>CBDCFO010000008.1:0-3449295 GCA_965216215.1 Bryobacterales bacterium | reverse complement strand
TTGAGGACGCGGCTGCGCACTTGCCAGAGTTTGTCGTGAGCGGCGGCGATGGCGCTGAGAGCGCCGATCAGGCCCTGCCAGAGGGCGACGAATTCCGCGTCGGGGGCCTGCGGCTGCGCCGCCGGCGGCGGCCGTCGCCGGGCCTGCGGGCGCGGCCCGCTGCAGCAGGATCGAGCGGAACGGCTTCGTCAGCGGGTAGACATACACATCCTTGGGGCTGCGCCCGGCGTCGGCACGGCCCTGGGTCTGGCCGAGATGGATCCAGTTGGCGGCGCGGTAGCAGGTGCCGTGGAAGCGCGGGGTTTCGCCAGAAGGTTTCGAGCAGCACCGGCCGCGTGCCATAGCGCCGCTGCCAGTCCGCCGGCAGCTGCCGGGCTGCCAGCCCCAGCGCGTGACTCGCCAGATTCGGGACCTGCACCCAAGGAAACAGCAAGAAGCGCGGCTGGCCGACCACGAGGTCGAGGTGCTTCTTGTACTCCCCGGCAGGCCAGCCGACCCACTCATCGCGGCAAGCCAGCGAGCGGCTCGCCTGGCTGAACAGCACACAGCCCAGCCGGCGCCCGTGCCGGTCGAGCAGGAAGTAGCGCAGGTGCGGGCCCAGCGGCTGGCGGTAGCCGAGGTAGTGGTGCCGCTCGATGAATTCGTTCCAGAGTTGGGTGTCCTCCTGCTGCTCGACCAGCTGCAGGCACAGCGGCTGCAGGTCCCGCAGGCTGGTCGCGATCAGCGGCTGGGGAGCGCTGCGCGGGGTCACGGCCACCGGCTGCCGCGGTCCCGGGCGCATGTTCTCGGTGCGCTTGGGCGGCAGCGTCAGGATGCCGCCCTGCTCGAGCTGTTCCAGCAGGCTCAGGGCGGCCGCGACGCGGTTGCCGCCAGCGGCCGTGCGCCAGTTGAGCTGCGCACAGATCGTCTGCGCCAGTTCCTTGCGACTCAGGGCCGGGAACGTGGCCACCGTCTGCTGGATATCGGCGATCTGCCGGCGCGTGAAGCGCCGGCAGAAGAAGGTGGTGGACTTGAGATTCTCGATGCGGGGATCCACGGCAGCTCCCAAGAAGCTTGTTCCTAGCTACCATCGCAAATCCGGTCTCGGATGTTAAGGGGCTTTTTCTGGCCTTGGGGAAAACGCTGTAAGTGCTTCGGAATCAGGGTATTGGCGGCCTGCCAGAAAACCCGAATTACATTCTGCCTAACTCAGTGCCATTGGGCCGCCGCCCCGTCCAGGGGCGGATCATTCAGGACGAAACAACTCGCTTCCACTACCATGAAGGGCAGGCGGTGGCCCGGCAGTTACGCCCCCTTGAAGCACTGGAGGACATGCCCCCAGGCCAGGGCTTTGCGCCCGCCCGGAACTCGACGGCATGCTGATGGCCGCTATGGACGGCACTGGCTTTGCCATCGACTCTCGGGTGCCTCGACCCCCGACATTTTCGTTGCCACCTCGGTGAATCGTTGAGTCGGGCGAAATCAGCGGTGTGCTTGGTGCTAGCTTGGGACTTCTGTCCACGGTCTTCTGTCTGGTGAACGATCGTGTGAACATGCTTGGTTTGACAAGAAGAAATAGAATGGAACTGGGCCGATTTGAACACGCAATGAACCGCACGAGGCAGGGAAATCGCATCGGGGCAGTACTGGCCGGAACGATCCTGGCCGCGGGTATCGCAGCAGCCCAACGTGACGCAACGCTGATCCCGGCCTGGGAGGCCAGTGACGAAACCAGTGTTGCTCGTATCGATCACAGTGCATGGCAGGAAACGCTAGACGGATATCTCCGCGTTCACAGCTCCGGTATCAACCGGTTCGACTATGCCGAGCTCAAGGCCAGTGCCAAGGACTCGGCCAAATTGGTCGAGTACTTGGCGTCGTTGCAGAGACTAGACCCAAGGGACTACTCCCGGGCAGAGCAGAAAGCTTACTGGATTAATCTCTACAATGCGCTAACAGTCCGTGTCGTCCTGGACGCCTATCCCGTCACCTCTATCCGTAAGATCAGCGATAGTTTCCTCGGCGGGATGATCCTTTCGGGTCCGTGGGGCGATGTATCCGCAAGGGTTGCGGGTCTGGACCTGACCCTTGATGATATCGAGCACGGGATTCTCCGTCCTATCTTCGAGGACAATCGAATTCACTATGCGGTCAACTGTGCCAGCCTTGGCTGCCCTAACCTTCTCGGGACGGTCTTCACCGCTGCCAACACGGAGAGTTTGCTTGATACCGGGGCCCGCGAGTACGTGAACCATTCACGGGGAGTTGATTTCGTGGATGAAGACTTCACCGTGATCTCTAGCATCTACGACTGGTGGGTCAAGGATTTTGGAGGCAGTGAGGCTGGCGTGATCAAACACCTCGTCCGATACGCCGACAAGGAGCTCGCTGAGCGCCTGCGAGACTTCGAGGGGGCAGTGGATTACGAATACGACTGGAGCTTGAATCGGCCGTGATGTGCGTCTTGGACGGCGAGTGGTGTGATTGGACCTCTGTGAGTCGCTCGCCCCGTGGATGACCGCCACATTGTGATCTGGCTGCAGATTCCCGTTCCGATACCGCCTTGCGGTGATTGGAGTCCACTAGGTCGGGAATTCTAGGACACGATGAGTCAGTCGGCGGCCCCTTCGTTCAAGATGGCTTCTGTCCTGAATCCTCAGGATTGATCCTACCCTTGCTCGGTCCTGCTTGCTCGGTCCTGCTTGGAACAGATGGAGACGCAGCCTTCGCCCCGTTCGGCTACCGAGAAGACCTGCTTGGGGTCCGCGGCTGCCCGTTCAGGCACTACTGCACTATTGGCAGATCACCCGACCTGGGATTGCATCGACTAAGGCAGGACTGAAACCCGGCCAGCCAAGTCAAGGGGAGAGTGTCCATCTAGGAGAACTGAAGACGCTCTACGGCCTTACCCGAATCGGCAGACTCCGCTCAGATCTCAATACGATGACTGATCCCAGCCACGGCTGGTATTCTTCCTTCCCCCTGGCTGCCAAGCCCTTGCCGGGAACGACATCGAATCCTTGGTAATTGACTCGATGGGATTGGTGTCAACGCGGACTAGTTGAGTGCGAAGCTGAGCGACACACTGAATACGTTAGATGCTGCCGTATTCCGGCCATGGATGACCTTGGCGTAGGAAGCAGCGGTGTCCTTTCTGTCCGAAACGGCGAAGTTCACCGTAGGCGCGAGCAGATGGACGTCTTCCTGAAGTTCCGGAAAGTAGCGGGGCGAAAACGGAGGGACGCCAATGTCAAGACCAGACATGGAATCGTCTATTTCGTAGTTCAGGCTGACCCCGACTCCACCCCGACAAGCGTGCCTGCCGAAAACCTAGCGAATAAGTTGGATTGGATTTCGTGTGCTTCCGAGTTGCGGTACCGGTAACCGAGCTCCCTGGACACAGCAACTCGGTTTGCTACAAACTTGACGATCATGGCTGACAATTCCACTCCATTGCCGCCATCGCCGATGGAATTGATATAGCCGGTTTCCTAGTTCCCGGCCTTGATGACGCCTACACGGAAAGCGATGCTTGGGGGGGGCCTTACGACTTCGTCAACGGCCCGCCAAACCACGCCGACATTGATGTCGGCCAGGCCGGTGATGTTTTCTTGGGATGGAGGAAACCTTCGCCGGTGCTGAACGAGCTTCGGGCTCCACCGACCCGAAAGTTCAATGCTACTGAGTCGAAAGGGCGTAGAAGCCATCTACCCACACGGTTTGCTGAGAAAGGTCCGCACCCCCGCCTGGCGTTGGGCTCTTGACCGTGTTGCAGTAGAACTCGGTGGCGCCCTGCGACACGTACGACACGGTGAGAGAGTCTCCACCGGGCGAGGGAAGGTACGGTTAGCCACCAGCCAACGCCACGGGTGGGTGGCTAGTAACTATGGTGACCAGGGCGAGAGCAATGATGAAAAACTGCGCCGTGGAAAGGCGCTTCCATTCAGCGGGTGCGAATCCCGTCCAGCAACTGATGCTCCGGCTGGTAGCAGCCAGGGCGGTTCATGGAGGTAACGAAATGGGCTGAAGCACTCTGGTGTCAAAGGGCCGCCTTGGGCGGCTCAGCGAGCATGCGGGCTAGAACGCGAGTGAACGCCGAGCAGGCCTCGAAACATTTAACGCGGGAGCCGACCCTTTCGTGATTAGGGGGAAGGCCGACGGCGGGTTGGGAAGAGAGCGTCACAGGCACCGACCCGCGCCCGCCGGGGTAATGGCGCTGGCACGCATGGAAGAGGAAGGAAGCAGCAACACGGGAAGCCCTGCCGGTGATGCAGCACGCATCAACCGGAGCCCCGCGAGGGGCAGGCCGGGCCGGGCAGGGTGGCGGATAGGCCCGTACTACCGCAGAGGCGGGGTAATGCCCGTGGAGGGAAGGGGCCTTGAGTGCAGAGAGGTACGGAAAGGAGGCAAGGCATGGCCACTGACGAACGTCTAACAGGGCCAGCTAGGGTTCGGAAACTCCAGACCGTGCTACATGCGAAAGCGAAGGAAGAACCGGGGCGACGGTTCCATGCGCTGAGCGACAAGATGTGGCGGGAGGATATCCTGCGGGAGGCTTTGGCGCAGGTCCGCCGGAACGGCGGCAGTGCTGGAGTGGACCGGGAGAGCTTCGTCGACATCGAGGAGCGAGGGGCGGAAGCGTGGCTCGGGGAACTGGCAAGGGAGCTGCAGGACGGCACCTACGCACCGCAACCGGTGCGACAGGTGCTGATCCCGAAGAAGCAGCCCGGCAAGTTCCGGCCCTTGGGCATACCTTGTGGCGATGATTTGGTGGACGGAGGGGATTGCGTGATAGGCAGGGGGGTGTTGGACTGAGAGGGCGGGGGCAAGGAGGCCCCAGTCGATGAGCAAAGCAAGCAATGTGAAGGCCTATCCGAAGGAATTCCGGGAAAAGGTTGTGCAGTTGGTGCAAGGCGGGGATCGCAGTCAGCGGGAGGTGGCCGAGGAATTCGGGATCTCGACGGATTCGGTGCGGCGCTGGGTGCAGCAGGCGGAGCGCGACCAAGGCAGTCGGCAGGACGGGCTGCGCACGAGCGAGCGCGAGGAACTGAGCCGGCTGCGGCGGGAGAACCGGCAGCTGCAGATGGATCGGGAAATCCTGTCAAAGGCAGCGGCCTGGTTCGCTCGGGAGACCAATTCGACCCGCTAGCGGTGTTCGAATTCGTAAGAGCGAATCAGGGTCGCTATCGGATCGCCTGCATGTGCCGTTTGCTGGGGGTCTCCACCAGCGGGTATTACGGGTGGCGGGTGCGGTCGCCGAGTCGGCGGGCGCAGCAGAACAAGGAGTTGAGCCGACGGATCGCGGCGATCCACGCCGAGTCGCGGCAGATCTACGGGGCGCGCCGGGTGTGGGCGGAGCTGCGGGCACAGGGCGTGACGGTGTCGCGGCAGCGGGTGGCGCGGCTGATGCGGGCGCTGGGCTTGCAGGGGGTGACACGGCGGAAGCGGCGTTGCACGACCCGCAGGGACGCGCAAGCGGCCGTGGCGCCGGACCGGGTCCAGCGCCGTTTCGAGGCCTCGGAACCGAATCGCTTGTGGGTCGCTGACATCACGTATGTGCCGACACTGGAAGGGTTTGTGTATTTGGCGACGGTGCTGGACGTGTTCAGCCGGAAGGTTGTGGGCTGGGCCATGAGCGCGCGCCAGACGGTGGCTCTGGTGCAGTCGGCGCTGGGGATGGCGGTCACGGCGCGGGCCGCGCAGGGCGTGGTATTGCATTCCGACCGCGGTAGCCAGTACACGGCGCTGGTGTTCACCCGGCAGTGCGCCGCAGCGGGCATCGAGCGCTCGATGGGCTCGGCGGGCGACTGTTTCGACAATGCGATGGCCGAAAGCTTATTCGCCACGGTGGAATGCGAGTTGCTGCAGCGCGTCGAGTTCGCGACCCGCGCGGAGGCGGAACTCGAGATCTTCCGTTTCGTGGAAGGTTTCTACAACCGGAAACGCCGCCATTCAGGGCTCGGCTATCTCTCGCCGGTGGAATTCGAGCAGGCCTGGCACACCCAGCAGGCGGCGGCCTGACCCAGAGCCAGCCAAGGGCGCGGCGACAATCGCGCCGGGCTGTTGCCCTTGCCGTGTGTCTCGATCCCGTCTGGGAGGGCAGCGGGCAGGTAATGGTAACGGTAAGACGGTCGGATCCTACCATTGCCAGCGACCGTGCCTGGCCAGATTTGGCACAACCAAGGCCACCCGGGGCCGGTCCGGACGCCTACTTCGAGACTGCGGAGGAGAAAGCGAAGAGAGGGGATGATGAAGAGGATGTCGCCTTGACTTCTCCAGGCCCTCTACGCCACCATGGTGCCGCCCTCTTCGGAGTCGCTACCCTCTGCCGCACCCTCAACTGTCCACCACTTCGTAGCCATCCCACCCTTGGGCATACCTTGCATCCGGGACCGGGTAGCGCAGACGGCAGCCCTGCTGGTGCTGGCACCGATCATCGAAGCGGACCTGCAACCGGAGCAGCACGCCTACCGGCCGGGACGCAGCGCGAACGACGCGGTGAGCCGCGTCCACAGCCTGCTGAGGAAGGGATGCAATGAAGTGGTTGACGGCGATCTGTCGAATTACTTCGGAGAGATCCCGCACGCCGAACTGCTCCGGAGCGTGGCCCGACGCGTGAGCGACGGGCGCTTGCTGGGGTTAGTCAAGGCGTGGCTGGAGATGGCCGTGGAGGAGGATGACGGCAAGGGCGGCAAACACCGCACGAACCGGGCGAGGCAGGCACGGAAAGGGACCCCGCAAGGGGCTCCGATCTCGCCTCTGCTCAGCAACCTCTACATGCGGCGCTTCATCCTGGGCTGGAAGGTGCGGGGACACGCCGAGCGCTTCCGAGCGGAGATCGTGAACTATGCGGATGACTTCTGCGTGCTCGGCAGGGCTCCGGCAGCAGCAATGCTCGAGGAAGTCCAGCGGCTGATGCGGAAGCTGAAACTGCCGGTCAACGAACGGAAGACCCGATGCCTGCGGTGCCCGGAGGAGCCGTTCGAGTTCCTCGGATACCGCATAGGACGCAACTACAGGCCCAGCGGGAAAGGACCGTATATCGGCACCCGCCCGAGCAAGGCCAGCGTCCAGAGCATCTGCCGCAAGATCAGCGAGCGGACATCGCCGCGGAGCGGGCAACTGACCCGGGAGGAAATGGTAGAACGCCTGAACCGGTGCCTAACCGGATGGGCGAACTACTTCCATCTGGGCCAGGTGAGTCCGGCGTACAACGCGATTGACCGCCACGCGGTCCGGCGGCTGCGCCAGTGGCTCTGTCGGAAACACAAGGTGAAGTCCGGGCAATACGTGCTGTTCCCGGACGCCCGGCTGTACGGTGAGTACGGCCTCGTGCGCCTGACGCAGACGACCAAGAGCCTTCCGTGGGCGAAGGCATGATCTGCACTGAAAGCCGGATGCGGGAAAGCCGCACGTCCGGTTTGACGAGCGGGGCGCGGAAACGTGGCTAGGCGAGAGGGCCAGTGAGGCACCTACACATGGCGAAAGCCGTAGGACTACTCCCAAACGGCTACTGCCTCTTTGCTAAGGTGCGCGCGTCGCTCCCCGACTCTACTGCTCGAATGACCGCTAGGCTCAGCCTTTTCCAACGAGAGATGAGCTTTCGTGTTCGATGTCAAGGGATATTTCGGGGATTGCCAGAAAGAATCTAGCTTGCGTGTTCTGTACGGCTCGGATGTTCGGTCTTCGGTTACGCCTCGGGCCGCTGGGCGGAGGGCCGGTCGGGAGCGATCCAGTATTCAGGCCTTGGCCGGGACCTGCGGTTGCCAGAGGCGGTCGTCGCGAAGCAAGGCGTTGGCGAGCACGACGAGCTTGCGGATGACGGCGGTTATTGCGACCTTATGGGGCTTGCCGCGGTCGGCCAGCCGCTGGTAGACGGCGCGCATGTCGGGGTTGCAACGGCGGGCGGCGATGGCGGCCATGTAGAGCACCTTGCGCGGTCGGGGTCGCCCGCCTCGGATGTGGCGAGCGCCGTGGGATGCGCCGCTGTCGCTGGCGAACGGAGCCGTGCCGGCCAGGGCCGCGGCCTGCTTGGGGCCGATGCTGCCGAGTTCGGGCAAGTCGGCGCAAAGCACAGCCGCGGAGACGGGGCCGATACCCGCGACGGACCGCAGGATCGCGGCGCGGCGAGCCAGGGCTTCGTCGGCTTCGAGGGCCTTGGCAATGGCCTGGTCGAGCACACCGATCTCGCGGTCGGTAGCCTCGTTGAGGCGGCCGAGCGCGGCCGCCGCGGGTCCGGGATCGAATTCGGCGATGCGTTTGCGACGGTTTGTCCGGTCCTCGACACAGGCGGCTCGGGCCGACAGCAAGTCCTTCAGCTGCTGGAGATTGCGTTCCAATGGAAGCGCCCGGCGCCGGCCCGGCAGGCGCCCGAAGAGGGCCAGCATGGCGGCATCGATGCGATCGGTCTTGGCGAGCCGACCCATGCTGCGCGCAAACTGCCGGGCTTGGAGCGGGTCGGCCAGGACAATCTCCAGGCCGGCCTCGTCGAGGCAGCGCTGCAGGGCCCGATGGTAGCGTCCAGTTGGCTCGAGCACTACGCGCCGCACGCCCAGCCCGCGCAGCCAGTCCCGCGCCGCGCGCCAGCCGCCGGCATCGTTGGGAAAGCTGCGGGTGGCAGCGCCCGGCTCGACCTGCATGTCGAGCTGGGCCTTGCTGACATCCACGCCAGCGACGAGGTCCGTCGCAGCGAGTTCCATGTCATTCATGATTCGAGTTCCTCCGGATTGCAGTACAGTGAATGCGAGTCATCCCCCGGCCTTGGCTTCTCGTCAATCCGGGCCTCGCGCCCAACCTTTCGTCCAGGCCTCGGGGGGATGGTTGCGGCGGGCCGACCAAGCTCATTTTCGATTCCTCGAATCCAGCCTGAAACGGTCCGACCCGCCGCCCGACCCGGGGGTCTGCAGGCCCCCGGGTCGGCCCTCGCCCCCCGCTAAGCCGCAGGGGGTGCGGATGGCTCCCCGGCCATCCAACGGAGCTGGACGCCGGGCTTCGCAACCCAGTCCAGAGTAGTCAAAGACTAGGTCCACGGTGCACCCTGACCAACATAGAAGCCTGAAGCGAGGGGTTGATTCCAACGAGAAATGAGCTTTCGTGTTCGATGTCAAGGGATATTTCGGGGATTGCCAGAAAGAATCTAGCTTGCGTGTTCTGTACGGCTCGGATGTTCGGTCTTCGGTTACGCCTCGGGCCGCTGGGCGGAGGGCCGGTCGGGAGCGATCCAGTATTCAGGCCTTGGCCGGGACCTGCGGTTGCCAGAGGCGGTCGTCGCGAAGCAAGGCGTTGGCGAGCACGACAAGCTTGCGGATGACGGCGGTTATTGCGACCTTATGGGGCTTGCCGCGGTCGGCCAGCCGCTGGTAGACGGCGCGCATGTCGGGGTTGCAACGGCGGGCGGCGATGGCCGGCCATGTAGAGCACCTTGCGCGGTCGGGGTCGCCCGCCTCGGATGTGGCGAGCGCCGTGGGATGCGCCGCTGTCGCTGGCGAACGGAGCCGTGCCGGCCAGGGCCGCGGCCTGCTTGGGGCCGATGCTGCCGAGTTCGGGCAAGTCGGCGCAAAGCACAGCCGCGGAGACGGGGCCGATACCCGCGACGGACCGCAGGATCGCGGCGCGGCGAGCCAGGGCTTCGTCGGCTTCGAGGGCCTTGGCAATGGCCTGGTCGAGCACACCGATCTCGCGGTCGGTAGCCTCGTTGAGGCGGCCGAGCGCGGCCGCCGCGGGTCCGGGATCGAATTCGGCGATGCGTTTGCGACGGTTTGTCCGGTCCTCGACACAGGCGGCTCGGGCCGACAGCAAGTCCTTCAGCTGCTGGAGATTGCGTTCCAATGGAAGCGCCCGGCGCCGGCCCGGCAGGCGCCCGAAGAGGGCCAGCATGGCGGCATCGATGCGATCGGTCTTGGCGAGCCGACCCATGCTGCGCGCAAACTGCCGGGCTTGGAGCGGGTCGGCCAGGACAATCTCCAGGCCGGCCTCGTCGAGGCAGCGCTGCAGGGCCCGATGGTAGCGTCCCGTTGGCTCGAGCACTACGCGCCGCACGCCCAGCCCGCGCAGCCAGTCCCGCGCCGCGCGCCAGCCGTCGGCATCGTTGGGAAAGCTGCGGGTGGCAGCGCCCGGCTCGACCTGCATGTCGAGCTGGGCCTTGCTGACATCCACGCCAGCGACGAGGTCCGTCGCAGCGAGTTCCATGTCATTCATGATTCGAGTTCCTCCGCAATGCAGTACAGTGAATGCGAGTCATCCCCCGGCCTTGGCTTCTCGTCAATCCGGGCCTCGCGCCCAACCTTTCGTCCAGGCCTCGGGGGGATGGTTGCGGCGGGCCGACCAAGCTCATTTCCGATTCCTCGAATCCAGCCCGAAACGGTCCGACCCGCCGCCCGACCCGGGGGTCTGCAGGCCCCCGGGTCGGCCCTCGCCCCCCGCTAAGCCGCAGGGGGTGCGGATGGCTCCCCGGCCATCCAACGGAGCTGGACGCCGGGCTTCGCAACCCAGTCCAGAGTAGTCAAAGACTAGGTCCACGGCGCACCCTGACCAACATAGAAGCCCGAAGGGGGCTCTCCAGGAGGTGTGGGAATCATCGGAGGGTGATCTTGCATCTCGATCTGGAGACTCATTCGAGCCTGGACGATCTGCGCGGGTTTCTCGCGGGCAACGCGGACGAAACGGTCCTGGTGCCGGAGCGGAAGCGGGCCTACGCGGATATCGGACGGGTGTTGCGGCGGTTCTCGTATTGGCGGCTGGAGCGGGCGGACAAGGGCCTGGTGCGCAGCTATCTGGTGCGCACAACGGGGCTGTCGCGGGCGCAGCTGGCGCGGTTGATCGCCCGCTATCTGGCCGACGGGGAACTGGCGGACCGGCGCCGGGGCGCGGCCAAGCCGTTCCGGCGCAAGTACGAACGGGCGGACATCCTGCTGCTGGCCGAGACCGACGAGTTGCACGGGACGCTGTCGGGCCCGGCCACGCTGGCCATCCTCAAGCGCGCCTGGGGGGTCTTCGGCGACGAGCGCTTCCGGCGCCTGGCCGGGCTGTCGAACGGGCATCTGTACAACCTGCGGAAGAGCCTGGCCTACCTGCGGCGGGTGGGCCGCAAGGACCCCACGCACCCGGCCGGGGTCACGATTGTCCAGCGACAACTATTCTTGCCGGTGGCGACAACTAGAATTGCCGGTTGTGCTCCGTAAGTTGGAGGGCGGCAGAGGGAGCCCGAAGGGCGACCAATGCAGCCCTCGGATAGTAGCAGAGGGAGGGGGTAGCAGGGGGAAGCGCAGCCTCCCCCTCTCTGGGAGAGCAAGGCAGTCGGCAGTGCGAGAGGGGCCAGGGGGCGAGCCCCCTGGCCCGGAATTCGGCGCCGTTGGTCGGCTGCTTTTTTGGCGATCGTGTGACCGCCATAGCGGGGAAAGCGCGCGCGCTGTGGAACCGCCCCGGCTGGAGGCATTGCTGGAAGCGCTGCACGGCTACCTCTTCTCGCTTGCCTCGCCCTGGCGCCGGCGCGCTTGCTCGGCCCGGTAGCTGGCAATATCGAGTTCCAGAATCACCGAGTGGTGCACCACCCGGTCGACCGCCGCCGCCGCGGTCATCTTGTCAGGGAAAATGCTCTGCCATTGCGAGAAGACCAGATTGCTCGTCAGCATCACGCTGCGGCGCTCGTAGCGTTGCGCCAGCAGTTCGAAGAGCACTTCCATCTCGGCACGGTCCTGCCGGACGTAGCCGATGTCGTCGAGCAGCAGGCACTCGAAGCGGTCGAGGCGGTCGAGCTCGCGGCTCAGCCGCAGTTCGCGCTTGGCCCCGGCCAGGCGCTCGGTCAGCGCGCGCGCCGGGGCGAACAGCGTCGAGTGGCCACGCTGCACCAGTTCGGCACCCAGCGCCGCCATCAGATGGGTCTTGCCCGCGCCCGGATTGCCGAAGACACACACATTGACGGCGTCGGCCAGGAAATCCCCCTCGCACAGCACTGGCAGGCGGCCCCTCACGCCTTTGGGAAGACGCAGCAAGTCCAGCGTTTCCAGCGTCTTGCCCCGCGGCAGCCGGGCTTCCTTGGCCAGTCGCGCCACGCGCCGGTCGGCCCGCTCGACCGTCTCGACCGCGGCCAGTTCCGCCAGGTAGCGCAACGGGTCCCAGGCCTGCTTGCGGGCCTGTTCCGCCAGCCGTTCGCAATGCGCCGCGAACGACGGCAGGCGCAACTCCTTCAGGCGTCCTGGCAGCGCTGCCAGCTCCGGCCCCTTCACGACAGCCCCCGCGTGTCCGCCAGCAACTCGTCGTAGACGTCCAGGTCTGGTTCCGCGATGCGCACCTCCGGCGCCTCCGGCCGCGGCGGTGCCGCGGCCGCCCGGACGCGCTCGAACGACGGCCGCTCGCCAGCCTCCAGGCAGCCCTGCAGGGCCGCCTCCACACGGGTCTCCAGCGTCGTCGCCGCCAAGTGCAGGATGCGCACGTACTCGAGATCCGCGTGCCCCTGCGAGCGCCCCTCGCAGAGCTTGTCATAGGCCCGCCGGAAGGCCTCTGACGGAAACATCTCCTCGCGGTAGCGGTATTGCGCGAAGGCCCCCGGCTTGCGCAACAGCGCGTGCGCCACGTGCCGGTAGTCCACCCGGCCCGGCTGCTTGCCCAGCGCCCGGTCGTGGCGCGCCACCAGTTTCCCGCCGTAGTGCAATTCGACGCGATCGGTGTACAGCCGCGCCGTCAGCTGCTCCCCGATCAGCCGCGACGGCACCGAGTACGCCTTGCTCGCCACCCGCACCACGCTCCCGCGCGTCACCGTGCGCCGCTCTTCCCGGTACACCGGCAGCCGCCGCGGCGGCAGCGGCCGCAACGCCGCCTGCTCCGCCGCCAGCCGCTCCCCGCGCCGGCTGTTGCGCTGCCCGGCGATCTCGTCCAGCAACCGCGCGTAGCGCTCCACGGAACTGAAATCGCGTGTCCCGCTCAGGCGCAGCCGCTGGTCCACCGCGGTCTTGAAATGCCCGTGCGCCGCTTCCACGTCCCCGTTCTCGTGCGCGTTGCCCGGATAGTTCCGGCTCGCCGCCAGCCCGTAATGCGCCAGGAACTCCTCGTACGCCCGGTTGAACGCCCGCCCGCCGGACTGGCGCAACTCGTGCGTCGCCGCCGACAGATTATCGGTCCGGTGCTCCCGCGGCACCCCGCCCAGCTCCCACAGGCTCTCCTGCAGTCCGCCGACCAGCGCCTCGAACGTTTCCGAGCTCGCGATCGCCACGCTCTCCCAGTTCGAGTACGGCAGCACGAAACGGTATACCAGGTGCTTGTACCGCTCGCCCCGGATCGTCACCCCCAGCGCGCCCATGTCGGTGAAGTCCGACTGGCACTGCGCCCCCGGCTCCCGCTCCTGCTCGAAATAGACTTCCCGGTCCGGACCCTGCCGCACGCGCCAGGCCCGGAATCGCCGCTGCAACGTCCGCAACTGCCCGGACTGCAATTGCCCCGGATGGCGCCGCTGCAGCTCCTCGAACACCACCTTCGCCTGCAGCCCCGGGTCCGCTCGCAGCAGGGCCTCCGCCTCTGGCCACAGCGCTTCCAACGGATCCTCCCGCGTCCGCCAGTGCCGCGCTGGACTGGGGTCGCTCGGAAGCTTCCCGCTATCGCGCCATTTGCGAGCCGTGCGCTCGCTCATGCCCGCTTTCGCCGCCGCCGTTGCCAGCGGCTTGTTCCTTCTTAGTTCCTTCATCAGTAGCCTCACTTGTTGGTTTTTGATCAACGCCTCCACCCTCCCTGGGAAGGGTCGAGTCTAGCCGCCAACTACGAGGCTCACCCGGAACTTTTAATTGTCGTTACCCGGAATTTCTAATTGTCGCTGGACACACGATCGCCGAGCGGCGGCCGCCGCGCCCGGAGGGGCAGCCGGGCTACCTGCGGATCGACACGGTACACCAAGGGGATCTCGCTAAGGTCAAGGGCGTCTATCACATCAACGTGGTGGACGAGGTGACGCAGTTCCAGTTCGTGGGCAGCGTGGAGCGGATCTCGGAGCACTACCTGCTGCCGCTGCTGGAGAAGCTGCTGGAAGCGTTCCCGTTCCGCATCCGGGGTTTTCATTCCGACAACGGGTCCGAGTTCGTGAACTACCAGGTGGCGGCCCTGCTGGAGAAGCTGCGGATCGAGCAGTTCACCAAGTCGCGGCCGCGGCGCAGCAACGACAACGCGCTGGTCGAGAGCAAGAACGGGACCGTGGTGCGCAAGCATCTGGGCTACGGGCACATCCCGGGCCGGCACGCCCGGCAGCTGGACCAATTCAACCGCGAGGTGCTCTCGCCGTACCTGAACTACCATCGCCCCTGCCACTTCCCGAGCGAGCAGGTCGATGCGAAGGGCAAGGTGCGCAAGCGCTACCGGCGGCAGGACATCCTGACGCCGTACGAGAAGCTGAAGTCGCTGCCGGGGGCGGCGGACTGCCTCAAGGCGGGGATCGACTTCGCGCAACTGGACGCGCAGGCCCGCGCCCTGAGCGACAACGAGGCGGCGCGGCGGCTGAACGCGGCGCGCGACGAACTGTTCGCTGCGATCCGCAGCGAGGCGGCGAACGCAGCCTGAAGGGCCCGTTCAGGCTTCTATGTTGGTAAGGGTGCGCTGTGGACCCAGTCTTTGACTACTCTGGACTGGGTTGCGAAGCCCGGCGTCCAGCTCCGTTGGATGGCCGGGGAGCCATCCGCACCCCCTGCGGCTTAGCGGGGGACGAGGGCCGACCCGGGGGCCTGCAGGCCCCCGGGTCGGGCGGCGGGTCGGACCGTTTCAGGCTGGATTCGAGGAATCGGAAATGAGCTTGGTCGGCCCGCCGCAACCATCCCCCCGAGGCCTGGACGAAAGGTTGGGCGCGAGGCCCGGATTGACGAGAAGCCAAGGCCGGGGGATGACTCGCATTGACTGTACTGCAATCCGGAGGAACTCGAATCATGAATGACATGGAACTCGCTGCGACGGACCTCGTCGCTGGCGTGGATGTCAGCAAGGCCCAGCTCGACATGCAGGTCGAGCCGGGCGCTGCCACCCGCAGCTTTCCCAACGCTGCCGGCGGCTGGCGCGCGGCGCGCGACTGGCTGCGCGGGCTGGGCGTGCGGCGCGTAGTGCTCGAGCCAACTGGACGCTACCATCGGGCCCTGCAGCGCTGCCTCGACGAGGCCGGCCTGGAGATCGTCCTGGCCGACCCGCTCCAAGCCCGGCAGTTTGCGCGCAGCATGGGTCGGCTCGCCAAGACCGATCGCATCGATGCCGCCATGCTGGCTCTCTTCGGGCGCCTGCCGGGCCGGCGCCGGGCGCTTCCATTGGAACGCAATCTCCAGCAGCTGAAGGACTTGCTGTCGGCCCGAGCCGCCTGTGTCGAGGATCGGACAAACCGTCGCAAGCGCATCGCCGAATTCGGTCCCGGACCCGCGGCGGCCGCGCTCGGCCGCCTCAACGAGGCTACCGACCGCGAGATCGGTGTGCTCGACCAGGCCATTGCCAAGGCCCTCGAAGCCGACGAAGCCCTGGCTCGCCGCGCCGCGATCCTGCGGTCCGTCGCGGGTATCGGCCCCGTCACCGCAGCTGTGCTTTGCGCCGACTTGCCCGAACTCGGCAGCATCGGCCCCAAGCAGGCCGCGGCCCTGGCCGGCACGGCTCCGTTCGCCAGCGACAGCGGCGCATCCCACGGCGCTCGCCACATCCGAGGCGGGCGACCCCGACCGCGCAAGGTGCTCTACATGGCCGCCATCTCCGCCCGCCGTTGCAACCCCGACATGCGCGCCGTCTACCAGCGGCTGGCCGACCGCGGCAAGCCGCACAAGGTCGCAATAACCGCCGTCATCCGCAAGCTCGTCGTGCTCGCCAACGCCTTGCTTCGCGACGACCGCCTCTGGCAACCGGAGGTCCCAGCCAGGGCCTGAATACTGGCTCGCTCCCGACAGGTCCTCCGCCCAGCGGCCCGAGGCGTAACCGAAGACCTAACATTCGAGCCGTGCAGAACACGCAAGCTAGATTCTTTCTGGCAATCCCCGAAAAATCCCTTGACATCAAACACGAAAGCTCATGTCTCATTGGAAACAAGGCTGGTTGGCAAAACGGCAGCTGGTAACGTTACCATTACCAGTGGCGGGAACTTGCCTGGAAGTCTGCCCGGCAGCGTTCTGCGGACTGCCCGCAAGGGCCGCCTCGCGCCTGCTCGCGATACCGCGACGCGCCCGCGCCCTGTGCGACTGCGGAATCCCGGCTCAGGCTGTGTCCGCTTCCCGCTCCCGGCGCTCCAGCCACGTGAGCCGACGGCCTTAGCCTCCCGACCGCGCCCTCCGACCGCGCCACCTCGTCGCGCAACGCGTCCAGGCGGGCCTGCTGCGCCGCGAGCGCCCACTGCACCGAGGCGGCTTCCCAATGAGTCTACAGAACCTCGTGCGCCGCATCCGGCATCCGAGCCCGCACCTTGCGCCGTCGCTTCCCGCAGCGGGCACAGCGCCGGGGCTGCGGCCCCCGTCGCGGCCTCTGCAAGGCCTCTCCGCAGTCCGCGCACACCAAGGGGGCCCATACCACAATCCCAGCAAAACAACGACTCATCTGAGTCATTGTTATCCGGCTGCCCGGGGACTGGCCGTAATAAAACAAAAACTGTCGAGAATGTGCCAGGGGGGCGAGCCCCCCTGGCACCCCCTCCCCAAGGGTGTATGATCTACTCATTCCCGCTTCCTCTCCTCGGCCTCCTTCAGGCTCATCTGTGAATTGGAAAGGACTGGCTCGACGGCGGCACGTCCAGCTTGTCAGCCAGCAACCGGATCGCCTCTTGATTTGCTTTTCCGCCTTCGGGCGGGACTGTGACCCAGACCCGGTAGCCCGGCTCCCCGTGGGCAAGGCTTGCGGCCTGGACCCGGCTTGCCGCAGCTCTGGGGTTCACTTGGATCTGGATCGTGTACGAGCTGGCCTGTGCGTATGGTTGTTTCGGCACGGAGTTGACTTTGCGTCGGAAGCGCTACGGCATTCCCAATTTCCGCTCCTATGGCAAGTTCCTAGGTGCCGATCTGGCGGGTGGCACCCACGGGAAATCTCAAGTTCTAGATCCGCTGCATGCCCTAGCTGCCGTCTCCGATGCCAGCCATTCTGGCCCACGCTTGCCGCGCGGTGATCCGTACCTTGTCGTTCGCGCTCTCAAGTTTCGGGAAGATGGCTGCCGCAGCTTCCGCGGTGCCGATCTTGGCTAGCCCGACGATGGCGGCGCATTGCAGATGCTCTTGGTCGCGATCCAAGGTCTGCATATAGATCGCCTGGGCTTCCGTGTGGTTGCCCTTTTCGACTTGGGCATCCGCGTACCGAAGCAAGCTGTCATCAAACTCGACCTTCTGCCAAGTGTTCAAACTGTCATAGTCCGGGAATTCGATCTCTTCCCCCGTCGAGGTGCCAATTCGGGCCCATGCCTTCATTCCGGCTATGGCGATAGCGGTATCGGAAGACTGCATTGCCTCGATACATGCCTCGACTGCTTCCTCCGCACGCCTATGACCCAGGGCCCCGAGAATGCGCGGCTTGAAGTCGTCCGCAGCCGAGGACAGCACACTCATCAGCGTTTCCTCCGACGTCTTGCCGGGAATGCGCTCCAAGCAGAAGACGGCCTCTTCGCGAAGGATGGGATCGTTGACAAACATCGCGATCTTGTCGACAGCATCGGAGGTTGCGATCAACGAGAGGTGCCGCAGCGCAGTGGTCTTCTCGATCTCCTGCCGTTTGCCGTCTAGCAGGCCGAGCAAGTGCATGACGACTACCTGCCGTGTGTCCATCTTTCCGGTAGCGTCGGGCCGGCCAACGTTTGCGCCGAGGTTGGCTGCGTTGATTGTCTTGCCCACGGCATGCACGATGTTCTTCAGCGCTTCTTCCGCGGCTTTGCGGACATTCGGCTTTTTCGATGTCAGGAGTTCGCTCACGGCGGGAATGACACCAGGGTCCACTTGGTCGGCAGTGGACCATGCGGCGTAGTTGGCATCCTCGTCGTCGCTACGGATGCCTGCGAGGAACTTGTCCTCTGCTTCGGCGGCGCTGGCCGCGGCTGCGGCAGCCAGAGCGCCTGTGGAGGCCATTGTGGCTGCCTTCCCAAGGGTGTCGTTTTCTCGGTTCGTCATAGCTGGGGCCTCTTCGTCCTTATTCGTCTCACTGGAGTAGATCGGGCTTGAGGCTGTTGGGCCTACAAGTGCCACGGACCACGGCCGGGGCGGCTTAGCATGCGGTTCGCCTCTTGGTCGTTCCTGACGGTCTCGGTCACCGGATCCCAGTCCAATTTCCGTCTGAGCCGGTACGAGATGTTGCCTAGGATGCAAAGGATTGACACACGGTGGGCCGCCTCAATGTGCATGATGGGCTTCTCCCTTGTCCGAATGCAGTCTTCAAAGTTCTCGCCGTGTCCAGGGCTCTTGAAGACTTCCACACCTCCGTAAGGCAGCTCGTAGTCCTTTGCCACTTGATCGGTGTCGGTCGTGTTGCGATCCCCGTAGGTGACTGTCAACCGACCCTTGTCGCCCCAGTAGACCGCGCCGTATCGGGCGTCCAGCTCTTCGGAAGGCGTGCCTGGCTGGGCCCAGATCAATGTCCAGTCCGGGTCCTTGAATTCGTAGGTCACCGTCATCTGTTGCGGCGTATCGTAGATGCCTCCGTGATGGGGCTCACCGGTGGTCTCCACGCTGACCGGCCCAGCGTTATCGGCATTCATGATCCACTGGGCGACGCTCATCACGTGCGCTCCGCGGTCACGAATCTGGCCGCCTCCGAAATCGAGCATCCAGCGGAATCGGCCATGAGTGCGGGTCTCGTTGTACGGAATGCTCCTGGCCGGTCCGATCCATGATTCGTAGTCCAGCCGCGACGGGGGCTCGGCGTCAGGAGTCCAGTCGCCACGGGGGTTTTCGTAGTGCCAGCACTTCACTTCGCTCACTGTGCCGATCATCCCGTTGTTGATGTACTGCTTGGCGTAGAAGGCGGCTTCTTGGGAGCGTCCCTGCGAGCCGACCTGCACTACCCGTCCGTATCGCTCTGCTGCGGTAACCATCGCGCGACCTTCCTCCACGGTCTTGGCTGCCGGTTTTTCGACGTACACGTCCTTGCCGGCCTGGCAGGCCATGATCGTCATTAGGGCATGCCAGTGATCCGGCGTTGCAATAAAGACTGCGTCGAGGTCCTCCTGCTCCAGGAGGCGCCGGAAGTCCTTGTAGAGCTTCGGCTTGCCACCGACCATAGTTGCCGCCATGTCGAGGCGTGAGGAATCCACGTCGCAAAGCGCCGTGGAAAGCACGGGCCGCATGTAGCGATCGCCTGCGCCGCCGAGATTCTCCCAAGGCACCACATTCTGGTCGAGATGCGAAAGCGGGCGGAGGAATCGCCGCCCCCGACCTCCTAGGCCAATGTGACCGAAATTGAGCCGGTCGCTTGGTGCGGGCTTGGCAAGCACCGATGCCGGAACGATCGTGATGCCGAGCGACGTCGAGGCGGCGCTCGAGAGAAAGGTTCTGCGTGTGAAATGGTTTGTCTTCATCATTCTTGAACTCGAACCGCGCCTGTGATGGCCGGTGTGATCTTGAAGCGGCGCGCTCCGCTCCGGTCGTGCGCAGCGGGCCGAACGTCAGTGAACTTGCGTCTAATACTAGCTCAGTTCAATGGCACGTTGCCAAATGGAGTCGCATGCGGCTTCGGCCTGATTCCCGCCGACGTGCTGTTCGCGGAAGGGGCAGTGCCCGAGTCCCGCCTGCACGGAATCAACAGTTTGCCCCTAGGTCTCATCATCCGCCATGCCTCCCATCCGCAAGACGACACCGTATTCCTCCTCTGTTACCGGTGTGACCGACAGACGGCTGCGTCGGACAAGCTGCATGTCCCTCAAGGCCGGCTCCTGCTTGATCGCCTTCAGAGGAACCGTGCGCTTCAGCACTTCGATCGGCTTGATATCGACCACGCTCCAACGGGTGTCCTCGGTCGTCGGGTCTTGATAATGCTCTCGGATGACCTCGGCGACACCCACGACCTCCGTGCCCTTATTGGAATGGTAGTACAAGACTCGATCGCCAACCTCCATCTTGCGAATGTTATTGCGAGATTCGTAGTTGCGGACTCCGTCCCAGTAGGTCCATCCGTCGCGGATGAAGTCGTCCCAAGAATATTTCATGGGTTCCGATTTCATCAACCAGTAGTTCGGCTTGCGTGGCATCAACCGGGCAGGATACCAGACAGCTCGGCCGCGATCTGCGAGGCAGTATTCAGCGTTCGAACATCCTGCGGATGTTTGCTTTGTGCCTCCACAATAGGAACCCGGTCATCAGGATCGAGTACTTGGTGTGGGGCATGCCATTCATGGCTTGCGTCAGGCCGGTGAAGAAAACCCACGTTAGAAGCGAGGCCCATGCACCCCGCTCCTTGACTCCGAACCAGCTCCCAGCCACTCGCGAGACTACGAAGAATACAAGCGCGGCAGTCGCCACTCCGGGGTATATGGCGAGCATTGCGCCAGCCGATGTCGCAATCCCCTTGCCACCATTGAATCGAAGCCAAGGCGAGTAGCAGTGACCGAAAACAGCGCCCATGGCACAGAGCCAGCCAACATTGACGAGCCCCTCGGGATCGTAGAACAGCCAAACGGCTAGAAACCCTTTGCCGGTGTCGCCCAGCAGTGCAATCAGCGCCCGCTTCTTGCTAAATCGAAGGACGTTGTTAAAGCCGGGATTGCCGGATCCGATGCCTCGAATGTCGGTTCCCGATCCCCACATCGCGACCACGGCAAATGGAATCGATCCGATGCCAAAGCTCGCGAGCAGCTTGAAGATGAGTGCTGTGTCGATAGTCATGGGTTCAAAGGTCCAGTAGCGGAGTGAACGCGATGAGGCCTGCGGTGGCGGCGGTCGTGAAGTTCGAGAGCGTCGCGGCAATCATCGCCCGGAAACCGATCGCGGCAAGTTCCGAGCGCCGGCCGGGCAGCATCGCGCCCAGCGCTCCGATTTGGATGCCAACCGAGCCTACGTTCGCGAATCCGCACAGAGCGTAGTTCGCGATCAGGAACGAGTCCGGGCGGAGCGTGTCCTTGATCGCCGCTAGTTCGGCGTAGCTGATGAATTCGTTGAGCACAATCCGGGTTCCGAGCAGGTTGCCGATGACCGTCGCGTCTTGCCATGCGACGCCCAGCAGCCAGGCGACTGGAGCGAGGAGCGGCCCAAGGACGTCTTGGATGCTGGCGGGGAACCATGACCAAGCCAATGCACTCTGAGTCGCGCTCAATACTCCATTGAGGACAGCGATCAACGCCACGAAAGCGATCAGCATGGCCGCAACCTGAAGAGCCACTGAGAGCCCTTCGCTCGCTCCTCGAGAAGCAGCCTCGATCACGTTGCCGCCCTCTTCCGACGACTGCTTCGGGACATGCCCCATAGTCTCTGGGACACCTGTCTCTGGCTCGAAGATCTTGGCCATCATGATGCAGGTCGGCGCTGTCATCACCAGGGCTGTAAGGAGATTCTCGGCTTGTGCGCCGCCAATCTGCACGTACGCGACGAGAATGGCTCCGGATACCGTTGCCATTCCCCCTGTCATGACCGTCATCAGTTCCGACCTTGTCAGCTTGTCGAGATATGGACGGATAGTCAGTGGCGCCTCCGCTTGCCCGATGAAAAGGTTCGCCGCCACGTTGAGCGACTCCGCGCCACTCGCGCGCATTCCGCGCTGCATGACTACGGCGATCACGCCGACGACTCGCGGCATGATGCCCAAGTGATACAGAATCGCTGATAGGCTCGATACGACAATGATCAGAGGGAGGATCTGAAATGCGAGGACCACGCCATTCTCGGATCGGCCCAAGTCGCCGAACACCAGGGCGCTTCCTTCCTCGGCCAAATCGACGAAGTGCCTGAATACGCCTCCCAGGGTCTCGAAAATTCTGCCGACCGGTGTGCGCAGGACTAGGATGCCGAAGACCAGCTGGAGACCCAACCCCCATCCGATGGTTGCCCAGCGAACCCGTGAGCGGTCCGATGACAGGGCAAGTGCCACGGCGAGGGCGAAGCAGATCCCGAGAATTCCCATGGGAGTAACCCATTGTAGGTTCGAACTCGCTGGTGCCTTCGGGGAGCGGCGGTAGACTGCAATCATGAAGCCCGAGCCGGTTCCAGTCGATGTCTCCCGATTGGTCGAACTTGCCCGCGAAACGATGGCGCGAGCCCAGTTCCCCATGTTGGCTAGTGTTGACGGCGACCGCCCCAGGCTTCGGCCGGTTTCGCCGGTTGGGGTCGATGGGTTCACCGTGTACGTGGCCTCGCTGCGCAGATCGAACAAGACTTTGGAATTGAAGGCGAACCCGGCTGTCGAGCTTTGCTATCTGGACGAGGGCCACGATCAGGTTCGTATCGCCGGTACGGCCGAGCTCGTGCCCGACGGACCGACTCGACAGGCGATTTGGGATCGCAACCCGCTGCTGCGTGCCTTTCTGCGAACGATCGAAAACCCGGAATTCATGCTGTACCGCATTCGGCCGGAACGAGTGCTGTTCATGCGAGAGTGGGCTTTGGCATATCACCAAGTTCCGCTGGCCTGAGGTTTCGGCCAGCTTGCAATGAGCTTGAGTCGCGCCCGGCGGCTGCCGCGGACCTACGGACATCACCGGAGTTCGCTCGTGAGGCGTACACTGAGTTGGATCCCAAGGAGGGCAATCATGGACCGACGTAAGTTTCTATCCAGCACCGGAGCGGCCGCAGCCACTCTGACAGCAGCGCAGTATGGGCGCGTCCGTGGAGCTAACGACAGGATCAACACCGCGGTGATCGGTGTCAACGGACGCGGCAAGAGCCACATCCGTGCGGTTGCCGAAAACCCCGGCATGCACGTGGCAGCCGTGGTGGACATCGACCAGTCTGTAGCCGAGACAGCCGCCGCCTACACCAAGCAGTTCCAGTCCGAAACCCCTAGGGAGTACCGCGACCTTCGCGACATGCTAGGCGAGAAGGAGATTGATGCCGTCACCGTTGCGACGACCAATCACTGGCACGCTCTTTCCACGATTTGGGCGGTTCAGGCTGGCAAGGACGTGTACTGCGAGAAGCCCGCCAGCCACAACATCTTCGAAGGGCGCAAGATGGTCGAGGCAGCTAGGAAATACAAGCGGATCGTCCAGGTCGGACAACAATCGCGCTCCACTCCCTTCAAGATTGAAGCGATCCAGAAGCTCCGGGAGGGTGTGATTGGCGATGTGTACATGGCCAAGGGTCTGTGCTTCAAGCGCCGTAAGACTATCGGCACTGCCAACGTGAACCCCGTGCCGCCTGGCGTGGACTATGACATCTGGCTCGGCCCAGCCCAGCCGTACGAGTTCAAGCCGAATCGCTTCCACTACAACTGGCACTGGCATTGGGCGTTCGGCAACGGCGATATCGGCAACCAAGGCGTCCACGAAATGGATGTCGCCCGCTGGGGCCTCGGGATCGACCATCTTCCGGAGCATGTGTATTCGGCAGGCGGACACTTCGTGTACGAGGATGACCAGGAAACTCCGAACACCCAGCACGCGACATTTGACTATGGCGGGCGCCTGCTCCAGTTCGAGGTTCGCGGCCTGATGACTGGAGGCGAGTGCCGGTTGCTCGAAGATTCAGGCAATGGCCCCCACACGATCGGTGTACTGTTTTTCGGCAGCGAAGGGTTCCTAACAGTTTCGGCTCAGGGCTACCAGACCTATCTCGGGGACAAGCGAGTCCCGGGCCCCAGCATGAAACCGACCAATGAAGACAGCACCGCGCTGCACTTTGAGAACTTCCGCAAGGCCGTGCTTAGTCGCCGGGTGAGCGATTTGAACTGCGACGTCGAGGAAGGCCATCTTTCAGCGGCCCTTTGCCACTTGGCCAACATCTCCTACCGCACCGGCGACAAGCTGCTGTTCGACCCGAGGGCGGAGCGCTTTGTCGGCAACCACGGTGCCGACACGCTCCTAAGGAGGGACTACAGGGCTCCATGGGTTGTCCCGGAGAACGTCTAGGTCTGCTCCGGACTGCCCGCATAGAGCTTCATGACGGCGAAGGTTGTGGGACGCTTGCAGGGAACGGGAAGTCAGACTGCTGCAACCTTACTGATCGGCAGATTGCTCGGCAAGCTGAATCCGCAGGTCTTTCAACTGGAGTTCCAGTTTCCTGGTCCGGCTCGACAGCAAGCCCAGATAGCCAATGTGCATTGTCCACGCAATGCTGAAAGCCGCCCATAGCCACTTCAGATTCTCTTCCACTTCGTAGATTCCTTCCTACTCGTCAGGTCAGCGCTTGGACTTCCCGCCGCAGCGCGTCAACAGTTCTCCGGAGCGATTCGAGCCTGCGCCGCTGGCGCACTAGGCACCAGAACAGCAACGCGAGCGAGAACATTGTGAAGAACAGCACGAACGTCATGCGCGGGTCCAACGAGCCCCCGCCCCCGATGACTGGCGCCGGGTGCTGCGTCCGCCACCAGCGGTTCGCCATATAGACGATCGGCACGTCCACCATCCCGAAAATCGATACCACTGCGCAGACAACCGCCCTCTGACCGGGTTCGGTGATGGATTGCCGCAGGATCAGATAGGCGGCGTAGATCAACGCCAGCAAGAGCATGGCTGTCAGGCGCGCATCCCAAGCCCAGTAGACTCCCCAGATGGGTTTCGCCCACAAACAGCCTGTGATGAGATTTACGCATGCGAACAGCAAGCCCACCTCGTTGCAGGCTACAGAGAGGTCGTCCCGCCTGCCGATGCGATTCGACAGGTAGCCGATGGCCGCGCATCCTCCCAAAACGAATCCGGTAAATGCGATGGCAGCTGACGACACGTGGATGTAGAAGATCCGCTGCACAACGCCCATCGAGGCTTCTGTGGGTACCCAAGCGAAAATCAGGTACATCGAGGCGAGAATCGCCAGCAGCGTTACAGCTGCCAAGGGCTTCGGAATTGCTTCACGCATCTTGCGAGAACGCCTATTCCTGAGTGTACCCAAGTGACCGAGAGGCGCGAGAATAGGACGTGGAGCAGAGACCGTATTGGGCCGAGTGCGTCCCGAACGTGTCGGACGGACGGAACCGCAAGCTGCTGGATCGGTTGTGCCAGGCGGTCGAATCGTCCGGAGCGGAATTGCTTGATTCGCAACGCGATCCCGACCACAACCGATCCGTCTTCACCCTCGCCGCCCCTGTAAGCCAGATCACGGCAGCCGTCTTGTCGCTTGCCGAACTCGCTGTTCACAGCATCGACCTTACGAGACAGCAAGGCGTGCATCCAAGAATCGGTGCTCTCGATGTCGTCCCGATCGTGCCGATTGATGACACGCCACGCGCCGTCTGCATTGAGATTGCGCATGCGATTGGAGAATCGCTGTGGACTGAGATGAATGTTCCCGTGTATTTCTATGGGGCCGTGGCGCGCCGTGCCACCCGGACCCGCTTGGAGGCCGTTCGGAAACACGGATTCGAAAGACTGGCTTCGATGGTTCGCGATGGTGCGTGCCTTCCCGACATAGGTGGGCCCCAGTTGCACCCGACTGCCGGAGCGTGCTGCGTGGGCGTCCGCGAATTCATGGCAGCATTCAATGTCCTGCTCGACGATCGAGATGCACGCTCTGCGAAGCGGATCGCCAGCGCGATTCGTGAATCGTCCGGCGGCATTCGAGGCGTCAAGGCGTTAGGCCTGTACCTGGACACGCAAGGAATCGCCCAAGTCTCGATGAACCTGACGGATCTCGGGAAGACTCCGCTGCCTGTGGCATTCGAAGCCGTGTGCCGAGAAGCCAGGAAACTAGGAGTTGTGGTCCTGGGCAGCGAACTTGTGGGCCTCGTTCCTCGCCATGCTCTCGGCGCTGACCCTGCAAGCCTTCGAATCCTCCGATTTCACTCGGGAATGGTATTCGAAGACCGTTTGGACGCCGCACGCCGCCGCCGGGAGACCGACGGCGACAGCGGGGTACAGGGGCATTCACCCAGTCAATGAACTCAGCGCCGTGACTTAGTCTTGATCTAAGCTTCGGTCTTTGTCGCTGTCGGTTCCTGTCGCGGTCACGGTTCCTGTCGCGGTCGCTGTCACGGTTCCTGTCGCGGTTCCTGTCGCTGTCGCGGTTCCTGTCGCTGTCGCGGCCCCGATCCCTGTTTCGATCCCGGTCGTCGGATTGCCCGCGTGCGCCCCCCGAAAACCGGCGTCCACGGCCAGACCGATCCCGATCTCCCGAACCGAAGCGATCGGGCCTGTCCCGTCCGCCTCGGTCTCCAGGGCCTCTTTCCCGCGGTCCCCGATCGCTTCGCTCGCGGGCCTTGTACGGCACTCCACGACGCTCGGAAAGGATTGCCCGGCGGCTGAGCTTGATCCTGTTGCCATCCAGTGCAAGGCACTTGACGAGGATCTGATCGCCAGTGTTGAGCTCATCGCTCACCTCATGAACGTGCTGTTCAGAGATCTCGCTGATATGCAGCAGGCCCTCGGTGCCAGGGAAGATCTCGACGAACGCGCCAAAGGCAGCGATCTTGGTGACTGTTCCGAGGTATTCCTTGCCAACCTCCGGGGATGCCGTCAGCGCCTTGATGCGTTCGATGGCCTCTTTGGCCTTGGCCCGATCCGACGAAGCGACGCTGACGTTGCCTGCGTCATCGACATCGATCTTTGCCCCGGTGTCCTCTTGAATCCCCTTGATGTTCTTCCCACCGGGGCCGATGAGATCGCGAATCTTGCTTTCAGGAATCTTGATCTGGGTGATCTGCGGCGCGTGCTCGGCTACACTCTCGCGGGGCGCTGCGAGGGCCTCGCCCATGGTCTCCAGAATTTCCAAGCGAGCTTTGCGAGCTTGAGCTAACGCCTGCTTCAAGATGTCTAGACTCACCTTGGGCTGCTTGATGTCCATCTGGAGGGCTGTAATGCCGGCTTCGGTGCCAGCGACCTTGAAGTCCATGTCTCCGTAGTGGTCTTCCGCGCCCGCGATGTCTGTGAGCACCACGAACTCGTCGTCTTGGGTCACCAAGCCCATAGCGATACCGGCAACAGGAGCCTTGATCGGCACACCGGCGTCCATCAGCGCTAGCGAGCCACCGCAGACTGTCGCCATCGAACTCGATCCGTTGGACTCCAGGATGTCGCTGACCACGCGGAGGGTGTACGGGAACGCCTCGTGGCTTGGAATCACCGGAGTGAGAGCCCGTTCGGCAAGTAGGCCGTGTCCGATTTCTCGGCGGCCAGCTCCTCGCATAAAGCCAGTTTCACCAACGCTAAACGGAGGGAAGTTATAGTGAACCATGAATCTCTTCTCGTGGCTCATGTCTTGGATCAGCTCCTGACGCTGGCCATCGACTTTCGTGCCGAGCGTTGCCGAGACGAGGGCCTGTGTCTCGCCACGGGTGAAGACCGCAGAACCGTGTGCCCTGGGTAGTTCTGATATCTCGCAGGTGATGTCGCGGATCTTGTCAGGGGCACGGTGGTCCGGGCGGCGGCCCAGTTCAAAGACCTGCTTGCGGAAGAGCTTCTCCTGCCAGGGTTCCATGAACGAGGATGCCTGTGCCAGTTTGTCGGCGTCCGCCGCGTAGTACTCCTTGATCTCCTTCCTGATCGCGCGGAACTCCGCGTAGCTCTGGAGCTTGTCCTTGTTGCTGGTGTCGAGCGAATTCTCTGCGCGTTCGCCCCACTTGGCCTCGATCTCGTCGCGCACGGCCTGATCGTGGATTGGTGCATCGAACTCTCGCTTCGGCTTGCCAGCCTTGGACTGGAGTTCTTCGATTGCGGCAATGATCTTCTTGCAACCGTCGTGACCTTGGCGGATGGCTTCGATCATGCCGTCTTCGTCCGCTTCCTTCGCATCCGCTTCGACCATTACGATGCCATCGTTGGCGGCAGCCACAGTGATGTGGATGTTCGATTCGGCGACTTCTTCGTAGGTCGGGTTCAACACCCAATCGTCTTCGCCGATTCTCGCCACCCGAACGGATCCCGTGGTGAGGACGACGGGGATATCAGAGATCGCGACCGCTGCGGAGGCTCCGATCATTGCGTAGATGCTCGGATCGTGAGTGGGGTCTGCCGAGACCACGAACGCAATGACTTGAGTCTCGTTCTTGTAGCCTGCCGGGAAGAGCGGGCGTAGTGGTCGGTCCATCATCCGACAAGTCACGGTCTCCTTGTCCGAAAGCCGGCCTTCCCTTTTGATGTAGCCTCCCGGGAATCGGCCCGCGGCGTAAGTGTATTCGCGATAGTCAACCGTCAGGGGGAAGAAGTCGATGCCCTCGCGGGGGTCCGCGGCTGACGTGGCAGTGACAAGTACTTGGGTGTCGCCGCAACGGACGACTACGGAGCCGCCGGCCTGTTTCGCCAGGCGGCCCGTCTCGAGCGAGACAATCTTGCTGTCTAGCTCGAATTCGACAATGTGTTTCATGTTGTTGGTGTATCCTTCTTGGGCTCCTCCGATAGTGGAGAAAAGCCTCTCTACGGCCTTACAAGAGATTGATGGGGTTGGTGCACGGCCCGGTCGGGCCGCCCGCCGTCACGCGGAAATGCCGGGTTCTATCCGCTGCTGGGAGTCTTGATTGCTCTAGCAGGGAAATTGCTACGAATTCGGGATGTGAGTTCGGCTGAGTGCCTCATTCCGAATCCCGCACGGGCTCTCGTTAGCCCCGAATGCCCAGAGATTCTACGACCCGCACATACTCGCCGGGGCTCTTCCGGGTCAGGTAGCGCAGTAGCCGGCGGCGCCGACTGACCATCTTGAGAAGACCACGACGGGAGGAGAAGTCCTTCCGGTGGGCCTTTAGGTGTTCCGTGAGTTCTGCAATGCGATGCGTGAGAGCCGCAATCTGAACCTGCGCGGAACCGACGTCTTGAGCGTGGGTTCCATAGGTCTTGACGAGATCTTGCTTCGCCTGAGCTGCGAGTGACATGCTCGGTTCAGGTCTCCTTCCTCTATCCAACTCTGCTTGGCGTACCCGAAAGTATAGCAGAGCGCGCCACCAATGCGTTCGATGGGCGAACAGGTTGAAGCACTCCCAAGCGGGCCTACGGGCGCATCGATTCCAATTGCGGCTGCGGTTCTGCCACGCTGCATTCCAATTCGATGCTACACGAACCGTGCTTGGCCCAGGTGTCCGCGCGCGGCATCGGGAAACTGGAATGGGTCTTGTACGCCTGACTGGGCCCGTACAGGTTCTTGCCGGTCATGCCGTGCGCTTCTGGTTGCTCGGCGTCCAGCGACCGCTCGCAGAAGGCTTGCACAAAGCGAGGATAGGCCCCCCGACAACCTAAGCCGGGTTTGCCAGAGCCACCAGGCTTCCGACGGCTGGCAAAGCCCAACCGCAACCCCAGTCTCGCCAAGGCTCTGGCCTGCAGTGCCACACCAACCGGACCCCCGGTGGATCGCTCATTCCATTCAGGCTTCCATCGAGCGGGGCAGGGAACAGCCAGCTAGGCAACCGGTTGCTGCGAAGGTGATCCCGCCACGATTACACTCTCACCACGTGCCACAACGGCCGGGGCATGTTGAGCCATCTCGGCGGATATCAGCGGGGCCATGCTATCTTGCCCACCATGGCATCTGGGAAGGATGCCACATGGAGTCAGGTCGCGTTCTGTCGCGCTGGCGCCAGGTGGAAATCATCGGCTGCTCAATGCCCGCATGCTGTTCCTGCTGGGTTTGGGCAGCCCGCCTCGGAGATCCGGGTGCACGTCTCGACCCGATCTTGCTCGCTTCACGCGATCTGCATTCTGGTGCGCTACGTGGCGGCACTGGTTGCGGTTGTTGTGCCCTTTGGCGCACTTGCCCAGGTGCCCGGTGCGCCGCTCGGCCAGCAGTACCTCGGAAGCCAAGTCTGTCAGGGGTGTCACGCGCAGGTGTGGAACGACTTTGTCCGCAACCCGCACTTCAAGTCCGTGGCGCTGGGGAACCAACCTCCCGAGCGAACCGGTTGCGAGGGCTGTCACGGCCCCGCTGGTCTGCACGTGATCAACATGGACAAGATGCAAATCGTCCGGTTCCCGGAACTGGCGCCAAGCGAGGCTCAGGACCGCTGCCTTGCGTGTCACTCCGGGGATTTCGGCAAGCTTCACATTCGACGGTCTGCGCATTTGACCGGAGAAGTCGGCTGCTTGAGTTGCCATTCAATTCATGATTCGCACGACGACGGCCCGCTTCTGGCAGAGCGGGAGCGCCAAGTTTGCTATGCGTGCCATCAAGAGATCCGGGCGCGTTTCGACATGCCCTTCAAGCACCGCGTCAACGAAGGCGCCATCGACTGCACGGACTGCCACAACCCCCACGGAGCCCCGGTCGCGACTTGGGGAGGCGTGAGCGCGCAGCGGATGGTCTCTCAATCGATTGGGAACGATATTGCCTGCATGAAATGTCACACCGACAAGCGCGGACCCTTCGTTCACGAGCACGCTCCCGTCGTCGTGGAGGGTTGTGCGACATGCCACGATGCCCACGGTAGTACCAATGCACGCTTGCTCAACCGCCCCACAGCCTTCACGCTTTGCATGGAGTGCCACACTGATATCGCTGGGTTTGGAACCCGTGGAGAAGGGATCCCAGGGCCGACCCGCTGGTTCCACAACCTAGCCGACCCCGCATTCCGCGAGTGCGTTCTGTGCCACTCAAAGATCCACGGATCGAATGCCGACCCCCTGTTCCGCCGATGAGACTTTCGCTGGCTGGATTGCTCGCCTGTTCGCTCGCGATGGCGCAGGAGCCCGTGACAGTTCCGCCAGAGACGTCCGGGACATCGAAAGAGGTCGGCGGGTATTCGATCTCCAACTCGATCGAGGCCGGATATCGTTTCGCGTCGGCAAACGGTGATCTCGATGCATACCGAGCCCACGCGAACTACGGCAATGGCTTGCGGTTATTCGACGGGCGCTTGCGAGTCCATTCGCTAGACGGCAACGGACGCCTAGCCGACGAATTCTCCGTCCGCTCCTCGGGTGCCACGGGCGATCCCTACCAAGCCCATGTAGTCCGCCTGGGGAGGAATGGACTCTACAGCTACGACGGGCAATACCGTCTTGTTCGTTATCACAACCGCCTCGCCTCACTCTGGGGTGGCGAGCGTGGTCTGCGGACTTCCAGATCGCTTCAGAATCATGATCTTGTCTTCCGTCCTGGCTCGAAATTCGAAGTCGTGTTTGGCTACGAGAGGAATCGGCGCACGGGCCCCGGGTTCTCGTCCGCGGCTGTCAGAGATGAGTTCGGAGGGTATGACATAAATCACATACTCCGCTACCAGAGGGACTTGAGGCAGGAGGGTAGCCAGTACCGCGTTGGCTTCGAGGTGCGATTTACCGGCCTGGCCTTGACGGCCCGACAGGCCATCGACCGCTACGAAGAAGGCGGGGAGGCATTCGATGCCGAGTGGCTGTCTCTAGATGGGCCAAGTCCGCAGTCGGCGGAGAGCTTCAGGATTTCTGAGCCACTCCGTCGGCGAACGCCGATCACAACGCTTGCCTTGAGAACTCAGGGTGAACGGCGGTTCGGATTCAACGCTCGCTACGTCTACGCGGCGGGCTCGGGTGATGCGACTCTCCGAGAAAACATCTCAACCCTGGATCCGGCAACGAGCGTGGGAGTGCTTCGCGAATCCTTCGTGGTCGGTGACGCGAACCGCAAACAGAGTTCCGGCGATCTGACGATCGTCCTGCTGCCGGTACCCCGCTGGACTGTGACCAACACGACCGCCTTCCACAACACGCGGATTGACGGCCAGGCATCGTTCCTGGAAATAGGGCTATACCGGAACGAATACCTCAGGTTCAATCGCTTGGGGATCCGCCGCATCTCAAATGCAACCGAGGCCAATTTCCGACCGGTCAAACAAGTCAGCCTCTACGGTGCGTACCGTTCGTCCGCTAGACGCGTGCAAGCGGCGGACGCATTGCGCTTTCCAGACTTCGAGTTTGCCAACGAACTAACGGCCACTGGCAATGACGTTCATTCCGGAGCCGGGGGCTTCAGATGGGTGCCCGACGCTAGTTTGCGGGCGTCGTTCGATTTCGAGGTCGGCCGGGCCGACCGCCCCCTAACGCCGACTAGTGAACGGCGCTTCCACAACGAGTCCGCCCGAGTGCGCTGGCGCCGCAACGGCCTATTCCTCACTGGGTTCGTCCGGAACCGAGTCAATGATAATCCGACCGAGTTGCTCGCCCACAGTTCGAAGAGCCGTTCCCAGGGCTTGCACGCGAGCTGGGCAAGACCGCAATCCGGTCTGGTGCTCGACGCTGGCTATAGCCTGCTGCAGTTCGACGCTTCCACAGGCATCCTCAATCTCTTTGATCTAGGAGCCGACCAGGCCGAGCGTGGTCGGGCAGTCTATGCCAGCAGAATCCACAACGTGAACTTCGCACTGCGGGCTTCGCCGTCCGATCGCGTCACGATTCATGTTGGACTTGCCATGACGCGGGATTCCGGGAAGAAGGACTTCGGTGGAGCCATTGCCCGGTCTTCGCGCTTCATTCGCGACGACGCGATCATCGTGTCGAGCCTACCCATGTCTTACCTCTCGCCCCAGGCCCGCATCTCGGTCTCACTGAGAGAGAATCTTGCGTGGAACTTTGGCTGGCAGCATTTCAGCTACGCCGAGCAGCTTGCGGGAGTTCAGGGATATCGCGCCCACATGGCATTCTCGAGCCTTACAGTCGGCTTCTAGCGATAACTGCGGCTTCGCGACAGGCGCCAACTCGACTCCTTTCGAATTGAGCCGTGTCGCCGGGAGCGCGAACCCAAGCGAGTTCAGCGCCGTACAGTGACTTTCTGCTAATGGCCGCCAGCCCGTCACGGCTTCATTGATTGCATTGGCGTGCCCGCACTGCTCTGAAGCTTGCACTCGCCTGACACAACGACCCTCAACTAAACTTACGGTGCTGCGGTCGGTGTGGTGGCGGCTGTTGCTTCAGGCGTTACAGCCTGATCGGTCGCTGAGACTGACCACATCCCGGCATCGTCCTTACTCGCGATCACCCGATACCTGGGGAGTTCAACGGAACTGTCGCCGCATCGCTCGACATTGCGCGCCGGCACGGTGCCGCAGGCCGTCTGGCCATCCTGGTCGACCTTGAAGCGGACTTCGATACCGTCGTACGTGAGCTTGCAACTCTGTCCTGCCAGGAGAGTGTCATCGAAAACGCAGTCAGGAGCTTGCGGCAAGGTGGCTGGCTGGCCGACGACGAGCTGCGGCCCAGCTGGGGACGTGACTCCGTCGATCTCCACAGAGACGGGATGAATCCCACTCGCAATATCATCCGGAAGCTTAACGTCAAGGCGGCTTAACCCAAGAAAGCCAGGGGCTGCGCCGATGTAGAGCACGTCTGCAGCTGGAACAGTGGTATCACCGATGGATACGCTGAAGTTCGCTGAGGCTAGGCTCCTTTCCTCTCGAGCGATTTCCCCGGTTGTCAGCGTCGGTGTTACCGGTCCGAAGCCCGTTCCGAACATCGAGACCGTCTCGCCCGGCGCTGCCGGCGACGCCTCGATTCCCGGAAGCATGTTCTTGGGCCCGACGGGGGTTTCATCGAGGTGTACCGCTGCCACCGTTGCCGGATCATCCGAGGACCGCAGGAAGGCAGGCTGAACGGAAGCAATCTCAAAGGAGCCCTCATTGCTGGAAGTTGCTGTTGCGAGTCCACAGTCCCGAGTGACCTTCACAGTGGCCGAGCCCGCTACGACCGTCGCCGGAACCTGGAAATCGATCCGGCTATTGGAAACATGTTTCAGCGGTGCATTTACGCCGTTCACACTGAGACACGTGCCCGCGAGGGTGGTTGGAAATCCGTCCGTGCCGGCAAAGGAGTGCCAATTCTCGCTGCCTCGCGTGACGAAGTCAGATCCAAGAACCGTAGCCAGGCCACGCGGGGCTCCGCGCTCGGTCTTGCTGTAGAAATCCCCTAGCACGACCCCTTGCTCCGAAGAAATCAGGGGGTCCTCTTGGGGTTCGGTGGCGACTGCCGCCACCTCGGCTAGCAGCGAGTAAACGCTGTCGCCGCCCGCATTGCCGTTGCCATTGGCCGCAACAGCGGCGACGGCGAGCTTGACTGGACTGGCGGCCGCGTCCGGCGCAGTCCAAGCGATGGTGAATTCCGCCATGTTTGCATTGACCGCGCTCCGGTGGGTCACCCATTGAATGTTGCCGGACGATGTCGCACAGGGTCCAGTTCCGGCGGCTTCTAGGAGCTTGCTCGATGGGCCTGGGGAGATCGTTCCGGCGTTCGCACACCCGTCTGCCGCCCTGGCAGTCATTTGAAATCCGATGCGCGCCGCATTGGGGTCACTGACCCTAACGACAATCGAGATCGACTCACCCGGTGTGTACGAATATTCCGATGCACTGGCATCGTTAATGAGCATGGAGAGGGAGCCCGGCCCGGAGTTGGCGTCGCTGCCGGCATGACAGCGCGTGCAGAGCAGCTCGTCCGGGAGGCCGCCACCGCTACTGCGAACAGGCGCTCCGCTCGAACGGGCAAGCGCAGAGGATGGATAACCGACGGCTAGAGCAGCCAATACGACCGCCGAGCAAAGATACCGGATTCCGTAGGCGTTGCGCGCTGTGAGAGGGCGTCTTTGAGCGCAATCACCCTTGCTGAAGTCGTAAGTCATACAACCCAAGAAAGCTGTTCTCAGCATACAATCCTCGTGTCAACCCACTATAACTTAGGTGCATTTAACCGGAATTTGGTTTCAATCAACGGCATTTCTGGCGAATGGCTCTTCTTGACTTCGTTTCCAACTACTTCGTTTGCAGTCCTGCGGAGAGCTCCCTCCGAAGCTTGTTGATCGTGAGCGTTTGCAGGACAACTTTACCCGGACCCGTTAATGTCGCTAGGAAAAGCCCTTCCCCTCCGAATACCGACGTCGCGATCCCTCCCGCGAGTTCAATGCTATATTGCACGGAATCGTCGAAGCAAACTAAGCACCCGGTGTCGACTTGGAGCGTCTCATTTGGTTTCAAATCGAATTCCACGAAGTCGCCTCCAGCGTGAATGAATGCCGTGCCCGGGCCGCTCAGCCGCTGCAAAATGAACCCCTCGCCTCCGAATAGGCCAGCCCCGAGACGGCGAGTCAACGCAATGTCCAGCTTGACAGTTGATTCGGATACGACGAAGCCGCCACTTTGTACCAATACCGACTGTCCGTTGCCGAGGTTTAGAGGCCGCATTCGTCCAGGGAAATCCCCCGCGAATCCAACTTCGCCGCTTTCCATCTGGCAGGAGAAGTGTGTCAGGAAGAGGGACTCGCCGGTCAGCTTGCGCTTCAGTCCACCTAGCAGTTTTTGGCCTAGCCCCTCGCCGTGCATCGTTGTCTTCCATGCGACCTGCGGGGTTTTGTAGATCATTTTCCCGGCTTCCGCTACGATCTCGTCACCTGGTCTTAGCCGGATTCGAACGATTTCAAGATTGTCCCCTTCGATGCTGTAGTCAATCATTAATAACTCGCAAAGCCTTATTGTAAGGCCCGGCTGTACCCCGAGGATGGAACTGTGCCTCGGCATCCAATTCCCGTGGGTTTCTTCCGTGATGGGTCCGTGTTCCCGGCTTCGTCACGGTGTTAGACAGCAGGGGGCGGTCTGTGAGGAGGTTGGCATGCTGCGGCGTTCGCCGCGTTAGGGCGCTAAACTGAGCCCATGCGCAAGGGCTGGAAGGTAGCGCTCCTAGTCTGCATGGCCGCAACCCTGGTTGCGCAATCCGGACTGAGCTATGTGCAACTGCGGCAGTTCATCCGGTCATCGATTGATCAGAGACTCAACGATAAGGAAATCGCCAGCTACCTCAGGCGGCAGGTTGTGCGATTCGCGATCACGGACGGCCTGATCGAGGAATTCGTAGGCTGGGGTGTCGGGCCTCGGACGCTCAAGGCCCTGGAAGAACTGCAAACCGCGACCTCTGGCATGCCGGAACCCGAGGGGCTGCGGGAAGCCCAGGACAAGCCGCGTCAGCCTCCTCCTCCAAGCCAGGAAGAGCAGAGTCGGATCATTGAAACGGCTCGCCAGAGCGCGATCGCCTATACCGATGACCTCCCGAACTACGTGTGCTTGCAGCTGACACATCGATTCGTCGATCCCACCGGCACAGAGATGGACTGGCTCAGTCATGACGAAATCAAGACTCGCGTTAGCTACATAGACGGTCGTGAAGACTACGAGACGATTAGCGTTAACGATACTGCGACGACCAAGGATTTCGGGGATCTTGGGGGGACCACGACTAGGGGTGAATTCGGTACGATCCTCGACAGTCTCTTCAGGACCGAGACAAACGCGGAATTCCGATGGGCGCGCCACTCGCTGCTGCGTGGCCGCCCGGTCTATGTGTTTCATATCCGAGTACCGCAGCACCGTTCCAATTGGACGCTGGAGTCCAGCGGTGGAGTGCCGTCCGACCGTGCCCGAAGAATTATTGCCGGCTACACGGGCTTGGTCTATATTGGCAAGAATTCCGGTCGAGTTCTCAGGATTGTAATGGAAGCGGAGGACATTCCGACAAGCTTCCCGATGAATGAAGTTCGGTCGCGGCTCGATTTTGATTTCATTGATATCAGCGGTGAGAGCTTCCTACTCCCGCTGAAGGCTCAGGCGTTCCTCCGGAGCGGCCGTCTGCTCACCCGCAACGATCTCGAATTCCGCTTGTACCGCAAGTTCACGGCTGAGGCGACGATCTCGTTTGAAGAGATCGAAGATCTAGAACCCCTACCCGCGGACGAACCCCTGCAATAGCCTTCCGCACTACTGAAGCATCCTCTACAAGCGGATCCGCAAGTGTTCGGCAAACACTTGGTTGCCCGCAACGACAGCAGCCCGATGGAATGAAGCCCCTTCCTGGGCACACCGCAGACTGGACTGGAGAGGCGGTAGTTGGCCGGCTGAGGGGAAGGAGGGCAAGGATGCTCCAAGTGATGGACAAGCATGCTGGTGCCGAGACCCATTCCACGGAATTCCGGGAAGTCGTCGTGGAGCTGGCGCGGACGGGCGATCTTGAGGTTACCGGGGTCTACCGGGATTCGGGATTTCTGGGATGCCGCGGAGCGATGGTCGATCCTGCCAGCGTCCTACACACGTGTCCGGCACGCTAAGCCGGTGTCGGAGAGGGGCGAATTCAGTGCGAGCCTGAGGTCTTGTCGAGTCGGCGCAGGGCATCGATCACGAGCGCCTTAACGGGAGAGTCGGGATACAGGCGCAGGATCCCTTCGAGTTCCGCCCGTGCCTCAAGGAGCTTTCCCTGTTTTGCGTAGATTTCTGCCAGGAAAAGTTGAGGAAAGCTGAAATGCGATGGATCGACTTCCTTGGCTCTAAGCAGGAACTCGCGTGCCTTCTGGAACTGCCCTTTGTAGAAAAAGTTCATGCCCAGCTGAGAGTTGGCCAGGGCGTCAGCTGGTTGCATGCTCCGCGCCATCAAATTGAAGCTGAGTGCCTCGTCGAATCGATTCTGCGAGAGCAGTGCCCCTCCCAGGTTCACCATCGGTGCATAGGCGAGCGGGTCGTAGTCAAGTGCCTTGCGAAATCGCTCCTCGGCTTCTAGGTATCGGCCGGCCTTGTACGAGATCGTGCCCAGTTCGTTCCAGACCTCTGTGTAGGACGGAGAAATCTCGATCGCCCTGAGTAGTAGCGCGACACCGCCGGCCTCGTCACCCTTGCGCAGCCTGGCCTGCGCCTTGCGCCGGGTGGCCTTCGCCTTTGAAGAGACCTTCAGCGCTGCGACCGATACCGTGCCCTGTTGCTCAACGCGTCTCGACCGCGCAACGTCTGAACGATTCAGATCGACGTCGACCCGAACTCTTCCACTTGCATCGGCGAACGAGGGCGTGACCTGCACGGTCATTCGTGTTACTCCCCATTCGGGGTCCATGACCGTCAGCGTGTAGGCCCCCGGCACGAGTCTGCGGAATGCGAACCGGCTGTCTCGAACCGGAACCTCGTCGTAGAACGGACTGTCAACGGCGGAAATAGCTGCAACACCTCGGTCCAGCCGCGGTTCGACTGTCCCGTGGATCGAGAGCGTCGCTGCACCGACTAGCATGCCGGCCAGCGTCGGAGTCGCCAATAGGCGGAGAAATTGGCAAGCCACGCTGCCTCAGTTTCGCATGGGAGTGGGTGGGGCGTCGTAGCTTTTCGGTACAGTTGGCGCTGTGTGCGACGGGAGGCGCAGAGAGGGTGTCTGGCGTACGCCGCTCTAGGGCTCGAGCTGTGTGAGCGGGACGGATGGGGCAGCCCTTGCGCGAGCGGTAGCTGCCCGTCAGACATTGCCATCTGGGTGGTGCTGCTGGACCGCGAGACATAAGCAGCACGAGCGCCGCTGAAGCGTCGATTCCAGAACGCAGCCAGCGTAAGCCGTGACAGGACGCCAGGGCGCTGCCATTGATCTATTTTGACGTCGCTATACTCTCCTCAAGCATGAACCTTCGACGTGCAATGCTCATTGCGGGGATATCACTGGCTGCGGCACAAGCCGAGGAACACCCCCCGAACGTGGTCTTGATCATGGCCGACGATGTTGGCTACGAGTGTTTCGGGGCCTACGGCAGTCGCCAGTACAAGACCCCTCGCATCGACAAGCTGGCGGATGGTGGCGTCCGCTTCACGAATTGTTACTCCACACCGCTCTGCACTCCGAGCCGCGTGGCCCTCATGACTGGTGCCAGCAATGTGCGGAATTACGCCGACTTCGGATCTCTGCTGCCCGACCAGTACACAATTGCGAACCTGTTCGGCGATGCTGGGTACGCCACCGCGGTGGCCGGCAAATGGCAACTACAGGGAGGTAGGAACGCGGAGGGCATCCCGGCGGGCGATGGATTTGACACCTATTGCCTTTGGAACACCCCCATGACCGAGCGGCGGCGCTTCTGGAATCCTTCCCTTGAATCGGATGGTGTGATTCTCGACGTCGAGGAAGATGATTATGGCCCAGATATCTTTGCTGACTTTCTGCTTCGCTTTATTGAAGCCAACAAGGAAGGGCCATTCTTCGTCTACTACCCGATGGTATTGGTGCATTCGCCCTTCGTCCCGACTCCCGATTCCGAGAATCGCCAGTCGGAAGACGAGCAGCAGAACTTTGAAGACATGGTCGCGTATACCGACGTTATCGTCGGCAGGATCCAGGACAAGCTTGAAGCACTGGATCTGCTGAGGAAGACCGTTTTCGTCTTCACGTCTGACAATGGCTCGCATCACAGCTTGAAAGCGAGGCTTGGTGACGCCACGATTGTAGGTGACAAGGGTGCACCGACGGACGCGGGTACTCACGTCCCTCTGATCGTGAATGCCCCAGGCATCGTTCCGGGTGGCCGCGTGATCGATGACTTGATCGATTTTGCAGACTTTCTTCCGACGCTCGCCGATGCCGCTGGCCTTTCCTTTCCGCGTCAAGACCATGCGGATGGCAGGAGCTTTTGGGACCGGCTACGCGGCGGGCCTGGCCAGCCCCGGGAATGGTTATACACGTACTACTTCCCGCGGCCGTTTGCGGAAAAGTTCGACACGCCCTATAGCCATCCAGAAGTTCTGTACGTAAGGGACAAGCGCTACAAGCTCTATGGCAATGGAAAACTATTCGATGTGAGAGCGGACCCGAGCGAGACTAGGCCGCTGCCAATATCCGATGCGGAGTCGGTGTCGGCGCGACGTAAACTGCAGTCGTGTCTGGACTCGATGCCTAGCCACGGCCTCCGGATTCCTCTGGAGAGAAGCATCGCTTCAAGGTCCGCATCCCGCCCGCGATGGTGAATGCACCGCGAACACCTGCACATGGAATCGTTCGAGTTTGAGGCTTGTTCCCGACTCCCTCCTGCCTTGGATATGTTCCAGAGACAGGATTCCAGGATAGAGTTCGGGTACGGTTCAGATTCAAACTGAGCCGTTGGACGGTCTTGCTCCTTTCATTCGCCAGTCCGATTGCCGTCGGACGAGGTAGCGCGCCTGGAGTATTGCACGAACCCGAGTCGATTCGCGCGAGCTGGTCTCCTGTGGCCGAGGTCGCTGCCGGATCCCTATCAGCTTTTTTGTTGTCCCGGATAGGACCGTTCAATGACCCGGCCAGGCCGAGAGGCGGTCGCACGTTGCGACCTTGCGCGTCGCTGCGGAGCGAGTCTCAAACCGGATCTGCCAGCTCGCAGCCGTGGTTGCAGCGGGAGGCCGGTCTGGCCTTCTGGCCGGGTGGGCGTCTAGAAGTACCAGAGCAGGGTCACGCCGAAACTGACCGAGTCGGGTTCCAATTCAAGCGGTACCGAGACGAACAGGTCATCGAACGGAATCACTCTTCCTGCCTTGGAGTAGTCGGTGAAGCGCAATTCGCCGCGGACCGCGAGACTCCCGAGCTTCTTCTCTAAACCTCCGCCGACCGTCCACCCGCTGAAGCTCTCGCTGAAACTGTCCGAGCCCGATACGAATTCGGGGGGCTCCGTACAGGCTATTGCGGTCACGCACCCGGTGTACTCAGACCCGAATGCGGCCGTGAGGCGGCGTACCCCAACGAGCCCGTAAACGCTCGGCCCGAACCAAGTGCCGAAGAACGGGATTCCGGCGCCCACTCGAGCGGTCAGGCCATAGCTGCTTTCCTTCTCCAAGTTCCAGTCTTCGGGCCAGATCTCGCCGAGTTGGTTTCTGCCTGCCGAGGTTCCCGCACCTGCGAGACGCCCGACCGCGACACCGCCGTGACGCAGCATTTCGCCTTCCAAGGCCACGTAAAGGCCGGTCACGCTCAGAGGCACCTTGTATCCGGCCAAGAATCCGTAGTTGTAGGCAAGCTTGGTGGCCGCGGCCTCGTCCCGGAATCGCTGTCCTTGGTTCAGGGAGAAGTTTCGTGGGTCCGTGTTGTCGACTACTTTCTCGTAGAGCACGTTCAGTCGGTCAGCCGAGGCCGAAGCGCCGATATAGATGTCCCCGCCCTTGGCCGGCACCACCCCATTGGCGCAGATGATCAACAGTACTACAAGATATCGGGGACTATGCCTGCTTTGTGCGGCTTGCATGGGACACTACCTCCCTAATCAGGGTCACGGCCAGTATACCAGCCGGGAGGTTCGCAGTCCCTCAGATTGACCCGTTTTCCCACGGACCTGTCACAGCGAACGAGATCCCGGGCGTCTGCACGTTGAAGAAAAGCCAGTGTCCGTCCGGACTGTAGGTGGCTCCAGCGAACTCGCTGTCGCGGAAATCTCCGGCTAGGCCGTTCCGCTCGCCGTTGAGGACGACGTTGTTCTTCGCAAACGGGAAGATCTCGCCGCTAGTGGTAAGGCCTCTGACGAAGTCCTGATCGTCTCCATCCTCGCAAAGAACGAGGCCGCCACGCGGGCTCACGCAGATGTTGTCCGGCATGTCCAGCACCTCGGGACCCGGCGATTCGAACAGTAGTCCGAGCCGCTGCTCGGACGGATCGTATTCCCATACTTGGCCTGCTTCTGCGTCCCCCCCGTTGGTCGAGACGAAGTAGGCCCGGTCGTTGCCGAACCAGGTGCCTTCGAGCCGCCCGAACGTCGCCCCGCCCTTGGCGACTCCCTGCGAGTGCACGCTGTCGGGCTGGATGGGCTCCGGGTCAGGGTCGTCGATGGTGACCCATTTGACAGCCCTCCAACTCCCGGTGCGCTGCCCTCGGCGGGTGTCTGCATTCGGCGTGTCGGCTAAGGCGAGCATCTCGAGGGCTCCGCCAGCTGAGAGGTTGCCGGGCTCTTTCGGCACGAATCTGTAGAAGCCTGCTCCGCTCTGGTCCTCGGTCTGGTAGACGATGCCGGCTTTTGGATCGACGCAGACCGCCTCGTGGACAAACCGGCCCATCGCGCGGTTGGGGTTGGCGGTCGAGGTAGCGGCCGAGGGCACTTCGAACACGTAGCCGTGTGGCTCTTCGAACGATTCTTCCCCGCCGGGACCTAAAACGGTTTCCTCGCAGGACAGCCAGGAACCCCATGGAGTCGGTCCCCCCGCGCAGTTGACCGCCGTGCCGGCGAGGCTTGCTCGCGCGCTGACGAACGAACCCGTAGCTCCGTCGAGCTCGATCGTCGTGGTGCCGCCGCCTCCGTTGTTGTCGTACACCGGGCTCGTTGCGAAAGCGGTGCCACTACGGATCTCGTGGTTGCGCACGATCCGGATCAGGCCACCGCCAGCGTCAAACGCGGCCATGCCGTCGTGCGCCCGCGGTGTAACGAGTCCTCCGGACAACGGGTCTCCGGCCCATCCGAAAGAGAGATAGCGAAAATCCGGTGGGAGTGCAAGCAGGGGGAGGCCGGTCGTTTCGTCGTTGGTGGGCTGCAGCGGACCGTATCCGGCCTTTCCCGGCTCTCCTTCCGACCCGGCCTGGCTGAGGGATTCTTGGCGACGGGTTTTACATGCGAGCGCGCAGAGAGCGGCGATGCCGACCGCGCCGCCGTTCATGGAGAGGAATCGGCGGCGAGCGAGGCGCGGATTTGCCATGATCCGATTATATGGACGTGATTCTTCCGTGAGTTGCAGATCCGTTAGATTCTGGGATTATGACGGGGCAAGGGTATGTGGAGACCTCCGATTGCGATACGTTGCATCAGGGACACAGGCAATCGTCGGATCCGTTTGTTCGAGTGGCGGATCGCCATCGTGAGCACGTTCGCGGGGACCGGAGGGCGCTCTCACACTGTGTCGGCACGTTCGGAAAGTCGCTGAGAGAGGCCTCGAGCGGTCTCGCAGCGTGTGCGGGAATGGATGCTCCGGGAAGTCGAAAATCTGGGGGATTATATACGAAAGTACCCAACCCGACACACTGGATTCTGCCGAGTTGGGCGCTCAGTCTATAGTTCCAACTCGTCGGGTTCGTCGACAAGACAGTATGTGCCACGGCGATCAGTGCGCCTGAACTCCAGCATCTCCCCCAATGCGGCATTGATTCGATTGGACCCAGATTGGCCGTTGCTAAGGACTTGGGCGTCAATGAGAAGTTTTCTGGCTGGTGTAACTCTCAGAACACCGTCGCATCGTTCGGCGATGTGTAGCAACGCCTCCTTGAGACTCTTACCAGCGATTTCCTCAGGATTGATGCCAATACTCTTTGCTTGGCGTTCATTCACTTGTCTGCCGCTCAACAGCTCCAGTGCAGTCGTGACAGCCTCGTACTGTTGCTTGGCCTGATCGCGCTGCTTTGAAAGCCTTGCAACCTTGGCCTCGAGATTGAGCTTGATTGCTTCTAGCCTCAATACCTCATCCATTTCATCCACCTCGACTTCCCATTGATACTAATTCTATTGACTTTGGTATCCACTTGACAATAATAGGGGATTACCTACCATTGAAGTGAATGGCGGAGGGACGGGGATTCGAACCCCGACACGCTGGTCTGAGCAGCGTGACTTCAGGTTATAAATCTGTCGCCTCACCATTCGAGCCATCCCTCCGCACTGAGAGCCGCCGGGGGTTTCCCCAGCGGCTAAGGCGGGAGCGGGCTACCGCTACGATTGGCGTCCGCTCTCGCCCCATTCGTGAGTATAGCAGGAGTATTGGGTTCAGAGTATGCAAATTCCGTATTTGGCTTGGATGTGAGGATTTATTTATCCGCGCTTCTTTGGCGGCTTGACATACCGCACCTTGACCGGACGCACTAGCGCCTTGATCGCGTCCTCGAACGTGCCCTTGAGCCGCAGGTCTTCGCGCAGTTCGGCACGGCTTGGCTGGTAGGACGGGTCCACGACATCGACTATGCGCGGTTCTGGCTGCTTGGTTTCCTTTGGCATTGTTCTTCCTCGCTTCTCTTCAGTCTCGGATTCCTTGTGATTTCAGCTTGGCAACGAAGGCGGCTTGATCAATCGTTCCCTTGGATGAGTTGCAAGCCCCGCACAGTAGCTGGAGGTTGTCTAGGTGATCCGTTCCGCCTCTTGAGCGTGGCGCAATATGATCGACGGTGAAGTTGCGGAACTGGAAGTGATGCCGACAGCCAGCGCATAGACCTTCCTGCTTGCCATAGAGCGTATGCCGGTGAGTCTTGTACGGCGGCAGCTTGCCTACGTCTGTCCGTTGCGGTGTATCAGTCCGATGGTGAACATCCGGCAACTGTCCGCCACCTAGCAGCGCTCCGTCATCGGCTGCCCTCTGGAGCCTCGACAATACCAGCTTCACTGCGAGGCTAGACAGGTCGATGCCAACCCACTGGCGATCTAGCGCTTCGGCGGATACAAGCGCCGTCGCGCATCCGCAGAACGGGTCTAGCACTACGTCGCCCTCGTTGCTGCTGGCCTTGATGATGCGCTCCAGTAGTGCTAGGGGCTTCTGGGTGGGATAGCCGACTCGCTCCTTGGATCCGCCTTGGAGATTGCCGATATCGTTCCAAATTGATTGAACCGGCACGCCCCGTCCTTCATCCAGGTAGTATTTGTGCCTCGGAACACCGCCCGGCTTCGATTGCACCACTAATCCTTCGTCTATCAGTTGCTGCATCCGATCCTTGGAGTATCGCCAGAACCTCGTAACCCCTAGCACCTCGTATTGCGGGTTTCCCTTGGATTGCCCGCCGGGGCCGGTCATGCTCACGAGTTGATACCGACGATTCGTGCCAGGTTCGACGTGGCGGTAGAATTTCTCGATATAGTCATCCGAGTAAGGTCCGAATTGCTGGCTAAATGTGTAGTCTTCAGCCTTGGAGTAATACAGTAAGCTGTCAGACACCCTCGGCCAAGCCTTCGTGCCCTGCCCGAAATTTCCCTTAACCGTAGACGTTCGCTTCCATACGATCTCGTTCCTGAAATTTCCAGCGCCGAGAGCGCAATCCATGACCAGCTTCAGGTAATGGCTTGCGGTGGGGTCGCAGTGCAGGTAGATGCTACCCGTAGGCTTCAACACGCGCCGCATCTCCAGAAGCCGGACGGCCATCATCGTCAAGTAGGACTGCATTCCCTTGCCGTGAGCCAAGCCAGCGGATCCAATAATGGTAGCGAGTGCTGGTTCCTTTTCAGCAATGATGCCCATCCACGCAAGGTCAACATCACTCAGGGTCCAAGTGTCCTTAAAAGCAGCACCGGCAGCCTGACTCCCTATCGGTGCCTCATAAGCTCGGTTCGAATTAAACGGAGGATCCAAGTAGATCAGGTCCACGGACTCGGAATTTATCCCCCGCATGACATCGAGGTTGTCGCCGGTGAATAAGGTGCGGTTCTTGACGTTCAGGCTCATGCCCGCGCTCCTGAATCCAGCCCGTTGTCAGCGATCAGTTGCCGATACCGCAGCCGTTTGCCTTCCATCCCGCCGCGCATGGACGCCATCTGATCAATGGTGTCCTGCTCGCGGACGTTGTGGCGTCCGGCGAATTCCTGCACGTAACGGTCAAGGTGCTTGGGGCTCAGCTTGTGGAACGTACCCTTGTGCGCGCGCTTGAGCATTGACCACAGCGACTCGATTCCGTTGGTGTGAACGTCGCCCTTCACGTACTCGCCAAGTGAGTGCTTGATCACCGCATGATTGAACGGCAGCGAATCGTAGGCTTTCGCATCATCGGTGTAGACGGTCGCTCCCGGCGCTGCGTGATCCTTGACGAAGCCTTGCAGTGTCTCCTTGTCGGTTGAGGTTACGACCTTGGCCGAGACCTGCTTGGTGACGCGATCCTTCGCGCCCACGACCGCCGTCTTGCCAACCGGCCCGCGTCCGGTATCGGCCAGCTCCTTGCGCCTTGCGTTGCTCATGTTGGCCCGCCTGCCTCCCACGTAGGTTTCGTCAACCTCAACCGGGCCGCTGAATAATGTACCATCCTGCGACATGGCCGAACGCAGCCGGTGAGCTAGGAACCAAGCGGACTTCTGCGTAATCCCGAGATCGCGGTGCAGCTTCATGCTGGACACGCTCTTCAGGCTGGTCATGATCTCGAACGAGGCAATGCCCCAGTCCTGATAGCCGATCTTCGAGCCTTCCATGACCGTGCCCGTCTTGGTGCTGAACCGCTTGCGACCGCAAGCCTTTTCGCGGCACCGGAACGGCATGGTCGGATGGGCGCAGCCCGTCTGGACGTTCAGCGATCCACAATGCGGGCAGCATACGCCAGTCGACCAGCGCTGCTCGATGAACCATGCCTCGGCGGTAGCGTCGTCAGGGAACATCTGCATGATCTGCTTGATCGTGATTCCCTTGCGGTATCCCTTGCCCGGTGCCTGTTTCGCCATACCTTCATGTTACAGGAAAGTACCCATATTGCCAAGCGGTCAGGCTAGGTTTTGGGTACTTTCGTATATAATCCCCAAAATCTGGACCGTTAGGACCAGCGGGTTCGTGTTGTCGGCCCCAGACGTCGCTCACGGGTCTATGCCATGATGGCGCCGGGGCAATTCCGCACTCTCCACGCAGATCGGCCTGATTCCCGAATGCTCGATTTCCTGACCCTGCATGAGACTGCTCGGGAATCATGAACTTGTTCGCGGACAGCTGCCGCTACGATAGGCGTATGGAATCAAAGATATTGTCGTCAGCGGCTTGTCTTGCAGCGATGAGCCTGGTGTCCAGTTGTGGCGGACCGGCCATTGGACCCCCTCCCGATACGGAAGTTCGAATGATTGAAGAAGACATCCACGGAGTCAGTGTCCAAGATCCGTACCGTTGGCTCGAGGCATCGGACACGCCGGAGGCGCGCGATTGGATCTCGAAGCAGGCCGCTTATTCCAAGTCGTATCTTGCTAGCCTGCCAATGCGCGATGCCATCCGCCAGCGCATGGCCCAGATCCTGGCTTCGGGATCGATATCTACACCAACCGAGGCGGGCGGCCGATATTTCTATTCGCGGCGGGAAGGCGACCAAGACCAGCCCGTGGTCTACATGCGCGAAGGCCTCGACGGGGACGAGCAATCCCTGTTGGACCCGAATTCGATGAGCGCCGATGGCACGACGACGGTTGATTGGTTTGTACCGTCCAAGGACGGAAAAATCCTAGCCTACGGCAAGTCTACCCAGGGAACAGAGACCAGCACGATGTATCTCCAGGACATCGATTCGGGAGCGGATTTGAGTGACGTTTTCCCCAAGGTCCGCTTCGCCAACCCGCAGTGGCTGAAAGACGGCTCAGGATTCTATTACTCTCGCCCCCGTGATGTCGATTCGATCGGCCCCGGGGAGGAGCTATATGACAGACGTGTCTATTTTCATGAGCTGGGACGGGGCTACGACCAGGATCAGGTGGTCTATGGCGACGGCCTTGAAAAAGCGCACATCCCGGACGCGATCCTGAGCCACAACGAACGATACCTCTTGTTCGACACCTTCCTCGGTTGGGGGCGGAACCATCTCTACGTGCGCAACCGGTCAACTTCTCAAACAGTTACGATCGCGGAAGGAGGGGAGTTCAGCTATACGGGCGAGATCCTCGAGAACACCCTTTACCTCCATACGAACCAGAACGCGCCCCGCTACAAGGTGGTCGCTGTCGACCTGCAACACCCTGAGCCGGCCAATTGGAGGACGATTGTTCCCGAGAGCGATGCGGTGATTGAGTTCGTCAGCATCGTGGGAAAGCGACTCTTCGTCGGCCGCATGGAAGATGCGCACTCCGAGCTTTATTCGTATGCGCTCGATGGTTCGGACGAGCGCAAGGTAAACTTGCCGGGGCTGGGGACGGTTAGCGGCTTCGAGTCGAAGCCGTCCAGTAGCGAGGCCTTCTTTTCGTTCAGCTCGTTTGTTCGAGCCCCGGCCGTGTTCCGTATCGAAGAGCAAGAAGTCGAGGCCACATCTTGGGAAGCTGTCGATTCGCCCGTGGATTCCGACGCCTTCGAAGTTCGCCAGGTCTTCTTTCCAACCAAGGACGGCACCCGCATCCCGATGTACCTGATCGGCAAGCGGGGCCTTCCGGTAGACGGAACAGTCCCGGGCTTGCTGTACGGCTACGGAGGATTCAACATCGCCCTCACGCCAAGCTATTCGACATGGATATTTCCTTGGATCGAGGCCGGGAACCTGTTGGCGATTGCGAACCTGCGCGGCGGCAGCGAGTACGGCGAGGAATGGCACCGTGCCGGCATGCTCGGAAACAAGCAGAACGTCTTTGATGATTTCATCGCCGCCGGAGAATACCTGAAGGCCGAACGGCTCGTCGACCCCGACCGCCTTGCCATCCACGGTCGAAGTAACGGCGGCCTTCTGGTTGGGGCCGCCTTGACGCAAAGGCCGGAACTGTGGCGTTCCGTTGTCTGTGGCGTGCCATTGCTCGACATGTTGCGATATGACAAGTTCCGTATGGCGAAGCTATGGGTTTCGGAGTATGGCAGCGCCGAGAATCCCGAGGATTTCGCCTGGCTTCACGCCTATTCTCCGTATCACCGGATCGAGTCTGGCACTGCCTATCCAGCCACCCTGATCTACACGGCAGACTCCGATTCACGTGTCGACCCGATGCATGCGCGCAAGATGGTTGCGCGCTTGCAGGCAGCGACTGCCGACGGTGCGCCGATCCTCCTGCGATACGAGCAATCGGCAGGTCATGGGCGGGGCAAGCCGCTTCACAAGATCGTGGATGAGTGGGCCGACATTTGGAGCTTCGTCTTTGCCCAACTCTAGTCAAGAACCTGGACTGGACGGTGATACGCTAGCCAATTGAAGGACAAGAGGCTTGCGCGGCAGCCAATGGCAAGTGGCCTCCCGATTCCTCGGCCCGATTCAGTGCCCGAAGAGGACAGTCCCCACGCTCAGATTGTGCGCAAGGCAGGCGTTGTAAGCCTTGCCGTATTCTTCAGCCGGATTACCGGCTTAGTCCGGGAGACGGTCTTCGCCGGACTCTTCGGCGCAGGCATGACTTACGACGCGTTCGTCGCCGCGTATCGGATACCGAACCTTCTGCGCGACCTCTTGGCTGAAGGTGCGTTGTCAGCGGCTTTTGTTGCGACCTATTCACAGACATTGACCAGTCGTGGACGGCAAGCCGCGAATGGGTTCTCCAATCGCCTTTCCACTGTGATCGTGCCTTGCGTGGCTGGAATCTGTGCCGTCGGGGTCGTCTTTGCCCCAAGCATCGTCACCTTGATTTTTCCGGGGTACGCGAATATCGAAGGCAAACTAGAGCTCACGGTGCTCCTGACACGCGTCATGATGCCGTTCCTGCTGTTCGTCGTGCTCGCGGCGAAGGCCATGGGCGTGCTGAATTCGCACGGCCGCTTCGCGATTTCCGCGCTCTCGTCAGGATTCTTCAACATCACCTCGATCGGTGCCGGACTGTTTTTCGGATTTGTTGTGGGTCCGGAGTTCGGAATCGAACCCATCCTCGGCATGGCCATGGGGACACTAACGGGCGGCTTCGTCCAGTACGCGAGCCAAGTTCCAAGCCTGCGCGCTGTGGGACTGCGTTACCGGCCGGAGATCAAGCTCTCGGACCCCGGGGTCCGGCAAGTGCTAAGGCTCATGGGGCCGGCTGCGATCGGGGCGGCCGCGGTCCACGTCAATGTCATGGTGAACAGCGTCTTCGCTTCGAGCCTGACGGACTCGTCGGGAGCTGTCATCGACGGTCCAGTGTCTTGGCTGGGATACGCGTTTCGGTTCATGCAACTGCCTCTCGGTTTGTTCGGACTAGCGGTCGCCACTGCTACCTTGCCCATGATTTCCCGCGACGCCGGCGAGGGTCGCATGGACGAGTTCCGCGACACGCTGTCGCGTTCGCTGGGATTGGTGTTTCTGCTGACTATTCCGTCTGCCGTCGGGTTGCTAGTGCTGAGCCAGCCACTTGTCGGCGTGGTCTACCAGCGAGGCCAATTCACTGCGTACGATACCGCGCAGACCGCGCTGGCGCTCTCGTATTACTGCTTGGGGCTCGTCGGCTACGCGGGCACAAAGATACTCGCGCCGGGGTTCTATGCGCTGGACAGTGTACGGATTCCGACGATTACGTCGCTCGCCTCTGTGCTCGTGAACTTCGGCCTCAACCACCTTTTTGTCAATCATCTGGGCTTTGGCCACTGGGCGCTTGCGCTGTCAACGTCCCTGGTTGCTACGTTCAATTTCGTGTGCCTCTTTGCGTACATGCGCGCCAAGGTCGGCGGGATTGAGGGCAGGCGACTGCTCGCGGGCGTCCTGAAGATCGGTGCTTCGTCGGCGCTCATGGGTGTCTGCTGCTGGTTTTGTGCCTCGGCCATCGAATCGGCGATGGGTGCGGGCACATTTGCTGGCCGTCTGGCCGCTCTTGCCGTCTCAGTGCCTCTCGGCGTGGGCGTGTTGTACGGGCTGTGCCGGGCGATGGGCCTGCCTGAACTTGAACTTGCCCAGCGGGCGATCCTAGCCCGGCTGGGAAGGACGACTAACGGTACGTCCTAGCTTTGAGCTGCCGGTTGCTCCAGGGCCGACGCGCTGGACTGCCCAGGATCTGTCGGCGGCAGGGGAGGGAAGGAGGTAAGCGCCTGGCGGGAGGATTCGGGGAGTTCATCGAAGGCATGAATCAGTCGTTCGGTGGTTAGCTTCCCACCTTCGGCGCGGGCGTTTACGTAGAGGGTGTCCAGGGCGCTGCCGAATGCCGTGTCCCTCGAGAATTCCGGCGCTTCCCCGAAGAGCAACAACCGGAAGCTGTCGGTGAGCCGCTCGGCCCACACCCGCGCCAGCAGCTTGGCGTCATCGGTTTGGGCGAGGGCCATGTCCCCCGATGTGACCTGTACCAGCACGAGCGATTCGGCAGAGTCCGGATCGGCCTTCTGGACAATTGCCGGCAACCCCTCTTCACCGTCTGGCTGGATGGTGATGAATCGCCCTGGCGTTTCCTCCAGGTCGGTCAATGCAGCGGTCAGGCTTTCGACCACCTGCTTGGCCCGGGTCGCACCGCCTCCTCCGGCCAGCGGATCGTTGATTTCGAACACCGTGAGGGGTCCAACCAGGATTGCAATCGGCACTCCTTTAGTGATGCCATCGTTCTGCAAGAGCTTGTATTGAGCCTCGGGGCGCTCGAGCGTTAGCGCCGCGGGATCTTGCTGCAGGTAAAACACTAGCCCGACGATGACGGCGCCCATGATCATGGCAACGACCATGACGGGCTGCCCGATGATCTGCCGAAACGACTTGCGCTTCGCCCCTGTCGCGAGGGTGTGAAGTTCCCTGTTAGGCTGAGCCGTGGCGTGGATGGCAGCGCTTGAGGCTGGATGCTCGATTTCAGGCATGCTTGGCAAGGAAGCTGACTTTCTCATTGTGACGCTTCGGGCGTCACCTTGTCGAACAGGAATCAACTATTGATGAGACGGAGAATCACGGCGTCATGTTGCAATCCAACTGGCATGAGAACCGGAATCCCCGATCTCGCTCCAGTGGAGCGGCGGGCCGATCTTGCGAACGTTAGACAGCCGAGCATCGGCGTTGTCGGTTCGCGGTCCTAGCGGGTTGCAGCTATGGCTGTGAATTGCGAAGTCGAAGTTCACGGACTGTCGCTCCCGGTCTACGGCGGGGAAGTCCGTACCATCCTGAGCCCCACAAGCGGCTTTATCGCGCGAGCCGGGTTTACTCATTCGCTGACTCCAGCCCGCAACTGCCTCTATGGCTGTAGCTACTGCTATGTGCCGACCCTGAAGATCTATGGAGGCCTGAGGCCGGAAGATTGGGGCCGCTGGGGTCAGCACACGACGTTTAAGAGTAACGCCCCCTCCTTGCTTCGGCGCCAATTGCGTCCCACACAGGTCATCTATTGCTCTCCCTTGGTCGACCCCTATCAGCCCGCAGAACGGTTCGAGCGGTCGATGCCACCCATTCTCGAAGCACTTTGCGAATATCCTCCGGCGGTATTCGTGCTACAGACCCGGGCGCCTCTAGTACTGCGTGACATAGACAAGCTGCTGAGACTCGCAGAGCTCACCCGGCTGAGAATCAGCTTCTCCCTAACGACAGACGACGACGAAGTCCGCAGGCTGTACGAACCGCGCTGCGAATCCGTCGCGAGCCGAGTGAGTGCCATGAAGGCGTTGACCGATGCCGGCGTTGCCGTGCATTGCACCCTCGCTCCGATCTTGCCCTGCAATCCGACTCGCCTCGCCGAATTGGCATTGGGTGCGACCTCGTGTGGAGTGATCGCGGACCCAATGCACACGCGCGCCGGGAAGCCCCGTGGCGCGACGACGCGTCCGCAGGCGATGCGGATCAGTGCCGCGATGGGTTTCGATCGATGGCATCAACCCGAGTTCCAAGCCAAGACCGTGCAGGAGATCCGGTCCCGGGTCCGGGCTGCGGGCCGAGCCTTCGGAGTCGGGGAGAAGGGGTTTCGCATGTTGACTGAACATTCCAGTGACACATGCCGCGCAACTCGGGAATAGCTTGATGGCAGATGGGTGCCTGCAGCGAGGCATGATGCCTGCGGCTTGTCTAACTGGCGGCGATTGACCGCGATACAACGATACAATTGATCCGGTGCGTGTCCGCCTGATCCAGATTGCCCACGCCCGGTCAGGCGATAAGGGGGACACTGCGAATATCGGCTTAGTCGCGATTGAGGAGCGGCACTACCCAGTGCTGGTCCGCGAAGTGACCGTCGAGCGTGTCAAGCAGCACTTCGGTAGACTCTGCAAAGGCCATGTCGAACGCTTCGAGCTTGCCAACATTGGGGCATTGAACTTCCTGTTGCACGGCGCGCTTGGAGGTGGCGGAACGCTATCGCTGCGTGCGGACGCCCAAGGCAAGACCCTTGGCGCTGCGCTGCTTCGGATGGAAGTTGAAGTGCAACCGGCGGAACGCTGAGCGCTCCAGCCGTGCAGCGATCCAGGGTCCGGGAGGCTGAGCGTCGCCGCTGTGATAGCGTGGACATACGGGTTAGAAACAAAGCTTGAGCAAAGAACTACGAGTCATCCCAATCGGTGGCCTGGGCGAATTCGGCATGAATATGCTGGCGCTCGAGTCTGGAAATGACGTAATCCTGATTGACGCCGGAAGCCTGTTTCCAGGCGAGGAGCATCGCGGAATCGATGTCATCGTGCCGGACTTCACGTATTTGGAATCCCGACGGGACGACATACGGGGGTTGGTTCTGACCCATGCGCATCTCGACCACATCGGAGCCGTTCCGCATTTGCTGGCAAAGCTGGACATCCCGGTCTATGGAACGGCATTCACGCTGGGTCTTGTGCGCAAGCAGGTGTCTGAGTTCACACGCCTGAGACCTCCCCGGCTGAATACGATCCGTCCGGGCGAGAAGATTCAGCTTGGATGCTTTGAAGTCGAAGGCATCCACGTTACCCACAGCACCGTGCAATGCATGGCGCTGGCGGTATCGACGCCGATGGGATACGTGATCCACACGGGCGATTTCAAGATCGACCAGACGCCGATCGACGAGCAGGGCTTTGATTTCGCCAAGTTCGCCGAGTATGGGCAGCGCGGGGTGCTGCTAATGCTCTCTGACTCCACGAACTCGGACGTTCCGGGATTCAGCCGGTCTGAGAAGGACGTCGGATTGGCCCTGGACGACATTTTCGCTCACGCAGACAACGCCCTCTTTTTCTCGTGCTTCTCGTCAGCGATCCATCGGATTCAGCAGATCGTCGACCGCGCGGTTGCCCACGGACGCAAGGTGGCGTTTGTGGGTAGAAGCATCTCGAGCGCTTGCGAGATCGCATCCGATCTTCAACTCCTGCGCTTGCCGTCGGGCACGGTTGTCAAGCCGCGCGATCTCAAGTCCTCCCCTCGGCGGGAACGCGTCATGCTCATTGCCGGGTCACAGGGCGAGCCCATGTCCTCGCTTTCTCGCGCTTCGCTGGGCCGCCACAACACGGCGGAGATCGAAGAGGGTGACACCGTCGCCATCAGCGCCAAGATGATCCCCGGCAACGAGCGCCCGATCAATCGGATGGTCGACCATTTGTACCGGCGCGGGGCGAAGGTTCTATATGGAAACTCGTTTCCCAATCTGCACGTGTCGGGGCATCCCTGCCAAGAGGAACTGAAGCTGCTCCTCAACCTAGTTCGACCTCGGTATTTCGTGCCCGTGCACGGGGAATACCGGCAGCTGTCGCAGCACCGCAGCTTGGCCATGCAGGTTCGCGGCACCGATCTCGACGACGCGCTCATCATTGAGAACGGCTGTGTGCTCCAGTTCGATGAGCACGGAGCGCGAGTCTTGCCTGACAAGGTTCCTGTTGGACATGCACTCATCGATTCCGGGACGGGCGATCACATCATTCGCGAGGCCGTCATGCGCGACCGGCGCCACCTCTCTCAATCGGGAGTGCTTGTTCCGGTCATCACGATCGACGAGCGGAGCGGGGAAGCGGTTGACATCGAGATCATGTCCCGTGGTTTCGTTGTTTCAGAGGATTCGGAATCGATGCTCGACGGAGCCAAGAACGTGATCCGAGACACCGTCAAGGCCAGCACCGCAGAGGAGATCGGGGATATCGGCGTAATGGAAGCGCGCGTCAGCGTGGACATGCGTCGCTATGTTGCCCGGAAGACCTCGAGGCAGAGCCAGCCACTGATTGTGCCCGTAATTCTGGAAGGGTAGGGAGGCTCCGCGGAACCCATAGAAGTCGTCGAAGCGTCTACTGGCTTGGGTCTTGCCCCCGGATCACGGATCGGCTGGAATCGACCTTCAGCCAGCAGATCGCGGACAGGAAGCACGAGCAGGCGATCAGGGCAAGCGGCAGGTTCCAGCCGTAGGCATCGACCAGGCTGCCATATCCAATGCTCATGACAACGCCTCCGAACTGGCCCGCAGTATTCATCGCGCCACTGATCGTCCCCGCTGCTTCCCGGCCGACATCGACGCAGACAGCCCAGGCGACGGGAAGCATCACGTCCGATGCCGCGAAGCCGAGAGCGAGTACGATGCTCGCCGCTACGCGGTCCTGAATGACGAGCGAGAGGAGCATCAAGACCCCGGCGGCCCCGATGCCACTGATTCCAACGATCCTGCGGCCCCATTTGAGCCCGATTCGCTTGACTAGCCGGTCACTGAGTGAGCCGCTCCCCCAATCGGCGGCTGCCGCTAGCAGGAAGGGAAGCGCGGTGTACGCGGCAAGCTCGGAACTCTCCCAGCCTTTCTCCGTCGAAAGGTAGTTCGCCGTCCAGAACAGGTACCAGTTCGACGCGTAGCAAAAGAAGTGGTACATGCCGAGAATGGCCCAGAAGTTCCCGTTACGAATCAGCTTTCCGAATGGGACGTGCGTGCTTCGCTCGGGAGGCGGCCCAATCACGGAAATCTCGGCGTCGTTGACGTTTTGGTTGTCCTTCGGATAGTCCCGGAAGAACCTCCACCACCATCCCGCCCACAGGACGCCCAGCAGGCTGAAGGCATAGAAGACGCTGCGCCAGCCCCAGTTGGAGATCAGTGGCAGGACCAGTAGCGGAGATAGCGCACCTCCGAGCCGTCCGGCCATAAAGACAATGCCTTGGGCCCGCGCCCTCTGCTCGGGGGGGAACCATCGTGACACCACGCACGATGCGTTCGGGTAGGCACCGGCCTCTCCGGCGCCGAACAGAGCCCGGACCGTCAGGAGTTGCCCGTAGCTACTCACGACGCCAGTCAACGCCGTGAACCCGGACCACCAGACGACGATGCGGGTAAGGATCAGTCGCGGCCCGAACCGGTCACCGAGCCATCCACCCGGAATCTCCAGCAGTCCGTATGCTGCCAGGAACGCGCTCAGGACCATGCCCCATTGCGCATTCGAAAGACCTAGGTCGCGCTGCATCTCCGGCGCGGCGGAATTGATGCACACGCGATCCAGATAGGTGACAACCGAGAGCAGGAACAGTCCTAGCATCACCTTGCGGCGAACATTGGTCGGGCGGTCTGCGCCAGCGGGCCGCTCGATCCCCGGGTTTGGCGATGCGGGCAAGGATCCCCCAGGGTCCCTGCCCAGCTAGGCCTGAACGGCGAGCGTCTTGCGATAGTCGGCTAAAAACTTTTCCAGACCGATATCTGTCAAGGGGTGGTTGAACAGCTGATCAAATACGTTGTAGGGGAGGGTGCAAACATGCGCTCCGGCCAGTGCCGCCTCCTTGACATGCAGGGGGCCGCGAGCCGAGGCCGCGAGCACCTCGGTGGGGTAGCCGTAGTTGTCGTATATCGCGATAATCTCCCGGATCAGCTCCGAACCGTCGTGAGCGATGTCGTCCAAACGGCCAATGAATGGGCTGATGAGGTACGCACCCGCTTTGGCTGCCAGCAGCGCTTGCAGCGGCGAGAAGCACAGCGTTACGTTCGTTCGAATGCCCTCGCTCGACAGGGCCGCAACCGCCTTGATGCCGTTTCGAATCAGCGGAATCTTGACGACGACCGAGTCGTGGAGCTTCGCTAGCTCTCGACCTTCGCGGATCATGCCGTCCACATCCGTGGCAACCACTTCTGCGCTGATATCGCCGTCGAGTATTCCGCAGATGGCGCGGATCTGATCGTGGTGATCGTGCCCCTCTTTTGCGATCAGCGACGGATTGGTAGTGACGCCGTCGATGATCTTGTATTCAGCCGCCCTGCGGATCTCCTCCAGATTGGCGCTGTCGATGAAAAATCTCATGAGTTCCTCCGTGCGGGTCTCGCCGCAAGCAATAAGTGGGGACCGGCCTCCGGGCTGGGATTCAGACTAGCGTTCGACGCTGCCTTTCTTCTTTGCCTTAGGACCGCCTTCGACCATGGAGAGATTGAGGTCGGACAGCTTCCGACGGAGACTCTCGATCTCGCTTGGATCCCGCTCGGCTGGGGCGGACCGCTTCCATTCCTCAAGGCCTCGCCTCCAGTGCTCCTTGGCGGCATCCACGCGACCTTGCTTGAAGTAAACGTCTCCCAAATGACTATGGATTATGGGGTCGTTCCGGTACTGCTTCAAGGATCGCTCAAGGAACTTGACCGCCAAGTCGAGCTTGTTTTGCCGGTAGTAAACCCAGCCGAGACTGTCTAGGTAGGCACCGTTGTTGGGCTCGATGTCTAGTGCGCGCTGGATCAGGGAGTGCGCCTCGTCCAGATGAACGCTGCGATCCGCAAACATATAGCCGAGATAATTCAGGGCTCCCGCGTTGTCCGGGTCGATCTCAAGCAACTCGCGGAACTTCGCCTCGGCTTGGTCGAACTGCTTTGCCCGCTCGTATAGAGAACCATACGCGAGGAGGACGTTGATTCGCTCTGCGTCCGATTCCGATAGCTCGCGGGCCCGGTCAATCGCTGCGGCAGCGTCGTCGAATTGGCGGCCTTTTTGGTACGTACGCGCCATCTCTAGCAGTACATTGATGTCGGACGGGTCATTCTTGAGAAGCTTCTCGGTTACTTGTATCGCTTCTTTGGTCTTGCCGCGGTCTGACAGAACGCTCGCGAAAAGACTGACTAGCATGACGTCCTGAGGGAATTCGCCGGCTGCTTTCCGCGCCTTTTGCTCGGCGCGCGAAAAGTCACGCGCCGACCGCCACGTTTCGATGACTTGAGCGGCAACACGGGGCTTGCTTTCCGGGATGAGCTCGCCAATCTCCTCGAATGTCGCGATAGCTCCCTCGGTGTCGTCGAGTTCCCGTTTCAGGGCACCGAGTCTCTCTAGTAGCATTGCGCGCCGATCTCGCTCCGGCCGTGTGTATTCGGCTTGGCGCGTCGATTCCAGGAATTCGCCGATCTGGCTGGCGGCCTCCTCGATCCTGCCCTCCGCTTCGAATAGGCCGATGGCCTGGAATTGCACTGCGACGGATTCAGGGTCTAATTGGCGGGCACGGTCTAGCGCATCCCATGCTTCGGAGAAGTTCTCGCGAATGCGCTCGATCTGGGAAATCCGCAGGAGATACTCCGGCCTGCCTGGGTCCAGCTTGAGCAGCGCCTCGTAGTTCTCCAGGGCAGGGCCGAATTGCCGGGACAGGAAGAGATTCTCCGCCAGTCGCCGGAGCGTCTGAAGGGTATCCTGAGCGTCGCCACCCTGTCCGAGCAGTCTTGCGTACATGGCGGCCGCGTCGCGGTAGCGCTCGGTCTGCTCGTATGCGCTGGCAAGTGCGTTGATGTGCCGTCGCTCGTTGGCGCCTGACGCGACGATTTCTTCCAGCGAACTAATTGCGGTTCGGATCTTGCCCGCCTGTAACAGCAGGTATGCCAGCTCTACCTGTGCGTCAGTTTGGCCCGGGTCGAGTTCGAGTGCTCGCTTCAGGGTCTGTTCCGCCTTTTCCGGCCTTTCCGTCGAGCGGTACAGCATGCCGAGAACGACATGGTCTTCGGGATTGTCTGGCTCGAGTTCGACCAGTTTCTCGAACTGCTCGACTGCCTTTTGTAGCAATTCCAGGTCAATTCCCCGTCGTCGTCCCGTGGCATAGCTGCGATAGATGCGACCTAGGAGCCGTCGAACCTCAACATTGTCTGGATCTTGTGCAAAAACCTCGTCTGTGACGGCCACGGCATCGGAGAGCCGATTGGCTCCAGCATAGAGATTGATCAACTCAATCCGGATCACGATGGAGCCGGGATCAGCATCGAGGGCGGCGCTGTACTCTTCGACCGCGCGGTCGACATATTCGGGCCGCATGAACTGCTGCGCGAACTGGTGGTAGAGATGGCCTAGAGCGAAATGGTAGTATGCCTCGCTACGTTTTGCGGCGGTCACCGCGCCGTCTGCTGCGGACAGCCCCGGCGATACGGCCAGCGCGAACAGCAGAGAGATCGATATGCCCCGCAAGACACGCCGACACACCCCTTCCAAGAATCCTTCTGCAGGGTCCGAGAGCCAATAAACCATGCGCTGTGGCTAGTATACCCGGTCGGTTGAATTCGGTGAAGTCCGCTGATCGACAGGATTATTCGCAGGCTGGGTCTTCCAACGCTGGTGAACCCAAAGCCATTGGTCCGGATACATCCGGATGCGATCTTCCAGTACGCTTTGGAATCGCTGCGAGTTCGAGACAACATCGTCGGCTGAGCTTCCGGTCCGGACGAGTTCGAGCACGGGTCCATACTCCACGACATGGCGCTTCGTGAAGTGATCCCAACGGGCGAATGCAGGAACGACCGCGGCGTTGGATCGCAGCGCGAGCTGGGCAAAGCCTTTGTTGGTCGCGGCGGGCGTCCCGAAGAAGTCCACGAACACCGCTTCGCCGGGAAGTGTGTTCTGGTCCGCCAGGATGCCGACCGTGCCACTCCGTTCAAGGATTCGGAGCACGTCTCGAGCCGCGTTGTGCTTGCTGATGACATGATTGCCATGTGCTTTGCGCCGGCGTGTGACCAAGCGGTCCACCAACTGGTTCTCAATCGGCCGGACCATGACATGCAACGGCCCCACAACCGCTCCGTGGGCTAGCGCCCCTAGTTCCCAATTTCCGAAGTGTGCAGTGAGTAGCAGGACACCGCGGCCCCTGGCTTCGCCGTCTCGGAAATGCTGCAGCCCGACAAAATCGACCTGTTCCCGCACGGCCCGGTGTGTCCAGTATGGAACCTTGGCAAGGGCGAGCGCGACTCGTCCGAGGTTGCGATAGACGCCTTGGCGAATCCCGTGCCGGGCTCTCGCGTCGAGTTCTGGAAGTGCGCGGCGGAGATTGCTCTCGGCAACGGCATTCCACCTGGCCATCATCGAGCCAGCAGCCAGACCCACGCGCTCTGCGGTACGCCAAGCAAGTGCGTGCGGGAACACGCGCAGCAACCCGAGCAGCCCCCAAGCACACGCGTACTCAACGCGTTCGGCGAGGAACTTGGACACGCGGCCCTTTGCGCCCGACCTAGGCACGCCTGATTCTACCCAAGGCTAGCCACAGGCATTGGCGGCTTCGGCGCCGAGACGCACGCCGCAAGGATCCTTGATCGTGCAGGCGGCGCCGTGGCTCACTGGGAGATTCCGACGGCAGTCTGCGAACCGCCCGGAGCGCCGAGCATCTGGAATGAACGCGGCTGGTATAGCCACTCCACGATGTTGCCCTCGTGCGGTTGCAGCCAGTCTAGTTTCGTGGTTGGAATCGATCCGAGATTCAGTCGATCGATCGACGCGCAGCCAAGGAGACGCCGTTGAAGGACGGGGTCCTCGGTGATTCCCGTGCACACCAAGGTGGGGCCGATCCAGTCGAGCATTTCCGATTCAGGGCACTCGACGACGCTGACGAAGGGGAACATGAACTCCTTGTTGGCGAGAGGGTGCTCCGGGGACTCGCAATGCACGACCGTCGGCAAGAGATAGGAGCAATGATCTCTGGTTATGGCGCGCGAGCCTTCACGCGATTCTGCGGTGACATCCGTCGCCCCGCCCCGCGCCAGGGCATCGTCGATCAACCCCGACACCGCCTCGGCTACCCCGCTGACGGTAAAGGCGGCGAGCGATGCCTCTGGATCGCGAGGGTCTCGCGGACCGACATGGCGGAGGCGGTTCGCCAGCGCTTCCGCTATCGCTCGGCCGTGGCGCGGGACCCAGATCGAAGAGGTGTTGATGCAACTGCGTCCGCTGTTCAGGAAGACGCTGTCGACCATCGTGTCTAGATGGGCGGCCCAATCGTCGACTGCGTCGTCGCCGATCAGAATCTTGCTGTAACCCGGTCCATGCACCTGGACTGCGGGGTTACCGGAATAGAGGTCCATCGTGGCTTGGCCGCCAAAGACCAGCGTCCTCCCGCAGCGCTGAATGATTGCCTGGCCCACGTCATGCGCGCCGTAATAGACCGAAACGGCCTCCTTTGGAATCCCTGCTTCGGTCATCGCCACCGCCATGCGGTACGGGGTCCAGGGCTCTTGAGAGCCGGGCTTCAGGCACAGCCCGACCTGCAGTGGGACAGTCGGAATCCACAGCGTATGGACGCCGGGAGAATTGCTCGGGAGTACTGCACCGACGACATTAGCCTGGGCCTGATAGCTCAGCATCCTCCCCGATTCGTCGAGGCCGAAGCCATTCGTGAGGATATCCAGGTCCAAGCCGCGAGTCAGAGAGTCCAGGATGTTGCCCATCTCCCTGCAGACAAAGGCCAGCTTCTCCATGTTGGTTCGGCACATCACTTCAGGCAGCCCGGATGTGGATGACTGCTGGTGAACGAATTCTTCTGGTGTCTGGCTGCCGGATCCGAGCGGAAGCTCCGCGTTCATGAACAGATCGCCGGCACGCCCGATGCGCTTGACCAGCCGGTCCGGCGATTCGGAGCGGAGCATGGCCCGGGCTCTCGCAGCATGCTTCAGGTCGTGACGGACCATTGCCGAGAGCACCTGGCTCACTTGCGCGATAGGCTCGCCGGAGTCGAAATGGACCGCTTCCACGAAGTCCAGACTCTCGTAGGGTTCGCCCCACCGAAGGGCCGGTAAGTGGATCATGGCCATAGTTTACCTAGCGGCAACCGCCTGCCTGTCGTCACTGCCAGCTGCTGCCAGGTGGCGGCACTGTCTGATCAAGCCGATTGCAGCGTTCCGCCGACCTAGTATCGAAGACCACGCTAGTCGACACACTGGCGACGCTCGGTGCCTAGTGTAGTGCCCGCGCTAGCCGAAGAAGTAGTTCCCCTCGCGCTGGTTCCAGTAAACCTTCTTGTTCGACCGGAGCGACATCGTGGCCAAATGCCCCGTCACAGCCGCTTCGTGGCCGAGTTGAGCGGGGCAGTTGAGCTCCGCGCCCCGCACGATGGCATCGACGAAGTTCTTCAAGTGGTCGTTGGTCGAATTGGTTTCGTTGAAGTCGTTCCGCGCGTCAAAGTGCAACTCGGGCCTCGATGTCACCTTCTCGGAGAGGCCGCGGGCCTTTTCCGGGTACACATTGAGGTAGCGCATATTCATGATCTCCATGCAGCCCTCGCTACCGCAGAGTTGCTCTCCGTAGCCGTAATGCGATGTGCTGAAAGCCGCGCTGTAGTTGATGTGGAAGTGGTCGTCGTATTCGAACCCTGCCGTGATCGTGTCGGGGACTTCCCGGTCGTCTTGGGTCCAGTAGTGAATGCCGCCGTTGCACATGACGGAGTCGCAGTAGTGGCGCCCAGTGATCATATGGATCGCGTCGGTCTGGTGGACGAGCAAGTCCGTCGAGATCCCTCCTGAATAGTCCCAGTACAGGCGCCACTGGAAATAGCGCTGCTTGTTGAAAGTGGTCGCCCTAGCGGGTCCGATGAACTTCTCGTAGTCAGTGTTGCCCGGCTCGGCGGCCTTGGGAATGTTGTACCGCCACGCCGGCGAGGTGAGCGGGCTGTTGCGGTACCAGAATGCACGGGCGTAAACCACCTTGCCCAACGCCCCGGAATCGTAGATTTCCTTGGCCTTCTTGTAGAGCTTGGAACTACGGCGCTGCGTGCCGACCTGGAAGAGCTTTCCGCTTTTCTCGACAGCGCTCAGGATCTCAAACCCTTCTTCAATCGTGTGGGACAGCGGTTTCTCGCAGTACACATGCTTGCCAGCCTCAAGTGCTGCAATCGCCATGTCGCGGTGGAGGTGCTCCGGCGTCATGATCACGATGGCGTCCAAGTCGGGATCCGCCAGCATCTTGTAGTAGTCGTCGTAAGTGTCTGGTGCGGTTCCTTGCTTAGTGATCACATCGTCTTTGCTCTTGGCCAGGCGCGGCTCGAATGTGTCGCAAATCGCCTTGATTGTGACATCGCCCTTGCCGACGTCCATCATCGTGTGGATGTGCTTGCCGCCCCGGTTTCCGAGACCGGCCCAGCCGATTCGGACCTTGCTGCCCATCGTCTGGGCTGTCAGGAGGGCGGGCGCTGCCAAGGCGGAGCCTGTGAAGAGGCGCCTAGTGAGAGAGTGTGTCATGGTTTCCTCTAGTCTATGCGATTTACGTATGTCTCCGGCGTCGAGGATGTCGTTCCCGGAGACGATGCAGCCTACCATTCAATCAAAGGCTTGATGACGCCTTCGCGATACCCTGCCATCATGTCGAACGCCTCCTGGCCGCGTTCGATAGGGAACCGGTGGCTAATGATGTCGCCCGTGTTGATCACGCCGCGCCTGATCAGATCCAATGCGTCGTGATCATTGCCGTTCGATCGTTTCTGCACATGGATCCGGGCCTCGCGCTCCAGCGCTGTCCAAAGGTTCAGTGGGACAGAGGCTTCCGCCGGGATCCCTACCAGTACCATCCGCCCGCCGGGCCGCAGACAGGCGAGGGCAGTGTTGATCGACGCGGCGGTGCCCGCCGCGTCGATCACTACATGCGCGCCGCATCCGGTCAGATCCATGACAGCATCTACTGGCGATTCTGAGGTGACATTCACCGCCGCTGTTGCGCCCAACGCCGTCGCGCGTTGCAGCCGGTGCGAGATCCTGTCCACTGCGACGATCACGGATGCCCCGGAAATCCTTGCAATTGCCACGGCGATCAGGCCAATCGGCCCAGTGCCTACGACCGCTACTGTTTCTCCCACTCTCAATTCGGCCAGCTCGTAGGTGTGCAGCAGAACAGCGAGAGGCTCTACGAATGCTGCGTCAGCGAACGTCATCGAATCAGGAATCTCGATCAGGTTGCACCTCGGCATGACGGCATATTCGCGCAAGGCTCCAGGTACTTCCTTGCCCATGAATTCGTTCACGAGGGCGAGGTTGTGGCGGCCAGTTCTCGTGAATTCGCATTCCGCTCTGACGACGAACGGCTCGACCGCGACTTTGGCACCCACGGACAGGTCAGTCACGCCCGAACCGCACCCCACCACCTCTCCGCCAGGCTCGTGGCCCAGTACCGCCGGGTACTCGGGCTCGAAGCCACCGACTCTGCCTTCGCTAAACACATGCATGTCGCTTCCGCAGACACCGGTGGACCGGAGCCGGACCAAGACTTCCCCCGCCTCTGGGTCTGGTGGGTCCGGCAAGATGCCCATTTCGAGCTTCCGGGGGGCGACTAGTTGCAATGCCTTCATGCGAGCGAATGTCGCCGGACGGGTGGCCCCGAACGGATAGAAACCATCATAGTCAAGCCCTTTCAGTACCGAACCGGCCGAGGGCGTGAGTGAGTAGAAACCCACCTACGACCAATCCGAGCGCGGCACCCGCTTGGGCCAAGTCGGGAACGGTGGCCCCGCCCGAAGCGGCTTCGAAAGGCCAGAGCCCGAGCACGGCCCCCACGAGCAGGCCCAGCAGGAATCCGAGTGTAACCGACCGCCGCCTCAGCAAGAGGAATCGGATTAGGCTGCTCACCCCGACCAGGGCCAGCAGGCATCCCGAAGCGAACGGCGCAAGGATGGTGACCGAGTCAGTCAGTGCCGCCCACTGCGGACCGTCGGATGCCAGCAGCGAGTCCTTCGCATCGTCAATGGCCCCGAGAATTGTGACGTACTGTCCGCTCAGCACGAGCAAATAGCCGCCGGACAACCCCGGTAGCATCATCGCTGCGAAGGCCCCGAAACCGGCGAGGCAGAGCACGAGGGCCGGTGCCTCCCCGGTGGTACCTGCGGTTGCCGGCGCTAGGCTTGTGACGACCATCGCCGCCAGCCCCACTACTGAGCCGATCCAAGTCGCGACGCCGGGCTTCTCGATGAGCCTCCAAAGAACAGGAATCCCTCCTAGCGTCGAGCCAAGGAACAGGCTGTACATCGCCCAGCGGTGATCCAGAACCAAGCCCTTGACCACGCCTGCCAGTGCCAGGATGACCAGGGCTCCGGAGCCTGCCACCATCGCCAGCAGCCCTACGGAGTGACGGTCGGGCCTCAGCGTGGTCACCTTGGCGAGCGCTTCGATGCATTGCGGGTAGATTCCGGCAACCAGCAGCATCGTGCCGCCGGACACTCCCGGCACCAAGTTAGCCAAGCCCATCAGGCCGCCGCCCGCTAGACTGCGAATCGCCTGGGCGGGTTGCACAGATTGCTAGCGACCTTCCTGAACGGTCCGCTACCAGCGTCCCATGCCCGTGACTGATTCGCCTGTCGGCGCCGTCGGCATGGCCGGCTGGGTCAGGGATGCTTTCGGCGGAGCTGGATTCGGCTTGTAAAGCGTGACGAGGCAACCGCCAAGCGCCGCAAGCATGATGCCGGCGAAGAACTGCCAGCGGATCCCGCCGAAGCCCCCCGCCGGCGGATGCTGGACCATCGACACGACGGCGTTCACAATCGGAGCCCCCGCAAAGATGATCGACATGACTACCGGCGGCGTGCCCTTGGCGCCGAACGCCAGCAACACCCCGAACGCCCCGAATGCGCCTACAATGCCTGCGATAAGGGACAAGGCCATTCCCCTGGGGGGATAGTGCCAATCCGCGCCAGAAATGAGGAGCAGCGCAAGCGGTGCCAGCACGGCCACCAGAAAGTAGGCGATACCGACGAACAGGAAGGCCTTGTAGCGTCCGTGGACAGGATCGGCCATTCCGATTTGCCCGCTGTGCAGGAAAATACCGTACAAGCCCCAGCAGGAGACGGTCATCAGTGCGAAATAGAGCCAGCCAAATCCAGCTTGGTTCATCTTGTACTCCTTTGAAATGAGAAAGGTACTGGCAGTCTGTTCCAGTTCTGCCAGAACTGTTGGGACCCTACGTCTGGCAGTGCTTCTCGAAATCCCAACGCTGCGTCGAGCCGCTCTCGGCTGATGCATTGATGAGGTGGGCGCAGGACGCCGCGTAGTGGCCCACCCAAGCGTCCTCGACGGTTGCCCCGCGATTCCGTACTGCCGAGAAGAAGTCCTGAAAATGCGCCACCGTCGAACCGGGCCCGTCGCCGGTATACACCTCTTCCTTGGGAGGCGCGGGGCGGCGAAGTTCGGCTCCGCCTTCCGGAGTGCGGTAATACTCCGCTTCGAGTGCTGACGGCCAGCCGGCCACGATCCAAGCGTTATTGTCCGTACCGGGGTCGGGATAGAAGATCAGGTCGCGGCCTTTCACCACGGCCGCGCCTTCAGTGCCGAGCACCTGGAACAGGTATCCGCCATCCGCGCGACTGTTGAAGGTTGAGCTGAGATTCACGGTGAACCCTTCGCGATAGCGCAGCAGAGCGTTGAGCGTGTCGGGCACGCTCCTGTTCTCGGTCCACCTGTAGATGTCGCCCATCGCTGTCACTTCAGCGGCCATCTGCGCGCCCATGACGAAGTGAACCGTTGTACACAGATGCACGAACAGGTCTGTGGCGATGCCGCCCGAGTACTCCCTGAAGCAGCGCCACCGGAAGAAGCGTTCCAAGTCGAACTCGCGCTCGGGTGCCGGTCCCAGAAACGCCTCCCAGTTGACGGTTTCGGGGGAAGCATCGGGTGGAATTGGATAAAGCCAGGATCCGCCGGGGCTGTTCCGGTTATACGCAGCTCGAATCATCGTCACCTGTCCGAGCTTGCCCGCCTGCACCCATTCGCGGAGCTTCTTCGTGTTGCTGCCGCTGATCGACTGGCTGCCGACCTGCACGATCCGACCGGTCTTCTCGGCGACAGCCGCGATTTCCAAGCCCTCGTCCACCGTGAACGTTAGCGGCTTCTCGCAGTAGACATCCTTGCCCGCCTCCAAGGCTTCGATCACCATTTGCTTGTGCCAGTGGTCCGGCGTCCCGACTGTCACGGCATCAATCGCCGGATCGGCGAGGATGTGTTGGTAGCTTCCATAGTCCTTGGCGCGCGACTCGGTGCGCTCGATGGCTCGCTGGACGCGGCCCGTATAGGCGTCGCAGACTCCCACGATCTCCGTTCCATCGACCTCTTGGATCGCTCTGAGCAGTTCGTGGGACCGCGACCCCACCGCGATCATTCCAACGGTAATGCGGTCGCTCGGGGCGACGCTCTGCGCCTGTGCCAGCACGCCCGCGCCGGCGCCTAAGAATATTCTTCGTGAAATTGCCACAACCGCCTCCTGTGTTCGACTCTTCCGGCCTCACTCGCCAAGTCGGCGTTTCGGGCCCAATCACTTCTCAGAGTTGCGGCCGTCTGACGCCGGTTGGTCGTTACCTGACGCGAATCATACAGGAATGAGTACGCCTGTGGCACCAGAATCCGAGCATGGCCGGTCATGGCCGAACCAGCCCGTTCTATTCGGCACTGTCCGAGCTTTCCGGCCCCGGCAGTTCGCGACCAATGTACTCTTTGAAGGTTTCCACGGGCAGCGCGCCAACGGCCAGAACGCCGTTGATCAGAAAGGCCGGAGTGCCTTCAATCCCAAACTGACGCGCCTCGCGTGCATCCTCTACGACGTCAGCCTCGAACTTGCCCGAGTCAAGGCATTCCATGAGCTTCTTTGTGTTGAGACCGACTTCTTTCGCGACTTCTTGGTACTTCGCGTCAGTGAACAGCTCCTGGTCGAAGAGCTTGGCCCGGAAAGCCCAGAACTCGCCCTGCTCGTCCGCGCAGCGGGCGGCCTGCGCAGCCCGCATGGCTTCGGGATGGATTTCTGTCAAGGGAAGATCCTTGAATCCCCAGCGGACTTGGTCCCCGTAGTGCTCCCGCAATTCGGTGAGGACCGGCTGGGTCTTGCGGCAATAGGGGCACTGGAAGTCCGAGTACTCAATGACGGTTACGGGGGCGTCATCGGGCCCGGTGAACCGAACGTCTTCTAGGTCGACCGGCAGCCGGGGCGGATCAAGCAGGATCTTCAGGTCTGAGGCCTCCTTCAGCTGCGTCACCAAGTCCGCTAGGTGGATGTTAGCCCTCGCTTGCCGGATATACTCCACCAACTGTTCGCGAACCTCCTTCAGGGGTTTGTTGATCTTGTCCTTCTGGGCGTTGTAAAGATTCTGGACCTCGGAGTTGGTAGGGACACCGATCTTCGGTTCTATCTCGGCCTGCAAGAGCTCTGTGACAGTGATGCCGCGGCGCCCGGCCTCGGATTCCAGAAGCCGAGTGCCGATTACGCTACTGAGAGCCTTCGACCGCAATTGGTACAGTTGCTGCTCAAGTTTGCGTTGATCCGGGGTGACAGTGAGGTCGGACTCCAGGAGTGCCTTGCCTTCTAGGGTCGCCAGCGGTTCGTCTGCGAACCCGGGGGTTAATAGCAGAGCGCAAAGCCCCCAAGACGACAAAAGCGATTTGACCATAAGATCCCATTATAGCTGGCTGCAAGGGTAGTTACCCCCAATTTCTTGTGTGGCGCATGGCATTTGATGCCGCCACCCAAGCTGCCTCTACGGGGATTGAAACGGGGTCCAGGGTCTTCAATCGAGGGATGGGACGAGTCCGGCCAGTGTCTGCTTTCCTGAGTGCCGACCGCAGGCTCTCTGTTGCAACGACCGTTCCATCCGGATCTCACAGCCGACGTCCCAATGGGCTTGACTGCTCGTCCGCCACACTCAGGCCAAAGCCTTCGCCTCTTGGTTTGCTGCGCCGGTGATCTAGGGTTCTGTGTTGTCTGCAGATGCTGCTGAGGCCCTACTAAGCGGTGACGGTGGTCGCGGCAAGAGCTTTCTGCGAGAACCGCGCGGAGAACTCGACCTAGAGGCTCTCGGGGGCTGGAACCAAACTGAAGGCATCCATTCCCCGCGAATGGATGCCTTGTCGCGGGTGGGTCCGAAATTCTCCACAACGCGCCTTTTTCGAACGTCCCCGCCGAGTCAAGTCTCTTCATGCTCCGCTCGCACTTGCCGGGATTAAGGAAAGGCTCGGCGGGCATTTACGCTGATTGACAAGCCGGTCAAGGCCGGTCGCGAACCGTCGCGCGGATACGCCGGGGCGTCCCAATCGGTTTCGGCTGCCGGTATTCGCCTCAGGCGAGTGCGGCCCGGGCGACTCGCAGTACGTTGCCGCCTAGGATCTTGCGGATCGACTCATCTGAGTATCCCCTTTGCACCATGCCCACCGTGAATAGAGGCCAGTTCGTCCAGCCTAGACTCCGAGTCATTCCTGGTGTCGTCACGAAGTCGTCCGCGGGCCATAGCGCGGCGAAACGTGTCCGGCTAGGGCCGCTAGGAGGGACCTTGCGTGATTCCGCGTCCGAGAACTTGGAACGATATGCGACGTCCGTGCCGATCGCGACGTGGTTGGCGCCGAATGTCTTCACCGCGTAGTCGATGTGGTCAATCAAGGCAACGATGTCGCCAGTACCCCGAAGGAACCGGGGAATGCAGCAAATGCCAACGTAACCACCCGTGTCCGCGATTGCGCGGATCACCTCGTCTGGCTTAGATCGTATGTGCGGATAGACCTGGCCGCAGGTAGTGTGGCTGGCAACCATCGGCTTGGAAGACGCCCGGGCTGCTTCAAGGCTCGTTTGCCATCCCGAGTGGGCTACATCGACAATGACTCCGACCCTGTTCATTTCGGTGACTGCCGCTCTTCCGAAATCGCTCAGGCCCCCGTTCGCTGCTTCAGCGCAGCCATCGCCGAGCCGGTTTCGACGGTTGTACGTCACGTGCATCATCCGGATGCCTAGCTGGAAGAAGATCCGTACGTACCGTAACTCGTCCTCTACGGAGTTCCACTGCTGCGTCAGCGGCACGCCGTTGCCGGTGAAATAGAGGCACCCGACGCCATCGGCGTGGGCGCGCTCGATATCGTTGGGCACGACGGCCCGGCGCAAGACGCTTCGAAGGTGATCGGTCAGGTACGTAAACCGCGCCAGGCGCTTGATCAGGCGCAGCGGGTCGCTGCTTTCCTCACCGCAGTTCTGGAAGATAGAGGTCACTCCGGCCGCGTTCCACGCGCGGACGAACTCCGCCCGTTCCTGCTCGGAGATGACTGCGCGTGTCATGGTCATGTCCTCGCGGTGGTCCCGCAACTCCATCTCGGAGGCACCTTCTTCCGCTAGCGAGCGCATTGCGCCGCCGTCCACAGCCGCTCTCGGAGAAAAGCCGTAGGCGTCGAAGACCAAAGCTTCCTGATGGAGTCTGGAGCCGTATTCGAGATCCCGAGCACTTGGCTTGAGCACGCTGAGGGCGGCTTGTCTGTCGCGCTCGATCCAATCGTTTGTCTGGGAGCTGAGTTGCGCGGCGGCTGCGATCGAGCCGCTTGTGCCGATGAACTGGCGACGATTCATGCCTACATCATCGTCTGTTGCACTAACGAGTACGTGAAGGGCAGATCTCCGTTTCGTTCTCCGTGGGTGGGACTTGGGGCTGCGGTTAGAAATCCTCTGACGTCTGCTCTACGGTTATCAACGGACAGGTCACAGTCTCGCTCCTCGCACCGCGTTTCGACAGCTAGAGGCAACGTCCGGGAGGTCGCGAAGAACCCCGCCTGACATGTGTTAACACAATGCTCGCGCACGTCAGCCCGTCCGTCGACAGCACCTGCCGCCGGATCGACGCAAATGCCAGCCGTGATGGCTAGCCGCATTCTCCTGCGGCTTGAACCGCCATTACTAGCTCGCGGGTCTTGCCCCATGCCTCATTCAAGGCTCCCCGAGCACACCAGCCATGCCCTACGGCCCTCTGGAGCCGGAAGCGACCTTTGGCAATCAGGTCCTTTGGCAATCAGGTTGATGTTTGGCATATATTGAAATCGTGTCGACTATTCGGACCGGGGTTCCGGGCACGGGCTCCTAAGCTCCCGGTTGGTAGAGTGGGACTTGGTCGGCCACAGACACAAATCAGCAAGTCGTATGTCGCGTGGTCGGCCTACGGTAAGGGGGGCAGCTGCTGGCCGCAGCAGAAGCTGCCCAGATGCGTTGGGTTCACCGACGTCGCCCTCAGGGGAAGTAGATCATCATGTCCGTATCCGCCATAGGGCGTGTCTTGAAGTCCCCGCAGCGGTTTCGCCCCACCGAACAGGCTGTCTGCGGAATATCCGGAAGCAACCGCCTGCCGGCACGCCTCGCGGGTCGGCCTATGGGCTTCGGCCAGGCATCGCGCACCGCGGGCGCACACTCACTCAGGACACTCAGAGCTGCCTATGACTGACGTATCGAGCGCAGTTGCGATCGAGGCGATCCAACTGAGCAAATTCTACGAAAACTTCGCTGCAATCCAAGACGTTTCCTTCCAGGTGCCGCGGGGTCAGGTTGCTGCATTTCTCGGACCGAATGGCGCGGGAAAGTCGACCACGCTCAAGATCATCACCGGCTTCCTGCAAGCGTCCAGCGGGGCAGCTCGCATCGCCGGGCTTGATATCGCCGGTCACCGTATCGAGGCGGCGGCCAAGATAGGGTACCTGCCGGAGAACGGACCGCTCTACCCCGAAATGACTCCGTTGGAGTTGTTGCGCTTCTTCGGCGAAGCGCGTGGGCTGCCGGAAGGTCGACTGTCTTCGCGGATCGATGCTGTGGTGTCGCAGTGCAATCTCGGCTCGGTCCTCGAGAAGCCCATCCACAAGCTTTCGAAGGGCTATCGGCAGCGTGTTGGGATGGCCCAGGCTCTGTTGCACGAGCCGGACATCCTGATCATGGATGAACCGACAGCCGGGCTTGACCCTAATCAGATCCGCGAGGTTCGTGCGTTGATCCGAGCCCTCAGCGAGAGCAAGACGGTCCTGCTTTCCACGCACATCCTCCAAGAGGTCGAGGCTGTTGCGGACCATGTCGTGATCATCAGCGAGGGCCGGATCGTTTTCGACGGCACACCCGCTGAGATGGCCCACGGCGAGGGCCTCGACGCGGCATTCGAACGGCTCACGCGGTCTCGGACCAACTCCGCCACTGGCGGGCGCGATGACGCTGATCACGGCGACTTGGGGACCACTGGATCCAATCAACCTGATTCGCCGATGGGAGACGGGCAATGAAACTTCGGTGCTCGGACGTTTCGAGAGCTGTAATCCGGCGGGAACTGACGTCGTACTTCAGCAATCCGACCGGATATGTCTTTATCTCGCTATTTGTGTTCCTCAGCGCGGTGGCGGCGTTTTGGCAGGAATCATTTTTCGCCAGCAATCTCGCCAATCTGGACACGCTGAACCAGTATTTCCCGTACTTGCTGATCTTCCTCGTTCCAGCGCTGACGATGGCTGCCTGGGCGGAGGAGCGACTTCATGGCACTGACGAGCTGCTGCTCACTCTGCCTGCGACCGATCTTGAGATCGTGGCCGGCAAGTACGCGTCATACGTTGCGATCTATTCTGTCGCGCTGCTGTTCTCACTCAGCCACGTGGTCGTGTTGATGGTTCTCGGCAGTCCAGACCTCGGCCTGCTGTTCGCGACATATGCAGGCTACTGGTTGATGGGTGCCGCACTTGTCGCGCTCGGCATGCTGGCATCGCAGCTCACGGGCAACCTCACGGTGGCATACATCCTTGGCGCTCTCCTGTGCGCGGCCCCGGTGTTCATCGAGCATGCCGGCAACATCGTGGGCGGTTCATTGCGTCGGATCCTCGAGAGCCTGTCGTTCGTCGAGCAATTCCGCGATTTCGCCGACGGCGTCATGCCGCTTTCGGGAGTGCTCTACTTCGTGGGGTTTGCCGCTGCAATGCTGTATATGAACGTGGCTGCGCTGGGTCGGCGCCACTGGGCTACTGGGCGGGACGCTCCGCGTCTCGGGCGCCACTACGCTGTGCGAGGGATTGCGTTGCTCGTTGCGCTGGGCGGGGCAACGGTGTTGGTCGGGCGTATTGGTGGCCGCGTCGACGTTACCGCGGAGCGCTTGCATTCGCTCTCGCGGGACACTCGCGCCCTGCTTGGGAGCCTTGATTCCTCCCGGCCGGTGTTCATCCAAGCGTATCTGAGCCCGGAAGTCCCTAGGCGGTACGTGCAAACGAGGAACAACATCGTGTCGATGCTCCGGGAGTTCGACTCGCGGGGCGGCGATGGCATCCACGCCAACATCATTGACACCGAGAAGTTCACCGACGAGTCGCGGGAGGCACGTGACCGCTTCAATATCGTCCCGATGACAGTGCCGCCGGTGTTCCAAACCCAAGGCACCCCCGACGAGATCTTCCTGGGTCTCGTCTTCAGTTCCGGCAGCGAAGAATTTGTCATTCCGTTCTTCGACATTGGCCTGCCCGTGGAATACGAGATCATGCGCTCTGTCCGCGTTGTGGCGAACGCCGAGCGCAAGCGAGTGGGAGTGCTGCGAACCGGAATCAATCTCTTTGGCGGGTTTGATTTCCAGACCCGCCAGCAATCGCGGTCGTGGTCTATCGTTTCCGAACTGGAGAAGCAGTACGACGTCGTGCAGGTACCCGCCGAAACGGACTATCCCGAGAATCTGGATGTGCTTGTTGCCGTGCTGCCGAACACGCTCGAGCCGGACGGGATGGAACGATTGACCGAATGGGTGCGTAGCGGCAACCCCGCTCTCTTGGTGGTCGATCCGCTCCCGGCGTTCGATATACAATCCTCGCCACAGCAGATGCCGCAGAGCCCCTTCCAGCAGGGCCAGCCGCAGCGCGTGCCAACAGACACCAAGGCACTGATGGATGCGCTCGGCGTGGACTGGACCTCCGACCGGATCGCCTGGGACCGGTACAACCCGCATCCGTCGTTTCGAAACTTGCCCGAAGAGGTCATTTTCGTTGGAATCGGCAGCGGAAGCGATGACGCGTTCAACGCGGACGAGCCCGTCAGTTCCGGGCTGCAAGAGACCGTCTTCCTGTATTCCGGCGTGCTCAAGGCTGCTGAGGATAGCGAGGCAGGCACCGAGTTCATCCCGCTCCTGCGCACGGGAGCCGATTCCGGCACAACCTTGTGGTTCCGACTTGTGCAGCAGTCGATTTTCGGGTTGCAGCTGGCCACCAACCTGTCGCACGAGCCGGACGACGAGAGCCATGTCTTGGCAGCGCGGGTGACTTCGGGGGACGAAGAGGATTCGATTCACGCAATTGTGATCGCCGATGCCGACATGATGGGCGAGCAGTTCTTCCAGCTTCGCCGCCAAGGTGTCGAAGACCTTAGTTTCGACAACGTGACCTTCCTGCTCAATGCAGTTGACCGGCTCGCCGGGGACGATTCGTTCATCGCGCTGCGCAAGCGCCGCCGCGTGCACCGGACGCTCGCTACCGTCGAAGCGCGCACTCGCAGCTACGAGGAAGAGCGCCTGGAAGGGACTCGACGAGCCGAGCAAGAGGCCGAAGAGAAACTGAGCGCGGCCCAAGCGCGCCTCGACGCGGCGGTCGCGACCCTGCAAGACCGCACCGACCTGGATGCCCAGACCAAACGGATCATGATCGCCAATCAGGAGCGGATCGAGAATCGGAGGCTCACCGTCGCCCGGAGCAATATCGAGGACGAGAAGGAACGGCTGATCGAGACCGCCCGCGGCGACATGGAAGGCGCAGTCCGAGGGATCCAAAACACGATCAAGCTGCTGGCCGTTGCGCTCTCGCCGGTTCCGGCCTTCCTGCTGTTCCTCTTCGTTACGGTCAAAAGACGCCAGAGAGAGCAGATCGGTGTGGCTCGCGATCGGCTCGTGGAGGTTTCGAACTGATGAACGAGATAACCAGAACGCTTTACTTCGTGCTGGCTGCGGCAGTGATCGCGGCCATTGCGGTAGTCGTGGACCCGAGTCGCTCGACTCCCGACTTGTTCGATGACGTGGGCGAGGTCTTCTTCGAGGAGTTTACGGATCCGCAAGCGCCGCGGATCATCGAGGTGATCGATTACGACGAAGCCACTGCCACCGCCACTCCGTTGAAGGTGGAGTTCCGTGACAACAAATGGGTGATCCCGTCGCATCACGGCTATCCGGCGGATGCCGAGGAGCGCCTCGCCACCACGGCGGCGGCACTAATCGAACTGCGCAAGGACCGCATCGTGTCGAACTTGGCCCAAGAGCATTCCGACTACGCCGTGGTCGACCCGCTCGACGACCAAGCTGCCTCCCTCGCCGGTCGGGGAAAGCGTGTGCGGCTGCTGGATTCCGAAGGGAATGCACTTGCCGACTTCATCGTCGGAACGGCCGTCGAGGGCAAGAGCGGGTACCGCTACATGCGGGTCCCGGGGCAGAACCGAACTTACGAGGTCAAGACAGAGGCGGATGTCTCGGCGCGCTTCGAGGACTGGATCGAGACTGACCTGCTAAAGGTCTCGCCATTCGATTTGCGACGGATCGAAATCAACAGCTACACGATCAATGAAAGACTGGGGCGAATCGAGAATCGCCAGCAGACAGTTCTGACACAGAAAGACAACAAGTGGTCGCACGCAGGCCGGGAGCCGAATTCGGAGACCATGAGCAACCTGACGACGGCCCTTGACGATCTTCGGATCGCTGACGTCCAGCCCAAGCCGGCGGGGCTCAGCGAAAACCTCAAGGCCCAGTCGGGAATCCAGCCTACGATGGAGAACTTCCGGTCACTCCAGGGCAAGGGGTTCTTCCCGAATCCGTATACCGGCCAGATCCTCTCGAACGAGGGCGAGCTCGTTGTGGATTCCAAAGATGGCTTGCAGTACACGCTTCGGTTCGGGGAAATCGCTTCCGGGGGGCCCGGCGGTCAGAACGCGGAGGCCAGCGAAGAAGGCGAGGGAGAACGTCGCTACCTGATGATCAGCGTTGATTTCAGCGAGGACCGTGCCTCAGCACATGAGGGTGACGCGACCAAGGGCAAGGAACTGGCCGAGGAGCTGCAAGCGCGATTCGCGGATTGGTACTACGTCATCTCCGGCGCAGATTTCGGCAAGCTGCGGCCAAGCCGAGCTGCGTTGCGTCCGAACTGACCGCTGTGGCCCTCAAGCCGGGTGTCCGTCATGTGGGGGTAGGGGCTTGATTGGTGCTTCCGTTCCGGCACGCGGCATGGAATCACCGCACCCCACCGACTGCCTGCTGCGCAGGAGGAGGTGTGCGCGGGACCGACTCGGAGTCTCTGATCTCCACCAGGCTTGCGCAACGGCGAGCACTTCGGGGCTTACATGCGGTCACCGCAGGTCCTGCAATACGCGGCGTCCGGCTCGTGCCCCTTCTGTCCGCAGGCCCGGCAGGCTCTGCTAGAAACGGATCGTTGTCCGAGCGCCAGTTCGGCAGACACGATGCCAGTGGGGACGGCGATGATGGCATAGCCAAGGATCATGAGCACCAGCGCGAGGATCTGGCCGAGGGGTGTACGCGGCGCGATGTCACCGTAGCCGACCGTGGTTACCGTAACGACAGCCCAATAGATGCCCGCGGGGATGCTCGTGAAGCCGGCGTCGTCGCCCTCCACGAGATACATGACCGTGCCGAAAAGGATCGCGATGCTGAGAACTCCGGTAAGGAATACAACGATCTTCGGACGGCTGGATCGCAGGGCCTGCATCAGCCCGTGTGCCTCCTGAAGGTGCCTCACGAGTTTCAATACGCGAAATACTCTGAGAAGCCGGATTGTTCGCACAACTGCAAGCGACTGGGACCCTATCAGAATGGCGCTTAGGTATGTGGGCAAGATCGCCAGCAGGTCGACGATCCCAAAGAAGCTCAGGGCATACGTCCGGGCATGCCCAACGGTCCAGAGCCGAAGGCCGTATTCGATGGTGAAGAGGATGGTGAAGAACCATTCCGCGATTCGCAGGGCCAGACCATACCGCTCCTGGATGCTCGGCACGCTTTCCAACAGCACCGCCAAGACGGTCAAGAGAATCGCCCAAAGCAGGCAGACATCGAAAGCCTTGCCAGCGGGTGTCTTGACGCCGAAGATGATCTTGTGCAAGCGGGATCGCAGACCCCCTTCATTGGGCCGATCAGTTAGCGGGTCCATGTCGAGAGTCTACGCGAATCAAGAGGTGCGCCTCCACATCGGATTGCATCCGGCTTTGGTTCCGGCGTGCCGGGGGCCTTCCATTCGGCCATGCCGTTGACCGAAGGCGCTGGCACCATGGAGATTTGAGAGAATTCACAGATATGGCCAAGGAAATCCTTCTAGTCGCCAACGGAGACCTGCGGCTCTCCGCCAATCGCATGTGCTGGCCGGCCCAGCGCGACATGGAGACGCAGCTGGCTGCTGCGATCGAGAACGCGGGTGGCAAGCTCCGACGTGCTCACGAATACGATGCAACTAAGCAGCACGGCTTCATCGACAGCCAAAAGCGAGGCCTCGAAGTCTTCCGCTCCATCGACCGCAAGGCTCCGCTGGTCGTGGCAGAGGCAGTCTGGCAGTACTCGCAGCACATCCTGGCCGGCCTCATGCACCACCAAGGGCCGATTCTGACGGTAGCGAACTGGAGCGGCCAGTGGCCCGGCTTGGTCGGCATGCTTAATCTCAACGGGAGCCTCACCAAGGCCGGTGTAGACTACTCGACCCTCTGGAGCGAGGACTTCACCGACGAGTTCTTCCTGTCCCGGCTCACGCGGTGGGCGGAGGGCCACCCGATCCGGCACCAGCAGTCTCACGTGCATCCCGCCGCGGACCTTCTTCTCCCGCACAAGGCCATGCTGGCGGGGCATGAGGTCGCTGCGGAGCTGCAATCGCGCAAGGCCATTCTGGGGGTCTTCGACGAAGGCTGCATGGGGATGTACAACGCGATCATCCCAGACCACCTGCTGAACGCGACCGGGGTGTTCAAGGAGCGATTGAGCCAATCCGCGCTGTGGGCGGCGATGCAGGTGGTGGATGATGCTGAGGCGAACGCCATCCGGGACTGGCTGGATTCGAAAGGCATGCGCTTTCGGACGGGCACGGTCGAGGAATCCGAACTCACCGATGCCCAGATCCTGTGGCAATGCAAGATGTATATCGCCGCGCTGCGTATCGCGGACGACTTCGGATGCGATGCAATTGGCATCCAGTACCAACAGGGGTTGAAGGATATCTGCCCGGCATCGGACTTGGTCGAAGGCCTGTTGAACAATGTCGACCGGCCTCCAGCGAAGTCCGAGGATGGCCGGGTGCTTTTCGACGGGAGAGCGTTGCCGCACTTCAACGAAGTGGACGAGTGCTCGGGCCTGGACGCCTTGATCACGAATCGAATCTGGACGAATCTCGGGTACGATCCGGAGACGACCCTGCATGACCTCAGATACGGTGAGCCCTTTGAGATCGACGGACGCGAAGAGTTTGTCTGGGTGTTCGAGATTTCTGGCTCCGTGCCGCCGAGGCATTTGGTCGGCGGGTATGCGGGTGCTGTCAGCGAGCGGCAGCCGCCGATGTACTTTCCGCTTGGCGGGGGCACGCTGAAGGGCGTCAGCAAGCCAGGGGAAGTGGTTTGGAGCCGCATCTTCGTCGAGGGCGACGGGCTCAAAGCTGATGTCGGGCTCGCCGAAGTTGTCGAGCTCCCGGAGGAGGAGACGGAACGGCGCTGGCAGATCACCACCCCGCAATGGCCCATCATGCATGCCGTGACCCGTGGGATCAGCCGGGACAGGATGATGGGACGCCACAAATCGAACCACATTCAAGTCGCATACGCGCCCGATCCCCCCAGCGCGAGAACGGCCCTTAGCGCAAAGATTGCAGCATTCAGGAATCTCGGAATCGAAGTCTTTGTGTGTGGAACAGGCCACGACTTGATCTGAGGGGCAGGCTGGCGGCAGCCAACCCAAGGTCGGCGGGCCCCCCCTGTAGATCTTGACGGATACAATGGCAGCGGGGAATCTGTTTCTGTGTCCGGATTCAATGCAGTTTTCGCGGCGGCAATCCTGCTGTGCCCTGGGGTCGCGGTCGCAGGACCATCGGAAGGCGATTCGGCGGAACGGCGGGTCGCTGTTTGGGCGCTCGCCCACGGTGGAAGCGTGAGGCTTCATGGCGCGGAGGGCGAACTTCGCGCCTCGACTCAGCTGCCGGACGGCCCGTTTCAGATCCGGGAGATCGTTCTGACCGGCACCTTGGTTCATCCGCGCGAGCTCGAGCGACTCCGCCCCCTGCAGAACCTGAAAACGCTGACGCTGCCCGGCACGATGTGGAATCCGGTTTGTTGCGGAACGCTGGGAAATACCGACGATAGCGATCTTCTAGCCGACCTCGCGGTGCTCGAGTCATTGGAATCGCTGCATCTCAGCCACCATTTCATGAGCGTGTTCAAGGGAATCCGGATCTTCGATCATGGCATCGAGAAGTTGACCCCGCTTCACAATCTCCGCTCGCTTCAGCTCAAGTCGACCCGCACGACCGGGTTGCACCTTGACTCGTTCCCGAAGCTGGAGCGGCTCGATCTGACGCAGACCGACGTCAACGACGAAGGGTTGCGCCGAATTGCCCAGCTCAAGAATCTGAAGACCTTGCGGCTCCGGAGCACTTATGTCACGGACGAGGGGCTGGAGGTGCTTGCCGGGATTTCCGGGCTTGCTGAATTGGATTTGGCCGACACTGGCCTCTCGGATGTCGGTCTGGCCGGGCTCGCCTCGCTTAAGCAGTTGAGGGTGCTCAATCTACGGGGAGCCCGGATTTCCGATGCAGGGCTCGACCATCTCGCTTCGATGGGAGGTCTCATCGACCTGAACCTCTACCGGACGGGAGTCACGAACGCAGGCATCTCGCGACTGGCGGCGCTCCCTGCCCTGAAGCGAGTGGATCTGCGGTACAGCCGCGTGACTGGTGCGGGAGTGAGCACCCTGCAGGCGGCGCTGCCAGGTATTGAGATCGCATTCGTAGAGACAGCACCAGCCGCGTCCGCATCGCCAACTGCCGAATTGCCTTCGGCAGGGGCGGACACCTTGGTCGCGTGGGCGAGTTCGATCGGGGCAAGCTCGCAGCTGAGGCCAGATGGATCAATTGCGCTCTCGCTGCGAGCGAAACCGGTGGGGGATCGAGAAATCGCGGCGCTCGGCCGTTTCCCGGCCATCTCGTCGCTCGACTTGGCCGCAACCGAAGTGAGCGATCTCGGATTGAGAGCATTGCGGTCACTGCCGAACCTGAAGTCGCTCGATCTGGCTCACACCCGCGTTACGGACAGCGGGCTGGAACACGTGGCCGAACTTCAATCCCTGCGATCCCTGGTGCTCGATCAGTCCTTGATCGACAGTTCGGGGCTCGCGCGGATCGCCTCGCTCATTCACCTTCGGGAACTCTCCCTTGCCGGGACCGCCGTGGGCGATGACGGCGTCGCGCATCTGGTCGGGCTGCCGGAATTACTCGTACTCAACCTGGATTACACAGCCGTCAGCGATTCAGGCATCCTTGGCATCGCCAACCTTGCTCAACTCGTTGATTTGGGCCTGACCGGGACCAGGGTCGGAGACGAAGGGCTGTGCTCGTTGTCCTCGCTCCAAAGCTTGCGTCGACTGGGTCTCGCGTTCACGGATGTCACCAGCGAGGGGATGGCGCACTTGACAGCCCTGCAGGAACTGGAGAGACTCGATCTGGCAAACACGCGCATCGCAGATCCCGGCATCGCCGCCCTCGCCGAACTCCCGATGCTGCAAGAGCTGAATCTCGACTACGCGAAAGTCTCCTCGATTGGAATTGCGCCGCTCGCCGGGCTTCGACGGATGCGCGATCTCAGCCTCGACAACACCGACGTTGACGATGGGGCAGTAGAGATGCTGAGCCAACTCAGGGAGCTGCGCTCGCTGAATCTCTATCACACTTTGGTCACCGAGACAGGAGTTGAAGCGCTTCGAGCGGAGCTTCCGGATTGCTCGATCACTTGGGATCGGGAGTCAGCGCAGCCAACTCGCCGCAGGTAGTCGGATGATACCCGGACGCGTTTGCTTGCCGGTGGTTGCGGCGCTCGCAAGCTCACTGCTTGCAGGGGCCGCTCCATCAGAGTCGGGTGGTCTACCCGGTTGGATCAAGGCCCACGGCGGTGCGCTCGAACTGAGTGCGGACGGACGGATCGTGTCCATCGATCTGGGCCGCAGCTGGATCGGCGACATCGATATCAACCGAATTGCGGAAATTGACAGCCTGGAGAGGCTGTCGCTTGCCCAGACCCACGTGAGCGACTACGCGCTCCGCATCGTTGCCGCCCTACCGGCCTTGCGCGAACTCGATCTCTTCTATTGCGAGCACATTACGGATGCGGGGGCTTCTCTGCTGCGCAACGCCGCCAACCTCGAGCGATTGAACTTGCGCGGCACAAAAATCAGTGATTCGGGCGTGCAGTTTCTCACAGAACTGGAGAACCTGCGGTCTCTTGATATCGGCATTGCTGAAATCAGCGACTCGTCGATCGAACTGCTAGAAGCATTGCCGGTCCTGGAGGCGCTCGCGATCGGTGGCAATCGGGTCGGCGAGGTCGGCATTAGCAGCCTGCGCTCCCTCAAGCAATTGCGGCACTTGGACTTGAGTGGGGCGCAGGTCACGGACAGCGGGATCTGGGCCGTTACCGTCACGGACTTGAACTTGGACGAGATCGGAGCCCTGACGCGGCTCGAGAGCCTGAACCTGGCAGCGCCTAGCCCTGAGTACGTCGCGGCAGCCAGCGCGGGGGTGCCTCGACTGCGCGGGGCGATCCGAGTGACGGACTTTGGGGCCAGGGAACTCGGGAAGCTGACTCGCTTGCGGAGGCTGGATCTGTCGCGATCCTTGCTGACTTCCGCTGGAATCGAACAGCTGGGCGCACTTGTTCACTTGGATGAGCTGCATCTCGCTCACTCGGCTGCGATCGACGATTCCGTGGGCGCCGCACTTGCGAAGCTGCCGGCGCTGCGCGCGCTGGACGTGTCCTTCACGGCATTCGGCGACGAGAGCTTGGGAGCCCTCCGTGAGCATCCTACACTCACAAAGGTTATCGTCACAGGCACCCCTGTGACGGCGGAGGCCGTGGAAGCCTTTGTCGAAGCGGGCTCGGACAGGACCGCAATCCGCTAGAATCGACAGGCTAGAAGAATCAAGCCGTGGCCTTCGCGATCGTTCCGTATGAGGTGGGGAAATGGTCGGTCGGGGCGCCCACCTCTCTGGCTACTGTCCGGTACAGGTCCCCGAATGTGCCCGTGACTCGCGTGTGGTGACCAGTCTTGAGGCTGCCGGCGTGACCCGCCAGGATCACAGCGCCGCCGCTGTTCTTGTGAGAGTTGGCCTCCGCGTGCTCGTGCACGAAGAGCAGCGCGGAATTGTCTAGCAAGGATCCAGCCCCCTCCGGCGTGGATTTGAGCTTGGCTACCAGGTACGCGAATTCATCGACGTGCCAGCGACAAATGTCGCGCATCACTTCCTGCTGCCTCTTCCGGTGCGATCCCCCGAGATGAGAGTATTCGTGGTGACGGGCGAAGGACAAGCCCAGCCACGGAAAGCGTGTCAGCCCTTGGCATTTCGTCAACATGTACGACGCGACTCGGGTCTGCCCCGAGGCGAATGCGTGAACGAGCAGATCACTCTGAAGCTTGGCGATGCGCGGATAGTCGCGGGGATCGCCTCCGACCCCCGGTGCCTCGATGTTCCGGGCGTATTCGGCCGGGAACTGCGCGATCGAGCGTTCGATGTCGGAGATGGAGGTCAGGTATTCGTCGACGCGGCGGGAGTCTTCCCGCCCCAAGCTTGAGCGTAGTTGCCGCGCCTGCTCCCGGACGGCGTCCAGTACGCTGCGCCTGCGTTTTGTCCAGTCCTCGTCAAGTGTCCCGAAGAGCCTGTCGAAAAGTTTCTGCGGGATGACTTCTGGCGGCAGCGCGCGGTTCTTGGCGCTCCAGCTCATGTTCCGCTGCATGCTCGAGCCGAACGATTCTTGGCAGACACCGATTTGGAGGGAAGGGAAGCGCGAGTTGGCGCCGAGCTTCCTAGCGACGACCTGGTCGATCGACGGTCCGCCGGCACCGACGCCGGTGTATTTCTCGCCCGACATCAACGCGCTCATCGAGCGTTGATGACCGTTGCCAACGCCGCTGGTCTGCCCGTTGGGATTGTCCAGACCGGAAAGAATCTGAACGTCCTCTCGCAGCCTTGCCAAGGGCGACAGGCACGGTGTCAGGGAATAGTCGGCCCCCTCTTCGCGCGGAATCCAGTACCGTTCCGGGATCCCGTTACCGTTGAACCACAATACGAATCGGGTCTCGGGTGCCGTGCCAGTCGTTCCCCCGCGGGCAGCGTAGGCCGTTCCGGAGGAGTTGAACATGCAGGCCAAGGGCGGCAGGCCGATCCGCACTGCCGCACCGGCGAATCCAATGCCTTTGAGGAAGGCGCGACGGGGCAGGGACCGTACGGACATGCTATTCGCTCCAGTCAACTCGCAGATACTCTTCCGTGGCGACCAGTCCGAGAACCAGTTCCTGGAAGAGAAAGCCGGATTGTTCAAACCGATTATAGGCGCGATCGATCAGATCCGCGTCCTCTTTCCGCTCGTGGCGCCCGAACAGGTATCGAAACAGCTGCTTTGCCACGCATTCCTGACAGACCCTGGAACTGGCAAGGATCTGACCAGCTTCCCGGGGAGAGCGGAAGGTCGATTCCGAAATCCCCGCAATGTAGCCTGTAGCATCGATCTGTAGGTCATGCGTCTCGGCCTTCATTCCCTGACGCTCTTGCTGGGGCGTCGGCTCGACCCGCACTCGTTCAGTCGGTCGGTAACCCCCGACCGTGTCGAAGTGCTCGAACCCGAAGCCGATGGGGTCCACGAGCTTGTGGCAGGACGCGCAAGCCTCGTCGGACGCGTGCATCGATTCCATTGTTTCGCGAATCGTCATTGGCCGAGCCCCCAGCGATAGCGGCGGCAGTGAAGCGTCGACGCCGGGAGGAGGCGGCGGAATGGTCTGACAAAGGAAGTGCTCGCGGACAAACAAGCCTCGCTCGGTGGGCGAGGTGTTGACAGGCTTGCCGGTCTGCGCGAGGAACGTCCCGTGGCCGAGAATGCCGCCGCGCGGAGACCCGGAAGGGTATGGAGTGCGCCCGAATGGAATCTCTGGGTCTGGCATATCGTAGATGACGGTCAGGAAATCGTCCACGAACGTATAGTCGGCCGAGAAGAGTTCTCGGAAGTCGATGTCCTGCCAGGCGAGGTAGCGAAACAGGCGCAGCGATTCCTCAGCCATGCTCTCGGCCACGCCTTGGCTGTAGTTGCGAAAGCGATTGCGGTCCTTGACCGCAGTGCGCAGGCGGTCGAACCGCAACCACTGCGAGAAGAAACCGTCGAATGCCTCGCGAGCGGCAGGCAGGCGCAGCAAACGCTTCGCTTCGCGCTCGACATCGGGTTTGGTTTCCAGCCGGCCTTGACCAGCAGCAGCGAACAGCTCGTCATCGGGAGGCGTGTTCAGCAAGGCAAACGAGAGCCGCGCGGCAGCCTCGTAGGCTTGCGGTCTGCTCCCGTCTGGTTGAGGCGCGAGGAGGAGGAAATGCGGCGATTGCAGTATGGTTTCGAGGGCTGCGGCCGCACCTGCCAGAAAATCGTCATTGGCGGCACCCCATTCCACAACCAGATCGGCGTAGCTCTCGATCTCCGCTGGTTCTAGCGGCCGCCGGTAGGCGCGTTCGCCGAACTTTCGGATGAAAGCGACGGCGCAGTCCCGGTCCCGCACGCTCCGGGGCGCGCACGGAATCAGGTTCTGCTCGTCTCCGTAGCGGAAGGCATTGCGCGCGAGCTTCTCCGCCGCCTTGCCGTAGGCTTCCGCGAGTATTGGAGTGATCGCTTGGGAAGAGGCCTGGTTGGTGTAGCCGTTGACGTAGTCTTCCACCGGGAAGGCCCGGCCTGGTCTGGTTCGATCACCCAGGAGGTCGCGCACCGAGTTGTCGTACTGGATGTGCGTGAGTCTGCGGAGCGGTTCGGTGTGCCGCTTGCTGCCTTGTGCACTGGCCGGCGGCCGGGGCGCTGGAATGCTCGCGAGGTGCTCGACCCATGCGGTGAGCAGTTTCTCGTCGTCGCTGTCTGCCGCAATCAGCGGGCCTCCCGTATGCGGGATGCGATTTGTGGGCTTCGTTAGAAGCAAGGACTGACTGGGCTCGCTCCGGTCGACCAAGCGCTCGAGGCCAAGGCCGAATCTCGCGATTGCAGAGTCCGCTGCGCCAGCCTCGGGGAAATGCAAGCGTGTTCCGGACGCTACCCCTGACGCGTTGTGACAGGCCCGGCAGTTGTGCGCCTCGAGTCGCGGGTAAAGGTCGATGGGGAAGTCCAAGCCCGACTGCGCCGGGATTGACGGGAGGAGAATGCAAGCAAGAGCCACGCAGGCTGCGAGCGTGGCGGGCAGTGTCAGAGACCGATGGGTGTCACGACGCCAGCGATCTCGAATTACGATCTTCACGGGCTCTTGCTCCGCAATCTCCGCTGCGTCGGTATCAACGGGCTTCGATGCCGAACACAGTTCACCCGCGGGATCCGACCAGGATTGCCCGGGTTCGTAGCTGCGTCCCATTGTAGTTGGGCGGGGCGCCAACCGACAGGTTCGCGGCAGCGAAGGTGATTCGCTGATGAACCGCTAGTCGAGCCGGAAACTGATGTCTGCCGCTCGTGCCGAGTGTGTCAGTGCTCCGACCGAGGCGAAATCGGCTCCGGCTTCCGCGTACGCTCGAAGGGTCGAGAGCGATATGTTCCCGGAGACCTCGACTTTCGCTCTGCCATTGATAACTCCCACTGCTCGGGCAGCCTGCTCGGGCGTGAAGTTGTCCAACAGAATGTGGCCTGCGCCGCAAGCCAGCGCCTCGTCGAGTTCACTGAAGTCTCGTACCTCGATTTCGACTGGCAACCCTCTCACGCTTGAGCCCTCCAGCGCTTGGCGCACCCCTCCTGCGGCGTCGATGTGGTTGTTCTTGATCAGGATGGCATCGTACAGCCCCATCCGATGATTCGTCCCGCCACCGGCTCGAACGGCGAGCTTTTCGATAACCCGCATGCCCGGGGTAGTCTTGCGTGTGTCGAGCAGCGTGCATCGGGTGCCCTTGAGCGCTTCGACGTAGCGATGCGTCAGGGTTGCAACGCCGCATGCCCTCTGAATCAGGTTCAAGGCTGTGCGCTCCAGCGTGAGCAGCCGGCGAGCCGAGCCCTCCACGCGCGCAAAGACGACTTCAGCTTCCAGCTCGCTCCCATCTGGGCGTAGCAATTCGACACTCTCACCCTCATAAAGCATGTTGAGCAGCGGCGTGCCTGCCAGAACCATCGACTCTCGAGTGAGAAAGCACCCTCGAGCCCGTGCGCTTGCTGGCACGCACGTCTCGGTTGTGAGGTCGCCGTCACCCACGTCTTCGGCTAGCGCGAGCGCAATCAATTCAACTACCTTGGGGTCGTTCCAGCTGGGCGACGGCATTGATTGCGGTTGTATGGACTGCATCGCTTCGAGCTGTTGGCTAGCGCCGGGTCACGTCGGCTGGCGGAGTGAAGAGCACCCTCGTTGCGGCGTCGACCGCACGCAGTGTCGGAACCAAAACGTGGTTTCTGGCTGCGAGTTCGATGACGGCGCCAAGCAAGGCGTCCAATTCTGGAACTCGACCTCGTTCCAGATCCTGAAGCATGGACGTTCTATGGTATCCAGCTGCCCTTGCCCCTTCGATGCGACGCTCGTTCGAGATTGCAATGTGCACTCCCACGGCGGCAGCGACCTGTCGGATCTCGTCCATCATTGATCCAATGAGCTTGTGTCCGTCGGAAGAGTCAATCAACTCGCACAATGATTTTCGGGTCAGCGCACTTAGCGGGTTCAGCGCGCCATTGCCCAGTAGTTTGACCCAGAGCTCGTGCCGGATGTTGTTGCGGACGGGCGCCTTGAGGCCGACCGCCTGGAAAGCCGAGGAAAGCGCTAGGATCCGCTCAGTCCGGCCGCCCGCTGGCTCGCCGAGGGGTAGGCGTGCGCCGGCAGAGTGCACGACTTCGCCGGGCCCTTCCAGGGCGCTCGAGAAGTAGACGATGGACCCAATCACCTGCGAACCGGGAATGTGCCGCTCAATCACGCCACCGGGATCCACAGCGGTTATCGGATCATCTGTGCCCGCCAAGCCGTGGAAATACCACCACGGCAACCCGTTCTGTGTCGACACAAACGTCGTCTGTGTCCCCTTCAGGGGCTCGACCAGCGGCGCGATCTCGGTTAACGCACTCGCCTTCACTCCCAGCAAGACGTAGTCCACTGGTCCAATTCCAGCGGCTGAGGAACTGGCGCGGACTTGGTACACGTGGTTCCCGAAGACACTGCTGCGAACATGCAACCCTTTGTTTCGCAGAGCTTCGAGGTGTTCCCCTCGGGCGATGAATGAAACGTCATGACCGCCTTCAAGCAGTCGCGCGCCAAGGAACCCGCCGACTGCCCCCGACCCGTACACTGCGAATCTCATGTGAATTCGCCGGCTAGCGCCAAGCCTTTCGGAGAGCGTCTTCGAGTGTTTCGAGGCCGTCTGAGAAGAAGTGGTCGTGGGCTTCGATCCAGGTGAGGTTCTTAGGGGCCGCGGCTAGTTCGAATACGCGTTCCATCGCGGGGCGAGCCCCGTACTCGTCACTAGTGCTGTGGATGAATCGTTTCGGACACCCGCATTGGCCTAGGAAGCCCCAGTCACCCTTGTTGACGGGCGTTCCGACCGCGACGACTCTATCGACGCTCGGTTCGACGCAGCACACGCGAAGCGACACGCGTGATCCGAACGAGAAGCCGCCGACCGCGATGGGCTTGCCAGGATACCGATCCAGCATGTAGCGGATTGCTGCACGCAAGTCGTCCTGCTCGCCCCGGCCTGCATCGTATGTTCCGGCGCTCATCCCCACACCGCGGTAATTGAAGCGCAGAACGGCGGCGCCCTCAGCCCGCGCGGAGCGAGCCATCCTGTATACGACCTTGTTGTGCATGCTGCCCCCGTACTGAGGGTGCGGGTGGCAGATGACCGCTGCCATCTCGATCTTGCTGGAATTTTCCGGCTCTTCCAGAAGCGCCTCCAGTGGGCCCTCCGGTCCAGCGACGAGAATCGATTTGATCTTGCGAGCCATGTGGGATTGTCGACGTTGCGGGACCAGGCAGTCTGCTCGTTGACCTGAACCGCAGAGCTGAAGCGAGCCACACCGGCGCACCGCTCTGGGCTGGATAGTTCCAAGCCAGCGACTGCTTTCATTATGGGCGGGTTCGCACCCTCCTAGCCCTGTTACGATTGCCTGCCCCCCGCGCTGCGCCGTATGATTGGCGCTACGGTCAGGGCGCCCCGCCTAGGTGAGAGCGGCCCGCCAAGCAGGTGAACATGGCGAGCAAGAACTCCCAGCCGGGACTGCTCCCGGTTTCCTCGGCAAGCAGCGTCTGGGCGTGCGGGCTATTCGTGCTGGCCACGGCCTGCTCAGTCGAACCAGCCGCGCCGCCAGTGGAACGCCCCAATGTGCTCTTCATCGCGGTGGACGATCTCAATGTCGCTCTCGGGACATACGGCGAGTACCCGACCGCTAAGACCCCCCATATTGACCGCCTGGCCTCCGAGGGGGTTCGGTTCGACCGGGCATACGCGCAGGATCCGCTCTGCAACCCGTCTCGAACCTCATTCTTGAGCGGCAGGCGCCCCGCGTCCACGAATGTCTACGGGAACTTCATGGAGCCCCGGCACCACATGGGCGATGTTGTGATGCTACCTGAGTATTTTCGCGCTCACGGCTATTTCACGGCCCGAGTGGGCAAGATTGCGCATGGCCGCTACGAGAACTCCGTGGCGTGGGACATTTCGGAAAACGCGGCCCGAAGGGAACACTACCTTCCCGGGGTGGACCGATCGGAAGTCCGCGACAATTCGTGGATCGACGGTGCTGACGACGGATTGTCGCGGGCTGAGATCCTCCGGCACCTTGGCCGCCCAACGGGGATGCCGCTGACGTGGCGCGCCACGGATGAGACCGAAGACCAGACACCTGATGGCCAAACGACTCGAAGGGTGATTGACCTCATGCGAGAGCACCGCGAGCAGCCGTTCTTCATCGGGGCGGGATTCCACAAGCCGCACCAGCCTTGGGTCGCACCCGCAACGTTCTTTGAACAGCACCGTGCAAGTGAAGTGGAGCTTCCCGGCGGGCCGCCGGATGATACCCAGGACATTCCCGCACCTGCGCTCGGCGGCTACCCGGAGGATCCGGATCACAGCCAGGGGCAACAGCGCCAGGCAATCGCCGCATACCATGCAACTGTGACATTGATCGACGTCCAGGTTGGATTGCTTCTGGATGCATTGGTGGAGCTCGAATTGGAGAGGTCGACCATCGTCGTCTTCGTCAGCGACCATGGGTTCCATCTCGGAGAGCATGGCGGGTTGTGGCGCAAGCACACCCAGTTCGAAGAATCGACCCGCGTGCCGCTGATTCTGAGGGTGCCCGGAGGCAACAGGGGAACGCCGACAAATGCGCTAGTCGAACTCGTGGATCTCTATCCAACCCTGGCGGACTTATGTGGGTTGCCTGAACCCGAAGGGATAGAAGGAACGAGTTTCCGGCCGGTGCTTGAGGATCCTACGAGACCGTGGAAGGAGGTGGTTTTTTCCGAAGCGAAGCGAAACGGGGCCCACGCTCGTTCCGTGCGCACCGCGCGGTACCGGTTCACGGAGTGGGCACCGCTCGACGGGGACGGACCGTCGGAGTTCGAGCTCTATGACGTTGAGAACGATCCGAAGGAGTATCACAATCTCGCTTCGAGTCCAGTCAGCCAAGGAATCAGGCAGCGCCTGCAGCAAGCACTGAGATCGGGCTGGCAGGTTGCAGTACCTGCTGAGCGGAACTGAAGCTTGAGCACCTCTTGGTCGGAACGCTGATCAGCCCGGGCACGAGGACTTTGCTGAATGAGGCCGAGTTGTCAATCCGGCTCCGCGGGCCGAGATAGTCTCGGATGGCCGACAGATCGGGCGAGATCTCCGTCTTTTCGGCCCCGTGCCGAAAGTCTTGGGATCGGAGGGGACAATCCCCAGGGAGGATCCGGCGTTTCTGCGCGATCAATCGCCACCTGTCAGGAGGCCGTGCAGGGAATCCAGCAGCCGTTCCCGAATCATCTCAGAGGCTTGCGTCTCGACCTTGCTTGTGCCGAGCCAGGTTTCGTAGCCTCCGAGTGCATGATGCTCCGGCGTAGGCAAGTACCCTTCTGCCCCATTCGCAAGGCTGATGACGAAGGTCTCTTGCAACGGGCTGTCACGCTTTATCGCAAGGCCGGTCTCGACGAAGGTTTCGAATGGCAGCGCAGCAATGCCTAAGTCGCCAATGCGGATGGCCTGCAAGACCACGGAAACGTTCTCCGGGCCGTTGTGCAGGTCGATGGCCCGCTGGGCATAGATGTGACTCCTAGTGAGTTCGGAGGGAGAGATGTCCTGGAGGATGGCCCTGGATTGATTCAGGATCTGGCGCGTGGGCTTGCGCCGCGCTAACGTCAGTTCGGTCTGCTCCATCGCAAGCTTGGCCTCGCGTGCGTGCTTGATCCCGCCATAGGCTCGCGCTACGGCATCCGCGAGCTTGCCCGCCACGCTGCGAATCTGTTCGAAGGGTTCCTTCCGGAGCCTCGGCTTGGAGAAGTCCAGGTTGTTGATGTTTCCGCTGGTCCCGTTCGAAAGGATGCCCACGAAACTGTCGTCGGCCTGAAGCCGCGCCGCGATGAGGCGCGAGAACTCGCCGAAGTAGTCTGCCGACACCAGCCCTGCTGGAATGTTTCCGACGTAGTGCAGGGAGTAGTTTGCGAAGACGGCTAGCGGTTTCCCCGCGACCGTCCTCACCGAGAGCAGAACGACTTCAGGATCCACCGGACCTGACGGCTTCAAGAGATCTGGACTGGTGGAGGGAGGGTTCATCCGCACTTGGTCGGTTGTCCCTCCAAACGGGTCCGGGGGGATTGTCCCGTCCTTCATGAACCACCGCCGATTGAACACCTCGTCCGCGAGCTTGGTGCTTGCCCACCCGATCTCGGCAGCCTCGAGTCTCTCGAACGCCGTGGCGATTGACGCGGCGATGCCGTCGATCAGCAGGCGAGAGTAGCGTTCTTCGTTTCGCATGCTTGGGGCCGGTTCCGGTCCACGCAGCCCTACTCCGGGAGCCGGGGGCGGGGCAGTGTGAGTGTGTGTCGCGGCTATCAGCATGCGATCGGCCGGGATGCCCGTCTCCGCTTGAGCTTGGCGCTTGGCCGCATCGAGAGTCTCCCTGGGGACATAACAGCTGTCCACAATCGCGATCGCGACCGTCTCTGTGCCATCGGCCAAGACCACCGCTCGCGAATTCAGCGGATCGTGGACTCCAGTTGCCGGCCTGTACCGGAATGAACCGATCAGGGGGAGCGGCCAGTCTCTGGGCGTAATGTCCACAACCGCTGCGCCAGCTTGAAGTGTCGAACGATTCTCGATGGTGCACGCAGTGGTGCCTAGCGCAATCCATGCTGTGAGAATGGCCGTGAGTATCTGCTCAAGTCTCGTCATTGGACTGTTGGCTTAACCGTCGGAGGCACTGCCAGAGGCTTGCGCCTGTCCCGCAGGTCTGGCAGCGTAGCTCCGCGCTCCATGTGAAGTGGTTCCGCGTAACGCCTCGCAACACGCTCGATTGTACTCGAGTTACTCCGAATGATCGTCGGCTGGCAACATCGGTTAGCGCGATCGTTTCCCGCTAGTTCTCGGATGCTGTCGGTAATCCTGGCATCCAACGATCACCTGATCCTCACCTCCGTTCGGGCTGCAGCAGGCGTTCTGCCACGCCATCATGAAGTTCTCTTCACTAGGAGGATGGATACTTGATTCTGCTCAATTCAATACTGACTAAATTAGTCTAGTCTGTTGTACTAACCAGTGCTGAGACTTGAGACTGGCGGCTTGAAACGATACAACATACATGAAGCGAAGACGCACTTGTCCCGTTTGATCGACCAAGTCGAGCAAGGCGAGGAGCTGGTGATTTGCCGCGCCGGTAAACCCATCGCCCAATTGCGCCCCTACGCCGCTCCGCGTCGTCGACAAGGTGGCCAGTGGAACGGATTGGTGCGTATCGGCGAGGATTTTGACGCACCGTTTCCCGAAGACTTGGACAGGGCATTTCGGGGAGGCTAGGAGTGAACGGCTATCTCCTCGACACCCATGTCGTGCTCTGGTGGCTGGCGGGGTCTGCTCGTCTCTCGCACGACTTGCGTGAACGAATCTCAGATCCGGCGAATCGTGTCGTTGTCAGCGCTGCGGCAGCTTGGGGAATGGCGATCAAGAAGTCGCTCGGGCGCCTCGATATCCCGTTTAACCTAAGTGAGGCGCTAGCCGCTGACGATATTTCGGTCCTCGACATGACGATCCATCACGCCTTGAGGGTCGCAGCCCTGCCCCCGATCCATCGGGATCCATTCGATTGGCTACAGATCGCCCAAGCTCAAGCCGAAGAACTGGTGTTCGTAACCCACGAAGAGCGGGTTCTCCAATATGACGTATCCACATTGCGCGCCTGACGGTCCACATGAATCGAGTGGCTAGCCAGAGTTCAGAATCAGCAGCGGGCTGATTCCGCTCCAGGAAGCGGTTCTGCTCTCCAGCCTTCGCAGTTGACAGAGTGCTGCCGTCCGTCGCCTTGGCCGGGCAACCTGGCAAGCCTCAGTCTGCGGGCTATTTGGGGAGCTTTGGCAGGACTGCCGCTCCCGGTTACGCTAACTGGCTCGGAACCTATGTGGTCGCGTGCTTTCGGACGAGCCGGTCAGCCCGAGCGGTCAAAGCTCGGCACGGAGAGTTGCTCTCCATCGCGCAGAGCCGAGTCGTGAGCCACGATCCCGGGCACCGTCATCGCGAGGGATTCGTAGACGTCAATGGCAGGCTCGCGATCGTCCAGGAGTGCGTTGACGAACTCCGCTGCCAAGAACGCGTGACTGCCGTCGTGCCCGCTGTCGTGGCGCATGGGGGCCGGCAGCATGTCACTGTTCCAGTAGTCCGGAACGTCAACCTCCTGCAGGGCCTCCCGACGGTCAAGCCCAGTGGAACGGGGCACCCAGGCATCCTCGTGCAAGCCGCCGATTGCCATGTGCAGGGTACCGCGGTCTCCGAACCACCGGGCGCGCTCGCCGTGGCCGCCGACCAGCCAGAAGACGTTGCATCGCGCCATGTGCCCCGTGTCGGTCTGCATCAGCGCGCATTGGTTCCAGAATGGATTGTTGTAGCGGTTGTTGTCGAGCCAGGGATGCTCGCCGCCCCAGCCCAGGCACGAGACGCGACGGATGCGCTCTCGGGTCACGCCGGTCAGCAGGCCGAGACAGTGAGTCGGGTAGAGCATGGGAGGAAGGCCCCACCGCCACGACCGGGAACCGTCCGGCTCGTAGAACCGCGTTGACATGTCGCTCAGCAGCGCGTCAAGGCTGCCCCTGTCGTGGTAGTACTCGAGTTCCGAGTAGTAGAGCTCTCCCAACCCCTCCGCGGCATGGAGGTTGCGTGCATAGATGCAGGGCTGCCTGTAGTAGCTGGTTTCCGCCATCATGTAGCGCAGCCCGGTACGCTCCTTGAGGTCCCGAAGGCGATCGGCTTGCTCAAGAGTCATCACGGCAGGCACCGCGGAAATCACGTGCAGGCCGTGCCCCATGCACAGGGAGACATGCGCGAAGTGGTCGGGTGCGCCGCTGAAGACGGCGATAGCGTCCAACTCGTCGGGCCCGCGAAGCATCTCCTCCAGCGAGTCGTAGACGGTATCGCAGCGATACGTTCGGCGGAGCCGCTCGCGACGGTCCGCACGCAAGTCAGTCACCGCGGCGACCGTGCAGTTCGGATGCTCGTGCCAGTAGAACTGAGTCCCGAACCCGCCGCCGACCACGCCGATGCGGACTTGCCCGCCGCCCTCCGTGTCCGCAGCCAGTCCGGCGGGCACGCCGGCTGCGGCGGCCAGCGCAGCGGCGTCGATCAGCCGCTGCCCAAGAAACTTCCGTCTTGATTCCATGTCCATGCCTCCTTGAGAGAGCCAGGCGAGCCAGCGGTTCCCAGAATAGAACAGGGGCCGTTCGCATTGCCGGCGTTCCGCGACGAACAGCCGCTGCCTGGCGGCTCAGGCGGTCCCTCCCTCCAGCCATTTGATCGGGAAGCGCGCCAAGCGAATGCCTTCGTAAGGCCCGTCGCTACCAGCCTCGTAGAGCAAGCCCACCGAGTCGTCCGGCAGGCGCGCCAAGCTTGAATAGGCTGCGGGCCCTTGATGAATCAATCGCTTCGCAGGCCAGGTCTTCCCGTCGTCTCGGCTCAAGCGCACCGTCATGCGGATTCGCTCCCCGCGCTCGCGCGAGACTGGCGGCGCGGGATTCGCAAACAGCAGCCGACCCTCGGAGCCCCCGGCTGGCCAGGAATACCGGATCAGGCTCGCCTGCACTTGGGGATCGCCCAGGTGCGGGTCGGGCCCGGGTGCAGTCCAGTTTTCCCCGCCATCCGTGCTGAACGAGACCGAGCGGTACCCCGTGCGCTCCGCATTGGTGAATGACTGGGTGCGGCTGTTGTTCATCAGCCGACCATCGGCCAGCTCGACAACCTGGCTCTCGTTGCACGCTGGCGCGATCACGGAACTTGTGACCCAGGACTCACCGCCGTCATCGGACAGGATCGCGTGCGCAGCGAACCCGTCCCGCTCCGAGGTGTGGTTTGCCGGAACCACAAGACGACCGGCGTCAGCGCCTCTTCGCAACTGAATCGCCACGCCCGGGCCGGTAGCGTACCACCACCAGGCCGGACTCTTCGCCTGCGCTGTGATCTCCCGCGCCGGCGACTAGCTCTCACCGTCGTCGTCGGAATGCGCCAGGAAGACCCTGCGAGTGCCCCTCCCGTTGCCGCGGTGCAACTCGCGACCATGATCCTCGCCCCTGTTCCAAGTCATCGGCAAGAGCACGCGACCTGTCCGCGTGTCGACAACCGGACAGGGGTTGCCGCAAGTGTTCTCCCCGTCGCTCCAGACGACCTGCAGGGGCGACCATGTCATGCCCGAATCCTCCGACCGCTTCATCACGAGGTCGATTGCGCCGCTATCACCCCGATCGAGCCGTCGGCCCTCGCAGAATGCGAGAAGCACGCCAGGTCGGGGTCCGGCAGCAGTGCAGGAATGCGGAATGTATGGTAGTCGCCTTCGCCGGCGGCGAAGACGACGCGTTCATCAATGGCCCGGCTTTGGGATAGAGCAAGGCTCGGCAGCAACGAGGCCGAGAATGCGCGACGTGTCAGGGCCATAGCTGGCCGACATCCTAACAACTCGCCCCAGTCTTTTCGCGGATTGCGAAAAGATCGAGGCAGTGGACCGCGCCGTCAGCCAGCGGCGGCCTGTCACGGACCGTAGTATGCGTGGTCGAGGAACCGAACCTCGTCTTGCCTCGGCCCTGGAAGTTCCCGGCCGGCCGGGAAGCCAGCGTGCGGAGTGACGGGCAACCAAGAGTCTCACGCATCTCAATTCGGTCGCCTCTACGCCAACCGCTAGGAAGCTAACCTATCAGAGTCGTCACCACCGAACAGGCGATTCGAACCGATGCGAGACCAAGAGGCGTTACGCGAACACCTGATTCGACTTCTCGACTGGGAGGATGCGCATGTGAACTTCAGCACCGTTCTTTCCGACTGGCCGAAGGAACTTCGGGGCATCAGACTCGCGGGATGTCCTCACACGGCCTGGCAACTCCTCGAGCACCTGCGGATCTGCCAATGGGACATCCTTGAGTTCAGTCGCGATCCGAACCATGTTTCTCCGAACTTTCCGAGCGGTTACTGGCCGGTCGATGAAGGTCCGCCGGGCGACGCGGCTTGGGATGTCTCCGTGGCACGGTTTCGAAGTGATCTAGATGAAATGAAGCGTCTGTTGGGGAACCTTGCGGTGAACTTGCTCACTCCGATCGCACACGGCCAGGGCCAAACAATTCTCCGCGAGGCATTGCTCCTCGCGGATCACAACTCGCACCATCTAGGCCAGTTGATCATGCTGAGGCGCGTCTTAGGGGATTGGCCTCGGTGCCACTAGCCGCCGTTCTCTCAAAGGCTGTCGGTTGCGCGCAATCGGACGGCCTTCGATGGTCGGAATCCCTAGACTTGGGGCAAGCCATTCGATTCGGGCCTGCAATTGTTGCGGTCGTCGCTTGGATAGGCTCCACCGAGCAATCCTCCTCGCACGACGTCAACCGCCAACGCTCTCTCAACAGGCGGCAAGAGCGCGCGTCGCTGAGATCGCATCCCGTTCGAGATGCCGAATCGTCTCGGATATATCTTCCTTGGTTGTGCGGGGATTGATCGTACAGAGCCGCAACGCTGTCTTGTTGCGAAGCTCGGTAGTCATCACCATGGAAAACCCTCTTGCAAGGCACAGTCGGGTGATCGATAGATTGAGTCTGTTCAGATCCGTGTCCGACAAGTTTTGAGGCCGATACCGAAACGTCACGATGCCGAGATTCGCTGGGGTTAGAACTTCCCATGAATCGCTGGAACGCAGTTGACTCTCCGCGAATCGGGCATTTCCCAGGCCGACTTCCACCGCTCGGCGAAAGCCATCCAGGCCGAATGCCTTGACCGACATCCACAACTTGAATGCACGAAACCTGCGTGTGAGTTCCGGACTGAAATCGCAGTAATTCGTTCCATCTCCTTCACTCAGCACGACCTTCAAGTATTCCGGCAGAACCTGGAAAGCTTCCCTGAGACGATCGCGGTTACGCACTAGAAGGCATCCAACAGCGAATGGTTGGAAGAGCCATTTGTGAGGATCGAGTGACACGGAATCGGCACGCTCGAGGCCCCGCAGCGCTGCTGTGCCTTCTTCCGTCAACATCGTCGATGCACCGTACGCCCCGTCTATGTGGAACCACATCTGCTCGTCCCTGCATAGGATCGCGATGTCTGGGAGGGGGTCTACCGCTCCAGTGTTGATGGTCCCGGCGTTGGCGACCACACAGAATGGGCGCAAACCATTGCGGCGGTCTCGGTGAATCGTCCGGATTAGTCCGTCCATCGGCATCCGGAACCGCTCGTCCGACGGGATTCTCCTGAGCTGAGCTGCTGGCAGGCCGATGACGCTCGCAGCTCGATCAATGGACGAATGTGTCTGATCGGAACAATAGATTGTGGCGTTGTGCCACTCGTCCCCTAGCATGGTTTTCCTGGCCGCCGCCAGAGCGGTCAGGTTGGCCATCGAACCGCCGCTGACAAGCACGCCGCCCGCCGATTCGGGGAGGCCGCAAATCTGCCGCAGCCAATCGATCACGGTTTCCTCGACCTGGGCCGCAGCTGAACTCTCAAGCGCAACTCCGGAAAACACATTGAATCCGCTGGCCAATGTATCTGCCATCACACTGACGAAATTGCTTGGTCCCGGAGCGAACGCAAAGAACCGAGGGTGATTCACGTACATCACGTTGCCGAAGACATGTTCGCGAGCAGTCTCGAGCACTGCCTCGAGACCTTGGCCCTCCTGCGGAGGTGGCTCGTGCAGGAGGGCAGCCAGGGTGGCCCGGTCCCTCGACCGGGTTACCGATTTCTGCCGAAGGTCGCGAGTGTGTTCGACGATCATGTCGACAACTTGGTAGCCCAGATCACGCATCTCGTCTTCTGTCAGTGTTAGAGGTGGTTGTTGCGCCAAGACTCAGTATGCGCACTTACCGTTCATGAGCGTTTGATACGTTGAGAGCGCACCTGATCCCGATTCCGATGGAGGGGCCGTGACACCGGACCCCGTGACGACGCCGGCCTCGACCGAGACAAGGTCGCAAACGCGGAAGCCGACGTAGGACGGTCCAGACGCCCCCGGCGGACCCGCAGTACGGGGATGGCGGTCCGCGGTGTCGGTCGTGTCGTGTGGCCGAGGACCGTGCGGAACAGTCGGGACGGGCCCAATGCAGACACTTTCACTTTTGGCGACGGAGCCTACGATGGTAGGAGCGACCCGGCGAGAGCGTCCATATGGACGTCTCTCCTGATGTGGATGAGGGCCTATCCGTGGCCTGACCTTGGGACAGTCCTCGTCGCCGGCGGGCCTGGGACGTCTGAACCGTTTCGCAAGGGTGACCAGCCATCAGGGACTTGGCAGGGTCGTCGATCCTCGCTGGAACCTGATTGAGCGTCGATTGTGGTCCGGACCGCGAGGCTTGCAGTTCCCGGCCCGTCTCGGTGATACGATGCCGGGTAGGCCACGATGCAAGGCAGGAAGCGATCGCGGAAGCCACCTGCGGTGTTCCCGGAACGGGAAGGCTCGGCCGATGCCGAGCTGAGCTTTGCCGAAGTCGAGAGGCTCATGCGCGACGCTGCGGATGGTGATCCGGTGGCTCAGTGCAGGCTGGGCCGATTCTTCCTCAGCATGGGAAGGGAATTCGATGGCATGAACTATTTCCGGTACGCCGCGTACCAAGGACACGAGCCCGCTTGGCTGGAGATTGGCGCGATGTGCGGCAAGGATAGTGGCGTTCCCGGAACACATGAGGATGTCGCGAAATGGTACATTCCAGCCGCTGAGACAGGAAACCCCACTGCCCAGCTAGCGCTTGCAGGACTATACAGGGAGGGTTTCGGCGTTGACCCTGACCCGGTCGAATGCACGAGACTGTATCGACTCTCCGCCGACCAAGGTGATCCGGAGGCACAGTTCCAATTGGGCCTGAGGTACCTGCAGGGTACGGGCGTGAAGAGGAATGCAAACGACTTCACGAAGTGGCTGATCAGAGCCGTCGAAGGTGGGCACTTGGCTGCACAGACGATGATGGGGCACAAGTATCTCCATGGCATCGGCGTCAAGGCGGATTTTGATGAAGGGATCCGTTTGCTGACTGGATGTGCCGAGCAAGGCGACATGGACTCGATAACCATACTTGTGGCCGCATACATAACTGGCAGCGCGTGCAGAGAGGATCTCAACGAGGCAGCGAAATGGCTGCGGACATTCATCGACCTGACAAGTCCCGAATCCTCGCAGGACTACGCACGGCATCTCGTCTCAATCGCGCAGAAGCCCTCCCCCTATCCCCTACTTGCCCACATCTACTTCTCGCTGGCTGGCGCCGCGGGCTCCTCGTCCGCTCGGAGGGATTGCAATCTCTTGGAGCGCCAACTATCCGCCCGAGAAGTCGAGAAGTCGCATGCCCTCACTAGAATGTGCCATCCGTACATGCGCCGGAAGTGGCGATCAAGTCGTACCCGGAAGCGGAGGTAGCCACCCGACCAGTCGGTTCGGCAGAACCCGCCACTCGGCAGAGACCGCGAAAGCTGGACAGCCCTCTCCAGTTTCCACGGAGCCGGTGGACTCGGCAGCCGAATCCGCGCAGATCGGCTGCCTACGCCGAGTGCGCCAGAAACTGCGCCGACTGGGGTGGGCTTCGCGGAAAGCGCGGGAGAAGGGCGACGGAGCGGACTTGTTTGTCCGGAAATGGACAGATCGGTGACGCCTTCTCGCCGCCGGGAAAGCTGGTCGGAACCCTCATCCCACAGCGCAATTCCAATACGTTCCAAACGCTGGATGGCTCCAATCGCCTTTCAAACGTGGGTCGAAGACGGTTTGGACTCGACGCGAGGCACCAAATCCATCAACGATGATCGTCGATCCTCATAGCCTGGCATCGCTGTCTCTGCGGCCCACGGGTGATGACGTACGCCCGATGGGAACAAGGTTAGCGAAGAAACTTGAATCCAGAGCCGCCCACACTGGTTCGCGGCTCAGCGCGACGCGCTGTTCTCCAGCACTCGAGTGATCCAGCTGTTCAGACTCAGTCCGCTCTCCGCTGCCAAACGGGCCGCGCGTCGGTGCAGGTCCGGGCCAAGCCGAACGTTGAGCTTGCCCGAGTAAGGCTTCTGCGGTTCGACGGCATCCTCTTGGCAAGACTCGAGGTATTCGTCGATGGATCGGTGGAACTCACTTCGAATCCCCTCGACATCGGTTGCTTCAAATGTGGCGATCGGATAAGGGCCGCTGTTGACGACCCTTCCGTGAAGACGTCCCACGGACTCGTCGAGCTCGACCTCGGCGGCATATCCCTTGTACTCCATCATGGGTTGGCTCCTAGCGATCCCAGGAAAGCGGCGATGTCGCGGACCGTCGCTCTCCCGGTCTCCGTCTCCGGGTGCGGGCGATGAATCACCATCCTGTCCGCTACCTTCTTCAACAGCACACGCGAACCCGAGCGCTGAGAGACTTCAACGCCTGCCGCCTCGAGCATCGTGACGATGTCCGTCCACCGAATGCCTGCTGGCGTCGGCTTCGAAAAAATGCTCTCCAGGTTGCGTTGATGCTTCGCCGGCGTGACGAGGAGATACTACCGAATACAGTACCGGTGCACAATCTTCCATGACGCCCGCGACCCTTCCGACACTCTCCACCGCTCTCCGATCTATGTCCCAGCGACAGAGCCCTCGCTCTGTCGCACGGGAATCGGCTCGTGCGTGGGATGCGGGTCCATACCGGCGCATGCCGGTGAGTCGTGACCACACCAGAGACAAGGAATGGAGCTTTCTGTCAGTAACCGTGATCGGCGGGCGCTCCTGCTGGAGACCAATGCTGCACGGGACCGGCCGCGCTACCAGTTGCTCTGCGATTTCCAGATATTCGAGCTGCTTGATCGAAGCGAGCCGGAAGAAACCCGCTTTGCACTTGCAGACCTGCCGCGACATGTTCAAAAGTTCGGATTCATTCTCGGTGTCCAGCAGCGCACGTTCCGCGACCAAGATCAGGTCAACGTCGAGGCGTCGGAACTGGTCGGTCGCCTCCACGACGCGCTCAAGGCATCCGCCGACGAGGGCCATGACCTACAGCTGTTCCCGGTGTGGACGGTATTCTGCCTGTATGCCGATGACACCGGGATCTTCGAGCCGCGCGACATCTTTCTGCAATTCATCGAGGAGCGGACGTCCGTCGACGGGGCGGACTTCGGTCTAAGCGATTACACGAGGTTCACTCTACAATCATGGTGGAGGAGGCGGAATCCAACTCCTAGCACAACTCATTGATATAGCAAGAGTTATGAGATAATCTGTGGTCGATTTCCAACAATTTTCCCAACTAGCGCCCTTGTGATCTGGAGCGTCGGGAAAAGAGCGCCGAGGCCGCGCACGGCTCGTGCGGGGAAATCATGTCAGCGCACGACCTCCGGGGCGACTGAACTAGGCGGCCAAGCAGTCGAGCGGCGCCGCCCGGCTCCCGGAGGCTAGGATCACGAGTCGCACTGATTCACTGCAGGACCGACACCTAGGAAGGGCCCCTCTGCGTGCCTTCCAGGAATGCCAGCAGGTCGGCCAGCTCCTGCGTACTCAGCTCCGCATCGAGACCCGCAGGCATTACCGATACTCTCCCAGGACGCACCTCTTCAATCTGCGAGCGCTCAATCCGTTCGCGTTCCTCGGCGCCCGTCGCCAGTACGATCCAGTCCTCGGTCTCCTCCACTGTGACGCCGCTGTGGATGTCGAATTGCGTTTGGACGATCACCGGTTCGTAGCTGGTGACGAACGACGCGCTGGGATAGAGCACCGCCTCGAGCAGGTCGCGCCGCTCGCGAATCTGGCCGATCGTGGTCAAGCCAGGCCCGACCTTGCCACCCTGGAAGCCAATTGCATGGCACGAGATGCAGGCTGTCTTCTCAGCATTGAACACCGCCTGACCGCGACGCACGTCGCCCTCGGGAAGCGACGCCAGCAGGGACTCGAGCCGCTCGGTTTGTTCGGCCCGATCGGCGTCCAGCGAATTGGCAAAGGCCTTTGCTCGCTCTGCCAGAGATTCCGGGAACGCCGCAAAGAGCGTTTCTACGCTTCCGGGCTGCAACCCCGGACTCCCACGGCTCTGCGCGAGTGATGCGAGCAGAGCCTCTCCAAGCTCGGCGCTCCCTCCGGAAGCAAACGCGTCAAGAACCCGCGGGAGCTCCGCCGGTCCCGTCTCCTTGAGCGCCCTGGCCAACTCGAGACGCTGTGCGTCGTCGAGCGCAACACCAGCGAGCGCACGAGTGGCGGCCGCGCGCGTGTCCGCGTCCCGGTCGGCGGCAAGGCTGTCGACCAAGAACGCGAAGGCGGACGAAGGCGTAGCTTCCGCGTCTGACAGCGCGGTTTCGAGCGCCTCGACCCGCGTGCGGGGCCCCAGGCCTTTGTTCTCGGAAACAGCTAGCAGCGATCTGCGCAACTGATCGCTCGGCCGCTTGAGCGTATTGGCCGCCCGCACGGCGGCCTCGGCGGTCTCGCCGGTCGCGTCACGCAGGATGCGAGTCAGCGCACTGTCCCATTCCTTAGGTCGCTCTTTGAGCAGCGCTCTGGACATGACTTTCAGCGCGATACGCCGGGAAGCCGGGGAGCCCGACTCGGCGGCGCGCGCCATAATGGAGCGGATTTCCGGTGACTCGGCAAATCGGACAAGTTGGTCCTCAACCGCTTCCTCGCCCGCCCGCAGTCGCGCCTCAAACGGCCTCGCCAGCTCCGCGCCCCACTCCAGTCGTCGCCCCGCGATCCAAGAAGCCGTCTCGCGCAGCAGCTCGTCATTGGACGTGAGCAGCGGTACGACCGTGCGCGGTTCCAATGCACTCGGCCGCATCTGATCGAGCGCCAGCAGCGCTGCCCGCCGCGTACGCGCGAATGCCGAACGCAGTCCCGTGCGGGTCGCTTCGGGATCAGCAATCTCGATCAGCGCGAACGTCAGCGAGTGAGCAAGGACCTGATCCTCGGCATCCGCCGCAGCCGCCAGCAACTCGCCTACCGCCTCGCTTTCGTGGATCCTCCCCAGCGCCTCGGCCGCAACGCGGGCTAGGGGCTTCGACTGCTCCAGCAAACCCAGTAACGCCGGCGTCGCCTCCGCATCCCGCCAAACCGATGCGCCATGCGCGGCTGCATGACGCACCGACTCGTCTTCGTCGGCAAGCGCCTGGCGCACCGCCGCGCGCGCTTCGGGCGCGTCGATCTGCGTGAGCGCCCAAACCGCATTCCTCTTCGCCGTGACCGAGCCGTCGACAGGCGCCAGCACCGGTACAGCCGACTCGCCCATTCCCCCGAGCTCCCGCAGGGCGCGGTCGCGCACGAAGGGCCGCGGGTCGTCTAGCCTGTCGACTAGCTCTGAGGCCGCAACGTCCCAAGCAAGCTTGACCCCGCGGGGGTCTTCATCCGCCGTCATCCCCTTGCGGCGTATCCGATAGATGGCTCCGGGAACATCGGCCTTGGCGAGTTGCGACGTCGGACAGCAGAGCTTGTACCAGCCCCCGGTATCGACTACCAAGAGGCTCCCGTCGGCGTCCTCCATCACGTCCGTCGGGTGAAAGTCCGCATCCGAGGAAACCAGCAGGTCCGAGTCCTCGCTCTCGAACGTCGCGCCGCTCGGCGACAGCCGATGCCGCAGCACCCTGTGCGTGTTGAACGTCGTCGAGACCAGGTTCGTCCCCTCGAACCCAAGCGCTTCGGACTCGATCGCAGCCAACCCTACCGGCGCCGCCGGCCCAAGGTGCGAGATCGGATCGAGATACCCGCCCGTCATTGGATGGGCTTCGGCTGCGCGGTGCACCCTGCCATACACGCCGCCATAAATCGCGTGGATGACGCCGTCGCGGCGCCCCAACTCCGGAAACTGCAAGAACGTCGACGTCAACATGCGCTCGCCCGTCGGCAGAAAGGCGACCTCGACCGGGTTGTTCATTCCGCCGGTCAGCACTGCCTCGATCGGCCCGCCCTCGGGCCGCCGCCTGAAGACGTGCGCCGCTTTGGTGACCAGCGTCGAGCCGTCGGTGATCTCGTGCGTCTGCTCGGCGAAGGAGCCCTTGGTCCAGTAGATCCAGCCGTCCAGGCCCTCGTAGGGACCGTGCAGATCGTTCGCACAGTTGGTCAGCGTCTTGGCGTCGTACCAAACCTCGCGATGCTCGGCGACGCCGTCGTCGTCGGCGTCGACCAACTTCCAGATCACAGGCGGCGCGGTGACATAGACCGCCTCCTTGGTCCACAGCACCCCCTCAGGAAGCATCAGCTTGTCGGCGAAGACCGTCCGCGAATCGTAAACGTCGTCCCCGTCTCGATCCTCGAGCCGCAGAATGCTGTGGGGCTTCTCGGCGAGCTGCTCCTCCACAGGAGCGTTGGAACCCGAAGACTCGGCTACGTAGAGCCGACCCGCGTCATCCATGTCGACAATCATGGGCCGCTCCACCAGCGGCGGCGCGGCTGCAACGACGACCTCGTAGCCCTCGGGGACGCTGAGGTGTGCGAGCCCTGGCGGATCCGGCGCGGAGCAGGCGCACCATGCGATCGCGACGGCCGCCAAGAAGTACCGCATCGAGGCATTGTGCGGCCGATCGAGCACGCTCGGCGTGTCGTGACTTGGATAATTCAACATTTGCTCCGATCTCCCCAGAATCAACTAAGGCGCCTGCTTTTCCCGGCCTCTACGGTTGCGGGTCGGCATCACATGCGAACCGATCGGAGCCTTGAGCACTAGCTGCTTGCGCTGCGGTCGGAAGCAAACCTTCTCGCTACAGGCTTGGAAGACAACCTCGATGGGTAGCTCGATCTCGGTGGGCTTGTCTCGCAGGGACCAGTCGAGGATCTCCGACCCTAGGATTACCGGGATGGCGACGTCGGTCACGCCTTCGTAGACGTTGAGCGTGACGCCGAGCGCGGGAAACTCGCGTGCCGTCGTCCGCGGATACTTCGGTTCGCCGATCCGCACGCCCTTCGTCTGTGCCACGGTTGCCGTCGAGGCGATGAAACCTTCAGGCAGTGGGGCGCCATACATGTGGTAACCGTCTGCAACTTCGAAGCGCACGTAGACCGTGCTCTCGGACTCGAACCTGAGCGCCTCGTCGGCTAGGAACGCCGAGACCTTGACGTGTTCGTTGCTGAGCTCGGCCATCGGCGTCTCGTGCCTCGAAAGGATGCGGCCGATCGCCGAGTTGCGAATGGTGCCAGCGGAGGTGCGCGTGGAGAAGTTTCGATGGAAGAACTTCTCGGTCACCCGGCCCTCGGCGTCAGTGACGTAGACACCAGGGAACGGCAGTCCATAGAAGCCGCGATTCGTGCCCCGGTGAATCACGTCACTGTCGGGATCGATGGTGGTGTTGAGGATGCCGAAGCGCTTGATGACTTCGGAGTCGTAGTCGGAGAGAAGGTCAAAGGCGATGTCGTGCCTGTCGGCGAATTGCTTGAGATGCTGCTGAGCGTCGTAGCTGACGCCGTAGACCTTGATGTTCTCGGCGGTGAAAATGTCGAGGGCTTGTTGCAGCTCAACTAGCTGCGTGCGGCAGTACGGTCACCACACAGCCGATCGGTAAAAGACGACGACCGACTTCGAATCGCCTCGGTCGGCATGGTAGTCGACCGCCTCGCCATTGTGGTTCGGCAGAGTGAAGTCGGGCAACCGTTCGCCGATGTCGGGCCCGGTTGGGAAGTCGTGAGTCGCCGGGTAGCGGCGCCCCGGGTGGTTCACGGGCACCGGACCGGTGATGCCGAGGTCGTCAACGCGCGAGCCCTCGGGTAGGGCCTCGTGGGCAGCGCGTACTGTGGCCTTCTTCTCCTCTTCGTTGGCCTCCGCCGGCAGCGCGAGAAAGAACAGGAACAGCAGCAGGATGAGGGGGGCGGCTTTTTCGGTGGTCGTCACATTCATTTCTGTTTATCCTTTCGGCTAGTCAGCGGCGAGTTGCCGTTTGATTTCGTCGTGAAAGGCAGGGTCTAGCGTAGGGTCGTCGGTTTCTTGACGCCAGGCTTCGAGGGCCGCCCTGAGGCGTTGCTCGGCTTCAGCGTGGTCGGAGTTCCCGGCTAGGTTGTTGAATTCCCAGGGATCGTTTGCCAGGTCGTAGAGCTCGAACTCAGGCGGTTCGGCGTAGGTGTCGAAGGCCGTCCGGACAGGAGTTCCGGTGTAGCGGTCTTCGCGTGAGGTGGAATAGCCGATGTCGCCGTCGATCCTGCTCAAGGGCCGAGCGGTGTCGGCGAGCAGGTTGTGGATCAGCTTGTAGCGTGCGTCGCGGATCGCTCGCCGCGGGAACCACGGCCGGCCATGCATGTGGAACTCGCCGACGAGAAACTCGCGCCACTGTGCATCGGCGCTTTCAAGCACGGGGCGGAGGGACCGACCGTGGGTTTCGACGCCGGAGGTCGCACCCGTGGCGTCGAGGATCGTCGGCAGGATATCGACGGTCGAGACCATCGCACTACTACGCATCGGTTTCGAGACGCCCGGCCAGCGAACGAGGAAGGGGACTCGGATGCCGCCTTCATACGTCGTTGTCTTTCCGCGGTTGAACGGGGGCCCGTGGTCGCCGATGAAGATGACCAGGGTGTTGTCGGCGCGCCCATGACGCTCGAGCGTTTCGAGCAGCAAGCCCACGCCGATGTCGAGTCGCTTGACCTCGTTGTAGTAGCCGGCGACGCGTTCGCGCTGCTCGGGCGAGTCGATCTGTTGAAACGGCAGGACGCTTTCTTCGCTCGGCTCGACAAGGGTTTCGGGGATGCCATCGACGCGGTCAAGAAAGGTCCAGTCGCCGAACTGGTTGGTTTGGGGGTCGCGCCCACGGTAGGCGTGCGGGTCGGTGTAGTTCACCATCAGGAAGAAGGGTTGGTCGCCCGACTGGGTAATGAACTCGGAGGCGCGCTCGGCGACAAGCTTCACCTGTCGGGCATCGACGTAGCTCGTTTGTCGGTAGTCGAACTGGAACGAAGCGCCGGGGGCGACGTGGAGTTTGCCGATAATTCCAGTTCGGTAGCCGGCGCGCTTGAGGATGTTGGGGATGGTGGCGTCCTCGAGATGGGGGTGCAGGGCGAAGGGGGTGCCGTTGGTGAGTCCGTACTGGCCGGTGGAGTGGACGTAGAGTCCGGTGAACATGGCGCTGCGTGACGGGCTGCAAGAGGCTTGCGCTACGTAGGCCACATCGAACTGGACTCCGCTGGCGGCGAAGGCGTCGAGCTGGGGTGTTTCGATGACGGTGTCGCCGTAACAGCCGAGTTGAAGCCCGAGGTCGTCGGCCGTGATGAACAGGACGTTCGGCGGCGACTGCGCGGGCAGGGTTCCCGAGCACGAGGCGAGCGCTAGGAGGCAGGCTGTGATCCCCAAGAACATGCGCTCGAATGTTGAGCGGAATCGGGCTGGGACGGTTGCAGAGGCGCTTAGATGTCTTTGTTGCATGGCGCCCTCCACCAGCGTCAACGCCGCGAAGATCGCGGCTGAACGTACTGCAAGTCTCACCATGATCGTTACGTTCCCTATGCCGTAAGTCGCTTGAATAGGTTTTCTGTCATGCGCTGCACGCGCGAATCAGGGCCTTGCGGCCGGGCGAACCGATTTGCTGGCAAAACATGGCCGGGAGGCGATGAGAGAGCTTGCGCATACCAGATCGTTCCGGCATTGAAGACAAGGTTGTCCTTGGGCCCGTCGTAGATCGTCGCGGCATGAGGCGTATAGGACCTCTTTCTCGTGTCGACCGCCTTGCTCGTCGCCAGGATTTCATGACCGGGCAAATCGCGAGCGGCATGGCCATGCCATTCCCAGCCCAGTAGACCTTTGACGGCGTCGCCTTCTTTCATAGCGGTCCCTTCGTACAGCCAGTGGTCAGGCTTGGAGCAGACCCAGTCGCCTCCGCCGAGGCCTTGGTGACGTCCGCCGATGAGCAGCGCCCCGTCTGGCGCTATTGGATACGTGACCCCAGGCCGCTGGCCGACGAAAAAGCTCTCGCGTTGCATGATCCGGTGGGGCTGACCCTCGGCGGAAGAATGCAAGGGCGCCACGCCGAACACCGCATTGCCGCTCAGGAACGCAAGGTGGACGCCTGCGTCGCGAGCCGCGATGGCGTTGTCGTACATCTCGCGCGTCCAATACTCGTCATGGCCCACGGAAAGGAAACCTTTCGCGCGTTGTAGTCGTGGACCGTATCTGTGCGTATCCAGGTTCGATATGTAGGACACCTCATAGCCCTGCTTCTCCATCCAGTAGGACAGCGGATATTCCCACAGGAGAAACTCACCCGAACCCACCGAAGACGGCCGATCTACAAGATGGTCCTGGCAGAAATTGGCGTACGGGCGGTCGAAACTCACCCACCCGGTGTCGTTCGGGTCGGTGCTCCACTTTTTCCTACCAGCGGGGTTATAGACCTCCTTGTCGTTGTGGTAGAGAGACCACCTGTCATCGGGCCAACTGTTGTAGGCCTGCCAGGTCATGTCGCTGCACTGGAAAAGCAGGTCGCATGGGCGGTCGTCACGCACGATAAAAATGACGTAGCTTTGCAGGCCCTCCTTCCTAGCCGTGAGTCTTCCTTGATAGGCTCCGCTCACCTTCTTCGTGGTGAGCTTTCCTAGATAGACGCCGCTCAACCAGTCGTCGGGAATCTCAAACTCGACCGACGGTTCCCACTTGCATTCCCGTAGGCGCTTCTCGCCGATCGGCGGATCGGGTTGGGCTTGGCCCTGCAGCGAATCAAACCGCTTCATGAGCCGCCCGCCGTCGCCGCCGTAGTAGCCGGTACGGAAGATTTCCAGGCTGAACTCCGAAACCGGATTGGTGCTCACCATGATCTTGAGCGTGTCGCCGGCGCGCACGCTCGCCTCGGAGCAGTAGCCTTCGATTCGCGGGGAACGCCACCAAGTATCCGGGTCGATGTAGGTATTGGTGAGCAGCCAGTCCCGCGTGCCGGGCTTGGCGTTCTCCCGGCGAATTAAATCCGATGCGGCTCGGGCAGCGCCCGTCGCCGGCCCGAAAGCCGACATGCCCAAGCCGGCCGCTGCGACGCCTTTGAGCACATCGCGGCGAGGCAGTTCGTCAGGCTGATGGGCCGCTTTGTTCATGGTGTGTGCTCTTTTCGGTTGGATCGCGCGCTGGATAGCTTGTTGGGCCCTGGCGCTCGGGATCATGGTCAGTTGGGCTCATTGCATAGCGCCAATGGGTTCATGATGCGTGGGGATCGCTTTGCGCATCTTGGTTTTGATAGCCGCGTATTCAGGATCATTCGCGAGGTTGTGCCATTCCCACTTGTCGACTTGGTGGTCGTACAGTTCTTCCGAGCCATCCTCGTACACGATATATCGATACCGTTCGGAGCGAACGCCGTAATTCTTGAAGCCAAAGGTAGTCAAAGAGACTTTGTCCCAGGCGGCGTCAGGGTCTTTCATCAAGACAGAGAGGTCGTTCCCTTCCAGCTGTCCCTCAGGCGGATCGATTGCAGTCAGTGAGGCCAAGGTCGGATAAATATCCAGTAGGTTCGCCGGCTTGGCCGTGGTCGAGCCAGGCGTGGTCACGCCCGGCGCCACCCATATCATGTTGACCCGCGTGGCCCTTTCCCAGAGGGAGTATTTTGCCCAACGTTCTTTTTCACCCAGCTGAAAGCCATGGTCGCTCCACAACACAATAATCGTATTGTCGGCGTACTGTGACTTCTCGAGCGCCCCGACCATCTGACCAATCAGCTCATCGGTCATGGCACTGGACGCCAGGTAAGCCTGAATGGCGTGCTTCCACTGACCCGCAGCCCTGATCGCCTTGGCCCACGCAATATGCCGCTGCTTTGAACTCGCTGCAGGCACATCTTCCAAGTCATCTTCCAGGTAGCCTTCCGGGATCTCTATCTCATCCAGAGGGAATCGATCGAAATATTCCTGAAGTGCGTAGTTGGGCAGATGTGGTTGGAAGATGCCGGCGCCTACAAAAAAAGGTTCTTTCAGCTCACCTCCCAGCAGTGTCTCTGCCGCCCATTTCGCAGTTTTCCCATCGTTGATATCCTCCAGGGTGACATCGGGAGCATAGGGGCCCCAGTCGGCGTATCTTGTGACTCCCTTCGTCATCCCATTGAGAGGTCTCGGAGATGCGAATCTGTCTATAAACGGGAATAGGTCCTGCGTCTTACTCGGGTAATAGTCATCAAAGCCCCGACCCTGAACTTCATTCTTGAAATGAGCGCCGTGAAACAACTTGCCGGAGCCGGCTGCATAGTAGCCATTCTGTTGCAACAACTCAGTCAAGAGCACCGAGCGATTCAGGATGGGGTTTTTTGCGAACGAATTTTGATTCACGTAATTACCCGACGTCGAAGGGCGCATCCCAGTCATAAGGGCAGACCTTGAAGGACCGCAAGCTGGAGCCGCGCAGTGCGCATTGGTGAACACCATGCCCTTGGAAGCCAGTTTGTCCATGTGCGGCGTCCGGGCCTGAGGGTTGCCCTCAAGGGCGCCCGTCCAGTCATTCAAATCATCGATCGCGATGAAGAGGACATTGGGTCGGTCGGTCTGTCCCTGAACCGCATCGGGAAACGAGAGCAGAGCGAGGACCAGCGCGGCTAAGGCGACCATCGCGGCCCCCTGTGAAACTTCACTGCAAGTTTCCCCACGATCGTTTCCTTCCCTATGCTGTGAATCGCTTGAACAAGTTTTCCGTCATGCGCTGCACGCGCGAATCCACACCTTGCGGCTGAGCGGCCTTGTGGGCGGGAAGCACGTGGCCTGGGGGCGATGACAAACCTTGCGCCCACCAGATGGTCCCGGCGTTGAAGACGACGTTGCCTTTGGGGCCGTCGTAGATCGTTGCTTCATGAGGCGTTCCGGGCGCTCTGCCGACTTTCGTCTCACCATGAGTCAGGACTTCCATGCCGGGCAGGTCGAGGAGAGGATAGCCGTGCCACTCCCAGCCCACGAGGCCTTTGATTGCGTCGCCTTCCTTCATGCCCGTGCCTTCACACAGCCAGTGATCGGGCTTGGTGCAATCCCAGTCGCCGCCGCCGACGCCGCCGGTCCGTCCACCCATGAGCAGCGCCCCGTCCGGTCCCGGTTGGCTGTTGAACTCAAAGCCTCGTCGCTTGTAGAACATCTGGGCGAGTTTCTCGCCAAGAAAATGGCTTTCCCGTCGAATCACCCGACAGGACTGGCCCTCCGCGGAGGGCAGTAAGGGCACAACGCCCCACACCGAATTGCCGCTTACGAACGCGAGATTGACCCCGGCGTCGCGGGCCGCGCTGACGTTGTCGTACATCTCGCGCGTCCAATACTCGTCATGCCCCACTGAGATGAAGCCCTTTGCGCGCTGTAGTCCCGGCCCATCCGTATGCGTGTCGACGTTTGATATGTACGACACGTCGTAGCCATGCTGCTCGGTCCAATAGGAAAGAGGGAATTCCCAAAGAAGAAATTCGCTCGAACCCACCGAAGAGGGTCTGTCGATCAGGTGATCCTGGCAGTACTGCGCGTAGGGACGGTCAAAGCTCACCCACCCGGTGTCGCTGGGATCGGTACTCCACTTTTTCCTTTTCTTGTATCCGGTGTAGCCATTCTTGTCGTTGTGATAGAGAGAGAACTCGTTATTCGGCCAGCTGTTGTAGGCGGCCCAAGTCATGTCGCTGCATTGGAAGAGCAGGTCGCAGGCACGGTCGTCTCGTACGATGAAGATGACGTAGCTCTGTAGGCCCTCTTTCTTGGCAGTGAGCTTGCCGAGGTAGACGCCGCTCAACCAGTCGTCTGGAATCTCAAATTCCACTGACGGCTCCCACTTGCATTCGCGCAGGCGGTCGGCGCCGATCGACGGATCGCGTTGAGTCTTGCCTTGCAATGAACGGAACCGCTTTATGGTCCGCCCGCCGTCTCCCCCGTAGTAACCGGTCCGGAAAATTTCCAAATCGAATTCCGACACGGGGTTCGTGCTCACCATCACGTTCAATGTGTCGCCGGCGCGAACGCTCGTCTCGGAACAGTAGCCCTCGATCGCGGGAGAACGCCACAAAGAGTCCGGCTCGACGTGGGTGATGTTTGTTTTGGTGAGCATCCAGTCCCGCGTACCGGGCTTGGCGTTCTCCTGGCGAATGAGATCCGATGCGGCTCGGGCGGCGTTCGGGCCGCACCCGAGTGCAGACAATCCCAATCCCGCCGCTGCAACGCCTTTGATGACGTCGCGACGAGGGAGCCCGCTCAGTTGATCGTTTGGCTGTTTCCGCATCTTGGTTTCATTGCAGATTCCTTTCGGGAGCAAACTGGCTCAAGCCTTTTGACCAACAATGCGCCTAAACAGGTTGTGGGTGATTCGCTGCACTCGCTCGTCTACCCCTTGTTGCGTCACCCCGTGTCTCACGGGAGTGGCGTGACCCGGCGGGCTCGACAGACCGTTGGCCCACCAGATGGTCGCGGCATTGAAAATGATGTTGCCCTTGGGTCCGTCGTAAATCGTAGCGGTGTAGTGGCCCGGCTGCTTTCCATTGATTCGCGTCTCGCCTTCGGCAACGATCTGCATGCCGGGCAGGTCCATCATCGGGGCGCCGTGCCACTCCCAGCCGATTAGGCCTTTGACCGAATCCCCCTTCTTCATCCCGGTCCCCTCAAACAGCCAGTGCTCCGGCAGGGCGCACGTCCAATCGCCGGCGCCCCTGACGGGCGGGGTCGTCCGCGCTCCCATCAGCAGGGCGCCGTCGCGCCCCAAGGTGGGTTTAAACCCTTTCTCATAGGGCGACTCCATCCGGCCCCTGTCGCCGAACTCGGATTGCTCAGGGAAGAACCAGCCTTCCCGGCGCGTGGTGCGATAAGGCCTACCGCTGCTGGACGGATGTAGCGGTACGACACACAAGACGGCATTGGCGCTCAGGAACGCGAGGTTCACGCCTTCATTGCGTGCGTGCATCACGTTGTCGTACATGTCCTCGGTCCAGTACTCGTCGTGGCCGACCGAGATGAAACCCTTCGTACGCAGCAAGCCCGCTGGGTCGGCGTGCGTGTCGATGTTGGAGATGTAGGAGACGTCGTACCCGTGCTGCTCCAGCCAAAACGCCAACGGGAACTCCCAGGGCAAGTATTCGCCCGAACCGCCTGACTTCTCGATCTTGTTGACGGGGTGCGTGAACAAGGCGTAAGGACGATCGAAGCTCACCGTGCCGCTGGGCGCGGTCGTACTGGGGCGTCCGTCATGCTTTGTATAGATGCAATAGTCGGTTGGCCAGCGGTTGTAGGCGGTCCACGTCAGTTCGCTGCACTGGAACAGCAAGTCGCAGGGGCGGTCATCGCGGACGATGAAGATGACGTAGCTTTGGGTCCCGCTGATCTCAGCGGTCAGCTTGCCCAGGTAGACGCCGCTGAGCCAATCGTCGGGGATCTCGAGCTCCACCGAAGGCTCCCACTGGCATTCGCGGATGTGGTTTTCACCAATGGACGGTTCCGGCTGTACGACGCCTGGAAGCGATTCATACGTTCTGACAAGCCGGGCGCCATCCCCGGTGTAGTAGCCCGTCCGGAAGATCTCCAGCTTGAACGCGGACACCGGGTTCGTGCTGACCATGACCTGCAACGTCTCGCCGGCCCGTACGCTGTTCACGGAACAGTAGCCTTCGATCCACGTGCTGCGCCCGCTGGGCAGCACATTCACCTTCCCAGGGACGGTGCGTGTCTTGGTGAGCAACCAGTCGCGCGTGCCAGGCTTGGCGTTTTCTTGGCTGACGAGGTTGGAGCGTGACTGAGCGTTGGCTTGTTTCGCGCCGGTGGCAGCCGATAGCCCCAAGGCGGTCGCGGCGGCGCCGCGGAGCAGGTCACGTCGGGGCAGCTCGCGCCGGGGCAAGCGTGATGGGGAATTCGATTCGTTCATAGCGGGCGCCTCCTTGGCTGCGGCGTGTCGGGACCGTGGGTGTCGGTGATGCTAATCAATCGCTGTTTGACGCTCTTGAGGTAAGCCACCAGGTCGGCGATCTTTTCGGGACTTAGTGTAGAGGATCTTGTAGTTGGCTATCACGCTGAGAACACCTGATGCGGATTCTTTGCGTTGACCAGAGCTTCCTTGCGGCGCTGTGAAGACCATAGAGGGGCTCAGGGGCTTTCCATGGAGGGCTCCCGCCAGTGTGACGGCCCCGACCGCGCGTGGAACGAGACGATTCGATGCCTAGCGACGCGCTCTGACTAGGAGCGAACCCGAAACTCTTCAAGAGCGTCGGCGTCGACATCGAGACCCAATCCTGGGATCTCAGGCAGCTCCACGTACCCGTCCTCGATTTCGAAGACATGCTTGGTCCGCAAGACTCTCAACGCCGGCGACCATTGCTCCTCAGGCAAGTTCGGCTGGCCGATCATTTCCTGGTACTCGCAATTCGGCATCGCGCAGCCGGCCTGGATGTAGCCGGCGAGCGACAGGCCTTGCGTACCGTGCTGTATGCAGGGGACGTGGAACGCCTCGGCAAGGATGCTGATCTTACGGGCGTTGAGAATGCCTCCGCAAATCCGCGTGTCGGGTTGGAGCACGTCGTAGGTCTTGTGAGTCAAGAAGGCCAGGAACTGGTGGATGCTCTTACCTAGCTCGCCGCCGGTGATGGGGATATCGACTTCGGCGGCCAGCCGGGCCGGGCCTTCGAGGTCGTGTCCGTCGAAGGGCTCTTCGAGCCAGCGCGCGTTGTAGCGCTCCATCCCGTGCGCGACCTCGAGTGCCGTGTCGTAGTCCCACACCCAGCCGGGCCGCACTCGAGTGCCGTGTCGTAGTCCCACACCCAGCCGGGCCGCACTGCGGTCCGGTCGAACATAATTTCGAAACCGTCGCCGCCATTGAGACGCGTGGTGATCGCACGCGAGAACTCTCCGAAGTAGTCTGCCGATACCATTCCCGCAGGGATCTTCCCGACGTAGTGCGGGAATTAGTTGGTTAAAACGGCAAGCGGTTGCCCCGCGACCGACCTTATCGAGAGCGCTACGGCCTCAGTATCTACGGGCCCAGACGGCTTGACGAGATCTGGGCTGGCGGCGGGAGGGTTCATCCGCACTTGGTCGGTCGTGCCGCCGAACGGGTCCGGAGGGATTGTTCCCTCCTTCATGAACCAGCGCCGGTTGAACACCTCGTCCGCAAGCTCGGTGCTGGCCCATCCGATCTCGGCAGGCTCGAGTCTTTCGAAGGCTTTGGCGATTGACGCGGCGATGCCATCAATCAGTTGGCGGGAGTACCGCTCTTCGTTTTGCACGCTCGGGGCCGGTTCGGGTCCACGCAGCCTAACGCCCGGAGCCGGTGGCGGGGCGGTGTGAGTATGAGTCGCCGCAATCAGCATGCGATCAGCTGGGATGCCTGTCCCCGCTTGAGCTTGGCGCTTGGCTTCGTCGAGAGTCTCCCTGGGGTGTAGCAGCTGTCCCCGATGGCAATCGCAACCGTCTCCGTGCCATCGGTCAACACCAGCGCTCGAGAGTTCAGCGCGTCGTGGGCTCCGGTTGCGGGCCTGTACCGGAACGAACCGATCAGCGGGAGGGGCCAGTCTCTCGGTGTGATGTCTACAGCCGACGCGCCAGATTGGAGTACTGAACGACTCTCGATGACGCACGAAGGAGCTGCTAGCGCGATCCATCCGGCAGCGACCGCCACGAGGAACAGTTCAAGTTTTTTCATCGGGTCTTGTCATTCGGGTCGGAGCCGCTGCCAGCGGCGCGTGTCTATCCCAAGGACGGGTATGGGAAGAACCCCGGCTAGGAGATCTGAATCCGGAGCCTGCCACATGGGATCTCCCGCTCAGCGCGACGCGCTGTTGTTCAGCACTCGGGTGATCCAGCTGTTGATACTCAGTCCGCTCTCCGATGCTGATCGGGCCACGCGCTGGTGCAGGTCCGGGCCAAGCCGAACATTGAGCTTGCCCGAGAATGGCTTGCTAGGTTCGACACCATCCTCTCGGCAAGACTCCAAGTATTCGTCGATGGATCGGTGGAACTCACGTCGAATCCCCTCGACATCGATTGCCTCAAAGGTGGCGATCGGATATGGGGCGCTGTTGACGACCCGTCCATGAAGACGCCCCACGGACTCGTCGAGTTCGACCTCGGCGGCATATCCCTTGTACTCCATCATGGGCTGACTCCTATCGAATCAAGGAAAGTGGCGATGTCTCGCACCGGCGCTCTCCCGGTTTCCATTCCTGGGTGGGGGTGATGAACTACCATCCTGTCGGCGCCCCTCTTCAACAGTACACGCAAACCAGAGCGCTGAGAGACCTCAACGCCTGCCGCCTCAAGCATCGTGACGATGTCCGTCCACCGAATGCCTGCTGGCGTCGGCTACTTGAACATACTCTCCAAGATGCGGTAGTTCACCCGCTCGCACAACATTGGAGAGTTTGACACTCTTGACTCGAGAGTCATCATTTGGGCCAATATTCTGAGAGGCCTAGGTTGGAAGAGTTTGCGTTTCAGGATTCTGCCCCCAGACAAAGAGTTGGTATCTGGGAGCACGGGCTAGCATCGCTGCCGCCATGGCTGCTGTGTACTATAATTCGATTGCAGTGCCAACTACGTGGCAGCTACTTGTCGGGCGATGGCAACCACATGCCAAGTACGCGACCAAAGGAGACACCATGAGAATACGCGCACTTCATGTTGTGAGCGATGGAGACGGCGGCTGGTAGCGCAAGTCTGACTCTCGTTCTCCAGCTGTTCGCAGCCACCGCCAGTGCGGTGGCGATTCTTATTTCTGCGTATGTAGCATGGAGGGTCCAGAGAAAGATCGCAATATCTAGAGCGACCATTGACTTCATTTCCAAACACGAGGTAAGCAACCCAGAATGGAGTGAAGCAAGGCGGGTCTTTGTCGAGATCACGTCTCAGCAAGACCATCCATCACCAATGATCGCCTTGCTTGATCCGAAGACCTTGGAATAACAGAGGCAATACCTCGTGATAACCTCGTTGCTTAGCCATTTTGAGGCGGTTGCCGTTGCTATCAAGCACGAGGCGATGAGCGAGGACATCTACAAAGATTGGAATAGGTCTGCATACGTACGTGCTTGGAGGAAATCACAATCCTATATCAATGAACGCCGCGAGAAGACACAGCGTTCATCGATTTACAAGAATTTCGAAGACCTTGCTAAGAAGTGGGACCGAGAAGATGAGAGCAGACCTCCTTCAAGGCAAGAGCCATGAAAAAGCGCCCCAAACCAGATTTCACCAATTGGCCTTAGTTCCTAGTGCTACCAAGAACGACGCAAGGAACTCAGAACCCACATAACGGTTTGGCATCGTCAAAGCCGGTCACTAGGTCTGTAGTCATTGAAGCACTACAGCACGTACCGAAGGTTTCGGACCTATCGAAGTTGGAACAACTCGCTCAAGACGTCCTCGACGCCCGTGCTACGCACCCCGAAGTGACACTGGCGGACCTTTACGACCGGGACCTCATGCCAGTGGGCTCGCGCAAGGCGCACCAAGCCTTGGACCGTGCTGTGGGCCGAGTCTATCGTCGGAGTGGATTCCAGTCCGAGCGCGAGCGAATCGAGCACCTGTTCAGGCTGTACGAGAAAACGCGTGTTCCGCTGGATGCGACAAGCTGTGCAAGGCGAAAGCGCCGCAGAATCAAGGGACTAGCTAAACAGCTCTGACTCAATCTTCCTCATGTACTTGTTCGTGAAATACATATCCGGATCTTGCTTCCTTGGACGCACTCGAATCTCGAAGTTCGGATCGTCGGGGTTGCGCGAGTCGAACAAGACGAATCCGAGACCAAAAACCTGACAGAGCGAATCAAGGCGAGAAATCTCATCGACTGCTGCCTGCTTGGGAACCACTAGGTATGACCTATGACTAAACAGGCAGTAGGCACAGGCCTGGCCGAAGGCTGTGATGAGTTGGCTCGAGTTTGTCTTGATCTCCGCGGAAACTATCTCAATGGGTTGTTTCACAATATCGCTCGGTCTCGAGTCACGCTTTCCGATGACGTCCGGCGTCCCCCATTTGTCCTTGAACCGGTTTCCGCCGAGCGGAATCGCCTTCGTTACGTCTTCAAGTTCGTCTTTGAGCCAGTCGGCAAATGGGGAATAGAAGTCCTCCTCCTGAACGGGTGGCAACGACGGGCCGGGACCGGAGCCGCCTCCCTCATCCGTTCCCGCGATGCGAAATAACCCGCGGCTGGGCTTCTCCACGTCCGCGACCAGCTCTTCGAGATTTCTGAGTGTTCCCGCGATCGTGCCCAATTTGAACGAACTGTCTCTTTTGTGAATCGTCCTCTTCAGGACGGAATACCGAATACCTCCGGGGTGCTCCGCAACGATCTCAACGGCCAATTTGCGAATGCGCGATTTGATCCCTGTTACCACCATGGTCTGCTCCGTCCGTCTGACGCGGGGAGGACTCTTCCGGCCGCCTCTTCCTTGAGGCTGCGATCCGCCGATCAAGTATGGTCTAGATCGGCTCCGTCACGGTTCTGCAATAGTTGCTTATACATCTTGGTGGAGGCGGCGGGAACCAAACACAACCAATAACTAACTGATATTAAGCATGTTATCGGTTGACAACTTTAGATGTTCCCACGAAGTTCCCCACGTCTTCGATGCTGTGCAACCCGCCATCATGACGTCCACGCAAGCGCGCCGTCCCGTGGCCTCCTGCAAGCGAAATCGCTCACGACACAGCTTGGACACAACTCACGAGCACTCTCGCCCAAGATGCCCTATAGGCCAGGACCGCCTGTACGGTTCCGGAGTTCGGATCCGGCACCGTGTTTCCGGGACCCTTCCCGCTGTTCCAGTCCACGCTTAAGACTCGTGGCCTGGTATGTAGACAAACGCATCTACCAAGGCGGCCCGACAGCGCCAGATCTCCCGCTCGTGTGAATTGACCGGCTCCGGCGCACTGCACCACTCTCTCGCGTGAATTCTCTCCAGCAATGTGCCATATTTCCTGGCCAGATAGTCAGGCAGGCTGTCCGCTGTCTGATTCTGCCCCATATCGGCGAACACCGCCAGCGGAGCCGCTGACGGTCCGTTCACGGACACAAGCCGACCGGGGCAGGCCAGCGTGAGAATCCGGGTTGCCACCGCAGGTCCGACCCCATGCAACTTCCTGATTTTCGCGATGGCCGACTCGGCGGCCTCGGCGACTCCCGCCTCTTCGTCTGCGACCACGTTCTGAATCCCTTCAAGCACCAAAGACCGATATTCGGGCTTTCCAGGGGGCCTGAATGCGCTGACCACCGTTGTGGCGCGCCCCATGTCTCCCAGGAGGCCCCACGCGCCCGTATCGTCAGAGCGCTGCAGGCCCAGCAGGATGCTACGGTCACGGAGGGAAAAGTGCTCCCAGCTCCCACGCCGGACGACCTCTCGTCCGACACCTATCGTGTGCAGGTAGCTGTACGTTTCGCCCAGAACGTCCCATTCGAACTGCCGATCATGGCAGTACTCGTCCAGAATCTGCAGCGCCTCGACGAACTCGTCCCACGTTTCGACGCGCTCCAGATGAGGCAAGCTGTCCCGCCTCGTCGGCCTTTTTTTCCTGTAACCCGTGGACTTCGGCGGCCTGTAGTGCGCCTCGTAACGGGCTACCTCCGGCTCCGGATTCTCGTCCAAGTCATTCCAGAGGCCCGTGAACCAGTCATCGCCCACCTCGTCTCCGTCGCTGAACTCGTGCACCAGTTCGGTGTTGCCGCCGAATCCACCGGGCGTAAAGTTGGCGCTGCCAATCCAGCAGACGGTACCTTGTGCTCCGCGAAACCGATAGAACTTCGGATGGAACATCCCCCGGGAAGGCTTCGCTACGCGCAATTCCACATTCTCCACCGCCATCAACCGACGCAACACCGCCGGCTCGGTCCAGTTTCGAGAGAGGCCTACCGCAATCCGTATCCTGACACGGCGAGCATGCTCCAGGAGCCTGTCCACGGCGAGCCCGGGCCGAGCCCAAGCAACCGCAATGTCGACCTCCATTGAGGTGCCAAGCAATTCGCCGAATCTGTTCAGTAGAGCTTTGCTTTCGATGAGCGGCACCGATTGCTCCTTCGTAGAGTTCTCTAGAGCGAGTGGGGCACGGACGGCTCCGCACCACCCTCGGTTCCCCGCGAGCACGCGACGGCATCCTAGCAGGTCCGGAAGCGTGTAGAGGCTCATCCGGACACACAAGAAAAGAATCGAAGGTGAGTCGCAGCGACGTGTGTCGGTTGTGAGTCTATCCCAGAGTCCAACCAATCCTCTCGGCCGCCACTTACAATCTCAAGAGCGTCGCACGCCGCAAGAAGCTCTTGAGCATAGGGTTCGGCTGATGCCCGAGACGATTCTTCCTTTACCTAGATCGCGAATGAGAGCATATGCACGATCGTCAAGAAGAGGCTGCCCACCACTCAACGCGAATCGCTTCAGTAGCCTCATCAGGTCTGCCTCGAGCTACCGGGCGCTACACCGTGTCTCCCCCTTCGGGATTAGATCGGGTCTTCTGACCTAGGGCGTATAGCGTCAAACTGTCCTGCAATTTCCTTAAGCGTTCCCAATAGGTCCTCCCCAATGAACCCCACATACTCCTCGAGCACTCCCTGTGCCCATTGGGGGCCAGCACTAAGTTCGCGAACCAGCCGGACCGCCATCCTTGTATCTGTCTCAGTGCTGGAGTCACCTTCGGCAAGCTCAATTGCGCGTTTGGCTGAACCCACTACTGAACTCAAGGACCTGCTCCGCACCTTGCGCTCGGCCGACACTACAAGACTACGCGTGCCGAACCGCTGGCCTTTGAAGTACTTTGTCCGCTCTTCCTTCGACAAACGGAGCTGCTTGAAATTCACGCTCGAGACCCCACCCGTAGCAACGGAATCGACCACTTCCTTTTGAGCCACGATGTTCGGAAATCCGGCCCGGATTCCGGCCAAACGAAAAGCAAGAACTACTGACCTGCCAATCAGGTCGATAGATTCCCCATGTTCTTCTGAGATTTTGGTGATCAGCGCATCGTGTTCAACGGTCACGCCGTGCCTAAGGTGAAACCGCGTTCGTTCGGTGACTCCCAGCCCGGTTACGTTATTCATGACGGTGAGATGCCAGATGGCCTCAATCACGTCCGGGGATTTGGACGCCAACTCACGGTGCAACGCTATTGGAAACCACGCTAGGAACCCATCGCCGGTCCACTTCACGAAACAACCACCTGCAGCACTAACGGCTACCTTTCCGAGCCAATGCAATCGTGGCAGGAACTCCTCCATGGCGCTTACGGACTCATCATCGTTGAGATGTTTGGACGAACTCTCGACATCGCAAACCCAAACAACACCTCGACCACGTTCAAAGGAGAATCTACCTTCCTTCATGCTTGACCCCTGACTAATGACGCGCTGACGCGAGCCAGGCTCCTCAATCCCTGCACCAGCTTGCTTCGGGTTCGCCTCCGTCTGCCCGCAGCAAAGGCCCCAGCGAAGCGCACCGGTCACCCTACTACCTAGCAGTACCAGCAGCCCCAACCGGGCACGGCGACCCAGCAGCCTACCGCCGGCGAAAGCTGACCTCGGCTCTGCCGCCTTCGACCAAGACACCACGTGCATCGGCCGATTCGCCACTCATGCGCTCCCACAGCATACCACGCCAACTCTGCTTCCCAACTCTCGCTTCCCTGTTTCACTTGTCTTGGATGGGGACCGGACGATACCAGCCCGGCGGTCTCGCCCGGTCTCGCCAGCGCCGTCCACATGACACCCTGGAGAGGCGGTAGCATCTTTGTGAGGACGGTGGGTAGCTTCCGGAAATGAGGCAACATGCCGGCCAGTCGTCCAGACGTTGGTGCGGGTGAGCGTGCGGAGGTTCCAGCTCGCACACACTGCGGCTTCGCAGTCCTGCGCGCCGGTACGCCCTTCCGCGACGACGGCCCCTTTTAGCCGCCACCCACAGTGAGCTCCTTCGAGTGGGCTTGGAACTGACGATTCCTGATGCGTAGAAATTCCGAAGTTTCGAGAATTCTGGTAGTGCTGCTATTCGCAACATTCGACGTTCGCCCTTCGAGTCGGGCGGGTGAACTCAGCCCGAATGCCTACGGATCTACCGAGAGCATGTCAGAAAGGACTTGGGCAGGACCCGGATCGTGGCCTGCTAGTCCTTGCCCGCCTCCGAGACGCCATGACCTTACCTTAAAGGGGGATCGAGCCACCGCCGCGGGATCCACCGACACAGTTCATGCCGTCGTGGATTTGCCCGAACGATTCAACGACAGCGAACCGGACCCGGCTCTCGCGGGATAATGCCTGCTAGTCAGGAGCATTTCAGGTTATGCCAATCGAAGTCGGAGTCTGGCGTTTAGGAAACGAACTCAAGCAGGTCAGCTTCACATCTATTGAGAGTGAGTCCAAGCTGGAAGACACGCTAGCCGCGGACATCTCGATTCTCTCGCCGAAGCTGATGCTGATCGGCCGTCAGATTCCAACGGCACACGGCAAGTTCATCGACATGCTTGCGATCGATGCGGAAGGGAGCCTGAGCGTCATCGAGCTCAAGCGGAACCGGACGCCAAGGGATGTAGTCGCTCAGCTGCTTGACTACGCTTCTTGGGTGAAAGGCCTCTCGTATGACCAAATCGCTCAAATCTACAGCGAGAAGAACGACGGCAGCGAACTCGAAGAGGCCTTTGCGGACTCGTTCGGCGGCAACCCACCCGAAGAGCTCAACCAGGGGCACGAGCTGATCATCGTCGCTTCGGATCTTGATCCCAGTACGGAAAGGATCATCAGCTATCTCGGCGACAACTACGGTGTCCCACTGAACGCCGTCTTCTTCCGCTATTTCGAGGATGCCGAGAAGAAGTACCTCGTCCGAACCTGGCTGGTCGACCCCAGAGAGGCGGAAGCCAGAACCAGCAGCAAACAGAAGCGCCTTGAGCGTTGGAACGGCCGAGACTTCTACGTCTCGCTGGGTGACTCGCGGCATCGGAGTTGGGAAGATTGCATGCGATATGGGTTCGTATCCGGGGGCGGCGGCAAATGGTATAGCCAAACGCTTGACCTCCTGTTTTCGGGTGCCCGGGTTTTCGTCAACATCCCCAGTGCCGGATACGTGGGTGTTGGCGTTGTCACCGGGACATCGGTCCCGATCACTGAATTCAAGGTGAAGCACAACGGCAGCGAGGTGCCCGTCCTAGATGCTCCGCTTAAGGCTCCGGACCTGAAAGAGCACGCGCAGGATCCAGAGAAGTACGAATACTTCGTTCCGGTCAAATGGCTCAAGACGCTACCCAAGGAGCAGGCCTACTGGGAAAAAGGTCTCTTCGCAATCCAGCACACCGCATGTCGTCTTCGGAACCAATTCACATTGGAGCGCCTTGCCCATCATTTCGACCTGGAGGACTAGCCCAGATTGCACGCAGGAATTTTTTTGTCGCAAGCGGGCTGAGCCATGCTGGTACGGGTAGCCCGGTAGTTCCGCGTGGCGTCGAGGACGGCTGAGAGGGCAGTGGACGGGTGGTCGGGGCGCTGATCCCTATGAACCGAAACTACCTGCTATCGCATGGCGACTCGATACTTCAGGTGGATGACGGATCGGAGGAATCGGAGAGGCGGGAAAGCCGAATGTCCGGTTCAACGAGCGGGGAAAAGAAGCGCAGCTATGCGCGAGACTGAGGCACCGGCGGTTTTCGGCAGCCATCGGTCAACTGCTACTCCCTCGCGCAGAGACAAACGCGCTTCTCCTCTCCCCCATATGAGTTTATGGGGCAACCATGGTGGAGCGCCCGGAATCCAACTACTGGCACAACTCGTAGATAAATTGATAGTTATAAGATCATCTCTGATCGATTTCCAACAAATTTTCCAACCAAGGCTTATGCGATCGGGAGCGCCCGGAACAAGAGCGCCGAGGCCGCGCACGGCTCGTGCGGGGAAATCCTGCCAACGCACGACTTCCGGGGCGACTCAGACGCCCTAAGCGCAACAACGGGGACTAAGCTAACTCATGTCACAGCAGCGAGTTACTCAAATGGCCGGGACGGATGGGAACCCTTGAGCGCAACAATCGCGGGGCGGGAGCGACCCCCCCGAAAACGGCCCTCGCTTGCGCAAGCGGGCCTTTCGGAGAGGTCGCTCCCGGGAACTTTCCTTGCAGGAAGGCCGCGTGGCCTAGACGCCCACCGAATGGTTCTCTTTAGGTGCCCGACACCGTCAGACTGTGGTCTCTAGGCTTGTTGTCCGTGTGGAGTGAACGTGGGGAGAATCACTGGTCAAGGATGGTCAGTCTCGCATCATTGACGCAGCCGGTAGCGGAGTTGACTCCGCTGCTATGCGGTCGGCGTAGGGAACCCTCACGCGGGGTTCCTCCTGTGACCTTATGAAGCCCAAGGTTTACGTCGAGACTTCGGTGGTGCGCTACTTGACCGCTCGCCTATCGCGAGACGTCGTAATCCTGGGTAACCAGGTCGTCACACGGGATTGGTGGCTCGATGCGGTAAAGCGGTTTGAACTGGTAGTCTCGACGCTCGTCCTTGAAGAAGCGGGAGATGGAGACCCATGTGCGTCGCGGGATCGACTTGCGGCACTGGAACCATTGACCGTCCTTCATGCGAGTGACGACTCCATTGCGTTGGCATATGCATTGATCCAGTGCCGTACGATACCGGCTGAATTGGCGCAAGATGCAGCCCATATTGCTATCGCAGTAGTGAACGGCGTCGAGTATCTGTCAACATGGAACTTCCGGCACATCGTGAATCCGGTTGCCGCGAACAGGATCGAACAGGCGTGTCGAGCCGCCGGTTGCGAGCCCGCCAAGATCTGCACGCCCAGACAACTCATGAAGGCCCGATATGAAGAGCTATGAGAGCGACCCTATTGTTGCGGAGGTCCGAGCCACTCGCGCCAAACAGGCGGCACGTTTCGAAAACGACCCGAAAGCGATTATCAAGCATGCGCAAGTGCTGCAGAAGGCGTCTGGGCGGCAGTGTGTCCGGTATCCCGCCCGTAGATTTGAGGCAGCTACCCCGCCTCGAACGACCGCTTGATTTGCCCACAGCTGGTTGGGTGGCCCCATTTGTCCGCCAGTACGCCGGACCGGGAAGCGCGGGGCCAGGTTGCCGTCATCGCGTGCGTCAGCGAGGGGAAAGGAAAACTGCCCACTGCTGCATCAGTTTCCGCCGCCGTGCCAGCAAGTCGCTACGCGCATATGCTTGCTCAACCGCCGTGCCGACCGTATGGGCGAGGCTCAGTTCCATGGCGGCATGTGGTGTGTCAGTCTGCTCGGCCGCCCAATCACGGAAGCTGCTCCGAAATCCATGAACAGTCGCCCGGTCCGCGAGTCCCGTGTTCCGCAATACCTTTGTCAGCGTCATATCGCTCATGGGGCTCCGCGGGCGAGCGGGTGACGGAAAAATCAGGTCCGACTCGTCACGAAGCGAGCGGGCTCGCTCCAGCACCGCCAGCGCGGCGTCGCTGAGCGGGACGCGATGCTCGATCCCGGCCTTCATGCGCGATCCGGGGATTCGCCATTCCCGAGTTTCGAAATGGATTTCGTCCCACTTCGCAAGTCGAGCTTCGCCTGAACGACACGCTGTCAGGACCACGAACCGCAGGCAAGCCTTTGCGGACAGAGAGGCCCGCGACGCTTCGACAGTATCGAGCGCAGCCCCTACATCTCGGTAGGGCAGGGCACGGAGGTGCGCCTTGACGGCCGGCATCGCAGGTAGCGCGCCTTCAATGGCCTCTCCCGCGACGTTCTCCGCTATGAACCCATGCGCCCAGGCCCAGCTCAAGACCGCGCGGATCCTCTGGCGGACACGCCGAGCCGTTTCCGGACGAGTTCCCCATATCGGCGTCAGGACGGCCAGCACGTCGGCACGCTCAATGCGGTCGACGCTCAAGCCGCCGAGGGCCGGGAAGGCGTGGCGCTCAAGCGTCTGCATCCAAGAGTCAGCGTGCTTGTCATTCCTCCAGCGCGGCTTGAGCATCGCGTGAGTCTGGCGGGCGGCCACAGCGAAACTCGGAATCGAGGACTGTCGCTTTTCGGCGATCGGATTGTGTCCCGCTGCGATAGCCATCCGATTTTCCATGGCCTTGTGGCGCGCAGCTGCAAGGCCTACATACGGATATCCTCCGAGACCGATATCGCGGCGCCTGCCGTCGATGGTTACTCGCTGGACCCAGCTCTTGGATCCGCCCTTGGCAACGGCCAGGTACAGCGTTCCGCCGTCTCCGTGCAGCCCTCGTTTTGTGATGGATTTGACTCTCGCTGCTGATAGTTTTCCCACGTTTACCCAACGCGTTAATTGGGATTATACGGAAATCGAACAGACCATGCAAGTCCTTGGGAGACTTGCTGACAGTCTGTAAAGTTCTTATATTCAGCGTTTTATGAGACTATCTTGGAACCAGTTGGAACACTCAGGACTATGGGGGACGACCGGGTGTGGTGGAGGCGGCGGGAATCGAACCCGCGTCCGAAAAAGACCACCGAAAAGAGACTACATGCTTAGTCCATTCGTGAATCTCGACCGCTGACTGGGAATGAACAAGCCGACTGCGGTCCAGCTCGATTGATCTCGGCTCCTGAACTCCGAGCAGAAGTCCCGAGGCCTATCCCGCAAAATGACACCTATGACTTGCGTGCGAGCCCACCAGTCTAGGCGGCTGCCTAAAGCTTAGGCAGCGTGTGCAAACTGCATGTTGTTGGCAGTTCTTGTGTTCCGATCGTTTAACGGGTGCTCGGAGCCCGGCATGCCTCTTAGCAGCAATTACGATTTCGTCGAATCCTGTACGCCCCCTCTCTTCAATGCAGGCACTGGCAGGTGACTGCTTGTTTTTAGCTTATACCTATCGGGAGTTTACTGCGAGCCGTCGTGAGGGTCGGCAAGAAGAAGGGCAACAAGACCTACTATTACGCCGCCACTTCGGGCCGCATCGACGGCAATTCCCGGATTGTCATGCAAGCGCTCCAACTAGTCGCTCGTCGTCAAGTAGAAGTCCGCGAAATTCCGGATCCGCCGGATCCGGGACCGGGCGAAGTCGCGGTTTGGATTCGCGCCGTCGGCGTGTGCGGGTCGGACACGCACTTCTACCTCGAACTAACCAAGAAGGGCGAATGGTAGGTGATCCGCAGGTCGAGGAGTAGGGGCATTGCATCGACCAGTCGATCGGCGCCGCCGAGGAAGGTAATGTCGGAATGTTCAACTTCAGCTGCGTTAGGGACTTTGATGTTCTCGACGATGTCTTCTAGGAGACGTTCCGTCGTCGTGCTTCCTGGCTACCCCGATGGCTTGTGCGAGACGGACGGCTCGAGCCACCCGAGCGACACGAAGAATTCGTCCATCCGGCTGACCGTGTCGGTATAGGCCGAGCCATCGCCGCGACCGTAGTTGAAGAACCCGTGGTTTGCTCCCTCGTAGCCGACCAACTCGCATCGGCTGCCGACGGATTTGACTTTCTCGGCAAAAAGCTCGGCCGTCTCATACGGGACAGTCGTATCAGCTTTCCCGTGAAAGATGATTGCCGGTGGGAAGCCGGACTTGACGTGATGGTACGGCGAGATCGACTCCGGTTCGACGCCCACCCGTTCGGCTAGTGAGGCGGTTCGCTCCTTGTCGAATTCGATTTTTCCCGGCACGCTGGCCGTCACGGTTCCGGGATTGAAGAGCGCCAGCGCGTTGGGCTTCGAACTGATCGACTTGTCGCCGGCCGGATCATCGTGGTCGGGGAGGGTAGCCGTCGATGCGGCCAAGTGTCCGCCCGCAGAGCCCCCACCGGCAGCGATGCGGTTCGGATCGATGCCGAGCCGCTTCGCGTTGGCGCGGGCCCACCTGATCGCGGACTTTGCGTCCTGCACGCATTTGTGGCCTTTCACGCCTTGACGATTGAGAACCCGATAGTCCGCCGCCATCGCCACCATGCCCCGAGCTGCGAGGTGCTTAGCTTGATGGTGAAACTGTCCTGGAGTGCCGCTGCGCCAGCCGCCGCCAAAGAAAAACACGACCGCCGGACGGCTGTCGGACGCCTTGTGCTCTTGCGGTTCGAAGATCCAAATCTTGAGGTCGGTTCCTTCGACGGACTTATACGTCTCGATCCGGGCCTCGGGCATATTCGGAGGGTAGTTCGATTGCTGTTGCGCAACAGCAATCGAGAAAAGAACTGTCGCGGCGAGCAAGGTGCGGAGTAGCATTGGTGCCTCCTTGGGCGGGGTATCGTTTCAAACGCCGTGCAGATTATACACTGCAGTGTCGGCCGACCCACGGCAGGAGGCGCCAACAGCACGCCCTCCGCCGCACCACTCTTCACGATGCCTATCGAGCACTAGCGGACTGGGCGGGAGACGTTTTCTGCGACTGGCTTCCGGGCGGTTGGCCACCTGCCTCCTGCGCCGGTCGCCGGCAGGAACCGGAACAGTGCCGAGTTCCGCCCTCCAGTCCTAAGCTCGGGCAGCATGCCGGAGCCTGAGCACCACAGCACTTGAACCACAAGTGCTGGCCTGATGCCCCAGCGATCTGCGATCCGCCCGCCGACGTTGCAGAAGATGAAATAGCCGAGCTGGACCGCATTCATGGCGCAGACGAAGGCGCTGCTCGACATGCCAGAATCGTCGGGCAGCATGGTTGCCAGGACCGATTTCGAGATTCGATCTGTGTAGTGGGTCGGCGGCGGACACGGCACTTCTTCCGCGGGCTCATCCTCCATCCGAGCGGGCCATTGTACGGCAACCTCGTGATACTATCGCAGGCAAGTTCGCATGTCCTCTGCCGTTGCGACTGACCGCCCGCCGTTGACCTCCGATCTTGAACCGCGAAGGGCCGACCTCGACTGTTTCGGTCGCTGCTACATCGAGAACGCCTTGCCGCCCGATCAGTTCGAGGCGACGCGGTGTCGCCTCGAAGGGCAAGCTGCCGCCGAACTCGAACTCGGTCACGCCTACGAAGATGCGGGCGAAGGCGAGACCCTAGTATGGTACGTGGGACAAGACCGTAGAGTTGGCCTAACCGACTCTCCGAAACGGACTAGCCTTCAGAGGTCCTTTTGAAGCATGGCCCCTACCAACTGGATCCAGGGTGTTTCAAACGCGCCCCTGCTCCTTGGCTTATACGTGATCTTGTGTCTAGCCTCGCCCTGCGGGGCGCGGGCCGATTCCGGCGGCGCTGACCATGAAGCGCTGAAGGCCGATTCCGAAGCGTTCTTTAGCGATCGCGTGACGCCGTTCATCAAGAACTATTGCATCTCTTGCCACCAGAACAGGCGGCCCACGCAAGCGGGGGTCAATTTTTCGCCGGCGCTCAAGGACCCAAGTCACGCTGCCTTTCACGATCAGTGGAAGAGAGCGGTCGCTAGGGTGAGAGCGCATGACATGCCGCCGAAAGGCGCGCCCCAGCCGAGCGATGCGGATCGGCGGATGTTCGTCGATTGGATTACAAAGCTCAAGTACCTCAGCGAGAAGGACCCCGGGCGTTTCGTCATTCGGCGGCTGACCAAGACCGAATACGGCAACACCCTGCATGATCTCTTCGGTGTCGAGCCGTCGATAGCCGACGGACTGCCGGACGAAGTCAGCGGCGAGGGGTATCTCAATTCGCTTTCGCCTCTCCAGCTCGAGCAGTATCTGACGATCGCTGATCGGGTATTGGATCGGATTGTGGCGCCGGAAGACGCCTCGCCCACCGAAATCCAGAAGCGGCTGTTCGGCGGACCTTCCGCGGAGGGGCCAGGCACCCGAGAAGCGGCGCGAGAGGTCGCCCGGTCCCTTGCGAAGAAGGCTTATCGCCGGCCTCCAACCGAGACGGAGCTGGATGTCTTGGTGGAAGCATTCGAGTTGGGAAGGCAGAACGACCTCGGTTACGAGCAGTCGCTTCACTTGATGCTCAAGGCCGTCCTGGTTTCTCCCCAGTTTCTCTTCATTACTCCGGTTGGAGAACTCGAGTCGAGCACGGGCATCGTTCCGCTAGACGACTATCAACTCGCTTCGCGCTTGTCTTATTTGCTGTGGGCCACCATGCCCGACGACGAGCTAATGGCCCTCGCTGATAGCGGGACGCTGCATGAGCCAGAGATTCTCGAAGCGCAGGTCAAACGATTGCTGCAGGATCGTCGCTCCCGCGCTCTGTTTGACGGGTTTGGCGCACAGTGGCTGGGCGTCGGCGGCTTGGAGAGCCAGGTCTTTGATCCTGCGGTGTTTCCGCAGATGACCGCCGAAATGCGCGAGGCGATGTACGACGAGGCCCGCCTGTTCTTCGAAAGCATTGTGCGTGAGAACAGGAGGGTCATCAATTTCGTCGATAGCGATTACACCTATCTCGACGGGACACTGGCCTCGATCTACGGACTGGAAGACACTGTCACGGGACCCGAGATGCGGAGGGTCCGGCTGAGCGATGGCAATCGCGGGGGAGTTTTGGGAATGCCCGGAGTTCTCGCGGCGACATCCTTCCCCAACCGCACCAGCCCGGTTAAGCGCGGCGTGTGGGTACTGGAGCAGGTGCTCGGAGACCATGTGCCGTCCGCCCCTCCAAGCGTTCCGGCGCTGGACGAACAGGACCAGGGGACGGTCACGAACCTGTCCCTGCGTGAGCGCACCGAGCTACACCGCACGAACACCGTCTGCGCCAACTGTCATCAATTACTCGACCCGATTGGATTCGGCCTGGAGAACTTCGACGCCATCGGCCGATGGCGCGACCGGGACGACAATGGCGAGGCGATTGATGCAGCGGGCGAGCTTCCGGGTGGAAAACGTTTCTCGGGCCCCAAGGACCTGAAAGCCATCATCGCCGGACGAAGCGATGATTTAGCCCGCAACCTGGTGGAGAAGCTGCTAGCCTACGCCTTGGGCCGAAGGCTGGAAGGCTATGACGAAATCGTGGTGGACGATTTGATGCAGGAAATCGCCGGCGACGGCTACCGCATGCAGGCGCTCGTCAACGCGGTCGTCAGCAGTTATCCCTTTACGCATCGTCGAATCGAAGAAGAGAGGAGTTCCAATGAGAACGAGCGCGCTGATTGACCGACGAGCCTGCCTGCAGGGGTTGGGCGTCTCACTTGCCCTGCCACTCATGGACTCGATGGGTTGGGCCGACACCGCGAAGGGCCGGGCGTACAAACCGCCGGTGCGCCTTGGATTCATGTACATGCCTCATGGGGTGATCATGGATCAGTTCTGGCCCGCGGATTCGGAGAGCTTTCTTTCGTCCCCGCCGCCCGCGCTTGAATCATTGCGTCCGGTTCTCGATCAATGTCTGACTATGAAGGGGATTTCCGGCGTCCCCATCGCTCCCTTCAACGGGGCGCCGCACGCGCTCGAGCTATCCACTTGGCTCACTGCGACATTGCCGGCTGCCGACAAGCGCAACGAGATCCACATCGCGATCTCCGCCGACCAGATTGCCGCCAACCACGTGGGAGCCTTCACCACGCTGCCGTCGTTAGAACTGGCCACGATGCCTCAGAACTGGAAGGAAAACCAGGAGGGACTCAACGAAGGGTACTATTCGCACTGCAGCTATCGTTCCCCGACCCAGGTGGTCCCTGCCGAGATCAATCCACGGAACGTGTTCAATCGCCTGTTCCGCGAACCGGAGCAGCACGGCGATGGGCGCGAGTCGACGCGAGTGAACGCTCTGGATCGAAGCCTATTGGACATCGTGCTGGGCGGCGCGAGGGATTTGCGGCGTACCTTGCCTAGATCCGACCAGCGGAAACTGGACGAATACTTGGACAGCGTTCGCTCCGTCGAACGACGCATCGCCGCCATCGAGTACCGCCAGAAAGAGGCGGCACTGGAAAAAGCCGGCGTCCGCGCGAGCAAACGTCACGCCACCGATTCGCCGCCGATCGAGATCAAGATCCCGGAGGGAGACAAGCGGGGCGAGTACATGCAGGTGATGTGCGACCTGAACGTGCTGGCGTTCCAAACCGACACGACTCGCGTCTCCACCTACATTGGATCGAGGCCGAACGGCGCCTCTTACCCGGAACTTGGGTTTAGCGATCAGCATCACTCGCAAACCCATCACCGGAACGATCCGGAAATGGTCGCCAAGGTCGCCAAGATCACGGAGTTCAATATCGCCCAGTTCGCCTACATGGTGAAGAAGATGCACGGCCTCCGTGAAGCCGAGGGGACCTTACTCGACAACTGCATCATGATGTGGGGGTCCGGCCTTGAAGACGGGAACGAGCATACGCGCGAGAACCTCCCCTTCGTGGTTGCCGGCAGCGGAGGCGGTTCCATCAAGACGGGACGCTTCCTGCCCAATACCAAGGGAAATCAGGGAGATCTGCTGACCACGTTGCTCGCTTGCGCCGGCATTCCGCTGGACCGTCCCGTTGGGATCGCGACGAAGCAGTTTGAGGAAATCAAGGCCTGAATATCTCAAAGACGCCGTTAGACGAATGCCGGCATGGCACTTAGTCGACGGCGGTTCTTTCGCAACGCTCTGGCGGGAGTTTGCTGAGCACGAAGTCGAAACGCTTGTAGGGGATTGATTCCGCCGAATTTAGGCTGCGGCGTCACGTGTTGCCCATGCGGCTTGCTGAGGCTTCCGATCAACTCCTCCAAATCCAGCGCTTGCACTTAGGCTTGCTGCACCAAGTCCCGCTTCGATGCGACGCTGACTACCCGTGGCGGCCCATTCTGACCTTGGCGGGGGTACAGCAGCTCGACCTGCTGGACCCCGCCCAGTTGCTGCTTGAGTTCCTCCATGCTTAGGCCTGGCCAGACCTTGGCGGCGCTGCCACACGTGCTGCAGAAGCGACACGTCCAGCATGCAGGTGAAGGCATGCACCCGGATCTTGTCGTCGGTCCAATGGTGCATCGGCCCCCAGCCCAGCCAATCACCGCCCTTCAAGCCCCGGAAGCTAGCTTCTCGATCGTTCCTGGCAGGCCCACGGCACTGGGCATTAACTCCTTGGCCCTCGAGCGGAGAACAGGGCCGAGAGCATGGTTTCGGGGGCGGACTCGGAATCGGGGTCGGAAAGCAGCTACTCTTGGTCGGCCGCTGACGATCATCGGCAGCTACCCTGTAGAATCTCTGGTGGTGACCGGACGTGCCGGGGTGATGACCTTGGCTCGGCCGAGGGCAGCGTTTGGGTCGGCAATTGCGGCTGCGTGGTGCTCACTACGGCGGTCGCCTGGAATTCGAGGGTCTTCATGAACACCGCATACCCAGTGCTTGCTCGGTTCGCGCTGCTTGCCGCATTGATCGTGACGTCAGCGACGGCGCAGGGAAAGCCAAACTTCATATTCATCCTGAGCGACGATCACGGCTGGACCCAACTCTCGTTCGCAATGGATGCAGAGGTTTCTGGCGCCGCTTCGTCATATCTTGAAACGCCGAATATCGCGCGGTTGGCTAAGCGGGGAATGCGCTTTGCGAGCGGCTACTCGCCGGCGCCACTGTGCACCCCGACGCGCCGAAGCATCCTTTGTGGCATGACCCCCGCGCGACAGCGCGGCACGGAATTCAAGTCGGAATTCGACTGGACAGAACGCTTGACGCTCCCGAAAGCGCTCAAGCAAGCCGACTCGAACTATCGCTCGGCGCATTTCGGAAAATTCGGCTCCGATATGGGAGCCAGCCCAGACGATGTCGGCTTCGACAAGAGCGACGGCTGGACGACAAATCGTACCGGGGGGATGCCGACCGCGATGCAAGAACGCGGCGAAAGCGTCGTCAAGGCCGACCCGAAGCTGGCTTTTGCCATTACGGACCGGGCGATCGACTTCATTGAGCGGCATTCCGGGACTCATGGGTTCTATGTGCAGGTCAGTCACTACGCTACGCACCTGCAAGTGCAGACCCGCCAGTCTTCTTTGGACATGTTTGAGGCAAAGGGCTCTCCGGATCGCGCGGTTACCCACGCGTTCGCTGGAATGCTCTTCGACCTGGATCAATCAGTCGGCCAGTTGCTCGATGCCGTGGACCGGCTTGGCCTAACGGACAACACCTACATAATCTTCATGGCAGACAACGGCGGGCGCGGGACCATTCCCGGCTCGCAGCGGTTGCTGTCACCGCCGAACCGGCCACTCAACGGAGCAAAGCACACGCTCTACGAGGGCGGGATCCGGGTTCCGTTCTTGGTCGCTGGCCCTGGCGTGGAGCCGAACTCGGTCTCACAGGTTCCAGTCACGGGATACGACCTGCTTCCGACCCTGTATGACCTTGCTGGGGGCGAAGCTCCGCTACCGGATGAGATCGATGGCGGTAGCTTTCGAACGGCCTTGGAGAATCAGGGAGTGGGGGCAGTCAAGCGTAGATTCGAAGGTCTCGTATTCCACCGCCCTTTGCGGCGGAATGATCCTTCCTCCGCTATCCGGGTAGGAGACTACAAGCTGCTACTCAAGTATGGAAGCGTAGCGAGCGCTCGAAAACGCCTGCTGTTTGATTTGGCAGAGGATGTTGGCGAACAGCGCGACCTGAGTGCGGAAATGCCGGACAAGGCCGCGGAATTGGAGGCATTGCTGCTCGGGTACCTGAAATCGGTAGACGCCGAAGTCCCTGCGAGATAACACCTCGGCAGCCGCTCCATCCTTACTCGGCCCGGCTTGGATCCCGACTCGGACCCTCCATTCCGTCAAGCGTGCGCCACAGTGGCGTCGCTTTGGCGGCCGTTTGGCCCGCTGGCAAGTCCGTAGCCCAGCTGACTGCACTACAACGCGACACCGCATCCCAATGCCTGCCCGCAGCGCCCGCGAAGGTTCTCCAGGGCTTCCTTCAACGGTGATTGATAGACTCGGTGCTTGCAGGCTAAGACACGGGTGCTCCTGGCGATCGTTATCGTTTCCAACGCCCTAGGGAACGTCTCGCTGGGCTACGGGATGCGAGAGATTGGGGATATCAGCTCATACTCACCGGTTGATCTCGCTACCTCGGGCATCACCGGCCTTGCCAACCCGTGGGTTCTAGCGGGTGTTTTCCTCCTATGTCTGTTCTTTGTGGCTCACACACTGTTGCTTAGCTGGGCTGACCTAAGCTACGTCCTCTTGGTGACCTCGCTCGGCTACGTGCTGGTCGCGGTCATGAGCGCGGTAGTCCTCGACGAGCCGATTACGACGGCCCGGTGGGCGGGTACGCTATTGATCGCTTGTGGTGTGGGAGTTGTTGGTTCCACGCCTGTGTCCACTTCGAGGAGCAGCGAATGACGGCGTTCCTGCTCGGACTTGTAGTAGGTGGCAGCGTTCTGGGAGATCTGCTGAAAGCGCATGGTATGCGGCGGCAAGGAGCACCCGGATCCTTTCGTGGCCCGGCATTGCTCAGGTTTGCGGCCGCAACGTTCAAGAATCTCTGGTTCTTGCTTTCCTTGGTGGCCTACGCGGTCTCGTTCTTTGGGTTCATGGCCTTGGTCTCGATCCGGGACGTGAGTTTCGCGGTGCCCGCGACTGCGCTTGGCTACGTCGTGGAGACCCTTCTCGCGCGTTCGGTCTTGGGCGAGAGCGTGAGCCGGAAGCGGTGGATTGGCGCTGTGTTGGTGGTCGCCGGGGTTGGTCTGATCGTTTAGAGCGATCCGTCGAAGGCCGATTTCGTCGAGGGTATCCACCCTTGGGTGAGGACGCATCACGCCCCCTCGACGGCCGCTCGTCCCTATCTGAGAATGCTTCCCGGCGACGCGAAGGCAGATCGCCTCTCTCAGAGGACGAATCGCGACCTCTCGATGGGCGCTCATCCCGAGCTGAGAATGCTTCCCGGCGACGCGAAGGCCGATCGTCTCTCTCAGAGGACGAATCGCGACCTCTCGATGGGCGCTCATCCCGAGCTGAGAACGTGTTGCGCCGACGCGGCGGCCGCTCGTCCCGAGCCGAGGACGAATCGCGCTGGCGCGCTGGCCGTCCGTCCCTGTGATTACGACTCGACCGACCCGCAGACCGACGTTCCCGAAACAGCTCCCTTCTGGGTGGCCCTTCGGTGCGGTCCAATCCAGATGGAATGTCGGGAGGATTCAGCAATTGCTGAATCTCCTTGGGCTGAAGCTCCCGGACTTGGCGCGGTTCGAGGCCGCGCAATGTAAGGTTCCCAATCCGGACGCGACGAATTTTCTCGATAAGGAAACCTATGCGCTCGAACATCCGGTGAATCTGTCGATTTCGACCTGCGACAAGCGTCATTTCGTACCAAGGGTTGTCGGCGTCCCGCAACAGGCGTATCGATTCCACCCTAGCCGGGCGCCCATCGAGCTTAATGCCGGACCGCAGTTTGCCAATTGCTTCCCACGATGGCCGACCGCTCACTTTGACCTCGTAGACTTTGATGATCTTGTTCTTGGCTGTGATGATTTGGTTCGCGAAGTCCCCGTCGTCCGTCAAGAGCAGCAGGCCCTCGGTGTTGTAGTCTAAACGGCCCACCGGGAAGAGACCCTTCGAGGCTTCCCTGCCAAGCAGGTCCATGACGGTGGGCCGACCTTCGGGATCGTGTGTGCTGGTGATGCAGCCCTTCGGCTTGTTCATTGCCAGGTACCGCCGAACGCTGGTGTTCTGAATCGCTTTTCCGTCGACGCACACGATGTCGGACGCCGGATCGGCTTGGGAACCAAGCTCCTGGACCATCTGTCCGTTGACGGTGACTCTTCCGGAACTGATCAGATCTTCGGCCTTGCGACGAGATGTGATTCCGGCTCGCGCGATGATTTTCTGGAGTCGTTCAGGCATAAGGACACACTTCCGTTCGGGTTGCTGGACAGGGTAGGCGGTTTGTCCGGTTGATTCAGCCGACCGTCTCAGTATCGGCGACTTCTGGGGTTTCGGTATCCCGGGGCCCGTGGCATGGCTCGCTGCCGGGTGCCGGAAGAACTTGGAGATCCTCGTCAAGCGCGGCGCGGCTGAGCTCTTCCATTTCCTTGGGGCTAGGCAACTCCGTCAAGTCGTTCAGGCCGAAGTGAATGAGAAACTCGTTCGTCGTCTTGTATTGCATCGGACGTCCGATAACTTTCTTCCGTCCCGACGTGGTCACCAGTTTGTGGCGCAGCAGGGTATGGATCACGCCAGAAGCACTGGTTATGCCTCGAATCGCTTGGATTTCAGGAATCGTCACGGGCTGCCGATAGGCCACAACAGCGAGCGTTTCCAAGGCTGCCATGGATAGCTTGAGCCGGGGTTGCTGGGACTTTGCGAGAGCCTTGACCGCTTCGTGGTGCTGCGGCTTCGTGAACATCCGGAATCCGCCGCCAACAGCTCGGATTTCGACGCCTCGGGATTCGGAACCGTAAGACTTGCAGAGCGCATCAATGTCTGCCTGAACAACCTCGAGCGGAACCCCCAGGGCTGTAGCCAAATGCTCGAGTGTGGGTGGGTCCTCTGCCGCGAAGATCACGGCCTCGAGTATTGCCATCCGCTGTTCAGGAGGGGCATCTTGATCGATGATCCGTGGCTGCTCGGGATCTTCTGACAGGTCTGGAAAAGTGACGACCGAATCGCTCAAAGCGAATACTCCAGTTCGGTGTCGGACGCTACGAGAAGGTCTCCGTGACGGAAAGCCTCGTCGAACATCGTGTGCTTTTCGATGAGAATCTCGCCAAACAGGTCTTGCTGCCGTAGTGTGACCGCTTGGGCCTTGACCATCTCGAGCAAAGCCAGGAAGGTTGCAATGACAGCACGGGGAGACCGTTGCCGGAGGAGAACCTGACGCACTTGCACAGGGCCATCCTCGCTGATCAGCAGATTCTTGAGGTAGCGGATTCGATTCCCGACTGTGACGGCTTCGTGGCTGAGCTCGACAACTGGCTGGCTCTCAAGCCGCTCGAGCACGTCACCGAAGGTCTTGACCAAATCAAATAGGCTGACTTGCAACTCCGCTGGCTCCGAATCGTCAGTGGCCAGTGATTGCTGGACGCCCGCAGTCCAGACGTTTTCCTCGACGACTCTCTTCTCCTTTAGCATCTGGGCGGCCTGAAGGAACTTCTCACGCTCTAGAAGACGCCGCACGAGATCCTCGCGTGGATCCTCCTCGCCTTCCTCTTCGTCGACGATCGGAGCCGTCGGTAGGAGCACCTTGGACTTGATATGAATCAGCGTGGATGCCATCAGGACAAATTCCGCGCCCATCTCGAAGTTCAGCGACTCCGTGCGTCTGATCGACGCTAGGTATTGTTCCGTAATTTGGGCGATTGGAATGTCCAGGATGTCGAGCCGCTGCTTCTTCACCAAGTCGAGAAGAGCATCCAGCGGCCCTTCGTACTGCTCTAGACGGACGTGAAACGAGTCCGACGCCTCTTCACCCGTTGCGGCGTCGCTCTCTGAAGGCGGGACGGATTCCACTGCTGGCCCTGCTGCATTCGATGGCATTGCCAATTCACCAGCCAAACACCGGGACAATCGGCTGCGGTCCGCACTGCCGTCAGCATTGACCGACCCGTAGCACCACTGTACCATCAGCCCAAACTGGACTATTGGACCCGATGGTTTCAGGCACGACTGATCCCATTGCTTCGCTGAGACCGTTGTCGGAAGCGCGGACTGGCCGCTGATGCTGGAAGCGTCCGGCAGGGCTGGACGTCAGATGCACAGGCAGCGGATCGCAATCAAGTTGGAGACTTGACCGAAGATCGCTGAAGACTGGCTTTGCGAGCTAGGAGCCAGGTGAAGCTTAGGTCGTGCTGCAGCTTCAATCCGGGCGTTCACCGAAACCGGGTTCGCCACGGCCGAGTTGAGTCGAACCGACGCGATCACACGTTTGGCAGTGTCCAAGGGCGGCGGTACTCGCGGGTGAGAAGTTGATTGGCTTCCTGATCGGATCCAAAGTTCTCGGAAACCGGGTCAAACTGGAGCTTGCGGTCCGTGCGCCACGCGATGTTGCCCAGATGAATCAACCCTGACGCGCAATGGCCAATCTCGATGTCGCATGCAGGGTGTCCGCCATCGCGGATCGCAGTCAGCATGTCACGCTTGTGACGCACGTCGTCGTCGTTCTTGGTGCTCGAGCCGCCCGCGACCGTCTTGTTCCGCTCGTCGAATGCCCGCCAACTGCCGTTTCCGATCACCACGTAACCGTTCTCTCCGTACACGGCCGCGCCCTCGGCCTCCCCTTCCATCGGGGTTGGCTGCCAGTTGCGCATCTCGTACATCAGTGTTGCCCCCGGGTAGTCCCATGTCACAACGAGCGTGTCGGGCCATTGCTGCGCATCGTCGAAAAAGAACTTCCCTCCTGCCGCCGAAACCGCTGACGGCCAGTCTGGCAGCGTTTTCCCCATCGCCTCGAATCCGGCGGCGAGGCCGCGACGAGCGTAGTCGACGCGATGCACGCCGTCGTTGCCTAGATCACCAGTTCCGTAATCGAAGAACCAACGCCAGCGCTGATGGAACCGGTTCCTGTTGAACGGTCGCTTGGGTGCCGGGCCTAGCCACATGTCGTAGTCGACACCATCCGGCACTGGCTCGTCAGGAGGGTAGCCGACTCCTCTTTGCCGTGCGCTTTCCCAGCCCTTGGCGAAAGCGACCTTCCCCAAGGCTCCGGTCCGGATGTATTCGCAAGCCTCGTCGTAGTTCCGGCCGCTGCGCGACTGGATTCCGACCTGCACGACGCGCTTGTACTTGCGTGCCGCGTCAAGCATCGCGCGTCCCTCGGCAATGTTGTGGCCGGCCGGCTTCTCGACATACACGTGCTTTCCCGCCTGGCAAGCCAGTATGGTCGGGATCGCGTGCCAGTGCGTCGGAGTGCCTATCACGACCGCGTCGATGTCGGGATCTTCCAGGAGGCGACGGAAGTCGGTTTCCACTTCCGGGGGACGCCCCTGCCTTTCGGCTACCGAGGCAACGGCCTTGTCGAACAATCGATGATCCACATCGCAGATCGTCTTGACCCGGACCTCGGGCATTTCGGCAAAGCCGTGGAGCAGTTCTTGCCCTCGGCCACGGAAGCCCATCATCGCGACGGTGAAGCGCTCGTTTACGCTTGCCCCGCTCAAGAACGCAGGCGCCACCGAACCCGCAGCGGTGAGCATGAAGGTGCGTCTAGTTGGCACGATCGAAGTTCCCGCTGTCACATTAGCGCGAATTCCCGACCCGCGTCGAGGCCTCAACCGCGAAGAATGACGACTATCGCCGCAGTGGGCCCGTGACGTCCCACCATTTACCTCCGCTGGTCGTCTTGAGCACGCCGCCCTCCCCTCCGTAGTAGAGAGTCGGTGGAGTGGTCTTTGCATCAAAGACCAAGGTCCAGGTCCTGTTTGACCATTGCAGCCCGGCCGGTTGGAAGCTGCGGCCGGCGTCGACGCTGCGAAAGACCCCCTTCGTCGTGCCCGCATAGACATGACTCGGATCGGTGGGATCCACCGCCAATGCGAGGATGTGTTGGGTGAGGGGATCTTGCGGTGAGTGCCAGCTCTGCCCTCCGTCCGTGGACTTGGAGACCCCAGCGGCACTCGTCGCCGCGTACAGAACGCTAGGATTTGACGGGTCGATTGCGATTGCTTGAACGTCGACATCATAAAAGCCGTTTGGGTTCGCGGCCCAAGTTTGCCCGCCGTTCGCGGACTTGTACACTCCGTGCCAGGTGCCCGCGTAAAGGACCTCTGGCTCGCTGGGGTCCGCAACAAGACAGCGCAGCGTCTTGTCGATCAATCCCCGGTTCGCCTCGCGCCAGGTCTCCCCGCCATCGACGGTCTTGAAGACGCCGCCTCCGTCCGTAGCCGCATAGACGGTTCGCCCGTTGTTCGGATCGATCGCCAGGCTGCGGATTTTCCCGTTGGTGATGCCGGAGCTGGTGCGGGTCCATGATCGGGCCCCGTCGGTGGACTTGTACACGCCCATCTCATAGGTGCCCACGTAGAGCACTTCGGGATTTGACCTGTCTAGGACGATGGTGCGCGGAGAAAGCGCCTCGAGACCGCTTGAGGGCCAGTTGTCCTTGCCACCTGAAGCCGTCTTGCAGAGACCCTTGGCCGCGCCCACATACAGGATCAGGGGATCCGTTGGGTGCAGCGCGATGGCCTGCGTCTCGCCCCCGCCCGGCGAACCCATCTGCGCCAGGCCCGCTGCCTGCGTCCAAACGATTGTGATGGTGAGCAGCAGCACTCGCATCTAGCGCTTCCCCCGGTCATTCCAAGGGAAGGCATACCGAGGCGAGGACACGAATCGCTCGAGCCCGATCTCGAGAGTGATGCCCGCTCCGGGTTCGAGGTCGATTTCGAAGTACGTTCCGTCCACCCGCGTAGTCTGGCTCTCGGTCACCCCGGTGACCGTGGGGTTGGAGCCCGGGACCCATCCGGAGGCCGCCGCCTGGAAAGACACGTCCGTGATGCGATGCTCGCCGTAAGACCCTCCCTGGACGATCAGTCTCCGCCTTTCGAAAAGGTTCGTGTTGACCAGCTCAACTGTCACCGAATCGGCAGCGACTCCGGTGACCAGCGCCGCAACGCCTTGCGGCAGCCCCGCCTGACGCTTGTCGAAGTCGAAGTAGCGGATGTATGAGTGCAGCATTTCCCCGCGCTTGTGCACCGGAAGCCCAGCGATGGTCAGCCTGACCAAGTTGTCTGTTGGCAGGGGCTCTAGTGCCAGCCAATGCGCGTCGTACCAGGTCTCGGGATCTCCGTGCTCGTTCAGGATCCGGGCAAGCCTTTGCTGGACGAACTTCAGGTTCCGTCGAAAGGCGTCGACCGGGAACCGCGGATTGCGCCCTTGAACGAAGTACGCCCATCCCAAATCAGGGTCTGTCAACTCGCCCTGTGCCATCTCGAGTTCGCCCAAGCGCTCGACCTGCTCCCAGTCCTGAACGGACTGGGACATGTGCCAGAGTTGCACGTACGGGTACGCCGACTCTCGGGTGAAACGGTGCCATTTGCGGCTGCTGTCGTAACGGATGGGCACCATCGAGACCCCATCCCGGATTTCCCCGCGCTCCCGCATTACCTGCGCTTGGCTTCGAGGCAAGTCCAGCCAGTGGTCCTTGCCCGTCACCAGAACTGCCGCTTTGGCAGCGGTCAGGGTTGCCAGCACGATGTCCGTGCCTCCCCGTGGCCACCTCCAGCCATAGTATCCGCCCCACCAGTGGCCTCCAGTGTATTCCCCGATCTTCCCGCTCAGGCCAACATTGTCAGGAGTGATCCCGTCGTTCGCTTCCGTGAGTTCGATCCATTTGCCCAGATAGTCGACGATCCACTGGCGGTACCTCTCGTCTTCCGTGTAGAGATACGCGTTCGCGATTAGTGGTGCGGCGGTGAGGTTGATGGGTACGTCTCCCTTCGCCATGCGGTTGCTCATGGTTTGCACGATCCGTGCAAACTGATCGTTCTCGGGATGGTCGTTGATCCATCCAGCTGGGGAATCCACGCCGGGAATGTCGTCGAACGGCAAGTGGTAATAGGTAAGGTTTGCGTTCGTCGGAATCCAGTCGCGTTTTGTCCATTGCATCTTGGGACCGCGGCTGCCCGTCATCGAAGCCCGCATCAGCCTGCGTTCGGGGTCGTAGTTCGGGGCGGCAGGATCCTCGCCGGTATACATCGCCGCGAATCGGATCGACCGGTTTCGGAATGATTCGTCATGCGGGTTTGCCATTCCCAGTGGGTAGAAGGAAACATATCCCTCCCCGTGGTGCATCCAGTCCCAGTTGCTGTCAAATTCCCGATATATTTGGCCGTACCGCGTGAACTGCCGAGTGATGCCCTCCCAAACCCTGCGATGGAGGGTGTCCAGTTCCTTCGAGCCGCCAAGCACGTGGTGTAGAGAAAAGCCGCGGAATCCCTCGTACGCGTCGTCCGAGGAGTTCATCCCGCCTTCGTACCGCTCCTTCCACCGCAATGTGCCGTCGGGGAGCGTGTAGGCCTTGAAGAACTCGACTCCGGCGCGATCCAGCGTTTCAATGAGGTGACGCTCCAAGACTGCCCATGTGGGTGCCGGGCGCGGAACGTCCGCGTGGATCACCGGAATTCCCGAAAGGGGCTCGCCCGGGTTAGGGGCAGCGAATCCGCCCGACGCGAGAACAGCCAACCCGATCGTCACGGCACCCGGTAACAGGAAGCATTGCCGACTTTTCATCAGGGGAATGTCAGTCACGCTACCACTTTTGCGTGTCGTTTTCATTAGCCTAGGCAAATGGTTCGCTAAACAACGCGCGTCTGCGCTCCGATCCCTGTGTCGCACAGGCTATCCTCGCTGTCGATGCAAGGCTTCTGACCGTCCCTGGTGTCCTAGCCCGTCCTAGGGGCCATCTGGTACGACCTCGCCTTCCCATGCCCGCAAGGCTTGGGACAGTTCTTCCACGATCTCTGGGCGCTCAGTCGCCAAGTCAACAGTCTCCCCAATATCCCCATTTAAATCATATAGTTCAAGCGGTTTGTTTGTGTTCCGAACGAGCTTCCATTGGTCCCGCCGAACGGCTGCCTTTGCCCGCATTCGCCAGAAGAGCGTTCGGGCGGCTGGATTGCTGCGGTCCAGCAGGAGCGATGTCAGGCTGGTGCCATCATTGGCGGGTGCTTCCGCAACGATCTGGGCGAGCTCCGCAAAGGTCGGGAAGAGGTCGAAACTGGCGCTGAGGTGGTCAGTTGTTCCGGGCTGGACTTGGCCTGGCCACCATGCAATCGCGGGCACCCGGTGACCTCCCTCGTAAACGTCGGTCTTCTGACCGCGCAACGGACCGTTCTCGGAAATGTTGTGATAGCCGCCTTGGTATGTGCGGTAGCCACCGTTGTCGGAAGTGAAGACGACGAGTGTCTTGCCGTCAAGCCCGTGCTCCCGGATGGCTCTCAGGATTTCGCCTACACTGCGGTCCACGGCCTCGACCATCTCCTTCACCTTGGAAGAAACGTCCGTGCTTTCTAACTGGCCAAGCTTCGTGAGGTTGTGATAGTCTCCGCCTTCCACGCGATAACCCGGGTCGTCGGGTCCCTGCCAAGGGAAGTGGATCGCAAGGTGCGCCATGTACAGCAAGAACGGCTCGTCACGGTGCCGATTGATGAAGTCCACGCTGTGCGCGGTGATCAAGTCGGCGGTGTATCCGCGCTCCGTTTCGAGTTCGGAGTTATGCCACCAGTCCGGGCGACCCGAGCGATCGATGTGGGAGTAATGGTCGCCGTCGCCGCTAGCGAGGCCTCGGAAATCGTCGAACCCTTGCTCCGTCGGCATGAAAGGCGGATGGTAGCCGAGATGCCACTTGCCGTACATTCCTGTCGCGTAGCCTTCGCTTCGGAGTACTTCAGCAATGGTGACGGCATCTAGCGGTAGTCCGATGTCGTAGTCGTCGACGCCCGATATCGCGCTCTCGAACTGCTCGCCGAAGCGCTGGGGATACCGTCCAGTTAGCAGCGCCGCCCGTGTCGGAGTGCACATCGGGCCGTTCGAATGGAAGTCTGTGAAGCGCAATCCCTCGGCAGCCATCCTGTCGAGATGGGGGGTGCGATTGCGCTTGCTGCCATAAGCGCCGATATCGGCATAGCCGAGGTCATCGGCCAGGATCACGACGAAATTGGGCCGCTGTTCCGAGACTGATCCGCATGCGGCGCAAGCCAGCAATCCCAGGGAGCCAAGAATCCTCCACATGGTCATCGACCGCAGTGTAGTCCAAGAAAGGGTTGCGGGGCTGGGCGCAGCGCGACCCGACTTAGGATTTCCCGAGTCGCGGCCGTCGTGGAAACGCTTGTTCTGGAATTGAAACTGTATTCGCCAACTCGGGTTGTATTCCTAGCGCTGAAGTTCTGTATACTCTCGCCAACTCCATTCACCCGCGCCATTGAGGCCGCGCCCTGCCGATGCCAACGGAAAACCAACCCTCACCAACCCCGAAGGACAGGCGACCGCCTGACCGTCTCTACCAGGTTGCGCAAACGATCGGGGCATGGATACCGGACGCCATGACGACCGCCATCCTCCTGATGGTTGTTCTCGCTATTGCGGCCATAGCGATAGGCAACTCCGTGCTTGAGGTCATGGACGCTTACTACATCGGACTGTGGATGCTGCTGCCGTTCACGATGCAGATGACGCTGATCCTCGTCCTAGGCTCGGCCCTTGCTTCGACGAGGTTTTTCCGCCGGATGGTGCTGACTTTGTCGCACTTGCCTCGAAGCGAGGGCCAGACGATCGCCCTTTCGATGGCGACGACGTGCTGTCTGGCGTACTGCTTCTGGGGGTTGAGTCTCGCTTTGGCTCCGCTTGTCGCCGTGAGTTATGCGCGTCAGTCGGAGAAGAAGGGTTTTCCTGTTGACTTTCCGTTCCTGCTTTCGGCGAACGCTGCCGCGGGGGCGATCTGGCAGTTCGGGTTCTCGGCCAGCGCGCCGCTGATGATGAACACGCCGGGTCACTTCCTTGAAGCCGAGACTGGCTTGATGCCGTTGTCAACGACGATTTGGGCTCCGGCGACCCTGATGTTTCTGGCGATCTACCTGATCTGCGTTTTCGTCACGGCGCGAGTGCTCATGCCCAAAGATCCGCGGCCGATCTCCATGTTTCCGGAATCGTGCGAGCTAGCTGAGGCAACGTTGAACGCCGCCGCTGAACCTGAAGCCAAGCCGGAACCTTCGGACCGCTTTGCCGAGCGGCTCGAAGCCTCCCGGTGGCCTTGCTCGGTCCTTACGATGGCGCTCATCTGCTGGCTCGTTTACCACGTCACGATCAAGGGCGGAGGACTGCAGCTCAACTCCCTAATCACGATCCTGCTCACCTTGGGCCTGTTTCTCCACGGCACTGTGCTGAACTTCACGAAGTCGCTGCCCAGGGCGGTTGTTACGGCGTGGCCGGTGATCGTGCTGTACCACCTGTACGCAGGGGTTGCGGGATTGTTGCAGCATACCTCCCTCGGCGATGACATAGCTCTCTACTTTGCTTCGATCTCGACGGAGCACACGTTTCCCCTCCTTACATTGCTCGCTGCTGCGGTGGTCTCGGTGTTCGTGCCGTCTAGCGGCGGCCAGTGGGTGATCCAAGGCTTCATTACTACGCAGGCCTCGGTACAGGTTGGGGTGACTGCCCAGAGAGGGTTGCTCGCGCTCAGTGTGGGTGACCATGTTGGCAATCTTGTTTCGCCGTTTTGGGCGGTCATAGCGGCCGGAATAGCACGGATGGATTTCCGCACCTACATCGGCTACAACTACGTCTGGGTCTTGTATTGGGTCGGTCTCGGTGCTCTCTGCTTCACCTTCCTACCGGCCTGAGCCGAGGGCCTGTTGTATGTGGTAGGCTTCGCTGTTATGGCGAATTCGAAGCCCGAAAATCTATCTCGCAGGGGTTTTCTGGCCGGAACTTCTACAGCTGCGGCCGGTGCTACGGCCGGCTTGGCTGGATGTGCGGCTCCGCCCGCTTCCGAGCTGTCGGGCGGGGAGTGGGAGCGGCCTCCCAATCAGCGAGGCAAGGGTAACCGCCAGAACCTCATTTTCCTCAACACGGACACGTTCCGTGCAGACAACCTGCAGGCGTACGGGGGCAACGGTCTCGTCAAGTGCCCGAGGCTGGACAAGTTCGCCGAGGACTGCGTGATTTTCGACGACTGCTATCCGGAAGGGATGCCGACCATACCGATCCGACGCGTCCTGATGACAGGCCGCCGGATCACCCCGTACCACTATTTCCATCAGCACGAACCGGTCCAAACCCCGGGCTGGCATGAGTTGTACTACGAAGACCAGACGATGTCGGAAACCCTCCTTGAGGCCGGCTACAGCACAGCCTTGATTGCCGATATTCCTCACCTGCAGCGCCCGGGAAAGAACTTCCATCGTGGCTACCAGTACTACGAGTGGTCGCGAGGACACGAAGTCGATTACTACGAACAGGCACCTGCGGATCTGCAGGATGTCGTTCCCGAGCACTATCCTCAGGAGTTCTGGGATCGCTGGGTCGAAATGAACCCGGGACGCCCGGATTTCATGCGGCAGTTTCTGGCAAATCGCAAGCGATACGAGCAAGGATGCGAGGCCGTCATTGAACTGACTGCGAAGAACGTGATCAATTGGCTGCACCGCAACCATGACAAGGAGCCATTCTTCTTGCACCTGGAAGCGTTCGATCCGCATGAGCCCTGGGATCCGCCCAAGCGCTTCTTGGACGAATACATGCCCGATGCCACCGGACCGAAATGGTGGGAGCCGCCATATGCGGATATTGAGGTGCCGCAGTCCGGCATTGACCGTTTGCGGGCGAACTACGCCGGGGAGTCGATGTGCGTTGACTACTGGCTTGGGGAAATCCTCGCCGCAATCGAAGAGCTGGGGCTGTTCGATAACTCGGTCGTGGTCTTCTTCTCGGACCACGGCTCGCTGCTGGGCGAGCAAGGCGTGTTCCTCAAGGGGCCCACGCGGATCCGCCGGCAAGTCACCCACAACCCATTCTTGGTTCGGCTGCCGGGGAAAGAGAAGGCCGGCACGCGGGCTTCGGGATTCATCCACCATCCAGATGTGTTGCCGACGCTGTTCAGCCTCTTGGAACTCGATCCGCCGTCCCGCACGACCGGCAAGAACCTATGGGGTCTCGCCAACGGTGAAGCGAGCCCTCACGACGGGCTAGTGCAGGTCTATGGATGGATCGGGGCAATCCGTACGAAGGAGTGGCAACTGTCAAAGGTTGTCGACCGAGAAAGGCTTGGATACGACTACGACACGCAACTCTACAACCGTGCAGACGATCCTGACGAGCTTACGAACGTCGCGGCCCAGCACCCCGACGTTGTTGCAGACCTGAGCGCGCGGATCGATGGTTATCTCGCATCCGGTACTGAAATCACGAAAGGCCATTTCCACGCCAAGGAAGACTACATGCCATGAGCTGTAGATTGCCGAGCGCTGGGTGAAAGGAAACGAAATCATGCAACAGAACACCGCAAACGACTACCACCCGGAGGTGCTCCGGCTGTTCGACGCCTACGTCCACGGAGGGCTCAGCCGCCGGGACTTCATTGATCGCGCTGGGCCATTCGCTGCTGGAGCGGGCGGCGCGGCCGTACTGGCCAGTTTGAGCCCGAACTACGCACTCGCGCAGCAAGTCGCCGAGGATGACTCTCGGATCCGTATTGAGCGGGTCACATACGACTCGCCTCAAGGGCATGGTGCGATCAAGGCCTACTTGGTCCGGCCGTCCGCGGGACAGGGCAAGCTCCCGGGAGTGGTCGTGGTCCACGAGAATCGCGGCCTCAACCCCTACATAGAAGACGTAGCCCGACGCCTGGGGGCGGCGGGTTACCTTGCCCTCGCTCCCGACGGTCTGACGCCGAAGGGTGGATATCCCGGGAACGATGACGACGGCCGGCGCCTGCAGGCCGAACTCGATCGCGACAAGCTGGTCCAGGACTTCGCGGCTGGCGTCGTGCATTTGCAAGGACACTCGGACTGCACTGGCAAGGTCGGTGTTGTCGGATTCTGCTTCGGCGGCTTCGTGGTGAACGCGTTAGCGGTCCGCATTGCGGATCTCGCTGCTGGTGTCTCGTTCTACGGTCGGCAACCCCCGGAGGGGTCTGTTGCCCGTATTGCGGCACCAATGTTGATGCACTACGCCGAACTTGACACTCGGATCAACGAGGGCTGGCCGGCCTACGAAACTGCCTTGAAGTCGAATGGCAAGACCTATGAGGCCCATATGTATCCGGGAGCCAACCACGGCTTTCACAACGACTCGACCCCCCGGTACGATGCAGATGCTGCGGGCCTTGCATGGCAGAGATCGCTCGATTTCTTCGCCACGCACTTGAAGTGAGTGCTTTCGCGTTAGGCACCCGGTCCGCCTGATTGCCGAGCGGTAACGTCGTCTCGAATGGGTCGGGGAGCAAGCGCTAGGCGCCTTGGACGGTCGGAGACCTTGCGGCGGCGGGGCCGAGAGCCGGATGCGGATCGGTTGAGACCTGCTAAACTCCCTGTCAATCCGCTCATGTCCGGACAGCCGTGCTTGCGCTTTGCGACGCTCCTGTTCCTAGCTGTGTCCAGTCTCGGCGCCGAGAGCGCAGAAGTCGATTTCTTCGAGCGTCACGTGCGCCCGGTTCTGGCGAATCAGTGTTACGCCTGCCACAGCGCCCAACTTGCTCAGCCACAGGCCGGGTTGCGAGTGGATTCTCGGGAAGCGCTGCTTGCGGGAGGAAAGAGCGGCCCGGCCCTGGTCCCCGGGGACCCCGAAGGAAGCCGGCTAGTCCAAGTGCTCCGGCATGCAGGAGAGATCCGCATGCCTCCGACCGGCAAGCTCCCCGAAGGGCAGGTGGGCCGAATCGCGTCTTGGGTCCGGATGGGGGCTCCGTTTCCGCCGGCCGGCGGAGGCATGGTGACGGCCGATTCGGCAGTTGGCAAGCGCCACTGGGCTTTCGTGCTGCCGGCCAAGGCGGACCTTCCCGAGTCGCGAACTGGCTCGGCGAGGACGCCCATAGATCAGTTCGTTGAGGCCGGACTCGTCCAAGTCGGCCTTGAGCTTTCTTCCGAAGCCGATCCGCGCACCCTCTTGCGACGGGTCTACTACGATCTGACCGGTCTCCCGCCGAGCGCAGGGGAGATCGAGGCCTTTGTTCGCTCTCCTACATCGGAAGCCTACGCTGCGATTGTCGACTCATTGCTGGCCTCCCAGCACTTCGGCGAGCGCTGGGCCCGCCATTGGCTCGATGTCGTTCGGTACTCGGACGAGGGTTTCCAGGCTCGTCCGTTTCCGATTTCCTGGACGTATCGTGACTGGGTCGTCAGTGCATTCAACCGGGATCTTCCATATGACCAGTTCATCCTTCGGCAGTTGGCAGCTGACCTGATCGATAGCGATAGGCGCGATCTCGCGGCGCTGGGAATGCTAACCCTTGGCATCAACCTGCCTCGTCCGACAGACGTTCCCGAGAACCTCGATGACCGGATCGATGTTGTCACTCGGGGCTTCTTGGGCCTCTCGGTCACGTGCGCAAGATGCCACGACCACAAGTTCGACCCGATCCCCCAGGCAGACTATTACTCGCTATACGGCGTCTTCTTGAATTCCCCAGATGTGCTCGAGCCTGTGCCAATTGAGGCTTTTCCGCCCGGCCGGGATACCGAGTTTTTCCGCAACAAGCTGTCGATGCGACGAGAATGGCTCGAGCGCTTCCGGTCGGAGCGCCTAGAGGACCAGGTCCGGGAGTTCCGCACGTCCGAAACACTTGCCCGATACCTTGAGATCGCCTGGAAATCCCGCGAGTTTTCCAATCGCGACGTCGAGACTCTCTCGAAGGAAGAGAACCTGAATCTCTACGTCCTGAATCGCTGGCGCGCATACCTATACGGACTCGTCGGCCCGTCCGTTCAGGCTTTTGCGACGCTTGATTCTCCGGGCGGCGCGGCGGCACTGGCCGATCGGATGGCCAAGGCCGACAGCGCATACCGCTGGCCCGACCCTGAACGCGAAGCCTTGCGTTTGGCGCTGCGGGGCAACGGCTCTCCGACCGACATTCCGACCGAGGACTTCTGGTGGATCCAGAACGAGGGCGACAGCAATGTGATGAAGTCCTTGAAATGGCAATACGACGCGGTGATGCGTGATTGGGGCGCCAGAGGAGGGCCTGCGCACGCAATGGTTGTGCAAGACGCCAGGGTCTTGCAGCCCGCGTTTGTTTTTCAGCGAGGGAACCAGCACGACAAAGGGGACCAAGTCCGGAGAAAGTTCCTATCGGCGTTGCCGGAATCGCAGGAGTTCAGTCATGGCAGTGGCCGGCTGGAACTGGCCCGGGCCATCGCCACCGCCAGCAACCCACTGACAGCGCGCGTGCTGGTCAATCGCGTTTGGGGCCACCTCTTGGGCGAGGGGCTCGTACGGACGCCAAGTGATTTTGGCCTGCGAGGGGACTCCCCCTCCCATCCCGAACTGCTGGACTACATGGCCGTTGAATTCGTTGAGAGCGGTTGGTCGGTGAAGGACCTCGTGCGTCGCATCGTCAATTCACGGGCTTACCGGCAGGACAGCGTCCATTCCGATGCGGGACTTGAGGCGGACCCGGACAACCGCCTCCTCTGGCGCCAGAACCGGGTGCGGCTTGACTTCGAAGCGCTCCGCGATTCAATGCTTGCCGTTGCGGGTGAGCTTGACGGCAGTGTCGGTGGCGCGCCGTTCGACTTGAATGCCAGACCGACCTCGCGCCGCCGCACCCTTTACGCGTATGTGTCGCGCGAAGAGCCTTCGGCATTGATGCGAACCTTTGACTTCTCCAATCCGGAGGAGCACACGCCGAAGAGGCAACTCACGACCGTCCCGCAACAAGCCTTGTTCTTGATGAACAATTCGTTCCTCGCAGAGCGCGCCCGCGCCTTGGTCCACGAGTGCGGAGACCGAGAGGGCTGCGTCGAGAACCTCCACAGGAGAATCCTGGGGCGGCTTCCAACGCAGAGCGAACTGTGGGACGCGAAGGCATTCCTTGCGCAATCGCACGAAGAACAGCAAGAGGGCTCCAAGGGTCCACCAGCAGACCGCGCTTGGGTCCATGGCACAGCCCGACTGGATCCCATTGAGGGCACAGTGCTGGGCTTCCGGTTGATGGAGCACCGGGCGGAGGACCGGCTCCAGCCTGCATCGATGCTTCCCGCACCGAAAACAGGGTGGGCGAGTCTATCGCCCTCGGGGGGATACCCCGGTGACGATCTTGACAGCGCCGTGGTCCGCCGCTGGACAGCCCGGCACGAGATGCGTGTCTCAGTGCAAGGGGCCCTCAAGCACTCCATGAGCGACCAAGCGAGACGTTTCGAATTCTCGAACGGCGTTCGGGGATGGATCGTTTCGAGCGAGCAAGGTGTATTGGCGACCTGGAAGGTCCGAGGCTTGGACGTAGATACCGGCATTCGAAATCTCGACGTGCAGGCGGGCGAGCATCTCGATTTTGTAGTTGATGCCTTGGGCGACTACGAATCCGATTCGTTTCAGTGGTCCCCAGAGATTTCGGAGGTGCTGGCTCAAGAGCAGCGGAGTCCTGGCATTGAGGCTCGTAGGTGGAGCGCCAAGGACGACTTCCCAGTTCCGACCTACGAACCGCTCAGGCCGCTCGAGCGGTACGCGCAGGTGCTGTTGATGACGAACGAATTCGCATTTCGAGATTGAGGCCCCGGCGGACCTTGTTCCGCCGGAATTGTTGGAGCCGTTGATAGGAATCTGCCCAAGACCTTCTATACTTAAGTTGGAATTGGAATTGAACGTGCGCCACCGGATGAATCGGGAACGACGTCTGCTGATCGCAGGGGTAACGGCGCTCATTCTTGCGGCACCGGCTTGGGCGCAGGAGCCGACGCAGGATTCGGACGGCATGATGTCCGGGTACCGCGAGGTCGTAAGCCAGTATTGCGTGGCCTGTCATGGAGTGGCCAGCAAGACGGCGGGCTTGGATCTCGAGACTTTGATCGGGGCCGACATCTCGGACCACCCGGAGGCATGGGAAGCGGTCGTCCGGAAACTTCGGGGTCGCCAAATGCCCCCGGTCGGATTGCCAAGGCCGGACGAGGCAACTTACAACGAGACGGTTGTTGCGGTGGCCGACTCCTTGGACCGCCTTGCCGCGGCGAATCCACTCCCGGGGCGAGCGGATACGTTCCGGAGACTGAATCGAACTGAGTACGGCAATGCAATACGAGATCTGCTCGCGTTGGATGTCGACGTGAGTGCGCTGTTGCCTGCCGACGAGGCAAGCCACGGATTCGACAACATCACTGTCGGCGACCTGCCGCCGATGCTCTTGGAGCGCTATGTGTCAGCGGCGGAAAAGATCAGCCGCTTGGCCGTGGGGCGCATAGGCCGGGTGCCGGACGCCAAGGAGATTCGCGTGCCTCCTGACCTGACCCAGGAAGGCCATATCGCTGGTCTTCCGGTAGGCACGCGAGGTGGGGCGGTTGTGCCGTACACCTTCCCGGCGGATGGCGAGTACAACCTCACAGTGCGTTTAGCCCGGGACCGCAACGAGGACGTGGAGGGCTTGAGCAGAGCGCATCAACTGGAACTCCTGGTGGACCGGAAGAGGGTGTCGCTCTTCGACGTCAAGCCGCCGCCTAGGGGAATTGACCACCGTAACGTGGACAGCCACCTAACGGCACGAGTCAAAGTCTCCGCCGGGCCGCACCATGTCGGGGTCACATTCCTGAAAGACCCGACGACGCTCCTAGAGACTCAGCGCCAGCCGTATCAGGCGCACTTCAACTTCTACCGGCATCCTCGCATCCAGCCTGCGATATTCTCCGTCACCATCATGGGTCCATACAGCCCGACAGGGACGAGTAGCACGCCTAGTCGCGAGCGTATCTTCGTCTGTGAACCCGCAGACCCGACGGCGGCGGAGGCGTGTGCCCAAGAGATTGTCCGGAGCTTGGCGACCAGGGCTTTCCGGAGGCCTGTGGACGATGCAAGCATGGACGGCCCGATGCGTTTCTATCGCAAGGCACGGTCCGAGGCAGCGGATGGCCAAGGATTTGACGCTGGCATCGAGCGAGCGCTCGCGGCGATCCTGGTCAGCCCCCAGTTCCTGTTCCGGATCGAACGCGATCCACCTGGCTTGGGACCGGGCGCGGCTTATCGGGTCAGTGACCTGGAACTCGCTTCGCGGCTCTCTTTTTTCCTGTGGAGCAGCATTCCCGACGACGTCTTGTTGGAGGCTGCAAATCGTGGAGAGTTGAGTACGGCAGACGGCCTGGAGCGACAGGTCCGGCGGATGCTGGCTGATCCGAAGTCACAGTCTCTCGTGGATAACTTTTCTGCGCAGTGGCTGCACCTGCGGAACTTGGCGGGCATCCGGCCCAACATGCGGCTGTTCCCGGATTTTGACGAGAACTTGCGGCGGGCTTTCCGCAAGGAAACCGAGTTGCTGCTGGAGACCGTTGTTCGAGAGGACCGCAGCATTCTCGACCTGCTCAGACCGGATTTCACTTTCGTGAATGAACGTCTTGCAAAGCACTACGGCATACCGAACGTCTACGGCAGCCGATTTCGACGAATTCCGCTCGATGCCAGCAGCACTAGAGGCGGTATCCTTCGACACGGCAGTGTGTTGACCGTGACGTCCTATGCCACACGGACGTCGCCAGTCATCCGAGGCAAGTGGATTCTGGAGAACATCCTGGGCATGCCCCCTCCGCCGCCCCCCGCTGATGTACCCGAGTTGAGCGAAAAGACGCTCTCGGGAGACCTCTCTGTCCGCGAACGCCTGGCGGAGCACCGTGCGGACCCTGCTTGCTCCGGCTGCCACAATCCGATGGACCCGCTGGGATTTGCTCTGGAAAACTACGACGCAGTGGGTCGCTGGCGGACTCTCGATCTGGGCCTGCCGGTCGACCCGTCAGGGGAATTGGTGGACGGCACGCGCGTGTCCGGGGTGGCTGATCTCGAAGCTGCATTGCTCCAAAGGCCGGAAATGTTCGCGTCCACGCTGGCCGAAAAGCTTCTGACCTTCGCGCTCGGCAGAGGAGTGGAGCACTACGACGCTCCCGCCGTCCGAGAAGTCGTTCGCAACGCACAAAGCAATGATTTCCGCTTTTCTTCGCTTATCCTAGGGATAACCGCTAGTACGCCGTTTCAGAAGAGGACTTCGAAATGATCATTACCAAGAAGGCGTTGCCACGCCGCACGTTTCTTAGGGGCACCGGAGCAACACTCTCCTTGCCGCTGCTAGATGCCATGGTGCCGTCATTGACCGCGCTAGCCAAGACCCCTGCCAAGCCCGTGCGAAGGCTTGGCTTCGTTTACATGCCCATGGGGTGCGACATCTCAAGATGGACGCCGTCTGGCGGGAGCGCACTGAAGGATCTCTCTCCCAGCCTTTCCTCGCTTGCGCCCGTGATCGATGATGTCACGGTTGTCACGAACTTGGAGTTGAAGAATTCCTACCCCGGCACGCATGCCACATCCAACGCCGGTTTCCTCAGCGCGGCCAAGGCGAAGTGGACCGAGAGCACCGACTACCATCTCGGCACGACGGTCGATCAGATCGCCGCGAAGCGCATTGGCCAGGAAACAAGGCTCCCGTCTCTTGAGTTGGCCATGGACTTGATGTCGATGGTGGGTCAGTGCGACAACGGATTCGCGTGCGTCTACCAGAACAATCTGTCGTGGTCCTCGCCGACCACACCGCTGCCGTCGGAAGCGCATCCCCGGGTTGTGTTCGAGCGCCTCTTTGGCGAAGGCGGATCCCCGAAGGACCGCAGGGAGGCTCTTGGCCGCAAGGCAAGCCTCCTAGACTGGGTCCTCGAGGACGCGACGCGATTGCAAGCGGGCCTGAGTGCCGACGACCGGAATAAGGTTCGCCAGTATCTGGACTCCATTCGTGAGGTGGAGCGTCGAATCCAAAGGGCGGAGGCCGAGACGACCGAACGAGAATTGCCGGACCTCGATCGCCCGGTCGGAGTCCCGGCTGCTTACGCGGACCACGCGAAGTTGATGTTTGATCTCCAGGTGCTGGCCCTGCAGGCGGATATCACCAGGGTTATAACCTTCCAACTTGCTCGAGAGACCAGTACCCGGACGTACCCCGAAGTTGGCGTGCCTGAGCCGCACCATCCGTTGACGCATCACGGCAACAACCCCGAGAAGATCGCGAAGGTTGCCAAGATCAACGCCTTTCACGTATCGCTGTTCGCAGGGTTCCTCGAGAAGCTAAAGGCCACCGCCGACGGCGACGGATCGCTGTTGGATCACTCGCTCTACCTGTATGGAAGCGGCATGGGGAATCCGAATGTTCACGACCATACGAATCTCCCGATTCTCGTTGCGGGCGGTGCGGCTGGCGGGATTCGAGGAGGCCGCCACATTGAGTACGGCGAGCCGACTCCTTTGGCGAACCTCCACCTCACTCTACTGGACAAGGTCGGCATACACCTCGACGGTTTCGCCGATAGCAGGGGGAAGGTCGACGAGCTTCTCAATCCACTGAGCATCTGATCTCGATTAGGAGCATGCATATGGCAAACGGTGAGTCGGCGCAGCGAATCGGCATGTATCTCGTCACAGCGATCTTGTTCGCCGCGCCCCTGTCGGGGGCGAGTTCGGTTGCGCCCTTGGCGGATGCGGTGGAGCGGGGTCACCTCGGTGACGTCCGCGGCCTATTGGAAGAGGGGCTAGATCCCAATGAATCCCAACCTGACGGCATGACAGCGCTGCACTGGGCGGCGTATCGAGACGATTCCCGAACCTCGGAACTGCTGGTCAAGTCGGGTGCCGATCCGGATGCCCAGAATCGCTACGGCGTCACACCCTTGTATTTGGCTTGCGTTAACGGCAACGGCCCCATGGTGGAACTTCTCGTTACTGCGGGGGCGGACCCCAATGGCGTGCAGAGGGGCGGGGAGACCCTACTGATGACGGCGGCTCGCACCGGCAAGATCGAGGCCGTGCGGGCTCTGCTTGGTCGGGGTGCCGAGGTTGGCGCTAGGGAAGGCATCAGCGGTCAGACTGCTCTCATGTGGGCGGCGGCCGAAGGTCACGCCGATGTCGTGCGTCTGCTCATCGATACTGGCGCGAGCGTGGAGACTCGTCTAGGGTCAGGATTCACGCCCCTGCTGTTCACGGTCCGCGAGGGCCGCATCGAGGCGATGGAGGCGTTGCTGGAAGCCGACGCTGACGCGAACGATTGGATTCGTCCTCCGCCTGACGCGCCCAGCCAAGCGCGCGGATATAGGGGGGCTCCGCCGTACGGTGCAAGCGCCTTGCTGATTGCTGTTGAGAACGCGCATTTCGAACTCGCCGTGCGGCTTCTCGATGCCGGTGCCGACCCGAACGCAGCTCGGACGGGATACACTGTGCTCCATGCGATCGCTCGCGTCCGCAATCCTGGGATTGGCGACAATGACCCGCCCCCGGCTGGTTCCGGAAGTATGACTAGTCTCGAGTTCGTCCGGGAGATTGCCAGGCGCGGCGCGGACCTGAACGCGCGGATGACCAAGAATGTCAATCTGGGCAACACCAGGCTCAAGAAGATCGGCGCGACACCGTTCTTGCTGGCTGCCCAAAGCGCGGACTCCGAACTCATGCGGACGCTTGCGGAAGTTGGTGCAGACCCGCTACTGGGGAACGCGGAAAACACCACGCCCCTAATGGCGGCAGCGGGAGTCGGTACGCGGTCCCCTGGGGAAGACGCCGGAACAGAAGCGGAAGTCTTGGAGGCGATTAACTTAGCCTTGGACTTAGGCGCCAACATCGATGCCGTCGACGACAACGGTGAGACGGCGATGCATGGGGCGGCCTACAAGAACCTTCCGAAAGCAGTAGAGCATCTGGCTTCGCTTGGTGCGGACATCGGGATCTGGAACCAACGCAATCGCTACGGATGGACTCCTCTGGCGATTGCGACAGGATTTCGATTCGGCAACTTCAAGCCTTCCGAAGTGACCGTCGAGGCGCTGCGCGGAGTAATGCTCGCCGGAGGCGTGCTGCCTCCAGAGAAAATTGAAGCCGAGACGCAGCAGATCTACTAGGGGATGGCCAGCCTGGAGACTCTGCGAGGTCCGACCCGGGATAGGGTTGTGACGAGACGGGATATTCTGCGCGAGTCCACAATGGGACTGGGGCTGTGCGCCCTCGGCACGATACTCTCCGCGGAAAGCGCGCAGGCCGCCGCCTATGACCGCGCGAGGCCCCTGGCGCCTAAACCTCCTCCGCTGCCAGCCAAAGCCAAGCGCGTCATTCATGTCTTCATGAATGGCGGCCCGTCGCAGGTTGATACTTTTGACCCGAAACCGGCGCTAGCAAAGTACGCCGGGCAGCCGCTTCCGGTTCACCTCCGGACGGAGCGCTCGACGGGCGGGGCCTTCCCCTCGCCCTTCGAATTCCGCAGGTACGGCAGCAGCGGCATTGAAGTCAGCGAGATCTTCCCGAAGGTGGCCGAGCATGCGGACGACCTCTGCGTTGTCCGCTCCATGCACACGGACATACCGAACCACGGCCCGTCCCTGATGATGATGAACACCGGCACCACCCAGCAGTCCCGGCCAAGCTTCGGTTCGTGGCTGACATACGGCCTCGGCAGCGAGAACCGGAACCTGCCAGGGTTCGTGGTGCTTTGCCCGGGTGGGTATCCGATTTGGGGGGCCAAGAACTGGCGTTCGGCATTCCTGCCCGGAGCGTTCCAGGGCACGCATATCGACACTCGTCACACGATCCCTGAAAAACTAATCGCCGACGTGAGCAACAGATTCACAACGAGCGATGCCCAGCGCAGCCAACTGGATTTGTTAGGGAAGCTCAACGCGGCCCATGCTTCTATACGAGCGGGCGACGGGCTCCTTGATGCCCGAACCCAGTCATTCGAGCTCGCGTTCCGCATGCAGATGGAGGCGTCCGACGTCTTTGACATCGGCAACGAGTCGCAGGCCGTTCGGAACCTATATGGAGACACTTTGCACGGACGCCAAATGCTGATTGCCCGGAGACTGCTGGAGAAGGGCGTCCGCTTCGTCCAGGTCTGGCACGGCGCGGGGCAGCCGTGGGATTCGCACAGTGAAGTTGAGGCGAACCACCGCAGGCTGGCAGGGCAGTGCGATCAGCCGATCGCTGCGCTGCTGACGGACCTGAAGCTACGAGGGATGTTGGACGACACGCTGGTGATATGGGGCGGCGAGTTTGGACGGACGCCTGTGGTTGAGCTCACGTCGTTCGGGGCCAATTCGGGCAAGAACGGCCGGGATCACAATTCGTACGGTTTTTCGATGTGGCTGGCAGGAGGCGGGGTGAAGCGAGGGTACGTCCATGGCGCGACCGATGAATTCGGCTTCCGAGCGCAGGAGAACAAGGTTCACGTGCACGACCTCCATGCCACGCTCTTGCACCTGCTGGGTTTCGATCACGAGCGATTCACGTTTCGATACGCTGGCCGCGATTTTCGCTTGACCGATGTCCACGGACGAGTGATCGGTGATCTTGTTGCGTGAAGTCGCGATGTCCATCCTCGTCGGCAGCCAAGACACTTCAGCGGTGCGGCGACGGCATGGCATGAATTCATCCTCGATTAACCACCTGCAGCCGAGATCTCGCGGCGTGGAAGGCCCGCGACGGCTGCTGGCTCAGCGATCCGAGGCATTGCGCAGTCCCACCCTTCGAATTCGCGGTGATGGAAGCGACCGCGTAAACTAAATCTTGCCACTAGATTGCAGTCGCAGGATCTGGATCGTCCTGGCAAGGTTGAGTGGCCATGGACTAGCGTTCGCGATGGTCTGTGTGGGGATCGGGGCCAATCGACAGAGGGCCAATCCACGACCTCATCATCCGGCGCAACCAGTACCGAGCAGTCCTCCGCAGGCCAAGGCCTAATTGATTCCTATCTGGAAGAGATCCGGGAACACGAAATGCGATACCGGCGGCTCCCCAACTTGGCGAGCGAGCGGGGCGCCCCGCACTTCGTGCACGGCCGGGTCACCACGGATCAAGGCGAATTGCCCTCGGAGTGGGTCGATATCACGATGCGGTGCGGAGAAGGCTTTGTTCGTAACGCATTTGCAGAGCGCACCGGACATTTCACCTTTGACGCCCGATCGGTCTATCGCAAGCGCGAAGCGAGGGGCAAAGGGATTGGAGGCTACGGGTACTCAATCAGACTTCCCCTCTATGGAACAGGGAGCATGAGCTGTTCCCTGCAGATCGACTCGCCCGGGTACCGATCTGCTCAATTGGAACTGCCCGACATTCGCAGGATGGGTAAGATCGAAGCAGGAATCCTTGAGTTGCAGCAATTGGAAGGCGTGACCGGGAATGTCGTCAGCCAGATCTCGCTTGATGCTCCGCAAGCTGCAAGCAATGCCTTCAAAAAGGGTCTCCGGGCGCTAAGGAAAGCCAGACCCGAGTACCAGAAGGGCTCGGCCCACCTGGAGCGGGCAGTGCAGACTCACCCTGAGTTCTCCGCGGCCTGGACAGCACTAGGCGAGGCGCGCTCAGTCCTTGGCGACCCGGACGGAGCCCGCCAGGCATTCCTCCGGGCAATCGAGGTGGACCCGAAGTTCTTGCCTGCCTACGAACGGTTGATGGAACTAACTGTGCTTCGAATGGAATGGCCGGATCTCGAATCTCTGTCAAGGCGCTACATAGTGTCTGCGGCGTAATTCCGTATTTCATTGATATCAAGGTGTTTCGATCGAGTTTCGGCGGGCGAAGATGGAGCGGATCGGGCGCGGTCGTCGCGATTCGTGCCGAATTGCGATCATCTTCGCAGGAGAAGCGCCTTGCGAACCGTTTTCAATCCCGCGATGATGCTCGGCCAGACCGCCATCGAAGACATCCAACTCGACGCCAGCTGCCGCGACGATATCCCGGCCGTGCTGAAGGGCATCCAGCACATCTGGTGCAACCATCGGTTGCGGGAGCGGGTTTGCGCCTTGCTGGAGGAGCACCTGCTCGCCACGGGCGCGTCCGCCACCAAGGGTGACGCTGCGCAGACGGAGGAACGCGCGCCGGTGCCGGGGATCAACCCGGATGTCGGTCGGCCCGGCATGGAACTGTGGCGGGTGCTGGTGCTCGGCTTGCTCAAGCAGGGCATCAACTGCGACTACGACCGTTTGCACGACCTGGCTAATCAGCACGGCGACGTGCGCCGCATGCTGGGCATCAGCGACGTGTTGGGTGCCGAGACGTGGCGGATGCATCCGGCGGTGGAATCTGCGATTCACAACCTGGAGTGCCGGGGATTGGACCGGGTGCGGTCGCGGGGGCCGGAGGGCTTTGCGCGAGCGGTAGGGCTGTCGGTGCTGGCGTTGAACCTGCACCGCATCGGACTGATCCTGCAGCGGCGGCGAAGCGGCCCGGGAAGTGGAACCGGCAGGCTGCCCGGAGGCAGGAGTGCGCGAGAGGTGCGCAAGGTTTCCGAATCCGGCTTCGAAACCGGCCTTGGGACGGCCATGTGGGGCCAAACCGGCCTGGAAACGGCACCGGCCAACCGCACAGTAACTAGATTTACCTATGCGCCGGAACAGAAATTGAGGGTTTTGTCACAGACACTACATAGCCTTGTCTCCAAACTCGGTCACGGGCCTCTATTTGAGTGGTGTGGCGGCGATCAACACCCTAGACTTCTCACGCGCGGAGCAGATGGCCCGTCGCATTGGTGCCCAAGATGATGAAGGCGCCGAGGTGAAGAGCCAATTCCTCATGGCGATGGTTCACGAAGGGAGATCCGAGTTCTCGGAAGCCGCCGAACTGTACCAAGCGATCGTTGGTCATGTAGACCGCCGGATTAGTGAATGGATCAAGAGCAAGCTCCGGAAATGGAAGGCTGACAAAGTCATCGAGCCGCGGCTTACCTCGCTTCGTTCGCGGATCAACACACCCTGATCGCCGTCTCCGATCGATCAATCGCGTGAGTCTAGGCCTTGGCTGGCAACTCCTAGAACGGCGGGTGAGTGTGCGAAATGAGACGGCTCATTGAGATAAGATGAGAGTAAGCGCAGCTCCCGGCTTGGAGCCTGCGGCTGCGTCAGAGGAGGGCGACTGATTGGCAAGGCTCCGAAGGAAGGATCTCAAGCGCGACCGGTTTGTCGAAGAGGTCACGCACCAAGTCACGTTCGTGGCAACCCATCGCAAGCAATTCATTGCGGGCGGTGTGGCTGTTGTTGTTGTCCTCGTGGCGAGTGTCGGGTATTGGTCCTATGCCCGCCATAGGAGCGCGGCATCCCAGTCGGCGCTGCAAGAGGCATTAGAGCTGTATCACGGAATTGTGAGCGCAGAGAGCATGCCAGGCGTCAAGACGTTCTCAAGCGAAGCGGAGCGATTCGACTCGGTGACTCTCGCGCTCGACTCAATCGCGTTGGACTATTCGGGAACTGCCGCGGCAACAGGTGCCTCCTACTATTCCGGGCTCTTGGATCGCGAACAAGGCAACACCGCTGAATCTCGCGCACACTTTGAGCAGTCCACTCGGGGGAAGGGAACAGAGTACCCCTCCTTGGCCCGCCTGGCGTTGGGCGAATTGCTCTTCGCCGAAGGCGACGTCGACGAGGCTAGAGGGCAATTGCAACAACTGGTGGAGAACCCCACTAGAACGATTTCAAGGAACAGGGCATCCATCGAGGTAGCTCGGACCTATCTTGAGAGCGATCCGCAGAAGGCTCGGGAGATGCTGGATGCGATACAGGCGGAAAATGGTCCGGCTAGCCCTCTGGCAGCCACCCTTCTGGAGACATTGCCAGAGGGCATTTGACCATCGAGAGCGCTATGTCCTCTCGACTACGATTCCCGCCCGGGAAATCACGGCTGCGCCGATATCCGGAGCCCGCTGACCAGGAACGCTATCGCGGACCGTTTCAGCACGACAGGGATCGAATCATCCATTCGCGCGCCTTCAGGCGGCTCGCGGCCAAGACGCAGGTTGCGACCCTGCCGGACTCGAATCACTGCCGCACTCGGCTCACCCACACCATCGAGGTCTCTCAGGTGTCCCGGTCGATCGCGACTGCGCTGGACCTGAACGTTGAGTTGGTTGAAGCTCTCGCCTTGGCTCACGATCTCGGACACCCTCCGTTCGGTCATGTCGGAGAGGCTGCTTTGAACGACGAGATGAGCCGGCATGGCCTGTCGTTCGACCACAACTTTCATGGTTTGCGAATTGTGGAGCATTTCGAACGGCGATACGCAGCGTTTCGCGGTCTGAACCTCACCTTCGAGGTCCGCGAAGGCATTCTGAAGCATTCTCGTGACCTCGACCCGAACAACCCTGTTCACAAGGAATACCTGCCGCACCTTCAGCCGACACTTGAAGCCCAGCTGATCGATGGGGCGGACGCCATCGCTTATTTGAGCGCTGACGTGGAAGATGCCGTGGAGGGGCACTACCTCCAGAGCGAGGCCGTCTGCGAACGTGTGCCGGCCTTTGCCAAGATCCAGGAGGACATCCGATCGGCATACCCCGGCACGTGTGACCGACGCGTCTTCACGGAAGCCCTCCGGCGACTGGTTGGCTCCTTGGTGCGGGGATTTGTCGAGGGGGTTCGGGCAGAGACGCGGACGTCAGGTGTCACGGATTGGGAGGATGTCCGGCACTTGCCGCACCGCATTGCGATGCCTTTGGAGTCTGCCCGCGCGACCATGGACAGCATTCGCTCGGTCCTGGCCGAGACCTACTACAACGCGATCTCCGAGCAGCGCACTGTGCTTGGATATTCGGAGAAACTGAGAGAACTGTTTCGCTTTTATGTCGAGCATCCCGAAGCGCTTCCCGAAAGCTCGATCAGTCAGCTTGGCAGCGAGCCCTTGGCGCAACTAGTGTGCGATTACATAGCGGGCATGACAGACACTTACCTGCTGGGATGCCATGAGAAACACCTTGGAGGCAGTCATCGTGAGGCGTTCCGCCAAGCCCCGGCGTAGCTTGTGCTGGTTGCGGTTGCTTTCGCTCGCCGGCTTGGTGCTCTTTGGATTCGTCCGTCTCGCGCCGATGCCCGTGGTCGGTTGTCCGTGCGACCACGCAAGAGCCGACAGCTTGGGAAACCGTGTCTGTTCGCTGTGCAAGACCGCCGAAAAAGAATCGGATGAGATTTACTTCTTGCGTGACATTAATCCGCTGAAGCCGAATCGCTACCTAGCCCTGCCGAAGCCGCACGACAGTGGCTTCCAGTCAACTGCCGACCTCTCCGATGAAATGCGCGCCAAGCTATGGAGCCACGCGGCCGAGCGAGCCGAGGAACTGTATCCCGGGCATTGGGGGCTTGCCCAGAACAGTCACTTCTTTCGAACCCAGTGCCATGCGCACATCCACATCGGCCCGCTTAGCCCTGAAGTCGACGACATCGGTGGCATGCTTGTTGCGACTGCTGGCGAACTGCCGAATATCGGTCCGGAGCAGGGGCTCTGGCTCCACCCGAGGAATGGAGTGTTCTGCGTGCATCTCGACCGCGACTTGGCTGAGATCGTGCTTGTAAGGTGACGGGGCCAGTCGCGGGCTATGGGATTTCCCATTGGCCGGTCTCGGCTGATCGAAATACGGCGTCGATGATGCGCATTCCCTGAACGGCGTTTTCCAGTGGGAACTCCAGCGATTCGCCCAAGCGGATGGCACGGGAGAAAACGTCTCCCTGAGCGGTGTACTGGTCTGTAACTGGAAGTTCTTGTTCTTGAACCCCGGCATTTCCCAATTGGCTTCCGTCGTCCAGGAAGATGCGGCACGGGCGGTCGGGCGGGGCATTGAACGGAATCTCAATCTCGATCCGCCCATCGGTGCCGAAGATCTGCATCCGCTGGTAAGGGGTGACTTGGGTCGCACAGGTGAATGTGGCGTGCCCTCCTGGGAAATCGAGCATTGCCGACGTGAGCCGGTCGATGCCCCATTCGGGATCACGTTCGATCAGTCCCACGACCCGGGTTGGCTCCTGCTCGAACAGGAACCGCGCGCCGGTAATCGGATAGCACCCGATGTCATACAGGCCGCCGCCGCCTATCTCGGCCTTGTTGCGAATGTTATTAGGATCCCTGTTGTTGTAGCTGAACAATCCATTGACGGAGCGCAGGCGTCCGATCCTGCCGGTTCGGATCAACTCGCGAACGCGCAACCACTGCGGGTGGTATCGAACCATGAAGGCTTCTTGGACAAGCACTCCCGACTTGTCACGAGCTTGGATCAGCGTGCTCGCTTCGGAGGCGTTGATTGCGATCGGCTTTTCGCAAAGCACATGCTTGCCAGCCTCGATCGCGGCAAGCGACAGAGGGACATGCAAGTGGTTTGGCAGGGGATTGTAGACCGCCTCGATCTCAGGATCCGCGAGCAAGCTTTCGTACGAGCCGTAGGCCCTTGGAATGCGGAGTGAGTCTGCAGCTGCCTGGGCAGAGGAGAGCGAGCGAGAGGCGAGCGCGGCGATCCGGCAGGAATCCGCCTTCTGCATGGCTGGAATCACCTTCTGGAGGCCGATCTTGGCAGTGCTTAGGACTCCCCATTGGACAGGCTTCATGCTCGTACCTCCTTTGCCGTGCAGCAGTCGCTGTTAGAACCGACCCGCAGCCGGGAGTTGATCACATGTATCCGCCGGCTTTGCCTGCGGTCTGAGCTTGCGGTGTTGCGGTGTCCATCTCCGAACGCATCGCCCGGAAGCCGTTGAGGAGCACGGACATATCCGTGCCGCAAACCAAGAACCGCGCACCGTGCTCACGAGCCCGCTGCAGCATCTTGGTGCTGCCGAAGTGCACACCGGGCGCGACGCCCACTCGATTGCAGGCCGCAACCATGCGGTCGAAGGCGGACCAGAATTTAGGGTGCTCGAAGTCCCCGGGAATTCCAAGGGATACCGACAGGTCGAATGGACCGACCATCGTCGCATCGACGCCAGGGACGGAGACAATTTCTTCGATGTCGTCAATGCATGCCTGGGTTTCCATTTGGACGATGACCATGGACTCCTTGTTCGCTGATTCCATCTCGGCGGCGGCGCCCTTGAAGTCCAGATCGGTGACGATGCTCCGGAGCCCGTATCCGCGACGCCCAAGGGGCGGGAACTTCATCGCCGCCACGATCTTGCGGACTTCCTCTACTGATTCCGTGCGGGGGTTGATGATACCCATTGCCCCGACATCCAGCATGCGGGCGAGAAAGAAGTATTCCGATTGAGGAACGCGGACCAAGGGAACCACGCCCGTCGACTTGGCGACGCGGACGAAAGATTGCACGTCATCGAAGCTGGTCCGTGCGTGCTCGCTGTCGATGAAGAAAAAGTCCAGGCCTGCCGCTTGGACGGCTACTACGATTTCCGGATTGAAACAATCAGTGATGCACGTTCCTAGAACTGTGCCACCCGCCTGCAGGGTTGCTTTAATGGAATTTCTTTGCATGGAACCTCGCGCGAATACTGCCGCCAACGGAAACTCCCCGATCAGGCAATTCTGGTGGCGGGGAGTGGCGGGAGCGACGAGACTCGAACTCGCGACCTCCGGCGTGACAGGCCGGCGTTCTAACCAACTGAACTACGCCCCCGCAGGACAAGACCCTACCCTTTTGGCAGGCTGCTAGCTTACCGATGATAGCATAGGGCCCGTCGATCCGTGGCCCTGTGGCCAAGCGCGTTCGAGGTCGGTCAGATGTAGCAAGGCCCAGTGTTTTCCACGTCTCCCGCTGTGCGCCCGACTGAAAAGGGAGCAACATAGCTGGACCGGGAGACGTCCCCGCTTGGGTGGTCGCCGCTGCTCAGAGATCGTTCAACGGCCGGGCGGCTGAAATCGCCCGAGCATCCGTTGGATCACTACACTTCGAGGGCGCTCGGGGAGTCGAGGCCGCTCGGGTTCTTCCATCCTCCGGCATCGAGACTTCTTTGGGGTAAGGAAGCCGGGGCGGTCTGATGGGCTGTGTGTTCCGCGTGCTAACGATTGGCTCAACCACACCAGGTCGGGCGCCTTCGCCCGTCTTCCGTTGTTCAGAGCGGCAACCACTAGGAAAGACAGCATTCCAGAGCGTCCCGGCGCGTGGGCTCAAAGCAGATGGGCCGGCATCGCCGACGCGCCGTGAGGACTGGTTTCGCCTAGAGCGGCCTTGGGGGCGATTGCGATCCCTCCAGCCACCTGATTCGCTTGGAACTGACCCATCGATACCGGGGGGGGAATCTCGTGTAATCTAGATGATCCCGTGCCGTCGCTGCGCCCGGCAGCAGACTTCGCGATGAGGAGGGTAGATGGATAAGAAAAACAGCCTCCTGCGCAGAATCAGTGGGTGAGGATCGGGTCTTGCGTCCTGGGGTAGTGTAGTTTGATCCGGGTACCGAGGGCTTCCGCCGAGGTGGGCGGGGAGTTCCCGTCTGGAGAAAGGAGGAGACAACAGGTGCAGTTGCGCACGATTCTGAACCGGGTGTACAAGCTGCCGGGGTTCGTGTACGGGAAGATCCGGCTGGTGGAGCGCGAGGGCGGGCCGGCCGAGGTGGAGGTAGAGGTCTTGCCGCGGGCCAACGGCAGGGCGCGCTGCTCGGGCTGCGGCGAGCCGGGGCCCTGCTACGACCGGCGCGAGCGGCGGCGGTACCAGTTCGTGCCGGTGCTGGGGTTGCCGACGTACTTGATCTACGAGATGCGGCGGGTGGACTGCCGGCGCTGCGGGCAGGTGAAGGTGGAGCGGGTGCCGTGGGCGGAGGGCAAGCAGCGCTCGACGAAGGCGTTGAGGTGGTTTCTGGCGAGTTGGGCGAAGCGGCTGTCGTGGCAGGAGACGGCGCAGGTGTTCGGGGTGTCGTGGGAGCGGGTCTGGCGAGCGGTGGGGATGGCCGTGGAGTGGGGCCGGGAGCGGGTGCAGCTGGAGGGGGTGGCGACGATCGGGGTGGATGAGATCGCGTGGCAGAAGGGCCATAAGTACTTGACGTTGGTGTATCAGCTGGATGCGGGCCGGCGGCGGCTGCTGGGGGTGGGGCGGGAGCGGAAGATCGAGACGCTGGCAGGGTTTTTCGACTGGTTCGGGGAGGCGCGGTCAGGGCGGCTGCGGGTGGTGTGCTCGGACATGTGGAAGGCGTACCTGCGGGTGGTAGCGGAGCGGGCGCCGGCGGCGGTGCACGTGCTGGACCGCTTCCACATCGTGCAGAAGCTGGGCAAGGCGATCGACGCGGTGCGGGCGGCGGCGGCGAAGCAGCTGAAGGCGCAGGGGGAGGAGCCGGTGCTGAAGAACACGCGCTGGCTGTTGCTGAAGCGCAAGGAGAACCTGAGCGAGAAGCAGGAGCCGAAGCTGGCGGAGCTGGTGAAGCTGAACTTGGTGCGACAGGCTAACTGATTGGCAGGACAGTCGGTGAAAGTCCGATGAAAGGAAGGAATAACCAACCACTTTCTCCCCGAGTCATGGGCCGGCATCCGCGAGGGTGTTGGTTAAGCGTTGACAGGGGTACGCGTGGGCAGGGCTATTGAGCAACGAAAAGCTTGAAGTTCGAGGTGCCGAGGCCATCAAGTTGGTCGAAGGCAGCACCGGCCGCACCGTCATGGTGAGGGGCGGCCGGGCCTCGCGGTGTCGAAGAACCCATGCACGCGCGCAAGTCCTGGATCGGGACCTGTGAGACCTCCCCGTTACCACGGTGCTTAGCGCCGTGGTCACCGAAGTGAAGGCAGTTGCTAAGCGGAGGATGCACGACGGGGAGGAGTCGGACTCAGGCATAGTACCGGCGAAGCCGGGGAACAAAGCGTGGGGAGCCACGTGGCGGACTCGGTGGAGGGAAGGCCTGGGCGCAACGGGAGACGCGAAGGGAAGGGCAGGCTCCGAACATAGAGTCGGGAACTCGCGGACACAGTGCCGCCGAGGTGCAGCAGGCCACGAACGGAGCGGCACGGCAGCCCATGACGGATGCCGTCACGACCGGAGCGAGGAGCCGGATGCGTTAACGCGCACGTCCGGATCCGTGGGGGGGCCGTTGGGTAACCGGCGGCCTACCCCGACCGGACGGTGCGGGCGTACCTGCTGAAGGCGGATTTCCAGCAGTTCTGGGAGTGTCGCTCGCCGCCGGCGGCACGGCGGTTCCTGGTGCGCTGGTGCCGGCGGGCGATGCGCTCGCGGCTGGAGCCGATGAAGAAGGTCGCGAAGATGCTGAGGCGGCATCGGCCGCTGGTCTTGAACTGGTTCCGGACCGGGAGGAGCTATTCTTCGGGTGCGGTGGAGGGCATGAACCTCAAAGCCAAGCTGGCTATGAGAAAAGCGTACGGGTTCAGATCCTACAGGTCTTACGAACTCGCTTTATATCATTCACTTGGAAATCTACCGGAGCACAGCCTTGCCCACCGATTTTGCTGAGGAGCCGAAAAACATGCTCGTTTCGGGGCTCGTGGTGTATGTGGTCCACCGAGTCCTCGACTTCACCATCCATGCGGTCTTGCTGGATGAAGCGTACGATTCCACCGCCAGTCTTTGGCGCACCGAGGCCGAGATCATGTCGAACATGTGGATCGCCTTTGCCGTAGGGCTGCTGTGGGCCTTCATGTTTGTCCACATCTACGGTTGGTTCCGCAAAAAGGACGGAATCATGGGGGGAATCCACTACGGTTTCTGCATCGGACTGTTCATAGCCGTTCCTAGGGCACTCAACTCCTACGTGGTCACACCCATGCCGTTTTCACTGTCACTGAACTGGCTCTTCTATGACATGGTGCAGATCATGATTTGCGGCGTGGTGCTGGCGCTCGTCTACCGGCCCAAATAGCGGATGACGCAATGTCCCGCAGCGGATGTTTCCCCCAACCAACGGTATTGGCCTCACTCGTGCCTGCATCGGAGCATGTGAAAGCGGACTGGGCTGGCTCGTCGGGTGCCGTCCTCGCTCAACGGGGTAGTGGCCGCGGTTTGTGCTCAAGGGAATGCAACGAGATGTTCGATCTCGAAACGTCCGACGAACAGCTGGAGTCGCCTGGGCCACTGTAGTGATGCGGCAGGCTTCAACACCGCCGTCCACAAGAGAATGCCGTAGTCTTATGCCGGCCCGCTCCATGCCCTGTCTGTCGCAGGTATCGGACGCAGGGTGGACGGGACGTTCCATGAGGTGAACGCCTCAACGCGCTAGCATCGTGGCGGACGATGAGCCAATGCGCCATCGATTGAAGAGCGAGGCCGAGGGCTAGACGCCCGGCATGCTCTTCTTTAGCGGCTTGAGCACTGCCGCCATGATGCCGGCAACGGCCACGCACATCAAGCCCAGGACGGCAAAGAACACGGAATGCGGCCAGCGTGTCCAATAGACTCCGATCGCCGTGAGCTTGTTTCCGGCCGCCGTTGCGACGAACCAGCCGCCCATCATCATTCCGCGCAGCCGGAACGGAGCGACCTTTGAGACCAAGGACAGCCCCATGGGCGATAGCAGCAGTTCTCCCAGCGTCACTACACCGTATGACGCGATCAACCAGGCTGGCGAAACTTCGTAGTCGTAGGGGTCGGAACCTATGACCGTTGACTCACCGACCTTCGCAGCCCAATACAGAACAAAGAACGAAAGACCCGTAAGCAGCATCCCCAGCGCCATCTTGGCCGGAGTCGAAGGCTCCTTCCCGCGTTTGCCGAGGTATTTCCAGAACAGCACCAACGGGAAAGAAAGCAGCAGAATCCACGCCGGGTTAATGGCGTTTGAAATCGTCCCCGACACGTCCCAAGCGGTGTTGTCATCCGCCCAGTACGTCAGAGTCGAGCCGTTTTGATGGAACGCCATCCAGAAGACGACTACGATCAAGAAGATGGCCAGCAGCGCCCAAATTCGGCGCGACTCGGGCACTCTGTCCAACTCCGCGCTGGCAGACTGTTCAGCCTGTGTAAGTGCCCCGGGCTCGTCAGCGGTCTGGACGTGCCGACGTTGGAAGTAGAGCCAACCGAGTGAGACCACCATGCCTGCACCGGCGACCGCGAACGCGGGGTGATATCCGGCCCTTTGCTTCACCACTTCCATGACGATCGGTGCTACGAACGCCCCGACGTTTATCCCGAAGTAAAAAATGATGAAAGCTTGGTCCTTGAGGGCACTTCCGTCCGGATAAAGGTTGCCGACCATCGTCGAGACGTTGGGCTTGAATAGGCCGTTGCCAACGATCAGGCAGGATAGTGCTAGGTAGACGACCGGCAGAGAGTGGAACGACAGCAGCAGGTGCCCCGCCACGAAGAAGACCGCCCCAATTAGCGTCGTTCGAAGGTAGCCCCAATAGCGATCCGCCAGCAGCCCTCCAATGAACGGACTCGCGTAAACGAACGTCAGGTACCACGAATAGAGAGTGGTGGCCTCTGCCTCGGTCCAGCCGAAGCCTTGCTCGCCATCCCTCAGGTACAGAGTGAAAAGCGACAGCATCGAGTAGAAGCTGAAACGCTCCCAAGCCTCGGACGCGAAGAGCACGTAAAGGCCTTTGGGATGTCGGCCTTGTGTTCCCAGTGAATTGTGTTCCATGTGTGGCTTGCCTGCGGCTCGACGACGGCAAGCTCCAAGCGTGCAGCTACCGGCAGGACACCCTATCGTAGCGTCCAGATCCGTGGGATCGCTTCCCGTTCGACCTGTAACAGCCTTTGGTCAGGAAGCTGAGCCCTCGCCCCCGCGTTGCCGAGCCACGGCGTGGGGCAAAAGCGCCTTTGCATTTGTGCGGGCAGTAACCCGGCAGACTGTAGCGTGCCTTTCTAATTCGAGGTAGGCGCGACGCCTCTGCTGTGGCAAGATAAGGGTCCGGCTGGTGAGGCCGCGTTCCTGGGCGCGGGTCCGTCTGGCGATTAATGGACAGTCCCCGCAGCAGACGCAGACTTCCTGTCATGGCGAGGACCTTTCGTTCTTTTCGATACCCTAACTTCCGGTGGGTCTGGTTCGGGGCCTTTACTTCGACGACCGGTTTCTTCGTCGCTCAAATCGCGGAGAGTTGGTACATCTACGACCAAACCAATTCAGAAAGCTTGCTAGGGCTGACCGCCTTTCTCAACGGACTGCCAATCCTCTTGTTCTCCGTTCTTGGCGGGGTGCTGGCGGACCGAATGGACCGGCGGTACCTGCTGATGGGATCCCAAGCGTTGCAGATGACTGCTGCTCTGGGCTTGTCAGTGCTGTTTTTCACAAACCATATCCAAATCTGGCACATCCTGGTGGCGGCGTTTCTAGCGGGCTTGGGACAAGCCTTTGGAGGTCCGGCGTATCAAGCGCTGATTCCGTCCCTGGTTCCTAGACGCCAGCTCCAGAACGCGATCGCGTTGATATCGATTCAGTTCAACCTCGCGGGAGCCGTGGGCCGGCCGATCGGGGGAGTGATGATGGATCGATTCGGGCCGGCGAGGTGTTTCCTGGTCAACGGACTGAGTTTCTTCGCCGTGATTTTCGCCTTGTTCGCGGTAGATGTCCGGCATGTGCCGAGAAGAGGCCAGAAGAACATGTTTCGGAGCTTGCTTGAGGGTTTTCGCTTGATTCGAACGAGCAAGGTGCTCAAGTCGTTGATGTGGATCGCCTTGGTTTGCGCCTTCTGCGGTGTGCCGATCAACTTGCTCCTGCCTGTGTTCGCCCAGGACGTCTACGGTCTGGGTGCTGGAGGCTACGGCTTCATGGGACTCGTGCTGGGGGTAGGGGCTGTGCTGGGGGCGTTGGTGGTTGCTGCCGTGGGCAATGCCCCGAGGAAGGGCCGCAACTGGCTTAACACTCAGTTCTTGCTTGGTTTGGCGATGTTGGGATTCGCAATCGCAACCAATTTCTGGCTCGGTATCGCGACACTGTTTGTCTGCGGCGGCGCCATCCTCGGAGTATTCACGATGATCACGTCCCTAGTGCAGCTCAATGTAACCGACGAGATGCGAGGCCGCATCATGAGCGTCCACAACACCGCGTTCAGGGGCGCAATGCCTCTCAGTAACTTGGTCTGCGGCTTCGTCGCGGAGAGAATCGGTGCGGGCAATGTGCTGAGCATCAACGCGATGATCCTGATTGCGGTGGCTGGGTGGTATATGGTCACCAGCAACCAAGTCCGGGATCTTTGAGCTGGGTGCGCTCAGGCCACGAGAGCGGCGTTTGCCACCGCAGGACTCGGTTGCAGCTGACACTCGCGCTCCGTCGGTCGTGTACACTTTTCGTGATGTCGCGACAAGTCCCAGTCGATGAACTCAGAGCCAGCCTCGGCCAGGAGATCGCAGTAAGCGACTGGTTCGAAATCACTCAGGAGCGCATTGACAGCTTTGCTGACACGACCGAGGACCATCAGTGGATCCATGTGGACACCGAGCGGGCCGCCAGCGAGTCCCCGTTCAAAACGACCATCGGACACGGGTTCTTGAGCCTTTCGATGCTCGCTCCCATCATGATGGGGACAGTCAAGGTCGCGGGCGATTTCAAGCACGGGATTAACTATGGCCTGAACAAGGTCCGGTTCCCCGCACCCGTGCCGTCCGGGAGCCGGATCCGCGGCCATATCACGCCGCAAGCCGTCGACGAGCACGACTGGGGCGTGCAGACGGTTTGGCTTGTGCACGTGGAACTCGAAGGATCACCCAAGCCTTGCGTTGTCGCCGAATGGGTGACCAGGGCCTACCGCTAGCGGCGTCTTCGATTCAGAACTGGGACAGCCAGAGGACTCGTCCTCGCCGCTACCGCTGCTCGATCGCACGCATATCGCGCCAGTTCGGGCCCGCCTTGATGTCTGCAACGAGCGGCACATCCAGTCGGGCGGCCCCTTCCATCTCGTCTTTCAAGAGTCGCCCCACTGCGCCAACTTCGCTGTGAGGCACTTCCAGAACGAGTTCGTCGTGAACCTGTAGCAACATTCGTGCGTCGAAGCCGGAATTTCGGAGCGCGCTGTCGGTCGACACCATCGCTTTCTTGATCAAGTCGGCCGCTGTCCCTTGGATCGGAGAATTTACCGCGATTCGTTCGGCCAGTCCTCTCGCCATGGAGTTCTTGCTATCAAGATCCGTGACCGGGCGCCTACGTCCAAACATGGTTTCGCTATAGCCTGTTTCCTTGGTCTTTGCAATCGTCTTGGCGATGAAATCCTTGATCGTGCCGTATCGCTCGAAGTAGAGTTCTATGTATTCCTTGGCGTGCCTTTGCGGAATGCCAAGCTGCTTCGCGAGCCCGAATGCACTCAGACCGTAAATGATGCCGAAATTTACGGCCTTGGCGCGGTAGCGGTCGTCCGGGGTAACCAGCGCCGCATCGATCCCCAGCACTTCCGATGCGGTCAGCGTGTGAATATCCTCGTCGCTCCGGAAAGCGTCGATCAGTTTCGGATCGCCCGACATGTGCGCCAGGACACGGAGCTCGATCTGGGAGTAGTCGGCCGCCACCAGTGTCGTTCCTTCGGCCGCGACGAATGCTTTCCGGATCTCTCTTCCGAGTTCGGTGCGGGCGGGGATGTTTTGCAGATTCGGGTTGAGCGATGACAATCGGCCTGTGGCGGAACCGGTCGGATTGAAGGTCGTATGGAGCCGTCCGTCCGTCCCGACCAGTTCGGGCAGCACGTCCACATAGGTGTTCTTCAGTTTTGAGTGCTGGCGCCATTCGAGAACCTTTGATGGAACGGGGTGATCGTTTGCCAAGCCCTCGAGGACGTCAGAAGCTGTGGAGAGCGCATTGGTCTTGCCCCGCTTCTTCGGAGCCCTCAGGCCAAGATGCCCGTAGAGTACTTCGCCTAGCTGCTTGGGGGATCCGATATTGAATTCCTTCCCGGCGAGGTCGTAGATGCTTCGGCTTAGCTCTCCGATACTGTGTTGGAGCCTTGCGGACAGATCAGCTAACACAGACGGCTCTAGCAGGACGCCGGCCGCTTCCATCCGCGCGAGAACCGGAGCCAGGGGCAATTCGATGGACTCGTAAAGTTTGGTCAGCTGTCCGCCGTCAAGCTCTCGGCGAAGCTGTTCGCGAAGAATCCGAACTTGACCCGCCATGGCCCCCGCATTGGGTGTTAAAGTGCTTGCCAGCCGGCGCTCAACCGTCTTCTCAATCGAATAGTTTGTACGGCTCGAATCAATCAGGAATGCCATCAGCATGGTGTCGTCCATGGCTTTCGGGAATTTGAGCCCCATGGAATCGAGTGAGTGGATCGCTGACTTCCAATCGTGAACCCAGAACTCGCGCCCGCTGTTCTCCAAAACCGGCTTGGCGTGCTGCGCCATCTCCGTGGGCAATAGCCGCAGGACCCCGTCCTGCGATGCGAACCCGATCCCGCCTGATTCGCCGATATCGAATCCTCTCTCAGGGGTGTCGACGATAGCGACCGCAAGAGGTCCAGAAGTGTCCTCGACCCACTGAGTGAACTGGTCGGCTGATTCGAACACAACGACGTTGGTCTCGGCTTGGGCCGCTGCCGTCCCGGCCTCCAACTGGACAACAAGGCTCTTGAATTCGAGCTTGCGGTAGAACGCGATCAGTTGCTCGTTGTCAGGCGGCTGCTTCGTGGCGGCATCGAGGTCCAGTCGAAGGTTTCCAGAAGTGTCGAGTGTTGCGAGACGCTTGCTAAGGCGGATCTGATCCGCGTGGTTTTGCAGGCTCTCGCGGTACGCCTTGCGCTTGACCTTGTCGGCCTGCCGGATGATCTCCTCGATATCGCCGAACTCGTCGATCAGTTGTTCCGCCCCCTTCTTACCGATTCCGGGCGCGCCTGGGATGTTGTCGACGCTGTCTCCCATGAGAGCCAGGTAGTCCGTAACCCGAGTCGGTTCGACGCCTAGGAAGATCTTGACGTCCGTTGGGCCGTAGCGCTCGTTTTTCATCGGGTTTAGCTGTATGACGCCGTCCCCTACGAGTTGCATTAGATCCTTGTCTGCGGAAACGATCCAAGTATCCAGCTCGTACTCGGCGGCCTGACTGGCGAGCAGAGCGATGGTGTCGTCGGCTTCATAGCCATCCTCGGTGGCAACCTTGACGTTCCAGCACTGCAGCAGCTCGTCGATATAGGGGAGCTGCGTGGCAAGGTCAGCTGGCATCTCCTCCCGGTTCGCCTTGTAGTCGGGAAAGATCTTTTCCCGAAACGTTGGTCCATGCCCTTCCCACACGGCCACGAGATAGTCGGGCTCGTAGTCTTCGATCAGACGCTTGAGCATGTTGTTGAACACATATATAGCCTCGGTGGGCAGGCCCGCTGCGGTCCTGAGGGCGGGCACAGTCGAGCGCGCTCGACCGTAGAAGGCCCGAAAAATCAGTCCGAAAGTGTCAACGAGAAACAGGCGCGGTCGGGCAGGGCTCATGAGCGATTCAGTTTACGCCCTTCGGACAGGGCGATCACGTTGGCGGGAACAGCGCTATGGCCCTGGTCGACGGTCAGATGCCGCTGCTGGGTTTCTGTGGCTCGGAGTCCGATCGGGCCGGTAGCAGTCTGCCCCCTGTCATTCACCTCCGGCCAGTCAATTGCGTGCCGGAGAAGCTTTCGCCGCCTGCTGCTGCAAACCGCCTCGCCGGCAATGTAATACTAAAAGCGGGGCTCGTAAGTCTAAATGATCAAGCCGACAGAGAAGATCTGGCACAACGGCGAATTCATCGATTGGGATGATGCCAACGTCCATGTCCTTACCCACGCACTCCATTACGGAACTAGTGTGTTTGAGGGTATTCGTTGCTACAACACGCGGCAGGGACCCGCGATTTTCCGTCTGCAGGAACATGTGCGCCGGATGTACGATTCGGCCAAGATCTACCGCATGATTGATCTGGGATTCTCCCAAGATGAAATCGTGCAGGCATGCAAGGACGTGACCGCCGTCAATGGCCTGAAGTCGTGCTATATCCGGCCGATCTTGTTTCGGGGCTTTGGTGATGTTGGCGTTCGATCGCTCGACAACCCGATCGAATTCTACATCGCTTGCTGGGAATGGGGCCGCTATCTTGGATCCGAAGCGCTCGAGCAAGGAGTTAGGGTGTGCGTCTCGTCTTGGACCCGCATCGCTCCGAACACGCTGCCAGCCATCGCAAAGGTTGCTGCGAACTACATGAATTCGCAGCTAATCCTGATGGAAGCTAACCTCCATGGATACACGGAAGGTATCGCTCTTGACGCGTCTGGCTACGTGTCCGAAGGCAGTGGCGAGAACATCTTTCTCGTTCGCGACGGCGTCATCTATACCCCTCCCCTGGGTACTTCAGTGCTGCCTGGTATCACGCGCGATTGCGTTATACGTCTAGCGATTGATCTTGGCTATGAGCTCAAAGAGCAGGCAATTCCTCGCGAGTGGCTGTACATCGCCGATGAACTCTTCTTCACCGGCACAGCTGCAGAAGTCACGCCGATTCGGTCCGTGGACCAGATCGAAGTCGGAAACGGCGGTCGCGGGCCGATCACGCACCACATCCAGTCGGATTTCTTGGCCATTACGGATGGTTCCATAGAGGACCGGTTCGGCTGGCTGAGCGTTTTGGATGCACGGAACTCCGTTGCCGCTTGACCGCTGAGCACGACTTGCCAAGCGATTCGAAACGCGACCCGGAAGGCCGGGATCAAGTGACTCTTGACTGGGGTGAACGGGTGGAGCCGTTCGCTTCAACGTCCCGCCCCGGGACAGAGCCCGCGAGCGTCGCAAGGGTAGGGGAGAGGGGCATCCTCGCTATCGATCCCCGGTCAGCCGCTCCAGCGAAGCCGAGGCTGTGGCTCCACGTAACGCTGTTTCTTGCAGCGATCGCCTCAACCTCGATGATGATCTCCCCGTTGTACTCGGCTTGTGTGATGGGAATTCTGACTGCCCACGAGTTTGGCCACTACTTTGCTGCCCGCCGCTACCGAGTTTCTGCGTCGCTACCGTATTTCATTCCAATGCCGTTGAGCATTATCGGGACTATGGGCGCGGTGATCCGCATGTCGCGGTTCATTCCGAATCGCCGGGCATTGTTTGATATCTCGGCGGCGGGACCATTAGCTGGGGTTGTCCTTGCGATCCCAATAAGCTTCGTGGGATTGATGCTGTCTACCCATCAGCCGATAGACGATGAAAGTTTCGGAATCGTGCTCGGCGATCCGCTGCTGTTCCAGATATTCGAGCGCTTGCTGTTCGGCGCCCCCCCGGAAGGGACGGTGCTGATGCTGCATGACGTGGGATTTGCAGGTTGGGTCGGTCTCTTCGTGACCGGGCTGAATCTCCTGCCTATGAGCCAGCTCGATGGCGGGCACATTGCGTATTCGGTGTTCGGGAAGCGCAGCGGACTGGTTGGCTGGGTAGTGTTTTGCGGGTTGCTGGTAGTTTGCTTAACGATCACCTACCAATATGCACTGTTTCTCGTGTTGATGCTGCTGATGAGGATGCGGCATGCACCGACGATGAACGATGCCATGCCGCTGGGCCGGGCCAGGAAAGCGGTCGCGTTGGTGTTGCTGGTAGTTTTTGCACTGTCCTTCGTGCCAGTGCCGATCGATTGGCCGGCATAGGGCAGCCCTGCTCTCAGAAGGGAACGGACGCCCCGAGAACTGACTGGAAGACTCTCCGGTCGCTATGTCGCTCGCAACCCTTGCATTGGTGTCGGCGCTTGGGGGCACCTCGCCAGCATTTCGTCTATTGGTCGCTCAGGTGATTGTCAAGATAGCCTTCCCGCGAACCTTGCGATTGGCAAGGTCCCGAATCCCCTGAGGGGCTGCATCGAAAGGGTATCTCGCCCCGACCGGCGGGTTGATCGTTCCCGCATTGAACATGGCGATCAGCCGCTCGTGGAGCGATTGCATGAAGCCGGGATTCTCGTCGCAGTGACGGCCCCAGAAGACCCCAACGAGCGACATGTTCTTCAACAGTGCGCGATTGGCTGGCAGCGAGGGAATGCGTCCACTTGCGAACCCAACGACCAATAGGCGGCCGTAGGGGGCGATCACTTTCGTCGAGAGATCAAAGACATCCCCGCCGACTGGATCGTAGATCACGTCCGCGCCGGCAGGCCCCGCGATCGCCTTCACCCGGTCGATCCAGTCGCTATCTCGATAGCTAAGTGCGTGATCGGCGCCGTGCTTCCTGCAGAACTCGAGCTTTTCCTCGCTGCCGGCCGTCGCGATCACCTTGGCGCCCATTGCCTTTCCCAGCTGGATCGCTGCGGTTCCGACGCCGCTGGCGCCGGCATGGACCAGCAGCCACTCGCCGGGCTGCAGTTTGGCCCTGTGGTCCAGTGCGAATAGCGATGTCTGGTAGACCACGGGCATGGCCGCAGCTTGCTCGAACGACATCGAATCAGGAATAGCGAACGCCTGCGACGCCTTGACGAGCGTGAATTCAGCAAATCCTCCGCCCCGGGGGAGAGAGGCCACCCGCTGCCCGACTGACACACTGCGAACATCCTTGCTCACCGCGTCGACGGTGCCGGCCACCTCGGCCCCGATCGTGAACGGGAATTCGGGTCTTGCCTGATATTTGCCTTGGCACTGCAGGAGATCGAAGAAGTTGAGGCCGCATGCTCGATTGCGGATGAGCACCTGTCCCGCTTCGGGCGTTGGCGGATCCATCTCCACCAGAGCCATCTCTTCCGGCTCACCGTAATGGGTGACCTGCCAAACCCGCATGCGCGCTAGATTAGCAGACCGGAACGAACCGCAAGCAGAACTGGCTCGGAGCGCAGGCGCGCCAAGAGGCGATCACTTGCTGGTGATGATTTCGTCAATCAGCCCGTACTCCTTGGCCTGTTGCGATACCAGGATGAAATCACGTTCCACGTCAAGCTCGATCTTCTCCGGCGATTGCCCCGTATGGTGCGCCAGCAGTTCGTTGAGGCTCTTGCGCATGCGAAGAATCTCCCGGGCGTGGATGTCGATGTCGGTTGCCTGCCCGGCAAGGCCAGACATCGAAGGCTGGTGGAGCAGGAAGCGCGAGTTCGGCAGTGCGTATCGCTTGCCCTTGGCACCCGCTGCCATCAGCACGGCGGCCATTGAAGCCGCTTGCCCGATGCAGACGGTTGTGATGTCCGGCTTCACGAACTGCATCGTGTCGTAAATCGCCATTCCGGCGGTGATTGAACCACCCGGCGAATTGATATAGAGCCAGATGTCTCGCTCGGGGTTCTCGGCTTCCAGGAAGAGCAGTTGGGCCGTGATGAGATTCGCGACCGAATCATCGATCGGATAGCCGACGAAGATGATGTTGTCGCGTAGCAGTCGCGAGTAAATGTCGTAGGCTCGCTCTCCGCGGCTCGTCTGCTCGACGACCATCGGTATGAGCCCTCCGTGGCTTTGGGGTGTTCTGGACATGTCAGACTCTTTCTGGGGCTGTCCGCGAAGCGGCAAGCTATTCCTGCTCCCCGTCCGGCGTTGCCGGTTCTTCAATCTCGGTCCGTTCCGCTTCGTCGAGGACGAACTGCAATGCCTTCGAGCGGAGCCGGTTGCTCCGCCATGCCGAGATCAAGCCCCGGGACCCCAGATCGTAGCTGGCGGCGCCAAATGTCATCTTGTGCTCGTCAGCGTGCTGCTGGACGAATGAATTGATTTCCTCTTGCGTGACATCCATGCGTTCAACCGCAGCGATCCGGTCGAGCACCAGGTCTGCGCTGACCCGGAGTTCCAAGCTCGACCTCAGGGAGACCATTTCATCTTCGCTGAGTTCCTCTGCGCGGGGCTCTTTCTCCAGTGCAGAGGCCGTCAGCTGCCGCATGTACTCGGTGGGCAGGACCATTGGATGGGCTTCCGCAAGTTGTCTGATTAGCTGGTCACGAGCGCTTCTCTCGACGTACTCCTTCGCGGTGTTGAGAATGATCTCGCGAACCTTCTCCTCAAGCTCCGCGAAGGTCTCGATCTTATTGTCGACATCCTTGGCGAACTCGTCGTCGAATTCCGGCAGCTCGCGTTCTTGCACTGCGATGACTCGCGCAGTGCAGCGCAGTGCCTTGCCGGCAAGCTCGGTGTTTACATAGTCTTCTCCGTAATTCACGACAAAGTCAGTTTGCTCGCCCGGGCTCTTGCCGATCAGGGCTTCGCTGTAGGCTGCGAGAGTTTCTTCGGAACCGATGTGGATCGTGACCTCCCGCTCCTTCATCTCATGCTCGCCCTCGCCGATCATCCCTGAAATTGACACTAGGGCAAAGTCGCCGTCTTCGATCGGGCGCGGGTCCAGGTTGTGGAAAGAGGCGTATTCCTGGCGCATGCGTTCCAAATGGTCCTGAACGGCCTCGTCAGTGTCGGGTAGCTTCGGAACGTTGACTTTAAGATTGCGGTACTCGCCTAGTTCGAATGGGGGGAACACCTCAAAAACTGTGTCGATTTCGACGGGTCTCCCTTCGGCGAACCGGAGATCCGTGATTACTGGCGAACCGGCCACGGCCAAGTCTCGCGCCTGGAGCCCCTTGACTACGTGATCGACCGCTAGGTTATGCCGGAGGCTGTGTAGGATTTCCGGCTCGTAGTGGCGGTTCAGCACGGATTGAGGGGCCTTGCCGCGTCGAAAGCCCGGGACCAATGCGTCCTTAGCGACGTCTGAAACCAAGCGTTTGCGTTCCTCAGCGACTGTTTCCCAAGGGATCTCGATGGTCAGTTCATGCACACAAGGATCGTTAGGCTCAAGCAAGGCATACCTCCCAGCCCCGGTCGCGCGTCGGGGCAGCGGTAGAAACTCCAGTTTACCGCAGAGGCTTGGGGGCGAGGCTGTCGTCGGGGCAGGTGCGTACACTCGGAGTGATGGCGAGGCGTCCGAAATGGGGTCAACACTTCCTCCGGGACGAGTCGACGCTGGAGCGAATCGCTCAATCTGCCGCTGCGCGAGGTGACGCAGTCCTCGAAATAGGTTCTGGCCAGGGTGCCTTGACCCGTCATCTGGTGCCCATCGCCCGTCAGGTGGTGGCTGTCGAAGTCGACTCTGATCTAGCGCGAGACCTTCCGCGCAAGTGTGGCCATGCCTCGAATCTGAAGGTTCTCCATGCGGACATTCTGCAGGTTAATCTTTCTCTGATTGCCGACGAGTCCAATGCTATGCAGTGGGTTGTAACTGGTAATCTTCCGTACTACATCACATCACCTATCCTGCGAGCCGTTTTCGCCGCACGACGGTCTTTCCGATCCGCGACTTTCCTCGTCCAGGACGAGGTTGCGGATCGCATCGCTGCCCGGCAAGGTAGCCGGTCCTATTGCTATCTCAGCTGCTTGTGCCAACTTCATAGCGCGCCGTCCAAGCTCTTTGTGGTGCCACCAGAGGCGTTTTCTCCGGTCCCTCGGGTCCGGTCTGCTGTGGTGCGCCTCGAACTGCTCGCGACGGCCCCCCCGGACGGTTTGCAGGATTTTCTCGGAGCCTGCTTCCGGTCGCCTAGAAAGACGTTGCAGAACAATCTGAGAGGTCGCTTCCCCAACGATCTACTGGCTTCTGACCAGTGCGCGCGCCTGAGGGCGGAGCAACTTAGCCTCGCCGAAATTACGGCTATGTGGCGACGGCTCGGGGTGGGACCTTGAACCGCGCAGGGAAGGTCGGTGTTGGTAATTTGAATTGACTGCCAACTCGGATTGGATGTGGTTCAATGAGTGCATCGGAGAATCTTGATGCTCAGGATCAGCTTGGTTCTGAAGGTTGGAGCCCTGTTGGTGACCATCTCTGTCGTGGCTCTGGCACAGTTGGTTGACCGCACCGACCGGAGTCGCGAACCCGATCCAAGCGCCGCGAATCTTAGCTTGGAGAGGCGGGGCGACATCTACATGGCCCGAAAGATGTATCGGGAAGCGGGTGAGACTTACAAGGAAGCGATTCGGATCGAGCCTGACTCGGCCAAGCTGATCAACAAGCTCGGTATTTCCTACCACCAGTTGCTGCTGCTCGACAACGCCCGTCAGCAATACCAGCGGGCTTGGAAGATAGACAAGACCTACGGGCAGGCTTTGAACAACCTAGGCACGGTCTATCACGCGCAAGGCCGGTACAGGCAGGCGGTCCGGACTTACAGGCAAGCGCTGAAGACCTCCCCGTACTCAGCGTCCATCTACAGCAATCTCGGCACGTCCCAATTTGTCCGCGGCAGGTACAAGGATGCCGCCAGTGCCTACCTCAAGGCGCTGGAACTCGACCCGAACGTCTTCGAGGTCCGGGGGAACTTCGGAACCATCTTGCAGGAACGTTCCGTGGGAAACCGAGGGCGGTATTACTACTTCATGGCCAAGGCGTATGCCGGCGTCGAAATGTGGGACCAGGCGATCCTTTACCTCCGCAAGTCGCTGGAAGAAGGTTTTGGCGGCGCCCGGAAGATTGCCGGTGATGTTGCATTCGAGGCAATGCACGACCTGCCCGAGTTCCAGCGCCTGGCGTTTCCCGAGACGATTGCCAGCGCCTCGGAGGCCACCGAGAACAATTGAGGGATTCCCGGATCGGTGCTCGTCCCCTGTGCGTCCGCAGCCGAGGATCTCAAATGTCATGACGAATTGAGCAGCCCGCCCGCCACTGCTAGCTAATGCTTGGCGCGAGACTAGCCGGCGACGGCGAAAAGGGTTCGGACGGGATTGTCGTTCGGCATTGGCCCAGCACGAGACTTGCAGGTACTGCAGTTTATGGTGCCGGAAGTGCCACCTTCCCGTGCTTTCCGGCACGCCCTGGACCGTAGGCCGCCCTGAGCAAACCGGAACGGCCAGCGGGGTCCGCGGCGAACGGCTGGAGCGGAGGTCGGGCCTTGCCAGAAGGTGATTCGGTCCCACTGTTCGCAATCGGTAAGATCGAAGCATCGGGCTGCGGGCAGCCGTGGCGTGTTCAAATGCAGCCATGCATTCGGCTTGCGCCTCAGGTAGATCCTGCGATTGCGCCCGCATCTCCAAATGTCCCGGTTCGGCAATTGTGGTAATGTGCGCGAGGTCATGTCGACTGCACCGGTGCATCTCGCGGTGACGGGCTGGGGCCACAGGCGGTATTGATCTAGATGGAGCGTGAGTCCGAAGCGCGTGATCGAGCGACAGCCGCTGCTGAGACCGATGCTGCGGCCGGCTGGCGCTGGAACCGCGTGTACGCCGGAGTACTAGCGCATCTGGCGCTGTGGATTGGGCTGCTGTGGTGGTTTTCCCGATCGTTCGGTAGCGCGCAATGAGCCCTCTCGACTGGCTAGTTCTGGCAGTTTCCTTTGTCGTCATTGTGGCTTACGGCCTCAAGCGATCACGCGGCGAATGGTCGGTCGATTCCTACGTGCTCGCCGGCAAGCAGATGCGCTGGTGGGTCATCGGGCTCTCGATCATGGCCACCCAAGCCAGCGCGATCACATTCATTGGGACGACCAGCCAAGGGTATTCGGACGGGCTTCGGTTCGTGCAGTTCTACTTCGGCTTGCCAATTGCCATGGTCCTGATCGCGGCAGTGGCTGCTCCGGCATTCCACCGGTCCGGGGTTCGGACGGCGTACGAATTCCTTGAGCGAAGGTTCGACGCCAAGACCCGGACGCTGGCCAGCTGGGTCTTCTTGATCCAGCGAGGCCTGGGAGTCGGCCTGGCGCTCTACGCGCCCGCGGTTGCACTCTCGGTGATCTTAGGGGTTCCGGAATGGTTGACCATCTTGGGCTCGGTCGCGCTGGTGTCTGCCTATGCCACGCTCGGAGGCATCCGGGCCGTGATGTGGGCGGATGCTCTCCAGATGACGATCATGTTCCTGGGTATCGCCGTTGCGTTCGCCTGTGCTGCTCTCGGGCTGCCTGACGGCGTCTCCATTCGCGACGGGCTGGATCTGGCCGGAGCAGCAGGAAAGCTGAACGCCATTGAAACGGATTTCGACTGGAACAGTCGGTACACGCTGTGGTCGGGCTTGATCGGAGCGACGTTCCTGTCCTTGGCGTACTTCGGAACAGATCAATCCCAGGTGCAACGGTACCTGACAGCCAAGTCACTGAATCACAGCCGTGTGAGCCTGTTATTTAATGCAGTGCTGAAAGTCCCGTTGCAGTTCTTCATCCTGCTGACGGGAGTGATGGTGTTTGCCTTCTTCATTTACGAGCCACCTCCGCTGCTGTTCCACCCAGCCGAGCGAGCGCGCCTCGAGGAATCGGAGCCCGTTGAGATTGCGAGGCTGGAGAGCCGGTTTGGTCAGGCTCTTGATGAACGGCGCGGAGCCGCCGACCGCTTCCTGGAGTCGCGAGGAGCCGATGAGCAGGAGGCTTTCGTTGGTGCTGAGCGCCGACTGCAAACCGTTCGTGCGGAAGCTGTTGCTTTGGCGGAGAAGGGAAACGGGTCGGGAACATACAACGACACGAACTATGTATTCCTTACATTCGTCTTGGGCTACCTGCCAAGTGGCCTGATTGGCCTGATCATGGCGGGGGTCTTCGCTGCTGCCATGTCCACGGTTTCGTCGGAACTCAATTCGCTAGCCACTTCTACGGTTGTTGACCACATTTCGCGGTACATCCGACCGGGTATTGGAGATGCGGGCATGCGGAGGGCGCTGCGGTGGTCGACGCTGGGCTGGGCGGCGTACGCGGCCGTCTTCGCTAGCTTTGGCGGCAGGCTCGGGTCGCTGATCGAAGCGGTGAATGTTGTCGGGTCGCTGTTTTACGGACCGATGCTTGGTGTCTTCGTGGTAGCGTTTCTGGTCCGGCGAGTGAACGGCAATGGGGCATTCTGGGGCATGGCCTTCGGCTTGGTTGCCGTCTGGGCGACTAAGGTCGCGTTTTCGGGCCTTGCCTTCCTCTGGCTGAATCCCCTTGGGTGCGTGGCGACCGTTCTCGCGGCAGTCGCTTTTTCGGGATCGTCGCAGGACAATCCTCCACGCCCAATAGAAATCTAGCCTTAGATTGACCCGTGAACTGAACGCTCCCCGCCTGCTGGGGTTAAGGTTTGATGGTGCACACATGTACATTGGCGGTGAAATGGCAACGCAATAAACGAGAGTTGTCACGCTTCGTTTGCATTGAATCGATTTGCGAGAAAGAAGCAAATCGAGACGGCAAGGCTGCGGCCCGGTCTTTGGAGTTCGGCCGCGATGCCAACCGTTTCAGCAGTGACGAGCAGGCCGATGCGACCCTGCCGAAGTGCTTGCGCAAGGGTTTCGCGGTTCCGCCACCGGCCAGCTTCTCGTTGCTATTCCCTTCGACCGGACGGTGGACGAGGCGTTGCGCAAGCAGCGGGGGGCGGGCGGTCAAGGCTGCGCGGAATCATCCATGGAAGGTGAGGGCGTCCGCGGCCGCCAGACTGGCGGAGGCGCGGCAGTCGAAGGCAGAAGGCCAACTCGTGCGCAGCACGTAGCGAGTTCGGCATCTAGGCCGTTGGTGGCGCGAGCGGATCTACGAGGGCCCCCGCCACTCGAGAACCCGACATTAGAACATTGTCAGACACGGGACATTTGCACACGGAACATTTACGGGATATTTACGCTCCGGCCTTGACAATCTGATACCTGTTACACTTCGAGCGCTGCGCTAGACCGGCATGGATGATTCGCTGCTTCGACGAAAGTTTGGACCCCAGGACTGGCCGCGCAGGCAGCACAGGAGAAGACTGATGCAAACGCAACTCGTCTCTGATAGGGGTGTCGCCTTAGGCGCGATTCTCGTTCTTTCTGTGGCGCTCGCCTCGGCGCAGACCGATACCGCCACGATCACAGGCCTCGTCACGGATTCGTCCGGCGCGGCCGTTGCCGGTGCGTCAATCCAGACCGTGAACCAAGTGAACGGCCTGGAGTACGGAACACAGAGCAATGCCACCGGCAACTACGTCATCACGGCGATGCCAATTGGCACCTACGACCTCACCGCGACAAGCGACGGGTTCCAGACCCTGTTCCGCGCGAACCTTACGCTCAATGCCGGAAGTCGCGCTCGGGTCGACGTGGAGCTCCAGGTCGGGTCCATCACAGAGACCGTGGAAGTGACCGCAGATCTGCCGCTGCTCGAGTCCGAGACATCAAGCCTGGGGCAGGCGATCGAGAACACCACGATCACGCAGATGCCCTTGAACGGGAGGAATTACCAGGACCTTGCCGTGCTAACCGCCGGCGTGCTGCCCAGCCGCCGGCAGAATTTCGTCGAAGACGCCTTCAGTGTTAACGGCGCCGGCTTCGACCAGAATGTGTTCACCTTGGACGGCGCCGACAACAACAACTACTTCAGCGGCGTCGTAGTGGCCTCGAATCAGGCGGTCAAGCCCTCGATCGACGCCATCCAGGAATTCAAGATGGAGACGCATAACTACGGCGCGGAGTTCGGCCGCGGGGGCGGCGCCATCATTCAGGTGACTACTCGGTCCGGGACCAATGACTACCACGGGACTGCATTCGAGTTCCTCCGGAACGACAAACTCGATGCCAACGACTTTTTCAACAGCGGACGGCCCCAGCCGCCCTTCCGCCAGAATCAGTTCGGAGCGACCTTCGGGGGGCCGCTGATCGAGGACAAGATGTTCTACTTTGGCAGCTACGAAGGCACCCGGATCCGGGAAAAGCTCACTCGACTCAGCATCATCCCGACCCCCCAGCAAGTGCGCGGCGACTTCTCGGGCATTGCCGCAATCCACGATCCGATGACCCAGGCCGCGGATGGAACCAGATCTCGATTCGTCGGCGACGTGCTTCCCGCGAGCCGATTTGACCCGGTTGCATTGCAAATGGTCGAACTGTACCCCACGCCCAATCGAAGCGGCGGGCAGAATTATCTTTTCAATCCGTCCCGCAACCGCGACGACGACAAGGTTGACGGACGTTTCGACTGGCGGGCCGCCACAAACCATTCCATCTTCGTTCGGTTCAGCCATTTGAACTTCGATCGGCTGGAACCCGGGAATCTACCGCTCCCCGCCAGCGGGGGCAACACAGCCGTCCGCTTTTCGAGGGCCAAGACCGGAGTCGTCAACTGGACCGCAACACTTGGCGGGACCATGGTGAACGAACTCCGCGTCGCATACAACCGGCTCGAGGGAGGCATCGACACTGCCACGCAGACGCAGCTATGGAAGGAGTTTGGGTTCAAGGGGCTCTTTGACCGTGAGGACATCAACGGTCTCCCGGACTTCCGGCCTTCGGGCTACCAGAATGTCGGTGACCGCAACTTTGCGCCCGATCCGCGCAAGCAGGATGTCCGGCAGATCGTCGAGAGCCTCTCATTGACCAAGGGCAATCACTCCCTGAAGATAGGCGTCAACATTCGCAACTTCGTGCGGTGGTCAGGCATCACGAACTTCGCCAGGGGGAGGTTCTTTTTTAACGGCCAGTTCACTCGTGCTGTTGCAGGAGTGCGCGGAGGAGGAGACGGCCTCGCCGACAGCCTGCTCGGCCTGACGAACTCGATGCGGTTCAGCACTCCGCTCAATGTCCGGCGCCACGGCTATGCTTACGAGACCTACATCCAGGACAACTGGAAGGTCACACCGAAGCTGAGCTTGAATCTCGGGCTGAGGTACGAGCACCAGTCTCCGTACGTGGAGCAGAACGATCGCACCATGAACTTCATCATCGATCCGGAGGCTTCGGGATTCGGCACACTGGTGCCCCCCACAAGTGGCGTCGAGGGCCGTTCCTTCCAAAAGCGGGATCTGAACGACTGGGGGCCGAGGATCGGCCTGGCGTACCAAGTGACCCCGAAGACAGTCATCCGGGCCGGGTACGGCGTGTTTTACGTCGGGACGTTCAGACTCCCTGTGCTGGCCGACCCGACGGCGAATCCGCCGTTCTACCTCCAGAACGACATCCCTTCGCAGGTGGCCAGCGCGACCTCAAGAGTCGTGATCCGTGACGGGGTTCCGGCGGACGCGCTTAATCCGACTGTGATCACCGGCCGTTCGCTCGTAGGCGTCTGGCCGTTCTCGTCCCGAAACGGCATGACCAACCAATGGAATTTCAATATCCAGCAGTCCCTGCCTGGCAACTCGCTGGTCTCGCTGGCGTACGTGGGTTCCAACACCGTGCACACGGAAAGCGGTGCCAATTTGAACCAGCCGGAGCCGGGGGCCGGCGGGAACAATCCGCGACGCTGGTTCCCGCAGTTCGCGAACATCACGACGAACCCAGCGGTGGGCGGAGCGAACTACCAGGGACTGGAGGCGAAGTTCGAGCGACGATTCCGTGGCGGCTTCTCCGTCCTGAGTGGATATACCCTTAGCAAGACCCTGGTCAAGCAGCTCGGCCAGAGGACCAGCTTCTGGCACTTGGCTCCGGAAAAGACCGTCTCAAGACAGCACTTGCCGCAGCGAGTCTTCTTTGCTGGAGTGTGGGACCTGCCTTTTGGGAGCGATCGCAAGTACGCCACGCAGGGGCCGCTGGCCAAGGTGATTGGCGGATGGCAGATTTCCCCTATATTCGAGGCACAGCGCGGCCTGCCGATCAGCCCCTCGGTCGCGGGTAACCCGGCCAACACCACAGGTGGGCAGCGCCCTAACCGGATCGGGGACGGCAACCTACCCCGGGGTCAGAGGACGCCCCAGCGGTGGTTCGATCTCGACGCGTTCGAAGTGCCAGACCGCTTCACGTTCGGGGATTCCGCGGCATGGATCATCGAGGGGCCCGGGCTTGTCAATCTCGACCTGATGATTTCACGGACGTTTTCGCTCACCGAGAGTCTGTCTCTCGACTTCCGGACGGAGCTCTTCAACGTATTCAACGAGGCGCATTTCAACTTCCCGAACGGGACAATCAACCGGCCAGCCGGCGGCCTGATTTCGTCAACCATGGAATGCTGCCCGGCGCGCCAGTTGCAATTCGGGATGAAGCTGATCTTCTAAGCGCTCACAGGTCCAGCGATCTCTCGGCGCGATCAGGGGCTGTGCGCCGCCTGAATCGCCAGAAGGTCCCGTTCGAGGTCTCGAGCAAGGTGGGACTGGCCCATCTCATTCGCAAGTTCGAGAGCCCGCCGAAGGTAGATCACCGCATCGTCCAGTCGTTTCAATCGCAGATATGCGTCGGACAGACCGTACAGATAGGTCGGCGTTCGATCGTCCACCGGTTCGAGAGTCCTAAGCAAATAGCCGATCGCTTCCTCCACTCGGCTCTCCCTGATCAGGTGGCGGGCCAGGTGAAAGTTAGCCGAGCGATGGCCGGGCTCTTTTTCCAGCGCAATCCGGAAGTGGGCGGTCGCCTCGGCGGTCTTGCCGGATCGGTCCAGGACCAGCCCTAGGTCCGCGTGGGTGCTCGCGGCATGCGGATTGATCTCCAGTGCGCGGCGAAAGCTGGCAGCAGCCTCGGTGAGCCGGTTGAGCTCGGTCAGGACGGTTCCCCAGTTGACGTGCAGCTCCGCCGAGTCAGGAGCGAGTTCGAGCGCTCGCTCGTATTGACCCTCGGCGTCCTCGAACCGTTTGAGCTTTCCGAAGGCCGCAACGAGGTTGATGCGGGGCTGGGTATAGCTGTCATCGAGCTCGACTGCCTTTTCGTAGGCTCGCACGGCTTCTGCCAGCGACCCCGCTCTCTCGATCCGCAAGCCCTCCTGGAGCAACGCGTGCTTGTCAGTCCGAAGGCCGAGCAGAGCCGTCATCAGCGGGTCGCTGATCGGAGGTTCAAGGCGGTTCTGCTTGCCGACCAGTTCCATCTGGCGCGCCGCATCGCTTCTCCGTCCGAGCCTTTCGTACAGTATTGCGAGGGAGTAACGAACCGCCCCGGCGTCGGGCGCTAGCTCGACAGTTCGCATGTACGCGCGGAGCGCGCCTATCGAATCTCCGTCGGCGTCGCAAGCCCGGCCGAGCCCGTAGTGCGAGGCGGCGCTCGATGGATGCAACTCGACGGCGGTCTCGAAAACGGTCCTGCTCTCGTGCGCCCGGCCGTCGCGCAACATGGAATCACCCAGGCGAACCCGGGCGGCAACCGAGCTTGGCTGCAGCGAGACGGCCGTACGGAAGTACAGCGTTGCATCGCGGTAGCGCCCCAGTTCGGCGTAGACCGCCCCTAGGTAATAGGGCCAGCGCCAGTCCCGGGGCGCGAAAGCAGTAGCGCGGCGGTAGCACGCGATTGATTCGTCGCGGAGCCCGTATGCGTGCAAGACCATGCCGAACGCGCCGTTTGCGTCCGGGCCTTGAGGATCACCGCTGGCGCGAGCTTCTGCTCGACGAAGTGCGGCTTGCACGCTGGGCGCCATCGCTTCGAGCTGCAACGAGGGCAGCGGAGGGGGCGATTCGGGTTCCGCGGTTCCGCCCTGGCAAGCCCCTAGAGCAGCAACTAGGCACGCCGCCACCAAGGTCGGGCTTGCGCGATTGCGCATTGGAGGTCGAGCCGCTATTCGCGAAGTTCTTTCGCCCCACTTCGGCTCTGAGCCCTCATTGATCACCTCCAGCAGCAGCGTGACCTCAATGAGCTTCTTGGGGCTGCCGATGGTCATGAAGTAACCACTTAGACGAGTGAAGCGCTGCACGACACCAATTGCACCGCCTCCACACGTTTGCGACGTTGGATTTCGTCGCATCTCATTCTCAACCCATTCTGTTCGGCCATTGGCTTCCCACCGAATGCAGCGACGGGGCCGGGATTGATCGGTTTCCATGGAGGCATGAGCTCCTCAGCGGCGGACGCCCGCCTCAACGTGTCTGGCAACCTCATAAGGGATGATCATGGCATCTCCTCCGGGAGCCAAGGCCCAGCAGTCCGCCTCGGCGCGTCGGCCTTCAAGGGGCGTCAGGGTCCGGATCGATCGATCCACGTGGAATCGCGTCACCATATAGGCAGCACAAATATTGTCACATCCCCAATGCTTATTGGCTAATTCGCCCACCGACTGCAGGCCATCATCCCGCGGGTGCCGCGGTCCATTCGTTCTCCGGAAGGCAGGTACCGTTCTACGCTTCGCAGTGATAATGTTGTCACAGTCCGCGCGGGACCCAGATTGCCGGGCCCACGATTTCCGGGACCGTCGAGAGGCAAGGCTTCGCGCACCCTAGCGAATTGGCCTAGAATTGGCGCGTGATCTTGAACGCTCTCCGGCTGTTCGCGTTAGCGCTTGCTGTCGCGTGCCTGCCTGCCCAACCTCCAAACATTCTGTTCATCGCGGTTGACGACCTCAATGACTGGATCGAGCCCTTGGGTGGGCATCCCCAGGCCAAGACACCCAATCTCTCGCGACTCGCGCGGCGTGCCACAGTATTCACCCGCGCATACACAGCAGCGCCTGCATGCAATCCCTCCCGGGCGGCACTCATGACAGGGATTGCTCCGTATCGTTCAGGCGTTTATAACAATCGGCAGGCTTGGCGGCCTGCAATGCGGGAGGCTGTGACGCTGCCCCAGGCGTTTCGCAAGAGCGGCTACTGGGCTGGTGCCGCCGGCAAGATCTATCACGGCGTCTATCCGGATCCGCCGTCGTGGGACGAATACTGGCCTTCGCAGCAACAGGCGCGTCCCAATGACCCCATGCCCCCGACCCGGCCGGCGAATGGCATTCCCGGCACAGGGAACTTTGACTGGGGCGGTATGGATGTCGAGACAGCCGAGATGAGCGATGCGAAGGTCGCGGAATGGGTCGCGGGAAAACTGCGGCAACCGCACGACAAGCCATTCTTCCTCGCATTCGGAATCTTCCGCCCGCACTTGCCGTGGTATGTCCCGGAGAACTACCTCGCTCGCTTCCCGCTGGAATCGGTTCGCCTGCCGATCACGTTCAGGGGCGATTTGGCCGATGTTCCGAAAGAGGGGATCCAGATGGCGAAGCCGGATGGTGACCACGCGAGCGTCGTGGAGCATGGCCAGTGGAAGGAAGCCGTACGAGCGTACCTGGCTTCAATCAGCTTTGCCGACGAAGTACTCGGCACAGTGTTGGATGCACTGGATGAAAGCGCCTATTCGGAGAACACCGTGATCGTGCTCTGGGGCGACCATGGCTGGCACCTTGGCGAGAAGCATCACTGGCGGAAATTCGCGCTGTGGGAGGAGGCTACCCGCGTGCCGCTGATGGTCTATGCGCCTGCCGGCACGCCTGGTCTTCCAGAAGGCACCCGGGCCGGGACGGCCAGCGGCCGGCCGGTGAATCTGCTGGATGTCTATCCGACGCTGCTCGAGCTCGCCGGATTGGACTCGAGTCCGGAACTTGATGGGAAGAGCCTAGTGCCGTTGCTTCGCAATCCTGACTTGCCGTGGCAGCCCACCGTGACGACGCACGGGCGCCTGAACCACGCGGTCCGCTCGGAGGATTTTCGGTATATCCGGTACGAAGACGGCACAGAAGAGCTCTATGATCACCGTGTAGACCCAATGGAGTGGACCAATCTCTCCGGAGACGAGAGCTACAGCACGGTGAAAGAGGAGCTTGTGCGCTGGCTGCCCGAAACGAACGTTCCGGAAGCGCCCGTCCAGCCCCAGGGGAATCGAACGAACGAGGTGGCAGTGCCGCGATAAGTGGGCATTGCCGTCAGCCAGAGAGGCCAGCCGACGCGTGTTTCGCGTGCCGTTAGGGTGCGAGCCGGGAATGCTCCCCGGTAGGGAATGCCTTCCCTCTCGGAATTCGCTACGCTAGTAGCCATGCGCACTTGGCTAGTACTCCCACTTGTGGTCGTTTCGCTCGTGGCTTGCGAGAGCGGTCCTATCCCCGAAGCTGCTGTCGCCGAAACGGGCCTGCCTGTCAATTGGGAAGGTCTTCCCAATCCATTTGACAGTCCCTCGGCCCAGAATCGCCCGCAAGTCGTCGAGGCCCCGGCTGACGCGAAGCTGACCGTTCCGGAAGGATTCAAGGTTGAAGAGTACTTGACCGGGGACTTCATGCGACCTCGCTTCATGCTGCTCGGACCGAACGACGAATTGGTGTTTTCCGATTCGGGTGCCCGCAACGAGCCGAACGGAGCCGTATACCTCAGCCAGGACGGCGAGGTCAAAAAGCTGATTGAGGGCCTGGACCGGCCCTTCGGATTGGCGTTCCACGAAGAGTGGCTCTACGTAGCAGAGCCGACTTCGGTCAAGCGCTACGTTTACGATTCCGAGGCCATGACCGCCGGGGATGGCGAGGAGATCATTTCACTCGAAGGCTTCGGCAAGGGCCACTGGACGAGGTCGCTGCTTTTCGACAAGGACCACACGAAACTGTACGTCTCGGTTGGGTCTGGATCGAATATTGACCTGGGGGAAGACCCGATGCGCGCGGCGTTGCATCGCTACAACCCCGACGGAACCGGCCATGAGGTCGTGGCGACCGGCCTCCGCAACGTCATTGGACTGCAATGGCATCCGGGATCGGACGAAATCTGGGCGGCGGTGCAGGAGCGGGACGGACTTGGCGATGACATTGCGAGCGACTTTCTCGTCAACGTCAGGGAAGGCGAGTTTTACGGATGGCCATACGCCTACAACGGCCCCCATGCTGAGCCCCGGCACGCGGAAGAAGAGGCTTACGCCGAAATCTACAATGCCGAGCATCATGCAGAGATGGTCGGGAAGACTCTTTACCCGGACGTTCTGCTCGGCGCACATGTGGCCGTACTTGACATAAAGTTCTACACCGGAACTCAGTTTCCGGAAGAGTACAGGGGAGGCCTTTTCCTGGCTTTCCACGGATCGTGGAACCGCGCCGAGCGCACCGGCTACAGTGTTGCCTTCATTCCGTTCAAGGACGGTCGCCCTCAGTCGGGCCCGCAGGATTTCCTGACAGGCTGGATGCTGGGGTCGGACATGACGGAAGTCTGGGGACGTCCCGTGGGATTGCTGTTGCTGAAGGATGGTTCCATGCTCGTAAGCGATGACGGAGGTCGCAAGATCTGGCGGGTAAGCTACGGCGAATAGAGCTGAAGACCGCTGCAAGTCTGATTCCGAGCATTGGTATGTTGAACTGGTTCCGCCCTAAGTGGAAGCATTCGAACTCAGATGTCCGCCAGGCGTCGCTTGCGGACATCAAGGATCCTGAAATCCTGGTTGAAGTCATCGTCGGCGACAGTGAGTGGTTCATCCGGCACGAGGCCATGGACGCGTTGCGGGCAATGCAGCCCGACCAATCCTACTACCACCGCCTGATGCGGGAATCGGGCGACGAGGAGATTCGGCGCAAGGTAGTCAAGGTCATGACGGACGAAGCCGAGTTGAAGCGCGTGGCCGAAACTGACCAGTATCGGTACATCCGGGAAGCAGCCGAGCATCGGCTGGAAGAGTTGCGTACGGGTATCTGGGACCACACCGAACAGTAACGCCGCTATCGGTGCATGGCGGGCAACGGTCGTCTGAGTGCCCGGCCTGTTCGGGGCAGTGGGCTTGGGTGGGCGCACTCGGGGGCGCAGCGAAGGGAACCAACTGTGACCACGCATCGACGTGCTGCCACCTCCAACCTAACGGCCGTGCGTGCTTCCAGTCCTGAAACTCCCGCACGACTCGCGAAGCCAGCCGGGGGCGTTCGCACTGCGGCCGAAGCATTCCTGCTCTTGCTGGGAACGCATTTCGTCGTCGACTGCTTTTCGTCCACCCTCCCTACAGTGCAGCCTCTGCTTGTTGAGCGTTTCGGCTTGAGCTTCGCGCAAGCGGGCTTGCTTGGAGGGCTTTGGATGTTCTCGTCGTCGGTCTTGCAATTGCCGTTCGGCTTGCTCAGCGACCGATTGCATAGTCGCCAGTTCACAATCCTGAGTCCCGTTGTTGCGGCGGTCTGTTTGTCGGCGATTGGGCTCGCTAGCAGTATCGGTGAAGTCATTGTCTTGCTCCTCGTCGGCGGGATGGGTGTTGCCGCCTACCACCCCCACAGCACTAGCCAGGCAGGGCGCATAGCGGGCGGCCGCAAGGCGATTGGCACAGCTGTATTCATTACGGTCGGCACTGCGGGACTTGGCCTCGGCCCGCTGTATTTGACAGCCGTTGTGCAGCGGGTCGGATTCGAACAACTCTGGCTGTCCGCGGTGCCGGTACTGGTGCTCGCGCCGTTACTCCTATGGCGGGTTCCTCAGCCGAGCGTCGATCCGGATTCCAAGAGGCGCGGTGTGGACTGGCGGGCGTTGCGCAAGCATTCGGTCCCCCTGTTTGCGCTCTACACGCTGGTTGTATTGCGGTCAATTGTGCAAGTCGGCCTAGCCCAGTTCCTCGCCTTGTATATGGTCCAAGTGCGGGGTGCTGAGTTCACGGCAGCGGGCGTGGCTTTGGCCGCGTATTTCCTGAGCACGTCCGTCGGTTCGTTTGTAGGAGGCGCTGCGGCCCATCGATTCGGCGGCTGCAATGTGATCATTGCGTCGTGCGTCGGCGCTGGGCCGCTGCTCGCTGTATTCATGGCGACGGATGGTTGGCTCTCAATCTTGGCCCTATTCGTCGGCGGAGTCGTGCTGCTGGCCTCGATTCCAGTGAATGTGGTTATGGCACAGGATCTCGTACCGTCCCAAGCCGGGGCGACCAGCGCGCTGATGATGGGGTTCGGATGGGGTGCTGCTGGCATTATCTTTGTGCCTGCGGCAGGGTGGCTAGGGGATTTGATTGGACTCGGCCCGGTGCTGTGGGGGTTTACCGCACTTCCACTGCTTGGCCTTCCAGTCGCTCTAAGGCTTCGTAGCGCTATCCAGACGGGAACACCTGTCTAGCGATTGCGGCTTGCAGCGCGGTCTCATGTTCCGCAGGCTGGCAATCGCTCGCTGTGAGGCCCGACCGAATCTGCAGACCTGTTGGCATGCTATTCTGACAAGAAGCGGGGACAATCCCATTTGGTTCCAGATCGGAGCCGAAGGTGAATCGGTAGCGGGCCCGGGCCTCGTACCCCTTCTCAGGAATCACATATGGCACGTGTTTGCATCGTTACAGGCAAGCGCCCGATGTCGGGCAACAATGTCTCTCATGCGCACAACAAGACGAGGCGGCGTTTCTACCCAAACCTGCAAGACAAGCGGTTCTGGTCACCTCGTCGCAAGCGCTGGGTGAGATTGCGGATTAGCGCCAAAGGCATCAAGATCATGAATCGTCGTGGCGTCGATAGGGTCCTTGACGACCTGCAGCAACGCGGTGTGAAATTCTAGCGGGCAAAATAGACGTTCTCACAGGACACTCCGTCGTGGGGCACAACCGCTCGGGAAGACTTGAGCTTCCTGCAAGGCGAGAAGGGTCGTGAGCGAAGGCGGTGCAGCCCTACTTAAGCGAAGGCGGTGCAGCCCTACTTAAGGCTGTTTCCTGTCCACCCCAGGACTTGACGTTCGGGATACCGGTCAAGTCCCGGACGAGTTTTTCCACTCTGCTATGAGAAGCAGAGTTTCTCAGCTGTACCAGTCGGGCCGACGCTGGCCAGTCTCGCGCCAGGACTTACAGGTCAATTGCTTTGGCGTATGTCACTGCATGGACTCGGTACAGTCGGTCCAGAACCGAGGCCGGGAGAGGTTCATCGGTATGTACAACGGCCACGGCTTGTACCGGCGCGCCGTCGGTTTCCTGGTCTCCACGGCCAAGTGCGAAATCAGAAATATTGATTCCGCTCTCGCCAAGCACGGTGCCGACGCGGCCGATCACGCCAGGAACGTCTTTGTTAGTTACGTACAGGAGCGACCCTGTCAGCGGTGCCTCGACATAGATTCCATCGACGCTGAGAAGGCGTGGGGAGCCATCCGGAAACACGGTTCCTTCTACCGACCGCTCCATTTCTTCGGTCTTGAGGGCCAGCTTGATGGAATCGCTGAAGTGTGTGCGCCCTCGCCGGACCTCGCTAACGCCAATCGCCCGAGCTTTCGCCACTTGAGAGGCATTGACTAAGTTCGCCTTCTGCGAAAGGAAGCAATTTAACAATCCGGTCAGCGCCGCGTTGCGCATCATTGTCTGGTCAGTCTCTCCGAACTTTCCTAAGTACGTGATCTTGACTCGAACCGGACGCCCAATCGTGGTTTGGGCGACGAACGACCCCATGCGCTCAGCGAGTCGCAAGTACGGACCGAGCCGTCCGAATTGCTCGGCGCTCACCGAAGGCGTGTTGACAGCATTGACGACCACGCCGGACAGAAGGAAATCGCGCACTTGAACGGCGATGTCAATCCCGACCTTTTCCTGAGCCTCTTCGGTGGACCCTCCTATATGGGGTGTCGCTACGACATGGCTGTGCTTTATGAGCGGCGAATCGCCTGGTGGTTCACGCTCGTAGACGTCGAGTCCGGCACCGCCGATCTTGCCTGACAAGATCGCGGCCTCCAGCGACGATGTGTCGATCAGTTCGCCGCGGGCGCAGTTGATGATGCGAGCACCGTCCTTCATTTTCGCGATGGTCTCGGCGTTGATGATGCCAGCGGTTTCGGACGTCAGAGAGAGGTGCAAGCTGATATAGTCAGCGCGCCCAAGCAAGGGGTCGAGTTCCATGAGTTCGACACCGGAGTCCTTTGCGGCGTCGCTGGATACGAACGGGTCGTACGCGATGATTTCCATGCCGAATGGCTTCGCCCGCTGCGCCACCTGACGGCCAATGCTGCCCAAGCCGATGATTCCCAGAGTCTTTCCGAAGACCTCGTTGCCTTGGAATTTCTTGCGTTCCCATCGACCGGCCTTGAGAGAGGCGCTGGCGGACGGCACAGAACGGGCAAGCGAGAGGATCAAGGCCAACGTGTGCTCGGCGACGGAGGTAGCATTGCCGCCAGGGGTGTTCATGACCACGATGCCCCGCTTGGTTGCCGCGGCGCAGTCGATGTTGTCTACGCCGACGCCCGCACGGCCGATTACCTTCAGGTTGGTCGCTTGATCCAGAACTTCCTTCGTAACCTTGACACTGCTGCGAACGATCAAGGCGTCTGCGGCGGACAAGTGGGGCGCATACTCCTTGGGGTTCGAGACGATGACTTCGAGCTCATCCTCTGCTTGCAGCAGTTCGATGGCGCCAGCGGCGACGGAGCCTGCGACTAGAACTTTCATCGACAATCTCCATCCTCGGCGGCAAGACCTTCTAGATAGACAGCCTGCACGGATTTGACACCGGCTCCGAAAGCAATCTTGACGCCCAGACGGTGCAGGATGATCTCGAGTTCCGCGACGGTCGCGAAGAGATCATGAAAATCGAAGTAGCCCAAGTGGGCAAAACGAAAGATCTGGCCCTTCATCGATCCCTGGCCATTCGCAATGATCGACTCGAACTGGTCCTTGTAGCCTCGCACGATCTCACCGGAATCGAGTCCCTGGGGTGCGCGGATCGCCGTGACCGCTCCCGCCGGGATCGCGTCCCGAATGAAGAGCTCCAAGCCGATTGCCTGAGCAGCTTGGCGTGCCGCCCGGGCGAGCATTTGGGCGTTTTGGATGAGCTGGTCGCGGCCAATTGCGCGGATGAATTGCAGGACCTCGGCGAGACCGAGGATGAGCGAGGAGGCGGGCGTCCACGGCGAATCCCCGTTCGGCCCTGCATCGATGTGCTTGCGCAGATCGAAGTAGAAGTACGGATTGACGGCTGTTTCTGCTCGACTCAAAGCCTTCTCGCTTACAGCGCAGTAGGCCAAGCCGGGAGGGATCATCAGAGCCTTCTGGGATCCTCCAATGACAACGTCGAGCCCCCAGGCGTCGATTTCGAGAACGCTGCTACCGAGCCCCGTGATGGCATCGACGACGAGAATCGCATCGGTCCTGCCTACGACCGATGCCATCGCTTGGACGTCGTGCGAGATCCCGGTAGATGATTCGGTGGCTTGCACGAAGACTCCCTGCGTGTCCGGGTTCTCGCGCAATGCTGCATCGACTTGGTCCACGGAGACGGATTGACCGTAGGGCTTCTCCAGCACCACTGTTTGGAGGCCGTAGGCCTTAGCTATCAGGACCCAGCGTTCGCCGAATTTTCCGGCCGAGCAGACGATCGCTTTATCTCCCGGGGAGAACAGATTCGAGATGGCTGCTTCCATGGCACCGCTTCCCGACGAGGAGAAGAGGGCGATGCCATTCGCCGTACCCATGAAATAGTGCAGGTCTTCGATTACGCCACTGTAGATCGCGCGGAAGTCCTTCGTGCGGTGGTGCAGGTCGGCACCTGCCATCGCGCGGACGGCAGAAGGCAGTAGCGGCGTGGGCCCCGGTGTGAGCAGGCGGCTCTTGCGGAGGTACATGGCGGGTGGTCCTAGAGTGAAACGCTGTGTCGCACGAGGAAGGGCTTAGTGCAACCCGATGCGGTAGTCCCCGCGCGCACCATCAATTCAAGTTGAGAAGGCTATCCGCCCCCCGATCGCTTCGACGCCATTCGGCCAAGTCCCGGTGCCTACTCGAAGGCGACTTCAGCTGTCTAGTTTAGCGCAGGCTAGCTCGCTACCCGAGGGCTGAGCGCTCGCCAGAGGATCTCAGGGTGGGTAGTGTATGTACAGGCATGGTCAGCCGCCAGAGCGATTGTCAGCGGCTGTTCGCCATGGGCCATTGATGCCGCACCCGAACCGGCCGTTGGCATTGGGTGGGGGATATAGTGAAACGTGTATCGAGTGGTGGGTGTTTGTAAGCCACAAGCTGGCATCGTTCTGGGTCCCGTCGACTAGCAATCCTCGCTGCGGGGAAGGGCTCTCTTGCATTCGCCGTGAGAATCTGACTCTCACCCAAGACCAGTAGGAACAAAGTCTCGATGAGTCCGCTTGGTGCGAAACGATCCCAATTGCTGCGCTGGACTGAGGCAATCGGCGCGACGCCCGTCGTGGTGGCTTCGCTGTCGCCCCAAGTAAGTTCGGTTCCCGTGTTTCGTGAAACAGCGGTGATCCCTTCCTTCCGTAGAGCCGATCCGCACATTGCCCATTTCGAGACATTCCTTAGGGAAGATCTCGATGGCACGCATTCGCTACTTCTCGTCCTCGGGTCTTGGAGGCCGTCCCAGGGGTCGTTCAGGTGGTCTCCAGGTGACACAGTCGGGCTGTTCCTGATCAAGAATTCCGATCCAGATTTCGTGTGGGAACTCGCTATCGCGTCCAGTCACGACGATTTTGCCCTTGAGGTTGAGTGCGCGAATTTCAGTTCTGTCGTTTGGTCGAGCACAATTGGGATGTACGGAACCCCGAGTGACTCTATCAAGACTCCCTTCGACACATCGTCGAAGGGAGTTCTGCGACAGTTCGAGTTCGCCCCACTCGGAGTGCGGCAAATTCTATCGCACGAGGACAGTCTGTTCTTTTCGTTGAATTCGTTGGACTACCCGTACAGTCCCTGGCCGGAAGCGCCCGTGGCTCGACTCGTTGGGAATGAGCCTGTCGTGGTTACGGGAGCAGAGACGAAAGGAATGCTGGCGCTCTTCAGGGAAGCGTCGATCACTGATATCGAGCGCTATCGCCACGGTCTAGCAGATCTGCCGCAGTCTTCCTTTGACGAATTTGTTCGGAAACGACCGGATGGGGCGCTGCGAGGAAAAGACTCCTACAGGTACGAGATAGTTGAAGGAATTGGACCCAGTCAAACTGTGGACGACCGCCTCTGGTTCGGCAAGACCTTCTACGATGGCGAGGGGCTGTCAAGGGTAGGCGGCTTTGGGAATTTCGATCCGGAGGAGAAGCGTTACGTAGAGTTTTCCCCACCTGAAATCTGGCGGTGGTCTGCATCGGCTTTGCTGATTGAGGACGACTTCGTTTGGGTCGGCCGGGTTCTTCGCCCGGAAGGACATGAACATTCCGGCGGGCTGCTTCGGTACGAGCTAGAGTCGGGCAAGGTCAGCGAATTCAGGGTCGGCAAGGTCATACGTCAGATCAAGCGGTGGGGCGGGAAGCTATACATGGCCACCGATGGGGGGCTCTACGTTTTGGAGGATAGCGGTCGCATTGAGCGGTATGTCTTCGAGCCGTCGCTTGGGGGGGGGCGGCCGCGTTTCACTGCGAGTCATAGAAATCCGTTTGCATGTTCCGGACCGGACCTCCAGGAGATCGTCGACGCGGGACTTTGGCGCGGCCGTCCCCGCTCGCTCCGGGCCGAATTTGGCCCGCTGCTATACTCCTAGCTGTCGTTCGTACTGCCGTCCTGCGCAGTCCCGCTTGGTCTCGCCGACCCGCTGTCTAGTTCTCTGTAACTGAGGAGTTCGAGCTAGATTCGAAGACGCCGAACGGCGATTCTTCCTTCAACTATGAGACCGCTCCAGTTGATTTCCCCCTTACTGCTCCTATCCGGCATGGGCTTGGCCCAGGACACGCCAGAGCGCACGGCCGACCTCATTGCCGAAGGACGCAATCATTTCCAGCTGCGATGCGGTGGCTGCCACGGAGGCGACGGGCGCGGAGGTGAACGCGGGCCTGACATTATCACCACGCGCTCGGCGCGAAGTCGCAGTGCCGTCGAGATCCGCGAGCTGATCCGCGAGGGTCTGCCTGATGTCGGCATGCCCGGGTTCTCCCTTCCGGAAAGCGAAATGGCCGCGCTGGTTGCCTACTACCGCGTGCAAACCGCGCCGGCAAGCGAAACGGTGCCGCAGGGTGACCCCGCAGTCGGCGAGGAGCTGTTTTTTGGACAAGCCAATTGCCACGCCTGCCATGTCCGCGGCGGGAGCATGGTCGGGCCCGATCTGTCTGACGTTGGAGCGAGCCGCACGCTTGGCGAACTCGAGCGCGACCTCAGAGAACCCGATGCGGAGATTGCACGTGCCTACCGGCAGATCGACGCAAAGCTGAAGGACGGCGAGGAGATCCGCGGTTTCCTGCTCAACCAAAGCGTCCACGATGTCCAGCTTCAAGCCGTCGATGGAAGCTGGCGGCTGCTATCTCGGAACGAGGTCAGCGAATTGGTTCCTCGGCCTGGGTCCCCGATGCCCGAGTTCAAGGGCGAAGGCCTCGACGACGTGATCGCCTATCTCAGCCGCCTCGACGGCCGGCCGGACAACCCTCTACGGGCGAGATATCTCCGAGCGCAGAACGAACTGCCCGGGGCGATGCGGTTCGCGAGCATCCGGAATCCGAGCGCAGGCGACTGGCCCACTTACAACGGCCGGCTCCATGGCAACCGCCACAGTTCGCTCGACAGGATCACGACGCGAAACGTCGGGAAGCTCGCCCCCGAGTGGATTCTCCCACTGCGTGCGCCGCGCAGCCTCGAGACGACACCGATCGTGGTTAACGGAATCATGTACGTCACCGCTCCCAATGAGGTGCGGGCCGTAGACGCGCGGGCGGGCCGTGAAATCTGGAGCTATAGCCGACCGCGCACCGAAGGGGTGATGGGAGACGCTGGTGCCGGCACGAACCGAGGTGCCGCGATCTTGGGAGACCGCGTGTTCATCGTGACCGACAACGCCAATCTCATCGCGGTTGACCGACTCACTGGCCACTTGTTGTGGGAGACCGAAATGGCTGATCACCGCGATCACTACGGCGGCACGCTGGCTCCACTTGTGGTCAACAATCTGGTAATCGCCGGAGTGGGCGGCGGCGACGAGGGCATTCGCGGGTTTCTCGCGGCCTACAAGGCCGACACGGGCGAAGAAGCCTGGCGCTTTTGGACAGTCCCGCTCCCCGGCGAGCCATTGTCGGAAACCTGGGTGGGAAGCGTACTGCCGCACGGCTGCGCAGGCACTTGGCTTACCGGCACGTACGATCCGGAGCTGGAATTGCTCTACTGGCCGACTGGCAACCCGTGCCCCGACATGAACGGCGACGAGCGCCAGGGGGACAACCTCTATAGCGACTCGATTCTTGCGATCGAGCCCAGGACGGGCAAGCTGCGCTGGCACTACCAGTACACGCCTCATGACCTTTACGACTGGGATGCCAACCAGACGCCAATGCTGATCGACACCGAGTTTCGCGGGATTCCGCGAAAGCTCCTGGTCCAAGCGAACCGCAACGGGTTTTTCTATGTGCTCGACCGAATCGATGGAGAGGTGCTGCTGGCCAGGTCCTTCGTCGAGAAGATGACCTGGGCGACCGGGATAGGGCGCGATGGCCGCCCTCAGAAGCTGCCGGGGAAGGAGCCCACCTACGGCGGAAACGAAGTCTGCCCCTCGCTTGCAGGCGCAACCAATTGGATGTCGCCCTCCTACAGTCCGGCCACAGGGCTTGTGTACGTACAGACCATCGAGCAATGCAATGTCTTCACGAAGCGCGACGAGACCTGGCAGCGTGGGAAGGCGTTCTTTGGCGGCGCGGCGCGAGCCGTTCCCGGCGAGCGCGTAGTAAGTTCCTTGCGAGCGGTCAGCCTGGAGTCCGGTGAGATCGTCTGGGACCGCCCTCACGGAACTCCGGATCGCCCCTGGACAGGAGTGCTCTCGACGGACGGGGGTGTTGCCTTCTACGGTGACGGTTCCGGCACCTTCACCGCCGCCGATGCCGGCAATGGCGATCCGCTCTGCCTAGCTTCGTCAAAATCCCGGAAATTGGGATAAGAACTCGATCCAAATGCGGTTGGTATCAGTTCGGAAGCCACGAATTTCGTTAGTATAACCCCTAGATGTTCGTGTTTTGTTTGGATAATATATTCCTATTAGCTTGACAAGGTCAATGTAGTGCCAAGAAATGACCTAATTGGCGATGCGCCCTTGCTTTCCCAATGTGTCGGCCAAGCGGACCCTTTGGGTAGGGCAACTGTCTGCGACTCTCGGTACAAGGCTGGCGCATTTCCCATGTACATTCGAGCTACCAAGACCCATATTGCGGGTGGCCAGCCGGGCTACAGCTTCCGCTTGGTGCGTTCCGAGCGCCGCGGCGACCGCGTGCGCCAGCGGACCCTGCTGTCGGGTAGGGCACTGGCGCGCGCACCCTTAGGCGGAGGATTTCCAGCCCTGCCCTTTCGGTTGCAGGGTGGGTTCTCAGTTCCGCCATCGGCCACGTTTCCAGCCGCCCTCCCTAAAATCCGTACGTCGGGTTTTCCCACGGTACGGCTTCAAGCAGCAGGCACCTTGCAGTTCGGCACGGAGCTTTCCGCAGCACCGCCGAGGTTAAGGCTGATCCGGCCATGCCCCCGCACGCTTCCCGCGTTCTCTCCGTCCTTCGACGACCCGGCCCGCCGCAGGGGTACGCCGCCACTGTGTGCGGCACCCCCCCCGGCGGCCTCGCCGCCACCTGTGCCCAGAGGTCCTCGCCGTCCGGGTTATGTTGTCCCGGACTTCCTCGCTTACCGACCTCATCCGCCAGTCAGGAGAACTCCCGGCCATTTCCCGGCATCCGCCGGTTATAGGCCCAGGTCCTTGACATTCATTGGATCATCCTGTCTGTCCTCCTCACCTTCCGGACTTTCGCTGCTGTTCTCTCCAGGATTGCCGCCTTCAATACGCCGGGGGACCCGGTCCGTGCACCTCTCAGTTGCTTCCGTACCGGCACTGGCCATCGGGTAAGACTGACACCCTTGGCATCTCCAAAACTCCGCTTCAATCAGCTTCATGCGGCAGATGATTTTCGGCGCTTGATCCGTTCGCTCTCGCTACGGCCCTCCTGGTTGCTCGCCCCCCGGGCTGACCAGACCTCCGCGACCTAGGGCCGCGTGGCCTCCCAGGGCTTTTACTTCCGGGCTTTCAGGTCACCGGGTCACCCCGAGTGCCTGCCGGATATGACTACGGCGCCAAACTGAGAATTGCGCCGGCGGGACTTCCACCCGCTAGAACAGCAGCTAGTCTCGCTGCACCAATCTCGGCACCGACTACCCCGTCCCGCGCGCTCACTGGCAAGCGGTCGCCGACATCGCCGAGGGTCTGCTGCACGGCCAGGACCTGCTGTTCCCTCCGGAGCCGGACATCCTCGCGGCCGCCGAGGAGCTTGTCCGCAGGCTGCGCGCGCGCGGCTTCCAGGCCGCGGCGGCCGCGCGCGCCGGGGACGCGGCGATCGCGACCGTCGATCTCGACACCCTGGGCCATGACAGCGCGCGCTCGGTCGGTGCCGAGCGGATCTGCCTCAAGGCCTTGGAAGAGCTCCACTTCCCGGACCTGCTGCAGCGCTTGGGAGTCGGCGAGCGCGACGCTCGCATCGCCGTCGCGCTGGTGATGGCGAAGATGCTCCAGCCTTCCAGCGAGCACAAGGCGCATATTTGGCTGCACCATACCAGCACGACCTTGGAACTGCTCGGTCTTGACGGCGGCCAGGGCCCCTCCCTGTCCAAGCTCTACCGCACCAACGACCTGCTGTGGAAGCACCGCGAAGCCCTCCAGAAGGGTCTCTTCCTGCGCGAGCGGCAACTGCTGGACCTGCCCGCCACGATCGTGTTCTACGACCTGTCCAACACCTTCTACACCGGCCATGCCAATGCCACCCTGCGGCGCTTCGGGCGCTCCAAGCAGAAGCGCAGCGACTGCCCGCTGATCACGCTGGCCCTGGTGCTGGACGGAGCGGGCTTCCCGCGCAGTTGCGAGATCCTGCCGGGCAACGCTTCCGAGCCGGGCAGCCTGGAGGGCGCCCTGGCCCGGCTGGAGGCCGTCCGCGACGGCGACGGCCCGCAGCCGACCGTGGTCATGGACGCCGGCATCGCCAGCGAGGCCAACCTCGCCTGGCTGCGGCAGCAGGGCTACGACTGGATCTGCGTCAGTCGCGCCGCCAAGCCCGACCCGCCCGCGGGCGCGGCCGCGGCAACCCTCGCGACCAGCGCCGGCCATGCGGTGCAGGCCTGGCAGCTCGCCAGCGAGGACGCCGGGGAAGCGCAGCTGTACGCGGTGAGCGAGGGCAAGCAGATCAGCGGCAAGCAGATCCTCGACAAGCACCGCCAGCGATTCGAGAGCGCTCTGCAGGCGCTCCACGACGGCCTTTCCAAACCGCGCTACCTGAAGGCCTACGACCGGGTTCAGCAGCGCGTCGGGCGCCTCCGCGAGAGGCACTCGAAAGTGTCGCGGCACTAGCGCGTCAAGGTGACCGCGGGCCCGGACGGCAAGGCTTCCGCGGTCACCTTCGAACGCACGCCGGAATACGCTGAGGCCGACGCGGCGGCCGGGGCCTACGTGCTGCGCACGAGCCACACCGACTGGGACCTGGACCGGGTCCTGCGGACCTATTGGCGGCTCACTGAAATCGAGGCCCCGTTCCGGTCGCTGAAGTCCGAGCTGGGCCTGCGCCCGATCTGGCATCACAAGGACGAGCGTGTCTCGACGCACCTGTTCATCGCGGTGCTGGCCTACCACGGGGTGCATCTGATCCGCACGCGCCTGCAGGCCCGGGGCATCCGGCTGAGCTGGCAATCGATCCGCGAGCGCCTGAGCACGTGGGTGCGCATCACCACGACCGTGCGGCAGGTGAACGGCGCCCTGATCGTCAACCGCCAGGATGTGCGTCCGTCAGCGGAAGTGGCGGAGATCTCCCGGGCAGCCGGTGTCGAGCCGCGCATTCACCGCGTTCGCAGCCGTGTGCCAGCCTGACAGGATTCGCGAAATGTAGTGCCAATTGGCCATGACTGGATTTCGGAAACGACGTGTTATCAAGCAGTTACAAGATGTCTCCGTTACAGTTTGACGAAGTTGGGTCTGGTACTTCCATGCCAACGACCGCTGGAAGGCCTCTCCCATGACCTATATGGCCGGAGGAAGGCAGTTCGTGGCGGTTGCAGCGGGCTTCAACATCATTGCCTTTGCCGTAGCAGAAGGCGACTAAGCAACCTCGCCTTCGCTTCGTCATGTTACCGGCCCGCCAGTTACAAGATGTCTCCGTTACAGTTTGACGAAGTTGGGTCTGGTACTTCCATGCCAACGACCGCTGGAAGGCCTCTCCCATGACCTATATGGCCGGAGGAAGGCAGTTCGTGGCGGTTGCAGCGGGCTTCAACATCATTGCCTTTGCCGTAGCAGAAGGCGACTAAGCACGGACCTCGCCTTGAGGCCGCCACGCCATCGCAATGTGACACGGCGGCTTGTCCGTCATGATGCTGCTCGAGTCGCTGCGGCGATCAGGGTGGGAGCGCCCGCCTCGACCGCGTTGGCGCGTGACGTCAACCGTGAAGCCGGTTACGTCCGAGATCTCATTCAGCGCGTGCAAGTCCACCGGACTGCTTGGGGTTCTGCCCCCGCTCGACGTGACTCTAAGGCAGTAACCGCGCACGAATGACATGACAAACTGCCCTTGAGCATCGAATATCGCAGGTAGCACGCATCTAGGCCTCAGGGCACCGAGACATCTGTTACGCTCACCCCAGGATGGCTACGCACGGAACTCGACGGCAATTTCTAGGTGGCATCGCGACCGTTTCGGCGCTTGCCGCGGTTCCAACCCGGGCGGACTCCGCTGACGGCCGAGAGGCGTATTGGCGGCAGATTCGGGGACTGTTCCCGTTTCGAGAGGAACGGGTGCCGATGAACGCCGCAAATCTGTGTCCCTCGCCCGAGAGTGTCGCGGACACAGTTACCGAACTGACCCGGTCGATTGATACCGACTGCTCCTTTCAGAATCGCGAGCGGTTCGTGCAAGATCGGGAGACGGCGCGCGCTCTGGTAGCGGAACAAATCAATGCCGAAGGCGATGAGGTGGCCTTGGTTCGCAACACGAGCGAAGCGAACAACATCATCAACAATGGGATAGATCTCGGGCCCGGCGACGAAGTCGTGATCTGGGACCAGAACCATCCGACGAACCACGTTGCTTGGGAAGTGCGGGCTCTTCGGCAGGGATTCACAGTGCGGTCCGTAACCGTTCCGTCGCACCCATCCCGTTCGGACGAATTGATTGGCCCTTTTCGGCAGGCGATCACGCCAAAGACTCGAGTGCTGGCGTTGACCCATGCGTCGAACGTTAGCGGAATCCGGCTGCCGGTTCGGGAGCTTTGCGGGATCGCACACCGCTCGGGAGTCCACGTTCATGTGGACGGTGCACAGACATGGGGGGCGCTCCAGGTCGATTTGCAAGAACTTGGCTGTGACTCCTACGCAGCTAGCGCCCATAAGTGGTTCTGCGGACCGAAGGAGGTTGGGCTGCTCTATGTCCGTCGCCAGCGGATCGGAGACATCTGGCCCAGCATCGTGGCCCCGGGGTGGGGCTCCACTGCGGAAACCGAACTGAAGGGCGCCCGGAAGTTCGAGTCGATGGGGCAACGAGACGACGCGGCCCTCACCGCACTGGGCGATGCCGCCAAGCTCCACGACTCGGTTGGTCCAGCGACAGTGGAGATCCGCGTCCGCGAACTTGCGTCACTGCTAAAGCAATCCATCGCAGAAATCGGTGCCAGACTGGTCACTCCGGTGGATGACGAATTGAGTGCCGGAGTCTGCATTATGGAAGTCGCACCCGATCGACGCCAGTTGCTGCTCGACGCCATGTACCACGACGCTGGCATAGCCGGGTCAACGTCCGGTGGATTCCGGCTCTGCCCCCACATCTACAATACTCGCGAGCATGTCGAGAGAGCGGTCCGGGGCATCGAGAAGCATCGCAGCCTCTGGGCTTGAGTTTCGGGGAACTCCGCAGTCTTCGCACAGTCCGCGGCGCAGGTGGCAATGGCCCTTCACCTCGCGCGGACATGTAGACTGAATCAACCTGCGGCGACCGGTCGAAGGGACTGCCAGCAGTGCCTTGGCGCGTTGAGACAGACAGTTTGCCGCGTTTCGCGGGGCAGGTAAGAGGACTGCAGTCCATTCTTGACGCAGCCGCGTTGGTCACTGCAGTTTCCCAATAGCTCTGCTTCTTGGATCTGGACCTGATTGCTATGGATGATTCGACAAACATGAATGGCCGCGACTCGGTGGTCTCCGTAGACGGGTTGACCTTCAGCTACGGACGAAGCCAGGTCTTGCATGGGATATCGTTCAGCATCAGGAAGGGCGAGGTTGTCGGGCTTCTTGGCCCGAACGGTGCCGGCAAGAGTACAACCATCAAGATACTGACAGGCATTCTGGCGCCGGGAGGCGGGTCGGTTCGGATTGCCGGTCACTTGATGCCCACCGAGGCTATTTATGCCAAGAAGCGCGTCGGTTACGTACCCGAATCTGCCGAGCTCTTCGATAGCCTGACAGGACAGGAGTTCCTGGAACTGATGGGCCGTCTTCAAGAGGTGCCCGAAGAGAGCCTTCAAATTCGGATTGGTCGGCTCCTTGAGCAATTCGACTTATCGGGCTTCTCTCGCTCGGACGAGTATTCCAAGGGAATGCGCCAGAAACTGCTGCTGAGCGCTGCGCTGCTGCACAACCCCGATATCGTGATGCTTGACGAGCCCCTTTCGGGCCTGGACGTCAACGCAGGGCTCATGGTGCGGGATCTCGTGGCCGCGTTGGCGGCGGACGGCAAGGCCATTCTCTATAGCTCGCATGTCCTTGATATCGTCGAGCGCGTGTGCGACAGGGTGCTGATCATTCACGAGGGGCGTCTCATTGCGGACGGCTCGCTCGAGTCCCTGAAGGCATCCACCCACAGCGGGAGTCTCGAAGATGTCTTCCGTCTGCTGACCCGCACGGAGGACACGGTGAGCAGCGTGTCAGAAATCATTGAAGGCCTCAGCCTGTGAGAATCCTACGCTCCCTCGGCAAGCGGGTCTTCCGAACCAAGCCGTTTGCCGCGCTCCTGCGGCGATGCGGTATCAATCCTCGACAGTACTGGCTCCTCATCGACCTCTTCGACACACTTAGCGAGAGGCAGGAAGTAGCTCGAATGGGTAGCCATGACTATTCCATGCGGTACTTCGTGCTCATTATGTTCGTCGTCTCCGCGGCGGTCAGTCTCGCACTTGCTGCTGACGGCGTTTCGCCCGGCATATTCTGTTTCGCTCTGATTGGGCTCACGCTGTTTCAGCTCAGTGTGGTCTTGCTCCCGGAGGTGGCCGAGAACTTGGTAAATCCAGTCGAAGGACTGGTTCTGGCGCACCAACCAGTGAACGGAGCCACATGGTCCGGTGCGAAACTGACACATCTAGTCAAGCTAGTGGTTTACGTTGTGGCGGGCATGAACATCCTGCCGGCGGGCGTCGGTGTTTTTCTTGAGCTGGAGTGGCTACGGAATAGTGGACAGGTAGAGGTGCGGTAGCGCTCTTTCTGGCACACGCCGCAGACCGACATTCGCAGTCCGAGATGAGGCGTGTCCGAATACCGCCTGCAGCAGCTCGCCTTGCTCCGCCGCCCTGACTTTTCCGACCTCCGCCGCCATCATGGTGCCGCCCTCTCTGGAGCTACCGCACCTACCGCACCTCTACCTGTCCACCCTCTCGTAGCCACCCCATCTCGATCCTGCGGATGCTCGGCGTGGAGAATCTCCAGAACACCATGGACTGCCTGCACCTGCGGTCCGCCGCCACCGTCCAGGTCGTGGCTGGCTGAACCCGAACGCAACTGCGCGGACTGGCCAAACCGTTGCCAGGGCGGCCCTGTGTCCGCAAGCCCACGCCGGCAACGCGAACTGCCCTCAACTCCGCCCCATGGCGGTCCCCGCAACCATCGCGCACAACCCCACGACTCAACACAGCTGCGAATTCATACCCGCTGTGCCCCGATTCCCACGAATTGAATTACCGTGCGTTCGCTGTGGAATCCCCTTGTATCCCTTATATTGAGAGCAGTGGGGTCGATGAACGGCGAGGCTCTGTAAGCCCACATCGGGCTGGTCCAAACGATCGAGCAGCGTTGGTGTCCTCGCATAACGTACACTACGAATGTAGAGACGCTGCTGTGTTATTTGCAGTTGGTTGCGGACGTCGAGCCTTTGCCTGCAAGCGTGGTATCTTGTTCGTGCCTTCAGGCGTGCAGCTACGACGGTGCATACACAAGGTGTTCCAGAATGTTGGTTCCACTAGACTCGCCAGAATTCGAGTTGCCCACTGATTCCATCATCTGCAATGTCTTCCGAACGGACGACGGGTGGCGGGTCCACGTGCGGTTGCCCCGAAGGGTCTCGCCCCATGACAGGCAAGAGGTGCTGGAGTGGTTGCAAAACTACCGGGCTGAAGTTCGCCGACGGAAACCATATTGGGTGGCGAGGTTCACCGACACACTACAAGACCTTACCTTAGACTTCCTATCTGCGGACGATCCAAAGGGTGGGCTAGCCAACGTGTTCAAGCTTGGTCACAAGGGGGGATACGGGGGCAGCGACTATGCCAACTTCTGATTCCAGCCCTGCGATCCCTTCCAGAGAAGAGTCTGGCACCAAGGGTGGAGGTTCGGAATCAGTCGCCCCCGTACCATTGATTCCTTCGCCGCCGACCGATGCCGGTTTTCAGATCAACCAACTTAATATCCAGCAGATTCCGCAATCAGCTCTGGACAATCTCGCGCCAGAGCAACTCGCCGGGCTACTAGAATCGACCCTTAGCCATTCGGACAAAATGGATGACCGTCGTTTCCAGTTCGCAATGGATCGTGCAGAAAGGGAAAGCAATTCGAGAAAGCTGAACACCCTCGTCGGAGGTGTGCTCGCACTTGCAGGGTTCTCGGTTCTTTCGGTCCTCTCTTACATGGGCAGTGATATCGTTGCAGGAATCGTCGCAACCTTCTTGGCTACGATCATCGCTGTTGTTGTAGGCTCCAAGCTATTCAACTGATCCTTGAGGTTCCCATTGGCGGGTTGGTGTCGCACCCGTTCGGTCCGCCATGGTGGGATTTCAAGTATTCGCCGCGAGCACCTTCTGGGCGACCAGCCTCCTCGACATGGGCTAACCGGGTCTGATCTCCCGCAGGCTGAGTCTATGGCCTTGGCTAGCCTGCTGATCGCTCCCTTTACTTGGCCCGCAGATCCCGTACGATCATCCCGCGACGCAACGCCCCTCGAACATCTCTCTGGTTGGACTTGTAGAACGTGACTAGCCGTGCGGGGTGCTGGATTTCCTCGCTTGGGCAACAATGGCGGACCACCCCGGCCGATCCGGCAAGTCTTCTGTCAGTTTGATTTTCCCGGGAAACCGCATTGTTTCCTCTCCCTCCGCGCGATGGCTCCGTCATCCCGCTCCACGCTCGTGCGCCTGCTTCGCGGTGACCCGGTCGCTCCATTGCTGCCACCGGGATGCGTCATGTCCATTCGGAGTCCAATGTCAATTCCGCCTCATCTTCAATGTCGATGAGTTGCGAGTAATCGAAAGTGTGATTGCGGAGAATATCCAAGACCGCAGCCAGAGTCTGCGTGGCATTACATGTGATATAGCGATTGATCGCGCCTTCCAGGAGTCGACAACTGGCTTCGCGCTCAATGCTTTGACTATCCAGGGCAAGCGGCACGGCGCTGTTGGGTTGCAGTTGATCCAGCAAGTCGGCGAGGAGTCTCGTGCCGCCGTCGCTAGATAGCCCCGACGGCTCGAAGAGCACCTTGATGAGTCGGGCGCGAATGCAGTCCCTAGCGGCAGCGCGAAGCTGGGATTGGCCCGTTTTCCCGAGCCCGCCCGTTTCGTCTCCCGCGTCGGCCATCTCAGTCCGCTCCAGGAAATCCGGGGGCAGCGCTGATGATTCATGCACTGCCCGGTTGCAGATCCGGGCGATACGCTCTTTTTCGGTCTGGATGACAGACTGGATAGTCGGCACTCGGCGAACGCAGAGCGCACGCACGAGCAACCCGAGGGTTATCGCCAGAGCCCCGGTCAGAACGATATGGGCGGTAGTCGGTTCAGTCATGACAATCTCCAATCTCACTTGCGTGCACGGTCGAATCCGATCGATGACGGAGCTGCTGCTGCTCTCGGGACGAACTGGGCGATGTTGTCGTTTTCGATGCGGAGCTTGAACGCAGTCTGCTGCTGGTCTGCAATGACGGCGCGGTAGGCGATCTGGCGGCTCAGGGACTGGACGCGCCGCGCCAGGTTCCTCACGCCCCCCTCTTGCGGGTATTCGGTGACCAGCGCCCGCAGTGCATCGGCGGCGATTTCGATCTGACCGCTCTCGAGGTGCGCGGTCAATCCCGCGCGTTCGATTTGCCTGGGCAAGATGTGCTCGCGGGCGATGTGGATCTTCTCCTGCTCGGTGTACGGTTCGATCTGGATGATCTCCATGCGGTCCCGCAGCGGCGGCGAGATTCGATCGATGCAATTCGCCGTGCAGATGAACAGCACGTTGCTGAGGTCGAAGGGGACATTGAGGTAGTGATCCCGAAACGCGTGATTGTGCTCGGTGTCGAGGACTTCGAGCAGTGCCGCGGATGGATCACACTGGTCGGTTGCGCCGATCTTGTCGACCTCGTCGAGCAGCAGGACCGGGTTGCTCACCTGCAGCCGCCTCAGTGTCTCGATGATCTCGCCGAGCCGGGCGTTGCGGTAGTCGCGCTTGCTGCCGAGAAACTGGAGTTCGTCCCGCATGCCGCCTACGGAAAGCCGGCCGTACTCCCGATTGGTCGCTCTGGCGATGGCGCGGCCGAGGGACGTTTTCCCGCAGCCTGGCGGGCCGGCGAGGCAGAGGACCTGCGCGGGCGGTCGAGCGGAAAGGGCCTGGACCGCAAGGAACTCGACAATGCGGCGCTTGGCATTGGACAGGCCGTAGTGGTCGGCGTCGAGCCGGCGCTGGGCGTCCGAGAGGTTGATGCGCACTTCGCTTCGCTTGCCCCACGGCAGGGAAAGCAGCGTGTCGACATATTCGGTGCTCCCTCGCTCCAGTTCGCGCCGTGCCACGTCCTTGGCTTCCTCCGTCATCGAAGAATCATCGATCTTGCTGCGGTGCTGCTCGCTCTCGGAGGCGTACTCCGTGCTCCGCCCTGTACCGCCGTTTGGGTGCGACCCCTCTCCGCCGGCTTCGGGCGCGGCAGCCGGGTCTCTGCGAAACGCTGCAAACCGACAGGTGTTCGCCGCAACGATCGACTGCAGCTTGTCCAGCATCCGACGGTCGCATCCGAACGGGTAGGAGTCCTCGCAGACCGGGTAGGCGTCCCCGGGGAAACACGCGAGCGTGAGGTCGATGAAGGCTTCGACATGCCGCAGGCGCGCCGCGCTGGCCACCACGGCCAGGCGGCGGGCGTCGATGCGGGGGAACAGGGTCAGCGCGTCGATATCCCGGGGATTGCTGCGAAGATGAGCCTCGCGCTGCTGGACGTAACTTTTATGTTAGGGAGTGGGACCGAGGAGCAGCCGGGTGTTCGCGAATGGATGGCAGGGAGGGCCTAGCGGAGGGAGCGGAGCGACCGAAGCTAGGCCCTCCCTGCCATCGCTGAACAGCCTTGGTCCGTTCCTGCGGGCAGACATCCCGCAGGGTGCAGCTTGGAAGTTTCTGCTGGTCGCCGTCGCTGGCGACTGGCTGAGCAAGAATCTCCCCGCCCCATGGCGGGGAGGCCGCTGCCGGGCCTGGCCAGGCCCGGCAGCGGGCGGCGGGTCGGATCGTTTTCGTAACTGGGTGTTTTGGCACCGTTGGGCAGCTGGATCGCCCGCCGCAGCAATTCCCGCAAGACCTGAACGGAAGTTGGGGTTCTGGCCCGCATTTCAAAAGTAGAGGTTCCCGGGAATCCCCTTGGCCACTGGAAAGGATACCAATCAACGCATGACACCTCCCCCGACACCTCCTGCCGAGTCTGTCGCTGGCATCGACGTCGGCAAGCACTGGCTCGACGTCTTCGTCGATCCAGCCGCGTGCGAGCGCCGCTTCGCCAACACGCACGAAGGCCACCAGGCCCTCAGCAACTGGCTCAGCCAACTCGATGCCCGGCGGGTCGCCCTGGAACCGACCGGCCGCTACCACCGCGAACTCCATCAAGGCCTCCACAACGATGGCGTCACTGTCGTCCTCGCCAACCCGCAGCGCATGCGCAATTTCGCCCGCTCTCTCGGCCAGCAGGCCAAGACCGACCGGGTCGACGCCGCCATGCTCGCCCGCTACGCCCGCCTCGACCATCTCCAGAGCGCTGCGCCCAAGCCCGCGAATCAGCAGGCACTGGGCGACCTGCTCGCTCTGCGTCGCAAGCTCGTCGAGCAGGGCGCTGCCTTGCGCAAGCACGCCTCCGCGACCGCCGGCCCGGCCGCCGACCTGCTCCAGCCCCTGCTCGACCGCTTCGCGCCCAAGGTCCGCGAGGTCGACGCCGCTATCCAGGCCGGCATCGACGCCGATCCCGGCCTGCGCCGGCGCAGCGAGATCATTCGCTCCGTTCCGGGCTGCGGCCCGCTCACCGCTGCCAGCCTGTGCGCCGAACTGCCCGAACTCGGCTCCGCCACACCGGCCGCAGCCGCCGCGCTGGCCGGCCTCGCACCCTACGCGTGCGATTCCGGTGGCCATCACGGCCGCCGACGCATCCGCGGCGGTCGTCAGCATCCGCGCAAGGTCCTGTACATGGCGGCCACCTCCGCCATCCGTTGCAACCCGGACCTCCGCACCGTCTACGCACGCCTGACGGAACGGGGCAAGCCGCACAAGGTAGCGCTGGTCGCGGTCATGCGCAAGCTGCTCGGACTGCTCGGGGCCTTGCTCCGCGACGACCGCCCATGGACACCCGCCAGCCCTGCGGCCGGGGCCTCGGCTTGAGGCACGCTGGCCTCGCAGCGGGCCTTGTGGCTGCTGCGGGGCGGGGGCCGCCGGAGACGGCGGAACGCCACCAGACACTCCGTAACGTATTGAAGGAACTGCACTTGGAATCCGTCCCCGGCGCACCCTGTGGGTACGGCATCCGACTGCGCGACAGTCGAGCGAGCGTGGTCTGCCTGAAGCGACGTGGAGTACGGTTCCCAGCGCCACTGCCGCACTGCGGAATCCAGACGGATGAATTGCTTGTGGCTCACTTTCCTTTTCCCTGCACGCCGGACCGACCGGCAGGGTTGTTGCCTTGCCGGCCAACCGGCAATCCGTGACTCTCCAGAGACGACGTTGTTCTGGCATGACGACAGGGGCTCCCCGGTTTGCGTGGACTGCGGAACTGGGCTGCGGAAGCCGCGGCAGGGACCGCGGCCGCGACACTGCGCACGGGGTGGCAAGCGACGCCACAATGCGCGGCCCGGCTGCCGGATGCTGAAAATGAGGTGACGGACACACACGGGGAAGCCATCTCGGCGGGGCGGGCTCTGGCAGCCGAGCAGGCCCGTCCCGCCAAGCTCGGCGACGACGTGGCGCGGTCGGAGTGCGCAGTCGCGAGGCTGCGCCGTCGGCTCGCGTCACTGGAGCGTCGGGAGCGGGAAGTGGGCGCACCCTGAACCCGGATTCCGCAGTTTGCCGCTTTGCATGGAGACTCGAGCAAACCGCAATAACGTCACTGCCAGCAATCGATCGCGAATCCGGGAGAGGCAGAGCCTGCCTGAGGGCACACTCTCCAGGCTTCCCGTGACCGATTGCCAGCCTGTTGCCGTCGTTCCAGCTCAACCAACTGCTGCCGGCAGGTGCAAGCTGCTGCCTCCGGGATGGCCAGCTCGCAACAGGCCTTCTGAGCGGGGGCCCGTCCTGCGCTCCGAGGCGATCCCATTCATCGCAATCTGAAGCAAGATCCGAACGGGGCCACAGCCAGCCCGGCACAGCCGGCTCGATCACGAGCTGGGTGCAGGTAGCGCAGTGAACGGTAACGTTGCCGTGGCCAATGCATCGCACGGCCCACGCCGTGGCGAGACCAGGCTCGGGCGTCTGCTTGTTCTCGATCTCGCTCTGTGCGGAGGGGGAACCGCTGCCCGCCACGCTCTGACTACCGGCGCAAGCACCGTCACTGCAAGCCGCAGGGAGCAGCGTGGGTTGGGCCGCTTCCCGCGCGGTCAAGGCCGCGCCCGCTGCCCGTCCCTGCCGCCACGGACGGCTTCGTGCGCGCGGGGCCGCTCCTGGCATGCACGGGATTCCAACCGGAGAGGATCACCTGTCGGGCTCCGCCAAGCCGCGCCCGCCTCCTGGCCGCGACCAGATCCCTCTCAGACCGCGCCAGCGCGTCACGAGCCACACCGGGATCCTCCGCGTAGCGAACCGCCATACTCGGCCCGCATGCGATGAGATCGAAATGCAACTTGCCAACTTCGAGTGAAACCTCGCTCGCGCCGCCCACGGGAAGCGGTCGCATCAACTGCACGGCCTTGTGGAAAGATTCCGCTATCAGTGCGGACAGCTGACGCGGGCCGCGTTCCCGGAGGGCGTGAGCGCGCCGGTGCAGTACGGGCCGCGGATCGCGGCCACCGCGGTGTACTTGCAGAACGCCCATTTCCTGCCCGAGGATCGACTGGCGGAGATCTTCCGGGACCTGTTCGGGGTGGCATTGTGCGCGGCGACGCTGGCGGGGATGAGCCGCAAGGCAGCGCAGATCTGGCGGAGTTGGAGCGAGCGGGTACGGGATCAGCTGGTAAGCGCGAGCGGGGTGAAGCATCTGGACGAGACGGGATTCCGGATTGCGGGCCAGGGGCAGTGGTTGCACGTGCTGAGCACGGCGAAGCTGACCTACTACCGGACAAGCCGCCAGCGGGGTGGCGTGTTGGAGGGGTTGCGAGGCATCTTGGTGCATGACCACTGGGCCTCGTATTTCAAGGTGCCGGGAGTGCTGCACGCGCTGTGTAACATTCACCACTTACGGGAGCTAGAGGCGTTGGCGAAGATCGACGGGGAAGACTGGGCGCGGCGGATGCAGCAGTTGCTGAGGCGGGCGAAGCGGGCGGTGGACAGCGTGCGGGAGCGGGGGGTGGCGTTGCCGCGGTCGCTACTGGAGAGGATCGAGCGGCGTTACGACGAGTTGGTGCGGGAGGCGTTGGCGTATCACGAGGGGTTGGAGCCGTTGCGGCCGGCCAAGCCGGGACGGCGGGGCCGCAAGAAGCGTCGGCCGGGACATAATCTGGCGTTGCGGCTGAGGGACAGGCGGGAGTCGGTGTTGCGATTTCTCAGGGACGAGAGGGTGCCGTTCACGAACAACCAAGCCGAACAGGATTTGCGGATGATGAAGCTGCGGATGAAGATCTCGGGCGGGTTCCGCTCCGAGCAGGGTGCGCAGGACTTCGCCACGCTGCGTAGTGTGCTGTCGACGGCGCGCAAGCAGGGCTTGAACCGCGTTGAGGCCTTGTTGCAAGGGCCGGCCGCTCTGCTGGCGAGGGTGGAAGCCTAGCCTCCACACTACACCCGGTTCGGATGCACGCATGCTGAGCGGACCGCACTCCAAGTGAGCCCCTCTATTCATCCAATCGATTGGGGCTCCTGTATCTGAAGACTACCTGGGCAGCCTTCCGTGATTGATGTCAAGCGTTTTCTGCCGTAATTCGTGGATTGATAGCGGAATCTTTCCACAAGGCCGTGCAGTTGATGCGACCGCTTCCCGTGGGCGGCGCGAGCGAGGTTTCACTCGAAGTTGGCAAGTTGCATTTCGATCTCATCGCATGCGGGCCGAGTATGGCGGTTCGCTACGCGGAGGATCCCGGTGTGGCTCGTGACGCGCTGGCGCGGTCTGAGAGGGATCTGGTCGCGGCCAGGAGGCGGGCGCGGCTTGGCGGAGCCCGACAGGTGATCCTCTCCGGTTGGAATCCCGTGCATGCCAGGAGCGGCCCCGCGCGCACGAAGCCGTCCGTGGCGGCAGGGACGGGCAGCGGGCGCGGCCTTGACCGCGCGGGAAGCGGCCCAACCCACGCTGCTCCCTGCGGCTTGCAGTGACGGTGCTTGCGCCGGTAGTCAGAGCGTGGCGGGCAGCGGTTCCCCCTCCGCACAGAGCGAGATCGAGAACAAGCAGACGCCCGAGCCTGGTCTCGCCACGGCGTGGGCCGTGCGATGCATTGGCCACGGCAACGTTACCGTTCACTGCGCTACCTGCACCCAGCTCGTGATCGAGCCGGCTGTGCCGGGCTGGCTGTGGCCCCGTTCGGATCTTGCTTCAGATTGCGATGAATGGGATCGCCTCGGAGCGCAGGACGGGCCCCCGCTCAGAAGGCCTGTTGCGAGCTGGCCATCCCGGAGGCAGCAGCTTGCACCTGCCGGCAGCAGTTGGTTGAGCTGGAACGACGGCAACAGGCTGGCAATCGGTCACGGGAAGCCTGGAGAGTGTGCCCTCAGGCAGGCTCTGCCTCTCCCGGATTCGCGATCGATTGCTGGCAGTGACGTTATTGCGGTTTGCTCGAGTCTCCATGCAAAGCGGCAAACTGCGGAATCCGGGTTCAGGGTGCGCCCACTTCCCGCTCCCGACGCTCCAGTGACGCGAGCCGACGGCGCAGCCTCGCGACTGCGCACTCCGACCGCGCCACGTCGTCGCCGAGCTTGGCGGGACGGGCCTGCTCGGCTGCCAGAGCCCGCCCCGCCGAGATGGCTTCCCCGTGTGTGTCCGTCACCTCATTTTCAGCATCCGGCAGCCGGGCCGCGCATTGTGGCGTCGCTTGCCACCCCGTGCGCAGTGTCGCGGCCGCGGTCCCTGCCGCGGCTTCCGCAGCCCAGTTCCGCAGTCCACGCAAACCGGGGAGCCCCTGTCGTCATGCCAGAACAACGTCGTCTCTGGAGAGTCACGGATTGCCGGTTGGCCGGCAAGGCAACAACCCTGCCGGTCGGTCCGGCGTGCAGGGAAAAGGAAAGTGAGTGTTTCCCAAGCTATTTCGCTAGGCGAATCCCACGCTATTTCTGCAGTTGAAGCGGAGATTTTTCAAGTAGATTCGCTACTGCAGGAAGGAGTTGAGGGGAGTGTTGGGTGCGCGTGAGAGGAGGGGGTCGGCGGCGGGGTTTTCTAGTAGCAGAGAGAGGCGGGGTGTTGCGGCCGGGTCGAGGGCTGGCGATGTTGCAGTTGATCGCGGTGCGGAGGAGGGGCTAGCGTCTGGGGGCACGGCGTAGCAAGTCGTTCCAGTCCTTGGCGCCGACAGGCCGGAGGCGCGTGCAGTTGGCAGTGTGGCGGCGGAGGGCGGCGGCGGCTTGGTCGCCGGCAGGGTCGGCATCGTAGGCGCAGATGGTGCGGGGAGCGTGGAAGGCTTGCAGCCAGCGGGGGAGAGCGGAGACAAGGCCGGCGGTGGAGGCGACGAGCGTGTCGGGCGGCAGGGAGGGAGCCAGCAGGCGGACCGCCGAGAGGGCGTCGAGGGCACTCTCGACGAGCAAGAGCGCGTCGAGCTCGGCAGTGGGCGCGGGCAGCCAGAAGCCGCCGCGGGCCTTGCGGGAGCCGGGAGCCATGCCCTTGAAGGTGCGGCCGTCGGGAGCGGGGCGGGTGCCGACGATCTCGGCACCGGTCGGCTGGCGCCGGGGGTCATGGCAGAGGAAGACGGCGTTGCGGCGGTGATCGGCGTAGAGCAGGCCATCCTGACGGCAGAGGTCGAGCAGGCCGGGATCGAGGCGGCGGGCGGTGACGAGGAAGTCGCGCACGGGCGGCCAGAGGCGGTCGTCGCGGGGCGGGAGCTGCAAGTTGGCGAGCGTGGCTGGGGGCGCGGACGGGCTGGCCGGCGGCGGCGCGGCGGGGGCGGGGCGGCGGCCGAGGCAGCTTTCGAGGAACTCGACGGCCGCGCGGAAGCGGCAGCCGCGGGCGTGCATGACGAGGTCGATGGCACCGCCGCCGCCGCCGCCGCGGTGGTGGTCGAAGAAGCGCGTGCCGGTGATGCTGAGGACCGAGCCAGGGCGTTTCCAGCGGGCCGGGTTGCGCGGGTCGGGGCGGTAGCCGAGCTGGACGGCGAGCGGTTCGAGCGGGGCCGCGCGGACGCCGTCGGCGCGGGCGGTCCAGCGCGGCGTGGCGGTCGCGGGGCTCACTTGGCCAGCTCCTGGCAACTGCGCTCGAGATGCTCGCCGGAGACGGTGCGAGCGTTGTCGAGGGCGGCCGCGACGAGGGCGTAGTGGGCGTAGCGGTTGACCTGCCGGGGCAGGCCGCGGGAGACCTGGAAGAGGGCCTCTTGGGCGGGCGGCGCGAACAGCGGGAGCTGGCAGCCGGCCAGGCCGAGGCGGTGGGCGAGATAGGGCTCGAGCTCGTCGCGGTCGAGGCCGGCCAGGTGCTGGCGCACGACGAGCCGCTGGGCGAGGGATTCGTGGACGGCCATGGAGAGGCGGCGGCGCAGCTCGGTGAGGCCGACGAGCAGCAGGCACAGGCGGTGCTCGGAGTCCATCTGGAAATTGGTGAGCAAGCGCAAATCCTCGAGCACGTCGTTGCGCAGGTGGTGCGCCTCGTCGATGACGAGCACGGGGAGTTGCTTGCACTCGCGGACGAGGCGCGAGAGCTCGGTGCGGATCTCGCGGTAGGCGGCGGCGCGGGTGCGCACGCTGGCGAGGCCGAGCTCCCAGGCGATCGCCTGGTAGGTGTCGAGCACGGATCCGGTCGAAAGCGCCACGTAATAGACGCGGTGCAGGCCGGGATGCAAGGCGGCGGTGACGCGGCGGCAGACGCTGGTCTTGCCGCAGCCGACCTCGCCGGTGAGCAGGCCGATGCCGCGCAGTTCGAGCAGATGCTGGAGGCGCGTCTCGGTCTCGCTGGCGGCGCGGGAGGCGAACAGCTCGTCGGGGTGGGCGGCATGCTCGAAGGGGAAGCGGGAGAGGGCGAAGTGGGACAGGTACATCAGTCGTGCTCCTGGCAGGGGGCGCGGAGTGCGCGCAGGCGCAGGGGGGAGGGCTGCGGCGCGGGCGCGGGATCGACGGCTTGGTCGGGGCGGTTCGTCGCGCGGGTGCGTTTGACGCGGGTGTTGGCATACGCGTCGAGGAGGGTCGCCTGGCCGGCCTGGCGGCCCGCATGCAGCACCGGGATGGGCCGCGAGCGCGGCACGGAGGGGTCGTGCAGCAGGAGGATGTTCTCGCCGACGAGCGCGGCATCGACCTCGTAGAGGGTGCCGAGCAGGCTGACGGTGCGGTCCTTGCTGACGCGGCGCTTGAGGCGGAAGCGGAAAAGCGTGTCGAGATCGGTTTCCGGTCCGACCAGGCGGACGCTGGAGGCGCTGCGGGACCAGCTCTCGAGCGGGGTCCTGCCGTCGAGGCCGCGGTGGGGGCTGAGATGGTACTCGCCCTCGATCCAGGCGGCGAGGCGGGCGTTGAGCGCGTCGAGGCTGCGGGTGTCGTCAACACCCAAGGCGGGCAGCAGCTGCGCTCTGCAGGTGCGGAAAAATCTTTCGATCTTGCCTTTCCCCTGAGGCTGGTAAGCGGTCGCATGGATCAAATTGATGCCGAGCGTGGCGCAGATCACGGCCAGGTGCTGGCAGCGGTAATTGCTGCCGTTATCGACATACAAGCGAGTCGGCAGGCCGCGCTTGAGGAGGGCCTGCTTGAAGACGGGCAGGAACGTGGCGGCATTCTCGGAGAGGGTGAAGGCGGCGTGGGGCACGAGGCGGGTGGCGTCATCAATGAAGGCGATCAAGTAGGATTTGGCGCGGCGGCGGCGGTCGCCGCTGTCGCTGCCGACCGGGGGGCCGTGCATGACATCGCTCATCCACAATTCGGAGGCCAGGCGGTAGGCGAAGCGGCGCCGGTCCTTGGGCTCGGGCTGCTCGTCGGCGCGCTCCATCAGCCCCTCGCGGTGGAGCAGGCGGTTGACGCTGGACGGTGCCAGCAGCACCTCGCGGGGGACGCTGGCGCGGGCCTGGAGGATGACCTCGCGGACGGACAGATGCGGCTGGCGCTCCTTGATGCCGACCAGCAACTCGGCGACTGCGGGCGGCAGCTGCCGCGTCCGGCCGCGGTCCGCGCGGAGCTTGGGATAGAGCGCTTCGAAGCCGCCTCGCTCGTAGTGCGCGATCCAGTCGCGCATGGTTTCGACGGCGACGCGGGTGCGGTAGCTGCCGGGAATGGCGTGGGCGAGCGCGGCCTTGGCCCGCATGGCCGCCCAGCGCTCGGGCGACCCGGCGGGCAGGCACAGCAGTTCCGCAATGACGCCGTAGCGGAACAGGGCTACTTCGCGGCGGGGGTCGTTTTCGATGTCGGGCATGGCAATCGCTCCTGGCAAGGGTGGCCGGACGGCCTGTTCCCCCAAGCTAGGCGGTCGGCGGCGGGGGGTCCAGACCATGCGCGTGTGGGGCGTGGGCCGGGCCGCGAATTCCCGCCTTGCGCCACTGGCGGAAGAAGCCGACCGGGGCCGGCAGCGACCCCAGCCGCTGCTCCGCGACCACCCGCAGGCGCGGCAGGACCGCCGCGCTGCCCAGCGTGGCCCCGAACGCCTCCAGGCTCGGCTCCAGCTGCCCGAAACGCTCCGGACAGATCGTGCGCACTACCGTCAGGAACGCCCGCACAGCCTGTACGCGCCGCCGCACCCAGCGCAGCGCCGAGGCCAGGCTGACGTGGTCCGTGCGCAGCCGGTTCGCCGCCTCTTCCAGGCTCTGCGCCTTGCCCGCCTCCCGCACGACCCGCTCGACTTCCGCCACCGTCCCGGACCAGTGCGCCGCCAGGCAGCGCGGCAGCATGCTGACCGTCCGCCCCGATCCCGGGCACAGGAACCGCCGCACCCGCGTGCCGGTCGGGGTTTTGCGACCATAGGTCCCGTGCGGCACCAGTCCGCAGCCGCCCTGCGGATGGTAGGGACACTCGGGCGGGCTTGCATCCCACCACGCCTGGCGCTTAACGTAGTCCTCGGCGGTGAGGTCCGTGCCGTACAGAAACTGGATAACGCCGCCCACGGCCCGGCGAGTTGCCATCGCGCGGGCCACCCTATTCAACCGGGCCGGCTCGCTGAACGCAATCGCAGTGCGGCCGGCCCGGTTCCTGCGTGATCCGCACCCCGGCCGCCATCCACGGCACACGCCGCCCTTGACGGCGATCAGTGCCTCCCTTTGAGCCCCGGCCTGGTCAGCTTCGCGACCGCCGCTCTCGCCCTACGACACGGCTCTCCGTACCAGATTGACCCGCTTTCCCACCCGATCCGCCACGAGACAATCCGATTCAAGATCGTGACGATTCAACGAATCGTTGTGGGAAACAACAGCCCCGTTCCGTCAGGCGTGCGTAGACGGTGCGGAGGTCCGGGTTGCAACGGATGGCGGAGGTGGCCGCCATGTACAGGACCTTGCGCGGATGCTGACGACCGCCGCGGATGCGTCGGCGGCCGTGATGGCCACCGGAATCGCACGCGTAGGGTGCGAGGCCGGCCAGCGCGGCGGCTGCGGCCGGTGTGGCGGAGCCGAGTTCGGGCAGTTCGGCGCACAGGCTGGCAGCGGTGAGCGGGCCGCAGCCCGGAACGGAGCGAATGATCTCGCTGCGCCGGCGCAGGCCGGGATCGGCGTCGATGCCGGCCTGGATAGCGGCGTCGACCTCGCGGACCTTGGGCGCGAAGCGGTCGAGCAGGGGCTGGAGCAGGTCGGCGGCCGGGCCGGCGGTCGCGGAGGCGTGCTTGCGCAAGGCAGCGCCCTGCTCGACGAGCTTGCGACGCAGAGCGAGCAGGTCGCCCAGTGCCTGCTGATTCGCGGGCTTGGGCGCAGCGCTCTGGAGATGGTCGAGGCGGGCGTAGCGGGCGAGCATGGCGGCGTCGACCCGGTCGGTCTTGGCCTGCTGGCCGAGAGAGCGGGCGAAATTGCGCATGCGCTGCGGGTTGGCGAGGACGACAGTGACGCCATCGTTGTGGAGGCCTTGATGGAGTTCGCGGTGGTAGCGGCCGGTCGGTTCCAGGGCGACCCGCCGGGCATCGAGTTGGCTGAGCCAGTTGCTGAGGGCCTGGTGGCCTTCGTGCGTGTTGGCGAAGCGGCGCTCGCACGCGGCTGGATCGACGAAGACGTCGAGCCAGTGCTTGCCGACGTCGATGCCAGCGACAGACTCGGCAGGAGGTGTCGGGGGAGGTGTCATGCGTTGATTGGTATCCTTTCCAGTGGCCAAGGGGATTCCCGGGAACCTCTACTTTTGAAATGCGGGCCAGAACCCCAACTTCCGTTCAGGTCTTGCGGGAATTGCTGCGGCGGGCGATCCAGCTGCCCAACGGTGCCAAAACACCCAGTTACGAAAACGATCCGACCCGCCGCCCGCTGCCGGGCCTGGCCAGGCCCGGCAGCGGCCTCCCCGCCATGGGGCGGGGAGATTCTTGCTCAGCCAGTCGCCAGCGACGGCGACCAGCAGAAACTTCCAAGCTGCACCCTGCGGGATGTCTGCCCGCAGGAACGGACCAAGGCTGTTCAGCGATGGCAGGGAGGGCCTAGCTTCGGTCGCTCCGCTCCCTCCGCTAGGCCCTCCCTGCCATCCATTCGCGAACACCCGGCTGCTCCTCGGTCCCACTCCCTAACATAAAAGTTACGGCAATTCAAGCTAAACCTCGCCAGGTTTGCTCCTGTTGCAGTCATGTTTGTCCTGATCCCGCTCATCAAAGGGGGGGCTTTCTTGGAGGCTTTCTCGGCGTCACCCTTCAGTTCGAACTTCACCTTCACTCACATCATGCCCCACGTTCTTGGACAGTTCGTGATCTGGTTGTGTCTAGTCCTTGCCTACGGAAACGACTACAAGGGCGTCTGGTTGTTTCTCGTTGTGCCAAGCACTTCCGTCGTTCCGTTTGCGAGGGGAGTTCAGGCTGGGCTCTTTTTTCTGCCTCCTGCGCAGAATCAGTGGGTGAGGATCGGGTCTTGCGTCCTGGGGTAGTGTAGTTTGATCCGGGTACCGAGGGCTTCCGCCGAGGTGGGCGGGGAGTGCGGGTCCGGGGAAGGGAGGGGCGATCTGGTGCAGTTGCGCACGATTCTGAACCGGGTGTACAAGCTGCCGGGGTTCGTGTACGGGAAGATCCGGCTGGTGGAGCGCGAGGGCGGGCCGGCCGAGGTGGAGGTAGAGGTCTTGCCGCGGGCCAACGGCAGGGCGCGCTGCTCGGGCTGCGGCGAGCCGGGGCCCTGCTACGACCGGCGCGAGCGGCGGCGGTACCAGTTCGTGCCGGTGCTGGGGTTGCCGACGTACTTGATCTACGAGATGCGGCGGGTGGACTGCCGGCGCTGCGGGCAGGTGAAGGTGGAGCGGGTGCCGTGGGCGGAGGGCAAGCAGCGCTCGACGAAGGCGTTGAGGTGGTTTCTGGCGAGTTGGGCGAAGCGGCTGTCGTGGCAGGAGACGGCGCAGGTGTTCGGGGTGTCGTGGGAGCGGGTCTGGCGAGCGGTGGGGATGGCCGTGGAGTGGGGCCGGGAGCGGGTGCAGCTGGAGGGGGTGGCGACGATCGGGGTGGATGAGATCGCGTGGCAGAAGGGCCATAAGTACTTGACGTTGGTGTATCAGCTGGATGCGGGCCGGCGGTGGCTGCTGGGGGTGGGACGGGCGCGGAAGATCGAGACGCTGGCAGGGTTTTTCGACTGGTTCGGGGAGGCGCGGTCAGGGCGGCTGCGGGTGGTGTGCTCGGACATGTGGAAGGCGTACCTGCGGGTGGTAGCGGAGCGGGCGCCGGCGGCGGTGCACGTGCTGGACCGCTTCCACATCGTGCAGAAGCTGGGCAAGGCGATCGACGCGGTGCGGGCGGCGGCGGCGAAGCAGCTGAAGGCGCAGGGGGAGGAGCCGGTGCTGAAGAACACGCGCTGGCTGTTGCTGAAGCGCAAGGAGAACCTGAGCGAGAAGCAGGAGCCGAAGCTGGCGGAGCTGGTGAAGCTGAACTTGGTGCGACAGGCTAACTGATTGGCAGGACAGTCGGTGAAAGTCCGATGAAAGGAAGGAATAACCAACCACTTTCTCCCCGAGTCATGGGCCGGCATCCGCGAGGGTGTTGGTTAAGCGTTGACAGGGGTACGCGTGGGCAGGGCTATTGAGCAACGAAAAGCTTGAAGTTCGAGGTGCCGAGGCCATCAAGTTGGTCGAAGGCAGCACCGGCCGCACCGTCATGGTGAGGGGCGGCCGGGCCTCGCGGTGTCGAAGAACCCATGCACGCGCGCAAGTCCTGGATCGGGACCTGTGAGACCTCCCCGTTACCACGGTGCTTAGCGCCGTGGTCACCGAAGTGAAGGCAGTTGCTAAGCGGAGGATGCACGACGGGGAGGAGTCGGACTCAGGCATAGTACCGGCGAAGCCGGGGAACAAAGCGTGGGGAGCCACGTGGCGGACTCGGTGGAGGGAAGGCCTGGGCGCAACGGGAGACGCGAAGGGAAGGGCAGGTGACTCCGAACCTGGGATCCCTCCCCGTTCCGCCGCGACGCGTTGCGCCGTGGTCGCCGAAGCGAAGGCAGGCTAGCGGAGGATGAACGGCGGGGAGGAGTCGGACTCGGCCATAGTAGGATGAAACCAACGAACAAAGCGTGGGGAGCCACGTGGCGGAGCTGGCGGAGGGGGCCGGGCGCAACGGGAGACGCGGACACAGAGTCGCCGCCGAGGTGCAGTCAGGCCACGGACCGGAACGGAGCGGCACGGCAGCCCAGACGGATGCCGTCACGACCGGAGCGAGGAGCCGGATGCGTTAACGCGCACGTCCGGATCTGCGCGGGGCCCGTCGGGTAACCGGCGGGCTAGACGGAGCCACGTGGCGGACTCGGTGGAGGGAAGGCCTGGGCGCAACGGGAGACGCGAAGGGAAGGGCAGGCTCCGAACATAGAGTCGGGAACTCGCGGACACAGTGCCGCCGAGGTGCAGCAGGCCACGAACGGAGCGGCACGGCAGCCCATGACGGATGCCGTCACGACCGGAGCGAGGAGCCGGATGCGTTAACGCGCACGTCCGGATCCGTGGGGGGGCCGTTGGGTAACCGGCGGCCTACCCCGACCGGACGGTGCGGGCGTACCTGCTGAAGGCGGATTTCCAGCAGTTCTGGGAGTGTCGCTCGCCGACGGCGGCGCGGCGGTTCCTGGTGCGCTGGTGCCGGCGGGCGATGCGCTCGCGGCTGGAGCCGATGAAGAAGGTCGCGAAGATGCTGAGGCGGCATCGGCCGCTGGTCTTGAACTGGTTCCGGACCGGGAGGAGCTATTCTTCGGGTGCGGTGGAGGGCATGAACCTCAAAGCCAAGCTGGCTATGAGAAAAGCGTACGGGTTCAGATCCTACAGGTCTTACGAACTCGCTTTATATCATCCACTTGGAAATCTACCGGAGCACAGCCTTGCCCACCGATTTTGCTGAGGAGCCTTTTTTCTTCTGGTTATCGGTCCAAACCTGGTTGGCCTGATTGGACTGGCGTGGCTTTGGGGCTTGACGGAAGCTGCGCTGTTCGTAGCCTTGAGCACCGTCATCGCATGCCTGTATCTGGGACTAGGCCTACGTCTGATCAAGGGCGTCCCGTTCGGGAAGCAACAAGAACCGAGTCGGACACTTGTATCCATGGTCGCCGTGGTCATATTTTTTGCCGTTGCCGGCATTGCCGTCGGAATCCAGTACTTCCTCTTCCGTTCTGTGGCTGCGGTAGTCGTCGCGATTCTTGTCGGGGCTGTGTGGGCGTACTTCCTGACAAGAACGGCGGTTGCCGACTTCGCATCCCGCATCCGCACCCATCTCGACGTCGTTGCATTGGGAGCGGCAGGACAGTCCCGCGGCACCCTTCCTGATCTCAACGCTTGAGACTCGGCCCCGTTCCGAATAGACCTTCGCTGACGATTCCGCTAGATTACGGAACGACCGATGTGAGCGCTCGATGACCGGCTTGGCATCAGGGTCCAGTCAGCTTTCTTGATTGACTTGCCATGCCGACTTAGGCCCCGATCCTCCGAAATGCCCCCTCTAGCGAATGACCACGCTCAACACGGCGTTAGGGCACGGCAATTCGTCGACGTGGCCGGGTTGTGGTGCGCGCTAGGCTACAGTGCCCTTGCTTTCTTGGCCCGGCAACCGGGCGAGCCTGACCTTGCGTGGTTCTATGTTCTCGTCGGATGGACAGGCCTGCCTGCGTTCGGCCTCTACTGGTATTTCCGGGAGCATGGCGAACCATTCCCGGTGGGCCGCATGTTCTTCTGGGCAGCGGTCTTCAGAATCTGCGGCCTCGTTGGAGGGCCGTTCTTCGAGGACGACTTCAATCGTTACCTTTGGGACGGCTTTCGCTTTGCGACAGCTGGCACCCCCTACGGAGCGGTACCGGAGGATTTCTTCTTGGATCCCAGTATTCCGGCGGCGTTCCATGGCGTATTGGATGGCATTAACAATCCAGAATTACCGACCATCTACGCCCCGTTGACCGAGGTCTTTTTCTTGGTCGGCTACTGGCTGCAACCAGGCAGCATCCTGACGCTGCAGTTGGTCTTGGTTCTCGTCGATCTCCTGACCATTGGGCTGCTGCTGCGCCTGGCGCCGCCTGGTGGGGTAATGCTCTATGCCTGGTGTCCGCTGGTTGTGAAGGAGATTGCCTTCACAGCGCATCCGGATGGCCTGGGAGTGTGTTTGCTGCTGGCGGCGATCTTCCTCGCGCGTGGCCGTCGCTGGCGAAGTGCGTCCATCTGCCTAGGGTTGGCAGCTGCCTCGAAGGTCTTTGCACTCGTGCTGGTGCCTTTGGTGCTTGTCAACGCACGAGCCAGGTACTGGATCTTGGCTGGCATCACGATGGCGGCAATGTATGCGCCATTCGTCTTGGGAGGAGCGACGGGAGTTGCGTCTCTGCAGGTCTTTGCCCGAGAGTGGGAGTTCAATTCGGCAGCGTTTGCTGTGCTCACGGCCGTGTTCCGTCCCCTCGATGCGAAGCTGGCACTGGGTGTGATGTACGCCGCATTCTGGGTTCACTATGCCGTGAAATCGCGAAATGACGGCCCGGATGCCATCCCGAGAGGCGACTGGCTTTACGGTGCGATGCTCGCTGTATCACCTGTTATCAATCCGTGGTATCTGCTCTGGCTCCTGCCGTTCGCGGCGGTCTTTCCAAGTGCTTGGGCGTGGACCGCTTCAGTTGCGGTTCTCCTCAGCTACATATCGGGGATCCACTTGAACGACTATCTTCTGCAACCGTATCAGCAGCCAGCATGGGCGCGACTTCTGGAGTTTGGCCTGATCTTGCTGGCGCTAGCCTACGACCCGGTCCAGCGCCGGTTGTCGAAGGCAAGCGGTCGGAACGCACCCGGCCGCCCTGCCAATGCACCGTAGAAGAGAGGCCAGTCCGGCCGCGCTCCAATGGCACTAACTTAAGGTTTTCGGCATTAACTTAAGCTTCCGTGTTTCTTGTCAAGTCCGTTGGTAATTTCGGGGAAGAGTGGTGATGAGAGGCGATTGAGGCGGGGTTTCCTCGCAGTGCCGACCTTAGGTTGGGGGGATGCCAGCAGACGTATCACGCGGCGGCCTCCAGTTCGCAGTTGGGCGGCTCGGGCAGCCAGAGGCGGTCTGCGCGGAGGAGGGTGTCGAGCAGGCCGGCAAGCTTGCGCATGACAGCGACGAGAGCAACTTTGTGCGGTTTGCCGTCGGCGGTGAGGCGCTGGTAGCAGGCCTTGGAGGCAGGCTCGTGGCGAATCGCGGACATGGCGGCCATGTAGAGCAGGTGGCGGGGCTGGGCGCGGCCACCACGGATGGCGCGGCTGCCGCGGTGCTGGCCGGAGTCGCGGTCGAAGGGGGCGAGGCCGAAGAGGGAGGCGGCCTTGCGGCGGCCGAGGCTGCCGAGTTCGGGCATGGCGGCGCAGAGGGAGGCGGCGTTGACGGGGCCGAAGCCTGGGATCGACTGGATGATGGCGTCGCGACGGAGTGCGGCGTCGGCAGCGATGCAGTGGCGCATGCGGCGGTCGCAGGCAGCGATGTCGGCCTGCAGGGCCTTGAGGGTGGTGCCGAGGCAGCCGGCGGCCTCGGGGTCGAGTTCGGCGGCGAGCTTGCGGAGGGCGCCGAGCTGCTCGAGGAGTTTGCGGCGGAGGGCGAGCAAGTCATTGAGCAGCTGGAGGTTGTGCGGCTGGGGCGGGGTGGCTTCCAGGCCGTCGAGGAGGCCAAAGCGAGCGAGCATGGCGGCATCGACGCGGTCATTCTTGGCGAGCCTTCCTATGGCTTCGGCGAAGCGCCGGGAGCGCAAGGGGTTGACCAGGACGGTCTCGAAGCCAGCTTCAGCAAGGCACTGGTGAAGGTTGCGATGGTAGCGGCCGGTGGGTTCGAATACGGCCCGGGTGACGTCGTGCTTGAGCAGCCAGTTGCGCAGGGCGCGGCGACCGGTCTTGGTGTTGTCAAACTGGCGCTCAACTCCGCCTGCGAGAATGTGGAAAAGCGTCGAGCTTAGCCTTGCCGACGTCGATGCCGGCGACTACAGTGGGTGTGGGAGGTGTCATTCCTGCGTACCTATCCTTTTGCGATGCGGGTCTGATCCGCGCTTCCGTTCAGGTCGCGCAGGAATTGCTGCGACAGGCCGACCAAGCTTAAGTACGGATCTGATATCCGAGGGTGAAACGGTCCGGCCCGTCGCCCCCGGTGGGGCCTGGCCAGGCCCCACCGGGGGCCTCCCTGCGCTGGGGCAGGGAGGGATCTGTTACCTGCCGCAGCGGTGGCTATCGCCACCTGCGGCACTGGGGAGAGAGAGTCCGAGGCAGTGGCGACCATCCCTCTCTCCGGCACCTCTCTAACATAAAAGGGCGAGGGGCCTGAGGGCAGTCCGTTTTGCGGGTTCCGGGCACTCTAGGTCATGGGCAGCGGGGTTGGCATCGAAGCAGCTAGGTTGTCGCCGCCTTGCGCCGGGACCATTTCGGGGCCGGCTGCAGCGAGCGGCGCAGGTACGAGCGGTTGGGACGCGGCTTGCGCCGACCCGTCCCGACCCACGCGCAGATGCGTTCGAGTGTCTCGCCGACATACGCGGAGTGGCGCAGCAGCAGACCCTCGAGATGCTGCGCCAGTGCGGCCAGGCTGTGCTTGAAGTTGGCCTGCGGCGCCGCCTTGCCGTCCGGCTGCCGGGCTGCTTGGCATCGCTCCGCGTCGCGGTTGGTGAACAGCCGCGTCATCGCAATCAAGTTGAAATGGGCGAACAACTCTTGCTTCACCAGGCGCTCGCTCTGGCCGTGAAACTGCTGGACCTCCAGGAACGATTTGCTTATTTTGTACATCTCTTCAATGCCCCATCTGGCATGGTACAGGTCGGACAGGTCGGCCACGCTGTAGCGGCGGCTGTCGAGCAAGGTGGTGCCCAGCACGTACTTGGTCGTGGCGTGGGTGTACTTGACGAGGCGCAGCGGGAGGGGCTGCCAGTGCGTGCCGGGATACTTGCGGGACAGGGTTCGCAGGGTATCGGGGCCGGGCAGGATGGTGACGAGCGTGTCGGTGCCGTCGCCGTCGATGAAGGCATCGATGGCGGGGCAGATGTTGCGGGGGAGGCGGAAGACGGCCTGCAGTCGGCGCCGCCGGTGGGTCCAGAGCAGTTCGAAGGAGTAGTAGCCGCGGTCGTAGACGACCAGGTCGGGGGCGGCCAGGGCCCGCAGATGGGCGCGTGCGGCGGCGCGCTCGTTGCGGTGGGCGAAGAGGTCGAAGTCGACCGGGACCCGGGACTGCAGGCGCAGCAGGCAGCTGAGCAGGCCCTGCGGGTAGTGGGCGTGCGGGCCGGGCGGGTCGTAGCCGGCTTTGGCCAGCGGGCGCGGCAGGTTGAGCTTGGAGCCGTCGACGGCGAAGACGCGGTGGCCCCGCCAGAGGGGTCCGGGCTGGTCGGCGCGGCGCAGGATCTCGGCGTGGAACTGCCGGAAGACCTGGGCGTCAATCCGCGGCCGGACCTTGCACATGGCAGCGTCGGAGACCGGCTGCGGTTGCGGCAGGGGCACGTCCAGGGCGCGGCACTGGGCCCACAGCTGGGACAGCGTAGTGGTGTAGCCCTGGCGGCGCGGAGCGAACACGAGGCGGAACACGAATAGCATCACCAGCAGCGTGTTGAGGACGCGGCTGCGCACTTGCCAGAGTTTGTCGTGAGCGGCGGCGATGGCGCTGAGAGCGCCGATCAGGCCCTGCCAGAGGGCGACGAATTCCGCGTCGGGGGCCTGCGGCTGCGCCGCCGGCGGCGGCCGTCGCCGGGCCTGCGGGCGCGGCCCGTGCAGCAGGATCGAGCGGAACGGCTTCGTCAGCGGGTAGACATACACATCCTTGGGGCTGCGCCCGGCGTCGGCACGGCCCTGGGTCTGGCCGAGATGGATCCAGTTGGCGGCGCGGTAGCAGGTGCCGTGGAAGCGCGGGGTTTCGCAGAAGGTTTCGAGCAGCACCGGCCGCGTGCCATAGCGCCGCTGCCAGTCCGCCGGCAGCTGCCGGGCTGCCAGCCCCAGCGCGTGACTCGCCAGATTCGGGACCTGCACCCAAGGAAACAGCAAGAAGCGCGGCTGGCCGACCACGAGGTCGAGGTGCTTCTTGTACTCCCCGGCAGGCCAGCCGACCCACTCATCGCGGCAAGCCAGCGAGCGGCTCGCCTGGCTGAACAGCACACAGCCCAGCCGGCGCCCGTGCCGGTCGAGCAGGAAGTAGCGCAGGTGCGGGCCCAGCGGCTGGCGGTAGCCGAGGTAGTGGTGCCGCTCGATGAATTCGTTCCAGAGTTGGGTGTCCTGCTGCTGCTCGACCAGCTGCAGGCACAGCGGCTGCAGGTCCCGCAGGCTGGTCGCGATCAGCGGCTGGGGAGCGCTGCGCGGGGTCACGGCCACCGGCTGCCGCGGTCCCGGGCGCATGTTCTCGGTGCGCTTGGGCGGCAGCGTCAGGATGCCGCCCTGCTCGAGCTGTTCCAGCAGGCTCAGGGCGGCCGCGACGCGGTTGCCGCCAGCGGCCGTGCGCCAGTTGAGCTGCGCACAGATCGTCTGCGCCAGTTCCTTGCGACTCAGGGCCGGGAACGTGGCCACCGTCTGCTGGATATCGGCGATCTGCCGGCGCGTGAAGCGCCGGCAGAAGAAGGTGGTGGACTTGAGATTCTCGATGCGGGGATCCACGGCAGCTCCCAAGAAGCTTGTTCCTAGCTACCATCGCAAATCCGGTCTCGGATGTTAAGGGGCTTTTTCTGGCCTTGGGGAAAACGCTGTAAGTGCTTCGGAATCAGGGTATTGGCGGCCTGCCAGAAAACCCGAATTACATTCTGCCTAACTCAGTGCCATTGGGCCGCCGCCCCGTCCAGGGGCGGATCATTCAGGACGAAACAACTCGCTTCCACTACCATGAAGGGCAGGCGGTGGCCCGGCAGTTACGCCCCCTTGAAGCACTGGAGGACATGCCCCCAGGCCAGGGCTTTGCGCCCGCCCGGAACTCGACGGCATGCTGATGGCCGCTATGGACGGCACTGGCTTTGCCATCGACTCTCGGGTGCCTCGACCCCCGACATTTTCGTTGCCACCTCGGTGAATCGTTGAGTCGGGCGAAATCAGCGGTGTGCTTGGTGCTAGCTTGGGACTTCTGTCCACGGTCTTCTGTCTGGTGAACGATCGTGTGAACATGCTTGGTTTGACAAGAAGAAATAGAATGGAACTGGGCCGATTTGAACACGCAATGAACCGCACGAGGCAGGGAAATCGCATCGGGGCAGTACTGGCCGGAACGATCCTGGCCGCGGGTATCGCAGCAGCCCAACGTGACGCAACGCTGATCCCGGCCTGGGAGGCCAGTGACGAAACCAGTGTTGCTCGTATCGATCACAGTGCATGGCAGGAAACGCTAGACGGATATCTCCGCGTTCACAGCTCCGGTATCAACCGGTTCGACTATGCCGAGCTCAAGGCCAGTGCCAAGGACTCGGCCAAATTGGTCGAGTACTTGGCGTCGTTGCAGAGACTAGACCCAAGGGACTACTCCCGGGCAGAGCAGAAAGCTTACTGGATTAATCTCTACAATGCGCTAACAGTCCGTGTCGTCCTGGACGCCTATCCCGTCACCTCTATCCGTAAGATCAGCGATAGTTTCCTCGGCGGGATGATCCTTTCGGGTCCGTGGGGCGATGTATCCGCAAGGGTTGCGGGTCTGGACCTGACCCTTGATGATATCGAGCACGGGATTCTCCGTCCTATCTTCGAGGACAATCGAATTCACTATGCGGTCAACTGTGCCAGCCTTGGCTGCCCTAACCTTCTCGGGACGGTCTTCACCGCTGCCAACACGGAGAGTTTGCTTGATACCGGGGCCCGCGAGTACGTGAACCATTCACGGGGAGTTGATTTCGTGGATGAAGACTTCACCGTGATCTCTAGCATCTACGACTGGTGGGTCAAGGATTTTGGAGGCAGTGAGGCTGGCGTGATCAAACACCTCGTCCGATACGCCGACAAGGAGCTCGCTGAGCGCCTGCGAGACTTCGAGGGGGCAGTGGATTACGAATACGACTGGAGCTTGAATCGGCCGTGATGTGCGTCTTGGACGGCGAGTGGTGTGATTGGACCTCTGTGAGTCGCTCGCCCCGTGGATGACCGCCACATTGTGATCTGGCTGCAGATTCCCGTTCCGATACCGCCTTGCGGTGATTGGAGTCCACTAGGTCGGGAATTCTAGGACACGATGAGTCAGTCGGCGGCCCCTTCGTTCAAGATGGCTTCTGTCCTGAATCCTCAGGATTGATCCTACCCTTGCTCGGTCCTGCTTGCTCGGTCCTGCTTGGAACAGATGGAGACGCAGCCTTCGCCCCGTTCGGCTACCGAGAAGACCTGCTTGGGGTCCGCGGCTGCCCGTTCAGGCACTACTGCACTATTGGCAGATCACCCGACCTGGGATTGCATCGACTAAGGCAGGACTGAAACCCGGCCAGCCAAGTCAAGGGGAGAGTGTCCATCTAGGAGAACTGAAGACGCTCTACGGCCTTACCCGAATCGGCAGACTCCGCTCAGATCTCAATACGATGACTGATCCCAGCCACGGCTGGTATTCTTCCTTCCCCCTGGCTGCCAAGCCCTTGCCGGGAACGACATCGAATCCTTGGTAATTGACTCGATGGGATTGGTGTCAACGCGGACTAGTTGAGTGCGAAGCTGAGCGACACACTGAATACGTTAGATGCTGCCGTATTCCGGCCATGGATGACCTTGGCGTAGGAAGCAGCGGTGTCCTTTCTGTCCGAAACGGCGAAGTTCACCGTAGGCGCGAGCAGATGGACGTCTTCCTGAAGTTCCGGAAAGTAGCGGGGCGAAAACGGAGGGACGCCAATGTCAAGACCAGACATGGAATCGTCTATTTCGTAGTTCAGGCTGACCCCGACTCCACCCCGACAAGCGTGCCTGCCGAAAACCTAGCGAATAAGTTGGATTGGATTTCGTGTGCTTCCGAGTTGCGGTACCGGTAACCGAGCTCCCTGGACACAGCAACTCGGTTTGCTACAAACTTGACGATCATGGCTGACAATTCCACTCCATTGCCGCCATCGCCGATGGAATTGATATAGCCGGTTTCCTAGTTCCCGGCCTTGATGACGCCTACACGGAAAGCGATGCTTGGGGGGGGCCTTACGACTTCGTCAACGGCCCGCCAAACCACGCCGACATTGATGTCGGCCAGGCCGGTGATGTTTTCTTGGGATGGAGGAAACCTTCGCCGGTGCTGAACGAGCTTCGGGCTCCACCGACCCGAAAGTTCAATGCTACTGAGTCGAAAGGGCGTAGAAGCCATCTACCCACACGGTTTGCTGAGAAAGGTCCGCACCCCCGCCTGGCGTTGGGCTCTTGACCGTGTTGCGGTAGAACTCGGTGGCGCCCTGCGACACGTACGACACGGTGAGAGAGTCTCCACCGGGCGAGGGAAGGTACGGTTAGCCACCAGCCAACGCCACGGGTGGGTGGCTAGTAACTATGGTGACCAGGGCGAGAGCAATGATGAAAAACCGTTGCATTGTCATGTTCCTCGTTCGATTCTCAATGCCAGAATCCGAATCGCGTGCGCCGTGGAAAGGCGCTTCCATTCAGCGGGTGCGAATCCCGTCCAGCAACTGATGCTCCGGCTGGTAGCAGCCAGGGCGGTTCATGGAGGTAACGAAATGGGCTGAAGCACTCTGGTGTCAAAGGGCCGCCTTGGGCGGCTCAGCGAGCATGCGGGCTAGAACGCGAGTGAACGCCGAGCAGGCCTCGAAACATTTAACGCGGGAGCCGACCCTTTCGTGATTAGGGGGAAGGCCGACGGCGGGTTGGGAAGAGAGCGTCACAGGCACCGACCCGCGCCCGCCGGGGTAATGGCGCTGGCACGCATGGAAGAGGAAGGAAGCAGCAACACGGGAAGCCCTGCCGGTGATGCAGCACGCATCAACCGGAGCCCCGCGAGGGGCAGGCCGGGCCGGGCAGGGTGGCGGATAGGCCCGTACTACCGCAGAGGCGGGGTAATGCCCGTGGAGGGAAGGGGCCTTGAGTGCAGAGAGGTACGGAAAGGAGGCAAGGCATGGCCACTGACGAACGTCTAACAGGGCCAGCTAGGGTTCGGAAACTCCAGACCGTGCTACATGCGAAAGCGAAGGAAGAACCGGGGCGACGGTTCCATGCACTGAGCGACAAGATGTGGCGGGAGGATATCCTGCGGGAGGCTTTGGCGCAGGTCCGCCGGAACGGCGGAAGTGCTGGAGTGGACCGGGAGAGCTTCGTCGACATCGAGGAGCGAGGGGCGGAAGCGTGGCTCGGGGAACTGGCAAGGGAGCTGCAGGACGGCACCTACGCACCGCAACCGGTGCGACAGGTGCTGATCCCGAAGAAGCAGCCCGGCAAGTTCCGGCCCTTGGGCATACCTTGCATCCGGGACCGGGTAGCGCAGACGGCAGCCCTGCTGGTGCTGGCACCGATCATCGAAGCGGACCTGCAGAGCAGCACGCCTACCGGCCGGGACGCAGCGCGAACGACGCGGTGAGCCGCGTCCACAGCCTGCTGAGGAAGGGATGCAATGAAGTGGTTGACGGCGATCTGTCGAATTACTTCGGAGAGATCCCGCACGCCGAACTGCTCCGGAGCGTGGCCCGACGCGTGAGCGACGGGCGCTTGCTGGGGTTAGTCAAGGCGTGGCTGGAGATGGCCGTGGAGGAGGATGACGGCAAGGGCGGCAAACACCGCACGAACCGGGCGCGGCAGGCACGGAAAGGGACCCCGCAAGGGGCTCCGATCTCGCCTCTGCTCAGCAACCTCTACATGCGGCGCTTCATCCTGGGCTGGAAGGTGCGGGGACACGCCGAGCGCTTCCGAGCGGAGATCGTGAACTATGCGGATGACTTCTGCGTGCTCGGCAGGGCTCCGGCAGCAGCAATGCTCGAGGAAGTCCAGCGGCTGATGCGGAAGCTGAAACTGCCGGTCAACGAACGGAAGACCCGATGCCTGCGGTGCCCGGAGGAGCCGTTCGAGTTCCTCGGATACCGCATAGGACGCAACTACAGGCCCAGCGGGAAAGGACCGTATATCGGCACCCGCCCAAGCAAGGCTAGCGTCCAGAGCATCTGCCGCAAGATCAGCGAGCGGACATCGCCGCGGAGCGGGCAACTGACCCGGGAGGAAATGGTAGAACGCCTGAACCGGTGCCTAACCGGATGGGCGAACTACTTCCATCTGGGCCAGGTGAGTCCGGCGTACAACGCGATTGACCGCCACGCGGTCCGGCGGCTGCGCCAGTGGCTCTGTCGGAAACACAAGGTGAAGTCCGGGCAATACGTGCTGTTCCCGGACGCCCGGCTGTACGGTGAGTACGGCCTCGTGCGCCTGACGCAGACGACCAAGAGCCTTCCGTGGGCGAAGGCATGATCTGCACTGAAAGCCGGATGCGGGAAAGCCGCACGTCCGGTTTGACGAGCGGGGCGCGGAAACGTGGCTAGGCGAGAGGGCCAGTGAGGCACCTACACATGGCGAAAGCCGTAGGACTACTCCCAAACGGCTACTGCCTCTTTGCTAAGGTGCGCGCGTCGCTCCCCGACTCTACTCAGAGCTTGTATCGCCGCGAGAGGTAGTAGTGGACGAGTTCCTGTTCGTCCACTTGTCCTTCACACCCAGTACCGCGGTTGCCTGGACAGAGCACTTGGATGTGATCGTCGTCGGAAGTGCCCGGCTTGTTGTCAGAGTCGCGGGCCTCAAGGCTGGTCTTCAAGCTCTCGGCGCGTGCCCGGTCCAAGTCTCCCTTCTGTAGCGGACAGGATGCACACACCAGTTTCTTGAAGGCAAGCGCCTTGCCTTGCGTGTAGGCGTCTCTGGGACTGATCCCTCGACCAGCCGATATCGAGCCCGACGAATATGCTGATGTTGCCCCGAGGCACCCAATAGCGACAAGTGCGAGCATGCCGATCACTCTTCTCATCTCTTCACTCCTTCTATGAGTCTCCGCAATCGTGGTGACCCAGCATTTCTCAAAGCATAGCAGCGGGGGTAAGTCGCTGGGTTGCAGAGGGATTGGCTCTTCATTGACTGATTGATAGCGCACTGTCGGATTGTCCGGGGGAGGGGCGCTGAGGTCTAGCGGTGTCAATACGTCCTCCGTCTGGTTTTCCTCAGGATCGAGGGACGCTCCAGGCTTCTCTTGTCGGAATCCGCGGTCGGCCAGATTGTCCACCCACTACTACAGCTGACTCCTGCAGGCAGCGACTGCAGTTCCTGTTGCGATTGTCTGTCCTTTCGGTGATTGCATCGACCCGGGGCTTTCTGAGCCCAGCAGGACTGGTCTCGTTGGCCCGGCGGCCGCGGTCGATTCCCAGATTGGTAACCGTCCGGCCGTCGTGAGCGCCAAGACCCAGCAACATGAACGCGTCCCAGTTGAATCGCGCCAAACTGCTCGTGGTCGTCGTCGCTGTAATAACACCCGTTGCGTTGGCCGTCGAGCCCGGCTTAACTCCCTTGCATTTGGACCAAGCGGGTGTGTTTTTCATTGGAGGCCAGGGGGCCATGAGCGGGACTGGAATCGAAAGTCAATCCCTTTCCGAGAATCCAGCCGTTCAGATCACCGGGCAGTCACTGGTCCACTACTTCGTTCCGAGCGAGAAGCGCGACGTCGCCATCGTCCTCTATCCGGGTCTCGGGCTGACCTCCTATATCTACCTAGCGACTCCAGATGGTCGCGAGGGGTGGGCCACGCTCCTGGCCCGAGAAAGGTTTGCAACGTATGTGTTTGACGTTCCGAACACAGGCATTTCCGGATTCGACATCGCCCCATTCAACCGAGGCCGACGAGGAGATATTGATGTTGCGGCGCAGCCGAGTCTCGCAATCTGGAACCACCAGCAGATCTGGAGTCGCTGGGGCTTCGGGGCAGGATCTGGGATGCCTCATGAGAACACTCGGTTTCCGGTTGACGACATTGGCCAGTTCCTCGCCGCGATGAATCCTAGGGTGGGTGGCGGCCGAGGTGGCGGGGGGCGCAGGGCTGCCAATCCAGATGCACCAGACCCGGTGCTTCGGAATTTCATCCAACTTTTATGCCTCCTGCGCAGAATCAGTGGGTGAGGATCGGGTCTTGCGTCCTGGGGTAGTGTAGTTTGATCCGGGTACCGAGGGCTTCCGCCGAGGTGGGCGGGGAGTTCCCGTCTGGAGAAAGGAGGAGACAACAGGTGCAGTTGCGCACGATTCTGAACCGGGTGTACAAGCTGCCGGGGTTCGTGTACGGGAAGATCCGGCTGGTGGAGCGCGAGGGCGGGCCGGCCGAGGTGGAGGTAGAGGTCTTGCCGCGGGCCAACGGCAGGGCGCGCTGCTCGGGCTGCGGCGAGCCGGGGCCCTGCTACGACCGGCGCGAGCGGCGGCGGTACCAGTTCGTGCCGGTGCTGGGGTTGCCGACGTACTTGATCTACGAGATGCGGCGGGTGGACTGCCGGCGCTGCGGGCAGGTGAAGGTGGAGCGGGTGCCGTGGGCGGAGGGCAAGCAGCGCTCGACGAAGGCGTTGAGGTGGTTTCTGGCGAGTTGGGCGAAGCGGCTGTCGTGGCAGGAGACGGCGCAGGTGTTCGGGGTGTCGTGGGAGCGGGTCTGGCGAGCGGTGGGGATGGCCGTGGAGTGGGGCCGGGAGCGGGTGCAGCTGGAGGGGGTGGCGACGATCGGGGTGGATGAGATCGCGTGGCAGAAGGGCCATAAGTACTTGACGTTGGTGTATCAGCTGGATGCGGGCCGGCGGCGGCTGCTGGGGGTGGGGCGGGCGCGGAAGATCGAGACGCTGGCAGGGTTTTTCGACTGGTTCGGGGAGGCGCGGTCAGGGCGGCTGCGGGTGGTGTGCTCGGACATGTGGAAGGCGTACCTGCGGGTCGTAGCGGAGCGGGCGCCGGCGGCGGTGCACGTGCTGGACCGCTTCCACATCGTGCAGAAGCTGGGCAAGGCGATCGACGCGGTGCGGGCGGCGGCGGCGAAGCAGCTGAAGGCGCAGGGGGAGGAGCCGGTGCTGAAGAACACGCGCTGGCTGTTGCTGAAGCGCAAGGAGAACCTGAGCGAGAAGCAGGAGCCGAAGCTGGCGGAGCTGGTGAAGCTGAACTTGGTGCGACAGGCTAACTGATTGGCAGGACAGTCGGTGAAAGTCCGATGAAAGGAAGGAATAACCAACCACTTTCTCCCCGAGTCATGGGCCGGCATCCGCGAGGGTGTTGGTTAAGCGTTGACAGGGGTACGCGTGGGCAGGGCTATTGAGCAACGAAAAGCTTGAAGTTCGAGGTGCCGAGGCCATCAAGTTGGTCGAAGGCAGCACCGGCCGCACCGTCATGGTGAGGGGCGGCCGGGCCTCGCGGTGTCGAAGAACCCATGCACGCGCGCAAGTCCTGGATCGGGACCTGTGAGACCTCCCCGTTACCACGGTGCTTAGCAGCCTGTGGTTATAGTGGCTCTTTCGCCGACCGAGCCAGTCGGCGGCACTGAGCGGTTCTTCAACGGCTTACACGAGTTCCGGGACGAGTTCCGGGCAATTTCCGCGGCTGAGCCCCAATAGGCCCCCAATCGCGCTCAGAAGGCCGCTATGGGCGGTTCCGAATGGCAAATAAAAGACGAAAACCTGGTTGCCCGCCGACTGCCGCCCTTGTCCCTGCAGGGTGCGGGGCGTACCGATCCCCGTGACCGACCTCATCAGCACCCCCAGGTTGAACCCGCAGGCATGCACCAATAACCGCTTGCGAATGTTCGCCCGCCCCCGCAAGTGCAGCCGCCGCATCCCGCCGGTCTCGTACATGTGCGCCAGCGACCGTTCCACCTTCTCCGTCCGCAGCTTCTGCAGGCACTTGCCCTCTGGGCTCGCCACCCGCTCCCGGTTCGCTTTCACGACCCGCTCCGCCTCCGGCTGCCCCTCGAAATCCCGCTGCGCCCGCTGCGGCTCCGGGATGTGCGCTTCCGGCCCCGCCTCGACTGCTTCCAGCGTCGCCCCCAGCGTCGCTGTGTCCCCCAGGTCCGCCGCTTGCAGCGTCGCCCCCACCAACGCCCCGCTCTCCACATCCACCGCGTGCTCCGCCTTGTGCGCTAAGTGCGTCGTGCCGTCCTTCATCTTCGCCACCCGCGCGTCCGGGTCCGTCGGCGACTCCCACTCCTGGTTGGACAGCGTCTTGCCCTTCCGCTTGCGGTCGAATGCCGCCAATTCCGCCAACGTCGGCGTCGGCACCCCCGAGGCCGCCGCCAGCCCCTCCACGAACTCCCGGTACGCCTGCTTGCTGTCCTTGCGCTGCAAGGTCCGCAACGCCGCGTTCGCGAACAGCATCGTCGCGTCCACCGCCACTGTCCGCCCGTTGGCCAGACCGGCCTCGCGCAGCCGCTCCAGCACCCACCCGAACACCTGCTCGTGCGTCTCGAGACTGATCCGCCGCCGCGTCCGCGAGATCGTCGAGTGGTCCGGCGGGCTCTGCTGCAACTCGTAGCCGAGGAACGCCCGCAGGCCGAGCGAGTCGCTCACAGTCAGGGCGATGCCACGCTCGGAATCGATGCCCAGCAGGTAGCCCAGCATCAGCAGCCGGAAGTACACGCCGGGGGCCAGCGAGGGACGCCCGAGCCGCTCGGCATAGAAGGGTCGGCACAGCGTCTCGACCTGCGTGTCGAAGCCCATCGTGGCGAGCAACTCGTTCAGCTTGTCGAAGAACGGAGCGGTCGGGGCCTTGGGCAGTTGATCCTGCGAAACAAACAGCGCGATCTGCCCGGAGTGCGAGTACCCATCGCCATGACCACTATTTTAGCGACTTCTGTTGGGAATTTGCTGGTATTTTGATTGAGTGACTTTTACCACAGGCTGTTAGCGCCGTGGTCACCGAAGTGAAGGCAGTTGCTAAGCGGAGGATGCACGACGGGGAGGAGTCGGACTCAGGCATAGTACCGGCGAAGCCGGGGAACAAAGCGTGGGGAGCCACGTGGCGGACTCGGTGGAGGGAAGGCCTGGGCGCAACGGGAGACGCGAAGGGAAGGGCAGGCTCCGAACATAGAGTCGGGAACTCGCGGACACAGTGCCGCCGAGGTGCAGCAGGCCACGAACGGAGCGGCACGGCAGCCCATGACGGATGCCGTCACGACCGGAGCGAGGAGCCGGATGCGTTAACGCGCACGTCCGGATCCGTGGGGGGGCCGTTGGGTAACCGGCGGCCTACCCCGACCGGACGGTGCGGGCGTACCTGCTGAAGGCGGATTTCCAGCAGTTCTGGGAGTGTCGCTCGCCGACGGCGGCGCGGCCTGCCGTTGCCCCATAGATAGGACTTGACTTTTGTGCTTGCCCTGTGCCATTCCTTGGGTATGCACGAGCAAAATCAGATTGCTTCCACGCTCGCCAGCGCCGACGGCATCAATCGACTGCAGGACCTGCTGGCTCAAGCCGGCTCCGCCAGCCGGACCGAGATGGGTCGGCGGGTCTGCCAGGCGTTCGGATTCCAGGACGCCCGCGGCCGGCCCCAGCTGGCCGGCTGCATGAAGGCGCTGCGCACCCTCGACGCGCACGGCCGCATCCAGCTGCCCGCCCCCCGCCACGAGCGCCGACGCTGCCGGCCGCGCGGTCTCGGCCGGCCCGTGCCCGCCCCGGCGGACGTGCCCGCACGGGCCGACCTCGTCCAGGGGCTGGCGCTGGTCGCGGTCACCGACGACGACCAGCGGCGGGTCTGGAACGAGCTGTTGCAACGCGAGCATCCGCGCGGCGCCGCCCGTCACGTGGGAGCCCAGCTGCGCTACCTGCTGGTTTCCGACCACGGCGTGCTGGGCGCGCTGGGCTTCGCCGCCTCGGCCCTGACGCTGGCCGCGCGCGATGCCTTCATCGGCTGGGACGCCGACCGGCGCTCCCGCCAGCTGCACCGCGTGATCGCTCTAAGCCGCTTCCTGATCCGTCCTTGCGTCGACTGCCGCAACCTGGCCTCCAAGGCCCTCGGGCTGTGCCTGCGGCGCCTGCCCGACGACTTCCAGCGGCGCTACGGCTACCGCCCCTTGCTGGTGGAAACCTTTGTCGCAAAAGACCGTCACGCGGGCACCTCGCTGGCCGCCGCCAACTGGCTGCGCGTCGGCGAGACCGCCGGGCGCGGCCGCTTCGCGGCCTCCGGAACGCGCGTGCCGGTGAAGGTGGTCTACCTCTACCCGCTGGCCCGCGACTGGCGCGCCCAGCTGGGCGTGGCGGAGCCGCCGGAGCCGCCGGCGCTGGGTCCCGGCGAGGGCCTGGCGCGGGACGCGTGGGCCGCGCACGAGTTCGGCTCCGCGCCGCTGGGCGATGTACGCTGGAGCAAGCGGCTGGTGCAGAGTGCGCAGATTCAGTCCGAGGCGCCGACGAAATCGTTCCTGGGGGCGGCGCAGAAGGATCGCGCGGCGGTGAAGGGCCACTACCGCCTGATCGACCAGCCGGCGGACTCGCAGATCACGCCGCAGAACATCCTGGCGCCGCACCGGCAGCGCACGCTGCGCCGCATGCAGGGCCAGGCGGCGCTGCTGTGCATCCAGGACGGCACGGATCTGAACTTCGCCGAGCACGGCGGCTGCGTGGGGCTGGGCCAGATCGGCAAGAACAGCAACGCGCAGGGCACGCTGGGCCTGCACATGCACTCGACGCTGGTGGTCAACGGGGAGGGTATTCCGCTGGGCGTGCCGCAGATCCAGTACGAGGCGCCGGACGGCAAGGCGGAGCGCGGCAAGCCGCTGGAGGAGCGCAAGACGATGCGCTGGATCCGGGGGCTGCGCGCGTGCGCGGAGCTGGCCAGGGAGCTCGACGGGGTGCGCCCGGTGGCGCTGATGGACCGCGCGGCGGACGTGTTCGCGCTGTTCGCCGAGCAGCGTCGGCTGCGCACGGTCGACCTGCTGGTGCGGGCGAAGCACAACCGCTCGCTGGGCAAGGACGTGCCGAAGCTGTTCGAGGGGGTGCGGGCGGAGGCGGCGCAGGCCCGCCTGGAGATCCACGTGGGGCGGCTGTCGGCGCGGCGAAGCTGTTCGAGGGGGTGCGGGCGGAGGCGGCGCAGGCCCGCCTGGAGATCCACGTGGGGCGGCTGTCGGCGCGGCGGGCGAGCCGCGGGCAGAAGGGCCGTGAGGCGCGCGCGGAGCGCGTGGCGCAGGTGGAGCTGCGCTGGCAGGCGGTGGAGCTGCCGGACCCGGACAAGGCCGCTGCGGCGGCGCGGCTGAACCTGGTGCACGTGCGCGAGGAGGCGCAGCCGGAGGGGGCCGAGCGGCTGGAGTGGTTCCTGCTCACGACGCTGGCGGTGCAGTCCCGGCAGGACGCCGAGCGGGTGCTGGAATGGTACCGGCTGCGGTGGCGCATCGAGGACTGGCACCGGGTGCTGAAGACGGGCTGCAAGGTGGAGTACCTGGCGCATCGGACGGGGGAGCGGATCGAGCGGGCGGTGACGATCAACGCGGTGATCGCGTGGCGCCTGATGGCGATGACGCTGCTGGGCCGCGACACGCCGGAACTGCCGGCCGAGACGCTGTTTTCCGACATCGAGATCGCCGCCCTGGAGGACTTTGCGCAGGATCGCAAGCTGTCGCCGCCGGACAACATCGGGCGGGCGGTGCTGACGACGGCCATGCTGGGCGGCTATCTGGGCTTCAAGCGCAAGCGCTATGCGGGCCCGGGCCACCAAGTGCTGTGGGAAGGCTACACCCGGCTGGCCACCATCGTGCAAGCCTGCGAACGGAGTCTCCGTCTCGACCAAGACAGCAAACTCCATCTGAGGCTGCGTAAGAACAAGACTTATGGGTAAACGGCAGCCCGCGGCGGTTCCTGGTGCGCTGGTGCCGGCGGGCGATGCGCTCGCGGCTGGAGCCGATGAAGAAGGTCGCGAAGATGCTGAGGCGGCATCGGCCGCTGGTCTTGAACTGGTTCCGGACCGGGAGGAGCTATTCTTCGGGTGCGGTGGAGGGCATGAACCTCAAAGCCAAGCTGGCTATGAGAAAAGCGTACGGGTTCAGATCCTACAGGTCTTACGAACTCGCTTTATATCATTCACTTGGAAATCTACCGGAGCACAGCCTTGCCCACCGATTTTGCTGAGGAGCCACTTTTATGTTGGACAGAGAGAGACCGGGGAGCGGCAGGGTGTTCGGAGACGGGCGGCCGGGCGGGCCTGCAGGCGGCGGCGCAAAGGCCGGATCTCGTGCGTGGAGTCGTGGTCGTCGAGCCGGTTGGCTGCCCGAGCAATGCAGAGCATCCGTTCTTCGAGACAGATCTGCCGTTCTTGGCGGTCTATGGGAACTTCATCGAGGAACGCAATCAGACTGGCAGGCTCGGAGCCTGCCGAAGCACGGCGGAAATACTGTCGGACCGTGGAGTACCGGCCAGCGTGCTTGTCTTGCCCGAGATTGGCATCGAGGGGAATAGCCACTTGATGATGCAGGACGACGACAACCATGTCATCGCCGAGAAGATTGCTGGCTGGATCACCGAGCACGTAAGCGGATCCTCGGACATTCAGTAAGGCGATTCGCTCACCTAACGCGTCCTTCTTGCAGGAGGAATTCACCTCTGCGTTGGTGACGGGCGAATCTGGCCGGCGTTTTGCCTAATCGGATGTAACCGACTGTCTTGATTGCCGGTCAATTAGTAGCAGCAGCCATGGTCACTTCTTGCAATCTCGATCGTCGACAGTTTCTGGCAGCTGCCACCTTGGCAGGTCCCGCATTGGCGGCATCTGCTACCACCCTTGGTTCTCAGCAAAGACCGGAAACATTGGTGGCGCAGCTCCATGAGAGCCTGACAGACCAGCAGCGGAAGACAATTGTCCTGCCTTTTGACAGCCCCCTTCGATCGAGGGTCGAGAACAATTGGCACATCACGGATGCGAGAGTGGGCCGGTTCTTCAGCCGCGACCAGCAGGAGTTGATCGAAGAGATCTTCATGGATCTTCATGCGCCCGAGTTCCTCGATTCTCTGAAGAAGCATGTCGCTGACGACTTCGGGAGCGTGAGAAACCTATCGGTCGCGCTATTCGGAGAGCCAGGTTCGGGGAAATTCGAATTCGTCATTACGGGGCGACATTGCACGGTCCGGTGCGATGGGGATTCGGTGGAGGGCGCAGCATTCGGGGGCCCGATCTTCTACGGGCACCAAGGGGAGGAGTTCTACGAGAGCCCGACGCATCCGAACAACGTGTACTGGTTCCAAGCTAAGCGAGCAAATGAGGTCTTTGGAGCGCTTGATGGCCGTCAGCGAGCGCAGGCATTGCAGAGCAGAGCCCCGCGCGAGCGAAGCGTGTATACAGTCGAACCCGCAGCGGACCCGGACGGCCTGCCAGTGAGCGAGATGTCACGAGATCAGCGTGAGCTAGTGAGCCGCACCCTCGCGGACTTGCTTTCACCGTTCCGCAGGCGCGACCAGGAAGAGGCGATTCAGCTTGTCGAGGCCGTGGGAGGCGTGGATAACTTGACGATGGCCTTCTACCAGAACGAAGACCTGGGCAACGACGGCGTGTGGGACGTGTGGAAGCTAGAGAGCCCGACGATGGTTTGGTATTTCCGGGGTTCCCCCCATGTCCACGTATGGGTGAACATACAGGAGAATCCAGGCTGGAAGGCTCCTGTCGGAGCTTCGGGTCGGAGGGCGTCTGGCCGTGTCCGCCCACTGGACCGGGAAAACGCTTAGGCCCGCCCCTGGAGCCGTTCCGGCGCAGGTTGGGCGGTTCGAGTTATCTTGGCCTTTGGCCGCTGCAACATGGCCATTTAGCCGCAAGGTCTTGGGTTCGGCAATTGCCGTTTTCCGCGGAGTCGATACCTGAAGAGCATTGCAGTGCATCCGAGAGCGGCCCTTGATCTGGCGCGCTTGTCGCAGGGGCTGTCGATGTTGCGGCGTGCGGGGAACGGCCAGCGCCTTGTTTCTGTTGAGGTCTTGAATGGCATTGCCTGACGTACTGCCCGTTTGAACGTTTGGAATCCAGCGGAGTGCTTGCCCTGCGCCGCGAGTGCCCCTGCCGTCCGGAAAGGCTTGACGGGGCTGGCGGCACCGACGCGAGACAGTCGCCAGTCCGTGCAATGGGCTTGAACAGCCTAGTTCAAGGGCTGCGACGAGCGACTTCGACCCCTTCTGCAATTTGATCGCTGGGGTATGCAATGACTTGGTCGCCCTGGCTCAGTCCCGCCAGAACTTGTGCTTCCCGAGCATTTCGCTGGCCGACTTCAACCTCTCGAAGTGTCGCCAGCGATAGCTCGTCCACCGTGTAGACGGCCCATTTCTCACCGTGGCGGAATAGGCTGCTGGAAGGAACCTTGAGGACATCGTCCTCTTCCCAAATGACAACCCTTATCTCGACGCGATAGCCGTCACCCAATGCCTCCCACGCTTCTCTCACGTCCTCGAAGTCAACGATCACATTGACGCGCTGCTCCTCGACGCCGAGGGCCGAAATCTTTGTGAAGCCGAACGGTTCGACGTTGCGGACCTTGCCGATCAGCGTGCGGTCACCGCCCCATTGCTCGATCAGCACCCGATGACCGGGACGGATCCGGACGGCGTCTGTTGAAAGCATGTCCGATACGATCTCGAGATTCTCCGGATCGGCGATCTCGAGGAGTGGCTCACCCGCTGACACGACCGACGCGCTTTCTCGCAAACGCTGCAGGACGACACCGTTTATCGGGGATTTCAGAGCAATCGCGCGCTGTTCTTCTACGGCGGCCGCGCCGGCGCGAATTAGAGCTGTCCGGGATCTCTCGAGTTCGGCCTGTGCCACCGCGATGCTAGACTCCGCGGCACGCACTGCTTCATCGGCCGTCTGTTTGCGCAGGCGGACGTCTTCCAGGCGGTCGTCAGCGAGCAAGCCGTCCTGGTGGAGTTTCTGATGCCGCAGCAATTCGCTGTTGGCGTGCTCCCGCTCCGCCAAGGCTCTGGCGAGGTCGACACGTGTCCGGTCGACTGCGGCTTCGTTCGTCTTGACCGTAGCTTCGGCTTCTGCGAGAGCCCGTCCGTCCAGGAAATCCGGATCGGTGGGTTGGAATTGCGCCAAGACAGTTGAGCCTGCCCGGACTCTGTCACCCGGCTCTAGCTCGATCCGCAATACCTTGCCTAGGAGCGGAGCGGACACGACATAGCGGTTTCGCACCCGGGTTTCGCCCTCTTCATCGAGGGTGACGCTCAGCGGTCCCCGGACAACCTCGGCGAAATCGGCCTCTTGCGGCTGCGGCTGAAAAGCGAAGTAAAACCCTGTAGCCGCACCGGCGACGATCAACCAGACGAGAACCCGCGTTGGTCGGATCTTCATGTCCTACTCCTTCGCCTTGAGAACTTCCAGCAGATCTAGGTGATCGAGTTTGCGCCGCACCAGAAGCCCGGATACGACAGATGCGGCGAGAATTGCCAACGTGCATAGAGCGTAGGTCTCGGGCGTTGCCGAGAGCGGGATCGCGTAAAGTTCCGATTCGAACGCCGTCACGATGGAGAGAGAGAGACCATAGCCCGCCAGCATTCCCAACGGTAGCGCAAGGAGTGTCAGTACGCCTAACTCACCGAGTAGGATTGCCGAGATTTCGGCACGTGTAAACCCCATCACCCGCAAGCTTGCCAGTTCCCGGCTGCGTTCCGCCAAGGAGACTCGCGCGGAGTTGTAGACGACCCCGAACGCGATGATCGAAGCGAACACCACGTTGAAGAAGATCATGATGCCGATATTCTCGGCAAACGTGTCTCGAAATGCCGCCAAGGCGGCTTCTCTCATTGTGCTGCCGGCAATGACCGGTGTCGCCTTGATCTGCCGGAACAGTTGTGGCAGGAAGGCGGAGTCGACCTTCAAGAATCCTCCGGAAAGAGTTGCCCCCTCACCAACCAACCGCCGCATGGCGTCGATCTCCATGTAGGCGGCAAGACCCATGTACTCGTTAACTACACCGGTGACGATGGTATCGCGGACGGTTCGCTTCCCGACCAAGACTTCCACGGTGAGCGGGTTGCCGGGTGAGACATCCAGTATTCGTGCAAGTCGAGCCGAAATCACAATGCCGTCTCGTGGCATCGTGACTTGTCTCATCGCCTGCACGTCAATGACCCGGAAGAGTTCTCCCATCTCGGGCAGGCCCGTGATCGAGAGTTGGCGTGTTCGGGGTCCTGACCGAAGTCGGACCGGAACGCTGCGAATGGGTTCCGACGTGATCACTCCGGGAAGTCGCTGCAAGGCGTGGATCCCGCTCGGCGAGACGGGCTCGGCGAACGACACCTGGACGTCGTGCCGCTGAGCCAGGCGAAACTGAACCTCCATCATCAGGTCCAAGGAATCCACGGAGAAGACCCCGGCAATCAAGATTGCCAGCGAGCATGCAATGCCCCCGATCGCAATCATGGTGCGCCCTGGCTGGCGTTCGATGTTGCGCAGGACGATGCGTGAGGGCTGGGAAAGTAGTCTTTGCAGCCCCAGGCGCTCGGCGAGGCTCGTTCTGTGAGTCGTCGGTGCCTGCGGCCGCATGGCTTCGGCCGGCTGTAGGCGAATCGCCCGCCGGACTGCGGAGATCGCGCCTAGAATCGCTGCGAGGATTCCGATGGCGATGGCCGCGGCGACGACATCCGGTTGCAGTCGGTATTCGAGTTCCGGGAAGCGAAAGAACTGGTTATACATGCCCATCATTTGGCGTCCGAGCAGTGCGCCGCCGATGGTCCCTGCAAGTGTTCCGGTCAGGCTGATCGCGAGCGCCCAGTTGATGTAGTGCATCGCGATTTGCCGGTTTGGGTAACCCAGTGCCTTAAGCGTGGCGATCTGCTCGCGCTGCACTGCCACGATGCGGCCCAAAACGACATGCAGGAGAAAGGCCGCTACAGCAAGAAAGATCAACGGTACTACCAGGCCGGCACCTTGCAAGCCGCTCAATTCCTGCTCTACCGACCAGTGCGACAACTGGAGATCCCTCGGAATCGCTCCCCACCCGCCATAGGGGCGCAAGAGGTCGTCCAGTTCTTGGATCACCGCCTCTGATCGCGCTTCCGGCATGAGAACCAGCGCGACATCATTGAATCCGCCCTCCATGTCGAAGGCCGCCGCGAGCGCCCGGCGTTCCATCCAGAAGACACCGAATCGCGCATCGTCGGGAATCAGCTCACCCGGCCGGATCGTGTAGATGAATTCGGGAGAGAGTCCGATGCCGACTATTTCCAAGGTGCGCCTTCGGCCGTTGAGAATGGCACTCACCGAATCCCCGGGCCGCAGGCCGTGCGCTTGTGCGAAGCCCTCGCTCGCGATCACCTCGTCGGGGCGCCTCGAATCGATATACCGGCCACGCCGCAAGACTATGTCGTTGAGGATTTCACGGCGGCGGTCAGGGATGGAGACGAGACGGCCGGTGGCTGGCTCCTCCATGCCTTCCACGTCGAGCACGACGTCAACGACCACCCGTGTCTCGGCTTGCGAGACTCCCGGAATTGCGGCTATCCGATTTTGCAGGAGCAGGGGAGCGCGCTTGAGAGACGCAAACACATCGGCGAAGCGCTGTCGTTCGTAATAGGTACTGCGTGTGAGTTGAAGGGAGTCAAACGCGCTGAAGTACATGATGAACATCAGCACGCCAACCGAGATCACCATGCTGATTGCTATTCCTTGACCCTTGATGCGCCAAAGGTCTCGAAGCAGCTTGCGGTTGAGCGCCTGCATGGGCTACCAAGTGAGCTCGCTAGCCGGTCTCTTGTGATTGTTGGGGTGCTCAGAGACGATCCGGCCATCCGAGAGATGAATGACACGATCCGCCATTTCCCCGACGGCGGCGTTGTGCGTGATGACGGCAGTAGCAGTGCCGAGTTCACGATTTATTCGCTCGATGGCCTCGAGAACCAAGATGCCGGTTGATATATCGAGAGCCCCGGTCGGCTCGTCGCAAAGCAGCACATCGGGACGTTTTGCGATGGCTCGGGCGATTGCGACCCGCTGCTGCTCTCCGCCAGACATCTGGGCGGGAAAGTGGTTCATGCGGTCGGCTAGACCGACGAGGCTGAGCGCGTCCGCGGGGAGGAGCGGGTCTTCGGATATCTCGGTCACGAGGGCCACATTCTCTTTGGCGGTCAGGCTGGGAATCAGATTGTAGAACTGGAACACGAAGCCGACGTGCCGGCGTCTGTAATCGGTCCGAGTAGCATCGTCGGCGCCACTCAGGTTGCGGGTGCGGTATGTAACGCTTCCATCCGTGGGCACGTCGAGGCCGCCGAGGATGTTTAGGAGCGTCGATTTCCCACTACCGGATGGGCCTAGCAGAACAAGAAATTCCGAGCTGTAGACACGAAAGTCTACGCCTCGGAGAGCGTGGACTTTGATCTCGCCCATGGTGTAGACCTTGGTAACGCCCTCCGCTTCGAAAATGACACTTGAGCCAGGTTTGTTGGCAGCATCAGCAGCGGGGCGGTCTCGCCTGAGGTTCGTCCGGTTCATGACCCCAGGATTCTCAAAAGGGCCCAGGCCTTAGCAGTTCCAGTGTAATTCACAGTCCGCGGGACTGGACCTTGACGCGCCTCCGTGGAGCAGGAGGAGTCTCTGAGTTCGTTGCTATGTCCTTCGGTGTACGCAGGGTCCTCGAATCCGCCGACTGTCATCCGCGCGAAGCCCGCATAGCCCCGATCGACAGCACCCGATCACTCCAAGCACTGGCACAGATCTGCCTTCGGATACAGTTGAATGTCAACCGAATCGACACCAGCCAGACGCTCCGATGGTCCGAAGGGGCTAGTCACTCGACGCCCGATCGCAGTACCCGATGGATCCTGGCGACTTGCCACATGTAATCGTGCTGCAAGCCGAATTCAACCGCCCGCCCGATATGGTCCGCGGATCGAGCCTTCTCGCCGATCGCCTCGTAGTAGAGCCCTAAGTACAGGTGCGCATAAAACATAGACCGCGAGCCTCGTCCGGAGCCCGTCGCATTTTTCGCTGCTTCCAGCACATCTCCGGGGGCGCTGTCACCCCGGAACAGAGAGAGAATCTCCATCATTGGGGAGCGACCGTCATAGTTGACTGGAATCAATCCGGCTCGAGCTGCCTCCACGCCTTCTGACGCGGCAACGCATAGGAAGTGCCAAACGGAGTTCTCCACATCCTCTTGATTTACGGTGCGATGAAACTCGAACTGTCGGGCGCAGTCCGCGAACCGCCGGGCGTAGTAGTGCGCGATGCCGCGCTGCCAAAGTTGAGCTTCAAGCTTACGGTCGAGGGCAGCGGCAGAGTCGAACGCAGTGATCGATTCTTCCATGTCTGCATTCTTGAAGCTAGCCGCGCCGAGCGCTAGCAGGATTCCGGGCTCGTCCGGGAGGAGGCGTGCAACGAACCCGTAGTCGTCAACCGCTCCGGCAAAGTTCTCGAGCTCCTCCCGCGCCTTTCCCCGGATCCAATGAGCGTGGCCCTCGGAATCGCTCTGATTCTCGAGCCATTCGGTGGCAATCTCGGCTGCTCCGGCTGGATTGCCAGAGCGCAGGGCCGCCGCCGCATCTTGGAGCGATGGCTGGGCGGCGACAGGGGCAGTCATCGCTCCGAATGTGATGGCGGCAATTGCCACAACGAAGCTGGCTGATCTGGATTGCATCGTTTCTGTTCCAAACGCCAGGGGTGCCGCCCTAGAAGGACGCTGATTGGAAGTCTTCGCAATGAGTCGGCCCTAGCGGCTCGACTCTTCTTGGGAACAACTCTACACCAGTTGGAGGCCAACCCGGCCCATCGGGCAGAATGGCCTTTCGAACATTGCCGAGAATTGATATCCGATTGGTGGCCAACTAGTCGCCACGAGGTTCTCAAGCAGCTCTCGGACAGCGCCCGCCGTTATCTTGTTCCGGCAAGTGCTGCTCATGACCACGTCGAAGTGCAACCCCGCGAGTGCCGGATGTTCTCATTGCCGACCGAGCTTCGAAGATTCCGGATAGGCTCTCCGCCCCTGGGGTTCTCATCGCCCCCGTCTAGTCCGCGGCCGCAGGCAGGTGTTCCTCGTTAGGTGGTGACGGACTCGCCCTGTGCGTCATTCGTGAACTCGTTTGAGCGAGCAAATGGACGACTCGCTGCTTGGCCGAGCTCTGTTCCAATCGCCGAAGGGCGCATCGATCACCGGTCATCCGATGGGCAATGATCTAGCAGAATATCTATAATTGTCTTCGAATCCGGCTTCCGTGGCCAATGCCCGCATCAGACTCGAATCCAGGTCCAGTTGAGACCTTAGTCAGCGCCTGCCAATCGAGGGTCTCTGGCCACCGACGAAAGCGCGAGACTTTCTTTGCCACGGCCGTAGCGTTGAGCGGAGTCTGCTCGCTCTTCCTGCTAGGAACGCGCTATGTACCGGTTGCCTTGCCGGTGATAGCCGCGTTGTTCGGTCTGTGGATGGCATTGGACCGATGGCGATCGGGCCGGCCGACCGCCTACGAAATCGCTCAACAGCTTGACCGTCAGGAGGGATTGTCAGACCAACTTGCAACGGCCTACTTCTTCCGCTCCGCCGAGCGGCGGGGCATCTCGGAACGCGTAGTCGATTTGCAATACGAGCTTGCCGCCCGAACTGTGGCCAGCGTCGATCCCGACTGGAGTTTTCCGAAGACGGTGACACGCACCCAACGGGCGAGCGCTTGGCTGCTTGCAGCCGCCCTGCTTCTTTTCGGGCTGCGCGCGTCAGTGCAGACGCAGTTGTCGTTCGAGCCGCCCCTCGCAAGCCTTTTCTTCGGAACGTTTTTCGATTCCCACCTTGGAGCGGCCGGCAAAGAAGCGTTGAGCGCGGCGGCGATCGAGGAGGCAAGTCTGCCCGATGCCAAGGTTGAGGATCAAGACCTGAGCCTTGAGCGCGAGGCTACACCGGAGCCGCCCCTCGACTCGTTGCCTGAGGAGCGTTACGATCCTTCGAGAGAGGATCTGGAGAGCCTACCAGAGGTGGAGGGGCTAATCACGCTGCCGTTGGAAGACATGGAGTCTGGTGGCTTGTCCCAAGATGCATCAATGCTTGGGGATGAGACCGATGACCCGACGCTTGGAGACGAGGCTTCGGCAGACTTGCCGGACGAGAGCGAGTGGAGCGAAGAAGCGCAGAGCCTGCTTGACAAGCTCAAGCAGGCTTTTTCAAACATGCTTGAGACTTTGGACATGGCCTCGGTGGAGAGCGCGAATTCCGAGCAAGGCCAAGAGCAGGGAAGCGGCACCAGCGAGGAGAGTGCAGCGTCTGGAGACCCCTCCGAGACAGGTGCCGCTGACCAGGAAGCAGCGGCTGAATCTGCGGACGCGAGCATGGAGGGCGGGGAGCCCGGCGAGACGGCTGGCGAAGCTGCATCTGCAGGCAATACCAGCGGCGAGGATAGCAGTGGCAACCAGAGCAGCGGAGAGAACGCATCCGCGGCCGGCACAAGCGATGGATCAAAGGAGTTCGAGGAGGCGGAGCAGCTGGAAGTGTTCGGAGAGCTCGAAGATCTCTACATGCAACGCGCGGAGAGAATGAAGGGCGATGTCACGATCGAAACCCGCCTGGCAGAGCAGTCAGCCAGCGTGCCCTACAATCAGCGTCTTACCAGCCACACCGACACGGGGAGCGCGATCAGCCGCGACGAGATCCCAGCGGCCTTTCGCACCTACATCAAGAACTACTTCGAGACACTGAGAGGGAACGCGGAATAGATGGTTGCCACAGAATCGATAATGCAATCCGCCACAGGGCAGATTGACAGGGTCCGTGACGAGATCCGGAAGGTCATCGTAGGCCAGGAGGTGGTCGTTGATGGCGTGCTCAACGCGCTGCTCTCCGGCGGGCATGTTCTTCTCGAAGGTGTGCCGGGGCTCGGAAAGACGACGCTGTTACGCGCGCTGGGCCAGGCCCTCCACCTGGATTACTCCAGAATCCAGTTCACGCCGGATTTGATGCCGGCTGACATTCTCGGCAGCATCGTGATGGATTCGAACGAATCGGGCGCCAAGAGGCTGCGATTCGAGCGCGGACCGATCTTCGCGCACTTGCTGCTTGCAGACGAGATCAATCGAGCCACGCCGCGTACCCAGTCGGCACTCCTTGAAGCAATGCAAGAAAAGACTGTGACGAGTGGTACCGAGACGCACAAGCTCGATGAACCGTTTCTGGTGATGGCCACTCAGAATCCACTTGAAATGGAAGGGACTTACCCCTTGCCTGAAGCGCAGTTGGACCGGTTCCTTCTGAAGATCCTGGTAGAGTACCCGGAACGCGACGAGCTGACAGCAATCATCGATCGTACGGCGGCCGCTTCCAATCCAGACATCGTGGCCGCGCTAAATCGAGACCAGATCCTCGAATTGCGTGCAATCGCCTCTAGGGTCTTGGTGGCACCGCACGTCCGTGACTTCGCGATCGACGTTGTCCTGGCAACTCAGCCGAGCGCCGGTTCGCAGAACGGATTGGCGCGGAAGTACATCCGCTACGGCAGTTCGCCGCGCGGCGCGCAGGCGTTGGTGCTTTGTGGCCGCGTCCGAGCCCTCATGGATGGACGTCTTCACATGAGCCAAGCCGACGTGCGCGAGCTGGTCCTGCCCGCCCTGCGGCACCGCATCATTCTCAATTTTGACGCCCACGCCGACGGACGCACCGAAGACGACATTCTGCTCGAAATCCTAGATGAGCTAAGGCCGGAATCCGGTCCGTGAGGCTAGGCTGGCGGATGCCGTCGCAGGCTGCCGGGGAATGGATTCCGTAGGAGGCCCCCTGCCACGGGTTCAACTGGGTCCATTCCCGACGCTGACCGAACTGTGTGCCGTCGAGCCGCCGTTACGGTGTTCAACCCGGGCAATGCCTCGCTCCGACCGGAGCGCTGGCGTTATATCCGCTACGCCGATGGCTCAGAAGAGCTCTACGACCACTATGGCGGGCCAAATAAGTGGGATAATCTTGCCGGTTCGCATCAGTATTCGGAACAGCTAGAAGAGCTGCGCAATATGATGTCGCCGTTCCTAAAGGAGAAGTCATCTCGTGAGGACACTACTTTCCATCGTTGCCACAGCCGCAATTTCCTGTTCCGCCGTGCCCGAAGCCGCTACGGACAAGGGGCCGAACATCCTGTTGATCGCGGTTGACGACTTGCGTCCTGAACTGGCTTCCTTTGGTGCTTCGTACATTCGCTCGCCGAACATCGACCGCTTGTCGTCCAAGGGGAGAGCTTTCCGCAGCCACTACGTCCAGGCGCCGACCTGCGGCGCGTCTCGATACGCGCTGTTGACGGGGCGCTACGGTGGCGCCAGCAACGCTGCGTTGTTTCAGCGCGCCGCGAAGATGAGCGAGGATCCGGGAATGGTGCCGCCCAGCATGCCGCGCTGGTTCCGGGAGCACGGCTACACGACCGTCTCGGTGGGAAAGGTCTCCCATCATCCTGGCGGATTCGGCGGGGAGGATTGGGACGACGCCCTGCAGCTCGAAATGCCGAACTCCTGGGACCTCCATCTGTTGCCCGCCGGTCCCTGGCAGCATCCTCGAGGCTGGATGCACGGTTTGGCACACGGGGAGATTCGAGTCAATGCCGCTGACATGGACGTGTTCCAAGCCAGGGATGGGCCGGATTCGATCTATCCGGACGGAGGATCCATCGACGAAGCCATGCGGCAATTGGATCAGCTGACCTCCGACCCCGACAGGCCGTTCTTCCTTGCCGTCGGCATTCTGCGGCCGCACCTGCCGTTTGGCGCGCCGTTGCAATACCTCGAGCACTACGCTGACGCCAAACTGCCACCCACGCCGCATCGAACGAAACCGGAGGGAAGGACGACTTGGCATGACTCGGGCGAGTTCATGAAGTACAACCGATGGAATCGCGACCCGAACAGCGACGCTGATTTCGCGCTGCAGGTTCGAAAGCACTACGCCGCCTGCGTGACCTACGCGGACGCCCAAGTGGGCCGGCTAATGGAGCGGCTGGAGCGGACCGGCGCCGCGGAGAACACTATCGTCATTCTTTGGGGTGACCACGGTTGGCACTTGGGCGAGCACGCAATTTGGGGCAAGCACGCCCTCTTCGAGGAGTCCTTGCGATCGCCCCTCGTCATTTCGCATCGCGACATCCGGAAACCAGGCGCACCGACGGACGCGATCGTCGAGAGCTTGGATGTGTTCCCCACACTATGCGATCTAGCCGGGCTGCCCAAGCCGGACTTTGTGCATGGAGTCTCCCTGCGGCCCCTGTTGGACGATCCGGATTCCAGCGGTCATCCTGCGATCGCCTACCGTCGGGATGCCAAGACGATTCGAAGCGAGACACATCGGTTGATCCTCCACGACGACGGCTATGCGGAATTGTATGATCACACGTCAGTGGAGAAGGAAACGAAGAACATCGCCGAGTCGAATGCGTCGTTGGTCGCGCAATTGACTCGGCGGCTCAGGGATCGATTGGGTTCGTGGGGGTCGTGAGTCGAGCCCTGTGCTTCACGGCCCGAAAGACCGCTCGACGGAGCTGAACTGCGCGCGGCTGGGGCCGCTTCCAGAATTGTCGTGCTAGGATGGCTACCCTCACCGCACTTGATGCGATCCGGCATCGGTACCGAGTTCACCTCGCTCGATGCCTGCGTGCCGCATCAGCGTCAGGACTCGAAAACGGGGTGGCGGGTCTGCTGCAGGTGACATCCCCACGCGCGACTCAACTTGAGGAATGCGTAGGTCTTGCAGGCGCTCCGGTCGATGAGCTACCATGGGTTCAGTTGTCGCACCGCCCACATAGCGGGGCAGTGTCTTGCCGGACTTTGCATGGCCTGACGCTGCCGGTTTTGCTGGCTTGGTGCCCATACGATTCCACGAGGGACGCGGACCGACGCATCGTTTACCGGACGGGTGGCCGAGCGGTTAAAGGCAACAGACTGTAAATCTGTCGGGCTACGCCCTACGAAGGTTCGAATCCTTCCCCGTCCACCACGAGTGGTTTCCATTAGTTCCCCCGCGTTCCTGAAATAGGCCAGTTTCGCCTTTGTTCGTAAGGGGAACTGCGTTGCAATTAGTTGTTGACAGTTGCCGCGTGTTCCTGTACCATCCTAAGTGCCTCGTGGGAACTGACGTGGGAGCAAAGGGAAATCAGGCATGCCGAAACTGACAGCAACATTTGTAAAGAACGTATCGAAGCCGGGGCGCTACGGAGACGGCGACACGCTCTTTCTGTACCTCAAGAACACAGGCACCAAGTCCTGGGTCCAGCGCGTCTCGGTTGACTCCAAGCGGCGCGATATCGGCCTGGGCGCGTACCCAGTCGTATCGCTCGCGCTCGCCCGCAAGCTGGCCGCTGACAACCGGACGGCCATTGCCGAGGGGCGCGACCCTTTGGCCGAGAAGCGGCGATCGACCATGCCGACATTCGCACGGGCGGCGCGGCTCACCTGTGACGGGCTGAGCCTGACGTGGCGCAACGAGAAACACCGTGTCTCGTGGATGCAGACGCTTGAGAAGGACGCCTTCCCGGTCCTGGGCGGGCTGCCAGTCAACCGCATCACGAGGGCGGACGTGCTGAAGGTGCTCACTCCGATATGGGCGGTCAAGCCAGAGACGGCGCGACGTGTCCGGCAACGAATCCGGGCAACGCTGCGATGGGCCTGGGCGCATGGATACGTCACCGAGAACGCGGCGGGCGAGGGCATCGAGGGGGCGTTGCCCCGGATGCCAGCGGTAAAGGCTCACTTCAAGGCGCTGCCCTATGCCGAGGTAGGCGCGGCGCTCAAGGCTATCGACGGTTCGCGGGCGTCTCTCGCGGCCAAGCTGTGCTTCCGGTTCGTCGTCTTGACGGCTGCCCGCAGCGGCGAAGCGCGGGGCGCTCAGTGGAGCGAGATTAGCCTAGGGGCGCGGGAGTGGCGCATTCCCGGCTCGCGCATGAAGGCACCGTGGATTCTTGTTTGGAATGAAGGGGTCCGGTTGCTCACCGGCGGTTGATCACGAGCGCCACGGCGGTCTACGGAGGAGAATCGGGCCGCGGCGTGGCCCCCATGGACGCCTCACGGGCCGGGCATCGCAGTATGGGGGCGGCAGGCATCCGCAGTTGGGGCGCAGACCGGCCGTCCACTCCGCCGCGACGGGCCTGATGCAGCCGCTGAGGAGCGCAGGTCGCCGCTAGCCGGAGGCCAGCAACAGTTCCAGCGCCGCGGCGCGGTTCCCCGCTCCACAAGCACCTGGTAGTACGCCTGCGCCTCCGGCACCGTCGCGAACTGCCGCTGCGGCAGCAACAGCGCCAGCGCCAGGTTGTTCAGCGCCGCGGAGTTGGCCGGGCCGTGGCCCGTGCGCACGCGGCTGCTGTCCTCTCCGAACGTCTTGTCGCGACGATAGTGGTTGGCGCTCTCCACCTGCCAGTGACCGCGCTGCAGATGCAGCAGGTCCCGCGCCGATGCGGCTTTCTCCGACAGCGAGGTGATGCCGTAGCTGTAGTGGACCTTCACCGCGCCGCCGAGTCGCTGGCACGTCTCGTGCGTGATCCGGTACGCCTGCCGGGCGTGCGGGAACGACAGCAGTTGCGGATGCGGCGTGAAGACCTGGATCGAGCGCCGCTCCCAGTTCTTGCGGTGCGATCGCTGCCAGCGATCCTCCGCCCAACTGCGCTCCGTGCCAACGCCCCAGTCCAGTTGGACCAGCGTCTCGTGGGTGCGCTCGCAGTTGCCCTTGATCCGCACCAGGATGTCCCCGCCGTGCTGCTCCACGATCGCCCGCTCGGTCTGCAGCCCGGCATGCCCGGCGTCCAGGGTGACCGTGCAGCCGCGCAGGTGCACCTCTTCCAGCAAGGCCCGCAGCGCGGCCGGCTCGCCGCCTTCCTCGCGGTAGCTGCGGCTCGCCACGGGCATGCCCGTGGCATGATCCACCAGCGTGATCGTCTCCCAGTGCTCCCCGTCCGCCGCGAACCGATTCGCCCCGCGAATCCGCTTCCCGTCCCCGGCCAGCGCCTGCGGCACCGCCACGCGCGGCTGCGTCCAGCTCTGGACCACCCGCTCCAGCGCGACCGGGTCGGTCCGCTCCATGACCCGCTGGAAGGTCGTGTCCGACGGCGTCACGTACTCCCTCGTCACTCCGTCCCGGCGACACCCCAGAGCCCTTAACTCGTCTTCTTTCAACGTCTTCGCGTACGCTTCCGCCGCTCTCCCGCCGTACCTCCCCGCCAGCCGCGCCAACACCAGCAACGCCAGAATCACCCCCAGCGCATGCCGCTTCCCGCGCAGTCCCCGGCTGTCCTCCACCTCCTCCAACTGCTCCCGCAGCGACCGCAAATCCGCCCCTCCGTAGCGCACATCGACCGGCCCGCAACCCCACTCCTCCCGCTCCTCCGGGTCCGCCAGCCGCGCCCGCGCATCCGCCCGTAGCGGATACACCAACATCACCTTCTTCTGCCCGTGCTTGTCGGTGTACTTCCCGTTCGACCGCGCGTACCCCTTGCTCAGCCCCAGCTTGATCCAGTTCGCTGCCAGATAGGCCGTGCCCCGGTACAGCCGCGGGTCCACAAACGTCTCTGCCAGCTCGAGCGGATGTCCCCAGCACGCCTGCCAGTCCGCGCTCAGTCGCCGCAGGTTCAACCCCAGCACGCGCGAGGCCAGGTTCTTGACTCCCTGCCCGTCCGGGAGCACCAGAAAGCGCGTGTTATTGGCGCACAGGTGCAAACGCCGGAACTGCACCGCCTTGTGCCAGCCCAGCCACTGGTCGCGCGGCCGACATTGAAACACTCCCGTCTGCCAGCCCAGCAACGCCAGCCACTCGCCGTTCCATTCCGCGACATAGCGCAGCCCGCGCCCCGCGAACTGCTTGAACCCCAGGTAGTGATGGGTGTCCATCAACGCGTCCCAGCACAGCCGCTCCTCCGGCCGGATCAGCCGCACCATCACTTCCCGCACTACCGGAACCGTCTCGGGGGACACCTGCACAGTCATACTCCATGCATACACGATTCCGGCCAAAAAAGCCAGCCCCTCGTCTAAGTCCTTGAGCCCAAGGTTACACCTGACGAACAAGAATCAGCCGTGCGCATGAAGGCGGGAGTCGAGCACCGCGTGCCGCTGTCGTCTCAGGCAGTGGCGGTACTGCGGGAAGCCAAGGCGCTCAAGGACGGCTCCGGCCTCGTGTTCCCCTCCAGCGTCAAGCGCGGCGCGGCGCTGTCCGATATGACGCTCACCAAGCTACTCCGGTCCAAGGGACTCGCGGACAGAGCCACGGTTCATGGCTTCCGGTCGAGCTTCCGAGACTGGGCGGCCGAAACCACCGACACGCCTCATGCCGCGATGGAGCTTGCGCTCTCGCACCGCGTCGGCAATAGCGTCGAGCAAGCCTACGCTCGTTCCGACCTGCTGGCGAAGCGGCGGGCGCTGATGCAGTCTTGGGCTCGATACGTCACCAAGTCTTGAAGCAATGCGTTAGGTTCGCGCTGTTAAGCGGCCAACCGGTACCCAAGTTCGGCTACTAGTATATACTAGTTACGCATGAGGTATAGCTCTTAAGTTGCTCTAGTATATAGTAGTTAGCTTGACTGAAACTGTTGGTAACGGGTAGAATCTAGTTGGAGGACGCGCACATGCGAACCAACGACAAGCTACTACTGAGAACCGAGGTACTGGACCGAACGCGGCTGACGACTAGCAGCGTGTACCGGCTCATGAGGGCCGGGCAGTTCCCCGAGCCAATCAGAATCGGAGCCAAGGCGGTACGCTGGCCTGAGTCCGAAATAGAGGACTGGATCGCCAGCCGACCGAGGGCCAGCGGAGAGGCTGCATAGCACCTTGGCGCCCGGGGCTCCATTCCCCACGGCGTGGGTTCGCACGGTTCCAGTGCGGGGCGCGGCCAAGGCTGTGCTGCTGGCGCTGGCGTGTTTCGCTGACACCAAGGACGGGCGGGCCTGGCCCGGAATTAAGGCGCTCTCACTGGCGAGCGGCCTTGACTCCAAGACCGTGCGGCGGGCGCTCAAGGCGCTTGAATCCGGGGCGTGGATTCACAGGGAGCGGCGGCGGCGTCCGAGCGGGTGCGATACGTCAAGCCGATACACGCTCGCCTTGCTCAAGATGGAACACATGGAGGGGGGGAGGGGGGCAGAGCGCACCCCTCCCCCTACCCCAGTCGAGCCAGAATCCGTGCAAGAGGGGGGCAGAGAGTCCGTCTCAGGGGGGCAGAGCGCACCCCAAGGGGGGGCAGAGCGCCACCCCATGAAGTCTACAGAGAGGAAGAGACAAGAAGAGAACAGGGAAGGGAGGAAGGAAGGCACGCGCCGCGCGCGCGAGCGCACGGCCTCCCCCCCTCCCCCTGTTGACATTCCTTCACCGAACCTTGAAGCCGAGATTGCCGAGGGAATGGCCAAGCTGAAGGAAGCCATGAGCATGCCAGAGCCAGAGCCAGCACCGGGGCGCGCCACTCGCAACCGGCTCAAGGACTATGACCGCAGAGTGGACGCATTGACCGGCAGGGCAGCATGACGGACCATACAGTGGAAGGGTCAACGGAGGCAATCGTGAGCCACAGAAGGCGTAGGGACGGGGAGCGGCGCCGACTGCTGGCAACGGCAGCCAAGCCGGATGTACCGCTGCCGCGAACCGTCTGGATTGAGTTCCATCCGCTCCGCACTACACGCGAGCTGGACCGCTATTTTGATGAGATCCTAGACGGCTTAGAGCGAGAGAAAAGCACAGTGGAAGAACCGGAAGAGGAGATCGAACATGAGCAACACGGCCGACGACATCATCAACATCAACGAGGACATGCGGCAACGAGTGAGAACCGCCGAAGCCATCCTGATCGACTATCTCAGAATCGCCGAACGCCACGATAAGCAGTTCGCCAAGAAACTCGCTAAATCCGTGTCCAGTCGAATCGTTAGCTTCATGGACGGGACATTGCCCGAGCGATGGTTTGTCGCTGATATTCCGGGACTGGGCTATGCGCTTGACTCCAGTAACCACAATATGTTGTAGTTGCAGTCGTGAGGGAGGATTACCCGAAGACTCAGGCAGAATTCGACCTGTGGTTTGCCAGCGAGCAGGCGTGTCGCGAGTATGTGGCCCGGATTCGCTGGCCCGACGGCTTCATCTGCCCGCGATGCAAGGGAGGGTCGGCCTGGATCGCCAGGCGGAATCGCATGGTCTGCGCCGGTTGCGCCTACCAGGCGTCGCTGACCGCCGGGACAATCTTCCAAGGCACGCGCAAGCCGCTGAGCATGTGGCTCCGAGCGATGTGGTGGGTGACCGTGCAGCAAAACGGCGCGAGTGCCCTCGGGTTGCAGCAGGTCCTCGGTCTGGGCCATTACGGGACGGCGTGGACCTGGCTGCACAAGCTGCGGCGGGCGATGGTGCGCCCGGGACGCGATCGTCTGGGCGGGACCGTCGAGGTGGACGAGACCGATGTGGGCGGCAAGGAGAAGGGAGCGCGGGGGCGCAAGCTCGGCAACCAGGCCTTGGTCGCGGTCGCCGCGGAAGAGGCCGGGGCCGGGACCGGGCGCATTCGCCTGAAGCGGGTACCCGCTGCTTCGGCGGCCAGCTTGGAAGCGTTCATTCTCGAGGCGGTTGAGCCCGGCAGCGCGGTGCGCACGGACGGTTGGCCGAGCTATTCGAAGCTGGCGGCCCGCAGGTACCGCCACGAGACCCGGGTCACGGGAGGAGACCCGGCCCGGACGGACCGGGAGTTCCCACGGGTGCATCGCGTCGCGTCCCTGTTGAAGCGCTGGCTGCTAGGAACTCACCAAGGTGCCGTCGGGCATCCCTACCTGGACTACTACCTGGACGAGTTCACCTTCCGATTCAACCGGAGGGCATCCCGCTCGCGCGGCAAGCTGTTCTACCGGCTCGTGCAGCAGGCAGTCGCAACGGAACCGGCCCCTCGCCACGCGATGGTTGCTAGCGCTCTCGCCAGCGACCCTGAGCGGACTCCGGAATCACTGGACTAAAGCGCATACTCATCAACCACAACATATTGTGGTTACTGGAGTCAAGCGCATAGCTCACTTCCGGAATTTCCCGAGGATAACGAATTCTAGCGCACCCCTGCCGCCGTGGGACCCTGCCTGTTGAAATCAGCAGTGGCCTTAACCGTACACCCAATCCAATCTAGCTTCTACACCCATGGCACGAGCTAACTCAACCGCACGGCAGGTAACGGAGTGGATCGAGAGCACGCTTCGGGTACCTGCCGGGGCGAACGCGGGCGAAGACTTCACGCTCATGCCGTGGCAGCGGGAGTTCGTCCGGGGGGCCTTCCGGCAGGGTACGGTCGAGGCTGCCTTGTCGATCGCGCGATCGAACGGCAAGAGCATGTTGTGTTCGGCTTTGATGGCGTCCTGCATTCACCCTGACGGGCCGTTGCACGAGAAGTACATCACCAACATCCTTGTGAGCGGTCGATTCGGGCAGGCGGCGATCAGCTTCAAGCATGTACTCAGTCTGCTAGAGACCTGCCGCAAGCCGGTGGATCTGTCCGACCGCAAGCTGTGGTCGGCCACGAACAGCACCGTGAGCATGTCGATCAGGTACAAGTCGACCGGATGCGAGGCGCGATGTTTGGCTGCGTCGGCCAAGGGGCTGCACGGCCTCGGCCAGTGGAAGATCGCGCTTGCCGATGAGCCTACCCAATGGCCGACGAACGAGGGACCGGCGATGAGATCCGCGCTAGTCAGCGCAGGCGGCAAGGTCGCGGGATCGCTGCGGCTCGCCCTGGGGACGCGCCCGGCCTCCGACTCATGGTTCGCGGATCTGCTGGAGGGTGACGAAACCAGGGGGCTGCACAGGCAGGTCTACTCCGTCGCGAAGGACACCCCGCTCGAAGACCTGGGCAAGCGCAGGACGTGGGCCAGGGCGAATCCATCCATGCGCTACTTCCCGGTATTGCTCGCAGATCTGCAGGCGTCATGGGACGGCGCTACGAACGAGGATGACGTAGCCGCGTTCAAGTCTTCGAGGCTCAACATGGGCGTCAGCGACGTCGGCCAGCGGGGGCTAATCGACCCTGACCTGTGGCGGTCGCTGGAGGGTGACGCGATGCGGGAGGGCAAGTTCGTGATGGGTCTGGATGCAGGTGGTTCGAGATCCATGTCCGCGGCGTCGGCATTCTGGCCAGCGACCGGGCGGCTGGAGGTAATGGCAACCTTCCCGGCAGTGCCGTCTATCGAGGAACGCGAGAAAATGGACAAGTGCCGGGCCGGGGCCTACACGTCGATGATCGACCGCGGCGAGCTGTACCTTTCGGGCAATCGGATGGCCGACGTTCCGGGCCTCGTGCGGAGGGCGGTCGCAACGTGGGGCCGACCGCTTGGCGTGGTCGCTGACCGCTTCAGAAAGAGCGAAGTCATGCAGGTCCTCGAAGAGTGCAAGCTCCCGATCCCGCTCCAGCTCCGCAGGAATGGATGGTTCGACGGCTCCGCGGATATCCGTGGCTTCCGTCGCGTGGCGTTCGACAATCGGCTCGTGCCAGCTAAGAGCCTGCTGCTGAGGTCGTCGATTGCGGATTGCCGAGTCGAGTTCGACCGGCAGGGCAACGAGAGACTGCTGAAGCGGCAGGCATTCAGCCGCGACGATGCCGCCTACGCGATGGTTCTGGCCGTCGCTGCGGCCGAGCGCATACCGGATCTTTGGCGCTCGCGGGATCGTCGGCGCGTCGTGGCGGTCTAGATCAGCTCCTGCACCATCGCCCTCCACCTAAGGCGTACCGGATCGATCCGCTTGGGGTGCCGGGCAAGGTGGCAATCGTGGCACAACCCCTCGACGTTCTTGGGGTCCAGTGCGGCACCGCCTTTCGTCATCGCGACCCGATGGTGGCAGACGATCCGGGCCAGCTTGCCGCAACCTTCGCAACGATGATTGCACCGTTGCCGGACATGCTTGCGTAGGCGTGCCCATCCAGCCGATCGGTACACGTCGCGGGATTGCTTATAGGTCATGGATTGTCTCTACTATATAGTAGGCAATAGGGTTAGCTGTTGACTACGATGTTACAATGACCGGACAGAGCGGCCCCGCTTCAAGGGACCGCGCCATAAAGAGGTAAAGCATGACGAAAGTCCAGAAATTGACCGTGCGGTTGTCCGAGATCCGTCAGCGATTGAACGAGATCGCAGGGCTCGACGAGACCTTGACCGACGAGCAACGGCAGGAGTCCGACCGGCTCAACACCGAGTACCGCGACATGGAGACGAAACTCCGGGCCGCGACCACCGCGAGCGATGAGGGCGTCCAGACCCGATCGGGCGCTGACGGAGAGGCTCGCGAGCTGCGGGCGCTGCTGTCCGGCGCTTCGCTGGCCGACGCGATGAGCGGGGCCGTCAACGGCAACTACACCAACGAGGGCCAGCTTGCCGAGGTCCGGGCGCACTTCGGATGCTCGCCGCAGGAGATCCCCGTCCAGCTGCTCGAGACGCGAGCCGTCACGTCGGCACCGGGAGAGGTCCAGCAGAATCAGGACATGGTGATCGATGCCGTGTTCCCGCGGAGCGCGGCGGCCTTCATGGGCGTGGACATGCCGATTGTGCCGACCGGGGCGGCGGTCTATCCCGTCATCACGAATCAGGACGCGGCAGACGACTACGCTTCGAGCGGGGCCGTCACCGAGACGGACGGCGCGTTCACGGCGAACCTGCTGGAGCCACGGCGTATCCAGAGCTGGATGTTCTGGACCCACGAGGATGCCGCGAAGTTCGGCGGCATGGAAGACGCATTGAGGCGCAACCTGTCGGGGGCGGTCGCGTCTGGCATCGACAAGTACGCGCTGCTCGAAAACAACAAGGGCTTGCTTGACTTCGGCACCGATCCCACGGCGGCCTCCGGGCAGGAGACGTTCGCGCGCTACATGGCGTCGGCCTACGGCTCCGTCGATGGCCGCTTTGCCGGGGGCGTCAACGAGATCCGGATGCTACTGGGGAGTTCGACCTACAGCCACGCGGGCAGCGTCTACCAGAGCAACGGAGACATGAGCGCGGCCCAGGCACTCGCCCGGGATGGCGTCGGCCTGCGCGTCTCGGCTCACGTCGCGGCCATTGTGAGCAACCAGCAGTACGCGGTTGCCGCGATCGGCACGGCTCGCAACGCAGTCTTGCCGATCTGGACGAACGTCAAGTTGATCCGTGACGAAGTGACGAAGGCGGCGAGCGGGCAGGTAGTCTTGACCGCCATCGCTCTCGCCAACTTCGCAGTGCTTCGATCTGACGGATTCAAGCGGTTCCGGTTCCGCGTCTCATAAGGGCGCGATGACCGGCAAAGTCGAAACACGGGCGGCCTTCGAGTTCCGAGCGGAGCCCGATGGCCGCACCGTCAGCGGGATCGCCATCAAATACGGCGATATCGCCCGGCTGCCGTTCGGCATGGAACGCTTCGAGAGCGGCGCCTTCACCGACCTGGCCGACGTCCGGCTGAACGTCCAGCACGATCGCGGCCGCATTGTCGCCCGTGTCGGGGCCGGGCTGGAGCTGACCGACGGCCCCGACGCCTTGCGCTTCGAGGCGCTGCTGCCGGCCACGCGGGAAGCTGACGACCTCCTGACCAACGTGCGCGCCGGCGTCTACCGGGGCGCGTCCATCGAGTTCAAGGCTATCCGCGAACGCAACGAGGCTGGCGTGCGTGTCGTCTCGAGGGCGCTGCTGGTCGCCGTCGCTGTCGTTGACGATCCGGCCTACGCCGACTCTGGCATCCGCTCCCGCAGTCGGCAAGGTCGAAGTCCTTGTCGTAGGTTCTGGCTGTAAATCGTGGCACTTCCTTCCTATCTCGCCGCTGACGACATTCAGACGCACCTCGGCGCAGACTTGACGGCGGCGGCGGCGGAGCGCGTGACGGCGGCCACGGTCGAGATAGTCGAGAGGTTCGCGCCGGACGCACCGGATTCAGTCAAGAGGGACGCGACCCTGTTGTTCACGACGCACACCTATCTACGGCGTGAGCGCGGGCAGGCATGAATCGCTGAGCATGTTCGCCACGTCCGGCGCGAAGGCGTTGTTGTCCTCATGGCACAAGCCGGGCATCGGCACCGTCGAAGAGGTCACGACATGATCCGGCAGGCAATCGCACGACTGCTTGGCGTTGACCGGAGATCGTACACGGGCGACGTGATAGCGATGGGACTGGCACGGGCCAGCGGTTCGACTCCATCCTCAGAGGTGGCGGCGGTCGCGGCTGCTGCTGGCCTATGGGGCCGGTCGCTGTCACGGGCAACCGTTCACGGCACCGGCGTCCTGGGGCCTGCCGTGCTCCAGCAGATCGGCACGAGCTTGGCCGTTCGCGGGGAATGGGTCGCGGCGATCGACGTGGCGAGGGACGGCAGGGTCAGTCTGACGCCTGCCGGGTACTGGACTATCACGGGCAACGGCCCCGATCCTTCGGGCTGGACCTACACGCTGGACATCTGCGGGCCGTCCGGCCAGACACAGCGAACCGTCAACGGCGATGGAGTAATTCACGTCAAGTACGACTGCCCGGCGTCGCAGCCGTGGCGGGGCCGCTCGCCATTGAGGTCCGCTGGATTGTCGGCCTCGTTGATGTCGTCGATCGAGCTGCAACTTTCGCGGGAATTCGGCGCGGCACATGGATTCTTGCTACCCGTGCCAAGAGACGACGACAGCCTAAACGATGTTCGCACCGGCATGGCCGACGCGAAGGGCAAGACATTGACGATCGAGAGCGCGGCAACAGGCTTCGGAGACGCCACCGCGAAGGTCTCGCAGGACTGGCAGCCCCGGCGCTTCGGTGCCGATCCACCGGACTCCACGATCAAGCTGAGGAAGGACGCGGCTGCCGACATTCTGAGCTGCTACGGTGTTCCGATCGAGCTTGTCACCACGGCTGACGGGACCGGCATGAGAGAGAGCTATCGCAGATTTACGCTGACGACAATCTCACCGCTTGGCGAGATCATTGGCGAGGAACTGACCATCAAGCTGGAGACGAACATCGTGCTCAGCTTCGAGACGTTGCGGGGTAGCGACGTGCAGGGCGCGGCGCGGGCCGTCGCTGCATTAGTCAAAGCCGAGATCGACAAGGAGAGGGCCCTAAAAATCGTGGGGCTGATAGAACAGGAAACCTAAGTGATATTGCGACCACACATCCCACGGAGAAAAATCACATTGCTGGAGCCATCACGAGGATCGGGGCAGCGAACCTACCGCGAGCACCCCGCGCTTGCCTCCATCCAGTACCGCTCCGGCGGCATTCGCACGAGCGCACAAGGGGCTGTCGAGGCGTCCGTAGAGTCGGTTGTGTTCACCATCGCGGGGCGGCGCGACATCGAGGAAGGCTGGCGCATCCGCGATGAACGCGACAATCGCGAATTCGAGGTCAGATTCCGGCAGCCGGTCGGCCCGGCTGAACGGGCCTTGATGCTGCATTGCCGGTTCCTGCAAGGCGTCCAGTCGAGGATTGTGGCACCATGACTTTCCGGGGCGGTTCGATTCTCGCTGCCCCGGACGCGCGGGCCGGGCAGCCACATACGAACGGCCCGCGCAACCCATGATGGAAGACCCGCAGTCCGCGAGCGAGCGTGTGCAACGCGCCAAGCGCCAGGCATTCGGCAAGACACCGAAGGTCTACTCCCGATCCGAGCTGAGGGTAGCTGCGCAGGAACGCTATGCGCGGCTGAAAGCGGCTGCGGCGGTTGCCAGGGTTGATCCGGAGGCGCGGCGGCTGGTCTCCGATGCGCTGGACCCTGACCGGCTGGCCTTGCGCCCACGTGGACTGACAGCGGGCGGCAGGCGGCGATTCACGGACTGACAGCGGCCCATAGACGAGACTTGCCGCTGGAAGTGGGGCGGTAGCACCCCAGAAACCGAGTATGGGGGCCGTCCCCGCGTGAGGGATGAGGGTAGTGTCGCACCAGACGACACTACTATTGCGCCGGGCCGTCCCCGCGCGTGAGGGGTGATGGACGACGACTTCGGGGGCGTCCCCGCGTGTGGGGGATGAAACTTCCCAAATTGGGAACTTTGGAACCGTGAGGAAGTCTAGTCCCTATTCGGCGGCGAACCCACGGCGGCCAGTGCCATCCCGAACGCGACCAGGCCGACGATTATCAGGGTTGCTTCAAGCATCCGGCGAGTGTAGCAGGTAGGGCCAGAATCACGCGCTGGCTGCCGTGCTCGCGTTCTAGGGCGATTCGGGCATGTTGGGCCAGCCGGGGCAATCTGAGCAAGGGCGGTTTGCTAGACTGGATTCGTGGCAGTCCACCTAACCAGCCCGCGAGCCCCAAGGCGGCTTACATAGTGGGAACTGGCGTGGGAACGGTTCGGTAGGGCCGTATAAACCACTCTCAATAAAGCATTTACAGGGCAGTTGGATTCCTTCCCCGTCCACCAGACGCTGGTTTGGATGTTTCTACCGCCCCTCGAAACGCGACACATGAGGACAGACGAAGATGGCCAAGGAAAAATTTGATCGCTCGAAGCCGCACGTGAACGTGGGCACGATCGGGCACATCGACCACGGCAAGACGACCTTGACGGCGGCGATCACGCGGGTGCTGGCGAAGCACGACCCGAGCAACGAGGTGCGCTCGTTCGACTCGATCGACAACGCGCCGGAGGAGCGCGAGCGGGGGATCACGATCGCGACGGCGCACGTGGAGTACCAGACGGGGAACCGGCATTACGCGCACGTGGACTGCCCGGGGCACGCCGACTACATCAAGAACATGATCACGGGCGCGGCGCAGATGGACGGGGCGATCCTGGTGGTGTCGGCGACGGACGGACCGATGCCGCAGACGCGGGAGCACATCTTGCTGGCGCGGCAGGTGGGGGTGCCGTACATCGTGGTGGCATTGAACAAGGTGGACGCGGTGGACGACGAGGAGCTGCTGGAGCTGGTGGAGATGGAGGTGCGGGAGCTGCTGGACGCGTACGACTTCCCGGGGGACGACGTGCCGGTGGTGCGGGTGTCGGCGCTGCAGGCGCTGGACGGGGACGCGGGAGCGGAGCCGGGGATCGAGGCGCTGATGGCGGCGGTGGACGAGTACATTCCGACGCCGGCGCGGGACGTGGACCGGCCGTTCCTGATGCCGATCGAGGACATCTTCTCGATTTCGGGGCGCGGGACGGTGGTGACGGGGCGGATCGAGCGGGGGACGGTGAACGTGGCGGACACGATGGAGTTCCTGGGGATCCGCGAGACGCACAAGAAGGTGATCACGGGGGTGGAGATGTTCAAGAAGCTGCTGGACCGGGGCGAGGCGGGGGACAACGTGGGGCTGCTGGTGCGGGGGCTGGACAAGGAGGCGGTGGAGCGGGGCCAGGTGGTGGCGAAGCCGGGCTCGATCACGCCGCACACGCGGTTCAAGGGGCAGGTGTACGTGCTGAAGAAGGACGAGGGCGGGCGGCACACGCCGTTCTTCAACGGGTACCGGCCGCAGTTCTACTTCCGCACGACGGACGTGACGGGGGTGGCGAACCTGCCGGAAGGCACCGAGATGGTGATGCCGGGGGACAACGTGGAACTCAACGTGGAACTGATCGTGCCGATCGCGATGGAGCAGGGCCTGCGCTTCGCGATCCGCGAGGGCGGCCGCACCATCGGCTCCGGCACTGTCTCGGCCATCGTCGAGTGAGCGTCCAGGAGGAAAGATCATGGCTCGAGAAATCATTACGCTGCAATGCACTGTCACCAAGGACAGGAACTACACAACGACCAAGAACAAGCGCACGCACCCGGAGCGGCTCGAGCTGATGAAGTACTCGCCGCGGCTCCGCAAGCACACGCTGCACCGGGAAATGAAGTAGACTGTAGGCAGGCACGCGGCCTTAGGGGCGTCGGTTAACGGTAAACCAGCGGTCTCCAAAACCGCCAATGGGGGTTCGATTCCCTCCGCCCCTGCCACATCCGACTGTTGGATGGAGGGAGCCCGGACTGGTCCGCGCAAGCATTCGCTGAGAGAGCATCCACTAATGGCCAAGGCGTTGAAGAAAAGGTCTGCCGACAAGGTGAGCCTGCCGGACCGGGTCCGGCGCTACCTCGACGGAGTGATGCGAGAGCTCCGCCTAGTCAAGTGGCCAGGCCGGGATCAGGTGCGGGCCACGACCATTGTCGTCCTGGTCACTGTCTTCGCGTTCGCCGTCTTTTTCGGCATCGTCGATTTCTTTCTCGCTTGGGGCCAGCGACTGCTCTACGAGACATTCACCCAATCGGGCTAGGAGACAGCAAACGTGGACGAGACACCAACGCCGCAGGGCGAGCCGCCCGAGTCTGTGCTCCCAAGCGCGGAGGAGCCGGGTACGGGCGTGCAAGACACTGGCCCGAACCTGCAGTGGTACATCATCCATACATACTCGCGGTTCGAGAACAAGGTAAAGGACGGTTTGCGATCGCGAGTCGAGGCGCTTGGCTTAGACGGGCGCGTGGGTGAGATCCTGATTCCGACCGAGGACACGGTGGAGATGCGTAACGGCAAGAAGGTAACCGTCAAGCGTCTGCTCTATCCCGGATATGTCTTGGTGCAGCTCGATCTTGATGATGACCTTTGGCACGCAGTCAAGAACACGCCGAAGGTAACAGGGTTCGTGGGAGGCGGCAAGACCCCTACGCCCCTGACTTCCGACGAGGTTAACCAGATCCTCTACAGGCAGAAATCCTCGGAGGATCACCCGAGACCGCGCATGGACTTCTCCCGGAACGATCGCGTTAGCATCGTGGACGGACCGTTCACCGGGTTCTCGGGCTCGGTAGAGGAAGTCAACGCGGACCGCAATACGCTCAAGGTCATGGTGACGATTTTCGGGCGCGCGACGCCCGTGGAGCTGGAATACTTCCAGGTCAAGAAGGCAAGCTAGGGAGGAGCAATCGATGGCAGCGCCCAAGGTAAAGCGAATCAAGCAGCAGATCAAACTGCAGATCATGGCGGGCAAGGCCACCCCTGCACCTCCGGTCGGCCCGGCATTGGGGCAGGCAGGACTGAACATCATGCAGTTTTGCAAGGAGTTCAACGCTCGCACGGCGAAGCCGGAACTCGAGGGCCTGATCGTTCCGGTAGTGATCAGTGTCTACCAGGACCGCACGCATGACTTCGTGACCAAGACGCCTCCCGCAGCAGTGCTAATCAAGCGCAGCGCGAACCTGGCGAAGGGCTCGGGAGAACCGAACCGGACGAAAGTCGGCAAGATCACGCTCGCGCAGCTGGAAGACATCGCGCGACAGAAAATGCCGGACCTGAATTGCCACTCTATCGAGGGCGCGATAGAGTGCGTCCGGGGCACGGCGAACAGCATGGGCGTACTGGTGGTATAATCGGATTCTGAGAATCCCCGTGGGAGACGCGTCCGGAACCGTCCGGCGCGTCGCAGGCACCAAGGTGGCATATGGCAGGCAAGAAGTACCGCGCCTTCGCGGAAAAAATAGAAAATCGTCCGTATCCATTAGCGGAAGCGATTCCGCTGCTTCAGGAGAACAGGATTTCGAAGTTCGACGAAACTGTCGAGATTCATCTAAACCTTGGCGTTGACCCGCGTCACGCCGAGCAAATGGTGCGGGGGACAGTTGTGCTGCCGCACGGCTTGGGCATCGCCAAGAAGGTTCTCGTTCTGGCATCCGGAGACAAGGTTCAGGAGGCGCTCGACGCCGGCGCAGACATTGCCGGGGGGCAGGAGTACGTCGACAAGATTGCCAAGGAAGGCTGGCTGGGATTCGACGCCGTCGTGGCAACGCCGGACATGATGCGGTTCGTCGGCAAGGTTGGCAGAATCCTTGGGCCGAGAGGCCTGATGCCCAATCCCAAGACAGGAACGGTGACATTCGATGTGGCCACGGCGGTTAGCGAAGTCAAAGCCGGCAAAGTTGAGTTCCGTGTCGACAAAGGGGCGGTCATCCATGCTCCCGTCGGAAAGCTGCGATTCGAGACCGGCAAGCTGACCGAGAACGCTGAGACATTGATTTCGGCCGTGCTGAAGGCTCGTCCGCAGGCTGTGAAAGGGCGATATCTGATGAAAGCGACGATCTGCTCCACCATGAGCCCTTCATTGACGCTTGACGTCGCGGACCTGAGCTGAGGGCGGGGAAGTCATGAAGACGAAAGCGCAAAAGCAGACGATGCTAGCCCACCTCAAGGGTTCCTTTGCGGAATCTCCCGCAGTGGTGATTTGCAAGTTCGAAGGTCTCAATGTTACCCAGGACCAGGCGCTGCGCAGCCAGTTGCGTGATCTGGGCGCGAAATACCAGGTTGTCTCCAACAGGCTAGCGGCGCTGGCGGCGAAAGACACGCCGTTCGAGTCGGCCCTTGCCGGCCAGCGAGGCATGACGGCACTTGCGTTCCCTGGCGACGACTTGGCCGGGGCGCTCAAGGCCCTCGTCAACTACGCCAAGCAGGAAGAGCCCTTCTTGTTCACGGCTGGCGTCGTGGAGGGTCGGGAGTTGGATGCAGCCGGTCTCGACGCGCTTTCCAGGATGCCCGGCAAGGAAGGCATCCAAGCGCAGTTGCTGTACCTCATCAACTCCTCGGCCCAGCGCCTCCTTGGCGTGCTCAATGCCCCGGGACGTGATGTTGCGGCGGTGTTGCAGCAAGGCGTCGAGAAGAACAAGTTCAACGAGTAGCCCCGAGTGGGCAAGTGCCCCGCAATTGCGGGGGTTCAGATTTCGCTTGAAACCAAGTAAAGGAGTATTCAGGATGGCGGACATTGGTGCAATTGCAGAATCGATCAAGGGGCTGACCCTGATGGAGGCTGCCGACCTCGTGAAGAAGCTCGAAGAGGAACTGGGGGTTTCCGCGGCGGCAGCTGTCGCGGCGGTTCCGGTTGCTGCGGGCGGCGCGACGGACGAGGCTGCTGAAGAGCAGACCGAGTTCACCGTTGTGCTGACGGGTGCGGGTGGTCAGAAGATCAAGGTGATCAAGGCCGTGCGAGAGATCACGGGCCTGGGCCTCAAAGAGGCCAAGGAACTCGTGGACTCGGCGCCCAAGGCGGTCAAGGAGAGCGTGCCGAAGGAAGAAGCCGAGCAGGTCCGTGCGAAGCTCGCCGACGTCGGGGCGGAAGTCGAGGTCAAGTAAGCGTGCGGTGGCTGGAGGCTCGCCGGCCGCTCCCGGTTTGACGTGGGGCTCTTCTTCGTATAGCATGGATAATGCGGGAAAGGCTCCGTCGGGCTACGGGCGGTGCGGTTGGCTGATCCAAGCAGCAACAGGATTTGCCGAATTGGGCCGTGCTTGGTTTAAGTGCGTCCCCGTTCCAGCCGGGCGCTGGTGTAGGGGTGAGGTGTGCCCTTGACCGGTATTCGCGTGATTGCTAGTAGCCGCACCAGCTTCAAGGCCGGGTTAGAGCAGCCAAGCAACGCTAGGAATTTGCTGAGCCTAGCAGCCAAAAGGGGGCAGGTGTGAACGAAACGATAGCTCCGACTGCGAGCGGCTCCGCCGCGGGCGCGGAGATGGCCAAGCGCCATGATTTCTCAGGAATCCGCACCGCGATTCCAATCCCGAACCTCATCGATGTGCAGCGCGAGTCCTACGCGCGGTTCCTCCAGATGGATCTGTTGCCGGGAGAGCGCGACGAGATTGGCTTGGACGCGGTATTCAAGTCGGTCTTCCCAATCGCCGACTTCCGCGAGATGAGTTCGCTGGAGTTCGTGGATTATTCGATTGGTGATTGGGAGTGCAAGTGCGGGAGCCTCGCGGGCCTGTTTCACCTGCGCACCAAGTGCAGCCACTGTCGCGGGACGATCACAAGCGACCCCAAGGGGCCGCCCGCACTTCTCTGCGGCCACTGCGGCCACCGTACAGCCAACACTGTCACCTTCTGCCAGAAGTGCGGTGACCCCGTCGGGCTCAAGTTGAAGTACGAGGTGGATGAGTGCCAAGAGCGCGGAATGAACTATTCCGCGCCGCTGAAGGTCACGCTCAAGCTAACAGTGTTCGAAAAGGACCAGGCATCAGGGGAGAAGTCGGTTCGTGACATCAAGGAGCAGGAGGTGTTCTTCGGCGAAATCCCCTTGATGACCGACCAGGGGACGTTCATCATCAGCGGAACCGAGCGGGTGATTGTCTCTCAGTTGCACCGATCTCCGGGCGTGTTCTTCGAATCGTCCAACAACCGCACTTACTTCCTTGGCAAGATCATCCCCTACCGGGGTAGCTGGGTCGAGTTCGAGTACGACCACAAAAACCTATTGCAGGTTCGCATCGATCGCAAGCGGAAGTTCCTCGGCACGATTTTCCTGCGTGCGCTGGGCCTCAAGGACGACGCCCAAATTCTACGCCAGTTCTATGCCGCCGATACGATCCAGGTTGCCGAGTCAGGGGCTTTGCAGCGCCGGGTCTCGGAGAACATGCTCGGCACAAAGCTTGCCGCCTCGATTGAGAGCGATGGCACAGTGCTGGCGCGCAAGGGGCGTAAGGTCACTCCGCGGCTGCTGCAGCAGATCAAGGAGGCCGGTATCGAGTGGCTGCCGGCCTCGGGCCAGGACTTGATCCCCTCGCCCGACCAGATGCGCGCAGTCTTCGCAGACGATCTCTTCGACCCAGAGAGCGGGGAAGTGCTAAGGGGCTGCGAGGCGAACACGCCGGTGTCCGAACAGGCCCTGGCAGCAGTTTCGGCAAACGGCATTCCGGAGTTCGGCGTGATCTTTCCGGAGGACGACGAGTGTGGTCCAGTGCTGTCCGAGACGTTGCGCAAGGATAACGTCAAGACGCAGGACGACGCACTTCTGGAGATTTACCGCAAGCTGCGCCCGGGTGACCCGCCAACCCGCGAAACCGCTTGGGACCTCTTCCGGGGCATGTTCTTCGATAGCCGCAAGTATGACCTGTCCCGGGTGGGCCGGATGAAGTTCAACATCAAGCTTCATGGCGAAGTGGACGCCACGCCATTGGATCGCCGCGTGCTGGATGCCTCCGATTTCTACTCGACGATTCAATACCTGTTCAAGCTGCGGCGCAACATCGGTGAGGTCGATGACATCGACCATCTTGGTAACCGGCGTGTGCGCGCTGTCGGCGAACTGCTAGAAAACCAGTTTCGCATCGGCCTGATCCGCATGGAACGGGCCATGAAAGAGCGCATGACGGTTTATCCGGACATGACGAGCGCGATGCCCCACGATCTGATCAACGCCAAACCGGTGATGGCTGCGGTGCGGGAGTTCTTTGGATCCTCCCAGCTGTCGCAATTCATGGATCAGATCAACCCCTTGTCGGAAATCACTCACAAGAGAAGGCTTTCGGCATTGGGGCCAGGCGGTCTCTCGCGTGAGCGCGCTGGGTTCGACGTACGTGACGTGCATACGACCCACTACGGGCGGATCTGTCCGATCGAGACGCCGGAAGGCCCAAACATCGGGCTGATTAGTTCGCTGTCGTGCTTTGCGCGCATTAACGAGTACGGTTTCATCGAGAGCCCCTACCGCAGGGTCCAGAATGGACGCATTATCGACGAGGTAAGGGTTACCTACGCCGGCGATACGGATTTCCGAAACGGTGATATCGTTCAGCGCGCGAATGCCGAGAAGGCAATTTCCGCATTGAAGTCAGGTGCCGAACGCGCAACTTGGGACACGTATTGTTCGTACCTGTCGGCCTGGGAAGAGGACAAGTACGTCATTGCGCAGGCCAACATTGCCGTCCGGCCGGACGGGTACATTGATCGCGAATTCGCGAACTGCCGCGTTGCGGGCGACTTTCAACTCAAGCGGCGCGCAGAGATCCAGTATCTGGACGTGAGCCCGAAGCAGCTTGTTTCGGTCGCGGCCAGCCTGATTCCGTTCCTTGAGAACGACGACGCGAACCGAGCCCTGATGGGCTCCAACATGCAAAGGCAGGCCGTGCCGCTATTGCGCGCCGACTCCCCGATTGTGGGAACTGGGATGGAGGGCATCACCGCGCGCGACTCAGGGGCGGTTGTGCTCTGCAAGCGTAGCGGAACCGTGGATTCGGTGGACTCGGAGCGGATTATCGTCCGCGTCGAAGACACCGGTCACGAAGAGCAGCTTTCGCGCGAGGTCGGAGCTGACATATACCAGCTGATCAAGTTCAGGCGATCAAACCAGAACACCTGTATCAACCAGAAGCCGATTGTCCGCGTCGGCCAGCGCGTCGAGAAGGGGCACGTGCTCGCCGACGGACCGTGCACGGACAATGGCGAACTGGCGCTCGGGCGGAATGTCCTTGTCGCGTTCATGCCGTGGCGCGGGTACAACTTCGAGGACGCCATTTTGGTCAGCGAGAAGCTGGTCAAGGAGGACTACTACACGTCGTTGCATGTCGAGGAGTTCGAGGTCGACGCCCGCGAGACCAAGCTCGGGCCCGAGGAGATCACTCGGGACATTCCGAACATTTCCGAGAGTTTCCTGCGCAATCTCGATGAGAGCGGAGTGGTCCGCATCGGCGCGACGGTGGGTCCGGACGACATCCTGGTCGGCAAGGTCGTTCCCAAGGGAGATGTGCAACTCACGCCCGAAGAAAAGCTTCTTAGGGCGATATTCGGTGACAAGGCCGGCGACGTCAAGGACGCTTCGCTGCGCTGCCCGCCCGGCGTTGCCGGTATTGTTGTTGGCGCCAAGGTTTTCTCGCGCAAGGGAATTGAGAAGGACGCCCGGGCGATCTCGATCGAAACGGAGGAGATCGATCGCCTGCAACGCAACTTGGAAGACGAGAAGCGCATCCTGTTTGACCAGCGTTCAGATCTACTGGACGACATGCTTGGCGGCTTCGTGGTGACGGCGGATCTCCACGACGAGAAAACCAACAAGCGCCTGGTGAGCAAGGGTGAGGTTCTGGACAAGTCACACTTCGATGTCCTGAGAGGCCGGGACTTGAAGAGACTTCGGCTTGGCGAACCTGCAGGTGACGGAAGCCGCGAAACGCCCGCAACGTCCCAACCCCGGCCTGACTCGGCAGCTAAGGACGTTGAACGGAGTGAACGCATCGACGAAATCGACAGCATGACGATGCGGCAGGTCAACGCCTTGGAGAAGCTGACCGACGGGAAGATCGCGAAGCTCAAGAAAGGGGACGAACTCTCCCCGGGCGTGATCAAGACCGTGAAGGTCTTCGTCGCGATGAAGCGCAAGCTCTCAGCGGGTGACAAGATGGCTGGCCGTCACGGCAACAAGGGCGTGATTGCCCGCGTGCTGCCGGAAGAGGACATGCCCTTCCTGCCGGATGGCACACCCGTTGAAATCGTCTTGAATCCTCTCGGTGTGCCATCCCGCATGAATGTCGGGCAGATCCTGGAAACACATCTCGGGTGGGCGGGCCACGCGCTCGGACTCAAATTCGCCGCGCCAGTCTTCGAGGGGCCAGGCGAGAAGCTCATCAAGAAATATCTGTCGGAGGCAGGCCTTCCGGAGTCTGGCAAGACCAAGCTCCATGACGGGCTGACAGGGCGAACCTTCGAACAGGACGTGACAGTGGGCATTATCTACATGTTGAAGCTGAGCCACTTGGTAGACGACAAGATTCACGCGCGGTCGATCGGCCCATATTCGTTGATCACGCAGCAGCCGCTGGGCGGTAAGGCCCAGTTCGGCGGTCAGCGCTTTGGGGAGATGGAAGTGTGGGCCCTTGAGGCCTATGGTGCCGCGCACATCCTGCAGGAACTGCTGACGGCGAAGTCGGACGACGTGTACGGACGGGCCAAGATCTACGAATCGATCGTGAAGGGCGAATCCGCCATGAAGCCGGGTGTGCCGGAATCGTTCAACGTACTGATTCGTGAATTGCAATCGCTGTGTCTGGACGTGGAACTCGTTCAGTCGCAGCAAGATGTGATCGAGACCGCTTTGGCGGCGGACTGAGGGCGCTCTTCGCAAGAAGGGCGCGTGGACCGCTCGCGGTCGGAACTGCTGGCAGTTCTGGCGGGGCGGAGAGAGACCTAGGAGGAAGCCTTGTTCGAATCCAACGCCTACCATGACACTCGGGGGCCGTCTACCAACGACTTCGACTCGATCAAGATCGGACTCGCATCGCCCGAGAAGATCCGCAGCTGGTCTTTCGGCGAGGTGACGAAGCCGGAGACGATCAACTACCGGACATTCAAGCCGGAGCGCAACGGTCTCTTCTGCACCGCAATCTTCGGTCCCGTGACGGACTGGGAATGCTTGTGTGGCAAGTACAAGCGGATGAAGCATCGCGGAGTGATTTGCGAGAAGTGCGGTACCGAGGTCACGCTCAGCCGCGTGCGTCGCGAGCGGCTGGGGCACATTGAGCTTGCGGCCCCGTGCTCGCATGTCTGGTACTTCAAGGTGCTGCCCAGTCACATTGGGCAACTCCTTGACATCACCATGCGCGATCTCGAGAGGGTGCTCTACTACGAGGCCTACATGGTCGTGGATACGGAAGACCCTGAGGAATTGAAAGAGGGTGAAGTCCTTTCCGAGGAGCGGAAGCGCCAGTTGGACGAAGACGATTTCGAGTTCACTGCTCTGATGGGCGCGGAAGGAATCAAGGAGCGGCTGAAGAAGATTGACACCACCGAGCTGGGCAAGCAGCTTCGAGCCGCCATGAAGTCCGAAACCTCGGTGCAGAAAAAGCTGAAGTTTGCCCGGCGTCTCAAGGTAGTGGAAGCGTTCCGCAAGTCCGCCAACAAGCCCGAGTGGATGATCTTGGACGTAGTTCCGATCATCCCGCCAGAACTCCGTCCGCTTGTGCCGCTGGACGGTGGCAGGTTCGCGACTTCCGACTTGAACGACCTCTACCGGAGAGTGATCAATCGCAATAACCGGCTTCGAAAGCTGATCGATCTCCGCGCGCCGGAAGTGATCGTGCGCAACGAGAAACGGATGCTGCAGGAAGCGGTGGACGCCCTGTTTGACAACGGCCGGCGAGGCCATCAACTACGTGGAGCGAACAACCGACCGCTGAAGTCTTTGGCGGACACGCTGAAGGGCAAGTACGGACGCTTCCGTCAGAACCTGCTGGGCAAGCGCGTCGACTATTCGGGGCGCTCGGTCATTGTGGTCGGCCCCGAGCTCAAGCTCCATCAATGCGGGCTACCGAAAAAGATGGCCCTCGAGCTCTTCAAGCCGTTCATCTACCAGAGGCTTGAGCAGCGGGGATACTGCACAACCATCAAGCAGGCCAAAGAGCTTGTCGAGCAGCAGGATGCGGTCGTGTGGGACATCCTCGAGGATGTCATCAAGGACCACCCGGTGCTGCTTAACCGCGCCCCGACCTTGCACCGGCTAGGCATCCAGGCGTTCGAGCCGATCTTGGTAGAAGGGAAGGCCATCAAGGTTCACCCGCTGGTCTGCACGGCTTTCAACGCCGACTTCGACGGTGACCAAATGGCCGTGCATATCCCGCTTTCGCCAGAGGCGCAAGTTGAGGCGCACGTGCTGATGCTCAGTTCCAACAACATCCTCTCGCCCGCCAATGGCGCTCCTATTACCACGCCCTCCCAGGACATGGTCCTAGGAATCTACTACCTTACCAGCGGCCGTTCCGGAGCGATTGGAGAGGGTCACGCATTCGGGAGCGAGCGGGAAGTCCTGCTGGCCTATGACATGGGCGATGTAGAAACGCAGACGCCGATCAAGCTCTACTACAGCGGCCCGGTAATCGACTTGTCGATGTCGAGCAATGATCAGAACATCCGTCAAACGGAGCCGGTCTTCTACTCCAAGCAGCACCTTGAAACCACTGTTGGACGCGTCGTACTGAATGACCGCCTGCCGGATGAACTGCCATTTATCAACGGACTGCTCAAGAAGAAGGGCCTGGGCCAGCTCGTCTCGTATTGCTACTTGAAGCTCGGACGCGAGAAGACAGTCGTGATGCTGGATGAACTGAAGGACCTCGGCTTCTTGTTCGCCACGCTCTCCGGGATGTCAATCGGTATCGACGACATGATCGTTCCGGAGCAGAAGGACCGGCTGGTGGAAGACGCCCAGAAGGACGTCATGAAGGTGGAGCAGCAGTACCGTGACGGAGCGATCACGCACGGCGAGCGATACAACAAGATCATCGAGATTTGGTCGAAGCTGACCGAGAATGTTTCGGCCAAGATGTTCTCGGACATGCAGTTGGGTGGTGACGGGACGTTGAATCCGATCTATGTGATGGCAGATTCCGGTGCCCGCGGCTCGGAACAGCAGATCCGGCAGCTGTCGGGCATGCGCGGCCTGATGGCGAAGCCGAGCGGCGAGATTATCGAGACGCCGATCACCGCTAACTTCCGCGAAGGGCTGAATGTCCTGCAGTACTTCATCTCGACGCACGGCGCCCGGAAGGGCTTGGCCGACACGGCGCTCAAGACCGCAGATTCGGGATATCTCACGCGAAGGCTCGTCGATGTGGCCCAGGACGTGATCATCACCGAGGATGACTGCGGCAAGAACGACGGTATTTTTGTCGAGGCGCTAGTGGAGTCGGGCGAGATCCGCGAACCGCTGCGCGACCGCATTGTTGGGCGCGTCGCGGCAGAGAAAATCAAGGACTACGAGGGCAGTACCGTTGCGGCTGCCAAGAAGCAGATCACCGAAGATATTGCGATTGCAATCGAATCGGCCGGGATCGAGCGGGTCAAGATCCGCTCGGTGCTCACCTGCGAGACGGAGCGGGGTGTCTGCCAGCTCTGCTATGGCCGCAATCTGGCAACCGGGCGCCTGGTTGAGCGCGGCGAGGCGGTTGGTATCGTCGCCGCCCAGTCTATCGGGGAGCCCGGCACGCAGCTGACGATGCGGACCTTCCACGTCGGAGGCACGGCCACTCGGGTCGGCGAGGAGTCCCGTCAGACGGCCAAGTCAGACGGCTTTGCAAGGTATGTCGGCATCAATGCCGTGAAAGACATCTCGGGTGCCCAGATCTCGATGAACCGCAACGGCATCGTTGCTGTCGTGGACGGCAAGGGACGGGAGCGCGAGCGCTATCAAGTCATGTATGGAGCCAAGCTCCATGTTGCCGACGGAGAGGAAGTCACTCGATCCCAGGTCCTGGTCGAGTGGGATCCGTTCACGTTTTCGATTCTCACCGAAGCGGAAGGCGAGTGCCACTTCCAGGACCTGCAGGAGGGGCTTACTCTCCAGGAGGACATTGACGAGGTGTCCGGAATGTCGCAATGGGTGGTGAAGGACGATCCTGATAAGAAACGGGAACCGCGTATCGAGATCCGGGATGCTAAGGGCACTGCGTTGCGCAAGTACTTGATACCGAGGAACGCGCACCTGATGGTGAGGGATGGGGAACAGATCAGCGCTGGCGCCGTGCTTGCGAAGATTCCCCGCGAGACCACCAAGACGAAGGATATCACGGGCGGTCTCCCCCGTGTTGTCGAGCTGTTCGAGGCACGCAAGCCGGCTGAACCTGCCGTGATTTCGGAAATCGACGGTGCCGTTGAATACGGTCTCCTAGGTAAGGGGTATCGCAAGGTATACGTTGTCGCTGACGACGGCGAGCGGAAGGAGTACTCCATTCCGCGTGGCGTTCACATCAACGTCCAGGAGGGCGAGCGAGTCAATGCTGGCGAGGCACTCATGGACGGGCCTCCCGACCCGCACCAGATCTTGGAAGTTCTGGGCAAGGAAGAGCTCCAGCGCTACTTGGTCAACGAGATCCAGGCGGTCTATCGCGTTCAGGGCGTCGGCATTAACGACAAGCACCTGGAGGTGATCGTGCGCCAGATGATGCGTTGGGTGAAGGTGGATGATGTTGGCGACGCGGATTTCTTGATTGACGATGTCGTAGACGAATTCCGATTCAGGAAGACGAATAAGAAACTGGCGGAAGATGGTGGCAAGCCTGCATCTGGCCGCCCACTCCTGATGGGCATCACCAAGGCGTCGCTCGCCACTGATTCGTTCATTTCGGCGGCTTCATTCCAGCTGACGACGCGCGTTCTGACGGAAGCTTCGGTCGCCGGCAAGGTGGACGACCTGCGGGGCTTGAAGGAGAATGTGATCGTTGGCCGGCTCATCCCTGCTGGAACTGGCCTGGCCATTCACCAGCGGGTGAAGATTGCGGGCGAGGACGAACCGGAAGGGATGGTTCCGGAGGTCGAGTACCTGAGAGACATCCCAAGCTACAGCGAGGACGCTGCACAGCTCTTTGACGCGGACGGGACAGAGAACTACGGATTCAAAGTGCCCGCCGACAGCGTGCAACCCCCCGCCAGCACCGAGACCCCACTTGACGCGGCATTGACAACCGAATAGCGGCTAGCAGATCGCTGGCGAGCTACAATGCGGGGGCTGCGAAGCTTCGCGGCTCCCACCGGGCTGTCGCTATGGGGGTGGCCAGCGAAGCAAGGGCTTGACGCGGTCCCCGTAGGCCGCGCAGTCCAGCCGGCGGCTACTCGTATCGGAGTACTTCAGCCGGGGCGATTCGGGTGGCGCTGCGTGACGGGTAGAGTGTGATCACGTAGCTGATGGCCACGGCCGCTAGGGCCACCAGCACGCCATCGAGCGGCTGCGGGGCGAACGGCACGTATTCGATGCCGTATGCCTCTTCGTCGAGGCGGATCAGGCGATAGCGATCGCATAGCCAGCAGGCCAAGTGCCCCAATACCAGGCCGGTTGTGGTCCCGAGCACGCCAATGATGATCCCTTGCCAAACGAAGATCCTGCGGATTTGCTCTTGCCGCGCGCCAAAGGACTTGAGGATGGCGATGTCCTTGGTCTTTTGGAGGACTATCATCACGAGCGAAGTGAGAATATTCATGGCCGCGACGACCATGATGATGCCGATGATCAGCGCCGTGATGAGCTTTTCCATCTTGAGTGTCTTGAATAAGACGGGATCGCGCTCCATCCACGTCTTTGTCGTGAATTCCTCGCCCGCCACGGCCTGGATCGCCAAGGCCGTTTCTGCCGCCAACTCACTGTCTTCCAAACGGAATTCGACGGAATTGATTACGTCGGGAAGGGAAAGCGCCCGCTGCGCGTCCCGCAGCAGGCAAACGCTCCAAGTATTGTCAACCTGAAAGAAGCCAGTGGCGAAGATCCCCACAACTTGGAAGCGCTTAGTCGCAGGGAAGGGTCCGAAGGGCGTCATTTCACCCTGCGGGCTGATGACGTTGACGACGGTCGAGACTCGCGCTCCGATGGCATCCGCCAAGTGCCGCCCCAGCAGAATGCCCGGATACTCACCTTCGGTCTTCCCAAGCGCTTCGAAGGAGCCATCGACAATCTTGGACAGAAGCTGGGAGACTGCTTGCTCGGCCGCTGGGTCGACACCCTTGAGCACACACCCCTTAGCCCGGAGGGGCGAACGGATCATCATTTCCCCGTACAGCGTCGGAGCGACAGCCGCGACGTTATCCAGGCGAGCCATTTTCTCGATCAGCGGTGCGTAGTCCTCGATTCCGAACCCGGGAGTCTTCTCTAGCAAGTTGATGTGGGAACTCGTACCGACCAGCAGACTCGTGATGCGGGCCTGGGTGCCATTGTTGATTGCCATCGCGATGATTAGAGCGGCGACGCCCGCGGCAACACCCGTCACTGAAATCACAGTCACAACGGAGAACAGGCTCTCCTTCCGCTTTGCCCGCAGGTAACGCAGGGCAACGAACAGCTCGAACCGCACCAATCGGAAGCCTCAGCTTTCATTGTCCAATAAAGTTCCATCCGGGGTCTGGCAGCCGAGATCGGAACGCTGCAATCCGTCCGATGGTGCCCCCGGGCCGGGCACCCGCTCGGCGCTCGCATGACATTGCGGAAGGAGCGCTCACTGGGCCGGCGATCAGGCGGGTGAACGGGTCGGTTGCCCTAGTCCGCATTCCTCATGGATCGCAGAAACCGCGGTTTGCAAGTCATTTTGATTCACAACGATTGCGATGGTCAGCTCACTTGATCCTTGAGCGATAGCGATGATGTTCACGCTCTCTCTGGAGATCGCGGTGAACAGGCGGCCGGCTAGTCCGGAGGTGCCGCGCATACCTTCCCCGACCGCCGCCAGCAATCCAACGCTATGGTCGACACCGATCGGGTGGACGTAACCGTGAGCCAGTTCTAGAGCGAGTTCTTCGCGGAGGTTTTCCAGAACCGAATCGACATCCCTACTATGGACGAGCATGCAGAAGTTCTGACGGAAGCTGGACCGGCTCAGTAGCAAGACTTCGACCTTCGCTCGGGCTGCTGCTTGCAGCGCTCGTGCCATCAGCTGTGCTCCGGACATGGAGAGGCCTGCCGCCTCGATGGATATAAGCACTACGCCAGCGAGCGAAGTGATCGCCCGGACGCCGGGCTCACCTGCCGGTTTGGCGGAGATGCATGTGCCGGAGTGGCCCGGATTGAAACTATTCTTGATGCGGACCGGGATCTCCTTCTCTGCGAGGGGTGCTAGAGTTCGCGGGTGCAGCACCTTGGCTCCGTTGTAGGCCAGTTCGGCGGCCTCGTTGTAGGTGACATCAGCCAGGAGCCTGGCGTCAGGCGAGATCGATGGATCGCAGCTGAGAATCCCATCGACATCTGTCCAGATCCAGAGTTCATCGGCACGCAGCGCGGCCGCTAGAATCGCCGCGGAGAAATCCGAGCCTCCCCGGCCGAGGGTGGTGGCCACGCCTTCACGGGTTGCTCCGTTGTAGCCCGTGATGATCGGCACTTTGCCCTCCAGGAGCAATGGGCGCAAGCGCTTCTCGGTATTGACAGCGGTCTCCTCGACGAGCGGAGTCGCTCCTCCGTGTACTGCGTCCGTAACAATCAGGTCGGTACCCGAGACGAACTGCGCCGGAGTTCCAGAAGTCTGCAGCACCTCGCTCACCAGCAGACCGGACAATCGCTCGCCGGTTGCAGCTGCTTCGTCCACAGACCGCGGCGGACGCTCTCTCAGCAGAAGCATGCCGCGGGCAATGCGCTCGAAATCACCAATAATGCCCTCCATGTGCTCGCAAACCGCGCTTCGACGGCTGGGAGGGAGCAATTCATTGCACGCTTCGACGTGCTTGGTGCGTATCTGGTCGAGCCGGCTCTCGAGTGTGCACCGGTCTCCCTCCGAGCCCGCCACGAGTGCGTCGAACAGCATGTTCGTGACTTGGGACATCGCAGAGACAACGACCGCTACATGAAAGGTTTCGGTTTGCGACGCGATCAACCGCGCCGCTCGGTCGATGGATTCGGGTGAGCCAACGCTGGTCCCACCGAATTTCATAACGAGCACGGGTCTTGCCATGGTTCGATTCTGTTTTTTGAAATGACGGCGGGAAGGGCGCGGTTGCTCGCCCCGGCTGGGGCGAAAGCCTAGAACGGCTTATACGGTTTCGCCCTGCGTCTCGCGTTGCAGGAACACACCGTACTTCTTTAGTTCGTCCTCATAGTAGCTTCGATGGAGCACCTGCCACTCCTCGCTGCCTTCCGGGATCTCTCGCTTCTGCGAAGTGATCTTTTCCTTCGCGAGGCGATCGCTCTTCGCCTCCAGCATCAGGATGTCAGTAAGATGCCGCTGAATCTCGAGACGCGTATCGTTCCAGCCTTGAGTCAGCCGCGTGCCTGGGATGCGGGGCAGCCTCGCCGCCATCTTGTGGGAAATCTCGAGCACTTTGTCTCGGGACAGCTTCATATTGCGGCCGCTACGACCGTCGGATGCGGCCGACACAACCTTTCGTTCAGCCAAGATCTTGCGTTTCACCCTGCTGAACATCTCGTGATAGGAGATGTTCTGGTGGCGCATGTACTCGCTGTACTGGCCGAGCAAGGCCCGCGCTTCCGCGTTGATCTCGTCTTCTAGGCCCAGTTCGTTCAGGACAATGGCTTCGAAGTCGTGGGCTACGCGCTCCTGCTGCTTGATTACGCACGTACCCTTTGCGAGGCGCTTGACAACCTCCTTGCCCAAGTACGTGATGAACGGAGCCGGGATCAACATCCCTCGTATCCCTAGTGTAGCTAGGCCGCTCAGCGACTGTCCAATCCGAGCGGGAGCGCTCTCCCCCTGTTCGGCGTCGGGTTGTCGCAGCCAATTCCGCTAGAGTCGAACCATGGCGAAAATCACAGCGCTAACGCAGGACCTGTACCGATACATGATTCGCAACCGTGCCCCCGAAAACCCAGAACTTAGTGAACTGCGACAGGAGACGAGGCGGTCCGTAGGGGAGTTGGCAGCCATGATGATTTCGGAAGAGCAGGGCGTGTTGCTGAAGGTCCTGGTGGGCGCCCTTGCACCTAGTCTCGCTATCGAGGTCGGCACCTTCACCGGGTATAGCGCAGCCTGTATTGCGTCGGCGTTGCCGCCAGACGGCAAGCTTGTCTGTTGTGACGCTAGCGAGGATTGGACCTCGATAGGTGCGGCGTTCTGGCAGCGCTGCGGTGTGGCTGAGAAGATTGACTTGAGGATTGCTCCTGCGCTCGACACTCTGTCCGCACTACCAAGCGATCCACGGATCGATTTCGCTTTCCTCGATGCTGATAAGGCGAACTACGTTGCGTACTACGAAGCGATTGTGCCGCGCATGCGGCAGAACGGCCTCATCGCGGTGGACAACGTGCTCTGGCATAACTGGTTGATGGATGCCTGCAACCAAGACGAAGAAACGATCGGTGTCCGGGAATTCAACGAACATCTTCTGAACGACGATCGCGTCCAGAGTGTGATGCTGCACGTCGGCGACGGATTGACATTGATTCGCAAGCTCTGACGGGACACTGCCGGAGACAAGAGACAGGGAGCCCCCGGCTGGATCGGCTGCGATTTGACGTCCCTACGGGAACAGCGCCAACCCGGCTTCAGCCAACTTGCAATAGGTTCTCGCGCACCCGGTCCTCAGGAATCCGGATTCCCAGGCCGGGCGAGTCGGGGACCTTGACATGGACGCCATCCATTTCGATGTCTTCCGCCAGGAGATCGGCTAGGAACTGAGGGCCGTTCAATTCTGGCGGCAGCAGTAGGTCCAGGGTCGAGTACAAATGGACCGAGGCGATGAGGCTGACACCGCCATCGGTCAGGCCGCTACCGAGGAGGCCCATCCCGTGCGCTTCCGCGACGACCGCGCTCTTGAAGCAGTTGGTCACGCCGCCGCTCTTGGCGACTTTCAGGACGACCAAGTCCGCAGCCCGCAATTCTGCGATCCGGGCCACGTCGAACGATGAAAAGCAGCCTTCGTCGATCGCCACGGGATAGGGGCTCTTCTCGCGCGCTCGTCGCATTCCCATCCAGTCCTCGCTGCGTACCGGCTGCTCGAAGCAACGGATGTTGTCAAAGTCGCGCAACGCGTCGAAGAAGCGCTCGAGTTGGATCGGCTGATACGACTGATTCGCGTCCAGCCAAACTTGGATGTCAGGCCTCGCCAGCGAGATTGCCTCCAATCGCTTGCGGTCCTCATCAGCGTCACCGGCAACCTTTACCTTGAAGCAGCGGCAAGCCGGCCAGCGACTTACCTCGTCGGCCATGGCGGCCGGCGAGTCGATGCTAACCGCATAGCAGAGCTCGACTGAGTCTCGCAGCTTGCCTCCTAGGAGCCGGTGCAGAGGGACGCCTGCAATCTGGCCGGCCAGATCCAGGAAGGCGATCTCTAGCGCGCTCTTCGAGAACGGCGCGCCATTGCTGACGGCGGGACGGATCGTTGCGTCCATCTGCTTCTTGAGGGCGTTCAACTCGAACGGCGTCTTGCCAATCGCCAATGCGGCGAGGTGGTGGCGGAGGGTGCCGACAACAGTCTCCAGCGTTTCGTAGGACCATGCGGGAATGGTCAGTGTCATGCCCCATCCGACATGGCCATCTTCTGTCTCAATACGCACCATCACGTAGTTGCCGGGTTTTTCCTTGCCGCCTACCTCGCCAACGCCGATCTTGAACGTCGAGCGGAAGCGAATCCCAACCGGGAGCACTTCGACCTTCCGAATACGCCAGCCATCGGAGGAGGTGCCTGTCGCAGCAAGCGAGGATCCCGCGGCGAGGCCGTAGCCCCCACTGGCGAGGAGTTGAGCGAAGTGGCGGCGATTCGGGGTCATCAAGGATCCTTTTGCCCTCAACGGGACACGCAGAGGACACTACCGCGATTGTACAGACATTGAAATCGGCGCCCGACGGCTTCGAGGTCTTGAGAGCGCGTCTGTCGCTGTCGCGTAGGGATGTTGGTACTGAAACCGCAGAGTCCGTGCAAACAGCGATGTTGTGCTCTGGCTTGTGATGTCCCGAAGCGCTCGCCAACGACTGGCTCGGCGCTCCGTGCCGCACAGGGCCGCCCGGTTGTTCCGAAATCGATCAGGATCGCGGATGTTCGTAGGGTACATTTCCCCGGATGCTCTTCCAGCCTGCGCTAGAAGGTGCCGGGCGGGATGCGTGTCCAGCCGCTGCGCGTGATCCGAATGTGTCGTACCTGGCCTGGCTCCCCGATTGCGCTCTGCGCCTCCCCACTCAATATGAGGTTGGCGGCGCCGGCATTTCCGATCGTTGCTAGTATCTCGGCGTCTGCCTCGATCCGGTGGCGTGCGCCGGCGTTCACAAAGATCTCACCGTCTTCGCCTCCGTCGATCAGCCATCGGACCCAGACTCGCTCTGTGGCCTCAATCTCGACCTCGATGGGGCTGGCGGCTCCGGATCTGGATTCTAGAACGGTTCGAGAAGGCCTATTCGCAGGGCTGCCCTGTTCGCGGGAACTGGCTGCTCGATCAACTGGGGACCGGGCCTCGCGAGCTTGGGACCCGGCATCCGTCGGACCCCCCGCTCCGGGTGCGGATGCTATCGCTTCGAGCCCGGAGCGAGTCGCGCGGGAGGCCGGTGCGGCAGCACTACCCGTTCGACTCCCAGGCTTCCCGCTGTCACTCAAGAGGAACCAGAAAGTCGACCCTGACACGATGAGGCCGAACGCAATGACAATTTTGCCGATCGAGACTGCGTTCCTTCTGATCGCAGCCCGGGTCGCGTGGGCGGCCTTCCGCACAAAGAACATGGAGGAGGTGTGTTGCCCAGATTTCTCGACTGGCTCGGGAGGCTCGTCGAGACCTGGAAGCGTCGGCGACGCATCTCGAAGCAACTGTTCGGCGTCAAGCTCTAGCAGGAACGCGTATTGGCGCAAGAAACTCTGCGCGGCGAACTTACTCGGCAGCTTGTCAAGATCTTGATCCTCCAGGCAATGGATAAAGTGCCCTCTGATTTTTGTCTTTTCTGCAATCTCTTCAATCGTTAGGTTCTTCGCGAGTCGGGCGCTCCGAAGTTGCTCGCCTACAGTGGCCATGCTCCGAGATCTGAGTTCCAATATACGCTAGTTGACTGGTGCTTCTGGGCCGGGCGGTGCCGGCAGCCGCCTGTCTGGATGGCTTGGTTCTTGCAGCGCTAGTAGACCGCAGGCACTGTATTGTAAAAGAGGGCGAAACGGCCTGTGCCAGGAGTGGCAGTAGCTGGCCGGTTGCGCAATCCGGGCCAAGGATCTGGCCCTGTCGCTGCGGATCTCAATTGTCATTGCCAAGGTCGAGTGAGCTGCGCGACAGGACCGCGATTCAGGCTTCAAGGCCCTGCCTCCGGTGTGATAGCGAGGCTCTCGTAATCTTGTTCGAGAGTGCAGACCGTTTGCTTCGGAAGACGGAGACGCGCTATCGCCTCGGCGAATGCACGGATTGCGGCCTGATCCGGCTTGATGCGCTCGGCTTGTCGGGTAACCAGCCCGATCTAGGTCCGGTGCCGGACTGGTGGGAAGGCGTGCCGGTAATGGGGGGGCGCTTGGCGGAGACTGTACGTCGATTCGCGGACGGCACCCGATTGCGCTTCATCGTGAACAGCCTCCATGTGAGTGGACCCGTCCTGGATATCACCAGCGACGGTGGGTGTGTTGCGACCGCACTGCGAGAACGAGGCATCCAAGTGCATGCGCTCGAGCCATTTCCGGTGTCGTCGATTCGCCAGCGCGACGAGAGTATCCCACTGGTATGCTTCCAGCTGTCGGAGGCCTGCTTCGCGAGGGGCTCGTTTAGCGCAGTCTCTGCTCTGCATGTCATTGAGCACCTCACGGACCCACTTGTGACTCTCAGATCTCTTCGCGAACTGCTCGGCGATGATGGTCGCCTGGTGATTCAGGTGCCCAATGCGGAATCGTGGCAGGCCCTGCTGCTGGGGGAGCGATGGAACGGATTTGACATACCGCGCCATCCGGTTTCGTACCGAGAGCCGGACATCGTGAGTCTGCTTGAAGCTTCCGGCTTTGAGGTTGTCCGTTGCCAGCGGTTCTCGTTGAGGGATGATCCGACAGGTCTTGCCACGAGTCTCTGCCCATGGCTCGATCCGATGATTCGGCGACTACGCGGAGTCCGCGAATCCGCTTTCTTGGGCGCCATCAAGAACGCGATCTATGTCCTTCTGACAATTGCAGCTACACCCTTGACACTGCTGGAATCGGTGGCCGGCGCAGGGGCTAGCCTGATGATCGAGGCCCGTCCCCGCCGGAAGGGCGTCGATGATTTGTAACCGGAATGCCAGGGTCATTGCATAGAATCCAGTTGAAGTGCAGCGGTCCCGCTCGTGCACTAGATGACCGGGGAAGGGGACTGGGCGAGCCAAGCGCACGCCTGAACCGGTGCGCCTTGCCTTGGCGACTCGCCATGGTGGTGTTGGTCGTTGCCAACGCTTGTGCCGCGCAACCGGTCCAGAAGGAACCGGCCGAAGAATACCTCGCAGCCGGGGATCGGGCGCTTGAGTGGACTCAGCGGTTTGTCAGTCTAGGTCCTCGACCGGCTGGCTCGGATGCGCTAGAAGCCCAGCACGCGATGATTGTACAAGCGCTGAACTTGCTTTCTTGTACGGTCGAGGTCGATGCGTTCGTTGCTCCAACGCCGGTCGGAGCATTGGTAATGCGCAACATCATCGCTCGGTTCGGGCCGCCGTTGGCATCGCCGGTGGTCGTTGTTTCCGGCCACTACGACACGCTGCGCATGGATGGATTCCTCGGTGCAAACGACGGAGGGTCTTCGGCAGGATTTCTGATGTCGCTGGCCGAGCGCTTGGACCGTGCTGGGCAAGAGGCGGTGTGGCTGGTCTTCTTTGACGGTGAGGAGAGCACCGTTGAGTGGCGTAATGGAGATCACACCTACGGAAGCCGCCGACTGGCAAGGCGCTGGGCCGGAGACGGCACCATCTCTCGCATCCGAGCACTAATCAACGTGGACATGATCGGCGACGCCGACTTGGAACTGGTGCTTGAAGGGAACTCTGACCGGACACTTCAGGAAAGGATCTGGAACCTCGGCTCGAAGCTCGGCTATGGCCGCTCGTTCGAGAAGCGCCTGGGCTATATCGAGGACGATCATATTCCGTTCGTCAAGGCTGGAGTGCCCAGCCTCGCTCTGATCGACTTCAACTACGGTCCCCGCAATTCCTACTGGCACACACAAGACGACACGATGGACAAACTCGACAGTCGCAGCTTTGCGACCATGCTGCATGTCATCGAGGCTTCGATTGAAGAATTGCTAGCCGATTGAAAGAATGCTGCAGATCCTTGCTATGCGGGATGTTGATTCCACAACTGCGGATTCATCTCGTAGCCGATCCCCGGTCGGTCGGGCACTGTAAGATAGCCCTTGGTGACATCTTCGGCAGGTTCGAGCGTCTCCGCGCGCCACGGAGCCTCACCGAATGCGAATTCGAGGATGCCGAAGTTCGGCAGCGTCGCGCAGACATGAGCTGCCGCCATGTTCCCAATTGGGCTGGCCGGGCCGTGAGGCGATGCCAGCATTCCGGCACCCTCCGCCAGGGCCGCGATCTTCTTCAACTCAAGCATGCTCACGCAGTACTTAACGTTCGACATGATTATATAGGCTGCATTCGATTGAATATAGGGGAGATACTCCTCAACGCTCCAATGCGATTCACCGCCTGCTGTCTGCACGTCGACAGCCTCGTTGAACAGTGCTAGATCCCCGGTTTCCCGGCACATTTCCTCCATCCAGTACAAATTCAACGGAGCGAGCCTTGCTGCCAGGGCGACAGCGGTTGACAGGTCGAAGCGGCTATGGCCGTTAATCAGCAGATCCCGATCGGCGGCGATCGCTTCGCGGACCGCCGCGAGAAAGGTGATTCCTAGCTCGATGCCTTCTTCGATCGCCGACCGGTCCCGCTCGTTCCGGCTGATGTGGTCGAACGGGGCCAGTTTGAAGGCGTCGAATCCAGCTTCAATACCGCGCCGAGCATTCGCGGCGAATCCTGCCGGGGTGCGATCATCGCCACGAGTGGCGCGGTTGATATTGGCGTAGTTGCGTATCCTGTCCCGTAGCTTTCCACCGAACAGCTTGTAGCAGGGAATACCCAACGCTTTGCCTTGCAGGTCCCACAAAGCCTGCTCCATGCCGGAACAAGTTGCTCCGGTGCTGCGCTTGTCTCGATCCCCGGCCGTGGAGACGATTTTCATCGCCACCTGCCGAAGCCGTTCGATTTCGAATGGGCTGCGTCCGTTCATTGCCTGAGAGAGCTGTCTCGCCACGACTGCGGCTCTCGTCGGTACCAGCCCCCCGGCAGTAGCGTCTCCGAGGCCGGTGAGGCCCTCAGCGGTCCGCACTTGGAACAGCACCCACGAGCGCCGGCCGACTCGGCAGGTCCAAAGCGCGTAGCCTTCGATCACCGGACTCCTTCCTGAGAGCACAACGGTTCTGGCTGCAATACTTGAGACCGCCCCGATCCAAAGCCAATCGCGCCGTGTCATGATGGACCTAGTCTAGGTAGGTGATCTGCTCTTTGCTCAAGTCTCGAGTGTTTCGTGCCTTGTGGTGGCTAGCTGTGGTTCTAGCGCTCGATGCCACCTGCCTCGCGATTACCACACCGGAGGAGGAGGCCGCCCCAGCTGCCTAGCGACCGGACACACTTGACACTGGCGCGGTGTTCTGTGTAGAACGGGGGTAGTGCGGGTAGGGCTGCGCATTTTCCGTCCGCAGACGATCGCTTGGCTGCGAGAGGCATTACAGCTGGGCCAGCTGTCGCGGGCGGCCCTGGGTCGCGGGGTATGCGAGCGGGAGGACTGGCGCAACCCCAAGGGCGAGTATTGCACGGCCTCGGCGCGCAAGGTGCTGCCCGAGCTGGCCGGCCAGCTGGACCTGCCGCTGCCGCCGGCCCAGCCGGGTCCGCCCGCCTGCCGCCCGCGGTCCAGCCCGGACCCGCCCGTGCCGTCGACCGGCTTCACCGGCTCGCTGGCGGAACTCGGCGAGGTCCGCGTGCGTCTGGCCACCTCCGAGGCGGAGCGGCGGCTGTGCGCCGGACTGCTCGACCAGCACCATCCGCTGGGCCCGGGCCGGGCCCCCGGCTGTCGGCTGAGCTATCTGCTGGCAGCCGATTGCGGGCCGCTGGGCGTGCTCTCGTTCGTGGCGGCAGCGTTCCGGCTGGGGCCGCGCGATGCCTTCCTGGAGTGGGACGACCGCACGCGCGGAGCGCACATCGAGCGGATCCTCAGCAACGACCGCTTTGTGCTGGTCCCGGGCGTGCAGATCCCGAACCTGGCCTCGCACGTACTGGGGAAGACGATCAAGAGACTGGCCCGGGACTGGGAGCAGGCGCACGGAGTGCGGCCCTGGTTGGTGGAGACCTGCGTGCAAAGTTCGCGACCGGGCACGAGTTACAAGGCGGCCGGCTGGCAGTGCGTGGGACCGACGCAGGGGCGGCCGCCGGGAGCGGGCGAGGCGGTGGAGACGAAGGCGGTCTGGCTGCTGGGTTTGGATGCGAACTGGCAGCAGCAGCTGTGCCGGAAGCCGGAGCAGAAGCTGGGGCAGTACCCGGAGTTGGTGCTGGACGAGGAGGCGAACTGGGCACGGCGGGAGTACCTGCGTTCGGACCTGCCGGACGGGCGGCTGCGGCAGCGGCTGGAGCGGATGGGGCAGAGCTGGGAGCGGCATCCGGGGGAGGATCTGCCGGCAATCTTCCCGCACCAGGGGGAGCTGCGGGCGGCGACGCGCCTTTTGCACAATGACAAGGTGCAGGATCGGGATATCTTGCAGCCGCACCGGGAGGCGTTGCTGGAGCGGGTGCAGGTGGAGTCGACAGTGTTGCTGGTACAGGACACGACGACGCTGAACTACACGAACCTGCAGGGTTGCACGAGCGGGTTGGGGCCGTTGCAGGACCGCGCGAGCAGTTCCCGGGGGCTGTTCGTGCACGCGACGGTGGGGTTCACGGAAGGCGGGCGTCCGCTGGGGGTGAGCGGGCTGGAGCGGTGGGCGCGGCCGGAGCAGGAGCCGGACCCGGAGGCGGAGCAGGAGCAGGAGAAGGAGAGCCGGCGCTGGTTGCGGGGGTTCGAGCAGGGTCAGGAGTTGGGGCGGGAGAGTCCGCAGGCGCGGGTCGTGGTGGTGGGGGACCGCGAGAGCGACATGTTCGAATTGTTCGAGCGGCAGGCGGAGCGGACGGAGGAAGCCGGGTTGCTGGTGCGGGTGCACTTGGGGCGGCAGCGCAAGGTGCGGGCGTGGGACGCGGCGTTCCGCTCGGAGATGATCCGGCCGATCGAGGCGCAGCCGGACTTCGAAGAGGCGGTGGTGACGGGCCGCAAGGTGGAGATCGAGTCGCAAGGGGGGCAGCGGGCGCGGCAGAAGCGGACGGCGGTGACGGAGATCCGGATCGGGCGGGTGGAGTTGCTGCCGCCGAAGGGGCGGGCCGGAGCGGTGGCGCCGGTGCCGGTGTGGCTGGTGCGGGTGCTGGAGCCGGACCCGCCGGCGGGGGAGGAGGCGTTGGAGTGGCTGCTGCTGTCGAGTGAGGGGGGGGCGGACAGCGCAGTGGGCGGAGCGCATCGTGAGCTGGTACGAGCGGCGCTGGGGGATCGAGGAGTATTTCCGGCTGCTCAAGACGGGGACGCGGATCGAGGACCGGCGGTTGCGGGACGCGGAGGCGCTGGGCAAGTGCCTGGTGTTCGACGCGATCACGGCCTGGCGGGTGTTCAGCCTGGACCGCTACGCCCGGGACGCGCCGGACACGCCGGCGGAGGAGGTGCTCACGGCGGACGAGATGGCCGTGATCGAGGGCGTGACGGAGACGGAGCGGTTGCGGCCGCCGCGGGAGCGGGGCCAGCCGGTGGGACCGGGCATTCGCAGTTGGGTCGTGCTGCTGGCGCGCATGCGGGGCTGGCGTCCGAAGAAGCACCGGGAACTGCCGGGGAACGAGGTGCTGTGGAAGGCGTACCAGCAACTGCAAACGATGGTGCGCTATCGGCAGGCGCTGCGAGGACCGCCGTAGCAGCCCGCGCCGGGGCGGGCGGGGAGTGTCTGGTGGAACGGCATCCGCCGGTTCTCCGCAGGGGGCCGTCAGGGGGGAGTGCAGAACTCTCCCATGGAGGCACTGTCGTGGGCAGGGAAGCTTCTCGCCAGGGCTTGATGCGTGCCGCGTGTCGGGAACACCTTGGCGCAGCTCGAAGTCTGCCCGCTGTTCCCCAGTGATCCGTTTTCCCAACCAATGCGTGACGGCCGAATGGGACCCATTCGCAACGCAATGACCGGAATGGCAACGCTGGCCGTGCAGCCCCAACCCGGTTCCGCCCGATGCGTGCGTCTGTCGTGCTGCGCTGGTCTCCCTCGTCTCGCCCCCCAGTATGCGGGCGGCCCATCCGGCACCATCAAGACCGAATGTGAGCATCAATCCACGATTGCCTCGAAACTTCCAGCATCAACTATGTCCGGTCGCTAGCCCAGCTGCTCCGGCAGAAGCAACGCCTGGAGTTGAATCGGGGGGAACAGAAGGAGAGGCGGGCAGCGGATCGGCAGAACGGACGCGCCTGAACCTTCTTGGCGAAGTCGACTCCGGGGCAGGGGAGGCGCGCCGCAACGAGAATGTCCGTCTGACACTGATTGACAACAACGTCCTCAAGGAATTGCTGCGTCGGATGGGTGCGACGGCTACGGTTGTCGATGAGTTTGATGCAGATCGATCGTATTTCGGGCTGGAATACGGTGGCTCCCCGAAGCCGAGTCTGCACGCCCCGGCCACCGCAGCTGACTCCGTTCACGGCGAGGTCAGTTGGGGCCACCAGAACAGCGCGTTGTCTGCGCGGTCGTTCTTTCAGGTTGGAGATGTCCTTCCGGCTCGCACGAACGATTTTGGGTTCAAGATTGGCGCGCCGCTGTGGAGGAATTCCGCCCTTACCATCCAAATGAGCCACCGGAGACTCCTCGGACAGGTCAACGGTAACGTGTTGGTGCCCGCTGCCGACGAGCGTCTGCCGACTGCCTTGGAGCCCACGAAAAGGGCTTTGATCGAAAGGATCCTCGGTGCCTACCCGGACGCACTGCCGAATCGGACCGATATCAATGAGCGGGCCTTGAATACCAATTCGGCACAAAACATTCGCAATAACAGGGCGAGCGGGACGCTGGACAACATCTTTGGCAGGAGTCGATTAACGCTCCGTTACAACGTAACGCTTCAGGATGTGGAAGCGTTCCAACTGGTCGGCGGTCAGAATCCAGACACAACCACCAAGAACCACAATGCCAAGATCACTTGGAACCGGTCGTGGAGTCCATATACGACAACCGATGTCACGGCAGGGTACGAGCGGGTCGGGTCGCTGTTGGTACCCGAGGAGACGTCCCTAGGGCCCTTCTTCCTGTTCAGTCGCATCCTGCAATCCATTGGGCCCAGCAGTAGTATGCCCATCGACCGGGCCCAGAACGTGCTCAGGCTTGGCGGGCGGTTCCAGAGGGATGCCGGCAATCACAGCACCTTCGCCGGGGTCGAATTGATTCGCCAGCAGGTGAACGGTTCCGAAAGCAACAATCACCGAGGCACGTTCAGCTTCAGGGCCGACTTCGGGAAGAATGCGGTAGAGAACCTGTTGGCGGGGACACCGAGTTCGTATCGATTCGCGATCGGTAGCACCCACCGAGGATTCCGCAACTCTTCTTTCCGCGCCTACCTACAAGACCGCTGGAAAGTCGGGTCCAGGGTGACGCTGCAGTTGGGCGTGCGGTCGAACCTGTTGAGAGTCCTGAGGAGGTCAATGGGCGCAGCCAGATACCCTACGGTAGCGATCTGAACAATCTAGCGCCGTCAATGGGATTCGCTTTCAACCTAGGGAAGAGCTTGGGCGTGCTGCGCGGAGCCTATGGCTTGCAGTATGGAGAACTGTTCAATTCAACCTACATGCAGGCCCGATTCAACACTCCCAGCGTTCTGACTGTTGTGGTGAATGCCGCCGACCTGATCGAACCGCTGAAAGAACTGTCCGCATCGGATCTCGATCCGACCGCGCGCAGCATCCGCTACGCACTCGACCCAGAGTTATCCACGCCGTACTCCCATCAATACAACTTCTCTTGGGAGTTCGAGCCGAAGAACGACTGGACGCTGGAACTGGGGTATGTCGGCAGCCGCTCGCATAGGCTGCTGAACCAGCGGTACACGAATCGTGCACAGCCGGTCTCTGGCGTCGGCCAAGTCACCAGGACGATCAACCAGCGGAGGTCAGACCAGCGGTATTTCGATGTACTGAGGGTTCTGAATGGCTCAATCGGATACTTCGACGCGGCCAGGGCCACGTGGCGTGTCCGCAATTGGGCAGGCCTGAACGTGGAAGTGTCGTATTGGTGGAGCAAGGCGATAGACTTGGCTTCCGACTACACGAACACAGCTAGCGGTAGCGACGGCCGGGTAGGGCGGAGCCCATATGAGCACGATGTTTGGAGCTACATGAAAGGGCCGAGCGATTTCGACCAGCCCCACGCTGTATTGTGTCGACTCGACTACAGAGTCCCAACATTCCGCAACGCTCATCCCGCGGCTCGTTCGGTCATGGGCGGCTGGCAAGTGAGTTCTGTGGTGCTATGGAAGTCGGGCACTCCATTCGGCCTCCGTTCAGGATCGGATTCTCCCGGTATCGGCAATGTGGACGGTGCCGGCAGTGATCGGCCGAACATCGTCGACCCCTCGATTCTCGGTCAATCCGTGAATCACCCCGACACATCACGCGCTAGCCTCGATCGGAGCTCGTTCGAATTCATCAGGCCAACAGACCGTGGCGGCAACCTGGGCCGCAACACGTTCCGCAAGGATAGCGTGTGGAATGTGAACGTCGCGTTCTCGCGGCGTATTCTCGAGCGTAGCAAGACCTCGCTTCTGTTCCGCGCCGAGGCGCTGAACCTTCTCAACCATCCCCAGTTTGCAGAGCCGGACGTCAATCTGGCTTCGCGCACATTCGGGGCGATCACGAACACGCTCAACGACGGCCGGGGGTTCCGGTTCACGCTTCAAATGTCGTTCTGACCGTTCGAATCGACAGGACGGGGTCGGGCAGGGGGCGAGATGGCACCTGTCGATCGATGGCTTGGCCCTCGGAAACATTGGAACCGCTTGATCCTCGCAACTGCGCGAGCCAAGCCCCTGCGGCCGGGAAGCCGGACACCGCGCCTCCAACCACATTGGCAGCTTGGCGAGGAGGGCAGGGGAGACCCGCTCATCGCGATGCTGAGAGCCGAACCGTCCGTGCTTGACGTTCCTCTTGTGACCGGTGCGGGTGGAGGCGTCATCACGCGCAGCAGGAGGGTGCTGCCGTGCCGGTTCAGAATCCCTCGACGTCGATCACGTAGGCGGATTCCCAGCGTCCGCCCGAGGCGATTCCTGGCAACTGGCAGTACACTCCTCGATGGGCGAGGTTGAAGGCGTTCGTGATGCCAGACATGGGCTCGAAGCAGACAAACGATTGGCCTTCACCGATTGGAGCGTACACGACGGCAACTGGGTACTTCGGGCCGTACGCCACTGTGATGCTCTCGCGCTGCCCTTGGAGTTGGAATCGCGCCAATCCGTCTGCATCGCGCTCTAGGTCCCCAAATACATGGTCAAGGAACTGGCCGCGCAATGGTAGCGACCGAGCGCCGGGAAACGTGCTCGAGACCGGCGACTGTGTTCCAGTTGGAGTGAAACGGTCGTTGAGATCCCAGATGCTTCTCGCTGCAATCCGTATCTTCCAGTCGTCCCGAGGGCACTCGTGCAGCTGGAAGTACGGATGGAAGCCGACTGACAGGGGCATAGGCTCTGCGCCTGTGTTGTCTATTCTCGTATGCGTCTCGAGGCTGGTGTCTCTGAGGCGGTATGTCATCTCGATGCGGTGTGCAAAAGGGAATTGGGCCATCAGGTCCGGATGCTGGCCGAATTCCAGGTAGCTCGTGACCTCGGCCGCTTCCGCGCTCACCTCGAGCGCTGCGACGCGCCAGTGTGGTGAGTACAGCAGCAGCCCGTGAATGGGCTGGTCGTGGGGGTCGAGCAAGTAATTTTCCAATCCGCGGTTCAAGTGGAACTTCTTGCTGTTTGCAAAATACGCATGCTCGTCAAGACGATTCGCCCATGGGGCTAGAAACGGATTGCCGCACAACTGTGGATTCGCTGCAAACTCGCCGATCGAATCAAAGGGAAACCAGAATGCGTTCTTGCCGCTGACGATGAATTCACAGGCGATGTTGCCGACTTGGGGCACGACCGATACCGATACGCCTCTGGCTGGATTCGCCAGCTGGACGACATCGATTCCGTCGACTTGCGTGCGCGTCGCTGTGTACGGCGACGTTGAAGGCTCGTTCATGGAGGGATAGGGTACCGCAACGCCTTGGCTAGGCAGCCACGCTCACTCGCCCTGAAGCTCGCGAAGGTCGGTGTCGCCTTGGCAGCACATGCAAATCCCCGGCTCATGGGTAGTGATGTGACAGATCACGCAGTAGTAGGTAACTCGATGAAGCTGACCGTCCTTTACCGTGAATATCTTTTCCAGGCCGAATCGTCCGTCATCCCGCAGGGAGCCACGCAACTCCCAGGTTCTGTCGGCGAGTTGGGGGTCCCGTAGAGTGCGTTCGAGACCCGAGTCGGCAACTACCTCGACTGTCTCGCCATCAAGAGTCGCCAAGCGCAATGGCTCTCCGACCGCAGTATCTACGAGCCTCCCACGCAGAGCTTGCGCCTCGCCGGCTGCGACAGCCGACGCTACAAGCAACAGTGCTAGAAACCCCGCAAATCGCTGTATTGATATTTCCGATAACATATATTATGTCAACTTTTATCCTCGACTCGCCGTATTGATCCTGAAATCCACTGTAGCGCGGATCCTTTGGTCTTGCTACCCGTTTCCCTCGAGTCTCTCCCTTGAGTTGCCCTTGGCGGGACTCCATCCGGTGCCCTGCTGGCTGTCACCAATCCGTTACTGACCGGTCGAACGCGTCGTACGGCTCTGGGTTGGTCCAGTCGTGATCGATCTTGTCGGCGATCGCTTCATCGTCGATCTCGACGCCTAGGCCGGGCTTGGTCGGAAGCTCGACGTAGCCCTTCGCAAACTTAAGCGGCTCCTTGAAGTAGCCTTCGCCGAGAGATCGAAATTCCTGGCACATGAAATTCGGAACGGTAGCATCGAGATGCACGCAGACTGCTGTCGCAATGGGTCCGAGCGGATTGTGCGGAGCGATCGCGGCATAGTAGGACTCTGCCATTCCGGCGATCAGGCGTGCCTCCATGATGCCGCCGCAGTGCGACAAGTCAGGCTGGAGGATGGAGGCGGCACCCTTTTCCAGAACCTCACGAAAGCCCCATTTGGTAAAGACCCGCTCGCCGGTCGCGATCGGCAAGTGGGTGCCGTGCGCTATTTCGGCCATGATGTCGTGGTTCTGGCAGTTCACCGGCTCTTCGATGAACATCGGTTGATACGGTTCGAGCGCCTTGATCAACAGCTTCGCTGTTTGTGGGCTGATCGCGCCGTGGAAGTCAATTCCGATGTCGACGTCGTCGCCTGCCGCCTCCCGCAGCGCCCTGAAACGCTCTGCGGCCTCCTCGATGAATGCCTTGTTCTCTACGATCCGCGCGGGCCGTGTCTTGTACGGCCCGACCTTGAAGGCAGTGAATCCCCGTGCGATGTCATCTCGGACAGTGTCGGGCGATGTGCCTCCCTTGTAGAGGCGCACCCTGTCGCGAGTTGGTCCTCCCAGCAGCGCGTAGACCGGGACACCGAATGCTTGGCCTGTAATGTCCCACATCGCTTGCTCAACACCACTCAGGGCGCTTGTGAGGACTGGCCCGCCACGATAGAACGCATGGCGGTAGAGGGCTTGCCAGTGGTGCTGGACACGCCGGGGGTCCTTGCCGACAAGGTAGGGCTCCATTTCGCGCACGGCCTCCGCACAAGTCCTTGCCCTGCCCTCGACGATCGGCTCTCCAAGGCCGACCAGACCGGCGTCGGTATGCATTTTCAGGAACAACCAGCGCGGCTTGACGAGAAACGTCTCCAGCTTTGTGATCTTCAGCGAGTCACCGAAACCTACAGGAGCAGCTGAGGCCGATTGCGCGAGAGCTGCACCTGCCGCCATGCCGGCAGCAGCTCCCTGTAGCACAGACCGGCGTTTGAGATCGATGGGCATCGCTCCATACTGTACCGGATAGGTCTCGATGGGTTCCAGCGGCGGTGTGCCGGCGGCGGCAGTAAGCGAGGCTCTCGATGCTATCTGCGAGGATGGGCGCCGATCCAATGCTCCTAGTGCTATGCTTGTCTATCGCGGGATCGGCTGGCGATTCATAGTGGTAACTCCCATCTGAACCCGTTTCATCTAGATCGGCCCGCGGGATGTCGTGGGTGCTTTCCTCCCGGTAAGAGATTTCATGCAACAGGCCACCATCATCGGGCATCGCGGAGCCAAGGGGTATCCGGAAAATACCATTCCGAGCTTCGAGCTCGCTTTAGAGCGAGGTGCTGATGGAATCGAGCTGGATGTCCGTCGATCAGGAGATGGCCAATTGATCGTGGTGCACGGCTCTGTTGTTGGAAGTCTCTCAGTCCAGGCCACCTCGTTCGAGGAGATCCGGCATTTGGAGGGCGGGTATGAGATCCCGCTGTTCGAGGATGTGCTCAAGCGATTTTCTGGGAGGACGTTTCTTGATATCGAGCTCAAAGAACGGGGTTTTGAAGAGGAAGCGATCAACCTGATCAAGGAACATGCTGACTCCCGGGACGTCATGATCAGCGGGTTTAGCACGGCCATGCTAAACAAGGTCCATCAGTTGCTTCCCGACATCCGACTGGGCTACATCTTCAACCGCACCCAGGATGAGGAATTGCGCCATAACAGCCCGATCGATGTCGTCATCCCGCAATTTCGTCTTGCTTCCCGAGAACTGATTGCGGAAGTCCACGAGGAAGACTTGCGAGTCTTCGCTTGGACGGTGAACGACGAAGCCGAAATGCGACGATTGCTTGCCCTTGGCGTTGACGGCATCATCACAGACGAACCCGAGCGGCTGGCAACGGTTCTACAACGCTAGATAGCTTCGTACCGTACCCGACTCATCCGTGACCGCACACGCCCGGGGAGGCAGGCGGTAGCGGTCAGCCGCTGGCAAGGGCGGCGATTCCATTCCCCACCCTCGTCATCGGTTGTTTGAGTCCCGGAATCTCTCACACAGGTCGGCGGCGACGATAGTCACTGGGTCGGAGGCTCTTCCGCCGCCTTGGCGTCGAACATTTCGTTGATTCGCTTTACGGTGAAGTTGACCGACCTGAGAACCTCTCGTGTGTGCTCGCCGCGAGCGGGTGCATCGCCAGAAACGTATCCCGGCGCTTCGCTCAGTTTCGGGAAAACACCGACTTGCTCGTACACGGTGCCATCCGCCCCACGCACTGGCGTGACAATCCCGCGCTCCACCAAGCTGTCGTCTTGAACAGACCGCGAGATTTCCCGCACCTCGGCTACACACACATCCTCTTCTCCGAACACTTCCATCCACTCGGCAACGGACTTCTTTTGGAAGATCCGCGTGAGTTCTGCGATCAATACCTGTTGGGGATCTCCTTCGACATATTGGTCGGGAATCAGGTCTTCCCGTTCGAGCTTGGTGCAGAGAGCCGTCCAGAACTTCGCTTCCAGCGCAGCTACCGTCAGGAACCGGCCATTGCGCACCGGATAGATGTTGTAGCAAGCATATCTGCCAAAGAGGCGCTCGTGGCCACGCTTGGGCCGACGCTTCGTGGCGGTGTAGTTCGCGATCTGCACTGGCATCAGGCCCAGGATCGAATCGTACATTGATATGTCGACCATTTGGCCCTGATTGCGATTGGCACGGTGTTGCAAGGCGAGCAGGATCCCAATCACTGTTGGAAGGGCTCCGGCTGCGACGTCCGCGATTTGAATACCTGGAACTGCCGGCATCCCATCAGACTCTCCCAGGAGATCGAGCATTCCGGCAAGAGCAACATAGTTGAGGTCATGCCCTGCCCGATTGGCGAAGCGTCCTGTTTGCCCGTACCCGGTCAGGGCTGCGTAGATCAGCTTCGAATTGACTGCCTGCAGTTGCTCGTAGCCGAGCCCAAGGCGGGTCATTACCCCGGGCCGGAATCCGTCCAGCACGACGTCGGACTTGCGCACGAGCGCGAGAAAGGCTTCCTTCCCGTGCGGATTCTTCAAGTCAATCGCGATGCTCTTCTTTCCCCGGTTAATTGTCAGGAAGAGTGCGTTGAAGCCTTGGGTCTTGGGTTCGGAATCACGGATGTAGTCGCCTTCGCCGGGCTTCTCAACTTTGATCACCTCCGCGCCGAAGCTAGCCAGAATATGGCTGGCATAAGGTCCGGGGAGCAAACGGCTCAAATCCAGGATGCGAATTCCGTCCAGCGGTCGCCGTCCGTCGGAAACGGTCGGCCGCTGCTCGACTGAATCCAGCTTTTCCTGCGTGGTAGCTTTCTTGACCGCCTTCTTGGCGGCCCGCTTGATTTCCGGTCCGGGCAACGGCACGCGTTTGGCGGCTTTTTTGGGCGAAGTGCTGGGCTTTTCCGTGCTAGCGCCAGTGCCGGACGCTGCCTTTGCTGCGGCGGTATTCTTTCCCGACACTGCCTTGGTTCGCTCTCCTGCAGACGGTTTCTTGGAGCCACCGTCTGTCTTCTTGGCAGCCACCTGCTCGACGGGAGCATCCGGGGCTCCATTCGCCTGGTTGGCTGCCCCGCCCTTCGCTGGGTCAGGTGATGGCCGGCGACGGGTTCTTGCTCCCTTTTTGTCTCCGGCAGCAGTCATGGCGTCACGGGGTCTAAGCCTCGCTGCGTCAAAGCAGGGGCGCCGTCCCGTATGGTTCGAGGTGGACGCGCTGCTGGTCGCAGGAAGCGCAGGCGGTAGAGGGTGTCGGCTAAGTGCGCTCAGGCCGTGTAGAGCCGCGCCAATCAAACCCTCAAGCCGGTGAGATAACCAGCATAGCATATCTTTGCCTCGTCACGGTAAAGACGGCGCCTTCAGGACGAATCGTATGGCGATTCAAAGCCCGTCAGGAGTCCCTTCTCGTTGGCCCCTAGTCCAGTGCAGCAATCAAGCACTGACCAACGGATCAGAGACCGAAATCCAGTCGGTTGTGGGCCGTGTCGAGCAAGTCCGGGCCCTGCCTTGTTACGCCTGCAAGACCCATCACTGTATGACGACTCCCCGTCTGATGGGTGGACCTGGGAGACACATCGCTGTGTGGATCCACCAAGGCGAAACCACGTTCATGCTGGGTGGGGCCGGCATTGCATCGTCTGGTTCCAGCGTTTGCGAAAGAACCTGACTGTCTGCGAAGCAAAGCGCAACCATTCCCTGCACACATGCGTCTAACTGGCTCCATGGGTACCATGACAAGTACGATATCCGGTGGAAGCTTTGCCTTGGCTCCCGGTGGCCGCAGTGCCGCGAATCGCCTAGTGTCGTTTGAGAACACTCCAGAACAAGAGCTCGTTCGCAGGGCCACGGAAGGCGACGAAGATGCCTTCGCGGAGATCATTCAGCGGCACCAAAACATGGTGTTTAGCGTTGCCTACCGGATGGTGCGCCGGCGCATGGACGCTGAGGATGTTGCCCAGCAGGTGTTTGCCAAGATCTTCTACGCACTGAAGAAGTTCGACATGCGGTCTTCGCTGTCCACTTGGATCTACAAGATCGCATTGAACGAGACCTACGACTACTTGCGCAGACTGAAGAACCGGCGGGTTGTCTACGAAGGTGACATGAGCGACGACTTCGGAGAGATGGTCGAGGGCCGTTCCGCAAGGGCCGCGGACACAGTCGCTCCGAACGACGAGCAGTCCGAGAGGCGCGACTATTTGATGAAGCTCTTGGAGCACGTCTCGGACGAAGAGCGCATGCTGTTGGTTCAGAAGGAAGTTGAAGGCCTGACGGTGGACGAGCTCTCCGAACTGACTGGGATCAACGGGAACACCATCAAGGTGAAACTGTTTCGAGCCCGCAAGAAACTGATCAAAGCTGCCGACAAGCTTGGCGAGAGCCGCTTGGACAAGATGGGGTAAAATGGCCCTGATCGCAGAAACCAGAGGAAGACTGTTATGGACAAGTTCTTGATTCGTAATCTCGAGAGCTATCTCTCAGGCCAACTCGGAGAAGCTGATCGTCGCGAGTTTGAGGCGCTCCTGCGGAGCAGCCAGGAAGATCGCGAGGATGTCGAGCGAATGACGGGCATGTCAGGGCTCTTCCAAGCGCTCGATATTCCGCAAGGCGAGTCCTTCGGGCCATCCCCCGGCTTCCACGTGCGGGTTCTCCGGCGGATCGCAGAAGAAGCTAGGCCCTCATTGTGGGACTGGTTTGTCCAGCCGTTGTTTCTCCGTCGCGTGGCGTTTGCTTCGTGTGCCTGGCTGGTACTGCTCTTCTCAGGGAGCATCCACCAATCCGCCGCTCAGCCGTCGGTTGATCGAATTGCGCGGGCCGTGCTGGTTGAGCCGCCCGAGAGCGAGGACTACTGCAATGTGCGGCTTGGCAGTAACATTGAGATCAACCGCAGTTCAATGCTGGCAGCTGTGATGATCTCAAGCAGCGGACGGTAATGGGGAGCTCTGCTACGGCTTCAACTGGTAAGGCGATCGGTGTTATCGTCTTGGTCTTCTCTAGCGGTTTCGCAACGGGATATCTGAGCTTCAACCTGGTTGAGTCGCTGACGCCGGACCGGAACGTTGACTTCCGGATCGAGACCACCTTGGCCGAGCTGTCCAGTCAGTTGGATCTGAATCCGAGCCAGAGAGAGCAGATTCGGGAGATTCTCGACGATGTGATCATGGAAGAGGCGGAGCTGCTCACCGAGCTGCGGTGGAATCAGGTGGAAGCGCGGGAACGCATCTCGAGATTTCTGACCCCCGAGCAGAACCGGCAGTTCATGCAAATGCTGGACATCGCCTTCGAGTCGCAATGATCGTTCGGAACGCAGCGGGCAAGGCCGTCTTCTCGGACCGCAAGATGGGAAAGGCCGACCTGGTCAGCGGAGCCCGACTGTTCTGCGGGTTGAACAGTTTCCTACCCGGGCAATGCCATGCCCTGCACTCCCACGTTGGCCAGGACAAGCTCTACCTGGTGCTTGAGGGCCAGGGCTCAATCACTGTCGGCAGCGACACGGAGCATGTAAGTGCCGGCGATGTCATTCTTGCTGAAGAAGGCGTGCCGCATGCCGTCGATAACCAAGGCTCTGGAAACCTGGTGCTCTTGACGGTAATGGCACCGCCGCCTCCGGCAAGCTCCGCCGGCTGACGCTACTGCGGATAGGTTGGCCTGTCCGTCTTGGTAGCTGAATGATCGCGGCCTGGATTCGGGATTTGTCCCCTAGCCGCCCAAACGCGGTGTTGTCCGTCGCGCTAGCCCGCCGTCTTCCCTGCTCCGGACGAGGACACCTCAACACCATCAAGGCCCATCTCGTTGATCTCCGAGAATGCGACCTTGCGCTGTTCGTCCATCGCGAGGTTCGCCAGCATCACCGCTACCGAGTCCTGCAGTCCTACGTTGATGTCGGCTCTAGGTCGATTCCCGTTCGCGACGTCCGTCAAGAAACTGGAAAGTTCCGCATACTCAGGATCCACATCCTCGCCCGGGCGAAGGATCCCCTTGTTGTAAGCCCAAGTCTTGGCGAAGAACAGCTCCTTCTCCAGAAAACTGACCTTCGAAGGGTCGATTGCGTGCGGATCGATCGGGTACCCGTCGCCTTGCTCCGCGGTGTCTGCGCCGACGGTTGCTCCCGCAATCCAGTTCTCGCCGCTCTTCTTCTCCTTGGCTTGGTCTTCCATCTTGACCGTCATGGTGTCCAAATAGAGCATGCCATCCCCGTACGGAATCAGCGTCAGCTCAATGGCACCATCGGTGCCCAGAATTGTCTCTCGGCAGCCGTCACCGGGTACGCGGCGGCCCGCGATGTGGCGGTTCGTCATGACTGAACTGTACTGGAGTTTCTGGCCTCCCGGGTACTCGAAGACCAACTGGATGTTGTCGTAGATATCGCGACCGTCTTTCCAGTAGTCGAGCCCGCCCACTCCCATGACCGACTTCGGATGCTGGTCTAGCACCCAGTCGGCAACATCAACTTGATGCGACATCAGCTCGGCGCAAAGTCCACCGGAGTACTTGCGGTACAGACGCCAGTTGAACTGATCCTCGAACTCTTCCGAGGCCTTGCGTCGCCAATTGGTGTTGCGATGCCACTGGGCTTGGATGTGTGTCACAGCGCCAATAGCACCGGCATCAATGAGCTGCTTCGCCCGCTGGTAGAGCAAGCTGTAGCGTCGCTGTAGCCCAACTTGAATGGTCAAGTTGGAGTGCGCCTCGTGCAGCGCACGCAGTGCATGGACCTCTTCGGGCCTGAATACCAGCGATTTCTCGCAGAATACGTGCTTGCCCGCCTCCAGGGCCGCCTTCATCACGGGAAAGTGCAGGAAGAGCGGAACCGTGATGAACACGGCATCGATGTCGTCCTGCTGAAGCAGTTCGTTGTAGTCGGTGTACGCGCGGGGCCGGTCCTCGAAGACTTCGAGGGCGCGATTAAGGTTCTTTTCGTAGATGTCACACAGCGCAATGCACTTGCCGTGATCCATGTGTACAAGATGACGTTCCAGCAACCGCCGGCCGCGGCTTCCAGGACCAATCATGGCGTAGTTTACGACTTGGTCGCTTGCCCTCGCCTTGCGGACAAATGGGCCGGTGGTGGTTGCTGCTGCAGCGACACCGACGGCTGCGGCCGTCTTTGCGAAGGTGCGACGGTCGAGATGGGCAGAAGTGGATTCCGTGTTTGCCATTGGGCTCCTATGAGGCGCTTCCCTCAACCAAAGTCTATCGGTTGGGGCCGTGGATCGCAAGCATGCTGCTGGGATGTCTGAGGTTACGGACCAGATGATCTGACGTCGGAATAGCCGAGGGGAAACCCCGCCCGCTACCAAATTCCAGTGCTTATTCTGCGGACCGCCATTCCAACTGGCGATTCAATCGCAGAAGCGGTTTAGGGGCCTGCTTTGGTTCCAGGCGGAACCAACGAATTGGCATCCCCTCCTGTCGCGCGGGCGCATTGCTGAAGGAAGGCCGCGACCTGGCAGTCGAGAACCGGACCTCGCCCGGTACTTGCTCCGGACAGCGCGACACCGTGAGCCACGGGACGATGCTCTCGCTCGAGCGCCCAACGAACGGTGCCGGGCTCCTTGAGACTGAATCGCACGGCATCGGGAGAATCGGCGGGAACTCGCCCGCATATGCCTCGGGCGTAGCCGAGGTTGCAACCCGGGACCAGAACACTTCTCTCGGGAACATGTGGTCGCTCTGGGTCGGAGTGGCATATGCCGTCGTACGGCCTGCCCAGCGGAGGCCGGAACTTGCCTGGCCAGGCACTCCAGGGGAGCGGAACGGTTGGCTGGAAGCAAGCGCAGGCCATAAGACTCCAGTCTATGTCGCTCCTCTGCGGCTTGGACGATGTATCCTTGTCGTTCGGCTATGGATCGGATCGCTTCACTTCACGCCATGCTTCAGGCGGACCCCGCCAATCAGTTCGCGCGTTACGGGCTTGCCCAGGAGCTTGTCAAGAGAGGCGATGATCTTTCGGCGCTGGGCGAGTTCCGGCGCATTTTGGCTGAAAATCCCGACTACCAGGCCGCCTACTACCACGCGGGCAAGGCTTTGGAGCGGCTCGGCGAGCATGAGAAGGCGAGGGCGATCTACTTTCAAGGTGTCGAGGCTTCGTATCGAACTGGCAATGCTCATGCCAGGAGCGAACTGGAAGCCGCGATCGAGGAGATTCGAGCCTGATAGCGCTTTCGAGCCCTATGCCACCAAACCGAGCCACGGCCCGTTGGCTTCCTCTTCGCGATGTCTGCTGCCCTGCAAGGGGGTGGGTAGGAATGCTCTTCGGCGGTCTGGCTCTTCGATTCATCGCTGCCATCTCCCGATTGGCTTGCGCTGCCTGTCTTACGGTTGCGCTGGGGAATGCATTCGATCTGCCTAGCCTGGCGAGCCTGGATGGGGCATCCGGAGACGAATCACGGGTAATAGAGTTCCTCTCCGAGCGAATCGAGGGGCGCTCCCGTATCGGAGCTGACGGTTCGCTGGTGGTCGAATTCGGCAGCGGCTCGCCGCGGACGCTGCTGATCGCTGGGGTCGATGAGCCTGGGTTGGTTGTTTCGGGGATTCACGCAGAGGGATATCTTCACGTCGTGCCAATGGTGGAATCCTCTTTCCGTGAGCAACTCACGCGTCGGTTCCTCGGCCAGCACGTCAACATCTCGACCCAGTCTGGCGAAATTCTGCCGGGCGTCGTGGCCTCCCCTTCTGTCCACTTTGCATCCATGGGGATATTTCGCCCGCACGACACCGACAGGTTGTTCGTTGATATCGGTGCGTCGGACGCCTCGCAGGTCCGGAAGGCCGGCGTTTCCATCCTGGACCGCGTAACCCTTGCCAAGCAAACTGCGTTCATCTCGCCTGGCTGGCTAGCCTCACCCTGGATCTCGAGCCGTGCAGGGGCTGGAATCCTGCTTGAGGTAGCGGCCCGACTGGCTAGCGAGAACTTCGCCGGAAGCGTGACTCTCGCGTTTGTCACGCAGCAGTACCCCGGAAACGCAGGCCTTGCCCGCACGCTGCGTTCCGTTCCAGCTGATCGAGTCGTGTTGCTCGCACCGAATGGCAGTCCATCTCCCGGAGTTGCGCCTTTGCCCGGGCTGGATGAGTCCTTGGCTAGGGAAATTCGAGCGGTCGCCCAGCAGATCGGGGTGAGCCTCGAGCGCAGGCCTGCACACAGGCTCGCCGTCGGACCATTCGCCGATGCCGACATCTGGTCACCCACCCAGCAGGCCGCCGTCCTGCTGCCAGGCGTTCGCAATCGGACGAGTCCGGCGGAAGTCGTCAGCATGAGAGACCTATCGTCCCTGAAGAACATACTGGGGCTTCTGGTCGGGCTCGGGGCCGAGAGCGGCAGTGCATCTGCTGACAGCGAGCCCCTACAAAGAGGACGAATTCCGGCGGACGCTCGAAGCGCCGATCCCCTTCGGCGCACCGTCCGGGAATTGATCGAGATCGGAGCTGTCAGTGGCCGCGAGGAGTTCATGCAGAAAGCTCTGCTGCGGCTACTTCCGAGGCACATTGCCGCAAACAGCCGAACGGACAGCAAAGGCAATCTGATCGTGCGATTGGGAGCGGACAAGCCCGTCGCCGCAATCTTCCTAGCCCACATGGACGAGATTGGTTTCGTCGTCCGCAGCATCACGGCTAGCGGCGCGGTACTGGCGGACTCGCGCGGAGGCGGCAACTCAGGCCTGTTTGATTGGCATCCGGCGTCAGTGCACGGACCGCAGGGGGTTCTGCCAGCCGTGATGACCCGGAGCGGGACGCTCGAGTTCGGCGAACTCACGGGCGCCGAAGTTCGGGAGATGGGAGTGCTTGAAGGTAACTCCGTTACCGTGCCGAAGCGTTTCCGATCCTTGCTTGGAAGTCGCGTCAGTGCGCGTTCCCTGGACGACAGGCTCGGCTGCGCCGTGCTTGTCGAGGCGATCCGGCGACTGGACGGCAAAGCACGGCGAGCGAGTAGCTCCATTCAGTTCGCATTCACCGTCGAAGAGGAAATGGGCCTGATCGGTGCGCGGCATGTAGCGTCGCGCACTGCACCGGCACAGGTCTATCCTGTCGACACGTTTGTGACCTCCGACACGCCGCTAGAATCACGCCAGTTCGCATACGCGCGGCTCGGTGCGGGTCCGGTGCTCAGGGCGCTCGATGAAAGCGGATCAACGTCACGGAGCGAGGTGGCTCGCGTCGTAGAGCTAGCCCGGAAGCATAAGATCCCACTCCAACTGGGCGTAACGGCAGGCGGGAATGACGGCTCCGCCTTTGATTCCATGGAGTCGTCGAACGTGCCGATCGGATTCCCCTTGCGGTACGCCCACACGCCGATCGAAACAGCAGACCTCGCTGACGCCGAAGCGGCCGTCGACCTGATCGAGGTGCTGGCTCTGGATGCGTTGCGCTGAGAGCCGCTCGCCGTGTTCTCTGATGTCGTAGCGATGACGCATGCGATCAGCACGCGCATCAACTGCTACTGCACGCTAGGCTGCCGGCGGCGCGGTGGCAGCCGGGCGATCCAAGAGTTCAGCTCGATTCATCGATAGGTGCGAAAATGTCGCTTTCCTTTAGCGTTCCTAAGGGGTCGATTCCGTCGAGTGGCTCGGGCTGCGGGGGCCACGGTGCCCCTTCCGGGATGATGACCACTTTAACGGCTCCACTTCTCACCTCTTCCATCGCGATCTTGGTCGACTTGCGCGAAGTGGTGGGAATCGATGGCCTCGCGCCCTGTTGCAGCTGACGAGCTCTTCGGGCAGCGGCGAGAATGAAGCGATAGACGCCATGCTCCTCGTCCTCCGGGATCGTCCAAATCTGATCGGGCGGCTTCTTGTAGTCGCCGAACACGTCTTGTTCTTTTTCGCTCATGGGTTTGCCTCTGGGTTCTGGTCCCGCTGGATGCCGAAGCTTTGCAAGATTGGCGCAATCGTTGGCTGCATGTTGGCCCGCTTGCTCCGCTCGGCGATCAAGATCCCGTGTAGCCGCCTAACTGCGTCCTCGACGTCGTCGTTGATCACGACATGACTATAGTTCTTGCACACCGCAACTTCTCGGGATGCTTCCCCCAATCGCTTCGAGATAGCTGCCTCGTCATCGGAGCATCGATCTCGCAAGCGCTGTTCCAGCGCCGCTCGCGACGGCGGCAGCACGAAAATCGTGACCGCCTCGGGAAGCTTTTTAACTAATGATGCAGCACCTTGGACGTCAATGTCCAGTAGCAGGTCTTTCCCTTTGGCGAATGCTTGCTCTACAGCTGAGCGGGGCGTGCCGTAGAGATGCCCAAAAACTTCAGCCCATTCTAATAGCTGGTCGCTATCAATCATCGCCTTGAATCGGTCAGCGCTGACAAAACAGTAGGATTCCCCGTCGATCTCCTGCTCCCTGGGGGGCCGAGTCGTAACCGAGGTTGCGAACTCGAGGTTGCTGTCACATTGGCGCAGACGCTCAACTAGCGTGGACTTCCCCGCACCGGAAGGCGCCGAAATCACGAACACAAGCGACATAACCCAAGTAACGCAGGCGCTGGGACCGGCAGTCGCCCAGAACAGGGCTGGCGATGCCAGCCCCTAGAGGAATCCCAGTCTACCGCAGGGGGCTCGGCACGGATTCGTACGGGCGTGATTGTGGCGCGGGCACTTCCCTGATCTAGGTCATGCCGATTGATTGCAATTCGACAAGTCTGCTGTACAGGCCCGAGTTGCCAACCAGAGCTGCATGCGTGCCAGCATCGATAATTCGGCCCTTGTCAAGGACGACGATCGAGTCAGCGGACTTAATCGTTGAGAACCTGTGGGCGCTCACTATGACCGTCCGCCCCTTGATGAGGTTCGAGAGTGCTCGTTGGACCAGCTTTTCGGCTTCACTATCGAGATGCGAGGTCGCTTCATCAAGCAGCAGGATCGGGGCATCCTTGAGAAGGGCGCGCGCGATTGCGATCCGTTGTTGCTGGCCTCCGCTCAAGCGGTGACCGCGCTCTCCCAAGTCTGTGGCATAGCCACTTGGAAGGGAATCGATGAACTCGCTCGCGTATGCGGCCTCGGCGGCTGCATAGACCTGCTCAGGATCAATGTCTGGCTGACCGTAGGCTATGTTGTTGAAGATTGTGTCATCGAAAAGGATCGTCTCTTGGCTCACAATCGCGATCTGCCGGCGAACTGATGCAACAGTGACGTCGCGCAGGTCCTGTCCGTCGATCCGTATGGAGCCAGCGGAGGGATCGAAGAACCGCGGAAGCAGGCTCATGAGCGTGGTCTTCCCTGCCCCACTGAGCCCGACTAGCGCGACAACCTGACCAGCACGAACAGTCAGCCGAATGTCCTCAAGCGCCGCTGTTTCTGTGCTGCCCGGATACTTGAAGGTCACGCGATCGAACTCGATTGCGTCCTGAAAGGACGATAACTCGAGTGCCCCGGTGGCGTTGCGCACATCGTGCGGGTGGTCCATGTATTCGAATGCTCTTTGGATAGCTCCGAGCGCTTGCTGAAAGATGTTGTAGATCCCAATGAGTCGTTTGACAGGTTGCAAGAGCATCAAGAGCGCAACGACGAAACTGACGACCTGTCCAGTGGTCATCTCCTCGGTGAGAACCCGGTTCCTTATGTAGATCAGGAGGCACAGCACCATCCCGGCGCCAAGCGTCTCGACAATCGGCGAGACCATCGCCTGCTGCCTGACCATTCGCATACTAGCTGCGAAGAGTCGGTCAGCCCGTTCTCGGAAGCGACGGATCTCAAATACCTCCATGGCGAAGGCCTTAACGATTCGGTTCCCCGAGATTGTTTCCTGCATGATCTTGACGAGCTGGGCAAGATGGTCTTGGGCGCTCCGCGATATTTCGCGGAGGCGGCTTCCGATCCGAGATGCGGGCAGGAGGACAAAGGGCAGGATGACCACACAGACTAGGGTCAAAAAAGGGTCGTGCTGTAGCAGCACGAACAAGAGTGCCGCGACCGTAAAGAACTGACGCATGAGATCAGCCAGGAAGTGGGAGCAGGCAGACTGGATCCGCTCAATGTCGCTGACAAGGGAAGAGATCAGCTCTCCGGTGTGCTTGGTCTGAAAGAATGCGGGTGATTGATTCAAGACGACCCGGTACATTTCGTTCCTGATGTCCCGAACCGCCGCGAAGCCGGCATGGTTTACCAAGCAGTTAGCGCCGTAGTCGCAGAGCCCTTTCAACGCCGAGACTGCCAGGAAAATCCCGCAGAAAAAGGAGAAGGAGCTTCCGACGGAAACAGGTAGCAGATCGTCGAGCATCAAGGGCTGGCCCGTAAAGGGGATTTCCAGAAGCTTGATCGGCTGGTCGCTCGCCGAAGGATTCAGGAAACGGTCAAGGAGCGGCTCGAGCAGCATCGCAAACGTTCCGTAGCTAGCGCCGACAATCGCCATCAGTAGAACGGAGATCGAGATCCGAGCGCTGTAAGGCCGGACGTATCCGAAGAGCCTAGCTAGATCCCTCACGGCTCCATGATGGCACAGGGATAGCCAGGTCCATCCCCTACAATGCGCGAGAGTGCAGCTGTCGTAGGGATGCCATGGCGTCCATTCGAAACTTTATGTGAAAGTTCAAAGAGATTCCGTAACATATTCATTTAGAACAATTAAATGAAAGGTCATGAATTTCCTAGAGCTGTATGTGCCAGCTGGTTCAGTCCTCACGCCACTCGCATCCGCCGGGGCTAGGGTTTACTCGGTTGAGCAGCAGATGCTCTTGTATACTCGTGAGGTTTCTCGCGGGCACGGATGCAAGAAGACTCTTCGGCGTTGAATCGGCGGACTGCCCGGCGCTTCGCGCAAGCAGCCGTCGAACGCGGCCAACCCTTGGCTTGGTTCGAGGAACTCTACAAGCTGGCCGAGTCATCGGACACGGGGTGCATTCCATGGGCCGACTTGAGGCCGAACCCGAACTTGGCCTGCTGGCTTGACCGGGAACGGGTCCACGGGGCGGGCACGCGATCACTGGTGGTTGGATGCGGCTTAGGAGACGACGCGGAAGAACTGAGCCAGCGAGGCTTCAAGGTAACTGCGTTCGACCTGTCGGAATCGGCAATCTCAATGGCGACAAGCAGATTCCCCACCAGTGCGGTCGAGTACGTGGCTGCCGACGTGTTGCGTCCACCCGATGCGTGGGCTGGCGCCTTTGCCTTTGTGTACGAAGCATACACGCTACAGGTTCTGCCTTGTGATCTGCGCGCTGCGGCAATCACGAGCATTGCCTCTCTTGTTGCCCCAGGAGGCACCCTCTTACTGATCACCCGCGGAAGGGACGAGTTTGAAGCCCCAGGCGAAATGCCCTGGCCGTTGAGCCCCGTGGAACTCCCGCCGATTCTGGGTTCCGACTTGGCACTAACTGCGTTCGAGGACTTTCTGGATGACGAGAAGCCAGCTGTTCGGCGGTTTAGGGCCACCTATCGTCGTGTCCCCGCGGGGCCAGACAGCCTGAACGGGTCCTAGGCGCACTAACTGGCGGTAGCAGGGTGAGAGCTGGAGGCCTCCCTCCTCAAGCTTCGACATTCGGAGGGGTACGGTGTTTTGCCCGCCTCTGGGATTGGTGAATCGACCGCTGGACTAGACAGGACCCACTGCAGCACCGCATGCAATGGAATCCATCGTGACGAAGCGCCACACTTCCCCGGCACGCGTGACATTCGTGTTTGGTTCTTTGAGTGCCGTCACGAGTTCAGCCCGCTCCGGCAGATCGATGCGAGCAGGTTGTCGTGTCGGGCCCCTATGCCGAAGAAGAGAGCGGGTCCGGGCTCCATCGTGTTTTCGCAGTCGAGGGACGGGACCCCGTGCCGTGCCGCGCGTCTTGGATGGACAACGCGAGAATTTCGCAGTGCTACTCGAGATCCGCCCTGCATAGCACCCGGGATTTCGCGGTGATCTGGACACGTGCCGCGTGGCGGCGTACACTGTGGCACCGGGGAGCCCGAACCGGAAATCCTCCCGGAGGGCTCTGGGGGACTCATGTTCTTCACGCTGCTGATCGTCACTTTCGCTATTGCATTGGCGGTGTCGTTCATTGTGGTTAGACTCTTCGACCGTCCCATCGCTTCAATACTCGGTCGGATAGTAGCTGAGGAGCTGAGTGGGGCATGGCATCGCTACATCAAGTTCGCGGGTTATGTTGTTGGCATTTCAGGAGGTGTTCGGATCGGCGAGCTAGAAAGGTATATTTCGGCGCCCGAGAAGGATCAGGAGATTCTGCTCCTAACGCCAGAAAGATGGACACTGGAGATATATCGGACCATTATCGAGACCCTCCAAGGAATCGCCTGGATGTTTCTCTTGGTCTTTGTGGTAGCACTATTGGCGTACGTGCTTGCTAGGGCCTTTGAGTTGAGACACGTTCGAACATCGCAGCAAGAGCAGCCGTGACGTGACGATCAAGCTCTGGGAACCCGCCTGCTCGCCCCGCAGGGCTTGAGACCGGCCCTTGGAACCTACAGGCGATGTCGGCGGAGATCCGGGCAGCGAAACCAAAGCGGACAACTCATTTCCGGGCTTCCGGAATCACCTCTGTTCAATGGCTTGCTGGCAGGAGTTGAACGCGCATACGCAAGCGTCCCGTAGGCTCGGTCTGATTGATGGGAACGGACTCGAGGGTCTGGTGAGGGGTACGGCAGTCCAGGGCTTCCAGATCGACTTCCGAAAGAGGAAGAAACGGGTATTTGCGGCGTCCCCCGAGCGGAGCTACAGCCGGATCGGTTTCCTTCAGACACAGGCCCTCTGACCGTTCGTCCGGTGCATGCCCAACCAGTGCCCGGTCCGCTTCGCCAAAGGCCGCGTCAAAACACCAGACCCGCTACTCCGGGAGAATGCCGCCCCTCACTGCTTCGACCTGGTCTGCAAGCGCGGAACCATAGACGCCGATATCCGTGCTATACGAGATCATGTTGAATCCAAGTTCCATCCAATCTCTTGCCTGCTGGAGATTTCCCGGTTGAATCCCTGCTTGAAGCCCCCGGGCCTTCGCCGCAGCCGTAACCCTGCGTAGCGCAGCGATGAACGCCGGATGTGTCAACTGTCCGACTATTCCCATGGACTGAGTGAGGTCCATATGGCCGACCCAGAGGCAATCTACGCCCGGAACGGCAGCAATTTCATCTAAGTGGCTCAGTGCGGTCCGGCTCTCGATCTGGCAAAGCAAGACATTTCGGGAGTTCGCCTCCTCCATGTACGAAATCGGATCCGGCCGACGAAAATCGTTGTGAGCTGTGCCCAGCCCTAGGCCGCGTCCGCCGGCTGGGGCATAGCGCATGGCTTCATTGAGCGTGCGAGCTTGCTCGGCCGTTCGAACATTCGGCGCCATGATCCCGTGAGCCCCGGCATCCATCACGCGGGCCACAAAGTGGTACTCCAAAGCCGGGATTCGTACCACGGGAGCTATGTCAGTCGCCTTCAGGCGAGCGATCAGGCGTGCCACCTGTGGAATCTCCAAGGGGCCATGCTCCATGTCTATCAGTACGAAGTCCAGATCAGCCAGGCTACACAGCTTGGCGATTCCGGGCGTGTCGAACTCCATCAGCATGTGACCGACTGCCACGCGGCCGTCAGCGGCGGCTTGCCGAATCCGGTTCATCCTCATTGCGAGCTCCATCTTGCAAGCTTCTCACGCACTCCCGCACGATCCGCGGCCCTCGGGTTTGCCAGGCAGGGCGGAACGCGGCCCTCTGCAACACAAAGCAGGTTCCTGCATGCGTCGAGGCTGTTTCCGGCGAGTCCTTGTTGCGTCCAAGCCATGCTGTGTGGAGAAACAATTACGTTTTCCATGACAAACAATGGGTTATCCGGGGCTGGCGGTTCCTCCTCGAACACATCGATGCCCGCGCCAGCGATCCGAGCGTTCCGCAGCGCGTCAATGAGCGCGGATTCTTGAATGATCGGGCCGCGCGCTGTGTTGATGAAGTACGCAGTCGACTTCATCAGGGAGAACTCCCGGGCACCGATCATGCCCCGGGTAGACGCGTTGAGAAAGGCATTAATGGTGACAAAATCCCCTTGTGACATGACGGTGTCAAGGTCCACCAGTTCGACCCCTAGGTCCCGGGCCCGGGACTTTGGGCAATACGGATCGTACGCGAGCAGCCGGCCGAATCCGATTCCTCGGGCGATCCGGAACAATTCCGCCCCGATGCGACCGAGACCGACCGAGGAGAGGGTCTTGTCGATGACGTCGATGCCCAGAATTGGCAGGTCATCTTGCCACAAGCCTGCTCTGGTGCGCCGGTCGAGGTCGCGCAGCCTCTTAGCTAACGCGAAGATCAGCGCGACTTGTGATTCAGCCACCGCGCGCTTGATCGCCTCGGGCGTGAGCGCGACGATGACGTCAGCATTGGTGGCCGCTTCAATGTCGATAGCGTCGAAACCTACGCCCCAACGCGAGATGCATGCCAGACTTTCCACTCCGGCGAAACTGGAGGCATCGAAGCGCATTGCGCGAATAAGCAGCCCGTCATATCTGTCGATAACATCGGGACTCGCGATTCCTCCGGGCGGGGTCGGGAGCAATTCCCACTGCAGATCCTCTCGCGAATCGATCAGACTGCGTAGAAAACGCCCCAGATGGGCCTCGAACGTGTCACCCCAGCCCGGATCAATTCCAATTCGGAACGGACGTTGCATGTCGGATAACCGCCAATTGTAGTCCGAATCGAGTGTCCATCACGACTTGGGGCCAGTCTTGGATGTCGTTCTTCAACACCAGAGGCCTTCAGCACCATCTTCAACACCAGAGGTTCGGAAGGTGCCGCCCGTGGGCTAGACTTTTAGTTCCCGCCCGTGATCTGCGCACCCGATCCGTACTGCCATGAATCAACAAGCATTTACCACAGAGTTCACGCTCCGAGCGCTGGTCATGGGCCTGGCGATCGGAACCGTACTGACCGCTGCAAATACGTATCTCGGCCTCTATGCGGGCATGACAGTGTCAGGCAGCATCCCGGCGGCAATCATTTCAATGGGCGTTCTGCGGGGCATGCTGGGAGGCGGCACGGTCCACGAGAACAACATCGTCCAGACGATTGCATCAGCGGGCGAGGCGGTCGCAGCCGGAATCATATTCACGGTCCCAGCACTCATCATCACCGGTGTATGGACCGACTTCCCATTTTGGAAGGTCTCGCTAATCGGCCTTCTGGGCGGCTTGCTAGGCATCCTTTTCATGATTCCGCTTCGGCGCGTCCTGATCGTCGAGGACAAGGACCTGATCTATCCAGAGGGCGTCGCCTGCGCCCAAGTTCTGGAGGCCGGGGAAACCGGCGGCAGCCCAATGCGCATGGTCATGGCCTCGCTCGCGGGAGGCTTGGTGTTCAAGGGTCTGACTGGCTTGTTCAGCGTGTTCCGGGCTACAGCCGAATATGCTTGGCGCTTAGGTGGGACCGTGCTCTACGCCGGCACGGACGTATCGGTCGCGCTTCTGGGCGTCGGCGTCATCGTCGGAATCGAGATAGGCGTGGCCGTCCTTTCTGGAGGCCTTATAGCGTGGGCAATTTGCATCCCTGTGTATTACCTGCAAAATCCAATGCCGGAAGGATCAGTGCTAGATGCCGCTTGGGCTGCCTGGAGCGGACAGATTCGCTATATGGGAGTAGGGGCGATGATCGTCGGCGGTCTCTCTTCGATGTGGAAGATCAGAAACGGCATTGCGAGAGCGGTGAGGCAGCTTGTCGGCAGCATTGGAAAGGCCCGCCAAGCCGTGTCCCGAACCGATCAAGACATGCCGAAAGCCGCGGTTGGGGGCCTCCTCGCTTTCGTGGCCGTCGGCACGTTCATCCTGTACACAATGGTGACCGGCTCAGTGGTAATCGCGATCACAGCGGGCATTGTAATGATCATTGCCTCGGGTTTCTTCGCGGCCGTTTCCAGCTACATCTGCGGCTTGGTTGGTTCATCCAACAACCCGATTTCGGGCATGACGATTTGTGCACTCATGTTCTCGTCATTAGTGCTGTTGATTCTGGGCATGTCCGGAACCGCGGGAATTCTAGGAGCTTTGGGGGTCGCCAGTATCGTCTGCTGTGCCGCAGCCACCGCCGGAGACACGTCCCAGGACCTGAAGACTGGGCATTTGGTGGGTGCGACTCCGGTCAAGCAGCAGCTCGCACAGATCGTGGGCGTGGTCATTCCGATCTTCGCCATCGCCCCGGTCCTGACCCTCCTGCACAACGCTTACGGGATCGGAACGGATGCCCCGGGCTCCCTGCGTGCACCGCAGGCGACTCTGTTCGCCTCCATCACAGAGGGGCTCTTCGGGGATTCAGGCCTGCCGTGGAATTTGGTCTGGATCGGCGCGGCGATTGGCGTGGGCCTCTTGGTCCTAGACGGCTTCCTCGAGCGCGCAGGGAGTCGCTTCCGGGCGCATGTCATGCCGGTGGCAGTGGGAATCTACTTGCCGATCTCATTAATGGTCCCGATTTTCCTTGGTGGCTTGATCTCGTCGCAGCTAAAGAAACGATCCGAACAGGCGAGCCAGAACGGCGTGCTGATCTCATCCGGCTTGATTGCTGGCGAAGCGATTGCAGGAATCCTCATCGCGATTCCGAAAACTGTTGCAACGGAAATGGAAATCCCCGTAGTCTTGGCTGACAGCATGTGGCTGTCTCTGGCGGGGATTGCAGTGGCGATGTACTTGATTTACCACTTCGCAACGAGGGCAGCCCATTCGGACTGAGGGTGACTACGGTAATCGGGACCCGGATATCAGGTTTTCCACAGAAAATCCGAAGCTTTTCCACAATGGTTGTGGAAAAGCCGGTGGAAAACGTGATCCTTGGGGGTCGGTCACGGCTATTCCCTCGGGATCGGACAGGCCGGATTCTCTTCGCTAGGAGCCGGCTTGGGCGGCATACTGCTTTCGTTTCGACCTAAGCGCCAGGTATTCCCTGGCTTCCTTGGCCAGACGTCGGCGCTCCTTTCCGTCGAAGATCGACTTGCGGACGATCCGCCAAGCGGCGCGCGGACGGAAGTAATACTCATCGTAGAACCGTTCGATCCATTGAAGAATCTCCTTTTGGTCGAGATCGGCATAGCGAATGTTCGGTAGTTGATGGCCCGCTTCGTCAGTCATCGAGTCCGAAGTGAGCCAGCCGTTAGCCACGGCTTGGTCGTAGAACGATGTGCCTGGATAAGGGTGAGCGACCGAGACCTGGATCGTCTCCGTGTCGAGTCGCTTGGCGAATTCGAGCGACCGACGGATTGTCTCCCGGGTCTCGCCGGGCAAGCCGATGATGAAGTCACCGTGGATCGTAAGTCCCAGCTTGTGCGCATCTCGCGTAAAGCGCAGCGCCCTTTCTACGGTCGCGCCCTTCTTGATGTTCCGTAGGATTTCTGGATCTCCGGACTCGTAGCCTACGATTAGCAATCGGCATCCCGCTTCACGCATTGCCTTGAGCGTCTCGTACTCGACGTTCACGCGCGACGTGCATGACCAAGTGAAATTGAGGGGCTTGAGCTTGGCGCAAAGCTCGATCACACGGTCCTTGCGGATATTGAACGTATCGTCATCAAAGAAGATTTCCGCGACTTCTGGGAAGTTTTCCAGTGTCCAACTCACTTCCGCGGCGACATCCTCTGCGGAGCGAACACGCCATCTGTGACCCGAGATCGTCTGCGGCCACAGGCAGAACGTGCACAGCGCCGGGCAGCCGCGCTCGGTATAGAACGACACGTAGGGATGCTTGAGAAAGGGGACGTTGTAGCGCTCGACGTCAAGATCACGCTTGTAGACAGGAGCGACCCACGGCAGGGCGTCGAGATCTTCGACCTGCGGGATGTCTGGGTTATGGACAATCTGGCCGTCAGTCGTTTGGTAGCTGACGCCGCCTAGGTCGTGGTACGGCTTGCCGTTGGCGAAGTCGACAACTTGGTGGTCGAATTCCTTGCGCACAACGAAATCGATCGCTGTGCATGAGCGCAGGCTTTCCTCCGGCCGGGCTCCCACATGTGGGCCGACGAAGCAAACTTCCAAATCCGGATTGGAAGCCTTCATCGCCTCGACGAGCACACAATCGTTAGCAAAGCCGGGTGTTGACGTGAAAAGCACGAGGAACTCGTACTCATCCGCCATTGCCGCCACCTGCTCGGGCGTCACCTTGTGAGGAGGGGCGTCGAGCACCTTGCTGTCGGAGAGCATCCCGGCGGGGTAGCAAAGCCAGACCGGGTACCAATAGGACTCGATCTCGCGTGTAGCGGGCCAGCGAGAACTGGCTCCGCCGTCGAAGCCCTCGTACGAAGGCGGATTCAGGAAGAGCGTCCGTTTCGGCATGCGAACGTTAGATTCTGCCTCTGCTCGGGGAGCGCTTCGAATAAACCACTAGGGCTGGAGGCGGAGACGTGCTGCTCTCACTTTAGCGCGAGGACAGATGGGAAGTCCTCGCCCGTCGATTTCGAAGGGGGTCAGGGGCATCCTTTCGAGGCACCTCCGCGGGTCACCTAGTTCTTTCGACCTCGCGGATCCCTGGCCGCAGAGAAACCAAGCGTGGCCGAGGCCGAAATTGAAGCGGCGGCGACAGCGAACAAGGCGCGCTGCCTCTCGGAGCGCTCGGTGAACCCGAACAGTCAATCTCCTCGCAGAGTGTGCGGAACCGGCGTTGCCATCTGTCAGGATCCGGCGAGGTTGGACTGCATGCCCAACCTCCAAGGCCGTCTTGCCGTCGTGGTTTTCGAGTTGGAAAGGCAGACCCCTGACCTTGCGATCGATGCGATCAGCCTCAACCTTCGACCAACGGGTGACTCGATAGCATCACCTCGCTTGCGATCCACCCCCCCTGCTCGGAGCCCGGACTCTGGTTACCACTGCACGCCAACGTGAGCCAAGTGCCCTGTGCCCGCAGAACACTCGTCAGTTCCGGTCCAGCCGATCTGTCAATCGCGGGAATCGCCTTTACGACTTGGGATGGGCGGAATCGTAGACTTTCATCAGTTGTTCCATTGAAAGCTGTGTGTACTTCTGTGTGGTGGAAAGGCTTGAGTGTCCGAGCAATTCCTGGATGGCACGCAGGTCAGCCCCTTCAGAAAGTAGGTGGGTCGCGAATGCGTGACGCAACGAATGCGGGTGCAAGCCGGGATCATCGTTGAACGCCTTGGAGTATTTCTTCAGGATCAATCCGATGCTGCGCACGGTCAGTCGGCGAAACTTGCGCCCCCAGCGGTGGACGAACAGGGCCCTGATTTCGCGTGGCGGCTTCAGCTTCGCGCGATCCTCAAGATAGCGATCCAGTGCAGAGCCTGCCTTCTCGCCGAACGGCACTTGCCGTTCCTTTCGCCCCTTGCCCCTGACGTGGATCCAGCGCTCCCTGCGGTCGATGTCATTCACGTCCAGTCCCACGAGTTCGCTGACTCGCAGGCCTGTTCCATACAGCAGTTCGAGGATGAGTCGATCACGGGCGACCTTGCCTGGCGAACGATCCCGCTCGCGGTCGTATTTCACACTGTCGACAAGCTGGTTGGTTTTCTCCGGCGTCATAACCGGAGGCAGTTTCTTCGGAATCCTCGGTGTGGCGACGCTTCGGGCCGGGTTCCTCGCCAAGCCTTCCTCTCGCACTAGGAAGTCAAAGAACGCCCGCAGCGCTGACAGACGCCGGGCAAGGGTCGCCCTCGCTAGGCCGCGACTCAACCCTGCGGCCATGAATTCGTGGATTGATTGCCTGCGGATCTTGTCAACTGCAAGATCGGGTTCGCCACTGGCGACAAAGTACTCGGCAAACAGTGCCAAGTCCTTGGCGTAACTCAGCACGGTGTTCTCCGAGGCGTTGCGCCGTCGCAGTGACACAATGAACCGCTCAGCCATTGGGGCGATGGCGCGTTCAGGCTGCTGCTCGACTGGCATCCAAGAATTCATTCAAGGCTCCGAGGCCGAGTTCGCATTGGTGCATGCGGCGTTCCCGTTTCCTCTTTCCGTACTTGCTCCGGATCTCTGGCGACGGCGGTGGCAGGAGGTCGAACGTGATGTTGGCCGGCTGGTAGTTCTCGGGGCTGGCACCCGAAATATACCGGCACAGAGATCCGTGGGCCGTATCTCGCGGCCATTCGAAGGGGACCGCGCCGATCGCCAGCCGAACCGCGTTCCAGCCTGCAACTAGGCCGGTCGCGATCGATTCGACATAGCCTTCGACACCCGAGATCTGGCCGGCGAACAGGATGTGGGGGTGCTCTCTCCATTGGAGAGTGGGAAGCAGCAATGCGGGGCCATTGATATAGGTATTGCGGTGGATCTGCCCGTAACGGAGGAACTCCGCTCGCTCCAGTCCGGGAATCATCCGCAGCAATCGTTTCTGCTCACCGTACTTGAGATGGTTTTGAAATCCAACGATGTTGTAGGATCCCGCCCTAGCGTCTTCTTGGCGAAGCTGGACTACGGCGTACGCCCCTCGTCCTGTGCGCGGATCCCGCAAGCCGACCGGTTTCATTGGCCCGAAACGCAACGTATGCGGTCCGCGCCGTGCGAGTTCCTCGATCGGCAGGCAGCCCTCGAAATAGTTCGGGTTCTCAAAGTCCTGGAAGCGGTGCTGCTCGGCGGCAAGCAGTGCTTGCAGGAAGCTCTCGTACTGCTCGCGCGAGAAAGGGCAGTTGATGTAGTCGTCGCTACCGTCGAGAGAATGACCGTAGCGCGAACCCCTGTAAGCGACGGAGAGGTCGATCGTTTCAGCATCAACAATGGGGCTGATCGCGTCGTAGAAAAACAACCGTTCCCTGCCCGTCAGCCCAACGATCGACGCCGCGAGGGCGTCGCTTGTCAACGGCCCTGTCGCCACGATCCAAATCTCGTCCCCCGTCTCTGGCAGCCCAGTGATCTCTTCGCGCTCGATCCGAATTAGCGCCTCGCCAGTGACGGCTGTCGTAAGCGCCTTGGCAAAAGCGACGCGGTCGACTGTCAAGGCCGTACCGCCGGGTATCCGGGCATTCGCTGCGACCTGCATCGAGACGGACCCCATTCGCCGCAGCTCCTCTTTGAGTAGCCAAGGGGCGCTCCCCGGCGTCTCAGTCTTCAGAGAATTGCTGCAAACAAGCTCTCCGAGGTCATCTGTTTGATGCGCCGGAGTCCGCTGATGGGGACGCATTTCGTGCAGAGTCACGGGCAAGCCGTGGCTTGCGATCTGCAATGCGGCTTCGGGACCAGCTAGGCCTCCGCCGATTACATGGATCGGTTTCGGGATCACCTGCTCGCTATCCTTCGGCGACAGCCGCGCGGGTCGACTGCCGGTTTGCGTGGCGTGAAGCTCCTAATTGGAGCTATCTCGCCCCTACGGAAACATTCTATCGCTATTTCGTTTCGCGGGTACCCGAACCTGCCGACCATGGTGACCGTGAATCCCGTAAGGGCTGAACTTACTCCCGCTTTCAGTGGGACAGGCAGTAGGCCTCGTCGACCGGTCATTCGACGGTCGGCGGGAGGAGCCGATCAGGAGCCCTTGGTGTTGTCGGCCTTGGCTGCCGCCGGCTCTTCATCCTCGCCCTTGAGGGACGATTTGAACTGCCGGATGCCGTCACCGAGACCGCGTCCGAGTTCGGGGATCTTCTTGCCCCCGAAAATCAGCACCGCGATCACGAGGACGATTAGCAGCTCCTGCATGCCGATGGGGCCTAAGAACATGGCCGAGAGCGGTTCGAGGGTTGCCATAGCGGTACTCCTTGGATTGTACTATCTAGCGCGCGGCTAGTCAAAGTACGCGAACGTTCTGAACGTTCTTGTTCCGGCGAGAGCGGCGCAGCCGGCCCCACCTGGTATGGAATTGGTCGGGGTGTTTCTCATTGCAGCCACGGATCGCTGTCGTCGTCGCGTTTCCGCATATAGACTTCGAACTTCTGTCGAGCCCGTCGGAGCTTTCGCTGGCGGCGGCTGGCCTCGAAGTCCCACGACGGGAGGCTTGGCAGGCCGGCCCGGCGCCGTACGAAGTAATAGCCAAGCGCCATGCCCGCCAAGTGGACCGTGAACGCGGTTCCAGATGGATTCCCCCCTCGGGAGAGATCTTGGACAGCACCCAGCAGGTTGATCGCGGCGTATCCGACTGCGATGACCCAGGCCGGAACAGGCAGGATGAACGAGATGAGGATCGGGGTGTTCGGGTACGTGACGGCGAACGCTGTGACGACCGCAAGGACAGCTCCGGAGGCGCCGATTGTCGGCACTCCGGCCGACCCAGTCATCATCCGGACTGCAACGTCAACCAAGCCGGCCCCAGCGCCGCAAATCAAATAGAAATGCAGGAAACGCCTGTTGCCCCAATCACGGGCAAGGGTACCGCCGAACATCCACAGGGCGAATAGGTTGAGCAGGACGTGCCACAACCCGCCGGGATCGTGCAAGAACATGTAGCTGACCGGCTGCCAGATCGCACCGCGCAAGAACACTCCAGGCGTGAGGCTGAGCCAGCGAAAGATCGAGACAACCGCACCGGACCTTGTTGCGAACCCGACCGCAAAGACGAACCAGAGGATGAAGTTGATCCAAAGGAGCTTCTTGATGACGAGCGGGGTTCGCGGCATCATGCCGAAGCCCGACGACATTCCCCGCTGGTACCTGCTCCACATCGGCTACCTTCGAGTCTAGCGGACTGTAATGACCGCAGACGGTGGATCAATCGCCGGGTTGATCCGGAATCGCTACAGTCCCCCGTGCGCAATCTTCCAGGCTATGTTTGCCGTGGATTGGACGTCGCGGCCAAGTTCCAGAGCAGTGTCGGAACTGGCGTTTCCAGCGAGACCGCGCTTGTAGACCCCCTGTCCGATCGCCGCCGAGCGGAACATCGAAAAGGCCAGGTAGAAGTTCCAATGCTCGATTCCGTCCCTGCCGGTCAGACGGCAATAGGAGTCCAACTGCGCCTCGCTCGACGGTATTCCGGTAGCTCCCGGGTTATTGCCGAGCAGCGTCGGATTACGCCTGCTGGGTAGGTAATACGTCATCTGGTTGTAAGCCAGGTCCGCAAGGGCGTCCCCCAAGGTGGAGAGCTCCCAGTCGAGCACGGCCTCGATTCGAGGTTGGGTTGGATGCAGGATCATGTTGCCCAGCCTGTAATCGCCGTGCACCACACGCGTTTTCTCCGTCGCAGGGATGTTTGCGGGAAGCCACGCCATCAGCCGATCCATGGCGGGAACCGACTGTGTCTCGGATGCTGCGTACTGTCGCGACCAGCGACTGACCTGTCGGGCGTAGTAGTTCCCCGGCCTTCCAAAGCCTTCGAGGGCGACAGATTCGGGGCGAACAGAATGCAGGGCAGCCAGGACCTCGCTCATGTGTTCGTAGATCGCGGCACGGTCTTGCGGGTTCACGCCAGGCAGGGTCGGATCATGAAACACCCTGCCTTCAACATGCCCCATGACGATGAACGGAGTGCCGATGATGCTGCTGTCATCGCACTGCAGCAACATGGAGCAAACCGGCACGTCTGTGCCAGAAAGAGCTCGCATCACGCGATACTCGCGCTCCACGGCGTGCGCCGATGGTAGTAGTTGGCCGGGCGGTTTCTTGCGAAGGACGAATCGGCTGCTCCCGGTCTCGATCAAGAATGTTGGATTGGACTGACCTCCCTCGAATTGGCTGAGACACCATGGTGGATGAAACCCCTCCAAGCGGCGTTCCAGATAGTTCTCCAAGGCGCGCACATCAAAGCGATGCGCCTCGCGGACAGGGGTAATGACAGGTTGCGAGTCCATTGGCACGGTCCGCGCAGTGCAGCGATTGTAACGCCTGACCAATGGAGACTTCGGCGTTGGCTGCGGGTATCTGCGAATGGACAGATCTGTTACGCGATACTGTGGGATCGTTTCGAGAGGAGCCCGACATCATGAATTTCAGCTTGGAGGGCAAGGTTGCCTTCGTGACCGGTGGAGGCCGCGGAATCGGCAAGGAAATCGCACGACGATTCGCAGATGCTGGAGCGGATGTGGTGATCGCCAGCAGGAAGGTGGAAAACCTTGAAACGACGGCCCAGGAGTTCGCACAACTGCCCGGCCGCGTCTTGCCGATTGCTTGCAACATAGGAAAACTGGACCAGGTCGAGAGTGCGGTGGCACAGACCGAAAGGCATTTCGGGGAGATTGACATCATGGTAAACAACGGTGCCACGAACCTTGAGCAAGGACCTTCATTGAACGTATCCGACGCGGCCGTCATGAAGATGGTCGAGATCAATGTGCTTTCGGCGGTACGCTTCCTGCGGCTAGTCGTGCCGAAGATGATCAAGAAGGGCGGTGGCTCGATCATCAACATCGCCTCGATCGCCGGCCTCCGACCACAGAAGCAGGGGTTGCTCTATAGCTTTACGAAATCAGGGCTCATCATGATGACGCGGACATGGGCCGACGAGTGGGGCCAGCACGGTGTGCGCGTGAATGCGATTGCGCCGGGTCTGGTTCGAACCGATTTCAGTTCTTACTTCTGGAAGAACCTGGACGAGAGCGCACAGCACCCTCCGTCGCAGCCAATCAAGCGATTGGGCGAAACGAGCGACATTGGCGGTATCGCGCTCTACTTGGCGTCGGACGAATCGACTTGGGTAACCGGTCAAGTTATGGTCATCGACGGCGGTGCCACGGCCCGATAGAGAACGCCGTCATGCCCGCATAGGGTAACCCTCCAAGTTGCCGACCTGGAGAGTGCGATTGAAATCAGCCGGAGGGCGCCGGGCTGGGATTGGATCTGTTCCCTAAGACTCCAGTCGACCCCAGTGCACGCAAAGCGCGAGTCAGAACCCCGAGTTGCCGAATGTCGCCGTTGCGCCTACCGGGTAGCCCGCTGAGCGCCTCCGGACCCGAGCGTGCCGGCTATGGGGATCGCGGCGGGGCAGACCTCGCACCGGTGTGCTTTCACACGGTGTAAGCGAGGACACCTCAACCTCGCTTGCAGTAACGGGCTGACTATCTAGCCGGAGCCTGTTTCGGCTTGCCCGTCGGGCCCGTGCATGCGAAGATGGAATTCCGTGTAAATCACATGCGGCAACCCAAAAGGGGTTGCTGATCCCCCAATCCCCTCACGGGCAGAGCGGACGGGAAAAGTCCGCCGCGACATGCACCATGGGCAAGCATTGGTTCCTTATCTGGAAGAATCTGCGCAGGAACGCCAGAAGATCCATTCTGACGATCATCAGCACCTCGATTTCGGTGTTTCTGATCGGATCGCTGCTTTCGGTCTACGGCGTCTTCTACCTCAAGGAGGTACGGGAGGATTCGGCCCTTCGATTGATCACTCGTCACAGGGTTTCTCTAACCCAGGCCCTTCCCTACTACTACCGCGCCAAGATAGCGGCGATCGATGGCGTGGAGAACCTTGTCCCGATGAACTGGTTCGGTGGTGTCTACATCGACCAGAAGCCGGAGCACATGTTCCCCCGGTTCGCGGTTGACCCAGAGGAGCTTTTCGATATCTATCCGGAATACAATGTTCCGCCGGAACAACTGCAAGCTTTCAAGCGCGACCGTCAAGGGATGGCAATCGGGAAGACGATCGCCGACCGCCTGGGCTTAGAGCTAGGCCAGAGAATTACCCTCAAGGGCGATATCTATCCGCTCGACCCGGAACTCACCGTGCGAGCGATCTTCGAGGGCCCGGACGACTTCAATTCGTTCTTCCACTTCAAGTACCTGGAGGAGGGCTTGGGACCTGAAAGGGGATCGGAAGTCGGTGTGTTCACAATCCGTCTTCGCTCTGTCGAAGATGCCTCGTCCGTGTCGCAGGCTGTTGACGAGATGTTTCGGAACGCGCCGGCGCCGACCAAGACCGAGACAGAGGCTGCGTTCGCGCTGGCGTTCATCAGCCAGATTGGCAATGTGAAGCTGTTCCTGCTGTCAATCGGGACTGCGATCTTGTTCACAATGCTGATGGTTTCCGCAAATACCATGGCGATGTCTGTCCGCGAACGTACTCGCGAAATTGGGGTTCTCAAGACTCTTGGATTTCCATCCAGCACAGTTCTAGCTCTCGTGCTGGGCGAGGCGGCCCTGCTCTCGCTCCTCGGCGGAGCCGTGGGGGTGGCGCTCACGCTTGGCGTGACGACTTTGATGGCTGACGTCATGGTCCAGTTCTTCACCGGCTTCACCCTACCGAGTTGGGGCGTGGTTGTGTGTTTTTCCACCGCGCTCCTCGTTGGCCTCGGGAGCTCTGTAGTGCCGGCCACCGTGGCGGCCCGCACGCGCATCGTGGACGCCCTGCGTCACACAGGCTGAGGCTGGCCAGACACCTATGGCGATTCCGCTTTCCTACAATGTCCGGAACCTCCGAGTGCGGAAGGGCACGACCCTGATGACCGCGCTTGGCATCGCCTTGACGGTGGCGGTGCTGCTCGGAATCGGCACCTTGGTCGAAGGGTTGAGGAATGCCTTCGAGGTGAGTGGCAATCCCTTGCATTTGATCGTGATGCGGCAGGGATCCACCTCAGAGCTCGTTAGCATTGTTGGCAAGGCAAGCTTTGACGTGATCAGGTTCGAAGACGGCATCGCCCAGATTGATGGCGAGCCGATGGTTTCCCACGAAGTCGTTTCCGTAGTGAACCTTGGCCTTCGGGGAAACCCAGGCGAGGTTGCGAACGTTAGCGTACGCGGCCTGTCGCAGGTCGGTATCAAGATGCGCGATGACGTGCAGCTGCTCGAGGGACGGTGGTTCGATCCCGGCAAGCGCGAAATGGTCGTTGGCAAAGGCGTCCATGCAGTTCGCGAGGGAACCTCCGTCGGCGAAAAGATCTTCTATGGACGGGGGGAGTGGGAGGTCGTCGGGGTGTTCTCGGCAGGGCGCTCCGCATTCAACAGCGAGATCTGGGTTGATTCAAACCTGGCTGGTTCCGACCTTGGGCGCGGAAGCGGGAGGAGCAGCGTTCTCGTTCGGGCCGAGACGGAGGCCGACGCAATCGCCCTGACAAACCGCCTGTCAGACGACCAGCGCTTGGGCCTGGAGGCGGAGCGAGAGAGCGAATACTACGCCAAGCAGATGGTTACCGCGCAGCCAGTTCAAATGCTAGGGATCTTCATTGCCGTGATCATGGCAATTGGCAGTTGCTTTGCCGCCATGAACACGATGTTCGCGGCGATCGCAAACCGTTCTCGCGAAATTGCCGTGTTACGGTTGCTGGGGTTTTCGCGCTCGAGCATTCTAGGTTCGTTCATGCTCGAGGCACTCTTGCTATCCCTGCTGGGCGGGGTGCTTGGATGCCTCCTCGTGCTGCCGCTCAACGGACTGGAAGGGCGGATCGGGAACTTCGTGACCTTCGCTGAAACGACGTTCGAGTTCCGAGTCACGCCATTCTACATAGGTGTTGGCCTGGGGTTTTCCGCGATCATGGGCGTCTTGGGTGGCTTCTTGCCGGCCAGATTGGCGGCTCGCAGAGATGTCCTGCAGTCGCTTGGTAATAGCTGAGGACATTAGCAATGGCCGATGACTCAGGGTACAAACGCGAGCTTGAAGGCTTGCGCATCGATCGCTCTAAGCGGACTTCCCGGCGCAAGTCCGGTATTTCCAGATTCTGGATCGTTGCTGGGATCACACTGCTGGTAGCTGTTGGGGCGTGGCGGGTTGCTGCGGCCTTGTTTGGAGCCGCGGACGTGGCCGCGCATCGCGTGACCGTTCCGCGGTCCAGTTCTTCTGGGCCCGCCATCGTGCTCCAAGCCGCAGGTTATGTGGTGCCGCACTACCGCATCGAGGTCGCGTCCAAGGTCATGGGACGCGTGAAGTGGATGGGAGTGGAAAAGGGCGACAAGGTGGTGGGCGGACAAGAGATCGTTCGGCTGGAAGATGACGAATACCGAGCACGCCTAGTCGAATCTCTCGGCGGTCTGGGATCCTTGAAAGCGCGCTTGGCTGAACTGCGCGCCGGATCGCGACCTGAAGAGATCCAAAGAGCGGAAGCGGACTCGGCCGAGGCCAATGCCCAGTTGCGGCAGTCTGAGATCGAATTCAATCGAGCCAAGCAGCTTTGGGCAGATGGGGTGATTGCCGAATCGGAATACGATCAGAGCCGGTACCGACTGGACGCTCTAGTCAATCGCGTAGCCTCCCTCCACAAGACGCTGGAACTCCTCCGTCTCGGCCCGCGGCAAGAGGACATTGACTCAGCGGTCCAGGAGGTTAGGCGGGCCGAGGGCATCGTGGCGTATAGCCGGACGATCGTTGACGCCACAGTGATCAGGGCACCCGTCACAGGTACCGTTCTCGAGCGCAACGTCGAGGTCGGGGAACTGGTGACGACCGGTTTCGTCGGCGAGCGGGGCGCGAAAGGCTACGCCGTCGCGATGGCGGACCTGAATGACATCCAGGTCGAACTCGACATCAGCCAGGACGACTTCTCGAGAATCTTCATGAACCAGAAGGCGGTCATCGCGACCGACGCGTATCGAGATCGGGAATATCGGGGCGAAGTGGTGGAGATTTCTCCGGAAGCCGACCGCCAGAAAGCGACGGTTCAAGTTAAGGTCCAAATTCTCGAACCCGACGATCTGATCCGGCCCGAAATGAATGCCAATGTCTCCTTCCTGGCCCGCAGCGAAGGCCGCGACAGCGCGGATGCCCGGGCAGTTGCTCCCCGCGTCACGATCCCTGCCGCAGCCTTGATCGATGGGAACAGCGTCTTCTTGATCGTGGCTGGAAAGGCAGTACTGCGGCCCGTTCGGATCGTGCGAAGCACTTCGGACGGAGTCGAGATCGAGGAAGGGCTTTCCGGTGGCGAAGACGTCATCCTGGCACCGCCCGACGATCTCGAGGATGGTGACCGAGTGAAGAGAAGAGGATCATGAACAACGGCATAGCTGTCTCGCTGCGCAACCTTCGCAAGGAGTACACGCGAGAGGAATTCAGGGTTGTCGCTCTCGACGACATCACGTTGGACATTGCAAAGGGGGAGTTTTTCTGCCTGATGGGCCCTTCTGGGTCAGGGAAATCGACTCTCTTGCACCTTGTGGCCGGCATTGACCGCCCGACGGACGGGAGTCTCAGCGTTCTGGGGTCCGACATCGCTGACCTGAACGACCGCGAACTGGCAAAATGGCGCAGCGAGAACATTGGCTACGTCTTCCAGACCTTCAACCTGATTCCTGTTCTCACCGCGTGGGAGAACGTCGAATTGCCGTTGCAGCTCACGCACTTGAAGAAGGCGGATCGCCTGAAGCGCGCCAAGAGCGCTCTTGAGATCGTAGGATTGGGAGACCGCCTGGACCACCTTCCGAAGCAGCTCTCCGGCGGCCAGGAACAACGTGTCGCGATCGCCCGGGCGCTGGTCACGGACCCAGCGATCATTCTGGCTGACGAGCCAACAGGTGAGTTGGACGCAGCTTCAGCGAACGATGTCCTGGCAATTCTGACAACCTTGAACAAAGATCACGGCAAGACCGTCATCATGGTCACGCACGATCCGCGAGCTGCGAGTTTCGCTCGGACTAGCCGCTATCTGGACAAGGGCAGAATGACGGAAATGCCGACTCAGTCGGCAATTGTTTAGCGGTGGGCACCTGGCGTTGACCAACCGTCCGTCCTCGGCGAGGAATCGCTTCCCTGCCCGTTCGGGTCCCAGCACCTCAGGAGTGAATGGGGATGCCTGACTGAGTGATTCGGCGCCATCCCGGAATGTAGCCGCCGCAAGTAACGACATGATGCCAGTCCGCTATCGCACGCTCGGATTCTTGTTCGTGCTGATGCTGATCACCTACCTGGACAGGGTTTGCTTCAGCACGACGGCAAGCGCCATGTCGCGGGAACTTGGGCTCTCGCTAGAGCAGATCGGCCTGGCCGGTTCGTGCTTCGTTCTCGGCTACGTTCTGTTCGAGATTCCCGGAGGATGGCTCGCGGATCAGTTCGGTGCGCGTCTGATGCTTACCCGTATCGTTGTTTGGTGGTCCGTCTTCACTGCCCTGACAGGCGCGGCTTGGAGCCTTGGCTCCCTGGTCTTGATCCGATTCCTGTTCGGCTGCGGCGAGGCCGGGGCATTTCCAGGAGCGACCTCGTCTATCGCCAGGTGGTTTCCGCGCATGGAGTTCGCCCGGGCGCAATCCATCGTCATGGTCGGAAGCCGGATAGGGTTCGCGATGACATCCTGGGTCGTGATAGCGCTCATGACAAAGTACGGTTGGCGTGCGGTCTACTGGATCTTCGCGGTCCTGGGAGTGGCTTGGGCTGCCAGTTGGGCAGTTTGGTACCGAGATCTACCGGAGCAGCACCCGTCGGTCCGTCCCGGCGAGCTTTCGTTGATTCGAGACCAGCGCGCTGAATCTGCCCATAGTGCCAATATCCGGTGGGGAGCGATTCTGGCGAATCGCAATCTACTGGCGCTATGCGGAATGTATTCCGGCTACACGTGGGGGCTCTACTTCTACATTCAGTGGTTGCCGACGTACCTGGAGCAAGCCCGCGGGCTCGATCTTCCAGATATCGGCCCAATTGCTGCCGCTGTGCTGCTGTCCGGAGCCGTGGCGAATGTGCTCGGGGGCTGGGCAAGCGACAGGCTCGTTTCCCGTTTCGGGCTTAGGGCCGCGCGCCGAATCCCGGCGATGGCTGGCCTGCTTGCGGCTGGCGCGTTGCTTGCAATGGCGGCGACGCTTGGGGACAACACGTTGGCGTTGGTTTGTCTCGGAGCCAGCTTCGGTTCGGCGGAGCTGATCCTCGCGATTACCTGGGCCACGGCGTTAGATATCGGAGGATCTGCCGCCGGAGTAGTGTCCGGCACGATGAACTCGCTGGGGCAGATTGGCGGCGCATTAGCCCCTTGGCTGATCGGCTTGATGGTGGATCGGACCGGCAGCTGGGAAGTTCCATTACTAGTGTCGGCCGCATATTATGGGATCAGCGCCATGCTTTGGCTGGCGATCGACCCGGAGCGGCGCTTGAGGGTGGCGGATGAAGCCTGAGCGCTTTGAAGACGCGCCATACGTCCAGCCTCCCGACGAAACGGACGTGAGCCTTCGCGCTCATTTTGACGCGATCCACGACTCCAAGTTCGAGCATGTCGATCTTGCCTGGGGCGATGACGAGCTCCGGGGATGGGATGGAAACTTTCGCAGTGACGGCGTGTTGATGATGGTTTGCTGCGACCGGGATGTTGGGATCGGGGAGTATCGCCGAGTTCTGAAGGAATTCCTTGAGTTCAGGAACTCGCGCTCAGATCGTTCCAGCCGGCACTCCGTCGATGGATCGAAATCAAGGGCGCTAGGTCAGCGCAGGCGCGGGGTAGACTGAGGCTAGGCTTTCGCACCGGGCATATCAAGGGTTTCACTGGATGGATCCACTGATCGGTGGCGCCGGACACGCTAACACGTCGCCCGGAGGAAGCAAACGGCTAGGCCGGTGAAATTCGAAATGGACACTTTCCAATTCTTCAAGACGACTGCAATGGCGCGGTTTGCCATGGTTCTGCTTGCGCTATGCGCCTCAGCCAGCGCGCAGATCTACGATCCCGTTCAGTGGAAGCTTGAACTCGACCGTGACGAAGCCGCGCCTGGAGCCACCGTCTTGGCCAGCCTGACAGCGACGATCCAAGAAGGTTGGCACATCTATTCGACGACGACCCCGGAGGGCATTGCCCTTGACTTGCAGATCGCCGAATCCGACTCGATCGCTAGCTGGGAGGCTTACCAGCCTGAACCTGAGGTGGTCTACGATCCCAACTTTGAAGCGGATGTCGAATGGTACACGTCAGGGGTCGAGTTTGTATTCGAGGTAGCTTTGGCGCCGGCGGCTTCGGGAAGACAGGTCATCGAAGCTCACGTACGGTACGGAGCCTGCGATGACCGCCAGTGCTTGCCTCCCAAGCGAAAGAGCGCTAGCGCCACAGTGAATGTCGTCTCGGGGACGATTACTGAAGCCGCCCAAGTGCCTGTCGGCTATCAGGTTGCAAAGCGCAACGCGCGTGGCCGGCCAGCAGAGAGTTCAGCGGTGCCCCAATCGAGCACAGGGGCCGCTGCGACGGAATTCGGTTCCGGTAGTCAGGGTCTAATCGGCTTTTCCTTCTTAGCGCTTGCTTTCGGCTTTGCGTCGATCCTGACCCCCTGCGTATTCCCGATGATTCCGATCTACATGGGAAGCTTCATGAGTGGCGGGGAAAGACCGTGGAGTGCGGTTTTGCGACAGGCTGGGACGTTTTGCCTGGGTGTCATTGTCCTGTTCACCGCGCTCGGCGGCGTGCTCGCCGCATCCCTTGGGCCGTTCGGGTTGAGTCAAATCGGCTCAAACGCTTGGGTGAACCTCTTGATTGCGAGCGTTATGGGCTTCTTTGCGTTGAGCATGCTGGGAGCTTTCGAACTCACGCTGCCCAGCAGTTGGATGACCGGAGCCAGTGGGCGGTCCACGGGTACCGGCGTGATGGCCACGCTCATGCTCAGCCTCGTCTTCACATTGGCTTCGTTTGCCTGCACAGGGCCATTCATCGGCACGCTCTTGGCTGGTTCGATCGGTGCTGGAGGCGTAGCTTTTCCAGTGTTCGGCATGGCGCTGTTCGCAACGGGACTGTCTGCCCCGTTCTTTGTCCTGGCTCTATTCCCCGCCCTGTTGAAGCGACTCCCGCGAAGCGGAGGGTGGCTAGCGGTGACCAAACGTGCGGTCGGATTCGTCATCTTGGCCGTCGGAGTGAAATACCTGGGAAATGTCGATCAAGTGTTCGGTTGGGGGATTCTCACAAGAGAGCGATTCCTGTCGATTTGGATCGTACTGTTTGTAGCAGGGGCACTGTACCTGTGGGGCTTGCTGCGATTCCAGGACGAGGGCGGGACCGGGGGCGTCGGCCTGGCCCGGATTGGAGCTGGGGCGGTATTCCTGGTGCTGGCCATCAGTTTGGTGCCCGGCATGTTTGGCGGACGCCTCGGTGAACTCGACGCCCACGTGCCGGAAGGGACGGCTTCCGGCTTGGCATCAGGCGGAACCACCGATCTCGCGTGGCTCAAGGACGACTACGAAGGAGCCATTGCAGCAGCGAAGGCCGAGGGCAAGCCGCTGCTGGTGAGCTTCACAGGCTACGCATGCTCGAACTGCAAGTGGATGAAGGCCAACATGTTCACGAAGCCAGAGATCCGAGAACTGCTTCAGGATGTAGTTCTCGTTGAACTCTACACGGACGGCTTCGACGAGTTCAGCGAACAGCATCAGCGACTGCAGGTCGAGACATATCGTTCATCTAGCATCCCCTACTATGCCCTGTTGCGGCCCGACGGTAGCATTGCGGCGACGTTTTCCGGTCAAACCAGAGATGTGCAGGAATTTCATAGCTTCCTGCAGAGCGTCTCGTAAGGAAACTGGCGCGCCTTGGCAGTAGGCCTGCCTGGGTGCCGAGCCTCCTTCTCGTGCGCTCGCTCTTGGTCGCTCCGACCAGCTCCGTCATCTCCCTCGCAAGCATCTCCCGCACATGCCGTCGGATCACCTCTCGTGCCCAATCCCCGTCCCGCTGAATGATCGCTTGCAACGACGCGCTCCGCGTCGTACCCTGCTTGGTGGCCATTGCCTGCCTTCTTTCTGGCTCAAGACATCAAAGATCACCGGCGGACGATGGCCTCTTCACACCTCCGCCGGCCTTTTGCGGAAGATGTCGTTGACAACTTGATTGATTGCATCCTGAGACGACTGCCACTGCCAGGGCCGACGGCTATCATGCAGCCGATGCGGCAAGAATCAATTCAACGAGTCCGACACCGTCTGCACCGTCGAGCTAGGCCTCTCACAAACGCTGGCTTAGGGGGTTCAATGTTCACGCTTGGAATCGTACTCGGAGTTGCGATCAGCAGCATACAGGCGCAAGACCGCCCCCTGGACGAAGGGCAGCGTTTGTTCGGCAGCTACTGCACGGCTTGTCATCAATACGACGACCAGGGGATGGGCGAGGCCCCGCCGCTGGACAACACTCCATGGGTGCTCGGCCCTGCCGAGCGTCTAGTCCGCATCGTGTTGCACGGGGTGAAGGGGCGGATGGTGATTGCTGGGAAGGTATACGATCGCGAAATGCCAGGTTTCGGACGGGTTCTTTCAGATCTCGAGGTTGCAGCCCTCACGACATATGTGAGGGCTCGATTTGGCTCGTCAAGCGTACCTGTCAACGAGTCTCACGTCCGGCGCGTTCGGAAGGAGCACGCCGGTAGAACCAGCTATTGGACGGCTGACGAACTACTCGAACTGCGCTAGTCCGCGTATTTGCGCCCCAGTCCGAATTCGTGACCGATGCGAACGACCTTCCCGTCGCGCATGTGGACTTCGATGAACTTCGATCCACTGGTGGGCTTACCGGTCTCGTCCCGCAGGGTTGCGACTTGCTGTTTAGTCTTGACGTCGAAGACATCAGGCGTGTGGCTCCATGCGTACTTCCCGTCCAAGCTGAACGTCACCCATCCGTGGCCGCCTTGCGACAGTTCCACGTGTCCCTTCGGAGCGGGCGGCATCTTGGTGGCGTCAAAGATGAAGAGCTTCTGGCCCTCCTGATCACTGATCCAGAGCTCGGTCTCGTCAGGCGTCAGCCCGGCGCCGTGAGTCCGGTGCGGGATCTTCTCCGATCCTGCAAACACCCGATGAAGTGCCTTGCCGGCCTTGAGGTCCACCACGTCGAAACCGACATGGTTGCCTAGGCAGACATACGCGTATCGCTCGCGGCTGTCGATCGTATAGGGAAAAATTCCACGCTCGCCGACATCCTTGACCTGCATGGTCATTTCGTCTGTCGAGGTGTCAAAGACGGAAAGGGTTGTCTCGGTGCCGAGATAGACCTTCGTACCTGACAAATTCACAATGCTGTTGTGCGCCTGGGGCCCGACCTTGAGGCGTTTGAGCAGTTTGCCCGTCTCGCCGTCAACGACAAGAAACCCGCTGTCCTCGCCCTTGTACCACCAGCCGGTGGGCACGTAGATCTTCTTTCCGTCGAGCGTCACCGAGGAGCGGTCGCAGCCTGCGTCATAAACTTGCTCCCAGACTTTCTCTTCGCTCTCGATATCAAACCTGCCGAGCCGATGATTCGTCGAGGAATAGTAGACGCTGTGGTCCTTGAGATTCCCGGCGAAACCGCGCAAGCCCTCTTCGAAGATGGGTATGTCAATTCGCCGGACAAACTTGTGGTCGTTGTCGATATCGAAGATCAGAATGCCAGCTTTGGAACGCCCCTCCTTCTGCGCGCCGTCGGGCATGCTCATGTACAGGAGCCGCTGGACGTCGTGCGAGTCCGCCGCCGCGAGTGTGGGGAGAATCAGGCTAAAGGCAAGAATGAATTGAATGCGTCGCATGCAGTGCATGGTACAGACCAAGATAAGACACGTCAACCCAAACTAACGGAGGTTGTTTCGGAACCAGCACCAAGCTTGCGTACTTGCCGGAAGCAACTTCTTCAGTCTGGTTCGGATTCGGAAGAAGAGACCCCGCTCACCCTGTCTTCCGGGCCTGAAGGCATGGGCAACGGGTTTCTTGCGAACACGTACTCCTCGACAGGCCGGCCATCGCGCAAATGCTCGGTCAGGATCCGCTCGAGGACTTCACCGCTAACGGAGTGATACCAGGTGCCCTCGGGATAGACAACGGCGATCGGTCCGCGTTCGCACACCCGCAAGCAATTCACCTTGGAACGAAAGACGCAGTTCTCGCCCCGTGACAGGCCTAGCTCGTCGAGGCGGTCCTTCAATTCCGTCCAAGCCGGAAGAGTGATTTCTCGAGGAGCACATTTTGGCTTCGCTTGATCTGCGCACAGGAGTATATGGCGGCTATACCTGCCCGTTGGGATAGCTAGCCGTCTCAGCATCATCCTACGCCGATCAGTCCGTGCAGAGCCGCTGTTAAGCGCGCCACGTCGCTCGGGGCTCGTGCGGCGAGGTTGATGTTCTCGAAGGGATCTTCCTGAATATCGAAGAGCATCGGTTCGGCGACAGCGTTCCCTTCGGGATAGACGGGGAGATCACGCCCTGCAGGTGCCCGTCCACCTGCATAGCCGCGCATGAGCTTCAGATTCCCGTCAGTAATGCAGCGCCAAGGATCGAGCCCGCTCAGGAGAAACTCCCGGTGGGATCCCGAGGATCCGTCAAGAACGGGCCGCAATGACCTGCTGTCCATGGAGTCCGGTACGGGAATTCCCGCATAGTCCAGAAAAGTTCCAGCCAAGTCCATGAGGCTCACCAGCGCCTCCGTGGACACCCCTTGCTGCACACCTGGCCCCGCTATGACAAGCGGGACACCCACAGATGCCTGCTGAGGGAGGCGTTTCATCCAGAGATCGTGGTCTCCGAGCATTTCGCCGTGGTCGCTCGAGAAGACGACGAGGGTATTGTCGAGTTCACCGCGGGATTCGACGGCGTCGAGGAACGCGCCGAGCCAGGAATCGATGTTCTCGATCATTGCCGCATAGTTCCGACGTATCTCCATGTGTTTTTGGGGAGGATGTTCGGTGTTGCGATTGGGTTGCGGGAAATCGACGTCACGGTAGAGAGCATCCATTCCATTCGTGATGTCCACGGGCTCGTGCGGACCGGCGAAATTGACCACCAGGTGCCAAGGCTTTTCTGTCGGTGCCTCCTGTAGCAAGCGTAGACCTTGGCCTGCGATCCAGTTGTCGCAATACGATTCTTCGGGCAGCGGTGTTGCGAAGGTCGCTGTGAAGGTGCCGATGTCCCGGCGCCTCTCGAAGTCCGCCTGGTGCGTGCCTACGCGGCCGGTTGAATGGAGGTGCGCGCTGTACGGGTCGCACGGCTCGTCCATGCCCCAGCGGATCGCATCCCACTTTCCGGCGCTGTCAATTCCGGCTGAGAACCCCCATTCCGGCAAGAGGTGCTGGCCTTCCACTCCCCAACTGGGCTCCGGTTTGTGCAGGTCAAACTTACCGCAGCCCATCACGTGATAGCCGGCCTCGCGGAGAAGCTGGTAGTACGTGACTTGCTCGAGTGGGAAGTTGAGGCCGTTGTCTGGAACGCCGCAATTGTGATACTCGACGCCCGCCGCAAGGCAAGCCCGCGATGGCGCGCAAAGCGGCGATGCGCAGTAGCAGTTGTGGAACTGCGTTCCTCGCGCTGCGATTGCGTTGAGGCGGGGAGTGCGAACCGGCAAATTCGGGTTCAGGCCAGTCCAGTCGTAACGGAGCTGGTCCGGCACGACGAAGAGAATATTCGGAGGTCTGCCCGAAGCACTTCCTTCATTCCTTCCGCAAGCCGCGACGAACGCCGCGACGGAACCCGACAGGAACTCCCGACGATTAACATCAGGCATCGCTTACGAGTGTAGCGGCCCGGCGATGTTCGCGGTGAGAGACCCGAGTCGGCCCTGCATGCAAATTGCAGTCGCGATGAATCGCTCGAGGTCGCCTGTCGAGCGAGGCGCCGCTCGAAGCAAGAGTGACAAGAATCCCCTTCCCTTCGCGCGGGCGCTCTCTCGGTCGTTTCGCCACCGCTTTGCCCTCCGGCCCCGGCAGCAACCGCCCTCGCCAGTCTGCCGCCAGCGAAGCGCGTCGCCCTTCGGTCCCGCTGCCTCAGAAGGAGTATTTCAGAGAAAATTGACCGATTCTGCCGGCACCCGCACCTGTGATACGCCCCAGGCGCCTGTCGGTGGCGCTGCCTCTCCTGGGGGTTCCGAAATTGGGGTGGTTCGGCAGATTGAAGAAATCAACACGAAAGTCCAGCGAGTGCCCCTCGGCGATCGCGATTCGCTTTCTCAAAGACACGTCTACGTTGATGACACCGGGACCTTCCAGGTTGTTGCGGCCTGAATTGCCGAACGCCCCGGCAGGCGCCAGTGCAAACGCCTCTTTGTTGAACCACTCAAAGATCTTTTCGCCTCGGGTTCGGTTAGACGGTAGCTTCGGATCACCAACGACTTGAGACCGATCATGCCGCACTGCGGAAAGGGATTGGTCTCGGCCAGCGTCAACATGGAAGGGGCGACCGTCTTGCAGGGTAATGATCGAGCCGAGTTCCCAGCCGCCCAAGACACTCCTAGCCACGCCGCCACGGGGGCCCGGAATCTCGTAGATGAATGAGCTGACCATACGCTGCTGGCTGTCGAAATCACCCCGGCCGCGCTCGGCCGCGCGGTTGTTGGGATTCTGGAGGCCATTTTGCGTGGAAGTTGCAAAGGCGCTGCTGGTCACGACCTCATCGATTGCGCGGCCGTAGGTATAAGCGACCTGAAAGGTCAGCCCTCGACTGAAGCGCCGCTGCACCTGGAGCTGCAGGCTGTTGTATGAGGAACTAGCCCCGCTGTTCAGTTGGCCGATACTTCCAAATCCTTGATGGATCCGTCTCGCATCGGTGTTTCCTCCCGTTGCCCCTGGCCCGTAGACAGCCATGTTCTGTTCTCGGTTGTAGGTCAGATTACGGCCCACGTTTCCGACATACGCAATCTCGACCATCAGGTTGTCAGTCACCTGCTGCTGCAGGGTCAGGTTGTACGTCTGCATCGACGGATTTCTCAGGCCGGGCGCGAACCCTTTCGGAATCGTGACCGGGAAAACGAAATTCGGATCGCTAGGGTCGAACACGAACGGGAACGGATTCTGCCGGCCCCGGAACGGAGCCGATAGGGCGGATGGCTCGTTGATGTCCACGGAGGCGCCGAACGGCTGCAGCGCCTGCACGCCGCCGGCCATCTCGGCGGTGAGCGGGTCATACGATATGCCGTAGCTCGTGCGGACCGATGTTCGTCCGTTGCCGAAAACATCCCACGCGAGGCCGAAGCGAGGGGCGATGTTGACTAGATTGTCCTGATATGGGAACTGCGCGTCAGACAGCCAAAGCAGGCCCGACGGCGCGTCTGCAATGAACGAGGACTGCCCGCCAGGAACCAGAGCTGTCTGTTGATTCTGCTGCTCCTGCCAGCGTGGGAAGAATTCGTTGCGAACGCCTACTGTCATCGTAACGTTGCGGTGAAGCTTGAAGCTGTCCTGAAAGAAGATTCCCGATTGGATGTATCGGTGATCGAATTCGATGGGCGACGCCTGCCGAACTCGCCGCGCCCTTCCCGTGATGAAGTCGGCCATGGGCAGCCCCGTGCGGTTGCCCGTGAACTGCCACTCACTACCCGTGGCACGGTTGTCTCGGTACAGGAATTGGTTGCGCTGCGTATCGAGGCCCCACTTCATGTTGTGGTTGCCCTTGAGCCAGCTCATGTTCCACGACAGGGCGTAGTTCTGGGAGAGGCGCTGGCGATGGCGCCCGGGCCCTAGCTGGAATCGATTGGTGATGCTGACCAATGGACGACTCTTCACCACACCGCCTGCATGATTGAAGTCGGTAGCACCGAAGTCCGCCAAGTCGTCATCGAAAGGGATGCTTTCCTGATAGTTGAACCGCGTGTAAGTCAAGCGCAAGGTGTTTACCAGCGTCGGAGTCAGCAAGTGGGTGTCCTCCAGCGTGTACGTTTGCATGCGATTGAAGCGCGGGTTCGGGCCATAGTCGACGAAGTCGGAGTTCCTGAGGGGGTCCGCGCCTTGGTTGTGGTCGTAGAAGAGCCGGAAGTTGATCTTGTTCCGGTCAGTGAGGTTGTGATCGATGCGGGTCAGGTATTGGTTGTCGTTGCTGGGCTGGCTGACCTGCGTTACGTATCTTCCATCTGCGCGGTCAGGTAGCGGCACCCAGCCGTCAAGCATGAATGTGGCAACGGGATCAATCAAGTGGGGCGGCACGATATTGTCCGGGAATGGACTACCCGTGTCTGCATTCTTGATGGCGCCGGCACCGACAAAATTACCCATTCTTTCGTCTTGAGTCGCTGGGAATGCTGTTTTCAGCCGGTCCTCACGGATGCGCTGGCCCTGGTACGTGAACTGGAAGAACGAATTGTCCTGGCTGATAGGGCCTCCGACGGTTCCACCGAACTGGTTGAAGCGAAGCTTGGGAACGGTGCTAGAGAAGAAATTGCGGGCGTCGAGCGCGTCGTTGCGCAAGAAGTGCCACACGCTGCCGTGGAAATCGTTGGTGCCGGAGCGACTGACCGCACTGATCACACTGAAGCCGCGTCCGTACTCGGCTGTGACCCCGGTGGTCGAAACACGAAATTCCTGGACGGCGTCCGGAGGAGGGAGAATAAGGCCTTGGCCGCGGTGGAAGTAGCTCATGGAGCCACCGTCCAATAGGTAGTTGACAGAGAAGTGCCGTCCGCCGTTTATGTTCATGTTTTGCTGGCCGAACGAAGGCCGAATGGTTGTACTGACCCGTTGCACGCCGGGAACCAGCCGGACCAGATCCAAGGGATTGCGGCCATTCAATGGGAGGTCCTTGATTCGACGGTCATCGACGGTCATGCCGATTTGGGTTGACCGTGTGTCGACCTGGGGGGCTTGACTGGTGATGGTTACCGTTTCCGTGACTTGGCCCAGTTCGAGCACGAAGTCGACGCGCAAGCTCTGAAGCGCCGACAGTGCGATACCCGGGCGCTCGAGGGTACGGAATCCCTCGGCCACGACCGACGCACGATAAACGCCTACCTCAAGCTGAGTCGCCAGGTAACCGCCCGTCGCGCCCGACTCGACGACCTTCACTTCACCGGTATTCTCGTTGGTGAAGGTGATTTGAACGCCCGGAACAGCGGCTTCTGTGGGATCCGTCACCGTCCCCGCAATCTCACCTGTGGTGGATTGCCCGAGCATCGCGGCTGTCGCAAGGAGAAGCGATACGATCAGTCTTTTCATTGTTGTGAACCTCCACTGTTCGTGAGGCCGAACTCGCTTGCGGACATGCGACGGCTTTTCACTTATCCAGCAGTCTACTCGAAACTGCATTGAGTATCAATCCGCATTCATGCCGCCGGGGGCAGCGCCAGAACAACAGATTTGCTTAGCAGGCACGACCTTGCCCCCTGCTCCGGCTGAGTTGGATGATGGTGGGGATTCCTGCGCACAGCCCGCTGTACTTGAGTCTGGGAGATGAAGTATCGTCGAGATCCCGAAAGCAGAGCACTCTTGCAAGGGCTCAACGAACATCTTAGGAAGGAGGCACTTGGCGCTGTGCTATTTCGATTGCTGCCGCTGGTATTGCTGGCCACTTCGCCGGGTCTTGCCAGTGACAAGCCGAACGTACTCTTCATTGCGGTGGACGACCTGAACGACTGGATTGGCTGCCTTGGAGGGCATCCCCAAGCGAAGACACCCAACATCGACGGCTTGGCGCGTCGTGGCGTGCTCTTCGCAAACGCACATTGCGCGGCACCCTTGTGCAATCCATCTCGAACAGCGTTGCTCTTCGGTAAGCGGCCCACGACTAGCGGCGTTGTTGGCAATGGCGACGACTGGCGCACATTCGAAAGCCTGAGGGGATCCGAGTCACTGCCGCAGTTCTTTCGCCGAAATGGTTATTTCACGGCTGCAGCCGGCAAGATCTTTCATGCCAATCACGGCGGTTGGCGAGGGGCTCTCACCCGGGCGGAGGGCGCGCCATACGCTGGTCGCAGCGGTTTCGGGCAGCCCGGTGCGTGGGACGAGCGCTTTCCGGCCAAGACAATCCAGCTGCCAATGGCACCGGTCTTGATTGGCACTCACCGGAACGGGATTGACCACCATTGGGACTGGGGCCCGATCGACTTCAAGGAGGACGTCACCGAAGACGGGCAGATTTCGCGCTGGGCGGTGCGCCAGTTGCGGTCGACACACGACAAGCCGTTCTTTCTTGCAGTGGGGATTTACCGTCCGCACGACCCCCAATATGCTCCCAGCGAATACTTTGACGAGCATCCGCTTGAGAACGTGGAGCTACCCTCGATTCTCGACACGGACCTCGAGGACATACCGCAAATTGCAAGACGACATGTAAGCAGCGCGAACAGCTACGAGGCGATGATCCGGAAACACGGTGCCTTGCGATCTGCCACCCGGGGCTATTTGGCGGCAGTTACGTTTGCCGATGCAATGGTTGGCCGCGTGCTGGGAGCCCTTGAGCGGAGCCAGTACGCCAGCAACACGATCGTCGTCCTCTTTTCCGATCACGGCTATCACATCGGAGAGAAGCAGAAATACCACAAGAGCACGCTTTGGGAGGAGTCGACCCGCGTTCCGTTGATCATTTCGGCGCCCGGCGCGATGAGCGCAGGAGGCGTGTCGCGCCGAGCGGTGAGTCTCATCGACATCTACCCGACCCTCGCTGAACTAGCCGGCCTTGAGCCGGCAGGCGATCTCGATGGTGAGAGTCTGGTTCCGCTGCTAGTCGATCCAGCCGCTCCGCGAAGCAGTTCGGCCTTGACTTCGCGCCAAGGGCGGCATCATTCCGTCCGGACGGATCGGTGGCGGTATATCCGCTACGGCGATGGTGCCGAAGAACTCTACGATCACGCCTCGGATCCAACCGAGTGGCACAATCTGGCAGCCGACCCGGCACATGCGGAGACGAAGCGGAAATTGTCCGCGGAGATGAACCGGCTGCTTGAGTAAGCCGTCCTGTCCCCAACAGGCACGAGCGGCAAGCAAACGCATCGGCGGTGCGTGGGTCAGCGAATCTCGATATCCGAGTCGTCGTCCGAGCGATACGGGTGCTCCGATTCACGCTGCTTTTTCGCGACCAAGGCGGCAACGGCAATGATTACGAGGATGCCTACGACGATGCCGATGTCCTTGATCGCCCTCAAGCTGAGGACCATGCCTCCCAGTAGCGAAAACAGTAATGCCGCAGCCACGAACCGGATCACGATCTGGCGGATGGTCTGTCTTTCCTCACCTGCTGAATCGTCGTCGTAACGACGGTATTCGTCCCATTCACTCATAGTGCAGACGGAGAACCGCCTCAAGCCCCGCGGAATGCTAGGGAATGGTGCTCAGTGCTCCTCTCCCGTGTATAGCGAGGCAACGAAGGCCTCATAGCCGTTGTACATCAGGGTCGGGCGGCGCTGGCCTGACGGAATGATCTGCTCCGACGCCTGCGACCAGCGTGGATGCGGTTTGGTCGGGTTCACGTTGGAGTACCAGCCGTACTCGGTCGGGGCGGCCTTGTTCCACAGGGTTTGAGGCCGCTTCTTTGTGAACTCGATCTCCACGATCGACTTGATGTTCTTGAGCCCGTATTTCCAGGGGATGATCGCTCGGAACGGAGCTCCATTTTGCTTCGGAAGCGGCTTGCCGTAGATGCCTGTGCCGAATAGGGCCAGCTCGTTCATGGCCTCCTCGATTGTCATGGCCTCCTGATACGGCCAGTCGTAGTGGGGCTGCGAGCCGATGCCGGGCATTTCTCTCGGGCGGTACGCAGTTACCATCCGTATGTACTTGGCTGAGGGACGCGGATCGACTTCCCGAATCAGCGCGGACATTGGAAATCCCGTCCACGGCACCGCCATTGCCCATGCTTCTACACAACGGAAGCGGTATAGCCGCTCTTCGAGCGGGAACCGACGAACCAGGTCGTCAAGATCGTACACTTTGGGATTGTTGACCAAGCCCTTGACGGTGACTTTCCAGGGATCTGTCGTGAACCGATAGACCTCATCGCGAACCCGCTGCTTGTCCAGGGTGAACTCGTAGAAGTTGTTAAAGCCCGTTGCAACGACCTCTGGAGTCAGGGGCCTGTCCAAAGTGTATTTCGGATTCCTCTTCGCTGGGTACAATGCCGCATCTTCGGTTGCGGCTATCGCATTGCGTCCCAGCAGACCGCTGATACCTGCGAACCCCATCGACTGAAGGATGCCCCGCCTGGAGAGGTACAGGCTCTCCGGGGTCGCCTCTCGTTCGGGCAACTCCCAATGTCGGGGAATTCGAATGAGCATGTCTGCCTCCTACTGCAAACAAACCGTCAAGGCGCCGTTGAGTCTCGGCGAAGTGCGGCAAGCTAAGACTATCATACGAGGCCGTTTATCCAAGAGCGCCTCCAGCACCTAGTCACACTTGCCACAGGGTCGGCCATTCTTCTAGAAGACGGTTAGTACGGATTGGGCTGCGAGCTTTGAACCAGAGACGGTGAAGTGGCTCCGATGGAAACTTTGGGGGGGGGGGGGGGGCGAGGGCTGTGCGAGTGCGACGGCTGCGCAATCCGTGCGGGGGGTTGTCCAGCAGCGCAGCGCGTAAGGCTTTGCCGCAGCTGGCGGAGGCGCATCCGCTAGAGGGGCCGCGGGCGTTGGCGTTCTCGACTTGCGACCTCCGGTGCAGAGTACGCCATACGGCGCTACAACCCGTTGATCGAATTCCGCACCACATCCGAGAATCCGCTGCAAGCTCAATCGGCCGACGCAGCACAACCTAAAGCGTTCTGGTGGCGTCTGGAACCCCAGGGTCTGCGGAGCCGTCATGGTACTATCCGCGACGTGACTCCTGCTTGGTCTCTGGAGGCTCCGGTGTCGAAACTCAGCCGGCGCGACCTGATTCGCCGCGCGATGACCGTCGGGGCCATCAGCGCTTCGTCCTTGCGGGGAGGAGATCAAGGTAGAAGCGTGGAGATCTTGCCTTTCGGGGAGGGGGGCGGGATCAAGATGCTCTACGACGTCAGGCAGAGACCGCAGGCGGTCTATCTCAAGGGAAGGGTCTTCATCGCGTACAAAGGTGGCGGCTCTGCGAGCAACTCAGGCAAGCCAAAGACGAGCCCCATGTTGATCAGTTACGACCCAAGGAGTCGGCGTTTCTCGGAGGCGTTGACGCTGGGCCACAAGACTAGCGACCATCATCACGGCCCAATCATATGGGCTGATGAAGACGAGTATCTGCACGTTCTCTTCGGTTGCCACAAGACTCCGGGCACGCATCTCATCGCCAATCGCCCAGCAGCAATGGGGCGAGACATGTCGGCCTGGACTCCCGCACCAGAAATAGGCCCAAAGCTCTCCTACCCGACGGTGTTCAGGATCCAAGGCGGCAAGGAACTGATCTACTACCGCACCGATGGCCATTCCAGCTCATGGACCTACCGAACCAGCGATGACAATGGCAAGACTTGGGCTGGACCTGAGAGTGATGTAACTGACCTGGACAGCAGCGGTAGAACCGAATGGTCGTCGTATCAAACGAAGCTTCCGAGCAAAGATGGCAAGTACCTGCATGTGGTGTTCACCGATTACGACGATGCCAAGTCCAATGACCCGAAGCGGCTCTTCAACGAACGTTACAAACAACCTGTGAGCAACGCGTGGAAGTACAACCTCTCCTACGTAAAGGTTGATCTGGAGACGCATGTCGTCCACAATGCTGGCGGGGACGTCCTGAAAACGCCGGTTGATATCGACCAAGTGAGGGAGAAGGCTCGGATCTGGGACACCGAAGGGCGCGGGTCCGGCGTTCCACCCGCGATCGCCCTAGATGAAGCGGGCGAGCCCACGTTCCTGCACGTCCTGTCAGAAGACGACTTGAAGACCCACAACTACTATTACGTGAGACGTGAAAACGGGCGGTGGGTGCAGACTGCCATCTGCGGGTCGAATCATCAATGGAACAGTGGCCACCTTGCCAAGGATAGATATGGCGTACTACATGCCTACATCATTGGCGGGGAAGGATACTTGGAGTCGTCGAGCGACATGGACAGACATGGCGGCGGTCGCATTGAAGAGTGGATCTCCGCGGACAGCGGGAGGGCTTGGAAGAAGCACCGCGACCTGGCGCCAGAGGGGAAGCAGTACGCCAGCTGGCGCTTCAACAATGTCCAGCCGGTGACCCGTCCCGACGGCACGGCGATCGAGGGAATGCTGCTCTTCTATGGTTGGGAAGACACGAGCGCCCATGGGGCGAAGGCCTTCCTCCTGCACGAAACGCAATCGCAGGCGAATCGCGGCGGGTAGGCGTGAAAGGTATTCATTGGCTCTAGCCAGGTAGACACGCTCCGGGCATGCTGCTTTAGCAAGAACGCTCAGGCTGATGATTCAGTCCACGCCGGCCTGTGCCGGGTCTTTGCCGAGCCAGTCCGGCACGCCCTCGGCGCGGAGCCTCTCGACCTTATGCCCGAATGAGTCCGAGCCTCCCTTCTGGATTGAAATTGGCACGACATTCTTCTTCGGCACGTACGCGGCTAGCCCCTCCTTGACCTGCGAGTACTTGGGGTCCGAAGCCAGGTTGCGGTGTTCGCCGGGATCGGAGCGGTGATCATAGAGCTCTTCCGATCCGTCGCGATAGCGGGTGTATCGGAAGTTCAGGTCACGCACCGAGTGGTTGTTGTAGTACCAGGTCGTGACGGCCGGCTCGGTTCGGTGGGCGGCCGGATCTTCCAGTTGCGATAGCAGGCTTGTTCCCTCCAGCCCCGTGACGCTGGGGAGATCAATAAGCTCAAGCAGGGTCGGATAGATATCGAGCAGGCTCACCGGCTGATCGGAGCTTTCGCCCCCGTTCACTGAATTCGGCAAGCGAATTGCCAATGGAACGCGAGTCGATTCCTCCCATAGGGACTGTTTGCGCCAGTGCCGCTTCTCGCCCAAATGTTGGCCGTGGTCCGACCAGAAGACAACGATTGTATTGTCGGCGTACGGGCTGTCTGCGAGTGCGCGCAGCACTTTGCCCGCTTGCGCGTCGACGAACGTGACGCAGGCCAGATAAGCCCTAACCATCTCCCTCCAGTAATTCGGTCCCACATCGAGTACGTTGCGGTGGTCACCGCCCTCGATGGTTCCGTAAGCCATACCCTTGCCGAGGAGCGGGATGTCATCCATCTCATCGGAAGGCACTAGCGGCATGACGATTTCGTCGAGCGGATACAGGTCAAAGAACTCCTTCGGGGCAGTGTAAGGCACATGCGGTCGGACGAACCCCACAGCAAGGAAAAACGGTGTGTTGTGCTTCTGCTCGAGTCGCTCGACCGCCCAATCGGCTACCTGTTCGTCCGGCATACCTTCCGGCGGCATGTCACCCTTCTCGAGCGCCCCCCAACACAGGGACTGACCACTCACGCCTTCTTGATACTTTTGGTAGATCGCTCCGCCGTCCGGGGGGAATGGATGGAAATGGCCGCCGCTCTTGCCCTGGTAGCCATGGCCGCGCTCAGCTAGCCACTCTGGCCACTTGTACTTTGAACGCGCTTCATCCCAGTAATCGTAGCCATCGATGTCGCTGGTTCCCTTGTGGTAGATCTTTCCCGCGGCCATCGTCTTGTAGCCGCTACGCTTGAAATGGGTCGGCATGGGAACCGTGTCGCCCAAGATCGTTGCGTAGTCTTCTCGGTTCTTCGAGGAGTTCGTGTACCAGCCCGTGCTCGAGGGGCGCAGCCCACTCAACAAGGCATGCCTTGAGGCACTGCAAACGGGAGCGGCGGTGTGAGCATTTCGAAAAAAGACACTCTGGGAAATCAAGCGATCAAGGTTGGGCGTTTTCGCCTGCGGATGTCCGCCCGCCGCGCCAATCCAGTCATTCAAGTCGTCAATCGCCAGGATGAGGACATTGGGGCGGGAACCGGCTTTGGCCTTGAGACTGGGCGGTGCGCTGCCGGATCGCGCCGATTCCGGCACCAACCCGCTCAAGATCGCAACGAGGAAGAAGAGAAGAAACAGTCGGCGGGACTTCATGGCACTCTCGATTGAGTAGCGTTCAAGCGCAGTCCATTCAGGCTGTCCAGCGCTGATCGGTGTGATTGTAACTCCGGCTGACCCGCATCTCGAAGACCCTTTCAAGGAGGGACTAGACCGAAACCGAGGCAGGAACTGAATGGCTGAGGTGGAGCCGGGCGAGCGTCATCACGATTCTGGCGCACGCGGAGGCGGGAATGAAGACAAGGGAGGCGCGCGGGCGAGCCGACGTATGAGAGCAGACGTTCTACCGCGGAAAGGCGACGCATGGCGGTCCTAGAGTCTAAGATTCGGAGAAGAGAACGGGCGGCTCAAGCAGGTCGTTGCCGGGTGACGCTCGACATCCCGGTCCCAGGAACACCAATTCAGGAAGCTGGCAGAGCCTACGGCAAACCGTCAATCGGCGAGTCATGCGATGAAGCCGCAACCTCCTGGTCAAGAGAAGTCTGAGACTGCTGAGTCGAGCGCCAAGAGCAGGTCGGGTTGAAGCCGCTGGTTGCTCCGGGCGCACCTGCGTTTCGCCACACGTGACCGTCCCCGCGTAGGTTCCCAAGCGCACCGACGAATGTGCGGAGCATACGGCGTCCAGCTTGTTCCGTGATACACGAGATTGATGACCGGAAACGGTTGGCGTGAAATAAGTTAGATCGCATATTCATTTTCGATCCAAGGTCATTGCTCGCGAGCCGTCGGTGCGCTGGAATCTCCCTGTCAAAGGTTCAATCGAATGGCTGGGCCCCAACCAAGCCGACCAGGTAGTCCACGTAGCCTGGCTCGCTCACTCGGGTCAACTCCGCCGTTGCGCGCTCTGCACGCTGTGCGAGTCCAAGTCTTGCCGAGACCTCCCCGGTTGTGTCCGTGTCTTGGACGGCCGCAATGTGCCGTAACACACGCCGGCATCGGCGCGTGGCCTGGGCCTGTGCGGCTTTCAGCCGGTCCCAGTACCAATCACTTGCAAGGACCGATTGGCGTGTGAACATCGATCGGAATTCAGGTGACTCCACGGTCAAGCCGTGGTGCTCTCCGAAGGCCATGATCGACAGGAGCGCTCTGATTGGCGGGCATACCGCGTCCGCCGAGCCGTCATCGAAATAGAGCCGAGCCGTAGTCGCATGCGCTTCAGTGATATAGCGCACTCCGTCCGCAAACGCTTGCGGATCCTGCTCTTCGGGCCGCAGAATCTCCTCGTCGAACACCATCTTCGGATTGTCAAACACTCGCGCGAGAAAGCGCCGTACGAACGGGCCGTTGATGCGATAGCCAAGTCGGCTGGCCAGCACGGGCCCGCTCTCGTCTTCGTAGTCCTCGAGCTTCTCCAACAGATCGTTTGATATCAAGTAGTTCGGATCGCGTTCCTCAGCCGACATCTTGCACCAGATTTCCGGTACGAGCAAGCTGATGTCATGCATCATCTTGACGTTCGGGCCGATATGTCCGGCAGCGGTCGAGAACCCGCCTAGCCCCGTCAATGCGTAGCCTACGAATGCGGCATTCAGGTCGGCTGCCGGGCGCAGTGCATTGAACGGCCCCTTGGTTAGGGCTCCCTCGCTGCCGAAACCTGTGGTGGATGGGCTCTTGCCGGTGAGCGAGGCGATAAAGTCCATGAGGAGTTCCGGCAATTCTTGGTAGTGGATTGGGTTGTAGACGGCCAACCCGCGGATGCCCTGCCCCGGGTCGGGCGGGTTGTTGCGTCGGCCCACGAGGACTGCGTTGACCGGAAGGTGAACGGGTTCGTCTGCCCGGATTCCCCGGATGAACCGGATACCCATCTCAGCCGCGTGCCGGTCGATCGGCGATTCGATGTCAGGTCGATCCTGCAAGTAACGCGGGTTTTTCGTCCTTGCGCCGTTTACGAGCCGTGGTAATGCCGAGCACACAGCGTAGGAATGGTCCGAATGGGCGACGTCTCGGAGAAACTGGCGCATGGGTTCGCTGAATCGTTCCAAATCTGCCACTCGCTGGGTCATCTCGCGAATCTCGTCGGCTTGAAGAGGTTCGAAGTTTGACAGGAAGACGCCACCCTTCGCGATGTCCGCCTCCGTTCGACGATCCAGTCCTGGATGGATGGCATCGTCTGGTCTCTGGAAGAGTCGGAACTCGCAGTTCTGGGCGAATTTTACGCTGGGGGGAGCGCCAGGAGCCAGGCCGCTCAGACTGGAGGCTGGCACGATCGTGGAGGCACTGATGTCGTCCTCGGTCTGCAGCTTTTCTGCCGCCATGAAATCCTGTCGGCACTTGAACGTCCTCCAGGTGCTGTCCCCGATCAGCCCGACCCGCAAATAGGTGCCCACCAACTTGCGGTCATCGTGTTTGAGCTCATGGCCGGGAAGTCCGTTGAGGATGTCGACCCGGAAATGCTCGCGCCAGGCATCGCCCCATTCCGGCTTGTATAGCTGCTTGATGATGAGGACGATCGCATAGATGTTGTTGGGCATCACGGCAAGCCATGCATTGAATTCCTCCGTGTAATTCTTGGACGGTGTCAGGAGCTTGATCACGCTACCCAGAGACCGTTCCGGACTCAGGATGGGACGGCTGGCGCGTTCCCTGTACACATTGAGGATCGGTGACTCCGAGGGCCAGCGCTCCCTGTAGTCTCTATCGAAGATCTCCTGCGCAGCGTCGAGGTCGCGTTCGATGTCGGACACAAATACCGGCCCGTAGAGCATGTAATCGCGTAGGGACTTGCTGATCTCGCTCTTGCCTCCACCGCTCACGGTGCACGGCTTGTGGCAAAACACCCCCTCGGGTACGGTGCCCCGAAGCCTCCACGAAGGTGCCGCGGGATGTTTCTCCATTCGAATGCGATAGCCGGAAGGGGCCATGTAGATCCTTCCCGGGGCCAGCGGCAATGACTGCTGCTGGCCGTCCAGTTCCCACCGGATGTCCTGGGTCCGCAGGCTCACGGTAGCGTTTTCCGGCAGGTAGAAGAGATCCGGAAACTTGCAGTCCTGGCCGTACCCTTGGGGCTTGAAGTCGATTGTCTCGGCGTACCGCCGGGCTGCTTGCGCAAGGGTCAGCGAATTGTACTTTCTGGAATCGAGATGGTACTCAGCTCCCAAGTTGTAGCTGGCAAAAGCGATTGCGCCGCCCGCATGCTCCTCTTCCGCGTTCCCGAGGAGGTTGGCCGCGTAGCTGAGCTGGGTCTTGACCTCTTTCTTGCAATAGCCGTAGTAATTGTCGGAGATCAGCGTGACAATGACCCCTTCGGTCGTGCGGCAGGTCACCTTGAATGGCCTGCCCTCGTTATAGAGTTCGTCTTCGTCCCGCCAGCACATACCGTCCCGTCGCTGGCGGTCGGTCGCGTTGTCGAAATGGGGCAATCCAATCTCCCTCTTCGTGACGTGCTCGAGGTGAGGGGCGAGAATCACCGCGCCCGTATGGCCGCTCCAGCCATCCACGTCCAGGCCGGCGTCATTTTCTGGAAGGAAAGGGTCACCCGCGTTGCCGAAGATCGATTCGACGAAGTCCAGGTTGGCCACCAGCCCTCCGGGCGCAAAGAAGCGCGTTTCCATCCGTCGCTCGGGAGCGAACCCCGGCACGCCCGGGGCGACGAGTGGACGCAGCAGCAGAGACACAATGCAGCGCGCCTCTGGGGAGAATGGCAGGATCCGAGCTTCGTCGGGCGGATTCAGGCCGATTCGAAGCAATGCAGCGAACGTGTGTTTCGGCACAGCCCGCTTGTCTGCTGGAATGGGCAGTCCCCCTTCGGCGACATGAAATATGTCTCTGGTGGTCCTGCGGTCGTTGCGAGGGTTATGGAGGACGCCGTTCGCGACGCGATAGGATCTGACGTACTTGGAAACGAAAACATCGTCGTCGGCTGGCAGGGACAGTTCTCTAGCCATGCCGTGGCGGTCAAGAACGAGGGTGCGGCCCGGCAGCCATCGCCGGCTCCCGACTCCGATGTCCCAGAAATGCCCTGAAAGGAATTCCTCGATGCGGCGGTCGGCACCGCATCGGTGATTGAGAAGTAGACGGGATTGCTCGCGATAGTTGTCCAGCAAGCCCTCGGCCGCCGCTGCGATCTGTCCTCCATCGGCGGTCAAGCCGGAGGCAACAAGTCGCAGCCTGACATACTCCCTGATTTTTTGCCGGCTAGCAGCTAGGCGATTGGCGTCGGATGTCCGGTCAAAACCGTAAGCTCGTTTCAGGTCCATGTGTTGACTGTTCCCTCGCTAGATTCCTCATGGCAGTGTCAGTGCTCGGCTGCGATTGGTACTGCAACGGCAAGAAACGCCGGCGGTGCCCTGGAGGGGGAAGCTTCCCGCAGTGGATAGACAGGGATCCATCGGATGCTGCTTGAGACAAATCCGTTGGATTCCCAGAGCCTCCAGGCTACTTGGCCCGTTTATGGCCTAGCGGTCGATCGCTGACACCAGGTCAACACCCCGCAGACGACGGCTGCGCACTTCCATCGTATCCGCATCGGCCTACCGATTCCCGCAGCCCGCAAGCGTGTTCGATGGGAGGCTGGTCTTAGTAGGTGATCGTTGGATCTCCCGTCGATGGAGCGCAATGGCCAGAGCTTTCGCCAGTGTCCTGTCGGGTTCAGCAATCGGAATCCTGACGCTACCGCCGGTACTGCCGATGGTAGCCGCGGGTTCTAATCCGAATCCGATAGAGGCTCTGGTCAACCGTCACATAGAGTGAGTTGCTGTCCGTGCCCTTGCCGAACTCCACGTTACTGGGCAAACCCGAAGCGACCGGCGGTGGCGTTTCCAGCCTCTTTGCCTCTGCTTCGGTGAAAGGAACTTCCTCGACCTGTGCGTTAGCTCCGGTTGGCAGAAACCCCAATTGTTCGCCGCTGGGATCGAGCACGAGAATCCCTGGCTTGGAAGGCTCGCGGACCGTGAGGTACACGTTGCCCTGCTCGTCCACAGTCATGCCGTCGCAACCGAACTGAGGCCCGAAATCGTGAAACACGCGCCGCGGGCCTGAAACGAGTCCGTCCCTGCCTAGCGCGAAGGCGTAGATCTTCATCGGCCCGCGGTTCCCAGGCTCCACCCCGGGCATGCCGTCGCTGCCGTTGTTGGTTTCCGCGATGTACAAGGTCCTCTCGTCGGGACTCAAGGTCAGTCCGTTCGGTTTCGTGACCTCTCGCGTGACCTCGGTCAGCTCTCTGCTCGGAGTCACCCGATAGACAGCCCGACGCTCGAGTTCGCGCGGCTCATGCCCGACATATCGGGGGTCCGAGAAATAAAGGTTGCCGCGACTGTCGACGGCAATATCGTTCGGTGAGTTGAATCGCTTGCCGCCATACGTGTTGACCACCAGGGTGCGCTCCTTGGTCCTGACATCCCACCGCGATATCCGTCGCCCTCCGTAGTCCGCCCCTTCCGCGGCATACAGGTAGCCTTCGGGGCCAAACACCAAGCCATTTGCCTTGTGGCTGTTTGCGGCAAACGTCTCGACCTTCCGTGACTCAGGGTCAAAGCGATGGATCCGACCGTGGTTCTCGCCACGGAGGATGTCGGAGAAGTAGATCGAGCCGTCCGGAGCAACCGCAGGGCTCTCGGTCAAGCCGCCCTTAGCTGTCTCGGGCCGCGTGTAGAGCACTTCGAAGCGAGCATCCGGAGCAACGATCGCCTCTCCGCTGGGCGCGGGAATTCCTTCCTGAGCCCAGACGGGCGTGACGAGAACCAGTGCCAAGGCTTCTGACCGTCGACTCATGACCCTACCGCGTATAGAATCTGTAGACGGTCGTCGTCGAGTAGGCTTCGCCCGGGCGAAGAATGGTCGACGGGAATTCCGCATGGTTCGGCGAATCCGGAAAGTGCTGCGTTTCCAGGCAGAGGCCGGCACGATGTTCATATGCGGTGCCTCCTTTGCCGACAAGGTGGCCGTCTAGGAAATTCCCACTATAGAACTGCACCCCGGGTTCGCTCGTGAGGACATCCATTGCTCGGCCACTGTCCGCTTCAAACACAGTGGCAGCATGCGTCAGGCCCTCCGGGGCCGCGTTCAAGACATAGTTGTGGTCGTAGCCAGACCCGAAGGTCAGCTGCTCGGTTTCATCATCGATGCGGGCTCCGATCGCGGTCGGTTCGCGGAAGTCGAGAGGCGTGCCTGTTAGTGGGGCGATCTCGCCGGTTGGAATGGAGGTCGCGTCGACAGGAGTGTAGCTGTCGGCGCTGATCATCAACTCGTGGTCCAGGATCGGGCTGGCCCCTCCGTCCTTCAAGTTGAAGTAGGAGTGGTTTGTCAGGTTTACCACCGTTGGCTTGTCGGTGCTGGCCACGTAGTCGATCCGCAATTCGTTCCCGTCGGTCCATGAATACGTGACCTTCGACTCGAGCGTGCCGGGATAGCCTTCCTCGCCATCGGCGCTGACGTAGGTGAACGTGACACCATCGCCGGATTCCGTCGCCTCCCCATGCCAAATCACCTTGTCAAAGCCCTTGATGCCGCCATGCAGGGAGTTCGGGCCGTTATTCACGGGCAGTTCGTAGGCTATTCCGTCAATCTCGAAGCGACCGCCGGCAATGCGATTCGCATAGCGGCCAGTGATTGCACCGAAGTACGGCGTGTCGGCAATGTACGAATCGAGATCCTCGAACCCCAAGACGACATCACCCAGGTTGCCATCGCGGTCGGGAACCTTGAGACTGACCACAATGCCGCCGTACTCAGCAATTGCAACTTCCGCGCCCGAGTTGTTCGTCAACGTGAACAGCTTGACTGCCTGACCGTCAACCGAGCCAAACTCGGAGGCTGCAAGGGAGCGCATGCCGGGCGCCCCGGGTTCGACAGGGCTGCTGGAACATGCCACGAGAGCGAGAAGCAGCACCCCCACCGCTCCGGTTCGGGCAATCCCGATGCCCGCCAAGTTCGGTTTCATAATGGAATGTCCCTCCGCTCACCAGTGTACTGTTGGCGGCCCCCTTTACCGGCCGCAGGGAGGCGGCCATGACTCTTGTCACCGGTGCGACTGGCTTTGTAGGCAATCACGTCGCGCGTTTTCTTGCCAGTCGGGGCGAGCGATTGCGGCTGCTGGCACGACGAGCGAGCGATGAAGCCAGGCTCGCTGTCCTTGGCCAAGAGGTGTGTCTCGGCGACCTGAGGGACGAAGCGTCAATCACGCGTGCCGTCAGTGGGTGTCGAGCGGTATATCACATCGCTGCCGTCTACAAGCTGTGGTCGCGGGACCCACGCGACATTTACGCTTCGAACGTGGATGGGACCCGGAACCTGCTGGAGGCTGCGTGGCAGGCCGGCGTTGAACGAGTCGTCTACACGAGTTCGGTAGGCGCGATCGCGGCATCCCGTGAAGGAACGCCCGTAACCGAGGAATCCCCGTCAAGCCTTGACCAAATGACAGGGCATTACAAGCGGTCCAAGTACATGGCCGAGCAGGAAGCTCTGCGGTACGCCGCCGCCGGCTTGCCAGTTGTGATCGTCAACCCGACCGCCCCGGTCGGAGAGGGCGACTTCAAGCCAACCCCGACGGGAAAGATCGTAGAGGATTTCCTGGCCGGGAAGGTACCCGCGTATCTGGACACCGGGTTGAACCTCGTCGATGTCCGCGACGTGGCACGCGGGCATTGGCTTGCGTCGGAGCGCGGACGGATGGGCGAGCGCTACCTGCTTGGTTCCGAAAACCTGAGCCTTCGCCAGATCTTGGAACGACTCGCGCGCATAGCGGGGCGCGAGGCACCCCGTTTACGCCTGCCCTATTCTGCCGCTTGGGCTGCTGGCGCTGCCTGCGAGGCCTGGTCGAGGCTTTCAGGCAACCCCCCGGCGATTCCGCTTGATGCTGTCCGAATGGCGCGCTACACGATGTTCGCTGACTGCTCCAAGGCGCGACGGGTCCTCGGCTTTGATCCGGAGCCGGTCAATTCGGCGCTGGAGCGCGCCGTCCATTGGATTCGCCAGAATGACAGGAACGCGGTTTCGCCCCGTCGATGCTGACCACAGCCACTATTGCGAGAGCCTGCGTGGAATATAGAAGCCGTTCTCGAATCGCTCGAAGAAGTAGTCGACGCCGGGATGCGAGATCGGGGTCTGGAGATCGTCCTTTTCGAGATTCCGTTCCGCAACGTAGGTCACGTGCTCGGCGCCGTTGACGAGTACGTGGTACCACGGCTGGTCCTTGGGTGGGGCCGAACGGGCGACCTGCCGATACCACTCCTCGCTGCCGGAGAATACCGGATCCACATCATAGACGACACCTCGATAGTCGAAGAGCAAATGATGGATCAATTCACCGATCCCGAAGCGGGCTTGCGCGCTGTCTCCGTCCACGCTGCTACGCCTCGGCTACCGTCTCATGCATGGCCCGGATCATCACGCCTTCCAGAGCCTTGTTGAATGGGCCTGGATCCTTCATCTCCGTGCCCTCGGCCAGTAGTGCGTATCCGTAGAGCAGCTCAGCGTACGACTTCAGTGCCGGATCGGTCTTGTCCTTTTCGAATCGTGACCAAAGCCCCTGCATGACCTCGTGGGAACCGTTTACTTCCAAGATACGCTTCTGCTTTGGGGCATTGGGGTCTGCCATTCTGAGCATTCTCTCCATTTGCGGGCTCATGTCGTCCTTGTCGATGGTTAAGCATGCCGGGGAGTTCGTGAGGCGGCTTGAGAGGCGCACTTGCTTGACGCTCTCTTCTAGGTGCTTTCCAAGCAAGGCGAAGAGATCGCGGAATTGCTGCTCTTGGTCCTTGCGAGTGGCCTTCGCGCCTTCCTCGGCGTCGCTTTCTTCAAGGTCCAATTCGCCCGTGCCTGCAGACCGCAGGCTCTTGGCTTCGAACACTGGCAGGCGGTCGACCATGAATTCGTCGATGGGATCCGTCAGGAACAGAACCTCGTAGCCCTTCTTGTTGAAGCCTTCCATTAGCGGTGAATGCTCCACGATCGACCGCGATTCACCCGTGATGTAGTAGATTGCGTCCTGGCCGTCCTTCATGCGGGAAATGTAGTCCTTGAGGGTTGTCATCCGCTCCGGGTCGGCAGATGACTCGAAGAGCAGCAGGGGCGCGATCCTGTCTTGCTGGTCGGTGCCAGTCCCGACGCCCTCCTTCAAGGCCATGCCAAACTGCTTCCAGAAGTCCAAGTACTTCGTCTCGTCTTCGCGTTGCAGGTCGGAGAGCATGTCCAGGACCTTCTTGGCGAGGAACTTCTGGATCCGGGTAAGGTGCCGATTTTCCTGCAGCGTCTGACGGGAGATGTTCAGCGGAAGGTCGGAAGAGTCCACAACGCCGCGAACGAATCGAAGGAAGTCCGGCAGCACGGCATCGCACTGCTCCATGACCATCACGCGCCGGGCGTATAGTTGCAATCCGTACTTGCCGTCCCATGTGTGCAAATCGCGAGGACGTTCCGCAGGGATGAACAGGAGCGATTCATACTCGGAAATACCCTCGGCCTTGAAGCGCAGGCGAAGCATCGGCTCCTTCCAGTCCGATGCGATGTGCTTGTAGAATTCGTTGTACTCCTCGTCCTTGACTTCCGACTCCGGGCGGGTCCAGATCGGCTTCATCGAGTTGAGCGTCTTGTCCTCGAAGACAATCGTCGCCTTGCCATCCGGCTTGACGATTCCCTTCTCATCGATTTCCGGCTTTTCCCTCCGAACCTTGTGGCGAATGGGATAGCCGATGAAGTTCGAGTATCGCTTGACGATACTGCTCAGTGTCCATTCGCGTGTGAGGTCCTCGATTCCCGCATCTCGGTCAACTGGTTTCAAGTGCAGGGTGACGCTGGTGCCGCGGCTTCTCTTCGTGCCCTCTGAAATCGTGTAGGTTCCGCCTGCATCTGATTCCCAGTGGACGGCGGTCTTCGCTCCGGCCTTGAGTGTGTCGAGTTCGACCTTGTCGGCAACCATGAATGCCGAATAGAACCCGACGCCGAAGCGACCGATCAGCTCGGGCATCGCCTCCATGCCGCCTTTCTTGCTCAGCTTTGCGATCTGCTCCTGCGTTCCAGATCGTGCAATCGATCCAATATTGTCGATGACCTCTTTCCGGGACATGCCGATGCCGTTGTCGTGGATCGCCAGGGTCCGCTTGTCACTATCGGACTCGAGTCGGATCTCAAGTTCTTCGCCAGCCGCCATCAGTTCCGGCTTTGTCAATGCGCCGAACCGAAGCTTGTCCAGGGCATCGGATGCGTTGGAGACAAGCTCGCGCAGGAAGATTTCCTTGTTTGTGTAAAGCGAATGAATCATTAAGTCAAGCAATTGCTTGGTCTCTGCTTCAAACTTTCGTGTTTCACGTGAGATTGCCATGGTCGGTACAGTTCGGGCCCTACCAGCAGAGGGTAGGAGCCCGGTGATTTGATTCCCCTTCCTTTGAATCTATTGACTCGCTGCCCGGCCGTCAAGTGGAGTTCGGTTCGGTGCTGGAGAAATCCCGTCTTCGTGTCCGGAACCGTGATTCACGGCCGGATGTTCAGTTCTCGAACAGCTGGCCCGGCGGCCATCCGCACGACCAGGCGTTTGAAGAGGCCGACTGGAACGCTCTTACCCCTTGGCCATGCCCCATGGCCCTCGCAAGTAGAAAGTCTTATTGCAACGGTTGCAGACCAAAATGCGCCTCAAGTTGACTTGGAGGATTGACCGCTTGTCGTCGGCATCGAAGCAGTTGGGGCAGGCGTAGTGCGGGGGCTCGTCCGCCTCGAATTCCTCCTTGAGTTTGTACACAATGGCCTTGCCAGTGGTCTCCACCAGTTGGTAGCGGCTCTTCTCAGACATGCTCGGCAGGGTACACATGCAAATTTAAAGTAAATGCAAAAATGTCCACCTGAGGCTGGCTACCAAGCTGGCGCGCCGAAGCTTCCACCTCGCGGGCGAGTCAGGCCCTTAACCGGCCGAGAGCGGATGCGATGTCGGCATTTGGGCCGGAATTCCACTTGGTTTGACCTTGATGAACCAAGGCTGGTAACTTGGAAGTTCAACTGGATTTCACCGGAGAGGCACAATTTCATGAGCAGACAGACCACTTTGAAGGGCAACCCGTTCCATTTGCAGGGCAACGCCTTGGCGGCCGGTAGTGCCGCGCCGGGATTCACCCTTGTCGGGAACGACCTGAGTTCTACCACTCTGTCCGACACCAGCGGAGTTCGGATCATCAACGCTGTTCCATCGCTCGACACCCCCGTTTGCGACTTGCAAATGAAGCGATTCAATGAAGAGGCCGCCAGTCTTGACGGCGTTTCGGTCTACTGTGTCAGCTGCGACTTGCCGTTCGCGCAGAACCGCTGGTGTGCCGAGTCCGATGCGGCGAACGTTACCACGCTTTCCGATTACAAGGATGGCAACTTCGGGACCGCTTGGGGCACGATGATCGACGAGCTCAAGATCGAATCGCGGGCCGTGTTCGTCCTTAACGCGCACAACACCGTTGTGCATGCCGAATATGTATCAGAGGTCACGGATCATCCGGACTACGAAGCCGCCTTGTCGGCGGCTCGTGGCGCGCTCTAGGCATAGGCGAACTACAGACAAGCCTTCCCGCCGCCTGAGGCCCTGTCGCGACAAGTCCGGACCTAGGCCTGTTGGAAGCGGGCGGGTCGCGCAACGACCCGCATCGCGGTCGCTTGGGGCCTGGCGTAACAGACCGGTCGCTAGATGCTTGGGACCGGACTCGTGAGAAAGCGGCTATGTCGGACCCCGCTGCTGCTTGCTAAGCAACGTTGGAGGGCAAGTTGTCAGTGAAGAACCGGACCCAGTTGGAGCCGAGAACGGCGCACACGTCCGTCTCGCTGTAGCCTCGCTGCGCGAGGATGTCGCCGAGCCGTTGAAGGTCGACAACGGAACGGAGGTCAACGGGGGCCTGCTCGGTGCCAAAACCGCCGTCGAGGTCACTGCCGATCCCGACATGATCGACGCTTCCAAGCAGGCAGCAGATGTGGTCGACATGGCGTGCAACGAGCTCGAGCGTTGCGCGATTGCGCGCCTCTTCGCCCCGAGCGTATCCGGGAATGATCATCCATTCGTCCATCACGACACCGATGACTCCTCCGCGGTCGGCGATGCGTCGGATCTGTTCGTCACTGATCTGCCGGTCGTGCGGCACGAGCGAGCGGCAATTGCCATGGCTCACGAACACCGCACCGCCGTAGGTTTCCAGTGCTTGATCGAGGGCCGTGTCGGCGGTGTGGACCAAGTCCAGAATCAGGCCCAGGCGATCGAATTCGGCGAGCAATGCCCTGCCCTCAGGCGTAACCGGACCGTCCCCTCCGGTACCCATCGCGTAAGCGCTCGGACCGTAGTGCGCCAGACAGGCAGTTCGCAAGCCTTGGTCATACCACCACGATGCTTGGTCCGGATCGACGATTGGATCGCACCCTTCCATGCTCAGGATGATCCCGAGCGGTGCCGTCGGGCTCGAATCGTTCCAGGCTGCGTGCAGGTCCTCCCGCGAGAGCACGAAGCGGATGTGGCCTTGTCTCTCTAGCAACTGGTAGTACGCGAGCTGGCCTTGTGCGGCTGCGCACGTGATCGTTTGGTTGGCATAGTCGAGATCTTCGCGCAGGATCACTTCGCCCCGGCTGCGGTCGCCGATGTCTCCGATGTCGGATTCCAGTTCGGGCAAATTGCGCGGCCTTGTCCTAGATAGCAGGGTGGCGAGACAGACCCGCACGTTGGCACGACGCAATTCGGGCAGGCTGACAGTGCAATTCCCGCGAGAGGCTCCGCTGAGGCCTCGTTCGCGTGCGCGGAGTTCGTCGAGGTCGAGCAGTTGATCTCGGTCAAACGAAAGGGCGTTCCACGCGATGTCGAGATGGGCGTCTAGGATTGGTCGCATCAAACCCTCACATTAGCTTAGGGATCGATTGCCACCAATTGAGCAGTGCATCCCCCAGCCTCTTCGCGACATCGGGATTCGCCTCTGCCACGTTCTCAGCCTCGCCGAATCCGCTTACAAAATCATAGAGCTCCACTCCGGTGCCACCGGTATTCATTAGCAACTTCCATTCCCCGTCGCGCACAGCCAAGGCCGGGCTGCGATCCGACTCGAGGCCTGGCCGTAGGTAGCTTGGGTCCCTGCCGTACTCCCAGAACATCGAGCGGTCGCGCTTCGGTTGCTCCCCTCGAAACGCCGCGCTCATGTCCACACCGTCAAATGAGGCATCCGGAAGAGGCACGCCAGCCAAGCCGCAAAACGTCGGGAAGAAGTCGACCGAGTTGACGACAGTCTCGGTGTTCGTTAGACCGGCCGGCGCCTCGCCGACCCAACGCACCAGCAGCGGTTCGCGAATACCACCTTCATAGAGGCTCCACTTGCGTCCGCGGAGGCCGTTCGTCTTGCCGGGCGGATCGTATCCTTCGTCGTAGTAGCGCTTCCAAGCGGTCGGGCCGTTGTCGGCGGCCAGCACCACAATCGTCTCTTCTGCGAGACCCAATCGGTCGACTTCGTCAAACAATCGGCCTAACTGGCGATCCATTTCATCGATCACGGCGAAGTACTGCTGGCGGTATGGATTGGAAGAGAACCCTTCGAATTTTGCCAGAAGTTCGGGCTTGGGGAAGAACCGATCATGCACGTCATTCAGCCAAACGTGCAGGTAGAAGGGCATGTCCCGGTTGCGCCGGATGAAATCGATTGCCCGGTCGACGTAAATCTCGGTCATTTCGTGCTTCTCTACGTCGGTGACTGTCCCGTGCCCAAGGTTCTTGCTCTGCCTTGAAAGCCCTCCAGGTGGCAGAATCCGATCACCAAGGCCTTCGAACGAAACGAGCGACTCGTCGAATCCATACTCCCGGGGCAGCGGAGCGTCGCCCACGTCGCGTCCACCACCCATGTGCCACTTTCCAAAATGGGCTGTGGCGTAGCCGGACTCCTGGAAGGCTCGTGCCAGCGATGGAGCGGATGGGTCGAGAAAGTCTCGCATCCCGCGTTCACGATTGCGCATGCGCGAGTTCAGAAAAGAGTGAATCATGTGGCGTGCGGGGAACTGGCCTGTCGTGATGGCGACCCGTGAAGGGGAGCAGATCGGTGATGCGACGTAGAATTGTTCGAACCGGATGCCCTGTTCGGCAAGGCGGTCCATGTTGGCGGTTCGAATGTCCTTGTTGCCGTAGCAGCTCAGGTCGCCAATACCCATGTCGTCAATGAAGACGAATACGACGTTTGGGCGGTCCGCGGCGCTTAGCGCTGCAGCTGTTACAAGGGCCAGGAGAATTCGGAACGGCATGATGGCGAGATTGGGCGGCTCTCTGAGCTGGGATGTCGCAGACTCCGCATGATACCCCGCCCGACTCACTGTCTTCACGGTGCTCTCGGGAAGCGCTAAACCAGCGTGCTAATCCGGTTGTTGCACACCATGGGCTGGTGGTGTGTCGCTGCATGAGCGCTTGCGAGGTGTAACACCAAGTCCAACCGGCGCAGTTTTGGATGGTCACGCCGCCGGCACGCGAGTGTGTTCCGGCACTCGACCGTCGGACCCGCCTTATCGGTCGTCCTGGCTCGCTACGAACCCAATGGCTGAATTCCGGCGATGCGGGAAGTAAGGTGGGAGCGGCTTACGGCGCAGGGGCCGCGCCGGTACCCTTCCTGCCCGGCAATTCGTCGTAATATCTAAGCTCGGGGGTAGCGGTCCCAGTTGTTCGGACGAGGCTGCTTCGTTCCTCCCGATTGAGTGGCTCCCGGGAGGGCCGAACCAATGAAATCACATAGTCAATTTCTGATACGTCTGTGCTTGTCCTGCATTGTGCCGGCCCTGATGAGCGGACCGTCCCGCGCGGCAGTCTCGGTGCTGGGCGTAATGCAGGCGGAACTCGAGCGCTCCGCCAAGGTCCTGGCGGAACAGCCGACGCCCCTGTATTTTCTCAGCTACGAGATCACCGAGGAGCGAAGTTCCTTCGTGCGAGCGTCGTTCGGAGCCGTCACAGCAAGTTCCGAGAGTGAGCGCCGCCTGCTGGACATCGATCTCAGGGTGGGCGACTACGGCCTCGACAATACCCACCCAATTCGCGAGAGATTCGGATCAAGTTCGAGAAGGTTCTCTCCATTGGAAGTTCCGATTGCGGACATCGGTGCCCTTCGAAACACCCTTTGGCTACAGACCGACAAGAAATACAAGCAGGCAATTGAGCAGCTGACAAAGGTTAAGGCCAACATCCAGGTCAAAGTCGAGGAAGAGGATCGAGCCCCGGACTTCTCGGCAGAAACCCCAGAGAGCGCTGTCGAGCAGCCTCATTCTCTTGTGTTCGACCGATCTGCCTGGGAAGACAAGCTAAGGCGGTACACAGCGCTGTTCTCCCGGTCTAGCCACATCTACTCGGCTGACGCTGCGCTTTCGGCTTCCGTCGTGACCCGTTGGTACGTGAATAGCGAAGGTTCCAAGATCCGAACTGCGGAATCCCGTGCGAGATTGATGATTTCCGCATTGACCAAGGCCGAAGACGGAATGGAGTTGCCGCGCTATGAAACGTTCTTTTCGTTTGACTTGGACGGTCTGCCTGACGACAGTGAGGTGCTTGAGAAAGTCCGCGCCATCATTCGCGATCTCGAAGCGCTGAGAGTGGCGCCAATCGCGGACCCGTATACCGGGCCCGCGATCCTCTCCGGCCGTGCCAGCGGCGTCTTCTTCCACGAGATTCTGGGGCACCGAGTCGAGGGACACCGGCAGAAAAGCGAGCAAGACTCCCAAACGTTCAAAAAGATGCTTGGCCAGCGGGTGCTCCCCGAGACCTTTTCCGTGGTCTTCGATCCCACGGTCAGGCGATCTGGGCCGACTGACCTGGCGGGCTCATACCGCTTCGACAACCAAGGCGTAAAGGCGCGCCGGGTCAATGTGATCGAGGATGGCACCTTGAAGCGGTTCCTCATGTCACGCGCGCCTATCGACGGTTTCGCACGCTCCAACGGGCACGGACGCAAGCAGCCCGGCTTCGCACCAGTCTCGCGCCAGTCCAACCTGTTCGTGAGAGTCAGTGAACCCCACTCGCGCGACGCCCTGAAGAACATGCTGATCGCCCGCTTGAACGCGGAGGGCAAGGACTTTGGATTGTTCTTCGAAGACATTCAAGGCGGATTCACGACGACGGGTCGCATGCTGCCAAATGCCTTCAATGTCCTCCCGATCATGGTCTATCGGATATATGCTGATGGCCGGGAGGAATTGGTCCGCGGCGTGGACCTCATCGGCACGCCGCTAACCACCTTCAGCAAAGTCGTCGCTGCGAGCGACGAGATAGAAGTGTTCAACGGCACCTGTGGCGCAGAATCCGGAGGCGTGCCGGTGTCGGCTGCCTCGCCTGCGATTCTTGTTTCCCAGATCGAGGTCCAGAAAAAGGAGAAGTCCGTAGAGCGACTCCCTCTGCTTCCGGCTCCGCCCGGCGCGTCGCATTCCCTGCGCTTAGCCGCCCATGGAGGTGTCCGATGACGTGTTTCAGGATCGGCGCCTTCCCGCTGCTCGTCTTGCTCTCCTGGGCCCCGTTGCACGCTCAGGAAAGCGTGCTGATGCGAGCGATGCGCGACGAGATGAAGCGCGCGACGGCAGACCTGCAGCTTGGTGGCATGGAAAAGCCATATTTCGTGGCGTATAGCGTCTTGGAATCTACAAGCGCCCGAGCTTCCGCCGTGCTTGGAGCAGTTGCGAGCCGTCGCGAAGGCTCCAGCCGGTACCTAGCTGTTGAGGTGAGGGTCGGTGACAGGGACCTAGATAACACCAATTTTGTCACTCGGCCGGACTTCGGATCAGCCCTCGCGTCCGCCAGTTTCCCGACCATCCTCCCGTTGGAAGACGACTATCACGAACTCAGACGGAAGATCTGGCTGGCGACCGACAGCGCTTACAAGCAGGCTCTGGACCATCTCTCCAAGAAACGCGCAGCTCTCCAGAACGCGACCCGAGTCGAAGAGGTTCCTGACTTTAGCGAGCAGGAACCAAACCAGTACATCGACGATCGCTCCTTTGCACAGCCCGACCTCCTGAGAGTGGAGGCATTGGCTCGTGACGTTTCGAGGGCTTTCGATGGAATGCCGCACGTCTTCGTCTCCGAGGTCCGGGTTGAGATGGAGCGAGAGCAACTCACGTACCTGAACAGTGAAGGGTCATCGTTCTCCCGCTTGGACCCGTCAGTCTCGATCCGTATTCTTGCGGGAACGCAAGCCGAAGACGGCACAGCACTAGAAGACTCCATTACTGCGTACGGGCGGTCCTGGGAGGAACTCCCGGACAGGGACACACTGATCGACCGGGCGCAGGGTCTCTCAGAGCGCTTGCGCGCCCTGCGGGCGGCGAACTATCTTGACCGTTACACCGGACCAGTGCTGTTCGAGGGGCAGGCTGCTGCAGAAGTCGTGCGCCGGGTCCTACTGCCGAGGCTACTTGCCTCGAAGACTCCTATCGTCGACGATCCTCGGTCCGGACGCTCCACGAACCGCGGGGGCAACCCGTTCTTGGACAAGTTGGGGGCACGAGTCCTGCCAAGGTTCCTGGGCGTGGTGAACGACCCGACTCGCGACCAGCACGGTGAAACCCCCCTGCTGGGGGGCTACGCAGTGGATGACGAGGGAGTGCCTGCCCGCGAGACTGTGCTTGTCCAACGCGGAATCCTGAAGACACTGTTAGCAACGCGAAACCCTGTTCCGGGTGTGCCGGCGAGCAACGGGAGCCGAAGGTCGGCGGGACCGGCACCATCCAATCTACTCATCGTTCCCCAGGCAGGACTCGAACCGGACGAGATCCGGAGCGAACTGCTTGCCTTGGTGCAGGAACGGGAACTCGAATTCGGCATCGCCGTTCGCCATATCGGCAATCCGCAGGGACGGATCTCCAGTGTGAGGCGCGGGCCGCGAGGGTCCGGTGAACAGGTCCAGATCGGCCCGGTCGTCGCCTACAAGATATTTCCGGACGGCCGGGAGGAGTTGATCCGGCAGGCAGACTTGGTCGGACTGACCGAGTCCAGCTTCCGAGATATCGTGGCGGTCTCCCAAGCCAGCTCTGTTCACACCACGACCTTCACGGCTGGGAGCGCTTCGTTCTCTGGATTCACGAGTCTCAGACGGTCTTCCATAGCCTCCTTGGTCGTGCCATCCCTGCTGTTCGAAGACATCACCCTTCGCAGGCCACGCGGGAACATTCCCCGGCTGCCGGTCGTGCCCCATCCGGAGGCAGGTCCGTAGCTGATCAACCACTCAGATCAGAGCGTCGCGAGGCGCGTGAGGTACTTGCCAGTGTGAGAATTGCGTTCGGTCGTGAACTCCCGTACACACCGCCCGTGTGAACGGCTTGCGCTCCGCCATGCATCAATGTTGCTGGAAGTTCAAAGGCCCGCTTGACGATTCGATCCGAGCCGGATTCTCGACCGGCGATGGAAACCGACCCATGCGCTGCGGATCGAACCAGGCATCACCCTGCGAATCGACACTCGAGAGCTCCTCCAGGCCTCTCGCCGAGCCGACCAAGGTCTTCCCTCAATCGCAACCGCGGTGCATTGGCGAGCGAAGTAGGAATCGCCTTCGATCTAGATCCAAGGCGAATTTGCAAAATTTTCTTGACATGACCGCTACAATGGCACATTGATGAACCCGGAAACCCCCGTTCCATATGCCGCCCGCCTTGACGTGGACTACCCGGAAAGGCTCGACCGTCTCACGACGGTCTTTCGCCTGGTATGGGCTATCCCAATCGTCGTCATTGCCAAGCTACTCCTGTCGCCAGACGTTGAATTGGACACCAGCGACTTTGGCGAGGACGGCAATGCCCTCCGGCAAGCGGCTCTCTACATCGGCGGTGCGGCAGCGGGTGGCAGCCAGCTCGTGTTGGCCACCGTTCTGATGATCGTCTTCCGCCGCAGGTATCCGCGGTGGTGGTTCGATTTCGTCCGGGAGCTAACACGATTCTCAGGCCGTATCTTTGCCTACCTTGCCCTGCTCACTGACTTGTATCCGTCGACAGTCGACGAACAGTCGGTGCATCTAGAGATTGACTATCCGAATGTTGAGCGAAACCTCAACCGATGGCTTCCCTTGGTCAAGTGGTTGCTTGCCTTCCCGCACTACATAGCGCTCTGTTTCCTGTACGTGCTGACTATACCGATAGTCGTCATAGCTTGGTTTTCGATCATCATCACGGGGCGGTATCCGCGCGTACTTTTCGACTTCGTTGTCGGGGTCTGGCGCTGGAGCCTGCGGGTCGGCGCGTACGTCACCTTGCTTGTAACCGACAAGTACCCGCCATTCACGCTTAACTAAGGACTCCGGCAAAGCGATCGCCGCCGGCTGAGCGGTACCGGGAGACCCTGCTCGGGGCAGCGTTCAGTACCTTTCAACCCGTCCCGGCGCCGCTACGGGTCCGAGTCTGTGTCGAAGGCGGATACCGTCTTGTCCAGGCACAGACTGGGTCGCCCTGCTCTCCGCGGACTCCTGAAGTACCATGCTAGAGGCTCTGGGAAGCGGGCCATTCGAGGTGATTACCATGAACCGTAGGCATTTACTGACCGCGGCCGCAGCAACTGCGGCTTCATACAAGCGAATTCAGGGTGCCAACGAACGGCTTCAGCTCGGAATCATTGGAACAGGGAATCGCGGCGGCCAGATCTGGGAGCAGGCTCTAGCGATGGAGGACGCTCAGCCTGTAGCGGCATGTGACGTCTATGAGCCTCATCTGGAGCGGGCCCTAAGCAAGGCGCGCGGCCAGGCCAAGGCCTACCGGGACTTCAGGGACCTGATCGCGCACAGGCCCATGGACGCCGTTCTGATTGCGACTCCTGACCACTGGCATGCAATTCAGACAATCATGGCTTGCCGGTCCGGCATCGATGTCTACGTGGAGAAACCACTCTCCCTAACCGTCGAGGAGGGCCGCAAGATGACCGAGGCTGCCCGAAAATACGACCGCGTCGTCCAGACTGGCAGCCAGCAGCGCTCGGGCCCGCACTACATCGAAGCGGTGCAACTAGTTCGCGACGGCGAAATTGGCTCCGTTCACCACGTCGAGGCCGGCCTGGAACGCAACTCGATGCCGGGATTCGGAACGCCGGCGGATGCGGACCCGCCAGCGGACTTCAACTACGACATGTGGCTCGGACCCGCCCCGCGGCGGTCGTACAATCCCCTGCGCGGCCTCTATCACTTCAGGTGGTTCTGGGACTATTCAGGGGGGCAGATGACCAATTGGGGCGCCCACAACATCGACATCGCCCGCTGGGGCCTTGGCGTGGAGTCTCCAAACGTTGTTTCTGGTTGCGGCGGACGGTACGCGATTCGGGACAACGGTGAAACGCCGGATGTGCAAGAAGTGCTCTACGATCTCGAGTCCGGTGTTTTGAAGTGGTCTGTCCGCGAGCTCAACGGGACTCGGGGTGCCTACCTGATCTTTCACGGCACCAAGGGCGATCTTGAGGTAACTCGCAAGGGATATTCGATCAGGGGTCAGCAATGGCAGCGCAAGGATCCGGCCATGGCAGAAACTCGCGACTCCTTTCCGGAAGGTGCCCAGAGTAGCTTGAACGCCCACCATATGCGTAACTTCCTGGATTGTGTGAGGACTCGGAAGCGTCCGAACGCCGACGTCGAAATCGGTCATCTGACAGCTGTTTTCTGTCACTTGGGCAATATCGCAACAAGGCTCAGGCGGTCGCTTCGGTGGGACGCGGCCAGCGAAACCATCTCCTCCGATGAAGAGGCAAACCGATGGCTTTCGAAAACCTACCGCAGCCCTTGGACACTGGATGTTTGACCGGCTAGGTGGCGTGCCAGCGCGGATGCTATTGAGACAGGAAGTTGCCGAGTTGCTGATAGAAGGCAATCCCCGAGATCCCCAGGAAGAACACGAAGCAAGCAACCTGGCTCACCTGCATCAGCAGCGGGGGCCGTAGAGGCTCGGGCAAGAGCTTCCGGTTCACATAAAGGGCGTGCAGTGATGTCGCGCTCAATCCCAAGTTGCGCAACGCTCCGGTCACAACGGCCAAGAACAACGGATTCGGCGTGAGTCGCAACGCGATCAGACCCCAGAGGAAATAGATGCCCATGATCGCGTAGTAGATGTACTTCACTTGGTTGCCACCCATGTGGCGCACACGGCGGCTACCCGTCCAAATCAACTCCGTCCACCGCCGGACGATGTTGTCAATGTCCGAGATCTGACCCGGTGAGAGGACGATGAAGCCGCAAAGCAGGGTCAGGAACCAGAACACCTCGCCGTATTTGTCGGCGATACCGCGAGCTGTCATCGCCGCGGCCGCATGCCCTTGAACATCGGCTCCCGGGACGTACTCGAGCGAGAGCATCGAAGGGAGCGCCATCCCAATCAGGCACGCACCAAGCCAGATCCCGAGTTGGTCCCTTAGCAAGTGCCGCATCCACCCCTTCCAGCGCCTCAGGGACTCATCGGTTAGCGGGAAGACCTTACCGACATGCGCGAGCTCGACGCGCTTGCCACCGACCATACTGGGGATCGCGCCGACCAGCGGCCCCATGCCCCAGCCCTTGTCGCGGGCGTAGTTCGAAAAACTCGTGTTCGAGATTCCGCCCATGCCGGCGATCGCCGCGAAGGCAGCTAGAGTGGACCAATCGATTTCTTGGTCGGGGATCGATCCGAAGCGCAGGAAGCCCGTGAAGACGGCAACCCACGTGTCCCAACTCACGAGGAACAAGCAGACGAATCCGAGGTATCCCAAGACCACGAAAATCTTCGTTACCATGATCTTTTCAACGGTGTTGTAGATCTTGCCGCCAAAGATCAGTGGAAGAAACGCCACGGTGAACACGCCGTAGGAGGTCCACCGAAGCAGTCCGTCGTGTTCCGGGCCAGGCAGGTGTCCGAGAAAGGCCGCGACCAAAGGGACGGCGGCGTTTGACGCCAGGTACGGCCAGATCCCGCCGAGGTCGAGCAGCAGATAGAAGAACACCCAGAACATTGGACCCGGAGCCGTCCGGAAGAAGCCGACGAAGATCGGCTCACCGGTGTAGAGGGTGTATCGCATCATGCAGAGGTTGTGACTCACCTGCAGCAAAATACTAATCGTGGCGATCCACATCAACTGCCCGCCGTACCGTGCAGTGACGATGGGCCCGAAGAGCCATTCCCCGCCTCCGATGGCACTACCGGCGAGCAGCAGGCCGGGGCCGATCAGGAGCTTCCACTGGCGCCGGGAGAATTCCGGGGCCGCCGGCAGATCAGCTTCTTTCCATTGAGGGAAATAGCGGCCGCCTCTGGAGCGGACCTCTGCCGAATCGTCTACAGGCACGGCGAAAATGATACCCAAAACCCCGTGACGTTGGTCCTGCGCCCAGAACTATCGAACTAGGGCGCCGACTGTACTGCGGTGATTAGCGCCTTCAATTCGGATATCAACCAGTGTGCTTGGCATCACTTGGGACCCGGGCAGGTCAACTTCAATGAAGTTGTCAGTAAGCGCCCTGACGCCGGATTTGCTAGAGCACAAAGTGACGGCAGGCAAGGTCCTGCCCAGTAGGCTCCGACGAAAAGCCAGGTTTTTTTCCTCGATTAGTTCCCGCAGCACCCGACTGCGCTGACGCTTGACCGCCCTGGAAACTTGCTCGCCGAGGCCGGCAGCACGTGTTCCCTCCCTTGCCGAGTACGAGAAGACGTGGAGGTAGGTAAACGGCATCCGTTCCACGAAGGATCGAGTTTCCTCGAAGTCCGATTCGGTCTCGCCCGGGAACCCGACCATGACATCCGCGCCAATCGCAGCCGTTGGCAGCACTCGGCTGGCAAGCGTCAGGCGGCCCTCGTAGTGCCGGATTCGGTATCGTCTGCGCATTCTGCGGAGGACGTGGTCCGAACCGGACTGCAATGGCATGTGGACATGATTGGCGATCCGCTCCGAGCAAGCCATCAAGCTCAGGAGCCGGTCGCCCCAGTCCATTGGCTCGATTGAACTCAATCGCATCCTGTTTACTGATGTCTCCGCGAGCAACGCCTCGAGTAATTGCGTGAAGCGAGGCCTCCCGTCCAGGTCACGGCCCCACCGGCCGAGATTGATTCCTGTCAAGACGATCTCCGGGTATGACCGCTCCAATCTGCGCACGTCGCGGATCACGGCCTCGATAGTTGCGCTGCGGCTCTTGCCTCGAACCGAGGGAATCACGCAGAAAGAGCATCGGTTGTTGCAGCCATCCTGGACCTTGACGTTGGGCCGACTGCGTCCAAGCGGGTCCCCAGCTGGGATCGTAGCCAGCGTGGACTGTTGCGCGAGATCCGCAACGAGCATCCCGCCTGACTGAATCTCCCCGTGATAGCTCAGGCGTTGCGGTCCCGCACCGCTGATCTGCACCAGGTCCGGCGCAACAACCTGTCCGATTTCGTGCTTGTGGGAATTGCCCACTACCCACTTGACACCACCAAGCGCAGCCAATTCCTCGGGCCGTCGCTGAGCGTAACAACCGGTAACCAGGATTTCGGCCGCTGGATTCTCGCGATGAATCCTGTTGATCGATTGGCGCGCGTCTCGGTCGGCTTCGGCCGTTACGGTACAGGTGTTAATCACGACGAGGTCGGACGTGCTCGGGTCTTCCGCGAACTGCAGGCCGCGCCTGGCCAGTTCACCTGCGATACCGGCACCATCGGATTGCGTGGCACGGCAACCGAAATTCTTGATGCTGAAGGATCGAGGCACGGAAACCCTCATTGAAGCACGAGCGGGCTCGCGACTACAGACGCACTCGAGCCCACTTCTTACCGAACCTAAGGACTAGTTCCGACACGCCCTCCGGGACCTGGTAGCTCATCTCTCGATGCTTGACTCCATTCACGCTAACGGCGTTCTCCCTGAGCTTGCGGTTTGCGTCGGCACCGGAATTGGCCAACCCGATCGCGCGCAATAGCTTGTCCATTCGAACGACTTGAAGGCCTCGCATGTCTTGAGGAATGTCCACTTCCGGCATCTCCTCCGGAACCTCCTTGTTCTGGACGACTCGACGGAAGGTCTCGCCTCCATGAACTGCGGCTCTGTCGCCGTGAAAGTCCTTGACAATCCGTTCGGCCAGGGCGTGCTTGATGTCCATGGGGTGCGTCGTGCCCTCAACAACACCTTGCTTGAGCTTGTCAATCTCCCTGGTCGGCAGGTCCGTCAGAAGTTCGTAGTAGCGGTACATCAATTCGTCGGACACTTGCATGACCTTGCGGTACATGACTTCCGCCGGTTCGTTGATCCCGATGTAGTTATTGAGCGACTTGGACATCTTTTGTACGCCGTCAAGGCCTTCCAGGATCGGCATCGTGGCCACAACCTGGCGCGACTGCCCGTGATTGGCCTGAAGCTCGCGCCCAAGCAGTAGATTGAATTTCTGGTCAGTGCCTCCAAGCTCCACGTCAGCAGCAAGAGCGACCGAGTCCTGCGCCTGTGTCAGCGGATACAGGAACTCGTGCAGGGATATTGGCTTTCCCTGCCGGTAGCGACTGTTGAAATCCTCCCGCTCGAGCAGTTGGGCAACAGTGGCGCTGGAGCAAAGGTTGATCATTCCGATCGTTCCCAGACCGAGCAGCCACTCGCTATTGAAGCGGATCTCCGTCTTCTCCCTGTCAAGGATTTTGAACACCTGCTGCTTGTATGTCTCCGCGTTCTCCAGAATCTGCTCGCGAGTCATCGGAGGCCTCGTGCTATTCCTCCCGCTCGGATCGCCGATCAAGCCTGTCACATCGCCGATCAGGAAAATCGCGGTGTGCCCTAAATCCTGGAAATGCTTCATCTTGCGGATAAGGACGGTGTGTCCTAGGTGAAGGTCAGGAGCCGTGGGATCAAATCCTGCCTTGACCCGGAGGGGACGCCCCCGCTGAACGCACTCCTTCAGCTTCGCTGCGAGCTCCGCCTCGGAGATGATTTCCGCGCAGCCCTTGCGAACGTACTCGATCTGCTGCTCGATGGTCATGGCGTTCGTAACACACGCCGTCCGTCGATGCGATACTTGCCGCTCAATACCACACGGATTGCTTCGGTGTAGATGAGGTGTTCCTGTTTCAGGATGCGCGCCGCCAAAGCGCTCTCGTCATCGGAGTCATGAACTGGCACTGCAGCTTGGACGATGACCGGGCCGGCGTCGAGCTTTTCGTCCACGAAATGAACTGTGCAGCCTGAGTACTTCACGCCATGCTCGAGAGCTTGCAACTGAGCCTCCAAGCCAGGGAAAGACGGAAGCAACGACGGGTGGATGTTGAGAATCCTCTGCGGAAACTCTTCCACAAAGTAGGCGCTCAGCAGTCGCATGAACCCGGCCAGGCACACCAAGTCAACTCTCTCTTCATGGAGCTTTTCGACTACGAGACGATCGTAGGCTGCGCGCTCCATGGCGCGCGAGCGGACGCAGACAGCTTTGAGCCCCCGCTGCTCCGCTCGACGCAAGCCCTCGGCCTGCGGATTGTTGCTGATGACGATGGCTATTTCGGCGTCGAGTCTGCCGGCTTCGATGCTGTCAGCGACCGCTTCAAAGTTCGACCCCCGCCCCGAAATCAGGATGCCAAGCCTCTTCATGCCGCGTACACCACGCCGTCGCTACCGTGTTCCACCGTGCCAATTACACAGGCCTCCTCACCCACCTCGGCGAGGGCCTTCACAGCCGTGCGGCCTACTCCGGCAGGGACGCTAGCGACCATGCCGATCCCCATGTTGAATGTGCGCTGCATTTCCGAACCGGCAAGGCCGCCGATCTCCTGAAGGAGGCGAAAGACAGCCGGAACTTCCCAGCTTCCGGTTCGTATCCGAGCCTGCAGGCCAGCGGGGAGCATCCGCGGGACGTTGTCAGTGATCCCACCGCCGGTGATGTGAGCAGCCGCCTCGAGCCAGCCCGCGTCCTCAAGAGTGCGCAAGTGCTTCAAGTAGCTGCGATGCACGGTAAGCAGTTCGTCGCCCACGGTCTTGCCTAAGGCTGGTATCTCCTCGTCAAGTCGAAAGCCGGCCACGTCGAATAACACTTTGCGCGCGAGCGAGTATCCGTTCGTGTGCAGTCCGCTCGAGGGCAGGCCGATCAATTCGCTCCCTGCCCTGACTCGCGAGCCAAGCACGAGCTTGTCGCGCTCGGTCGCACCAACGATGAATCCCGCAAGATCGTACTCCCCATCGTTGTAGAGCCCCGGCATTTCCGCTGTCTCGCCACCGATCAGGGCAACCCCGTTCTGGCGGCACGCCAGGCTAATGCCGCTCACCACTTGGGCGGCGACCTCCGGATCCAGCCGCCCGACCGAAAAATAATCCAAGAAGAAAAGAGGGGAGGCGCCCTGGACGGCGATGTCGTTGACGCAATGGTTGACAAGGCACTGGCCCACGGTATCGTGACGGTTCGCGGCAAACGCGATCTTGAGCTTGGTCCCCACGCCGTCAGCGGAGCTAACAAGGACTGGGTTCGCCAAGCCCTTCCCCGCCAGGGAATACACAGCTCCAAACGACCCGATGCCCGTGAGGACGTTGTCATCAAAGGTCCGTCGGGCAAGATCCCGGATCCGATCCGTGGCGGCGGCGCCTGCATCGATATCGACTCCGGCGTCGGCGTAAGTCAGGGGCTTTTCCGCCATCGGAAGACTTCCATTATCGCAGCAGCGAGGAGGGGTAGAATGGGCAGTTCCGCATGCCCGAGAAACTTCTCTTCGAATTGCGTGGCCCGGTCGCGGTGCTCACATTCAACCGCCCAGAGCGCAACAACGCTCTGACACCGGCAATGCGTGACCACTACTTCGATCTCCTCGAGCAGTGCCGGGATGACTCCGCCGTGCGGGCGATCGTCTTGACAGGCGCCGGGAAGTCATTCAGCGTAGGCGCGGATGTCCAAGGGCTCAAGGCTTCGGGGCCCCAGACCATCGAGCGAATCCGCCAGCCGAGCCGTCCAGTCCATCACGCGCTATCGATCCCGAAACCGCTGATCGCTGCCATCAATGGTGGTTGCGCCGGTGTTTCCTTTGTGCACGCACTCTGCTGCGACGTTCGCTTCGCAGCATCGGGAGCGAAGTTCACCACAGCGTTTGCTCGCCGAGGCTTGATTGCTGAATATGGAGTCTCTTGGCTCCTGCCCCGCTTGGTGGGCCCAGCATCGGCTCTCGACCTCTTGCTTTCGGCCCGGGTCATCCAGGCCGAGGAGGCGGAGCGAATGGGCTTGGTGAACGCCGTCTTTTCTCCCGAGCAACTTCTGGACAAGGCCGTCGAATACGCAACCGACCTCGCAGAGAACTGCTCGCCGGCATCAATGGCGGCAATCAAACGCCAGGTCTACCGAGATTTGGAACGCGGTATCGACGAAGCGAGCGCCGCGGCGCTCGCGGAGATGGTCGAGTCCTTTCGCCGACCCGATGTCAAGGAAGGGGCGGCTAGCTTTCTTGAACGGCGGAGACCGGAGTTCGCACCGATCCCGCATGACCAACCTGCATAGCGTCGGGCATTTTTCCTGCCGCACCCTCTACCACCTTCAGACATGGACCGCTCTTCGTGACAGTCGACATTCCGCAACCCTCCAGTGAACAGCGCCTAGACGCGATTCGGGCCACGTTCGACCGCTGGGTTCGCACAGGCAACGCCGCCGGTATGGAACGGCGGCATAAACGGCTCGCCGAACTCATGCTAGAGCGCTTCGAGATGCCGCCGACGTCCCGGGTTCTGGATGTTGGCTGCGGTGACGGATGGGTTGCGCGGTTTCTTGCAAACCGGCTGGCGGAAGGAGCGTTTGTGGGGATCGACATATCGGACGAAATGATTCGAAATGCTCGAAAGGCGTGCGAGCAGTTGGAGAATGTACTGTTCGCTCCAGCACCGGCCGAGCGGATTCCATGGGCGGAAGATTATTTCACCCATGTCCTGAGCATCGAGTCCGCATATTACTGGCCAGAAATCAGATTGGCTGCGAGGGAGATCTATCGCGTAACGGCTTTTGGCGGATCATTCCACGTCCTGATCAACTACTACTTGGAGAATCCGTACTCGGAAGGATGGGACGCAGATACAGGACTCACGATGCACCGACTGAGTCGCGACGAGTGGGCCGGAGTGTTTCGCGAGGGGGGATTCCAAGACGTCTCGACAGCGCAGATTCCAGACGATTCGCCGATCTCGCCGGGGAAGACGCCAGAGGAGCGCGCTACCCGTGAAGGCCTCCAACGCCTAGGGGCTCTATATATCTCCGGACGAAAGCCCGCATTGCCGAATCGGAGCGAGGTGCCGCCCGACCCATTCCGAGTGCTTCGCTAGTGATCCTAGGGCCTCGAATCATAGTCCCTGCGCTACAGTGGAGCGGTGCGCTGGGTAGCTCTTGGACTAGCCATTGGCTGGCTTGTATCTTGCGGCGCTACCGAACCGGAAGCGGATGCTCCGACCATGGACTACGGTTCGATGCTTGACGATTACGTGCCCATCAAACTCGAGGCCGACTTGAGTCGCCTGACGGATAGCCAACGCTTGATGCTGCCCGTCTTGGTGTCAGCTGCCCAGGTGATGGACGGGTTGTTCTGGCGGCAGGCGTACGGCGACAAGGATCAATTACTCAGGGGGATTAGCGATCCGGACGCCCGCCGTTTCGCCGAGATCAACTATGGGCCGTGGGATCGGCTCGGCGACAACCGGCCTTTCCTGCCAGGGTTCGGGCCAAAGCCCGCCGGGGCCAACTATTATCCGCCCGATATGACAAGGGAAGAATTGGAACAAGCGGCTGCATCCGAGCCGGGTCTCACCAGCCAATACAGCCTAGTCCGTCGCGACGAGAGGGGGAACCTAATCGAAGTGCCATACAACAAGGCATTCGCGAGTGAGCTTTCCGAAGCCGCGACATTACTTCGACAGGCGGCAGAGATGGCTGAAGACCCGGGGTTTCGGCGCTACCTCACCATGCGCGCCACAGCCCTCGAAACCAATGCGTACCAAGAGAGCGACTTCGCGTGGATGGACATGCGGAATAACGTACTCGACCTGGTGATCGGACCTATCGAGTCGTATGAAGACAAGCTGGTCGGCACGAAGACAGCATTTGAGGCTTACGTCCTTGTGAAAGATCAGGAATGGAGTGCCCGGCTGGACAGGTACTCGTCGATGCTTCCCATGCTCCAAGATGGCTTGCCCGTGCCTCCGGAGTACAGGGCGGAAGAACCCGGAAGTGAATCTCAGCTCAATGCTTACGATGTGCTGTTCTATGCAGGTGACTGCAATGCAGGCGCCAAGACGATTGCAATCAATCTCCCGAACGATGAGCAAGTGCAGCTCGAACAGGGATCGCGCCGCCTGCAGCTCAAGAATGCGATGCGGGCCAAGTTTGACAAGATACTGATGCCGATCGCCGAAGTGCTCATCGCCGAGGACCAGCGCGAAAACATCAACTTCGATGCATTCTTCGCGAACACCATGTTCCACGAAGTGGCGCACGGTCTCGGAATCAAAAAGACTCTGGACGGAAAAGGCACCGTCCGAGATGCCCTGAAGGAAGCGTCCTCGGCACTTGAGGAGGCCAAGGCGGACATCCTGGGCCTACATCTAGTTGCCAGGCTAACCGATGCCGGCGCGATTCCAGACGGTCGTCTGGAAAGCAACTACGTAACGTTTCTAGGCGGTATCTTCCGCTCAGTCCGATTCGGGTCCTCAAGCGCTCACGGGACGGCGAACCTGCTTAGCTTCAACTATTTAGAGAAGGCCGAGGCGTTCTCGCGTGACAACGATACCGGAACCTACCGAATCAACAAAGCGAACATGAGATCCGCAGTCGACGCTCTTTCGGGGGAGATCCTGCGCTTGCAGGGCGACGGAGATTACGGACGGGCGACGCGATTTGTCTCGGAGATGGGGCGCGCGGGGGAGTCGCTGCTGGGCGATCTTGCAAGGCTTGAGGAAGCCGACATCCCTGTGGATGTTGTATTCGAGCAAGAGTTCGCCAGTGTGGGGCGCCAGGACTAGATTCCGTCGGTGCCGGATAACTAGCTTTCTGGTGTCCAGGGTGCTTAATGAGCGCGGAAATCAATTCTGCCTGCACCGCACGGGACGCGACGTGGCTTGGGGGCAATGCAGGGGAGACCAAACCGGGGCTGCGAAGGGGCGATATTCGAAAGTAGGCACGGGAAGGTCCTTCGACGTTTCGGGATTTCCCGTTTCAACGCAACACATGTCATGACCCCCGGTAGATTAACCCCCAAGGCCGAACTCGCGTCACGTCTCCTCGACTATCCAAGACGGGTCCTCCTCGTCTACTTCGGTTTGACTTTGCTCATGACCTTCCCGCTTGCGTGGTATTGGCGCAGCGGCCTCCCGGGCGGGTCGGGGGACATATGGCAGAACTACTGGAACCTCTGGTGGTGGAAGCAATGCTTGCTAGATGCGCTGAATCCATTGCACACGTCACTGCTCTTCTTTCCCACTGGCGCGGATTTGGCCTTTCACACTCACTCGCCGTTCAACCAGGTTCTCGCGATGCCGGTCAACCTGCTATTCGGCCAGGCTGCCGCCTACAACTTCTGCGTCATTTTCGCCCTCACGCTTTCCGGGTTCGGCACATACCTGTTGGTCCGTGAATTGACGGCAAATTCCGCAGCTGGGTTCCTGGCTGGCTTGGTGTTCGCCTATTTCCCCCAGACCGTTGAGCAGACGCTCGAGCATCTGAATCTGTTCTCGTTGCAATTCATCCCTTTGGCGCTTTATTTCCTGCTGCGATGGAGCCGGTCGATGCGGTCCGTCGACGCGCTCGCGTTCGGGGCCTGCTTTGGCCTGAACGCGCTTTGCAGCTGGCATCTCGGGCTTAAGCTCGCCATGGTTGTCGCTCCGTGGTTGGCGTGGCTTGCCTGGCGCCATCGCAGTTCCTGGCCGGTGTTCATCAAGGGTATCGGTGCCGCCGCGACACTTGCGACGTTGATGGTGTTGCCCCTCCTGGCGCCGATGCTGGCATTGATCTCGGAAGGCAGCGATTACTACTTGAAGGGGTTGGTAAACCGAGGCATCGACCCGATCTACTTGCTCACTCCGCCCTTCGCGAACCCGCTCTTTGGCGCATGGGTGCAACCGCGGTACCTGGAACGTGCCTATCAGGCTGCCGGGTTTGTCTGTTATCTGGGCTTCGTTCCCGTAGCGCTGGCGACTATCGCGACGATCCGCTCGAGCCGCCGCAGTTGGCCATGGCTCGCCCTCTTCGCAGCCGGACTCACGCTGGCGATGGGAGCCCACCTTCTTTGGAATGGAACCTTGCACGGATCGATCACGCTTCCCTTCGCTTTGCTCCGAGAGATTCCGCTCCTAGCGAATCTCAGAGTCGCAAACCGCTTCCTGATCCTCTCAAGCATCGCGCTGGCCGTGCTTGTTGGCTACGGCTGGGCGGCGATCCGGCGCAAGCCAGTATGGGCAATGCCAGTAGCCGCCACGCTGATCCTCGTGGAGTACAGCTGGATGCCATTTCCTGTGCAGAGGATCGAACTCTCGCCTCTACTCGCCCACGTCGCCCAGCGTCCGGGCGCTGTGCTGGACATACCATTTCACCAGCGAAATCGAGGAGTCCATAACATGGTGGAGCAAACGGTTCACGGCAAGCCGATCTCGGGCGGCTACATTTCTAGCTACCCTCCATCGATCCAAGACGCCATCGACGGCGAAGCCGCCCTACAGCAGCTTGCTGGCACGCCCGCGCCGGACGCGACTGTGGAAATCGAAGAGCTTCGTGCGATTGGGTTCAGAACGCTCGTAATCCACAAGTACAGGATGGATAGCGCCCGCGACAAGGCACTTGCTGCAGTCGCTCAGGGATCCCTCTTGGAGCGCAAGCGGGCCGCTCGATTGGGCGGCGTCCCGGACGAAACGATGAGGGCTATTCGAGAACAACTTGATGAAGCTCTGGGCGGCACCGCATTGGAAGACGAGCAACTGGCGATCTATTTTCTTTAACTGCCCCAATGCGGTGGCTGAGGCGCGTACGGGCGGATTGACCGACAGGAAGGCGACCTAGCTCGAGGCATCGATCTGTTGAGTCAGTTATGGGCGTACTGCGACCATGGCCTCGATCCACTGCCGCAGGTCGTGATTCCTGAACGACACGTCTGCAGTCAGGACGGTCAAGCCCACGGCCTCCTCGCCTGGAGTCACGCGAAACAGCACTTGGCCTTCCATATGCGCTTCAACGTGCAGTTCCGCGAAAGCAGGAACGCACTTCCATCCCTTGGGAATGTTTGGACGTATCCGGAACGTCTCGGCTTCAGGTAAATGGTTCAGCACCACAACATAGAGATCGCTCTCTTCTGCCGACCTCGCTTCCAGCCCATAGGGGTAGAACCGTGACCATTGTTCGTCCACGCCGAAGTTCGGATCGCCCCAAGGAACGATCTCCGAAATCACACGCTTCTTTTCTTCCAAGACCTCCACCATTGTCGAGATCTGCTCATCGTTGTAGCGGAAGACTTCGCTGATGTGCTGATTGACGAGCCAGTAGTCGCCTTCCATTTCTCGGATCTTGTCAAGGCATCGGAAGTGGCCGAGCGAAGGATGCAGCAGGTGGCGATTGAGCAGGCAGTAGTCATCCAGACCGGAAGGGCTGAAGGAGTCGCCAACGAAGAAGTATCGCTCGCCGTTATCCCGTCGGACATCGAGCCCTCCGTGATAGATTGCCTGCCCTGGAAAGTACGTGTACGTGAATTCAAATTCGTGCCAGCGGAGATTCTGACCTTCCGAAAGGGGATGAACCGGACGAATCGGCTTGAATGTCATCGCCGGCATGCGATAGGCGTCCGGGTTTTGCAGGATGTCTTGCAGTTCCCTGCCGGCGTAGACCGGGGCATCATGCTCAGCGGCAACCGCTTGGACAAATTCAGTGTGGTCGTCGTGAAAGTGAGTGACGAAGATCCCTTCGAGCTTGTCAAATACCCGACGGCGCTTAAGACGACGCACCTCCTCCATCACTGCCTCGCTTCCGCAATCGATCAGGAAAGCGGCTTTCGAATCGGACACCAGGAGCCTCGATGTGCCGAACTTGTGCCACCAGCGCGGCGGTGTCTGGCGGATTTTCACAGCCATCGGCATCCAGTCGATCGGCGTGTCTCCCAAGACCCGACGGGCACGCCTCGCCAGATTCTCTTCGCCCCAGTACCACCGGAGGGCGTCGGTTCGAAAGTATGCGAGGAAGAGCCGCCGGATCCTGTCCAGGAGCAGGTCGATGTCCCGGGCCGGATCATCAATGATCGGACCGCGGGCCGGCACGATAATGTCGGGTTCGGCCGCCGCTAGGCGGCGAAGGCTCGAGATCACGTCCGCAGCCCGGGCGGCATAGCCATGGTAGCCGCGCGTCTCGGTCTCCTCGATTGAGTCTTGAAGGCTGTACAAGTCTAGGATTCTGCCGCCCGAATAAAGTAGGTCACCTGTGAACGCTACGCGCGTTCCGTCAATCTCGACTAAGTATGAAACAGATCCTCGGGTGTATCCGGGAGTGTCGAGAACCTCAATCGTGACACCTCTCCACTCGATTGATCGCCCGCCTCGAGCGAGTTCCTGCACATCGAGGTTTGTGGTCAGAATCTTGGTGGATTGCTGGGCGTAATCATGAAACCGCGTCCCCTGAAACTCGCTCCAGAATCCTTGGGCCTGGGCCAAGTAGGGGAGTTCGGTGGCTGGAGCGACCACTCGTGTGCCATTCGCGGCGAGGTCGAGCGCGGCCCATACAGCGTCCCGCCGGTGATGCGTCAGAAAGACCTTCTCGACGTTCTGCAACTGGCCGATCGGGTCGCCGTAGAACGCAATCGAGCGCCCATCGCGCTCGATTGCGGCTCCGTTCACGGCCCCGGGAATAAGCGTGAGCCAGCGTGGCAGCTTTGAATCCGGACCGCAGCTAGTGGCAAAACCCAGCAAGAGCCCTAGGGCAAGGTGTTGCTTGAATCTGAAGGGTTTTCGCCTTCGCCTCGGCGCTCGGCACCGAGCCCACAGTCCCGCAATTGATTCTCGCTGGCTTGCCCCCATCGATTGAATGCTATCAGGAAGTGGGGCTCGTCCTTCGCTCTCCATCGATGCTCGCAGCGCTTGCGCCGCTGCAGGCCGTACCATGGGATCGGAATCCAGCGATAGGAGAATGGAAGCGACCGATACAGACGCTCCGCCGACTTCTGGACTCGTTTGCGGGTCGGATGGCTTGAAGCGATGCTTCTGGGGTGCCAGGCAGGCGGACTACGCAGCCTATCACGACTGCGAATGGGGAATGCCGGTCGGAGATGATCAAACGCTCTTTGAGAAGATCTGCTTGGAGGGCTTTCAGTCCGGCCTGTCGTGGCTGACAATTCTCCGCAAACGCGAGAATTTTCGCGAGGCCTTCTGTGGCTTCGATTTCGAGCGAGTGGCCACCTACTCCGAGCAAGATGTAGCGAAGCTGCTGAAGAATCAAGGGATTGTTCGCCATCGAGGCAAGATCGAAGCTGCAATCAACAACGCTAGAGCGGCTTGTGAGATGGCGTCGGAGTGCGGCTCGCTGGCCGCGTTCTTCTGGCAGTGGGAGCCTGAAGACTCGGCCCGGCCGCTTCAATTGGACTATTCGACGCTGCTCACTCTCACCAAGTCGACCGAGTCGACTTCGATGTCGAAAGCGCTCAAGCGCAGGGGGTGGCGATTCGTCGGTCCGACCACCGCATATGCGTTCATGCAGGCGATGGGCCTCGTGAACGATCACATCGAAGGCTGCCACGCCCGTCCTCGGGTCGAAGAACGCCGGGGGCTATTCGCACGCCCAACCTCCCCCTCGACTTCGTGATGCACTCCGAGGTCGCCCGGGCAATGCACCCAAGCAGGCTAGTGTCCGGCAAAGCTCGGCTTGCGCTTCTCCAGGAAAGCTTGGATCCCTTCATTGGCGTCGTCTGTCCGGACAGCGTCCGCAATAGCTCGTGTTTCCAATTCCATCTGGGTCTCGAGCGATTCGGACAGGCCCCGATGGATCAACTCTTTCGTTGCCCCGAACGCCCGGATTGGCCCGTTGGCTAGGTTCCGGGCGAGCGCTTCGGCCGCCTCCAGCAGGTCGTCATCGTCGACCACACGTGAGACCAGCCCCCACGAGTGAGCCTCACTGGCCGTGAGAACTCGATTTGTCAGCGCCAGGTCCATCGCGCGCTGCACACCAATCAGCCGGCCCAGGAAATAGGTCGAGGAGCCGTCCGGGGTGAGTCCCGCCCTTGTGTAGGCCATGGTGAGCTTGGCTGATTCAGCAGCGACGACAAGATCGCTCGCAATCGCAAGGCTGAAACCTCCGCCGGCCGCGAATCCATGGACCGCGCAAACCGTCGGGGCCGACTGTCGCACGAACCGCGAGATGGCCCCGTGCAGGTAGGTAGTCGTTTCCTTGAGATAGGCAGGCAATTCCCTGCCCTTTGCGGCGAAGGTCTTCAGATCGCCGCCACCAGAGAACATCGGTCCTTCGCCGCGGATCAAGATCGACCTCACAGCCGGGTCCTCGTCGCATTGGGTCGCCGCCATCATCAACTCCCTGGCGATCTCTGCGTTGATCGCGTTGGCGGCCTCCGGCCGGTTCAGGACGATATGCGCCACTTGCTCGCGCACTTGGAATTTGATCCCGCGAAAAGTCATTGCACGAGTTTACTCAAGTACAGTGCGTTGCTGCCTCCCGGCCGATCTGTCCCGCGGCCGCCCACCCTGCGGCACTATATGGCATGAACGAGCTATCAATAGATTAACGATTCTAAAAAACAATCTATGGCTATACTGTATCTGGAACCATGCACGGGTCAGACATCATTGCCGCCATCCAGGAAGCGCTAAAGCGCAAAGGCACGAATCCGAGCCGCGTTGCAAAGGAAAATGGCTTCTCGATCAATGCGATCCGCTACATTCTCGAAGGTCGGCCACCAAGCAGTCGCCGACTGGCGGAGGTGTGCAAGGCGCTGGACTTGGAATTCTACGTAGGCACTCCCCGGCTGCCTGCAGGAACACACCCTGATGCCAAGCAGTTGGCGTCGGAACTGGAGCGGTTGGCGGTTGAGGCGCGACGGATAGCGGAACAGTCCGAGAGGGACCTGACTGAAATCGATCAGGGATCCCAATACGTGTCGGCACCGCGCTTCGAGGTGCTGGCCGCAGCAGGGGGAGGCGCTGCCGTCGACAAAGAAGTGGTCAAGGGATATCTTGGCTTCACTAGGAAGTGGCTACGGGACCAGCGCCTCATGGCAGATCAACTCGCGGTGATCGAAGTGCAAGGCGATTCGATGGAACCGACATTGCGGAATGGTGACATCGTACTTCTCGACATGCGGCCCCCCGAACTCCGCGACAGTGACATTTATACCTTGCGAAGGGAAGGAGAACTGCTGGTCAAGCGGCTCCGGCGCCAGGGCGAGAACTGGCTAGTCGTAAGCGACAACATCGCCTATCCGGTTGAACCGCTCGATTCGTCGGCTCAGGTTGTGGGCCGCGTTGTGTGGCTTGGCAGGACCTTCAAGCGCTAGGAGTGGAACTGCTCTAGCGCGATACGGGCTGCCCGCCAATGTAAACGGTATCTATTTCTCTGAGGTTACGAATATTTCCTAGTGGACTGCTGTTGAGCAGGATCATGTCCGCGACTTTCCCCTCGGCGAGCGTTCCGAAATCTCGATCGATGCCGAGCGCCTCAGAGGCGTTCTTGGAGAACGACACGATGACTTGCATCGGTGTCAGGCCAGCCTCGACCATCAGTTCGGCTTCCCAGTGCTCGAAATAACCGGGGAATCGGCCCGGGGGGCCGGTGTCTGTAGCGAGCCCGATCTTGACGCCGGCGTCAGCCAGCCTCTTGAGATTCCGCATCGCGACGCGGAAATTCTCTCTGTTGATCGCCTGCTCCGGATCCTTGGATTGCGTATCGCGCATCGAGGTTCGCAGTCCCTCAATGACGGACGAAGGCACATGTTTTGCGAAGAATGCGTCGTCCAGCCATTTCGGAAGGTCAGCATAGACAAACGTAGACTGCTCTCTGGTGAGGGTTGGGGCATAAGTGATGCCACGTGCGAGCAGCCTGCGAATCAGTTCCCTGTCAACAGTGCCGTCGCGGACACTGTGGGCGATGATGTCCAACCCCGCGTCGGCCAGGTCCTTGGCATCGGCCAATTCGTACAAGTGCGCGGCGGCGATCAGGCCGCGCTTGTGGGCCTGGTCGATGATGGCGCGGAAGATCCGTGGGCTGAGCTTCTCGAAGTTGCCGTGGTGTCCGTCGACCCACATCTTCACCATGTCCGCGCCGGAATCGGCCAGCCGGTCGACGTGCGCTCGCGCCTCCGCTGCGCCGGACACCTCCAACGCCAGGCCTTTGACCCCAGGCGCTTGGGTCGGGTAGCCGCTCGCTGTCGTGAACCCCTGTAGTGCGGTCAGCACGCGCGCGACCCCCCGAAGCTCGCCCCGGTTGATGGCGTCGCGCACCCCAATGACCGCGCTCAAATCCGTTCCCAGGCTCGTTGTCGTCGTAACGCCGTAGGAGGCGTAGGTTCTCAAGTTCTCGATGACGTTATCGCGCGTGTAGTTTGCTTGAGCCTGAACAAGGCCTAGTGTCATGCCGACATGACCGTGAAGATTGATGATTCCCGGGACCAGCGTCTTCCCCGTTCCGTCGACAACTGTCGCGTTTTCCGAAACCTGGACAGTGCCTCCTTCCCCGATCAACGCAATCCGGTCGCCCGCGACGATGACAGTCGCGTCAAGTGTTGGGGGGCCACCGCTGCCATCAACGAGCGTGACGCCCTGGATGACGAGCGGGCCTTGCGCCAACCCGAGCAGGGCCGCAGAGAGCAGGAGGGTTGTCAGTCGAAAACTCATCGCCGTTCGATACTACCACCCACGGTCAGCGCAGCGGCCCTGTCCGAAATTTCCGCATTTCGGTCAGCGACGAACGAGGCGGTCCTCGCGTGCCCAAAGTCCAGGATCGTGCGTTCCGGTTCGAGTCCTTCGACGGATTCGTGACGCCACGGAGAGGTCATCAAAGCTGGCCTGACTGCATCCATCAGGCGAGAGCCACTGCTTTCCCCGTTTCGAGCGCTACCGATCCGACTGAACAGATGGCGAGGCCCCGCCCGACCAAGAGATGCTCCGGGCGAGCCGTCCCATCCCGGATACAGATGCTTTCCTGAGATGTGTGACCACCCTGTTCTCAACGAGGGTGATTCGCTAGCGCTTCCGCCGTAGATGTCTGACCCGCAATTCCAAGCTTCTTCGCAGAATCTGCGTGATCCAGGATTCGCGTTGAGTTATTGCCTGCCTGACGGTCAATTGAGCAGGTAGAGACTTGTATGTTGAAGCATTTGTGCGTTGCTCGATGTCGGTTTCGATCTGTCATGCATGCCCCCTCGGCACCCGTTGAGCAGGCTGTCTGGACCTGACACGGTTCAGCATCGAAAGCCTATGGCTTCTCAGCATCCTGTCCAAGGTCCGGGAAGTCGCCACAGCCTCCCACAGACCACCGCTACTCGGAGGCGAGAGGGGCCAGCCTCGCTGTTCCGGCATGACGCTTGCGATCGATCCAAGTTCCGTCCGCGGCCGACCGGCCACTCGCAGCCAGCTTTCGTAATTCGATGGCGTTCAAGGAACAACCCCTTGCCGGTCCACGGCCAAGGTTGGCTACGATTTTCCTTTCACAGCACCCGGCGATACAGAAGTATTTGACTCCCCTACCAGGGCCTCCAGTTCAGCAACTCGCGCTTCCGCAGCCCGTCTCGCGCTGGCCTCCTCGTCACGTTGCCTCTCCGCAGCCCGTCTCGCGCTGACCTCCTCGTCACGTTGCCTCTCCGCGTCCCGGCGTGCGCTGGCCTGCTCGTCGTAGAGCAATAGGTCCAGCCCGGTTCGCAAGTCCCGCATCCGCACGCGCTTGCCCTCCGGGCGTAGCCCCAGCCCCAGCACATCGCTCCTCAGTTCCGGCCCGCCTGCGGGCTCCACCTCCACCTCGACCAACGCGCTCCCCCACCGCCGATACGCCCGCAGCTCCCCCTCGTGCTCCCTGTCCTCGTACACCGGGTCGAACACGAAATACTCCCGCACCCCCAGCGCCGTGTATAGTTCCCGCTTGACCGTGCGGTCTCTCTTCCGCGATCCCGGCGAGCTCACCTCCGCCACAAAATCCGGCGGCTTGCCCTCTTCCCACAGCAGGTACGTCCGCCGCGCTCCGGCCCGCACGCCAAGCGCCACCATCGCGTCCGGGGCAACGCACTTCCGCGGGTTGCCTTCCTCGTAGTACAGCAGCAGGTCGCCCGTGACATAGGTGTCCGCGCTGCCCTGGAAATGCAGCTCCAAGGTGGTCAGGATCGACAGGATCGCCCGGCGATGCTCGTCGTTCTCCGCCATGGGCAAGCCGTCCGAGTCCGGGTAGAGCACCGGAGCCGGCTCGCCGAGGCGAGCCGGCGCACGCTGCTCGGCGATCCGCTCTTCGGCCATACTTATCCCTGCTCGCGCGGTAGCACCGCGCTCCGGAATCGAAGTGTAGCACCTGCCCCGGCAGCCCACCGCTCTCTCAATCTCCGCAGATCCCCGCGCCGGGCTGGTGCTGCATCCCCCACGCCGACCGCCCCGACCGCCCCCACGGTTCTCGGTCCATTGTGTCGCCTCGCCGGTTTCCCCACCCGCAGATGGTAGTGAAGAACCAAGTCTTCAGCGCAATCGAATACCGTTCCACCCAGCACCTCTCCTCCAGACACACTTGCTATAATTCTGTGCACGGAGAGGGCTTCCGGTGGAAGAACACTCGTTGAGCTAGTAGTCTGTCTGTCGGCAGGCCGAGACGGGGCCACTTGGCCGAGCGCCTGCGCCTAGGCGGGCTGAGTCCGCCACCCCGGAGAATAAGGAATGCTAGTTGAAGAGCAAATCCAAGCACGCCAGCAAAGAGCTGCGGAGGCAATCAAGAAGATTCTTTCGAGGCCGCATGGGAGGCCGTTCGGCGACTACCAGGTACTTTCCAGCAGCGGACAGGAGTACCGCGTCGCGATGCGCGGCCCGGGCCTGTTCCACAACTACTGCTCCTGCCCAGATTTCTCCCGCAACACCCTAGGGACTTGCAAGCACATCGAGAGCATACTGGAGCGGCTGCGCAGACGGTACCGCTCTCAGCTCGCTCGCAAACAGTACGAACGCGAACGGGCTTCGTTATCACTATTGTACGGCGAGAGGCTTGAAGTACAGCTTAAGCTTCCGGGCGGACCGGATACGGCTTTAGAGGCTGTCGCGGCCGAGTACTTTGACTCGTCAGGGCTCCTGCTGCACGAGAAGTACGCCGAGTTCGCGAGTGTCTTGGGAAAGCTCCGCAGCGCCGATGGAGCGGCCGTGGTCTACAGCGATGTCCTAGAGCATGTTGAACGGGTGAATGAGCTTGACGCGGGCCTCGCTTGGGAGAGCAATCAACTCAGGAAGATTGAGGAAGGCAAGCAGATCCACCAGGACCTAGTCAAAGTGCCTCTATTCCCGTACCAATTGCGCGGCGTGCTATTCGCTGCAAGTCGTGGCAGAGTCGTGCTGGCCGACGACATGGGGCTCGGCAAGACAGTCCAAGCCATCGCCGCCGCCACGCTGCTGAAGCGGCGGCACGGCATCGAGCGCGTCCTTGTGATCTCTCCGGCTTCCGTGAAGTACCAATGGAAGACCGAGATCGAACGCTTTAGCGATCTTTCCGCGCAGGTCATCGACGGCGACAAAACGAGGCGCAACAAGCGATACGCGCACCCCGAGTTCTTCAACCTAATCAACTACGAACTCGTCACTCGTGACATCGAAGAGATCCAAGCGTTCGAGCCCGACCTGATTATCCTCGACGAGGCGCAAAGGATTCGGAACTGGGCCACAAACACTGCTCGCACTGTCAAGCAACTCAAGAGCCGCTACGCATTCGTGCTGACCGGAACTCCGCTTGAAAACAAGCTCGAGGAACTGTATTCGGTTGTGGAATTCGTAGACGGGCGAGCGCTCGGCCCTGCGTTTCGCTTCCTGCACGAGCATGTCGAGACGAGCGACACGGGTAAGCTCGTCGGTTACCGGGGATTGAATCAGATCCGCAAGCAACTGGAGCCGGTGCTGCTGCGACGCAAGCGAGACGAGGTTCTGAAGCAACTTCCAGAACGAACCGACCAAGTGTTCCGAGTCAACCTAACCAAGCAGCAAGCAGAGCCCTATTGGGAGCAGAACGACATTTTGCGCAAGCTGATGCGCAAGTGGGAGCGGCAGCGTTGGCTATCGGATGTGGACATGCGTCGGATCACTTGCTGTATCCAGAACATGCGGATGCTCTGCAACTCCACGTTTCTGTTCGACAAAGAAACGAATCATTCGCCGAAGCTTCAGGAGTTCCGTGAAATCGTCCGCGAACTGGCAATCGAAGAGCAGCGGAAGATCGTCGTATTCAGCGAGTACGAGCGCATGACGCGCTTGGCCGGCGAGGAACTCACCAAGCTCGGGGTTGAGTTCGTGTCGCTGCACGGCGGAGTGCCAACTCCAAAGCGGGGCGCGCTAATGGAGCGCTTCCGCGAGGATCCGAAGTGCATGGTGTTTCTTTCGACCGACGCCGGAGGCGTTGGACTTAACCTGCAGGCGGCATCGGCGGTGATTAATTTCGAACCGCCGTGGAATCCGGCGCGATTGGAGCAGCGGATCGGGCGGGTCCACCGTATGGGGCAGGCCCATCCGGTGCAGGTGGTGCACATGCTCACCGAAGGCAGCATCGAAATGCGTGTTTGGCAAACCGTGAAGCTCAAGAAGGCGCTGTTTACCGGACTCTTCGATGCGACCGCTGACGAGGTGAGCTTCGAGAGCCTCGGGCGGTCGGCGATGCTCAAGATCGTCGGCGAGATCATGGACGACGGTTCCTCGGCCCCAAGCAGCAGCGAAGCGAAGCCAGAGCCCGATGCCGTCCCCTTGGCTGAAAATGACGAAGCCGATGGCAGCGGGCGCGACGACCTTGCCGCGCCCGATCAAGTCACGGTAGAAGGTAACCATTCGCCGTCGAGCCAAGGATCTCTGTCGCCTGTTGGAACGGCACCGTCAACAGGCGACCAGACCCCGCTTGACCGCCCGTTGGGTGGCGACATCGAAACTGCGGTGGCAGGGCTCTTCGACGCAGGCGTGAAATTCTTGGAGGCGTTTGCGAACCCGCCAGTCCACGTCGCGGCTCACGCGGTCCAGCATGCCCCGGACGAACGCCATCCAACTGGCCAAGGGCTCTTCTCGGACCTCGTAAAGCAAGATCCGCAGACCAATCGCCGGGTAATGGAGATTCCAATGCCCGAAGACATGGACGCAGCGCGAATCGAGCAAGCAATCGAAGGCCTGCTACGGAGGTTGTCGGGGGCAATTTGATCGGCGGCCCAAGTGCCCCCTTTGCAGAGCGCATCTTGCTGCCCGGGGTGCTGTTGGATGGTTGCCGTGGTTCGACCCGAGATCCGGCTAAACTTGAGCGATCTGGACTTAGGCTGCCGACGGCTCGAAGTGCGCCGGGAACTGAGCAGCCTCCCTTGCGGCTCTCAGCTCTTCAGCGAAACGCGCGAAACTGCTGGCACGGGAGGATTGACGAACAGCATGATTCGAGGCATCGGCTTGTGGATCGCAAACTACACGGACGCCGCCCGAGCCCCTGACGACTTCCCCGCGAAGAAGAGGCGTATCGCCAGTGCAGGGACGAAGCTCACTCGCCTTGGTAAGCTACACACCAGCAGTTCTGCGCCGAACCGGCGATAGCTTAGGGCTGCGGGCAGAGGTTCGAAGATGTTAATCGACGCCAACAAGTGCGTGGCCTGCGCGAATTGCGTACCTGTTTGCCCCATGGGCGCGATCTACGTGGATCCCGAAGTTGGACGTGCCACGATCAACCAAGACGAGTGCGTGGAATGCGGTACATGCTTTCGAGGAATGAGCCAAGAGCAGCTGAATCCTACGATGGTGCGGACTGTCAGAAGGCTCGCCCGTTTCTTTCGGTTCCGGTTCGAACCGGAACCCGACGTCTGCCCAACGTCGGCATTTGTGATGAACGAACTGGAAATGCCGCGTCTGGTCCGACAGGTGTTTTCGGACCCCGTGGTGGAACACAAATCGACCGGCATCAAGGGCAGGGGCACGGAAGAAGTTAAGACAAATGATGTCAACCCCAGAGTCGGAGTCGGGGAAGTCGGTTACACCATTGAATTCGGCCGTCCGGGCGTCGGCGTGCGCTTCAGGGACATTCAGGCCATGACGGCGGCGCTCGCCGAATTGGGGGTCCGGTTTGAAGAGAAGAACCCGATCAGTCACCTGATGACGGACAAGTCGACCGGGGCGCTGCGTGAAGACATCTTGCATGAGAAGATTCTCTCGGGCATTGTCGAGATCAAGACCGGCCTCGACCAAGTCGAGTCGGTGTTGACGGTAGTGGAGTCCGTTAACCGTCAGATCGACACGGTCACAGCAGTCGGCATCTCGACCCGCTGCGACGCCGACGGCGAGGAAGAGCGCCTCGCGGCCGTGCTCGAGGAACTGGGCTACGACGCCGAGCGGGCCAAGACGAACATGGGGCTTGGGCGGCTCACGAACTCTGAGGCGGCATGACAAACACGCTCCATCGATACGGAAAGGCCAGTTCGTTTCAGGACGACTTCATCCTCTTTTGCATTCCGTCACCGGGCAAGAACGACGCTGGCGCCGTCGAGAAGCAGAAAGCTTTTCTTCGCATCTGCGCTCGACATAAGCCTGTCAATATGGGCAACGGCAACCGAGGGAGCTTCCGGCCCGAAAGGAGTCTCGACCCGAGATCGCACTGGAACCGAAACCACTCCCCGGACTGGGAAGGCGTGATCGAGGGAGTTGCCAAGCCGGGAACCGTCGCCGCAGTCTTCGATGCGAAGGAAAAGGCGGAGGCCTGTCTTCGCGATGTGATTGACGCAGACTTGGGCCTATCGGTCAATCTGAGCACTTCGGTGGGCGGCGCCAAGGAGGTTGCCGCCTGCTGCGGGATTCCCCGGCACAGTGTCGAGTACTCACTGGGTTTCACCGACCCTCACGATCACTTGCCGAACAGTCAGGTGCTCGAGCTCTCAACCATGTGTGGCCACGGGATGGTTTCATTCAACATGGCTCGGAAAATGCTCGACATGGTTCGGGAGGGGCGCAGGACGACGGAGCAGGCAGTTGCAACGCTCGCCCGATTCTGCCCGTGTGGCGTCTACAACCCGGCCCGCGCGCGTAGGCTGCTGGAAGAAGCGCGCAAGCATACTGGGTGATTCCTGGGATTCACGGACGGCGAGCCGGAACTGGCCGACATGCCCGATCCTGAGACCCGCAAGCCAGCCTGCACTCGGTGACTCCGGGACGGTTCGACATCGCGCAGCATCTCCTGTCGGTCCCGTGGCTCCGCGCACAGGGGGCGGTCCTGACACCGGTGCGGAGAGATTGACACGGATAGTGGTTGGTGGTACGTTTCTGGCCAGATGGTCCCAGCTCTGCGCCGTCGTGAGATGCTCCGCCAGCTGACGGCGTTCTTGCTAGCCTCGCCTCTGATAGCGGACATCGAGAAGCCGGAACTGAACGATTCGAGCAGTCTGGCAAATGTCTTTGACTTCCGGGAATTAGCGCGCAAGCTTATCGATCCAGTCGCTTTTGACTACATGGACGAGGGTGGCAAGGACGAGATCTCTCTTGTCGAGAACCGCTTGGCGTTCCGCCGCATCATATTGCGCCCGAAGTTTCTGACCGACGTTCACAATATTGACGTGTCGACAGAGTTGCTGGGGAAAAAGCTGGACTTGCCCGTGTACATCTGCCCGGCGGGCGGCAAGAATTGCTTTCGGCTCGCGGGCGAAGAGGAAACAGCGCGCGGAGCCGCGCTGGCGAATGCGATGTACATCAGCAACGGCGGTGTCGAAGAGTATCTGGGGAGCGGCGACGGGCCCGATCACTGGTGGCAATACACGACCGGAGGCCAGTTCCGATCCCGCAATTCGATGCTGGACTTCGTCGAGCGCCTCGAGGACTCGAGTTGCACGGGCATCTGTTTCACCGTGGATAGCATGCTGGTGTCCCATCGCGAGCGTTCCATCCACAACGGATTGGTGCGAACGTGGTGCAATCTCGGAGCGATTCCAAGAGACACTGACGGCAATCTGGTGTTCAAGCCGAATGACAGGCCTTGGGTGACGGGAGAGTATCCCGGCCGCTTGTTTCCGACTCCAACGTGGGAGACTGTGAAAGAACTACGTGACATGACCGATCTGAAGATCATGCTCAAGGGCCTGATGACATCCGAGGATGTCGAAAGGGCGGTCGAGGTCGGGGCCGACACGGTAGTCGTTTCCAATCACGGTGCTCGACAGCTGGACCACACTGGATCAACAATCGAGGCACTGCCGGAATGCATAAGGGCCGCGGCTGGTCGCGTCCCGGTGCTCGTGGATGGCGGATTCCGTCGCGGAACGGACATCCTGAAAGCGCTGGCGATGGGCGCAACAGCCGTAGGGATCGCGCGGCCCTACCTTTGGGGACTGGCTTGCTATGGGCGCGACGGCGTGGCCCGTGTGCTGGAGTTGCTGAAGACGGAACTTGCCCTGGATATGGGCATGTCCGGGGTGACTCGAATTTCTGGCATCGAACCAAGCTTGATTCGATGGCGGAACTGGTCTTATGAAGGAGGGTTGCAACGATGACAAGACGCGAATTCTCGGGAGCCTGCGGTGCCAGCCTGGCCTCTCTACTGGGGGCATGGAAGGCTCGCGCGGACGAATCGGGTGGGTATCCGGTGCGCCGGCGCAAGAAAGTGGAGATGCTCTACCAATCGCCTGACGGCAACCCCAACGGACTTGAGGCGACGCCAGACGGCCTTTGGGTTGGCGAGCAGATCACCGATCGGGCCTATCTGCTCGACCTGGAGACCGGACGCCAGCTTGCGAAGTACGAGACCCAATCGTCCAACACCAGTGGTATCGCGGCGGGGAACGGATTCGTCTTCATGGGGGCGAACGGTCCGGCGAAACTCCGCCCTCGCCGTCTCCACGACATTGGCCGCGGAGGGCGGATTGTCAAGCTGGACATGGCTACGGGCGAGCACATCACGAACTACCAAACGCCGAGCGGCGGCGGGCTGCACGGACTGCTCTGGGCCAAAAATTCCCTTTGGATCACGCAGTTCCAGCCTTTCAAGGTGGTCCAGGCGGATGCGAACCTGAACACGTTCCACGATTTCGACTTGCCGCTTAGCCGGCCTCACGGACTTGGATGGGACGGCGACCATATTTGGTGCATGTTCTCCAACGACTACCGCGCTTTGAAGTTCGACATTCGAACCGGCCGCGTGCTGGATGGCGTGCAGTTGGAGCGCACTGATCCAGACCCGCATGGGATGACGTGGTGGGACGGTGCACTCTACTACTGTGACGCAGGGATAGCGCCGGGACACAAGGACAACAGCAGCCGGTATGCCGGGACGATCTGCCGCATTCACGTGTAGCTGGCTCCTGGCAATCACCTCGCTGGCCCTGTTGGCCGAGTCGCTGGCCGGGCAGGGCTCAAGCCTGATCGTGAAGCCCCGAAACGAAACTTGGCTGCGGGGGCCGGAAGTCGAAATCATCGCACGGGCCGAGGAAGGCAGGCTGTTGCTGGATGGTCAGCCCGTCGACGTGGACGGGCCGTTCCCGGGAGTTCTTTACGCCCGATTGCTTATAGGTTCCGGCCGGCACTCCCTGCGCCTCGACTCGCCCCAAGGCACTCATGACATCACCTTCTACTCAGGCGAGAGCCCGCCGTTCGCGTCGGCGAGGCCATTCGTAGACCACCCGCCAGTTCGCATCGATTGCACGCACTGTCACGGCGTGAGCCGGAGGGGGCGCTTTCGATTCAGCGGCGGATGCGAGTCATGCCACGCCAAAGAGCAATTCATCCAGGTCCATAGCCACGAGTTCCATGAATTGGCCAGTTGCGGGATGTGCCACGACGCGCATGGATCAACCGCCGCGAAACTATTGCTCCTCCCAGTGGACAAGGCTTGCAAGCAGTGTCACAACTAGACCGTCGCGGCCCACGGCCCTGGCTACCGGTAGAAGAGCTCAACCAGCGACATTGGAATCGCTGGCAAGTACGTGACCATCAGAAGCACCAATAGCAGCACTCCCACAAAAATCGCGTTAGCTCTGCTGACCTCCCAGATACTGGCCTTGGCGATCGAACACGCAGTCAGCAGCACGCTGGCAACCGGAGGGGTTTGCTGGCCGATGCCGAGATTGAGGGTCAGCACGAGGCCGAAATGTACCGGGTCGATGCCTGCTTGATGCACGAGAGGCATTACGACGGGGACGACCAGGATGATCGCTGCCGCCGAATGCAGGAACAAGCCGACAACCAGGAAGAAAATGTTCAACAATGCCAGCACGGCCCACTTGCTTTCGGTGAATGCCAGCAGGTGTTCTGCGAACTGCTGGGGAACCTGCGTCGCCGTTAGGTATTCGCCGAGCAGCGCCGATGTGGAAACAAGCAGCATCACGACCGCTGTTTGGATGCCACCCTCGAGGGTTGCCCGCCTCAGGACGCTCCAGTTCAGTTCCCGGTAGACCAGTCCGCCGATTACAGCTGCCGCGAGGACAGCGAGACCGGCCCCTTCAGTTGCTGTCACCCAACCCGAGAAGATCCCTCCCAGGATGATGACCGGCAGAACTAGTGCCCAAGCCGCTTCGCGAAACGCCTTCACGACCCTTTGCCATTGGAAGGCAGAGTCGGCCGGAAAACCCTGCCGTACGGCGACTCGATACGCCGCTGCCATGAGGAGCAAACCGCCAAGCAAGCCTGGGATGATGCCTGCCACGAAGAGTTCTACGACGGAAGCACCCGCCATGACCGCGTAGAGGATCATCGGGATCGACGGCGGAATGATGACCGCGAGCGTCGATGCCGAGGACGTCACAGCCGCAGCAAACTCTTTCGAGTAGCCCGCTCTCTTCATCGATGGGATCAGGACGGATCCGAGAGCAGCAACATCTGCGACGGCAGATCCGGAGATTTCAGCGAAGAACAAGGATGTGCCGATTGTCACCATCGACAAACCGCCTCGGACCCATCCGATCAACGCCGATGTCAATGCAATGAGGCGGTGGGAAATCCCGCTGGCGTTCATGATGGCTCCCGCCAGGATGAACAGAGGCACGGCGATCAACGAGAACTTGACCGCGCCGTCGAACAGGGTCAGTGGGATGTTGGGTATGTCTCGCAGGCCCGTCTCCGCGGCCATTGCGGCCACGGCCGCGATCCCGAGCGCCACGGCGATGGGGATATTGGCGAGCACCAGCAACAGCAGCCCTAGCAGAACCAACAGCAATGTCACGGGTGGGGCCCCCGCTTCCAATCCTCAACAGCCGCGATGAGTTCCGCCGCGATGAAGAGCGTCGCACCAACCGGTATGGCCGAGTAGACGACTGCGGCAGGGAGCCAAGGCAGGCTAACCAGAAACGTACCGCCCAAGACCGACAGGAGATCCAAGCCCAGGTAGGCGGTGAGGCCAAAGAAGAGGACAATCGCCAGTTCGCGCAGGATCACAAGACCAAGGCGCAGACGGCGCGGTGCTCGCTGTACTAGGTTCGGGAAGCCTAGGTGTGCCCCATGCAGCGCGGCAAGAGCCGCGCCGTAGTACGTCAGCCAAGCCAGCAGGATTGCCGCCACTTCGTCGTACCAGACCAGCGAGAAACCCGCTTTGCGGCTCGCGACTCCAACGACGACTAGCAGGGCAAGCGCGGCGATGATCCCGATGACGGCAGCTTCGAGACAGCGGTTCAGGACCGCTCGCGGACGGCTCGACTTCAAGGCGCTAGCGTATCATTGCCCGTTCGATCCAAGTCCAGCGCTAGCGCACGGGCGATCAAATCGCCGCCCCCCGGGACACCGACGGCGAATTGGTCAAAGATCGGCTGACCGGCTTCCAGAAACCGCTCGCGATTGCACTCGTTGACGGCAATTCCCTCGCGTCGCAGTTCCGCAAGCAGTCGTTGGTCGAGGTCCTGGGCCTCACGATAGACGAAGGCTTGGACCTCCGTTGCCGTTTGGCGGATGATTTCCCGCACTGATTGGGGAAGGGATTGCCAGTGATGCTGTCCGGCCAGCAGGTAGGCGGGAGTGTACACATGACCGGTCAAGGTGAGGAATTCCTGGACTTCGTGGAACTTTTGGCTGTGGATCTGGCTTAGCGGGTTCTCTTGTCCGTCAATCACACCGGTTTGCAGGGCCATGAAAGTCTCTGCCAGGGACATCGGAGTTGGGTTCGCGCCAAACGCCTGAAACAGCCTCACGCGCCAGCGTCCTCGCGGGGTGCGCAATTTGATGCCCCTAAGGTCTTCAGGGTTCTCGACGGGACGTTGGTTGTTAGTAATGTGTCGAAAGCCGTTTTCCCAGACAGCCAGAAGCTCGAACCCCTTGGCCGCGGCGTCGGGTGCAAGGTTCGGCCAGACCACCTCTCGCTCGATCCGTGCCATATGGTCGCGATCCCGAACCAGGTACGGCATCTCGAACAGCCCGAATGACTCCACGGCAGACGACATGATCGTGGATGGCAGCGAGAAATCCACGGTTCCGAGCTTCAGCTTGATCAGCAGGGTCTCGTCGTCCCCGAGCTGGCTAGACCCGAAGACCGTAATCCGAGCCTCGTCTCCGAGTCGCTCGTTCGCTCTCCGGGCGAATTCATCAGCGGAAATCGCCGTGAGTGAGCCGGGCGACGCGACGTGAGCTAGGCGAAGGTCCAGCCGCCCGTCATCTTGTTTGCATCCGCCGAGAGTTGCTGCAAGGATCGTCGCTGCCGATAGTAGCCACTTTACCACGGCATCGTGCGGCCGGTGTATTCTCGACCCTTGGCCATCGTCGCCTCGTTGGCTCCGGCGCCAATCCTAACGCCCTCATCGATCATCTCGGTGACATCGCTCTCTCGAACAGTGTTCAAGAATGCGAGGTTGTTATTCTTGCAGGCGTTCAGGACGGTTGCCCGAGCTTCTCGCATCATCGGGTGCAGCGACCGGTTCGGGCCATGCCCGTCAGGCAGGTTCAGGGAGAGGCCCATATCGCCGGGCCCCCACTCTGCGAAACCGATTCCCGGCACGGCAGCGACCTTGTGAGCGTTTGCCAGGGCGTACTTGTCTTCAATCTTCAGTCCGAGCAGGAATTCACCCTCCGGGTTCAGCGGCCACGGATCGGCCCGCCGCATGTATTCTTCTCGCGACACACCCCATATTTCCGATGGGAAGCCTTGGCTGCCATTACCAAGCAAGCCTTCACCGAGTTCCTCGACGACGGGCTTGGCGTGGGGATACCGGGCAGCACGCACCATCCACTTCACCGCTTCCGGCTCGCGTGCGTGGCAGAGCAGTATGCCATGGATTCCGCATAGCAGGGCTTGCTGGACGACCCAGAAATTGGCCCGCATATGCATCTCGTCGATGCCGAGAACCGGTAGAGTTGCGATTACCGCCGGCGTACGATGTCCGCTTCGCGTCGGCCCGCCGTCGACGAGGCCCTGCATGAACGCACGAAGAGCGCTGAAGTCGAGCGCACCGTGCTCCATCTCGTAATTGATGTAGTCGTAGCGCGTTCCCGCAGACCGGGTCCCTTCTTCGTAGCCCCCGCGACCGCCGGTATAGTAAATCGTCTGGCCAGCTTCAAGCAACTCGATCGCCCGGTTGACGCGCCGACCCTTTTCGCCTGCCCCTGTCGCGGCTGATGCCGCTCCGGCAGCAGCCAGAGGCGTTGCAAGGAATTCCTTTCGTGTCATGACGGCACCATAGCTGGCACGCGGCACTCAAGTCAAGACAAGATTCTCGGGCTGGAGCCAGCCCGCGAGTGGCACCGCCAGCACGGCCCGGCACGCTAGAGAATCGTTCCCCGGGGAGAAGGGGAAACCTGGTCGGGGCGCCGAGATTTGAACTCGGGACCTCTTGCTCCCGAAGCAAGCGCGCTACCAGGCTGCGCTACGCCCCGACGATAGCTCCAGTTTAGCCGATGGCAACTCGGCTCGTCCTTGCCAAGACCCGCCTTAGCTGTCCGAAGGAGGACTGGCTTCTGCAGCAGACGCGACCTCCGTTTTGGGGGTTAGGTCTGCCAGTGCTTGCTTGCCCTTGTCAATCACTTCCTTGCTGGCCTCTTTCGCGCCGTCGGCAAGGTCCCGCCCTTGCACGTACGCGTCGCGACCAAACTCGACAACCTCACGGGTCGTGCGATCCGCCAGATCTTTGCCTCGAGACGCGGCTTCTGCAATCGATTGCCGTGTTTCTTCGCCCGACTTGGGTGCGAACAAAATAGCCACCGCAGCACCAACTGTCATGCCGGCCAAAAACCAGGCAATGCTGCTGCCGTCATTGCTCTTTGCCATTCGTGTATGCCTCCAGATTTCACTATATCACGTGGTTTGCGGCCCTCGAAACGCCGGTTCCAAGAGTGGTATTGGGCAATCCGCACTCAGGACATGACCTGCTGTCTAGCATGCTCGGCCGCACCGGTGAGTCCGGCAGCTGGGCCTAGCTTGGCGAGGTCTATCCGGAACGCCTCACGGGAAGTAGTGGGCAGAATGCCTCGCGCCGATTCCATCAGAGGACCCTCGAACAGTGACAGTCGCTGGCTGATTGAGCCGCCGAGGACGACCGTTGTTGGGTCGACGACGCAACACACTGTGGCGATTGCGGTTCCGACATTGCGGCCGTAGGTTTCCCAAGCACGAATGGCTGCTGGGTCTCCCTTCTCTGCGAGGTCACCGACCTCTTTCGCAGTCAGTCCCTCGCCCGGCCGAGATTCCACGTTGTGCCGATATTGACGAACCACACCATGCCCCGAACAGGCATGATCGAAGTCCGACCCACCGACCCTGCAATATGCGACCTCGCCGGCGTTATTCGTAGCTCCGGTGTAGATCTTGCTGCCGATGGCCAGCCCACATCCAAACCCTGTACCGAGGGTCACGCCCAGGACGATCTCCTTCGACTGCCCTGCCCCGTGGATCGCCTCTCCAAGGGCAAAGCACGCCGCATCGTTTTCGAGGTACAGTGGTGCTCCGAATTCCTCAAGGCTGAATTTTCCGACGTTGAATCCGACCAAGTTGGGGAGTGAGTCACGGTCGTGAAGGATGCAGTTCTTCTGGTCGAGCGGGCCGGAGCTGCCCATCCCGACGGCCTTAGGCGCGCCCTCGACGCCCGCGCTCGATTTAGCCTGCTTGACGACCCGCTTCATGTTGGTTAGCGTAACCGCAGGCTGCATACGCGCCATGGTCGGCAGGCGCGCGACCCTGCCCAGTAGCTTGCCATCCATGTCAAAGGCTGCAGCGGCAATCTTGGTGCCACCTAAGTCAATGCCAATCAGGAATCCATCTGCCATAGTTCAAGCTCCCAATGAATTGTTGACCGTTGGGTTCCACCTAGCTCCGACTAGATAGCCCGTCGTTCGCTGAGGGTGAATTCCTGCGCTGTCGTGGCGGGACTCGCAGACACGGTTCCCCGCTGAACAAGTATTCGTCATCGCGAAGGTTGAAGAGGCCTGGACCACGGCTATGGGGAGCCCGGGCAAGACCCGTGGATCCCGGATGAAGGAGTTCACCGATCTGGCACTAACGCCGTCGAGGCGAATGCCGGAACCGTGCCGGAAGTCCTTCGAATCGGTGACAAGCATGCGGCTGCTAGCTTCCCGTGGCGTAGCGCTTAGAGCCCTGCTGGCTGCTTCCTCGATGTCCACTTGAAATACCGATGAGAGCACCCCTCCCGCCATTGCCATTCGGTCGGGCTTACTGAGACCGTGCGGGCGACTGTCGGGCGAAAACACCGGGAACAGCCTAGGGAGACGCTGGGCAAGCGAACGGAACGCATTCCTGTTCAACATATGGGTCTGCCCGAATCGAGAGAGTAGCACACGCTACCTAACTGAGGCAGGTTTGCCCGGTAACCGTCACGGGGCTCGCGTTAGAGGCAAGATCGCTGGAACCAATCGATCGCCGGTGGTGTCTGCAAAGCCAGAGAGACAAGCCGGCCAGTCGGTACCCATACCCAACTCCGCACGGTGCTAGGCTGATGTTGGCCATCCATCTTCATGAACCGCGGAACTCGCCTTCGATCTCTGCCAGCGGTCACTGATCCAGACGCCGCTTTGGTGCGAGGTCTCAAGTGTGAATCGGCAGAAAGCTACAGGCTACTTCTGGATCGCTATCAAGGGCCGATCTTTGCCTATGTCTGGAGGCTGATTGACGACCCTTCTGAGGCGGAGGAGGTCACCCAGGACGTCTTCGTGAAGGTTTTCCGCAAAATCGGGGACTTCCGAGAGGACTGCACCCTCAAGACTTGGATCTACCGCATTGCGGCGCACGAGTCATCGAACCGACGCCGCTGGTTCTCTCGGCATCGATTGCGCGAGATCGCAACGTCCCTGTTCGAGGGCCAGGCTATCGCGTACGTCGAGCAAATGGCGCACCCTGGCAGAAGTCCATTCGAACATACCGAAACCAGGGAGCATCGAGATGTTTTGAACGTGGCGTTGCGTGAGATTGATCCGAGGTTCCGAGAAGCGGTGGTACTTCGCGACATCTGTGGCTTCAGCTACAACGAGATCGCGGAGACCTTGGGCGTCTCTCTCGGAACCGTAAAGTCTCGGATCATGCGCGGGCGTGAGGCGTTGAAACGCCAGCTGCTGCGACATGCGCCGGCACTTGGCTGGCAAACGGAGTAGGACCATGCATTGCAATTGGGCAAGACAGCGAATTCGCCGGTACGCCGACTTCGAGCTCGGCTTCTTGGAGAAGGCATTCCTGCGCTTCCACCTCTCGTACTGCACCAAGTGCCACGCTCAATACGAGCAGTCAGAAATGCTCGACGAGTGGCTATGTGCCATGCCTGATCCGACTCCTCCCGCCAGCTTGGAGATTCGGATCTTGAGCGCCTTTTCGATCGAGGCGCAGAGGCGTCGCGACCCTGGGATCGAGTGGCGGAAGCTCAAGATCAGGCTCGCCAACCTCCTTCGCCCCGTCGCGGTCCCGGCTGTTGGTGGTTTGCTCGTGGCCCTTGTGATCGTGCCGGCAATGCTCTCCGCTTTCTGGGTGGAGCCGACGGCAAGTGCCGACGACGTTCCGCTACTCTTCCTAGCCAAGCCACTGGTAACGGCTCCTTTCATGACGCTTCCGTCGCCGTACCCAGTCGCGAGAGACTATACCGTGCTGGCTTATATCGATGATCGAGGTGGAGTCTACGATTTCCGAGTCGCGGGGGGCGAGCCACTGGATGAGCGGATGCGCGGCGAACTAGCCAGTGCCCTATTGACGAGCAAGTTCGAGCCAGCCCAGCGTTTCGGGAAGCCGATGATGGGCCAAAGGGTCATCCTGTTTCAGCGGATCGACAGCCAGTCCTAGAGGTCGGATCCGATCGCACTCGCTCGAGGGAGTCGTGCGGATCCAACACTGACCTACAAGACGTCAGTGCTTGACCAGCAGCGCTCAACCTCGCGTCCTTGCATGTGGCAACGGGAAGCCCACCGGCGAAGAGCATCATCGCCGAATTGCAGAATTCTCTTGACGCAACTGATTTGGAGGGCGCGACAAGGGGGAATTTGACCTGTCGGTCTCTTGGCGCTCTTGCTGGCCGGCCATTGCTGGCCATTCACCCTGTTGCATTCCCGCAGCAGTCAGCCCAAGATGAAAGGTCGCCTATGGCAAAGCCGCGAATGTGCCCCCATTGTCGGGCGTTCATCGACAGTAAGGACAAGACCTGCCAGTACTGCGGGAACGCATTGCCAATCACGGCCGCCAGCCGACTCCGTCGCGAGGAGCGGATGAGCATGGCAGGCTCGCAAATCGGCTTCACCACCATAATCCTGCTACTGATCAATGCAGCGCTGTTTGTCGCGTCTTGGATTGTGACGATCCGCTTCACCGGCGACACCAGCATGCTTGCCGAGATAGACGGTCAGGTACTGCTGATGATGGGTGGGAAGTTCAGGCTGTCGATCCTGCTGTACGGCGAGTGGTGGAGGCTGATCACCGCGAACTTCCTCCATGGGGGACTGATGCACCTTGGCTTCAATATGATGTCCCTCTACAATCTTGGGCCGATCGCCGAGGACATGTTCGGAACTTCGAGGTTTCTGGTCTTTTACCTTGCTACCGGCTTTTGTGGATTCGCGGCCAGCACAATGTGGTCGGATGGTCTGTCAATTGGGGCGTCGGCGTCGATCTGTGGCCTCATTGGCGCGATGTATGGATTCAGCCGCAGAAATTTCAACTCACAGCTGCAGTCCGTGGCAAAGCGCTGGATCATTGCAATTGCAATCTTCGGGTTCCTGTTCCCAGCCATCGACAATGCGGCCCACTTGGGAGGGCTGGCGGCTGGGCTGGTGTTCGGCTATTTCTGCGGCGCACCCGGGCAAGATCCAGCAAGAGAATCGGTTTGGAAGGGCGCCTCGATCGGTTTGGCTACCCTCGCCGTGGCAGCGTTCTACTTCGCCTACCGCAACTTCGCCCTTGCGACGGGTTGACGGGCGGGCGATGCCGATGGATCGGCCTAAGGGCAGAGTTCCGTGCCCGCACCGGTTCCGTTAAGCGTGCGAGCGAGGATGTCGGCCTCATGGCCATTGACGATCGAGACCCGGCCGACTCCCTTACGGATGGCATCAATCGCGGCGGTTAGCTTGGCTTCCATGCCGCCTACCGCGATCTCCCGATCGATGAGTGATTGAGCGGGCGCGGCTTCCAGTCTCTCGATCACTTGGCCGTCAGCGTTGAGCACGCCGCCAACATCGGTAAGGAATACGAGGCGGTCCACTCCCAGGGCGATTGCGCAAGCCGCGGCCATTTGGTCAGCGTTGACGTTGTAGATAGCACCGCCATCACCGCCCGCAATGCATGCGACGGTAGGCAAGTATCCGTCTCGTGCAAGGCGATTCAGCAACGTCGGATCGACAGTCTCGACCTTCCCCACCTGGCCGAGTTGAGGGTCGAGCTGGGAGGCTTGCACGCAGCCTGCATCGATTCCAGTGAGGCCCACTGCCTGCAGGCCAGCCGCTTGAAAGTTCGCAACGAGATGCCGATTGACCGACCCGGCAAGGACACGCAGGACCGCGTCAAGAATCTCCGGCGGCGTCACACGGAGACCTCGGACGAATTCACTCTCGTGGTTCATGCCCGCAAGGTACCGGCTTAGGCGCTTCCCTCCCCCGTGGACCACAACGACCTCGTGTCCTTCGCCGAGAAGCTGCTTCAGTTGGCCACCCAGCGAACTGCGGCGCTCCGCAGTCTCAAGCAATGTGCCGCCAAGCTTGACGAGCAGTCTCATGCGGAGGCCTCGCTATCTAGTAAGCCCGTAGTCTCCGGGCACCCCAATAGCAGGTTCATGTTCTGCACGGCTTGCCCTGCGGCACCCTTGACCAAGTTGTCGATTGTGGCCACGATTACGACCCGCCGGCTCGGCGGATCGACCTGGAAGCCGATATCGCAGAAATTCGTACCGCAAACACCACGCAGATCTGGAAGGCGCCCTTCGGGATACAGGCGCACGAACGGCTCGTCTCGGTAATACTTTTCGTAGACGGCCCTCAAGTCCGCCCATTCGATCGAATTCTCGGTTCGCACGTAGATGGTTTCAAGAATGCCCCGATGCACGGGAAGGAGCTGTGCGGTGAAGCTCAGCTCGTGTTCGTCCACGTCCGTCGTGTGCAGGATCTCGGGCACGTGGCGGTGGAAGAGCACGCTGTAGGCGGACAGGTTTTGCGTTACTTCGCAAAAGTGAGTTTTGAGCGACGGCTTGCGGCCTGCACCGCTCACACCGGACTTGGCGTCACAGATCACGCCGGCGGATCGGTCCAGAATCGCTTCGATGATGAGCGGGCGTACACTTAGGTTGATTGCCGTGGGATAGCATCCAGGGTTCGCCACAAGAGAGGAGATCCGCACCATCTGGCGGAAGAACTCCGGGAGCCCGTAGGCGGCGTCGGCGAGCAAGTCGGGGCAGGTGTGATTTACCCTGTACCACCGCTCGTAATTGGCGGTGGTCCGCAAGCGGAACGCCGCGCTCAGGTCGATGCAGCGGATACCCGCGTCTAGCACCAGGGGAGCGGATTCCATGGACACTTCGAGGGATGTGGCAAGGAACACAACGTCTATACCTTCGTTGCGCAGAGTCTTGGGCTGGAACGGAATCCGAGGTGTGTCTTCCCCGAACGGCAGTTCCGAATCGGCGACGGAGCGATGCTCGAGCAGCACCGGCTCAGCGGAGGGGTGATTCTTCAGAATGCGCAGCAATTCCGCCCCGCTGTATCCCGTGAAGCCGACGATGCCGACCCTGGTTCTGCTCGCCATTCCGGTGCAACCCTCGCTATTTCGATGGTAGCGGGAATCGGAAGAGGTGCCCGGAGGCCGATGTCCGGCGCGGGCCGCTCAGACGTCGCAGAGTCTCACTGCCTGGGCGAGAGAGTCCAGCGGGTCTCGGGTCGGAATGAACTCCTGCCCCACGTAGCCTTCGTATCCGACCTCGACCAGTGTCTCCATCACGGACGGGTAGTGGATCTCCTGCTTCAGGTGCAGTTCGTTGCGGCCCGGGTTGCCGGCGGTATGCACATGGCCGATCAACTCGTGCATCGACTGAATGCGCCGGATGACGTCGCCGTTCATGATTTGAACGTGATAGATGTCGAAGAGCAGCTTGGCCCGGGGGGAATCGACCTCCCTGATGATATCGGCGCAGTAGTCGATGTCGTCGCCTTGATACCCGGGATGGCCCTTCATCGGATGCGTGTCGTCTCTGGTGTTCAGCATCTCCAAGCAAACCGTGACGCCCTTCTCCTCGCCGTAGGCGGCAAGCTCCTTCAGGCCTGCAACAGTGTTCCGGGCACCATCCTCTAGCGAGATTTCACCGCTCTGCGGATCCTCGGCATCATTCCACTTGTAACCATTGAATGCGATCACGCTGGGAATTCCCTCTTCAGTGCAAGCGTCCATGACATTCTTAGTCGTCTCGATCACCTCCGCTTGGTAGCGAGGGTTGTTCAATCCCTTCATGAAGGGCGGCGCGGGGACTCCGTTGCCAGCAATGGCACAGGTCAGTCCGTGCTTGCGCACTGTCGGCCACTGCTCTGGCGCCAGCAACTCGACGCTTTGAAGCCCAAGGGCCGCGGCATGCGCAGCTAGAGTGTCCAGGTCCCACGCCCATTCTGATCCCTCAAAGCACCATAGGCAGACGGACTGGCGAATCCTTCCATTGACTGCTCGGGTCCAGCTCTCATCTTGGTCTCCCATCGAGGCCGGGCTGCAGCCTGCTAGGGCTGCAGCCGCTGCGGCGCCTCCGCAACCGAGTAAGTCGCGACGGGTGTGCCCTTCAGGCTGTTGGCTGTCGTTCATGAATTCACCTCGAAGATCCCTGCGCTACATTCGGCAAGCAGGCCTGTCAGTCAGTCTGACGTCATCCCACGTTGGAGTGCAAGCGCCGGACCCAGCGAGTGGCCGGCCCGCGCAGCATCGCAATCGCCGCGGCCGCGTCAACCGCGTGCTCAACAAGCATCAAGACCCGGCCGTGATAGCGTGGATCCCAGTAGCTGACGGGGCTTGCGAATCGCAGGCTGAAGTCTAGCGGGAATAGTAGCAACGGCCCGTCGTGGTGATGGGTCGCGATATCCAGAAGGGAGTGAATACCACACCCGATCGCGAACCAGTAAAGACTCGTCCACCTCCCCCCGAAGTGACGCTTGCCAAGCTTCCAGCTCACAACCAGGCCCAGCAGGATCACGAGCGGCGCATGCATCACATTGTGTCCGGCAATCCAGACGGGATCACCGAAATAGAGGGCGTCGTACTCCGGCCCGAAGAGCGTTCCCTCGGATCCAGCCTCGAAGCGCTTGCGGACCACGTACCAACCCGTGAGCAGCACTAAGGGCACGTCAGGCATGAACGAACCTAGAACGAGAGAAACAGGTGCGCCATGTCCGCGCCGATTGAGCATATGTCGCAGCCAGATCGTCTGAATCGCATGCGAGTACGTATGCATTCTGCTGACTGCGACTGGGAATTCCTACTGTTCGGACACAGACGGGGAGTGCTCGTTACTCACGTGATGCAAGTCACGCCCTTCCCCAGTGCTGCGAGACGGCGCTGCGCCTCAAAGACGCTGCCGACGGGCTGACTCGGGGATCCTCCCGTGCGCTTTTCGAATGGTTCCACTTGGAGATCCGTCACGGGGATTTGCCGGTATACCGTTCGAGCCACGGGCGGGCGTTGCGATGGATAGCGACTGCTGATACGTCGTTGCGAAGCGACGGCCCCGGCGTGCTGCGCCCTCGCTCGATCGTCTCATCGAGGATTCGGCTTAGCCGGTCCACGACTTCCGAGCGTTCATCGGCGAGGTTGGTTGACTCCCTTACGTCCGAGGCGAGATCGAACAACTGCACGAACGGTGCTTTTCTCAAGTCGGCATCAGAGGGTCGTGACCCGAAGGAGCGAAGCGCTTGTTCCCATGCTTGCTCGGGCACTGGCCGCGTTCCCCAGAGACCGCGGGACCCACTGCTCGGAGTTAGAGCGAGCTTCCATTGCTCATGACGCAGGGCGAATGCCAGCGGCGATTGCATGACGAGGGCCGTTCTCGGGGCAGCGCCTTGAGGAGCGTTGAGCAAGGGCAGGAAACTGATCGAGTCGGGCGCCTCGGCGGACTTCAATTCGACGTCTGCGATGTCGGCCAGGGTCGCTGCTAGGTCGATCAGCCCGACCAGTGAATCGCAACGCGAGCCAGCAGTCACGGTTCCGGGCCAGCGAACCAGCAGCGGTATGCGAAGGCCCCCTTCGAATACCGTGAATTTGTAGCCGCGATAGATCCCGCTGGAGTAGTGTCCGAATTTCTCCAGTTCGCGGATAAGGCCCACCGTTGCCGCCCGTTTGTTGCCGGCGTATGGGGCTGCGCCGTGATCCGAGGTGGCAATCACAAGTGTGTTTTCGGTCAGGCCGTGCTCGTCGAGAGCGCCGAGGACCCTACCGATCGTCGCGTCCGTCTCCTCGACGAAATCGCCGTAAAGGCCGAGTTCACTGGTCCCCTCGAAATCCGGGCTCGGGCTCGTCGGGGTATGCGGCGAGGTCAGGGCGACATACAGGAAGAACGGCTTGCCATCCCGTGCATGTTCAGCATTGCGCTCAATGAAGCTCTCGGCCTCCCGCGCGAACATATCCAAGACTTTGTAGTCTTCGAAGTCCTCCGCTGCCGGACCGACACGGTTGAATGCACTCCACCCTTTCCGCGCGCTGACCTTGCCTTGGAAGTGCCCGTTCCTGGCGAATACGTAGGGGTACATGTCGAGTGAGCCCGGAAGGACGAACGAATAGTCGAAGCCGTAATCATTCGGCCCGATTTCCAGGGGGCGATCGTAATCAACGTTCTCGGTTCCCTGATTCCTGCCGTCAGTCGTCTGCATGAGGGTTCCGAGATGCCATTTGCCGACATACCCGGTCCGGTATCCCGCGCCTTGCAGCATCGATCCGACAGTGAACGTGGCCACGGGCAATTGCGGATTGAGGAACCCCCACGGGCCGCTCTGGGCGGGTTTCGCGAAACGCCAGGCGTACCGCCCTGTCATGATGCCGATTCGGGATGGGACGCAGACTGACGCGACTGCATGGGCGTCACTAAATAGCATTCCGTCCCTCGCAAGCGAATCGAGAGCCGGAGTCTTGATCTTGCAACGGTCGCCGCCATAGCACTTGACGTCCCCGATGCCAAGGTCGTCGGCCATGATGTACACGATGTTGGGCGAATTCGCCCAAGAAAGAGCGACCGCTCCAAGGAATAGAGTGAGTACGCGGGTTAGTCGACGCATAGTTATCACTTGGGCCACTGTCCGAGTGACAGGCCGGCGACAGTATCCCATAGCCCCTCACTGACTCCTGACCGAGCCCCCGCCCACGTTCCTCTATCGAAAGAGCGACGCTTGGTTGTCGCCCGTCCGAGTCGCGCAGACGAGTACCTCGATGATTCGGAACTACCTCGGTTCGCGAATGACGGTCAATTGGTTCAACGGGACGGATTCGACTCTCTGATTTTGCCCGCTCGGCCAGTCAATCTCGACGGTTACGGGCTCCGTACTCTCTCCCAGGCCGAAGTGGATTGGCCGCAAGCTGGACGAGGCGTAGCCCGCGGCGCTCTTCATCCAACGAGTTTGATCTCGAGCTCTTACGCGAGCTCCAAGACCGTCTCGGTTTGACGCAGTTCCGACGAGGGCCAAGGCAATCCAGTTTCCTGCCGCCTCCGAGACATTGTGAAACAGGGTAGCTTCTTCGCCGAGTGCACTCACCACCACATCGAGGCGACCATCGCCGTCGAAATCACCGACCGCTGCCCCTCTGTGCGCGCCCATCTCTCCAACTTCCAGCGCACCTTCAAACCCGCCGCCAAGATTGCGAAACACGGTGTTTGGCTGCTTGTACGAGAATGGCTCGAATTCTTCGACCAGGTCATTTACGTGGGAGTTGGCGGTGAAGAGATCCACCTGGCCATCGTTGTCGAAGTCGGCGAACACGTTGCCCCATCCCGCGTAGGTCCGGGACGCCTTCGCCAGGCCGCTTCGAACCGTAGCATCACGGAACAAGCCCCCGCCTTCGTACCTAAAGAGCGGAAAGGTCTCGTTGCTCAGCGCCGTCACAGACAGGTCCGGGTTGCCGTCGTTGTCTAGGTCTCCGATATCGACGCCCATGGACGCGACAGGCCTCCCGTGATCCAGCAGGGCCACACCGGCCAACAGGGCGTCTTCAACGAAGGCGTCCCCGTCTTGATTCAGGAACAGGAAGTTCGGGAGGTTGTCGTTGGTGACGAACGCGTCTTGCCAACCGTTGCCGTCGAAGTCGGCGAACGAGACGCTCATGCCACGGCCCAGGAACCCGGAAAGGCCGACTTGCTCGGTTACGTTTTCAAATTCTCCCCGCCCGAGGTTGCGATATAGGCGGTTGGCGATGGGCGTGAGGTACTTCGGATGGCAGTAGACCCGCAGGCCGCGGGCTCGGTCGCCGCAATAGCGGTCGAACTCCAATGACCAGTCTGCGTAGTGGACAATCATGAGGTCCAGCAGTCCGTCGCTGTCGTAGTCGAACCAACCCGCTGCGACGGCCCAATCGGAGGCGTCGATTCCCGCGCGCGCGGTTACTTCCTCGAAAGTGCCGTCGCCCCGATTGCGATAAAGAAAGCTCCGAAACACTCCTGCTACAAAAAGATCGACATCCCCGTCGTTGTCGTAGTCGGCAACTGCCGCGCCCATGGAGTACCCTTCCCCCGCAACTCCCGCCCGAGCCGTAACATCCAAGAACCTCAGGCCACCGACATTTCTAAAGAGCCGATTGCTATATCGCGGCAAATCCTTCCGCATCGAATCGGGGGAAGCTCCGTTAGTGAAGAAGATATCGGGCCTGCCGTCTCCGTCGTGATCGAAGATAGCCAGTCCGCCGGCCATTGTCTCGATCAGTCGCTTTGAAGGGGTGGGTGAGTTTTCTAGAGTGAAGACAAGCCCTGAAGCGGGGACAGGGTCGAGCCGAATCTCGGATTGGCCCAGTGCACCAATGGGCAGAAGGCAAAGCGGCAACAACAACGTCGCCGTGTGTGCCCGAACGTTCCTCAGCCGTAGGATCAAGCTCCAGAGTAAACCGTGACGGGCACTGACTGTGCATTCAGTCGCACCAAGCGAGTCGTGGTGAATGCAGCTAGGCTGCACACGCTTAGGAGAATCACATTGAATGTCAGACCTTGTATACCGAGGAACTGGGAGGCATCAGACGACTCAAGGCTCGGCGGTCTTCGATCGGCTTCCTGAACTGCAGTCGATGCAGTGGAACGCGACCGTTCGAAAGGGTGCCGGGCTCGAGTCGTAATACGTGTGTATTTTACGAACACGCTTGAGGGTGCACGTCAGGTTTTTGAGATTTCCCTAGGTCGAGGCTGATCGACTTGCCCCGAAGTCCTCATAGCGACCAGACTTGGTGCAGCAACGGAGCGAGAGGATGGCGTTGGCACCGTCGACGGTCCATCTCATCCCGGACTGCTTCAGGCGCGACCCGACAATACTCTTGCAGCCGCTTTCCACCACCCCCGAGCCGACACACAGTCCGGCGGCACGGAACGCCGCGTAGCGCATCCGGTCGCGATTCCGCTCCATGTAGGTGACACAGTGGCGGGCTTCCTCGCAGTCACTGGCGGACCGCAGGGCCGCCAGCACCGCCTCGAACTGACCGGTCTCCAGTTCGTCGCAACGCTCGTCCGCCCACGCCTTGATCCGGGCGTCGTGGCCCGCATGCAGCTGCCGGGACACCGTCCAGAGATGCTCCTCGGCGTGGAACAGGTCGACGATCTGCACGGCCCCCGGGAACTGCTCCTGGCAGAGCGACCAAATCCAGATCGCTCCGTCGCCCAGCACCACGCGCCGCTGGGCTTGCGGGAATCCGCGCCGTTCGGCCTCGCGGCGCACGCGTTGTGCGAACACACTCGGCTCGCGGTCCGTGTCGCGGCTGGCGGCGCTCTCGATCGCCCCGCAGTAGCTGAGCGAACCCCGGTCACGCTGGGGACGGCCGGTCTGCGGGTGGCGCGACTCGGCGGTCCAGGCCGTGACCAGCTTGGCCTCGCGGGTCTTGGCCGAACCATCCGGCTGCTTGCCCGCCCGCCCGGCCGTCTCGCTCGGGCGCACCGGCACGCCGGTGCCGTCGATGCCGAGGTACATCGTGGGCGCGGCCGGCGGCTCGGTGGCGAAGACCGCGCCGGAGCGCTCGGCGGCGTCGATCTCGCGTCCCAGCGCCTCGGCGGCGCGTTCGACGTGTTTGGGGGAGATGCGCAAGCCGGCCAGGTCGTCGAGCAATGCGGAGGCTTCGGCGAAGCTGACGCAGGCCGCCACGGTGCCGACCATGCGCGTGGCGGCCGGAGAGAGCGAGGGGTGGCTTCCAGTCCCAGGGAGCGGTCGCGCGGGAAGAAGCCTGCGTTGCAGGCCGGGCAATGGTAGTAGGCCCGGCTGAGTTCGACCGGGCCGAGCGCGGTGAGGAAGGTTTTGGCGCGGCGGCCGGCGTAGCGGGCCGGCTGGCCGCAGGCGCAGGGCAGACGGGGACCCTGCCAGTCGGAGCCGTCGGCGTTGAGCCTGTCCTGGACGGCGAGCGCCGCGACCTGTAGAGCATAGCGCCGTGCGGCGGTCTCGACAGCCTCCAAATCAAGCCCACCGTCCGGGCCGCGGCTCAGCAACGCCTCGATCTCAGCCTGGATGGCGGCGGCGAACGCGGCGCCGAGAGTTTTTTTACCGGCGTCGGTCGCTGGCTCGGCCAAGCGGGTATCGCACAGGCGCTCGCTGACCGCGATCAGTTCGCTGGTCAAGCGGCGCAGGCGCTGGCATTCCTCGACTTGGGCGCGCGTTTCGGCAACACGTGCAGCGGGGATCGAGCGGGTGGTCTTGCGGCCGCCGGTCTGGCGGTCGAGCAGGAAGTAGGGCCCGTGGCCGGGATCATCCTCGCGTTGGCAGCGGCAGGTGGGCTTGCCGCAGCGCATGTGTTTCTCCCGGAGGGGTCCTGGGCGCAAGTCGCCAATGGAGGCGAGTTCGCTGCGGATGCGGTCGCGTTGTTGCTCAAGGACGGATGGGTCGTGGGGGTCAGACATGGGGCCTCCTGTCTTTACTATAACTGCCGTAAAGACAATGCTGGCAGAAGATCTTGCAACAAATGCGACATGTCTGCCGCGCTCGGCTGAATCACACCGATCTCAAAATCGGGACGTACACCCCGCTTGACGAAAACTTGACTTATAGAGCAATTCTGTGCGAAACTCCGACTCGTAGGACCTTCAGGGGTACTACGGTCTATTAAGTCTCCGTGTTACCGGAAGGTGACACGGGCTAAGAAAACGGTTAGGAGAAATCATGTTCAAATCCCGCTCCGAAATTCGGAAATGGGCCTTTCTAGGTGCTTTGCTTGCCTTAAGCTGGACAGCACCCGCGTCAGCACAGGTGCTCTACGGATCGCTCGTGGGGACGGTCACCGATGCTACCGGCGCTGTGGTGCCAGGGGCACAGGTATCTGCGCTGAATGTTGCGACCGGACTAGAGCTGGAATCGTCATCCGGTGGAGACGGCCTGTTTCGAATGGCTAACGTCCCCTTAGGCAACTACGATGTCTCGATCACATCGGACGGGTTCCGAACCCACACCGAGGCGGGAGTTAGCGTAACGGCCAATGCAGTGACGCGTGTCGATGTCGGCCTGGTGCTCGGCCAGGTGACCGAGCAGGTCACGGTCGAAGCTTCAGCCGCGCAGTTGCAGACGGAGAAGGCCGATACACGATCCGAGATCTCGCAGCGTGCAATCATGAACTTCCCGCTGCCGAACTTCCGGAACTACCAAAGTTTGGTGAATCTCGTCCCCGGGGCAACTCCGGCTCGCTTCCAGAACTCGATTCTGGACACGCCCGCACGGTCCCTAAGCACGAACGTCAATGGCACCAACCGCAACAACAACGTTACCCGGATCGATGGAGCGGCGAGCATCAACGTTTGGCTGCCTCACCACGCTGGCTACATCGCACCCGCCGAGACCATTGAGACGGTCAGCATCACAACCGGATCGGGCGACGCCGAGCAAGGACTGTCCGGCGGTGCGTCGACAACTGTCATCACGAAGTCCGGCACCAATGACTTGCACGGATCCGGCTTTTGGTTCTATGACAATCAAGACCTGCGGTCGCGGAATTTCTTCTCCGACTCAAAGCCCGATAGCAACTTCAAGAACTACGGAGGCACCATCGGCGGGCCGATGGTACGGAACCGGCTGTTCTTCTTCTTCAGCTACGACAAGACGGCGCAGGCAGTCTCTGGAGTCCGGACAGGCGACGAAGTGCCCACTGCAGACCAGCGCATGGGCGACTTCAGCGCGTACGACAATGTCATCTACAACCCTTACACGGGGAACAAGGATGGAACAGGGCGGATCCCGTTCACGGACAAGAGGATCCCCTTGAGCCTGCAGAATCCAATCGCCCTGAACATCCAGACCTACATTCCCGATCCCAACCAGCCTGGTACGAACAACAACTTTCACTCCCAGGGCTCGCCACCGTTTGATCGGGCCTACTACGACTCAAAGATCAACTTTACGGTCAACCAAAACTATTCCCTTTGGGCCAAGCACGGCTTCATGGATGCGCCCGTGTCCGGAACGCCTATCTTTGGGGACGCGGGTGGCCCTGCCCCTGGCGGGAGCCCGGGTAACGCAGAAACCTATGTCAACCTCGGCACGTTCGGCCATACGTACACGTTCTCGCCAACTCTCCTCTACGACGGCGTGTTCGGATACTGGCGGCAGGATCAGTTCGTGAATCCCACTGACCTCGGCAAGGATTTCGGTCTCGGCATCCCGGGCCTCGGCGGGCCGGATCCCCGGCAGATCGGGTTCCCACGAATCCAGCCAGGGCCGTACACACGGTTGGGTGCACCGGGCTGGCAGCCGCTATCTCGCGTCGAGGAGAACTGGACCACCAGCCAGAACTTCACGTGGATCAAGAACACCCATCAGATTCGCTTCGGGTTTGACGGCATTCTGCTGAAACTTGCGCATTGGCAGCCCGAACTCGGTGGCGGCCCCCGAGGCACGATCGACTTCAACGGCGACGTTACCTCCCTGAAGGACGGAGATGCGCCAGGCCAATACAATCAATACGCGGCGTTTCTCCTTGGCGAGACATCAAGAATGCGAAAGGCCATCCAGCACGTGCTCGCGACCGGCAACGAGTGGCAGTTCGGGTGGTACATGACCGATCGCTGGCAGCTTAACCCGAGAATGACGGTGAATCTCGGCCTGCGCTACGAGTACTATCCACTGATGTCCAGAGCTGGAGGCAAAGGGATCGAACGCTACGATCCTTACACCAATCAGATGTACCTTGGCGGTCGTGGAAGCACTCCGAAGAACGCTGGTATCGAGGTCAGCAAAGGCTTGTTATCGCCCCGAGCCGGCATCGCTTACCGTGTCGACGACCGCACCGTAGTTCGGACTGGATTCGGACTCAACTACAGCCCAATGCCGTTCTCCCGGCCGATGCGCGGTCAATACCCAATCACAGTCGCGCTCGATTTCCAACGCCCGAACACTTTCGAGCTCTTCAGGTCGCTATCGGACGGTATTCCGCCAGTGGTCGGACCGGACCTTGACCAAGGAGTGATTGACGTGCCGGTCACGGCTGGATTCCGTAGTCCCTTCGAGGGCAAACTGGACCGCGGCTATATTGCGTCGTGGAATTTCACAGTGGAACGGCGGCTGCCAGGGGATCTGATTACCTCGGTAGGGTACGTGGCAACCCGCTCGGTTGGCATGCTCGCTGACCGGGATATCAACGCGTCCAGGCCTGGAGAAGGCAACGCCGGCAGGCCGTGGGCGCATGTGGCTGGTCGGGCGACCAACATCAACATGTGGGACAGCTATCTCAACTCGGACTACCACTCGCTCCAAATCGCCTTAAACCGCAGCTTCTCGAAGGGCGTCATGCTGAAAGGTGCCTACACTTGGTCCAAGGCGATCAACATGGCAGATGACGAAGGTTGGGCTGGAGTCAATTGGGATCACTTGGATGTTTTCGATCGCAATCGGGCGAGAGCCGGCTATGACCGAACTCATATGTTCCAGATGGGATTCGTCTACGAACTGCCGTTCCTGCAGAACAACAACACGGCTGCCGGAACGATCCTAGGCAATTGGCAGCTCAGCGGAACTGTGGCATTGCTCACCGGTCCTCCCAGAACAATCAGCTCCTCGGGCAGTTCGCTGAACGCGGCTAGCGCAACAATCACGGCTGCCGGAACGATCCTAGGCAATTGGCAGCTCAGCGGAACTGTGGCATTGCTCACCGGTCCTCCCAGAACAATCAGCTCCTCGGGCAGTTCGCTGAACGCGGCTAGCGCATCGCAGACTGCAGATCAAGTGGGCGAGGTCAGGAAGCTGGGCGGTGTCGGACCGGGCCAGCACTACTATGATCCGTCGGCCTTCGAGCCGGTCACCGAGCAGCGATTCGGAACGTCAGGACGCAACATCCTGGACACCCCCGGGGTCACGAACCTTGATCTGAGCATCTTCAAGAAGTTTCCGATCGGAGAGACTGCCGAAGCTCAGTTCCGGGCAGAGTTCTTCAACTTCACGAACACGCCACAATTCGGTCGATACAACAGCAACAGAAGTAGCGGAGGGTTCATGACCATCACAAGCACCAACGCCCTCACCGAACGCGTCATCCGGATTGGATTGAGGTTCAGCTTCTAGCGACCGCGCCACAAAGCCAACGTCGGGGCCTGTCTTCGGACAGGCCCCTTTTTTGCGCCCACCAGGTTCGGCGGCACAAGAGGAAGAGCCTCTTCACAGCAATATAGGTATCACCCGCTAGCGACGTGAAATTTAGCTCTTCCGTCGCTGGTGCATCATCGCAGCCCGTTTTCTCGCTGGTTCTGCCACGCTGCATTGATCGGTCACCAGGCAACCGGTCGAATCGTCGTATAGAGCCACTACAGATGTGGAAGCCCGGGAGCCTGTGACGGACCGAATCCGATCTTGGCCCGGCGCTTGGGCCCTTCGCTATGCCAACATGAATCTGGGCAGGTCACTTGTGCCGAGAATCTGGAAATCGACATTTCAGGCCGTGCGCCATGGGATGGCAGGTGTCATTCTCTTGTCAATTCTCGCGGTCGGCGCCAGAGCTCAGGTCGACCCAAATGCTTTGGCAGAATCCGCGCGCCAAGCGATGGCCGAGAGGAAATTCGCCGAAGCTGCGGAGATCTATGCCCAGCTGGCCAGCAGATTCCCGGAGGAACCGACACTGCAGGCCAATCTTGGAATGGCGCTACATTTCAGCGCACGAGACACCGAGGCGGTCGAACCCCTCCAAAAGGCATCGCTGGCACTACCATCATCCTTTCCTGCCCATTTCGCGCTAGGTGCAAGCCTGTCAAGGCTTGGCCGATATGGAGAGGCAGTCGCTCCTCTCCGACAATCGACAACGATCAATCCGCAGCACCCGTTCGCCCGTATCCTGCTGGGAGAGGCGCTGGAGGCGGTCGGAGAATATTCTCAGGCGGTGGAGGCTTGGCAGGCACTTAGAGCCCGTGACGCGACAAGCCCTTATGCTCACGCGGGCTTGGTCCGCTGCAACGAGGAATTGGCGGCGAGGGCGATCGACCAGCTGCAGCAACGTGCCCCTGAGTCCCCATACATGCTGCGGTTTCTCGGTCAGACAAGGCTGTCGACCGGTCAGTACCCGAGCGCGCTGTACTTGTTCCGCAGCGCTCTCGAGCGGCAACCCGGCGTCCGCGCGGTGCACGAAGCCGTGGCATTGGTTTACGAGCGAGCGGGTCAAGCCGAATGGGCGGAGATAGAAAGAAAGAAGGCCGAATCGTTGTCAGCGCCGGACTGCGATGTCGAACAATCCGCTGAGTGCAATTTTGCGGCAGGCCGATTCGATCTTGCCCCTCCCCTGACGGAGGAATCCTCCTTGGCTGACCTATTCTGGGCAGCTCGGTCATACGCCGCCCTTGCCGAACAATCGTTTGAGGAACTGGCCTCACTGCCGGAATCGGTGGAGCAACTTACTCTCACCGCGGACATCCTCGCTTTCCAGCAGCAATACTCTAGTGCGGCCGATGCCTGCCGTCGAGCGCTTGAGCTTCGAGAAGGATCTGGGGATTTGGAGCGGAAGATGGCGGAGCTACTGTACCTCGCCAAGCGGATCGACGAAGCACGGCCGCTTCTCGAGCGGTTCTACCGCTCGGACCCCCAAGACCCGCGCTGGGCCGCGCTGCTAGGAAACTTGCTGGCGGAGGAGCAGGAGTATGAGCGGGCGGTTCCGGTGCTGCAATCCGCAGTTGTCCTGGCCGATGCCCCGGCCACTGTCCGACTAGACCTAGGACGGTCCTACCTAGCGCTAGACAAACCCGACGAGGCCGTGCCACACCTGAGTGCGTCGCTCGACCTCGATGCAGATGGCAGCATCCACTACCAATTGGCCCAGGCCTACCAGCGCCTAGGGATGCGCGAGCAGGCTCGCGAGGCACTGACTCAATACCAAGCATTGGATGCCCAGAGGAGGCAGCGAATCGAAGCCTCGGCTTCCTTGGAAATCACTGCGCCTGAGTAGACGGCATCCTTCCTGGATACCTGACTAGCGAAGAAAGCCACAGCCTCGTCTCTACCGACCCCTGCCTGCCACTCGCCAATGAGCGTTTGAAGGCAGGATCCGCCAATTCGATGCATCGGCAGCGAAGAAAGCCACAGCCTTGACTCGCCAATGAGGCAGGATCCGCCAATTCGATGCACGCGCTGGGCTCTCCGAAGGGTCACGAGAGGGAAGATTCTACCAGCCCCCCTGAGAGAGGAGTCATCGGTGAGCGAATGGCTTGGGGGCCGAGGAGCGTCTATTCCAATTGAAGGATGAGCCTGAAGGGGAGCTGGGAGAACTGCGGGCTGAGGCAGTGTAGCAGGCTGCAGCAGGAGCGGGAAAAAGGGCGGGGGAAGGGGGTGCAAGGGGGACAGGGGGGCGCCAGCCCCCCTCCCCCTCCATCACTGGAGAGGGTGTTTCAGGGGGCCCGCTATGGCGGCTCGTCACCAGGGCAGGGCGAGGTCCGCGCAGGTGCGTTGCAGAGTGCGCAGGCGTTGTTGCAGGCGTTCGGCGAAGACCGTATCGGAGCACTCGCTGGCTTGGGCCTGGAGGGCGGCGAGAGTGACGCCCTCGCGCAGGCCGCGCTGCGGCGCGGGCAGGGCCGCCAGGGCTTCGTAGGGGGTGTGCCAGTCGCGATAGACGCGGCGCAGCTTGCCGTGGCGGTCCGGCCGCAGCGAAGCGAAGGCGCAGGGGCGGTGGAAGTTGACGTACGGATTGAGCCACTCGCAGTAGAAGCGATGGATCGCGTCAGTGGCCTGGGAGGGCAGGAACTGGTAGCCCATCCACTTGCGCACGACGGCGCCGTTCTTGGTTTCGACGAGGGCGTTGTCATTGCTGCGGCGGGCCCTGGACTTGGTGAATTCGATGCGCAGTTTCTCCAGCAGGCCGGCCGTGGTGTGGTTGATGAACTCGCTGCCGTTGTCGGAATGGAAGCCGCGGATCTCGAAGGGGAACTGTGCCAGGAGCTGCTGCAGCAGCGGGGCCAGGTAGTGCTCGCTGATACGCTCGACGCAGCCAAGTACTTGCCATTGCGTGACTTGGTCGACCAGATTGATGGTGTAGGCGCCCTTGGTGCCGTCCTGCTCGGGGGAATGCACGGTGTCGACCCGGACGTAGCCCGGACGGCCGCGGGGGTCGGGCTGGCGGCGCTCGCCGATGGCGGTGGGCGTGGGGCGGGTCTTGTCGAGGCGCAGGCGGTGCTGGCGGTACAGGCGGCTGTGCCGCAGGTTGTACAGGTGGGCGACGGACAGGCCCGCCAGGCGTCGGAACTCGCGCCGCCGGTAGAGCTCGAACTCGCGCCGTAGGATGGCGCAGGTGGCCGGCCCGGCGAGCTGCCGGTGGGCCTCGTCGACGCGCGCCAGCAGCACGATGTCGGCGGGCGTGTAGCGGGTGGGGAAGCGCCGCCGGCGGTAGGCCGTCGGGCGCACCGTGCGCTGGCACAGGAACTGGCTGATCAGGCGCGTCGTCTGGGCCCGGCTCAGGCCGCTGAGCTTCTGCAGGAAACGCCGCACCAAGCCCTTCTCGGGGCGGCCCAGCTCGGCGTAGTGGTGCCAGCGCAGCACGGCCTCGAACAACGCGTACTTCGCAGCCCGGCTGGCAGCTGCGAACTCGACATTCTCACTGCCCTCCAGAAACGCCCGGACCTGCTCCAGGCTCAACGCTTCGGCTTGCTGCATGACGACTCCCATCGCCCGCAGCTTGCCCCCTCTGAAGCGAGGCTCCCTGCTCAGCCCACGCCTTTAGACTCATCTTGTATTGGAATGGCCTCTGGCTTCAGGCTCGTCTTGTATTGGAAAAGACGGGAGGCAACGGCGATTGCGATATTATTGGATAGTCATAACCATGAGTTCTGCCAACAACTTCCCCAAATTGCATAACGCCGCATGGCCCGGAGTCGTCGGTAAAGGTCCGGATTCGGAACCTCCGATTGACCTTGACACGATGCTCGATCTCACGGCTGGTGCGGAGGTCGACGGGCAGAAATTTGACGGGGTTGACCTGTTCCTGTTCGACCCGCACATCAGCATCGACATTTCCGACGATGAACTGAAAGCTTGGGCCGACAAGTTCTCTGATCGTGGTCTCGTGATCGGTTCCGTTGTGGCTCCCATCTGGGGTCCAACCGGTGGCGGGGCGGCAATCGATCCCGGAGAGGGGCGGGCGTCCTTCCTTCAGGCCGTTAGGAAGGGCTGCGGCATCGCTCGAAAACTCCGCGAATGGGGCATTCGCCCCTCTGGTGTTGTGCGCATTGATTCCGCAAGTGGCGTCGAGGACTGGGCAAAGGATCCGGCGGCCAACACGGCAAACGTAGTCGAGACGTTCCGCCAAGCCACGGCTATCGCCCAGGACAACGGAGAGACCCTGTCGGCAGAGGGTGAGATCTGCTGGGGAGCGATGCACAGCTGGAAGTACATGCTCGAGGTCCTCGAAGGCGTGAACAATCCTGCCTTGGGATTCCAGGCAGACATGGCGCATACACTGCTTTACACGCTCGGTTTCAACGCACCTGAGCATGCTTTGCTACCGCAAGACTTCGCGTGGGACGACAGCGAAGAGCTCGACGGCGCACTACGGCAGCTCACCGACGCGCTGCGGCCTTGGACCAACGACTTCCACGTTGCTCAGAATGATGGCACGGTCTTCGGCAGTGGCAGCCACGACCGGACAGGCCGGCACTGCCAGGCCAAGGACCCCAACGGCAGGCTCGACATCGTGCGGCATTCCGGTTTCTGGTTGCGGAACGCAGACGGAGAGCTGACCAAGAACTGCCGGCATATATGCTGGGACGGTTGCATGTTCCCTAACAAGGTGATGCTGGAACCCGAAACCTGGAACGACATTCTGGGTGTGATGGTGGCAGTGCGCGACGCGCACGGTTGGTCCGACTGACCTATCCCTGTGCGCTGTCGGATTGACGGCTCGCTCCCCGGTAGAGCATCCAGGTTCCGATCATCTGCACCACGTGGTAGAGGTCGTTATGGTTGAATTGCGGATGCAAAGCAACGCCGCCGGCTTGGATCCCCGCCCCCACGAACGAAGTCAGCACACCGGCTATCACCCAGGCCGCAGCGCGGTCCCGCCCACGCAACCAAGCCCTCGCGTGCATTGCTAGCACGAATCCGAAGGCAACCGAATAGTCGACGATTGCAATCAGGAACGCATCCGTGAGCATTGCACCGGCGGCATAGATCGCCAACTGGACAGCGGCGACCGTCTGGCACATGCGTCGTCCTGGCTCAGATAGGTAAATACGGGCCGTCGCGATGGATACTCCGTAGGCTGCGCACCCGATTGCGAGGAGTGTCGACTTCCAGAACAGCGTTGCGATGCGCGGATCAAGCCACGGCAGGAATCCGTGGTAGGAACCTCCCAGAAACGCAGCAGCAGCAGCTGCTGCCAGCGTGGCGGCCCAGTATGGACGACCGCTCTCCGCGCCCCTTCGGCGAATCCGTATCGCCAATGAGAGAGCCAGCAGACCCAGCGCATAGTCGGTCGCGAGGGTCATCGGCTCGTTGGGAAACACTCTGCCATATGATAGGACATGAATTCGCCGGAGATTCCAGACCGTCCGGCGAGACCGGTATCCAAAGTCTGGACCGTCGTCGCACTGGCAGTCGTAGTGGGCCTGATCGCGTTGGTTTGGCAGCGCGGTTGGCTTGGCCGGCTGTTCGATCATGAAGAGCTGGTTGCGTGGATGCGCCAGGACGGACCGGCGGGACCGTTGATTTGTATCGGAATCCAGTTCCTGCAAGTCGTCCTCTTTGCGATTCCTGGCGAGTTCACCCAAGTCGCCGCTGGATACGTATTTGGGGCGTGGTGGGGCTTCGTCTACTCGGTGGCAGGAATCCTGCTAGGATCGGCCTTCGACTTCGGTTTTGCCAGGGCCGTGGGCCGACCCGTTGTTCGCAGAATCCTCGGGCCGAAGAGACTGGCACGCATTGACGAGGCACTTCGGTCACGCAAGGGCCTGATCGGAATGTTTGTGCTCTTTCTCCTGCCCGGCATGCCGAAAGACGCGGCATCCTATGCTGCCGGTCTGACCAGGTTGCGGTTACCTGTGTTCGTGACAGTTTCCGTACCTGCTCGAATGCCGGCTCTCCTGCTCAGCACCCTCTTCGGGTCCGAGGCGTACGATGGAGACTACGGCTCGATGGTCTGGATAGCTGCAGCGGCAGCAGCTTTGCTGGCCGCGGGAGCCTTCTACTATCGAAGTCGGCGGGCCGGATGACCTCTGGGAAGTCCAGTGCCGCGAAGGAGCGGAGTACGCAGTGCGTCTCAACAGATCGATCGTGAGCAACCGACTCACCCAGTGCGACATCTGGCGTGGGACTCCACGTCCAAGCGACCGCTGCGCAGCCATGAATCACGTCAATGTCACCACGGATGGGGGATAGCTGATGGCGTTTCAGCGCACCAAGGCTTTGTGGCGGCTAGGAGACCAAGAGATCACCCTAGGCGTGCGGACACTCCTGGTTTGCCGGGTTGAGCTCGTAAGGGGGGCGGAGTCCCGACGGACTGATCCGTACGAGGCGGTCGACATCACTAGGCGCCTTGAGGAGTCCGGCGCGGACATCGTTGAGATCAATGCCGGCCCTCGAAACCTGAGTAGAGGTTTGCCGTCGGCTGACTTCGAGCTGTCCGGTCTCGTGCCAGTCATGAAGAAGCTTGTGCCCTTGCTGACACTACCGCTCAGCGTAGTCACGCCGAACGCCGAAACAGCGCGGCGAGCCGTCGACATGGGTGCTTCCATCGTTCATGACATCACTGGGCTCGCGTTCGACCGGGACTTGGCGAAGACTATTAACGAGACTACGGCGGCGTTGATTGTTGGCCACATGCGCGGGACACCGGAGCAGTGGCCCCGCATGGAGCCCCTTACGAGACTGTCGGAGACCGTCCGGGTCGATCTGCGGGCTTCCTTGCTGCGTGCCCGGCAAGCAGGCGTTGAGCCAAGGCGCCTCGTCCTCGACCCCGGTCTCGATCACGGCAAGCGTGGCCACGAAAACTTCAATCTTTTGAGGTCTCTAGGTAGACTCTGCCCACCGGGGCAAGGCATTCAGGTAAATCTAGCAGCTAAACGCTTTCTCCACGAATCCGTACGGGTAGATGCCGATGAGAGGGCCGCAGCCCTAGCCGTGGCAGCCACGCTGGCGATCGAGTCGGGCGCACACATCCTCACCGTGGAGCACCCTGAGTCCTTACGAAGCGTAGTCGCCGTTGTGGACCGAATCTATCGCGAAGACGAAGAAGCCGACCTTGCCGAGTGAAGATTGGCGCTCCACGCTATTGACTGCAGATTTCCAGCAGTTCGTCCCGCACGGTTTCGCAAATCTCTTCCGGCAACTTAGCTCGCTCTTGCCGCACGTAGAAAACATCCGTTGCTTGGTGGCCTTGGGTGTTGCACAAGACAACATCAATATTGCACTCGTGCTGGGAAAAGACGATAGCCAAATCGAACAGCAACTTGTTGCGGTCAGGCGCTTGGACATAGAAGATCGTTGCCAAAGCAGAGGTGCCGTTGTCAAACGACACGTGGGGTGGAGCGAGCCCCCTCCGTCGAGTCGGCTTGATCGTTCGGTTGTGGCTCAGATCGCCCGGATCAATGCTTCCTTCCGCAACGCGGCGGAGTCGCAACTCAAGACGGTCTTGGGCCGGACCGGGACCCTCAGCACCCGTGCAGACTCGAAACGAGTCCAGCACCATTCCGGCTTCATTGGAAAACGCCTCGGCGTGTTCGATGTTCAAGTTAAGGCTTGCGATCGCAGCGCAAAGCGAAGCGAACAGGAATGGCCTGTCCCATGCCAGCACAACAATATCCCAGTGCCCTTCTGACCGCTCCGATCTCACCGACGCCTGCCGCTCGCGCAAGTCCTCCGAAATCTTGAAGTGCTCATAGACCTGCGGGGCTTCATGAGTTCGCAGGTAGCGCTGCGGGAAGCCTGCGAGGAACTCTTTCATTCGTCGCTTCTGATTGGTGTCGGAGGCGAGCTCGAGGCAGTTCGCAGACGTGCCCTCCTCGATCCGCTTGTCCTCATGATCACGCTGGAAAATTCTGTCGGCGCCCCGGAATAGCCTCCAGAGGAGTTCCTTTCGCCAGCTCGTAACTGCGGTCGGATTGACCGCGACGCTGTCGGCATACGTCAACAAGGTCAGCAGCTTAAGGCGCTCGACCGTCCCGACCTCCACCTTGAAGTCTTCCAAGACCTGAGTCTCGCTCAAATCACGCTTCGTCATCACCTCTGACATTCTTAGGTGGTTACGCACTAGATACAGAACTGTTTCACGGTCTACCGGATCCACGAGGCCGATTCGGCACATCGCTTTGCCTGCCAGCTCAGCGCTAGCCTCGTGGTGGTGCGGGCCAGCGACTCCCTTTCCGATGTCGTGGAACAGGAGTGCGAAGTAGAGCAAATCGGCGCGTCCAACCTCGCTCAATAGCCGTGCATATCGCTCGTCGACGGGATCGGAGACGCTGTGAAGGTCCTTCAGGACCCTGATCGTCACGAGCGTGTGCTCGTCAACCGTGTAGCGATGGTAAAAGTCTCGGATCACGAGACAATCGACCAGCTCGAATTCCGGGAAGAGGCTATAGAGCACCCCGCTTTCCCGCATTGCTTCAAGGGCACGGTACGCGTGGGGGAGCAGGAGTATTTCCCGCAGCTGGGGCCAATGTTTTGAGCTGGCGGCAAAGTGCTCGCGAACCGACGGAAGATGCTCGCGGATGCGGAGCTCGGTCTGGGCTGCCAATGGGAGTCCGTGCCGGGCCTGAAACTGGAAGATCCCGAGCGACAGCGCCGGCCGTGTTGCCAATGCATGTGCATCTTGGAAGTAAACCTTTCCATTGGTGACGCTGAAATCGTTGTTGGAGAGGCGCGATTTTCGCCTGCGAAACATTGTGAGCAGGGCGTTCGACGGAGCGATCGACTCCTCAACTAGACGGAGGGCTAGGCGATGGACCAAGCGAGTGTTCTTGAAGAACACGCGCATCATGTCGGCCACGCTCCCATCCCCTGGGTAGAGATGGCCCGCGCCAGCGTGCGCGATGGTTTCCTGCATGTCGTAGCTAAGGAGGTTCTTGTCGCGGCCGTAGTAGTAGTGCAGGTAACAGCGCACGGCAAACAGGAAGCGCTTCGCCTCGCCGATGTCCCAGTCGCGCTGCTTTGGCAGAAACTCCTCGCTACGCGGAATCCGGCCCGGCTGAACGTTTTCGATTTGCGCCGTCCAGCAAGCAAGGTGGTAATCTCTCAGGCCGCCAGGCCCTTCCTTGATATCCGGCTCCAGGTGGTAGAGTGTTCCGTCGAACGAGCGGTGCCTCTTTTGTGCGGTTTCCGCTAGCGAACGAATCAACGGTTTCTGTTCGCGCAGGTAAAACTTCGGTAAGGTCGTGCGGCGAAACTCATCGAAGAAACCGCCGTCCCCGGCGACGAAGCGCGTGTCGAGCAAGCTGATGTGCAGCTCGGTATTGTCCGGTGCCAGCTTTGCGCATTCCGCTGGATCCCTGACTGAATGCGATACCCGGAGCTTCGAGTCCCAGAGGGATGCGATAAGCCTCGCAATCCGCTCCTTGTGCTCGTTGACGTCCCGTGCCCTGCGGAAAAGCAGCAGCAGGTCAATGTCGGAATAAGGAAATAGCTCGCTCCGGCCGTATCCGCCTACGGCGACCGCCGCTACGCCGCCGCCCTGGTTCGCGAACTGATCATCGAAATGCCCCCGGACGATGTCATCGACAAACTCCGTGCGCCGAGAAACAGCCCGCAATCCGTCACCATCCTCGAAGAAATCCGAGCCAAGCCGCTCCATCTGCTGGACGTGGTAGGTAGACAGGCGGGACATATCTGTACCTTGGCTCTCTCCCCGGGTGGGCGCAACGAGGATGCTGACCCGGCAGCCGGGCCTGTGCTCGGCTGCCGGTAGGCCGCCCACGAGGGAGCGACCGCAATAACGCTTTCAGCGTCAGAGAGCTTCGTCGTCGTGCTCACTGTTGCGAATCCGGACGGCTTCGGAGACATCCGAAATGAAGACCTTTCCGTCTCCGATCTTTCCAGTCCGGGCCGACTCGACGATCGTGTTAACCGTCTCGTCTACCCGATCGCTCGAAACAATGGCCTCGATCTTGACCTTCGGGAGCAGGTCGACCTCGTATTCCTGGCCGCGGTAGACCTCTTTGTGGCCCTTCTGCCGGCCATGACCACGCACGTCGTAGATCGTCATGCCATCGATCCCGATCCCCTTCAGTGCTTCGCGGACATCGTCCAACTTGAATGGCTGGATCACAGCTTCGATTTTCTTCATGTCTGTTCCTCCTGTGTTGTCGCGGCTAGGCTTCTTCGCCGTGCTGCGTGATATCAAGGCCTTCGATCTCGTCGGCTTCGCTCACCCGCAATCCCATCATCGCATCGACGATCTTCAGGATGATGATTGTCGCAACTGCAGCGAACACCCAAGTCAATAGCGCGCCTAGGGCGTTATTGACGAATTGCGTTGGATTCCCTTCGAGCAGGCCCCCCGTGCCGCCAATTGCGGCGCGCGCGAAGACTCCCGTCAAGACTGCCCCGACGGTACCGCCGATACCATGGACGCCAAATGCGTCGAGCGAATCGTCGTATCCGAACTTCGCCTTCGCAACGGCGATGGCGAGGTAGCAGACCACGCCGGCCACGAAACCGATCACCAGCGAGTCCATCGGCCCGACGAACCCAGACGCGGGCGTCACCGCAACCAACCCTGCGACCGCGCCAGTGACTCCTCCGAGTATGCTGGGCTTGCCGTCGCGGATCCATTCAATGAGCAGCCAGCCAAGCACTGCCGCCGCAGCACCAAATTGGGTGTTGACGAATGCCACCGCGGCCAGACCGTCAGCGGCCAGAGCACTTCCAGAGTTAAAGCCGAACCAACCAACCCAGAGAAGGCATGCGCCAATGAACGAAAGGGTCAGGTTCTGGGGTCGCATGACGTCGGACGGATACCCGACGCGCTTTCCAAGGTACAGCGCCATGATCAGGGCTGACACACCAGACGAGATGTGCACCACAGTGCCGCCTGCGAAATCCAGGCACGGGATTACTCCGTCGCCGCTCATCAGGCCGCCGCCCCAAACCATATGGACCATGGGGAAATAGACGATTGTCCCCCAGAGAGTCATGAATAGCAGCAGGGATGAGAATTTAACGCGCTCGGCAAAAGCTCCCGTGATGAGTGCTGGAGTGATGATGGCGAACATTAGCTGGAACACCATAAAGGTGTAGTGGGGAATCGTCCCATTCGCCTCCATGCCGACACCGTTCAAGAAGGCGTGCCCGAATCCCCCAACGACAGCATTTAGTGAGCCGCTGCCTTCGGCGAACGCCAAGCTATAGCCGTAGACTGCCCACAGCACGGTCATGAGGGCCATCATGATGAATGACTGCATCATGGTCGCGAGAATGTTCTTCTTGCGAACCAAGCCGCCGTAAAAGAGGGCTAGGCCCGGCCCTGTCATCATCAACACGAGCGCTGAGCTCGTGAGGATCCAGGCGTTGTCTCCTGAGTCAATGCCGTCCTGGGCGACGGCTAGCGCGGGCATTCCGAGCAATCCAAGCAGGACTAAGCAATATATCGTGGTCTTTCGCATCGTACTCTCCTTTCGAGTCATCGAGTCCTGAAGCAGAATGCCGCAGTGCCGCACGGTCCGGAGAATCTGAGCGCGACCGGAGGCAGGCACCGAAAGAGCGGCGAATCCCTAGCCCACCCGTCTAGGACCTCCGAACGTGGGAATGGCCCTTCAGGACGTTTGCCAGCTATTATCCGCATCCACTGCCTCGATCTAGTGCTGCAATTGCGCCAATAAGAGATTCTTATGCTGTGAACTAATCCTGGCCTGGAGAGCGCACCACTAAAGCCGCTCCTGACGGTTCCGGCTCGCCAACCAGAAAGGTCGCAGAAGCTAAATTGCCTCATCGTCCATCTCGCTGTTGCGAATTCGGACTACCCTCGAAATGTCCGAAACGAAAACCTTGCCGTCCCCGATCTTTCCGGTTCTAGCCGCCTCCACAATTGCCGCCAGTGTCTCGTCAACACGGTTGTCGAGGACGATCGCCTCTAACTTGACCTTTGGAAGCAGGTCTATATCGTATTCCTGGCCTCGGTAGACCTCCTTGTGCCCCTTTTGGCGGCCGTGGCCACGTACGTCATACATGGTCATCCCTTCGATGCCGATCGCTCTCAGGGCTTCACGCACGGCATCCAGCTTGTACGGTTGGACGATAGCTTCAATTTTCTTCATGCTTGCAGTCGCCTAAGAGATCATACTTGGCTTGGATTATCTCGATAATATGGACTGGACAACCTTGCGAGAATCCTCGCGATGGAATGTCATCCTTATCGATGCAATCATTATCCACACAGCGACTATTGATAATGTGGCTATATTGCGGTCATTGAGTATTTTTATCATGATTAGATTGTCGTGCAGGATATTAAGCAACAATCCTTAGCTATTGAATCTCGCGGAGCGGCATAGACACCGACCATACGGACTCCATTTGGAGCCTTAAAGGCCAAGTATCCCCCGGACCAAGAATCCCGATGTAATCCAAAGAACCAGGAAGCAAAGCGGCCCGGTTTTCTTCGCGAAAGAAGAATACCGGGCCGCGCGCTAGCAGCGCTGGCTGCTGTTAGCTGCCAGTGACTACGTAGTCTGGATAAGCGGTCGAGCCATGCTCGCCGATGTCCAGGCCCTGTGTCTCTTCCTCGTGGCTCACACGGAGGCCGATCACGCGGTCGATGAGCTTGAACATGCCGAAGGCGACGATGAATGTCCAAGCGAATGCAACCACGATGCCTAGAGCCTGGATCCCAAGCGTTCCGAGGAGATCATACTCCAGTCCAAGGAAGAGGTTTTCGTGTAACAGGGCGGCCGCTAGGGTTCCCCACGCGCCACAGACGCCGTGAACCGAGATCGCGCCGACCGGATCATCCACCTTTACCTTGTCGAAGAAGAGGACGCTATAGACCACCAAGATGCCCGAAATGGCACCAATGACGATCGCCCCAAGCGGTGTCACGGTCGCGCAAGGTGCCGTGATTCCCACGAGGCCAGCGAGGACACCGTTCAATGTCATGCCGACCTCCGGCTTACCGAATTTCCACCAAGAGGTGCACATGGCAAATACAGCACCCATGCACCCAGAGAGGAAAGTGTTGACAGCGATACGCGCGATCGTGCCATCGGCTGTGGTCGTGGAGCCGGCGTTGAATCCGAACCAACCGAGGAACAGGATGAACACCCCCAAAGCGGCCATGGACATGTTGTGCCCGGGAATCGCCCTGGCCTTCCCGTCCGGGCCGAACTTTCCAAGCCGTGGACCGAGCACGATCGCGCCGGCCAAGGCCGCCCAGCCACCTACGGAATGAACCACCGTGGAGCCCGCGAAGTCGATGAAGCCCAGGTCGGCGAGCCAGGATGGCTGGTCTAGGAGTAGATTCCCCCACGCCCAGTGACCAAAAACAGGGTAGACGATTGCCGTGATGAGCACGCTGTAAGCCAGATACGCAGCAAACTTCGTTCGCTCAGCCATCGCGCCCGACACGATCGTGGCAGCCGTTGCTGCGAACACGACCTGGAACATCCAGAAGGTGTACTCCCACTGGCCGTCGCCCGTCCCGTTGTCGGGAGACAGCAAGAAGTGGATATTGGAATGCGTTTGTACCGTGTCGATAGCCGCTTGCAGCTCCTCTACCGACACGTCACCGCCTTCCTGCGCCAATGCCGAACCGGAAAGAGCGACTAGAAGCAGGCCAAGCGCTCCCAGTCTCCGAGTTGATTGCTGGCTTCTGAACAGTGGGAAAACAGACTCTCTCATCGTGTTATCTGATACCTCCGATTGTGGCTAGTGCGTGGCACTTGTGCCTTGTTTGTTGCGGCTTCTCGGACGAATTAGGCAAGTCTGCCTGTACTTGTACGGCAAAACGGTCTGTATCATCGGGTTGAACCCCTTTAACAAACACGTCGTGAATCCAGAGATACGGACCCCGGTTCGTCCTATTGGTTGCAGTCTAGCCCGCACTGCAAGTGCAATGGAAGCAGATTATTTCTATACATCCCATAAACGAAACTGAATTTAAGACCACGTAGGTGGCATCTGGCCATTCCGTGTTGGAGACCAAATCAAGCAAAAGACTTCGGTGCGGCGCTCTCGAGCATGTGGTCTCGGATGGATCAGCCCAGGTTGTGCAGCGAACAAGACACGACTGCCACGCATGAGTTGACCGTGGCGTGCGCAACCATCGGAAGCGATTCTGGTGGACACCGGATTCAGCGGCCTGCGTGGAACAGCGGGGACTCGGCCCGCCGCGCTAGGACGGGGACCCGCTTCGGCTCGGAGAGCAGTAAGCCGAAGCCACGGCCTGGATCCGGATTCGCTTTAAGCGGCCACGTCTACCATATTGATTGGCGGGATGTGCAGGTGCGTGACACTTGGCTTCCGCCCGAGGAAGGACTGTGCCATTGCCAGCGCTTCGTCCATCGAGTCAGCACACTCCCAGCCCATCACCTTCGCGGATTCCTTGTCCTCGGCTCCCACGACGATCACCAAGCCGCAGTGGCTGGCACCGTTCTCCGCCCAGTACCACATGTAGAACGGATGAACTCCGTGATATCCGTGGCCATTGCTGTACATATCGCGGTACTGCGGGTCTCGAGCGAACTCGGGCTCGTACTTGCGCTGCAATGCCTCCGAGTCCCTCGTCTCCGTCAGGCAGCGATGGAAGAACTCGTGATAGGCCGCGTGATGCGCGGGGCTGAATTCGTTGTAGAGCGGGTGAGTGAGGATAAAGACACCCCCCTGCTTCAGAATGGGCGCGCCTCGATACATGTTGAAAAAGTAGCCCAATGCCAAGCAGCGCACCAGCAGTGGGTTCATCGGCGCGTTCACGTTGTACGGACAGATGAATGGCACACCGAAGACCGCAACGTCTGATTGCCCCTCGACGGGGACACAGTACTGCTGGTAGTTGTAGGCCAAGGTCTTGTGGTGAACCGCGTCCGTGGCTCCAGCGTGGACGGCGATCATTTCGTATGGCGCGGGAATTGAAAACAGCAACTTGCGTTTCGCCTTCCGAGGGAGCGCGCTAAGGCCGACCTGAGCGACTCGAAAGGAGGCCTTGTCAAGCGCATTCCACTGGTCCTCCGGCTTGACGAAAAACTTCATGCGGGGATCGAACATTTGGTTGTTAACAACAGTTTCGATATGAAAGACGTTGAGCTTCTCGTTCACAACCTTCCCCATGCGATTGCACGAATCGGTTAGAGGCGATCGCGTGTGATCAAAGTACGAGTTGGAGGCGCGGATCGTCGCCGGGGTGTGGTGGGCTTGTAACGAAGCGTAGTCGCAAAGCCCGACGCTGACTGATTTGTGCCCCCCGTCCATGGGGACCAGGTTCAGGTTGACGTAAATCAACAGGTCCGATTCCGCAGCCCTGCGATTGATGCGCACCTTCTCGCCGAACTCTGTCTCTCCAAGCTCAACCATTCCGCCCGGGGCTTCGCCGTCGTGACAGTAGAGTCTATGAGGGAAGCAGGCGTCGAAGATTTTCTTGCCCACCGACCAGCGGATCTCAAACGGCTCCATCCGCCGATGGAACGAGTTGGCGATCACAATCTCGACGTCGCTGATGCTCGCGGCCTCAATGAGTTCCAACAGTTCCGTCAGCACGGTCTGGCGAATGTCTGGCCGATTCATTTTCGGCAAGGGCAGCGAAATGTCATCGATCGCAATCGTTATCTTCATTCCAGAGCGCAACTGCGAACGCAGGGGCGCTGCTTCCTCAGGGTGATCCAGCGCAAAGCGAATCGCTGCTCCCCGATCCGGCAATCCTCGGATCGACGGCTTCGGATACACAATTCTTGTCCCGGTCGGCAGCTTTACGCGGATCAAGTCTTCTCCATACCAGAGGAGGCGATCTGCAGAGGACTCATCGAGTTCGCGCACGCAGCTGTCGGCTGGTACGAGCGCCGCCCGTCCGACAGCGTTCGGGCGAGGTTCGCCGAAAACCGAGGGGTCAGGGCTTGCTGGGGATGGCGATGTTCCAATCATTGCTGCAAGAGAGTCTACCTTGTTGCCGTATTCAGGACGGATTGCTGAGGATTGGATGCAGAGAACGCTCCAGATCCAGGATCGGCCAATGATTGTCCGACGCAATCCTTCGGAGACGGCTGTCAGGATTCGTGGCGATGGGTTCCCCAACGGCCTGCAACATGGGAATGTCAGAGGCACTGTCGGAATAAGCCCTGGCTGCCCGCAAGTCAAGACCGTGATGCTCCGCAAATGCCTGGATGGCCTTGACCTTCTCGAGACCCGCCAAGAGCGGAGCGGCGACCTTGCCCGTAGCAACGCCGTCTTCAAACACCAAACGGTTCGCGAGAATGGCGTCGAACCCGAAGTAAGCGGCCGCTGGGGCCATCGCGAAGTCGAGTCCTCCTGTAACGAGAATCGTGCGATATCCCGCTGCTTTGTCTAGCGCGATGCGCTCTTTCGCGTATCGAAATTGCTGGCGCTTGATCTCTAGTTCCAAGAGAGCCTGCCCTTGCGATCGCAGCCACTCCTCGGTCAACCCCCGATACTGCCTGAAGAAGACGATATTGAAGAGTCGTCTTGAGAAGGCATCCAGCAACAGCCATAGCGGCACGCCCGCCACAGCCTTGCCAACTCTCCAGATCGCCATGGACTTACTGGGGTGCCGGCGGGCAAGCCAAGCGTAGCGGCTGACAACATTCCCCGTTACGAGTGTCCCGTCGAAGTCATAGAAGGCAGCTCGGGCCGTGGGCTCCTGAATGGATGGCTGCACTAGTGTTCCTGTCAAGCACCCCGCTCAGGGCTCGGTAGAACCCCGCAAGGCAGCCTCGGCCTTAGCCGATCATTGCTATCCGTGCCCGATGCGCATTAGCCATCCCAGCACGAAGACGGCGCCCATGAAGTACCCGAAACAGTAGAGTCCGTAACGCAGTCGGGCGCGGTCCGAGGATCGCCCAACCACCCCCATTACGATTGACGCGAGCAGGGCGAACACGATTGCCACCTGGAGATGTGATGGATCGAACATTAGCTTTCCGCCTTCTCCCCTGAGGCAATTTCAAATACATCCACAACTGCCAAGAGATTCAGGAGACCAGAGCAAACGATGAATTTCGTGCCGTAGTCATGTACCGCTCCTGGCAGGGTCTCCTGCTCGTATCCGAATCCCACGGTCAGAATGTACAGCAATCCGTTACAAAGATCCCCGACGTAGCCTCCGTAGGTCATGATCGTGGTGTAAATGTTGCCACTCGTAGGGACAAACATCGTGGTGTAAATGTTGCCACTCGTAGGGACAAACATCCGGCCCTGCATGAGGATCCCGCAGAAAAACATGCCGGAAATCGCAGCCAGCAGCGCAAGGCCATGCCAGTGGCGCTTCAAGTAGACATGCCCCGCACCCGGGACCAGGTAGGCGAGAACCAACGGAAAGACAATCGGAGCCCGCCCAGCGGCACGGGTTGGCGACCCTTCCTTTTCGTCTCTGTCCTTGGCTGAGCCGCGCTTCGACACCGTCAATCTCCCCTTGCCACGATCGCCTGCACCCTGCGACCGTATACGCGACGGTGTGGCAGTACACCGCCATCGCTACGCATATTTTCGCATGGCATTTGAATTGCTGCAACACTCACTCGAACCGGCAATCTTGTGGGTGCCATGTCCATCGTGAGGCTGGCCTGGCTTACCCGCATTTTCGAGCCGACACCTATGACCCGTCGGTTGCGCCGAGAAACTTGTAGACCGTCCACGTCTCGCGGGCGCACCGTTGCCAAGTCATTCCTCGGACCCGGGCCGCCCCCTTGCCCCTCAGTTCGGCTCTAAGTGCGGAACTGAGGAGCACGCGCTTTATGGCTTCAGCGATTTCAGCTGGACGGAGAGGATCAACCAACACCGCGGCATCCCCCGCGACCTCGGGCACTGCCGAGACGTTCGAGGCGATCACCGGCAGGCCTGCCGCGAAAGCCTCGATTACGGGAAGCCCAAAGCCCTCCTCGAGGGACGGGAACACCAAGGCCTCGGCCCTCGCGTAGAGGCATGCCCGGACCGCGTCTCCCACATGCCCGACTAGGTGAATCCGGTCACCAGCTGGACTGTTCCGAATCTGCTCGACGATTCGATCCGCGGCATATCCGCGGGCGCCGGCAAGGACAAGATCGACCGGCTCTTCGACCGCCTCGAAAGCCGCGACCAGCCGGGTGACATTCTTCCTGAGTTGCAGCGAACCGACATGGAGCAAGAAGGGGCGGTCTACCCCCAAGCCCCGCATGATGGACTCGCATTGCTCGGGACTCGGTAGTGCCAATGGTTCGGCGCCATGGTGGACGACAGAGATCCGTGATCGCGGGAATTCAAGGCGCTCCGAAACCTGGTCAGCCGTGTAGGCTGACACCGCGATTATGTGATCTGCCCTGTTCGCCGTCTCGCGGGCAAGCCCGGCGAATCGTTCTCGGAATTCCGGTGTTGAGTATTCTCCCGTAATCGCGAACAAGTCGTGAAATGTCGCCACCTTGATTGCGTCAAGGCCCTTCGGCAGGCGCTGGTTGAGGCCGTGGAAGAGCCTCGCCTGGCGTGGGCCTAGGCGCAATGCAGGCTCTTCGAGCAATCGCCGCGATACGTTTGAGGGCAGTCTCGTTCGAAAGGACCGCAGATAGCGATTGCTGCGGTAGTACCAGCCGAATCTCTGCTCAGGGTGCGAGAGAGCAAGTTGTCGTATCACATTGCGGGCATACACTGCCACTCCGGTGGGTGGCCGGTCGAAGCTGTTTCCGGCATCAATTCCGATCATGTCCCGAAGCCACTAGTCCTGTCACGAATCGCACCTGCCTCGGCACCCTTCGATTGCAACGGCGACCAGCCGCCGCCTCGCCGAACTGCCCGTTCCATCATCCAGTTCGCGCGTTCAGGGTCGATTGAATTCCCGTAATCGTACGGCATCGTCCAGGTGCCGTACGATCCGGGTGAGCACTGCGGGGGCATCAGACGGGCCTTCGGCTGAAATCACCCATGTCGGGCAGTCTCCTCTAGGCGTCCAGCGCTTCCGCATTAATTCCGAGGGGGCTCCCGCGAAGATCTCAACCACCGGCACGCCCAACGCCGCCGCCAAGTGCGCGGCAGCGGAATCGTAGCCAATGAATACATTGGCTCCGCCCATCCAGCGTCCGAACCCTTGCAGCGAGCCCTTCCAGGTGTTCAGGTTCGCGGGCCCTTTCCCCCAATCTGTGATTTCCCCGAGGGGCCCGACAGACCCCGCGAACGCTCGGACCCGCTCGTCGGTCAACCGCTCCTCGTCCTCACCGGCACCGTAGTCGAGAATGATGCGAAAGCCCAACTTGCACAGCAACTCCAATAGGTCGTCCTCGAATCGACCACCGAGCCGCTTGGACTCCCGGCCGCCGACCCCGAAGCTAATGGCCGCAACCGGTCCAAGGCCGTCAGAGCCCAAATGACGGATCGTCGACTTCGACTTGCCGTTGACTGCCATTCGCTCGACCCAGCGACCATCGCTGACTTCGCGCTCCAACGGGCCACGACCACCTAGCGACCACTCCGCCACCAATTCACTCAAGGGTGCTGGGTTGTCTACGGCGACGGAACGGCTCTCAAAGTGGTAATACGACTCGTCGGGCGCCACGGGCAAAAGGCCGAGCTGCGTAAGACGGCTGTCCGGATCGAGCACGATCCACTCCTGATGGGGCAATCCGTCGATACATTTCCTGACCACCTCGCGGACAGCAGGCCACGCCGCCAGCCGGTCTGCCAGCGTGGAGCCGCGGCTGTATGGAATGACTCTGCCCTCGACACGTCGACCGTCGGCTAGCAAGCCGGCGTTCTTCCTCGGTCCGATGAAGTCCAAGCGAGCGCCAGGGCAAAGCCTCCGGGCAACGTCGATCACGGTGCCCGTGACGGCTATGTCCGCACCCAGGGTGACCCTCGAAAGCACTACGACCTCGCGCACAGCATCGGGATTGGAAGAAGGCCCAAAAGGAGTGCGGCGGACTTGCTGGTAACGCCGGCGCAACTCGCCGGGAGTCCGGAAACCGAGTTCCGTCAGAGTCGACGCTATCGGCGACCCTGAGGCGTACACCACCTCCGACATGAACACAACGTAGCGACCAACCAGGTCGGGCTCGAATGAGTCCGACCAAGGCTCGATGATTCCGCCGAAAACCGCCTTGGTAGCCTCCGCGGCGACTTGGGGGTTCCGAGAAAAAGCTCTCTCCGCGAGGGACTGCGTGTACCCGGCGAACTCGCTGGAGCCGGTTGACGACTCCAATACTCCGCGGACAAGCTCTGCGACCCGCATCCGATACCAGCATGACGAATGGATGAGCAACGATCAAACCGAGCCCGTCGGTATAATCGGGGCTCGGCCGCAAGGCCAGCGCCGATCAATGAAGGTTTCCAGAATTCACGAGTGTGGTGCTCCGGACGTAATCCGCTATGAAGACGCTCCCGTTCCCCGCCCGAAGGCGAACGAAGTTCTTGTGCGGGTTCGAGCGTGTTCGTTGAACCACCTCGATCTCTGGGTACGCGGAGGCCTGCCGACTTTGAGATTGGACTTCCCTTGGGTCTTGGGTAGCGATGCAGCTGGCGAGATCGTGGAGGTCGGTGAATTGTGTGAGCGCGCCAAGCCTGGCGACCGCGTCCTGGTGGCCCCAGGGCGAACAGTGTCGGCAGGCTACCAGACAGCCCATGGACTGGATAACTCGGCTCCAGACTATGGCCTGTTCGGTGCCGTATACCCCGGATTGAATGCCGAGTACGTTGCAATCCCTGAAGCCAACGCTCTACCGATCCCGGGCGCTCTGAGTTTCGAGGAGGCTGCCTCAGTGCCATTGGTTTTCTTGACCGCGTGGCATATGCTCGTCGGAATCGCCAGAATCCGCATGCTGGAGGACGTCCTCATCATCGGCGGTTCAAGTGGCGTCGGTATCGCAGCAATCCAAATCGCGAAACTACACCATTGCAATGTCATCGCGACTGCCGGCGGCGACGAGAAACTAGCCAAGGCCAAGGCGCTTGGTGCCGATCACGTGATTGACCACTACAAGCAGTCGATCAAGGATGAGGTCAAGCGAATCACCAAGCGGCGCGGGGTTGGTTTGGTCTTTGAGCATGTAGGTAGCGCAACATTCGGGCACTCGACTGCATCTCTGGCCCGGCAGGGCCGGCTGGTGACGTGCGGGGCCACCACGGGATTTGAGACCCAGTTGAACCTTGGGCACCTCTTTTCCAAGCATCTCAGCCTGCATGGATCCTACATGGGCACCTTGGGCGAACTCCACGATCTCCTGCGATTCTTCGACCACGGACTGCTGAAGCCCGTCCTGGACCAGCGGTTCCCCCTCAGCGATGTCCGCGGTGCCCACGAGCGCATGGCGGCCAAGCAGCACTTCGGCAAGATCGTAATTGTTCCGGAATAGCGCCAGCGGCAAGCAGATATACTGGCGGAAGCGCCGTCCGGAGGGTTTCACCCTTCGTCAGCACGCACTTTTCCTCCTATGAACCGGGTTCGGTTTGCGCCCTCACCAACGGGTTTGCTGCATATTGGCGGCGCCCGAACGTATGTCTTTTGCTGGCTATTCGCACGTTCCACGGGCGGTCAGGTCATACTGCGCATCGATGACACCGACGCTGGGCGCAACACAGAGGAATCGCTCCGCTCGATCCTCGACGGCCTACAGTGGCTCGAATTGCCATGGGATGAGCAGCACCGCCAGTCAGAGCGCCGCCAGCTCCACTTGGGAGCCGCCGAAGCGCTTGTTGCAAAGGGGGCAGCGTATCGGGACTTCACTGCGGAGAGCACGGTGAAGGCCGATCGGTCTGACGGAGACCCGTGGCTCTGCAACCCTGGCATGCGAGATCTCGACACCGGAGAGAGCGACCGCCGAGCGTCTTCTGGCGAACCGTTTGTGATCCGGTTCCGCGTTCCCCGCGAGCAGCCGGGTGGCGTGGCTTTCAAGGACCTTGTATTCCGCAAGCAGTTTCGCAAGTTTGCGGATATTGAAGACTTTGCCCTCGTCCGAGCCAACGGTCACCCAACGTATCACCTCGCATCCACGGTGGATGACAGCGAAATGGGTATAACGCATGTGATCCGGGGCCAGGATCATCTGACGAACACGTTCAAACACATCCTCCTGCTGGAGGCTCTGGGGTTCGATTTGCCCAATTTCGCGCACTTGCCATTGCTACTCGGACCCGACGGCTCAAAGCTATCCAAGCGTCGGCACGGCCCGATCGTCAGCGTGATGAACTACCGTGACATGGGTTTCTTGCCATCGGGCTTCCTGAACTACCTGAGCTTGCTCGGCTGGTCTCCCAAGGACAACCGGGAGGTGCTGACGCTGGATCAGCTCGTCGATGCCTTTCGGATCGACCAAGTGCTGCGCACCAATGCAATCGTGCAGGTCGGAGAGAGGCCCGGAGAGACGCAAGTCGACCCAAAGGCGGTATGGCTCAACGGCCAGCACCTACGATCAATGCCAGCTGCACAACTCCTGCCTTACGTGGAAGCGTCCTTCCGCGAATCCGGATGGTGGCGCGACGAGTACTCGGGCAGTCGGCGCAGCTGGTTCCTTGAGGCTATTGACGCGCTGCGGTCCCGGCTTAACCTCATCAGCGAGTTTCCCGTCCGCTGCCGCGCCTATTTCCGCGATGATTTTGGATTCGAGTCCAAGGCATTGGCAAACTTGGACAAGGACGGCGTGCGTGAGTTGCTCCGTGAATTGGCCGGTAGGATCGAAAACGCACCGGACTTCACCGAGGAGTCGGTCGAGCGGGAACTTCGAGGGCTATCCGAGGAGCGCGAGGTGAAGGCCGGCTTGCTGATCAACGGATCGCGTGCCGCGCTGACGGGCCAGCCCGTGGGCCCCAGCGCATTTCGCGTATTCACCCTGCTTGGAAAGGATCGCGTAGTCGCCCGCTTGCGAGCGGTCTAGCGAAAGAGAAGCGATTCGGAACGATGCTGTTGCTAGGAATCGGAGGATGGCTCCACGACGGAGCCGCGGCGATCATGCGCGATGGCCGTATTCTTGCCGCGATCGAGGAAGAGAAGGTCTCACGCGAGGCGCATCGCGGCGGGCTACCGTCGCGAGCCATCGGCGCCTGTTTGAAGCAGGCCGGTGCCGAGTCGTCGGAAATCGACTGTGTCGCACTTGTGCGTCCTCTCGGCCCGGGGGCTGATAACAGCTTTCACTTGCACCTCAAGACACTCTTCCCGAATGCTCGGATCGTTGTGATGGACCACCACGACGCTCACGCAGCAAGCGCGTATTTCGCCTCGCCGTTCAACGAGGCCAGGGTGCTTACTCTCGATCGATTCGGCGACATGCGTTGCGGCGCCGTCTGGGAAGGCAAGGGCGCAGATCTGAAATCCGTGGAGGAGTTGTACGCACCAGATTCGCCCGCCGTGGTCTACAGCCGGGTCACTGAACTGCTGGGCTTTCAATCCGGGCGCGAAGAGCACAAAGTCCAGTGGCTCTCGCTGGCGGGCGAACCCCGCTATCGAGAATTGTTCTCCAGCATGATGGGAGGCGCTGAGACTCGGCTTCCCTGCTTAGACCACAGCTACTTCGATCCGTCTCGGCCAATGCACGGAGCCTTCAGTGACAAGTTCTATCGGGAGTTGGGTCTTGACCCGTCCGAAGGCATCAATTCTGAGATGCAGCGGAACCTGGCGGCAAGCGCCCACGCGGCCGTCACGGATGCGGTCTTGAGACTGGCCGGCGAGGCGAACACGCTTTGCCTTGCAGGCGGCATCGCGATGAACGCCCTGCTGGTTCAGGCCTTGGAGGATAGTGGCAACTTCGGGGAGGTGTTTGTCCAGCCCGCAGCCGGGAACGCGGGGACGGCTATCGGAAGCGTCTATCACGCCTGGCACGCCGTGTTCAAACAACAGGAACGGATCCCTATGAGCGATCTTTTCCTCGGCACAATGCACGATAGCGAGGAAATCAAGCAGGTTCTGGAGAATTGCAAGTTGCGGTTCAGGTATCTCCTGACGGACGACGAACTCGTGAATTCGGCTGTCCACCGGCTGTCCGACAACCAAATCGTGGCGTGGTTCCAGGGCAGAACCGAGTTCGGCCCGCGTGCTCTGGGCAATCGCAGTATCTTGGCCTCTCCGTTAAACCCATATTCCACAGAGAACTTGAACGTATACATCAAGCGTCGCGAGAAGTTCCGCAAGTTTGCTGCTTCAGTTCCGGAAGAAGCTGCCGACGAGTATTTCGTGAGCCGCCCGGCCTCTCGGTACTTGGCGACTGTGGCCCGGGTCAAGCCGGCTCACAGGAAGACCTTCGCCTCGGCGCTGCTGGACGACGAGCGCATCCGATTGCATGTGGTCCGCAGGAGCGACAACCGTCTCTACTGGGACTTGCTCCAGGCAGCCGGCAAGGCTAGCGGCCTCCCCGTCCTGTACAACACCTCTTTCAATCTGTTCGGCGAACCGCTGGTGAATGATCCCCGCTCCGCCGTCCGAAGCTTCTACTCATCGGGAGTCGACGCGCTATACGTCGGCAACTTCGTTTTGGAGAAGTAGCCGCCGCCGCCGGGCGTTTCGATTCTCAGCACGTCGCCACCCCTGACCGAGAAGTTGCCCTTGGCCGGAATCTCACTGTCATTGAGCAAGTTTCTTCCGGATGCCCCCGGCCCCCCGCCCTCGGATCCCGTTGGTTGGGTTGCACGTCTCTCCGAAAGGATCGCCAGAGACGCGTCGGACAGGAATTCGTACTCCCGGACGACACCTTCCCCGCCCTGTCTCAGGCCCGCCCCTCCACTTCCGAGGCGTAGCCTGTAGCGCCGAATGCGCACCGGGTATTGCTGCTCGAACGCCTCGATTGGGGTATTCAGACTGTTTGTCATGTGCGTGTGCACGCCACTCATGCCGTTCGAGTCGCACGACGCTCCCATGCCTCCGCCGATCGTCTCGTAGTAGCTGAATGCCCGCCCATTGTCGTCGAGTCCGCCGAAGCTGATGTTGTTCATGGTTCCGGAACTGCCGGCCGGTATCTCGCCGGGAAGAGCTTGGCGCAAGACGCCAAGCAGGGCATCTACGATCCGCTGGGACGTCTCGACGTTTCCTGCCGCGGTACTGGCAGGCAGGATTGCGTCGCACACGGTCCCGGGCTGGGTCCGGATCTCCACCGGGCGCATGATCCCCGAGTTGTACGGAGTCTCGTCGAGAACCAAGCACCGGAAGCAATACATCACCGCCGATGTCGTAACGGCTCGATTGGCATTGATTCCACCCTTTGTTTGTGGCGCGGACTCCCGGAAGTCAACCTCTGCCGTAGATCCGCGGATCGTCAGGTTGCAATGGATGGGTATCGTCTCGGCACCGAACCCGTCGTCGTCCATGTAGTCCGTGAAGCGCCACTCGCCGTCCGGGATTGCTTGTAGCCGTGCCCGCATGACCGATTCGGCATAATCCTGCAAGACCGCCATCTGCCGGACAATCCGTTCTCTCCCGTGCTTGGCGAGCGCTTCGCGCAGCCTCCGCTCTCCCACTCGGTGCGCCGCAACCTGCGCGCTCAGATCACCTAAACGTTCGTCGGGCGTGCGTACATTCGCCAAAATCATCGACAGGAGCGCGGGATCGAACGCTCCGTCGCGGACCAATCGGACGGGTGGTATCCGCAATCCTTCCTGGTAAACCTCCTGCGCCAACGGCATCGACCCGGGCGCCATACCGCCCACGTCGGCGTGATGCGCTCGGGTTGCCAAGTAGAAATCCGGACCGCCAGGGCCGCCTGCATAGAGCGCGGAAACCGAAGTGATGTCGGGCAGGTGCGTGCCGCCGCGGAACGGATCGTTTAGGAAGTAAATCTCACCGGGCAGCGGTTCGCATTCGTCCGTGACTGCCCTCACGGAAGCAGGCATGGCTCCCAGATGAGCGGGCATGTGGTCGCCCATTGCCACGGTCCGGCCGCAGCCGTCGTAGACGGCACACGAATAGTCGCGCCGTTCCTTGATATTCGGCGAGAACGAGGTGCGCCGCAGGACAATCCCCATCTCTTCAGCGATGGAAGTGAAAAGGCTGCGGAAGACTTCGAGGTCGAGATTCACCGCTATTTCTCGGGTGGGCGATCACGCCACCAAGATGCCAGCGCGGAGCCGGTCACATTCATAAAGGTACCGAATATAGCCGGTGCCAAGGCAGAGGCCGAACTCTTCAGCACCGTGACGGCCAGCCCGACCGCCATGCCGCCGTTTTGCATGCCGACCTCGAAGGCAACGGTTCGGCAGTCAATCTCCTGGAGTTTGCACAGCCTGGCGGCGAAATAACCCAATACGTACCCCGTGACGTTATGCAGCAGCGCGGCCGCGAGCAAGAGCGCGCCGCTGCGCAGCAGTTCATCCCTTGCGCCGGCAGCGATGATTGCCAGGATGAAGCAGATCGCAGCCATCGAAATGCCGGGAAGCACGCGGTCAAGAAGCTCACGCCGCCCCGCCAAGAGACGGTTTAGCACCAGGCCGGCCCCCACGGGGAGAATCACCAGTTCCACGATTGCCTGCATCATGGCCAGGAAGTCGATCTCAATGAGTCTGCCGGCGAGCACCCGCATTGCCAGCGGTGTCATCAATGGCGCCATGAGCGTGGAGCAAGCCGTCATCGAGACCGAGAGCGCCACGTTCCCTTTCGCCAGGAATGCCATTACATTCGAAGCCACGCCCCCGGAGCAGGAACCGATCAAAATGACTCCGGCGGCAATCTCGGGCGGAAAACCGAATGACACCGCGATGCCCCAGCCAAGCAATGGCATGACAGTGAACTGGAGCAACATGCCAACCAGCACGGCGTGTGGCATGCGCAGCGCGCGAGCGAAGTCGCCAAGGCTGAGCGTCGCGCCCATCCCGAGCATGATCAGCTGGATCAGTGGCGTACTCAGATTTGCGAGCGGGAAGCCACCCCAAGTCGTGAAATGCGCCGGGAAGCAGAGTGCCCAGCACGTCATCGTGAACACCCAAAACGTGAACGCGATAATGTTGAGCTTAGGATGGCGTTGGAAATAGAGCGCCAGCAGGGCGAGCGTCGCGACGGCGGCTGTACCCGCCAGTCCGCGCTGCCCGTCAGTCAGGGCCATAACGGATGCGAGGAGGCCAACCAGGCCTCCGTCGGGGGTTGCCTGCACGAGAGCCGTCACAGGGGTGGGATGGTAGCACAGCGAATGGATGCCTGGTCATCACGCTTCGGAAGGAGCTTCCGTTTCTTGGCGTTGCTACTTGCCGTCGGGGCATTGGGGGCGTGCGGTGGATCGAAGGCTCGCAAGAAGGTCAAGCTTCCTCCACCCATCAATCCGAGAGTGGGCTGGAGCGAGGTTGGAGTTGCCAGTTGGTATGGCAATCCTTATCACGGACGTAAGACAGCGAACGGCGAGACCTACGACATGAACGAAATGACGGCTGCGCACAAGCGGTTGCCGTTCGACACTTGGCTGACAGTCAAGAATCTGTCGAACGGAAGGAGCACGCGTGTCCGCATCAACGACCGAGGGCCCTTCGTCGGCAACCGGATCATCGACCTGTCCCGCGCAGCTGCTGGGGAGATTCAAATGATCGCCACCGGCACCGCAAGGGTTCGCCTGACGGTCATTCGCCCGCCAGCCGCGACGGGAAGAGCCCGCGCCCCCGCTCCCGCAAGCCGTCACCAGGAAGGGCAGTTCGATATCCAGATTGGTGTCTTCGCTATTGAAGCGAATGCCCGCGCACTAGCCAAGAAAGCCAACGGCAAGGGGCACCACGCCACTATTCAATCGTTTTTGCAGGGCGGTTCGAAGCGTTTCCGTGTATTGGTGCAGGGTGGCAGTCACCGGGAGGCGAGTTTGCGCATGGCAACACTGAAGAGCCAAGGCTTCGCGGCGATTCTGCGGGCAAGACGTGCCGGCTAGGTCCGGTCCGGAAGGCGACCTACTCCCCGGGCATCTGCCAGTTCGGGGGCGCCTTGAAGCTGGGGCCGCCCCTGCCTTCGAAATACGGGGGCACCGCATCCTTCGGCTGCAGCGAACGGAACTCCCTGATCTTTTCGTACATCGCAGCGGCCCGCTCAGGTTCGGAATCGATAAGGTTCCGCTCTTCGGAAATGTCCTTCGAAATATTGAACAGGAATCGCTGCCGAGTCGCCTCATCGGCACCGGCATCCCTGACGTCGTGGCCGTACACGATCATCTTCCAGTCATTTGTCATGTAGGAGATATGCTCCCGCTCCTCCCCATCCTGCCCGATATAGTTAAACAGCTCTCGGTCCAAGGATTCCTGCCTGCCTGTGAGGACATCCAGAACGTCAAGTCCGTCAAGGGGCTTGCCGTGATAGTGTTGGACCCCTGCAATGCGCATCAGCGTTGGTAGGACGTCGATGTTGGCGAGCGGAACCTCGATCTTCTGCCCGGACGGAATCTTGGCTGGCCAACGCGCGGCCGCTACCACTCGAATGCCCCCTTCGAAAACACTCGCCTTGGCCCCTCGCAGAGGCGTATTCTCACCCACCCCGCGCACCCCGCCGTTGTCCGAAGTGAACAGCACAAATGTGTTGTTGTAGATACCCTCTTCGTGAATTGCATCCAGGATCCTGCCGACGGCTTGGTCGAGTGAGTGAACCATCGCTCCGAGTATCCGGCGATTGCGCGCCCGGGCTTCAGCGTTGGCAGCCATGCTGACGCCTTCGAAGCCTTCAAAGAACCCGCGTGACGGAGGGAGTGCTGCGTACAACGGGATGTCTTCCTCCTTCGCCTGGAATGGACCATGCGGGGCGTTGAAGGGGACGTAGCAAATAAACGGGTCGGGGTCGCCCGCGTGGTCACGGATGAAGCGCACAGCCGCGTCGGCAATCAGGTCAGTCGAATAGCCCTGGTCTTTACTCGGCTCGAATCCGGAGTGCCAGTCCACCTCGCCCTCGCGTTCGTGCGTGAAGTAATCGATCGCCCCGTTGTAATGGCCGTAGAATTCCGTGAAGCCTCGGCGCAGTGGATGGAAATTCTTGTTCGAGTGCCCCAAGTGCCACTTGCCGAAGATTCCTCGATGCTTATAGCCCGCCAACGCCAGGACATCGGCGAAGGTTCGCTCGGAGACATCCATGCCACCATCGCGCCACGGAGGGAAAACGGCCCGCATTGCACCGTAGCGGATCGGGTAGCGCCCCGTTAGCAGGCCAGCCCGAGTTGGGGAACAGACAGGAGCCACGTAGTAGCGGGCGAGTTCAGCACCTTCTGCCGAGATACTGTCAATGTTTGGCGTTGCGATGTTCCCGCCGTGGAGGCTCACATCAGTCCAGCCGAGGTCGTCGGCCAGCACGATCACTATGTTCGGCCTGGCGGGCTGTGACGAATCGTCCCGATCTGAGGGCACGGAGCAACCCACAGCTACCACTGCCATTGCCGCCACGATTACAAGGCGCATGACCAACATCGTACTGCCTGGACCCATGCCGTCCTTCTGCTGCAGGATCTTGGCGACAACGCTCACGGATTCCCGCTACGCTTCGCACTCAACACAGAGCACGGAAGCCCCGGCATCACTGAATCGACCTTCGCCCTTCGGCCTTCGACCAGGTGCCAAGGGGCAATTCAGCAGAGGAGTCGGAAGCAAGCCCTGGACGGCGGAATCGTGATCGGCGGCCCTTGACAAGAGTCAGCTGTTGCAGGCCAAAGTGCTAGAATTCGGCTTGCCCTTCAATCTTCCCGTGGCCCTGACGATCGCGGGATCAGACCCGTCTGGCGGCGCGGGGCTGCAAGCCGATCTGAAGACGTTTCACCAATTCGGCGTCTACGGAATGGCGATTCCGACGCTGGTAACCGTCCAAAACACGCAATCGGTTGAGGAGGTGCTCCCGCTCGATGCAAGGCTCGTCCGGGATCAACTTGCGTGCCTGCAGCGCGACATTCCCGCTTCGGCAGCAAAGGTCGGGGCGATCCCCAACGCTGGCGTAGTGGAAGTCATTGCCGATTGGGCGCACCAATGCAACGCTCCGCTCGTCGTTGACCCGGTAATCAATAGCACGCACGGCCAGGCACTCACAACCGACGAAGCCGTCGCTGCGCTGATCGAACTGCTCCTGCCATGCTGTCTGTTGGTAACGCCGAACTTGCACGAAGCAAGCGTGATGTCCGGAGTAGCTGTGCAAGACACGGGAACAATGCGGGATGCAGCGAAGCGTATCGCCGCTCGCGGGGCACGCCATGTACTCGTTAAGGGCGGACACCTGGACGGTGCAGCAATCGACCTACTCTGGAGCGATGGAGAATCTTGCGAGTTTAGATCCGATCGCATTGACTCGAGGCACACGCATGGAACGGGTTGCACGTATTCGGCGGCCATCACCGCGTTGCTAGCCCGGGGCGCTGCCTTGATCGACGCGGTTGGCGCTGCGAAGCGCTACGTCACAGAAGCGATTCGCGCCGCGCCCGGACTGGGGCAAGGCATTGGACCGGTCAACCACCACGTCCCGACGGGCCTTGAAACAGCCTGAGACGGGTTGGATTGCGGCGAGGTGATCGAGTGCAGAGGGCCAAGCGAAGTCGACGGTGGATGTTCGCGATACTCACTGCAGTGCTGTTTCCGGCAGTCGTCTTCCACGGCACATGCATCGCTGTCCTGGGGCCAGGCACCTGGGGTTCCGGGATGGAGGAGACGCTCCCCGAGTTCCACAAGCCAACCCCAGCCTTGAGGCAACTCGTGGAGTCATTGGAGACTGCGCGTTCGCCGGTGCAAGGCAATTCTGAAGGCGCGGAGGCCCCAGAACTGGCAGGGCTGCCCGGGAGGGTCCGATGGACCAACACGACCAATGGCCGACGTGTGTACCTCACGGAAAGCGCCGACGGAGGGGGTGCCCGGCAGCGGCTCTTCGCGGACAGCGGAAACGGTCTGCATGAGGTCGGACTGCCCGGCGGCTTCATTGTGGCCCGCCCCCAATCGGTAGGGCATACGATCATTGCCGAGTGCTGGAATCCGTGGGCCATTCCCCCCACTCGCAAACTGGCAAGGTACGTGGCGAGCTGGGCGGATCCAAAACTCCGCCCAGAGGTCGCCATCTACCAATTCGAGCTGGCTTCCGGTGATTGGCACTATGTAATGCCGGGCCACTCCCTGACGATCGCACCCAATCGCAAGCACGCCACCGTGCTTCGATCAGGAGCGCTCCTCGCTGGCTACTACAGCATTCACCTGTGGGAAATCCCGACCGGGAGGGCTCCTGCCATCCTAAGTCTCAGAGAGCATGGCGGCCGGGGTAGTCAGTCGTTCTCCTTCCGTTGGACCGATGACTCCAGCGCATTCCAGATCCTGGGTAGCACGGATGGTTTCGAACGACGGTCTTCGCAACGCGGCAGCGGTCCAGGTGGCATCGCCATCAACCTGCTGTATGTGCTCGGGGACAATAGCCTATACGATTTAGGTCCCAAGGGCTGAGTACCTCGCCCGAGGCCACTACCTGCATGCAGAATTCCCGGAAGCGCTTGCTCGTGCTAGCAGCTGTGATGCTGCTGTCAGGAATCCGTTGCTCAGACCCGGCGGGAATCCATCTCTTCCGCTATGCGAACTCCCAGCCGGCGCAGCATCCCCGGAGCGTATCGATGGCGTACTTCGAAAAAACCCTCGAGGAACGCACCAACGGTCTAATCGACGTGGAGAACCACTTCGGCGGCACGCTCGGCAGAGAGCGCGAGCTAATGGATATGGTTGCGCTGAACGTTCTGCAAGGAACCCGCGGGGGCCTCTTCATCGATGTCACCCCGAAATACACGATCTTCTCGCTGCCATTCCTGGTCGATGATTGGGACCAGGCGCTACGGTTGATTAACAGCGAGTTCACCACCCAAATCAACGCCGAGGGCCGTCGCAACGGATATCATGTGCCGGCCTGCGGAATCTCGCAGGGATTCCGCGCACATACAACGAGTGTGCGTCCGATCCGCGGCCCCGAGGATTTCCGCGGTCTCAAAATGCGCGTTCCGCCACACGAGGCGAATATCATACTCACCTCGGTCCTTGGAGCGAACCCACAGGAAATCCCGTTTACCGAGGTCTACCAAGCCGCTCGAACCGGTGTCATAGACGGACAGGACAACGCGCCATCCAATATATGGGAAACGCGCGTGCACGAAGTCCAGAAATTCCTCAGCATCTCGAACTACATGGCCGGTCCGGATCCATTCATCGTCAACGCGGACTGGTTCGACTCCCTGCCTCGGGACCTCCAGTTGGAGTTTGACTCGGCCGCTCGTGAAGCGATTGCGTACAGCGACCGCATGAACCGTGAAAGCGAAGAGGTCTATATCGCGAAGCTTTCAGAGGTGCTGGAAACGAATTGGATCCAAGGAGAAGCCCGCGAGCGATTTCGCCAAGCTGTGGAGCCAGTCTATGAAGCCCTTGTGGCAAAGGGCTACTTCACTTGGGAGGATGTCGAGGCGGCACGCAGGGCGGCCCGCTCCGAATAGCGGACATGCGCATAACTGAATTCGAGCGCCGGCTGACCAGCGTCCTGGAGGGGGCGCTCGCCGGTGGCATGTTGTGCATGTTCGGCATCATCGTCGTTCTTGTGATGATGCGATATCTGTTCCATTCAGGGCTGGTCGGCGCCAACGAACTGGCAACGGTCCTGTTCGTTCATCTCTCAGCGATCGGTGCAGCGGTTGCGATTGGGCGAGACGAACACATCCGGCTGGACTTGCTGCAGCGCAAGCTAGGGGTTCGAGGGAAGCGTTTCGCGGACATTGCGTCTCTCACGCTTGTCGGCGGGCTGAATGCCGTGCTCGCCGAGAGAAGCCTCGTCTGGATCGAGGCGACCGGCCATACGGTCATGCCCGCTACGCAAGCGCCGCGCGTCCTGGCACAGTCTGCCGTCCCTCTGGGTTGCGCTCTGGCGACCATCTACTGCTGCACCCGGATCCTCGCGATCTTGCGGAAGGACCCCGAGTCTTGACCCTGCTGGTGATCCTGCTGCTAAGCCTGCTGGTGCTCATCGCAGTGGGTGTGCCTATCGCTTACTCGCTAGGCCTTGCCGTTCTGGTTTACATCCTTCTAGGCGACCCACAGTTGCTCCTAGTGCTCCCGTTACGGCTGTTCGCGGGGTTCGACTCCTACGCGCTGATGAGCCTTCCGCTCTTCATCCTGATGGGTCAAGTAATGAACTCGGCGCAGATCACGGCTCGGCTGATCGATTTCAGCATGCTAGTGGCGGGCCGGTTCCGTAGCGGGCTTGGTCTGGTCAATGTCCTGGCCAGCATGCTCTTCGGCGGCATTTCGGGCTCGTCAGCCTCGGACACCGCCTCAATCGGGTCCGTGCTCATCCCGGAAATGAAAGCGCGTGGGTATCGGACGGAAGTCGCGGCCGGCATTACGGTTGCCTCGTCCACTATGGGAATGATCATCCCGCCCAGCATCCCGATGGTGCTCTATGCCGTGGTCGCCCAGGAATCGGTGGGAAAACTCTTCCTCGGCGGCGTATTTCCTGGGATCTTGGTCGGATTGCTGCAAATGCTGCTCGTTGTGCTGCTGGCTCAGACCGGTGTTGAACCCGACCGCCGGCCCGTAACAATGGCGTCCGCCGTGACCCGCACGATTAGGTCCGCGCCGGTGCTGCTAATGCCGGTGCTCGTTGTTGGTTCAGTCGTCTTCGGCATCGCGACAGCTACCGAGTCGGCCGCCTTGGGAGTGCTCTATGCCGCCTTGACTGGCTTTGTCCTTACGAAGGCATTGACCGTGCGCTCTGCTTGGGAGTGCCTCCGTTCAGCAGCCATGACCAGCGCCAAAATCATGATCGTGATCGCACTCTCACAGGCGTTCATTTGGGTTTTGGCGCTTGAGCGGGTTCCGGAAGCCGTGGCCGGGTTCGTTGTCGAACTTGGCCTCGGAGCAACGCTCACGCTGCTGGTGGTGAACCTGATCGTACTAGCGGCTGGCACGATCATCGATGTCAGCCCCGCGATCCTGCTATTGACACCGGTCTTCGCACCTGCATTACAGGAGCTAGGCGTTTCGCCAGTACTCTTCGGCGTGCTCCTCGTATCCGGCCTCGCAGTCGGAGCCTGCACCCCTCCAGTCGGCACGTGCCTGAATGTCGGGGCAGCCGTGGCGAATCTGGACATCGGTCGGATCTTCCGCGGGGCGGCGCCCTTCTTGGCCGCGAATGCTATTGCGTTGCTGCTCGCGACGATCTTTCCGCAGATCGTCCTTTGGCTGCCGAATCTGCTAATGCCATGACCAACGCTTCCGGGCCTCTGCGCGCCCGGAGCACCGCGCCCCGCTCGCTCGTGCCTACGATCGAGGTGGAATTGCGCAGAATCTCAGAGCCGGTCAAGCGCTGAGTAACCCATCATGAGCGCCATCAGCAGTGCCGAGACCCAAAGAGTCAGGGTGATCCAAGGCCTTGGGAGGATGCTCGGTGGCATCCGCTTGTACCGCAAGTAGAGCGCAAAGCCGCCGATGACGGGCAACATGATCGCTTGCGCGATGCCCCCGATCTTGACCATTAGCACTGGCTCGCGAACCCACATGAAATAGAGACACGGAACTACGAGCAGGATTACGACGAACACCCGGGTCGCGCGGAGCCTGTGTTTGTAGCTGGACTTGTCGTAGAAACCGAGCATCCCGACAAGGTCGGCCCAGACCCTGCAATGCGCGGCAGTTGACGCGAACACAGTCGAATACAGCACGGCGAAGGCACCAACCATGAACAACCCAAGCGACCATTCGCCGAGCGTCTCTGTGTAGATTGTCGAGAGAACGTGGACCATTTCGGAACCTTCGGGCACCAAGCCCATGCCCTGCAGAACCCCTGCCCCGAGGAAATAGAATGCGATCGTCGCGAATGTGTAGATCACCATCGACAGCAGGACGTCAAACCCCATCACTCGAATCCAGCCGAGAGCGCGCCGGGCCCACTCGCTGGAATCATCGCGCTTGCCGGCAAATTGGGCGTAGCCCTTCTCGATGCACCAGTACGGATACATCACGAGTTCTGTTGCTCCGACGCCAGTGATTCCGAACGCCGCGACGGCGGTGCCCATGCCGCCCTCCGGAGGCTGAAACGTCAGGCCGGTCAGGACTTCGCCCCAGTCGAAGTACTGCGGCAGCTTGAACAGCAAGAAGCAGCAGCTGACAGTCAACGCCGTGAAACTGACCACGAGGGCCATGGCGATTCGCTCGACAAGCAAATACTTGCCCGCGATGAGCAACACCACGGAGAGGGCTGCGAGCAGCCATACGAACCCCGTGATCGGCACTGCCGGCAGAGCTCTGTTGAGTATTTCCGCAATGCCCCCGAGCATCGCGCCCACCTGGAACAGGGTGAACGAGACCATGCCGCACCACATCCAGACAAGCCACGAGACTTTGAACCGCGGACCCGGGACATCATCAAACGCCTCGAGCGTCGTGCGGCCCGTTCCAATTGCGTACCGGCCAAGTTCGTTTTGCACGACTGTCTTGACAAGACAGCTCAACACGATCAGCCACAGCAGGATGTAGCCGTTCTCCGCCCCGAGCACGGTGGTCGCGATCAGCTCGCCGGAGCCAACGATCGAACTCGCAAGGATCAGTCCCGGACCGATCAGGCGAACCACGCCGCTGAGGGCCGAGGGGGGCTGGGCTATGTTTTCGGGCCGAAGAGCGTATGGATCCTGATGGGTAGCCTCGGCCATGTGGTCCCGCAATGCTAGCACAGGGAAAGCAATCCCCTGCCCGTTCTCTTGCAGCCCTCCCCCGGGCCGGGCCTGGGAAGCGCTGCCCTACTGGGCGTTTCGATGGACGGGCCCGTCAAGCACCATCGCTTCCGGAAAGTCCGCGGCCTTAGAGCCGCCTCGGCTCCGCAGCCGCTTGTTCTGCGAACTGCCGCGCGGCGCGTTCAATGGGATCGCCATTCCGCCTAGGTCCGCCATCATCTTGTAGAGACTGGCCTCCATTCCCTTGGCCGTCTGTGCGTGCTCCGCTTCGTGCAGCAGGTTGCGCGTCTCTCCGGGGTCCGCCTGGAGGTCGTAGAGTTCGTCCGAGTCCCAGAGCCCGTAGTAGGTGATGTACTTGAAACGATCGCCGCGAAGAGCGAACTGTGTAGGCGTGTGAGGAAAGTTCTTTTCCCAGTAGTAAACATAAAGGAAATAGTCCCTCCATGGGATGTCCTTCCCCATCCCTAGCGGCAGGAAGCTCTGCCCATCCATGTGAGGTGGTTTCATCAGCCCCATCGCCTCGAGCACGGTTGGAGCGACGTCGATGTTGGCAACCACTTGCTCGACCACGGTCCCCCCCGGGAACAATTCCGGGCAATGCATCAGCATCGGAACGCGGATCGATGTCTCGTAGGCAACGCGCTTGTCGATCAGCCCGTGTTCTCCGAACATGAAGCCGTTGTCACCCATATAGACGACTAGCGTCTCGTTGGCAATGCCCATGTCATGCAACTGCTTCATGACGCGCCCCAGGCTGTCGTCCACTGCCCTCAGGGCTTCGTTGTACTTCTTGTAGTAGTTTTCGATGTCAAGCTCGCTGTGATACGGGAAGTCGACGCCGTGCCAGCTGTTGCGTTGGTCCCGCAACCAACGAGGCTTTCCGCGGTAATTCTCAGCAGTATTCGCTTCGCTCGATGGGCGTTCGAAGGGAGCGTCGTTCAAGCTTCCCTCGTGCCGCTCCGCCGGGGTGAAGTTGGCATGCACGGCCTTATGTGAAAGATACAGGAAGAACGGCTTTTCTTGAGGCTCTTGCTCACTCAGCCAATCGACCGCGTAATCTGTGAGTTCGTCGGTGATATAGCCCTTCTGCTTGACTCTCGTCCCGTCAACGTTCAGCGTGTAGTTCGGATTGGGCGGGAGGTAGTGCCCTTGGCCGCGGAAGCTCACCCACCGGTCGAATCCCGGACGCGGTGAGTCGTCGGCCGCCCCCATGTGCCACTTGCCTATATATGCCGTGGAATAGCCGGCAGCCTGAAGGTATTGCGGAAAGAACAACGTGCCCTCGGGGACCATGCGGTTGTTGTCAATCACACGGTGCCGGAAGGTGTACAGACCGGTCAGGATCGAAGCCCGGCTCGGGGAGCACAGCGAAGTGCCCACAAACGCATTCTTGAGGTGAACGCCGTTCGTCGCCATGGCATCCATGTGCGGCGTCCGTGCGAACTGGTGGTTCAAGAACGACATTGCGTCGTAGCGATGGTCGTCCGAGAGAATGAAGACGACGTTGCGGGGCTGCGCTCCATCGATTCTTTCCGGTACCACCGAGTCAGGCACGGGTGTTACCGCCGCCATGGCTGTAAGGGGCAAGGAGAGCGCGAGGACGAGGTTCCGCAGTTGCATCCGAACCATGGTATCCAAGTGCTTCCCGCTCTGCCGGACCTCAAGCTGATGGCCACAGAGCGGGACAACAAACCGACGCCGCGGCTCAGATTGCGCAACAATTGACCTCTACCAGTCGTCTGTCACAATAGCGAGACTGCTACCATGCGAGTTTTTTCCACCCTCTCCTCGATCTTGACCGTGATTTGCCTTGTTGTGGTCGCGCCTCTGTCAGGCGCGGCAAATGTCGAGCCCGCTGTCCCGGTTGACGAGATCATCGCGCAATTCATCGACAACGAAACCGAATTCGCGACGGCTCGCGAGGCGTATATCTACCGCCAGTCGGTCAAGATTCTCGAATACAGCAACTCCGGTAGTGTGCGAGGCCGCTGGGAGATGGTGCAGGACATTCTATTCGGTGCCGATGGCAAGCGCGTCGAGAAGGTGGTCTATGCGCCCCCCTCTTCGCTGAAGAACCTCCTTCTGACGCCGAATGACATGGAAGACCTTCGTAGCGTCCAGCCGTTCGTGATGACACGGGAAAACGCCCACGAGTACCGGATCGACTATCTCGGTGAGCAGAAGGTGGACGAGATCGACACCTACATGTTTTCGGTCAAGCCGAAACAGCTTGTCAAGGGCGAGCGTTACTTCGAGGGTCAAATCTGGGTCGATCAACTCGGCCTACAGATCGTCAAGACCTACGGTAAGGGCGTCGGCAAGCTCGACGTGAAGAGAGACGAGCAGTTTCCGCGTTTCGAGACATACCGTGACCAAATCGATGGTGAGTACTGGTTCCCCGTGTACACGCAGGGGGATGACACACTGGCCTTTAAGTCCGGCCCGCAGCGAATCCGCATGATCATCAAGTACGAGAACTACAAGAAGTTTGCGGGTACAGCAACGATTACCTTCGGTGATGTGGTTGACGAAGATGGTCAGAGTGGTGGCGAGCAACCGCAACCCTGATCCGACGGGCATTGACCGGGCGATGGCAGTGAACTGCCCCGGTCAAGCTCTCGTACTCCATTGCGCCTGTGGCAAGTTCTGCCCAGCGTGGCGCGTCTATCTCCAAAGAGCATGAATACTGGGAAAACTGCTGTCCGCTGCGGATGGTTCGCTGTCGTCTTGGCTTGCGTTTTCGCGGCGGGAGCCGCAGGGACGGAGAGTGACACAACCGACAAGCCCGCCGGCGGAGTCTTTTCGCAAGTTGAGTCGATGTTAGATGACTTGCGGCAGATCATGGGATTCGGACCGTTGCGGCCGGTAGCGCTAAAGACCATCACGAAACCCGAATTCCGCAAGCTCTACCAAGAGCAGATGCGCAAGGAAAACAACCCGCGCCAGATGCACCGCGAAGTGTTATTCCTGCAACTTTTCGGGCTTGTTGCGGCGGACTTCAACTACGAAAAGACAGTCCTTGACTTACTGAGCGAGCAAGCCTGGGCGCTCTACGATTTCAAGCGACGTAACCTCTATCTAGCAGACTGGGCGCCGCCCGACGCGCTCGAGTACGCGCTGGTCCACGAGCTCGTTCATGCCGTGGATGACCAGAACTTCAACCTGCTTAAGTACATGAAGGGCACTCGTGAGGCCGAGTCGCAGCTTGCAAGGCTTGCAGCCATCGAAGGGCAGGCATCCTGGGTCATGACCGAATGGGCGATGCAACAGTCCGGGAAATCGCTGGATGGAAACCGGATTCTCGCAATCGCCACCGCCAGCGCCACGAGGTTCGAGGCCCAGCAATTCCCGGTTTACGAGAGCACTCCAACGTACTTTCGTGAAGTTCTGATCTTCCCCTACACCGATGGCCTGCTTTTCCAGCACGCCATGATCGAGCGATTCGGGCCGGATGGGCTGAAGCGGGTCTTCCAAGTCCCGCCGATGACAACCCAACAGATCTTGCAACCCGAACTCTATCTCGCCGGAGCCAACCCAGATCCACCAGCACTGCCTCAGGCATCAATCCCAAGGGGGTACAAACGGGTCTTTGACGGGACGTTCGGCCAACTCGACCACAAGATCCTGCTCCAGCACCACTTGGGGGACGAAGACTTCGGCGAATTGCTGGACAAGTGGCAGGGGTCCCAATTCGAGATCCTGGAGCGAGCGCGCTCGGGAGACGCGATCCTGCGCTACGCCGTGCGATGGGAAGACGCGGAGACTGCGAGCCAGTATTATCATCTCTATCGGCAGATCTGCGAAAGGAAGCGTGAGGGACTGAAGCTTCTTGACAGCGGCGAGTTCCGTTGTGAAGGCGTTGTCGGAAGCAGGCGCGTCGTGCTCGAGCGGGTCGGTGCCGTTGTGCAGAGCGTAGAAGGATTGCCGACACTATGAGAAGAGAGAAAACGAAAATGCTGCGAACCCTTACTTTCGTTGCCCTTGCAATCGTCTTGGCAACCAATGCGCTTGCGGCTCCGGGCCCGGCCCAGCCATTCGACGTTGTGGCTTTCGACGGGCGTCGTGTCTCGTTGGAGTCCCTACGAGGAAACGCCGCAGTACTGATGTTCTTTTCGACAGACTGCCAGCACTGCCAGCAGGCCTCGCTCCAGATCGACCCGATCTACCGCGAATTCAAGGAATTGGGGTTCAAGATGGTTGGCTTGTCGCTCAATCAGACGAATGAAGCGGGTTTGCGCGAGTTTGCGGCCAGGTTCAGAGCCAGCTTTCCTCTCGCACTCTCTTCGCGAGAGAAGTTCTCCAGAATTACCAGAACCTCCGTCATGACTAGAATCTACTATCCATTCCTAGTGTTCCTAGACAAGGACGGCATCATTCGAGAAGAGCACCAAGGCTCCGAGCAGGCTTGGTTCGGAAGCCTAGACACAAACTTCAGAAAGGCCGTCCAAGCGCTGCTTCAGTGAAACCACCGCACTGCCCGCAGCGAAGACACCGCCTGCCCTGCACCGTGGGGACTCTCCCCGTGTCAGCTTGGGATCATGCCAAGCGCCTTGGACGCTCTGCCTAGCGCTGGCTCCCCGTTTCCGGGACATTCTTGTGGATCACTCCTGCATCGTCAGGCTCCCCAGGCATTTCTGTCTCCGCCCCGGGACGATGCCAGAACGCCACAAAATAATCAACCATCGACCAAAGCGTGATGAGAATTGCCAGCCACAGCGCAATATAGCCGGCTTGCTCGATCACTGGTGAATGGGGGGCCAGAAGCAGCAGGGATACAGCGGTGACCTGAGCGAACATCTTCGCCTTTCCAAAGTCGCTTGCGGCAATCGTGATCCCTTGGTCGAGAGCAACGTTGCGAAGTGCGGAGACCGCAAATTCCCGACTCACGATCAAGACAACCATCCATGCTTCGACCCGGTCCAATTCAACTAGCGAGATCAGAGCCGCCGAAACAAGCAGCTTGTCGGCGATCGGGTCAAGTAGCTTTCCGACGGGTGTGACCTGCCTCCTTCTTCGAGCGATGTACCCGTCCAATAAATCGGTCAGCGCCGCAGCCAGGAAGATGCTCAGGGCGATAATCTCGCGCGTCAATACGACCAAGCCCGTGTCGAGCTCGACGGCATCGCTACGGAGCAAAACAGCTACGAGCAGAGGAACCAAGAAGATCCTCGACAGAGTTAGAATGTTGGGCAAATTCATTGGGAATGGTCCGCCCGCTACGGATGCCTTGGCTAGGGTTAGGGTACTATACTGCGGCACGGCGGGGCGGGGCTGGCGACTACTCAACCGCATCAGAAGCTCGCTGGGCTTGGGTGGACTGACTGCGTCCCGTAGGGACTGCCGGTGTCGTTGCGCCCAAGCCGGTGCCGCATCCGAGACATGATTCCAGCGAGTTGCAAAGGTGTTTGCCGAAGCCCGCCGAGAGCGAGATAATGCGAATTGCCCCGCATTGATGGAAGGCGGCTCGACCAAGGGCGCCAAACGAGAATACAGCCTGGGATCCTTGCCAGTGCAGAGGGTTCCGCACTCATCGAGACTGGACACACCAAGGTCATTTGCGCAGCGACGGTGGAAGACACCGTCCCGCGCTTCCTGAGGGGTACTGGACGGGGCTGGGTTACAGCCGAATACGCGATGCTGCCTCGATCGACATCCACCAGGACGCCTCGAGAAGTGGAGCGTGGGCGTCCGTCTGGCAGGACGTCCGAAATTCAACGTCTGATTGGCCGGTCGCTCAGGGCATCGGTGGATATGGACCGGCTTGGCGAACGCACGGTCATCGTCGACTGCGATGTCATGCAAGCTGACGGCGGCACTCGCACGGCGGCAATCACCGGCGGCTGGGTTGCAATGGCGATCGCAATCAAATACCTTTTCGAGTACGAAGCCATTCCCGAAATGCCGCTGCGCCACTATGTCGCGGCCACCAGCGTGGGGATCGTCGACGGCAGTGCAATGCTCGACCTCTGTTACGAGGAGGACTCTCGAGCCGAGGTGGACATGAACGTCGTGATGACCTCCGCAGGGGATTTCATTGAAGTGCAGGCCAGTGCCGAGGGGCAAACGTATTCGAAAGAACAACTCAACGCCCTCTTAGCGCTGGCCGAAAGCGGGATAGCCCCCCTGATCTCGGCACAGCGCAGACTTGTCACTATTTCATAGAATGCTTGAACTTTTCTGTGCCACATCGAACAAACACAAGCTTTTGGAGTTTCAGAACGCGGCTGGAACTGATGTTCTGGTGCGAGGCTGCCGTAGCCTGGATTGTCCCGAAACCGGTAATACCTTTGAGGCAAACGCCCTCGAGAAAGCCCTTTGCTATGCCTCCGCCGAAGGCGTGGAATGGATCTTTGCCGATGACTCAGGTATCGAGGTCGACGTGCTGGGAGCAGCGCCGGGAGTCCTGTCTGCGCGATATGCTGGTCCGGAATGCGATGGCATTGCGAACAATCGCCTTCTGCTGAAGAGACTCGATCACGTACCGACCCCGGAACGGACCGCTCGGTTTGTGTGCTCCATTGCTCTCATCAAGGACGGGAAACCGGCGGCAAACTTTCGCGGCGAGGTGGAGGGGAGGATCCTCAGGAAACACTCGGGCCGCCAAGGGTTTGGCTACGACCCTTTGTTCCACTATCCCCCGCTTGGCAGGAGTTTCGGTCGCTTGAGCAGTGAGGTCAAGTGGGAACACAGCCACCGTGGCAAGGCTTACCGTGCCATGCTTGCGTGGGTCCGGGAGCACCGATGAGTGCGAAACCGTATTACCTCGCATTCGAGACGGGAGGCACCAAACTTGTTGCGGGAATCGCAGGCCGCGATACGCGGCTCTCGAGGATGGTGGTCGTCGGTCGGGCAAAAGACGACAGGGCTCCCGAGAGCTTTCGACGCCTCGTTGCCGCCGCCGAGGCGCTCCTTGCAGACGAAGGCATCGATAGTAGCCACTTGCAAGCGATCGGATTCGGATTCGGGGGGACAGTGCGGCGGTCCGCAAACTGTCCTGACCTGTGCCTGCACGAGGATGGCTGGGAGGATGTGGATGTTGCTGGCGAACTCGAACAGCGCTTTGGTATACCAGTCCATGTCGAGAATGACTGCAAGCTGGCTGCACTCGCGGAGGCCCATTTCGGGGCTGGTGTGGGTGCCAGATCACTGTTCTACATCACACTCGGAACGGGTGTCGGTGGAGGATTCGTGGTTGACGGGCAGATCCTGGCGCTAGGTGACCTCGGAGAGGCCGAGATCGGCCACATCGTCGTAGACCCGACCGGGCCAGAATGCTGCTGCGGCAATCGGGGCTGTGTCGAAGCGGTGTGCTCCGGCCCCGGCTTGAGTAACCTCTGCCGCCTTCTCGCCGAGCAACATCCGCTGGAGTGGGGCTCCTCCGCCTTAGCGGGACACTGCCATGAGCCGGTGCAAGTCGCGAGCGAGCTGATTATCCGTGGCTGGGAAGCAGGGGATCGTTTCGCCGAACGAGTCGTCGTGCAGGCCTCGGAACGGCTGGCAGCGGCCTTGGCGGCGACTATCAACTTGCTCGTGCCCGAACGCGTCGTTGTGGGCGGAGGTCTCGGCACTTCGAGTCCGAAGTTGCTGGACCTGGTGCGGGAACTCACCCAACCCATGGTGGTGCCCTATTTTCGGCAGAGCTATTCGCTTGTCGGCTCGGCGTTGCGAGAAGGTGCCGTGACCCAAGGTGCAGCGATCCTAGCCTCGCAGAGAGCCGGAAAGTCCCTTTCCTGATTTCTCACCTCAGGTGGACAGGGACAGCGACGAGATGCTCGCGGTCACCAAGACCTGAGCGCGTCAGCGAACATTGCCGAAAGATCTTGCTCCGAAAACGGTCGCGGTGACAGCTTGGTGACCCGATGCTGCGGCAAGGTGGCCTGCACAAGCGCCGGAATGTCCGCCTTCGTGTAGCCAAGCTCTTCCAAGCCGCTCGGCGTCCCGAGGCGTCGCATGAATCCGATGATCGAGCTTGCGAGTGCCTCCCCGGCATCCTCCGCCCGGACTCCGTCCACACTCCCACCGAGTGCTGCAGCGGCCGCCAAGTGGCGGTCCGGGCTGGCAGCAGCTGTAAAGCGGAAGACAGCCGGCGCGTTGAGGATGACCGAAATGCCGTGCGGCACCATCGGATGTTCAGTCGGGTAACCGGGCATTCGAAACGTCTTGACCATCCCGGATACCGGATAGGACATGCCATGAGGCAGATGCACTCCGGCGTTCCCGAAACCGATCCCGGCGTAGGCCGAGGCTAGCAGCATCATGCCGCGCGCCTCGTCGTCTGAAGGATCTTCGACCGCACGCGGCAAGTATGTCTGGACCATTCGAAGGGCTTCCATTGACCAAACGTCACTAATCGGGTTCGCGCCTTGGTAAGCCGGTCGATACTTTGGGCGATCGGGTGCGGCCCGCTGTCGGTAGTTCGCCGCGGTGTACGATTCGATCGCGTGGGACAGCACGTCAAGCCCCGTTGACGCGGCGACAGCGGGAGGAAGGGTACGAGTGTTGTGCGGATCCAGCAAACCGAGAGTGGGCTTGAGACCGCGGTCCGCAATGCCGGTCTTCGCCCGCATTTCCACAAGATCAAATATCGCGACGCCAGTGGTTTCGCTGCCTGTGCCCGCAGTCGTAGGTACTGCGAACAAAGGCTTCAATGGGCCCGGCACGGGCCTGCCCCGACCAATGGGCGGATTCACGTAATCGAGGAAGTCGGCGGGATAGGTCGAATACAGATTGGCTGCTTTCGCCGTATCGATCGTCGAGCCGCCACCGACGGCGACGAACACGTCAGGCAAGCACTGTTGGGCGACTCGAATGGCATCGCGGAAGGAGGCGTCTGTCGGCTCAACAGAAACATCGCGATACACGGTTGCCCGGATCCCGGCATCCTCAAGTGACGTGAGCGCTACCTGAACCGGGGGCAGGTCTGCCAAGTACGGGTCGGTCAGCACCAAGGCATTCTTGAGCCCGCGATCAGCAAGATCCAGGCCGAGTTCTCTCGTAACTCCAGGCCCGAATCGGATGTTCGAGGTCGCAAGCTCCACGGCTCGCTCTAAGGGTTTGTTGGCGTCGGTCATGGTCTTCTAGGGGCTGCTGAACGTTTCTAGGCAAGCTGGGTCAAACCGATGCCGGAAGAGTTCGCGTCCATCGGAAACCGCCACCGGAACATCGGATCCATAACGCTCCAGGAGCTGTGGATCGCGGTCGACGTCGACCTCCTCAACGGTTATGTCTTGTACGGCAGCCTCCAGATCCCTTCGGGCGGTTTCGCACAACCGGCAGCCGGGCCGGGAATACAGAGTGACGTGCAACATACCCGCTTCCAGTATGCCAGTGCTCGCCCGGGCAGCTTGTCCGCCGCCGGGCCGCCTCGGCGGCAGCGGACGAAGGCACTGCTTCAGAGACGCCCGCCGCGCCTTCCTCGTCGAATCCGAGTTCGTGGCAGCAGAAACGCCACCCCCGCCAAGAATCCGCCGATATGCGCCCACCAAGCGACCCCGCCGCTGGCATCTCCCGTGCCGCTGAAGACTTGGATCGCAAGCCAGATCGTAAGCACTACGAACGCCGGCACTTCAATGGTGGCCCAAAAGACAATCAGGGGGACGAGGACTGTGATCCGCGCGCTCGGGAAACAGATCAGATAGGCTCCCATGACTCCTGCGATCGCTCCGCTTGCTCCGATCATCGGAAGGCTTGAGCCAGGATCCGAAAGAATCTGCGCACTCGCAGCCACGACGCCGCAGCCCAAATAGAAAACCAAGAAAAGCCCATGCCCGAGCGTGTCCTCGACGTTGTCGCCAAAGATCCCAAGAAACCAAAGGTTGCCGATCAGGTGCATCCAGCCTCCGTGAAGAAACATCGACGTAGTCATCGTCAGCAATTCCGCGAGCCCCGGTTGACTACCGCCCAGCACAGCCCACACCCTCTCCGGCACAACGCCATGCGAGTAGATCAAGGCTCGCTCCAGCTGGGGCGCCTCGGCAGCTAGAACGACTTGGTACACGAATACCGCCGCATTCACAGCGATCAGTGCCCACGTGACAAAGGGGACGGTGTTTCGGCGCGGCCCGCGATCTCGGAGGGAATCATATCAGGGCCGCAACCGTTTGCACATGATTGCAAGCGGTTGAAAATAACTGCATACTATTCAGTATCTTACGAACAATCTCCCCGCAAGGGGTTGCAATCGCCCGCAATACAGTGCAGAATTGAACGGGGGGAAAAATGGCTGGAAACCGACTCACCACAACCATCATCAACGCTGCCAAGAAGCCGGGCAAGCTCTACGACGAGGGACGCTTGGGGCTCTACCTGAACGTCGCTCCGGGGGGCTCGAAATCGTGGCTACAGCGTATCACCATCGACGGCAAGCGCCGCGAGATCGGCCTAGGCGGCTACCCGGTCGTCACGCTCTTGATGGCCCGGAAGCGGGCCCTCGACAACAAGCGGGCCGTGGCGGATGGGCGCGACCCGCTGGCCGAGAAGCGCAGGGCCAGGGTGCCCACGTTCGCGGAGGCGGCGCAGGCAACGTTCGACAGCCTCAAGGCGGGCTGGCGGGGTGCCCGGGCGAAGGACTGGAAGCGGCCGCTCGAGAACCACGCCTATCCCGTCCTGGGATCTCTGCGGGTTGACGCCATCGGGCGCGAGCACGCCCTGCGGGTGCTGTCCCCGATCTGGAGCGAGAAGCCAGCGGCGGCCCGGAAGCTGCGTCAGCGGATCAAGGCCGTCCTGCGGTGGGCGCAGGCGCACGGTTTCGTAACGGAGAACATCGCGGGCGAGGCGATTGACGGCGCATTGTCCAAGCGTCCGGCCAAGGCGGGCCACTTTCGGGCCATGCCCTACCGTGACGTTCCCGACGCGCTGCTGGCCATCGAGACCGCGAACGCATCCATGGCCGCCAAGCTGTGCCTTAGGTTCGTTATCACGACCGCCGTGCGAGGGGTGGAGGCCCGGGGCGCGACGTGGGACGAAATCGACATCGCCAAGCGGGAGTGGCGTATCCCCGGCAGCCGCACGAAAACCGGGGCCGAGCATCGAGTACCGCTGACGGCCCCCGCGCTCGAGGTTCTGATGCAGGCCCGCATCCTGAACGAGAGCAGCCGGTTCGTGTTCCCCTCCCCTGTAAAGCGGCTGCGGCCGCTGAACGACACGGCCTTGCTCAGCCTGCTGGCGCAGGCCGGGCTCAAGGACCGGACCACCGTCCACGGGTTCCGGTCGAGCTTCCGCGATTGGGCAGCCGAGTGCACGGACTCGCCCCACGCGGTGATGGAGCTGGCGCTCGCGCATCGCGTCGGATCGGCCGTCGAGCAGGCGTATGCGCGTTCGGACCTGTTGGCGAAGCGGCGGGAGCTGATGGAGCGGTGGGCGCAGCACCTGCAAGGCGCGTAGTCTCGATCGTTGCGACGTTGTATGGACAAGTGTTGTACACTTGTCGTATGGCGACCAACACAATCACCATCCGCAGAAGCCCCACGCTCGTGAAGGATATCGAGACCGTGCGCGAGTTCCTTGAGGGGGAGCGTGGCGAGTGCAGCACTACTGACGCCATCAAAGCGGCGGTTCGGTTCTATGCCCAGTCTCTCCGCGAAGGCGACAAGCCCGACGAGATGCGCGCCGAGTTGCGCTGGTTCCGGCGGGACTGGATCGAGGGGCTCAAGCAGTCCCTCGGCGCCCACGACAACAAGGACAGGGGGGAGTGAGGAATGACGACACCCCAGACCACAGCCCCGCCCACCCGACTCCTGAGCGTCGCTGAAATCGCGAAACGCCTGAGCGTCGGCAAGCGCACCGTCTACAACCTGCGCTATCGAGGGGGTTCCCGAAGCCCATTCAGATCGCGCCGAACACCATCCGCTGGCGGGAGGCCGACCTCGAGAGGTGGATCGCCAGCCGTTCGGGAGCGACCGGCGAGGTGGCCTAGCGCCTTGAAGCCTGGGGCTCCATTCCCCTTGGCTTGGGTCCGCCCGGCTCCAGTCCGTGGCGCTGCCAAGTCTGTGCTGCAAGCACTCGCCAGCCGTGCGGATTCGGAGGGCGTCTGCTGGCCTAGTCTGCGGACGCTGGACACTGACAGCGGCTTCGGCGTTACTACCGTCTGCAAGGCTCTCAGGGAGCTAGAGAAGGATGGATGGATTAGGCGGGAGCAACGCAAGAAACGGGACGGCGGCCCAACATCCACCAAGTACACAATTGCGCTGCACCGTACCGGGCATATTCCAGTCAAGGGGGGTACTGGTGTAGCTACAGTACCCCCCCCCTGCAAATAGCAGTCTAGAGGCTGAGGGTACTGGTGTAGCACCAGAGGGTACTGGTAGCTACAGAGGGGCTCTCGCCTCACACCAGAGGGGGTACTGTCACAGCTACAGAGGGGGTACTGTCACAGGCGTACACAAAGCCTACAGAGAGGAAGTCAACAGAGAGAAGGACAAAGGAAGGGAGGAAGGAAGGAACACCCCCCGCGCGCGAGGGCGCGGCCTCCCTTCCTCCCCCGATTGACAATCCTTCACCGGATGACGCGGCCGAGATAGCTAGGCTGAAGGCTGAGCTTCTGGCCGTTACCGCCATGCCTGAACCAGAGGGCAGCCCCAGGAAGGGCACCCGCAACAGGCTCAGAGACTATGACGCGAGAGTGGACGCAACAATGACCGGCAGGGCAGCATGACGGACCGCTCCATATCCCGCTCCAAGCGAGCGGGCCAGACAACCAAGACAGCACAGTGGAAGGGAAGCGAACGGAGGGAATCGTGAGCAAGATGGCAGAACTAGACGCACTGGAGCGGCAGTTCCTCGACCGGATCAAGGCAGCGACCGAACGGGTGAGCGAGATCGTCATGGAAGCGTTCGAGGTCGATGAGGCGCTGGCCGTCCGCTTGGCTAACCATGCTGTCATCAACGTCACGACCATCTCCACCTTTGTGAGTGACGGAGCGTTCGACGATCAAGTGCCGGATTCGCTGCGACACAAGACATGAGGACGCGCTAGGGAGCTGGAGGGTAGGCAATCATGAGGTACAAGGACAAGCCGGATGTACCGCTGCCGCGAACCGTCTGGATTGAGTTCCATCCGCTCCGCACTACACGCGAGCTGGACCGCTATTTCGATGAGATCATCGACCAACTGGAGAGAGAGACAAAGGAACAACATGAACAAGAATCACAGGCGGCGGGCCTTACCCCGCAAGAAGACCGAGAGACATCTGTACGAGATGCCAGCGGAAGGGGCCACGTACCTGCCGAACGTGGAGGTTGCCCACGCGCTCCAGGCGGTAGGCGTGTGCATCATGGGCCTAGCCGAGATAGACCGCGAGAGGGCCGCAATCCTGCGGGCTCGGATGGACTACTGCCACCTTAGGCGGAGCGCAGAAATAACTTCTTAGTTTGGGGAGGGGGAGATGGTGTAGTTCCACTTGGGGATGTGCTGGTTGGGAGTGATGTTGATCGAGTTGATCTGCTCGTCGGTGATGTGGATTCCGGTTTGGTATTGCTTGCGGTTGAGCTGGGAGGTGACGACCAGACCGGTGCGGGTGGCTGTGGATGCGATGTAGTTGAGGATGAGTGCGAAGGACTCGAGCGGGCAGCCGGACCAGTTGCGGCTGATTTCGCTGAACAGGCGATGCTCGATGGGATTCCATTTCGAGCATCCTGCGGGATAGTGGGCGAGGGTCACTTCGAGTTGGTGGAGATTGCAGAAATGGTGCTGGAGGGCGTACTTCCAGGCGCGGTTGCGGTAGCTGTTGCTGCCGCCGCAATCGGCGAGGATGACGAGCTGGGAGGCGTCGGGATAGCGGGAGCGGCCTTCGGCGGACCACCAGGCAGTGAGGTTGTCGACGGCGAAGAAGGAGGTGTCGCTGGAGACGCCGACACGGACGAAGCCGCGGTTCGCGAGAGTGTCGTAGATGCCGTGGGGGACGGCCAGGCCGCTGGCAAGGGAGCGGAAGTCGTGATCGTTGACCAAGACGGGCGTGGGCTGCCAGGAGACGCCTGCATTGCGAAAGCGGCCGACTAACTCTTTCTTCTTGGTATCGATGCTGCTAATCGGGGTGTTGCGGTCGGCGCAGTCTTGGCGCAAGCGGTCGATGAACTCGAACTGGGCGTTGCGTTCGGCGGGGGAGGTGGAGGGGAGGCACTTGTGGTTCACGCGCAGGGAGAAGCCCATGGCACGCAGCAGTCGGGCGACGGTGCGCGGGGAGACCGGCAGGTCGAGTGCGGCGGTCAGATAGTCCGCGAGGTTGCGGGTGGTGCGGCGGGTCCAGCGCAGGTCCGAGCAGGGGTCGCCGGCGGTGTCGTGGCGGAGTAGCAGCGCGAGCTGGACGGTCAGTGCGGGCTTTTTTTTAGCAGTGGCTGGCGTCCGCCGCCAAGGCGGCGGGTGCGGTTGAGGAGCACATCCCCGGCGAGCAGTTCGCGCCGCCCGCGGGCGACCGTGGCGGGGTGGATTCCGAGCTGCACGGCAACGCGGGAATCCCCGCCGCGGCCATGCTCCAACGCGGCCAGTCCCGCGAAGAGCCGTCGCTGTTGCTCGTCCAAGGTGCTGAGATAGAGTTGGCGGGCGTCAGCCAGTTGCGGGTCGGTCGCTGGTGCGGTGGGCGTGGCAGGCCGAGCCGTCGGCAGCTGGGGCGGGGTGTCCGCTTGGCCGGGAAGCGCGGCCGGTGGGGTCGGGGATGCAGCAGCGACGGTCACCGGAGGGGGATCATGTTGTCCGAAGTAAGACTAGAGGCGTGCTTTCTGGCCGCTGAAGTCCGGATTGGCACGCCGCTCGCCGGTAGCGATCAGGTTCCGGGCCGCATCAAGCCCTTGAATTCCACCTTGGGCACCCAGAGCCTTACAGTTCAAAGCGGCCATGGCATTCGAGAAATCGAGCGCCTCGTCGATCGAGTACCCCTTGATCACCGCATACCCGAACGCGCCGTGGAAGACATCTCCCGCCCCGGTGGTGTCCTGGCAATTCACGACAAACGCCGGTGAATAGTGGAACCGTCCGTCTGCCAGCGCTATGGCCCCATACGGACCGAGCGTCATCGATGCGACCTTCATCCCGTATTCCTTTTGAATCTGCTCCAGCGCGAGGAACGGATCCCGCTGGCTGGTCCATTCGGTTGGGAAGTTGGTGCTCGCGATAAGGTAGTCCACGTACGGCAACACGCGGTCGAACCCGTGGTAGATCGTGTCCACGTCGACCGTGACCGGAATGCCTCCTGCTTTGGCGATTCGCGCGGCGTGCGCGACAGCGGTGGTGTCATGGCCGTCGATGTGCAGCAGGTTCGCGCAGTGGATTTGGTCGGGAGTAATCTGTTCCGGCACGATCTTGAGGCAGTCCGGACGCTGCCAAAGGATTGTGCGCTCCCCGGTCGTCTGATCGATCACTATGTATGCCGACTGGTTGGGGCAGTCGCGGCGGAGCTGGACGTGGGTAATGTCGATCCCGGAGCTCTTCAGCGTATCCATCAAGATCTTCCCTCGCTCGTCGTCACCCACACTGCCTATGTACTTGGTCCTGAGCCCCAGCCTGACGCAGGTCACCATTGCGCTGGCTACTTGCCCGCCCGGTGACAGGATCTCCCGGACAAAGGGGGCCTTACCGCCGTACGCCGGAAAATGGGGGACTAGCAAAAGCGTGTCGGTAGCGTTCAGCCCAACACCAACAACATCAAAACTTTTCCCCATGGTCAGCCTCCCTGCTCACCAGCGGCGGCACCTGACTCGATTTTGAAAGCGTACGCGTACCGGCAAGGAAGTTCTTCCGGCGTCCTTGACGGAACAGAGATCACCAAGCCTCCCTTCCGTTGCGTCCACTCCAGATCGCCAGGTAGCCCGAGCATGGTGACACTGGCCCCGGTCGGAGCCTTCACCCCCTCCAAGACAAGGGAGCCCCGCGGGTAGCCCGGCACGATAGCGTAGAGGTCGTCCTGTTTTCGGGTGAAGAAGGCCATCTTGCGAGCCTTGCCACCGTCAGGCTCCAAACCCGCTATCCGCAGGATGTCGTATTCCTGTCGATATTGCTTGTATTCTTGGTTCGGGCGCTCGCCCTCGGTCCATTGGGCAGCCTTGGTCCATGTTCGGGTGCCGTAAATGGCTTCACCGTTTACGGCCAGCCAGTTGCCTAGTTCCAATAGCCGGGCTTGCTGCAGGAGCGGGATTCGTCCGTCAGCCGTTGGACCGACATCAAGCAACAAGTTACCGCCACGGCTAACTAGGTCGACGAGAACCCAGACAAGTTGTCTGCCGGTCATGTAGTTCTCTATCGGTTCGTTGCGGTTGTAACCGAACGAGTGCCCGATCCCCCTGTTTTCCTCCCAGGGGTGGGAGCTGTCGGCCATGCCCGCGCCGTACTCGGTCGTGTAGTAGCCGCCATGCTGATGACGGATCCCCTTTCCCCATCGATCGTTGACCACAACCTCTTCGCGGCTAGGAGCATCATTAAATAGCCACGCGAGCAGGTCCGTGCTACGCCACCGGTCGTGCTCCAAATCCCATTCCCCGTCGCTAAAGATGAGCGCAGGGTGGTACTGCTCAACCACATCTTTGAACTGGGGAACCATGTGTTCTTGGACGTACCGATCTCTGTCGGCCAGCCAGAGTGGATTGAACCATTCATACAGCGAGTAGTAGAACCCCATCTTGAGCCCCTCTTTGCGTACCGCTTGGGCCAAGTCGCCGAGCAGATCCCGCCGCGGCCCGGACTCCACGCTGTTCCAGGGACGCCCCCAGGTCCGGCTGGCTTCCTTGCTGGGCCAAAGAGCGTAGCCGTCATGGTGTTTGGAAGTAAGGACGACGTAGCGCGCGCCCGCCCTTTGGAAGAGATCGGCCCACTGCTCGGGATCAAACAGTTCCGCCCGGAAGAGGGACGCGAACTGATCGTACGTGAAACCGTCGCCATATGCTCGCGTGTGGAATTCGCGTGTCGCCGCCGCATTACGCCGCTGACGTTCGTTCCGATTGTCTTGCGGCGCCTGGAGCGAATGCCAATACCACTCGGAATACGAGTCGGGGTACGCGAATGCAGGAACCGAGTAGACCCCCCAGTGGATGAAAATGCCGAGTTTCGCGTCGAGGAACCAAGATGGCGTTGGGCGCGAATCCAGTGATGCCCAGTCTGCCGAGTATTCCGCGGCTGGAGTTGCCGGCGCCGAGATCAGCACCGCTGATGCGAGGAATAGCACCCGAGAACTGCAGGCGGCCAACCTGTTGCGGGCTTGGCCAAAGCAAGGACGATCCACTTCTGAAACTTAGCATGCTCTTCCGTGGGCAGATCCACGATCGCGGGTGGTCGCGCCGAGACCCCTCGAGCAGTGCGTGGCCAACAAGAACAGTTCGCACCTATCATCCGAGGATTCTCGTCTCACCGGAGCGGGTCCTTCCGGGAGCCGACATCGGCTGCCAACACCGACCTGCTAGTGCCTCAAGAATTCGAGGGTCTCGCGCAACATTGTTGCGGTCTCGAGAGTGTATTAGGTCGTCGTGTCGATGATCGCTGCAATGCATTGCTAAACTCCCAAGTGTGCTGGCGAGTTCGCACAACGAATCCGCGATAGACGTTCCGGTGTCCCCCGATTGGGGCCGGTGTATCGCCGCTGCCGCAGCGCTTGAGACAGTTCGTCGAGCTTGCGGACAAGCCGTACGCGACCAACAATGGCTGAATCGGCAACATGTTGCCCTATGCCGCATTCCAGCGCCTACGTTCCGTGAAGCCAAGCGAGCTGAGCACCTGCGAGGTGTCTTCGCAGATCTCGGGCATGAGCCGCGCATTGATGCCGCAGGCAACGTTGTAGTCCCGATCGTGTATTCCAAGAAGCTGCCTTACCTTGCAGTCACGGCGCACATGGACACGATCCTCGCTCCGTCCCGTCCGGAGGACATCCGCGTTGATCCAAGCGGAATGATTCGGGGACCAGGGGTTACAGACAACGGCACGGGCCTCACAGCGCTGCTCGCCCTTGCGAAGATGCTCGGGCACCCACCCGTCAACAACCCCGTGCGCAACATTTTGCTAGTGGCGAATGTTGCCGAGGAGGGTGAAGGCAACCTACACGGTATGCGATATGTGGCCGAGCACTCGGCTTTTGCGGGCAGCATCGACCGGTACCTGGTCGTAGATGGCGCCTCTCTTGGCCACATTACAGCAGCGGCTCTGGGCAGCAAGCGGTTCGAGCTAGTGATCGAGGGCCACGGCGGCCACAGTTGGAACGATTTTGGAAGAGCGAACCCGATCCACGCGATGGCACGGGCCATCAGCCTCATGACCCAATCACCGCTTCCTGTTCAACCTCGGACAACGCTCAGTGTGGGCGTCGTGCAAGGCGGCACGGGCGTCAATGCAATTCCGTGCATGGCGCGGGCGAAGATTGACATTCGGTCGACTGACGAAATGGAAATCCGCAAGGCTTCGAAAGTGGTCGAAGAGGCAGGCCGGATGGCAGTGCTCGCGGAGAACCGAAGGGCGACGGACCGGCTGATCGGCTTTCAGGTTCGCGAGATCGGCAGCCGCCCGGCAGCTCCGGCACTTGCCCAGAACCCGGTTGCGGATTGCTTCCAAGCCGTTGACGCCTACTTGGGAATTCCTTCGATGCTCGAGTGTGCGTCGACCGACGCCAATATCCCACTTGCAGCGGGCGTGCCAACGGTCGCCCTCGGATCGGGCGGTCGCGGTGGGAACGCTCATGCGCCGGGCGAATGGTACGACCCGCACGGCAGGGAGCTTGGCCTCCGTCGGCTCCTGCTCGGGATCGCCTGCCTCCAGCAGCAATGAGGCTTGGCAGGCTGCACGTTGATCCCCGGACCGCATCCCCGCGTCATGAGGCCGCAGAATGGGCGAAAAGAATGGCCACAGGGCACACGCGAACGTGCCTGCGGCCTGGATATTGGCCGAGTGTAGGATAGAGCACGTGTACTGGTTCGGCGTGCGTATCGCATTTGTCTTCGCCGTAGTTACCGCGATCCTCTCCGCAACTCAACCGGCACGGGCACAATCGCAGCCAATCCTAGTCGGCAAGTCGATCCACGTCGGTGAGGGCGACACACTGGACCGAGTCACCTGCGTCGCTTGTTCTGTCCGCGTGGACGGAGCCCTCGAAAGCGGGGCGTTCGTGGTTTTTGGGTCGCTAGTCAACCACGGGACGATCGAGGGTGACGCAGTCGTCTTGGGGGGCTCTATCGAGTCCAGTGGAGCAATCGGGGGCAATGCCGTGATCGTGCTCGGGGCCATGCGCTTGCTGGGCAGAGTCGGCCGTGACGCATGGACGGTCTTGGGTAACGTCGAAATCGACGGATCTCGGGCGATGGTGAGTGGCAATCTTGTGACCGTGCTAGGGAGCTCTTCCATTGCTTCATCGAACTCGGTATCCGGGAGCATCGAAGAGATCGGCGCCAGGCAGATCAGCTTGCTCGCGGTTTCGGGAGTGCTCGGCGCCTTGCTTCTGCTGGCACTCGCAACACTCGCAGTGCTGATGGTCCTGACCGGTCTCGGCTACATTACCCTAGGAGTCAGACGCCTCGAGGCTATCGCAGACGCTTTCACCGGGAACATCGTGGCCTGCTTCCTAGTGGGCCTCGGCACTTGTGTAGCCCTGATCGTGATCTTCTTGATCACAGCGGTGCTGGTACCCGTAGCAATCCCGCTGCTGTTATTTTTCGTCGTGGTCTCGGCGGTTGGATATTGCGGGCTGCTGTTCGGAATCGGTCGAAACTTGTTCGGCCGACTCAAGCCTCTGTGGGCAACCATGCTGGCTGCGACGGTGACCATCGTCATCCAGATGGTTCCGCTCGTAGGCTGGCTAACGCTGCTCGTCATTTGGAATGTCGCTGTTGGGGCGGCGATACTGAGCGGCTTCGGGAAGGCCCCCGATTGGCTGGCCACCCGTGCCGAGGGCAGATCCTGGCAGGGGCGGCAAGCGGCCTGAGCCTCCTTCCCCGCCCCCCAACGCCAGCTGCTGCTCGGACGAGTTTCGGTCGCATGAGATGGAATCGCAATTGCCTGTTGTGCTGAGAACTCGCAAATCCAGAAGGCTCCGATTCGATCGATTCGTCGGTTGCCCAGCATGATCTGGCCCGCACTCTTGCGGAGGCAGGCTTAGCATGGCACGCGGATCCAACGGCGATACGCTGTTGCTATCCCGCGCGAAACATGGGGTCGGCGCCTGGGTCCATGCACCCTCGCCTTCTTAGCAATGTCCCCAGATCGTCGGGGTGCCGAACCACGTTGCTACAATGCTAGTCCAATTATCCGAAGAGGTTACGAAATGCTGCATCCCTTGCTATCATCTCGCTCCCCACTACGGGGAGTCGTCTTCGCCCTAGCCTTGCTGCTTTCGTGCACCTCGACCCTTCGCTCACAGACGAACACCGGAGCCATCCGTGGCGTTGTCTATGACGAGACGGGGGCAGTCATTCCGGGGGTGTCCGTCAGCGCGGTTGAAGAAAGCCGCGGGGTCGCGAGGAGCACGACAACGTCGGAAACCGGCGAGTTCGTATTCAGCCACGTCGATCCCGGTACATACTCGTTAAGCTTCGAAGTCGAGAATTTCACAACGCTCACGATTGAGGCGCTGGAGGTCCGCGTGGGGGGGCCGCAGGTGTTTCACCCCAACTCGGAGTGGCCGTAACCGAAGATCGCGTGGTGGTTTCAGCCGATTCAGCTCGGTCGGCCATCGAGCCGGAACGCGTGCATCAGGCGGATCATATCGACGCCATCCGGATTCAGAATCTCCCCATCAATCGCCGTGACTACCTTGACTTAGCGCTACTGACACCCGGTGTTGTGGACACGAACTACGTCGCCAACGCGACGGATCGCCGCCTCGTGCCCACACCCGCTTCCGGGTTGGGCATTGGCGGCACGAATGGCCACGGCAACACTTTCATGATTGACGGCTTGGACAATGTGCTCAACACCGGCAGCGTGCGCGCCTCGATCAGCCAAGAGACCGTACACGAGTTCCAAATCAACAGAAACTCATTCTCTACGGAACAGGGAGGAGCTCCTGGCGGCGCGATCAACATCGTGACCAAGGGAGGCACCAACGAACTGCACGGATCCCTCTTCGGCGTCGTGCGAAATCGGCGCTTCCAGGCCCGCAACTACTTCGATCCGGGGAAAGGGGCCTACACGAGGGCGCAGAGCGGCGTGTCGGCAGGCGGTCCGATCGCACGGAACAAGACGTTCCTGTTCTCCTCGTACGAGCGATTGGATCGCCACGAGTCGATCATCGTGCCGCTGCTCTCTGACAGATCATTCCTCACCTCGCTGACGGAATCCCAGCAACAGCTGGTCAATGTTCTCACTGCCGCCGGACCTCCGCAGTTCCGCCCTCTGATTGGCCAACTCGCCGGGGCTCTCGTTCCAGGCAACTATCCGGACATCGTGGCTCGCTTTGACCGGAACAGTGGTGTGTTCCCGTTCTCAGAGGAACGGCAACAGTTCCTAGCGCGCCTAGATCACACTCTTCGAGACGGCCACAACCTGTTCATCCGTGGAAATGCAACGCTGGATTCCAACGAGAACACCCAGTTCGGAGCGTTCACGGCGTTTGACCGCGGCTACAATTCGGAGAGTACCGACTTTTCGGTAGTTCTGGGAGACACGTTTGTGATTAGCCCCCAGTGGGTGAGCGAGACTCGTTTCGGCTTTGGCTATCACGATGACGGTGCGTATCCCAGAGACCCGTACGGTCCAGGCATTGACATCAACGGATTCGGCAACTTCGGGAGGGACTTTATTCTTCCGGCACGCGTGGTCGAACGAGTCTACCAGGTGCGTCAGAATTTCATGCGCATATCCGGCCGCCAGACGCTCAAGTTCGGAGCCGATGTCAATCCATTACGCGACTGGGTGCGGTCGGAAACATTCGTCGGTGGTCGATTCGTGTTCGGCGAAGCAGTCCCGCTTGGAAGCATCATTGACAATGCAGCTGGGCCGGGAACATCGCAACTGATCAAGGGCTTGCTGGCCCAGGCAGGCCTGGGTCAGTTAGCCGGTGCCGTGGACGCACCGATCTCCTCTCTACAGGCCTTCGCCCTAGGATTACCGACGATTTACCAGCAAGGATTCGGCGACCCGTATTGGCTGGGCTGGACAAACCGCATCAATTTCTTCGTCGAAGACGCCATCCGTCTCACACCGAAGTTCCTGCTCACCCTCGGTCTGCGGCATGAACTCGAACTCAAGTCAAAGTTTCCGTGAGACTACAACAACCTTGGGCCCCGGGCCGGGTTCGCTTGGAGCCCAAACACAAAGACAGTCGTTCGCGGCGGCTTCGGAATCTTCTACTCCCGGATCGATGGGCAGACCGTGTACATCAACGACCTCCTTGGGGACAGACAACAGATCTACCAAGTGTTCATCCCACTGACAGGCGTGCCGGGTATTCAAAGCACATTGACGGGCCAGCCGCTGACGTCCGCAGAAATCTATCAGACATTGCAGGCGAGGGGAGTCCTCGGTCAACGCGCAATCCAACGCGAAGACCTAGCGATCCACGGAATCCAGCCCAGCCCTGGCTACCCCTTGCGAATTGGATTCAGGGTTGCTGACGACACCGTAAACGGGTACTCGCAGCAAGGCAGCTTCGAAATCCAGCGCGAGATCAGCGGATATGTGTTGTCCGCAGCCTACAACTTCAACCGGGGCGTCCACCTCATACGGCCTTTGGACGTGAACGTATACCAAGCGGGGACCAATGAAGCTGGGAGGCCGATCGTGGGATTCCATAACCCTCTGATTCTCCAAGACAACGTATATGGCAGTTGGGGAAGGTCGTACTATCACGCGATGATCGTGCAACTCAAGAAGCGGTTTTCGCGGGGCTTCACCCTGTCTGCACATCACACCTGGAGCAAGCATATCGACGAGAACACGGACTACAACTCGTCCTTTGAGCCTCACTTGCAGTGGGACGCGCGAGGCGAACTCGCCCTTTCTCATTTCCACCGCCCACACCGGTTCGTCGCCATGCAGTTGCGCAATCCCCTTGGAAGGCGGCGTCTGGGCAAGGCTTTGCGAAGAATCTGATAGCCGACTTCACGCTTTCCGGAATCATGCTGGCGCGTGCTGGCGCGCCGTTCAATCTGAACGCGGGCTTCGACACGATCGGCGATCGACACACAGACACGCACCGCCCTTGGGGTGTCGGTCGGAATGTCGGGATTGGACCGAGCTTCTTCGGCCTCGACATGAGGCTATCCCGCTCATTCACCGTGAACGAACGCCTGAGCATTCAGGCCATCGGAGAGATGTTCAACATGCTGAACAAGACGAATTTCAAGGGAGTCAACGGTGTCGTTGGCAACGCATCGCTCGAAGATCTCCCCGCTAGACTCGTCGGTCGCCGTGGACCAGTTACAGAGCCCTTCTCATTCGCGTCGGCCTTCGATCCGCGACAGTTCCAATTCACGCTGCGCCTGAACTTCTAGCCCGGGCAGCATCTCGCCGGCACATGGCGCTCACCAGTTCACGTTGGAACCGGGGAGCACCGGGGTGGTAGTCTCGCATCATGCCCCAATCACCCGGGCGCAAGCACTCGAACCAGTCGGCGTCCCAAGACACGCAATAGAAGCATCGTGCGCTCCGCCTTGTGAATCGTTGGTCTGTTTGCGATCGTATCCCAGCCTTGCGCCCTGATCTTCTCCAACACTGCCATGCCGGCTCGAGCGAATAGTTCGATCTCGAGCCCGAGTCTGCCCTCGAGTTGATCTGCCAGCGGCCGGCCCGAAACGAACAGCGCGGCCGCCCGCTCAGTCAGGTCACGCACTGTGTTCTTACAATCGGCCGAGGCACTGCCGGACTCCAAGTCTTCTGCAAGCATTTCAAGGCAGTAGCCGTGTGACTCCATGACCTCTATCGGAATATAGACACGGTCCATCCCCCAGTCCCGCCTTATGTCCTGCCAGTGGTTGGCCAGCTGGAGTGCCGTGCAGATTCTGTCTGACAGGTCAAAGAGGGCCTCATCACTGCAATCGTTGAGTCTCAAGACCAACCTCCCGACCGGGTTTGCCGAGTAGCGACAGTACTCGAGCAAGTCAGCATAGGTACCGTAGCGGCGGATATGTTGGTCTTGCTCAAAGGCGTGCAACAAGTCCTCAAAGTCCTTGGAAGGCAACCGGTGCCGCGCAACAGTCTCTCGGAGTGCAACGAAAACCGGATGGCTGGCCTGTCCGGAATACATCGATCGGAGCTCGCATCGCCACCAGTCGAGCAGGTCGAGGCTCTTGGCCGGATCGCCAGTCTCGTCTCCTAGGTCGTCCGCCCAGCGACAGTAGGCATAAACGTTGCAATAGTCTTGGCGGAGTCTTCTTGGAACTAGCAGGCTCGCAACGGCGAAGTTCTCGTAGTGCGCTCCGGTGAGTGCACGCGTGTAGCGTCTTGAGTCCTCCAGCCTCCAAGCCGGGAAGCTCCTGCCGTGCTGCTTGAGGAAATCGATCGGAAAAATCACGTGGATTAGCCCCAAGGAAGCCGTCTCGGAATGATGGTGCCCCGAATCCGACACCTGGCGTGGCGCACGGTAAGGATCAAGAACGGATCCACTACGAGCCCCCGGGGCGCAATGCCCTTTCCGGCTCGCATCACGGGTCTTGCCATGCCACATACGCGTGATGCCCCAGGCTCGCCGGGCCAGCGATCCAGAGGCTTCCCCAGAACGCTCCGGAACCGATTGTCCAATTCCCGGCGGTTCAGTGATCTACAAGAATTCCGCCGCATCTACCTTCTCCCACGCCTCATTGGCCGCAAGCACATGAAAAACCTCGCTCCAGATGGTTTCCCCTATCGCACGTGGCGGGCTGCGCCTACAGCCAGCGTCGGAGACCGCCGGTTATGCCCAGAGAGCAGCTCTGTCTTGATCCGTGACGTAAGTCATCATACCGGGCGACTTGGTTCAGAAACACACCGTCGCATTCCGACGTAGTGCCCGATCGATCCATCGGGCGAGATTCCGTCTGAGCGCTCCGACGGCTGCCTCCGGCAATCGACGAGGCCGTTCCAAGCAATTCGCCAGCTGCCCCCAAACCTCGAAGCCTCCCACGATTGTGGCCCCCTCTTGGGCTTGTCGGGCACGCCTGGGCAAACCCTTGATCTCCATGGTCCGTTTGAACTGCTCACCGCGGGGATCTTCCGCGATGGTATCCTGAAGCTTAGGGTTTACTACACCTAACCGATATTTTTGGCCCGTTCCAAGAGCAATTCATCTCAAGGCAACATCCCGTACATCGACACTGCTGACCAACTTGGCTCCTTAGCCCGCGAATTGGCGCAGCAGGAGGCGATAGCGTTTGATACGGAATTCCTTTGGGAGCGAACGTATTCTCCACGCCTTGGGCTGATCCAGGTCGCCGATGCCGAGAGGACTTGGCTCGTTGATCCTCTGTCACTCTCCCGCCGGCAGATGGAGCCGTTGATGGAGGTGTTCGTCTCACCGCGCACCCTCAAGATCGCGCATGCGGTCGACCAAGACCAGATGTGCCTCCACCAGGCCTATGGCATTGTTGCCGAGCCTGTACTCGACACGTCGATCGCGGCGGCCATGACCGGAATGGGCGATCAGGTCGGACTTTCGACGCTCCTGCACAAGCTCCTGCGCGTCGACATCGACAAAGGTCATAGTCGTACGAATTGGCTGAAGCGCCCGCTGCCTCCCGAGATGATCCGATACGCCGCGGCCGACGTTTCCCACCTGACTAAGGCTGCAGAGATCCTGCAAGCACGTCTTGCCGACTTGGAACGCGAAGACTGGGCTTTCGAGATGTCAGCGAAAGCTGGCGACTATGCGAAGGCGCACTTTGAGCCGCAGCTGATCGCTCAAAAGATCGCCGAAGGGCGGCGACTGGATGCGACGGCGTTCGGCGTTCTCGGGGAATTGATCGCGTGGCGGGAGGAGGAGGCCCGGCGCCGTGACCTTCCGCGTCGCTGGCTGGCGGAAGACAAGATCCTGCTTAAACTCTCCATGGCCCGCCCGGCGAATGCCGCGCAGCTCGAAGATTTTCGCGGGCTCGGAATTGGAAAAAGGCCGGGCGGCGCAGAGCGAATCCTAGCTGCCATCGAGCGCGGAGCGAAATCACCACCACAGGACTATGTCAGGAAGGACGCGAAACGTGGGCCCACATCAAGAGAATCGGCAGCGCTCGTCGTGCTCCGTTGTTTCTTGAACGCACTCGCGGCAGAGCACAAGCTTCCACTGCGACTGCTGGTCAAGAACGATTCAATGGTGGAACTGCTTCGTGGCAGTTTCGAAGACGTCGAATCGCTTGCAGCATCCAGCATTCTCGAGCCCAGGGCCGTGCAGCTTGTTGGCGAGGACCTAGTCGCAATCCTAGACGGGCGTCGGGGCTTGCGCCTGGTTAATGGCGTGGCGACACAACAGGAAGCGTGAGTTCACCCCGGAACGCTTCTAGTCATCCGGCAGCGTTTCGAGGGCTCAGGGAGCGCCAGCCGTCTGCGAGCGGCAAAGTACTAGATTGTCCTGGTCGAGATTGTGGGACCAGATGAAGTCCGCGTTTCCGAACATCCCTGCATAGTCGCTGTAGGCGCGCTGGTTCGTGACGGCGCTGGCGGGATATGTCGAGGCCGCGTGCCAACCCGAGTCGTCAAATCCCGGGGCGGCCCAATCTTCGGGTACCGGATAGTGCAATGCCCGGCATGATGCAGGATCGTCTTCCACGCAAGGCGGCCTCTCCGGACACGCCGAAGTGTCGGGCCCAGGCCTCACGCATGTGACGTCTTGGATTGGACTGATGTAGTAGGCCCGGCATTTCCACTTAGCCCCGGTTTCCGTGCCGTCGCTGAACCTAGCGATGAAGCCGCCGTCTCCGACGTTCCAGCGGTCGTACTCCATTCCGACTCCAAGATGGGTGCCCCAATCGACCAGCTTGACTGCAACCGTGAAGGGCGCCCTCGCCTTGAAACGCACAACTCCCGAGTTGAACGGGACGAATCCAACGGGGTCCCGAGCCACGATCATCCCATTGACGTACAACTCGAAGTAGTTGTCTCCGAAGAGGTAGCCTGTGATCTCTTCGCCATCCGGGTCGATGACTACTGTCTCTAGTTGCTCAAGGTAGCCAGGGTTGGGCCCCGGACCGCTGCAATCGTTGTACAGGTCCACTGGGTCCGGGCCTAGTGCTGGCACGGTGGGAACCTGGAGGCGTGTGCCGTTTGGGGCTACGACAATCCCGCAACGGGCTTCGATAAACCGGCGGGCACTCCCAGTGCATTGCTGTGCCAAGTTCCCGCAAGAGAAGGTCTCCGTTGCAAGACCCTGGGTTACTAGGCCGTCGGTAGGAGCTTGCTGAGCCAGAAGGGCCGACGCGGTTAGAAGAAAGCTCCACGTGAATCGCATGGCATATAGAGTGCCAGATCCCAAGCGCTTCCGCAGGAATGCGCAGAAGCGCCGGCCCGCAGAGATCTGAATCGGGAGGGGGTCACCGAGGCAGATCTGTCAGCGGCTCTTCCAGGATGTATTCCCCCCGAGCAATAATTCTCGCCCATCCCGTTAGACCGATTCCATCGTCCCAGTCAACCCGCATCTCGCCACCCTGCGTATGGATTGCCGCGCGATTCCGAATCCAGCCGTGGTGCCTCGCAGCAACTGCGGCTCCGAGAGAGCCGGTACCGGAGCTCAACGTTGGCCCCGCACCCCGCTCCCAGAACAGCACCTCTAGATTCGGGATGTCGGCCTTCCCGGCAGCGACCTTGACGAACGATACGTTAGTTCGATTGGGGAAGTGAGAGTGGCTTTCGAGTGCCGCACCGCGCGCCTGCCAATCGAAGTCGAACGACTCAACGAGACAGACGCATTGCGGATTCCCCACATCCACCGTCGTAACAAGTAGGCGGTGGTCTCCCAGTTCCAATTCCACCTTGCCGTCCACAATCCGGCAATTGGCCTCGTCGGTTTTCATCCGGAACTCGAACCTAGGTGGTAGGGTTCCAATCAATGCGACACCCCTGACGCCGGCTCCCGTCTCAATCGAGAATCGCTCCGACGCAAGCCCCCGGTCTGTCAGATACGCAGCTACGCAGCGGGTTCCGTTGCCCGAAATCTCGGCAGGGCTTCCATCACAGTTCCAGAGTCGGGCGCCGAAATCGGCCTTAAGGGCTGGTGACAGTTGGACAACCTCCAAGCCATCGGCCCCGACACCAAAGCAACGACTGCAGATCTGGGAGGCGAAGCTCGGAAGATCCTTATCGCTGATTCCCGCATCACCGATACGGTCGGCATCAACTATTAGGAAGTCGTTGCCCGCCGCCTGAGCCTTGACGAATGGAATGGACCGCATCCTCACTAGTTTGCGTCACTGCAAAGTACCCGGACAGATGCAGGTCCTCGGGGTGTCATGTCCCTGGGTCCTGACTCGAGCCCTCTCCCGCTCGCCAGAATCGAACCGAACGGTCGCTGGTACTCTGGAACTTTGCAATGTCCACGACGAATCCGCTGACCGCCATACGGTTTGACGTCCCATTCGAAGCCATTCGGGCCGAGCATGTCGAACCCGCCATTGATCAGTTGATCGAAGAAGCGCAGCGCTCCCTGGATGCGTTGATCGACAACGAAGACCCGCCTAGCTACGCCAACAGCATGGAGGCATTGGAAAACCTCGGGGAAAAGCTTGGTTACGCGATGGGTGTCGTCGGCCACCTCGAGAGCGTGGCGACATACCCGGAACTGCGGGTCGCCTACAACAAGGTGCAGCCGAAGGTGAGTGCGTTCTTCTCTGCCATCCCCATGAACCAAGGTGTCTGGAATCGCATTCGAGCGTTCGCCAATACCGACGAGGCGGCCAGCCTCGGAGCGACCAAGAAGCGGTTTCTGGAAAAGACAATCGACGATTTCAGGCGAAACGGTGCCGAACTCGGAGAAGCCGAAAAGCAGAGGCTGCTGGAAATCAATGTCGAGCTCACGCAGGCCACTACCAAGTTCGCTGAGAATGTCCTGGACGCCACCAACGCGTTCGAACTCTACATCGAGAGCGAGAAGGGGCTAGCCGGGCTACCGCCGAGTGCGATTGCAGCTGCGCGGGATAGTGCTGTCTCCAAAGGCCGCGACGGTTGGCGCTTCACACTACAGGCTCCAAGCTATCTTGCGGTCATGACCTACCTGGACGACCCAGCAGTCCGGGAGAAGATGTACCGGGCCTTCAATGCACGGGCGGCGGACGGAGAATTCGATAACGGGAACATCATCCGAGGAATACTTGCCCTGCGCCGGGAAAAGGCGCGGTTGCTTGGCTACGGTGATTTCGCTGACCTCGTCCTAGAAGACCGGATGGCGAAGGCGGGGCAGAACGCATGGCAGTTTGTGAATGATCTCAGCGAGCGCACGAAGGCTGCGTTTTGCCGCGAGAACGATGAACTCAATGCCTTTGCTGGAGGGAATCTACAGCCTTGGGATGCTGCCTACCAGGCCGAGAAGCTTCGCAAGGAGCGATACGATTTCGACGAGGAGGACCTGCGGCCGTACTTCCCTTACGAAGGGGTGCTGCGGGGGCTATTCGAAATTGCACAGCGCCTCTTCGGAGTCTGCATTCGGAAACGGCCAGGAGCGCAGGTCTGGGATGAGTCCGTAGATGCTTACGACATCGCCGATAGCGACGGAAGCCATCTTGGTTCCTTTTACGCCGATTACTTCCCGCGCGAGAACAAGCGCGGTGGCGCGTGGATGGATTCCCTTATCACGGGTGAGCCTACTGGGAATGGGTTCTCGCCCCACTTGGGCCTTAACTGCGGCAATCTCACCCCACCCACGTCGGAGCGCCCTTCACTCCTAACCCATCGGGAAGTCGAGACCATCTTTCACGAATTCGGACACCTGCTCCATCACTTGCTCAGCCGAGTGGAAGTCAAGAGCCTGTCGGGAACCAACGTGGCATGGGACTGGGTCGAGCTGCCGTCACAAATCATGGAGAACTGGTGCTGGGAGCGGGAAGCCCTCGACCTGTTCGCTCGGCACTACGAAACCGCCGAGTCAATTCCGGAGGGTCTTTTCAACAAGATGAAACGTGCGAAGAACTTCCGCAGCGCCAACGCCCAGATGCGCCAAGTGGGCTTTGCGACGCTGGACCTAGCCCTACATAGCCGGCTCGGTTTCGGTTCAGACCGCGAGGATGTCGCGACATTCGATCCGCTTGAACCGAGCTGCGATGTGATCGCCTTCTCGCGCACCATCCTGCAGGAGCACTCACCCGTCGAGCTGCCATCGGACCACTCGATGGTCACTGGATTCACGCACCTTTTCGCCAGCCCGGTCGGCTACGGGGCAGGCTACTATTCCTACAAGTGGTCGGAAATGCTTGACGCCGACGCGTTCACCCGATTTGCGCGCGAAGGGATCTTCAGCAAAGAAGTAGGGCGCGCATTTCGAGAATGCGTTCTTGCGCGCGGCAACAGCGCCGAGCCGGAGGACTTGTTCCGGTCGTTCATGGGCCGAGACCCCGATCCAGAGGCTCTTCTCCGCCGTCTGGGTCTCGCTGCATAGGGGGCTCAGCGGCAAGCCGGGTGGTGGCGATCCGTGAACGCTTCTGAACTCGCGAAGACGACCCACTTGCCTACGCGGTCCTTCTACTCCCGACCCACGATCGAGGTCGCAAAGGATCTTCTAGGCACTGTCTTGCTCCACCGCACCGACGAAGGGCTGGTTGCGGGTCGAATCGTTGAGACGGAGGCGTATCTCGGGCAGGACGACCGCGCCGCTCACAGTGCTGCCGGAAGAACGCCCCGAACCCAAGCAATCTACGGCCCTCCCGGGCACGCATACATCTACCGGATCTACGGGCTGCATCACTGCCTCAATGTCGTCGCTGAACCCGAAGGCCAGCCTGGCTGTGTACTGATTCGGGCACTGGAACCCCTCTGCGGCATCGAAGTCATGTGGCCGCGGCGAGTAACTGCCCGCAAGGCTACAGACCTTACAAGCGGTCCAGCCAAGTTGACGGCGGCGATGGCTATCCAGATGGATCTCTACGGCGCCGACTTGATCGCTAGCCGACTGACAGTGCGTGTATTCGAGCACCACCTGCCGATCAAGATACAGAGATCGAAACGGATCGGCATCTCGAAGTCCACAGAGCTTGACCTTCGCTTTTTTATCGCTCACAATGGCTACGTCAGCCGGCAGTGACGGACCCAACCGCCAGAAAGCGAGTGCTTTTCCATCTCGACATGGACGCTTTCTTTGTCTCCGTTGAGGAACTTGCAGATCCATCCTTGAAGCGGAAGCCTGTTGTTGTTGGTGGAAAGCCTGGTGAACGTGGAGTGGTTGCGGCTGCTTCGTACGCCGCCCGCAAGTTCGGGGTGCGGTCTGCGATGCCATTGAGAGAAGCGTATCGCCGTTGCCCTCACGCAATTTTCCTGGAGGGAAATCCGCACAAGTACCTCGAATACTCGCGTCGCGTGAAGTCCACGCTGGAGCGATTCTCGCCGCTTGTCGAAATGGCCTCAATCGACGAGGCGTACCTTGACCTTACGGGGACCGAGAGATTGCTAGGACCACCGCTGCGGGCGGCGCATTCGCTGCACGAAGCCGTTCGCACCGATACCTCCCTGCCCTGCTCGATTGGAATTGGAACTTCCCGTCTGATGGCAAAGATCGGCTCGGGCTTGGCGAAGCCCAACGGAGTGCTCTTCGTGGAATCTGGATCGGAGGCAGCGTTTCTCGCCCCGCTGGACGTTGGCTGGATTCCGGGCGTCGGGAAAGTGATGCAAGGCAAATTGAGGGATGCCGGCATCCAAACAATCGGCCAAGCCGCGGAACGCGGGGAGGAATTCCTGGAGAGCAACTTCGGCCGAGCAGGCCTTGCCCTCGCCGGAAAGGCCATCGGGCGGGATGCCGGAGCTTGGTTTTCCACAGGGTTTTCTCAGAGCAGCAGCCCAAAGTCAATTAGTCACGAGACTACATTCCGGGAGGACACCCGCGACCCAATCGCGATCGATGCAACCCTGGCGAAGCTATCGCAGCTTGTTGCGAGGCGCCTACGCGAACACGGCCTGTGGACGAAGACGATTCAGGTCAAGATCCGAGACCAGGACTTTGTAACACAAACCCGGGCCAAGACACTCGCTGAGGCGACTCAGATCGATGGAGTGATCCTAAACACTGCTCGGTCCCTCTACAAACGGCATCGCAAGCCAAACCGGGCGCTCCGATTGATTGGCGTGCATGCCGGTTCGCTCCAGACCAGCCCACAGCAGCAGTCCACGCTGTTCGACACGAACGATACGGATAAATGGTCCCGCGCTCTCCGCGCTGTCGATGATCTCCGAGACCGTTTCGGAGAGTCGTCGGTTGAACTGGCATCTGCTCTCGGACACGCTCGCAGAGAGCGAGTGCACGAGAACCCTTCGGGTCTACCCGGACGGGATGGTCGATCAAGTTAGAGAGCTCCAGACCGGAGCTAGTTCCGGGACCCTCAACCCGGCCGGAAGGGGAGCACATCCTCCCCCGGCTCAAAGGGCGGGCCGACATGCAGTTTCCGAGCGATCTCCTCAACATCGGCCTTGGACCAACTCACCATGGTGTGCTCGATTCGACCATTCGACGCAATCAGAAACGTTGACGGCACATTGGTCAGCCCGTAAGCGTCAGAAACCGGAAAACCCGAGTCCTGGGTGTCGAAGACTTGTCGGGTCGAAAACCCGTACTCGACAGCGAATCTCTCGGAATCGAGGGGTGTGTCCTGAGATACAGCCACCGCCGTCGCCCCAGTGCGACCAAGCTGGCCAGCCAGCCTGTCCAAGAACGGCATTCCGTACTGGCAGGTTGGGCAGTCCGTCTTGAAGAAGCTCACAAGCACGGGACCGGAGCGGAGCGCCGAAGCGAGGCAGAACTGCTCCCCATCCGCATCCGAGAGAGTAAAATCCGGCGCCCTAGATCCTTGCGGTAATGCCGCCATCTATTCATCGTACAGCCATCCAGCCAGCGCGGACTAGCAGCACAGTAGAGTCGGGGAGCGACGCGCGCACCTTAGCAAAGAGGCAGTAGCCGTTTGGGAGTAGTCCTACGGCTTTCGCCATGTGTAGGTGCCTCACTGGCCCTCTCGCCTAGCCACGTTTCCGCGCCCCGCTCGTCAAACCGGACGTGCGGCTTTCCCGCATCCGGCTTTCAGTGCAGATCATGCCTTCGCCCACGGAAGGCTCTTGGTCGTCTGCGTCAGGCGCACGAGGCCGTACTCACCGTACAGCCGGGCGTCCGGGAACAGCACGTATTGCCCGGACTTCACCTTGTGTTTCCGACAGAGCCACTGGCGCAGCCGCCGGACCGCGTGGCGGTCAATCGCGTTGTACGCCGGACTCACCTGGCCCAGATGGAAGTAGTTCGCCCATCCGGTTAGGCACCGGTTCAGGCGTTCTACCATTTCCTCCCGGGTCAGTTGCCCGCTCCGCGGCGATGTCCGCTCGCTGATCTTGCGGCAGATGCTCTGGACGCTGGCCTTGCTTGGGCGGGTGCCGATATACGGTCCTTTCCCGCTGGGCCTGTAGTTGCGTCCTATGCGGTATCCGAGGAACTCGAACGGCTCCTCCGGGCACCGCAGGCATCGGGTCTTCCGTTCGTTGACCGGCAGTTTCAGCTTCCGCATCAGCCGCTGGACTTCCTCGAGCATTGCTGCTGCCGGAGCCCTGCCGAGCACGCAGAAGTCATCCGCATAGTTCACGATCTCCGCTCGGAAGCGCTCGGCGTGTCCCCGCACCTTCCAGCCCAGGATGAAGCGCCGCATGTAGAGGTTGCTGAGCAGAGGCGAGATCGGAGCCCCTTGCGGGGTCCCTTTCCGTGCCTGCCGCGCCCGGTTCGTGCGGTGTTTGCCGCCCTTGCCGTCATCCTCCTCCACGGCCATCTCCAGCCACGCCTTGACTAACCCCAGCAAGCGCCCGTCGCTCACGCGTCGGGCCACGCTCCGGAGCAGTTCGGCGTGCGGGATCTCTCCGAAGTAATTCGACAGATCGCCGTCAACCACTTCATTGCATCCCTTCCTCAGCAGGCTGTGGACGCGGCTCACCGCGTCGTTCGCGCTGCGTCCCGGCCGGTAGGCGTGCTGCTCCGGTTGCAGGTCCGCTTCGATGATCGGTGCCAGCACCAGCAGGGCTGCCGTCTGCGCTACCCGGTCCCGGATGCAAGGTATGCCCAAGGGCCGGAACTTGCCGGGCTGCTTCTTCGGGATCAGCACCTGTCGCACCGGTTGCGGTGCGTAGGTGCCGTCCTGCAGCTCCCTTGCCAGTTCCCCGAGCCACGCTTCCGCCCCTCGCTCCTCGATGTCGACGAAGCTCTCCCGGTCCACTCCAGCACTGCCGCCGTTCCGGCGGACCTGCGCCAAAGCCTCCCGCAGGATATCCTCCCGCCACATCTTGTCGCTCAGCGCATGGAACCGTCGCCCCGGTTCTTCCTTCGCTTTCGCATGTAGCACGGTCTGGAGTTTCCGAACCCTAGCTGGCCCTGTTAGACGTTCGTCAGTGGCCATGCCTTGCCTCCTTTCCGTACCTCTCTGCACTCAAGGCCCCTTCCCTCCACGGGCATTACCCCGCCTCTGCGGTAGTACGGGCCTATCCGCCACCCTGCCCGGCCCGGCCTGCCCCTCGCGGGGCTCCGGTTGATGCGTGCTGCATCACCGGCAGGGCTTCCCGTGTTGCTGCTTCCTTCCTCTTCCATGCGTGCCAGCGCCATTACCCCGGCGGGCGCGGGTCGGTGCCTGTGACGCTCTCTTCCCAACCCGCCGTCGGCCTTCCCCCTAATCACGAAAGGGTCGGCTCCCGCGTTAAATGTTTCGAGGCCTGCTCGGCGTTCACTCGCGTTCTAGCCCGCATGCTCGCTGAGCCGCCCAAGGCGGCCCTTTGACACCAGAGTGCTTCAGCCCATTTCGTTACCTCCATGAACCGCCCTGGCTGCTACCAGCCGGAGCATCAGTTGCTGGACGGGATTCGCACCCGCTGAATGGAAGCGCCTTTCCACGGCGCACGCGATTCTCAGTTTGGCCTTTTTCTATCTCGCGAGCCGCTGAGGGGCCGGTAGCAAGGGACCAGTTTCTGGGGGCTTGACTTTGCGGGCACCGCTTTCAAACATAAAATGTGCCCCCCGTTTCCAATGCCCGAGTGCTCGATTCCCTTCTGGACCGCTTCCAACAAGCCGCCTCCGCCCTGCCCGATCCCCGGACCGGCTCCAACAAGCGCTACGCCGTCTCCGATGCCGCTGCCTGCGCCCTCTCCACGTTCTTCTTCCAGTCCCCCTCCTTCCTCGACTTCCAGCGCCGCATGCACGAGGAGTCCGCCCGCTCCAACTGCCACTCGCTCTTCGGCGTCAGCAAGATTCCGAGTGACAATCAGATCAGGAATCTGCTCGACGCTCTCGACCCCTCCCTCTTCGCCGACCTGTTCCCCCTCTGCCTCGACACCGTCCGCGACCAAGGGGGCCTCGACCCCTTCCTGCGCCTCGACGGCCGCCTCCTCATCGCCCTCGACGGGATCCAGTTCCATGGCTCGGATTCCATCCATTGCGAGCAGTGCTCGACCCGCCATGTCGGCAAGCACAAAACCAAGCAGTTCTTCCACACCATGCTCTCGGCCACTGTCGTCGCCGACGGCCACAACCGCGTCCTCCCGCGCATGCCGCTGTTCGTCCAGCCCCAGCACGACCCCGCCGCCAACCGGCCCGACCTGACCGAAGACCAGCGCAAGCAGGATTGCGAGCGCAACGCTGCCAAGCGCTGGCTGCCTGCCCACATCCCCGCTCTGCTCCCCTACCGGCCGGTCCTGCTCGGCGACGATCTGTACTGCTGCCAGCCCCTCTGCACACTCGTCGCCGACCTCGGCGCGGACTTCCTCTTCATCTGTAAGCCCAGCAGCCACAAGACGTTATACAAACAGCTCCCCAACCGCCGCATCTGGTCCACCGGCTGGATCCGCACCCGCAACCAGCGCCAGCAGGTCGAGTCCCATCGCTACCAGTGGAGAAACAACGTGCCGCTGCGCGCCGGCGACGACGCCCTGCAGGGCACCTGGATCGACTTCGAGATCGGCCGCAACGGCGAGCGCACCTACCACAATTCGTGCTTCACCAGTCTCAAGGTCACCGCTGACAACGTGGCCGCGATCGCCCGGGCGGGCCGCGCCAGATGGAAAATCGAGAACGAGCAGTTCAACTGCTTGGCGCGGCAGGGCTACAACCTCAAGCACAACTTCGGGCACGGCCGCCAGGGCCTGGCGAACCTGCTCGCGACGCTGAACCTGTTCGCCTTCACGCTGCACGCGGTCCTGGACTGCGTCGCGGACTTGTGGCGGCGCTGCCGGGACAAGGCTGGCACCCGGCGCCGCTTTTTCGACAAGCTGCGCGTCCTGTCGGAGATGTTCTGGTTCCCGGACTGGCACGCGCTGCTGACGACCATCCTGAACCCACCACGCCGACCCTCGGCGGTTCCGGCGCACCCGCCTGCTGCCCCGTCATGACGCCCTACGCCTGCCCTCCGGCCGCTGCCGGGCTCCTGCGCGAGCCCACGCCAGAGCCGCGCCTCGACCGGCCCGCCCACCGACCCAAGCCCCTCGCAGACGGCCCTCCAGTCTCTGCTGGCGGTTCCGAGCGGCCTGGCTTGCTTCCCACAAGTAGTCCCTGCCGAGTGCGACCGATCGCGATGACCCCAATACCTTGGTCAGACCACCTATTTTGAGAACTGCTGCTAGCAGCATGGCCCCGCACTGGATTCAGCTGCCCTAGCACTGAAACGAACTAAGTCCCTGCCACAGCAATCAACACGAGACTTCCCCACAAGAGCCCGCTTGTACAATAGGCTGAAAGATGTCCAAACCTGTCTTGGCTGCAATCGCATTCATCGTTCTAGTGGTAGGCGCTCTGGTGTATTCGACCATGGGCCTCAAACAGTTCACCTGCGAAGTCTGCATGGATTTCAAGGGTCGAAAGAACTGCGCCACTGCATCGGGAACCACCGAAGAAGAAGCCGTCCGAACGGCGACGGACACAGCTTGCGCAACGATTTCGGCGGGCATGACCGAGAGCATCCAATGCAGCCGGACGCCCCCTGTCAGCGTGACGTGGCAGTGAACGAAGACCCGTTTCGGGATCGGTGCCAGAAGAACGAAACTGCGAGAACCAAACCAACAACGCCCCCAACCAGCACGGTGATGCGCCAATCTACCGCCTGGATCTCGATTCGGCGCTGAAGCGCCACTGCGACCGGAATGAGCAGCAATGCGCTGACATGCGATATGGCCGCAAATCGCAGAGCAACTGCAGGACTCGCGTCAAACCACCTGGAAAGAGTGAGGCAGCCGACCGTGAGGACATAGGCCGCCCCCAATGCAAGCCCAACTGATGCCCCCGTCAAGCCATCAACATGGGTCAGAGTGAGCCGCCCTGCGCCAATCACCCCCACACCCCAGACGGGCGCCGGCAAGACTGCAATCAAGTCAACCCCCCTACCTCGTCGTACCCGCCTTTCGGACAAGTACGCAAGCAACGCGTGCACAGCGGCGGCCGGGAGCCAGAATCGAGCATCGCTAAGCCATGCGTCGGCTTCGGAGGCGGACAGCGTTTCGGCAAGCATGCCGCAGCCAACTGCTGCGGCAAGCACGATCGGAGCGTACATGATTAAGAGCCGAGGCCGGGAAGCGAGCAGGCGCGCGTCCCGAACGCAAAGAATCAACACGGCCGCCCCGAACAGGAGGCTGCGGTCCATAGAGTGCTCTCAAGCCTAGCATTGGCCTGACGTGTGAGGACGTCCCGTTAAAGTGGGCCAAGGTTGCGGTTTAATCTGGATTCGTTGACTGGTGCCAGATCCAGCGAGTTGCGCAAGCCTCGAGAACAGTCAAAAGAGCCACTCATCCCTCGCAGCCCTCGGCTGGGGCACCCCCTTCCGAAGCGGGAGCCCCCAGGACGCCCGGAAGCTTGCATTGAGATTCGTTCAAGAACGCAGTAAGGCGGATGACAAGTGCGGCCGTGTCGCGAATCTCGCACTCCCAGACAGTGAGCACGTTCCAGCCGAGGGCCTCGAGGGCTGTCTTGTTCTCCAAGTCCCGCTCCCTGTTCCTCTTCAGTTTGGGAATCCAGTATTCCTGCCGGGACTGCGGTGCACGGCCGTAGCGACAGTCATGGGCATGCCAGAAGCAACCGTGTACGAAAATGACCTTTCTGCGCGGGCCAAACACCAAGTCTGGGCGACCCGGAAGGCCTTTCTTGTGCAAGCGATAGCGGAATCCGAGACGGTGCAAGATTCTCCGTACAGCCAATTCGGGACCCGTGTCCCGGCTCCTGATGGACTGCATGACGTGTCGGCGCTGCTCCGGTGTTAGCCAATCCGCCATGTGGCATTCTCGCTCTGCCCGCTGCTAGTCGCCGCCCTCTCTCGGACAATTGTCCTCGTTAGCCACCAACCTATTACAGGCACGCTCGGCGGGCGCACGCCGGCGTGCTATTGGGCCTGGCCGTTGCACAGCTCGCTCGCTCCGTAGCCTTGCGGTTCGTGAACCAGCGTCGCATCAGTAGAATGGTAGCTTGATGAGGACTCGAATCGGCATCATCGGCGGCAGCGGGCTATACGAAATGGACGCACTCGAGGGACGGCGCGAAGTCCGTGTCGACACCCCGTGGGGAGAGCCGTCCGATGCATTTGTTGTCGGCCAGCTCGGCGGTCGGGAAGTGGCATTCTTGGCACGCCATGGGCGGGGGCACCGCATTATGCCATCCAACCTCAATTTCCGCGCCAACATCTACGGGTTGAAGAAACTCGGAGTCGAATACGTCTTATCCTTCAGCGCTGTTGGGTCGCTGAGGGAAGAGCTCAAACCCATCCATTTCGTCCTGCCCGATCAATTCTTCGACCGAACCCGAGGACGCGTCTCAACCTTCTTCGATGACGACATCGTCGCTCACGTGACATTTTCCCACCCGATCTGTGCCCGTTTGGCGGATGTTGCCGAAGAGGCATGCCGTGCGGTCGGTGTCACGGTACACCGGGGCGGGACATACTGCTGCATGGAGGGTCCGGCGTTTTCGACGCTCGCTGAGTCCAATACATACCGGAGCTTAGGTTTCGATGTCATCGGAATGACCAACCTGCAGGAGGCCAAGCTGGCCCGCGAGGCGGAGATGTCATATTGCACCATCGCGATGGTCACTGACTACGACTGCTGGCATCCCGATCACGACGCAGTGACTGTTGACACTGTCATCGAATACCTCATGAAGAATGCATCCAACGCCCAAAAAGTCGCGATTGAGGCGGTAAGACGAATTCCCGATTCCCCGAGCCCCTACGGGTCCGCCCTTAAGAACGCGATCATCACGAATCGAGAGGCGATTCCGAAGCGAGCCCGGGAGAAGTACGCACTGCTAGCTGGCAAGTACCTCTAGGAAAAGAGACAGCACAGTCGGCACCCTATGTCTTTGCTCGTAGTTGGATCCGTCGCTTATGACGGTATCGAGACCCCGCGTGGGAAGGTCGATCGCGTCCTTGGCGGTGCCGGGACCTACATCGCTTTAGCCGCAAGCCACTTCACTGACGTGCGCCTAGTCGCCGTGGTCGGAGATGACTTCGATCCCGCGGACGAAGCAGTTCTCCACTGCCGCAACATTGATCTTGAAGGCGTCGAACGAGCACAAGGCAAGACATTTTACTGGAAGGGCGTGTACTCGCGCGATATGAACCATCGCGAGACACTGGTGACCGAGCTAAACGTCTTCGCGGATTTCCAGCCCCGCATCCCGGCGTCGTACCGTGCCACTCCCCACATCTTACTGGGCAACATTCACCCCAGTCTTCAGGCCGCAGTGTTGCGCCAAGCCCCGGACAGGCAGTTCGTGGTCGGCGACACGATGAACTACTGGATCGAGCGCACACCTGAGGAGCTATCCCAAGCAATTCGCCTCTGGGACTCAATCCTCATCAACGACGAGGAGGCTCGTCAACTCTCGGGACACGACAATTTACGAACTGCGGCTAGAGCAATCCACGCCATGGGCCCCAAGACTGTCGTGATAAAGCGAGGGGAGCACGGCGCGACCCTGTTCCGAGGCGACCACTGTTTCATCGCTCCGGGCTATCCGCTCGAAGACTTGGTCGATCCGACGGGCGCGGGCGATGCGTTCGCCGGAGGCTTCATGGGCTACCTGGCCTCGCGCGGCTATAGCGATGCCGACGAGGCCGGTATTGACGACTTGCGCCGGGCCGTGGTGCTTGGTTCAGTGATGGGGAGTTTCTGCTGTGAAGACTTCGGCGTTGGAGGGCTGCGCGAGCTAGGACAACCGCAAATCAAGGGCCGTTACCAGGAGTTCCACGACCTGACCGCACATTGACTGCCGGTTTAGGATCCGTCGCTCCTCGATTGGCGAATAGACACGGTCCATGGACCGAAATCACGGCTGGTACTGAATCCAGATCGGACTGGCCCATGCCATAGCGGCATTGCTTTGCTCAAGGCGCACATAGTACATGTTCCATTCGCCGGCCACGGCGGCCGGATCCGACCAGTCGAAATCGATCTCGCTGCGCTTTGGCGCAATCGAAGCGACCACTGCGGGTTGCTCGAGACCCACTTGCCGGATGATGTCCACTTGCTCAATCGAAGCAGTGCCCTTGGCCGCGATCCTAAGTCTGGGAACTGCCGGTGACGAGAACTCGTCTCCCATCAAGTGGTCCCCGGAACTCACCACCAGCACGATGTTGTCGTGAGCGGCATAGGAGTGCCGCTGCTTGAACCCCTGCATTATGCCGTCTCGAGAGTTCTCCTCAGCGAGAACGATGCCATAGCTGATGTGAGTCGAGACGTGGTCGCTACTTGCCTGAAAGCCCAGCCGCCGCCCCTTCTTGAACGCTTCCCATACGAACCCCAAGGGGCGGTACCCCTGGATCGTGTCGTCATCGCCGGTTGCCGCGCGCGGGCCGCCCGCCAGTTCGTAGCTCTGCCGATGCCCTTGGAACAGTTCCACAACCGGCTCGACCTCGATTTCCCCGTCCCGCCAGTCCGTACCCATGTTTGTCGCCGAGGTGTGCGAAGAACAGATCCCTCCGAAGTGGCGGAGATACGCGAAGAGGTTCTGGATGTCCGGCGATCCCTGCTCCTCAGTGCCGACGATACGCGCCCTGCCCTGCATGCGGGGCAGCGGTCGAATTCCCCGACGAGGCAGAATCACGTTGCGATGGCCGCTAGGATAGCCAACGCTCCGCTCGTAGGTAAACATCGCGCTAAACCTGCCAGGGTCGTGGTACATATCGCTCGCCTTCTGCTGGAGCCACCACAGATAGTTCTGGCCAACTGCATAGTCGTGGTCCCCCGGGCCGATCCAATCGAAGTCGGCAACATCAAGGCCATATCGCCAGACCTCCTCGAAAGGACCGTCCCAGTCTCGATGCGCGGAAAATTCCGTATGCCGATGGAATTCACCGCGCAGGAAACGCAAGGTCCGCCCCCCTACTTGGACTCTCTCGGCACGGATTCGTGCAATTTGCGCAGTCTCGTCCGGATGCACGGGCTCCCGAACGCGAGAAGGCTCTGTCGCGGTGACCGGAACGAGCTTCGTCCCAGTTCGATCGTCCTCCACCGCAAGGAACGCCTCGAACAAGTCGCTGTCCTCCCGATCACGCACGTTCGTCTTGCGCTTGTCTCCGGCACTGAGGGTCAACAGGCTCCCGTCGTGCATCGCCGCGATCCCAGGTTGCCTGTCAAGCAAATGATCCGAATCAGGCAACGGAATCGGAGCCGACCATTCGTCACTTGCAAAATATGCCGCATAGCTCCGCCAACGCTCTCCCCTTCCCGTTTGCAAAGGGTGCCTGCGGAAGAGGACCCATGGCCGGCCGGCATTGTCGAACGCCATCCGGGGGATGCTGATCCGGTGCTTCTGACTGGTCGCAACACGCGGATCGTCATGAACCGAATCGAGCGTGGGGGTTCGTGGCGGCATCGCGGTTTTCATCAAGGCACCGTCCCAAATCCGAACCAACACGTTCTTCGTCACGTACATCGAGGCGGCCTGCTTCCCTGTCCAGCGATCACCTGAGTCCTTACCCCAACCTTCGTCCGAATCCTCGAATGCAATCCAGACTCGGTCTCCTGCATCGACCGCCACAGACGCGCGAGCCTCAAAGCGAGGAGATGCAGCAATTGCAATTGGCTCCTCGATCTCACTGCCGTCGAAACGCCGGAGAAATACGTCGTAGTTGCCAGCCTCGTACGTATCCCATGCGATCCAGGCAGCCCCCTTGGAGTCAACTGCGATCGATGGTCTCCAATCGTTCGCATCGCTGGAGGAGACTCGCACCGGATCCTCCCCTAGACGACTGGCGAAAATGTCGAATCGCTTCTCCCGCCTGCCCTGCCACGCCAAATAGCCACCGCTAGCCACCACATTGATATCGCTGCCTGGGTCGGAAGTGATGCGCATCTCCGCACCCAGCATTCCATTCGCCTGGGAATAGCTGCGCGCGAAGATATCCCAATTCCCGCGCCGCTGTTCGGACCAAAGCACTGCCGCCCCACCGTCGGGAAGAGCCATCACAACCGGGCGCCAAATGTCGCGGCCGGTGGCTGTCGCGTAGATCGGATCGCTCCAGCCGGCAGCTTGCCGGCGTATCAATGCAATTCGGTCGCCGTTGCCCTCGAACTCGATCGAATCGAAGTCGCCTGCAAGAGCCGCAGCCTCATCGATTGGCCTGCCGGGCGTGTACTCCACGTACGCGCAAAGAACCGAGCGGTCCCCCAGCTCTACGCAATCGGGGAAGTCTTCCTCAACATCCGCGCTGGCAATTGGAGCCCCCGCCGGAACCCTCGAGATCTCGACACGCCCGCTGAACTCCTGAACTGGACTGCCCATGGCAACCCTCAGCGGATTGAAATCGAATCTGCCTTGGGCTGTATCGATCTCGATCCCGCTGTCAAGATCTAGTTCACTGCCGCACGGTGCGGACGGCAGGTCTAGCTCAACTACTGCTGGGAGGATCCTAGGTGATTGACCTCCATTACCGAGCTTTACCGGGTTTGACGTTGACTTACTCTTCCAAGATGAACCCTCAGCGACCCAGCCTGAAGCAGTGCCGCTCCAGTCCGTTTCTTCGACATCGCCGATACCCAGTCTCAGCAGAATGCCGGTCTGTGATGAGCACCCCCCATTGGCTACAGTCTGTGCAACAGCTTTACTTGAAAGGGAGTTGGCAGGACCGCTTGCGTACCAAAGAGTGGGTAGTCCGATCAGTACGAGCAGCCCGACGGCCGCAATAGTTGCTCTTGCCATGCCCCGATTGTACTTGGGGGAAGACGTCACAGGGTCTAGCCGGCTCGTCGTTGACAGCCATCAGCGATGATCCTCGGAGGCTTTCCGTGAATCCCCATAGCAAACTGGTCGTGCTCGAGAATAGGCGGCGGGTTGGCCTGCAAGATCGGAAATCTCGGCTACCGACCGACCTGTCCTTTCGCGAGCTCGCCCCAGGTGCAGCGCGGCCCGCCGACACCGGCTGCTCCGGCTGCGAGATTCCTAGTAACATTGCGTCAGACCTCTGGCCCGTTCAGGAATCGCTCGGGACATGAGAACAACCTAGGCACGCATCATGTCCTTGCTCGCGATCAAGATTGCAGCTGCGTTGGCGATCCTAGCCGTGGGCATCGTCGGAGGCCTAATACCGTCGCTGGTGCTTCGCCGCGATGCGAGCCACCGATTCATGTCGCTGGGCAATTGCCTCGCAGGCGGCATTTTTCTCGGAGCAGGTTTCATTCACCTTCTGCCCGAAGCGGACGCTGAACTTCACGAGTTTGTCGATTACCCTCTCGCGCCGCTTCTAGCGGCGGTAGGAGTCGGCGTGCTGCTGCTGATTGATCGCGTGCTGTTTGAATTGCGCTCGCACGTAGGTCGCTTGGAGGGAAGACGTCAGCCTATATATCCCGTTGTTCTGCTCGTGGTCCTGTCGATGCATTCGATCATCGCTGGCATCGCTCTGGGACTTGAGTCGACAGTGGCCACCTCGGTGCTAGTCATGATCGGAATCCTGCTGCACAAAGGCTCCGCCGCCTTCGCCCTTGCGGTGACCGTGCTCACCTCCGGATCCAACAAGACGAACGTGAAGGCGATATTGTCGATATTCGTCTCAATGACACCCTTGGGAATCGCGCTAGGCACGGTCGCTTCGAGTGTCTTGGCGGGGCCAACCGCCTCCCTGATTCAAGGGAGCTTCAATGCGCTGGCGGCTGGCACCTTCATTTACGTGGCTATTCTGGACGTCATCAATGCAGAGATGTCGAGGATTGACGATCGCATCGCAGATTTCCTGCGAAGCACGTTCTCCGGAGAGGACGATGTGCCACTGCCTTTGCGGGACACGGACCGCGTCTTGAAGTTCCTGCTCGTGCTCGTTGGCCTCGCCAGCATGGCGGTGCTTGGCGCCTGGGTGTAGGTCGCCCGCAATCACAGTTACGGGTTCAGTCTGGCCGGCCGTCTCCGCGGCGCGACGTGGCAACGAAGCCTCAAATCAAATGACCGTCCCATACAAGACGGCAAGCTCTTTAGCTCTCTGGTGTCACGGAATCATCGATCTCGGCGTTATCCTGATCGAATTCAGCAATCGAAGCAAGCAGCGTGTGGGAGACCTAGTGTCAAGAACTATTCTTCATCCCCTTTAGTTGCCGCCTTGGTGTCGCTGTCCGGCGCAGACCCGTGCACGAATTGCCAGCCGAATCTGCCCTTGATACAAAGGTTTCCGTTCGTGACGGATTGGTCGAGTGGGGAGCTGGTCTTCACAATACGGTTGTCCTGCGTATGCAGGGTCAACGTACACCCGACGCCGCAGTACGGACAAATCGTGTCCGTGGCGTCCTGCTTGGACTCGTCCCACTCACCGGTCTCGCGGAGGTCGTGCTCGCTCTTGAACATTAGGGCCCCGGTAGGACAGACCCCGATACAGTTCCCGCAGTAGACACAGGCCGATTCTGGTAGCGGTACGTCGAACTCGGTCGCGATCCGCGCGTCAAATCCACGGCCCGCCACGGCGATCGCGAAGGTGTTCTGCGCATCGACGCCACAGGCTTCGACGCACTTATAGCAGAGGATGCATTTTGAGTAGTCTCGAATGTACAGGTCGTTGTCAATCTTTGCGGGCTGCTCCTGGGTTGCCGCCGGACTGCTTTCATCGCCGTAGCGCTCGGGGGCAGCACCGTAGCGTTCCATGTACTGGCATAATTCCGGTGCCGTCGAGACATCCGTGCTGGAAGCCAAGAATTCCAGCACCATGCGCCTACTGAGACGCACTCGTTCGGAGTCTGTTTGAATCGCCATGCCGCTCTCCGCCCGTCGGGAACAGGCGGGCACGAGGGTCCGGGATCCCTCAAGTTCGACAACGCACACGCGACATGCGTTCACCGGGGCCAGGGTTTCGAGATAGCAAAGCGTGGGGGTATCCCGTCCTGCACGACGGCAGGCATCCAATAGCGTGGAGCCTTCAGGTACCGCGATGGGTGCACCGTCCACCGTGATTTCGAGAGAGGTGCCGGCATTCTGGCTCGGCACCTCCGGAACGGGTCCACGGGGAACAGGAATCCTTAGATCAGGCGCATCGGCTCCGCGCTGCTCGCTCATCGCTTGCTCCTCGGGAACAGGGGGAACCGCTCGAGCGCGGAATCCACAGCACTTGCGGCGGTGTGGCCAAGGCCACAAATCGAAGCGTCCCTCATCACTTGGGAAATGTCCTTAAGTAGCAGCCGCTCCTGGTCCACGGAACCAATCGGCTGCCCAGCGCGCAAGCGCTTGATGAGTTCCTGCTGCCGAACCGTGCCGACCCGGCAAGGGACGCATTGACCGCAGCTTTCGTCGCGGAAGAAATCGGCGATCCGCAATAGGACGCAACCGAGATCCACGCTACTGTCAAATGGCATCACAACCGCCGATCCAACTGCAGCGCCAACGGATCGCATGCCTTCGAACGTAAACGGAACCTCGATCTCGTCAGGCCCTAGAAAGGTGCCCGCTGCCCCACCCACAAGCACTGCCTGCAGTTCGCCGGTGCCGGCGACTCCGCCGGCTAGATCGATCAGTTCCCGCACGGTCGCGCCGAATGGAGCCTCGTATACGCCGGGCCGACAGACGTGGCCTGAGAGGCAAAAGAGCTTGGGGCCGGAGGACCGTTCAGTGCCCACCGCAGAAAACGCACTCCCCCCTTCGAGCAGAATGCGGGGGACGTTCGCAAATGTCTCTACGTTGTTTACGAGCGTGGGCCTTCCGAACAATCCCGATTCAGTCGGATAGGGGGGTTTATTGCGTGGCTCGCCGCGGTATCCTTCAATCGAGTTGAACAGCGCCGTTTCCTCGCCGCATATGTAAGCTCCCGCGCCGCGGCGGATCTCGATCGGGCAAGCGGATCCTAGCAGGCCTGCTGACTCTATCTCGTGGATCGCGGCCTGCAGTCGATCCGCCGCCCTCGGATACTCGCCGCGGATGTAGACGTAGGCTCGTTCGCAGCCTACAGCAAAGGCGGCAATTGCCATGGCTTCAACGATTGCATGGGGATCGCCTTCCATGAGAACCCGGTCCTTGAATGTCCCAGGCTCGGACTCGTCCGCATTGCAAATCAAGTACTTGGGGCCCTGGGCGGACGCAACCGCCCTCCACTTTCTTCCGGTCGGAAACGCCGCGCCGCCCCTTCCTAGCAGGTTTGACTCCTCGACCTGCCTGATCACCCAGTCAGGCCCGTTCTTCAACGCCAGCTCGAACGCTACGAATCCGCCGCCGCTAAGGTAGTCTTTCAATCTGGGCACGCCCGTCGAACCGATCCTCCGCAATAGCCGCAAGGAGGGATCCCCGGCCTGGGGGACCGAGAGTTCCACTGGACGCGGGTCATGCGTGCCCGGACTGCCGTTTCCCGAGGCACTTGCGACATCGCTCATCGCAGCGGGGCCTAGTACACGATTCCAGGGCTCCTCGCCCGCGCCGGTCACCAGCACCGCCGGGGCTCGCTCGCAAAGACCTAGGCAGGAACTGCGCACCCATTTCATCGGCTTGGAACCGTCCGAACTGGAGACCGTGCCCAAGGCACTCTCGAAGGCTGCGCACAATGCGTCGGCTCCCTTGGCCTGGCACGCGATGTCATCGCACACCCGTGCAACCACCGGTGGCTGCTCGGACAGCGAAAACATGTCGTAGAAGCCCGCTACGCCATACGCTTCGGCAGGCGGAACCTCGAGCCTCTGACAGAGGTAGTTCAGGGCGCCTCGACTGATCCAGCCTACGCGCGAATGGATTGCGTGCAGCAATGGCAGAAGCAAGTGGCGCCGCCTTGAAACGCCCTTACCGCTTGCCGAGGTCTGCTCCTCAGACCGATCCGAACGATCCCCGCCGCGCCAGCGCGATTCCCTTGGTCCCAAGACCTCATCGACGGCCGATTGCTCGCGCTCATTCGCAGTATCTGACGTGAAGTGAAGATCCACCGAAACCTACAAAGCTCGCGCCGGAACGACAAAACACCAATCGGATCATCGGCAGTCAATAACCCATCTGAGGGGTTGATTCACTCAATCGCCGCTCGGAACGGCTCTCATCTTATCAATGCGGATAGCACTGGCCTTGAACTCGGCGGTCCCCGACTTCGGATCGATCGCGTCTATTGTCAGCAGGTTCGCATCAACCTGATCCGGGGAATGCGGTGTCATGAACGCCAAACCCGGGCGCAATCCGGCGTCGAACCGTACGGGGATTACCACGGACCCTCGTCTTGAACTGACTCGCACTGGCTCGTATTCTTCTAACCCGTAGAATTCGCCGTCTTCCGGCGAAATGTCCAGCGTCTCGCGCTGGCGCAATGGAGACGCGTAGCTGTCGGACTGGACTCCGGTATTGAACGAATCGAGGCGTCGTCCCGTCGTGAGGCGCAGCGGGAACTCATCGTCAAGCTGATCTACGGGCGGATCGTGAGCTACGGGGCTGAATGGCGCGCGCGGGCCAATGAGGGGATCGGCCCATAGGCGCCCGTGCAAAAAAAGCTCGCCTGGGTGCGATTCGTCGTAACATGGCCAGCGGATGCCCCCGAGGCTCTCGAGTCGCGCATAACTCATGCCAGCGTGCATCGGGCTGAGACCGCGTAGCTCGTCCCATAGCTCCACGGCCACCGGTTCGCCCCAGTCGTGACCGAGTCGGGCGGCCAAATCGAAAAGAATGCGCATGTCATCGCGCGAACCCGCGGGCGGCATCACGGCGCGCCGCACGCGCTGGACCCGCCGCTCGCTACTGGTCACAGTCCCTTCGGATTCGGCCCAGCCTGCCTGTGCAGGCAGCACGACGTCGGCAATCTCGGCAGTCTGGGTCATGACAATGTCTTGGACGACCAAGCACTCCAAGGCCTTCAACCGCCGGACCGTATTCCGGCTATCCGGTTCGGAGCCGACAGGATTCTCCCCCAGCACATAGAGCGTATCCAGTTCACCGGTATCCATCGAATGGAGCATCTCACTCAAGTTCCTGCCCTTCTTCGCGGGAATCTTGCAGCCCCAGGCAGCTTCGAACTTGGCACGCAGGGCCGGGTTTTCGATGTGCTGGAACCCGGGCAGCCGATCTGGCAAAGCACCCATGTCCCCGCCACCCTGCACGTTGTTTTGCCCGCGAAGGGGGCACAGTCCGGATCCGTATCGCCCGACATGGCCGGTCAGCAACGCAAGGTTGATCAATGCCAGCACGTTGTCGACGGCGTTGTGGTGTTCGGTGATGCCCAGTGTCCAGCACAACTGTGCCGTCGGGGCCCTCGCGTACGCATGCGCCAGTTCTTGAATGGCCTCTTGCGGAACGCCTGTAGTCTTCTCGGCGTAGTCGAGAGTGCAGTGCTGCACAGCTTCCCGATACGCTTCCAGCCCGCTCGTCGCGTGGGCGATGAACTGCCGGTTCTCGAGCCCCTGGGCGAGAATCTCCCGTCCTACGGCATGAGCGAGAACGATGTCTGTGCCGACATCAAGACCTAGCCAGCGGTCCGCCCACTGGGCTGAACTCGTGCGACGCGGGTCGACCACGTAGAGCGCCGCACCGTTCCGAACGCCCTTGAGCACATGGTGGAAGTAGATCGGATGCGTCTCGCGGGCGTTAGACCCCCAGAGGATGATGGCATCCGTTTCCTCTACCTCCTGGTAGGAACTCGTGCCGCCGCCCGCCCCAAATGCTGTCGCCAGACCGACGACGCTCGGTGCGTGTCAAGTGCGGTTGCAGCTGTCGATGTTGTTCGAGCCGATGACGGTTCGAACGAACTTCTGCGCGGCGTAATTGAGTTCATTCGTTGTCTTCGAGCAACTGAACATGCCGAATGAACTCACCGGATCTCTGTCGATTGCGCGCCGGAAAGCGCTCGCGGCAACATCCAGCGCTTCATCCCAAGTGGCTGGTTGCAGAGATCCTTTCCGCCGCACCAGCGGCTGCGTCAGGCGGACCCTCCTGTTCGGATGACGGGACATGTGGATATCATCTTACACCGCGTCACGAACCGGCTCAGAGGCGGTTCCCTGCGACCGGACGAACCGACGCTGCATCCAGGCACAATGCACCGAAGCGTTGCCGTACAATAGGGGTTTCATCCAACTCCGCGGTTCTGTGTCCGGGATGCAGAGTCTTAGCGGGACATTCATTCGGGACATCTTTACTTCCCGGCCCCGGGCGCACCTCCAAGTAAGTGTTTGATACCGCGCTTCCATCAAGGAATAGCTCCAATGGCAACTGACAATTTCGCTGTCGCCGGCCTCGGCGTCATGGGTCGCAACGTCGCCCTGAATATCGAACGCAACGGATTCCCGGTCATCGCGTACAACCGCGGGGACGAGAACGCCCAGCGCATGCGGGCGGAGTCTGCCGGAAAGAACGTCACCGTTACCCAGTCCATCGCGGAACTGGCTTCCCTTCTCGACCGGCCCAGGCGTGTGCTCCTGATGGTCACCGCCGGTTCCGGCACCGATCGTGTGATTGACGCCCTGCTCGACCATCTCGAACCGGGAGACGTGATCATCGACGGCGGAAATGCCCACTTCCCGGACACCGACCGTCGTGCCAAGCAGCTTCAAGACGCCGGCATTCACTTCGTCGGCTGTGGCATCTCCGGTGGAGAGGAGGGTGCCTTGTGGGGCCCTTCGATCATGCCGGGCGGCGACCGGGAGGCCTACGAACGGATCGCTCCAGTGCTTGAGAAGATCGCCGCCAAGACCGAGGATGGCGGCGCGTGCGTCACCTATTGCGGGCGTCACGCTGCGGGCCACTACGTGAAGATGGTCCATAACGGTATCGAGTACGGGATCATGCAATTGATCTGCGAGGTGTACGACGTGCTGCGGCGCGCGGCGCGCTTCGAGACACCGAGAATCCAAGCGGTCTTCCAAAGCTGGACCGAATCGCCGCAAGTCGGTGGTTTCCTGGTTGACATTACGGCCCAGTGCCTCGGCAAGATCGATCCTGACACCGGCGATCCGTTGGTCGAGAAAATCCTCGATACTGCGGGCCAAAAGGGAACCGGAAAGTGGACCGTGCAAAGCGCGTTAGATCTAGGGGTTCCGATTCCCACCCTAACGCAATCAGTTAATGCTCGTATCCTATCGGGGCTGAAGCAGGCCCGAGTGCAGGCCTCCAGCATCCTTCCAGGATCCGAGGATTCATACGACGGGGATCCAGCGGACCTCGTCAATGTCCTTCACGACGCCCTGCACCTAGCAATGATCGCTTCCTACGCGCAGGGCCTGCACCTCATTCAGGTCGCCTCCAACGAGTACGATTTCGGCACCGATCTCGCCGAAGTCTCGCGTATCTGGAAACGAGGCTGCATTATCCGGTCGCGGCTTCTGGATCCGATCAAGCAGGCGTACTTGGAACGTCCCGACATGGAAAACATGCTGATTCATCCGGAATTCGCGGCAGTTGTCAATGATTCCCTGCCCGCGCTGCGTACTGCAGTCGAGGTTGCCAATCGCAGCGGCGTCGCCACGACCTGCCTCGGCGCCACGCTCGCCTATCTGGATAGCTACAGGTCGGAATTCCTGCCTGCCAACCTGCTGCAGGCGCTGCGTGACAACTTCGGCGCTCACACTTACCGGCGCCTGGACAAGGACGGCGTATTCCACACTCAGTGGAACCGCTAGCGTCTCGAAGGCCACACGAAGGGCGACTGCCTACCTCGCCATGAAGACACTCCAAGACTTCAGCCCCTCCCGCGAGTATTTTGTCGGCCTTGACTCCGACGGCTGCGTGTTCGACTCGATGGAGATCAAGCACAAGGAATGCTTCGCGCCGATGTTCATCAAGCACTGGCGATTGCAAGCAGCCTCGAAATACGCCAGGCGCGCTTGGGAGTTCGCCAACCTCTACTCCAAGACGCGTGGCATGAACCGGTTTCCCGTGTGCGTGCGGTCACTCCGCCTCGTCTCGGAATGGCCCGAGGCTGCCGCTAGAGGTATTGACCTACCTGATCTCGCACCGCTAGAGGCCTTTATCGATTCTGAATTCCCACCCAGCAACGCAGGCCTTGAAGCGTACCGCGAGCAGTTCCCTCACCCGCTGTTGGATCTGACGATGCAGTGGAGCCTTGCCGTCAACGCTGCAGTCAAAGACATTGTATTCGGCGTGCCGCCTTTCCCGCAGGTCAAGGAAACACTGGACCAGATTGTATCCAACGCGGACCTGGTTGTAGTTTCCGGCACTCCCGCGGAAGCCTTGCAGCGCGAGTGGGACGAGAACGCCATCGCCCATTACCCTCAGATCATTGCGGGTCAAGAACTCGGCATGAAGACTGAGCACCTCGAGACCATGGCAGGGGGCAATCGCTACGCGCCCGACAAGAGGCTGATGATTGGTGATGCACCTGGAGACCGGAAGGCGGCCGAGGCGACGGGCTGTATGTTCTACCCCATCAATCCAGGGCACGAGGAGGAATCCTGGGATCGCCTGCACAACGAAGGCTTGGAGCGATTCTTCGACAGTTCTTTCGCCGGGGCATACCAGGCCGAGCGTATTGCCGAATTCGAAGCGCTACTCCCTGAACAGCCCCCGTGGGCTCCCTAAGACAGCGCTGGCCCCTCCGACGGTCCGACAGGACATTCCAGCCCGGCAGATCCGACAGTCTTACGCCATGATCTTGTATAGCGCCGAGTAGCCCCGGATCAATAGGCCGCCGGAGACGATTGCCGGTGTCGCCATGCACATGTCGTCCAAGGAGTTGGTGCCAACCAGCTTGAAGTCCGCGCCGGCCTCGACAACAAACGTCGTGCCTGCCTCGTCGAGACAGAACAGCTTGCCATCGTAAGCCCATGGTGAAGCAGTGAAGTTGACGGTCTCGCGGGAGATCCGCTGTTTGCCATAAGCTTCTGCGCCGGTGCGTGCGTCATGACATGTCAAGAAGCCGCGATCGTGCAGCGTGTAATAGTAGCCCCTGTAGACCAAGCCTGACGGATGGTACGGCCCGCCTTGCGGCACGGACCAGGCAATGTAGTCATTGGAGGTCTCGCCGTCTGCAAGGGTGATATCTCCCGATGCCCCCGGTCGAATCGCATAGATCGGCCGCTCTTGGCTCCCCACGTAACCGGAAGTGACATAAAGCAGGCCGTCCGCGGCGAATGGTGTCGGAATTGCCAAGGACGAGAGACCCCGCAACTCCCAGAGCACTTTGCCATCCAAATCGTACGAACGCACCCTCTCCCTGCCAACGGTGACGATTTCCGTCCGGCTGCCAGACTCCCACACGAATGGTGTCGACCAGGTCGTCGGTTCGTCTCTCTCAACGCGCCAGATTTCCTTTCCAGTGGCCTTGTCCAGTGCTACCAGGTAAGACTGATCTTGGTTGTCGTTCACGATATAGAGGCGTCCGCCGTGCAGGGCTGGAGACGACGCAGTGCCGTACCCCCAACGCGTCCTGACCGGAGGCCACGACCTGTGCCAAACGATCTTGCCCTGAAAGTCCAGGCACCAAGTGCCGAGATCCCCGACGTGTGCGTACAGGTGCTCGCCGTCCGTCACGGCGGTCTCCGAAGCGTAAGTGTTCTTCCGATGACGGCCTACGGACGGCACGGCTCGATGCAGTTCTGCTTGCCATTTCATGTCACCGCTGCGGAGGTCCAGGCAATGCGCAAACCACCGGTGTTCATCTTCTGCTTTCGGGCTCTCCACGGCGCCTTGGTAGAAGCCTCCCTCCGGCGCGGACCCTGCCGTTGCACCGCGGGCCGATGTCAGGAAGACGTTGTTGTCCCAGACAATCGGGGACGACCACCCACTCCCTGCAATATCAGCCTTCCAGGCAACATTCTCCGTGGCGCTCCAACTGCCGGGAAGACCGGACTCGTCCTTGGGCACCCCCGTAGCGTCCGGTCCCCGGAAGCCCGGCCAATTGGCGTCAATTCTCCGAACTGCCAACGGCAACGTGGCAGCGAATAGGAACCCTCTCCGTGTCAGCATCGCTTCACCATCATCCTATTTTTCCCCGCCTGCACGACTTCGTCGCGTTGGTTAAGGACCTCGTATTCAACCGTGACGACACCGCGGTCCGGCTTTGATTGAGACGCCTTCATGTCCGACACCCGCAGTCGGGCCCGAATCGTATCCCCAATGAGGATCGGTGCCAACAAGTCCCACGACCAGTGAAGCGAGGCGATTGCCTCGACTTGGAATGCGGAGCGATGCTTCAGCCCGTCGGCCATCGCCAGCCCCAGCAAGCCGTGTGCCACGCGCCCTCCGAATTGAGTTCGGCGTGCGTATTCATCGTTGGTGTGCAATTCGAAGAAGTCCATCGAGACAGCCGCAAAGTTCATCACGTGCCACTCTGTCACTGTGATTCCAGGCGTTTCGTAGGTCTCGCCAACTTCTATTTCGTCGAAGAGCTTCCTGCGCATCGGGGCAAAGCGAGTATACGAGATTGCAGCGGTCTCCAGGGAGCCTACATCTCCCGGCTTGCCGTGGCAAACAAACCTGTTTACTGTCAAGCCCCACCGCCAACCGGCGCAGAACCCGAACAACCCGGTGGAGACGCTAGAGCCAAGTGTGCCGCAGCAGGGACCACCATCGAGGTCCGCGCGCGGCATTGCCAGACCGGCGGATACAGCCTCGATTCGTACGCCAGCCGCCGCCTGCGAGTAGCTGGCGCGAGGCCATCCCATCACTTCGCAGGCAGGTCCGAGACCGCTCCAGCCATGAATGCGAGGATTCCTTGCACTACTTCGGGATTGTCCCCAGCTACGTCGTGCTGTTCGCCGGCATCAGTCATCAGGTCGAACAGCTCTAGGGGTTGATCCGGGCCTTCTCGCACGGCCTTCCAGCGGCCCAACCTCACAGCCTCAGCATTGCCGCGAGTACCGCCCCAATACATGAACCTGTCCTCATGCGGCTGATCCTCGCCCAGGAGCGTTGGCAATACGCTTTGCCCATCGACTCCTTCGGGGACCTCAAAGCCGACCAATTCGGCAACTGTCGGGAGAAAGTCCGCGAAATACCAAGGCATGCTGCTGACCGTACCGGGAGGCACTCGGCCCGGCCAGCGAACGATCATCGGCACTCGGATCCCGCCATCGTGAAGCGATCGCTTGTACCCCTGGAGCGGACCGCTGGAATTGAAGAATCCGGGATCATTGCCTCCCTCGGCGTGCGGCCCATTGTCCGACGTGAAGAACACAAGCGTGCCATCGTCGATACCCAGACGGCCCAGTGTGTCAAACAATTGCCCCATACCGGCATCCATGCGGGTGATCATCGCCGCCGTGCCCTTCTGTGGCCCTGGCCAGTCCTTGTCCCTGTACTCCCCGATATCCGGTACCTCCATGCCGATTCGTTCACGATGGTCACCCAAATCGGCAGATACATTCTTGATCCCCGGATCGCCCCCGCCATCCCTTGAACCGGCTTCGTTGTTCGCATGGGGAATTGTCAGGGCGAGATACAGGAAGAACGGACCCCTGGAATGGGATTCAACCCATTCCAGGGCGTCCGCCATCAGCAGGTCGTGCGAGTAATCGACCCGATCAATGGCTACGCCGCCCATGCTCTGGTAACGCCGAGAGGGCGCAACAACGTTCCGAAGGGGGACGCGTTCGGAATTAAGCATCAAGAACTCCGGATAGAAGTTGTGCGCATGACCTTGGCTCAGGTACCCGAAGAAATGGTCGAAGCCCTGCTTCCAAGGAGCCCCGGGAGAATCCTCCATGCCCAAACCCCACTTCCCAATCAAAGCCGTCGAGTAGCCCTTCTCACCCAGCAGTTCCGCCACCGTGACGTCCTCGTCCAACAGGCCCTTCGTGCCATTGCGCCGAACTCTAGTGTGACCAGTGTGCTGGCCGGTCATGAGAACGCTTCGGGACGGGGCGCAGACCGTGAATCCCGCGTAGGCGTCAGTGAAGCGCATGCCTTGGTCGGCCATAACGTCCAGATTCGGTGTCTGGATCCGGTCCTGTCCATAAGATCCCAAGTCTCCGTACCCTAGGTCGTCTGCCATGATCCAGATGATGTTCGGATCCTCGCTCCGATTCTGATCCTGCCCGTTACCGGCACAACTGACGGCCAGGAACGCGATCGAACAGACAGCAATCCATAGTCGGCCCCTGCAGGCCGAGCCCGTCGCCGCTTCCATCCAACCCACCCGCGCGGCGCACGCAACGGGCGCGGGCCCACGTTTTCTCCGTTCCATGGCTTCCTCCTCTTTCGAATTGCTTCTGGGCGCGTCCTGTCCGGACATTGAGCCGGCCGTATGCCGAGAGGTGCGAGCGAGCACCTCCGACGAACTCGCCATCAACAATACCAATCGCTCGACGGCCGTCTCGACTGGGCTCGAGCGGCCGGAACCCGTCGCTCCCTCCGATTGCTACAATACCGCCGAAATGAGCGAGTCATTCAATCGCAGGAGATTCCTGCAAGCAGCAGCGGCGACAACCGTATCGGCCGCCACGATTCAACGCCTGTCAGCGTACGAAGCCTCGTTCGATCGACCGGATTCCTTGTATCACGGAGACGACTGGGAAACACTCAATCCGGGCTACTGGGAGATTAAGGGCAATGCTCTCCGCCGGAAAATCCATAGCTACGGGGATCGGGCTCGCAGGACCGGCTTCCCGTACCACTATGAGACGCACGGCCCGGGAGGCAATCGCAGCATGCCTGTCGACTACGACCCCTCCCTGCCCCCCGGCGTGATTTGGCATCGCGGTTGGCGCCTGCGAGGGGAATACGGGCTGCAAGCTGAAGGGCGGATACTGGCCAAGGCCCATGGTCCGGCCAACGGCGACTCCCCAGAGTGGGAGATGTACCGACGCGGTCACGGACTAGTCGGGTTGGCGTTCGGCTCCGCAACGCTCTACGAATCGTTCGGCATGTCGGGCCCGGACGGCAAGGCTGCGTGGATCGCTGCATGGACCGACGACGGTTACTTCGGCATTCGCGAACACGGTTCTGACCAAGCGATTGCCATTGAACGGGTTCCCGAACCATCACCCGGAGATCGCTTCCTAATCACCGCCGACATAGCGAACGTTCGTGCGGACCGCGCAACCGCTGCCGTTACGCTCGAAATCAACGGTCAACGGGCTGCGGGAGTCCAAGTCGAGGACATAGCCGTGGCAAAGCATCTCGCGGGATTCGCAGGGATTGCTGGACGCGGTCTAGTAGACTTCGAAATCGGCACATTCACCGTCGTTCCCGGCAATAACGCCCCGCTCGAGCCTGCTCTCAACGAGTGCCACGTCTGCTACGCCCTTGGCGACACGCTCACGCATGCCGACGACGCATGGGGCGTGCGTTTCGTCGCGCTGTTCCGGGGCGACGGGGAAACTGCGGAGGTCCGAGTCGCGGACTCCCCGACACCCTCCAATGGATGGGCGTCGGTGCCTCCGGCTGGCTCCGCACCCATTGTCAACAATGACTTTCGGCGTAACACGGCAGTAATCGATGCCAAACTTCCGTTGAATCCAGCCGACCAAGATCTGTATTACACCGTTTGGAAAGATGGCCGTAACGTCACCGCGGACCCGCGACTGGGAACTGACGCCGTGGGGCTCGGCACCGGACAGGTAGGGGAAGTGCCCTCGAATGGTTCCTATGTTGGACGCTTACCGCGACTCACCGCCCCGTACAAGCTCTGCGGTCTCTCGTGTCACGCAATCCACGGGGGCGGACCAAAGTTGCCTGACGCCGGACCCGGCGGCGGCTTCTTCGTCCACGACCAGCCCACACCGCAAGCCTATCAGCACCTCGAGGAATTCGATTTCCAAGTGATGATGTGGGAGGACGACGTTTGGTACATGGAACTACTCTTGTACCCGCCTTCTCCCGACGACGCCTACAAGATCGTCACGACCACGCTCTGCGGCCCAACGACACGCTGGCAGATGATGAGGCACTGGAACACCATCAATCCGGGCGACCACGACTACGGCATGGATGACGTCAAGGGACCGGAACAAATTGCAATCCGAACCTTCGAAGATCTCGGCCAGGACAGAGACTACATGCGTCGCAACTTCCAGATCGTGCATCACTTGGTGACAGGCGACGAAGCACCGTCCGGCACGGCCAACCCGAAGAAATGGCGTCGCTGGAAGATGCCAAATCGAGATTTCAGCCTGCTGATACTCGATTCGCGACTGTGGCGATCGAGCCAGGACACGAATATCTGGGACGACCAAGGATGGGGGGCCAAGGAAAGCCTCTATTCGCGTGCCGATGTCACGCGGAGCTTGCTTGGCGAAGAGCAGTTTGCGTGGCTGCGAGAAACGATACGATCCGACTCATCGCCCCTAATCTGCCTGACGGGCATCAATGGGATGCATACGATCTGGACAGGCAACGGTCGTAGAGAGAACGCCAAGACTGTGCTTGGTGAACGCGACCGCGTAGCCGCTGACTACGCCGGGTGGGTAATGGCGGGTGCCGACAGGGTCCTTGACGTTCTCGGGTGTCGAGACGGTGTGGTGACAGTGTACGGCGACGTTCATGTCGGCATGATCTTGCAGAATTTGGAGCACCAGGTTTTCGAGTGCTCCTTCGGGCCGATCGGACGTAGCGGTGGACGAGGGGTCAAGGAGGGCTTTGGCCCGAGAATGCAAGACTTCGATGGACGGAACCTTGAAATCAAGGCTTTATACCACCAGCGGTATGACACACCCGACCTGCAAAAGCTCGACGGGCCATTTTACTGGAACTTCTTGGAGATGGAGTTCGATCCTCGAGGGGCCGATCCTACCATTGGACTGCGGATCCGAAACTTAGTCGACAGTCCCGCAGACGATCCCCGCGGAGGGGGCTCCGTTCTCGAGAAAGCGTCCGCCACAGGTCGGACACCCTCTTGCTCCCTCTCGCAAGTCAAGCTCTTGCCGAATGCCGACGTGCTACTTTCCACCGAGGATGGAAGGCCCCTGCGAGGATCCCGCACGCTAGCGGACGGGACGTTGCCAACTCGCGGCCTTGTCGGTGTCAAGCCAGGCGAAGCGATCCTCGCGACCGCGCGGGCCGGCGACAAGGTGATCGCCAAGCGCTTGATTCCAGGTCGCTGGGTCGGCTGAAACAGCTCACTCTGATCGGCATTTGTCCGGGGCGAGCGCCTACGTGGAAACGAGTTCGATTCGAAATGGACCAATCCTTACTTGGCTACGCGGACGTGCCTTCAATCCGATCCGCCTGAGGCTCGCCGTGGTCCTGCCTGCCGGCGTGCAGCCTGAAACGGTGCGGTGCACGACCAAGCAAGTCGCACTAGGAGCTTACTGATCACATCCGAGCAACCGAATGAGTAGCGCAAGGGTCGCGGGCAGGACTGCTCAAGTCTGCAGCCTCATTGGAGCAGGTGCTCCAGTCGTCAGGCCGTAGCCGGTTCGCCGCGCGCGATTGCTTGCTCCGCCTGGGCGGGCGGAGCCACCGCTTCCCTACTCGAACTGTCGTATTCATTGCCCTTGCCGGACTTGGCAACCTTGCGCGGCCCGATCATCATGCTCATCGTCCGGCCTTCGATGCGGGGCTGCGTCTCCGGGTTTCCAAACTCGCTCACGTCATCGGCGAGTTCTCTCAGAATGCGTTCGCCAATATTGGCGTGAGTTATCTCCCGCCCGCGAAAGAAGATTGTTGCCTTGACTTTGTTGCCGTCCTTCAGGAAACGGATTGCGTGGTTCCTCTTGAAAGCATAGTCGTGCTGGTCCGTGTTCGGGCGGAACTTGACCTCCTTGACCTCGATCCTGTGCTGCTTCTTCTTGGCCTCATTGTTCTTCTTCTTCTCGAGGTATGAGAACTCGCCGTAATCAATGACCTTGGCGACGGGAGGCTGAGCGTTCGGGGACACGAGAACCAAGTCCAAACCCAGCTCTTTTGCACGCCGTATCCCTTCATTCGTTGACATGACCGTTGTCTGGCCATCTGGAAACACGATCCGTACTTCGCGGGCGCGAATGGTTTCGTTCACGTTCTGGCGTCTGACCCTTCGAATCGGGCGGTGGCGTCTACGGAAAATAACGATTCTCCTTTGTTCTGATGCTTCCGTGAGGCTGGTAGCGACAAAAAAGGATCGGTGCGCCTCGCGACGCCCAATCCTTCGCAATCGTTGAGTCTCTCAGAAGATTTCCTGCATCGACCTGCCCGGATTCCAGACAGGTGTCTTGCTTCTTGTCAAGCGTCGCTATGGTAGCACGAATGGACTGCATACCTCGCCCATGCCCCTGCACCGGCGCTCATTCTGCCCTCAGGGATGCTTCGCCCTCACACCAGGTCCATCGCGCGGACGATGTTCCTTCTACCCCGGGATTCCAGCCCCGGGGCCTGGCCGCACGATCGCGGACCAGCGATTGTGTGCAGGCGGGTGCATACAGGACTGCAGGTCTGCGGCGAGGTTCGTGATCTCCGATCGCAGCACAACCGGTCCCCCCGCTGCCATGGCGGGCAGAGCGGTGCAATCGTCACGAAACGAAGCTCGACCCACGGGCGGCCCCCTCCATCGAGCGCTCCGAGTCCATCCGACTTGGATTCCAAGTTCTCGAATGAGTGCGACAGGGCGTGCCCTGAATCGTGCGGGAAGCGCCGGAAGACCATGGATTCCCGCAGAAATCCCTGCACCTGCTGCTCACATGCCGTTAGTTTTTCCGGCGTCTCGGTTGACATTCGGCGGACCCTTTTTTAGCATTAGTCAACGCGCCCTAGGGGGAGCCTTTCTCATGATCAAGCAAGACCTCGTCAATCGCTTGCTCGGTAGCACGGGCCTCACTCAAGCCCAGGCACGGATCGCGGTCGAGACGATCCTGGGCATGATCAAGGACTCTCTGATCCGAGGGGAACGTATCGAACTGCGCGGATTCGGAGTGTTCGAGATTCGTCCACGCAAGACTGGCATTGGACGGAATCCCAGGACAGGTGAAGTCGTGCCGCTGCGGCCAGGCAGGGCCGTCCGGTTCAAGCCTGGCAAATCGCTGCGCGCATTCTAGAGATCTGTACTGGGAATAGGCCGGGAGGGCGCCCGCTGGCGCCCGACTCAGGAGAAGGCCTGCAACGTAGGCGTGATAATGAGTTCCGGAATGCACGCCCTGGGGTGCAGCGTGGCGATCAAGAGCGCCGCCTGGGCCACATCCTCAGGCTGGAGCATGAGGGCGCGCTTGTCCGCGCCGGGAACGACGGGCCGATTCTCCAAGATCGGGGTATTCACTTCCCCAGGACAGATCACACAAGACCGTATGCCCCGCGGACCTTCCTCCAGATGGGCAGCCAGGCTCAGCGAGCGCACTCCATGCTTGCTGGCGCTGTAACTCGCGCCCCCAAGTACCGAAGTGCGGACGCCGGCGATAGAGGAGACTGTGATCAAGACGCCGTCGGCTCGCTCGCGCATGCCAGGAAGAACCGCTTGCATTAGGTAGAACGCTCCGTTCAGATTGACCCGGACTACAGTGTCGAAGTCTTCGCGGCTCAGCTTATCCAGCGCTCGTTGCTGCACATTGGTGCCAGCGTTGTTAACCAGAATGTCAATCTGCGGCAGCTTGTCAGCGGCCCATACGGCCATAGCATCGACGGCCTCGGCATCGGACACATCCAGCGTGTACGGATGAAGCCGAGCCCCGCAGGCACCCGCATCGACCTTCGCTTGGTGGAGCTTCGACTGAGTCCGTCCTATCGTGACCACTTCGGCACCTTCCTGCGCGAAGCACCGGGCAACGGCCTCGCCGATACCACTCCCAGCACCCGTGACGATTGCCCCCTTGCCCTTAAGTCTCATTTGCCGCTACCGGCTCGCCACTCCGCGGCGCGCTCAACCATGTTAGCTTCTCGGAGGCGCTCCGCCCTCGGCCCGCGCGATGCGAGGGAGCGCCGCTCTTGTTCGAGCGAGCGATCCGAAGTGTTCGGCAGGCTTCCACTCGACACCCGCGGATCCTATCGGGCCTCCGCTTGCCTGCCCATCTCGGAACGCAGCGCTCGCCCGAGCACCGGACTCCCGCCCTAAAGGCCCCGTCGGCGCATCTGGACCGGCGCAAATTGAATCGATCCACCGTCGCCCCCGAGAATGCAGCCAGCATCCTATAATGTCCGGGAGACAACATGCGACAGACAATTGTCGTGGTCGAGGACGATCAGGATCTTTGTGCGCTCCTGGAATACAACTTGGGCAACAACGGTTACGAAGTTGTAACCGTCCATCGTATCGATGGCGCCGACCAGGTGATCCAAGACCACCGTCCGGATTTGATCATCCTCGATGTGATGCTACCCGACGGCGACGGATTCGAGTTCTGCCGTGGCCTGCGCGCAAATGCCGTGACCTCTAAGATTCCGGTCCTCTTCCTGACGGCCCGCTCCCAGGAGGTGGATAGGGTGCTCGGCCTCGAAATTGGAGGCGACGACTATATCACCAAGCCATTCAGCCCGCGAGAATTGCTTGCCAGGATTAAGGCTCACTTGAGACGAGGCGCAAGCCACGAATCACGCAAGTCGTTGGAGGCGCATGGCTTGGAAATCGACTATGACGCCCGTCGGGCTCAATTGCACGGTAACGCGCTCGACTTGACGGCAACGGAGTTCGAACTCCTTGGTTTTCTCGCCGCCAATCCAGGAAAGGCGTACACTCGACAGCAGCTGATCACGCGAATCTGGAACAGACGATCCCACGTGGCGCCCAGAAACATCGACGTGCATGTCAGGCGTCTCCGAGAGCAAATTGAGGAGGAGCCGAAGCGCCCGCGCTGGATTCAGACTGTTCGCGGATTCGGCTACAGGTTTGAGATCCCTTAGATGACCGCTAGGATCCTGCTCAAGCTCGGGCTCTTCACGATCTTGCCGCTGATCCTGACCGCAGGGGCGGTTGCAGTCTTGGTGACACAGATCACAGTCAAGAACCTGGAAAGCGGATTGGAGAAGAGTCTCTCGGAAAAAGCACGCCTGCTGGAGAGCACCCTGCTCCTGCTACCACCAGAGGAGTACCAGTCGCGCATCGCGGATCTAGCCAATCAAGCCCAAGCCCGCGTAACGGTCATCGATGCATCGGGGACAGTGCTTGCTGACTCAGAAGCCGACCCCGCAAAGATGGAAAATCACGCGGATCGGCCGGAATTCATGGCATCGATCCAGCGCGGACGAACAGCCGTCAGCAGACGCTTCAGCAATACGGTCGGTACCAGGTTTCTGTACGTCGCTCTACCAAGAGCCGGCGGCGGAGCCGTGAGACTGGCTCTTCCGCTCGAGGAAGTAAACGCTCTAGTGTCGTCGAGCCGTGACCGAATTACATCGATCATTCTGCTGATTGTCGTCCCGATGGTCCTGGCAACCGCGTGGTTCGCCCGCAGTATCTCGAAGCAGTTCTCAGGCATCGTCCGTCTCTCGAGTGCGATCGCCGATGGCAACTTTGAAGCCAGGCCTTACACCCCCAAACGGGGAGACCTGAGGGAATTGAATGATTTGGCCAACAGTCTGCGAGCGACAGCGGGCAAGCTACGCTCGACATTCAACCAGCTTCAGGAAGAGCGTTCTCGTTTTGCGGCTGCGGTGAACGCGATCGGAGAAGGGCTCTTGGTGTCCGACAGGAGACAGCGGATCGTGCTGTTCAATCCCGCCGTCGAGCACATGTTCCCCAACGAGCAGCTGTATACCGATGCGTCGCTCCTCGACTGGGACAACAAGGAGGTCGCGAAAGCCTTCAACGACGCGATCGAAAGTGGCAAGGCGTGCTCAACCGAGCTGTCCGTGCAGGAGCCGACCCTGCGCTCATGGAGGATCTCATGCGCTCCGATCCTGAATCGCAAGGGAAAGATCCAGGCCGTTGCCGGCGTGTTTCACGACATCACCGAGCTGGAGCGTGTGGAACGGATGCGCCGAGACTTCGTGATCAATGTCTCCCACGAGCTGCGTACGCCACTGGCATCGATCATTGGCTACGCAGAAACCTTGATGGACGGAGCCATTCACGATCCATCGAACAACGAGCGCTTCGTCCGGATCCTCTGGCAGAACGCCCAGCGCCTGTCACAACTGACGACGGATCTTATGACACTTTCCCAGGTCGAATTCAAAGCGTTGGAATTCGAATACGGGAAGCAGTCCGTTTCCGAGCTGTTACGCTTGGCAGTCGAAGGCATGAGGCCTGTGGCCGAGAGGAAGTCCCTGCAGCTCTCGATGCAGCCCGTGAGAAGCGAAGTCACTGTCGAGTGCGACCCGAGCGCAATCCATCAGGTTCTGGCCAACCTGCTCGACAATTCCGTGAAGTACACGCCTCCTGAGGGGGGCAGTATCTCGGTCGGCGTCGTGGAACGGGAGACGAAGCTGGCAGTGTACGTCCGCGACTCTGGGATCGGAATCCATGCGGATCACATCCCCAGACTTTTCGAGAGGTTCTATCGCGTCGATAAAGCGCGTTCGCGCGAACTCGGCGGAACCGGCCTGGGGCTGGCAATCGTCAAACACTTGGTCCAAGCGCACGAAGGCACCATTTGGGTGGAAAGCGAGCTTGGCAAGGGGTCTACGTTTTGGTTCGCTCTGCCGTACGTGCGCGGACAGGAAATCGCACCCCCGCCGATCCCGGAAGTCCACGCCGCGCTCTCGGTTTCCTGAAGAAAGCAGACTCCACCATCGCACTCCTGGCGGAAAGACAGAAAGATACAAGAACAATGCGATCACTCCACTGCAAACTCCTCATTACCACGCTGGCGGGCTCGCTCGCACTCTCGGCTGCGGATTCAGCGGGGCGTTTCGTGCCGATCTTCGATGGCGTCTCCCTCAAGGGCTGGGAAGGCAATCCCAAGCTTTGGAGCGTCGAGGAGGGAGCGATCGTCGGCCGCACGAACGAGGACGACCCCATTCCCGCGAATTCCTTCCTGATCTGGCGGGAAGGCGTCCTGGACGACTTCGAGCTCAGATTCGAGTTCATGATCAACGGAGGCAATTCCGGTGTTCAGTACCGCAGTTTCGAAAAGCCTCGCGAGTGGGGCCCCCACATCCTGGGCGGTCTGCAAGCTGATTTCGAGGCCGGGGAGCAACACACCGGAGGGCTGTACGGAGAGCGATCCCGCCGAATCCTCGCGCGCCGAGGCCAGAAGGCGGAGGTGGGCGCCGACGGCAAACCGACTGTCACCGGCAGCCTAGGAGACCCTGCCGAGCTTCAGGCCCTAATCGACCAGGATGGATGGAACAGTTTCACAATCATCGCCCGGGGTAACCGGTATATCCACAAGATCAACGGGCACGTCATGGTCGACGTGACCGACAACGACCCCAACGCACCGGTCTCGGGATTGCTGGGCCTGCAGGTCCATCGCGGGCCGCCTATGACAGTGAAGTTCCGCAAGATAGAACTCAAGCGACTGAAAATGGCTGGCCGACGGAAAGTCGTGTTCATTGGCGGTGTGAAGAGCCACGGGTATGCCGGGCACGAACACACCGCCGGAATCAAGTTGCTGATGCACGCTCTGAACGAGAACTTCCCGGAGATCCACTCCGTCGGGTATTTCGACGGTCACCCGAGCGATCCAACGGCGCTCGACAATGCGGATGCTGTCGTCCTCTACAGCAACGGCGGCCTCGGGCACCCGTGGCTGCGCGCACTCCGGCAAGTTGACAGCCTCGCTACGCGCAAAGCCGGGATTGGAGCGATTCATTTCGCCGTGGAGCTTCCGGAAGGCGAGCCGGGCTCGAAATTCCTGGACTGGGTCGGCGGGTACTTTGAGCGCTGGTGGTCCGTGAATCCACACTGGACCATCCGGGATGCCGAGCTAGCCGAGGGGCATCCGATCACAAACGGAGTCGAGCCGTTCGAGATCAATGACGAGTGGTATTTCCATATTCGCTTTCGCCCCGGAATGCAGGGCGTGACACCGATCCTCCAAGCAGTCCCGCCAAAGAAGGCGATGAACCGCCCCGACGGACCTGCTTCCGGCAACCCCTACGCACGCGCCGCCGTCAACCGACGCGAGGCGCAAACCCTGATGTGGGCCAGCGAGCGCCCCCAAGGCGGCAGGGGCTTCGGATTCACTGGTGGACACGTCCATTGGAACTGGGCCCAACCCGGCTATCGCAAGCTCGTGCTGAATGCTGTCGCCTGGATCGCAGGAGCCGAAGTTCCCGCCGACGGCATCGGCTCGGGCCCCTACGGCATGGAGGACATGCTGAAGAATCAGGACTATGCACCGCCGGAGCGCTTTAGCCGATCAGAAGTAGAGGAGATGATCGGCAACTGGACAAAGTAGACGTAGACTGCCCCCGCGCCCACGGACACCCCTCCCGGCGGTTCAACCCAGAGAGCAACGGCCTCAGGCACGGTCTGTGCGGAATCATTCCGCCGCAGAATCCCTTTCATGGCGTCGCTCAACGAAGCGTGTTCTCGGACATTGACTTCACGTGATGCCTGTTTCCGGAACTTGCAGGTCAACTGCTCAGAACTCAGGCTAGGCCCGGTTTCTGATTGCCCGGGCCTAGCAGCGGACAAAGAAGATCACCCCCGGTCAGTCAGAAGGTAAGCCGCAGCGACATTTGCATGGTCCGGGCTGCCGAAACGTCACGGATCTGGCCAAAATCACCCCTGGTGATGTCCACCCGGGGGTTGGCCAGATTTGCATGGTTGAGGGCGTTGAACATCTCAGCTCGGAACTGCATGACGGAGCGCTCGGAGAACTTGAATTGCTTGCCAAGCGAAAAATCGATGTTCCAAAAGGACGGGCCACGCAATGCGCCCTTTCCGACATTGCCGGGCCGGATGAGCGCGCCGGCACCGCCCTCCGGAACCTCCGCAAAGGCGTCGGGATTGAGGTATTCGAACTTGCTTCCAGTGCTCAAATATGGATCTCCCCCTATGTAGTCGGGCCGGTCCGCGTCAAAGTTGGAGTCGTGGACGAGCGTGAGCGCCTGTCCAGTGGTTGCCTTCCAGATTCCTGATACCTGCCATCCCCCAAGCAGGTGCCTCAGGCCTCCCTGGGCACCCGCCCAGCGGTCGAACGGCGCGTTATAGACAAGATCCATGCTGAAGCGGTGCGTGCGGTCCGTCCCGACCGGGCCCCAGTCGGCCGCCCAGTTGGTCTCATCCTGGACCTCCGGATCGTTGCCGCCCCAATAATCTCCCCCCGCAACCGCCATGGTCTTGCTCCACGTGTAGTTGAGGTTGAATGTGACATCGCGTACAAGCCGCTGCCTCAACGCTGTCTGGAGACCGTGATACGTGCTGCTGTCGGAGGCGTTTCTCCACAGTGACTCCAGCACACCTGGCACAGGGGGATCTCCGGTCACACGATCCGGTTGATTGTATCGGTGGGACAGGTTAATTTTCATGCCTCGGGTGCCTACGTATCCGATCTGGAAGACCGTGGTTGGGGACAGTTGTCGTTGAATATCAAGTGTCCATTGTGCCGAGTACGGATTGGGGTTGGTTTCATCAAAGATCTCGTACGCGTTGGGGAGCCCGAGTCCTGTGACGAGGGCGATGCCCTCCGGATTGGTCATTGGGTATCTGAGGTTCAGGGAGTTTAGGAGGCTTCCGCTGAACTGCGTCCGGAATCCGATCTCGGGAGCGTAACGCACCATGGTGTAGAAGTGGCGCAGACTCTGCGGACCAACCGTGATTCCGAACCCACTGCGGATCGCTGTCTTTTCGTCGGGGCTCCACACTAGGCCCAAACGCGGCAGGAAGTTGTTGTAGTCACCGTTGTAGATCGAATCGGGATCACGGAAGATGGTGGGAGACGCTACCGCGTTTTCCAGGCTACCGGGATTCACGATCCTTCCCTTGTCGTCCTTGAAGACCGAGTAGTATTCGTATCGAAGGCCAAGATTCAGCATGAGCTTCGGTGTGATCTTGAAGTCGTCCTGAATGAAGGCGCCCAGACTCCATGACCTTGCATCGAATTTCGGAACCCCGAAAGTGAACCGCACCCGTTGGGGTATATTCGCCAACATGTCGTCTGGGTTCCCGAATCGGAATTCCGGCACTTCCTCGTCAAAGCGCCCCGGGGCGCGAACCATGTATATCGCGCCGAACTTGATCGTGTGACGGCCCATCGTCTTGGCCACAATTTCATCGAAGCTGTAGCTGTGTCCCTCCAGTTGCTGAAGCTCGGACCCGTACGAAAAATGTCCCCGAAGGTCCACCGAAGGGACACCCGCGAGATAGAGTTCGTCCAAACGCTCGGCGGTATTGGTGTTGAACCCGAAACGCGTCTCGCTCGTCCACGTAGCGGTCGAATGAGACCAAGTCGCGTTCGCTGAATCCGTGGTGTAGTCGTAGACGCGCTGATTACTGATCAACGATCGTGGAATCGATCGGTACGGCCGGCCTCGGGTGTAACGCATGGACAGCCGGTCCATGTCACTGATGTAGACATCCCCGCGAACAACAACGTGGTTATCACGGGCTGCATCGGCAACCGCCCCGCGGAAGAGTGCGCTTGCGTCTCCTGGGTCGTACGGATCGGTGGGTGCAGGGTACTGGTCTAAGGGAAACTGATAAGCAGGAAGTGCAGCGATGGCCTTGGCCTTGAATTCGGGTGTCGGCACGTCATCGGAAATCACCGCGAAATTGCTCTGACGATAGCCTTCATAGGTGCCAAAGAAGAACACCCTATCCTTAGCGATCGGGCCACCTAGCGACGCTCCAAACTGGTTGAACCGGACGGGCGGTTTCGAGGCCGAGGAACCCAGTAGAGCGTAACGAGCATTCAAGACATCGTTCTGCACGTACTCGAACAGCGAGCCGTGAAGTTCGTTGGTGCCGCTCTTTGTGATGACATTGACATTGCCACTGAAGGTGCGGCCCACCTCTGCCGAAATGACGCCCTTGGTTACGTTGACCTCCTCAATGGCCTCCCGGCTTATCACATTGATGTAATTGCGGCCTTGGAACATCGAAAGCGAAGGCACCTCCGTATCGCCAGCGGCGTCGACGCCGTCGACCGTGACTGAAATGCCGTTCGAGGCCAGCCCGTTGATCAACAGTTCAGTACTAGTCCGGACGACCCCGGGTTGAAGCTCCATGAGCTGGGTAAAGTCCCGCCGTGCGGTAGGTAAGTCTACGATTTGCGCGTTGTCGAGCCGTCCGCTCAACTCCACCGAGGCGCTCTGCAAGAGAGGAGTCTCTGCAACGACCTCGATTTGTTCGGTGACCGCGCCGACCTCTAGAGTGATCGGATACCGAACCTGCTGGCCGGATGTCAGCTCCAGCCCAGTCTGCCGGAGTGGCTTGAATCCTTCCGCTTCCGCCACCAACGTATAGCGGCCAATCGGGATAAACGTCGCCGAGAACTCCCCCCGCTCGTCGGTCGTGGCCTGGACGGTCGCGCCGGTCTGCTCATTGGTTAACTGCACCGTGACGCCTGGCGCCACGGCGCCGCTTACGTCCTGGACTACACCGTAGATGTTGGCGGTCGTCCTTTGGGCCGACGCTACAGCGGTCACCACCAGCCCCAGGAACACTAGGAAGCCGAGTGTCGTCAATGCTTTTCTCATGTTGTCCCCCTTGCCTCAACACGTGTGCCTGCCTATTCCCCGTCAAGGCTATGGCAGAGCTGCGCGGCTATGATACGGAGTATACGGCTAGGGAAAGCTCTTGACTAGTTCTTTTTCAGCTTTCATCCCGAGTGGGCAGTTCAACGAGCCACTTGTCGCCTTGATTTGCAATTGATGGCAGAAATGGTAACGTTCGCTCTTCCAAGCCACAGCTTCCCCGAAGCGGCGACTCCGGAGCCATACCTCAAACGGGACGCGGCCAGAAAACGCTATGGATCGACGAGACGCTCCCCCCAGAGGCTTCGTGTCGATCTGAATGAGGACGCCGCCCCAATGTTTCCTTACTGGGAGAAACACTGGATTACTCTGCAGACCGCGGACGGCGCATTTGCCGATCGCTAGTTGCCGCGGGGATGCGGAGTTTGTCGATCACCGCTAGTGCGACCGCTGACACTCCGGTGCCCCGTCGTCGCCATTTGGTTGTCAATCAGGAGACCACAGAATGATAACGTTCTCATTTCGCGCGCGGCGACCGACCTCCCCAGGAACGCACGGTAGTAGGAAACCGTACAAGACGCGAACGGTTCTTGCGGCAATGGCCGTTGCAGCCCTCGTGAGTTGCATCCAAACCGATCCGTCGGACACGGGCACGGAGACCGCGCCCGCAACAACCGTGGCGCTGTGGTTGTTCGACGAACCCATCGGCCTGTATCCCGCAGCACGCTAGACGACAGTTCTGACAATGACATGCCGCTGGTCATCGGCAATGGAGGGCAGGTCGTCGAGGGCATTTACGGCAACGCCCTCCTGCTCGCAGATCGCGAGCCCTTCGAGATCCCCGAGGGTGAAGAGAATTCGGAGCGCTTCGGCTTCACGCGAATGCCGCCCGGGGAGGGTCGAACGATCGAGCCGTTGAACTGGTTCAATGCGCACTTCGCCGCCTTGATGACCTCCGGCGAGAATCACCTTCGCAAGGAAGTCGGTTTCGTCAATCCGACAGGCACGAATCTCAATCTGGGTAATTTCGACTGGACGATCGAGTTCTGGTGCTTGCGAAGCGATGCCGCGACGGACTCAGAAGGCGTCGTATTCGAGCTCGGCTCAGGTCCTCGTGGCGAAAACGACCGTGTAACACAACTCCGGTGGGCACCGGACGGCGCGCGCTTCGTGTTCGTCAATCAGCCGTCGGGAACCGCGCTCGACGTGCCGTCGAGCGTGGCGCCGCCTAGCTGGCATCACTACGCATTCACCTACACCGCGGCGGAGCAGCAGTTGCGTCACTACATGGATGGCCAATTGCAGAGTCTGCCCCAAAAAGCCGATATCGATGCGCTGCCTTTCGGCGACGAAGCCTACTTCTCGCTCGGCCGAAACGCCTCCTGGGGCCTCCCGCTCCGTGGCACGCTCGATGAAGTGCGCGTCAGCCGCGGCATCGTCTACGCTGATGACTTCACGCCACCCGCTAGTTTCGCAGTGCACCCTGATCCGGTGGATCTGCTCGCGGGACCGCCGCTGCTTTTCCCAGACAATGCAGGCGAACGTCCCTTCCCGCTTGGGACGAGAAAACACCTGTTCATCGACGACGCGATTTTGGCGGAAGTCGGGAACGCCGAATTCGTCGTTAACCCGCCGAGACGCGCAGAGCGTGTGCTCAACGACCTATGGGGAGCGTTTCGCAAGCATCTGACGGTTGTCGAAGGTGCCGACGGACTCATCCGCATCTATAACTCGGTCGAGGACGACCATCTCGCGGTCTATACCTCGCGAGATGGGGTGAATTTCGATCACCCGGATGTCGGGCACGGAGTGATCGGCGGTCGCACAAACATCGTCATCCCCGACAACGTCGGCGGACTGGGCAATCCGTTTTGGGATCCGCAAGCGCCGCCAGCGGAGCGCTGGAAGTACTTCAGCGATTACCAACGCCGCGGAATCTACCTGTACACCTCGCCGGACGGCTTCAATTGGAAACGGCACCGCACGGTGGTACTACCTTTCCGTTCAGGCACACAGTCGAGCACCTTCTACGATGACCAACGGCAGGTCTACGTCGCATATCATCGCTCCGGCATTTTCCAAACACCCGCCGGCGCCACCCAGCGGAGTTCCGTCGTCACCGAGCATAGAGACCTCAGGGTGCCGCTGTCCTTCAATCCGCTGACGCAGCAGGACTACTGGGAGTTGAGGCGCGACTACCCTTTGCGGGAGCCCTTGCCATGGTTCGCGGACAACGGCCCGCTGACGCCGGGCGGTTTCGGCATGGAGTATCCGCACAGTTTCGACCCGACGCCGGACGATCCTGTGGGCGTCGATTTCTACCTGACGAAGGCGACGAAATACCCTTGGGTACCGGACACCTATGTAGCCTTCCCGATCGCCTACTTCCACTACGAGAAGGATGGCCCCAGGACCCGGACGATCTGGCTGAACCCCGACCGCGGACGCGGCTCCGGGCCGCTTGAGACGCAGCTCTCCGTCAGAGAGGTCTGGACTGGACGCGCTATCCGCGCGAGGCCTATGTCGGCATCGGGCGCCACGGGGGGCGCGACGTGAAGACCGCATACCTCGCCCACGGAATGATTCGCCGTAGCGAGGAAATATGGCAATACTATTTCGGGGAAACACAATATCACTCGGCGTACACGAAAGACCCGCACGGCCGTGGCGTCTATCGTCTCGTACAGCGCCTCGACGGCTTTGTGTCGCTGGACAGCCCATACGACCGCGAGATCACCGTGGTCACGAAACCGCTGGTATTCGAGGGAGACCGTCTCACGCTCAACATCGACACCGATGCCGTCGGTTACGCACAGGTGGGATTTCTCGACGAAGCCGGCAGAGCCGTCGAGGACTTCACAGTGGACGACGGCCTATACATCAATGGCGACTTCATCGCCGAAGAGGTCGAATGGCTGAACGGAGCGGATATCTCGCCACTCGCCGGAAAAACCGTACAGATCGTGTTGCGCATGCGTGGTGCGAAACTCTATGCCATGCAGTTTATCGATAATGACGAGTAGACACGGGAAGGATGATGCTGAACAAGGCACAGGCTCTATCGAAGGCGATACTCCTTCTTGGCCTTGCGCTCAGTGCCGGTTCCGTCATGGCCCAGGCCGGACCCGAGACCGACGGTATTGAACTAGATGGGTATGCGAATGTTTATTACGTATCCGCAGCCACCGGCGCCGACGAAACCGGCCAGGGAACTAAGCGCGAGCCTTGGGCATCGGTCGGCTGGGCGCTTGAGCGCGCCGCACGCCGGTCGCCCGGCGCCGCCGCGATTCTCGTAGCGGCCGGCCGGTACGAGGCGCATTCCATGAGCATGCGCTCCGGCATCGATCTTTACGGTGGTTTCGACACCGTCGAATGGTCGCGCGACGTCTGGAAGAACCGCTCGGTGCTCGAAGCCGGCGGCACAGGCCGTGTACTCGTTGCCGCGGACAACACCAAGCTCGACGGCTTCGAAGTGACGGGCGGGCTGCTGCGCGGCCCCGGCGCCGGGGTGCTCATCGACGGTACCTCGCCCGTGTTGTCGAATAATTTCTTCACCGCGAACCAAACGCTGGCGCCCGAAGATTGGGCTCCCAAGCACTTGCATGAAACCGCGCACGACGGTGGTGCCGTCTACTGCACGAATGCGGGCGAGCCAGACATTCGCAACAACGTCTTTGCAGCAAATCGCACCGAAGTTGGCCGGGGCGCCGCAATCGCCTATGACGGACATTGCGCGGGCGCCATTGTGAACAACGTGCTGATGGACAACGTCACGGGCCTCGAGGACCCCATGCGCAGCAGCGACGGCGGCGCCATCTCGGTGTTCCGCTGGTCGTCGCCGGTCGTCGCGAACAACGTCATTCTCGGCAACGAGGCGCGCAGCAACAACGATGGGGGCGGCATTTTCGTCGCCTTGTGGTCGTCGGCCAAGATCCGGGACAACCTCATTGTTGGCAACGAGGCCGGCGACGATGCCGGTGGGCTTTTCGTCGGCGGCCAGGAGCATCGCTACGACGCACCGCTTGACCCGCTACCAGACGCTGAGGCGTTTTACGTCGAGGTCACGGGCAACCGCTTCTTCGGTAACCGCAACCCATCGAACAACTCCGGGGCGACGCGGATCACCATGGAAAGTCGCGGCCTCGTTGGCCGCAACGTCGCGGCCCAAAATCGCGGTTTCTACCTGCAGCGAAGCGAGTTGGCCGTCGTCGACAACACGATTCTCGAAGACACGCTGTTCATCGAATCGAAGGAAGGACTCGGACAAAGCAGATTTCGGAACAACGTCGTCTGGGGCGGCTTCGAGGCCGGCGCTGCCGTCACGGTAACGGATTCTCTGTTTCGCGACGGCTTTCCCGGCGACGGCAACATCGTAGGGGAGCCATCGTTCCTCAACGACGGCCTGAGCCTTAACGCACTCGCATCTTCGTACTCGGAAGGAGACTTCCGGACCACCGTGAAGTTAGCGGAAACGCTCGATGTGAACGGCATGCAAGACAGGGTTGTCCTAAGCGGCGACCAATGGGGTGTGGTACGCCAAGTCTCTGGCGATCGCCTTACACTTTGGGGCGACCTGTCGACAGCGACCCAACTGACCGTGCTGCCCAGCTACCGCCAGACGTCCTCATCGGCGGGAACTGGCAAGGGCGCCGATGCCGCCGGCGCCTCGGCATTTAAGCCGAAGCGAATTAACAAGTCGATCGAGTTGCTGGAGCGCGGCCAGCCGATCTACTACGCGGCGGGCTACGGCGGCTATCGAGACGGGCTGAAGTTTGCTGACACTTGGGCGGACTACATCGTCTACAACATGGAACACCAGCCACTCGATTTTGGTTCGCTCCGAGAATTCATGCGCGCCCTGGTCGATGCGGGACCTACACCGAGCGGGCATCGCACGCCGACTGTGATCGTCGTGTTGCCTTTGCTGGGGCTCGACGAGGAAACCGTGAGATCTGGCGGCTGGATGGTCGAGCAGGCGCTCGCCCAGGGCGTTCATGGTGTGCACTTAGCGCGCACAAGGGGCCCAGAAGCCGCCAAGCGTTTTGTGCAGGCGGCACGGTATCCCATCCATAAGCTGGCCGTCGACACCGTGGGCGAAGGGCTCCGCGGCTGGGGCAGTCACACCTTCGCTGCCTGGGTGTGGGGGCTGGAAGTTGAGGAGTACTTACAGAAAGCCGACGTGTGGCCGCTGAACCCGGACGGCGAAATCTTGCTGGGCGTGAAAATCGAAGACCGGCAGGCGCTCGCTAACACGGAGGCGACCCTCGCGGTTCCCGGCCTGGCGTTCGCGGAACACGGGCCGCGCGACATGGGCCTGTCTTACGGTCACTTGGACGGGCGTGCGGACCCGCCCCTACCGCCGGAGGTCAATGCGGCGGGCGATCGCGTGCTTGAGGCGACCCGAGCAAACGGCCTTTTCTTTCTCGACAATGTGCTACCCGAAAACGTCGCAAGACAACTCGACCGTGGCGTCATGATCGGCGCCGGACGCCGACAGGACGCGGCGGAGATTGGCCGCGTGTATACGCAACGGACCATGCCCTGGTAGGCCACGAGGCGGGATATCGCAGCCTATTGAATATCGGGGCTTTCCACGAAAATCAAAGATGCAGAGAATAGGTGCCCCTCACATCGCACGAAGCAAGCGCAGCAACCAGAGAGGCGACAGTGCTCTCAGCGGCGCCCCGGGGCCATCGCTGACAAGTAGGGTCTCTTGCCGATTCAAGGGCGGTGTCTTCCACCCCTACATGGCCGACGCTTCAATCAAGGTCTCGTGCACCATCATGTCCTCCTCGGGAGTGACCGACAGCGTTCGCTCGCCCCGGACGGCCCCGGCGAGTTCCTCGAAGTCTCCGACGTATCGCTCGTAAGGTGGCAGCGAGACTGCCTGCACCCCTTCCACATAGGGGCCGGCGGCCATCGCAAGGTCCACTTCGACGACCGGGTCCTCGATCGGACGCATGGTGACCGTACCAAGTGTGCCTCGCACAACGAAACTGCGGTGCCGACCGGAGTTGGGCGTCAGCGAGGCCCCGACAATGAGCGCCATCGCACGGCTGTACTCAAACACCGCCACCGTATTATCGACTAGGTTGTCGTCGAAGTCGCCATGCTTCTTGAGGAAAGGCGTCACCCTGTTCGGCCGACCCAGCAGGCGTACCACCTGGTCGATCAGGTGGGAGTTGAGCTCGAACATTTGACCGCCGCGGTAGACGGCCCATTCCGGCCGACGATCGGCGCTGAGCCCCTTGTTCATGGTCGCTTGCACGAAGTAGATGTCTCCCAGCCAGCCCTCGCGGACCATCTCGAAAATCTTCGCGAACCCCGGATGATGCCGCCACATGTAGCCTAGCTGGACTATGCGGTTCTTGCGTCGCGCCATCTCGATCACCCGTCGAAACGATGGCACGTCCAGAGCCGGCGGTTTCTCCAAGTGCAAGTGCTTGCCGGCCTCCAGCACCATCAGCGCGTGCCGGGCGTGGTCTGGCGGAGCCGACTGGACAGCAATGACTTCAATCTCGCTATCCCTCAGCATCTGCTCGGCGCTGACAATCGGGATGCCATCCTTGGCGAATGAATCACGAAGCGCCTTGTCTGCATCCCACAAGCCGACCAATTCGAAATCAGACGACTTGTCAAGCACCTCGAGCTTCCCTTCTGTGTGGGAATAGGCACCTCCAAGAAATCCGATCTTGATCTTGCGACCGTTAGCAGTCGCGTTAGCAGTCGCGACGAGGGCCGACGACAGAAACAATCTTCGATTCACTGACACTGCTTCATTTCCTAACTTGCCTAGTTTGCCACGCCGCATCCACCCAACCGCGGATTCGTTTCCAAGACAGGATCAGTACTGCGTCGCCATCGCAGGCAGGCAATCTCCGCCATTCATGAGCGAGACGACACAACTCGGCGCGATCTGATTCGGCCGGTTCCCTTCCCGTTGCGAATGTACTGCATGCGGAAGCATACCCGGGAAGTCGGACTGTCTCCCCTTCCATTGCGCGTGATCCATGCAACGGTCTGACGCTGACATAGACTCCGGCTTGGCGTCAGTTCAACAAGTGCCCGGAGGATCCGGCAATCGCGAACACGCCCTTACATGCGTTAGTCCGGCGCAGCATCAGTGAGATCACTGCGCTTCAGGGTGAGTTCGCCCTTGACCTCATCATCAATGCTCACGATTCGATAGGTGAGAGTAGAGTCCGAATTCGTCGTGTCGAAGGTCAGCAGTCCGAACGACTGCTTCTCGTTGTAGCCGAACAGGGCCCCCGGCACCAGATCGTGAACCGTATCGTTGGTAAGGCGCGAACTCTCCAGGTCGTACAGCGGATAGCCGTCGGGGCGTTCGATCCTCCAAGCATCCGAGCGGTGCCGGTCAGCCGAAATCAGGATCACTCCCTCAACCTTGTTGTCGGCAAGAAAGTCGAAAATCTCCTCTCGCTCCTCCCGGAAGCCGTTCCATGTATCGACAGCGTCCCCCTTGGCCTCAAATGCCCATGGCACCGACGAGGCCAGCACTTTGAAGCTACTAGTGGATTGCTTCAGCTGTTCGAACAGCCATTGCTTCTGCTCCGGTCCGAGCATGGTCTTTGTTTCCAGATACGGATTGGTTCGATAGAACCGGCAGTCCAGCATGAAGAATTCCACATTGCCGATGGAAAAACTGAACCAGACGCCTGGACGCTCCTCGGAACCGTAGGAGGGGTTGTTCCAGTTCTCCCGGAACTGCCTGAACAGCGGCAGTTTCCAAGCCGGTCTGTCTACGTAAGGCCCTAGCCAAACGTCGTCCGTGGCACTGTCGTGGTCGTCCCAGATGGCATAAATGGCAGCGGAGGCAATCAGGCGGCGAAACTCCGGGCGCGACTGCCGCCGGTAGTAGGTGTAGTAGTGCAACCCGTTCGGCATCTGCGGCAGGTCGACGTAGACGTTGTCGCCGAGAAACAGGAACGCGAGGGGGTCGTGCAATCGAATCACGTCCCACATCCGCTCTTGCGCCGGCACGTATCCTGCCCCTCCACCGAACCCCACACTGAACTTTGCCGAGACGCCGGGCTCAGGGTACGTGCGAAACGACGTCGGCCCGGGCACCACCGCGAAGACTCCGTCCACCTTCACGTTGTATTCATAGATTGTGTCTGGCTTCAGACCCATCACCTCGGCGACGGCCGTATAGTCCGTCGCTGCCTTCGTTCGAACTGAGTCGGAGTGCACGTCGGCATTGAGGACAATCTGCACTTCGCTTTCTTCGGCTGTACGGACCCAGAATCGCGCGCCGTTCGCAGTTACTGAACCAACCATCGGGCCGTGGACCAGCCTGACATCCCTACGGGCAAGCTCGTCCTGAAAGGCCTCCGACTCCACCAAGGGCTTCAGAATCCCTCTCGGACCAGCGACGAAACGTTCAATCGGCATACCGCGTTCGAGAGCTTGGCGCATAGCGGCCGCCGCCTGATCGAGATGGCCAAGCTGCGCCTGAGCAATGGAGAGGTTGAACAGGGATTCTAGGTCAGCCGGATCGGCAGCCAGCAATTCCTGGGCATAGCGAGCCGCCTCTTCGGTTCGACCTTCCACGATGTCGAGCATTTGCCGCTGGCCTCGTCGCTGCGACAGTCTCTCAATGTGTTCGGTAAAGAATCGAAGATCCCATGGATTCTCGCTGCCGTAGTAGGGACCGGCCGCTCCCTGCAGATATGCCTCCTCAGGCGCATAGCCCCTGAACGGCGCTTCCTGAGAACACTCGCACAGCACGGCCAGAATTACCAGAACTGGAGCGATCTTGTAAGTGAACACCTTAGCCAGCCTAGCGCCAATTCACATCTTGGGCCAGCGGATGTTGGCGCATAGAAGCAGATTCATGCGGATCGGGTTGCGCATCTCGGGCAGGAAGCCGGCGAGCCCCATTCGACCGGAGCCTTGACGGAAAGATCTGTCAGAGGTTCGCGCAGGGTGGATTCCCCGTCATTTGCCCCGTTCTTGATCCGTCGATCCGCCACCCCGGAACCATTGCAGATTCTGGACGGCTGGCACCGCGCGCAAAACGCCAGTTGTGAAGACGTCTGCGGAGGTTCGGCACCGCAGAGCGTGCGACTCGCCTCCCACGTGATCGCACGCTTTCGTTCGTCGCGAACGGCACTGGCGCGCCGGGCATCCCTTCCGGCTTCGGAGCAGTACAGATGCGGAGTCCACCTTCGTTTTGACGGCTTCGTCTTGACGGCTGGCTCTCTAAACAACCCGGGCACCTCCTAGGCGCTCCTTGCTGCAGGCGCTTGACCCGTGTCGACAACCGTGTTTCCATCTAGGTCACTAGGTCGGGCCGAGAATGATATCCAGACAGTTGCGGAACTCTGAAGTGAATCACCACGAATCGCTCAATCGGCGGGATCTCATGGGCCTCCTCGGCGTTGGGGCCGGCCTGCCCGCGGCCCTTCACGGCAAGCGTCGACGGCCCGGCGACAAGCCTAACCTCCTATTTCTCCAAACCGACCAGCACCGCTACGACACCATGGCCGCGTACGGCAACCACCGTTTTCGCGTGCCAGTGATGAACCGGCTTGCGTCGGAGAGCGTCGTGTTCGACCGCTGCTACGTCAGCCAACCGATCTGCACGCCGAGCCGCGCCACGCTGATGACAGGACTGTGGCCACACCAACACGGTTGCATCGACAACAACATCCCGTTGTCCCCGTCGATCCCTACATTGCCGGAGAGGCTGAACGATCCCGACTATCGAACGGGATTCTTCGGCAAGTGGCATCTTGGCGACGAACTGTTCGCCCAGCGCGGATTCCAGGAATGGGTCACGGTCGAGGACGGCTACAACGAGCACTTCTCTGCTGGGCGTGACCACGCCAAGCGGAGCGACTACCATCACTTCCTGATCCGTGCCGGCTACGAACCGGACGATGGCGAGATCTTCAGCCGCTTATTCTCAGTGCAACGCCCTATCGAGCAGTGCAAGCCCGCGTTCATCGCCTCCCGCGCAGCGCATTTCATCCTGCGCCATCGAAGCGACCCGTGGATGCTAAACGTCTCCTTTCTGGAACCCCACCGCCCTTATGAGGGACCGTTGAACGATCTCCACAGCGCTGAGGAAGCTCCGATGCCCCCGAACTTCCCGGGCCTGCCGGTGGAAAAGGAGCCGCGCATCTACGAACGATCCCGCCAGTCCAGCCGGAGCAAAGGCTACGACATCTCGGACCCTGCAGTCATCCAGCGCCTGAATCGAAACTACGCGGGACTCTGCGCGCAAGTGGACCAAGCGCTTGGCGAGGTGCTCTGGGCCCTCGAAGTCTCCGGGCAAGCGGACAACACCATCATTGCCCTCACGGCGGACCACGGCGAGATGATGGGAGCCCACACGTTGTTAGCGAAATTTGTGATGTATGAGGAGTCCATTCGCGTGCCGTTTCTGCTGCGGGCTCCGTTTCTGCAATCCCAGGGGATGCATGTGACCCAGCCGGTGAGCAACGTTTCCATCATTCCCACGCTGCTCGACTTGCTCGGGCATGCCGACTCGGAGTCTCTTCCCGGGGAGAGTCTCTGCGTGGTGTGTCGCGGCGAGCCGTTGCGCGAAGATCACGTCTTCAGCGAATGGTTCAGTCCGGCAGACGGGATTGAAGGGAGGACGGTGATCAGCCCCGATGGGTGGAAGCTCGCTCTCTACAGCGGCGACAACAGCCTTCTATTCGACCGTCGCCGCGATCCGCTTGAGATGAACAATCTCTACTACCGCGATCAGTCGCAGTCGGTGATTGCAGCCCTTCGCAAGAGAATGGAGAAATGGCAGCGACGCGTGGAAGACTCCTTCGACCCTCCGGGTTCTTGATCTTCACGTCATCCACCGTGTGTTCGCAACACACGGTGCACCGTAGCCTTGAGACTGCGCTTGAGCGCCCGCAAGCAACAACGCAGGGCCGATGGCCGAGACTCTCACGACGAGCCCGGCCGGCAGCGATGCCTCAAGGCAGGATCCAGCCAATCCAAGACCTATCCTGACCGACGATCTCAAGGCCCCCCGAAGCAGCCTGTCAGCATATCCAACGTCCAATTGCGATAGCACGACGCTGGAGTTGACTCCTCGTAGAACTCAAGACATCCTTCTTCTCATCGTGTTCCCGCTCAAGTTTTTCGTCACGTAACCGCGCATAGCGAAGCTTCGACGCAAGGCTGATGCCTTGGTATTGTCCAAAAGGTCATGGGGGCCGGTGAACGACCGAACTTGTCGCTTGTTTTACCGCCGCTGCCAACGGTATTCGGCTGAGGCAATCGCTCTAGGTCGAACGATCTGACGAGCGCAACCGATCTACTTGATTGGTGGGTAAGACCGCTAGCCGCTTGAGGCCTTGAGACCGGTCCTTTTGCGCTGACCTGAAAGAGCAAGCTTCCACACGGAAACCTGCTTTCCGCGGGAGAGCGAATTGCAACACAGTGTCTGACGGAGATGGCCTCACTTAGAGTCACTCCGCTGGCATTGGGGTTCAATCCACTACACTCAAAGACTTCCAAGGGGATTCACGGTCGGACTTGAAGTCCAATTCGCAATGTCACCTGTCGTGCGCTGCGAGTGGCCAAGGCCAAGCTGGGCCTGTGGGACGACTGTCGTTCAAGGATCATGGATCGGTTAGCTGAAATCACCAGCGATTTCGCAGTCTTCGCTTGGGGACCGTGGCTGTTGGTGCTCCTACTCGGGGGCGGCTGCTATTTCTTTTTCTATTCGCGGATGCTGCCGTTCCGGCACTTGCCCCACGCCGTGAAGATCCTCCTGGGCCACTACGATGACCCGAACGACACAGGCCAGATCACCCACTTCCAAGCGTTGAGCAGTGCGCTGGCCGGCACGATCGGGATGGGGAACATCGCCGGGGTGGCGGTCGCCATCCAAACCGGAGGCCCGGGGGCCGTGTTTTGGATGTGGATTTGCGCGATGACTGGCATCGCCACCAAGTTCTTCACCTGTACCTTAGCAATCCGATTCCGGGGGCCGGACAGTCTTGGAGTGATCCAAGGCGGTCCCATGTATTCCATCGTCTATGGTCTTGGACACGCGTGGAAGCCTCTCGCAATTTTCTTCTCGGTGTGCGCCCTGTTTGGCACCCTTCCGATGTTCCAGGCCAACCAGCTCGTACAGATCCTGCGCGATTCAGTCGCAAGTCCTCTCGGTTGGATCACGGGCCCGGCCGACGCATGGCGATTCAATCTGGCGATCGGCCTTGTCGTTTCCGCCGGGGCTGGCTGGACACTGCTAGGAGGCATCCGGCGAATCGGGCGCGTCGCTTCTCAATTGGTGCCCCTGATGGTCGTCCTCTACCTCGGTTCAGCCGTCGTGATCCTGCTAACCCATTTCGAGAGCATTCCCTCCGTGCTCGACCTAATCGTGACCGATGCATTCAGCGGCAACGCTGTGGCCGGCGGAGCCATTGGAACCGTCATCGTCACAGGCGTCCGTCGGGCCGCTTTCTCCAATGAAGCGGGCATCGGCTCGGAAGCCTTGGCGCATGGAGCCGCGAAGACCAATGAGCCCGTGCGGGAGGGGCTCGTCGCCATGCTCGGGCCAATTATCGACACTCTGATCGTGTGTAGTTCAACGGCCCTGATCATTCTCACTACTGGAACCTGGGAGGATTCTTCCAGTAGTGGCGTGACAGTCACGGTCGCAGCTTTCGAGCAAGCCTTGCCAGGCCTAGGAACCTACATACTGGTCCTGTGCGTGGTCATTTTCGCCGTGACAACGGTCCTTTCGTGCGGCTACTACGGCGAGAAGTCCCTCGGTTTCTTGATCGGCGCGGAGCGCCAGTACCTGTACAAGTACATTTATGTGATTGCCATCGTGGTGGGCTCGATGACATCCCTAACCGCCGTGCTCGACTTCATTGACGGGATGTACGGATTCATGGCAATTCCGACCATGACGTCTTCAATCCTGTTATCGCCGCACGTCATGCGAGAGGCCCGTCGCTATTTCACTTCCGCTGATTCGAAGGCGAGTGTGTCTTAGTGATTCTAGCTGGCTCACTGGGTTGCGTGATGGCTGTGGGATCAGCATCCAGGATTCGTTGGCACCTCGCGGGAACTCGGAGATGGCACGCCCTCGCAGCGGTAGTCCTGCTGGCGGTGCTTCCGACTCAGCTACTGGCGGATGCAAAGCTACGGCCCGAAGCGGTCGCGGCGTTCGATCAGTACGCTGAAACTGTTCACAAGCAGTTTTCTTCCCGCATTGACGGCAGGGAGTCCTTTCTCTGGAGCATGTCGGACGCGGCCAGATCTCGAGCACTCTTCAATGGCGAGGTTGTCATTGAACCCATGGAGGATGCGGGAGGGATCAAAGTACCTGGAGGCCTGATCCACGATTGGGTCGCCGCCGTGCTCGTGCCGGATGCCGAAGTCGCTGACGTCGTAGGGGTTGTCACGAACTATGACTCGCACGAGATTACTTATTCCTCCTCAATACTGCGATCCCACGTAATCGAGCAAGACGGCTCCAAATACCATGTCGCCATGCGGTTGCAGCACAAGGCATTGCGAACGGTCGTGCTTGACGCAGAGCATCGGGCCGAATATGCCCGCCTGGACGATCAGCGCTGGTGGGGGCGGTCACGGGCCGTGCGCGTGCAGGAGGTTCGCAATCCGGGAAAGCCGGGTGAATCGCTGCGTCCGGCGGGAGATGACAGCGGGGTCCTGTGGAGACTGCATGCCTACTGGCTTTTTGCGGAGATCGACACAGCCGTCGTCGCGGAATACCGCACCATCTCCCTCACCCGGAGCGTTCCGTCGGGTCTGGGCTGGATGCTACGGCCATTGATTCCACGAAGGGCCCGCGCTTCGTTTCGAAATGTGATGCTTGTGACTCGAGACAAGGCCCAGGCTCAAGAACAGTGATCCGCGCACTGCTGCGACATGGCCTGATCATTGCGACAGGCCGAATAATCTGCCTGGGAGCGATTCAGCGAAAAGACACCATGCAAGTCCGAGATCGATGTGTGGGGCCTATTCCCGCGCATTGAGGAATCGATTGCCGTTGACGCCGCTTATCGCGAATACGAAGCAATTCATCCCGTTACGGAATACGGGGACCAGCGTCGTGAGGCTCAGTGGAAGTACGTCAAGAAAGTCGTCTACGGCGAAGACGGCCTGTTCAATTAAACGGCACCAAGAGACAGTGCAACAAGCGCGCACGGATTCGTAGTCCTCACAAATGCGTTGGTGGTATTCTCTGTCGCGGCCTTCCGTACGTGCGCCGGTGCCCAGCGCGAGACTGGCGCTTCCGCTTGCACTTCCTGTGCATACGCGGCGGGCACGTCCCGAGCGCCCTCGAATCTAGCCCATGTTTGTCGTGCGCCGTGGAAAGGCGCTGTTTCTCAGCGGGTGCGGATCCCGTCCGGCAACTGTCGCTCCAGCCGGTAGCAATCGGAGCGGTTCGAGGAGGTAACGACACGGACTGAAGCACTTCGATGGAAAAGGGCCGCCTTGGGCGGTTCAGCGAGCGTGCAGGCGACAACGCGCAGTGAACGTTGAGCAGGCCTCGAAAAGGGTAACGCGGAAGCCGACCCGCCGACGAAACGGGGAAGGCTGCCAGTGGCCGGGAAGCGAGCGACGCGAGCACCGGTCAGTTCCGCCGGGGTATTGACGGTGCAATGGCACTGAAATAGGCTAGTCGGAATCTAGATTTCTCAGCAGACCTCCAATGCGTTGATTCGAGTGCACTTGCAGATTTTCTTGAAGGATCGCAACAACCCCCTTGACATGCGAGCCCGGATTTGCGATGGTAACCAAGAACAGGTTCCTTGGTGGCTGTCATGGACCCCCGCATCGAGAAGCTCAAGTCCACTACCTTCTTCGGCAGACGATTCACGCGCCGGCAGATCGCCGATATCCAGCAGACGGTGGCCACGTTCCCGGCCCTGAGCCGCCAGGAGCTGGCGGAGACGATCTGCGAGCATCTCAACTGGCGCACGGCCGCTGGCGGCAACCGGGTCGCGGCCGCCCTGGGCCTGCTGGAACAGCTCGAGCAGGCCGGCATCCTGACGCTGCCGCCCAAGCACACGCAGAACATGCGCCCGGGACCGCGGCAGCCGGTGGCCGCGACCGCGCGCACCGCTCCCCAGCCGCTGATCGCGACCAGCCTGCGGGCCCTGCAGCCGCTGTGCCTGCAGCTGGTCGAGCAGCAGGAGGACACCCAACTCTGGAACGAATTCATCGAGCGGCACCACTACCTCGGCTACCGCCAGCCGCTGGGCCCGCACCTGCGCTACTTCCTGCTCGACCGGCACGGACGCCGGCTGGGCTGTGTGCTGTTCAGCCAGGCGAGCCGCTCGCTGGCTTGCCGCGATGAGTGGGTCGGCTGGCCTGCCGGGGAGTACAAGAAGCACCTCGACCTCGTGGTCGGCCAGCCGCGCTTCTTGCTGTTTCCTTGGGTGCAGGTCCCGAACCTGGCGAGTCACGCGCTGGGGCTGGCAGCCCGCCAGTTGCCGACGGACTGGCAGCGGCGCTATGGCACGCGGCCGGTGCTGCTCGAAACCTTCTGCGAAACCCCGCGCTTCCACGGCACCTGCTACCGCGCCGCCAACTGGATCCATCTCGGCCAGACCCAGGGCCGTGCCGACGCCGGGCGCAGCCCCAAGGATGTGTATGTCTACCCGCTGACGAAGCCGTTCCGCTCGATCCTGCTGCACGGGCCGCGCCCGCAGGCCCGGCGACGGCCGCCGCCGGCGGCGCAGCCGCAGGCCCCCGACGCGGACTTCGTTGCCCTCTGGCAGGGCCTGATCGGCGCTCTCAGCGCCATCGCCGCCGCTCACGACAAACTCTGGCAAGTGCGCAGCCGCGTCCTCAACACGCTGCTGGTGATGCTGTTCGTGTTCCGCCTCGTGTTCGCCCCGCGCCGCCAGGGCTACACCACGACGCTGTCCCAGTTGTGGGCCCAGTGCCGCGCCCTGGACGTGCCCCTGCCGCAACCGCAGCCGGTCTCCGACGCTGCCATGTGCAAGGCCCGGCCGCGGATTGACGCCCAGGTCTTCCGGCAGTTCCACGCCGAGATCCTGCGCCGCGCCGACCAGCCCGGGCCGCTCTGGCTGGGCCACCGCGTCTTCGCCGTCGACGGCTCCAAGCTCAACCTGCCGCGCCCGCTGGCCGCCGCCGGCTACGACCCGCCCGGCCCGCACGCCCACTACCCGCAGGGCCTGCTCAGCTGCCTGCTGCGCCTGCAGTCCCGGCTCCCGGTCGACTTCGACCTCTTCCCCCACCGCAACGAGCGCGCCGCCGCACTGGCCCATCTGCAGGCCCTGGCCGCCCCCGACCTGGTCGTCTACGACCGCGGCTACTACTCGTTCGAACTGCTCTGGACCCACCGGCGGCGCCGACTGCAGGCCGTCTTCCGCCTCCCCCGTAGCGTCTGCCCCGCCATCGATGCCTTCATCGACGGCGACGGCACCGACACGCTCGTCACCATCCTGCCCGGCCCCGATACCCTGCGGACCCTGTCCCGCAAGTATCCCGGCACGCACTGGCAGTCCCTCCCGCTGCGCCTCGTCAAGTACACGCACGCCACGACCAAGTACGTGCTGGGCACCACCTTGCTCGACAGCCGCCGCTACAGCGTCGCCGACCTGTCCGACCTGTACCATGCGCGGTGGGGCATCGAAGAGATGTACAAAATAAGCAAATCGTTCCTGGATGTCCAGCAGTTTCACGGCCGGAGCGAGCGCCTGGTGAAGCAAGAGTTGTTCGCCCATTTCAACTTGATTGCGATGACGCGGCTGTTCACCAACCGGGACGCGGAGCGGTGCCAAGCAGCCCGGCAGCCGGACGGCAAGTCGGCGCCGCAGGCCAACTTCAAGCACAGCCTGGCCGCGCTGGCACAGCATCTGGAGGGTCTGCTGTTGCGCCACTCCGCGTATGTCGGCGAGACACTCGAACGCATCTGTGCGTGGGTCGGGACGGGTCGGCGCAAGCCGCGTCCCAACCGCTCGTACCAGCGGCGCTCGCTGCAGCCGGCCCCGAAATGGTCCCGGCGCAAGGCGGCGACAACCTAGCTGCTTCGATGCCAACCCCGATGCCCCTGACCTGAGTGCCCGGAACCTGCAAAACTGACTGCCCTCAGGCCCCTCCCCCTTTTATGTTAGAGAGGTGCCGGAGAGAGGGATGGTCGCCACTGCCTCGGACTCTCTCTCCCCAGTGCCGCAGGTGGCGATAGCCACCGCTGCGGCAGGTAACAGATCCCTCCCTGCCCCAGCGCAGGGAGGCCCCCGGTGGGGCCTGGCCAGGCCCCACCGGGGGCGACGGGCCGGACCGTTTCACCCTCGGATATCAGATCCGTACTTAAGCTTGGTCGGCCTGTCGCAGCAATTCCTGCGCGACCTGAACGGAAGCGCGGATCAGACCCGCATCGCAAAAGGATAGGTACGCAGGAATGACACCTCCCACACCCACTGTAGTCGCCGGCATCGACGTCGGCAAGGCTAAGCTCGACGCCCACATTCTCGCAGGCGGAGTTGAGCGCCAGTTTGACAACACCAAGACCGGTCGCCGCGCCCTGCGCAACTGGCTGCTCAAGCACGACGTCACCCGGGCCGTATTCGAACCCACCGGCCGCTACCATCGCAACCTTCACCAGTGCCTTGCTGAAGCTGGCTTCGAGACCGTCCTGGTCAACCCCTTGCGCTCCCGGCGCTTCGCCGAAGCCATAGGAAGGCTCGCCAAGAATGACCGCGTCGATGCCGCCATGCTCGCTCGCTTTGGCCTCCTCGACGGCCTGGAAGCCACCCCGCCCCAGCCGCACAACCTCCAGCTGCTCAATGACTTGCTCGCCCTCCGCCGCAAACTCCTCGAGCAGCTCGGCGCCCTCCGCAAGCTCGCCGCCGAACTCGACCCCGAGGCCGCCGGCTGCCTCGGCACCACCCTCAAGGCCCTGCAGGCCGACATCGCTGCCTGCGACCGCCGCATGCGCCACTGCATCGCTGCCGACGCCGCACTCTCCCGTCGCGACGCCATCATCCAGTCGATCCCAGGCTTCGGCCCCGTCAACGCCGCCTCCCTCTGCGCCGCCATGCCCGAACTCGGCAGCCTCGGCCGCCGCAAGGCCGCCTCCCTCTTCGGCCTCGCCCCCTTCGACCGCGACTCCGGCCAGCACCGCGGCAGCCGCGCCATCCGTGGTGGCCGCGCCCAGCCCCGCCACCTGCTCTACATGGCCGCCATGTCCGCGATTCGCCACGAGCCTGCCTCCAAGGCCTGCTACCAGCGCCTCACCGCCGACGGCAAACCGCACAAAGTTGCTCTCGTCGCTGTCATGCGCAAGCTTGCCGGCCTGCTCGACACCCTCCTCCGCGCAGACCGCCTCTGGCTGCCCGAGCCGCCCAACTGCGAACTGGAGGCCGCCGCGTGATACGTCTGCTGGCATCCCCCCAACCTAAGGTCGGCACTGCGAGGAAACCCCGCCTCAATCGCCTCTCATCACCACTCTTCCCCGAAATTACCCTTGACAAGAAACACGGAAGCTTAAGTTAATGCCCGAAACCTTAAGTTAGTGCCATTGATTGACGGTGGCATGCATGCAAGAGGGAGACAGCAGCAACACGGGAAGCCCTGCCGGTGGCGTGCACGCGCCAAACCGGAATCCCGCAAGGGACAGGCCGGGCCGGGCAGGGTGGCGGAGAGGTCCGTACTACCGGAGAGGCCGGGTAACGCTGGCGGAGGGAAGGGACCTCAGGTGAGGAGAGGTGAGGGAAAGCGCGCAGGACGCCGGGAGTGGCACCGCCTAGGACCCCGGCATTGTGTGTCCGGGAGAGCTGGAACCACCGCATGCGAAAGCGAAGGGAAGCGAATGCAGGAACGAGCGCAAGCCGGGGCGGCAGGCGCTGGCGGCAGGGCGTGAACAGGTCTGCCGCCGGGTCCGGCGACCGGCGGGAAGAAGTCGGGGGCGTGCCACTCCCGCGACGCGGACGGCATTAGCAGACGCGCCATTCCCGACGGAGCCGGATCTACCCGTGTGCGAGCGGCATGATCCCACTGGAGAGCCCGGTGCCCTAAATCGGCACGCCGGGTTCGGTGAGCGGGGAGCGGAAACGTGGCAATGCGAGAGAATGAGGCACCCGCACGACGCGAAAGCGGCGGGCAAACGGCTACTCCCTCACGCTAAAGCTGGCGCGTCGCTCCCCGACTCTACAGGCCAGAGGCGATTTCGACCGAATTCCGGCCTTTCGGGCGCATAAGTCGTTGATTTTCCGTCAAAGGCCTCGCTGAATCCGGAATGTAGTACCATAAAATATAGAGAAGGCTTGACTTCCCGCCCGCCCCGTGCTCCCGTGGGGGTATGTTCGTCTGTCGCACTCGGACCCGCTCCCGCGACGGCAAGGAATACTTCACCTTCCGCCTCGTCCGCTCCCAGCGCGTCGGTGACAAAGTCCGCCAGCGCACCCTCCTCAATCTGGGCAGCCATTTCCCCATCCAGCGGGACCACTGGCGCACTCTCTGCCAGCGCATCCAGCGCATCGTCGAACGCCTCCTGCGCGACGGTGTCCCGCTCGCTGATCCCGCGCCGGATCCCGGCCCGTCCCGGCCGGCCTCCCTCCAGACCGATTTCCAGAGCGTCGACGTCGATTCGCTCCAGCTGGCGCGGCCCCGCTCGGTCGGCGTCGAGCACGCCGCCCTGTGGGCCGCCGACCAGCTCGGCCTGCCGGACCTGCTCCAGCAGCTGGGCCTGTCCGGCCCCCAGCGCCACGCCGCGCTCGGCCTGCTCGTCGGCCGCGTCGCCGCCCCGGCTTCCGAACTCGCCACCTGGACCTGGCTGCGCGAGCGCAGCGGCCTCGGCGAGCTGCTCGGCGGCGACTTCGAAACCATGGGCCTGAGCGCCCTCTACCGCGCCGGCGACCGCCTGCTGCAGCATCGCAAGGCGCTGGAAACGAAGCTCTTCCAACGCGCCATGGGGCTGTTCGGCCAGCAGCCCACGGTCACGCTGGTGGACCTCACGAACACCTATTTCGAGGGCGCGGCCAAGGCCCAGCCGAAGGCGCGGCGGGGCCGCTCGAAGGAGAAGCGCAGCGACTGCCCGCTGCTCACCCTGGGCCTGGTGCTGGACGGCAGCGGCTTCGTGCGGCGTTCCGAGGTGCTGGCGGGCAATGTCGCCGAGAGCGGCACACTGGCCGGGATGCTCCAGGCGCTGGAGGCGCCGCCGGAGGCGGTCGTGGTGATGGACAAGGGGATCGCGACCGCGGACAACGTCGCCTGGCTGCAAGCGCAGGGCTGGTGCTACGTGGTGGCGAGCCGGGAGCGCAAGCGGGAGTTCGACGCGGACGAGGCAGTGGCCGTGGAGACGGCATCCGGGATGGGGGTGCGGATCCACACGCAGAAGGGCGAGGACGGAGAGACGCGGCTGTACTGCGAGTCGGAGAGGCGCAAGCAGAAGGAGCACGCGATCGTGGAGCGGGCCGGGGAACGGCTGGAGCAGGAGCTGAAGAAGCTGCACGCGGGGCTGTCGAAGCCGCGGAGCACCAAGCGGCTGGAGAAGGTCTGGCAGCGGATCGGGCGGCTGCGGGAGAAGTACCCCAAGGCGTCGACGCATTATCAGATCCAGGTGGAGGCGGACGGGAAGGGCAACAAGGCGGTCGCGGTGAGCTGGGAGCGCAAGCCGGCCGGGAACTCGATCGCGACGCATCCGGGGGTGTACTGCCTGCGCACGAACGTGACGGACTGGGATGCGCAGCGGCTGTGGAGCACGTACGTGCTGCTGACGGACCTGGAAGCGGTGTTCCGGTCGCTGAAGAGCGAGCTGGGGCTGCGGCCGATCTACCATTGGAAGCCGGAGCGCTCGGAGGCGCACCTGTTCGTGACCGTGCTGGCGTATCAGCTGGTACAGGTCATCCGGACGCGCTTGCAAGGGCGCGAGGAACGCGCCAGCTGGACGACGCTGCGGAGGCGGCTGGCCGGACAGCAGCGGGTGACGGCGGTGTTCCGCCGGCAGGACGGCCGGACGCTGCACGTGCGCAAGGCGACCCAGGCGGAGCCCGGACAGCAGGCGATTTACGACGCGCTGGGCGTCTCGGCATCACCCGGCGGGATCCGCAAGCTGATTGTGTAAGTCACCTGTCAACGCAAGAATTCACCAAATGTAGTGCCAGACGCCAGATTTCGAACCGACAACTTGCTGATCATAAAGGACTTGTAGATAGGGGGTAGAGTCGGGGAGCGACGCGCCAGCTTTAGCGTGAGGGAGTAGCCGTTTGCCCGCCGCTTTCGCGTCGTGCGGGTGCCTCATTCTCTCGCCTTGCCGCGTTTCCGCTCCCCGCTCACCGAACCCGGCGTGCCGATTTAGGGCACCGGGCTCTCCAGTGGGATCATGCCGCTCGCACACGGGTAGATCCGGCTCCGTCGGGAATGACACGGCCGCTCATGCCGTCCGCGTCGCGGGAGTCGCACGCCCCCGGCCTCTTCCCGTCGGTCGCCGCACCCGGCGGCAGGCCTGTTCACGCCCTGCCGCCAGCGCCTGCCGCCCCGGCTTGCGCTCGTTACTGCATTCGCTTCCCTTCGCTTTCGCATGCGGTGGTTCCAGCTCTCTCGGACACATAATGCCGGGGTCCTAGGCACTGCCACTCCCGGCGTCCTGCGCGCTTTCCCTCACCTCTCCTCACCTGAGGTCCCTTCCCTCCGCCGGCGTTACCCGGCCTCTCCGGTAGTACGGACCTCTCCGCCACCCTGCCCGGCCCGGCCTGCCCCTTACGGGGTTCCGGTTGGTGCGTGCACACCACCGCCAGGGCTTCCCGTGTTGCTACGTCTTCCCTCTCCCATACATGCCGACACCACTACCCCGGCGGGTCCAGTTCGGTGCCTCTGTCGCTTTTCTTCCCGACCTGTCGTCGGCCTTCCCCTAATCTCAGGAGGGTCGGCTCCCGCATCGCCCTTTTCGAGGCCTGCACGGTGTTCACGAATGTTCCGGCCCGCATGGTTGCTGAACTGCTCATCGCAGCCCTTTGACACCGGGGTGCTTCAGTCCATGTTGTTACCTCCATGACCCGCCCCGGCTGCTACCAACCGAAAGCGACAATTGTTGGGTGGGATTTGAACCCACTAGGAAAACGCGCCTTTCCACGGCGCACTGACAAAGATAGGCTAGGTTGCGGCCGTTGGACCACGAAGAGGGTCAGGGCCGGCACACCATCCAGCACCGCCACTACAGAACCGAGTCCCGGGACCGGATAGAAGACTACACTGCTAGTAGATGGCATCAACACCCGGGCAAGCGGCCCGTCCGCTAGAGATCACTCGCCACGGAGATCACGACATCCTGATCCGCTGGAACACCGGGGAAGAAGGTGTCTACCCGGCAAGGTTCCTCCGCGGCCAATGCCCTTGCGCCACGTGTGTCGACGAACTCACTGGGAAGCGCATCGTCACGCCAAGCCTGCTGCCGATTCTGGTCTATCCAACGAAGATCGAGCCCGTGGGGCGGTACGCGATCCAGATTTTCTGGAGCGACGGCCATTCCACTGGGATCTACACGTGGGAAAAGCTTTACACCCTGCTGGCCGAGGTTACCCAGCCACCACGCGTCCAGTAGGCCCAGTCAGGTCTCCACCTATGCCCAGCGCCCCTTCCGGCCTTCCTCGGCGATGTAGTCGGTCGCCCTTGCCGTGATGGCCATCATCGTCAGCGTAGGGTTCTGACAGCCGATCGACGCCCATGCCGCCCCATCTGTAACGAACACGTTATCGGTGTCGTGAGTCTGTGCCCACGTGTTCAAGACGGACTTCCGGGGATCCGCTCCCATACGGGCAGTCCCAACCTCGTGGATGCAGAAACCGCCAACTGAAGGTTGCCCGGTCATGCGCACATTCTTGTGGCCGGTCTCTTCGAGCATTTGTGCCGCCTGCACTCGAGCGTCATTCCACAGAGCTAACTCGTTGTCCGACCAGTCGAAGTTGATATCAAGCGTCGGAAGACCCCAAGCGTCCCGCCGGTCCCGATTCAGGGCAACGTAGTTCTCGTAACGCGGGAGGCACTCGCACCAAGCCCCCAGATTTGTCCCCCAGCGGCTCTCGTCATGCACCGCTTGCTTGAAGCTCGCCCCGAAGCCCCTGGCTGCCATATTGAACGACGGGCCACTGCGCCCTTGATAGCCGTACCCTCGAATCATCCCGTTTGTGTGGGCCCTGTCGATATTCCGGAAGCGCGGCACGTACATGCCGTTGGGCCGGTCTGGAGGTCCAACCCAGGGCTTGGCCTCGAGTTCTGGCATCCGGCCGGCGGCGCCCCCCATGTAAATGTGGTCCATCAAATAGTGGCCAAGGCTCCCGCTTGAATTGAAGTCCAGGCCGAAGTCCGCCGAGTGCATCAACAGCCGGGTCGACTCGAGCGTCGAGGCGCACAGCACGACTACCTTGGCTCGCACCTCCCGCGGCGCTCTTGACGTGCGGTCCACATACGCAACACCAGCGGCATTCCCTGTGCGCGGCTCGCGCGTCACGTGACTGGCCACGGCATCGGTGAGCAAGTCGCAGTTTCCGGTCTCGAGCGCGGCCTTGAGTGTCGTCGTCAGGCTGTTGTAGTAGGAATGTGTGACGCAGCCCTGCTCGCATGGTCCGCAGTAGTGGCACGGCTGGCGGCCGTTGAGCGGCTTGGTGATGATTGCCGATCGCCCGATCGTAGCCACCCGCCCCATCCTTTCGCGCAGCCGGCTGCGGAAAAGAACCTCGCCGCACGTGAATGGCATGGGACTTTGGAACACACTGTCTGGAAGTTGCTCGAGTCCTTCTCTGATGCCGCTGATGCCAATGTATCGCTCGACCTTCTCGTAGTACGGAGCGAGGTCCGCGTGACGGATTCCCCAGTTCTCCCCGTAGCCGTCCCGGTCAGCGCAACGGAAGTCGATGTCACCCATCCGATACGACTGGCGCCCCCAGGAGAGCGACCGGCCTCCGAGGACGCGCATGCGAATCCAGCGAAACGGCTTGTCCTCCGGCACCTGGTATGGATTCCGGACATCATCCGCGAACCACTCGTAGTTCGATTCGCGGCAGGCATAGACTTGGCCCTGGATTGGGCGGTTCCGCATTAGGTCGGGAGCTTTTGGAATGCCTCCCACGTACCCGGACGAATTGCCCCGGTACTTCAGGTCGTAGGGCATTACATGCTCGGTGAAGTCCGCGTCGGTGATCTTCGGACCAGCTTCGAGCACGCAGGTCTTAAGGCCCGCGGCAGCCAACTGCCACGCGGCAACACCACCGGTGGCTCCTGACCCCACGACAACGGCATCATAGACATCCCTGTCGCGGGAAATCGTTTGCAACATACGGGTTAGTCTACCAGCCCGATTGCCCGCTGGAATTCAGGCGACGCGCCCTCAGAACTCCCAGCGCAACGCAAGCTGGATCTGCCGCGACGAGGTGCTCGTCGAGGTGATTCGGCCGGCACTGCCTATCCGTCCGCCGCTGCTGGTGAAGAGCGCCCGACCGGACGGCACCTGGAAGTTGGGATGGTTCGTCAGGTTAAAAGCTTCGCCGCGCAGTTCGACGCTCTGGCGCTCGGTGGAGAAAAGGGTCTTGTGCAGAGCGAGATCAAAGGACAGTATCCCGGGGCCCCGCAGAGTGCCTCGGCCAAGATTGCCGAGGTAGCCCGCGACAGGCAGGTCGAACGCGCTGGCGTCGAAGTAGCGCGCAGGGTCCCCGAAGACGATGTCATCGGCCGAACGGCCAGCGACAAGATCGGGGCGCTGCCCCACGTCTCCGAACCCTGGCCGGAGCCGCGCCCGGTCAAATCCCACCCGCGGCGCAAACGGCGTGCCGCTAGAAATCCGGGCCATGCCATGAATCCGCCAACCGCCGAGGGCACTGCCCAGCGGCGAGGATTTGCCTTCCCACGGCGAATACGAGAAGCTCCCGGCAAAGACCTGCTCTATATCAAAATCAGACAAGCCGCGGTTCGCTCGATAGTTCCAGATCGTGGGAACTTGGTCGCTCGCAACGAAATCGTTGAACGTGTGGTTCGATGTCTCATCGATCGAGCGACTCCAGGTGTACTTGCCGCGCATCGTTAACCGGTTCCCGAAGCGGCTCTCCGCGCTGTAAGTCAGGCCCTGGTAGAACGAGTTGAACTGCGAGCGTCGCAAGCCGATGCGGGAGAACGCCGGATTCACGTAGGGGCTGCCCTCCGGGAAGAAGAGCGTCCCACCCGCTTGGACTTCGGGAATGGGAGAGTTCGCGCTGATCAACTGCCCAAAGAGGTGAATTCCCCGAGCCCCGCTGTAGCCCCCGCGAATCAAGGTGCCGCGACCGAGTTGCCGCTCGAAATTGAACTGCCAGCGCGCCATATACGGTTGGTTCAGGTCGTAATCGAGCCCATCCATGGATGCCGATGGATTTCGACCGACCGCGGCTTGGAGGATGTCGGGAAATCCGGGCCGCCCAAAAACCAGGATTCGATTGAATAGCGGAGGCGTCCGAACACCCGCGATCGTCAATTCCCGACTGCCGAGCAAATCGAAGAAGATACCCGCCCCGGCACGAAACACTGTGCGGCCATCGCCGACCGGATCCCACGCTGCCGAGATCCGGGGTGCGAAGTTGTCGGCAGTCGGATTCTTCCAAAGCGGCCCGCCGATCGTAGTTTCTGCATCGTTAATGAAATCCCGGAGTACGGCGATTTTGCCGTTGACTTCCGTCGGCGTGGACACTGCCTCGTAGCGGACGCCGAAGCTGACCCCGAACTGCTCGTGGACTTGGATTTCGTGCTGGGCGTACGCGGAGAATTGGTGATAGCGCCAGCCCCTTGCCGTGTCCGATCCCGGCTGCATCACCTCGGCGATGCGCGGGCGGCCTTGCACCAGCAGGGCCAGGGAATCGAACGTATAGGCTCCAACCGCGCTGAGGTCGGAAACTTGGTTGAAACGAACGCGGTCATACTCGCCGCCGATCCGCCATATTCCACGCCCGAAGGTGCGAACCATCGAACCGCCGAATTGAAAACTCTCCAAGACAAACCGGCGAGGTCTCGCTCGCGCCTGGAAGCCGCCTATGTCGCCGAGACCGTTCACCGTGATCGTTCCCATCGGCTGGCCTTCCACGAATGCGAGATTGGAAGGCACGGACGTCGCGCTGTTCTCGAAATTGTCGACACGGCTGAACGATGCCCGCCAAGTGGAAAGCATGTTCGCGGAATGGACTCGCTTGAGCTGGCCGTGCAGGAAGTGATCTCTGGAGTCGAGACCGAACACCCAGAGATCCATAGGGTCAGGCGCTCGGTTGGCCGCGTCATCGAATGTGTATCGCGCCGAAAGCTGGGTGGCAAAATCCAGCACCAAGTCGGCCTTGGCCGACGCATAGACTTCGTCCGTCCGCTCGGAGATCTGACGGACCGAAGCAGCGGTTCCGTCGCCGAAGTCGCGTCCGTTTGGCAGAGGGTACAAGTCGAGATAGGGACGAACCTCGGGCGCAACGACAATGTCCTGTATGGGGAGTCGCCCCTGCCGTGCCGCGACGGTCGGAACGGCAGGCTGTGCAGTGCGGCCGCGCCTTTCGCGCAGGGCCTCGTAGTTCAACAGGAAAAACGCATTTGGCCCCGCCATCGGGCCACCCAGCAAGGCGCCAAAGTGATTGCGTCGCAGCGGGGGCGCTCCCGCCGCTGGCGAATCGAAGAAGTTCCGCGCGTCCAGCGAGTTGTTACGGAAATACTCGTAGGCGCTCCCGTGGAGTTGCTGGCCGCCGGATCTCGACACGGCAGTAAACACACCGCCGGCGGACCGGCCGTGCTCGGCGCTGTACGGATTCGTCACCAAGTGAACTTCCTTCACCATCTCCAGGCCAAGCACATTACCGGATGCGCTTGCGGGAGACGCCGCCGCAGCGTCGTTCACGTAAACCCCGTCGAGTCGGAAGCTGTTCTGATTGGGGCGCGCCCCTCGCACGGAGATCTGGCGCCCGATACCCTGCGCCAGGCCTGTCCTGGCGGAGGCTGGCAGGGTCGCCCCAGGCTCCAGCGCAGACAGTTCGAACAGGTCGCGGCCATTCAGCGGCATTTCCCGCAGGCTGCGTTCCGGGACGAGCCCGCCCCAATCCGTTGCGCTCGTCGACACCAAAGGCATGATCGCTGTCACTTCGATACCGTCTCGGGCTGGTCCCAGCTCCAGTTGCACGTCGAACAGCCCGATCCGACCGCTGACCAACTCGATGCCGGCTGCAGAAACTGACCGGAAGCCACTGCGGGCAACTTCGACCGAATAGCTGCCAGCCTCCAGCAAGGGCACGACGTAGCGGCCTTCGGTATCAGTGAGAACCCTGCGGACCGCGTTCGTCCCGACTCGCCTTACCAGCACCTCGGCACTGGGCACGGAGCGGCCCTGAGGATCGATGACCGTCCCTTCGAGGGTCGCATCGGACTGTGCAGCCATGGGTACGACCATCGCCAAGGCGCAGAAGGCGGCCAGCATCCCTGAGCGTATCGAAGGGCCTGGCTCACGACGATCCTCGTCAGGAAGCTGGGGCTTCCGGAGTCGTCCGATCAATTGGTATATGGTCGGAATCACTGGACGCGCCGCATGTTCCATTCACGTTCGTCGCCGTCAGCCGAGTGGCAGTCGCGAAGCGCCAGCGTATCCCCTGCGATCTCGACTTCCCCGACAAACGTACGGCCTTCGTAGTACGCCGAGAGAGCTGCGACATTGGTGCGGGATATTATTCCATTCTCCAATTCGTAGCGATAGAAGCCGGCACCGATCGGCTGCTGGCTCAGAAACTCCTCTGGCGTCATATCGCTCAGCGACTTCGTCAGCTTGGGCCGTCCCTCGCCGGCTAGCACGACCATCTGATGGGTCTTGCCAAAGAGATGGAACTCCCGACGGTGGGGTTGAATTTCGCCTCTTGTGAGATTGCGCACCGAGGTAACTTCCCACACGCCCTGGATCCCTTGCGCATCGGGCGGCGACGAGGCGCGCCCGTACGAGAAGCCGGCGACCGCCGCCGCAACCACAACGAAGGCCACTGTGAAAGGGACTTTGCCGAGGGGGGAGCCGCGCCGATCCATGCAATTACCAGACCCATTACAGCGCAAGTCCGACCGAAGCTGCCACGCAGGATATGATTGTAGAGTCCTACCTGCGATTCCGGATGGCCACTAGCGCATCCAAAACTCCTGTGATGCAGCAGTACCACTCTGCCAAGCAGGAGTACCCAGATTGCCTCCTTTTCTTCCGCCTCGGCGATTTCTTCGAGTTGTTCTTCGAGGATGCCGTAACCGCGTCGGCGGCTCTCGGCATCACGCTCACGAAGAGGCGGAACGGCAAGGGCGATGCGATCCCGATGTGCGGGGTACCCGCGCATTCAGCCGACACATATCTCGCCAAGCTTCTCGACAAGGGTCATCGGGTCGCGATTTGCGACCAGGTTGAAGCTGCGTCTAAAGCCCGGGGACTCGTCCGACGGGAAATCGTTCGGGTTCTGTCGCCCGGTACGGCGAGCGATCTGAGCCTTCTCAAGTCCGGTGAGAACAATTACCTCGCGGCTGTTCATGAGAACGAGGGCCGGGCGGGCCTGGCCTACGTCGATATCTCGACCGGAGAGTTCCGTGCCACCGAACTGGCGGGCTCGGAAGTGGAAGACCTGCTGGACTCCATTGGTGCCAAGGAAGTGTTGCGCGCCGGGAGCGACAAGCTCTTCCGGACTCCGTCCGGGGACGGCCGGATCCGGCCGGATCCGGCCTACACCCAGACCGAAGTCGATTGCTGGGTATTCGATCAAGACTACTCCGCCCGGTTGCTGAGGGATACTTTCGATCTATACACAATCGAGGGCCTAGGCCTCGAGAACCGCCCGCTCGCGATAGCAGCTTCCGGGGGGTTACTCCATTATCTGCTGGAGACCCAGCGGTCGGCCCTACCGCATCTCGCCCGGCCAGCCTATTTCGAGCGGAACGACTGGATGGTGCTTGACACGGTCACTACCCGGCATCTCGAGCTGTTCGATTCGTTGCACCAAGAGCAGCGCGCAACGCTTTTGTCGGCCCTGGACCGCACAGCCTCGCCGATGGGGGCACGTCTCCTGCGCAGTTGGATACGGCGTCCCAGTTTGGATGTCAACGAAATCGAACTGCGTCTCGAAGCTGTCTCGGGACTGTACGGCGACACCATCAGCCGGTCCGAACTCCATCGCGAACTCAAGCAGCTCCACGACATCGAGCGGCTTCTCGCGAGGGTCACTCTTGGCTCCGCGGGCCCTCGTGAAATGTTCCATCTTGGCAGTTCCCTTCGCCGCATCCCGGCTCTGCGCGAACTAGCCTCTTGCTTGCCTGGATCGCGCATCGCCTCGTTGCTGCAAGTGATGGACGGCCTGGAAGGCACCGCCGAACGCATCACAACGACGCTCGCCGAGGATCCGCCCGCGACTGCCAGCGACGGTGGTGCCATCGCTGCAGGATTCGATCCCGAACTCGACGAACTCCGGGAGACTCAGCAAGGCAGCAGGTCATTCATTGCCCAGCTTGAACGCAGGGAGCGCGAGGCAACCCAGATCGAGTCGCTCAAGGTTCGCTACAACCAAATCTTCGGGTTCTTCATTGAGGTGTCGAAGGCAAACCTGGCCAAGGTTCCCGAGCGCTACGACCGCAAGCAAACCCTGGTGAACGCCGAGCGATTCACAACGCTTGAACTCAATGAATTGGAGGCGAAGGTCTTGGATGCCGAAGACCGCATCAAGGAGCGGGAGGCGGCTCTCCTCGAGCAACTGCGATTGGATGTCCTGCCACGGGCTCCGGACATCCGCGAGGCAGCATCCGCTATAGCCGAACTTGATGTGCTTCGAGGGCTGTCGGAAGTGGCGGTCGAGAACGACTACACCCGCCCTCGCTTCTCGCAGACCGGCGAACTCCAGATCGAGGCGGGACGACACCCGGTCGTCGAACGGATGCTTGAGCACAACCTCGGTGAGCGCTTCATCGAGAACGATGCGTACCTGGACAATGACGAACACCTCCTGGCGGTCATCACCGGACCCAACATGGGCGGCAAGTCGACCTACCTACGACAGATCGCACTCATCGCGATCATGGCCCAGACCGGATCGTTCGTCCCTGCTCGCAAGGCGGTCCTGCCGTTGATCGACCGCATCTTCACTCGAATCGGGGCAAGCGACAACCTGTCACTCGGGCGCTCGACCTTCATGGTCGAGATGACTGAAACAGCGCAGATCCTGAACACTGCAACCGAGCGCAGCCTGATCTTGCTGGATGAAATCGGACGCGGCACGGCAACGTTTGATGGACTAGCCATTGCCTGGGCCGTAGTCGAGTACATCCACGCAAACGTGCGTGCGAAGACGCTCTTTGCAACCCACTACCACGAACTCACAGCTTTGCCAGCGGCCCACGACGGGATCTTCAACCTCCATGTATCCGCCCGCCAGACGGGAGACAAGCTCGTATTCTTGCGTCGCATCACGCCAGGCAACGCCGACAGGAGCTACGGAATCGAGGTGGCTCGCCTCGCAGGCCTTCCGCCAGCCGTAGTCGACCGCGCACGCACCGTTCTTGCCCACCACGAAAGGGACGAGGACCTCCCCGGGGGAGCGGCACCGGACTCGGCCAAGGAGCCGCAGAAAAGCTTTTTTGAGGAAATGCCGGACGGGATTCTGGAAGAGCTACGCCACCTCGATCTAGACAGGCTGACCCCAATCGAGGCTATCTCCCTGCTGGACGAATGGCAGCAGCGCCTGGATGAGTGAAACAGACGCCTCGCGCAATTGCGTTCTGCTACGCTGAAGCTTCGATCCTTTGGAGGACACCAATGGCTGGCTCCCACACCCTTACATTCACCGATTCAGATTTCGACGCCCAGGTGTTGCAGTCCGATCAGCCTGTCTTGGTCGATTTTTGGGCTACTTGGTGCGGTCCTTGCCGTCAGATGGCTCCTGTCATCGATTCGCTTGCCGAAAAGTACGCCGGCAAGATCAAGATCGGCAAGCTCGATGTCGACCATCATCCGGCAGCGGCGCAGCGCTTCAATGTCCGAGGGATCCCCACGATGCTGCTCTTCAAGGCGGGTCAGCCGGTCGAGCAGATCGTTGGATCGGTCCCCGAATCGCGTCTCGCTGAAACGCTGGACACGCACCTCACGTAACGGGTGCGAGTGCCGCGAGAGCGCGGATCGGAGCGAAGGCCTCGGGGCTTGAGTTCGAGAGCGGGGATGAACTATCCCGTGACTCCTAATATGTCATCGTCTCGCCGAGAATTCCTGCGAAGGAGTGGCGCGTGCCTAGCAGCTACGGGCGGTATCGCGCGAGCACTGGCCCAACAGGCCGATGACATGCGGGTGGGCCGCAATGTGTTGCTAGTGCTTGTCCCGGATCTCCGGACAGAACTGGGCTGCTTCGGCAGCGCCAGAGCCAAGACTCCCCACATCGACCGCTTAGCCGACACCGGCCTGACATTCCTGCGCAACTATTGCCAGCAAGCGGCAAGCGGGCCTTCCCGAACTTCACTGCTCACAGGGCTCCGACCGGACACGACACGAGTCTATGACGATCGGGTTCACTTCCGACGCGCGCTCCCAAACGCTCTCACGTTGCCGGAGCACTTTAGGAGCCACGGGTACGCGACAACCGCATTCGGGCCTGTGTTCGGAACCGTTGCGCTAGACGACCGGCGATCATGGAGCGTGGCTCCCTGGATGCCCGGCGGACCTGCGTGGGACAGCTCCGAAAGCACAGCCCTTGCTGATTCAAATTGGAACCGCTTGATGACAAACTCCTGGATTGGAGACGCCACGGCTTCAGGATCCCCATCTCTGGCACCGCTCGCGCCCCCCGGAGGACATTCAAGGAGTTGGGAAGCCACGGACATCCCCGATGCAGATTTGCCGGACGGCCAAATCGCTCGGGCGGCAGCGGCTGCAATCGGGAAGCTCAAGGACCGGCGATTCCTGATCACAGTCTCCTTCTCGCGTCCCTACTTCCCCCTGATCGCGCCGAGGGGCTACTTCGATCTATATCCGATCGGCACTTGGGGCGGACCCGAATCCCCTGAGCCACCGCTCGACGTTCCTCCCTTCGCTCTTCACGACTCCCGCGGCATTCGGGCTTTCGAGGACATCCCGAGCGAAGGGCCGATTCCGGAATCCAAGGCCAGAGAGCTGATTCGCGCCTACAGGGCTTGCGTCAGCTTCACCGACGCGCAGATCGGCGTCTTGCTCGACGCTCTGGACCAGCACGGCCTGTCGAAATCCACCGTGGTGGCTGTCGCCGGAGTCAGTGGGTCCCATCTCGGCGAGCACGGCCTCTGGAACAAGCACTCGAATTTCGACGCTGCGACACATACTCCGCTCGTCGTGAGAGCTCCCGGCGAGAGAAACGCGGGCCGCAAGACAGAGGCGCTCGTCGAATCAGTCGACATCTTTCCTTCCGTTTGCTCCTTGTGCGGGGTTCCGAGACCGGCTGGACTCGAAGGGGCAAGCTGGCGCAGCCTGTTCGACGATCCCGAGCGCCTCTGGAAGCGCGCGGTCTACAGCCAGCACCCGCGGAACATTCCGGCCGTTGGGCCAGGCATGGGGTATTCGATGAGGACCGACCGCCACCGCTACACGCAGTGGTCAGGAATCGATAGTCCGTACAACACCCTTGAGCTCTACGACTACAAGGAGACACCGGTCGAGTCGCGGAACATCGCGAACCATCCCGAGTACGTCTCCCTCGTCAATGGGCTCTCGCACATGTTCCGCGAGGGATGGCAAGGCTCTCTGCCACCTACCGAATTGCCCACGTCATCCCGGGCGTGACGTGCCGGGCGCCCGGAACTCGAATCCCCGAAGCGGTACTAATCGGCTTCTTCAAGTCCGCGATAGTCGACCGGCCGGTCGATATCCCGCAGCACGCCAGCGTCGCCCACGTCGATGAACAGGGCCTCGGCATAGTAGGACCGCACAAGATTTTGGGGGCTCGCCGCTCGATCCATCTGCAGGAACCGCTCCGCCACGCGCCGCGACACCATGACCGGATGGCCGCGCTCACCGTTGAAGCGCGGTATCACAAGCGGCACGTCGGTGCGGCTTGCTGCTGCAATCAACTCGTCCAAGGTGCGGCCGCGAACGACTGGATGATCGACAAGCATCCATAAGGTCCAGTCCGCGCTGCCCGCTGTCAATTTCAAGCCCTTCTGCAACGAGGAGAGCATGCCTTGATCGTAGTCGCGGTTGACCGCCACCTTGACTCGCGGGGAACTCGGCAGGGATTCGGAGATTGTCTGCTCGTTGTGACCGAGCACGACAACTAGCGACTCAACGCGAGGGAGCGCCAAGTAGATCAAATGGTTCAAGAACGTTTGCCCGCGATAGTCGAGGAGCGCCTTGTCGCGCCCCATCCTCGAGGACCGTCCGGCTGCCAATATCAGGCCGGCGGGACTCACAAACGTTCGGCGAGCGCTTCGCCCGCGTTGACAGGCTCTTCTCCGCCTTCACTAAGGTTCGCCAATGTTCGCGGGATACCGTCAGCAAAGATCGATTTTGAAAGGGGGTTCCAGCCCTGCTCCGAGTGCCGGCGCCTCCGAATCATCTCGGCGACAACCGCAACTGCAATCTCCTCCGGAGTGACAGCTCCAATCTCAAGGCCCATCGGAGCGTGCACCTTGGCTAGGCTTGCCAACTCGACGCCCTCGCGACGGAGATGCTTGGCAACTTCGAGCGTCTTGCGCTTCGAGCCGATCATCCCGACGTACCGTAACGGTTGATTGACAGCCCACTTCAGAACACGCATGTCGTCCTTGTGACCGCGAGTGACGATGATTGCATAGGTCGAGTCGTTCGCCGGGAGCCGTGGAAACACGTCTTCATACTCCTCGGCAATTACCTCAGCAGCTTCGGGGAAGCGCTCTCGATTGGCGTAACTCTCTCGATTGTCCACAACCGTGGTGGCAAAGCCGGCGAGAGTGGCGACTTTCGACAGGCTCTTCGAGATATGGCCCGCTCCAAAGATCAGGGCGTGCGGCACGGGAAGTATGGGTTCCACGTAGACGTTGAGCTGCCCGCCGCAAATCAGACCGTTGTCGTACGCGGCATCCTGGCCGAGATGGAATTGCAGCATGCGAGGCTTTTCGGACTCGATGACGTCTCGCGCCGCTTGCCACACCTCGGCCTCGGTGCAGCCCCCTCCGATGGTGCCCACCATGGTACCGTCCTGCCGGATGAGCATCTTGGCGCTTTGGAAACTCGGAATCGAGCCCGCGACTTCAACGATGGTTGCCACGGCGCACTTTTCCCCGGATCGACGCAGCTGGACCAGTTCCTCGTACACGTCCATCGGGCGTGGCATGCCCTTCATGATATCCCCACTGCGGATCCCGCGGATGCGTCAATGCCGGTCCTCCGCTGGCAGGAGGTGCCTGGCTCGCCGTGTCAACCGAGGCCGCAAGGCATGGTGTAAATTGGGAATACCGTCTTCCCCGCCCCAAGAATCGATGCAATTAGACAAAGCCTATGACCCCTCGCGGATTGAGCCCGCGTGGGCCGAGTGGTGGGTCAGCGAAGGACTTTTCCGGGCCGACGCATCCTCGGCAGAGCCAGTATTCTCGCTCGTGATCCCGCCGCCGAACGTGACGGGCGCGCTGCACATGGGGCATATGTTCGAAACCTCCCAAGTGGACATCACCATGCGCTGGCAGCGCATGAAGGGGAAGAATGTCCTCTGGCTGCCGGGCACCGACCATGCGGGCATCGCAACCCAAATGCTGGTTGAGCGCCAGCTAGCCACGGAAGGGATCGACCGTCGCCAGATCGGGCGCGAGAAGTTTCTCGAGCACGTGTGGGCGTGGAAGGAGACATACGGAGGCAGGATCGTCGGTCAGCTCAAGCGAGTCGGCGCAAGTTGCGATTGGACTCGCGAGCGATTCACGATGGACGCGGGTCTTTCGCGGGCGGTGACGGAGTGCTTCGTCCGGCTCTACGAACAGGGACTCATTTACCGCGGCGAGTACATGGTGAACTGGGACCCCGGTACTCTCACCGCAATTTCGGATCTCGAGGTCGAATACGAGAGCCAGCAAGGTTCGCTTTGGTACCTGCGCTATCCGGTAAACGGCGCAGCAGGGGAGTATGTCGTTGTCGCGACGACCCGCCCGGAGACCATGCTCGGAGACACTGCAGTAGCCGTGCATCCGGACGATCCGCGCTTCCAGCACCTGCGCGGCAAGACCGTGAATCTGCCACTCGTTGGCCGCGCCCTGCCGGTGATCTTCGATGAATTCGTGGATCCCGAATTCGGTACCGGGGTCGTCAAGGTCACTCCCGCGCACGATCCGAATGACTTTGCAGCCGGTCAGCGCCACGGCCTCGAATGCATCACCGTGCTGGACGAGGAGGCCCGCATCAACCACCGCGGCGGGGCATACGCGGGCATGGACCGATACGAGGCTCGCAAGCGTGTTGTGAAGGACCTGCAATCGCAGGGACTCATCGACAGAATCGAGGAATATACCAACAGCGTGGGCCGTAGCCAGCGATCCGGGCTTGCCGTGGAACCGAGGGTTTCAACGCAATGGTTCGTGCGAACCAAGACGTTGGCCGCTGCAGCTATCAATGCGGTCAAGGAAGGGCGGACGGAGATCGTTCCCGATCAATGGCAGCGCAACTATTTCGAGTGGATGCACAACATCCGGGACTGGTGCATTTCGAGGCAACTCTGGTGGGGCCACCAGATTCCCGCCTGGCATTTAACTGACGGCTCGTTGGTGGTCGCGCGCTCCGCCGAGGAAGCGGCCGCAGAGGCAGCGCGCCGCGGGCAGGAGATCACTCGACGGGAATCCGATGTCCTCGACACCTGGTTCAGTTCCGGGCTCTGGCCATTCTCGACCATGGGCTGGCCCGACGAGACTGCTGACCTGAAGGCCTTTTACCCGACTTCGCTGCTCAACACTGGATTTGACATTCTTTTCTTTTGGGTTGCGCGCATGATGATGCTCGGGATCGCAATGACCGGGGAAGCACCTTTCCGCAGGGTGTACATCCACGGGCTCGTCAGGGATGCCGACAAGCAGAAGATGTCGAAGACGAAGGGCAACGTCATTGACCCGATCGAAATGACAGAGCGCTACGGGACGGATGCCGTTCGCTTCGCCTTGGTGGCGTCGGCTGGGCAAGGATCGGACGTGGTTCTCCAGGAGGAGCGCATCGCCGGATACAGAACATTCGCCAATAAGGTGTGGAATGCGCTGCGCTTCGTTGGGCTAAGTCTCGAGAGAGCAGGTGCGGAAGTCTGGACACCTGCAGATCTTTCCGCTTTCCAGCCTCTCCCGGACGAGACTACCGGCCAGGTGGCACTGGCCGACCGGTGGATCTTCTCGAGGCTCAACATCGTCGCCGAGGAAGTCAACAAAAACATTCACAGATTTCGCTACCACGAAGTATCCACAACTCTTTATCAGTTTTTCTGGCACGAGTTTTGCGACTGGTACATTGAACTGAAAAAGCTCTCTTTCGCCGATGGAACTGGGTTGACAAACGGCTGGAAGAACATGCTCGCCGCAACCGAGCGGTCCCTGCGGCTTCTGCATCCCGTAATGCCCTTCATCACAGAGGATCTGTGGCAGCGGCTAACCGCCAACACCCCTGGACGTCCAAGGTCAATTGCACTGTCCGCCTACCCTGAGCCACGCCCAGTTGATGCGGACCCCCGAGCCGAGCGCCAGGTGGCTATCCTCCAGAGCCTGGTGACGACGGCTCGTAACCTTCGAGCGGAGATGAGTGTCCCTCCCAAGGACGCGTTGACGGGCACGATTCATAGCGATGACGAGGTCGTGCGCAAAGTCGTCGAAGCGGAAAGCATGGCTCTGGAGCGCTTGGCGGGAGTTCGTCTGGCAGCCGCGCCTGGTAAGGCAGCCTCCGGCCAAGCGATGGGGCACACGGCTGATTTCGACATGGCGCTGGAACTGCCGGAGGCCCGCAGGGCGGCTCTACGAGCCAAGCTGCAGAAGCAGCTCGGCAATCTCCAGGGAGCGGCCAAGGGCGCGCGGGGAAGACTTGGCAACGAAGACTTTGTTTCGAAAGCCCCCGAGCATGTCGTGAGTTCGATCCGACAGAAGCTAGCCGACTACGAATCACAGATCGAGAGGATTCAGGCCACCCTTTCGGGCCTCTAATCGCTCACTCTGCCTTGGTGGCTCCCAGTCCACCGCCTTGGCCCCTGCGCTGGGTCCGCAAAGTCGGAGTCCGAGACGGCTGTAGGAGATCGAGCGGAAACTTCCGCTCTACCTCGCCCTGGAATTGCTTGCATCCCCTCGTGCGGGACGCTTGTCAATCGCTTCGTTTCGCGACCAGCCCGTTGGGCTCCCCGACGGGTTGCGCAGCAATCACCTCTCCGGCATCCAAGCCCGACAACACGGTTGCCTCGGTATCGCTTAGCAATCCAACCTCGACTAACCGAACCACGAACCGATCGTCCTCTTGCACCCAGACCACCTTGCGGCCCTCCGATTCGCCAATCGCCGCACGGGGCACGACAAGGGCGGCATCGCTAACCGCGATCTGAATGTCACCACTAGCTGAAAGGTCGGGCTTGATCCGCTCATCCTCGGACAGAATCTCAATCTCGAGCGGCACCTGCCTGACCCATTGCCCCCCAGATCCGCGAGACGATCCCCGCGATCCTTTTCCTCCACCTCCCCCGGAAGATCCAGCCCCGACCGCCATGGCGCCCATTGACTCCACTCGGCCCTTGAAAACCGCATCCGGATACGCGTCTAGCCGAACAGTAACAGGAGCGCCGATCTCAACCAGCTGGGCATCCGCCTGGTTCAGCTGCGCATACACCGCCATCTTGGACAGATCGACAACGCGAAGGAAGTACGCACCTGGATACACTTGATCTCCCGCCGCTGCCTGACTGGGTGTATCGCGCTGCATCATGGTCTCCATGACGACCAAGCCGGAAACGGGAGTGCGAAGAACCATCTTGTCGAGATCGAAGGACGTGCGCTCCAAGCGGTTATTCGCGAGCTGCACATCGATTTCCAAGGTTCTTTCAGTGGCGCTGTCAGCGATATCACTAAGCCTGACCTCGTCCTGCAACTGAGTGGCAGCAACTTGCTGCTGCTCCGCCTGCAATGCGAGGATCTCCGCCTGGATCTTGGACTTGACCTCGGAGGTTCGAAGGTCCAGCTTGGCTTTCTCCGCCTCCGCTCTTGCCTTGCGCAGCTCCTGACGGAGCGTCTCGGCAGAAATCAACAGAGACGCCTTTTGGCTTGTAGACCTGCGCTGCACCTGCGCGACGTTCGACCGAAAGGTATCCATCATGTCCTCGGTACTACGGGACTCGAAAACCGCAACGACATCACCCTTCTGGACGATCGTTCCTGGCGTCGCCAGGGACTCGATTGTAAGGGAGCTTCCTCCGCCGCCTCCGCCGCCTCCGCCGCCTCCGCGATCTCGTCCACCGCGCAATCGCGGGGCTCGAATCAGCGCCGAGTCCACGGCTCCCACGGTTCCGCCAGCTCGAAGGGTACTCTCAAACCGCTTCTCTTCGACCGTAAAGGTCGCAATTGATTTGGGCGCCGAGCTTGAGGGCTGGGACGGTTGGCTCTGAGTTGCGCTGTAGATCCCCACGCCAATCACGACACCAGCAAGGGCGAGAAGCCACATCGCGACGCGGGACACTGGTTGCTCTGTCCCCTTCCGGTCTGGAACCGGGACGGGGCCGGGCACTTTTGTGGCACCCTTGCGAATCTGGACGGTTACCCTAGCCTTCTGCATGATGCTCGACTCCTTTGGACCCTCATCAGTAACTATATCGGCAAAGGCGTCCTGTCACCCCCCGAAGGTAGGCACATGAATGCGATTCTTGTAAGGCTTTCGAAAAGATCCGCCACAATTGGCCACGCGATCCGCTTGAACGGAGACTCCCCTGCCGATATGCAACGACGGCATGGAGAGTCTACACGGACGAGGAACGTTCCTTTGCGAAGACCTGACGGCCTAAGACCTACGTTGATTTCGATGCAACACAGGCTCGATTCAGCGTGTGTCCGGGAAGACCGGCTGCACCCAGGCCTTGCCGCCGAACGAATCGGTGATCGTGGCCCGCACGTAGCCATCCCCAGGCTGGAGCCTGTAACTTGCTTCTACACCCGCTACCCGCGCTAAGACACGCCCCGCCTTGCCATAGAACACAGTGCGGTACTGGTGGTCGCTCTTCTGGGCCACCCTGATCTCGAGGCGCTCCGACCCGCGATGCAATGAGTCGAGTTTGACGCCAGTGGAAGCGTAGAATTCGCCTCGGCCGAGGGCGTCCAGAATCGCTTCCTGCGAGAGCTCCGGCGCGCGCACCTCGACCCATCCGTCACCCGGGTTTGAGCGATCCGCCCCGAATTGCTTGAACTCGTGGGCATCGTCGACAGCGATGCCGTGAACCTCACTGCCGGCTGTCAGTACGGTGTCCCACATCTCTTCCAGACCCCACTCGTTGTTCGTGTCGGGACTGCCGTTGTAGACCTCGAACAAGCCCAGATTGCGCACCTGCGCGAGAGCGGCGGCGTCAATCGCCCATCGAAACTGTGGGTGATTCAGTGAGGGAACAGCCCCGGTGGCGCGAATCGAGTCAACGTTGCCCTGCAGCGTCGATAGAACGTCTCTCCCGAAGAACGGTTCGATCGTTTCTTGCAAGCGGAACGCATTGACATGGATCGGCGCCTCGCCGTGCTTCGACGTGACTTCCTCGCCGGTGATCAACAGGAACCGCTCCTTGGCACCCAAGTACGAGGCTAGGCCCTGCGGGTCGGTGAAATAGTTGTGGTCGGTAAGAGCGAGGAAATGATAACGACGCTCCTTGTACCACCGAGCGACGACATCCGGCGCACTGTCTCCATCGCTGTTAATCGTGTGAGAGTGCAGGTTGCCTTTGTACCAGTCGAGATCTGGGCCTTGGCTAGGCAACTGGGTTGTCTCCGCGAGCCACGCGAGGGCAGCTACGAGGAAGAAGCCGATTCGAATCCGGGTGATCCGCATTTCGAGGTTACAGGCTAGCACGCTACTTGGAGCTTAGTGTCGACCCCCACTCCTTGGCTTTAATTGCGCAGGTCTCGCAATGCCCTAGAGCTGTCCGGCTCGTTCATCGATATGGCCGGCAGTGTGTGGGTCCCCGGGGGCTGCTCGGGCGTGGGGACGGTCCCGAATACGTGGGTACTTGCCGGGTGAGTGCTCCCGTCCTGCCGTCGTACTCCGCAACTTTTATGTTGGACAGAGAGAGACCGGGGAGCGGCAGGGTGTTCAGAGACGGGCGGCAGCGAGGGCCTAGCGGAAGGAGCGAAGCGACCGAAGCTAGGCCCTCGCTGCCGCGGACGCCATCGCTCAAGGGCCTTGGTCCGTCCCTGCGGGCCGGCGGCCCGCAGGGTGCCAGACTGGAGTTTCTGCTGGTCGCCCTCGCTGACGACTGGCTGAGCAAGGATCTCCCCGTCCAGTGGCGGGGAGGCCGCTGCCGGGCCTGGCCAGGCCCGGCAGCGGGCGGCGGGTCGGATCGTGTATGCAACTGGGTGCCTGGCACCGTACAACAGCTGGATCGCCCGCCGCAGCAATTCCCGCGAGACCTGAACGGAAGTAGGGGCTCTGACCCGCATTCCAAAAGTAGAGGTTCCCGGGAATCCCCCTGGCCAGTCGAAAGGATACCAAGCAACGCATGACACCTCCCCCACCAGCTTCCCCCGAGTCCGTCGCCGGCATCGACGTCGGCAAGCACTGGCTCGACGTCTTCGTCGATCCCAGCGCACTCGAGCGCCGCTTCGCCAACACCCGCGACGGCCGCCGCGCCCTGTGCCACTGGCTCCGCGAGCTCGGTGCCCGGCGCGTCGCCGTGGAACCGACCGGCCGCTACCACCGCGAACTCCATCAATGCCTCTATGACGCCGGCGTGAAGGTCGTGCTCGCCAACCCGCAGCGCATGCGCAACTTCGCCCGCTCCCTGGGCGAGCAAGCCAAGAGCGACCGCATCGACGCCGCCATGCTCGCCCGCTACGCCCGCCTCGACGGCATCGCGGGCACCGCGCCCAAGTCGGAGGACCAGCGCGCACTGCTCGACCTGCTCGCGCTCCGGCGCAAGCTCGTCGAGCAGCGCGACGCCTTGCGCAAGCACGCCTCCGAGACCGGCGACGCGGCCGCCAGACTGCTCGCTTCCCTGCTGAAAGCCTTTGCCGCCAAGATCCAGCAGGCCGACGACGCCATTCAGGCCGGCATCGAGGCCGCCCCCGCCCTGCGCCGACGTAGCGAGATCATGCGCTCCGTCCCGGGCTGCGGCCCGCTGACCGCCGCCAGCCTGTGCGCCGAACTGCCGGAACTCGGCTCCGCCACGCCCGCCGAGGCCGCCGCCTTGGCCGGCCTCGCGCCCTATGCTTGCGATTCCGGCGGCCATCACGGCCGCCGCCGCATCCGCGGCGGTCGCCAGCATCCTCGCAAGCTGCTGTACATGGCCGCCACCTCCGCGATCCGCTGGAACCCGGCCTTGCGCACCTTCTACACGCGTCTCACGGCCCGCGGCAAGCCGCACAAGGTGGCGCTGGTGGCGGTCATGCGCAAGCTGCTCGCCCTGCTCGGGGCCTTGCTCCGTGACGACCGCCTGTGGACACCCGCAGGCCCTCCTGCCGGGTCCCCGGCCTGAGGGAAGTTGAGTAGGGGTTAGCATTTCCATGATTCACGGAACGCTCGATCACACAGCACCGCTGCCGGAGGGCTCACCAGAAACCTCCGCCGACTACGGCTACGGCTGCCTCGTCTGTAGCGCGGCCCTGCCCGTGGCCCGTCGGGGCCCGATGCCCGTTTACTGCCGCCGCTGCGCACGGCGCCTGCAGAACCTGCGCGCCCGCTCCGGCTCCGTCCCCGCCGCCGACCCGCGCTCGCCCGTCCCGCGTCAGCGCCTCGCAGGCCGCGCCGCGATCTTGCGCACTGCGATCCGCAACGCTCGAGCCGAACTCGATGAGGTCGAACGGCAACTGGCCGATCTCGACCAGCTCGCGCGCGACCTCGCCCGTGCCGCCGAAGAGAACCGGCGGCGCAAACTGTACGGACATCTGCAAGATTCCGCTACCAGTCCCCGGACCGGCGGGGAAAACGCTTGACATCAATCACGGAAGGCTGTTGTTCTGGGAGGAACCGTCTTAGGGCTGAACAGGGCAAGAGACTGTCACCGCGCCGCTGGAGCCAAATCAGGGGGCTCCGGAATGCAGACGCGGACGGGGAACGAACCCACGGACAATCCCTCGCCCACATGCCGCACATGTGCATTCATCATCCCCGGGCTGCCAGCGAGTCATTCATGAAATGCACTGGAGAGGAGCCGGGCTCGACCGACTGGACCGCGGTTACTGCCGGAAGGGTGCCTTGCCATTGCGATTCGGACGGCAACTGCAGTTCGGGGACGGCCAGCAAGGAGTCTTGGAACGTTTTGATCCCGCGTCGGACAAGGGCTCAGATCGAGGAGATCTACTGGAGTGTCGGCGCCGCTCCCGAGGCACTTTGCAGCGCCGGACTGAATCAGTGGCTCGCGCCGTCATCAGTCTCCGGTTTGGTCAGCGGCTGGGGTTTGGGCAAGGGCTTCCTCGGGAGCAGTTCCTCGCGGTTAGCCGCTTGGTAGACGAAAGACGCAACAATGATGGACGCTTGGATCAAATCCGCCGCCTGGGCACGGTCGTATGCATCCATGTTGGAGTGATGCGAGCGCGTCTCGTACTCGACTCGGTCCTGGATGAACTGGAATCCCGGCAGGCCAACAGCGTCGAACGACAAGTGGTCCGTACCGCCGGTGCTGCGGATGCTCAGTGTCGTGGCGTCCATGTCCCGGAAAGGTCCAAGCCACTGCTGGAAAATGGACCGCACTCGATCGTTGCCTTGTAAGTAGACACCGCGAATCTTTCCGGTGCCGTTGTCGACGTTGAAGTAGGCCGAGAACTTCTCATGCTTCTCGGCGAGTTCCATCGTCTCCGGGTTCCCGAAGTGCTTTTTCACATACGCCTTCGAGCCGAGCAGACCCTGCTCCTCCCCGCCCCAGAGAATGATTCGCACAGTTCGCGCCAAAGGTAGGTCGAGGACCTTGAGCAACCGGACGGCCTCCATCATGACCGCGCAACCGGCACCGTTGTCTGTCGCCCCGAGAGCTGCGGCCGTGGAATCGAGATGTCCTCCAAGCATGACGAGTTCGTCAGCCTTGGTCGTGCCGGGAATCTCGGCAACGACGTTGATTGAGTTGAGATCTTCCTTGTAAATGGTTGTCCTCACTTCGGCTTCGATTGTCGCGCCTACACCCTTGTCTATCAGCCTATGAATCCGGTTGTAGTGCTCGGGTGTGAGCGCGATCGACGGCGGAGGCAAGGTATCCTCCACGTACCGGTTTCCGGAACGAGGAGGAAATACAGTACCGCCATCACCCCGGCTGGCGGGATGGATGACGAGTCGGACCCCTTCCGAAACCAGAAACTCATTGAGCTTGGACTGAATCTTGCGCCGCTCCTTTGACCTGTACTCCGAAAACCAGGCAGGTGCCTTCATGAAAAAGTTGCGCCGGTCTTCTGGCTCTTCCGGAATCTCAAGGTCTCGGTCGAGGTAGTCGATAGGCGGTGACGCGGGCCTGGCCTTGGTCAGTTCTTGCAGGTCAGTACTCGAGAATCGATGTAATGCGGGCCGACTCTGCGGACGGACCTTCTTCGGCTCGCTGATCATGACCAAGGCTCCAGAGAGGCTGCCGTTCCACTTGGCGACGAATTCGTCGACCGCCCGCTCGTCGCGCGCCAACCGGCTGTCACGCCGGATCGGGGCGAGCACCGGCGTGCCGGATAGCATCCCGTCCGTAGACGGACTCCATCCCAGCGGCACGCCTATCAGCTGCTCGTACTGAGGCGCAACCAAGTGCGCCGAGAAATACTCCCTTGACCAGCCTTGGCCAAACGGGCCCCATTCCTCAAGCTCGGCATTGACCAAGCCCCAACTCTGGAGTTGCTCCACGGCCCATTTTGCTGAGCCCAGGAAGCCCGGCGAATTGGTCACCCGAGGGCCGTAGACATCCACGAGATGGAAGAGATGCTCCATCACCTGGCTGTTTTCGTAGGCTTCCTGCTTGATCCGGCTGACAACCTCGAGATCTGGGTTGTCATTGGCAACTGCGAGAGCCGACAACAGGATGATCGATACGGATACCAGAAACAGTCGGATCATCGCTACAGCCTAGCAAGACGCCGGCAAACTGACAGGTTTGCCGCGGGGCTGCACGAACTCAGAAAGGGTGACCGTAACGCCGTCCCGGCAGGCGCGGGTCGCCGCTCCAGCCCAATCTCGGCGCGGTTATGCACGGGTGCTAGGTGCGCGACCCTGGTTCTGGTCCGACAACTCGCTCTCGACGGCAGTGCCGGTTTGTCGCGACGACGTCCAGGTCCCCGTCCGCATCCATTTCGTAAGGCAAAACTGTCATCACCCACCCGGCCGCATAGGGCGAAACCCGGGTCCAGCCTCAGAGCTTGCGCGGGTTTGCCGGAGATCTGAACCAGCGGATTCCTGCCCCTTCGCCCTTCGCCCCAGCCGCTAGGTCAACACCCGCTTCCTGTTCCACTTGAACGGCATCGGCATACGTCCAGGGCGCAATTCCGGATGCCGGGGGAAGTTCCTCAGTGACCCAGGCACTGGAGCCTAGAATCCGTCCTTCGTCGGACGGAGCCCAGTGGACGTGAATCCTGCGGGCGGCCCCTTCGCAGGAACTGCCGGCATCCAATCTGCCAGCTCCGTCCAAGTCCACGAAGAACGCATCCTCCGGATCCCCGACCTCGCCAACCGTTACCGACGGCCACCGATCCTTCAATCGGCCCGGGCTCCGGTTGAGATACACGCGCACTTGAACGCCCTGCTCGCAAGGAGAAGCGATGTCTAGCGTCTTGCCAGCCGCCACCATTGATATCGGCTGGCCTAACGCCATCCGCTCCCAACGAGGAATCGCCAATCGTACGACGGGCCCAGCCGCCTTCCGCCATTCCGCCTGCTGTCGAGGCTCCAAACCGCAATGGATTGCAGGTGCAATGGGAAGGCAAGGGCCCAACTAGGCTGCGGGAGCGAACTGGGACACTTAACGCAGTAATCTACATCGCCCACAACCGCGGGGCACCTCTATTGAAACCGCCCTCGCAGCGGCTGCCGTGAGGATGGCCCGGTCTAGCTGCGGTGAGAGATCAATCAATGCGCCATCACGGGGAGATTCGCGACTGTCGTATCCCAAACGATACCTAGCATGCCGTTCGATCCCTCGCCGGCCTCGATCCCGACCGTGAGCTGTTCCGTCACTTCCTCAGATGTCGAGACGCTCATCTTCGCTCGCCCCAAGTCCTGGGCCTCGTCGTAGCTAAACGCACCCCACTGCTCCGCAATCTGATTGACGACTAGAGTCCATTCGCTCTCTCCCGGAATCGTGAACAGAGAGTACTTCCCGGCGGGCACATGAAGTTCCCCGAGCATCAAGTCCCGATCCGTTTCCAGAGTGGTTGCTTCGTCGGCGCCTGTACGCCAGACCTCTTCAAATGGAACCAAGCCCCCGAAGATCACACGGTCCTTCTTGTAGGGACGTCCATAGGTAATCGAGATGTTGGCTTCGCCGAGCATCACCGAGGCGGTCTCATGCGGGCTTACACGCTCGGGCTCTTCTTCCACGGTCTCGGCAACGGGGTCCGGCGGCGTTTCGGCGCTGCACGCCGAGAGGGCGAACACAACCGCGATCGGGACAAAATAGATTAGGCTTCGTGAGAATTGCATAGCCTTCATCCTATCGCATCAAGTTCAGGATCCTGCTCATTTTGGGTTGAGCAGTTTCGGGGCGGTCAATGGGCACCCTGGGGAATCCAATGGAACTCCCCAGGCAAGAGTAAAATGGTCCCCTAATGCATCGATTGGTTTTCTCTGCCCTTACCGTACTGCCGCTATTCGCGGCCCCCAACGTCGTCCTCATCATGGCCGACGACATGGGCTACGAATGCATCTCGGCGAATGGGGGCACGAGTTATTCGACGCCCGTGTTTGAGCGTGTCGCTCGCGAGGGTATGCGGTTCAGCAACTGCTACTCGCAGCCGGTCTGCACTCCTTCCCGGATCAAGATCATGACCGGCAAGTACAACTGGCGCAATTACCGTCGGTTCGGACGGCTTGAAAAAGGCCAAACGACTTTCGCTCACCAAATGCGACAAGCCGGGTATGTAACAGGCCTGACGGGCAAGTGGCAGCTCTGGGGAGGCCCCGAGACACCCCAGCACCGAAGCGGCACTACCCCCGACGAAGCTGGCTTCGATGAGCATATGTACTGGGCCTACAATTTCGAACTTTCGGCCGACCAGCTCAGGCGCTATGGGTCGGCTGGGCCTCCTGGAGACCGGAGGACTTCTCGTTTCTGGCATCCGGGCATTCTCAAGAACAACGAATACATCCACACGTCGATGGACGATTACGGCCCGGACATGTTCTCCGACTTCGCGCTCGACTTCATCGAGCGGCACAAGGCAGAGCCGTTCTTTCTTTACTATCCGATGGTGCTTACGCACTCTCCATTTGTGGCTACGCCGCATAGCGAGACCATCACCGAGGAGACGAAGTTCAAGAACAATCCCGCCTATTTCGCCGACATGGTGTCCTACACGGACCATCTGGTCGGGCGCCTGCTAGACCACATCGACAAACTCGGCATTGCCGAGAACACGCTGGTCCTCTTCACCGGCGACAATGGCACCCATCGTTCCCTCAAGTCCAACCTCGGCGCCCGGGTGATTCCGGGAGGCAAGGCATTTCCCGAAGACGCCGGTACCCATGTGCCCTTGTTCGCCCGCTGGACCGGGCAGGTGCCAGCAGGACTAGTCAGTGACGATTTGATCGAGTTCAGCGATTTCTTCGCGACACTCGCAGACTTGGTTGACCGCCCCTTGCCAGCCGGCGAGGACTTCGACGGACGCAGTTTCCTGCCCCAGCTCCTCGGAGGCACCGGCAACCCGCGCGATTGGCTCTTCGTGCACTACGATCGGGATCCGATTCTCGAAGAGGTGCCATTCCCGCGGGTGCGGTTCGCTCGGACGAAGCGCTTCAAGCTCTACAGCGACGGGCGGTTCTATGACGTGCCCCACGATTGGGACGAACAACGCCCGCTCGATCTGGCAAGGGCTCCGGCCGGGGCCGCCCCAATCCGGTCGATGCTGCAGAAGGTGCTGGACTCGATGCCAGCTTGGAATCCGAACAACAGCGGCTACGAGAAGCAGTAGCCCGGGACGCTTAGTCCGTCCCCAGCGCCCGGTCCAGGGCCTCGACGAAGAAATACTCGCCCCACATCACGGATTCGCCGACGCCGAGTCCGAGATTGAGGTGGTAAATCCCCTCCTTCAGGATCCCTTCCCAGCCGGGCGCCTCCGATGCCAGGTATGGAGGCTGGGCCAGGGTTAGCAGGACCCTACGGGCCGCTTGATCGTAGAACATGCCCTTCGCACGGTCCGGCACGAGCTTCGCAAGCCGCAACAGTCCCGCTGCGGTGATCGCAGCGGCCGACGACTCCTCCCGACGCTCCCCGGCGGGACTGTCGAAATCCATTGGCGGCACGCCGTGTGCCGGAACGTTCTCCAAGAAATAGTCAGCGCAAAGTTCGGCCGTTTGCAGGAACCGGGGATCACGAACCAACTTGTAGGCCGAGGTAAACCCGTAGATCGCCCAAGCCAAGCCGCGTGCCCAGCACGAATCAGAACGCCAGCCCTGCTGAGTGGATTGCCGCAGGAACTCACCCGTCGCCAAGTCGTAGATACCCTCGTGTGACGAACTGCCATCGCCCCGGACGAGAACGCGCCGGCTTGTCAGGGAGTGCTTCATTGCAACATCCATCAGTGCTGCGTCACCGGTCTGCAACGCGGTGTAGAAAATGATCCCGACATTGGCCATGATGTCGATGAACAGCGATTCCGGCCCCATGAAGGACGACATGTACTCGCCCTTCTCCTTGAATCGCAACGCGAGTGTTCGTCCCGCTTGGAGCACAACTTCATTCAACTCAGACCGGCCGGTCTGAGCGTGCCAGCGGTGATACGTCGACAAGAAGATGAACCCCAGGTCGTGGACGTTGCGGTCCATCTTGCGAGGCTCCAGCGGCGTGGTGTAGCGCTCGGCGAGCGCGGCCCATTCAGCACTACCAGTACGTCTTGCGAAGATCCACATCATTCCCGGCAAGAACCCGTCGCACCAGTGTGTCCAGGCGGCCTTCTCATGGCGCCAACGCCCATCCTCTGTGTACATGGGATAGAATCCCGGGTCGTTGGTCGCTAACGCGCGTACTTGTTGCTGGGCGAAAGCCATGGCAGCGCGATAGGCATCACGAGAGCCCTCGGTAGAGGTCAGTTCGAGCATCGAATCACACAGTCTAGCACCGGGCCCGTGGCACCGGGCTTCGCCCCGCGCCAATCCCGGCTGCGGGCTGATCGGGGAGTTATCGCGCCTTGCCCAAAGGGATTTCGAAATAGAACAAGTCTCGGCCGTTGGTGATGTCGTAGATCCCGGTAATGTACGCCGAAGCGCCCGCGATGGATTGCTCGGAGCCAGTCAAGTAGTACATGAAACCGCTTGCTGTGCTCTTGGGAGCAACGATCGGGACCCGGAATTGCCGCTGCTCGATTTCGGGGCGATTCAGCGGGCCCTTCTTGACCCGTGTCCCTCCGAGCCCTGGAATGCTGGGAACCTTTCTGCGTGTCGGTTGGTGCCCGCTAGGATTAAGCGTGGCGAGGTCTGCCGGGCTGACGGGATCGATTCCCTCACGACCCGGCATCACGAGACGGATTTGGAGGTTCTCGAAGGAATACGTGTTCGTCCCGGTGTTCGACAGCACCAACAGCAATGGAGTGACTCCGTACTTGTAAGGGCGCACCTTCCCGAACGCACTTTGCTGGTCGTTTTCAGAGACGAAGGTCTTAACGGCAACAATCAGATCGCCCTGCTTCTGCTTGGCTGGATACTTATCTGCCGTTTTGACGCGAAATGTCTCGGCAGCAGCGGGCCCCCCACACAAGGTGGCAACTAGGATCCCCACCGAGACGACCTGCGAAATTAACTGTGATGACATAGAATCTACCAATCTGCCGCTTGGCCCGAATCTTCTACAACCTGTTTCTCTTAGCGCTCGCCCCTGCGGCGATTCCGTACTGGGTCCTTCGGAGCTTCGCCAAAGGGCACCCGTGGAGCAGCCTGCGCGAGGCGTTCGGGGAAGTCCCCGCCTCAAAGGATACGACAGTCCGGCAGGCACTTTGGTTTCACGGTGTCTCGGTCGGCGAAATCCAATCCACCCTCCCCCTGCTGCGTCGCCTGCGCCAGAAGCTACCTGGCGTCCCGATTTACGTAAGCACGGGAACGCCTGCCGGTAGAGCCCTGGCGGAGGAGGAACTCGCCGGAATTGCCGACGGCATTTTCCGGGCACCACTTGACCTGCCGTGGTGCGTTTCCAAGGTCTTCGCTCGCCTTCGGCCGCGGGTGCTGGTTGTGGCCGAGACCGAAATATGGCCGAACTACTTCTTCCAGGCAAAGCGCTACGGAGCGTCGGTGATCATTGTCAACGCGCGGATCTCTGACCGGTCGGCCCCTCGCTACCGAGCGCTTCGTTTCTTCTTCCGGCATGTGCTCGCTAGTGCCAACCTGATCCTCGCCCAGTCAGGCACCGACCGTGAGCGATTCCTTTCTGCCGGATCCCCACCCGAAGTTACAATTGAGGGCGGAAACCTCAAGTATGACTTTAATGTTGCCGAGCCTAGCGAGGAACTGCCAGGTGATTTGGCGCGATTCTTGGACCAAGCGGCGCCACGGCTCATGCTGGTTGCCGGCAGCACAAGGGAAGGCGAGGAAACGCTGCTGGTCCCCGCCCTACGAAGCTTGGCGGATCGCAGTCCTGAAGTGCTCGCCGTTGTCGCTCCTCGTCATCCAAAGCGATTCGACGAAGCTGCTCGCGCGTTGGGCGCCACCGGCCTGCCAGTCGTGCGGCGCACGGCGATCGGCAAGTCTCCGCCTCCTCGGCTTCCCGCGATCCTGCTGCTTGACAGCGTTGGAGAGCTGGCCATGGTCTACCGCCGCGCAGACCTGGTCTTCATCGGCGGCTCGCTGAACGGATGGGGAGGCCACAACGTTCTTGAGCCCGTCCTTTGCGGAAAGCCGGTCTTCGTGGGGCCCGCAATGCACAATTTCCGGCAGATCACCACGGATTTACTCCAACACGGCGGTCTCGTTCAGGTCGCCAACGCTGAGGAGCTTGCCAGCAAGCTCGTTGACTTCGCGCTTGACGTCAAGCAGCGCAGTTCCGTCGGCCAAGCAGGAAAAGCGCGAGCGAAGTCGCAACGAGGAGCATCTGCAAGAGCCGCTGACTCGGCAGCTCAGCTATACCGGACTGCCCTTACCCGATGTCCGCCATCAACGGCAGCTGCCCTGACCCTAGGGCCGCTGTCCGCAATCTGGAGTTCAACACATAGCCTGAGGCGTGCCGCGTACGGCTCCGGCATTTTGCGGAGCCATCGTCTATCCTGCCCCGTGATTTCTGTAGGCAACCTGGCGGTTGGAGGAACTGGCAAGACACCGGTTGTGGCGTGGCTAGTAGAGCGGCTTGCGGCACACGGGCACATCTCGGCCGTGCTGACGCGGGGCTACGCACGAAGAGCCGGTGCCGGCACTGTCATCCTGCGGGCCGGCACAACGATCGACCCGAAGGTCGCCGGCGACGAACCCGCAATGTTGGCGCGGCGCTTCGCAACCAGTGCTCCAGGGACGGTCTTGGCGGTCGGAGCGAATCGTCATGCCTCCGGCAAGCTTGCTGAACGCTGCGAAGCTGTCGAGTTTCTCGTTCTGGATGATGGATTCCAGCACTTGCGCCTGCAACGCTCGATGAATATTGTCCTTGTGGATGCCAGTCACCCCTTCAGCAATGGACACACCTTGCCACTGGGCCGTCTGCGCGAAGGCCCGGCAAGCCTCCGTGACGCAGACATCGTGCTGATCACTCGCACCAATCCCGAATTCGACTACTCGAAGCTCCACGCCATGCTGTACCGAGCGAATCCGAAGCTCCGCATCATGCACTCGCGCATGCGATTCAGCGGACTAGTGGAAATCCAATCCCGGGAGGCCGTGGCGCCCGAGACGTTGCACGGAGAACGTGTGGCTGCGTTCTGCGGGATCGGCAATCCGCAATCGTTTTTCCATCAGGCCCGGGAAACCGGTTGCCAGATCGTTCTGGAACGTGCATTCCCGGACCATCACCGGTACTCCCTCCGTGACCTGGACGGTCTCGCTAGATCGGCAACTGAGAAGGGCGCCCGAGCATTCCTAACCACAGCTAAGGACGTGATGAATATCGCGAGCCCTCCGGGCTTGCTCCTGCCATCGTACGAGCTGGAGATCAGTTTGGAAGTAGAAGAAGCCGAGGACCTTCTTGCGAGCGTACTTGCGTTGCGAAAGCAATAGGCCCCGCCCGCTCATCCAGCGATCCCCCCTTCGGTCATCTTGCGGGGGTCCAGCAACCGATCGAGTTCATCCTTGTCCAAGTCCGTTTCCTCGGCGGCAACATCCTTGACCCTGCGTCCTTCTGCGTAAGCCTTCTTGGCGATCGCCGCCCCCCGCTCGTAACCGATAACGGGATTCAACGCGGTCACCAGAATCGGATTCCGCTCCGCCAGCTCCTGTGACCGCTCCTCGTTCGCGTCGAAATCGGCGATAGCTCTCTCGGCCAGAACGGTCGCTGCACTGCCTAGCAGCCGGGCGCTCTCCAATAAGTTGTGAGCGACTACCGGCAGCATCACGTTGAGTTGGAAGTTGCCGGATTGGCCGGCCACGGTAACAGTCGCATCATTCCCGATGACTTGGGCGCAGACCATTGCGACAGCTTCCGGAATCACAGGGTTCACCTTGCCCGGCATGATGCTCGACCCCGGCTGCAGGGCCGGCAGGGCAATGTCAGCAAGGCCGGCGATCGGACCACTATTCATCCAGCGCAAGTCATTCGCAATCTTCATCATCGAGACTGCGATGGTCTTGAACTGGCCGCTCAGTTCAACAGCTGCGTCCTGGCTAGACAGGCTCACGAAGTAATTCCTGCTGGCAATGAACGGCAGACCTGTTTCCGCGGACAGGCGTTTCGCCACGCGTGGTCCAAACTCGGGATGTGCGTTGACTCCGGTGCCGATGGCGGTTCCACCCAACGCCAACGGCGAGATCCTCGTCAAGGCAGACCGGACTCGCTGCTGCCCCTGGGAAATCTGCTCGCCCCACCCGCCGAGTTCCTGACTTAGACGGATCGGCAGCGCATCCATCAGGTGCGTCCGGCCCATCTTCACTACATCGTCCATGGCTTCGGCCTTGCTGGCGAGCGCAGACCGCAGCCGCTCCAGCCCCGGCATGGTTGTCCACGCCGTCTCCATGTATGCACTCACATGAATCGCTGTCGGGATGACGTCGTTACTGGACTGACCCATGTTGACGTCGTCATTCGGATGCACCGGTGCACCAAGCCTTGCGCTGGCCAGAGTCGCGATCACTTCGTTCGAATTCATGTTGGTTGACGTACCCGAACCGGTTTGGAAAATATCTACAGGGAATTGGTCGTCATGCTCCCCCCTGGCGACCTCTGATGCGGCCTCCCGGATGGCCTTCGATTTCCCTGCATCCATCAAGCCGAGTTCTTGATTCACCGCAGCCGCGCAACCCTTGACCAGCCCGAGAGCACGAATGAAGGTGCGTGGGAATCGAATCCCGCTGATCGGGAAGTTGTCGACAGCCCGTTGCGTTTGCGCCTTGTACAGCGCCTCTCGTGGCACGCGCACCTCCCCCATGGAGTCCTGTTCGATTCGGAAGGCATTGTCGTCCGCCATAACTATCCAAGGTACAGTAGCGAACCACCAGCCGACCGGGAGCAGCCCAACTGTCCCAGCAGCTATCGGGGGATGTCTACGGGCCTGCCGCCATCTAGGATCGACTCGCGGGCCGCCTCGCAAACAGCTACATTGAATCGGCTGTTCGAAGGCGTCGCCAAGATTCCCCGGGCATCAATTCCATCGAGAAGCCGCTTTCTGGCCTCGAGCGACGAGGATTCGCTCTCCACGCGGAGTGCTTCGCCTATGATCTGCTGCACAGAACGCACTCCGTAACCGGTCGGAACCAGCCCAGGCCCGCCCAGATCCTGATATAGAAAATAATCGGGACTGGGCTCTGCGTACTGAGTGCCTCCAGGCCCGGAATCTGTCCCGCTGTAGCTGTAGGACACCCCTCGGTATTGGTCTGAATGCTCGAGCATCGCACCTCGGCCGGCGCCTGTGCAGTACAGCGTCATCCCTTGGGTGTTCGGCCCCGGGGCGCCATCCGGGAAGCTCAAAGAGTTCTGGACGCTGAGACAGGCCCCGTTGTCCCAAATCACGCGGGCGTCGGTCCAGAGGTAACCCTCTTTCCCATTGGGCAGAACGTCCAGCAGTCCGTACACCGAGACCGACCGGGGGACGAGCCCCGTGATGAAATGAACCAAGTCCACGTAGTGGCAGCCGATGTAAACGAACGAGTCAGTGTCGGAAGCAGAGAACCAATTCTGGAAGTTCGAGTCGCGGTAGTGCCATTTCTCCATGAGTCGGGCGGTCCCGAGCTTGAACTCCCCGAACCGGCCGTCGCGATACCGATCCCGGGCCATCAGGCTCCTCGGATCAAACCGTTTGTGATACTCGACTCCCACGAGCAGTCCGCGAGAGCGCGCCTCACGCTCGATTGCGAGAGATTCAGCCATCTTCAGGACCAGTGGCTTGACGCAACAGACATGCTGGTCGGCGCGGAGCGCATCTAGAACGATTTCGCAGTGCAAGTGGTCCGGCACTGCGACAATCACGATGCTTCTGGGTGGTAGCTCGGATAACGCCTGCTTGTACAACTGCGGTTGTGGGGTATCGTTGTCGGCGTCGAATCCAACTACCGACCGGAATGAGGTGTCGGGAAACGCACGTCGAATAGCGAGCGACTTGCCCAAGGCTCGAGTCGAACTAGCTCGCCGCGAGCAGACCGACACCTCTCCGATAGTGCCTTCGCGACGCATCTGCAACAGCGCCGGGAGGACCTGGTCGTGGGCGATCATGCCCGCCCCGATCAGAAGCACCGGTGTCGCTGAGGCTTGACTGACCACGCTAGCGTTTGCTCTTCCCTGAGGTTGAAGGCGGTTTTCGGAGCATGATCCGACCAATCTGCTCCAACATTGCCCGGAAGTAGGCCGGGAAGCGCCGGGCAGCCGGCCATGAGTCATCCACGACCGACGTTTCCGGCAAGCGGTAGACGAATGGAAACACGTTCAGCGTACCCGAGGGAACGTAGCTCCAGCCCGAGGCGCTTTGGATATAGGCTTCGGCAATGGACTTCTCCGTTTCCAGTTCTGCCTGTAGTCCTTCAACGCCATTCCTGTCACTGACCATCAACACGGGTCTGCCATATCGCTTGAACTCTCTCGAACGCGCCAGTTTGTCGGAAGCGCTGCGCCCGTCTCCTTGAAGCAGGACCACGTCACAGAGCTGCGCCAGAGAAAGTGGGTAGAGCATGCCGGATCCGCTGGAGGCACCGATCGGCGGGGTGAAACCGGAGTCCTGGAACTGCTCGCGCACAGTGCGGATCAAGTGCTCGACGTACCGCGGCACGAAGCGACGGTGATCCCATCGCCCCTGAGGCTCGTCCCATGCATCCGCGACGTCGATGATCACATTTCGAGCATTGCGTTCGATCAAGTGCCGAGCGACATTGCTGGCAGCCGCCAAGATTGCTTCCGGGGATGCCAGCGCCTCATCCTGATCCTGCTGGAACAGAACCAGGCACAGGACCATGCCCCGGCGGTTCGTGGCCTCGACTAGCCTGTCCAGCCTGTCCATCCACGCGGCCTTTAGGGAGCCATCGGCCTTGTACGCACTGACCAATGCGCCCGCGTCCTTGCCCAGATCCGCACTGCGACCCCGGGTGACGCCGTTAGTCTCTGCCGAATACCTGGGATCGGCGCCTTGCAGGCCAACGACAAGGCCCCCGATACCGTGCCTTCGATACAAGTCGAGTTGCTCGATCAAGCTGTCCGTGTTCGCGTCAGCGTCGAAGTCCCGTTCGCGGAGCCACTCGTCATCGAAAATCGCGTGGGTGACCCGGACAAGCGCCAAGCTGCCTCTCACCTGGCGCTTGAACGGTCCACCTTGGTAGGTCAACCCCCACGAGGATGTCGGGCCGCTGCGGACGTAGAATCGATCTTGACGGAAGCGCGGTCCGAGCATCGAACCTGTCGCTACCTCGATTCCTGTTGATGACGCAGCGAAAACCGTGAGCAGGCCGACCAATGCCGGAAAGCGGAGAAGCCAACGAAGCCGCATGCAGATTCAAGAGCGGATAGCCGGGATTTGTGATAGTAGCACGGCGGTATCGGTCGGGCAGTAGCCGCGATGTGAAGTGATCCTCCACGAGAGCCGCGAGGGGTCCCGTCGACGGAGCGGCCACAAGCAGCCGGAACTGGCGCCACGGATTCACGAATCTTCGGGCCACCCTCTCCGGCACCCAACGATCCGCTGCTCCTCCTGCATTTCGAACGGCACCGCAATCCGAGCGCGACTGACATCGGCCGCATGGCGTGCTCCCAACAGGCGCGAGGGATCCCTGTTTCGCCGGCCCAGCGGGACCACCGGGCCTGCAGGCGTTTTGCTAAAATGCCCTGTCACTCGCGCCCTCGCGTTGGAGACCCAATTCCTATGGCAAGACCCGTCACACTCTTCACCGGCCAATGGGCCGACCTGCCGCTCTCGGTTCTCGCCGAGAAAGCTGCGTCGTGGGGCTACGACGGCCTGGAGCTCGCCTGCTGGGGCGACCATCTCGATGTCGACCGGGCTGCTACCGACCTAGACTACTGTGCGCAACAGAAATCGATCCTAGAGGCCAACAACCTGCAGCTGCACGCTATCTCGAACCACCTCGCCGGCCAACTCGTGTGCGATCCCAACAATGACTCGCGCTCTGACCAATTCGCACCGGCTGAGCTGGCCGGTGACCCCGAGAAGAAACGCGCATGGGCCGTGGAGACCATGAAGAACTCCGCCCGGGCTGCGAGCAACCTGGGCATCAACGTCGTGAACGGTTTCACCGGCTCGTCCATCTGGCACATGTTGTACAGCTTCCCGCCGGTGAGCGAGGAAACGCTCAACGAGGGGTTCACCTACTTCGCGGATATGTTCAACCCCATCATGGATGTCTATGACGAGGTTGGAGTTCGCTTCGGCCTCGAGGTGCATCCGACCGAAATCGCATTCGACATCTATACCGCACACAGGGCACTGGAAGCCATTGGGCATCGCGAAGCCTTCGGCTTCAACTTCGATCCCAGCCACCTTCACTGGCAGCAAGTCGATCCCGTCACCTTCATCCGGGAGTTCGAGGATCGCATTTACCATGTGCACATGAAGGATGCAGCGCTGCAGCTCGACGGAAAGTCAGGCATCCTGGCATCGCACCTGGACTTCGGCCATCCGGACCGCGGCTGGGATTTCCGATCGCTGGGACGTGGCGGCGTGGACTTCGAAGAGATCATTCGCGCTCTCAACCATATCGGCTACACTGGCCCGCTCTCGATCGAGTGGGAGGACAGTGGGATGGACCGGGAAGCCGGAGCGGAGGAAGCCTGCCACTTCACCAGGAGTGTCGATTTCGAGCCGTCGACCCGCAAGTTCGACGCCGCATTCGAAGAGTAATGCGTACCCGCCCGGGGTCTTGGAAAAAGCATGCCGGCTCAAGCAAGTTCGCACATACCTGAGAGCGCTAACCTGAATCGCTCCGACTCGAGGCCAGCCCGCAGAGAGGCGTTGACAGCGGCGCTGATGTGGTTCGCAGCACTGGTTCTGACAGTATACTTGTCCACCTGGCTTGATTCGTTGCCTAGCGCGTCCGTTTTCGGCGTCCCACGCTGGGCTGCGTACGGAGTTCTCGCACCGTGGGCAGTGTTCTTTGTCCTCCATATCCTGTTCTGCCTGCGTAACGGCGCCGAGAAATCGAAGCACTGAGCTCCGATGTACGAATCAGCACCATTGGTACCAGTCGCCTTCGGCCTGTACCTAGCGCTGACATTCCTCCTCGCGTACCTTGCGCGGCGAAAGGCTGTGCAAGGTGGGTTCCTGCAAGAATTTTTCGTCGGCGGCCGCACAATCGGGCCGTGGGTGCTCGGGCTCACCTGGATCGCAACGTCCGCAAGCGGTGGCACTTTTATCGGGGCACCTTCCCTAGCCCACGCCAACGGCTGGTCGGTCATGCTCTGGATCTCCGGCTACATCGTGGTGGCAACTGCTGGATTTTGGCTGCTAGGACGCCGGATAGCCGAACTGGGAGGCTCGACGGGTGCACTGACGTTTCCGGACCTGCTCAGGGACCGCTTCGAGAGCCGAGCGATCGGCACAATCTCGGGAGTGGCGATGCTGGTCCTGCACACCAGCTTCATCGTTGCGCAGTACATCGCGGGAGCACGCGTTCTCGAAGCAGCGCTGGGAATCCCCTACGTTTGGGGCGTTCTGAGCTTTCTAGTCATCGTCTGCGTCTACACTGCCTACGGGGGATTCCGGGCCGTCGCTTGGACCGATAGCTTTCAGGCGGTCGTGATGCTGGTTGGTGTCCTGTTGACGGCTGGGTTTGGACTCTATCGCGTGGGCGGACTGCAGGCGGTCTATGACGGATTGGCGGAGCAGTCGCCAGCTTTGCTCACGGCGACAGGGCCGGACGAGTTCCTGCCACTGTCGGCCGCAATCTCGTTCTTTTTCGTGTGGCCTCTGGCGGTCGCGGGCCAGCCATCGCTGATCACTCGGTTCCTTGCTTGCCGGAACGTCGCCTCGCTCAGGCGGGCGTCGATCTTGATCGGCTGCTATATCCTGCTGCTCTATCCTGCGGTGATTTTTGTGGGGATTCTGGGGCGCGTTCTCGTGCCCGAACTCGCCGCCAGCGACCATGCGATGCCGGCCACCATCTTGGCCGCCGTCCCGCCCGTGCTGGCGGGCTTCGTGCTCGCGGCGCCAATGGCCGCGATCATGTCAACGATCAGCTCCTTCCTGCTCGTTGCTGCCGGGGCGATCGCGCGCGACCTGTACGAGCGAAACACCCGGGCACCGGCCAGCGAGCGCAATGCCCGGCTCGCGACGCACGTCGCGATCCTCGCTGTCGGCTTGGTGGCGGGTGTCTTTGCGCTGCGCCCGCCGGACTACTTGCAGTACATCGTGATCTTCTCCGGGACCGGACTCGCTGCGACGTTTCTCTTCCCCACCCTGCTCGCCGTTTACTGGCCGGGCATGAACCGTACCGGATGCCTCAGTGGCATCGCGACCGGTTTCGGGGCGTTCATCTTGCAGTACGTCGCGTACGGTACCCGGAGCTTCATGGGACTCGATCCGTTCGTATGGGCGCTCGCCGCGAGCGGCTTGGCCTGCGTCGTGGGGTCAATGATGGGAAGGCGGGATCCTGACGCACTCCTGTCGAAGTACTTCGCTCCCGACGAGTTGTAGCGGCCTCGTAGCTCCGAGCTATAGCTCGAGCTTCCAGGGCGGCCGATATTCGTTCCTTAGGTAGGTCTGCGCTTCCTTATTGTTCGTCGTCTCAGAAACGGGATCCCAGTCGACCCGTTGCCTGCTGCGCATCGAAACATTTCCGAGCAGCGCCATGGCGGTGGATCTGTGGCCGATTTCGATGTCGCAGATTGGCTTGGAACGGTCGCGGATCGCAGCGACAAAATCCCGCCAGTGATCGTCAGTGGTCGGGTTGCGGGATTCGCCACGCGCCGGCTCCATGCGGTTCTCGACTCTTGGCGCCGGCTCCCGGTACCGCCGTTGCTCGGGCGTGATCTCCCAATACTGCCGATTCACATACAGGGTTCCCTCTGTGCCATGGAACTGGATTCCGTAACCAGGCAGCCCACCGGTGTAGGCGTTTGCGACGCGATTCTCGTAGGTGCAGACAAACGCCGGGAACTCGTAGCTCGCCATGATCGTATCGGGGGTTTCGCGGTTGTCGGTCAGCGCGTACTTGCCACCGTATGTCGAGATCGAGCGGGGTCCGGGCTCGGCCATGGCCCACAGCACGATGTCCAGCAAGTGGATGCCCCAGTCGGTCATCATGCCGCCGGCGTAGTCCCAGAACCAGCGGAAGTGCGCAAAGGAGTAGGGATTCACGCCGAAGCGGTTCTTGTTGAATTCCCTCTCGGGAGCCGGACCCAGCCACATGTCCCAGTCGAGGCCAGCCGGTGGCTCGGTATCGGGCGGCGTACCAATCCCTTCGGGGAACGCATTGGAGTAGTTCCATGTCCGTACGAAGCTGATCGTGCCAAGGCGACCGCTCTGGACAATGTCCTTGGCCTCCTGGAAGTGCTTTCCAGACCGCTGCTGCGTCCCAACTTGCACGACCCGGTCGTACTTCCTCGCCGCCTTGACCATCATTTGGCCTTCATACACGGTTACTGAAATTGGCTTCTCGACATATACATCCTTGCCCGCCTTGCAGGCCTCGACAGCCATATAGGCGTGCCAGTGATCGGGCGTTGCAATCAGAACGGCATCAATGTCGTCAGACGCGATCAGTTCGCGGAAGTCTGGATAGACCTTCGCGTTAGGCACCATCGCGAGGGCCAATTGGAGGTTCGGCTCAAACACCTCGCTCAAGGCGACAACTTCAATGTCGTCCGTGAGCCTCAATGCCGACTGGAGGTTGCTCCGGCCGCGACGCCCGCAACCAATCACACCCAACCGGATCTTGTCGCTAGGTGAAGCAGCGTGGGCCGCCGCAGCCATAGCCGTCGTTGCTGCGGACGCCGCCATAAAGGATCTACGTTGCATGGATCATTCCCCTGAGTGCCCTTACTCAGCCATCTGGGCCAGACAGCCGATTGAACTGAACTGTGCAGGCGCTTTCGCCCTTTGCTATGCGACAGGTACAAGCGAACCCGTCGAGCAGCTCCCACCAACTTCGAGCGCGGCAGGTCGCCACTATCTTACCGCCCTGATACCAGCTTGCGGTGCCAAGCGCTTCTGGCCCAGGTGCATTTTTTAGTCGTGACGTGATTCGTCTGATTGGGTCGGATCGTTTCTCGCGCGGCTAGGGGAGCATCTCGTTGGGGCAGCAAGCGCCTGTTGGGAGCAGGCCGGCAGCCGTTGCCGGCGCCTTTCCCAGCGCGGAGCATCTCGTGGGAGCCCCAAAGGCCTGTTGCGAGGGCGCGGGGCCGGTGTTCGCAGCGCCCGGGACGGGTCGCTGGACAGTGCCGCCACAGCGGTGGTGTTACGCCTCGCAAGGCGTAGCGCGGCAGGCTGGCGGGCGGTCGCATGGCTAGGGCGAGGGCGGCTTGAGCAGCAAGTCGAGAGCCGCCTGCGGGCGCGCCGCGAAATGGCGGTTGGCCTCCGGCAGGTAGCGGAACTGGGGCAGGCCGCGGATGATCGAGATGGCCGTGTTGGTCAGGCAGGCGAGATTGCGCGGCAAGTCGCCCACATAGACGCGGCAGCGGTCTTCGTCGTAGGTGAAGTCGCGCACATAGTGCAGGCGGTTCTCGATCTCCCAGTGGTTGCGCAGCAGCGCCGCGAGTTGTTCCGCAGTGGCCTGCGCGGGGCCCAGCGAGGTGAGCGCATAGGTCACTTCGCAACTGGTCTTGCCGGTCTTGACATGGTGCCGCTGGCGTTCGACGCGGATGGCCTGCTGGCGGCCGTACAGGGCGGCATAGCCGTCCCATTCCGGGGCGCTGATGTCCTTGACCCAGTAGCGGCGGCGCTCGATGCGGCCATGCTGCTTGTCCAGCGTCTCGACCAGCGGGCAGGCGCTGAAGTCCATCGCTTGCAGGTCCTGCAGCATGGTTGGCTGGTTGTCCTTGATGGCCGTGATCAGGTAGTCTGCCCCGCACTCGTCGAGCAGGCAACGCGCCGTCTCCTGCTGGGCGTGCAGCGCGTCGCCGGTGACGACGCGCCCGGCCAGCTCGAGTTCCCTGGCGAGGTCCCGCAAGGCCGGAATCTCGTTGGTCTTGCTGTCGATCTCCAGCTGTCCCAGCACCACGCCGCTGCCCTGCTCCACGGCCGCGAGCAGCATGCGGCGACCGTGCTCGGTTTGCTTGGAGGCGCCGCGTACATCCTTGCCGTCCATGCTGATGCCTGGCAGAACCGCCGGGCCGCCCCCCCCTGGGCCCCCGCTGCGCGCGCCGCTAGCAGCGCTCTCCGAGTCCGTATCGTCTTGCTGTGGCTGCACTTGCCCGCTCTGCTGGAGAGCCCATTCGCGCAGCGCGGCCTCCAGTGCCTGCGGCTCCAACGTCGCCAGAATGTTGTGGAACGTGGTGATCGACGGACTCGTGTAGCAGCCTTGGCTGGGGCTGTAGAAACACTGCACAGCCACCCGCTGCGACTGGCTCAGCAGGGCCGCGAACTGGGCGAAAGCGGTCACCCCGCGGTAGCCGCACAGGCGCGCGGCCACCGCCAGTGCGAGCACGGTGCGCAACCCGTAGCGCTTGCCCCGGGCATGGCGGTACTCGGGCACCTCGCCGAGGAACTCGAACAGACTGCGCAGCGTCTGCGCGTCGGGGGGCTCGCTGCGGGCCGGGCCGGCCCAGGCCGGATCGTCCTCGGGCTGGGCCAGCTGGCGGGCCGCGTTGGGTTGCAATTCGTACACGAAAATCTCCTTCGGCTGGCCGTGCTGGCGCCAACTCGGCGTGGCACCCGGCAGGCGTGCGTAGCCGCCGGTGAAGCCCAGCGAGCGCCAGTTGGCGGCCCGGTAGCAGGTGCCGGCGAAGCGTTGCGGGTCCACGAACGACTCCGCCAGCAGGCTCGGGAACCCATGCACCGCCAGCATGTCGTGCGAGAGCCGTCGCAGGCTCAGGCCGAGCACCCGCGAGGCGAGGTTGGGAGCGCCCTGCCAAGCGGGCAAAATCACGAAGCGGGAGTTCTGCGTGAGCAGATGCAGACGGCGCCGCTGCTGCTGCGGGGACCAGCCGATCCAGCGGTCCCGGGCCGCCAGCTTGAGCGCGGCGGCCTGCCAGCCCACCAGTGCGATCCAGCTCTCCCCCAGCGTCGCGACATGGCGCAGGGCCTTGCCGAACAGGCCCTCGAACGACAGGTAGTGGTGGGTCGCCACCAAGCGGTCCCAGCGCCGGTGCTCGTGCGCACCCCGCGTGGGGCGCACGCGCACGGAGCGCAAATCCAGATCCCGCAAGCCGGTCGGCGACGCCACTAGACCCTACCCTGACAGACTGACAACAAAATGTCCAGTCTTGGCAGCGGAAAGCGCTGCCACTCGCAGGTCGCAGCGTCTAGCAGGCAGACGCGGCCCCTCCCACTACTACCGTGCTCTGCCTCGGATTCGGACTAAAAAATGGCCCTGGCTTCTGGCCCTTGCGAAATTCCCTACCCGGGATGTCATTGGTGCTCGCGATCCCCAGCCTCTACTCGGCCGGTCCGTCGTCCGCTACGGGAATATCGTGGGCGTCGTCGAGCTCTTCAATCAATCTCACGACAAGCGCCTTCTGGCCGTAGGCGAACTCGTCGTTGGCGGAATCCGGATCGTGCATCGCGACCCACGCCTTGAGAAGCTCGGTGACGGGCTCAGCGATGGCTTCTTCCGCGCCCGGCTCGAAGCGCAGCGGGATCTCGGCGTTCCGGATCGTAGTGAGTAGCAGATCCGAGAACTTCACCCCCACGCCCTTTTATGTTAGAGAGGTGCCGGAGAGAGGGATGGTCGCCACTGCCTCGGACTCTCTCTCCCCAGTGCCGCAGGTGGCGATAGCCACCGCTGCGGCAGGTAACAGATCCCTCCCTGCCCCAGCGCAGGGAGGCCCCCGGTGGGGCCTGGCCAGGCCCCACCGGGGGCGACGGGCCGGACCGTTTCACCCTCGGATATCAGATCCGTACTTGAGCTTGGTCGGCCTGTCGCAGCAATTCCTGCGCGACCTGAACGGAAGCGCGGGTCAGACCCGCATCGCAAAAGGATAGGTACGCAGGAATGACACATCCCACTCCCACTGTAGTCGCCGGCATCGACGTCGGCAAGGCTAAGCTCGACGCCCACATCCTCGCAGGCGGACTCGACCGCCAGTTCAACAACGACAAGTGCGGCCGCCGCGCCCTGCGCAACTGGCTGCTCAAGCACGGCGTTACCCGCGCCGTTCTCGAGCCCACAGGGCGCTACCACCGCAACCTCCACCAAGGCCTCTTCGACGCTGGCATCGAAACCGTCCTGGTCAACCCCCTGCGCTCCCGCCGCTTCGCCGAAGCCATCGGAAAGCTCGCCAAGAACGACCGCGTCGATGCCGCCATGCTCGCCCGTTTCGGCCTCCTCGACGGCCTGGAGGCGATCCCGCCCCAGCCGCGGAACCTCCAGCTCCTCAGCGACTTGCTCGTCCTCCGCCGCAAGCTCCTCAAGCAGCTCGGCGCTCTCCGCAAGCTCTGCGCCGAACTCGACACCGAGGCCGCTGGCTGCCCCGGCGCCACGCTCGAGGCCTTCCAGTCCGACATCGCCGACTGCGACCGCCGCATGCGCCAATGCATCGCTGCCGACGCCGCGCTCACCCGCCGCGACGCCATCATCCAGTCGATCCCCGGCTTCGGTCCCGTCAACGCCGCCTGCCTCTGCGCTGACATGCCCGAGCTCGGCACCCTTGGCCGCCGCAAGGCCGCCGCCCTGTTCGGCCTCGCCGCCGCCGGCAAGCCGCACAAGGTCGCCCTCGTTGCCGTCATGCGCAGACTCACCGGCCTGCTCGACACCCTCCTGCGCGAGAACCGCCTCTGGCAGCCCGCGCCGCCCGCCCGCGAACTGGAGGCCGCCGCGTGACACCGCTGCCGACCAGCCCCAGACCAACAGCCGGCTCTGTTGGGAAAACACGCATCCATTGCCCCTCGTCACCACTTTTCCCCGAGAATCCGCTTGACAAGAAACACGGAAGCTCAAGTCTCGTCGCGTCCGATGTCTCCACCAGCAACCAGCGCTCGCAGTGAATCGACGTACGGCGACACCGCGATTCCGTTCTCCGTAATGATCGCCGTCACGAAGCGGCTGGGCGTCACGTCGAAGGCGGGATTGCAGACCTGCGTGTCTCGCGGGGCGATCTGATGGCCTTGGATTTGAGTCACCTCCTCCGCCGCCCGCTCCTCAATCGGGATCTCCTCGCCGGATGCCAGGCCTAGGTCAACCGTGGAGGTCGGAGCAGCCACATAGAACGGAATCCCACTCTCCTTCGCCAGGACGGCGACCGAGTACGTCCCGATCTTGTTGGCCACGTCGCCGTTCGCGGCGATCCGGTCGGCGCCCACCACCACGGCCTGCACGCGGCCGCGCTGCATCATGTGACCGGCCATGTTGTCGGTCAGCAGCGTCACCGGAATGTTGTCTTGCTGCAACTCCCACACGGTTAGCCGCGCCCCCTGCATGAATGGGCGAGTCTCGTTGGCCAGCACATTCAGAGCATTGCCGTCTTCTACCGCCGCGCGGATCACGCCCAGGGCGGTTCCGTAACCGCCTGTTGCCAGTGCCCCGGCGTTGCAATGGGTCATGACCGTCCCGTCGGCTGGCAGCAGGGCCGCTCCATGCTTCCCCAATGCCTGGTTGCTGGCAATGTCCTCGACCAGCACTTGCTGGGCCTCGCCCACGAGGCGCTGGCGGATCAGGTCGGGTTCGACACCCTGCTCGCGGAGGCTGCGGTACAGTCCGCTCATCCGGTCGATCGCCCAGAAGAGGTTCACTGCGGTTGGGCGCGTCGAGGCCAGGATCTCGCAAATCTCGGCCACTTGAGCATCCAAGTTCTCGTCGTTGGCCTTGAGGACGCCAATCGCGACCCCCATCGCAGCCGCGCAGCCGATTGCGGGAGCACCACGAATCACCATCGTTCGGATGGCATCCGCCACCTCCAAATGGTCACGACACGTTACGTAGGCTTCCTCAGACGGCAACTTCGTCTGGTCAATCATGACCACTCCGTCAGCAGTCCATTCGATGGTCCTTACCATGGTTAGCTTCGCCAGAGGCGCTCGTCCCCCGGCCGACCTCCCAGTCTAGCTGAGGCCGTCGGACATCGATAAGACAGCAAGGAAAAGCAGCCCGTTGTACGCCGCGTGGACGATCGTGGTGGCCTTGGTGGAACCGCTACGCATCCGGACCAGACCGAACGCCAACCCAACCGCGAGCAGCACGCTAAGCTGCTGCCAATGCCAGCCGTACTGAGACCCGTGCAGTGCAGCGAAAACGGCACTCGTGACAACGAGCGCCACCCAACGGCCGTGGGCTCGTTCGAAGGCTGCGTAGAGAAAGCCTCGAAATACGATTTCCTCGAGCCACGGCGCCATCAACACGCCGAATGCGCCAAGGATCCAAAGCGCCTCGCGATTTGCGAATAGATCCTGCATCGGACTCGCTTGGGTCGGATCGCTCAACGCGATGCTCGCCAGGGTCGAGCCAAGCGCGAGCAGCGCTCCGGTGCGAACATAGCTCGTCGCCGGTCTGGGCAGCCTAGCCCACGCCAGTCCCACCCGCAGGGGCATGCCGTATCGCCGCTTCACGACATAGGCGATGTAGCCTAGCGCGGGAAGCCATATCACGAGTTGAAGCGGCACGGCGAAGCGCGGCTCCCTGCGGAGCAGGTTGCCAATCTCGTTCCCGCCCAGCCCGAATCCTTTCTCGGCAATAGCCGCTGCCCCGACCAACGCGAGCATTTGAGCCAGAATCACCACGGCCGCCAGCGTAAAGACCTCCCGGTAGCGCCAAATCGGCGCCGGCTCGGGCAAGCCGGGCTCGAACGGCGGCTGATCCGAATCGCGGTGAGGCCCGGGATCCCCGACGAGATGCCTCACCGGACTCCAATCCCCCTTAGAGCTTGCCCCGTGTGGCTCGCTTCAACTGCCGCCACTTGCTCGGGTGTCCCGGTGCAAACCACCTCACCACCCGCGTCGCCACCTTCCGGTCCAAGGTCGAGGATCCAATCTGCCGAGCGGACTACGTCGAGCTGGTGCTCGATGACTATCACCGTGTTGCCATGGTCCACTAAGCGACGCAGTACCAGCAGCAGTTTGCGAATGTCCTCGAAGTGCAGGCCCGTCGTGGGCTCGTCGAGGATGTACAGGGTCCGCCCGGTCTGGCGCTTGCTGAGTTCGCGAGCCAGCTTCATGCGTTGCGCCTCCCCGCCGGAAATGGTCGTCGAGGACTGCCCTAGCTGTATATAGCCAAGTCCGACATCCACAAGCGTTTGCAGCTTCTTCCGCACCGCCGGCAGTCGATCCATGATCTCCAGAACTTCCTCGACAGGGGCTTCGAGCAGGTCAGCGATCGAACGCCCCTTGTAGCGCACTTGCAGAGTCGATTGGTTGTACCGCCGTCCCCGGCATGTGTCGCAATTTACGAACACGTCCGGAAGGAAGTTCATCTCGATGCGTCTGACCCCGTCCCCATCGCAGGCGTCGCAACGCCCACCGACAACATTGAAGCTGAACCGGCCCGGGGCGTACCCTCGCCCCCGGGATTCAGGCAGCAGCGAGTAGAACTCGCGAATCGGGGTGAAGACTCCAGTGTAGGTTGCGGGATTCGAGCGTGGCGTGCGGCCGACAGGAGCTTGATCGATCCGCACAACCTTGTCGATGTGGTGCAAACCGCTCACTTTGTCGTAGTGCCCGAGCGGAATTGTGTCGGACCCGAGCAGCCCGTTCACAAGCGGGTACAGGATGCCGTTCACCAGAGTCGATTTGCCACTGCCCGATACGCCGGTCACGACACACAGATTCCCTGTCGGAAACGCGACATCGATGCCCTTGAGGTTATGCTTGCGGGCACCTGTGACACGGAGCTTGGCGCTCTTCGCGGGTCGCTTCTTTGCGGGCACGCACGCGGTCTTCCTGCCAGCGATGTAGTCTCCAGTGAGCGATCGGTGGTCATTCACAATCTCGCCGGGGGTGCACGAGGCAACCAGTGCGCCCCCGAGCCTGCCAGCACCCGGGCCCAGGTCGATGACATGGTCGGCGCGTTCGATTGTGGCTTGGTCGTGCTCGACAACCACCACTGTGTTGCCAATGTCGCGGAGTCCGACCAGCGCGTCGAGCAGTCGGCCGTGGTCGCGAGAATGCAGCCCGATCGAGGGCTCGTCCAGCACGTACAGCACGCCACGCAAGCGCGTGCCGATCTGGGTTGCCAGGCGGACACGCTGGGCTTCGCCTCCCGAAAGTGTCGCTGCTGGCCGGTCCAGGCAAAGGTAGCCAAGGCCTACGTCGGAAAGGAAGTCCACGCGCTGTCGGATTTCTTCCAGGATCCGCTCGGCCACCTCCTGTTTTCGCCCTTCGAGCCGTAGTTCGTGCAACCGAACGTTCAAATCGGCCAATGGCATCCGGGCCATATCCGATATCGACAGCCCTGCCACCCGGACGAATCGAGATGCCGCGTTCAGTCGAGCGCCCGAACAATCAGGGCACGACCGATGGGACATGTATTGGATCACTCCCTTGGTGGGCTGGTACCCCGGGGACATCTCGAGGTAGCTGCGCAGTTCGGCAATCACGCCGGCAAACCCGATGCGCCGCAAGACATGCCCCTGCGGCAAATTCCCTTGCCAACCGTGCAGGAGCCATTCGCGCTCTTCTGCGGAAAGTTGATTCCAGGGCTTGCCCAGATCAACGCCGGCGACGAAGGCGTATCGTCGCGCCGAATCCACCGGAGTGCTCAAACCCACTGAGGTGGGCCAGCCGCTGTCTTTGAGTGGTCGATCCGGGAACCGGATCAGTTTCTCCGGATCGGGATCCCAAACCACGCCGAGACCTCCGCACCCATCGCAAGCACCGAACCGGCTGTTGAACGAAAAGGACCGCGGCTCGAATTCCGGCAGGCTCGCGCCGCACTCGACGCATGCAAGTTTCTCGGAGTAGAGCGTCTCCGTGCCGTCTTCGGCGACGATCAGCACCAGACCGCCGGCAAGTTCAGAGGCAGTCCGGATTGAATCCCTGAGCCGTTTTTCGGCATCCTCTCGAACCTGAACCCGGTCCACGACCACTTCGATGGTGTGAGTCTTGTTGCGGTTGAGCTTGACCGATGGCGGGAAGTCATCGAGGCGCTCCATCACGCCATCGATCCGAGCGCTCACAAAGCCATTGCGGGCATAAAGGTCCAGCTCCCGACGATAGTGTCCCTTGCGTTCCCGCACGCACGGCGCGAGAACGGTGATGAGCCCACCTGACTGTTGCTCGACGATGCGCGCAGCGACCTGCTCCGAAGGCTGTTTCTGGATCACCAAATCGCACCTTACGCAGTGCGGGGTTCCGACAGAGGAGTACAGCAGACGCAGGTAGTCATAGACTTCGGTCACCGTGCCGACAGTCGATCGCGGGCTGCGACTGACGGTCTTCTGCTCGATCGACAATGCCGGGCTAAGCCCGTCAATGGAGTCGACATCAGGTCGATCGAGTTGCTCCAGGAACTGTCGCGCATAGGCCGACAGGGTCTCCACGTACCGTCGCTGGCCCTCGGCGTAGATTGTGTCGAATGCGAGGGTCGACTTCCCTGAACCACTCAATCCCGTAATGACGGTGAATGCATCGCGTGGTATGTCGACATCGATATTCTGCAGGTTGTGATGTCGTGCCCCGCGCACGGCGATCCGATCCAACATGAGTCAGCGCCCCCGCTAGTTGGTGCCCAGCCGGAAATTCAGATGCTGCGTCTCGCTAGCCTGGACCACGATGGAACTGCTCGCCTCAAGAGACCCCTTGACGATCCGGATCGAGTGCCTTCCCGGGGCGACGAACACTTGGTTCGCTGTGACCTTGCCCGTATCCCGGCCATCGACGAAGATCCTGCCGCCTGACGGATCGCTGCCGATCACCAATGCTGCCTGTCGCGGTTCCAGCCACAGATCCAAGGTCAGGCCCGCCTGATCCACGGTAATCGAGCGACGCTGAAGCCCATAGCCCTCGCGATTCGCTACAACCGAGTGCTCCCCGATTGGCAATTGCATGGATTCGCAGGGGGTGACGCACCGCCACTCGGGGTTCTCGTCCACGGAAACCTGCACACCGTCGACAAAACTCGTGAACGTGACGAGCGCTGTCCCGGAATCGGGCTGCAATGCCGTCTCCGGCTGTGACGCAACGGCAATTTCGGCGCCGGTCTCTTCGTCAGCAATCTCAGCGGGAGCAGACTCTGCCGGAGGGCTCTGGGCATCAGGGCTGGCGTCAATCTCGAGCGGGTCAGGGGGAGGCGTCTCGACCTCCTCCGGTATCGGAACCGCGTCGACCGGGGCAGGCTCGGACTCGGCTATACCGGCCGGTTCTGAGGAAGGCTGTTCGACACCAACGATCGCGTCGACTAGAGCTTGCGGGTTTTCAAGGAGGCCCGGATAGCGAACCAGCATCACCCCCAGCGTGCCGATCGCCACCAGCAGCAAAGTGAAGATCACTGCTGGCCAGCGAGCCGCTCGCGGTCGAGCGGACTGGCGCGACTCCGAGGGACCCGGAGTGCGGTTCGGCCGCCGGGAGGCTGGGACCTGGCGAGTAGAGTCAGGTAGGCGAAGCGGAGCGTGACGGGCAACAGTCTCGTCCGCGGGGAGAACTGAAGGCAAAGGAACATCTGCCACGGTCTCGTCCCCGTCGGCACTGGCCTCCGGGATCACGACAGCGCTCGGTCGCGCCCCCCTTCGAACCGGCATGCGGGGCGCGGCTGCAAACGCCTTTGCGAACGTGGTGCATGAATCAAAGCGTTTCGCCGGAGCCTTCGACATCGCACGTAGCAGCACGCCCTCAAGTTCCGGAGAGATGCTCGGCTCGAGTGTGCTCGGAGCGTCCGGGTCCTGGTTGACGAGCCGGTAGATTGTGGATGTGACATTGGCGGTGTCAAAGGGCTTCTTGCCCGTCAAGAGCTCGTAGACAATGACCGCGAGAGAGAACTGGTCCGAACGGCCATCGACAGGATCCCCGCGCACCTGCTCCGGGGACATGTAGTTCGGTGTGCCGACCATCATGCCGGTGCGAGTCAGCTGCGACGAAGCAATGCGCGCGACGCCGAAATCCATGATCTTGATGCCGCTAGCGGTGACCATTATGTTGGCCGGCTTGATGTCCCGGTGGACAATGCCGCGGCTGTGCGCGTAGTCAAGGGCCGATCCGGCCATGCCCAACAGCTCGTTCAGGAAGTCTAGCTTGCGGCCGATTTCAAGATTCGCCGCCCGGGATTGCGAAAGCTGCTCCCCCTCCACGAGTTCCATCGTGATGAAAGCAAGCCCGTCCTTCTCGTCGACATCGAAGATCGTGACAATGCCGGGATGGGACAGCCGCCCTGCTGACTGCGCTTCCCGAAACAGACGCAACCGGAGTTCGCCGAGCTCGCTGGAGTCAGCGTGATTGCCAAGCCTGATTGTCTTTACCGCTAGCTCGCGACCGATTTTAGGGTCGCGGGCACGATAGACGACGCCCATCGCCCCGCGGCCCAGTTCGGAGACAATCTCGTACCGTCCGATCCGTTCCATCCTAATGGTGCGGTTCTTGCACTCTATCACGCCGTCCGCCAGCCAGGTGTTCCGGCTGCGCGGTATATTGTGGGGCATGATTTGGCCCGCACTCATGGCCGCCCCGCTCCTTGCCGCTAGTGCCGCAGCAGCAGACTGGCCGCAGTTCCGAGGCCCTGAAGGGGCTGGCGTTGCCGAGGGCAGCGAACTACCTGCCCGCTTCGGCGAAGACGTCAATCTGCAGTGGAAGAGCGCGGTCCCGACCGGCCATTCATCTCCCGTTGTCGCAGGCGAGCGGATCTTCCTTACAGCCTACGAAGATCAAAAGCTGCTGGTCCTTGCATTGGAGCGTTCCTCCGGCGAAATTCTTTGGATTCAAGAGGTTTCCAGGCCGCGGCAGGAACCGTTCCAGCGAACGCATGGACCCGCATCACCGTCGCCGGTCACGGACGGCGAGAATGTCTACGTATTCTTCGGCGACTTCGGCGCGCTTTCGTTCGATTCCAAGGGAAACGAGCGCTGGAGGCGCCCCATGGGACCGTTCGTTAACCAGAATGGCCACGGGTCGTCGCCGATCCTGGTCGATGGAAAGCTGCTGATCGTTTGCGACCAGCAGATTGGGTCCTACCTCATCGCCCTCGACAAGGACACCGGAGAAACGGTGTGGAAGACAGACCGCCCCGAGACCACCCGCGGGTACGGCACTGCCGGTGTTTTCCGGCCGAATGGCGGCAGGGCGCAGGTGGTCGTGCCGGGCGCCTACCGCGTGGCAGGCTACGATCTTGAAACAGGCGAGCAGCTATGGTGGGTGACCGGGTTCGCCTGGCAGCTCAAATGCGTGCCGCTGTTCCAAGGCGACACGATCTACATCAACGGATGGGAGATTGGCGGCGACCCAGGCCAACAAGAGCAGATTCCTCCGTTCGCCGAGGTGCTCGCTGCGTTCGATCGGGACGGCGACGGGATGCTGTCGCAGGGGGAAGCGCCCGAGGAACGACTTAAGAAGGACAACCCATGGGCAGAAGCCGACCTCGGAGGCGATGGCAAGCTCGACGAACGCGATTGGTATTTCTACGCGGCGAGACGGGCACCGGTGAACAATCTCGTCGCGATCCGCCCGGGAGACAAACGCGGCGACATCACCACGACCGGCGTGCTGTGGCGCTACAACAAGTCACTGCCAAACACCCCCTCCCCCCTGCTTTATCGCGGGAAGATCTACTTGGTCAAGGACGGCGGGATATTTAGCAGCATTGATCCTGCTACAGGCACCGCTCATAGCGTCGCCCGGTTGGGCGAAGCTATCGACAAGTACTGGGCTTCGCCCGTGGCGGGTGACGGCAAGATCTTCACCGTCAGCGAAAGCTGCATGGTCAGCACGGTACAGCCGGGCGCGAATTGGAAGATTCTGGAGACAAGTAGCCTTGACGGCACCTGCTTCGCGACACCGGCAATCGTGGACGGTCGGATCTACATCCGCTCGCTGACATCGATGTACGCCTTCGGGCTGAAATGACCCGTGCGAGCGCGTGGCGGCTCATCCGGCGGACTGTCGCTGGATCGCTGGCCGCGGCAGCTGCGACTTTCTGGGCGATTCCTGCAGCGGCACACGTCCTGAGCATCAGCCAAGGCAGCCTGCGCCTAGCCGGCCAGGCCGTGGAATACGAACTGCGCATGCCTTTGTCCGAGGTTCCGGAAGGCGATGATCCCCAGGCAACGCTCCTGGAAGCGTTCCAAGTGTTCTCGGACGGACAGCCGGGGGCCCTCGCGAACCAAGCGTGCCGCGTAGAGGTCGGGCAGGAACTGTACGTCTGCGAAGCGGAGTACCGGTTCGCAGCACCGCCTGACAGTGTCTCGGTACGCTGCGACTTCCCTTCCGTCACTGTCCCGCACCACATGCACATCCTGAGCTCTGGCGAGGGAGAATCCGCGCGTCAGACTGTGTTCGACATCACGTCTCGCGAGTCCGACATACGCTTCGCTCCCCCCACGCTCGGCGAGATTGTGGCCACAAATCTCGGGGCAGGCACGCGCAAGGCCATCACCAGCCCCGAACTGCTCCTGTTTCTTGTGGCATTGGCTCTGGCGGCAAGAACCAGACGGGAGTTCTTGGTATGTGCCGGGGCGTTTCTATGCGCCCAAGCCTTCGTAGGGGCGGCAGCCGGCTCACTGGGCTGGGTGCCGCCGCTGCGCTTCTTGGAAGCAGCCGCTGCCTTGACGGTCGCGTACTTGGCCTCAGAGATATTGTTCCTGCCGGATGCGAAGCATCGATGGGTCGTGTGCGGCTCAATGGGCTGCTTCCACGGGCTGTTTCTGGCCGCCTTCCTTACCTCGACCGAGATGAAGGCCCCCTATTTCCTGTCCGGGGCAATCAGCACTGAGGGGTTGATTGTGACGGCCGCTGGCGCACTGCGTCTCAGATTCGTCAGCGGGAGGTCGGAACAGCTAGTCGCAATCCTGCTACTTGTCGGAGGCTTGGCGTGGTTCGGCCTGCGGCTGATCGATTGACCCGGTAAACGGGAGCGCAGAGCTCAATCCGCACGCTTGGCGGTGAAAGTCATCGCGTACTGGTCCCAACTTCCCTTGCCCTTGATCACGCCGGCCTCCAGCGTCCCTTCAACCTTCAATGCGGATTTGTAGCCGGCCTCCGAGGCGTAGTAGGTGCCCTCGAAGGCGATCCGGTTGTCTGCGACTGTACCTTCAAACACCTGCTCACCCATGTCGACCTTGATCGAATTGCCCTCTTGGGTGACGTTCCATTCGCTTTGACGGATGCCGCCCTCCGTATCCCAGACAACCTTCCATTTGCCTTCGATTTCGGCGGCATCCAGAACGAGCACGGAGGCCGGACCGAGCGCCAGCAATGCAACCACCAAGAAATGCCCGCGTGTCATGGATCGATGATTGTACACGGTTCGCTCAATTCGCGACAAGGCACTATGGAGCACGCAATCAGCTTGCCCCCAGCAATTTGAGCTCGGCATGTCTCGCACAGCTTCCACAGCTGGCGCCCTTTGATTCAGGTGCCGGCCGGATCGCGCTCGGCTCCCGGCGCTAGTCTGCGAAGTCCAGGCCGTCTCCATCGTCCCCGTACCGCCGACGCAACCCGGCTAGCCGATCCTTCAATATTCGAATGCGATCCGCGTAGCGCGGGTCGCCGTACAGATTCTGGACCTCTTGCGGATCCTCTTCGAGGTCATAGTACTCCCAGAACGGGTCTCGCACGCCGGGCCTGGCGCCGCTGACCCTGGTCCTGCCGTCCGGTCCGGCAGCGTTGTCGTAGAAGAAGATCAGCTTGTCATGCTTGGTGCGGATGCCCAGGTGCCCCGGAATATTGAAGTGGGCCCTGTTCATCCAATACCTGTAGTAAACTGCGTCCCGCCAGTCCGGTGGACGCTCCCCTTTCGCCAGTGGCAAGAAGCTCTCCCCCTGCATGTCCGCCGGAATGTCAACGCCGGCAGCATCGAGCATGGTGGGCGCGAAGTCTAGGTTCTGCACCAGTTCGGCGGACACGCTACTGGCGGGCACTGCGGCGGGCCACCGGACCAGCAGCGGAATCCGAAAAGCCGGTTCGTACATGAAGCGCTTGTCGTAGAGGCCGTGCTCTCCGAGGAAGAACCCCTGGTCCGACGTATAGAGCACCAGCGTGTCGCGAGCGAGCCCGTTGCGATCGAGATACTCCAGAACGCGACCCATGTTCTCGTCAATGGAATGGACGCATTGCAGATATCGGCGCATGTAGATCTGGTACTGAGCGCGGCGCAGAGCCGGACCGGATAGACCCGCGAGTTCCCGCTCCCAGTTGGCGATCTCGTCAGGCCTGTAGCGGACCCGCGTCAGGAACCAGCGCCATTCCGGCACCCCGTAGGATGTGTGCCGGTGTCCAATCATCTCGACGGTCTCGCGCAGAGCGATGCGCTGGCTGACATCCTCGTTGAGCGTGGGCGGTTCGGGGATCGGATCGGGAAACAGCCCGGCGTGCTCCCGCTTCGGAACGAACACGTCGTGCGGAGCCTTATGGTGATACATCAAGAAGAACGGCTTGTCTCGTGGTCGAGACTCAAGAAAGCTCAACGCTTGATCAGTAATCACGTCGGTCACGTAGCCTTGGTGGGCTTGCGCTTCCGGCCACTTCCCCGTGTGCCGAAGCGGAGGGTCGTAGTACAGCCCCTGGCCAGGAAGAACGGCGTACTCGTCGAAGCCAGTCGGCTCGCTCTTGAGATGCCACTTACCGATCATTCCGGTGTAGTATCCGGCCATCTGAAGCAGCTTCGGCAGCGTCTGTTGCCTGCCATCGAAGGTGTCCGTCAGTGTCAGCACTCCGTTCTTGTGGCTGTGCTTGCCGGTCAGCACGACCGCCCTGCTGGGCGTGCAGATCGAGTTAGTGACGAATGCGGCGTCGAACCGCGCCCCCTCCGCGGCCAGCCGATCGAGGTTGGGCGTGGAAATCAGATCTCCGCCGTACGCGCTCAGCGCCGGCGCGGCGTGGTCGTCACTCATCACGAAAAGGATGTTCGGGGCAGCCGATGCGATCAGGGGGGCGCACCCCAGGGCGAGGATTCCGAGTCGCAGCATGAGCACGATTCTAGCGGGGCATTGCCAGTGCTCGGCTTCCCCCAAGGGCTTGCTGTGCGCTGAGCGCTTTCTGGTACAACAGATACGCCCCCGCCCCGGCGACATGCGCACTGACGCCAAGGCCGCTGGGATCGCAGCCGGGCGCACGAAAGGGAGGCCTCCATGTCTCGCATACCCCCACGAATCCTGGCTGCCGCCGCTACCGCCGCGAGCATTCTTGCCGGTACCGCCTTGGCCGCCCCCGCGGTTTTGGGGGAACCAGAATCCGCAGGCTTCTCGGCCGAGAGGCTAGCACGCGTCGACCGAATGCTGCAGGGGTACGTCGACCGCCGCGAAGTGCCTGGAGTGGTTGCCCTCATCGCGCGGTCGGGAAACGTCGTGTATCACCGGAGTTTCGGATACCGGGATGCCGAGACGAATGCCGCGATGTCGAACGACGTGATCTTCCGAATCGCCTCGATGACCAAGCCGATCGCGACCGTGGCTCTGATGATGCTGTGGGAGGAGGGGCACTTTCAGCTTCGTGATCCGATCTCGAAGTATCTGCCGGAGTTCGCCGGCATGGATATCGCCGTGGCGGTCGGACCGGCGGACTCCGCCCGTGGCCCGTTCAAGCGCGTCGCTGCTGGGAATCCCATTACGTTCCAGCACCTGCTGACCCACACCGCGGGCCTGCCCAATCCGTATCGAGGAATCACGCAATCGCTCTACAACGACGTTCGCGCGAACCGGCAGCCGGGGGGTACTGTCGGGGACTATGTCACGGCGCTGGCGGAGCTTCCGCTCAATTTCGAGCCGGGCGCGAAGTGGGAGTACGGCCCCGCGACAGATGTCGCCGGGAGACTGATCGAAGTGATTTCCGGCATGTCCCTGGACCAGTATCTTCGAAAGAAAGTCCTATCTCCGCTAGGCATGAACGACACGCACTTCTACCTGCCCGGCTCGAAATTGCCGCGGTTCTCGGCCCTGTACCGGCCTGATGCCAACGGCAAGATCGAGCTGGAGGAGAGGCCCGACGGGGACAGCCGCTGGGTCAGGGAGCCGCATGTGTACTTCAGCGCGGGGGGTGGTCTGGTCTCGACGACGGCAGACTACTTTCGCTTTCACCAAATGATGCTGAATGGCGGAGAGCTGGACGGGGTTCGCATCCTCGGGCCGCGAACCGTGCGCCTGATGACCACCAACCACACCGGCGACAAGGCGGTTTGGTTGCGTGGCGCGGGCTTCGGGTTCGGTCTGGGCTACTCGGTGACCACCGATCTTGGGCCGAGCGGGATGCCAAGCGCTGTCGGCACGTATGGCTGGGGCGGAGCTTACTGCACGGTCTTCTGGGTCGACCCGGAAGACGAGGTGGTCGGAATTCTCATGACGCAGATCCGCCCTTACACGCATCTCAACATCCGGCAGGACTTCCAGACCCTGGCTTACCAAGCGCTCGTCAACTGAGCGGACCCGACTTGCAATAAGCGCCCTACTCGCGCGTGACGAAGATGGGAGAGGACCAAGCGACCTCCCCTTCCTTGTCGGGCTCGTCGGCGCTGAACGACTGGATGACTCGCAAGTAATAGAAGTTCTCGTTCGGGTCCGGCCTGGGCCGGATCCCGGTTTCGGGCCGCGACCAATCCCGAATCGTGGCTGTCTCTCCCATCGATGAGTCGTTGAAATCGGCATCCCGGTACTCGAATTCGACTTGGGAATCCCCATCGCCCGAACGCGTGTAGACCGAGCGGTTGTTCTTGATCACCTCGACTTTGAGGATGGGAGCCGTTCCGCGAATCCGAGCGGTGAGAACCGGGGCATCACCCGCCGCGATTACCGCCCCCTGGTGCTGCGCTCCGGTGTGGAAATCGACAGCGATGTTGTCGGTGGAGGCGTATGTCCTCCGATTGCGCATCGCGTCAATCAAGTCCTCCCGCGTGGTTGTTCGGTCCGGCACGATCAAGTTGGCGTAGGAGATATGCGTGGAGCGGTGGTCGCTCGAGGCGATGAACCCCATCCGGTACCCAACTCCGAGCGCGTTCTGGACCAAGCCATCCTGATGGGGAGGCCGCCCCGCGGAACCCGGCCCCGGGGCGTCCGGAAGGGCGGATCGCGGACCGCCTTGCGTCTCGTAGGAGTTCCTGTCTCCCTGATAAATCTCGGTGACGGGAATGACCTCGTCATCGAGACGCTGCCAATTCGTGCCCATCGACGTCGCCGAAGTGTGCGGTATGCCGATGCCTCCGGTACGTCGCAGGTAGGCCCACAGCTTCGGCGGATCTGTATCAAGGAGTTCCGGTCGGTCACGCACGTGTAACATGGGCACCCGCAGGCTGAACACCCCGCGCGTCGCATGGAAGATGTTGCGGTGACCGAGCGGGAAATTCGTGGTCCGCTCGTAGCCATAGAGAGGCGTGAAGCGTCCCGGAACATGAAAGAGGTCGACCGACTTTTGCGTCCGCCAGAACTGGAACTCGTTGTCTGACTGCGGGTCCGTCGGCTGGTCAGTATCGAGCCACTGGCCGTAGTTGTGGTCGCTCACGCCGAGAAAGTCGAGCTGCGCCGCGTTGAGAGCGTATCGATAAGCATCGTAGAGGGTGCCTTCAACCGCCCCATCCATCGAGATCTCGGTGTGGCGGTGCAGGTCGCCCCGAACGACCTTCCAGGTCCGCCCGCCCAGTTCCACCCTGTGGCTGCGGATAGCGACGATCTCCGCCTCCTCTCTCGGGTGGGTGGGCGTGAAGCCGTCGGCCACGCTCGACTGGAACGCGACCAGCGGAGGATTGCCCGACGCGCCTGGCAGCGCAGCCCCTTCCAGCCGCACAACGGCGACGGCGTGGTGCTTGGGCAAGCCCACCGGCATGCGGCGCCCATCGCCGACCACGGCCGCGACCATCGATCCATCAGCCGCCGGAGCGGTCGCCACGATTGTGTCTTGCCGCCCGGTGCTGCCAGTGAGCAGAACAGGGGAGATCCACCTCCCGCCCGCCCAGGTGGTGGCGTAGAAGTCGAAGAGATGCCCTCCCCAGCGCCCGGCGCCGCGCCACTGGTGCCGCATCAGCACCCATGCATTGCCGTCGCCGTCCACAGCCAGGCGGGGATTCTGGAACAGGCCCGGCCTGAGGAACTTCGGAGCAGACCCCGCCAACGCCTCTCTCGGCTGCAGCCATTGGCCGCCCGCCAGCACGGCCACTCGCGGGGTCCTGGCGCTCCGCGCGTCGTACAACAGGGCGCCGTCTTTCAGATTGATTCCGGTGCGCGGATTCTTGTAGCCGTAGTCCTTGCCCCAGTTCGGGGCCCCTTCCTCCCACGAAACCCAAACCCTGTCGTCCCCATCGACTGCGACATCGGCGCGCATCTCGGCATAGGGGCTCGCCGACAGTTCCACAAGCGGGCCTTCGTCTTGGGCGGTTGCCGACCGGAGCAGCAAGTCGTAGCCGCCGGTCGAACGGTATGAATCCCAAGCGATCCAGGCCCGGCCCGACGAGTCCGTTGCCACAGCCGGGTCCCAATCGTCCTCCGGGGAATCCGTGATGGGCACTTCCGGCCCCCAAGCAGAACCGTCGAAGCGTCGCAAGAGGATATCGCTTTGGGGCAGGCCGCCGTCCGGGGAGTCGCGGAAACCGGCCCAGACCAAGTACAGCTCCCCGTCGCCGGTTGCTGCGACACGATGGAACGCATCCGGCCGCGGGTCGTCGGTCAGCCGCACGGCATCCGACCACTCCCCATGCTCGAGACTCTTCGCGTACAGGTCGAAGTTACCGCTGCCCGAGTCCTCTTGCCGCGAATACACGCACCAAATGCGGCCGTGCGCATCTTCCCCCAGCGCGACCCGGAAATGGTCTCCCATGGAGGTGACCGCCGACGGCTGCGACCACCGGACTCCGTCCTTGCTCCAAGCGGCCATCACCCGGTCTGCCCCTTCCAGGTAGTAGCCGTCCCGCTTGACGGTGCGATACGCAACCCACGCAAGCCAATACTCCCCCGACTTGGTGCGAATCATGGCCGGGTCGTCGCTCTCGGTGTCCGGCCCTGAGACGACGATCGGATGCGGCACGCGCTCGATGGCGACATCGCCGCGCAAGTCAGGCGGGTAGTGAACCTCGCCATAGGGAACTTCGGCCGGCACGAAGGTCGTGTCGCCCCTCCTGGTGAAAAAGGTGAGCGGAAGCGTTTCGGGTCCGTTAAGCGCAAGGATCACGCCGGGAGAAGCCACGTCACCTCCAACCGATTGCGTGACAACGTCCCAACGGGAGGGCGGTCGCAGGCGATCCTCGTCGTGAAGGTGCCAGCCGAAGATCCGACGCAATCGCGAGGCATCTTCGACACCACCGTTCCACACCCGCCCGTGGTTTCGGTTCTCCGCCGAGAACGTGATCTTGAATGTAGGCTGCGCACTGGCACTGGAAATGCAAACCGCGAGGAGGCCAGCCACGATGACGCTCCATGCCAACCGCACAGCCCAGAATCCCTGCAACCGCATGACCCGATGGTATTGCATGTTACTTCCTCCAGACGACTTTCCACTGCAACCGGTACCCCCCTGTCCGGCAGTACAACTGGCACCCAGCTCGATCGACATCGATCGCACTACGCCGAAGAGTCCGACTCCCTGGCGGGCATGGTCCCTGCTACGGGTTCGCTCGGTCACTTCGATGTCGATTATCTCATGAAAATCAGGATGGACTTGACGAGCAAACTATCGATAGGAGAATATATTAAGAATAAAAAGCTTCCTCCACGAACCTATACGGGAAATCAAATCGTACACAATGGCGAATTCAATGAACCTCAAGCTCGAATCAACACACACAGCAGTCCGAGGGCAAGGACAACGACTCGCGCCAATTCCTACGCCCGACGACTCTCTGCATGGGGTGATCGAGAGATTCGAGGCGCTTCAGCGGCTCACGAACTCTCCGGTTGCGACGATCCGCAAGCTACCCGGGCGCGAGGCGCGGTACGTTGATTTCCCGATAGGAATCGATGCCCGCCTACGCGAGGCGCTCGCATCCAAGGGAATCGAGCAACTTTACTCCCATCAGGCGCAAAGCTGGGACCACATCGCGAGCGGCAACCATGCTGTCATCGTCACGCCGACCGCCAGCGGCAAGACCATCTGCTACAACTTGCCGGTCCTGAACGCGCTCGCCTCCGACCCGTCGACCTGCGCTCTGTACCTGTTTCCGACCAAGGCTCTGGCTGTGGACCAGCTCGAGGAATTCAACAGCCTCGGCGCCACGCTCGGCTCCGACGTCCGGGCCTTCACATACGACGGCGACACGCCAGCTGACGCCCGCCGGGCGATTCGACGCCGCGCCAATGTTGTGCTGAGCAACCCCGACATGCTGCACTCCGGAGTGCTGCCGCACCACACGCGGTGGGCGCGATTCTTCGAGCACCTGCGTTACGTTGTCATTGACGAGCTCCACGCGTACCGCGGCGTCTTCGGAAGCCATCTTGCAAATGTCTTGCGGCGGCTAAAGCGCATTGCAGCATTCTATGGTTCGAACCCCCAATTCATTTGCTGCTCCGCCACGATCGCGAACCCCAAGGAACTTGCGCAGAGCCTCACCGAGGAGCAATTCGACCTAGTCGATGACAACGGCGCGCCGCGCGGAGAGAAATTCTTCGTGTTCTACAACCCGCCGGTTGTGAACGAGCAACTGGGCATCAGGCGCAGCTACATCAACGAGACCCGGCGCCTGGCGGAATCTTTCCTCGAGCGAGGCCGCCAGACCCTTGTTTTTGCGAACAGCCGCTTGGCGACTGAGATCCTGACACGCTACCTGAAGGAGTCGGTCGGCAAGCCCCCGGGCGGGCAGGCAGCCGTCCGCGGTTACCGCGGCGGGTATCTTCCGCGCGAGAGGCGCGAAATAGAGCGCCAACTCCGCGCAGGCGAGATCCTCGGAGTCGTCGCCACCAATGCCCTCGAACTCGGAATCGACATCGGCTCGCTCGACGCGGTAGTGCTGGCAGGCTACCCCGGTTCAATTGCGTCAACCTGGCAGCGTGCCGGGCGGGCTGGAAGGCGCAACACGGCTTCGGTGAGTGTTCTCGTCGCCTCGTCCGCGCCGCTTGACCAGTACGTGATCGAGCATCCGGAGTACTTCTTCGAAGGCTCCCCCGAACATGCGCACGTGAATCCTGACAATCTCGAGATTCTGGTAAGCCACCTGAAGTGCGCTGCATTCGAGCTGCCTATCCAGGAGGGCGAGCGGTTGGGGCCACACGACACTCGCGAGATGTGCTCTTTCCTGGAGGAGACTGGCGTCCTGCACCACGCTGGCGGAGCTTGGCACTGGACCTCGGAGGCCTATCCGGCCGATGCAATCAGCCTACGCAAGGTGACCAGCGACAACTTCGTCGTGGTTGACATCAGCAACGGTTCCAAGGTGATTGGAGAGGTCGCGTTTCCGGCCGCTCTTACGACCCTGCACGAGAAGGCGATCTATATCCACGAGGGCCATCTGTTTCACGTGGACCGGTTCGAGTTCAAGGAACGCAAGGCGTACGTCCGAAGGGTCGAGTGCGGCTATTACACGGATGCGGTCGAGCACACCCAAGTCGAACGTCTAGAGGGTTTCGATGACCACTCTCTCGGAGCGTCCCTAGCAAGCCACGGCGAAGTCCGGATCACAAGCCGAGTCGTCGGATTCAAGAAGATCCGCTTCCACACCAACGAAAATGTCGGCGACGGCAAGCTCTCGATGCCAGAGCAGGAGATGCACACCACGGCGTTCTGGCTGCTCTTCTCGGCAGCCTCGCTCGCCGCCCTGCCCTATTCGACATCGGAGACGCGCGATGGACTGGTCGGCCTCGGAAACGTATTGCGCACGGTCGGGGCTGTGCTCTTGATGTGCGATCCGCGCGATCTCGGGGTGTCGACATCAAGTACGAAGGACGAATCCGAAGCGCTGCTGTGCCCGGAGATCTTCCTCTACGACAACTTCCCGGGGGGAATCGGCCAGAGCGAACCGCTGTTCCGGTTGCGCGGCTCGCTGGCAAGCATGGCTCGGGAGCTCATCGAGGCGTGCCCTTGCGCAACAGGTTGCCCACGATGTGTGGGCGCGGCCGGAGAGGTCGGCGAGAAAGCGAAAGAAGTGGCACTCCGGTTGCTCAGCTCGTTGATCTCCAAGAACCAGGAACAGGAAGCCGCCTGACCGCTGGCGACGAGCCCGAAATGCAACGCATCACCCAACGAGACATCGAGCAGCTGCGACGGCGGATCAACGCCGCGGCCGAACGCTCGTTTGACAACCGCAAGTTAACGGAGCACCCCCCACCCGGGGAGCAGCAGTCTCCGGCGCCCTGTTCCGGAGCGTCGGGGCCCGAAGGAGAAGAGTGCGAGAGCTCCCTGGGCCGATTCATGCTGCAAGAACATGTGCTCCCGAACGATCGCATGCACGGCAACATCCGAGTAGGCGACCTGCGGTCGCTCTCGGGGCGCGCGCTGGCGGAGATTTCCGACGGCAAAGCACAGTCGATCGATCCCAGCCGCTGGGCGTTCCTCGACACCGAAACCACCGGGCTGGCAGGTGGGACGGGCACCTGCGCTTTCCTGGTGGGAGTGGGCGCCATTGAAGCCGGCGGATTCCGCGTACGGCTCTTCTTCATGCGCGACTACGACGAAGAGCCGGCAATGCTTAACGCACTCTCGGAATGCCTCAAGCAATACGATGCTCTGATCACCTACAACGGCAAGTCATACGATGTCCCGCTCCTCGAGACTCGCTTCCGACTCAAACGCCAGGAAAGCCCCCTGGGACGCCTGCGTCACGTCGACCTGCTCTATCCCGCTCGACGCATCTGGAGCGAGCGGATGAGCAACTGCCGGATGGGGACGTTGGAATCGGAAGTGCTCGGAGTCGAGCGCCACGGCGATGTCCCAGGAGCATTAATCCCGCAGCGGTACTTCAACTACTTGCGCACGGGCAACCCCTCGGGACTCCGGTCCGTATTCCACCACAACGTGCTGGACATCATCTCCCTGGCGTGCCTAGGCGCGGTGCTAATGCCGGCCTACGCCGCACCTAGCGACACAGTCTTCCGGCACGCGGAAGATATTCTCGGCCTCGCCCGCTGGTTGCAGAAAAAAGGCGATCGAATGCACGCCCTTGAACTCTACCGCAAGGCCATCCGAGCTGGGCTTCCCTCCGGCTGCCTCTTTGCTTCCATGTGGGAGTCGGCTCGCCTCGAAGGGCAGTCCGGCAACCGCGAAAGCCAGGTTCGACTGCTGCATGACCTCGCGCGTGCGGCCAACCCTTATCGTGCCGCAGCCTTCGAGCAACTCGCCAAGCACTACGAGCACAGGCAAAAGGACTACCGGGTCGCACTTGAAATGACCCGCAGGGCCCAGGCCTGTGCGCCCTCCGAGGATCTTGCTCATCGCGAGAAGCGACTTCTGCGAAAGGCCGGCCGAGAATCTACCGCGGTAGCCGCCAAACGCGATCCAACGCCACTGCGGGAACTCCCGGGCACAACAGCAGTTCGAGCGACCCCTCGACCGTGTGTTCCATAACCGGGAGGAGCCGGGGTCGCCTGAACGCTTTTCAACACAACGACTTACGCCCGATTTCAGGGCGGTTATGCACGCCAGTTATACAAATATCGTTTCCGGAAAAATACGGCATTCCGCCTTCACTGCTTGACGGTCTGATCAGCTTGTCAAGCTGCCGAACCGTTGGACGAGCGCCTGTCCACAATGCCCAGCAAGTGACTGGCCAGCATGATCATCTCGACAGCCTCTCTCGGCTCGATGGGGACATTACGATGGCTGGAGGGGTTCTTGTAGAATCCGATTGCACCCGCAAAGAGATGAGCGAGCGCATCCTGTTCCCTCGGGGGTGCAGAAGTGTCTCTCAGCGGACCGCCTGCCCCGAACGCGTCCCGCATCAAGGGGACTCCGATGTCCGTGGCTGCAAATTGTCCGGCCTCCCTAACCCGGACTTCGACCTCCTTGAATGCCTGAAGCACCGCCATATCGTAGTCACCTCGGAGAAACGTCGCCCAGACCTTGTATGCGATTTTCGGATGAAGTTGCTGACGGGGGAGCAAGTTCGCGTGACGGTAATGGGACACCTGATCTCTCGTTTTCAGTTGTCGGCCGCGGCGAGAGATGATCACCCACTCACCCCCTTGCCCAGGATCCGGCACTAGAAGCCCCTCATGCTCGAGCCAGACCCACGCCTCCATCAGGGCCTGGCCCACCTCTTTCTCGTGGTCCTGTGGATAATCTCGAATGGAATGGTTCAAGAGGTTGTGCCGGTTCATTTCTTGCTGCTCGCGGGGAGGAAGAGAGCTGAGGTATTCCAGAAGGACGCCTGCAAGCTCCTCGGGTTCGAGGTCGAGAACGGCATTCGCGTCGGGAAGTAAGGAGCGGATGGACACGGTCTTCGAGTGTATCCCGCCAGTGACGTTCGAGGGGGCCGGGATCTGCGGCTGAGACCGCGCCGCTCTAGGTGTTAAGATTCGCAGCTATGCAAGACTCTTTGGTCCTAGAAGTCGTAACCATCGCGGCCATATTCTTCGGCCCCATCGTCGCGCTGTGGCTCCAGCGAATCAGCGAAAGGCGTCGAGAGCGGGGAAATCGAAAGCTGTTCATTTTCAAGGAGCTGATGGCCACGCGGGCCGCGAGGGCGAGTCCCCGTCATGTTGATGCGCTGAACGCGATCGAAGTTGAGTTCTCAAGTGGCGATACGGAAGACACACCCGTGTTAAGAGCTTGGCGGCTCTCCCTGGATCACTTGAGCACCGATGGCTCGGCCGACGGGGCACGGTGGGCAGATAAGGGAAACGACCTGCTCACCGACCTGCTCTACGAGATGTCTCAAGCGCTGAACTACGACTTCGACAAGGTGGCCCTGAAGAAGAATGCCTACTCCCCGAAGGCTCACGGTGAATTTGAGTCGGATCAGTATCTTCTACGCAAGTACATAGTTGAGATGATGTCCGGCAAGCGGGCGATTTGGGCCGGGGTGTTCACCGGAGAAAGACCGGTAGACATTAGGTTGGCAGGCACAACCCAAGACCCTGTCGGTGTCCACCCTACGGAACCGAAACCCTGATAGCAGCCTACGGGTTTTCGGGCAAGCGTGCGAGTTTCCAACTGGCCCGCACCCAGTCGCCGCCGCAGTCCGGCAGGCGCTCGCGTGCCCGGCGAGCCTTCTGCGCCCGGCTCATCCGTGCTCGCGCTTCCGCTGAGGGTCTCGGACGGGACTTCCGCTCCAGACTCATCCGGGCTCGCTCTTCCGGGCTGTACGCCATGCCGTCAGCGGACGCGGCCCGTGGCGGCGTCGTGACGCCTGAACGCGGCAGCGCTCACCTTGGCGCGAGTTTCGGCTGCGTGCTTGTAGGTTCCCTTGCGCGGCACGTGCGCCGTCCTCCGCTTGGCTTACCACGGACGCCCCTTCTGCGCCTCGCTGTTCGCCCTCCGCCAGTCCGGGTCCATGCCAAGTGCCTGCGATGCAGCACGCCGCCGCTCGATCACTTCGGGGCGGGCGTTAGCGCGGGCGTGGCCGTTCTTGACCTTCAGGACGCACTCAGGATCCTGCCACAGGCGCTTGACGAGTCGGCTACGTTTGCTGGTCCTGATCTCGTAGAATTCGGAAGCGTTGGCGTCCGGAGCCTCCCGCCGCTTTACCTCAACGACCTTGATCTTGTCGCGCAGGCCCTCCATCCACGGCGGGTCGGGCTTGGGACCCCGCCACGCCATCAGCCATCGACGGCCATCAGGCCGGAGAGTGCCAGCGCCTTGTCCGTCTCGATGCCCGACTCGACCAATTTTTTGCCTCCTGCGCAGAATCAGTGGGTGAGGATCGGGTCTTGCGTCCTGGGGTAGTGTAGTTTGATCCGGGTACCGAGGGCTTCCGCCGAGGTGGGCGGGGAGTTCCCGTCTGGAGAAAGGAGGAGACAACAGGTGCAGTTGCGCACGATTCTGAACCGGGTGTACAAGCTGCCGGGGTTCGTGTACGGGAAGATCCGGCTGGTGGAGCGCGAGGGCGGGCAGGCCGAGGTGGAGGTAGAGGTCTTGCCGCGGGCCAACGGCAGGGCGCGCTGCTCGGGCTGCGGCGAGCCGGGGCCCTGCTACGACCGGCGCGAGCGGCGGCGGTACCAGTTCGTGCCGGTGCTGGGGTTGCCGACGTACTTGATCTACGAGATGCGGCGGGTGGACTGCCGGCGCTGCGGGCAGGTGAAGGTGGAGCGGGTGCCGTGGGCGGAGGGCAAGCAGCGCTCGACGAAGGCGTTGAGGTGGTTTCTGGCGAGTTGGGCGAAGCGGCTGTCGTGGCAGGAGACGGCGCAGGTGTTCGGGGTGTCGTGGGGGCGGGTCTGGCGAGCGGTGGGGATGGCCGTGGAGTGGGGCCGGGAGCGGGTGCAGCTGGAGGGGGTGGCGACGATCGGGGTGGATGAGATCGCGTGGCAGAAGGGCCATAAGTACTTGACGTTGGTGTATCAGCTGGATGCGGGCCGGCGGCGGCTGCTGGGGGTGGGGCGGGAGCGGAAGATCGAGACGCTGGCAGGGTTTTTCGACTGGTTCGGGGAGGCGCGGTCAGGGCGGCTGCGGGTGGTGTGCTCGGACATGTGGAAGGCGTACCTGCGGGTTGTAGCGGAGCGGGCGCCGGCGGCGGTGCACGTGCTGGACCGCTTCCACATCGTGCAGAAGCTGGGCAAGGCGATCGACGCGGTGCGGGCGGCGGAGGCGAAGCAGCTGCGGGCGCAGGGGGAGGAGCCGGTGCTGAAGAACGCGCGCTGGCTGTTGCTGAAGCGCAAGGAGAACCTGAGCGAGAAGCAGGAGCCGAAGCTGGCGGAGCTGGTGAAGCTGAACTTGCGGACGGTGCGGGCGTACCTGCTGAAGGAGGATTTCCAGCAGTTCTAGGAGTGTCGCTCGCCGACGGCGGCACGGCGGTTCCTGGTGCGCTGGTGCCGGCGGGCGATGCGCTCGCGGCTGGAGCCGATGAAGAAGGTCGCGAAGATGCTGCGGCGGCATCGGCCGCTGGTCTTGAACTGGTTCCGGACCGGGAGGAGCCATTCTTCGGGTGCGGTGGAGGGCATGAACCTCAAAGCCAAGCTGGCTATGAGAAAAGCGTACGGGTTCAGATCCTACAGGTCTTACGAACTCGCTTTATATCATTCACTTGGAAATCTACCGGAGCACAGCCTTAACCACCGATTTTGCTGAGGAGCCCATTTTTTGAAGCTATTCGCCCTCGAATTGACATCCGCCGCTCGGAGATCCGCGAAGTCCAAGGCAAGGTCCGGACTGTCGAGCTTGGCCTGCAGTTCCATCTGGAGCAACCTGCCTAGCGGACTGACGACGCTGTGCGCAAAATGCCTGTAGCTGGCGACTGCGCTGGCGATGACGGCTGCGGCCTTGAAAATCGCCGCGCTGATTCCCACCGCCGCCATCAGGCCGTCGCTGCCCATTTCCATCGCCTTCAGCAGGCTCATGGGCGCGTCGTAGCCGAATCTTTTTTGCTCCCAATCTCGCGCGGGAGCGCTGCCACCGGCCTGCATGTTGACGGACAGTGACGTCTCGCTGGTCTAGCGATCGGCGAGGCCCAGTTCGGGCTCCAACTGCTTGATTTGCTCAAGCAAAGCCGCAAGCTTGTCCTTGTCACCCGAACGCTCTGCCTCCGTGATGCCCCGCAATAGATCCCGATAGCGGTCACGTGTGACCTTGAGCCGCAAGGCTGTGAGCGCCGACCGTCCTTGCTCGATTGTCGGTACGGGCCGGTCCCCGTCGAACACCAAGTGAGACAGCCTTTCCCGGTCCTCGGCCTCGAGCCGCGCTTCCACGGCCGAATGATGGTAGCCATCACCCGATTTCTGCACTGCCCGCATCGCAGCTAGGATTTTCTGGCTCGACAGCGCGCCTGATGCGAGGTCGTGGGCCTCGTCCAGCAACTCCGCCCTAGCCTGCCCGTCGTTTGCGAGCAAGACGAGAAGCAGTCGCTCTCCGGGGGACATCCCGTCGGGCGGAGGCATTGCACCCTCGGCACTCCGCTCGCCTTGATTCGTGGCCGACCGCAGGCGATTTAGCGCCACGCCCTGGGGGAGCCCTATGTGTTCCGCCAGTTCAGCCACGGTCGTGGCGCGCTGGACCGCATCCGGCAGTAGCACTACGGAGGGCAGCAGCTTGTCGAAGACTGCAGTGCGACCTTCAGCTGTGGCGAGGTCAAACTGCCGTCTTGACCGGTCCAGCAGCCAGTGGAAGAAACGCGGAGCGCGATCGAGCTGGCGGCGGTACTCGTCGGCGCCATGCTTCTTGCAGTAGTCGTCGGGATCCAATCCACCTGGAAGCTCGAGGACGCGTACATTCATTCCTTCGCGCAGCAGCAATTCAACTGACCGCTCCGCCGCCGCCTGACCAGCCTGATCCGAATCGAAGTTCACGACCACCGTGTCGCAATGGCGTCGAATGACGCCGATCTGCTGCGTTGTCAGTGCCGTTCCGCATGTGGCTACGGCATTGCGAATGCCTGCCTTCCAGACTCCAATCACGTCCATGTAGCCTTCGACCAGCACCACTCGGTTGCTTTGACGCATCGCTGTTCGGGCCCGATGGAGGTTGTAGAGAACTGTGTGCTTCCGGTAGATGGGGGTTTCCGCCGAATTCAGGTATTTCGGCTGTTTGTCCGGATCCCGGATGCGCCCGCCATAGGCGATCAGCTTGCCCATGTCCGAATGAATCGGGAACATTAGACGGTCTCGAAACCGGTCATACAAGGAGCGGTCCTGCTCCGACTCTCCGATCAGTCCGGAATCACGCACGTCGCCACGTTTGAAACCGCGATTCTTGAAGTGCTCCCTCAGCGCGTTCCCAGGAGGCGCGTAGCCGAGCCCAAATTCCTCGATTTCGGCATTTCCGAGTCCGCGATCACTCAAGTAGCGCAGGGCATTGGCGCCAGCCTTCGACCGCAGCTGAGAGACGAAGAACTCTTGCGCCAGGATGTGAATGCTCAGCAACTGCTCACGCTTGCGCGCCGCCTCGTCGCCGCCCTGCCGCTTACCAGTCTGCGGCATCGAGCGGCCTTGCTGCGCTGCGAGAACCCTAAGCGATTCGATGAAGCTCAGGCCCTGGATTTCCATCAGGAAATTGAAGACATCACCACTCTTGCCACAGCCAAAGCACTTGTAGATCTGCAAGCCTCCGTGAACGGTAAACGACGGAGTCTTCTCCGAATGGAAGGGGCAGAGACCGATGAATCGATTCCCGCCCTGCTGGCGGAGACGGACATGCGCCCCCACAACGGTGACAATGTCAGCCGCTGCCTTAACCTCCTGCGCAAAGTCCATGGGACGCCATACTTGCCGTGAGGCGGCGAGCGCGACGCGGCTAGTCCAGAAGTTTGACGCGGATATTCTTGTACATCACCACGCTGTTGGGATCATGGCCTTGGAGCGCGATCGTGCCAGTGCCAATCTTGCGTTCCGGGAAGTTCTGCGCTCTTGCAGGGCGGAGACCGTCCCAGTCTTCGGGCTGCACCCAATTGGTTATCAGCTGGTCGTTGACGTAGATCTTGACTGTGTTTCCACGCACCACAATGTGCTCTGTGAACCACTCGTCGTCCTTTGCGGGCGGGAATAAGCTGTCGGAGACACCGTAGAGGCTGCCGCTCTTGCGGGGGTCACGCTGGAACGTATTGTTGACCTGAACTTCGAATCCCTTGGCCGGCCAGCCCGTCTCTTGGTAATCCGTGTGGAAGTAGATTCCACCGTTCGAATTGTTCTTGGCAAGGACGTCGACCTTGAGTTCGAAGTTCCGGAAAACGCCTCCACTGACTTCACCTACGTAGAAGAGGTGCGAGCGCGGACCCTGGGCCACGATCGCGCCATCTACGATCTTGAATGTCGAGGGGTTGTCGGTGCTCAGCTTCCAGCCAGAAAAGGTCGAGCCGTCCCAGATGTCAACCCAGCCATCTTCGGCAGCAACGACGGGCGTCGCGAGGACTAAGGCCAAGCACGCCATGGATAGCACGGTTCTCATAACGGAGTCATTGTACCGGATCGTAAGTACCAGAGAAACGTCTCTCGGAACGCGTCCGCCCGATCCGCCGCACCCAATGCAAGCGCTATCGACCTAGTGGAACATCGGACCGAGAGTGCTTCGACGACTCGGATCCGCCCCCGCCACGCCCTGGCGAGCGCGACCTGTTTTCCGTCTAAGGGCGAAACGCCTCGTTGAACACTTCGCGGGCGGCCCTCCTGGCCGACTCCACCACTTCAACAAGCGGCGTGGCCCTGTCTTCCGCGGGAAGCCATCTAGCGACCAACTCCGCCAGTAGCTCACGTTGCCATTCCGTGGGGGGCAGGGCGTGAGACGAAGTCCCCTTGGACAGTCTTGTCCCGTGATCCAATGACCGCAGAATCGTAGTGGTCCTGAGCAGGACGTCAAGGTCAGCCGCATGTTCCGGATTCGTCTTTCGGATGATCTCGATCCGCTGCGGCGTATTCAATGACGAATAGAACGATTCGGCATGCAGCAGGCGCCAATACATGAGGATGAAGTCAACATCGTAGTACCCCCCGCGCCCGGACTTGAGAGGCTTGGCCTCCCCTTGCTCCGATTCAATGCGGGCCCGCATTCGAGCCAGCAGAGATCCAAGTTCCTCGCGGTGCGCGAAGTGCTGCCACAACACCTCCTGCAAGCGGGCCAGGAAGTCCTCCCCGGCTTTCAGGTCCCCCGCAACCGTTCTCGCCTTCATGTAGGTGAGCGCCTCCCATGATTCCGCGCGACTGGCAAGATACGTGAGGAATTGCTTTTCGGTCTGGACCAGCTCGCCATCTCGGCCAAGCGGGCGTAAGCGAGCGTCGATACTGAACATCTGGCCGTCCGCGGTGTAGCTGCTGACAATGTCGATGATTCGATTCACCACCTGAGTCCAGACCGCTCTCCTCGATGCCTCCTTGTCGGGGATCACGAACGTGACATCAGCATCCGAGCCGAGGTCGAATTCGCGCATTCCCAAGCGTCCCAGGGCGATGATTCGAACAGCATCCGGCATCTCGGCCTGTTCGCTAGCGATGTCCAGCACCTCTCTCAACGCCAGGGCGTGAGCGGCCCGGAGAATCCGCTCGGCCAAGTCGCTCGCGCTTGACAGTGTGCGGAACACCTCTTCACCCCGGCAGATGCTTCGGGTTTGAATGGCAAGCATCGCCCGGCGGAAGAACTTCCTCAGTTCCGCTGCCGCATCATCCGGATCAAGGCCGCCATCTAGGATTGGCTGCACTTCCGCCGGCATCGGCTGCCTATCGATCCGGGCGTCCCCGCCGGTGTCATCTCGGGAGCCCTCATTCGGGGAAGCAATCACTGCTGCGTCCTCGGGAAACCGCAACAGATACCCGGCGAAGTGCGGGCTGTACTCCATTAGTTCCCCAATATCCGGCACTAGCTCGGTACGACTCACCAGAATCTCAAGCGCTTTGGGCATTCCTAGAACCCGGTCGAGATAGTGCTCCAACGCACGATTCCCCCATCGCAGGCTCAGCTTCTCGAAGCTCGCCGCTAACTCCGGGGAGGTGCTCCTCAAGCGCGGCAGGTGGACACGCCAGACGGCGGATGCCACGGGTTCATTCCGGGCGCTCTTTGTTGTGGCCGGTTTGGCCGTGGCGATGAGTCCCTTGGCACTAGCCCTCGGTGTCGGCGGACGCTGGCTGCGAATCACTCGGTCGTAGATTTCGGTCACCGACACATAGCGTTTCTTGATGGCTGCTTGGAGGGCATCTTCCTGGCTGGTCCCGGAGCGTATGCCCATTTGCAGCGCCAAGCGGCGCAGTGAGGTTACGTCCCTGGGCAAGTCGTGGGTCTGCTTGTTGTCCATTAGTTGGAGATAGTGCTCGACCTTGCGCAAGTATGTGTAAGCGCTAAACAACGCTCCATAGTCCCCGGTGCCGAGATGCCCCTTCTCCCTTAGGCGATGCAAGGCGTACATGGTGCCGCCACTTCGCAGGAATCGGTCTTGGCCTCCGTAGAGCCGCTGCAGGCACTGAACAAGAAACTCGATGTCGCGGATGCCGCCCGGGTCCAGCTTGACATCAAGGCTCGCTTCACCGTGCCTGCGGTGCTGTTCCTGGATGCGGTCTCGACTCTCTGTCAGTCTCTCGATCTGGGAGAAGTCCGTGGATGTTTGGTAGATCTGAGGTGACACGATTTCCAGGAACCTGCGGCCCAGGTGGAGATCGCCCGCGACAGGCCTTGCCTTGATGAGCATTTGCAGTTCCCAATCCCGCGCCCGATTCAAGTAGTACCGAGCGGCTGTCGATAGCGGCACCACCAACTCTCCGGCACGGCCCTCGGGCCGCAAGCGCAAGTCAACCCGATAGCTGAAGCCGTTGGGGGTGACCATGGACAGCAGCTTGGTAAGCCGCATCGCTAGCTGGCCGGTGAAGTCCTTGTTCGATATGACGATTGGACCCGACGTCTTGCCGCTTCCTGTGTGCAGGTACATCAAGTCGATGTCAGAACTGTAGTTCAACTCGCTTCCGCCAAGCTTGCCCAATGCGACCACTGCGAAGTTGCAGAGCATGACCCCAGACTCCGTCGGGCAGAGAGGCCGCCCCCAGCGCTTGACTAGCTGCTGGCGGATATGGTCGTGCGCTCCTTGGATGACGGTGTCCGCCAAAGTCGACAGTTCGAGAGCCGTGTCCGCTAACGGAGCAACAGCGAGCAGGTCCCGGAGGGCAATGCGCAGGATGTGACGGTCCTTGAATCGAGCAAGGCGCGCCGCTGCTCCCTCGTCGCTCGCGTTGACCGGGAACGATCCCAGGTCAGAGCGAAGCTCGCCCGCTGGAATCATCCGCTCAAGATTCGCCGGATCAAGGGCCCATTGCAAAAGGCCCGGCGAGTTCAGCAACATGTTCGACAGATACCGACTATTGCCAAAGACTGTGAGGGTGGCATAGATCGCATTCGCCTCAAAATCCCTGGAACTCGCATCCCGGCGCTGGCTGTAGTACTGATCCAGTCTCTGAAGCGCCCCAACCGGATCCGGAAGCGCTTCCAATAGCTGAGGGATTCTCGCGACGGCGCTCTCTGGAACCCGCTTCCCCAAGGTCTCGAGCAAGGCCGCAACTCGTTCCCTATCGCCTGCCGCCGAGAGCGTCGTCATCGGATATTTTCACCAGAGTACCCCATGCTCAGCACCCAGAACCGCAACGTGGAAGAATATGATGGAGAGGTGCAAGAGCGAAGAGCGACATGATTACGCGACGCAGCTTCGGCATGGCGTGCGGAGCCGCAGCTTGCGGCGCGCTTAGCCTGGAAGCAGAAACGCGACAAGAAAAGGGAAAGCGGCTTGTCGAGGAGGCATTCGAGTCCATCGGCGGTCAGAGTTTCCTCGACATCCGAACACAGGTGCGATCCGGCCGTGCCTATTCGTTCTACAACCGGCAGATCCGCGGGCAATCCATCATCACGATCTATGACAAATTCGAAGACACGCGTCCGGACGCCGGCGAAGGCTGGCTACCGGTAAGCCGACGCGAAGTGTACACACGGAAAGGCGATTACTACGCCCTGTTTCTCAACGGTCAGGGGTACGAGATTACATACCGCGGAGCGACGCCCCAGCCGGAGGACTACATGGAGCGCTACCGCCGCGCGAGCCGGCGAGACATCTTCTACTTCATGCGTTACCGCATGAATGAACCGGACCTGTACTACTACTATCAAGGCGGGGAAATCGTTGACAACGTGCCAAGCGAAGCGGTGGATATCATAGACGCCGAAGGCGAGGCGATCACGCTGTACCTGCGAAAATCGGACGGCTTGCCGCTCCAGCAGCGATACCTGCGACGGGATCGCAAGACGCAGATACCGTACGAAGAGAAGTCCGTGTTCGGGAGATACAAGGCTGTGGGCGACACGCTGCTCCCGTGGGTCATCCGTCGCGAGCGCGACGACGAGAAGGTGTTCGAACTCTTCGCACAAAGCTATGAAACGAACCGTCCGCTGAGCGCTAGTATCTTCGCTATTCCGGCCGACGTGGCCAGGCTTCCACCCAACCCCTAGCCCGCATCTCAATGGGCTGCGGCCCTTCGGCTAACGCTCCCGTGCCGCACGCTCTGCAGGTATGTGAGATCTGCTTGGTTCAGTCAGACAACGCACAGCATCGTGCGCTGGCGAGCGCCCGCTAGCCCTCGTTCAGCCATTGGTTGGAAAGTCGATGCACGAGAATGAACAGCGCCACGAAGACAACGCACCCGAGCACTGCTAGGTGCAGATTCTCCAGCGCCAGTGCCAAGCCTCGTTCTCCATACTGCATGCCGAGAAACACGATGCCGAAGTAGCGTACGAACCGCGAGAAAGCGATCGCAAGACAAAACGAGACTACCGGCATCTGGAAAATCCCCGCCGCCAGCACCACCGGCTTCATCGGCATCGGCAGGGGAATCATCGTAACCGGAATCAACAGTGCGGCACCCCACCTGCCCATCAGCTGGTTAAGCCTCTGAATCCCGTTCGCGGAAAGCCGCTTGAGCAAGATCCCTTGCCCTGCACGTCGAGCAAGAAAGTACAGCACGGTACTGCCAGCGACGGATCCAATCGCTCCCAGACCAGCGGCGAGATACGCGATGTCGGGACTGGCAATAGCTTGCGCCAACAACAGTGCATCGACACCTTGAGGCATCGGGATGAACGCGCTGTCGGAGAGAGCAATAACGAAGACGCCCCACGGCCCCAGAAACGCAGCCGCTCCTGCGATCCACCCCCCCAACTGGCCAATCCAAGACAAGAAGACTGCGAGATCCATTGTGTCTCATGTGCGATTCCGGTGGCTCGGACGACGCTATGGGCCTTCCGAATTCACCCGGCTTGCCTGACTGCCGGCGCGCTCTTCGCAACTCGCAACATAGTTCAAGCACGCCATCTCGACGGTGGAACTGACATCGGCCCAAACACCGCCTTGCAGCTGAAGCACACGCCCATGCGGGCGACGCGGGATCGCGACGAGCAGACCCAACTCGAGTCGCAACAGGGCCGATACCGAATGACATCAATTGCCAGCATTCGCAACCCAAACCCTGGCTGAGCCGGATCATTGTGGTCGGGCGCTTCCTGATATCGTTGAAGCGTCCCGACTAAGGGGGCAAAATCATCTTGAGGTCAGCATGAGATTCTTTGACCCATCAGCTCGGCCGGCCTTCGCGGCGGCGATTGCACTGCTCCTAGTGGCAACGGCTTGTTCGCGAGAGGAGACCGAACTCGACCAATACGGCGGCTGGACTGGCATCCAGGGAGAGAAGACGGGGTTCTTTCATCTGGAGGAGATCAACGGGCGAAACTGGTTCATCACACCGGACGGCAACGTCTTTTTTTCCCGTGTCGATGAGTCACATGCTGTCGGGAGAAAGCTATACCGCGGCCACAACCTTGTTCGGGGACGACAAGGAAGCTTGGATTCGCGATTCGCTCGGCAAGGCCCGGGCAATGGGCTTCAACTGCGCTCTCGGCGGCGCCACGAGCCCTGAGCGCAATCTGAACGGGTTTGTCGATCTCGAGATAGCAGAGACGGTCTTCCAAGAGGAGCAGTTCCCTTACGCCGCCGGGGTGATCCTGCTGAAGCACCTCTGGGAGTTCGTCGAGGGCGAAACATTGCCGGACATTTTCGATCCTGCCTATGAGCAGCTCATCGAATCCCGGGCCAAGGCAGTCTGTCCCAAGGTAAAGGACGACCCGTTGATGATGGGGTACTACTACGGCTTCGGGGCGTTCAACCACTCCGAGCAATGGGTTAATCACCATTTTGCTCTGCCGCCAGGCAGCGCCGGCCGCAATGCGCTCGTCGACCTTCTTGCCGAGCGCTACGCGGGTGACACGCGAGGGTTCAATGCCGTCTACGGCACGTCGGTCAAGAGGATTGAAGACTTGAAGGACACGCAGGTATTGGTTTTCGCGACGGAATTTGAGCGTGCCAATTACCCAAGTGTCGGCAAGAGCCTGGACCCGGTGCAGATGGAGGACTACGAGGCGATTCTTTCGCACATGGCGGTGACGCTCTACAACATCGCGCACACGGCGGTGCGTCGATGGGACACCAATCACCTCATCCTCGGATCCTTCATTAAGGAGTGGGCTCTAACGGGCGAGTCGTGGAAGGAGGCGGCTCCCTATGTCGACCTGATCGCGCCCCAGCACGTCAATCGGGACATATCCATCAACGCTCTAGCAGACGCCGCGGGTTTGCCGATGATTGTGTCGGACGAGGATACCGGATTCCACTACCCCGGAAACAAGGGCATCCTCTACAGAGGCTTAGTGTCCCACGACGTGCGCAGCGAGATATACAGTGCCAATCTGATGCGGCACTATCGGGATCCGCAGGTCGCGGGGGTCACATACTGTGTCTGTCTTTACGACCAGGACGGCGAGAGCTTGAAGAAGAACAAGCAGGCCGGGCACTTCGACATGGCCGGGAACTCCCGTCAAAACTTGATCGACATGGTGACTCAAATCAACCACGAGGTCTACACTCACACCCGGCACCCGGGAACGCGTGAGGAAATTCGCGAGTTGGACCGAACTCTTTTCGAAATGTGGGACAAGTACAAGCAGAAGCGCAACTCGCCTCGCCCTGTCCAAGCCAAGCGACCCTCCTGACAAATTCACAATCGTCTGTCATTGCTTACGACCCTCATGCATGACCCTGCTAGCCCGGCGGCACCTGCTCTGGATGGCTGCCGCTTCAGCTTTCGCGGCGACGGGGTTTTTCCGAATCGGAAAGCGAAATGAAGGCCTCTCAGCTCCTCGCGAAGGGCTACCCGGCATCTTCCAAATCTGCCTGCAATGTTGATAGGTACTCCAAGAGATCGATCAGCTCCTGCGTCGTCATTGCCCCTACCAAGTCCTCCGGCATGATCGATAGATTGGCTTGTCGCCGCTCGCGAATGTCCGCCGGAGCTAACTGGATTTCGTCGGCGTTTTCCGTCCTGACCACCACGCGGCCCGCCGTGTCTTCCACGAGAACCCCCGTGATCAAGCCATAGCTTTCAGTGTCTAGAATCCACGACCGATACTCAGGCGCGATTCCAGCGCTGGGATAGACGATTTCATTCAGCATTCCCGCCTTTCCGTATTTCGAGCCGATCGCCGCCAAGCTGGGGCCGACACGTTCCTCTCCCGCCTTCAACGAGTGGCACTTCACGCAGTTCGCACCGTCGCTGCGGTGATATACCTCGCGCCCCCGATCGGCGCTCCCGACAGCCTCGACGATTTCGCGCACGCGGATAACGGGCCTCTCGTTGCGGCTCTTGGGTGGCGGAAGAAGGTCCACTGCGCGCTCGCGGACGCCCGCGTCGCGCGACGAATTCACGATGCCCGAAGCCAAGGTGCGCATCTCCGCGGGCAGGTCCTGCGATTCCTCCAAGTCCAGAATCACGTGCAAGCCTGCCGGTCTCCGCCCGAGAACCCGCAATGCCGCGCTGCGAACCTCATTCGGTGAGTCAGAAAGGATCGTAGCGAGGAGCATCTCGTTCAGATCTTCAGGAGCCGCCGCGCCGAGGCCGTCGATCGCCGCGATACGCAATGCAGTCGAACCTTGGGTCAGCCGCCGCCGAAGGAAATCCGAAACAGCGCCTCCCCTGATTGATCCCAGCACCCGAAGGGCCGCGCCCCTGTCGGACTCTCGCGCGGATTCGTCGGCTGCAAGCCGGCCCAGTGGGGCTGCGAGAGAGGGATTCGGCAAGAGTGCCGCCAATTCAAGAGCCTGTGGTCGGGTGTCGGTGTCCTCGAGCCCGCCTCCTATTGCTGTTACCACTGCCGGGCTGGTCCGGATCGCGCTCCAATCGCTGTACAGTTGCTTGGCAAGAAAATACAGGGTTCGGTTCCGAAGTTCGGCATGCTCCATGCGGTCCGCCGCGATCGCAGCAACGGTACGGGCAACCCGTGGCGCAGCCAGCCAGCCAAGCGCGTCCAAGGCCTGTAGGCGCTGCTCCAGAGGATTCGAGTTGTCCCGTACAACACTCGTCAGGTACTCCGCGGAGGCAGGGGCCTGCAACACCCTATACAAATCAGCGACCACAGGATCCCAGTCCGCATGACGCTGGCGCAAAGCCGCGAATATGGCATCCTCCGCGCCGGAAGCTCCGATTCGCAGCGCAGCGAGGTACCAGCGATCCGCACCGTCATAGCCGTCGGCGAGTTCCAGCCATGTGCCGATCTTTGCTTCGGCCGGTGCGTCGCGGAGAAAGAGCGCAACTTCGCGACGGACTTGCGGGTCGGGATCATCAGCCAGCGCGGCAAGCGCGTCCATGAACCCCGCCTCGTGCAGCCGGGACACACGGAGCGCCAGAATCCGGAATCGGGGATCGGCGGAGCCCAGGGCCTCCTCCAGTGCCGCCGTCCCCTCCGCGCCCAATCCCGCAAGAATCCAAAGGGCGCGAGCCTTCAATGTTTCGGTTCCGTCACGCCATGCCTGCAATATCAATGCCGTCCGCTCGTCAGCGCCCCGAAGCATCAACTCCTGGTAAGCGCGGTACCGCATCGCTTGGTTCGGGGATCCAAACGCGAACAGCACGCCGTCGTCGCTATCTAGGTCGAGCGCCGGGACAGAGGACCTGTGCCCGATCGGAGCGAGACGGAAAATTCGGCCCCTCTGGATGTCCAGCATGTTGTGGCCTCCGACCACAGGATCCTGCCAGTCGGCGATGAACACCGCGCCGTCTGGGGCCACGGCGAGGTCGCTGGGCCGGAAGATCGGATCCGTCGAAGCGACGGTGTTCTCGGCCTCCATCTCGTACCCGGCCCCGTCCGGCCGGACGAAGAAAGTCTGAATCAAGCGTTTGCCGGGTTCGGCGTGCATGAGCTGGTCTCTGTACTTGGGCGGCAGCAGGTCCCCTTCATAAAGGACCAGCCCTGTAGGCGACCCCGGGCCTGTCCGCGCCACGTACGGAACCGTGCCTGGCCGCTCCTCGTGGAAGTGCGTGCCCTTGTCCTCGCGCCACCGCCGGCCCCCCGGCCCCCAATACCCGAAATTCGCGCCTTCCATCACGTACAGGAGTCGCGTCCACAGATTGCCGTCGTCGTCGTTGTCGGTCTGCCAGATCGAGCCGAACGAGTCCAGGGCGATCTCGTAGGGATTGCGGGCGTTGTGGGCAAGGACGCGGAAATCGGTGCCGTCGGGCTTCACCGTCTGCACGGTGGCTGCGTAGTACGGACCGTCGGGACTACTGCGAAAGGCTCGTCCGGACCGGTCGGTCATGTCAAAGCCCTGGTCCCCGGAATTGAAGTAGTAGCGCCCGTCGTGCCCGAACAGCACGACGTGAAGCCCGTGGTCGTGATCGATGCCCGACCAGCCGGTGAGCAGGGCCTCCTTCGAAACGATCCGGTCGTCCTCGTCTTTCGTGTACACGAACAAGTCCGGAGACTGGGAAACAATCACCTTGTTGCCCAGGACAGAGATGCCCAGGGGCGCGAGCATCTGCGGATGCTGGTCGAAGACCTTGCGGTGGTCAGCCTGTCCGTCGCCGTCGGTGTCTTCGAGAATCACGATCCGATCGCCGGCAAGATCGTTCTTGGGCTTGCTCTTCAGGTCGCTTCGATAGTTCACTGATTCGATGAACCACACTCGGCCACGCTCGTCAATGTCAAAATTGGTGGGATTCACAAGCAGCGGCTCGCTGGCCCAGAGTGTAAGTTCAAGCCCGTCGGCAACTTCGAAATCGTCTCCCGCGTCGGGGAGAGAAACGCTGCACGCCGCCAACAGGAGGGCAGCTGCGATGGAAATGAACCCGCGGACCGTCATTGGTTTCGATTCTAGCGAGGGCGGGCGGGCAATGTTCTAATCCCAGAAGCGGCGAGCGCGCATGGCCCGTGCCATTAACCCCTATGCTTTCCGGCAATAGCTTTCTATAATGATGTTGGATGACATTTGGCTGGGCTTCTCTTTCGGTGCTATCTCTAGCCATAGCAGCGGGGCCCTTGATACTGGCGTCCGCAGCCGTTGACTTCCAGGCCGACGTTCGCCCTCTGATTTCAGACAACTGTTTCCAATGCCACGGGCCCGACCCGGCCACCCGCATCGCAGAATTGCGTCTTGATCGCAAGGAAGACCTGCTAGGAAGGCGGGCGAACGGCGCGCCGGTCGTACCGGGCGACCCGAAGGCAAGCCTGCTCTATCAGCGCATAACGCATGCGGATCCGGCGTTGCGAATGCCTCCGGAGTATTCGCACAAGAGCCTTGACTCCGAGGAGATCGAAACCATCCGCAAATGGATCGAGCAAGGGGCTGAATGGACGGGCCACTGGGCGTTCGAGATCCCGAAGCGTCCCTCCCTGCCAGCCGTGCGGGACGAGGGGTGGGTACGGAATCCGATTGACCGCTTCGTGCTCGCACGGCTGGAGCAGGAAGGCATGGCGCCGGCTCCCGAAGCGGAACGGCGCGTGCTCGCGCGCCGCGCCGCCCTGGACGTTACCGGCCTCCCTCCCAAGCCCGAAGTGCTAGTGTCGTTCCTCGATGACGACGCGCCCGGCGCCTACCAGCGTTTCCTGGATCGCCTGTTCGCTTCGAAGGCGTATGGCGAGCATCGAGCGCGCTACTGGCTTGACGCGGCCCGATACGCTGACACGCACGGCATTCACATCGACAACTATCGCGAAATGTGGCCGTACCGGGACTGGGTCATAAACGCCTTCAATCACAACCTCCCGTTCGATCAATTCACGATCCAACAGGTCGCGGGGGATTTGTTGCCAGCCGCGTCTATCGACCAACTGATCGCCTCCGGCTTTCACCGCTGCAACGCAACAACGAACGAGGGCGGTGTGATCCCGGAAGAGTACGAAGTGATCTACGCAAAGGATCGCGCGGATACAACCGGCACGGTGTTCCTGGGGCTCACGGTTGGTTGCGCGACTTGCCACGACCACAAGTTCGACCCCATCACACAACGCGACTTCTACGCCATGACCGCGTTCTTCCGGAATACAACTCAGTACGTAATGGACGGGAACATATCAGACGTGCCTCCCTATATCATCGTGCCGCGGGACGAAGACCGGCAGCGATACGACGAAGTCCGGCGGTCGCTACGCAACACGCACGCCGAGCTCGCTCAGGCCGCGGCCGCACCAGGACCAGAGTTCGAAGCGTGGCTGGCGAAGCGCGAGTACAGCAGTTTGACAAGCCCGCTGCAAACCGTTGACGCACCACTCCAAGTGGGCACCGACCAAGTCGTTCATGGCGGTATGAGCGCCACTCTCTCGCTACCTGCGGGAGTCAACATTGCGGAGGGCCCCGCAGCAAACATCGGAGCCTTAGCGTTTGACGGGGACGGTTTTCTGGAGTTCCCGCCTTCGGAGATCGACCGGGACGAGCCGTTCTCCCTGGCATTCTGGGTGCGGCATCCGGACGAGGCCGGCAACTATGTCGTGGCAAGTCAGATGGATCCAGAAAACAAGATGCGCGGCTGGGTAGTTACGCTGGGCGGACGTCAAATCACCTTCGGAATGACCGCAGTCCAGGACGCCAAGGCGTCGAGCATCGAGATCCGACCCAACAATCAATACCAGCTCGAGCCGGGCTCCTGGCGGCATGTCACGGTGACATACGACGGTTCGGGCGAGAGGGCGGGCCTGAGCATCTATTACAACGGCGAACGGATGCCGTTCCAGGGAAGCGAGTACTTCGCCAAGCTGGAGGGGGCACTGGCCTCTGACCGTCCTATCCTGCTTGGACGGGGCTACTTCAAGGATGACGAAGAGATCAAGAACCGAGACCTGGCTGGAGGTGGTATCGCCGATTTCCGCTTTTATAGCCGTGAGTTGAGTGTGGAGGAAGCCAATGTCGTAGCCAACTGGCCCGCGCTAGAGACTGCCCGATCGAAGGCTCCGGACGAGTTGCAAGACGGAGAGAAGCGCATCCTAGGCCTTCATTACCTGAATGTGCACGACAAGCGCTACCGCGCCGGCTTCCTAGCTGCGAAACGCTCGGAGCGGTCGATTCGCGAGATCCGACGCATGGGCGCAGTGACACACGTAATGCAAGAAAAGGACGGCAGCGAAGCGACCGCACATATTCTGTTCCGGGGGATGTACGACCAGCGCCAGGAAGAGGTTCGTGCAGCGACTCCCGGCTTCCTGCCTTCATTGGAGAACGACGGTGTCATCAATCGCTTGCATCTGGCGAGATGGCTCGTGAGCGAAACGAATCCGCTGACCGCTCGGGTGACAGTGAATCGATTCTGGCAGCAACTCTTCGGTACAGGGCTGGTCCGGACGAGTGACGATTTCGGAGCCCAGGGCGAGTTGCCTTCGCATCCTGAGCTTTTGGATTGGCTTGCTGTCGACTTTCGCAAGCGGAACTGGGACGTAAAGGGACTGCTTCGGACGATGCTCTCTTCCTCAACCTACCGCCAATCCTCCGCGACCGACAGTTCGAAGATTGCGAAAGATCCCGATAACCGCCTGCTGTCGAGGGGCCCGCGCTTTCGCATGGACGCCGAGATGCTGCGTGACTTCGGGCTAGCGGCCAGTGGAATCCTCGTGGAATCGGTCGGCGGTCCCAGTGTCAAACCCTACCAGCCGGAGGGCGTCTGGGAGTCGGTCGCGATGCTCGGAAGCAATACCCGGTTCTACAAGCAAGACCAGGGCGACAAGCTCTACCGTCGCAGCCTCTACACGTTTTGGAAACGCGCTGCCCCGCCAGCTTCAATGCAGATCTTCAACGCGCCGACGCGCGAGCACGCCACGGTCCGACGCGAACGGACGAACACCCCGTTGCAAGCACTGGTAACAATGAACGACCCCCAGTTCGTAGAGGCGTCCCGATACCTGGCGCAGGCTGCGATGAAACAGACAGAGCCCGGTTTTGCCGAGCGTCTCGGCTTCATGACTGTGCGCTTGCTGTCACGCGAATTGGACGCCAACGAGCAGGCTGTGGCGGAGCTGAGCTTCCAAGAGTTCATGAGCCAATACCAGTCCGACACCGACGCGGCGGACCGGCTATTGGCAACCGGCGAGTCCGCAGTCGACGAATCCCTGCCCCGAATCGAACTGGCAGCTTGGACCATGATGGCCAACCAGCTCATGAACCTCGACGAGTCTTTGAACAAGTGACAGCCAAGCAACAATCCTGCAGCCTTCGAACTCAAACGGGAGATGGACTATGAACCCTGTGGAACATGCAATCAAGACGGAGACCCGCAGGCAGTTCTTCGCCCGCCAAGCGAAAGGCATCGGGGGCATCGCGCTTGCCAGCCTGATGGCGGACGAGGCGCGTGGGTCCAAGATAAGCGAGGTGAGGAGCGGGGGCCTGCCGGGTCTGCCGCACTTCGCGCCAAAGGCGAAACGCTGCATCTACCTGCACATGATGGGCGCTCCACCACAGATCGACCTACTGGACTACAAGCCCGCGATGAAGGCGTGGTACGACAAAGATCTGCCGGAATCCGTGCGCCAGGGCCAGCGCCTGACAACCATGACATCCGGCCAGGCGCGATTCCCGATTGCCCCCTCGATCTTCGAATTCTCGCAGCACGGCCAGAGCGGTGCCTGGATTTCGGAGTTGCTCCCGTTAACGGCCAGCATGGCGGACGACATTTGCATTATTCGCTCGATGAACACCGATGCCATCAATCACGAGCCGGCAATCACGTTCATTCAAACGGGGAGAGAAGTGGCCGGTCGGCCGTGCATCGGTTCCTGGATCTCGTACGGCTTGGGCAGCCTGAACCGGGACCTGCCTACGTTTGTCGTCATGAACGCCGAGCGGAGCCATCCAAAGGCTGGACAGCAAGCCATCTCCGCCAAGCTGTGGAGCTCGGGTTTCCTCTCGCCGGAATTTGCCGGCGTAGGATTGCGCTCGGGGAGCGACCCGGTCCTCTACGTCAAGAACCCCGAGGGCGTGACCGAGACCGTTCGCAGGCGAATGCTCGACGGCCTGGCAGCGTTGAACCAGATTCAGCACGAGCGGATCGGTGACCCCGAGACACTGGCGCGGATCGAGCAATACGAGATGGCTTTCCGCATGCAGGCATCGGTCCCTGAAATGAGTGATCTCTCTTCGGAACCGGATAGCACATGGAAGCGCTGGGGAGATGAAGCGCGCGAGCCAGGCAAGTTCCAGAATGCCGCGCTCATGGCCCGGCGACTGGTCGAGAGGGGCGTACGCTTCGTACAGATCTACCATCGCGGCTGGGACGTACATGGAAACCTCCCGCTCGTGCTTCCCGCACAGGCCCGCGAAGCCGACCGGGGCGCCTGGGCTCTGATCCAAGACCTGAAGGAACGAGGCTTGTTCGAGGACACGCTGGTCATTTGGGGCGGCGAGTTTGGTCGGACAATTTACTCCCAAGGCGAACTGACGGCTACCAACTACGGTCGAGACCACCACCCAAGGTGCTACAGCCTGTGGATGGCTGGGGCAGGGATCAAGGGAGGAACGGTGTACGGCGAAACCGACGAGTTCTCCTACAACATCATCAAGGATCCAGTCCACATCCGCGACTACCAGGCAACGCTCTTACACTTGTTCGGAATTGACCACGAACGGTTTACGTACCGCCATCAAGGCTTGGATGCGAAGCTCACCGGCGTTGAGCCCGCGAAGGTCGTGAAGCCAATTCTGGCCTAGCAACGCCAACGAAGGGACCATCGGATCCGACGAGGGCCGTATACTTGGTAGGAGGGTCGGTCGTCCGGGCAGTCGCGGTGCCTTCGGGCACGGAGGAAAGTCCGGTCTCCGTAGGGTAGTGTGCCGGTTAACGGCCGGGCGGCGTTCTCGCGAGGGAGCGTCGACGGAAAGTGCCACAGAAAACATACCGCCCCGGAATCCGGGGTAAGGGTGAAATGGTGCGGTAAGAGCGCACCGCGTAGCGGGTAACCGCTACGGCAGGGCAAACCCCACGCGGAGCAAGACCAAATAGGGGACAACGCGGCGGCCCGTCGCGCCTGAGTCCCGGGTAGGTCGCTAGAGGCGCTTGGCAACAAGCGTTCGAGATGAATGGCTGCCACCCGTCTCCGGACGGGGACAGAAACCGGCTTACAGGGCGTCCGGCCCGCCTGATCACAGTTCCGGCCGAGCCCGCTCGGCCGCGATGGCCTCTCTCGCCTGACCCGCACGGCGTCGCATGGGCGGTGGCGGACAGCAACCAGTCGGACAGACGTCCGGGCATGGCGCCATTGCACCTACCGCGGCCCTCGCCGGGTCGGAGAGCACTCGCTCGGCGATCAGGTCGCGTATGCCCGCAACGAAACGAGGGTCTGTGCCCACTGTTGGGGTGCGAATGAATCCTAGACCGATTTCCCTTGCAACCTGTGCAGCTTCGGCGTCGAGATCATGCAGCACCTCGATATGGTCCGAGAGGAAACCGATCGGCGCGACACAGACCTGCTTCACGCCTTGACCGTGCAATGTCCGCAGCCGATCATTGATGTCCGGTGCCAGCCAAGGCTGGGAGGGAGGGCCGCTGCGACTCTGAAACACCAATTCCCAGTCCCGGACTCCAACCCGTTCGCTGACTAGGCGCGCAGACTCCTCGAGTTGATCAACATAGTTGCAGGTCTCAGCCATAGCGGTCGGTATGCTGTGGGCCGTGTAGAGGATCTTGACCTCATTTCCGGTCCCGGTGTCGGCGCTGTCCAGCGCCAAGCTCAGCAAATGGGCCATCGCCTCGATAAACCCGGGATGATTGAAGAATGGACGAACCTTGTCGATCTCGGGGGCGAGTCCACCGAGGGAACTCCGCGCTTCTTCGATATTCTCGCGGTACTGGCGACAGCCAGAGTATGAACTAAATGCGGACGTCACGAACGCAATCGCTCGCTTTACACCTTGGTCCGCCATGGTCCGGATCGTGTCGCTCAGGAACGGATGCCAGTTGCGATTGCCCCAATAGACTGGGAGCTCGGGCCCCCTCCGGCTGAGTTCAGTCCGCAATGCCTCTTGAAGGAGGCGGTTTTGGTCGTTGATCGGGCTCTTGCCCCCGAAATCGTAGTAGTGCTCGGCCACCGCCACCAGGCGTTCCAGGGGCACGGATTTCCCGCGAGTCACGTTCTTGAGGAACGGAATGACGTCCTCGCGTCGCTCAGGCCCGCCGAAGGACACGAGTAGCACGGCGTCGTAGTTCGACAAGCCCACATGATCAGTATAGGAATGAGCCCGCCGTGGCTTGGGTCAGTCCGTCCACAGATGTCGGTCCGTCCACAGACCCTCCGGTGATCCGAGCGTGAAGCAGCCGCTTTGAAGGCGTCGGCATTCGGGCGGCTACCTTCTCGGATGCAAATTCCGCCGAATGCAGCTAGGCGCTATATTGCCAACTGAACGGATTCTGGCCGGGGCAACCTGTGACGTCCGCGCCGTTTGCCAAGCAGGCATCAGCTCAATGCCGTCGGTTCCAGGCGGCAAGCGGGCCCTCCGCATTCAACCCGCGTCGCGGGCAGAGCTGCCGAGGTTGTGAATCAATTGGACTCCAGCGTAAATCTTGGGATCGATCAGGCAGCCTTCGCGCTCGCGCTCGCGAAGCCACCTCATTAGGTCGGCCAAAGCGATCACATGAACCTGGATGTCCTCCCCTTCCACGCCTCCCCCTAACCCGACTCTCGTCGTGCGCCGTGGAAAGGCGCTGTTTCTCAGCGGGTGCGGATCCCGTCCGGCAACTGTCGCTCCAGCCGGTAGCAATCGGAGCGGTTCGAGGAGGTAACGACACGGACTGAAGCACTTCGATGGAAAAGGGCCGCCTTGGGCGGTTCAGCGAGCGTGCAGGCGACAACGCGCAGTGAACGTTGAGCAGGCCTCGAAAAGGGGGCTCTTCAGCAAAATCGGTGGGCTAGACTGTGCTCTGGCAAGTTTCCAAGTGAATGGTATAAAGCGAGTTCACAGGACCTGTAGGATCGAAACCCGTACGCTTTTCTCATAGCTAGTTTGGCTTTAAGGTTCATGCCCTCCACCGCACCCGAAGAATGGCTCCTCCCGGTCCGGAACCAGTTCAAGACCAGCGGCCGATGCCGCCTCAGCATCTTCGCGACCTTCTTCATCGGCTCCAGCCGCGAGCGCATCGCCCGCCGGCACCAACGCACCAGGAACCGCCGTGCCGCCGTCGGCGAGCGACACTCCCAGAACTGCTGGAAATCCTCCTTCAGCAGGTCACGCCCGCACCGTCCGGTCGGGGTACGCCCGCACCGTCCGGTCGGGGTAGGCCGCCGGTTACCCAACGGCCCCCCCACGGATCCGGACGTGCGCGTTAACGCATCCGGCTCCTCGCTCCGGTCGTGACGGCATCCGTCATGGGCTGCCGTGCCGCTCCGTTCGTGGCCTGCTGCACCTCGGCGGCACTGTGTCCGCGAGTTCCCGACTCTATGTTCGGAGCCTGCCCTTCCCTTCGCGTCTCCCGTTGCGCCCAGGCCTTCCCTCCACCGAGTCCGCCACGTGGCTCCCCACGCTTTGTTCCCCGGCTTCGCCGGTACTATGCCTGAGTCCGACTCCTCCCCGTCGTGCATCCTCCGCTTAGCAACTGCCTTCACTTCGGTGACCACGGCGCTAAGCACCGTGGTAACGGGGAGGTCTCACAGGTCCCGATCCAGGACTTGCGCGCGTGCATGGGTTCTTCGACACCGCGAGGCCCGGCCGCCCCTCACCATGACGGTGCGGCCGGTGCTGCCTTCGACCAACTTGATGGCCTCGGCACCTCGAACTTCAAGCTTTTCGTTGCTCAATAGCCCTGCCCACGCGTACCCCTGTCAACGCTTAACCAACACCCTCGCGGATGCCGGCCCATGACTCGGGGAGAAAGTGGTTGGTTATTCCTTCCTTTCATCGGACTTTCACCGACTGTCCTGCCAATCAGTTAGCCTGTCGCACCAAGTTCAGCTTCACCAGCTCCGCCAGCTTCGGCTCCTGCTCCTCGCTCAGGTTCTCCTTGCGCTTCAGCAACAGCCAGCGCGCGTTCTTCAGCACCGGCTCCTCCCCCTGCGCCCGCAGCTGCTTCGCCTCCGCCGCCCGCACCTCGTCGATCGCCTTGCCCAGCTTCTGCACGATGTGGAAACGGTCCAGCACGTGCACCGCCGCCGCCGCCCGCTCCGCCACCACTCGCAGGTACGCCTTCCACATGTCCGAGCACACCACCCGCAGCCGCCCCGACCGCTCCTCCCCGAACCAGTCGAAAAACCCTGCCAGCGTCTCGATCTTCCGCTCCCGTCCCACCCACAGCAGCCGCCGCCGGCCCGCATCCAGCTGATACACCAACGTCAAGTACTTATGGCCCTTCTGCCACGCGATCTCATCCACCCCGATCGTCGCCACCCCCTCCAGCTGCACCCGCTCCCGGCCCCACTCCACGGCCATCCCCACCGCTCGCCAGACCCGCTCCCACGACACCCCGAACACCTGCGCCGTCTCCTGCCACGACAGCCGCTTCGCCCAGCTCGCCAGAAACCACCTCAACGCCTTCGTCGAGCGCTGCTTGCCCTCCGCCCACGGCACCCGCTCCACCTTCACCCTCCCGCAACTCCGGCAGTCCACCCGCCGCATCTCGTAGATCAAGTACGTCGGCAACCCCAGCACCGGCACGAACTGGTACCGCCGCCGCTCGCGCCGGTCGTAGCCGGGCGCCGGCTCGTCGCAGCCCGAGCAGCGCGCCCTGCCGTTGGCCCGCGGCAAGACCTCTACCTCACCTCGGCCGGCCCGCCCTCGCGCTCCCAATGGCATTGACTTAGTTGCAGAAGCGCATTGACTTAAGAAATTCGGGTTCCTCGATTTTCGACGGTGTCAGGCTATAGCTGGACTTGCGGTTCCGGCTGCCTTGCGGTTCCTCCACTTCGTCTCGGGCTTGCGCGAACGGCGCGGGTAGGAGCGGCCCGGTCGCCGCCGCTGGCGGCTGGCCCCGATCCCGTCCAGGATCCGCTGCAGCACATCGCCCACCGCCTTGGCGCGCTTCAGGAACAGCCCTTCCAGATGGCGCCCGACCGTGTGCAGCGTATGGCGGAAGTTGGCCAGCACCGCCGGCCGACCGTGCCCGTCCGGGCCCTCCCGGAAGGCCTCCTCGCTGTGGTTGGCGAACAGCCGGGACAGCGCTGCCAGCGTGAAGTGGGCGTACAGCTCCTGGCGCACCAGCCGCTCGCTGCGGCCCCGGAACTGCTCCACGACGAGCATGGTTTTGCTGATCTTGTAGTACTCCTCGAGGCTCCAGCGGCCATGCTAGAGCCGGGCGAGGTCCGGCCCCCGGTAGAGTGCGGCGTCGAGCAGGGTGGTCGCGAGCGAGAAGACGGTCTGGCCGACGGTGTACTTGACCAGCCGCACCCGCAGGGGACGCCAGTCGGCCGCGGGCTGCTGGCAGCGGGCCTCAGCGGTCGGTGCGAGGGTCACGACCGCCTCGTGGCGGTCGGATTGGATGAAGGCCTTGAACGCCGTGTTGGCGTTGCCCTGCAGGCGGAACACGGCGTGCAGGCCGCGCTCGGCGTGGGCGTGCAGCAGGGCGAAGGAGTAGTAGCCGCGGTCATAGACGACGACGTCGCCGGGGGCGAGGGCGTCGAGATGCAGCCGGGCGGCACGGCGCTCGTCAGCGTGGGCGTGCAGGCCGAAGTCGATCGGCAGGCGGGTGTGCAGCCGGTACAGGCAGCTGAGCAGGCCTTGCGGGTAGTCAGCCGTCGGGGAGGGTGTGCGGTAGCCGGACGCGACGAGCGGGCGGGGCAGGTTGAGCTTGGAGCCGTCGACGGCGAAGGTGCGGTGGCCCAGCCACAGGCTGTGGGGCGGGTCCGGGGGGCCTGCGGCGAGCACGGCGCGGTGGATGCGCAGGAAGACCTCCTCGCTGACCTTGGCGCGGGCCCGGCAGATCGCGGCCGGCGTGACCGGCCGCTCCGGCAGTGCGAGGTCCAGGGCACGGCACTGCGCCCACAACTCCGCCAGCACCGTGGCGTAGCCCCGGCTGTCCGGCGTGAACACGATGCGGTACACGAACAGGACCACCAGCAGGGTGTTCAGCGTCCGCTGGCGGCGCACCCACTCGCGGTCGTACGCGGACGCCACCCGCGTCAGCGTGCCGATCAGGCCCTGCCACAGTTGCACGAACGAGGCGTCGACGCTGGCGGGCTCGCGCCGCTGGCGGGTGCGCTTGGGCGGGCCGTTGAGCAGGATCGAGCGAAAGTCCTGCCGCAGCGGGCGCACCCAGACCTGCTTGGGCGTCCTGGCCGGCTGCGAGGCGGTCGCGCGCGCCCCTGTGGTGAGCCCCAGGCACTGCCATCCAGCCGCCCGGTAGCAGGTCCCCCGGTGGAGTTGCGGGTCGACATAGGTCTCGCACAGAACCGGTCGCGAACCGTGCGCCCGCTGCCAGTCGTCCGGCAGCTGGCGGGCCGCCAGCCCCAGCGCGTGGCTGGCCAGATGCTGCACCGAGACCCACGGGAACAGAAGATATCTTGCATTCCGCACCACCAGATGCAGGTACTTGCGGTGGGCCTGCCCCTGCCAGCCGATCCACTGGTCGCGGCAGCCGAGTTGGACCGCCGCGAAGTCGAACAGCAGGCAGCCCAGCGAGCGGCCGTCACGGTCGCGCAGGAAGTAGCGCAGGTGCTGGCCGAGCGGCTGGCGGTAGCCGAGCGGGTGGTAGCGTGCGACGAATTCGTTCCACTCCGCGACCGCCTCAGAGCCGCTCGCGACCTCCAGCCGCAACGGGGTGAGCACGGCCAGGGGCACCTCGATGGCGGGCCGGGGAGCGGACCGCGGGCCCGGCACGAGCGGCTCTTGCCGGCCCCGTCCGGGGCGCTGCTTGGGCGGCAGGGTCAGGATCGAGAGCCGTTCGAGTTCCTCCAGCAGACGCATCGCCAGCTGGATGCGGTTGCTGCCGGAGGGGGTCTGCCACCGCAGGTGCTCGCAGATGGTTTGGCCCAGTTCGTTGCGGCTGAGTTTGGGGAACGTGCGGACGACCTCCTGGATGTCGGCGATCTGCCGGCGGGTGAGGCGTCGGCCGCAGAAGCTGGTGGACTTGAGATTCTGGATCAACGGGTCCAAAGCGGTTACCCTCCCCATTCAACCTGCCAGAATTCGCCGCTAAAGTTAAGCGCATTCGCAAGAAAATCTTTCCTGAGCCATAAGCTGCTGATCTCAAGGCGATTACGCTCCGAGTCCACCAGGCCTAAGGCTCCACGCACTCGGTAAATGCCATTGCTCGCGCTCCACCAGCCGGATCTTCCCGTACACGAACCCCGGCAGCTTGTACACCCGGTTCAGAATCGTGCGCAACTGCACCAGATCTCCCCTCCCTTCCCCGGACCCGAACTCCCCGCCCACCTCGGCGGAAGCCCTTGGTACCCGGATGAAACTACACTACCGCAGGACGCAAGACCCGATCCTCACCCACTGATTCTGCGCAGGAGGCGAAAAGGGTAACGCGGAAGCCGACCCGCCGACGAAACGGGGAAGGCTGCCAGTGGCCGGGAAGCGAGCGACGCGAGCACCGGTCAGTTCCGCCGGGGTATTGACGGTGGCATGCATGCAAGAGGGAGACAGCAGCAACACGGGAAGCCCTGCCGGTGGCGTGCACGCGCCAAACCGGAATCCCGCAAGGGACAGGCCGGGCCGGGCCGGGTGGCGGAGAGGTCCGTACTACCGGAGAGGCCGGGTAACGCTGGCGGAGGGAAGGGACCTCAGGTGAGGAGAGGTGAGGGAAAGCGCGAAGGACGCCGGGAGTGGCACCGCCTAGGACCCCGGCATTGTGTGTCCGGGAGAGCTGGAACCACCGCATGCGAAAGCGAAGGGAAGCGAATGCAGGAACGAGCGCAAGCCGGGGCGGCAGGCGCTGGCGGCAGGGCGTGAACAGGTCTGCCGCCGGGTCCGGCGACCGGCGGGAAGAAGTCGGGGGCGTGCCACTCCCGCGACGCGGACGGCATTAGCAGACGCGCCATTCCCGACGGAGCCGGATCTACCCGTGTGCGAGCGGCATGATCCCACTGGAGAGCCCGGTGCCCTAAATCGGCACGCCGGGTTCGGTGAGCGGGGAGCGGAAACGTGGCAATGCGAGAGAATGAGGCACCCGCACGACGCGAAAGCGGCGGGCAAACGGCTACTCCCTCACGCTAAAGCTGGCGCGTCGCTCCCCGACTCTACAAGCCGGTCGCATGCAAGAACGCCACGGTCTCGCTCGTCATCCCGCCAGAACTGGGTGCGCGAGCCAATAGCGTGAGACTGTCCGCGTGATACCCGGTCTCCTCTTCCAACTCCCGGTTCGCGGCATCCATCAGGCTCTCTCCCCGAAAGCCGTCTTCGTCGCCCACAAGACCGGCGGGCAATTCGATCATCATCGCCTGCACCGGTATCCGGTACTGCTCGACCAGGACGATTTCGTTTTCCGCGGTGACCGGCACTAACACTGCAACGTCGCTGACATTGACGCGCTCGACATACTCCCACGATCCGCGCTTGACCAACCGGAGGTGGCGTCCCTCGGCGATTTGCTCGGGCTGCTCGCTCATCGCAACGACGCTTCCGAAACGATCTCGACTCCGGCGGCGCGCATTTCTTCCCAAGCACGTGCCACGTCACCAGGGGAAAGATCGATCCCGCGACAACCCTCCTCAATGACCCGTGTTCGCAAGCCGGCCGCAATGGCATCCAGGGCGCTGAACTTCACGCAGTAGTCCGAAGCCAGTCCCAGCAGCCAAAGCTCCTTGAGGCCGCGTGCCGCCAAGTGCTCTCCAAGCCCGGTTGAGCGGCGACGAGCGTTGTCGAAAAATGCGCTGTAGCTATCCAGCTGCGGATCCGTGCCCTTGCGGAACACAGCGTCCACTCTGCCTCGATCCAAGTCCGCATGAAACTCCGAGCCAAACGTTCCCTGCACGCAATGGTCCGGCCACAATACTTGCTCGATTCCGGCTAGCTGGATGACATCTCCCGCTTCACGCCCGGGATGCTGGGAAGCGAAACTTCGGTGATCGCTTGGATGCCAGTCCTGGGATGCAACCACGTAGTCGAATACCGGCGCTAATCGATTCGCGGCGCCAATCACCTCGTTCCCTTGCGGCACTGCCAGCGCTCCCCCCGGCATGAAATCGTTCTGTAGGTCAACCAGGAGAAGGCAATTCATCGCATCTACTCCTCGGCGGCGGCACGCTCCAAGACCTGTTGCACGAATCTCCGTATCCGAGGACCGTGGTCGGGGTCCGCTAGTGCGAACTCGATGAAGGTCTCGTAGTAGCTCGGCAAGTTCCCGATGTCGTACCGCGATTCACCCGGCCGCAATCTCACGCCCAAGACCCGCCCCCCGCGTTCCGCAACCACCCGGATCGCATCGGTGACTTGAATCTCCCCCCGCTTGTCTGGTCGGAGCAGGCGGATGACATCGAAGATCTCGGGGGAGAACACGTAGCGACCTGAAACAGCAAGGCGGCTGGGCGCGTCCTTGGCGGCCGGCTTTTCCACCAGTGATCGAATTGGAAACGTTTCCCCATCTCCGCCAGGCTCCACGATGCCATAGAAACGGACCTGGTCCACGGGCACTTCCTCGACCGCTATGACCACCGCTGCATCCTGTTCGACAAATACGTCTGCCATGCGCCGACACGCTGTCGAGTCTCCCTCGATCCCAATGATCGAGTCACCCAAGGCGACGATGAACGGCTGTCCGGACGCAAAAGCCTCTCCCTGCAGGATTGCGTCCCCAAGTCCCCGCTGCACGCTTTGTCGCGTATAGAGGATGTTCAATCCCAGCTCTTGGAAATCGAGTGCAGCTAGCAGCTCCTGCTTCCCTGCCTTGCTAAGCGACTCCCGCAAGGCCATATCAGCATCGAAGTGATTTTCGATCGCGGCCTTGCCGCGTCCGGTCACGAATAACAGATTCCTGACGCCGGACCTTGCGAGCTCCTCGACGACATACTGCACAATCGGCTTCCGAGCAACCGGGAGCATCTCCTTAGGCTGGGATGTCGTGGCCGGCAGGAGGCCGGTTCCGAGGCCTGCAACCGGCACCACGGCATTGGGGATTGGACAGTCCATGCCTTGCGACAACGATGGCCTAGTCCCCTGCAGGGACTTCACTGAATTGGAAGTCTTCCAGCTTCGTACCGCGGCCCCAAAAATCCACGAACAATGTGCGCATCGCGGTCCCTAAGCTTCTGTGCTCGAAGACCAAGGCCGTGATCTTTTGATGGCTCACAACTGGGTCATCTAGCGAAATCATCCCGCTGTGGCTGTCGAAGAGGGCTAGCTTCATCGGTAGGTTGCGTCCCACCCGCACATCAGCTCCGGCATCTTCCAAATGCCTGAGTTGGTTTCGCCTGCCGGGAGTTTGCACCTCGGACGAGTCAAACATGAGCCTGCATGTCGTGCCCCTGTCGGCCAAGCTCTTGACAATCGGCTCATGTCCGGGGTCGACTCCGTACGGCGGCCTTGCAAACTCCAAATACTCGTTGGAAGTCTGCAGCAACATCTGCCGATACTCCTCAACAATTTGACAGGTATCACCGATGATCCGCAGGTAATCGAGGCGGCTGTCGCCGTAGGAACCATCCTGGAAAATCGTCGCGAGGTCGTCACTGAGGGCTGCTGCCAGCTGCTGTCGATCCTCCCATTCGCGCAGAAAACGCTCACGCCTTCGGTTCAGGTAGCCTTCCAGGGCCAACCTTGGCTCAACCGCCGAAAACTGCTTCGTTTTTCCGTGAACTACACGCACGAAGCCCTTATCGACCAAGCTATTCAGGACTTCGTAAATCTTGGCTCGAGGAATGTTGGCGCGACTAGCCACGTCGAGCGCCTTAAACTGCATGTGCCCTATCAGGACGATGTACGCTTGCGACTCGTAGGCATTAAGTCCAATCTCGTGGAGTCGGCGTGTGTGAACTTCGAGTTCCAACCTTTTTGAATTATACCGAGGAACGCTCCCAGCAGCTCGCCGTTAGGCACCGCCCAGGCATGACGTCCAGGCTCCGTTCGATGCGGGTCCCGGCGTGAGCAAAGAATCCCACAACCGACGAGTGGCTCTACCTAGATCCCGCAGCCACCTACGGCGATGTCGACTGACCGCGCGCAGGAGGGAAATAGCCGCGCCGGTGATAAACCTCCACATCGGCACCAGAGAGGCTCAGCTCGACCTCAATCTGCCTAAACTGCTGGTCGGCGAAAGACCGGCTAGGAACGTATCCGAGTATGTACTGGCTGTGCACGTTTCCAGCAACATCCAATATGGCGTCGTATAGGGCCTGCAACTGGGCAGCTGCATATCCGCCTGTACCGACTTCGTACTGGTAATTACCAGCGTCCTGCGGCTTCGATAGATAGCCAGCGATATCTTTGTGGACCTTCTGCATGGGGCGAACGACCCGGCCACCAGTCTCGCGTGCCAACCGATAGAGGTTCGACTCCTCTGCGTGGTGATATCCCCAACCCACCGTGCTCACCGCGTAAATCGTGACTTGATGCAGCTGAGCCGCATGGATCGCCTCGTCGATGGATCGCTTGCTGGCATTGTCGTGACCGTCACCGATCACCACCAGAACCTTCCGCGGCTCACTGGCCCCTTGGTACGGCATCGAAACCAACTTATCCGCGCATGCTCTATAAATGGCGTCGAACATAGCGCTTCCGCCACCGTGCTTGAGGTTCTCCATCCTCTCGGTGAGAGTCACGGGATCGTCGGTAAAATCGACAAGTTCATCGACCTCGGTGTGATAGCCGAATAGAAAGCCCTTATTCCTTCCCCCCTCGGGTACCAGCATCCATGCCAAGTCCCCGATGGATGTCTGGTAGGTCTTGTAATAAAGTCGCGCCGTATTGCTTAGATCAACGATGAAGCCTGCATACAAGGGCGGCTTCTTGTCTTCCTCGACGCTCCGGGTGAAATAGCGGATCTCAACGAGCCGGCCGTCTTCCCATACGCTGAAGTCCGACTTCTCCAAATCGACTATGAACCGGCCCTCGGCATCGGTGACAGTGACCGGGAGGTTTACTACGTTGACCTCAACGCGAATGGTGTCGCCTGGATCAGGAGCCGGTTCCTGACCAGAGCAGACGGCGGCAGCGCAACCCAGTGCCGCCAGACCGAGACCGAAGCTCCATCGCATGACGCCCTCATTCTATCCCAAGAATCCAGTGTCGCGCCGCGTCGTGGAGGGGTAGCCCCAAAAGGCCTGTAGGCAGAAGTCCGTGTCTGCCTCGAACGCAACACGCAACAAGCAAACCGATCGACTAGGCCAAGGCACCTCCCCGAACTGCCACCTTCCTCGAAGCGGCCAGCCGGCATGGAACCGACTACCGCGAGCCAACTTGCGCTTACGGATCCGTCACTCCATCGACTCGGAAGGAATTCGCATGGCCCTTCGGTCCAATCGGAGACGCCCGTCACCGACCGCCGACGTGCGACTGTCAGATCGCCTCCCCGGTGTCGGCGCACCCTGACAAACATAGAACGCCTATTTCACCTGAACCAGCAATCGAAAGCCTTCACCGGCACTCCATGGGACACCAGACGGTCGGTTTGCCTCGATCTGACCGTCCTCGCTCGCAAGTGCCGGTCCGGGATCACCAGCCTGCGAGGTCAAATATGAGAAGCATGGGAACTAGACCTGTCCACGGAGGCGTTGTACGATGAAACCTAGTTCCCTTCCCACGCAAAATGAAGGAATTTCTCGAGTGTGCCTCGACAGGTAGCAAGGAGTGGCACGCGGCTCGGAGCCTGGACCCAACGAAGCTCCCGGGGCATATTGCCGTTATCATGGACGGCAACGGCCGCTGGGCGAAGAAACGCTTCCTACCCCGAGCGGCAGGCCATAGGGCCGGGGTCAAACCGGTCCGGGAGATCATCGAAGCGTGCTGCCGCCTGGACATCGAGACGCTGACCCTATACGCCTTCTCGGTTGAGAACTGGAAGCGCCCTCAAGCCGAGATCGAAACTCTTTGGAAACTGCTTCGGCAGTACCTACGAACGGAATTGCCCGAACTCAAGGCCAATGGGGTTCGTTTCCAGACGATTGGCCGGATCGACGAGCTGCCCCAAGCGGTTCGCGACGACATCGACAACGCCATTGTCGAGACAGCCGCCAACACTGGCATGCGGCTGAATGTCGCGCTTAACTACAGCGGCCGATCCGAACTTGTTGACGTGGTCAACGATTTGCTCCTCCGCGCTCACAAGCACGGGGACCCGGAGCGGATCAGCGAACGCGATCTAAGCGAGCTTCTTTACACAGCCGACAGCGGCGATCCGGATTTATTGATTCGAACTTCGGGCGAGTTCCGTGTCAGCAACTTCCTGCTTTGGCAAATCGCATACTCCGAGATCTGGGTCACGGAGCGGTACTGGCCGGAATTCCGGACGATGGACCTGCTGGAAGCGCTGCTGGATTACCAAAGCCGAGACCGCCGATACGGAGGCTTGTCAGACCGTCCGCCCACCCCACGAACCGAGGCCGAGAAAGACGAGTTCGCCGTCGTCAACGACTGACAATCACACCGTGGTTCGAATTTTCATTGGCCTCCTGCTGGCCGGAACCGCATGGTTGCTGGCCTTCCGCGCGAGCCCCCCTGTCATCTTGGCGAGCGTCGCGATTCTCGCGATACTGGCCCTTCACGAGTACTTCGGCATCTTGGTTGCGAGCGGAATGCGGCCCTACCGGACCCTTGGGTACGCAGGGGCTCTCGTCTGGCTGCTGTGCCCGAACTTGGATCGCGCTTTTTTCTTCAATCTCTACTTGGTCTTGCTGCTCGGTACCGGGGTGCTCGCCGGGAGATCCATCCATCGGGTGCTCCCATCGGCCGCGGTGACCGCAGCCGGGGTCCTCTACATCGCGGGCCCGCTGCTATGGGGGCTGCTGCTGCATGACCTCTCGCCTCACTGGCTCGTCTTCGCCCTCGTCGTGACCGCAATCGGTGATACATTCGCGCTGGCGGTTGGCAAGGCTGTCGGGCGACATTCGATTGCTCCGATTGTCAGTCCGCACAAGACCTGGGAGGGCACCATTGCTTCAGCTGTCGTCGGTCCCGGTGCCGGTGTCGCCTACGCGGCTGTCTTCTTGGCTGGAGAAATCGGATATGTCGAAGCCGCAATCCTGGCAGTCGTGGTCAACGTGTTCGGCCAGGTCGGTGACCTGGCCGAGTCGGCACTAAAGCGGACGGCAGAGATGAAGAATAGCGGAAACCTGCTGCCGGGTCACGGTGGAGTTCTAGCTGCCCGCCATCTACGGCTACCTGCGATTCCTTCGTTGAGGCCAAGAGCCAGCCGCAGTGGTGTCCAGGGTCGCTAAGCTCCGGGCGATTGCGGGAAGCGCGGCGAGTACAGCATGCCTTCAGGGCGCGGGCTCAACTTGCCACCCTTCAAGTACGGTTCCCCGCGTTCCTCGAAGTGCGACACGAGGCGAGACCGCCAGAGTCGGAGTTCGGCACCACTCGCCGGGGTTCCGGCGAGATCCCGTTCTTCCCTCGGGTCCGACCGCAGGTTGAACAGCTGCTCACGCCCGTCCAGCGCGTGATAGATGTACTTCCAGCTGCCGTCGGCTAGAGCGTTCCAGTGATTTCTGGGGCTGTAGCAAATGTTGTGCTCGAGATCGACATAGTCGCGCCACCCCGCGACCTGCCCCGCGATGGGATCCAGCAGGCTGCGACCGTCCAGGGAATCCGGAGCCTCGATCCCGGCCGCAGCCAGGAATGTGGGCATGATATCCCGCAACTCTGCAACTTCATCTCGAACTTGGCCCCGACCGGCCGCCACGAGCCCATCCGGCCACCGCACGAGCAATGGCACTCGTGCCGAACCCTCGTAGGCATAGCACTTCCGCCAATGATGGTGATCTCCGAGCATGTCGCCGTGATCTGAAACAAACAGAATCAGCGTGTCCTCGTAGAAGCCACGTTCGTGGAGCACCTCCAGAATGCGCCCGATCTGATCGTCGATGAAGCGAATCGAGCCGTAGTAGCCTTGGCGCGAATGCCGCACTTGCACGGTGCCGAGGTCCCCATGCCATAGACTCGGCTCTTTGCTGCTCCGCGGCCTGTAGGATGTCGCCCAGTCTCCGGCTGCCGCTTCCGGGATGTTCGCATCCCGGAACTCTCGCATGTAGCGGCGGGGCGGATCGTACGGACTGTGCGGACGCGCGAATGAAACCTTCAAGAAGAACGGCTGGGCCGACGAGTACGACTCAAGGAACCGCACGGCGGTATCGCCCGTCCACGCCGTCGGATGCAAGCGCTCAGGCAAGGCGTATTCCCCGGCGATGCAATCGTTCCAACCGATCCCCGTGGCGTCCGGATCCAGATTCGGCTCCTGACTCCAGAACCACGCGCGATAGTCGCTCCTGAAATCAGCCGATAACAACCGGCCCGACTCATCAAGCAGCACTTGCTGATAGCCGTGGGCATTGCGCTGTGGGTGGAAGTGGTTCTTGCCGATCGCGCAAGTGAAGTAGCCCGCATCGCGGAGCATGGCAGGCATCTCGCGCGGGTAGGCCTCGGCGACCCTGCCATAGCCAAGCATTCCATGGTGCCAAGGCGACTGCCCGGTAAGGACAGACGCGCGGGCGGGAGTGCAACTGGGGGTGCTCGAATACGCGTGTCGGAACCGCGCACCCTCGGCTGCGATCCGGTCGAGGCTCGGTGTCTGAACCGCGGGATGGCCATCGGTCCCGAGACAATCTCCCCGCTGTTGGTCGGTCATCAAGAACAGAATGTTCGGTCTCTGAGTCCGGGCGGAGCCGACGGCAGAACCCAATCCTGCGACGGCTCCGAAATGAAGGAAGCTGCGCCGAGGGATTGTCTGCATGCAGCCGATGGTAACAGTGCAGGAGTCCCCCGGGAACCTGCCGCGAGGGTCTCGTCGGCCCGGATCTCCAGTCGATTCCCGCAGCGTATCGGAGAGAGCTTCTAGTGGTTTTTCTAGAGAGTATGATGGTGGCGGGTTAGAGTGTCACTCGGTCGAGCGGCCGGCGAGTCCGGCAGTCTGGCCCGTTTCCTGGTTGCCATGCTTACGCCGTTACCGGGCCTGCTGGGACAACAGCTGGGGCGCGAGGTCCCAGGATCCCTAACCCGGGGCGGAGTCCCCGGCGAGGCTCCAGACTAGACGTTTCCACCTACCCGCATGCCCCCCATAGGAGAACAAGAGCTTCACGTCGACCAGCAGGTCAACGCCTCAGCGTTGAAGCGCGGCTTGCCGATGAGTATCGAGGCCGAGATGTTTGTCCTCGGGCTCGTTATCGTTGATGGCAGCGTGTTCCCGCAAGTGGGCGGGGCGCTCGACATCGATGATTTCGCCATCGAGAAGCACCGTCGCATCTTCCGCTGCATGAAGGCGCTGAACGACCGCGGCGACAGTATCGAATACCTCACTCTCGGCAACGAGCTCGACAAGTTCCAGCAACTCGAGAACGTGGGTGGATTCGCCTATCTCGCTTCGCTCAGCGAGGGTATGCCCAGGCTGTCGCACCTCGCTGACTACATCAAGATCGTCAAGCACAAATCAATTCTCCGAAGGCTCCACCACACCGGTCAACAGATCAGCGCGAGTTGCGTCCAGGAAGGGCGCGAGGTCGACGAGATTCTGGCCGATGCCGAATCATCGGTAATGAGGATCGGTACCGAGCTACTGCAGTCGGAGTTGGAAAGCCCGAAGGCGACGCTCGAGAAATTCGAAGGAGGCATCGAAGCGTTCCTCGATCCGAGCAGACGGCCCAAGGGACTGAACACTCCGTTCCTTAGGTTCAACGAACTCACCAACGGACTCAGGGGCGGCCAGCTCATCATCCTCGCGGCGCGTCCAGCCATGGGCAAGACGGCCATGGCTCTGAACATCGCGTCCCACGTGGCGTCCTCGCACGGCAGCGAACCGGCCAAGACCGTTGCCGTGTTCTCCCTCGAGATGTCTAAGGAGGCACTGCTGACGCGGATAATGTGTGCTGAAGCCGGTGTGGACCAAAACCGTTTCCGCAAGGGCCACCTCACTGCAAGCGATCAGAAGAAGCTGTTGAAGGCACTGTCCGGGATGGTCCAGAGCGGGCTGCTCATCGACGACACGGCCAGCATCAACATGATGGAGATCACCGCGAAGTGCCGGAGGCTCCAGGCTGAAAAGGGACTGGACTTGGTGATCGTCGATTACCTTCAGTTACTCGGGTCTAAGGGCAGAGTGGAAAGCCGCGTGCAGGAAATTTCGTCATTCTCGCGCGGATTGAAGCTGCTAGCCAAGGATCTCAACATCCCCGTCATCGCCCTCTCTCAGTTGAGTCGCGCGACAGAGAATCCCCAGCGAGGGGATCACCGCCCGCGTCTCAGTGACTTGCGTGATTCGGGCTCGATCGAGCAGGATGCCGATCTCGTGGCGTTTATCTTCCGAGAGGAAATGTACAAGCAGCAAGACAAATCTCTAGAAGGCCTCGCGGAGCTGATCATCGGCAAGCAGCGCAACGGTCCAACAGGCAGAATCAAGCTCGCATTCTACCGGCAGTACGCCAAATTCGGAGACCTAGCGACCGAACGCTCGCCGGAGGACATTCCGCCTGAAGTTCAAGACAGCGAAGCTCCTCCGTTCTAGCTGCCTCTCGGAGCCTCTCAACGAACCCTCCCAATGCAATCCCGTGCGGTCCGGCCTACGCTTGCCGGCGAGAATTTCCCGGCCAGAATCGTTCCTGTCATTTGGCCGGCGCCACGTTCGCACTACACTAGAGCTGGATCGGCAAAATGAAACGCTCGCTCTTACCGGTTTGTGTATTGATTTCGACAGTTTCTCTGATCGCACAAACGAAGAGCCCAGCCTTGCCCGAGGATCACTCCACGTCAGTTGCCCCCGACCGCAGGGCAATGCTCGCCAGGCAGACCGAATCGATCGTCCCTAGCCGGCCGAATTCCGGAATAGCCATCGCGAGAAACAACTTCATCGATGACCATATCTTCGGCAAGATCGAGCGCGACTCCGTGCCGCATGCGCCGCTAGCAGACGATGCGACGTTCTTCCGTCGGATTCACCTTGACCTGACCGGGCGCATCCCGGACGGCAACGAGGCGCGCGAGTTCGCGGCAGACCCTGACCCGGCCAAGCGAGACCGGCTGATCGACCAGTTGGTGGGTAGCGTCGACTGGCGGGATCGGTGGACGTACTGGCATCTGGATCTGTGGCGTACGAGTCAGAACCGGGTCGGCTGGGCCGGCCGCAACCTCTTTCACGACTACGTCGCGGACGCCCTACTGCTCAATCAGCCCTACGACGAGCTCGTGCGTGAGTTGCTGACTTCCGAGGCTCGGAGCAACTGGTATGTCGGGCCAGCGAGCTACTTGGTGCGCTGGGCAGTGTTCGCCGACAACTGCACGGAAATCATGCACGAGGATACCGCCGACGAGATGACGGTCATGGCATTCCGTCATTTCATGGGTGTCAATCTCCAGTGCGTCTCATGCCACGACGGCGCCAACCACCTAGAACAGGTCAATGTCTGGCTAACGCAGCGAAAGCGTGAGGAGTTTTGGGCGCAGGCCGCATTCTTCGGCGATACGCGAGTGATGCGTCGCGTCGAACTGCGCAATACACAGGACGAGTACCTGATCGATACCAAGGATCCACAGCGCAACGGCTATTCCCGTGCAGCTCACAGCACGGTACGGGTTGCCCGCCTAGGCACTGGGAGGGTCCCGCCAGGGTTCATTCTGGGGGGCGAGACCCCAAATCCAGACAAGCCCCTGCGTGCGGAACTAGCCCGCATTTTGACGGCGCATCCGCAGTTCGCCCGAGCCATCGTAAACCGTTTCTGGGCTGAATTCATGGGAGCGGGGATCGTGGAGCCCCTCGACGGGTTCGATTTCGCCCGCATGGACCCCGACAGCCTCCCGGAGGGCTGGGACTTGCAGCCCACTCATCCCGAACTGCTTGACGATCTAGCCCAGGACTTCATCGATAGCGGATACGACTTGCAGCACTTGCACACGCGAATCGTCAAGTCGTCGACGTATCAGCTCGCCGCGAGCTTTCCGGCGGAATGGAAGCCCGACTACGCGCGCTATTTCTCAAGGAGGTTCGTGAGGAGGCTAACCGCGGAGCAAGTGTACGACGCCATCGTGAAGGCTACCGACCTTCGGATTCCGATTCAGATTCCCATGACGGACAAGAAGGTAGAGTATCTGGTCCAGACGCGCGGACCAGCTGACATCCGACGAAGCGCCACGCTCGATCCGCAGCAGCGACAAGACTTGCAGTTCTTCACGGAGTCATTCGGCCAGGCGAACCGGGAGTTCAACGAACCGTCGCGGCGCGGCTCGATCATCCAGGCGGCGCTGATGATGAATTCCAGTCTCGTTAAGGAAAAGGCCAGACCTTCCGCAGGAAGCTACCTCGCCAGCCTGATCAATGACGGCATCGAGGGCGAGCAACTGGCAGATGCTCTGCACTGGCGTTTCTTGACACGCGGCCCGGACCCCCAGGAAATGCAGGCCTCTCTCGAACTGCTCGCCGAGCGAGGCATACGTGCGGGTGGAGAGGACCTCCAGTGGGTTCTGATGAACAAGCTCGAATTTCTATTCAACTGGTAGGCGATCGAGAGAGGACGGAAATGAATCGATTCGAAGACCACTTCCTTACCCGTCGAGAGATGTTGCGTGTCGGTTCAGTTGCTGTGACCGGCTATCACTTCCTGCCGCTAGTGCAGCCCCGTGCCAAAGCCGGTAACGCCGTTCCCGTGGAAGGCAAGGCTAGGTTTTGCATCTTCGTGATGCTGGAAGGCGGCCAGTCGCACGTGGACTCCTGGGATCTAAAGGAAGGTCCGTGGACCCCACCCGACTTCGATGTAAGGACCGTCCCAGGAACCGGGAAGTGGCCCGTGGGGCTGTATCCGGAACTGGGCAAGCGCCGCGACAAGTACTCGTTGCTGCGCTCGATGGCGACTTGGGAAAGCCAGCACGGTCGCGGCCAGTACTACATGCAGACCGGGCACCAGCACAACCCGGCGCTCGCCCCTGAACTACCTGCCGTCGGATCTGTCGTGGCTTACGAATACGCCACTCGGCGCAAGGAGTCCGATTCGCTGCCCCCCTTCGTGGGCTTCAACACGTTTCCCCAAGTCGGACTGATCGGCTCCGGATTCCTGCCCGGAACCTACACTCCGTTTCACGTCAACACCTCGTCTGACATTTCCGCGATCGCCCCGCAGCAGCAAGATCTGCCCAGATTCGAACGACGTTGGGAACTGCTCCAACGATTCGACCGGCGAGCAAGGACGGACCCGGCGCTCGAGAAGAAGGCGTATCGCGATTTCCACAACTACTACGAAGGCGCGGTTGAGATCATGTCGGATCCGCGTAGCGCAAGCATATTCCGCGTGGCGCCGGAGGAGCGGCAGCGCTACGGCAGCAATCCTGTGGGCGACTCGTTCGTATTGGCTCGCAATTTGGTCGTAGCGGACGCCGGAACCCACTTCATTTTCCTTACCCACGAGGATTGGGACCACCACGGGTCGATTTACAAGCGTGAGAATTTCTACAAGCGCTCATCCGAACTGGACGTGGGCCTGAGCCAGTTGCTCGACGACCTCGGGGCGGCAAAGCGAGAGGATGGGAGTTCCGTGCTGGATGAGACTCTAGTGGTTTGCGTCGGCGAGTTCGGACGGACACCTGGTGAACTGACGAACATCGCAGGACGCGACCATTACCAATATGCCTTCACCGGACTCTTCGCGGGCGGTGGTGTCAAGCCCGGTCAAGTGCTCGGGGCAACCAACGACTCCGGAACTGAAATCATCGACCCGGGTTGGGGCGGAAACCGCCCAGTCTATCCAGAAGACCTAGTGACGACAATTTACTCGGCTATGGGAATCGATTGGTCCAAGACAATCGAGGAAACGCCGTCCGGCCGCGCTTACCACTACGTCGAGATCTTCTCCCCAACGAAGCTGCTGGCTAACCAGGTCGTTCGGGAGCTTTTTGCTTGAGGACGATTGAAGCCGCCGGCAAGAGCCGAGCGCCCTTTTCACGGCGCAGCGGACTCTGTGGAATCAATGTAGATGAAGTAGTGCCAGCGTGAAGGATCTCATTCAGCGACTGCGCCTCGCCAGCCTCTCTCGCAAGATGCGGGACGACTGGGATCGCCGGGCACGAGAGGATGCACTGCACTACGTCAACACGGGCAGGGTTAGCTGGGACGAGGATGCCTTCTTCGCTACAGGAGAGGACAATGTCCGGGACCAGATCCTGTCTGAAATGGCCGAAATCTGCCAGGGACGCGACCCTGCAGACATGCGAGTGCTGGAAATCGGCTGCGGAGTAGGCCGCATGACCCGGGCCCTAGCCGCAACGTTCGGAGAGGTCCATGGAGTCGACGTCAGCCCCGAAATGGTGCGGCGCGCCTGCAACTACCTTGAATCCCAGCCGAACGCCCACGTCCATTGCAACTCCGGCACGGATCTGCAAGTGCTCGGCGACCTCAAGTTCGATTTCGCTTACTCGTTCATCGTTTTCCAGCACATCCCGAGCCGGGACGTGATTGATCGGTATATCGGCGAAGTCAGTCACCGGCTGCGCAGCGGGTCGATGTTCAAGTTCCAAGTCCAGGGTCATCAGGGCCGAGGCCTGAGAAAGCCGGGCCGCGACACCTGGCTAGGAGCCAGCGTCTCCCAACCCGAAGCTGCCGAAATGGCTACTCGGTACGGATTCGATCTGCGGCGCTCGGCCGGAGCCGGAACACAGTACTTTTGGCTCTGGTTCCAGAAGCGCTAGCTTGACGCTCGAGGCCAGCGCTCTATTCCGACCAATTTCCAGGCAGGCGCGGTGCCAACCCCAAGCGGCGGAGGATCCGGTATGGGACCCGAGCAAGTTCCCGGCTCATCCGTCCCTGCACGACCGCGTGACTGGCCTCCAGAGATCCGATCCACTCCTTCAGCTTGCCCACGTGAAGCTCCCTCTCGCGCAAGACGTTCCCTTTTTCGGGTACATACGCGAATCCCGTGGGTAGCTGGAGGGGCTCTTCCGAGCAAGCCCCGAGAAAGAAATGGGCACTGCGGAGGTCGCTCTCGCATGCTTCGAACCGGGCTCGACCGGCCCCGATGTCCCCGGAAGTGAAAGTGATCGCGGGAACGTGGTTCTCGCAGAAGACAACTGTGTAGGGGAAGACTTCCGCCAAGGCGCTACGAAACTCGTCGTAGTCAAACTCATGGACATGAAACGGATTTGGCTCATTCCGCGAAGCGCCGTAATACGAACGGTTGGGTGTCGAGACGAGCAACACCCCCGACGGCGCCAGCACGCGGGCGGCCTCCGCAATCAGGTCGGCCCACGCTTCGAGGTGCTCGATCACCTCGAAGCAGACCACGAGATCAAGAGACCGGTCGGCAAATGGCAGAGCCGTGCAATCCCCTTGAACGAACCGTACGCCGGAATGCGCTCCCTGGCCGCAGCGGACAGCTTCGCTCGCGCTGTCGAGGGCAAGAACCGTGCCTCCGGCGAGTTCCAAGCGTGCGGCCCCGTAGCCAACGCCGCAGCCCGCATCCAGCACACGCTTGCCGGGTGCCAGCAGTTCCGCGAAGCGGTAACGAGCAACATGCTCGTTGCGCAAATCGGGGTCGCTCGCTTCTGGAACGAGGCGCTCTCCGGTAAACTCCAACACCGATTCTCAAGAGTATCTCCCAATGCAAGCCACCGAGGCATTCGAGCACCGTTCCTCACTGGCACCGGCCAGGGAATGACCGCCAGACGAACGCGTTCGCCGTCGGGCGGTATTGTAAGGAAACAGCCCTTGGACACCCGTTCGAAAATCGTTACTCAAGCCGTGCCACCGGCTCGCAGAGGGCGGCTCCATGTCGCCCGCGGGTGGTTCGACGTGCTGACGGCCGACATGTGCCGCGTTCTGCTGGAAGCAAAGCCCGCCGATGGGTCTCTGCTGGTACTGGTGTACCGCGAATCGGAAGCCCGGCCGGCGCCACTCTCCGCGCATGACCGGGCGCAAATGGTCGCAGCGTTGGATTGCGTGGACCATGTCTACGTGTGCGACGCGGCCGATGCGGATGCCGCCGTCGCAGATCTCAGAACCGATGCCGAGATCGATGTCGAGGCGTCCATGGGGCGCGACGTGGTTCGAGATGTCCTTCAACTCCATGGCCACCGCTAAGCGGCCGACCCGCATCTTGATCGTGCGGCTAGGCGCGATGGGCGACGTGATTCACACGCTGCCGGCAGTGGCGGACTTGAGAAAGGGCTTCCCGGACGCCTACATCGGATGGGCGGTCGAGCGCCGCTGGTCTGCTTTGTTGGAAGGCAACCCGCACATCGACCGGGTGATCACCGTAGGCTTGCATGACTGGCGTCGTGCCACGCTGAGGGCCGAGTCATGGAGACAGGCTGCGGCATTCGCCCGCGATCTTCGCAATAGTGACTTTGATCTTGCCATTGACTTCCAAGGGCTGCTCAAGTCCGCCGCCATAGCGCGGCTGTGCCGAGCGCGGCTGTGCGCGGGCTTTGAGCGGAGTTTCCTGCGCGAGCCGCTCGCGGGACTCGCGTACAACCAACGGGTGGTTCCATCGCAACCGCATGTGGTCGATCGCTACCGCGAGCTGACAGCATTCGCGACAGGCCTGCCCGCAGCGGGGGCAGCGACCTTCACCCTGCCCCCCGGGGAAACCTCGAGGTTGCCGGAGCGCTTCGTGCTTGCCAGTCCGCAGGCAGGCTGGGGAACGAAACAGTGGCCCCCGGACCACTACAGCGCCCTCGCAGCAAGAATCCGGGCCGAGCACGGGATCCCCTTGCTCGTTGACTGCGCTCCAAGTGACCAAGCGCTCGCGGAGGACATCTGCCGCAATGCGCCGGCAGGCGCGGTCGTCCGACATCCGTCAACGATCTCTCAACTGATTGCGGCCACACGGCGAGCAGAGGCGGTGATTGGCGTTGATAGCGGGCCGCTGCACTTGGCTGCGGCGCTGGGCAAGCCCGGCGTCGCAATATTCGGGCCGACCGATCCCAAGCGGAACGGACCCTATGGCAGCTCAATCAAGGTGATTCGACTGGATGACACCCATACCACCTACAAGCGCGGCAGTGATCCAAGCGCTGCGATGCGGGCCTGCAGCCCCGACCTTGTCTATGAAGGGCTGCGACAGTTCTTACCTTGAGTAGACTCATATTCATGCAGAAGCATTGTGCCCGCTTGATTGTGCCGTTCCTGTTGATCGCTTCAACCCCCACCGGAAGCTTCGCCGAGGGGGTCCTGACTGGCACTGAGGCGACCCGGCTCATGGTTAGAATTTCAGACCTTTTTGAAGCCACCCGAATCGTAATGCCCGAACTGTCCCGGGCAGGTGCGCCACTGCAGGAGAATTTCCGGCAAGGCATGCAGACGCTGGAGACCTCTCAGCGCCCCGGTCATACTGGCGTCATCTACCGCATGCTCGCCAACGCCAAGGCTTACCTCCAGTTGTCCGACTCGCTGCCGAAACCTCCCGAGTTCTTTGAAGAAATCGGCACGCAGATGTCGGATCTTCGAGACGGTATTCAGCGGCTCGAATCCCACTTGCTCGCCACTCTGGACGCCCGGGAGACGCAAGCACTGGGGGCGGATCGCGATAACTTGCGCCGGTACGCCGAGGACAACCGACAGGTCGGTCCAGCCACAGCAGACGAGCCGCGCGTAGTGTTCCTCGGAGACTCGATCACCGACGCGTGGAGGCTAAACCAGTACTTCACTGGACGGCCTTTCCTCAACCGAGGGATCAGTGGACAGATCACGGGGCAGTTGCTTGGCCGAACAAAGGCCGACGTCATCGACGTGAAGGCCCGCATGGTCGTGGTGCTTGGCGGCACGAACGACCTGGCCCGAGGAGTGCCCGACAGTACAATCCGCAACAACCTGGAGTCGATCGCCCTGCTCTCAGAGGCCGCTGGAGTGATTCCGGTGATGGCTTCGATTCTTCCGGTCAATGACTATCACCGGGATTCGGACCCCCGCTACTTGCGCACGCAACTGCGCAGCCCGACCCGGATCTGGGAACTCAATCGCTGGCTCAGGGCGCTCTGCGCGTCGAGGGGATGGACCTATTTGGACTATTTTGGCGCGATGGTTGATTCCGACGGGCAACTCCAGCAAACCCTCTCGGACGACGGCCTGCATCCGAACGCAGAAGGATACAAGGTCATGGCACCACTGGCGCTGGACGCCATCGACGCTGCGCTCACACCCCCTGCCCATGGAATCCGGATTCGCCAACTTCCCGCCGCAAAGTGTGGAGCGGATGGAAAAGCGCGGCATCGATCACTGCTCTGGACAGACGCAGCGCGAGCGCAGGCAGGTGCGTCTATTCCAATTGAAGGATGAGCCTGAAGGGGAGCTGGGAGAACTGCGGGCTGAGGCAGTGTAGCAGGCTGCAGCAGGAGCGGGAAAAAGGGCGGGGGAAGGGGGTGCAAGGGGGACAGGGGGGCGCCAGCCCCCCTCCCCCTCCATCACTGGAGAGGGTGTTTCTGGGAGCCCGCTATGGCGGCTCGTCACCAGGGCAGGGCAAGGTCCGCGCAGGTGCGTTGCAGAGTGCGCAGGCGTTGTTGCAGGCGTTCGGCGAAGACCGTATCGGAGCACTCGCTGGCTTGGGCCTGGAGGGCGGCGAGAGTGACGCCCTCGCGTAGGCCGCGCTGCGGCGCGGGCAGGGCCGCCAGGGCTTCGTAGGGGGTGTGCCAGTGGCGATAGACGCGGCGCAGCTTGCCGTGGCGGTCCGGCCGCAGCGAAGCGAAGGCGCAGGGGCGGTGGAAGTTGACGTACGGATTGAGCCACTCGCAGTAGAAGCGATGGATCGCGTCAGTGGCCTGGGAGGGCAGGAACTGGTAGCCCATCCACTTGCGCACGACGGCGCCGTTCTTGGTTTCGACGAGGGCGTTGTCATTGCTGCGGCGGGCCCTGGACTTGGTGAATTCGATGCGCAGTTTTTCCAGCAGGGCGGCCGTGGTGTGGTTGATGAACTCGCTGCCGTTGTCGGAATGGAAGCCGCGGATCTCGAAAGGGAACTGTGCCAGGAGCTGCTGCAGCAGCGGGGCCAGGTAGTGCTCGCTGATGCGCTCGACGCAGCCAAGTACTTGCCATTGCGTGACTTGGTCGACCAGATTGATGGTGTAGGCGCCCTTGGTGCCGTCCTGCTCGGGGGAATGCACGGTGTCGACCCGGACGTAGCCCGGACGGCCGCGGGGGTCGGGCTGGCGGCGCTCGCCGATGGCGATAGGCGTGGGGCGGGTCTTGTCGAGGCGCAGGCGGTGCTGGCGATACAGGCGGCTGTGCCGCAGGTTGTACAGGTGGGCGACGGACAGGCCCGCCAGGCGTTGGAACTCGCGCCGCCGGTAGAGCTCGAACTCGCGCCGTAGGATGGCGCAGGTGGCCGGCCCGGCGAGCTGCCGGTGGGCCTCGTCGACGCGCGCCAGCAGCACGATGTCGGCGGGCGTGTAGCGGGTGGGGAAGCGCCGCCGGCGGTAGGCCGTCGGGCGCACCGTGCGCTGGCACAGGAACTGGCTGATCAGGCGCGTCGTCTGGGCCCGGCTCAGGCCGCTGAGCTTCTGCAGGAAACGCCGCACCAAGCCCTTCTCGGGGCGGCCCAGCTCGGCGTAGTGGTGCCAGCGCAGCACGGCCTCGAACAACGCGTACTTCGCAGCCCGGCTGGCAGCTGCGAACTCGACATTCTCACTGCCCTCCAGAAACGCCCGGACCTGCTCCAGGCTCAACGCTTCGGCTTGCTGCATGACGACTCCCATCGCCCGCAGCTTGCCCCCTCTGAAGCGAGGCTCCCTGCTCAGCCCACGCCTTTATGCTCATCTTGTATTGGAATGGCCTCTGGCTTCAGGCTTCTATGTTGGTCAGGGTGCACCGTGGACCTAGTCTTTGACTACTCTGGACTGGGTTGCGAAGCCCGGCGTCCAGCTCCGTTGGATGGCCGGGGAGCCATCCGCACCCCCTGCGGCTTAGCGGGGGGCGAGGGCCGACCCGGGGGCCTGCAGACCCCCGGGTCGGGCGGCGGGTCGGACCGTTTCAGGCTGGATTCGAGGAATCGAAAATGAGCTTGGTCGGCCCGCCGCAACCATCCCCCCGAGGCCTGGACGAAAGGTTGGGCGCGAGGCCCGGATTGACGAGAAGCCAAGGCCGGGGGATGACTCGTATTCACTGTACTGCAATCCGGAGGAACTCGAATCATGAATGACATGGAACTCGCTGCGACGGACCTCGTCGCTGGCGTGGATGTCAGCAAGGCCCGGCTCGACATGCAGGTCGAGCCGGGCGCTGCCACCCGCAGCTTTCCCAACGATGCCGACGGCTGGCGCGCGGCGCGGGACTGGCTGCGCGGGCTGGGCGTGCGGCGCGTAGTGCTCGAGCCAACGGGACGCTACCATCGGGCCCTGCACCGCTGCCTCGACGAGGCCGGCCTGGAGATTGTCCTGGCCGACCCGCTCCAAGCCCGGCAGTTTGCGCGCAGCATGGGTCGGCTCGCCAAGACCGATCGCATCGATGCCGCCATGCTGGCCCTCTTCGGGCGCCTGCCGGGCCGGCGCCGGGCCCTTCCATTGGAACGCAACCTCCAGCAGCTGAAGGACTTGCTGTCGGCCCGGACCGCCTGTGTCGAGGATCGGACAAACCGTCGCAAACGCATCGCCGAATTCGATCCCGGACCCGCGGCGGCCGCGCTCGGCCGCCTCAACGAGGCTACCGACCGCGAGATCGGTGTGCTCGACCAGGCCATTGCCAAGGCCCTCGAAGCCGACGAAGCCCTGGCTCGCCGCGCCGCGATCCTGCGGTCCGTCGCGGGTATTGGCCCCGTCACCGCGGCTGTGCTTTGCGCCGACTTGCCCGAACTCGGCAGCATCGGCCCCAAGCAGGCCGCGGCCCTGGCCGGCACGGCGCCGTTCGCCAGCGACAGCGGCGCATCCCACGGCGCTCGCCACATCCGAGGCGGGCGACCCCGACCGCGCAAGGTGCTCTACATGGCCGCCATCGCCGCCCGCCGTTGCAACCCCGACATGCGCGCCGTCTACCAGCGGCTGGCCGACCGCGGCAAGCCGCACAAGGTCGCAATAACCGCCGTCATCCGCAAGCTCGTCGTGCTCGCCAACGCCTTGCTTCGCGACGACCGCCTCTGGCAACCGCAGGTCCCAGCCAAGGCCTGAATACCGGCTCGCTCCCGACAGGCCCTCCGTCCAGCGGCCCGAGCCGTAACCGAAGACCGAACGTTCGAGCCGTGGAGAACACGCAAGCTAGATTCTTCCTGGCTATCCCCGAAAAACCCCTTGACATCGAACACGAAAGCTCATCTTGTATTGGAAAAGACGGGTGGGCCGGGGACTGCTAAGCTAGGTCATCGTTGCCCCGCCGGATCAAGGGAATCCAAGACAAAACTCATGTCACTGCTTGACTTGTTCAGAACCGATCCCAAGAAGCAGCCGCAGGCGGCCAGCTCCTCGGACACAATCCGGAGAATCTCCCGGGCCATCGACAAACTACCGCCGGACCGGGCGAAGTACATCGCCACTTTCGCATTCATCCTGGGGCGGGTTGCGAATGCGGATATGAACATTAGCGAAGAAGAGATCTCCGAAATGGAGCGAATTGTCGAGCGGGTTGGCGGCCTTCCGGAAGAGCAAGCGGTCTTGGTTGTCGAGATCTCCAAGAGCCAGCACCTCCTCTTCGGCGCGACGGAGAATTTCGTCGTCACCAAGGAGTTCAACAAGATTGCAAACCGGTCACAGAAGCAGGCACTGCTGCACTGCCTCTTCGCAGTCTCATCCTCGGACCACTCGATTAGCGTCAAGGAAGATAACGAGATCCGGGCGATAAGCAAGGAACTGCGGCTTGATCACTCCGACTTCATCGCGGCACGTTCGACTTACCGGGAGCATCTCGCCGTCCTGAAGGATTGACGCTGGGCACTGCATCGACGTAGGAGGCAAATCTGCAATGGCAACGGCAATCTTTGGCGCGGGCTGCTTTTGGGGAGTCGAAGTAGCTCTCGGAAACGTAGCCGGAGTGAGTTCAACCACTGTGGGATACGCGGGCGGAAGCCATGCCGATCCGACCTACGAACAGGTCTGTCGCGGAGACACGGGACACGCCGAGGTCGTCCGCGTGACATTCGAACCTGACAAAGTCCGTTACGACGCGCTGCTGGACGTCTTCTGGGAGTGCCACGACCCGACGCAAGTAAACCGCCAGGGACCTGACGTCGGATACCAATACCGGTCCGTGATCTATTGCGAGAACGCCGACCAACTGGCTGCGGCGCGGGCCTCGAAGAAGCGTCTCGAGCGCAGCGGCCGCTTCCAGCGACCGATCGCGACCACGATCGAGCCCGTTGGAAGTTTCTACCCTGCCGAAGAGTACCATCAACAGTACCTCGCAAAGCGAGGACTTGCGGTCTGCCACGTTTGACCGCATCCGAACGCGAATGTCGGCGGCAAGCTCAACAGCTGGCTCGACTTCGCGCGCTGGCGTAGGGTCTTGGGCCGTTCGCAGACCGGTTGCAGGAATCGTCCGAGACAATGCCGCGATTGGGAGATGCCAGCGTTAGAATCTAGAGTGCTCCTGGCGCGCAAGGCTCACCTATGTCACTCATGATCGAAGAGATTCGCCAGCAGCCTCAGGTACTACAAGCCCTGTTGGACAGCCCACCCGCGGCATTGGCGCAGCTGCAAAAGCGCTTTTCGAGCCGACGGCCCGACTTGATCGTCATCGTCGCACGTGGCACGTCCGACAACGCCGCTCTGTTCGCACGGTACTTCTTCGAGATCACGCTAGGCATTCCGACGTCCCTGGCAGCTCCTTCCATCGCCACGCTTTACCACAGACTGAGGCTGCCAGCTCATTCTTTGGTTATCGGAATCTCGCAGTCCGGCGAATCGACCGACATTAATGCGTTTCTCGAAGCGGCCAAGCAGAGTGGTGCATTCACAATCGGCATCACCAACGAGCCCGCGAGCACTCTGGCGAATCTGACGGACGAGGTGCTGCCTGTTGGGGCCGGAAAGGAAGCCAGCGTCGCAGCCACGAAGACTTACACCGCACAGTTGATGGTGTTGTATTGTCTCGCCCAGTCTCTCGGTGCTAGCATCCGTTCGAGCGACCTGAATCAACTGCCGGAAATGGTTGCCATGCAGATCGAGGGCGAGGCGTCCGTGCGCGAACTCGCGCAACAGTACCGGGAAATGTCCCGCGCAGTGGTTGTCGGCCGGGGTCTAAATTACGCCAACGGACTCGAATTCGCGCTCAAGCTGATGGAGACATGTTACGTGGTTGCCGCAGGATTCTCGGTTGCCGACTTCGCGCACGGTCCGATAGCAATGATCGAGAGGGGCTTCCCCGTTTTCGTGTTCACTCCTCCTGGGCCTACGTTCGAGCAAACCGCGAAGTTGGTCGCCCGGCTAGGCGAAAGCGGAGTGGACACGGTATGTGTCGGTCACGAAACAGGCGTCGGCGGCCCCCATTGCGAACACCAACTGCTTGTGCGTGGAAACCCGATCTCGCGAAGTGGGGTTCCTGAGGATTCATTCACTCCGATACCGTCGATCATTCCAGCCCAACTATTCGCGGCGCATCTCTCGGAATGCAAGGGCTTGAACCCTGACCGTCCACGAATGCTTTCTAAAGTCACTCGCACCTTGTGACTCGAACCCCGCTCGACAGCGCCTTGATTGTGAGGCGTGTGGCTTAGATTTGTGGCGAGGTTGGGCGTGAAGCCCCTATCGCAGCCGGGACGCATGGGTCATGCATCAGATATCCCAAAGCCGACGGCGAACAACGGAATTCTGCAGCAGACGTTGCTCGGTTAGTCAGTAAGAACCAGTCGAGCGATTCGCTAGGTGCGCCTTATGAATGCTCGGAGTGCCAGCAAGACCCTGTCGGGGGCTTCTTCGGCGAGAAAGTGTCCGCAGTCCTCAAACTCATGCAATTCGAAGTCGGTGAGTTCGGACTTCCACCGCTCGAGCTCCTGCTCGCGAAACGCTATGTCCTTGAGTCCCCAGAGAATGAGCGCGGGCTTTTGCACGAAAGCCGCGCGTTCGCTCCAAACTGAGCGCAGCCAGCCGGTTGCGCCGACGATATGACCCGGCAAAGCGGCGTTCGCCAAGCGAGCATCCGGATTGGGCTGTGCGTTGCGGTAGTGTGCCAAGATGTCGGGCGTCAGGACACTCTTAACGCCTACGGCCTTCGGCAAGACCTGATTCACGAAAATATTGTGTCGCTTGATGAGATATTGCCCGAGCCGACTCGACATGAGGAAACTGAACGACTTGAAATGAGGCTCCTCAGCAAAATCGGTGGGCAAGGCTGTGCTCCGGTAGATTTCCAAGTGAATGATATAAAGCGAGTTCGTAAGATCTGTAGGATCTGAACCCGTACGCTTTTCTCATAGCCAGCTTGGCTTTGAGGTTCATGCCCTCCACCGCACCCGAAGAATAGCTCCTCGCGGTCCGGAACCAGTTCAAGACCAGCGGCCGATGCCGCCTCAGCGTCTTCGCGACCTTCTTCATCGGCTCCAGCCGCGAGCGCATCGCCCGCCGGCACCAGCGCACCAGGAACCGCCGCGCCGCCGTCGGCGAGCGACACTCCCAGAACTGCTGGAAATCCGCCTTCAGCAGGTACGCCCGCACCGTCCGGTCGGGGTAGGCCGCCGGTTACCCAACGGCCCCCCCACGGATCCGCCCGCACCGTCCGGTCGGGGTACCGTGGTCGCGCCGGTTAACGTGCGCGTTAACGCATCCGGCTCCTCGCTCCGGTCGTGACGGCATCCGTCATGGGCTGCCGTGCCGCTCCGTTCGTGGCCTGCTGCACCTCGGCGGCACTGTGTCCGCGAGTTCCCGACTCTATGTTCGGAGCCTGCCCTTCCCTTCGCGTCTCCCGTTGCGCCCAGGCCTTCCCTCCACCGAGTCCGCCACGTGGCTCCCCACGCTTTGTTCCCCGGCTTCGCCGGTACTATGCCTGAGTCCGACTCCTCCCCGTCGTGCATCCTCCGCTTAGCAACTGCCTTCACTTCGGTGACCACGGCGCTAAGCACCGTGGTAACGGGGAGGTCTCACAGGTCCCGATCCAGGACTTGCGCGCGTGCATGGGTTCTTCGACACCGCGAGGCCCGGCCGCCCCTCACCATGACGGTGCGGCCGGTGCTGCCTTCGACCAACTTGATGGCCTCGGCACCTCGAACTTCAAGCTTTTCGTTGCTCAATAGCCCTGCCCACGCGTACCCCTGTCAACGCTTAACCAACACCCTCGCGGATGCCGGCCCATGACTCGGGGAGAAAGTGGTTGGTTATTCCTTCCTTTCATCGGACTTTCACCGACTGTCCTGCCAATCAGTTAGCCTGTCGCACCAAGTTCAGCTTCACCAGCTCCGCCAGCTTCGGCTCCTGCTTCTCGCTCAGGTTCTCCTTGCGCTTCAGCAACAGCCAGCGCGTGTTCTTCAGCACCGGCTCCTCCCCCTGCGCCTTCAGCTGCTTCGCCTCCGCCGCCCGCACCGCGTCGATCGCCTTGCCCAGCTTCTGCACGATGTGGAAGCGGTCCAGCACGTGCACCGCCGCCGGCGCCCGCTCCGCTACCACCCGCAGGTACGCCTTCCACATGTCCGAGCACACCACCCGCAGCCGCCCTGACCGCGCCTCCCCGAACCAGTCGAAAAACCCTGCCAGCGTCTCGATCTTCCGCTCCCGCCCCACCCCCAGCAGCCGCCGCCGGCCCGCATCCAGCTGATACACCAACGTCAAGTACTTATGGCCCTTCTGCCACGCGATCTCATCCACCCCGATCGTCGCCACCCCCTCCAGCTGCACCCGCTCCCGGCCCCACTCCACGGCCATCCCCACCGCTCGCCAGACCCGCCCCCACGACACCCCGAACACCTGCGCCGTCTCCTGCCACGACAGCCGCTTCGCCCAACTCGCCAGAAACCACCTCAACGCCTTCGTCGAGCGCTGCTTGCCCTCCGCCCACGGCACCCGCTCCACCTTCACCTGCCCGCAGCGCCGGCAGTCCACCCGCCGCATCTCGTAGATCAAGTACGTCGGCAACCCCAGCACCGGCACGAACTGGTACCGCCGCCGCTCGCGCCGGTCGTAGCAGGGCCCCGGCTCGCCGCAGCCCGAGCAGCGCGCCCTGCCGTTGGCCCGCGGCAAGACCTCTACCTCCACCTCGGCCTGCCCGCCCTCGCGCTCCACCAGCCGGATCTTCCCGTACACGAACCCCGGCAGCTTGTACACCCGGTTCAGAATCGTGCGCAACTGCACCTGTTGTCTCCTCCTTTCTCCAGACGGGAACTCCCCGCCCACCTCGGCGGAAGCCCTCGGTACCCGGATCAAACTACACTACCCCAGGACGCAAGACCCGATCCTCACCCACTGATTCTGCGCAGGAGGCTGAAATGAAAGTCATCCGCGACCGGCCAGCACCAAGTGTTCGCGATGACGATTCGTCTGACTCGACCCGGATGCTTGCGTGCGAAATCCAAGCCGATCGGCCCACCCCAATCCGTCATGAAGAGCGTCAAATCCCGAAGCTCCAGATCTTCGATCAGGGCGGCAAACGCCCGCGCGTGGGCGTCGGGATGATGGTCTTCATGCCAGTCACTCCGCGACGAGAGGCCGAAACCGATATGGTCAGGGGCCACGCACCGATAATCGGATCGAAGCCCCTTGATCAGATGCCGGAACTCGAAGGACCAGGCCGGATTGCCGTGCACGAAGACGACCGGCTCGCCAGCACCTTCGTCGACGAAGTGCATCCGATGGCCCGACGGGGTGGCGAAGAACTTGCTCTCGAACGGAAACATGTCATCTGACACCCAGTCCGGTCGGTAAGTTGGCCCAATCTGTTCCATCAATAGCTCCCACGTATTCCGCGTAGGCGCGATCCCGGAGCCGTGACTTTGTTCCCGCGCCTCGGCGCAAGGGAAGTGTCACTTGGCCGGCAAGGAGCCGGCAAACTCCGCAGCCCTTTCCACCCACACCATCAAGTCGTCATCGGATTCGATGCCCGCCGGCTCGACCGTTGCCCATCCCTTCATGATCCGGCCACTCATGTCAGCCGGCTTAGTGTGCGGTTCCGCCAGCGTCTCGTCGTGATTCTTCTTGTCAAGCCGCACGATCAGCGATCCATTCCACGTCCCAACACACATGTTTCCGTTGATCATGAAGCAGACCCCGCCGAACATCTTCATCTCGGAGCACCCCCTCCGCTGCGAGAGAATCGGACGTATCCGTTCACTCAATGCTTCTTCGTTGGCCATGTCCGACCCCTTGCAACTCCGAGCACCCTCTCAAGCGGAACCCCGGCAGCTTGGCCGTACCGCAAGCAGGTCAGGCGATCGAGCGATCCTCCAAGAGGAGTTTGTAGGGACGACCCGACCCACCGCCGCTCCCAAGCACCACAGTCACTATGGAAGCCAGCTCTCCCCATATCATACGGCTCTGGCCGCCGATGCGATCATGGCCGCCGCCAACCCTAGTGGGTTGGCCAAGGACAATCCGCCGGAGTTGATGTGACAGACACCTCAAGAACCAGTAGCAGCACGTACATTGCGTTGTTACGAGGTATCAACGTGGGCGGCCGGAACCGCCTACCAATGGACGATCTAAAGCGGATGTTCAAGGACGCCGGCTGCCTCTCCGTGCGAACCTACATCCAAAGCGGAAACGTCGTTTTCGCAGCAACGCCCTACGACTCGCAAAGGATCCGGAAAACCGTCGCGGCCACAGTCTCCGACAAGACTGGCACGGACATCCCGATCATTCTCCGCTCCGTCGAAGAGCTGACCCAAGTGGTCGTCGCAAATCCGTTTCCGAGCGAACCGCCGGATTCCCGCACCCTCCACGTCGGCTTCCTTGCCAACCGACCATCATCAAATCTAGTTTCGTGCCTCGACCCAAATCGGTCTCCGCCCGACGAGTTCGCCGTGCGCGGTCAGGAGATCTACCTGCGCCTTCCGAACGGCGTGGCACGGACTCGCCTTACAACCGCCTACCTGGAAAGGGTCCTCGCAACGCAAGGGACATTCCGGAACTGGAAGACCGTCCTGAATTTGTTGAGAATCGCAAGCGACTAAGTGGCGTGCGGCTCTCCAACTGTCAACGCACGTGCTACGGTCAAGTTGCCATTTACACTCAGACGGATCGAATGCACCACGCTGCTCGGAAGCCTAGAGTGGCGAATCGATTTAGAAGACATGCGCAGTCAACCAACCCGTAGAGATTTCCTTGCAGCATCGGTCGCCAGTACGCCCTTGGCAGCCTGCGGTGGCTCTTCACCGATAGAATCGGCCGGGCCGGAGATCGAAGACCTGAACGCCGCAGCCGCGCAGCCCGTGCTCGACGTGTCGGGTCTGGACACCCCGTTGATCATCGACTCAATCCGGCTCCTCGAAAAGAATGGCGAGCAGTTCGTTCACGTGCGTTCCAAGGACGGTGCCGAAGGAGTGTCGCTGACAAATAGCCGGAGGTATCTTGGCGCGATCCTCCGAGACCTGGTCATCCCATTCTTCGTGGGCAAGGATGCCCGAAAGCTGGAGTCCGAACTTCTCTTCGAGCTCTACAGGCACCGTAGCAACTACAAGCTCCAGGGACTTGCCCTTTGGTCGGTGCAAGCTTGGGTGGAATTCGCTCTGCTCGACATGCTGGGCCGGGCCCGCGGTAAGTCGCTAGGTGAGATGCTCGGCGGGACGATACGGGACGAAATCGACTTCTACGTCGCTAGCGGTCGGCGCGACTCCAGTCCGGAAGAGGAGGTCGAATATCTCCAATCCTTGCTGGACGAGACCGGAGCGAAAGCGGTAAAGTTCCGGCTCGGTGGCCGCATGAGCCGCAACCTCGATGCATCCCCTGGGCGTACTGAGTCGCTGATCCCTCTAGCTCGAAAGGCGCTGGGGGATGGCATCGATCTACATGGCGACGCGAACAGTTCGTACGACCCAGAGCACGCAATACCGATCGGCCGCCTCTTGGACGAAGTCGGGGCTGTGTACTTCGAGGAGCCTTGCCCATTTGATCATCTCGAGGACACCAAGACCGTGGCAGACACCCTGTCCATCCCGGTTTCCGGAGGGGAGCAAGAGTACAGCGAACGCAGATTCCGCTGGATGATCGCCAACCGGGGTGTCGACATCGTCCAGCCTGACCTCCACTACTACGGGGGCATGATTCGGTCGGCTCGAGTAGCCAACATGGCGGAACTTGCCCACATGCCGACGACCGTGCACATATCCGGAGGCTTCGGGTTCGTTTACATGTTGCATTTCGCGTCCCGCACAAAGAGCATCGGACGTTACCAGGAGTACAAGCGGAATATCGAGAGATACGCTGACTGGTTCGATCCGCCACTCTGGATCCGAGATGGCAAGCTCGGTGTCCCAACAGGGCCCGGTGTCGGGATTCGCGATATCTCAGCAGTGATTGACGGGGCGCATCAAATCATCTGAGACGAACACCGGCGGACCCTCCGTAAGGTGGGCCCAACCTCAAACGAAAGCGCCGGTCGACTCCTTCGCAAGGGCGTGACATAGACTGTCACACTTGGTGATAGCCGTCCCACAACGGGAACCGGCCGGCAGTGTGATCGATGGCTGCGCGCCGGGTTTGACAGAGCGCCCTCAGCTGCCAGTGAGTCACCGTTGGACGCTGCGACCCTCTCGTTTGTAGCGCTCTAGCAACCGTCGCATGCTACTCACCCGCTCGGGTGCGCTTGCGGCAAGATTGTTCGTCTGTGCTGGATCCTCCCGCAGATTGAACAACTCGATCTGCTGATCGTGGTGCGTCGCGAGTCGCTGTTGGCGGAACCACTCGGGCTCCTGGTTCGCTCCGCCGCTGTTACTGTCACCAGTTGGGTTATCGATCAGCACCCAGTCGCCCTGCCGTATTCCAAACCAACCTCTCGAGCCGTGATGCACCGTCGCCTCCCTTAGGGGCGACTCTCCCGTCATTCCGAAGAGCGCATCACTCATGTCATAACTGTCCCCTGCCGCGTCACTTGGCAGCGGGACTCCGATAATCGCGGCCACCGTCGCTACTAGGTCTGTCAAGCAGAGCACTTCGTCTTGTACGCTACCTGCCCGAATCTTGCCAGGCCAGCGAGCCAGGAACGGCACACGATGGCCCCCCTCCCACAAGTCCCGCTTCAAGCCCCGCAGTGTGCCCATGCTGGCATGGCGATACTGCAAGATCCGCCGATACGCGTCGACCTCCGGCCCGTTGTCACTTGTCATGACAACCAATGTGTTGTCGGCCTCGCCGCTTCGCTCAATCGCGGCTAGCACCTCGCCGACCCCCCAATCCACTTCCGCGACAAAGTCTCCGTAAAGACCGGCTGCGCTGCGGTCGTGAAAATCCTTGTTCGGCACCACGGGACGGTGCGGTGCCAGTGGCGAGAAGTAGAGGAACCATGGCGTTCCTTTCTCCGAGGCACTCGCGATGAAGCCCGCCGCTTCCTCGGTGAAACGCGGCAACATGCGTTCGAACTCGAAGCCTGGGGCTTTCGTTCCAGAGTTGTTGTTGCCTCCCATGAGGTAGGCGGGCAGGTGGGTCAGGTCGAACGCCAGTGTTGGTCGCGCGAGGACCTTACCGTTCTCAGCAAACGCCCAGGTAGGCTTGGCAAGCCCGAAAGAGTAAGTGAATCCATGATGGGAGGGGCCATCGATCACCGGCTTCGACCAGTCAATGTTCTCTACGGTCTGCTCCCCGGACTCGTCCACGAGATGCCAGCTGCGCCCAAGATGCCACTTGCCTACCATGCCGGTCTCGTAGCCCTGCTGACGAAGCATGCTGGCCAGCGTCAGTTGCCCAGGAGCGATGAGAGGCGGGGACGACCCGTTCAAGACTCCCCGCTTTAACCAGGTCCGCCAAGCGTACTGGCCAGTCAGCAATCCATACCGCGTTGGGGAACAGACGCCGTCCGGAGTGTGAGCGTCAGTGAAACGGATGCCCTCCGAAGCGAGCCGGTCGAGGTTGGGCGTCGGTATCTTCGACTCTGGGTTATAGGCCCCAACGTCCCCATAGCCCAAATCGTCCGCCAGTATCACCACGACATTGGGGTCCGATGCGGCTGGGATCGCCGACCCGAGCACAAGGAGCAGACGGAGAACAAGGCGCATCGGAAACAGCATAGAGCATCCCAGTCACCAAAGAGCCCCTAGCATCCACAATCCCGGAAGCCGCACTCTCGGCGCGGCACAAGACGGGCTCGTTCGACAGCATGGCAACGTCGACCAGCTTCGATAGTGCAACAAGCATGTTCTTCGGGCCCAAGTGTTGGAATCAAAACTCGGCCACCCGCCGACTGGATCTCAAGAACGCTCAGAGTCGTTCGAGGGGAGTGACGACGATCCTGCGGAACTCGATTGAACCGTGATCCCCTTGGATCAGGATTGGCCCCCGCTCCGACTCATCAGCATCCCTTGCCATCGCGGTGATCCCTTCGATTACCTGACGATCAATAATCGTGGTCCCGTTCAATTCGACCGTGACGACGCGTCCGACCAAGCGGATGTCGAACGTTTGCCACTCGGTATAGACATCCGACGCAAGCGTACTCGGCCTGATACGGCTGTAGACGGCACCGTTTCCGTGAATCGACGGTTCGGCACCAAAATCATCGTAGATCTGCACTTCGTATCGACCGCGCAAGCCGATCCCGCTGTTTCCTCCCGCTGAAACCCGATACTCAACCTGCAATCGGAAGTTCCAGAACCTTCGGTTGGACACCAAATCATCAGCATTGCCCACGTTTCGCAAGATTCCGTCCTGGGCAACCCATCCCTCCAACTGTTCTGGCATTCCTGTATGCCACTCTGACAGGTCTGCCCCACCAAACAGCACTACCGCCTCTTGCTCGACCCAAGACCCGCCATCAACGTCAGTCACTGCGTCTGGCCTTCGGCCGGTCCAAACTCTCTTCCCGTCGCGATCCTCGCGTGTCGTCTCACCCTTCAACAATTCGCCGTCAAACCAAGCGAGCGTCTCACTGCCGACTGTCTCGCCGCTTTCGAACCGCCGTGCAACACGGAATGCCAGCCTGCCATCAACTATGAGCGACTCGAGAAATGGCTGGGTGCGCCCGCCGACGGCACCGATCATGGAACCGGCCATCTTCTCCGTCCCGGCATCCCTGACTTCCATTGCCATGGGCCCCGACTCGCTCTCCAGAACCCATCGGCCGTTGTAGCGAGAGGGATCGAACGTGCCAAGATCTGGAGCGCACGCCCACAGCAGAAGAAACACCAGCGCCGCCTGCGCCAGAACCCGTGATCGCGACCCTGCACGCCCCGCAGGATCGACATCAAATGCGCTGATCCTCTGGCGGAACTCGAAAGCATCACGCTTCCCCACGGTGCAATCGGGGCTATCAATGCTGGCCATGTCGCAAACGATTGGAACATATGTTCCGCAGCCTGACTTCGCGTTGCTGCGTTCAGGCAAGACGGACTGCCAATCAACGTGCGCTGGCTCCTATGGGTCGGCGGATAGGCGCCCGCGCCTGACCAGCGTGTTTACCGTGAACCGATCCGCGGGCAAGCGGAGTTCCCACCACGCCACGACGGATCTAGCGACACTTGCCTTCCGGTGAGATCCGGACCGCTGCTAGCGTCACGTAATCAAGACCCAACGAAGGCGATGATCACTCTTCCAGGGAAATACTCAGTGCCTTTAGGAACTTCTGGTCTTGTTCCGTCAAGGCAGAACCAAGGTCTTGGGTTGCGGTGGCTTCGGCATCCGGGCTGGCAGCGCTGTCTGAGCGACGGTTGAAGCCGATCGTGGCCTCTAGGACCAAGAGCACGTCGTAGCCTTCCTTCTTTATCTCGCCGATTACTTCCGCAAGTGTTTCGGATTCGGACAAGGATTCGTCAATCGCGTGGCCGAGTTGCTTGATGAGGTCCTTGAATCTCTGCTCCACGTGCTGCACCGCACGCTCACTCGGCTAGACCGCGTCGCATTGCAAGTCCGGGCAAGCGCCTACCTACCGTAATTGAACCAAATCGCCCATGAGAAAGCAAGCTTGACACCGACAATCTGGAGCTTCTCAATGTGTCCGCACACCGCTACCATGCTTGCTATGCAACACGACTTGGCCCGTCCGTCCCTGCACCGCACTCCCCACGGAGCATACGAAACAGCGCAACACTACATCGGTGACCTGATCTACGGCACGAACGACGGAATTCTGACCAGTTTCGCAATTGTCGCCGGGATTTCTGGAGGAGCCCTGTCGGCAACTGCCGTCCTTATCGTAGGCATTGCCAATCTATTCGCGGACGGTTTGTCGATGGGTGTAGGCAACTACCTAAGCATTCGTGCCCGGGAGAGCGCCCGGGAAAGACAGAACCTACCTGAGGAAGAGGCAAATCCGGCGCGGCACGGTTTCGTCACGTTCCTAGCATTCGCGATAGCTGGCGCAATTCCGCTCTTGCCCTACGTCGTCCCGGGTTTGGAGTTTCGTTTCCTGCTGTCTGCAGCGCTAGCGCTGGTCGCACAGTTCGCAGTAGGTGCCCTGCGTTCACTTGTCACTGCAAGCCGGTGGTGGGTGAGCGGTCTTGAGATGCTGGCACTGGGTGTCTTGGTAGCGGGCGTTGCATACGGGACCGGTGCCGGAATCGCGGCGATCGTCCACGGGGGAGCCTAGCTGTCGCAGAATGCCTTGTCGAGAGACCCAGATCGATGGGCGTCTCTCTTTGGTCGCCCACTAACGAATTGCAGGTGCCTGGCCCGGTCGCGAGGGCCTTCATGCGGCGGGCTCCCCGAGCAGGGAGACGGCGGCCCGAAGCGCTTTCCGTCGTCGGCTAAACGGGGGGAGCCACGTAAGCGCAATAGGAAGAAGCATTTACGTAGAACACTCAAGGCAGTCTGGCAGGTAGGTTAGACGCTTCGATTGCCGTCGCTCCCAGTGGTTCCAGGCAGGAAGACGTGCCCCGTGGACAGCGTCGTTGCACACACGATGAGCGCGCAGTGACAATGGTTGCAATGGGCATGACCCACCAAGAGCGTGTCAGGCTTGCGCAGGAGATTGCGCTGTCTGTCGCACCGGATGGAGTGGCACATGTCTGCGGTTGCGGAGTGTCGCCGGAATCGACAGTCTCGGCCGTGGCACCGGTTATCGAGCAACCCTCCGCGGTACCGCCGGGGTCAATCGACTACGCGCTCCTCCTGGCGGAAGCGAACTCAATGGAGGTGAAGCGCTTTGTGTCGTCAGCGGCGGCGGCAGACTTCCGCTCGGTTTGCTTGCAGCCCCGCTGGGCTTCGCTTGCTGTGCGTATGTTGCAGGGCAGCGAGACAATCGTCGCATCACTCATCGGCTACCCGTACGGCACAGCGCTAACGCCAACAAAGTGCGTGGAAGCCGAGACGCTCTTGCGGCTAGGGGTGCAAGAGCTGTCGATGGTAGCCGACATAGGCGCGATTCGATCAGGCGACCTTGATGCAGCCTTCACTGACATCAGGGCCGTTGCGAACGTGGCGCACTGCAGGGGCGCACATCTAAATGTCATCCTCAATCTTCCCTCTCTGGAGGAGCACCAGAAGATCGAGGCGTGTGTCGTCGCAAAATTGGCCGGGGCTCACTCTGCTGTCTCCGCAACCGCCTGTGATGGCTTAAAGATGGAAGCAGCGGACATCCGACTAATGCGGCGGACAGTGGGTGGCGACCTCGATGTCGTCGCAGCTGGAGAGATACACACAATTGACGATGCCCGCAGAGCGTTGCAGGCAGGAGCGTCGCGGATCCTCACCAATCACAGCCTCGGGATCGCCAGAGAAGCGGATTCCTAGACTGTGTGCGCCTAAACCAACGACAAGTTGCTCCCCATCCGTCGCAAGCTACCAGGCGTGTTGATGCCCGCTGTCCTCCTGCCCTGGAACCAGTCTGCACTGACGGATTTCGACTCTGGAGTCTTTCTTCTGCTTTCCTGAGACGGAGGTGCCAGGCCAGCCGGCTCCTTCGAGATTGGCTATGCCGTAGCGAGCCGACCGGCATATACTGGTGCGACGCTCGTAGGGTTGCGCGAGCACCCAAGGCGAATGCTGACGCGTTCCCAAGAGGGGAATCGCTGGATTCTGCCTCGAATGGTCGATGTATCGCGGACAACGCCGATGAGACTTGACCTATGACTCGGCCGACTTCGAACGGAAGAAAGTGATCATGAGAAACCTGATTCTCGCCAGCCTGCTATCGGTGCTTCCGATCTTGGCCGAGCCCCAAGCGCCCAGCGTGGAGCGAGAGAGCGTCCAACTGCCAGCAGGTGTCCATGCCCAGATGGACATCGCCTACGACGAGGAAAGCGCAGCCCAGAAGCTGGATCTCTACCTCCCTGCGCAAGACGACGGCAAATTACGGCCAGCGCTCGTGGTGGTCCATGGAGGCGGTTGGCGAGGTGGCGACAAGCAGCGAGGCCAGTGGTCGAGCATTCCAGCACAGTACGCACACGACGGCTACGTGGCGATCTCAGTCAATTACCGCCTCACGGGAGAAGCGCCGTGGCCCGCCCAAATCGAAGATGTGAAGGCAGCCGTCCGCTGGCTGCGAGCGCATGCGGCGGAGTATCGGGTCGACGCGGAGCGGATCGGCGCGTACGGTAACTCCGCGGGTGCTCACTTGGTTTCTCTGCTCGGGTTGGTGAAGCAGGCCGACGGCCTTGAGGGAAGCGGGCCTTACCCAGACAAGTCGAGCATCGTCCAAGCGGTTTGCGCGTCCGCAACACCAACGGACTTTCTCAACTGGGGAGGACCGGGCATCGTCGCACAGCGACTGGCGGACTCTTTCCTGGCAGGCCCCGAGGGAGAGTTGGAAGATCGGGCCCGGCAAGCCTCTCCCATTACCTATGCACGTGGCGACGCGCCACCATTTCTGCTGATCCACGGGACAATCGACACAACGGTGCTATCGGACAGGACACGTTCACACTGGATCGGAACGGGTGTTCAAAATCGATCGGAACGGCGTTCAAATTAAATCGGAATGAGTGTTCAGAATCAACCGGAATCTGCAGCAGGGCTCACGACCGAGGTGGTGGCCCTCGCTGAGCGACTGTGGGCGAGAGAGCTGGGAAGCGCTCACGGCTACATCATGTCCCTACCGGCGGTCACAACGGATGAGGACGAAGACGGCGGGATCAGCGATCAATGCGCCGCTGCCGAGGGTCATCTGCTTAATCTGGAAACCGCCACGGGCGGCCATGGCTTCGGCAAGGACCAGGCTCCGCAGAGCGAGTACAGCGTCAAAAGGTTCGGGGCAGACTTCCCGGCAGAAATCAGGTTGGTGCACGAATGGGCGGTCGCTGAGTTGATGGCGGCTGCAGGTTGCCCGGTCGAGCTGCTTGTCACGAGCGACGGCGCAGGAATGAGAGAATCCTGGAGACGCTTCACGGCGGCCACGATCAATCCGCTTGGTGCCATCGTCGCTGACCAGGCATCCGCCAAGCTTCCCGATCCTGTGGGTATCACCTTCCACAGGCTGCGGGGCAGCGACGTTCAAGGTCTGGCACGAGCAATCAAGAGTTTGGTGGATGCCGGGTTCGACAGGGCTGCGGCACTAGAGATAGTGGGGATTTCCTAACATGCCAGCCGGACCATTCGCATATGCGAGCGCTCAATTATCCGGAATGATTTATCGCTGGCTGCTCGTCGTGCCAGACGATGACACCGATCTCCCGGCGGGCGCGGTCATGATCAGGAACGATGGGCGTGTCACCTGCAGAGCTTCCGTCATGCAGACGGACGGCTCGATTGTGGAACTAGTCCTTACACCCGGCATCCCATCGCGGATGTGCATCCAGAGACTGATGGACACGAATACCGACATGAGCACGTATCATGTCGGCTACTCGACAACAGGCTAAACCGTGCCAATTGGCACGGTTAGGGTGCAGCCACGGGCTGCGATTGGAGGGGTTCGCGCCCTACCCGTGGCTGCGTTGGGGGGGGTGTTTCAGTGGGCGCGAAAGGTGCGAGGCGGGGGACATGATCGGCAAGACGGCCTGATTGCCGCTGGCAACAAGGGGGAATCCCGCCCCGCTTGGTGTGCGGGCAAGCATCGGGCGGATTTGCCGCTTGACTTGTCAAGAAGCACCAAGCATTGCCTTGTCCGCACCGGGGCATTGTAGGAAGTTGTTTCACATAGGTCAAGCTGGGTGTTGTGTCAAAGGTTGCTGTAGCGCTAGCGAGGCCCCTCGAAAGCGTTATAAACGCTTGTAGAGTCGGGGAGCGACGCGCGCACCTTAGCAAGAGGCAGTAGCTGTTTTGGGGTGGATCCTACGGCTTTCGCCATCTGTAGGTGCCTCACTGACCCTCGTGCCTAGCCACGTTTCCGCTCCCCGCTCACCGAACCCAGCGTGCCGATTTCCGGCACTGGGCTCTCCAGTGGGATCATGCCGCTCGCCCACGGGTAGATCCGGCTCCGACGGGAATGGCGCGTCCGGTGATACCGTCCGCGTCGCGGGAGTCGCACGCCCCCGGCCTCTTCCCGGCGGTCGCCGCACCCGGCGGCAGGCCTGTTCACGCCCTGCCGCCTGCGTCTGCGGTCCGGCTTGCGCTCGTTCCTGCATTCGCTTCCCTTCGCTTTCGCATGCGGTGGTTCCAGCCCTCTCGAACGCAATGCCGGGGTCCTAGGCGATGCCACTCCCGGTGTCCTTCGCGCTTTCACTCACCTCTCCTCACCTGCGGTCCCTTCCCTCCGCCGGCGTTACCCGGCCTCTCCGGTAGTACGGACCTCTCCGCCACCCTGACCGGCCCGGCCTGTCCCTTGCGGGATTCCGGTTTGGCGCGTGCACGCCACCGGCAGGGCTTCCCGTGTTGCTGTTCCCTTCCTCTTCCATGCGTGCCAGCGCCAATACCCCGGCGGAGACGACCGGTGCTTGTGTCGCTCGCTTCCCGGTCGCTGGCAGCCTTCCCCGACACAACGGCGGGTCGGCCTCCGCATCATGCTTTTCGAGGCCTGCTCGGCGTTTACTCGCGTTCTCGCCCGCATGGTCGCTGAACCGCCTAACGCGGCCCTTTGACGCCAGAGTGCTTCAGTCCATTTCGTTGCCTCCACGAACCGCCCTGGCTGCTACCAACCGGAGCGACAGTTGTTGCGCGGGGTTCGCACCCGCTAGAAGAAAACGCCTTTCCACGGCGCACGTTTTATATAGCATTATTCAATCCCTCCTGAACAGTATTCAGTCCCTATCCAACAGTCCGATAGTTTCGCAAAAGCCCTGCGCGACGCCGGCGCCGGAGAAGTTCGTTACATGATTCTCGACAACGAAGGGCACGGCGTGTTCCAAAGACAGCAGCCTTCCGTGATTGATGTCAAGCGTTTTCCCCGCCGGTCCGGGGACTGGTAGCGGAATCTTGCAGATGTCCGTACAGTTTGCGTCGCCGGTTCTCTTCGGCGGCACGGGCGAGGTCACGCGCGAGCTGGTCGAGATCGGCCAGTTGCCGTTCGATCTCGTCGAGTTCGGCTCGAGCGTTGCGGATCGCAGTGCGCAAGATCGCGGCGCGGCCTGCGAGGCGCTGGCGCGGGACGGACGAGCGCGGGCCGCCCGCTCGAATTCCGCCAACGTCCCGGCGTGATGTGCGGCCAGGCAGTCCGGCAGCAGGCTGACCGTCCGTCCCGTTCGCGGGCAGCGGAAACGCCGCACCCGCACCCCGTCCGGGCTCTTGCGCGCGTAGGTCCCGTGCGGCACGAGACGGCAGCCGCCCTGGGGATGAAACCGGCAGGGCGGCGGACTTGCATCCCACCACGCCTTGCGCGTAATGTAGTCCTCGACGGTGAGGTCCGTGCCGTATCGAATCTGGATGGAGCCGTCCACGGCCCGGCGACTGGACTTCGCGCGGGCCACCCCTATTCAACCGGGCCGGCTCCCAGGATGCAATCGTGGCGGGGCCGGCCCGGTTCGCTGCTGGATCCGCAGGGCGGCCACAATCCACGGAACGCACCGCCCCTGACGGCGATCGGTTCCTCGCTTCGAGACCCGGCCTGGCCAGCTTCGCGACCAGCGTTCCCGCTCTACTACACCGTTCCCCGTGCCAGATTAAACCGATTTCCCACCCAATCCGACACGGAATAATCCGGCTCAAGATCGCGACGGTTTAACGAATCATTGTGGGAAACAACAGACGTCGATGCCGGCGACGGACTCGGGGGAAGCTGGTGGGGGAGGTGTCATGCGTTGCTTGGTATCCTTTCGACTGGCCAGGGGTGAGGTGGTCCGATGTGTTTAGACCACTGGTCGGTGAATTTAAAGTGGACTCCGCTACTGCTCTGACCTACCGACCAAGGTGAGTATACCTCAATTGGAGATCATCATCATCCCGTCTGCTCGTCTTGCTCTTGCTTGACCGCTGAGGGGATCTCGCCCCCTCCGAGAGGGGCTGCTTGGTCCAAATCTGAACAGGCACGCCCCGCAACTTGCTCGGTCCGCGACCGCCAGTACCGTTCGCAGCGCTCGAGTGAGATCTCCAAGTGCTTCCAGCAACCAGCGGACAGCCTCTCCTGGCGCACTTCCTCCACCAGACCGGCGAAATAGCGTCTGGCTGCGGACCGGCTCGCTCCCAGGCCGGTCGATCATGCTCGTCAACTGCCGTACGCTGCCCAGCAGGATCGCCCGCCGCACCGTTTCGAGACTCACCCCGGCTCGCTGCCAGTCCGCCGCCAGACGCTCGTCGGCGGGCCCGAATCCAGCTTGCACGCAGGCGGGCTTGCTGCACATCTCCCGCACCCGCTCGACATACGCACCCACCTCCCCGGCCGCACCTGCCGCGGTCCGCGCCGCCGCCTCCGTCCGGCCCTCGTAGGGCCAGTACTCCTCCCGCACCCGCAAGCGCGAACCGCGATGCTGGTTGGGGGCCGCCTCCAGTTCGCAGATCCCCTGGCTGACCAGCTCGCGCAGGCAGCGTCCCAGGCTCGCACGGCTCCTGCCCAACTCCCGCGCCAAGCCGCTGCTCTCGAACTCCAGCCACCCGCTGGCCCGCTCGGCCCGCAGGCACACGTACGCCAACACCTTGAACGCCGGATCGCTCAATCTCCGCAGCGCCCGCTCGCACCCCTCGCCGGCGGCAAACCAGCCCCCACTGCCCGCCGTCAGCCTCATCGCTCAGTCCCGCCCGTAGCCCAGCGGCGGCTCGACGGCTTGCAACTCGTCGAGCTCCACCTCGCTAAGCACCCGCAGCTTCGCCCCCAGCGGCGTCCCGTGCAGACTCTCCGGCAGGCTCTCCAGCCACTCCCCATAGTGCTCCTGCAACTGCACCAAGGCCGCCACCGCATCGCGCCAGCGTTGCGGATTCGAACGCCGGTCCTGCGGGCGGCGGTAGCGGACCGGCCGGTCTCCCTCCCGCTGCCGGGCACGATAGCGCCGTTGCTTCTCTGCGTTCGGCAAGGCCATGCCGTCTCCTTCCGCCTCCTCGCTCCGCGGCCGATGCCACTGCAACAGGTAACGTTACCACGTCTCCGGCCGTACACCCGTGGCGCTTGTCCGGGTGTTCCAGCAAACAGCGGGGGGCCTGCAGCCCCGGGTCCGCTCGCAGCAGGGCCTCCGCCTCTGGCCACAGCGCTTCCAACGGATCCTCCCGCGTCCGCCAGTGCCGCGCTGGACTGGGGTCGCTCGGAAGCTTCCCGCTATCGCGCCATTTGCGAGCCGTGCGCTCGCTCATGCCCGCTTTCGCCGCCGCCGTTGCCAGCGGCTTGTTCCTTCTGAGTTCCTTCATCAGTAGCCTCACTTGTTGGTTTTTGATCAACGCCTCCACCCTCCCTAGGAAGGGTCGAGTCTAGCCGCCAACTACGAGGCTCACCCGGAATTTTTAATTGTCGCTGGACAGCGGTGCTCCGGATCCGGCTGGCTCGTGCGCGGCTTGCAGTAGACCGCCTCCAAGCCCATCTTGCGCATCAGCCGCCGCACCTTGTCCCGGCCGGCCGGATAGCCTTCCCGTTGCAGATGCCGGCTCATCTGCCGCGTCCCGTAAAACGGATGCGCCGTGTACAACTCGTCCATCCGCCGCATCAGCGCCAGCTGGTCCGGATCCGCCTCCCGCGGCTGGTAGTACAGCCCGGACCGACACACCCCCAGCAACCGGCATTGCAGGCGCAGACTCGCCTGCGGGTGGTCTCTCTGCACCAAGCTCTTGCGCGTGGTCCGGCTCAGCGTTCCCACGCGCGCTTCAAAAAATCCCGTTCGACCACCAACTGCCCGATCTTCTCGTGCAGCTTGCGGACCTCCGCCTCCCGCTCATCCTGACCGGGCCCGGCAGCCCGCTCGAACAATTCGGCCAGTCTCTCGCTGGCCGTGCGCTTCCATTGGCTCACCTGGTTCGGATGCAGTTCGTGCTTGGCTGCGATCTGCTGCACGGTTCGGTCCCCGCGCAACGCTTCCTTCGCCACCCTCGCCTTGAACGCCCCCGTGAACGTCCGTCTCTTCGCCATCGTTGACTCCTTTCAACCTTGACGAAGTCCACCTTAGCGTGTGGTCCAAAATCCCCGGACCACCTCTCGGGATTCCCGGGAACCTCTACTTTTGGAATGCGGGTCAGAGCCCCTACTTCCGTTCAGGTCTCGCGGGAATTGCTGCGGCGGGCGATCCAGCTGCTGTACGGTGCCAGGCACCCAGTTGCACACACGATCCGACCCGCCGCCCGCTGCCGGGCCTGGCCAGGCCCGGCAGCGGCCTCCCCGCCACTGGACGGGGAGATCCTTGCTCAGCCAGTCGTCAGCGAGGGCGACCAGCAGAAACTCCAGTCTGGCACCCTGCGGGCCGCCGGCCCGCAGGGACGGACCAAGGCCCTTGAGCGATGGCGTCCGCGGCAGCGAGGGCCTAGCTTCGGTCGCTTCGCTCCTTCCGCTAGGCCCTCGCTGCCGCCCGTCTCCGAACACCCTGCCGCTCCCCGGTCTCTCTCTGTCCAACATAAAAGTTGGTGACCTTCCCTGCAATGAAAGCTTTCTTTGCGAGAGCTCTAGACCGAGGTTCCCCGGAGATTCGCCCTCTTGGTCTCGCGCTAACGCATTGATTCCACTTGAGTTCCTGCGCTTTGCAGTGGACTAGGAGTTGCATAGTCGTTCCCATGTAAGTTGAATTTTATAGCGGTATTAGTCTTTTCTTTATTTACACTGGAGATCAGATAGGACTATGATGTTCCCATGTACGTCGAGGTCGTCCCCAACCGCAACTCGCCCCCGGCCGTCCTCCTCCGCGAAGGCTGGCGCGAAGGCCCCAAGGTCCGCAAGCGCACCCTCGCCAATCTCTCTTCCTGGCCCCCCGCTAAGGTCGCCGCCCTCCGCAAGCTGCTCAAGAACGAACCGCTCGTCAGCCCCGACCAAGCCTTCGCCATCGTCAGCTCCCGCCCGCACGGCCATGTCGAACTCGTCCTCGAGGCTTGCCGCCAGCTGCGCCTCCCCGCTCTGCTCGACCGCAGTCCCTCGCCCTATCGCGACTGTGTCCTCGCCATGGTCGCCCAGCGCCTGCTGCATCCCGCCTCCAAGCTCGCCACCACCCGCCTCTGGCACGCCACCACCCTGGCCGCCGAACTGGGCCTGCAGGACGCCGACGAGGACACTCTCTACGAGGCCATGGACTGGCTGCTCCAGCGCCAGAGCCGCATCGAGAAGCGGCTCGCCAAGCGCCACCTGGGCGTCGACGCCCAGGTGCTTTACGACGTCTCCAGCAGCTACTACGAAGGCCGTACCTGCCCCCTGATGCGGTTCGGCTACAGCCGCGACGGCAAGCGCGGCCGGCCGATCGTCGTCTACGGCGTGCTCGCCGACCGCCAGGGCCGCCCGCTCGCCGTGCAGGCCTATCCCGGCAACACCGCCGACCCCGCCACCGTGCCCGACCAAGTCGAGACCCTGCGCGACCGTTTCGGCCTGCAGCGCCTCGTGCTGGTCGGCGACCGCGGCATGCTCACCGACACCCAGATCGAACACCTGCGGCAATACCCCGGCCTCGGCTGGATCTCCGCCCTGCGCCACGCCGACATCCGCCAGCTGGCCGCAGAGCAGACCGTGCAGATGTCGCTGTTCGACCACCGCAACCTCGCCGAGATCCGCTCCCCGCTGTACCCCGGCGAGCGTCTCGTGGTGTGCTGCAACCCGGGACTCGCCGAGCGCCGCCGGCACAAGCGCGAAGCGCTGCTGACGGCCACCGAGGAGGCCCTCGAGCGCATCCGGCACGAAGTGCAGCGGCGCACGAAGAAGCCGCTGCAGGCGACCGCGATCGCCGAGAAGGTCGGGCGCGCCAAGCAGCGCTTCAAGGTCGCCAAGCACTTCGAGACCGTCATCGAGGACGGCCGCTTCGAGTTCTCCCGCAACCGCCACGCGATCGAGCGCGAGGCCGCGCTGGACGGCCTGTACGTCATCCGCACCAGCCAGACCGACCTCCAGGCCGACGACATCGTGCGCAGCTACAAGCAGCTGACGCGTGTCGAGCGCGCCTTCCGCTGCCTCAAGACAGCGGATCTGATGGTCCGGCCCATCCGCCATCGCAGCGAGGACCGCGTGCGGGCGCACCTGTTCCTGTGCCTGCTGGCCTACTACGTGGAATGGCACCTGCGGCAGGCCTTGGCTCCGCTGCTGTTCCAGGAAGAGGAACTGCAAGCCTGGCAGGCGCGTCGCGATCCGGTGGCGCCGGCCAAGCCGACCCGGCAAGTGCAAGCCAAGAAGAACCGCCGTACCACGCCGGACGGCCTGCAACTGCACAGCTTTTCGACGCTGATGCACGCGCTCGCAACGCGCTGCCGCCATCAATGCCGCTTGCGCGACGATGCGGACGGGCCCACCGTGGAGCGGCTGACCGAGCCGACGCCCTTGCAGCAGCGCGCGCTTGAGCTCGTCCGTGCGTTCCCAGGCAACGACAACTCCAATTCCTGATAAACGAATACATACCAAGGACTTACCTTGGATCTAGTCCGGGAACTTCAGCCTAGAGCGGTAGAAGAGCCCAGTTCACCAACACAGGGAACCTTACACCCGCAGCGCTCGATTGCGCGGAGCTGGCAACACTTGCGAGAGCCATTTGCGCGATTGACAAGCCTTTGTGGCCAGCGGGTGTACAAGAGAGCCTCGGAACCATGCCCCTCGCTGTCGGAACACTGTCCAGCAATCCCGAACTCGGCAAATTCGGAATTGAGTTTCAGCCGCGTTGCATCGAGCAACCCCTTACAGCCCAAGAACTTTGAATTCGAGGTACGTGTTCAAGATCGGACCAAATCTGATTCGACATTGACCGCGAGCGTTACCCGAAGCCGGCAGCGGCCGATTGGAAGAACCGCAATAGGCTTCCGCGCTGTCCCCGCACCTGCCCCGTGGAACGCCGGCCACGATCCACTGCAGGTAGTTCTTGGCCCGTTCCGACGTCTGGAGAACCACCAACCGGCCCTGCCTGGCTGCAAGTGACATTCGTAACCGCCGGGCGGTGCGATAAAATGACTAAAGAGACGGATCGGACGGACGTAAGAGCGAATGCGGACGCATGAACGGCTCTTACCTGGACCGTTTGCGCGGTCATCAGCCGCTACCGGCTTAGTAACAGCTACAAGGTTGTGTCCTTAGCGGCTCCGGGCGTTCCCGGTTTGATGGTGCGTACATGTCCGACAAAGTCTCGCATCGGTCTCCTGTCGCTTCAGATGCAGACAGGGACACGGCGATAGGGATCCTCCTAGAGGCTTCGGAAGCCGCAGCGGTCCACACCCTGGACTTTGAGTCGTTGATGGTGGCCCTTGCGAAGCTCGTGCGGAAGATTGTCGACTACGAAATCTACTCGCTGCTGTTACCGAACGAGAACGGCGAACTGCGTGTCGCCCATTCTGTCGGGTACGGTGAGAACTTAGCGCGGTCCTTAAGGATCCCTTCCGGAGAGGGGCTAACGGGAAGGGCTGCGAGCACGGCGTCAACCATTCGCGCGGACGATGTCAACCGCGAGCCGGGCTACTTGCGGGCATTCGACGCGGTGCGCAGCGAACTCGCCGTGCCGCTCGTGGCCCGGGGCCGAGTCGTCGCCGTCCTGGATTTGCAATCGGCCACCCACGATGCATTCGATAGCCGAGTGTCCAAACTGCTGGAACTTGTTGCTTCCCGGTTTTCGCTCGCCATCGACGTCTCGCAGCTCTACCAAGCCCAGGCAAAGCAGCACTCCACCTTGCAGGCGCTCCAACAGATTGCCCAGGATTTCTCGCAGATCCTGCATCTCGAGGAACTTCTTCAGAAGGTCTCGTCGCTTGTGGGAACGCTGATGCCCTACGACGCATTCGCGATCTATTTGAAGAATCCACATCTTCCTTCGCTAACCCACTACTTCGGTGTCGATTCCCGCAAACGGCTGAAATGGACAGACGTTGAAATCGGTACGGGGCTTGTTGGCGCGGCGGCGGATACGCTCGCCCCGGTTCTAGTCAAGGACACGACCCGGGACTCTCGTTACGTGGAGGCCATGCCGGGCATCAATTCCGAAGTCGCTATTCCACTGATCCTGAAGAACCAGTTGGTCGGAGTTCTTGACCTGGAAAGCACCCAGCCTGCCCGCTTCATTGAAGACGACGTGCACATGCTCATGTTGCTCGCGCCTCAAATCGCTGCAGCAATCGAGAACGCACGGCTCTATGAAGTCCTCGAGCGGGATCTCGCAGCAGCCCGCTCTGTGCAACGCCACATGTTGCCGGAAGGAAGCCGAAAGGCAGAGGGTATTGACATCGCTGCCCGGAACGTACCAGCCGCAATGGTTTCGGGGGATTTCTACGACTTCTATGAACTCGACGGTTCCACAGGAATTCTCAACGGGGATGTGAGTGGCAAAGGGGCGGCCGCAGCCCTATACGCCGGAATGGCGAGCGGGCTCATCCGTTCAGCAGCCCAACTGAGGCTGTCCCCCGGAGAGACGCTCTCGGAAGTCAACGAGCGGCTGCTGGACCGGCGGATTGAGGCCCGGTTCTTGGCTGCCCTTCTAGCGGTCTGGGACCCTCGGGAGGGCAAGCTAATGATGGCAGCAGCCGGCATGCCCTTCCCTTACCTCTTCCGTGAGGGCCGCCTCGTCGCCGTGCGCCTGTCGGGAGTTCCCCTCGGCTTGATCCGTGAGACGCTCTATGAAGACGTGACGTTTGACCTGCGTCCGGGAGACTTGGTCGTGAGCACCTCCGACGGCTTTGGGGAGAGCTTCAACTCAGACGGTGAGGAGTATGGAGAGGAACGTGTGGAGGCTGTGTTGCGAGGCAGCCTGGACGCAACGCCTCTTGCGATCCTCGATCGCTTGTTCGAGGATGTAGAGCGGTTCAGCGCGGGCTGTCCGCAATCAGACGACAGAACCGCTCTTGTCATGCGTGTGACGGACTGACCACGCTCTGAAGGCCCCAGCAATGCCGTTGCAAGAATTCCCGTACGTACAGGGACAGCTCCAATGCGAGGGCGTTCCCCTGAGGACGATCGCCGAAGCAGCCGACACACCGGTCTACATCTATTCGGCGACCGCGATCCGAAACAACTTCCATGGCTACAGACACTCGCTCTCGACCATCCCGCATGAGATCCGCTATTCAGTCAAGGCAAATTCATCATTGGCCGTGCTCGCCCTGCTCGGCTCGGAAGGCTCGGGTTTCGACATCGTGTCTGGAGGAGAGCTGTATCGGGTCTTGCGTGCTGGCGGCGACCCGGCCAAGATCGTATTCTCCGGCGTCGGCAAGACTGGCACTGAGTTGGGGTATGCGCTCGAACAGGGGATCGGAGCCTTTCACTGCGAATCACGCCAGGAACTCGAAGTGCTGCGGGAAATTGCATCCGGCATGAATGCATCACCGGACGTTGCCCTGCGTGTGAACCCCGATGTCGATGCGAAGACCCATCCGTACATCGCGACAGGCCTGAGCGAGCACAAATTCGGCATCGCTATTGACGAGGCTGAGTCCCTGTACCGCGACGCTGGCTCCTGGGCACCGCTGCGGTTTACCAGTCTCAGCTGCCACATCGGTTCGCAGATATTCGACATGGGAGTCTTCCAAGATGTGCTCCGGCAGATGTTAGGACTCGGGACGAGACTCTGCGAATCCGGGCTCCAGATTCGCACAATCGATCTAGGAGGGGGCTTGGCAGTCGGCTACCGGGTCCGGGAGTCCAGTGCCTCTATCCGGACATACGGACGCATGCTCAGTGAAGCCTTTCGCGGCAGCAGCTTTCGCCTAGGGCTGGAGCCTGGCCGCTCCATCGTTGGTCAAGCCGGCGTGCTGTTGACGCGCGTGCTCTACCGAAAGTCTGCAGGCCGCAAGACGTTCCTGGTTGTTGACGGGGCCATGAATGACCTACTCCGCCCCGCTCTCTACGAAGCACACCATGAGATCATGCCGGTGCGCCAGGATGGTGGCCCGCCACTCGCTTGCGACATCGTCGGGCCTGTCTGCGAGAGCGGGGATTTTCTCGCCAACGACCGGACCCTGCCACCCTGCGACCAAGGGGACCTATTGGCCGTCGCCACGGCGGGAGCATACGGTTTCGTGCAATCGTCGAACTACAACTCGCGCCCACGGGCGGCGGAGGTTCTTGTTGATGGAGACAGCTTCCGAGTCGTCCGCAAACGCGAGACTCGAGAAGACTTGGTCCGAGGCGAAACCCCGTAGGATTGGATCCGGCCAAATCGCTCGATGGCTAGGGCGACGGTTGGAATGGCCACTTCGCGGTTGTAGTGTACCCCCCGTCGGAAGCGATCACTTGGCCCGTGATGTAGCTCGCCGCAGGACTTGCCAGAAACACAGCAAGCCCGGCGATGTCGTCAGGTGTGCCGAGGCGAGGATTCGCCTGCACTCCGGACAGCCACTCTGACATGTGCTCCGGCTGCCACATGTCGCGATTGAGGTCCGTGAGGATGAACCCGGGCGCGATGCAATTGACCTGGATGTCCGCATGCGCCCATTCCGCCGCCAGAACGCGGGTCAGGCCGGCCAGGGCACTTTTCGTCATGGCATAGATGGACAGGTACGGCAATCCAAGAACTGACATCAAGCTCCCGATGTTCACTATCCTGCCGCCGCGACCTCGCTCAACCATTCGGCTCCCAACCAGCCGGGTCAGTCGCACGATCCCGTGGAGGTTGGTTTGCATGATCCGCTCGTATTCCTCCGGGGTGTAGTCCTGAAATCTGCGCCGCACGTTCGTTCCTGCAACATTCACGACGATATCCACATCTGGACAGCCGTCCGCCACAGCATCGATCGACTGGCTATCTGCCACATCCAAGCAGCGCGCCTCGGCAGAGCAACCAACTTCACGCAGTCGCGCAGCTTCCAACTCCAACGTGCCAAGCGAGCGCGCAGCCAGTACCGTGTGAGCGCCTTGCACCGCCATGGCCTTGGCAATTGCCAGCCCGATTCCGCGGCTCGCACCCGCAACCAAGGCCGTCCGCCCTTCCAGGGAAAACATCTTCTCGTAGTCCATGACGGCAAGTCATCTTATCAGGGATCACCGGCACGGCTCTCGGCCGCGGAACCAGATGTCGCTACGATGGGCGCTGCATGGAACACCACTCCCCGGAGGCGGCAAGAGCAGTCGCCGAAATTCGAGACCTGCTGGGGACTCGCTGTTCGACGTCAGCGTATGACATCGAGAGTCATGCCCGGGACGAGTCGTTTCATCCCCCGGCACCCCCCGACGCCGTCGCTTTCCCGGAATCTAACGAAGAAGTCTCGGGCGTGGTACGGATCTGCGCAACGCATCGCGTGCCTGTCATACCCTTCGGGGCGGGCACTGCCGTTGAAGGCCACGTGCAAGCTACCCATGGGGGGATTTCGCTCGACCTCGAGCGGATGAATCGCATCCTCGACATTCAAGCGGATGACCTCGACTGCCATGTCCAGGCCGGGATTCGACGGGTCGCTCTCAACAACGAACTGGAGAAGCATGGTCTTTGGCTTCCAGTGGATCCCGGTGCAGACGCTTCCGTGGGAGGCATGGCGGCCACCGGAGCTTCGGGCACGACCACTGTGCGGTACGGCACGATCCGCGAGAACATCCTCGGCCTCACATGCGTGCTGGCTGACGGTCGCATCATCCAGACCGGCGGGCGTGCCCGCAAGTCATCCGCCGGGTACGACTTGACCAAGCTCATGCTGGGTTCGGAAGGAACACTCGGTGTCATCACCGATGCGCGCTTGAAACTACACCCCCTCCCGGAAGCTATTTCGGTGGCGGCCTGTGCGTTTTCTTCAGTCGAGCAGTGCGTCGAGACCGTCATAGAGATATTGCAATCCGGAATTCCCGTCGCCCGATGCGAGCTCCTCGACGAGGCGTCAGTGCGTGCAGTGAGCGCCCATTCGAAGCTGGCATACAAGCCTTCGCCGCTGTTGTTCCTCGAGTTCCATGGCACGTCGAGCAGTGTCGCCGAGCAAGCCGCACAATCAGGAGAGATCGCAGCCGAACACGGGGGTGGTGATTTCCAGTGGACCCTGGAGCGGGAAAAGCGGGAAGAGCTGTGGCGCGCTCGCCACCACGCCTACTATGCAATCAAGGCTCTGCGCCCTGGATCGCACGGATGGGTTAGTGACATTTGCGTGCCGATTTCGAGACTTGCCGAGTGCATCGGGGAAACACTGCGCGACATTGATGAAGCCGATTTGGTCGCTCCGATCCTTGGGCATGTCGGCGACGGCCACTTTCACGCCGTGTTCCTAGTCGACCCCGAAGACGCCGACGAGATGTCCCGGGCCAAGACCGCCCACGATCGAATGATCGAGCGTGCACTAGAGACCGGAGGCACATGCACGGGTGAGCACGGAATTGGCATCGGAAAGATCGCCGTTCTGCGTGACCAGCACGGCGAAGGAGTCACGGTAATGCGAGCCATCAAGGAGGCTCTGGACCCGCTCGGCATTCTGAACCCGGGAAAGATTCTGGACTACCCGTTGCAGAGCAGAGTTGGTTCGGATCCTAGCGGCTGCGCCCACTAGATCGGATTCGATCCAATTCCCGCTCCAAACGCAGGGCCACTGTTGGATTGGAGTCATGTACGTTTCGACGCTCGGACGGATCCGCAACGAGGTCATAGAGCTGGTATGGCCGCTCGAACGGCTTGCCTGACGGCTTTTCCCTGCCCCCGGAACCATTGCCAGCCACGAGTTTCCAGCGTCCGTCCCTAATTGCAAACATGCCACCCGAAGAATGATGGATAACAGGCGGGCGGGGCCTCGACCAAGTGCCACCCCGCATCAGAGGCAGCAAGCTGAAGCTATCCCCTGCGGCATCCCCTGGCACGTCCTGACCGATGATCTCGGCTAGCGTCGCGAAGACATCGGTCAAGCAAACCGCCTCCTGTTGGGTGCTGCCGGCTGGAACCTCGCCGGGCCAGCGAACCAGGAACGGGACGCGATGGCCGCCTTCCCAGATATCGGCCTTGGTACCGCGATAGACGTAGTTCGCCGTGTGATTCAGTGACCTGTAAGCCTGAATCGTCTCGTCATCGGTGTGATCCGGATCATCGACACCATTCAATCGATACATGAAAGATCCATTGTCAGATGTAAAAATTATCAGTGTGTTCTCCGCAACTCCTGCGTCATCGATTGCGCCCACAACGCCACCGACAGCAGCATCGACATGGGCAATGAAGTCCCCATACGGCCCGAGGTCGGTGTTGCCCTCGAATCGCGCGGCAGGCCACACGGGCTTGTGTGGTGCGGTCAAGGGCACATACAAGAAGAACGGCTCGTCCTGACGCGCCTGTCGCTTGATGAAGTCCGACGCTTGATTAACAAGATCGTCCAGGACTCTCTCGGGCACCAGATCCTTAGCTAGCTCGCCAGGGCGCATGAACCGTGGGAACTTCAAAGCCTCCTGGGTCCCAAGCGGCAGACCGGTGATCTTTCCGTCTCGGATGTAGACGTATGGCGGAAAGTCCAGTGAAGCCGGAATGATGAAAGATTCTTGAAAGCCATGCGTGTGGGGGCCATCACTCACCGGCTTGCTGAAGTCGAACTCTCCAGAAGCTGTCTTGGCGAACCCTAGCCCGAGATGCCACTTGCCCACGATCGCCGTACGGTACCCGCGCCCTCCTAGGAAAGTCCCCAAGGTCTCTCGGTCCGGCGCGATGAGCGGCTCGCCGTAGCCGTTCTGGACCCCCCTCTTGAGGCGGGTCCTCCACGAATAGCGGCCGGTCAGCAGCCCGTAGCGAGTGGGCGTGCAAACCCCCGACGGCGTATGCGCGTCCAGGAACGCCATGCCCTGCCCTGCCAGCGCGTCGAGGTTGGGCGTCGGAATGCGGGAGTGCGGATTGAGGTACGCGACATCTCCGAAACCGAGATCGTCCGCAAGAACAACCACGACATTCGGCGGAGCGGGAAATGCTGGGGCTGTCAGAAGTAGCCCGAGGCCAACGAGGAGAAGGGCTGTGTTGCGAATGTGTGATTGCGGCATGGATTCCATTGTCGCAATCCGGGCCAAGTGCACCGGCCCGAGAATCAACTCGCGAAATGGGGCCATGCCCAAGAACGCGGCCCCGAATGGCGCCTATTCCTTCTTCATGCGCCGTTTCCCAGCGATGTCGCGCCGCTCGTTTTCTAGATCGAACTTGAACTCCTCGACTGCTTCAGACTCCCCGTCTTCCAGGTATGGCTCTGACCATTTCTCGGCCATGCTCAAGATGTGACCGCGCACGCGCGGGTCGTTGATTCCATCGCGGTCGAACATGACCGAAAAATCGAGCAGAATGCGACTTATCCCGAAAGCAATCTCGTCCGACGTCGCTTGAAGCGTTCCCGCTTCCGCTTTCGCCATCAGATCCTCAGCCGATGTCCCGCCCGTAAGGTCAGAAAGCACCGAGAAAATCCCTCGCGTCAACGTCTGGTCTTCCATTCCAGGTATTTGGCTCTCCACGTTGTTCCCAGTACGAACGCTCTCCAAGACCGGCGACGCGCTGTCGTTCCCGCTAGGCAAGGGAAAGTCGAAGTTCACGGTGGGCTGGGCCGTGATGAGCGCCTGGATCTTCCCGACTCCTTCGGAGAAGTCGATCGCGTTGATTCGCGTCCGGCGACGGTAGTCATTGACGAAGTTCTGGAATGCCCCGGCGCGTGCTTCGTTGGCCTCGATGCCCTCCGCAAATGCGTTTCCGAGCTCGGCGTACCCACGGGCGAGACCGGCAGTCACAACCGAGTGCCAGAGCATAGCCTTGGTTCCAATCTCGCCGTCGGCTTTCATGGCTTCGGAAAGCTGGTCGATCGTCTTGGCGTAGTCTGGAATCAAGAAGTTTTCGTTTGCGGCCGCGATATACCATTCCGGCGAGCCTTGTGCCGGGCCGCTCGGACCGCCCGAACACGCTACTCCAAGAATCAGAGCAGCGACTGACGCCAACGCAGTCAACACGATGCTTCTGGAGTGCAATTCATTAATTGGCATATACAGTGCCTCCTCTCGTGGCACAGTCTCGCAATTTCGCAAAGATAAAGCAACATCAATGCCCCCCCACCCTCGATTGGCGGCATATCCAGGTGAATCCGTTCAAGCCGGCTCGCTGTTTCGACACTGTACTGTGGGGCGAGGAGTCGCTCTCCATCCGTGGGATTCCGGACCGGGGCGGTCTGGACTTGCCCCGTCAGTTATGATGCGCACCGTGTGTTCCAGATCTGGCGCCCCCCGTCCAGACGTGGCGGGCTATGTGCTGACCGGAGGCCGCAGCTCGCGGTTTGGATCGGACAAGGCACTTCACCAGTTCCGTGGCAAGGCAATGGCGCTGTGGGTCGCGGAGGCGGTGCTCGCGCACGTTCCTACAGTGACTCTGGTGGGCAACCCCGATCTCCACGGCTCGCTCGGAATTCCGGTGATTCCCGACAAACTGCCCGGTGCGGGCCCGCTAGGGGGGATCGTAGCAGCGCTTGCAGACACAAATTGTCAATGGTGCCTGATCGCAGCCTGTGACATGCCCATGGTCGCGAACGCTCCACTGGCGTCGCTCCTTGAGAATGCCGCGCGATCCAGCCGGAAGGCCCTTCTCCCGCGGACCCCGGACGGGCGCGTGCAGCCGCTTTGCGCGGTCTACTCAACCGCGGCGCTGGCGCCCCTTGAGGAGGCCCTGCTGAACGGTGTGCGCAAGGTAACGGAGGCGCTGGAAGGCATTGACTGGGATGCCTTCGACGTCGATAGCACCAAGCCTTTCGCTAACATCAACCAGATCCGCGACATGCACTCCCTGGAGTGAACCCACGCGGTCAGACTGCCAGCGCTTCCGAGAGCCTACCAAGGTCCTCTCGGTTGTTGAAGAAATGGAGCGAAACCCGTAGGTTCCCCTTTCGTGCCGAAACTGCCACGCGCCGCTCGTCGAGGGCCTCGCACAAGGCGGCCGGGTCGCGTCCCGGAATGGACGCCGTAACGATCTGGGAATCATCGGCTCGACCCTCCGTCACCACATCGCGGGCGCCGTGGCTGGCAAGGAGCTCTCGAGTTTCGCGGGCCAGCCGCAGGGCCCTCTTCTCGATAGCTGCGGGGCCGCACTCCAGAATCAAGTCCAGACTGGCCTCCAAGGCAAACAGCAAGCCGAACGCCTGCACGCCGCCCTCGTACATTGCAGCGTCTCCGACTAATTCGGGCCGGCCGTGGTGAAGCTGTGCGTGGTTGCGCCACTCTTTGTGGCTCCGCCAGCTCACGACCGTCGGCGCTAGCCATTTCCTTGTCTCGGAAGGCGCGTAGAAGAACCCCGAGCCGGCCGGCCCGAGCATCCACTTGTAGCCATGGACGAAAAGGAAGTCGGCGGGAGCTGTCCGAACGTCGTGGCACAGAACGCCCACGCTTTGCGTTGCATCGACGCATAACAGCACGCCGCGCCGCCTGAGTTCCGGCGCAAGGTCCGTCAGGGGCGCCCGCATGCCGTTGGAATAATTCACAGAACTCAGAATGACCAGGCGGGTGCGGGAACCGAGAGCGTCCAAGAGGTAGTCGGAATCGAAGGGACCGGAGGGTGACGGCACCGGTCGGAAACGGACACCCTTGGCATCAAGCAGAAGCGGTGCGTACAGGTTGTTGGGAAATTCGTGGTCCAGCGCGAGAATCTCGTCACCTTCTTTCCAGCGAATTCCATGCAATAACCATGAAAGAGCCGTGCCCGCATTCGGGCAGAACCCGATGTCATCCGCTTCGGCTCCGATCAGCCGGGCCAGCTTGGAGCGGATCAGGTCGAGCCGATCGAAACAGGTCAGGAACCGGAATGAGCCGGATTCGACGCGAGTAGCGAAGTGCTCGGTCATTGCGCGAACGGCAGTGGATGGCATCGGGCCGCACGTGGCTGTGTTCAAATGGGCCCAGTTCCGAAACACCGGGAACAATGCTCGGACCGCATTCCAATCGGGATTTCGCATAACTTCAGATTACTGTCTCGAAACATCTCCGCGGCGTGCCTGGAAAATGTTCGCTGGCGGGCGGCAGGTGCCCTCATCCGGTACTCTGAGTTGAAGCCCGTACGCCCAAGGCGATACGAGGGAGAACGCATGGGGAAGACCATCGAGGGGCCGGCAGCTGCCCTCTGGCAAGTCTCTCGCGACGTGGCAGGGCGCTGGCGCACGATCGAGAACGGCTTCTCCGCTGCCTTGCTGGCGGTGATTGCCATCCTGCCCCTTGCCGAGGGCGCGGGGCGGATGCTCGGAATCGGCAACCTAGTCCCGGGATCGATTCTGCTCGTGCAGCACTTTACGTTGCTCGTGGCCATGGCAGGAGGGGCGCTCGCGGCGCGCGACAACCGGCTGCTAGCGCTTTCGACCGCAGCTTTCGTTCCCTCCCGGCTGAAAGAACCCGCACAGGTATTTGCGGCCGCCATCGGAGTCGCTGTCTGCACTTGCTTGGCGTATGCGGCATGGACCTTCGCCATGGTGGAGCGAGAGGCGGAAGACACGGTGGCGTTCGGACTGCCCGTGTGGGTCTTCATCCTCGTGATGGCCCCGGGATTCGCAGCTATAGGCGCGCGAATGGCCTGGCGTTCGTCCCCCGCCCTTCCCGGAAAGGCACTTGCCCTTGCGGGCATCCTCGTTCCGATTGCGCTGGCGTCGTGGGAGACGCTGGGCGAATTGCCCATCCTTCAATATGCCGTGATTGCGCTATTCGCCGGCGCGGTCCTAGGGCTGCCGATCTTCGCGGTCATCGGCGGTCTTGCGGCGATGCTGTTCTGGTACGAGTACACCCCCGTGACAGCGGTGCCGCTGGCCACCTATCAATTGTCGGGCCAGCCCCTGCTACCGGCGATCCCCTTGTTCACGCTAGGCGGCTACATCCTTGCCGAAGGGGGATCGAGTCGCCGCCTTGTACGGGTCTTCTCGGCTTTGGTCGGATGGGTGCCCGGCGGGCTGGCAGTGACGACGGCCTTGGCATTCGCGTTCTTCACGTCGTTCACGGGCGCTTCCGGCGTCACCATCCTGTCGCTCGGCGGACTGATCATGCCGGTCTTGGCGGAAGCCCGCTACACCAGGCGGTTCTCGCTCGGCCTAATGACTGCATCGGGATCAATCGGCCTGCTCTTCCCCCCAAGCCTCGCGGTCATCCTCTATGCGGTGTACTCGCGGACGCCGATCAACGAACTCTTCCTCGGCGGGTTGCTGCCCGGAGCCCTGCTCGTCGGCCTCGTGGCCTTGTGGGGAGTGCGTCACGGACGCCGGGCAGAGCAGGTTCGGCGCCGCTTCGATCCCGTCGAGGCTCGCGCAGCCGTGGCCGAGGCGAAGTGGGAGTTGCTGCTACCTGCCGTGGTAATCGGCGGGATCTTCAGCGGAATCGTCACCCTGGTCGAGGCCGCTGCCGTCACCGTGCTGTACGCATTTGTCATCGAGTGCATCGTGCATCGGGACCTCCCGATCCGCGGCCGGCTCCCGGCGGTCGCTTCCGAGTGCGCAACGCTTGTCGGCGGAGTGTTGCTGATCCTGGGTGTGGCATTGGGCTTCACCAATTACTTGATCGACGCACAGGTTCCTGACCAAGCTCTCGAATGGGTGCAGTCGCACATCGAATCAAAGTACGTCTTCCTGCTGGTCTTGAATGCACTGTTGCTGGTGGTGGGCTGCATGATGGACATCTTCTCCGCCATCCTGGTCGTGGTGCCATTGATCGCGCCGATCGGCGCGGCTTTCGGCGTGGACCCGGTACATTTAGGGATTATCTTCTTGGCGAACCTGGAGCTGGGATACTTGACCCCACCTGTCGGAATGAACCTGTTCCTAGCGTCGTACCGCTTCAACGAGCCACTGACTCGCATCTACCGGTCGGTGTTGCCGTTCCTGTTGATTCTGCTTGGTGGCGTCCTCTTGATCACCTACGTACCGGCCCTGACTCTCGCGCTAGTCCGGTAACCGCCCCTGCTAGACTCAGAAATACTCCACTCTTGGCGCTGATTCAATGGCTATCCGCCGCAAAACCACTGCAGTCTGCGATGTCGCTGGCGTCCGCATTGGAGGCCCCAATCCAATCGCGGTCCAGTCGATGACAAATACCGACACCGCGGACACTGCGGCGACGGTCAACCAGATCCTGGCGCTTTCGCAGGCCGGGTCGGAACTGGTTCGCATCACCGTGAACCACGACAAGGCCGCCACCGCCGTTCCGCAGATCGTGAAGACCCTGCGAGATTTCGGCTGCACTGTGCCGGTCATCGGCGATTTTCATTACAACGGGCACCTGCTCCTGCGGAAGTATCCCGACTGTGCGAGGGCGCTAGCCAAATACCGCATCAATCCGGGCAACGTCAACATTGGCAAGAAGCACGACGACAATTTCCGCACGATGATCGAAGCCGCGATCGAGCACGGAAAGCCGGTCCGTATCGGCGTGAACTGGGGATCCCTCGACCAGCAACTGCTGACCCGCCAAATGGACCTGAACGCGCAACGAGCGCAGCCATGGACTGCAGCCGAGGTGATGTACGAGACGATCGTCCTCAGCGCGGTTCGGTCAGCGGAAGCAGCTGAGACTTACGGGCTAGGCCACGACCGCATCGTCCTTAGCGCGAAGGTTTCGAATGTGCAGGACCTGATCGCGGTGTACCGCGCCCTGGCGAAGCGCTGCGACTACCCGCTGCACCTAGGCTTGACCGAGGCCGGAATGGGCAACAAGGGTGTCATCGCTTCGACCGCCGCGATGGCGGTGCTCATGCAGGAAGGCATCGGCGACACGATTCGTGTCTCCCTCACACCGCAGCCGGACGGCGACCGGTGCGAAGAAGTCGAGGTCGCCAAACAGATGCTGCAGTCGCTTGAGATCCGGCACTTCACGCCGCAGGTCACTGCTTGTCCAGGTTGCGGCCGAACGACCAGCACATTCTTTCAAGAGATGGCCGAGGAGATCGAAGCGTACCTACGCGCTCAAATGCCGAGTTGGAAGGGCCGTTACAAAGGCGTCGAGACCATGACCGTGGCAGTCATGGGGTGCGTGGTAAACGGACCTGGAGAGTCAAAACACGCGGACATCGGAATCTCCCTGCCGGGTAATTTCGAGGAGCCCGTGGCCCCGGTATTTATGGACGGGAATCTCCTCAAGACCCTACGAGGCGACCGCATCGTAGCGGAATTCATCGATATCCTGAACGCTTACGTCGCGAACCGCTACGAACCCAAGCCGGCCCCCGCCACTGTCCAATAGGCCCGCATAGCGCGCGCGCGCCTGGCCGCAACCCCCAGGGGGCTGCCGGCAGCCCCCTGGCAGGGCTTCTATGTTGGTCAGGGTGCACCGTGGACCTAGTCTTTGACTACTCTGGACTGGGTTGCGAATCCCGGCGTCCAGCTCCGTTGGATGGCCGGAGAGCCATCCGCACCCCCTGCGGCTTAGCGGGCGGCGGGTCGGACCGTTCAGGGCTGGATTCGAGGAATCGAAAATGAGCTTGGTCGGCCCGCCGCAACCATCCCCCCGAGGCCTGGACGAAAGGTTGGGCGCGAGGCCCGGATTGACGAGAAGCCAAGGCCGGGGGATGACTCGCATTCACTGTACTGCATTGCGGAGGAACTCGAATCATGAATGACATGGAACTTGCTGCGACGGACCTCGTCGCCGGCGTGGATGTCAGCAAGGCCCAGCTCGACATGCAGGTCGAGCCGGGCGCTGCCACCCGCAGCTTTCCCAACGCTGCCGACGGCTGGCGCGCGGCGCGGGACTGGCTGCGCGGGCTTGGCGTGCGGCGCGTAGTGCGCGAGCCAACTGGACGCTACCATCGGGCCCTGCACCGCTGCCTCGACGAGGCCGGCCTGGAGATTGTCCTGGCCGACCCGCTCCAAGCCCGGCAGTTTGCGCGCAGCATGGGTCGGCTCGCCAAGACCGATCGCATCGATGCCGCCATGCTGGCCCTCTTCGGGCGCCTGCCGGGCCGGCGCCGAGCCCTTCCATTGGAACGCAATCTCCAGCAGCTGAAGGACTTGCTGTCGGCCCGAGCCGCCTGTGTCGAGGATCGGACAAACCGTCGCAAACGCATCGCCGAATTCGGTCCCGGACCCGCGGCGGCCGCGCTCGGCCGCCTCAACGAGGCTACCGACCGCGAGATCGGTGTGCTCGACCAGGCCATTGCCAAGGCCCTCCAAGCCGACGAAGCCCTGGCTCGCCGTGCCGCGATCCTGCGGTCCATCGCGGGTATCGGCCCCGTCGCCGCGGCTGTGCTTTGCGCCGACTTGCCCGAACTCGGCAGCATCGGCCCCAAGCAGGCCGCGGCCCTGGCCGGCACGGCTCCGTTCGCCAGCGACAGCGGCGCATCCCACGGCGCTCGCCACATCCGAGGCGGGCGACCCCGACCGCGCAAGGTGCTCTACATGGCCGGCATCGCCGCCCGCCGTTGCAACCCCGACATGCGCGCCGTCTACCAGCGGCTGGCCGACCGCGGCAAGCCACATAAGGTCGCAATAACCGCCGTCATCCGCAAGCTCGTCGTGCTCGCCAACGCCTTGCTTCGCGACGACCGCCTCTGGCAACCGCAGGTCCCAGCCAAGGCCTGAATACCGGCTCGCTCCCGACAGGCCCTCCGCCCAGCGGCCCGAGGCGTAACCGAAGACCGAACGTTCGAGCCGTGGAGAACACGCAAGCTAGATTCTTTCTGGCAATCCCCGAAAAACCCCTTGACATCGAACACGAAAGCTCAATTCTTCCCGAACCAAGGAAACTGAGCGGAGAATCCGTACCCGTGGTTCATGTACATGACAATCCCCGCAACCAGCGCGAAGAACACTAGCAGCGCAATGAAGATCCGCAGCCATGGCAATGACCGGCCCTCCCTGCGCAGAACCAGGAGCCAACTCGCTGCGATGCCGACAAAGTAGAGCAGGATCATCGGCCCCGCGAATAGCGCCATCGTCAGCGGATCGCCGGTTGGCGTGATGACCGCCGCAAGGATGAACAGGATCAGCACGGCGTAACGAACGTTGCGTAGCAGGAACGTCGGCGTCGTGAGGCGCATCAGCGTAAAGAAGAAGATCAGGACCGGTAGCTGAAAGACCATTCCGAGACCGATCTCGAGCAGCATGAACATGTACAGGTACTCGCCAACGGCGATGTAGGGCTCGACTTGATCAATAGAAACGGTGAGCAGGAACTGCAGCATGACCGGTAGAGCCACGAAATAACAGAAAACTCCGCCCAGAACGAAGAGGCTCGCCGTGGTGAAGATGAACGGTACGGTCCAGCGCTTCTCCTTTCGATAAAGCCCTGGCGCGATGAACTGCCAAGCCTGGTACATCAGCCACGGGGAACCAATGAACACTGCCGCAAGGAGGGGTATCCAGATGTAGACGACTTGGAACTGCTCCAAGGGCCGCGTGTTGATGATCTTGAGGGGTTCGCCAGTCGGTGTCAGGATCAGTTCCGCAGCAGCGCGGAAGGGGACCAGCGTGAGCCGCAACAGATCTTTGGCGAAGGCAAGGCAGCCAAGGTAGACGATCAGAAGTCCAAGCATTGCTCGGAGGATACGAGTTCGCAACTCCTCCAAGTGCTCCAAGAACGACATGCGGGCCATGTCATCCGCATCGTCCTCATCGTCCTCATCGTCGTCATCAGACGTCGGCGGAGTGGGCGGGACGGACTCACCGGATGCCGCGCCGGGACTCTTGGGTGGGTCGCTGGATCCGGCGGCATCTCCGGTTTCAGGCGGGTGCACGTGAGGGTCGTCGTAGAGATGGTCCGATTCGTCGTGATAAGGGTCGTCATAGACCGATGTCTCGTCGGAAGGCGAATCTGTCCCTGCCGGTTCTAACGGCTTGGACACCCCCTCGCTTCCCCCGCCATTCGAGGGCGACTCGGGAGGACCGTCGTGGGCAGCATCCCCGGGATCTTGGTCTTCGGGATTCATCGACGTGGGCTGCTCTTGCTATCTAGCGGCACGGTGAACGGCGATGGGCAAGTTCAGATGCTCAAGCTGACTTCGAAACAGGTGCATCCACCTGTTCCGGAACACCTGACACGGGGCTATCGGAAATGCCTTCCTGAGCTGGTGTCGCACCCACATCCGCAGCTTGATCGAGACTGTCCGCCCCGCCGGCATCCGCAGACAGATCCCCTTCAGATCCCGTCGGGCTGTCACTCGTGGAATCCGTGGCCTTGGCTTGAGGAGCGGACGCCGACGACCCGCCGGACGAGCCGTCGTAATCGTAGTCGCTGTAGTAGTCGTCTTCGTTATCGTCGTAGTAGCTGGAGTTGATTTCACCGCGTACTCCGCTCGCTATGTTCTTGACTTCCTTCGTCTCCTGCTCAATGCTGTCCATCTCTTTCTGGAAAGTCGACTTGAGTTCGTTCGACGCACGTTTGAACTCGGCCATGCCCTTACCGAACGTTCTTCCGAGTTCGGGGAGCTTCTTGGGGCCAAAAACCAGCAAGGCCAAGACGAACAGGACGATGATCTCACCCATGCCAACAGGACCCATGTGATTCTCCTCAAGCAGTGCCGAAGCGGTTCCGGCTTCGCGAGATGTTCTTTGATGATAGCGACCACGAACACCGGAATCAAATTCTGGCCCCGGGGCCAACGCGATCCTTGCCTTGCGCTGCCGCAAGCTCAGCGGGCGCTTCGAGGATTTCTGGGAGCGTCTTCGATCAGGCGCTGTGTGAGCGGATCCAAACAATCCGACGTGCAACCCTCCCGGCTTCCCGGCTTGCTGCTGCCCGTGCCTTCGAGGCCGGTCCTAGCCCGCCTATCGGCAATGCGGAGGTCTGAAGCCGCAGGTACAATGGCGGTTATGGATCGGATCGGGTTGAAGCGCATGCATCATATCTCGTTCGCGGTAGCGGATCTGGACGCTTCCAAGCACTTTTTTTGCGGTGTTCTGGGCTTGCCCGAGGATGATCGGCCGGACTTCGGCTTCCCAGGCGCGTGGCTCGCGGTGGGCGACCGACAGATCCATTTGATCGCCGAGAAAGGTGCCAGCCGTGCCATCCGAGCACAAATCAGCCGAGGTGATCACCTCGCGATGGAGGTTGGCGACTTGAGCGTCGTGAAGGCACGCCTGCGAGAGTGCGGAATCGAATTCTCGGAAGGCGGCAACGAGCGTCTCGGCATGAGCCAGGCGTTCTGCAGTGATCCCGACGGACACACGATCGAATTTGTCCAGTACCACTGAGTCCCCATATCCAGCGGTTCGTTCGCCTGCAGCCATGCCGGTGTGTTCAGCAGTGTCCCGGCGCTCGTAGGGACGTGTCGATTGCGCGGCGGTTCGTTCCAGCGGCTCTAGAAGTCCGAGCGGCTCGCGGGGAATGCCGCTATGATGAGGCGAGAGCCCGAGAGAAATCATGTATCGCTTACTGACCTGCTGCATCTTCGGGCTGCTGCTCGCGGTGCCGGCCAAGCCCCAGTCAGCAGAACTCGGCATTTCGGGCGGTTTCGGTTCCCAGGACGGCGACGACCTCAGTGTCAGTGAGTTCTTCGACGCCGAAGCTGGAGTTCCGGGCATTGAATCGTATTCTCTGTCCAATGGAGTCCGGATCGGCGGAAGGATGGCATTCAACACCCGCGCGTTCTTCGGGCACGAGGTCTCGTATGCCTACCAGCACGGAGGGTTGGACTACTTTAGTGGTACCGAAGTGACGAGCGAATCGGGGGAACTAGGATCTGTGCGGGCGCACCACATGTACTACAATTTCGTCGTTCACGCGTTGCCAACGGGATCGCCGGTCCGCCCATTCGCAACAGGTGGCGGCGGCTTCTCGTCGTTCTTCCCGCCGGGCATTTCGACGTTTTCGGGCGGGGGCGACACGAAATTCGGCTACAACTACGGCGGGGGCGTGAAATTCAATCTCTTCATGTACGGTGTCCGCTTCGACGTACGAAACCACGTAACTGGAAAGCCCTTCGGCCGGTACCTGCCCAATGTCGAGGGAAAGCTTAACAACCTCGAGATTTCCGTAACGTTCTCGGTCCTCTTCAGCTAGCCGCTGATCGGGGCAATTCCCTTGACCGGCGCCCGCCCCCGGGCACACCAAACCCGCACCGACGAGCCTCGCGTCAGCCGGCAATCCAACTAGGGGAGCTTAGAAGCTCGTGATAGCTTCGGTTTCGTCAGTATGGCTTTCGAATACCGTGTACAGCTTCGTCACCGTCAGCAGATCCTGCACTTTCGACTGAACGTGCAGCAATTTGACCGTACAGCCCTGGCTTCTCGCCGTCGTGTAGGCAGAGACGAGCTCGCCAAGACCCGAGCTGTCGATGTAGCTGACCTGGGCCAGATTCAACACCAACTTCGACACGTTGTCATCGAGCAAGCCGCGGACGGTGGCGCGCAGCTTACCGGACGCCTCGCCAAGGGTGATGCGACCCGACAGATCGACCACTGTGACACCAGCGACGTCACGAATCGAGGTAGAAAAACTCATCGAACTTCCTCCTGAGCTGTTCCGCCCGCACTCTCGGTGCGGTATTTCACTGAATGGATCCTTGTGCCGGAATCTGCGGCGGGTTCGATCTCGACTTTATCGAAGAACGCCCTCATGAGCAGCAATCCGCGTCCGGAGCACCGCAGGAGGTTCTCTTCATCGAGTGGATCTGGGACACTGGACGGGTCAAACCCTGAGCCTTGATCGACGACTGTGACCCGAATGGCTTCCTCGTCGACGGAGGCTTCGAACGACACGGTCTTGTCTGAACTGAACCCATTGCCGTGCTCGATGGCATTGATGACCATCTCGCGGACGCCCATGCCAATCTGATACACCTGTTCATCATCGAACCCATTGAGATCCGCCATACGCTGAACGATCAATTCCGCCGCTTCGACACTATCTAGAGTGCTTTCTAAATTGAGCCGAAGCTTCCGCGAATCTGCCATCCAGACCTATCGGGGGTCCGGTCAGGCGAGAAGCCTGACTCCAGCAACGTACTAGGAACAATGGCATACAGGCGGCGCGAATGTCAACAGCGACACAGCTGCGGGAATCCTCGAGCATGACCGCGACCCACAACAAGCCCACCCTGGACGCTCCTCGGGTAACATAGGCACGGCAGAAAGGCATGGAAACGTGATGTCAAGACCTACCCTTGCGACCCTCGCGACCCTCGTGCTGTCAGTAGCACTGAGTTGCTCGTCTTCGCCCCCTTTGCCGGAAGCGCCTCAGGAACAAGAGGCCGGAACAGTGGTCAGAATGAGCGAGGCTCTTGATGCCATCGTTTCGGAAGGCGCCAAGATCGAGAAGCTCGCGGGCGGCCTGGGGTTTACCGAAGGCCCGGTGTGGGTAGTGGAGGGCGGCCCGCACCTGCTATTCAGCGACATCCCTGCCAATAACATCTACCGCTGGGCCGAAGGCGATACCGAAGCGTCGGTGTTCTTCGAGGGGATGTACCGTGGCGAGCCTCGCCAAGCGTCGCTCGGCTCGAACGGCTTGATCCTGGACGCCCAAGGCCGCCTCATCGCTTGCGAGCACGGTAACCGCCGGATCTCCCGAATGGCTGATGGCGATTGGGAGACCATCGTGGACAACTTCGAAGGCCAGAGGCTCAACAGTCCGAACGACGCCGCATGGCATCCAAACGGGTGGCTGTATTTCACAGACCCGCCTTACGGGCTTCCACTGCAGGAGCAGGATCCCCTGAGAGAACTGGACTTCAATGGGATCTACCGCCTGAACTACGAGACCCGCGAGCTGCAACTCCTGGTCCGGGACCAAACAAGGCCCAACGGAATCGGATTCTCACCTGATGGCAGGACGGCCTATGTCGCGAATTCGGATGCCTCCAACAAGGTTTGGATGTCCTATGACGTCAACACTGAAGGGATGTTCGAGAACGGACGCGTATTCTATGACGCAGGTTCGGAAACGGATCCAGGCATGCCCGACGGGCTCAAGCTCGACACGGAAGGCAATATTTACGCCACCGGTCCGGGCGGAGTTTGGATCTTTGCTCCGGACGGGACGCACCTTGGCAGTATCCGGCCCGCGGAAATCCCGGCGAATGTCGCATGGGGGGATGACGGCAGATCGCTATACATGACCGCACGGACAGGACTTTATCGAATCAAGCTGCTTGCGAAAGGATCGATGCCCTAGAACATGTAATGCCACCCGGCAATTTCGGATAGGCAGGCCGGAAAAGCTTGACACTTCCACCCCCAAGTCGGCAATGGCGGATAATCGGTCTTTAGATGCTTAAACTTGGCGCCTCCACCCTCCCATACCTCCTACTCTGCCTTGCGACCGTAGTCGGCTGCTCGTCACAGTCGACATCCTTCAAGAGCGATTGGGAGACCACCGCAGATCGCCCATGGATTGGTCCCGACTACTGGTCCAATCCTCTTCAGGATTGGAGACTGCAAGCGGGGCGCCTCGAGAACTTCAGGGCGGGTGGGGACAGGAATGTCTTTCTCCTAACTCACGAGGTTTCGGATGGCGAAGGCACCCTCGCAATGAGCGTTCGCATGGGCCGACTGGAAGACAACGCCGAGCCGCTCGATGCCGGATGGGCCGGATTCCGGGTCGGCATCCGCGGATCGTTCAACGACTACCGGGACAGCGCCGTACGGGGGGTCGGATTGAACTGCGGGATCTCCGCCGACGGGCGGCTGTTTATCGGGAGCCTCGAGACCTCCTCGGCAGCATTGGCCGGCGTCTTTGACGAGGGCGCAACGCTCTCGCTCGACGCGCAACCAGCCGGGGACAGCTACCAGATCACATTACGGGCCGAGACGGTCGACGCGACAGGGGAGATTTCGAGGGAGGTTGATTCCAAATGGCTTGTCGGCGGTCTGGCCCTGGTATCAAGCTCGGGCACTGTAGGCGACTCACCGCCAGCAGAGCAAGCCATCCGTGAAACCGGATGGTCGCTCAAGCCGGGGACCCGGCCAGGCGGGACGATGCGCGTCTGGTTCGATGACTGGCAAGTGTCCGGGAGCAAGCTCTCGGCGCATCCTGATCGCAGGCTGGGGCCGATCATGTTCGCGATGCACACGCTGAGCAAGGGCGTGCTGAAGCTGAATGCGACGATCGCGCCAGTGGGCTCGGACCGGGGCGAGGCGACCCTCGAGATTCGCGATGGGGGATGGAAGCAGGTCGCGACCGCAGCCGTGGACCCGGAATCAAGAACCGCTACGTTCCGCGTACCTGATTGGAACAGCGCAGTCGACACAGCGTACCGCGTAGCGTTCGCTGACGACACTTGGGAAGGCACGGTCCGCAAGGATCCAGTGGACAAGGAAGAGATTGTCGTTGCCGCGTTTACCGGCAACAACGACCTCGGCTTCCCGCACGCCGACATCGTCCAGAACATGAGCTTTCACCAACCGGACCTGATGGCATTTACCGGCGACAACATCTACGAACGCGTCGGAGAGTACGGCATCGTCCGCGACCCAACGGACGTAGCCATCCTCGACTACTTGCGCAAGTGGTACATCTTCGGGTGGGAGTACGGGGAACTACTTCGGGACATACCCGCAGTCGCGCTTCCCGACGACCACGACGTCTACCAAGGGAACATTTGGGGCGCTGCCGGTCGCAAGGCTAACGGCTACGGCAAGCCCGGTCAGGACCAGGGCGGATACGTTATGGACCGCCGGTTCGTGCATGTCGTTCAAACCACGCAAACGGAACACCTGCCGGACCCGTATGATCCGACCCCTGTCGAGCAAGGCATTGCCGTGTACTACACGGACTTGCTTTACGGCGGAGTGAGCTTCGCGATCATTGAGGACCGAAAGTGGAAAGATTCTGCGACTGCGTTGATGCCGAACTCTGGAATCATCAACGGCTGGGCGGACGACCCTCGGTATGACGCCAGGAAGAGCTCGGACAACCCCGATTTCCCCCTTCTCGGGGAGCGCCAGGAGCAATTCCTCGAGGCATGGGCCCAAGATTGGAACGGAGCTTGGATGAAAGCCGCGATCTCCCAAACAATCTTCGCGAATATCTGCACGCTGCCCAAAGGAACCACTACCGACGCAGTCACGGGGCGATTGAGGGTCAACGCGCCAGGGGAGTACCCCGAAGGGGAAGAGCCGGTACAGGACCATGACTCGAACGGCTGGCCGCAATCCGGGCGCAACCGAGCGGTTCGGTTGCTCCGAAAGGCGGCGGCCGTGCACATCGCGGGCGACCAGCATTTGGGCAGCACGATCCAGTACGGTGTCGATGACTGGAATGACAGCAGCTGGGCAATCTGCGTGCCGTCAGTGGCAAATATCTTCCCGCGGCGCTGGTTCCCGTCCGAGGAAGGCCGCAACCGCCAACCTGGAGCTCCTCGCAACACGGGAGAGTTCCTCGATGGGTTCGGCAACAAAGTAACTATCCATGCAGTCTCCAACCCGCAGGCCAACGGCATTGAACCGACAGCTCTGTTTCACCGCGCCCCCGGATACGGCATTGTGAAGTTCAATCGAACGGACCGCACAATCAACTTCGCCAACTGGCCTCGCTGGATCAGCGCCTCCGCACCGGATGCCGAGCCATATCCCGGCTGGCCTATACAGATTTCGCAGAGTGACAACGGCCTCCCTGCAGGCTACAGGCTACCTCCGATCGATGCACAGGGCATCGTGGATCCGGTGGTCCAGGTGATCGAGGAATCGAACAGCGAGATCATCTACACTATTCGGATTCAAGGCAGCGCCTTCACCCCGACTGTCCGCCAGCCAGGCAAGTATACGGTTCGAGTGCTCAATACGGATTCGGGCGATTCGCACGAGACGACCGGCCAGGAGGCCCAGCCCGAGTAGAGCGCGTCCGGGGGCAAACGCACGGACGAACCTAGGTTCGTCGGAGGCGCTCCTTGAGCCCCTTCAAGCGGCGCCCCAGCTCCTTTCTCACCTCAGCGAAGCCCTCGACGGAAACATCGCCAGCCTCGCAGTAGTCCAGAACCACGGACTCTGCCTTGCAGAATTCATCGCAGACATCAGCCACTTCGGCAGCGATTGAAAGCGGAATGCTGGTGACCCCGTTTTGATCTCCATGCAGCAAGTCCCCTGGGTGGACCGCCAGACCCCCGACATGGACAGGCACGTGGAAAGCGATCAGTTGCGGATACCCGTGCGAGCAAATCACTCCATCGGAGAAGCATGGCAAGCCCACTGCCCTAACCTGGTCCAGGTCGCGAGCCGCTCCGCTCGTGACGAGAGCCGCCGCTCCGAAGGACTTGTAGGTGGCGGCCATGACCTCGCCGAAAGTCGCCGATTTGGTGGGCGCGTCGAGATCCTGAATCACTACGATTGGCGGCCCGGGGAGTTCTGAGAACCGGGCGACCTGATCATCGAGGGTCCCGTACGCTCCGGCTCCCTGGGGTGCCAGAGCGGACCGGAATGTCGCTGTCGAGGCAAAACCGCATACCGGGCCCATGTCGGGGAAACAGGCCCCAATCCTCCCGTCCATGTAGCCCTCGGTTTGAGGGCGGACGGCAAATAGCTCGATCACGTTGCAGACCGTTGGCGTATCGTACTCACACAGCTTGGCTAGAGTCCGCTGGGACAGATTTGACACGGCCATGCAGCCCATCGTAATTCATCCGAACACGTACCCCGGGCACTAACCCGAACAGGGGACAGGACTGCTTGGCGACACGCCTTGCGGTCACACGAGGGTGCTACCAGTGGACCGGCTGCGTGAATGCCCCATTACCGGCTGAATCCCACGCTGCGAAGCGCAACCACTTCTTTCCCGCGGAGTCGAACTCCATGCGGAAGGTCTTGGTCCCGAACGCTCCAAGTTCACTGGTCGGTAGGATCTGCCGTCCCGTCAGGTTGCCGTCGCCCCAGACGATCTCGACGAACTCCAGCGGAAACGTCCATTGAACCTCGGCAACCACAGTCTTCGTGCGCTCCGGGCCCTCTACTGCGAACTCTGGAATGAGCACCTCACCGGTGGTGACGAAAAACTCGCCGCGACGCATTGCCTCAGTGACCGGGCTCCAGTCCCCGTCGAACGTCGGCAGCTCGTCGAGGCGAATATAGTTCACCGCAAGCTGCGGATAGATCTCGTCCTCCGGGAACTTTGTATAGGTATCCCCCTCCGCAATCAGGTACTTCGGCCCCGCCCAGTTGTTCATGTCATCCAGCGTGCCGAAACACCGTTCCTCGCAGATCCTGGCTTGGGACAGGTCCGCGGGCAGCGGCTGGAACGCACCGCCCAAGTATCGGTCACTGACGAAATGCGGGGCGTCCCGGACGACATCGGGGTAGAACGTGGATCCCTTCGTACGGGGGTGCGCTTGCCAGAGCAGACCCTGCTCGGCTTCCACCATGGAGAGCATTTCGTCGACCGAACCAATCCGGTACACCGTCCCGTATAAGGGGTGACTCTGCTTGTAGGCCGCGTCTTTCTCCCGCACCTTGGACCAATACACCGGCTTGGGAAAGATCAGAGTGTAGTGGCCGCCGAAATGCACGTTCGGTTCCTCGCCGGGCATCAGTAGGAAGTCTGCGTCTGAGTGGCGACGGCAAGCTTCGAAATACTCTTCCTGCTCTCGAAAGCGAAGCTTGCCCGGGTCATTCGGGTGGCCGTCGCCACCGTGAAAGTCCGACATCATCGCGATGTTGATTCCCAGGCCGCGAAATGCCCCTATCCAGGGCGGTCGCGAATCGAACGAACCCGCGTCACCGAGTTGCTGCGCGAAATGAGTATGGAAGTGACTAACCGCGACCTGGTATCCATCAACCGGCTTGTACTTGTCGCCGTTGGTGTAAGCCAGCACGGCTTCCAGCGTGTCCGCGGCATCGCCGGGCCCGAGATGGTAGTAAACCGCCATCCTCTGCATCGTGCCGGGAGGAGCGTTGTACAGGGCGAAGTTCCCTTCAGCGAAACGGCGCGACTGCCTCACACGCTGCTGCCAAACCTCATCCGAGACTCCCCAAGGGCGGTACATTTCCTCGCGCTCCCCTTGGCGCACACCGGCATCGAACTGGCCGTCGGCGCGCTGGCTGTACCAGACGTAGCCGAGATTCATCTCGATTTCCCTTGCAAAGAAGAACTTATGGGATGGAGGAAACACCGCGAGCGCGCCGCGCCGCTGTTCCAAGAGCAGCACCCGGTTGCGGGCGCGGAGCGGCACCGGACCCTCGTTCGCCCCCCCACCGAAGCGGTAGTGCTGCCAGTCGCGTGCAATATCCCGCCAGCGCAGCCGCTCGTAGTCGTCACTGCGGAGGCCCCCTAGACCGGCTCGGTACACATACGCGACCGACGCTCTGGAAGTCGCCGCAACCGCCTCCTGGCGCACGAGGTTTGCACCTTTGTATACGGTGAAGCGAAGCTGCCCCTCGAAAGAGCCCAGCTTCAAGCCGTCAAGGGCGATCTCGAGCCGAATCCCGTCCCGCCTCACACGACACCCCGTCACGGAGTACTCTACGTCGCTCCGAGTGACTTCGCCCGGGTCACGAGGCAAGTCCGGATTCACACCCTCCAAGCCTGGAACGTTGAGCGGAGCATCCCAAAAGACCTTCCATTTCTCCTCTTCAACGACCTCGGGAGTTGCCTCCCTCCCCAAAGCGCGCATCGGCCCCAACTGCTGGTTCGAGATTCGACGCTTGCCCTCCGCCACGTGAAACACTGGACGCGCGTCACGCACCAGCGGCGCCCAATGCCCTGCCCTCGACAGCACGGACATCTCTCTGACGACTGGCTGTCCGCCATCGACCCCGAACGTTGCCCGGAGTTGCCCCTCGGCGGCACCGTCCCATTCGAACAGCACATTCCCATCAATCGCTTGGGCAGAGAGGCCCGCTGATGGACGGTAGTCCTTGAATTCGCATTCCAAGGGCTCTCCCGCCGCAATCGAGCACAGAATCAGGCACAGGCCCACCAGATGTTTCATAGAGACTCCCGTGTTCTCGGTCAACACGCCACCTATCTTATGGCAGTGCCTCGATGGCAGGGCCGATCCCCGAGAGTTCGACGACCGCTACGGGACGGATCGGCCCGACAATCAATCAAGCAAGTTCTCGTACCACACGACGTTGCGGGAGTTCTGCCCGGCGACAAGCACATCCAGGTCGCCGTCAACATCCATATCAACCAAGCGGATGTCATACGCCGCCTGGTCGTCGTGAATCACACGTTTTCCGAAATTCCCCTTGCCGTCGTTCTCGTACCATGCCACGACGTAACTCTCCTTGCCGCAGGTCACGCCGTCGACATCACCATCACCATCGATGTCCCCGACCGCGAGGTCGTGAGGGCCTTCCATTTCGGGGTCGATTTCGTGCAGGACAAAGTCCGGCCCCTCGAACCATAGGACCCCCTTGCCGTGGCCGCGCGTGGCAAAGATATCCATCGTGCCGTCTCCATTGAGATCCGCGGGGAGCGCGTTGGTCGCTCCGGTCTGGTTCGCCGCCAGCGTGCGCTTCAGCCAAGGAGTCGACCCATCCTTCGGTTGCTTCCACCATGCGAACCAATTCCCACCCCCGGTTACCGCGTCCTTGCCTGCCGATACCGCGTCCGCGACCCCGTCCCCGTCAAGGTCGCCGATTCCAAGGTAGTGGCTCAAGCCCGGCGCGTCTTGGTCGGCGAAGACGTGACGGGTCCATTCTTCTGCCGAGCGCGGGTTGTTCGGGACGCTCCACCACACAAGTGAATTGGGATAAGGGTCCTTAGGCTGGGCACTGTTGCCCAGAAGATCAGCCTTCCCGTCACCATCGACATCCCCCTTGACCAAGCCGTGCGTGCCATTCACGTCGCTATCAACGATGCGCAGGATCCAGCGGTCACGCATAGGATCGTCGGGACGCTCCAGCCAAAAGACGGGCCCAGGGGAATACACGGCACCGATGTAGTCCGGGTCGCCGTCATTGTCGACATCCATCACTTCGCTATGGATTGTGTTGCGCTCGTCTGGCCGGAACGGCCATTTCCCGTCGATGACAACCTTCTCCCAATCCGGTGCCACGTACAAGTGAGTCTCCCCATGGGCATCGACAATGACATCGGGCAGGCCATCGGAGGTGAAGTCGGCAGCCACGGCCGTCTGGCACATGAAACCAGTGGCGATCTCGTGTCGCGCCCATTTCTCGTCTACGCCTCGAGCCGCCGGAACGGCGAGGCCAAGCGCGAGGACTGTAAGCGTGGCGAGTTTCATCCTGTCGACCTTGAGGTAGCGGCGGCTGCACACTATGACAGTGTCGCACCCCCGCCAGGGCAGAGAGAACGAGCGATCCTCTTGGATGGCTTCCATCTAAGGCTTTCGAGCCGAGCCCTTTGCCACTGCGTTCCCGCGCCGACCTGCCCCTGGGGACTCCGCGATCAGGTTGGCTGGCGATACCTATACTGGGACTTGCCCACCGATATTTCCGAGGAATCCGTGGACGTCATCGTTGTCGGGGCCGGGCCGACCGGACTCGCTTGCGCGATCGAAGTACAAAAGGCCGGATTCCGCGTCAAGACCATCGAAAAGGGCTGTGTAGTCAACTCCCTATACAAGTACCCGACAAACCTTACGTTCTTCACGACCCCCGAACTGCTGGAGATCGGCGACATCCCGATGACCGCGGTGCGGGAGAAACCCACCCGTGGGGAGGCCTTGAAGTACTACCGCCGGGTCGCCAGCCATTACCGTTTGGATATCAATCAATACGAGCAGGTTAACGCCGTCAAGGGCGATGACGGTGCCTTCGTCGTGGACGCGACTGATCGAGTGGGCTCCGCGCAACGCTACCGGGCGCGCAAAGTCATACTCGCCACTGGATTCTACGACATCCCGATACGCATGGCAGTGCCCGGCGAAGATCTGCCCAAAGTCCACCACTACTACCGGGAACCGCACCCGTTCTACGACTGCGACGTAGCAGTGATCGGCGGCCAGAACTCGGCCGCGATCTGCGCCCTAGACTGCTACCGCGCCGGAGCGCGGGTCACTTTGGTCCATCGCCACCCCGAACTGAGTCCCAAAATCAAGTACTGGATCCTGCCTGATATCTCGAACCGGATCAAGAATGGCGAGATCACGGCCTACCTCGATACCCAGGTCGAACGGATCGAGCCGGGCACGTTGCACATCCAGACACCAGAAGGCCGGGTTGCCATCCCGAACGACTTCGTGCTGGCGATGACCGGCTACCAGCCGGACATCCAATTCCTTGCGAGTCTAGGCATCGTGTTCGACGAGCGAACGCGCAAGCCGCGCACCGATCCGAACACGCTGGAGAGCGACCGCCCAGGAGTGTATTTGGCTGGAGTGATCGTGGCCGGCATGCACACCAACGAGATCTTCATCGAGAACGGCCGATTCCACGGAGGACAGATCGCCGCCGACATCGCCGTAAAGCTCGGGGGATGACATTAGACGCAGCATCCCCGAGCCGGGTCGGACGACATCGGGCACGCTTCGAGGCTCCGCCAAGCCCGGCCTGATTTCGGCAGCGTGCTGTCCGTGCGCGCTCGATGGGTGGAGCCATCGACTGGCCCATCTGCTCTGGAAGTATCCGAGAGCATCGGCAGATCCGTGCCTTGAAATGGCCGGGACGCTAACGCAAGCAATTCCGCGAACCCCGATATAGGGTCATATAATATCCTCTGGCGGACGGGTCTTTCTCTGGCGCACTCTCTCAGGCAAAATCTCTGAGCACGAAGAGTCACAGTTTGGGTTCTACGCTTAGAGTCACCCGGGAACTGCGTCGCTGAGAGTGATTCTGGGGCCGGTCGCTATCCTGACACCATGGCAGTTTGGATCCAGTCTCCAACCCATCTTTTTCGTCTTCCGGGATTCGCAGTAGCTCCCCGCAGCCGCTCGCGGTCGGATGCGTTGCAGGGCCGACCCAAGCCCCTGCTGGCAACGCTGGCATTCGTGGCCGTTGTCGGCGGCCTCGGGGCACCTGCCCTCTCGGGCGAGAGCATCAGCTTTGACGGAACCTGGTCGAAATCCTGGAATCTGGCGTCGGGCCAGACTGTGCAGATCCAAGTCGGTGTCGCCCAGCCGTCCAGCCTTCCCGACAACGCCCGCATCGAGGTCCGGTGGCAGGGACCGAGCGGGGACGCCACCTACAGAGGGGACCGAGGCGACCTCGTCGTCGGAACAGAGAATGGCTGGTCGAAGGCGTTGCACGCGCTCGATCCCGATGTTTTTCTCACCTACAAGGCCCCTCAATCCGGACGCTACGATTTGTTTCTCGAGACTGTGGTAGGTGGCAAGTCCAGGCTTTCCGAGTACCACCGCGACACGGGCCTGGCGCACCTCGCGTCGGCACGGCCAGCAAATACGCGGCCGGTAAGGCAAACCGAGGTTCGCGTGGATGTCCGGGATTCTCCGGAAACGCAGGGCGGCGACGTCGTGGTGGAGACGGAACCGAACGACGCTCCCGAGCAAGCCATTGATCTGCCGTTCGCACCCGGAGCCGCGAACCAAGTGCTGCGGATCGTGGGTGGAGCGGACGAGCTCGAATACTTCGACAACCCGGATTCAGGCAAGTCACCGGACGACTGGTATCGATTCATCTACCGAGGCGATCGCGTAAAGCTTCTAACCGCCAACCTCCAGATGCCCGATCCAGTCGTTAGCGCCCGCATTCGCGTTTACCGGCCCGGCGTGCCCACGGCGGAAGAACTCAAGCCGCGCGAAGCTGCCCAGAGATCGGATTTCGGGAACAACTCGATCATCCCGTACATCCATCCGGACACCGAGGCGATCCCGGGGCCAGAACCGGTGTACACCTACTACGACGGGCGAGACCTCAACGAGCGAATTCACCAGCAAGACGACAACTTCCGCTCGTTCGTGACCCGGCGGGTTCATCCCGGCGGCACTTACTTCCTCCGAGTGGAGGCGAATCAACCCGGATACGAACTTGAGGTGCGGTTGGTTGATCCCGCGCCATTCGAATCCCCGCAGGACGCGGTACGCCAATCAATCTACTACCATCTCGCCGAGATCGATGCATGGCTCATCCACCGGCCTCGCAACATCGCCGTCCACCATCGAGTGCGGGACGGATCGAGCCTGTTCGGCGAGAACTGCATGAGCTGCCACACGCAGAGCGGCGTGTGGGGCGTGGCAGACGCCATGCGCCACGGATACCGTCCGGACGGCACCGTTCAGAGTCATCGCCGCCTCGTCAACACCATGTACGAGAGCCTGCGTCCAACCAACGAACTGGTCGACGCTGCCGTCAACACCTCGCTCGCCCCGAACGACCTAGGGGACGCGCCGGCGGGAAGCCGCGTGGCCGGACGCAATGTCGTGCTGCACGAGCGGACATTCACGCCTAAACGGCTGCACTCGTACCAGCAGCGGAGAACTGCGAACTACGTCCTGCAAACCGCTGATCCGGGCGGAATCAACGCGGCTGGGAAGGGGTCAAATTTCGGACCGAATGTGGTCTTCAAGTTTGCCGCCGAGATCCTGGAACGCTCGTGGCGGGACACCGGAGACCGCAAGTACCTGGAAGGCTTGGTGCAAAAGGCGGAAAGGATCGTCGCGACGGGAGACAACCAGCTCAGGGTATCCGACGACCTCGGACACCGCATCGAGTTCTTCTACGACCTGCTCCCTAGAAAGGAACTCGCCGAACTGGACGATGGATCCGAACTCGCAAAGCGGGTTGCAGCGCTGCTCCCGGCCTTCAAGCGCCAAGTCGACCGGGATATTCGTCGCCTGCTCGCGCTGCAGCAGGACGATGGCTCGTGGGGATTCGATCTCGGCGTGCACGACGAAGCATCCGACACCTGGAGCAAGATCGATGACGAAGGCGACGCGGCTCCAACGGCAGTCGCTCTCATCGGGCTTCGAGCCGCCGGACACGGGCCCGACAGCCCGCCCGTTCGACGCGCCGTCGACTGGCTGCTGGCCAACCAGTTCGAATACGGCCTCTGGAATCGATCGGCCCAAACCGGATTCGTCACAAACGCGTACGTCATCCGGGCCCTGAGCCGGCTCTTTCCCGGCTCGGCAGAGCCTTTCGAACGGAAGGACTTCGAGCCTCGTCCAAACGAGACACCCATCGAACGCCTTTCTCGAGTCCGAGCCCTCCAATCCACCTCCCGCGCCGATTTTGCCGACCTGATGATCGACGCTACCGACGATCCGATGCCCCAGGTGCGCTACTTCGGGTACTTGGGTATCGGTGGATCCCTTGCCGCCAGCGGTATCCCTGCGCTGATCTCCGGGCTGTCCGACCCGGTGAAGGCTTGCCGCGAGTCGGCGTTTTGGTCCTTGCGGCAGCTGCTGATCGACGATCAGGGCTGGCCGGCACTGTTCGCGGCCTATCGCGCCGGAAACGACCGAGCGAGGCAGTCGATCCTGCAAGCGTTAGTGATGCGCGTCGACCTGACCGGGCCACGGTCCCAAGTCGACCGCAACGAATTGGCGGATCTGCTCGGCGAGGCAATGCGGGACCCCTTCCCGGGCGTCCGAGCCTACGCCTTCAAGGCGGCGTGGCACTGGTGGGTCTGGAACCCGTCGCTGCGGCAGCGCATCAACAAGAACTGGGTGCAGGCACTGCTGGAACCCGAGCCGAATGCCCACGCCGAGAACGCGCTGCGCTACTCGACGGCGTCCATGTTGATTGTCAACGGGCAGATAGCGAACCAGACGGGAGTGAAGAACCGCCCGCAGCAGTACCGCGAGCTCGAGGACCTGTACCGGATGCTCTCCTCGGCGCACAGCAGCGCGGGCGACCGGCGCGATCTCTTCGAGCAGCGGATCGCATCCGTTGCGGCAACTCATTTCGAGGAGCGCGGCGGCGACGGCGGCCCCGGCCAGCTCGGCTATTCCACGCCCGGAGCGACCGAGTTCATCGGGAAGATCCTGCTCGATGTCTACAGGACCCGCAGCGACGATGGCCGGGTTCCCTGGCGCTCCATCGCGCTCCAAGGCGCAGCGAATGTCAGTTACCGGGCGCTTCAGAATCACATGCTTTCGCTGCTGCAAAGCGATGACCTGGAGCAAGTCGCCGCAGCCGCCAGGGCGCTATCGAATCCGAGCGCGTTACGCCTCGCCGGCGAACCCGCAGTCATCGAGCCATTGCTCTCCAAGCTGAACACCTTCCTGCGCGAGGGGCGCCATGGGGACGCCGCGGCGCTGGTTCGGTTCCTCTCGCGAGTCCGCTGGCAGTTTCCCGAGGAAGAAACCGAGAAGGAGCGCCGGTTCTTCGAATTGCTGGTACCGCGAGCCCGGCAATCCCCGATCGCGTCCGCACGGAACCTCCTCGGCCGCCCGGCGGCCCCGACTGCCGACCCCGACGCAATCAACACGCAACGCGCCTCGTTGCTCGGCACCGTCCTCGGGAACAACCCGACGCTGCACCGCCGCACGGTCTTCGATCATGTCGCCGGCGACCCGCTGTTCTGGCTGCCTTCCACAGAGTGGATGCTGCGGTTCGAGGAGGGCGCACCGACCTTGGAAGAAGCAGTGGAGGGGGCCACCGAAGCCGAGGACCTCAAGGTCCTGGACCTGACGGGCGGACGCACCACCGAGCAATTGGTGCCCGACGGGCTCACAAGCCGCAACACGATCCTGTGGTGGCGCGAAGGACTGCCCTCCAACCAACTGACCTTCGCCGTCGAAGCTCCCCAAGAGGGCTCCTTCGAAATCATCGCCGCCTTCCTTCACGACCGCGAGATGGGCATCGTCCAGCCTCTCCTCAACGGCAAGCCCATCGGCGATCCGATGGATTTCTACCAGCCGGATTTGACGGCCCCCGGACCCGTCTCGCTAGGTGTCCACCCGTTTCAGAGCGGCGAGAATCAGCTCGCGTTCCGCATGACCGGCGCCAACCCAGATGCCGAAAAGAACTACATTTTCGGGCTTGACTACTTGAAGCTCGTGCCTGGCGAGAGCGCGGGGTCGCTGTTCACCACGGATGAACTCGGCGTCGATGTGATCGACCCGATCGTCGAGGCCAAAGACAGGCTCGTCGCAATGTACACATCCTGGTTCTCGGAAGGTACCCCGGAAGAGGTGCGCAAGCAGGCGATCGCCCTTGCCAACAAGACGGCGTTACGCCGCAATCCCGAGGTGCTGAAAGCGCTTGCAGCCTGGATTGACCACGAGCCGAGCCCCACGTACAAGACGAGGATCCAGAACATCCTCAACAGCGATGACAAGATATACGGCAAGAGCTTGCGCGAACTGATCCGGAAGGCATCCGAGGAGCAAGCCAGAAGCGATGTCCGCCTGATCGCCGACTCGGATGAATGGATTGCGGACATCATTCATTTCCGGGACTACGTGTTTACCGAGATGACGCGCATCGATCCCAGCGACAACCGGGCCTGCATCTCCTGTCACGGAGTGCCTGGCCGAGTGCCAACGCTCTATCTAGATCCGCCGGATGCTGCTGGCTACATTCCACCCGAAGCGCTGCTCGAGAACTACCGGCGGATGCAGGAGCGGGTCGATTTGCACGACGTGGAGCGCAGCAAGTTCCTCCGTAAGCCACTTAACATCCAGTCGGGCGAGGAAGACGGCCACCAGGGCGGCGTCCGGTACGAGGCGGATGATCCGAGCTACCGAGTAATCCGGGAATGGGTGCTCAAGCAGGCCGAACTGCAGAGCGGCGGGTAAGGCGGGGCGCCGCCAAGTTCAGGCGGTCTCTATCCTGGCCGCGGCCTCGAGTCCGCGCAATTCGATTTCGCGCTCGCGGATCACGAACTTCTGGACCTTGCCTGTTACGGTCATGGGGAACTCATCAACGAACCGAATGTATTCCGGAATCTTGAACCTTGCGATCCGCGCCCGACAGAACTCCTTGATCCCTTCTTCGTCCAAGTTGGCGTTCTCGTTCGCCTTGATCCAAGCCAGCACGCGCTCACCGAATCGCTCGTCCGGCACGCCCACTACGTAGACATCCGCGACTTGCGGGTGCTGGTGCAAGAACTCCTCGATTTCGCGGGGATAGATGTTTTCCCCTCCCCGTATGATCATTTCGATAGCCCGGCCGGTAATCCGGAAGTTACCGTCCTCACGCATCGTGGCAAGGTCGCCCGTGTGCAACCATCCGTCGGCATCGATTGCCCGAGCCGTGCTCTCGGGATCCCGGTCGTACCCCTTCATGACAAGATAACCCCGCGTGAGGAGTTCACCCTGCATACCCATAGCGACTGTCTCGTCCGTCTCGGGATCGACAATCTTGACCTCCGTGCAAGGCATCGCCTGACCCACAGTCGACGTACGAACCTCCAGCAAGTCGCTCGTCTTGGTCTGGGTGATCACCGGAGAGGCTTCCGTCTGACCGTAGGCGATGGTCATCGATTCGCAGTGCATCTCGCTCACGACGCGCTTCATCAGCTCAATTGGACATGGCGAACCGCCCATGATCCCGGTCCGCAAAGAAGTCATGTCGAACGACCCAAAATCTGGATGGCTCAGCTCGGCGATGAACATGGTAGGAACGCCGTAGATGGTGGTACAACGCTCCTCGTGAATTGCGCTGAGCACAGCCAGGGGATCGAACGGCCCCGAAGGCAGGACCGTGGCCGCACCGTACACGATCGCCTGCAGCGTGCCGAGCACGCAGCCGAAGCAGTGGTAAAGAGGCACCGGCAGGCAAACCTTATCTTCGTGAGTCCACTCAAGCCCCATGCCGGTCAGGTACGCATTGTTCAGCAGGTTGTGGTGGGTCAGCAAGACCCCCTTGGGGCTGCCGGTGGTGCCAGACGTGTACTGGATGTTGACGACATCATCCTTGTCAAGTGGGCCAGGATCGGGGACGGTCCCGCTATCGAGCATCGCTTGCCATTCGTCTGTGTCGAGCAGAATCCGGGCCCGCAGCGAGTTTGGCCCAAGTGCGCAAGACTGGTCGAGAATCTGCAGGTAGTTCGCGCGGGAATCCTGCTCATACAGGAAGATCGCCTTCATCTCGGAACGATCCAAGATGTAGGCCAGCTCGCGCGCACGGTAGGCGGGATTGACATTGACCAGAATGGCGCCAATCTTGGCCGTGGCGACTTGCAAGTACACCCATTCGGCGCAACTTGCAGCCCACATGCCAACGCGATCGCCCGGCCGAATGCCCAAGCCCCATAGTCCTGCGGCGGTTCGATCGACTGCAACCTGGAGTTCGCTGTAGTTCAGCCTGAGGCCCTGATGGCGCGAAATAAGGGCTTCCCGCTCTGGGTGCGCCTCCACAACCTCGTCGAACACTTCTCCAGTCGGGCGCTCGTGTAACGGAATGGTCGGGCCTGCCGCGTAACTGTCCATCGCCTAATCCGGCGATTGTACACCCCGGTACCGCGTAGCCGCCGCTCTTGCAAGGCATGCCGCGGCACACGAATGCCCTTCAGCCACTCGACGGAACGGCGAGAAGGCCCACCCCTTCGTTCACGCCGTCCGCGCCGGCCCAGCAGTTCAGCGGGCCGTGTATGGTTTCATCGCGCGTGCCGGCGCTTGGACACGAGCCGTGATGGGAATGGTGCATCATCGGCAGGGGTTCCAGCGCATGCTCCCAGCTAGCCTCGCTGGCTCTGCTATGTTGATTAACTTGTGCATGTAGTCTCTGAAGACCATGCGATCAATCGCGACCGGCGGGAGCGGATCAAGTATGTGGGGTTCACGGCGGTCGTCGGCGTTCTCCTCCTGCTCAACCTGTTCGGAATCTTTGATTCCGTCCTCGGCGTAGACACCGCGATCATTCTCGCCCTGCTAGCCGGGTACAAGACGTTCTACCGCGCGATCGCTGAGTTGCTCGAGCGGAAGATCTCCGCGGACCTGGCGATTGTGATCGCGGCAACGGCCGCGCTCGCCATTGGGGAGAACCTCGCGGCCGCCGAAGCCATGTTCATCATGCTCCTGGGCGAGGGCCTGGAGGCTTGGGCTGCAGGACGCACCGAAAGGGCGATCCACCGATTCGTCGACCAACTGCCGCACCACGCCCGGGTCATCCGGGACGGCGAGGAAGTCGAGGTCGACGTCGAGGACCTCGTGCCGGACGACGTGATCGCCGTTCGCGCCGGCGAGCGAATCTCGGCGGACGGCATCATCGTTGAAGGGGAATCCGCGGTTGACGAGAGCCCGATTACCGGAGAGTCCGTTCCGAGGGACAAATCCGCAGGTGACGAAGTGTTCTCGGGCACGGTCAACGGACACGGCCTGCTTCACATTCGGGTCACCGAGGCCGGCGACGATTCGACGCTAGCCCGATTGATCCACCTGGTGGAGGAAGCCCGAGACCATCGGACAGCACCCGTGGTGCGGGTCGCCGACCGTTACGCCCGATATTTCCTTCCGGCAATCCTGCTTGCCGCCGGGGCAGTCTACCTTCTGTCTAGCGACTCCGACACGTCCGAGCGGGTGCGCCGGGCCGTCACCGTCCTGATCGTCGGCTGTCCTTGCGCGCTGATCCTGGCGACACCCGCCACGATGGTGGCAGCGATCGGGGGGTTGGCTCGTCGGGGACTTCTGGCTCGCGGGGGCCAGGTGGTGCAGAGGGCATCCGAAATCGACACTGTCGTCTTCGACAAGACCGGCACTCTCACGACGGGAGAGTTCGAGATCATTCAGGTCCTGCCGGCGCCCGGAATCGAGGAAGACCACGTCCTCGCGCTCGGCGCGACAGCGGAAGCCAGTTCCGACCATCCGCTGGCAAAGGTCATCGTGCGCTCCGCCACGGCGCGAGGCATCAAACCTGGCGACGCGCAAGACGCTCAGATCGTGCCTGGCCGCGGGGCGCAATGCGTTCACGAAGGCCGGACTCTGCGCGCGGGAAACGAGGCGTTCCTAGCCGAGAATGGCATCACAGGTCTGCAGGACTACCTCACGACCGCCGACCGAGAAGGGGCCACGACGGTCCTGGTTGCCAATGGTGACACTTTTGCGGGAGCGATCCTATTGCGGGACACGCCGAGGCGGGGTGTGCGCGACGCGATCCACGAGATCGAGAATCTTGGGATCGAGAACATCATCCTCCTGACGGGCGACCGGCGCAAAGCGGCCGACGCCTTGGCCCGCGTAGTCGGCATCACGCACGTGGAAGCCGAACTACTGCCCGAGCAGAAGCTCGACCGCATCAAGCAGCTGCAGCTGCAAGGTCGAAAAGTGGCGATGGTCGGGGACGGGGTCAACGACGCCCCTGCCCTTGCCGCAGCCGATGTAGGCATCGCAATTTCGGGATCCGGAGCGGACATTGCTGCCGAAGCTGCCGATGTCGTCGATCTCAATCACGACATCGCCAAGCTACCCAAACTCTTCGGGGTTTCGCGTCGAGCGGTAACGACTGTCTGGCAGAACATCATTCTTTTTGCGGGCGTGGTGAACGTCGTCGCCGTCTACGTGGCAGGCAGGGGCTGGATGGGGCCAGCACTCGGAGCCGGCGTCCACCAGATCTCCTCGATATTCGTGATGCTCAACGCAGTCCGCCTGCTTCGGGTCGAGCGGCCAGCCGGACAGGTCTCTCGATGGGAGCGGCTGTCGGAATTCGTGGGCGTCGGCCGCCTCTGGGCTGCCATTCTTGGCGTCCTGAACCGCATTGATCCAGGCGCAGGATTCGCTTGGCTCGTAGAAAGCCGGCGGCAACTGGCAAGGCCTGCCGCCATCCTGGCCATCGCTGTCTGGGCCTCCACCTCCGCGTTCATGATCGACACCGCGGAAGTCGGGGTGATCGAGCGCTTCGGTCGCAAGGTCCTGCCGCACAGCGAGCCTGGCCTACATCTCAAGGTGCCGTGGCCGGTTTCCCGGCTCACCCGCGTGACGGCAAAGGAAGTCCGGGTCATTGAGGTCGGATTCCGCACTTCGGAATCAGCGGCGTATAGCGAGCCTCCCTCCTACGAATGGAACCTGCAGCATCGCGACGGGCGGATCCAGAGGAGAGACGAAGAAGCCTTGATGCTGACCGGCGATCAGAACATGATCGAGATGACCGCCGTTGTGCATTACAACATCGCGAAGCCTGACGACTTCCTGTTTCAGCAGGTGGACGCGGAAGCGGTGGTGCGGGCCGCATCCGAGGCAGCGCTCCGTTCTGTAGTGAATGTCACGCCGCTCGATGCGCTCTTGACCACGGGGCGCCGAGACGCGGAGAAGCTTGTGATTGAGGCGCTCACTAGCCGTCTGGAAGCGTACGGAACAGGGGTTCACGTGTTGGACGTGCGATTCCAGGACCTGCATCCGTCCGTGGAGGTGGTCGACGCCTTCCGCGAGGTAGCGGGAGCGCTGGAGGAGAAGAATCGAATGATCAACGAGGCTGAAGGCTACGCGAACGAGCAGATCGCGCTTGCCCGTGGACAGGGCGAGGCATTGATCCAAGAAGCGCGAGCCTACATGGTTAGCCGCTCCGACCGGGCTAGTGGCGATGCCTCTCGCTTCGAGCAGCTGGAACGGGCTTATCGCACCGCGCCCGAATCAACAGCGACTCGACTCTACCTCGAGACGATGGAAGAGGTTCTTCCTGGCCGCAAGAAGCTGGTGATCGATTCCGATGGTGGCCGGAGGACGCTCTGGACGGTCGACGGCGACGCATTTCTCGTGCCACCAGGAGCCCAGATGCAACAACCGCCGCCTGCATTCGAACTGCCCGAGATCGGGGAATGATCCATGCATGACCATAGTCACTCACACAGTCACACCCACTCCCAAAGTCACGAGCATGCGCACGATCACGATCACGGGCATTCTCATTCCCACCGAGAACCGATCGATTGGGGCTTGCTGCGGGACCGTTACACGACGTGGCTGATCACGCTCGTTGCGGCCACTCTAGTTTGGTCTGCACTGTTCACCGTGCGTGAAACGGAGTTCGCGTTGGTAACACGGATGGGCAAGCCAATCCGGACGGTAACCGATGCAGGCCTGAAGTTGAAGGTTCCGATCCTGCATCAGGTGAAATTCTTCGACCGACGCCTGCGCGTCTATAATCCGCCGCGCTCGGAGTTCTTGACCAAGGACAAGAAGAACCTCAGCATCGACACCTATGCGCTCTGGCAAATCGACGACCCAGAGGCGTTCGTCCAGACAGTCGGGAACGCGCCCGCAGCCGAGATGCGACTGCACGACTTGGTGTGGGCGGGCCTCGGGGCTGCCATCGCGGAACTGGACCTGGAGGAGATCGTCTCGACGGTGGCGGATCACGTCAAGACAGACGCTGTGCTTGACGACCTCGCACAGCAGAGCGGCGCAACCGCCCTGAGAGATTACGGCATCCGTGTGTTGGACGTGAGGCTCAAGCGGCTCAATCTCCCAGAGCAGAACAAGCAGAGCGTCTACGCCCGCATGCGCGCCGAACGCGAGCGCATCGCTCGACAGTACCGAGCAGAGGGCGAGGAGCAGGCATTGCGGATCCGCGCCGAAGCCGATCGAAAACGAGAAGAAATCCTTGCCAAGGCATATAAGGAAGCCGAGACCACCAAGGGCGAAGGGGACGCTGCAGCAACCAGGATCTACGGAGCCGCTTACTCGCGGAACCAGTCTTTCTACAAACTCACCCGCACGTTGGAGGCCTATCGCAAAGCGCTGGACGAGGACACGACGGTGATCCTCAGTTCCGACTCCGAACTATTGCGGCTGCTGACACGAGGGCAATAGTCGCCGCCATGCACACACACTCGTCGACAACACGAGATGGCGGAGCAGTGCTCGCACCGCTCCGGCGAATGTCGGCTCGACATCTCTTGATCGTCGTGGCAGCGCTCTGGCTTGTCGGTGGGATCTATCTGGTGCCAACCGAGGAGCAGGCGGTGCTAACGACGTTCGGGGCGGTTGTGGATGACCGGGTCACCCCGGGCGTGGGGTGGCACTGGGCGTGGCCGGTAGGACGCGTCCACAAATTGAAGGTGCGCGAGTTCAAACGGGCCTTCATCGGCGGCGAGGTGGCCGACGAAGCCAATGCCCTGCCCGCCGATCCAGTCTTGTCGCAATTCCTCAGCGGTGACCAGAACATCTTGAACATCCGCGCGGTGGTGCAATACAGCATCGCTGAACCGGCCAGTTTCCTGTTCCGGTCGCAAGACCCAGACCAAGCCGTTGCCAATGCTGTCGAGGCGGCCCTGGAGCGCCAGATTTCATCCAGGGCAGTCGATGAAGTCCTGACTACCGAGAAAATCGCGATCCAAGAGGAAGTGAAACGAAGCGCACAAGTGCTAGTCGACCGTTACGGGCTGGGCGTGGCGATCTCGACAGTGAATATCCGCTCCGTTGCCCCTCCGCCGGAAGCAGCGGATGCATTTCGCGACGTGGCATCGGCCAGGGCGGATGCGGCGCGCATCATCAACGAGTCTGAAGGCTACGCGAACGACATCCTGCCGCGTGCTCGCGGCGAGGCCCAGCAGATGCTGTCCGCATCGCGGGGATATCGCGAGGGCAAGATCCAGCGAGCGCAAGGTGACGCGGCGAGATTCGGACGGCTGGAAGCGGAATACCGCAAGAATCCGGAAGTAACCCGGAGCCGCTTGTACCTGGAAACCATGGAGGAAGTGCTACCTCGCTTGCGCAAGACCGTCGTGGATGACAAGGGCAACTTGGATTTGACGATCATTCGCCGCAGCCCGGACCGTCGAGCCGCCAGTCCATGAGCAAAGATGTCAAAGCGCAGGCCGTCACGATCGCGCTGATCTCTACAGCGCTGATCGTCATTGTTTGGAACCAGGGCGGCTTCGATGCCATGCGTGGCGAAGTGGACAGGGGTGGCAGCTTGTTCGGAATCGGATCGAGCAAGGAACTCGAGCCCCGGGACGTGATCTACTCCATGCTGGACGCCGCTCGTGATGGCAAAGTCGAAGAGTACCTTGCGTGCTACACGAGCCAGCTTGAGCGAACGCTCAGCCAGAGTTCGGAAGAGATGGGCAGAGAGCGCTTCTCTGATTTCCTCAAGGAACGCAACAAGGACATCAAGGGCATCGCCATGAACGCCCCGAAAGAAGCTGGCGAGGAGACTGAAGTCCGGGTCGAGTACGTCTACGCGGACCGAAACGAGGTCCAGGAGTTCTACCTGGTGAAGTGGGATGACACGTGGAAGATAGGCCGTGTCAGCGACATCCGCCGAGTGGAGACGCCGGTCCCGTACGGAACTCGCGTGTACTGAGAAGCCCCGCAGGACGACGACCCCCGTTTGCCGGTCTCGAACCGAATGGTTCCGAACGGAACTACAGCCGAAAGCGTAACTGCGCCGTCAGTTGGCGCCCCGGTGCAAGACTGGTGCCGGAAAACAGCCCGCTAAAGTTAATCACGTTGAGCCGATCAGTCGCGTTGCGCACATCGAATTGCAGCGTGATGGCTCGCGAGCCCTTCGTCCACAAGCGCGCGCCAACCGAAAAGTCGAGACTCAGATTCGGGCTCACGCGGCCACGGTCAAAATTGACCTTGTCTAGGATCGATTGCGAAATCAGTTGCGTTCTCGCGTCGTCGCTGTCTTCTTCGCCGTCGTCGTCATTATCGTCATCCAGTTCGACCGGGAGTCCGCTCCCGTACCGAACCGCTGCCGACGCCCACACACGGGGATGAATCTGGATTTGGAACATCGCCGCAACAGTGTTCCGCTGGTCCTGGGTTATGGGAAACTGCTCGACGACATCACGAAGTTCCTCCGCCTCGCCCCCATCGATGAAGAGACCGCCGGTCACCGGTGAAGAGGCGCGCCCTAGCATGTTCGAATAGCTAATGACTGTCGTGATTCCACGCCATCGCGGCGTTTCGAGCCGCACTTCCGTGCCATCGATCTGCGCCGAATCGAAGGTGATCGGAAACGAGATTCCAGTGTTGAGGAAGACGTCATCATCAATGGGATTGCGGAACCTTCGCCAGTAGTGCTTTATTTCGAGCCGCGTCGCGCTCCCCAGAGGCTTGCGTATGCCGACCTCGAAGAAACTCGCCCGGGTCGTAGGAACGGGCAGGACGCCCTCGACGACATCGAGGCCCAGGCCTGCGGCTGCGCTGCTAAACAGCAGGTTCTCGTTCGGCGGGGGTTGGAAAATCCGGTCGTAGGAGGCGAAGCACTGCAATGCCGCTCGAGGGAAGTAGTAGCTGGCCGCCAGCCGGGGGCTGATGGCAGCGTCGGACACGAGGAGACTGTAGTGATCGAACCGAACGCCGAGACTTGCGGCGAAGTCCCCTACCCGAAAACGGTCTTGCACGTATAGGCTGGCGTCAGTGTTGTTCCCGCGAGCCTTGAAATCGATCTCGAACATGGAAAGGTCCTCGGGAGTGGCCATCGAGAACCGCTCCCGGATCCGGTTCAATCGCAGATCCCCCCCGAGCTTCATCGAGTGACGCTCCCCCTCAAATGTGATATCGGCTGTGAGAGCACCTTCTCGAAGGCCTCGGTCTTGCAGGACGAAGACGGGCGTCGAGAACCTGTTGCTCCACAACTCCGCTGATACGTCCCGGACCATGCCGCGGACCGAAGCCAGTGTCCGGGCCGACAGTGCCGCCTGGTAGTGGAGCTGCCCGGCCGACTCGACCGCACTCCGGTCCTGGCGCTGCCCGGCCTGCTGCTGCACGAGGTCGTTCGGTATGAGGAAGCCGGTGCGATTCGAGCGAGCGTAGAGGGTCAGCCGGTCGCGGGAGGTCAGATCGCGCGCAAAGCGGAGGTTAGCACCTGTGGAGTGACCCCGGTTGGTGAAGTTATCGATCGACGGAGGATCCAAGTAACGATCTGTCCGACCACCCTGGACTCCTACCGAGACTTCGGTTCGGTTCCGAGCGTACTGGTGATACAGTGCTCCGATCGCCGTCCCGTAGCTCCCAGCTTGCGTGCCCAATTCAAAGCGGTGCCCCTGTGGCTCGGCACGTCGCGTGTCGAGTGCGATCACTCCGCCAAGCCTCCGACCGTATTCAGCGGGTATGCCAGCTGTCAGTACACTGACCGCTTCGAACTCGGTGTTCTCGAAAGCAGGCGCGAAGGCAATCGACCTGTTGTCATACAGTGGCATCCCGTCGATCACGTACTGAGTGTCATATTCGGAACCGCGAGGGTGAAGAACCGCGTTCGCCTCGAGCAACCAACCCGGCATCGCCGTAATAACATCGACGGTACTTCTACCCAGCGTCGTTCCGAGGGCGCGTTCAAGGGATTCCCGACCGACACGCGTCGCGACGGACGGCTGAAGCGCCTCGAACAAAGGGACCAAGCCTCGAACCGTGATTTCCTCTTGGACCGGCGCGGGACTCAAGACAACTTCGATCACTTGAGGGACTGCAGACCGAAGTTCGATTTGGCGTTCGAACATCGCGAGCCCGGGATGGCGCACCGCGAGCCGGTAGGTGCCTGGCGGAACACGCCGGATTACCGCGTGGCCTTCGGAATCCGCGGCGGCTCTCGCTTCGAACTCCGGGGTTCTGGACACAAGTTCGACGCTTGCGGGGACCCCGCGTCCACTCGAGTCCAAGACCCGCACTGCGACCCGGCCATCCATCCGTTGAGAGAACCCGGCAGGGACGAAAGCCAAGGCTGCGACGCACGCCACTGCAGCGATACGCGACCACAACAGCGAACCATCTGACACCGCCACACCCACCACTGATCTTACCGAGAGCGCTTCCAAGACCAACCGAGGATCTCTACGTCCCGCGGTTCTGGCTGTCGATCGATGGGGCCAGCATGTTCCATCAAAACGGGTATCCCCTCGCTCAGGCAACGCGCCAAGGACTGGACCGCGGATAGTGGAGGTGGCCTGCCCTGCTCGCAATTGCGACTTCTCTGTAAGCCACATTTGGCCATTTGAGGTATGCCTGCCCGATATCCGCTTCGTCCGCGCCCTTATCGGACTTGCAGTGTGGATTCGTCGGGTCCATCGCTATTCAGCGCGACGTAACCTCTTTCTTCACGGTGTCGCTGTCGCTTGTGCTTCCGAATGCATCCTCCACCACCGGACTAGTGTAAGAGACACCATATCTCCGACATCCGGGCCCGCGCCGAAGTTCCCGGAACACGCCTGACTCGTGCTCAACGGGGTACTGCTGGACACTTCATCGCTCGGCGGACGACTAGCGAGTGCGAATTGGGTCCGCTGGTCGCGTCGGCTGCTGGCGCGGGTCTTCGCGGATTCGGCGCAGCACTTCCTCGATTCCGCGAGCCAACTGGGGATCCTCACCCGCCAGCAGTGAATCCGGATCGTTCTCAACCACGATGTCAGGATCCACCCCGTGGCCTTCGATGATCCAGCTGCCGTCTATTGAGTTCGTTGCAAACTCCGGCACCCGGATATCGCCTCCGTCCACTAACGGCCCATGCGATGTGATTCCGATCACGCCTCCCCACGAGCGCTTCCCGATGAGAGGGCCAAGGCCTGCCTGCTTGAAACGGGCCGCGAAGATATCGCCGTCCGATGCTGAGTTCTCGTTGACTAAGCAAACCAAGTGCCCTAGGAACACTTCGTTCGGATAAGTGCGGAAGTCGTTGTTGGTCCGAGAGTAGCGGACCCCCAGGAGCTTGCGGCTGAGTCGCTCGATCAGCATCTGGGACACATTCCCTCCGCCGTTTCCGCGCACATCGACGATCAATCCCTCCTTGCGCATCTGGGGGTAGTACCACTTGATGAATTCGCTGATGCCCTTGGCACTCATGTCCGGGATGTGCATGTAACCGACGCTTCCGTCAGTGGCCTCACTGACAGCCCTCATGTTGCCCTCCACCCACGACAAGTAGCGCAGGTTGGATTCGTCGGAGATCGGTTGATACACCACCTTTCGAGCCCCCTCCGGGCTAGGCCGGTCGTTGAGCAGGATCTCGACGGGCCTCGACGCCTTGTGGCGTAGCATTCGGTACGGATTGTCTGTTCCCTGCACTTGCTTGCCATCGATTTCAAGCAGATAGTCTCCCTCGCGAGCGTCAACACCGATCTCGGTCAGAGGGGCGCGGTACTCCCGCTCCTCGTTATGCCCTCGGAGGATCCGCTTGATCCGATAGAGTCCGCTCTCGGCATCCAATTCGAGGTCCGCTCCCATCAACGCGACATCGGGACGGTCCGGAAGTTCGTAGTCTCCTCCGGAGATGTAGGCATGCCCCACGTTGAGTTCGGCAATCATTTCCCCGATCAGGTAGTTGAGGTCGGACCGGTGCGTGACATGCTCGAGCCAAGGACGGTACTGATCACGGATCGCCTCCCAGTCGTACCCGTGCATGTTCTCGACGTAGAAAAAGTCGCGATAGCGCCTCCAGACTTCATCGAAAATGGTCTTCCACTCTTGTGCAGGTACAAGATCTACCTTCAACCCTGCCGTGGATAGCGTCTTCGGACTCTTCGCATCGGCTTTGACGTCATACAGCTTGTAGGCTCCGGACTGACGGACGAGTATTTTCTTGCCATCCGCAGAAAGGGTGTACCCACCTGACTCCGTAACTGTTTTCAGTTCGCGCTTCTGCAAGTCGAAGATCTTGATCTCTTCCTTGCCGTCCGAAGTGCGTCCGTAATAGAAGGGCCGATTCCTTACGAAGAGAAGCGATCCATCAACAGCGGCCAAGCTCGCGTAGTTGTCCGCAGGCACGGGAACAAGAGCAACGCGCTCGGCCAATCCATCGAATTCGATTTCGATTGGACCCTTCTTCTTAGAGTCCTCGCCATCCTCGTCACCCGCACCCTCATCGCCGTCACTCCCAGATTCCCCGTCGTCATCATCCCCGGCGACCTTCTCCTTGTCTGTTTGGCTGTCATCTTGGTCCTTCAGTTCCACCTCATCGCTCTCGGGGGGGAACGGATGGTCCACATCGCGACGCAAAGCCAAGGCAAACAATCCGGTCTGTCGATTCGTCGCGAAGTTCCATTCCGTTGTCGAGATCAATGGAGAGAACTCCCGGTCACTCATGAAGTACAGGTACTTCCCGTCCGGGTCCCACGCAGGGGCAAACTCATCGAACATCGCACCACCAACCTGATGCAGTTTCTCCTCCGCGGCGTCCCAAATGAAGATCGAATTCACCCGAGAGGCCACGCTGACAGTAAACGCCAGGAAGCCTCCGCGAGGGGACCACCGATAGTCGGTGATCCGACCGCGCGGCTCGTCCGCAATCTCCTTCAAATCCTGGCTGCCGACATCCAGGACGTATGCTTTACCCTCCTTGTCGGAGAAAACGATTCGCTTGGAGTCCGGGGACCATACAGGGTTGTACAAGCGTCCGCGGACGCCGTCGGTGAGTTGCTTCAGCTCGCCGCCGCCCTGATCGACCACATACACCTGTTCCTCTCCGGACTGATCGGATACGAATGCGATCTTGCGCCCGTCGGGCGACCAACTGGGCAGCCGGTCGTGGGCATCCGAAGAGCGAGTCAGGTTTCTTGTCGGACCCTTTTCGGCCGGGACAGTAAAGATATCGCCTCTGGCCGCGAAGACCGCGCGCTTGCCCTTGGGGCTGAGCGCGAACGATTCGACATTCGAAGCTCCCGAAACCCTCCGCGGACGCCGTGGCACGGCGTCGCTGGGCACCTTGATCCGGACCTGTCGGGAACGGCCGGAGGAGGCCTCAAATACGCTCAACTCGCCGTTGAGTTCATACACAATGCGGTTTCTTGCATCGGATGCAGGCCAACGCACGTCCCATGTCTTCTCGTGAGTTAACTGCTTGGTTTTCTTGGGCTTGACGGCGTAGCTATAGAGGTTGAGAGTCCCATCCCTGTCCGACGTGAAATAGACAGAGTCCCCCAACCACATCGGATCCCGGTCGCTCCGGACATGGTTTGTGATTTGCTCAGCCGATTTTGTTGTCCGGTCGAACAGGTAGAGATCCTGCGCCCAGCCGCCCTGATACCGCTTCCATGTCCGGAAGTCCCTGAACAGCGGAGAGTAGGCAACGAACCTGCCACCCGGCGAAATCGACCCGGCGCCCGACAGGGGCATCTCCAGGGCCGTCGGCAGCCCGCCTTCCAGCGGCACGGTGTACAGCCTCCCGGATCCGGCACCCCAATAGTCCCGTGTCGAGCGAAACAGGACCGCCTTTGCGTCGGGCGACCAGCCGTAGACATGGTGGTCGAAGCCCCAGCGCGGAGCCAACGGGCCTCTGGCCGGGTAGTACGTCAGTTGGCGAGGCTCGCCTCCTTCGGATGGAATGACGTACACCTGCTCGTCACCGTCGTACTGACCGGTAAAAGCAATCCATTTCCCGTCGGGAGAGAACTTTGGAAAGACTTCGAGACCGGGGTGCACTGTAATCCGGATCGCGGGGCCGCCTTCATCGGGCGCTGTCCAAATGTCGCCTGCGTATACGAAGGCTACCCGGTCATCATGAATATCGGGGAATCGTAAGAGCTTGGTTTGCGGATACGCAACAGTTGCAAGCAGGGAACCCAGCAGGAGGAGGCAAATTCGCACCCGGCGATTGTATCAATGGCTGGGGGAATCCTGTCGACACTGGATCAAGCACGGAACCTCAAGCACAGATGTTCTACTTTGGTGGCGGTGCGTCCCCAAGGGCTGCTGGGGTCCTTAGATCTAGAGGTCGTGTTAATGTCGACCCTGAGTGCCCGGGTCTCACAACGGAAGGCTGGTTCCAGGGCCGACGGAAGCTAAGCCAGAACTCCCGCCACCGGGCGCCCTTGGTCAGTGATTGGCACAGGTCGATTGCTTGAAAACAGGTTCTTCGCGAAGTCCACACCCAGCGCGGCAAAGATTGTCGCGAAGTAGTCGGGCACATGAATGGGCGTGTCCACAATCGTTTTCCCGATCTCGTCCGTTGTGCCAACCGCGACTCCCCCGCGCACGGCTCCTCCGGCGAACAACGTGCTGAATGCGTCCGCTTGGTGGCCTCGCCCTCCGTATGCATCGAATTCAGACGGCCGTCCGAACTCGGTGGAGACGACGACCAGCGTGCGGTCGAAGAGTCGATGACGATCAAGATCGTCCAGCAGGGCCGAAAGGGCTTGGTCCAAGTCTTGAATCAGCAGGTGCTGCTTCAGAATGCCATCCTGATGCACGTCCCAGCCTGTTCCGTTGAGAAAATTCAGGTTGAATGACACCTCGACGAAGCGAACGCCGGCCTGGACGAGTCGTCGCGCCAGCAGGCAGCGCTGTCCGAAATCACTCCCGTAGGATTCCCGCAGGATCGACGGTTCCTGATCCAGGCGAAACACATCCATGAAACGCGGGCCGGCCATGCGGAACCCTTGTTCGCTGACCTCAGCCTTGGCCCGGACGATGGCGTCGTCATTGCGCTCCAAGTAGTCCGCCCGCAACCGACCGAGCAGGATTTGCCGGCGCTTCTGCCGATCGCTATCAACGTCAGGGGCCGGATTCAATCCCGTCGGACCGGTATCGATCTGGGTCAGATAGACATAGCCGCTGCCGGCACCCAGAAACCCGGCATCGCGCATGATGTTGGGATAGCCCATCACCACGTACGGCGGCACGTCATCGGACCTCGGACCCAACTCATGCGAAACGAGCGAGCCAACAGACGGATAGAGAATCGTGCCGCTGGGTTTGCGGCCTGTATGCATGAGATTCGAGGCCGCGCCGTGCTGGCTGTTCAGATCGTGGCTCACCGTGCGTAGGAGCACGCAACGATCCATGCGATCCGCCACTCGCGGAAGGTGTTCGCACAGTCGAATGTCCCGCGCTGCAGTCGGAATGGAATCGTAGTACGACCCGGGCGTGTCCTTCCCGTCCCCGCGTCGCTTGGGGTCGAACGTATCGATGTGGCCGGCACCACCTCCCAGCCAAATGTAAATGCAGGCGTCAGCCTTCCCGTCCGGCGGCTGCTCAGCCCGAGCAACGGAAGCCACGGAACCAGCGGCACCCGCCAAAGCGCCCTGCAAGACATCCCGTCGTGTCGGCTGCATCGTACGTTCCTCCTGCTATGGGATCACCGAGAACTCCGGCGAGTTGAGAATCGCCCAGACCATGTCCTCAAATCGTTCGCGGAAGTCAGCGGTTAACCGTGAAGTCGGAGGGTCTCCCATGCGGACCTTCCGTTCTTCTTCCATCCGGATACGAGTGCTCTCTGGATCAAAGTGGTTCGCCCAGGAAATCCTCCGATCCGTCTTTTCTGGCGTTCCGGGCCGGTCGTCGTCGCTGTCACGGTCGGCGATCCGGTCCGCGAAACCGGGACCCAGAAGGTCCAGCATCATTTCCCGCTCCGAAGGCGTCGGAAGGCGGGTCAGCGCACGCCGAAACACGATTTCGACCATCTCGTCCAACGGACGGTCCTCCAGCGCAAGGCGCGTGAAGAAACTGTCGTCGGAGAGTCGCGTGACACGGACCCCTGTCGAGCCGTTCGCCAGCGCCAGCGTCTGCATCGGCGACGGGTGGTCATCGCGGACAGAGAGCGGGCTCTGGCGCGACTGCCGCCAACCATAGGCCGTCAGCAAGTCGACGACTGCCTGCGCCCGAGGAAGTGCCAAACTCGGTCGGTCCCGCTCGTTCGAAAGCGCGGTCATCTCCCATGCGCGTTGCGGCGAACCCATGTTCAGGAACTGGCGCAACGTACGATCCCCCAGCGGATTGAGGTTGAGCTCTTCCGAATCCAGTCCCTTGCCTGCCACAGCATGCAGCGAATCGACCAACTGCTCCGCGGACATTTGCCGGCGCACCGGCCCTGCGAACAGCCTCGCACCGTCCCCGGGAACCGATGGATCGTCCGGCACCGGTTGCCGCTGGTACGTGTGCGAGCGAAGAATCAAGCCGCTCAGGTGCTTCAAGCCGTACCCGCTCATGACAAACTCGCGGGCCAAGTAAGCGAGCAGGTCCGGATTCGCGGTACTCGCCCCCGACCAGTCGTCCACGGGCTCGACGATCCCGCTTCCCAGGAATCGCTGCCAGACGCGGTTTGCGATGACCTGCGCGAAGCGCTCGTTGGCCGGACTCACCAGCATGGACGCCAATACGTACCGGGAGTCGACAGGGGTATTGCGCGGCGGCAGAGTCGCCGCCATGCCCGCGGCAATCTCCTCGAAGGGCCAGTGGGGGTCGATGAACTCGCCCGGCTTGAGAGTGACCTTGACGAAAGGCTGACGGCCGCCTTCACTGACAGGCACGGTACTCGACTCGGGCAAGGCGATCGCGTCACCGTGAAGCATGGCAGCGATGCCAAACAGGTCCTTCTGGCGGAACGGATGGAAGGGGGCGTCGTGGCAGCGCGCGCAAGAGAGCTTACTCGCCAGAAACGCCTGGGCGAGAATGTCGGCTTTCGCCGCCATCGGGGCGTCGTTCAGGCTGGCCATCCCGAATCCAGCCGGAGCACCCTGGTGCAAGCTGCCTTCCATTTCGATCAGTTCCACGACCAACCGATCAAAGGAATAGCCGTCAGAAAAGGCCTGATGGAGATACCAACGGAATGGCCCGGTGTTGTTCAGGTCCGGCTTGAGGATGCCGGGGTTCTCCGCCAAGATGTCCTGCCAGACGGGCACCCAGGCGTCGGCCCAGTCCGGGCCGTCGAGAAAGCGGTCGATTGCAGCGATGCGGCGTGCTTCAGGGGATTGCTCCAAGTACCATTCGGCCTGCTCGGCCGTGGGTACCACGCCCGCCGTGTCTAGGGCCAGCCGCCGCAGGAACTCGAGATCACCGATCAGGGGGTTCGGAGCTATCGACGCATCGTCCAACTTCGCATTGACAAACCGGTCGATGTCATTGTGAATTGCCACAGCATCGTCACCGGCGGGGACCTCCGGTCCTGGACGTGAAGCCATCCAGTCGCGCACTTTACGATGCCTCGAATGCCACGCCTCCTCCACAAGCTCATCGGAGGCCCGGCGCCTCTCGATGTCGTCAAGATGGTGCCGCCGTTTAGAAGACGCTGCATACCGCTGCCAGTCGGCATCAACTAGCAGCGGTGCATCGGTGCCCCCTATGACGCGGTCCACCTCGCCTGCGCGCGCCATGCTGACGGAAAGCTCCCCCGGGGACGGAGCCAAGCCCTTCCCTCCAATGACGGCTACCAACCGGAAGCGATGCTCTCCCGCGTCCAGCGAAACCCATTGGACGGCGTCCTGATGGGCCGGTGGAGCGGCACGGATCGGTCCGTCCGCATGCGATTGCTCGGGCAGTTCATCGTGAGCCGCCGTGTTGGGCCGTTGCGCGTTTGTGCGAAGCACTGGCTCGCCGTTGACCATGAACACGGCCAATCCCTTGGACCGCAGGCGGAATCGATACTCGCCCCGCTCCAGAGTTCGTACCATCGTCGCTTCGACCGAGAACGGCGTGGAGCGATCAAGCGGCAGGGCGTTCGGGCTGAACCGTGCCGGGATTCGAACAATGGCGAACGCCGGCTCGCCATACTCGGCAGTCGGCACTCCCTGCGGACTAAGCCATACTTCCTCCGGTTGGTCCTCAAAGATGCGCACCAGCACGGGATGGTCCCCGGCGCTGGCAGACCCTGCAAATCCCGCCGTCACGATGCCAACCGCGATCAGCCGCACGATGCACTGCATCCGTCGCTCGGTACTCATTCCGCGCCGCACCCGTTCTAAACCGCCATTCGTCGATCACCAGTTTATGGCACTCTCGGCGGAATAGCACTCCATTTCCGTGGATTTCGGACCCAATCCAAGCGAGAATGCCACATGCGAGCCATGGTTTTTGGGCGAGTTGCGAGTTGACGCGCCGCGAACCGCGGTCGTGGTCCGGGCCAAGAAGAAACCGGGTGTTCGATTCATTCCGTGGCACTCGTGGAGTGGTTTAATGGGGCCATGCGGACTGCTCTTCTACTGTTTCTAGCTTCCGTTTCCGCCGCGGGGGCGGATCCAGTCCACGTGCTCGTCTGGGACGAGCGCCAACCACGGCAAGCGGAAGCCTATGACAATTTCCTAGGCAACGAGATCGCCGCCCACCTTCGTAGCCAGCCCGGCCTGGATGTCCAATCCGTCGGTCAAGACGATCCTGGGCACGGACTCGCATCGCTCGACGACCAGGACGTGCTGATCTGGTGGGGCCATGTGCGTCAGGGAGAAGTGCCGGACGCCGTGGGACAGCGCATTGCCGAGCGGATCCGCTCCGGAAAGCTGGCCCTGGTCGCTCTCCACTCGGCACACTGGTCCGTACCCTTCATTGAGGCAATGTACTCGCGAACCAAGGACGATGCTAGGCGCCGCTTTCCCAACCCGAAGACCAACATCGAGTTCGTGCCTCCGCCGGGCCGATTCCCGCCAACCTACGACTCGATCGTGACGCCAGCCTACTACGCATTCAAGCGCGGCGGCTTCGTGAGGCAAGTTCGGGTGGACCTGCCGAACTGTGTATTTCCTGGCGTTGACGCCCACGGCAAGCCGAGCCAGGTGACGGTGATGATGCCAGATCACCCAATCATGGACGGCCTGCCGGCGCAATTCGAGATACCGCAAAGCGAGATGTACGACGAGCCGTTCCACGTGCCTGAGCCCGATGCCGTCCTGTTCCGAGAGGACTGGCGCGGAGGCGGGCGTTTCCGAGGCGGGATGCTCTGGAACCTCGGACTCGGCAAGGTGTTCTATTTCCGTCCAGGGCATGAGACCTTCCCTGTCTTCAAGGATCCGAATGTACTCCAGATCCTTGAGAACGCGGTCCGCTGGCTAGGGGCGCAGAACCAGAAGTAACCCTGTACCCCGCCAAGCGGACATACTCGGCACCATCGATTTGTGACCACTCGCATCCCTTGAACCGGCCAGCCCCATCCAAACAGTTGAAGTGCCGTTCGCGGTTGGTCCGTGCCTATTCAAACAAGGCCCCTAGGGCGTGGCCATTTGAGCATTGATCGCTTAGTGCGAAGTCATCTCCGCTCGGCTGGGAGCGAATGGTCAGCCCTGACTGAACCAGACTATCGAATTACATGCCCACTCAGCGATAATGGTCTGCAATTGGATAGTCTTGAGAGCCAGACGCTGCTAAGGTACGGACTGGCTCAATCCGAGCGTTCTCAGAAAAGCAATGGAGCACACGATGAAATTTAGATTCACGTCCGTCATTCTCGCCCTCGCAATCGCAATGATTGGTTGCCCGTCCCCGGACGAAGAGGGTGCTGCCATGGCACCGGAACGCAGCACGGTCATGGCACCTGCGGACGCAGTGCAACACAGCAAGGTGTACTTCGAGGAAGGCATGTTCGGGGGCTGGCCGGCCAACCATGGCATCTGGATCTGGGACAACGAGATCCTGGTCGGATTCGGGATGGGGTACTACAAAGATCAGGGCGCGGGCCACCACATTGACCGCGAGAAGCCAGAAATCGCGATGCTGGCCCGCAGCCTCGATGGCGGCGAGACCTGGGAGCTCGAAGATCCCGGGGCGAATGGATTCCTCCTGACCGAGGGCGGCTACTTGCACGGCGTGACCCGGCCTGGCGTAACGCTGCCGGAACTCATGGAGAGCGAGGGTGGCATCGACTTCACCCATCCGGACTTGGCGCTCACCGTGCGCACCAACAGCATTCACGCCGGGATCGGCCGGATCTTCTACTCGTACGATCGAGGGCATGTCTGGAAGGGCCCGTACCGCCTGCCGAGCTTTGACTCGCCGGGCATTGCGCCGAGGACGGACTACATCGTCGACAGCAAGGACGAATGCACCCTGTTCATCACCGCCGCGAAGGAGAACGGCAAAGAGGGTCGCCTGCTCTGCGTGCGCACTACCGACGGAGGCGAGACTTGGAACCTCCTATCGTGGATCGGTCCCGAACCAGAAGATTTCTCTATCATGCCGGCATCTGTTCGGCTGTCCGAGACCGAGATACTGGTCACGGCCAGGATGCGAAGCGGACCCGAGCGTTGGATCGGAACGTACCTCTCGACCGACAACGGAGAGACCTGGGAATATCTCGGCAAAGCTGTTCCAAGCACTGGAACCGGCAATCCGCCCGCAATGATTCAACTTCAAGACGGACGGATCTGCTTGGTCTATGGCTACCGGGCCGAACCGTTCAGCATACGAGCCACGCTCAGCAGTGACAATGGCAGGTCCTGGGGCGATGAATTCGTCCTGCGCGACGACGGAGCGAGCACGGACATTGGCTACGTGCGCGCCGTTCAGCGGCCCGACGGAAAAGTTGTCGCAGTCTACTACTTCACCGACGAAGCGTCCGGACCGGAGCGATATATCGGGTCCACGGTCTGGACCCCTCCCAGCCTATAGGATGCAGCGGCAGCAGCCCTCTGGATCAGGTACCTTCTCTCGGCAGCCACTCCCGCGCAAGTGGCTCATCTCTGGTTCGAGGCGACAAGGGTTGGATTTGCGCTTGATAAGCTGAGCCGTATGATATCCAGTCATGCCGTTCGGCGGCTATTTGGAGATTTCGCAGCCGTCGACGACCTGACCTTTGACGTTGCTCCGGGAGCAATCTGCTCTTTGCTCGGTCCGAATGGTGCAGGCAAGTCGACAGCTATCAGGGTCTTGACAGGCCTGCTGCCGATCACGGCCGGCGTCGCGCAGGTCGGTGGCTGCGATGTCACGGCCGAACTTACCAAATTAAGACGTTGCATCGGAGTGCTTCCAGATGACTTAGGTCTCTTCGACAGCCTTACCATAGGCGAGCATTTGTCCTTGACAGCTGCAGTTCACCGAATGGATTCACGGACCGCCCGCCGCCGTACTGACCAACTTCTCGACGCACTGAATTGGGGCATGCGGTCGAAAGGTTCGCCTCGGCGTGCTCGCACGGGATGCGAAAAAAGACAGCACTGGCGATGGCCCTCTTGCCAAACCCCAAGGTCTTGCTTCTTGATGAGCCGTTCGAGGGCGTTGATCCGGTCACATCGCGAACGATCTGCGGATTGCTTCAACAGGCTGCGCACAGAGGGACGACCATCCTATTCACAACTCATTCCCTACACCTTGCACAATCCATTGCCACGCAGTTTGTCGTGATGCTGGATGGGCGAGTTGTGTGGGATGCGTCGGCGGCAGACGTCGATGGATCACTTGAGCAGCGTTACTTCAAGTTAGTGGGACCGATCGAGGCGAGGGAAGTCGATTGGCTCGGCTGGCGGCGATCCTGAAAGCCCCCTGGTGGGCGATCAGGCGCGACCAAGCGTCAGTCTTCTCGTTCGCGGGCAACAGCTTCTTCATAGTCTCCGTGCTGGTAATGCAGGACGCGGGACTTTTCATCTACCTCCTCGTCGCCCTCGTGGCGATCATTCCTTTGAGCACCGATCCCTTTCAGAAGATCCCAGCGTCTCGCCTAGGTTGCTGGCCCCTGGGTCGAATCGAGCTTTGGATCTTGCGGATGGCCAGTCCTTGGGTCAATCCAATGACCTGGGTTCTTGCCGTATTGGCGATCGCTGTCGGGGCACGGAAGGTGACGATCGGGCTTTGGCTGTTCATCGCCGCGATCGTCGTGGGAGGAGTTGTCGTCTCATCGATTCCCAGGACCTTCGAATACGCCGTCTTAAGGCATGTACCTCGTTTCCCAGGCATTCTCAATCAGCTGATTCGCAAGGATCTTCGTCAGATTCTCTCAATGCTGGATGTTTACTTGGCTGGGCTGCTCAGTGGCATTGCTGCACTCAGTCGCTGGTATGGAATCGATCTCTCCTCGCATGGATTGATGATCTTCACAGTCATGGTGGTGCTCGCACTTTCAGCCTACACACTATCGCTCTTCGGACTCGATGTCCCAAGCGGCTTGTCGCGCTATCGTCTCCTTCCCTTGCGAGGATGGCAGTCTCTGATGTCAAAGGATCTCTCGGTCTTAATCGTGGCTCTGCCCTTGCTGGTTCCGCTCCACCTAGCTTCGTCAAAATCCCGGAAATTGGGATAAGAACTCGATCCAAATGCGGTTGGTATCAGTTCGGAAGCCACGAATTTCGTTAGTATAACCCCTAGATGTTCGTGTTTTGTTTGGATAATATCTTCCTATTAGCTTGACAAGGTCAATGTAGTGCCAAGAAATGACCTAATTGGCGATGCGCCCTTGCTTTCCCCTCGCCTGTCTGCGACTCTCGGTACAAGGCTGGCGCATTTCCCATGTACATTCGAGCTACCAAGACCCATATTGCGGGTGGCCAGCCGGGCTACAGCTTCCGCTTGGTGCGTTCCGAGCGCCGCGGCGACCGCGTGCGCCAGCGGACCCTGCTCAATCTCGGCACCGACTACCCCGTCCCGCGCGCTCACTGGCAAGCGGTCGCCGACATCGCCGAGGGTCTGCTGCACGGCCAGGACCTGCTGTTCCCTCCGGAGCCGGACATCCTCGCGGCCGCCGAGGAGCTTGTCCGCAGGCTGCGCGCGCGCGGCTTCCAGGCCGCGGCGGCCGCGCGCGCCGGGGACGCGGCGATCGCGACCGTCGATCTCGACACCCTGGGCCATGACAGCGCGCGCTCGGTCGGTGCCGAGCGGATCTGCCTCAAGGCCTTGGAAGAGCTCCACTTCCCGGACCTGCTGCAGCGCTTGGGAGTCGGCGAGCGCGACGCTCGCATCGCCGTCGCGCTGGTGATGGCGAAGATGCTCCAGCCTTCCAGCGAGCACAAGGCGCATATTTGGCTGCACCATACCAGCACGACCTTGGAACTGCTCGGTCTTGACGGCGGCCAGGGCCCCTCCCTGTCCAAGCTCTACCGCACCAACGACCTGCTGTGGAAGCACCGCGAAGCCCTCCAGAAGGGTCTCTTCCTGCGCGAGCGGCAACTGCTGGACCTGCCCGCCACGATCGTGTTCTACGACCTGTCCAACACCTTCTACACCGGCCATGCCAATGCCACCCTGCGGCGCTTCGGGCGCTCCAAGCAGAAGCGCAGCGACTGCCCGCTGATCACGCTGGCCCTGGTGCTGGACGGAGCGGGCTTCCCGCGCAGTTGCGAGATCCTGCCGGGCAACGCTTCCGAGCCGGGCAGCCTGGAGGGCGCCCTGGCCCGGCTGGAGGCCGTCCGCGACGGCGACGGCCCGCAGCCGACCGTGGTCATGGACGCCGGCATCGCCAGCGAGGCCAACCTCGCCTGGCTGCGGCAGCAGGGCTACGACTGGATCTGCGTCAGTCGCGCCGCCAAGCCCGACCCGCCCGCGGGCGCGGCCGCGGCAACCCTCGCGACCAGCGCCGGCCATGCGGTGCAGGCCTGGCAGCTCGCCAGCGAGGACGCCGGGGAAGCGCAGCTGTACGCGGTGAGCGAGGGCAAGCAGATCAGCGGCAAGCAGATCCTCGACAAGCACCGCCAGCGATTCGAGAGCGCTCTGCAGGCGCTCCACGACGGCCTTTCCAAACCGCGCTACCTGAAGGCCTACGACCGGGTTCAGCAGCGCGTCGGGCGCCTCCGCGAGAGGCACTCGAAAGTGTCGCGGCACTAGCGCGTCAAGGTGACCGCGGGCCCGGACGGCAAGGCTTCCGCGGTCACCTTCGAACGCACGCCGGAATACGCTGAGGCCGACGCGGCGGCCGGGGCCTACGTGCTGCGCACGAGCCACACCGACTGGGACCTGGACCGGGTCCTGCGGACCTATTGGCGGCTCACTGAAATCGAGGCCCCGTTCCGGTCGCTGAAGTCCGAGCTGGGCCTGCGCCCGATCTGGCATCACAAGGACGAGCGTGTCTCGACGCACCTGTTCATCGCGGTGCTGGCCTACCACGGGGTGCATCTGATCCGCACGCGCCTGCAGGCCCGGGGCATCCGGCTGAGCTGGCAATCGATCCGCGAGCGCCTGAGCACGTGGGTGCGCATCACCACGACCGTGCGGCAGGTGAACGGCGCCCTGATCGTCAACCGCCAGGATGTGCGTCCGTCAGCGGAAGTGGCGGAGATCTCCCGGGCAGCCGGTGTCGAGCCGCGCATTCACCGCGTTCGCAGCCGTGTGCCAGCCTGACAGGATTCGCGAAATGTAGTGCCAATTGGCCATGACTGGATTTCGGAAACGACGTGTTATCAAGCAGTTACAAGATGTCTCCGTTACAGTTTGACGAAGTTGGGTCCAGCCGGTCCCTGGACTGGGAGCGACCCTGGTGGCACTTGCGATCGGCCATCGTTCTAGTGTCCGCGCCACAAGGATGCAGTCTCCGTGGCGGTTCTCACAAGGGGCACCCTTCCTGCCGCTAGGGCTCATCCAGGCGGTTGGCATTGCCGCGGCGACCGCGACAATCTTCACTCACGGCCCACTCCTGCTAGTGCCTTGTTTTGCCGGATGGGGTTGGTCAATCTGTCGCTACGGAAAGGCAATTGAACGGGGAGTGGCTTGGTTCGACGCTCCTCCGTCCCGACAACCATCGTCTAGTGAGGCTTGACTCCGACCAGGTGGATCGCGATCGCGGTTGTATCTGATGAATGTTGATCATGGCGTATCTCCTTTCCTTAAGCCATGAACCCAGGCGATATTGTCGCCGGGGATGCGAAACGAGCCCGGGCAGTCGATCGGAAGGGACCTGTCGACGGACAACGGCGAGAGCTGGAAATACCTGGGCACAGCGGTCCCGAACACGGGAACGCCTCCGGCGATGATCAACCTCCAAGACGGACGGAGCGAGGACGGACGTCGGCTACGTGCGCGCCGTTCAGCGGCCCGACGGGAAACTTGTCGCAGCCTGCTATTTCTCCGACGAGGCGTCCGGGCCGGAACGCCAGATCAGCTCGACAATCTGGACTCCTCCCGGCGTGTACGGCACCGCGATCGCAAACGGGAAGCTCTCTCGCTAAGAGTTGACGTCGAAATAGATGCAATCGGGGTGTTGGAAGACCAAAGCGCTTACGCTGGCCTCGGGATCCATCATGGCTCCGTCGGTCAACGTCACGCCAATGTCCTCGGGTCGCAGGATCTCGAACAATGCGTATTGATCGTCAAGGTTGGGGCAGGCTGGGTAGCCGAAACTGTAGCGGCGGCCCCGGTACCTGGAGCGGAATCGGTCCGCCATCGTCATCTCTTCCGGGTCCGCAAAGCCCCAGTCCTCGCGAATCCGCCGATGCAGCCACTCGGCGCAGGCTTCCGCCGTTTCGATCGCCAAGGCTTGAATCGCGTGCGACTTGAGATACTCGCCGCTGTCCTTGAAGGCTTCGGCGCGATCCCGAATCCCTTCGCCCGCTGACACGCACATCAGCGCCAGCGAATCGCGGCAATCTTTCGGTATTGCGACAAAGTCCGCCAGGCTCAGGCCGTCGGCCCGTCGCTGACGCGGGAACTTGAACTCCCGGACAACTGTTTCGCTACCCGGATCGTATAGCTTGATCGAATTGCCGTGCCCTTCCGCGTCTAGGAATCTCCATACAGCACGCGGCTTCATGAATGTTTCGGCATCGCCCTTGATCTCGTCCATGGCCGCCCGGAGGGCGACCGCCTTCTCGTCGTGCTCAGCCAGCGCCTGCTCGAAATTGCCCTTGAATCCGAGGTGCTTGGAATACAGCATTTTCGGATTGATGTAGCGCCAAAGCTCCCTCAGCTGTGGAATTTCAGCTCTCTGGCGGGCCTCGTACGGGCATTTGACCGGCGGAACGCCAGCCCGGGCGCGGGAGCTGCGCACAGCCGATTCCCCGCCTCGGCCGGGCAAGTCGCGGCCTTTCCCGTCGGAGATGGGCGCATGTTCCTCTTCAAGTTGGGCGCGGCTCTTGGGGTCCATCACCTGATCCAACAGCGCCAACCCCTTCATTGCGTCTCGGGCGTAGCACGTGAGATTGCCGTAAGCCGGAGCGATTCTCTTCCTCGTGAAATTCGAACTCAATGCAGCCCCGCCGACAAGCAGAGGCACATGCACTCCCGCTGCCCGGAGATCCTTCGCTGTGACTACCATTTGCTGGGCGCTCTTGACCAGCAGGCCTGAGAGGCCGATGGCATCCGGATGATGCTCCCGGCTAGCACGGATCAGCTCTTCGGGCGGTACTTTGATACCCAGGTTCCGCACGCTGTAGCCATTGTTGGTGAGGATGATGTCAACCAAGTTCTTGCCAATGTCATGGACATCTCCCTTCACGGTCGCCAGGAGCACAGTGCCCTTATGGGCGTCGTCCGACTTCTCCATGTGCGGTTCCAAGTGATCGACCGCCGCCTTCATCGACTCCGCCGACTGGAGCACTTCTGCCACGATCAGCTCATTGTTGTTGAACAGGCGGCCCACCTCTTTCATGCCATCCATCAACGGGCCGTTCACGATGGCGAGCGGCTGGACATTTTCCGCTAGCTTCGCGTCCAGATCAGCGAAAAGGCCCTCCTTGGTCCCTTCGACGATGTAGCTGGCCAAGCGTTCGTCCAACGACAGCTTCGCCACATCGCTTCGATGTCGCTCAACCGCCCCTCGAAATGCCTCAGCGACCTTCGCAATGTGGAAGTTGTTGAGCGCAACCCGTTGCTCGGGCGTCTGATCCCGGTAATCGGTTGGCGCCTCAATCTCCGGGCACGGGTAGTTATACAGCAGTGCTTCTGCCATTTGCCTCTCTTCGTCAGAAAGGGCCGCGTACCGACGCAGCTTCTCGGCATTGACAATCGCCATGTCCAAGCCTGCATGCGTGGCGTGGTAGATGAACACAGCGTTCACCGCCTCCCTCGCAGCCGGCGGCAGCCCGAAGCTAACGTTGCTAACGCCGAGCAACGTCTTGACTCTTGGCATGCGTTCCTTGATCAGCCGCAACGACTCGATCGTCTCGACCGCGCTACCGATGTAATTCGCGTCTCCTGTTCCGCACGGAAATACAAGCGGGTCGAAGACAATGTCTTCCTCGGCGAGGCCCCACTTCGTGGTCAGCAACTCGTGCGCGCGCTCGGCAATCGCCAGCTTGCGCTCCCGCGTAACGGCTTGAGCTTGCTCCGGATCTTCGTCAATGGTGCCAACGACAACGGCAGCTCCGTAGCGCCGAAGGAGCGGCACGACCAGGTCGAAGCGCTTCTCACCATCTTCGAAATTGATCGAGTTCACCAACGCCTTGCCCTGGCTATACGTCAGCGCTCGCTCAACCGCCTCCGGGTCCGTCGAATCAATCATCAAGGGGGCTTTGACCTTGTGGATCAGAAGCGAATAGAACGAGTCGACATCGGTGAGCTCGTCTCGGTCTGGATTCTCGAGATTAACGTCGATGATCTGGGCCCCGTTCTTGACCTGCGCACGGGCGATTTCCGTGGCTTGTTCGAACTTCTCTTCGGTAATGAGGCGCTTGAACCTCCGCGAGCCAACCACGTTCGTGCGCTCGCCGACGAGCAGCGGGCGATTCTCGTCGGAGGCCTCGACAACATCGATTCCAGTGAACTTCGTGGCACGAGGAGGGGTGTGCCTGCGCGGAGCGTACGATTCGGCCATCAGGGCGATTGCCCGGATGTGTTCTGGCGTGGTCCCGCAACATCCGCCGACGATATTCAACCAGCCGTTGCGAGCGAAGCGCTCGAGCACGCGGGCAACCGATTCGGGAGTCTCGGAGTACAGACCGTCCTCGTCAGGCAATCCGGCGTTGGGGTAGCACGATACGAACGGAGTCGCCGTTTCGTGAATCGTCCTGATGTGGTCTGTCATGTACTCCGGGCCGGTCGCGCAATTCAAGCCGATCCCAAGCGGTTGGGCGAATTCGAGCGAGACGACCAAGGCCTCGGCCATTTGGCCTGCCAGCATTGTGCCCGTAGGCTCGATCGTGCCGGACACGATCACCGGCAACCTCAGACCGAACTCGCGGAGAGCGAGCCCGATGCCGATCAACGAAGCCTTGATATTGCGGGTATCCTGGCACGTCTCCAGGATGAGCATGTCGCAGTGCTCGGCTAGGGCGAATGCCTGTTCCCGGTAGGACTGGACCAGCCCCTCGAAGGTGATGCCGCCCGTCACTGTGATCGATTTCGTAGACGGACCCATCGAGCCCGCCACGAACCGCGGTCGGCTCGTCTGCTCCATCGCGGCAGCGGCTTCGCGCGCCAAGAGCCCCGCCGCGGAATTGATTTCAGCCACTCGATCTTCCAGGCCGTACTCAGCCAGCACGATCCCCATGGCGCCGAACGTGTTGGTCTCGATGATGTCCGCTCCGGCGTTCAAGTAGTCTTCATGGATCCGGCGGACTTGGTCGGGCCTCGTCAGCACCAAGTTTTCGTTACAGCCCTCGAGGGCAGGCCCCCCGAAGTCGTGCGCTCCGAGGTTGGCGTTCTGCAGCTGAGTCCCCATACCCCCGTCGAGAACGAGGATGCGCTCGGCCAGCGCTTCATTCAGAAGGCGAATGCGATCAAGGCGGGACTGCATGCGGTTAATGCTCGGGTTCCGGCATTCCGGATCAGCCAATGACTCCATTATGCGAGACTCGCTCACCAAGGAATGTGGTCAGGGGCATTCGGCAATACCCAACTGCGCTATCGTCTCGTGGAGAGCAACTCCCGGATGGCTGACCGGTCTGCAGCATCCAGGTGCTCGAATGCACCGGAAGTATCTCTACCAGCGAGGATTTCGGCAAGGCGGGATTCAACGTAGTCGCGCACCCGCTTGGGCAGGGCCGCATAGTCCCGGGACCGGATCAAGAAGCTACACGGATAGCGGAACAGTCGCGAGTTCAGATCGAGATCACGAAGGGAGCGGCCGAGCGAGTCCCGGAATCCCCGGCTCTGGAAGTCCTCGGCGAAACCGGACCGGCCAGAGACCGGCCCATCCAAGCGGGCCTCATCGACTAGAAGCAAGTCACGGACAAGTTTTTCGGACGGACCCTCAATCCGGCGCCGCACCGAGGCCAGTAGCGATTCCGACACCTGACCGAAGATTCGCTCCATCTCCTCCTGGTAAGCCAGCGCGGTCCGCGCTTCGCGACCAGCTCTGGCAATCGAGTTGTGGACGCGAGTCTGATGCGCCAGCAGCAAGTGAGCGACCACATCGCTGAACGGCGTCAGGTATTTCCCTGAATCAAAGAACTCACTCGGTGCCTGCGCGAGAGAGCCGGTTGCGAAGTCGCCATGGAGATCCTCAGGGCCAACAGCGTTGCCGCGATGGCGCGTTCCGACTCGGCCAGTCACGAACCAGCCTCCCCAGCGTTCCGCGATAGGAGTCGAGTGGTCCACATTGATCGTGCCTTGGCCAAAGTGAGGCAGGCCATCGGCCGCCGGATAGACCGAGCGCGTCAAATGGCCCGGAACCCCCAACGTGCGAAACGTTTCGTGGCACTGCAGACAGGAACCGTTGTCGGGCACGAAACGCGGTTGCGCCACGGGTCGCTGGCGCAGTGTATAGAAGGCCGCCTCGCCGCCGGCGGTTGCCGTAGAAATTTCGAGCACAGGGGTGTTTGGCACCCAACCCACGTAGGTTTCGTCGTTGAAGTAAATCGCGCGGGGGTTCCTCGGAGTGATCCACCGGAACTGGGCACTGGTCTTTGAGAACACCAGCAACTGCGAGGAAAGAGGGATTTTCAGCTCCTCCAGCACCGAAGGCAGGTAGCCCCACTTCGAATCAAAGCGAAGTTGGGCTTCGCCGGTCGCCAGCCGTCGGTCGAGCGCGGCCACGGGGTCATTCGCAGCGACTGCCAGAGCCGCAGCCAGAATGAGGCCCGCGAGTCGCAGACCCAGCACGGCAAGAGCCATCACTGCGGGCCTTCCGTCTGAGATACTAGCCCCATTCATGAATTGCAATCGGCGCACCTTTGCCAGATCAATCCTGCTTTCAGCTGGCTCGGTCGCGTTCCACACCGGCCGGGCAGCCGACACTCCGCCCAACGTTCTCTTCATAACCGCCGACCAAATGCGCGGGGATTGCATCGGCACGGCAGGGCACCCCAACGTCCGCACGCCACACCTCGACCGCATGGCCCGCGAGGGCATGCTTTTTCGCAATGGCTTTGCCAGCGGTCCAGTCTGCGTCCCAACCAGGAAGTCCTGCTTTTCCGGCCAGCATCCTCACGAACACGGCTCCCTGACAAACGACGATGGCGACAAGCTTCCTTGGCAGGAATCAATGCTGGAACACTTCGCCAAGCGCGGCTACCGAACCGGTTGGGTGGGAAAGAACCATACCTTCACCGGCGAAGCACTGGAAAACTTGGATTATAGCGATATCCGCAGCCGCGAGCCGTTCCGGGCCTACAACGGCTATGTGCCGCCACACTGGCACTCTGCGGTGTATTGGCCCGAAGAGGACTGCTTCCCCCACGTCAACACCGAGTCGGCTATCAAGTTCATCGGGGAGGCGCGCAGCGATCCCTTCTTCCTGCACGTGAGCTACTTCGACCCTCACCCGCCTTACATGGCGCCTGCCAAGTACGTCACCCGCTACGACGCTAGCGACATTGTGCTTCGCAGTGGCAGCAAGCCCGCAGCCCTCGGAAACCGTCTCGATCAATTCGCTCAAGCGATGGGATATCAGCATCTTGGCCGCGAAGACCTGATTGAGACCATGCGCTACTACTACGCTCAAGTCGAGTGGGGCGTGGACCAACCTGTGGGACGGCTACTGGGAGCGCTTGAGAGCAAGGGCCTCGCCGAGAACACCATCGTCGTGCTCACTGCGGACCATGGCGACTTCATGGGCGACTACGGCATGGTCCGGAAAGGGATGTTTCTCTACGACTCGCTGTTGCACGTCCCTCTGCTCTGGTGGGCTCCAGGCCGGATCGCCGCGAGCGTCCGGACTGACGCCCTGGCGCAATCATCCGACCTGTTTCCCACACTCGCCGAACTCACGGGTGGATCACATCCAGAAGCTGCCTCGGGGATATCGCTGGCGGACACGCTGTTGCAGAAAGCCTCAGCTACAGGTCGCCAGGAGATTTACACCTCGGCGGCGTACGGCGACCTAGCGCCCGGCGTGCTTCCGCCGGATCTTGCACCAAGAGATAAGGAAGCGTCTCCGCGGCATTCGAGAGTCTTGGGTCCCACAATGGACCCGGCACACCGGACCAAGATGGTGCGTTCGCACGAATGGAAGTTCATCCTGAACGAAACGGAGCCGCCCGAGTTGTACCGACTGTCCGGCACGACTCCGAGAGAGCGCGAGAACGTAGCCGGGTCCCGAGAGCACTTAGCCGTCCGTCAGGACATGGAGCGGCGATTGAATGCATGGTGGAGTTGGTAGCTGGAAAAGCACTGCGCGGTGACCGAGACCTTTCGATAGCGCCGATGGGAATCTTCGCGTTCGCGGGCAGGCGGGCGGGATCCGTTGCAGCGCGCGGGAAAGAGTTGGATCCGAACCGAAGGACAAGTCGGGGCTCCGGTGAAACATTGACAGGAGAGAGCCCCTAGCGAATCAAGATAGGACCATAAGGGCAGCCATCCGAACGTCCAGTTCTGAGAACCAATAAAGCATTTTATTGGTTTCAGCTACGTCTCTATAGTCAATGCTTTGCTATAAGATTGCAAAGCAATTCTGGCAAGTTATCGCTTGCGCGTGCTACCGGTTAGAGGCCGTAGTCCACTCGACCCACAGAGCGCCACGCCTGTTTCCTTGAGCGCCGAGATCAGGCTGAAGAGGAGCGCGTACACGACTTGCTCCGTCAAGTTGCGCTTGCCTGGCAGTCTGAATCCGACTGGCAATTCCGTAGCCATCGAAATGCGGACGCGATCACGGGCTAGCTGGTCGCCATCGAAGCAGTTCGACATCAACAAGGGTGTCTGGAGAACCACTCCCGAAACCGAATCCACATAGAATTGGCAGCGCGAGAACCAACCCAGGTTCGACGGGTCGCTTGCGTCGAACAATAGAAGCGGTCCGGAAGACTCCAGAGCCCGTACCTCGAGAATGACCCGGCGTCGCTCCCTGATGACCTCGCACCCGAATCCAGCCTGCTGCACTAGTTGGCGGAGCGTGTCGTGGTCGGGTTCAAGAGCGACCAACTGTTGCTCACCTGCCTGAACGTACCGCATCAGAGAACCCTGAAGATCTTATTACACATTATGCGTCAGTCGCACAAGGACATTGGACAGCAGCGCATAGCGCCTGCGCAAGTCCCTCCGTCGTGAAGGTCGAGGCTTCCGCCGTGACATGCAGGCCGAGCTCGCGTGCAGCCCCAGACGTAACGGGGCCTATCGAAGCGAGCTTGGATCGCCTCAGATCCTCGACCGGGACCAGGCCAGCAAGGTTGCGAACGGTGGAGGAACTGGTCACCGTGACCCAGTCGGGGGCGCGGTCGGATCCCCAGGCCTCCTCTGCCAATTCACGAGAGCCCTCGGGGAGCACGGTTCGGTAAACCGGCACCACGTCGACTTTGGCTCCAAGCTCCGCCAATTTGGTCGGAAGCAACTCGCGCGCTTCTTGAGCTCGCGGCAACAAGACCTTGCATCCGTCCATCCCGAGGCCCCGCAGGGCCTCAACCAGAGACTCCGCGACAAATTCCTCGGGCAGCACATCGACCTGCAAGTGCAACTCCCTAAGGCGATTCGCCGTTGCCGGCCCTATAGCGCAAATCCTGCTGGGCAGGTTGCGAAGATCATTCTGGCTTGCATCCAGTCGGACCAGAAAGCGGTCCACTCCGTTGACGCTGGTAAACACCAGCAAATCGTAATCTGACAGATTGCGAATGGCAGCATTCGCCGGCTCCAAATCCAACGGATCCTCGAACGCGATCGTCGGTATCGCGATCACATTTGCCCCCAGCCGGCGCAGTTGTTCGCAGAAGGGGCGAGACTGGGATGCGGCCCGGGTGACGACGACGGACTGCCCTCGCAGTGGAAGCTTGTCAAACCAATTGATCTGCTCCCGGAGCTTGACAATCTCACCAATCACGACCAAAGCGGGAGGCTTCAAGTCAACGGCCGCGACCCTGGCAGGTAGATCGCCCAGGGCACCAGTTACGACTTGCTGGTCGCCACGGGTTACCCACCTCACGGCAGCGCTCGGGGTCGCGCGGTCCAATCCGGCATCGATGAGGCGCTTCGAAATCTCCGCCAACGACATCAGCCCCATGAAGACCACAAGCGTTTGGCGGCCAGCCATCCGTCGCCAGTCGATGCTGTCGATGTCATGCCCGGTTAGCATCGTCACGACGCGCGTGTGGTCCCGATGAGTGAGGGGCATGCCGGCGTATGCCGCGGCACCGAGAGCTGACGTCACGCCCGGAACGACCTCAAATGGCACGTCGTTAGCTGCCATCTCCCGGGCTTCTTCGCCGCCTCGCCCGAACACGTAGGGATCCCCGCCCTTGAGTCTCACAACCGACCTTCCGGCACGGGAAGCCTCGATCATCAAGCTGTTGATCTCGTCTTGCGTATATGCGTGTCTAGCCCGCTTCTTGCCGACGTATAGCCGTTCCGCATCGGGGCGTGCAAGCGCCAGCACATCGGCCGAAGTGAGGTTGTCGTAGAGGATCAGGTCTGCGGACTGCAGCAACTCCGCGCCACGAAGCGTGAGCAGGCCAGGATCGCCGGGCCCCGCCCCGACCAAGTAGACCGTCCCGTCCCTCGCGGAGCCGGGCTGTGGAGGATCCATCAAGACCTAGCCTATAACGGACTAGCGCACCGATGCCAGACGGGTCCGCAACGATCTCGGACAGAACCACCGGTGCCCCCGGATGGACGAAAGTCCTCCACCCTAGGCTCGCAAGCGCAGCATCAGACCATTGGCGTTTCCGGGGGGCCGTATGTGGACACGAAGAGACATGGCCGCCGGGTCATGCGTTTTGCGGACGGAAGTTCGCGGGCCCAGACCCGCGTCGACGACTTCCCGCAATAACGCCGCCGGAGCTCCGGCCCCCTGGCCTCGACTTGTACCAGCCAATTCCACGCGCGGGACGCGTCGGTGCCAGATGGTGTCCGCCTCGCCACAGCTTCCTCTGCGAGCGATAGTCGCATGTCTGTGCCGAAGCGGATGAAGTGCCGTGCTTGGCTCGTGCGCTGTCGGCAAGAATTCGCGTCGCCGAAGGCGGGGCTTTGGAAGCCATCCGGTTAGCGTCCGTTAGACACCACATCTTTACGTCACTGGTCGGTCCCTAGTGACGCCAGGAACTCCAGCAGGCTCTGTCGTTGGAAACCAGTATTCGATTCAGGAATCGATAATACACTTAATATCAATCATTTACCTTATGTTCTATTATAGTTTAGTTTAATTGATTCCAGGCACGATCCCATCAATCCAGCCTTCCTAGCCATGGCCGAGGAGCGCGGCCAACCTGAAAAGCAGTTGCCCCGACCGTCAAGGCGCGAGAAGCGTGAGGCACGTAAGATGGTTCGGTCCCGGAGGCTTTGGATTGTCTTCGCCGATTGGAGGTGTGATGGCCGACTCCGACATGAGACCCAGCGGACTCCTTGCTCTCGCCAGGCGTAGCATCAACGTGTACGCAAACAATTTCCCCGTGATGGCCCTGTTGAGCCTCTTGCTATCAGCTTTGCCGGTCTATCTCATCCTAACGGTAGGCGACGACTATTCCAATTTCAAGGACCTCTGGTCGCTGGAGATGTTCTGTTCCCTGCTAGGTGGGACTGTCTTGGCCGCATGTCTCCAAACGTTGCTGACCTTAGTCTGCTTCCTCCATCTCACGGGCTCTCGACCCACGTTCCTGGAGGTTATCGGGCAACTACGGGCAGCGTTGGTCCTCAGGGCCATTGGAACCCACGCATTGATGTTGATTTTCCTGGTGCCGCTATTTCTCGCTCTGTTCATCCCGGGCCTTGTTTTCGCCGTTCGCTGGAGTCTGATCATTCCCATCTTGGTTCTCGAACGAAGAGCCTTTAGAGACGCGTTGCGGCGTAGCAGCCTCTTGGTGCTTGACCACTGGTGGACCCTCTTCGGGCTGATCACGCTCCTATCGGCTTTGTCTGTGGGGATACACGTGGCAAAGCAGGCCGCGACTCTCCTGGGTGTGAGCACATTTACTTCCGAAGTAGTATCTCAAGTCATGAGCGTGCTCATATATCCTTTGTTTCTTATCGCAAACGCCTTGTTCTACTGTGACATGCGCGTGCGGAAAGAGGGCCTAGAGGTTGAGACAATCCGTGAAGGCTTGGGCCTCAACGTAGACATGAGTGAATGGAGATATCGATGGGACTTGCCTACGCGCGACGAGGATTGGGCTGATGATACGTATCTTCGAAGCGACCGTCGCCAAGAGGACAATTCCGCTTCCATTGACCCGCAGTGACAAAACCGTCCCGCACCTGAGTGACTGAGCGGTCCTTCGCACACGGAATATCAGGACTAGGCAATCACCTCACAAGTCCCCGGTCTCCTCCAAAGCCCAACCTGGTCATCCAGCAGTTCCGACCGAATCCTGGAGGTGACGAGGCAGCAAGGAACTACAAACCCCCGCCCAGGTGCGCCACGGGATCAGATCGGCCAGTTGGTACCAGCGGTTGAAGGGTTGCCCAAATCAGCGTGGTCCTGCCAGCGTGTTTCGGGCCGTTGGCGCGACAAGTTCCATGCGTCGCCCTCTTGATCTTGCCCGGCAGCGTGTTCGGCCAGGTAACGTCCCGCCTTGCGTTGCCACCCCTGCCGCCCGCCGCCACGAACTGCGTCTTGCCTGCTGATCGCGAACACCCCCAGGTCAGAAGGGACCGCCTCAACCCGGCCTCTCAAGGGCCGGTCGGCGTCGCTCTCCGCCTAGCCTGCGTGAGCCCACACTTGACCATCCAAGCTCAAGTCATTCGCCCCTAAGGTCGTAGCAAAGCAATCTTGGACCGGCTCGCCGATCGAATGCCCGAGTGTTCTGGCTCACGTATAGCAGACCGCGGCTGAGCACCGGCGGACTCCATGTCTCTCGAGCGAGGAACAGGCGCCAGCGGCCGAGCACCCGCGGCCCCTTCGGAGTGAGATCTAGCCATAGCAAGTGCCCGTGCTCTCCGAGCGCGAGGAATTTCCCGTCCACCTTGAGCAGGTTGCCCCTGTAGGGACTACCGTAGATCGTGCGGGGCTCGCCCTGGACCTGCACGGTTTCCTGCCATTCAAGTGCTTCGCTCCAGACGGTCTCCCCGGTCGTGGCACGAACGCAGGTGAGACTCGCGTCTGGCTCGTTCCGACCCGAAAACGCATAGAAGTGGCCGTTGTCGTAGAGTGCCGTGGTCCAGTGCAAGTCGAAATCCGGGTTTTCCCACTCCTTGGTGTAGCTCCCGTCGGACTCGACTGCTAGCAGGGCGGCTCCTGTACGGTACGAAGCGGAGACCAACACCTTCTTGCCGATCACAACCGGGCACGAGGCATTGACTGACTCGTAGCTGCGGCTGCGCCATGGGAAGCGGAATTGCAGTGCGCCATCTACAGGATCGATCGAGAGCAGCCCGCCCGTAGGGGGGGTGCTCTCTCCGCCGGCGAGCACGAACAGGCGACGCTTGCCGCCGACCGACCTAACCACAGGTGTCGCGTAGCTAGGGCCCCATAAGTCACCTGCCCCCCAAACCATGCGGCCATCGATCTTGTTGAATGCCACGACCTCCGGACCGCCCGGGGCCCCCACATTCAGAATCAAGATGTCGCCTTCGACAACCGGCGTCGTCGCCGTGCCGAAGAAGTCCTGAGTGACGCCGAACTCCGCGGCGATGTCCCGGCTCCACAAGAACTGGCCCGTCCGCAAGAGAAAGCAATTCAGCTTGCCTTGTGCACCATACGTGTACACCCGGTCCCCGTCAATGACCGGGCTGGCTCGTGGTCCGTTGTTGTATCCGAAGCGATCCTCGAAATCCGTGGGATAGGCGTAGCGCCAGTACCGCTCGCCGGTCTCGGCCCGCAGACACTCGACAATCTCTTCCCTGCCCTCTCGATAGATATAGACCAAGTACTGGCCTTGAATAGACGGCGAACTGTAGCCGGTGCCTTTGGAGAGTTCCCAGACTAATTCCGGCCCGTCGGCCCCGTATTCCTTGAGAATCCCTGTCTCGAGCGAAACGGGCTCGCCCCTCTTTCCGAGGAAACCGGGCCAGTCCTCCGTGACCGCTTCCTCCGATAGCGGCCTAGGCTGCCGGTGGAATTTGACGTTCGGATGCGGCTGCGGCTTGGCTACGGGCCGCTCCCCCGAGGCCACAGCCTCGGGGGGCTTCGGATCCTCGAAACGCTGAGCCGCCAGCAGACATGCCACCGCCAGGAGGCACGGAATCAAGGCCCATCTCAAGGCGCGATTGTCGCACAGCCAGCCGGAGGGCACGGATGCGCTACCCGCGACCCGCCAATGGCATCTTCGTCGCCATCACGGTCATCGTCAGCACGTTTGCGTCGAGCGGCAAGTCCGCCATGTACAGCACGGCTCTAGCTACATGACCCACGTCCATCGTCGGCTCAGGTGCCACTGAGAAATCGGCTTGCAACACGCCCTCCGACATTCTCGCCGTCATGGGCGTCTCAGCGTTTCCGATGTCAATCTGACTGCCGGCAATGTCGAGGGATCTCCCGTCCAGGGCGATCGATTTTGTAAGTCCCGTGACAGCGTGCTTGGTCGCGGTATACGCCACCGCGTGCGGACGAGGAACCTGTGCGGATACCGAACCGTTGTTGATGATTCGCCCGCCACGCGGATCCTGGCTCTTCATGCAGCGGAATGCTTCTCTCGCACACAGGAACATGCCAGTCAAATTGACGTCGACGACTCGCTGCCAGTCTGCGAGCGAAAGGCTCTCAATCGGGGTCGCGGGCACATTGCCGCCAGCATTGTTGAAGAGCACGTCCAAGCGGCCGGCCCACTCGACAACCCTCGCAAAGGCCGATTCGACCTCCGCCTCGACCGTGACATCCATTGGGACGACCAAGGATCGCGCCGTCGTCCCGGCCTGCCTAGCTGTCTCTTCAAGTGCAGCAGTTCGGCGGCCGAGCAACGCTACGCTGCACCCATCCTGTGCAAGCGCCAATGCACTCGCCCTTCCGACGCCGCTTCCCGCGCCTGTCACGATGGCGACGCGCCCCTGTTGCCCAGCCATTTCCGTGTTTCCTTTCATGAGCATACCGTCGCTGACCTGAAGGCATCGCCGCACACCCCGGTCCCAACAAAGACTGACCAGGAAGGCTCCAATAGCGTTGAATCGTCTAAAATGCTCACCATGAGCACCATCACGCGCCGAGACGTCGGCACGCGCGCCGCATTTGCCGTAGCGGCCGCCTCCTACGGCAGGATCCTAGGAGCCAACGATGTCGTCGGCATCGGCATTATCGGCCTCGGGAACATCTCACGCGGGCACCTCGCCGAGTTCACCCAAAATCCAGACTCGAAAATCACCGCAGTTTGCGACATCTATGCCCCCAGACTTGACGCCGGCGTAACTCAGACTGGAGCCAAGGGTTACCGGCGCTTCGAGGACTTGCTGGCGGACAAGGCCGTCGACGCGGTGATCATCTGCACCCCCGACCACTGGCACGCGCCGATGGCGATTGCCGCCATGCAGGCGGGCAAGGACGTCGATGTGGAGAAGCCTATGAGCCTCACCATCGACGAGGCCAGGCAAATGGTGAGGACAGCTGAGGAAACGCAACGGATCCTAGCCGTGGACAGCGAGCACATGGCCCACGGCATCTGGGAACCCGCGCGCGAACTAGTTGCCGCCGGACTGCTAGGAAAGCTGCTGTGGAGCCAGACGAGCCGTAGCAGGAACACCCGCGAGCCGCCGTGGAGCTACCCGATTGACGACGGTGCCAGTCCAGACAATCTCGATTGGGAAGCGTTCCTCGGCAGTGCGCCGAAAACGCCGTTTTCGAAGGAGCGGTTCTTTCGATGGAGGCGCTATCGGGACTATTCGGGCGGTATCGCCACCGACCTTTTCTATCACCACGTTACACCTTTGGTTCATGTCCTCGGCCGGGAGTTCCCCGTCCGGGCCGTCTCCGCCGGCGGCCATTCCGTCGTGCCCGAATCAATCATGGAGGTGCCGGACGTGTTCCATATTGCCCTGGACTTTCCCAGCCGGCACACGCTGGTCTGCTCAGGTTCCCTGCAGAATTCCGTCGAACTGCCGATTGTCGTGCGCGGGAACGAGGCAAACATTCACCTCGAGGGAAGCCACCTCAGACCGGACCGCATCCGGCTGGTCCCCGAAGAACCATACATCGACGGGTTCAAGGAGAGGGTGGTTGCATCGGGTCTCGACGCCATGGGCACGTGGCTGGAGGAAAAGCGCACCCTTCGCACGACCGACTTCATGGCCCTGCCCGAGCGTCGCAAGCGCCAGACGGTATCGATGTTGCTGGCCGAGCCGCACTGGCGCATGCGTTACCAAGAGGACTCCAAGGCACGGCCCGAGATCGCATCACCGGGCGAGGACCGCGACGCCTACTTCCAACAGGTCCTAGCGGACCGCGCCGAGCGCCTGTCCATCAAGCCAAGTCTGAAGATCGACGCACCGAGCACGCCTTCTTTCAGGCGCTTGTTCCTTGAATCGATTCGCACACGCAAGCCCGCGCCTCTCGACGGCGAACTCGGCTATCGATCCCAGGTCGCGGTAAGTCTCGGCGTCGAGGCGCATCGCCGAAACAAGGCAATGGCGTTCGACCTTGAGACAGAACAGGTGCGGGAGCTATGAAGGCAGCGCTGCTACTGCTGGTGATCGCAGCACCTCAATGCCTCGCAGACGAGCCGGGCTTTGCACCCCTGTTCGACAAAGAGACATTGGCCGGATGGACACTGCTGCCACGAGAGCAGTCCAGCGGTGAGTGGCGTATCGAGGGTGACTCTGTCGTCGCTGACGGCAAGCCTGGCAACCTAGCCACGAACCAGGAGTTCGGCGACTTCGATTTGCGACTCGAATGGAAGATCGGCCGAATGGGCAACAGCGGGGTGTTCTACCGGGTCGCCAAGCCGGGCAACCCGGCCTCCGCTGCGATCGAATACCAAATCGCCGACAATGCGCGGAAAGCGTCGGTTGAGAATCCCGACCGGCGAGCAGGTGCCGCGTACGGCCTCTACGCGCCGCCAGAGGGCGTGTCTCGTCCGCCCGGAGAGTGGAATTCGCTGCGAATCGTGGCTCGGGGCCACTATGTTGAGCACTGGCTCAACGGGCACAAAGTGGCGGACTTCGAGATTGGCAGCGACGACTTCAGGCGGAGGGTTACCGCGAAGTTCCCCGACCAAGCGGACTATGCAGCGGCCCGGCGTGGCCGGATCGTGCTGCAGGACCACGGCAGCAAGGTGTGGTTTCGGAATGCGCGAATTCGAACGTTGGATTGAGGCGGTCGGGAATGAATCGGACAGCGCTGCGTTATCCTGAACACATGCGGTACGCCAGAAGGCGTTTTCTTTGGCTAGCGGCGGCAGGATCAGCAGGACTACTGCGCACACCTAGCATCGGGGCGTCCGAAATCAAGTTTCACGATGTAGAGTCCCAGTCTCGGGAATTCATGAAGTGGTATACCGACATCAAACTCACGCCATCACAGGAGAGCGTGAAGAAGGCGGCACTAGACCCCATTCCCGCGCCATGCTGCTCCGACAACAGCGCCTACACATGCTGCTGCCCCTGCAACATCTCACGAACCATCTGGGGACTTAGCCAATACATGATTGCCAAGCAGGATGCCACCGCGTCAGCAGTCCGCACCAAGGTCAAGGAATGGATCTCCTTCATCGGGCCAAATGGGTTCAGCGGATCAGCATGCTACACGGGCGGATGTCCGCGTCCATTCAGTCAGGGCGGCTGCGGGGGAATGAGCCCGGACAAGCTGGTACTGTAGCCCGGGAAGACGGCTATTAGATAAGGAAGTGCCCCTGATCGGGGATTGTCTACGTAAGTGGCAATCTGTCGCTTTAGAAACAAGACGATTGTCGTCTTGGTGCACGGGCTACGGCCTGGGATGGTTCGATCATTGGTCTCACCTGGGATCTGGAGACCACCCGCTCCTAGGGCAAGGTCTCGATCGCCGAAACGGGCGAGGCTAGTCGAACTGCTCCGGACTGTTTGACGACCCGCTCGATGTGGGGGAGACGCACATCGGCGGCGGGGTACCCAGCAGGCGGGTAGGCAGCAAGCTCAAGGCGAGCAGGGGTGCCGCTGTTAGGGAATAATGGTCCAATTGCCATGTCTGCGCTCCAAGAACGCATAGAGGGGCACTTCGAACTGAGAAGCCTCGGCACTTCCATACGGACCGAAATGGTCGCCGGGGTTACCACGTTCCTTGCGATGAGCTACATCGTCGCCGTCAATCCGGCGATCCTGGCCGACGCAGGCATTCCACCTGCCGCGGCAGCCTTTGCGACTTGCCTCGTGAGCGGTCTCGGCACGATCGCGATGGGGCTTTGGGCTCGCGCACCCCTCGCCGTGGCACCCGGCATGGGTCTGAATGCCTTTTTTGCGTACACCGTCGTACAGGGCGCGGGCCTGACATGGCAGCAGGCGCTCGGGATGGTGTTCCTTTCCGGAATCGTTTTCGTCGCGCTGACCTTGATAGGCGTGCGACAGGCGTTACTGAAGGCCTTGCCGAAGGAGTTGCTGCCAGCAATCGGAGCGGGCATCGGCATGTTCTTGGTTGTGATCGGACTCACCAACGCAGGCATTATCCGCGCTCACGAAGTTACGCTGGTGACGCGCGGGAACTTCGCCGAGCCGTCGGCTCTCCTCGCGACCGCGACGTTGCTGTTCATGGCAACGCTGCTTTCACGGGGGGTGCGAGCCGGGCTTCTGATTGGCATCGGGGCGGCTACTGTGGCGTCCATTCCCCTAGGCCTGTCCGGGTCGTTAGCCCAGCACGAGGGAGACGCGCTCGACGCCGTCCTCCAACTCGACTTGCAAGGAGTGCTCACCTGGGACCTGATCGACCTAATCCTCGCCATGGTGTTTGTCGACCTCTTCGATTCCCTAGGCACAATGGTCGGCGTGATCAAGAAGGCCGGCCTTGACGATAATGAGGGTCGGGTGCCGCGCCTCGGGCGCATGCTGGGAGTGGATGGGGCATCCACCATTGCCGGGGCACTGGCCGGCACATCTACAGTCACAACCTATATCGAAAGCGCAGCAGGAATTGCAGCCGGGGGCCGGTCGGGCCTGACCGCGGTCGTCACGGGAGTGCTCTTCTTGCTTTCTCTCCCGATCGTGCCGCTTGTCTCAGCGGTTCCGTCGGCTGCGGTGGCTGCCGCGCTAATCATCATTGGAGCGACGACCGTCGGCTTGGCGCGGGAAATCGATTGGGACAACATCGACACGGCTGTGCCGGCGCTGTTCCTGGTGGCGGGGATGCCGCTGACATACAGCATTGCAGACGGCCTTGCAATGGGTTTGATCTCTTATTCGGCCCTCAAGATCTTGCGCGGTCGCGCTGGCGAAGCCGCATGGCTGCTACACGTGCTGGCAGCGATATTTGTTGCCCGTTACATCTTCTTCGCGTGACGGCCATGGAACTGCGAGCTCTTGGTGCGGTCCGCTGCATGATGCATTCCGAGAGGGTGACCGCAAGTAGCGGGCGGTCTCTCGCAGGCCGCGATGTAGCCGGCCGCCGAACGTGGACGCTAGTCCGAACCCCACCGTACTATTGCCCGCGTTCGTCACCTCTCCTGCGGATCCACGGACATACACCGAAATTCGAGTTCCCTAAGGCGAGAACGACTTGGCATTGAACTACAACGACTCGCGCGCTCCATCCGACTTGCATTGTCCGGCGGATCGCCGTACATTGATGGGAAGCAGAGGAACGAGACCATGCTCAGCTTCCGTGATAGTACGACCAGCATCAACGAGCCGAAAACGGCACGGATGGAACAACGCACCAAACCGCACGTAAAGGCGCAGATTCAGCAGGCGGCGGCGTTACTCGGTGTTGACGAGACCACATTCGTAACCAGCGTCGCGCTGGAGCGCGCCCGTATCACGATTGCCGACCATGAGCGCACTGTACTCTCTGCTGAGGATCGTGATGTGATCCTTGCCGCCTTCGACTCCCCTGCGGAGCCGACAGATGCCTTGCGCGAGGCAATGACCCTGCACTTGGCGCGGGTGACGAATGGCGTCTGAGACCACGCTCGACCTGCAACACATTAGCATCGAACCATTCGATCCCAAGAGGCATGACCGCGCGGCTTTTGCTTGCGGGACCGACCGCCTCGACAATTTCCTAAGGCGCACCGCAAGGAAACACCAAGCGGGGAATTTCACGCGAGTCTGGGTCGCCACGGTCGGTGAGCAGGCCGGCATTCTTGGCTATTACGCACTGAACGCACACTCCCTCGAAGCGGACGATCTGCCGGACAACCTAACAGAGAACACGCCCCGGTTCGGCAGTGTCCCGGCCGCGTATCAGTGCATGATTGCAATTGATCGCCGCCATCAGGGCCAGGGTCTTGGGCCTAGCGACCGGACATAGTTGATGCTGGAAGTTTCGAGGCAATCGTGGATTGATGCTCACATTCGGTCTTGATGGTGCCGGATGGGCCGCCCGCATACTGGGGGGCGAGACGAGGGAGACCAGCGCAGCACGACAGACGCACGCATCGGGCGGAACCGGGTTGGGGCTGCACGGCCAGCGTTGCCATTCCGGTCATTGCGTTGCGAATGGGTCCCATTCGGCCGTCACGCATTGGTTGGGAAAACGGATCACTGGGGAACAGCGGGCAGACTTCGAGCTGCGCCAAGGTGTTCCCGACACGCGGCACGCATCAAGCCCTGGCGAGAAGCTTCCCTGCCCACGACAGTGCCTCCATGGGAGAGTTCTGCACTCCCCCCTGACGGCCCCCTGCGGAGAACCGGCGGATGCCGTTCCACCAGACACTCCCCGCCCGCCCCGGCGCGGGCTGCTACGGCGGTCCTCGCAGCGCCTGCCGATAGCGCACCATCGTTTGCAGTTGCTGGTACGCCTTCCACAGCACCTCGTTCCCCGGCAGTTCCCGGTGCTTCTTCGGACGCCAGCCCCGCATGCGCGCCAGCAGCACGACCCAACTGCGAATGCCCGGTCCCACCGGCTGGCCCCGCTCCCGCGGCGGCCGCAACCGCTCCGTCTCCGTCACGCCCTCGATCACGGCCATCTCGTCCGCCGTGAGCACCTCCTCCGCCGGCGTGTCCGGCGCGTCCCGGGCGTAGCGGTCCAGGCTGAACACCCGCCAGGCCGTGATCGCGTCGAACACCAGGCACTTGCCCAGCGCCTCCGCGTCCCGCAACCGCCGGTCCTCGATCCGCGTCCCCGTCTTGAGCAGCCGGAAATACTCCTCGATCCCCCAGCGCCGCTCGTACCAGCTCACGATGCGCTCCGCCCACTGCGCTGTCCGCCCCCCCTCACTCGACAGCAGCAGCCACTCCAACGCCTCCTCCCCCGCCGGCGGGTCCGGCTCCAGCACCCGCACCAGCCACACCGGCACCGGCGCCACCGCTCCGGCCCGCCCCTTCGGCGGCAGCAACTCCACCCGCCCGATCCGGATCTCCGTCACCGCCGTCCGCTTCTGCCGCGCCCGCTGCCCCCCTTGCGACTCGATCTCCACCTTGCGGCCCGTCACCACCGCCTCTCGAAGTCCGGCTGCGCCTCGATCGGCCGGATCATCTCCGAGCGGAACGCCGCGTCCCACGCCCGCACCTTGCGCTGCCGCCCCAAGTGCACCCGCACCAGCAACCCGGCTTCCTCCGTCCGCTCCGCCTGCCGCTCGAACAATTCGAACATGTCGCTCTCGCGGTCCCCCACCACCACGACCCGCGCCTGCGGACTCTCCCGCCCCAACTCCTGACCCTGCTCGAACCCCCGCAACCAGCGCCGGCTCTCCTTCTCCTGCTCCTGCTCCGCCTCCGGGTCCGGCTCCTGCTCCGGCCGCGCCCACCGCTCCAGCCCGCTCACCCCCAGCGGACGCCCGCCTTCCGTGAACCCCACCGTCGCGTGCACGAACAGCCCCCGGGAACTGCTCGCGCGGTCCTGCAACGGCCCCAACCCGCTCGTGCAACCCTGCAGGTTCGTGTAGTTCAGCGTCGTCGTGTCCTGTACCAGCAACACTGTCGACTCCACCTGCACCCGCTCCAGCAACGCCTCCCGGTGCGGCTGCAAGATATCCCGATCCTGCACCTTGTCATTGTGCAAAAGGCGCGTCGCCGCCCGCAGCTCCCCCTGGTGCGGGAAGATTGCCGGCAGATCCTCCCCCGGATGCCGCTCCCAGCTCTGCCCCAGCCGCTCCAGCCGCTGCCGCAGCCGCCCGTCCGGCAGGTCCGAACGCAGGTACTCCCGCCGTGCCCAGTTCGCCTCCTCGTCCAGCACCAACTCCGGGTACTGCCCCAGCTTCTGCTCCGGCTTCCGGCACAGCTGCTGCTGCCAGTTCGCATCCAAACCCAGCAGCCAGACCGCCTTCGTCTCCACCGCCTCGCCCGCTCCCGGCGGCCGCCCCTGCGTCGGTCCCACGCACTGCCAGCCGGCCGCCTTGTAACTCGTGCCCGGTCGCGAACTTTGCACGCAGGTCTCCACCAACCAGGGCCGCACTCCGTGCGCCTGCTCCCAGTCCCGGGCCAGTCTCTTGATCGTCTTCCCCAGTACGTGCGAGGCCAGGTTCGGGATCTGCACGCCCGGGACCAGCACAAAGCGGTCGTTGCTGAGGATCCGCTCGATGTGCGCTCCGCGCGTGCGGTCGTCCCACTCCAGGAAGGCATCGCGCGGCCCCAGCCGGAACGCTGCCGCCACGAACGAGAGCACGCCCAGCGGCCCGCAATCGGCTGCCAGCAGATAGCTCAGCCGACAGCCGGGGGCCCGGCCCGGGCCCAGCGGATGGTGCTGGTCGAGCAGTCCGGCGCACAGCCGCCGCTCCGCCTCGGAGGTGGCCAGACGCACGCGGACCTCGCCGAGTTCCGCCAGCGAGCCGGTGAAGCCGGTCGACGGCACGGGCGGGTCCGGGCTGGACCGCGGGCGGCAGGCGGGCGGACCCGGCTGGGCCGGCGGCAGCGGCAGGTCCAGCTGGCCGGCCAGCTCGGGCAGCACCTTGCGCGCCGAGGCCGTGCAATACTCGCCCTTGGGGTTGCGCCAGTCCTCCCGCTCGCATACCCCGCGACCCAGGGCCGCCCGCGACAGCTGGCCCAGCTGTAATGCCTCTCGCAGCCAAGCGATCGTCTGCGGACGGAAAATGCGCAGCCCTACCCGCACTACCCCCGTTCTACACAGAACACCGCGCCAGTGTCAAGTGTGTCCGGTCGCTAGGTCTTGGGCGCATCCTACTGGCTGACGCATTGAACCGTGCTGCGGTTGCAGCCAACCAGATCGGCTTGAAAGCCGTGATTCTGGACGTAATCGAGGATGGTGGCCCCGAGGCAACCGAAAAACGCCGTGCGTTCTATAGCGCAATGGGATTTCAGCCGTTTCCGTCGCGCCCTTTGAGAATGTTCATCTCTATCCAGACGGTGCGCAATGCCCGCACCTGACTCTACCGGGTGCCCACCGCAGTAGCCCAAATTTTCGGCGTTCCCAGTGAGTGCAGGTTGACTCACGCCATTCAAACGCCGCGCCTACGCCAGAGATTGTCTACGAGGTCTAGTTTCTGGGGATGGCTGCGCGTCCCCACCGTAGGCGGGGGTAGGGACCAGCGCTAGGCCGCACGCTGGCCAAGGCTATGTCCGATTTGCCGTGACTGCCAGAAACCGTATCTTGGATTGCCTTGGCACAGCGGATGGACTTGCCCTAGAGTTGGGGTGGTGGCCCGTCGGCGAGATCTTGGGGTGCTGCTGCTCGGTTCCGCTCTGGCGCTGACGGCCGCTCCTGTAATTCGAGGCGACAGCGGATCAGAATTCTTCGAAAAGCATGTGCGCCCGCTGCTGGTAACCAGCTGCTTCTCCTGCCATTCCTCGGCCGGCAATGTCGCGATGGGGGGGTTGCGCCTGGATTCCCGCGACAGCTTGCTGATCGGTGGCAGCCGCGGCCCGGCCGTGGTGCCGGGTGACGCGAAGGCCAGCTTGCTCGTGCAGGCTGTCCAGCACAAGGACGAGAAGCTGACCATGCCGCCTACCGGCAAGCTCCCTGACGGGGATCTTGCGATCTTGGAGCGCTGGGTGGATCTTGGCGCACCTTGGGGCCTGGAAGCACCGTCGCAAGAATCGAGTCGGAATGCTCACTGGGCGTTCGTCGTTCCAGCCGATCCTGGCGTACCCCAAGTCGGTGACCCCGATTGGGTTCGGACGCCGATCGACGCCTTCGTCCTCTCCAAGCTCCAGGCTGAAGGGCTTAGGCCCGCTCCGCCCGCCGATCGGCGGACATTGATCCGCCGGGCCTACTTCGACTTGATTGGTCTTCCCCCGCGACCTGAGGAAATCGATGCATTCCTTGAAGACGATTCGCCCGGTGCACTCTCACGTGTCGTCGACCGCCTGCTTTCGTCTCCTCGCTACGGCGAGCGCTGGGGACGCCACTGGCTCGATGTCGCGCGCTACTCCGACTCCAACGGCGTGGACGAGAACCTCGTCTACAAGAACGCCTTCCGCTATCGCGACTACGTGATTGACGCCTTCAACAAGGACAAGCCGTATCACAGCTTCATAGCGGAACAGATCGCAGGTGACCTGCTGCCGGCCACCGACGATCTGGAGACGCAGTTCGAGCGCTGGACGGCTACTGGATTCCTCACGCTCGGCCCCAAGATGCTGGCCGAAGACGACCCGGTCAAGATGCAGATGGACATCGTCGACGAGCAACTCGACACCACGGCGAGGGCGTTCATGGGTCTGACCGTCGGCTGCGCGCGGTGCCACGATCACAAGTTCGACCCGATCCCGACTGCGGACTATTACGCCCTGGCGGGAATCTTCAAGAGTTCCAAGACGATGGAGAACTTCAAGGTCGTTGCGGAATGGCATGAGTACGTATTAGCCACGCAGGCCGATCGCGACAGGCTCGAAGCGCACCTCAAGTTGATCCAAGCAAAGCGGGACGAGATTGCCGCCATTACCGACGCGCAGAGCGAGAGCTTGGTCGTGGCTGGATGGGCGCGTGCCGGCAATTACCTTCTCGCTGCCGACGAAGTCCTGCGATCGAGAAACCTCGAGATCGATCCAATCCTGTCCCACGGCAAAGGGCTTTCGGGGGCAGTCGGGACAGTTCATCGGGAAGCCGGCGAGTTCGACCGCGGAAACGTGAGAAGAAGCCTTGCCAAGGGCGAGAAGAACGAGGCCTTAAGAGCCAAGGGACCTTTCTATGCCGAATACGATGTCGAAGTCGGAAAGGCCGGCGAGTACCAACTGGATTTCAAGGCTCTCGCGACCGGAAACGGCACGGCCGACATCCTTATCAACGGTCTCTTGATGAAGGGCGGGCTGCCTGCGATCAACAACCGGGTGGCTTCGCCGGACATGGGAGGCTGGTCAGTTGCTGGCATTTTCCCCTTGAAAACCGGCGAAAACACCATTCGCCTCGAACACTCCTCCCGCTTTCCGTACTTCGAGGCAATTGCTATCGCCCCAAGCCGGCTGCCCGACTCGACGGTCACGCCAACAACGGCAGCGCGCGGCGCGCGCGAGTACAAGCTCAATCCCGAGTTCCTTGGGCAATGGATCGAAAGGCTCAGCCGCGACCAGGGTGCGGCCGCCTCGATCCTCTACGCGTGGCACGCCTACCGGGAAGGCCATACTCTTGACGGCTGGCCATCTCCGGCGGCGAAGGCACTGGGCGGCAGGAAGTACGACTCCAGGGAGGAACTTGCCGGCCGATACCAGGAACTCTTCGATCTGGCCGTAGAGCGATGGCGAGCCCTGCATCCGGAAGCCGTCTCAATCAACTATAGGAACGAACGCTACAAGGACGACAGCGAGGAGCCCGCCTTGCCGGATCCCGGCTTGGAGGAATTCAGGGCATTCCTGTACGAGAAGTACGGGCCGTTCCGACCGCCGAGACTTGCCCGCAATTACTATCCGAAGGATGTCCAACGGCATTTGAACAAGCTCGATCTGGAGCTCAAGGAACTGCAAGCGAGCACACCCGAGTTCCCGCGGGCGATGGGCGTCCGCGAGGGCAGCGAGATCGGAGATATCCCGATTCACTTGCGGGGGAGCCACTGGACGTTAGGCAAATCGGTTCCCCGCGGCTTCCTATCGGCAATCTCCTACGAGCCGGGACCCAGGATTCCCGCAGGCGCTAGCGGGCGTCTTCAATTGGCCGAATGGCTGGCGAGCCCGGATCACCCACTGACGGCTCGGGTGATGGTCAACCGCCTCTGGCGCTGGCACTTCGGTCGCGGAATCGTTCCGTCGACCGACAACTTCGGACGCCTGGGCCAGGATCCCTCGAACCAGCCGCTCCTCGACTGGCTGGCATCGGAGTTCGTCCGAAACGATTGGTCGATCAAGCGGGTGCACCGGCTGATCTTGCTATCGAGCACATACCGCATGAGTTCGGCGTACGACGCAAAGGCGCACGCCGCCGATCCCGAGAACAACCTGCTGTGGAGGGCCAACCGGCGGCGGCTCGAGGCCGAGCCGATGCGAGACGCCATCGTGTACCTTTCCGGCGATCTGGACCTTTCAATGGGCGGGTCAATCCTGGATGTCCGTGACAGGGCCCGTGTTGCGTCAACGAGATCGAGGGGCAATCTCGACTACGACCGCAATCGCCGGGCTGTTTACCTCCCTGTGGTGCGCAGTTCGCTTTACGATGTCTTCGGTGCGTTCGAGTTCGCGGACCCATCCGTGCCGAATGGAAACCGTGGCGAGGCTGTGGTGGCACCGCAAGCGCTCTTCATGATGAACGGTTCGCTCATGCTGCGGCACACGCGCAGGATGGCGGACCGCTTGCTTGAACACGGGCACCTTGACGACGCAGACAGAGTGCGTGACACCTACGAGCGTGTTCTCGGGCGGCCGCCGCGGCCGGCCGAGATCGATCGGGCCCTGACCTTCGTCGCAAACGTCGAGGGAGCTCTGGAAGACCGCGTGGCCAACACTCAGGAGCGCCGGGCACGGGCCTGGCAGAGCTTCTGCAAGGCCGTAGTCGGATCGAGCGAATTCCTGTACATTAACTGAGGGTACCGATGAACCGGCACTGGCTTTCAAGCCCATTCCCGAAGAGCCGGCGGCAGCTGCTGCGGGACACAGCAACCGGTTTCGGCAGCTTGGCGCTCGCCGCGCTGATGGGCGAAGAGGCGACCGCTGCTTCCGCGCTGGGGGATGCCGACACTGATCCCCTGGCCCCTCGCGCACCGCATTTCGCAGCGCGAGCGAAGCGAGTGATCTTCCTGTTCATGCACGGCGGTCCATCCCAGATGGATACGTTCGACTACAAGCCGTTGCTCCAGCGCGATCATGGCAAGCCGTTGCCGTTTGCTCGTCCGAACGTCGTCTCCAGCGAGACCTTCAACCTGCTGAAGTCCCCTTGGGAATTCAAGCAATACGGCGAGAGCGGTATGTGGGTCAGCGAGCTGTTTCCTGAGGTCGCTGAGATAGTCGACGACATCTGCTTCATCAACTCGATGTACGGATCGAATTCACGCCATGGGGGCGCTCTCCTCGAGTTGCACACCGGAAGCGACACATTCGTCCGGCCCAGCATCGGCTCGTGGATCACGTACGGCCTCGGCACCGAGAACGCGAACATGCCGGGCTTCCTGACGATCGGCCCGACCCAGAGCCACGGCGGCGCGAACAACTACTCCCCAGCCTTCCTGCCGGCCCCCTATGGCGGGACGGCGGTCGGCTCGGTGGGAATACCGGCGCGGGAGTCCAAGATCCCGTTCATCACGAACGCAGAGACGCCGCGCGACATTCAGCGCATGGAGATCGATTTCCTCCAACGCATGAACCGTGACCAGATCGCCGAGACCGGGCCGGACCGGCATCTCGAAGGACGCATAGAGTCGTTCGAACTGGCATTTCGGATGCAAGCCGAGGCCCCCGAACTGCAGGATCTGTCGCGCGAGTCGAAGGCAACCCTGCGGATGTACGGGATCGACAATCCCCTGACGGAGGATTTTGGACGGCAGTGCCTGATGGCGCGGCGGTTCTCCGAGGCCGGCGTCCGCTTCGTCCAGTGCAGCCACACCTACAAGTGGGACCAGCACAACAATCTGTACCGGGACCATTCCCGGAACGCCAGCGAGGTCGACAAGCCCATCGCAGCGCTGCTTCAGGACTTGAAGGCACGCGGCCTGCTCGAGGACACGCTGGTGGTCTGGGGAGGCGAGTTCGGGAGAACCTCCACAGCCCAAGGGGCTGACGGGCGCGATCACAATCCAGAGGCCTTCACCTGCTGGCTGGCAGGCGGGGGAGTGAAACCCGGCCTGCGGTACGGAGCGACGGACGACTACGGGTACTACTCAATCGAGAACAAGGTCCACTTCCACGACCTGCATGCCACGATCCTGCATCTGCTCGGTCTCGACCACAAGCGGTTGACCTACCGCTATGCGGGACGCGACTTCCGTTTGACGGACGTGCATGGCGAGGTGGTCAAGGGCATTCTTGCCTGAACAAGCGAAGCGGTCGGGGCGTCAATCGTTGAAGGCGGTGGAGCACCTCCAAGGCTAAGCCCTGCTCGGACCTCGCAGTGCACTCCTTGAACGCAGCATGTGTAGCTGGGGCTCTCTACAGGCGGCTGGCTGCGCTACGGCATCCTGCCGTACCCACCACGACGCTGCGAAGCCTTGTCCTGACCCACGCTCTTCGCCCCGCAACGGCAAGAGAGATATCGTGGGCACCGGTAGCATCGCCGTTATCCCCAGTATTTGATGCAGATTGCGCCGGTCCATACAATAGCGGTAGAAGCTCCTCAAGCCATCGATCAATGGTCAATGGCCGAGCGTGCACTCCACCGTGCTGAGATAGAGGCTGAAAATCCGTAGTGCTGGGTCTCCAACGTAGGATTGAGCCGAGGTGGCGGCCGTGCGGTTGAGCACCACAGCGGACTGATGGCTTCCGGCTTCAAAGCAGACGCGAAGGTGCCGCTGTACGCGCGCCTTGCAGTAGCGCTGCCAGCGGCACTGTTCGCTTGGTTCGGCACCATGGTGCCGACGGTTGCCGGCGGAGAGACCCTAGTCTGGGAAATAGCGTGGCTTCCTCAAAGAGGGATCGCGCTCGGCTTTGTCGTCGATGGCCTGAGCCTGCTGTTCGCCCTGCTGATTACCGGAATCGGCAGCTTCATCCTGCTCTTCGCCAGCGAGTACATGCGCGGGTACCCGCAGAGGGGCAGATTCACGACGTTCCTTGTCGGCTTCATGCTCGCAATGCTCGGACTCGTCCTGTCCGACAACCTGATCGCGCTGTTCGTCTTCTGGGAACTGACCACCATCACCTCCTTCCTGCTAATCGGCTATTCGCACGAGGATGCGACCGCGCGACGCGCGGCGTTGCAAGGGCTCCTCGTTACAGGAGCCGGTGCGCTAGCGATGCTGGCGGGATTCGTCTTACTCGGCGAGGCCACCGGGACACTGAGCCTGCGCGAAATGCTCGCGAGCCCGGGGTCCCTGGCGGAGCATCCGCATTACCTTGCGATCGTGATCCTGGTTTTTGCCGGCGCCTTCACCAAGTCGGCACAGTTCCCATTTCACTTTTGGCTCCCGAATGCGATGGCGGCACCCACGCCGGTTTCCGCGTACCTGCACTCGGCCACGATGGTCAAAGCCGGGGTGTTCTTGCTGGCCCGCCTTACCCCTTTGCTCGGGGGCACGGACCTTTGGATGGAAACTCTGACCGCCGTCGGCGCTGTGACGGCGGTGTACTCATCCGTCGTCGCGCTGACGCGCACCGACCTGAAGCAGATGCTGGCCTATACGACGATCATGGCGTTGGGCACCTGTGTCATGTTCCTGGGCTCTCCGATTGGCTCAGAAGGCGGCCAACCCTCGGTCGGTCTGCTGGCAGCGATGGCCTTCGTCTTCATCCACGCACTGTACAAGGCCGCCTTGTTCCTGGCAGCCGGTACGATCGAGCAATCCACGGGCACCAGGGATATTTCGCGGCTTGGTGGACTGCGCAGGGTCATGCCAATTACATTTGCAGCGACCACTTTGGCGGCGGTCTCGATGGCTGGCGTGCCTTTAACCATCGGATTCCTCGGAAAGGACTTGCTCTATACCGCGGGATTCCTGCCCGAGGCCCTGCCCTATGTAATCGGGGCGATATTCGCCGCCGCCGTCCTGATTGCCGTGGCAGCATTGCTGGTTACGGTCCAGCCGTTCGGGGGGAACCGCCCCGCATTGCCGAGAGTGCCGCACGAAGGCCATTGGACGCTCTGGATCGGTTCGCTGGCATTGGGCATTGTGGGGCTGTTCTGCGGCTTGCAGCCCCAGTTCGTATTCAACCGCCTCCTAGTGCCCGCCGCGGCATCGGTGATGGGCTACCAGCCGCACTTCGAGCATGATCCGTGGCATGGGTCCTCCGCGGCTTTTTGGCTATCGTTGGCCACTCTGGCTACGGCACTGTTGATCTATTGGCAGCGGGAAGCAGTGTTCGGTGGGTTCCGACGCGCAATCTCCCGCCTCCCCCTGACCGGAGACCGGGCGTACGACCTGTCCATGGACGGAGTTGCCCGAATCGCTGCGTGGCAGACCCGACGAGTGCAATCGGGCATCCAGCGTCGGTACATCCTGGTCGTTTTCGCCACGCTCGGCCTTGGCCTCGCGGTCACTCTCTTCATTAAGGATGCGACCCGCTGGCCGACCGAGCTCCCTCAGGCAACTTTCTTGGAATGGTCTCTCGCGTTGCTAGTTGCCGCTTCAGCACTACTGACCATTCGCGCAAGATCACGGCTCCTGGCAATCTGCTCGCTCGGTGTGGTCGGCACGTGCACCGCTCTCATCTTCCTGATCTTCGGGGCGCCTGACGTAGCAATGACTCAGTTGATTGTCGAAACGCTTGTCACCGTGCTGGTCGCGATGGTCCTGCTCAAGCTACCTGACTTTCGCAAGGAGGTCTGGCGGTCGGCAGCGTCGCGCCTGAGGGACGGGTTGGTCGCATTGACCGTTGGCGCGTCTACCACGCTCGTGCTTCTGGCTGTGACCGCCCAGCCACCGCAGAAAGCCCTGACGGAGTACTTCGAGCGAACAGCCGTACCGGGCGGTTTCGGTCGCAACATCGTGAACGTGATCCTCGTGGACTTCCGCGCGCTTGACACTTTGGGGGAGATCACCGTGCTCAGCATCGCCGGCGTTGCAGCGTTTGCATTGCTCATGCCAAGCCCGCGGCGGCGGGTCAGGGCCACCAACTCGACGAACCCTCTGGCTATCGCGAGCCAATCCGACGGAAGCGAGGGGCCAGCGTGAACACTCTGATCATTCGCGAGACCACACGGAGGCTGTCGGCCCTGATCTTGGTGTTCTCGGTCTTTGTGCTGCTTCGCGGCCATGACCTTCCCGGCGGGGGCTTCAGCGGAGGCCTGATCGCGTCCATAGCATTCTGCTTGTACGTATTTGCCTTTGATGCGCGGACGGTTCGCCGGACGCTACGGGTAGACCCGCGCTACATGGTAGCGGCAGGGCTCGTGCTGGCGATTGGCTCAAGCTTCGTCGGACTGGCCGTCAGTGGGGCTTCGTTCCTCACGAGCCAGTGGGTCACGATCGCCGGGCAGAAGATCGGCACAACGGTCATCTTCGATGTCGGCGTCTACCTCGTAGTGGTCGGCACGGTGCTGACGTTCGTGCTTGGCATCAAGGAGCGGTGATGGCAGATCTGCAGAGTATGGCTGTGCTTAGGGAGAGCCGTTGATGGAGCCGCTCGTCGCAGTTGTGGTCGGCGTTCTGATGGCAGCGAGTGTCTATTTGATGCTCAGCCGCAATCTAGTGCGCTTCGTATTCGGATTGGCCCTGATCTCGCATGCGGCGAACCTGCTGATCTTCGTTTGCGGTGGGATGACCCGCGGGATGACCCCGCTGATCGCTCCCAATGAAGTGCTGCCAGAACCCGGCGTGGCGAATGCGTTGCCGCAGGCGCTGATGCTGACTGCGATCGTGATCTCTTTCAGCGTGCTCGCCTTCGCTCTCGTGCTGGCCTTCAGGACGTATGAGGAACTGGAGACTGTCGACACGGACGCGATGCGAGCAGCGGAGCCGGACAACGGCATCGGAGAGGGCGTATGAGCTGGCTTCTGGTCGGACCGATCCTCCTTCCGCTGATCGCGGCAGTCGTCGGATTCACCCTTCGCGGCCACGACCGGACACAGCGCGCGGTCAGCTTGATTGCCGCACTCGGACTGGCGGGCCTTTCAGCGGTGTTGCTAGCGGCTGTCTGGCAGAACGGGATCACTGTCGGCCAGATGGGAGGGTGGCCCGCGCCCTTCGGCATCACTTTGGTCGCCGATCACCTGAGCGCAGCAATGGTTGCGGTAACCGCCGTCATCGGCTTGGCAACAGTGATCTACTCGTTCGGGAACACCCCTCCAGGCGAGATCTCGTATGCGCTGCATCCGCTCGTGCACGCCTTGCTGGCGGGCGTTTGCGGCGCATTTCTCGCGGGCGACATCTTCAATCTCTACGTCTGGTTCGAAGTGATGCTGATCACTTCCTTCGCCCTGCTCGTCCTAGGAGGCACTCGCGCCCAACTGGACGGTGCGGTGCGCTACGCGGCTCTCAGCCTGATCGCCACCACCCTGCTGCTGAGCGGTATCGGCCTGCTCTACGGAATGACCGGAACCCTCAACATGGCCGACCTCCATCTGCGTGTCCAGGAAGTCGAGAACCAAGGGCTCTTGACGGTAGTGGCTGTCCTGTTCATCATCGCCTTCGGCATCAAGTCAGCGGTCTTCCCGCTGTTCTTCTGGCTTCCGGCCAGCTACCACACACCGAAAGCGGCGGTCTCTGCGATCTTCTCCGGGCTCTTGACCAAAGTGGGTGTGTATGCGCTCATGCGGATATTCACCCTGATCTTCACGCACGACGTGGGCTATACGCATGAGCTGCTCTTGTGGGTGGCAGGCGCAACCATGGTGACCGGCGTGCTCGGCGCCGCCTCTCAGAACGAGCTCCGCCGCATCCTGTCCTTCCACATCATCAGCCAGATCGGCTACATGATCCTGGGGATCGCCTTGTTCACTGAACTCGGCATCCTTGGGGCCATTTTCTACATCATTCACCACATCATTGTGAAGGCGAACTTGTTTTTCGTGGCTGGCGCAGCCAACCGCATCAGCGGATCAACCGACCTGAAGCGCCTGGGCGGGCTCTATCGAGACAGGCCCCTGCTCGCGGTCCTCTTCTTCGTGCCGGCATTCTCCCTGGCTGGCTTCCCTCCCCTGTCAGGTTTTTGGGCGAAACTGCTCTTGATCCAGGCTTCGATCGAAGCTCATGAGTTTGTGATCACGGGAGTCGCGCTGGCCGTCGGACTGCTAACGGCCTTTTCGATGACGAAGATCTGGCTGAACGCTTTCTGGAAGGCCCGCCCTGCGGACGCTGGCCCACTGCCGATGCCTCTTCCAGCGAGTCGCCGGATGCTGCTGCTCGGACCGATCGCGGGGTTGGCAGCACTCACGTTGATGATCGGCCTGTACGTCAAGCCACTGTATTCACTGGCGGAACGCTCTGCCGTCGAACTGATGGATCCCTCACACTATGTGGAGGCCGTGATGGGCACGGACGACATGGTCGAGGCGGCTCAGCACCAGGTCATCGGGAGGCGTGTAGCGGAATGAGGAACCTCCTTGAAGTCAACCTTCTGCTGGCGCTCGGCTGGTGCGCACTTTTCGGGAAGTTCGACTTCTCTCACCTTCTCGTGGGATTTCTCGTAGGATTCGTAGCCCTGACCGTGGTAAGTCCCATGGTGGGCAAGACATTCTATTTCTCGCGGGTCGTGATGATCGCGAGGCTGCTGGTGTACTTCGTGTGGCAGCTTGTGATGTCAAGCATTCAAGTGGCTTGGGACGTCATCACTCCGGTTCAGAAGTCACGTCCAGCGATCGTGGCCATCCCCCTTGACATCGAGGAGCCGCGGCAAATCGCGGTTCTCGCCAACCTGATATCTCTCACCCCAGGTTCGTTGAGCCTGGATGTCAGTCCCGACCAGAAAACGCTATACGTCCATGGGATGTTTGTCGACGACCCGGACGAGATGCGCAGGAGAATCAAGTCCGGGTTCGAACGGAAGGTTAGGGACGCAATGCAATGAAGGGCCTGATCGAACATGGCACTGTTCTCCAATGGGCGATCGAAATAACAACTGTCCTGATCGTGCTAGGACTGCTTTGCGCGTTCCTGCGATTGATCAAGGGACCCTCGTTCCCTGACCGGGTTGTCTCCGTCGATGTCATCACAATCCTGGCAGTCGCCGTCGCCGGTCTCCTCGCAGTCTCGAGTAACCACCAGTACTACGTTGACGTGGCGATCGCCCTGTCCTTGGTCGCGTTTCTCGCGACTGTCGCGTTCGCTTGGTACGTCGACAGGCGAACGGTACAACTGGAAACCAGGAAGCAGCCGCAGGATCGGGAGGGCGAGAACTGATGCCGAGCGCTGCGCCCGTACACGATTGGATCGTCGCAGTCCTGCTCGTGGCGGGAGGCTTCTTCATGTTCGTCGCCGGGCTTGGCATCCTGCGGCTTCCGGACGTGCTGATACGGATGCATGCGTCGACCAAGGCCGGTACCGTCGGGACCGGATTGATCTTCGTCGCCGTCGCCGTGCATTTCGGCGACATCGCCACTTTCTCGCTATGCGCCCTGACGATTGTGTTCCTGTTTCTCACTCTACCCGTGGGATCCCATGCAATTGCCCGCGCGGCCTACCGGATGAAGGTGGAGTTGTGGGAAGGGACCCACCTCGACGAGTGGAAGGGGCAATACGCGCCGATGACCAAGAAAAAGCCAGAACAGCGTTAGGGCTTGGAGCGGCGGATCCCGCGGAGTGACCAGAGGGGCCGTTGCCCACATACACTGGTTTGGTGGGACCCTCGCCTGCCCCTGTGAATCACCGACCATCAGACGCCAATCCCTTCGCCGGGTACCAACTCGTTGATTTGACCCACACATTGGACGACCAGACGCCGCCATGGCCCACCGACCTGCCATTCCGACACAAGCGAATCGCTTGGGGGAAGCAGCCCGATGGATACTGGTACAGCTCCTACGACTTGTCCCTCTGCGAGCACTGCGGAACGCACCTGGATGCGCCCATACACTTTGCCAAGGGCAAAGCATCGATAGGCGATATTGACCTTGCGGACTTGTCGGGCCCGCTGGCAGTCATTGAAATCGGGCTTCAATGCGAAGCGAATCCGGACTACCTAGCGGCGCCATCCGACGTTGAAGCCGACGAAGCCGCTCACGGGGTGATCGATCCAGGCATGATCGTGTTTTTCCGAACCGGTTGGAGCCGCCGCTGGCCAAGAGCGCTTGACTACTTGGGCGATGACAGACCCGGCCGAACGGATGCTCTGCACTTCCCCGGCGTATCCGCGAGAGCGGCGCAGTGCCTCGTTGATCGCGGAGTCGCGATGGTTGGAGTCGATACGGCAAGCATCGACGGAGGCCGGTCCACCAGCTTCCCGGTACACCGGATGCTTGCTGCAAATTCGACCTATATCGTCGAGAACCTAGCTGGCCTCAATGAATTGCCGAGCCGCGGCGCATACGCGATGGCCTTTCCGATGAAGATCGGCCAGGGATCGGGTGCGCCGTGCAGGGTAGGCGCAATGGTCCCGACAACGTGACCTGGTCCCGGCCATTTCATCCAGCCGCTAGTTCTTGCGGCGGTTCATCCGCTCGTGCTTCCGTTGGATCTGCCGCGCCAGTGCTTCCATACGTGCCGTAAGGGCTGCAATGTCGATAAGGTCGGGGCTGAAGTCCTCCTCCCAATGCATCGACATATTGGCAACGCCACCGTTGTCTTCGACTTGGAGCGATTCGAGGAAGCGTGCGTAGCCCCAAGCCCCGCCGCAGTCCTCGGGCGGGCAGCGGCGCCTTGCGTCGAGAAGGCGGGGATACAGCGCATCCGAGTCCGACTCGCCCACAGCCTGAAGCTTCACACGATGCACCCACTTGTCTCTGAAATCGTAGATGTACTCAAACATCCGGTTCGTGTTCAGTTCCCGGCACAGATCGGCCAGGGTGGACTTGCACGCCGGTCGCAGCCCATCCACCCGGCGGTTCGGTTCGATCTCGCCGTAGACAAAAGCGTCGCTGGTTCGAAACCGGTAGGGGTGGTTATTCTCCCAGCCCATTGCTGTTTGGAAAATCAAATGGAGATCGTCCAATGAAGTGGACAAGGGAACATCGACGCGGCGCAGAACCGGCCGTGGCATGTTCGCCAAACCGATCCTCAAGCGCGCGATATCGTACACAGATTTGCCCTCCTAAACCGCATTGGGACGGGGTTCCAGCGAGCGATGGAACTGTGCATGGCTTTCCGTAGAGTTCACCTGACAGTGATTAACGCAAGGCATCTGTGTTGAGTCGCCGATCTCGATGGATGACTACTCAATCAAGTTCCTACGATCCCATACCTGTTTTCGTTGCCTTCCCGCTTCACCTTAACCCTAAAAACCCGGCATCCCAAGGGGAAATCGCTCTTTCCGTGCATGATAGCAACATGTTGATGCCCCATTCCTGCCAGAACTTGCAGATATGCGGAAACCAACCGTCCCAGCCGGCTCCGTGTTCACCGAGACATCTGCATCCAGCTCGGGATCCGGCTGTCGCAGGCTGCCTAGTCGGGCAGGTCCGCCTCGCCAGGTTCGGGCAACCAAAAGCTGACCACGAAACCGATCACGTAGGCCGCAGTTCCGACAATGCCGGCGGCAACCGCCAGTTGGACGTAGTGAGTCTCACCTGGGGTGTAGTTCGACAGGGTGGTTGTGACGTAAGCGGCAAACGTCCCAATCATCCTCCCACCAATGTTCGCCGCGAAAGACTCGCCCGTTCCCCGCAAGCGCGTCGGGTATACCCGCGGAAGATAATTGCCCCAGAAGCTAAATTGAGCCACGGTCACAAGCGCGGCTAGAAACACCCCGGCCCCAAGGATCCAGACGTTGCTGGCTGCCAGGAAGAACACCAGCGGAAAGATGACTAGACCACACATCTGAAACGATCGCAAGAGGCGCTTCCGGGCAAGAAACATCACGACGAGCATTGCCAGCAACACCCTTCCCAATGCGCCCCCGACCTCTTGTCCGAAGTACATGACGCTCACGACCTGCTCTTGCTGCGTAGTCGGAAGGGCCTCGACCAATCCGGGGATGATTCGGGGAACGTGCTGGATCGCACCGAACGCTGCGCCAAAACTGCAAGCGGCGAGAATCGTTGTAACGATTGTCGTGCGGCGAAGGCGCGGCTGGAACAGCTCGAGAATGCTAGGCCTCTGCAGGGTCCCGGCTTCCCTTTTCTTCTTCCACATCGGCGACTCTGGCAGGAACGGACGAATGATAAGCAGCGGAATCGCGGGAATCAGCCCGGAAATCAAGGTGTACCGCCATGCAGCATGGCCACCGAGAATCTCAGGGAACGAGTCCCCGTAGGTGATGGACACGAAATACGCGGCGCCGACCATCATGCCGCCGACCGAACTCCAAGCCTGGGTCCAGCCAAGGACGCCCTCGCGCCGTTTCGGATCGGGAAATATCTCGGCAAGCCAAGCGATGGCCGCCACGAATTCAACAGAGACGCCTACAAACGTCGTGCAGCGGAAGAAAAGCAGCATCTCCGGCGTGGTCGAGAAGCCGGCGGCAGCCGCTGAGACTGCATAGAGCAGGATGCTCCAAACGAGCACCCTGCGGCGTCCTAGCCGGTCCGTGAGCCAGCCGCCCAGCAATCCGAAGACGCCGCCACAGACCGCGGGCAGGTAGAACAGCAGTCCGACCCAGTGATTGAATTCGGGAGTTCCCGGCTGCACGGCCGCCAGGTCCAGCAAGGCTGGCCGGACGATGATTGGCAGCATCAGCAATTCGTATATATCAAAGGCGAAACCGATCGAGGCAACGATGCAGATCAGCCACTCCGTGCGCGTCAACTTCGGCAATGATTTCAATCCCCCCGACATAGTGTTCTTGCCTGGACCCCCGGATTGCACTATCGCGGTAATTGAGTCCAGCACCAAGATAGCATTCTGCTCTCACCGCCGCGCAAAGGCTGCGAACGAGAAGGGAAGGACGGATTTCAATACGGCCTCGTCGAGACCCTCAAGGTCGGTTCTGGATGAAGGCATTGAGCTTTCGAAATGAGACGACCACGATGCCGCCACCTCGATTGTTCTTACAAAGATGTTCTAGTTCAAGAAGGTGATTTCGTTGGTTGCGAGCAGGCCGTGGGCGTATTCCTCCCATGGTTCCCGCCCAAGTCGAGCTTGCCGAGACTCCAGGTACCGCGCAGCCAGATCCTGTTCGCGCGCCGTGGGCTCCCGTCCAAGAGCCCGTCGGTACAAGGTGGCAACCCGTTCGACGCGGTCCGTTACGGATGCCACGGACTCGGCAAGACTCCGGCTGCGCGCCCGCATCCAGCCGCTATTGAGCACGAAGAGCTGCTGTAGCGGGGTAGTGGTCACCTGGCGCCGAGGGCTGTGCTGCGTTGCCACGGGAAAGTCGTAGAGCTGCAATAGCGGATGTAGCCGTCCCCGGCTGATCTTCGAATAAACCGAACGGCGGGCTGGATCGGAGGAATCGACCGCGACCGACGGTCCGCCCATCGCGAGATTGAGTTCACCCGAGGCGAACAGGATCGAGTCGCGCCATGCCTCGATGTTCAAACGGCGAGGCGGCATCCTCCAGATCCAGCGGTTGGTCGGGTCGGTGGCATAGGCGGCATCGACCATGCGGCTGCCCTGACGGTACGCCGCCGAAAGCAAGATTTCCCGGTGTAGCCACTTCAGCGACCAGCCATTCGCTACGAATCGCGCTGTCAGATCCTCCAGGAGGTCGGGGTGAGTAGGCTTCTGCCCCTGGGTCCCGAAATCGGAAGGTGTACGGACCAAGTGCCGCCCAAAGTGCCAGCCCCAAACCCGGTTCACCCAGACCCGTGCCGCAAGCGGTCCGGCTTCGCCCACGATCTTTTCTGACAGTTCCCGTCGGCCCGAGCCATTGACGAACGGTGCGGGCTCGCCGGCCTCGAACACGCTCAAGAACCGTCGGGGAACCGCTTCGCCAGGGCTCGCAACGTTGCCGCGAATAAACAGCGGAAGATCGCGCGGCTCCCCGGGGCGCAAGTCCATTCGTGTCACCGTCGGCGTTGATCCGTCCACCCAGACGCCGCAGTCGATTACAGCGGGCGTTAGCGGAATCTCGTACCGGCCCAATTCGATTTCAAGTGCCTCGTATTCCGGCTTCATCGCGACAATCTCGGCGTGCAGTTCCTTCGCAACGGTGTCCAGGTCACTCAGGTTTCCGTAGACACCCTTCAAGCGGTAGAGCCTCTCAAACTCCCAAGTGAGGCGTTCCGCTTCGCCGGGTCCGAGTGCCACGACAGGGCGCTTGACTTGCCACATGCTGGCAAACACCCCGGCCAAGGCGTAGTAGTCCTTGGCAGTAATCGGGTCGAACTTGTGATCATGGCAGCGCGCGCACGCGACTGTCAGGCCCAGCAGCCCACGGGACACAGCGTCAACACGCTCATCCCAGTCATCCGTCGCGATTGTTTCGATCACGTCGCGCGAGAGCCTGCGGTCCTTGTGATAGACGGGAGCGTTTCCGATGTAGCCCAGCGCTCGCATGTCGGACACGTCAAATCCCGGCATCAGGTCAGCGGCAAATTGCATGCGGATGAACCGGTCGTAGGGAATGTCCTTGTTTATCGCCTCGATAACCCAGTCCCGGTAACGCCATGCGAATTCAAACGGCCGGTTGGTCGCCTCGCTTGTCGGGTGGTCCTCCGCCCAGCGGGCCACATCAAGCCAGTGCCGGCCCCATCGCTCGCCATAGTGGGGAGATTTCAGCAGCCGTTCGATCAAGCTGTCATACGCCCTAGGCGAGGGATCGGCGGCGAATGCCTCGACTTCCTCGTACGTCGGCGGCAGCCCTGTGAGATCCAGGTACGCCCTGCGAATGAGCGTCCTGGAATCAGCGGGGGCGGATGGACGCAAATCGTTCTGCTCGAGCTTGGCCAGCACAAACGCATCGACCTTGCGCAAGGTCCAGTTCGGATCGGAAACCGCTGGGGCGACTCTTTCGGCCAAGGGTTGGAAGGCCCACCAGCGCCGCCCCTCCTCGATCGGCATTCCGGGGCCCGGGTTCTCGTCCGAAGACCCTGAAACCTTCTTCGCGCGCCCATCGCGCGGATCCGTTGCACCGCTGGCGATCCAGGCCTGGAAGTCCTCGATCACTCGGTCCGGAAGCTTGCCCGTCGGCGGCATCTTGAGGGACGGGTCCAAATACCGCAGGGCCTTGAGCAACAGGCTCCGCTGAGGGGCCCTCGCGACAAGCGCCGGTCCCGATGCGCCACCCTGCAGCAACCCGTCACGGCTATCGACACGCAGGCCACCCATGGGCTCGGCTAGGCGCGACGAATGGCACGCTTCGCACTGCTCGACCAACACGGGCCGGATCCTCCGTTCGAAGAACTCGATTTCCGGGCTCTGGGCCGCGACGAGAGCCGCGGCCGAAAGAAGCAGCACCAGGATTCTCATGCAAGCAACTCTCGCAACACGACTCCATGCACGTCGGTAAGGCGGAAATCACGTCCCGCATAGCGGTAGGTCAGCCGCTCATGATCAAAGCCGAGCTGATTCAGGATCGTGGCATGCAGGTCATGAATGCTCACCCGATTGTGCACCGCTTGGAATCCGAATTCATCGGTTGCTCCATACGCAACACCGCCGCGCATGCCGCCGCCTGCCATCCACATGGTGAAACCGTAGGGGTTGTGATCGCGACCGTCCCCTGCCTCCGAGACTGGCGTACGCCCGAATTCACCACCCCAGACGACTAGTGTCTCGTCGAGGAGGCCGCGCTCCTTCAAGTCGCTGATCAGGGCTGCCGCCCCTTTGTCCATGTCAGGGCAGCGCTCGCGGAGATTCTTGTTGATGCCCTTGTGGTCGTCCCACGGCTGGCCAGGACCGTAGTAGAGATGAACGTATCTGACTCCCTTCTCGACGAGCCGCCGTGCCAGCAGGCAACCGTTGGCGAACGGCGTCTCGCCGTATTGCTGGCGAACGTGGTCGGGCTCCTTTCGAACGTCGAACACGTCAAGTGCCTCGAACTGCATTCGGTAGGCGGTCTCCATCGCTCGAATGCGGGCGTCCAGGTAGGCGTCCTCGCCGACCCGTTCCATATGCAGCTGGTTGAGCGACCGCATCAAGTCGAGTTGGTCTCGCTGGGATTTGGCATCCAGCGTGTCGTTGCGTAGGTAACGGATCATCTGCTCCGGATCGACCTCCGCATGGTTGAAATGAGTGCCCTGATGTTCCGCCGGAAGGAAACCCGATCGCCAGAGGTCGCCACCGCGCGCTCCGGGACTCAGCACGACGAAGCCGGGAAGGTTGCGGTTCTCGGTTCCGAGGCCATACGAGATCCACGCGCCCAGAGAAGGCCGCGTTGAGGCGATGTTGCCCGTGTGGATCAAGTTCCGCGCCGGCGTGTGCGTTGGGTTGAAGGTGTACATCGACCGGATGACGCACAGATCATCCACCACGCCGGCCAGCCTGGGGAGAAGTTCGCTGACCTCGATGCCGCTCTGTCCATGCGGCTGGAACTCGAACGGCGATGGCAGCAATCCCCCCGTCATGCGCTCCGTGCGGAGGTCAACAGACTCGGGCCGTTGACCTGCGTAGGTACGCAGCGCTGGCTTGGGGTCCAGCAGATCCATGTGCGACGGCCCGCCCGTCATGAAGAGGAAGATGACGTGCTTGGCCTTCGGGGCGAAATGAGGCCCGATCGGGCTAGTTGAGGAGGCAGCACCGAGATGGTCTTGCAACATGCCCGCCAACCCGACCGCACCGAATCCACCGCAGATCGATTCGACGAAACGCCGCCGGGTCCAAGGGCAGTCCGCACGTAGCTGCACAGCGCTTAGAGTATACTCTCCGGGCTGCTGCCCCCCCCGTGCCTAGAAGGCCATTCATCCGCTCTACGCTGGTTCCAGGTACGCGCTTCACCAACCCCGTTAACGGTATTGCACTTCGACGTGCTGGATCGAGAGCTTAGTGTGCCCCGGAGAACATAGCTGCATCGCGCTACGCTAGGCACGAAGGCACCCAGATGAACTCGAGCCGCCGCCAGTTTCTGAATTCCGCATTCGTGGGCATGGGAGTCGCAGCTACACCCGCCCTATCGGTGGATGGCGTGCTCGACCCCGCCATCATCGGTGCAAACCCCTACTTTCCCGGATATGGCCTGTACCGGTCTATCGGGATCCTGCACGGCTTGGGCTTCCAAACGATCGAGCTACATCCGATGGGATCGCCAGGCGCGCGGCCCGGTGTGCCTCCCGGCTTCGAATTCGACAGGATGACGGATGCCGAGAAGGGGCGCATGAAGGAGGCGCTACAGCCGTTCCGCTACGTCTCGACGCACTTGCCGTGGGTAGACACGCCTTACTTCTCTCCATTCGGACCGTCCCACGAGTACGGGGTTAGCAGGATCGACACGGCGCTTGAAGCCACCGCGTTCGTGGGGGCCGAGGTCGCCAACGTCCATGTGCAGCGCTCGGCGCATATTTCCTTGGAGGAATCATGGCCTATGTTGATCAGCAACTTTCGACGCTGGGGAGACATTGCACGCAATCACGGATTCCGGCTATCGATCGAGACCGGCTATCCAGCCTCCGTCAGGGACTTCGTGCGGCTGATTCACGAGATTGAGCACGAGCATGTCGGCGCGACGATCGATGTCGGCCACCAAAAAAACTACACCGAACTAGTCGCGAGGGTGAAACCCGATGAAAGGGGAACGCCGGAAGGCATCCGCGCTTACAACGACGTGACCCACGAGATTATCGACCAACTGGGACCTAAGATCTTCCACATGCATGTCCACGACATCGAACCCAGCACCTGGGCCGAGCACAAGCCGTTGGTCCACGGTTTCGTTGACTACCCACGGCTAGTTGCAAAGCTGCGCTCGATCAACTACCAAGGGCTGCTCGTATGCGAGATCGGCGGTCCGGTTGAGGAACTCACCGAGTACTTTCGGGATGCGAAGGCGAAGCTGGAAGAGTACTTGGCTCGCTGATGCTCCTACCAACTTTCAGCCAGTCGCCGCTGCTGCCACTTTCCCGCAAAGTCCATGATTGGGCGCCAGAAATCATCGCTTCACGGCAGTAAGGACTTTGCTTCATCAATTCACTAACGTATTGTCCGGCTACGCGGCGAGTTGGTAGCACAGGGGACTGGGTGCTTTCATCCGTTTGAGTAGCTGCTGCAGGGCATCGCACGTGAACTTCCATTCGAACGTCTTGGCGATCGCTTCGTAGTGGCGCTCGAAGGAGCGCAAGCGCACGGCTAGTTCATCGCGGGATGCAAAGTCGCTCAGCGTGAGTGCCTTGCACTGCAGCACGGAGAAGTAGCTAGGCCTGTGTTTCGGCGCACCAAGTGTCGGCAAAACGCTCTCGGCCCACCACCACGTCGTTGTAGGCCAAGAGAAGAAGGTCAACCGCGAGCCTGCGGTCTTCTACACCTGTCCGGCCATTGCTTCGCCCGACAAAGTGGAGCGTGACCTCGGCAAGCGACGCAATAGCTCGCGCTAAGCCGCCCGGTGTACGCCTTCGCGACCAAGATTTCGAGGCGCAAACGACGGCGGCTATCATCCGAACACCCACGGCAACTTCCGTCTGCCGGATCGGCTGCTCACTGAGATCGAACGAATACTCGGAATCGACGAGCTGCAGAACGTGACCAAGGCAGTAGTTGAAGCTGCGCGGGAGAGCCTCGCTATTGGACACCCGTAGGGGTGGAGCAGACTCGGCTCGGATAGTCGAATCGAGGGCGGAGAACGATTTTTCCCACCAGCTAAGCGCGACCGAGGCCTGTTCCGCAGTCCGCAGGACGGCGCAAGCCGCGCCGGCTCAGGATGTTGGTGTAGCCGAAAGGTCGCTCCTCAACGAAGCGCTTGTTTGCACCAGCAATCGATGAGGATGACAGAATCGGCCCCGATTTGCGAGCTGGATCAGCGTGGCGGGACAATGGCGGGTGGATTTGGCGCGCAAGGCGGGCCTAAACTCAGAACGACGACCATATGGTCATCGAACAGCCCGAGGTGCGAAGACATCCTCCGTCGCCCCAAGGACCCCCTGAGCCCGATGAGAATCTTGCCTCCAATAAAATTCGCAGTTCTGGGCTTCTTCCTCCTACTGCTGCCTGGTACGACCCACGGGCAACAGCTCGATCGATACGGCGGATTCCTCGATATCAAGGGCGAGCGAACCGGTTTCTTCCACACCGAGCGAATCAGTGATCGCTGGTGGCTGGTCACTCCCGACGGGCATGGCTTTTTTGGCATCGGTGTCAGTCATCCGATCACGAGCATGTCGGAGGGCGCCATCACATTCGCTTACGACGGCAGCCAGGAAGAGTGGATGCGCGACGGCATCCGCAAGATGCGCGAACTGGGTTTCAACTCCGTCTGGTCCGGACCCTACAGCCTTGAGCGCATTCGCTTCGGCAACATTGACGCCGACCTGGCGGACAAGGTCTACCGCGAAGCCAGGATTCCCTACGCGATCCATGTTCCGTTGATCAAGCATCAGGTCGAGCTAAAGCCCGGTGAATAGCATCCCGATGTCTTCAGCGCCAAGTATCAGCGGTATGTCAGCGAGGAGGTCGCCAAACGTGTCGCACCCAATCAAGACAATCCGTGGATCCTCGGCTACTACTACGGCTACGGGTCGTTCATGCGTGAAGACCTTTGGATTAACCAGACCCTTTCCTACGAGCCTGGAAGCCCCGGCCGCGAGCGCCTGTTGGACGTTCTCGAGCAACGCTATCGCGGCGAAATCGCGAAGCTGAACACCGTCTACAGAACGAGTTACGCCTCTTTCTCAGATCTACGCAAGAATGGCTCGCTGACCTATCCGCGTTGGATCTCGGCAGTCAAGGCCGGCGAACCGCTGCCTGCACAGGCCGGCTCGAGAGAGATCCTCGCTGATGCGGAGGCGCTGCTTGGCGAAATCGTCGAACAACTCCACAAGGTCGCACACGCCGAGATCCGCAAGCGTGACTCGAATCACATGGTGCTGGGGTCCTACGTCAAGCACATGACCTACACGAATGGGATCTGGAAGCGAATCGCACCCTACATCGACGCCCTCGGCCCGCAAGATCTTAGTGACGTAAACCCCATCAAGCCCAGTGTCGAAGCGACGGGAGTGCCGGCAATGCTGAGCGATCAAGAATTCGGAAACGTGTACCCACTCGCTCTGCAGGGCAAGTCGGGCACTCCCGGCGCCGTGCCGGATCACGTGGATCGCCAAGTCCTGTACGACCTGCTGGCCGGCCGGATCGCTCGCGACCCGGATTTCATTGGCGTGTCTTTCTGTGCCGTGCTCTACGATCAGTCCCATTGGCGGCGGCCCTACGACCGCGGCCAGCCCGGCTTTTTCAATATCGACGGCCAGCCGAACCAGAGCCTTCTCGAAACGGCCCGCAACGCGAATCAACGGATCCTTGATGCGGTTCGCGAACCCCTCGACGAAACGTCGCTCGCCAAGCTTCACCGTTCTTACATTGAGACCAAAGCCGCATACCGCCGAATCATGGAACAGCGATTTGCCTTGCTGCAGAAGGGTACGGACAAATAGCCATGGGTTTGACTCGACGTCAGTTCCTCAGCTTCGCCGCTATTGCGGCGACGGCCAAGGCCAAGACAACCCAAGCCAAGCCCGACGGCTTCTTCACCCTGGGCCAGCGCGACGACCACTGGTGGCTCATCACAACCGACGGGGAGCCCTTCTTCTCACTCGGACTCAACCATATCGACCCGGCAACCCTGCGTTATCCCGAGAACATCCACATCTGGCGCGACAAGTACGGGGGCAGTACACAGCGATGGATCCGAGAGTCCGTGGCGCCCAACCTCAAGAAGTGGGGCTTCAACACCGTCGGTTGGGTCCAAGAAGTGACCGTGCGCAAGTGGCGGCACTCTCGTCCATTCACGAATGACGAGTACCGGGCTCTGGACATGCCCTTTTGCCATTTGCTGCCCTTTACCGAATCGCACCAGTGGGAGCAGCACACCCGTCACTTCGACTTTCGAGGATCGCAATGGAAGGAATGGGTCGACTATGTCGCGCGATCGCACTGCGCCGAACTGAGCGGAGACCACAGTCTCATCGGATATTTCTATAGCGACTGCCCGACGTGGGTGCACGACCGCCCCGACAACGCCTGGCGCGGCCCGATCTTCGACCCCGAACGCCTCAAGACCGAATCGGGCCGCAAGGAACTCACCGAGCTAGCCCACGCCTACTACCAGACAACTCACGACGCCATTCGGCGCCACGATCCCCACCACTTGATTCTGGGGGACCGCTACGAAGCCAACGCCGCCATCGCGATGGAAGTCGTTGAAGCCGCACTGCCCTTCGTTGACGTGCTGTCATTCCAGGACTTCCGCGATCCAGTGGCCCATCTCGACGAATGGCACAAGAAAACCGGAAAGCCCGTGCTGCTGGCGGACGCGGCGGGGCTGAGGCGCCCCGCTTCCCCAGAGGGCTTCACCGCCAACGACGGGGAATGGTACGCAGATGTGTTGGCGGCGCTCTTCGACAACCCCGGCTGCATCGGTTTTCATCTGTGTGGCGCCTACCAGCGCAACAAGGCGCGACGCCGTGGCCTGCTCGACGAGTTGGAAAGGCCTGACCAGGAGAACGTCGAGCTGATTAGCGCTGCGAACGTAAAGGTCAGCCGCCGGATGGACGAACGCTACTGATCGCCCGATCTCGTTCGATTCACTTGGGTCTGGGCTGAGCGCTTGGCCGTTCCGAGATCCCGAAGGGACGGGCGCCTTCTTCCGGAGCCAAGAAGACCGGCCCCTTTTGCAGCAAGGGGACTAAAATATATTGCGTCGATGGGATCAGCGGATTCGCAAATCCGTGACGACGCCCGCTAGCCAAAGTCCACGAGGCACTGACTAGCCGTGTGACCCGCAACTCAGCGAGGGAGACAACGCAGCATGGGCGGTCTGTCATTCCGGGTAGCTTTATTTGGAGCTTATATACGTGTTTACCCAAAACCCGCTTGGCCGACACGGGCCGCTAGCGCTTGCGGTTCGATGTCTTCAGGAAGTCCCAGTTCTTCTTGGGAGGCCCTGCCATGATCGCCCGAGCGATGTTCTCGGGCGTGTCCGGGATGGGCCGCGGCATCTTGTACTTCACCGGTCGCCCGCGCTTGCGCTTGCCTGTTCCTCGGTTCTTGAGCATCTGCCTGACTGCTTACGACTGTAGCCCCTGCACACGCAGCCTGACCACCAACCTGGCCGGATCCATCGTTCCCTGGGTGGAATTACACGCAGTGCCTGGCAGCCGGAGATAGTCCCGGTGATCCAGAGCAGGTCTACGGAGTCCGGGTGGATCCCGCGCATGCCAGCGAGGTTGTCCGCGGGGAACGCGGCGCGGTTCCTGGCGCTCCAGCTCACGCCGCGATCTCGCGTGCGCCCGAAGACAGTCCGTTAGCCTGGATCAGGCGCTTGTAGCGGAGTTGCTTGCCGGGCATGGTGGCAGCCAGCGCGCACATCTGCTGGATCGTATCCAGATCGCGAATATTGTGCCGTCCGGCGAACTCGTGCACATAGCGGTCAAGGTGCTTGCAGCTCATCTTGTGGAACGTGCCGTAGTAGCCGCGTCTCAGCATCGACCAGAACGACTCCATGCCGTTGACGTGAGCCTTGCCCCGCACGTACTCGCCCGCGCTGTGATTGACGGACTCGTGCTGCGGCAGGCTGCCATACACGCTGCCTTCGTCGGTGTACACCGGGGCGTCCGGAGCGGACGTCTCCCCGAGGATTTCTGCGACCGTGACTTTGGTCACGCGCGCTACCGGCGTGGCTGCAATCCGGTTGGAATTCCGGTCTTTCACTCCGACTACGGCTGTCTTGCCGACCGCTCCACGCCCGGCCTTCAACTTCTTCGACTCGTGCTTGTTCCGCTCCTTGCCGCCGATGTAGACCTCGTCCATTTCCACCGGGCCGGAGAACGGCGCACCCCGCGCGCGCCATGTCTCGCGGATGCGATGCGCGAGGAACCAGGCCGTCTTCTGGGTCACGCCAAGGTCGCGGTGGATCTTCATGCTGGAGGTTCCCTTGAGCCCGGTCGAGAGCAGGTACAGGGCAATCGCCCAGGTCTGCAGACCGAGCTTGGAGTTGTGCATGAGCGTGCCGGTCTTGACCGAGAAATCCTTGCGGCAGTCCCGGCAGCGGTACGGCTGCGGCTTGCGCGTTGGTCGCTCCTGCACGTTCAGCGATCCGCATTTCGGACAGCATGCACCAGCAGGCCAGCGGTTCTTGACGAACCATTCCTCAGCCGTGGCATCGTCCGGGAATATGCGCGTGATGTCCACCAGCGAAAGTCCTTTGCGCTCATGGCGCCCGGGTGCCTTGCGTGCCATCTTTATATATTCAGTTTACCCTAAAGTGGGGCCGTGCGTCAAGTGGGTTTTGGGTAAACACGTATATAAGCTCCCTTTATTTGCGGTGCTTCTAGCTCCCTTGGCCCTGCCGGGCGCCAAAGCCGACGTCGATTTCACCAGCGACATTCGGCCGATTCTCTCTGAAAGATGTTTTCATTGCCACGGCCCCGACGAGCAGGCCCGGGCAAGTGGACTTCGACTCGACGAATACGCCGGGGCCGTTGAGGAGCGGGGAGGCAAGCGGGCGATCGCACCAGGGGCTCCGGCGGCGAGCGAGCTGATTGCGCGAATCAAGACGGACGATCCGGCGCGCAGGATGCCGCTCGGAGGCGACCGTCTGGCGGAAAGGCAGATCAAGCTATTGGAAGAGTGGATATCCGCGGGCGCGAAGTACGAGCGCCACTGGACCTACGAGAAACCCGAACATCCGCAACTGCCTCCCGTTGCTAACGCAGGATGGGCGCGCAATCCGATCGACCGCTTCATCCTGAACAAACTCGCTGCAGAGGGACTCAAGCCTTCCGGCGGAGCCGAGCCCGCTGTGTTGATGCGGCGACTGCATCTTGACTTGATCGGGATTCCGCCGTCGCCCGAGCAGATCGACGACTTTCTCGCGAGTCCAACTGACGAGGCTTACTGGGCAAAGGTGGAAGAGCTACTCGAGTTGCCGCAATACGGCGAGCACTGCAGCAGCTACTCAAACGGATGAAAGCACTCGGTCCCCCGTGCTACCAACTCGCCGCCTAGCCGGACAATTCGTTAGTGAACTTTATGAAACAGAGTACTTAGCCAGGAGAATTGCAATTAGAGGGATTCCAAAACCAGCCTTGGATCAGTACCCGATCTCAAAGACGGCGCGAATCTTGCGCTTCACCCCGCGGTAGAAGACCCCGTAGTGCGGACTGGCCAAGTTGTACTGCATGTCTTGGGGATTGAAGCTGTTCAGCAAGTTGAAGAACCTGATGCCAGCCCGGAAACGACGATCCTTGCCCTTGAACGGGATCCTCACCTTCTTGGTGATTTGCAGGTCGATGGCATTGAAGATCGGGAATCGACCCGCACGGTTGCGGGGTCCGACAAACTGTCGGTATTCATCGACGTCGGAGTGCGGAAAGCCGCTGCGGACCTCCCAAACGGGAATCGTCGTCAAACCCCAGGGAAGATTGAATTGCGCCCACGTCATCATGCGATGCGGAACGTCAAATCGTAGCGGCGCACGTTCGTTAGGCTGGATCAGAGCCGACGGAGTCGGACCGTAAATGGCCCCGATGTCATTCAAGTCCCCGGACGAGCTCGACCTGACATACGAGCCGGTGATATGTCCGGACCCGGCCAGGCGATACCTCAACGACACCTGGAATTCGCGGTAATAGTCCCTGCCTCCATTGCCCATGATCAGGGCATCCGTCTCGGCGCCATCACCCCCCGCATAGACTGGGTCGACAAGGAAGTTGCTCTCGGTGCGGCGATACTGGTAGCCGGTTCGGAGAAACAGGTTGTCGACTATTTCCCGGTCAAGCTGCAGGTTCCAGCCCAAGCTCTTGGCGTTCCGCAACGGACCGTCGAACCGAGACACAAGGCGGCGCTCCCAGGCAATGCCGCCATCCGGAGCGAAGCGTGTCTCGATGCGGAGCGGCAACTGTTCGAACGTCGGGACCAGCAAGCTGATGCGATCCACGAATAGGCCCGACCCTCCCCGCAGGACCGTTCTCGAACCGGGTTCGAAGGCGTAGGCGAAGCCCGCCCGGTAGGAGGGGTTGAGGCGGGAAGAAAGGGAATCTCGATCCAGGCGCGCCCCAAGGTCAAGCGTGAGCTTGTCATTCACCATCCACTTGTCTTGCAGGAAGGTAGAGAGGTCGGACTTGCTGCCGCGAACCGCCACTGGGTCGGTGTAGCGCAGGTTCAGCACCGGCCGGTCCCCGACTCCCAGCCACGTGACGGGATTGAATATCTGCTCGCCGCGGTATCTCTCCCAGCCGAGTTCGAATCCCGCTTTCAGCCGGTGGCGGTCTCGCGGGCGGAAGTGATACAGCTCCGACAGCTTCCGGCGTGTCGTCGAGCGTGCCTGGCGATTGAAGAATGAACCGGAAACGCGATCGATTCCAATGACGCTGGGATCGTACCCGAGCGGCTTGACGTCGTTTTCCAGGTCTTGGATCGAAAAACTCGAGAGCAACACGCCTCCGCCCGTGAACTCATGGGAGTCCTTCACTGTGTACAGGAACGCCCTCCGGCGCAGGTCAGCCGTCGATTCCTGCAGGGTAAATGCGTCCAGACCGAAGTAGCTGAATTTCTCGGGATAGACAAGCGCGGTCAGCGAGGCTCGGTTCCTTTCAGAGACGGAAACGTCGAATTGGTTGAACACGGTCAACATCTCGCGCTCGACGTCGCGTTCGAGAAGCGGGAGATTGGCATCCTCCTGGTCCGCCCTGACGTATTGGTATTCGGTGGAGTGCAGCCAAGCGACTCGGTTGGAGATCAAGGGCACGTTGACTGTGAGTCTGGGGGTGCTTGACTCGATTCCATGGACGCTGCCAGCTCGGCGTCGGATACGGGGCGTGAAATTCTGCAGGTCAAAACGGAAATCGGAAGCGTCGGCGGATTTGGTCTCGACGGTCGACATAGCTCCCGCGAATCCCCCGTACTGGGCGTCGTACGGGCTGGAAAGCACTTCGACGCCGGAGACCACGCTCAGCGGCAGGGACATCGCGGAAGTCCTTGAAACCGGATCCGTAACGTCCACGTTGTTTAGTTGGGAACCGCTCTGCGTCGCTCGAACGCCGTTCATGTTGATCTCGCCGGCATGGCCCCTGAGGACGCCGGGAATGAGCGGCATGACGTCCTCCACGCTGCGGTTGGCCTTCGGGGCATTGTCCAGGGTGGACACTCCCACCGAACCGGAACTGGTCGTCTCCGTAGGATTGATCTCAATGACCGACGCCGATACCTCGACGGTTTCAACAACGGTCTCAACCACCAACTCAATGTCGATTCGGAACGGATCCTCCTCCGCGGGCACACAGATGATGTCGCTTTGACCGTTTAGCCCGGGCGACGTACCAGAAAGGAAGTAGCAGCCCTCGGTGACACCCTCGAACCGGAACAGGCCAAGCTCGTCGGACTCGGCAGTCACGGCACCGGCGGATTCATCCGTCGCAGGATCCGTCGCCTCCATCGAAACCGGAAGAATCTCGATGATGGCGCCGGGGACTCCGAAGTGCTCGCCTTGCTGGCCCAACACGAATGCTTGCCCGAGAACCGAATAGGCCGGCTCTTGGGCGCCGGCGTCCGGTGACGCGACGAGGAGCAACACTGCAGCCTGCATCGTCGCCATGAGCAGCGCGGATTGGCCGGTCACTCCTCTTCGGTAGCTGGCGGGCACTATATTCATAATGCTTGACAATCGCTATAGGTCAAATGGCAAGGGGCGACATCCCAAATCGATAGCCCGGACGGTCACCACCAAATGCCCACGACGAGGTGGAAACACCTGATCGAAATCTCCCGCGCTCCAGTCTCTGCCGAGACCGGCTCACAGACCAAGCTGTTACCTGTTAGGACGGACAAGGATCGGTAGTCGGGTACAACCGACTCGGGTAGGGCCTGTGTGGCGTCTCGGCAGAATCCGGAAGGCCGGGACGTGCAAACTGCCAGCTTTGGGCACCTAGCACGGCCTGCCGCCCAGTACGGACGAACCGTGCTGGGCAGACTCTCCACGGAAAGACGATGGCCTAGGTTCGTGGAAGCAGAAGCCGTCGATTTCCAAGGGTTGGCTGGTGCCGCCATGCGGCCTTCCGAAGCCTCTTCCGTTACAGTCCCCGGAATCGCATCTGCGGCTCGCAGCCAGCGAGGGACAGCACGAGCGCAGGTTGGGCCCCAATCTCAGACAGGCTCGTGCGAACCGATTTGATGACATCGAGAATTCCACCACGAAGCATTGAAGGACCGTCCGTGATGCCGGTCTTGTCCGGGTAACGCGCACGCAAACCCTGAAAGAAGCCTGATTTCAAGCGGAGACGACTGCAGCCACGACAGCCCGAACGTACCGTAAAGAGTGCTGTTGCGGCAAAGGTGTAATGTCCGGTTTGGGCCATTCTTAAATGTCCGCTTTCGATTGGAAGCGGCGGAGGAATTGTGGCCAGCAAGGACATCGCATTGAGCATCAAGGAAGTAGACCGAGTGGGCATCGTCCTAGCGGTGGTCGAGAGGCGCATGAAGCAGAGCGAGGCCGCCGAGCGGCTGGGACTGAGTGCCCGGCAGGTCAGGCGGCTGGCCGCGCGCTACGAGCGTGACGGGCCGGGCGGGCTGGCATCGAGGCGGCCAGGGCGGAGCCCCGGCAACACGATTGCGGAGGGCACGCGGGCGGTGATCATGGCGCGGGTCCGGGCACGCTACGCGGACTTTCCGCCGACGCTGGCGCGGGAGAAGCTGGTCGAGCAGGACGGCTACCGCCTGAGCAAGGAGACGCTGCGCAAGTGGATGGTGGCGGAGGGCTTGTGGCGGGCCAAGGCGCGGCACGAGCCGCGCGTGCACCAGACGCGCGAACGGCGGGCGCGGGTGGGCGAGCTGGTGCAGATCGACGGCTCGCCGCACGACTGGTTTGAGGGGCGGGCGCCAAGTGCAGCCTGATCGGGTTCGTCGACGACGCCACGAGCCGGCTGCTGGCGGCGCGGTTCTGGGAGGCAGAGACGACGGAAGCGTACATGCGGACGCTGCGGGCGTACCTGGACCGGCACGGGCGGCCGGTGGCGCTGTACTCGGACCGGCACAGCATCTTCCGGGTGAACCGTCCGGACTACGAAGGGGATCTGGCGCAGTTCTCCAGAGCATTGGAAACACTGCAGATCCAGCCGATTCACGCGCACAGCCCGCAAGCGAAGGGGCGCATCGAAAGGGCCTTTTCCACCCTGCAGGAGAGACTCACGCGCGAATTGCGGCTGCGGGGCATCGACGGCATGGAGGCGGCCAACGCGTGGCTGCCGGAGTACCAGGCGGACTACAACCAGCGCTTCGGGAAGGCGCCGCGCGAGGCGGGGGACGCGCACCGAGAGACGGGCTTGAAGGCCAGCGAGTTGGACTGGATCCTGTGCCCGCATCACGTGCGGAAGCTGACGAAGAACCTGACGTTCAAGTTCCGCAACGGCGAGTACGGGATCCAGGGCGAGGGGCGGGGGTACCGGTTACGGGGAGCGCAGGTGACGGTTTGCGAGAGCTACGACGGGCAACTGAGGGTGCTGCGGGAGGGGCGGGAGTTGGCAGCGCGACTGCTGGCCGCGGGGCCGCCGGCGGTGCCTTTGGACGACGACAAGAGCGTGAACCGAACGGTGGAGGAGGCATTGCGCAAGCAGCGGGGGGGCCGGGCGATCAAGCCTGCGCAGGACCATCCGTGGAACGCGATGGCGCGCGCCGCGGCCAGGATGGCGGAGGTGCGGCAGTCACAGGCGGGACGCTAGATTGCACGCGGCACGGATCCGTCCGGAATCCAGTGGGTGGCGTGAGCGGTTCTAACGAGGGGGCCCGGCTCCGGTCGCTCCGCTCCCTACGTCGGGCCCCCTCGCCACCCGAAAAGCGGACACTTGACCTTTGCCAGAAAGCGGACACTTGACCTTTGCCTTGACATACCCAGACTTCCTGACATCTGACCAGAATGAGGTGTCGTGGTTTTCCGGCTAGACAGCGAGTTGCGGGCGGGGGGCAGCGCTCGTAGGATGGTCGTCGGGCAGGAGTTCGTAGACGAGTCGCAGCGAGGTGCCGGGAAACTCGGTGCGCGTTTGATTGAGTTCGCGGAGCAGCGGGGCTAGAGCGGCGTCCTGGGAGCGGCTCGCCAGATGCAGCAGCTGCACAGTGAGCGTGCCGGCACGGATATCGGGGACCAGGTTGGCGTCGCTGCGGAACAGCGCCTGCAGCAGCGCACGGGCGTTTTCGGGCTTGCCGAGTTCGGGGGCGACCGCGACGGCCATCGCGGTTTCGGCCCGGTAGGCGATCATGCGCAGGGAGTCGAGCAGGTTGCGCAGCGGCTCGGGCAGGGCCATGAGGCGTTCCTCCGGCGACAACTCGCCCGCCGGCACGTGCTCGTCGGCGTGCCGGGCCGCATGCTCCAGGCCCTCGATCCAGCGGTCGGTCGCGTTGATCTCGGAGTGCAGTGCGCGGACCTTGTCGGCGTGCCCGGCACTGGGCCGGGCCTTTTCCCGGGCCAGCTTGCGGCGCAGGTTGCCGACCTTGTTGCGGAGCTTGTCGAGGGCCTTGCGGATCAGCCGCCAGGCGGGGTTGACCACCCGCGTGTGCGGCTCGACGGGCAGCAGCCCGCGCTGCGGCAGCGAATCCAGGCCGAACTCCTCCTTGAGGTACTTGAAGACGTTCTCCTGGGCCCAGCGCGAGCGCATGAGCCCGGCGACCTGCGCCGCCGACAGGCGCGGGTGCGTGGTGATGACCGACGGCTGGCGCTGGCCGGCGGCGGGCCGGCCCGCCGCCGGCACGGGCTCGCGCGGCTGGCCGCTCTTGCCCGGCGGCTGCAGGCGCCGGTCGATCCAGAAGCGCACCTCGCGCGCCTCGCAGCCCGGCAGCAGGGGCGCCTTGCGCTCGGCGACATGCGCCTCGAGCGTCGCCGCGCCCAAGGGCGAGCGCACCGTGACGCGCTCCGGGCGGAACTCGCTGTCGGGCCAGCGCTCCGTCTGCGCGCCCTTGCGCCAGGTGATGCAGGCGATGCCCTTGGCGGCCAGCCAGCGGAACAGCTGCGGGCTCCAGCCTTCGCGGTCGAACACCAGCGTCAGGCGCGGTTCCGCCGCCGCGGGCACGGCGGGCGCCAGCAGGCCGAGCGCCTCCAGTTGCGGCACGATGCCGTGGCGGATCTCGGCCACCATCTTCGGATCGACCTGCTTGTGGATGCACAGCAGGGGCGCGCCGCCGAGCGCGTTGAGCCAGTAGCCGGCCGCGGCCGGCAGCTGCAGTTTCTGGCGCGAGACGAAGTGCTTGGGCAGGTTGGCCTTGCCGCTGTAGACCTTGACATGGCCATCGACGAACAGCGTGGCCGCGGTTGCGGGATCGTCCGCGGCCCACTGCCCGGCCAGGGCCGCGCGCCAGGCGTGCAGCGCCTCGGGGTCGGCGGCCAACTGGTCCAGCTTGCGCCGCAAGGTGCGCGCCTCGGGGCAGCGGTCCAGGCCCAGCAGGGCGCCCCATTCGCCGGGCTGCTCGTAGCGCAGGCGCTCGGCGTTGCGCACGCGCGCCAGGAACATGAAGGCCAGCAGCAGCAGCACCGAGCGCAGGCCGTAGAAGCCGGGCGGAATGCGCAGCAGGCCGGCATGCTGCAGCAGGCCAGCCCGCAGCAGCGCCGGGACGGCCGTCAGCACGCCACCGTTGGCGACGGTCGCGGTGGCTTCGAAGCTTGGCAGCCGCTCGGCCAGCAGGCCGAGGCTGGCCGCGACGCGCCCGCCAACGTCCCGCGCCGCCCGGCCCATCGCAGCGGCCGCGTCGCGCCGGTTGCGGCCGGCCTTGTCCACGCTGCCGGGCGGGCTGCCCGCAGTCGGCTCGGCGGGAATTCCCGCGCCGCTCGCGCCGAGCGCCCCGCCGGATTCCAGACCCGCGCCAGCAGCCTCGGGAACGTCTGCCGCCAAGTTCCCGGCCGTCTCGGAGCGGCCCGCTGCCGCTGCGGCAACCGCTGCCCGCCCGCTCTCCCGCTGCGCCGCGATCCCCGGCAGCAAGCCCTCGCGCTTGTACTGGCGCAGCGTCTCGAAGCACAGCTCCAACTCCCGCGCCACGCCACGCAGGCTCGCGCCCCCTTGCAGCCGCTCCGCCGCCCGCGCCAGCACCGCCGGGTCCTCGATCCCGTGCCGCCGCCGCCGCCGCCGCGGCCGCCCGAAGCTCGACTCCCCCTCCCGCTGCATCCGCAGCCGCGCGCGCGTTACCGTGCGCGCGCTGATCCCGAGCGCCTGCGCCAATTCCGCCGCTGTCGCCAGGCTCCACGTCAGGAACCGCGCCAAGCAGCGCGCGCGCGCCAGGCGATCGCCTTGCAGGTAGCAGTCGCACACTTGCAGGTACAGGAACCAATACACGTGGCCGCCGTCCTCCAGGAAGCTCAGTTGCGGGTTGACAGCGGTCGCCTCCGGCGGCTGCAGGGACAGGGCCGCGGGCAGTCCGGTGGGTCGTGGCAGGGCCTCGCTCGGGCTTTCCATAGACATATTATAACAGTCAAAGCGGGTCCGGCGCAACCCCAATTGGCACTTCGGAACCGACTAAAACTCTATGCACCGTAGGAGCTTAGGCTGATCTACGCTGTCTGGCCATCTCGGCCGATGTAAGGAAGTCTGATACCGTAAAGAGTGCTTGACACAGTGAAGACGATTTAGTCCACTAAAACAGCATCAAAAGGCAGGATTAGTCGTTCTGTGGGCCACTAGGGGACACGTCCCGTAGTGGCAGTGGGGATGAGACGGAGGATTTCAATGCATTGCGATAAAGGATCAGTACGAGCCCTTTGGGCCGTCGGCGCACTCTGCGCCGCCATTACATACGGTCAGGTTGACGCTGGCACAGTGACGGGCACCGTTCGGGATTCGAGCGGCGCGGTCATCGCCGGAGCCACGGTCATGATCGAGAGCGCCGGCACGGGATTGAGGATCGAAACAGGTAGTGGCGCCCAAGGTATCTACGTGTCACCGCCGCTACGCCCTGGGGAGTTCACCGTCGAGGTGCGCTCCGACGGCTTCGCTCCTGCAGCAAAGCGCTTTCACCTCGAAGTGAATCAGAGGGCAGTCGTCGACTTCGACCTCAGCCTAGGGGCTGTCACCGAAGTCATTGAGGTTCTCGACGTTGCCCCGTTACTGCAAACCGAGTCCGCGACGCTTTCCAACCTGAGAACCGAAAAGGCAATCAAGGACCTGCCGCTGAACGGTCGCAACTGGGCGCAGCTCATTCTGCTCAGTACCGGTACGCAGCCGGCCGACACGATGTCCCAAGGCAGTCCGATCACCCGGAAGCGAGGCGTCGCGAACTCCTCGGTCAATGGAAGCCGGTCGAATGACAACAACTACTTGATCGAGGGAATCAGCAATTCAGAGAACCACAACGGGTTGGGCATTCTGATCTTTCCATCGATTGACGCCATTCAGGAGTTTCGTAGCGAGACCTCCGGAGCGGACGCCCAATTCGGCCGCGGGGGGGGCGCCACGGTGAATTTGACATACAAGTCCGGAACCAGGGAGTTTCACGGAGGCGCATACGACTTCTTGCGGAACGCCAGACTGGACGCCAAGAACTATTTCGATCGAGCCGATGAGGCCATTCCGCCGTTCAAGCAGAATCAGTACGGCGCGTTCATCGGTGGCCCCCTGGTTCCTGGAGCGACAGCCCACAAGACGTTCTTTTTTGCCAATTTCGAAGGCCAGCGAGTGCGGCAGGCGCAAACTCTCATTAGTAGCGTGCCGACGGCGGACTTTCGAGACGGCAACTTCTCGCAGTCTCCGTTTGACATCTACGATCCCACGACGCAACGGCAACTTCCGGACGACACCTTCGTGCGAGATCAGTTCATCAATGACACCGTCCCCGCTTCCATGCAGAGCAACGTAGGGCAGAACATCATGAATCTGTACCCCTTGCCCAATCGCAACGCGGACACTTCCGACAACTACCTCTCGAATCCAGTTCGCAGCATCGATGGCGAACGCTTTGACCTCAAGATTGACCACGTCATTTCCGACCGGAACAACATGTTCGCGCGCTACAGCTACAGCGACGATGACTTGATCGAGCCAAGCTTCCTGCCGACACCGGCCGTTGGCCGAGGGCCCGGTGTGCCGGGTCCGGCTGACCAGCCCGTCAATCAGGTTGTGGTTAGCGACACCCACTTGGTATCTCCGACCAAGATCAACGAGTTTCGTGTGGGCTGGACCCGCCTGAACCTGCGATCATTCAATCCGAACTACGGCCAGAACGTGAGCGACGAGATCGGCATCCCGGGGTCTAATGTCGCGGGCGATGAGCTGACTTCAGGTCTCGCGATCATCAATATCGCTGGCTTTCGGAGCATGGGCGGCAACGGATTCTCGCCCGCGATTATCGTGAGCGACAACTATCAAATCAGCGATACGTTCAGCATTATCAGCGGGCGTCACAGCATCAAGTTCGGAGGCGAAGTCCGGCGGTTGCGGTACAACGCCTTGCAGTCGAACGCACTCCGTGGAACGATGAGCTTCGGCAACATCTATACGATCAATCCTGCGTCGCGCGCCGGGACGGGGCTGGGGCCAGCGGATGTACTGCTAGGCAAGCCGGCTAGCGGCTTTATTCGGTTCGTGACGGGCACCAGAGGGTATCGGCGGACCGAGGTCGCCTTCCACCTCCAGGACACCTACAAGGTGAGCGATCAGCTGACGCTGAATCTTGGCGTGCGGTACGACAACTTCCTCGGATGGCCTTGGACCGAAGTTAACAATCGGCAGCACAACTTCGTGCGATCGGAGGGCACAGTCGTTCAAGTCGGCACCGGTGCCGTACCCTGGCGCTCCGGACACCCAGGCGATCACAATAACTTCTCGCCGCGCTTCGGGATTGCGTACAAGGTCACGCAGAAGACCGTCTTCCGTGCCGGGTACGGTCTGTACTACTCGACCGGACAGTTGGACACGACACGCAACCTTGGCGCGAATCCCCCGGAAGTCATCAGTTCAAACTTCAATAACAATCAGTTCGACTTCGTGGGGGCGCGCCCGGCGTCGATGGGCTTCGACCGACCGGCACTAGGGGTAGTTGCGGGCACCCTGCGCTCGATCGACCTGGACACCGTCATCCCTTACACGCAGCAATGGAACACGACCATCCAGCATCAGGTGGGCGAGATGTCCTTCACCATTGCATATGTCGGCAGCAAGGGCACCAAGTTGCAAGGGCAGACCGACATCAACCAACCGGCTCCAGGGACCGGTGCGGTGGCTCCGCGCAGAGACTTCCCGGCTTTCGGGGCCATCCGGCAGATTCAGAGCCGCTATGACTCGAACTACCACAGCTTGCAGATCTCGGCGGAGCGCCGTTTCCGGAGCGGCCTAGGCTACCTAGTCAGCTATACATGGGGGAAAGCGATCGGCAACGTGGACAGCCAGTTCGGGACACCGACGGATATTCGCAACATCCGGCGAGACCGGGGGCCGACCGGTTTCAGCGCGCCACGTCGATTGGTAACCAGCTTCATGTACGACCTGCCGTTCAAGGTGAACGGCGGCCTGAACCATGTCGTTGGCGGCTGGCAGATCAACGGGATCCTAACGATGTACGACGGTTTCCCGCTACGTGTGACGTCCCCGAACACGCTCAATTGCTGCACCTCGTACCCGGATCGTATCGGGGACGGCCGGTTGTCGAGAAGCGAACAGACCCTCCAACGCTTCTTTGACGTCGGTGCATTCGCGAGACCGGGCCCGCAGATGTTTGGGGATGCGGGACGGAACATTCTCTTCGGACCGGGGACAAAGAACCTTGATTTCTCGATCTTCAAGGAGTTTTTCTTCAGCGAGAATCAAGAGCGTCGGCTGCAGTTCCGCGCTGAGTTCTTCAACCTGACGAATACTCCCCAGTTCAACAATCCGACAACCAATATCGGCAGCGCGAATGCGGGAAGGATTCGGTCGGCAGCTTCGACGATCACGCTGCAGCGAATTCCACGCCACATCCAGTTCGGGCTGAAGCTGTACTTCTAGGCCCGCTTGGGATTGGAGCGACAGACGCGGGCTCCAGCGGCGATTGCGAACTCCGGCACACGTGTTGCCCGGAGCTACGCGCCGCGACGGGCGGTTCGGGGGGCAAGGGATCGCTGTCGGCGCTGTCGAGAGCAAGACCTACTCGAGGGGAAACGCCAGGCAGCAGACGACTCGAGCGGTCAGTTGGCAGCTACTGCGTCGCCGGGAACTCACGGTCCAGAATCGCCAAGATTCCCGTCAAGTCGTGCTGTCGTGCAATCCGTCTCGCTTCAGCAACGTGTCGGACGGCTTCGGTGTGATTTCCCAGGGCGCGCTCGGCACGGGCCAGCACAACGAGAAACTGGGGCGTTTCCTCGTCCTTGATGTCAACTGTCCTGCGGAGATGAGTCAACGCCTCCGAGCGTTCGCCCTGCTGAAACAGCGACATCCCGAGGCGAAAATGCGCGAGACGATGGCCGGGATTGACCTGTAGAACCTGGCGGAACTCTTCTCTGGCTTCCGCGGTCCGGCCTTGCTGCTCAAGCGTGTCGCCAAGATTCAATCGGGCATGTGCCGAGTACGGATTCACTGCCAGCGCTTGACGGTAGGCAGTCTCCGCCTCGCCCTGGTTGCCCAGCCGCGACAGCATCACACCGTAGTTGTAGTGGGCTTCCTCGATTTCGGAATTCACCTCTAGCGTTTCTCGATAGCTCTCAGCAGCGTCCTCGGGCCGGCCCATTTCGCTGTAGACGCTGATCAAGTTGACACGCGCGTGCACCTGAGCAGGCTCCACCTTCAAGGCGCGCGAATACTCCCGCAAGGCATCCTCCAGCCGTCCGGCGGCTTCCAGGCCGATACCACGGTTCAAGTGATGAAGATAGGAGCCTTCGCGCAACTCCTCGACCTGCCTCAGAAGAGGGTCAGGAAACGGCGGTCGATAGTCAGGCTCCATCCGTTGATAGAGAGCAAGGAATCGTGCCGCTTCTTCCTTACGGCCAATGCTCCGCAGGGCGAGAGCCAATTGATAGTACAAGGGGCGATAGTCGGCACCCAGGCTAGCCGCACGTTGCAGCGCCGTAACAGCATCCTCGTAACGGCCCAAACCGGCCAAGGCGCTCCCACGGCCGAATTGAAGGGCCATTGAATCATCCTGTGTCGCTGCCAGCTCTTCGTACAAGTCCAGCGCCTCCCGCGGCCTGCCTGCTTCGATTACAGCTGCTGCCAGACGCAACGTGACGAACGTCTCCCCGGCTTCGAGCTGTGCAGCAGTGCGAAACGCCTCCTCTGCTTCAGCCTGCCGCCCGAACTCGCTGGCGACAAGGCCTCGCAGGTAGTGCCATCGGAAGTCAGTCCCGCTTTGAGCCGCAGCGCGCCGATACAGTTCAAGGGCGGGCTCAAAGACTTCATACGCATGCAGGGCCATCGCCGAGCGCCCAAGAGCCTGGGCGTCGTGCGGCCTGCTACGGGCGACTTCGAGACGCTCTTCCAGGAGTGCCCGCGCACCGTCACCAAATGCGCCTAGCTCGACTTGAGGGAATTCCACCTCGGTGGCTGGCTTGTCCTGGCACCCGCTCGTATAGGCGATGAGGGTCGGGGCCAAGAGGAACCCCGCCCAGCGGATCCTCGGCCGTAGGCGAATCCGACTCTTAGGGGTTGCGTCGTTCACTTGCGGAACCCGAATCGAACTACCGGCGCGGACGCTAGACGCGCTCTTCAGGCTCCTGCAATTTCGGCACAATTCAACTGGTCAGAGTGTCGCGCTGGCCGAGCACGCTCTTGGGAACAAAGCGAAACCGGAGGGCCACACCCGTCTAACTATAGTCAATCGGCTTGAGACCGCAAGCGGGTAACGTGGGTACGCGTCCAAGAGGGCAGCACTCTCGCACTTGGAGTCTTGCATTAGAGGTTTGCGTATCTCTCGGCACAATCAAGGTGTTAGGCTCTTAGTGACCGCTGACTAGGGGTGGGTCGCTTGGGGGAGAACTCGAATGACACGATTGGAAACTCTGTTATGCATGACCTTGCTGATGCTCGTGCCGGCTGTTGGCGGTGCTAACGACACGGCTAAGCTGCAGGAGAACTTCGAGTCCGCCGTGGCTGCGCTCAACGCGGGTGACGTTGACGGCTTTCTGGCCAACATCCACGACAAGGCCCTGTCGTTCTACTCTTGCGGTCCAACCTCCGGCAAGGAAGGCCGAGCGGCCTGTCAGTTGGACTGGGAACGGTTTTTCGGCAAGACATCCGAGGCGAAGTTCGAGCCGCAGAACATGCAATACCGCGTGATCGGCAATACCGGCGTCGCGTGGGGAGACTATGCAGTGAGCGTTAAGACCAAGAACGGCTCGGCCGTATACCATCGCGGGCGCTACACGATGACTTACACCAAAGAGGATGGCGAGTGGAAGCTCGTCATGCAACACAACACACCTGCGGAGCAAGGACCGGCCGGTCCCAGCGAACGGCAGTCCCGCAACCGGCCATCAGGCTCGTAGGGCTGCGCCGAGCCGCCTCTACGGGAATCTGCGGCCGAAGGCGAGGCGCCCGGCCCAGTCTGTCATTGCAATCGACCCGCATCCCGTGCGAGCGAATACCAGAATCGAGTGGGAGTGGGGTCCGGGCCGTACGCCGGAGCCCGCCCGAGCAATCCAGGTCTAGGCGATCAACTCCTTGATCAACTCTCCACCAGTTTGGCTGAGCTGTTTCTCGCGACCTTGAGCGAAGTAGGTTAGCTTGGTGTCATCCAAGCCGAGCATGTGCAGGAGGGTGACGTGCATGTTCTTGATCGGATGCACGACCTCGACCGCGGTTCGACCTGTCTCGTCCGTCGCTCCGACGATCTTGCCGCGCGGTGCACCGCCTCCCGCCATCCAGAAGGGCATTGCCGGGGCATTGTGATCGCGCCCCCAAGCAGTTCCACCGCCACGGATGCCATTGTCCGGCGAACGCCCGAACTCACCAGCCCATACGACCAGAGTTTCATCCAGCAAGCCCGTACGCTTCAAATCCTTGAGCAATCCTGAGACGGGGCGGTCAATGGAGTCGAGCCGCGTTCCATGGGCCTTCTCGATGTAGTCGTGCGAGTCCCATCCGGAAACGATGACTTGCACGAACCGGACTCCGCGCTCCACCAAGCGGCGGGCAAGCAAGCATCGTCGGCCGATCGAATCCACCTCGACATTTTCGGAACCAACGCCGTAGAGCTCGCGCGTCGCGTCCGGCTCGAGGTCAATATTGATGGCCTCCGGCATCTCCGCCTGCATCCGAAACGCCAACTCGTAGCTCTCGATCCGCGAAGCCAGCTCGTCGTGATGTGGATGCCGCCCCATGTGACTCCGATTCAGTTTCCCCAGGAGGTCCAGCGTCTTCCGCTGCTGGTAGTCCGTCACGTATTCGGGCGGGGTCATGTCCAGCACAGGCGCGCCTTGCGACCGCAGTGGCGTCCCTTGGTAATGAGCTGGCAGGAATCCGTTCGACCAATTCCCCGCTCCGCCCTGCGGATAAGCCAGATCGGGCAGGACTACAAAGCCGGGCAGATTCTGATTCTCCGTGCCCAGCCCGTAGGTCACCCACGAACCGATGGCAGGATCCCCTCCGAATCGGTTTCCGGTGTTGAGATGATAGAGTGCCGTCGGATGGTTGACGGAGGTCGCCTGCAGGCCCCGGTAGAAGCAGACATCGTCGACGCAATCGGCAAAGTTGGCAAGCTTGGCATTGATCTCGATGCCCATGCGGCCAGCGCGCTGGAACTCAAACGGACTGCGAACGAAATAGCGCTTGCCAGTGTTCATACTGGCTTCGAATTTGTTCTTCTCCTTGACAAACTCTGTCAGGTGGAGATCGACAAGCTTGGGCTTGGGATCGAATGTGTCGATGTGGCTAGGCCCGCCCTCCATGAGGAGGAAGATGCAATTCTTGGCCTTGGCATCATGATGGCCCCGCTTCGGGGCAAGCACACCCGCCTGGGCGCGGTCTTTCTGGAGGATCGCCGACAATGCGATCGCTCCCAGCCCCATGCCGGAGTGGTACAGGAGGTCGCGACGGGAAGGGCTCGCCGTAAGGACTGGGCGTTTCATGATCAGTACACGTACACGAATTCGTTCGAGTTGAACAGCGCCAGGGCCAAGTCGGCCAATGCGCGTGTTTCGGCTGACGCCTCGCTCGGGTGAGGGTTGTGCTCGTAGGGGCCGAAAAAGGCGGGCTGAACGAATTCGAAGCGTTCTCCGGTCAGCTCGCTTGTGATGTTGTGGACAATGTCCACCGGTGGCTGGCGGGGAGCGGCGGGGTTTTCTGCATGGTGCGCTGCCATCTCCGCAAGAAACCCCTCTGTCCAGTCCCGCTCTTCGCTTGTGGGTTCCCGACCAAATGCCAAGCGAAATGCGCTCTTGATGCGCGTCTCACTGGGCTCGGAATCCAAGCGCTCCGCCATGATCAGCGCAATGTCGCGCGACTGCTCGGCATTGAGCAAGGCGAACGCCTGGGTTGGCACTGTCGACGATTCCCGGCGCTCACAGGTCAAATCCGGATTGGCGCCGTTGAACACCTCGACCATCGGGTCAATCAGGCTCCGCTGCTGGAAGCTGTACACGGAACGCCGATTGCGTCTCCGTCTAGTCGGCTCGGCTTCGTAGACCGGTCGGAGGGTTCCCATTGCATGGCGGGGCTGCTGCGCCACACCCAGATTGATCTGGGCATACGTGCCCGGGCCGCCGACCAAGTCACTCAGCTCGCCGGCAACCGCCATCATGCTGTCGCGAAGTTCTTCGGCTTCCAGCCGACGGGGCGAGAAGCGTGCCAGATATAGATTCTCCGGATCTACCCTGTCTGCCAACTCGCGGTTTGGGTGATCACTGGCTCGGCGGTAAGCCTCCGAATACAGAATCACCCGATGGACCGCCTTCATGCTCCAGCCTTGGTCGACAAAGAAAGCTGCCAGCCAGTCCAACAGTTCAGGGTGCGATGGTCTCTTGCCCATCTTGCCGAAATTGTTCGCGTTCGCCGCTAGGCCGCGGCCGAAATGGTACTGCCAGACTCGATTGACCAGAACTCGGCTGGTCAGAGGATTGCGAGGATCCGCAATCCACTTCGCCAGCGTAGCTCGGCGCCCGCTGAGTTTATCTGCGACATCTGGGGCCGGCAAGTCGGAATAGCGTGCCACCGCTTCGAGTGCACCCGGTGAAACCTCTTCCCCGGCCGCCTGGATATCGCCGCCGATCAGCACATGGGTCTTCGCTGCAGCGTAATCTTCCGGCTGCAAGTAACTGCCCCGAAAGTCAACGGTTTCCCATTTCCGAACGTAGCCATTGCTAACAGTCATGGCTAGAGGCTCAAACCGTAACTGGGACAGCTTGTGCATTGTGCCCCGCTTCCGCAGAAGCTTGAGGAGCTCGGCCTGCTCTTTGTTCATGTGACGCTGAAGCACGGAGCTCTGGGCGGCGGCGGCAACCTCGGGCCCCTCTGCTTGCGCGAGCCGCTCGCGCGCTGCTGCGTGAAGGTCATGCATGCGCCGTTCCAGCTCGTTCAGTCGAGTTTGGAAAGGCGTGCGGCCTTGATCGAAGCCCCCCGTCGATTCCGAGGAGAGAAACGACAGTGGACGCCTCGCGAAAGCCGTCTTCGAGAAGACGGCTTGCATGCGGTAGTAATCCTTGGTCGGGATCGGGTCGAATTTGTGGTCGTGGCAGCGGGCGCAGCCCAGCGTTAGCCCCAGAAACGACTGCCCCACATGGTGCGTGACGTCGTCAAGGAACAGCTGCCGGGTAATAGCCGCGACCGCCATGCCGGTATGCTCCCAAGGTCCCATCCTGAGAAAGCCAGTTGCGACGATCGCCTCGGGATCATCTGGGAAGAGTTCGTCGCCAGCGATCTGCTCAAGCACGAAGCGGTCGTAAGGCTTGTCGTTGTTGAGCGCGCGGATGACGTAGTCCCTGTAGCGCCATGCGTTGGGCCGCTCAAAGTCATTGGAGTAACCGGAAGTGTCGGCGTAGCGCGTCACATCTAGCCAGTGACGCCCCCATCGCTCGCCAAAGCGGGGAGAGTCCAACAAGCGCTCGACCACCTTCTTGTAGGCACCCTCGGATTCGTCATCCAGGAAAGCCCGCACCTCATCCGGAGTCGGAGGGAGGCCTGTCAAGTCGAATGTCAATCGTCGGATGAGCGTGGCCTTGTCGGCTCTCGGAGCAGGTTGGAGCCCCTTTTCGGCCAGTTTCGCCAAGACAAAACTGTCGACTGGTGTCTGCACACCAGACGGGTTGACTCCTTCGGTAGGGGGCTCCACTCGCTTCACGGGCCGAAATGCCCAAAGGTCGGCTTCCTCGAAGTCCCATTTCGCCGCCGATTGGCCGTCGAGATACGGGGCACCTGCTTCGATCCAGGCACGAAACGCGTGTCGAATCTCTTCGGGAAGCTGCTTCTCCGGCCCGCCGGGTGGCATCGGCAGTTCGCCAGTGTGATCGATGGCCGATACCAGCAAGCTAGCATCGGGCGAGCCACTCACGATCGCCGGTCCTCGCTGCCCGCCCTTCAGGGCAGAGTCCCGCGTGCGGAGGTCGAGGTTGGCGAAAACATTCCCTTCACCGTGGCACCCCAAGCACTGCTGCTTCAGGACTGGCTGGATCGTGTTACGAAACAGGTCCTCGGCCGAGTCTGCGGAGTAACCGGGAGTCCATCCAGTCAAGCCCGCTATACAGATGAGCCCCAACCGAAGAAGATGAGATCCCCCCTGCGCTGAAGCTGCTTTCAATCGATTGCTATGTGCCATTTGGTCCCGAAGCGCATGCCCCTTGTCCGGCACCCCACACCCGGAAAGCACTGGCCCAATCAGGCGAAGGGGAACGCTGCACTCTAATCCTCCCCTATCGTAGCCCGAAACACCGACCTTCGCAATTGGGAACCTAGAGCGCAGTACACTGGGACATCTTGGCGTTGGGTTGCGCCGTGGGTCGGTTTTCCTCGAGCGAACATGGCCGTATCGGCGCGGTCGTGGTCGCAACCGTACATTGGTACTAGTCTCTCCGGGCAGAACTCCACGTAGAGGCTTCGACGGGGAGCCCCGCGACCCTGCATGGTACCTTCATGAAGCGGACAGCACTCAGCTGTCTCCTCGCGGGCTACACGTCAGGACAAGCCCTTCCTGGCAGTCGATTTGGCTCGGCAGGGCTGCTACCGGCAGGCTACCTGGGCGCTACGCAATCACCACCTCGTCAAGTGCTGGCTACCAAAGCTGCAACCCGCAAGTGAATTGAGAATGAGAATCACCAAAGTCGAAGGACTGCTAATGTCCTGCCCCTTTGCAGATCCTGTCCAGCTGCCGTTCTACGGCGGCTTGCGAACCGTACTCAAACGGGACGCAATGCTGATTCGGGTATCGACAGACGCCGGTATCACGGGTTTCGCCCCAGGGCCCGCGCACGTGCGGGCTCAACACGAAATCCAAGGCACGATCGGGCCGTTCCTGGAAGGGCGCGACCCAACTCTGTGGAAGGAATTCGGCTTCCGTGCCGGCCTCGAGACCCAAAAGACATATCACGCCGTCGAAGTCGCGGTCATCGACGCAGCGGCCAAAGCCGAAGGCGCAACCATGTCGGACATGCTTGGCGGCCGCAGGCGCGAACGCATAAAGTGCTACGGATCCGCCGGCATGTACATGCCGCCCGAGGGGTATGCAGCCGAGGCCGAGGCCGTGCAGCGACTGGGCTTCCCGGCTTACAAGCTGCGGCCGGCGGCCGGACCGGAAGGCGACCTCCAGATCACACAAGCAATCAGGAGTGCGACTGGCCCGGGTTTCGGCATCATGCTCGACTGCCACGCGTGGTGGCGCATGGGCGATCGCAGTTACTCCGGGGAAACGATCAAGCAACTGTGCCGAGATCTCGCGCCGCTAAATCCCTACTGGGTCGAGGAGCCGCTGCCGCCGGAAGACCACGCGGCATACAAGGCTCTTCGCGCGGACCGATCCGTCACGGTCGCGTCCGGAGAGCACGAACCCGACGAGGACTCCTTCGTCGACTTAATCGAGTCGGACGGCGTCGATTTCGTGCAGATGGATGTCTGCTGCCAAGGGGGATTCGCGATGGGGCAACGAGTCTTCGCGGCGACCGAGCGACAAGGCATTCGTTTCGCGTTCCATAGCTGGGGCACTCTCCTGGAAGTCATCGCGGCCGCGCAACTCGGCGTCTGCTGGGACGAGAGCGTGGTGGAGTGGCTGGAATACCCACTTCACTCCAACGACGGCAAGCCGGGGATGTATCCCTTCCCCGTGGCAGACGAGATCCTGGTCGAGCCACTACAACTGGAGGACGGCTATCTGGTCATGCCTGACAACCCGGGCATTGGCGTCGAGATTGACGAGTCAGTCGTCGATCGCTATCCGTTCATCCCAGGCCCCTGGTCGATTTTCCACATCGACTCCCCTCGGGAGACGCTGGCAGTCGATGGTGACCATAGCGTGCCTTGGGCGGATGTCGAGGGCACGCCGATCTAACTCCCTAGCCGCGAGCTTTGTCCTGCAGTATATTCGGAGAGCAAAGCCGATTTCGTCGAGACTGTGGGTTGTCCAGCCCCGTCTTTCGAAGATGCCGGTCGGAGCAGGCCGTCAAACCCCGCTTGCGACGCAGGGGTTGCGCCGCAAGCGGAGCAAAGACGGAGCTGACCGCATGGGATTGGCCAACCCCCTGCTTCGCTCCAATACATCCAAGCAATGGACGAATTCGGCCTTCGGGCCGCAGGAACGAGAAACCGTTCAGATTGAGCAAATGCCAGCTCAGTTTGGGCTCGGGCGGCCGGCGCAAGCCCTCAAGCGGACGGACGGTCAGTCGCGGGACATCCGAGACCGCTTGCGAAGCCGCTTGCGAGCGATCGCCTGCTTGAAGCGCTTCTTCTCGCCTGGCTTCATATAGTACGAGTGCCGCTTGACATCCTTGATGATTTCTTCCTGCTGGACTTTGCGCTTAAAGCGACGCAGGGCGATTTCCAAGGGCTCGCCTTCTGTTACGTGAACTTCTGCCATAAACGAACAACACCTCCCGTCCGGGATGGGTTCGCCTAGACAAGCAGACACCCGGCAGGCACCCGCTCACCAAAATCCATCATACATGCTGGAGCACCCGACCGTCCGGCTCGAACGAGGTTGGGGTGTCGACTGATGCTCAAGGCACCGCGGCAAGCGGCACCGGATGCAACCACGGCAAAGGCAGAAGGCCGAAGAGAGTCCTTGCCATGGCTGAGACTCCAGCTGCAACCACCTATGTCTCGTGATAGCCAGCCCGCCTATTTCCCGGCAATTCCCGCCCGCGGCCGAAACCCGCCAGCACCCGTGAGCGCCGAACGGAATCAATCATGGGGACTGGCATACTCAGTTGATAAGGCGACCGATGATCCGAATTACAGAACAGCAAGTCCGCGCCGCTGTCTCCATGAGCACTGCCATGGAGTTCGTCGAACGAGCGCTCCTGCGACTGGCCGCCAAGCGGGCCGTAAACCACCCCCGCCGGCGCGTCGCAATGGAAAGTCGCACACTGCTGCACTACATGGCCGGCGGGGACAACGAGAGCGGGCTCGTCGGCATCAAGATCTATGCGTCAAACCCGAGGGTGGGCGCGCCTAATTTCGTCGTCCTGCTGTTCGACGCCAACACGGCGAAATTGCTCGCGTCGATCGACGCCAACATCCTAGGCCAGATCCGCACTGGCGCGGCTAGTGGAGTCGCGACTCGGTGTCTGGCGCGCGAGGACGCTAGTCGCCTTGCGCTGTTCGGCAGTGGATTCCAGGCAGAAACGCAGCTGGAGGCGGTGGCGTGCGCCCGTGAACTGAGTTCTGTTCGCGTTTACAGCCGCACGCCGGAACGGCGCGAGTCGTTCGCCACGCGGATGAGCAACCGGCTCGGATTAAGCATCCTGCCCGCGAATTCGCCGGAAGAGGCGCTGGAGGGGGCCGACATCATCACAACTGTGACAAATGCACGTAACCCGGTGTTCCCGGGACGCCTCATGCGCCCGGGCACCCATGTCAACGCCGCTGGTAGCAACCACATTCTGCGACGTGAACTCGATGCTCAAACAATTCAAGAGGCGTCTCTGATCGCAGTCGATTCTCTCGAGCAAGCGCGCATGGAGGCGGGCGACCTCACTCAAGCGGCGGATGATGGAGTGTTCAACTGGGACCATGCGTGCGAATTGCACGAGATCCTGGCTGGAAACCGGCCTGGACGGGAATCGGAAGATCAGATCACGCTCTTCGAGTCACAAGGTCTAGCCGTCGAGGACATCGCCCTCGCGGAATTCCTGTACAAGCACTACGCAAAGGCGTGACGCCTGGAGCGCTTGCGCCTTGGCCCTATGGCTGTGCATTGTGTGAGTAGGTCGTGAGAAGCCGGTAATCTGGCACGACCACTCCATCGCCTCACCGCGACCACCCACCGGTATGTCTTCGCGATCGCGAAGACGCCTTCAGGTACGTCCTATAGGAATGAGTCGGGTCTTGCATGCCAACTGCAATCACCGCAGCAGGCGCAGGCTAGCGCACCGACAAAGCTACGCACTTCATCAAGAGCGGCCAGGCTACTAGGCTCGCGTCCTCTCTGGTCCCCGCTCAAGCCTGTCCCGCATTCGGTCGAGGACGCTGGCGTGCTCGGGGTCCAACGCCAAGTTCGTGAACTCGCGCGGATCGCTCCAGTGGTCATAAAGTTCCTCTCCGCCGCCATCTCCTTCCCACTGGATGTAGCGATACCTGTCAGTTCGTACGGTTCGGCCATAGATGCGGTCCTCCCACTGGACCTGCGAGAACGCTGCATCCTTGACTGATCCAGAAGGATCGTCCAGAAGCGGCGCCAAGCTTGTTCCCTCCAGGTTCGCGGGCGGCTCAAGCCCGCACAAGTCTGCCAACGTGGGGTAGAAGTCAACAAACTCCACCAATGCCTTAGACGGGCGCCCCGCGCCTCGCATGCCGGGAGCCGAAATGATGAGCGGCGCTCTCACCGACTCCTCCATCAAGCTCATCTTCTGCCAGTGCGTGTGCTCGCCAAGGTGCCAACCATGGTCTCCGAAGAAAACGACGATTGTGCGTTCAGCTACGCCTAGGCGAGCAAGTTCGTCGAGCACCCTTCCGACTTGCTGGTCCATGAACGAAACCGACGCATAGTAGCCTCGCAACGAAATGCGCTGGTTCTCTTCGCTCATACCCATTTGGTGCCACAGGAACGGTCGCAGGTTCTTGGCAGGCGCGGGAATGTCGTCCAGGTCGTCTATCGGGTTCGAAACCAGTTCAATATCCTCCAACGGGTACATGTCGAAGAAGCTGGATGGTGCCACGAATGGCGTGTGGGGCCGCACGAAGCCGAGGCCGAGGAAGAACGGGTTATCCGCTGACTCTTGGAGCAAGTCGATCGCAGTGTCGGCAGCGGCGCTGTCCGCCTGTCCACTCGCGTCAGCTGTCTGGACCCACTGCATTTTTAGACCGTGTCGCAGGTCAGGGTTCGGATCGCCACCAAGCCCCACACTCTCATGCTCATCACCAGGTGGGCTGATCGAGACATCCCATGACGGCGGGTCTTGGTGAGTCATCGTGCCGACGCCCCCAGGAACACCCATGTGGAACATCTTCCCCACGCGCATCGATCGCCAGCCGTTGTTCTTGAACAGCTGGGGAAGCGTGACTGCGTCAGGGTGCTGCTCGCGGAAATCGACATTGGCGTTGGTGACGACACCGGAACTATCCGGACGCAGGCCCGTCATTAGCGACGCGCGGCTGGGACCGCAGAACGGGAACTGGCAGTAGGCGTTGTCGAAGCGGACGCCGCGCGCGGCCAGGCGGTCGATGTTTGGGGATCTGACCACCGGGTGGCCATAGCAGCCGAGCGTCGATGTGAGATCGTCCGACGCCATGAACAGCACATTCAGAGGCGGATCGGGACGAGCACAGGAAATCGCGTTCGCGGCAAGCAACGCCGCGAACTCGCGGCGCGAGGTCAAGGTGGGCATGGCAATCATTATTTCGCGAGCCGGGATACAAAGCCAGCCGCGATACGCCGCCGAAGAACCGGCCACCGACCACTGCGTTTTCTGCGCGGAGAGGACAACGCGAGACTCTGTACCGCCCGATTTCCTGTTCTCGCAGTGTGCGCTGCTTGCGAACTCCCAGAGTACGGGTTCATTTCCACGACGGTCCGGAAAGGGCCTAAATCGGGGTCACCGTGGCTGATTCCCCACGACTTTACGGCATTGCAGCGCCCTTACCGGCACAGGACCGCTTTCCAGCTCGTGGAGGGAGTCCAGCCACTAGCCTGCACAATGCTGATGGCGGTCACGAAAGCAACTCAGGGACGACCCCAGTGCTATCCGCGAAGCGATCGAGTTTGACGCCCATGACCTGAGCTTGGGTCAGCCAGAGATTGGCGAGGGGTGTACCATCCGAACAACGCAGGTGCTGGCCGACCTGGAGATTGCCCGCCCCTGAGCCAGCGACGACAATAGGCAGATCGCTGTACTGGTGGGTCGCTCCGTCACCGAGGCCGGAACCGTAGGTGAAGATTGTGTTGTCGAGCAACGTTGAGCCGTCAGCCTCCTGGATGCCATCCATTCTCTCGACAAGATACGCAAACTGCGCCATGTGAAAGCGATCGATCTGCAGCACTTGCTCCCCGAATTCTTGCTGTTTATGGGACATCAGATGATGGCTCACGGGCTTGTCGAAGAGTCCCTCGAACATGAACGGAGTGTTCCAACGTTCCGGAGCGACCATCAGCGTCGCGATTCGTGTCAGGCCTGTCTGAAGAGCAACAACCATCAGGTCGCCCATTAGGCGGATGTACTCTCCACGCGGCAAGTACGCCTCCAGAGGTTCCGAGATCGAAACCTCGTCTAGTTCACCCTTCATTCGTTCGAGCTTGTCCATCTGCTCTTCGATGGTACGAACGGAATCGAAGTATTCCGCGAACTTGTCGCGATCAGCGGATCCTAGCTCTCGCTGCAGCGAGCGGGCGTCCTCAAGCACAAGGTCGGTTATGTTGCGAAACTCTTGAACGTCTTGCGTTCCGAACAATCTACGGTAGGCCTTGCGCGGATCGCGAATCGATGGCGCGACATGCCCAGTCCCATACCAAGAGATGTTGTCAAAGTAGATCGACTCCACATTGTCCCGGTGGGTGTTGCAGCTGAACTCGAGTGTGCGGAAGGGGGTTGCATGTCCAATTCGATCCGCGACGATGTGGTCGAGCGTGCGTTCCAGCGGCCAAGCCGATGTCTTGACTGTGAACGGCGCGGCGCTGCTCAGGAAGCACGAAGCGCACTGGGCGTGGACATCGGTGCCGATCTGGAACGTTCGGTCCAGCCCCGTGATCATGGCAACCTTGTCCTTGACCCTTTCGAGCGGCTCGAGAGTGGGCGTCAGCTTGATCGCGTTCGAGCCAACAGGTGTCGTGCTCTCCGTGATCGCGCTTAAGTCACCGTTGAATGCTGGCAGTCCGGCATGCAGTTCGCCCGGGAAGAATCCTCGACGCACTACGCCAATCGGGACGTAGAAGAAGGCCAGGCGCCGGGGCGGTTGTTGGTGGGGTGCCGTCGATGGTCGTGCTGCCACCGCCATGCTCTCGAGCCAAGGCAGGGCGAGCACGGTACCGCTCGCGCCGCGAAGGAATGACCGTCTGGAAGTGGTGCGCATGAAATCGGTCCGTCTAGGGCAATCGTGTCCCCGGCCTTGCTGGATTGTACTTGGACAGAAATGGATCGCTGAGGACAATCTGTTTGATCAGTTCCTGGATCCGATAGTCGGTCCCGGCGGTTTCTCGTACTATGAGGTCCAAAACAGGCTCATCCGAGACGGCCAACTCGCGTCCCAAGGCGAACTCAAGCAAATGTCCCGCAAAGGCGCGTGCAAAGCGGTCTTTCTCGGCCAGAATTGCGTCCTTGAACTCGACAATGTCACTGAACTCATGTCGTCCGAAGAGAACACCGCCCGCATCCACCGCGCGGCCGTTGTCATAGGTGTCGCGCCAGACTCCCGTCGGACCGTAGTTCTCCAAAGCAAAGCCAAGGGGATCGATCTTGGCATGACAGCTTAGACAATCCGCTCGCGTGCGATGCGCCTCGAAGCGCTCCCGCAGCGTGAGGTCTGCGTCCGCGCCAGCGGGGTCCTCGTTCGGCAGTAGCGGCACGTCCGCAGGTGGCGGATCGGGCGGGTCATTGAAAATCACGCCGGCAATCCACGAACCGCGCGTAATGGGTCTTGTCTCCAGCGGGCCCGACGTCATGGTCATCACTGCCACGTTGGTAATCACGCCGCCCTGCCGGCGGTCCTCCACCGGAACACGGCGAAACGGGATCTGAACCGGCGGAACCCTGGTGGGGCGAGTGCCATCTCGGTACCAGGACTCCAGCAATTCGCTGCGATAGCTGAAGTCTGAATCCACCAGTTCCAGAATCGAGCGGTCCTCGATCAGGATCGTCTCAAAAAGCAGCAACGGCTCCAGCATCATGTGCATGCTCGAGCGGAACTTGGCGAAGTAGAACTCCGGAAAGCGCTGCGGGTCGGGAACCGCGGACACGATCCGCTCGAGTTGCAGCCACTGTGTCGGGAAGCTATCGCAAAAGCGCTTCAGCCGAGCGTCCCGCAACATGCGATCCACCTGCTGTTCCAACACAGCGGAGTCGTGAAGTTTTCCCTCTGCCGCCAGATCAAGCAGTGTCTGGTCCGGGATACTGCCCCACAGGAAAAACGATAGCCGTGATGCCAATTCGAAATCGTCAAGTCGCTCGACAGTCTCGCCGGTACCACTTCGTTCATAGAGGTAGAGGAATCGCGGCGATGCCAGAGCTGCCGAGACGGCGGCTTTCATGCCGTCGCTGAACGACCCTCCGGACTCAGTTCGCCGCATTGCGTAGTCGACATATCGATCCAGAACGAGGTCCTCAACTGGGCGACGAAACGCCCGTGTGAGGAACCCACGCAGCGATTCGCGAGCCACGGGCAGGTAATCCTCGCGGCTTGGCGGCGGGCGAAAGAGCGGTGTCCAAGCCCCGCTGGTGTTTTCGTTGAAGTCCTCGCTTCCAACAATGGACGTGCTGAGCTTGAAGAATGATTCCAGCAGGAGCGGCGAGAGCGTGAGGTGATCTCCGCGGTTGTCATAGCCGTGCTCTGCCCTCAGATCCTGGGGGAACGGGGCGACGCCGGCCAGTCGTTTGCCAATTAACTGCGACTTGCCTAGGGGCCGGCTACCCGCTTTGAGATCGTCCGGCATCTTGCCAGTCTCGGGACGGAAGTAGCCATACTCCCGCAGCATCCGTTCCGGCAGTGCAAACACGTCGACTTGCAGGTCGAACAGGTCCTGGACTGCGTTGTTGTACTGGAAACGGTTCATTCGCCGAATCGGCGCTTGGGGAAACGATTCCTGCGAACTGACAGCAACGTGCAGCAATTCGCGAAGCTCGGCGATGAGCTGCTGGCGCTGCTCCCGAGGCAATGGCGGCGCGCCCTCAGGCGGCATGATTCCGGAGTCGAGAACTCTGACGAGATCCCTGACGAGTTCGGGATTCCTCGTGAGGTCGGCGGAGTTCTTCAGGGCAAACAGATTGACTTCCCCGCTCGGGTCGCCAAGCTCGCCGTGGCACTTGACGCAGCTTTGCCGAAACACCGGCTGCAGAACGTTCGTCAATACGTCGCCACTGGCAGCCTCAACGTTCGGTGACATACATGTCGCCACCGCCGCGAGGCAGACCGCGCGGCAACCCGTTCCTAATGGGCGATATTTGACCCGCATTAGATCCAAGTACCCGCTGGGCTTGCAGGGCTAACGATCAATCCCCTTCCCGGCAGGCTTGTCGAAGCCGTGGCCGCAGGGGACGGGCTTTCCCGTCAAGCTAGTGAAATTGTACCGCTGTGTGCAATCCATTCGCATGATCATGATTCTGCGCGAACTGTAGACCGGAAAGGATCACTACCAGGCAAGAGGGCTGGTCGTGTCCAATTGCGAGAGACGGTACTCGCGATCCAGACCGGCTAGCACGAGATTGGGCGTGCGACACCCACGCGGACCACAAGGGGCGCTGCCCGGCCTCGATTCCGTGAATCCGGCAGGCCGCTGCCTGCACGCTCCAGGCCGTGCCCCGAAACGTCACGCCCCTTGCGTAGAAGCGTTGCCCAGATTGAGTCCTGTCTAGCGTCACAAGGCGAAGCCCCCCTCCCCTCGGAGATTCGCGGCCACCAAGACTGTCACCCACCAGCTCGAGACATCCAACCAGGAAGCACGCCTGACCTCAGAGCATGTCAGCTATTTCGACTATCAATAGCCGAAATTTCAGATGATTTTCGCTTCAAATTATCTAATCGATAATTTATATATGTTACCATTTACCAATGGATACTAATCCAACCTATTCCATCAATCTCAAGCTGCTAGCGGAGCGCACCCGTATCGGCTATCAACAGCTCTATCTCGGTCTCGTGCAGCGCAAGCGGGACCTCAAGTTCAGCGATGCGGCGCAGGTCGCCGACACTCTGGGCCTGCCACTCTGGGAACTCCGTGAGTGCATCGAAGAAGGGCGCTTCGTGGCGGACAGCAGACAGGAGCAACTGCTGACCGGCAACCGAAGGGCAGTAGGGGCCGACGGGGCCAAGTTCGCAGAGCGTTTTCTTTCGCGGATGGCTCCGCCGAGCATCGCGCCACCAAGCGGGCGCCTAGGTGTCCTCCTGCCCGGCTTGGGTGCGGTGGCGACCACCGTGATAGGTGGAACCGCGTTGATCAATAGGGGCTTGGCCAAGCCAATCGGCTCGTTGACACAGATGGGCCGAATCCGGCTCAGCAAGCGAACCGACAAGCGTAACCCGCTGATTCGCGACTTGCTCGAACTCCAGGACACCCGCGGGTTGGTGTTTGGCGGCTGGGACATCCAAGAACAAGACTGCTACGAAGCAGCCCAAGCTGCCCGCGTGATCGATCCAAGCCTGCTAGCGGAGGCGGAAGACGATCTTCGGGCGGTTCGGCCGATGCCGGCGGTCTTCGAGCGCGCCTACGTACCTCGTCTCGATGGTTCGCATGTCAAGCACGGCACCAACAAGATGGCGCTGGCCGAGGCGCTCATCCGGGACATCGAGGAATTCAAGCGCGTCAATGACCTTGACCGAGCCGTCATGGTCTGGTGCGGATCAACCGAGACGTTGCTGCGTCCGACCGACGTGCATGCCTCCTTGGAGGCTTTCGAGACCGGTCTGCTGTCCAACGACCCCAACATCGCTCCGTCGCAAATCTACGCCTACGCCGCGCTGCAGTGCGGCGTTCCATTCGCTAACGGCGCACCGAACCTGACCGCCGACATCCCTGCCCTCCAGCAGTTCGCCAAGGAGCGGCAGGTTCCCGTATGCGGAAAGGACTTCAAGACCGGCCAGACTTTCATGAAGACACTGATCGCCCCCGGACTGAAGGCGCGCCTCTTGGGGGTGGAAGGGTGGTTTTCCACCAATATCCTCGGAAACCGCGACGGCGTCGTCCTGGAGGAGCCGGAATCGTTCAAGAGCAAGGAAGAGAGCAAGCTCGGCGCTCTCGACGTGATTTTCCAGCCGGAGCAGTACCCGGATCTCTACGAGAACTTCTCCCACATGGTGCGAATCAATTACTACCCTCCGCGCGGTGACAACAAGGAGGGCTGGGACAACATCGACCTGACAGGCTGGCTGGGCTATCCCATGCAGCTCAAGGTCAACTTCCTATGCCGCGACTCGATCCTGGCCGCGCCGTTGGTGCTGGACTTGGCGCTCTTCCTCGATCTTGCCCAGCGCGCGGGTCTGGCGGGGATACAGGAGTGGCTGTCGTTCTACTTCAAGTCGCCGATGGTGCCTCCACAGCTTTATCCCGAGCACGATATTTTCATCCAACTGATGAAGTTGAAGAACACTCTGCGCTGGATGGCCGGCGAACAAATGATCACGCACTTGGGTCTTGAGTACTACGACTGACGGTGCGGCCGGTGAGTCAGTGCTGCAGTTCGAGAGTCATCTCAACTGACCATGCGGAACTGCCAGCGTAGATGTGAGTAAGAACCGGTTGCCCTGTAGCTCGCGGATGCTTCCCGACTCTGGATCACCGGGCATTATCAACGAGAGTCGTTGCGCGGAAACTGTCAAAGCCGGGTAGGACGCCGACGACCGGTCGGAAATTAGGCGAAATCCAAATTACTCGTGATCCGCACGCCTTCGTTGGCGAATCGATCCAGGAAGGCGTGTGTCCGTTCGTCGGCGGTTGCTTCCTGTTCGACGCTCAGGTTGATGTTGAGCAAGTCGACCATCCACGGGGCCTTCTTGGCAAACCTCACGTATTCATCGACAATCACCTTCGCGACAGGCAGCGTCGTTTGCTTCGAATCATCGTGAACATCGACATCGTTGGCCTGCTGGAGCTTCGCGTACTCTTCCGCGAGGAGCCTAGTATACATCTCTGCGGTAAACGGATCGCCTTCCTTAGCGCCAGTCTCTGGATCGTCGGCCGTAAGCGTGGCCGTCTTGTGCAACCATTCCCACAAGATGCTTAGGCGAATCTCGCCCGTCGCCATGTCCTCCATCAGGTAGAGCACGTCGTCGTTGCCGAAGAAATCCGCGGGCTTGAGCGCCGCCGCCTGGAACCCCTGTTCGAAAGCGTTGCCATACTGCACCGCCACGCTGATCAGATCCCTTGCCCCGCGAATCGTCCTCGGCGCTGGCTCGAGCAGCGTTAGCCCATCGGCGTCGGCATCGGTGTAGGTCAGCGCCTGGAACGGCCGGCCGGCCTGGTTCGCTTCGCCTGCCTTTTCCCACACCGGGCGGATGATGTGCACCATCTTCCAGTGCGCCACCCATTTCCCGCTGGCCCCCTCCCGCTGTTCCCGTTCGGCGCCCGCCGTCGCCTTCGCCATGCTCGCCGAAACGCCGGCCTCGGACCCGACCGGAATGTTGGGCTCCATGCCGCCTTGCCAAAGCGCGTACTGCCCCTTCTCGTCGGGTGTGTTGGTCGACCGCCGGACGCGGCCTTCGTAGTTGCGCATGTAGCCATATATCATCGCTACCGCGTCGATATTCGGATGGATAAACCCGGAATCCCAAGCCATCGCGTCGGCAACGCTGTTGATGTAATCCCAGCGGCCCGTGTTGAAGCCGACAAATCGACGCCCCAAGGCCGCGCGAATCTCCATCAACTGAAACGAAGCTTCAACCTGCTCAACCAGAACATAGGTCTTGATGGCGCCATTTCTCAATCCCAAGCAGGCCTCGACACCGCTTAGGATGTCGTTCCACAGCGCCGCTTCCTCAGCGGTTTGGATCTTCGGCAAATAAAGAACCAGGCTAGCGCCCTGATCCGCAAACGCCTCGTGGTTATTCGCGACGTAGAGCGTGGCGTCAACGATCGATGCGGAAAAGCCGCTCCCGTCGGAGTTACGAATGTGGCGATCTTCCAAATGCAGCCCGCGCGCCCGAAAAATCTTCGTCGTGAAGTTGAGCTGTTGCCGCCAATCCGAAATCGTCTGCCTGCCAAAGAAGCCCTCTGCCCAAGTGTTCATTTGCGCCGCGACACCCTCGGCCGCTTGCAAGAAGATCGGGTCCTTTGAGAACGCCATCCGAAGATTTCGCTGATTGTCGAGCGACATCGTCTCGATTTGGCCGAGGGCGTCCTCGCCGTCGAACATCCATCCGTCCGCCCCCGACAGAAGAGCGTAGGCAACATTGCGGATGCTGCTCTCCAACCGCGAGCGCGGTTTTGCGCCTGGACCCGTGCCCTGCACCCACTGGCATTTCAGATCGTCCGGGATAGCCGAGCCCGTAAACCGTCCTGCTCGCGCGTCAGCAACCTTAATGTTTGTCCGAGGGATGGTGGACTCGGGATCCAGGAACTGAATCCTCTCCCCCCGCTCAGCGCGCCGGCGGCGCCGATCGAGTCTGGCCTGCATCACAGCCTTGCGATCGCTGTCGAAGTGAGCCAGTTCGGCGATTACCTCCAGGGCCTTGGAAGTTAGAACATCGGGGTAGCGGTCTTGGACCCCCGCCCGGATCTCGAGCACGTCGGAAAAGTTTGGCATCGCCAATAGACTACTAGAATCATCGAGTGTTCCATCTGGTCACGGCCTTTGAGTTTCCAGTTCGTCAGGCATCAATTGAAGCGTGTCAGGAGCAGCATCAGCCCCCTGCGGACATCCAGGACCCATGGCAGAACCGTTCGAACAACCCACGACCCGTCAATCGGGACACACCCTGATAGGTGGTGCCTCGACACCGCGAGCCTGCCGGGGAATGCTGCCATTGGAGCGGCTCCGAGACCGGTACTGAAGCTGAAAAGGCCAGTTGCAAGAACGCGCGAAGGCCGAGGGAGTTGGTCGCCAGCCTGCCCGGTAGAATAGACGCCGTGCGGGCAAGACCATGGCGAGTGGCGTTAGCGACGATGGCGCTGGCGGTAGCCCTCGACGTCATCTCGCCCGACGCCGGCAGATCTGAAGTCAGCGCCCATGCGCTGATTCAGCAGGCGGGGAACGCTGCGGACGACTCCGCTCGGCTGCAGATTCTTGAGCAACTTCAAGATTTGCCCGGAATCGATTCCGGATTGCGCGTCGACGCCGAGCGCCTAGCCGACGAGATCGACCGCTGGATTCACTCCGACTCGCTTGGATACTTTGGGCGGGAGGTCTTGGATACCCTCGCCTACGACTTCCAAATAGCCACGGATTCACCGCTAGAGCCGATCGCCCGCTTCTATCGCGGACGCATGCTGACCTGGGTCGTACTCGAGCACGGCGGCGTCAACAAAGACCCGGCTAAGCGCCGCCGGTACTTCGACAAAGCGCGAGCGGATCTCGAGGCCACGGTCGAGGCCTTTCCCCAGAACCCCATAGCGCGGATGTATCTGGGCGAACCCATCCCTCCCCGAAAACAGTACCCAGCCGCACGGGACGCGCCCGATTGGGCTGTCTATCAACGCGAGTCATTGGAGCGGATCGTCGATATCGCCGAGTGGTGGATCGAGAACCGCTCGCAGCCGAACGGCGCGTACGGCGGCGGCTGGGGGGATGACTGCGAGATGTGGAGGTGGCAGGTTCCGGCTCTAATCCCGTTCGAAGACCCCAAGCTCGCCGCCGCCCAGGCGCGTTTCTCCGAAGCGCTCCTGGCGCAGCCGCACATGAAGGGCGGTTACACCTCGCGGATGTCCGATGTCGAGCACACGGCCGAGGACACGGCCGACGTGCTGACTCCGATGATGCATCTCGAGCCCCGCAATGACCTGTGGATCCAGCGAGCGCTTCGGATCGTCGAGTTGATGGAGACGAAGTGGACCGGTGTCAATCAGCGTGGCTTCTTTCAGTTCAAGAGCACCTACTTCAATGTGGATGGCGTGGACGACAATCCGGCGCGCGCGTGCGACACGGTCTACCACCCGCGCACCATTCAGCCTGCCCTGCTCTACTGGCAACGTACCGGCGACGCGAGAATCGAAGAGCTCGTCACGCGCTGGATGGCAACGTGGATTGACGCCACGGCCCGCAGCGAAAGCGGCAAGCCAGCAGGAATCATGCCAAGCGCAATCCACTGGCCGGACGGCCGCGTTGGCGGGGTGACGGACCAATGGTGGAATCCCGGGAATCATCATCAGGAGTCGCTCTATCTCTGGCCCAGTGCGCTACGGCAAGAGATGATACCCAATACCCTGTTGCTCTCCTATCACGTGACGGGCGATGAATCGTATCTGGAGCCGTTGCGCTCGATGGCGGAGATCCGTATGCGACATCTTGAGAACCCGCCCAAGGTCGATCCGACGCCCGGATCCGAAGCTTGGTGCGCGCGACAAATGGACTGGCTGACCGGCACCTTGGCGAAGCTCCGCATGCTGACAGGAGACCGCGAGTTCGATGGGTTCTTCGAGCGGGAACAAGATCCGTACATGAGTTTTCGGCTCCGCGGTGATCGGTCCGCGCTGACCTCGGAGTTACGCAACCTCGCCCGCTTGCTTCGCCCCAACTTCGAAGGCTTCACCAGCGAAGTGCGATATACCGATCGGGTGTTGAGCTTCCCGGCGATCTTCCTCGAAGACTTCATGTTCGAGCAGTCGGTCGGGAACTTCGCACTGGCCGACCTCGGACTGCTTTATTCCACCGCGACCGGCGACCCGGGGGGTGTTGGCTACTTTCCGCTGAACGCCGTCCGGTGGCTGACCCCGCCACGCGAGATCGCCGCGCTTGTGACCGACTCGGGGACGAGAGGCTTGCGAGCGGAACTGTTCCACTTCGGCAAACAGGATCGGTCGTTGGCCGCGGAGTTCTACTTGCTCGAGCCCGGCCGCTACACGCTGATCGTCGAAGACGCCGGGCGCGAACTGCTGCAAGGTGAGTTCGTCAGCGACGGCAAGCATGCACGGGCGAGCTTCCAGTTGCCCCCGCAACGGCTTCCGCGTCGAGGCGTCGGGCGCCAGCCTTGAGTCGTGCCTGAGAGCATGCACGGGCGAGCTTCCAGTTGCCCCCGCAACGGCTTTGTGTTGTCCGCGTCGAGGCTGTCGGGCGCCAGCCTTGAGTCGTGCCTGACAGTCGACCACTAGCACGAATGGCCGCGAGATTCGCTCATGAGGTCATGTCTCATCTGAGCTGCCAGCCTGTCCAACCGTTGACCGATGCAGCAAACGACCGCCACGCCAGACCAGACCGCCGGTTTCCGCTTGACCCATATTCGGGAACCCGCATTCAAGAGCGCTTCCAAGAGAACGTCCTCCGTGCCGCAACCTGGGCCAAAGCGGGATGGTGGACATCACGGGTGCTAAGTGCTTGTGCTCTCAGTCTGTCCTCCCGGGAACTGCATCAGTTGATGTCAAGAACAAGCTGTCGACTAACGAGCTTGACAGCCAATCAAGACAGTGGTCTGTTCCTGATGCAATTGTGCCCTGAAGGCTTCTCCCGGAGTGCTGGTAGCCAGGTCCGATCCGGCTAGTTAGGCGCGGGGGATCAGTTGTTCTCCTTGGGTTTGGCTTGTTCCGACTGCCACTTCCCGGGCCGCTTACGCCGCCAGTCGCAGCCGCCGCTGCCTCGCCCGCTTCAGCCGTTCCCGCTCCCGCCGCTGCATCAGTCCGATGCCAACGCCAGCACCGACAGCCCTACCGCTCGCGCAAAGCCCTCCGGCCCCCGCGACCGCACCCGGTCCAATCCCCGGCACTCCAGGTTGTGAATCGCAGATTCCACCGCCGGATGCATCCGCCGCGCCTCCGCGAAGGCTGCCTCCGCCTCCCGCTCCCGCCCCGCCTGCCAGCTTCCCCTTCTGCGGCCCCTGCACCCGGCGTACCTAGATTTCCGCCATCATCTCGTCGGCTGTTTGGACCTTGCCTCCCACGTGGGCCGCAACGTCATTCAGAATCTTGGGAGCGTCGACCACGCCTGCCTGCACAATCGCGTGGTTGTTTGTCACCTCCCGGCCTTTGCCCACTAGGACTGTCATCGCGACGCTCTTGTTCAGCCCGTAGGCACCCGGCCCCTCGACCCCTTCCACGGAAACGCCGACCGGAATCTTGATGTCCAGGGATTTGACCACGGCCTGCATCCTCCGCTCGGCGAAGATCTTGTCGTCGTGCAAGAAGACGATCAGCGACTTCAATCCCGCCTCGGAGCGGTCTTGGGCGAACCGCTCTAAGGGTCGCAGCAACGCGGCGACGTTGCGGTCGAGCTGATGCAGGAAGATCAGCATATTCGGATCATCCCCCCAACGAGAGATGTAGTCGACTTCCGTTCCGCCCTCGGGCCCATTGACGACCAATACGGAGAAGGGCTCGATTGGCTCGCCGGCCTGAGGCCCCGAGTATACGACCCCTTGGGCCGGAAGGAGCGTGGCCGCTCCCAGGAGAACCGCGCACAGTGTTCCGGCGCGCACCTGTCCAAATGAGCGTTCTTGCATGAGATCACCTGTTGAAGACAAATTGTCGTGTGTTGAGCAGAGCCCACACCAGATCCTCGTAAACCGCCCGGGCTCCCTGAGAGCGGTTCACCTCGGAGAGCCAGTACTCTCGCTCTTCGTCTGTCGGAGGACGGCTCAGGGCCGCGTAGTAAAACTCCTCGGCGATCGCCGACGGCGACGCGTTGCTGGCGAGAAGCCGGTCCAACCTGCCCCCGGGCGCGCTGACCTTGGAGTTCAGCGCCGGGCCGTTGATCAGATGCAATGCTTGGCGCACTCCACCCGCAGCCGAGTTGGCTTCGTCGCACGAGCCCTGCCGGCGGCAACGACCGCAGACATCGAGCAGATAGGATTCCACGCTCGCATCGGCGACCTCGATTGCGCGGGTCGTCGGAGGCAGCTCGGCGAAAGCTTCGTTCACCCCCGTCACTTGAGATAGCGCGTCGACGAAAGCGTAGGCGTCGAGCGCCCCCGCCAAGGCCCGGGAGTAGAACCGATCGTCTCGCTGATTGTTGCCGCTGGCCGTCGCGCTCCGCTGATAGGCTTCACTCCGAACAATCTCTCGGATCAGAGCCTTGACCGAGTAAGGCCTGTTCTGGTCACCCTCCGCCCCCTTGAAGAACGCTTCAAGCGCATTCAGCAACTCCGGGTTTGTCGGCGGATTGCTGGCGCTCAGGAAATCGACCGGCTCGACGATACCGCGCCCGATCATGCGGGCCCAGATTCGGTTGGCCATCGACCGGGCGAAATAGCGGTTCTCGGGCGAGGCCATCCAGCGTGCAAGAGCCGTCCTTCGGTCCGCGTGGCCATCCAGTTCCGCCAGCTTTCCGTCCGGAAATCCTGGGGTGACGGTTTCGCCAGTCTTGGGGTGCTCGATCTCTCCGTGATCGGCCAAGGTGATGCCCTTCTCCGTCTTGTTGACCCGCACGAAGAACGCGGCCATCTGGTGATACTGGGTTTGCGTCCAGCTGTCGAACGGGTGATTATGGCACTGGGCGCAACGGGAGCGGGAGCCCATCAGGGCTTCGGTAGTCAGCTCCATCTGCAGCTTCGGATCGGTCTCCCTCCGCAGGAAATTGGCAGCGGCGACCTCGGTTCCGTCGCCCTCGGCCGTCAGGATCTCCCGGACCATCGTGCCCAGGGAGCTGTCGCGCTCGAGCCCCTCCCGGATCCAGTTCGCGAAGACCGCCAGGTTTTCCACCCCGATGGTGCGTCCGTTGACGCGCAACACGTCGAGCAGCCACAGCGACCAGTACCGGCCGAACTCCGGCCGTGCCAGCAGTTCCTCGATCAGCCGCCTCCGCTTGTCACTCCGGTCGTCGGCCAGAAAGGCCCGGGCCTCGGCGGCAGCGGGGAGCGTGCCGATGATATCCAGATAGGCCCGCCGAGCGAACTCGGCCTCCGTGCAGATCGCCGAGGGCTCGATCCCGAGCCGGACCAGGTTCCGTCCGACCAGCTCGTCAATGAACGAGGACTGCCCCGCAACCCGGCGGGCGATAATCTCTCGATCGCCGCCGAAGGGCATCCCAACACGCGCGTTCGCGAACAGACCCATGTAGCGGGCGCTGAGGCTGGTCTCGCCCACGGCGTTGACCGTGAACTTCCCCTCTTGATCCACCGATGCAATCGAGTCGTCGTTCGACATGTAGAGGGCGTACGCCGTGATGTCCTCGCGATTCCCGTCCGAGAAGCTCGCCAGCACCTGCAGCTGCCCCTCCGTGCCGGGCCGCTCCACGGTCCGGGAGGCGGGCACGACCTCGAGCTTCGTGATGTGCCTGGGGTTCACGGACCGGAACGGCGCTCCTCCTTCGATCCACGCCAGCAGGTCGCGATAGGTCTCCGAGTCCCGCGAGAAACGCATGCCCCCCTCGTGGACCACCTGGAACGTTGGCTTCTGCAGCACCAGGCTCTCGCTCGGGCGGACGAAATTCACTCGCCTGCCCCAGTACTGCCGGACAATCGACTCATAGTCCTGTTCCGGATCGTAGCCGAGCAGGGAGAGGTTGAATCCTCCCTTGCCGGCCGCCGCACCATGGCACCCACCCGAAAAACAGCCCGCCTTGACCATCTTGGGCTGCACCTGCGTCACGAAGTCGGGAGTTTCTTTGGACTCCTGGACAAACCCGCTCCGGGACTCCGAGAACGGGCCCTCATACGGCGTGCGGACAGCACTCTTCATCCTGTACCGGGGCCCGTGATCGGCAAGTTCCTTACCCGTGGGCACATGACCGCCCACCAGCTTGGCCGCCTCCGCGATGATCCTGGGGGCGTCGACCAGGCCCGGCTGCACCAACGTGATGTTGGCAACCACCCGCCGATCCTTGGCGATGATGGCGGTGATGGCCACCTGCCGGTTGAGCCCGTAGGCCCCCGGACCCTCCACACCGTCGATCGCCACGGCCGCCGGCACCTCCAAGGTCAGCGACTTCTTGACCTGGTGCATGCGCCGCTCGCCGGACACGCGGTCCGGCGCCAAGTAGACAAACAATGTCCTCAGGCCAACCGCGCTTCTCTCGGCCGCGTAGCGGTCGCACGGCCACAAGACCCCGTACACGTTTCTGTCGATGTGGTGCGCGAAAACGAGCAGGATCGGAGCGTTGCCGTACTCTGTGACGAAGTCGTGCACCCTTCCGGAATGCGGCCCGTTGACGGCTAAAGCTTCAAAGGCTGGAAGCGCTTCTCCCGGCTGCGGCCCTGAGTAGACAGTTTCCTCGGCCAATCCGGCACTTGCAAGAAGGCATGCAAGGAACAAGAACCGAGTTGCTCGCAGGGCACTCATCGGCGCACCCTCTTCAGTTGATAGCGGCCCTCGCTGTCCGCCCAAGCGAACCAGTTGGAATCCGCCGAGACGTCGACCGTCTGGACCCACGCGGTCTTGCGCGAGGGCATCGAAGCGATCTCCTCCACGATCTCGCCCGTGTCGGCCTCCGCCAGGAACACTCGCCCCCCGGCACTGCCCGTCAGCAGGCGATGCCCCTCAGCCTGGTAGGCCATGCCGAGCAAGCCCCTGCCGTAGCCCCGATTGATACGCTTCATGCGTCCAATAGCCGGATCCCATATCCGCACCGTGGCATCGAACGACGCAGTGTAGAGCGTCTGGCCGTCCGGGGCAAAGACTACCGCGTGCACGGCGCCATTATGATTTACCAGCGTCCGCAGCTCCTTCCAGCTCCCGGTGTCCCATAGGCGGATGGACCGGTCGGCGCCACCGCTCGCCAGGATACTGCCGTCGGGTGAGAATCCAACGCAAAGGACAGGAGCGGTATGGCCTTCCAGCTTGGCCAGCTCCGCCCCGGTTCGCGTGTCGAACACCGAGACATATCCCTCCGCAGCGGCCGCTGCCAGCCACCGGCCCTGCGGATCGAGATCCAATCCGTACACCAGGTCCTTGAAACCCGTCCAGCTGCGCTCCGCCTGAGTTCCCTCCCGTTTCCAGAACTCGACCCTGCCGGACTGCGCCGGCGCCCCCCCGCCGACGGCCAGCCATTCTCCATCCGCGCTCCAGTCGACCGCGAAGACCTGCTTGATTCCGGTTGCCAGCACTTCGTCGTGCCGCGGGGGCCCAACCAAACGCGTTAGCCGGACGGTCTCCCCGCCCGCCAGGGCCAGGACGTCGCCATCCGGGGAAAAGCGAACCTGAGTGATCGGGCCCGACAGCAAGGCCGGGGCGAGGCCCAAGGCCAAAAGCAGCGAGACGGGCTTCATGCTTCAGCCCGTCATCAGCTCCCGGATCACGCGCCCGCCATGAACCAGCTGAATCGGCCTGCCGTCGGAGGTCTCGAACGTCTGGTCCGGATTGACGCCGAGCAGGGTGTACAGCGTGCGCGCCAGGTCCTCGGGCGAGACGGGATTCTCGGCCGGCAGTTCGCCGCGCGCGTCCGTCCTCCCAATCACCTGGCCGCCCAGGACTCCTCCGCCGGCGAACAGCATCGAGTTGGCCCCGGGCCAGTGATCGCGCCCGCCGCGCGGGTTGATCTTGGGCGTCCGTCCGAACTCGCCCATCACGACGACCAAGGTCGTATCGAGAAGCCCGCGATCCTCCAAGTCCTCGAGCAGGGAGCTCAGCGCGGCGTCCAGCCCCGGAAGCTTGCCGGGGAACCCATAGGTCAGGTTGTAGTCGATCTTCAAGTGGGTGTCCCAGCCGACGTCGACCACAGTGACAAACTTCGCCCCTCCTTCGACCAGCCGCCGGGCCAACAGGCAGCTGTGCCCGATCTTGGATCCATACCGCCTCCGCGTCGCCTCGGATTCCTGGGACAGATCGAAGGCATTCTTGGCCGCGGGCGCTGTCACCAGGCGGTACGCCTGCTCGAAGTAGCTTCCGCGGTCGCGTGCCGCCGCACTCTCGTCTACCGAGCGCTGGAAGGAATCGAGCTTCTCCACCATGCTCCGCCGATGGCGCATCCGCTCTTCGCTCATTCCGACGGGGAAGTCCAGATCCCGCACCTTGACCGTGTGCCTGCGCAGGTCGTCTCCGACATTGAAGGGCCCGAAGGAGCCCGGCAAGTAGCCCGGCCCCATGTAGGGCCTCGCGTGGGGCGCCGCGATGTACGGAGGAATGGCTTCGCCGGCCCCCTTGAGCTTGCTGAGGACGGCGCCGTAGCCGGGGTACACCAACGCGGGCGTCGGCTTGTACCCCGTGTTCAAGTAGATCCCTGCCTGGTCGTGCTCCCCGATCGCGGACGTGACGGTCCGCACCACCGCGATCTTCTTCATGTGCCGTGCGATCTTCGGGAGATGCTCGCAGATGTGAATGCCCGGCACGGCCGTGGGGATCGGCTTGAAATTGCCGCGAATCTCGATCGGGGCATCCGGCTTCAGGTCGAACGTGTCCAGATGGCTGGGGCCGCCGTCAAGCCAGATCAAAATGCAGGACTTCGCTCCCGCCGCGCTAGCCCGAAGCTTCTGCCATTCCGGTAGCGTGATCCCTAGGAACGCCAGCGAGCCGACCTTCAACATGTCCCGGCGCCTGACACCGTCGCATCGTCTTGCTTGCATAGCTATACGGACTCCTTCTTGGTAATAGTACCCCGTAGGCTCTTGGAATTCAAGTGATCTTTGAGGCATCATTGCCCACTGTCTTCTCCGGGTGATCGATCGAACCCATTTGTCTTTACATGGGTTTACTCAAACTGGGGGAACTGCGTCACATCAATGGCCTTTCGATGGCTGGAACATTTTCAATGTGCGCTGATTGAAATGTAGCGCTCGGCGGCTGAATAGCTCGTTCCCTTGCTAGCTGCATATTCGTCGGCATTGCCCTGCAGCCAAATCATGGGACCCGCCCCTTGGAATGCCGTTTCCCGTGTCGTTGATGGTTCCGAAGGCGATTGCTGGCGGCCGGCTTTAGCGGGCCAGCTAGTCCGACATCGTCCACACAAGCTCCGCTGACGGCTCAGCCGACCAGAATCGCACCGCAAGACACCCCGTCACCTTCCAGAGCCCCTCCCCGAGCGTCCACAGCGACGGCGCCTTTACCCGAAAGCGCCCCCCGCTCCCGTTGCAAGATTGCCTCCTTGGGCCTTACAAGAATTAGGTTTCGCGGACACGGTGCCCAGGCCTTTCCGCTTGCTCCCCGCCTGTCGCTCCGCTGCCTTACAGTGCTCGATGGCCTTGTCGGAATCCCGTTCAACCATGCCCTCCGAACATCTCGTTCTTGCGCAGCGAGATGTCCTTGCCGGCCGCGATCATTCGCCTGCTCGCACCAAATGGCAGAGATGATAGAAGCGCTGCGCCCGGACCTTGCCCCTTTCCCGCAACCCCTAGGAGCAATTTTCCGTTGCCGTCATCTGGATTGTGGGCGACTCACGGACTTCAACAGAACTAAGGTAAGCATTCAGGTTCCGGGGCGCTACAGTTAGGCTCTGCCGCAGAACCACGAGAGTAGCGCAGAGGCAGGCGAACCGGATTTCGTCGGCAACCGCAACGCTGAGGCAAAGGAGTTCCGGGGTAGCCGGAGGAGCAACCGGTCGGCGTCGGTGGAGCGGGTGGATGGCGTCGGGCAGGGCTCGATGGGCAAGCAGAAGATCGGCTGAGCACTTGACATTGACTTGGCCTCGGCAAGCTTGCCATCGTAGGATCGGGCGGTCAGCCCGGTCGTTGTGGGCAGGACGAAGTCCAGCAAGAAAGGACAGCCAGTCGGGGGGCGGCCCGCGTGCGCTCACTGTGAGCAACTCCAACGCGAACTCGACGCTGCACAGTCCGACATGCAGGCTGCGCAGGAACGGGAGGCCGAGCTGCAAGCCCAGCTGGCGAACCTGCAACGCAAGCGTTCAGATGGCGAGGCGGAGGTCGGCTGAGCCGATGTTGGGGATGCCCGAGGAGGCGGGCATCTAGCGGGAGCGCGCAGGGCGTGTTGGTCCGAGCAGGACCGTCTGCCAGTCCCGCTGCAGCGGATACACGAAGACCGCCTTGGGCGTCTTCGCTGGCGCCGTGCCCCAGGCACCGCGCGCCTGGGTCTGTCCCAGATAGTGCCAGTTCGAGGCCCGGTAGCAGGTTCCCTTGTGCTGGTCGCTGACATAGGTTTCGACCAGCACGGGCAGCACTCCATGGACGCGCTGCCAGTCCGCGGCCAGCTGGCGCAAGCTCAGCCCCAGGACCTTCGACGCCAGGCATTGCACGCGCACCCAGGGAAACAGCAGGAAACGGGCTTGCCGCACAACCCGCTCCAGCGGCCGGTGGGGCTGGTCCTGCCAGCCGATCCAGCGGTCCCGCACCGGCAGGTAGCGGGCGGCGAAGTCGTACAGCAGGCAGCCCAGCAGGCGCCCCTGACGGCTCTGCGAGGAAGTAGCGCAGGTGGGAGCCGATGGGCTGCCTGCCGGATATGTCGCTGCCAGCCGACCCGACGCCAGGCATACCCAGGGAAACAGCAGGAAACGGGCTTGCCGCACAACCCGCCAGTCCCGGCAGGCAGCCCAGCAGGCGCCCCTGACGGTCTGCGAGGAAGTAGCGCAGGTGGGAGCCGATGGGCTGGCGATAGCCCAGTGGATGGTAGCGTGCGAGGAATTCGTTCCCCAGGGCGGCCTCATCGCGGCCGCTCACGAGCCGCAAGCGCAGCGGCTCGAGCTGTGGCAGGGGGCCGTCGAGCGGGGCTTGGGGCGCACTGCGCTCGCCCAGCGAGAGGGGCCCTTGGCGGCCCCGTCCGGGGCCTTGGCGGGCGGGCAGGGCCAGGATCGAGAGCCGTTCGAGTTCCTCCAGCAGACGCATCGCCAGTTGGATGCGGTTGCTGCCACGAGGGGTCTGCCACCGCAGGTGCTCGCAGACGGTGTGGCCCAGTTCGGTGCGGCTCAGCAGGGGCAAGCTGGTGACGATCTCCTGGATGTCCGCAATCTGGCTCCGTCGCAGGCGGTGGCCGCAGAAGGCGGTCGAGGCCAGCCGCACGATGCGCGGGTCCAGCTCGGCGGCGGAACGGGCCATTCAGGCCGCCTTGTCCAGCTCGGTGTCCCCGCTGCTGGCGACAGACGGGATCCAGTCCACCGGGGCCTTGCTGAGTTGTTCCCGACGCTGCTCGCTCAGGCGCCATGGCAGCCAGGGATCGAGCTGTTGCGGGGCCTTGTTGCCATGGCGGGCACAGGCCGCCAGCCAGTCCAGCATCCAGGTATACGGGTTCAGGCCCGCCAGGCGCACGGTCGCGAGTACGCCGAACAGCAGACCCGCCGCTCGCGCACCGTCCGGCCCGCCCGAGCCGAAGCTGGTGTAGCGGGCGATGACCGGCCCCCGCAGAACCCGCTCCGACAAATTGTTGTCGAGCGGGATGCGCGGGTCCGCCACGAAGCGGCTCAGCGATTCCCGGTGACTCAGCAAGGCCCCCAAGGCCCGTCCTTGCGCATCCACACGGGCCAACTCGGCACCGTGCTGGCTGCGGCCTTGGCCAACCTGGTCGAGCAGAATCCAGTCGAGCTTGCGATCCCCGCCCTCTTCCCGGGCGCGCTCGAACAACTCTTCCACCCGCGCTTGCAACTGCTGCTGGAGCGCCTGGAACGCCCCGCTTTGCCGCTCCAGCGGTTGCTGCCGATCCCACTGCTGGAGCCGCTGTCGGTTCAGCTGGAACAATTCGCCGATGCGCTCGACCCACTCCTGTGCCCACGCCTTGAGTTCCGGGTGACCGGTGCCGGCCCGCACGAAATTGCGGCGGATATGCACCCAGCAATGGGAGAGCACCACCAGGTTCGGAAACTGCTTGGCAAAGGCCTTGTACGTGCTGTAGCAGTCACACACCAGCACGATCAACCCGCCCTGGCCGACCAACGAATCGAGCAATTGCCGGGCGGAGTCCAGGCCCCGGGTCGGCAGGATCCGCATGCGGACCGTGTCGCCGGCCAGACAGGCCCACAGCCAGAACTTCGGCTTGGGTCGCCCGCGGGGAGGCGGATCCTTGTTGTCGCTCTCGCTCGTGGCCAGCCACTGCACCGGCCAGGAGGTCTCGTCGGCCTGGGCCACCGGCTGCTGCTGTTGATACTCTCCGATCGCCGCATCCAGCGGTTCGAACAGATGCGCGAGCCGCCGCAGCCCCGTCGACAGCGTCGACTGCGGCACGCGCAGCCCCAGTGCCGCCAGATCCCGGGCGACCGCCGCCTGCGGACGGAACAGCGCGTAGACCTGTACCAGACACCAGGCCCACACACTGGTGCCCAACTGGCTGGTGCCCAGCCGGGGAGCCGGCGGGGCGATCACCGGCCGGGCTGAGCAACAGTCGCAGTCCGGACCATAGCGCTGGCGCACCACCTTGCGCACCAGCGCGTTCCAGACCATCTCGTACAACCAGCTGATCTTGTGCCCGCACGGCACGTAGGCGGTGCCGCAGTCCGGACAGCGGCGCTCCTGCGCGGGCACGTCCAGCCACTCGAACACCACGGGCAGGTCGGGCCGCTGCTCGCGCGGCGGGGTCGGCGAACCCGGTTCCCGCCCGCGCTTCCTGCGCGGCCGGACCGCCGGATCCTTGCTCGCGGACGGATCCGGCGCGGGCGTTTCCCCGGCCGCTGTCTCGTCGGCCGACGGGTCGGCAGCGACTGTCGCCGTGGCGGACGGGTCGTCCCCGCCCGCTGGCGTGGCCTCGCTCTTGCGTCCGAACAGCGACCGTTGCAGGTTCGCCAGCTGGGCTTGCAGCCCAGCCTCCCGTTCCTGCGCAGCCTGCAAGTCGGACTGTGCAGCGTCGAGTGCGCGTTGGAGTTGCTCGCAGCGAGCGCACGCGGGCCGCCCCCCGACTGGCTGTCCTTTCTTGCTGGACTTCGTCCTGCCCATAACGACCGGGCTGACCGCCCGATCCTACGATGGCAAGGTTGCCGAGGCAAAGTCAAGTGCGCAGCCGATATTTTCTTGCTTGCCCATCGAGCCCTGCCCGACGCCATCCACCCGCTCCACCGACGCCATCCACCCGCTCCACCGACGCCGACCGGTTGCTCCTCCGGCTGCCCCGGAACTCCTTGCCTCAGCGTTGAGGTTGCCGACGAAATCCGGTTCGCCTGCCTCTGCGCTACTCTCGTGGTTCTGCGGCAGAGCCTAACTGTAGCGCCCCGAAACCTGAATGCTTACCATGGAAACACTCGCTGACGCTTCAAGGAAGCGCCAACCTAGACCACTTCGTCTGTCTTGGAAGCCCTCATGCTGCTCCTCTCGTGGAACGTCAACTTTCGCCGGCCCGGCGATCGAATTGCGGAGATCAAAGCTAAGGGTCCGGATATCGTCATCTTGCAGGAAGTCAAGGTTAAGTTTGCCAAGGACTGGGCCAAACGCCTCAGTGACATTGGTTTTGGCCACCACTACTTGAGCGGCGAGGACGTCTGGAGCGGCAAGGATGCCCCGGCCGCGTCGTACCAGTGCCTCATCGCGAGTCACTGGAAGGTAACGCCCGACGACATCGGCTGGCGACGCTGCGCACCTTACCCGGAATTGCTGGGGCGGGCCACAGTCTCTGTGCCCGGCGAGGGGGAATTCGAAGTCTTCACAGCCCACATCCCCAACGGTGACGGAAATGGCTGGAAGAAGATCGACACCTTTCACGTCCTGGCGGCGGAGCTTCGCCGAGCGAACGATTCGCCGCGTATTCTGACCGGCGACTTCAACGAGCCGAAGCGGTTCGAAGACTCAGGGCAGATCGTGACTTTTGAAGAGTGCGAGGTCGGATGTTGGCGTGACCAGTTCGGCGACGAGCGGCCGCGCATCGAGTGGATCAACGGCGTGCTTTCGGTCCTCGATGGCGAGTCGCAGCACGGCCTACGCGACGCCTACCGTAACCCTCTCGGGTCTAAGACACGCAACCCTGTCACGTTCCATAAGCCGCCCGCCAACCCAAGGTGTTTCGACCATACCTTTGTCTCGCCACATTTCGAGGTTCTGGGATGCGATTACTACCATGAGTGGCGCCGGCCGCTGAAGTTGAGCGATCACTCGCCCATGTGGGCAAGACTCCGCCTTCGAACGGATCAACCGGGCTGGAAACACTGGACAGCCTCGGCACTCCAGACGATGTTGGTTCGGATTCTCAATTGGTCCGCCTGCATGCGCCTCTACCGACGCTTCGCCCGATTCCTCACGAGAGCGTTCGCACGGCTCAGAGAGTAGCCTGGATCGGCTCACCCTTTGCTGCAGAGGACGTTCACTTCCTGACCTTGGCCGCGGACACGTCCGAGGATGCGGCCAATTGGCATTCGGTGAGGTGAAGCCGGACACGACGAGCACGCGAGCCTGGAACGAGATTCGGGTCGCGCTATCCGAGAGCGACGAGTGACGGTCCGGACGCCCGCGGCTGACCTCTCTGTGCCCCCAGGGGCGCCCCGCGTTCCTGCAAGGAAAGTTCCCATGAGCGACCTCTCCGAAAGGCCCGATTGCGCAAGCCAGGGCCATTTTCGGGGGGGGGCTCCCGCACCGCCATCCGTGCGCCGCCCCTGTGTCGGCCGTACAGCCCGGATCGCTAACCCGCTGCCGGACAAGGTCTTGGCACGGCTTCGAGTGTTGCGCTGGAGGTGTAGACGTGCTGACTTTGCGTGCCGAACGTGTTGCGGCGAGACGTTTTCCCCGCAACAACCGTGCGCAGGAGTTTCGCCAGCGTGACCACAGCCCGCGTCGCGGGGGAGACGCCGCGATGACGGCGCGAACGGCGGTGATTGCGAGTACGCTCGCCTGGTTCCTGCACCCCTTCCGCACCCCGTGGCCGGCTCAGCCCACGGTGTCCGTCCTTGACATGTTCAAGTTGCGCAACCCCTCGCCATGCAAGGCGTATCGGCGAGGAATGGCCGCCAGCCCGTTGCTTCCGATACGTGTCCGATAGTCCCTCACTTATCGACCAGAATGGCCGCACCCGAATCCGTTCTCCAGGTTCAGCTAGGCGGTCCCTGTCAGCTCTCCATCTAGCATGCGGATCTGCTGAGACTATCGTAGGCCGCATGCAACAGCGGCTCCGCCCTTCGGATCTGTTCCCTGTCGCGGATGACGATCTCTCGGTACTGACCGCCATCGTTGGGGCGGGTGAAGCCGTCCTCAAGCGGGATATCTCGCACGTGTTTCTCGTGGATGAGTACCCGGAGCCCGCTCCGAACACGCAGATAGACGTAGGCAATGACCGGTGCGCGATTGCCGTCAGCGGCCATGCACTTGAATGAGACCACAGTCTTGGACGCGTCCGTTCGCACACTGCCCAACTGGTCCACCGACGTCTTGAGTTCGCGGAACAGAGTCCGAGACTCCTCGCTAGCCTTGCCCCAGTCTTGGTAGACGGAGTAGTCCGGATCTTCACCAGCGCCGGGTGCGGAGGATCTCGACAGGTGCGGCGCAACCGAGGCCCGTTCCTCGCTAGTGGTACGGCTAGGAGGTCCGGCTGGCCCCGGTGCCGGATCGATCGTTTCGCCGCCAAACACCCACTCGACGGCCACATAGGCGTCGGCGTAACGTCGGTAGCTCAGTAGTTCGACACGTCGGCGGCTGTTTTCCGCGGCGATCCGGTCCTGACGTGGAAACTCGCCGGCGACGCAGAGCAGGCGCGGTGTCCCGAAGTCGATGCCCGTGACGCGTCCGCCACCAAGCCTCTCCCGTACGAGCTCTCGGAATTCCGCCTGATGGTCCTCCAGCCAAGCGACATAGTCCAGGCCTCGCTTGATGACGTTCTCATCCCGGCGTCGCTTGTACTCGACCACCACTGGCCGACCAGCCGCGTCGATGCCCAGCGTGTCGATCGGGCGGCCGTGACGCTCGCCGGTTGAGTACTCCGACGCAAGGAATTCAACGCCGATCAAGGTGCGCAAGTGCTTCTCGAAGAACTCCTGCAGTTCCCGTTCGTAGGGAAAGGCCCCCCTATCCGGAAGTTCGTGGATGTTGCCGTCGAACTCGTGGAAGAACCGGATCGTCGCCGACCCGTCTGTCTGCGTTTTGCTGCCTGAGCAGCGGACATCACCGAGTCCCTGCGCCGAACCATTCGGCAGACGAGCCTTATGTGCGATCTCTGCAAGCTCCGCATTGGTGAGGTACAGTTCACCCTTTGCGCATAGCAGCCAGATTGCATTGTCAACGAACACCACGGACCTTGCCGCCGCTTCCGCGACTCGTTCGGCAACGGTCATGACCTGGAACAGCTCCTTGCCTGATGGCGACTCCGGGGATCCTCTACCTCCCGGCGCGTGTATCCAGCGGTTGAACCGGACCAGCCCGAAGGAACCCATCGCCCGCATCATGTGTCGGTCCGGCTTTGCCACGTCGAAGCCTAGATTCTTCAACGCCTCCGCAGCGAGAGCAACGCCGAGCGAGGGCAGCTTGTATTCACCCTGGCCGCCGAGCCGCATTGCGGCCTGCTTCGGGTCGTCGGCACACTGATGCATGAGCGAGGTGAAGTAGTCGTCCGCCGCTCCATGGCACTTGCTGTACCGCAGGAGGATCCGGGCCGCACGCGCGAGATTCACTAGGCCGCCCCGAAGGGACACGGAGCCCGCCTTTCGGCCTTTGAACCAAGGCACGAAATGGTCGTCTATTTCGGCGTCCGAATGGCTCGCATACACTTCAAGGCTGAAGTTGTCGAAGAGTTCCGAGAAATCCGCCTGAACGCGCTCGACTTTCGACCAGACCGTATTGCTCGACAACACGGATAACAATATTGCTTCGAATACTTGGTCGTCGCTCCAGACTCGGCCTCTAGACCTATCCTTGACGGCCTGCACTTGGCCAAACTCTTCAACTCGCTCCCGCCAATGCACGTGCCGCAAGTCGAGACAAGCCTCAATATTGCTCCAAAGGTCGCGATGGTTCATAGTCGCGTGTTCCGTGACGACTCCCTAACTCAGCTTGCTGCATTTGTAAGGCGCGTCACCCGGAACACAGAACCCCGTCCGAGGGTCTTCCGTGCGCTCCTGGGTGTTCCCGAGCGCAGGAATGGGCGCTCTAAGGGCCGTCTCCCCCACACCGGGGGGTGTGCTTGTCGGGAATGAAACAGCGCCTTGGACCTAGCGCGGAGCGAGTGCTAGGCAACTAGGTTTCCCAAGCTTATCAGGAAAGGAGAATCGCGAGTGACCGTTCGGTGAGCGGCCGGCTCGGTCCGACATCGGCACCTCGCTAGGACTCTGCGCCGCCACCTGCTGTTACGGTTCAGTTTATTCCGAACTGACTCCCGTGTTTCGGGGTGCCACGACGCGCGACAGAGGCAATTGTCGGACATCAAAAGGACCTCCGTGGAATCCCTTCCCGCGGATGTGGTAGATGTTGGAACATGTCTCAGGAAATTCCGCAAGAGCTTTCCGAGCATGTGGCGGTCGTGCGGGTTGACAAGCGGCCTGAGCCGCCGAACAGCGCCACTGTTGACTTCGAGGCCGACTTCCAAGATGGAACATCCGTCCGGATCAGCGCCAGCGTGCCGCTGAAGCCGGCAGGCTAGCGGCTTGGCGGCGATGGGAGCCCAGCGAACACCCGGATTCGGCCCGGCGCAGAAGCAGAAGCTCGCCGAAGTCCTCGCCGAGATAAGGGGGCTACACTTCTCTCGTGAGGACGGTCCGGACTCGTTCATACTGACCGTTCGCAACTTGGTCGCCCAGCTCAAAGTGCTGGCTCCCACCATCCTTCCAACCACCTTGTCGGCAAAGCTGAACTTGATTGACGTAGACGACTACTTCGCCTCCGCGGACGAGGCCAAGGCGGCGCTCGACGCCCTCGTCCCTGCCGTCGAGGATGCTCTCGCCTCTATCGACAGCCAACCGGGCACGCTCCTGTCCGGGTCACTGGGGCAGTTGCTGCAAGACCGGAACCTCGACACCGTCAGCGAGCAAGTCGAACGGGCCCTGCATGCTGCCGAGAGCGACCCGCCGGTCGCGATCACCGCCGCCCGCGCAGCCCTCGAGTCGCTGCTCAAAGTCTACATCGAGGACAGAGACCTCACTGATCCGAGCCGCCTGAAAACGGGCAAGCTGCTCAAGACCGCCATGGGAGACCTCGGCCTCGATCCCGCCGACAAGACGGACACGGACGTGCGGGGCGTGCTCCAAGGGCTGTGGTCCGTGGTGCACGGCATCGCCGACCTACGCACGCACGCCGGCTCGGCCCACGGCTACGGCAGGCACGCCTACCGGCTGCAGGCAAGGCATGCCCGCCTCGCCGTCCAGGCCTCGCAGGCCTTCATCGAATTTTTTATCGAGACCTGGAACTACAGGGAAGACTGGTCATCGTCTGATTGACAGTTCCCAGCAAAGGCAATTATCGGACATCCCTAGTTGGTCCCCTTCGTCTGTCTGCTCCACTGCTCCCTTGGGGGGACGTTCTCTCGGACCTCCGCCATCCTAGAGTCCACACCCTGACGCCACCTGTATACCTAGCCTTCCAGCAAGGAAGAATCTTGGGACCGACCTCCTCGAAAGGCCTGCTTTTGCACGCCAGGGCCGTTTTCTGGGGGGTCGCTCCCGCGCCCCCGAATTGTTGCGCAACAGATGCGCCCTCGGTACGGTAATCGCTGACAAGTCCGGCGATCGGAACGACATGCGTTTTGCGGCCAGCGCTTCGTGCGTGGCAGGGGCTTGTTGCGCTACGGCGATTTCCCCACAACATCCGTGCGCTAGGCACCGCGTCGGAACCCTACTGCAAAACTGATCCCCACACCCACACGGCGACGGCGACGATCGCGGTCTCCGTCGGCTCAGTCTCCTCGAGCCGACTAGCTCGCCTCGTAGCTCGTCTGCAGCAGGGGCTTTGCGCGCTCTAAGTCTTCGAAGTTCCGGATAGTGAGCTCAAGATCACCCGTGCCAAAGTGGCCGACAGTACGGACGTCCCGGCTAAAGCCCTTCTCAAGCTGAACGTTTTCTGGACTGACCTTCAAGTAGACGGTCACTACAGCCTTCTTTGTGTGTACCTCGACACATGCAAAATTCCTCAGTCTCTTGAAGGCGACATAGTTCTTGAGTGTCTTCTCTTGCACGTCGTCTCCGAGCGCGAGCAGATGGGCGTGAAGAGCTTGAAAGAGATCTTGTAGCGTGCCCTCAAGCGTCCCTAGCGTTTCTGAAATGGTCTTGGAGGTGCCTGCTGGTGATGATGTCTTGCCCTTCGTAGCACCCTCCTGCTTGGCAACGATCGCATTGACCAACTCCAGCATCAGCAAGTTGTCACCAAATCGCCTGTAACGGATCAACTCGATGTTTCGATTCATCTGCTGCACCGCATGCTCGTCATAGCGCGTGAATCCACCCGCGATGCAAATCAATCTCGGTGCCGTCCAGTCAATCGCTTCTGCGGAATCGTTCCCTAGCTTTTCGATCACCAGTAGCTTGAATTCAGCCCGGTGATCAAGGAGCCAGTCCAAATAGAAGAGTCCCTGATTGATTACGTTCTCGTTGGTGGCGCGCTTGTACTCAATGATCACAGGACTCGCGTTTTCGTCGATGGCGAGACTGTCTATTCTTCCGCCGTGCTTGGGACCGGTCGCGTACTCGCTACCGAGGAGTCTGAGACCAAGCATTGATTCCAGATTTTGCTCAATGAGTTGCTGAAGGGATTTCTCGAGCGGCGAGGCGCTTCCGGGAATCTCGCTAGCATCTCCGTGATTCAGGGCGAACAGTTTGATATCTGTCATTAGGGCCAACCTTGCTCTAGCCTTCGGTCGCTCGCCAGACTGCGCACAATTGAACCTAGGACGCGGGCGAGGTGGTACGGGCCGTTCGAACAACCGATGTTACCTCAGCGATCCGGCGTGTCCCTACCCCTCGGGAAGTGCGGTTGCTAGACGCCATCGAAGGCCTGACGACGAGCTTTGCTTGCTGATCAGTCAGGTGGCCGTACGCTTCGGCCATGAAACAAGACAACACCCAACCTGCGCGTTAGCGAAGACTTCGATAGCGATCCATCGCGGTTCTTGTCCTTGCTGCAGTTAGGCGCGTAGTCACCATGCGGAACGCACTGTCAATTCCCCACACATATCGGATATCGACGGTTGCATCTCTGGAGGATTCCATGGCGCGCCGGGCGGGGATCTTGTAGTTATTAGATAGCTCTACCAGTTCATGGATCCCGTTCCTGTCCGAAAGCACGATAGGGGCGCAGCATTCGATTGCCCTCCCCACCATGAGCGTTGCTAGACGAACGGAATCGGTGGGAAGCCGGTCCCAGTGATTCCAGATGATTGGGGCACAGTTCATCTCCTTTGCGTGATCGAGCACGCTGAAGCATGCGCCGGCATTCAGAATCCGCTCTTCCGCCAAGAACCCTGCGTAGACCGAACCGTGTGGGGATCGAATCCGCAAGCCAGAGTCGATTGGGCTCTGGCCTGGGCATCCGAGGACAGCCGGCTGTCCGTCCCTGACTCCGACGCGGATGGGCTGCAGGGGCTGCGCATTCCGAACGCTCTTCGAATTGGTAGCGAGCGGAAGCTTCGACCAGTCGAGCGGCTATCCGGCCATGGCCAGATCAAGGTCGACCATATAAATTCTCCTGATTACCCCGAAGTCACAGCCACATTTAGGAGGCGAAAGTTCGTCGATCAGGCGCCCAATCAGCTTGACATGAAACACCTCGTGACGTATACTAAGTGTCTGATCAAAAAGGAGTTATATATGCCTAAGAACCGTATCCAATTCCAGCCGGGACAGAGCCTGCGCGACTTCTTCAAACGCTACGGAACGGACGAACAATGCGCCCAAGCGTTGTTCCAGGCACACTGGCCACAGGGCTTCCGCTGCCCCCGCTGCGGCTACCACAAGTGTTGCTAGCTGCGGCGGCGCAACACCCTGCAATGCATCCGCTGCAAGCATCAGACCTCGTTGATTGCTGGCACGGTGTTCGCGAACACCAAGCTGGGCCTGAGAGTGAGAAGAGAGTCTGAAACACCTCCATTCGTGGGTTCGATGCCCACCCTCACCGCGATTGATGCTCGACCCACGCGTGACGGGCGTGACTGCCGAATTAGAGTATAGACATCGATGAAACACGCTTGGCTGCTAGCACCCGCGCTCGCCATTTCTCTTCTCGCCTTGGAAACCGCTCCGCCATGGGAGAGCGTCTGAGCCATCCCGTCTGGAAGCCGTGTCTCGGTGCGGACACTTGAAAAATCGTGGATACCTCCCAGAGAGGAGCTGGTAAAGGGAAAGTTCGAATCCGCTTCCGAAGCCTCCGTGGTACTGCGCGGCAAGGATGCTTCGTTGCGATCCATTCCGAAGTTCTCCACCCACAGGCTCAAGGTCTGACAGCCCTCCGGTGAGCGCAATATTGTTCTATTTAGCATCATAAAAAAAGCTATCTAATAGCGCTGATCGTATTCGAAATATCTCTTCTTCATTCTCACTATATGGGGTCGGATCACAAAACCACTTCAGATTGTATATCTTCTCCAAAACACGTCCATAATTCTGCGGATCATCTATTACGTTTTCCGTAAATCCAAAGAAATTCCCTAGTCCATTTATCGATTTTCTATTTAGCGATACGAAGCGATCCGGTCTCGCAAGCGTCAGCAGTCTGGTTGCAATTCCGGGGCCTACACCAGGCCTTTGGCTGACTCCTTTGCACTTCAGGAGCGACTCATAGGAATCAACCGCTACATCCGGAAACTTTTCATCCCTAGCTACGACTACATTCAGAATAATTTCCTCAATTTCCTCTCGCCAGTCAACGAATACAGCCTGTCTAGCTGGCCCTCTCATAGTACCGAGCAACGCCGAGCAATTCTTTTTGAGGCCGAGCAATTGAGACTGATCGTCCTCACTGAGCAGGTGCCAGTTTTTCTGTATAAGACCATGTAAATTTTGAATTGTCTTGCTCCAGCTACAGGTGTCTCCGAGAACTGACCATTGTTGTTTGGCATGACGACTGCTCCATCGCTGCCACCAGCAATCGCATTGCTCCAAGGCCACGATATAGCTCTTCCAGCTGTCGACTTTCTTCAGCAGCTGGATTGGGGGAAGCAAATCGATCGTCACCCGAGACCAAGGCACGATCATCGGCCGGGAAGAATTGAGGTTTCGCCAATTTTCGTAGCAATTGATGGAACTTTCGTCGAGTAGATCGCACCTTTCCCACAGCCGATCAAACCAACGTTCCGCAGCTACTGTGTCCTCAACCTCAAGCAGAATCTCTTCGTTCCGTCCCAATCCACTATCCGTGAAATTAGCGCTTCCGATCCAAGCGATGGACTTGTTTATGCCTCGGAAAATGTAGACTTTTGGATGAAAACGGCGACTCTCTTCAATTGTGGGAGGCGTCCGCAAGTGGCCCAGCTTAGCCAGCTTCCTCAATGCTTTTGGGTCACTGATTGTATCTGCTAGACCGACCACCGCGCGAACTCTAAGGTCACGGGGTCGGCGCCGCTGCAACGCATAGAGACCTGGGTTAGGAGTCGTCCATGCCGTCGCGAGATCGATTTCCGTTGCCCACACAAGGTTTTGAGAAAAACGGTGGAGTATGTTCTCACGGGTGATGAGCATCGCGTCGCCTCCACTCTGCCTTGGGGCATCCATCACCACACGTACCGGCCATGGTACCAGCCTCCGCAACGCTTAGGCGGGTGCTTTGGCCTCATCGTGCGACTGATTCTTTGTCGGCGCGTGTAACCTTGCTCACTTTAAGATAGGCGAAGGAATGATCAGAGGGGAATCGTCGATTGTTAGGGGACGCAGTCGCGGAGGTCTCCTAAAACGGTCGCGAATTTAATCCAAGTGATGACGCTGCCGAGGCAAGCGCATGAATGGCTAAGCTGGGATGCGTTGATGGAATGGCATCACCGTGTTTGGAATGCCTGGATCGGCAGTATGGGGCGGGCTCTTATGCACAGCCAATGCCACTTCCGCCGGCGGTCGCAACCATTACGGAATCAATCCCCGAGGGTATCTTGCCGAGCCATCCGAGCGAGGTGCGGGACTCGCAGATGCAGATGGAGACACCGGCAATTACGACGTTCCGGGCGGATGCATGGCAGACAGCCTTGATTGCAACGCAATCGTCGTATAGGCTTCCAATAGGGAAGTTGTCGCAATGGCAAGCATTACGATCCGTAACCTCGATGGCGAAGTAAGAAGTCGCCTTTGAGTTCGCGCATCCGCCAACGGCCGATTGATGGAAAAGGAGGCACGGTTGATCCTAGCCGACGCGGATGATAGGGGGCCCGCTCCGGTGGAGGGACTAGGAACGGCAATCAACGAACTATTCAAGCCCTTCGGTGAGGTTAAGCTGGAGTCGCCGCCGGGCCAGTTGACGCGCGATCCGCCTCGCTTGGAATGAGGCAAAGACGATGGTGGTGATCGACACGAATACCGTATGAAAGTCTCTAGAGCTTAGTAAGCTACTGACATAGAAGCATCTTACATAAAACCTGCTTCGCAAGGCCAAGTACCGTAAGCGATGCGGGAGCGGATCGAACCCGCAACACCACGCAGTGGTGCTTACGCATGCCGCAGACATTACCCAATTCCCCCGTGCGGCCATTCCGGCCGGCTTGCACACGGAAGCATGTCATTGGGCATCCTGTGTTCGGTGGCGTCGCGGCGACCGCTACGGATCGTTCCGGCACCCGTCACTGAAGGCGATATGCCTCCGCACGGCTACGATCCATCGGGTACTGGCGGCACCGTCGCGCACGGGTGTCAATGGCAAACGAATTGCACACATCTGGGTGGGGTCCGCCGCAGGTTTCGTGGATCTTCCCCGTGCGTTGCGATGGGGCTTGAGGCGGCCAGCGGGCGGGCCCCATGATGCAGGACTGTCGGGCCTCGACCAAGAGGGCAAGCGCGGAGGCGAGCTCGCTCTTGGGCGCAGCGTGTGATCCGCGGAGATGAGGGCACGTTGGGTCATGGGCGTGCTCCGCATCGCGGGGAAACGGAGCGGCGCGGACGCCCTCGAACAGCACCGGGCCGCACCCACACGCCGGCTGGCCTCCCGGCTCCTCGTCCCGCTGGAGTCCGAAGGGTGAATTGCACGGGGGTTGGGCGGCGAGGCACCTCCCGAAACTGGGGCGGTGGTCGGGAAGTTGTGGGCGGAGGAGGACGCGGGGCGGTACGCTTGGAGGGAACAGGGAGATGTATAAGTCGGAGATCGCAAACCGCGTCGCGAGCAGGACGGACCCCGGCGAGTCCCGGGGCGGCCATACAGTCGCTACCGTGGACGGGGCGATGGCCGAGAAAGTGCGAATCGCAGGCTTTACCACGGTCTCGACGGCGCGCCTAGGTGCCAGTATTGACGGTAACCCGCGAACGGGAGGATAGGAAGAATGATGCGCGAACTAGTCGAGGAAGTGCTGGAAACGCTGCCGCGCCCATTGGGCGAGGATGTGATTGATGATGTCTTCTGCGCTATCGAGAGCCGGAGCGATTGGCCTCGCGGCTACGAAATGTGGCACGCGGAACATTGCTGCGGACCGTAGCACATCGGCAGGGCCGTCGCGGTCGCGCTGAAGGCTCCACCGCATATTGCATGCGCCCGCTCCCGGAGCCGCGAGATCTGCGAGACCTACACGAAACTGGATGTGCCTCGGAAGTAGCGAAGGGAGTGGTTGATGGCCGAACTACATCCATTGGAGAGGGACCTGGAAACACTCTGGGAATTCTGCCGCGGGGTGACGACTGGGATTCGGGAAGGACCGGCGACGAAATCAGAACAGCAGGTTTTCACGTACGGGCTTGTTGCTTACGCCATAGAGCTGGCAACCGGGGTGGGTTGGCTGACAACAGTAAAGAATGGCCCAGGAGCCATGACGCTGATGACGAGCCTTGAGGCGACGCAGAAGAAAATCGAACAGGTCGTCAATGTAATGGACTCCAACGATCTGCGATCCGTTCTTCGCGATCCGCAGGGAAGCATCAAAGTCAATTTGGCAAAGTCCAAGAATCCTTTGGCCAAGAAGTTCTGGGACGCTGTTGAGAGTCCATTGCGGACCGATTGTCGACACGGCGGCTCGGTCCACTGGGGCTGGCTCATGGAAGCGAACGAAGCGGGGCGAACTTGGGAGCATTCTGTGGCCAATCAACGAAGGGCGGTGTGGGCTGCGAACACCGCGCTCGTGCAGATCGTTGATTTGTTCGGCGAAGCGGCACAGGTCGACTTGGCGTGGAATTCGCGGCAGATGAAGGGGAACGTCTGGCGGAACGAGGACCTGAATTGGAATGCGTCAGAAAGCGGAGAATCATGGAACTCGCCGTATCGAGCGATACAACGGCAAGCTCCTCCGAAGGGAATGTCTCAGGTCGCGCAAGCGATCATTCAGTACGAGAAGACTGCGACTCTTGTTTTCGACGTCGAATGGGGTAAACAACGCCCGCAGGACAGGGAAGAACCTTGGGGAGAATACCGGCTCTACGCGACGACTACCGCCATGGCGCTTGGGGAGAGTGTTTACAACCTTCTGCTGGCAGGGATTTACGGTGCGGCATTCGCCCTAGCACGAGCGAGCTGGGAGAGCGCGGCGAATGCGCACTACGTATGGAACGAGGAGCCGAGACGTAACGTGCTGCAATTCCTGCAACAGGAAGATGACGACCGGCCAATTCCATTGCCCAAGAGTCGAGAAGGATGGAAAGATCCCACTGCAAGGAGATGGGCACTCCTGAAAGGAACAAGCGCGAAAGTCCTCGCGGAGTTGGCAAAGGGCGAGCGTTTACAAGGACAACGATGGGCACCAAGGGTCTGTAATCCGGAACACTGCCCGTACAGCGAAGGGGAACTAACGAACTTGGTTCGATTTGCGGAGATGAACCTGATGTTCTTGAAGGCAAGCTACTTCCACTTCGAGCACGAGGAAAGTACGGACATGTTCGTGAAATTGATGGATCAGTGGGAGCCGGAGTGGCCAACGTTTGAAGTATCAGGTGCCGCCCGAGCGGTGGCGGCCCCCTAGAACCCTTGAATGCGACGTCAACGTGCACTGGCGCGGCTGGTGGAGCTCGATGCGTTCGGGCGCACGGCGCCAACAGGCCTATTTGCTCTCTGTCGTTGACAGGCAATGAACGGCAAATCTAGTGGACGGGGAAAAGCGAGATGGAACACATGAATGCATGGCCAGCGAGTGCCGTCTTGGCTGCCGTCGTGCTGATAGCATTGACGGGTCTTGGCCGAATTGTCCTGTTGACTAAGTCGATCGGAAGCAGCTTCTGGCGAGACAGACAGGTATTGGTCTTCTGAAGCTCGATGCGGTAGCGAAGGCCATCGGGTACAAATCGCTTGCCGGGACGGTACAACAAATCCTCGAGGGGCTGTGAGCGGGACCCTATCGGCTCTTCCAAGGTTCTGTCGGGCGATGAACTGGCGTCGAATTGGACAGTCGGAAGCGGGGTCAAGGCAACGATCGTCCGCGCTTGGGCCCAAAGACGATCATTCAGCGACACCGGGCGGATTGCCGCCACCGTGTGCACCGACACCCGTTGCAGCTTTCGGTCAAGGCCGGCATCCATCCATCCGAGACGGAGGAACTGCGGTGGCGCCCCGAAGAATCCGGCGTGACAATGCTGGACGAACGGAACCGAATGCCGGTGGGAAGGAGTTCATCAAGGTGAAGACGCTGAAGATCCGCATTGCCAGCTACGAGCGGATGAACGCACGAACGCTAGAGATCACCAAAGGCGAGCACAGGCCCGCCACGGGGGAGCCGACAAGGTGATCCACGTCGGTCGAGAGCTTCCCAATGGTGTATTCCCGGAGATATCGGGAGCTTCTGGCGTTGATCGACCAGGAGAAGCGGGGCTCGCTCATCGAGGTGGCGAAGCTCGCGGGGCGAGGCAGGTCGGGCCTGACCCGTGGCCTGTAGACGATAACGCAGTACGGTTTGGTGGAACGGAATAAAGGACGGCGCGACGCGCGGTTCGCGAGGGTCCGCTATGATCGGGTCAGTCTCGAAATCCCGCTGAGGTCCCCTCAGAACGTCCACTGAACCGGGCGGCTGGAGCCCAACTGACTACCAAGCCGACGACCCCAGATCAGTTGTCCCGTCACGGCAAAGACCGCCTTGCAAGGTGGCCCTTGACAACCGGCTCGAAGACTTCGAGAGAGCCGCGGTGGAAGCCAAGGGCGTGCAGGACGAGACGCTCTGACTAGAAGACGAGGTGGCAGATACATGAAGCCAATACGACCGTGCAGCAATTCTTGCCCAGATCGCGTTGTCACAATCAGACGAAGAAGGGCAGCGTGGTGTCAGGTTTGACCTTGCCGTTGTCATTCCCGGTGCCCGGACCACTGCCCGACAGTGGGATGGCCGAGCCAAGTTGCGTAACCTCGGTGCGGACATGGGCTGATCGATGAACGCCGTAGAGATCGAGGAAGCGGTATCCGCGCTCGCCGGACGGCCCTTCGAGGGTGGGGAGTTTCCCTTCGCGTTCCTTCAGGCCTTCGGCAACAAGGCCACGACGGTCAAGCGCCTGCGCTCCGGCGCATCGAACAGTTCCGACCTCGGCGGTGTACTCCAGCGCAGCAACATCCACATCAAGGTGTGCCCCGAAGGCGAGGCGGCCGATACTCTTGCGGCGCTCAAGGCTAGTCCCGCGACATCACACGCGCGAGGGCGAAATTCGTTCTCGCCACCGACGGAAGGGAATTTCACACCGAAGATCTGAATAGCGGCGATGTCATCGTCTGTGACTACTCAGATTTCCCCGAGCACTTCGGTTTCTTCCTGCCTCTCGCCGGCATCACGACCGTCAAGCAGATCCGCGAAAGTGCCTTCGACATCAAGGCGACCGGCCGTCTGAACCGGCTCTATGCCGAGCTCCTGAAGGAGAATCCGGAGTGGGGCACTTCGGATCGCCGTGCCGAAATGAACCACTTCATGGCGCGGCTCATCTTCTGCTTCTTCGCTGAAGATACGGAAATCTTCAATGTCTCGGGTCTCTTCACGGACACGATCGAACGGATGAGCGCAGCCGACAGTTCGAACACCCACGAAGTGATCAGTGAGATCTTCTGTGCCATGAACACGGATACCGAGGCACTGAGGGCAACCGACATCCCCCGCTGGGCCAGTTCGTTTCCGTATGTGAACGGAGGGCTATTCTCGGACTTGACGGACATGCCCCGGTTCAGCCGAATCGCGCGGTCCTATTTGCTCCACATCGGTAACCTCGACTGGAAGAAGATCAACCCTGACATCTTCGGCTCGATGATTCAGGCCGTCGCGGACGACGAGGAGCGCGGTGCGCTCGGCATGCACTACACCAGCGTGCCGAACATCCTGAAGGTGCTCAATCCGCTGTTCCTCGACGATCTCCGCCAGAAACTGGAAGACGCTGGGTCCAATTCCCGCAAGCTCCTGAACTTGCGCAACCGGATGGCCCGCATACGGGTGTTCGATCCAGCGTGTGGTTCCGGCAACTTCCTTGTGATCGCCTACAAGGAAATGCGGGAGATCGAGGCGGAGATCAATCATAGGAGACGCGAGAGCGGGCGCAGGTCGGACATTCCTCTGACCAACTTTCGGGGGATCGAATTGCGCGATTTCCCAGCAGAGATTGCCCGCCTCGCCCTCGTAATCGCTGAATACCAGTGCGACGTGCTCCATCGTGGCCAACGGGAAGCGCTTGCGGAGTTCTTGCCGCTAGACGCCATGAACTGGATTACCTGCGGCAACGCGCTGCGGCTCGACTGGCTGGACATCTGCCCGCCAACCGGGACCGGAGTCAAGCATACCGCCGATGACTTGTTTGAAACGCCGCTCGACCAGGCCGAGATAGACTTCGAGAACGAGGGTGGCGAGACCTACATTTGCGGTAATCCTCCGTATCTTGGCTTCACTTGGCAATCGCCAGCCCAAAAGTCCGACCTTGATGGGATCTTCGCTGTACACACGAGGAAATGGAAATCCCTGGACTACGTCGCCGCATGGTTTATGAAGGCCGCAGAGTACGGGATGCGAACTCAAGCCTCAGCTGCATTCGTCTCGACAAATTCTGTATGTCAAGGTGAACAGGTACCAATCCTGTGGCCTCTGATTTTCGCTACCGGCCATGTCGTGACTTTTGCCCATACTTCATTCAAGTGGGCCAATCTGGCGAGCCACAATGCCGGAGTCACAGTTGTTATCGTAGGCATTTCTAGGCAGGCGGCGAAGCTCAGATCGGTTTTCTCCAATGCCGAAGACGGTGAGGTGTCGGTCCTCAACACAGAGAACATCAATGCTTATCTTGTTCCCGGGCCCGATATAATCATCAGGGCAGTTCCGAAGACCCCTACAGACCGCGCACCCATGGTCTGGGGGAACAAGCCTACGGACGGTGGCAATCTTGTCCTGTCTTCTAGCGAGAAAAAGCACATAGAGGCGGAAAACGAAGGTGCAGTCAGGTACATTCGGCCCTACTTGGGTGCAGCAGAGTATATTCGGGGACTTGAGAGGTTCTGCATTTGGGTAGAAGACGACGAGGCGGATGAAGCCCGAAAGATCGCCGAGTTTTCTCGGCGGTTCGACCGGGTGCGTGAATTCCGAGCGTCCAGTAAGGCAGCCGAAACAAGACCCGCTGCCGATTATCCGCATCGATTTCGACAGATCCAGTCAGTGGCTGAGCGACATACGCTTATCATGCCGCAGGTAAGTTCAGAAGGTCGGCAGTATCTTCCAGTGGGTCTACTGCCACAAAGAGCGATCGTGAGCAATCTGGCCTTCGCCCTGTACGATGCTCCCCTCTGGAACTTGGCCCTGATCGCTTCGCGGCTTCATCTTGTCTGGATTGCCACGATCTGCGGCAAGCTGGAAACTCGCTTCAGGTATTCCAACACACTCGGCTGGAATACATTCCCCGTACCGCCGCTCACAGCGAAGAACAGAGCCGACCTTGCGGCGTGTGCGGAGAACATCCTGCTGGCGCGTGAAGCGAACTTCCCGGCGACGATCGCCGAACTCTACGATCCGAACGGAATACCCGACAACCTCCGCGGCGCGCACGAGCGTAACGACGAGGTCCTTGAGCGTATCTACATCGGTCGCCGCTTCCGAAACGACACGGAACGCCTGGAGAAGCTCTTCGAGCTTTACATCAACACGACTATATGGGAGGGGGCAGCGTGACCGAGTTGAATCGGATGACCATCGTCGCTGCCGCCGAGGTCATTTCGAGCTTCCAGTCACACAGCGACATGGAAGTACTGGAAGTGCAATGGGGGATAGCGGGAAGGTGCAGCTCTTCAAGCAAATCGGCGCGAGTCGCGGATTTGGCACGTATCGCCTGTGAGGAGGAAATCGAGGTCCTGACGGAGGGTGGAAAAGTGGATCTCAGCCGCGCCTTGGTCGAGATCGCAATTTCGGCGCCCCAGTACCACAGACGTTCGCCAGCTTGGAGAAAACTCGTTGCGGGCTTGCGATTTGATGGCTTTGAAATTCGCGCGGTCCAAATTGAGGCCGGCTCGGACGACTATTGGCAGAGCGGGCAAACCGAAACATGCTCTCATCTCGTCCGAATGTTGCCTTCGGATGTTCCCGAACTCAACTTTCGGGAAGCCGAAAGCGAAGTCGCGCTCTTGTTGGATCGACACGGCTTCGCCGTTGCTAAGGGGCATTTGAAGCAGGCGGTATCAGCGTTCAGTCGCGGAGAATGGTCATCGGCCAACGGAGAGTTGCGAAACTTCTACGAAAGCTATCTCAACGAAGTTGCTGCCAGCTTGGACTATACGGGTAGCGGCGATAGCAAAGCGAAACGGGATTATCTTGGTGGCCTTCAGCCACCATTCCTGCTTGCCGACTACAACGAGTGGAATCCCAACAATCAAAAGCCACAATACGTTCAGGGGTTGATGAGTAGAATGCACCCCCATGGCGGGCACCCGGGCCTCTCCGAAGAAGAAGATGCGAACTTCAGGCTTCAGGTTTCGCTCGTGACCGCACGCCTTTTCCTTCGCCGATTTGACCAGAGGGTCAGTCCTTCACATGAATGAAACCATCCCATCCGTGTCGGTCACCTATGCCTGTAGCGGCAGATCCACGAGTTCCAACGAACTCGGCATGCGCCCGATGCAGGAACGGGCCTGGGAGAAGCGCGGCGAGCAGTATCTCCTAATCAAGTCGCCGCCTGCATCGGGCAAAAGCCGTGCACTGATGTTCATCGCGCTCGACAAGTTGCACAACCAAGGCCTCGGCCAAGCGATCGTCGTCGTCCCCGAGAGAACCATTGGCGCGAGCTTCGACGACACGCCATTGAGCGAGTTCGGCTTCTGGGCCGACTGGACCGTTCCCCCCAAATGGAACCTCTGCAACGCGCCGGGGACCGACGGCGGCAAGGTCAATTCTGTGAAGGCGTTTCTCGACAGCGGCGACCACATCCTAGTGTGCACGCATGCCACTTTCCGATTCGCCGTCGACCGCTTCGGTGCGGACGCCTTTGACGGCCGGCTGATCGCGGTCGACGAGTTTCACCATGTCTCCGCCAATCCCGACAACCGGCTAGGCGAGCATGTTGGACAGCTCATCGCGCGCGACAAGTTGCACATCGTGGCGATGACAGGATCATATTTCCGGGGCGATGCCGAGCCCGTGCTCATGCCCGATGACGAGGTGAGGTTCGAAACCGTCACCTACACCTATTACGAGCAGCTCAACGGCTACGAGCATCTGAAGCGACTCGACATCGGCTATTTTTTCTACACAGGCAACTATGCCGACGACATCCTCCGGGTGCTCGACCCCGATGAGAAGACGATCCTCCACATCCCCAACGTCAACTCGCGCGAGAGCACGAAGGACAAGATTCGGGAGGTCGAGCAAATCATCGAGGAGCTTGGTGAATGGCAGGGCGCCGATCCGGCGACCGGATTCCAACTTGTCAAGACGCCCAAGGGCCGAATCCTCAGGATTGCCGACCTCGTTGACGACGACCCGGAAAGGCGGGAGCGGGTGGCGGCCGCGCTCAGGGACTCGGACCGGATGAACAACCGTGAGAATGTCGACATCATCGTTGCCCTCGGTATGGCCAAGGAGGGTTTCGACTGGGTCTGGTGCGATCACGCGCTGACGGTTGGTTACCGGTCAAGCCTGACGGAGATTGTGCAGATCATCGGGCGCGCGACGCGTGACGCGCCCGGCAAGACCCGCACGCGCTTCACCAACCTGATCGCCGAGCCCGACGCCTCGGAAGAGGCCGTCACTGAGGCGGTGAACGACACGCTCAAGGCCATCGCTGCCAGCCTGCTGATGGAGCAGGTGCTCGCGCCCCGCTTCAACTTCACGTCGAAGAAACCGGAGAGCGGTCCCGTCGAGGGCACCGACTATGGCGAGGAGGGCTACGACCCGGAGAAGTGCAATGTCGGGTTTAATCACGATACCAGCCAGTTCCACATCGAAATCAAGGGGTTGGCGGCCCCGAAGGGCAAGGATGCCGAGCGCATCTGCCGGGAGGACCTGAACGAGGTGATCGCCGCGTTTGCACAGGACAAGACTGCCGTCGAGCGTGGGCTCTTCGACGAGGAGCTGGTGCCCGAGGAACTGACCCAGGTTCGCATGGGCAAGATCGTCAAAGACCGTTACCCGGAGCTCTCCGGAGAAGATCGGGAGGCGGTGCGTCAGCACGCCATCGCCGCCCTGAACTTGACCCAGAAGGCGAAAGAGGACGTGCTCGACGATCTTGAAGCGCAGGCGAACGGCAGCACGGCGCTAATCGACGGTGTCCGGAAGTTCGCCATGGACGTTCGCGATCTGGATATTGACCTCATCGACAGGATCAACCCCTTTGGCGAGGCCTACGCCATCCTAGCCAAGACGATGAGCGAGAAGAGCCTGAAACAAGTCGCCGCCGTCATTACCTCGAAGAAGATCCAGCTTACGCCGGAGGAGGCGCGAGACCTCGCTCGGCGTGCGCTGAGGTTCAAGCAGGAGCGCGGCCGCCTGCCGTCAATCACGTCGCAGGATCCGTGGGAGAAACGGATGGCGGAAGGCGTTGCCTTCCTCGTCCGGATGAAGGCCGAGGCCGCCGATGGATAGGAGATTCTCCGACGAGGACGACGCCCTGCTCGCCGAACTCGGCGTCGTTGTAAAACCCGGAAAGGCTGCAAGCCGCACGCTTCGCGAGGAGAGGATCATCGCGGGCTTCGAAGAAATCCAGTGTTTCGTCGAGATGCATGGCCGCACGCCACGCCACGATGATGAGGGCGACATCTTCGAATGTCTCTATGCAGTGCGCCTGGACCGTATCCGAGATCAGGAAGATTGCCGCACGCTCCTGACCCCTTTCGACCACCAGGGGCTGCTTAGCCATCGACCCGAGGCCGCGTCTCCGTCCCCGGACGGCATGGACGATGACGCGTTGCTAGCCGAGCTTGGCGTCGAGTCCGAGGCGCCGGACCTTGGCGAGCTTCGCCATGTGCGGTCGAGCGCGGAGAAGCGTGCCGCCGAGGAAATCGCGACCCGTCGCAAGTGCGAGGACTTCGAAACGTTCCGACCGCTCTTCGAGCAGGTGCAGAAAGAACTTGATGCCGGTCTCCGGGAGACCCGTCCCTTGGGGATCCAGTCCGACATCGAGCCCGGCCGGTTCTTCATCGTCGGCGGCCAGAAAGCCTATGTGGCGGAGGTGGGGGAGGAGTTCACGCAGCGCTACGGCGACCGGGATGCGCGGCTGCGGGTGATCTTCGATAACGGCACCGAGAACAACATGCTCAGGCGCTCGCTTCAACGCGCGCTCCACAAGGACGAGACAGGCAGACGGATTCTGGAGACATCGGTGGGACCCCTATTCGCCGAGGTAACCGCGGACGGCGACGAGGCGAGCGGTACCATCTATGTGCTGCGGAGCAATGCGGATATTCCCTTCGTCGCCGAGAATCGTGATCTCGTTCATAAGATCGGCGTCACCACCACGAAGGTGGAGACGCGTATCGGCGGCGCGCGGCTGGATCCGACCTTCCTGATGGCCGAGGTCGAGATCGTCGCCACCTACAGTCTCTACAATATCGACCGGGCTAAGCTCGAAAAGCTGATCCACCGCATCTTCGGTCCGGCGCGTCTTGACATCGAAATCGAGGACCGTTTCGGCAATCCCGTCGTGCCACGCGAATGGTTCCTAGCGCCCCTCGACGCTATCGACGAGGCAGTCGAGAAGATCCGCGAGGGAACCATTACCCGGTACCGATACGACGCAAGCTCGGCGTCGCTCGTTGTGAGGCAGTGATGGCCGAACCGTTCGCGAACCATATGGGGCAGGCGGGTACCGCGAATGGTCTCGTGCTGTGGCTCGCCGCCGACGAGGGCTTGGCATTGACACCATCATCACGGTGGATCGGGGCATCGAGCATCAGCAGAACGTCAGCAGATCGCCGATCACTTCGAATGACCGACCGGCACTGTTGGACGCACTCCTCAGTGTCTGCGAATGGCTAGAAATCACTCTTATTTGGCGTCCGAATCTACCGACGAATCCGACAATCATCTGATCGAGCTAGCGATTGCGGGCAATGCAGAATCCATCATTACAGGCAACACGAGGGACTTCGCGGCGTGCGAACTGGTCTTCGACAGCATTCGGATCGTTACGCCGTAAAACTGGCTGAAGGAGGATGACTGACATGGCAACATTGACAATCCGGGTACCTGATGTCCTTCGAGATCGCTTGGCGGCAATGGCCGCGCAACGCAGTGTGAGCGTAAACAAACTGATGGGGGAACTCTCCGTACGGGCGTTGACCGAGCGCGATACCGAAATCTGATTACCCAGCAGTTCCAGCCAGAGTTAGGAGTCGATAGGGTAGCGGAGGAATGCGCACGGCGACGTAGGCGAGACGCGGCACGAGATCGACCAACTGATAGCGCCGGTTGAAGCGGTAGCCGAGTTCGGCTAGGGAGCGTCCTGCGTAGCGTGACGAGCAGGCGTGATACGTGCCGTCGATCGCTCGCTTGACGTTGCCCAGCAGCGTGTTCACCGAGCTCAGCCCGGGGGTCTCGCAACTGCCCTTGCCGCCGCCGGTGACCCGCGGCTGGTGCTTGCAGCCAGCCACCTGCACACCCCGGAAACAGCGCACCCCGTCCGAACGCACCACCGTCCCCGGCTGCAACTGCTGGCGCGCCTACGCTTCCACAGCCCGCCGCCGGAAGCCGCTCACCGGGCTTAGTCGCAGCCGTTCGGGACGCCCGTCCGCGCTGACCTGCGCCGTGCCCACGCTTGCCCCGGTGGTCTCCCCGCCCAGATAGGCGTCATCGAGTTCCACGATGCCACGTAGCGGCTGGCTGTCCTCCCGCTCGCGCATCGACTGCATCAACTTGTGCTTGACCATCCACGCGCTGTTGTAGCTCACCCCCAGTTGGCGCTTGAGGTCCATAGCCGAGATCCCGTTCTTGGACTGGGTTAGCAGGTACATCGCCAAGTACCAGGTGCTCAGCCCCAGCTTGGTGTTTGCGAACACCGTGCCGGTAATCAACGAGGTCTGATGCTTGCAGCGGATACATTGCAGGGTGTTGCGCCGCCGCAGCTGGCAATGCTTGTGGTAGCCGCAACGGGGGCAGCGGAAGCCCTGTGGCCAGCGTGCCTGAAACAACGCTTGGGTGTTGTTCGCCCGTTCCGTAGCGTTTGAGGAAGTCGCGCAGGCTCTGTCCCGGCTGGAATTGGATACGGTTCTTAGGCATATATAACTCCTATTTTATCAGAGGCTTAGTATACGTCACGAGGTGTTTCATGTCAAGGTGATTGGACGCCTGATCGACAAACTTTCGCCTCCTAAATGTGGCTGTGACTTCGGGGTGATCAGGTAAATGCTCCCAGCCTCGCAGCATTGCGACAAGGGTCGCTTGATCTCGGAACCCGCTGGTCTGGCGAAGAGTTCAGTGCCGTCAGGAGAAAAACCGTATGGGTGAGTTCTCGGCCTGTTCACGTCGCAATGCAGTGTCCAGAGACTGAAGAGGCGGTTCTCCATCGCTCGCAGTCGTAGTATTGACGACCACTTGATCTCTTTCGCATTGTCAAGACTTGGATTGATCCAGAGGTGAGCGCCTCGCTTTCCGAGAAAGCGGGGAAGCAGTCCCAGATAGTGATCGTGACAAATCATTGCCCCGGCGGTTACGTCGCCCAATTCAAAGGTCGGGAGCATCGAACTCGACTCCCAATCCGGCCGCTCGAAGGCCACTGCACCCGCAGTGGAATGTTTGGTATACACCCGGGAGCGGGAGCCACCGGGATCGAATCGAAGAAGCACTTGCCAGGCGCGGCCGGAACAGTCGACAGCGCTGTCGATTGCGCCCACCAGCAGAGGGGCGCCCAGATCCAAGGCCAGCTTCCTCAGGTATCCGGTGCGTTCTTGGTCGGACGCGGATATGTAGCCTTCGGGAAAGAGTACGAAGTCGGGGGCCTCGGCGGCGAATGAAGTGACTGTCGGCACGTCCGGCTGCTGTGCTATTGGACCGCTGGGCGGAACCCCGTTCGACGACTTCTGGGCTGATTGGGGGAATACCATCGCCGCACAGAGCCTTGATCCGGCTCGAACGATGGGAGAACGGCCCTTCGCAGACACTCAATTGGACGGAGGACGCTTTTCCCGCATCAGCTCCAAGAAACGTTTACGGTCCTCCTTGCGGTCCGGATCGAGCGAACACCAGGCCCTGTCGCTTGAATATAGCCGCACTGTCGGCTGCAAGTCCCTGATTGATGGGACGAGATCCCGCAGTGTGTCGTACCAGGCTCGTTGCTCATCACGGTACAGCGGGTGGTTGTCCCGTGCGTCGTGGTGTTCGCAGAGTTCCATCCAGCGCTTTGCTGAGAATCCCAAGGGAACTTCGTGCTCGTACACGGAAAGGGCGATCTTCCGCAGGCTCGTAAAGTGCTGGCTCTCATCGAACTCGACGATGAATCCGGAATTGGGAACCCAGTAATCACACGGTGCCAGCACCTGACGCTTCACGAACGTGCCGACGCCGAATCCCCGATGCGCTTCCAGCACCCGGGCCACGTCCCTGAGAATGGAGCCGATCGCGGTTGCCGCGTACGGAGCGAGCCCGGCTGGCCATCCAAATCCGTGGTTGCGCACGCAGGTTCCGTAGACGCGTTCCAGAAGCTCGGCGACCCGAACCTTGCACGCGGAACACCGCTCACCCTGGTGGCTTGACGGAGTCTTCTGCTTCCCTTTCGATGATGGGGCGGGCTCGGGTGCGACGGCGTCAGTGTGAACCCTACCGCCGCAGTCACAACCCGCGACTTCGAAGCCACGACGTCGAAGAAACTCATTGGACTCTTGGCCTCCAGAGAACCGGTCCGGGTGCAGCCACTCGCCCATAGCGAGCTGATGAGCTAGCGAGATCGTGCATTTCGGCGGCAAATGATTGCTGTCCGCAACCAGGCAGTAGCCTCGCCCCCTCCTTTGCGGTGGAAACCCATCACGGATGATGCGCTGTATGGCTTCCGCAATGTGTGCCCTGGTGATGCACTCCGGAATCATGATTCTCTCTAACCCCAACTTACACCGTCCAGTAACTAGACGGGCATTTGCGGACCCACAGGGAGTATAGCCCCTAACTTCTTTGCCTTCAAGGGATTTGCGCGATTGCGAAGGCCGCGAGCGAGCCTCTGGCAGCCCAATTCCGCTTCCGCAGACCTGAAATCCTAGTCATACATTGTCGCTCGGTGAGCTTGACAGGATGGAATGATTATGGTTTAATCAACATAGGTAATGACCAAGCCTCTTCTAGCTAACCTAGTCATACAATGCACATCACCTCCAGCTTCGCCCGCAAGGCCCCCTGCCACCTCCTCCGCGAATCCTACTGGGAAGACGGCAAGGTCAAGAAACGCACTCTCGCCAACCTCTCCCCCCTCCCCCAGAACCTCATCGACCTCCTCCGCCTCGCCCTCGCCAACCGCCTCCCCCTCGGCAACGACGGCTCCGGCCTCCTCCCCGGCCCCGCCCGCCAGCACGGCGCCGTCAGCGCCATCCTCGACACCATCCGCCAGCTCCGCCTCGACCGCGTCCTCTTCCACCGGCCTTCGCGCTCCCGCTCCCTCGTCCTCGCCATGCTCGTCTGCCGCCTGCTCCGCCCCGGCTCCAAGCTGCGCGTCGAACGCGAACTCGGCCCCGCCGGCCAGTCCACCCTCGCCGCCCTGCTCGATGTCCGCAACGCCTCCGCCGACGACCTCTACCAGGCCATGGATTGGCTCGCCCCGCGCCAGCACGCCATCGAGCGCAAGCTCGCCGCCGCCCACCTCGACGGTGCCCCCCTCGCCCTCTACGACGTGAGCTCCTCCTACCTGGAAGGCTCCCGCTGCGAACTCGCCGCCCGCGGCTACTCCCGCGACCACCGCGGCGACCGGCCCCAGATCGTCTACGGCCTGCTGTGCAGCCCCGCGGGCTGCCCCATCGCCGTGCAGGCGTTCGCCGGCAACACCGCCGATCCCTCCACCCTCGCCGACCAGGTGCGCGCCCTGCGCGAGCGCTTCGGCCTGCGCCGCGTCGCCCTGGTCGGGGACCGCGGCATGATCGCCCAGACCCGCATCGACGAGGACCTCAAGCCGGCCGGCTTCGACTGGATCACCGCCCTGCGCAACGACACGATCCGGCGGCTGGCGAACGAGCAGGTCATCCAGCCCGGCCTGTTCGACACCTGGGGGCTGGCCAGCGTGACGGGCGAGGACTTCCCCGGCGAGCGCCTGCTGGTGTGCTTCAACCCGCTGGTGGCGGCCGAGCGGCGGCGCAAGCGGGAGGAGCTGCTGCGAGCGACTGAAACGGAGGCGGCCCAGCTGGCGGCGCGCTACGCAGCTGGCAAGTACGACCGGGACGAGTTCAACCGGCGCCTGGGCGGGCTGCGGCGACGCAAGATGGGCAAGCACTTCGAATGGACGTTCGAGGAGGGCACGGGGGCGTTTTCCTCGCGGCGGAAGGAAGAGTCGATCCGGGCCGAGGGGCGCCTGGACGGGATCTACGTGATCCGCACGAGCCTGGAGCAGGAGGCGCTGGGGGACCGCGAGACGGTGGCGGCGTACAAGAGCCTGGCGCGGGTCGAGCGCGCGTTCCGCTCGATGAAGTCGCTGCTGGCGGTGCGGCCGGTGTTCCACTGGAAGGAGCGGCGGGTGCGGGCGCACCTGCTGCTGTGCATGCTGGCCTACTACGTGGAGTGGCACATGCGGCAGCGGCTGGCGCCGCTGCTGTTCGCGGACGAGCGGGAGGATCTGCCCGGAGGTCCGGTCAGCCCGCGGCAGCGGTCGGAGGAAGCGAAGGCGAAGGATCGCACGCGGCGGACCCAGCAGGGGGACCTGCCGCTGCAGAGCTTCCCGGATCTGCTGGGGAGCCTGTCGTCGCTGACGGCGATGGAGCTGCGGCTGGAGGCGGCACCGGAGCACCGCGTGCCGGTGCTGAGCGCACTCGAGCCGCTACAGGAGCGGGCGTTCGAATTGCTGGGAATCCAGCCGCACGCGGCCCCGCCCCTGGGACCGGACCGGGCCGCCCAGTCGGAACCTAGTCACCAGGAGCAGGTTTGAAACCAAGCGGAAAGCCGTCGGAGAAGCGGGGAATCTTCAGTGCTTCGGAGGTCTAACCCATTCCATGACAACGACTTCTAGTCAACGAAAATCCGTCGCAACCTACTGCACGGCCCATGCTTGTACCGTGGAAGTTGGGCCTAAACCCTTGAATTGGCAATGGTTTGCGCACTGTCAATATGGCATTTGCTCCAAGATTGGTTACCTCTTCAGGATTGCTGACTCTGTTCATGCCGCTCCGGCACGGTCGGCGGAGACGGGATCTGTGTTTGTGGAATGCGGTACTATCTCTCGCTCGATCTCCAAACGCAACGTCCGCTCCGCGACGTCCAGATCGTGTCGTGCCTGAAGATTGATCCAGAACTCCGGCGTCGTGCCAAAGTAGCGCCCACGGCGAAGCGCGGCATCGATTGTGACGCCACGACGTCCCAGCACGATGTCGTTGAGCTGCTGCGGCCGCGAAATCTTCAGCGCTCGGGCGAGCCGATACACGCTGAGCCCTAGCGGCCTTAGGAATTCGTCTCGCAGGATTTCACCAGGATGAACGGGCGGCAGCAGCCGCTCGGTAGCTACATCGGAGAAGTTGACCGCCCGCCGGTCCAAGTCTTCGCGCTTGATAGTCATACTCGCCGCTCTTCAATGTTAATCAGTGATCTCGACGGCCCATGCTTCGCCACCGCGCCAGACGAAACAGATCCGCCATTGATCGTTGATACGAATACTGTGCTGGCTTCGTCGGTCGCCCCGAAGTGCCTCAAGGCGATTGCCAAGAGATGAACGCAGATCATCAAGCCAAACAGCCGCGTCGATCAACAGAAGCTTCGTTCGAGCGCACGGCTGGACCTGCAACAGCAAGCCACGAACGGCATGCCCCGCAAAGACCGCTGCGGGGCGCTTGTCGCAAAGCTCTTGATCAATCCCGAGCGTAACGAAGAACGGTACGTACTCTCAGACATTGGTGACGCCCACCCAGCGCAACGGCCCAATCCTTCTCATGAGATCGCTCGACCGTACCTCGGACTCGATCTCCCGAATGTTGGCCGCTGGTAGCTTCCACTACTCAGCGATGGCTGAGAGTGGAATCCGGCCAAGCCGGTCAGGGCATCGGTCGAAACTTGGGTCTGTTGGCGAAGAGATGCATGCCGACCTCCACCACTCCGCCGGCACCGGGGGCCAATAGTACCTCGAAGCGGTTGCCATCCACCCTCGACTCGACGGTTCCCGTCCGCACTTCCGTGAAGCGATGCTCCCCATAGGCCCCGGCTTGCACAACCACCCGTCGGGTGTTCAGGGGATCGAGATTGACCAGCCGAAACCTGACGCTGTCCGGGGCCAGCCTGTCGACCAAAGCGGCAACTTTGTCAGGGAGGCCCGGTCGCGATCGGACTGGATCGTAGTAGAACAGCCGCGCGTGAAGGACGTTCCCCGCCCTGCCCGGGGGATTCCCCCCGAGCATCAGCTGGACCAGCGAATCCGTGACCGCCGGATTGAATCGCTGCGAGTAGTCCGAGGGTCGCTGATAGTCAATCGACGAATCCTCGCGGATGCCGTCCAACCGTCTTCGAACTGCCTCGATATCTGCATGGAGCGCATCGAGGGGATACCCGGAATTGTCTCCCTCCAGATAACGGATCCACGGGTCCCGCGCCAGCCCGTCGAGGCCGCTGCGGTCCGCGGTGAACAGATAGACGTCACGTTGGACGTCAAGATATTCACCTGCGGTGTAGCCGTAGAACCCGCTGTCCCCATGCTTGCGGGGAAGCAGAGTGCGGCCGCCTTGGGTCTTCTTGGCCTCGTAGAGGTTGGCGATCTGGCGGCGCAGCGGCTCCATGAAGCTCCGGTCACCCGTCAGCAGCACGCCGATTCCGAAGGCGATTCGCGGCCCCCGGATGAAGTAGTTCCGTCCGTCGGACTGGGGCCAGAAATTCCAGCCGAAGACGCCCCCATACCACTTGCCGCCCCACTCGCCTCCGATCGATCCGTCCAGGCCGATGTTGGTCGGAATGTTCCCGCCGTTCTCCAGTACCCGGTCGCGCCAGGCGTCGGCATACTCCAGCGCCCAGTCTCGGAAGCGCTCGTCGCCGGAGAGCGCATACGCGTTGAAACCCAAGGCCGTGGCGCACAGATTGAGCGGGTGGTCTCCTCGAATGTTCGATGCTGTCGCATAGCGGGTCAGGCGTTCCGGATCCCCTTCGACGGGCAAGCCGCCCCAATCCATTTCGCTCGCGGGCGTCAGCTTGGCACCGCGACTTCCGTTGTGAAGGCTCTTGACGATCTTTCGGGCCGGGTCGTAGTTGTCGGCAAGCGCGTCCTGGTCCGTGTAGAAATCGGCGAACCGCTTGGCGCGGTGCCGGTAGACGGTGTCGTCGGGGCGCGCTAGTCCGTACAGGTAAAACGCGGCAAGCGCTTCGCCCGTATGCTCCCAATCAAAGGATGTGACAAACTCCCTCCAGTACATGCCGTGCTCGGCCATCTCGACACCCGGCGCACGGGCCTCGGTGTACTGGCGAATGTGTCCTTCCCAAGCCCGCTTGTAGAGCGCCAGCACCTCCTCGCTGCCACCGAGCGCATACAGCAGGGTCCATCCACTGAAGTTCTCCATGGCGTCATCTGCCCCATCGTTGCCGCCCCAGCGCTCAATGCACTTCAGGTACCCTAGCTCGTTCACATACTTGGCAGAGAACGCCCTCGTACCTTCGGATGCTGTATCCAGCAAGAGCCGCTCCGCCAGAGCCCATGGCGGCGGGGGGGTGGGGTCGTCCAAGATCACAGCCGGTTGCGCGCTCGCAACGGCCGCGACCGCAATTGAGAATGCAATCAAGAAGAACCTGCGAAACCCGCTGGAAAGCCGGTACCGGGCCACTTCCGGGCATGGATGCTCGCTGGGATCCCCAGTCGAGTCGGGGCTGACTGGCGCCGCAAGATACCTGCAATCCGTGTCATCGGTCATGCATAACACGGTACACATTCGAATTCGCGTTTGTCCCGCGGCCGCCGGACTTCAGGCCCACCAGTCCGCAGGCCACGCAGCCGGGAGGGGAGCAACTCGAACTGCCCGACGAACACTGTATCGGTCGACTGGCGATTGGCTTTCGCAAAGCGGTGGAGGTCTGCCGATCAAGCCTGGTTTCGCTGGCCCGGACGGACCTTCACCGGGGGGGTGCTGTCGGGCCAGTGCTAGTGCTGGACGGGCATCGGCTGCGGCCGATTGCGGCACGAGCGATCCGATGCGAATTCCAGATTCTGCTAGGAGACAATGGGCCATGCGAATAGGACTGCGAAATGTCTCTTCCGGCAAATAGCGTCTCCACCGCCGATATTGTAGCCGCTGCCCGAGGTATGCACTTGCGCGACCCGCAACCGATTTTCAAGGATCCGTACGCACATCTTCTATGCGGATGGTTCTTCGGTCTTGTGCTGAGATTCCGACCCTTGGAATACGTTGTCTACAAGTTCGTCTTGAAGCCCGTCGCACCAATCACCATGTGCGTCGTCATGCGAGCTCGCTATGCCGAGCAGGCCCTTGAGCGTGCTGTCCAACAAGGGATCCGGCGATACGTCATCATCGGTGCCGGAATGGACTCGTTTGCATTTCGCCGGCTTGACCTCCTGGAGCAAATCGAGTCGTTCGAAATTGACCATCCTGTCACGCAACGGAAGAAGCTGCGTCGCGTCCGGCGTGCCGGGCTGACAATCCCCCCGCACCACCACTTCATCAAGGCGGACCTGACCCGAGTCTCGCCGGTGGACGCGCTCTCTGGATCTTCGTTCGACATGGGTCAACCCTCGTTCATGTCGCTGCTCGGGGTGGCGTATTACCTGACGCAGGAGACCCTTGCGGCGACTGCTCGATCCCTTGCGACTGACCTGCCTGCCGGAACCTATCTCGTCCTCGACTACTTGCTGGACGAGGCGTCGTGCGACGCGGCGGCACTCTTGCTCCGGACGAGGATGCTAGATTTCGTCACGAAGCGCGGCGAGCCCATGCGGGCCGAGTATTCGCTCGATGAGATGAACGCGCTGATGGTCGATGCGGGGTTCGAGGTGGTCGAGAACTTCGCGATCATAGACCTCGAGGACAGCTACCGAGAGGAGTTCGGCACGCTGCAGTTTGATATCCCTGGGATCTTTGCGTTTGGCTTGTTTCGAGTCGTCGCCCGAACGTCCTGATCCGCAACTGCCGCGAAGTGGCTTGCAGGTCCGCAAGTTCTACGAAGTTCTTTGGGATGCGCAGGACCTAGACGCAATGCCCTCGGTCCTCCATGCGGATTTCACATTCCGCGGATCCTTGGGCGATGAGAAACGAGGTCATGACGGATTTGCTGAGTACGTCGAAATGGTCCACACCCCTTTGGGAGACTATCGCTGCGTAGTCGAAGAGCTTGTCGAGGAAGGAGACAGGGTCTTTGCGAAGATGAGCTTCGGCAGTGTCCACAAGAACCGCTTCATGGGTTACGAGCACAGCGGCAAGCGTCTTCGATGGACTGGCTGCGCCCTCTTTGCATTTCGGGGCCGGAAGATAGCCGATCTGTGGGTGTTGGGAGACCTGAAGAGTCTCGCAGATCAGCTGGAGCGGAACAGCGCCTGACTGGTTTCGGGAGTAGGCGCCAAGTGGGCAGGGCACGACCAGACGTTCCTCAACGGCTCGGATTGACCTGCAGGAACTGGCAAAGAGGGTCGCAAGGTCGCGATATCGCGAACTTCCGTGCTCTTGATCGGGGTATCCGTTCAGCTTCGGAGTGGCGGCGGGGATAGAATGGAGCCGCTGGTCTGGAGGAAGCCAATGACTCGTCGACAAGCATTGCTGGCAGCTGCCGGCGGCGTGGCCGCCATCGCTGCGGCCCAGAGACTCTCACGCCGGCCGACCAGCCGTGAGACGACCATCCGCCTGAATGCCCGCTCGCGCGTGGCGCGCGGGGACGATGTCGAGCCACTGGAGCAGTCGCTTCTATGGAAGGCGTCCGAGACCGCTGTCATCATCTGCGACATGTGGGATGACCATCACTGCTCAAGTTCCGTGGGTCGTCTCGAAGCGATGATCCCTGAAATGAACCGCGTTGTCAGCGGTGCTCGCGAACTCGGCGTAACGATCGTTCATGCGCCCAGCGGAACGATGGACTTCTACGCCAGCACTTCCCAACGCGAGCGCATTCAGGCGGCACCGCACGTCGAACCGCCTGTTCCGATTGCAAAATGGTGCCATCTCGATCCGCAGTCTGAAGGGCCCCTGCCGATAGACGACAAAGACCCCTGCGACGACGAATTCCCCAGCGAGAGCAAGCGCGTCTGGAGTCGGCAGCACCCCAACCTCAACATCGCGGAAGAGGACGGGATAAGCGACGATGGCCAGGAGATCTTCAATTACTTCTCGCAGAACGGAATCGGGAATGTTGTGTTGATGGGCGTCCATACGAACATGTGTGTCCTGGGCCGTCCATTCGGCATTCGCCAGCAGGTGCGGCTCGGCAAGAGCGTCGTTCTGGCACGAGACTTGACAGACTCGATGTACGACCCGCGAGACGAGCCTTACGTGAGCCACCAACGGGGGACGGAGCTCGTTATCGAGCACATCGAGCGCTATTGGTGCCCTTCGATCGTCGGAGCCGATCTCACAGTTTCCACCGGGATGACGTGAGGCGACGGCCCCGCCCCGAATCTTGACCGAGTCTGAAACGCAGGAAGAACGCTACCGCTGTCCGTGCTTCGAACTCAAGCGGGCGCCGAGCAACAGATCCCGCGTCCCGTCGATGCGCTCCGCCGGATCGAGGCAGACATCGCAATTGCCCCAGGGTTCGACCCGTTCCCCGAAATGGTCGAGCAGCTCCGCCGGCAGGCAGGCCGGTGCCTCGCAATATGCGGGAACCTCCATGGCACCAGGATTCGCAGCGGATTCCCGCTTCCGCAGCAATCCACTTCAGTCGACGGATCCGGAATCATCAGGCGCGCGTCAGTGCGACAGAATCTGGCTCAGGAAGAGCTTCGCGCGGTCGCTCTCGGGATTGGCGAAGAACCGATCCGGAGGAGCCGATTCGACGATCCTTCCTTCGTCCATGAACACCATTTCGTCGGCAACGGTTCTGGCGAATCCCATCTCGTGGGTGACGACGATCATCGTCATGCCGCTCTGCGCGAGATCGATCATCACGTCCAGAACCTCCTTGATCATCTCGGGATCCAGCGCCGAAGTCGGCTCGTCGAACAGCATGACCTTCGGTCGAATGCACAGCGACCTGGCGATGGCCACCCGCTGCTGCTGGCCGCCGGAGAGTTGCCCGGGATATTTCTCCGCCTGCTCAGGGATCCTGACACGGGTGAGGTACTCCATTGCCCGGTCCCGCGCCTCCGCCTTTGACAATCCGCGTGCCTTGGTCGGCCCGAGCATGCAGTTCTCGAGGACCGTCAGGTGGGGAAAGAGGTTCAGCTGCTGAAACACCATCCCGACCTCCCGCCGGACTGCGGCGAGATTCTTCGCACCGTCGCCGAGCTCGTGCCCGTCAACCACGATGCGCCCCTCCTGATGCTCCTCGAGCCGGTTGATGCAGCGGATCAGAGTGGACTTGCCGGACCCAGACGGGCCGCAGACGACCACCCGCTCGCGTTCCCGGACATGCAGATTGATGTCCTTGAGGACATGAAAGTCACCGAACCACTTGTTAACGCCCTCGAGCTCGATCACCACCTTGCCGGCCACCGTTGCGTCCTTGTGCACGTTCATTGTCCCCTGACCGCCATGCGCCTTTCGATCCAGTCGAATAGCAGTGCGCAGGAATAGCAGACACCGAAGTACAGGCCGGCGACCGTAATCCACACTTCGAACATGCGGGTCGTCGAAACTGCCGTCTCGTTCGCGAGGAAGGTCAGCTCCTGGATCGAGATCAGCGACACGATGGACGAATCCTTCACCAGCGTGATGAACTGCCCGGCGAGCGGCGGGAGCACCCGCTGTACCGCTTGGGGCAGGATCACGAAGCGCATGACCTGCCGACGCGAGAGCCCGATGCTCAAGCCGGCCTCGGCCTGGGTCTTGGGGACGGACTGGATTCCGGCGCGCACGATTTCGGTCACATACGCTCCCTCGAAAATGGCGAGGCAGAGCACCCCCGAGATCACATTCGGGATGAGCTCCGGCGATCCGAACAGGACTTCCAGCCACGCCAGCGTCTCGGGCGAGGCCTGCAGTACGAACTCCTCGATGCCGAAAGACGGCATGATCAGGCTGCTGATAAAGAAGTAGAAGATGAAGATGAACACCAGCGGCGGGATGTTGCGGATCAGCTCGACGTACACCCGGCTCAGCATGCGCGGGAACAGGCGCCGGGCGGTGCGCATGATGCCGAACGCCACGCCGATGATCACGGCCAGCACGACCCCCCAGAGCGCCAGCCGAAGCGTCATGTAGAGCCCCTGCATCAGCAGGTTCGCGACCCAGCGCTGCTGCTCCTCGTCCCAGCGGTACAGGTAGCCGGGGATGACGGACCATTCCCAGCGGTACTTCAGAACCGAATCGACCCGGTAGTAGACGTAAGCGATCGCCGCGATCAGCACCGCGAAGACCGCATAGTCGACCCAGCCCAGCCGGAGTTTCTTGCGATGCAATGCCATTTTCGCCACCGATCTCCGCGCGGACCCGGCGATGTCAGGCGCCGGGTCCGTTGTCGGCTATTCGGCGTATCGCTTCAGGCCGACTTGCTCGGCCCATCCGGCGGCCTTGAACCAGTAGGTGTGACGCTCCTGCAACCAGCCGTTGCTCGTGTTCACCAAGATCCAGTTGGAGAAGAAGTTCAGTGCGTCCGGGTCTCCCTTGCGCAGTCCGAACGCCTCGTCGCCCTGCGTCAGATTGTCCGTGGTCGGCAGGAACAGCTGATCCCCGTACTGGCGGACCAATAGCGTCGGTTTCGGATACGACGAGACGACCGCGTGCGCGTTACCGTTCAGCACTTCCTGCACCGATTGCGAGTCGTCGTCGAACCTGCGAATCGTCGCCTTCGGGAACAGCTCGTCTACCGCGTTGCAGGACGTAGCGCCGCGCCGGCACGTGAACGTCACCTCAGAGCTGTTGTAGTCGTCCGGCCACGTCATCCCCGCAGTCAACTCCTTGTTGGCCGCGACCCCCATGCCGGAATGCGCGTATGGCACCGTGAAGTCGATCGTCAGGTTGCGCTGCGCGGTAACGCTCAAGCCCCCGATAATCACGTCGAACTTGCCGGCAAGCAAAGCTGGAATGACCCCGTCCCAGGCGGTCGGGACGAATACGATGTCCACCCCAATGTCCGCCGCGACCTTCTTCGCGACATCGATTTCGAAGCCGACGAGGTTTCCGTTCTTGTCCCGCATCGCCCATGGCACGAACGTCGTCACGCCGACCTTCAGCGCCCCGCGTTTCTTGATCGTCTCGATGACACTCTCGGACGAGAGCTGCTGGGCCCTCTGCGCGACAGCTCCGGTCGCCAAGGCCATGCCGAGCACGGCGGCCATTCCGAGTTTCAACCCTGCTTGGGTCACTCTCATTGCCTTCTCCCCCTGACGCGGGCGTTGTAAACGAAGGGCAGACCGCGACCTCAAACGTGCGCCCTGGTACGGTGCTCGAGGTAGCTCATGAACACCGACAAAGTGACGGTCAGCACTAGATAGATGGCGGCAACTGTAATCCAGATCTCGAAGCTCAGGAACGTATCCGCGATGATGTTGCGCCCCTCGGTGGTGAGGTCGAACACTGCAATGACGCTGACGACCGCCGAATTCTTGATTAGCGAGATGATCAGCCCAGTCAGCGGGGGGAGCATCAGGGGCACCGCCTGCGGAAGGATAACATACGAGTAGCCCTGTACTCGCCCGAGGCCGATGCTGTCGCTCGCCTCCCACTGGCTGCGCGGAACGGATAGAATTCCGGCCCTGATCACCTCGCACGCGAACGCACCCTCGAATACCGACAGGCACGCTACCCCCACCCAGAATCGGTCGAGGCCGATGATCGGGCCAAGGACGAAGTAGAAGAGGTATATCTGGATCAGCAGCGGTGTGTTACGAACCGCCTCGAGATAGATCTTCGACACGATCCTTCCGGCGAAGGAGCCTGACAGCCGCAGCAACGCCGTCAGCAGCCCGATCGCTAGGGTAAGGACGACGCTGCAAGCAGTGATCTCCAGAGTGACCACCAACCCCTTTGCCAGCGGTCCCCAAATCAGCTCGCCGTCAACAACGTGGAAGATGAAGCGGGGAACGCGGTACCACTGCCAGTTGTACCCCATGCTCATCGCGCCATAGATCGTCATCCACAGCAGGGCCCCGGTAAACACGAAGAACTGAAGGGTGTCGAACCACGGCGCGTTCCACCAGCGCTCGCTACGGAAGAGCTTCGGCGGGAGGCGGGCAGGGGCCGTCGGGGCGTCGGTTGCCGAATCCTCCGAAGACTCGAGCGCCGCCTCAGCGGCTCGCGCCGGGCGGGGATTGCCGCGGCCCGACGGAGGGCGAAAATACCGAAATCTCACGCCTGATTGTCACAGGCTAGCATTCTTCGGCACCGGTTCAGCCAGATCCAAACGGGACGGTGATCGCCCCTGCCAATCCGCTACTTCCCCTCGACCCCTTCGACAGCCATCCCGCCGCCGACAAGCGCGCCCGACGTCGCCGCATCGCTCGTTTCGTCCGTCGTCGGCTGGCCTCCCAACGGCTGGTCGCCGACGCCTTCGGCATCAGTCCGGTCACGATCAACCGCATTGTCCAAGCCGAACGCCGCGTGGGCGAGATCCAAGGAGACTTGGCTTGAGCACATACTGCGTCGCCAAATCGCCCCCTTGATAACCGACCCGCAGTTAGGGTCCCCCGGGACGGCGCAATTCGCGTTGGCGTAGATATCTCCCTTTGGTCTGATCGCCACGGAAGTTCGTGTCCAAGTCAAATGGCTCGAAGTACGAATCCACAGCTTCTTTCCTTCCCATGTGGCTGCTAGTGCCGGGGAATTGGCACAATGGTCCACATGTCCAAGGCGAACCCCGGCACATTCGCCGATCTCACCCTATTTGCGAGAGAACCGCTGCGCCCCACCATGGAGCGCCTTCGCGCAATGATCCTGGAAATCCATCCCGAAGCTTGCGAATTGGTGCGTCTCGGCCACAGGGCAGCCACCTACGGCTTGGGCCCCAAGAAAATGGTCGAGGGTTACGCCTATATCCTGCCTTACAGCGGATGGGTCAATCTCGGCTTCTTCAGGGGAGCGGCTCTGGCGGATCCAGAGGGCATGCTGAAGGGCACCGGCGTTAGCATGCGTCACGTGCGAATGGACTCAATCGAGGATACCGAGAATCCTGCTGTCCGAGAGTTGATCAAGGCGGCACTTGCAGAGCGCCGACACAAGCTGGGCGTCTAGCGAGCCCGCCGAGGATGCTCTCAATTCGTGAAGACATCGGAGGCATTGGTCCAGGTCGGACACGGCGGGCGGTGCCGAGCGACACCCGGGATGGGTTCATCGCGCGTGGCGAATTCAAGGAAGCGGTTGTCGAACGCCTAGCTAATACAGAAACGCCGGTCGGACGCGACCGACCAGATATCGCGATACTGGCCGAAACCCACTAGGCGCCAGATCGGCCGAATCGCCAATACACAGCCGGTACAACGACCATATTCAATACCGTTGAGCTTAGTAGGCCGCATACAACCACCAGTGCGAGCGGCGCGTGGATCTCGCTCCCGGTTTCGCCCAAGCCGAGACTGACCGGGAGCAGCGCAATGCCTGTTGAGAGCGCGGTCATCAGGATAGGCGCGAGACGCTCCGATGCGCCACGGGTCACCGCCAAACGAAAATCACTGATGCCCTCTCCAGTCATCAAGTGCTTGATGTGCGAGATGAGCATGATCCCGTTTCGAGTGGCGACTCCGAACAGAGTGATGAAGCCAACCAGGGAAGCCACCGTTAACGTGCCGCCTGCAAGAAAAACTCCCACCACACCGCCGATCAGCGCCAATGGAAGGTTGGACATGACGATGAGTGCGTCGGCCGTCGACCGGAAAGCCGTTGCCAGCAAGGCCAGGATTCCAACAAGGACAAGTGCACCGATGAGCAAGATGCGCCGGGTCGTCTGCGCCTCGCTCTCGAACTGCCCCCCGTACTCGATGCGGTATTGCTGCGGTAGCGCGACTTCCCGAGCGACATTGCTTTGGATATCGGTTACGACTCCACGGAGGTCGCCCCCAACGACATTGCACGAGACCACGATCTTGCGCTGGCCGTTCTCCCGGGTGACAACGTTCGGGCTTCGATCCTCGCGAATCTCCGCGATTGCCGACAGCGGCACGCGGGGCCCCGCCGGAGTGTCGATCATCGTTTCGCGAATCGTCTCCAACTGCTCCGGCCGGCCATTCTCATACCGCATGACCAACGGGAACGCGACCTCCCCTTCGAGAACGGCTCCGACCTCGAGTCCGAGGAAGACCGTCCTCAGTGCCCTCGCGGCCGTGCCCGCCTGCATTCCGTAACGGGCAAGGGCATCCCGGCGGAATCGAACCGTGACAGTCGGGATGTCCGTCTGCCTTTCTGATGCCAGATCGACCACGCCCGGAACCTCCCGGATCGCTTCCTCGACTTGTTTGGCCAACTCGCGGAGTGTTCTCAAATCATCGCCAAAGATCTTGATCGCCACGTTGGAACGGGTCCCGGACAGCATGTGGTCGATCCGGTGAGAGATCGGCTGGCCCAGGTTGATGTTGGTGCCTGGAATCAGAGTGGCGCGCTGCCGGATTTCTGCGAGCACTTCCTCTTTGGGGCGATCCATGCGTTCCAAACGCACGTCGATCTCCGCAGACTCCACGCCTTGCAGGTGCTCGTCGAGTTCCGCGCGTCCGGTCCGGCGCGAGGTTGAAGCCACTTCCGGCACCGCAAGGAGAACCTCCTCCAACGCCGCGCCCATGCGGTCCGACTCTTCCAGGCTGGTGCCCGGAACCGTGACGGCGCTGATCGTCAGGCTCCCTTCATTGAATTCGGGCAGAAATGAACGGCCCATCCAACCGAAGCTCGCGACCGCGGCCAAGAGCCCGGCAATCGCAGCCGCCATCACCAGCGCGCTATGGTCAAGGCTCCAATTCAAGAGCGGTCTGTAGATCCTCTTGAGGAACCGGATCAGGATCGGATCGCCAGCATTACGCGCTGGTTTCGAACGCGTCAGTAGAAATGAGCAAAGAACAGGCGTGACCGTTAGTGCAACGACGAGAGATGCAAACAGCGCGGTGACGTAGGCGATGCCCAACGGCCGGAGCAGCAGGCCTTGCACGCCGTCCAAGGCGAATAGCGGCACGAATAGCAACATCACAATTAGCGTCGCGAAGACAACAGAACGCCGGATCTCGCTGCTTGCCCGAAACACAGCTTGAACGCCGGAAAGCCGCTCGTGAGGCGGTAGCTCCGCGTTCTGCCTCCAGCGCCGGATGACATTCTCAACATCAATGACGGCATCGTCCACAAGCTCGCCGATCGCAATCGCGAGGCCGCCTAGAGTCATGCCATTGATGGTGAGTCCCAAGACCTTGAGACCCAAGAACGCGGCGACCAACGAGAATGGAATCGCGAAGAGGGTGATCGCGCTGGCACGCGCGCTAGCAAGGAACAGCACCACCACGGCGACGACGAGCAGGCCCCCGTAGGCAAGCGCCTCCTCGAGGTTGGCGATTGCGACCTCGATGAAGTCGGCTTGGCGAAACAGGCCGGTGTGCACCTGCATGCCCGCGGGCAATTCGCCTTCGAGACTGGCGAGCGTTGCGTCGACCGCCCCGGTAAGTTCCAGGGTGTTCGCCCTGGGCTGCTTTCGTATGCCGATGACGACAGCCGACTTCCCGTTCACGGATCCCTCCCCGCGCTTGAGGGCCTGGCCAACCTGGACCTCGCCGAGATCCGCGATCCGGATGGGAATCGTGTCAGTCACTCGGACCACCGTCTCGCGAATCTCGTCGAGGTGGCCGAACCGTCCTAAACCTTGGATCAGGTACTCCTGCCCTCCCTGCGCTCGGAAGCCTGCCGAAGTGTTGATGCTTGCGTCAGTAAGCGCATCTTCAATCTCCGCAAGCGAGACCTGATAGACCTTTAGCTTGCTCGGAGAGAGCAAGACCTGGTATTGCTTCTGGCCGCCTCCAATCGGCGTGACTTGAGCAACGCCGGGTACCGCTAGGAGACGGCGGCGGATGACCGTGTCCGCAATCGTTCTGAGTTCGACGGCGCCATGGCGATCCGAAGTCAAGGCGACGAATAGAATCTCGCCCATGATGGGTGAGACCGGTCCCAGGACCGGCTGACCGGTGCCTGGAGGCAGGGAACGCGCCACCTCGCTCAGTCGTTCGGTCACCGTCTGTCGAGCCCGGTAAATGTCTTCGTCCCAATCGAACTCAACCCAAACGATGGTCACGCCGACAGCCGTCGCGGACCGAACCCGGCGAACCGCGGGGCCCCCACTGAGTGCCAGCTCAATTGGATACGTCACCAGGCGCTCCATATCAGTGGGTGCGGTGCCAGGGTGCTCGACAATCACAGTGACTGTGGGCGCCGTGAGTTCAGGCAGCACGTCTACCGGCAGTTGCGTGATCGCGTAGCCGCCCCAAGCAAGGAACGCGGCGGTGATCGCCAGCACCAACGCCCGATTCTCGAGCGACCACCGAATGAGCGAATTCAACATGCCTAATGAACGTGCCCATGGGCGGGCGCCTGCGGCGACATCGAGGCCAGACGCAGCAGATACGCTCCTCGCGTGACCACCCTGTCGCCTTCCCGTAGCCCTGCCGTGATCTGGACATGCTCGCCTTGTCGGTTGCCAACCGTGACTGGCCTGTCTTCGAACGACTCTCCGCCAACCTGCACATAGACCAGCGTTCGGCCGCTGTCCTCGATCAGCGCCGAGCTTGGAACTGTCGGCGCAGCGACCGATTCGGACGTGAAGAGCCTAAGGAACATGGACTGGCCAATAGCCAGTTGATGCCTGCGGTTGTCCACAAGATAGGTGGCCTTCAATGTCCTCGTAGCGGGGTCCACGACGCGCGCGATCGACACCAGCTTCCCAACCGGCAGCGCGACTTCCGACCCGGGTAGCTGGATCTCCGCACCCTTCAATCCGCGAAGCACGCTGGACTGCGATTCCGGAATTGCGCCGGAAACGTGAACCGAGTCGATCGCAGCAACTTCCAGCAGCACATCACCTTCCTCGACATGCGCTCCGTTCGTCACCTGCAGGGCGGTGACCACGCCTGCAAGATGCGACCGTATCGAGAACGAATACTGGGACTCACTGTGAGGGGCGTCGCGCCTTGTCGCTTCGTAGTAGGACATGCGCTCCTCAGCCGCCCTCTTCTTTGCTACGGCGACCAATTCCCGAGCCTTGGCCTCATCGACACGGCGAGCCGGGACCGCCCCCACGGCAAGCAGTCTCTCGAGACGTTGTCGATCCCTTGTTGCAGAATCCACTGCTACCGCTGTCTCGTCGAGAGAAAGCTGCAGCGAGCTACGATCCGAAGGGCCGGACCAAAAAGGAACGATGGCTCCCAGCTGCTCTCCGTGCTTGACGAGCGCACCGAGAGCCGGCAGGCGGACAGATGGCAGCAGACGTCCCGAGACCGGTGCCGTGACGACCACCCGGCCGCCGCTGTGCGGCTCGATCGTAGCCGGAACAAGCAGGCTCTCCTGTATGGACCTGACACCGACTAGTTGGGTGGCGAAATCCAATATCCATTGCTGCTCTTTCAGGTAAGTGATCCGCCCGCCCGCTGGCTCCTCTTCCGGGCCGCTGCCCAGCTGGCCCGCACCGTCCTGCGGACCCCGCACGAGCGAGACGCCCAGACGATGAACATCTTCGAGCGAGGAAGATTGCACCAAGATCGACATTTCCGGCGTTCCCGACCGCGAGGGGATGACGTCTACACCGAAGATCCCGGGCCGCGACGGACCGTCGGCTGCGAATTCCTCAACGCGGCCGCCGCCATAGTCCAGGCGGACAGCGACACGGCCTTCCAGCAAAGGCTCGAACGACGTGAGTTCCGTGAGATGGATCGCGAAGCGAGACCCGACGCCCGCTCGCAGCGGCGCGTGCTCCATGAACAACTCGGTTGAATCCGTCCATCGGGTGACGACGACTTGCTCGACAGTCTCGGTTGCGGCCGTCGTCTCCTGCTGCACCGGCGGCTCGCCGCAACCCGGAAGCAGCAACGCACAGGCCAGAAGACAGACTCTCATTGCAGCATCTCCTTCGCAACGCTCCGGTCGAACTCGACCTCCGCCATCTTGGCAGCAGCCTGCAACTCCAATTGCCTCAGCTTGGCTTGGTGGGCAACCCCGAGGGCATCAAGCAACTCCAGAATGCCTAGTTCGCCCTCGCGATAGGCGGCCCTTGCAATCTCGAGCACTTCGCGAGCAAGCGTCCCGGATTCCATTCGGTATGCCGCCGCGATCTGGCGACGGAGGCGAAGACTGTCGTGAGCTGCCCGCACATCAGCCAGAATCTGGCTTTCCAGGACGCGGCGCTGGGCGCGAGCACGGTCCGCCTTCGCCTCTGCCAGGGCCTTGTCGACCTGCCCTTTGTCGAAGAGCGGCAGATCGATTGAGACGGAGATTACGGGACCGTTCAAATAGCGGTCGCCAACCTCCGCCCTTTTCAGCCCCCCTGCGACCACGGGGTTTGGTATCCGGAGGCGGTCGGCGGCCTCGGCTTCGTGCCGGAGCTGCTCCAGTCGCTCCGCCTCGACCTTGTAATCGCTACGAGCCGATAGGCCATCGGCGAGGGATTGCGAAAGGGCCGGCAAATTGAATCCGGCCTCCAGGCTTCCCTGCACCGCCAGGGCGTCCGGATTCCCAGCCCCTCCAAGCAAGCCGGCTAGCGTGGCTCGCACTTCGGCTATCATCGCCTCGAGTTCGGCCGAATCGATCCTGCGCTCGGCGACTTCCCGTTCTGCGCGTAGCCGGTCGAACTTCGATCCCTCGCCTGCTTCTTCGCGTTCGCGCAGGCTGCGGACCAATAGTTCCAATTCGCTGATGCTGGCCGCAATGGCTTCCTTGCGCATCTGGGCATAGATGAGTTGGTAGAACGCGCGGCGCACGCGAGCCTCGCCTTGTCGCAACGCATGCTCCGCGCTTGTCTCAGCCACCCTGACGGTGGAGTTCCCGGCCCGGCGCAACAAGCTGCGCCGGCCATTCAACATGAGCTCTTGCTCGAGAACGAAGAAGTCAGTCCTCCCGGCGCCTTCGAACGCAGCGCTCACGGACGGATTCGGGTAGATCCCCTCTCGTCGGGCCTCCACCCTCACAATCTCTACGCCAGCCTGCAATTCTCGGTAGTACGGGCTCTCGCGGAAAAGCTGCAGTACCTGCCGTTCGTCAAGTTCCTGCGCGAGGGCACAAGTCGCCAACAAGCAAACCAACGGTGGAATCTTCAGTGCGATCCGAGCCCTCGCAGTCATGGTGAAACCTCGCAAACGTGGCTTAGAGCCGAATGCAGGGTAGCAGCCTTCGAGCCGGTGCCAATGCGAGACGCCCAGGCCGTCGAAGTAGCAGGCCAGGCAAGAGCGTTCGGACGGGAGGAGACGGCCGCCTCGGGCAGACACCGTATTCTCGCGAGGCGTTCAGTGTTTAGCCAGGCGTGACGCGCTCGGTCCGGCGCCGGCACCGGGACGCGAAATCGGGATGCCTCGTGCCGTGATCAGATGCTGGCATAGAGTGCCATAAGTTTGATACAGCATATGCTATGGTACAAATGCGATCATGGAAGCAGGTCAGAAGATCACCGTTCACGTTCCGGTTGACCTCCTTGCGAAGGCTCAAGAGGCGACAGGTCGCGGCATCACCGCGACTGTCCGCGAAGGATTGCGGGTGGTGGCGACCCGCACCGCATACCGAAGACTCAGAGCACTCCGCGGCAAAGTTGCTTTCTCGATTGATCTCGATCAACTTCGAGAGGACCGCTGATGATCGCCGCGGACTCAAGCACAGTCATCGCCTTCTTCGGCGGTGACACAGGACGCGACGTGGAGTTGTTCGACAAGGCACTGGAGTCGGCCGAAGTGACGCTGCCGCCCGTAGTCTTGACAGAACTCCTCAGCGATCCTGAATTGCAGTCGGAATTCGCAGACCTGATCCGGGTCATACCGATTCTCGAGATTCGAGTCGGCTTCTGGGAGCGCGCCGCTGCAACCAGGGCCAAGATTCTATCGAAACGCCTGCGGGCGCGGCTGGCCGACAGCCTTGTCTCTCAATCCTGTGTAGATCACCAGACGCCGCTCATTACAAGAGACAGGGACTTTCGGCACTTTGCCGAACACGCAAGCCTGGAACTCGCATAGGCCCCTTGCGAACCCCACTCGCCCAGGCAGGCCGGCTGCTGGCCTAGCTCAGAGACGAGTCCCGTGTTCTCCACCGAGCGGCTTCACCGTTCGATCCCATAGCAGTACAGGTAGCCGTCATACGTCCCTATGTAAACGCGGCCATTCGCGACCGAGATCCCGCCCCAGTGGTTCCAGCTTGCGATCTCGTCTCCGCTTGACCAAAGCTCTTTGCCGGTACGGGCGTCGAGTGCGTAGAGCACTGCGTTTGTCGACCCCGCAATGCGCTCTTCGGCCGTGTTGGTAAGGCCAACATCGGGCATCGCCTGGTGCGTGTCCTCGCCGTTGCCATACGCAAAGACAATGCCGTTCGCAATCACAGGCGGTTCCGCCCTGTTCATGTCGCCGGAAATCCAAGCCGGCGCAAGCCAGAGGCCGCCGTCCTCGGTCTCCTCCACGTTGAACGCGACGATCGCTCCCTCGGTGACCTCGCCGTGTTCTATCGCGGCATGGAACTGGGAATGCTTGGGACCCCAGATCGGGGCCAGCACCCATACGGTCCCGTCGGAGTCCTCCCAACTTGCCATTGCGCCCCAGACGCCGGCCGAGGCGAAGTTGACCGCTTCGTTGCAAACCAGTGGCGAGCGGTACAGCGGCGTGCGGTGGTCGTCACCGCCGATCGACTCCAGGTCCATCAGGTAGATCACGCATTCCTTGCCCGCATCGACCATCAGCTCGCGGCCCTTGTAATGAAAGATCGCCGGTGTCACCTGCATGTCCAGGTCACGCTTGAACAGCCACTCGGCGTTCGTGGGCCCGTAGTAGTCGTACAGTTCCAGCGACCCGGTTTCGGGGTCCATTTGCATCCCGATGATGCCGTTGCCGAAGACGCCGTTCTCCGGATCCCAGATTCCGTCTCCCGTGCCGGTGTACATCACCTTCTTGGAACTAATGGCCGGGCCGGTACGCCCCCACATGCCCCCGCCCGCTGGCCCCCAGCTGCCGACCTTGTCCGTGTTGAGGTCATAGACATAGCCCATATTCGGATTGCCTCCGCAGCGCTGGGCTGAATGCGTGTAGATCACGTTATCCATCAAGTTCAGAGCGTAGGGCTTCCCGTTGGGCGGCATGAACTTGGCGGGAGGCGCGAGGTCTTCGCCATCGGAGAGGTCAAGCCGTCGCAATCTGCCGTCCCATGAAGCGGCGTAAACGATGTATTCGCCTGCGTTGCCTCCGGGGCCGATGACCGGCGTTGCAGTCATCCCTCCGGGACAGAGCAAATAATGAGGACGCATTCCCGGGCTCGGCTCCCAGTTCAGGTCGAACTGCTTGGACCAGAGCAATTCACCTCTTTCGACGTCGATCGCGAAGAGGTTGTCAGAGACCCCGGCGACTAGCGCAACTTCCTTTGTGCCCTGCGGCGTGGCTACCTTCTCGGCGATGAGAGCGGGAAGCAACGCGTGCATCTGACGGGGCTCGTTATCAAGCTTGATCTTCCAGAGCAGCTTCGTCTGGTGGACGTTTTCCACCGTGAAGATAGTCTCGTCTTCCTGCCACGCTGTTCGCTGCGGGTTGCCTCCGTCGGTAAGCCAGTCCGCCGCGGACGCAGAAACGCAGCCGAGGAAAAACGGAATTAGTAGTCGTTCGAGTCTCATGAGGGCGTGATCCGATGAACCATTCTAGTCTGTAGCGATATGATTGATCGGTTGAGGAGTTCTTCCTCCGCTGTTCAATACCGATCCAATGCTCAACTTCAGGATTCTTCTCCTTTGCTTGCTCGCGACGCTACCTTCGCTCGTGAGAGACGCTCGCGCCGACGACTGGACGACAGTCGGATCGGATGCCCAGCGCTCTTCATGGGTGCGCGCCAGCACGAAAACCTCGCCGGCGACCGTGCAGGGTCCTGATTTCCGGTTCCTCTGGAAGATGCAACTTGCCAACGAGGCGCGAAGCGGGAACGCCCTGACAGCGCCGGCGCTGCTCGACTTCCTGATCAGCCACCGCGGATTCCGTTCCTTGGCGTTCGTCGGCGGCAGCTCTGGGGGCGTCTTCGCCTTTGACACCGACCTCGCCAAGATGGAGTGGGAAAGGCGATTCGCGCCGGGTCCGAGCAAGAGTTCGCCCGAATGCCCTGGAGGCATGACAGCGAACCTCACGAGGCCGACCGCCGCGGCAATGCCGTCCCCCCTGGGGTTCACAGCCCGCGGCAGGCGCTCGCCGGCAAGCAGCGGCGTGGGCCAGCCCGGAGATGGTGCGGTGACGCTTGAAGCGGCTACCAACACGCCCTCCCGCCCCCAGGCCAGCCAGGGCCCAGCGAGCCGAGTCCGCCCGCCCGCCCAGAGAAGTTTGCGAGGCGTGACCCTCGTTTACGCCCTTTCGGCCGACGGGATGCTGCACGCACTCTACGTGTCCAACGGACGCGATCGCGTGCCGCCGATTCCGTTCTTGCCTGCAAACGCGAATGCCCGAGGATTGATCGTCGTGGACGACGTCGCCTACGTATCGACTAGAGGCAAGTGTGGCGGAACGGCGGACGGGGTGTGGGGCTTGGCTCTGGAGAGTGGCGCCGTCGCAACGTGGGAATCGGATGGAGGGGCCGTAGCGGGATCGGGCGGCGTAGCGTTCGGACCGGACGGTACCGTCTACGCGGCAACAGCAGAAGGGTCCTTGGTGGCACTCGAGGCGACGTCGCTGAATCTGCTGGCTGCCAGCCAGCCGGTCGGCTTCCGTTCGTCCCCAGTGCTCTTCGACTACAGCGGCACGGACCATGTCGCGGCGATCGCGCAGGACGGTTCCCTTCAGGTGTACGCCGCGAGCGATCTCGGCCAGACGGTCGCTACCGCTCAAGCGGGTGCCGGAACCGGAGACTTGGAAGGGGCTCTCGCGGCATGGAGAGATCCAAGTGGCACGCATTGGATTCTCGTGCCGGCGGCCGAGTCGGTCGCTGCCTGGAAACTCACAGGTCGGGGCAACGCGATGCGATTGGCACTGGGTTGGGAATCGTCGCGGATGGATTCCCCCTTGCCGCCGATCATTGTGAACGGCGTCGTGTTCGCCTTGGACGGAGGGAAGGCCTCCGGCACGGCGAAACTCCACGCCTTGGAAGGAACGAGCGGAGAGCTTCTTTGGGACAGCGGCGCCGTGATCGAGGCCACGGCCAGAGGCCATGCGCTTTCTTCCGGACCCGGGCAAGTCTACGTGACTGCGACCGACAGCGCTGTCTACGCCTTCGGTTTCCCTATGGAGCACTAGATGCGACAGCGTCGATCAGGATTGGCGCTACTGCTCCTCGCAGCGTTGCCCCTTCAAGCGAACTTGCCGGAAGGTCCAGGCCGGCAAGAGGCCGAGAAGCTCTGCCTAGGCTGCCATGACATGGCTCAGTCAGTGTCGTTGAGGCAGGACCGAAACGGCTGGGCGGCAACGATTATGAAAATGGTCGGATTCGGCGTCAAGGGCACTGACGACGAGCTGCTGACGCTCGTCGACTACCTCGCAGAGCACTTCCCCGCTGGTCAACTCCCGCCAATCGACGTCAACAGCGCGCGAGCAATCCAATTGGAGAGCCGCCTGTCGCTCAAGCGCTCCGAAGCCGCCGCGATCTTGCGCTACCGGAAGGACCGCGGCAAGTTTGACTCTCTCAAGGACCTGTTAGAAGTGCCCGGCATTGATGCCGGAAAGATCAAAGCCAAGAAAGACAGCCTCATCTTCAGGTGAAAGCGCCAAATGGTGAAGAGGCGCTCCGAGTTGCGGATGCCTTTGCTCTCAGCTCCGCATCGTTCCGGCCAGCGGCCGTGCGAAGGGTCAGGAATGTAGGCTATCTGCCGACGCTCCAAGGGCTTGTCGGATTGTGCGCCTGCCGTACCTGGCAGTAGCTCAACTACTCATCACTGGCAAGCGACTGCGGAGTACCGCAGCCGAGCGCAGCTGGATCCCTGCCGCGCGCACACTTCATGTCGAACTGCTCGCGCTCCCCCCGGGGCGGCACGATGATATTTCGGAATGCAACTGGGTGCGCGCCAGGTTTGAAGGGAAGAGTGAATCCAATATTGGCCAGGCTTGACAGAACTTGCATTCACGCAAATGACATCTCCATCAACGGTGGAGATCAGGAGCCAGCTCCATTCGTCCTAGGAGAAGACCTGCATATCGTCGATTCCGAAGACAGGGAAAGGCTGGTGCGCAACGTCGATATTGTGGAGAGGTCGGCTCTCGTGGAGTACCGCTCTTACTTAGACGTGATCCGGCGTGCTGTCCCTCTATGTCGGCATCGCGGACATTTCGTTATCCATTGCTTGCCAGGACGCGCGCCAGCGCTCCTTTCACCGCTTCGCCATCTCGTTTCAACAACGTCCCGAGCTTGCGGACGATCAGATTGTCGTCGAGGGTGAAGAGCTTAAAGCGGACCTTGCAGGGAACGTTGAGGCCGGCTCCCCGCCAGCCCTGGATCGCCACGTCGCTCGGCCAATCGCTTCCGGCTACGGTGATCATGGTCAGGATCGATTGTTTGTGAGCCCGGTTGAAGCTTGCCGATGAGACGATCAAGGCCGGCCGGTACTTGACGGCCCGGCGATCCGTGAAAGGAAAGAGGACGACGACCACATCGAGCGACTCAAAGGTCACGCCACGCTTCCTCGTCCTCAGGCGAGACCCATTCGCTCAGAACCTTGGAAAGGCCCCTCAGGTATTCGTCCTGCCCCGGCGTCACCTTGCGTACCACCAGATGATCGCCCTCGATCTCAAGAGCAATCACATCGCCCTCGTCTAGGTTGGCCGCCTCACGGATGCTCTTGGGGATCGTTGTCCGTCCACGGGCGTTGATCTTCGCGAGTTTCATTTGCTGACTTTGCTGAGATTCTGATTACACAGACAACAAGATAAAACAGACTGAACGCAATCCCGTGCCGCCTTGCCCGGCGATCCGGTCCAGGTCGCAAGCTATCTCGCCGACTCCACGGCATCCGGGACCCGGCCGGGTGCCAGTCGCGAGACAGTATGTGCAAAGTGCGAATTCCGACAAAAAAATCACTGGTTCCGAACTATTGTGTGCCTTGAGTCAGAAGCTTGGCGGACAGACGACGGCATTGACATCCTTCCGGCTCAAGGCTTCGCTTGGCGCCTTTGGGCGGAGGAATTAACACAAGGGATGACCTGATTCGACGACTCGGCACAACAGCGTGCTGGGCTGCTCGATTCGGGTATGGAAGACCGTGCTTGGGTGCTTGCCGTGCCGTCCTCGCCTTCAGTGCCGACCGATACATTCCACAAAGAAACCACCCAGGCCGAAAGAGTCTGGGATTCCAGATCACTCCAGCGGGGGCTCTATTTCGGCGTTGATCCGATTCCACTGCCTGCGGAACGCGGTCACATCTGGCTGATCGGCGTCAATGACACCGTGAAGCGCCTTGCCGCTCAACACCAAGGGCGCTTCTCTCGGGGGCAGCCATGCAGCAAGCTTCCTTTTCTGCTCTGCCACGGACGGATCACCCGACAGGTTTTCCCATTCCTGGGGGTCCGCTTCATGACGGTAGAGCTCCTCACTGCCGTCGAAATAGCGGATGTAGCGCCAGTTGCGGGTGCGGATCGCATAGTTGCCCCGTCCCCAAGTTGTGATGGCAGGCTCGGTTTTCTTGCGCGTTGGATCCTCGAGAAGCGGTGCAAGACTGGCCCCGTCGACGTAAGCCGGCTTTTCGAGGCCGGCTAGAGCGGCAAGCGTCGGGTAGATGTCAATCAAAGAGACAGCCTCGTCGCTGTGGCGCCCCTCAGCGGCAGTCTTGCGCGCATCCCAAATGATGAACGGAACGCGCGTCGACTCCTCCCAGAGCGAGAACTTCCTGAAGCTGCGTTTCTCTCCCAAGTGGTAACCGTGGTCAGACCACAGCACAACAACCGTGTTGTCTTGGTAGGGGCTCGCTTCAAGAGCGTCCAGGACGATACCAACGTTCCAGTCGGTCCACGAGATGGACGCCAGATAGGCTCGCCTGACGTCTTCCCATGCGGCTTCCTTGCGGTACCGGAGGTCGTCGGCGAGCCTGACGTTGCGACGGGCCGGCCATGAGATGTCCCTTAAGTCATCGGCCTTGATGGGCGGCGCTTCGATGCCGTCTTGATACAGCTCGAAGAAGCGTCTCGGGGCGATGAAAGGCAGGTGCGGCTTATGAAAGCCGACCGCCAGGAAAAACGGCTTGTCATGGTCACGGCTCAAGATCTCCATGCCAAACTGAGCCGTGACGTAGTCCCTGTGATGCTCAAGCGGGGAAGTCGTGGGGCAAAACGCCATCTTCCGGCTGGTGCCTTGGACGTAGCCGGCTTCGGGTTCGTAGACGAGCGGGGGAAGCGACGCCATCCTTTTCCCGTTGTGCTCGGTCCATTCACGGCTGCCGCGGTCTTTCTCGTACGTCCAAGCAGTTCCATGGTGAATTTTTCCCGATGCATAGGTTCGGTAACCGTTTTCCTTGAAGAGCTGCGGCAGGCTCGTGTACTGGTCTAGGAGGGCCGGCTCAATCTTGTCAGTGTCATAGAACGGATAGAGCCCCGAATGAAACGGCTGAACCCCAAAGAGCAGAGCGTTCCTGCTGGGGGAGCAGCCAGGCGCCACTGTGTGAGCATTGCGGAAGTTGACGCCACGACGGGCGAGCCGATCCATGTTGGGCGTCTTGGCTTGAGGGTGCCCGCCCAGAAAGCCCGTCCAATCGTTAAGGTCGTCGATCGCTATGAAGAGGACGTTCGGGCGTGCGCCCAAACCGATTGCCTGCGTCAAGACCGCGACGAAAACAACTCTTGCTAGAAGTGACATGTTGAACCATCCCAAGTTACCAAGGTGCTCCAACGGCTGCCCGGCATCAGCAAACAGTCCCGGCCTGGATTCATCTTGGCCCGAGGCTCGAACCGCAGCGAAGAAGGCCCAGCACATCTCTGCTAGGTGCGGGGGGGGGGGCTGGCCGATTCGAGCAACAAGGGAACTGCTTGCGATAGATTCGAAGCCTTCTGGATCGGGTCCGCTTCAGGCCCGCCAGACGTCGTTCCTTGCGGACGGCTGCGGCAGCGCAGTTCCGCATCCGCGGCCTGCCGCTCATCAAGTCCCTAGTCGAGAAAATCGAAGCCGAATGTCCCGTCGCGCTCGATCACTCGTCCGACCGACGGCGAGGGAAAGCGCGCTGTCATGACCAGGCGGTCGCTGTTACAGTTCGCTTCCAAGAATTCCCGGCGTGTTTTCTTCGCAAGCTCAGGATCGAAGTCCGCCCAGTAGCGCCACTCGGGATACACCCATTGAAGAGGGCTGTGCATCACGTCCCCGCACATCAGCGCTCGCTTCCCTCCGGAAGCGAGCGCCACCGCGACATGTCCGGGGGTGTGACCGGGGGTCGGTTCAAGCCAGACTTCGTCATCCAGCGCATGATCAGCTTCTACCGGCACTGCCTGGCCTGCCTCGACAATCGGCAGCACGTTCTCTCGGTAGCCATCGGTTGGGTTGGTCTCGTAGTTCTGAAGCTCACCCCGCGTCATGACATACCGGGCGTTGGGAAACGTCGGCACCCATCGGCCGTCGACGAGACGGGTGTTCCAACCGCAATGATCGCCATGCAGGTGCGTGCAGAGGACGAAATCGACGTCATTCGGCTGCACTCCTGCCGCGGCTAGCCTTGCCAGCCACGACGTGTCCGTGCGTTGGTGCCAGGGGGGAAACCACTCGTTCCTCTTGTTACATCCAACACAGGTGTCAACCAAGACGGTGTGCCGGGAGGTCCGGATCAGATAGGACTGAACAGCCAGAATCAACATGTCGGACCGAGTGCATAAGGCGTTGGGCTCCAACCAGTGGCGAAGCGCGGCGCCGTCCCGTTCAGTCGCTTCTGGAAATGCTTCCGTCGGCTTCATGAAAGGGATCTCCATTTCGAGAATCCTGTCCACACGAATTCCGCCAACGCACCGAGAAAGGGAAGATGCCATGGATCACCTTGCTCCAAGCAACGACTCGGAAGGCTGATGCCTGAACAGGGAAAGGAGAACGGGCATCACGCTAGTTCCCAAGCCCGGAATTTCATCGTAGCCGTTGTCAGGAGGCCGAATTGAGGGGACGAATTGGCTAGATCTTGATCTGAGCACACTGGGGCCAGCCAGCTAACGGCGGCGGGAACCAGGAGAACCGGTGTTCCGGCTTGTTCATGGGGATCGGATAGCACTGCTACTGCAGTAGACGCACGGATAGCTTCTTGAGTCGCCACTCGCCAGAGGACTCGTTGCCGTAGTGCGGGCTGCTGTCGAAGCGGAGTTCCTCGCCCGTCTTGAGCAAACCGATGTCGCTGAGGATTCCGCTCTGATCCCGGTCGTCAATATCGCCGTCGACACAGTAGATGGCCAGTGGCGCACGCGACCCGACGCGGTAGAAGCCACCTACTGCACCATCGCCCGCTGCGATTGCAGCCGATTCGACGAGAACATCCTTGTTGAAGCTCACCAGGATCGCCTCGCCCCGGTCAACCGCATCCGATCGTCCGCCGGATATCCCCAGGCCGTTGTCGCTGAATGCGAGCTCACCACCAACAGCGGAAACGGACAACTCCAGCCCATCAATGCGAGGGGGCTCGCCATGGGTCCAATCAATCATTTCTCTTCGCCGCGAAGCAATCTCTGCCAGCCGATGTCCTCCCGCGTTGCGGTGGAGCAGCGCCTGCTCGGTCATATGCTCGATCAAGCGCTTCAGGCTTGGGCTCGAGATGAGATTGGACTCTTCCCAGGGGTCTTCGGCCAAGTTGAACAGTTCGTAAGGCTTGGCCTCTCCAGCCCGCAACAGCGCTGCATCGAAAAAGAGCTTCCACTCGCCCGGAACGACGGAATCTCCGACCTGCGGCGAGTCGATACGAATGGCTGCCGCGGCTGGATCTGACTCCGCTTCTTTGTGGTCATTGAACATGAGCGGCGGCCGGTCGCTCAGTGTGTCCCCTCGCAGAGCCCTCAACACGCTGAAACTGTCCTCGGCGCCCTTTTTCCCCGCCCTCGCGTCCGGCAGTTCCGCGCCGATGATTTCGGCGAACGTTGCGTAGATATCCGTCAATGCAATTGGCGTTGGATTGCTCTCTCCCGGGCTGGACGCATCGCCGCCACCCACACCGCCCTGGGGCCACGAGGCGATGAACGGCACACGATGCCCGCCTTCGTAAGCCGATCCCTTGTTCGAGCGAAAGGGGCCGGTAGCGATATCACTGTTTTTCTCGGCCCCGTTGTCCGATGTGAAGATCACGAGAGTTGTCTCGATCAGCCGTGAATCCGGCTTCCGGGGATCAGCGGTCTTCTCCAGCCAATCGAGCATGCGACCGAGGGCTACATCGTTCTCGAAAATGTAGTCGTGCCGCGCGTCCATCGGCTGACCCGATTTCGTGCGGGCGGCACCGGCCACCGCCACCCCGCCGATTTTGTCGTCAGGCGTGTAGGGACCATGGTTCGCATTGGCCGGGTAGTACAGGAAAAATGGCCGAGACCTGGTCGTTGCCTCGTCGACGTGGCTCGCCATGAATCTCATCGCATTGTCTGAATGACGGCTGCCGAGCCGGTGCAACACGTATGCGTCGCTGCCGGTGACGGCGATTCGCTTGCCGTCACCGGTGGCGGCCGCCACAGTCCGGCCATGTATATGGCCAGGACCTCTGCCGCTCGACGCTTCCGGCGCGGCAGGGCCCGAGGTGCCATGCGAACGCGAGGTGAACCTCGCGTGATCGAAGCCATGGTCGAGCGGTGACGTGTGCAGTGGCTTGGTCAGGTCCGCGTCCTCCCAGCCAGCAGCGGGCGAACCGTCCGCGCGCCGGTAGCGGAGGCCGACGTGCCACTTGCCGTACATGGCCGTCACGTACCCGTGGTCGCGCAGCACGGAAGCGATCGTCGGCCGGTCGGGCTCGATCATGGGATCGCCTTGGGCTCCAAACAGCACCCAGTACTTCAACCGGCTCCGCCAGGCGTAACGGCCCGTAAGCAGGCTGTAGCGGGTCGGCGAACACCGAGACGACGGCGTGTGGGCGTCGGTGAAGCGGACTCCCATGTTGGCCAAGCGCTCCATGTGCGGGGTGTGAAGCTGAACCTCGTCTGAATTGCCGGTGAAGTCCTGATAGGCACTGGTATCGCCCATCCCCATGTCGTCAGCCATCATGAGGATGATGTTGGGCTGGTCGGCGGCGCGACCCAGGAAGGGAATCGCAGCAAACCCAAGAATCGCCGTAAGAACAACGAACTGCCTACTCACTACTCCACTACATTACGCGACATCAAGTTCAGAATCGCGGACCAGAATTCCATTACTTCCTCGGAGGAGGTGGGAGACGTCACCCGAGCATTGATGGAGCGATGCGATCAAGGCTATAAGCGCGTCAAGGTCCGGATCGCGGCCCTGGCGTCGGGGCCGGAGTACGCCGGCGGCGGGATCTCGTCGGCAGGGATCCCGTAGTCGGTTTGGAGGATCTCCAGGTCAGAGGCGCTTCTCAGCACCATCTCTTCCAGCTGGCTCCCGTTGAAGAGCGGGGCTGCGGGCCGTTGTCGTCCCGGCCCTCTGCTATGGCTTCCGCGAGCAGAGCTGATCGGACTTGCAACCGACTCCGCTCGGCAGTACGCTCCTGTTCTTCCGCAACGAGCGGTGGAGCGAGCCCGAACTGGCAGTCACTGTACGGCCGGTTCGGCTCGTAGGTGCAGATTGAGGAACTCGACGTACGCGTTGGACGCGGCGATTCGGTTGGCCTTCTTGCGGAAACCGTGACCTTCATCAGGGAAGAGGACGTACTCGACGGGAACACCGGTCTTCCGAACTGCCTCAACAAGCTCGTCGCTCTCGGCCTGCAAGACCCGGGGATCGTTGGCTCCCTGAATGACCAATAGCGGTTTCGCGATATTGCTGGCGTGGAAAAGGGGAGAGATAGCGTGGAGCCGCTGTTCATCTGTGGTCGGGTCACCCATCTCGGCGTACAGCGATTCCTTTTGAGCTTCCCACCAGGGAGGAATGCTCTCGAGTGTTCGCAGCCAGTTGGTCACTCCAAAGATGTTGATGCCGACATCAAAGGCGTCAGGCTCGAATGCGAGCGCGGCGGCGACCATATAGCCGCCGTAACTTCCTCCGATGATGCCGATCCTCGAGGAGTCCACCCAATCCAAGGACTCGAGGAATCTCCGTGCCCATACGCAGTCCTTCAAGTCGACATCGCCATGTTTCCGGTCATCCATGTGGTGGAAGGTCTTGCCATAACCCGAAGAGCCTCGATTGTTCACGGCGAGGACCGCGTATCCGTGGTTGACCAGGTGCTGGATCGTGGGGGAGTACCCCTTGCGACTCTGCCCGCCGGGGCCGCCGTGGACCCAGACCAAGGCAGGCACCGGGCTGGACCCGGAAGCGGATCTCGGCTTGTAGAGGAGAGATGGGACCTCCAAGCCGTCATAGCTTTGGTAGCGAACCACTTCCGAATCCACGAGATGCTCGGGAACGATCGCCGGGTTGAGGCTGTCGGTCAGGCGCCGGGCACTGAGGTCGTTGAGTTCAAGAACATGCAGGTTCGGCGGAGACGCATCGCTGCTCAGGTAGAAGGCCATCCTCGATTCGCTCCGAGAAAAGCCGACCCTGCTGACGTCCCCTGGCGGGAGGCCGGGGATTTGCAGCTCTTTTCCAGTCTTCGTGTCGAGGATGGTGACGAGAGTCCGGGCATCCTGATTGATTCCCGTGACCCGAAAGCGGCCTGTCTCGGAGAAGGATAGGAAGACGACATCCCAATCAGCCTCCGCCACAGCCGTGTGCGCTTGGGTTTCGAGGTCATACGACCAGACCTGCCGGAATTCCCCGCGACCGTCGCTCGCGTAGTAGAATCTCGTGCTGTCCGGCGAAAACGTCACCGATGAATGCCTCACGTTGCCTTCGTGCGCGGTTATGTGGACCGGGGCGTTCTCGGGAGTCCGAGCGTCCCAGATGTAGATGTCGCTATCGGCGTTCGTCCGGGGCTTGTCGAGAGAGACCCATCGACCGTCGCGGCTGACGCCGCCCGGCATCCAGCCTTGCTCGTTTCTCATGACGAGTTCCCGCTCGTAGCCGTCGACCTGGTACCGGTACAGGTCAAAATAGCGAGGGTCGCGCTCATTCGTCAGAACCCAGAAGGAATTCCGATCACCGCTCCAACCGGCAAACATCGCCTTCAGGCGGTCGCCTGGTGTCAGATCTCGGACGGAGCCATCGTTCTCGCGCACGTAAAGGTGATTCAACTCGTTTCCACCCTGATCCGCCGTATAAAGAAATCGGTCATCGTTCGGAAACCAGCTGACAGCGAATATCGCGTCGCTCTCCGAGCGGGTCAGTTGCTGGGGAGAGCCTCCGGCAAATGGCTGGCTATATGCGTTGAAGACTCCGGTGGCATCGGTCGAGATCAGGATTCGTTCCTCGTCGTGCGAGAAGGACGCTCCAGTGATCGCGGTTGTCTCGAAGAAGGTCCTAGCGTCGTAGCGCGGAATCGGGCCCTTTGGGGTAGACCCCGTGCAGGCGGCAAATGCGAATGCCATCCCGATGATCAAGACTGCGGTGCCAACACGGGCATTCTTCATTGGACTGTTCTCCTGAATGGATATGGGCTCCCGCGGGCCATTGCGAGTTCCAAGCAGTTCCGCGTCCAGAGCCCAATCCATTGCGTTGGCTTGGGATGCAGGTTCCGCCAGTCTGTGCCTTCGCTCCCCTCGGCGGAGACGATGGAGCCACCAGCGACTAGGAAGCCAAGAAGTCCTACCGAAGACCAGGGACTGGCCGCTGCAGATGTCGGGGTGAGTCGACGCGTCGACCGGGATTGCAGCCATTGTAGTGGAGAAGCGGGGATTGGGTTTGCGGCCTCGGACATCGCCACGGCGGAAGGGATCGGCCACGAGTTGCGGGCGCTGAATCGAATCGATGCAAGACGTGCAACAGGTCGAACTCGCAGGCATGCGGCGGCACGACCTGGATGCGCTCCGGGGATTCGCCATGCTGCTCGGTATCGCCCATCGTGCGGCCCTCGCCTATCTCAGGGCGGGCTGGGCAGCGGTACAGGGTCCTCGCTGCGATCCCACGTACTGCACGCCTATCGCCCGAAGGAACCCTCGCCACGGCCAGCCAAGGCGCCGTGTTCGGCTGTTGTGTTTCCGTCGAGCCAGGGTCAGAGAAACCCACCAGATCATGTTTTGCGACGCAGGCAATTCACGTGTCTTCGTTTCGTATAATCCAGTCGCCATGCGCCGTAGAGACTTGCTGCAATCCTCGTTATTCGGAGCTGCTGCCACGCTAGCCATCCAAAGAGCGCGGGCAGCGATTCCGAAGGCCAAGGTGACCAGGGTGCGGTTCTATCGCGTTTCCGACTCGCGCCCGATCTTTAACCAAAGCGGGCACATCGTGACAGTGGAAACGGACGCAGGAATCACAGGCATCGGAGAAGGAGGGTCACCGGACACCGTCGAGCAGCTTGGAGCGATGATCATCGGCGAGAACCCGTTTCGGATCGAACATCTCTGGCAGTTGATGTATCGCGGCTACTTTTACCCGCCGGGGCGCGAGAAGATCCATGCACTCGGGGCGATCGATCTCGCGTTGTGGGACATCAAGGGGAAGGCGCTGGACGTGCCTGTCTGGCATCTCCTTGGCGGGCTCACTCGGAATTATGTGGAATGCTATTCGACAGGATTTCCCAGCCAGGGTTCGATTCGCGAAACGGCACGGGCCTGCATCGAGGCCGGCTTCCGGGCGTTCCGGACAGGAGGCGCCGGTTCCAGCGGCGAAGCGCCGTATCGGCACCGGCAAGCTGTGGACGAAACATATCGGCTTTGCCAGGAGATTCGGGAGGGAGTCGGCGATGACGGCGACTGGGCCATCGACTATCACACGCGCTTCGACCTCGCTGACGCAGTGCGGCTGTCATCCTTGCTGGAACCGTTGCGCCCGATTTTCTGCGAGGATCTCGTGCGCTCCGAAAACCCGGAGGTCTATCGGACCCTGCGACCGATGGTCAATGTGCCGATCGCAGTCGGCGAGCATTTCGGCGACCGCTGGGACGCGAACGTCCTGATCGAGAACCGCTTGATCGACTACTCGCGGGTATCGATCCCGAACTGCGGCGGCATCACGGAATTCATGAAGCTCGCTGCCCTGTGCGAGACACACTACATCGGCTTGATACCGCACTTCACCGGACCGGTTTCGGAAGCGGCGCTCGTCCATTGCTGCGCCTCGCTTCCCGGTCCGACAATCATGGAGATGACCGGTGCGGACTCCAAGACGCACCCCCACCTGCCGGTTCACTACGACTTTCGAGACGGCAAAATGTGGCCCAACGAGCGGGCTGGCTTGGGGGTAGAGTTTGATCCGGACCAGGCAGAACTCGTGCTTGAGGTCACGGATGTTGCGAGGCCGATCCGACTGCTGTCCCGACCAGACGGGTCGATCACGAACTGGTGAATGATCGGAGGTTCCGGCACGGGTGCGTTAGCCGCCAGCCCGATTGCGCCGGCCTCGGCAGCATGCGGCTTCATGACCGCCGCCACGCTGCGGCCAGCAATACGCACTTGCAAGCAAGAACATCCACTTGGTCGAAACGCTGCCTGGACCTAGGCGGGACTGGACTGCCGCCGGGTCCGGCCACCATCGAAGGGCGGTACGCTGTTGGCCGTCACACCGCTATGTCTCCTTGAGGTTCGCGAGAACTTCCAAGGCCTTCAACAGCGAATTGGCCAATAGCTAGGCGTCTCAAGATTGCCCGCGATATCACCCACCCCAAGCCGTTCCTAAAGCTCATGGGACATGGACACAAGATCGTTGGGCTCCCCCGCGACGTCTCGATCAGTGTCGCTACAGGACTTTCCGCATGAATCGAACTCACTCTCGAATCGGAATCCGATACGCCCGCCCAGCGAAGATCAGTTTCGCAGAAGGCTCTTGACATAAACCGCCCCGCGGGCGGTTGCACTCAGGCCAGTCGGCTTCCTGTGCGTTACACTTGCGTTGTTCATTCAGCATGACTCGACGTGGTTTTCTAGGGGCAGGCGTCGGGTGCGCGGCGTTCGCGGCAGATCGCCGAGAACCGATGCCTCTCGGCTTCAACACATACTGCCTGCGCTCGATGGGCTGGGACGACGCGACGGCGCTGCAATACGCGGCCGATCATGAGCTGGACGCAATGTTCCTGCAGGACTCGAAGGATCCGCGGGCGATGGACCCAACTCACTGGCCGGAAGTGAAGGCCCGCGCCGCTGACCTGGGTTTACATCTGGAAACGGGCGGGGGATCCGTCTTGCCGGGGACGGCGGACGAGTTTTCTTCCAAGGTCGAGACGCTGCGAACAAATATCACGCGGGCCAAGGCGCTTGGCTCTCCGTTGGTTCGCTGCCTGATCGCTTCCAATCGCGCTTCGCTGCCACCAGGACCAATTGAGAAGCACATCGAAACGATGGTGCGCCTGCTGAATGCTGTCCGCTCGCAGGTGCTCGACGCCGAGATGAAGCTCGCAGTTGAGGTGCACAAGGATCTGCAGGCGTGGGAATTCAAGATGTTCCTTGACGAGGTCGGCACTGACTTCGTGGGGATTTATCTGGACACCGGCAATCCGGTGTTCGTCGTGGAGCATCCATTGACGACGGTCGAGACTCTGGCACCCTACGCGATCACCCTGCATTTGCGGGATTCCGTTGTTTATAAGCACCCGCGCGGGGTAGCTGTGCATTGGGTTCCACTCGGGGAGGGCGTGGTCGATTTCCATGAAATCATGGCGCGCGCCCACGAACTATGCCCCGATGTCTATGTTTATGCGAAACCGATTACAGGGCGCCCGGCGGAAGTGCTTCCGTATCTAGAGCGGGATTTCTGGAAATCCTACCCCAAGGCGCGTGCGGCCGATTTCGCCCGTTTCCTGACGTTGGTCGAAAAAGGCGTGCCTTACAACAAGCCCATCGTGAATGAGGACCTGCAGGGACGCAAGCTGCCCGACTACCTCCTCCCAGCGATCCAGGTGCAGCAGCGTGATCATATGGAAAGAAGTCTCAAGTACGCCAAAGAAGTGCTTGACCTCGGCATACGCTGGAGGGGCTAGACAGCACTCGGACGGAACAATCCGTAGGCAGAACTGCATCGAATCGCGATTCGCCGACTCGGTTCGGGGTTGCCGGGAAATAGTATCCCGTAGCGTCAACCGCGTCCACATTCTCCGCCGCGCAGAGCTCGATCATGTCGTCAAGCGTCATCGATCCGTCGCGCAAGGGGGTGTTGAACGAATACGCGTTGAGTCCGATCTTGCTGCGGGTTCCGGCGCGGCAATCGATTGCCCCGGTCGCTGCCACCGCTGGCAAGCCGATGCCGCGGACATCGCGGCCAGTCCCATCGACTGATTCGGAAAGTTCCGGCTGGCCTTGGTAGATGATAACAGCTGGCCCTATACTGTTACCATGATCCGGACTCAGATCAGCCTGTCGGAAGCGGAATACAACGCAGCGAAACAGGAAGCCGCTCAGCTCGGCATCTCATTTGCCGAATTGCTGAGGCGCTCACTGCGTGCCATGATACCGGCGGACGAGTCGAAGCCTTGGATGCGTTACGCCGGCATGGTTGAGACGGGAGATCCCCGGTCGAGCGAGTGCATCGACGAGATCGTGTATGGCACCAAGCGCTGAAGCGTACGTAGATACTTCTGCGTTTATCGCATTCGCCGATCGGTCAGACACTTGGCATGCGCTCTTCCTGCGGCTTTTCTCCGATCCTCCGCAGCTGATAACAACGTCGCTCGTCCTAGTAGAGGGACACGGCTGGTTCCTGAAGCGTTACGACCGCACGCAGGCATTGCGGTTCCTTGCCATGATCGAATGTATCCGCCCCCTAGAGGTAGTCCCCATAGGGTCATGCGAGATCGAAGGGGCGACTACGCTATTACGTCGGTTCCCAGATCAGGATCTGACTCTTGTCGACTCGGTCGGCCTGCACGCAATGGACACCCGCCGGATCGGTGAATGCTGGTCTACCGATCATCATCTCGGACTTACCGGCGTGCCGCTCGCAATTCACACGAGATGAGATCATCGCCGCTCTGTCGCAGAATCGGAATCGTGTATCGGCTATGCAGATCTCGGAAGGACCGTTACACAGTGGCCTTGGAACTGGAACTGCTGCGACCTGAACGTGCAAGCCTGAAAGAACCGCAGTTTCGCCCGACGGGGAAAGCTGCGTCCACAGAACGCCGCGGACCGGTATTGGTGGGTGGAACCGGCTTCCATCTGACGGACACGAGTTACGTTTGGACTATCTAGCCCTCCCGCAAACACTGTCGCGTTGCGGAGGCTCGGCCGGGGGTCGCCGCTCGAACCGACGTGAGTTGAGTTCGTCTACAAGAAAACAGCACGAACCTGTGCCAGGAATGCTGAGACTCTTTCGGTGGGCGTGCCAACACGACCGAGCGCTTCCACCGGCAGGAATCCCCGATAGCCGGTTCTTTCGATGACAGCCCGCAGTCTGGGCAGATCGATCGGCACAGCTTTCTCGCCATACCAGACTTGCTCTTTGATTTGCCAGGTGCAGGCATAGGGCACGAGTTTTTCGATCTCTTCGTAGACGTCGCGTTGACGCAAGCTGCCAACGTCCAGGATTACGCTGAACCAGTCGGAGTTGACTTTTTCCACCAACTCGATGGTTTCGTCCGCAGTCTTCAGAAAATCATCGTGGTGCTGCAGGCCGAGGATGATACCGTGCTCGCCGGCGTACTCAGCGCACTCCTGGAACACAGGGACCATCCACTCAAGCGTTTCCACGTACGTCGAGCCGTCTGCGATGCCCCGTCCGGAAAAGACGCGCAAGACGTCCGCACCGAGTTTCTGCGTGACTTCTACCCAGTTCTTCACCAACTGGACATGCCCTGCGCGGCTGACGGCGTTGTCAAGGGCGAAGTCGTTGCGGACTCCCGTGCCGCTGACGGTGACTCCATTGAGGAAGGCCTTGCGCTTGAAGTCGTAGATGAATTCGTCGTTGGGTACGTTCGGGTAGCCGGGAAAATAGTATCCCGTCGCGTCAACCGCGTCCACATTCTCCGCCGCGCAGAACTCGATCATGTCGTCAAGCGTCATCGATCCTTCGCGCAAGGGGGCGTTGAACGAGTAAGCGTTGAGTCCGATCTTGATGCGGATCCCGGCGCGCCGATCGATTGCCCCGGTTGCTGCCGTCGCTGGCAAGGCCGATGCCGCGGACATCGCGGCCAGTCCCATCGACTGGTTCAGAAAGTTCCGCCGTCTCATAGTCTCTCCTGAATCGATTTTCCGAATCCGCCCCTAGATGCGCAAACTTCGGCCGCGTGCAGAGTGCCAGCAACGATCAGCGGCAGTTCCAGTTCGGACTGACATTGCGCTTCTAGTTCTTAGCACTCACAGAACTTACCACGGGGCGGCAATTCGCCGCCCCGTTCTCGTTAGAGTTTAGGCAACATACTTGCCAATGAATGACGAGCAAGCTGGAGCCTCGGCGCTCTTGAGCGGAGGCTTCGAGCATCAGCGAGGATCTAGTTGATGCCCGGCCCGTGATGGGCAGCTTTGCCCACTAGAGCGGTTGGGTGCCAGCGATGCAGCAGCGCATCTCGACAATAAGGCGTGAATCGAGGCAGGTCGGTGCTTGTCAAGTCATCGAGAATGCGAACCCAGATCAAGAAAGGTGGCAGGTGCGGCCGCGCCTCAATTCACGGCCCCTCCTTCAAGAGGATGTCCTTGAACTGAACGACCGTTCCCTTCTCGTGGATCTGGAGCGCGATGAGACCGCTATTGAGGTACCCTTCTCGAATACCGTCGACAAACTCGGAAGACAGGATTCCGTTGATCGAGAATCGGAAGTGGTTGCCTCTAGCCACGACATGACAGCGGTTCCAATCACGCTTGTTGATGTCGACGAGTCGAACGTGGTTTTCGAGCCGCTCGGCATGTGCCGTGCCGTCCTCGTCAATGAGCAGGCGTGTTCCGCGTTCGCAGGGAAACTCCTTCCGCGTCGCAAAGTGGAAATCCCAGGCGCCCAAGACTCGAGGACCGATCCCAACGTGCCCGAGATCGGCATGGTAGCCCTCGAACGGACGCTTGCCGGTCGTGTCTACACGGGCTCTCAGCTCCACGCCGGTATTCCCGTCAGTCAGCATTCGATAGTTGAACTTGAGCTCGAAATCGCCCAAGTCCTCGTTGTCGGAATAGACGAGATACGCCAGACGATTCTCGATTCCCTTGCCTTGGATCGCAGCGTCTTTCACCGACCATCCTGCGGCCAGACTTTCCGGGTTGGCACGCCAGCCGCTGAGTGTCTCTCCATCAAAGATCGGCAACCAGCCATCGTCTCCCCGGGCTGTGCCACAAGCACCAACGATCAAGAGACTCAAACCGGCCACGATCGCTGTGAATCGCCGCGGCTGCGTCGTCGGGGACATGGCTTCCCTAATATAGGACGCCCCTTCACATCCTTTCCCGTCGCGACTGCGACGCAAGGTCCAGTAACAGGGTCTTGGCACGATCCTCAATTCGGATCCCCCGGGGACCGAGCATCCGCAGCGCGAAGTTGACAGTACCGCCGCTAGCGTTCGGATCCAATGTCGCGCGCGTGGTGCGGGATCTCGCCGTCATCGTAGGCACGCTCGCGCCGCACGCGGTCAAGGCAGCGCTGGACCAGCCCTATACCCCGCTCCGGGATGTCGTCGTGGGGGTATACCGCCCTATGGATCGCTTCCACGTGTTGCATGTTGGAGATGCCGAGATTCCGTATGAGCAACTCGATATCCCGCCCATCGCCGTCCGGCCCGGCACGCACCTTCATTGCGAGGACGTGGCGTGCTGAGGCACCGGTTACAACGAGATTCGGCGACTCAAAATGACCGGCGCACGTGTGTCCGGGTGTGGGCCGGCATGATGGTCCGCGCGTAGTCGTTCAGCCAGTGCGCCGACAGATGTTGGTCCCGCGACACCTGCGCCGCGCATGCCAAAACCTCGTCGCGTGGATCGATGGACAGCGCATCGACATCCATCATCGACCTGCTGCGACGATGCGCCAGCAGCATCGCCGCGCCGCCAATCACGTACAGCTGCGCCCTGACGCCGCGCTGGGCCAGCTCCCGCGAGAGGCGCCCTCGAAGGCGCGCTCGATTTCCTTGCGTCCGAGGAGACGATCGGATTCACGGAACCCAGACATGGGTCTCGCCACCCCTGGCGTCAAGGTCGAGAGGGTCAGGGAACACGCTGTGCCGTATAAACGCGCCCGGAGCGTAGAGGACGGATTCCTCCGCGATCACGCGGCTGCGCGCGATCACCCACGGGTCCTCGAGGAACCGCTCCGGCTCGTCTACCCACGCCGGAATCGCATGCTGGTGCAGGCGGGCGATATGCTCCACCACGGCCGCAAGCAACACGTCCCATCGGCTGCCCGTCAGCGGCGGCCGCTCCAAGAGCACCGCCGCCTGCTCGTCGCGCCTCAGTTCGTGGAAGCGGCGGGGAAGCTGGTGCATCAGCGCGCGGTAGCGGTCCGCATCGTCGGGCTCGTCCTTGATGATCCGGCTGTATGCCTCCAAGGTAAACCGGGAATGCATGCTGTCATTATGAGCACTACGCGGCCCACACGTCGCCGGCGCGGTCGGAATGACATTCACTGCTGCGGCAGGGCTTGATCTTGCCCTTGCGCACGGCTTCGCCCAGCCGGTTTGCACCCTTCCGGACGAGGGGGTGATTTCGTCATCGGCGATTCGGGGCGTCAGGAGGAACGCGACCGAATCGTCGGGGTCTGCAGACGCGTATCGGTTGGGAAGCTCGACCTGGTTCAACGCCTGCAGGACAGTGGTCGTCTTGCCGGTCTGGCGAGGGCCGGTGACGAAAATGATTCGCTCGGGCTCCTCTCGCATGCGCTTGAGAAGTTCAGGGACCTGGAAACGGCGAAACTCGCCCACAACCAAAATTACTAGGGTAAGTGATTTTACTCAATCAAGTAATTCAAGTGTGCGGCGGCGACTAACCTGAAACTGACCGCTGCGGGGCAGGTTCACACTGCTCGTAGTACGCGGAGGACCTGAACGGGAATCCCTATTGCGGGGCTGTGGCGTTGTCCACGCCAGAGAACCACGGGGGGTCAAAGGACCCGGACAGACCACGGTATCCACGCTTCCACGGTCCACCCAGCTACGGCAGCATCGAGGTAACGTTTCCCGACGAAGCGCGCACCAGGGTCCCGGAACCCCGAGATAGCCCTCCAGCCTCCCTGCGCTCTGGTAAGCAGCTCCTTCGAGCACCCTCCCGCCCCGGTGAGCGCCGTAACGAAGCCCATGCTCCGCATCCGAGCGAGAGCCACGGTCGAGTCGGACCTGAGCCCGGGCTCGGCTGCCCCGTCACCGTCCCCTCGGAGGTGGCTGAAGAACTTGGTGTGTTTGCCCTTGTTTTCGAGGGCCAACTGACGTCCTGCACCTGCCCGGCAACGACTCCGCTATTGCGCTCGCGCTCAGACCGAGGGTTGCGTGGGTGCCAACGCATCCCTTCAGAAGGACCAGCAGCGGGGCCCCGGCCCGGAAACCATATGCCGGCTCGCCCGCGGATTCTGCCCATTCTCAGATACCGGACTCCAGCTATCGCGCGACCGCCTGAATTGCAGCCGTCGGTCGCTTGGGGTACAACTGAACACGAGGGCCAGCCTCGTCCGTGATCCGCATTCAACTGATCGTCTCTTTCTCGCTCGGCTGCGTTGCGCTCCAAGCCGCCGCCGGAGACGAGTTCTTCGAGACTAAAATTCGGCCGCTGCTCCACGAGAGATGCTCCCAATGCCACGGCGAGAAGCTCCAGACAGCCGGCATCGATTTCCGCGAGCCGGCGACAGTACTCGGCTCGGCTGTCGTTAGTGGCGACGAATCCAGTCCGCTGATCCGAGCTGTCCGCTACGAGAGCACGCTGAAGATGCCTCCGGACTCGAAGCTGTCTGCAGCCGAAATCAACGCGTTGGTCCAATGGGTGCGAATGGGCGCCCCCTGGCCGGGCTACGAACCCGTGGCAGCGAAAGATGCAGAAGTACACCAGGATCCTGTCGAGAGCGACCACTGGGCATTCCAGCCCCTTTCCGCCCCTGCAATACCGGGGCCGCTCCCGTCGGGTTGGGTCCGCAACGACATCGATCGGTTCATCTTGGCAAGACTGCAGGCCACGGACCTAGACCCCGCGCCGCGAGCATCCAAGCTAGCCCTGCTCCGTCGGGCGAAGTTCGACCTCCTCGGCCTGCCGCCTACGGAGACGGAGATCCGGGATTTCCTCGCCGATACCGACGAGCTGGCGTTCGCCCGCGTCGTCGAGCAATTCCTTGGCTCGCCCCACTACGGCGAGCGCTGGGGGAGGCACTGGCTAGATGTCGCCCGTTTCGCCGATTCCACGGGAGTCGACGAAGACCATCCTTTCGGGGATTCCTGGCGCTACCGCGACTACGTCGTGGACGCCTTCAACGAGGATCTTCCGTACGATCAGTTCGTACGCGAGCAAATCGCCGGCGACCTGCTGCCCGCTGCTGACGGCGGATCCATCAACCAGCGGGGCATCATCGCGACTGGATTCCTGGCGCTCGGCCCGATGGCGCTGGCCCAACGCGATCCGATCCAGAAGAAATACGACGTCGTCGACGAGCAGATCGACACGACCTCAAAGGCTTTCCTGGGCTTGACGATCGCCTGCGCGCGCTGCCACGACCACAAGTTCGATCCGGTCCTGACCTCGGACTACTACGCATTGGCAGGCATCTTCGCGAGCACGAGAACCTTTGACAACTGGAGCAAGAACGGTTCCCGGTACTACAAGTACCCGCTCGTCGAGGCCGAGGTCTACGAGGCGTACCGTAAACAGGCCGAAGCCGTGGGAAAACTGCAGACCCTACGGAGAGTCGCGGGCAGAGTCGCTGTTCAGCGGTACATCCGAGACGGGCCGGGCCAACGCATTGCAGCCTCGATACTGGCCAGTGCGGGCCTCGGTCCTGCGGACGGCCTGAGGGCCGACACGGTCGAATGGTTCCGGGAATACCTGGCTCCGCGGCCAAGCGCCAGGGCTCATCTGGCGCCGTGGCACGCACCGGAAGGCAACAAGGCCACGGTTGCGGCCACATACCAGAGAGAGTTCTTGGAAGCTCTGCAGGAAGCGATCGAGCGGACGGATTCATGGTTCGACCGGGCCCAGGAAGCGATCGGAGCGGAAACCGAAATCCCGGACTTTCCCAGTCAGCAGCCGGACTCGCTGCTCTATCGGGACTTGCGCGAAGACGGTGCCGTGTTTGACCTGGCAGCCGACGAGCACGAAGGCAGCTTCGCATCCCGCGACCGCGAGCGAATAGCCGGTCTGATCGGGCGGATCGAGAGCGCCGAGGCAGCCTTGCCGACGAAGCCCTCGATGGCGAACGGCGTTACCGAGGACGACCCTGTCCGGCAGAGGATCTTCAGGCGAGGCCAGCACAAGAACCTAGGAACCGAGGTGGCCAAGCGCTTCCCTCTGGTCTTGGCCGGCACCGACCAGCCGGAGGTCGAGACCGGCAGCGGGCGACGCGAGCTGGGGGAGTGGCTCGCGTCCGAAAACAATCCGCTGACCGCCCGGGTAATGGTTAACCGTGTCTGGCTGTGGCACTTCGGCGAGGGCTTGGTCCGGACGCCAAACAACTACGGGATGCGGGGCGAGCCGCCGACCCATCCGTTGCTGCTGGACTGGCTGGCGCAGCGATTCATTGACAGTGGTTGGTCCATCAAGAGCTTGCACCGGCTGATCATGAACTCGGCGACTTACCAGATGAGCAGTTCGATCTCCGAAGTCACGAATCGGGTCGATCCCGAAAACCGCCTCTGGTCCCGGTTCGAGAGGCGGCGGCTGACGATCGAGGAACTGCGGGACAGCTATCTCCAGATCAGCGGGCGCCTCGATCCCGCTGTCGGGGGCGACACCGATCTGGGCTCGGGAACGCTCGCGGAGTTCGACCGAAACAACCGCCGCATCGACCCAGACGATTCCGCGCGCCGCAGCATCTACCTGCCCCTGATGCGCAACAAGCTGCCGAACCTGCTCGGGCTCTTCGACTTTGGCGACGCAACCACCGCAAACGGCAAGCGCTCCGTTACGAACGTCGCGCCGCAAGCTCTCTACCTCATGAATAGCGGCTTCGCCCACAGCGCGGCTGGCGGAATGGCCGACGTTTTGGACGGACCTCCCAGCGAGCGGGTGAAGCGAGCGTACCTTCTCGCTCTCGGTCGCCCGCCGACCGCGAAGGAGAGCAAGCTGGCGATGGAATACATCGGGGCCCGGAGCGACGCCCGTCCCGGGTGGGCGAGTCTCTGCAAGATGCTCCTGGCGTCGAACGAATTTCATTACGTCGAGTAGCACCGGATCGATCCCCCCGGAAGCGCGCCCAGTCGTCAATTCCGGTGCTAGGCTGTTGCTAGGAATGGCACCGAGATCTGCTTTGTCGCGACGCGCGATGCTGGGCCGGTCGGCCTTGGGCTTCGGTTCGCTGGGGCTTTACTCGCTGCTGAGCGACGCCAGCCTCCTGGCGGCATCCCCCGCCGGTCCGCTTGCTGCAAGAAAGCCGCACTTCGCGGCCCGCGCGAAACGAATCATCTTCCTGTTCATGCATGGGGGCGTCTCACATGTCGACACCTTCGATCCGAAGCCGCGGCTGGACCGGGACAATGGCAAGCCTCTCCCGATCAAGCGGTCGCTGACGTTCAACGCGAAGGAAGCGGGGGGCCTGATGGGCTCGCCCTGGGCCTTTCATCCGCGCGGCGAAAGCGGCATTCCCGTCAGCGAACTCTTCCCCGAAATCGCCAGTTGCGCAGACGACCTTTGCGTGATCCGGTCGATGGTCGGAGAGGGCGTCGACCATGGAGCGGCAATGCTGCAGCTCTTCACGGGCACATTCTCATTCTCGCGCCCGAGCATGGGAGCTTGGACGTTGTACGGACTCGGCACGGAGAATCAGAACCTGCCGGGCTTCATCACGATCAAGCCGACGCAGTGGCAGGGCGGGGACAAGCTCTTCGCCACCAGCTTCCTCCCCGGTGCCTACCAGGGCACTCCGATCGGGTCGTCACCAATGAACGTCGACGACATCATCGAGAAACCGATAGCCCATGTCCTGCCTTCGGGCAGCACGACTGAAGAGCAAGGGCTCGAGCTGGAGTTCCTGCGACAGATGAACCGGCGCCACGCGGACGACCGGCGCCTCGACCCCGACCTGGAAGCCCGCATCCAGGCGTTCGAGCTGGCGTTCCGAATGCAAGCGGAGGCCCCGGAAGCCTTCGATGTCTCGAGGGAGACGGAAGCGACTCGCAAGCTCTACGGCCTGGACCAGAAGGGGACGCGCGACTTCGGTTGGCAGTGCCTGCTGGCAAGGCGACTCAGCGAGCGGGGAGTTCGCGTGGTCCAGGCGACACACTCGGGAGCCGAGGAGAAGTGGGATCACCACTCCGACATCGTGAGGCTGCATCCGATACGGGCTCGCGAGGTCGACCGACCCATCGCGGGCCTGATCAGGGATTTGAAGTCGAGGGGCCTGCTTGACGAAACGCTCGTGGTGTGGGGCGGGGAATTCGGACGGACGCCATTCTCGGAAGGGGCTGACGGACGGGACCACAATCCGTATGGCTTCTCGATCTTCATGGCCGGAGGCGGCGTCAAAGCGGGATCGATCTACGGGGCGACAGACGAGTTCGGATACCACGCGGTCGAGGACAGGATGCACATCCACGACCTGCACGCGACGGTTCTGCACCTCATGGGCGTCGACCACGAACGCCTCACGTACCGTCACGCCGGCCGGGACTTCCGACTGACCGACGTGGCCGGGACGGTGGCGACCAAGATCCTCGCCTGACCGGGAGCCGGCGGGTCCAGCGACCGCTGGACCCGCGAGTCAGCGACCGTTCGAGAGACCTGCGAGCATTGCGGCCCGGATGCGGCGTTTTGCGAATTTCCCGGTTGCGATTCTCGGCAGCGGGCTGTCCTGGAACACGATCCGCGAAGGAATTTCGAAGGCCCCGACATGGGGCTCCATCGCTCCACGAACTGCATCGGCGTCTAGCCGCGCTCCGTCGCGCGGCACCACTACCGCGGCCAGTTCCTCGCCCAAACGGTCATCGGGTATCCCGAACGCAACGGCTTCCGCGACTCCGTTGCACTGGTAGAGCGCATCCTCCACCTTGAGGCAGCTGATGTTCTCGCCGCCACGGATCACGATGTCCTTGATGCGGTCGACAAAGTGGACAAACTCCTCCTCGTCGACATACGCGAGATCGCCGGTCCGGAACCAGCCATCGCGAAAAGCCTCGGCCGTGGCTTCGGAATTGTTCCAGTACCCTCTGACCACAGGCGTTCCCCGCACCAAAACTTCCCCTGTCTCGCCCGGAGACAACGGGGAGCCGGAGCCGGGATCGACAATCATCATGTCCATGAGCACGGAACAGCGGCCGCTGCTGGTCGGCACTCGCAAGTAATCCTGGGCCGAGATCTGCGTGCCGATCGCGTTTGTTTCGGTCATGCCCCAACCGGTTCCGGGCTGGGCATTCTCGAAAGTCTCGAGTATCGCGGCTACCTGGTTCGCGGGTCGGTGAGATCCTCCGCCGCCGACCGCTAGAAGACTCGGCAAGGAACGCCTGCTCGCCGCGGCCGAGCGCACCAAGTCACCGGTGACGGTCGGCACCGAGATGAAGTGGGTAATACGATCCCGCTCGATGACATCGAGCGCTTCCTCGGCGTCCCACTTGTGCATCAGAGTCAGCCGGCGGCCGAATCGCAGCCCAACCAGCATGCAGACATGACATGCCGTCACGTGAAAGAACGGTATCGTCACCAACATGCGGTGCTGGACCTGAAACGGCTCGTCAGGAATGGCCTGGCCTCGGAGCTCGGCCTGCGTGCGGTTCTCGATCTCCCATGCCAAGAGAGCGTGAACGACATTCGAATGCGTGGAAACGGCTGCCTTCGGGCCCGCTGTCGAACCGGATGTGTACAGCATCAAGCAGTCATCGTCCGGCGAACACGTGGCCGCGGACAGGTCGGCCGGGCTGCCGGACCGCAACGCCTCGTCCCAAGGAATGACGTCATCCGAGGACGGTTTCGGGGAACGCACGGCAATCGCCGGGATGCCCATCTCAGAAAGCCTGCCTCCGATGCGCTCCAAGTGTTGCCCGTCGACGATGAGCGCGCGGGCCTGGGCGTCGCGCAAGCCATGGGCGATCTCCTCGCCGCTCCACCAGCCGTTCAACGAAACCGTTACGGCTCCGAGCGCCATTGGGGCGAAGAAAGCGGCGGGCCATTCAGGGCAATTCCGCATGCAGACCGCGACGCGGTCGCCACGACCCACGCCGAGCCGGCGCAGGGCGCCGGCGAGTCGTGCTGTCTGTTGGATGATATCGCCGAAAGTATAGACCTCGTCTCGGTAGGCGATGTACTCAAGGCCTGCGAACGAGCGGGCTTGCACCAGCAGGTCGAGCAGCCGGTGCGGAGCTCCCTTGACCACCCGGCACACGGTCCCGTCAGGTAGCTCCCTGTCGGCAAGTTCGTACTCTCCGCCGGGCCCGGTGAGCTTGTTCAGGACCTGTCTGCGCGCTTGGGCCGACATCGCGAAGCGGGAACTATTTTGGCATGACGCCTGAGTCACGAGCGCCGCCGGGGCCGCGGACCGCTCAGCGCTCACTCGGCGAGGCGCTACTTGCCCCATCCGACGGAATCGCCGTCCGCCGATCTTCCGCGACCACCGGGTTCGAGAGCGTGCCGATGCCCGAGATTTCAACCTCGATCCAGTCCCCCGGCCGCATGAAGACCGGGGGCTTGCGTGCTTTGCCCACGCCTCCGGTCGTGCCAGTGGAAACGACATCCCCCGGTTGGAGCGGGAAGACCGTCGACAAGTACTCGACCAAGTAGGGGATGTCGAACAGCAGGTCACCCGTGCTCGCGCTCTGCATCACCTTGCCGTTCAAGCGGGTCTCGAGCGCGAGGTTGGCGGGATCCGGAATCAAGTCAGCAGTAACCATCCACGGTCCGAATGCCCCGGAATGCCAGAAGTTCTTGCCAGCCGTGAATTGGGATGCGTGGCGCTGGAAATCGCGGACGGAGCCATCGTTGTAGCAGCTGAAGCCAGCAATGCACTCGAGCGCGTCCGAAGCCGGGATGTGGCGCCCTCCGCGGCCCACGATAAACGCCAATTCGCCCTCGAAATCGAACTCCTCGGAGACGGCAGGGCGAACCATGCTCTCGCGGTGCCCGACATGGGAATCCGGAAACCGCACGAAGATCGTAGGGTATTCGGGTATCTGCCGACCTGTCTCCTCGATGTGCGTCCTGTAGTTCAACCCGACGCAAAGAATGCGTCCTGGATCGAGGATCGGAGGCAAGTAACGCACCTCGCCCAGTGGAAAGTCGGGCCCAAGGCCCGCGACGCGGTCACGCAGTTCATCGACCGCGCCCGCCCGGAGCACTGCTGACAGCGTTGGCCACTGCTGGTTGAAGCGAGCGCCCGCGTCGACGATCCCGTCCCCGATCGTCAGCCCGTAGCTCGCACGACCGTCTCGGCTGAATGCGAGTAGCTTCATAGTCTTCCATTAGACCGCCACGACGCGGCCGCGCGTCGAACCGAGGCGAACGCTCGGACGGAACGTGGCGGGAACTCGAGGACCGAGTTCTCGATCGGTGCCCGGAATCGGTTCTCGGGCAGATCCGAGAAGCAGATCGCCTTGACAGCCAGCGCGCCGCTTGTCAATCTCTATGTCTACGAAGCGGGGATTTGATTGTGCGATTCACGTGCCGGAGCGCCGACCCAGAGCAACGCTTCCAAGCCGCAACCGTCACCAATCCGCCGATTGCGAGCCCGGCTTTGTCTCCAGACCTAGGAATCCCCCAATGACCGCTCGCCAGACGCACGCCGCGTGCCATGCCGGACACGCTCGACACCTTACGCCTCGAGGACGGTTGGCGAGGACCGCGTCCGCCACGGCACTGGGGCTTGCCATTCTCCAAGGTTGCGCGAGCGAGCAGCCCGCAGCGGGCCGGCCGAACATTCTCCTGATCGTCTCGGAGGACAACGGACCGGAACTGGGATCGTACGGCGATCCCTTCGCGCGGACTCCCTTCCTTGACACGCTCGCCCGGAATGGCGTGCGATTCAAGAACGCGTACGTCCCTCAAGCCGGTTGCAGCCAGTCCCGCGCGGCGTTCCTGACCGGGCTCCACCCTCACCAGAACGGCCAGATCGGCCTGGCGACCTGGCGGTTCGGCCTATATCGCGCTGATACGCCCAATCTAGTCCGGAGCCTGAAGGAAGCAGGCTACCGGACAGGGATTATCGGAAAGCTCCACATCAATCCAGCCGAGGCCTTCCCGTTCGACTTTGCCGAAATCGCTGGCGCCAACTTCCAGAGAAAGGAGTTGGCTGCGTACTCCGAGGCCGCAAACACCTTTTTCGGACAGTCCGACGAACCGTTCTTCCTCTCGGTGAACTATCCCGACGCCCACCGTCCATTCCTGCGACGAGTGGACGGCATCCCCCAAGACCCGCAGTCCGCAGACGATGTCGAGCCCTTGCCGTACATGGGGCTCGACTCCCCAACGCTGCGCCGGGATTCGGCGGACTATCACAACTCGATGACCCGGCTCGACAGCCTCATCGGCGACCTTGCGACACTGCAGCGCTCCGGCAAGTCTCGCCAAACACTTGTCGTATATATGGGCGATCACGGGGCGGACCTGTTACGAGGGAAGCGAACCTGCTACGAAGGGGGCGTCCGTATCCCGCTGATCGTCCGGTGGCCGGGACGGCAAGAGGCGGGCCAGGTGAGAGGGGAGCTCGTTTCGACAATCGATCTCGTGCCGACACTGCTTGAAGCAGCCAGCGCGGAGCCGATCCGCGGGCTGGCCGGCCGGTCGCTAGTGCCGCTGATCGCCGGGGAGTCACCCGCTTGGAGAGACCACCTGTTCACCGAGTACCATCTGCACTCGAACCATAACTACTTCCCCCAGCGGGCGGTTCGCAACAGCCGTTACAAACTGATCTGGAATCTATTGCCGAACGAACGGAATCCGGGCCATGACTTCACGATCGAGAAATTCATTGGCAAGGAGGAAATGGCGGAGGCCTTGCGCCAAGCCAGTGGCGACGTTCGCCGCGCCTACGAACTGATGGCAAGGCCCCCGGAATTCGAACTGTATGACCTGGAGCAGGATCCGTTCGAGTTTCGGAATCTGGCCGCAGAGCCGGGTCGCGAGGAGGTTCTGCGGGAGTTGCGAAACGAACTACTGCAGTGGCGGCGGCAGACGGCGGACCCGTTCCTGGATCCTTCGAACGTGACGCGACTGGGAGACGAAATCGAAGCGACCCGCAAGAACGGCCAGTACGAACGGCCCGACGGGTGGAATTACCGCGAGTACCTTGCTCCCGAAGTTCCGCCGTGGGGCGGATGAGGTGCAGCCCCAACAGCTGGAGGACGGCGGCGTGGTGCGAGCCTACAAGAGCCTGGCCGCGGTCGAGCGGGCCTGCCGGCATCTCAAGACCGTGGTCCTGCAACTGCGCCCGATCTGCAGGAATCAGCCCATTGATCCGGACCGGTCAATCACAACATGGAGTTCCGCCCCGTCACTAGAGCTTTATTAGACTGAACTTCATCTGCCAAGTGCTGGTTAATCCAAGCAAGCGCAAGCAGTTACGCGAAATCAACCTGCCATCGTACTGGCAACAAACTTGTCGGGATCCACCTCCAGCAGGGCGAATGCTTTCGCCTGCAAGGGAGTGGGCCTGGACAGCAACTGGAATTCATGCTGGTCGTCTTGGGGAGGGTCACCTGATTGAGCGCCAGCGATCCGAGATGGTCGAGCAGGGTCTGCAGGCTCTGCACGGGCAGCCCGTCCGGGGTCCGCTTCGTGTCCGCCGTGGCCTCTGCAGGGCGGGAAACCGTCGCCGGTTCGACCGGTGACTTCCGCTGGGCCGCGGCTGCCTCGCGTTCGGCGTCCTCGAACAGCAGCGGCGCCAGCTTGCGCCGCAAGTGCCATTCGACGCAGTAGGCCAGCATGCACAGGAAGACATGCCCGCGCGCACGTGCTCCTCGGAGTAGACGTACATCGGCCTCAGGTGCAGCTGGCGTACTGGATCAACATCTACAACCCGCTCACTCTGAAGATCGTTCTGGACGCCTACCCCGTGAATTCGATCAGGCAGATCCACGAGGGTGTCGTCCCGCTGACGGGACCTTGGCACGATCTGCACGCCAACGTAGCCGGTCAGGATCTGACTCTGGACCAGATCGAGCACGGCATCTTGCGGCCCATCTGGCGACAAGCGGATTCACTACGCGGTCAACTGCGCCGCCTACGGCTGCCCGCAATTGATCGAGAAGGCCCTCAGCGGCGCCAATACCGAGTCGCTGCTCGAAGCGGGTGCCACGGGCCTACGTGAACAATCCGCGGGGTGTTGACGTGGTCGACGATGACTCTGTCATCGTCTCGAGTATCTACGATTGGTATGTTGAGGACTTCCGGGGCACTGAAGAGTCGGTGATCGAACACCTCATCGACTACGCCGACGGTGAGCTAGCGGCATTTCTGGAAGGGTTCGAGGGTGCGATTGAGTACGGCTACGACTGGAGTCTGAACGAGCCGCAGCGCACAGCGCTGAGGAACTCGGGCCAAACCAGACGGTCGCATGTGCTACTCGCTCGGACCTAGTACCATTAGCTGGAAAGGGCAATTGAGACATAAAACACTTCGTATTTGCGAGCGTGGCCTTCGCCGCATGGGCCGGGCTGTTCCAGGTCTCGGTCTCGGCATCCGGGTCCGTCGGACCGGGAGCCGGCAAGGTGAGCGCGCGTGCTGCGTACTCGCAGGGCAAGGCCCTCACGTTCGATCTGCTGGTCTGCGATTCCTGCCCGCTATCGAGGGACGGGCTCGATCGTGACCGGGCACGGAGCCTCACAGCCAGCCTCGTGGCGGTCCACGCCGGCAAAAACACGGGATCGTCGGACGACGAGGTCGTCACCGCACTGTGTGGCGGCGGGGCCGTGCAGGGCCAGGACTGCAAGCTGAGGATGGAGCTGGCCCACTACTTCCTGACCCGGCGCTTCAAGCTCTAGCGCCGCCTTTTCTGGAATTCATTCGCCGCAAGCGCCAAGAGGAAACCCACAAGATGTACAGCAAACCTCGGTCGTTCGTGACCGTTCTCTCCGGCTCGACGCTCGCGCTGTGCCTTTCCGCCGCTCCCGCGCTTGCGCAAGGCACGCCGTGGCTCGCCGAGCCGGGGACCGGCGCCGTCAACATTTCGTACGTCAACCAGAACGCCAGCGAGTTCTATCGGCAAACTACCAAGGTGAAGGGACCGTTGGAGGCGACCGGGGCGAACCTGGCGCAGAACACGACGTGGTTCGGGGTCAACTACGCCATCAACGACGCGGTAGCTATCGACGTGCAGTCCGGCTGGGCGCGGAGCTTCGTGGCAGGCGGGGTCGGTCCGTCCGGAGGCCAGGAGAGCTACAGCGGGCTGTTCGATTCCAACTTCGCCGTCACGTGGCGGATTGTCGACGAGCTGGTTTCCAACGCGCCCAGCGTCGCGGTACGGGTGGGCGCGATCATCTCCGGCGGTTACGACACCGGCTACATCAACTCGCTGGGCGATGGCGGCAACGGGGTCGAGACGTCGCTCATCATCGGCAAGTTCGGCAGCGCTGCCGGCGTTTCGGCTGAGATCGGCTACCGAAACCGCACCAGCACCGAGGTCAACCGGGACGCAGTGGGTGGCGCGGGCAGCGGGGAGAACGTTGACATCCCGTCGGACGTGTTTGTCAACCTCGGCTTCTTCGTCCCGGCCGGCGACAGGTTGACGATCGGAGCCGACTATCGGATGGTCAATGCCCTATCCGGCATCGACATTGGCGGCGAAGGCTTCTCGCCGAGCCGGTTTCCGGGCTTGCAGGAGGACGCGCACATCGTGGGCGGGCGGTTGATCGCCAACATCACAGACACGGTCAGCGTGAACGGGTTCTTCGGACAGGTGGTGGCGGGCCGGAACACGGCTGTGTCGCGGATCATCGGCTTCGGCGTCAGCATCGGCTTCGGCGGCGGCGGGGCCGGGTTCTAGCGGCTCTCCACGCCCAATCCATGGTGGGTCGGCCGGCCGGCAGGATCGGCGGTCGGGCTCGCACCGATCATGGCCATGAGATGCTCCATGATTTCGCTCGCATCACGTTGACGCAGAAGTCGAGGTTCGAGGAACCCCGGCCCCTAACCCCGTTCAAACGATCATGAGCGGTCGGGGCACTCACCCCGACTGCATGAAACGATCTCCGAGACATAGACGACCGGCATAGAGCCGGAATACACAGTTTCCCAGCGACGCGTGCGGGCATACTGCGTGGCGGAAGCGGGGCATGGTCGCAGCAATTGGCGGCGGAGGCATTTCCCGATCGCCGGCTTCCTGCGCACGCACCGCCAATGGCAGGACCGCCCGGACTAAGAACTTGAAGCGGACGCGCTCCGGTTCCTGACAGGGCGAGATTCAGTAGTTCGAGTAGCTGTACCCCGCCTGGGCGAGAAGGGGCCCCACCGGGTCGAGACCGTGTCATCGAAGCAAACCTTGGTGCTGCAATCCCTGGCGCATGCACTGGACTTGGAGGAGTTGATCGGCAGCCTAGGCAAGCACCGTGGGTATTGCACGGCGACGCAGCCTGAGTGCCCCGGAATCAACTCCATACCAGTGCATCAACTTCGTTCGCAGTAAAGTGACTCCATGGCACGCCGGTTCAGGGCCGTCGCAATCGGGGCCGGCTATTTCTCCGGCTTTCAGTACGAGGCATGGAATCGAATCCCCGAAGTCGCTCTGGTGGCCATTTCCAACCGCACCGAAGCGAAGGCTCGGGCAAAGATGGCGCAATACGGGATCCCTCGGTTCCATGCCGACTGGCGCGTCATGATCGCCCTCGAGCGGCCGGATTTCGTCGACATCGTGACACCGCCGGAGACGCACGCCTCCATTTGCTCGGAGGCCGTGAAGTCCAAGACCGCGATCGTCTGCCAGAAGCCGCTCGCTCCGACGCTCGAAGAAAGCGCGTCAATCGTCGCCAACGCCCGGGAGGGCGGCGTCCGGTTCATGGTCCACGAGAACTTCCGCTGGCAGCCGTGGTACCGCCAGATCCGGAGAATCCTGCGAAGCGGCGAGATCGGTGAGCCGACGCACCTGTACTTCCGAATGCGGACGGGCGACGGGTGGCCGGAAGACGCTTACCTTGCGCGCCAGCCGTTCTTCCGCGAGTACCCGCGGCTCCTGGTCTACGAAACCGCAGTCCACTTCATTGATACGTTCCGGTTCCTGCTGGGAGAGATTACGCAGGTCTACGCCACGTTGCGGCGTCTGAATCCGCTGATCCGGGGCGAAGACGCCGGACAGATCTGCTTCTCGTTCGAGAGCGGCGCCACGGCAATCCTGGACGCGAACCGCTACAACGAGTCCGAAACCGAGAATCCGAGATATACCTTCGGCGAGCTTCGCCTGGACGCCACCGGCGGCCACCTCGTCATGGAGCCGGACTCGTCCATGCGTGTCAAGCGCCTCGGACAACCGGCCCGGTCAGTCGAGTACAAACGCGAGAATCGCAACTTCGCAGGCGACTGCGTCTATCAACTGCAGCGGCATTTCATCGACTGTTTGCTTGACGGCAGGGAATTCGAAAGCACGGGAGAAGACTATCTGAAGACGCTGGCCGTCGTCGAGGCCGTCTACGATTCGGCAGAATCGGGGCAAGCCGTCCGGCTGTGAGATGTCGGCGCCCGGACGCCGGACGCTCTATGATTGTGAGCGCAATGCTGAGGATGGCCCGGCTGTTTTCGATTCGCCTCTCTTCGCGTGCTGGCATCCTGGCTGCGTGCGGAGCATTGATTCCGTTGGGCATGGGCGCGGCCGACCCGCCACCCCGCGGCTACTCGATACCGACGGTCGACGTCTCGGCCGAAACCCACCGCCAAGTGGTCGTGGACCGCGAGCCGGGCCAGTACCTCGGCCACCCCTCGACACTGCTCCTCCCCGACAACAAGACCATATTGATCGCCTACCCCAAGGGGCACGGTCGCGGTGCGATCGTCTACAAGAAGAGTTTCGATGGCGGTCTGACATGGACTGATCGCCTGCAAACACCGGAGAACTGGAGCACATCAATGGAAGTGCCAACGCTTTTCCGGTTGATCGATCCAGACGGCGTGCCGCGGATCGTGATGTTCTCCGGCAAAGCGGGCGGCATCCGCGTCGCCTACTCGCAAGACGAGGGCGAGTCATGGTCGCCGCTACTTCCGATCCGCACGCCTGGACCGAGCTACGGAGGCATCGTCGCGATGGGTTCGATGGTCGAGCTCCGAGACGGATCCCACATGGCGTTCTTCCACGACGACGGCCGCTGGCTGAGGGATCCGGCCGAGCACCCCGAAGGCAAGCGATTCGAGGTCTACAGTGTCGTCTCGACGGACGGCGGACTGACCTGGTCGCAACCGGTAGTAATCGCCAAGCACCCCTCGGCGCATCTCTGCGAACCCGGCGCGGTGCGCTCTCCCGACGGCAGGCAGATCGCTGTGCTGCTGCGCGAGAACAGCAGGACACTCAACTCGTTCGTTATCTTCTCCGACGACGAAGGGAAGACCTGGAGTGAGCCCCGGGAGCTGCCGGGCGCGCTGACGGGGGACCGTCACACGGCGACCTACGCGCCCGACGGTCGGCTCTTCATCAGCTTTCGCGACCGCACCCACATCAGCCCCACGAAAGGTGACTGGGTGGGCTGGGTCGGCACCTACGAAGACATCGTTGAAGGCCGCGAGGGCCAGTACCGCGTGCGGCTGATGGACAACCACAAAGGGGCCGACACCGCGTATCCGGGCGTGGAACTCCTGCCGGACGGCACGATCGTGACCACCACATACGGGCACTGGACACCGGACGAGGAACCCTACATCGTTAGCGTGCGCTTCAAGCTGGAAGAACTCGACGCCCGGGCGAAGACCGCCAGTCACGAACCGACGTCGACCGTCCGCGCTGCCGCCCGCCCAACCGCCGGCACCCCGGATGCGGGCGGCATGCCCAATATCCTGTTCATCGCAGTTGACGACCTGAACGACTGGGTGCTGGAACCGGACTCGCCGATCAAGATGCCGAACTTCTGGCGGCTGGCGCGCCGCGGGGCGCTCTTCGAACGGGCCTATGCCGCCTCCCCGGCATGCAACCCGTCCCGGGTAGCGCTGCTCACGGGCTTGAGCCCGCCGACAACCGGCGTGTACGACAACGGTTCCGACTGGCGTCGGGCCTTGCCGGACGCAGTGACGCTACCTCGCTACTTCATGGACCACGGCTATCGGGTCGAGGGGGCGGGCAAGATCTTTCACCATCACGACAACAGCGCGTACCACGACGCGGAGTCATTCCATCGGTTCGAAACCATGCAACTCGACCCGATGCCGGCGCAAAAGTTCAATGGCATCGGCGCCATTCGCAGCCTGAACTTTGACTGGGGCCCCTGGCCGCTCGACGAATCCGCGACTCCCGATGCCCGCTCGGTCGATTTCGGAATCGATTTCCTCGAACGCAGCCACGACCGGCCGTTCTTCCTTGCGATCGGACTGTTCCGCCCGCACATGCCATTTCACGTCCCGCCGAAGTACTTCGCAAGCTACCCGCTTGACCAAGTGGCGATGCCTCGGACTCCCGCAGGCGACCTGCAAGACATTCCGGATGGCGGGCGGGCGCTGCTCAAGCAGAAGCAGCACTTCATGAGGGCGATCCTGGATGCCGACTCCGAACGCCCCGGTACCTGGCGGGAAGCGGTGCGATCGTACCAGGCGAGCTGCACGTTTGCAGACCATCAGCTAGGCAGGCTCCTGGACTCACTGGCGCGTTCGGGGTACGCCCGTAACACTATCGTCGTGCTGTGGTCCGACCACGGCTACCATTTGGGCGAAAAGAACCACTGGGAAAAGTTCGTGCTGTGGGAAAAGGCCACTCGCGTTCCGCTGGTGATCGCGGCCCCGGGAAACGTTGCACCCGGCACGGTGGTCGGCGCGCCAGTCTCGCTTCTGGACCTTTATCCCACGTTGCTTGAACTAGCCGGTTTGCCCCCGAACCCCACTCTCGAAGGGAAGAGCCTGACCCCGCTGCTTCGGGATCCCCACCGCCAGCGGACAGTGTCAATGACCTATCAGCGGGGCAATCATGCCGTGCGGTCGAATCGATGGCGCTACATTCGCTACGCCGACGGCACCGAGGAACTTTACGACCACGCCAACGACCCCGACGAGGTGCACAACCTGGCGGCCCGCGCAGAGTACGCCGACACGATCCGGAAACTGCAGCAGGCGCTCCCGAGGCAGTCAGCCCGAACAGCCTCCGGCTTGCGCTGACGGCTGACGGTACCGAGCCCATCCAACCTGCCGGCGCCTGTTGGCGATAATGGCGCAAGCCGGGCAATCCGAGAATCGGCGCAAACGATGGCCCGAACATTCGGCCGAACGGCGTTCCATTTCGCCAGCCTCGACACGACAATGCGGCGGGCCACCGAGTTGGCCCGCGAAGGCAGCCCCGAAGGAACGATCGTGACTGCAGACCGTCAGAGGGCTGGACGGGGCCGTCTTGGCCGGAGCTGGATCTCCGAACCCGGCTTGGGGCTGTACCTCTCCCTGGTCTTGCGGCCAGACTGCCAGGCTGATGCGGCTCCCATACTGACCTTGATCGCCGGACTGGGAGTCAAGGAGGCACTCGAGCGCGCCACAGGCGTCCGCTGCGACCTCCGCTGGCCCAACGATATCCTTGTGCGCGAGAGGAAATGCTGCGGCATCCTCGTCGAAATGGAAACCGAGCGGCAGCGGGTCGCTCATGTCATCGTCGGCATCGGCATCAATCTCAATCACCTCGCGTTCCCGCCGGAACTGACCGAAATCGCAACTTCCTTGCGGATCGAAACGGGCCGGGAATGGAGCAAGGCCGACCTGCTCGATCCACTCATGGAATCGTTGGAATCGTGCTACGAACTCCACCGGACACGGGGGAACGATCCGATCCTGGAGGCGTTCCAGCAGGAATCGAGCTTCGCCATCGGGCGGAGAGTGGTTGTCGAAGGCCTGCCGGCAGGCGAAGCCGGGCCGGTGCGCGGGGTCACGGCGGGCCTGGACCCGAGGGGAATGCTGCTGATCCGAACGGCCGACGGAACCGTCGCGCCCATCCTTGCGGGCAGCGTGCGGGCCGACCCATGCACAATGTAGGGGCATGCTACTGGCGATAGACGTCGGGAATACCAACCTGACAATCGGGCTCTTTGACGGATCCCGGCGATTGGCAGACTGGCGCCTCAAGACCGACCCCGAGCAAACCGTGGACGGCTGGGGAGCTCTCTTCCACAACCTGGTATCCCTTGCCGGCCTGCAGCTCTCGGACGTGAGCGGCTTTATCTTTTCGTCGGTCGTCCCCCAGCTGGATGCTTCGATTGCCGGCATGGCGAGGCGCTACCTCGGCCTTTCTCCGTTCCAAGTCACGGCTTGCAGCCAGACCGGCCTCGCGATCCTCATCGACAAGCCCGAAGAAATCGGTGCCGACCGGATCGTGAATTCCGTGGCGGCCGCGGAGCGATACGGCTGCCCGTGCATTGCGGTTGACTTCGGAACGGCAATCACGTTCGACACGATCTCCGCAAACCGCGAGTATCTCGGTGGGGTCATCTGCCCCGGCATCCAAGTCTCGTCGCAGGCCTTGGTCCAGCGCACGGCACGCCTGCCTCAAATCGAGTTGCGGCAGCCGGCAAAGGTCATCGGTACAAGCACGGTCGAGAGCCTCCAGTCCGGCTTCTATTTCGGAATGCTCGGCATGCTGGACGGCATCCTCGAAAAGTTGCTCAATACGCTCGGCGAGAGCACCAGCGTCGTGGCAACCGGAGGGCAGGCGGAGATCCTGGCTCCCGCTTCCAAGTACATCCAGACGGTGGACGAAGGCCTGACCCTCGAAGGCTTGCGTCTGATCTGGAATCGGAACAGGCCCTGAGCATCGGTCCATGCTCCCGCCGTACGGCCAATCCCTTGCGTTGTTGACCGACCTGTACCAGCTCACCATGGCATGCGGGTACTGGAAGGAAGGCCTCGCCGATCGAGAAGCCGTTTTCCACCAAGCGTTTCGGAGCGCTCCGTTTGGCGGGACGTTCGCGGTCGCGGCCGGCCTTGCAAGCGGAATGCGGTGGCTGCGCGACTTGCGATTCCGCGATGATGACCTCGATTACCTGCGGAGCTTGAAGGCACAGGGCGGGCGGCCCCTTTTCGAAGCGGGCTTCCTCGACTACTTGCGCGACTTCCAGTTCACGTGCGACATCGACGCAGTGCCGGAAGGCACGGTGGTCTTCCCCGGCGAGCCGCTGTTGCGAATCCGTGGATCCCTCCTGCAGGCTCAGCTGGCAGAAACGGCGATTCTCAATATCGTGAACTTCCAGACGCTGATCGCCACCAAGGCGGCACGCGTGTGCCTGGCAGCGGGCGAGGATCCCGTGCTCGAATTTGGACTGCGCAGGGCACAGGGGATCGACGGAGGCCTCAGCGCGAGCAGGGCCGCCTACGTTGGCGGGTGCGCCGCTACTTCGAACGTGCTGGCTGGAAAGCTGTACGGCATTCCCGTCCGAGGCACGCACGCTCACAGCTGGGTGCTGGCATTCGATACCGAAGCCGAGGCTTTCGATGCCTTCGCACGGGCGATGCCTCACAATTGCGTGCTGCTGGTTGACACGTTTGACACCATCGAGGGCGTCAGGCTGGCGGTCGACACCGGCGTCAAGATGAGCGCCAGCGGCCTCCACCTCGCGGCCATCCGCCTTGATTCCGGAGACCTCGCGCAACTCTCGATCGAAGCGCGCAAGCTGCTCGACGCGGCCGGGCTCAGGGACACCGAGATCGTTGCGTCGAACGATCTCGACGAACACAGCATCGCCGACCTCAAGGCACGCGGGGCGCCCATCGGCATCTGGGGAGTCGGTACGAGCATTGCCGCCGCCGTAGGCCAGTCAGCCCTCGCAGGTGTTTACAAGCTGGCGTTGCTGCGGGACGCATCCGGCCGATGGGAGGGCAAGACGAAATTGTCAGACAGTCCGGCGAAGGCATCGATCCCCGGCATGCTGCAGGTGCGCAGGTTCTCAGACGAACTCGGTATGAGAGCGGACCTGATCTATGACGAGTTGCGCGTTCCCGAAAATCGCTGGCGTGGCGTTGACCCGTCATCCGGAACAGGCGAGACCGAGCTCACAGGCACGAATACCGACCTGCTGCAGCCGGTCTTGCGGAGCGGCCGGCCAGTGGCGGCACTGGAAGAACTGGCCGCGGCGAGGGAGCGCTGCCGGTCGCAGCTGGAAGCGCTGCCCGCCGATGTCCGGCGAAACTCGGCCGGTAGAGCGTTTCCGGTCTTTCTTGAGACGGAACTCCGCAAGGAGTGGAGACGCCTCGCGAGTCCCCGCCAGCGAGGCCAGGGCAATTGAAAAGAGGCGCTGGGGCGTGGCGCCGGCCTATCCCAGATCGGGCAAGTTCTCCCGAAGGATTCCGATGTCCTTGTCCCCGCGCCCAGAGAGGTTGACGATGAACGTCTGCCCCTTCCCGGATGGGGCTCGCTTGACGGCCTCGGCCACGGCATGGGCGGACTCGAGCGCAGGGATGATGCCCTCGAGATGCGAGAGGGTCTTGACCGCTTCGATCGCATCGATGTCCGGGCACGACGTGTATTGAACCCGACCCCTGTCGCGGAGCCAGGCGTGCTCGGGCCCGATCGATGCGTAGTCCAAGCCCGCGGAAACCGAGTGCGTGAGGGCGATCTGGCCGTCCTCATCCTGGAGGATGTAGCTCTTCGTGCCTTGCAACACTCCCGGAACGCCCCCCGAAAAGCGCGCCGCATGGTCGCCCAAGCCTGTTCCCCGGCCACCGGCCTCGACACCCACCATGGCAACGTCTTCATCCGCGAGGAAGGGATGGAAGAGGCCGATCGCATTGCTGCCGCCCCCGACGCAGGCGATGAGCAAGTCTGGCAGCGGTCCGCCGGAAAATTCCAGGAACTGCTCACGGGCTTCGATACCGATCACACGCTGGAAATCGCGGACGATCATCGGATACGGATGGGGTCCGAGCGCGGACCCGAGCATGTAGTGGGTGGTCTCGAAGCTACCCGCCCAATCCCGCATCGCTTCTGAAATCGCGTCCTTCAACGTGCGGCTTCCGGAGTCAACCCCCACGACGTCGGCGCCGAGCAGACGCATGCGGAAGACGTTGAGTGCCTGGCGCCGCATGTCTTCCTCGCCCATGTAGACCACGCATTCCAAGCCGAACAGCGCGCAGACAGTGGCCGTGGCGACCCCGTGCTGACCCGCTCCAGTCTCGGCGATCACGCGGCTCTTGCCCATCCGCCGGGCGAGCAGGGCCTGTCCGAGGCAGTTGTTGATCTTGTGAGCGCCGGTGTGCAGCAGGTCCTCGCGCTTGAGGTAGATGTCAGCGCCGCCAAGGTGGTCGCTGAGACGCCGGGCGTGAAACAAAGGGGTCGGCCGGCCGGAGTAGTGCCTGAACAGCGCGGAGAGCTCCGCATGGAAATCCGAAGCGGCCCTGGCCTCCTTGTATGTCGCCTCCAATTCGTCGAGTGGCGCTATGAGAATCTCCGGCGCGTAGCGCCCTCCGAACTCGCCGAAGTGGCCCAATGAATCTGGGGCTGTCACCGAGGCATCGAGCATCCCTTCACGATACCGCTTGGCGCGTGACCGCGAGTCCCGAGACGCCGCTGTCCCCGGGGCGAATTGCGGATCGCTGCGGGCCCGCTCCGGATTCTCGATTTCCGGTAACGGCGAGAAACAAGGGTGTGAGGTCCAAACGCTTCCTGGAATAGATGCTTGGTAGAGTGTCCTGTAGAGGTGCGACGAATGCACATTCGAAACCGTCGTTCGACCCGTCCGTCCCGTTTCCTCGGCTTCGGAGTGGCTGTCATGCTGGCATCTCTCTGCGGACTTCAGGGCCAGACCAACAGCGGCAGCATCCGCGGCGTCGTCTACGACCAAACGATGGCGGTGATCCCGGACGTGACGGTGACCGCCATCGACGAGCAGCGCGGAGTGGAGCGCGAAACCGTGAGTTCCAGAGTCGGCGAATACGTCTTTACCCTCCTGGAACCGGGAACGTACTCCTTGAGCTTCGCGGCGGAGAACTTCGCGCCCTTGACCGTCGAGGGCTTCGAGCTGCTGGTGGGCGAAGCCTCCACTTTCTCGCCCCAGCTGTCACTCGCGTCCGCGGACCTCGAAGTGGTGATTCTGGCAGATGAGGCGCGCTCTGCGATCGAGCCCGAACGCGTGCAGCAATCCGATCACATCGACGCGGTCCAAATTCAAAACCTTCCGATCAACCGGCGGGACTACCTGGACCTGGCCCTGCTAACGCCCGGCGTTGTGGACACAAACTACGTAGCCGAAGACCGCGATTTCCGCATCGCCGCAACCCCGCAGTCAGGGCTGGGCATTGGCGGCACGAACGGGCGTGGCAATACGTTCATGATCGACGGCTTGGACAACACCTACAATTCCGGCACGGTACGTTCTTCGATCAGCCAGGAGGCCGTGCGGGAGTTCCAAGTGAACCGAAACTCCTATTCCGTCGAGCAGGGCGGCGCTCCCGGCGGCACGGTCAACATCGTGACCAAGAGCGGCGGTAACGACCTGCACGGGGGGCTGTTCGGCACCGTGCGAAATCGTCGCTTTCAATCGCGCAACTTTTTCGACCCAGGTAAGGCTCCCTACACGCGCTCGCAGGCCGGCGCAGGGTTCGGCGGACCGGTCGAGAAAAACAGGACGTTCTACTACACGGCGTATGAACGGCTGGACCGCCATGAATCCCAGATCGTGCCGCTGCTGTCGGACCGCTCGTTCCTCACCTCGCTGACTCCTTCGCAGCAAGCGCTGGCGGATACCCTTCTGGCAGCCGGTCCGCCCGTGCTGCGGCCGTTCGTCAGCCAGCTGGCCGCCGGCCTCACGCCGGGGAACTACCCGGAAGTCGTGCAGATGTTCGAGGAGAACAGCGGCGTGTTCCCGTTCAGCGAGCAACGCCAGCAGTTCCTGGCCAGGTTAGATCACACGTTCAGCGACGGACACAGCGTTTTCCTCCGAGGCAACTGGACGGGCAACGATCGGCAGAACACCCGGTTCGGCTCGCTTACCGCTCGCAGCCGGGGGCAGGATGTCATTGCCAAGGACTTCGGCCTCGCATTCGGCGACACCTGGGTAATCAGTCCCCAGTGGGTCAGCGAGACCCGTGTCGGTGCCGGGTACCAGGACCACGGGGTCTACCCAACGGACCCTTTCGGCCCGTCGATCGACATCAACGGTTTCGGTAACTTCGGCCGGGACCTGCTGCTTCCTGTCCGCGTCGTCGAGAGAGCTTTCGAGCTTCGCCAGAACTTCGTCCGCGTCTCGGGGCGCCAGACACTCAAGTTCGGCGTGGACTACAACCCGATCCGCGACTGGGTGCAATCGGAGATCTTCTTCGGGGGCAGATTCACCTTCGGCGAGGCCATCCCCCTCTCCGCGGTGATCGACCAGGCCGGAGCCGCGGCCGGTCTACCCGGCGTGTCGCAGCTTGTCAAGGGCGCCCTCCTCGGTGCCGGGCTGGGACAGCTGGCCGCTTCGGTGGACGCGCCGATCAGTTCGTTGCAGGCCTTCCTTCTGGGGCTTCCGACGACCTACCAGCAAGGCTTTGGGGATCCCTACTGGACGGGCTGGGTGCACCGGACCAACCTGTTCATAGAGGACTCCATCCGAGTGACGCCGAAGTTCCTGCTGTCGCTCGGCCTGCGCCACGAACTTGAGCTGAAGACCCGGTTCCCCCGTGACTACAACAACTTCGGGCCCCGCATGGGTTTCGCCTGGAGCCCGAACCTCAAGACCGTGGTCCGGGGCGGCTACGGATTCTACTATTCGCGGATCGACGGCCAGGTCGCGTACATCAACGAGTTGCTCGGCGACAAGGAGCAAAGCTTCCAGATCTTCATTCCGCTGACGGGTTTCTCCAATATCGTGAGTGGGCTTACCGGCCAGCCGCTCACATCGGCCGAGATTTACCAGACACTCCGGAGCAGGGGTGTGATCGGTCAGCGGGCCATCGTTCCCGAAGACCTGGCCGTCCATGGGATCCAGCCCAGCAGAGGCTATCCGCTGCGAGTCGGATTCCGGGTCGTTGACGATATGGTGAACCCCTATTCCCAGCAGGGCAGCTTCGAGATCCAGCGCGAAATCGGCGGATACGCCTTGTCCGCAGGTTACAACTACAACCGCGGAGTCCATCTGGTCCGGCCGCTCGACCTGAACATTTTCCAGGCCGGAACCAATGCGGCGACAGGGCGACCGATTCCGGGTTTCCACAACCCGCTGATCCTGCAGGACAACGCATACGGCAGCTGGGGCCGGTCCTTCTATCACGCCATGATCGTGCAACTCAAGAAGCGCTTCTCCGACGGTTTCACGATCTCGGCACACCATACCTGGAGCAAGACCATCGATGAGAACACGGACTACAACTCGTCATTCCAGCCGCACCTGCAATGGGACGCTAGGAACGAGCTAGCGTTGTCGCACTTCCATCGCGGACACCGCTTCGTTGCGCACGCGGTTGCGCAGTCACCGTGGAAGACAGCCAAGGGCCGCGGGTTCGGACACAACCTCCTGGCGGACTTCACCCTGTCTGGAATCGTGCTGGCGCGCTCGGGCGCGCCGTTCAATTTGAGCTCGGGCTACGACAGCGTCGGCGACCGTCATACCGACACCCACCGCCCGTTCGGTTTGGGCAGAAACGTAGGCACGGGGCCCAGTTTCTTCGGCTTTGACATGCGGCTTACGCGGACGTTCTCGTTGGGCGAGAGCTTGGACCTGCAGGTGATTGCCGAAGCCTTCAATCTCCTCAACCGCACAAACTTCAAGACCGTGAACGGCAACGTCGGCCAGTTGGCGCTCGAGGACGTTCCAGACGCGCCCAAGGGACGGCTAGGCCCGGTTACCGAGCCATATTCGTTCACTTCCGCGTTCGATCCGCGACAGTTTCAATTCACACTGCGCCTGAACTTCTAGCGGCCTGAAGTTCCTACGTGGGCACGATAGCCCAAGCGGGAGCCCGGTCAGCGGGCCGGGTTCTCGTACCAAACGACTCCCAGCAGATCGGATTCCTCGCACGTGATGATGTCGAGGTCGCCGTCGCCATCCAGATCCACCAATTCGACAAGGTCGAACTTCTCGCCTTCCGGCCCCCCGACATCAACCGCCTCCCACTGGGCGGAGGTCGGATCGCCGGAATGACGCAGCATGCCCACCCCGGACAGATCTCCCTCGGCGTTTTCGCACGTGAACACCAGATCGGGCTTTCCGTCGAGGTCCATGTCGCCAACCTTGACCGCTTTCCCCGTCCCGAACCCCTCGGGGATCTCTATGTCGTACGCTCGCCAGTTGCCACCACGAGCCGACCCGCGCCGAAAGAACTGAATCGGCCCGCCTCTCACTGCCAGCACGACATCCTCGATACCGTCACCGTCTAGATCGCCAATGTCAAGGAACATCGCCTCGTGCTCGGCCTCAGGGCCGATCCGGTAGACGGGCCAAGCCGCGCTTCCGGGCATGTTCTGGAACCACAGCACGCCGCTCCGCGGTCCCTTGCGGTCGCTCGCCACGATATCAACGGCCCCGTCGCCATTCATGTCGTGAGCCACGAGCGACATCACCCATCCGGCCCCGTACCACCGGTTCCACGAAGCCTTTCCGCCGGGGGTCGTGGGAAACCGCCAGGAGCCGATCGCGGCGAAATCATTCTTGGACCCGGCCACCAAGTCCATGGATCCGTTGCCGTCCACGTCCATGGGGACGGCGTACATCCATTGCCCTTTGTCCTGCGAGCGGACGACCGGTCGCGTCTGCCAGCTCGCTGAATCCATGTACTCGCCCTCCATCGCCTGATGGATGTAGATTGTCCGCTCGTCACCTTCGGTCGAAGACACGACTTCGTAGGCGCCGTCGCCATCCATGTCGGCAAAGACGGCGTCCTCGGGCGAATCCACCTGGCCGACCGTCACGGAGGGCCAGGCCTCCCCAGCCTTGGCGGGCCCGGGGTTCAAATAGGCGCGAACAACCCCCGACTCCTCCCATCCGGTCGTTATGTCCAGCAGGCCATCGGCGTTGACGTCTGCAAGACGGACGCCGTCGGCGCCCTCTCCAGATGCGTCAATCGTGTGGCGCTGCCAGGGATTGGCAGCCAGCGTTGCTGTGAGGAGAAGAAAAGTCAAAAGTAGCCGTGTCATTGACCTAGATTGTACTGGACGGGTTAAGCGCAGTCGCTGGCTGGCGAAGCAAGTGCTCGATTCGCGAGCGTCCCTGCCCTGCGGCTGCAAGCTAAAATAACAGTCGAAGTGAGATGCGCCTCCCGATCGTCAAGTACGGTGACCCAGTCCTCGAAACCCCGTGCCAGCCAGTGCCGGAAAGCGAGTTCGGCACCCCAGAGCTGCGCACTCTTGTCAGCGACATGTTCGAAACCATGTACGCGGCAGCCGGTGTGGGCCTGGCGGCACCACAAGTGGGAATCTCCCGGCGCCTGACGGTGATCGACCACACCGGTGGGGAAGAAAAGGGCACCAAGCTTGTCTTGGTCAATCCCAGGATTCTTGGTGGGGAGGGGGAGCAGACCGGGGAAGAGGGGTGCCTCTCGATACCAGGCTTCCGCGAAAACGTCACGCGTCCGGCAACCGTCCAGGTCCATGCCTACAACGTGGACGGCGAGGAACTCAACCTGGAATCGGACGAGCTTCTCGCACGAGTGATCTGTCACGAATGCGACCATCTGGATGGCCTGCTTTTTCTGGAGCACATCAGCAGGTTCAAGCGCGAGTGGATCAAGCGCAAGATCCGGAACCTCAAAAAACGGGGCGAGTGGGACTGATTTGCGCGCCGTTTTCATGGGCACACCAGAATTTGCGGTGCCCTCGCTGAATCTCATGGCTGAGTTGCACCAGGTCGTCGATGTGGTGACGCAGCCGGATCGCCCGGCAGGGCGCGGCCAGAAGCAGGCATCGCCACCCGTAAAGCGGAGAGCGTTGGAACTCGGACTCCGGGTCTACCAGCCGGACCGCATCCGGGGGGACGAATCTCTAGCGCGGCTCGTCGTCGACGACCCGGATGTCATCGTCGTAGTCGGCTATGGCCAGATGATTCCGAAACGGATCCGGGAAATGGGCGCATATGGCTGTGTCAACGTGCATTCCTCGCTTCTGCCGAAGTACCGAGGCGCGGCACCGGTGAACTGGGCGCTGGTCCGAGGCGAGACACGAACAGGCGTCACGACAATGAGGATCGTGCGGGAGATGGATGCCGGCGACATCCTGATGGCACGCGAGACCGAAATCGGGCCGGACGAGACCGCCTCCGGTTTGAACCGACGACTAGCTCCAGTTGGGGCGGAACTGCTCATAGAGACGCTTGCCTCACTGGAACGCGGGACGGCCCGGCCGAAACCCCAGGATCACTCTGCCGCGACACGAGCTCCGCTCATCCGGAAAGAGCATGGCATGATTGACTGGCCATTACCCGCTCAGTCGATTTACAACCGCCTCCGTGGTTTCGATCCCTGGCCAGGGATCTACAGTTTCTTCCGCGGCAAGCGGCTACGCATCTGGGCGGCCCGACCGGAATCAGAGGGCGGAATCGATCCGGGACGCCTCGTGCTGGAACGCGGGAAGGTTTGCGTCGGCTGCGGCACCGGCCGGCTGGTGCTGGAACAGGTCCAGATCGAAGGCCGTAACCGTGTCACGGCGCTGGATTTCGTACGAGGGTCCCGGCCGACGCCTGACGAGGTTCTCTCGAATGACTGACGACATAGCAAGCCGGTGCCTGCCGTTAGGGTTTCGGTTCGCTACCGGCTACGCCGGCCTGCGGAAGACCCAGTCCGACGATCTGGCCTTGATGGTATCCGACACGCCTGCATCGGCCGCCGGCGTGTTCACACGGAATATGGTTCGGGCCGCGCCCGTGGATCTCAGCGCTGGGTTCCTGCGCAAGAGCGGGGGGATCGCCCGCGTGATCGTGGCGAACGCGGGGAACGCTAACTGCGCAACCGATAACATGCACGCGGTCTCGGAGGCGACAGCGCGATCCGTAGCCGAACTCGCTGGCATTCCCGAACATCACTCGCTCGTCGCCTCGACCGGAGTGATTGGCGAACCCTTCGACGAAGGCTTGATTCCGCGCGCGCTGCCCCGGCTCTGGGAGAAACTTGACCGCACTCGGTTCGAGGCGTGCGCCGAGGCGATCAAGACCACCGATACCGTGCCAAAGGTCCGGTACCGACTTGAAGCCACTGGCCGCGATGATGACTTCCGGCTCGCCGGCATCGCGAAAGGCGCAGGCATGATCATGCCGGATATGGCGACAATGCTCAGCTTTGTGTTCACCGATGCGGCGATCGAACCCGGGCTGCTGCAAGAGATGCTCACAGGAGCCGTTGACAGGAGTTTCAACTGCATCACGGTGGACTCGGACACATCGACGAATGACACGGTGCTCCTGCTCGCCAACGGCGCATCCGGCGTGCGCATCGACGAGCACTCGAATGACACCTTCTACAGCAGTCTTGTCGCGCTCACTCGGGAACTCGCGCTTGACATCGTAAGCGACGGCGAAGGAGCGGGGAGGGTCGCGGAGATCCGCGTGCGGGGCACGGCAACGGATCGCGATGCAAAGACGATCGCCATGGCGGTCGCAAACTCGCCACTGGTAAAGACAGCGCTGGCGGGAGCCGATCCGAACTGGGGCAGAATACTTGGCGCGGCCGGGAAAGCGGGAGTGCGGTTCGATCCCACGGCGGTGAAGGTACTCGTAAACGATATCAAGGTCTGCGAGAACGGCCTGCGGGCGAACTTTTCCGAATCCGAGGTACAGACGCAAATGGAGGGGAAGGAGGTGCGGATTGATGTCCAACTGGGAGGCGACGGGACGGGCCAGGCGGTGGTTTGGACATGCGACCTCACCGAGCAGTACATCCGCATCAACGCCGACTACCGGACCTGATCCAGCTCAATGCAATCGTGAGCGGACACCAGCCCTCCAGTGGACGTACCCTAGAAGGGCGGCACGAAGCCCAGAATCGGGCCCTTAGCTCAATGGTTAGAGCACCGGACTCATAATCCGTTGGTTGCAGGTTCGAGTCCTGCAGGGCCCACCAAAGCTCAACGGGCGGAGTCGTGCCAGCAGGGCCCTACACCGTCGTGGGCGTCGGGTGGGTCCAGGGACGGCGGTAGGATCGTGCCAGCATCCCGTTCGCCTTGTCGTCGCCAATGACCTTGTGCGAATCAGGATCCCACTTCAGCGACCGTCCGAGATCCAGTGAGAGATTGGCAAGCAGGCAGCACGCCGTCGAGATATGCCCCTGCTCGATATCAGCAACCGGGCGCGAGCGGTGGTCAATCGCGTCAAGGAAATCCTTCATGTGAGCCCGGAGCACCGGGAACTCGTGAGGCGGAAGCCTTGACTCGACCGTGTCAACACGGTCGACCTCGAACTTGTCCATCTCGGTGTAGGCATCACGGCGGATAGGTTGCACCGACCCGTCGACCGGGACAAATTCCCACTTTGAAGTCGAACCCTTGAAGACGCCCTTCTCGCCGTAGATGAAATACGCCCATGGATAGTCGGGATCGACGGGGCGGCCCCAATTGCGGTGAGTCCAGACAACGTTGAGATCGCGGAACCTGAAAGTCGCCGTCTGCGTGTCCGGCGTGTTGGCCTTGCTCTCCTTGTCCACGAAGATGCCGCCAGTCGAGTAGATCTCAGATGGCCAGCCCAGATCGAGCGTCCAGCGCACGAGATCGATCATGTGAATGCACATGTCGCCGATGACGCCATTGCCGTACTCCATGAAGTAGCGCCAGCGACGCGGATGGGTCCATTGGCAGAACGGCCGCATCGGGGCCGGGCCAGTCCACATCTCGTAGTCCAAGTAAGCCGGAGGATCGATATCGGGAGGATTGCCCCGAGGTCCCCTGTAGACGTAACAGCAGACCTCCGCGTGGGAAATCTTGCCCAGCATGCCACTCTGAATGCGGTCGCGCGCTTCGATCAGGTGAGGCGCAGAACGCCGCTGGGTGCCAACCTGGACCACTCGGCCGTACTTGCGAGCGGCCGCGACCATGGACTGCCCCTCAATCACGTCGACGGAGATCGGCTTCTGGACGTACACATCCGCGCCAGACTGCATTGACGCGATCGCAGGCAAGCAATGCCAGTGGTCAGGCGTGGCGACTTCAACGATGTCAGGCTGTTCCTGCTTGAGTAAATCGCGATAGTCTCGGTAGGTGTTCGGAAACCTGCCTGACTTGTGACGCTTCGCGGCCATCTGCTGGTCAGCGGCCAAGCTCTGGCTATCGGGATCGCACAGCGCAACGATTTCGACATCTTCGACCTGCACGAGCCGGAATAGGTCGTTCTTGCCGTACCATCCGGAACCGACCAGGGCGACCCGGCGGGGTTGGCCAGCGGCCCGGGCTCCCATGAGAGGCAGGCCGGCAACTGCAGCTCGAACGAAATCGCGACGATCAACCAGATTGCGTGCCATCGTGAACTCGACTGCCAAACACTAGCACAACGCAGGGTTTCGGGACCGCAGATGGATCGCATGCGGCAGCCCGGTTCAGGCCGCCCATGCGTAACCCCGACAGTGAACATTCGGGTGGATCTGGCATCGCGAGGTGGCCCCCTGGTCTCAAGGAGCAAGAGGCGCGGCATCCGCAGTCTAGAGACCCTCGCCCACCCGACCGTTCACTCCCCCGGGTATTGGCCCCTGCCTCCTACGACGCGGGAACAACTGTGCGGCTACTAGCAGCGGCGCTCTCCGGCACGAGGGGTAAGGTGAAAGAGCGGAGACCGCTCCAGACCGGCCAGCGATCTCGCAAGGCGACGCTAGTGCGTGGGGCGGGACGCTTGCAATCCTTGGGTGGCAGACGTGGAAGCTAAACTATGGACACTGACGAGAATGGCTGTGAAGTTCACTCTTCGATGGTCCGTCATCTTGCTGATCTGTGCTTCGGCCGGCGCGCAAACAGATGCGGTGAACTCGAAGCACATCGAATTCTTCGAAAAGAGCGTCCGTCCGATCCTCGCCGCGAATTGCTATCAGTGCCACAGTTCCCGGGCAGCCACCGTGTTCGGCGAGTTCCGGCTCGATAGCGGCTCGGCGCTGTACCGAGGCGGCCGTTCCGGCCCCGCCGTGATTCCTGGCGATCCAGACGCGAGCCGCTTGATTCAGGCAGTGCGCTACGATTCCGGCCGAATCTCCATGCCACCGGCAGGGAAACTTGAAAACCGGGAAATCGCTACGCTCACAGAATGGGTGCGTCTTGGCGCTCCTTGGCCAGAGAACAGCGCCGAGACCTCCGCGACCGCCTCCGCCGATGAAGTCAAAGGCGGGGACGGCCATTGGGCTTGGCAACCGCTTGCGAGCACTGCGCCCCCGACCGTTGCCCTCGAAGACTGGCCTCTCGGCACCATTGACCGCTTTGTGCTCGCCAAACTGGAGAGCCTCGGCCTGAATCCCGTCGAACAGGCGGACCGGTACACCCTGTTGCGCCGGCTGGCGCTGGATTTGACGGGTCTGCCGCCAACCCCTGCCCAGATCCGGGCATTCGAGGCCGCACCTTGGCCGAACGCGATAGAAGCGGCGGCAGACGAATTCTTGGCATCGCCCGCTTTCGGCGAGCGCTGGGGCCGGCATTGGCTGGATCTCGCTGGTTACGCCGACACTTTGGGCCTGGGCCGACGAATTCCGTCACTGCACGCGTGGCGCTACCGCGACTACGTCATCGACGCATTCAACCGCGACAAGCCTTACGACCGCTTCGTGCAAGAGCAAGTTGCCGGGGACGTCCTAGCATTCAAAGACGACGCCCAACGACGGGAGCAAATCGTTGCAACGGGCTTCCTCGCTATCGGCCCATGGGCGCTCGTGGACCAAGACAAAGTGCAGCTGCGGATGGACGTTGTCGATAGCCAGCTCGACACCCTAGGCAGAGCCTTCCTGGGACTCACCGTCGGCTGCGCCCGCTGCCACGATCACAAGTTCGACCCGCTGCCGCAGCGAGAGTACTACGCGCTGGCCGGGATTTTCCGCAGCACCAGAACACTCGACGCAAGGATGTCGGGTGTCTTCAGCGACGTCAATCGCACGCCGCTCCCCGAGACCTCGGAGGAACTGCGAGAGCGCGCCGAGGCATTGGCGGCCTGGAACCGGCAATACCAGCAAGCCCTGGCAGATCAGGCCGGGGCAGCGAGCCTTGTCGAGGAGTTGGAGACCAAGGTGAAGGCCCTGAAAGGCACGGGAGCGGACCCGGCTGCGATCAAGGACCTGAATGATCGACTGGCCGCCGTGCGCAGGGAATTCACTACGGCCAAGACCGAAGTCGGACGAGTGCTGCACTACGCCAAGCCGCTGCCGCCTATGGCCCTCGCACTGGCCGAAGAACCGGAACCCGAGAACGCCCGCATCTGCCTCGGCGGCAACCCTCACAGCCTCGGAGACGAAATACCGAGGGGTTTCCTCTCCCTCGTGCCTCTCGATCCGAACCCCAAGATCGCGAATCGGCGCTTGCTCGGCATCGGTTTCCAAAAGAGCAGCGGACGCATCGAATTGGCCCGCTGGCTGACAGACCCCGCCAATCCGCTGACCGCGCAGGTCATGGCCAACCGGATCTGGCACCACCTCTTCAGTGCCGGGATCGTGGCCAGCGTTGATAATTTCGGCCTGCTGGGCGAGCGTCCCAGCCATCCCGAATTGCTCGATCACCTCGCGCTCCGGCTCCAGCGACTCGATTGGTCTGTCAAGTCCTTGATTCGCGAGATCGTGCTGTCTCGCACCTACCGACTGGCGGCATCACATGACGAGCGAGCCGCTGCCGTAGACCCCGAGAACCGCTTTCTGTGGCGCTCGCACCGGCGGCGATTGGAGGCTGAGACCATCCGGGATGCCGTCTTGCTCGTCAGTGGATCCCTGGATCTACGCGGCGGCGGTCCCAGCCTGCCATTGGATTCGCGGGGTAGCGTGCGCATGGGCCAGCCACCGCTCCTGACACCACAGTTGGAGTTGCCCGAATCGCTCCGCTTCCGGCGCACGGTCTACCTGCCCACGCTGCGCAAGTCGCAGCTACCTGAGGTCGATGTCCTGAATCTGTTCGACTTTCCGGATCCAAACACAGTCAAGGGCAGCCGGGACGTTACCACCGTGCCCGCGCAAGCCTTGTACCTGATGAACTCCCCTTTCCTGATCGCGCAGTCACGGGCCGCCGCCCAAGCGCTGCTTGCCAAGGGCGACCTAACTGAGGAACAACGCTTGCAGGTTTTCCTGCTCACGGCATTGGGCCGGCCTGCATCGGACGCCGACATCGAGCGTGCGACCTCCTTCTTGCGCGATACTGAAGCCGGTCTCGGACGGACCGAGGCATGGGCGCGGTACTGTCATGCCGTGTTCGCCTCAAGCGAATTCATATTCCGGAGTTGAGCTTCATGGGGTCGGCAATGAATCGCAGGGAACTGCTAGGCCAGTGGGGCTGCGGATTCGGGATGCTCGCCTTGCGCGCGCTCCTGGCGGAGCGGGCGAGTGCCAGACCCGACCCTCTCGGACCCAAGCCTCCGCATCACGCCCCGCGAGCGAAACGCGTGATCTTCCTGTGGATGCAAGGCGGTCCTTCCCAGGTCGACCTGTTCGACCACAAGCCGTTGCTGGCCCGGCGAGACGGCGACGAAATTCCGTACGCGCTGCCGTCGAACCGATCGATGCCAGGGGTCGCCTACTCCAAGTTGATGGGCTCGATCGCGGAATTCTCCCCAGCGGGCCAGTCCGGGATTCCAGTCTCCGAGCTCCTGCCCCAGCTAAGCCGCCACGTTGACGACATTTGCCTGCTCAAGGCAATGGAAGCCGACAGCGAGGCGCACGCGCCCGCAGTCCGCCAACTGCACACGGGCGCGACGCAGCTCGTCCGGCCCTCGATCGGGTCGTGGGTCGCGTACGGATTAGGCACGGAGAATCGCAATCTCCCGGCGTTCGTTACGATTGCGCCCAATGTCACGGGTGACGGCGGCAGCGTGCAGCTGTACGGCAGCGGGTTCCTGCCCGCGGTCTACCAAGGCACGGCCTTGGGCAGTTCCGCGACCGGCGCGAAACAAGCCACGATCGGTTACCTCAAGGACCCGTCGATGCAGCCCGAGATCCAACGGCGCCAGCTCGACTTGATCCAGGACATGAATCGCGGGCACTTGGATCGGCTCCACTCCGACCGGCAGCTGGAGGGCGTTATCGAATCGTTCGAGCTCGCCTTCCGCATGCAGGCGGAAGTGCCGGAGCTTGTCGACATGCGGGGCGAATCCCAGGCCACGCTCGATCTCTACGGAATTGGTGCGAAACCGACGGACGACTTCGGCAGGCAGTGCTTGCTGGCGAGGCGCTTCGCGGAAGCCGGAGTACGATTCATCCAAATCACTTCGAACGGCTGGGACAGCCACGCGAACATTCGCACGGCCCATCCCGCGCGATGCCGGTCAGTGGACCAGCCGATCGCCGCGCTGATAGAGGACCTCAAGGCGCGCGGTCTTTTCGACGAAACGCTCCTCGTCTGGTCGGGAGAATTCGGGCGCACGCCGCACTATCAGGACTTGCAGGATGGCGCGGGAAATCCTGACTCGTACGGACGTGGGCACAATCCGTACGGATTCTGCGCTTGGCTGGCGGGAGGTGGCGTTCGGGGTGGAATGGCGTTCGGCGAACTGGATGAGTTCGGGTTCAAAGCCGTCGAGAACAAGGTACACGTGCATGATTTGCACGCTACGATCCTGAATCTGCTCGGACTGGATCACGAGCGCCTGACCTACAGGTACAGCGGACGAGATTTCCGGCTAACCGATGTCTACGGGCGCGTCATCAACGAGATTCTCGCCTGAGCGGGAGGTTGCCAAGCGGACGCTGCGCTCTACGTTTGCGTGCCTTCGGCAACCTATCTCGATGTAACCGCACCCGCTCGCTAGCCGCGGTCACATTCTTCAATGGCCGCAAAGAATCGCGCCGCCTGCTCGATAGCCCAGAACCGGGGCCGTCCGCGGGCCACGAAGGCGACGTGACCGCCGTGCTCGGGGCTCAGTGACACGAGCCAGGGATTCTCCCTGAGCGCAGGCAGGTCATACGTCTCGAACGCGATGAACGGATCGTCCTGTGCCTGGATCAACAGGCACGGCAATTGGATCCTGCTGAGGAATCCCGCAGCCGAGCAGCGGCGGTAGTAGTCCGCCGCACTCCGAAACCCGAACGCCGGGGCGGTGACGTCATCGTCGAATTGCCAGATCGACCGCACGTTCGCGACGGCGGGGTCCGGGATGACATCCGGCATCGCCGCGCTCTTGCGCCGCACCGCGGCGCGCAGCTGTCGCAGGAAGCGCCGCTCGTAGACGATGTTCCGAGGGCGGCCGATGTTCCTCGAACACAGGTCTAGCTGGACTGGCGCGGAAATCGCGCATACCCCGCGGACATGCTCAGGCGGCGAGTCCGCCCACTCTCCTGCAAGCTTGAGCGCTATGTTCCCACCCATCGAGAATCCAAGCAAGTACAGCGGGCGTGGCGCCAACTCCTCCACAACCTGCCGCAAGTCGGCAGTGAGACCGGAATGGTAGAGGGTGCGGCACAAATGCTCTGTGCCTCCGCAATTTCGAACGTTTAGGCGAATCGCGTCGAAACCGGAGTCCAGCGCGGTCTGGGCGCTGGACAGCATGTAAGGTGCATGGTCGCAAGCAGTTAGTCCGTGAATGGCGAGAATTGCGGGCCGTGCCCGCGCAGGTCTGGTCTCGGGAAACTCGTTGAGCTTCGCCAGCACCCTGGCTCCGGGCTCCGTCTCGAACAGCCGGGAAGTCGTCGGAAAGCGCCGCTCGTCAAGGAATCGAGGCCAGTATCTCCCGAGAAGTGTCTGCAGGTCGCCCTGTCGCGCCAAGGGCCGAAATGGAATGCGCCAGTGCTCGCCACGAAGGACGTCGGTCTGGGCGCGGGTCGGGTGCCGACCCGCTAGGACCTTATTGAGACGCACCTGGGCGCTCGGCGAGCAACTGTTTCACTTCGTCGCGCAGCCTGGCTTCCTTGTCGTTCCAGAAATCCTGGTCCATCCCGGAGTGCTCGTACCGGATCACGCCATTCCGGTCCACGATCATCATGTACGGTACGTACGCTCGCGCCATCACCGACAAGTCCGCGAATCGCATCCAGTCCGAGCGGGTCGAAACGCCAATCGGGAACGCCACGTGGTGCTTGTCTCGGAATAGGTCGATGTTTCCCGGGGCGGCAGGGTTGACGGCCAACCCTAGGACTTCCAATCCGTCACCAGCAAGTTCCTCGTAGATTGGAGCGAAGGCCTCGCATGTTTCCTGGCAGTGAGGGCAATCTGTCGAAATCCACAGTACGGCAACCACCTTTCCCCTGAGAGCAGCCAGCGAGACCGTTTCCCCGCCCGTGGTCTTGAGCTCGAGGTCAGGGGCTTCCCGAGGCACGCTGCCCGCGATGGCCAAGGCGCTGAAGAGAAGGGTTGCAAGGATGCCGCGGACGATTCGCAGAGAAGGCATTCGGATCACCGGCTCGACCAATCCGCAATGTATCACACGCATTCCAGCCCGAGCCTCCGCCAAGGTCGGTGCGCTAGCGATCCACACGCGCGCTCAGCCGCCTGGCCGTTCAGCGCGAAACGATCGACTCGGCGTACAGCAAATCTCCAGTCAGGCCGTCGTAGTACTGGAACACGGCCTGGGGGTTCTCGTATGCCACCCAGCGGTCGCCGGTGTCAATCGGGTTGTTGAACACGTTATTCACCTGCACGACGCAGTAGATCGGACGCTTCCGCCATTCGTTCGGCGTGCCATTGACGATGAAGCTCGACCAGCGGATCTCGGTGTCCCGCCCGAAGGAATCGTACGGGCCCGACTTGGGCCGGTTGCCCTCCGAGCTGAGTGGATGGTTCGTCGAATTGTGCGGACCGGAGGCAAACTCCCAAACCCGGTCGGTCACCTTGATCGCGAAGCTGTTGTGCAAGTCCCCGGTCAGGACGAACACCGGCTTGCCCAGCTCGTCCCAGAACTCGATCAGGTCTTCCCGCTCCCAGAGGAATGCGGTCCACGCGTCGTCCTTGTTGACGATCGAGATGTTCGCGGTCCCCGTGCCACCGACATGCGAGATCGAGAAGTTCACGGACGAGACGATGAAGAAGAAGTCGGCGTCCGATTCCTGCATCGTCTTCTTGACCCACGCCTTCTGGGTTTCGCCCAGCATGGTGCGGCCGATCTTCCCGCGATCATTGGTGTCGTGCATCATGCGGTAGGACCGCGTGTCCAGGTACAGGAACTCGGCGTTCGATACCCGCGTGCTGAAGTACGAGCGGCGGCCGACTGAATAGACCGGATTGCCATTCGCTACCGCAGCCGGCCGGATCCGGAGCTGGTTGGCATCGAGCACCTCAACCACTTCGTATACCTTGGAATTCGGGTCACCTCCCTGTTCGTCCGGGTCCGAGCCATCAGGGTTCCGACCCAGCAACATCGCCCCCCAATCCGGCGTGCCCCAATGCACGTGCAGTGTTGACTCGGTTGATAGGCCGCTGAAGTCGGCCTCGGGATCGGTCAGGATGTCGCTGCCCGCTTCGAGCTGAGCTCGGCCGTACACGATACCGGGCGTGTCCGGCACGGGATTGCTCCAAGCGAGATAGTCATACCAAGCGCGCGTGCCCACGTCGCGGAACACAGCCCTGCGGTTGCGGCGGCCGACCTCACCGGATCCGTAGATGTCGTTGAGCAGTTCGTGGTCGTCGAACGTGTAGTAGGAAGGCACGTTGCGGTGCCAGGCGCGTAGGTTCGCGCCGTTCTCGAGGAAGTTCTTGTAGTTCTGCCACACGCCTGTGATGCTCGGCATGAGGGCCACTTCGCGCGGGGTCGCGGCCTCGTCCACTCCGACTTGGTCTCGCCATTGGTCAGCCCCGTAAAGGCGAGTCTCGTTCTCATAAAGCCAGTCCCCGTTGAGGATTGCGAAGTCTACGGCGCTCTTGTCTGCGCTCTCGGTCAGCTGGCGCAACATGGTGCCATGGGTGAGGAGCTTGGGTCCGACCGGGCTGCCGCTTGCGTTCTGGTTGTTGCCGCAGGCGAACTCGAAGCGGAAGTTGAAACGGCCGTCCGGGTTGTGGTCGCTCTTCATCTGGTCCCCGTCCGGAAGCGTGTGGAACGATCCGGATCGCTCTTCGACGCCCGCCGGAGCGTCGCCAAGTCCGATCTCGTAGTAATACTTGGTGCCCGGTGCCAGGCCGTCGATCAGAATCCAGCCCGTGTTGTCATCCGCGAGGACGGTGGTCGCAGTCGCCCTGGAAGTGAATTTTCCCGGCTCGGTGCCATAGAACACGGAGAATTCGCCTGGTCTCGAGGTGCGGGCCCAGACGCCGACATGGTCGTGCCCCAGCCGTCCCAGCACAGGGCCGTGCGTGATTGCCAGCGCATCGGGGTCCATCGAGCCGCCGCCGGACCCACAGCCCGAAAGGAGCGTGCCCAAGGCAAGGGTGGCTAGAAGTATCTTTCGCATAGCAACGAGAGGTTACCAGAGTTGCGCTCACTGACGCTTGGTGGCGCGCCCGGTCATGACGTCGCTAGGCCCGGGCATCGATCCGGCCGAAACGAATCCCGGCTCGCTGAACTAAACCCGGTAACATCCCAACGCAAGCTCGCGCACGATCTGTTCGTCCCCCGCAAGAAAATCGAAGCTCGGCAGTTCCTCGGGCCGCTCCCAGCGAACCGCAGCGAACTGCGACCCGTCGATCCGGCCGCGATACGCCGCGACCCGAAAGAACATCAGGCGCAACGGAGCCTTTCCGGGATAGGCAAAATCGTACTCGACGAGTCGCTCGGCTTCCACCTCAGCAATGCCGAGTTCTTCCGCGAGCTCGCGCTGCAGCGCGGCACCCGGGGTCTCGCCAGCTTCCACCTTGCCGCCGGGGAACTCCCATTTCCCGGCGTGGGATTGATCCTCTCGACGTCGGCAAATCAGGATTCGCCCGTCGCGCTCGATGAGCGCCGCGACTACGATCGTCACTGGCTCTCGGTCACGGCCTTCGTATCCAGAGTCCGCCAGCAGTACCAACTGGCAATGCTGGCAAAAGGCCGCCAGGGCTCTGCCAATTCGATCGACTGCCGCTTTCCCGGCAGCTCGGCCAACCCATGGAACTTCCGCAACGCGCTCCGTACCCCCAAGTCAGCGTGCGGAAACACGTCCGGTCTCCCCAACGAAAAGATCAGGAACATCTGGGCCGTCCACTCGCCAATTCCGCGCAGGCAAGTGAGCTCCTCAATGATTTCCTCGTCCCTGAGAGCGTCCATTGCGGCCAACTCCACCTCCCCCTGCAGAATCGCATCGCCTAGGCCGAGCACGTAGGACGCCTTTCGGCGCGAGTAGCCGCAGCCTCGCAAACCCTCCTCGCCGCATGCCCGGACGGAGGCAGGATTCAAGCTGTCCGGGGCAACTCGCGCTTGCAGGCGGGCAATGATTGCCCGCGAGGCGGCCGACGAGATTTGCTGGGACGTGATCGATCGCACAAGCATCTGATACCGGTTCGGCTGTAGTTCCAAACTGCATGGTCCCAGCTGGCGGATAGCCGCTCGCAGATGCGGGCAGGCCCCTTCCAGGTGCCGCTCGGCTTGGCCGACCATGGTCTCAAAGGCCGTCATCGCTCTTCCTGGATATCAGGGTTCAGGTCCCGAAGGCGATAGGCCACGATGAGCGCGCCCACAGCCGCATCATGCGCGGGCACGCCGATTCGAAGATCCAGCGGCTCCAGATGGAGTTCGAACGACTTCCGTACCAAGCAACTCAGAAAGACGCCGCCACCCGGATAGACCGTCAAGCCCGGGTTGCTTGCAGCCAAGCATCCGGCCACCCGCTCGGCAAGTAACCCGAGCGCCGATCCGGCTTCCTCCATCACCTGGCACGCGGCCGGGTCACCGCCCGTCGCCACCAGATCCACGGCCGGGGCTAGGCGAGCGATCCGATCGCGCGGCCATTCCGGGGTGTAGAAGCGATGCAACGCCTCGTTCGCGGTCTTCGATGCCGTCGCCTCGATCAATGTCTCCCGCAGCGCCGTCGGCTCGCCCCAGCCTTCCTCCGCCGCCAGAGCCCTTCGTGCCGCGCGTCGGACGATGTCGAAGGCCCCGCCCTCGTCACCGAACGCATACCCCCATCCACCGCAGCGCGCGGTGCGCCCGGCTCGATCCCGCCCAAGCGCCATCGATCCAGTCCCGGCAATGACAGCGATTCCAGGCATTCCGGCCGAGGCTCCCTCCAAGGCCGCTTCCGCGTCGGTCGTGACCTTGACAGCCCCTGCTCGGACCAATTCGGCCAAAATCGACCGCTTGCCGCCAGGGCCGCCGCTCATCGCAAAGCAGGCAGCCTCGAAAGCGGTTTCTTCCGGGAGGCCGGCCGCATCCAGCGCATCGCGCAGCAGCACCCCCGTAACCTGCCTCAGCTTTGTCTCCCCCATGCCGGGCGAGACATGGTTGCAGGGACCGCCAACCGCCCGCGCAAGGATCGTTCCGGAGGCGTCGCCGATCACTGCCCGCGTTGAAGACTGCCCCCCGTCAACGCCCAGAAAGAGCTGACTCCCAGGCATACGCTACAGTCCAAGCGCCTGGCGATAGCAGTGGCGCATCAGCAAGCGCCATTCGAGCGTCTGGAGCGCCAAGGCCCGGGCGCGTCCGGCGCGGCCCGAGGCTGCGGCGGCGCAGTCATCAACGAACTGAAAGGGGTCCCACGACTCGCCTGTCTCGCTCTCCAAGTCGGCATACACCGGGTGCGTTCCGACACGACGGAACCAGTACTTGGCGTTGCTCCAGTCGCCTTCCTGGCGGTGCATGATGCCATGCCAGTAGCTGCCGGTGGCAGTCGAGATCCGCTGCGAAATCGCGTGGGACTCGTCCAAGGCGGAGAAATACAAGTACAGCCCGGCGCGCACGCACTCGGCGTGATCCCGGCGGACGACCGATTCGACACCGAAGAGGTCGTCAGCAGACATCGAGCGCAGAATTTCCAGTTGCGGCGACTCCCTGGGGGCGGTCGGTACCAGCGGCATTTCCGCCATTGCGCCTGCCGGACCCTCGAGGAGGGATCGGATCACGGACGAGAATTCGGACTTGTCGGCGGACATCTCGGATACTACGGTAGCCACGGCCATGCAGAGCGGTCAACGACCCCACGCTACGGAACGTAGGGCACTGAGCTGCCCGCGCTCGGGGGGAACACCGAATAGACCCCGAGGAGCAGCGAAAGGCCGATCATGATTGCCACCGCCATGACCGCGACCAAGTTGTATAGCGGGCCGTTCGTCCAGTCGTGCATCAGATCCCTGCGATTCACGAGCTTCACGATGAAGATCATCACGACAGGCAGCAGGATGCCGTTCAAGACCTGCGAGAACAGGATCATGCGCACGACCGGGAAATCGGGAATCAAGACGACCCCGGCTCCGAGCACGATCAGTAGAGTGTACATCCAGTAAAACGACGGCGCCTCGTCGAAATCGTTGTCGACGCCCGATTCGAGGCCAAGGCCCTCGCAGACCGAGTAGGCCGTCGAGAGCGGCAGGATGCTTGCCGCGAACAGCGACGAAAACAAGAGCCCGCCGGCGAACAGCGCGTATGCGTACGGACCAAGTGGATGCAGGGCCTGGGCCGCCTCCTCAGGGCTTTGGATCGGTCGCGGCCCATGCTCCCAGATCGCTCCCGCACACGCCACGATGATGAAGAACGCAACCGCGGCCATCATCACGCAACCCAGAATCACCTCGACACGGGTGTCCCGGTATTTCTTGGCATCAATGCCCTTTTCCACGATGGCAGCCTGGAGGTAGAACTGCATCCACGGCGCCACGGAAGTGCCAACCATTCCGATGATCATTGCAATGTATCCGGGATCCCGCTGCAGCACGGGCGAAACGATGCTGCGCATGGCGGTTGACCAGTCAGGATCGACGAGCACCGCCGAAACCACATACGCCACATAGAAGGCACTCGCGGCGAGGAACACCTTCTCAACACTCTGGTATGTGCCCTTGACGACCAGCCCCCAGACCAGCAAGGCCCCCAAGGGGACGGACACGTACCGGCTGACCGGCAGTAGTTCCATGGCGCCTGCGATCCCAGCGAAATTCGCGGCGATGTTGGCGAAGTTGACTACCAGCAGCAGACCCATGAGCAGGACTGTCGTCCGGAGCCCGAATTCCTCGCGAATCAGATCGGAGAGCCCCTTGCCCGTAACCGCTCCCATGCGCGAGCACATCTCTTGGACGACAATTAGCAGCAAGGTGATCGGCAGCAAGGTCCACAGAGGCATGTAGCCCCAGCGGGCACCGGCCTCGGAGTACGTGAAGATCCCGCCCGCGTCGTTGTCGACCATGGCGGTGATAAAGCCCGGGCCGAGCACAGCGAAGAATGTCAGCAGCCGGCGCCGCGCCCGCCTAACCGTGTTCATCTACAAGCCCCGTTCGATTTCGGGACTGAGAAATGCGATGACGTCATCGGCTTTCACCACTCCCTGAAGCCGACCTTCGTCGTCCACCACCGGCAAGGAATAGAGGTTGTACTTGTCAAACAATTCGGTGATCTCGTCGTGCTTCGCGTCCATCCCGACCTGCACGATTTGCTTGTAAGCGAGAGTCTGGACTGGCACCTCGGGCAGCGCAACAGCCAACCGGCCCAGCGGGACGGTGCCCACCAGGCGGCGTTCGTCATCCACCAGGAAAACGTGGGTTGACCGCTTCAGAAGGGAATCCTGGTTCCGCAGTCTCGCCACGACATCGGCCACCGTCGCACTCGAGGGCTGAGCCAAGTAGCGCGTGCCCATCATTCCGGCTGCAGTGTCGTCATCGTACTCGAGCAGCTCGGCGACCTCGCCAGCAGGTTTCCGCTGCATGTCGCCGACGATTTCCTCGCGCGCGCTCTCCTCAAGATTGGCCAGCGCATCGGCCGCTTCGCCCGGGTCCATTTCCTCGAGGATGTCCGCCGCCCGACCCGAATCCAGCGAGTGCAGGATCGAGGTCTTGACTGTCGGCTTGATCTCTTCCAAGGTGTCAGCGGCGTGCTCCTCGCCGAGAGTTTCGAAGAGCGCCTCACGCTCGTCAGTCCCTAACTCCTCCACGATGTCGGCAAGGTCCGCAGGATGGATGCCTTCGAGCCGATCGTGGGAGATCAGCAGCCGCAACCGCCTCAACGGGTCCGGCTCGACAATATTGCAGGCTTCCCAAGGTATCGAGTTCGGAGGCATCTTGGCCTGGATCTCGCGGATGATCCTGTTCGGCAGGATGCCTTCCACCAGCCGCCGGAAGGCTCCTTGAAGACCGACGCCGACCTCGTGCACCCACAGCTGTTCGTTGCCGTTCACAGCAACGCGCAAGCCCAGGTCGTTTACTCGGACAACCTTGCGGCCGTTGACATCGATGATTTGCTGGTCCAGCAGGTCTTTTGTGAGGAGCAGGTGGTAATCGTCGCCGTGGTAGGGCGTGAAGCTCTCGTCCGAGAGCCGGATGCTGTCCTCGTCGAAGGCCCGGACTTGATCCCAGCGGACGGCGAACTTGGTTCGGCCCGAGCCGAACAGAAACCGCGCAACGCGGCGAGGGTGCTCCCTAGGTGCGACCGCCGCTTCCCTGACACGCCCGATCCGCGTCCCCTGCGGACCGATTAATCGCATCCCGGTCAACTCCGTCAAGTAGACCAGCCGCTCGGACTCTGTGCATATCCTTTCCATGGCCAAGGGGCCGCTTCCGGGACGGAGGCACAGAGCGTGCGCTGCCCCAATGCGGCTTCGCGCTGGCGTTGCGACTTCCAGGGTCGTCAAGCATTATTGACGCGCACTCCCCCTCTTTCTCCATCATGCCCCAGCGGGCGGAGCGGTGCAAGGCCTTCCGGGACCGCACCTTCCCACCCGGCTTCGATCCGGAGCAGGCGATTGTACTTGGCCAGCCGCTCCGACCGCGTAATGGAACCGACCTTGATGTAGCCGGTGCCTGTGGCGACGGCCAGATCGGCCAGGAAACTGTCCTCCGTCTCCCCGGAACGGGCCGAAACCACGGCAGCAAAGCCGACTTCAAGCGCCCGGTCAACCACCTGCAGGGTTTCGGTCAATGTGCCGATCTGATTCATCTTGACCAGCACTGCGTTGACGGCACAGGATTCGATCGCGCGTTCCAGCCTGGCAGGATTCGTCACCAGCAAGTCATCGCCGACCAAGGCGCAACGCGGTCCGAGCACGCGGCACGCTTCCCGCCAGCCGTCCCAGTCATCCTCGGCTAGAGGATCCTCGATCGATACGATCGGGAAGGCCTTGACCCAGCGCTCGAGCAGCGAAACCATGCCGCCAGCATCGAGGGAGCGCCCCTCGCTGGCCAAGCGGTACTCGCCGTCGCGGTAGAAATGCGTAGCGGCCACGTCGATCGCGATTGACACCTGGCCGCCCGGCTCGTAACCGGCAGCTGCGATCGCACGGACCATGTACTCCAAGGCCTGCTCGTTGGAGTCGAGCCGAGGTCCCCAGCCACCCTCGTCAGCCACCCCCGATGGGGCGCGACCGTCCCGGGCCAGCACCTCGCGCATGCTGCGATGGACGGCTGCAACCGCTTCGAGCGCCTCGGCAAATGTGGAACATCCGTGAGGGACGGCCAGAAAGTCCTGAAATTCGATCTGCCTGCCGGCATGCACGCCCCCGGAAAGAATGTTGACCATGGGCAGCGGGATCTTAGCCTGCCGGGCACCTGCCAGCGCACGCCAAAGCGGGATGCCCGCCGACGCGGCAGCGGCGCGGGCATGGCTGCAAGATATTCCGAGGATGGCATTGGCACCAAGGCGGGACTTGTCCGCACTACCATCGAGGTCGATCATCAGGCGATCGATTCGCCCCTGATCGCCGGCAGGCAGGCCGCGCAAGGCTGCCGCCAGCGGACCGTTCACGCTGGCGACCGCGGCGGCGACACCCTGGCCGGCGTAGCAGCCGCCGATGCCGTCACGAAGCTCGCAAGCTTCGTGACGCCCCGTTGATGCGCCGGAGGGCACCTGGGCGGACCCTACGCTCCCATCGGTAAGGCGAACTTCGGCCTGCAGTGTTGGCTTCCCGCGCGAGTCCAGGACCTGGATGGCCTTGACCGCTTCAATGCGCGCCGGCATGCACACAGGCTAGCAACGCTTGATGTCGGCGGGTCCGGGGAGTTGACTGGAGCACCGCATAACTTAAGATGGAAGCAACCATGCCAGAGACGAATAACCTCAGCCGTCGAAACTTCATTGCCGGTGCGGCCATCGCCAGTTCGGTGACGCCGCTGCTTTCCGCAAAAAGCTCCGCTCGGGTTGTCGGCGCCAACGAGCGGCTCCACGTGGGCATAATCGGCGCGGGCGGGAACGCCAATGGTCACATGCGGGCGCTGAAGAAGCTTGCCAGCGAGGACAACGTAGAGATCGCCGCTGTGTGCGACCTGTACGATCCCCGTCGCGAGGCAGCCGCCGAGTTCACAGGCGGCAAGCCGTACAAGGACTACCGGCGGCTGTTGGAACATCCAGGCCTGGACTACGTGACGATCTCGGTTCCGGAGCACTGGCACGCGCCGATCACCCTCGACGCGGCTGACGCCGGACTCCATGTCTACGTAGAGAAGCCTCTCACGTACTCGATTCAGGAGGGCGTCGAGGTCGTCAAGAAAGTCAAGAGCACTGGAATCGTGCTGCAGTGCGGCATCCAGGGCATGTCGGACGACTCCTACGAGACGGCCGCCGAATTGATCCGCGACGGGGCCATCGGCAAAGTCGTCATGGCTCACATCGACTACTCCCGGAACCACCGGGATGACTTCTGGCTGCAGAAGCCGGATCCAGATGTGAAGCCCGGCGTCAACCTCGACTGGAATACGTACCTGGGCAAGGCCAAGAAGCGGCCTTGGGATCCGGACCGCTTTTTCTCGTGGCGGCGCTACTGGGACTATTCCGGAGGGATCGCAACCGATCTGTTCGTGCACCGGCTGGCCCGCATTGTGAAGGCTTGCGGCCTGACGACTCCGTCGCGCGTCGTCGCAACCGGCGGGCAGTATTTCTTCAACGGCGGTGCCGAGGTCCCGGACACGTTCAACGCCCTGTTGGAATACCCGGAGGGAATCAACGTGCTGCTCGTCTCGTCGCTGGCGAACCAGACCGAGATCCGGCATGTGATCCGCGGCAACAAGGGAACAATCGCGTTCAGCAGGGACGGCTTCACGGTGGAGCCCGAAAGGCTCTTCCGGGAGGAAGTCAAGCCGCTCACCCACAAGAAATCGGGCGGCGAGGACATGGCCCTGCATCACCACAACCTGCACAACGCAATTCGCCGGGGCGAGGAGCTGAAGTGCGACGCCGAACTCGCATTCAACGTCTCGATGGCCTGCCAATTGACAGTGGAGTCGTTCAGGAAGAAAAAGTCCTTGGGATGGGACCGCCGGCGCCAGAGAGTTGTCAAGACCTGATAGCGCCTCGAGTCGCTACACAGGTCCCTCGAAGTCAGTTAGGATTTGTATATGAGCATCGATTCTCAGCAAGAACCCGATTCGAAAGCGGCAAGTTCCAGTGACGGCTCGCGCCTCGGACCCAAGCTTAGTCTCGAAGGCGAGTTCAAGGCTAGCGAGGCCTTGGCTATATTTGGCGAATTCAAAGGAAGCATCAGCAACCCGAAGCAGCCGGTCGTCATCGCCAACAGTGCGGAGGTGCATGCAGACATCACCGCCTCGACCATCAAGGTCCAAGGAAAGGTCCGTGGCAACATTCTCGGAATCAATCGCGTTGAACTGACATCGACGGCTGATTTGGTGGGCAAGCTGCAGACCCGTGAGGTCAAGGTCGAGGAAGGGGCGGTGTTTCGCGGCGAAGTGAATGTCATCGCCGACGAGAGCCCGACGAAAGACTAACGTCGCGCTACAACCTTGGCTTGCGAGCCTCTACGCTCTTCAAGACGTCGAGGTAGTGGTGCGTCACGCGATGCACTTCGAATCCCGCTTCGCGAACTGTCTCGACTGTCGGACGGTTCATCTCAGGGCCGAAGCGACGAGAGAACGGCGTGCAGGCCGTCAGCATCAGGTTGAACGGAAACCAGCGGCTGCCGGTGTGCTCGAACATGCGGAGCGAGCCACCGGGCCGGAGCACACGAAACAGCTGGCGCAGTCCCTGAAGAGGTTCGGAAACGGAGCAGAACGTGCACGAAGTGTAGATCTGGTCGAAGCTGTCATCCGCGAACCCCAGACGACGTACGTCCATCTGGTACAGCTCGATCACGCCGCCATACTCCTGCGCCCTCTTGGCTGCCCGCTCAAGCATCCGCTCGCTGACGTCCAAGCAAACAATCCGCTTGGCAGGGGGAAAGAACTGGAAATCCACGCCCGTTCCGGCGGCCAGAAACAGCACACGCCCTTCCATGCCTCGAAAGTGGTCCCTCTTGTAGGCCGCCCAGCGACGCTCCGTGGCGTGGCTCGCGACGGTATCGTAGCCCGGGGCCGCTCGATTCCATTTCTGCCGGTCGGTCCTAGTCACGATGCCCTCTGCGCCGGAGCGCCCAGTCAGCTCCGGCCACGGCGAAGCTCGTCCCTATTCCGCATTGTGCACCCACGGTCACGAGAGCCCAAAGCCCCGGGGCAGCGTGCTGGGGCCCAACCATGGTCGCCGCCATGCCCGCCACCATGCCGCCCAGCATGATCTGGAGCATTGGTTCGATCAATCCCAGGACCAGACCGGCGGCCACCCAGCACGGGACCGACAAGGCCATGCCCACTGCCATTCCTGCCAGCATCGCAGGCCAATTTGGCCATTCGGCGGGCACAACGAATCCGACCGCGACGGCTATGAGCGCGCAGGCACAGACCGAGGCGCTCAGGTCACCCGCGAAATAGAGCCACCTCGGCCTGGCAAGCGGCATCATCGAACCGTTGGTCAACACGCTGCCTGAAGGAACCGAGTCACCTTCTCGGGATCCTTGACCCCTGGCTGCCGCTCAAGTCTCGAACTCGAGTCCACGCCCCAGGGCTGGACGATCCGAATCGCTTCGGCGACATTGTCGCCATCGAGCCCTCCAGAGATGATGATCCTCCCGTGGCGCTTCGCACCAACAGCGAGCTGCCATGGAAACACCTCGCCCGTGCCCCCGTACATCCCTTTCCGAGCGGTGTCCAGCAGGAAGGCGTCCACAACGAACTCCGCAAGGGGCGAGTCGTCGAAATCCGGCCCGACGCGCACAGCCTTCCAGACCTCCGCTCCAGATCCGGCGGCGCAACGCACCGCGTCGCAATCACCCGGGCTCTCGCCGCCGTGCAACTGGACAACATCAAGCGGGACTCGCTGCATCGTGGCGGCAATCGTATCCGGGCTTTCTCCGACAAACACCCCGACTCGACGGACTCCCCGAGGCACCTCGGACGCGATAGCCTGTGCTTGCGCGACGGTGACGGCCCGCGGACTCTGCGGATAGAAGATCAGGCCAACCGCGGTAGCTCCCGCACCGACAGCGCGCGCAGCGTCCGCCGCGCGCGTAATCCCGCAAACCTTGCGCAAGGCTGGCTTGCTAGTGCCCGGCATCCGTTTCAGCGTAGCAACGACAACTCAGCTGCCGATGCAGCCAACGCGTGCGCCCGCCTCGGCTAAGCCGGCTCAGCGCTGTCCTAGTTGCTGGCGAATCCCGTCAGGGAGCTCGGAAATGCGGCCCGTTGCTTCCAGTCGCTCCAGATGGGCAAGCACCTGCCGCACGGCGAACGCGCGAATGGCGGGATTCAAGTCTCCATAGACAGCCGGCAGCATCGCCTCAGGGTTCCGCTCGCCAGCCGTCCAAGTTTCAAAGACCCTGTCCTCGCGCCAGAGCCGGTGCTGGCGAGCCTCCGCCAGCGCATTCTGAGCGTCCCGAATCATCGAGCCGTGCCCTGGCAGCAAGACATGCGGTTCCAAGCCCGCGAGACGCTCCAGCGAATTGATGTAGTCCGCCATGCAGCCATCGGGCGGACTGATCGAGACCGTTCCGAAGCCCGAAACCATGTCGCCGCAAATCAAGGTTCGGGTACGCTCTTCCAGAAAGCAGAGATGGCCGCTGGCATGGCCGGGAACGTGTTCGACACGGATGCGCAGGGGCGGGCTTCCAGCCAGCTCGACGGACTCGCCGCCCTCGAAGCGGCCATCGATCTTGATGCCTCTGCCGTCCAGCCGCGCAACTGTGGCCGCGTGAGCCGTGATCGGCACATCGTAGCGCTCGCGCAGCGCCTCCGCTCCGGCGACATGGTCGTCGTGATGGTGTGACAACCATATCCCGGTAAGTCGCCCTCCACTCCGACTCATCTCCGCATCAACTATTTCGCAGAGGCGTCGCAGCTCTGCCTCCCACGGAGACCCTGGATCGATGAGGACGAATTCGGCAGACCCGAGCAGCAGCGCGTTCGTGTGCGTGGCGGGTGGCAAGGTCCTGGTCGCCACGGGTATGACGCGAATCCCGGGCCGGAACTCAATCGCGTGCGGCGAGTTGGGCTGGTGGGCCTGCGATCTCCAAAGCGACGCCCGGCCGCTCGCGCCATGCTCTGCAAGCACGCGCAGCGTCTCGAGTGTCGGCTGGGCCAGCAGCACCTCCCCGTCCCCCCATCGCTCCAGCGCTTCGCGCGCGAAAATCCACTCGCCATGGGAAAGCTCGCCGGGAACGACCACGGGCTGGGACCGCTCCTCAACGGGCCACTCCAGCAAGAAGAATGTGGCATCGAAGCGTATCGGCGATAGGGGCGGAGTGACCCAGCGGCCGGCGAAGCACAGCCGGCCGGCGTCAAGTTCCAAACCGAGAGTCTCCAGCCAGTCGGGGAAGTCTAGTTCGGCGTCGAGCAGCAGTCGACGGACCCGCGCCAGTTCGGCGCTATCCGGTTGGGATCCGGCAGCGGCAAGAATCCCGGCCTCTTCGAACAGTTCGCGCAGGGCGCATGCCACGTGCGCGGCTTCCTTGCCGGACGACCGGTAGGCCTCCTCGCCGTCCATGACGCCCCGGACCGGCACTGCTCCGTCTCGCGGCGAAAGCCGCCCCCCGGGAAACGCGTGCCACCCCCCCATGAACCGCAAGGAGTCCGAACGCCGGACCCAAAAGACCTCGCATTCGCCGGACAGCCCGGTGCGGTAAGGAATCGCGCCGGCCGACAGGCGCGGGACAACCGGTTCCGGCCAGGGAGGCAGTGCCGAACTGGCTCCGTCTCCAGTGCTGCCGACAGACGGCAAGCCTCACGGTACCATGGCAGCCAGGTGCCTGGATCAGGCGAGGGCTTGCTGTATGAGCTTCCCGCCGTTGACCGTCGATCGCTCCGAGCGCCCGTTATGGAAGTAGGTCAGGCTGAGGTGATCGAGGCCCAGCAAGTGCAGGATCGTCGCGTGAATGTCGTGCACATGATAGGGCGATTCCTCGGCGCGCAGACCGAGTTCGTCCGTCGTTCCGATCGTTTGGCCGCCACGGACACCGCCGCCGGCCATCCATATCGTGAACCCCCACGGGTTGTGATCGCGGCCGTCTCCTTGTTCATTGAACGGCGTGCGCCCGAACTCCCCGCCCCAAATCACCAGCGTATCCTCAAGCATTCCCCGAGACTTGAGGTCCGTGAGCAAGCCGGCAATCGGCTTGTCGGAGACGCCGCACCACTTCGTGTGGTTCTCCTCGATCTTCCGGTGGGCATCCCAGCCACCGCAATACGCTTGGACAAACCGCACGCCGCGCTCGACGAGCCGCCGGGCTAGCAGCAAGTTCCTGCCATAAGTGGCCGTAATCTCTTCATCCATGCCGTAGAGCGTCTTGGTGGCTTCCGACTCCTGGCCCAGGTCCACGGCTTCGGGTGCATGCGATTGCATCCTGTACGCCAACTCGTACGACCGGAGCCGCGCATCGAGTTCGCTCTGATTCGGATGCTTCTCCGCATGGTGCCGATTCAACGCCGCAAGAAGATCGAGCTTGCCGCGCTGCTGGAGCCCGCCGACCGCTTTCGGCGTCTCCAGATTCAGAATGGGCGCCCCTTCCTGCTTGAACAGCGTCCCCTGATAGGCCGCCGGCAAGAACCCGCTGCTCCAGTTCTTGGAACCGCCGTTCACGCGCACTTCATCGTTGAGGATCACGAAGGTCGGCAGATTGCGGTTCGCCGAGCCGAGCCCGTAGGTCACCCACGATCCCATTGACGGCCTGCCCGCCAGAATCGAGCCTGTGTTCATCTGGCACACAGAGCCGACGTGGTTCAAGCCGTCCGCAGTGCAGGAGCGGATCACCGCTAGGTCATCCACGTGTTCCGCGACGTGCGGATACCAATTCGACACCCACAAACCGCTCTCCCCGTGACGCGCCCACGTCCTCTGCGACGGCATGAGGGTGTTGTGGGCAGTTCCGGGCATGGCCGTCAGTGGCCGGCCGAACGACTCAGGCATCGGCTGGCCTGCAAACCGCTCAAGGGCGGGCTTGGGATCAAAGGTGTCGATGTGGCTCGGGCCGCCCTCCATGAAACACCAAATCACCGCCTTCGCAGTAGGCCTGTGGTGGGGATCGCGTGGCGCCAGAGGATCGGGAGAGCCGAAAGCGCTGTCGGCGTTGAGAGCCGCCAAGGCGATCGCGCCGAGGCCACTGCCTGCTTGCGTCAGGAAGGCCCTGCGGGACCTTGCCGCCAACGAATCGGAACTGGGCTTGCGCATCTTGCTCATCGACGGTCTCAGTTCTGATAGACGAATTCGCTTGAGTTCAGCAGCATATGGCTGAAGTCCACTACGGCCGCTGCCTCTGCCGGACTCATCTCGTCCACGCGGAGCGAATCCGGCAAGAGCAACTCTTCGCCGGCCGACGCCCGCTCCTCGATGATCCGCCGCTGGGTCTCGAGAAACGTCAGGACAGTGTCCTTTTCCCAGGCATCGGGAACTCGCGAGTATGCCAGCCGGAAGCCTGTCCCGATCTGCCGGTCCCGGTCCGCGCCAGCTTCATCGATGATCCGGCCAGCCAAGCCACTCGCCCAGCCCAGCGTATGCTCGCTGTTGAGCAACGCAAGTGCCTGCGGAGCCGTGGTGGTGGTCGATCGACGGGCGCACGACTCGTGAGTGTCTGGCATGTCAAGCGACTCCAGCATTGGATACCGGGAGTTGCGGCTGACGAACACGTACACGCTACGCCGATCTTGCTCGCCGGGCCGCTCGTGCGAACCCCAGCCCCCGCGCGGCTCGCCCGCCCCGCGCGGCAGGACCGGGTAAACGCTCGCGCCGCCCACTTGCCTGTTCAGCCGGTCCGAGACCGCGAGCATCGAATCGCGGATCACTTCCCCGTTAAGACGCTGGGGCGGAAACCGCCAGAGCAGCCGATTCAGAGAGTCGGCCTCGGCGCCTTCCGCGCGGAAATCGGAAGACTGCTGATACGTCTTGGATGCCATGATCATCCGGTGCACGCGCTTCAAGCTCCAACCCTCGCGGACGAACTCGCCGGCCAGCCAATCGAGCAGACCCGGGTGGGTCGGACGCTCTCCCATGAGGCCGAAATCGCTGGGCGTGCGGACAATGCCCTGACCGAAGTGGTAGTGCCACAAGCGGTTGACCATGACGCGGGCAGGAAGCGGGTTTTCCGGAGCCGTCAGCCATTTCGCCAGCGCGGTGCGCCTGCCAGACGAGCGACCGTCGAGAGCCGGCGCGTAAGCGGCGGGCCCGGGGTCTAGCAACGTCAAGAAACCCGGCTGGACTTCATCGCGCGGCGCGGCATAGTTGGCGAAAGACAGGATGTGGGTCTTGGGCGCGTGGGGCCCGAATTCGCGGATGCCGATGCCAACCGGCAGTTCCGTCGGTTTCAAGTGATCGAATTCGGCGAGTTGCGCTTCCAGTTCCTTGTAGCGCGCCTTCGCCTCTTTCTCAAGAGAACCGGCGAGTTTCTCGTCATTGTGGTACCGCATCTGCCACATGTGCTGCTGGAAGAGCAGGCGCTCGTACATCGTGCGCTCCGAAGCGGGCTTGTTGAAGGCGGACTGTGTCTCGGGCGCGCGTCGGTTGACCTGGGTCTCGAAGGCCTCGGCGCGCTTCTCGTCAAGCAGTACGTCCATCGCGGCGCGAATCTCTGCCGTGGCTTCCTCCCACTCGGCCTGCCTCCGGCTGTTCTCGGCACGCTCCTGCTCGCCCAGGAGGTGAATCTTGTCGTCGGTGGCAAAATTGGTGAAAAACGCTTGCAACCGGTAATAGTCAGCTTGGAGAATCGGGTCGAACTTGTGGTCGTGGCACTTGGCGCAGCCGTACGTGAGACCCATGAAGACCCCGCCCACCGTATCGGTGATGTCAAGCAAGATCTCCTGCCGTCGCTGCACAAGGATCGCCGCATTGGACTCGTCGGGATAGTGCCGGTTGAAGCCGGTCGCGATACGGGCTTCGGGGCTCTCCGGCCAAAGCTCGTCCCCGGCGATCTGCTCTTGCACGAACCGGTCGTACGGCTTGTCGGAGTTGAGCGAATCGATGACGTAGTCGCGGAACCTCCACGCGTTCGGACGGGTTTCGTCGGACTTGAAGCCCTCGCTTTCCGCATAGCGCGCCAAGTCGAGCCAATGTCGCGCCCAGGTTTCGCCGTAGCGCGGCGACGCCAGCAACCGGTCGACGACCTTCGCGAACGCATCCGGCGAGTCGTCATCCAGGAAGGCCCGCACCTCCTCGGGTGTCGGAGGCAGTCCGTGGAGACCAAAGGTCGCGCGACGGATCAACGCGACTTTGTCCGCGGACGGCGCAAGTGCGATGCCCTTTTCCCGCATCCGGGCGGCAACGAATGCATCGACCGGGTTTTCCTGTCCCTCGTTCGGGATTTCCGGCGAGGCGACTGGCTGGAAGGCCCAGTGGGAGCGCTGGTGCTCGGTGAACGGAAGCTCCGGCGGTGCCTTGGCGGCGGCGGCCGACATCACGGCTGCCGAAGCGAAGAGCGCCAGACAGCAACGAATTGATCCGACTCCTGAAGTCATAGGCGATTAGTCCAGCGGCACGACGAACGCGCAACGCCGCTCGGTTACACTATCCGCTTTGCTCATGTATATTGTCAAGGCTCGTGAACAAATCAGTCGGGATAGGAGCGGGTGCTGGCAGGCATCGCGTTCGGAAAGGCCAGGCCTGCGGCAATCCGCGGGCAGCCATCGATCATCCATGACCCTGGCGGGGCTATCATAGGCGGGGCTTCCTATGAATTGGCGATTCATTCTTGGCTTGTTTCTGGCCGCAAGTGCGGCCTCGGGGGGCGACGAGGATCTCAACGGACGGTGGGTCATCCGACCACTAGGCGAGAACAACGCGCGTGTTCTATGGCTTGAGATCAACGGAGCGGGGACAGGCTCCGTTACCGGGGCAATGGTCGGTGCCGCGCCTGGTGGCCAGCTCGACCCGATCAGGGACGCAAGTGTCGAAGACGGCCAGCTCCGGTTTCACCTGGAGCGCATCCTTCGACGGTCATCCGCCACACCCGTCAAGACTCCGGTAGTTGCCGCGATGGACGGCGGGCGGTTGACTGGGGTGGTGTTACGGCCCCGTGGGCCGTTGCTGTGGATCGGCGAGCGCGCTCCGATCCTCTCGGACAGAGACGACGGTTCCTGGCGCGAGGCGGAGCCGGTCGAATTGTTCGACGGTGAGGGAGTCCAGGGCTGGCACACGCTGCGGCCAGGCCGGGAGGAAGGCTGGTACGCCGAGCGCGGGGTCCTGAAGAACAAGCGAGGCGCCGACGTGCTGGTTTCCGACAAGGCATTCTGGAACTTCGTCCTCGAGATCGAGTACCTGGTCCATCCGGGCATGAACGGCGGGATCGGTCTGCGCGGTCGCTACGAAATCCAGCTTCTCGACGACTTCGGCCAGGAGGCCAGCGACCACGGCAACGGCGCCCTCTATGGCCGGATCATGCCGAATGTGAATGCCAGCCGTCCGGCCGGGGAATGGCAAACGCTGAAGATCCGCCTCGTTGGCCGGGAGATCACTGTCGTTTTGAACGGCGTTGAAACGATTAGCCGCGCCGTTGTCGACGGCTTCACCGCCATGGCGACTGACTGGCGTGAGGATCGGCCCGGACCAATTACGTTGCAGGGGGACCATGGTGCGATCGAATTCCGGAAGATCGTCCTGACACCTCTCGTGCAATGAACCGGACGCAGGCCAGCAGGCTGGCGGCTGCGGCGATCCTGGTCGCTGTCCTCTACTTGTCCCCCATCCATCATCGCGGGCTAGTGGGGCCCGACGAACCCCGCTACGCGTCCGTCGCGCGGCAAATGGCCGAATCAGGGGACTGGGTCACGCCAGTCCTTTGGGGCGAGCCGTGGTTCGAAAAGCCGGCACTCCTGTTCTGGCTCGGCGGGCTAGCCCACAAGACAGGCATCGAGAACTACACCCGAGTGCCTGTAGCCTTGCTCGGCGTTGCGTTCCTGTTCTTGTTCTTTCGGGGAATCCGCGGGGAATTCGACGAGCCTACAGCGGCAACCGCGACTGCGATCCTCGCTACGTCTGCCGGCTGGGTCGCGTATTCCGATGCGGGCGTGTTTGACGCCCCTGTGGCAGTCTTCACATCGGCAGCTCTTCTCAGCCTGCTCCCTTGGGTTCGGAGCCCTGATTCGCTGAACGCCCGTCGCTGCATGCCCGCATTCGGAGCGCTGCTGGGCCTGGGCGTGCTGAGCAAGGGCTTGGTGGCCCCGGCCATAGCAGCCCTGGCCCTTGTTCCCGCCTTGTACGCACAGCCCCGGCGAGCGCTCGATCTCCTAGGGCTCCGAGCGCTAGTCCCTTTCGCGGCGGTCTGCCTGCCTTGGTATCTGGTCTGCTACTGGCGCAATGGTGGCGTGTTCGTCGAGGAATTCATTGTCCGCCACCATTGGGACCGGTTCATCAGCCCGGCTCTGCAACATGAGCAACCGATTTGGTTCTACGTACCGGTATTGCTGGCATTCTTGCTTCCGTGGGCTCCGTTACTCTGCGGTCTTCGACGCGACACGCTCTGGGGCGAGCCTCGCCTCCGGTTCCTGTGTGCCTGGACGGTGCTTCCATTCGTGTTCTTCTCCGTGTCGGTAAACAAGCTGCCTGCCTATATCCTGCCTGTGCTCCCTCCACTGGCGATCTTGCTCGCGGTCCAATGGCGGCAACGACCGAAAAGGCTGTACCTTTGCGCTTCGGCCTGCACGCTGCTACTGGTTCCGCTGGCGGGCGCGCTGCTGCCAGCGGCATTGGCGGACGGGATCACCCGAGCGTGGGATGGGTTGTCGGCCGGAGATGTCTTCATGGGGATAGGTGGCGCAATCGTCGGGGCAGCCGTGCTCTCGGCCGTGGTGGCCCTCCGGGTCGATCCCCAGCGGGCCGTCACTGCGGTTGGGATGCTAGCAGCCGTCTCGCTGGTCCTGCTCAAGTTTCAGGTCTATCCCGCTGCCAGCGAGTTGGCTGGAACCAGGGAGTTCGTGGAGCGCCACTCCGCGCAGATCGCGGAAGCGTGCGTCGGGGATGTGCGCCGCCACGTGGCCTATGGAATCCGGCACTACAGCACGATGACGCCGCCGCCATGCGAGGAGCAGGCGCGGAAATTCCGGATTGAAGGCGACCCCCCGCGCTTCGTGGCGAATGCTGACAGGCAAGGGCACGTGCCGGACAAGCCTCGCAACGACCCGGGCGGCTGACATCTCGCGGGAGCGGTGAAGCCACCATGCTTCCCAACCGCGGACAGATCGTTTTGCTGCCTGCGAAGTCGTGCAAGCCGCTCATCAGTGTCCGGAACTGACCAGAAATCGCCCAAAGGGCTGCCCATCGGATACTCTTGGCAGGGATGCCACGTGACTATGCCGAGCTAAGATCGGATACTAGTTGCCGGAGTTAACGATGTCTTTCCGGTCTTCGCTCATTGTGGCGGTCGTATTCTCTGGTGTGTGCATGGCTGGCGTCCGTCCGATCCCCAAAGCCGGGCGCTCGGCAGTGGCCGCGCGTAACGGAATGGTCGCGGCAAGCCAGCCGCTAGCGTCGCAAGTGGGATTGCGGATCCTGCAGCAAGGCGGCAACGCAGTCGACGCGGCCGTCGCCACTGCAGCCACCCTGGCCTTGGTCGCGCCGATGATGACAGGCCCTGGTGGTGACATGTTCGCTCTGGTCTACATGGCGGAGACCGGCGAGTTGGCCGGTCTCAATGGGAGCGGGTACTCGCCAAAGGCAGCGGACATCGACTTCTTCAAGAGTCGCAGCCTAGATAGAATCCCCATCAAGGGCGCTTTTTCAGTCACCGTTCCGGGCGCTGTCGACGGCTGGGCAACACTGCTGGAACGCTACGGCACCATGTCCCTCGAGCAGGTCCTAGGGCCTGCCATCGAATACGCCGAAGACGGATTCCCGGTATCGGAGATCTTCGCTTCCGATTGGAAGCGCGCCGGGGCATCGCACGAAGACGACCCGGAGTTCGCCCAAGCATACCTCCTGGATGGCAAGCCGCCTGCCCATGGAGACGTATTTGTCAACGAGCCACTGGCTTGGACATATCGACAGATTGCACGTGGCGGCCGCGATGCGTTCTACAAGGGCGAGATCGCACGCAGGATAGTCGACCGCTTGAACAGCCTCGGCTGGCCGATGACGATGGAAGACCTTGCCTTTCAACACTCGGACTGGGTCGAGCCGATCAGCACCACATACAAGGGGCATCGAATCTACGAACTGCCACCCAACGGCCAGGGAATGGCGGCGCTTGAAATCCTCAACATCCTGGAAGGCTACGACCTGAAGCAAGAAGGTCACAACTCGGCCGCGTACCTGCATCTCTTCGTCGAGGCGAAGAAGCTTGCCTTTGCCGATCTCCACGCATGGCTCGCGGATCCAATGCGGGCGGAACTGCCGGTTTCAACGATCATTTCGAAAGACTACGCCCGCGACCAGCGGGAGCGGATCGACTTGAACAATGCAGCTACGAACGTAGGGACGGGAATCGACGGCCCAGTTCGCTGGCTCGGAGGGGCCGGCGATACCGTCTACTTCACAGTCGTCGACAAGGACCGGAACGCCGTGTCCTTCATCAACAGCCTCTACCAGGCATTCGGGTCGGGCATCGTGGTACCGGGAACAGGTCTACTGTTGCAGGACCGAGGCGCCCTGTTCTCCTTGGATCCCGACCATCCGAACCGAATCGAGGGCCGGAAGCGGCCCTATCACACGATCATTCCGGCGATGGCGTTCAAGGATGGAAAGCCTTGGCTGTCGTTTGGGGTGATGGGAGGCGACCTCCAGCCCCAAGGCCACGTCCAGGTGCTGCTGAACATGATCGAATTCGGTATGAACGTGCAAGAAGCAGGTGAAGCCCCTCGAGCGAGCCACAGCGACAACGGTGGAGTGGGTCTTGAGGACGGGGTCGATCCGGAGGTCGCTAACAGACTGAGACGCCTTGGACACACTGTCGGGCGAGCCGGACCCATGGGTGGGTACCAAGCGGTCGAAATCGATTGGGAGCGCGGGATCTTGATGGGCGGCACTGACCCCCGCAAGGACGGGACTGTGGCGGCTTGGTAGAGCGATGAAAGATGGTCGGTTCGCTGTTGGCTCGCTAGTCACGGTTCGCAGACGAGCTCCGATCCTTGCCGTCGCGAGATACCGGCGGAAGCGTTCGCGCAGGGTCCGCGGTGCAGGAGCTGCGCACGGAATCGACAAGGCCCGTCTCGTAGCCGACTCAGTTCGGTAGACCCGGCAACGTGTTCGCTATCGACCTGCGAGCCGAACGCTAGGATCCCATGCCAGCCGCAGGCCTCGAGACGTTTGGCGCACCGCACCTCGTTGCGGTGGCTTTGACTCTAGCCGTCCCGATCCTGCTCTCCGGAATCGCGCGAAAAGCCCGGTCCGAAGCGGTAGCCACAACTATCGGCTACTGCTTGGCTGGCGGGCTCCTGATCAACGAAGTGACCCACTGGGGTTACCGGATCGCCGCATTCGGCGTGGATCAATTCGCGCAAAACCACCTGCCGCTTCACGCGTGCGGCGTTGCCGTTCTCGCAACCGTCGCAACTCTGTTATCCAAGAACCAAAGGACCTACGAAATCGCCTATTTCTGGGGCCTCGCCGGTGCTTCAAACGCCGTCATCACTCCGAACGGGCTAGAACTGGCCTTCCCGGGGTACCGCTTCTTCCAGTACTTCGTCGCGCATTCCGGCATCGTCGTGGGAGTCCTGTTCGCCACCTGGGGTTTGCGGATGCGGCCGACGCTAGGAGGGCTGTTCCGTGCTTTCGCCAGCCTGAACCTCTATGCAGTAGCAATCGCCGTCATCAACCTCTTGTTGGGATCGAACTATCTGTACCTTTCGCGGCCGCCCGACGGGACAATAACGCCATTCTTTTTCGCACCGTGGCCGTGGTATCTCCTGACCACCGAGGTCTTCGGACTAGCTATGTTCTTCCTCGTCTATTCCCCGTTCCTGTTGGCCAAGGGGGATCCCAGCAGCCGGCAAGAACATCAAGACTAGGCTCGGCACTTCAAGGAACGGGATCACCCGCATCCATGCCTATCGGCCGCAATGGCTCTATAGGCCAGCGGCTGAAGCTGGCGGTGTGGAACCAGCTCGATCACCACGCCATGGGCAGGAGCCAGCAGGAACGCACGGGCTCCTGCAGTCGTCGACCAGCGGCTCGGATTGCAGTGGGACGTAAATGATTTCGCCGGTATGAGAGTTCATGATCACTGTTCCCGGCGCGGCACGAAAGGCATCGCAGCAGCGTTCCAGCACCTGGTGAGTCTCGATCAAGAGGTCGTTCGTCAAGCGGTTGTCTCCCTGCTGAAGCTTGTCGAACCCGCGCATCCTGGCCTGGAAGACGAAGACCTTGACCGCACCTAGGGTCGCCGGATCCTGTTGATCGCCCACGTTGCCGCAGCAGCAACATCGGCGTCATCGCCGTGCCGCAACGTCGCTAGAGCCTTCAGGGCTCCCTGGTCCCTCCGCAAGCCGATCGAATTGATCACTCCGATGAGCAGCTCTCCCTCCAGACTGGCGAGTGCCTCTCGCAACGCTTGGTCCACGGATTCTCCGGGCATTGGTTCGAGCGCCATGCGAGCGTAGTGGGAAAGCTTGGGGTCGCTCAGCAATCGTGCCAGCGACGGAACCGCCGCTTCGTCTCCCACGACGGCAAGTCGCTGGCATGCCTTGGCTCTTGCAAACTCGCTGGACTCTGGATCTTCCAGCAACTGAATCAGGTCCGCGGACTCCATCGCCATGATTTCCGCGGATTTATAGGGCGTCGCAGCCAGCTGCTGGTTCGCCAGCTGATTCAGATTCACTCGCGTCTGGCCTCGCAGCCGCTTGCCGGCCGCCGCGACGATCGCTCCGATCGCAAAAAATGTTCGCCTCAACATTTGCCGCCTCCTCCTACGCCAACCGCCACGGTTCCCGCATCGCGCGTGAGCGCATGCGATTGGCACTCTCGCTGGAAGGAAAACTGTCGCTGGCCGGATCGAACTCCAGCGCTTCCCCGAGTTGGTATGCAATGTACGCGGCATGACACGCGACGTGGGTCTGGCAGGCGGCCAGAGCATTCGCTCGCGTTTCGCCGCGTGATTTCACGCAGTCCAGGAAATCCCTGACGTGCCGCGTCGTGGCTTCCCGGGCGTCCTCGAACGCCTTGCGGTATTGCCGCAGGCTGTCGGAGGTCTCGACAATCCCGGCATCCCCGGTCTGCACCCATCCCTCGTCGCCCTCGAAACGCACGGCACAGGAACCCAAGCCCGCCCAGCCGCTGTCCCTGAGAACGAGATCCAATCCGTTCGCATACCGAAAATCCACGGAATACGGAGTGACGCCGTCCGGACGATGAGGCTCGAAACGAACCGGCGCGGTTTCGTCCAGCCCTCCAGCGGCGTGGCAGAGATCGACCGTGTGCGAGCCCCACTCCAGAATTCCGCCGCCATGGAAGTCAAAGTACCCTCGCCAACGGCTCTTGACATAGAGAGAGTTGTAGGGCCGCCAAGGGGCCGGGCCGAGCCAGCGGTCCCAGTCCACAACGCTCTTGGGCGGCTCAGGCTCGGGCGGCAGCCAGTCGTGCGTGGTCAAGGCTGTGTAGCGCTCGCCAGGTGCGGCGTTCGCATGCAACGTCCGCAGGTTGCCGAGCGTGCCGTTGCGCGCGAGATCGATGCAATACTCGAAATTCGTGCCATTCCGCCGCTGGGTGCCTGCCTGGTAGACCCGTCCCAGCCGGTGATACGTGTCCGCTAGCGCGCGGCTCTCTGCAATCGTCATCGAACACGGCTTCTCGCAGTAGACATCCTTGCCCGATTTCGCAGTAAGGATCGAAAGCAGCGTATGCCAGCGATCCCCCGTCGCAATCAGAACGGCATCAATGTCCTTGCGATCCCACAGCTCGTACATGTCTGCATACATCACGCAGTCCTTGTTGCCGTGATGCTGGTCAACCTTGGACTTGATGGCTTCGCGACGTTCGTTTCGGGCATCGCAGATCGCCCGAAACTGCACGTCATCCTGTGCCAGGAACGACTCCAGATCGCGTTCGCCGCGTCCGCCGATACCCAGGCCGGCGACATTGATCCGATCGCTCGGAGGAACCGCGCCGGCCAGACCGAGGGCGCTGGCCGGAACGATTAACGGAACGGCAGCCTCGAACAGGCGGCGCCTGGAAACAAGGTTCGGTTTGACCGCCCCATTGTGCGCGACATCCATACAGTGGCTCCTCTTGTGGTGACAGGATACCGCAGTCCTGCAGCGTCGATTCCCGCACGTCACCTGAACGTCCAGAGCTGAGAGCGCCATTCCATGCGTATAGGGCGGTCCTGGGGTCCGATGCCCGCAATCCCAATCCGGTACGCGCGGTCCCAGTGCGAGACCTGCGGTCACCGAGTCGTGGTCTATGATGGCCTCGCTCGTGACTTGTTGCGCAGTCTCTTCCAGGCGCAATCCCGCTCCGCTCCGACGGATCGGCTCTTTGGCCCGTTATTCGGCACTTTGGCCCAATCCGCGCCGCCGTTGGCGAGCGGTCGAATCGCTAGTGGTCCTCGCCCTCGCCGTGGTGGGCTCGGCCAGGGGCGGCGAGGAAACCCACCGGATCCGCAGCCCCCGCCAAGGGGGCGAAACGACCGTGCGAATCTTCACTCCTGACAATGCGGAGCCGGAGCACGCGCAGACGATTCTCTATGTCCTGCCCGTGGAAGCTGGCGCGACCACAAGGTGGGGCGACCCCGCCGACGAGGTTCGCAGGTCGGACCTGGCTAGTGAGCACGGGTTGATCGTCGCAATTCCGACATTCTCCGCACTACCGTGGTACGCTGACCATCCCTCGGATCCCGAGCTTCAACAGGAGAGCTACCTGCTGAAGGATGTCCTGCCGCTTGTGGAGCGGCTGCATGCTGCGGACTCCGGGCCTCCAGAGCGCTTGCTGGTCGGGTTTTCGAAATCCGGCTGGGGTGCTTGGGCATTGCTCTTGCGGCATCCTGATCTGTTCTCCAAGGCAGCTGCATGGGACGCGCCTCTCATGCAAGAGACACCGGACAGGTTCGGCATGGAGCCGATCTTTGGGAGTCAATCGAATTTCGATCGATATCAAATTACTCGCTTGGTTCAGGACCGTGCGGACCTGTTGCGACCGGAGAGCCGCTTGGTTCTCACGGGTTACTACGATTCGTTCCGGGCACACCACGTTGCGATACACAACTTGCTGACGGGTTTGAGCATTCCCCATGTCTATCGGGACGGACCAAAGCGCGACCACCATTGGCAGTCAGGATGGCTCGCCGAAACTGTAGCGCTGCTGGTCGACCGCTAGTCCCGGGGCCGGGGAACTCGAGCTTGCATCGGGATTGGATCCGCGATCGCCTTCAGGGACGTGCGGAAGGGCAACGTATCCTACCGGAGGCTCCGAGCCCAGTGCCCGGGTCGGGCACAGCTCGCTAGATCGCTCCGGCGACCGTTTCGGTCTGCCGGAACGCGGCCGGTGATGAACCGCGGTCACGGCATTCCCCGCTTGCATCCCCGCATTTGAGAACCTTGCCGCCGACCCTCGAACCCATCTTCCGGATCGAGGCCAGCCAAGCTGTGCCGCAGCTATGACGGGTGTCGCTTCGATCGGTGGTTGCTAAGCGCTGCGGAAGGCCTCGCAACGCTCTGGATGAAGAGCGCTAGGCGAGTTCAGACATGACCGCGGCCAGCGCGCTCTCCGGCGGACGGAGCCGCTCCTGGCCGATCTGAGCGAGTGGCTGGTCATCGAGATTCAACCTCTCCGTGAAGCTCGGCATTTCCGTGTCGACGTAGAGCACGCCGGTGATGATCTGCCCCTGCTCCAGCGCTGACTCGATCCGGTCGAGCGCCTCGAGGCGGTTGGTGGGATTGTAATCCTCTTCCAGTTTCTCCAGCCTCAGGAGAGAGCCGTCGTGCAGTTCGACCTCGCGAACCGAGCCCGGCGCAAAGTCCTCGTCGACCTGGATTTCGTCGAAGTACGGAACGAAACCGATCGACTGCAACGGGATCTTGTGATCACGCACGTACTTGTAGCTCTTCGTCGAGCCGACGTGATCGTTGAACGTGACGCATGGCGAGATCACGTCCACGACGGCCGTGCCTCGGTGACTCAGCGCCGCCTTCAAGATGGTTTGGAGCTGCTTCTTGTCTCCAGAGAACGAACGCGCGACGAATGTCGCGCCCATCTGGACCGCCAAACCGCAAGAATCGATGGGTTCCAGTTCATTGGAAATGCCAGTCTTGGTCAGCGAGCCGCGGGTCGCCGTCGCCGAGAACTGCCCCTTGGTCAACCCGTAGCAGCCGTTGTCCTCGATGACATACACGATCGGGACGTTCCGACGCATCATATGCACGAACTGGCCCAAGCCGATCGAGGCCGTGTCACCATCACCCGAAACACCTAGCGCCCTCAGCTGCTTGTTTGCCAGGACCGCCCCGGTGGCTACCGCAGGCATCCTCCCATGCACGGTGTTGAAGCCGTGCGACATGCTCAGGAAGTAGGCCGGGGACTTCGACGAGCAGCCTATGCCCGAGAGCTTCACGACCTGTGTTGGATCAATGCCCATTTCGAAGAAGCATTCAACGATGCGCTCCGAAATCGAATTGTGACCGCACCCAGCGCAGAGCGTCGTCTTGAGCCCGCGATAGGGGTCGAGGCCGAGGCCGATCCGATTGGAAGCCTGGGCCTTGTTCCTGGTAGCAGTGGTCGCGGTGCTCACAGCCTCTCCTCCTCGACGATGGCGTCGGTAACGGTGCGGGCGTCCAAGGGCATGCCGCCGTAGTAGCAGATGCTCCTCAGGTGGTCGTGAATCACTGGAAACTGCCGACGCAGCAGCGTCCGCAACTGGGCGTCGCGGTTCTGTTCGACCACATAGACTCGCTTGTGCTTGACGATGAACTCTTCGATGCGATGGCTGAACGGCCACCCGCGCACCCGGCAATAGGCGGTTTCGATGCCATACTCGAGCCGCAATTGGCTGCGGCACTCCCGGATCGCTTCGTGGCTTGTGCCGGCACCCACGAAAGCAAATTGTGCGTTGGGATTCTCGTCGATGACCGGCTTGGGCAGGAATCGGCGCGTGCCGAGCATCTTTTTCCTGATCCGCGCCATGTTCCGGATCCAATCCTCTTCGCGCTCGCTGTAGTTGGCATCAGGGTCGTGACCCGTCCCGCGCACGAAATACGCCGCCTGCGGGTGCCTGTTGCCAGGGATCGTCCGGTAGGTGATGCCGTCCCCGTCAAGGTCACGGTAGCGCCCCCAGTTCCCTTGGAGTTTCTCGATGTCGCCTTCGCTTAGGACCTTCCCGCGATCCAAGTCCCAATCCGGGTATTCAAACTTGTCTGCCATCCAGTAGTTCATGCCCAGGTCGAGATCAAGCATCACGAACACCGGCGACTGGATTCGTTCGGCCACATCGAAGGCCCGTGCAGTGAATTCGAAGCATTCCTCTGGCGTGGCCGGAATCAGCATCGGGTGAAGCGTATCTCCATGCGAGAGAGTAGCCGCCGAAAGGAAATCGCCCTGGGACGTGCGTGTCGGGAGCCCTGTGGAGGGTCCCATGCGCTGCACGTCGATGAGGACGACGGGAATCTCAGCGAAATGCGCCAGGCCGACGAACTCCGACATCAGGGAGATGCCCGGCCCCGAAGTGGTAGTCATCGACCGTGCGCCGGCCCACCCGGCACCGATTGCCATGCCGATCGAAGCCAGCTCGTCTTCGGCCTGAACGACTGCAAAAGTTGCCTTGCCTGTCTCCGGGTCAATCCGGAATCGCTTGAGGTACTCCTGGGCTGACTCGGCCAAGGAAGACGATGGGGTAATGGGGTACCAAGTAATGACGCTCACCCCCCCGAAGACCGCGCCAAGCGCGGCTGCCGCATTCCCTTCGATGATGATCTTGTCCTTGTTCCCTTCCATCCGCTCGAAGCGGAAGGGATCCTTCTTGACCAGGTTTTCCTGAGCCCATTCGTAGCCTGCCACCGCCGCGTTCCAGTTCAATTCGGCGGCTTTCGCCTTGGTCTTGAATTGCTTGAGGATGGCGTTGCGGATCTCTTCCATCTCAATACCGAGGATTGCCGCCAGCACTCCGTCGTAAATGATGTTGCGGACGAGCTTGCGGAGCTTCGGAGCCGGGCAGACCGGGGCGACGAGCTTGTCGAACGGAACGGGATAGAAATGCAGGTCCCGGCGCAGATCGCTCAATCGCAGCGGCTCGTCGTAGATTACAGCCCGACCTGGGCTAAGGCCCTCGACATCCTCTTCGGCAGTCTGCGGGTTCATCGCTACAAGGACGTCGGTCTCCTTCTTGCGCCCGATGAAGCCGTACTTGTTGGCACGGATCGTGTACCAAGTCGGCAACCCCGCAATATTGGACGGGAACAGGTTCTTGCCCGATACCGGAATGCCCATCTCGAACAAGGCCCGCAGCAGGATCAGGTTCGAAGACTGGCTGCCTGAGCCGTTGACGGTAGCAACATGGACACTGAAGTCATTGACGACTTCCTTGATAGCTTGCGATACAGGCTCCCCTATGGGAGCGACATTCACGGCATGCATGTGATGACCCTACGCAGGTGGAAGAAGGGCTGGCGGCAGTATGTGCCGGTTGAGGTTCACCCCAATCCCATTATACGGAGTTTCGCCCGCCATAGTGCCATGTCTCGCGCCATCCACAGCAGGTGCGGAATCCGGGGCCTTCGTTCTCGGAAGAACGGACCCGGAAGGGCACCGCGACGGCCCCTCCAAGAACAGTAAGATTGAAGTAGTGGGGTCGCCTGCCGATGGATTCGGCCGCGAAGTCCCGCCTGCCCTTTCTGCTGCACTCCGTCATGCTCGACAACTCCCCGCCCCCTGCCACGCGAGACGAGCTGCCCGCGGACGCAGCAATGCGCCGGCATCTTGACGGCGCCTTCGCCCGCAACGCGGAAGCTTACGGCTTTGAAGAGGTTGCCACCCCGGTCTTCGAACGCGCGGACCTGTTCACGGCGCGTTCCGGCCCGGAAATCAAAAACTCCCTGCTTACCTTCCACTGCGACCACGAGGAGTACGCGCTGCGACCGGAGTTGACGGCGCCAGTCTGCCGTCTCGTCGCTTCCGGGGCCCTCGAGGGCTTCCATCGGCCCTACAAGCTGTTCTATGTGGGACCCTGCTTCCGCTACTGCCGCCCGCACTCGGGGAGGTCGAGACAATTCACTCAGGCCGGATTCGAAGTGCTGGGTGATCCCTCTCCGCAAGCAGACGCAGAGGTCATCGCTGCCGCGCTCCGGTTCTTGCGCTCGATCGGCATCGACGAATTGAGGCTGACAGTCGGAACAGCAGGCATCTTCCGATCGCTGCTGCCCGTTGAACTCAACCCGGACGAGAGGGCTACCGTGATTGGCCATCTTGACCGCCTGTCCGGGATTCGCGAGCGTTGCGCAACCCTCGCTGCAACCAAGGACCCCTTGACGGTCGAGCAGTTGCGGACGGACCGACGGGACCTGGCTTCCTTACAAGCCCGGGACGGTTACACGGGAGAATTCGCCATCGCCGACTTGCCGGCGCCCGATCCAGCCCAGTTGGCTCGGCGGCTCCCGGAGGAGGCCGCTGCGACATTTCGCAGGATTTGGAATGTCGAAGGGTACCTGCCGGACGAGACCGCAGAGCTGCTCATCCGGGCGAGCGGTATCAGGGGAACCCTCGACGAAGTATCCAAGCTCGCCGCGACGGTTCTGGGTAGCTCCAGCGCCGGAGAGTCGCTCGCCGAGTTGATGGAAGTGTGCCAAGTACTCGGCCATTATGGAATTGACGGCTTCGATGTCTCCCTAGGGATTGCGCGCGGGCTGACGTTCTACACCGGATTGGTGTTCGAGATTTCGAGCGAGCAGGGAATGCTGTGCGGGGGAGGGCGCTATGACCGCTTGGTCGAGCTCTTCGGCGGCGACCCGACGCCCGCCACTGGTTGCGGCGTGCGCTTCGACACCTTGCAGCAGTTGCTCTCCACACGCGACCGGACGGCCGCCTTCCGGGGCATCCGCCTGGCAGCGGCCGGGCCCGGCGACAAGGCACATGCTGTGCGCCTGGCCGAAGATTTGCGAGACAGTGGGGCTAGGGTCGGTGTAGCCGGAGCGCCTATGGCCACACTCGAGGCTGGCACGGTGCGGCTGCCCGGCGGAATCGAGGTCAAAGCCGACGCCGACTCGGTCCTGAGAGCCCTGGCGGAGGCGGCTCGAGACTCGCAACCTGCCGGAAAGGAGTCCGCATGAGCGTAGTCCGGCTCGCCATCCCCAAGGGCAGCTTGGAAAAAAAGGCCCGCTCCTTCCTGGAGCGCGCGGGCATCAACCCGAAAGGGTACGCCGATGGCAGCCGCAGCTATCGGCCGGATCTAGGCATTGAGGGGGTCGTGACCAAGACCATGCGGCCGCAAGAGATCCCATACATGCTGCAGGCAGGGTTCTTCGATCTAGGCATCTCGGGAATCGACTGGTACTACGAGAGCGATGTCTCGGCCAACGTGGAGAACTTGGTCGACCTGGGATTCGGTCGAGTCGATATCGTTCTCGGCGTGTCGGAGGTATGGGAAGACGTCAACTCGGCCAGTGATCTCTTCGCCCGGTTCGTCGATTCCACTGGAACCCAGCCGCTCAGGATATGGACCGAGTATCTCAATCTCACGGAAAGTTTGGTCCGCGAGCATACCGATCTTGAGCCGGCGCTGTACAGTCCGTACTCGCGACTCAGCGTGCGGCGCAGCGGCACGTCGCCCGTTGCTATATTCCATTCGTTCGGGGCGACTGAATCGAAACCGCCGGAAGACGGCGAGGCGATCGTCGACAACACCGAGACTGGAAGCACACTGAGGGCTAACGGACTCAAGATCATCCACAAGGTGCTCGAAGGATCCACCGCCCACCTCCTGGCAAATCGACGCGCGATGCGCAACCGGGAGAAGTGGAACGCAATCGCGAGGGTCAGGGACATGCTCGCTGCGGCTGCGCCGGTTCCGGTCGAGGACGAGCCTGTCTTCGGGCACATCTGACCCTCAGGTCCTTGGGGCAAGTGGGGCGGTGCGAACGTGACCCGCTCAGAACGGCTATCATGACGGCGGCTCAACGTGCGGAGCAAAGGACATATCGCATGGATCTTGGCACTGACGGTGCTGGCGGTCTGCGCTGCACTCGCACAAGTCCGCGAATCTAGGTCGGAGAGCCAGCGTCGCCAACGAGCGATCCTCGGATGGGAGGTGCGTCGCCCGGTTGTGCGCGGGACAAGGGCGGCAGTCGCCGCGGGAACGCCGCTCGTCACCCAAGCCACGATGCGCACGCTGCAAGCTGGCGGCAACGCAGTCGACGCCGGAATCACCGCCCTGCTAGCCGGAGCTGTCACGGAATTCTCGCACTACGGTTTCGGCGGAGAAGCTCCACTTCTGATCCGCACGGCGGATGGACAGGTGCATTCGATCGCGGGCGTAGGCAAGGCTCCGGCGCGGATGACCCTGAAATTCTTCCTGAATCTCAAGCCCGACCCCGAACTGGAGGACGAAGCGGCCCAGCGAGAGCACAAGACGGGCCCGATCCCCTCGTACGGAACTCTGCCTGCCCTTGTGCCAGGAATGGTCGACGCCGGGCTGCTAGCTCTGAAGCAGTTCGGGACGATGTCGTTCGAGGACGTCTCGGCCCCCGCAGTCGAGTTGGCCAGGGGACATCCGATCGATCGGACCCGTGTGCGTTCGATTGGAGAGGCTTCCACTTTCCTACAGCTGTTTCCGACTTCGCGGGCAGTCTTCGCTCCGGACGGGCGGTTTCCGAGGCCCGGGGACATCTTCCGACAGCCCGACCTCGCCGCGACGATCGTTTCCATGGGAGACGCCGAGCGGCGGGCATTGGCAATGGGCAAGTCGCGCGAGGCTGCAATCGAGGCCGTCCGGGATTACTTCTACCGGGGACCGGTGGCTCGGGAAATAGCAGAATTCGTCAAAGAAAGCGGCGGTCTGCTGCGGTACGAGGACTTCGCGGGATTTCACCTGCAACCCGAACAGCCTCTTGTCACAACTTTCCACGGTCACGAGGTGTACAAGGCTGGTTTCTGGACCCAAGGCGCGGTCTTGCTTCAAGCTCTCAATATCCTCGAAGGGTACGACCTTCAATCGATCGGCTGGAACACATCTGCGTATATCCATCGACTAGTCGAAGCACTCAAACTGGCATTCGCGGACCGCGACGCATGGTATGCCGATCCGGAGTTCTCCGCAGTGCCGGCAGAGCTGCTCTCGAAGGACTACGCTGCCAGCCGACGGGCTCTCATCGATCCTGGGCGGTCGTCGTCCACATTTCGGCCGGGAACGTTCGGCGGCGTCACCCCCATGCACCCCTCAAGCCACACCGGTAAAATGCGGCCGTTGCCGGACAGGCTCGCGTCGAAGGACACTACCTCGATCAACATAGCCACAGCAGACGGGATGATGTTCTCAGCATCGCCCTCCGGGGCATGGATGCCGGCGGTGATCGCCGGACGCACCGGCATTCCGCTGACGCAAAGGGCGCATAGCTTCCTGACGATCAAGGGCCATCCGAACGTTGTGGAACCGGGCAAGCGCCCCAGAATCACCCTGACGCCTACTTTGGTAACTCGCCGAGGGGAGCCTTTCATGGCAATGTCAACCCCGGGAGGGGACCAACAGGAGCAGGCCTTGATCCAAGTCTTGCTGGCGGCCATTCTTTTCCGGTTCAATCCCCAGGCGGCCGTCGAAGCGCCTCGCTTCCAAAGCAAGCACCTGGTTTCCAGCTTCGACGACCACGCGATGGAACCGAACATGCTGCTGCTCGACGAACGGATGCCGGGCTTCGTCGTCGACGAACTGGTATCGCTCGGGCACTTGGTCGACCGGCGCAGCCGCAGGGCAAGCGGGTCGGCCCCAACCGCGATCAAGGTCAGGGACAACGCCGTTATCGAGGCTGGCGCCGATCCATACGCGCAGCGCTACGCCGCTGGCTGGTAAGCGACCATTCGAGCCGAGCACTGGCAGCCGGTCCGGACATTCGCCCTCTTCGCCGTCATCATCCACGACCGGTGGGTTGGACCCCGCTGCGCTAGAATCTGGATCACATGTTGACAAGACGCCAATTGATGGCTTCTGGCGGGGCACTGCTCGCATCATGGAACTGTAGTTCCGAGACGTCCGCGCCGCGCGAGGCCCTCAATGTCCTATTCCTTTTCCCTGATCAAATGCGGGCGCAGGCGATGGGGTGCATGGGCAATCCCGATGTCAAGACCCCCAACTTGGACAAGCTCGCTGCGGAAGGCGTGCTGTTCCGCAACCACCTTGCGAATTCTCCGGTATGCTGCCCTGCCCGGGCGGTGATTCTCACGGGCAAGTACGCGCACGCCAATGGAATGGTGGCGAACGATCTGAGGCTGAGGGAATCAGAGACGAGCGTTGCCGAACTATTCGCCAACGCAGGCTACCGGACCGGTTTCATCGGCAAGTGGCACCTCGATGGCGGACGCCGTCAGCCGGGCTGGGTCCCGCCCGGCGCCCGACGGCAGGGATTCGAGTTCTGGGCCGCTAACGAAGTGAGCCATGCCCACTTCAACACGCACTACTTCCGAGACGATCCGACACCGATCCCGATCAGGGAATTCGAGCCGAAAGCGTGGACCGACGTCGGCATTGAGTTCCTCAATCGAACCCGCGATGATTCTCGCCCGTTCTTTCTGACGATTCAGATGGGCCCCCCTCACGACCCGTACATCGCGCCAGACGAATACATGGCGATGTACGACCCGGATGCCATCGAACTGCGCCCGAACTTCGACGGCGACAGATCCGAGCGGGATCTCGTTCCGAGCCCGGGCAGGGCGATGCCGGGCCGGAAGGAGATAGCGGCATACTACGCGATGGTCACAGCGGTTGACGATCAGGTGGGCCGCATCCTAGCTCAGCTGGAGGAGCTGGGCTTGCGGGACAACACGATCGTGATCGTGTCCTCCGATCACGGGGACATGCTTGGCTCGCATGGCGCGAAGCTGAAACGGAAGCCTTGGGAGGAGTCGATCCGCGTGCCTGGCATCGTCCGGGATCCGCGGGCGGAAGGCGGGCGCGAGACCGACACACTGTTCTCGCATGTCGACATCGCGCCTACGCTGCTCTCCCTCTGTGGCCTCGATCCGGACCCAGGCATGCAGGGCAGCGACCTTTCGGCAGTCATCTTGGGGGAATCCGAGAGCGGCCCCGAATCGGCATATTTCCAGATCTTCGGTCCATACCTCGCCGGCGGCGTCGAGCGCGGGTGGCGCGGTGTTCGCACAGCCCGGTACATGTATGCCCGCAACAGGGACGAGCCCTGGGTTCTGTACGACCTCGAGTCGGATCCCTACGAACAGGACAACTTGGCAGGCAGATCCGAAGCGTCGGAGATCCAGGCCGGATTGGAAGCCGAACTAGCCAGCTGGATGGAACGCACGGGCGATTCCTGGGACTATGACTGGACCGTCCCCGTCGAGGACCGCGGCCGGCTCTACAGGCACGAGGCATTCTACACGGTCGAAGACTTCATGGATTGGGCGGCCGAGAACCCTAAACTCGCCGATCTCTAGCGGACAGGAGACCGGCGAAACCGAAGCACCTGACGGACTCGGGAGCGCTACAGCGGGATGGCAGTGATCCGCAACTGCACTAGCGAAGCAATCAAGGATGAAGCAACCAGCGCGGCCGGTCCGGAAAGCTCTGGTCGATGCGGTCGGGACTTCCGAATGACCTGGCAAATCGTGGGCGGCGGCGATCGACATTTCCTGCTGCCCAATGCTCAGCGGTCATTGTCACGCCTTGGAGGGATCCAACCACTTACCCAAGCGAGGCGCCCGGTAGTCACTGAACGCCCGTAGGATCGCTTCCGGACTTGTGCCGTCGATCACGAGCCCGCGATGCGCCGAATGGACGAACCGATCGGAAACAGCCCGGTCGAAGAACGCCAGCAGCGACTCGTAGTAGCCATCAACATTGAGCAAGCCGATCGGTTTACGGTGCAGGCCGAGCTGCCCCCACGTGATAATCTCGCATAGCTCTTCCACCGTGCCGAACCCGCCCGGGAGCGCAATGAAGCCGTCCGCGAGATCGGCCATGAGCGCTTTGCGCTCATGCATAGAATCTACGACGTGCAGCTCTGTCAGCTGTCTGTGTGCGACCTCCTTGTCAGCAAGAGCCTTTGGAATGACCCCCACGACCTGGCCTCCCGACGCCAGGACACTGTCTGCCAACACACCCATCAGGCCCACGGAGGCCCCTCCGTATACGAGATTGATCCCGTGTTCGGCCAAGCACTTGCCGAGGGCCACGGCGGCGGCGGCGTAAGCCGGATTTCGACCGCTGCTAGAGCCGCAGAAACCGCAAATTCGCACGGGCAGCCCCATGCCCCTAGGTTACAGGCCACGCTCGGCACGGCTGGCATTGCCGGCCCGCGAGGCTGCACGGGTCTGCCAAGTCGGCTAGACCTGCGGTACTTGGTGGTCCGGCAATAGTTGGCTCCCCCGCTTGGCCGACGTCCTCGGTCGAGCCACTTCAACGGTAGGATATTTCTGTGATCGATACACAGACCCTCGACCGGCGCCGTTTTCTTGAAATCGCGGGCATCGCCGCGCCACTGGCGGCTGCCCGTTGCTCGACACCGATGCCAAGACCGTCACGTGGCAGCCGTCCGAACATCGTGACGATCGTGTCCGATGACATGGGCTACTCCGACCTGGGCTGCTACGGGGGCGAGATCGAGACTCCGAACCTCGACCGCCTCGCATCGCAGGGCATGCGGTTCACGCGCTTCTACACGAACAACATGTGCGTGCCGACACGGGCTTCGCTGCTCAGCGGCTGCTACACCACGAAATCCGTAGGCGAGCAGGGCAGCATTTCCGGGGATGTAGTGACCGCCGCCGAGGCACTGGGCGCGGCGGGCTACTCGACCTACATGAGCGGCAAGTGGCACCTTGCCAACGACGGCAGGCATGAAAGCCTGCCCTGTCAGCGCGGCTTCGACAAGTTCTTCGGCACCACCCTGGGAGCATGCAGCTTCTGGACACCTGCGTCGCTGATGCTGGATAACGAGCCGGCCGAGCACCTGTACCTGGACCCGGAGTTCTACTACACGGACGCTATCTCGGACTACGCTCTCGAATTCATGCGCGACGGGCTCGGAAAGGAGGAACCGTTCTTCCTATACGTCGCGTACACCGCCGCGCACTGGCCGCTCCACGCTTTCGAGGACGACATCGCTCACTATGCGGGGCGCTACAGCAACGGCTGGGACGCACTGCGCGCCGAACGGCACGAGCGCATGAAGAAACTGGACACGGTGGATCCTGCGTGGGCTCTCTCGCCGCGCAATCCAGTAGTTCCCGCCTGGGCAGACGAGCCCCACAAGGCTTGGCAAGAGCGTCGCATGGAGGTCTATGCGGCCCAGGTCACGCGCATGGACCGAGGCATCGGGAGGCTGCTCGATCTACTGGACGAGTCCGGCGAAGCTGACAACACCTTGGTTGTCTTCCAAATCGACAATGGCGGATGCCATGTCGAGTACGCCACGGATCGCAAGGGACCGTACCTTCCTGAAACGACCCGTGACGGGCGGCCCGTCATTGCCGGAAACATACCCGGGGTCATGCCAGGACCCGAGGACACGTACCAGAGCTACGGTTACGGGTGGGCCAACGCATCCAACACTCCCTTCCGCCTTTACAAGCAACACGATCACGAAGGGGGCATCACGGTACCCCTGATCGCACGGTGGCCGGCGGCGATGGCCGGAGCGGGAGGCACGACCGGCCAGCTGGCGCACGTCATCGACCTGATGCCGACGTTCCTGGACGCCGCCGGAATCGAGCATCCCTCGGAATATGCAGACCGACCGGTTCATCCCATGGACGGTGCCAGCCTCTTGCCGATTCTCCAAGGCGGCACTCGCCAACCGCCCGGGGAACTTTACTGGCAATGGAGTCGCGGCCGGGCCGTCCGGCAGGGCCGGTGGAAGCTCGTCGCCGTCCGGAACAGTGACTGGGAGCTCTACGACCTCGAATCCGACGGAACCGAACTGCATGACCGGGCCAGTGAGATGCCAGAGCGAGTGGCTGCCATGGAGCAGTTGTGGAACACGTGGAAAGCCGGCCCCTCTCCACTATCGCGAGCGACTGCTCCGAGAGCGCTAGAATGACAGCTGGTCTAAGGTTTCCCTTATAGGGGCATCACGAGACCTTCCCCCTATCTCGCTGGCCCGCAAGATCGGGTCCTTCTTGGTATTCCTATGTCAAATCTTGCAGTCCTGGGCCTCCAGTGGGGTGACGAGGGCAAGGGCAAGCTCATTGATCTGGCGGCCGAGCACTTCGACGTCGTCGTGCGCTGCCAAGGCGGCAACAACGCCGGCCACACTGTTCAAATCGGCCACCGAGTCTACAAGCTATCGCTGGTTCCCAGCGGAATCCTCTGGCCGGGAAAGACAGCGGTGGTCGGTAACGGGGTGGTCATAAACCCGGAGGCGATGCTCGAGGAGATCGATTCGCTCCGTAGCGCGGGTGTTCACGTCGAGACAAATCTGCTGATCAGCAATCGCGCCCATGTCGTGTTCCCCTACCACCCACTACTCGAGCGGTCGTCCGAAGAGTCTCCGGGGAAGCGCCGGATCGGCACGACTTCCCGTGGAATCGGCCCGTGCTACGAGGACAAAGTAGCCCGCCGGGGGATTCGCGTGGCCGAACTGCTGTCTCGAGAGCGCTTCCCGAAGCGATTCCGCGCGGTCGCGACGGAGAGAAGCGCGGTCGCCCGCGCATTGGGAGTCAGCGAGCCGTGGGACATGGAAGGCGCGCTCGAAAGATACCTGGAGTGCGCGGAAAGGTTGCGACCGTTCGTCACGGACACCGCGAAATACCTGAACGACTCGATCAAGCAGGGGAAGCGGATTCTCTTCGAGGGAGCCCAGGCCACGATGCTTGACATCGACTTCGGCACTTACCCTTACCTCACTTCATCGAACGCGAGCGCCGGCGGCCTCTGCACGGGATCTGGCGTGTCTCCCCGACTCCTGCATGAAATCGTCGGAGTCTCAAAGGCCTACGCCACGCGCGTCGGCGAAGGTCCTTTCGCCACAGAGCTTCACGGGCCGGCTGGCGACGCGCTGCGAGATGCGGGCGGCGAGTTCGGAACAGTAACCGGGCGGCCGAGACGGTGCGGCTGGTTTGACATTCCCCTGCTCAAGTACGCCCACGCCATCAACCATCTCTCCTCGCTGTTCGTCACGAAGCTCGACGTGCTCGACTATCTGACGACAATTCCCGTCTGCACCGGCTACCGGTACAAGGGAGCGCCGCTGGACTGGATGCCGGCAATCGCAGAGGAGTATGAAGAGGTTGAAGCTGTCTACGAGGATTTACCCGGCTGGAACTGCCCGACGCGCGGCGTGACCTCGTTCGACAGCCTCCCCCAAGCGGCCAAGGACTACATCGCATTCCTGGAAGACCGGCTCGAGGTCGAGATCGGCGGGGTATCGACCGGTCCGGAGAGAGAGCAGACCATCGTTCGGGAGGGGTCCGTGCTCGCGAAGATCACGTCCTCCCGAGCCTGTTGAACCGGGAGACCCGCTACGAGTCCGCGACGGATCGCTCGGGCTGTCAAGCAGCGACTGCTACCAGTTCGGAACATTGGACTGTCCGCAGCAACGGCTCCGGGCGCAATCCATCGAAGCTCGGTCCTGACTTCCTTTGCTGCAAACACGGTGAGCGAGTCTCCTTCGTGGTTCAATCCAGCCGCGGACGGCATGAAAAGAGCACCGACAACTTCGCGGCGGAGCGCATCCGGAGCCGCACCAAGACGTCATGATCGCTCGGCTTGGGCCTGCCTCCCCGGGCCGCGGGCAGGTTCGATTCGCCTGATAGCCATCGCCGGCAGTATGCCAGACGCGCCGCGATGTCGAACTCCGAGGGGATGTCCCGCCGACACGGCCTGGCCTGCTCAACGGGGAACTGCCGTGCCCACTAGTGCCAACGCGGTCCGCAGGTCACCCTCGCTCGGCGCCAAGGAACCCAGTCTCCGCAGCCAAGTCCCGGCCATGGGCGCTGGGTTGGCCTAGTCGCCGCTCGCGCCGATCGTCTCGCGCGGCTCGTTCGCCCCGGCCATTCCCCCGAGCTGCACCAGTGCGGGCGCTGCGGGTTCCTTGAGGACTTCCTGGCGGTACATCTGCATGAGCCGCGCTTCCTCCTCGGCGGACAGCTTGCGATTCCGCGCGCCGCTCGCCGGAATCTCCTCGCCCTTCGTCCGGGCCTCGGCAAGCTTCCGATCGCGTGCCACGATCTTTTCTTCGCGCGCGTTTTGCGGGCCGTCCGAAACCTGCGCGCCGCGCGCGGCGTGCTCGGCATTGATGTTGAGCTTTTCGCTCAGTTGCTTGATCTCCTCGACCTTGCGGCCGCCGGCGTAGATCTTGTGGCGCCCGTGCTCGCCATACCATGTCGACAGGGTGGCGGTCATGTGCATCTTCTCGATGATGTTGCGCCAGCCGATACCCGTGTTGTATGCGCAGAAGGAAATCTCGCCCTCCTGGGTTCCATACGGGATCACGCACATCTCCGTGCGCCGGAAGTCGTAGTTGAACAGATCCTGGAACCACATTCCGGCGACGAACAGGAAGTTCCATGGATCGTTGCGCCGCGCGGTACCCTTGCCGTAGTTCTTGCCGCTCAGCGCGAACGACTTGTCAAACTTCTTCAACAGGTCGAACATCGAGAAGCCCTTCGGCGCCTTCATGGGGTTGTAATTCTTCAGCAGCGCCAAGCCCATCTGGAAATTCGTAGCCACTTTGCTTCGCCCGGAATCGGTCACGCGCCGGATGTCTTGCACGAATTGCGGCACGTTGATGAACTCGGGCACCGGGGCCATGTCCTTGGTCTCTTTGTTGATCATCAGCGCCGTGCCAACGCCGCAGTTCGGATGGCAGCCGCAGCTGACCTGGCCCCATTGAGCCTTCGGCCCGTGAGCCAAGTCCGCCGCGTCAACGAAGCTGCCCATCACGGAGATCGGGAACCAGTCGCGCGTCGGCTCGGTGATGCCGACCTGCTCCTTGACGTCGTGCGCCAAATGGCTCAAGGTGTAGCGCTGCCGCATGCGGCGCTCGTCGGTGATCTCCTCGTCGCGGCCAGTGAACGACACCGGCTGGAAAGAGATGAAGGCGATCCGGCCTGGGTTGTCGCGAGCGAACTGGATGATCGGACCGACCTCTTCGTTGTTGACGTTGTTGACCAGCGTCGTCACCAGCACGATCTCGATGCCCGCATCGTGCATGTTCTCGATCGCCTTGATCTTGACGTCAAACAGGTTGCCGATCTTGCGGTGCTGGTTCGGCTCGTTCCCGATTCCGTCAAACTGCAGATACGCGTAACGCATGCCGGCGTCAGCAGCAGCCGCGGCAAACTCTGGATTCCTGGCGAACTCGATCCCGTTCGTCGCCGCCTGGACGGAGTTGTAGCCGATGCTTCGACAGTACTGGACCGCTTTCAGGAAGTACGGTGACATCGTCGGCTCGCCACCGGAAAACTGCACCGACATCTGCCGGCGAGGCTTGATCTGGATCGCGTTGTCCAGGATCGTCTTGATCTCTTCCCACTCCAGCTCGTGGACAAAGCCCACTTGATTGGCGTCCATGAAGCACGGGTCGCACATCATGTTGCACCGGTTCGTGAGATCGACGGTCAGCACTGCGCCGCGCCCCCACTTCACTGTCGAGGAGCCGTGGTTGTGGAGTTCCTCGTCGTTGTGTGCGCGGATGTCGCGCCCCGGGAATTGCGATTCGATGTGCTCTAGGAACTTGGCATCGATCGCCATGAGATCCTCGGTCTTGCCGTGCTGGGGACATTCCTTGACCATCCAAACCTCGTTGTCGCGCTGGATGATCTTCGCCGGCACCTCGCCGACCTTCTCCGTCTTGAGGATCGAGAAGTCAACTTCGCCGTTCAAGATCACTTCGCGCGCTTCGCGCACGCACTTCGGGCAAAGCGAATCCGTCTTGCGCGGCCAGCCCAGCGGCGGTTTCGTCTTTTCCCAGGACTTGAGCATCGGCTTCTCCGACCAATCTGGAGTGAACGCCTCCTTAGGGGCCTTGCGGGCATCAAGGTTGCGGGCAATCGCCCAACCTGCCCGCGCTACGCGGGTCAAACCCTGTTCAAAATACTTCACCGGTCGCTGCATGGGTGCTCCTCTGATCGAACTCTTGTCTTCCGCACGCAGGCGAGATGCCCGGAACGCGCAGACGGATACCCTCCGAACTCGCCCGCCGACGCACGCAATTCGGAATCCTTAGTGAGTCTACCCGCAGAATCCGCTGCGCACAACCAGAAATCAGCGAATCGCGGGATTTCGGGGTTCTGTGGCAGTATTGAGAGACTGAATGGCTGTCCGGAGCCCCGCGGCACGCGATTTGGGCCGGTCAGCCGCCCTTTCCCTTTGCGCGATTCGGAACCGGTTAAGGACCGCGCCCGCGAACTTGGGTTCGAGCTCGCAGGGGTAGCCCCGGCCGAGACCACGCTGGAGTCGCTCTTCTACCCTCAGTGGCTCGAGCGCGGTTTTCACGGTGAAATGAGCTACCTCGAGGGCCGCCGCGGGGCGATGCGCGCAGACCCGCGTACCCTGTTGCCATCGGCGCGGTCCGTTATCTGCGTTGGTGCCGTCTATAACTCAGGCGGGCCGTATTCTACCGAGTTCGAGTCCTCCGAACAGGGGTGGGTGTCGCGTTACGGATGGGGCGAAGACTATCACGAAGTTCTCCGGCAGCGACTGCGCGCATTGGCCGATTGGATCCGAGACCAATACGGCCGCGATGTCCAATGCAAGGTCTGCGTGGACACATCGCCGCTGCTAGAGCGCGCCTACGGCCGCCGAGCCGGCCTGGGATGGATCGGCAAGAACTCATGTCTGATCGATGAGCGGCGCGGGTCGTGGTTCTTCCTGGGAGAGATCCTCACCTCCGTGGAGTTCGCGCCGGACGCCGAAGCGCCTGACCGCTGCGGAACTTGCCGCCGGTGCATCGACGCATGCCCGACTGACGCCCTTGTCGAGACGGACGCTCCGGACGGGCCGCAGTACGCCTTGGACTCGCGCCTCTGCATTGCGTATTGGACCGTGGAACTGCGCGGGCCGATTCCGGAAGAGCAACGGGAAGCGGTCGGTCACCACTTGTTCGGGTGCGACATCTGCCAGGACGTCTGCCCGTGGAACAACCCGCAAAGGGCGGCAGTCACGGACGATCCAGCTTTCCAGCCGATGAACAGCGAGCCCTCGCTCGAGGATCTCGCCGGCCTGAGCGAGGAGGAGTTCAACACGCGCTTCTCGGGAACACCGATCGAGCGCAGCCGCTACACGGGCTTCCTGCGAAACGTTGCCGTCACGATGGGGAACAGCGGGAACCCGCATTTCCGCGAGGCGTTGGAACAAATGGCCCGCGCTCCCGATCAAGTCGTCCGCGAGCATGCGCAATGGGCGCTGCAACGGCTGGGATCGGCCTCGCCACCGAGTGCCGGAAACTCAGATCAAGCTGTTGCCCGGGAACAGCCCTGAACGGGGATCGCTACGTCCCCTTGCTAATTGCCGCCTGGCGATCCCGGTTGTTCCGACGGTTCGGCCTCGATGATCTCAAGTTCGACTTCGCCCTCCTCGGCACGTTGCTTGGCGGTGGCCTCGTCAACGATCTCCAGCGCCACGGGTTGCTCCATGTAAGCCGCGCCCGCACCCGCCGTCAGTATCATCAGACGGTACCGCTTCATCTCCGTGGATTCGGGAACTTCAAACTTGATCGCATCGGCGGTTTGCTCCGTGACCTTGACAGCAACGTCTTTACCCCCCGCAGTGAGGTAAAGACTGTCTACACTCGCCCTGTCCAGGTCCGAGCCGTTGGCGACCGCCGAGCTGCCAGGGGCTATGGCGTCAGGCGCTACAGAAGTTATCCGGGGGACAGCAAATGCCAACACCGAAGCCAAGCTTAGAAACAGAACTGTAAGACGGCACGTTCTCTTCATGACCATCCCTCCTTCCGGCTGCAATGATACTAGACCGCTTGGCTCTGGTTTGCAACACCGAATGGCAAGAAACTATGAAGCAAACTACCAGCGCGGCAAGATGCGCCGCCAAGTTCGGTCGATATGCTTGCGCATCTCCGCTTCGTCGTCACGTCGCCGGTACGGTGTCAATTCGTAGCGCTCCTTCAATCGGGCCAGCTGGTCGTAGTCCAGGTCGACCCCCAAACCGCCCCTGTCCGGAATGCGCAGCGATCCGTTGTCGAACGAAAGGCGACCGCCTTCGATGACCTCATCCGACGTCTGCCACGGGTAGTGGGTGTCGCAGGCAAAGGTCAGGTTCTTGGTCGCCGCCGCTACATGGGTCATCGCCATCAGCGATACGCCCAGATGGGAGTTCGAGTGCATCGACAGCGAAACGCCGAATGTTTGGCACAGCTTGCCCAAATGCTGGACCTGTCGCATGCCTCCCCAGAAATGGTGATCGCACAGGACGACCTGGACCGCATCCTCGGCAATCGAGTCCGGTAGGTGCGCGAACGAAGTCACGGCTACGTTGCTGGCCAACGGCGTGCCAATGCCGCGCCGCAGGAGCTCGCGCCGTGTCCTCGCCATGTCTGCAATGCCTGCCACCGGATCCTCGAGATAGCCTCCGCCCTGTAGCTCGTTGCGGAGCGACTCGCCAACGCGGACCGATGTTTCGACGCTCCAGGCTGAGTTCGGGTCGATGCGCAGCGGTATCGCGGGACCGAATTCCTGCCGCAACTGGCGGATGGTCTCGACTTCTTCGTCCGGGTCAAGCACACCGCCCTTGAGCTTGATGTCCGAGAATCCGTACTCGTCCACCATGGAGCGCACCTGGCGCACGATCGAATCGGGCGTAAGGCACTCCCCGTACTTGTCCTCGCGCAGGTCGGGTCCCTCGCCACCGCCGCCGGCATGCTTGTAGAAGGCGTAAGCCGAGAAGGGAACCGCGTCCCGCACCCGGCCACCAAGCAAATCGCACACAGGCACGCCCGTGCTGCGGCCCACCAGGTCAAGGGCGGCTGTTTCCAGCGCTGAGTAGGTTCTCGGCCCTGCGTCGAGCGGATTCTCGCCGGGAGTGCGCATTATGTGTGACCTCTCGGCCCCGTCACCCTCCCCTTCGACCAGGTCGATCAAGTCGCCTGCGACCCGGTATGCGTCGGCCCCGATCACACGGCCGCGAAGTTGCCTGAGCGCGCTGGCCGGGCCCTCCCCGCCATACGTCTCGGCAATGCCGACGATGCCATCCTCGCTCTCCAGTTCGACGATGTTCCGAAGTGCGTAGGGAGCATGCAGGCCGTACGAACTGCGCAGAGGCGGGTCGGCGATCGCAATCGAGTGCACCCGGAGGTCCTTGATTTCCATAAGCTCGAAGACCATTGTATGGAGAGCTAGCAGCGCCAGTCCCGAAGGCGCAACCGGCGGCACTCCGTTGCGGGAGATTGCGCCAAACCGCTAGACTGAGGGTGTCGTCGCGTGGACCGAAGGCTCTTCATCGACGCGGCAGCCCTGGAATGCCAGCCGCTTCTGTTCGAGGCGGCAATCCGTCCGAGCTTGCTGGACCTGACCGAAGGGTGGGCCGCTGCAGGACAGGTGGAAGTGTGCGGCAAGGCCGAGCTGCTGGACAGCGACGGCCTTCGCACGATTCGGATTCGGGGGGAGCTGCGGGTCGGCGTGTCACACGCCTGCGACCGATGCCTCCAGGATTTGCGGCAGGACTTCGACGACAGGTTTGAGCTCTATTTCTATCCGATGGAGACAATCGAGCAGGGCGGCGAGGTGGCAATCGGCCGGGACGAGACCGAGGTCGGCTTCTATCAGGACGGGGGTGTGAGCCTTGTCGACGTGGTGCGGGAGCAACTCTTGCTGTGGCTGCCGGCTCGCAGCCTCTGTGATCCTGACTGCAAGGGCATCTGCCCGGTCTGCGGCTCAAACCGCAACATCGTACACTGCGACTGTCGCGAAGCGTTCGCCGATCCCCGCTGGGAAGGCTTGCGCCATTTGAGTTACAAGCATTGAAGCGATAATCGTTGGGAGAATAGAATCATGCCGAATCCAAAACGAAGGCAGTCCAGATCGCGCACCGGAAAGCGTCGCGCGCACGACCACCTGACACTCACGCAAGCGTCGGTGTGTTCGCAATGCGGGGCCAGCGTGGTGCCGCATCGCGCGTGCCGGTCCTGCGGATACTACAAGGACCGTGAGGTGATCGAGGTCGACTCGGAGTAAGTGCCGCCACTGGGAACCGGAATCGAAGTGCCGCAGCAAATCACCGTAGCGGTCGATGCGATGGGCGGAGATGACGCGCCTGCCGCCGAGGTCGAAGGATCCCTGCTCGCCGCCGAGGAATTCGGTGCCAAGATCATCCTCGTCGGTCGCGAGGAGGTTCTCCACAAGGAACTGTCAAAGTACTTTCCAGCCCGCGGGCAGATCGAAATCGTCCACGCAAGAGACGTGGTCACGATGCACGACAACCCCTCGAAGGCGCTGCGATCCAAGAAGGACAGTTCGATCCGGGTAGCCGCCGAACAAGTGCTCACCGGCCGTGCCTGCGGCTTGGTGTCCGCTGGCAACACAGGTGCGGTGATGGCGACCGCACTGAATGTGATGGGAAGAATTCCAGGCGTCAAGCGCCCGGCCGTCGCCCAAATCTTCCCGACCGGCAACGGTGGGCGCACCTTGGTTCTCGACGTCGGAGCCAATGTCGATTGCACTCCTGAAATGCTCGTGCAGTTCGCGGTCATGGGCGACGCCTACACCCGGGTTCTGTTTGACTGCGAGCAGCCACGGATCGGATTGCTCTCGATTGGCGAGGAAGATCACAAGGGCAATGAGCTTACGCGGGAGTCGATGCCCCTACTCAAGCGGCAGAAGTTTCGGTTCGTCGGCAATGTCGAAGGCCGCGACTTGTTCAGCGGCGATGTGGACGTTATCGTTTGCGACGGCTTCATCGGCAATGTCGCCCTCAAGGTCAGCGAAGGCCTGGTGGCAACCATCAAGAAGATGCTGATCGAGTCGCTCGAAGCGACCGTAATGCGGCAAATCGGGTACGGACTCGCCAAAGGCGCGTTCGAGGAGTTCCAGAAGCGAGTCGACTACGAGGAGTACGGGGGCGCGCCAATGCTTGGGGTGCGGGGCGGGGTGATCATTTGCCACGGCCGCTCGACCCGACAGGCCATCAAGAATGCAATTCGCGTCGCCATGGAATTCGAGGCGGGGGGCATCAGCACCCAGATCGAAGAGAATCTCGAACGCTGCCTCATGAAGGGCTGAGCCCGCTCGTCCAAGCGATTGCGCCGACTGCCGCTTCAGGCCGCCGCGCTACCTAGCCTCACGCAGACGGCAGGTAGCTCATGATCGATCCGGTCGCCCAAAGAAGCCATTTCCTGCTCGCTCAGGCTCGCTTGGACCGCCTCGAAGAGCACCCTTTCCTCGGTGCGGATATGCTGGACCAATCGCTGCCGAAAGGCCAGGAGTTGCTCCGCCAACGGCTCTCCCTCCGCAACCCTCAGCGACTCGATCATCGCGCGGATCTCGTTGTGGTCGGCGATCAACAAGTCAATCGTTTCCGGGGCCGGGATGGCTTGGCGCGCTGCCGGGAACACGATTCTCTCTTCGACCTCGAAGTGCCCGCAGAGTTCGAGTTCCCAAGCATCAAGGACCTGCACCCGCAGGCTCTCGGCCGTTGCGGGGTCGGCGCCGTCCCGCAGACCCCGCTCAATGAAGACACCCAGCGCCAAACCGTCATGATGCTGGCGGGACAAAGGAACCAGCGCCGGGTGCCGTTTCATCGGTAACCCTGCCCGTCAGGAGCCCAGCGTCTCGGGCTTGTAGCCGCCCTTCCTTTGGAAATGCAGGAAGAATAGCCCGAAGAAAACGACCAGCACGATCGGCAGCACGGCAACGTTCTGGAAGGCAGCCTGCGCCCCTTGGTTGTCGTACCAGCCGCCCATGATCGGCAGGAGAAACGCGATGGCCAGATTGCCGGTGCCGCCCATCAACGCCAGCGCGACCGGGCCGCCCTTCGGGAAGAGTTCCGACGTGACGCCCAGCATAGTCGGCCAGAAATAGGTCTTACCGACCCCGAACAGGGTTGCTGCCGCGAACGCCCCGAACATTGTCGTCGCCGAGCCGAGCGCGTACAGGCCTGCTGCCGCCAGAGCGGCGGATATGGTCATCAGGCCGAACGGCGAGAGCGCATGGGCGAGGGGGCCGCCGAAGAACCGCAGCACGAACATGATGCCGGCCGTGTAGACGAGGATCAGGATGCCCTGCATTCCCGTGAGGTTGGTAATCAGGGACGGCACCCACTGGTCCGGTCCCAGCTCGGTGGCGGAAGTAAGCCACATGCAGACCCAGAGGCAGATGAACGAGGGTCGGAGCAGGTCCATCAGCATGTCCCGGTTACTGACCCCGGCGCTGACTCTCTCGGTCACGGGGAAATTCTGCCCCTTGATCAGGAACAGGTACCCGACTGCCACGAGCGGAATAGTGAGCAGCTTGACGCGCCAGCCAAGGGTCGCCGTCGCCTCGCTGACTGAACCGTCCAGGCCCATAATCTTGGTGATCATGTACGCAAGCAGGCCGCCGATGATCAAGCCACCAGGCCACCAAGCGTGCAGCACGTTCATCCGGTGCGTCTTGTCCTCCGGAAAGAGCGTCGAGCAGAGCGGATTGATCACGCCCTCGACCAAGCCCTGAGCAAGGCCAAGGGTCAGCATCGCAAACCACAGCAGAATCGTAATCGGGTTGCCGAATATCGAGGCGATCGGGCCGCCGGGGAACGGCGCTAGGACAATCGCAAGGATCGCTATTACGTAGAACAGGCCCGAGATCGTGAGAAGCCGACGCATTCCGAACAGGTCGACGAGGGACCCGCCGATGAGAATCGACAGCGTGAAGCCAAGGAATGCGGGACTCAGTACCTGGCCTATCTGCTGATTGTTCAGTTGGAAGTCATTGCCAAGAGCGTCGAGCACATCGCCTCGGATCGAAAAGACCATCGAGGTGGTGACAAGGGCCACGCAACTCGCAATGAAGAGGCGGTTTCGGTTCATGCAAATCCTCCTTGTGGGACTCGGCCCGTCAGGGTAGCATACCGAATCCTGCCTCAGCCGTCGCTTGAAGGCACCGGAGTTCCCTTGGGCACAGGGACCCGCAGTTGTCGGCACTGCGATGCGCGAGGTGTCCTTGGCTCGGACAGGCAATCCTCGCTACGACTGCGCTCCTGCCGGTGAGAGCGCCCACGCGACGACTGCCTTCGGTGACGGACGCGAGTCCGGCTTGGCCCCGCAGTTCTGGCGACCGCGGCGACTTGGGGCGGATGCCTGGCCACTCGCCCCGGGGACATTGGCGCTTGGCGAATCCAATGGGAGACTGCAACCTGACCTGGATGGCCGGGCTCGAAACTAGCGCGGCGCCGGAGAGACGCAGTCGAAGGACTCTGCCGAGTTCGGATCTCCCCGGCCATCGTACTTGGCAACCTCGGGGTACGGGCACAAGGGCCGGGTCATTTCGGTCCGGCCACCGACCACCCGGGCCGCGACAAGCCGCTCCGGCACCTTCCCGGCTTCCACCCAATCCATCAACGCCTTCCGGTAGTCGACCTGGGACACGCCCAGTCCGCCGCCGCAATGGAACATTCCCGGCACCATGAACAGACGGAAATAATCGTCCGCGCCAGGCCCGCTCACGCGCTGGACATCCTCGTAGTAGTTCACGCCCATCATGGGATTCAAGGCAGTGTCGGCCCAGCCGAAGTACATCAGCATCTTCCCTCCCGCATCACGGAAACCCGTCAGGTCAGGATTCGTGGCATCGAGGATCGAACGGATGAAATCCATCTTGTAGGGATCCTCGTCATAGTCGAACGAGCGCCAGTCGAAGTCCGGCTCGTCCGGCTCGAACGCCATGTAGCGCAAGAACGTCTCGGCAAACACCTGCTGCCGAGAGGGCCCGTCCGGCTGGATGATCCAACCGTTCCAGCCGCTCGACACCCGCCGCCCGCTCGGCGGGCCGGCTTCGGAACCAAACGGAAGCCCGGGAAACACGATCTCGCCGCGACTGACCACCCCCCCGTAGATCTCTTGGAGGGTAGTCACCTCCGCGGCGCTGAAGCAGTCGTCGCCGGACCCCTCGGCGCAGCGGGGGAGATCGCGCGCGGGATCGAAGTCGCACGCCCTGGGGTCTTCCAGAAGGCCATCCGCCAAACCGTCGATGCTGTCGCAACGGCCGTAGACCGCCTTGGCCAGGAGATCCACCTTCTCCAGGCTGATTGGCCCCTCCTCCAGGGCCTTGGCATTCCAAGCCCCCCAAATCTGGGTGCCGGTGAAGTCCAGCACTGGAGCACCCACGATGATGCCGTCAAAGTCCTCCGGGAACCGTTGCGCCGCCATCAGCCCTTGGCGGCCGCCAGTCGAGCAGCCTTGCCAGTAGGTGTAGTCGGCCGGCCTCCCGTAGTACAAGTCGGTCAATTCCTTGGCGGTCTGGATTGTGAGGCGCACGGCCCGGAAGCTGTAGTCGATCTCTTTCTGCCGGTTGTTGAGGGCGAACGTTGCCAATGGCTCGGCATTGCGGTCGTGGCCTGTGTTGGTGCCAACCGCAACAAAGCCGTCAGAAACGAGCGCTTCGGCCTGTCTGATGCGACCCGGCGCATCCTGTCGAGAACCCGCGTAGCCACCGTTGCCGGTCATCAGAATGCGACCGTTCCAAGCCGCAGGCAAGACGACCTGGAAGACGATCTCCGGCGGCAGAACGCCCAGCACGCGGCAGTACGCGGGCGCTCGGTCGGTAGCGTCGACGAATACCGCGGAAACGATGGAGTAGTCATGCACCGTGAGTTGGGCGATCTTGCGGCAATTGGCTGCACTCCGGTCCAGGTCGGCGGCCGTCAGGCTGGGAAGCTGTCCCCACGCAGCCGCGCAACAAGAAAGCGCCAGGACCGTGGCTCGCAGGGCCGGGTGGGTGCTAAGTCTCATCAGGAAATCCTCCGGCGTTCACCGTCCGAATCGTTGCGGCATCCAGACCGCAAGGCGTCCACCCGCACGCTATTATGACCTGTCGCAAGCGAGGCATGTTCTGCCCAACCCAGCGAGATCGAGTCGTGGGGTTGGGCTTCAGTCCGATCCGTGTCCCTGCTCGCCCGCCTCGCCATGCACGCACCGGAGTCAGCGTGGAGGAGGGGATATGCAGGCAAACGATTCCGCTGAGTTCGGGTCCCCGGTGCCATCGTACCTGGCGACCTCCGGATACGGGCAGAGCGGGCGGGTCATTTCGGTCCTGCCACCGATCACCCTCGCCGCTACGAGACGGTCCGGAGCCGTTCCTGTTTCCACCCAATCGATCAGGGCCTTCCGGTAGTCGACCCGGGAGACGCCCAGCCCGCCTCCGCAGTGGAACATGCCAGGCACCATGAACAGGCGGAAAAACTCGTCCACGCCCGGGCCGCTCACGCGCTGGACCTCCTCGTAGTAGTTCACGCCCATCAAGGGATTCACACCTGTGTCGGCCCATCCGAAATACATCAGCATCTTCCCGCCGGCAGCGCGGAACGCCGTCAAGTCAGGATTGGTGGGGTCCAGGATCGAACGGATGAAATCCATCTTGTACGGATCGCTGTCGAAGTCGAACGAGCGCCAGTCGTAGTCCGGATCGTCAGGCTCGAAGGCCATGTACCTTAGGAACGATTCGGCGAACTCCAGCTGCCAGGACGGGCCGTTTTCGTTGATGACCCACCCGCGCCAGCCGCTCTGCGACCGGCGCCTGCCCGGCGGGCTCGCTTCCGCCCCAATCGGCACACCGGGAAACAGCGTCGTGCCGCGACTGACCACTCCTCCGTAAATCTTCTTGAGAGTCGCCACTTCCGCGTCGCTGAAGCACCCGCCGCTATCGCTGCCGGCGCAACGCGGAAGATCACGCGCGGGATCAAAATCGCAGACCCGGGGGTCGTCCAGGAGTCCATCTTCCAGCCCGTCGAGGCTGTCGCAGCGATCGTAGACCGCCTCGGCTACCAACCCAATCTTCTCCAGGCTGATCGGGGCCCCCTCCAAGGCCTTGGCATTCCACGCTCCCCATATTTCACTGGTCGTGTGGTCCACGACCGGGGCGCCAACGATGATGCCGTCGAAGTCCCCTGGGAATCGCTGTGCCTCCATCAGCCCTTGCCGGCCTCCGGTCGAGCAGGATTCCCAGTACGTGTAGGTGGCTTCCTTCCCGTAGTACAGGGCAGCCAATTCCTTCGCGGTTTGGATTGTCAGGTGCACTGCGCGGAACCCGAAATCGATCTCCTTCTGGCGATTGTTGAGGGCGAAGCTTGCCAGGGGTTCGGCGCGACGGTCATGGCCCGTATTGGTGTTGACCGCAACGAAGCCATCCGAAACGATCCGATCAGCCTGCCTGAGGCGGCCCGGCGCATCCGGCGCAGTGCCCCCGTAGCCGCCGTTGCCGGTCATCAGAATACGGCCATTCCAGGCAGCGGGCAAGACGACGTGGAAAACGATCTCCGGCGGCAGAACACCAAGCACCCGGCAACGGGCAGGAGCCTGGTCCGTGGCATCCAGGAATTCTGCGGACACGATGGAGTATTCATGGACCGTGCGTGCCGCCAGATGCTTGCAATCAGCCGCACGCCGGGCCGTTTCGGCAGCGTTCGGAACAGGAATCTGTCCCTGAGCCGGGTTGCAGCAGAGCAGTGCAACGAAGGTTGCGGCCAACCACGTGAGCGCTCCGGCTCGTATCAGGAAGTTCACTCTCGCTCTCGTTGCCTCTCGGCCTGTCGCTTCGAGATCGCGCAAGTTCGAATGTGACGCCATTATACGGAGCGCCGGGGAGTGGGTGCTCCGCAAACTCTCGACCCGCCTCGGATGCGGACCATAAGCACGAATCGGCGGGCGCACGGAATGGTCTCCGGACTGATTCCTCACCGGTTGGCCACAATGCGCCGGGCCGACGGCCTGTGCGTCGCTTCGAACTGGGGCCGCAGTTGCGGATAGGCAACCCGTAGCAACGTCTGGCGAAAATAGCTGAGAGGGTTTCTTCCAACGGGACGTGGCGTCCCAGAAGGGGACAAGGCTAGAAGTCATTGCTGGGCCTTGGCCGAGAACCGTTCCAAGCCGCAATCCCGCCAACCTGACAAGCCCCGATGGACGCATCCACCGGGACCTGCCCGCAAAGAATCACAATCCTATGAGACTACCCGCTTTGTGGATGCTCCTGGCATTCGCTGCCTGCCAACCAGCACTTGCGCAGACGATCCAGGCCCGCGTACCGGCTGAGACCGCCACCGCCCGATGGACGGCCCTGGCCACCACGGGCAGCCCCACAGCGCGGCACGAGACCGCAATGGTGGCGCGGGCCGGCAAGGCTTACCTAGTCGGTGGCCGGGGAGTGAAACCGGTTGAAGAATTCAATCCGTCCACAAACACCTGGCGCCAACTCAATCCAACTCCATTGGAGATCCATCACTTCCAGCCAGTCGCCTATGGCGATCTGATTTACGTGGTGGCTGCGATGACGGGAAGGTATCCGAAAGAGACGCCGCTGGAGACCGTCTACCTTTATGACGCCGATCGCGATGCTTGGCGGAAAGGCCCTGCAATCCCGCCTGAGCGCAGACGGGGGGGCGCCGGCACAGTGGTGTACAAAGGCAAGATTTACGTGGCCTGCGGGATCGTTGACGGGCAGTCGCGGTAGCCCGCCGGTTACCCGAGCCCCGCCGTCACGGTAGGGCCGGGTTACCCGACGGTACAGAATCCGTGCATGCCCGGTAGGGCACAGGCTCTTGCCTTGGGTGGTTGACGGCGAACCGTCTGTCCGGCCACGGGTGTCGGAACGTTCGGCCATAAGAGCTCGGTCATCCGCTCCATCCTCTTCCACGCAAATCGGTCGCGTTGGGAGCGGGCGCAGGGCCGCCAGCCACATCCGCTTGACGGCAGCACCGGCTGCTCCCGGGCACGGCGTAGTAGTTCAGCCATCCATTCAGGACTTGGCCAAGCCACCTGCCGACTTCCCACCGGTCGTGGTGCCAACGCTTCCGCAGCACCTCCCTGATTCGCTTAGAGTGCGGCTCATCCGCTTCGCTATCGGCTTGCGCCCTAGCCGGAACCTCCCGCTCTTCGTGGTCGTCACATAGTGCGTGAATCCCAGGAAGTCACTCCGGCTCCCTGCCCGAACCTGAACCCACCAGCCGGGTCTTCTCCGCAAATCCAATCCGAATTCGGCGAGTCCGTTCAAGGAATCGCTCCGCGTCCTCCTTGCTCTGGAATCCGACCACGAAATCGTCCGCATAACCCGATGACCGCTTCGCCTCCGGGCACGTTCGGGCGCCACCTGCGCTGGAACCACAGGTCCAGCACGTAGTGCAGGAAGACGTTTGCCAGCACGGGCGAGACATTCGCGCCTTGCGGCGTGCCCAGCCCCGTGTCCGTCCACTTCCCGTCCTGCATCACGCCCGCGTCCAGCCAGCTCTCGATGTCGGGTAGGGCACTGGCGCGCGCACCCGGAGGATTTCCAGCCCTGCCCTCCCATCGGCCACGTTTCCAGCCGCCCTCCCTAAAATCCGTACGTCGCCCACGGTACCGGAGCTTTCCGCAGCACCGCCGAGGTTAAGGCTGATCTTCCCCCGCTTCCCGCGTTCTCTCCGTCCTTCGACGACCCGGCCCGCCGCAGGGGTACGCGCCACGTGGCACCTGTCCCGCTCCGTTCCGGGTTTCATCGCTTCGGACCTCATCCGCCAGTCGGAGGAGGCCATTTCCCGGCATCCGCCGGCCCAGGTCGACAGGGCATCCTGTCTGTCCTCCTCACCTCCCAGGATTGCCGTCCTCAATACGCCGGGGGACCCGGTCCGTGCACAGTTGCTTCCGTACCGGCACTGCCCCTTGGCATCTCCAAAACTCCGCTTCAATCAGCTTCATGCGGCAGATGATTTTCGGCGCTTGATCCGTTCGCTCTCGCTACGGCCCTCACGAAGGGCTTTCAGGTCACCGGGTCACCCCGAGTGCCTGCCGGATATGACTACGGCGCCAAACTGAGAATTCGCCGGCGGGAAGGCTTCCAGTGCTAGAACAGCAGCTAGTCTCGCTGCACCAGCCCGATCACCCTCCGGTCTCCTATCCGATGCTCGAGGAAGCGGACTAGCCAGCCCCTCTCGATCGCGTCAAAGTACCCTCGAATGTCGGCATCCACGGACCTTGCGCCGCTCTATCCCGTAGGCCAGCGCGTGCCTCATGCGCCCCCCGCCCCGGTCGGAACCCGTAGCTGAACCCTTGGAACTCCGCCTCGTAGATCGGCGTCAGGATGCAGTCCACCATCGCTTTCTGCAGGATCTTGTCCTCCAGTGCCGCGATGCCGAGCGGTCGCTTGCCCCCGTCCGGCTTGGGTATCTCTACCCGCCGGACCGGTTGCGCCCGGTACGTTCCCGCATGCACTCGGTCGTGCAGGTCCAGCAGTCGCTCTTCCAGCCCGTCCTTGTACTCGTCCCACCTCATCCGGCTGCCGCTTCCTGTCTCAAACCGAGATAGGATTCGTGCAGTGTGTCCACGTTGATGTGATGCAGTAACGCCGTGAGTCGCTCCTCAGAGTCCCTCGTTACAGCTCTCCGTATGCGGTCCGCTGTCTGCCTCACAGTTGCCCGGCCCCGAGTCCGGCCCGTGCGGCCGCTTCCCGCCTTTCCCTTGGCTGCACCCCTTCGCTCCACGCGCTCCGGGTTGCCCCGCCTTGTTCGCTCGCTTCGGCACTAATATGGGTGCATCCGACTTCTTCATTGCGTGCATCGTTGGCTTCGGTTTTCTCCTTCCCTTCGCGGCCCCGGTCAACCTCCGGGGCGCAATGAAGATCTCCCAGGTCCCGGCGGAAGGCGTACCTGCGTGCATGGGTTCACGGACACCGCGGAGCCCGACCGCTTGCGCGGGTCCTTCGTCCGATCTGCTCGGCTCCGAACCATCGTCTTTTCGGTGCTCATTAGCCCCGCCCACAGGCACCGCTACCGACGCTTCGCCGACGCCCTCACGGACGCCGCCGCACGGCTCGCGGAGACATGTGATTGGTTTCACCTTCATGTCAGGAGACTCTCACTCCCTACCTTCCGTCCAGTTAGCCTGGCGCTCCAGATCCGGACGTGCGCGCTAACGCATCCGGCTCCTCGCTCCGGTTATGACGGCACCCCTCTGGAACTGCGTGCCGCTCCGTTCCGGTCCAGCATCTAACCCACCTAGGGGCTTCCCGACTCTGTGTTCGGAGCCTGGCCTTTCCTTCGCGTCTCCCGTTGCGCCCGGCCCTTCGCTCCGCCAACTCCGCCACGTGGCACTCCACGCTTTGTTCGCTGGTTTCATCACTGTCGGGTCGGAGGAGGCGCCCCGCAGGGCTGGCCTCCGTCCGCCTCTCAAACGGCTCGTACAGTTTTCCCGTAAGCCGCTTTCACGAAGGTGTCTGATCGAAGATTCGGGGAAGGCACCAGTGCCGTTACTCGCCCGGGCGCGTGCTGGCCACGGCCCTTGGGCGCGGGCGGCTGTTCCCAGCCGTCTGTCCACCCGTGAGTGGACCCTCCCGTTACCCGCTGGATTGATTCTTTGAACGAGTCTCCTCAGCCCATGAGGCTCGGGTCTTTCACTTAACGAACTTATCCGTCTCATAGCCTTTACTCGCTCCTTCGCCGTCTCTTTCCAACCACCTTCGCCAACCGACTTCCCCGACCCACCCGGCCGCCGCTTGCGCGGTCACGCGGCTTTCACCGCGCTTAAAGTACTATTCGGTTGTCCGATTGCTCGCCGCGCGTCCTTCCCCACTTCGTCTTTCGACTTATAGGGTCCGTTATCCCGCTGCCACCCGGGAACGCGACGAGCCCTCCTGGGGTCACGTCCAGATCTTCCGTACCGTGCCGTTCACACACACCTTGGTTCGACGGGTGAGTAAGAGCGCCTTCGCCTCCATAGTGCAGGCTCGACCTTGCCCCGTCTTTGGCCGACTGATTCATCATGGGGTTGCCCCCTCGATTACAGCCCGGTACTGCTCCTCAAGCCCTTCAGATTCCACCTCGCGATGGACACCCTGCCCTCCGGTTGCCTTCCAGCAGTGCACCAACTTAGCTCCTTCCTTGGCTGTCTCCGCCGTTTCCAGCTTCGTGCCCGTTTAGGGTCTCGCTTATCAGCACACCCCGGCCAGCGAGGCATTACCCCCGCTTTCGGATATAGCGCTCCTTACCCGAGCGCCAGTGGGACTCCAACCCACCTGATCTGGGCGCTGCCCAGCACACACTATGGCCGAGTCCGACTCCTCCCCGCCGTTCATCCTCCGATCGGCTCCTGCCTTCGCTTCGGCGACCACGGCGCAACGCGCCGTGGTAACGGGGAGGGATCCCAAGTCCCGGGTTTGTACATACATGCGTGCCTGGGTTCTCTGACACCGCGGAGCCCTCCCGGACCTCACCGAATCGGTCCGAGCAGTATTGCCTTCGACCCTGATGACGGCCTCGGCACTCCGAATTAAGTGTATTCCGTTGCTCATTAGCCCTGCCCACATGCGCCCCTGCCGACGCTTCGCCCGTTCCCTCGCGGGAACGACCGCACGGCTCGGGGAGCGGTATGGATTGGTTACTTCCTTTACCACAGAGGACTTGCACCTCCCGTACGCGCCCAGTTAGCTTGGCGCACCACCAGCGGCACCGTCGCTTGGTTTGACGAGTTCGATCCGGAAACCGGGAAGTGGCGCGAACTGCCGGACGCTCCGCGCGCCCGGGATCACTTCTCGGCAGTCGTCAAAGAGGGTCGTCTCTACCTGGTGGGCGGCCGGAACACAAGCTACCACGAGCCGGACAACTTCACGGCTTTCTTCCAGACGGCTATTCGAGAGGTCGACGTCTACGACTTCGAGAGCGGGCGGTGGACAACCATGCCAGCAAGGTTGCCCGTGGCGACGGCAGCTGGAGGGCTCCTAGCGCTGAACGGCGCGATCTACTACTTCGGGGGCGAGTCCGCGCAGAAGCTGGCGCATTCCGAGACGCAAATGCTTGACCTCGACAGCGGCGAATGGAGACTCGTAGCCCCGCTGAATCAGGGAAGGCACGGGGGCGGCGCAGCTGTGCTGGACGGCAAGATCTACTACGCCGCTGGAAGCGGCGGGCGGGGCGGCGGACCGGAACTCTCCTCGACCGAAGTGCTCGCTCCCGAGCACTGATCGCACCCTATCCAAGCGGCGTTCCAGGGTTCGCCGGAAGTCACGAGTAGCGAAGCCTTGACAGCCGGCGGCAATTCAGCCGAGAGTCCAGTCGATTCCCGGCAAGGTGCACTGGATTCAGACGGAATGCCGCGAAGTAGGTCGAGCCGACAGAACGTGAGCATTGCTCCCGGGCCTAACCGCACTCCAGGCAGGTCCATTGCCTTTCCGATGCGGCGCCGTTGCTGTACTACACTCTCGACTATCATGCTGCGCCGCCTGCCGTTGCTGCCATGTGCCTTGGCGTTTCTGCTCTGGATTCCTCTCCACGCGCAGCGGTCCCCGAATTTCGTGCTGATACTCGCCGACGATCTGGGCTACGGAGACCTGTCCTCGTACGGAGCCGTCGCGCACCGCACGCCGCACCTCGACCGGATGGCCGCCGAGGGCATCCGCCTCACCGACTTCTACGTGCCGGTGCCATTCTGCGGTCCGTCCAGAGCCACGCTCTTAACAGGCCGCTATCCCTTCCGGAACGGATTGGTTGCAAACCCCTCACCGGACGCCGGACGAAACGACATCGGCCTGCCCCCGTCGGAGATCACAATCGCCGAAGCTTTGAAGCCAATGGGATACGCGACCGCTGCAATCGGCAAGTGGCACCTTGGTCACGTCGAGCAGTATCTGCCGCGAAGGCAGGGATTCGACGAGTATTACGGCATTCTCTACTCCAACGATATGCGACCGGTCCAACTCGTTGAGAACGAAACCGTGGTGCAGTACCCGGTCATTCAGTCCGAGTTGACCCGCGACTACACGCACAGGGCCATCGATTTCATCAGACGGCACCGGGATCAACCGTTCTTCCTGTACATTCCGCATGCGATGCCACACAAACCGCTCGCTGCCTCAGATCACTTCTATAGCGCCGAGACGCCGGGCGACCTCTATAGCGACGTGATTCGGGAATTGGACTGGTCGGTGGGGCAGATCTTGGCCGAATTGCGTGACAACGGCCTCGAGAACGACACCTTGGTCTTCTTTACCTCCGACAACGGTGCCTCTTTCGGAGGCAGTAATGGCGGTTTGCGGGCAATGAAGGGGTCCAACTTCGACGGCGGTGTGCGCGTGCCGGCGATCGCACGATGGCCCGGGCGGATTCCACCGGGCCGGGTGTCGGGCGAAGTGGTGGCGTCAATTGACATTCTCCCGACAATCGTTCACGCAGCAGGCGCGGACTTGCCCGCTGATCGAGTGATCGACGGCAGGAACATCTTGCCGCTCCTGGCGGGCCGCGTCCAAGCCTCTCCGCACGAAGCCGTATACGCCATGGGCGGTACGGAGCTAAAGCTGATCCGGTCGGGACGTTGGAAGCTGCATGTCCGTTCTCCCCAGCCCGGCTTTCGCTGCCTGGAGAACGCGAGCGGCTGGAAGGATCAGCGCGGCCCGGACGGCATCACGATCATCGCGCAATTCGAGCAGGCTGATCCCACGCAGTGTCCGGGAGTCCAAACCGGTCCGGCGCCCAAACCGCTGATGCTGTTCGACATGGAAGCAGACCGGTCCGAACAGGTCGATGTCGCTGCAGACCATCCCGATGTTGTCGCGCGCCTCAAGTCGATCTTCGACCAAATCGATTCCCAAGTTCCGGAGAGGTTCCGAGTCGGCGCCCGCGCGCCAGCACTGCTGCGGCTTCAGGGCGGAGCACTACGCTACGACCAAGTGATTGAGCCACTGCCAATCGAGTAGTTCGCTCCGGGAGACGCCTCGAATTGTTCGCGCGGCGGGGCGGGACTCCCTAGGGCCGAGCGCATCCAGGAACGCAGCTTGGACGATTCCGATCGCCCGCGCTCGTCCGATCCGTCGCTTTCCCGGCTGCCGACTGTGCAGGAGCCGTGATTTGCCATCTGGCCCATTGCTATGCTTCTCGAATCGAAATCGCGTGGCTCACAACTTCGCGATAAGCTGACGAATCCCGTGCAACTGACGTACTCCCGCCTAGCTGGCGCAACAAGGACGCTTCAGGCAGGACTCGACCGTTTGGTCATCCAACTGCTTGCCACACCGCAAGATGGCCGGGACAGCTAAGAAGCGAATGGAAGAAACGGAACGATCGCACGACCAGCACGAGGCGCCCAGCGCCCGGACGGAGGGCACGAATAAGCCCGGAGGGGACCCATGTGGCGAAGTGCACGATGGCCTCCGGATGGCACCGGAACTCATGCTCGAACTCGCACGCAAGGCGGCGGAACTCGCGGTGGGGCGAATCGATGGATTGCCTGACGAGAATGCTTGGGACGGAGAGTTCCGCCAAATCCTTGCCGAGCAACTGATGGAGGATCCACCAGAGCACGGCCAGCCGGCAGTAGCCGTCATGGAAAGGGCCGCCCGAGAGATTCTCCCGCTAGCATTGCGCATCGACCACCCGCGTTGCTTCGGGTTCATCCCGTCATCGGCCACTTGGCCCGGGGTGCTGGCGGACTTCATGGCCGCCGCGTACCACATCAATCAATGCACCTGGCTGGTCGCGAGCGGCCCGAGCCAGCTTGAGCTGGTTGTCATCGACTGGCTCCGGCGGTGGATGGGCTACCCGGAAAGTGCTGGAGGGCTCTTGACGAGCGGAGGCTCGGCGGCGAGTATGGATGCCTTCGTTGCGGCCCGGGAGGCGGCAGGACACCCGGACAGGGCAACCGTGTACATGAGTGACCAGAGCCATAGTGCACTCCGGCGCGCCGCAATGATCATCGGCGTGCGGCCGGAGTGCGTTCGCGCGGTTCCGAGCGATTCGCATTCCCGGCTGGACATGGACGCGCTCAAGGATCTGGTGGCTGGCGACCGCGCCGCTGGATTCAACCCGATCGCGATAGCCGCGAATGCCGGAGCAAGCAGCTCGGGGGCGATCGATCCTCTTGAAGCCATGGCGGACTTCTGCGAGGAGGAGAGCATCTGGATGCACGTGGACGCCGCGTACGGCGGCTTCGCGATCGTGACCGCGAGAGGAAAGCGGCTGTTGCGAGGAATCGAACGGGCCGACTTGATCGGACTGGACGCCCACAAGTGATTCTTCCAGCCGTACGAAGCGGGAGTCCTCCTGGTGAAGGACGGCCGCACGCTTGAAAACGCCTTCGAGGTCCATCACGACATCCTCCAAGACACGGTATGGGGGGCGAACCACCCGAATTTCGCTGATCGGGGGCTGCAGCTGAGCCGCTCGGCTCGAGCGTTGAAGATCTGGATGTCCGTCCAGACCTTCGGAATGGCGGCTTTCCGGAAGGCCGTGTCGAACGGGATGGAGTTGGCAGGCCGGGCGGGGGAGTATGTTCAGCGAAGTTCGGTTCTCGAGCTGTTGCATCCCGTGTCGCTCGGAGTGGTGTGCTTCCGAGTCAACCCCGCGAACAGCGACCTCGACGAGAATTCGCTAGGCGAAATCAACAAGAAGGTGTTGGTCCGGATCTTTTGGGATGACCGTGCATTCATGTCGTCGACAATGGTTCGGTCAGTATTCTCGCTGAGGCTCTGCATCGTGAACCACACAACGATGTGGGAGGACGTGTGAGAGACTCTGGAAGCCACCGAGACGTTTGGACGGGAGGCCCTTGTCGCCCCATAACGCTCCGGGGAAACGCCGTTCTTCTGATCCACTGCTGGCCAGCTGGCGGCAAGGCTCGATCGAGCGGACCTGAAGGCGAACCCATCGCCGATCCGTCAGCAAGCAAGCGCGTGTCCGCAGCATAGGCCGTTGGCGCGGACGGACGGGAATCGATGCGGACCGATCAACCCGAACATACAATGAAGGCGTTGCCAGCGTGCCCGGATGGCGAAATTGGCAGACGCAACGGACTTAAAATCCGTTGTCCGCAAGGACGTGTGGGTTCGAGTCCCACTCCGGGCACCATGCCTTTAGCAGATCAGTGCGTTGCGATCGGCAGCCTCATGGCGAACTGTTGACTTGATTTGCGCCGAGGGCTTGAAGTCCTTCGTCCGCATGATAGGAACTGCGTACCAGCGCGCCGGATTCGACATGGCCGAATCCAAGCCCGTGCCCATATTCGCGGAGCGCCTCGAAGTCTTCCGGGGCGTAGTACTCCTGGATTGCCAGATGGTCGGGCGAAGGGCGCAGATACTGCCCGATCGTCACGATCCCGACGCCGTGGTCGCGCAGGTCGCGCAGGGTCTGGCGCACTTCGTCACGGGTCTCGCCCAAACCGACCATGATGCCTGACTTGGTCAGAATTGACGGTTCCGCCGAACTTGCATGGCGAAGCATTTCGAGCGACCTTCGGTAGTCCGATCCGGCTCGCACTGTGCGGTATAGCCGGGACACGGTCTCGACATTGTGGTTCAGGATATCGGGACGCGCTTCCAGCACGATATCCATGGCGAAGCGGGCTCCTTGGAAGTCGGGAACCAGGACCTCAACGCTGCAATCCGGAAGCCGCTCCCGGATCGCCCGGATCACCATCGCGAATAGCTCGGCACCGCCATCCGCCCGGTCGTCGCGATTCACGCTGGTAACCACCGCATGACGCAGCCCAAGGCGGGCAACGGCATCGGCCACGCGCCTGGGCTCGTCGTAGTCAACGGTGCTCGGCGGACCCTTCTGCACGGCACAGAACCCGCACCGCCGAGTGCAAACATTGCCCAGGATCATGAACGTCGCGCTAAGACGGTTCCAGCAGTCCCCGACATTCGGACAGGCGGCGCTCTCGCAGACAGTGTGGAGGCGCAACTCGCGCGTCAAGCGCCTCAGACGTTCATAGTTCTCGCCGGTCGCAGCGGGTGCCACCAGCCAGCGAGGTCTACGGCCGGCCGGATTCTCGGGCGGTTTGGCATGCGCGGGCACCATCGGCTTCGCCCGCAAGTTGGCGATGGGTACGAAACCACTCATGCCCTAGCCCCGCGAAGCGCAATGCGGTTGACTCGCAAGACCATCCCGATCAAGGATCCAAGACGCCGCCAGTCCGGCACATCCGCAGGCGCGCCGCGCCCTTACCGCCATCGTAGCAACCGGCAAGCTCGCCTGGATGCGAGCTGAACGGAATGCGACGTCAGTCCTCGAGTGTGAGGAACTTGTGCACGGCCGCGGCCAATACGCCGCCCACGGGACACGCAACGAAGTAGATCCAAAGCGACGACATCGCGGTGGGGGCGTCGCTGAACAGCGCCGGGCCAAGCGAACGCGCCGGATTCAGGGACGCTCCGGTCAGCGGGCCGCCCATCGCGATGCAGGCCGTGAGAGTCAGCCCGATGGCAACTGGAGCGAGATTGCCCGCCTTGCCGCTCACCGCGCAGTGGTAGATCGAGTTCACCAGCAGGAAGGTCAGAAAGACCTCGAGCACGAACGCCTGCCCGGTTCCAATACCTTCGGCTGGCACGGTGGCGCCCAGGGACCCGCTCTGGGAACCAAGAACGAACGACAGCGCCGAAGCGCCCGCAATGCCGCCAGCCAGTTGCACGAGAATGTAGCCGACGGCCTCTCCTAGCTTGATCTGGCCGCCTGCAAGCAAGCCGATCGTGACGGCCGGATTGATGTGCGTGCCCGAAATGTTGCCATACGCGTATGCGAACGCCATCACGACAAGGCCGTGGGCCAGCGCAACCGCCACGAGATTGCCGCTGACCGCCGCCGCGCCGGCACCGATGAAGATCAGCGCGAAGGTTCCAATGAACTCCGCGGCCAATGCTTTGCTTTGCATGGTGAATCGTCTCCTTGAAGCTCTTTCCCGCGCTGACTCGGCGGGAGGTCGAGCATTGTATCATCGCTGACCGCCCGATGAGTGACAACCAGTTCCTTATACTGCGAGAAGCCGTGGACTAACCTTGAGACCCTCGCCAAGCGATCCTGACCCATGAGCTTAGAACAGCCACAGAGAGACGAGATCGAGCGGTTCTTGAACCCAGGGTATCTCGACTTGGACAGCCTGCTGGATGCGGTCGAGAAGGAGGTCGCGGTCGCCGAGAACCTGTTCCGGAAGCCGACTCTGGAGTTGCGGCACTGCGCCCCGGAAGAACACAAGCTTGCGATCGCGATCAGCGGGGGCGGAGCGGCAGGGGCGTATAGCGCCGGCCTCCTTGAGGTCTTGCACGACCGGCTGAGGAAACGGGGCATCAACGTCGGCATTCTCGTAGGAACGTCCTCGGGCGCCGTGAACGGATACGGCGTCTTCGTGCAGTCCCTCGGAATGGGCAACCCCCAATTCGATTCGGACTCCGCAATCAAGCAACCCTACGAGAGCTACATCGCATCGGTTTGGTCTTTCCTGGCGCGGGACAGCAGAGCTTCGCGATGGGTGGTCGGACGGCGCTCCTGGATTGTGCGGCTCGCCTCGCAGGGCTTGCGGTCACGCTGGCAAAAGGCAGGGATCTTCCTCGTGCTGGTCGTCCTGGCCGCCGTGCTGCAACTCAACCTCTTCTTGGCGTTAGGCCTGGCCACGGCCAGACCGTTGACCTGGGTCGATGCCGGCAGCCTCGCCGAGGCCTTGCCGTACGTTTTTGCGTTCGCGCTCGCCGGGACACTCATGCTCATTGCTGTTGGCTGGTTCGTGGCGCGGGCGTTTCGGTCCGGTCTCTTCCAAGATCTTCCACTCCTGAACCTGCTCGCAAACACCGGTCCGAACGGGGACATGCGGGCGATTGCCCGGATTCCCCGGGGCCAGACCATCGACCGAGCCCGGGTGCTCAGCCGCGATCTCGTATCCGCGTGGTACAACCAACGCGACGAAGCAACCGAGTTCATCGTCGCCTCGACGGATATCACGTCCGGGCGCGGGTGCCTCTTCACCTTGGTCCGCCCCGAAACGTACGCCCGACTGCTGCGGCGCGAGTGGATGGCCGTCCAGTTCGACTCGGATTCAGGCGAAGCTCGGGACTACCGTTCCAATGAGAACGCGCTGTTCACGCTGCCCCAGAACCTGTTGCAGGCGCTCGCTGCATCATCAGCAATCCCGGGCGCCTTTCCAACCCAGCGGATTGGCCTCTACGGCCCTGACACGCGCAGGTCCGCCCACCACCATTTCGTGGACGGAGGCGTGATGAATAGCAGTCCGATCCACATAGCGATCGACGCCGGGGCGACCCATGTCATCTCCCTGGAAGTCCTGCCTTTCTCAGAGACCGGCCCACTCGAAGATGACCAGCGGGGAGACGAAGGCTACGGCCCGATCGAGGCCTCCCTGTCCACGTTTTCAAAAGTTCTTAAGCGGGCGACCGAAGAGGATATCCGGCACACTGCGTCTTGGAACCGCTTCCTGACGCAACGGCCAGGCAGCATGCAGCCGGGCAAGGGCACCGGCGATCGGCACCGGAGAGTGATTCCGATCTATCGCATCGCACCCCGGGATCACCTTGTCGGCCCGATCGAGTTCGACGGTCGTTTCGAAGACGGCAAGATCCCCATGACGCTACGGGACTTGGTTCGTAGAGGGATTCTGGACATGCAGGGTCGTAACATCTGGGCTGCGACAACGCATCATAGGCCTGGTTGGCGCGAACCGGGCTGAGGGCATCTCCCGCGTTCGGAACGCAGCCGTGTCGCGCGCGATCCGATGGATTCCACCGGGAGCAGGTTGCCGTAGAGCGACCTCCGAGCTCCGGCCCGACCAATCGTCTGGCTGTCAGGCCGGCATTCCCTCAGGACGGGGCGAGCATGCCAGACCGATGCGGGTTCCTGCAACAACAGCGTGGGACCAGCTTCCGGAGCGAGATCGGCGACGCAGCTTGCATCTCGAATCGTGTCAGCCTTGGCGCAATCGTCGTCGGGAAGCCATTTCCGTCGCGACCCGTCATCGCGGCTAGGATGGATGGCATGTACAAGCTATCTTCCCGAGCGCTGCTCCTCGCGACCCTGCTTGCGCTCCCGTCCGCCCGGGGTCAGTTTCCGGTCATCAATGTCGATACGCCGATGCCGCCACCCGGGTGGGCACTCATGGAGCGAGCCCTCCTCGAGGAAAACTCGAGGGCCGTCGAGGCTTTCGCGGACAGGTACGTCGACGACCGCGGCTACCTCTTGCACACGCCTCGCTGGGGCACGCTCGACGGTCCCGACGACGCGATCGAGACGTTCTACAACTGGACCCTGCTGCATGCCTTGGGAGGATCCGACACTGTTCTGGATCTCTACAAGAAAGGGCTTGAGGGGCACCTGAAGCAGTACGGAGAAATCCGGACACAGTTGACGACGCTGGCTAGCAAGGGTGCTTACCACAAGGAGTTCATTACCCAGTCGGACTGGTTTCATACCGGCGAGGGCATGCGGGCGTTCCTGCTGATGGGCCACTCCGCGCCGGATGACGCACTGTTCGTCGAACGCATGGAGCGGTTCGCCCGAATGTACACAGGCGAGGATCCAGAGTTCGGTAACTACGATCCCCGGCACAAGATCATACGCAGCCTCTGGAATGGCAGCCTCGGGCCGATGTTGCGCAAGGCAACCGTGTACGACTGGGTAGGCGACCCGGTGCCCGGCAAGTTCCACTTGCTCCACAACCCAGCCCGGACAACCAAGCTGCTGGACCTGGAAGAGTGGTATCCGCGCATGCTCGCGCATTGCGACGAATACCTCGATTCGGTCGGAGACACGTTCCTCAACCTCGCGGCCACGCTGCTAGGCACCAACGCCTATGCTTTGACGGGCAAGGAGAAGTACCGCGACTGGACTCTGGAATACCTTGACGCCTGGAAAGAGCGCTCCGCTGCGACGGGCGGCATGATTCCGTCCAACATCGGGCTGGACGGGACCCTCGGCGGCGCGCATGGCGGCCAGTGGTGGAAAGGCACCTATGGCTGGAACTTCTCGATATTCGACGGGGAACTCCGCGATATCGCCCACCGCAACTACTTCACGGCGGCGAGCTTTCAGGGCTTTGCCAACGGTCTCCTGCTGACTGGAGACCAGGCGTATGTCGATGTCCTGCGGAATCAAATGGATCTCGTGCTGGAGGCCGCCAAGGTCGAGAACAGCCAGACGCTGTTGCCGACAATGTACGGCGATCCGCGCGGATACGCCTTCAATGGAGAACCAGAGTTCTACCGCTTCCAGCCAGTCACCTACTCGGACCGCCTTGCCGAGATCTATCTCTGGTCGATGCAAGACAGGGACCTGGAGAGAGTCCCCAAGGAGCGGGAACCCTGGATCGCATTCCTGCAAGGGGAAGATCCGGCGTTTCCGGAACGCGCGATGCGTGCCGACTTCGAGCACATCCGCGGTCGTCTGGAAGTGATGAGAAACGACGAGACAACCCCCGATACACGCCTGGCCGACTATCTTCTGGGAATCATGCCCGCGACCACCGACACGCTGACCCAGCTGACGACAGGCGGCTACTTCGCGGGTGGCCGGATCTGGGTGCTTCACAGCCGGCTGCGCTACTTCGATCCGGCAAAAAACCGAGCCGGCCTGCCGGAAGACGTGGCCGCCCTGGTTCACGAACTGACCGACGGATCGGTGAGCGTCTCGCTTGTGAACGTGAACCAATCCGAACCCCGCGAAGTCTTGGTTCAGGCGGGAGGCTACGCAGAACACCGGTTCACAGGATTGGAGGACTCCGACGGCAAGCGCGCGATCGACTCGGGAGTGATCTCGGTGAGACTGGCTCCCGGGGCAGGGCAGCGTCTCACGCTGCTGATGAAGAGGTATGCCGAACGACCGGACCTATCCTTCCCGTGGGCCAGGGAGTAGCCAGCCGGCCCGGGCAGAACAAGCAAAGCAGGCCATCGGCCGGCAAGCCACGGTGCTCTCCACTTTGTCCTCCACTCGTGGACGGAGTCGATGCCCGTGCCGCGAAGCCCGGGCGCGTGGGAGTCGGGGAAGGCTCCAAGGCGTCCGGTGCCCGTTGCGGAAGCTAAGCCGATCGCGCGCTGGCACCAGGTGCATCACGGATCGAGGGCTTCGATGCTCTTCACAACGTGGCGGCTGAAGGTCACTCGAACCGGATCGCAACCCGCCTCGGCGCATTGCTTGAAGTCCAAGATACGCGTCGCGGTGCCCGGCGACTGGCGCACGACTTCGCCGACACCGAGTGCGAAGCCGACCTGGATCTCGCTCATGCCGACCTCCACTTCTCCGCTCGCCGCCTTGAGCCACATTTCATCGGTCCAGTGATCGTAGATCTCGCGCGGATCCTTGACAAAGAAGATGTCGTCAACGAATACGCGAGCCGGGGAGCCGATCACGAACGAAGCCTCGCTTCCGTCCTTGTCGAAAACAAGCCGAACTTCGTCGCCACTGACCGTCACTGACTTGGGCACGATCCGCTCTAGCGGTTCGAACAGGCGGTCTCCGGGATCGTAGCTCCAGCGGTAGCCCTCCTTCACCCAGAGCGGCACTCCTACGAGCTTGCGCCGGGCACGCACTAGGTCGGTGACATACGATTTCGGCACGAAGACGTAGACGTCGTCGGGGAGTTCGATCGTCTCGGGCTCAGGCCGAGTCGGCATCGATGCGAGCCGATTGCGTTCGTAGAAGTGATACCCCGCGTACAACAGACTGAACACAAGCCCGACGCGAATGCTGAGCCGAAGCCCGTAGAACCACCCGGAATCCGTGTCTATCCATCGCATTATTGGTCAAGTCCGCGACCGCGTCGCCAGGAGTAGCCTCGCAAGCTGGCAAGCCTACCTGTACGCAAGATACAGCACGCTGACCCCGCCCGTCAGCGAATGCGATTCGACGCGTCCGAAGCCAGCGCTGGCAAGCAGGCGGCGGATCTCCGCAGGTTCCGGAAAGTGAGCCACCGACCGCTGCAAGTAGGAGTACGCGCCGCCGCTGCGCGAAATGGCATTGCCCAAGTGCGGCAGTGCGTGCTTGAAGTAGACGTTGAAGACCGCGCCCCAGAGCCGCGAGGTCGGCTGCGAAAACTCCAGGATCGCAAGGCAGCCGCCCGGAGCTAGCAGCCGCGCGAACTCCTCGGCCCCGTCACGGTAGTTTGCCAGGTTACGGAAGCCGTATGCGATTGCGATCAGATCCAGGCATCCGTCTGGTAGCGGCATTTGTGTGGCATCAGCCTCGACGAGCCGACACTGCATTCGTGCCTTGCGCATCTTGGCGGCCGCTCGCTGGAGCATGGGCCGCGAAAAGTCGCTCGCGAGGCAAGCCGGTGTGCCAGCCCGGCCCAACCGCCTCCGTTCCCGCGACAGGGCTAGCGCCAAATCGCCTGTGCCGCAGCAAAAATCGGCAAGGCGTGCGTCTGCGCGGGAAAGACAAGGCTGCACAGCCCGGACGAGCCGTCGCCGCCAGTACCGGTCAAGGTGACCAGAGAGCAGATGGTTGAGCAGATCGTAGCGTGGCGCCACTCGCCCGAACATCTCGCGGACGATCCGTGCCGCTTCCGCTTCGTTTCCGGGCTCAACTCCGGCAGGGGCAGCGCCACGTGCCGTCTGGTCGACGCGCACGCGCTACACCGCCAGGGTCTCGCGGACAGGCCAGGTTTTCAGCGCGTACGCTGTCGCTTCGATCACGTCCGCCGACGGCGGATCGAGTTCCTCGCTTACGCTGCCGATCGCCTCTGCCAGCACGAACCGCGCCCTTCCACCGACAGACTTCTTGTCCCCGGCGACCCGAGCCACAATCTTGCGCGGGTCGAGGCCCTCCAGATCGAGGTCCGAGGCATACGCCAGGACCGTTGACTCGATGCGCTCGCGGTCCGGCACTGCCAAGCGGCCCCGCAGTTCGGAAAGCCTGGCCACAGCGACCAAGCCGAAGCCAACCGCTTCTCCATGAAGCAGCCGGCTATACCCCGTCTCCGCCTCGAGAGCGTGGGCAAGCGTGTGTCCGAAGTTAAGGATCCGCCGCAAGCCGCCCTCGCACTCGTCCTCTCGTACCACTTCCGCCTTGATCCTTACGGAAGCCGAGATCATGTACTCGATCGCCTCCGGCCTCCGGCCCAGCACAGCGTCGCGATTCCGTTCCATGTAGTCGAACAGCTCGGCGCTGCGGATCACGCCGTGCTTGATGACCTCTTGCAGCCCAGCGCGATACTCCCTCTCCGGCAGCGACTCAAGTGTCTGCGGATCGATCAGCACAAGCCGGGGCTGGTGAAACGCCCCGACAAGGTTCTTGCCGCTAGCCAGGTTCACGCCGGTCTTGCCGCCAACCGCCGCGTCGACTTGGGCTAGCAGGGTGGTCGGAACCTGCACGACATCCACCCCGCGCATGTAAGAGGCAGCAACGAAGCCGCCTACATCACCGGCGACGCCCCCGCCGAAAGCCACGACCACGCTACGGCGATCGGCACCGTTACGGTGCATTGCCTGGCAAAGCTCCTCGACCGTTGCCAAGCGCTTCCGGGTCTCTCCCAGGGGAATTGCGAGCACGGTCCAATCGGCACCGGCCAAGCCCCCGGCAAGTCGCTCGCCCTGGCAGGACCACACGGCCTCGTCAGCGACGACGAAGATCTTGCGTTCCCCCAGAGCCGCGCGGATGAAGTGGCCGGCCCGCTTCAGCGCGCCGGCTTCAACGCGGACATCATAGGCCCCGGCGCTTGTCTCGACGCGCACAAGCGTCATGCCCCTTTGTACCATGAGCCTTGAAGACCCGGGAATGCCAGATCCCGGCACGCGCATGAAGACTGACTTCCTCGTGATCGGTGCCGGTGTCGCTGGACTCAGTGCGGCGATAGAGGCATCTACCGCCGGCCGGGTCCTCGTGCTGACGAAGGACCGGCTCACCGAGTCGGCAACAGAATACTCGCAAGGCGGGATCGCGGTCGCGCTCAGCGACGAGGACGAGGTCCGCCTCCACGAGCAGGACACTCTCCAGGCCGGGGCGGGACTTTGCGACCCCGAAGCCGTGCGGGCACTTGCCGAAGCCGGCCCGCAGCGGATCCAAGACCTGATCGAGTGGGGCGCCGAATTCGATACGGACGGCGGCAAACTGACCTTTGCTATCGAAGGCGCGCACAGCGTGAACCGCGTGCTGCACGCAGACGGTGATTCCACGGGAAGGGAAATCGCGCGCACCCTCTTCCAAAAGGCCCAGGCGATCGAATCCATTTCATTCCGCAGCTTTTCCGCTGTCGTCGACTTGCTTATGGAGGACGGCGAGGTCTGCGGGGCGGTCGCCTGGAACGAAAAGGACCGGTCGCTGGTCCCCGTCTATGCCCGCGCCGTGCTGCTCGCCACGGGGGGCATCGGCCGGGTATACCGGGAAACGACCAATCCGGACGTGGCAACGGGTGACGGCGTCGCAATGGCGTACCGTGCCGGAGCAACGGTCGCCAACATGGAAATGGTGCAGTTCCACCCCACAGCGCTCTTCTTGGAAGGAGTGCCGCGGTTCCTGCTATCGGAGGCGCTACGCGGGGAGGGCGCGGTCCTGCGAAACGCCGACATGCAGCGTTTCATGTCGCGTTACCACCAGAACCAGGATCTAGCGCCACGGGATGTCGTCTCGCGTGCCATTGTGAGCGAACTGGCGCGACTGCGAAAAGGCCCGGTCTACCTCGATCTCACGCACTTGGCGCCAGGATTCGCCCGCAAGCGATTCCCGCGGATCTATCGAACATGCCAGCTGTACGGCGTGGATCTCGAATTGCAGCCCGTGCCAGTCCATCCCGCGGCGCACTACGCGATGGGCGGCGTGCTGACCGGGTATGACGGAGCGACAACCCTGCCGCGGCTGTATGCAGCAGGAGAGGTCGCCTGCAACGGCGTCCACGGCGCCAACCGGTTGGCGAGCAATTCGCTCTTGGAGGGTTTGGTTTTCGGTTCGCGCGCCGGGGAGACCATGCGTCGCGATGCGAGCATACCGCTGCGCGAGCCGTCCCTGAGGCAGCGCCCAACCGCCAGCGCGCTCCCGGGCAACGCCATCGCCAACCTGCGGCATCTGGCATGGCGGCACGCGGGCATCACGCGTTCCGGCGAGGGTCTGCGCTCTGGGTTGGAGCAGCTCGACCTGGTTTCGACGCTCTTCGAGAAAGGCTTGGCCCGCAACAGCCGCCACGGGTTCGAAACCGACAACATGTACCAAGTGATCCGGCTCGTGGCGCGCTGCGCGCTGGCGCGGAACGAGAGCCGGGGCGGACACTACCGCTCCGACCACCCCGAGCCGCGGCCGGAATACCGCAAGCATTCCCTGATTCGACGAGGCCGGGGCGTGCGATTCGTAGATGAACTCGCCAAGGCCCTGTGAACCGCGGTTCAATACTCGAGAATCCAGATGTTCCGGAACATCACGAAGCTGTGCAGGTCATGGAGCTGAAGGCCGATCGGGCCGTTCTTCGGGCGTTCCGGATCGCCGGGGTGCTCGGCCGCGAGCTCGCCGTTCACGAACACCCGGATCGCATCGGCGCGCGACTCGATATTGATTCGATTCCACTCGCCGGGGATCCCCAGACCTTGCTTGGCCATCGCGAGGCCGTAAATCGAACCGGTGGACCACCGGTCGGAATACTCGCTGTTGATCTGGATCTCGTATCCGAGCTTGGACGGGGTGCACGAGAAATCGGGGCGCTCGGCGACGCCGCACCGGGCTTGCGATGGGTCTCGGATCGAGATGCCGCTATTGCCGGGGTTGTTCACCCAGTACTCCAAGTGCAAGTCGTACTCCCCGAAGCCCTCAGATGTATAGAGCCAGGACTGCCTTGTGCTCCACCAAGTGAATCGTTCCCGACCGATATCCCCCGGTCCTTGCAGTTCCTGCTGCCGGTCGTGTCCGAACGACGCCGTGACGACTCCGTCGGAACGCAACTGCCAGTGGCCGTCACCGACGACCGTCCAGTCCTCAAGCCCGTTCCGCAGAAGATCCTGCCAATCGGCGGCAAGCGCTGGATGTGCGAGCGTAGCAAGCGTCACGACCAACAGGATTGTCTTCATCACGTTCCGTCTCCTGCCGTCAGCCGGCGTACTGCACCTCTTCCTCGATTTCGAAGCCGAAGCGCTCGCGAACGCGGCGCTTCAGCTCTGAAGCGAGTTCGTGGATCTCGGCGGCCGTGCCGCCACCGCGATTGTAGAGCAGGTTGGCGTGGTACGAAGCGATTTCTATGCCGCCGTTGCGCATGCCCTTGGCACCGACCTGTTCGAGGAAGAACGCGGAAGCCACCTTGCCGGACCTCACTGCGCGAGCCGGAACCTCGCTTGCCACCGCTGGAGGCAGCGATTCCAAGTAGAGATTCTTGAAGATGCTGCCGGCGCAGCGCATGGTCGGAGGGAACTTCTCGTCGCGTACCTCACGGATCTCGGCGGCACGAACCTGCAGCGCGACCGGGTCGCCACGCGGCAAGACCAGCCGGACACCCACGATCAGCCAGTCCTTGCGCCGCTTGAAGATCGATTCGCGGTACTCGAATTCGCACTCGCGCGGCCCGAACGATCGCATTCGCGTGCCGTCCAGAAAGTCCACTCGCTGCACGAACTGGTCGATTTGATTGCCGTAAGCGCCCGCGTTCCCATAAATGGCGCCCCCGACGGATCCCGGAATGCGAGTCAGCGTGTGCAAGCCTTCGAGTCCGTGCTCGAGAGTCAGATCGACCAAGGCTTGCAGGCTCCCGCCCGCGTCGGCGTCAATGGCGCCGTCGCGGTAGACCAATCCGCTGGCAGTGTATCGCGCAACCAACCCGCGGAACCCCTTGTCGGAGGCGACTACATTGCTGCCATCGCCGAGAAGGTAGAACGGGAGTCCTACCCGCTGCGCAGTGACGAACGCTTCGCTCAACGCCTTGGGAGTGGCAGCGCAAGCGAACAAGTCAGCTGGCCCGCCGACATCGAACCGAGTGTGGGCCTTCAGCGGCACGGCGGCCTGGACATGCAATCCCTCGATTGCCTGAAACCGAGCCGCAAGCTGCGAGGCCTCCTGAATTGCGATCTCCAATAACCAATTGTATGGCCCGCGGATTTCGTAAACAGCGGCCCGAGCCCGGTGGCTGCGGTTTGTCCGCCGATCGGCTTACGGCTAAGGCAACCGCTCCGCCCCGAAGGCCCCTACGAACCCGTCGCGCTCGAAGACTCCGCCGATATGGGTGTGGCCCGCTCCATACATCTGGCCGTCGATCACGCTGCCCGGTTGGGCGGATCGAAACGCGCCTTGGCGCAGCGGTATGGCGTTCCACGTCATGTCATCCACCGGCGAGTCGTCCAGATCGCGGTGAATGCCTGTGAAGGCGACATCGATCTCCGGCACCGAGAAGTCCCGGATCACCAGGTCAGCGAGGCCCTGGACCAAGTTCTCGAAGCCATGGTCTATGTCCCCGGTGCCATGGTCCATGTTTCCGCCGGTCTCGCCATGAGCGATGTCAATACCGTAGACTTCGCCGCTCCATCGAGCGCCACCTCCGATCGGGTTCACGGTCATCGCGGTTCCGTACGCGAAGCCGAGTATGGATTCCTGAAGCTCGCCGTGATGCTGACCGGACACGGTCCATCGCAGCACGCCGAAGCGGCCTCCGGGGAGGTCGCCGCCTTCCAGTTCGAGATCGATGCTCGGAGAGTGGGCGGCGATTTCCTCCAGCTCTGCCAGCCCGGAATCGAAGGCCTTCAAGGCCTCGCCACTGTAACCGGAGAACAGCGTCGCTAGCAGCCCGGGCGTCTCGTCGGACGCCGGGTGCGAATCCTCGCCGGAGCCTTCCGCGGAGGAGGACCTGGAACGGGGGAGTTCCGGCAACGCCTCCAGCGCTGCGGCGTAGCCAATGACCTGGAGAGCGTCCGCCACGCCCGAAGCCATCGCCGCTTGCTGGCTTCCCTCCAGTTCGCGCTGTGCACTGAACACCCCCGCTACGGTGCCATGGCGGACGCTCCCGGAAACCTCCTCATGGTTTGTGCCGTAGAACCGGCCCTGAATCCAGCCGTCGCCACCTGGCGCCTGAAACGATCCGTGAGTTACCGGAACGGCAAGCCAAAGCACATCCGGGAGGGATGTGCTCGAGTTGAGGTCAACAGTGTTTCTGAACCAAACGTCGACGGCCGGGTTGACGAAGTCAGGGATGACCAGCAACACATCGCCGCGGTAGTTTGCATCGGGACTGGCATTGTCGAGACCGGCGAAAGTGCCGCGCCAGCGAGCGCTGCCGGCCTGCGGATTCGTGCTGGTTGTCGGTCCGGTGGAAGAGAAGACGGTCCAACTCAGGGAATCGGTAAGGATGAGCACGTCGAGCCCGCCAACGCTGGTCTGCTCGAAATACGACATGCTCTCCGGAAGCCAAGTTGCCAGCTGATCGATCCTCACACTGAAGCCATGCTCGTTCTCGTCGGCTTCATGACTCAAGCTAACTCGTGTGTAACCCTGCCCGTCGGACAAATGCAGCGTGTTCAACTCGAGTCGTACCGTGATCTCTTCGAGGATCGACGGCACGTCGAGATCGGTCTGGTCGGACAGGTCGTCGAAATCGCTGCTAGGTTCCCATCCGCCGGTCCCGGCGCTGCGGGACGCGCCGAACGCGCCAAGAACCTGGTTCCTGTCGAACGTGCCACCGACCTCCTCTTGTTGCGGTCCGTAGAAGCGGCCGCTGATCGTACTGCTGTCTGCCTGCGAAGAGAATGCACCGTCGGACACCTGCAAGCCGAGCCAACTCATGTCTTGCCGGGCAGATCCTGTGTCAAGATCTTGAAGACCGCTAAAGAGAATGTCCACTCGCGGATCCGAAAAGTCGGTCAAGACGACCTCGGCATCGCCGAGAATCATGTTCCCAGCCATCTCGCCCTCGCTGGAATCGACTCCGGCGACTTGGCCCGTCCAACTGGCTCCGCCGGCGGCTGGGTTGCTGGCCAAGAACAAGCCGGTGGAATCAGCAATCAACGGCAATGCCCCCGGGTCCCCGGAGATTGTGCCGACCAGGAATATCGAGAAATCAAGTTGACCAAGCAAGGTGGAGAACCGGACCTTCAGCGGGCCGAACGAAAGGTATGTGTCGTTCGACGTCAGGAGGATTTCAGCAGGCAACTCCCCGGGCGACTGATTGACCGGGCCCCTCTGATCTGGGTACGTTGCCTGCAGCGGGGACCGGCCGTCAACCCCTGCCTGCAACTCAGGGCCGGAACGGACAGCCCCGTCCTCTCCAGGTTGACCGCACACCGCCACGCCAGCGCACAACAGAGCCAACAGAACTCGCCGGCAGGCTAGAACCAACCGGGCTGGGGGGAATGTCAGGGTCATGAATCAGGTCTCCGTCGCCGTCCTTAATCTTACAGGCCAGCGGCGCCCCCGGCCCGTCGGATAGGGGCGATTGTGTCCGAACGTCCTCAGAAACGCCGGATGTGTTTCGGGTCAGCCTACGGAGGCATTGGCAGGAGAGGTATCGCATTCCAATACCTGGACCTACCTCGGCTGCATTCGAGATCATGGAGTCATGGAATTCCAGTTTCCCGGCTTCGCGCCCGAAGCGCGACAGTTCCTGCGTGAATTGGCCGCGAACAATAGCCGCGCGTGGTTCAAGCCTCGCAAGTCCGACTTCGAGAAGTACGTCCGCAACCCGCTGATCGAACTCGCATGGGAGCTGGGCGAGGCCTTGTCGGACTACGCGGAAGGGTATCGCACCGACCCGCGCAAAGCCGTGTACCGAATCTACCGCGACGTCCGATTCTCGAAGAACAAGGATCCATACAAGACGCACGCCGCGGCGGTCTTCCCGCCCATCGGGCTCGACAGACACGCCGGAGCGGGATTCTACTTTCATTTCTCAGCCGACGAGGTGCTGGTCGGGGGAGGCGTGTACGCCCCCGGTTCAACCGAATTGCGGCTGATCCGCGAGCAAATCGCCAGGGATCCCGAAGAGCTGCGCTCGATTGTGGCGGCACCCGAGTTCAAGCAGGCGTTCGGCGGCATCGAGGGCGCGACGCTCAAGCGTATCCCGCAAGGCTTTCCGCGGGATCATCCGGCTGCCAACCTGCTTGTCTACAAGCAGTTCTTGGCAGGCGCGACACTTCCGGGGGCGGAGATCGAGCAACCCTCCCTCGCCGGACTCTTGGACCGCCATTTCCGCACGATAGCCCCGTTCCTTGCCTTTCTCAATCGGCCCTTGAAATCGTTCTGACAGCGGCTTGCGGCCACGGCGGGTAAGATAGCTTCTTGCAGGGTTGACCGTGTCTGGCGGAACCCTGCCGCACCATGGCGTATCGAGACCTCCGGGAGTTCGTCGCCGCTCTCGAGCGGCAGGGGGAGCTCAGGCGCGTGTCTGCCGAAGTCGATCCGCGGTTGGAAATCACGGAACTAGCCGACCGGGCCGTCAAGCGCGGCGGCCCGGCACTGCTGTTCGAGAACCCGCGGGGCTCGGATATACCCGTTCTCATCAATTCGTACGCGTCGATAGCCAAGATGCAGATCGCGCTGGAAGTCGAAAACCTCGACGATATCGCGGGGCGCATATCGGAGTATCTGGACTTCAGCGTGCCCAAGGGAGTCGGAAACAAGCTCAAGGGCCTCGCCAAGCTTGCGGAGGTGCGCAAATTCCTGCCGCGCTCGGTTCGCTCCGGGAAATGCCAACAAGTCGTCAAGCACGAGGGGTTCTCGCTGTTCGACTATCCGATCCTGACGTGCTGGCCGGGCGACGGCGGGCCATTCATCACGCTGCCGATGGTGTTCTCGAAGAATCCCATCACCGGTAAGCGGAATTGCGGCACCTACCGGCTGCATGTCTATGACGAGCGCACTACCGGAATGCACTGGCAGACCCACAAGCAGGGGGCGGAGCACTACCGCCGCCTGCAACAGGAGGGGCAGCAGACACGCATGGACGTGGCCGTTGCGATCGGCGCAGACCCGGCCACGATGTACTCCGGCATCCTGCCGATGCCGCCCGACATGGATGAAATGCTCTTCGCCGGCTTCATCCGCAGGAAGCCCGTCGAGATGGTCCCCTGCAAGACAATCGACCTCGAGGTGCCGGCTAACGCCGAGATCGTCCTCGAAGGCCACGTTGATCTCGGCGAACTGCGCACGGAGGGTCCGTTCGGGGATCACACGGGCTACTACTCGTTGGAAGATGACTACCCTGTCTTCCACGTGGATTGCATTACCCAGCGCGAGGATCCGATTTACGCGACCACCATCGTCGGCCCGCCGCCGATGGAAGACTACTTCATGGGTAAGGCGATCGAACGCATGTTCCTGCCGCTGGTGCGATTGCAGGCACCCGAGATCGTCGACATGGCAATGCCGCCGGAAGGCATCTTTCACAACTTGATGCTCGTGTCGATTCGGAAGTCTTACCCAGGCCAGGCGCGCAAGGTGATGAACGCCATTTGGGGCCTCGGGCAGGCGTCGGCCACGAAGTGCATTGTCGTGGTGGACCACGATGTCGATGTCCAGAATTACTCGGCGACCGCTTGGCGCGCCTTGAACAACATCGACCCGGAGCGCGACATCCAGTTCACGCTGGGACCCGTCGACTCGCTCGACCATGCCAGCCGGTTGCCGGACTTCGGCTCGAAGATGGGGATCGATGCAACCCGCAAGTGGCCGAGCGAAGGATTCACGCGGCCCTGGCCCGAAGTTCTCGTGATGGACGAGAGCGTCAAGCGACGCGTCGATCCGATCTGGGACAGCTTGGAAATCGACTAGGCTGTCCTCCAACAAACCCCTGATTCGATGCCGGGGATCAAGACACGCACAACAGCCGGAGCAATCGCAGCTGTGGCTGTCGGACTGGCAGTCGGGCTTGCTTGGACAGGCGCGGCCTTGAGTCCTCCGCGCGTTCCGGATCCGCCATCGACGCGGGCGCTGGAACTAACGGCCGAAGTCGTCGCAACACTGACCGGCGAGGTTCGCACGACGCGACGCGGGCGGGTAGTCGCAGCGCTTGCCGAACCTGGCCAGCGGGTCCGAGCGGGGAACCCTGTGTTCGAGTTCGAAGACCTCGCGATAATCGACTCCCGCGCCAATCTCGAGAGGGAGATCGCCGCGCTGCGCGAACAGGTCGTCGAGGAGCCCGAGGCAGGACTGGCCAACGCCCGCGGGGGAGGGCAAGCGGTCCGACGGGCAGCCTTGCTGCATTTGGAAGAAACCTATCGATTGGCTCGGGAGGACTTCGGCCGGTGGCAGAGCATGTATGACCAAGGCTTGGTGGCTCGGCTCGAGTACGAGCGGAAGGCACGCGAACTCAGCGTGTTGAAAGAGCGCATCGACGAAGCCCGGGATGCTGCCCGTCAGGAACCAGAGCAACCCGTCACTCCAGCAAAGGCGCGCGTTCCTCCCGAACTCCAACGCTCCGAGCGACTGCTCGCCCGCTTGTCGAAACTTCCCGACACATTCCTCGTCAACAGCCCTTGGGACGGCACGGTGACGGCAATCAATTTCGGAGCGGGGCAAATGCCCCGCAGGGGGGAAGCGCTAGCCACGCTCGACCGCTTCGCGCTGCCAAAGGTTCGGACGGACATCGGGAACGCTTCCGGAATCGTGGCGCTACAGTCAGTCTGCGGCGTTCCGGGGCCCTTCGGCTTCACGCTCCGGGATGGAGTCCTGGAGACGCTTGCTCCATCTCCCCGGCTCCGGCCGGGCGACGCTTGCACGGTAGTCGCAGCCGTTCGAAAGTAACTAGACTCCGAGCCAGTGCGCCTACACAAGGTACAGGAATATATGTCTAGGGCAACATCTACGGAAGCACGAGAATCGGCTGCTATCGGCAAGCAATTGTTGGAAGACAACATTGTCATCCGCACATTCGGTATTCGCAAGACCTACGTGATGGGCGATCAGGAGATCCATGCTGTCGACGGCGTGGATATCGAGATCCGCTACGGCGAGTATGTCGCCCTGATGGGACCATCCGGTTCAGGAAAATCGACATTCATGAACCTGATCGGCGCTCTGGACACACCCACGGCCGGTGACTATTACATCGCAGGCCAGCTCATCAGCACGATGTCCGACGACGAGCTGGCGTACATTCGCAACCGGGAAATCGGCTTCGTCTTCCAGACATTCAACCTGCTGCCCCGACTCACAGCGCTCCAGAATGTGGAACTGCCGCTGATCTATGCAGGCGTTACGCCCGCCCAGCGCACGGAACGGGCGCAGCGGGCGCTCCAGCAGGTCGACTTGACAGACAGGAGTTACCACACGCCAAACGAGCTCTCGGGCGGCCAGCGGCAACGGGTCGCCATCGCTCGAGCGCTGGTGGGCTCCCCCTCGATCATCCTTGCCGACGAGCCTACCGGCAACTTGGACACGGCCACGTCAACCGAGATCATGGGAGTGTTCGACGTTCTCCACAAGCAAGGGAACACGATCATCCTCGTCACTCACGAGCCGGATATTGCGATGTATGCACATCGCATCGTCCAATTGCGCGACGGCAAGGTCGCAAAGGACGAGGAAACCAGATGGAAGATGGCGGCGGTGTTCGGCTCAACGGATGAATCCAAAAGCAACGAGGATATGCAGGCCTGACTGGCAACTTCCCGCAATCAGCGTTCGAGATTCTCGTCGCTATCGTCGTTGTGGGTGGGTGCGCCTTCTACGCTGTGGTCCTGGTGGCCGCGCAGAGCTTTCTGGCGCGACGCGCTAGGCGACGGCCTCCGAATTCCACTCAGGTTTCGTTCAGCGTGCTCAAGCCTTTGGCGGGAGACGAGCCGGGCCTTGCGGAGAACCTCGAGAGTTTCTTCGCTCTCGACTACGCCGACTACGAGATCCGGTTTGCGGCGCGCAAAGGAGATGACCGCGCGCTGGTCTCGGCTCGAGCCCTTGGCCTGCGCCATCCGATCCCGCCTTCGAAGGCCTTTGCCGCCGGCGAGGCGCCCTGCCCGAATCTCAAGGTGCATTCGCTCGCGACGATGACCCGCTCCTCGTCCGCCGACGTCCTCGTGATTAGCGACAGCGACGTCCGGACGGATCCATCCTTGCTTGCGGATCTGGCGACGGAGTTCCAAGACCCGCAGGTGGGAGTGGTGACCTGTCCGTACCGAGCCGTGCCTGGCGCGAGCCCTTGGTCTCGTCTGGAGGCGTTGGGAATGAATACCGAGTTCTGGGGCGGGGTCCTCGCCGCGCAGTTGCTCGCGCCCATGGACTTCGCCGTCGGACCCACGATGGCGATTCGCCGGTCGTGCCTGGAAGCCCTCGGGGGCTGGGCCGCCTTCGAGGACTACCTAGCCGAGGACTTCCAGCTGGGCCGCCGGGCCCGCCGGGCGGGCTATGGGGTGCGGCTGGGCACACATGTCGTCGAGCACCGAATCGGCAGCCAGACCTTGGCGCGAAATCTCGGGCACCGACTGCGCTGGAGGCGGTCGACGCGGCGGTCCCGGCCCGTCGGCTACTGGGGAGAGCTTTTCGCCAACCCGCTTCCCTGGGCCTTGGCCCTCCCGATTGCGGCCGGCGGCGCGGAATGGTCGTGGTGGCTGCTCGGGGCTTGTACGGCCCTCCGGGTGCTTGCGGCGGTCACGGTCGGCCGGCTGGTGCTGCAAGACGGCCGTTTCCTGAAGCGCTGCTGGCTCGTGCCGATTCAAGATGTGCTCAGCCTGCTGTTGTGGGCCGCAGGCCTGTTCGGGAAGCGCGTGGTCTGGCGAGACAGGACCTACGAATTGACCCGCGACGGGCGCCTGCAGCGCGTCGAGGCCTAGTTAAGCGGCTTCTTCGGAATAAACGCCGAGTTCGGCTCGCAACGCGTCGCAAATCTCCCCGAGCGTTGCATAGGCGCGAACAGCCTCCAGAATGGGCAGCATGAGGTTCTCCGGCCCAGCGGCCGTGCGGCGCACGGCCGCAAGCGCTGCCGCGACTGCCGCTTCGTTCCGGCTCGCACGGAGTTCACGGAGCCTGGCCTGCTGGCGCCGGCTGACGTCCTCGTCGATGGCCAGCGTCTCGATCGGATCGGATCGCTCGTCCACATGGGCGTTGACCCCGACTATGCGCAAGTCGCCGCTCTCAACCCGGCGCTGGTACTCGTAACTGGACTTGGCTATCTGCGCTTGCGGATAACCGCGCTCCACCGCGGCCACCATACCCCCCATCGCGTCGATCTTCCCAATCTCCTCCCAGCAGAGAGACTCCAGCTTGTCCGTCAGGCTCTCGACGTAGTAGCTGCCACCAAAGGGATCGACAGCGTGGGTCACGCCGGTCTCGCTCGCAATGACCTGCTGCGTGCGCAGGGCTAGCAAGGCAGCGTCCGCAGTCGGCAGAGCGTACGCCTCATCGAGCGCGTTGGTGTGCAGTGACTGCGTGCCACCGATGACAGCGGCCATCGCCTGGAGGGCAGTGCGCACGAGGTTGACCTGAGGCTGCTGCGCCGTGAGCGTCACGCCAGCCGTTTGCGTGTGAAAACGCAGCTTGCAGGAACGCGGGTTCTCGGTGCCAAAGCGTTCCTGCATGATCTTGCACCAGATTCTGCGCGCCGCCCGGAATTTCGCGATCTCCTCGAAGAAGTCGCTGTGCGCATCGAAGAAGAAGCTGAGCCGCGGCGCGAAGTCATCGACCGCCAGGCCGCGCCTCAGAGTGCATTCCACATAGGCAATCGCGGCTCCGAGAGTGTACGCGAGCTCTTGGGCCGCAGTCGCGCCAGCCTCCCGAATGTGATACCCGCTAATCGATATCGGATTGAAGCGCGGCGTCCGCTGCGCAGCGAATTCGATCGAGTCAGCGACCAGCCGCATCGATTCGCGCGGCGGATAGATGTACTCCTTCTGGGCCATGAACTCCTTGAGGATGTCGTTTTGGACGGTTCCCGAAAGATCGCCCCAGAGCGTGCCCTGCTTTTCGGCGACCACAAGGTACATCGCCCAGAGAATTGCGGCCGAGGAGGTGATAGTCATCGACGTAGTGACATCCCCTAGGGGGATTCCATCGAACAATGCCTCCATGTCGGCCAAGGAGGATACGGCCACCCCGCACTTGCCGACCTCACCCTCGGACATCGGGTGATCGCTGTCATAGCCCATCAGCGTGGGCAGGTCAAACGCGATCGAAAGACCGGTCTGGCCCTGTTCAAGCAGGAACCGGAACCGGCGATTGGTTTCCTCGGGTGTGCCAAAACCAGCGAACTGGCGCATAGTCCAGGTCCGCTCGAGGTACATGCGAGGGTGGATGCCGCGAGTGTAGGGGGGCTCTCCGGGCCGGCCAATCTCCCCAGCGCTTCCATCCGAGGCTGAGTACAGCCTCTCCACTAGCAGGTTCGAAACGCTGCGCCGCTGCTCCACGCCTAGAAAGCGAGCGTGCCCGTGCGCGCGACTTCGCCTTCGTTGGGCAAGTACAGGACCTGGCAACGCTCGCACCGGTAGATCTCGGGGTTCTTCCCGAACTCGTTGACGAGTTCGTCACCGAATCCGTACCACCGCTTGAGGTGTCCGGCACAGATTTTCTTGCCCTTGGGCTCGTCGCAGGCGCGCTGCCGCATGATCCGGCGTTTCACGAAGGTGCCGTCCGACAGTTTCATCACCAAGTTCTTGGGATCCGGTGCGGGGGCTTCGGTTGCCGCGGAAGCGGCGGAACTCATGTCACTCATGGGCCGTTCGCCCGTATTCTATCAAACGGAGGGTCGTTCCCAGCGGCAGTGGTGCGCCGGCGCCCCTCGACCCGATCCCTCTTAAACGGACTCATCGATCCAGCGCAAATAGGCTGCATTCCCGTGTTCGACGCGACAAGCAACTAGCTCGAACACCTCGTACGGATGGATGTCGCGGACGGCCTGCTCCAGTTGCGGGAAGAGATCCCCGCGAGTCTTGATCACCAGCAGGGACTCCGCATCCTCCTCGATTTCACCCTTCCATGCGTAGACCGAGCGAACGCCGGGCACGACACTAACGCACGCGCACACCTTCCGCTTGACGAGTTCGCCGGCAATCCAAGCGGCCTTCTCCGGGGGACAGGTGCAATAGGCGACAAGGTATTCGCGGTCGTGGTTCTCCGTCACAGGAACTCTCCTAGAGATCGTTGGCGCACTGATGGTGGCAATCTGGTCGCAAGCACTCAACCGACCAACCGCATCGGCAGGGGATACGGCGCGCGGGAGAGCTGCTTGGTTTCCAGCGCCGCGCTGTAGTGCTCCAGCAGCAACGGCCCCTTCGTCTTGCCGTTCCAGTTCCGCTCGACCGCTCGCCGTGCGTCGCGGGCCTGCGCCCTCGCCCGCGAGGGCGCCTCCAGCAGCCGCACGATGGCAGCGGCGAACTTCGCCGGGTGGTCCTCGATCTCGGCAATGCCCGTATCCTTGTGGCAGAGTCCCTCCGCGCCGCGCGAGGTAGAAACCACCGGGATTCCGCAAGCGAATGCCTCAAGGAGCTTGACGCGCACTCCGGATCCCGTGAGGATCGGTGCCGCGAGCACGGCGTAGCGTCCCAGGACGTCCCGGATTTCATCGACTGGGCCGAGATACTCCGCGCCGCTTCGCTCCAGACTTGCCCGGAGACTGGCTGGCGCCTCGGCCCCAGCCACCACTAGCTGCGCTTTCTCTCTCCGCTTGCGCACTAAGGGCAGGACTTGCTCCAAGAAGAAATCGAGGCCCTCCAGGTTGGGCGTGTGGCGGAAGTTGCCGACGAACAGAATCGTGTCCGGCTCGCGGTCCGAGCTGCGAAACGGATAGCTGTCAACATCGATCGCGGTCCTCAGGTTGTCCAGTAACGGCGGGCTCTCGCCGAGCAGCGCCCGCAGGACGACGCGCTGCTCGTGGCTGCACACCTGAACGGCGTCGAACCTCGCCAACGCCTTGACTTCGAATCGCAGCGCCCGCAAATACTCATAGGCGCGTTGGAGCCCCGCTAGCCAGCCGCCCGCCAGCACGGACCGCTGCACGGCCTGGAAGTGCAGGTCGTGCTCGAAGAGACAACACACCAGTTGGCGGAACCTCTCGCCATACGACGCCAGCTGGGAGTACTCCAGCTGCACAACGTCGATCCGCTTGAGCAGGATCGTGCGATGGATCTTCCAGTGCAGATCGGGGTCCCAATACGCTTGCGCGGACTGCGGCCAGACAAACGGAGCCGCGCGGTGGCGGCGCGGGTCGAACAGCACCAGTTCCGCGCTCGCGCAGCCCTGCGTCAGTTCTTGCTGGCTCGCAAGCTCCTCCCGCCGCTCCACCAGGCACAGCAGGTGCAGTGCGCAGCGCTTGCTGATGCTCTCGACAGCTTGCTTCATGAAGACCGCGCCGCCGTGCATTGGCGGCTCAATTGGATAGGGCGACACGAACAGCACTTGGAGCTCGCTCTCGGCCTTGGCTTCCAGGCGGTGATAGCGGTCGCGGAAAAACCCTCCCAACGGACGGCGCAGCGCTTCCGTGTCAGGAACGCGTGCCAACCTGCGCGCCGCCACGCGACGGCCCCACGCGCGGAGCCCCTGCCTCATCGCCGACAGGAACGCACCCGTGTCTGGGCGCCCTGTGGCATTGCCGAGGAAAAGCGCGGCCCACAGATCAAGGTATAGCCAGCTGAAGTGCCCGAGCAGCAGCCCGGTGTGATGGATGTTCTTCCATGCGAAGAGAATGCGGTTCTTCTGCAGAACCCGTTCAATGTACCGGTGCTCGAAGTACCGGCCGACGGTCCCGCGGTGCTCGTGATAGAGCACGCTCCGGGGCGCGTAGAGATTGACCCAGCCGCGCTTCCAAGCCATATAGGACAGATCGACGTCCTCCATGTAGAACGGTGCCAGGATCTCGTCGAATCCCCCGAGTTCCAGGATCTTGAGGCGATCGAATGCGGTCGATCCGCCCCCCGAATAGAACGTCGGGAACAGCTCGTTGACTTGGTTGTCGGCGACATGCCGCACATGCATTCGTCCGCGGTGCCACCGGCCGGCCGTCAGACCTGTCTCTTCCCGGACCTTTTCGGAGTCCTGGAAATAGATCTGGCCTGTCACGGAGAAGACTCGGGGATCCTGGAATCCGTCCAGCAGCGGCTGCAGGAAATCTGGCTCGACTCGCATGTCATTATTCAAGAGAACCACGACATCGTGCCGGGAAAGGCTAAACCCGGCGTTCGAGGCCCGCCCGAACCCGAGGTTCGAGCCCATCTCGAAGACACGCACCGATGGAAACTCGCTGGCTAGGAACTCGGCTGTGCCGTCGTCCGAGGCGTTGTCGATCACCAGGATCTCGTGCTGCTCGTTCGCGGCCAGTGCCGTGACCACGGATGGCAGGCAGCGCGCGAGCTGCTCTCGGCCGTTCCAAGTCGGGATCACAACGCTCACGGCATCGGTAGCAACGCCTCGCGCCGGGCCGGGCCGTTTCTCGCGCCCGAACAGCGCGGCAATGTCGGCGCACAGAAGGAAAAGCGCCAGCAAGCCCAGCAGGGCGGGCGCGACGACCAGCAGAAATGCCGCGATGCCCAATGCCCCCAGCAAGGCCAACACTTGATGCATGAGCGTACCGGTCAGCTCTCTCGAGCGCCCACAACCTCCGTGCGGCACGGCAAGTGCATGTATCCGTACACTTCGCCCTTCCCGCGAGCCATCGGCAGAGCCAATGCGTTGTCAATCCAATCGCAGATCTCGTAATTAACCAGATCGCCGTCCGCAACGGCAGGAGCGAAGGAGAACGAGCCAGCATAGAGTTCGGGCAGGTCCAGGTGGAAGTCGACAGTGCGCGCTTCACCGGGCTCCATCGGGTCCATCGGGCAACCCTCACGCGCAGTGTTGGTCCCCGCGAAGTCAATTCCCAAGTGATTCCGCATCATGAATCCAATGTTGGGAGCGGCGATTCGCTGCCTAGCCCTCGCCGTGATGCGAACGGTCGCCCGCTGGCATGGCAGCAAGGCGCGCGTTACGCGACCCCGAGCGTCAAGCACTTCGATGCCTACGACTTCTGCCCGGCCCGTTCCGAACCGGTGATCGATATTCGGGACATTGCGCGTGACATCGCGCAGGGGCGCGGATTCGGGCGGTGACTTGGATTGGGAAGCGGCGAGCCCGGCATCGGAGGACGATCGGATGCGATCCGCCATTCTGGCAAGGTACTTGCGAACGACCGCACTGGGCTCGCCCAACGCCGCAACGCGGCCGCCGTCCAGCCAGAGCGCTCGCGTACCCAGAGCCTGCACATCCGCCATTGCATGCGACACGAACAGGATCGTGACGCGCTTTTCGCGCAACTCGTGGACCTTGCGCATGCAGCGCTGGCGGAAATAGTAATCGCCAACGGCAAGTGCCTCGTCGACCAGGAGAATCTCGGGCTCCACACTGATGGCCACGGCGAATGCCAAGCGCACCACCATGCCCGTCGAGTAGGTCTTAACAGGCCGGTCGATGAAGTTACCGATCTCGGCGAATTCCTCGATCTCGGCGAAACGATCCCGAATCTCGCGGCTGGACAGCCCGAAGAGCGAGGCGCTGAGACGGGCGTTCTCGCGACCCGTGAAGTCGGGATGGAAGCCGGCACCCAATTCGAGCAGCGCCGCTACCCGCCCCTGCACGTCGATCGTGCCCTCAGTGGGGCGCAGAATCCCCGCCGCAAGTTGCAGCGAGGTGCTCTTGCCCGAGCCGTTCGCGCCGATCAGGCACAGGGTTTCGCCGGTGTTCACTTCAAAGGACACGTCGCGCAGGGCCCAAAACTCGCCGCTCGCCGTCCCGCGCTGCGGCATGACCAGCTCTCGCAGTCGATCCGCCGGGCGGATGTAGGCCGCATAGCGCTTCGAGACGGCGTTGAAGACAACCTTGGCCAAAACGTTGCGGCAGCGGACGGCCCGCTGCCTGATCCCATCCTATAGGCGAACTGGCGGAAGCGCATCCGGTGCTCTGCGAGCAAACCGGAACTCGGGGCAGCTAGGCGGCCTTCGGAATCCGACTCTCGCTTGATGCGCGGCTGCGCGCCAAGGAAACTCCCCTGGCTTTCAGCCGATGCTGGCGGATGCCTCGTGAACCGACCGCGAGTCGGCATGTGGGTCGCACCTAGATCACGTCCGCGAATCCTCGCTTCGCGTGCCGGAAGAACAAGGCGCCCACAGCAAACGCGGCGAAACTGAAGGCACCGAGTCGCGCTAGGTCCGCTAGGCCGAGCGGCTGACCTCCCAGGATCGAGGCGCGGTATCCCATCACCACATAGCGCAGCGGATTCCACTCCAGGGCGACATCCAGCTTGCCCCTGTAAAACGCCTCTGGCAGGAAGACAGGCGTGGCCCAGAACCATGCGGTCATCGCAACCGAAACAACTTGCGCCGTATCACGCAAGTAGACTTGGAACGCAGCGACGATCCACGCCAGGCCGAGGCTGAACACGGCAAGCAACGCAACGCAGACCGGGAGCTGGGCAAAGGACGCGGTCGGGGGATGGCCCCAAGCCGCCGCCGCCACCGCCAGCACGGCAACGGAAAGGAGGTGCGCCAACCCGGTCGAAGCGAGGATGCTGATCGGAAGCGCCTCGGCCGGGAAAACGCTCTTCTTGATCAGGGCAGAGTGCTCCGGCAGCACCGTGACTGACCGCGAGAGCGTCTCGGAAAAGAGTAGCCAGGGCAGCATGCCCGCGAGCAGGAACAGAGGGTAGCTTTCGGTCGCTTCGTCCGGCGGAAGCCGCGCTCCGAAGGCGTGGCGGAACAGAAACGTGTAGACCGCCAGCAGCACCAAGGGGTGAATCACCCCCCACAGCCAGCCCAGTACCGATCCAACGTAACGCTGCTTGAAGTCCCGCAGCGCGAGCTGATGGAGCAGGCTGAGCGCGGCTCTCGATGCCAACATTGGTCCGTGTGAAAGCAAGGTTCGCTGAAATCGTCGCGGGAACCGCGACGCGCCGGGCCGCTTATGGACGCTCGACGAGAATGACCTCTGCCGTCAGCTCCTTGCCATCGCGCAATACCTGCACGGTTACGGTTTCACCGACTTCGGATGCCCCTAGGAAGAAAGTGAAGTCGTGGAGGTTCTGGACCGGGTCGCCGTTCCAGCGCGTGAGGATGTCCCCGCCCTGAAGTCGCGCTTTCGATGCGGGCGAGCCCGCACGCACGTCCGCGAAGCGAACGCCGTTGGGCACCTCTCCGAAGTCCGGTACCGAACCGAACCACGGTCCGTAGCCCCCGCCTCCGGATCCGCCTGGGCTGGGTATGGGAGCGCTTGCAACGAATGCGGGCCGGTCAGGCGCGGACCTCAACTCGTCCACGATGTCGCGAGCCAGGCCAAGCAGGTCGACGGCCGCCGCGCCATCAATCTTGTCTGCCGTGTCACCGGGCTTGTGGTAGTCCGAATGCAGCCCCGAGAAGAAAAACAGCACCGGGATCTTCTTCGCGGCGAACGAGGTGTGGTCGCTGGAGCTGGACGCTTTGCGCGCCCTGTCGATTTGCAGGGAATGCCCGCTGGCAACACGATCAATCATCGGCTCGAACCCCTCGCCAGTACCGAGCCCGCCCACAAAGAGCCTGCGATTCTGGATGCGCCCTACCATGTCGAAATTTAGCATCGCAACAGCGTTCTCGAGCGGAAGAGTGGGATGCTCCACCCAATGGTTCGACCCCAGCAAGCCGATCTCCTCGCCGGTGAATGCCAGGAATAGCATTCCGCGGCGGGGCCTTTCCGGCCGGTTCGCATAGTTCCTGGCAAGTTCCAGGATCGCCGCGACCCCGGAGGCGTTGTCATCGGCTCCGGGATGGACGTCCCCGACACCCGACGAGGAAAGCGAACCCTGACCACCGAGGCCCAAATGATCGTAATGCGCTCCAACGACGAGATATTCGTCTGTTGCGCCGGGCAAGTAGCCCGCGACGTTGCTGACAACTGCCTTTTCGTGCTCGACGTCCACTTCCAGACTGACGCGCAGGGAGGAAGCGAGCGCGAATGTCTGCGGCTGCTTCGAGGCTTCGATGTCCCGTTCCAGCAGCCGCAACGAACGGCCGGAGCCGCGCAGCCATCGCTCGACAACAGCGCTATGGACCTGCACCATCGGGATGCCGGCGTCAGTCGGTCCGGAAATGCTTCCGAAACGGATCAAGCCTTTGGATTGCCTGCCGCGGGACCGGGAGTCAACGAGGAGCACGGCTCTGGCCCCCCGGTTGCGGGCTTGGATCGCCTTGGAAATCAGATTGGCGTGCCGCGTGTACCGGCGCCTGCTGTTGCGGCGTCCGCTGTTCTCGGCGTCCTCGTCCCCGTCCCCGAAGAATTCCGGCTCGTACCGCAAGACTAGGACAATCTTGTCGCTGACGTCGAAGTGGAAGTAATCGTCGTACCCCAGTTCATCGGCTGTCGCTCCATAGCCCGCAAAGACAACCTCTCCCTCGACCCTGCCGCTAGCGAAAAGTTGATCGGGACGAAGTCATCGCCCAGCTTGAGGTCCGTCGAGCCGCTGTTTCGGTCCACTTGCAGACTGTTGCTATCGCCCATTTCTGCGCCTGTGGTCAGCTCGAAGCGCTGGAGGTAGGTTCCGCCGTCGCCGGCCGCCTCCAAGCCGTGGCTGCGGAAGCGGGTCGCAATGTACTCGGCCGCAAGGTCAAGTTCCTCCATGCCGGCGCCTCGGCCGCGCATGTCTGGAGCAGCCAAGTAGCGCACGTGCTCCATGTATCGCTCGACAGCCGCCTGGCCGGGTTGCGCCTCCGCGGCGACCAGCACGGGCGCAACAGCCAGCAGCGCTGCAATCCGGAATGAAGGCGGTCGGCAGGGCGGGATTCTTGTCATCGGGGGTTGCATTGGATGATCGAAGCGACAGGCAGGGCGACCGCAATCAGGCCGCTCCAACGGTTCCGGCAGGGTACCGGATCAGCGAGACTGCTGAATGACTCCGCTTGAGAGGGGCTCCGCTTCATTGTATAGTTGTGCCGGAAAGGGGGTCTTACCGAGCAAGAATCAGCGCAAATCTCCGCTAGAGCGCAACTCACCAATAACCAGAGCGCCCCAATTCCGCCTTAGACTATAACGTTGTACGGTCAGCGAGTCCAAAACCATGCCAGCAACAACACTGTATTCGTCACCTTGGCCCCTGAGCACTTGGTTCTTCGCCAGCGGGCAGCCCGAGCAGGCGCCTAAGCCGGGGAGCGGCCCCAGCCCCGAACTTGTGCCCGACCCGCAGGGCCGGAAGCCGCAACTTCCAGGCTGGGCAGCCGGGGCCTTGCTGGTCGGTGGAATCTTGGTCGGCCTCGGCATCTTCCAAGCAATGCAAACGGGAACCACGGAGCAAGCGACGGCCTGGACGACGACAATCGCCACGGTCGCTGCGGAGAAGACCCAATTCACAAGATCCATTCGCATCGGTGGCACGATCGGAGCGACAAGCTATGCCATGATCAGGGCGCCCCGGATGAGGGGGGGGAAAGATCGCGGCGGTGGCAGTTCCCTGACCATCCAATCGCTTGCCGAGGCCGGCAGCATCGTCAAGGCGGGGGACGTGGTCGCGGAGTTCGAGTCAAAGCAAACGCAAGACACACTCGAAACCTATGAATCAATGCTGGCCCAGACCAAGGCGCTGGCCGGGACTCGCAAAGCAGAGATCCTGATCACTACTGAGACGCTACGGCAAAACTACCGCACGACGAAGGCCGAATCGGAGAAAGCTGCGTATGACTTGCAGACTGCCGAGGTGCGGTCGAAAATCCAAGCGGAAATATTCGCCCTCCTGGCCGAAGAGGGCCGCGCCTCTTCAAAACAGCTAGAAGAAGAAGTCCGACTGCAGGAGGTCGCCAACCAAGCCGAGAACCGGAGTCTTGATATCACTGTCGAGCAAGACCAAAAGCGGATGGAGCGGACAAGGGCCGATCTCGAAAAAATGAGAACCCGAACCCCCGTGGGAGGATTGGTGGTCATCGATACGATGTTCTCGAGGGGCAATTTCTCGCAAGCTGCGCCGGGAGACCAAGTCTACGGTGGCACGTTCTTCATGCGTGTCGTCGACCTGTCGAACATGGCACTGTTCGCCGAGCTGAACCAAGCGGACAGCCAACTGGTCAAACTGGGAACTCCCGTGAAAGTTCGCTTGGACGCCTATCCCGGCGTGGCTTTTGACGGAACCATTGTGGAAGTCGGTGCGATGGCAACGACAGGCGGCAGCGGTGGAGGCGGCCGTCGAGGTCCGCCCGGGTCCACGGGCTCACGGGCCGACTGGATCAAGAAAGTTCCCGTGCGAATCAATATCACGGAAAACGACAACCGCATTCAGCCGGATCTCTCCGCCAGCGGAGACATCATCATCGAGCAAATCGAGGATGCCTTGGTCGTGCCGCGCGCCGCCGTAGCAACCCTTGGCGGCACGAGTGTCGTGTGGGTGCAGGATGGAGATGGTGTGGTCGAACGCGAGATCGAGATCGGATCGGTCAGCGATACGCAGGCCGTCGTTCTGGCGGGCTTGCAGCAGGGCGAGCGAGTCGCCACGCAGCCAGTTGTCGAATACGCGCAGCGCTAAGAGGCATTTCGGGGCCATTCGGCAGCCCGGTTTCTAGACGCAGCACGCGGCTGGCGGCTGTCGTCGCGCCGAACCGCACGGGGTTCGGGAAGCTCCGACGGAAGCGGTTCCAGTGCGTGCTAGCATCAAATGAAGAAATGCTATTTGGCATTCATAGCTGGTGCGTCCCCATCGTCTAGCCCGGCCTAGGACACCGCCCTTTCACGGCGACAACGCGGGTTCGAATCCCGCTGGGGACGCCAAGCAGTTAGGCTTGCCCGTCGGCCGCAAGGATCTGCAGATACCGGCGACCGCTAGCCCGAGTCGCTTCAGTTCACGCGACCAATTGGCGTGCTGCTGATCTTAATTGCCTACTGCCTGCTGCTCCTACTCGTCGGGGCGTGGGCGTCCCGATCCGTGGACCGGGCAGGGGACTTCTTCGTCGCCGGCCGGAGCTTGTCACCGTCTCTACTGGGCGCTACATTCCTCGCAGCCAATCTTGGCGCCGGCAGCACCGTAGGTGCAGCAGAATTCGGCTACACTAGCGGCCTTGCGGCTTGGTGGTGGGTCGGTTCGGCCGGAATTGGCTCGCTGGCGCTTGCATTCGTCGTCGGGCCGCGCTTATGGCGAATCGCGCGATCCCGGGACCTCTATACGGTAGGAGACTACCTTGAAGCTCGCTACGGGCTGGCGACCCGGCGAATGGCTGGGGGCATCCTGCTGTGCGGCGCCCCGGCCATCCTGGCGGGCCAGATCATTGCCGTCGGTCTCGTGCTGCGCATCGCAACTGGCATCCCCGAAGCCTGGGGCACGCTGCTGGGCGGAGCCATCGCAACGCTGTACTTCGCGATGGGGGGCCTGCGGGCAGCGGCTCGGGTCAACACCCTGCAGGTCATCGTAAAGCTCGTGGGCTTCCTTGTGGCCGTGCCTTGGATGATCCGCTCCAGCGGCGGATGGCCCTCGATTGCGGCAGCTGCTCCGGGCGAGCACGCCTTGTCGGTCGTCGGCGCGGGCGCGGGCGAAACCCTCCAGCTTTTCCTGATGCTTGCTCCCGCGTTCGTGGTGTCGCCAGGACTCGTGCAAAAGCTCTACGGTGCCCGCGACGAGCAGGCCGTGCGCATCGGAGTGGGACTGCAGGGCGCGGCCCTGCTTGGCTACGCTTTCTTGCCGGTTCTGCTGGGGATGGCCGCGCGAGTCCACTTCCCGGAACTGGACGACCCCGGCATTGCCTTGATCAAGCTCTTCGACGAAACTGCGCCACTGTGGCTGGGCTCACTCATGTTGGCCGCCATCTTCTCGGCGGAAGTCAGTTCGGCGGACGCGGTGCTCTTCATGATCACCACATCGGCAGTACGCGATCTCATCGAGCCGCTCACGGGCAAGCAAGTCAGTGACGCGTCCCTGCTCTCGCTGGCCAGGCGAACGGCACTGGCGGCGGGCGCAGTTGGGATCTTTCTCGCGCAGCGGTTCGAGTCCATCCTGACTGCGTTGAGCTTCTTTTACAGCCTGCTGACGATCACCCTGTTCGTGCCGCTGGTTGCCGGGCTGTTCTGGAGACGCCCAAGTCAGGGAACCGCGCTTGTCGGAATGGGCGCTTCGCTCGCGGCAGCCGGAATGGCGCATTTTGCGCCGAGCTCCATGAGCAGTTGGATCGGTCCGGTTCCCGCCGGCATCGCGGCCGCGGCGGCGGTCTTCGCAGCAGCGGCGTTCACGCCGGCCAAGCGCCAGCCCGTATAATCTGAAGTTCCCGGACTAGATCCAAGGTAAGTCCTTGGTATGTATTCGTTTATCAGGAATTGGAGTTGTCGTTGCCTGGGAACGCACGGACGAGCTCAAGCGCGCGCTGCTGCAAGGGCGTCGGCTCGGTCAGCCGCTCCACGGTGGGCCCGTCCGCATCGTCGCGCAAGCGGCATTGATGGCGGCAGCGCGTTGCGAGCGCGTGCATCAGCGTCGAAAAGCTGTGCAGTTGCAGGCCGTCCGGCGTGGTACGGCGGTTCTTCTTGGCTTGCACTTGGCGGGTCGGCTTGGCCGGCGCCACCGGATCGCGACGCGCCTGCCAGGCTTGCAGTTCCTCTTCCTGGAACAGCAGCGGAGCCAAGGCCTGCCGCAGGTGCCATTCCACGTAGTAGGCCAGCAGGCACAGGAACAGGTGCGCCCGCACGCGGTCCTCGCTGCGATGGCGGATGGGCCGGACCATCAGATCCCTGTCTTGAGGCAGCGGAAGGCGCGCTCGACACGCGTCAGCTGCTTGTAGCTGCGCACGATGTCGTCGGCCTGGAGGTCGGTCTGGCTGGTGCGGATGACGTACAGGCCGTCCAGCGCGGCCTCGCGCTCGATCGCGTGGCGGTTGCGGGAGAACTCGAAGCGGCCGTCCTCGATGACGGTCTCGAAGTGCTTGGCGACCTTGAAGCGCTGCTTGGCGCGCCCGACCTTCTCGGCGATCGCGGTCGCCAGCAGCGGCTTCTTCGTCCGCCGCTGCACTTCGTGCCGGATGCGCTCGAGGGCCTCCTCGGTGGCCGTCAGCAGCGCTTCGCGCTTGTGCCGGCGGCGCTCGGCGAGTCCCGGGTTGCAGCACACCACGAGACGCTCGCCGGGGTACAGCGGGGAGCGGATCTCGGCGAGGTTGCGGTGGTCGAACAGCGACATCTGCACGGTCTGCTCTGCGGCCAGTTGGCGGATGTCGGCGTGGCGCAGGGCGGAGATCCAGCCGAGGCCGGGGTATTGCCGCAGGTGTTCGATCTGGGTGTCGGTGAGCATGCCGCGGTCGCCGACCAGCACGAGGCGCTGCAGGCCGAAACGGTCGCGCAGGGTCTCGACTTGGTCGGGCACGGTGGCGGGGTCGGCGGTGTTGCCGGGATAGGCCTGCACAGCGAGCGGGCGGCCCTGGCGGTCGGCGAGCACGCCGTAGACGACGATCGGCCGGCCGCGCTTGCCGTCGCGGCTGTAGCCGAACCGCATCAGGGGGCAGGTGCGGCCTTCGTAGTAGCTGCTGGAGACGTCGTAGAGCACTTGGGCGTCCTCGCCGAGGTGGCGCTTGGCGAGCCGCTTCTCGATGCGGCTCTGGCGCTGGAGCAGCCAGTCCATGGCCTCGTAGAGAGTGTCCTCGTCGGCGTCCTGCAGGCCCAGTTCGGCGGCCAGGGTGGTGGCGTGCCAGAGGCGGGTGGTGGCGAGCTTGGAGGCGGGATGCAGCAGGCGCTGGGCGACCATGGCGAGGACACAGTCGCGATAGGGCGAGGGACTGCGGTCGAGCAGAGCGGGGAGGCGCAGCTGGCGGAAGGCCGCGAGGACGAGCTCGACATGGCCGTGGGGGCGGGAGCTGACGATGGCGAAGGCTTGGTCGGGGCTGACGAGGGGTTCGTTCTTGAGCAGCTTGCGGAGGGCGTCGACCTTAGCGGGGGGCCAAGCAGAGAGGTTGGCGAGGGTGCGCTTGCGGACCTTGGGGCCTTCGCGCCAGCCTTCGCGGAGGAGGACGGCCGGGGGCGAGTTGCGGTTGGGGACGACCTCGACGTACATGGGAACATCATAGTCCTATCTGATCTACAGTGTCAATAAAGAAAAGACTAATACTGCTATAAAATTCCACTTACATGGGAATGTCTATGCAACTCCTGGTCCACTGCAAAGCGCAGGAACTCAAGTGGAATCAATGCGTTAGCGCGAGATCAAGAGGGCGAATCTCCGGGGAACCTCGGTATAATGGACGGCTCGCATCGTGGAAACAAGTCTGCAGGGTATCGATTGGGCGATCATCGCCTTGTATTTCGCGATGATGGTCGCCGTCGGCCTCTACGCGGCGCGGAAAGTAAAGAAGACTGCCGACTACTTCCTAGGCAACCGGAGCTTCAACGTCTGGCTTGTGATCGGCCAGGCGCTCGGTGTGGGCACGCACGCCGAGATGCCTGTCTCATTGGCAGGCAAAGTCTATCAATCGGGGTATGCCGGCATCTGGTACCAGTGGAAGAACCTGTTCATCACGCCGTTCTACTGGATCTTGGCCCCGCTTTTTCGCCGCTTCCGCCGCACGACCACCGGCGAAGTCTACGAGGACCGCTACGGCGAGTGGATGGGGGCCACCTACAGCGTCTTCGCCCTGGCGTATTTCACGTTCAACATGGGGGCGATGCTCAAGGGCGCTGGAAAGCTGGTCAGCGTCGCGTCGGGGGATGCGGTCTCAGCCAACACAGTGGTCCTGGCCATGACCGCGACGTTCCTGCTTTACAGCTTCGTAGGCGGACTCGTCTCGGCGGCTTACACGGACTTCGTGCAAAGCCTGTTCATCATCGCCCTGAGCTTCCTGCTGATCCCAATCGGACTGCGCGAGACAGGCGGGTTCACTGGGATCCGCGAGACGCTCGATCCGAGCATGCTCTCAATGGTCACGCCTGGGGATGTCGGCGTATTCACCATTTTCATGCTTACCTTGAACGGACTTATCGGCATCGTTGCGCAACCGCACATCCTGGCGAGCGTCGGCACGGGCAAGGACGAACGGTCATGCCGCGTCGGCATGGCGTATGGCAATTTCATCAAGCGCTTCTGCACGATCGGCTGGGCGCTGGTCGGCGTCATTGTCGCGGCGCTGCTCATCCAGAGGGGCCAAGCTCCCTTCGCCGATCCGGAGGACGCTTTCGGATACGCCACTCGCGAACTGCTATTCCCGGGCGGTCTCGGCTTGATGATCGCCTGCGTCCTGGCTGCCAACATGTCCACCGGGTCTGCGTTCATGGTCGACAGCGCCGCTCTGTTCACCCAGAACTTCTACCGGCGATTCCTCGTGAAGTCCAAGAGCGACGGCCACTATCTCTGGGCCGGCCGCTTTGCCGGCGTCACGATCACCTTGCTGGGGGTCGTGTTCGGTCTTTTCGTGGGCAACGTGCTGCAGGCGTTCCTGTTCACGGAAACCATCGCTGCCTTCATGGGCATCAGCATGTTCGGGGCGATCTGCTGGCGCCGGTCCAATCGCTGGGGTGCCCTGGCGAGCCTGGTGGTTTCGTCGATGGTGTTCTTCGGGATGACCTACAGCCAGCACGGTGTGCTGCTGCAATGGGAGGCGTCCAACTTCGGTATAGCCCTCTTGGCAGGCTTCGCCTCACTGGCGGCGGTCAGCCTCGCGACCAGGCCGGAACCCCAGGAACGTCTCAAGCCGTTCTATGACAGGCTGGACAGGGCTTCCCGCTGGGATGTCGAAACGGATCGCGAGGCCGACGACACGCGGCCGGGCCAGGACCTGCTGTTTGTCCACCTGTTCGACCTGCGGCTCGGGCAGGGTCTTGAGAAGTTCTACCAGCGCTTCCGAACTGATTTGAACGGATTGGCCCTCGCCGCCGTGGTCGTGGTCGCGCTGATCGCCCTTGCGAAGGGCATTCTCTGGCTGCCTTGATCCGTTCCGCAGTTGGGAGCCCGTAGCATCGCAGCCGCCCGCTGGAAGCGCTATCCGCTGCAGAGCAAGCGATACACCTCGCGGCCGACCACCAGCTCTTCCTGGGCCGCCAGTACCAAGCAGGCGACATTGCTGCGGGTCAGGGCGATCCGGCAGTCCGGCACAGCAGTCGCGTTCCGTTCGGCGCTTAATTCGAGCCCCAGGAATTCAAGCCCCCGGCAGATCCGCCCGCGCAGATCGGGGGAATTCTCGCCGATGCCCCCGGTGAATGCCAGCGCGTCAATCCCGCCCATCGCGGCGGCATAGGCACCGATCGTCTTGCGTACTTGGTAAGCCAAGGTGGCAAGGGCCAGTTCGGCGTCTTTGTCGCCGCCAGCCGCGGCCTGCTCGATGTCCCGCACATCACCTCCCGCAATGCCCGAAAGGCCCGCCAGACCCCCGTCCGTCACCAATCGGGCACGCATCTCGCTCGAGTCCAAGCCGAGCCGGTCCATCAGGAACAGGGCCGCGAAGGCGTCGAGCTCCCCGTGGCGGGTCGCGTTTTCGAGCCCTGATTGCGGGGAGAAGCCCATTGTCGTGTCGTATGAGCGCCCGCTCCAGATTGCGCAAACCGAGGAACTGCCGCCGAGATGGCACGAGATGATGCGGAGACCATCAGACGAGGCTCGGAGAATCTTCGGCACACGCTCCCCAATCGAGCGGTGCGACGCCCCGTGGAAACCGTAGCGCCGGATGCCGTGCTTTTCCCGCCACTCCGCCGGCACGCCGTACGTGCTCGACCAAGGGGGCATCGTGGCATGGTATCCGGTCTCCAAGACGGCGACGAGTTCCAGGTCCGGGCGCTGGTCGCGAAACTCACGGATCCCATCCAGGTAGATTGCGTTATGCAACGGCGCCGCGTCCTTGTACTCGGCAAGCGCAGTGAGCAGACCGTCATCAACTCGGAACGTGCCGCGATAGCGCGGACCGGCATGAACCGCTTTGAACCCGACCGCGTCAATCGCCCCGGCATCTTGGAGAACCCGCGCGATCGCCTCTTGGTGCCCGGGCGCGTCGCCGCCCGGCTGACCGATTCTTTGCATGCGGCCAGCTGCAAGCTCCTGCTCCTCGGGGAACTGCAGCAGCTTGTATTTCAGAGACGTGGACCCTAAATTCGGTACTAGGATTCGCATTGCCGATTTCGCGATCGGAGAGCAGTGGTGATCAAACGCCCTGGCTATAGCACGGGAGCAGTCCAGCTCTCGATGGTTCCCCGCATGTGTTCCAGAAACTGGTCGGCGACAGCCCCGTCGATCACGCGGTGGTCGAAGCTAAGCGTCAGGTACGCGATGGACCGGATCGCGATCGCATCGTCTATGACGACCGGAGTCTTCGTCACCGACCCGATGCCAAGGATCGCCACCTGTGGTTGGTTGATCGCCGGAGTCGCGAGCAGCGAGTTGTAGCCGCCGTAGTTGGAGACCGAGAACGTGCCCCGGGTAATCTCGTCGGGCTTGAGGGATCTCGACCGCGCCCTGGCGGCGAGATCGTTGACGGCGCGCTGGAGACCGAGCACGCTCCTCTCGTCGACGCTTGGGATCACTGGCACGATCAACCCCCAGTCCAAAGCCACGGCAATCCCGATATTGACGTCCTTGTGCGTGACCAGTTCCTTGCCGTCGAGCGAGGAATTGACGACCGGGAAAGCCTTTAGAGCGGACGCTGCAGCCTGCAGGAAGAACGGCATGAACGTCAGCTTGGTGCCGTTCTGCTCGAGAAACCGATCCTTTGCCGCGCTTCGGAGCTTGGCAATTCGCGTGCAGTCCACGGGATGCACGGTGGAGACATGCGGGGAAACCCGTTTCGTCCGCACCATGTGCTCGGCGATGCTGAGGCGCATCTTGCTCAGAGGCTCCACATCGAACTCGCCGAAGCGGGACTCCGGCGCGGCCGGGAAGGCAGTCATCGGCTGCACGGCCGCCTGCGCGCGTTCCTGGCGCTCCACGTAGGCGAGGATGTCCTTCTTGGTGATGCGACCTCCTGCCCCGGTGCCTTTGCCCATCAGGGCTAGGTCGATGCCACGCTCCTTGGCAATGCGCCGCACCAGCGGCGAACTGCGAATGCGAGCGCCTGATTCCGTGGGAGCAATCGACTCGGCCGAGGCCGAAGCAGATGGCGCGGGTGTCTCGGGGCGCTTTGGAGAGGGTGGCGGCTGCTCCGCAGCGGCGGCGCGGGCAGCATGCTTGCCGACCTTGGATCCGTCGCCGATGAACGCCACGACGGTGTTGATCTCGACCGTGTCGCCCTCGGGAAAGAATATGGCTTCCAGCACGCCGGAGTCCGGTGCCGGCACTTCCGAGTCAACCTTGTCGGTAGAGATTTCGAATAGCACCTCGTCACGCTCAACCTTGTCGCCAGGGCTCTTGAGCCACTTGGTAATGGTCCCTTCGACAATGCTCTCGCCCATCTGGGGCATGACGACTTCACCCATGGCAGCCGGTCCTCACTTTCAAGCTCTTACTTGCAATTCTAGTTTCTCGCCGCGCCCGTCATCGCCCGGCCGAACACCGATCCGAAGTTTCGGCTCAAGGCGTCAACGACAGCCCTGCGGCTTGGCACGCTACCAAGAACCCGCTCTAGCGACGTGACGGGCTTGGTCAGCCCGCAAGGCACGATCAGGCCGAAATGGTCCAGATTGGTGCTTACATTGAGGGCGAGCCCGTGCGATGTCACCCAGCGGCTCAGATGAACGCCCATCGCTGCGATTTTCTCGCCCCCGACCCAGACGCCAGTCAGGCCGTCGATCCGCCGGGGGTGGACACCGAAGTCCTTCAACGTCGCCATGATGACGTCCTCGAGCGCCCGCAGGTAAGCACCTACGTCACGCCGCCACAATCGCAGGTCCATGATCGGGTACGCCACAACCTGGCCTGGACCGTGATACGTGACATCGCCACCGCGATCGGTCTCTTCCAGTGCAATTCCTAGGTCGCGCAGCCGCTCGGGCTTCTCCAGCACGTGCGCTGTGTCGGCATTGCGTCCGAGGGTGATCGTGGGAGGATGCTCGACGAAGATGAGCTGGTCGCAAATCCTTCCGGCCTTGCGCTCCCGAACAAGCTCCAACTGCAGGTCCCAAGCCTCGCGATAGCCGCAGCGTTCAAGATCGCGGATCTGACAGAGCGGCGCGTCCGCTGCGGAAGCACGGGCGATTCGAGCGGCGGCGGCACCGGCCTCAGGCATTGATCGCCTGCCCGTAAATGCCGTTGAACGCTTCCGCCACCGCCTCCGACAACGTGGGATGCGCGTGGATCGCGGCACGCATCGATTCGACCGTGGCCTCGCTTTGCATGGCCACAACGGCCTCATGAATCACTTCCGTGGCCTGCGGTCCTAGGATATGCACTCCCAGGATCTCGCCGAATTCCTCATCGGCGACGATCTTGACAAAGCCGGTGTGCCGGTCAAGGATGGATGCCTTGCTGTTGGCGGCGAACGGGAATTTAGAAACGATGACCGAGCGGCCGGCCTCGCGGGCCTGTGCCTCGGTCTGCCCGACGCTAGCGACCTGCGGCTCGCAGTAGGTGCAGTTGGGGTTGAGGTTGTAGTTGATCGGCTCGGCTTGCTTGCCCGCCATCCGGGCGGCGGCAAGCATGCCTTCGGCGGAGGCCACATGTGCAAGCTGTGGCGAGCCGGCCACGATATCGCCGATCGCGAAGACGCCCATCTCGGCCGTTTCCATGTACCCGTTCACGGGGATGAAGCCGCGCTCGGTCTCGATCGCGGTGTTCTCCAGTCCGATCCGTTCGGTGTTCGGCTTCCGGCCCACGGCCACGAGGAGCTTGTCGAAAACACGCTGCTGCTTCGCACCCTGACCGTCCGAAAAGGTCAGCTGAATCCCGCTCTCTGTACCTTCCACGGCATCCACGGCAGTCCCGGCAAAGACTTCGATTCCCCTGGAGCGGAACGCGCGCAGCAATCCCGCGGAAACGTCTTCATCCTCCAGCGGCACGATCCGCGGAAGCATCTCGAAAACAGCAACTTCTGCGCCAAAGCTGCGATACATCGACGCGAACTCGACACCGACGGCGCCTCCGCCGATCACCGCCAGCGAACTCGGCACCTGGGTCAGGTCGAGGATCTCGACATTCGTCAGAACGCGATCCGAACGAAGGTCAATCCCTGGCAGCATGCGCGCTTCCGATCCGGTCGCCAGAATTACATGCGACGCCTTGAGAGTCCGCTCGCCATCCGGGCCGGCCACATGCACTGCACTGCCGCCTTGCAGCGTGCCAAAACCGGCGATCGTGTCGATCTTGTGTTTCTTGAATAGCTGACCGATTCCCTTGGCATGCTTGGAAACGATCTCTCCCTTGCGCCGTCCCATGATCTCGAGATCAAGCGAGACGTTGTCCGCTCGAATACCGATCTCCTCGCCGTGGAGCGCGGCCTCGTAGATCTCGGCGAAGTGCAGAAGCGCCTTGGTTGGGATGCATCCGACATGGAGGCAAGTGCCTCCGAGATGAGGATCTTTCTCAATGACGCCGACTTTCAGTCCGTACTGCGCCGCGCGAATTGCCGCCACGTACCCACCGGGGCCGCTGCCGACGACCAAGACATCGTATTGCATGGCTAAGCTCGATCTTATCAGGGCAATCCGCTCTCCAGCGCCTGGGGCCGTCGGGCAGCGGGCCTGACGCACAGCAGACCCGCTGATTCGCGGTGTTCCACCCTGCTATCGAAGCCAGGAACGGCACCTCGTTCCCCACTGTCTTGCAACACAGGCCGTGGGACGCCTGCGCCGACGGGCGCAGGCTGAGCCATGACGCGATCCGTTTCTCGCCAGAAGCCGCCAAGCGAGATACGGATCGCGGAAGGCAGATCGATGAGGTCGACTCTCAACCCCGAACGACCTCAGAATACCCGGAAGCTCGTCCCAATGGTGAATGTGCGGCCTTCCCTGTAGCCCAGGAATGTCTCACCGCCCTGCGTCAGGAACCAACGCGCGTTGTTCAGGTTCTCGGCCGCGAAACGCAGCTTCCAGCGACCCTCGCCCTTGACTGTGAACTCATAAACGAAATCCATCGTCGCGAGACCGTCCTGCACGACATCGGGCAACCCGAATGCGCCCACGTCGGTGATCCGGCTCGAGAAATAGTTGAAGTAGTAGCGGGCCGTGCTGCGAGCCTTGGGCCGTGCCCACTCGGTGATCACGTTCGCCACGTACCGCGACTGGCCCTGCATGGGACGCCGGAGCGAAGTCAGCACAACGGTCTCGCCAACGTTCTCCAGGTCGATGCTTGACTCGACGAACGTGAAGTTCGAGGAGAGCGAAAACTCGCGCAGCTTCGGCGAGACGAAGTTCATGCCACGTCGAAACTCGAACTCCAACCCGTAGTTCTGGGCCGCCCGGGCGTTGGAGAACGTGCGCAGGAGGGCAACGGCGGAGATCATTGTCTGTTCGATCGGCCGGTCGAAGTTCTTGAAGAAGAAACTGGCGGCCAGCAATTGGTTGCCACCGGGGAAATATTCCCAGCGGAAATCGTAGTTCGAGATGCCGGTCTGCTCGAGCTCGGGGTTTCCGATTGTCTGCAATCCGCCAACGAGATCGAGGAAGCCGAACCGGGCGAGCTCTCGGAAGTCCGGACGTGAAACGGTCTGGCTGAATCCGGCACGTAGGTTCTGCTTCGGCGTCAGCGCGTAGATCACGTTTAGCGCCGGCAGGTAGTTGACGGCGTTGAACGGCGCCGGCTCGCGCCCGGTCTCGGGCAGGAACTGATTGAACGTCGTGACATCCTGGTTGACGTCCTCGATTCGCAGGCCGCCGATGATCCTCCACTTCGAAGCAAGGTTCAGCTCGAGCATCCCGTAGTATCCGAACACGTCGCGGACGCCCCGGTACGCATCGGTGACGCGGGTCGTCTCGTCGATCTCAAACCGCCTTGGCTGGATGTTCTCATCGCAAAAAGCTCGTTCGGAAGCAAGGTGCGGTCGACGCCCCTCGTGCCCCGCAGGACGTACTTGAACCGCCGGGAGCGGAAGTCGCGGGCGCGCGAGGAGTAGTTCGCGCCAAACTTGACCGCCCCACTGAATGTGCCTTTGTAGAACGGGACCAGCATGTCGAAGCTCGGGTTGAGAATGGTCTCGTCGAGATCGTTGAACATGCGGAACGCGCTCTGGCTGTCATCGAAGAAGATGAACTGGTCGGTTCGCGGGTGGTAGATGTGCAGGCTCTCGCGCAGGTCCGGCTCGTCGCGCGTCGCCGACGAGTACGACATCGCCCAGGTCATGACGCTGTTGGCCAGTCCCTTGAAGAGATGCTCGCCAGCCAGCTGGGAGTTCATGATGGTCCGCTCGATGTAACGCAGGCGCTGATTGCGAATGTCGGTGTTGAAGTCTTGGTAGTAGCCTTCGTAGTACCGCGCGCTGTCGTCGGTGTCACGGGAGATGAAATTCCGCCAGGCGATCTTGTTGGCAGGCGTGAATTGGTACGAGATATTGAACACGCCGCCGAGCCGCACCGACTCCTTTGATTCGTCGTAGGCAAACTGGCTCTGGGGGACCGGCGTTGGGATTGCCAAGCGCGGCATCGGGATTGGGGAAGTAGTAGTTGCGTTCCTGATCGAAGATCGAGTTCAGCGAATTTGAGAACGTCAAGGCCCCGACAATACCCAGCTTCCCGAACGTGTTGCCGGCCACGATGTTCCAGCCCATGGAAGGCCGGCTGAGATCGCGGGGCACGCGCTCCCAGTTCGTCGCGAAGCTGCGACCAAGCTCTTGCAGCTCGTCGCGGCTGAATGTGAACCGATCGACGCGCTGGTCAACGGGAATGGCACCGGGAAGCGCCCGCGTTCCGTCGTCGAAACCGAAGAAGTCCCGACTGCCGCCAGGGTAATCCAGGAAGGTGTGGCCTTGCGTCTGGTCGTTGTAGCCCAGCGAGTAACTCACGCTCAGCGTCGGCCGGGTCGGGAATTCCGTCGTTTGCACCTGAACCAAGCCAGCCGAAAACTCGCCCGGCAAGTCAGGCGAATAGGTCTTCTGGACCTTGATGCTGTCAATCAGGCTGGCGGGAAATAAGTCCAGAGGAACGACGCGCCGCTCGGGTTCGGTGCTGGCCAGCATTGCATTGTTCAAGGTGGTGCCGCTGTAACGCGAATCGAGTCCCCGCACGAAAACGAAATCGTTCATCGTCGTCACGCCGGTCACCTTCTCGATCGCCTCGGAGGCATCGGACGAAGTCCCGCCGCGGATCTCCTCGGCACTGATCGTGTCGGATACGGTGGAAGCGAGCTTGCGCTCTACGAGCATGGCTTGCTGAGTAGCCACGGACGCCGCGACGGTGGCGACAACGTCGACGACGGTCGACTCGCCCTTCATTGACATCACGGTGCTGGCGTCTGCGATCTCCCCGGCGATAACCGCCAAGCCTTCAACGTTCACGGCCTGGTGCTTGCTCGAGGAATAGCTTACGGTGTAGAGCCCGACCGGCACGCCCTCGATCATGAAACTGCCCTCGATCGTGGTGGTAGCCCTGACCGTCACCTCGCCAGTCATCTCGACCTGGACTTGCGGCAGAGGCGTGCCCGTCGAGGCGTCGTACACGAATCCGAGCACGGTTCCACCGTTGTCCTGCGCAAGCAAGCTCGACGAGGCGACAACGGTCGCAGCCAACAAGGCAATGACTTTGGTTCGGGTTTGCGATGTGCGCATGGCGGTCGATTTCTCCGAAGGGAGCGAAGCAGTCGCTACGCCGATTCGGTTGAGAATGTCAGCAGACTGCCCCTTGGCAAGCCGGCCAGATCCCAATCTACCCGGATTCAATTACGCCTCCGCTGCATTCCCATTAATGTTTCGTTAAGAACCCTCCGGGTCCCTCACCGTGTATCCGAATCCTCGAACGGACCGGATGTAACGCGGCTTGGACGGGTCCGGCTCCAGCTTCTGGCGCAGCCGCCGGACATGCACGTCCACGGTACGGTCGGTGACATTGCAAGCCACGCCCCAAACCGAATCGAGCAGGCTCGCCCGGCTGAAGACGTGACCCGGCTGCCTTATCATCCGCTCCAGAAGCTGGAATTCCGTCGCCGTCACGGGAACCGCCTTTCCGCCTAGCCGCACTTCCCGCCGTTCGATGTCCAGCTCCAGGGTGCCGAGGCGGTGGACCTTCTCAAGCCCGCTCCTGACGCGAAGCCGCAGCCTGACGCGCGCCACGAGCTCACGGACCGAGAACGGCTTGACCACATAGTCGTCGCCGCCGTTCTCAAGTCCGCGCAACCGGTCGGTTTCCTCGGTCCTAGCCGTCAGAAAGATCACCGGGGTCTCTCGGAAGCGTGGATCCTCACGGAGCTGCTGGCGGATCGAGAACCCATCCATTCCCGGCAGCATCACATCCAGCACAATCGCGTCGGGCTGCTCGCGCACGCAGAACTCCGACGCGCTCGCGCCGTCATGGGTGCCCGAGAACTCGAAGCCCTCTTGCTCGAACGCGTAGCACAGCAGTGCCGAGAGATCCCGATCATCCTCGATGACTGCGATTTTGGGAGGCACTGGGGCTTCCCTATCTGTACCGGGCGGACAATTAAGGATGGGTTGAGCTGGTGTTAATTGTCTGTGAATTTGCCCGGAGAGCGCCGAGCCGGCGGAGCGGGGGCACGTCCTTACAATAAGGCTTGCTAGCCTCGGACTTCGACTACGAATTGCCGGCCGAACTGATCGCGCAGCGGCCTCTGGCGGAGCGCAGCGCCAGTCGCATGCTGGTTCTGGACCGGCACTCGGGAACCTGGGCGGACGCTTGGGTGCGCGACTTGCCGGAGAGTCTCGGCAAGGGGGACTGCCTCGTCGTGAACAACAGCCGCGTGGTAGCCGCCCGGCTGATCGGGAAACGGCGTTTGTCGGACGCGGGGCCGCCTGGCGGGGCCGCGGAGATTCTGGTCGTAGAGCCCGAAGATGCGGATGCAGGCCTTTGGCGCGCACTCGTCCGGCCAAGCCGCAAGCTGCGGCCAGGGGCGCTCGTGGAAACTGGCGGATCCATGATCAGGGTTCTGGGACACGCTGGCAACGGAATGCGCATAGTCGAGTTCCCGGCTCTGGACGGCCCTGCGGTTAGTCGCCTCCTCGCCTCCCGCGGGCACGTGCCGCTGCCGCCCTACATCCGTCGAGACGACGACGAAGCGGATCGCGAGCGCTACCAAACGGTGTTTGCGCGGGAAGTGGGGTCAGTGGCCGCCCCAACAGCAGGGTTGCACTTCGACAAGCCGCTGCTGGACGCGATCCGCACGCGCGGTGCCAGCATTGCCGAACTTACGCTGCACGTCGGGCCCGGGACATTTCGCCCCGTCTCGGAAGAACATGTCGAAAGGCACCAAATGCACGCGGAACGGTTCGAGGTTCCGAAAGCGACGGCGGATGCCATCCGAGACGCGCGCCGCACGGTCGCGGTCGGCACAACGGCCGTCCGCGCACTGGAATCAGCAGCGGCAAGCGGCGAACCGCTCCGCCCGCGACGTGGGGTAACGGATCTTTTCATCGCCCCGGGATTCCAGTTCCGGGCAGTGGACGCGCTGCTCACCAATTTCCACCTGCCCCGATCAACTCTGCTGATGCTGGTGGCAGCATTCGCGGGTATGGACCTGATGCGCGCGGCCTACGAGCATGCCATGCGACAGCGCTACAGGTTCTATTCGTACGGAGACTGCATGCTCATTGTCTAGGGTCCAACACGGCGTCCTCCAGCCAGCGACCGAAAGCGCAAACCTCCTCGAAGAGGCAGTCGGGTTCGCAAGCGGCCAGTCCCTGCAGGTCGGCACCAGGAGCCCAAGCCGCGGCCGCGCTACCAATGCGAACCGTGCGAGCGGCGCGAATGTCGGAGGGCGCATCCCCGATTCCAACCACGGCATCCGGAGGAAGCCCCCAGCCTCTCAGCACCTTGCGCATGGACCGGACCTTGATTCCGCCCACTCTCGAGCCGGCTTCCACGACTGGGAAAAACTCCTGCAGACGCAAGACATCCAAAGAGATCTCTGCGCTGCGCCCGCCCTTCCCGGTCACGACCGCTAGCTCGACCCGGCGCGAGCGCAACGACTGGAGGGTATCGCGGATACCCTCGAACGGCCGCGGGCGGCTCATGTGAGCCTCTCGGTAACACGCGAGGTACTCTCGCGTGGCCCCTTCGGGATCGTCCGGGCACAGCCGGTCGAAGATTCCCTCTTCTGCAGGGCCGAACATGGCGTGGATCTCGCGGTCCGAGAAATCGCGACCAACCCTGCGGCCGAGCACCTTGCGGAACGCCTGGTAACAGACAGGTAGGGTATCGCCAAGTGTCCCGTCAAGGTCGAAGATGACGCCGCGGATCATCTGGTGTCAACGCGTTAGCGCATCCTCCTCCCAAGGAGGCGTGGCTTCGATCAGCCTTCCCAGATCGGGCTCGACCTCGAGGATGCGCTCACGCATCTCCCAAGCGACCTTGCGGTAGGAAACATGGCCCTTCACCCCGGAGCGTACCCGCGCGATGTACTCGGCCTCGGCAAAATCCATCTTGAACAGCGACCGGCAGCGAGTGGCAAACGGGAGCAAGTAGTGGCTAGCGGGATCCGAAACTTCACGAACCGTCGCGCGCGCCTCGGCGGCAGCCGCGAGAGCCCTGTCATAGCGGCGACCGACCCCAGCCTCGTCGAGTAGGGCCGGGCGCTCGCAGCCAAGACCGTCGCCGAATCTCTGGCGGATCTGCTGGCAGCGCCGATGCCTGTGCAGGTCCCGGTAGGCGCCAATGTCGCAAACGATATCGAAGACGTATTGGTATCCGCTGCGAAACGGAAGCATCAGCTCGTCGCGACGATTGCGATCTTGCAGGGCCGTCTCCAAGACCTCCATGCGGCGCGCACGGCTCCAGCCGCTCACCGCGTCCAGGATTGCCCGGAACGGATGGTCGGTGACCGCGTAGAGCCAACTCGCGGCCATTTCGTCCAAGGGGTCTGCGGGGCGGACCAGATCAACGTCAGGCGGACAGTCAAAACCTCCAGGATCGAAGTTCTGGCAGGCCCAAGCCGCGACTCGCTTGAGGGCTCCGGACTGCGCGACGTCCGGGTCGGCGTATTTCGCCAGTGTGGGAGCGACCGGATCCATCGAGGCGGAAGCGTCGAGAGAGCACGAGGCCGGCGCCGCGCAGGCGGCATGCATCTCGGAGGCAATGGAACGGACCTCGGCGTATTCCGATACGCCCATTCGCCGCATCTGCTTCTCCAGCGTGCGAATGCTCGTGATCTGCCCGATGTTCGTGGAAACGCCTGCAAGCAACATGTAGCGGGTCACGTCGTACGCCCTGGCATCGATCGTGCGGCGGTAGGCGCCGGGGCGCATGCTGGCAGGCTTGGGATGCACCTCTGAGAGATGTTCGCGGATCGCGCCGTGCAGTTGCTGGTACTCATCCAGCAGAGCTGACGCTGCAGAGCGGTAGGTCTGCTCGGCGGGCGAGCCCAGCAACTCGTCCGGCACAATGATCCGGCCCATCGAGAAATCCTGGTACCGGCTGGACTTGGCTTGCCCGTCCCATAGTTGCTCGTCCTCGATCTCGATGGCGGCGAGTTCGGAAATTCCCTCGAAACAGAAGATGCAGTGGCCCAGGTCGGCGATCGAGGCATGGCCGTACTGGAAATAGAAGCTATCGAGGAACTTGCCGGAATCGTGTTCGCTTACCCATGCCAGGCTCTGGGCGACAGAATCCGGAGACCGGCTGTACCGCGCGAGCGCGTAGGCGCTCTTTTCCGCCGCCATCGGTGCCAGGACGACTACCCGGGCGGATTGACGTTGCTCGGGCATTAAGGTGCCGGGTGCCCCTCTTCGAGTCTGGCCGCGCGGTGCGCTCCCAGATAGCAGTCTGTGATTGTACACGGCCCCGGGGCAGCTTGACATGCGGGCGGAATCCGGGCCAGACTCACTAATCAAGCCGCTCCGCTCGGGGAGACCCGCAGGGGCGCAAAGGAGACGTGTCATGGAAATGCTGATAGCCGGCGACTGGATTGCCGGCGCGGGTTCGATCCCGGTCCTCAACCCTTATGACGGAAGCGAGATCGATACGGTGCCGCGCGCGTCGAGCGCCGATGTCGACCGCGCGATTCGCTACGCCGAGCAGGGCGCGGCAAAACTCAAGGCAACGTCCGGCTATGAACGCTCCGGGTTGCTGATGCGCGCAGCCGCGTTGATGGAAGAACGGCTGGAAGACCTCGCCCGCACGATCACGCTGGAAGAGGGCAAGATAATTGCGGAAGCGCGAATGGAGGTTGACCGGGCGCGCGAGACGATCGTCTGCTCGGCGGAAGAGGCCAAGCGGCTGGGATCCGAAGTGGTGCCTCTGGACGGGGCGCCGGGCACGGGCAAGCGATTCGGTTTCACGCTTCGCGTGCCGTGCGGCGTCGTGTTGGCGATAACGCCGTTCAATTTCCCCTTGAATCTCGTCTGCCACAAGATCGGACCGGCCTTCGCGGCCGGCAACAGCGCCATCTTGAAGCCCGCCACCGACACGCCCTTGGTGGCGCTGAAGTTCGCGCGGCTGTTGCTCGACGCCGGTCTTCCTCCGGAGTCGATCCAGGTCTTGACCGGGTCAGGCGGCGAAATCGGCCGGCAACTGTGCTCGGACCCGCGCATCCGCAAGATCAGCTTCACGGGCAGCAGGGACGTCGGTGAGAGCATTTGCCAAGTGGCGGGACTGAAGAAGGTCACGATGGAACTCGGCAGCAACTCCCCGGTCATCGTCCTGCCCGACGCAGATATCGAAAAAGCGGCAAACGCAATCGCGGTGACCGGCTACGCCAATGCAGGGCAGGTCTGCATCAGCGCACAGCGCGTCCTAGCGCACGAAAAGGTCTACGGCGACCTGCTGGACTGCCTGCAACCGCGGGTGAGTTCCCTCACGGTAGGCAACCCTCTCGAAGACGGTGTGCAGGTCGGTCCCATGGTCCGCGAATCCGACGCCAAGCGTGTCCAGCAATGGATCACCGACGCCGCCGAATCGGGTGGAAGACTGGTGACCGGCGGCGGACGCGAACGCGCGATCGTGAAGCCCGCCATCGTGGCCGATGTCAACAGCAGCATGCGCATCTCGTGCGACGAACTGTTCGGCCCCGCGGTGGGGCTGACCCGGTTTGATTCCGTGGACGCAGCGATCGCGAGCGCCAACGACTCGAACTACGGACTGTCGGCCGCAGTGTTCACAGAGAATCTTGACAACGCGATGCGCTTTGCACGAGAAGTTGATTCTGGCAACATCCACATCAATTGGGGCACGCAGTGGAGGGCGGACCTCATGCCGTACGGCGGCTTGAAAGAAAGCGGTTTCGGGAAAGAGGGACCGAAGTACGCTGTCCAGGAAATGACAGAGACCAAAATGGTCGTGATGCACCTAGGCTGAAAATCCAGCCTGCCGCCGTCCTCCCGCAGCCAGCTCTGCGGAGTCCAGTCGGACGACCCATATCAGCTAGCTACGGCCCGACAGTGCGAGGAATCCCCGAGAATCGCAACCGGTCGGGGTAGAATGAGATTTCTGGTGGGTGTCGATCACCACTTTGCCCGTAGGTGGCTTTTCGCGTTGAGCCACGGCAAGGCTAGCCCCAATAGGAGAAGGTCGTTTGCCGCTTGATTTCGGGCGTTCGCGCCTCCCGCGGAGGCGCTTTCTGGCGGTGGTGGCTATCGGAGGGGGCGCGTGGGCGGTGGCCGGGGCCCAAAGCCAGGACCAAAGCGGGGAAGTCTCGCACTTCCTGCTGGCGTTCGCAGCCATCCTCGTCGCGGCCAAGATTGGTGGCGAGATTCTTGAGAGGTTCGGCCAGCCGAGTGTGCTGGGCGAGCTGATCATAGGGATCGTTCTCGGCAACCTCAGCCTGGCGGGCTTCGGGGTCCTGGAAGCAGTGCGCGCGGCACCGTTCCTGGCGGTCGCTGCCGAGATCGGCGTCATCGTCCTGCTTTTCCAGGTCGGCCTTGAGAGCAACCTCGACGAACTGATCGCAGTCGGTCCATCCGCTATCTGCGTCGCGGTTATTGGCGTGATCACCCCTGTGGCGATGGGGTACGCAGCTTCCTATTTCTTCATGCCGGAAGACGCCGAGTGGTACACCCACCTCTTTGTCGGCGCCACACTCGCGGCGACGAGCGTAGGGATCACTGCGCGCGTACTCAAGGACATTGGCAAGATGGCCGCCCCCGAATCGCGAGTGATCCTCGCCGCGGCCATCTTGGACGACATCCTCGGCCTGATCCTCCTCGCTTTCGTGCTCGGACTGGTGCGTTCTGCGGATGCCAACGAAACGGCGGAATTCGGTTTGCTCCCGATTCTGTTCATCCTCGCCAAGTCGGTCGGCTTTTTAGCCGGAACATTCGTACTGAGCCGGAAGATCATCGGGCCGATCGTCGCGCTTGCTCCGAAAGCCCGGACGAAATCGGTCCCGGTCGTCCTAGGCGTGGCCTACTGTTTCCTGCTTTCCGCCCTGGCGGAGCTAGTGGGACTGGCGAACATCGTGGGCGCGTTTGCCGCCGGACTGGTTATCGAAGACTCGATTAGCCGGAATTTCGGCGTGCGGACCAATCGATATAGGATCGACCGTTTCGTGGAGCCGATCGCGGCGGTCTTCGTGCCGGTTTTCTTCGTGTTGATGGGACTGCGGGTGGACCTTGCCTCGTTTGCGTTCAGCGAAGTGCTGGTCTTCGCTGGAGTGTTGAGCCTGGTCGCGGTTATTAGCAAGCAGGTTTGCTCGCTGGGGGTCACGAAGAAAGGCCTCAACCGCTGGGCGGTTGGAGTCGGCATGGTCCCGCGAGGCGAGGTCGGTTTGATCTTCGCCGGCGTGGGCTCGACGGTGACCGTCGCCGGAACGGCTGTGTTCAGCCCGGAGACCTTTTCCTCGATTGTTGCGATGGTGATGTTGACCACGCTGGCGACGCCGCCGCTGCTGAAGGCAGCATTCTCAATGCGGCGCGATCCGGAAGCCCCCGAGCAAACCTCGCTCTTTGCGGCCGTTCCGGATGCTATTCCCGACTCTACGGAGAGTCCCCGGCGCACCGGAACCCGAGGTTATTGAGGCCGGAGTCCGGGTCGGTCATCATTCGGGCGGCAACCCGATAGCCTTGGCAGTAGTTTTCGCTGCACAGCCAGCTGCCGCCCCGCTGCACCTTCTGTGTCCCGCTCCGCGGCCCTTGCGGGTTGCGCGTCGGCGAATTCGCAAAGTAATCCGGAGCGTACCAGTCCGCAACCCACTCCCAGACGTTTCCGGTCATGTCGTGCAGCCCGTTTCCGTTTGCCGGGAACTGCCCCACCGGCCCATGACTGCCGTATCCGTCAAGAGTCCTGTCCTGATCGGGGAAATTGCCCTGCCAAAGGTTGGCATGATGCACGCCTCCCGGCGTCAGCTCATTGCCCCACGCGTACGTCGCGCCCTCGAGGCCTCCGCGGGCGGCGTACTCAAACTCCGCCTCGCTCGGCAAGCGGGCTCCCCGCCATTCGCAGTACGCAGCGGCGTCCTCCCACGAGAGATGAACGACCGGAAAGTCGAGCATGTCCGAATACGACGAGCCGGCACCGTGCGGATGGCGCCAGTCGGCGCCGTCGCCCTTGGTCCACCCGTTCCTGCGCGGATCGAACACGCCCGACCAGCCGAGCTTTTCGGACTCTGTCAAGAAGCCCGTCGCATCGGCAAAAGCAGCGTACTGCCGATTCGTCACCTCGTACTTGTCCAGATAGAACGAATCGAGCGAAACCCGATGCGACGGGCCTTCATAGGGATAGCTCCGGTCATCTGTGCCCATCATGAACTCCCCGCCTTCGATCAGAATCATGCCCGAAACATCGAGCGGCGGACCCTTGGCACAGCCGGCAATAACCAAGGCCAATGCGACCGGCAAGAGGCGTATCATTAGCATCCGCCGTATTATACGCGAGCGCCGCCGATTGAATTGGGGCTAGGCTAGAGAAGAGGCACCATCCAACGAGATTGGGTACCCGTACCGTGCAAACCCTCCGTCCAGCGCTGCCGTTGGCTGCTTGCGTGATCTCCGCCCTGCTCGGGGCGGCCGCTCTGCCGGCAGCGCCTCCACACTGGCAGCGGATAGGCGGGACTGGCGTCGCTGCCGGCCTAGCCGGGCCGGCCGGTCGGTCGGTCGAGGATGCGTGGTTCTCCGCCGCCGGCCGCCGGCTCTACGTCACGCTGTTGGGGAACTCGGTATGGACGAGCGAAGACCTGGGCCTGACCTGGACCCCGGCAACGCGAAACGCCATCGAGCCCGTCGCAACGCTTGGGACAATCGACGACGACGACGGAACGGCCTTCTCCGCGATCGTGCGCAACCCCTACCGGGCCGCCGTTTCCTATGCCCTGGGCGAGCACCTCTACCGATCCGATGACGACGGCCGCGAATGGACCAATCTGACCGCCTTCGAAGGCGGTTCCGTGATCGGAAGGTGGCAGGGCATTTTGGCGATTTCACCGGCGGATCCAGAAGTAATCGTCGTAGGCAACTCGATGGGCCTTTGGAAGTCCTACGACGCGGGCATCACTTGGAGCAGCCTCAACAGCACGCTGCCAAACTTCCCGTCGGCGCGATTCGTGTCCGTCGCCGCAACGGCTGCACCGACCGTCGACACCAGCGCGATGGGCAGACTCGAGCTGATTCGAACCGCAGGCGGGTCGGCATGGCACACAGCACCCAGCCCGCCAGCTCCATCGAACGCCCTGCCCGCCCGTGAACGAACCCGAGTCGCTATCCCGGAGCCGGACACGCCTCCCGGATACGCCGTGTCGTACCGTGTCTGGCGGGACGGCGAGCCAATCTCTCCTGACCTGACGGCGTGCGGAGCCGAGCCCGGATGCGAGCAACACTCCATCTCTGCGCTAGAGGTCAACGGCCAGATCTGGGCAACTACGACAAACGGACGTATCTGGGTCTCCCGCGACGACGGTGCGAGTTGGCACCTTTCCTGGACGGATCAGGATGGCAGACCCGGCGCTGGCCTGTGGGCAGATCCCGAGCGACCGGCCACGGCCCTCGCGATCGTTGGAGGACGCATCCTGCGGTCCACAAACGCCGGTCTGTCGTGGTTCGACATCGGCTCCGATCTCCCGGACTCCGAATGGTCGTCATTGGCAGCGGATTCGGCCCTTGGCACCGTCTACGTCGGTGGCCCGCTCGGCCTGTATGCCACGCACGTGGACCTTACCCAGCCCGGGCCCGCCGGGACATGGAGGGAGATCAACGGGGACCTGCCTGCGGGCGGCATCCACGATCTGGCGCTGGAGCCCATGCGGGGTCGGCTGTACGCTTCGCTGCCGGGCTCGGGTGTCTTTTGGATTCGTGCCCCCCAGCTTGAAGGGACGCTACGGGCGCTGAGCGCAGCAGACCTGTCACAGCGACCTGCCGCTCCCGGGGGGCTTCTGACGATCCTCGGTATGGAGGCAATGCGCGCCCGTGCCGGGGGGCGGCCCGCGCCGATCCTGGATGCCGGAGAGGGGCGCACTCAACTCCAGGTTCCGTTCGCAGTGGAGGGCGGTTCGTTACGCCTCCAGTTGGATGCGACTGATGCCAGCCACGTGCTCGACATGCGACTCGAGAGCGTTTCTCCGGCAATCTTCGTGGTCGGGGGGGAACCCCTTGTACTGGACTCCCGCACGGGCGCGCTTGCTGGCTGGGACCGACCCGCTAGGCCTGGCGGGAGCGTGCTCGTCATGGCCACGGGCCTGGGAGATGTGACCCCCTCCTGGCCAACCGGAATGCCGTCGCCGGAACGCAATCCGCCACGTGCAGTCGCGCGCATCGAAGCCAGTCTCGACCGGGTAGCGGCCGAGGTCGTCTCGGCCCATCTGGCCCCCGGCTACGTGGGCGTGTACGTGGTCGAAGTCGCGATTCCCTTGGGAGCGCCGGCCGGGAGGTCCCAGCTGAGCATCGCCGCCGCCGGACAGCCCAGCAACCGGGTGGAACTTGTTATCGGCCGGTAAACGTCTCGAAGTATTCTCGGGGCACGCGTTTGGAGATGCCGCAGAGCACTTCGTATGGCGTGCCGCCAGTCAAGGCCGCCATCCCTTGGGCATCATTGGCCCCAGCCCCTAGCAAGACGGCTTCGTCCCCTTCCCTGGCCTCGTTTGCAGGATTGAGATCGATGATCGTCAGATCCATGCTGATCTCGCCAATGATGGGGCACGGCACCCCGCGAATCTGGACCGATCCGCGGTTCGAGAGGCGCCAGTCGAGGCCGTCTCCATAGCCGACGACAAGTATCCCGATCCGCATGGCCCGCGGAGCCACGTATCTCGCGCCGTATCCTATCGGCGTGCCTGCGGGCACTTCACGGATTCGCCTCAACATCGCCCGCCACTCGAGAACAGGGCGGAGTTGGTGACGGACCGTCTTTGTCCGGCCGGATGGTGCCTTGACATATCCGTAGAGGGCAAGCCCCGGCCGCACCATGGTGTGCCCAACCCGATCACTAGGCCCGCCAATACCGCGATAGAGAATCGCGGCGCTGTTCGCAGCATGAATGTAGCGCGGAGCCAGGCCCGCTCCGCGCAGGACGTCCACCTGCTTCGCGAACACCCGATTCTGGCCCTCGGTTTGCCGTGTGCGAAAGTCCTCCGCAGAAGCGTAATGGGTCGCGACCCCGCGCAAGTCCACCCATTCGCACCCCTCCAGAGCGTCCAGCAACTCGTCGCGTCCAGCCGCACGAGCAGGGTCGAAGTCGATGCCCAGCCGGTTCATGCCGGTGTTGAACAGCAGGTGGCACGAAAGCTTGCGGCCCATGCTCCGGGCCGTGTCGTTCCAGTCTCTGAGCTCACCGATGGTGCCGATCAATGGGTCGATGCCGCGGAGCGCCGCCTCCCGCTCAGTTCCGGGCTCCAACCCGCCCAAGACAAGGATCGAAGCGCCGATTCCACTGTCCCGAAGCACGATCGCCTCATCCAGCGAGGCGACTGCAAAGTGACGCGCGCCGGCTTCGCTGAGCACCCGTGCCACCGCTAGTGATCCGTGTCCGTAAGCGTCCGCCTTGACGACGCACTGGATCGCCGCTGACCGACGGGTCAGCTCTTCCAGATGCGTGTAGTTTGCGCGGAGAGCGTCGAGATCAATGATGGCTCGGCAACGCACCCTTCTCGAATTCTTACACGGCGATCGCAGGTGCCCCCGCAACGAGCTACATCTTCTCGGGAACTGGCATTCCCATCACTGCCATCATTGCCGAGAGCTCGCGCAATGCCAACCGGACGATAGCTAGCTGGACTGACTGGAGCGCGGAATCGCGCTCCGTGAGAATATGCGTCTGATGGTAGAAGTTGTTGAAGGCCTGGGCCGCTTGGAAGGCGTTGCGCGCCAGCTGCGCGGGCTCTCCGGCCTCGACAGCCCGGGCTACGGCCCAGCGCGAGCGCGAGACGGCCAGAAGCAGTTGCCACAGCCGCTCATCCGCCAGATGGCGCTCGAGATCATCCGCGGCTGGCCGCTGGTCCGGCCGGGCCGGGCTACCAGCGTGTTCGTGCTTTCGCAGGATATTGCGCGCCCGGACGGCTGCGTACTGCACGTAAGGCCCGGTCTCGCCCTCGAATGCGAGGGCTTCCTGGAAGTCAAAGGCGATCACCGTGGTACGGGTGAAACGAAGCATGAAGTAGCGCAGGGCCCCGACTGCGATCTGCCCGGCGATCCGCCGGCATTGTTCCTCGTCAAGCTCGTCGTGTCGGCTCCGCACTTCCTCGAAAGCCGTCTCGATCAACGTGTCCAATAGGTCGTCCGCCTTGACACCCAGGCCTTTCCGCCCGGAAACTTCGACGTATGGCTTGGCACGATCGCCTGGGCCGAGTTCGATGCCGAGCTCGACGCAGCAGCGCGGTGACAGCGCCACCATCTCATACGAGAAATGGATGCTGCGCCCGGCTTGGGCGGCGAAGCCGAGCGCCTCAAGTGCCGCCCGAACGACATCCTGCAGATAGGACTGACGGACGTCGATGACGTTGTACACCTCTGTCGCGTGGCCGAAGTCAGGCGCTTCAGGGGAGCCCTCGCCAGCGCTGGTCACCCAGAGCCTCCCCTCTGCGGATTCGCGCAACGGCTCGTAGCGGAAGTCCTTGCCGTCGAGCAGCCCGAACTTCCAAAGCTGGTAGGCAATGTCTTTGCCGACGTACGTAACCGTCCCGTCAGAGCGCACGATCACCTTGGCTCCTTCCCGCTCCGACTCTCCGCCCGCTTCTTCATTCGGAGCGCTCCGCGACGGGTCCGCGCGGAACATCTCGCCAGGCATCACCCAGCAGCCGGCATTCTTCCCGTCGGTTTCCAGGTAGATCGCTTCGCGCGCCTTCAACTGTTCGAAGGCCGCTGCCCAGAAGTGCAGCTTCAGGATCTCGCTCTCGCGGGGCAGGACGTCGTAGGCCACACCGAGCCGTCTCATTGTGTCCAGATGGCAATCCACAATAGCGTCGGCGACAACTTCCCCCAGCGCAGCCAGATCGCCCTCGCCCTCCTCGAGGGCGCTGAGGGTCGCCGCGCGCCAGGCCAGCAATTCCCGGTCCTCTTCGAATCTCCTCGAGATCTCGGCGTAGAGGTCCCAGCAGTAGTGATCGAAGCGAATTGCAGGATCGCATACCAAGGCCCGCACCTCGGAAACGCTCAGCTTGCGAAGGAAATGGAACGCCGCGACGACATCGGCAACCTGCACGCCCGTGTTGTCGATGTAATTCTGGGTCTCGACGCGCCGACCGGTCGCCCGCAACATGCGAACGAGAGTGTCGCCCAGCACTGCGTTGCGCAGATGACCGATGTGGGCCGCCTTGTTGGGGTTGATATTGGTGTGCTCAACAATCGCCTTCGTGGACTCTGCTAAGGGCTCCTCGACGCCGGCAAGAACAGCGAGAGCGTAACCGCAACGGTCAAACCGGGCGTTGACGTATCCCGCTCCCGCTACCTCCAGCGACCCAATGCCGGGCACGGGCTCCAGTTCCGCCACCAACTCGGACGCGATTTGGCGCGGAGCGCGGCGCAGGTGCTTCGCAAGGCCAAAGCAAACCGGCGTTGCGAGATCTCCGTGCGATGCCTGCCGTGGTAACTCGACCACGATTTCAAGCTCGACGCCGTAGCGCTTCGCAATGTGTGCCGTCAGCGCCTCGCGTAGGCGCTTTTCTAGTGTTAGCAGCACAGAACGCGTACCTGGCAGCGCGAATCGGAAGCGGACGCGGAAACCCCGGAATCCGAGTCCGTTTCGGGAGTCTATCACAGGTTGGCAATGGCTGGCTTCCGTTGCTGTTCCAAAGCGTCCGACCGCTGCGGACGACGGTCTGGGAGCTGCTCCGGGGTCCTTGCCAGGCTGCTATGCTGTCTGGCTGTCCGGCTCATCCCGCAATGCCTTACAAGCCCATCGAAGCTTACGGAGTAATTGGCGACCTCCATTCGGTCGCACTGGTTGCGAACGATGGCGCTATCGACTGGTGCTGCCTGCCGCACTTCGATTCCCCCAGCGTGTTCGCCGCGATCCTAGATGACAGGAAGGGGGGGACGTTCAAGATCGCCGTCCGGCATGACAGCTCCCACAGGCAGCTCTATCTCCCCGAGACAAATATCCTGATCACGCGATTCCTGAGCGAGGAGGGTGTCGGCGAAGTGATCGACTTCATGCCGATCGTGCCGATCGGGACAGTCAAGCACCATGAGATCATCCGCATCGTCCATTCGGTTCGCGGTACGCTGCCGTGCCGGCTCGACTGCCAGCCCGCTTACGATTACGCCCGCGCGAAGCACAGTGCGGAATTGCGGCCGGAAGGCGTGGTCTTCGAGACGCAGGCCGCGGACTTCGCCCTGCTGAGCCCGGTCCCGTTGCAGCTCAATGCGGATGGAGTCTACGCGGATTTTGTCTTGGAGCCAGGGGAGCGGGCAGTCTTTTCCTTCCGGCAGGGCCGAGCGGGCGGCGGCGCCGAGCTGTTGGCCAGACCGACCGATGGCGAGGAGGCCCTGTACCAAACCACCAGATTCTGGCGCAAGTGGCTCGCCAAGGGCCGTTACCAGGGCCGTTGGCGCGAAATGATCGAGCGCAGCGCCCTGGCACTCAAGCTGCTGACATTCGAGCCAACCGGCGCGATCGTGGCCGCCCCGACCTGCAGCTTGCCCGAGGAGCTTGGCGGGGCGCGCAACTGGGACTACCGCTATACGTGGATTCGGGACGCGGCGTTCACGATTTACGCCTTCCTGCGGCTCGGGTACACCGAGGAGGCCACCAACTTCATGCAATGGCTCGAATCGCGCGTGCAAGAGGAAGACACGGCGACCGGGCCGCTGCAAGTCGTGTATCGCATCGACGGCAGTCCGGAGATTCCCGAACTCGAGCTGCCGCATCTGGACGGGTACATGGGGTCCCGCCCTGTGCGCATCGGCAATGGCGCCGCCGAGCAGATTCAGCTCGACATCTACGGCGAGCTGATCGATTCGATCTATCTCTACGACAAGCACGTCACGCAGGTCTCGTATGACTTGTGGCTCAAGATCCGCACAATGCTGCGCTGGGTGGCCCGCCACTGGGAGTCACCTGACGAAGGAATCTGGGAGGTCCGGGGCGGGCGCCGCCAGTTCGTCTACTCCAAGATGCAATGCTGGGTGGCGCTCGATCGCGGGCTGCGGCTCGCCCTCAAGCGCGGTTTGCCCAATAACCGCGAATGGCTGCGGAGCACACGGGACCGCATTTACGAGTCGATCATGAAGAACGGCTGGAACGAACGCAGGCAGTCCTTCGTGCAGTGCTACGGCGCACACGCGCTGGACGCCAGCAACCTGCTCATGCCGCTTGTGCGGTTTGTGTCGCCCACGGACCCTCGCATGCTGGCCACCCTCGACAGGACGTCGGAAGAACTGGTGTCAGACTCGCTCGTCTATCGCTACGAGATCGGCAAGGGTGCGGGCGACGGACTGTCTGGCAGGGAGGGAACCTTCAGCGTCTGCACGTTCTGGCTTGTGGAAGCGCTGACTCGCGCGGGCCGCGTCGACGAGGCGCGCCTGATATTCGAAAAGATGCTCACGTACGCGAACCCGTTGGGGCTGTACGCCGAGCAGATCGGACCCAGCGGCCAGGCCCTGGGTAATTTTCCGCAGGCGTTTACTCACCTGGGGCTAATCAGCGCGGCGTTCGCCCTGAACCGCCATCTCGGCAGAGACTACCGGAAGCCGTCGCCAAAGGGCCCCGGAACGACCTAGCGCATTGGTTTCTCGGCAGGCACGTGCAGGTTCAGGCGTCTCGCAGCTAGACAAGAACGGCCATCAGCCCCACACCCACGATCGCCAGGATGCTGGCCCAGAGCAGGATGTCGTAAATCGTCGACGGTTGCAGATCGACGGGCAGCCGCCGGTAGCGAAACTGCTGCGCGGCGAAGGCTACGACCAGCAGCAGGACCGACAAAGCGATCCCTCCGGCGGTGACCATCATTAGCGGCGCTCGCACGTACAGAAACAACTGCGTCCAGATCGCCGGAAGGACCCAAGCCAAGACCGCAAACCAACGCCGCCTTGCCAACTCATCGTCATAGCTGAGAAGCCCGAACTGCGAGAAAGCGTCGGTGAACATCCGCGTGCTCGATGCGCAAGCCACGAACAGACTCGAGAACAGCACCGTCACCGCAGCCGCCAGGAACAGCCCCATTGCGCCAGGACCGAGGGTCTCGGTGTAGATGCCCGACAAGACCGAGATGATCTGGGAGCCCTCCGGGACTTGGCCCCGCTTGTGAAGGACTGCCGCGCCGAGCAGGTAGAAAGCCGCGGTCGTAGCCGTATAGATCAGCATGGAAGCGACTGCATCGACGTACATGACGCGAATCCAGCCCCGCGCTCTTCTTGTCCACTCGTCCGACTGGTCTCGGGGTCCGGCGCCAGCTGCGTAACCCTTTTCGAGGCACCAGTAAGGGTAGGAGATGATCTCGTCCGCACTGACCCCTGTCAACCCGAATGCCGCCAGTGCAACTCCGACGGAGGCGGCCGGGAGTTCCAGGGTCAGGCCTTCGGCGAGCATCGAGCCAGTAATCCGGTAGGGGGTCCACTGCAGCAAGGCCGCGCAAGCCAGTGTCACGAAAGAGAATGTTGCGGTAAGCGCAATGGCCGTGCGCTCGATGAAGCGATATCGGCCCCACCAGACAAGCGCGGATGCTGTGAGCCCGCATGTCCAGGCCCAAACACCGGTAGTGGCCCACGGGAAGGCGAGATTGAGGGAGAGCGCAACGGCTCCAACCATGCCGCCGTATTGGATCAGCTGGATCAGCTTGACGGTCAACCAGACGATCAGGGACCACGATACTGACCGCCAGCGCGGTCCTGGCAGGCGGTTGAACGCAAGCAGCGTAGTCTCGCCTGACGCGATTGCATGCTTGCCGAATTCGAGCTGCACGACCACCTTGACGGCGCAGCTGACCAAGATCACCCACAGCGCGACAAAGCCTGCTGAAGCCCCCAGGGCCGTCGTCATAATGAGCTCGCCCGAGCCGACGATATTGGCCGTAACGATCAATGACGGACCGATGTTCCGCAGAGTGCCGAGTAGCGTTCGGGGAGGCTCGCGCACTGCGGTGACAGTCATCGGCGCGTGGCTTCCAACTCGTGCCAGCCAGACCCAACGACGCGGCCTCGGTGATTTCGTGCTTGATTCATGGGCGTTTGCTCGATTTGCATTGAGTGCAGCAGCTATGTGTCCAGGGCAGGGCCGGGGTCATCAGCACAAGGGATATTGGGAGCGCGGTTCAGGGGATGCACGTGTGAATCCCGCGGAATTCCTCGGAAAGCTTGCCGGGTTCGGCCAGCTTAGCAGCAATTATCAACGCAGGAATGATCCCTCAAGGATCTCTGCACACTGGCCGTTCCAGGTACCCGCGGGCGCGCTCGCCACCCGTCAACCGATCAAGCATAGGGCCGGCGCTAGTTTGATCCGGCAATCTTCATTTTGACTTGCTTGCCGAACACCAAGTCCTCGACTTCCCCGTACACTGCCGGCGGATAGCCTGGTATCGGCTCTAGCTTCTCCGGATCGCGCGCAAGGCCCCGGTGGTGAGCCAACCGTTCACGGAGTTCCGCGACTTTTTCCGGTCGACTTCCGGCCAGGTTCGTCTTTTCATAGGGATCGTCCCGGATATTGAAGAGTTGGAGGGGCTGGTCCTGCCATCCGTAGTAGCTCGCACCTTCTTCGATGAGCTTCCAATCCGCAACGCGGATGACCTCGAGCGAATGCACCACTTCGTCGCGCGGACTCGCAGCGCCGTTGGCGATGGCGTCCCAGGCGTCATGTCCGTCGAGCGGCAAGCCAGAGTCGATCTTCCCACCGGCTAGTCGAGCAAACGTTGGGAACAGATCGACCACATGCAGCATTTCCTCGCTGACGGACCCTGCAGGGATCCGTCCCGGCCAGCGCAGAGCGGCTGGCACTCTCACCCCTCCTTCGTGGTAGTGCGACTTGTATCCGCGGTACGGGCCGTTCGACGTGACCCGAGTGCCGCCGTTATCGTTGGTGAACATCACCAGAGTCGAATCGAGCAGACCCTTGCGTTCAATCGTCTGGAGAACCCGGCCGATTGCAACATCCATGCACTCAAGCTGGGCTCTTTGCGGTCCCGCCCTGCCGAGGTGAGCGTACTTCTCGAGGAACTCATCCGGAGCCTGGTGCGGCCCATGCACGGCGTTGAACGGCAGATACAAGAAAAACGGACGCCCTCCGTCATGGCTCTGGATCAGTCTCAATGCCTCGTCAGCCAGCAGGAACGTCGAATACCCCTCCTCGATCACCGGCCGGCCATTCCTGTGCCAGTCAAGAACCGGCCCGCGCATGTGGGTAAACGAATCGATCAGCGCCGAATAGTGCCCGTAATGATAGTCAAATCCGCGCTGAAGAGGCAGGTGCGGCCGCTGCCATTCCCCGAGGTGCCACTTGCCCACCATCCAAGTCTGATAGCCCGCCTCACGCAAGGCCTCTGCGAGCGTGCGCTCGTCGAGCAGCATGCCGTGACGCGACTCTGCCGTCGGGCGGGCTTCCATGCCGTTCTTCCAGGCATACCGGCCAGTCAGCAAGCACGCCCTCGTCGGAGAACAGACCGGCTGCACGTAGAACTGAGTGAGCTTGACACCCTCTTGAGCGATGCGGTCGATGTTGGGGGTCGGGACTTCCTTCCCACCGTTGAACCCGACCTGCTCCCAGCCCATATCGTCAGAGAGGAACACGACTATGTTGGGGCGTGGAGCAGTCTGCCCGTGAAGTGCAATCGACGCTAGCGAAAGCAGCCAGCAACAGGCAATCGTGGCCTGCGAATGTCGAATCAGCGAACCAGTGTCACCGGAGACTAGACGGACCTTGACAATCTCGAGGAGACAAGCGAGCACAAGACCATCAATAGTACCGCGCTCCTCGCTGGAAGTGACGCCCTGTCCCGAAGCCGAGACATCCGCGTGCTCACAAGTCTGTCGGCCTACCAAGACCTGGGCATATGTGGCTTGATTTGGAACCAAGAAGTGCTGCACTCCTCCACACCTCGAATGCAACGGCTCGGGAAGCCGGATCTCAGCTTCCAACGCGGCAACCTACTCTGGCTGGCTTGAAGACCTGGCCGTCACCAACAGGGTCCGGAACTTGCGTTCGGGGGATCTGAACGCAGCATGGGGAAACGCAATCGGCGCGAATGAGTGCTGGCGGCGCCACCGTCTCGGAATACCTTCGATGAGTCGGCATCGCGCGGCCTCGAGGGACGCGGGCCCCTGACTAGGGGGATTCCACTCGCTCAACCCAAATAGGGCTGCCCCAAGCAACCTCCCTGTTGTCCTGCACGACGCGAACGTAATAGTACGCTCTGCCCCCAGGCGGATCGTTGTCGGTGTAGACAACACTGACCTCTCGCTGGTTCGGGCGCGTCGCGTAGACCACCTGTTCGTTTCGGATCACCTCGACTAGGGCGATGGCGCTAGTGCCCTCGACGTGGATCTGCAGGGGAGGGACGGACTCCGCGCTGAAGGCCTCCCCCATGAAGTGCTCGCCCAGTCGGTATTCCAAGATGATGTTGTCGGTGGCGCCATAGGTGCGACGCTGCTTGATCGCGTCGAAGATGGCGGTGCGCGTCGGCGCCTCCGTGAATACCATTGCGTACGAGATATGCGTGGACCAGTGATCGGAACTGGCGATCGTTCCGAGCCTGTACCCTTTGCGATACGCGTTCCAAAGGAATCCGTCCTCCCGATAGCCCCCGATCGGGTTGTCGGCGGAGGAACGAGGTGCACGTGGCGCTCCAGGGTGTTCGTACGAGACGCGGTCTCCTTGAAAGATCTCGGCCACCGGCTCGACTTCCGGGTCGTTGTCTCGCCAATCTGTACCCATGTTTGATCCGGTGGTGTGCGGCACGGCTATTCCGCCCGAGCGTCGCAACGATTCGTACAGCAGTTTCGTGTCGTTCTCGAGGACCGTGTCAGGGCTGGCAGCAACGTTTGGGCGGGGGCGATCAAAGTCGGCCTTGGTATGGAACGACACGACCGGTACGCCGCGCTGGAGGTGAAATATGTTGCGATGCCCATTTGGGTACGCGACGCTCCGTTCGTAAGCGTAGAACGTGCTGAATGCTTGGCGGATGTGAAAGAGATCGCTGGTTTTCTCAATGAGCCACCACCAGTACTCGTTGTCGCCGCCCGAGTTGTGATCGGTCACCGCTCCGAAATCCATTGCTGCGGCGTCGAGCATATAGCGATAGAAATCAAACACGGACCCGTCCACCATCCCCCCGCTGGAATCCCAGGAAAACTCGGTGTGGCGATGGAGGTCGCCACGCACGATCCGGTTCTCCGAGCCACGGATGGATGTTCGGTACGAGCGAATCGCGGCGACTTCCGCACTCTCGTGGGGGTGAACCGGCCCTTGGTTGTGGATCTCGTCGCGCGGCTCGCTGGGAACGAGGTCCAAAGACACTGGACTGCCTGCGGGTCCGAGACGTCCCACGAAAACGTTCGCCGTCACATCTCGGACGGGGCGCCGCTCAAGTCGGCCGTCAGTCGGCCAGACGACTCTCAGGCTCCCATCCCTGCCGAATGCGGCGTCCGCTCGAGCGGAAATCCGCCCCCAGCTCTCGGGCATCGTGCGGACTGAGGACCAGCGGTCCCCCGAGTAAAAGACGACAGCGTGTTCCCAATACGTCGGTCGGAAGCCAAGGTTCTCGGTCCAGCGGACATGATTCCAGCGATGGAACAGCAGGGCTATCCGTCCGCTTGCCGGGTCGACATGCAGTTGAGGAAAGTCGTGGTCCGGGATTCCGGCTGCCGCCAGCGCCTCGGCAAGATCCGAGCTTGGCACCATCCGGCGTCCGCCTTCGAGAACGGCAAGGTTGATCTTGCGCGACTCATACAGGCGGGTCCCCGGAGCGGAGGGCTGACCGATCCATGCCGTCCAAGCCTCCTGTCCCCTTGCAAGCCACTGCGGATCGATCGTCGGCCCTGAGTCCTTCCCCCAGTTCGCCGCGCTCTCGTCCCAGGCCACCCATACTCGTCCGTCCAGATCGACCGCCACGGAGGCGTGGGCCTCGAACTTCTCAGTGGCGGCCACGGGCACGACTGGACCAAGCTTCCCGTCAGCAAACCGCCGGAGGAGAACATCGTAGTTTCCGTTGCGGTAGCTATCCCAGACCACGACGGCCGACCCCTGCTGGTCGATGGCGATCTGGGGCTCCCAGTCATTCGCCGGGTGACCGCTGACCTGAATCTCGCGGGACCAGCGCGAGCCGTTATGGAACCGCAGGAAGATGTCCGAGTTGCCAGCGCGGAACCCCTGCCAGACCACCCACAGCCATCCGCGAGAGTCCGCGATGAGGTGGTGGTCGATGTCCGGGTTGGGATGCGAGCTCAACCGGACCAGATCACCCCATCGACTGGCCGCTTCGTCCAGCATGCGGGCGTAAAGGTCGAAGTTGCCGTCGCGTTGCTGCGACCACACGACCCATGGGCGCTGTTTGGCGTCGAGTGCGACCTGCGGGCGCCAGACATCGCCTGTCACTCCCGGCACGCGACTGAACGTGCGCCAGGACTCATCGAACTTGCGAAGGCGGATTTCATCTCGCCGGCCGCTGTAGGACTGCCAGGCCAGCCATGAATCGCCGTTTTCGGCGACGGCTACCGATGGGTAGTCGTCGAATCGGGAATCGTCGGTTAGCTTCCGAGCACCGGGCAGGCCGGAGACACGGACCGAGCCGTCGAGGAGAGCAAGCTCGCTCCCGGACGCAAGCGCTTCCAGGCGGAAGGAGAAATCACCCTGGTCGCTCGCAACCTTCAGGCGCGCGCCCGGGTCTGCCGTCCCCCGCACGACCAGCCCCTTTCGAGTCGGTTCTGGCCGTGCGGGATGCCTTGTGTGGAGCTCGAAAGTGTCCAGCTCGATGCGATCCTCGCTGCCGAAGAGCCAGCCGCCAAGCTCGTCGATTCTGGCACCGTCAGCGCCTATCGAGCCTACCCACCTCGCGGGCGGGTCGTGACCGTACCCGAATGTCACGCGAACCGAGAAAGAGTCAGCTCGAACAGCTGATGCGACGAGAAGGCCGGTGACTGCCAGCGCGTAAACAGAGTGCGGGCAACCCGCGAACCAGGTTCGGCACATATTGAGGCAACCCCTTACGATCGGTCGCCAGTGTAACGCGCTCCGGAGTTGGGGGTGTGAGATCGCGATCAGGACGGTTCACGCTGCGCTGCGCGACTGGGTCAGCGGCATGTGTGGCACGGGGCTGGTACGCCCTTCTGAAGCCACGGTGGACCGGGTGGCACTATCCCGGCAACGAGCCCCGTCAAGTCGCCAGGCAACGCCTTGCCGGCGGTCCTGGTGTTACCAGCGGCTTGACGGAAGTCTAGAATGTCAGGCAGTATGGGTGCCGCTCAGTTCGCTTTCTCGGACTTGAGAGGCAACTGCTAACACGTTGATTGGCAAGATTCCGCAAATGCCAATCCCTCGAAAGTGCCGAACTGTGGCGCGAATGATTTGCCGAGCGCCGGCCTCCAACCAAGCGATGATCTGAAGGTATGGCACTCTCAATGTTTCGCGGAGAGCGCTGTAGGACTCGCAGGTTTGAGTGCGGGCTTGCGGCCGCGGAGGAAGAATACCCGGCCGGGTTCCGTTGCAATCCATCAGCCCGGGCTGGAGTCCATCTCCTGGTCAGCGGCCGCACCATGCGAACTGCTTCAGGCGGTTACCTGATTCCGTCCAGGGTTTCGTGCTGCCACCATGTACTAGGCAGACCTCGACAGCAAGGATTCAGAAGGGTTTTCCGAGCCCGTCAGGAACCAGCCGGACGAAAGCTTGATTGCCGAATTGTCCGCCACAGGGCTCTATTCGAGGCAATCGCCTTCACTCTCGATTCGCTGCACGGCTACTCGGGCTTGAGCATCCGCATTGACGAGTTGCGCACGAACTTGCTCGCTGGCCTCCCAAGCCTCCGTCCGATCGGAATTGCTGGTTCCCCGCTAGTGAACTGGAACAAACTCAGAACTGGAACGACCAGATCGTGAATCCGGACTCTGTATCGCTCTTGACGGGATACTCCGTGGCCATTGTCACCGCCGCCATGCTCGGTGTTTGGGTGCAGAGCAGAATTCAGCTCACGCACACCCGCATGCAACTGGCAATGAGCTTCGTCGCGGGTCTGGTGCTCGGAGTGGCGCTTTATCATCTGGTGCCGCACAGCCTGGCGCGGATTTCAGGCCCCAGAGCCATCGAGATCACAGTATGGTGGATGACCATCGGAATGGTCCTTATGTTGTTGCTCCTGCGGGTGTTTCAGTACCATCAACATGATTTCGGCGACGCGGGACACCATCATCATGATCATCACGCTGGCAATGGAACCGATACGCCCCCGCTCAGCTGGCTCGGAATCAGCTTGGGCATGGGCCTGCACACGCTGACCGAGGGCGCGGCTCTTGGAGCGAGCGTTCGGAGCGATTCGTACAGTGCAACGGAAACCGGGCTAGTTAGCTTCGGGATGTTCCTAGCGATCCTGTTCCACAAGCCACTGGATGCTTTTTCCATCCTCGGAGTGATGCGGATCGCGGGAATCGGCCATCGTGCCGCGATATTGCTCAATGTCGGGATTGCACTGCTATGCCCGCTCGCCGCATTCTTGACGTGCTGGGGAATGGGCGTCTTTGGGCCAGCGGAAGGGGACGCAATTGGTCGAGCCCTGGCGTTTGGAGCAGGTGCGTTGCTGTGTGTCTCATTGAGCGACCTACTACCCGAACTTCAATTTCACGGTCATGATCGCTTCCTGCTAACGCTGTCATTTTTCATGGGTATCGCTACGGCTTATAGCCTCCACTATGTCGAGAGCCTGCCGATACTGCTGCTGGTCCACTAATCGATCTTGCAGAACGGCCGGCGTCCCCGGTAGTGCAGAGCCCGCGGCAGATCTCGCGAGAACACTCTCCCCGACAAACGCGAGTTGCCCACCCAACTCGGACCCCCGACCGTCAAGCCGATTGGTAACAACAGGACCGCCAGCGAGACTCCAACTGTCGACTTGATGAGGGTTGGCGACGGGATCGTGCCGCCCAGGGAAAGCTCGCTCGCCTAGCGCTCCCCCGCGTGCTTTTGGCGACGGAGCACAGGCATGATGTTGGAAACGAGGTCTTCGTAACCGCTCTTTAGCGCTCCATTGCGGAATCGCCAGATTATCAAGACGATGAGCGCGATCGCACCGGTCCACTCTACGAACTGCACGGCTGGCGACTCGGAGGCCGACAGGTTGACCGGCAGCGTCAGCCCAAAGGCGATGACTGCGGTGTCGATTGCTATGCCAAGAACGGTCGTAACCGCAATCACGCCAGCCACGTAGATCGACCCGAAACGAGCTCCGAATTGGCTGACGATGATCGCGATGGTGCCGCTATTGGTGGCAGGCCCGGTCATCAGGAAGATCAGAGCCGCACCCGGACTGACTCCCTTGGCAACCAGGGCGGCAGCAATGGGGGTGCTCGCCGACGCACAGATGTAGAGCGGTATTCCGACCAGCACCATGACGGGATAGGACAGCCAGCGCGCGTAGTCACTCGACATCAGGTCGTCTGGAACCGCCAACAAGAGAAATCCGCCGAGGGCAACGCCGATCAGAAGCGCAAAGAGAATGTCGTCCGCTACCTCGACGAAGCCGTAGCGAAAGACATGCTTGATGACCCTTCCGAGCCTCGGCCCGTCTGTGTTCCCACCTGCTGTCGAACCCGCGACCTCAGCACCCGGGTCCTTGCCTTGGGCTGGTTGCGATTGGAAAGCCAGCTTGATCCGCGAAACGGCCTTGGCCCCAGCCACGCTCCGAGCTGTCCTGCGGGCAAGGTCCCGCATCCAGAAAAGCAGCATTGCCTTCAGCTCGGACAAACTCACGTAACAATCTTCGGAGGCTGTCATCAGGGGCGTGTGCGTTCCGTGGTCATGATCGTGCCCGCAGGAACCATGATCGTCCCCGCAATCGTCGCTGCTACGGGCGTGATCGCGGCTTGCGCTCGCCTCGGGTTCGTGGCTGTCGTCCCGGATCAGGCCAATACAGAAGATGCCTGTGATCACGGCCGTGACGAAACTGACGAGCGGTCTGAACACTGCAGCCACGAATCCAAAGAATGCGTGCGTGACCAGAATCGAGTCCGCGCCCGTCTCGGGCGCGGTGATCAGGAACGAGATGCAGGCCGAACGGGACGCGCCTTTCTTCCGCATTTCGGCCACAACCGGCACGACCGAGCAGCTGCACAAGGGCACCGGCACACCGACTGCCGCGCTCGTGCAAACCGATTTCAGGCTGTCGTCACTCAGCCACCTGAGAATTGCAGCGCGGGAGATGAGTACGTGAATGAGCCCCGCCAGGAAGAGGCCCAACAGCAACATGGGCGAGAGGAGCAGGAACGAGGCCCAGAGAAAGTCGACTAGCCGAATCGCCGCGTCTAGCATTTCCAAGTAGTTCGCCCCGCGTAGCCGAATCGAGCCAAGTGACTTGCATTACCTTCGCACTTTCTCGCCACGACGGGCAAGCATTGAGTGGCACCGCCACCGATCATCTTGTGTATTGACCTCACTTGGATAGATCGAAATCGGCACGATCAAGTTTCCTCAAGAAAACACACTGAATGTGGTGCGCAGACCGCCTGTTGTTCCGGGCCTCGGCGCAAGCGGTTGGGAACGGAGGGCTAGCACTTGCAAGCCTCGATGCCCGGCCCTGAGCAGCTCAATGAGGGAGGATCTTGCCAACCCAGCAACCCCACGAACGGATTGATGCGTGATGTGATAGCATCACTTCTAGTCGTCTCTTGGCTGGATTCCACGATGCGAACTACGCTCAACATCGATGACGATCTTCTGATCGCCGTAAAGGAAGTCGCAAAGCGCGAGTCGAGGTCTGCCGGCGCCGTTGTCTCGGGCTTGCTGCGGGAATCGCTGACGCGGGCGGGTACCGGTGCACGACAAGCTATGAGCGAGGAGTCGGTGCCCGAGCTTGGATTTCGGCCGTTTCCCAAGCGCGGTGCAATTGTCACCAATGAATTGATTGACCGGCTGCGCGCAGAGACTGAAAGCTAAGATGCGGGCACTGCTGGACGTCAACGTCCTGATTGCTTTGCTGGACGCGGAGCACGTTCACCATGAAGCTGCTCGCCGCTGGCTGAGGGCCAACATTCGCCACGGCTGGGCGACCTGTCCGATTACGCAGAACGGGTGCTTGAGGGTAATGGCACATCCGGCCTACCCCAATAGCTTGCCTGCCAGCGCAGTCGCCCTGCGGCTACAGGAAGCAACCGCCAGCGAGCACCATCAGTTCTGGCCCGATGGAGTTAGCCTTCTCGACACCGGCATTGTGAATTGGAAGCAACTCATCGGCGCCAAGCAGATTACCGACGTTTACCTGCTGGCGCTGGCAAGCGGACGGCGCGGGCGATTCGTCACTTTCGACACCCGCATTGCAGCAAGCGCAGTGCACGGCGCTGGCAATGCAAGCTTCTGCGTGATTTGACCGCAGTCCTGGCTCTCCTGTGATGCGGTCGGCTTGGGAGCCGGACTCGCGTCGCTGTAGAGTCGGGGAGCGACGCGCCAGCTTTAGCGTGAGGGAGTAGCCGTTTGCCCGCCGCTTTCGCGTCGTGCGGGTGCCTCATTCTCTCGCATTGCCACGTTTCCGCTCCCCGCTCACCGAACCCGGCGTGCCGATTTAGGGCACCGGGCTCTCCAGTGGGATCATGCCGCTCGCACACGGGTAGATCCGGCTCCGTCGGGAATGGCGCGTCTGCTAATGCCGTCCGCGTCGCGGGAGTGGCACGCCCCCGACTTCTTCCCGCCGGTCGCCGGACCCGGCGGCAGACCTGTTCACGCCCTGCCGCCAGCGCCTGCCGCCCCGGCTTGCGCTCGTTCCTGCATTCGCTTCCCTTCGCTTTCGCATGCGGTGGTTCCAGCTCTCCCGGACACACAATGCCGGGGTCCTAGGCGGTGCCACTCCCGGCGTCCTTCGCGCTTTCCCTCACCTCTCCTCACCTGAGGTCCCTTCCCTCCGCCAGCGTTACCCGGCCTCTCCGGTAGTACGGACCTCTCCGCCACCCGGCCCGGCCCGGCCTGTCCCTTGCGGGATTCCGGTTTGGCGCGTGCACGCCACCGGCAGGGCTTCCCGTGTTGCTGCTGTCTCCCTCTTGCATGCATGCCACCGTCAATACCCCGGCGGAACTGACCGGTGCTCGCGTCGCTCGCTTCCCGGCCACTGGCAGCCTTCCCCGTTTCGTCGGCGGGTCGGCTTCCGCGTTACCCTTTTCGAGGCCTGCTCAACGTTCACTGCGCGTTGTCGCCTGCACGCTCGCTGAACCGCCCAAGGCGGCCCTTTTCCATCGAAGTGCTTCAGTCCGTGTCGTTACCTCCTCGAACCGCTCCGATTGCTACCGGCTGGAGCGACAGTTGCCGGACGGGATCCGCACCCGCTGAGAAACAGCGCCTTTCCACGGCGCACGACGAACTGAGGTTGGCCTAGTTTCCTGGGAGGGCAGTCGTTAGACCTTGTGCCTCGCGTAGGACAGCGGACCTCGCAACTGCCATCGCAACCGCCTATTGACGGTGTAAGGCTTCCGTCAAATCTCCCTCGACTCGAACCCGCAGAATTGACTGTGCGCGTCCAAAGGGCAATGATTGGCATCATGACGGACTGCCCCAAGGACATAGCCCGCCGACTGCAATCGATCCGGACCAGTCCGATCGCAACGCGGTTGAGCTCGCGGGCATGCTTTCGGGCCGCGATCCGATTCGCGAACGATTTCTTCGGGCATCTCAGTGTCGGGCGTGAGTCGCCGAGAGGTCCGCTTCCGCAAGTCTTCCGTAATTCCGCAATCGTTTCGACCGTTGGGCGCATCCCGGAACGCTACCTGCTCATTCTCGTTGCCTGGTGCTTGATCAGCGCCCTGGCACCGTCACCTTCCCCGTGGCTGGGCCCGGCAGAGCTGCTCGGATCGCAGACGCCTCAACGCGAGGGACGGCGGGACCGTCGGGGAGTCGTCGAGACCTTCCGAACCAAAGTGCCCGAGCGGCCCTACGACATCGTCCTTGGCAATCCGACTGGCACCTCGGTCACGGCAAGCGTCCTCGCGCACTCGCCAGCCGAAGGCTTTTTCGAGTTCGGCTCGCGGGAAGGCGACTATCCGTCGCGGTCCAGCCGCATTCGCCTCGATCCGGGGAAGCCGCGGGAAGTGATCCTAGATGGTCTTGTTCCGAACTCGCAGTACTTCTACCGCTGGAGAGGCAGGGTGGGTCCGGCGGCCGACTTCGAGCCGTCCGTCGAGTTCACATTCCGCACCGGCCGAGCGGAAGGCGAGTCGTTCGTGTTCACCGTACAGTCCGATTCGCATTTGGACTCGCGGACAGACCCGCGCCTCTACGAGGCGTCCCTGCGAAACGCCAAAGCCGGCGGCCCCGACTTCCACATCGACTTGGGTGACACGTTCATGACCGACAAGCGGCGAACGGATTACCGGGAATCTCTGCCGCAGTACATCGCTCAACGGCACTACTTCGGCCTGATCGGCACCGTCGCCCCGGTGTTTCTCGTGTCAGGCAATCACGACGGCGAAGGCAAGCGCAGGGGCGCGATGGGGGAATGGGCCCGTGAGCAGCGCCGCACCTACTTCGCGACCCCGTCGGACGGCGCCAACGGGAAGGGCAACTATTACGCGTGGGAATGGGGCGACGCGCTCTTCGTCGCCTTGGATCCATTCTGGGCAACTTTGCGCGGCCGGCCGGCAGACGGCAACTGGGCGCGCACCCTTGGCGAAGATCAGTTTCGCTGGCTTGCCAGGACATTGCGAACAAGCAGCGCGAAATTCAAGTTTGTCTTCATTCACCACCTCGTGGGTGGTGTCGACCAAGCGGCGCGCGGCGGAGCCTCTGCTGCCGGGCTCTTCGAATGGGGCGGCCACGGATTCGATGGCGAATACGAATTCGACAGTCGCAGGCAAGGTTGGGAAAAGCCCATCCACCAGTTGCTTGTCGAGACCGGAGTGACAATCGTTTTCCATGGTCACGATCACGTGTTTGCCAAAGAGGAAGTCGACGGCATCGTGTACCTGCTGGTTCCCCAGCCGGGGCTGGACCGCTACAGCGCACCGCGATTGCTGGACGGGGACTACGAGAATGGCGACGTGATCGGCGGACCCGGGCATGTCCGTGTCAGCGTCTCCCCGGACGTCGCGCTTGTCGAGCTCGTTCAGACCAGGCACGAAGGAACTGAAAGAGGAAATGGAAAGACAACCTACTCCTACCCAGCCCGCCCTCGGAACATCGGCAACCACCGATGAACGTCACAACTTGCCTCGCAGCGGTGGCCGCCTTGCGCGCGGGCGCTCCCGCGTCGTCCAGCTCAGCCCCTCATCCAAGCCCTGCCTGGCCAGTCTGAGCGGACTATCGTTGGCTTGAAGCGCTAGACTCGGCTCCACCGCCTCGCGCTTTCCGATGGTGACACCACTCCAAATGACACGCCTTCTCGCACTCGCATTGCTCCCGGTCATCGCCACTGCAGCCACCGATGGAGCCAATATCGTCCTGATTGTCTCTGACGACCAGGGCTACGCGGACATTAGTTGCTACCCCCACCCCGACGAAGTGTCCACTCCCAATATCGACCGACTCGCCACCGAAGGCGCTCGCATGACAAACGGATACGCGAGTTGCCCGGTCTGCGCTCCGACCCGCGCTGGCATCCTGACCGGCCGCTACCAGCAGTAGAGTCGGGGAGCGACGCGCGCACCTTAGCAAAGAGGCAGTAGCCGTTTGGGAGTAGTCCTACGGCTTTCGCCATGTGTAGGTGCCTCACTGGCCCTCTCGCCTAGCCACGTTTCCGCGCCCCGCTCGTCAAACCGGACGTGCGGCTTTCCCGCATCCGGCTTTCAGTGCAGATCATGCCTTCGCCCACGGAAGGCTCTTGGTCGTCTGCGTCAGGCGCACGAGGCCGTACTCACCGTACAGCCGGGCGTCCGGGAACAGCACGTATTGCCCGGACTTCACCTTGTGTTTCCGACAGAGCCACTGGCGCAGCCGCCGGACCGCGTGGCGGTCAATCGCGTTGTACGCCGGACTCACCTGGCCCAGATGGAAGTAGTTCGCCCATCCGGTTAGGCCCCGGTTCAGGCGTTCTACCATTTCCTCCCGGGTCAGTTGCCCGCTCCGCGGCGATGTCCGCTCGCTGATCTTGCGGCAGATGCTCTGGACGCTGGCCTTGCTTGGGCGGGTGCCGATATACGGTCCTTTCCCGCTGGGCCTGTAGTTGCGTCCTATGCGGTATCCGAGGAACTCGAACGGCTCCTCCGGGCACCGCAGGCATCGGGTCTTCCGTTCGTTGACCGGCAGTTTCAGCTTCCGCATCAGCCGCTGGACTTCCTCGAGCATTGCTGCTGCCGGAGCCCTGCCGAGCACGCAGAAGTCATCCGCATAGTTCACGATCTCCGCTCGGAAGCGCTCGGCGTGTCCCCGCACCTTCCAGCCCAGGATGAAGCGCCGCATGTAGAGGTTGCTGAGCAGAGGCGAGATCGGAGCCCCTTGCGGGGTCCCTTTCCGTGCCTGCCTCGCCCGGTTCGTGCGGTGTTTGCCGCCCTTGCCGTCATCCTCCTCCACGGCCATCTCCAGCCACGCCTTGACTAACCCCAGCAAGCGCCCGTCGCTCACGCGTCGGGCCACGCTCCGGAGCAGTTCGGCGTGCGGGATCTCTCCGAAGTAATTCGACAGATCGCCGTCAACCACTTCATTGCATCCCTTCCTCAGCAGGCTGTGGACGCGGCTCACCGCGTCGTTCGCGCTGCGTCCCGGCCGGTAGGCGTGCTGCTCCGGTTGCAGGTCCGCTTCGATGATCGGTGCCAGCACCAGCAGGGCTGCCGTCTGCGCTACCCGGTCCCGGATGCAAGGTATGCCCAAGGGCCGGAACTTGCCGGGCTGCTTCTTCGGGATCAGCACCTGTCGCACCGGTTGCGGTGCGTAGGTGCCGTCCTGCAGCTCCCTTGCCAGTTCCCCGAGCCACGCTTCCGCCCCTCGCTCCTCGATGTCGACGAAGCTCTCCCGGTCCACTCCAGCACTGCCGCCGTTCCGGCGGACCTGCGCCAAAGCCTCCCGCAGGATATCCTCCCGCCACATCTTGTCGCTCAGCGCATGGAACCGTCGCCCCGGTTCTTCCTTCGCTTTCGCATGTAGCACGGTCTGGAGTTTCCGAACCCTAGCTGGCCCTGTTAGACGTTCGTCAGTGGCCATGCCTTGCCTCCTTTCCGTACCTCTCTGCACTCAAGGCCCCTTCCCTCCACGGGCATTACCCCGCCTCTGCGGTAGTACGGGCCTATCCGCCACCCTGCCCGGCCCGGCCTGCCCCTCGCGGGGCTCCGGTTGATGCGTGCTGCATCACCGGCAGGGCTTCCCGTGTTGCTGCTTCCTTCCTCTTCCATGCGTGCCAGCGCCATTACCCCGGCGGGCGCGGGTCGGTGCCTGTGACGCTCTCTTCCCAACCCGCCGTCGGCCTTCCCCCTAATCACGAAAGGGTCGGCTCCCGCGTTAAATGTTTCGAGGCCTGCTCGGCGTTCACTCGCGTTCTAGCCCGCATGCTCGCTGAGCCGCCCAAGGCGGCCCTTTGACACCAGAGTGCTTCAGCCCATTTCGTTACCTCCATGAACCGCCCTGGCTGCTACCAGCCGGAGCATCAGTTGCTGGACGGGATTCGCACCCGCTGAATGGAAGCGCCTTTCCACGGCGCACGCGATTCGGATTCTACACAGCAGCTGATTCGCGGGCCGGCCTACCACCCTCAGAGACCACCCTCGCCGACCTGCTCCGGAGCGCGGGCTATGCCACTGGGGTGTTTGGCAAGTGGCATCTGGGATACCAGCCGCGCTATCGTCCGCTGGCGCGAGGATTCGACACATTCTACGGATTCCTGGGGCATGGCGGCCACGACTACTTCGATCTGTCGACCACCGACGACGTCACGTCGATCTACCGTGATCGGAACGCGATCGATGATACCGGCTACCTGACCCGCAACATCACCCGCGAGGCAATCGCTTTCATCGAGGAGAATCGCGACAGGCGGTTCTTTGCGTACGTGCCCTACAACGCTGTGCACAATCCGATTCAAGCGCCGGAAGACTACATCACACGCTTCTCGAACCCTGATCCGAAGCGCAACACATACCTCGCGATGCTGGCCATCATGGATGAGGGAGTCGGCGCGATCCTCGACACGCTGGGTCGCTTCGGCCTCACGGAAAACACACTTGTCATGTTTCTGTCCGACAATGGTGGAGCGCGCGGCACAACCGCGGTAAACGGCGCGCTAAGGGATTACAAGGGGGATTATAAGGGATGGTGCCCAAAAGCATCCCTTCTAGCTTTCGCGCCGGGGCCTGTCGATGTAGTGAATCTCGACCGGTTCCATGAGTCTGCGGGCGGCCTCCTCCAGCGACATCTGCGGTAGCGGGATCGACTCCTCAAGCTCGGCCTTGGATGGCTGGTAGGTCGGGCGCACAAGTTCGACTCAGCGCGGCTGGAGTCTGGTCACTGGCTTCGATTTCTTAGTGTCCTTCATCGAAAATCCTCCTGGAACAGTGTTCCTTGTGCCCATGGCTTGCCATCGAGGTAGATCCGGTCTACGCACTGATCGTCCCACCGCTGCATCCAGTCAAGGCAGTCGCCGTAGTAGAGCGTGTTCAGTTCCAAGGCGCTCATCCACGGGCTCCGGAATCCAGCCCGTTGTCTCTGATCAGCTCATCGTACTTGAGCCGCTTTCCATCCATGCCAAGCACGACCGCGCCCATCATCTCGATGGTGTCCTGCTCGCGCAGGTTGTGACGACCGGCGAACTCCTGCACGTAGCGGTCAAGATGCTTCGGGCTGAACTTGTGGAACGTCCCGTAGTACCCGCGCTTCAGCAGGGACCAGAACGACTCGACTCCGTTGGTGTGCGCCTGTCCGCGAACGTACTCGCTGACAGAGTGCTTCACGGCCTCATGTTCGAACGGCAGTGTCTCGTAAGCACTCGCGTCGTCCGTGTAGACGGTCGCTTGCCGGTCGGCGTGATCCTTCACGAATCCCTGCAGGGTTTCCTTGTCCGTGGATTGCACCGCCTTGGCTGCCAGCTGGTTCGTCTCGCGGTCTTTCGCACCCACAACGGCCGTTTTGCCCACCGGCCCACGGCCCGTGAGTTCCTTGCGCACCGAGTGCGGCATGTTCTTGCGCTTCCCGCCGATGTAGGTTTCGTCCACTTCCACTGGGCCGGCGAAGAATGTACCAGCTTGGAACAATGCGGCCCGGATGCGGTGGCTGAGATGCCACGCCGAGTTCTGCGCGATGTGCAGGTCACGGTGCAGCTTCATGGACGAGACGGATTTCAGGCTGGTCATGAACAGATAGATCGCCATGGCCCACACCTGATAGCCCAGGTTCGAGTCCTGCATGACGGTTCCGATGCGCACCGAGAACCGCTTGCGGCAATCGCGGCAGCGGAACGGCATCGTCTTGTGCTGCGCGCCCGACTGGACGCGGTGGGAGCCGGCCCCGCAATGCGGGCACTGCGGTCCGTGCGGCCAGCGGACGCGGATGAACCACTCCTCGGCCGCAGCGTCGTGGGGGAACATCCCCATGACCTGAATCATGCTGATGCCCTTGCGTGTGTTCTTGCCCGGTGCTTTCTTGATCGTCATCTCTATTCATCATCTTACCAAATGGTGCCCACCGTATCAATCGCAAGTGTCTTATTTATCTTGGAGTTACGAAATAATCACGTCCGCTAGACGGGATGTTTTTGGGCACCATCCCTTATAATCCCCATTACAAGCACAGCGTCTACGAGGGCGGAATCCGCGTGCCCTTCCTGCTCCGATGGCCCGCCCGCATCCCGCCCGGGACGGTCTCGGACGAGCCCGTTATCTCCATCGACGCATTTGCGACAGCGCTCGCCGCAAGCGGCGTCGGCCGGCCGGCGAATCTCGACCTCGACAGTCGCGACATCCTGCCGGCAGTCGCGGGCACCTTGGAGCGGCCATTGCACGATGCCCTGTTCTGGAGCTGGATCGACAAGGAGTCGGACAAGGGCTGGGCGGTCCGCAAGGGACGCTGGAAGCTACTGGCCGACAAGGGCGGCCTCGAGCTATACGACCTGCTTGCGGACATTTCGGAGACCCGCAACCTCGCCTCTTTGGAACCTTCGATCGTCAAGGAGCTTCACGCTACGTATCAAATGTGGCAGGAAGGGATCGTGCCCCGAATTCGCCGCGAGCGTTGACGATCGCGACCAGTTGCAATAGCCGCGCAGCAGCGAGCTGCTACAACGTGGGCACGCCCAAAAGGGTCATTGCCGCCTTGAAGATCCCGAACAGGCCCTCGCCCGCCACAAGTCCCGAGGCGACCGCGAAACTCAGCTTCTTGGCACTGGCGGGGGACGACCGCTGCCAGATCACCAGAGCGAGAGACCCCAAGAAGATCACCAACGAAAAGAATGCCTGCACGATGAAGGCGATGCCGATGGCCAGGCCGCTCGGAAGATACGGCGCGAGCGCCGGAACCCGCCGAAGGATCGGCAGCAGGGCTCCGAAAGCCGCCCCAGCCGCAACCGCGACCTCAGCATGAGGGGGCAAGGCGTCCAAGCCTTGGGCCAGCAGTTCCGCCATGGCCTTCCAAGCGAACGCTGCTGGAGCAGGCAGCTGCTCCCCGCCCAGAGGATACGCGCTGGTTACGAGCAGATAGGCCGGAATGCAGAACAGGACACCGGCCCCGATCCCCCAGAGCTGCGCGATGAACTGGCGCCGGGGCGAAGCGCCGAGCAGACGCCCGGTCTTGAGATCTTGCATCATGTCGGCGGCCTGCGACGCCCCGGCACCAGTAACCGCGGCGGCCATGAGGTTGGTGCTGAGGCTGCCCGGGGCCAACCCGCCATAGACGAGCTGGGTGACCTTTCCCATTCCCCCTACTGGATTGATATCGGTCTCGCCCGTCGATCTGACTGCGACCGTGGCCAAGACGAAGGAGAGCACCAACGCAACGACGGTCAGGTGCGGCGGGATCGCGAATAGATACCACGCGGCAACCGTCGTCCCAACCGCAGCGATCGCGAGTCCGTTCCGCCACCACGACGTCGGGATCCGCTCCGTGCCTGCTTCGCCCGTTCCCGTCGTCGCGCCAACCTTGAACGCTCGAATGAACGTGCGCCAGCTGAGGGCCAGCGAAGCCAGTGCCTCGGAGACCATGATCGCCACGCCGGGCCATAGAAGCCATCCGCGCGGACCATCCGTGTAACTCATGATTTCGCCCGGCGCCCAGCCGTTAGATTGCACCCAAGGCCCAAGAACCCCCCATGCGACCAGCGCACCGAGCGCCAGGCTCGCACCAACCCTCGGCCCGATCAAGATCCCCGCGCCAAACAGCATTGGCCCGAGATAGAGCCGGAATCCCCACGCGGCAGCAGCCGCCAGCGCTGCGATTCCCAGCATCTCGGTCGGGGGCATCTCCAAGGCGGGAACGAAGTAGGTCAGCAGCGTGAACGCTCCGGCCAGGGCTCCTGCCCACAGCAGCGCCCGGGCTTTCTCGACTGCCTCGCGGGCTTTGGCGAACATCGCCAGGATGGTCTCCGCGGTCGCGGTGCCGGTCGGGAAGCGAAGCTTGTCGACGACAATCATCTGCCGGCGCAACGGAACAGCGAAGAATACGCCCAGGTACGCGATTGACAGTGCCCACAGGAACATCCCTGGCAAGGGGATCTCGAAACCCAGCAAGTTCATCGCCGGTATCGAAGACAGCAAGCCCGCGGCCGATGCCATCGTGCCGGCAGCTGATCCAGTGGTCTGGGTTATGTTGCACTCGAGCACCCCAAGCGAGCGCCCGAACGTCATGAACAGGGCGAAACCCAGGATGGCCGCGATCAACGAGCCGCCGAACGACCAGCCGATCTTCAGGCCCATGTAAATGTTCATGCACGAAACGAGCTTTCGTGTTCGATGTCAAGGGATATTTCGGGGATTGCCAGAAAGAATCTAGCTTGCGTGTTCTGTACGGCTCGGATGTTCGGTCTTCGGTTACGCCTCGGGCCGCTGGGCGGAGGGCCGGTCGGGAGCGATCCAGTATTCAGGCCTTGGCCGGGACCTGCGGTTGCCAGAGGCGGTCGTCGCGAAGCAAGGCGTTGGCGAGCACGACGAGCTTGCGGATGACGGCGGTTATTGCGACCTTATGGGGCTTGCCGCGGTCGGCCAGCCGCTGGTAGACGGCGCGCATGTCGGGGTTGCAACGGCGGGCGGCGAGGCCGGCCATGTAGAGCACCTTGCGCGGTCGGGGTCGCCCGCCTCGGATGTGGCGAGCGCCGTGGGATGCGCCGCTGTCGCTGGCGAACGGAGCCGTGCCGGCCAGGGCCGCGGCCTGCTTGGGGCCGATGCTGCCGAGTTCGGGCAAGTCGGCGCAAAGCACAGCCGCGGAGACGGGGCCGATACCCGCGACGGACCGCAGGATCGCGGCGCGGCGAGCCAGGGCTTCGTCGGCTTCGAGGGCCTTGGCAATGGCCTGGTCGAGCACACCGATCTCGCGGTCGGTAGCCTCGTTGAGGCGGCCGAGCGCGGCCGCCGCGGGTCCGGGATCGAATTCGGCGATGCGTTTGCGACGGTTTGTCCGGTCCTCGACACAGGCGGCTCGGGCCGACAGCAAGTCCTTCAGCTGCTGGAGATTGCGTTCCAATGGAAGCGCCCGGCGCCGGCCCGGCAGGCGCCCGAAGAGGGCCAGCATGGCGGCATCGATGCGATCGGTCTTGGCGAGCCGACCCATGCTGCGCGCAAACTGCCGGGCTTGGAGCGGGTCGGCCAGGACAATCTCCAGGCCGGCCTCGTCGAGGCAGCGCTGCAGGGCCCGATGGTAGCGTCCCGTTGGCTCGAGCACTACGCGCCGCACGCCCAGCCCGCGCAGCCAGTCCCGCGCCGCGCGCCAGCCGTCGGCATCGTTGGGAAAGCTGCGGGTGGCAGCGCCCGGCTCGACCTGCATGTCGAGCTGGGCCTTGCTGACATCCACGCCAGCGACGAGGTCCGTCGCAGCGAGTTCCATGTCATTCATGATTCGAGTTCCTCCGGAATGCAGTACAGTCAATGCGAGTCATCCCCCGGCCTTGGCTTCTCGTCAATCCGGGCCTCGCGCCCAACCTTTCGTCCAGGCCTCGGGGGGATGGTTGCGGCGGGCCGACCAAGCTCATTTCCGATTCCTCGAATCCAGCCCGAAACGGTCCGACCCGCCGCCCGACCCGGGGGTCTGCAGGCCCCCGGGTCGGCCCTCGCCCCCCGCTAAGCCGCAGGGGGTGCGGATGGCTCCCCGGCCATCCAACGGAGCTGGACGCCGGGCTTCGCAACCCAGTCCAGAGTAGTCAAAGACTAGGTCCACGGCGCACCCTGACCAACATAGAAGCCCGCCAAGGAGGCAGCCGGCTACGATCGAGCGCGCTGTCAGCTGCCGCTCGCCAGCTGCGGGCGCGTAGATCTGCTCGTCCGCAGAGGGTGGGGCTTTGGCAACAACTTCATTCATGGCTGAGCTGGCCCGGGGAGTCGCGGGTCGATGCACAGACTACCAGAAGGCATCGAGGCCGCCCGGATGCCTCACCTGGCCCTTGGCTGGGGCCTTGAGCCGCGGCCATCCGGAGTCAGCGACCGACTGGGAACCGGAGACACAAGACGGTCGCCAAAACCCGGGTCGAACCGCTCGCTTGGATGGCAAGAGAGGATCGATCCCTTTGCTAGACTCGGATGTATTGCAGCGCAAATGACAGTCGTGGCCAGACCATCGAAGCTCAGCATTGAGGAGTTCATCGCCCAGTGCCGCGACGTGCTGATTCCCGTGCCCGGAACGACGCTGGCCTACTTCTCGGCTGTGCCGCTCGACGCGCCAGACCAAGACCACCTGATCAACGATCCGATCAGCGCATTGCCGCCCGGGCTCTTAACAATCATTGAGAACCTCCGGCTGGTGTACGTGCCGCACTTGGAATTGACCGTACCTGCCTCCGAGAGCGATCCCGAAGTCGTAATCTCGTTCCAACTGCCGCCACCAGAGACCAGGCGCCTCTCAGCGTTCCAGACTGACGGCAACGCGTCCTATCTCTTCATTGCCACCGGCTTCGGAGAGAATTCGGATGTCCATGACGTGCTCTTCGGGGCCCTGGCAGAACAGCTCGTCTCGTCGTCAGATGCAGCATTCGCTGCGCCATTCCACAAGTTGGTAACCGCAGAGTTGAGGAATCGCGTGCACGGCGAAGTCGGGGACATCGCGTGGGACCTGAAAAAGAACTTGCTGGGCCTCAAGTCCGAGGACAGGGAACGCTCGGAACTCCTCAAGAGCTATCTCAACCAGGCACTTCGGGAAACGGTGGCACTCTACTTGCATGGCCTTTGCTGCGATATCGACCTGCGGGCCAATCCGAAGCAGCTCGCCAGCAAGTACATACGCAAAAGGCTGCTCGTCATCAAGGACCAGCTGCCTCCGCCCGCAGGAGTCGGACTATTCCCGTCCGACCTCCCGCAATAGGACGCAGCCGTTGTTCAGGGCCGCGGCTCGGCCACGATCTGGCTGCGGCACCGCTGTGCCTCGGCGTGGGCAACCTTCATCGATTGCTCGACATGAACGGCCAGTTCGCGCATGTACCCCTTGATGGTGGCAATGCCGTCCATGTTCCGGTTCCGAGCCGAATCGAGCAGATCCGCGACCGCGCCGTTATAGTACCGCCGGACTCCGCCCGACAGTGAAGCCAGCAGCGCATCCATCCGGTCAAGCCAGAGAAACGTTCCGACCGCGTAACTGAGTCTTTCAGGCTCGCGCCCTAGAGCCTGCGCTGATAGCTTGACTTGCTCCATTTCGGCGAGCAGCGTCGCGTGCTGCTCAACGTAGGTCTCTGGCGCGCCGTCTTGGATCCACTCGCGCGGTCTTAGCGCGACTACGACCTTCGCGGCAGTCTCGACATTCTGCACAAGTGCGGCGGCGAGTTCCTCGACCTGCCAGCGGGGGATCATTCCATCTCCCTGGGCGAGAGCCGCAGGCAGGCAAACCAGAGCCAGAACGGAAACTCGAGGAGCGGTCATTGCCCCAATGTTACTGAACCGCTGGCACGCGCCGGGGTCGGAGCATCGAGTTCGGAGCGGTGACGGTGACGGCGCAATGTGAATTCGGGTCGCTTGGGCCCGGTCTAGCCGCCAGACGCAGGCGTTTGTCGCCGGGGCTGCATCTCTTCGTGCCCGTCGCCACGCTCTCGGACTCGTCACCAAGAACCAGCCGCCTGCGAATTGCACGGAGCTGGTCTGCGCCTGTCTCCGGTTAGCCAGCCGGGCAGGCTCGCAGAGAACGCGATGGCGCCGGAGAGCAGCGTCGTCGCAGGCGCGCCCCGAGCTGGGACGCAGCAGTCTATGATGACTACTGATCATCGACATGTTTCGATCCAGAATTGGATTCCTGTGTATCAGCGCGACCGTCGCGCTCCCTTCGGCGTCGGCGCAACAGACTCGCGGATTCGAATACTTCGAGCAGCACATTCGGCCGCTCCTGGCAGAGCACTGCTACCAATGCCATAGCGCGGAGACGCTGGCCATGGGGGAGCTGCGGCTCGACTCCAAGGAAAGTTTGCTGCGTGGCGGTAGCCGCGGGCCCGCGATCCGTCCTGGGGACGCGGAAGGGAGCCTGTTGCTCAATGCAGTCTCCTATCAGTCGCTCAGCCTGCAAATGCCCCCTGCGGGCAAGCTCTCCGACGAGCAAATCGCCCGTCTTCAGGCGTGGGTTGAAATGGGCGCGCCCGATCCGCGATCCGTAGAGATGCAGGAGGCCGTTCAGGAAGGGATCGACATTGATGCCGGCAGCCGGTTCTGGAGCTTCCGCCCTGTCGAGGACCCCACTCCCCCGGTGACTCGGGGCGACTCATGGGCTCGTACGACAGTTGATCGTTTCGTCCTTGCGCGAATGGCTTCCGATGGCCTCCAGCCCGCTCCCGCAGCTGACCGCCGGACGCTCCTTCGCAGGATCACGTTCGATCTGACCGGGTTGCCGCCAACGCCGAATGAGATCGAAGCGTTCCTTGGGGACCCCTCCCCCCTTGCGTTCGAGCGGGTCGTCGAGCGATTGCTTGCCTCTCCGCACTACGGCGAGCGCTGGGGCCGGCATTGGCTCGACCTGGTGCGCTGGGCCGAAACCAACGGCCACGAATTCGACAACAACAAGCTCGATGCATGGCGATTCCGCGATTACGTCATCGAATCTTTCAACAACGATCTTGCCTATGATCGCTTCGTCAAGGAGCAGATCGCCGGAGACCTGCTCCCTCCACGCCTGGCCGCAGACGGCACTCACTATGTGAACCCCATCGCTTCCGGGATGCACTGGCTTTGGGAGGTCCTCAACTCGCCTACGGACTCCATCAAGGCGCGTGCGGACCAGATCAACAATCAGATCGATGTAATTTCAAAAGCGACGCAGGGTCTGACAGTCGCCTGCGCGAGATGCCACGACCACAAGTTCGACCCGATTCCAACTGCCGATTACTACTCGTTGTTCGGTGTACTCGGCTCGACACAAATGAGCGAGATCTGCATCGACTCGCCGGAGCGGAAGCGGGAGATCCAAGAAATCGGCCGCCAACTCCGCAACTTGAACCGGGAAATCGAGTCCCTGCTGGAGCCCGCCAGGGCTCGTGGCGCGAAGTCGCTGGCAGAACGGCTCCTAGCGGCCGTGCCACAGATCGATGCCGAACAGCATTCCGCCATGGCTGCGGAATTGCAATACGGGCTGACCGAGCCGAGTCATCCGCTCTATCCGTTTGCGAAGGCGGCGAAGCTGGATGCCGGCTCGGAATTCCGCAAGGAAATGGACCGGCTGCGGGAAGAGTTGGCGGAGTGGAAGGCAAAGGCCGACCGCCAGCACCCGATCTGGAAGGAACGGCAGGACGAAATCTACGAGGACTTTGAAGGCGGCTTCGGGAAGTGGACAGTGACCGGGGCTGCATTCGGTGACGGCCCGATCCAGGGCGCCCCGCCGGACTTCCAGCTGGCGGGGTCGGCGGGGCAAGCCTTGGCCGGATCCTTCGGCGGCGGCTCGAACGGCTTCGTCGGGACGCTCACGACCGACAAATTCCGCATGCCGGCCAAGTACGTGCATGTCCGGATGGCTGGCAAGAAGGAGACGGCGCGATCGAAGGAAACGGCGCCTATTCGATTCACGGTGATCGCCGACGAGCACAAGTCCGGGCATGCCAGGCCCGCTGGCGAGCGGCTGCAATGGCACACGATAGCCATGACCAAGGAGCGGGGACGGATCTGTGCGATCGAGATCATCGACCGTGACCGGCAGGGAGCCATCGCAGTTGACCAGATCGTATTCTCTGGCGACCGGAAGCCTCCGCCGATAGCGGGTCCTCCCAACCCCCGGATCCTCGAGCTGGCCAACGACGAATCGATTCGCTCGCTGGAAGACTTCGCCAAGGCCTATCAAGCGCTGGCGGAGACCTTGTCCGGCATGTCGGCACGCTCGCCCCAGGATGAAGCGCTGCTGTCGGCGATTCTGGGATCCCGTCATTTTCTCGATGCCAAGGAAGACCTCGCGAAACCCGAGATCGAGCGCCTGGAGGAGCTGACAGGCCGTCGCAGTGCGACAGACGAACGGATCCCAAGATCGGCCTTCGCAATGTCGAGCCACGACTGGAGACCCGCAGATTCCCCGATCCACGTCCGGGGGAACCACAAGAACGAGGGCAAGGTTGTCCCGCGGCAGTACCTGCAGGTGATTGCCGGGACGGACCAAGAGCCGTACCGGGACGGTTCGGGACGGCTGGGCGTCGCTAGCTGGATCGCGAGCGCAGAAAACCCTTTAACAGCGCGGGTAATGGCCAACCGCGTTTGGCACCACCATTTCGGTCGGGGCATCGTGCCCTCGCCGGATGACTTCGGGCGGATGGGCGAACCTCCCAGCCATCCCGCACTCCTGGATCACCTTGCCACCCGGTTCATGGCTTCCGGCTGGTCCGTGAAGGACCTCCATCGTTCCATCGTGCTGTCGAGCACCTATCGCATGAGCAGCGCCGAATCGGTCGCCGCCGTCGAGCGCGACCCGGCGAACCGCTTGCTCTCGCATTTTCCCGTGCGCCGCCTGGAAGCCGAGGCAATCCGCGACTCGGTGCTGGCTGTGGCCGGTTCGCTAGACCCCACCGTGGGGGGCCCGAGCGTTCCACCCCATATCAGCGAGTACCAAGACGGCCGCGGCAAGCCGGAACCGGGACCGCTTGACGGTTTGGGGCGGCGCAGCGTCTACACGCAAGTTCGGCGGAACTTCCTGCCGCCCCTGTTTCTCGCCTTCGACTATCCGCTGCCGATATCGACAGAGGGCCGCCGTGGCGTATCGGCCGTGGCATCGCAGGCCCTGCTCATGCTGAACAACGAATTCGTCGCCGGGCAAGCCGCCAAATGGGCGGATCGAGTCAAGCGAACACGCGAGCAGCCCCGGAACCGAATTCAAGACATGTACCTGAGGGCGTATGGACGGCCCCCTGCGAAAGCCGAGATCGCGGAGATTGAACGGTTCCTGGAAGCGCAAGCGGAGGCCCGGGGGCGTTCCGCGACCGATGCGGGGGACGTGTGGACGGACTTGGCCCACGCTTTGCTCAACACATCCGAATTCCTCTTCGTGCGGTAGCCGCAGTCGAGGCAGAATCGGCTATGCTTGAACCTCTGGGGGACAGATCATGCTGCGCATCCTCGTCGTTTCGCTCTTGACTGGCGGCCTAGCGTCCGCTGAACCGGTCCGAAACCGATTAACACCCAGCGAAAAGCTGGACGGATGGCAGCTACTGTTCGACGGCTCGACATCGACCGGCTGGGAGGGATTTCAGAACACACCGTTCCCTGAAACCTCCTGGGCCATTGAGGACGGCACGATCCGCACGCTTGCGGACAGCAGCGGCGGGGATATTGTCACCGTGAGCGAGTTCGAGAACTTCGATCTAGTCTTTGACTGGAAATTGGTCAAAGGCGGAAACAGTGGAATCAAGTACCTGGTCCAAAAGGCTTGGGCCGGCCCCGGCTACAGACCGCATCTGAGTCCGGATGCCAAGCGGCGATCGATGCTCCGCGCTACCGGACCGGAATATCAGTTGCTCGACGACGAAAACCTGAACAAGCGCAGGCCCGGCTGGGAGTACTCGAGTACCGGATCGCTGTACCTGCTCTACAAGCCCTCCGCGGACAAACCGGTTCGGTCCTCGGGCGAGTGGAATACTTCGCGGATCGTGGTTCGGGGAACGCACGCCGAGCATTGGCTGAACGGCAAGAAGATCGTCGAGTACGAGTTCAACTCCGTGGACCTGTTCGACCGGATCGAGCAAACCAAGTTCAAGCGCGTTCCGGGCTTCGGGTTCAAAGGGCCTGGGCACATCGCGCTCACGCACCACAACCACCCTGTGTGGTATCGCAACATCAAGATCAAGGCCCTGCAGGGACCTAGGGTTACCGACTACCTGCCGGGCAGGCTGTTCGACCCGAACGGGCTTGTTCCGCCGCCACCGCGCTTCCCTCAGCCAGGAGACCCGACCCCACCGCCCGCATCAGGCGCATCGCGCTAGCCTCAGGACAATCCGCGGTGCGCTGCACGCGCTCCGAGCCTGCTCCCTTAGGCTGAAATCATGCGTCGCTGTGACGGCCAATCCTCGTGAGGGCTGGTCGTGTCGAGACCGAGCCTTCCGATCTAGGTGAATTCCAATGCACATGTACCGTCTAGCTCCCGCACTCCTGCTCTCGCTGTTCTGCGCTTTGACGGTGTCCGCGGACACCGTGATCCTGACGAACGGCGACACGGTCTCCGGCAATATCCGCAGGATGGAAGACAAGACGCTGGTGTTGCAGTCGCACTTGCTAGGGACACTGCGGATCAAGTGGGATGCTGTCGAGTCCATCCGTAGTGAGTCGAGATTCTCGATCCTGACTGAAGCCGGCGACTTGTGGGAAGGACAGGTTGCCCGCCAGGCCGACCGAATCGAGATCAGCAGCGAGGGAAAGGCGGTTACGAGTCTCGAATCAGATTCGATCGCGAGGATTGTGCCTGGCACGCTCCGAAAAGGCCTGGTCCAACTCCTGAGGGCAAGCACGGGGGCGGCGGACATCGGCTATAGCCTGGCAAGGGGAAACCAGAACCAGACACAGTCGTCATTGGGCGCCCGGGCTGACTATAGGTCAGTGCTCTACAAGTTCTCGGGCCGGCTCGATTCCTTGTTCGCCCGCCAAGACGGGGCCAGGTCACAGAGCAGACACGCTCTGAAGATGCGCCTGGATCGATTCCTGAACGCCCGGGCTTTCTCCTACGCGCTTTCCGGATGGGAGCGCAACGAGCGTCGCAGGCTCGACTTGCGAACGCAACTCGGCGGAGGCATCGGCTGGCACCTGAGGCAAGACAAGGCAATGGACTTCTCGGTGCTTGGCGGTTTCGCGTATGTCCACGAACGATTCCGCGATCTGGACAACCGCGCCACCGGCGAAGGATCGGCCGGTTTCGAATGGAACACCGCAATCTTCAAGGGAGCCCGACTGCTGACGGAACTATCGATCCACCCGGACTTGGCTGACCGAGGCCGTGTCCGGCTGCAGTACGACAGCACGCTCCGGCTACCGATCGCGGGCCGCTTCACGTACTCCCTGCGTCTGTTCGACCGTTTCGACAGTCGGCCCGCGGCGATGGTCGAGCGCAACGACTACGGCATCGTTAGCGGACTGGGCATGAAATTCTGACCGCCCCCAGTTTGTCGCTGGGCGCTATGCGCCTTTCGAAGTGCTCCGGCGCGTTCCATAGACGCGCTTAGCGCAAGAGTTCGAGTGCGCGTCGCCAACGCACTGCTCTGTCTCTTGGTCGAAGCTGACCTTCCGACCTGAACGCGGGACGATGATCGCCAAGTGGCAATCGATCGCCGACACATGTCCCATTGAGATATCGGCGTTGGGAAGCGGCGTTGTGCGAATGCAATCGACTAAGTTGCGCAAGTGGGTACCGGACTCATCGCGGGCGTCGCTGTAATCGACAAGTTGTCCCTCGTCATCGAGTAGCTTGTACCCCCGTCGGTAGCCAGGGAGCCCGATGTGGAGCGAGGCCTCGCTCCCGAAGACGGAGACACCACTGTGCCTGCCTTTCAGCCCGTAGGGACTCCAGATGCGAATTGCCCAGAATCAAGGCTTCCCGACCGTACCCGGACGTGACATTCATGGCATCGGGGGTCTGCCGATCGTCATCGAAGTAGACCTTGCCTGCGTTAGCGCGGGCCTTCCGGGGAAAATCCACTCGCAACGCCCAGCGGGCGAGGGCCGGTTGGTGGGCTCCGTCGTTGTCAATTCCAGCGAGGACTGCCTGTTTTTCTGGAGACCTCTTGATCAACTTGTGCCTTCCTCGCCTACGTCGACATCAAGCCTTCGGTATGGGCTGGGACCCGGTGCGTTCAGACAACCGTTTAGCGTAGCGGCAAGGTTCTCTACCTGCCTGCGGCCCAGCATTTCGTAGTGACTGCCAGGTATCCAATGAATCTCGAACCCCTTCCGACCTACGTTGGGCCAGGAATTGCCGAGACAAGTCAAATTGAGCTGCCGTATCCATGACTTTGCGGGGCAAATGCAATGAATCTCGAACCCCTTCCGACCTACGTTGGGCCAGGAATTGCCGAGACAAGTCAAATTGAGCTGCCGTATCCATGACTTTGCGGGGCAAATGCAGGTGATGCGACCAGGGTATGCCGCGACTTCGTGAGCCTGGAGAACACGGACGTGCGTGCACAGGCCGTGGTCCGACACCCAACGAAGAAGCCGGTTGTCCCAGTGCCGGATGATGCTCCACCGCACTCTGTCTGTGAACTCGGTCAGGTTACAGAGCCTGTAGAGGCCCAAATAGGACATAGACAGCCACCGGGGTATGCGAATCGGCGGATCCAAGACAGCCAAGAGGTCGACTTCGTTGCCTCTCCGAATCAGTTCCCGAGCCACTTCGACCGACAAGAGACCGCCGGCCGAATAGCCGGCGAGATGGTAGGGACCCGTCGGCTGAATCCGCTCTAGCTCTGCAAGGTACATGGATACAATCCACGGAACTCGCTTGCCATGGAGGCTGCTGTCGCGCTTGGCGCTCGGCGGCCGCAACCCGAAAACGGGCCGGTCGCTGTCAATTAGAGCCGCGACACGGCCGAATCTGCGCAAGTCACCGAATCCGGCCGGAACAAAAAAGAGCGGCGGCTTGTCACCGTCCTCGCGGAAGGGGACCAACACCTCAGCGTCGCTGCCGCCGTCCGCCTCGCCTGTCTCATGCGGAGGACTCCCCTTCATCATGGCAATCGGTCCCTCGCAAGGGCTGGCACTCGGATTCTGCGGTGTTTTCCGAGCCAAGCAATCTCTCGCAGCACCCTCTTCGGAGCGCCTCGTTGAGAGCAGTCGAGCCCCGCGTGATGATTCGTTTGCCGCCCAATCCCCGAGAATCGGGGCCACGCCGGGCAGATTGAGGTTCTCGCGGGCCAGTCCGTCATGGGCAAATCAGCGGTCTCCGCTAGTGCCTGCTCTGCACCCATGCCCCGATCTTGGACACGCCGTAGGTGTATCCAATCTCGATCGCTTCGTCGGCAACGCTGAAATCCAGAATCTTGAACTGTTCCACCGGTGGGCTGAGATACAGGTCGGCGATACCCTCGTCAATTAGCTGCTGACGATTGGAAATGCTTCCGAGGGCGCCCGCCCGCTGAAGAACTGAGACGATGCCCGGCATCTCGATCGCCTTGGCAAAAGGGTTTATCTGGTTCCAGGCGATCCGCCAGCCCGACGGGCTCTCCAGACCCGTGGCGCGAATGTCCAAATCCACCGGCGGCACCACGTCAACCGCGATGAGCGAGCCCGTTTGAATCTCATCGCGCATCAGATCCACGGGCAGATTGTTCAACAAGCATCCGTCATAGAGCAACTCACCGTTCTCGACAACCGGAGAGACGAGTCCTGGAAGACTGCCGCTCGCGCGTATGGCACGCCATAGCGGCCCGGTTCGATGCACGACCATATTGGCGCTGGTCAGGTTGCTGGAGAGACAAAAGTACCGCATCCAGAGGTCTTCGATGTTCGTGCCACCGAAGAGTGCCTTCAAGCAGCGATCAAATCGGCGACCCCGGGCTAGGGAAACAAATGGAAAAGTGTAGTCGCTGAACATCCCGCCGACCCGTTCCTTGAGCACGGAAACCTTCGCATCCAAGTCCTCCGAGCAGGCGTACGCCGCTGCAATGATTGCACCCATGCTGACCCCGCCGATGACATCCACCGGGAGCTTGGCTTCGCGAATGGCTCGAATTATCCCGACGTGCGCGAACCCTCGAGAGCCGCCTCCGCTAAGAACCAGTCCGATTTCGCGCCGCGAGACGAACCGGACGATGCGTTCGAGGTCGCCCTGGTCATCAGCACGGATATGGAAGTGCCGGTCGACACTACGTTTGCTCAACCAGTGAATCGTGCCCTGAGGCCTTGCCGTCCCGGGAGGATGCTGCAAGACAAGTGTCTTGCGGGACCTGGCCTGTTTGGTCTCTTCCACGCGAAGGATTTCCGCCTCCACTGCGGTGAGATTCGACTCGGCGGTGGCAGCACCGAAAGCTATGATTTCGTCCGCTTGCTGAATGCAGCTCTTGGTCCAGTTGGTTAGGCTCCGGTCGGCAACGTACACCATGTACCGGAAGCGTGTCTCTTGCTGATTGAGCCATGCGCGAAGCCGAATGCCCTCCGGGCTGCCTTCCGCCGCCTGTGCGATTCCAGAAGTGGTTAACAGCGCGTCAGCGTGTGTGCTGGAAACGAGGAAGCATGCGGCCTGTTTCGAAATCGATGAAGAGAGTCGTTCGGAGAATTTCTCCAAGGGCGCCGTCACTGGCCGGAATGAGAAGAATATTTGTGGTGAGATGCTCGGTAGGAGTCTCTTGGATGACGCCGCGAAGCTTCCGGGACAAGAGCCGGGCCAGCCATTCATTGAGCACTGGGTGACGTATTGCCATTTCGCGAAAGTTGGCGCGCGAGAATTGCAGGAGGACGGAATTGCGGACTGCCACGACCGATGTCGTCTGAATCTCGTCCGTAAGTACCCCCATCTCTCCAACGGTTCCGCCGTGGCCGATCTCATTGACAACCCTGTCACCGCCGGCATTGTCTTTCGTCAGTTCCTGGAGGCGTCCGCTGATCAAGACAAAAAGCTCGTCGGTTGATTCGCCTTGGCGAAACAAGGCCTCTTCCCTCGCGACGTGCCGCCAGGTCAATCGATGTTCGATATCGGCCAGAACCTCATCGGTCAAGTTGCCGAACATGTTGAGCAGCACTTGGAGCATCTCGTTCCGGTAAAACCGCGGTGCAAAGACGGCATGCAGGTTCTCGGCGACATCGGGATGGGTGGCAAGGTACCAGTCCAGCCTATCTTTCGCTAGCCGTACCAGCCGCGAGGCGGTGACACCCCGAACAGCGGCGAGGCCCTGGCTCCCGGTCAGTGCCCGCATTTCGCCAAGGGCATCCCCGGCGGCGAGGGTGGTCAGGACTTGCGCGTCATCGTCGGTCGCGCGGCCACGCTCCCTAGCTGCCTGGAGAATCTCAAGCCGTCCGGAAGCAACGAAGTACAGAGCGTCGCCTCGGTCTCCGTCAAGGAACAGAACTTCATGTTCGTCAAGCGTGATCCATTCCAGTTCGGGACCCAGACCCTCCAAGCTCGAACGGTTGACGGACCGCAAGAGAGGGCTGTCTGAAATGACCTGAACGAGATCCCCGGCGACCCGCATTCCATCCGCTGCTTGGCGCACTGCCATCGACGTATTCTACCGTTCGTCCGAATCATCGAGACTAGCGGGTATAGCCGTTCCCGGCGGGCCATTCGTACCGGCGTTGCGCGATCGCAACGCTGTAGCGGCCGACGCGGGACAAGGGATGGCGGGTAGGTTTGACTGTCTGCGCAGTCAGGAACGGTTCTCCGCAGCCTCCATCAAGCCCACTACGACCTCCCGCAAGACGGAAGAAGGACCCATAGACATCAGCGCTCATGAGGGTTCAGGCCAGCGCGTGCGCCGTTGATTGCACAACCAAACGCTCAATCTGGGCGATCGCGGTGGCTATTTCCCTTCCGATCAGGTCCATCTTGCGGAGCTGTTCAATGCGAGGCGTGATCCGCTCTGTTTCTTCCCCCCCCACTACGGTCCGCAGAATGCCGCATGCATCCAAGAGGCAAATCAGGGCAATGTCCCTGGGGTCGGGGATTTCGTCGGAGAACAGCACATCAATCCGCGCCTTGACCTCGCGCTTCGCCTTCTCGTCGACCATGAAATAGCGCGGGGACCGAAAGATCCACAAGTGCTGGACGGTCTCTTGCAACAACTTCTTCTGCTCACGCCTCAGAATGCCTCGCTCCATCAGGCTGGCCAACGCATGCTCCTGAATAGCAGCTGTTTCCTCCACCGCCAGTTCCTCGATCCATGCCTTAGCGCTCCTGGTTTCTTCGCCGCCCGCGATTCGTTCCAGCACCCGGTCAAGGATGGGATCGGCGGTCGGCGTGCGATCGACAACCATGACACCCGCGAGGTCGGTGTCTATTCGGTCGGAGAACGCCAGTTCCATCAGGACGGAGCCTGTCAACGCTAGTTCCAACGTGGTCTTCCCGACTGACAGGAAAATGCCTTCCTCGTCGTCCAAGAGGAGCAGCACGACTTCTTCCGAAAATGTCAACACAAACCGACTCCGGTGATCCCGAGCAAGGTCCCCGGCCACCATTCCGGCACGAATCAGAATAACCCCGGCACCGTGAAATTCCGGATGCCGTCAGTATCGGGGCGTCGGGAACGCTGCGACCCGCGCGGAGACCAGCGGCGAACCATCGGTCCGAGGCCACCGGTCTGCCGGGCACCTGGCCGCAATATCCCTATTGGATCGGCAAGGTGGGCTGCTGCTCCTCGATTTCGTCGTCGAGGTCGATCTCGTCGGTACGAGGTACGATGCTGCAGGCTGCCACAACATCGCCTTCATCGAGATTGACGAGCCGCACACCCTGAGCGGAGCGTCCCGTCGCGCGGATCTTGTCCGACTCGATACGAATGATCTTGCCATTGCGGGTGATGATCACCACCTCGTCGTCCGCCAGCACCTTCATCACGGTCAGCACCTCGCCGTTGGAGCGAGTGATCTTGGTGTTGATCACGCCCCTTCCGGCACGGGCCGTCAATCGGTACTTGGACAGCTCCGTCCTCTTGCCGTAACCCAGTTCGTTGATGGTCAGCACCAAATGGTCTTCAGAGGCGCACAGGAGCCCGATCACGCAGTCGCCTTGGTCAAGGCGAATTCCCGAGACGCCCCCCGCGACCCGGCCCTGGGCTCGGACGCGGGCATTCTCGAAGTGGATTGCCTGACCCCGGCGAGTGGCGATCAGAATGTGCTGGTCCGGCTCGCAAAGGCGCGCCGAAATCAACTCGTCCCCTTCGCGCAAGAGCAACGCAATAATGCCGCGCGACAGCGGCCGGGCGAAGACATCCAAGGTGCATTTCTTGACCCTGCCGTTGCGAGTCACCATCACGATGAACTTTTCAGGATCGAACTCCTGCACCGGCATGAAGGCCTGCACGGTCTCGTTCGGCATGAAATTGAGCAGGTTGACGATGTTGCGCCCGCGCCCCGCGGCCGCCACTTCGGGAATGTTGTAGATCTTAAGCCAGTAGACGCGACCCAGATTCGTGAACACGAGGATGTAGGAGTGGGTCTTCCCGATGAAGAGCCTCTCCACGATGTCGTTATCGCGGGTTGCCATCCCGCGACGACCCCGGCCCCCGCGGGATTGCTTCCGGTAGGTGTCGAGCGAGGTGCGCTTGAGGTACCCATTCTTGGTCACCGTGACAACCATGTCCTCGTTGGCAATCAGATCCTCGATCGAGATCTCGCGAACCTCTCCGCCGATCTCGGTCCTCCGGTCGGAACCGAACTTCTTCGCGATGGCGCGAAGTTCGTCGATGATCACCTTGTCGAGAATCGTGTCGGACTCCAGAATCTCGAGGTGACCGGCGATCTTCTTTTGGAGTTCGTCGAGTTCGTCTAGAACCTTCTGCCGCTCCATGCCGGTAAGGCGCTGGAGCTGGAGCTCGATGATAGCCTGCGCCTGGCGCTCCGTGAAATCAAATGGCAGGAAACGATTCGAGCCCTCGATCGAAGAATCCAGGAAGTCGGCGCTCAGGTATTGCCTGAAATCGATCTCGACCTCGCCTGTCAGACCTAGCTTGGCCTCCTTGGGATTGCGCGAGGCACGGATCAAGGCGATGACCTCGTCGATGCGCAGTAGCGCCTTGGCGAATCCAAGCAGGATATGCTCGCGCTCGCGGGCCTTGCGCAACAGGTAGTTCGTGCGCCTGCGCACGACATCCTGGCGGTGGGCGATAAAGAGCTTGAGGTACTCGATCAAGCCGAGCTCCCTGGGCCTGCCGTCCACGATCGCCAGGATGGCGACGCCGGACCCTTGCTGGAGATCGGTGTGCTTGTACAGGTTGTTCAACACCACCTCGGGCTGCTCGCCGCGCTTGAGCTCGAACACGATCCGCATGCCACGCCGGTCGCTCTCGTCACGGATGTCGCTGATGCCTTCGATCTTTTTGTGGTTGATCAGCTCGGCAGCCTTCTTGATGAGCCGCGCCTTGTTCACTTGGAACGGAATCTCGCTGACGGTGATCGCGTGCCGGTCCTTGCCAATCGGCTCGATTTCGGTCCTTGCCCGGACCAGGATGTGGCCCCGTCCGTCCCTGTACGCCTGGAGCATGCCGGCGTTTCCGCACAGAATCCCACCGGTCGGAAAGTCGGGACCCTTCACGATCGAGACAATGCGCTCGAATCTCGTGCTGGGATGCCTGATCAGCTGGATCGTGGCGTCGACCAGTTCACGAAGATTGTGAGGCGGGATATGCGTGGCCATGCCCACGGCGATGCCGTTCGAGCCATTCACCAGCAGGTTCGGGGCCGCGGCGGCAAGGGACTCCGGCTCTTGGGCCGAATCATCGTAGTTGGGTCGGTAGTCGACCGTATCCATGTCGATGTCTTCGAGCAAGGCCTCGGCGTATGGCGCCAGACGCGCCTCGGTGTAGCGCATGGCCGCCGGCGGATCGCCGTCGATCGATCCAAAATTTCCCTGCCCGCTCACGAGGAGCTGGCGCATGCTGAAGGGCTGCGCCATGCGGACTAGCGTGTCGTAAATCGACGAGTCGCCGTGGGGATGGTACTTCCCCATCACCTGACCCACGATTCGGGCACACTTCCGGGGAGGGCGATTCGAACGCAAGCCCTCTTCCCGCATGGCGTAGAGGATGCGCCTTTGGACCGGCTTGAGGCCGTCCCTCACGTCGGGCAGAGCGCGTCCGACAATGACCGACATCGCGTAGTCGAGATACGACTTGCGCATCTCGTTTTCGATATCGATCGGCTTAATGCCAATCCCGCTCTCCCCCGCATCAAATGACAGCTGTCCGGAATCGTTCGAATCGTCTTCTGGCATATAACCTGTTGTGGAAGGTGTAAGTCAATTATACAACAGCTGGGCATGTCGGCGGTCTCACCGACACCCACGGTTAGGCCTTCTTCACCCACCGCAACCCGTGCAAGGCGGCGACCGCTCTCGCTCCCGCGTGGCGGCGCTTGTCTTGCCAACGCAGGCGCTCGCGGGTAGTCCGCCAGACCGCGCGGGAACCCTAGGCCTCGATGCCAGTGAACTGGCTGGCGGCGGCCATCCAGCGGTGGGTTCTCGACCGCCCCGGATTCATCAGCAAGGGCAATCCCGCGCCAACAGCAGGCACTTCAGGCCATCGGGGCGAAATACGGCTGCCGCCGGACGGAACGATTCCAGCTAGCGTCCCCCGGAAGCGCCGGCCACCTTACGCCGTGACTGGAAGAACTGTCTCGCTTGGTCACGGTGCTTGAGGGCCAGAGCCTTCAGCTCCTCCTTGATCAAGGACTCGTCGCTGTTGTTCACTGCCAGTGCCGAGAAGATGACGGAACCCATTTCATCTTCCGAACCGCGGCCCCAAAAAACTCGCTTGGGTGGGTTGCTCGGATTGCGGGGATTCTCGGCCGAGTTGTCGTAGCGGATGCGCGCGTGGATCGTCGCGCCAGCCGGAAGCACGACCGGCTCTTCGTAGACGTACATGTCCTGCCATGCGAAGTCCCAGTCCTTGATCCAAATCAATGGCACTTCCTCTCCGTCGGGCAGTTCCGCCCACGACTTGAATTCCTTTCCAATGTAATGGGCGTGTGGCGTCACTCCGTACAGTTCGACCGGGGCCGGCAGGGTGAAAGACTCCGCGATCGTAAATTCCGAGTCACCGGGCGCGATGTTGATGCCGGCTCCCGTGCCGAAGTTCGGCGGCAATGAAATGCCGATCCTCGCGCGGGTAGCGGGCTCTTCGGTGAAGTAGAACGCCACAGATGAGATCTCGCTCTCCTCTTTTCCCGAAGGATGGAAGTGGGACTGGAAGATAAAGTCGCTGCCAGCAGGCAGCCGTAGCGGAGCGTCCTTGGGAAAGACACGGGCATTCCCGCCAACGGCCCAGCCGCTCAGGCTGACTAGACCCGGAATTCGGGCCTCGCCCATTCCGCCATAGCCAGGCTCGGCGTCCCTTGCGTCAAACTCGCGCGCTTTGCCCGAGGTGTCGGCCTTGAAGAGACTATGGTGCACGACGGTCCGCGCCTGGGGACGGAACTCGATGGCGCGGATCCACTTGTCTTCCGTCGTGGGCACGCTTGCTGGAAAGTTCCGGTAGATGTCGGGACCATCGGCGGGAATCGTGAACGGCTCTGCCATGCTGACCACAAGATCGGGTTCGCCCAGCGTCCAATCTGCCGCGAACTCCGGGGGCTCGGGCGGGCTGCCCTGTCCCTCGGGCGTGCCAGTGTCGACCCACTTGGCGATCAATTCGATTTCCGTGTCGAGCATTCGCCGCTCGCCCTTGAACGAACCGTAGCCCGGCTCGGCGTGCCATGGCGGCATGTAACGCGTCTGAGTGACGGCGCGGATCAGCTGGGCGCGCTTGGCAACATCCTCGTAGCCAAGCAGCGAGAAGGGCGCGGCCTGTCCGGGTCGGTGACACGCAGCGCAACGTTGATGCACGATCGCTGCGATATGCCCGTTGAAGGTGACCGAGTCGGCTCCGAGGGCGTCCGCGCCAAAGCAGACCGGGACTGTTCCCATCGCTGCGACGAGTACCAAGACAGCAAGTACGAATGCAGACTTCATTGAGATCCCCCCTCTTGAACCACATTCCATTGCGGAATATAACACCCCACTGCTTGCGTGCGGGGCCTGGAAACGGGCATGCCCGCCAACACTTCGTCCAAGGCATTCCGCAGGTCGTGTTGCGTTGCTTGGCGCCGCGGCGTTCCAAGCGCAGCGTAGAAGTTGTTTACCCGGCCACGGTAGACCAGACGACCGACGCCATCGAAAACCGCAGACTCCGGTGTGATGGTGGCCCCTGCCAGCTCGACCAGTTCGCGACCCTTGTCATGCACTGCGGGCTGAGTGCCGCCGAAGGCTTGCCTGTGCTCCCGGATCTCCTCGGCGGTGATCGTCGGATCGACGTAAGCCATCAGACAGCCGACCCCGCGGGATGAGTAATCACCGCAAATCCGTCCAATCTCTGGCGCATACCGGTTTGATATCGGACAGTCGTGGGTCACGAAAAAGACGACCGTGGCCTTCCGGCCCGACGCTGGCGGGAGCGTGTGCTGATTGCCGTCGATGTCCCTTAGCGTTGCAGCCGTCGAGGAGACCCCGAACAGCATCGCCAAGAGGAGAAGCGCCCACCTAGGTGACATTGACCGATCGGCCTCATGCTATCAACTCCATTCCGACCTGGACTAGGCCGGGTGTCCTCGGCACCTCGAACAAAGTACCCCCTAGCCGGTTCTGCAATTCGACTCTGCGGTCGTGATGCCTGACCGAACAGCCAGCCGAGTGCGGGTGCTCGCCGAGGAAGAGCCGGCGGCGGCGGGCCGACTAGAATTTCACCAGTGCTCCACGGAATCTCATTCGCCCTCTTGCTCGTGGGCATCCTAGGTTCGACGGCGGCGGCCGATACGGGCATCGACCGCTACGTCAAAAGGGAGATGGAATTGAACGGCATTCCCGGTCTCTCCCTCGCGATTGCCGAGAACGGGAGAGTCGCCTACCTGCAAGCATACGGCGTTCGCAACGCTGAATCGCAGGAAATAATGCGGGTGGAAACCCCGGTGGAACTGGCTTCGCTGAGCAAGGCGCTCACTGCCCTCGCAGTTTTAGGGCTGGAGCGCGATGGACTTGTCGATCGTAACTCCAGCGTGAGCACTCTCCTTCCAGATCTCAACCGCGCGCGCTGGCAACGGGTGACGCCACACGATCTCCTCCAGCATCGGAGCGGCCTGCGTCGCAGGCACGACTTCTTGGTGCCGTGCTGCGGCCATCCGGGGCACCTCGACCTGGACGGAGTGGCCGCTCACTTGGCCATTGCCGACCTCGAGAGCCCCCCCGGGGAGAGATTTTCCTACGCCAATGCCAACTACGTGCTGTTGGCTGCCATTGTGCAGCGCGTGTCCGGTGTTCCGTTTCCGGAATACATGCGCAAGGTGATCTTCCAACCGCTCGGAATGGCACAGACGACAGTGGATGAAGAAGAGGCGCAGTCATGGAGCAAAGCCACTCCGCACGAGTGGCAATGGGGCCGCGTCGGAATCAGCCCGTCGCCGTTCCTGGGCTGGTACGGGAGTTCCCTGGTAAAGGCAAGCGCTGCGGACATGAGCACGTACATGGCGGCGCTGCTCGACCCGCAACCGGCTGGCAACCGCGCCGGCCATTCCCCGGGCGCTTGGTGGGAACGCTTGAAGGGGAACTACGATCTTGGCTGGGCCGTGCAAGCCGAAGCCGAATGGCTTGACGGCGAACTCATTCTGGAGCACACCGGCAAGATCTGGGGCGGAAGCACGGCAATCGTGTTGGCGCCGCGCCGGCACGCCGGCGTGGCAGTCCTGGCGAACCTTGGATCCAGCCCCGTCCGCGCTGTCGCCCGGGCAATCCTCCGCAGCCGAGACGGTAGTCCACTCCCGCAACCCGCGAGGATGAGCCGGGGCGAGATTCCCGACACCTGGGCAGTGATCTTTGCTACATCAGCGATTGGCCTTTTCCTGGCGACGTTCGGGCGAGTGCCGATCGTGTGGCGGCAGGTCCGCCGAGGCATGCGCCCGTGGCAACCGACGGGCTGGCGAATTGCGCGCTCCACAGTGCTGACGGGCCTGGCGATTGCACTGATCCATGGCTTGCTCTGGGGACCAGACCCGCCTCGCGCAGCGCTCCCCACGACCGTCGGGACGGCGCTGCCTGCGTTTGTGGCCAGCGTGACGGGACTGCTGCTTCTGAGCGCGGTCACGGGATTGGTGCCGAAGGTGAGGCGCCAATAGAACCTGGTCCGCAGTTGGGAGCGGGGAACGATCCCCCGCATTCTCGCTAAGTCGGGCCGGGGCGGGCGGACTCATGCTCGAGCGCTCGCGTAGCTTGGGGACCCTTGCCCGACGTGACCGCCTCGTCTTTCCGCGAGGCGGCCACGCGGAGAGCAAGCGTCCCGGCGTTCGACCTGCTGGCAACCCGACCGTGCGGCAAGACTCGGCCGGTGCCTAGCCGTGGATGCGCTTCTCGTGTCCCTTCCATTCCAGCTCGCGCAGGACGAACTTCTGGATCTTGCCTGTCGCGGTCTTGGGCAACTCTCCGAACTCGACGCGCTTGGGGCACTTGAAGTGAGCCAGGCGCTCGCGGGTAAACTCGATGATGTCGTCACCGGAAACCTCGGCGCCGGGACGCGGCACGACAAAGGCTTTGGGCACCTCGCCCCACTTGTCATCAGGAACGCCGACAACGCAAACCTCGAGGACGCCGGGATGCTCCATCACGACCTTCTCGACCTGTTGGCTCGAGATGTTCTCGCCACCCGAAATGATGATGTCCTTCGCCCGGTCCTGCAGCTCGATGTAGCCGTCGGGATGCCACACAGCGAGATCACCCGAATGAAACCACCCGCCCCGAAACGCTTCCGCGCTCGCGTCGGGATCGTTGAAGTATCCCGTCATGACCATGTTGCCGCGCATGACGACCTCTCCCATCGTGCTGCGGTCTCGGGGAACATCTCGCATCTCCTCGTCGACCACTCTCAACCCGCCCCCCGCGACCCCGTAAGGAACTCCCTGGCGAGCCTTCACGTGAGCCCTGCTTTCGGGATCAAGGGCGGTCCATCCGGGCTGTTCGGCGCAGATCGTGTAGGGACCGTAGGTTTCCGTAAGCCCGTACAGGTGATGGACGTTGGCACCCATCTTCTCCATAGCGCGGATAACCCGTGGAGCGGGTGCGGCTCCGGCAGTCGCGATCGTGACGCCACCTAGGTCCTGCCCTTCTGCATCTGGACTCGAATAGAGCATCGTCAGGACGGTAGGTGCGCAGCACATGTGGGTGACACCCCACTGGCCGATCAAGCCGTACACCTCTGCCGGAACGACCCTCCGCAGGCAAACACTGGTCGCGCCGACCGCTGCGATCGACCACGGGAAGCACCAGCCGTTGCAGTGAAACAGGGGCAGCGTCCACAGGTAGACCGAGCGCCAGTTCATCCCCGTTTCCAGCGCCTCTCCTAAAGCGTTGATCCAAGCGCCGCGCGCATGGAAGACAACGCCCTTTGGAAAGCCCGTCGTCCCCGACGTGTAGTTGATGCAGATCGCGTCGCGCTCGTCGAACGGCTCCTCGACTGGCATCTCAGTCGGCGCGGAATCGAGGAACTCCTCGTACAAGGGACCGGGAATGTCCTCCGCTCTCGGCGCCACGTCAACGATCTGAACGTAGGTCTCGATCCCAGGTACTTCCGCGCGAAGTCCACGCACTGTGTCAGCGAACTCCGAGTCAAAGATCAGGATCTTCGCGCCCGAGTGATTCAGGATGTAGGCGACCTCGCGGGACGCCAAGCGGACATTCAGGGGTACGAGGACAGCTCCGATACGCATTGGCCCGAACTTCGCGTCGAGCATTGCCGGGATGTTCGGAGCGAGAATGGCAACGCGATCACCACGGCCAATTCCACTGGCTCGCAACGCCGTGGCCAGCCGGTGGATCCGCTCGTTGTACTGAGCGTAGGTATAGACTGCCTCGCCGTAGACGATGGCTGGCTTGTCGGGGTAAACCAAGACGCTGCGGTCCAAGAAGGACAGGGGGGACAGGGGGGCGTGGTTGACGGATGCATTCATGGCTGTGTGCCAGCGTACACAACCGACCACCTCTGGCGCGGTGCCGGGTCTGTAGCAAACCGACCGCTCAGCAGGGGACGCGGCGGCGCCTGCGAGGAGCCGTGCGAGCGGGCGGGAGCAAGGCATGGTCCTGTCCGGACCGCTTCTCCATCCTGTTGGGCAGCCGAGAGCTCACTGTCCGTGCAATCGTCGAGTCGAACTGGCGCAACCCAAGATCGTGCTGAACCGCATGTCGTCGCTTGTCGCAGGCAAGAGTTGCCGGAACGCGCCCGGCAGGACGACTACACCAACGGAACCAGGATCGCGGCGATCTGGGTGACCACGTATCCCACAACCCCCATAACCGCCAGCAGCGGAGTCCACGAGCGCAACGCCTCAGTCTCGGTAAGGCCGGACATCTGCTTGTAGACCCAGAATCCGGAGTCGTTCATCCACGAGCCGACCAACGAACCGGACCCGATCGCACAGGCGACATACACAGCGTGAAACGCGGGAGGAGTTTCGATCAGAAGCGGCGCCATGATCGCTGAGACTGTGATCATGGCTACCGTGCCCGAACCCTGCGCCACCTTGAGCAACGTGCCGAGCAAGAAGCTCAGCAACAGGATCGGGACGCCGAATTCCTGGGACATGCCACCGATTGTCGCGCCCACGTCGGCTTGCACGAGCATCTTTCCGAACGAACCGCCAGCGGCGGTGATGAGGATGATCAGACCGCCGCTCGCCAGCGCGGCTTCCACGGGCTTCGCCAGCTGCGCGAGCGTGTAGCCCCTCTGGCGGGCCAGCAGCGCAAGCGAGATAGCGGCAGACGCCAGCAGCGCGAAATTCGGGTTGCCCGCGAACGCAGTGAACTCCCGGAGTGGCCCGCCAAGACCCAGGGCGCCGGCCAACGTGTTCGAGGCAATCAGGATCACGGGCAGCACGATGGGCAGCATTGAGAGGGCGAAGCTGGGCAGATGGGCCTCTTCGCGCCGCGCTAGGGTCTCCAGCTCTTCCAAGGTCAGTCCTTGGGTCTCCCGTAGCGGCACCTCCATCTGGCGGTCCCGCAGGATGCCGAATAGCCAGCCGACGACCGACATCGGCACGGCGATCACCGCTCCAACCAAGATCATCACTCCGAGATCAATATCCAGGGTGGCGGCCATCGCAAGCGGACCCGGCGTCGGGGGGACCATCGAGTGCGTTACCGCCCCGCCGGCTGAAATCGCCATCAGGAACAGCAAGTAATTCTTGCCGGTCCGAACCCGCATCGCTCGCGCCAGCGGCACCAGCAAATAGAACACCGTGTCGAAGAACACCGGTACGGACAGGACGTAACCGCTGCTGAGCAACGATAGCGAGGCACGCTTCTCTCCCAAGGCCCGCACGAAGACACGCACGATCTTGTCGGCCGCGCCGCTCTCCATCAAGCACTGGCCGATTAGCGCAGCCAGCGCGATCACAATCGCGATGCTGGCGCAGACGCCGCCGAACTCGCCGGCCACTGCCGGCATCACATCTCCCAGCGCGACCTTCGGCGAGAGGATTCCGACGGTGGTCGCCGCAGTGATCAGCGCGATGAACGCGTTAATCCGCAGGCGGAGGATCAGGACGAAGACGACCGCGATGGCAATCGTCAGGATGACTAGAGGGTGCAAAGCGCTGTCAGGGTACCAAAACACGGTTGCTGATGGCAGCCGCGCACCGCACCGTCAGTCGAGCCGCGCGTTCCGCACTTTCTCCGCCTGCGCTCCGCGAAACGCCTTCAGCGCCTCCCGCAGGGACCCGTCCTGTGTCGCAAGAATCGCGATCGCCAGCAATGCCGCGTTCTTCGCTCCCGCCTTTCCGATTGCCAGCGTGCCGACAGGGATTCCGCCGGGCATTTGGACGGTCGACAGCAGCGAGTCCACGCCGTCGAGGACACTGGGCATCGGCACGCCCAGAACGGGCAGCACCGTATGCGCCGCGCACACTCCCGCGAGGTGGGCCGCTCCGCCGGCGGCCGCGATGATCACCTTGGTGCCGCGCCCTTCGGCGCCCGACACGTAGTCAGCCGTCAAGTCCGGCGTGCGATGGGCGGACATGACGCGACATTCGTGCGCAACGCCGAACGACTCGAGAGTCTCGGCGCAGAGCTTCATCGTCCCCCAGTCCGAAGTGCTTCCCATGATCACTGCGACGAGCGGTGCTGTTTCAGGCATTCGTTTCCCTTCCGACGGGACCCGGCAGGGGGGCCCTAGTGAAACCGCCATCCTAGCATTCGCTTGCATAAATCGTCTCTTGGGGTACTATGATTGCGGGAAAGGTATACCTGACAGTGGAGCTGTTCTCAATCCGGCGCCTGGCGCCGGTTCCCTCGAACATCCAACGCGGGCGGTCGACGGGGGTTATTTCGCCCGGACGACTCCCGGCACAGCCGTTGGCGCTGTGCTGCCTGCTACTGCTGGCCGCATGCTCGGGCCGCATGCAGGGTCCCATGGCCGGTCCGGCGATGGCCCCCGTCGACTTGGCCGACTCGCCGTATCCGGGCGACGCTCGCGCTGTCGCGCGAACGCTGACCGTCGAAGACTTCGCATCCGAGCCGGAGGCGGCGCAGGGCGAGTGGCTCCAGGAGAACCCCGTCAACCACGAATCGCTGGTGATCCCTTTCGACCCGGAGGATCCCGCGCATAGCGACGAGGAATTCGCTCTGCTCGACGAGCTGATCGAGCTCACGTTACCGGACTCCCCGCGTGTGCTGACGCACGAGGAAGCCTTGCTCCATACCGCTTCCGAATTGCCGCTGGTGATGAACGATTCCGTTCAGAAGTTGATCAACTACTTCACCGAGACTTCCCGCGGGAAAGCTACGATTCGCGCTTCGATGGGCCGGGGCGCCGCCTACCGCCCCATGATCCAGCGCATTCTCAAGGAAGAGGGCGTGCCGGCCGAGATCTTCTACCTCGCCATGGCTGAATCCGGATTCAAGCCCAAGGCGCGCTCGCATGCCCGGGCAACCGGCATGTGGCAGTTCATATCCTCGCGCGGCAAGCAATACGGGCTGCGCCAGGATCGCTACGTGGACCTGCGCTACGACCCGGAGACCGCCACGCGGGCGGCCGCCAAGCATCTCAAGGACCTGCACATCGAATTCGGCGACTGGTATCTCGCCATGGCCGCCTACAACGGTGGACCCAACCGCGTCAAGAGCGGGATTGCGCGGACCGGGAGCCGCGACTACTGGGAACTCGCCCGGCGGCAGGTGATCTACAGGGAAACTCGAAACTACGTGCCGATCATCCTGGCAATGACCTACGTGGGCCAGAACTTGCATCTGTTCGATCTCGGAGAACTGGACCCCGCTCCCGAACTCCACTACGACACGGTCCGGGCCGAAGGGGAAGTCAGCTTTGCCCTCATCGCCGACGCAACAGGCACTTCGGTTGAAACCATCAAGGAACTCAACCACGCCTTGATGCGATCTGCAACGCCTCCGTACGCCTACGACCTGCGGCTGCCGAAAGACTCGGCAGAGCGGTACCGGCGGGAGATCGCCCTCGTACCAGCCGACAAGCGGCTGAATTGGCGGCGCTACGAAGTGCGCCAGGGCGAGACGCTCCAGGCCGTCGCCAACCGCTACAATGTGGCGGCCGAGACACTCGCCTCGTTGAATTCGCTGCCGGAGGGCGATGCACTGACAGGCGGGATGCGCCTGACGGTCCCGGCTACCACCAAGCTCGCGATTTACCGCTACTACGGGTCCGGCGCCGGCGGATTGCTCGAACCCGGGACCGGACGCTACAGGATCGCCAGTGGCGACACCCTCGGCGGGATCGCCCGGCGGTTCGGGACGACGGTCAACACACTGCTCTCCTGGAACGGCCTGACAAGTACCCGCATCCGCGCAGGCCGCTACCTGATCGTGATGCCCGAGGGAGCCACCGGAACGGCGAGCGTAGCGTCTTCATCTTCCAGCGCACCGACGGGCCGGTACACGGTTCGTCGCGACGACACGCTTTCCGGAATCGGCACCCGCGTGGGCGCCTCGGTCGCACAGCTCAGGGCCTGGAACGGCATCCGCGGCAGCACGATTCACGTGGGTCAGAAACTCAAGGTTCCCGGGCGTGCGCCCACTGCCGCGCCGGCTCTCGCGCCCGGTTCCAATCGCTACCGCATTCAGCCAGGTGACTCGCTCTCGACCATCGCAGCTCGATTCGGCGCGTCGATCTCCGACCTGCGCAATTGGAACAACCTGCGTAGCAGCCGCATCACCGCGGGGCACGAGCTGGTCGTGCGCCGTCCCGCATCGCCGTCTTCGGGAGCGAAGACCACGACAGCCCTGTCGGCCCGGCCCGCCGCGTCAGGCAGTTCTGTCTACACCGTGCGGCGTGGCGACACGCTCGGCAGCATCGCCGAGCGCTACGGCGTCAGTGCCGCCAACCTGCGCGCTTGGAACGGTATAAGCGGCAGCCGCATCTATCCCGACCAGGATCTCGCCGTGCGCCCAGGCATCGCAGCAGGGCAGACCCAGAGTTATCGGATCCAGCGGGGGGACACGCTTGCAGGCATAGCCAAGCGCTTCAATGTGACCATCAACGACCTCATGCGCTGGAACAGCCTGAACTCGTCCAGGATTTACCCGGGGAGAACGCTGACGATTCAAGGCTCCGGGTCTTGATCCAGCAGCCTACTCGGCGAAGCAGTACAGCGCGGATCGCGTGCGGATAAAGAGCCGCCCGTCCATGAAAACCGGGGTAGCGTAAACCTCCTCGCCCATCGCATTGCTGCCGATCACGGTCCAGTCCGCTCCCAGACGAACGACAGAAACCTGTCCGGTCTCGTCCGCCGCGTACATCTTGCCGTCCACCGCGACCGGGGAGGCGAAGTACCGTCCCATCGCGTCTCTCAAGCGGCCTTGCTTGAGCACGCTGCCGTCCTCCGCACTCAGCGCAGTCATCACGCCGCCGTCCTTGACCAGGTACAGAATCCCGTCGTACAGCAACGGGGAAGGGACGTTGGGCAGGCTCTTGTAGTACAACCACTTGACCGCGCCTTTCGTCACGTCGCCCTTGCCTCCGAGTTTGATCTTGCGCACTGCGTTGACGGCCAGCCGCTTGCGCCGGTGGTGCTCCCAGTCCCTCAACTCCATGTAATTGCTGTTATCCAGGTCGTAGCTGTCCAATCCGTTGCGCACTTTGTTGCCAAGCAGTTCCCGCAGTTCCTCAGCTGTGAGCCTGCCGTCCTGGTCGGCGTCCAGTTCAGCGAGCACTTGATCAAACGGAGGCACTTCTTCCTGCTGGCCGAAATCCGCGTTCCCCGCCCAACCGAGCACGTAGGCGAAGCCTTCGCCGTCCAGCACGGGCGTGGGTTTCATCTGCCAGGTCAAGCCCTGCACCCACCACACCCTTTCTCCGGTCGCAGCATCGTAGGCGGAGAGTTCGTAGGATCCCGGAACGAGCAGTTGGACCCTTCCGTCGTCCGGCTGGTAGAGGACAGGAGTCGAGAACCCGCGCAACGAGTACGGCCGCTCGTTGCGCCATGCCACCTCGCCACTGGCGGCATCCACGGCGATCATGAACGAATCCGTCTCCGAGTCGCAGACCTGGATGACCTTGCCGTCGACGTAGACCGGGGAGGCTCCCAGCCCCATCGGATTGTTGAAGGGCCCCAGGGGCAGCCGCCAAAGCTCGTTCCCGTCGGGACCGTAACCCACTAAGCCGAAGTCCTGGAAGAAAGCGAAGAGATTCTTGCCGTCAGTCGCCACGCTTGGCGATGCCGGGTTGTTCGGCGCACGCAGCGTTCCGGCCCGTCCACGCTCGATTTCGCGCCGCCACTTGATCCGGCCGGTTTCCCGGTCAAGGGAGAAGGTGACAAGCTGGTCACCTTCGGAGCCAGTCAGGAAGATGCTGTCGTCGCCGAAGACAGGGGACGAAAGTCCGTGAGGCAAGGGCGTTTTCCACAGGACGTTCGTCTCGGGACCGAATTCATCCGGGATACCCGTGTCGCCAGACACTCCCGATCCGTTCGGCCCGCGGAAGCGGTCCCATACGAGTTCAGCAGCTGGAACGACCGTTGGCGACAGCAACAGCAGACAGGCGAGCAGACACCTCATAAGCGGCAATATATCACGTACCTGGGCGAAACGGCCCTACCAGTCCGGCTAGCGTCGAAGAGAAGCGATCACCTTGCGGAATTCCGGCTCTGCCTCGGCAGCGGTCTTTGCTGGCGCTGTCAGCTTGAAGAAGATCGGAGCGTCCGGGCCCTGCACGATCGCCGCCAGCATCCGGTAGCCCGGCATCGGCGTTGCTTGGGGTGCCATTGGAAACGGCTTGAAAAGGTAAGTGCCGGTCACATCCAGAACGGTCACCTGCATGCCGCCCGCCTGCTCGTCGCTACGGTCGGCGTCGGAGGCATCCAGGGGACTCCCATCCGCCGCCACGAACTGGCCGAGCCAACGCCGCAAGTTGGCTTCCACTCCGCCGCCCTGCCCGGGGCCGAAGTAGTATACGGCCATCTCTCCGTTCTGCCGGTCACCGGCCGCGGCCGGGATCGTGTAGTTCGCCGCTCGCATGGGCTTCGGGGCGGACGTCCAGCCAGCGGGGGCGTCGAACGTGACGCCGCCAGCCTCGGCACCCGGCAGCGAAGCTACCGCTCCTCCCAAGACGGCTATCGCAGCCACCCAGCAGAATGTCACGATCGGCTTGGGAAGCATCATGGCGAGAGGCGGAACCTTCCCCAAGTCTACCGCAATGCGGGCCTCTCCCAGCGCCTGGAAACGCACGTTGGGCCTGTCCGCCGGCAACGCCGGCTGCGTTCAGTTGCGCTTCAAGTGCATGTCGGCGAAATCCATATACCGCTCCCAGTCGTATGCTGTGACGTCATGTTTCCCGGTGCGGATGTGATAGCCCACCGTGTGCATGACGGGCTCGTTGACCGCAGGCTGTTCCGACACGCCCAGCCCCTGCATCCCCAAGAGTTCGTATACCCGGCCGACAAGCATCGCCGCCAGGAACTCGCCCTTGGGATCGGCCCATGAGTCCTCTTCGGCGCTCGCCACGTAAAGCGGCCGCGGCGCGACCAGCGCGAGCAGCATGTGCTGGTCGACTGGCAAGCTGTCCTCCTTGCCGTTGTACTGATTGAGATTGTCCGCGAACCAGTGCGGGAAGCGCGTGTTGATCCGCGCCACGGTCTCGCCGAACCGGCGGCGGCTCAGCGCGGCACCGCCGCACCCGGAATTGTTCGAGATCACCATCGCGAAGCGCGTGTCGCGCGCGCCCGCCCAGAGCGCGGTCTTGCCGAGGCGCGAGTGCCCCATGACAGCCACTTGGGAACCGTCCGTGTGAGGGTCGGTCTCAAGATAGTCCAAGGCACGGCTCAAGCCCCATGCCCAAGCCGAGATAGTGCCCCAATCGGCGGGCGAGAGCGGTGGCGCGAGAGGGTGCACGCCGTTCTCGAACCCGTCGTCAAAATCCGGATCGAGATCGCCGCAGTACACTGTCGCCACCCCGTAGCCGCGCTCGAGGAGGCGTTCCACCTGCCAGCGGCTCGCGCTTCGCCCCCGGGTTTCCTCGGCGTCGCGCTTCCGTGTCGCCCGTCCGTCATCGTCGAGTACCCAGCGGGTCGGCATGCGAATCGCCGGATCGGCGTGGACCGTATGGTTGCCGCCGAAATTGAGTCCCACGAACACCGGCACGCGGCCCCCGGCGCTGGCCGGAGTGTAGAGCAGGATCTCCATGCTGGAACTCTCGTCGCTTCCAAAGTCGACGCGCACTTGCTTGCGCCGGGCCAGCCCTCCAAGCGCGGCGCCGTCCGCCTCGAGAACCGTGAACCGCATCCCGGGCGGGGCTTCGGGGGCACTTCCGTAGACTTGCTCCTCGAACAGCTTCAGGATCTCCGCTCGGCGGTCGGGCCAGCCGCTGGCCGAATCGACAGTCCCGCCCCTGGCGCTGCGCAGGATCTCCGGCAGTTTGTAGGACGGAACCTTGGACTCGTCGTAGTTGAACCCCGCGGGCTGGCCCCATGCGAGGCACGACAGCAGCGCTCCGGCGGCAAGCGCTCGAAGCGCCGGGCGAACGCGCGGCGCGCGCCTCCGCCCGGCGAGATCGGATATTCTTGCAAAAATGCCGTTCGAAGGCATGCTGTCAGTCGGGATGTCGGTGATCACCGCCCAAGGCCGGCTGATGGCACCACTTGCCCTGCTCTCTGCGTCCATCAATAACACCCCCGTTGTCGCGATGTACTTGCCGCTGGTCCGCACCTGGGCGCAAAGCATTGGCGTCAGCCCGTCAAGACTGCTGATGCCTCCCAGCTTCGCTTCCATCCGTGGCGGACAGCTCACGCTGATCGGCAGCGCCTCCAATCTTATCGTCCTGGGCCTGTACGTGGGAGATCTCCGTGCAGAGGGCCTGCCCGCGCTCAGTTCCGAAATGCAGTGCTGTGGCCCAGCGTTGCTGGGACTGCCCGCCGCCTGCAGCGGCATCGCCTACTTGCCTGTCGTTTCGCCAAAGCTGCTGCCGGCTCGCCTGCCAGCCCGCGACGACTGGCAGCAGGCACGTTCGTATACCGTCCAGACGGATGTTCTTCCCGGATCCTCCGTGGCGAAGGCCACGATAGAATCCGCCGGCCTGCGCCAGTTGCCAGGCCTGTACCTTTTCCAGGTCGAGAGCGGGGGACAGTGATCCTACCTCCGCTGCCAGAATCTCGCTTGGCCGAAGGAGACCGGCTGGGGTTCGCTGGAATCCGGGAATCCGTCGAGGACTTGCAGCGCATCCGCGGGCTGGCACAAGCCTTGCTCCAAGAAACAGGCCCGGTCGTGGAAGCCGCGATCGCTGCCAATTCCCCGCTGGGCGGCAGGAAAGTGCGTGACGCACGTTTTCGTACGGCCTACAACGCCGCCATCGTGGCAGTGCATCGCAACGGAGCCGCGATCCACGCCAAGATCGGCGAGATCGAGCTGAAAGCCGGCGACACGCTGCTACAGGAGGCGTCGCACGGATTCGCCGAAACGCACCGGAATCTAGCTGACTTCTACTTGGTGTCGCCGATCGCGGGCTTGGAGGACCCGCGGCACAATCGCCTCCGACGGTCAGTGGCGGTCCTGGCATTCCTCGTCATCGGGTCGATGCTTGCGCCGGTCGAGCCCGTTGTCGTTTGCATGTCCGCAGCCCTGCCCATGGTTTGGTTGCGGTGCTTGAATGTCGCCAAAGCTCTCGCCAGCATTTCGCTTCCCATCGTCGTGGCCATCGCTTCGGCGCTCGGCATGAGCGTCGCGCTGGAACAGACCGGAGCTGCCGCGACCATCGCGCCTTGGCTCCTCAACATCTGCCAGGAAATGGGGTCGGGGAAAGCGGCATGCTCGTCAGCTCGTTCGTCACGGCTTCCGCGTTCTCCCAGGTGCTGACCAAGAATGGCGCGGCAGTGTCGATGTTTCCGATCGCGATGGCCACGGCCAGAGAGCTGGGCGTGCATCCGGCACCGTTCGCTTTCAGCCTGGTCCTCGCCCGTGGCTCGAGCTTTCTTTCGCCGGTCGCCTACCAAACCAACCTAATGGTGTACGGGCCGGGCGGGTACCGCTTCCTCGACTTCCCCAAGGCCGGGGCGCCACTAACAATCTTCCTGACGGTACTGTGCGCGTTGATCTACCCGCTGGCCTTCCCGTTCCGGCCGATGCCGCAGCGAGGGCTGGATGCCTGAGCTGCCCGATATCGTCGTCTACATCGAGGCGCTCGAGGCGCGAATCGTCGATCAACAACTCGACGCCGTCCGAATTGCCAGCCCCCTGCTCCTGCGCACGGTGGACCCGCCGGTCGAGACATGCTGCGGCAAGCGGGTCAGGGCGCTCCGGCGCCTCGGCAAGTGCATCGCGATCGGCTTCGAGGAGGACTTCTGGCTCGTTCTGCACTTGATGATCGCCGGGCGCCTGCACTGGCGCCCGCCCGGTGCGAAGCCGCCCGGGAAACGCGGACTCGCCGCGTTCGACTTTCCGAACGGAACATTGCTGCTGACCGAAGCCGGGTCCCAGAGAAGAGCATCGCTGCATGTCGCGCAAGGCGAGGCGCCCCTCGAGACGCTGCACCGTAGGGGACTCGAAGTCCTAGAAGCCTCGCTGCCCGTGTTCCAGGACGCCTTGCGGTCGCGGAACCGCACCGCCAAGCGGGCGCTCACCGATCCCAGCATCTGTAGCGGGATAGGCAATGCGTATTCCGACGAGATCCTGCACCGCGCCCGGATTTCCCCGCTCGCGCTGACGGGCACGCTCGACGACAACGAGCTTGAACGCCTCTACATCGCCGCGCGCCAGGTACTGACCGATTGGGTGCAGCGCCTCCGCGCCGACGCCGGAGGACGCTTCCCAGAGAAGGTCACCGCGTTCCGCGAGGGCATGGCCGTCCACGGCCGATACCGCCAACCGTGCCCGGTTTGCGGCTGCCCTGTGCAGCGGATTCGCTATGCTTCCAACGAAACGAACTACTGCGCGCGATGCCAGACCGGAGGCAAGCTCCTGGCTGACCGGGCGCTTTCGCGCCTGCTGCGCTCGGACTGGCCGCGCAGCTTGGAAGAGCTGTCCAACTCCTGATCCCGGCGCACCCCGCTAGAATGCAGGGAGTGGAGATCCCCCGGCAGCTGCAATTCGGCTCGTTGCGGATCGAGCCTGCCATCGTCCTCGCGCCGATGGCGGGCGTAACCGATACGGTGTTTCGACGTTTCATCCGCCGCCTGTCCGGTTGCGGCTTGATCATGACCGAGTTCACCAGCTCCCACGGCATCGTGGCCAACCACGCTTCCGCGAACCCCAGAGCGCGCCGCACGCCATTCAACTACCTGTACTACGAGCCCGACGAGCACCCGATCGTGGCGCAGCTCTTCGGTTCGGACCCCCAGGTCCTAGCCGACGCCGCCCGCGTCGTCGAGGACTTGGGCTTCGACGGCGTCGACATGAACTTCGGCTGCCCGGTGAAGAAGGTAGTCCAGTGCAACGGCGGGTCCGGCCTGCTACGCGATCTCCCGGCCGTGGAACGCATTCTCAAGGCTATTCGTTCCGCCGTTCGGATCCCGTTCACTTGCAAGTTCCGCACCGGCTGGGACGACCGCTCGATCGTAGTCGCGCAGATGGGCAGAATCGCCGAGGATTGCGGGCTGCAGGGGGTGTCGTTGCACGGTCGCACGCGCCAGCAAGGCTACGCCGGCCAGGCCAACTGGGACCGGATCGGCGAACTGAAGCAGGCTGTGCGGATACCGGTCGTCGGCAACGGCGATGTGTTCTCGCCCGAAGACTGCGTGCGAATGTTCCGGCATACCGGCTGCAACGGAGTGATGATCGGGCGAGCGGCGTCCAACAATCCGTGGATCTTCCAGCAGATCCAGCAGTATCTCGAGACCGGTTCCTATGACCAGCCCACCGAGCGACAGCGCTACGAATTGCTGCGGGACTACTACCGAACGCTGCTGGAAGACTCCGGAAAGATCTCCGGCAGCCCTCTAGGCAAGATGAAGCAGTTCGCAACCTACTTCACGCGGGGCATGGCCAACGGGGCGCAGTTGCGCAAGCGGGTCCACCGCTCTGCCTCGACGGAGCAAGTGCTCGATTGCGTGCAAGAGCACTTCCAGGAATACATGGCCACGGCGGCCTGACCGAGCCACCGTCACTCCCGCAGGTCGGCTCCGCTCCGTCGCAACGCCGCCGCCACTCGAACGCCCAGTCCGGCCGCATCGTCCGCCGGAGCGCTGTCCTCGGCCCGGACCATGCCGCCGCCTTTCCTGGCGGCGGTAGCCAGCAGCCTGAGCCGACCGCCGTCGAACCTGGCGTGCCCCCCGAGCGGCACTTCACAGCCGCCTCCGAGCGCTCGCAGCAGCGACCTCTCGGCCCGAACCTCCGCGGCCGCCGCTTCATCGTGAAGCGGCCTGATCGCTCCCAGCACGCGGCGGTCTCCTGCCCGGACCTCGATCCCCAGCGCGCCTTGGCCAATCGCAGGAACCATCCGGTCCGCATCGAGATATTCCGCAACTTCGGAATTGAGGCCCATCCGCTCAAGACCTGCCGCCGCCAGCACAATTGCGTCGAACTCCCCGGAGCGCAACTTGCGAATGCGCGTGTCCACGTTGCCGCGGATGTCGAGCACCCGCGTTCCAGGGAGCAATTCGCCGAGTTGCGCGGCACGGCGAGGCGAGCCCGTTCCCACGCGGTCGCCTGCCGCCAGTTCGCCAGACATCCGACCCAACAGCGCGTCCCTCGGGTCCGCGCGCAGCGGCACGCAGCCCAGCTCCAGACGGGGGTCAATGTCTGTGGGAAGATCCTTCAGGCTATGCACAGCAAGATCGATGGATGCATCAATCAAGGCGTCTTCGATCTCTTTCGTGAACAATCCCTTCACGCCCTCCTGCTGGCCAAGCGCCGCGAGCGCTACCCCCGCTTGACGGTCGCCCGTGGTCTTGATGACGCGGATCGAGATCTCACTTCCGGCCGCTTCGAGACGCCCGGCTACCCAACGGGCCTGGCACAGTGCGAGCCTGGAGCCGCGCGTGCCGATGACAAGTGCCCCCATGGCCGCTACTGGTCAAGGCCGAAGATGCGCCGGATGTCCGCGACCGAGACTCTGGACCTCGGGTCGGCCGCGCTGCGCCGGACCTCCCGTATGGGATGGTGCGCAACCTTGTTCATGATTCCGCGCGTGAGCGCTTCAACGGCCTCCTGCTGCCCGGCGGAAAGGTCTCGCAGCTTCGACTGATGCCGTTCGAGCTCGCCCTGCCGGATCGCCTCGAGCCGTTCGTTCAGCGCCAGGATCGCCGGACCGGCACTGTGCGCTTGCAGGTGCCGGAGGACGCGGTCCACTTCGTCCTCGACGATCCGCTCCGCAGCCTCGGCCTCGTGTTGACGGTGCTTCATGTTCGCCGTCGCGACCTGTTGCAGATCATCGATGTCGTACACGAACATGTTGTCCACGTCGTTAATCTCCGGGTCGATGTCCCGTGGGACGGCGATGTCGACCAAGAAGATGGGATTGTTCCGGCGCGCGGCGATCACCCCCTGCGCCGTGCTCTTCGACAGGATATACCCTGACGCACCCGTCGAGGAAAGCACGATGTCCACACGCTGAAGCAGTTCCAGCAGGCGATCGAATTCCACCACCTCGCCACCAAACGCGCTCGCGATCCGCTCGGCGTTGGCGGACGTGCGGTTCGTCACGTAAAGATGCGCCGCTCCCGCTCCGCGCAAGTGCTCCGCAGCCGCCTCGGCCATCTCGCCGGCACCGATCAAGAGCACGGATCGGCCCTCGAGGTCGCCGAAGATCTTGCGGGCGAGCTCGACGGCCACGTAGCTGACGGAGACCGCCATCTTGCCGATCCCCGTCTCGTTGCGCACGCGCCTGGCGACATGAACCGCATGTGATACCAACCGATCCAGGGATCCCCCGATCGCTCCGGCGTCCTTGGCCCGCTGATAGGCGTCCCGGACCTGGCCTAGGATCTGGGGCTCTCCCACGACGATCGAATCGAGACTGGCAGCCACTCGGAAGACGTGCCGCACCGCACCGCGCCCGTCATAGCTGTAGAACGATTCGTCCCCGATGGGCAGGCCGTTGACCCAATCCCGGATGCAGCGAAAGACCTCGCCGCGCAGTGCGTCCTTCTCGCCAGTGGCAAGGAACTCGATGCGGTTGCATGTGGACAGAACTAGCGCTTCGTCAAGCGTGTCGGCACGAGTCAGCTCCCGCGCGAGCTCGCCCGCGGTCTCCTCCGAGAACGCCAGCCGCTCGCGCACTTCGACCGGCGCGGTCCTGTGGCTCATCCCCACCAGCTGAATGCTCATTGGCCCATAAAGGTGTGCGAGCCGCTGTTGACGACCCAGGTCAAGGCCGCGCAGCAAAAGCCCGCAATGGATAAGTAGGCGCCCTTGCGGCCGCGCCAGCCACCTGCGAGACGGCTGAGCACCATTGCGAACAAGATGCCCCACGTCAGGAACGCCAGCGCGATCGTGGGGTCAACCACCCAGTTCGGCCCCCACTTGGCGAAGGCCCAAACCGAGGCCGCGATCAGTCCCAGGGTCACAAGCACGAACGCCGCCGCCAGGGCACGGTAACCGATTTCATCAAGCTTGCCAAGCGGCGGCAGGCGGTAGTAGAGCGCCCGCGGGCGCTTGGACTTGAGTTCGCGCTCTTGAATCAGGTACATCACGCCTGCCACGCAGGTCAGGAACAATGCCGCGTAGCCGAGCAGGAAAAGGCCCACGTGGATCGAGATCCACCAGTCCAGCACGGGCCTCGGCGCAGCTGGAACGGTGCCGCCCAGCGCGCCCGCCAGCGTGAGCAGGAAAACGACGGGAAACATGAAGACCGCCAAGCTCTCGTACTTGAAGCGCGCATAGACCGCGAGGAAGACGGCCGTCATGAAAAATGCCGCCATCGAGCAGAGCTGCTGCAAGGTCTGAACGGGCAGCCGCCCGTGGGCGGCGGCGTCCGACGCCAGCGCGAGCAGGTGCAGGACGGCCCCGACAGCAAACGCATACAAAGCAGGCTTGAAGAGCTTCCGGCGCTGCTTGACAACACTGTAGAAGGAATCCAGCAGCCCCAGCGAATACAGCACCAGCGCCACCCTCAGGAGCAAGATGCCGTCCGTATCCATTCCTCCAGATTACATGGGACCTAGATCGACGTGCCCTGGAATGCGGCCCTTGCCCGCCGCCAAGTAACCGAGAGATCCTCCGGCAGGACCCGGGTTTCGGCGATCACAGTGGCGAAATTGGAGTCAGCGATCCAGCGCGGCAATCCGTGCATGTGGATGTGGCCGGCAACGCCGGCCCCGGCCGCCCGCCCGATATTCATCCCGATGTTGATACCGTCCGGCGCATACAGCGAGCGCAGCACCCGTTCGAGTTGACCGGTGAGCAGGATCATTTCCTCAGTAGCTGCCCGCGAAGCGTCGGCGAGGCTGGCAACGTGATCGAACGGGATCACCATCATGTGACCGCTGGTGTACGGATAGCGGTTCAGCATCACGAAGTTGTGCTCGGCGCGGTGGACGATCAGTGTGTCGCTGTCGCTGGCCCCCGACGCGAGGATTCGGCAGAAGACACAAGGACGCTCCAACGCCTCGCCAGAGCCGCCCGTCTCGGACGAAATGTAACTATACCGCCACGGAGTCCAGAGATAGTCCACTGGCCCCCCGGGCAGCTAGCCGTTCGAGGGCTCCCCGCCAGCTACTGCATCGCGCAGCTGCTTGGCAGCCTTGAAAAAGGGAATTGTCTTGGACGGCACCTCGACCGTCTCACCGGACTTCGGATTGCGTCCCAACCGGGCGGGCCTTGTGCGAATACGGAAACTGCCGAAGCCGCGGAACTCGACGCTGTCGCCTCCCCGAAGCGACTGGACAATACTGTCAAGCACTTCGGTGACGATGGTGTCGGCTTCTGAGCGCGATATGTTGACTGTCTGGGCGACTTGGTTCACGAGTTCAGCTTTAGTCATAAGTTGGGCTTGGAGGCCTCCTTGAAGCCAACATTGTAGCCTACGCAGGGGAATCGGGGTCAAGCGCAGCGGGCGTCGCACCGTCCAGCGGTACGGCGTGCCTGCAGCGGAGACGGATTCGACGCGACCGTTCATTCACTTCAAGGATCTCGAAATTGTACCTGTGGCTTGCAAGCAGCGACCCCTTGGGGAACTGCGAGGTGTGGCAGAGGCCCTGCACACCCGGAGCCAGCTCGACGAAGGCACCGAATTCTACGTGCTTCCGGACCACGCCGGGAACAGCCTCACCCACCGCTACCTGGCTCAGGAAAGTGTCCCAAGTGTCGGGTTCGAGCTGCTTGACACCGAGCGAGAGGCGCCTCTTCTCCGTGTCGACCTGCAAGATCACGGTATTAATCCGCTGGCCTTTCCGGGCGAATTCCCGTGGGTTCGGCTGGCGGGAGGCCCACGACAGGTCGGAAATGTGGACTAGGCCCTCGATGCCCTCGACAACCTCAACGAACAACCCAAAGGTAGAGATCTGACGGACTGTGCCGGACACCACTTGGCCGATCTCGAACCCCGGGCCGTACTGGGCCCAAGGATCGGGCGCAATGCGCTTGAAACTCAATGATATGCGGCGCTTTTCCGGACTGACGCTCAAGACGATCGCTTCGATCTCCGCATCCACCGCGAATGTCTTCGAGGGGTGCTTGGGATGGCGTGACCAGTCGATTTCCGATATGTGGATCAGCCCTTCGACGCCCGCCTCGAGCTCTACAAAGACCCCGTAGTCCTCGACGCTCGCGACGCGCCCCCGGACCCGGCTGCCCGGCTCGATGCGTTCCGTAATCGTGACCCACGGATCCGGCGCCATCGCCCGGAGACTGAGCGCCACGCGCTCTTTCTCAGTGTCAATCTTGAGGACCTTTGCCGTTACTTCCGCGCCGGGCTGGAGCATCTTGGAGGGGTTGCCCACCCTGCCGTGGGAAAGCTCTGGCAACTTGATCAGCCCGTCAATCCCGCCAAGGTCCACGAAAACGCCGTACTTGGTGATGTTCTTGACGGTGCCAGTCGCCGGCTCGCCTTCGGCAAGCTGTTCGAGCGCTTCGCCCATCCGCTGGCGACGCTCTGCCTTGAGCAGCTCGCTCCTGGAGACGACCGCGTTCGAGCGGCGCCGGTTGCAATCAATGACCAAGACCTCGACCGTCCGGCCGATCCAGGCATCGAGGTCTTTCACTGGTCGGATGTCAAGCTGCGAGCCTGGCAGAAACGCACCCACTCCAACATCCACCCGCAGGCCGCCCTTGACACGCCCGACAATCCTGGCCTGGACTGGGGTGCGCTGCCCGTACGCTGCTTCCAAAGCGCTCCAGGCCGCCCCCTCCCGCACGCGCCGGTGCGAGAGCACGGCATAGGCGCCCGGGGCTCCCAGGCGCTCGACGATAACTTCAAGCTGCTGGCCGGGCTCCGCCTTCAGCTCGCCGGCTGGATCACGGAATTCGTCCAGCAGCACGCGGCCTTCAACCTTGGCACCGAAGGAAACGATCACGTCCGTCTCGCCGACCGAGACGATCACGCCCGTGCAGTGACTGCCCGGATGGATCGCGGGTCCGGAGGCAGTCTCCGCCTTGATCAGGGCTTCAAGGTCTTCCGGCAGGAAGGGGTCGTCTGCCGAATCGTCGCTACTGTCAGCGGGGTCCGGCAGACCCGGGACGGGCAACCCCGGTCTCGGTGCCGCATCAACTGCCGCCGGGGGCGCGTCCGGTGAAGTGGCGAGCTGCGTACCGGGCGATTCATCGTTGCCGCGGGGCTCGTCTACGTCCACTTGCATCGCTCGCTTCCGCTCGGCAGGGCAAGGCCTCCGGGTTCCGATCTGGTGGCGACGCGTCAACGCCCGGATCGATTGCGCGTCCGATCGGCTGCCCTAACGCGCTTGAGGAGCAACGCCCTGCCCAACCCCTGCCGCAGCCGAACGCATGCTCTTGCCTCGGAACCTCGAACGAACGCTAACTATACCCGAGCCATTGCGCGCCTGTCAATTCCTGCAGACCGCGGCCTTGGCGCGAGGCTGGATCCCGACGGCGGGCAGGCCGGTTGCGGGCTTGGCCTAGAATGGAGGTTCGCGAGGATAGCGCCCGTGCCGATCAGTGACGACCTACTGCAGATTCTCTGCTGTCCCACTACGAAAACACCCGTTGAGATGGTGGGAAGGGAACGCCTCGACCAGCTGAATGCGGCGGTCGCGGCCGGTTACGTGCGATACGCTGATGGAGCCGCGGTCGAAGCGCCGCTGGAGGAAGCGCTCGTCACAACCGACGGCAGAACGGTCTACAGGATCGACGACGGCATTCCCGTGATGCTGGTGGATCGGGCGATTGCGACCAAGCAGTTCGGGAGCTGGTAGGCGCCGAGGCCGGGGCGGCTTCGTGCCGCCCCGGCCTCGGGAATGAAATTCGGGCAGTGTCCTACTCTCCCACGCCGTCGCCAGCGCAGTACCATCGGGGCTGAGGAGCTTAACTGCCGTGTTCGGGATGAGAACGGGTGTGGCCTCCTCGCTACGGCCACCCGAAAGGGTCCCGGGCCGGTTCGCGACCCGGGCGACCCCTCCTGGAGGAGGAGGGGCGCAACCGAATGTCGAAGGTCTTGTAATCGCCCTTTCCTGAGCGCCGAGCCGCAATCCCTCAAAAGCTGGAGGGGTCTCGCTCGGGGCAAGCTTTACGATCAAGCCGAACGGGCAATTAGTAACGGTTAGCTCGCATGTTGCCATACTTACACATCCGTCCTATCAAACTTGTAGTCTTCAAGTGCCCTTCAGGGAAACCTTATCTTGAGTTGGGTTTCGCGCTTATATGCTTTCAGCGCTTATCCCGACTGAACTTCGCTACCCAGCTGTGCCACTGGCGTGACAACTGGATCACAAGAGGTTCATCCGCCTCGGTCCTCTCGTACTAAAGGCAGCATCTCTCAAGTTTCCTACGCCCACCAAGGATAAGGACCGAACTGTCTCGCGACGTTCTGAACCCAGCTCGCGTACCGCTTTAATAGGCGAACAGCCTAACCCTTGGGAGCTTCTTCACCCCCAGGATGCGATGAGCCGACATCGAGGTGCCAAACCCGGGCGTCGATATGAACTCTTGGCCCAGATCAGCCTGTTATCCCCGGCGTACCTTTTATCCGTTGAGCGACGGCCCTTCCATTCGGAACCGCCGGATCACTATGACCTGCTTTCGCACCTGCTCGACTTGTCAGTCTCGCAGTCAGCCCGGCTTATACCATTGCGCTCTACGGCTGATTTCCAAACAGCCTGAGCCGAGCTTCGCGCGCCTCCGTTACATTTTGGGAGGCGACCGCCCCAGTCAAACTACCCACCATACAGTGTCCCTGAGCCGGATTCACGGCTCGAGGTTAGATCCACAACATAACAGGGGTGGTATCCCAAGGTTGGCTCCACCGAACCCGAGAGTCCGGCTTCAAAGCCTCCCACCTATCCTGGGCAAGCTAAGTCATGAATCACTGTAAAGCTATAGTAAAGGTGCACGGGGTCTTTCCGTCCTTTGGCGGGTAACCGGCGTCTTCACCGGTACCACAACTTCGCCGGGCTGGTTGTTAAGACAGTGCTCAGATCGTTACGCCATTCGTGCAGGTCGGAACTTACCCGACAAGGAATTTCGCTACCTTAGGACCGTTATAGTTACGGCCGCCGTTCACCGGGGCTTCGATTCGAAGCTTCGCCGAAGCTAACCTCTCCTCTTAACCTTCCGGCACCGGGCAGGCGTCAGCCCCTATACGTCGTTTTCGACTTAGCAGAGACCTGTGTTTTTGTTAAACAGTCGCCTGAGCCAATTCTCTGCGGCCCTCTCGCGAGGGCACTCCTTCTCCCGAAGTTACGGAGCAATTTTGCCGAGTTCCTGAACAACCAATCACCCGAGCGCCTGAGAATTCTCTTCTCGTCTACGTGTGTCCGTTTACGGTACGGGCACCTTGCCATCTCCTTAGAGGTTTTTCCTGGCAGTGTAGCTACGCAGCTTTGTGGCCGTGCGGCCTCGCGTTCGCCCTCAGTGTATTCCTGGGTGGATTTGCCTGCCCAGGCACCTTGAGACGACCAAAAGGGATATCCATCACCCTTCCTGCTTCACTTCCTGCGTCACCCCATCGTATAACGACGCAAGGCGGTCGCGGAATATTAACCGCGTGTCCATCGGCTACGCCTTTCGGCCTGGCCTTAGGACCCGACTAACCCCGGGCGGATTAACCTTCCCCGGGAAACCTTAGACTTTCGGCGGCCAGGGTTCTCGCCTGGCTTATCGCTACTAATGCTGGCAGAGTCACTTCTTACCGCTCCACCGATCCTTTCGGTTCGGCTTCGAAGCGGCAGGAACGCTCTCCTACCATCCCCGCCCTGCAAGCAGGCCGGGAATCCGCGGCTTCGGTGTAACGCTTGAGCCCCGATACATTTTCGGCGCCAAGGCGCTTGACCAGTGAGCTATTACGCTTTCTTTAAAGGATGGCTGCTTCTAAGCCAACCTCCTGGCTGTCCTAGCGACTTGACTTCCTTACCCACTGAGCGTTACTTAGGGACCTTAGCCGGCGGTCTGGACTGTTTTCCTCTCGACTACGAAGCTTAGCCCCCGCAGTCTGACTCCCGCGCAATTTCGTCGATGGCATTCGTACTTTAGTTGGATTCGGTAAGTTGTGAAACCCCCTAGTCCATCCAGAGGCCTACCACCATCGCGTTAGCGCGAGGCTAGCCCTAAAGCTATTTCGGAGAGAACGAGCTATCACGGAATTTGATTAGCCTTTCACCCCTACCCTCGGTTCATCCAAGCCGTTTTCAACCGACACTGGTTCGGGCCTCCATTTGCTGTTACACAAACTTCACCCTGACCAAGGGTAGATCATCCCGCTTCGCGTCTAATCCCAGCGACTTCTCGCCCTATTCAGACTCGCTTTCGCTGCGGCTCGATTACTCTTAACCTTGCCACTGAGATTAACTAGCCAGCTCATTAAGCAAAAGGCACGCGGTCAGGCATTGCGAACTCGAAAGCTCGCCATAGCCCTCCCACTGCTTGTAGGCATACGGTTTCAGGTACTTTTAACTCCCCTAGCAGGGGTACTTTTCACCTTTCCCTCACGGTACTGGTTCACTATCGGTCGAGAGCAAGTATTTAGCCTTACCGGATGGTCCCGGCAGATTCCCACAGGATTTCTCGTGTCCCGCGGTACTCAGGATCCCTCTGGGCCGCTTTGCCTTTCGCCTACAAGCCTTTCACTTTCTCCGGCCGGTTTTTCCAAACCGTTCGGCTAGGCTCCGCGGTCCCGTGATGAGGTCCTACAACCCCGGGCTTCCCGTAAGGGTCGCCCGGTTTGGGCTGTTCCGCGTTCGCTCGCCGCTACTAGCGGAATCATGGTTATTTTCTTTTCCTCCGGGTACTGAGATGGTTCACTTCCCCGGGTTCGCCCCGCCGGCCTATGAATTCAACCGGCGGCGACGGGAGTTTACTCCCGCCAGGTTTCCCCATTCGGACATCCCCGGTTCAAAGCTTGCTTACAGCTCGCCGAGGCTTTTCGCAGTTAGCCACGTCCTTCATCGCCTGCTCTCGCCAAGGCATCCTCCGTACGCCCTTAGTAGCTTAATCGTAAAACTTGCCCGGAACCAGATCCCGTCCCGCTCGCGCGGGTCGGCGACGATTCCAGACGACGCTACTCGGATAGCGCCGGGCGCGCGCAAAGCGCGCCGGACGCTTCCGGCGATTACTATTGACCTTCTGTATTCGGTTGTCAAAGAGCTGGGATTCCATTGCGCTGGATCCCTGGCGGAGCCACGGAACGGTTTTCCGCGGCTCCGCCAACGACCGGCCGCTACGAACCTGGTGGGCGTGGCTGGATTTGAACCAGCGACCTCATCCTTATCAGGGATGCGCTCTAACCAACTGAGCTACACGCCCCGGAAATGGTGGAGCTGATCGGGGTCGAACCGACGACCTCCTGAATGCAAATCAGGCGCTCTCCCAGCTGAGCTACAGCCCCGGATGCGCGAGCAGCCCGAGCTGAGGCTGGTTGGACGTGGGCGACCGACTACGTCGGCTGCCGAACCAGTACAAGTGTCGACTCCGAGCAAGAGAGCGCCGGATGGCTGGAACCGTCTGCCACTGACAGGGCCCGCGAGGGCCGAAGGGCCGACGGTTCGGTCTCTCTTAGAAAGGAGGTGATCCAGCCGCAGGTTCTCCTACGGCTACCTTGTTACGACTTCACCCCAATCATGAATCATACCGTAAGCCGCTGCCTCCCTAAGGTTAGCTCACGGATTTCTAGTACAATCCACTTTCGTGATGTGACGGGCGGTGTGTACAAGGCCCGGGAACGTATTCACGGCGCCGTTCTGATGCGCCATTACTAGCGATTCCAGCTTCATGCAGGCGAGTTGCAGCCTGCAATCCGAACTAGGGATGGCTTTGTGGGATTAGCTCCGTCTCGCGACTTCGCAACCCGTTGTACCACCCATTGTAGCACGTGTGTAGCCCTGGACATAAAGGCCATGATGACTTGACGTCGTCCCCACCTTCCTCCAGCTTGTCGCTGGCGGTCTCCTGTGAGTCCCATTGATGGCAACACAGGACGAGGGTTGCGCTCGTTGCGGGACTTAACCCAACATCTCACGACACGAGCTGACGACAGCCATGCAGCACCTCTACAGCGGTCCCCGAAGGGAAAGCCCAGTTTCTTGGGCGGTCCGCTGCGGTTTAAGCCCAGGTAAGGTTCCTCGCGTTGCGTCGAATTAAACCACATGCTCCACCGCTTGTGCGGGCCCCCGTCAATTCCTTTGAGTTTCAGCCTTGCGACCGTACTCCCCAGGCGGCATACTTAACGCGTTAGCTCCGGCACGGACTCAGTGAAGAGCCCACACCAAGTATGCATCGTTTAGGGCGTGGACTACCAGGGTATCTAATCCTGTTTGCTCCCCACGCTTTCGAGTCTCAGCGTCAGTTACGGTCCAGAAGGCCGTCTTCACCTCTGGCATTCCTCCTGATATCTACGCATTCCACCGCTACACCAGGAATTCTACCTTCCCCTTCCGTACTCTAGCTTGCCAGTATCGACCGCACCCTCCCAGTTGAGCCGGGAGATTTCACAATCGACTTGGCAAACCGCCTACACTCGCTTTACGCCCAGTAATTCCGAACAACGCTTGGAGCCTACGTATTACCGCGGCTGCTGGCACGTAGTTAGCCGCTCCTGCTTCTGCGGGTACCTTCATAATATTTCCCGCTGAAAGATCTTTACAACCCGAAGGCCTTCATCGATCACGCGGCGTCGCTGGATCAGGGTTGCCCCCATTGTCCAAAATTCCCCACTGCTGCCTCCCGTAGGAGTCTGGCCCGTGTCTCAGTGCCAGTGTGGCCGTGTGCCCTCTCAGGCCGGCTATCGATCGCAGCCTTGGTAGGCCATTACCCCACCAACAAGCTAATCGACCGCGGGCCCATCCTCGAGCGCATAAAGCTTTCACCCCGAAGGGTCGTATGCGGTATTAGCCCCAGTTTCCCGGGGTTATTCCCCACTCGAGGGCAGGTAACCCACGTGTTACTCACCCGTTCGCCACTGTACTCACCCCCCGAAGGGAGCTTTCTCGTTCGACTTGCATGTGTTAGGCGCGCCGCCAGCGTTGATTCTGAGCCGGGATCAAACTCTCGAAGAAAGGTGTTATGCCCTTGGCGCCGGAAAGCGCCTCGGACAATTCCTCAGAGTTTGCCGATCCGGCATCCACTCGGAATCGACGATAACGTATACTGCACGTCCAACCGATCTTTCAAAGATCCGTGCCGCCACGGATCGTATCCTTAGCGCCCTTCGGCACCTTGGATCCCCTAGGCGGACCAGCCTCGCGTCGGAGCGAGTCGCTCCGACAGCAGTTCAGGGCGCAAAACACCCTACAACTGCAGCTGTCAGTAGGATAACAGGCCCGGAAGGCGAACGCAAGCGGTCCTGCGAAGTTTTTTCGTCTCCGCTCCTCGGGTACTGCTGCTACACTCGTGAGCCATGAAACGCAACGCTCCATCGCTGCTCCTGGGCGCCGCCACGCTGCTAGCCCTCGCTGCGCCGCTACCGGCCCAGCTCCTGGCGGCGAGGGACAATTCGTTCGCCGTGGGGCACCACCATCTCAACGTCACCGACGCCGAGGCGCACAAGCGCTTTTGGGGAGAGCTTCTCGGGGGCGAAGCCGCGATGTTCGGAACGACCAATGTGATCAAGCTCCCGAACACGCTGCTATTCCTGCGCGTGCAGGCTCCGACCGGCGAAAGCAACGGCAGTACTGTCAACCATCTGGGCTTCCGCGTGCCGGACCTGCACGCGCTCGTCCCCAAGCTGAAGGCGGCGGGCATCGAGATCGTTACCACAGAGGTTGTCGCGGGTGCCGAGAGCGACGTTCACCACAACACGGGCCAGGATGTGTACCTGGCATTCGCGAAGGGCCCGGACGGCATACGCGTCGAACTGATGGAGGACAAGGCGCTGGACGGAATCACGAGCCATCACATCCATATCTTCACCGAGGACGACGCAGCGACGCAGGCTTGGTACGTCAAGCACTTCGACGGCAAGCCGGGAATGCGCGGCCCGTTCAAGAAGGCTGACGTGCCGGGCATCGAGCTAACGTTCGCCATCGCCGGCAATCCGGTCAAGCCGACCAAGGGACGGGTGCTCGACCATATCGGCTTCGAAGTCGACAATCTCGAGGCGTTCTGCAAGCAGCTCGAAATGCAGGGGGTCCGCTTCGACATCCCATACCGCAAGATCGAGAACATCGGCCTTTCCGTGGCGTTCCTGACTGACCCCTGGGGCACCTACATCGAGCTGACCGAGGGACTGGACAAGTTCTGAGCGGAACGCGAGCCGATCCGAAGCGCCCGAGTGCGGCTGGGCCGCTCACGGCAGCCCAAGCCAAGAGGCGGCGGGAACCGTCTTCAACGGTCCGTTCCGTCCTCTAGCTGGCCCGGAAGGCCTCGATTTCGATCGGCAGTGCCATGGAAGCGACCTTTGGAGAGTGAGGGTTGAGCTGGCTGAGACGGTGCGAGGCGACGACGAAAGCGATTTGGCGCCCCACGGGATCGCCCCGGCTCGTCACGAGGCTGAGCGGCTTCAACCGAGCATGCCCACTGGACCTTTCACAGGTCAAGGCCCTGCAGTCAACATTTCTCTTGCTACTACACCTCAGTCGGCGAGCAAAACGCCCGAGGTCCCTACTCGAACGCTCAGTCTCGCAGCAACTCGTTTCTCGGCCGCGGCAGAGCCAAGGGCATCATGACCTGGGGAAACGCCACTGATCGATGCAGCAGCGACTACAATGGCTTCCGGCCGAATCGCAGCGTCGGCGAGCAAGATTGCCGGGCCGGTCCCGGCGCAACAGCCTGCGAGCGTACAGACGCCGGAATACAGAGCTTCCCTACCTTGGCGGAGTTCCGAAGCCGCCCGGTCAAGCGACCGACGGGATCGAGGTCGATTACGGGATCGTCGAACAGCTATCGCCACCGGGTCCGGCCCGTCGGCGCCTTCCAGCACGACCGTAAAGAGCCGCACTGCGCTCCCCGCTGAGCCGGCTGGGGGAGCCCTTCTACCGGATTGGGGGCCGATTCGTTGGACGGCAGGCCCGCTATCGGCCCTCCAAGACCGCAATCACGGGATAGTGATCCGAAGGGTAGCGGCCGTCAAGATTGTAGTCCACCGTTTCCACGCTTCTTGGCCGCCAGTCGCCACGAGACAGGATCCAGTCAATGCGGCGTCCCTCGCGGTTTCCAGACCATCGGGAAGATGTGGTCTCGGGTCCCGAACGCTCTCTGCAAGCCTCCCACGCATCGGTCAGTTCCGCAGTGAGGAGGTCGTGCACGTCACTGTCGGCTGCGGAGTTGAAGTCCCCCATGACGATCAGATTGGCGAAGGCGGGCACGCGCCGACGGAGGTCTTCGACGATGACCCTCGCACCGTTGAGGCGGGCCGCCGCGTCCTGCCGACGATGAGGGAAATGAGTGTTGTAGAGATAGAACTCTTCACCTTCCAGGTCACGGAAGCGCGCCCAGGTGACCATTCGCGGCAACGAGACGCCCCAAGACATGCTTCCTGCCTTGTCGGGGTCTTCCGAGAGCCAGAAGTTTCCCGACTCGACAACAAAGAGTTCGTCCCGCTTATAGAAGACTCCCATGTGTTCGTTCTCGTGATTGCCTTCCCGACTGATGCCGAACCACTCATACTCGGGAAGCTTGTCGGCGATGTAGCTGCCTTGGAGGTAGAACAGTTCTTGGGTACCGAGTACGTCGGGTTGGTACTTGCGGATGGTGTCGACCAGGATGTCCTTGCGGTTGTCCCAAACGTTGTCGCCGTCATCAGGGCTTGGAAAGCGCACGTTGAAGGTCATCACCCTCAGTGGATCCGCCTGAGCCAACGACGCTAGAGCGAGCGCCGAGACCAGAACCGCTCGAATGATCATTCCTTGAGTCTGACATGCCGAAGCGGATAGCCGGGCGGCCGAGCATCGAATGAAGACGTCGCAAGCAAAACTTCGATCGCAACCCTTGCGAAGGGCCACCTCGTGAATCCTGATATCCTTGCTCCGGTGGCTTGGATCGCTCGCACGATCGCGCTGGCTCTGTGCTTTATGTCGATCGCTCGGGCGGAGAATTGGCCCGGTTTCCGCGGCCCCACACGCCAGGGCGTTTCTTCGGAAGGTGACCTGCCGCTTCACTGGGCGCGGGACACGAGCGTGCTCTGGAAAACGCCGATGATCGGGAGCGCCTGGTCGTCGCCAATCGTCTGGGAAGACCGCATCTTCCTCACGACCGCCACGAACGGCGGCTCGACCTGCCGGGTGCTGTCTCTCGAAACCCGGACCGGAAGGGTCCTGTGGGACACGCACGTTCTCGATCAGGAGACGCTGACGAAGAGGCGGCAGAATTCCTATGCCTCACCGACACCGGTTACGGACGGCCAGAGCGTGTTCGCGGTGTTTGCCGACGGCAGCATCGTCGCCCTTGATTTCGACGGCAACGTCCTGTGGCGGAATCGCGACTTCGATTTCTTTTCCGAGCATGGCCTCGGAGCGTCCCCCATCCTGCACAAGAACCTGCTCATCATGGCCTTCGACCCATCCAGCCGCACGCACCGCGAGGAAAAGATCGGCTGGAAGGTTCCCTGGGACGGAGCCGCCATCTGGGCTCTCCAGAAAGAGACGGGCGAGCTGGTCTGGGAAGCCAAGCGAGGGCTCTCGCGGCTAGCCCACGTCACTCCCAACGTGATGCAGGTCGATGGAACGGCGCAACTCATCTCAGCTGCGGGCGACGTGATCCAGGGCTTCGACCCGGGAACTGGCAAGCGGCTCTGGTCCGTGTACGCCCAAGGTGAAGGCGTCGCGCCCTCGATCGTTGTCGGGGGCGGCCTGGCCTACACCATCTCGGGCTTTGAGGCGACTGCAATCCGCGCCGTCGCGCCCGGGGGCGAGATCGTTTGGGAGCAGTCCCGCTCCGCATCGCACATCCCATCGATGATCTATGATGCCGGGTTGCTCTACAACATCCACGAGAACGGCGTGGCCACGTGCATGGACGCTGCGACCGGCGAAGTCATCTGGCAGGAGCGCGTCGGCGGAACGCATTGGGCGTCCCCAGTCCTCGCCGCAGGGCGTATCCATTTCCTCTCGGAGGAGGGCGAGGCCACCGTGATCCAGGCGGGTCGTGAATACAAGGAGTTGGCCCGTAACCGGTTGGACGAGCATACGCAAGCATCCATGGCGGTGTCCGACGGACGCCTCTACATCCGGACCGCAAGCCACCTCTGGGCGATCGGCCGCGACTGACCGTTCGGTTCTGCAGGGGCATCAGGCCAGCCGTGCCCACCAGGGCACTCCCTACCCGAATCGACGTTTCGCTCCTGCCGCCAGTACCCCTGCCAGTCCCGCCCCCATGCGACCTTCGAGGATTCGCGCGAGCTCGGCCTCGCTATTCGAGCGGGCGAGTCCGGCGAGCATTCGTTCCTGGGCGGCGAAGGCAGCTCGGGTCACTTGTTCAGTGTTCACCTGGAGCGCCAGGACCTCCCGCAACTCGCGCAACACTCCCAGCGCTGCCGGATCGTCGCTGCGGTCGCGCAATTCCGCGGGATCATCCTCGAGGTTGAACAGCAGGTCGTCGTACCAAGTGAATTGAATGTATTTCCAAGGGCCCTTGCGGAGCATGAACGACCCGGTGGTGTTGCCCTCGGAATGGCTCTCGGCATAGGCCCAGCCGGGATGCGCACCCGTTCCGCCGGTCAGGAGGGGTACGAGGGAACTTCCGCGGAGCTCCTGGCCACCACCTGCGCCGCTCCACTCGAGCAGAGCCTGCACCAGGTCGACGTGGCTCGTTACACGGTCGATCCGCCGCCCTTGTGGAATGCCTGGTCCGGCCACGACGAGAGGAACGTGGGCAGCCGGATCCAGCAGGTTGTTCTTGAGCCACAGCCCGTGGTCGCCGAGCGCCTCTCCGTGGTCCGAGGTGTACACGAAGATCGTCCTGTCCAGTTCCCCGGAATCGTCAAGCGCCTGCCAGATCCGGCCGATGTGGTCGTCGAGCTCAGTCACCAGACCGTAGTAGCCGGCTCGGGCTTCCCGGACCCGACGCTCGGGAATTGGCGTTGCGATGCGCTTGAAGTGGCGCAACTCCTGGAACATCAGGTGTTGGTTCTCGAGATACCCGTCCGGGATGACCGGCAGGTCCACCTCGTCCAGCGGATACGCTTCCCAGTACCTGCGGCCTGCTACGAACGCTGGATGCGGCGCGGTGAATCCGATGTAATAGCACCACGGCTTCCCGATTCCACGGGCCTTGTCCCGAAGGAAACTGACGCAATTGCTGGCGCGTCTCGCGTCGGGGTGCGGCGTGTCGCGAGGCCTGCCCCTGATCAGCTCGCGTTCCCCAACCCGATACGCAACCGGGCTGCGGAAGAGTGACGTGATGTCCGGCCCCGTACGATGTGCGTGACTCGTCTCGTGCTCCTCGAAGCCGATGTCGAAGTCCGGATTGAGGTCGAACTTGCCCGTAGCTTCGGTATGGTAGCCCGCCTCGCGAAGGCGAGTTCCCCAAGTCGGCCTGCTCCCGTCCCAGACCGTGGAATTGCAAAACGAGGAGGTTTCGTGCGGGTAGAGGCCCGTCATCATGCAGGCCCGGCCCGGGACGCACACCGGGGAGCCGCAATAGGCATTCTCGAAGATCGCCCCCCTGGCGGCGATGCGGTCGAGGTTGGGAGTCTTGACGACGGGATGGCCCGCGTACCCGGCGTACTTGAAACTGTGCTGGTCTGAGCAGACGAACACGATGTTCGGCCTGTCGGGCACTTGGGCATTCGCGGCGACGGCCGCCCCGATGGCGGCGGCGAACTGGCGGCGCGTAGCCTCGCGAGGGCGATCTGGCATCGGTTGCGAGCATACCAGAGCGCCGGGCTAGCCACGCGCTAGCCGCTGCCTGTCTCGGGAGTGCCGGAACCATGCCCCATTCGAACTGGCCATTGTGTCCCGATTCAGTGCCCTGCCTCACGCCATAGAGCGCATTACAGTGCCGCACGCAACGGAGCCGGGCCAAGCCCCCTTGGACCGATATGCTCGCTGGCCGTACTCCCGCTCTGGGCCGTACCGTGCCGGGCCGCGCGACTTCAAGCGCATGCGAGACAAAGCGGGGCGCCGGGAACGCGCGCTGGGCGGGGCTTCGACAGGCCAGCAGCCGGGCCGCACGTACCTCATGTGTCGGGTCTGCGTTGCACCTGTTCTTCGGCCCGAAGACGGCAGGTCTCAGATCGCGATGCAGTCCCTTGGCGGGCTTGGTTTGTCGATTCCTTTGTTGCCAGCCATGTCGAACGGCACACAAGTGAGCGTGGGCCCTCCGTCAAGGTGAGCTAGGGCTTGCGGCGACCGAACAGCCATTCCCAGACGTCAGCTGTCGGGTCGGACTTCTCGTTGCCATGCCGGGTCAGGTACCCTTTCGATTCGTCGTCGCCGACGTAGGTGAAAGCCTGGATCCAGGACGAATGCTCGACTCCACGTAGTTCGGTGTACTTGATGTTCCCTCCCGCCTCGCGTAGGGCGGCAAACGCGCTGCGCGAAAACTGGACCGCGACAAGTGGATCGGCGTCGCCGTGGAACACCCAGATTGGCAGATGTGCCAATCCCGACGCATAGGCGGGATTGAATCGGCCACAAACGGGAATCGCCGCTGCAAACATGTCCGGTCGAGCAGAAATGATGTTCCAGGTACCAGCACCGCCGCCAGAAGAGCCCAGCGCGTAGATGCGATCAGCGTCAATGGGAAACTCCTGTTGGAGCAACTCGATGATCTCGAAGACCTGGGCCAGGTCATCACGGACAAATAGATCCTCGGCTCCGGGCACATCGGGTTTGGGACCCCAGATGCCCCCGGGCCTTCGCTGCGGGACGAAGACGAACGAGGGGTGCTTCCGGCGCCACTCCGGTCTTGCCATCACACCGTTCCAGAACCGAAGATTGCTCAAGTTGTCGTCGCCAACTCCGCCGGAACCGTGGAGACTGACAATAAGGGATAGCGCTTCCCGGGGTCGATGCGAAACGGCTTCATGAGACGGTATGGCATCGCCCCATGCGACCGCGCTTCGTAAGCGTCGATCAGGGCGCGGTCCCGGATGCCTGGCCCACGGTTCATGCGGCCGCGTTGCCTCGTGATGAAGACGTAGTCGGCGGCCTCCTGCTCGGTGAGCGCGCCATCGCCATTCGCGTCGGCCGCCGGATGGCTCGCGAGCATCCTTCGGAGTTCACTCTCGACATCCGCGCCAGCGGCCGGGACGCACACCAACGCCCCAATACAGACAATCAACAGGCGCATTTGAGAGTGAGGTTACAGCAAGTGTATACGGCTGTGAGATCGAGTGCAGGCTGTGCGGGGCTCAATGGCGAGGTCTTTCGCGATCTCGTAGCACGGGCCGAGCGTGCCGGAGACGACACGGACGGAATGCCGTCAGCTCCAGGCTTCGCCGGCCAGCCGGCGACTGTCGCCACGGCTCGCGGATTCAAGTTTCACGCGACCTTGGTTGTTGGGTCACCCCTACCAAGGATCCGCTGGACCTCGTCGCGGGAGTCCTGCGCCCGGACGACCGGCGGGGTCGGGAGCAGGGAAGCAACCGCCACGACTGACCTGGATCGGCGAAGTCAGGTCTATCCGCGGGAATGCGGGACTCGGATAATGTGGCACGCGCTGACCGCTTGAGTTTCGAGAGACCGACTAGTACCCCTTGTGGCGGGGGGGCCATGCGAAGGGCCCCTGCAACAGGGGGTGCCGAGGTGTATGACGCAACCAGGCGTTTCGAAATCGAGATCCTACTGAAGGCGGGCCTGCCGAAGAGTCGCGTCGCGGAGATTGCCGGTGTTTCCCTGCGGGAACCTTGGGTGCGGGAAGCAATGCCGTGATGGGGCCGGACATGCTCTGCTTGCGTTGGTCGCGGCTGCGACCTGCGGCACGGCATCAAGAAGTCCAGCGCGGTCTAACCTGCGAAGAATGGCATTTGCTCAAATCTCAAAGTGGTGTCTCTAGCAGTAACGAAATCGTCGGGTCCTATTTCAGTCCATAATTGTCAATAACTCATAGGGAATTAGTGGTGGACGACATGAGATGAGGACGTGGGCGGCGCGGAGGCCAAGGCTGAGGCAGCCGAGTTCATCGCTGGCTCATGGCCTTCGATCCGATTTCACCGGTGGTGCCACGCGAACCGTCACTATGTCGGTGTCATGGTATTGCTCGTGGCGGACCGACGAGGCGAGATGGCGCAGGAGGCGCAGCGAGAGCTCCCGTTCGGCCGGAACCTCCCCCGCCTCCTCCGCGAGCAGCGCAAGCCGGTCCTGAAGGTTGTCCTCGCCGGTTGCGGCGAGGAACTCGAGAACCGCGCCGCCATCTTCCCTGTGTGCCGTCAGCAGCAGGCGCCGGTCACCGGAAGCCACGATGCCCTCCTCCACCCCGCACAGTGTCAGCACCGTTTCCTCGGCGGCGGCATCGAGGCGGTGCGCCATGCTCTCGTCCCATTTGCCTCGGGATGCGAACGCGGCGAGAAACTCCCTGATTTTCGGGAGTGCCGAGACATCGAGCACCGTCTCGATCCGGCTCCGGCGCGGATTCGTTATCTCCATCAGCCCTGTCATGATGATTGCCACGAGGCCGCCAGCCGTGACCCCGCTCCGCAGAAGGCCACCCGCAAAGTCATTGGTGAATTCTGGAAAGATCGCGCCGTACTGGAATCCCACACCGAGCCAGAAGGCCACACCCACGACCAGACCGCGGCGATGGTCAATGCCGTCGTGAAGGACCATCTTCATGCCGAGCAGCAGGATTGCTCCCATCAGGACGACCAGATAGGCAGCGACCACCGGACCGGGTATCGCCAGCACCACGGCGAGAGCCTTCGGCAGGAACGCCAGGGCCATGAAGACCACCCCGACGGCAATGCCTACGGCCGGTGCAGCTGCCTTGTCAGGCCTGTTACCGCCACACTGGTCGTTAGCAATGTGGTTGGGACTGTCGCGGCGAGGCCGCACAGGAGGTTGCCGACACCCGCAGTTGCCACCGTGCGCTGCACCGCCCGGAAGTCCACTGCCCGTGTACGGCGCCAGGAGACCCTCTGCGTGCCGACCGCGTTGCTGATCGTCTGAACAGTGTTGATGAGGGACACCAGCACGAAGGCCGGAAGTAGAGCCCAGAAGAGTGGTCCAAAACTGAGATCAAGACCCGGCCACGCAGCCGCTGGAATGCCGATCCAGGAGGCGCCGGCTATGCTGTCAACGTCGTAAAGGCCGAATATCGCCGCCACCATCGAGCCGGCGACCACACCGACAACCGGGGACCAGAGGCGCATTGCCGCAGATCCCTTCAGTGTGATGACGGTGATGACGCCCAAGGTTGAGATGGCGATTAGCGGAGCGGCAATTAGCGACGTGCCGGACGGCACATCCTTCAGCAAGCCAAACGCTGACGGCATCAATGTGGCCGGAATCAGCATGATGACCGTCCCTGACACGGTCGGGGTAAGGATACGCCTGAACAGCGCGAGTCTTGCCGACAATATGAACGGGATCAGCGACGTGACCATTGTTAGGGTGGCAAGCAAGGCCGGTCCGCCTTCGGCCACCGCCGTAATGGCCACTCCGACGACGGCAAGCGATGTGCCCATCACCGCGACATATCCCGAGCCGATGCGCCCGAGGCGGAGCGCCTGCAGGACCGTGGTCAGGCCGCAGACCGAGACCGTCGCGAATAGAGCCCATGAGAGATAGTCCTCAGTTCCCCCAGCGGCCCGCACCACGAACATGGGGACCACCACAATCCTCGCGATGATCAGGACGGAGGACTGAAGGCCTAGCCCCAGCGTGACTGCCGGAGCCGGCCGTTCGTCGGGCTGGTAGCGAACGCTCCCGTGCTGACCGGAACGATCCGCGTTCACGCTGCGATTTCCATCCTGCCGCTCCTTGGCGATGGAAATTGGAGCACGGCCGGCGCTTGGAAGGGTGCGGTTTGAGAGTCGCGGTCAGCGTGGCCTGCTGTCGTCTTCATCGGGAGCAATCGTATCAACTCAGTGAGAGACGTCCCGCAATTGCACCGCAGGGAACGTCATCTTGAAGGAAGTTCACCCGCAATCGGAACGTCCCTCAGTCCGCTGGTCGGACAATTCACGCCGCTTGCATCCTACGTTCGCGGCACGGCGTCACCCTGCCAATCGCCAGACTGCCGTAAATGGCCCGATTCGGGAGCCGTGTCTATCGGGGGCCGCTTTGCGCAGCTTGAGGCGGCCGGACTCGCCTCAGTCCAGCGTATAGAACTCGTATCGGATCGACCAGCGATCGGCTTGGCTGGGCGCGATCTTCAAGTCGACGAACGGCTCCGGGCACAGCGTAGTGCGCGGCGACCAGAACTGTAGCCTGGCCAGCGGCCGGTCGGTCGAGACGCGCACTCCGGCCTTGACCTTGCTGTTCTGGATCCTGAACACATGATCATCGGGAGTGGCGCCGTAGCCGCCCAGCAGCGTAAAGACGCTCTCACCGGGCGGTAGCTGTCTTTCAAACCGTAACTCTTGTCCGCGAACGCTCACGTAGCCGTCCATCTCGCGATCCGCCGTCAACTCAAACGGGAACGCCACCGTGAAGTCCGGACCGGTGGGTTGATTGTCGATAACGAAGAAGTTGTGGTTATACACGTTCGTCTCGATCACCTTGCGACCGGTGTTCTCGAGCGTATGGTCGATGACAAGCTCCGGCTGTCCCGGCGTAAGGGTCAGGCGCTTTGTCAGGCGGTACCCGTAACCGAGAGTCGGCTCGGCAACTTCTTGGGTGAACTGAATCCAGTTCGCCCCTCGCCGAATCGTCCATTCGCCCGGGTCGACGACTTTATAGCTATGTCTCCAGCGGTAGTCGTCTTCCTCGGGCTTCTCGACGACGCCCACGCCGATGCGCAGGAAGCGCTCCCCGCCATCGTCATAGCCTAGCCCTTTGTCATTGGTACGGTACTCCTCTACAGGGCCCGTGATGCGGTCGTGGAGATAAGGATCGTCGGATTCCTGCCACTCTCCGAAATATTGGTGCCCGGCGTACTCCAAGCTATGGATCGCGCCCGACCAATCGAAACGCGTCCCTCGGTAGTATCCGTTCTCGGGATCGGGCAGGTACACTCGCGCCTCGATCAGTTCATTCGCGAACGGCGCGGAGGGATGATCGGCGGCCGAACCGCCATGAGCAAGCGTGAGGACAGCAACTGCGAGTGCAGGGAGGCGCATGTGCCAGATCTTAGCCCATCGTAGAACAAGCCGGTATCCGGCTATTCCCCGCTTCCAGGCCAAGCGTATTGCGCTTTGCCCGCACCGGAGTCGACAGGGCCGGGCGGCAGTGTCTTCTGCCAAGACAGCAGGTGTTCGGACAGACGCCGAACGACCTGCGGCTCCCGGAAAGCGAGATTGTCCATCTCGCTCGGATCACTGGGTATGTCGTAAAGTTCTAGTCGGCTGCGGTCGGGATTCATCAGCAACTTCCATCGACCGCTCCGAATCGCCAGCATCGGGCTTCTATGTTGGTCAGGGTGCGCCGTGGACCTAGTCTTTGACTACTCTGGACTGGGTTGCGAAGCCCGGCGTCCAGCTCCGTTGGATGGCCGGGGAGCCATCCGCACCCCCTGCGGCTTAGCGGGGGGCGAGGGCCGACCCGGGGGCCTGCAGACCCCCGGGTCGGGCGGCGGGTCGGACCGTTTCGGGCTGGATTCGAGGAATCGGAAATGAGCTTGGTCGGCCCGCCGCAACCATCCCCCCGAGGCCTGGACGAAAGGTTGGGCGCGAGGCCCGGATTGACGAGAAGCCAAGGCCGGGGGATGACTCGCATTGACTGTACTGCATTCCGGAGGAACTCGAATCATGAATGACATGGAACTCGCTGCGACGGACCTCGTCGCTGGCGTGGATGTCAGCAAGGCCCAGCTCGACATGCAGGTCGAGCCGGGCGCTGCCACCCGCAGCTTTCCCAACGATGCCGACGGCTGGCGCGCGGCGCGGGACTGGCTGCGCGGGCTGGGCGTGCGGCGCGTAGTGCTCGAGCCAACGGGACGCTACCATCGGGCCCTGCACCGCTGCCTCGACGAGGCCGGCCTGGAGATTGTCCTGGCCGACCCGCTCCAAGCCCGGCAGTTTGCGCGCAGCATGGGTCGGCTCGCCAAGACCGATCGCATCGATGCCGCCATGCTGGCCCTCTTCGGGCGCCTGCCGGGCCGGCGCCGGGCGCTTCCATTGGAACGCAATCTCCAGCAGCTGAAGGACTTGCTGTCGGCCCGAGCCGCCTGTGTCGAGGACCGGACAAACCGTCGCAAGCGCATCGCCGAATTCGATCCCGGACCCGCGGCGGCCGCGCTCGGCCGCCTCAACGAGGCTACCGACCGCGAGATCGGTGTGCTCGACCAGGCCATTGCCAAGGCCCTCGAAGCCGACGAAGCCCTGGCTCGCCGCGCCGCGATCCTGCGGTCCGTCGCGGGTATCGGCCCCGTCTCCGCGGCTGTGCTTTGCGCCGACTTGCCCGAACTCGGCAGCATCGGCCCCAAGCAGGCCGCGGCCCTGGCCGGCACGGCTCCGTTCGCCAGCGACAGCGGCGCATCCCACGGCGCTCGCCACATCCGAGGCGGGCGACCCCGACCGCGCAAGGTGCTCTACATGGCCGCCATCGCCGCCCGCCGTTCCAACCCCGACATGCGCGCCGTCTACCAGCGGCTGGCCGACCGCGGCAAGCCCCATAAGGTCGCAATAACCGCCGTCATCCGCAAGCTTGTCGTGCTCGCCAACGCCTTGCTTCGCGACGACCGCCTCTGGCAACCGCAGGTCCCGGCCAAGGCCTGAATACTGGATCGCTCCCGACCGGCCCTCCGCCCAGCGGCCCGAGGCGTAACCGAAGACCGAACATCCGAGCCGTACAGAACACGCAAGCTAGATTCTTTCTGGCAATCCCCGAAATATCCCTTGACATCGAACACGAAAGCTCTTGTCCAGGACGTGTCCGTAGACCGGGAAACGGTTCTCCCACACTAGCGGCGTAGACCGCGAAACCGGTTTCCCGCGGAATGTGCTCGAGAGGTCTTCTCCGCGAATGTTCGTTGGCGCTTCGGCACCGGCGAGCTGGCAAACAGTCGGAAGCCAGTCGACTCCGCCGAACACTGTTTCTCGATTCACGGCATTCGCCGGAGTCTGGCCCTTCCACCGCACGATGAACGGCTCACGAATTCCGCCCTCATACAGGCTGCGCTTCAGACCACGGAAAGGCCCGGCCGAAGAAGCGTTTCCATAGTGCGAAACAAAGGGAATGAGGCCGGACTCAGGACCGTTGTCGCTCGAGAAAACGACCACGGTGCTCTCACTGAGGCCCAGCTCGTCCAGACGGTCCAGAATGCGGCCGACCTGCTTGTCGATGTAGGTCAGGACCGCGTACCAGACTTGCAGCGACCCGTAATGCTTGCCCCAACGGGGTGTGAGGTCCTCGTATTCCGCAAGCATCTCCTCGGTCGGATGGAGAGGGGAATGAGGGTCATAGAGCCAAGCGTTGACGTAAAAGGGCGCATCCTTGTGGCGTTCGATGAATGCGATGGTGGCATCGGCGATTTGGGCGCTGGAAGTCACGCGACCGCCGGGTCCGGAGCGGCAGTCATCATACAGATCGATGCCGTACTGCTCCGGCCCCGGCGCACCGGTACGGCCGCCAAGGTGCCACTTCCCGAAGTGCGCGGTAGCGTAGCCTGCTTCCCGCAGGAGGCGAGTGACCGTGGGGATCCCCGGGTCGAGATAGTTGACGCAGCCTCGTTGCTCATTCAGCTCCTCGCTAGCCAGGTAGTCGTGGATGCCCACTTCGCCGGGGAACTTGCCGGTCATGATGGCGGCTCGGCTCGGAGAGCAGACTCCGGAGGCGACATAGAACTGGGTGAACAGCGTCCCTTCCTCCGCCATTCGGTCAATGTGGGGGGTCTTGAGCTCACCGCGAACGACCCAGCCTCCGTGCGCATTGACATTTTGGTGGCCGTAGGCCGGCAGGTCCCCCCAGCCGAGATCGTCACAGAAGATGAAGACGAAATTCGGCCGGCGCTCGGCCGCCAGGCCAGTCGTCGGGGCTGCGCACAGAACTCTGAGGGCGTCTCGCCGAGTCATGGCGCTTCTGTCCTCGGGCATCGCGAAGACTATGCTACCCGGTCAGGAGCCGGATTCGTCGCGTGCAAGGAGAACTCTAGCTCAGCGCCAGAGTAGTGAATGCCCCCCACCACGTTGCGGCACGAGCGCTCACTCAATCAGCGGCCGCCGCGGTTCATCCTTGACGAGGGCTGTGACCTCGCAGTCGAGAATGGCTGCCGTGAAACCGATCTGCCCCGGCTGCGCCGTGGCCGCGTCAGAGCCGTCGTTTTTGCGATAAATGGCGCGGCAATCCAGTCCTGGCACGCCCCGGTTCTCGGCAGGCCCGGGAGGCGTGGTCAGGTCGCGACAGCGGGCCAGCCGGGAATCGGTTTCGAGGTCCGCGGCCTTGGGAAGTCCAGGAAGCGCGGTAGGGGCGCACCTCGCCTCGCGCTCGCCCCGGTCCCAAGGACCTTGACTGGTAAGATGGGGGTTTTCCGTCCCATCTTTCTAAGGAGCGACACACGATGGCCTTTTCCGTACCTGACCTTCCGTACGATTTCGGAGCCTTGGAGCCCCATATCGACGCCCGCACGATGGAGATCCATCATGACAAGCACCATGCCGCGTACGTTGCGAAGCTGAACGCCGCGGTGGCCGGCACGCCGCAAGCGGACATGGATATCAACGACTTGGTAAGCGATGCCTCGGCCGTCTCCAGCCCAGCGGTCCGCAACAACGGCGGCGGCCATGCGAACCACTCCCTGTTCTGGACGATCATGAGCCCGTCTGGCGGCGGGGAGCCGTCCGGGGCGCTCGCCGCCGCGGTCAGCGCGGCATTCGGCAGCTTCGGCGACTTCCAATCGCAGTTCTCGGCGGCCGCAATGAACCGTTTCGGCAGCGGCTGGGCCTGGCTCAGCGTGGACGGGGGCAAGCTGGTGGTCGAATCGACGCCCAACCAGGACACGCCGCTGATGGAAGGCCGCACCCCAATCCTCGGGATCGATGTCTGGGAGCATGCGTACTACCTGAACTACCAGAACCGCCGGCCCGACTACATCGCGGCCTTCTACAACGTGATCGACTGGAACGCCGTGGCCGCGCGGTACGCGGCGGCGTAGGATACGGCCACGCGCCGTCCAAGCCTCCCCCCGAGCTGCTAGCGGCAGAGTTGGGCGGCCAGCGGGAACCTGTCGGGGCGGAAAGCCTCGGCAGGGAGCCATCGGCGGTTTTCCAGCATTTGGTCGGCGAGGAGTTCACCGCTCAACGGGGCCAGCAGGATCCCCTTTCGGAAGTGGCCGGCGGAGACATACACGCCGTCGCAGCCCGGCACGGGGCCTATGACCGGTTGCATGTCCTCGCAGAATGGCCGGAAGCCGGACCAGCAGCTGGTGAAACGCAAGTCCCGTAGCGACGGGAACTGACTCCCCCATTCCCGGCGGATGTCTGCGGCCACGGCGCCATCCGAGCCTTCGCGGAAGCCCACGTCCTCCTCCGAGCCCCCCCCGGCCAGCGGGCCGCAAGCCAGCTGCCAGTAGTAGTAGCGCTGGCCGATCACGATCGATCGTAGCGTGCCAGCGGGCTGCTTCTCAGTCGCGAGCAACGTGCCCCTGATCGGTCGAATCGGAGGGCGCCATCCGAGCATCTTCGTTAGCAAGGGGGTCCAGGCTCCGGCGGCAACGACAATCGAGCCGGCGCTCGTACGCACGCCCGACGTCGTGATGGCGATGGGTGCCGGAGCGATGCCGAGGACTTCCTCGTTGAGACAGATTCTGACTCCGTTCCCGCGCAGCCATTGCGCGATGCCCGCAGCGAGCTTCAACGGGTGAATCGAGCCGTCTCCCGGAAACCGAATCGCGACGCCCGCGTGTTGCAGGAGGGGCTCGCAGGCAGCCAGTTCGCCACCCGCGAGCAGTTCCGCGGCGAATCCGGCCTTCCGCGTGCGCTCCACCCGGGCAAGGCCCCGTGATGCCTCGCCTTCGTCCATGAGCCTGAGCACACCACTGCGGACGTAGTCGCAGGCGAATTCCTCGCGCAGGGCAGCGTGAAGATCGCGGGCCTTGCGAGCGATGTCGGGCGAGGCCAGCGTCAAGCACTCGTGCCCAGGCCACAGGCCGCCGGCGCTGGCACCGGTTGACTCCCCGCAGACCGAGCTCCTATCGACCACCACGACTTTGCCAACGCCCCTCCGACGGAGCGATAGCGCCGTGCAGAGGCCCACCAAGCCGGCACCCACCACCACCACATCGGCCTTGGCAGGCAGCGAATCCGAGGCCAGCAGCGCATCGCGGGTTGCAGGCAGGAGAGTCCGGGACCAGATCGCATCCTGCAAACGGCCATGTTATCAACCAGAGCATCGCGGCGATGCCCGCGGCTTCCGGTCGGCGCGAAGCGCCTGCACGGCTACCGGCGGCCATTGACCGGCAGGTGCGAAAGCCACGTGGATGGCCAGTCCCGCAACCGGCAAGGCGCCACGCGGCAGATGCTCAAGGCTTGCGGCTCCGTCGCTTCCGGCAGTCCCGCACCTGCGCGAGCGTGCGCTCGCTTCACAGGCAGCGGAGCGGGGCGGGCGGCTGCCGGCTTGGAAAGCTGGCGGTATACTGGGCCGGTCGCGGCTCCGACCGGGGAATCGCGACCGACGGAGGATTCCGGAATGAGAGCTTTCCGCATTGGGCTAGGGGTCGTTGCAGGCTACGCGGCGATGTTCGCGGTCGTCTTCCTTGGCATCGCAGTCGTGTGGTCGATTCTAGGAGGCGAAGGAGCATTCCAGCCGGGACAAACGGAAGCCAGCACTCTCTGGAGCGTGATGAACTGCGTGTCTGGATTGATCGCCGCCATCGCGGGCGGAATGGTTGCAACAGCCGTTGCCAAGCAGGAGACGCATGTTCCGGCTCTCCTGCTGGCAGGATTGGTGCTGGTCCTGGGCCTGGCCATTGCTTTCGCCCAACTCGGGGCCGCGCCGCCACCATTGCCGGAGGGGAAGGTCGCGGCCAACCTGACCTTCTTCGAAGCAGGCGAGATAGCCAAGTCCCCCGGTTGGTACAACTTCACGATCCCTTGGATCGGGGCGATTGGAGTGATGCTCGGCGAAAGGGCCTTCTACAGACTCACCAACCGCTGATCACCTCCAAAGCCGATTCCGGCGATTGCGGAAACGCCGCCAACCCCGGGGACAGTCAGCCTACCGGCGGGGTTCCCGCAGCCGAGCGGTCGAATTCCAGACAACAGGCCAGGGACGCGCAGTTGCCCGGGCCGTGCCGTCCGGAGAGTCCGTGAGACGAGACCTGGAACAGCTCGATCCCTGCGGGCCCGCAGGCTTCAGGCCGCGGTTGCGTGCTCGACGATTTCGGGTTCGCTCTCCGGGACGAAGCGCATCCTGTCTCCGTCGCGCTCCACGCGGACGGCGTCGTTCTCGGCAAACCGCCCCTCCAGGACCGCCAGCGCGAGGGGGTCCTGGATCAGGCGCTGGATCGCGCGCTTCATGGGACGCGCCCCGAACTGCCGGTCGTAGCCCTGGGATACGATCAGCTCCTTCGCCTCGGGCGCGACCTCCATTCGGATCCGCTTCCCGGCCAGGAGGGAACCGACCCGGGCCAGCTGCAGCTCGACGATGCGCTCGAGGTGCTGCCGGTCCAGAGTGTTGAAGACGATGATGTCGTCGATCCGGTTCAGGAACTCGGGCCGGAACGTGCGCCCTAGCGCGTCCAGCAACTCGCGGCGCATGTCCGCGTTCCGACTGCTGTCGGTGTCGTTGAGCGAAAAGCCGATCGACCCATTCTTGAGAACGTCCTGGGAACCGACATTGGACGTCATCACGATGACCGCGTTCGCGAAGCTCACAGTGCGGCCCTTGCCGTCGGTCAAGCGGCCGTCCTCCAGCACTTGCAGCAGGACGTTGAACACATCGGGATGGGCCTTCTCGATCTCGTCCAGCAAGATCACCGAATAGGGCGAACGTCGCACGTGCTCGGTCAGCTGACCGCCGTCGTCGTGGCCCACATACCCCGGCGGAGCTCCGATCATGCGGGATACCGCGTGCTTCTCCATGTACTCGGACATGTCGATGCGGATCATTGCCTTGCGGGAGTCGAACAGGAATTCGGCCAGCGCCCGGGCTAGCTCGGTCTTCCCGACGCCAGTGGGCCCCAAGAAGACGAAAGTGCCGATGGGGCGGTCCGGGTCGCTGAGACCCGCGCGGTTGCGGCGGATTGCGTTCGCCACCAACTCGACGGCGTTGTCCTGGCCGATCACTTTCTCCTTCAGCGCCGCGTCCATCCGGACGAGCTTCTCGACCTCTCCCTGCAGCATCTTCGTCACCGGAATCCCGGTCCACTTGGCCACAATCCTCGCAATGTCTTCCTCGCCGACTTCGCCGCGGGAGAGCGGACTCTCACCGCGTCGCGACTCGAGCTGAACGGTCGCCGCCTCAAGCTCCCGCTCGGCTCGCGCCAGCCGGCCGTAGCGGATTTCAGCCGCCGCGTCCAGATCGCCAGTCCGAGCGGACGACTCCTGCTCGATCCGCAACTGCTCGATCTCCTCCTTGAGCCTCTGAACGCCATCAATGAGCGCTTTTTCCTGCTGCCATTTTTCCCGCCGAGCGGACGACTCTCCGCGGAGCTCCTCGAGTTGGCTCTCGATCACGGCCAGGCGTTCGGCCGCGCCTCGCTCGCTCTCTTTCAGCAGCGCCTGGCGTTCAATCTCGAGCTGCACTGCCTTGCGCTCCATCTGGTCGACCTCGACCGGAACAGAGTCGATCTGCATGCGCAGCGCGGCACCGGCCTCGTCGACGAGGTCGATCGCCTTGTCCGGCAGGAACCGGTCGCTGATGTACCGGTCCGACAGCACCGCGGACGCGACCAAGGCTGCATCGCGGTAGCGCACCGAATGGTGGATCTCGTAAGTCTCCTTCAGACCCCGCAGCATCGCGATCGTGTCTTCAACCGACGGCTGGTCCACCAGCACCATCTGAAAGCGCCGCTCGAAGGCCGGATCCTTTTCGATGTGCTTGCGGTATTCGCTCAGGGTTGTCGCGCCGACACAGCGGAGGCGGCCGCGCGCGAGCGCGGGCTTGAGCATGTTGGCAGCATCGATCGAGCCCTCGCTGGCCCCTGCGCCGACCAGCGTGTGCAACTCGTCGATAAAGCAGACGATCTCGCCTTCAGATTCCTCGATTTCGCGGAGCACAGCTTTGAGACGCTCCTCGAACTCGCCGCGAAACTTGGTTCCGGCAACCATCGACGGCAGATCGATCGCGACGAGCCTCTTGTTCTTCAAGGTCTCCGGAACGTCGCGTTGAACGATGCGCTGGGCCAGGCCCTCGGCGATCGCCGTCTTGCCCACGCCGGGCTCGCCGATTAAGACCGGATTGTTCTTCGTGCGCCGCGACAGCACTTGGACGACCCGGCGAATCTCTTCGTCGCGGCCGATGACGGGGTCGAGCTTGCCGTGCCGTGCCTCGTCGGTTAGGTCCAGGGCGTAGCGCTGAAGCACCTGGTACTTGTCCTCCGGGTTGGGGTCCGTGACGCGCTGCGTCCCGCGGATCGTCGCCAGCGCCTGTAGAATCGCCTCGTGCGTCGCTCCCGCCTCTCGCAGGAGATGCCCGGCCGGATCGTCCTTGCGGGAACTGATGGCGAGCAGCAGGTGCTCTGTGGAGACGTATTCGTCCTTGAACCGGCGAGCTTCCTTTTCCGCCGCGGTCAAGACTTGCTGCAACGCGCGGTCCACCTGCATCCCCGAGGTCGAGCCCTGAACGGAAGGAATGTCGTCAAGCAGGCGGCGTGCACGGGGCACGGCCTCGTCCGAATCAATACCCAGCTTGGACAGCACGGACTGCACAATACCGTGTTCCGCCGCAACCAGCGCCGCCAGCAAGTGCGCGGGGTGGAGTAGCTGGTGGTTCGCCTCGGCGGCCAGCATCTGGGCCTCGCCAATGGCTTCCTGGGCCTTCTGCGTGAACTTGTCAAGACTGATCATGGATCTAGGTCCCTTCGATGTCGCTCCGGGCCGCGGACGCGCCAGGGGCCCCAGCCTGTGTCCTGCCAGGCCGGGGCTCCCAAGTCAGGGCGGGGCGACCCGGACGAGCCAACCCCGCCCCCTTTGGGCGCGTTCCCATCGATCACTGGACGGGGATCAGACGGGAGGTGTCCTCGGGTTCGCGCTTCGGCAGGGTGAGTTCGAGAACGCCGTCGACATAGGACGCCTTGACGCTCTCGGTGTCGACCGTCTCCGGCAGCCAGAACCGCCGCGCGAACTTGCCGCCCCGCCGCTCGCGGCGGCTGAACCGGTGTCGGTCCTCGCCGGCGGCAACCGTCTGCCGCTCGCCGCGCACGCGCAGCACGCCTTCGTCGATCCGGACCTCGATATCCTTCTGGGACATCCCCGGGACGTCCCCGCGCAGCACGTACGCGGCGTCGGTCTCTTCGATGTCAAACGCCGGCACCCAGCTGGCATCGTCTCGGAAAGCGCCAATGAGGCGGTCCATGTCCCGCCAGGGGCCGATGGATTGGTGATTTAGCAGTCTCATGAGTTTGTTCCTCCTTTCAGGAAATCTCTGCTCACAACCCCAACATACAGGATTCTGACTTGATGTCAAGTAGAAGACTAATTAAAATTGAGTGTATTACTATCAGATTTCTTGATTAATGCGCGAATCATGGCCGGAACTCTGCCAAATTGGCCGGCTACGTGGGTGCAACGGCTCCCAATGATGAGAGTTCGGACGCTAATGCGGGACGGACGGCCACTGCTGTCGCCCGCGCTCCGCGCCGAGCGACGGGAAGTCGCCGCGATCGCCGCAGCGGGGCGCTAACGGCCTACGCAAGGATGTCGCGCACCACTGTTCCATGGACATCCGTGAGCCGGAAATTGCGCCCCTGGAACCGGTAGGTGAGCTTGGTGTGGTCAATTCCGAACAGATGCAGGATCGTCGCGTGCAAGTCATGGACATGGACGACGTTCTCGACAGCGTTGTAGCCGAGCTCGTCGGTTGCGCCGTGGCTATGCCCGCCCTGGATGCCTCCGCCCGCCATCCACATCGAGAACCCCTTGATGTGATGGTCGCGGCCGAGCAAGGCCGGGTTCGAGCCTTGGGACATCGGCGTCCTGCCGAATTCGCCGCACCACACAATCAATGTGTCGTCGAACATTCCACGCCGCTTGAGATCCTTTACCAGCGCCGCGGTGCCTTGGTCGACGTAGCCGCAACTCTCCGGCAAGCCGGTCTTGATCGAGTTGTGGTGGTCCCAGCCCCGGTGATAGAGATGGATGAACCGCACGCCTCGCTCGGCCAGCCGTCTCGCGAGCAGGCAATTGGCAGCAAACGTGCCGTCGCCTCCGCGCGTTCCGTACAGCTCCAGGACATGCTCGGGTTCGTCCGAGAAGTCCACGAGCTCCGGGACGCTCATTTGCATGCGGAACGCCAGTTCGTACTGGGCGATGCGAGTGGCGATCTCCGGATCGCGGGTCCAGCCTTGCTGCAGTTCGTTGAGTTCGCTAACCGCGTTGATGACATCGCCCTGCATCCCGCGGCTGATGCCCCCGGGGTTGCGGACATAGTTGACCGGATCGCCGGTCGAATTGAACTTCACTCCCTGGTACACGCTAGGCAGAAAGCCGCTGCTCCATTGGCGCGCGGCGATCGGCTGGCTCTGCGAGCCGCCCTCGGAAGTCAGCACCACGAATCCCGGCAGGTCTTCCGACTCACTGCCGAGTCCGTACAGCAGCCACGACCCCATGCTCGGCCGTCCGGGGAGGCGAAACCCGCTGTTCATGAAGGTGTGCGCGGTGTCGTGGTTGATCTGCTCGGTCTGCATCGAGCGGATGATGCAAATGTCGTCCGCGATGGAGCCAATGTGCGGCAGCTGGGACGTCATGTGCTGGCCGCTCTTGCCGTAGCGCTTGAAAGGGTGCTGCGGTGCCAGGATGCGCAGTTGCTTGCCTTGGAGCTGGGCTATCTGCTGGCCCTTGGTGAACGACTCGGGCATCGGCTCGCCATCTCGCTTCTCGAGCTCGGGCTTGTGGTCGAGCAACTCGAGGTGCGCGGGACCGCCTGCCATGCACAGAAAGATGATTCGCTTGACCTTGGCCGGCGCGTTCGGAAAACCCTCCACGGCAGGCTGGACCCCCAGCAGGTCGGGTTTCAGCAGCGATGCCAGCGCTATGGGGCCGAGACCCATCGAGGCCCGCCCTAGGAAGGCGCGCCGAGTCTGGAGTGGATCGAAAGGCAAGTTTCGCATTGTGGACCTTCAGTACCTCATCAGGAACTCGTGCTTGTTGAAGAGCGCCCGGGCCACACCGGTCCAGGACGCCAGTTCCGTCAGGCCGGATCCCTTCGGGAGGGAAGCGATTCCGGTGGCGAGCAGCTCTTCCGCTCGGTCGGGTTCGCTGGCGAAGTGCCGGCGCTGGCTCTCCAGCAGGCCGAGGACGACTTCGCGTTCCTCCGGAAGGGCCGGGCGGGCAAACGCTTCGCGGAACGCGAAGTCAATCCGCCTGCGATCACTCTTTCCCGCTTCCCGCAGGATCCGGGTCGCAAAAGATCGCGCGGCCTCCACGTAGCTGGGATCGTTCAGCAGGACGAGGGACTGCAGCGGCGTGTTCGAGACCGGCCGCTCGGCCGCGCATTCCTCGCGCGCGGGCGCGTCGAAGGCCATCAGGGACGGGTGCAGGTACTGCCGCTGCCAGTGCGTGTAGAGGCCCCGGCGGAACTGATTGGGGTTCATGTCGGCCTCATAGACCCGCTTAGGGAAGTTGAGTTCCTCGTAGTAACCGGGGGGCTGGTAGGGCTTGACACTCGGCCCTCCCAGGGTTCGATTGAGCAAGCCGCTGACGGCGAGGGCGTTGTCCCGGACGAACTCGGCGTCGAGCCGGGCGATCGTCTGGCGTCCGTACAGACGGTTGGACGGATCCTTCGCGAGCAGTTCCTCGGACGGCTCGCTAGACCGCCGGTACGTCTCGGCAAGCAGCATTGTCTTGACCATGTGACGAACATCCCAGCCGCTCTCCATGAATTCGACGGCGAGCCAATCGAGCAGTTCCTGGTTTACCGGCGGCTCGCCTTGGGAACCGACGTCGTCAAGCACCTTGGACAACCCGGTCCCGAAGAAAACCCTCCAAAGGCGGTTCACGAACACCCTGGCCGTCAATGGATTTTCCGGGCTCACGATCCAATCGGCTAGATCCAGCCTCGTCAGGCGTCGACGGTCCGTGGAGATAGGGCCAAGGAAGTGCGGGACCTGCGGTTCGACCTCCGGGCCCGAGTCATCCATCCAGTTGCCGCGGGGCAACACCCTCACCGTCCGCGGCTCGGCAACTGCCTTTGCGACCAACGATTCGTAGGCGCGGTCGAGCAATGCCTTCTTGCGGCGCTGCAACGCACGGATCTCGCGCCAGTTGGCGTTGCCCCTCACGATCCGGTCAAACGACTTCCTCAGTGCCTCGGCCTGCTCCGGCGCGCGATCCCTATCCGTGAGCACGGCCTCCCGCAACTCCCCGCTGGCCGGGATTTCGGGAAAGGCCGAATCCGTGGCGAGCAGACGGAACCTGGATGGAAGGCTGGTGCCGCTGCGAGCGTTCGAAATCAACGTGACCTGGAGCCGCTCTCCCGCACGGGTTCGCAGCGGGGCCTCGAATCCGAAGACCGCCACACGAGCTGAGTCGTCCTCCCACTTGCCATGCCAGCCGGTGTGATAGTTGTCGTCGAGCGTGTCTCGCAGCATCGATCCCTGTTCTTCGCGATCCGGCAGGAGCGTTTCGAGCCGCACGCGGACGGGCCAGCCCTGCCGGCCAAGGAGGCGCACCTCGAATTCGCTGACGTAGAAGGAATCGAAGTCGGCCGTGGGGAACAGCTCCAAGGCAAGAGCGCTGATGACGCCATCGCTGAGCTCGGTCTCGAAGCGATAGATCACCTCGCGGGGCTTCTCCTTTCCGGTAACTGCCACGCGAACGAGCGAGTCCCTTTCCTGCTGCAGTTCAAATCGGTCGCACTGATTGAAGTCAGGGTGCTCGCAATCGGCCCAAACGCGATCCGCTTCCAAAGCCCTCCAGCGCACCAAGTCGTCGCGCACGTACGCAGCCAGGCCAGCCAATGAATCCGCTTCCGCGGGAAGCTTGCCCTGCCCGGCCTCGCGAAGCTCCGCCAGCTTGCGGTCGATCTCGGCAACTCGCTCGCGGTCGGGGGGCGCCAGCACACGGACGTTGGACCCCCATTGGGCGGTGCCGCTGAAGACGCCCTGCTCTTCGATATCCGCGAAGAAGGCAGCCATCGAGTAGAAATCCTTGGCCAAGAACGGATCGAACTTGTGGTCGTGGCACTCGGCGCATCCCAGCGTCGAGCCGAGCCACACCGTCGAGATATTGCGCACGCGGTCAGACGCATACTTCGCCAGGTATTCCGCGGCTTGGGCTCCACCCTCGTTCGTCATCCGGCTCAAGCGGTTGTACCCGCTGGCCACCAGCTGCCAGGGCGTCGGGTCGGTAAACAAATCTCCAGCGACCTGTTCCCGCGTCATCGCGTCGAAAGGCTTGTTCTCGTTGAATGAGCGGACGACATAGTCGCGGAACGGATAGACGTTGACCGGAACATCGCCGTGGTAGCCGACCGTGTCGGCATAGCGAACCAAGTCCAGCCAGTGAACCGCCATCCGCTCTCCAAAATGCGGCGAGTCAAGGAGGGCATCCACGAGACGCTCGTAGCTGGCGGGATCCCTGTCCCCGACAAACGCCTCAACGGTGACGGGCTTGGGCGGTAGTCCGGTCAGGTCAAAGCTGAGACGGCGCGCAAGCGTCCTCCGGTCGGCCTCTGGAGCCGGCTGCAAGCCGTCCGCGGCAAGCCGGCGGCCCACCAGGAAATCGATCGCCGCCGGACCGGCCGGTGCGTCCGGCCGGCTTGGCTTGATGTAGGCCCAATGTTCCTGGTATTCGGCACCCTGGTCGACCCACGCCGAAAGGATCGCCTTTTCCGAGTCGATCAGGACCTTGTCGGTCGCCCGCGGCGGCATCACCAGAAGCGGATTCGAATGGGTGACCCGCTGGACCAGCTTGCTCGCTGCGGCGTCACCAGGCTGGATCACGCCGCGGGCAAGTGCGTCCTCACGCCGGTCAAGCCGCAGCCCCGCTTGACGCGCGTTTCCGTCCGGTCCGTGACAGGCGAAGCAATTCTCCGAAAGGATAGGCCGTACGTCCCGGTTGAACTCGACGCGATCGGCGCCTAGCAGGACGGTTCCCGCGAGCGTGACGGCAGCAACGGCAGCAAGAGCAATCTTCATGTCCGGTTCAATTCCCGCCAGCGATGGAATGCGATCGTCCCAGGAGCGAGTGCGATCGCCTTTCACGCCTGGGGCCAGCTACGATGGGCCGCAATGAGTTTATCGAACAACCGGGGCACCTCGCTCGGATTCCGCGCAAGCACCTGCCTTCTGGCTTCTGCGGCAATCGTTCTAGGCAGCGGAGCTAACGCCCAGGCGGACCGGCCGAACGTCGTCTTCATGCTGGCGGACGACCTGGGCTACGGCAGCGTATCGTGGTACGGCGGTGACATCCCGACCCCACATATCGACTCTGTCGCGCACAACGGCGTCGGCTTCGTCTCGGGGTACGTGACAGCGCCGGTGTGCAATCCCCCGCGACCGGCGCTGATGACTGGCCGCTACCAGCAGCGCTGGGGAAAGGAGCTTAACTCGCAGACCGTGCCTCCGGAGGGTGCGGCCCGCAAGTCGCTTCCGACGAGCGAGACAACTCTGGCGGCCGCCCTCAAGGCCGAAGGCTACGCAACCGGTGCAATCGGCAAATGGCAGCTGGGAATGGCCGACGGCTATCACCCGTTGGACCGCGGCTTCGATTTCTTCTTCGGGATGCCCTCCGGATCGCGTTTCGTCGACCCGTCCTGGCCGAATGCGCGCATCGCGCCTGGTCAGGCGGATCCAGGGGAGCCGGACGGCACTGGCCGCATCCGCGGTCTCTTCATGGGAAGGGAGCGGGTGACGATGGACGAATACCTAACGGACCGTCTCGGCCGGGAGGGCGTCGAGTTCATCGGGCGCCACAAGGACGAGCCGTTCTTTCTCTATCTTGCGTTCCACGCTCCCCACGGGCCGATTCAGACGATCGACAAGTATTACAAGAGGTTCCCCGCGATCGAGAACGAGACTGCCCGGATCTACGCGGCGATGATCAGCGCGCTCGACGACTGGGTCGGCGCCGTTCTCGCAGAACTCCGCCGGCACGGATTGGAGGACAACACCCTTGTGATCTTTGCCAGCGACAATGGCGCTGCCAAGCAAAGCGACATCGACGGGAAACGGAATTGGCCGCTGATCGGGCACAAGCGCAACCTGTACGAAGGAGGGATCCGCGTACCCTACGCACTGCAATGGAAACGACGGATCGAGGCAGGAGCAAGATTCGAGTCCCCTGTGAGCACGCTCGACATCTTCCCCACCGCGCTCGCTGCCGCCGGGGCCGGCTCTGCCGAGTTTGCCAAGCTCGACGGAGTGAACCTGCTGCCGTTCCTGCAAGGCGAGCGGGCCGGGCGCCCACACGAATACCTGGTTTGGCGATCCGGCCCGAACGCAGCGGTGCGCGCCGGCCACTGGAAGCTGCTGCTAACGGAAGGCGGCTTGGCCCGGCTGTACAACGTGAAAGCGGATCCCGCGGAATCGGAGGACCGCTCTTCCGTTCAGCCCCGCCTGGTCGAGGACTTGCGCGAGGCGCTCACCCACTGGGAGCAAGACAAAGTCGCCCCGCGAAAGGGCGCGCGGACGGTGAAAACCAACTACAACGGCGACCGGATCGAGTGGCACATCTAGCGCGGCCTGGTCGACTGTCGAGGCAATGAAGGTTCCGGATCGGCCAGCGTGCCGCGAATTCATTGCTTGCCGGCTGCGGTTCCCGCCGGGTCCGAGCCCGCGCGTTCAGCCGGGGACTAGAAGTCCAGAGGGGGTCGCGGAACGAGATTCTTGACAGGAACCGTGACGGTGTTGCTGATGAAGAGGCCTTGGGCGATCCAGAGCGGTGTCGCCGGATTGTCGGCGAGATCCGTATTCGTCCGCAGATTGACCTGATAGACTCCGACAGAGCCTTCCATCAACCCGACAAACTCTATCTGGGCGGTGCGGCCGCCAAACTGCGAGGAGACGAAATCATCGGCGTCGAACGGCACATTGGCGACCGTGCCCTCAGGCGTGGGCTGGCCCGAAACAACTGCGCCCTGATTGTCCGTCAGCCCGAGGCCGGTGGCAAAGACAGCGATCAACTCGCCCGGCACCAACGGATTGTCCACAGTGATGGGCGAGAACGGCTCGTTTCCGCAGCACAGGTGCGTGCCGCCGCTCGCGAGCGTCAGCAAGACATTCGCCTCTAGCTGCTCGTTGACGTCGCTCGTGTTCGGGTCGTCTTCGGGGATCATCGTGCCTTGGGCCGCGTAGGTGATTTGGTTGCCTTGCTTGCCCGGCATGCGCGCCGTCAGAATGATCGACGGGGGCGTGCTGCCGTCTTCGAGCAAACCGTTCTCGCGATTGGTCGCGACCTCGATCCCGGCCCCGGACGAGACCTCGAAGCCATAGGGGATGCTGTTGCCTTCGGTCCCCAACACGCGCGCCACGATCTGCATCCTGACGGCGCCGACCACTTCGAGGACGCGCGCAGTGACGTCGGGGTCGCCGATTCCGGAGTTGATTGCCCGCACCAGGATGTTGCGCACGATGAGCAGCGCGGTGCCGACGTCCTCGACATCGGTCTCGGACAGGGTGTAGCTGTAGCTGCGGTCGCGCACGGCAATGGTGACCGTGTCGCCCGCCGTGGGCTCGCCTTGGAAATCGAAGTCGGCGCGAGCGGAGAAGAAGCCGACCGTGCCCGCGGACGCGATCACGTCGGGATCGCCGTCGCCTGCGTTGATGAGCTCGATGAACTTGTCGCGAACCTGCTCCGGGCTCTCGTCGCCGGGCGAGCTGTAGTAGTACTCGCGGCCGTTGATCACGATCCGGCCGTCAGCGCCCTCCTGGGTTAGCTGGCGATTCTCCGTGTCGTTGTTGGTGGGATCATCGTCCCTGGGCCGGTCGGGAACCGTTACGCCGACCGAGCCCTCAGCGACGCCGGTAACGTGGACGGCAAGGGCCTTGCGAGGCTCCTCGCCGTCGAGCGCGAAGAGACCCGGTGCGGCTTGTACCGACTGGTTGGCCCGGGCGGCGGAGACCTGCACACTGCCGTCAGGCATGCTCCGTCGCACGTAGGTGCTGTAGCCCGTGCCCTCGAGAACCCACGGAACCTGGAAGTTGATCTGTTCCGGAGAGACCATCAGGAGCGGCGCCAGCATTCCGTTGATCAGCACCTGCACACCCGCCAGCTCGGTAGGCAGGGCGACCCCTTCAGGCACGCTCGCCGTTTCGGCTGCCAGGTCCTTGCCGAAGATCGACGCAATCGTTCCCGGAGGCAGGTCCCGGGCATCCGATCCGCCGGTAAGGCGCGACCCGGAAGTGGTCGCGTCGAGTTCGACTCCGCTGTTACGCAGCTGGACCTGTGTCCAATTCCCGCGCGGTCCTTCGATCTTGGCCCTCAATTCGGCCCGGTAGCTCACCTTGCCACGTGCCAAGGTGGGACCGGACACTTCCGTGGTCGTGGGAGAGCCGGAGGTGATGGTGATCGAGAAGGGCAGGCTGTTGCCAACCGGTCCCACCGAACGATGCACCAGCTCGAGCGTTTCGATCTGGTCAATCTTGCGCTCGACAATTACCTCGGGGTCATCACCATTGTCCACAAGGTAGTTCAGGCGGTCGACGAACCGCTCCGGGATGTCTCCTTCGGGCACGGTGTAGGTGTATTCCCTTCCATTGATATTCAATGTCACCACGTCCCCGGGCCGCGCCTCGCCGCCAAACTTGATCGTGCCCGTTGCATGGCGTCCGACACCCAGACCCGGTGTTGCGGTGACAGGCAGGTCGGAATTGTTGTTGACTAGGTCGACAACCTTGTCGCGGACATCCTCGGCGGTCTCTCCTTCCACAGTGGTGTAGAACAGATCCTGCTCGTCCACTGTGATCTTGATCTCCTCGCCCCCTGGCAGCACGGGGGCCAACTGGGATTCGTCGACGTCCGTATCCGAAATGTCCACGGGCAGTTCCTGATCGAACTCGAGATGGCCGCGGCTGTGAATGGCGACTGCCGCCGCGTTGCGGATCCCGTCAAGCTCGACCCAGTCCTCACCCGGGGTAAAGACCAGCACGCGGCGGGTAAACGGGTCCGCGACATAAAGGTTTTCGCCGTCGTAGGCCATCGAGGAAGGGGAGCGCACGTTGCCCGGGCTCTCCGACTCGGTCAGCTGGATGAAGTCGGCCTGGCCGATCACCGAATCGGCGGCGACGCCGTTGGCGGCCGGGACCTGATCGTAGATCAAGATGCGGTCATTGCCGGAATCGGAGACGAACAGGCGCTGCCCGACGGCAAGCGCGAACCGCGGGAAATTCAGCGTCCGCGCGCAACGCCTCGGATAGCGCACAACGTCCGGGTCGATCTCCCCGCGCACGGGCGGCAAGGCGAACGTGAGAAACTCATCCGTCCGGGGAGTCTCGTTCTCTGTCAGGCTACCGTCGTCGTCCAGCGGGCCCAGCGCCTCGCAGAGAGCCTCGGCATCATTCGGCAGGCCCGAAGTGAAGTCCTGCTGGCCGACCACCACATCCGCGGCAACATGGTTCTGGGCCGGGACGGAGTTGTAGATCAGCGCCCGGTTGAAACCGAGATCAGCGACGAACATCCTGCCCTGCGAGACGGTTACCGAGACAGGGTCCAGCAATCGCTGGGCATCCGGGTCGTACTCGCCTTGGGTAAGGTCCGCTTGGTGCCGGGTATCAAAGTCCGGTTGGCCGACCACGATGTCAGGCGATTGGCCATTCGAGGTCGGAATGGAGTTCCAGATCAGGATCCGGCTGTTCTGGGTGTCGGCAACAAACAGCCTGCCGCTGTCCAGCCAGACACCTTGAGGACCGCGCATCGAGGTGGCGGACGTACCGGGCATGTTGCTCGTGAAATCGGGCTGCCCGACGACCACCTCGGGCGAGGTCCCGCTAGCCGTCGGAATCGAGTTCCACAGCAATACGCGGTTGTTGTTCGTGTCCGCAACAACAAGCCGGACGCCGTCGCTGTGGACGGCAGAAGGATTGTTCAATCCGGGAGTCTCCGGCAAGTCCGACGAGTCGGTCGTTTCGAAGCCGGCCTGACCGAGCACGATATCGGGCACGCCCACGCAAGCCGGGCAGTTGCCCTGCTGGGAAGGCACGACGTCCGGAGCCGTCACGAACGAACTCACGGAGTTGTAGATCAGGATCCGGTTGTTGACCGGCTGGCCCCCAAGGCGATTGCCATCTGCAATGAAGAGCCGGTTGCCGGCGAAGGCCACGCCTTGCGCCGCACCCAAGACCTCGCGGCTCGGGGTAGGATCCTGCCGCGTGAAGCTATCCTGGCCGATCACCAGGCGGGCTCCTTGATTCGTGACCCATACGGGCTCTGCGCCGACCGACGCCGGGAGCAGGCCAGCCACCAAGGCCAGGACCGTCGCGGGTAGCGCCTTGCACTGATCGAATCGCATACGAATCTTCACTAAACAGCCTTTACCAGCCCGCCGTCGACCATCAAAGAAGTACCGGTGACGTAGCTCGCCCTCTCGGAACACAGGAACGCGACCGTGGCGGCGAACTCCTCCGGCTCCCCGACCCTGCGCAGCGCGGTCTGGCTCGCGAGCTGCCCGACCATCCCGTCCCGGCTAACGCCTGCTTCATCGGCGCGCCGCTGGGCGATGCTTAGCAAGCGCTCGGTGGCAATCAGTCCGGGGCCGGCATTGTTGAACAAGATGTTCTCCGGGCCATACTCAGCGGCGAGAGTCTTGAGCATGCCGATCACCGCGGCACGTACGCCGTTGGAGAGGATCAGACCCTCGATGGGCTGGCGGACAGATGTAGATGTCAAGGTGACGACGCGGCCCCAGCGCTGGGCACGCATATCGGGAAGCACTGCCCGGATCAGAGCCCAAGCGCTCAAGAAGTTGAGTCGGAACGCCGTGGACCAGTCCTCGGCTCCGAAGTCCTCGAAACGGCCGGCGGGCGGACCGCCGGCGTTCGCCACTGCGATGCTAACCGGGCCGATCGCCGCGCGGGCATCGGCAACGAACTGGAGGACGGCGGCCGTGTCGCTAACGTCCACGGATTGATGGAATACCTCGACACCGTGCTCGCGTCGGATGGCCTCGGCTGTCGCAGCAACGGCCCGGGCGTTGCGCGAGCAGATGGCTAGCTTGCAGCCTTCCGCCGCCAGCGCCTCCGCGATCGCGCGGCCCATGCCGCGACTGGCTGCGGTCACTACCGCCGCCCGGTGCCGAATTCCAAAGTCCATTGATTTCTTTACAACAGTCGGCTCCCCCAGACAGGCTGCTGGCGTGCGGAACGGGGCGCGGGGGATCGTCTCTTCGATTGTCCTTAAGCAAGTACGCAATCAGGAGCCCGACGGGTTCCTGAGGTAGCTGTCGTCCCCCTGGATCCAGTCCTGCCTGACGGGCTGAAACACGTCCATGGCAATCGAATCCTCGAGGGCTTCCACGCGGTGCGGCTCGTAGGGAGGGATTTCTACCAAGTCGCCGGCGCAAGCGGTGACCTCGCGGTCGTCGAATCGAAACAGCAAGGTGCCTTCGAGCACGTGGCTGATCTGCTCGTTCTCGTGGCTGTGTCGCGGCACTACGGCACCCTTCCTCAGAGCGATTCTGGCGGTCGTCATGCGTTCGCTATGGACGACCCTCCGGGTCGCGGTTTCACTGAGCGTTTCCAGCTCGACCAGCTCCCAAGAATGCAGCTTCATCGCGTACGGGCAAGCGGTACTTGCGCACCCGCCCGCCCCCCGTGATTATCTCATTATACGTAGGGATTCTGCATTCGGGGGTCAAGCTACCCAACAAGCCTCCGCCCTGCCAGCGCGACGGGACGCGGCTTTGTCCCCAACTCACGGCTCCCAGGACCCGGCAACCCACAACGATCTGACACCGGTCGCGCACTGCCGGTCTTCGGTCCGAGGGAAACAGCCGCGAACCCTCGCGCGTGCAGAATCTCCCGTATCATCGGCACGAGGAAAGGCAGCTTGAACGGAATTGCAACGACGGGTGGCGGCAGCCGGTCCGATTCGCTCGGATCCGGCGAGCGACCAGTCCTGGTTTGGTTCCACCGAAACCTGCGGCTGGCGGACAACCCGGCGCTGTCATGGGCCGCCCACACCGGCCGGCCCATTGTCCCGCTATATGTCCTGGACGAGGAGGCGGGGGACCGCAGCATCGGCGGCGCGTCAAGGTGGTGGTTCGAAGGCAGCCTACGCGCGCTGGGTGGCTCGCTGGGGGCATTGGGCAGCCGATTGATCCTGCGACGCGGTGTTGCCGAGGAGGTGATTGTCGCCATGGCGCGAGAGACCGACGCGGCAGCAATCGCCTGGAACAGGCTTTATGATCGCGACGCTATCGAGCGTGACGCTGCGGTCAGGTCGAGTTGCGCGGCGGCGGGTGTGGTGCAGCGGTCGTTCAATGCCTCCCTGCTGTTCGAGCCGAGGGAAGTTAGCACGGGAGGCGATGCCCCGTATCGGGTCTTCACGCCGTTCTGGCGTCGTTGCCTCAAGCAGGGATTCGAGCGTCCGGGGGGCGTAGTTCAAGCTCTAGTCGCACCGACATCGTGGCCGGCCAGTGAAGCGCTCGAGGATTGAGGACTGCGATTCCGAAGCTCGGTTTGGGACACCGGCCTGCACGAGACATGGCAGCCTGGAGAACAAGGAGCACGGCACAGGCTCGACCGGTTCCTGCGAGGGGGGGTCGAGCGCTACGGTCAGCATCGAGACAGGCCCGACACGGACGGCACGAGCATGCTCTCGCCGCATCTGCACTTCGGCGAGATCGGCCCGCGCCAGATCGCCGCCGCGCTCAGCGCAGCTGAGCCCTGCCCGGGCCAGGCCGCCTTCCTGCGCCAGATCGGGTGGCGGGAGTTCAGTCACCATCTCCTGCATCACAACCCCGGCGTGGGGAGAGTCAATCTCCGGCCGGAGTTCGATTCGATGCCTTGGCGCGACGCTCCGGACGACCTCCGCCGCTGGCAGCGAGGCAGGACGGGCTATCCCATTGTCGATGCGGGAATGCGGGAGCTCTGGACCACGGGCTGGATGCACAACCGGGTCCGGATGATCGTCGCCTCGTTCCTGACGAAGCACCTGCTGATTGATTGGCGGCTCGGTGCCGACTGGTTCTGGAACACGCTGGTCGACGCGGATTGGGCCAACAACAGTGCAAACTGGCAATGCGTCGCTGGCTCTGGGACTGATGCCGCCCCGTACTTCCGGATCTTCAATCCCATCGCGCAGTCAAGGCGCTTCGATCCCGCCGGACGCTACCTGCGCGCGTGGCTGCCGGAGCTGCGGCAGCTGCGGAGTAGCGGGATCCATGCTCCGTGGTAAGCGCCGGTATCAGCATTGGCGGATGCAGCGGTCCAGCTCGGTGTGAACTACCCTCGCCCGATGGTGGACCACACCGCGGCCCGGGCCCGGGCGTTGGAAGCGTACCGAACCCATGTTCGAGCAGTCACAGGCGCGGACCGCCCATGACCCCAGCCCGTCGCTCGCCAACGTTCCCGCGCGCCGTCGGGCTGGACACGGCGTCGCCCAGGGTGAGATCCCCGAGCGCGATAGCCAGCGGCAACAGCGAGTTGGGGTTGGGGCTGTTGGCGTCGGCGCGATTACGGGGTCCGCGGGAATCGTGGAAAGGAGCCAGTCCACCGGCACGGTGTCCCGGATTGGGCAGCACCGGGAAAGAGAATGGGGCCCAGACCGCTGCCAGCAGGTGCTAGACTGCCAAACTAGCGAGGCTAACCCCCATGCGCAATACACCGAGACGAACGATTTTCCTGTTGCTGGTGGCTATGGCTGCCAGCACGGCCTTGTATGGGGAACAGCCGCCCGAGCCTCCGTCGGGCTGGACGGACAGTTTCGTGATGGCCAACGGAATTCGGATCCACTACTGGAGAACGGGCGGTGAGAAGCCCGCGCTCGTTATGTTGCATGGATCATCGGACGACGGATTGTGCTGGACCAGCCTTGCCAGGGAGTTGACCTCCGACTACGACGTGATCCTGCCGGACGCGCGCGGCCACGGCTTGTCCGATCCCGCCGCGACATCGGACCCAGCCGATGCGCAAGCCCAAGACGTAGCCGCATTGATCCGCGAACTGCAGCTCGACAAGCCGATCGTGATGGGCCATTCAATGGGCGCCTCGTCCGCGGCTTGGTTCGGGGCGAAGTACCCCGCCATGGCGCGGGCGATTGTGCTTGAGGACCCCGGGTTGCTGCCTCGCACAGGGCGCGCCCCGACCACGGGACGCGCCGCGATGAACGTGGAGCAAGTGCACGCACGCATCCTGGCACGCAACCAGACAAGTTACGACGACCTCGTCAAGGGGTGCGTCGAATCGTCACCCAAGTGGGGACTTGAGGAGTGCCGCATCTGGGCGCCCTCAAAGCGGCTGCACCATCCAAGCAATGCCTATCGGTACGGCACGTTCGGGGAACGGCCGCCAATGACCGAGCTGTTCGCGAAGATCGGTGTTCCGACGCTGATTCTCAAGGCGGACGCCGACGAAGACACCCGGAAGAAGAACGAAGAGGTCGCCGCTGCGTTGAGGAACGGCAGGATCGTGCATATCGACGATGCCGGACACAACGTCCGCAGAGAGGAAAAAGCAGCGCTGCTCGCAGCTCTGAGGGATTTCCTCTCCTCGCTCTGAGATTCCTTCCCGGGATCCTACGGCGATTCAGCCAAAGCCCATGCCAAGGCTCCTTGCGTAACAAGTTGCGTGCGCCCCAGCCCATCCGCGAAGTAGTGGATTGGCAGTACGCCGGGGCCGTGCTGGGAGCAACAGTTGAGCTGGTGCGATTCGTCCCGGAATGGCACGTTGACGGTTGATTCCGTGACCAAGCGTTGGTCCGGCTTGTACAAGAGGAGATCCTCGAGCAGGCCGAAACGACCCCGCAGGGGTGGATCTGCAGCAGTTGCGAGCGCTAACGTCCATTGCGAAACCAACGGCCCCGCGACATTGAAGACCCGCTCGGCCATGCCATCCTCGATGCGGACCACGTCTCCGTCGCGTCGGCCCGATATTGCGTAGCGGCAGTCGTCGCGCTCGCCCAGCATGCTGTCGAGTTTCCACGTCCTAAGCGACAGAAGCGGGTCGGGGCTGCAAACGATTTCGGCTTCGACGCGGTTTCGAGGCTGGGAGTAGCGCGTGGTTTGTATCACGTTCACAACGACCTGGTCCGCTAGGCGCTGCACCTGCAGTTCCAGCCGACCAATCTCTTGATTCGTGGTTTCGCCGCTAACCGGATCTGTCGTTCGCCAGCGCAAGACCGCGTACTGTTGCGAGGAGCCCCGAGAGACTTGGCTGGACAGTGCATGTTGTCGCAAGTAACCCTGGATGGGCGATAGCCCGACCGGCACGTCCTCGCGAGCACCGAGCATGGGCAGCTGGCCTGCAGCCGCGAATCCAGCGACTGCTCCAGCCAGGCCCAGCGCGTCTCGCCTCGTCGGCCCGCTCATACTGCCAACCCGGACCCTTCCGCAATGCTCTCGTACCAGATCCGGGCCTTCCGCAACCGCTCCTTGCGGGTCTCGCCGCTGCGGTCTGCGCCAGGCGCGTCCTCGCCGAGCCTGGCGTAGACCGCTCGGTCGCGGACGTAGCCGCGCAGTCTCTCCGCCAACCGGCTGAGCTCGGTCTTGTGAGCGGGTGCCGCCGCGAGATTGCGAGTCTCGAGGGGATCGTCCACTAAATCGAACATCCGCGTGGGAGAGTCGGGATAGAAAATCGCCTTCCAGCGGCCGTCTTGAACCGCTGCAGAATGCTCGGTTTCACCAAACACGTGCGTGCGCCATCTCAACGTCTCGCCGTCGACAAGCGGGCGCAAGCTGCAACCCACGTCGGCGTCGGGGAGCGGCGGAACGCCGGCGTAGTCGCAAATCGTAGCCGGGATATCGAGGCTGGAAACGAGCCGGTTGTCTTCGTCGTGTTCTCGGCCGCCACCCGGCGGGATCAGGATCGTCGGGACGCGCCAAGACTCTTCCTCCAGGAAATTCTTGAGGATGCGCCCGTGATGACCCATGCCCTCGCCATGGTCCGCTGCGAATATCACGAGCGTGTCCTCGGCAAAGCGCGAACGGCGCAGCGCGTCGTAGACCAAGCCGACATGGGCGTCGGCCATTTCAGTCTGGCGGTAACAGGAATAGATGTAGTAGCGCCAGTCCCGTTCACTCCAATGCCCCACGCGGCTACGCTGCTCGCCCGAAAGCCAGGGTAGCTCCGGATCGAAGTTGTCGGGCAGCGGCGGCAGCTCGCGTTCGATCGCGGGCGCGTAGTCGAACTTTCCCACGCCGCCGCTGGCGCCACAGGTGTAGCAGCAGTCGTGCGGATTCAGAAAGCCAACAGACAGGAAGAACGGCCGCTGGGACGTCCTGTGGCACAGGAAGGCCGCAGCGGCACGTCCCACATCGCCGTCGCCGATCTCTCCCATGCCGGTGCCGGGGTGCAGGTAGTCGAAGCTGTCGGCTACGTTTCGTCCAGGAATGTGCCATTTGCCGGCGTAAACGGTTTCGTAGTCGCCGTGCTCACGCAACCATTGGCCGAGATCGGGCAATTCGGGGTTGATCGGAACAGCGTTGGTCAGGACCCCATGTTCCAGCGGGGTTCGTCCTGTGAACCAGCTTGCCCGCGCAGGGCAGCAGACTGGCTGAGCTGCATAGGCGCGGCGGAACGAGACGCCCTCCGCTGCCAAGCGGTCAATCGCCGGCGTGGTGCAGTATCGCGAGCCATAAGCGGAAACAGCATCCGCATGCATCTGATCGACGTGCAGGAAAAGAATGTTCGGGACTCGGTCTGGCACGGTCCAGGATCCAACGGCGAGCCGATCGTAGCACCCCGGGTCGAAGGCCTGCATCGAGCGCTGGCGACGACCGGCGCGGCACGCTCGGTGCCGCCGGTCCATCCGCGCCGACAGCTACGAGAGCGGAACGCGGCTCGGTGACATGGGATTCCGATTCCGATAAGCTCATTGTCGTGTTGAAGCCTCGGAGCACACGACGGGATCTGATCCGAACCCTTGCATGGGGTTCCGGGTGCGTTGCCGGAGTCGCGGCGGGGGCGGTCAAGCCCGTAGCGAAAGTCCGCCAAACCCGCACGATCAGCAAGCGGCCCAATCTCTACCACGGCTGGCCAACCGTAGCGAGGCGCTCGAACGGCGAGCTGCTCGTTGTTTGCTCGGGGGGCAGGCAGGCGCACGTTTGCCCGTTCGGGTGGGTGGAAATGATGCGGTCCAATGACGACGGTGAATCCTGGAGCTGGCCAAGAGTCCTGATGGACTCGGCCATTGACGACCGGGACGCCGGAGTGTGCGAGACCAAGCAGGGGTCGATGCTCGTTACGACTTTCACGTCTCTCGCCTACGTCGAGCGTCTCAGCCGAGCCAAGGGGGGTGAGGGTGGCGGTGCCGCGGACTGGACCGCGGAGAGAATCGCAGCTTGGCAATCTGCGCACGCACGCAGGCCTGCCGCCGAGCGCGAGCGGATGCTGGGCACTTGGATGCTGCGCTCGACCGATGCGGGCGCAACCTGGTCCGCACCCTACCGGGTGCCCCTGAACAGTCCGCACGGGCCGATAACGCTGTCCGATGGACGGGTCATTTTCGCCGGCAAGCGTCTCTGGCACCAGAAGCGCCGGATCGGCGTCGCCGATTCCCATGACGACGGCAGGACCTGGCGCTGGATCGCCGAGATTCCGACACGTGACGGGGACGACTTCGGCGAGTACCACGAGCTGCACATCGCTGAGGGGACGAGCGGGCGGTTGCTCGTGCACATCCGGAACCACAACGAGGCGAACGAGCGCGAAATCCTCCAGACGGAGTCCGAAGATGGCGGACTCACATGGTCCACGCCGCATGCAATCGGTGTTTGGGGCCTGCCTTCGCACCTATTGCGGCTAGGCGACGGGCGGCTCCTGATGAGCTATGGACACCGGCGCCAGCCGTTTGGCAATCAAGCCCGGTTGAGCGAGGACAACGGGGACTCGTGGTCCGGGCCGATGACGATTTCCGACGATGGCGAAGGCGGAGACCTCGGCTACCCCTCGACTGTCGAACTGGATGACGGCTCGCTGGTGACGATTTGGTACGAGCAAATGGCAGGCTCGCCTTACGCCGTGCTGCGCCAAGCCGCTTGGAGCATATCCGGGTAGGTGCGACAAACCCTGAGGCCCGCAACGCTCCGGATGCGATACCGCGGTCCGATGTCGCCGTGCCGACAGGCACCCGAACGGAGCGGGTGGAAATGAGCCGGCGAGCATTGAGGGATCGCGTGGGCGACGCCCTGACCGCCGGTTCGGGCTCCGAGCACACACCCGGGAATCCTCGAGCCGCCAGCCCGGCCCACGACGGTTTCGAAGCTCGGCTCGGGTACGAACAGGTTACAATCTCCCCGGAGCCCGCCATGGCCTACCCAGCCCGGTTCACTCGTCGCGACAGCTTCGGGCTCCTCGCCTCCAGTGCGCTGGCATTGCCGGGACGGACCGCTGCCGTAGAGTCCGCAAAGCCGCTACGCGGCGCATTCACGATTCTGGCAACGCCTTACACGGCAACCAAGGCGGTTGACTACGGAGACCTCGAGGTGGAAGTCGAGTTTCTGGACCGCTGCGGCGTTCAGGGCATGGTCTGGCCCCAAAACGCCAGCGATCTGAGCTACCTGTCGAAAGACGAACGGATCCGTGGAATGGAGGTGATCGCCAAGGCCGCGAGGGGGCGCAAGCCCGCCCTCTTCCTCGGCGTGCAGGCGGAAGACACTCCGTCAATGCTCGAGTTCGCCCGACTGGCCGAGGACCTAGAGCCAGACGCCGTCATCGCGATCCCGCCGACAAAGGCAGCGTCACTCGACGACTACCGCGAGTACTACGCCGAACTGTGCACGGTTGCGAAACGCCCTGTGTTCATTCAAACGGCCGGCGGATCGCCGAGGGTCGAGCCGACCGTTGAGTTCATCGTGGAAATGGGCAGCAGCTTCGACAACTTCGGCTACTTGAAGGAGGAATACGGGAGCGTAGCGACGGCCATCGAGCGCATGAAGGCAATGGCGAAGCACCGCCCCGGGGCGGTCAAGATCATCCTCGGCGCCTTCCGCGCGGGGGGATGGACCTACGAGATGCGCCTGGAAATGGACGGCACGCTAACTGGCGGACCGATGTACGGGGACATTTACGCGCATCTCTGGGAACTGCACCTGGCCGACAAGCGCGACGAAGTTCGCGAGGTCTACAGCAAGCTGTTGCTAATGACCAACCTCGAGCAGGCCATTCCGGGTTTGCGGTCGTACATGATGAAGCGCCGGGGCATCTTCAAGACCACGGCGTCCCGACGGGGCGACTACCAGTACTCTCGGGAGGCGGTGGCGGAAATCGAGCACAATTTCGCGGCTCTCAAGCCATACCTGCGGGTCTGACCGGATTTGCGATGCGCTTTTGTTGCTTATGCATTGTTGCCGTCGCGGCCGCTTGCTCGGCAAGCTCCCAGCAAGGCTTCGGAGAGGTCGAGTGGCCGCTTCCCGCCACGACAGCCGCGGGAACACCCGCACCTTGGCACTGGGGCGAGGTCGCCGCGGTCGCCACGACGGTGGGGGGAAACATCTTGGTCTTCCACCGCGGGGCACACCCGGTAATGGAGTTCGACCTAGCGGGCGGGTTCATCCGGTCGTGGGGCGACGGGACGATCAGCGAGGGCAAGGTTACGCGAATTCCGCAGGACCTGCGCTCTCCCGGCGGATCCGGCTACACAGTTGTATACGGCCCGGCCGGGTGCCATGCCTGCGGTGCCCACTCGATCCGGGTGGACCCGGACGCCTATGTCTGGCTGGTTGACGCCGGGGCGCACGCCGTGTACAAGACCGACGGGCAGGGGAACGTACTCTTGCAAATCGGAGAGAAGGGTGTGTCCGGCACGGACCGGGGCCACTTCAACCTGCCGACGGACGTAGCTTTCGGTCCGGACGGTGCCATCTATGTCAGTGACGGCTACGGAAGCGCTAGGGTTGTCAAGTTCTCGAACGACGGAATGTACCTGCTTGAGTGGGGCAAGCGCGGAACGGGCCCCGGGGAGTTCGGCCTGCCCCACAATCTCGCTGTCGACTGGCAGGGGCGCGTGTACGTCACGGACCGGGACAATCAAAGGATCCAGATCTTCGACTCCGAAGGCGGGTTTCTCGACCAATGGCAGGATGTGGGAGGAATCTCCACACTGTTCATGACCAAGGACCAGCGGATCTGGGCGGGCGGGATCCTGCGCAACCTCGACGGAACGATCGCGGACGAGCTGCCGGGCAATGTAGGCGGCCACGGCACGACCGTCGCAGCCGATGGCAGCGTGTTCGTGGCGCAGCTAAGCGGAGTCGTACAGAAGTTCGTACCACTGGAGCGCCGGGTGTCCTCAAGTTCCGAGGGCGGCCTTGAAGAGAAGTGAAGACAGATGCTTGAATTATGTCTCTGGAACTACAGACGAGCCAGGTAGCTTCCCCAGACTCCGGTCAGCAGTGATCTGTGTACCCAACCTTCCTGCGTGAGCACCAACCTTGCCGTACTCTCGATCGGCTCGGACTCAGCTGCCAGGTCCCGATCTATTACATCGAACTGGCTGCGTAGTTCTCGACTGCTGCTCGCCCATTCTGCGATGTCCGCTGCCTCAAACGTATAGGTAACGATCCTTTGAGGTTCTACTGGTATTCGAGATCCTGCCGGTTTGGTCGGTTCTGTGAAGCTCGTGACTTCGACTACGCGATAGGTTCCGTAGCAGAGTTTCGTTCCAGTCTCTCCGAGTTCCGTGATCCAATTGGTGGAAACCGACCTTCCCATGCTTGTAAGCGAATATGTTCTTGATGGAACGAGCTTTGTCTGCCTTGGCCCTCCGAGAGGGACAACCTGGACTCGCTGCTGTGTGTCCGTTACGGCAAGCAATCCGATCGCAACAAGCTCATCGAGATATCTTGATCGACTACGAAACGCCGGGCGGTTGGTTGCGGAGAATTCCGCCGGGAACTCGATGTCCAGTTCAATGCACGCGCGCTCTGTCCTGAAGTAATCCTGGATTGCCGCCCGGAAGTTCTCCTCGGTGGGATCCCTTCTCGTCGGGTCCAACTCCTCGTTCGCATCGCCCGCACGCTCAGTGCCGCAGCCCCCGACGAAGACGATCAATAACGCTATGAACGCAACGGATTTCATTTCCATTCCCTTGTCCTATGCCCGACACCTGAAGATCGAAATGACTCAAGGCAGCCTGGCGACCACCAACTCCGACCCTCTTGCAACTTCACAACGCAACCTCGGAAGGCTGACCCGCCTGGAGCGGCTAAGCCGCAACTCAACGGTCGGTAGGGCGCCGAACAGCGGGATGCGAGCGCAAGGCTCCTTGGTCTCAACCCAAACTGCGCGCAGACAGACCGTCGGTCCCGCGCGTCGCAGAGAAAGCCGCCGAGCATGGGTCCTGGCCGTGTTTCGCAGCCTGGCCCCATGCTGTCGACAGCGCCGGCGGGGCGTGGATAGCACGTTACAGGCAACATGGACTCCGGAGGCGGCTTGGCTACTGCCGTGCGGTCGCTTGTCCTAGACGCACCAGATGGCCTGGCGGTTTCCTTCCGGCTCGATTGCGGGACTCGAAGCGGACCGCACCGCGCTCGCGCTTCTCCTTCTGCCTTCCGGTACAGTCGCAGGCTACGGTTGTCGCGGAGGCCGGACATAGTCAGCTCTCCCGCCGCTACCAGTCCGCACGTTAAGGTCAGCGAACTGCGGTGCGACACGGGACTCAAGTGGCGGGGTCGGCTCAGCAACACTCTGGCGATTTCTTGTGGTAATCCGTTCGCTCGCCGCGAGGACGGTCCTTGAACTCGCGAGCGAGCCGCACGAACGCATTCACAACGGCTTCGAAGATGGGTTCGCCTTTCGCGGAGGACGCTATCGTCGGATCCCCGTAGGTTCCGCTCTTGCTGAAACGCGTCCATTCATCCATGACGAGCACGGGCGATTTGTCCATTAAGTCCATCCAAATGAACTCCGATTCGGGCATTCCTATGTCCTTGACGGCCTTGTCCATTTGGACCTTGTCGGGAGCTAGGTGCAAGTAGACGGACGTCTCGAGTTCGCCTCCATGCGCCATGCCGCCACGTCCCGACTCGCGCTGCCGCCTGATCTCGCCGCCCGCAAGGCTGGGCCAAATGAAGCAGCCGCACAGCGCGTCGGTCTCAAGCACCGTCCGGCGCGCTACCAAGTCAAGGATGGGCATGTTCGAGCCATGGCCGTCCGCGATCAGGATTCGGTCAAAGCCATGATGGGCCACGCTCTTGGTGATATCGAGCACGAAGTGCAGCAGGTGCTCCTGCTGCACATCGATCGTGCCTGTGAAGTCCATGTGGTGCGTCTCGAATCCGTAGGGGATCAGAGGCAGGAGGAGGATATCCCCGTCCGCGCGCCTGGCGGCCTCTTCGCAGATGCTCCAGATCAGGAAATTGTCTGTGTCAAGCGGCAGGTGATGGCCGTGGTCCTCAACGGAGCCAATCGGTAGCACGACCACTGGCCGCTGCTTGATTCGCTCGCCGAGCTCCACCCAAGTGTGATGCTGATAGAGATACGGGGTCTTCGGCATGTGTTCAGCCTTGCACGCGCCGCTCCGGGTCAATCAAGAACCACAGCAGCGCGCCTATAAGATACACAACGGTTGCAGCCCAGAACATCGACTCGAACGAACCGAACATCGCGGCCAGCCATGCGGCAGTGATCGGCGAGAGCACTGCGGAAGCGCTGGAAGCGGTATTCATGAATCCGGTGGCCGTTCCGCCGTAGCGATGGGCGACATCGACGCAAACGGCCCATGCCACAGGCAATGTCAGATCCTGCGCACCCTGGGCGAAGGCCATCCAAAGAACCGCTGACAGGGCGTCCCCTGCCATTGCGGCTAGGGCAAAACCGACCGCAGCAAGGCTGAACCCTCCGATGCCGACGAGCCGGCGGCCCCACCGCAAGCCCTTCTTCCGTACCAACCAGTCCGAGAAGGTACCGCCCACGACACATGCGCACGCACCCGCTAGAAGCGGAAAAGCCGAGTAAATTCCGGATCGCGCAAGCGTCAGGCCATGCTCGTCGATGAGGTAGGTGGGCAGCCACGTAACAAAGAAATAGAATCCGTACGCAGAGCAGAAATACATGCCGAACAGCGCCCAGAGGTTCCGGTCTCCGAGTAGGAGCCCCCACGGAATCGCAGCCGGCACGGTCTGGGCCGGCGCCCCGGAGCGAATGTACGCAAGTTCCGCCTCGTCGACCGCGGGGTGGTCCGCAGGGTCGTCCCGGTACCAGCGCCAAAACAGTTGGCACCAAATCAATCCGGACACTCCGAACGCGACGAATCCGAGCCGCCATCCGACCAAGGCGATCATGAGCGCCGCCAACGGGGGAGCCACCGCACCGCCGAGGCGGGCGCCCATCCACATCAGGCCCGTTGACCGACCACGCTCGCCAGGAGGAAACCACCGAGCCAGAGCCCTCGTGAGTGTGGGAAAGGCACCGGCTTGCGCCGCTCCGAAAAGGAAGCGGACAGCGACAAGGAGGCCGTAACTGCGCACCAAACCGGTCAGTACCGTGAACAGCGACCAAGCAGCAACGATGCGGGTCATCAAACGCCTCTGGCCGAAGCGGTCGCCGAACCAGCCCATCGGGATTTCGAAGGTGCCGTAGGCCAAGGCAAATACGCTGAACACGTAGCCCATCTGCGCAGTCGTCAGACCGAGATCCTCAGTGATTGAGGGTGCCGCAACGGAAATGCAGATGCGGTCAAGGTAGGTAACGAATGCCGCCGCAACCGCGAATGCGAGAGTCATGCGACGGGCGTTAGTGGCGGTTTTCAAGGAGACTGCCGGATTCTAGCACCTGCTATGAAGGAATCGAGACTGGCATGTGATCCCAGAGGAGAGAAAGCCCCAACGGGCCGATTTCAGATCCGGACCCATCGGGATTGTGCCCTCGCCCTACACTGTCCTGACCGACCCAACCGCTAGGCATAGCGAGTCCCGGCGAAGGCCGACTGGGAGTCGAGCCCCAAGGCCATCATCTGGCAACGGGCCGCGGGGCGCCGTGACTAGAAACGAATGCCGAGTAACCGATCCCGCACTCCGATCGCTCGTTTGCCCCGCAGTTTGGAAGTTGGGAGCCGTTACGGTAACGGAATGCGGAGGAGCCCCCAGGCCGCAAAAGGTAGCGACCCCCTGGTCGTCGGTCGGCTGGTCGACCGCCCCGATCGTGACGGTGGCCGTCGGGACCGGAGCGCCCGATGGATCGACGACCTGTATCGCAAGGCACTCCTGGGCAACTGCCGGGGTTGTGAGGCCGCTCGCCAGCGCAGCCACGAAGCCGATTCGAGTGGATATCGAGCAAAGAGTTTGCACCTCGGTCCTCCCCTAGGCACCGCCTCGCCGCAATTGAGACCTAAGTTGCCAAGTCTAGGAGAAGCGATAGCCAGCAATCGAATTATACAAGGGTCTCGGAGAAACGGAAGCCTCTCTAAATCAAGCACTTCAGGGACGCGATCGGTCGACCTTCCACGTGTGTTGCTGACCGGCTCCCAAGGCCTCGATTTTCCGGGTTGCTCCTGCACCGTGCCGTGGTTCTACGCTCCTGCACTCCCGGCGACAGTTCATCGCGGTTCCACTGAAGCCCGTTGCACAGGGGTGCGCTAGAATGGCGGCACGGTCGCGAATGGAGCAGGCGAAACGGATCCTTGCCCGGCTGCTCCAACAGGATCAAGCGGCCCGCCTGGGTGAGTTGGACCTGATCCGAGCTTACTGGCTGGAGACGGTCGGCCCACTCCTAGCGGAAAAGTCCAATCCGGTCAGCCTGGATCCGCCTAGACTCCTGGTCGAGGTGCTCGAACCCGCTTGGATGACACAGTTCGTACCGATGAAAGCCCAGATCCTCGGCTGCCTGCAACAGGAACTGCCAACAACCAGCGTGAAGGCGATCGAGTTTTTCGTGCGGGATCGGGACGACCAGCGCAGGCGGCAGGCGAGCCGGCGAGTTCCGGGTCCGCCGATCCGTACCAAGCGAATGCCATGAAGGTCACACCGCAGCAAGTCAAGCAGATAGCGAACCTGGCGAACCTCAGTCTTAGCGATCGTGACTTGGAGGCCTACGCGAGGGACTTGGAAGACATTCTCGCCTACGTCGACCAGCTCAACGAGCTCGATACGAGCAGCGTGGAACCAATGGCCCAAGTGCTGCACGACGGAAGCGTGGCACCGCTCCGAGCAGATGTCGCCGGATCGAGCCTAGCACCGGAGACCGCGCTCCGATGCGCACCCTTGGCGGGTGCAGGCCATTTCAAGGTGCCCAAGGTGATCGAGCGTTGAGGTCGGCAATGGACAGCTATCGAGACCAAACCGTCGACAGCATCCGGGCCGGGCTGCAACGGAAGCGGTTCAGCGCGCGCGAACTAGCCGAGGAGGCGCTACGCCTCGCGCGAGACGGAAATGAGGCTTCGGGCACGTTCCTCAGCTTTACTCCGGAACGGGCGTTCGCGGCAGCGGACCGGATCGATGCGAGCGTCGCGGCCGGCGAGGATGTCGGCCCCTTGGCCGGCGTACCGGTCGCCGTCAAGGACGTGATCATGACCGCGGGCAACAAGACCACGTGCGCGTCGAGGGCGCTTGAGAACTTCGTCGCGCCCTACGACGCAACCGCGGTTCAGCGCCTGGAGAAAGCCGGTGCGGTCGTCGTCGGCAAGACCAATTGCGACGAGTTCGCGATGGGATCGTCGAACGAGAACTCGGCGTTCTATCCCGTTCGCAATCCTGCCGATCCAGAACGCGTGCCGGGCGGATCGAGCGGTGGGTCGGCAGCAGCTGTTGCATACGGCTACACGCCTGTCTCGCTCGGGTCTGACACGGGTGGGTCTATCCGCCAGCCTGCCTCGTTTTGCGGTGCGGTCGGGGTCATGCCGACGTATGGGAGGGTCTCGCGCTACGGGCTGGTCGCGTTCGCCAGCTCTCTGGATCACATCGGACCGTTCTCGCGGACTGTCAAGGACTCGGCGCATCTGCTCGGGACGATTTCCGGCGGCGACCCCTATGACGCAACGGCCGCCAGAATACCGGTCGCCGACTTCGCCGGCGACCTCAGCGCAGAAGTAAGCGGCCTGAAGCTCGGAATCCCGCGAGAGTATTTCGGAGAAGGGCTCGACGCGGTAGTTGGAGCGCGGATCGAAGCGGGCATCAAGCGACTCGAGAAGCTGGGATGCAAGGCTGTCCAGATTAGCCTGCCGCATACGCGATACGCAATCGCCAGCTACTACTTGATCTGCACCGCGGAGGCGAGTTCGAATCTAGCGCGCTACGACGGTGTGCGGTATTCCAAGCGTTCGGAAGAGTCCGGCACTCTGCGCGACATGTATCGCAACTCGCGGGCCGAAGCCTTCGGGCCGGAAGTCACCCGGCGCATCATCCTCGGGACGTACGTGCTAAGTGCGGGCTACTACGACGCCTACTACAAGAAGGCCCAGGAAGTTCGCTCCCTGATCGCTCGCGATTTCAAACACGCTTTCGAGACTGTAGACGCAATCGTCACGCCGACATCGCCATTCCCAGCCTTCAAGCTGGGGGAGAAGACAAGCGACCCCCTGCAGATGTACCTGTCGGACATTTACACGATCACGGGCAGCCTGGCAGGCATTGCGGGTGTGAGCGTACCTTGCGGCGCAAGCGCGGAAGGGCTGCCCATCGGAATGCAGATCCTGGCCAACCACTTCGAAGAGCAAACCATGCTGAACCTCGGCCACGCCTTTGAACTGGACGGCGGATTCGAGGGCTAGCCGGAGGCCGTCGGAAGGAGCCGCGTCTCCTGCGACATGCCATAGTGTCGAGCGACCATGACAAATGGCTCGATCTATCTTGTCGCCACGCCTCTGGGCAATCTCGAAGACATCACGCTCCGGGCGCTTCGGATCCTGAGCGAAGTGGACCTTGTCGCATGCGAGGACACTCGCCACACAGGTCGGCTCCTGAAGCACTTTGAGATCAGCAAGCCGCTGGTTAGCTGCTACGACCAAAACGAAGCGCGTCGCGCCCAGCAGCTTGCTGACCGCGCCGCGGCGGGCGAATCGATCGCGCTCGTGTGCGACGCCGGCACACCGGGTATTGCCGATCCGGGCTACCGTGTCGTCCAGGCAGCGATCAAGGCAGGTGTTCCCGTGGTGCCTCTGCCCGGCCCGAATGCGGCGATCGCTGCCTTGGCCGCGTCCGGGCTGCCAACTCACGAGTTCGTCTTCAAGGGGTTCCTGCCCGCTCGGACCAACAAGCGCCGATCGGCCATCACCTCAATCCGCCGTGCGGCCTGCACGGCCGTCTTCTACGAATCTCCGCACCGCATTCTCCAAACGCTTGTGGATCTGGGGGAACTCTTGGGTGATCGCAAGGTCGTAGTAGCCCGCGAACTGACAAAGATCTTCGAGGAGATCCTGCGCGGAACGGCTGCCTCAATTCACGAGGACTTAAGGGCGCGACCCGCCGTGAAGGGCGAGTTCGTCCTGATCGTCGGCCCTGCCGGGAAGGGCGAGGAACTGCCTGTTGCGACACTTGAAGCGACCATGGAGCACTTGACAAAGCTAGGCGTGGGACGAGCGGATGCCATGGCTGAGGCGGCAGCCGAGTGCGGTATTTCTCCAGCCGACGCCCGCCGGCTCCTGCGCCGTCGGACCAAGCCTGGAAGGGCTACCAGGACACCGATCCCAGTGCAGTCTCTCGAATCTTCGCGCGACGACCGAAAGGAACACGACGGACCATGAACGGCAGCCGGGCACAGTATCCCTTCCCTCAGCTTGAAGCCCTCGTGCCAAGCCGGCTCCGCGCCCGCTAGGATCCGAAGAGCGACCCCTCCGCCATGTGCGGCTGGCTGCACAGGCTGCGATAATCAGCACATGCAACGCAAACTCGTACCGTTGGTCTTCGCACTCGCGCTTCTTACAACACTCGGAGCCCAAACCAGGCCGCGAACATTGGGGGCAGAGTGGGCTTCGCTCTTCAACGGCAGGGATCTCGACGGCTGGAAAAAGGTCGGCCAGGAGAGCTGGGAGGTGGTCGACGGAGCCATCTTCGGGCAGGGCATCACGGACAAGTACGGCTACTTGGCGACAGCCAAGTCCTACCGCGACTTCCATCTGTCCCTCCGGTTCAAGTGCGAGGCCGATGGAAATAGCGGCGTCTATATCCACACGACATTCGAAGGCGACACACCCCGTGTCGTAGCGGGCCGCCAGATCGAAATCGACCGGACTCTAGGCCGTCACACAGGCGGGATCTACGGAGACGGCAAGGGCTGGATTGCCTGGCCGGCGCCTCAATACGAAACTGTGATCCGTCCCTACGACTGGAACGACATGCTGATCCAAGTCGAGGGCAATCACTACGTAGTGCATCTGAATGGAATCCGCGTGCTGGACTTCACCTACCCGGCGCCGGTTGCAGAAGAAGGTGTCATCGCGCTGCAACTGCACTCGGGAGGCGAGGGCAAGATGCAATTCAAGGATATTTTCGTGCGCGATCTCAGCAATCGCTGATCCCGTGAAGCCAGACGCTGCTCCCGCTCTACGCCAAGATGTCGTGGACGATCTCGCCGTGCACGTCGGTCAACCGCATGTCCCTGCCGCTGTACCGGAAAGTCAGGCGCTTGTGGTCCAGCCCCAGCAAATGCAGCATCGTGGCGTGCAGGTCATGCACGTGGACCTTGTTCTCAACCGCGAAGTAGCCGTACTCGTCGGTTGCACCGTGGCGCACGCCGCCCTTGACGCCTCCGCCGGCTAGCCACATCGTGTAGCCGAATGGATTGTGGTCCCGTCCAGTCCTCGGCCCGAACTCGCCGTCGTTTGTCTGCGCGGTCGGCGTGCGGCCGAACTCGCCCCCCCAGTACACGAGCGTGCTATCGAGCAAGCCGCGCGCCTTCAGATCCTTGAGCAGGGCTGCGATGGGTTTGTCGGTGGCGCGGGCGTTGATCCGGTGGCCTTCTTCGAGCCGCTGGTGCTGGTCCCAGCGGTCCTGGCCCTTGCGCGCCGGCGAAAGCAATTCGATAAACCGAACCCCGCGTTCCACCATGCGGCGGGCCAGCAAGCACTGGCGGCCGAACTCGCTCGTATCGTCGCCGTCCAGGCCGTACATCGCCTTGGTCGTTTCGGTCTCTCCGGTTAGGTCCAGCAGTTCAGGGACCGCGCTCTGCATCCGAAACGCGAGCTCGTAGTTCGAGATCGTGGCCTCGAGCTCGCTCACCGAACCCAGACGCTGCACAACGCCGCGATTCAACTTGCGGATCAGGTCCAGTTTGCCGACCTGCAGGGCGGGGGCGGGCTCGCGCGGAACGATGTCGGCTATCGGATGGAGACCGCGCCGGAACAGCGTGCCTTGGTAGGACGCGGGCAGGAAGCCGCTCCCGAAGCAATCCATGCCGCCCGGCGGGATCAAGCCGCTGTCAAGCACGATGAAGCCCGGCAGGTTGTCGCACTCGCTCCCAAGGCCGTACGTCACCCACGCTCCTGCGGACGGACGACCTTGAAACCCCGAACCAGTGTGCACAAAGTAGTTGGCCGCGGTGTGCTCGGAGTGGTCGGCCACCATGGAATTCACCACGCACAGGTCGTCGGCACACTCGGCCAAGTGCGGGAACAGGTCGCTGACCCACAGCCCGGAATCCCCATGCTGGCTGAATTCGAACGGGGAGCCGAATACCTTGTCCGTGATGTTGAACACTGTGGTCGGCAGTTCCGGGAGCTGGATTGGCTGGCCGTGCTCAGCGCGCAGGCGCGGCTTCGGATCGAACGTGTCCATCTGGCCGGGGCCCCCGTCCATGTAGAGGAAAATCACGCTCTTGGCCTTCGACGGGAAGTGCGGAGGCTTGACCGCCATTGGACTCGCGCTAGAGGAATCCACGGCGCGGGCCAGGTTGTCGGCCATCATCGCTGCGAGGGCAACACCGCCGAAACCGTTAGCGCTCCTCGTCAGCCACTCCCTGCGAGTCATCACTCGCTCATCGTAGATGACACGGCGTCTGGCGGCAAATCCGTACAATGGGGACTTCCATGGAACTGAACATTCTTGTCTTGCCGGGAGACGGGATCGGCCCCGAGGTCACACGCGAGGCAATCAGGGTTCTAGAGCGAGTAGCAGCCAAGTGGGGCCATACCCTTCGCCTCAGCGAGGGGTTGCTCGGTGGCGCGGCGATCAGCGCGACTGGCGGTCCGTTCCCGGAAGAAACGGAAGCGCTTGCCGTGCAATCCGACGCTACCCTGCTAGGGGCGGTCGGCTTGCCCGAGTACGACGACCTGCCGCCCTCCGAACGGCCCGAGAAGGGACTGCTGGGCTTACGGAAGGCCTTGGATGTCTATGCGAACCTGCGACCGGTTTACTGCTACGAGAGCTTGATCGAAGCCTCGCCCCTGAAGAACAACATCGTGCGCGGCACGGACATCCTGATTGTCCGCGAACTGACCGGTGGGCTGTACTTTGGCCAGCCCCGCGGCATTGACGGTGCCGGGAATGGCGAGACGGCAGTCAACTCCATGGTGTACAAACGCTACGAGATCGAGCGAGTGTGCCGCATGGCCTTCGAACTTGCTGCGAAGCGCCGGGGCAAGTTGACCTCGGTCGACAAGGCGAACGTATTGGAGAATTCCCAGTTATGGCGGCGCGTGGTCACCGAGCTGGCCCCTGAATACCCCCAAGTCAAACTCTCTCACATGCTGGTCGACAACTGCGCAATGCAGCTGCTCCTCCAACCCACCTCGTTCGATGTCGTCGTGACGGAAAACCTCTTCGGTGACATCCTCAGCGACGAGGCTTCGGTGCTGGCAGGTTCAATTGGGATGCTCGCCTCCGCCGCGATCGGAAACCGCCTGCCCAACGGCGTCTGGCGGGGCCTCTACGAGCCTGTCCACGGCTCGGCTCCCGACATCGCGGGCCGTTCAATTGCCAATCCATTGGCAGCAATCGGTTCGGTCGGCGCAATGCTGCACTACTCCTTCGGGCTGGCTGAGGCGGCTTCCGCGATCGAATCCGCCGTCAGCGAAGTGCTGGAGAGTGGCAATGTTACCGCGGACCTGCGTCCGACCGGACAGCCAGCATCCACCCAAGCTGTCGGCTCGGCTGTTTGCGCGGCAATCGGCTAGAGCCCGGGATGCGGGCATGGGGCAGCCCGGATACGTCCCGGCGTCGGCGAGAAGCAGTGCACCGCCGCCGCTGCCGAATGCACTACCCGGCGAAGGACACTGCAAAATGCCTTAGCATATAGGTGCGCTACGTAAAGGCGCCGTGAAGACGAACTGTGTGCCGGCACGGATGTGACGACTTGAAAAATTGCTGAACGAAGAATCCAAGCCCAACGATGCCCATACAGATCCACGGCATGCTGGCTCCGCTCCCGACAGCGAAAACGTGCCGAACTTCAGACTGAAGGAGAGGACTCGCGGTCCGTCGATCCTGAAACGTACCGTAGCGGTGCTCAGTTTGGAACCCGGCATCTTCGAGGAGATTGCATCGGACCGGGGTGCTACCAGACAGAGCTTGGGGGTGTTCGTGATCGCGGCCAGTTTGTCATGGGGGCTGCCAGATGCTCCGTCAGTCTTGCTCAACTGGATGGTCGCACTGGTCCCGGTCACGATCTCGATTCTGCTCTTCAGGCTGGCGGCCCGTCTATTCACGGCAGACGTGCCACCGTACATGCACTGGTTTCGGGCGATGCTCTTTGCCTCAGCGCCGTGGGCGCTCGGTGCGGTTCCCGTCGTCGGAAGTGTCATGGGAGCGCTCTACGCTTGGGTGCTGGCCATCATCGTAGTTCGAGACCTGTGTCGCATCTCGACCGGGCAAGCGGTACTCACTTGGCTTATCGCGATCCTTGTGCCAGGAGTCGCTATCGCCTTCGCGGCCATTCTGCCTTTGTTCCTCGTCATCAACCCGGGACAGCTCCCAAAGCTTCTAGGACTCTGAGAAGAACCGATGAACGAAGAAACCCAAGCGAACGGCGAACGTGCCCAGCCGCGGGATGCTGGCTCGGCTCCTGAGAGCGACAGCGTGCTCAGCGACGCGGAGAAGGAAAGGATCCGGTCCGAGGAGCGACATGCCGCCGAAGAGCGACAGTACCGTGAGCAAGTGCGCCAGGAGATTCGCGGGACGTCAATTTGGGCACGCGTGCTGGCGATGCTCAAGCTGGAACCTGGCATCTCCGAGGAGATCGCATCTGACCGGGGCGCTAACTGGCAGGCATTGGTGGTGTTCGTGATCGCGCAATCCTTGTCGACGGGGCCAGTGCTTGCTCTGCTTGCCTTGCTGTTCGTGCCTATCACCCTCCCCGCTGCCGCGATCATGATTCTTCTCGCCAGCCTGGTGTCCCGTCTGTTCGCGACGGAAGTGCCGCCGTACTCGCACTGGTTCCGGGCGATGCTCTTCGCCTCGGCGCCGTACGCACTCGGTGTGATTCCCGTGATTGGCTGGGTGACCGGCATCATCTACGCGCTCGTGCTTCAGATCGTCGTAATTCGCGACCTAGCCCGCATCCCGACAGGGCAAGCGTTAGGCACTTGGCTGATAGCGATCCTAGTGCCAACAGTTATCTTGACGATCCTCGCGGTCCTTGGGATCTCTCTCCTCGGGGGGTTCGGACTGGGACTGCTTCACTGGTAGCCGGCCGCTGTACAGGTCCCGGGGGAAGCGGCGGGCGGCTGACCGCTGCTGGCGACAGGTTCAGATACTGCTGAAGCCGTACAATAGGGCTTCATGACCCTCGACATGCCACGGACCTCCGTGGGCTTCGGCATCGGCCTGATCGTCCTCGGCGCGGGAGCCTACTTCGTAACCGGCCAGGCCAGCCTGACCGCATTGATCCCAGCCCCGTTCGGTAGCGTTCTGGTGGCGCTTGGGTTGATAGCCAGGAACACGTCCTCAACGAAGCACGCCATGCACGTGGCGGCAGTCGTGGCTTTGGCGGGCTTTGCCGGCTCGGCGAACGGACTGCCGGCACTCGCCCGGCTGCTCGCCGGGGCAGAGCTGGAGCGCCCGTTGGCCAGCGTGGCCAAGAGCGTGATGGCGCTCGCCCTGGCAACGTTCCTGGGGCTCTGCGTCCAGTCATTCCGCCAAGCCCGAAGAGCCCGGCAATAGGGTGTCTGCGGGAGCCTGGACCGCACCACTCGCGGGAGTGACTGGCGGGAGCCTCAAATGTCCAAATTCTTCGCGTCTAGCGCATGATCGCCGATGAATTTCCGGCGGGCTTCGACGTTCTCGCCCATTAGCGTCGTGAAGATCTCTTCGCTCTCGACGGCGTCATCGATGCGGACTTGCAGAAGGCTGCGCTTGTCCGCCGTCATTGTGGTCTCCCACAGCTGCTCTGCATTCATCTCGCCCAGCCCCTTGTAGCGCTGGATCGAAGCGTCCTTCATGGCGGATTCCTTGAGGTGACTCAGCAGGTCGAGCTGGTTGCCTACTGTACTGGTCGACCGCTTGCCAACAACCACGAAGGGGGGTTGGTTGAATTCAGCTAGCTCTAGAGAGAGCGCGCGCAATCGCTTGTATTCCGGAAGAGCGGCGAGATCGAGGTTGATCAGCCCCACCGCCTCGGTTCCCTCAGAAAACCGCACTGCGAACGCAGAGTGCTCCTCGTCCTCGACAAGTTCCGCACCAAGGCCCTGGACCCGCATCCAATCCGCTACGGAGAGAAGCGAATCGCGGTCCCTGAAGTCCACCTTCGTGTCGATCGCGAAGTTAGGGCTCGACAAAGCTTCCACGACCTTGATGCTTCGCAGCCGACGCAATAAGCGCTTGCGCATTACCGCGTAAGTGTCGAGCATGGAAATATAGTCCTGCAGGTCCTGCTTCTCCAGCACCTTTCCTGGCGCGCCGTTGCGTCCGAGCTCCAGGGATACGCCTTCGGTGGCGATCTGGATCACTTGGTCCGACAGTTCCGAGTCGTCCTTGATGTACGTCTCCTTGCTACCGCGCTTGATGCGATATAGCGGCGGCTGCGCAATGAAGACATGTCCGTGCATGATCAATTCGCGCATTTGCCGGAAGAAGAACGTAAGCAGCAGCGTGCGAATGTGAGAGCCGTCCACATCGGCGTCGGTCATCAGGATGATCTTGTGATAACGCAGCTTGGCAAGGTCGAATTCGTCCGCGATGCCGGTCCCGAGCGCGGTGATCATCGCCCGGATCTCCTCGTGGGCGAGCATCTTGTCGTAGCGGGCTTTCTCCACGTTCAGAATCTTGCCCTTCAGCGGGAGGATCGCTTGGTAACGCCGGTCGCGGCCTTGCTTGGCCGTGCCACCCGCCGATTCGCCCTCCACGATGAAGAGTTCGGCGCGCTCCGGCGTACGTTCCTGGCAGTCGGCCAGCTTGCCCGGCAGTCCGGCCGAGTCCAAGGCCCCCTTGCGACGGGTCAGATCCCGGGCTTTGCGGGCCGCATCGCGCGCCCGCGACGCTTCGATCGCCTTGCTGATAATGCTTTTCGCAATGGTGGGATTGCGTTCGAAGAACTCCCCAAGCCGGTCGTTGACGGCGGAAACGATTTGCCCCTGGATATCACTGTTGAGCTTGCCCTTCGTCTGCCCCTCGAACTGCGGTTGCGGGAGCTTAACGCTAATCACCGCGGTCAGGCCCTCTCGGACATCGTCCCCGCTGAGGCTCTCTTTCGCGTTCTTGAGCAAGTTGGCCGATTTGGCGTAGGCATTGATCGTGCGCGTCAACGCGGAGCGGAAGCCTGAGAGGTGTGTGCCGCCCTCAATGGTGTTGATCGTGTTGGCAAATGAGAAGAGATTTTCCTGGTAGCTATCGTTGTACTGCAGGGCAATGTCGGTCGAGACAATGCCGCCCGTGAACTCGCGGTCATCGTGGAAGGAAATCGGGTGTGGGTGGAGCGTGGACTTCCCGCGGTTCAGGTAGGCGACGAACTCGGCGATTCCGCCTTGGAAACAGAAAACCTGAGGCTCGCGCTCGACACGCTCGTCATTGAGGACGATCTGCAGGCCGGCGTTGAGAAACGCCATCTCGCGCAGACGGTTTGACAGAACCTCGTACTTGAACTCCGTCGTGGTGAAAATGCTGGGATCCGGGCGGAACGTGATTCGGGTGCCCCTCTTTCTGGAGCGGCCCATGCGCTGCAAGTCGCTGACGGGAACCCCGCACGAATATTCCTGCTCCCAGGCAAACCCGTCGCGCCATATCTCCATCTTCAGCGTCTCGGACAGGGCATTGACGCAACTGACCCCTACACCATGCAATCCACCCGATACCTTGTAGCTGTTGACGTCGAACTTTCCTCCGGCATGGAGCTTCGTCATCACCACCTCCGCTGCCGACACACCCTCCAGAGCGTGGGTGTCTACGGGAATGCCGCGACCGTTGTCAAGAATCGTGATCGAGTCATCGATCTGGATCGTGACCTCGACCTTGTCGCAATATCCGGCGAGAGCTTCGTCAACGGCGTTGTCAACCACTTCGTAGACGAGGTGGTGCAGGCCCAGCTCCCCTGTTGAGCCGATGTACATCGCAGGACGCTTGCGCACCCCTTCAAGACCCTCGAGAACGCGGATGTTTTCGGCGGTGTAGGTGTCTTCTTGCTTCTTCGCCAGTGTTGCCATGCTTCGTCGGTGAGAGCCGTCCTTTCCTGGGTTGCCGCTAGACTCGGACCGGCATGATCACGTAGCGGTAGTCGTTGTCGCTGCCAGGCACCTCGAATTGCGCCGCGCTGCGTGGATCCTTGAGCCGCAGTAGGATCTCGTCGCTGCCGCAAACCTGGAGGAAGTCGATGATGTAGTCTGCGTTGAACCCGACTCCGAACGGCTCGCCGTCGTATTCGACTGCCAGGGACTCCTCGCTGGCGCCATACTGAAACGAACTCGCGGAGAACTTCAGGTTCCCGCTCTCAAGATCGAGGCGCACCATGCGGCCTTTCTCGCTCGCGAACTGTTTCACTCTCCGCAAGAGCGCCGTCAACCCGTCCTTTTCGAGCAAGAGCGAGATTGTTAGATCCTTGGGCAGCACGCGCTTGTAGTCGGGGAATTTCCCAGCCACTTTCCGAGCGATCAGCAGACGCTTGCCGCATCGAAAGAACAGATTGTTCTCGTCAGTTGAGAACTCGACATGCTCCCGGGACCCCTCGCTATCGGAGATCATTTTCGCCAGCTCGCTCATCGCCTTGCGGGTCATCAAACCGACGATCTCCTCGTCAATCCCTTCGACCTCTCTCTTCTCTACATGCAAAGTCAGGCGATGGCCGTCGGTGGAGACAAATCCGACGGCGTCGCGCCGCACGATGAACTGGGCGGCGGTAATTGCATATTGCATCGTCGAATCGGCTACCGAAACGATGGCCCGCTGGATCCCCAGCGCAAGGACTCGCGCCGGGATGCTTGCGGCCTTTGGCGGCACCGCGGCCAATTCGGGGAAAATCCCACGGTCAGGCATAGCCGCAATTCGTGTCTTGGCCCTGCCGCACACGAGGTCAACCGGCTCGGTGCCGTCGGCGGTGATCATCAGATCCGCATCCGGCAGAAGGCGGGCGTACTCGAACAATCGGCGGATCGGTATGAGCGTGGAACCTGGCTCATCCACTGTGGCTTGACACGAAGACTGAATGCTGAGCTCGAGGTCGGTACACTCGAGTTGGAGCGATTCGCCCTCGGCCGTGAGGAGCACGTTTCCAAGAACCGGAATCGTGGTCTTCGCCTCGACGATGCCTTGAGCAACGCCGAGTTCTCGAACAAGGTCACGGGACCTGACAGTGAGCTTCATTCCAGCGCCTCCCTTTCTTGGGCTGCATCCACACCCTTACGGATTCTGTCTGTTGAGTGCCCAATTCCAGCCATGTAGTAGTAGTAGGGGCCGTGGAAATGTGGAAGACTCTGCTTTCCTCCCGGAGGGCATTGCGCGAAGCAGTCCCTGCGATGGTGGATAACCGGCCTCTACATCCACAGCTGCGAGACATTCCAAGGCTATCCACAACAGCCCACAGCTTTTGCAGAATCCCTGTTGTGGATGTTTTCATTATACAAAATCCGGCGGGCGGTCCCACGTGGCGGCCGAGGCGGAAAGCGTTGCCTGCCCTGCGATTGACAACTTGTGAGACCGCTCCGCTATTGCCTGCCCGTTTGGCGTTTTGGGTTGGTGTTCGCAACCGGACGTGGACATGTATTCCGGGCTTGTGGAGAAGTCGGAAGATTTGCCCACTATATAGGGGCTAAGCAAAGTGTGAATACCCTGTAGATCTTAAATCCACTATTACTTCTTCAACTGTCCACTTAAGCTCATTATTGGTCTCGATTTCCCTCTCTATCTTTGCGATAGAGTGCATCACAGTAGTGTGGTGTTTATGAAAAGCTTTTCCAATCCCTGAAAGCGACATTCGTGTCAGGCGTTTGCAGAGATACATTGCAACTTGACGGGGGTAGGCGATGCTCTGCGAGTTATTGCGCGAAAGCAACTCGGCAACTGGCAGGCCGAATTTCGCTGCTACTGCCTGTTGGATCGACTCGATGCTCGGTCCCTCGGGGGCGCGCAGTTCCATGCCGCCAAACATGCTCTTGACCATCGCCAGCGTGATCTGGCTATTGACGAACTTTGCCCTCCCGATCAGACGCTTCAAGACCCCTCTGAGCTCCCGGATATTCGTATTCAGGCGGGTTGCGATGTAGCTGCGAACCTCCTCTGGTAAATGCACCTGTTCCTCTTCCGACTTGCGGTCGAGAATCGCCATTTTGGTTTCGAGGTCAGGGGGCTGAATGTCGGCCATCATGCCGCCGGAGAATCGCGATTTCAGTCGGTCAACCAGTCCCGGGATCGTCGCTGGAATGCAGTCGCTGGAGAGCACGATCTGCTTTCCGCTGTTGTACAGTGCATTGAAGGTGTGGAAGAATTCCTCCTGCGTGCGCTCCTTCTTGCCGATCACATGGATGTCGTCAACAAGTAGTGCGTCAGCCTTGCGAAATCGCTCGCGGAACCTTCGCATGTTGCTGTATTGTATACACTTGATCATTTCGTTCATAAAGTCTTCCGCAGACGTGTAGACGATCTTCATGGACGAGTCATTGGAGTACAGCTGGTTGCCGATCGCATGCAGCAGGTGCGTCTTGCCCATGCCGGTGCCAGAGTATATGTACAGGGGGTTGTAGGCTTTCGCCGGGCGGCTTGCGACAGCGCTCGCGGCGGCGTGGGCGAAGTCATTGCAGGATCCGACGACAAAGCGGTCGAACGTGAATTTCGGGATAAACGGCGAGGGTGCCGGGCTGAAGTTGAACGCTCCCTGGACCGGCTGCGGCTCGGACCCAGCTACCTGGATGTCGACCTCCCCGAGGTCGACCCCTGCCGTGCAGGCAGCGGCGAAGATCCTAGTCAGGAACTCCTGTTCCAGCCAGTCCTTCACGTCGTGGTTCGGTGCGAGCAGGTGCATGTCCCTGTTCTCGCCGAAATGGCTGAACCGGACGGGTTCCACCCAGTTCGTGAAGCTCTCCTGCGTCATCGAGTCACGCAGCGTCTCCTGAATGAGGTGCCAGAGGCTCACGTCGCCCATCGAGTCGTACCCTACCGTGCAGCAGCAGCCGAGTTCTTTCCTCTCTGGGCGGGACCAAGTCGCGAAATTGTCCTTCGCAGAGGGGTTGTGCTGAATATCGTAGCAGACAGGAACGGCGAATAATGACCGCGAGACCAACAAAAACCTACCATTAACAAATGATTAAAACTCGTTTCTAGGAGCATGTTTAAATCATCGTATTCCTCGTTCAAGGCTTCGAAACTACCGGTTTGGGACGGTTCCGTTCCCGCTTATGCCTAGTGGAGAAACGGCCTTTCGGGCCATGGCCTCGGGCGGGGACCCGGTGTCAGTCGAGGATACGGAACGCGTTCCCAGGCTCGGAGGGCAGGAGCTCGTTTAGAGAGCCCTGACGGTAGCCCGCGAGGTCCAGTGTCACGTACTGGAATCCGAGCTCCCGGAAGGTCTTGGAGAGGGTCTCGGCCATCTCTGGCGTGAGGGCCTTGTGCAACTCGTCCCTGCCGATCTCGATGCGAGCAAGCTGGCCGTGGTAGCGAACACGGTAGACGCGGAACCCAAGCCGGGCCAGAGCCTCCTCGCCCAGCTCGACGACCTTGATGTTCTCGCGCGTGACCTCGGTGCCATAGGGAATCCGAGAACTGAGGCAGGCTGCCGCCGGGCGATCCCAAGTGGGCAGGCCGGCGAGACGGGAAAGCGCGCGGACCTCCGCCTTGACGAGGTCGGCCTCCAGCAGGGGCGCCCGCACCTCATGCTTCTGCGCCGCCTTGTGGCCAGGTCGGAAGTCACTGGTGTCGTCCTTGTTCACGCCGTACGCGATTGCGGCGACGCCGAGTTCCTTGCCCAGCTCGTCCATTCGGATGAACAACTCGTCTTTGCAGTGGAAACACCGGTTCGGGTCGTTCCGCGTGTATTCCTCGTTGTCGAACTCGCGCGTCTCGATGAATCGGTGCGGGATTCCGAATTGCTCAACGAAGGCGACTGCGTCGCGCTTGTGGGATTCGGGAATCGAGGCCGAGTCCGCCGTTACGGCTAGTGCGTCAGAGCCCAGCACGCGATGCGCCGCCCACGCGAGATAGGCAGAGTCGGCGCCACCGGAATAGGCGATCAAGACCTTGCCCATTTCCGAGAGCAAGGTGAAGAGGGTCTCCTGCTTCTGCTGCAGCCCAGTGTCCAAGCCAACTCATTATAGCCGCCGTAAACACTAGTCGGGCAGGAAGCGCGGTGCTCTCAAAGCTTGGCGAGTAGGGCATCCGCATGCCCCCGAGGCCGAACTTTGTCGAACACCGCCTCGATCTTGCCGTGCTCGTCGATGACGAAGGTGCAGCGTGCGACGCCCATGTACTTGCGGCCGTACAGGGTCTTCTCCCGCCACGTGCCATACGCCTCGGCAATCTCGTGGCTAGTGTCGCTGATCAAGGGAAACGTTAGGTTGTGCTTTGCCTTGAATCGATCATGGGACTTGACGCTGTCGGCGCTTACACCGAGCACCACGGCGTTCTTCGCGGCGAGTCCGAGAGAGGCGTCGCGGAACTCGCAGGCCTCGGCAGTGCATCCCGCGGTGCTGTCCCTGGGATAGAAGTACAGCACCACCTTCCTGCCGCGAAGGTCGGACAGCTGGATCGAACCGCCTCCGTCCGTCTCGGCTGTGAAGGCGGGGGCGGGATCGCCTGGGCTCAGCATAGGCAAGCACCGAGGGTACCAGAGAGAAGATCGGGCCGTGCTCTGGGAGCTTGGGCCGCGGTGAGCATTGGCGGAGCGGCTATAATCCAGAGCGCTGCCTATGAATTTTCCGGCTGTCGTGCCCCTGATTCCGATCCTCGTCGTATTTGCCGGGTGCGCGACCGCTCAGGTTGAGCGGCCGGGCGCGGACTCCTTGCGGATCCTGGAAGAAAACGGGGGATACAAGGTGATCGATGCGGGTGTGCCGGTGCTCTTCTACCAGCTCGAGCCGACTTCTTGGGAAGGCGGCTATCAGCGGTCGAACTACGTGCATCCGCTATACGGCTTGGACGGCGAGGTGCTCACTGAAGATTTTCCGGAAGACCACCGGCATCACCGGGGCATCTACTGGACATGGCACCAGGTGCTCATCGGAGATATCCGAGCAGGTGACCCGTGGCTGGCGCGAAGGTTCTCTTGGAGAGTCGAGGAAGCACGGATCCTGCCCGACGGCACCGGGTTGTATGTAAGGCACCGATGGTTCTCTCCGGACTACGTCGAGGGCCGGGAACCGATTGCCGAGGAGACGGCAGAGGTGGTCGTGCACCCGGCAAACCGAACTGTTCGCATGATCGATTTCGATATCCGCCTAAGGCCCTTGCAGAAGGACGTTCGGGTGGGTGGCTCCGAAGACGACAAAGGCTACGGCGGATTCTCTCTCCGGGCGAAGATGGTCCCGGATTTGCAGTTCACGGCCCGCGAAGGGGCCGTCGCGCCCACCCGTGCTCCTGTCGATGCCGGCAGCTGGGTGGATTTCTCGGCAGATTTTGCAGGGCGGGGTGCACCCAGCGGTGTGGCAATTCTGGTGCATCCGGATTCGGCGGGTTATCCTCAGCCGTGGATCTTGCGCTCGCCGGCGACGCCCAGCATGCAAAACCCGGTGTGGCCCGGCCCAGATCCGGTGGCTCTCCCGGCAGGAGAGGGCATTCACCTGCGTTACAGGCTCGTCGTGCACCGCGGCGGCGCGGGAGATGTCGACCTAGATGCGATGGCAAAGGCGTTCGCGGCTGTCCCGTCCGATTAGGCCTGGCGACTGTCCGTTAGGCGCCTGACTGGATCGCCATGCCGCGATCGCAGATCTTGGTAACGGCATCGCCAGGTCATCGACGACCTACTTGGCTGCTCGGCCTGACCTCGCAGGCCTCACAGATCGCCCGGGGCGGAGGTGCGGATGCCTGCGGCACCTCGAATACCGAGCAAGCCTGTCCCGACGGAGCGGGCATGGATCACGGTGCAGCTTCGCGCGACCGCTGCACAAAGATTTCCCTTGCTGCTTCGAATTGACCGAGTACGTGCTCGCGCTCTCGGTCCGAGCGCCAGCCGGGATGCTCGCGCGCCTGCCGTGCAATGTCGTCGATCCAGCGGATGAAGTATTCGGCGTCCGCCACCGAACGGATAGGCTCGTCTCCGCAATAGACGTAGATCGCACCCGTCTCCCCGTGGAGGCGTACGTCATCTACAGGTGGGACGGGTCCGTCCGTCGTCGCGCGGAGCGTGTACCAGCCGCTTCGGCTCACCTCGATCCGCTTGCGGACCGAGGCCGAAAGACCCCCTGCGCGTAGCGGAATCTCTTCTAGTACCTCACCATTGCGGATCAGTTCGAGTCTCTCGACCGGAAACGCTGAGTCCATTCGCGCCGCCACTTCCACGCTGCCGCCCCCGGCGGGCAGGCGGATCTCCGCGCCTGCGATCTCGCCGTTGATCGCAAGTTGGACCAGCGGTCCGTTCGTTATGAACGTGCGGCCCTTGCGAATCGCTTCAACCCAACGGTCCCAATCGAGCCGGTCGCCTAGGTAGGCGTACATGCGGGCCGCTCCCACGACGGCGGTGCGGTGCAGGTCCGTGATCGAATCCTCCCCGCCCGAAGCTGTGACCCTGAATCCGCAATTGAGGGCACGGTGCCAAACGCGACCGGTGTGCTCGGCATGCCGGGCGCTCGTCATGACTTCCAGGTAGGTCACGCCGCCGAGAGCCAGATCGACGGGAAATCCGCGGGCCGCGCCGTAGCCGGCCGACGACGGATCTCTTGAGAAGGGATGCACGTAGCCACCGATCGCGCCCTGCAAGTTCGCCATTCGGAAAATGTCCGTGTTGCTCGGGTAAAGGCTCTCGATCGCCGTGCCCTCGTAGCCTGTCGTGTACGGTGAAATCAAGTGCTTGGTTAGGTTCAGCAGATTGATGTGGCCGTAGAACGGAGGTCGGTACTCCTGGCCCCAGGACAGCATCCGATCAGGAGTCGAGCGGTCCGTGTCGTAAGGGCCCTTGTAGTACTGGTGGTCGAAGATTCGGTTGTCCTTGTTTGCAATCTTCTCGCCCACCATGTCCAGGTCCTCGGCGGCAGCCATGAAGAGCAGGTTCTCCGGTGTGTTGCGCAGGTTTCCGCCGTAGTTCATATGCACGTGATCGCTGCCGCTGTACCAGCCCAGTGCGCTGAAGTCGGTAAATTGCTCGAACTCCAAGCGCACTACGGTCACGGCATCGGCTTCGACAACGACAGTTCTGGACACGGGATACCGTTCGAGTCCTCGAGTCGCCAGAATCGACGCTTCGCCGGCCGGCAGTTCAAGTGAAAAATTCCCGCCGGTGTGAAACAAATCCAGATCGAGAGCCCGTGAGGCCACTCTTTGGTATGCGTCGGGGGGGGCGTAGGCCTTGCCGTCCGAAGCCCGCACCGTGAGTCTTGCTGCGGTGGTCTTGCCTGATGAGGCGTCCGCCACGATGACACGCAGCGTCCCGGTGGGGCGGCGGTAGATCCTCCGCCGAATCGGCACGGCCCGATCCTCCCCGCCAAACGTCTTCAGCAGGCGCAGCTCCGAGAGGCCATGGCGGTTCGAAACGTAGGCGAGCCACTCCCCGTCCGGAGACCAGCGCGGATCGAAGTGATCCCAGTCGCCAAACGTAAGCTGATATGGCTCGCCGCCCCGGACGGGAAGGACGTAAAGGTTGGTGAACTGGCTTCCCCGGTGAGAACTGTAGAGGATGCGCGCGCCGTCCGGCGACCACTGGGGGCGCGTGCGGAAGAGCGTCTCCTCTCGCAAGATCCTGCTCGCCGCGGACATGGCGTCGGGTGCCACCGGCGCCCGCCACAGGGCACCGGACCCCAGTGGGATTGAGCGATTTGAGACCAGGATCATCTCTTTGCCGTCCGGTGAAAGCGTTGGCTGGATGTGCAAGTCTTGGCCGCCAAAATAGAGCCGATCATTGGGGTAAGCGTTGTCCTCGGTGAGCCGGACGGGGTCGCCCGGTACGCCGTTCTCCAAGGGCAGCTCATAGATGTGGTACCAGCCGTCCGGATTGGTGGACACATACAGGATGCGCGACCCGTCTGGCGACCAGACCGGATCGAGGTTCAGCTGCTGGTCGCGTGTGAGGTCCGCGCTTTCGCCGGTCACGGTGTCCAGCAACCGCAGGTTGACACTCTGGTAGTTGTCGTCAGCGGTATAAGCGATCCAGCGGCCGTCCGGAGACCAAGCCGGCGATGAATCATAGGTGGAATTGGCGGTCAGCTCGTAGGCATCGCCGCCACCGACTCGGATCTTCCAAATCGAGCCGGACATGCTGAAAACGAGCCACTCGCCGTCGGGCGAGAAGCTGGGCCGCCACGGCGTGCTAGCAACGGGCGGCAGATAGTAGTTGTGCATGTAGTTTCCGCCGGTCATCGCTGCCGGGTAGCCATCGCGCACGGACGGTTCGCCCGGGACGGTCTGGCCCGCGCAGGGCAGCGTTGCAAGAACGACGAGCAGCAACAGTTTTGCCGCGGCCGGTGACGGGACAAGGTTCGGACGGTCTATACGAAGCATTGCTTGGTTAGTTTCGCGCAATTGACTGCACAAGTGAGACCAAATCGGCAAGTTGCTGCCTTAGAGCGGTCCCAGGGGGCAGGTCTTTGGCCAGAATGCGACGAGCCGGCCCCGTAGTTCGCGGGAGCGCTGCTGGCCATAGCTTCATTGCAGACAGGGGCGCCGCGGTTGGCTAAGCCGTGCGCATTGGCACGGCCCGCATCCAGTTCGGCCTTGAAGAAGGGTGCACTTCTCGTTGCCGCAATCGTCTTTTCGGTCAAGGGACAGGTTGCCCACCCGCTTAGGCGGCGCTCTCTCGATGACGAAGCTCTCGATTTGGCCGGTCAATCTGTCGATGAAGGCGACAGTGAAGGAGGCATTGGGATAGACGCGGTCCACGCGATTGACCGGCAGGTCAATGCTGATCAGCAGGGGGCGATGTTCGCAACGGCGACTAGTGAGATGGAAGAGCAAGTCGGCGACGGGTGCGTCCTAGACGAGGTATCGGAGTTCAAAAGGAAGCTCTGTAGACTGCGGCAGAGAGCTTGACGTGATCTTCCAATGGCGGTCTTAGGCGGTAGGCGCCCCCCAATCGCCGGAAACCGTACAGCCGGACGATTCTGAAGATGTCCGTGCGCTCCTTGGACACTTTCAGTTCGTTCCTAGTGATGAAGAACGGGGTTGATTTGGGACCCGTTGTCGTCTTGACCTCCAGCCACCTTTTTTCATCCGGTCGGTCGCCTGCTCCGGCAAACGATAGGACGTCAAAGCCGAATCCGTTGCCATCATCCCTCGCGATCCAGCGGACGCGTTCAGACAGCTCTTCCTGTCCAAGCCTCAGCAGGCGCTCGCGCTCCGCTGCGAAGACCACGGCTTCGCCAGCTTGTCCGAGACGTCGGTTTCGCGCGTCTCGCTCGGCTGGGCGCTGGCAGCGTAGGATGATCTGGCGAATGTCCTCGGGCACCTCTAACTCTGGCGAAAGGGGCGGCGGGTGTTCGTATTCGAGGGGAGGAATCGGTTCGCCTTCAGGGTTCGGAAATTCCTGGCCTGCGGTCAGGTTCTCCCCTGTCAGGTACGCATGCAGATCGCGATTTCCTTGGAGGTATGCTTCAACGGCCTCGAATAGCGCTTTCTGGTAATGCCCGTACGGCTTGTATCCATCAATGTACGGGAGCCCGAGCGAGTTCAATACGGCACTGATATTCATGTGCTTGCGCTCGATCGACCCCTCAGATCGAGCGATCTTTTCCCTGAGAGCACCCCTGTGGTCGCTCTTGTTGTAGGCAAGACCATTTTGCTCGTTTGCGAGCATATCGAAGTGGTCTTCGATGATCGCCTCGATTTCGCTATCCGACCAGTTGCGTGCCATCGTCTAGGATTCGATGGGTTCCACCCACGCACTGTTCGAGGAGTTCTTCTCAGCCCCCGCCGTTTCCTCGGTCCCACGTAGTCTCCTCCCGATTCTCGACATAGCGGCCCCCGGTCCGCACAGGGTACTCCCACTCGGTATCGGTCTGCAACCGGTACCGTGCCGGTCCTTCCAGCAAGTCCGCATTCTCGATTCTGCTTCCGTTGGCCTGTATTCTCGCAATGCTCTCAATCCGCCGGGAATTCCGCCAACTCGCTCTGCCCGGAGATTTCCGGTCTTTGACGAGGAGCAAGCGTTTGCGGCAGGAGCTGTCGGCGAGGTGACGCGGTCCCGGGGCCTGTCCCATGGAGACCGGGCCTGCTTCGCTCTCGGCATGGGCTAAGGAGTGCCTGTAGTTACCACGGACCGGGCTGGTAGGCCGTCTCGACCCAGTCACGCGCCAGAGTGGTCGGTATTCGATAGCACGGGTCACCGAGCCAGGTTCCTTCGGTCTGTGACGCGACCTTGCCGTGGCGGTTGGAAGGTGCAGCGGGAGCGGTCCGTCGTTTCTCGTTCGTCACTGTGGCGAGGAATCGCCGGACTGCGTCGGTAGCCGCTCCCGCCTGCGAGATCGACTGCGGCCAGGCTGGGAGTCCGGAACCGGAGAGCGAGTCAAGCCATAGCGTTCCGGCGCGGCATGGAAGCCAAGTGGTTTGCGGCCTGGAGCTGAGGACATCCGACGGGTATCTAGATTCCAGGAATGGACTTGGCAGCGCATTCTCGTTTCCCTGAAAGGTGTCGCACAGGGATTCTGTCAGTCAGCTGCCAACATCCGCCCAACTTTTATGTTGGACAGAGAGAGACCGGGGAGCGGCAGGGTGTTCGGAGACGGGCGGCAGCGAGGGCCTAGCGGAAGGAGCGAAGCGACCGAAGCTAGGCCCTCGCTGCCGCGGACGCCATCGCGCAAGGGCCTTGGTCCGTCCCTGCGGGCCGGCGGCCCGCAGGGTGCAAGACTGGAGTTTCTGCTGGTCGCCCTCGCTGACGACTGGCTGAGCAAGGATCTCCCCGTCCAGTGGCGGGGAGGCCGCTGCCGGGCCTGGCCAGGCCCGGCAGCGGGCGGCGGGTCGGATCGTGTGTGCAACTGGGTGCCTGGCACCGTACAGCAGCTGGATCGCCCGCCGCAGCAATTCCCGCGAGACCTGAACGGAAGTAGGGGCTCTGACCCGCATTCCAAAAGTAGAGGTTCCCGGGAATCCCCCTGGCCAGTCGAAAGGATACCAAGCAACGCATGACACCTCCCCCACCAGCTTCCCCGGAGTCCGTCGCTGGCATCGACGTCGGCAAGCACCGGCTCGACGTCTTCGTCGATCCCAGCGCACTCGAGCGCCGCTTCGCCAACACCCGCGACGGCCGCCGCGCCCTGTGCCACTGGCTCCGCGAGCTCGGTACCCGGCGCGTCGCCGTGGAACCGACCGGCCGCTACCACCGCGAACTCCATCAATGCCTCTACGACGCCGGCGTGAAGGTCGTGCTCGCCAACCCGCAGCGCATGCGCAACTTCGCCCGCTCCCTGGGCGAGCAAGCCAAGAGCGACCGCATCGACGCCGCCGTGCTCGCCCGCTACGCCCGCCTCGACGGCATCGAGGGCACCGCGCCCAAGTCGGAGGGCCAGCGGGCACTGGTCGACCTGCTCGCGCTCCGGCGCAAGCTCGTCGAGCAACGCGACGCCTTGCGCAAGCACGCCTCCGAGACCGGCGACGCGGCCGCCAGACTGCTCGCTTCCCTGCTGAAAGCCTTTGCCGCCAAGATCCAGCAGGCCGACGACGCCATTCAGGCCGGCATCGAGGCCGACCCCGCCCTGCGCCGACGTAGCGAGATCATGCGCTCCGTCCCGGGCTGCGGCCCGCTGACCGCCGCCAGCCTGTGCGCCGAACTGCCGGAACTCGGCTCCGCCACGCCCGCCGAGGCCGCCGCCTTGGCCGGCCTCGCGCCCTATGCTTGCGATTCCGGCGGCCATCACGGCCGCCGCCGCATCCGCGGCGGTCGCCAGCATCCTCGCAAGCTGCTGTACATGGCCGCCACCTCCGCGATCCGCTGGAACCCGGCCTTGCGCACCTTCTACACGCGTCTCACGGCCCGCGGCAAGCCGCACAAGGTGGCGCTGGTGGCGGTCATGCGCAAGCTGCTCGCCCTGCTCGGGGCCTTGCTCCGTGACGACCGCCTGTGGACACCCGCAGGCCCTCCTGCCGGGCTCCCGGCTTGAGGGAAGTTGAGTAGGAGTTCGCATTTCCATGATTCACGGAACGCTCGATCCCACAGCACCGCTGCCGGAGGGCTCACCGGAAACCTCCGCCGGCTACGGCTACGGCTGCCGCGTCTGTGGCGCGGCCCTGCCAGTGTCCCGCCGGGGCCCGATGCCCGTTTACTGCCGCCGCTGCGCGCGCCGCCTGCAGAACCTGCGCGCGCGCTCCGGCTCTGTCCCCGCCGCCGACCCGCGCTCGTCCATCCCGCGCCAGCGCCTCGCAGGCCGCGCCGCGATCTTGCGCACTGCGATCCGCAACGCTCGAGCCGAACTCGACGAGATCGAACGGCAACTGGCCGATCTCGACCAGCTCGCGCGTGACCTCGCCCGTGCCGCCGAAGAGAACCGGCGACGCAAACTGTACGGACATCTGCAAGATTCCGCTACCAGTCCCCGGACCGGCGGGGAAAACGCTTGACATCAATCACGGAAGGCTGCTGTCAGCAATGCCAATCCACGGGCTACGGCCCACCTGTGCGAAACTCGCATAGTCCCGTATCTACGCTTGTTGGATTCTCCGGACCCGCATGTCTGCCCTCCACTTCCAAGACGCCCGATCCATTGTCTTCGAGCGGGTCCGCGAATGCGCCACGACGCCCACCGCGGAAACCGTGCCTCTAGATGTGGCGGCAGGACGCGTCCTGGCGAGCGACGTCTTGGCAGACCGCGACTATCCGCCCTTCAACCGGTCCGCCAGGGATGGTTTTGCCGTGATCGCCGCCGATGTTGCGCGTATTCCGGCAGTCCTGGAAGTACTTGGTGAAACACGCGCCGGGGAACCTTCGAAGTTCAATCTGGAACCTCGCCAAGCCGTTGAGATCATGACGGGCGCGCCTGCCCCGGGGAGTGCCGACGCGGTGGTCATGGTGGAGGATTCCGTCCGCGCAGGCAGTTCGGTCACGCTGCAACGATCCATCGCCTCAGGGCGTAATCTCATCATGGCCGGGTCGGAGGCGGCGAAGGGTGATTGCGTGCTGCAGTCCGGCACCCGCATTGCGTACCCCCAAGTCGCGCTTCTGGGCACGGTCGGTTGCGCGTCCGTGCCGGTCTACCGCGAGCCGGAGGTGGCAATCCTCTCGACGGGCGACGAAGTCCTGCCGGTTGACGCCCGACCGGAGTCGTACCAGATCCGCAATTCCAATGCCCATTCCCTCGCCGCACAGGTGCGGCGTCGCGGCGGGAAGCCCCGGATCCTGCCGGTTGCGCCCGACGAGCTCGGCGAGACCCGGCGTCTGATCGAAGACGGCCTTCGGAGTGACCTGCTGCTGCTGTCGGGCGGGGTCTCGATGGGCAAGCATGACCTGGTCGAACAGGTGCTCTCCGATCTCGGAGCCGAGATCTTCTTCACCAAGGTTCGTGTTCAGCCCGGCAAGCCGCTGGTGTTTGCCCGAGTGGGCAGCAGGCCTGTCTTTGGCTTGCCAGGAAACCCCCTTTCAACAATGGTCACGTTTGAGGTGTTCGCCTCTATCGCGGTGGATCTGCTTGGAGGCCGCGCAGCTTCGCCCCTGCCGTTCCAGCAGGTGCCGCTAGCCGAGCCCTTCCAGCACAAGCCGGTTCTGACCCGGTTTCTCGGCGCGAGGATCGGGGGGGAGTACGGCGAGTCCCGCGTTCGGCCCGAGCGCGGCCAAGGGTCGGGCGACGTTGCAGCCTTCGCTCGCGTGGACTGCTTGCTGGTTGCTTCCGAGAATCGCGCCTCTTGGGACGCGGGAGAGGCGATCGAGGTCATGCCGCTATGAGCCAGCTCTCGCACTTCGACGAAGCCGGCACCGCCTCCATGGTGGATGTCGGTGCCAAGGCCGATAGCCGGCGAACGGCAAGGGCTCGCGCCGTTGTCAGGATGCGCCCGGAGGTTGTGGCTGCCCTGCCTGGCAATCCCAAGGGAAATCCGCTCGAGGTTGCCCGCATCGCGGGCATTCAAGCGGCCAAGAAGACTTCGGATCTGATTCCGCTTTGCCACCCTCTGGCATTGACTCATGTGGATGTAGCCATTGAAGTGCAGTCCGATGCTGTCGTCATTACCAGCACGGCTTCGCTGGTCGGCCCCACAGGCGTCGAAATGGAAGCCATGGTGGCAGCGTCGGTCGCCGCGCTGACGGTCTATGACATGTGCAAGGCGCTCGACAAGGGCATTGAGATTCACGAGATCGTCTTGCTTGGGAAGACCGGCGGAAAGAGCGGCAAGTATGTCCGAGCTTGATTGCGGCTCTCCCCCTTGCGCAGGCAATAGGCGACACTGATGAAAGCGAACCGGATGCCGAGAGCTCCCCTTACTGCGATCCCGCTAGCGATCGGCCTGGCGGTTTTGTCGGCGACCCTCCTGTGCGCCCAGGACAGCGGCGATCTCTTTGACCCCGAAACCCTGTTCGAGTCCGACCAGCCGGCTATCTTTCTCGAGGAGATCGACGAAGTCACGGTCCCGCTGAGCGTTCGTGGCCCAAATGGCGTCTACATCCACGACATGGTGAAGGAAGATTTTACGGTCTACGACAACGATGCCCGGCAGGTAATCGAGGGGTTTGATGTGAGTTTCTTGCCGATCTCCATGGTGATCTGCGTTCAAACAAGCGATCGGGTCGAGGGCGTCCTCGGGGACATCCGCAAGACTGCGTACCTGTTCACCGAGCTCGTTCTCGGCGAGCACGGCGAAGCGGCCATAATGACCTTCGATAGTCGCATCAAGCTGCTGGAAGATTTCACCAACGACACGAAGAAGATTGACAACGCCCTCAAGACAATGAGGATCGGTACGTCAGCGGTGGCTCTAGCGGACGCGATGTATAGCGCGATTCGGATGCTGTTGAAACGGCCTCAGAACCACCGCAAGGTCATTGTCGTGATCTCGGAATCGCAGAACAACGGGAGTCGCATCGGCCTTGGGGAGAGCTTGCGCACTGCGCAGCTGTACAACATCTCGATCTATCCGGTCCGCCTGTCGACCCTGTCAGCGCGGCTCCGGCGCAAGCCGGAGTACAGGCCCAGCCCGATTCCGGCCGGAGTGGTCGTGCGTCCCACGATGCCGGGCACGCCGGGCACGCCCACCGCCCAGCAGCAGAGCGGCTATAGCGTCACGCCGAACATGATCCCAATCATCATCGACTTGGTGCGTGGCGTGAAGAACCTGGTCTTCGACAATCCGCTGGAGGTGTTGGCGGATGGCACGGGAGGCCGTGACTTCAGCCCTCGCACCACGAGTGGTGTACAGGAATCTATCGTCGCCATTGGCGAGGACATCCGCAGCCAGTATCGCCTCAGCTATCGGCCCAACAATCTCAACGACCGCGGGATCTACCACCGTATCCGCGTCGAGGTTCCCTACCCCAAGCTCAAGGTTCGTCACCGCGTCGGCTATTTCCACGGGCCGACGCCGGTGCTCGAGGGAGCCCCGGCCGAACCGTCCGAGGAACAAGGGACTCGATAACCGGGTTCGGCACCCTTCCCGCAACCGCCGCGCCGCCGCGAGGTCACTGCAGTGGGTGGATTCCTTCTTCCTCGGTCCACACAACTCGGCCGGAAACGATCGTTGCGACCGGCCCGCCCCGAAACGTCCTGCCACCAAAGGGTGAGTTCTTGCTCTTGGAAAGGGTTTGATTGGTGTCGTAGGTCCATTCCCTTGCCGTCGAGAAGATCGTCACGTCCGCCGGGCCGCCCGCCTCCAGCCTTCCTCGGTCCAGGCCGAGGCAGTCGCTGGCTGCGTTCGTAAAGAGCCGCACTAAGTGCGGCAAGTCGATCTTGCCGCTGTGATAGAGCGTGCCAAGCGAGAGCCCCAGGGCGGTCTCCAGTCCCGTCACCCCGAACGGGCATCGCTCGAACTCCTGCATCTTGGTGTGCCCGGTGTGCGGTGCGTGATCTGTCGCGATGCAGTCGATGGTACCGTCGGCCAGTCCTTCGATTGCGGCATCGATGTCAAGCTGTGACCGCAATGGCGGCTTCATCTTGTAGTTCGAGTCGTACCCCGGGATCTCCTCGTCGGTCAGGGCGAAATGATGAGGCGTGACCTCCGCCGTGACCGGCAGGCCGAGCTTCTTGGCGTGCCGTACCATGGCAATCGAGTTCGCAGTAGAGATGTGGGCAATATGGACCCAGGCGCCGGTATCCGCCGCGAGGATGATGTCCCGCGCCACCATCACGTCTTCCGAGCAGCCTGGAATTCCGCCCAGCCCGAGGCGGATGCTCTGGATGCCCTCGTGGATATCGCCTCCTGAACTGAGCGAGAGATCCTCGCAATGGTCGATCACCGGAATCCCGAACGAGGCCGCGTACTTCATCGCCCGCCGCATCAATCCCGAATTCATGACCGGGACCCCGTCGTCGCTGATGGCGACGATCCCCTCGGCGCGCATCGCGCCAATGTCCGCGAGCCGCTCGCCCTTGCTGCCCTTGGAGATTGCGCCGATGGGATGGACGTGGACCGACGCCGAGCGCCGCGCGCGGTCCACGATGAAGCTGGTGACTTGCGCCGAGTCGTTGACTGGAAGGGTGTTCGGCATGCAGCACACGGCGGTGAATCCTCCCGCCGCCGCGGCCCGCGAGCCAGTTGCGATCGTCTCGGCGTGCTCGATTCCCGGTTCGCGCAGGTGTACGTGGATATCGACGAATCCCGGCGCGACCACCATCTCGTCAGCGTCGATCACTGCTGCATCGGGGCACTTGATTCGCGGTTCGATCGCCGCGATCCGGTCACCGTCAATGAGTACGTCGCGGTCGTCGTCCAATCCACTGGCGGGGTCGACGACCCGGCCGTTCCGAATCAATAGGCGCATCGCAGATCCTGAATCCTGACTAACCCGAGCAGACCCATTGCAGCACTGCCATTCGGATTGCGACTCCATTCTCCACCTGGTTCAAAATCATCGATCGCTGCGAGTCTGCAACCTCGCTCGATAGCTCCCGCCCGCGATTGATCGGGCCCGGATGCAGCACGATCGCGTCCGGCCTTGCCAGCATGACATGCTCCAAGGAGAGTCCGAAGTATCGGAAGTACTCGTTCTTGGGGAACACTTCCACGTTCTGCCGTTCGAGTTGGACGCGCAGCATCATGATCACGTCGGCGTCCTGCACGGCGTCCCGCATGTCGTTGGTAAGGCTGACGCCCGGGGCGAGCCGGGTCAGGTTTTTCGAAACGGTTGTCGCCGGCCCGCAGGCCACGATGTCTGCCCCGAATTTCGAGAGCAGGTGGATGTTGGAGCGCGCCACTCGCGAATGGGCAATATCGCCGATGATCGCCACGCGCAGCCCTTGTAGCGTGCCCCTCACTTCCAAGATGGTCAGTGCGTCGAGCAACGCCTGCGTCGGGTGCTCATGCTGCCCGTCCCCGGCGTTGATCATGGGCGTGGATAGGTGCCGGGCGAGAAAATGCGGTGCACCCGACGCCGCGTGCCGCATTACGATGATGTCGGGATTCATTGCCGCCAGGGTGTTCAGCGTGTCGACCAGCGATTCGCCCTTGGAGAGGCTCGATCCGAGGGCCTGGATGTCGATCGTATCCGCACCGAGGCGCTTGGCGGCGATCTCGAAGCTTGTGCGGGTGCGCGTCGAGGGCTCGAAGAACAGGTTGACGATCAACCGACCCCGGAGAGTGTCGAGCTTCTTCCGCGGGGGGGTCGACTTGAAGTGCTTGCCGCTGTCGAGCAAACGCTCGATTTCGGCGCGGTCCAAGTCTTCGATTCCCAGCAGGTTCCGGGAGTTGGGACCAGTGGAGTGCAATGCCTACGCCAGTCTCCCGCCGCCCCCATGATACCGAGTCGAGAGCATTGGCCCTCCGCGAGCCCCGCTAAGCCCGGTCAGGGCAGGACCAGAGCCGTCGCGATTGAGTCCACCAACTTGCGTGTGGACGATGACGCCATGCCGAAATTGTTCGCGAAGATCGAGAAGGCGTAGGTTTCCCCGTGGGTGCCCTGGGCGTAGCCTGACAGCGCGAGCACGTGCGACATCGAGCCCGTCTTGGCCCGGATGCGCCCCCGGCCCGCGGTCCGCTGGAACCGCCAGTCCAGCGTTCCGTCATGCCCAGCCACCGGAAGGCTGTCGAGGAACGTCTCGCGATCTTCGGAATTCCACATGTACTCAAGAAGCCGGATCGTCGCAATTGGTGCCACGAGGTTGTGGCGCGACAGTCCCGAGCCGTCGTGCAAGACGAATCCGCCGGTTCGGAGTCCGGCTTCGGCCAGAAACCGGCGCAAGCTCTCGACGGCTGCCTCTCGGCTGCCGACGCCGGATTCTTGGAGCGCGACTTCTCGGATCAGCATCTCGGCTTGCAGATTCTGGCTGTCTTTGTTCACCACCCGGATTGCTTCCGCCACGTTGGCCGACTCCGTTTCGGCGAGGCTCGGAGCTGACTGCCGGGATGGCGACCGTGCGATCGATTGCAAGCTCTTCATCTGCTCCGGCAGCACATGGGACGTCGAGACGCCGCCGGTGACTTCGATCCCAAGCCCGGCAAGTGCCTCTTTCAGTGCAAGTGCCGCGTAACGGGCGGGATCCTTGGCGGCGAGCTGGAATGTGCGGCCCCGCGAAGTTGCCGGTATCTGGCCTGCGAGCACCACTTCCCCCGGAGCTTCGCCCCATCGCGCCGCAAGGCTGCGGTCGACGAAGCGGCCGGAAACCGTCGCCGTCCGGTTTGAGAACACGTAGTACCCAAGAGCGGGGGAAATGTCTAGCCGCGCCGAAGACTGCACGGAGCCGGGCGTAACGCGTACCTGGATGAGGTTGTCGTTGAACACTAGGGCGCTTGCAGGGCTGCCGTAGACATGCAGGGTGTCGGCGTAGCCCCAGCCCCTCGGATAGGGTTGCCAGACGTAGCGCGAATCGTCTCCGATGAGATCTCCGGCGATGCTCCGGATCCCGGCTTCTTGCAACTGCCGGGCTAGCTCGCGCAACGGGGCCAGGCGATCCGGCGCGAAGTCCTCCGGCTTCCGGTAGGGCAGCACACGCGAGGAGAGGTTGGGATCTCCTCCGCCTATCAGGCGCAAGTCGCCCTGCAGGACGCCCTCCGCGTCCACGGTGCCCTTTGACGACAGGGAGGTCGTGAAACGGTAGTCCGCACCCAGGCGTTGCAGGGCCAGCGCGGTCGAGAACAGCTTGGCGTTCGATGCAGGGAGGAAGAGCTTGTCTGCGTTGCGCTCGTAAACCGTCTCTCGCGTTTCGAGATTGCGGACCAGGATGCCCCAGTAGGTTCGTTTTGCGGCCGGCTGGCCGAGCAGCGCTTCGATCCGCTCGGCAATGATGGCTACAGTCGATTCGTCGTCTGCGGCGACTGTCCTCGGCCCGGTGCTGGCGAGCAGGAGGAAAATCGCCAGGATTCGCGACGGCATGCTTGCCTCAGCCCAGCTGGCGCGCCGCATCCAGCGCGAAGTAAGTCAGGATGAAGTCCGCACCGGCCCGCTTGATGCATAGCAAGCTTTCCAGCATGGCGCGTTCGCCGTCCAGCCATCCGTTGCGGGCTGCGGCTTGGAGCATCGCGAACTCCCCGCTCACCTGGTATGCCGCAGTCGGCACGCCGAATTCTTGCTTCGCGTGCCAGAGCACGTCGAGATAGGGCATGGCCGGCTTGACCATGACCATGTCGGCGCCTTCTTCGATGTCGGCCCGGATCTCCCGCATCGCCTCGCGGTGGTTTCCGGGGTCCATCTGGTAGGTGCGGCGATCTCCGAATTGCGGGGTCGACTGCGCGGCTTCGCGGAAAGGCCCGTAGAATGACGAGGCGTACTTGGCGGCATAGGAGAGGATCGGCACCCGTTCCAGGCCCGCCTCGTCCAGCCCGGCCCGGATTGCGGCAACGCGACCGTCCATCATGTCCGAGGGGGCGATCATGTCCGCTCCTGCACGCGCTTGGGACACTGCGGTCTGGCGCAGCAGCTCGAGGCTCTTGTCGTTGTCCACGTCGCCGCCTTCGATGGCACCGCAATGGCCGTGATCGGTGTACTCGCACAGGCAGGTATCGGCGATAACCAGGAAATCGGGGAGTTCGCGCTTCAAGGCGCGAATTGCTTCCTGGACGATGCCTCCGTCGGCGTAGGCACCGGACCCCGAAGCGTCCTTCCTGGGCGGGATGCCGAACACCATCACGCCGCCGATTCCCAATGCCGCCGCTTCGCGGCATTCATCGACGAGGCAGTCAATCGAGAAATTGCAGATTCCCGGCATCGATTCGATCGGGATCCGCACCCCTTCCCCGGGGCAGGCGAACACGGGGTAGCAGAAGTCCCCCGGAGTCAGCAGGGTTTCGCGTACGAGCGAGCGCAGAGCCGGCGTTCCCCGCAGCCTCCTCAGACGGTGCGTCGGAAAGGCCACGGAACCATTCTAGCGGTTCGCCCGAGGAGTGAATCGGGATCTGTTTGATATGCTCTAACCTAGAGGTGCGAGCGAGGGGGGAGCCATTGCAGGCTCCGTTGCGAACGGCGAAAACGAATGTCAGGCCACTCCAAATGGGCGACGATTAAGCACAAGAAGGCGGCCACCGACGCAAAGCGAGGCAAGGTGTTCACGCGGCTCATCCGCGAAATCCAGGTAGCTGCTCGCGAGGGCGGTGCTGACCAGGACTCCAATCCGAGGCTGCGCGCCGCCGTGACTGCAGCCAAGGCGCAGTCCATGCCTGGCGAGAACATCAAGCGCGCGATTCTGCGCGGTAGCGGGCAGCTCGAAGGGGAGACTTACTCGGAGATCACCTTCGAGGGGTATGCGCCTGCTGGGGTCGCCGTGCTCGTCGAGACTGTCACCGACAACCGCAACCGCACTGTCGCCGAGCTCCGGCACATTTTCGCCAAGAATGGCGGGAATCTAGGCGAGAACGGTTGCGTTTCTTGGATCTTCCACAAGCAGAGCATGATTGTCGTCCCCAAGGACTCCGCTACAGAGGAAGACTTGATGGACATCGTCCTGATGGCGGGTGCTGACGACCTTCTCGACGACGGCGAGCACTGGGCGGTTTACTCGCCGCCCGAGGCGCATGAAGCGGTGCTCGAGGCGGTGCAGGCCGCCGGAATCGAGCCGGTCACGGCGGAGGTCTCCCGCATTCCCGAGAACACCGTGAAGGTTGAGGGGAGGCAGGCGGGCAGCGTCGTCCGAATGATCGAGAAGCTGGAGGACCAGGACGATGTGCAGAACGTGTTCGCCAACTTCGATATCGATGACAGGGAGCTCGAGGCGCTTTCCGCTTGAGGGTTTCCGGCCGTGCTGATCCTTGGTATCGATTGCGGCTCGAGGATTACCGGCTACGGAGTCATTGAGAGCCTCGGCCGGACGCAGCGAGCGGTCGGGTACGGGGCGATCCGCGTTCCCGCGGGCAGGGAACTGGCTGACCGGCTAAGGTTTGTCGCCGACGGTATCGACGAAGTTGTCGAGCGATTCCGGCCCGCCGAGGCCGCTGTTGAGGACGTGTTCCACCATCGGAACGCAGCCAGCGCGTTTGTGCTCGCCCATGTGCGTGGCGTCGCGCTGCTCAGCGCGGCACGCGCCGGTTTGCTGGTCGCGAGCTACGCGCCCGCCCAAATCAAGAGCAGCGTGGTGGGCTACGGCACGGCCGACAAGCGCCAAGTGCGCCAAATGGTGACTGTCTTGCTTGGATTGCAGGAAGAAGTCAAGCCTCTGGACGTGTCCGATGCGCTTGCGGTGGCCTACTGCCACGCGAGCCTGAGGAACGCGAGGCGATAGCGGGATAGGGCTTGTGTTCGCCCGATTGCCGGTTCTAGTTCTGGTGGCCGCTCTGGTCTGCCCGGCGCAGGACTCGATCTACTTCGAGCGACAGTTTCCCGGGTCCGTGCCCGGGCAGTTTCAGGTCGAGCTGAACCGAGACGGGTCCGCCCTGTATTCCGAGGAAGGCGAGGCTCCGGTCCAGCTTGACTTGGGCGAGGCCACCGTGAAGGCGGTCTTCGACAATGCTGAAGCCCTGGGTTTCTTTTCCGAGCCCTTGGCGAGCACGCGCAAGGTGGCGTCAACCGGCCGCAAGGTCCTGCGGTACGAATCCCGCGGGCGGGTCCGCGGCGAGGCGGTCTTCGACTATTCCGAGGTGCCGGAGGCGCGGGAGGTCGCTTCTTGGTTCGTCAAGCTGGCCGAGACCCAGCAGCATCTGATGGCGCTAGAGCGGGCCTATCGTTTTGACCCCCTGGGCGTCAATCAAGCCCTGGTAAGCCTTGAGATGGCGTACGAGCGGGACCGAATTGTGGCTCCGGAGCTCCTTGAGCCGATCCTCGCCCAGATTGTCAAGCAGCCCAAGATCGTACATCTGGCCCGGGCCCGGGCCGAGGGGATGCTGGAGAAAATTCAAGCCCGCTCGCACTAGCGCAATTCCGGACCTTTCGGCTATAACAACAAAGAAGTTATTTATAATCAGTACGATACATAGGATTCACGGCTGCTTGGCTGTAACCGTTCAGGCCTTCATCGCCATTTGATGTGACCCGTCGAATGTTCTGGTCGCTCCCTGCTCGGGCAGTCAGCCTTCCGGCTACTCGCCAACAATCCGGTCATAGATTGCGGCCAGCTGCTCAGGGGACGAATAGTCGATCTCGAGACGCCCCTTCTTGCCGCGCTGCCTTAGGCGAACCGGCGCTTGCAAGACTCTTTCGAGTTCGTCGATGGCGGCGGCGACGTTCGGGTCAAGCTTCGGAGCGGCCCGTCTCTGCTTGGGTCTCAGCAACTGGCGGACGAGGCGCTCGACTTCCCGGACGGAAAGTTCTGACGTGGCGGCGCGCGTAGCCAGCGCTTCCTGTTGCGCGGCGCTCTCAATTGGCAGGAGTGCACGGGCGTGGCCCATCTGAAGCTTGCCTTCGCGGATCAGGCGCTTGACGGCGACAGGGAGCTTGAGCAGCCGCAGATGGTTGGTGATCGATGCGCGGCTCATGCCCGTTCGAGTCGCGAGCTCTTCGTGGATCAGGTTCAGGTCTGCGACCATCCTGTCCAGGGCCGCGGCGATCTCGATCGGATTGAGGTTCTCGCGCTGGATGTTCTCAACGAGCGTGACTTCGAGAAGCTTGTCCGGCTCGATCTCGCGCACGATCGCCGGCACGGTCGGCATTCCGGCCAGGCGGCAGGCCTTGAGCCGGCGCTCGCCCACGATGAGCGTATAGCGGTCCCCTGAAGGCCTTACGAGCAAGGGCTGCAGCACTCCGTCGGCGCGAATCGACGCGGCCAGATTGGCCAGCGCATCCGGGTCGAAGGCCGTGCGGGGTTGCACTGGATTGGGATCGATTCTGGCGATGGGAATCTGCGTCACGGCTTGGGAAGGTTCCGGGGCAGCGGGCGCAGCGGCCGGCAGCAACGCGCTCAGACCCTTCCCTAACGCTCTCCGTTTCAATGACTTACGTGTTTCTGACACCATTTGGGCCCTCCTTGCTCCAAACTGTCTTGCCCTGCCTCTCTCTGGTCCGAGACAGGATTTCCCGGGCGAGATCGAGATAGCATTGGGCTCCTTTTGACCGGCCGTCGTACTGCAGGGCGGGCATGCCATGGCTAGGGGCCTCGGCCAGGCGCACGTTCCGCGGGATCACTGTGTTCAGGACGAGCTCGCCGAAGTGCTCGCGCAACTCGGCGGCGACTTGGCCGGTCAGGGAGAGGCGACCGTCGTACATCGTCAGCAGGACGCCCTCCACAGCCAAGCCGGGATTGGGACCCGCGCGTACCGCTGTCATGGTCCGCATGAAGGAGGATATCCCCTCGAGCGCGAAGTACTCGCAATGCATGGGGATCAGCACCGAGTGGGCGGCCACGAGCGCATTGAGAGTGAGCAGGTCCAGGGCAGGCGGGCAGTCCAGCAGGAGAAAGTCGTAATTCGGCGCCGCCTCGACCAAATGCCGCTTCAGAATCGATTCGCGGCTGTCCGCATCGATGAGCTCCACGTTGGCACCTGCCAGGTTGCGGGTTGCGGGAACTACATCGAGACCGCTGAAGCCGGTGCTGCAAATCGCCGCCGAGAGCGGAGCCTCGCCGATCAGAACCTGGTACAGGCTGGCGTTCAGCGAGTCTGGCTGGATGCCGAGGCCGCTCGTTGCGTTCGATTGGGGATCGCAGTCGACCAGCAGGACCCGGCAATCGGCCGCGGCTAGGGAAGCGGCTAGGTTGATGGCAGTCGTCGTCTTGCCGACGCCGCCCTTCTGGTTGGCAATGGCGATGGACCTAGCCACGCGGCATCCGTAATCGTCTAGGCTAGCAGACCGTCGAGGGCTTGATGCGATGTTTCACGTGAAACATCGATTCCGCCAGGCGCACGCTGTCCGCCGCCGGTGTTTCACGTGAAACACCGGCGGCGGAGCTAGCGGGCCGCGCCCAGCCAGAGCCTTCGCTGGCGGCTCCACGGTGTTGGCCGGCTCTCCCAGTCCGTGAACGGACCGTCCGGGGGCCGTTCCGTTCCTAGCATCGCGACCCGCGTGGCCCTGCCGACAACATCACCCAGGACCCGGGCAGGGTTGACGGCACGGAGGAGCGCCCATTCGGCCGTGCCCTCCCATTCCCCGATCCGGCAATCCCGCACGCGGACATTAGGCATTCCGCGGGTAGCTTCGCAGAGGAAAGCCACCTTCTTAAGTGTTGATTCCACCAGAGTTACGGTTGCCAAGGGACGGAGCGCCGCGACCGGCAGGCCGGGGAAGCCGGCCCCGGACCCGACATCGACGAACGAGGCTGCCGGGGGCAGTTCCCGGTGCAGGTAAGCGGACTCGCCGTAGTGTCGCCGCGCGGCTTCGGCCGGATCGCTGATGCCCGTCAGGTTGATCCTCTGGTTCCACCGCTCCAGCAGGCGAAAGTGCCGGCAGAGGCTGTCGAACTGATGGGCGGACGCCTCGACACCCAGGTCGTCGAGGACCTCGCGCAAGGCGTCCGCGAAGGTCACGCGCTCAAATGCATCTCGAGAATCGACAGCGCGGCCGGGGTCATGCCCGGGACGCGGCCTGCCTGGCCCAGCGTGCGCGGGCGCACCCGTTCCATCTTCTCGACGACTTCGTTCGACAGGCCCGGTAGGCCCCGGTACTGGAACCGCTCGGGGATGCCACGGGCCTCGGCCTTCCGCAGCCGGTCGATCTGGCGCCGCTGCTTCTCGAGGTAGCCGACATACTTGAGCTCGGTTTCGATCGCTTTCCAATCGGACTTGCGCAAGCCGGTGCCGATTTCGGAGGGGATTGCTTGGCGAAGCTGCTCCAACCCGACCTGCGGACGGCGCAAGAGCTGGCTCAGGCTGCTGCGCCCGCCACCGGCCGGCGTGAGTGCCTGGTAAAGCGGGCTGTCCAAGGGCGGTCTCTCGGACTCCAGGAATCGAATCACGGCCTCCCGGCCCGCGCATGTCGCCTCGAACCGCTGCCACTGCTCGTCACCGACCGTGCCCGCCTGGCGCCCGACAGGCGTCAACCGCCTGTCGGCGTTGTCAATCCGCAAGTGCAGGCGGAACTCTGCCCGCGAGGTGAACATCCGGTACGGCTCGTCCGTGCCCTTGGTCACGAGATCATCGATCAGGATGCCGATGTAGGCGTCCGTGCGTCCGAGCAACACGCTGGCACGGCCCTGGACCGCTCTGGCGGCGTTGATACCCGCCATCAGTCCTTGGCACGCGGCTTCTTCGTAGCCGGTGGTGCCGTTGATCTGCCCAGCAAGGTAGAGTCCGCGAATCCGCTTGGTTTCGAGCGTGCCAAGCAATTCGGTGGCATCGACCGAGTCGTACTCGATCGCGTAGCCCGGTCGGATCATGACGGCACGCTCGAGGCCGGGGACCGAGGCCACCATCGCTTCCTGCACGTCAATCGGCATGCTGGTGGACATGCCGTTGACATACACCTCGTTCGTGTCCAGCCCCTCGGGCTCGAGGAAAAGTTGGTGCCGGAAGCGATCCGGGAACTTGACGACCTTGTCCTCGATCGAAGGGCAGTAGCGCGGCCCGACCCCTTCGATCCGCCCGCTGTACAGCGGCGAGCGCAGGAGGCTGTCTTGTAAGAGCCGATGCGTGTTCTCGTTCGTGTAGGCGATATGGCAGCAGACCTGCTCGCGCTCGATCGACTCCGTGCGGAACGAGAATGGCGTCGGCTCCCGATCGCCGGGCTGGGGTTCGAAGGCGTTCCAGTCGATCGTCCGCCCGTCCAGCCGCGGCGGCGTCCCGGTCTTGAGTCGGCAGCAGCGAAACCCCTGATTCCTAAGGGCTTCTCCAAGCATTACCGAGGCCGGTTCGCCGCTCCGGCCTGCCGGATAGGTCCGCTCGCCGATATGCACGAGGCCATTGAGGAAGGTCCCGGTGGTTACGATCACGGTCTCGGCGCCCAGGGTGCGGCCATCCAGCAGCTCGACTCCCCGGACGCGCTCGCGCTCGATTGCCAGGCCCGCGACCTCGGCTTGCTTGATGTCCAGGTTCGGCTCGCGCTCCAGGACCTGGCGCATGCGGATGCGGTACAGCTTCTTGTCGCATTGCGCGCGGGGCGACCACACGGCCGGTCCCCGGCTCGTGTTCAGCAAGCGGAACTGGATGCCCACATCGTCGGTGACCTCTCCCATCACTCCGCCGAGCGCGTCGATTTCCCGAACGATATGTCCCTTGGCGATCCCGCCGATTGCGGGGTTGCAGGACATCTGTGCCACGAGGTCCAGATTGAGGGTGACCATGGCGACCCGCGCTCCGACCCGGGCGGCCGCCACGGCCGCCTCGCAGCCCGCGTGGCCCGCCCCGACGACGATCACGTCGTAGACGTCCGATGCCGTATCGTGCGCCCGCGCCAATTCCGTTCCCTCTTCTTGTTATTCTAGGCGTTTGCATCGCGTCCCGCCCCTGGGCGGGTCCGCGAAACAGGCGATGAAGGTACTGGTAGTTGGCGGCGGCGGCCGAGAGCACGCCATGGCTTGGAGGGTTGCTCAGGATCCCGGAGTGGATGCTGTCTACTGCGTTCCGGGAAACGGCGGAGCGGCCGCAGACGTGTCGTGCATTCCTGGTAACGTATTGAATCCACAGGAGATAGCGGCCATGGCAGACACGCTTGGCGTGGACTGCACGGTGGTTGGCCCGGAAGCGCCGCTCGTCGCCGGGGTGGCGGATGAGTTCGTTTCGCGCGGCTTGGCGGTCGTGGGCCCGTCGCAAGCGGCGGCGCAGCTCGAAGGCAGCAAGGTTTTCTCCAAGCAATTCCTGGCCGAGTGCGGCCTGCCGACGGCGGCGGCCGCCGTCCTCGAAAACGAGAATGACATCAACGCCCTGGTGGGTCGCTTCGGCTACCCAGTCGCGTTGAAGGCCGACGGCTTGGCAGCGGGCAAAGGCGTGGTGATCGCCCGGGACGAGATGGAAGCGCGAAGCTGTGCGCGCCAGATGCTGGGCGGTGCCCTGGTGGGCGAAGCGGGGCGGCGGATTGTCGTGGAGCAGTTTCTTGAAGGCGAGGAAGTCAGCTTCATGGTGCTCACCGACGGCAATGCCTTCTGCGTCTTGCCGGCCACGCAGGACCACAAGCGGGCCCTGGACGGCGACCGCGGTCCGAACACCGGCGGCATGGGCGCTTACTGCGACGACTCGATTCTCGCGCGCGAGGCGCGGGATGAAATCATCGAGCGGATCATCGAGCCAGCGCTGGCAGGGATGCGGCGGCGCGGGACGCCGTTCAAGGGGTTCCTCTATTGCGGGCTGATGGTCACCGGGGACGGCCCGCAGGTGCTTGAGTTCAACGTGCGGCTGGGGGACCCGGAGACACAGCCGATCCTCTACCGGCTCGAAGGCGGATTCGCGGAGCTGCTCGCGAGTGCTTCGCGGGGCGCTCTCGACCCCTCGCTGGTACGCGTAGGCGCCGAGCCGACGGCATGCGTCGTGATGGCTTCGGGCGGGTATCCGGCGAAGTACGAGACAGGCGTGCCGATCAAGGGATTGCGAGCGGCCGAGCAGCTGGGGGCCAAGGTGTTCCACGCAGGCACGCGGTTCTCTGGCGGGCGCATCGTGACCGCTGGCGGTCGCGTGCTCGGGGTGACCGCGAGTGGCAAGGGGCTTCACGAAGCTCTGGCCAACGTCTACAGATCCGTGGATGTTATTGATTTCACAGGAGTTCAATATCGTCGAGACATCGGAAGCCGAGGCTTGCGACGTCTGGCGGCAGGGGCTTCGGAATAGGCGGACGCATGCGAGTCGGACTGGTTGGCACGGGGGCGATTTCCCACAAGCACGGCGACAGTTACCGCGAGATCGGCTACGACTTGGTGGCTTGTTCGAACCGGGGCCGGGAGAAAGGCGAGGAATTCGCTGCCAAGTACGGCTGCGAATTCGTGTCCGATGTCCGCGAGCTGTGCGCCCGCCCGGATTTTGACTACGTGGATGTTTGCACCTTTCCGGATTCCCACGTCCAGATTTGCCGCTGGGCTGCCGAAAGCGGCAAGCACGTGCTGCTCCAGAAGCCGATGGCGCTGACCGTGGAGGACTGCCGCGCGATGATCGCGCTCTGCCGGGAGGCCGGGGTGGGCCTCGGGGTTGTCAGCCAGCACCGCTTTGACGAATGCGCCATCTTCCTCAAGGCCGCTATCGAGAGCGGCCGGCTCGGGCGGTTGCTGCAACTCGACGGCTACGTGAAGTGGCATCGTCCCCAGGCCTACTACGACCCTCCGGGCAAGGGAACCTGGGCGGTCGAAGGGGGCGGTGCGCTGATCAACCAGGGCATCCATACCGCGGACGTCATGCAGTACCTTGCCGGCCCCGTCCGTCGTGTCTTCGCGCATTGGCAGCTTGGCGCCACCCATGCCATGCAAGCCGAGGATTTGGTGAACGCCGTGCTGGTCTACGACAACGGGGCGGGCGGAGTTCTGCAGGCGGCGACCGCGACGTGGCCGGGGTACCCGGAGAAGATCGAAATCCACGGATCCAAGGGCACGGCAGTGATTACGGGCGATCAGCTTACCGCGTGGGACGTTGACGGCGACCCTGGCGACGACGCCCCCCTGTCGGCCGGCGCTGATTCGGGGGCCGCTGACCCAATGGCGATCTCGACCGAGAACCTCAAGCGGCAGTTCCTGGAATTCGGCGAGGCGATCAGCCACGGCCGCGAGTCGTTGGTGAATGGCGCGGAAGGTTTGGCGGCGCTGCGCCTTGTCCTGGGTGTCTACCAATCGGCCCGGGAGGGTGCTCCAGTGGATCTGCTTTAGGTTCCGGCAGGCCCAAACCCGTATAATCTAGAGCAAGAAGCGCAATAGTCCGTTGCCGCGGCCGGCAGGGAAGTTGCATTCCGCGATCCCCGGGGCCGTTCGCAGAGCCGAGACTGGGCAGCCATGCAACTCAAGATCATTGAGCGAATCGAAGACGAGATCCGGGAAGTAGAGTCGGAGCTCCACGGCAAGCTACCGAAGGAAATTCAGACAGCTCGCGAGCTCGGCGATCTAAGGGAGAACGCCGAATATCACGCGGCGAAAGAGCGCCAGCGTCTTCTGAACGTTCGGATGATGAACCTGTCTGCGCGGCTCGCCCAGCTAAGGCTTATCGATTTCTCGAAGATCCCCAAGGATTCAGCCGGTTTGGGGTCGACGGTCGTGGTGTTTGACGTGAACGCCGGGGCGGAAGTGACCTACCAACTTGTGACGACTGAGGAATCCGACGTCGCGGCCGGAAAGATCTCAACGACGTCGCCAATCGGCCGGTCCTTCCTCGGCAAGCGAGACGGCGATTTGGCCGAAGCCCGGACGCCCGGAGGCATCAAGGAGTTTGAGATTCTGAACGTCCGGACGATCCACGACGTGGAAAGCTCCGAGGAATAGCGGGCTTGCATGCGGGTCACGTACGCCATCGGAAAAGTATTCGGTCGGGTCCTGACCAGGCTCGTCCGCTTGCTGGCCCTCAGCGGGGTGCACCCGAACGCATTGACGTTGATCGGATTGGTGGTCAGCGGCGGTGCAGCGTGGATCCTCGCTAGCGGGGAGTTCCGGTACGCCGGACTCGCCATTCTCTGCGCGGCCGTGTTCGACCTGACGGACGGCGCTGTGGCACGGGATGCCAAGAAGGCCACTCGATTCGGCGCGTTTCTGGACTCAGTGATGGATCGCTACTCGGACTTGATCCTGCTGACGGGCTTGCTGGTGCATTACGCCCGCATCGATCGGTTCAGCTACATAGTGCTTACGGCGATTGTCATGATCGGCTCTGTGCTGGTTAGCTACAGCCGGGCCCGGGCGGAGAATCTTATCGACTCCTGCAAAGTGGGGTTTCTGGAGCGTCCGGAGCGAGTGGTATTGCTAATCATCGGAGCGCTCTTCAATCGGATGGCACCGGTTCTATGGGTGATGGCCATTCTTTCCAACGTGACGGTCATCCAGCGCATCGTGCACACGTGGAAAGAGAGCAGCCCGGGCGCCGCTTCGTCCGAATCGGTGAGCGACGGAGACGCTGCTGCTGAATCGGTGGGCCGCGCCGACTTGGAAGAAGACTATCGCTCGGTCTAGCCGGAGCGCCCCAAGCGTTGCCTTGCCTCGTCCTGTTGCCACCCGGCGCAGGTCTCGGATCCGAGCCCCGGCTTGCCCCACTCTCGGCCGAATACGAACTCACTCTGGTTTCGGCGTGTCCGCGTGCCCCCGTCTCGAACTTGCAATTCCTTGGCTCCAGTGTTCGGACCGGCCCAATAGCCCATCGCGAGGGCCGTCACCGCCTCGAATTCGTCCGGGATAGCGAAGACCTCCCGCGCCTTGTCCGGGAGAATTCCGGCCATCTGATGCACTTGGACTCCGCGGCTGGTCGCCTCCAGGGAAAGGCACGCAGAGGCTTGCCCCAAGTCGTGCTGCGCGACACGGTTTGGCTTGTTGTTCCGTGAGAACGTTGTCCTCGTACAGCCCAGAGCGAGGGTCGGGGCTTCTCGCGCCCATGCTTGATTGCCCTCGAGCAGACAGCTTAGGATTCTCTTGAAGTCCTCATCTTGGTCACGACTGGCGACGAGATAGCGCCAAGGCTGTTCATTAAACGACGAAGGCGCCCAGCGCGCGGCCTCGAAGATGGCCAGCAGGTCTTGGCGAGGAATAAGTCTCTTCGAGAAGGCGTACGGGCTCCAGCGCTTGGTAATGAGTTCGTTGATGGGATAGTCGGGCAAGGCCTCTTTCGACATCCTCCCAGTGTACGGAGCTGCCTGATTCGAGCCGTCGCCGGGCAAGGGCAGGACGAATCGGGACTGAAGCGCCCAGCTCCTGTTTCTTGCAGCTAGTGACGTCTCGCCACCCGCGGTCCAGCGGTTGTGGGCCCTTGCCCTTATAATTGGGAATTACATACGAAACTCCCGAAATAGGGGTTGACAGCTCACTTGCGCAACCTCCGGTTTCGGGGCCTGTCGATCCAACGGACATTGACCGGGGACAGTACCGCGTCCGCGATCTCCTGCATGGAGGCTTCGATCGTGAATACCTCTTCCTTCTCGGCGTTGGTCGGCTGGTAGTCGGTCCGTACCAGCTCCACGGTTCTCGGTTTGGGTTTCTTGTTCACTTCTCTCCCTCCCGGTTCAGACTACCAGCCCGCGCTCCTTCAGCACGGCTCCTTCGCGGCAATCAGGCCGATCCAAGCGATAGCGACGTCATCCAACGTCCAGGTATCCTTGCAGGCTGCCCCTGCGGCCTGGGAACCGCTCGGCGCGCTGTACGTCTGGCTGGAGTGGCAGGGCGGGTCGAGGTAGATCAGGTCCACCGACTCGCTGTTCAGCCCGCGCATGCTGGCGAGGTTGTCCCCGTCCAGATCGTCTGCCTTTTCCAGTTCGCTATCGCCATCTCGTGGCGGCCAGTATAGGAAAGTCCCGGTACCGCTGCAACGGCCTCTCCCGTGGACAGTCCGCAGCTCACGCCACCAAGTCCTTGTAACGCAGCCGGGTGTTGGCCGCGGATGCGACAATTGCGCCCATCTGCTGGAGCGTGTCCATCTCGCGGACGTTGTGGCGCCCGCTGAACTCGTCCACATAGCGTTGCAGGTGCTGCGGGCTTCTATGTTGGTCAGGGTGCGCCGTGGACCTAGTCTTTGACTACTCTGGACTGGGTTGCGAAGCCCGGCGTCCAGCTCCGTTGGATGGCCGGGGAGCCATCCGCACCCCCTGCGGCTTAGCGGGGGGCGAGGGCCGACCCGGGGGCCTGCAGACCCCCGGGTCGGGCGGCGGGTCGGACCGTTTCGGGCTGGATTCGAGGAATCGGAAATGAGCTTGGTCGGCCCGCCGCAACCATCCCCCCGAGGCCTGGACGAAAGGTTGGGCGCGAGGCCCGGATTGACGAGAAGCCAAGGCCGGGGGATGACTCGCATTGACTGTACTGCATTCCGGAGGAACTCGAATCATGAATGACATGGAACTCGCTGCGACGGACCTCGTCGCTGGCGTGGATGTCAGCAAGGCCCAGCTCGACATGCAGGTCGAGCCGGGCGCTGCCACCCGCAGCTTTCCCAACGATGCCGACGGCTGGCGCGCGGCGCGCGACTGGCTGCGCGGGCTGGGCGTGCGGCGCGTAGTGCTCGAGCCAACGGGACGCTACCATCGGGCCCTGCAGCGCTGCCTCGACGAGGCCGGCCTGGAGATTGTCCTGGCCGACCCGCTCCAAGCCCGGCAGTTTGCGCGCAGCATGGGTCGGCTCGCCAAGACCGATCGCATCGATGCCGCCATGCTGGCCCTCTTCGGGCGCCTGCCGGGCCGGCGCCGGGCGCTTCCATTGGAACGCAATCTCCAGCAGCTGAAGGACTTGCTGTCGGCCCGAGCCGCCTGTGTCGAGGACCGGACAAACCGTCGCAAACGCATCGCCGAATTCGATCCCGGACCCGCGGCGGCCGCGCTCGGCCGCCTCAACGAGGCTACCGACCGCGAGATCGGTGTGCTCGACCAGGCCATTGCCAAGGCCCTCGAAGCCGACGAAGCCCTGGCTCGCCGCGCCGCGATCCTGCGGTCCGTCGCGGGTATCGGCCCCGTCTCCGCGGCTGTGCTTTGCGCCGACTTGCCCGAACTCGGCAGCATCGGCCCCAAGCAGGCCGCGGCCCTGGCCGGCACGGCTCCGTTCGCCAGCGACAGCGGCGCATCCCACGGCGCTCGCCACATCCGAGGCGGGCGACCCCGACCGCGCAAGGTGCTCTACATGGCCGCCATCGCCGCCCGCCGTTGCAACCCCGACATGCGCGCCGTCTACCAGCGGCTGGCCGACCGCGGCAAGCCCCATAAGGTCGCAATAACCGCCGTCATCCGCAAGCTCGTCGTGCTCGCCAACGCCTTGCTTCGCGACGACCGCCTCTGGCAACCGCAGGTCCCGGCCAAGGCCTGAATACTGGATCGCTCCCGACCGGCCCTCCGCCCAGCGGCCCGAGGCGTAACCGAAGACCGAACATCCGAGCCGTACAGAACACGCAAGCTAGATTCTTTCTGGCAATCCCCGAAATATCCCTTGACATCGAACACGAAAGCTCATGTGGTGGTACGTTCCGATATAGCCGCGCTTGAGCATCGACCAGAAGGACTCGACTCCGTTGGTATGAGCCTTGCCCCGAACGTACTCGCCCACCGAGTGCTTGACCGTTTCGTGGTCGCACGGCAGCGTCTCGTAGGCGCCGGCCTCATCCGTATAGACCGTAGCCTGCAAGTCGGCCCAGTCCTGCACGAACCCTTGCAGCGTTTCCTTGTCAGTTAACTCAACGACCTTGGCCGCGACGTTATTGGTCGCCCTGTCCTTCGCACCGACCACGGCCGTCTTGCCCACGGCGCCCCTGCCGGTTCCTTCCAGCTCCTGCCGCCTGGCGTTGCTCATGTTCTTCCGCTTGCCGCCGATATAGGTCTCGTCTACCTCGACCGGACCGGAGAACGGGAACCCGCCGGACTGCAGCGCTTTCCGCACGCGATGCGCCAGATGCCATGCTGTCTTCTGCGTCACGCCCAGGTCACGATGCAGCTTCATGGAAGAGACTCCCTTGAGATTGGTCGAGATCAGGTAGAAGGCAAACAACCAATCCCGGTAGCCGATCTTGCTCGATTGCATGAACGTACCGGTCTTGGCGCTGCAGTTCGCATCGCAGACCTTCTCGCGGCAGCGGAACGGCATGGACTTGCGCTTTGCGCTCGTGTTTACGTTCAGCGAACCGCAACGCGGGCAGCAGACCCCTCCGGGCCAGCGCCGCTGAACGATCCAGGCCTCTGCCGTAGCGTCATCCGGAAACATCTTGAAGAATTCCGAAACCGAAAGCCCCTTTCTGTAGTGCTTTCCCGGTCCCTTCTTAGTAACTTCCATATCAACCTATTACATAACTATTCTACAGGAAACTCCCGAATCTGTCAACCCCTATTGCGGGAGTTTCGTATGTAATCTCCTTATAATTCCCATGCTGAGAGGCAGCGCTTGGGGGAGTAATGCGGGTTGCAGGAAGAGTCGTTGTCGTAACGGGTGCGGCACGAGGCATTGGGAGAGCGCTTGCGGAACGATTCGTTCGCGAAGGAGCTTCGGTCGTCGTGGCGTCGGATATCGAGCAGGATTCACTTGCGGCGACCTGTGCCGAGATCGGGGCCATACCGCGAGTAGCGGACGTAACTTCGGAGAGCCACGTCAACGACCTCATCGAGTCGATCGAAGCCCGCTATGGCCCGATTGACCTGTTCTGCTCGAATGCCGGCATCTCGTATCCTGGCGGCCCGGAGGTAGCCAACACGGACTTCGAGCGTGTGTTCGATGTCAATTACCGGTCCCATCTCTATGCTGCCCGGAATCTCGTCCCCAAGATGACGGCACGCGGTGAAGGCTATTTGTTGAACACTGCCTCAGCCGCCGGCGTGCTTACCCAGATCGGCTCGCTCGCCTACGCGGTGACCAAGCACGCCGCTGTGGCACTTGCAGAGTGGCTCTCGGTGAGTTACGGCGATCAAGGCCTGAAGGTCTCCGTCTTGTGCCCGCAAGGCGTGCGAACAAGGCTGCTGCTAGGTGAGCGCGGGGAGCGGGACAACTTCCTCACGCCGGGAGCGATCGAGCCGTCGAAAGTGGCCGACGCCGTGATTGAGGGCTTGGCCGACGAGCGCTTTCTGATCCTTCCGCATCCCGAAGTTGCCGAATTCATGCGAAGAAAGGCCGCTGACTATGACCGGTGGCTTCGAGGCATGCGAAGACTCCAAGCCCGCGTGCGGGAGAATCCCGGCACTGCGATGAAGACGTGATGACTGATTGCGCCGCGCCGCTGCCATTGAAGTCACCGGAGCTGCCGGTCGGGAAGCCGGCGATGGATAGCATGGCTTCCCGACCGCGTCGATTCCTGCGACCGTGATTTCGGTTTTTGGGTTTGGTAGCGGCGGTGCGGGCAATAGGATCGCGCTGTCGATTGGAACTGATGCGGAACCGCGCTATCAAGCGGGTTCCGGGACCGCCGAGGGACGGGCTCGGGCCAGGCGGGACTCGGTTTCGCGTGCCACGGCCGTCTCGTCGGCCTTGGAGAACCGAACGGCGAATGCCAGCACGGAGACCGCCGTCACCGCTGCTCCCAGAATCATTAGCGCCTGGGGCCAGCTCAGGCCCTCCGCCTTGAAGAGGAATCCGGCGGCAACGGCTCCGGCGTTGCCGCCAGCTCCGACGATGCCAGCCACGGCGCCAAGGGCTTTCTTGTTGATGAAAGGCACGACCGAGTAGGTGGCGCCCTCCGACATCTGCACGCAAAGGCTGAACAGGATCAGCGTGCCAATCGCGATCGGCAGCACTGTCTGCTGCGAGAAAAGCATCAGCGCGAGACCCTCTAGAAAGAGAATCGTGCCGAGAAACCATACGCGGCCTCGCAGGCCCCACTTCAGGCCCCACTTGTCACCCGCTACTCCGCCGAGCGTTCGGGCGAAGATGTTCATCAGGCCAAACAGGCCCGCCACCAGGCCCGCTGCGGCGAGCCCGAGGTCGAAGTAGTCGTGGAAGTACAGCGCTGCGATGTTATTGATCGTCAGCTCAACGCCGAAACAGGCCCCGTAGATCACGAATAGAGCCCAGACCCGCTTGTCCGCGCAAGCCTTGACGAATGCACCCTCAACGGTCTTGGAGCTCTCCAAGGCTCCCTTGGCGCGCAGGCTCGCGTAGCTGCCGTCCGGAGAGTCCTGCGTGAACTTCCAGTACAGAATCGAGGTCGCCAGCAGCGCGAGCCCAGGCAGCACCACGGCAAGGCGCCAGCCAACGGCTTGGTCCGCCACGAATGTCATTGCGGCCGCGAAGATCAGCGGCATTGCCATTTGCGTGATTCCGCCTCCCAGGTTGCCCCATCCGGCGGTCGTAGCATTCGCCGTGCCCACGGTATTGGGCGCGAACATCACCGACGTGTGGTACTGGGTGATCACGAACGAAGCGCCAATTGCCCCGATCGCCAGGCGAAATAGCAGGAATGTCTCGTAGCTGTCGGCCAGCCCGATCGTCATCACCGGGATTGACCCCAGCGCTAGCAGCCAGGTGTACGCCTTGCGCGGTCCGATCTTGTCGCACAGCCAGCCAATGAGGAGGCGGGCAACAACGGTGATCGCGACCGACGCGATCATCGTGTTGCCAACCTGCTCCTTTGTCAGGCCCAGGTCATCGCGCACTACCGCCATTAGAGGCGCAATGCCGAACCAGCCGAAAAAGCACAGGAAGAACGCGAACCATGTCATGTGGAACGTTCGCATCGGAATCGTGCTGAAGCTGAACAGCTGGATCTTTGTCGCTTTTCCTTCGAAATCCATGCGTTTTCTCCTTCTCGCCGGACGGACTTGCCGGCACCGATGGAGGCAGGTGCTGCGGTCGGCAGTATTCCCCTTGATTCCTGGAAGGCCGGACTGCCGGGTCCGGCATGCGCCCCAATCGAACTGGGCCGGGGCGGTGCGTCTAGTGAGCGGTGCTTCTTGGTCCGCTCTTCTCGACCCGCACTGCCGCTTGCTTGTAGTTCGGTTCCCGCGAGAACGGGTCGAACGCGCTCTGCGTCAGTCGGTTCGAATTCTTCTCTTCGTAGTGGAACGGCATGAACACCTGGCCGGGCGCCACGATCTCGGTGATCCGAAGCTCGAGATAGTCAATCCGGCTAAGGGGCGAAACGACCGTGACGAGATCGTGCGGTCGCAAGCCAAGTCGCCTGGCGTCGCGCGGATTCATCTCCAGCCACGCGCTGGGTGACATGCGTTCGAGGATCTTGACTTCCTTGGTCTTCGTGCGTGTGTGCCAGTGCTCGACTGTGCGCCCGGTGTTGAAGACGAACGGATAGGCTTTGCTGGGTTGTTCCGGGTATGGTTCCCACTCGACCGCGAAGAGCTTCGCCTTGCCGTCTTCCGTCTCGAACTTGCCGTCCTCGTAGAGTCTGCTCGTATTCGGCCTGTGCCCGTTCGCGCAGGAAGCGTCGGCTTCCGTGAACGGCCACTGGATGGCGTGGTGCCGGTCAAGCAAGTCATAGCTGAGGCCCGAATAGTCGCAGAGCCGTCCTTGCGAAACCCTGCGCCACTCTTCGAAGGCGTCCTCCGGGTTCGTCCAGCCGGGATAGAGCCGTTCGCGAATGCCCAGTTCCTCGGCAATTGCCAGGAAGATGTTGAAGTCGGACCGCGCCTCTCCGGGCGGCTCCACGGCCTTGTTCACCTTGCTGACGCGTCGCTCCGAATTGGTGTAGGTGCCATCCTTTTCCCCCAGATTGCTGCCGGCAGCACCAAGTCGGCGATCTCCGTGGTCGGAGTTGGATGGAAGCCGTCCTGCACGACAAGGAAATCCAGGTTCTCCAAGCCTTGCTGGAGCACCGTGACGTTTGGAAACGAAACCATCGGGTTCGTCGCGATGATCCATAGCGCCTTGATGTCGCCCTTCACGCACGCCTCAACGATGTCGGGATAGGCGTGCCCACGACTGCGAGGCAGGTCTTCGGGATCGACGCTCCACAAACGTGCCAGCTCTCGCCTGTCGCTGTCGCTTTCGAATTTGCGATAGCCCGGCATCGACGAGGTGAAGCCGGTCTCCCGCGTGCCCATGGCGTTACACTGGCCAGTGATCGAAAAGGGTGACGCGCCTGGCTTGCCCAGATTTCCGGTCAGGAGCGCCAGGTTATTGATGACATTGACTGTCTCGGTGCCCTTGGTCGAATGGTTCACCCCCATCGTCCATGCGAGCAAGGGGGCTTTGGCGCGCCCGTACAGCAGGGCGGCGCGGTAGATCTGCTCTTCGCTAAGCCCGGTCACGGACGCCACGCGTTCCGGCGTGTACTTGGCGAGGTGCTGCTCCAGCCCCTCGAATCCGGACGTGTGGGCCTCGATGTAGTCGCGGTCGATCAATCCCGTCCGGATCAGAATGTGCGCCATGCCGTTGAGTAGCGCGATGTCCGAGCGCGGCTTCAAGGGCAAGTACAGGTTGGCCATGCGCGCGGTCTTGCTGACACGCGGGTCGGCGACGACGATTGCCTTCTCGGGATTCTGCTCAAGGCGATAGCACAGGATCGGGTGGTTGTCGGCGATGTTGGCGCCGATCAGGAAGACTACGTCAGCCTGCTCGAAGTCGTCGTATGCACCAGGCGGCCCGTCGCTGCCGAACGAGCGCTTGTAGCCGGATACCGCGCTTGCCATGCACAGCGTCGTGTTTCCGTCATAGTTGTTGGTGCCAAGCCCGAGTTGCACAAGCTTGCCGAGAGTGTAGAACTCCTCGGTGACAAGCTGCCCGGTGCTCACGACGCCAAGCGCGCGCGGCCCGTGCTGGGATTGAACTTTCTGGAACTCCCCGACGAGCGTCTCGATCGCGTGGTCCCATCCGACCCGGTCGAACCCCCCTTTCGCGTTTTTCAGCAGCGGGTACCGTGCTCGGCTGCCAGCCGCCAGGGTGTCATGCTCGGACAGGCCATTGGGACAGAGCTTGCCCATGTTGACCGGGTGGTCGTCGTTACCGCGAACCGCGACCGCCTTGCCCTCGCGCACGCCGACATACATCCCGCAACCCACCGAGCAGTAGCCGCAGGTTGTCGGTACCCAGCGGTCGGGGATCTTTGCCGCAGAGGTGTAGCCGAACTCAGGATCGTGACCATAGGCGTAGGCTTCGTTCTGGATGTCAAAGCCGAGCAGACGCTTGATGTTCATGCCGCTACGCTCCGTTGGAAGAAGGGCATCGCCATGTTCTTGGGCACCACGCTGACAAAGAACAGGTAGCGGCCGAGCAGGGCACCTGTCGCAGCCAGCGCGAACCCAGTGCAAGTGAGTCCCAGAGCGGGCAGGGCTACGGCACCGACCGCCAGAAGGCCCATCCGGAGCAAGAACAGTCGCGCGAGCGGCCCGGAAAGCAGCTGGGCGGTCGCCTGCTTCTCGTATTCCTCCGATCGCACCAGGGCCAGGAAGCGCCACGTCTCCACAAGGACCTGGGCGACCGCCGCCGTGGCGGCGGCAACGAGCAGGCTCCGCTCGTATTGTGCTCCGAGCGCTGCCAGGAGCAGAGGACCCAGCGTCAATCCCGTGAGGAAGAAATCTGCAATTGTGAGCGGGCTATTCCAGGCTGGTCGGCCTGGGACCAGGTATATCCGCGATGTTGCGTACATGGAGAAGGTTCCGATCGCTGAAGCTGCGCCCCCCATCACTTCCACGCCCGGCGTTCCGAGCAGTAGCATGACCGCGTACGTAGACGCCGCCGCTCCGAACGAGCTGAGTGCGAGGATCTCGCGGCTGAGCCAGGACGTTTTGAGGTTGCGGATCGCCAGCGGCGCGAATGCCGGGCGTCCCAGATGCAGGGGCGATGCGGCGAACGATGCCAGGCCCAGGGCTAGCATGACCAAGGCGGCAGCCTCCAGGACGCCGGAGCCGCCAAGGAGCGCCAGAATCCAGGTTGTCGCGAAGCCTACGACGCAAAGCTGGGTGAGAACCGTCATCAGCACCAGCGAGTAGTGTGGCTTGGCGGGACGGATCCGGTGGAAGTCGGCCTTCTCGGAGTTCAGCGGGAGCGCGGCCGGCAGGGTGACCCGTGTTGTTGAGATCGTATCGTCTGCGCTAGGCAGGCCGGGAGCATTGGCCTCGTCACGGTATTTTCGCCTCCATTCGTCGATATCCACGATTTCGATCGAGATAGCTTCCGAGGGGCATGCGTTGACGCAGGCCGGTGCGTCTCCTTCCGTTAGGCGGCCGTGGCACATATCGCACTTGCCGACGATGCCGCGCTCCTCATTGAATGTCGGCACGCTGTAAGGGCAGTTCCAGATGCAGTACTCGCAGCCGATACACGCATCTGGGTTGTGATGCACGATGCCGGTCCTAGAATCCTTTGTATATGCCTTTGTTGGACAGCCCGTCATGCACGAGGGGTCCAGGCAGTGGTTGCACCCCATCGAGAGATGCAGTCGCTGGGTTTGGGGGTAGACGCCCCCTTCGATCTCGCCGACGCGACGCCACGACACGTCCGCCGGGTTGTTGTTCTGCTCGGCGCAGGCCACCTCGCAGCACTTGCAGCCGATGCACTTGGACATATCGAAGTGAAACCGGTACTGCTGGCCGTCCTCTAGCGGGATATTCGGAATCAGCGGAGACCGTCCCGCAGAGCCCCGAGGAGCGCTCGGAGGCACGGCCGCCCCCAGGATCGTGAACGGGTTCGCGATGTGCTGCTCTGCTGCGAGGTTCGTGTCCATTGACCGTGTTCAATTCCTTTCCACTTGCGTCCGGTGTGTCCGAATGCACTCCGACCGCCACGGCCCTCCGATGCCGGAGCGCTGCGCGGGCGGGTTTCACGTCGCTGTTCGGGAACGGGCGGTTCCCCATCCGGCTCTGCTGTGAGCCGACCGATTCGGGGCCTTCGAATCTACGGGGATCGAGCCACTGGGACAGGCTGGGTCCTCGGGCTGCGAAGAGGCGGGCGCTGCTCGGCTGCCCGCCTATCTGTTCCGAAACTAGCACGCCCCAATCCCCGGTGTGAAGCAAGAAATTCTTATGGGCCTCATACAGGTGTCTCGACAGCGACTCAGAGGGCCCTGGGATCCAGGCGGGAGCGTTCTTGCAAGAGACTCTTGCAAGCGTTTGAACCTGAGATATATGGACTTGTGGTATTCTTGCGGTTTCCGCTGGCCTGGCTCCGCCTGCTGGAATCGAACGCAGCGCGCGAATGTCAGCTGACCGCGATGGCGGATACGGGAACCCAGACGCACCTCGAGTTCAGGGGCGTCAGCAAGACCTACGACGGACGAACGATGGTCGTCCAGGACCTCGACCTCCGCGTGAGGAGAGGCGAGTTCTTCACGTTGCTCGGCCCGTCCGGGTCCGGCAAGACCACGTGTCTGATGATGCTTGCCGGCTTCGAGACACCCACTTCCGGCGACATATCCATTGCCGGCCGCTCCGTCAGAGACATACCTCCCCGGAAGCGGGGAATAGGCGTTGTCTTTCAGAACTACGCCCTGTTTCCGCACATGACCGTGGGGCGGAATCTCGCGTTTCCTCTGGAGGTACGCGGCGTCTCTGCGGAACAACGGGCTGAACGCATCCGTCGCGCGCTTGAGATCGTACGCCTAGAGGGCTACGAAGACCGCCGGCCGGGCGAGCTATCTGGCGGACAGCAGCAACGCGTTGCCATCGCTCGGGCGCTTGTGTTCCAGCCCAGCCTGGTGCTGATGGATGAACCCCTCGGCGCGCTCGACCGCCGCTTGCGCGAGGAGATGCAATTCGAGATCCGCCGGATTCAGCAAGACCTCGGGGTTACGGTTGTGTACGTCACCCACGATCAGCAGGAAGCGATGGCGATGTCGTCGCGAGTCGCGGTGTTTCATCGCGGCCGGATCCAACAGGTTGCAGCGCCGGAGATTCTTTACGAAGAACCCGAACGGGAGTTCGTGGCCGCCTTCATCGGGGACAACAATATATTGCGCGGGCGGATCAGTTCCGTCGGTCGCGGTGTCTGCGAGGTCGAGACACCGGATGGAACAGTCAAGGCGTTTCCAGTGCGCGACTGCCGTCCCGGCGACAGCGCCGCCCTTGCCATCCGCCCGGAGCGGGTCGGCTTGGCCAAGCCCGGCGTTTTCAGTAACGAGTTCGAAGCCCGGATCGACGACATCCTGTTTATCGGCGACCACCTGCGGCTGCGACTCGATCTATGCGGCAATCCGAATTTCATCGTCAAGATACCCAATATTGTTGGGCACGGGGCCGTCCTGGAGGGCGATCGGGTTTCGGTCGGATGGGCGGTGACCGACTGCCGTGCGCTACCCGACAATGGTTCCGCGGACGACCATCTAGCAGAGCCTGACGCATGACCACCCGGCACCGGTAACGGAAACACATTCAACAACCATTGGAAGGAGTCGTGTGATGAGAGGACATCGAGGTGAGTGGAAGGCGCCAGCGCGGCTCGGGAGAGGAGTCGCGATTACGGTGCTCTTGGCGGCGCTTGCGGGCTTACACACGGGATGCGGTACCGATGGGCTAACCGTGGTTTCCTGGGGCGGGTCGTACGCGGAAGCGTGCAAGAAGGCATTCTTTGACCCCTTCACCGCCGAGACGGGCACCGAAGTGCGTGTCGAGAGCTTCAACGGTGGCCTCGCCCAGATCCGCGCCCAGGTGGAGACTGGCAACGTCCACTGGGATGTTGTTGACCTTGAGTTCGCGGACGTTGTCAAGGGCTGCGACGAAGGCCTGTTCGAACTGATCGACATTGACGAGTTTCCACTGGCACCGGACGGCACTCCCGCGCGCGACGACTACATCGAGGGCACCTATTCGGAATGCGGCGGCGGCGGGCTCTATTACTCGGCTGTCTACGCCTACAACCGCGAGAGCTTCCCCGGCGAGCGGCCGTCGACCATCGAGCACCTCTTCGATCTTGACAAGTTCCCGGGTCGGCGCGGACTGCGTCGATCACCCATTGTTTCCCTCGAAATTGCCCTGATGGCAGATGGCGTGTCTACCGACCAGGTGTATTCCGTCCTGAGCACGCCCGAAGGCGTGGACCGCGCGTTCCGCAAGCTCGACACGATCAAGACCCAGGTTGTCTGGTGGGAGACGGGAGCCCAGCCGCCGCAGATGCTTGCGGATCAGGAGGTCGTGATGAGCACAGCCTTCAATGGGCGCATATTCAACGCGCAAGTACTGGAAGACCAGCCCTTTACGATCGTGTGGGATGGTCAGGTCCTGGACTACGGCCAGCTGGCCATCGTCGCCGGGACGCCGCGGATCGAGGCGGCCAAGCAGTTCCTGCTGTTCGCTTCCCGGGTCGAATCCATGGCAGCAGTTGGGCGCTACATTGCTTACAGCCCGACGCGCCGGTCAGGCATCGACCTGATTTCGACTCATGAAGAAACCGGCATCGAAATGCGTCCCCACATGCCGAGCGCTCCCGAGAACCTGGCTCGCGCACTGCGCAACAACCCGGACTGGTGGACGGACCATGGCGAAGAGATGAACGAGCGTTTCAGCGCATGGCTCGCCCGCTGAGGAGCGTCCGGCTTCGGGCGGCGGCGCTCACCCTGCCATTGGTTGCCTTCGTGGGAGTGACCTTCGTCGCGCCGCTCGGCTGGATGCTCGTCCGGAGCTTCCACGAACCTCAGGTAGCCGACGCGCTGCCGCAAACTCTCGCATTGCTCGAAGAGTGGGACGGCGCCGCGGTTCCGGCCGAGGAAACCTTCGGGATTCTGGCAATGGAGATCCGCGCGTTGAACCAGGAACGCAAGCTGGGCGTGGTGGCGACCCGCGTCAACCGCTTGGAGAGCGGCATGCGGAGCACGATCATGGATACGGCGCGCACGCTGGGCAGCGCACAGCCGGACTCGTGGCGCGAGGCGTTGATCGCTGCCGATCCGATCTGGGGAGAAGTGAAGACGTGGGTCGCCGTGCAACGCGCCGGCGAGCGCTACACGCTACGCCATTACCTCAATGCGCTCGACTTGGACAGGGACCTGTCCGGCAACATCGTTGCCCAGCCGCCGGGCCGGCGAATCTACCTCCCACTGCTGCTCAGAACGCTTGTCGTCGGCCTCGTCATCACGGTCATCTGCCTGATTCTCGGCTATCCGGTCGCCTATCTGATAGCGAACGCCTCGCCGGCAAAGTCGAATCTGCTGCTGCTACTGGTGCTGGTGCCGTTCTGGACCTCCCTGTTGGTGCGGACCACATCCTGGATCGTGATTCTTCAAAACCAAGGGGTGGTTAATGACCTGCTCGTCGCCATCGGCGTGATCGGCGAGGACGGTCGAATCGCCCTCATCTACAACATGGTTGGCACGCTCGTGGCGATGACCCAGATTCTGCTGCCATTCATGATCCTTCCCCTCTACGCGGTGATGCGCTCGATATCGCCCGTGCATCTCAGGGCTGCGTCGAGTCTCGGCGCCACCTTTCGGCAGGGCTTCGTCCGCGTCTACTGGCCCCAGACGCTGCCCGGCGTCGGTGCGGGTTCGCTTCTCGTCTTCATTCTGTCGATTGGCTACTACATCACGCCGGCCTTGGTTGGCGGCCGTACCGGCCAACTGATCTCGAACATGATCGCCTACCACATGCAGGAGTCCCTGAACTGGGGCCTTGCCGCCGCGCTCGGCGTGATGCTGCTACTCGGCGTGATGCTGCTTTATCTCGTGTACAACCGCCTCATCGGCATTGAACGGATGAGACTCTCCTGATGACGCAGGCAACGGCGAGTTTCGGATTCGGCGAGCTTCTGGGCCGCGGCCTTCACCTCGCGTTTTGCGTGGCAGTGCTGGTGTTCTTGATCGCTCCCATGCTGGTCGTGATACCGCTCAGTTTCAATGCCGAGCCGTACTTCACGTTCACCGAGGGGATGCTGCGACTCGACTCCGATGCCTATTCGCTGCGCTGGTATCGCAACGTCGTCGAGGACGGGGTCTGGCAGCGCGCGCTGGGAAACAGCCTTCTCATCGGCGTCTCGGCCACCGCCATCGCCACGGCGCTCGGCGTGCTCGCGGCACTTGGCCTCGCGAATCCCGCGATGCCGGGCCGTGGATTCGTGACGAGCCTGCTCATCTCGCCGATGGTGACGCCCCTCATCATCTCGGCGGCGGGGATGTTCTTCTTCTATTCGAAGCTCGGGCTCGGGCAGACGCACTTGAGCCTGATTCTGGCCCACGCGGTCCTCGGCACGCCCTTTGTCGTCATCAGCGTGACAGCCACTCTCGTCGGTTTCGACAACAACCTCGTGCGTGCTGGTGCGAGCCTCGGTGCTGGGCCGTTCCTCGTCTTCCGCCGGATTCAGCTGCCGCTAATCGCCCCCGGTGTCATTTCGGGAGCGCTGTTCGCATTCGCCGCGTCGTTCGACGAGGTGGTCACCGTGCTGTTTCTCGGCGGCTTGGAACAACGGACCGTCCCGAGGCAGATGTGGACTGGCATTCGAGAGCAGATCAGCCCGGAAATTCTTGCAGTCGCCACGTTCCTGGTCGTGTTCGCGCTACTCCTTCTCGGGGCCGTGGAGTGGCTGCGCGGGAGAGGAGGCAGAAGCACGAGTGGCGTGGACTGATGCGCACAGTACGGGGCAAAACCAACCTGGGAACGGACTGTCCTAGTTGAGGCGGCCAGGCGGACGGATAAGGCACAGGATGTGCAGTATCATCAGTCCGACCATCGGATCGGAGCAAGCAAACCCACTCTCGCCATTGCAATCAGCGATTGGCAGACGGCGAGCCGGGTCTGTTCTGCGCGGTTGGGTAGGCAAGCCTTGATCGTCTTGATTTCGCTGGGCTCGTGCCGCGAAGCAGGCCGTGGCCCGCGGCAGCAGCGATCCCGCCGAGACACTTCTCTTTTCGATCCGGGGCGGAGGGGCGCGAGGATCGCTAGTCGGCCCATCCAGACGGCGCCCGACCGGACAGAGATGTTTCAGGTGTCGCTGTGAGAATAGTCTTGGTGACGGTCGGAAGCGCGGGTGACGTGCATCCGTTCGTTGCGGTAGCTCTTAGGCTGCGCGACCGAGGGCACCTCGTCTCTGTCGCCACCAGCCCCTACTTCGCGCCGCTGCTCGAGCAACTCGGCCTGCCGGTCCTTCCGGTCGGCACAGCAGAGCAGTTCGACGAAGCCATCGCCCATCCTGCGCTCTGGCGTCAGTTCCGCGCATTCGGGGTCCTCGCAACGATCATCCAGCACAGCACCCCTGTGCTGTACCGCCTCGTGGAGCAAGAAGCAGCTAAAGGAGACATCGCCGTCGTGGCCCACCCGCTCGCGTTCGGGGCCCGAATCGCGCATGAGATGCTGGGCGTCCCGCTGGTGACGTTACACTTGGCGCCATCTACGATCTGGAGTTTGGAAGAGCCGCCGGTACCCGCCAGGTGGATCGGCTCCATCGGCACTTGGCCAAGGGTGGCTCGGCGGTTCCTGCTCGCGCTGGGTGACCGGCTCGCAGACCGGGCATTGGCGCCCGACTTGAACCGCTTCCGCGCCGAGCTCGGTCTTGCTCCGGCGCGCCACATCGTCAGCAGCTGGTGGCACTCCCCTCAACGCGCTATCGGGCTGTTCCCAGACTGGTTTGCTGCAGCGCAAGCGGATTGGCCGCCCCAGCTTTCCCTAACCGGGTTTCCGCTCTACGACGAAACAGGTGTTTCGCAGGTGCCTCCTGACCTCGAGGTGTTTCTTGCCGAGGCAGAGGCTGCCGGGGACCCGCCGATCGTCTTCGCCCCCGGCTCGAGCAATCGGCAGGCCGGCCGTTTTTTCGCGGCGGCGGCTGAGGCCTGTCAACGGTTGGGACGGCGCGGGATTCTGCTGACACGGTACCCTGAGCAGCTCCCCTCGCGGTTGCCTGGGGGGGTGCGGCACGCCAGCTACACGCCGTTCAGCGCAGTGCTGCCCCGCGCCGCCGCGCTGGTGCATCACGGCGGAATTGGCACGGCTGCGCAGGCGCTTGCAGCCGGACGGCCGCAGCTTGTCATGCCGATAACTTTCGACCAGCCGGACAACGCAGTGCGGCTCGAACGGCTAGGCGTGGCGCGGATAGTGCCTCCAACGCGCTTCAGCGGAGCGCGTGTTGCACGCCATCTCGGGGTGCTACTCGGGGCGGACGAAGTGGCAGGCCGATGCTCGGAGATCGCGCGCCGATTCGACGGCACCGATCCTATCGATCTCACGTGCGACCTTATCGAGGCGTCGGTGAGCTGAGGCCCGGAACTGGCGCGTGGCGTAGCCGCTTTGCCGCGCCACCTTGAACCTCTCGGGCTGGCAGGCGCGAATCAGCCGGCCAGGATTGGACTTGGCAGGCCTGGGCCGCCGCCGGGCTAGTCGCAGATCGCCCCGACCTGTCTGGGCGTGTTCCGCAAGCGCGGCGGGCGCGTCCGGAACGAGACAGCAGTCTACTCGCGCAGATGGTGCTGTCGACCCAGTCTCGGGGGCCGGCAGGGCACTGCCTCGCCCACGAACGCCCAGAACTCGGTCCTAATGCGGTCGGCACTTGCTTACCGCTGGAGCGGCGCTCGTCGGTTTGCCTCGGCATCGGGAGCTAGCGCGGTGCCCGCAGTTCTGCGGGGCTCGTCCGCCGCCGCGCAGCCTCTGGACCCGGTCCGTCCAGGGCCAGGGGCTAATCGCCGATGACAGCAGTTCATCGACGGGAAGGAGCCACCATGCCGAGCCGATTCAGCGAAGGCATAGACAAGTCCGCGCCGAAGAATTCCTCGTTTGCTCGCTGCAACCGGGCTCACTATGCTCGCGCCGCGCCACCTTCAATGCATGAGGTCGCTGACTCTTGCGATGAACCCCACTCTCAGGTGCACGGAGAATGGGACCGTTCCGAGAACAAGGGCTCGGGGTTGGACAATTGCGACCCCTTCGGAGTGCCCCGGAAATGACCCGCGATGAGTCGCTGTCGGTCTTGCGATCACGTCATCGAGAGCAAGCGAAGTATATGCCTAGCGCGATAGCCAAGAGGTATACAAGCCCAATGAGCATGTGGAGGAAGATCACAAGTCCCGTATTGGACCGAAAGCGGATCCTACGGCCGAGCCATTCTTCTGTATTGCCTAGGATTTCTTCTACATCTGCTTGCTTCGGAGTTGAGGTAATCGAGAGCGTTGCACCTGAAAACCCATACGGTGGAAGTCGGCTGGTCAGTCCAAGTTGGTCTTCTATCAATGTCTTCTTATAGATTGTTCGTCGATAGTAGTTAGTGTCTGTGACAAAACCCTCACTTTCTGTTCCGGCGCATAGGTAAATCTAGTTACTGTGCGGTTGTCCGGTGCCGTTTCCAGGCCGGTTTGGCCCCGCATGGCCGGCCCAAGGCCGGTTTCGAAGCCGGATTCGGAAACCTTGCGCACCTCTCGCGCACTCCTGCCTCTGGGCAGCCTGCCGATTCCACTTCCCGGGCCGCTTCGCCGCCGCTACGCCGCCAGTCGCAGCCGCCGCTGCCTCGCCCGCTTCAGCCGTTCCCGCTCCCGCCGCTGCAGGATCAGTCCGATGCGGTGCAGGTTCAACGCCAGCACCGACAGCCCTACCGCTCGCGCAAAGCCCTCCGGCCCCCGCGACCGCACCCGGTCCAATCCCCGGCACTCCAGGTTGTGAATCGCAGATTCCACCGCCGGATGCATCCGCCGCGCCTCCGCGAAGGCTGCCTCCGCCTCCCGCTCCCGCCCCGCCTGCGACAGCTTCCCCTTCTGCGGCAGCGCGTTCAATGCCAGTACCTTGTCCAACTCCGCCCGGTTCCCCGGGCTGTGGAAGCCCTTGTCGAAACTGCATCCCGCCAGCTCCGGATACAGCGCTTGCGTCGCCTGCACCAACGGCTGCGCCACCTCCACGTCCTGTTCCGTCCACATGATCTTGTAGTGCAGCACGAACCCGTGCTCGCTTTCCACGATTCCCACTGGCACCCCCAGTTCCACCGGCCGCCCGGCCTTGCCCTTCGCACACCAGCGCGTGTGCGGCTCGAAAACCGAGAACACCTTCGCTTCCTGCGGGATCGTCTCGCCTCGCAGCAAGCGCCGCTCCACCTGCTCGATCTGCCGCTCCGCGTGGTCCAGGAAGTACTTGATTTCACTGAGGATCCCCGCATCCGCGCCCGCCCCGGCCAGCTCCTCCAGCGACTCCTGCGCGCGCTCCGCGATGCGGCGCGCCTGCCGCACGTAGTCCTGCACCCGCTGCGGCTGGTTCTTGCGCCGCTTCGACGATCGCACCCGGTTGAACAGGCCCCGTACCTTCCATGTCAGATGCGCGCTCTGGCGCCAGCCCCCCAGGCCGCACTGCTCGCAGGCCAAAGCCAGCACCCGGATCAGGCAGCGCAGCGCGTCCCACAACAGATTCACGTCCGTCGGGTAATGCACGTCGGTCTCCACCGTGAAGCTATCGCAGCGCGCTTGCAACGGCTCGTCCGGGCGGCACCCGGCCAGCTCGTGGCCCGCCTCCACCGCCAGGCGGTTCACTGCCGCCAGCAGTTCCGGCGTCAGCAGCGCGACGTTGCGCGCCAGCGTGCGGTAGCTGAACGTCTCGGCACCCAACACGTCGCTGATGCCCAGCATGCGGCGCACGTCGCCGTGCTGATTAGCCAGGTCGTGCAAACGGTCGTAGTCGCAGTTGATGCCCTGCTTGAGCAAGCCGAGCACCAGCACCCGCCACAGTTCCATGCCGGGCCGACCGACATCCGGGTTGATCCCCGGCACCGGCGCGCGATCCTCCGTCTGCGCAGCGTCACCCTTGGTGGCGGACGCGCCCGTGGCGAGCAGGTGCTCCTCCAGCAAGGCGCAGACCCGCTCCCGCAACCGATGGTTGCACCAGATGTGCTGGATGCCCTTCAGCACGGCCGGGATATCGTCGCGGCAGCTGGCGTCGAGTTGGATGTCTTCGATGGCGGTCTGGCCGAGCATCATCGCGGGATTGAAAACGGTTCGCAAGGCGCTTCTCCTGCGAAGATGATCGCAATTCGGCACGAATCGCGAGGACCGCGCCCGATCCGCTCCATCTTCGCCCGCCGAAACTCGATCGAAACACCTTGATATCAATGAAATACGGAATTACGCCGCAGACACTAGTTATGTCCGTTGCGCACCGTCTGGATCCCTAGGACACAGACCAGTAGCCCGATTGTCGACATTAGGATGAGCAGCAGCTCAGGGTCGTAATGAAATCGCATCACTGCTGAGCCCGCTGTGACCAGCACCGCGTTCAAACCCACGTAAAACCTCGTACGGTCCCAGGAGAGCTTCACATTGAAGTGGTATTCGTCTATTGCGATGCGATAGAGATCAAATAGTCTTTCCCGGTCGAGTCGGCACTCAGTCGATTCTGCCATAACAACGGTCTAACAATTGCACCAACGTCGGCGTGAACGTCCACGGTTCGGCGTGTCGGATGCGCAGCACGTCGGCAAGCGGTAGCGACTGAAGTTTCGAGATGTGACTGGAATCGACGTTGAACGGACCATCGCTCTGTGCAGTGAACAGTGTGATGAACTTTGTGCCACCTTCTTCGGGCATCGACGTCTTGCAAACCTTCTCTAGGCTCACTCCGAGTTCCTCGCTGGTCCGTCTTTCTATCGCTTGGCGATAGCCTTCCCCGGAGGTTACGTAGGCTGCGACAGAAGACCCCCAGCACCCCGGGTGTCGCGGCCTTGACAGAGCCAGCTGCTGCAAGAGGATCTCGGAGCGGCGATTGAACAGAAAGAGATGGGCTACTCGGAAGTTCGCTCCGACACTTAGGGCGTCATTGCGGCTTACCTGGCCGATCACGAGGTCATTCGCGTCGACCCTGTCCAGCACTTGCTGATGCATTGCTTTCATCAGGCTGAATGTCTGATACTACCTGACAGTCTGTCATGTTTTATATGACAAACATGGTGGCAAGAAGACACGAGCAGCCTTGGGTTGTTTCTGAGACCGCCCTGAGCTTCGTCGATGTGAAGAATCGCAAGTACGGCCGGTCCTATCACGAAGCACGGGGTGCGCGAACGCGATCATGGCTCGAAACTGGCAAGTCCTACTCAGACGGTGCGACTATTCGGGCAGGTGATTGCCCGAGAAACGGGGAGGTGCTCGCTCGTGGGCGAAGAAGAGGCCCGCCTTCGTCGCACCTGACTGCCCGTTTCGGGCACTGCGGACCATCGGACCTCTATGCTGGGCAGGTGTCTCACGTTGACCGGAATCCTGATAGCTGTCGTGTTATCAATGTCTTAGATCCTAGCAGTTTCATGCAACCCCACTTCTAGAACGGGCCTATCTCGAATGCCAAGACGAAAAACACCCCAGAAGTTTCGCAGAGCGGTTGCAGCATCGTTCCAAGAGATCGAAGTCCGCTTGAAGAGTGAGGGCAAGACACCCTCGACGGAAATCGCGAGGGTGCTCGGTGTGAGCAGGCAGACCGCGCATCAGTACTTGAACGGGAAGGCAGTGCCTGACACGCAGCGACTCGCAAAGCTTGTCAGCCACTGGGATATGACCATTGATATCGAAGGCCACAAGTTCGACAAGGATGCATTCGTCTTACCCTCAAGCCCTTCCGCTACCGTCCCGCGTCAGCTGCAATTCAACTTGACTGATCTTGAGAGTGAGCCGATCGAGATACCGCTTCCGGGCACCCAGAACAAGGTTCGTGTTGCCAAGAAAGGCAGCACGATAGAACTGGCGATCGCCTTGGAGCTGATTGCGTGACGGCCCGAGACTGGCGAGTCGAGAAGCAGCTCTGGTGGATCTACGGCCGTTCGTCCGTTCTCTATCGGTTGACTAGGTGGTGCTGAAGCACTCCCGGTGGCGGACGGACTAGCAGAATAGCCGCGCAGACGCAGCGAAGGCCTAAGGAGATCTGGATCGTCATGTCCAGCGCCCTAGAAGGGTCGACCGGCCCCCGTGACCATTCTCCAAGCTCGGCCAGTCCAGGTCGAGTTCTCCGCCTCAGCGATCGCCGCGCATGACGACGAGCGGGTGCCGCAAGCAGACCGGCTTGGACGAGTACCCTACCTGAGCGGGCATCCTCAACGGAGGATAGGTGCACACCCTCGCAGCGCACCTCGCATCCGGCTCCGTTAGGGGAGGCTCGATCGAGTCAGCCACGACGATCCGATCCAGCCCAGAGTCATTCTAACGTCAGGGGAATCCGGACAGTTGTCGTGCCATCGAGGGCTTGGCCTCAAGCACCTTCGTTCGACCGCATCCGATGTAGGGCGTATCGTAACCGTCAGGTAGCAAGACACCCGGAGCGTTCGCAGATGGGTTTGGAACGGTCCCAGGTTGCAACGTCCAATACGATAGAAGAGGAGTTCGAGAGAGTCAGCTCATCTCTGTACTCCTGACCGATCAAACGGCAATACCTTTGCACTAGTCACCCTCGGGGCGAAGTCTCGATGACCGCGGCGAGAAGTACGAACGTGGAAAAGGCGGCATTGGCCCCAAGATCGAGGACTCTTGGCATCCGGCGATGCCTTGCTCGGGGGATGAACCTCGGTTCAGGGTTGCCCAGCCCAACAACGAACAATTTCAATCGATTCACAGATCCAGTTCCGGCTTACGAAAAGGAGGTTGCGATGCGAAACGCTGCGATTGTGATTTTCGTCTTCTGGACGATGATTGGGACTGCGGTTGCCCAGCAGGTGGGCAATCCGGATTCGGACCCTGGCCCTGATCCCGCGATAGTGAAAAGAGTTGAACAGCTTGGCGGGAAGGTCACCCGAGTTCCCCGGAACGAGCAAGGCCTTGATGTCTCGTTTCACTTGGGACGCAACCGAGACGGCCTTCGCCAGTTCGAGGCTTCCGAGCCCGGCAACGGGAACCCTCCGGCCCTCGACGGTGAACTGGCCGTCCTGCATGACCTGAAGAACCTACTGTGGCTGAATCTTGGAGGCACGGACGTTACCGACCAAGGCCTGCCACACCTGAAGGAATTGGCTTCGCTCACGCGTCTACATCTTGAGAAGACTGCGGTGTCCGATGCCGGACTGGCACATCTGAGTGGACTTGAGAACCTGACTTATCTGAACCTCTATCAGACAGCGGTGACTGATTCTGGTCTCGGCCACCTGAATGGCTTGAAGAAGCTCAGGAATCTATACTTGTGGCAAACGGAAGTGACGCCTGCCGGAGTCGAGAAACTGCGACAGATCCTTCCCGACTGCAAGATTAATGTCGGCTGGGATTAACACCAAGTCCCGATGTCGCCATTCATGTCCGCCGTTGAGCCCCCGCGTTTCCATCCACTCGTACTGTGACGATGTCGGTGTCGAAGTATTGCTGGTGACGAACCGAACTTGCGTAGTGGCGGAGTAGCCGGAGCGAGAACTCACCGGCGCTAGATCGCTCTGTCCAGTGCCCCAATAGGGTCAATCGGTCCTCAAGGTTCTGGTCCACCGCCGACGCAAAGAACTCAAGCTCCACGGACCGGCGATCCCCTCGCGCGAGGAGAAGCAGATGCCGTGCAGGAGCCGGCTCGGAAGCGCCCTCTTCCGGAAGCAGGCTTAGCAGCGCCTCTTCCGCCGCGGCCCGGAGTCGGGTTGTTGCCGCGGGACCCCAGCGCCTGTTGCTCGCAAGTTCGCGGACGAACTTGTCGATTTTCGGCAGCGATTCGAGTTCGAGCTTCGTCTCGATCCTACGACGTCGTGGCGCTGCCAGTTCCATGGCCAGCGTCATCAAGATTGCGGCAAGGCCGCCAGCCGCCATGCCGTTCTCGAGAATCGATGCCGCCGCGTCGCCAAGAAGGTCGGCAAAGATCTGCTGATTCTGGAATCCGACACCCATCCAGAACGCGACGCCGACCACAACGCTCTTGCGATAGTCGATTCCGTCCTGCACTGCGATTCGCATCCCCAGGACGAAGAGCATTGCCATGATCACTGCGACGTAAGCCGCCACAACCGGATCCGGAATTGCAAGGATCGCGCCTGTTGCTTTGGGCAGAAACGCCGCCACGACGAACAGGATGCCGATGTGGATCCCAACCGTCCGGGATGCGACCCCGGTCAGTTCAGCGATCGCGATACTGGACGAATATGTTGTGTTGGGCACCGTGCCTGCCAGCCCTGACAGAAGGTTGCCGATGCCATCCGCCGCGACTGCACCCTGCACCGTTCGAAAATCTGTCGCTCTCGGTCGCCGCCAAGAGACCTGTTGAATCCCGATCGAATCCCCTACCGTCTCGATTGCACCGACTACGGTGACGAGCACGAAGATCGGCAGAAGTGTCCAGAATGCGGGGCCGAGAGTCAACTCAAGCCCAGGCCAGCCGCTTGTTGGAAATCCGATCCACGGGGCCTCGGCGATTCGCGTGGTGTCGAAAATGCCATAGAACGCCGCTACGGCGCAGCCTGCCGCGACGCCTAGAACAGGGGCCCAGAGCCGCCACACCCCCTTTGCGAGCAGCGCGAGACCCACAGTGCAGACCATCGTTGCAACGGCGCTGGCGGGAGCGCCGGATGCCGGGGTCCCGTCTGGAACGTTCGCCAGCATATCGAACGCGATCGGCATGATCGTGACAGAGATCAGCATGATTACGGTTCCGGCGACGAACGGCGTAATCAGTCTCCGAAGCAGTGACAGCCGCTCCGCTAGCACGAATTGAAACAGTGACGATGCGACGACCAGGGTCGCAAGCAGGCCGGGGCCCCCTTGCACGAGCGCTGTCACCGACACAGCGGTGAAAGTGCCTGATGTTCCCATCAGCAGGATGTATCCTGCACCAACCCTTCCGATACGAACAGCCTGGAGGATTGTCGTGACGCCGCAAATGCAAAGCGCCGCGAATACTGCCCAGGTTAGGTAGGACTCTCCGGAACCTGCCGCTCGGATGATGATCGCCGGCATCAGCACAATACCGCTGATGCTGAGCAATACGTACTGGCAGCCGAGACCCAGGGCGAGCAGTTGCGGGAGCCTCTCGTCTGGCTCGTAGCGGACCTCCCTCTGCTGGCTCGGCTCAGAACTGCTCATGTGCTGATTCTTGTAACACGAACAGAGCGCGAGTTTCTAGCCCGTTCCTGAGCACTCGGTGTGCGCCCGACGCAGAACCATCGTCGAATTGTCGACGCCGTCGTGGACAGTCCGCTGTCGCGCGAACTGTAGCGATAGAATGCCCCCAATTCGGCGAGCTGGTGCCGGATTCTCAGGCAGTGAGCCAAGGTGGATTTCGCCGGGGCTGGACGGACCGCGGCAAAGCTGAAGAGACGGAAGTTCCCGGCAGGATTCAGGGCGGGATTGGCAAGGAGCTTCCTCGCGGGGACAGGACCGTGTAGCTGATTGCGACGATGCGCTGGGCGCGTCAGGACCAGGTGTGCCGCTGGAAGCGCAACGCGAGCGCGGGGTCTCGCTATCGCCGGAGCCGGTAGACAGGATAGAGGCTCGTCAGAAACATGACAGCGACAAGCGACCCTATGAACCACGGTGCCAAGCGTTCGGCGTTCCCCCGTGCTGTCTGCAGCATCTTCCACTCGATATAGCCAAGCGCAGCGATTACTTCCAGTTTCGCTAGGTTAAGTAATTTTCGAGAGAAAGCGTACAGGTCAGGCGCGTTCTCGGGCGTGACGTCGACCGGAAAATTGTGGAGGCGCGGCAGCCGACTCAGCAAAGTCATCGAAAAGTAGACCAAGACCCCAATGCCAGTGATGACCCAGAGAACCGATTTTGATCCAAGCGCTCCTGGCTTTCCATTGAAACCGAATGTTCTCGGCACCTCGTCAGGCAGGGTCGACCAGTGCGTCGCCAGGTAGTACACCCAGAAGAGCAGGATTCCGAGTGCGGCGGCTTCCACTAGCCACTCAACCTGCGAACTCGGTCTTGCCCTTGGAGTGTTTGGTTCTTCCATCGAGTCAATGGGACCGGTTGCGGATCGCGGGGCGACCCCCCGTTCTTATATCACGACCGACCGGCCCCAATTCATGTTGGCCGCGACACTGATTCTCCGGCATGTTCAGGCAGACAGCGGCGGCACGGTGACCCTGAGAGCCGTGGTGGCTGTATGTGGCGGATCCGAAACCATGCCTGGACGTCGATCCAACACCGGCCGTATTGGTATTCTTGCCGTGTTGGCCGAGCAAGCTGGCATGAGGGGCTTGCGGCGGCTGAGTCGGGCGCCGTCCTTCCGTATTCCCTATTCGCATGCTGTTGTTGATCGCGGCCGAATCACGCGAGTACGCTGGCTTTACCGGTCTCGTAGAGCATCCCTCGAGTGATGTGCGCTGGCTGGCGACCACCGTAATCCGGGGGATCGACGCGATTCTTGTGGCCAATGGCATCGGCGGCAGCGCCGCCGCTGCCGGGACACGCAAGATGCTCGCCAATAGTGGCATCCGCGCGGTGGTCTCCACCGGTTTCGCCGGCGCGCTTGACCCGGCGCTCAAAGTCGGTGATGTCGTGCTCGCGGAGGATATCTTGGAGGGAAGCCACGTCTATCCTGCGAGCCTGCCTTCAAAATGCCCAGCAAATGTGCACCGCGGCTCTGTTGTTACAGTCAACGAAGTGCAACAGTTCGCTGAGTCCAAGCTGGTTCTCGCGCGAGGCGGTGCCCGGGCGGTGGACATGGAGTCTGCGGCAGTTGCAGCAGTTGCGGGCGAGCACCGCGTGCCGTTCTACTGTATTCGCGCCATTAGCGACAAAGCCGAGCAGGATCTGCCCGTGGACTTCAACCGGGCGCTTCGCACAGACGGTACGATCTCGCTTCGGAGCGTGCTGGCGCAAGCTGGGCTCCATGCCGGCAAATGGCGCGGCCTGGCGCGGCTCTGGCGAGACTCGCGAACAGCCGCCGAGTCGCTCGCCCGCTGCCTGCCTCAATTCGAATTCGATGCCTAGCGTGACCAGCCCTCCAATCCCGCGTTCCATGCGGGCCGCCGTTTACCGCGGCAATCGGACGGTCGTTGCCGAGACCGTTGCCGTGCCGAGGATCGGCCCGGGCGAGCTATTGGTCCGCGTGGAATCCTGCGGGATTTGCCACACCGATCTGAAAAAGATCGAGCACGACCTGCTCCCGGCTCCGAGGATCTACGGTCACGAGACGGCCGGGACGGTCGCAGCGGTCGGGGCTGGCGTCGACCGGTACAGTGTGGGCGAGCGGGTCTGTGTTTTTCATCACATCCCGTGTTTCGAGTGCTACTACTGCCGGTTCCGGGACTATGCTCAGTGCGAGCGGTACCGGCAAGTGGGAGTGACTGCGGGTTTCGAGCCCGCGGGCGGCGGGTTTGCGCAATATGTGCGGGTAATGGACTGGATTGTTCGGGGTGGCGTCGAGAAAATCCCCGCTGGCGTCAGCTTCGAGCGGGCGACATTCGTCGAACCGACAAACACCTGTCTGAAGGGCTTGGCGAAGTGCGCACCGAGGCCCGAAGAGTCTGTGCTGGTCGTGGGGCAGGGGCCGATCGGTCTGCTTTTCACTGCGCTATTACGACGGCAGGGACTGAGCCGGGTCTACGTTACGGACCGGATCCCGGACCGGCTGCGGCTCGCAGGGCGACTAGGCGCGACCGAGGCTTGGGGGGCCGGCGAGGAAGCGACCCGGGGTCTTGGGCACGCCACCGACGGGCGTGGCGCCGATCTGGTGATCGTCGCGGCGTCGGCACTTGGGATTGTTGAGGAATCCGTGGCCATGGCGCGCCGGGGCGGGCGCGTCATGCTGTTTGCACAGACTTCGCCCGAAGAGCGGTTCACGCTCGATGGCAAGAGCCTCTGCGCCGGGGACCGGGCTGTGTTCGGCTCCTACAGCGCTTGCGCCGACTTGCAAGCGGAGGCTGCCGAGACCGTGTGGGACCCCGCCTTCCCGGTGGACGAGCTAGTGTCGGGGCGGTTTGCGCTGCACCAGTTCGAGCAGGCAATGGACCTCGCCGGCCGGCCGCGGGACGGCGCGCTCAAGCTGGTTGTGAGCCCGCAGCAGTGAGGTTGGCTTGCAACGCAAGATGATGGCTGCTGTGCTCCATGGCCAGGAGGAACTGCGCTTGGAGCGGACCGCAGTGCCCAACGTCGGTCCGGCGGATATCCTCGTGCGGGTGAGGGCTGCGCTGACGTGCGGCACGGACTTGAAGGTCTACCGGCGGGGGCATCACGCGAAGATGATTGCGCTACCCGCACCGTTGGGCCACGAGTTGGCCGGGGATATTGTCGAGGTGGGCTCGGCGGTGCAGCGATTCCAAGTTGGCGAACGGGTCGTTGCGGCCAACTCGGCGCCCTGCGAGCAGTGCTTCTTCTGCCGGCGCGACGAGCGCAATCTATGCGAGAACCTGCTGTTCAATAACGGGGCCTACGCCGAGTTCATCAAGATTCCCGGACGCATCGTGGAGCGCAACACGTATCGCGTGCCGGAGCACGTCGACTATCGCGAAGCGGCGCTGGCGGAGCCGCTCGCATGCGTGCTCAAGGGGATGGATGACGCCGGCGTTCGCCCAGGGGACACCGTTACCGTCATAGGGCTGGGACCGATCGGACTGATGTTCGTGCGAGTTGCGAAGATCTCCGGCGCACGCGTGGTTGCGATCGGGCGCCGCCGAGCACAGCTGGACCGCGCCGAGCATCTCGGCGCGGAAGTGGTGCTCGAATCTAGGCGGGGCAACGACCCGACGGATGAGGTTCGGCGCCACACGGAGGGCGGACATGGGTCGGACATCGTGATCGAAGCGGTGGGTTCGCCCCACGCGTGGCGCCAAGCGGTCTCGATGGTTCGATCGGGCGGGACTGTGAACTTCTTCGGCGGCTGCCCGAAGCAGACCGTGGTCTGTTTCGACACCGGTCGGCTGCACTACGCATCGCTCACGCTGCGGGCGACCTTCCACCACACCCCGCACCACATCCGGGAAGCGTTGGAACTGGTGACGCGTGGCGAACTGCACGCCTCCGACTTCATGGTCGGCGAAGTTCCGCTAGCTGACATCGTCAAGGTGTTCCAAGAGATGGCGGCCCAAAGCGGCCGTCTCAAGACGGCGATCATTCCTCCGGATTGAGGCGGGTCAGCTCCTAGCTCGGGACTGGGAGAAGACGGTTGCACACTGCTCTCACAGCGGCGGCGGCGGCTTCTATCCGCGGCTCGACACCTTCGAACGATTCGGTCCCGGCAGCAGCTTGGAACAGAGGACGCAGCCGTCGGGGAATGTGTCGGCTTCCGCGGTCCGTGTCGGACAGGTGCTGCAGTGTGAGGATCCGTGTGCACAGCTCCCAGCCGTCGATCAGGCAAGCTGCGTCTTCCGGGGTCACGGCGCTCTTTCGCTCGAGCGCTGCCAGCGCCTCCCCGGATGTGCGCACTCCTAGCGTTTCGCCGTGTGGCGTCTCGCGAGACCACAGGAAACCCGTTAGCGCTTCGATATCGACTAACCCGCCGGGACGCAGACCAACACTCCAAGCTCGAGAGCGTGCGGCCTCGGCCCTCGTCTCGTCCCGCATTGCTGCGATCCGGGTCTGAATCCCCTCCGAGTCCCGGTGCAGGGAGAGGGCTCTCACAATGGCCTCTTTGACGCGCTTGGTAGTTGCTCCGGTACAAGCTACCAGCCTGGCTCGACCCACGCCTGCGCTGCCCGATCCTGTTGCCGGAAGCGCGTCTTGAAGAGACGGGCCCTCGATCAAGTGCCCCGTTGTCATGCAAGCGTAGATCTGGCGCTGTCCGGGCCGACCGCGAAGGCCGGACAGGATGAGTGTCTCGAGATCACGAAAATATTTGGCTGCGGAAATCCCGCCAGAACTGCCCGATCCTGTGCTTTCCGGAGCAATGTGATGGAATGCGATTTCCAAACCCGAGTCGAGGTTCAGCGCCCTACTGCCGAAGTTGCCGGTAGCGACAATCGCCGTACCGGCCCCTTCCAAGTGCCCGTACTTTGCGGCTAACTCCGCCTCGGCGCGCCCAATGAGAACGCACACAGCGCAGTCCGCTATGTCGCTCAGGAGGGGTGGCGCGTCCAGTGGGTCGAGGCTGCGGAAGAGCACTTGGACACCTACGCGGAACCGCGAAGCTTCGACCCATTCGCGAAGTTGGTCGACGGCGTCGCCGTACGTCGCTGCATCCAGCACTCGTTTCGTGACACTCGCTTCCATTGCGGTTCGGCTCGGAGGCGACGAATCGATCGTCGGGTCTAGAAGAACTCCTAGCAGCGAAGGCCGCGCCGTCAGCATTGCACCGATCTTCGGTGCCGACACCATGATTTCGGCCACAGTCTCCATCACGTGCAGATTCGCCTGGAAGAGGGTGAATGCCCGATAGCCGTCGGGAATCCGGTCGATCATGCGGTCGAATCTTTCAATTGCCAGATCCGGATCCTGTGTCCCGCACATGGCGATCACAAGGGAGGGTGTGAGCGCCTGGAGCAATTCCAGCGCCCGGCTGTCGCGGGCCGCCAGGCACCGCCCGGTACGCCATTTCTCGATGATTTCAAACGCGCTGTCGGGATCGTGGAATCCCATTCGTTCAAGCCGGCTCACGCTCTCGCTGCGGCTGCGGTGGGACAGAGCCGTCGACGCGCTGGCATCCGTCATTTCGCGCGGTAACTCGAAGAAGGATTCGTAGTGTTGCTCGACTTGGCGGAGATGCCCTTCTAGCACGTTGGCGAACGCAGCGTCGCTGGAGTGACCGAGGAACAGCGCGAGGGTCTCGAGTTCGGCCGGATCCGCAGGCAGCGAGTGCGTCTGCTTGTCGGCGACCATCTGGATGCGATGTTCCGCGCCGCGAAGGTAGGCGTACGCCTTGGTCAGCGCCTCGCTGGTCCGGACTGGAATGCGGCCGGATTCCGCTAGCGCCCGTAGCGCGTCGCATGTTGCAGGTGTTCTGAGCGAGCGATCCTCCCCGCCCCACACCAGTTGGTGTGCCTGGGCGAAGAACTCGATCTCACGAATGCCGCCTCGCCCGAGCTTGAGGTTTTGGCCTGGCATTCCGATGTGCCCGCCTCGGTGCTGCGCATCGATGCGTTTCTTGATGTCGTGCAGATCCTGCACTGTCGCGAAATCCAGGTCCGACCTCCAAATGAATGGCCTGAGCCGGGCTAGGAAAGCATTTGCCGCCCCGAAGTCTCCCGCAACCGGACGGGCTTTGATCAGTGCGGCGCGCTCCCATGTCTGGCCGCGTTGCTCGTAATATCGCAATGCAGATTCAGTGGAGACAACCAGCGGCATCGAAACCGGGTCCGGACGGAGCCGGAGGTCGACCGGAAAGACACATCCGTCTTCGGTCGGCTCGGCAAGAAGCGCAATGAATGAACGCGCCAGTTTCATCAGATTCGAGGAGATCTCCCACCGTCTGTCAGTCGGCACGATCTCGGGGTCGTAGAGCAAGATCAAGTCAATGTCAGACGAGAAGTTGAGTTCCCGCCCCCCTAGTTTCCCGAGTCCCAACGCGATCACCCCCGAATCCCGTTCCGGATCGGCGCGATCGGATAGTTCAAGCGCCCCCGCGCGGCCGAGCTCGGCGAGGAGTTGGCGGAATGCGACGGTGCACGCTGTCTCCGCAAAGCGCGTTAGCGCGCCAGTCACCGCTCCCAGATCCCAGTTCTGGGAGATGTCCGCGAGCGCTACCGCGAGCGCCACTTGCCTGCGTGCTACGCGTAGCGCGCGGGCTGCCGGGCTTCTGCCTGCATCAAGCGGGAGCGCGCGGAGTCGCGCGAGTGCGTCGTCGACACACCGATCAGGCCCGCTGTCCCAGAGGGTTCGCAAGTATCCGGGATCGCGAACGATGCATCTTCCCAGGAAAGGGCTGGCGCCAAACACGGTCGACAGCATGGCGTGGCCGGCCGGAGTGCTTGGAAACGCTTCCGCGAATTCCCGATCCTTTCCCGGACCGAGGCGCTGAACCGCATCCTTCCAGTTCAGCAGGCCCAATTCGACGCGCCCAGGATTCCCGGTGCACGGCCAAGATTCTGGCGCGTCGAACCCTCGCATCGCCGATAACTGTCTGCAGGCTGTCCCTAAGCGCTGTCCAGCAACAAACGCCGCAAAGCGGTCCGTCCATACGCTGCGAGCCCAGCGGCTGCACACCGCGCCAGTTCCGCTAGCATGCCGGAAATAGGCAATTGGACCGCCGAGGGGCCCTCCGAGAGGATATTACCAGATGCCAACAGCCCCGGCGCCGCTCCCCTGTTGCTCGCTGCGAACCGCCCGCAAGGTACATCTCCGTTACGGCCGCTACCACGGCCTTCTCCAACCGCTGGCAGCGCTCGAACACACTCGTCTAGGAACGCCCCTCGTGGTCCTGCGGTACCCGCAGCTCGATGCGCTCCGCCCGCGTCACTAGGGTGCGCTCGTAGTACCCTTCCCGACATCGCTTGCGGCTGCTGGTGTGCTCGCTCTTGCTCGCAACCAGCAGCACCATTTAAGGGCAATTGCGCCTCAATCGCCTCTCCGGAACATCTCTGCCCAGAAATGCCCTTGACAAGCAACATGAAAGCCTTGCCTTGACACGTGTTTACAACCGGTGTAGCGGCAAAGGTGTAATGTCCGGTTTGGGCAATTCTGAAATGTCCGCTTCCGATTGGAAGCGGTGGAGGGATTGTGGCCAGCAGGGACATCACATTGAGCACCAAGGAAGCCGACCGATTGGTGATCGTCGCAGCAGTCGCCGAGAAGCGCGTGAAGTAGTGCGAGGCCGCCGAGCGGCTGGGGCTGCCCGACCGGCAGGTGAAGCGGCAGGTCGCGCTCCTAGCGTGACGGACCGGGCGGGCTGTTGTCCCGGCGGCGAGGGCAGAGCCCCGGCACTGCGATTGTGGAAGGGACGCGGGAGGCGATCATGGCGCGGGAGAGGCTGGTCGAAAAGGACGGCTACCGCTTGAGCAAGGAGACGCTGCGCACGTGGATGACGGAGGAGGGCCGGTGGAAGGTGAAAGCGTGGCGCGAGCCGCGCGTCCATCAGACACGCGAGCGGCGCTAGATCGTGAGCGAGTTGGTGCAGATCGAAGGCTAGCCGCATGAGTGGTTCGAGGGGCGGGCGCCGAAATGCAGCCTGATCGGGTTTGTCGACAATACGAGGAGCAGTTTGCTGGCGGCGCGGTTCTGGGAGGCTGGGGCGACGGAGGCGTACATGCGGACGCTGCGGGCGTAATCGGACCTGTACGGACGGCCGGTGGCACTGTACTCGGACCGGCACAGCCTATTCCGGGTGAACCGGGCGGACCTGGAAGAGGAGCCGTCGCAGTTCTGCAAGGCACTGAAACCATTGCAGATCCATCTCATTCACGCGCACAGCCCCCAAGCGAAAGGACGGATCGAGTGCGCATGTTCCACACTCCAGGGACGCCTCACGCGTGAGTTGCGGCTGCGGGACATTGACGACATGGAGGCGGCCAACGCGTGGCTGGCGGAGCAACGGGAAGACGTCGCGCGAGGGGGAGGACGCGCACCGGGAGACGGAGCTGGAGTCCGCAGACCTGGACCGCATCACGTGCGGACGCTGACGAGGAGCCTGACGTTCAAGTTCCGCAACGGCGAGTACGGGATCCAGGGCGAGGGGCGGGAGCTGGAAGCTCGACTACTGGCCGCGGGGCCGCCGCCGGTGCCTTTGGACGACGACAAGAGCGCGAACCGGACGGTGGAGGAGGCGTGGCGCAAGCAGCGGGCGGGCCGGGCGAGCAAACCTGCGCAGGACCATGCGTGGAACGCGATGGCGCGCGGCGCGGCCAGGGTGGCGGAGGTGCGGCAGTCGCAGGCGGGACGCTAGATTGCGCTCGGTGCGGATCCGTCCGGGATCCAGTCGGTCGCGGCGTGAGCGGTTCTAACGAGGGAGCCCGGCTCGCCACTCGAAAAGCGGGCGTTTGCCTTGACAGGCATTAACAATTCGTGTTGCGGCAAAGGTGTAATGTCGGGTTTAGGCCATTCTTAAATGTCCGCTTTCGATTGGAAGCGGCGGAGGAATTGTGGCCAGCAAGGACATCGCATTGAGCATCAAGGAAGTAGACCGAGTGGGCATCGTCCTAGCGGTGGTCGAGAGGCGCATGAAGCAGAGCGAGGCCGCCGAGCGGCTGGGACTGAGTGCCCGGCAGGTCAGGCGGCTGGCCGCGCGCTACGAGCGTGACGGGCCGGGCGGGCTGGCATCGAGGCGGCCAGGGCGGAGCCCCGGCAACACGATTGCGGAGGGCACGCGGGCGGTGATCATGGCGCGGGTCCGGGCACGCTACGCGGACTTTCCGCCGACGCTGGCGCGGGAGAAGCTGGTCGAGCAGGACGGCTACCGCCTGAGCAAGGAGACGCTGCGCAAGTGGATGATGGCGGAGGGCTTGTGGCGGGCCACGGCGCGGCACGAGCCGCGCGTGCACCAGACGCGCGAACGGCGGGCGCGGGTGGGCGAGCTGGTGCAGATCGACGGCTCGCCGCACGACTGGTTCGAGGGGCGGGCGGCCAAGTGCAGCCTGATCGGGTTCGTCGACGACGCCACGAGCCGGCTGCTGGCGGCGCGGTTCTGGGAGGCAGAGACGACGGAAGCGTACATGCGGACGCTGCGGGAGTACCTGGACCGGCACGGGCGGCCGGTGGCGCTGTACTCGGACCGGCACAGCATCTTCCGGGTGAACCGTCCGGACTACGAAGGGGATCTGACGCAGTTCTCCAGAGCATTGGAAACACTGCAGATCCAGCCGATTCACGCGCACAGCCCGCAAGCGAAGGGGCGCATCGAAAGGGCCTTTTCCACCCTGCAGGAGAGACTCACGCGCGAATTGCGGCTGCGGGGCATCGACGGCATGGAGGCGGCCAACGCGTGGCTGCCGGAGTACCAGGCGGACTACAACCAGCGCTTCGGGAAGGCGCCGCGCGAGGCGGGGGACGCGCACCGAGAGACGGGCTTGAAGGCCAGCGAGTTGGACTGGATCCTGTGCCCGCATCACGTGCGGAAGCTGACGAAGAACCTGACGTTCAAGTTCCGCAACGGCGAGTACGGGATCCAGGGCGAGGGGCGGGGGTACCGGTTACGGGGAGCGCAGGTGACGGTTTGCGAGAGCTACGACGGGCAACTGAGGGTGCTGCGGGAGGGGCGGGAGTTGGAAGCGCGACTGCTGGCCGCGGAGCCGCCGGCAGTGCCTTTGGACGACGACAAGAGCGTGAACCGGACGGTGGAGGAGGCATTGCGCAAGCAGCGGGGGGGCCGGCCGATCAAGCCTGCGCAGGACCATCCGTGGAACGCGATGGCGTGCGCCGCGGCCAGGATGGCGGAGGTGCGGCAGTCACAGGCGGGACGCTAGATTGCACGCGGCACGGATCCGTCCGGAATCCAGTGGGTGGCGGCGTGAGCGGTTCTAACGAGGGGGCCCGGCTCCGGTCGCTCCGCTCCCTACGTCGGGCCCCCTCGCCACCCGAAAAGCGGCCACTTGACCTTTGCCTTGACAGGCATTAACAATGCGTTGATAAATTCCGGTCTTGCTGCTATTCTAGCTTTGTGCTCGGGGCAGGTCGTCCAATATGCTTGGACCGTTGAGTTCGACGTCGTAACCTTCGTGTCGGCCATTGCCTGCCTCCTTTCTGGCTTAAGACATCAAGGATTGCTGGCGGACGATGGGCTTTTCTCAGCCCCATCGGCTTCTTGCAGAACCATCTGGGAATGACCGTACGCGCTGCCGGAGCGAGGATGTTCGCTAGAATGTTCTTCGAAGCGGCCTGCGGCTTGAGGGTAGAGGTGCCCTGTTGAGGACCAGGCGCTTTGAGAGCGAGCAAGTGCCGTGAGACGGATGCAGGTGGCAGGTCCGGGAGCTTTGGGCGGTAGTGATTCTCGCTGCGGTCGACCATCACGATTGCGGGTAGAGCCCGAGTGATAGGCTAACGCGGAGGACCCGATGGGAGTTTCGACCGAACAAGCGAACAGGGCATACAGAATTCTTGTCGTAGATGACGAGCCCGACCTCGAGCGACTCGTGCGTCAGCGGATGCGGCGGGAGATTCGTTCGGGGCGATACGAAATGGAGTTCGCCCACAATGGCGTTGAGGCACTGGAAATGCTCGGGCAAAGCCCGTTCGACATGGTCTTGTCCGACATCAACATGCCACGGATGGACGGACTTACCTTGCTCAAGCAGATTCCGAGTGTCGACTCCGACATCCGCGCCGTGATCGTGTCGGCGTACGGGGACATGGCAAACATCCGTACCGCCATGAATCGCGGGGCATTCGATTTCGTCACGAAGCCAATCGACTTCGACGATTTGCGAGTCACGATTGACCGCACTCTAGAAAACCTCGCTGTGTGGCGCGAAGCCTTGGCGTCCCGAGACCAGTTGGTGGCTCTCGAGCAGGAGCTCAACGTTGCCCGCAGGATGCAGACGTCGATCCTCCCGACCCACTTTCCCGAGAAATCGGGCTACAACGTCTTTGCGAACATGCAAGCGGCCAAGGCCGTCGGTGGCGATTTCTACGATGTCGTGTCTCTCGAGAACGAACGCTTGGGCGTGACAATCGCGGATGTCTCGGGCAAAGGCGTCCCTGCCGCCCTGTTCATGATGTCCAGCCGGACTTTGTTGAAGGGTTCAGCGATCAGCTCTAGGAACCCTGCCGACGTTCTGCGCGATGTCAACTCCATGCTTGTCGAGGAGAATCCGGCGATGATGTTCGTGACGATGCTGTACGCAGTCTTCGATCCGGCCTCGGGCGAATTCTCCTATGCCAGCGGAGGCCATGACTCACCGATCGTGATTCATTCCGATGGAACAGTGACCGTCCTCCCGCGTGCGGATGGCATAGCCCTGGGGGTATTGGCCGAGGCCGACTTCACCTGCAACACAGAGAGGCTAGAGCCCGGCGAGACGGCTTTGCTCTACACGGACGGCGTAAGCGAGGCGCAGAACCTGCGCGGGGAACAGTTTGGGCTAGACCGCTTATCTAGAGTGTTCGTAGAGAATCCTCCCGCCAGTGCTGAGCAAGCCACCGCAAGAGTGTTCGAAGCTGTAACGGACTTCGCCGGAAACGCTCCTCAATTTGACGACATCACGTGTCTTGCTCTCCAACGCTCAGGACAACCCCAGTGACGCAACAACTGCATCTCACCCTCGAATCCGAGCTGACGGCCCTTCACGACCTAGCCGAGGCGGTCGAGCGATTCGGCTCGGAGCAGGACTGGGCCGTGGATCTGCTTTTTCAGGTCCAACTTGCTCTCGAGGAACTCGCTAGCAACGTGATCAACCATGGCTACGGTGAGTCAGGCCACGAGTTTGAGATCCTGATTGACTCGTCGCCGAGTTCCCTTGCGATTGAAATCACCGACAGCGCGCCGGCCTTCAACCCTCTCCTGGATACGCCCGACGCGCAAGTGGATGCCGAGTTGGAAGATCGCCGGATCGGAGGTCTTGGCGTGCATTTCGTGCGGACGATGATGGATGAGATGCGGTACGAGCGGGACGGCGAAAAGAACCGCCTGACCCTAGTCAAGAAAAGGGAATCCCGCGAGGGCTGAGAAGGTACCCACCGGTGGGTCGGTCCGCGTGCAGTTCTCGGATTCCTTGACGGGACCCGCTGCATCATCCCCTTGGGCGGCACTACGTGCCTAAGCAGAACCGCCCCGCCCACGGCATCGCCTCGCGGGTTGCAGCCACTATGCGAGCAGGAGCACCGTCGCCCTTACCTCGTCCGCTATGACCCGCGGGCGTCAACAGGACAATCGTGGGGCCTCGACCATGGAACCCCGGCGCGCAGTTCGTCTCAGAACCGTCTTCACGAGCCGACGGCAGAGATCGCCTCGGCCCTCGACGTGTGGATAGGGATGATCTTGTCGAAGCCGCTGATTTCGAATATCTCGCGAATCGGGTCTGCGAGAGTGCAGATCACAAACTTGCCACGTCGTTTGCTGAGTGTCTTGGCTGTCAGTAGGACGACTCTCAGACCCGCGCTGCTGATATAGGACAGGTGTTCGAAATCGAGTACAACGACCCGAACTTCGTCGCCGATCGACTCCATGAGCGACTGTTCGAACTCTCTCGCGTTCGAACCATCGACACGCTTCCAAGCCTCTACGACTAGGACGTCGTTTGATCGCTCGGTTACCAAATCCACAGTCGGTGCCTCCGCAGTCTGATTGAAGAGTCAGATCCCGACGCCGATCAGGCGACAGATTGCCGCCGCAGGGGCCGGGGCTACGAACAATTCCATTCAGTCTAACAGAGTTACGTAGCGCTGGTGCGCAACATCTTTAACAATCTCCACAGTGTTTCTCGGAGCTTGCGAACGGCAGCTTGGCCCAGCGGCTAGCGCTGCGTTCCGTCGTGCTTGATGGCGGCACGCACCGTCCTCCCGTCCAGGCCGGGCACATCCGGTCCACTGCTCAGGCAGCACTCCATACCCCACGCACGTCCGACCGCTGTGACAAGCCGCGCCCGAACACTACCTCGACTAGAGCGACGAACCAGCGGCGAGCGGATTCGGAGTATGCCGAATCGGCACGTTTTCGTCGATCCAAGCGTTCAGCAAGGAACGAAGCTCTTCTGTTTTCCGCGGGATCCGATCAGCTAGGTTGCGCTCCTCGCTGATGTCGCTGTCTAGGTGATACAGCTCGACTGATGGAGGATCGTAGAATTCGATCAGCTTGTAGCCGGCCGACAGAATCGCAGCACCTGGGGCGCTAGCTTGGGGACTGTAGTGGGGGTAATACCAAATCAGGTCACGCGGCTGCCATGCTCCCAGTTCAATCAACCTGCCGAGATCCCTTGCGTCTGGTGCGGGGTACCGGTCGGCGTCCAGGCCTGCAAGGTTCGTGATGAAAGGGTAGATGTCCGCATTTGTCACCGGCTCGTGGACCAGGCTGCCGGGCACGCCGTGGCCGGGCCAGCGGATAATCAGCGGCACCCTAATGCCTCCCTCGTAGAGATGCCCCTTACCCGCCCGGAGCGGAGCGTTGTCCGTAACGGAAGCTAGGCCGCCGTTGTCGGATGCAATCGCGACGACCGTGCGCTCGTCCAGCCCCAGCTCGTCCAGCTCGTCCAGCACGCGCCCCACGCTGCGATCAACAGTCTCGACCATCGCTGCATACACTGCGTTCTTGCCATCCGCTCCTGCTGCAATCTTCGCTTCGTACTTGCTGATCAGGTCTTGGCGGGCCTCCAGAGGCGTATGCACCGCATAGTGGGAGAGGTATAGGAAGAACGGTCTGTCCTGGTTGGCGTCGATGAAAGCCACGGCCTCGTCCGTGAGCCGGTCCGTCAAGTACTCTCCTTCTCCGCTCTCGGAGAGATCAAGGTTCGGCATGTCCGGATTCCATGTCTGTTCGGGCTTTCGATAGGGAAAGAAGTAGCTGGCCGGACTGCCGTGAGTGTGTCCGGCCACGTTCGTGTCGAATCCCTGCGTCGTGGGCCAGTAGGGCTCGTCACCCAAGTGCCACTTGCCAATGCTGGCAGAGACGTATCCGGCTTCCCTTAGCGCCTCGGCAACGGTCACTACCTCGCGGCGCAGGTGCATGAAGTCGTCGGGAGGCACGATTGCGCCGCTTTCTGGATAGCGATGCCTGCCGATTGCCGTGATGTGACCGGTGAACCCGACGCGGCCAGGATTCTGGCCGCTCATTAGAGCAGCGCGGCTGGGGGAGCAGACGGGGCAGTTCGAGTACGCTTGCGTGAACCTCGTGCCCTCCGCGGCGAGTGCGTCGATGCGAGGCGATTCGTACAAGGTGGAGCCCTGGCAGCCAAGGTCCATCCAGCCGAGGTCGTCGACCAGCACCAGAACCACGTTGGGGCTGACGGACTCGCGGCTGCCACCCCCGGAGCAGGCGGCCAGCACAGAGAGGGAAAGGAGCAGGCCAAGACCCAGCTTCGTGTTCGCCAAGGGCGAGGGCTTGCGATTCGGCAGCGCTCCAAGGCGTGTAGGGCCGGGAAGAGTCTCTCGTGGGTCCTCGATCCCCGTGACTCGATTTGACTGCACGGCGGGACCGCGGTGCTTCCGGCGGGCTCTCCCGGGGCCTTTGTCAGCCTTCCAATCTACATTTGGCCCCGGAACGGTCATCCATCGAATCCATTTTTTCGAAGTCAACAAACCGGGCGGGGCGCGAGATTCCTGAGCCTGAGGGAGTTTGCCAGGAATTCACGCCAAGTCGCAAGCTTGCCTCGCGGGCATTCTCCAAAGGTTCATCGAATTCGAATCTATTGTCGCACCAGCCGCTCAGGGGGTGACGGTCGCGCCGATGGCTCCTCCGCGCTGCAGATCCGGTGCGACTGCCCGGAGGCTTCCGAGCGATTTGCTTGGTGGCGTCCGCCGATGCGCTTGCCCCGACGGGGCCTGCGTCGTGATGCTGTCGGGCTATGTCCAGGTGTCCGTTCTAGCCAGTCTTCAGTCTGCTTGACGTTGCTCCCAGCCAAGCGACCACGATTCGATCATCAATTGGGCGGTGGTCGGGAACACTGCCTGTCGCACCGTGCTCAAGCCCTCGATTCGGAATATGGCTGCGGAGCCGTTCTTGGCAAAGAACCTGATCGTCGAACTAGGTGGCGGGACAGGGCATCTCCTCCCGGGATGGCACCTGTTTCGACTCTTGATTGTGGGATTCCCTCTAGGTCGGCCGGCCTTTGGCTGATGAGGACCTCGACCATGTCCAAAGTCAGCAGACGCCGGCTCTTGCAGGCCAGCAGCGCACTCGCAGCCATGCCAGCCGCGAGTCAGGCAACCGATATTGCGGTCGTGGCACCCAGCGCCGCTGACATCAGTGGATTGCCTCGCATAGAGCAGGAACTCGTCGATCCTCCGTTCGTCCCAAAGCACGAGCAGGTTGCACAGCGAGGTCCCGTGATCGTCGAAGTGGAGCTTGTCGCCCATGAAGGCAAGAAGGTTGTGGACAACAACGGACCGAAATCCACGCCCTTACGTTCAATGACTCGATTCCGGGGCCTCTGATCATCTGCCACGAAGGCGACTACGTCCAACTCACGCTGACGAACCCGCACCGCAATGTCTTCATGCACAACATAGATTTTCATGCGTCGACTGGCGGGCTCGGCGGTGGCGCCCTGACGAAGGTAGCCTCGGGCCAGCAAGTTGTTCTCCGCTGGCGCGCAATCAAGCCAGGCACGTTCATTTACCACTGCGCGCCCGGCGGATCGATGATCCCCTACCACGTCGTGTCCGGGATGAACGGTGCCGTCATGGTCTTGCCGAGGGAGGGTCTCAGCGATCGGGGGGCAGTCCCATCCGTTACGACCGGGCGTACTACATCGGCGAGCAGGATTTCTACATTCCCCGGGGCCCCCGGGGAGATTTCATGCGGTATGACACGCATGGAGACGGAATCGCTGACATGCTTGGGGTCATGCGCACGCTTACGCCGTTTCACGTGGCCCTTAACGGCAGAGTCGGCGCGCTCACCGGCGATCGGGCACTGAAAGTGCAGGTAGGCGAGACAGTGCTGTTTATCCACTCCCAAGCCAACAGGGACTCCAGACCGCACCTCATTGGCGGGCACGGCGACTATGTCTGGGAGCAGGGGTCGTTCTCGGACCCACCTGTCGATGGGCTTGAGACTTGGTTCATCCGCGGCGGCTCGGCCGGTGCCGCAATCTACACCTTCAAGCAGCCCGGCGAATACAACTATCTCACGCACAACCTGATCGAGGCGTTTGAACTCGGGGCGCTGGCCCCAGTCGTTGTCGAAGGTGAATGGGACGACAGCTTGATGACCCAAGTCCAGGCTCCCGGGCCGATTCCCGCGTGATCTCCCGGGCAGGTGGGAGCTGTTCGCTGATATCCGCGCCGACCGAAGCCAGTAACGTGGAATCGAAGAGTCGAATAGCGTGCCAGGACCGGTATTTCCGAGACTCCGAGTCAGGGACAGGGGACGGCCAGGAAGTGCAATCGTCGAGTTGTTGGAATTGAACCCGATTTGAGAAGGGGATGCGGGCACCGCCACTATCCTGCTTCTCGACCACCGGACCGTTGGTGAGGCCGAACCCGTTCGCCAGCGTAGATCGCGTAGAGACCGACGTTTGTTTCGAGACCGACGCCTTATGCAATGCCCCATGCACGTGTGCGAGCAGCAACGGAGCGTGAAGGTCGCGCGTGGCCTGCTCATGTCGGCTCTCACACTGCGCGCACGTGCGAGCGGCGGTCTGGCGGGTGAAATCCGGTCTGCGGTCGCGCATTGTCAACGGTTGTGATGCATCCCCGTTCCCTGTCTGCAGTCAACCAGGATTCCGTAGCCGTCGATTACGTCAGGCCACCTCAACCGGTCAGTCGAGGCATGGAGTCAGGGCCCTTTCCGCCCGACCACGACCGTCATCCCAACCTCGCGCCAAACGCATTCAGCGCCGAATCCAGCCGACTCGACAGCCGCTAGCTCCTCTTCTAACGGAAAGTAGGTGTCCTCTTCGGCCCATTCCTCGAAGTGCTCGAACGCGCGCCTCTCCTCGATTCCCTGGGCCACCATGAAATCCGCCCAAGCGCGCCAGGTTGTTTCGCGTGCGGCGAGTTCCGCCGGCATTGTCGCATCCGCATTGACGAATATCCCGGCCGGTCCTAGCGCGTCGTGGATCCGGCTGTAGAGTGCGCGTTTCGCGCCAATCGTCGGGACGTGGTGCAGCGCCAGCGAAGCTGCCACACCGTCACACGGCGGTAGCGTTCCGAGAAACGACTGCTCAGAAAATCGAACGCGGCCTGCGAACCGCGCTAGACGATTCCGGGCCTGGGCGAGCATTTCCGGGTCAATGTCGAGCGCCTCGACAGATGCGACTCCTGCCTCGAGAATTGTCTCGGAGAGCGCACCGGTTCCGCTCCCAAGGTCCAGCACTAAGCCGGATCCGACGTAGGCCAGCTCGCGGGCCGCTACGTCGAGCATCGCCTCGTAACCGGGGATGCACCGACGAATCATTGCGTCGTACGCGTCGATTTCAATGCGCAGATGCCTGCGAACGGAATGGCTCATTCGCCTCCATTGCCCGTTGCGAACCGGCACGTGCCGAAAGACCCGCCAGTAACGACAGCGGACAGGCGCATTGCCTGGCGTGACCTGGGGCTTGCAGCCACCGCTCGCCGGGGAATTTCCGCAATCGTGACCCCGGCTGGGGAAAGTGGTACCGACGGATGGATTTGAACCATCGACCTCCTGATCCACAATCAGGCGCTCTAACCAACTGAGCTACGTCGGCATATCTGCCAAGGGTCAGAACCGCATAAAGCCATTCCCTGGTGGTCGCGGTGCGATTCGCTCTTGGATTCAGGATACACGATGCTTCGGTTGCGGGAATGCCTCAGAATGGTTGCATGCTCGGTCGTCGGCGGTTCATGGTGACGTGCGCGGGGGTGCATTGGGCCCTTCGCGGACGTGCCAACGCGCAGGGCGATCATCCTTTGCCAGGATTGCAGCTGGAATACGCCATCGAGGATCCTCCTTCGCTACCGCCACCCTTGGAACTAGAGTCTCCCGCCCGTCTGGTCGTCTCGTTCCGAGGCGCTGGTGCCAGGGCGCAGTGCATTGTGGGTGTCCGTGTCGTGCTTGACGACGAGCCCGGATTGTTACCGATCGCCGTGTGGACAACGGGCTCGCATGCATATTGGCGAGCGCGCGAAGCCTTGCGGCTTCCCGCGTTCCGCGGTGACGTGAGCCTGGACGGAGACCGCTGGTCGCTATCAGTATCGGGACGCCAGGTGTTCTCGGTGACGCCGGGACCGGCGTCGGGCGAAGCGTCCTCCAACCTGACCGACCTTCCATGGATCACACACCGATCCACCCTCGCACCCGACTGGACCCAGGGCCTCTACAGCGAGGACCGGACCGAAGTCTGGCGTTTGCGGTTCCAGCCGGCGATCCAGGCCAGGAGCCACGATCCGGCCGGATGTGCAACCGAAGGCAGCCTGGACGGGTGGCTCTCGAGTCTCGGCGCGGCCGGACCCGTCGCGGTGATGTCAGGCGAGCTGGCTGAGGAGCCGGAGGAAGAATTCGTCCGGACCATCGACGCGACCGCGTTGGAGCCCTTCGCGTTCCGAGGCTATCGAAGCGGCACTTTGGGCTTGATTCCCCGCAATGGCTTTCTGGCATCGCCGGATGCCCTGGAAGCCTACCGCCGTCGCAAGGAGGTCTACCACACCGGGCTCATCATAGTTGCAGTTGACTCGTTCGCCGACCAATCGGCAGTGCAGGGGCTGCTCCCGCCGCCATGCTTCTCGATTCCAGGCCCCTCGGTGCGCGTGCTGGCGATCCGCGGTTTGGACGACCCCGGGCTGGACGAGGCGTGGCTGCTCATCGAATGCGTGCTCGCCGGCAAGCGCGTTTGGTACGCAGCCTCGCATTTGCGTCCTGACCTTGCCGGTTCCGCCTACGGGCGCGAGGTGTTCGGGTATCCGACTACATCCGGCAACGTGAGCGCGGTCGTTGGAGGCAACCGGTTCGCGGCTACCGTAACACGTGAAGGTAGAAAGCTGTGTCACGCCGAAGGGATATACGGCGGATTCTCCACGGGCACTTCCCTGGCAAGGATGGAGGTTGCCACGCTCCGGCTCCGTCCTGGCTCCAGTGCGCGGCCACCAACCGGCGAGCTGGTCGTGCAGCCCTGGTTCTACCAAGGCTTGCGCAAGCCTACGCACCCGGCGAGCTTGGTCACCGTGTTTCCTTCAGCGGACGGGAAGGTGGATCTCTGGAGTGGCATCGGATCTGTGAGGGCTTACTCGGCCATGGTGTTCGATGGTGCGGCCATGCAGCGCTTGCCCGGTGCCGTGGTCTCCGAGGTCAAGCATGTCGGCCCGCACTACCGGGATCGCTGCGAGGGTAGGTTGCCTTGGGAGGCGCCGGTGCCCATTGGCCGGGACGGGGCTTCGGACTAGATCACTTCGTCTTGCGCCCGCTCCAGGCGCTCGTCGATCGGGACGAAATCCCTCTTCGCGTCGCCGACATAGACTTGCCGGGGCCTGGCGATTCGCTTTTCGGGATCGCTCATGAGCTCCTCCCAGTGGGCGAGCCATCCGGCAATGCGGCCGATGGCGAAGAGCACCGTGAACATCTCGGGACGAAATCCCATGGCCTCGTAGATGATTCCCGAGTAGAAGTCAATGTTGGGATAGAGCTTGCGCTTGATGAAGTAGTCGTCTTCGAGCGCGATTCGCTCCAGTTCCATCGCCAGTTCGATCTTGGGATTCCTGTCCGTGATCTGAAAGACTTTATCCGCTACGTTGCGCACGATTTTCGCCCGCGGATCGTAGTTCTTGTACACGCGGTGGCCAAAGCCCATCAGCCGCTGCTCGCCGGCTTTCACCTTTTCCATGAATTCCGGAATCCGATGCGTCGAACCGATTTGGTCGAGCATGGTGAGGACCGCTTCGTTGGCTCCGCCGTGCAGCGGGCCGTAAAGGGCCGCGGCTGCCGACGACACGCAAACGTAGGGGTCGGCAGCCGTGCTCGCCACCTGGCGCATGGTCGAAGTCGAGCAGTTCTGCTCGTGGTCAGCGTGCAGGATGAACAGCGTATCAAGCGCCCGGCCGAGGACCTTGACATCTTCCGGCGCCGGTGACCGGCGCGTCCCGTTCCACAGCATGTGGATAAAGTTCTCGCTGTAGGTCAGGTCCCAGTTCGGTTCCGGGTACGGGTAGCCTTGGCTCTTGCGGTACGCATAAGCCGCGATCGTGGGAAGCTTGCTCACCAAGCGCACGTGGTGGCGTTTGCGGTTGCTGCGGCTCGTGATGTTCTTGGCGTCCGGATAGAACGTTGACAGGGCGGCTACCGTGCTGACGAGCACCCCCATTGGATGTGCGTCGTGAAGGAATCCATCCATGAACTTCTTGACGTTTTCGTGGACCCGGGAATGCTCCATGACATCCTGATCCCAAGCCTCGAGTTCGTGACGTGTTGGTAGTTCGCCAGTGAGCAGGAGGTAGGCGACTTCGGTGTAGCTGCAACGTCCCGCGAGCTGCTCTATCGGGTAGCCGCGGTACCGCAGGATGCCCTTCGCACCATCGATGTATGTGATCCGGCTCGTGCAGGACGCGGTATTCGTGTAGCCCGGATCGTAGCTGAGCATGCCGAACTCCTCCGGGTCTTGGCGGATCTGGCGGAGTTCGATCGCCCGTATCGAGGAATTCGTAATCTGGAGTGGGTAGTCTTTGCCTGTGCGGGAGTCGTTGATCGTCAGCTTTCCGTCTTCCAAAACCGTCTCCTCGCCACGTTGCGCACCGGACCAGCGTAGAGAGTCAAGGATACCAAATACACCCTGAGCGGATTTCGCGATCATGCCACCGGACCCGGTCCAAGCAGCCCTGACGGTCTTGTGGACACTCAAGCTTTCCCGTCCGAGCGGGGTGTGTCCGCGACCCCTTCGATGGCCTGTTCCGGTCCCGTTGGCGATGCTGCTTGGATCTCTTCAGAGCCTCGAATGCTTGGCTCCGCCGCTATAATCCGATGGGGACGGGCTGTCCCCGAGGAGGAGTCTATGACCCGAGTCCGAAGTTCCCGCGCCCTGCTGCTGGCGCTTTTTTCGCTTGCCGTCGCGGCCGCCTACCAATCGGCAAATACCGAGGCGATGATGGCCGACGCAGCCAGCCGGCTGCTGGAGTCCCTCAATCGCATGCAGCGGATGGGCACCGTGTTCCCGATGGACGCGCCCGAGAGGACCAATTGGCACTACTTTCCGGAGCCGGGCTTCACTGACGAATACGGATACGTGCGCAATGGGATCACCTTCAAGCACATGGATCCCAAGCAGCGGCACCTGGCGTACGGACTGCTTAGCACGGGGTTGGGCCGGGCGGGTTTCCTGAAGACCATGAACGTCATGGCCCTTGAGGAAGTCGTGCGCGCGATCGAGGATGACCACACTGGCTACCGGGACACGGAGCGCTTCCACTTCACGGTCTTCGGCACGCCCTCGATGGCCGGCAGCTGGGGCTGGCGCGTCGAAGGGCACCACGTGTCCTTGCATTACGCGATCCGCGATGGCGAGCTCGTGGCTGCGAGCCCGACCTTCCTAGGCGCGAACCCGCACGAGGTGCCGCAAGGCCCGCACAAGGGGATGAGGGCCCTTCAGCGCGAGGAGGATCTGGCTAGAGCGCTGCTGCTGTCCTTGGATCCAGATGCGCGCGCGCAAGCAATCTTCGATGGCCAGGCGCCGTACGATATCGTCACAATGGCAGACAAGCGCGCCAGGATCGACGGAGACCCGCAGGGTATTCCCGCGTCAGCGCTCAGCGAGGAGCAGTACGGGGACTTGCTGAGCCTGATTGCTGAGTACGCCAACACGATGCCAACGGAGATCGCTGCCCGCCGTATGAAGGCTGCCAAGGACACGCCCCGGGAACAGCTCTTCTTTGGGTGGGCCGGCAGCATCGACCGCCCCGCAGCGAAGCCGATCGAAATCGGCAGCAAAACCACCGAGAACCGGCATGTGGCCGGCAACTACTACAGGATCCAGACCCCGACGTTTCTCGTCGAGTATGCGAACACGCAGAACCAGAGCAACCACAGCCATGCCGTTTGGCGCGATTTCGAAGGGGACTTCGGTTACGACGTGCTGGCCGCGCACTTCCGTGGCAGCGGGCATCTTGCCAGCAACGCCCTCGGCGACTGACCCAAGCTGCTGCGGCTTCAGCGGTTCGCCGGTACCGCGCTGGCCGTCCTGCAGTCAGCCTTTGACTTGGACCGAGCAGCCGCTAGCGGCTGACTCAAGGGCCGCGTTGGCGACCACGAGGGCGCGCCTGCCATCCGCGAAGCTGGGCGACGCCGGCGTGCCGGACCTGACAGCGCTGACGAAAGCGTCGACCTCGCGGACGTAGGATTCCGCGTAGCGCTCGATGAAGAAATGGTGCAGCCGGTCGCGCGCTGCCGTCCCGCTGTCCGTGAATCGCTCGACGTTCGTGGCGGTCGGATTCGCGGAGACGAGCATTCCCCCTTGGCCGAAGACTTCGATGCGCTGGTCGTAACCGTACGCGCACCGTCGCGAGCAGTTAATGTGACACAGGCCGCCCGACGCCATCCGCAGCACGACCATGGCTGCGTCGATGTCACCAATCTCGCCGATGCGAGGATCGATCAAGACACCGCCCATCGCCGCGACCTCGACTGGCTCTTCGCCGAACAGAAACCGCGCCATGTCGAAATCGTGAATCATCATGTCGCGGAACAGCCCGCCGGAGACGCGCAGATAGTCGAGCGGCGGCGGCGCGGGATCGCGACTGGTGATCACGGCCTGTTCGAGCTTGCCGATCTCCCCGTCGGCGACAGCTTGGCGCACTGCACCGTGGCTCGGGTCGAAACGCCGGTTGAAGCCAATCTGGACAAATCCGCCAGTCTCCGCCACCACATTGGCACAGGCATCCACGCGCTCGATATCGAGGTGGATCGGCTTTTCGCACAGTACGGCCTTGCCGGCTCTCGCCGATCGCTCGATCAAGTCGCAATGCGTGTCGGTTGCCGATGCGATCAAGACGCCGTCAATGGCCGGGTCGCCAAGCAGGTCGTCAACCGAATCGAAGGCTTTGCTACCTGTTTGCTGCGCCGCTTGGGCGCTGGCTGCCGAGTCGATGTCGAAAATGCCGGCGAGTTCCACCTGCGGGTGGGCTGCCAGGTTCCTTGCGTGCATGCGGCCGATGCGGCCCGCTCCGAACTGTCCGACCCTTAGCATTCCAAGTCGCGGCTTCAGCTGTCTTCGTCGGTCCAGCCCGGCACCGCGCTCAGCACGGCAGCGCGGTGCGACCGAGATCCGGGAAGGCGGAGGAATTGGTCTGCCTCCTGCTGTGCCGAACTCTTGCCGTGGCGGCAACGCCGTTCGTAGCTGGCGCCGACAAAGGCTTGGAACAACGGCTGCGGCTCAAGCGGCTTCGACTTGAACTCCGGGTGGAACTGGCATCCGAGATACCAGGGGTGGTCGGGCAGCTCGCAGATCTCGACGTAATCGACTTCAGGTGTCTCCCCCGTGATGCGCATGCCGTGCCGCGTGATGATTTCTTCATACTCCGGCCGGTTGAATTCGTAACGGTGCCGGTGCCGCTCGCTAATCGAGTCGGTGGCATAGGCGCGATGCGCGAAGCTGCCTTCTGCCAGGCGGCACGGCCAGGCGCCGACCCGCATCGTGCCTCCGAGATCCTCAACGCCTTTAAGCTCGCGCAGTTTCAGGAAGACGCGATCTTCGGCCTCTGGGTCGAATTCTGCCGAGTTGGCGCCCGGCACGCCGCACGCGTTGCGGAGGAACTCGATCACCATCGTCTGCATGCCGAGGCAGATGCCGAAGTACGGCACGTGATTCTCGCGGGCGTAGCGGATCGCCTCGATCATTCCGTCGATCCCACGGATCCCGAATCCGCCCGGAACCAGAATCCCGTCGTAGCGGTCGAGTTGCCCAGCACAGGTTTCCCTAGTGATGCCTTCCGCCTCGGTCCAGCCGACCTCCACATCGAGCCGATGCGCTAGCCCACCGTGCAGCAGGGCCTCCTTGAGGCTCTTGTACGAGTCCTCGTAGTCGACGTATTTGCCGACAACGGCGATCTTGACCTTGTCCCGCGGCGTGCGCAGGCGATGCACCATCTCAGTCCAAGGCTCGAGGTTGCGCGGCCCCGCCTTGAGCTGCAGCCTGTCCAGCACGATGTCATCGACTCGCTGCTCTGCGAATTCCAAGGGCACCTGGTACACGGTGTCTACGTCCCTCGCAGCGATCACCGCAGCTCTGTCGACGTCGCAGAACGACGCGATCTTCTCCCGGATTTCGCGGGAAAAGCCGGTCTCAGTGCGGCAAATCAGGATGTCAGGCTGGATCCCCAGTGCGCGCAATTCCTTCACACTGTGCTGCGTGGGCTTCGTCTTGAGCTCTCCTGCTGCGGCGATGAAAGGCACCAGCGTCACATGGACGAACATGCATCCATGGCGCCCGACTTGCTGGCGGACCTGGCGGATCGCTTCGACGAAGGGCAGCGACTCGATGTCGCCCACTGTGCCGCCGATTTCCGTAAGCACGACGTCGATCCCTTTGCCGGCGACCTTCTCGATCTGCTCGCGGATAGCGTCCGTGACGTGCGGGATCACTTGCACAGTCTTGCCTAGGTAGTCGCCGCGCCGCTCCTTGGCCAGGATGCGCTCGTAGATGCTGCCGCTGGTGGCGTTATTCGCCCGCGTCAGCACGGCGTGAGTGAACCGCTCGTAATGGCCAAGATCGAGATCCGTTTCGGCACCGTCGTCAGTGACGAACACCTCACCGTGCTGGAAGGGGCTCATAGTGCCCGGGTCGATATTGAGATAAGGGTCAAGCTTCTGCAGCGTAACCCGCAACCCGCGGCACTCCAGCAGGTTAGCGATTGAAGAGGAAGCTATGCCCTTGCCGAGGGACGAAACCACGCCGCCCGTGATGAAGATGTACTTCGGCTGGGGCATCAGCGAGCCGCCTCGACAGCGCCTGCCCGGAACTCGCCGGACGTGCCACTGCTAGTTAAGCCAGGCGGGCGAGTGCCGGTTGCGTTCGGGACTTTCTCTAGGCTGTGAGACGGACCAGCCATAGCCCGGAGCATGCCCAAAGATACCACAGGGCAAGTTGCCCGGGGCTGTGCATTCGATGCCACAAACGAAACTGCAAGCTTGCGATTGCAACGCTGGTGGTATGCTGATTATCGCGATTGATCACCGAGTCGGTTACCGCATCAACACGCAGCTGGCTCGTGACAGAGCATTGCCAATGAAGGGCGGGCAGCGCAACTGGCGAAACGGCGGGCCGTTGGCGCTCTTTGCAACGCTTCCGTTTTGCCTCCCGCTTGTCGCTGCCGAGGTGGATCCCGCCTTGCGCATCAACCCGGCGAAGAATGATTCCTCGGTTGAGTTCAGCCGTCGCGAAACCATCAAGGTCGATGTCGAAATGGCGTTGATCAATGTCACCGTTACTGACCCCACAGGTCGCATGGTAACGGGTCTAGACAAGGAGCACTTCCTCGTCAAGGAAGACAACAAAATGCAGGTCGTCGAACAGTTCGGGGCCGAAGAGGCCCCGCTCTCACTCGCGGTCGTCTTTGACGCCTCGGGCAGCATGGGATACAAGATGGGCAAGGCCCGGGAGGCGGTTGCCCAGTTCTTCAAGACCGTGAATCCCGAAGACGAGTTCTTCCTGGTGCAGTTCAATAGCCGGCCCGAGATGGTAACGGGCTTCACCAGCAGTCTCGAGGAGATCCAGAGCCGGCTCACGTTCGTGCGCTCGAAAGGCCGCACTGCCCTGCTCGACGCCATCTATCTCGCACTCAGCCAGATGAAGGAGGCCAAGAACAGCCAGAAGGCGCTCCTGGTCATCTCCGACGGCGGCGACAACTCCAGCCGTTACACACCCCGCGAGATCAAGCGAACTGTCCGCGAATCGGATGTCCAGATCTACGCGATCGGGATCTACGAGCCCTTCTCGAGTCGCGGGCGCACCCCGGAGGAAGCGGCAGGCCCGGGCCTGCTGACCGAGATCGCGGAAAGCACCGGCGGGAGGCAGTTCGCTGTCCAGAACGTCAACGAGCTGCCCGACATCGCCGAGAAGATCGGAATCGAGCTGCGGAACCAGTACGTTCTCGGCTATACGCCGGAGAACACCCAGAAGGATGGGAAGTGGCGTCGAGTGAAGGTCGAAATCAAGAGGATCCGCGGCATGCCCGAACTCAGGGCCTATTACCGCAACGGATATTATGCTCCGACTCGCTAGATTCATCTGGCGAGGTCCCCGTCGATACTCGCTAGCAGGCATTGCCCCGGCCCTGCTGGGGCTGCTCGCCGGAGTCTGCGTCGCGCAGAGCACGGTCGCTCCGGCCGGGGAAGACTGCGAGCCCGGTGTCACGTTCTGCGTCGAGACGGAGCGGGTAGTCCTGCATGTCACGGTAGTTGATCGGCTGGACCGCTTCGTCACCGACCTGGAAGCGGAGTCGTTCGTAGTCATGGAAGATGACCAGCGTCAAGAGCTCACGTTCTTTGCGCAGGAGGACGTGCCGGTGTCGATCGGGCTGGTGGTCGACAATTCGGGAAGCATGCGGGAGAAGCGGCGCTACGTCAACGCGGCCGCGCTCGAGTTCGTCAAGGCATCGAACCGCCAGGATGAGGTCTTCATTGTCAATTTTCATGACGAGGCATACCTGGATCAAGACTTCACGAGCAGTCTCGACCGTCTGCAGGACGCGCTGCAGAGAATTGACACCAGGGGTGGCACCGCCTTGTACGACGCCACCAGCATTTCGCTCGACCACCTGGTATCCAAGGGCAAGAAGGAATACATCAAGCGTGCGCTGCTGATCATCACGGACGGCGAGGACACCTCCAGCCGGATGGATCTCGAGATTCTCGTTCGGAAGCTGCAGTCCAGCGACGTGACCATCTACGGCATTGGCCTGCTCTCGGACGAGGAGCGCCGGGCCGCGAAGCGGGCCGAGCGGCACCTCCGCCAGCTGACCGCGCCGACAGGCGGACCCACGTACTTTCCGGCCAGTTTCGAGGAGGTCGGGCCTGTCGTCAGCCGTATCGCGGCGGACATTCGCAACCAATACATCCTGGAATACAATCGCCCCAGAAACCGACCTCCGGGCTACCGGCGGATCCGGATCGAGCTCAAGGGCAGCGCGAAAAGCAACTCGGTGCGCTATCGGCCCGGCTACTACGCCGATTGAATGCAATCGGCGGAATGACCCTTCGAGCTTGGTGGGAGGCCTGGCGGTTCCTGTGGCAGGCCAGTCGTGGCTACCGCCTGCGCCCTTGGCGCAGCCCCTACTTGCGGTGGCGCATCGAAACCGATTCCGGGTTGGAGGCAGACACGATCAGGCCGTGCGTGTTCTGGGGGTTCCTCTGGCGGGAGCGCCACAGATTGGCGAGCTATTTCCGCTGGGCAGGCGTGATGCGTGCCGGAGGCAGCCTTCCAGCTACCCCTCGCCGGCGGCCTGGAGCGCGGTGATTGCCGCGACGTAGTAGATGTCGTCCACCGAGCAGCCCCGGGACAGGTCGTTCGCGGGTTTGTTCAGGCCCTGCAGGAAGGGCCCCAGTGACTGTGCCCCGCCAAGCCGCTCAGCCAGCTTGTAGCCGATGTTGGCGGCATTTAGATCGGGGAACACCAACACGTTCGCTCGTCCCGCGACCGGCGAGCCCGGGGCCTTGGAGGCGCCCACGCTATCAATCAGCGCCGCGTCAGCCTGCAACTCGCCATCGATCTTCAGGCCGGGAGCGCGCGCCTGCACGATGCGCAAGGCTTCGATCACCTTGTCGACCATGGGGTGCCGCGCGCTGCCCTTGGTCGAGAACGAGAGCAGCGCCACATACGGTTCCGCGTCGAGCAATCTGCGGCTGTTCATGGCGGCCGTAATCGCGATGTCGGCGAGCTGGCTGGCGTTTGGGTTGGGGACGACGGCCGCGTCCGCGAACACCATCACACCTCCCGCGCCGAACTGCCGGTCGGGATGCACCTGCACCATGAAGCTGGAGACCAGCTTATATTTGGAATGCACGCCGACGCACTCGATCAAGGCTCGCAGTGTGACGGCAGTAGTGTTCTTGGCGCCGCCCACCAAGCCGCCAGCGTCACCGTTCTCCAGCATCAAGGCCGCGTAGTAGAGCGATGTCCTGGCGACTTGCTCCGCCTCGGCAGGCGTAACGCCGCGCGCGCGCCTGCGCTCGTAGTAGATCCGCGCGTAACGCTCAGCCATGCCAGAGTTCTCGGGGTGCGAGCAGTCCACTCCCGGGGCGCATTCGGTGTTGGTGCTGACCAGGACGGGCTGCACCACGCCGTCGCGCGCCAGCTTCGCGCAGGCCTCGCGCACGCGGGGATCATCGCCTTCCGGAAACACAACGCGGCACGGCCTAGCACGGGCGCGCTCGACCAAGCCAGAAAGGTAGCCGGGCATTTCTATGATCGTAGCGATTGCCGGACCAAGCTGCCGAACCTGCGCATCTGCGGTACGGTTCAGCGCCTGTGTTGAGCCGGGCGGGGCTCACCCTTTGCCGCGGAGCAGGTCCGGCAGGACGACAGGAAACGCCCTTTCCAGAGCAGGACGGCAGCGAGTCCGGCAAGGGTTACTAGCAGGATGCCGAATGTCATCTAGTTCGCCCGTTCCCTGCCAACTGGCTTCATCGCGCGAGGAACGGCGGGTTCAACCGCGAGAACTCGTGGTCCATGGGGTCGAGACCGCGCTCCTTCAGTTGGTCGACGCACTCCTTCACGCTGGTGCCAGCCGCCTCGATGCGCTGCAGTGCCAGATTCCGAGGAGAATAGATTCTCATCGCCACGTAGCTGCCGACTACGGCGTGGCGCGTCGCGAGGCTGAGCTGGTCGAGAGCTTTGCCGATCAAGTCTTCTAGATTCTTGGCTGCGGCCATCGCCTCTTATCTTATGTCAAACGGCACAAGGCCAATGCCAAGACCGCCATCGCGTGTGCGGCTCCTCGGGTCCCGGCCGTCAGCGCTCGCCAAGTGCGCCGACAGGTCCCTGCTCCACGAGGCTCCGCAATTGGGCCGGGACTCACTCCGCGTACACCCCGCCGCTTCGACTCCCATTCGCGATACGATGCGCAAATGGCATGGATCCGCAAATCGGTTCCGACGCTGTACCTGGTGTGCCTGGCTGGCTTCAGCGCCTACGTCGCCGCCAGTTCTTGGGCGACGGTGACGGCCTATCGCAGCGCCTACGGACTCGACCGACAATTCGAAGCGGGCCCGGCGCTGGCCAATCGAGTGGTTCTGGTAGTGCTGGACGGCGTGCGGACTGACCGGGCCGCCGAGCTTCCAACGATGCGCTCCCTAGCCGGGCGCGGCGCCTCCGGGTCATTGCGGGTCGCGCTGCCCTCCCTGTCCAATCCCGCCCGGGCCGCGCTTGTCACCGGCGCCTGGCCCGAAGTCAGCGGAGTGACCAATAACTCCTCGTTTGAAGCGCCCCCGATTCAATCGTTGTTCAGCTTGGCGCGGCAGGAGGGAATCGAGACCGCCGTCGTTGGAACCCGCTTCTGGCCCCGGGCGTTTGGCGAGCAGATCGACGTATTTCATGCATTCGCCCGTCAGCCGAAGTCGACCGAGGCCGAAGACTTGATCGCGTGGCAATCCGGCGCATGCGACGACGTGCTGGATCACCTCGGTGCTTCCGAGGCCGGGCTACGGGTCGTCGGATTGCTGGCCGGCGACGAGGCCGGGCATGAGTTTGGAGGCGAATCGGAAGGCTACCGTGCCGTGACCGCCGCCGTGGACCAATGCGTGGGCCGGCTCGCGGACAGGCTCGGCCACGACGCCACGCTGGTAGCAGTTGCCGATCACGGCCACGTGGATAGATGGGGGCACGGAGGCCACGGCGGCGAAGAGCCCGAGGTCCTGTACGCGCCGTTCGTCATGGCCGGCCAAGGTGTGCGCCGAGGGGATCCACTCGAGGCGGAACTCGTGGACATCGCTCCGACAGTGAGCATGCTGCTTGGCTTGCCGATTCCAGCCAACAACCAAGGGAGGGTCTTGTGGGGCGCGCTGGACGTACAGACGGATACGGCAGTCAGACTGCGCAGGCTCGAAGATGCCCAGCGGGAAGCGCTGGCGGCTCACATGCCTGACCGCGCGGCGTCCCTCGCAGCGCTCAGGGCGAGGAGGTTGCCGGTCTCGCTCGTCGCTTCCGCGTGGTTCCTGGGCCTTGTCATCGGTGTGAGCCGGTCCCAGCGGTTCGGCGCTTATCTTGCTGCGACGGCGGTCTTTGCGGTGGTTTACTATCTCTTCTTTTTCGTCTTCCAGCTAGGGTATTCGATCAGTTCGGTCGTCCGCCAGGAGTATCTGAACAGCTTCTTCGCCCGTGATGTCCTGGCGGCGGTGCTTGCGACTGGCGCGGCCGCCTACTGCGTGGGCCGTCTCGTCCCGCCGGGACGGGGGGCCGTCATGCGCCTGGCCGTGATCCTGACGAGCGCGTTCGCACTGATGATTACGTACACGTACTACCGCCACGGATTGCGCATGGAAGGGTGGATGATCGAGCTCGGGCCCGGATTCAAGGCTTACATGGACATGCTCGCGATCTGCGGCGTCGTGGTCGGCACATTGCTGGTTCTAGCCTTCCGGACCCTTTCCTTTCGCAAGAGAGCTGACTTGCCATGAGAGGCTTCGCACCAGTCTCGACCAGCAAGGTCTATTCCGTCGGTGACCTCACGGCCGAAATCAAGGGCACCCTCGACAAGGAGTATTCGGACGTCAAGGTCAGCGGCGAGGTCTCGGGTGCCAAGCACTCGCCGAGAGGTCATTGGTACTTCACTCTCAAGGACAAGCGGGCAGAGATTTCCTGCGTTTGCTTCCGGGGGCGGGCGCAGTACCTTCGAACCAAGCCTACCGACGGACTCGCTGTCGTCGCCCGAGGGAACGTCAGTGTCTACGAGCGGCAGGGCAAGTACCAGCTGTATGTTGCGAGTCTGGAGCCCCAGGGCGTCGGCGCACTCCAACAGGAGTTCGAACGGCTCAAGGCGAAGCTGGAAGCGGAAGGACTGTTCGATCCAAAGCGAAAACGCGCATTGCCCTTCATGCCGAGCCGGATCGGGCTGGTCACCTCGGCTACCGGTGCGGTCATAGCCGACATGCTGACGGTCTTGAAACGGCGCTTTCCCGGGCTCAGCATCCGTCTCTTCCCTGTGTCCGTGCAGGGCGCAGGTGCCGGTGAGGAAATCGCGGAGGGGCTGCGCTTCTTCAGCGAGCAGCCTTGGGCGGAAATCGTCATCGTCGGCCGCGGCGGCGGCTCGCTGGAAGACTTGTGGGCGTTCAACGAGGAGGTCGTTGCCCGTGCGATCGCTGCTTCCTCGATCCCCGTGGTGTCGGCGGTCGGGCACGAAACGGACTTCACGATTGCCGATTTCGTTGCCGACCGGCGCGCCCCGACCCCATCGGCGGCCGCGGAACTCATCGTGCCCGAGGCGCGGGCAATCGCCCAGGGCTATCTCGATCTTGAGTCGCGGAGTGCGAAGGCCATAAGCCTTCGGATCGAACGGTTAAGGACCAGGGTCCTGAGAACGAACCTCGACCGAGCGGCGCGAATCGTCGAGTCCACCGTCGGCGAATCGGGCCAGGCATTGGACATTGCAGTGGAAAACCTCAACGACTGCATCCGCGCTCGGCTCGAGCGGCGCCGGTCCGCTTTCGATCGGATCGAACGCAGGCTTGCCCAGCTCGACTTGCGCGTTCGTCTTGTCCGGCAAGGCCAGCGTGTGGGCGAGGCATGGCAGCGCATTGTGCCTGCCGTCAGGAGAGCCCTGGACCAGCGGTCGTCGAGACTGCAAGCCATCACCCGAAGTCTGGCTGGCCTGAGTCCGCTCGCCATCCTGGAGCGGGGTTACGCGATCGTGAGAACTGCCGAGGGCGTGGCGGTCAGGGAGCACAGCCAGGTTGCCTCGGGAGACGCGCTTGATGTCCGGCTTCATCGGGGCAGCCTGGATGTCAAGGTCGAGTGTTCGAAGGCAGAGCCGGCCGGCTCTGCCGAAACGCACGACGACGGCGTATAATCGCGATAGGCGAGACTGGATCGCCAGCATCCGCCATGCATCGAAACTTCCTTCCCCTCCTTGTTCTCGCCCTAGGTTTGTTCGGATTCTCGTGCGAGGCCACGTCGCTCGTCGACTCCGGGGCCTCGATCGATGCCGCGGCCGAGCAAGCGCCTCTTCCGGATTTCAGCCTCGAAGACCTAAGCGGCAACCTGCTGACCAACGGCGATCTTGACGGCAAGGTATCGCTGGTTAACTTTTGGGCCACTTGGTGCGGTCCTTGCAAGATCGAAATGCCTTGGTTCGTCGAGTTCCAGCGCAAGTACAAGGATCGCGGCTTCACGGTCCTGGCGGTTTCGCTCGACGAAGACGGATGGGATCCCGTGAGGGAATTTGCGGACGAATTTAATTTCAACTTTCCCGTTGTGCTTGGCGATGACACATTGGCGGAGGATTTTGGCGGTATTTGGGCCCTGCCTACGACCCTGATCGTCGACAAGTCAGGAACGGTGCTGTACCGTCATACGGGCTTGGTTCCCAAGTCTACCTACGAAACTGAAATCGAGGGGCTGTTGTAGGTCGGGCGTCGTTCGCCGTATTTCCAGCGGCTTCCGGTGAGATCGGCCAGCCTTCTGGTTCGATCTGTTCCGCTCAGCGGCTTGCCGGCTTCGGGGTCCCGTGTTTCCGATATGATCTTGGGCGATGCAGTCCTCGGGGGCACGCTTGGATCGGCACGGCTGTGTTGCGACGCTGACGCTAGACCGAGCCGAGAGACGCAACGCACTGGACGCCGAGACCGTAGAGGCGCTTTCTAGCCATCTGCGGTCCATTGCTGGAGATCCGGATTTGCGGGTCGTCGAACTCGCTGCCGCCGGCACGTGCTTCAGCGCTGGCGCCGATCTCCGCGCGATCCGCGGGATGGGCGCCACGAGTGTTGAGGAGAACCTCGGCGATACGCGGCGCTTCGTCGAAATGCTCCGCCTGCTGCACTCGCTGCCCAAGCCGACGGTTGCCCGCGTGCAAGGAGCTGCGGTGGGCGGCGGCGTTGGCCTGGTTGCCTGCTGCGATATCGCTGTTGCCTCGGAGGAGGCTTTCTTCCGCCTGAGCGAGGTGCAGCTCGGGCTGGTTCCGGCGATGGTTGGCCCGTATCTCGTCGAGGCCCTCGGTGCCCGGATGGCACGGCGCCTGATGCTGACGGGTGAGAGAGTCGACGCCCGGAAAGCAGCGCAATTGGGATTGGTCCACGAAGTCGTGGCGCCCGGCCAGCTCGTAGCGGCGTCCGGCAGGGTCATCGGCTGGCTGCTGCGCGGCGCTCCTGGCGCGCTCGCCGCTTGCAAGTCGCTAGTCGCTGAAATCGCCGATTGTCCGCTCGATGACGCGATGAGAGACCGGACCGCCAGGATGCTGGCGGTCCGTCGCTCGTCCGAGGAAGGGCGGTCGGGTGTCCGCTCGTTCCTGGAAAAGTCCAAGCCGCCGTGGACCAGGACGGATGCGAAGGCGGGTTGCAAGCCATGACTCGTAGGGACGCCCGCAATCGGCGTCCGGATCTCGGCTACCGTAAGAGCAAGGTATGCCAAGCCAGTCCGTGTTGCCCGAACCAGGCTCGCTCGCGGACCTCCAAGCCTTGCCGAAGGCGGAACTTCACCTGCATCTCCGCGGTGCCATCCCGCAGCTGTATCTGAAGCAGCAGTTTCGCAAGTACCGTCCCGCCGACGCGATCGCCTCGGCGCCCCCGAAGCAACTCAAGTGGATGCTGGGCCACCCGGGAGTGCGACGAATTGTCTGTGCGGACGATCCGGAGGCTGAAATCGACTGTCTTTTCCGCTACGCGACGTTCCAGGAGTTCCTCGGCGCATTCGTGTTTACCGGGTATTTCGTACAATGCATTGAGGACTTTCAAAACCTGGTCCAAGCCGTGCGGCGCGAATTGCGGTCGCAGAACATCGTCTACGCGGAGGTCACGGTCTCGCTTCCCGAATACATCCAGCAGGGCATCCAGTTGACAGATCTTGTCGCCGTGCTGGCCGAGGACCCGGATGACCCTCCTCGCGTGCGCTGGATCGTCGATCCCGTCCGCAGCTTCGGTCACGAAGCTGCGGAGTCGCTAGTGGAGCGGCTGCTCCGCATTCGGCCAGACACGGTAATAGGCTTGACGCTGGGCGGCGCCGAGCACTTGCATCCCCCCGCTCCATTCCGGAGGCTCTACGAGATAGCCAGGGAAGGCGGCTTGCGGACCACGATTCATGCGGGCGAGGCACTCGGTCCTGAGAGCGTTTGGGATGCCGTGCGAATCCTCGAGGTGGAGCGCATTGGCCACGGCGTTCGGGCTGTCGAGGATCCGAATCTGGTGCGCTACTTGGCAGAGCGGGGAATTCCCCTGGAAGTCTGCCCGACGAGCAACGTCTGCACCGGCATTTATCCTTCCTTGCGGGACCACCCCGTGCGAGAACTGTTCGAGGCCGGCGTGTCGCTGAGCGTTAGCACCGATGACCCATCGTTCTTCCAGGTGTCCCTAGCCCAGGAGCTGGCCAACTTGCGGCAACTCGGATTCTCCTGGCCAGAGATCGGTTCAGTGGCCGACAACGGGTTTCAGTTGGCGTTCGAGCCAGTCGCCGCCGGTGACGGCGGTGTCCGCTAGTCCGGTTTTCCGGGGACGATCGCGCCCGAGAGCGTTGCTCCAGGGGAATCGCCTCGAAGCCAGGCCCCTGAGCCGATTCCCGTTCCAGGAGGAGCGAGCTCTAGGTCGATGGCCTTGGCATTGCCAGTTTGCCTTGCAGGGAAGTCACGCTTGCCGTGCGCTGGCGATCCAGGAACCCGTTCAGCTCCCCTGGCAACGCTGCGGCGCGTTCAGGATCCCAGAAACTGGCTGTTCCGACCTGGACAGCGGTCGCTCCGCACAGCAGGAACTCCGCCACATCCTCGCCCGTCGCGACGCCCCCCATTCCAATGACGGGGACATCGACCGCTGTCGCGACCCGATGGACCATGTAAAGAGCGACTGGCTTGATGGCAGGTCCGGACAGACCTCCGTACCCAGCGCTCAATCGTGGCTTCCGGGCCGCCGCATCGACGGCCAAGCCGCGTAGGGTGTTGATCAGGCTCAGGCCATCCGCACCCGCATCGACGGCCGCGCGAGCCATCTCCGTGATGTCAGTCACATTCGGTGAGAGCTTCACCAACAGGGGCCGGCGCCGCGCCGCCGCTCTGGCTGCCGAGATTGCTTCGCCAAGCGCGACGGCGTCGACACCGAACTCCATTCCCCCTCGATGGGTGTTGGGGCAGGACACGTTCAGCTCGTACGCCGCAAGGCCGTCCACGTCCTCAAGCACGCGCAGGACTTCGACATAGTCCTCGATTCGAAACCCGAAGACGTTGGCGATCACCGGTACCCCGACTTCGGAGAGCTGCGGCAGCTTCTCCGCGGCGAACGCTCTAACTCCGATGTTTTGCAGGCCGATAGAGTTAAGCATGCCGGAGGCGGTTTCCGTGACCCGCGGCGAGGCGTTGCCGGCGATCGGTTCCCGAGACAACCCCTTCACCACAATGGCGCCAAGCTTCTTGAGATCAGCGAGATGGGCGAACTCCAGGCCGTAGGCGAAGGTGCCGCTGGCAGCGAGGACCGGGTTCTTCAGGTCGATGCCGCAAACCGATGTGCTTAGATCCGCCAAGGTCGTATCCGCCCGTTCAGCGCCACCGTGTCAGCCCCCGCAGGAGCCTCAGGAGGGCTACTTGAATGGTATGGTATGGCGAGCTTATCAAGAACAAGGGCGCACAGTCACCGGCGTCATGCAGCTGTTAGCCCGCGAATCGCAGGGCACCCCCAGACCCTGCCCGGTCGGGGCGACAACGGGCAGCTGCAGGAGCCTGGATCGACTCGAAATCGCACTAGAGCAGTCAAGAATCGAGCCTCGCCGCGCAGTGGAATATAATCGTCGTTGGCGGCGGCAAGCCAGTTCGATTTGGTTATTGTCGGCGGCGGCATCAACGGCTGCATGCTGGCCCGGGCGTCCGCCAGAGCTGGCCTGCGCACAGCCTTGGTCGAGAAGCGCGACTTCGGCGCGGGTGTCACGAGCCGGTCCACTCGCCTGATCCACGGCGGGCTCCGGTACTTGGAGAGCTTCCACGTAGGCTTGGTCCGGGAATCGCTGAGGGACCGAGAGAGGCTGCTGAGGGAATTCCCCGGGATTGTCGAGCCCCAGTCGTTCTTCCTGCCAGCCTACATTTCGGACTCGCGCCCCTCCTGGCAGCTTGCCGCGGGCTTGGCCATGTACCGCGTCCTTTGCCTTGGAGGCAGTTTGCCGCCACCGAGGAGGAGGACGCCGTCGGAAACGCTGGCACTGCTCCCGGGCTTGGACCCCGACGGCTTGGAGTGCGGATTCGAGTACTTCGACTGTCAAGCGACCTATCCCGAGCGATTGGCTCTCGAAGCCGCGCTGCAGGCTGCCGAATCCGGTGCGGATGTCCGCAATCACGCGCGCGCCACGGGCTTTGTCGTGAGTGGCTCCCGAATCGAGGGTGTGCGCATCGAAACTTCATCCGGGACAGACGAACTGCGTTGCGCCTTGGTCGTGAATGCGGCCGGTGCTTGGGTCGACAGGGTGCTCGGGCTGCTCCCCGGCGAACGCGCCAAGACCCTGCTCTCCCTAGTGAATGGCACGCATATCGCAGTGCCTGAGATTCCCGGCGCACCACGCAACGCTGTTTACCGCGAGGCGCGTTCCGACAAGCGGCCGTTCTTCATCGTTCCGTGGCGAGGTCTCTACCTTATTGGCACGACCGAAACGTCGTTCGAAGGGGATCCCGACCGGATTGCCCCGACGGATCGGGATATCGAATACCTGATTGACGAAACGAACCAGCTCTTTCCGAGCGCTCGCATCCAGCCCGAGACGGTCCTTTACGCCTATTGCGGCTCGCGGCCCCTGCTCAGATCGTCGGCTGGCAACTTGCAGGTAATCTCGCGCGGTCACGAAGTGGTCGACCACGAGCGAACCGACGGCATCCTGGGATTGCTCACCATGGCAGGCGGCAAGCTCACGACCGCGCCAACTTTCGCGGACGAGACCTTGCGCCATGCGACCCGCAAGCTGGGTGTCGCACGACCCCGGCCCACCGCTCCCCTGCAACCGCCTAGCATGGATGGCGTGCCTCCGCGCATAGCGCGAGTATACGGGCCCCGCGCCCCCGAGCTGCTGCGCTACTTGCAGTCTTCGCCAAGCCTCGATCGCCCGCTAGTCGAGGGCTGCGAGACGAGTTGCGGAGAATTGCTCTTCGCTGCGGAACACGAGAAGGCGAGCACGCTTGGCGACATCCTGCTTCGCAGGACGGGCATGGCATTTGACGCGAGCTATCGGCCGTCCTGGGTGCACGAGGCAGCAGAGGTGGTTGGAGCCCACTTGGGGTGGGACCGGCAAAGGCGAGAGGCCGCACTGGAGGAGTGCTTGACGGAGCTGTCGGCAACCTTGCGGAATCGGTGAATCGGTCAGGCCGGGCGGGTGCCCATCGGCTACTATGGCCTTGATGAGCGGCTTGGACGTGACCGAATCCCCCGGGGCGCGGAAGCGCCGCGCGGGGCGGATTCTTCGTCAGTTGGATCGGGACTATCCGCAAGCGGAGTGCGCCTTGCACCACTCGAGCGCTTGGGAGCTCCTCGCGGCGACGATTCTGTCGGCGCAGTGCACCGACCGGCGCGTGAACCAGGTCACGCCGGATCTCTTCGCCGCATATCCCACTGTCGAGGCACTGGCCGAAGCGCCCATAGAGCACATAGAGGAACTCGTCCATACGACTGGTTTTTTCCGCAACAAAGCCAAGTCTCTCAAAGGCAGCGCGCAACGCATCGCGGAGAAGTTCCGGGGCGAAGTGCCCTCGCGGATGGAGCAGTTGCTGACGTTGCCGGGCGTGGCACGCAAGACCGCCAACGTCGTGACCGGCACCTGGTTCGGGAAAGCCACCGGGGTTGTAGTGGATACCCACGTGCAGCGGATCTCGCACCGCCTCGGCTTGACTGCCGAGAAAGACCCGAAGAAGATTGAGCGGAACTTGATGGAACTCCTGCCGCGCACCCGCTGGGTACGCTACTCGCACCAGATCATCCATCACGGGCGCAAGGTATGCAAGGCAAGAAGCCCGCAGTGTGACGCTTGCGGACTGGCTGACCTGTGCCCGTCAGCCGGTCAGGCGCAGTGAGATTCTGGGCTGGGTAGCGTCAACGTCCCAGCGACGGCCTTGGGCGTCTGGGGTCAGTGGGCAGCAGAGTCGGCCGCAGCTCCAGTCGAACTTTGTTCCGCAAATCGATGCGGTCCCGTTTTCGTACATTGGCGTCGGTGCGCAAGACGACGATCCCGCCCTTCGAAGCCACGACTAGTTGCGCTTCGCGACCTCCCACTTTCAGGGCGTAAGTCTCGCCCTGCCGGAGCCCGATGAAGTAAATCGCCGCTGTTTCGGGAGCATTGTCGCGGCCGCCCGGCCACGCGAGGACAACCTTTCCGGGCGGAGTGACCGGCACCACGGCAGCGTCGGGGAAGAACATCGGCGGCAGGCCGCCAATCTCTTCCGTCTGCGAGAGCTGATCCTCAGCGAGAACTTGGAGACTCCCGTGCGAATAGCCGATCCATGTCGATGGGCGCTGCCAGCTGAGCCGCCCGTACAAGCGGCCACGCACCGGATCGTGTCCGAGCATCGGCGCCGACTGCGACGCCAGTCCCGGCAGGTACGGATTGACCCAAAGGAACTCGTAGGGCACCGCCATTGGCGACCGGAGCAGGTACATGTCATTGCGGATCCAGCCTTGCAGGAACTGGAACTCGCGCAAGTTCGATTCGTAGGCGACCAGCAGCATGTCCGCGATTCGATACAGAGGCGCCTGAACGCTGGCGCGCCGCTCGTCCGTGCCGAAGCGGGATGGACGTCGCGCGAGACCCTCGGTCGTCTCGATGTCGAGTGGGTAGTAGCTCAGCAACCGCGTGCGGACCAGCGCCGCCAGCGCTTCACTGGCCGGTCGGAGCAGGTCGGCGTTGAGATTGTGGCGGACCGCCAAGCTGGTCTCGAGAATTGCGATCAGAGCGGCTCCGTCGTCGGTGAGCTCTCCAGATTCGAGGGCCGGTCGGATCTCGGTTTCCCAGTGTGTTCCCAGCAGTTCGGAGAGTGCCGCCTCCGATCCGACCCAGTCACCCGCGAGAGAGATTGATGCGAGGATCGCGGCTCGCAGCAAGCCTGGGTCGAGGCTAGCCTGTGGCAGCACTTCACTGACCGCCCCGGCCATCGCATCCCGGACGGCGGCCTCGGTCGGGGCATCGAGGAGCTGCTGGCACCAGTCGTAGACCAGTGCGGCCAAGCGCAAGTCGGATGCGGTTGCGATGCGATCCTCGGCGAGCTGCCGGCTCCACTCGACGGCCCGCTCGCCAGCGTTCTTGTCGCCTTCGACCTGGAAGCGCAGAGCGTCTACTAGCGGCTGTTCCGGAAAGACGGCCCCGGCGTTGACGTTGGCGCGAAGAGCCTGCCAGCGCAAGGATTGGCGAGCGACTTCCTTGCGGAGCCTGGCTAGGCGAGCCGGGGTCAGGAACAGCCTCGGGTGCTCCTCGTAGACCCGGAATTCCGCTTGGCCGTGAACCTGGCCAAGGCAGGCTAGCAGCGTGCAGCAGACGGTGGCGACGCGACAGGCGTGCATCCAGATCTCATTGTACGGACCCCCGGCCAGGCTCTATCCGGCATATCGGTCGAAACCGCAGCGTCCGCCGACTAGTCTCAACCCATTGTGATACGCCGCGGAAGGAAGTTTCGAAGTTTCGCTCGGTTGACAGTCTCCGTTGGGCTAGGCCTCTTGTGCCTCGCTGGCGGGCCGGCCCTCGAGGCCCAGCCGGCCGGGACTCTCCAATACACTGTCGTGCTGGACTCTCCCTCTGTGGGTCGACGGCTATCCCTGTCTCGTGCCAAGCCCAAGGGCATGCAGCACGGACCGCGCCGGGTAGACGCGACCAGCGACCAGTTTCTCGCGCGGGCCGTCGCTCTCTCTCAGGAGAGTGTCGTCACTGCAATCGAGGCTCAAGGTGGCGAGGTGCTCGGTGCGGTAGGCAACGTGTTGAACGCCGTATTCGTTCGCGCAACACCAGTTCAAGCCGAAGCCTTCCTGGGCATTGACGGCGTCAAGAGCGTCGTTCCGGCGCGCAGGTTCGAATTCCAGATCAACGCGGTTGCGGAAGGGGATTTATTGCGACTTGGCGCGGCGCGCCTGCGCCCGGCTGATATCAACGCCAACGGGCTGGGTGTCAAGATCGCAATCATCGACTCCGGCCTCGACTTCGATCACGAAGCGTTCCAGGACGATTCGCTGGCTCCGCTTCCCGGCTATCCCAAGGGCCGCCCTGAGCACCTGCAGTTCACCAGCAACAAGATTGTCGCGGTCCGCAGCTACATGTACTTGCAGAATTCGGGCCGGCCCGAAACATCCTCGCCGGACGACACGACACCCCGCGACTTCAGCGGACATGGCACCGCCGTTGCCATGATTGCCGCCGGGGCGCCTGTCCAGATCCCTGACGGAAGGGAGATTGAGGGAATTGCGCCGAAGGCTTACCTCGGCGTGTACAAAGTTAGCGGTACGCCGGGAATCCATGCCGGGCCCTCGTCGCAGGCTGTGATCGCCGCGATTGACGATGCCGTAACCGACGGCATGGACATCTTGAATCTAAGCCTGGGAGCCCCTGCCCGGTTTCCGTGGCACGCGGCCGGCAGTGACTGCGGTGCTGCGGACGATTCCGTGGGTTGCGATCCCTTGGCAGTTGCAGCTCAGAGCGCAGTCGTCGACTTCGGGCGTGTCGTCGTCGCTGCCGCTGGCAACTCGGGAGAAGCGGGGTTGCAGGAGCTTCCGACGGGAAATTCGATCTCCTCGCCCGCCGTCGCTCCGGATGTCATCGCGGTCGGAGCAACCGTCAACGCCCGACGCTTTGTTCAGAGCGTCCGCGTGGGACTGGAATCGTACACCGCCGTGACCGGTTCTGGGCCTGGGGTCGACGGAGACCTGTCTGCGCCCGCTGCACTCGCAGCCGATTTCGAGAACGGTTTCGGATGCGAGGCTTTTCCGGATCGGTCGCTCCTGGGGAAGATTGTTGTGATTGAGCGAGGGGATTGCTGGTTCGTGGACAAGGTGGAAAACGCCGTGGCGGCCGGCGCTGTCGGAATGGTGGTTTACAACGACGAGGGCTCCGACGAGCTAGTCGAAATGGCATCGATTGAGGACACGGACATACCCGCCTATTTTATTGGCGCGAGCGACGGAGCCTCGTTGCTTGCGGAAGTCGCCTCCGCCACAGGGGACTTGACGGTAACGCTCGACGCAACGCTCCTGTCTCAACCGATGGATTCGACATCGGTGGCAGGGTTTAGCGCGAGAGGCCCCACTCCAGGGCTGAACATCAAACCTGACATCGTGGCCCCCGGTGAATTCATTTACACAGCGGCTGCCGCGCGACCTTGGCGGCTCGCATGGTTTCGCCCCGATGGCTTCCACCAATTGAGCGGCACGAGCCTCGCGGCGCCGTTCGTAGCAGGCGCTGCAGCGCTCGTGTGGCAACAGCATCCCGATCTGACGGTTCGGGAGATTACTTCGGCCTTGGTTAACAATGCCAGCCAGACCGTTCTCGAGGATGCTGCCGCCGCCCGGGTCGCTTCTGTCGGCGGCGGCTTGCTGAATCTGGAGCAGGCGCTGGACCCGATTGCCACGGTCGAGCCGCCAATGGTCGGATTCGGCCCCCTGCCCTCCGGCGGCCTGCCGGTGTCCAAGGACATTCTGATCACGAACCGGAGCGAGGAGGCTCGTTCCTACACGATGAAGGTTGTCCAAAGAGACTTGGATGCGAGCGCTGCGATAACACTGGGTGGATCGAGCACGATCGCGTTCGAGCTACAGCCCGACCAGCATGTCACGGTACGGGTCGCTTTGGTCGGCCAGCTGCCCGTTGCGGGCTCATACGAGGGGCACCTGGAGCTGTCGCGTCAGAGCGATGGCCGCCACCTGCGAATCCCCTATCTGTATGTCGCGGGCGATGGCCAGGCGCACAACGCCTTCGTGCTTGCAGGGGGGGACGAATACGGCCTTGACGGCGAGCCCGCTGTCAAGGACCTGGTTGGCAAGTATGTTGACCGTTTCGGAGTGCCAGTGGCCTCGCTTCCGGTAGCGTTCACTGTGCGCGAAGGCGAGGGCACGCTTCTCGAATCCTCGACGGCCACTGACGACTACGGGGTGGTCCGAGCCCAGGTCGAGTACGATGACGCTGTCGGGCCGCAGTCCGTGGTTGCGTCGGCAGGCGGTTTCGAGGTCCCGTTCCGGTTCGAGGGAAGCATTGAGCAACCTCGCGTCGAAGAAGTGATCAACATCGCCAGATACGAATCCGAGTATCCCGTCGCGCCTGGTTCGGTCGTGGCCGTCTTCGGCACTGGATTCTCGGAATTCGAGGGAGTGTCGCCGACAGAGCCGCTCCCGCTTGCCCTCAAGGCTGCCAGCGTGAGTCTCGATTTTCCGGAGCAGGGCGTGAGCGTGCCGGCCCCCCTGTTCTTCGTCACGAACCGACAGCTCAATATTCAGATCCCCTGGGAGTTCGCAGGGCTGAACTTCGTGTATCTGAAGGCCCGCGTTCGGACCAGGTCAGGCGCTCTGTTCGTGTCGGAGCCGGTCGTTGTAAACCTGGCTGACGTTGCCCCGGGCATCTTGGTTGTCGAAGATGCCTCGGGTGCGATCCTTCCCGAGGTGTGGCACCCTGACGGCTATCCGGTCACCTCCGACGACCCTGCCCGTCCGGGAGACCTCGTGATCGTCCTTATGACAGGCAATGGACCGCTCGTGAGCCCGGTGCAGACAGGTCGTGCCACTACAGAGCACGTTTCGACCCAACACCAGCCACTCGTGACCGTCGGCGGCACGGAGGCGGTCGTCGATTTCTCTGGGTCGGCTCCCGGCATGGTCGGCATCTACCAGGTGGACGTTGTCTTGCCGCAGACTCTGCCACGCGGGGAATTGGATTTGCAGGTGACTGTCCACGGTGCCCGAAGCAACGTGGTGAAATTGCCGGTTCAGTGACCCGGGGATTGGCGGGTCCTATTTCTCACCCAGCTTTTCGCCCGGTCGCAGGAGACTGGGGCGCTTTTGCTGGCGTTTGCTGTCTGCGGCAGCCTCTTTTCGCTTCTCCTGCTCGAACTCCCGTCGGCGCTCGGGGGCCATGCTTTCCCTCTGGCGGCGTTTGTCTTCGTCTTCCTGCACCAAGACGTTTCGCTTGCGGGTGCCGAGATCTTCGGCCAGCAGTTCCATGCTGTCGGCGGTGATACCAATCGCGTCTTCCAATACGAATTCGTAACGCCACCCGTCCTGCGCGGGCTCGGCCGCGAGGGCTGCTAGACGAGACGAGAATCCCTGCTCGGCCGCAAGCAAGCCCTCAAGCGCCCCGTCCATTTTTCGGTTGCGGGCGAGTGCGTCATCGATCACGTCATCGATCGCTTCAATGATCGAACTGTACTCGGTCAGGGAGCGATGGATCCTTGCCGCTCGTCCCGCCTCGTCCTCGTCCATCAACTGATCGATGAGTTCCAATCGCAGAGCGGCGAACTTCACATACGCCTGGATCCGGTCGTCGACCTCCTGGTATTCGCGCAACGTATCCACTTCGAAGTCGGTCAGGAAATCTCTTTCGCCTGGCAGTTCCTGGGCGACCGAAAATGCGAATGGAAACAGGGCGAACAAGACGTAGCGTGCTGACATTGGCTGCATTTACTCTACTTCTTCGGACCCATGATTCCAAGCAGGAGCTGACTGTTTGCCTTCTCGACGCGCTGGATTGCGCCATCGAAAGCTTCAAGGTCCTCCAGATGGGCCTCGAGGCGGGCTTCGCGTAGTTGCAGCAGAAGCGTCCGCGTCTGGATTTCGGCGCGCTTGAAGGGGCGGGGATGCCGTCTAGGGTTCCTTCCGGTCCCTTCCAGCGACTCGACAGCGAGCTCCACCGCCTCACCCAGCGCATCGAGCTCCCGGGCCCCCTTTGCAAGATCGCCCATCAGGTAGGCGCGCGTGGCCGTGTCGACCCGCGTCCGGGCGAACTCGAGAGCGCGGCGAGAGCGCCGTTCCAAATCTTGCGTTGCCTCGATCGGCCCGAGGCCGGGATGCTGCGCCGCCTGGCACAGCATCGCTGCCGCCCAGAACAGGATCAAGCATGTCACGCGTGGGATCATCGCTTCGCAAGGACCTTGTCGATCGTACGGAGCCGCTGTTCGGCTTTCCAGACCTCCTCAGGCATTTCCGACTCCAGCTCCAGGAAGGCGCGATAGGCGTGCTGGGCCTGCTCGTACATCTGAAGCCGGTCTAGGGTTAGCGCCTTCAAGTAAACGCTAGCGGCGGGCGGGGTGCCGAGTCCCTCCGATTCCTGCAGCGCACGAAGGGCCGTTGGGAAGTTGTTGACCTGAAAGGCAGCCAGCGCCAGGCCGTTCCAGGCGTCCTGGGATTGCGGGTCGGCCCCGACCGCGGCAAGATACTCTTGCGCGGCTCGCTCGTAGTCCTGCTGCTTGAGCAGCGCAGTGGCGTAGCGGACGCGGAGTGCCGTGTCTTCCGGGGCGGCCTCTGCCGCCAATCGAAGCTGTGTTCGCGCCGCATCCGCATCGCCTGCCAAGCGGTAGGCCTCGGCCAAAGCGCTGTGCCGCGTGGCCGTGGGCTCGATCGCCACAGCCCGCTCCAGCGCTGCCTTGGCGGCACGTGCATTGCCCTCCTCCAGCAGCCGAATCCCGACGTTTTCCTGCACCGAGGCATCCTCGGGATTGTCCCGAGCGTAGCGTCGGTACAGCTCAAGCGCATCTTGCTTCGCGCCCTCCTGCTCCAGCCGGTCGGCGATACCCGGCAGGGCATTCCTGACTTCCGGATCGATGGCTGCAGCCTGCAAGTAGTAGCGAACCGCCCCCACAACGCGACCGCTCTCAACGAGCGCTTCCGCCAAGCCGAGCAGGGCCTCCAGGGACACTCCGTCCTGATCCAGAATCCGCCTGAAGGCCTGACCGGATGCTTCCCAATCGCGGGCCATACGCCATGCATCGGCGATCAGAAACCGAGCCTCGGGATCGTCAGGCCGGGCCGCAGCCACGGCGCTATACTCGGCGGCGGCTTCGGCGAACTCGCCCGCCCGCATCAGCAACGCAGCGAGATTCTGCCTGGCCGGAATCAAGTCGGGCTGTGCCTTGGCAATCAGCCGATAATGCCCGATCGCGGCCTCTTCGGCGCCAGTCGCTTGGCATGCATAGGCAAGGTTGAAACGAGCGTTGACGTTTGCCGGGTCGTCTTCCAGCGCGGCTTCGAGGTGCGGTATGGCGGCGCTGAAGTCGTTTCTCTCAAGCGCTTCGGCAGCACTCCTGAGGGCGTCTGCCGTCAGTACGCTGGCCCCGCAGAGCAGTACCGCGACTCCTATGAAGCGGCGCACGTTTCAACTGTAGACCATGCCGGCTTTGATTGACTGTGTGTTTCGCCGCTGGGAGACGGGCGAGCTGCTGCAGAGCCTAGGCACGGAGAGCATTGAGCAGTTCAATGGCACGACGGATGTCGGCCCGCTGTTCCTCCCCCACGATTTCGCGTTCGATTGTCAGCGGCCCGGTGTAGCCGATGTCCCGCAGTTTTGCGACGAACCGGTCCATGCCCACATCCCCCTCGCCAAGCGGCGTCTCACGGCCCCACTCGCCCGGAACCTCGGGCCGCGCACCGTCCTTGCAATGCACTGTCAAGACGTAGTCCCGAAGTGCCTCGAGAGCTTCCAAAGGTGCTCCGGACCCATACAGAATCATGTTGGCGGGATCAAAATTCACCCGCAGGTTGGGACGGTCGACGGCGTCGATGAAGTCCAGCATCTCCCTAGCCGACTCCTGGCCGGTTTCCATCGCGAATGTCTGGCCGTTCTGCCGGCAGTGATCGCAGATTCGACGCATCAGCACCACCATCGCCGCATACTCCGGGTCGCCGGGGTCCGAGGGGACGAAGCCGATGTGCGCCGCGAGGCCAGGAACACCCAAGACCCGTGCGAAATCAGATACCGCATAGGTGCGAAGCTCGCGCTCAAGGCGCGTGGAGTGGGGAACATAGCCCACGGTCTCGGCGCAAATCGGAATGCTCGCGTAGTCCTCGCCGCTGAAGCACATAATGACTGTGACCACGGACATGCCGTGCTCGTCCAGCACGGTCTTCCAGCAATCGGCAGTCGCTGCGTCCAGCGCGCATTCGCCATGCACGCCCAGCTGGCCGCACGACACGCCCAGAGAACGCACGGAAGCGACGATTTCGGCGGGCGGCGCCTCGACGCCCAGAGCGCCACCCGTCCAAAACATGAGGCCAACTTGCAAAGGCTCTAATTCAGGCATGACGGTCATTATAGAGCCCGTCTCAATAGCGAGCCGCGAATCTGCCTGCGTTCATCGCAGGGTTCCGCAAGTTTACAGCCTCGCTCCGAACCCCAACGCTCGGACCTGAGAGCGAGACCGTCTCCGGCGATCCCCTTTTGCCCCGGAAGCCGCCTTCCCCGGGACGTGGTCGCGGTCAAGAATCCCTGGTCCGAAGACCGAGGAAGCAATCGAACCGATCCCGTTGCCGGTCGCGCGAACTTATGCCGGCAGCCCGACCGCTCCGCGATTCGCTGGCACTGTCCGTGCGGATCGCCCGGCGCCTCACGTGACGCGTGGATCTGAGCCGCCGCTATTCGATTTCCACCCAGGAGCCGGTGGCGTGGCTCTCCAGCACGGCCTCGACGACCCTCAGCTGCCGTAGGCCCGCCTCGAATCCCGGCAACTCCCCTGCCAGCGAGCGGTCGCGGCAGGCGGCGTAGAAACGCCGGAAGAACTGCTTGAATGTGTCTGCGTATCCCTCGGCGTGACCGCCTGGCAGATCAGCGAACGTCGCTGCCTCCCGCTCCAGTAGCGACGGATCCTTGATCAGCAGCTCGTTGTTGCCGCTGCGGCGGCCGATCCACAACTCGTTGGGTCGCTCGCCGTCCCATGTCAGCCCGCAACGGCTTCCGTAAATCTCCATCAGAAGCCGGTTCTTTCGTCCAGCGGCTACTTGGTTGACAGTCAGCGCGCCTCGAGCGCGGCCGTCGAAGCGCAGCAGGATTGCGCCAAAGTCCTCGGTGGTGATCGGGCAGTCCTCGTAGTCTTCCGGGGCGAGCATCTTGCCCGCGTAGGTCTCGATCGGCTTCTTCGGTTTCTTGCGTATCGGGTGAAACGTCGCGAGTTCAGCGCATACCGCTCGTATGCGCTGTCCAGTCACGTGCTCGAGTAAGTCGCACCAGTGCGATCCGATATCAGCCATAGCCCGCGAAGCGCCTCCGACTTCAGGCTCGAGCCGCCAGTTGTAGTCGGTGTCGTAGAACAGCCAGTCCTGCGCGTAGCTGCCGTCCACCGCCAGGAAGTCGCCAAGCTCCCCCGTGGCAACCATGCGGCGCATCTGGGCCACGTTCGGATAGAAGCGCAGGTTGTAGCTTGTGGCATGAACCACGTCTCTGGCGTTTGCCAGCTCGACCAAGCGGGCGGCCTCCTCTGCTGACATCGCCAGAGGCTTCTCGCAAATCACGTTCTTGCCTGCATCGAGGGCGTCCTTTGCGATCGGGAAATGAGTCTTGTTCGGGGTGCATATGTGGACGGCGTGGATGCTGGAGTCGTCGAGCAGCTCGCGGTAGTCCCCGGCGGTTCGCGGAATGCCAAGCGCCTTGCCGAAACCCGCGGCGATTTCGGCTGTCTGGTCCGCAATCGCCACCACCTCCGCATCGTTCTGCCGCCGGATGTTCTCGACGTGCACCCGGCCCACGAAGCCAGTACCGATCACTGCAACGCGCAATTTGTCCATTTCAGGAATCCTCCGAGGAGTCCGCGACCGGTACTCCGGCGCAACCCAGTAATCGAGTGTAGGCCCGTGCCGACCGCGAATTCAACCGCCCCCGGCCTCGCTGCCGGTATCGCTCAAGCCACCTCAGCCCGGCTTGCAGCTGTTCCTCCCGCCGCGGGCCAGCCTGTAATGAACCCCATCCGCTTGTCCAGCGGAACCCATTTCGCTTGCTCTATGAACGCGTTGCAAGCCACCCACCCCGGCGCGTTTCTAGGAGTGTGCGACAACCGCGTTCCCGCGCCGGTGTCCTGTCTAGCCGACCTGCTATACTCCACTGAGCGGCGGGCTCGGACCATCTAGGAATACAGCTTAAGCCTGCCAGTTGCCTGTCTCGGATCGAGACCAATTTACAGCTATACCGACCAGATCTGCCGGTCTGGGAATCTCTAGATGAAGTACATGAATGGGCACAAGAGTCTAGCTTTCCACTTCAAGAAAGTGCTAAACTGTCGTGGCAGTTGAGATATGGTGCTTGGTCACGTCAGTGTGCAAGTGGCGTTCGCCCAAGCAATTGGAACGCGGTGCCAAGCGACGGCCCGGCATGTGGCTTGGTTCAACGGCGTCGTTACGGGTCTAACTGCCTATAAGCGAACACGCTTGGCAAAATGACAGTCCGTTCTCTCCTGTCGCTTTTCTCCCACGATCTCGCGATCGATCTGGGCACTGCCAACACGCTTGTTTACATCGCCGACACTGGCGTGGTCGTCGACGAACCCTCCATCGTCGCGATCAAGAGCAAGTCATCCGAAGTCGAGGCCATCGGATCCGAGGCCAAGCGGATGCTGGGCCGCACGCCCGGCAACATCACCGCAATCCGCCCGATGAGGGATGGCGTGATCGCGGACTTCAAAATTGCCGAAAAGATGCTGACCTACTTCATCAACAAGGCGCATAACCGCAGGATGATGGTGCATCCTCGGATCATCATTGGCGTGCCCAGCCAGATCACGCATGTCGAGCGCCGGGCGGTCGTGGATTCCGCGATGCGTGCCAACGCGAGCGAGGTTCACCTCGTGGAGCAGGCCATGATGGCTGCGATCGGTGCCGGATTGCCCGTGAGCAAGGCCTCCGGCAGCATGGTCGTTGACATCGGCGGCGGCACGACCGACATCGCGGTGATTTCCTTGTCCGGAATCGTTTATTCCCACTCGGTCCCGGTTGCGGGCAACTCAATGGATGAAGCCATCACCCAGCACATGAAGCGCAAGCACAACTTCATGATCGGCGAGCACACGGCGGAGAGAATCAAGATCGAGCTAGGGTCCGCCACTAAGCTGGACAAGCCCCTGACGATGGAAGTCAAGGGCCGCAACCTAGCGCAAGGCGTGCCTCGCGCCGTGACCATTACTGACGGAGAGATTCGCGAGGCGCTTGCGGACTCTATCGACCGGATCATGATTGCCATCCGCGACGCGCTGGAGAATACGCCGCCAGAGCTCAGCGGGGATATCTGCGACGCCGGCATCGTGGTGACCGGAGGCGGTGCGTATTTGCGGAATCTCGACCAGCGCATTCGCGACGAGACTGGAGTGGCAGTGTCGATCGCGGAGAACCCACTCCAGTGCGTCGTGCTCGGAACGGGCCGACTGCTGAGAGATTTCGACCTGCTCAGAAGGATTTCGATCGACTAGGACTCACGGAGGCGGAACACGGAAGGCGGGATACGGTGCAGACGCTGATCACACGCAACCTCAAAGGCATCGTTCTGGCGATGCTTGTCATCGCCCAGGTGGTGGCTGTTGCAAGTCAGGTCCGCACTAGTTCCGGCACGAGCCGACTCCGGTATTGGAGCAGCACGCTGTTGCAGCCCGTGCAGGCGTTGGCCCAGACGACTGTACGGGCCGTGTCTGGCTCGTGGAACCGCTACGTCTGGCTGGTCGACGTGCGCGAGGAGAACCAGCGGCTCGATTCGGTAGCATCCAGGCTCCGGATCGAGAATCACTTCCTGCGGCAGAAGCTCCTGCGCTTCGAGAGCCGCCTTGACGTGGAGGCCTACAGCGAGACCATCGCTTCGCGAACCCTTGCCGCTCGTGTCATCGCTCGCGGCCCGAGCCGCTCGACGCAGGAAATGGTGCTGGATCGAGGCAGCCGCGACGGCGTTCGGAACGGCTTGGCCGTGATCACTCCGGACGGAATCGTCGGCAAGGTCGAGGTTGTCCATGAAGGATCCAGCATGGTCCTTCTGATCAGCGACTCGGAGGCCGGGGTTGGTGTCGTTCTTGAGCGCAGCGGGGAACTGGGAGTCCTCCGTGGCACGAACTATGCGGACTGTCGTCTCGACTATATTGGCCCGCAAGTGGATGTAAAGGTGGGCGAGGCCGTCTATACCTCCGGCTTGGACGGCGTGTTTCCAGGCGGCTTGCCGGTCGGGCGGGTCACAGGTGTCGAGCCGGGTGTTGAGATGCAAGCCATTTCCGTGAGGCCGTTTGCCCCGCTAGAACGCTTGGGCGACGTACTGGTCGTGATCGACGGGGAGCACGAGCCGCTCCCGGAAGAAATCCTGGCCCGCACACAGCGCACGGATCGCTCTGGCTCAGGCCGGCTCTCCGGTGTCCGCGGGGGCAGCGCGGAAACTGACGCCGACCGGATCAAGCAGGCCTACCGCAGGGCGGTTGAGTCGCAGGGCCGCAAAGTGGGGCTCCTCAGCGGGACGGGCCCGCCGGACTTCTCGGAGGCCGCTGATGCTTTGCGGGCGTCCCAGGGACGGGGCCGGGATTCACCGTGACAATGTCCGTGCCCAGCGTAGCGAAGACCTTCGGATTCGCCCGGCGGCGGGGCATCTCTCCTTGGCTCGCCTTCGGATTGGCTGCGGTGGCCCTCGCTCTCCAAGTATTCCTTCCGACAGTGCTCCCGGCGCTAAGCGCGCTGAACCTCCCGTTTCTGGCTGCGTTCTATCTGGTGCTCGCTTACGGCGGGGTGATTCCGGGAATGCTGATTGGCGTGGCGATCGGGTGGGCCCAAGACGGCTTGACGCAAGGCCCGATCGGTGTGTATGGGCTGGTCTACGTGGTGCTGGCATATCTGGGCGCGACGGCTAGCCAGTTCTTCAAGCTTGAGATCTCGCTCGTGATGGGCACGTTTGTGGCGCTGGGCTACTGGTTGCACGAACTCATCCTCTTCGCCATTCGCGGCGAGTTCCTTCTAGGTCAGCCTGCGCAGCTGGAACTCGGCGCTTGGTCCGCTCTGGCAGGTCTCCATGCCGGTCTGGCTTTGGCGATCTATCCTGTACTCGATCGGTGGAGGCGGGAGCCATGACTTGGGGTCCTAAGGAGCAGCGCCGCACGATGGTGCGCCGGATCACTTGGTTCCAGACGGCTGCGTCAGTCCCGTTCCTGCTGCTCCTGCTGGCATTCTGGGAAATCCAGGTTGCGAACAACGCGCAGTATCGCCAGCTGGCGGAACAGAACCGGATCAAGGCATTGCCGATCCCGGCAGCGCGCGGCAACATTCTCGACCGCTACGGCCGAGCCCTTGCACGCAGCCGTATCGCGATGTCGGCCGTGGTCGACAGAGAGGGCGCCAAGCCAGAGAATCTTCGCCGGATCGCAGCCCGTTTCGGCATCGACCTCGAACACCTGGCCGAACGCCTCTCGGATGCCTCTGCCTACAGCAAGTCCCGGCACCTAGTCCTGAAGGAGGACCTTTCGGTCGCTGAAATCGCGTTCCTGCAGGCACATCGAAGCGAATTCCAGGAAATCGACCTCATCAAGGGCATGAGCCGACAGTACCCGGAATCGGGAGTCGCAGTGCACGCGATGGGCTATGTTGCGGAGGTCAGCAAGAGCGAGCTGACCTTGCGGGAGTTCCTAGTCAACAGTTTCGGCGACGAAATCGGCAAGAGCGGCATCGAACGGCAGTACAACCGCTGGCTAACTGGCGAGGATGGCAGCCAGCGATTTTTGGTCGACAGCGTCGGACGGCAGCTCGAGACGCTCAGCTTGGTGGACGCGGTCCCCGGGAAAAACCTGCTGCTGACCATCGATCTGGACTTGCAAGCCGTCTCCGAGCTGGGCTTGGAGGGGCGCAAGGGCGCGGTCGTGGCTCTCGATCCGCGCAACGGTGAGATCTTGGTGATGGCCAGCTCGCCCGTGTACGATCCGAACAAGTTCGTGACCGGGTTCACCAAGAGGGAGTGGTTGGCGCTGAACGACGATCCGAGCACCCCGATGCTGAACCGCTCGATCCAGGGCACATGGGCGTTGGGCTCGGTCTTCAAGCCGATCGTAGGACTGGCGGGACTGGAGGCGGGCCTCGCTGGCACCGACTTCCAGGTCCACTGCCGTGGAGGACTCCAGTTCGGCGGTCGATACTTCCGCTGCCACAAGGCCGGGGGCCATGGCACGGTATCTTTGCGCCAGGCGATCGCCCAGTCGTGCGACGTCTATTTCTACCAGCTGGGCCACAAGCTCGGAATCGACAAGCTTGCCGCTTACGCTCGGCTTGCCGGGCTAGGCGACAAGACGAACGTGGACCTTCCTGACGAGGTGCCCGGACTTGTCCCGAGCACGCAGTGGAAGGTCCGCCAACTGCTGCAGCCGTGGTATCCCGGCGAGACAATCATCGTTGCGATCGGCCAGGGGGCCATGTCGGTGACGCCGCTGCAGGCAGCTCACGCAATCGGTGGATTGGCGATGGGCGGCGAGTGGCACCGCCCGCACATGGTTTCCCGCCGTCAGCTGGCCGCAATTGCGCCGGACAGTGAACCGTCGCCGCCGCGGGCCGCTCCAGTCGCTAAGGAGCACATGGAAACACTGCGTGAGGCGATGTGGTCGGTCGTCAACGGAGCCGGCACGGGAGGCCAGGCGCGATTGAAGGCGTTGGAGGTATGCGGCAAGACCGGAACCTCGCAGCGCGTGTCGAACGCCACGCGGCTGAGAGAGAATCGCGAGGAATTGGAAGACGACGCGTGGTTTGTCGGGTTTGCTCCGTGCCGCAGCCCCGAGGTTGTCGTAGCCGTGCTGCTTGAGAACGGCAAGCACAGCTACTACGCTGCCGCGGTCGCGCGAGACGTGATCCAAGTCTGGTACATGAACCGCTCTGCGGACATATTGACCGACACGGATGGGACGCTGGCCCGGTCCCGGAGGGGCGAAGGATGATCCTGCGTTCTCCGTCCAGCGCCAAGCACTGGTTCCGGGATGTCGACTGGTTTCTGGCCGGGATCGTGCTCGCAATCTCCCTAATGGGCCTCCGCCAGATCTACAGCGCTACGCTCAACACGGAATTTGTCAGCGCCTACGGGCAGCACTGCGTCTGGCTTGGGCTCGGGCTGGTTCTCTTCTGGATTGTTTCGAGCTTTGACTATCACCATGGCGTCGAGGTTTCACCGCTCCTGTGGATCGCCGGAATCGTGCTGCTAGGCGTGGTTCTGGGGTTTGCCGAACCCGTCAACGGGGCACGGCGCTGGCTGCCGACGCCCTTCGGGTTTTCGGTCCAGGCTTCCGAGTTCATCAAGGTAGTGCTAATCTTGGTAGCAGCGAAGTATTGCAGCGAATACTCGACCAGGACATTGGGTGCTCGCGACTTCATTGTGATCGGCGTGCTATTCGGGACGCCGTTCGGCTTGGTGCTGCTTCAGCCAGATTTGGGCACGGCCCTGAGCATACTTCCCCTGCTAGGCATGGCCTTGTATCTTTCCACGATTCGAGCCAAGCATTGGGTCGCACTCTGCTTGCTGGCGGTTTTCCTTCTGCCGGTGGGCTGGTCGATGCTCAAGCCGTACCAGCGAGACCGGATCACCGGCTTCATGGACCCGGAGAAGGCGCCTCGGAGTACGGGGTACCAGATCCGGCAGTCCAAGATCGCAGTGGGTGCAGGCGGCATCTGGGGACAGGGACACGTGCAGGGATCGCAGACACAGCTGCGCTTCTTGCCGACCCCTCATACAGATTTCATTCTCGCTGCGTTCGCGGAGGAAGAAGGGTTCGTCGGAATCGTGATCGTGCTGGCACTGTACTATGCCCTGCTGATGCGAATCGTGGAAATCGGAAAGACGGCTGCGGATGCGGAGGGAACGCTCGTTGCGATGAGCGTTGCGGCCCTGCTCTTATTTCACATCGTGGTGAATGTCGGAATGGTGGCCAACAAGCTGCCGGTCACCGGACTGCCATTGCCATTAATGAGCTACGGCGGGTCCAGCCTGCTAACCGTCCTGACGATGCTGGGACTTGTGCACAGTGTGCGCATGCGCCGCTTCGTCAACTAATTAATCATTGCCGGCTCGGGCAGCGGTGCCGGCGCTAACGAAAGAAAGGGTGGAAGGGAAGAGTTCAACTTGCGGACGACAGAATCGGGCATTTCCGAAGCGATCGCAGGCGTGCGAGCCCCGCTAATCATGTGGCGCTCCGCCTGTACCGCTGGATCCCGAAGCCAGAAAGTGGCTGCTCGGCCAGGAGCACAGTCTTCAGACAAGTCCCGCCAACACGGTGATTGAATGGACAGCAACGTTCTAGCAGCAGCCGAAGCGGATCCTAGCCGCGATTGGACCTTCCCCGAGACGGACTCATATGTCTCAGGAATTGGTTATCTCATCGAATCCCATCGAAACGACTGTAGCGGTCCTCGAAGATGATCGCTTAGTCGAAGTCTATGTAGAGCATCATGCGCAGAAAGCCATAACAGGCAACATTTACAAGGGGCGCGTAACGCGCGTGCTGGCCGGGATGCAATCGGCCTTCGTCAATCTTGGGCTGCGCCGGGATGCGTTCCTGTATGTCACCGATGTGCTGGATCCCTCGGAGAGCGTCGAGGACGAGCTGGATGACGGTCCGATTCCAGCTGACCCGACGCGGACGCTGCAAACTTCAGGCGAGCCGATGGAGGATGAGCCCGGCGCCGAAGCGGCTCTCGATCATCCGGATGATCCTTCTGGAGTTGTCGACGTGGACCAGACGCACGACGCGGAGGAAGAGTATCCCGACGCTCCGGCGCCGCCGAGCCGCCGCCGCCGCCGCCGCCGGTCGCGGCGAGCGGAGGATCGCGAGGCCGCGCCCGAGAACGGCGCGCCGGAAAGTCCGGGTGAAGTCGTCCCGGAGGATCAGGCCGCAAAGCGGGACGAGCCCGCTCCCCTCGAGCTAGCGCCCCGTGTTGCGCCAGAACCAAATCCGGTGTTGCTTCCCGGCGAGTCCCTGGCGAAGTACAGCCGCCCCAGGCAACAGCCGCACAGCGCTGCCGAACCGGTTCAAGCGGAGGGCGAATCCGGTGCACCGGGAGCGCAGGGCACCGAACGCGGCTCCGGCGAAGACCAATCGGTATCGAGCGAGCCTGCATCCGGCGAGTCTGTCGGTGCTGAGTCTCCAGGCGAAGAGATTCGGGCGAGCGAGCCGGTGTCGGCGGAACCGGGACTACCGGAAGCTCCCGACCCCTCCCCGCCCAGAAAGCGCGCTTCCGTATCGGCACCGTCCCAGCAGTCCGAGTTTCGGTTCAGACTCTTCGGGTGGGGCAAGGACAAGGGCGCCGAGAGCGACCCGCCTGCGGAGCCGAAAGCCCCTGGCTCCTCCGGGGAACCCGCTCCCAAGCGCCGGCAGGGCTCTCGCCGGAGGCCGTCACGCAAGGCTTCTGACCGTGCCGGCGCGCGCCAGCCAGAAGCTCCCAAGAAGCGGTTTTCGCGACGGTCCGGCGGAACGGGCCGGTCCCAGCCTGAAGGCCGGGCGAAGCGCGCTGAGCAGGCTGACGGGCGGGCCCGTAGCGAGTCCAGGGGGCGCGACATGCAGGCGTCGCCGCAGGCCGACATCAAGAGTCTCCTGCGGAACGGCCAGGAAGTGATCGTACAGGTAAACAAGGAACCGGTCGGCCAGAAAGGCGCAAGGATCACTTCCCATGTCTCTCTTCCGGGTCGCTTCATGGTTTACATGACGACCGCCAAGCATAACGGCGTCGCCCAGAAAATCCAGCCCGAGTCCGAACGGACTCGCTTGCGCAGGATCGTCGACAAGCATTCGAACGGAAAGCCGGGTGGATTCATCGTCCGCTCCGCAGCCCAGGGCGCCAGCGAGGAAGACTTGGTCGCCGACATCGAGTTCCTTCAGAAACTATGGCTAGGACTGAAGGAAAAAGCCGAAAAGCGCAAGGCGCCTTACAAGCTGTATAGCGACCTCGACATCGTCGAACGCGTCGTCCGGGATCAGCACGGGCAGGGTTTCAAGACGATCTGGGTGGACTCCGAGCACGAATACGAGCGCATCCTGCGGTTTGTAGAACGATTCAAGCCCGAGCTGGTGGACCGGGTCAAGCTCTATACTCGCCAGCAGCCGATCTACGACTCCTTTGACATCACCAAGGATCTGGATAGAGCGCTGAAACCCAAGGTCTGGCTCAAGTCGGGTGGCTACCTGGTCATCAATCAGACCGAGGCTCTGGTTTCGATAGACGTCAACACGGGGAGGTACGTAGGCAAGTCCAACAGGCTCGAAGACACGGTCCTGAAGACAAACCTGGAGGCGGCCGAAGAGATCGTGCGCCAGCTGCGCCTCCGGGATCTCGGCGGTATCATCGTGATCGACTTCATCGACATGGAGGACCGCAAGAACCGCCAGAACGTACAGCAAGTGCTCCAGGAGGCGCTGCGGAAGACGCGCTCGCCGTCTAGGCTACTGCCCTTCAATGAATTCGGGCTCGCAGTGATTACCAGGAAGCCCGTCCGGCAGTCCCTGGAGCGCGCCATGTGCGTGCCGTGCCCGTCCTGCTCCGGGACCGGCACGGTCAAGTCAGCCGCCACAGTGCTCTCCGAGATATTCTCGGCGGCTGATCGCATCGCGGCGAGCAGCAAGCGGAAGGACGGCGAACTGGTCAAGGACTTGACGCTGCGGGTTCATCCCGAGATCGCGAAGTCTCTGAAGCACAGGTCGAACAGCCACCTTGAAGCGCTCGAGGATGCCGTCGGGGCAAGCGTGGTAGTGCGCGGGGACGGGTCGATGCTCCCCGACGCGTTCACCCTGAACTAACCACATCATGTGCTACCCTGTACCCGTAGGGTTGGCTCGGGAACGTGCTGTGTTGCCAAGCTAGCCTCCGCGGGGGCCGGTGGTGCGGTCCCCGCGGGCTTCTTTGGAATAAACTTCCGCAGGATCGGATCCTGGCGGTGAACTTCGTGGACCAGTGCGATGAGGCGGCGCCTCCGTGCATAGTTCCAGGGTGCGTAGTACTTCTCGGTAGTTCGCACGCTGCTGTGGCCGAGCAGCATGCTGACGTCTTCCATCGACATGCCGGAGAGCAACAGCTCGACCGCAAACGTATCCCGCAGGCGGTGCGGGTGGAATTCCTCGACACCGGCGGCGGTCGCTATGATCCTCAGCCGCTCGCGCCAGTACTTGGCGGCGGTGGCCCCGGTTGACGTGCCGGTCCAGAAGAAATACCGCCGGCCGGGCTCCGCGATTCCGTGGAGCGTCGCGAGGGCCTCGGCGGGCAGTGGAACCGTCACGACCTCACCGCTCTTGGCCCGGCGCAGAATGACTTCGCCGGTAGATTGCAAAGCGGAGTACGCGAGGGTCGCCGCGTCCCGCATGGCCAGCCCGGAATAGCGGAGCAGGAGAAGCAGCGCCTGCTCCTTGGGCTTGGCGCGCGCGGCGTCGATCAGCGCGCACACCTCGTCGACGGAGAGCGGCATGGTCGGCCGGGCGTCGGACCGAGGGCGGCGGATCCCGCTCACCGGGGACGCGGGGACCCAGCCTGCCTCCGTCGCGTGCGAAAAGAACGCCTTCAACTGCCCCAGGCGGCGGCGCTGCGTGCTGTAGGCGCAGTCCCAGTTCTCGCGCCAGCCTTCCATGGCTGCCCGGTCGATCTCCTCGATGGACTCGATGCGGGCATCGGCTGCGAACGCCCGCAACTGCTTGAACAGAGTCCGGTAGTTCTGGAGTGTCGAATGGCGTGTGTTCCGCGCCCCGAGTTCACGGAGGTAGGCGGTGCATGCCTCGGCAACTGTCACGTGCTGCTCCCATGTCGCGTCCCGTCATACGCGTCTGGATCCCCGCCCGGGAACCAGTGGTAAAGGACATTCCGGTTCACGCCGAAGCGCTCTGCAATCGCTTTCCGCGATATGTGCCTGTCCTTCAGCATGGTCTTGGCGATCCTAACGTTCTCCGGATCGTGGAATGCGCTCGGCCGCCCCCAACGCCGGCCCGACGCCTTGGCTGCCCGGTACGCTTCTTGAACCCGCTCCCGGTTTAGGTCCGCCTCGAATTCCGCCATCGCCCCGAACACGGCGAAGACCAGCTTGCCACCGGGGCTGGCGGTGTCGATTGCCTCCGTGAGCGAGACCAACTGGCAGCCACGCGTCTCGAGAGTGACTCCCAGGTCGATCAGGTGGCGCAGGTTTCGCGCCAGGCGGTCGAACTTCCAGACCACGAGCGTGTCGTCCTCGCGCACGAATTCGAGCGCGGCGACGAGCTGCGGGCGGTTGGGCGACCTGCCAGAGCAGAGGTCCGTGAAGATCCGCTGGCAGCCGCGCTCCTCCAGTGCCTTGATCTGGTAGCCGGGACTCTGGTCGGCCGTGGAAACCCTTGCATAGCCGACGGTCATGAAACCTCCATCTGTTAAATACGTTAGCAGTCAACAAACTAAACTTCTATAGTGGCGCTTCTCGGGCACTCCGTGTCACGCGTTTGGGGGCGGCGCGAAGTGCCACCAAAACGATCGATTCCGATACAGTGCAATCGGGACAGTGATCCGCTACGCGGACAGGGGGACCGCCGGGCTGGATCGGTCTCTCCTGGCGCATGTTGAACACGCGCGGAGCGAAGCGAGATTCGCGCTTGCTACTAGGTCGGGGAGACCTGAGGCGCGAGCATGCTGAAGAGGGCAGTTGGCATCGGAGACCTTTTCGAGCGCGGTGTGACGCTCCGGTTGGATGCCGCGCATGTCCGAAGGGGCACCAGCGGCGATTCATTGGAACCGGCCATGCCGACCGGACCGGGTATTTGGCAGATGCAATGGAAACCATGGCTCAGGTCAGCGTATGGCTGGCGTGGATTGTGCTCATCGTTGAAGCCTTGACCATGGCGTCTCGATTGCGGCCGCGCGGGATTCCTCGGTAACGCGGGGCAAGTTCTTGGCGGGCCGTGGGATTGAAGTGCCGTTTCCAAGGGGATGGGGAGGGCTCTCGCCCACGCTCTAAGAGTCCTGCGAATTGAGGGCCGCGTCGGCACCGTGTACCCTAGCGCCAGCGGAGCGCGACGAATTGACGGATATCACCCTGCACCTGACGACGCTTCTAGGGTGCGAAGGCCCGGTCGCCGCCAGAGGGGCGGACCCCGATACCGGGTTCGTCATGAGGCTGCTCATGCTTTGTGCCCTGCCCAGGACGAATCCCGGCCGGCGCGCCAAGTACGTCCGGAGCAACGGGGCATACAAACTCGCCATCACAGCGAACCCCGATCACGGGCTTCCCTACGGCCCCCTGCCGCGCTTAATACTGGCCTGGATGTGCAGCGAGGCGGCATGGACGCAAGCGCGGTCCCTCGCGCCCGGGCGGTCGCTGCACGACTTCATGAAACGGCTCGGGCTTCCCGACGTGGGCGGGGTGCCGGAGGCGCGGCGGCTGCAGAATCAGCTGGACCGACTGTGTGACATCGTGGTCAAGATTAGCTACCCCGACGACGGCGACGAACGGGTCATCTCCGGTCTGGTGGTCGATCACCGCGAGCTGTGGTGGAATCCGGAGAGGCCGCAGGAGCCCGCGGCGCGGGAGAACCGCATCCTGCTTGGCCAGCGGCTCTACCGAGGGGCGCTTCGCCATCCGGTGCCGGTCGACATCCGCACCCTCCGGGAGCTCGCGCACAGTCCGCTAGGACTCGACCTGTACAGCTTCCTGGCTTGCCGCGGATTCTCGATGACGGGACCGCGGCTGCTGACGTGGGTGCAACTCTACGCATTGCTCGGAGACCACCCCGCTAGGGTCGCTGACGGTGGCCTGTTGACCAGGTTTCGGACGCGGTGCCTCCGCGAGATCCGGAAGATCCAGACCTTGTGGCCCGGACTGCAGTACAGGGTGGTTCGAGGGGGGCTGGAAATCGGCCCCTCGGAGCCTCCAGTCGAGCGGGAGGAGCCTCCGTGGCGAGATCCCGTCCCGCCATCCGGGTCGGGCTTGCCCTCCTAGCGCGATCAGACGGGAGAGTTCCTGGACCCGATTCGCGCCCGGAAAGCCCGGCGGCTGTCCGCCAGCGGCGCATGCGGACAGCGATCGCCGGCCACCCCTTGCGCTCAAGCGTGGTCCGGCAGGGCTCCGGGCCTACGCAATCGGCGGAAGCTGGCGCGACAGGAAGAGGCCGTTGAGGGCCTCGGAGAGCAGAGAGTGGATAGTGCAGCCCTCCTGGGCGGCCAGCACGCGGAGCTGGCGATGCACCGGCTCCGGAAAGTGGCCGCCGACGAGCTTCGTCCCCTTCTCGCTACGCGGGTGCCCGGCGGGTTCCGACGGTGCCGGTTTGGTTTCCACGGAGCGCATGGCCGCGGCCAGGGGATTCGTCTTGGGCATGGCTTGGATCCTCCTCGTGTACGTGCGCTAGGCCTCGAGACGGGCCCGGGCCCACCGAAAGAGAGCGCGGATCTCTTCCGCGGCCTTTCCGTCGGGCTCGTGCTCGATCACGCCGAGCCCGTGCGTGAGAGAGTGCTGGAACGCGACGCGCGAGCCGATCCGGCACGGCGAGACCTCCAGCCCGCTACCGGCCGCCGCCTCCGCTGCCTGGTCGGCTAGCGGCCCCCGAGGCGGGGTCTGGTTCAGCACGACGGCACTTCGAACCATGGCCAGGGAGCAGATGTCGGCGGTCGTCCCAAGCGCGCGCAGATCAAGCACGGCCGGCCGCAATGGGACGAGGGCGAGGTTGGCCGCCCTAGCTGCCGCGAGCGCGGCCGATTCCGAGTGCGGCGCTGTGTCGATGACGGCGAGATCCGCGCCGTGGCACCGGGCCGCCTCAAGGGCGTCGGCCAGCCGCGGTGCCGGAACCGTCGCGACTGTGGGGGTGTCCCCGTGTCGGTGGTCGCCCCAGCCTGCGGCGCTGGCCTGCGGGTCGATGTCGACGAGCGCCACGTGCCAGCCATCCAGCTCGGCGGCGACCGAGAGATTGATGGCCAGGGTCGTTTTCCCCGTGCCGCCCTTCTGGGCGATCAGCGTGAGAGCGTACATGTTGACGACTATATTTCTCTAGGGATTACTTGTCGAGGGCTATAGGGATCGAATCCTATAGGAAGCAATTGTCACGGCCCCGGTCGCCGCGCCAGCGGATCCAGCCATTGGGTTTGGAAACGACGTTGAACTTGGTAGCAGGCGACGGATCTCCGATTTCCCACAATTCGACCTTGAAGGTAAAGAACCGAAACCTGTCATCGCTGATGTCGTTCAGCCAATCGAGCGTTGCAGGATGTGCTTCGGTGAAGCTCTTCGCGATCCAACAGACGGTGACGGCCCGCGATCGTCGTCGACACCTACTCCAATCCGCGCCATTTTTTCGCCACTCGTGGCTTTCGAAGCGGATTCGGTAGGCGTGAAGATCCGCTGGCAGCCCCTCTCTTCCAGCGCCCTGAGCTGCTAGCCGTGACTGTGGTCGGTCGTGGCAACCCGTGCGTAGCCGACGAGCACTAAATCAATCGCTGGCAGCAAGTCTACGAATTGCGTTTCGAAGTAGCTTTGGGAGCGCTTCAATGGGCCGTTCGAGCCGGATCCGGGGACAGCAGCGCGTGATCGCACACAAATCGGCCGTTTTCGCGACGGGCTCTCGGGGCTACGTCTTGTACCCGGCGGCGGTGGCCCAGTTGGTCCTCAGGCTGCAACCGGCACACATTGACAGGCGGGCTCTGCGGTAGTCTGGGCTTGTGTCCGCCCTCAGCCCAGAGCACCTGTCGGTCGTTCAAGATGCATTGAGCACCTCTAACCGGGGGACTCCGTCTCTACGCGGGAACATCGATGGTCATCCGGAGTCGTAGGTCGGACCGGTGCAACGAAGGACCTCTAAATGAAAAAGGTGGATCTGTTGGCGCAACTAGTTGAGAACGCCATGGACTTCCTGCGGCAATCCATCCGTGAGTTCGAGAGTCAACCCAAATACTCGGTCATTCATTTCCACGCGGCGGTCGAGCTTTTCCTGAAGGCCCGTCTCATGGCCGAGCACTGGTCGCTGGTTGTCGCGAATCGGACGGAGGCCGATTGGGGCGACTTCGTTGCTGGGAACTTTCGGTCGGTATCCCTCGACGGGGCTGCGACCAGGCTAAAAAAGGTAGTCCAGAGTGGCCTGACCGAGCAAGAGCTGGAGGCGTTTCGCAGGGTCACGAAGCACCGTAACAAGATGGTGCACTTCTTCCATGAAGGCGTGCCCGCCGAGAACGACCACGAGTTGAGAAGGAGAATTGCCAAGGAGCAGCTCACCGCATGGTATTTCTTGCACAAGGTTCTGACCTCCAGGTGGTCAGACGTGTTTTGCAAGTGGTTCGGAAAGGTTCGGGAAATCGACGCAAAGCTGCGCGAACTGCAAGGATTCCTTCAGGTAGTGTTCGATCAAAAGAGACCCGAGATCAAGCGACGCCGCGCCGGTGGGTCCGCGTTCGGGGACTGTCCTTCGTGCGGCTTTGCATCTCAAGAACACTCGAGCGAGGTCGGGAGCTTCTACAGGGCTGAGTGTCTGGTGTGTGGTCTCGCTGACAAGTGCCTCGCGATCAAGTGCACCAAATGCGGTGCCCCAGTACGGTTCGTGAACGAAGGCTTTGGCGAGTGTGGGGACTGCGGGCGCTCATTCGAACCGGAGGGAGTTGTACGAGCGCTCATAGATGAGGGTTTCGCGCGCGTCGACCAGGTGGTAGAAAATTACTGGCCGCCCCCGGGCAATTGCAGCCTCTGCGATGGACATCACACAGACATCACACAGGGGCAGGCCGGGCCGGGCAGGGTGCACGGCTGAACGATGGCGGAGGTCGACACATCTGTACGTCGTGTCTAGGAGAATTCGAATCCGTTTCTTATTGTGATTGGTGTAATGAGCTAAACACCGGCGACATGACGGCCAGCTTCTGGGCCGGCTGCAACTCTTGCGACGGCAAGATGGCCTGGAACAGGGATTCGTGCGAGTGAGCGGACATTGTCCGGCGCGCGCCCCCGCCCTGACGGGAAGGAATCCTAGGGCTCCCAAATGACCGTCTTCGGGGCGGGGGGAAGCTTGGAGTGCAGGAACTTGAGCAAGGCGTCGCGGTGATGGAGGCCACGACGCTGGTGAGCAGAGGCGCTTCGATTTCCTAATGAACGTGGGGACTAAGCTGTTGCTCGTCGTGTTGCTTGCTTCGATCTATCCCGGGCCGCCTACGATTCATCCAACTGAGGATTGCACTCTGGCTGAAGCCAAGAGATGTCTAGAGCTGCGGGACTTGTGCAATCCCGCGTTCCGGGAGCCGGGCATGCCTTCTGTTTTAAACAACCCTCTGTGTTATGACGAAAAGCCAAGAATCTGCCGACAGTGTCGCGATGCATTCGGCGAATTCGAGATGACCTTTGTAGAGCGACTCGTTCACTACGGCCCCTTCTGGCTAAGGTATTTCGACCGTGTTTTTTCGGGTGACGATGACGTCCCATCTGTTGATTCGGAGGCGTCAGGCTCTTGACTAGTGTCACGGGGTACGGAGTGACGATTCGCGAGCTCGACCGGGCGCTCTGGACCCACGACCTGGAGCGCACCAAGCAGATTTAGCGGAAAGGGCCGTTTCCGCGACGGGCCGATCGGGGTCTGCTGGGGCAACATTTTGTGGTCGGATCGAGCGTGCGCTTCTCGCGGTCCGAAGGGCGCAAGCGGCCTGGGGCGCCTAGGGTGCCTCTGGGATCAGAGCTGGACCTGGGTCCGCGCTGGATGGGGGTGCCGGCTGCCCGGCGGCGGCAGCGGCAGGGACCGTAGGTGCGCGGCGGAGCGAGAGCCGGTATTCGGAAGCGGTGATGAGCCCGCCCGCAACGACGGCCAAGAGCATGAGCGCCCCAATCCAGGCCCGCATCTCTATCTGGACCTTCCCTACGCTAGCCCCCAGCCGCACGAACCGGGCACAGGTCGAGCAGTTCCCTCACGGCGACGAGGCCCAGCTCGTGGTCCGAGACGAATGCCGCCATCCATATCTCATCCAACGTAAGCGATCACCCCTCTGTACGTGCGGTTCACACGCCGTTTGAACACCCTTCAAACGGTCGCTTCGGGCTTTACAACCACCCCTCAAGGCGTCGAAATCTGTCCGCAACATTTCTTCGCCCTACAGGCTACGCTTGGGTCATGCTGGAACGTCGCCAGTCTCCCTACCAGTCGGCCTCTGCGGTGGCCGCCGCGTTGCTTGCGGGGATGGTGTGATGACGCTTCCGGGCGCGCCGCGAGTTTCGGGCCTGGCTACGGCTGACGCGGCCATTTGCTATGTGGCGACACACGGGGAAACGGGCAAGCGCTATGTGGGCATCACTCGCCGCACCTTGGCCGAGCGAAAGAATCAGCACGAACGGGACGCAGCGGCCGGGCGCGCGGACGTGCCTTTCCACAAGGCGTTACGGCGCTTCAGCCAGCCGCCCCCCGCGCCGGTAGCCTCCCGCCAGCGCGGCCAGGTAGACTGCCAGCAGCAGGGCCGTGACCGACACGGCGCTGCCGGCGAAGGGAACCATCCGGCGCAACGCCAGGATCTCGGCGGCGAGGCTCGGGTAGCCCTCGGCCAGCAAGATCGCCCCGACGGCGACCGCCGGCAGCGGGGAGGGACCCGCCGAAAGCGCCCGGGCCTCGGCGCGGTGCGTCTCGTGGAGCATGGCTGCCATCCCCCCACGCTACGGCAGGCCAGCCGTTCCCACAAGGGGCTGGCGCCGACGGCGCCTAAAGGATCGTGTTCGCGACGGCCTAATCCACCCTCGCCACCTAGGCGCGGCGTTGTACCAGCTCGCGAGCGGCCGGCGATTCCGGGACATGAGGAAGGGCGCGCGCGCCGAGGAGAAGGTCGGACAGGCGATCGAATACGCGCTGACCATAGAACGGTGCGCGGTGGCGCACCACGTGGAGGGGATCGCCAGGGTGGGGAAATCGACCATCTCGTGGCGACGCCCCTCCAAAACCGACCCACTCGGCCCTGGAGTGCCTGCTGGGGGCCGGTGGTGACGACCCCCAAAGGATCGATTTGGATACGGTACCCACAAGGAGGCGCTGACGCGGCGGAAAGAGGGTGGCGCCCGGGACCGCGTGGCGCCCGGCAGCGGCGGGGAGCTTCGCGCTTGTGCGGGGCAGCGTCGCCGGTGACGGCAGTCGCAGCCCCGGTCCAGGGCTCCTCCATTCATCGGATACAGATTAGGCGTTTGTCGCATATGAACCTCCGGTTTCCAGTTGGCACGATTTCTCAAAGCAGTCACTCGTCGGCCACATCCAAGCCGTCCCAGGCAGAGAGCGCCTCCTCGAGGTCCTCCGGCGGCCGCAGCGCCGTCGCCGTGAGAATCGTATTGATCGCTACGCTTGGGTCCAGATCGTCGAGCCGTCCCGGCGGCGATCCCAGCGCCGCACCGATCGGCCCGAGCAGGACGTTCCTCCTCCGGTCGGATGCGCGCTTGTGGACCATCAGGCCGGCCGGGCGGCCGCGCGCGAGGATCTCGCGCGCCTCCATGCCCTCCTCGAGCGTTTCGGCCGGCAGCCACTCCAGCGCCCAGCTGCCTGCGCGGGAAGGGGTGCCCTGCTGGTTTCCCATACCTTTCAATTTGACGCGGGAGACGCGGCGTGTCGAGAGGCGGGGGGCGTACTTCAGAGCGCGATGTCGCCGCAGTCCGGGCAGGGCGAGCCGGGGCCCCAGGTGACGGGCGTGCCGCACACTCCGCAAGTCTCTCCGTCCGGAACAGCGGTGGGCGGATCGACGGCCCCGGTTCCGGGGAACTTCGAGCCGAGCCAGCGGAACAGGTAGTCCACGACGGAGTGCGCGTAGCCCATGCGCTCGGTCCAGCCGGCGGGCTCGAAGCGCGCCAGCGAGAGCAGGGCGACGTAGTCCGACAGCGGAACGCCGCGCTGCAGCCCGAGCGTGACGCTGGCGGCGAGCGAGTCCAGCAGCCCTCGCAGCAGGCCGCCGGCCTTCGACATGCGCACCTCGATGAGGACGGGACGGCCGTGCTCGTCGGCCGCAACCGAGATGTAGCCAATGTGCCCGCCGACGCTGAAGCGGTGGGTGATCGACGCCCACTCCTCGGCAGGGGGGCCCTTCGGGGGTGCGGTGTCCACTGGCGGGATGGTAGCGCGGGAGCGCGTTAGCGGAAAGCGGCCCGCAAGGCTGCCGCTGCCGGGAGACAGGGACCGGTACGTGGCGGCGCGATGCGGCCCGTCTGCCGCCGCTGCGTTCCGCCTTCCGGCGGCCGGGGCAGTTCCGCTCGCGAGCGCTCGGGGGCCCGGGCTCGCGCTCCCTTCCACGGACTGTCGCTGCGGAGACTGTCGCCGCCCGGTCCGGGCCGAACCCGGTGGTCGATGTAGCATCGCAGCTGCATCCGTTTCGAGCGAAGTGGCTTCCCGGGAACTGCTCTCGCTTGATGGAGTCGAGCGCTCCCGCTCCTGACGCTACTTGGCCCTGGCAGCGCGGCGCCGTCGCCGCTTGCGTGCGTCGCCTGGCCCTTGCCTTGGACTTGCCGAGGGGACATGCGGAGACGTTGCGAGCCGTCAAGTCACCTCGCGAATCATTTGCGCCTGCGGCGCCGGGGGCTGCTCCCCAGGGCACGGGATAGGGCTGGCGAAGTAGCGCGCGTCGCGCAGCTTCGGATCATCGGCGGCGAACGCCACCTCGGAGCGGGTCCCGCCGCCGACCTGGCTCGCGCCCGCGCCGGAGAGCGGGGCCGGGCGGAAGTCCCGCGACGGTGCCCCCTCCGGAACAATGCACCGGACTGGGCACCGCGCTGCGTTCAAATCGACACTGGCTGCCTGCCACCGCACCGTGAGGTCTGCATCCATCCGCGTGTATCCCCTGCCTTGCCGGCGCTCAACGCGCCGGCGTCCTCTCGATCCACAGCGGCGCAACGCCCTGCTCGGCGGGCGGCGCCGATGTCTCGATCCCCGGCGCCGGTCCCGGGTCGAGCCACAGCCAGCGCAGCTGCTCCAGCCGCTCCAGCGGGGCCGCGCTCGAGACCGGGTTGCCGGGCAGCCGCAGCCAGACCAGCCTCGACACGTCCCCGAGCGCCGCCACGTCGGCGACGGCGTTGCCCGACAGGTCGAGCCGCAGCAGCCGGTCGAGTTCGGCCAGCAGGCCGATGTCGGCGATGCGGTTGTCGGACAGCCCCAGGTTCGCCAGCCCCGCCAGCTGCGACAGCGCCTGCACGTCGGCGACCTGGTTGCGGTCCAGCAGCAGCACCTCCAGGCCGCCCACGCCCGTCAGCGTGGACACGTCCACGATGCGGTTGTCGGACAGGTTCAGCCGCTCCAGCGCCGCCAGCCCCGCCAGCGGCCAGAGGCCCGCGATGCGGTTGCCGGACAGGTCCAGTACCTGGAGGCCGGTCAGTTCCGCCAGCGTGGCGAGGTGGCCGATGCGGTTGTCCGCCAGGTTCAGCCGCTCCAGCGCGGTCAGGCCCGCCAGCGGCCAGAGGTCCGCGATGCGGTTGCCGGACAGGTCCAGCGCCCGCAGGCCGGGGAACTCCGCCAGCGTGGCGAGGTCCGCGATCCGGTTGTGCGCCAGGTCCAGTCGCTGCAGCGCCGTCAGGCCCGCCAGCGGCCAGAGGTCCGCGATCTGGTTGCCGGCCAGGTCCAGCGCCTGCAGTCCGGTCAGTCCCGCCAGCGGGCTCAGATCCGTGATCGCGTTGTCGCGCAGGTCCAGCACCCGCAGGCCGGTCAGTCCTGCCAGCGGGCTCAGGTCCGCGATCGCGTTGTCGCGCAGGTACAGCTCGCGCAGGTCGGTCCGTCCCGCCAGCGCGGTTATGTCGGTCAGGTTCCGCGACGACAGGTCGAGGCGCTCCGCCCCCGCGTCGCCGGGCGTATCTTCCAGCAGAACCGCCAGCGCCGCCGGGATCATGCCCCCGGGGGGCAGCGCGGCCTTCGGCAGGGGGCCGGACGCGTCCGTGTCGTTGCGCACCGGCTCGTCCGCCAGCGGCGCCGCCGGCAGGCCCGCCGCGTCGCGGATCGGGTGCATCGCGGCCGCCAGGTAGGTCAGGGTGACCGTTTCGTCCGGCGTCACCGGGCGGTCCAGTTCCAGGACCACGGCGGACCCGCGCACCGCGACGGCCGTCACCGCCAGCATGGCCCGCGCGCGGCCCGGCGCCTCCGCCGCCACGACGAAGTCCCGCGGCGCGGGCTGCGAGCCCGCGTCGAGCGGGCCGGGGTAGCCCAGCGTCAGCAACGGCCCCGCCACCGACGGGCTCGCCTGCGCCGCCGGGTCCGTGTCCACGAACTCGACCGTTTCGTACGGCCCCCATGTGCCCTTGCGCACGCCCGGCGGCAGCGGGCCGAAGTCGATCCGCAGGCCCTCGCCGGTCTCGTCCTGCTGGTCCAGCACCGCGCGCAGGATGAAGTCCGCCTGCCTCTCGTTCGGCCCGAACGTCACGCTCGCCGGGAGCCCCTCGTAGTCCGCCTCCGTCGCGCCGCCCCGGTGCGTCACCTCCAGCGGGATCGTCACCGGCCGCAGCGGGATCCTGTTCAGGCTCAGCGTGAACCGAGATCTCACGCCCTCGCGCACCCTGGGTACGACGCTGGTACTCGTGCCGAAGTTCACCACGACCGACCGCAGCTGGCTGTCGTCCGCCAGCGTCACGGCCGCCGCCGCCGGGCTGCCCGCCGACACCCCCGCCGGCAGCGGCCCGAACCCGATCGACACGCTCTCGCCGCCGTCGTCGACCGAGTCGTCGGTCGCGGTCACGGTGAACGTCCGCGCCGTCTGGCTGGCCCCGAACGTCACGGTCTCCGGAATGCCGGAGTAGTCGCCGCCGTCGCGCCGCCGCCGGTGGCCTTCGTCAGCGGCACTGTCACCGAGCGGCCGGGCGCCGTGTCCAGTTCCACGCGCACCGTCGCGTCGGAACCGTCTTCCGTCGCCGTGTAGGTCGCCGCCCCGAACGCCACCGTCACCGGCTCGACCCCGTCGTTGTCCTCCAGCGCCACCGTCGCCGTGATCGGCCCGTCGCCGATCGACACCCGGCCGTTGGGGGGATTTCCGAACCACAGCGCCACGCTCTCGCCGTCGTCGTCGGCCGCGTCGTCGGTCGCCGTCACCGTGATCGTCTTCGTCCGCTCGCCCAGCGCGAACGTCACCACCGCCGGGATCGAGCGGTGGTCCGCGGCCGTGGCGCCGCCGCCGTAGCGCAGCGTCAGCCGCACGTCGAGCGGCGCGATCTCCACCGGCGCGTCCAGGTGGATCGACACCCGCGCGGCGGCGCCGCCCTCGGCGGCCGTGTAGGCTTCGGCCCCGAACCACACGTTCCAATGGTCCACGCCGTCGTCGTCCTCGAGGTGCACCGTCCGGGTCGGCGGGCGGTGGCTGGCCGTGCTGGCGCGGATCCCCGCCGGGAGCGGCCCGAAGCCGATCCGCAGCGACTCGTTGTCGTCGTTGTCGTCGTCGTCGGTCGTCCGCAGCGTGAACTGTTTCCGCCTCTCCCGGAACCGGAACGTCACGCTCGCGGGCACGCCCGAGTAGTCCGCCGCCGTGGCGCCGCCCCGGTGCGTCCTCGTCAGCGGGATCGTCACCGTCGACGCCGCCGCCTCGCTCAGGTACACGGACACCCTCGTGACGTTGCCCTCTTTCACCGTCAGGTCGGCGGCGCCGTCGAAGAACACCTCGGTCACCGGGCCGTCGTTGTCGGCCAGCGCCACGGTCGCCGTCGGGCGGGCGCCTGCCACGAACCCGTCCGGGAGCGTCCCGAAGCCGATCCGCACGCTCTCGCCGTCGTCGTCGACCGAGTCGTCGGTCGCCGTCACCGTGAACGTGAGCCGCGTCTGCCCGGCCTGGAACGTCACGCTCGGCGGCACGCCCGAGTAGTCCCCCGCCGTGGCGCCGCCCCGGCGCGACGGCGTCAGCGGAATCGTCACCGGCGCCGACGGCGCCGGGCTCAGCTCCACCGCCACCGTCGCCGGGGCGCCGCCCTCCGAGGCCGTGTAGGAGGAGGCCCCGAAGGTCACCGCCGTCTGGCCGGGCAGCACGGTGCTGGCGTAGCTCAGCCGCACGGCCACCTCGGTGCCGAGGTCGGGCGGATGCGGGACGACCTGATCCCGGCCGAATGGCGCATGTATCAGGGGCGTGTCGGACAGGGTATCCCCGCTAGATGCGGAGGTATTGAGCGCGCCCTGGAAAAACCACAAGGTGTCGTGCGATTGGAACCTGCCTTCAGCCAGCGGCACGTCCAGCTCGCCAACGTATTTCTGCACATGCACCGTCAGCCCGGCTCCGTCGGCCGGCAGGTTCGGCGTTGTCGCGAAATACAGGTCCTGGGTGGCGCCGCCGTGCAACGACGTGACCGTGTAGTCGACGCCGAGGTGCCTGAAGGTGGCGGGGCTCACGCTGCCGTAGGCCGTGTTGCCGGAGCGGGCGTCGTATCCCGCCTCGGCCACGCCCATATCACCGTCGTAATCATCTAGTCGATGCCCCACGGTCAGCGTGGCGCACCAGACCGTCGCGGCGTCGGAGGGACAGGCGGCGGCGGCCGGCGCGACCGGCAGCGTCGCGGCGCTGATCCGCTGCTCCGCGTTGCCGCCGTCGTCGGTGAAGTTCGCCCGAACCTCGATTTCCTGGCCATAGTCGGCCGAGGTCAGCGTGTAGTCGCTGCTCGTGGCGCCCGGGATGTCCACTTCCGCGCGGCGCCACCGGTAGCTGTAGCTGACTCCGGTCAGGCCGTCGGCGTCAGCGATGTCGCCCGGCGCCGCCTCCAGCGTCATCCCCACCTGCGCCGTCCCCGAGATCTCCGGATTGCCGGTGGCCGCGGTATTGCCCGCCGCAGTGGTCGTCCCGGTCCCCGAAGGCGACCAGCCGCTGTCGCCCTCGGCGTTGGTGGCGCGCACCTGCACCCGGTATGCCGTGCCGGCATCCAGGCTGCCGATGGCGGCGCTGGTGCCGGTCTGGTTCTGGGGACCGTTGGTCCAGTTCGACTCCGTGGTCTTCTGGTAGCGCAGGTCGTAGCTGTCGATGTCGGGACCGGTGTTCGCCGGCGCGGTCCAGCTCCACGTCCAGGCTGGTGGTCGATCCCGAGACCGCCGTCACCGTGGGCGCCGCCGGCTGCCCCGGGGGCTCGGTCACGTCCGTGACGGTGATCGTCACCGTGACGGTGGCGGTGCCGCCTTTGGTGTCGTCGGCCTTGACGACGACGGTGTAGCTGGACTTGGCCTCGTGGTTGTAGGTCACGCCCGTCTTGGTGCGGATCTGGGCGGCGGGGTCGGTGGTCGTGACGAGGTCGAAGGCGGCCGCGTCGGTGCCTTCGAGGGTGTAGGTCAGCGTGTCGCCGTCGCTGTCGGTGGCGGTCAGGACGCCGCCGATGTCCTGGCCCTCGGCCGTGTCCTCGGCCACGCTGCGCGCCGCGGTGGACGCGGGGAACGTCGGGGCGTTGTTGGGGACCACGGCCGCGGCCACCGCGAAGAGCTCCGAGAGGCCGTACATGGGACGGGTCTCGGAGGGGGAGTCTGCAAAGCTACTGCTGATGGGGCCGTCGGTGCCGAACGAGCTATCGGGCGCGCCGAGTACTGGCGAGCCGGAGCCGAGAGCGTCACCGGACAACTCGGTGCCGTCGTGGTCGCAGCCGGTCCAGGGGTAGTTGCCGGTGGTGGAGGCGGCGGTGCCGGACTCGTCCTTGAGGGCGGCCTCCTCGTCCCAGTCCCCGTCGTAGAAATCCGCGTAGTCGTCGGCGGCCTTGGCGCCGTTGAGCCAGTGGATGGGCACGCCCTGGTCGGACGTCGTGTAGAGCGTGCGGGTATTGACGTTGGCATCTTGACTGCTGGTGCAGCCGACCGCCCGGAAACCCGCGCTGTATGCCTGGATGGCGGTGTGGCCGGCCGCGGCGGCGGTCTGGACGAAGGTGTTGTAGGCGCCGATGCCGTTGGCGCTGGCGTCGCGCCTGGTGGAGGAGAGGAACAGCAGCCGGAAGGTGGCGCCGAGAGCCAGCCCGGTGGGGACGAGGCCCGAGTTGGAGGGCATCGGGGTCGGGATGGCGGTCCCGTTCACGCTGATCTGGAAACTCTCTCCACTGGTGCTGGTGACGCTGTTGAAGCGGCGGGCATTCTCGATGCCCCACCCCGCCCTGGTGCCGCGGTCCTGCGCGTTCGACGCGGTGACGCCGAGAACGAAGTCCAACGCTGCGTTTGCGGTGCCCTCGAAAACGACGAAATAGTCGGTGCTCGCGTCAAGCGTGGCGCCGGCGGGCGCGGTGAACGTGTTCACGGCGTTGTCCGTGTAGCTGGCCGGGGACGTCAGGGTGTGCTGCAGGGTATCCAGCGTGCCGTTGGAGGCCGCGGTGTAGATGTGGACGGTGAATGCCTCCGTGCCCGCCAGGTTTTCAGCCGAGACATAGACCCCGACCGAAGCCAGGCTGTAGCCGCCGGGATTCGGTCCGGTGTCGAACCCCTGGGAGTGGGTCTTGTCCTGGTCGCCAGTTGCCACGCCGGCAGGAATGGCAGGGTCTACGCTCCGCCCGGTGTTGCTGACGAGCACGTTGGCGGCCGCGGTGGTGGCGCCGGCGACACCGGAGGCGTCGCCGGTGTCGACGGAGTTGATGGCGGAGACGCGGTAGTGGCGGGTGTTGCCGGCGGCGAGGCCGGTGTGGGAGTAGGTGGTGTCGGTGGAGGCGGTGTCGGCGGCGAGGTCGGACCAAGTGGTGGTGCCGTTGGCGGAGACCTCGACCTTGTACCCGGAGATGGCCTCGCCCCCGTTGTCGGCGGGGGCGGTCCAGGACAGGTCGATCTGGGTCTCGCCTTTCGCGTTGGCGGTGAGGTCGGTCGGCGGGTCGGGCGCGTCGGCGGCCTCTGTCAGCGTCAGGGAGACGCTGTCTCCGACGCTCCAGCTCACCCCGGAACTGTTCCACGCCCTATAGTTGCTCGACTTGGTGTCGGCGTCCTCGAAGGCGAAGGCCGTGCCGTCGACGTTCAGCGTCAGGCCCTGCGTGGCGGTTGCAAGGTCCGTGTCGAAGGTGAATTCCAGCCGTCCGCTCGTACGGAGAAAGACGAGCGTGATCGCATAGTCGGTGCTGGCGTGCGTGAAGTCATCGTCACTGAGGTGGACGCTGCAGAAATTATTCGCAAAGCCGTTGCTGCAGCCGAGCGTCCCGGAGTTATTCCTTACGGTCAGCGTGCCCGACCAGACCTCGGTCTGCGCCTGGGCCTGCAGCGGCAGGGCGACGAGCGCGGCGAAGGCCGCGAGGAGCACGCCCGCCGCGTAGCAGGCCACGGAGCCCGCGCGCGCCAGCGCAGCCCCTGCCGACAGGCGGGACGCGGAAGAGGATCCGCCGGGAGAGGGCGGGCAGGACTCAGGCGGCCGGCGGAGGCCTGGCGGGGACTCGTTATGTAATAGGTGCGTTAGGTGTGCTGCTGCTTCTGTGTGCTGCTGCTTCTGTGTGTGGATGTGGATTATCATTGCGCCTTCTAGGTGGGAGCATCATCATGGTGAGTTGCGAGTCGGGCTGCGACCGATCTCTTAACCGACTATCTTCTATTATGCAGGCACTTATCAACTATGTGAGGTTGGTTAATAATTCGAAGGCCGGCGTGGAGGACGGCTGCGCCCGGGCTTCTGGGCCGGCCCGCACCGATCGCCGTCCCAAGGCGCTGCCCCCCGCGGAGGTTGTCTCCCGGCCCTGCAAGCCCCGCGAATACGTGCCGCTCAAAGCGGATTCGGCACCGTCCGCCGGACGCTCCGGGTACGCGCTGCCGCCCGCCTCCGCGAGCCTGCCCCGGCTGAGCGTCCCTGGCCAGGCATGCAGCCGCCCGCACGCCGCCAGGCGTGCGGGCGGCTGAAATTCATCCGAACTGCAGGCGGTCCCGCCGATTTGCTAATCATTTACAGAATATGTAATCTTATGTAAATGACCGGGGCGGCGACCGCCCCCGCAGGGCATGATCGCCTCCATCGGCAAGATCCGCTCCTCCGCCCACGGCGTCGCCTACTACGAGCGCGACGGCCAGCGCGCCCCCTCCGACCCGGACCACGGTCGAGCCGGCGGCCTTCCGGGCCACCCTCGAGGGCCGTGTCCCCGGCCAGCCCCAGCTCGGCCGCCGCGACCGCCAGGGCAACGTCGTCCACCGCCCCGGCCGCGACCTCACCCTCTCCGCCCCCAAGTCCGTCTCCCTGCTCGCCCTCGTGGGCGGCGACGAGCGCATCGTCGCCGCCCACGACAGCGCCGCCCGCACCGCCCTGGAGTGGATCGAGCGCAACGCCGTCGAAACCCGCCTCAGGGACCCCGCCACCGGGGCGATGGTCCGCGCCGGCGGCCAGGGCATCGTCGCCGCCACCTTCCGCCACGACCTCTCCCGCAACCTCGATCCCCAGCTGCACACCCACTGCGTCATCGCCAACATGGCCCGCTGCCCCTCCGGCAAGTGGCGCACCATGGTCAACGACGGCCTCTACCACTCCAAGGCCGCCATCGGCTCGATCTACCGCGCCGAACTGGCCCGCGGCCTCCACGGGCTCGGCTACCGCCTCGAGCGGACCCACGCCGACGGCCGCTTCGAGATCGCCGGCGTGCCGCGCGCCGTCATGCGGGCGTTCTCGACCCGCCGCCAGGAGATCGAGGCGGCGCTCGCCGCTTCCGGGTCCGGAGGCTTGGGCTCCCGGCGGGGCGGGGCGTTGCTGGCCGCGCTGGCGACCCGTGCGGGCAAGCCCGGCCAGCCCCCCGGGGAACCGCGGCGCGCATGGTCGCAGCGGGCGCGGGACCTGGGCTTCGCCCCGGCCGCCATGGTCGCGGAGGCGCGGGCCAGCACGGCCGGGGGCCGGCTATTTCGGGAAGTGTGAGACGCCTTCACGGCCGGGGGCCGGCCGCGTTCCGGGGAAGCGGCGGCGGAAGCGGTCGCCTGGGCCGCGCGCGCCCTTGGCGAGCGCGACATCGTGTTCTCCCACGCCGCCCTGCTCGTCGCCGCCTTGGGGCGCGAGCCGGGCGCCGTCACCGTGGCCGAGGCCGACACCGCCGTCGCCGGGATGCGTGGGGACGGCCGGCTCCACCTGGCCGCGGGCTTCCGCCCCGGCCCGCACTGGACCTGCGATCCGGCTGTCGCCGCCGAGTCGGAGTCCATCGCCTGGATGCGCGCCGGCCTCGCCGCCGCCCGGCCCCTCCTGCGGAAAGGGCGGGTGCGCGCGCTGCTCCGTGGCAGCGGGCTCTGCCGCAAGGGCGTCGAAGCGGTCGCGTTGGCGCTCTCGTCCCCGGACCGGGTGGTCGGCCTCCTGGGTTTCGAGGGCCCCGGCACCGCCCGCATGCTGGACCGGCTGCGCGACCTCGCCGCGGCCGCGGCCTGCCGCGTCAGCGGCCTCGCCCGCTCCGGCATCGAGAGCGAGCCCCTGTCCCGGTTCCTGGCCCCGTCGGCACGGGCCGGGTCAGCGCCGGGGTCCGGCGAGCCCTGCAGTCCTCCTTCGACCGCATCGTGCAGGTCGTGGACGGCGCCTCGCTCGTCTCCACCGCCCACATGCGCGATCTGCTCCGGATCGCGAGCGCCCAAGGCGTGGCCCGCCTGGTCCTGCTCGGGGACGGCCGCTGGTGCGGGCAGCGGGAACCGGGCCGCCTTCGCCAAGCTCGGAAGGCACGTATCGGCAGCGCCCGCCTCGCTCTGGCTGGCGCTGCCCCCTACGCGGCGCGCTGCCGCGGAGGTGATCGCCCACACTGCCGCCCTGCGTCGCGAGATCGACGCGGCGATCCGCGACGGCCTCGTCCGGGAGGGCGTTGTCCGCGGCCCCGCCTTGCAGGGCGAGCGGCTGGTCCCGCTCGCCCGGGGCCGTGCTGGCGCTGGCCGGTTCCGATCCGTGCCTGCGCCACCTGGAGCGGGCCTGGGCCTGCGCGCCCGCGAGCCCCCAGGCCGTCGCGGCGCTGCACGTCATCGCCGCCATCGAGACGGGCGAGCGGTTCGCCCGCCTTCCGCGCGGCGGCGGGGAACCGGCCGGCCGCAGCCCGATCAACAGGCCCTGGGCTCCGGGCTAGGCTCGGCAACGGTGCGCAGGCCATGCACGCGATCGCGTTCACAGCCCCGAAGGGCGGCACGGCCGAGACCACCCCTGCCGCCTCCTGCGACCTCGCCGATGCGGCCTTGCGCGACGATGCCGCCGCGGTCGATCCGGGGCGGACCGGCGCGCGCAGCCTGCCCCCGGGGGCATTCCGCAGTCGAGGCCTGTCCCGGGGCAAGCCGGCCGACGAGATACATGCGCTGCGATAATGGCTGCGCGAACGCACAGGACAAGAGCATGCCGGAAACCCAAGACCCCTTCGACGGCGCGCTCGCGCGCACCGATGCCGACACCCCCGCCGGCTCCCAGCGCTCCAGGCACCGCGCCCGCGACAGCGTCACCATCGCCGGCTACTTTCCCAAGGCCGTCCACCGCCAGCTGCGCACGCTCGGCGTCATGCAGGATCGGACCGTCCAGTCCCTGCTCGGCGAGGCCCTCAACGAACTCTTCCGCAAGCACGGCAAACGCCCCATCGCCCGGGAATAGGCCCCGTGCACGGCCGCGGAGCGGCCCCGGGCAGCGCTACCGACGGTCCTTGCATCTGTCGCCGACAGATCGGCCTAGTCCGATCCCGGTCCCCGCGCAAGGCGCGTTGCAAGTGCGCGGCACGCGAGGAGGCCGCAGCAATCGTGGCAGCGTGGACACGTGGCACCTGCCACGCCCATAGCCAGGCGGGCGAATCCGGGATAGACTCGACAATCAGGCGGAGGCAATGCACAGGATCGCTCCGATAGCCCTGCGGGGAGACAGGCGCGAGCGCTCACCGTTCGCGGTCCCCGCCGCCGAAGTACGCGCGCTGCGAGCCTGTCTGCGCGACTGCCCGGGAGAGCGGAATGCCTGATACAGAAACACCCACAGCGGACGCGCGGGCACGCGAAGACGCCGCATCCCCCGCTCCCCGCCGGCCCTCCAGGAACCGCGGTCCCGGCAGCGTCAAGATCGCCAGCCACTTTTCCCCGGCCGTCCACCGCCAGCTGCGCCTGCTCGGCGCCACCCAGGGCCGGACGGTCCAGTCCCTGCTCGGCGAGGCCCTCAACGAGCTCTTCCGCAAGCACGGGCGGCGGCCGATCGCCGGGGAGTAGGCCTGGGGCCGCGGACGTAGCGACCGGGCGCGGACACACCGCGCGCCGTGGTTCCGCCCAGCCCCGGCACCAAGGCCGCCGCCCTGTCCTGGCCAAGCGGATCGTTGCTCCAGCGCGTCCCAGGCTCCGGCAGGACGCCGCTTGCTGGCCCTCCGACGCGCACACGACCGTACCCGGGCGCTCACTGCTCGAACCCGCCGGCTCCCGCCGGCAACGCTCCCCCAAACGCGCACCGAACTGTTCTCCCGCTAGCACTCCGCACCATGGCCGCCAGTTCAGCAGCCGCTCTCCCCTGCAGTGCCAGACTGCCAAAGGCATGCCATCCATCTCTGCTACACTCCGCTGTTTGGTCAGCTGGCCGGGCACGGGCGGGGATCTGCTTCAAGGCGAAGCGCACCCAGACACCGCGCGCCGGGCGCCTTGCCGGCCTTCACTTGCCCGAAAGAGAGTAAATCACCCATGCAACTTCGCGTGCTAGCGCTGGCAGCAGCGCTCGTCGGGACGATATGCGTCCCGACTTCGTTCGCCCAGAACCAGTCAAGACAGCAACAGCAGCAAATCAAGCAGGACCTGAAGGCCCAGCAACAGGCCGCGGAAGAGGCGGAAAAGCGCCAGGAACTATTGGAGGAGTTCCAGCCCCTGGCGGACCGCTATGCCGAGGCGATGATAACGCGCAAATACTCCGATGCCCTGGTCCAGGGCTACGTCAGCTCTCTCGGCCAGAGCCTCGTGCCCCCGGACACCCCGGCATCGACCACCTTCTCGTTCCGGGTCGTACAGGACATCTACCCGAACGCGGCCGCGCTGCCGGACGGCAGGATCTACCTGACGACCGGCATGCTGGCCCACGTCGACAACGAGGCCCAGCTGGCCATGGTGCTGGGCCACGAGATCGGCCACGTGATTGAGGAGCACGCCCTGGAGTCGCTCCGCAGACAGCGCTCCGGCCAGCGTCGCAACAAGATCGTCGGCGCGACCGCCGGCGCCGCGCTCGGCGGATTGCTAGGCGGGAAGAAGGGCGGGGCCGGGGCAGCAGTGCAGGGAGCCGCAGTCGGCGCCGCGGCCGGCACGCTCGCCGCGATGGCGATCAATTCCATAATCCGCTCCCAGTACAGCAAGGAGCAGGAGCAGGCGGCCGATCTGATCGGCACCAGGCTGGCCCTCGCGCGAGGCTTCGACCCGGACGAAGCGGCCCGCTTCTGGGACAAGCAGCACGAGCGGTTCGGAAAGCGGAGCTTCAACACCAAGATCGGGCACTCGCTCTTCGGCTCGCATCCCCGGGACAGCGTCCGGGCAGCGAACGTCAGGACCCTTCTAGCAGGGGATCTGAAGTCAACGATCGAAGCGAAGCGGGCGGGCGACGGGCTCGCTACGGGAACCCCGCGGTTCGGCAGCGTCACCTCGGGCCTGATGCGCGACACCGGGAGCCTCATGGCCGAGCGCAGCGACCGCCACGATCTGGCGATCGGCCTCCTGGAGAAGGCGCGCAAGTACCGGCCGAACGATCCGCGGCTGCTGTGGGCGCTGGGTCGCACCCAGCGCATGGTGGCCCGGAGCGAGCAGGAGCTGGCCGCAGCCGATAGCCTCTTGGCAATGGCGGCCGAGCAGGACAAGCGGCGCATTTACCCAGCCATCCATCGGGACCTGGCGTACGCCATGGCGAGCCAGCCGGAGAACTACGCGGCAGCGTCCGAGCATCTCAGGACATACGTGGTCGGACATATCGCCGTGCATGGGTCGTTGCCGCCGGACATCGACGACGTTTACGACAAGATGGTCCTGTTCGGCGACAACGAGTGGGTGCCGCCGGTGTCCGAAAAGGCGGATCCCCCGCAGGCGATGCAAGTGGCCAGCGGAGCCCGCTACCATCCCACGGTTTGGGATACACCGGCCGAGTTGGCGGTCTATGACGCCGCCCTGCAGGCGTCGACACAGCAAATCGAGGCCTCCTTCGGAGGAGCGATTTTGCAAGACTAGGAGGCTAATGCGCCGTAGGGGCACTAGCCTTTAGGCGAGCCAGTTCGTTTCCCAGTGGCGTCCCCACCCTCCCGGTCGCTCCAAATGGCCTGGCAGACGGCTCGAGGCGGTCACAGCCACTCTCGCGGTTGCGCCCTCAGTACCGGACGTGGCGAAACTGGGAACTGTGACGTACTGGCAATGGCTCATGGACCACAGGGGCGAGAAATCCCACATAGGGGACCTGGCGGACGCCGCCTACCGAGACCGCGCACGGTTCCCCACGACAGGGAAGCGCATGCAACCCAGCTGGTCGGTACCAATGCGCCGTTGCGCAGTTCGAGACGTTCTGTTCTACCTGTCCGTCTCGGGAGCGCGTGATAAGGCTGTCACGGCGTATCAGCAGAGTGTCGGGGAATGGTGGGCAGAGGCTCGGTCCTAGTGCTCGGTCGCACTGGGTTCCCACGGCTCGAAACCGCACTGGAAGATCGTGAAGGATTTGGCGCAGGCGGCTGAAGCGACGGATGATCCCGATATCGACGGAATAGCGGAAACCGTAAAGGCACGTGTGGGGAAGATGCGGAAAAAGATCAAAGGCTCGTGATCGGCATATTGGCCGTAGGCGTCTCACTGGCTAGCTTGGTGCTGACACCGACGACCTCGCCGGGTGCCTGTTGCTGAACCGTGATGGCCGCCCCACGACGTGTCCGGGCGCGTTACGGTGATGTGCCGTGACAGCATCCATAGCGTGCGCGCCCAGGACCCAGCCTACTCCCGCGCGATGGGGGGCTTGCCGTGCTTGCGGAAGAGTTCGTTGAGGGCCTCGCCGAGCAGGGACTGGACCGTGCGATCCTGCATCACGCCGAGCAGCCGCAGCTGGCGGTGGACAGCCGGGGAAAAGTGGCCGCCGATGGTGACGGTGCCGGGGCCGCGGTGCCGGGAATGGCGGGGCGGGGGGGCTGTCTCGCCGTCGGGGCGCGAGAGCACGTCGGCGAAGGGGTTGTCAGTCTCAGGCATTTCGGTCTCCCATGTGGTGGCGCAGCCACGCTCCGAAGGCGCGGATCTCGCCAGCCGCCTTGCTGCGGGGGTACGCCTCCGCCACGGACAGGCCCAACGGCAGGCAGTGCGCGAAGGCGGCACGCGCCCCGATGCGGGCCGGCGCGACCTCGGCCCCGTAGTCGCGCACGGCGGCCTCGGCGAGATCCGTCGTCCTGCCGCGCGGCGGGACGTGGTTCAGTACGACCGCAAAGGGCAGGGAGGCGAGCGCGCAGAGGCGGGCGGTGGCGTCCAGGGCTGCGATGTCGAACAGTCCGGGTCGGAGCGGGACCAGGGCCAGGTCGGCGGCGCGGGCGGCAGCCAGCGCGGCGGATTCGGAGTGCGGGGCGGTATCGATCACGACAAGGCCCGCGCCGGAGCGGCGGGCGGCGGCAAGGGCAGCATCGAGGCGGGCGGCGGGAACGGCGCCCACGAACGGGGAGCGCCCCCGCCTGTCGCCCCAGAGGGCGGCGCTGGCCTGGGGGTCGAGGTCGACCAGGGCGGCCGAGCCGCCAGCGCCCTCGAAATCGGCGGCCACATGGACGGCCAGGGTGGTCTTGCCGGTGCCGCCCTTCTGGGCTAACAGTGCGATCGTGTACATTGCGTCCGCGACTCTGCCGAGTCTATCCCGGATTCGGCCGCCTGGCTAGGGGCGCGGTGCCTGCTACGCTCCCACGCTGCTGCGATGCCACGAAGTCGGCGGCAGCCAGCTGGGCCCCCAGGGCTGGTCTGCCGCCATCGGCGTCTCCTGCGGAATGGATGGTCTTGATCTACTCGCCCGGGTCCAGGTCGTCCAGCCAGCTGGGCGGCGATCTCAGCCCGCGCTTCCAGGCGCTCCTCGAGCCTCTCCGGGAGCATCCACTCCAGGTGCCAGTCGGCGGCGACGCTGGCATAGCCTTCCGCCAGCAGGATCGGCCACACCGCTGCGGGCGGCAGCGGGGTCAGCGGGTTGGTCCCTGAGGCCGGCCGACACTTGCTAGCCCTCCAGCGCGATCACGTGCGCCGGCTCGACGAGACGGTAGACGGCGGAGCGCTTGGCTTGCATCCGTCAACGCTACGCCGCGGCCCCGCCGCCCACAAGGGGCCTGCAGCTGCGCCGCAGGGGGAGAGCGCGCCGCGCGGCACCCCCGGACGGGGCGGTCAGGCCGCCGAGTCCTCGCCGGCCCGCCCCCGAGTGAGGCTTTGGAACGCCGCCTCGGCGGCGGGGTCCTCCATGGCGCCCCATCTCTCGGCGTCCTGCTCGGCCCACTCCGGGAACGTCCCAAGCAGCTCGGGCCAGCGCGCGATACCATCGGCGTCGTGGCCCAGGCCCAGGCGGCAGCCCGTCAGACAGGAGTGGATCTCGGCCCGCAGCTCCTCGCGGGCGTACTCGCGCGAGCCGAGGCCGGTCCAGTGCCCGACCTCGTCGATGGCGGTCCGGTAGTAGGCTTGCCGGCTGGCGAACCGCTCCGGACCGGGCAGCTCAATGCGGTCCCGCCCGAGGTCGTAGCGGGCGCTGCCCGCGGCCGAGACAGTGATCCGGGGGACGTGCGGTTCTGCCCTGGATTCCGCGTCATGCCGAATGCGTTGATGACCATGCACCTGACAGACTCGAACTGCCTGATCGCAAACCGTTACGCGGTTCCGGCGACACTGCCGCCACGCGGCGCACATCAGCCCCCGTCGGCCAGTTCATCCATCTGCGCCAGCAGCGGGTCCAGCCGGTTCGCAGCGCGGACGACGCGCGGGAGGCGGTCCAGCCGGTGCCGATCCCAGGGAGCGTACTGGCGCTCAGTGGTCTGGATCGAGTTGTGGCCGAGCAGTGAGCTCACGTCCTGGATCAGAACGCCGCGGGCAAGCAGCGAAATCGCGAACGTGTCCCGCAACCGGTGCGGGCGGAATTCCGCAACGCCCGCCCGCCCGGCGGCGAGGCCGAGGCGCGCTCTCCAGTACTTCGCGCAGGTGACGGGCTTGCCCCTGCCTGACCACCAGATGTAGTCCGGGTTTCGAGACCGAATCGACAGCATCGCCCGGACCACTGCGTCCGGCAGGGCAACCGTGACCTGCTCCCCGCCCCTGGCCCCTCGCAACGTCAGTTCGACTCCGGCGAGCGAGTCCCTTCTCAATGTCACGGCATCGCCGATCGCCAGACCCGAGTACCGCATCAGCAGGATCAGCGCGCGCTCCTTCGGTTGGTCCTGCGCGGCTGCCAGCAGCGCGCGCATCTCGGACACCTCCAGGGGCATCGGAGGAGGCGAGTCGCTCCTGGGCGGCCGGATCGCCGCCAGCGGCGAGCGCGCAGCCCAGCCCCTTTCGACCGTGAAGCGGAAGAACGCTTTCAATTGGGACAGCCGCTGGCCTGTCGTCGAGGGCCGCCAAGTCCAGCTCCCGACCCATGCCCGGGCGGCGCTCTCGTCCAGGTCGTCGAGGACCAGCAGGCCGTTCTCGTCGGCCCAGCGCGACAGCGACCGCAACGCCGCCGCGTACCCTTTGATGGTGTCTGGCCCGAGCTTGCGAATGCGCACTTCCTGGTCAAGGAAGATGGAGCAGGCCTCGCGAATCGTCATCATCCATTGCGCGCCGTTCTGCGCCGCCACGGAAGCTCTCGCTTGCTGGCAGGACGAGCGCGTTGACCATGGTATCCCTGAGTCCCCGGCAGCTGGGTCAGTTCCCTCGACCGGACCGGCAACCGGTCCGCGCAATCCCCCTCAGCACCCGGACCTGAAGACCGCCCGCTGTCCTGCCATTTCGGCGTACCCGCCGACACGTTCAGAGCTGGCCAGGCCAGAACTTTCAGTAGTGCATTTGTGCGCGCGGCCGGTCCCTACCAAGATTGGCAGTTGCAAAGAAAGCATGCGGGAGGCAACCGGACCGTCCACCGGGGACGCTCCCAACGCCGCGGTTACCCGCACTCGGCGATCGCCAGCACCAACCGCGCCAAGTCCACCTGTCGGGAGATGCGCAGTTCCCGGTAGGCGGCAGCGGGGTCAGCGGGGTCAGCGGGGGTGCCGGGGGATGCGGACAAACCGACCGTTTCCGCGACGGGCCCTAAGGGCCAAGCTCGCCTTGCCGCGCTCTCCACAGTTGTGCGTCACAACTGCTTGACGACTAACAGGGGATCGGTTCATTCCGGGCCGTCGTCCTCGGGCCGCGACACAGCCTCCCTGGCCCGGTCGTGGTCGCGGAACCGTGCGACCCAACCAAGGACCTCCCGCACGCGCAGCACACCACCCCGGTGCGGAATCCGCCCTGCCACCTCATCGCAGAATCGCTCGAAGTGTCTGCCAGCGAATTCACGGTCCCCCGTCGCGTAGAAGAGGATGTTGAGGGCCAGATCCGACGGGCCAGCCCTGCGGTAGCCCCATTCAAATCCGGTGGGGGAGCGCAGCACCCAGTCGTGCCTGACGCCGGTAACGACGGCGCGGCCGCTCTCCGTCCGTCGACAAACGATGTCGCGTAGAAAGCGGGGGCCGTATGCCTGGCTTCGCCGGACATCCTCACGGATTGGCATTCGCAGGACATCGTTCGGCCCTACGTCCACGCTGGTCGCGGCCTGCATTTCCTCAACGATCGAGTTGAGATCTCGTAGGTCTTGGCCGCCGAGGCGGAAGCTGAAGTTGTGCAATGCATGGCGATGAATCACCATCCGGGGTCACACGCCGATCCCCCGCTCCGCTCTCCCGACCACGCGGCGACGATCGGCAACCGCTCGGCCGTGGCTGCCAGCTCAGGCCGGTCGGAGTGCCCAGCCGCCTGCTCCCGCCTCCACGCGGCAGACCTCCGCCGCTCGGCGACTGCTGCTGGCCTCGCGGTCAAGGCGCACTACGACGTCGATCGCCGTGGGGAGGGCGGCGCAAGCGGCCTCCCACGAGAAGCCGTCCGCCAGGCTCCATGTCGCGAGCTGCCGGAGTGCCGTCTCGGCCGAGGTCGCGCCGATCCCAAGCAAGCTACCGTGATGGCGGCCGTCGCCTAGTGCCCGCAGAACCTCTCCGGCCTCGGGAGGGCACACGTTGGCGAAAACGAGGCGCCGGGGCGAGTCCCGGAGCGCTCGCGCCACGGCTTCGCGAGGCGCTTCGGCAGAGTCGCCGCGCCGCAGGGGGACAAACTCGCGGAGCGGACCGTCCAAGTCCAGCTCTTCGCAGTCGTCCAGGACAAGCACGGGCTCGTTGGACGGGAGCAGGCGTGCCAGCGCCTGCAGCAGGGTTGTCTTGCCTGCCCCGGTGATGCCGGTCACGAGCACGTTGCGCCCTTGGCTCAGGCACGGGCCGCAAGCCTCAAGCACTCCGGGGGGCCATGCGCCCATACCGAAAAGGTCTCTCGATACGTGGGTTGCCATAGAACCCACGCTAGGCGCCCGGCATCCGACTGGCAAGCACCCTCGGTCTCCTAACGCCTCCGCGCTCGACGTCCCACCCCCTGAACCACCCCACGGCGCGCCATCCAGCGGTCGAGCGCAAAGAGCAGTCCCGCGACCAGCGGGATGGCAGGGTAGCCGAAAGGACCGTTGCCCAATCGCCTGGGAATAGGCCCCGTCCACGGCCACGGACGGGGCCTGACCGGGGAGCGGCCCCAGGCAGCGTGGACACGTGGCACCGACTACGCCTATAGCCAGGTGGGGGAATCCGGGATAGACTCGACAGTCTAGCGGAGGCAATGCACAGGATCGCTCTGATAGCCCTGCGGGGAGACAGGCGCGGGCGCTCACCGTTCGCGGGCGCCGCCGGCCTGGCCATGCTCCCGCTCCGTCCGAAGCCGTTCGACCTCACGGCCTCGGATTCGACGGCCCGTCTCCGCCCACTCGCCGGAGTGCCTTACGCCGTCGGGTTCATCCAAGTCGCCCCGCGCGGCAGGGCGGGGGATCCCGCCGACGGAGTACGCGCTCTGCGAGCGTGTCCGTGCGATTGCCTGGGAGATTAGAATGCCTGATACAGAAACAACCGTCGCGGGCGCGCGAAGACGCCGAATCCCCCGCTCCCGGCCGGCCCTCCAGGAAGCGTGGTCCCGGCAGCGTCAAGATCGCCGGCCACTTTTCCCCGGCCGTCCACCACCACAACAAGCAACAGGCTCCGGCGGCGCTGATCGACCGGGCCTTTCCCGCGGCAGGGCTGTCCCTCCACCTCTGAGCGGTTGCCCATCTCGCACTTATCCTGTGTTTGAGCCTTCCGAGGCCGTGTCCACGCCCGAACGCGCGCCAACTCCAGATTTGTGCCGATCCGCAGGATGCGGTATTCTGCCTCTGTCGAGTTGCCCGGCCCGACAACCAATGGCGCATAGTCAGTCACGTCGCACTTTTCATCGCAGACCTGAAACGCTGCCCTCGGATCCCAACTCAATCGTGCTGGGGAAGAGAACCGATTTGGCTAACGGATGATGGCATCCACATTCGCATCCTACGATTGGATCGAGCTTGACACTCCTGAAGCCTACGACCTTCTCATCGATGTGCTAGACCCGGAGTTCGATCCTAAGAGCATTGCCCAGCGTCTCAAAACCCAGCTTACTGACGCCGCCAAGGGGGTGCTTGTCGAACACGGATACGTCGACAAGGACTATCGGAGCACGTTTTATAACTTCTACGCCAAGAAGGGCCGTCAGTATCGACCCGACTGCGTCCGTCTGCACTTCTTTGACAGCACGGTTTCGTATGACGAAGCCCGGAGCGATATCGCTTGCACTGACCGCCGCCCGCAAGACCATTACTTCGGCTACATCGTACTAAGGCCCACCATCGTCGCCACCTTGGGACGATCCTTGTTCTCTCCGGACATGCGGTTGGGCGCGCGCGGAAGGGCCATTCAGTCCGTTCACCACGTCAACCTGCTTGGTCATCGGCTCCCGGTATGGGGGTTCCCTTCGATGGCTCAGCATATTGACATAGCAGTGTGCGCTCACGTGTCTTGCTGGGCCATACTCCGGCATTACAGCGAGACCTTCCCGCAGCATCCGGAATACCTCCTGCACGACATTACAAAGCTGGTCGCGCCGTTCGACCCTGGCGGATTGCTGCCATCACTAGGCTTCAATGTTCTTCAAGCCGAACGCGTCTTTCAGGCGGCAGGTTGTTTCCCGCTACTTGTCGGCAGGCGTAACTCTTCTTCCGACGAGGCGTTCTTCTCTCAAGTTCTCGCCTATCTCGAATCAGGGTTTCCGCTGTTCGTCGAAATCCCAAGCAAGGCGCATGCCGTAGTGATCGTCGGCTACAACTGGACGAAGACGGCAGTATCGCCACAGGCTTCGCCATCACATGTCTCGACGCAGGTGGAGACACTGCTGACCGTCGATGACAACCTGCTTCCCTACGCCACCGTTCCGCTGCAATTGGACCCGACCGCGCCGCAACTGCCCTCTTATGCCGCTGACTTGTTCAATTCGTTCATTGTTGCACTGCCTGAGAAGATCTACTATCCGGCGGACGCCATAGAGGTCTTGTGTCGAGGGCTCCAAAATTCATTGGAAAGCTCGCGCGGAGCCAACCGAGAACCGCTCGAGTTACAGCGCTACTTCATCACGACCGTTTCAAGGCTGCGAGAGCACGCGCGCGAGCATCAGTCGCTCTTGGGCGACAGCCTCGTAGGGCTGATCATGCGCCTGGAGACAGCTCAATTCGTGTGGGTTGTGGAGTATTGCAGTGTTACGCAATGGCAGGCCGGGCGCGTTGCCGCAAGGGCCATCGTAGACGCCACAGCGAGCTCAACGGACAAGATGCCGATTTGGTTGCTGCATGATGAGGAAGTGGCACACGTCTTCGATCGTTCATCCGCAGAAATGCTGCCCACGCCGATCCACCTCAATCGCACCACTCTCGGATTCCCGCCACGTATGGAACTCAATCTGCGTCCGGTCATGGAGTCACCGACGTCCACAAGTAGGAGCGGAAGAACCACAGAACCTGGAGGAGACGAATGAACCAAAGACTCAAGGACTTCTTGCAGAAATGCACGCCGGCAGCAGCCGACCAAACCATGCTTGATGAGTTGCGCCGAGAGATGGACAAGGCCGTCCCGGAGATCACGGAGAGTATCAGACAGCGCGAGGAACTGGCTGCCGAATTGCGAATTGCCGCGACAAGGCCGGCCCAGTCCAGGAAGGAGAACTCGGACTAGGAATTCGACGGCCGTTTAAGTCTCTCATAAGCCGTCGTGATAATGGCCTCCAGCGCATCAGCGCCACCCTCATCGAGGTTCGGATCTGCACGGAGCAGCCTCGACATCATTGCAACCGGCTCGGGACTGTTCTTCGGCGCGGCGGTGAAATCTACAGGGTTGAGGCCCGACCACGCGGACAACGCGGTCAGGCTGCCGGCATCCGGCTGCCGACCCTTGGACATCCTGGATAGCGTGGACTGAGAGACGCCAGTTTGCTCGCTTACCGTCTTCCAACTGATATTGCGAGCCGCCACGGTCGTGCTCAGTGCCTTGTAGAATGCTTCGAAGTCGAAATTCAGTCGCTGAGTCATAGATAGGTGTCCTCATGCTCACGCGCAAGTCGCCAGCAGACCATTAATTGATGCAGCCTCGCAAGACCGGCCAGGTCCCCGCCAACCACGTCACCCCTCCACCACCGGAAGCTCGAGCGCATCGCCCATGGCCAACCTGTGGACGCATTCCCTGCATTCGGCATCGCGACGCGGCAGAACCCGCTGTGCCTTGCCACGACCGAAATGGAAGTGCTGGTAGGCTGCTTCCACGTCTCCGGTTCGAAGCCCCAGGAAATCGAACAGGAAATCGTTGACCGCATGGGCGGCAGCGACAGCGTTCAACGTGATCACGCTGGGGTTGGGCTCCAGCACACCGTAGGCCTGTTCCTTCCGTTCGCTGTCGGACTTCGCCTCGATTGCAAGTTGCGTCGGATCGATGAAGCCGTTGCACCACAGGCAGCCCGTGCCCGGCCTGATATGCCGCACCGCACACATGGCGTCTTCGAGCGTGCCGTCATCGCTCTGCCGTATTTTCGCGCCCATCTGTACCGTAGGAATGAGGTACTGGTGGGCCAGTGCATTGACGACAAGCCTGGCTCGCATGGAATCCGCGGCCAGAAAGATGAAGTCGCAATCGCGCAGGACTTGCGCGACCGAATCGCGCGCGACATCCCCGGCGATCGGCTCCAGAATGGCATCAGTCGCCATCTCGCGCGCATGGCGAACCGCGATCTGGGTCTTGAGCAGTCCCGCTTCGACGTCGATTCCGGTCGCCCCAACGACACGCGAGAGATTGCTGCTCTCAATCTCGTCCGGATCGATGAGAACCAAGTTCCCAACTCCAAGTCGAGCGAGGTATTCCGCCACCAGTGAACCGACCCCGCCGAGCCCGATGACAGCGACCCTGCTCGCGCGCAAGACGTGCTGCCCAGCCGCGCCGAACATGCGCACCTGCCGGTCGTGTTCTGTGTCCGACTCATCCTCTCGCCGCGGTTGCGCGTAGAGCCTGGTGATTTCGTGGCCGATGACGCGATAGCTTCCTAGCGTTCGACGGCTGCCATTTGGCAGCCAGATATCGGCCGCGACCGAGCGCTGGCCGTACACCAGCGCACCGACCGGAACCCCACGGCCAATGTCGAGCAGCGCGGGATAACCTCGCTCGTGCGACTCGAGGTCGATTCGGCTGAACTCCACATGTCGGTCGCTTCCGTGATTGTGGACGGCAAGGTATGCGAGGCCCGAATCCCGGCATCGGAGAATCTCGCGGTGAATGAAGGTAGGGGGCAGCGCCCGGTAGCCGTATCGGCCCTCCACGTAGTCGGTGCCGAACTCGGCCGGCTGGACGTGCTGGACGAGCAGCCGGAGCGAGGACCCGTTGCGCACGATGCCCGCGCGCAGGATCGCGCCGTGTTCGTCCCGGTCGCCGGGGAAGAGATGCTCCATGATCCGCTGGTGGAGCCCGGCAGTCACTAGGATGTCGCAACTCCCTCCGTTCATGGCAGTTCTTCCAGAAAATGCAGCACCTTCAAAAACTTGGCGACGGCTGTCTGCGGATAGTTGTGGGTATGGTTGTTGCGCCTGGAGATCTGTAGGGCCGAACGATCAAAGAACTGCGCACCTAGGGTGACAGGCGCCGCGAAAGCCACACCGTCGACGCGACGCACGTTGTCTCCCATGAATAGCGGATAGATGTCCGCATAGGGATAAAGTGCCGTGATGTGGCCCCCAACCCAGGTCGAGGACGGCCGGTATCGATTCCCAATGGCAACGTCCTCAACGATGACATAGGCGCCCCCGCTTCCGTCCTCCCGACTGCACACCGCCGAGGACGGAAACGCCCGCTTCAGCTCTTCGATTGCATTCGCGACATCCTGCTTCACGGTACGCCCCTAGCTGTTGTCATCCGGGGCGATGGCAGTGAAGGAGAGGTGTTCAGTCAACGCAACCTTGTCGTCGTCGCCGACCACCTTGCTCGATCCATTCGGCAGCTGGACCTGGAGCACGAAGTTCAACTGAATGTTGACATCCTGCTTGATCGCCGCCTCCTTGATCTCAAGTCCCGTCGCCGGTCCGGCGGGCATCTCGACCTTGTGGTCGTTGACTTCAATGGTGACCGTCTTGAGGCGCACATCCTCAGCCGCAGCGTCTTTCGCAGTCATCTCTTTCCTCCTTAGGAAGCAGATTGCTCATGTGCAAACGAGTATAGCTATTGCCCTTCGGCATGTCAATTGCTTGTTGACAAGTTTTTGCCTCGCGCGAGTGAATGCATCCACCGTCTTGCGGCCCGGCGGATGACCGCCCTCGCCTACGTCGGTGGTCGGGTTTGCAACGTCACGACGAGCGTGAGAGAACCACCGACGAGTGACGGAAGTACCCAGTCAGGCACGGCTAGAACCTTCAAATCTAGTGCTGTGCGATTGCTTCATCTTTCTCTGTGTCTCTTCGGTGGGTCAGCCATGAGGTTCTATGTTGTTGCTCCACCGTAGTGGATCGCAGTAAGGCACCCTTTAGGGGTGCGCTGACGCGCCATCTTGAATGTATGTGGCGAAGGAGCCCGACTTCGGCCAAAGGGTCAGGCTTGCGCCCCTGTCCATGCCCTTCGGATCCGGACCAACTCGATCAGCCCAATTCGAACTCCCCCGCGTGGGGCCAGATCTTCACCGCCCGTTTGTGCAGCCACTTCGCCCGCTTTTTGATCGACTCCTCGTCCCAAACTTCCGGCGCCTTGTTCACCAAGCGCTTGTTCAGAAAGAGGACACTATGGTCGGCTAGGATCCCCCTCTTGCTGCCCCACGGCGCATTCGACAACGCAGAGTTCAGGCGACCGTTGACCAGCGTCAGGTTCCCTATCGTGTGGATCGCCCGATCACGGTCGGCGACGGCTTTCTCATCCTCTGCGACCTCCGCGGGGAGGGGCCAGTTCGGATGCCACGTCTGCGGCATGACGTGCTCGATGTGTAAGTTGCCGGGCACTTCCTGACTCTCCGACTTGTTCGTGCGCAGTTCCGCCTCGATGCCCTCCAGCACCATCCTCAGCCTTCCGCGTGTCAGGTACTGGTAGAGAGGCGCCGTGACGAATCTCTCGCGCAATTCCTCGTCACTGGGCCACAACGTGGCCCGCGCCGTCTGCTCGCCAAGATAGGACACGACGACGCCGTCTGCGTCACCGACTGACCCTTCCGCCAGCTTCCGAATCAGGCCGACGAATAGTTCCCCATAGCTCCTGGCGCTATAGCCGCACACCACCCGCCGAACCAAGAAACTCTCGATGGCCGTAAGGCAGTTCGTGAGCCGGGCAGGCGGCAGGTCGACGGACAGGAGCCAGAGCAGCAGCGGTGTCACGACGCCAACGTTCATCACGTTGCGCCTCTCGAGGAACTTCGCGATATCCGCGCGACGGCCCTCCTCGACGTCCTCCCTATAGATCCGCCCCAGGTCACCGAGATCGTGCGCGACGTCCCGTATCGTCTTCCCCTCCGCCACGCGCGCGTCCGAGTACCGCTCGAAGGCCCTGAACTCGCCATAGGGCTTCATCTCGGCCCGGTTGCGGAGCGTAAGCCAATGGTTCAGGTACACGTCGACCCGCGGCCTTCGCTGCAGGCCCCGGCCGATTTCCTTCGCCCACCAATCGTCCTGATCGAATGGCCAGATCCCCTTCTCCTCCTCGCTCGCTTCGCCTTCGTCGTCCCCAATCCCTATCCCGGCATCGTGCAACACCTTGTTCTTGACCATGTCCGACTGAAGCAGGGGCGTGCCGCGGGCGTTCAACGTCTCGAAGATGACGTGCGGATCGTCCGACTCTCCGAGGTCGATCACCACGAGTTCCAAGCACCGGCTAACGGCCGCTTCCAGAGCGGAAGCAGCGCTGTCGCGCTCTCCTGCGTCTCCATCGAACTGGGCGAGCCACTGCTCCGTCTGCCCCTTGAAGTAGTCGTGAGCCTGAACGATTCGAGAGGTCGCATGGTCCGTTGCCGACAGCTCGTTTCTCATTGCGTGCCGAAAGGCCACCCTATCCACGGTCGTCGGCCACACCTTGAAGGCGTGATCCTGGTCCCCATCGAGGTACTCCTCGCCGTTGGCAACCAACGCCGACAGGCGCTTCGCGGGGCTGGAGTGCTCCTGTTTCTCCAGCACTTCCTGAATCGCGTCGATGAGCAGCTGCAACGTGGTTAGCCGCTGCTGGCCGTCGACCACGATGCGGCGCTCGATCGTCGCCGTTGCGAACTGCATCTGCTGAAGTACGACCGCACCCATGAAGTGGGGCTCCGTCCGGCCCTCCTCCATGATCGATCGCGCCAGTTCCTCTACATCGTCCCAAAGGGGCTCCCATTGCTCTTCCTGCTTCCAGACGTAGCGACGTTGGAACGCGGGAATCTCGTAGCGGACGGGCTGCACGAATAGCCTCTGCGGGCGTTGCAGATTGGTTTTCATGTACGGTCGCTGTCCTTTCGGGGGCTTCTTTGGGGTCGCGTCCGTTGTAGTGGTCTAGGAGACTGGGGTACCCGGCTTCCCAAAGGCCAAGCGCCCCAGTCAAGTGCCGATTCGTGGCTCACTGCTCGGGTTGAAGTCAAAGAAGGAACACCCCAAGGAGAACCACGATGACAAACGACATTACGTATGCTCGCACACTGTTGCAACAAAGCTCGGACGCCGACCTGGTCCAGGCCATGGGCATGAGCGGGATCTCCTCCAGCCAGGTCTCGCGGCTGTGCGCCGAGATCGACGAACGCGTGCAGGGCTTCCTCCAGCGGCCCCTGGAAGGGAACTGGCCCTACCTCTGGCTCGATGCCACCTACGTGAAGGTGCGCCAGGGAGGGCGCACCCTGTCGCGATAACCATTGCCGTGGCAGTCAACGCGGCCGCCGGATTCTGGGTTGGAGGCGCTTGTTTGGCCGTGCCGTCCGCTCGATTGACGCAGTGATCCCAGCGAACTTCAGCGCGGCTCGAGACGATGATCTGAACGGTAGCGGCTAGCAGCGCAGGGGCAGGTTCTGGAGGCGGGCCAGCACCTGCCGGAAGAGACCCGCTTCCGGGAAACCCTCGTCGAACGACAGCCGCACGGCCCACACGCTGACCCGGATCCGCACACCGATCTTGAGCAGCTTGAGGCGGATCGTGCCGCATTGCGCCCGCGCCAGCCGGGTGGAGTGGCTACGAGATGGTGGACAGGACAGGGCCTCCCAGCGTTTTCAGGACGGTCAGATATGCTAGACCCATGCAGGGGTATTCAGCCGTTGGAGGAATCTAGGGACGAAACCGCGACCACTGCCTTCAGACGGCTGGCCGATGTTATTGCGTCGTGGGACAAGGAAGGACTAGGAAGAAGAAATGACGAAGCAGAAGACATATACAGAAGCCACGGATTTTCAATTCACGGTAATGCCGCCGGATTCGTGGCAAAAGAAGCTCTCGGAAATCCGCAACCGCGGATTGGCGAAGTCCGCAGCCTTGCGTAACGAAGGACACGCGTTACGTGTCGAGATTCTTGGGTCGAAGGAGGTTCCTACCAAAACTGTTCCTCTTTCCGCCGTCTTGCTTGACTTGGACTGGATGTTGGCCGCCAAATTGGAAATGGTAGAGTCGGCCAGGGACTTAATTACGAATGCCTGTGCGCTAGATTGCCTTGACGGCGCACTCCCCACCGTGCTTCGGGCAACAATCGAGGGAAGGGGCTTTGTACGAACACAGCATTGGGGAATTTTTCTTGCTTTACGGCAAGTTCGAGCAACAACGCAACACTCAAGGAAAGGGAGCCCGAGCGGAAATGGAGGCGCTAGTGAGCGGCGACAAGCGGTATATGAAGCCTTACACCGAACACGGCCAGACGCGGCTCGACCCATTGCCCTATGCAGTTAGGAATATTCTCTCCCATGTGGGTAGCAACCCCAACACATTGGATCCGAAAGGGAATGATTTAAGGACCTCGGTGGAATTGCTTAGGCAGTGGACGGCTACGCCTACAGTGCAGGACTGACCCCGTCTTTCCTAGCCACTTCCGCCTTCGCGATTGACTCGGTGCGACGAATTAGGTGGCTTGGGTAGCCATCCATATGATTCCCCTGATTTGGGTGGTCAGCAATCCAGTGGACGCAGCGCTGGTTAGGGGGGCCGCGTCACTTGCGGCTCGCTAGGTTCTCGAGAGCGCCAAATACGTACAGCATCGTCGTTCCAAGCCGCCATAGGCAGCGAACGCAGAATGCCAGAGCGAAGTACCAAACCGAAACGAACATCCGCGCTACGGGCTCGTCGAGTGCAGCCAGGAGAACTTGCGACGTACCCCTTGTGCCCGCTGATGGCGAAGCGGTGGGTCAGGGACTGCCACTCGTCGGTCATCGCAGGGAGCGGTCCAGGTCAGCTCGCGGAACGGCGTCGGAATAGATCGCCCGGTCGCCGTCGTGCGTGCTCTTCCGGCACCGGAAGAGCACATTGCCAGGCTCCTCGCGGGCGGCGTGCCAGCCGCGCCCCTCCTCGATTCCGACGGGCCACGTCGAGCAGTCGGCGAAAACGGACCGCAGCGTCCGCTCCGCCCGCGTCCGGAACAGCTCGTCATCCGGCCACGCGAGATGGTTCACGTACAGCGAGCCGCCCGCGGCGAGCCGCGCGCGCGCCAGCCGGTAGAACTCGACGGTGAGCAGGTGCTGGGGCAAGGTCCGCGGATTGGAGTACGTGTCGACGACGATCGCCGGCCAGCCCCCGGGGTCGCTGCGGAGGAAGGCCCGAGCGTCGACCGCGGAGAACGTGCCGGAAGTTGACGGCGCCGCCTGCAGGAAGATCCCGGCGATTCGCGCCTGGGCCGGGTCGATGTCCACGAACGCGACATCCAGGACGCAGGGAGCGCCCCGGCCCAGGGTCATGCCAGCCGCGCCGAGCACGAGCACGCGTGTCTCGTCGGCCTCGCAGAGAGTCTTCTCGACGCGCTCGGCATAGGCCCACCCTCTGCCGCGGCGTCGTGCCGCGATGCGGCCTGCCCGGAGACGTCCAGCATGCGGCCCCCGCCGTCCAACTCGACGATGCGGTAGTCGGCATAGGCGTTGCGCTCGACGTACTCGGTCGCCTCGATCCACAGGTCGAAGGCGGGGAACAGGGCCGCGGCGAGCAGTGCCACGGCGGGAAAGCTGCGCCGGTGCGCCGCGAGGGCGGCCAGGCACAGCGCGGCGACCAGGGCGATGGTCGCGGCCGCGGTGCCCAGGAAACGCAGCAGCACGAATGTCGTCAGTAGCGCCCCTCCCACGTTGCCGAGGGTGGAAAGCGCGAAGACGCCGCCAGCCGCGCGCGCCGCGTCGGGCCGCGCCGAGCAGGCCAGCGCGAAGAGCACGCACTCCGCGAGCAGCCACCCGATCGGGGCGATGCCGAACACGGAGTAGACCGCAACCTGCGCCATGGCAGGGACCGGCAGGCCGAAGGCTACCAGCGTGCCCGCGCCGCTCAGCCAGAAGGCCGCCCAGGCCGCCGCGGCGGCCAGCCGGATGGCGAGGCCCGGACGGGGATCCGCGCAACGCGCGAGCCGTCCGCCCCGCCGGTAGCCGCCGGCCAGCGCCGCCAGGTAGACCGCCAGCAGCACGGCGGTGACAGAGACGGCGCTGCCAGCCCACGGCACCAGCCTCCGCAGAGCGAGGATTTCGGCCGCTAGGCTGGCATAGACTTCCGCCAGCAGGATTACCCCGACCACAATGGGCGGCAGCGGGGTCAGCGGGTTGGTCCCGAGGCTGGCTGGCACTTGCTAGCGCTCCAACCCGATCGCGCGCGCCGGCTCGAGGAGGCGGTAGACCGCGGAGCGCTTGGTTTGCATCCCTCAACGCTACGCCACGGCCCCGCCGCCCACAAGGGGCCTGCAGCTGCGCCGCAGGCGGAGAGCGCGCCGCGCGGCACCCCCGGATGTCGCGGTCAGGCCTCGGAGTCCTCGCCTGCCCGCCCCCGAGTGAGGCTTTGGAACGCCGCCTCGGCGGCGGTGTCCGCCTGCGGCGCCCCATTCCTCGGCGTCCTTCTCGGTCCACTCCGGGAACGTCCCGAGCAGCTCGGGCGAGCTCGCGATGCCGTCGGAGTCGCGGCCGGAGCAGCGGAGGCCCTCGAGCAGCTCCTCCTCGGCATCTCGGCGTATCCGGCTTGGGTTGGCAGCGCCTTCAGCGTATCAGCGGCCGCGGGCCGGCTCGCGCTCCGGAACCGGAAGGGCCGCCTCGGCGTCCCGGCCGGGCGAGGCCTCACGCCTGGCTGGCTCCATTTCCGGCATCCTCGCGGTGACGTAGCGCGAGATCCGCCCGTTGGCGGGCGTCTGAGCCTTCCAGCATGGATGATTTCGGCCGGGAGCGACCCCGCTTGGCGAGGGGCACGCCCTGTAACACCGGGCGCCCCCCCCAACGCCGAGCCGCGCCAGCGGCGAAAAAGAGGGGGCGCTCCCGTCTTTCCCCTCTCCGCTGGTGCGGTTCGGGTCGGCCGGCTTAGGACGAAAAGCCCGAACAGAGACAGCGGAAAATGGAAGGTGGGTATGGAACACCCCCACCTCGTTTTGTGGTACATCCCCCCTCTGACCGCGTTACATTTCGCGCGGCCCAAGTTCCGGCTCCAGCTTCGGCCCTGGAACATGGAAAATCGGGCCGCGGCCGCGTGGCAAGCGGTCATGGCCATGAGCTAGGCTGGATGCGCCCATGACGCCATACGAGTTCATCACCAAGTGGCGCGCCTCGGCACTCAAGGAGCGCTCGGCGGCGCAGGAGCATTTCATAGACCTCTGCCGGCTGCTGGGTGAGCCGACGCCGGCCGAGGCGGACCCGTCCGGCGAGACGTACTGCTTCGAACGGGGAGCGCGCAAGGATACCGGCGGCGACGGCTGGGCCGACGTCTGGAAGCGCCACCACTTCGCTTGGGAATACAAGGGCCAGCGCGCGGACCTCGATACCGCGTTCGAGCAACTCCGGCAGTACACGCTGGCGCTGGAGAACCCGCCGGTACTGATCGTCTCCGACATGCTGCGGTTCCGAATCCGCACCAACTGGACTAACAGTGTCAGCCAGACTCACGAGTTCGGCTTGGACGATCTCGCCGACGCGGCGACGCGCGACAAGCTCAAGTGGGCGTTCTCGAATCCCGATCGGCTTCGGCCGAGTGAAACCCGGCAATCGCTCACCGAGCGCGTCGCCGCGTCCTTCGCCGGGGTCGCTCAGGCGTTACGGGAGAGGGGCCACGATCCGCATGCTGTTGCGCACTTCGTCAACCGGCTGGTCTTCTGCATGTTCGCCGACGACGTGGGTCTGCTGCCCAATCACATGTTCACGCGGATGCTGGAGCAGACGCGGCGCACTCCGGCGCACTTTGCGGACTTGGCCGGCGATCTCTTTCGGGTGATGGCCAAGGGCGGCCGGGTCGGTTTCGAGACGGTCGACTGGTTCAACGGCGGACTGTTCGACGACGGCGCGGCGCTGCCGCTGGAGAAGTCCGACATTGACACCGTGTTGGCGGCGTCGAACCTTGACTGGTCGGAGATCGACCCGTCGATTCTCGGGACGCTGTTCGAGCGGGGGCTCGATCCCGGCAAGCGGGCGCAACTCGGCGCGCACTACACCGACCGCGACAAGATCATGCTGATCGTCGAACCGGTGGTGATCAGACCGTGGCTTGCCGAGTGGGCCGGCGAGAAGACCGAGATTGCCGGCGCGCTGGAACGTGCCGAGGCCACAAAGTCGCGTGCCGCCCGCACGAGACGACACACGGAGGCCGAACGGCGGTACCGCGCGTTCCTCAACCGGCTGCGCGCGTTCACGGTGCTCGACCCGGCCTGCGGCTCGGGCAACTTCCTCTACCTCGCCCTCCAGGCTCTCAAGGACCTAGAGCATCGGGTGCAGCTCGAAGCGGAGGCACTGGGTTTCCAGCGTGCATTCCCGGAAATAGGTCCGGCCAACGTCAAGGGCATCGAGATCAACCCGTACGCGGCCGAGTTGGCCCGCGTCTCGGTCTGGATCGGCGAGATCCAGTGGATGCGCCGCAACGGCTTCTCGGAGGCCCGTGACCCGATCCTGAAGCCGCTCGACACCATCGAGTGCCGGGATGCGATCCTGACGCCGGACAATAACGAACCGGCTTGGCCCCAAGCGGACGTGGTGATCGGCAACCCGCCGTTCCTCGGCGGCAACCGCCTGATTTCGAATCTCGGCGAAGATTACGTTTCGCGGATCTTCGCGACATACGCAGGCCGCGTGCCGGCGTCAGCAGATCTGGTCTGCTACTGGTTCGAGAAGGCGGGCAGGCAGATCGCATCGGGTAAAGCAGCGCGCGTGGGGCTGGTCGCGACCAATTCCATTCGTGGCGGCGCGAACCGGCGGGCGTTGCAGGCCGCGACCAACGCGCGGCGTGTTTTCGAGGCGTGGAGCGACGAGCCGTGGGTGATCGACGGTGCGGCCGTCCGCGTGTCGCTAGTCTGCTTCTCCCGCAACGACGACCGAGCCGTGCTGGCGCCGCGGCTTGACGGCGTGGCCGTCGACGAGATCCATGCCGATCTGACAGCGAGGCGTGATGGCGTTGGCATCGACCTCACCAACGCCCGGTGTCTGCCGAAGAACGCCAGCGCCTCCTTCAAGGGCGACGAAAAAGGTGGTCCCTTCAACGTCCCTGGCGACTTGGCGCGCGAGTGGCTCCGCCTACCGGCCAACCCGAACGGCCGGACGAACGCGGACGTGCTAAAGCCGTGGATCAACGGAATGGACGTGACCCGTCGGCCCGCTGACAAGTGGATCGTCGACTTCGGGTCGCGGATGTCGGAAGGCGAAGCGGCGCTGTACGAAGAGCCATTCCGATGGCTGAAGGAACGCGTCTATCCGATACGTCAACAAAACCGCGTTGAAGCCAATCGTGTCTACTGGTACCGACACCGAAGACCAGTGCCGGACATGTGGTACGCGCTCCGCGGCATGTCGCGGTACCTCGCGACGCCGCACGTCGCCAAGCACCGGCTGTTCGTGTGGTGTGACGTGCGCATCTGTCCGGACAAGCAACTGATCGTCATCGCGCGCGACGACGACACGACCTTCGGGATTCTGCACAGCCGGTTCCACGAGATCTGGTCGCTCCGGCTCGGGACCAGCCTGGAGGACCGGCCCCGCTACACGCCGAGCACCACGTTCGAGACGTTCCCGTTCCCGGCTGGCCTGACGCCGGACATCCCCGCCAGCGAGTACGCTGTTGACCCGCGTGCCGTGGCTGTAGCCCTGGAAGCCCGACGGCTGGTCGAGTTGCGCGACCGGTGGCTGAACCCGCCCGAGTGGGTCGAGTGGGTGGACGAGCCGGTTCCCGGCTATCCGAAGCGGCCCGTTCCCCGCGGCGAGGACGCGGCGAAGGCGCTAAAGAAGCGGACGCTGACGAACCTCTACAACGCCCGCCCGCAGTGGCTTGCCGATGCGCACGAAGCCCTTGACGCGGCTGTGGCTGCCGCGTACGGTTGGTCGGCGGACATCTCCGACGACGAAGTCCTCCGCGAGTTGCTGGCGCTGAACGGCGGCGGTACGGCAAATGGTTGACTTGGTGGGTTTCTGGCCTGTCTTGCTCTTCTGGCCGGCGGTGGCGCTGAGCGTGCTGGCCGCCTCGTTCGGACTGGCCCGCAGACGTCCAAGGCCGCTGCTGGTGGCCGCGGCCCTGGTCGGGCCGACGTCGGCGTACCTCGCGTTGACACCGGGCTTCTTCGTGTGGGGGTTGTTTCCGGTCGGCGTCTATCTCGTGGCCGCGGTTGCGACCCGACGGAACCACAGAGACCTGGGCGCGGCGCTGGTTGCAGCGAATGCCGCGTTCTTTGGGTGGCTGGCTGTCACGATATTCGGCTGAGTCCGGTCCGCGGACAAACCGACCGTTTCTACGACGGGCCCTAAGGGCCAAGCTCGCCTTGCCGCGCTCTCCACAGTTGTGCGTCACAACTGCTTGACGACTAACAGGGGATCGGTTCATTCCGCGCCGTCGTCCTCGGGCCGCGACACAGCCTCCCTGGCCCGGTCGTCGTCGCGGAACCGTGCGACCCAACCAAGGACCTCTCCCACGCGCAGCCCACCACCCCGGTGCGCAATCCGCCCTACCACCTCATCGCGGAAGCGCTCGGAGTGTTTGCCAGCGAATTCACGGTCCCCCGTCGCGTAGAGGAGGATATTGAGGACCAGATCTGACGGGCCAGCCCCGCGGTAGCCCCATTCAAATCCAGTGGGGGAGCGCAGCACCCAGTCGTGCCTGACGCCGGTAACGACGGCCCGGCCGCTCTCCGTCCGTCGACAAACGATGTCGTGTAGAAAGCGGGGGCCGTATGCCTGACGTCGCCGGACATCCTCACGGATTAGCATTCGCAGGACATCCTCGGCCCTACGTCCACGCTGGTCGAGGCCTGCATTTCCTCAACGACCGAGTTGAGATCTCGTAGGTCTTGGTCGCTGAGGCGGAAGCTGAAGTTGTGCAATGCCATGCAAGGCAATGAATCACCATCCGGGCTTACACGCCGATCCCCCGCTCCGCTCTCCCGACCACGCGGCGACGATCGGCAACCGCTCGGCCGTGGCTGCCAGCTCAGGCCGGTCGGAGTGCCCAGCCGCCTTCTCCCGCCTCCACGCGGTAGACCTCCGCCGCGCGGCGACTGCTGCTGGCCTCGCGGTCAAGGCGCACTACGACGTCGATCGCCGTGGGGATGGCGGTGCAAGCGGCCTCCCACGAGAAGCCGTCCGCCAGGCTCCATGTCGCGAGCTGACGGAGTGCCGTCTCGGCCGAGGCCGCGCCTATCTCAAGCAAGCTACCGTGATGGCGGCCGCCGCCTAGTTCCCGCAGAACCTCTCCGGCCTCGGGAGGGCACACGTTGGCGAAAACGAGGCGCTGGGGCGAGTCCCGGAGCGCTCGCGCCACGGCTTCGCGAGGCGATTCGGCAGAGTCGCCGCGCCGCAGGGGGACAAATTCGCGGAGCGGACCGTCCAAGTCCAGCTCTTCGCAGTCGTCGAGGACAAGCACGGGCTCGTTGGACGGGAGCAGGCGTGCCAGCGCCTGCAGCAGGGTTGTCTTGCCTGCCCCGGTGATGCCGGTCACGAGGACGTTGCGCCGTTGGCTCAGGCACGGGCCGCAAGCCGCAAGCACTCCGGGGGGCCATGCGCCCATACCAAAAAGGTCTCTCGATACGCTGGTTGCCATAGAACCCAGGCTAGGCGCGCGGCATCCGACTGGCAAGCACCCTCGGTCTTTTTACGCCCCCGCGGTCGACGTCCCACTCCCTGAACCACCCCACGGCGCGCCATCCAGCGGTCGAGCGCAAAGATCAGTCCCGCGACCAGACCGCAGCAATCGTGGCAGCGTGGACACGTGGCAGCGACCGCGACTCTAGCCAGGCGGGCGAATCCGGGATAGACTCGACAATCACGCGGAGGCAATGCACAGGATCGCTCCGATAGCCCTGCGGGGAGACAGGCGCGGGTGCTCACCGTTCGTGGGCGCCGCCGGCCTGGCCATGCTCCCGCTCCGTCCGAAGCCGCTCGACGTCACGGCCTTGGATTCCACGGCCCGTCTCCGCCCACTCGCAAAGGTGCCTTACGCCGTCGTGTTCAGCCATGTCGCCGCGCGCGGCAGGGCGGGGGATCCCGCCGACGAAAGACGCGCTCTGCGAGCGTGTCCGTGCGACTGCCCGGGAGATCGGAATGCCTGATACAGAAACACCCAGCGCGGACGCGCGGGCACGCGAGGACGCCGAATTCCCCGCTCCCCGCCAACCCTCCAGGAAGCGCGGTCCCGGCAGCGTCAAGATCGCCGGCCACTTTTCCCCGGCCGTCCACCGCCAGCTGCGCATGCTCGGCGCCACTCAGGGCCGGACAGTCCAGTCCCTGCTCGGCGAGGCCCTCAACGAACGCTTCCGCAAGCACGGGTGGCGGCCGATCGCAGGGGAGTAGGCCTGGGTCCGCGGACGCAGCGACCGGGCGCCGACACACCGCGCTCCGTGGTTCCACCCAGCCCCGTTAGTTGCGGATCGCCTCGGCCACCTTGGCCTGACCGATCAGCGCCTAGCGAGATTGCGGTCGGGCCGCTACCACCAGAATCTGAGTTCGATCTTCCATATCTACCCCTCAGCTTTGTACCCGGATCTTAAGGAGCTGCCTTATCGGGTGCCAGCCTGGGAATGCTGTACGTCCCACGGTCGCGCTCGCACCGAGCGAGAAACTCCAAAAACTTCCGGCGTCTGGAGAAGATGCACCTTGTGCTGTACCGCGGGTGACCCGACACCCGCGTACTTCGTACTGATGCGGTACCCCGGCTCGTCGGGACCGACCCGGAGCCCCTCCACCGGCATGACATCGTGGATGGCCGAGATGCGAACCCATCGCTCCATTCGCTTGAGAGGGGCATTCTCGTCGGCCGTCCAGAAACCGTCCGTAGCAAGAAAACCTCCGGCGCACCGCAGATCCGCCATCGCGGCGTAGTTCGCCAACATCTTCTGCTGTCCGAACGCGTCGGACGTGCCGCACGCCAGTACCGTCAGCACAATGATGATTCGCAACATGATTCCTCCTCCGCGGTCCGTCCTACGTGACGAGCGCACTATAGCGCCCTTGCGGAGGCCCGCCCGCCCCAACAGCATCGGGTGTCTTAGGGGCTTAGAAGTGAAGCCCTTTTTGAATTGGGGGAGGCTGCACTTCCCCCTCGGAGAGGGACGCCAGGTTCGGGGGAGACAATTCCTACTCCCGTGCGATGGGGAGCTTGCTGTGCTTGCGGAAGAGTTCGTTGAGGGCCTCCCCGAGCAGGGACTGGACAGTGCGGTCCTGCATGACGCCGAGCAGGCGCAGCTGGCGGTGGACGGCCGGGGAAAAGTGGCCGGCAATGGTGCCGGTGCCGGGGCCTCAGTTCCGGGAAGGGCGAGGCGAGGGGGCGGTCTCGCCGTCGGGGCGCGAGAGCACGCTCGCGAAGGGGTTGTCAGTCTCAGGCATTTCGGTCTCCCATGTGGTGGCGGAGCCACGCTCCGAAGGCGCGGATCTCGCCAGCCGCCTTGCTGCGGGGGTACGCCTCCGCCACGGACAGGCCCAGGGGCAGGCAGTGCGCGAAGGCGGCACGCGCCCCGATGCGGGCCGGCGCGACCTCGGCCCCATAGTCGCGCACTGCGGCCTCGGCGAGACTCGTCGTCCTGCCGCGCGGCGGGACCTGGTTCAGTACGACCGCGAAGGGAAGCGAGGCGAGAGCGCAGAGCCGGGCGGTGGCGTCCAGGGCCGCGATGTCGAACAGTCCGGGTCGGAGCGGGACCAGGGCCAGGTCGGCGGCGCGGGCGACATCCAGGCGGGCGGCGGGAACGGCGCCCACGAACGGGGAGCGCCCCCGCCTGTCGCCCCAGAGGGCGGCGCTGGCCTAGGGGTCGAGGTCGACCAGGGCGGCCGAGCCGCCAGCGCCCTCGAAATCGGCGGCCACCTGGACGGCCAGGGTGGTCTTGCCGGTGCCGCCATTCTGGGCTAGCAGTGCGATGGTGTACATTGCGTCCGCAACTCTGCCGAGTCTACCCCGGATGCGGCCGCCTGGCTAGGGGCGCGGGCCCTGCCACGCTCCCACACTGCTGCGACGCCACGAAGTCGGCGGCAGCCAACTGGCCCCCCACGTCTGGTCTGCCGCCATCGGCGTCTCCTGCGGAATGGAGCGTCTTGATCGACGCGTCCGGATCCAGGTCGTCCAGCCAGCTGGGGTGCGATCTCAGCGCGCCCTTCCAGACCCTCCTCAAGCGTCTCCGGGGGCGTCCACTCCAGGTGCCAGTCGGGGGCGAGGCTGGCATAGCCTTCCGCCAGCAGGATCGCCCCGACCGCTGCGGGCGGCAGCGGGGGCGCCGGGGGATGCGGACAAACCGACCGTGTTCGCGACGGGCCCACGACCGCTGGTCACGCCGTTCAGCGACATGCCGCCGGCGGAGTATGGACAGCAGTACTATCTGATTGGTAAGGCTGTTCGCCGTCGATCGACAATAGGGACAGACCGGCGGTTCACGAATCGGAAAATGCCATGAACATTGAGACAAACCTCCGTGGCCGATTGCGGAACACTACCCTGCCAAAATCCAGCGGGCTCCTGCCCCTGTTCGAAGCCGTCGTCAATTCGATCCATGCATTAGAAGAAGCACAGACACAGCCCGAACAGGATCTCATTAGGGTGGTCATCGAGCGCGAGCCCAGTCTCTTGGATACGGACACCGACGGCACGGCAAGGGGGCGACGCGCAAGCGGCGATGTTATCGGTTTCAAAGTGATCGACAGTGGAATCGGATTGACCGAGGCGAATTTTGATTCGTTCAGGACACTCGATTCCGAGTACAAGGTCACGAAGGGAGGCCGAGGGATCGGCAGACTCCTCTGGCTTAAGGCATTCGACCAGGTTCGCGTCGCGAGCCGCTTCTTGAACGAGCGCGGCGAACTGAAGCAGCGATCATTCAGCTTTTCCCCGAATGGGATCACGGACGCCGCTGTCGAAGACCCCAGAGGTCGAGCTCAGCGTGAGACAACCATTCATCTCCTCGGCTTCGAACCTAGTTACCGCACCCACACTCGCAAGACTGGCGACACGATCGCGAAGGGAATGCTTGAACACTGCCTCTGGTATTTCGTAAGACTTGGAGGTGCCCCGAGAATCGTTGTCGAGGACCAAGGTGAGGAGATCTTGCTCGAGAGTCTATTTGAAGGCCTCATGCACTCGTCTGCGGCAACTGAACGAATTGAAGTAAAGGGCCACCACTTCGATCTCCTCCACAGGCTATGTCGGGATGGAGCGGTTGCACCGCTCAGTCAACCACTCCGTTTCAGAGTACGTGCGCGGCCAATGCCATGTGACCGGCATCGAAAGTTTTTGGGCGATGATGAAACGCGGCTACCACGGCACGTACCACAAGATGTCGCCCAAGCATCTGAACCGGTACGTCGCCGAGTTCTCTGGACGGCACAACGTCCGCGAGTTCGATACCGAGGATCAGATGGCCGAACTGGTGTTTGCCATGGCGGGCAAGCGATTGAAGTAGGACCATCTGATCGCAGACAACGGCCTGAATGCCGGGGCACGAGGATCCACTGATGATCGACCCGTCTTCGATATCACGTGGAAGCGCGTTAAATAGTTGAACCTGGCTCAACTTTCTTCAGGGCCTCTGGCGGAAACGAGTTGTGAATTGGTTTGGCTCCATCGAACCAGTGACACTGAATCGATTCCCTGTCACTGAGGTAGGTGACGGTCATAATCGGGCCACCCGATTTGAGTTGTACTACGTCGCCAATCTTAAATGTGATTCAGTTTAGGGTAACAGGTGACTCCAGAGGCCGTCGAGCTATCATTCCTAAGGAGACTCAGGCCGGAATCGAACCGACTCATACCGCCTTTGCCGGGGGGCGCGTTCCCATTTCGCCACTGAGTCTCCACGTGAGTATATCGAGCAAAAGAAAATGATGTGGGGAAGAAATTACGATTAGATAGTGTCAAGGGAAATAGGTGGTAGCCGATCGACCCATAGGGGACTACTGGAATGAGCAGACAGAAACAGCATCGGGTTCCAAGACTCGATCTCACTCGATTCACTGATGACACTGGAAGATTTCACTACCTTGACAAGAACCGGAAGAACTGGAAGAGCGACTATCGGAATCCGGAATCTGTGATGTTTGTCAGAGGTTACTATGACATTCAACTCCCGGAGCCTGGTGAAGATCCGAACTGGGTTGAGAAGAAACTGCAGCAGTCAGAGGAGAGAGCAAATCGAGTCCTTGATGGCCTGCTCAAGCAAGTCAGGCTGTGGAAGTCGGGGATTCCCGAGGACTGTTCGAGGCGAAGACTGGAGAGATTTGCCAGCCTATGTGAGATCAAATGTCCAATCAGTTTGAGTGAAGGGGATGCTGAGATACTGAAGCACTATGTTTTCTGGCGGTACATGCGGACTCACACGAGGGACAGCAGGGAAGCTGAGGTTCTTGAAGAAATCAAGCAAGAGGTCACCGAGAAGTTTGGGGCAGAGAGTCTTGAGAATCTTGATCTGGAAACTCGTGTTCGCGATAGTTCGAGTCGAACAATCGGCGTAGGTACAACCTATTTTCAGCGGCTGGTCGTTTCTCTCATGGGGCTAGTTGTCTCAACATCGGTCGGGAATCAAGTGACACCGTTCATCGTTGGTGACATCGCTGCGCTGAATTGCATTCCCAAGGGAAAGCATCTATGGGATCCCGGCAGCGAGTTTTGCATGCCAGTGTCGAATGACACTGCGATTTCGATAGTGCCTGGTAGCGGTGTTAGATTCAATCCAGTTCTTGACAAGAGTATTGTGCGAACGGTCAATGAGAACACTTTCATGCTGAGCAATGAGGTGGCATGTAGCAATGAGAAGGTCATGGATTCATTGATCAGAGCCTTCAAGATGGGTAGGTTGTACCTGCAGAGGGTGAGAACCTGACTGTTCAAGGAACACCTGCTAAGGCAGGACTATGATATGCCGAAGCTCTATCTCGAAATCAAGGAAGGCAACCATCATGCCTACCCGGATGTCGTGTGCATGGCGTTACTGGAGTTCTTTGCGTTCGAGTCGAAGAATCCGAACGCAAATGCGCTGAAGAACTACCGAAGGCTGGCAGGACATGGATTCAGGCAGTTCGTCTACACCGCACTCCACTATCAGCCGGAGGACAAGTGGAAACACTACCACGACCGAGTGAGCCTAGTGAGGAACTCGGCTCCAGACGGCTACTTTCTTGTATTTAGTGAGATCAATGGAATGGTCGTGGACTTGATTCAGAACGGCCTCAGGGTCAACGAGAAAACGGTGCCAGACATTAGCGTTGGGGTGGCTTGGGGCAATGAGTGGTCAAACGATCGAATTAGCGATGCCTGCGGTGAGCGGGTACTGATCAAGCACAACTATCCCATCTACTACCCGCAGTCGAAGAGCAATCCCCAAGAGATTTGGGCCTATCCCGACAGTGCCTTGCCAATTTTCCGGTTTTGGTTCAAGAACGTCTATCTTCCCACAAAGTTTCCCACCTATATCCTGCGCAAAACCAAGCAACTCAAGGGCGGAGCCAGTGAGGCACGGAAACTCTCCGAAGTATTCCAAAAGAGGATTCAGTGATTAGCCCACCAGCTCTCGGTATAGCAGGCGATTGTCGACCCGCGCCGCGGCCCACTTGTGCATTCGTTCGATGGTGTCATGGCTGCGGATGTTGTGACGGTGGCGAACTGGTCGACATGCCGATGCAAGTGCTTGGGGCTCATCTTATGTAGTCGGCCGACAGGACCCCGCGCAAACCTCTCATGACCATTCGCGAGACCTGGCAACGAGCCCTGCTTCACCGCCCTGCAGAGGCTTCGAACACGATGCCCGCGAGCTCCGCTCCGGGCTCCAGCGCGACGAGGGCCGCGTGGCCCCAGCGCCAGACCAGTCCGGGGGCAGTCGTGCGGTCGATCTCGACGGCGTAATCCCGGGACGGCAGGCCGCGGAACGCCCAAGTTCCGTCGCTGCAGCGGGCGGCGACGGACGGGGAGCAGGAACACGCGCGGGAGGCAGAACGGGGGCAGGAGGAAAAGTGGCCACGTCGACAGGAACGGGAGCGGGAGCGCCCGCGGCTCCTGGCACCTCCGCCTTTGCCGGCCGCGGGACCGCGCGCTGGACGTAAACCATCAGGTCGGGCTTCCGCGACCCCTCCTCGGCAGTGAACGCGACGCCTTCGGCCTGTCGAGGCCCGCCGCCGGCGAACCCGATGTCCCCGCAGTCCGGGCAGGGGGAGCCGGGATCCCAGGTCACCGCCCCGCCGCATACCGCGCAGGTCTCCCCCTGGACGGCCTCGGCCGGCTGCTCGACGGCTCCCGCCCCCGGAAACCTCAGCCCGAGCCAGCGGGCCACGTAGTCGACGACGGAATGCGCGTAGCTCAGCTCCCCGTGTGTCCAGCCGGCCGGCTCGAACCGGGCCAGCGCCAGCTGCTCGACATAGGCGGACAGGGGCACTCCGCTCTGCGGCCCCAGCGAGACGCTCGAGGCGAAGGCGTCCAGCAGGCCCCTGAGCACCCCGCCGGCCTTCGCCATGCGGATCTCCAGCAGGACGGGCCGGCCGTGCTCGTCGGTGGCCACCGTGACGTACCCCTTGTGCCCGCTGACGGCGAAGCGGTGGGTCAGGGACTGCCACTCGTCGGTCATCGCAGGGAGCGGTCCAGATCAGCTCGCGGAACCGCGTCGGAATAGATCGCGCGATCGCCGTCGTGTGTGCTCTTCCGGCACCGGAAGAGCACATTGCCAGGCTCCTCGCCGGCGGCGTGCCAGCCGCGCCCCTCCTCGATTCCGACGGGCCATGTCGAGCAGTCGGCGAAAACGCACCGGAGCGTCCGCTCCGCCCGCGTCCGGAACAGCTCGTCATCCGGCCACGCGAGATGGTTCACGTACAGCGAGCCGCCCGCGGCGAGCCGCGCGCGCGCCAGCCGGTAGAACTCGACGGTGAGCAGGTGCTGGGGCAAGGTCCGCGGATTGGAGTACGTGTCGACGACGATCGCCGGCCAGCTGCCAGGGTCGCTGCGGAGGAAGGCGCGCGCGTCGGCCGCGGAGAACGTGCCGGAAGTTGACGGCGCCGCCTGCAGGAAGATCCCGGCGATCCGCGCCTGGGCCGGGTCGATGTCAACGAACGCGACATCCAGGGCGCAGGGAGCGCCCCGGCCCAGGGTCATGCCCGCCGCGCCGAGGACGAGCACGCGCGTCTCGCCGGCCTCGCAGAGAGTCTTCTCGAGGCGCTCGGCATAGGCCCACCCCCTGCCTGCGGCGTCGTGCCGCGATGCGGCCTGCCCGGAGACATCCAGCATGCGGCCCCCGCCGTCCAGCTCGACAATGCGGTAGTCGGCATAGGCGTTGCGCTCGACGTACTCGGTCGCCTCGATCCACAGGTCGAGGGCGGGGAACAGGGCCGCGGCGAACAGTGCCAGGGCGGGAAAGCTGCGCGGGTGCGCCGCGAGGGCGGCCAGGCACAGCGCGGCGACCAGGACGATGGTCGCGGCAGCGGTTCCCAGGAAACGCAGCAGCACGAATGTCGTCAGCAGCGCCCCCGCCACGTTGCCGAAGGTGGACAGCGCGAAGACGCCGCCAGCCGCGCGGGCGGCGTCGCCCCGCGCCGAGCAGGCCAGCGCGAAGAGCACGCACTCCGCGAGCAGCCACCCGATCGGGGCGATGCCGAGCACGCAGTAGACCGCGACCTGCGCCATCGCGGGGACAGGCAGGCCGAAGGCCAGCAGCGTGCCCGCGCCGCTCAGCCAGAAGGCCGCCCAGGCCGCCGCGGCGGCCAGCCGGATGGCGAGGCCCGGACGGGGATCCGCGCAACGCGCGAGCCGCCCGCCCCGCCGGTAGCCGCCGGCCAGCGCCGCCAGGTAGACCGCCAGCAGCACGGCGGTGACGGAGACGGCGCTGCCGGCCCACGGCACCATCCTCCGCAGAGCGAGGATTTCGGCCGCGAGGCTGGCATAGCCTTCCGCCAGCAGGATCGCCCCGACCGCAACGGGCGACAGCGGGGTCAGCGGGTTGGTCCCGAAGCCGACTGGCACTTGCTAGCGCTCCAGCGCGATCGCGCGCGCCGGATCGAGGAGGCGGTAGACCGCGTAGCGCCTGGTTTGCATCCCTCAACGCTACGCCACGGCCCCGCCGCCCACAAGGGGGCTGCAGCTGCGCCGCAAGGGAAGAGCGCGCCGCGCGGCGCCCCGGATGTCGCGGTCAGACCGCGGAGGCCTTGCCTGCCCGCCCCCGGGCGAGGCTATCGAACGCCGCCTCGGCGGCGGGGTCCTCCATGGCGCCCCATTCCTCGGCGTCCCGCTCGGTGAACGTCGGGAAGGACGCAAGCAACTCCGGCGTCCGCGCGATCCCGTCTGCGTCGTGTTCCTGGCAGGACAGTGAGTCCCAGAGCTCATCCTCGGAAAGGTGCTCGTATCCGGTCGGCATCGCCTTCAGCATATCAGCGGCCCCGGCCCGCCTCGCGCTCCGGAACCGGAAGGGCCGGCCCGGCGTCCCGGCCGGCCGAGGCCTCCCGCCTGGCTGGCTCCATTTCCGGCATCCTCGCGGTGACGTAGCGCGAGATCCGCTCGGCGCCATAGGCGGCCTGGTAGATCTCGCGGGGATCCTCCCGGAGCGCCTTCGCCCACTCGGCGGCAAAGCCGGCGTGCCGGGAGGGGTCGTGGCCCAGGCCCAGCCGGCACCCCGTCAGGTAGGAGTGGATCTCGGCCCGCAGTTCCTCGCGGGCGTATTCGCGCGAGCCGAGGCCCCGCTCAAGGCCGTCCGCCAGGGTGGGCCGGTTCAGCCGGGAAGGATGGCCGGTCCAGTGCCCGACCTCGTGAATCGCGGTGCGATAGTAGGCCTGCCGGTCGGCGAACCGCTCCGGATCGGGCAGCTCGATACGGTCCCGCCCGAGGTCGTAGCGCGCGCTGCCCGAGGCCGAGATATCGATCCCGGGGACGGCTAGGATCTTCCCCACCGGAGGGTGGTGGCTCCAGACGGTGCCGGCGTGGTCAAGGCACGGAAGGCCCTCGCACTGCTCGGCGTTGTAGACGGGGCTGCGGAACACGCGCGTCTCCCAGCTGTCGCCCGTTCTGGGGTCCTGGCCGCCGAAGCGCCAGTGGAGCGCGGTGGTCTCGCGTTCGCCGGGCCGCACGCGGCCGCCCTCCTGGGCGATTTCCTCCGCGGTTCCCCAGCGGGGGTCGGAGTAGCCGCGCCGGTCGGCCGCCGCCCCCAGCCAAATCGCGTTGGCCCCGGTCCAGGGCCGCCCGGTGATGCCCTCCGGGAGGGCGTAGCTGCCGTCGCGCTCGACCATCCAGGGAGCCCGGCCCCGTTCGGCCTGCGCTGCCAGGAATTCGGAGGCGCGACGGTAGTGCTCGGCGGCGGCGCTGATCTCCAGATCCGCGCGAACGAGGCTCCCGCCCCGAAACCGGACCATGCGCTCGCCGCCGATGCGCACCTCCATGTCCCTCACCGGCGTGCCTCCCCGCAGGTGCAGGCGGCGTTGCAGGCCGCCGCCGCGGCGGAGCCGGCATACGCCAGGAGCCCCGCCATGACGATGCAGACGGCGACGAGCACCAGCGCGCTCGCGACCAGGCCCGAATCGGGCCCGGAATGGCGGAAGGATGTCATCGGGAACCCGTCACCCGGGCGCACGACTCGCCGGGCCCTCTAGAACGGAATATTGTCATCGCTGCCCCCCGGAGACGGGGAACCCGCTTCCCGAGCGGCCCCCTCCCCGGGGTCCGCCCCGACCCCGGCCTGCGCCGGCGCCAGCAGGATGACGTCGCCGGCGAAGCAGGCCACCTCGGTGCGCTGGCGCTTGTGCCCTTCGCGGTCCTCCCAGCTCCGGGTGCGGAGCCGGCCGGCGACATGGACCGCGTCCCCTTTCCGCAGACGGTCCCTGTGATCCCTGAGCCTGTCCGCCTTCCACACGACGACGTCGTGCCATTCGGTTTCGTCAGCCCACTCCCCGTCGGCGCGGCGGAAGCTGCGGGAGGTGGCGAGCCGGAGGGTGGCCACCTCCTCGCCGCTGGCCAGTGTTCGGAATTCGGCGTCCCCGCCGAGATTCCCCAGCAGGAACGATTGGTTGATGGTGCGTGCCATGCATTCGAGGCTAGCCCGGAACGGTTCCGGCCACAAGGCCGCGGCGCGCCGCAGCCGCGGAAGAGGGCCCGCGAACCGCCCTCCGGCGACGCGGGGATCCAGAGTCCCGGTGCTACGATCGGCACTGCCGTGCCTGGCCCGTCCGAGCGAGCGCTTCCGGAGGTCTCCCGTTGACGGAGGCCCGCGCGAACCGCCGCCGACGCGCGCTGGAGGCGTCCGGCATCCTGCGCTGCCAGTGGCCGCTCAAGGCGGAGGGCAAGGACGATGTCGACGAGACGGCGGCCGGCCTGTGGCGGGCGCGGGAAGACGCCAGCTGGGAAGCCCTGCTGCTGCGCCTCGACACATCGCTCGCCGCGATCGAGACCGAGCACACCCGCCAATGGCCCCGCGTGCTGGCCCGCCAGAAGCACCGGGAGAGCCGGCTCCAGGCCGCCCTCGAGGCCGCGCCCTCGAGAGTCCCGCTACGCCTGCGCAGGCTCTGGTGGTGGCTGCGCCTGCGCTCGGCCGGGGGCGGCGGGATCCGGACAGTCAAGGCCGCGCTGAAGGGCGATCCCGCGACGGGCCCCGAGTGGACCGAGGCCCTCGAGCGCAAGCACTCCCTGCAGGCGGCCGCGCTGGGCGAGCGTCACGAGCGCCAGCTTGCCCGCGCCGCGTTCGAAGCCGCGCGGGCCTACCGCGCCGACATGAACCGCCAGGTGGCGCTGTGCCGGCGGGACGCCGCCGCCGTGCTGCCCGGGCAGGCCGATCGCGAGGCCGGCGTGCAGGCCCGGCCGATGGCCTCCAGCGGCGATCTCGCCGCGCCAGGGCCCCCCGGTTGACCTCCCGCGGGCCGGCCTACGATATGCTAGCGGCGTGAGCGAACCCAAGCGCGGCACCGACCCGGCGGGCGACTTCGCGGAGATCTGGGAGTCCGAACGCCGCAACGCCAGCTACCTCCGGGTCGTCACGGGAGGGCTGCTGGTCCTGCTCCTCGCGCTGTCGACCGGCTGGTGCCGGTCAGCCAGCCGGACCCTGCAGCCGGTGTTCGTGCGCGTCGACGAGATCGGCCGCGCCGAGGCGCTCGACTACGAGGCGCTGACCTGGCAGAACGACCCCCTGCACCCGTCCACCAAGTACTTCCTGCGCCAGTTCGTGACCGACCACTACTCGCGGCGGTTCGCGACGGTCGGGGAGCGCTGGCCGCATTCGCTGGCGTTCCTGGAGCGCAGCCTGGCCGCCGCGTCCGCCGAAGCGCACCAGCAAGAGATCGCGGAATTCTCGGCCGGAGTGATCCGCGAGGAGCGCGCCGTGGAGAATCTCGTGCTGCGCATCCTGGCGCGCCCGGAGGAGCCCCACGAGGCGACCGCCGACTACGACATCGTGCGCCGGCTGAACGCGCGGGAGGTCGCCCGCGAGCGCTGGACGACGAACATGCAGTTCGTCTTCCGCGACGTCGACCCCTACGAGCTGACGACCAACCCGATCGGCCTGACCATCACCTACTACGCCGAGGACCGGGCGGTGTCGTCGGGGGGCTAGGCCCGTGGTTCCCTGGCAGGTGGCGACCGGCCTGACGCTGGTGATCGCGGGCGTCTCGGCCATCCTGCTGCTGGAGCGGCTGGACTACCTGGCCGGCTACTGGGGCCTCGTCCTGGACGAGCACGGATGGGCCATTGCCGCCCCGGTGGTGACAGCCCTGGCCAGCGTGTTCGCCGCGTCCCACTGGGCCGCCCGCAAGGCGGGCTTGGGCGATCTCGGCCGGAAGGTGGAGCACATTGACCGGGGCCTCCACGACCCCGGCGCCGCGCACGATCGGGACCTGGCCGCGGCCCTGCGACGGGACCGCGCGGCGGAATGGGGCCCGGGCGGATCGGCGCGCTGACTTCACCACGCCCCCCAGCTGTCTTCCCGGCGGCGCTGCCGGTAGGCCCGGTTACGCCGCGTCCCGGCCATGCGCTGGAACGCGACCTGGGCGGGGGACCGCCCGGCACGGTAGCGGATGTTCTGGCAGCGCTTGCAGAGACTGTTGCGCGGCCCGCGGTGCGGGTATTCGTTCCGCTCGGCGCCGCAGTCGTCGCACTGCCACCGGTACGATCCGTCGAGCTTGACGGACAGGATCATTTGCCCCCTTATCGTCCCGGCGCGGAACGGTCGTCCTCGCGCGTTCGCTGGAACAGCCGGTACTGATCCCCCGGCTCCCCCGCGCCCGGCCGCTGGATCGCGCCCGCGGGGACCTCCGGAACCGGCGCGTCGCGGACGACAGGCTCGAGCGCCTTCGCCGGCGCGGCCTCCCGCCCTTCCGTCTCGCGCTCCGCGACGCGGTCGCGCTCGGGCTGTATCAAGAAGTCGCTGATGTCCTGGGCGTCCCTGGCCGCGCGGTAGATCTCGCGCGAGTCTTCCCGCAGCGCCTTGACCCAATGACCCACGTAGGAGGCGCTCCGCGCGGGGTCGTGCCCCAGATCGAGCCGGTCCCCGGTCATCATCGAACTGATCTCGGCCCGCAGCTCCTCGCGCGCGTACTGCTTCGAGTAGGGCCCCTCGACGATGCCCTCCTGCAGCGTGGCGCGGTTCAGCCGGCTCGCGTGCCCCGTCCAGTGGCCCAGCTCGTGCAGCGCCGCCTGGTAGTAGCCCGCCGCCTCGGGGAAGCGTTCCCGGAACGGCAGGACGATGCGGTCGCCGCGGATGTCGTAGAACGCCCGGTCCCCGCCCGCATGCTCGATCCGCGCCCCGGATCCTTTCAGGACGCGGTCCGCCTCGGGGTGCCCCGCCCAGGGGCGCCGCCCCTCCGCCCGGGGCGGGAGGCCATTGCACTGCGTCGCGTTGAAGACGGTGTAGGTGTACACGCGCGGCGACTGCAGTGCCCGCGTCTCGTACACCGTCGCGCCCTTCTCGTCCCGCACCGGCCGTCCTTCGCTGTCCCGGGCCGCCCGCCGGTCCTCGAAGTGCCAGTAGAGGATCCGCGTCCCCGTCTCGCCGCGCTGCACCTGCCCCCCGAGGCCCTTGACCTGGTTGTAGGTGCCCCAGCGGTGGTCGTCGTACCCGCGCTGCTCGGCCACGGACATCAGCCACACGGAATTGCCTCCGCGGTAGGCCTTGCCGGTCTGCACGTTCGCCGGCAGGGCCTGCTCGCCCGGCGCCCAGGCCTGGGTCCAGGGGGCGGTGCCTTTCTCGATCTGCTCGATCAGCCGCTCGGCGACCTGCCGGTGGTACTCGTCGAGCCGCCGCAGCCGGTCGGCGGCGCCCCCCTGCGAGCGGCCCTGGCCGCCCCGCCGCGCCTTATATGCCACGGTCGCCCCCCCGGGGCTGGGCCTCGGGCAGGTCCGCGGCCTCGAGGACGTCCTCGAGATCGACGTCGTCGCGGAACGCTCCGTACTCGGCTGCCTCGTCCGGGTCCATTTCGATGAACGCCGGCGTGGGCGGCCCCGGCCCCTCGGGTGCCTGGCGGCCCCGCTTCCGATTCGAATGGCTCTGTGGCATCGTTCTCCTTCCCCGGGAGCGAGGTGTCAGCGGGCGCGCCGGAAGCGCCCTTCGCGCTCGGCCCGCAGCGACTCGACCGCCCGGTCTACCGTCCTCCGAGCGTATGCAAGCGGTTGCGGCTTGTCACCCCTGCGCCCGGCCAACTCGGCGACGAGAGTCTCCGGATCGCGCGCCGCCCGCAACTCGCCGCGCACCCAGGACCAGTCCCGCCCGCTGGGCGAGCTGTCACCCCCCGCAGATCGCCCCGGGCTCCAGGCGGCCGCGGCCGTGCCCGCCGCGGGCACGGGCAGGTCGGAAGGGAACTCCGGCACCTGCGCGATCCGCCCCGTGGAGGCCACCAGCGAGCAGGGCGTGCCGTCCCGTTTCCAGTTGCGGTAGCCCGGGATCCGCAGGACCCGGGCGACGTCGATGACCTGGGTGTCGGCGCCGTAGCGGATCGCGAGCCCCTTCGTCAGCGCCTCGGCGCGGCCGTGGTCGAGCGCGCCCCGCGGCACGCTCCACAGGACCTGGAAGCGGCCCGGCGAGGAGCGCACGACATGGGTGGGCGGCGGGAGCCTGCCCGCCTTCGCGTCGGCGAGGATGCGCGCCAGCGACCGGTCGCCGTCTTCGTCGATGTCCAGGTACACCCGCATGACGTCGCCGATCGCGCTCTTCGTCCGGCCCCAGGCGCCCGGGCGCACCGGATTGACCCCGAGGAACAGGTCGTGGCGCTTGGCGTTGAGGTGCCGCAGCCAGGCCTGCGTGCGGTCGGCCGCGACGATCTCGGCGGAATAGACCTTCTGCACCACGTCGCCGCCGCCCTCCCCGCGGGGGATCGCGACGAGCGCGACGCGGTCCCGCGCGTCGAAAAGGGATCGGATGTAGTCGCCCGGCCTCAAGCCGCGAGGGTATCCCGGTCGGCGGCCGGAGTCCAGCGCGGCCCCGGGGCTAGTAGCTCTGGGAGAGCTGCCGCAGCTTCTGCTCCACCCGCGCGCGCCACCGATCGCGCTCTTCCGCGGCCGTCTCGATCACGTTGCCTAATTCGTCGTAGTCGTCGTCCGGCTCCCAGTAGGGCGCCGCCCCTTCGCCGGGGGGCTCGGGATTGTCCCCGCCGGCCGGGTCGATGCTGTTGAGGTACGCCCACAACGCCGGCAGGTTGCCGCCCCAGTGCGCCTCCAGCCCCGCGCGGAACTCGTCGATCTCACTCCCGCTGGGAGGCACCACCTGCGGCGCGTTGAGCCCGGCCTGGTCCGCCGCCTCGTCGAAGGCGTCGCCGTCCAGCTCATAGACGGAGCCCTCCTCCTCGCCGAGCCGCTCGTACTCGTCGACCGTGTCCGGGTTGGGCTCGTAGTCCGGATCGCCTGGCTCCTGCGCCGGCAGGTTGCCGCCCAGCGCCAGGCCCAGCGCAACGGAAAGCAGGAATCGCGTCGTCATGCCCCGGATTGTACACCTGGCTCGGGGAACTGGATGACATTCCGGCCGGGGATCTCGCCCGGGCCGCAGATGCGCCCGCACTCCGGGCACTGCCGGTTGCCGGCCTCCGGACCCGCCAGGATCTCCAGCAGCCGCCCGCCGCAGCCGCGCTCCGGGCACAGGGCCAGCTCGCCGTGGCAGGCTGCGCACAAGACTGCCGGGCCGACGAAGCGAGCCGCCGCGACGCGGACGGCCGTCCCGCAGTGGCGGCAGAGCAGCCGGTCAGTCACGATCGCCCGCTCCGCGCTTCGGCAGTCTCAGCATGGTTGGTGTGACGAGCCGCCCCGAGAGCCGGTTGCGACCCTCCCGAGGCCCGCAAGCCGCGTGACGAGTGCAGTATAAGGCCCTTGCGAAGGACCGGCAGGCCCCGACAGCCTCCGAAACGGCCTCCGTGCGGCCGCTGCCACCGTGGATGCGCCGGAGAGGTAACCCAGATCCGCCCGGGTACGTCCGAACCGTCACAGGACGCACGATGTTCGGCCGCGACAGGACAGACAGCAAGGAGCACCTCAGCGACCCCTACCCGGGGCTGTTCCAGAACCCGCCCCTGCTGGATCCGGAATTCGACGTCGACAAGCGCTTGCCCCTGGTCCGCTACCGGATCCTGGTCGACGGCGAGGAGGACGCGGCGGGCCAGTTCCATTGCCACCATTTGGTCGCCCTCAGCACGGCAACGGGCATGCTTCACGCGGGGAGGTACGCCCCGTTGGGCAAGCGCCTGGCCGAGGTCGAAGTCTACGATACCGACGGCAACCTGCTCGGCCGCGACAAACACGTGCGCGCGAGGTCGAATGGCCAGAAGACGGTCCAGTGGCAGAGCTCGGTCGACGCGGTCGAGCGATCCTACCGGACGGCGGCCAAGGTCCGCGCGATGGGCCCGGCCTTCAAGAACCGCTAGCGCTCCAGCCCGGGCAGCGTCCTGGCCCGCTCGGGCAGCTCCGCCGATCGTGGCAGCTTCGCGCCGTCTCGGTTGGCCCCTTCGAGCTGCGCCCCCGCCATCCGCGCCCCGGCGAGCCGGCTGCCGGCCAGATTGGACTCGCGCAGGTCCGCGCCGGTCAGGTCCGGCCCCCGCCGCTCGGGCGACGCGGCCCCCGCGAGCACGGCCCCCCGCCCCCGGAACTCGCGCATGTCGGTGTTTTCCAGTGTGGCGTGGTGCAGATTGACGCCCGCCGCGTTGACGCGCGCCATCCGCGCGTTGGTGAGATCGGCCTGCCCGAGGTTGGTGCCGCGCATCGAGGCGTGCTCGAGCACGGCGCTGCGCAGGTCCGCATGGCGCAGGTCCGTCCGCTGTCCGCCGCTCTCCTGGAAGAGCGCCTCGGAGAAGTCCGTCCCGACCGCCCGGATGCCGTACATCCGCGCCCCGTCGAACCCCGCCCCACGCGCGTCCGACCCGCTGAAGTCGGCCGCTCCCAAGTCGGCGTTGGCGCAGTCGGCGTGCGACATCCGCACATCGGTGAAGCGGGTGCCGTAAGCAACGGCTTCACGGAGGGTAGCCCTATCAAGATTTGCGCCGTCCAGACGGGCGTCAACCAGCCTGGCACCGTCCAGGCGGGCACCTTCGAGCCGCGTACCGTATAACCGCCCGTCGGTCAGGTTCGCCCCGCGGAGGTCCGCCCCCTCCAAGTGCGCGCCGTCGAGCCGCGCCCCGGCGAGCCGGGCGCCGCGCAGGTCAGCGCCTCGCAGGTTCAGGTTCGAGAGGTTCAGCCGCTCGAGGTTGAAGCCCCGCAGGTCCGCCTTGCGGCCGTCCTCCCCGCCGGTCTGGAGCCAGACCTCGTGGTCGGCGACGATCTTGCGCAGCTCTTCCGCCCGCTTGTGGTCGACGATCTTCTCCGCGACGATGTCCGCGAACTGCTGGAGCGCCCGCTCCTCTCCCGGCATGGCCGCCCATTACCTCCCGGGCCGCGGCCAGAAGCGCCGCGTTTCCCAGCCGTCCCCCTGCGCCCTCAGGACATGCACGGCCGAGGACACCCCGCGCCGCCCGTCCCGCCGCTCCACATGCACCACGAAATCGATCGCCTGGGCGACCTGCATGCACAGCACGGGCCAGGAGATCCCCTCGCTCCCCTGCAGGGCGCAGGAGGCGAGCCGCACCAGCGCGCTCTCGGCGTCGTTGGAGTGGATCGTGCTCAGCGACCCCCCGTGGCCCGTGTTCAGCGCCTGGATCAGGTCCGCGGCCTCGCCCCCGCGCACCTCGCCCAGGATCAGGCGGTCCGGCCGGTGCCGCAACGAGGCCCTGACCAGGTCCCGGATGGACAGCCCCGACCCGGTCAGCTCGCGCGCCTCCATCTGCAGCAGGTTGGTCGCCGTGAGCTGGATCTCCGTGGTGTCCTCGATCACGAGGATCCGCTCGTCGTCCGGGATGACTCCGGCGAGTGCCTGCAGCAGCGTGGTCTTGCCGCTCCCTGTCCCGCCGGCAATCAGGATGTTCCGCCGCGCGCGGAGGTGCTCGGCCGCCTCCTCGTACACGGCCGCCGGCAGGGACCCGGCCGCGACCAGGTCCTCGGCGCTGAACTGCCGCCCCCCGAAACGGCGGATGGTGATGGCCGCGTGCTGGACGACGGGAGGCAGCGCGATGGCGACGCGCGAGCCGTCGTCCAGCCGGGCGTCGACGATCGGGACCTTCTCGCCGGCCTCCAGCCCGAGCGGCCGCGCGATATGGATCGCGGCCGCGTAGATGTCCGCGGCGGTCAGCCCCGGGGCCGCGACCTCGACCGGCTGGCCCCCGTCGCGCTCGACGAAGTACTTGCCGGGCCCGTTGATCATGAGCTCGCTGACGGTCTCGTCCTGGAAGGCCTCCCGTACCACCTCGGGCAGCAGGGACATGACGCGGTCAAGCGCCGGCATCAGGGCCTCCCGCCGCGGGCGTCCCGCAGGCTTCGCTTTGAATTGCAATCATCCGTGCTCTCCTTTCGCGCCCAGCGCGCCCTCGCGGACCGCCTGCCAGTAGGGCTTGTCCGCCGGCAGGAAATAGGGCTTCAGATACACCCGCCTGGCGGCCATCGCGTTGTAGCCGTCGAACGGGATCACGATCGCCTGGCAGGTGCCGAGCGCTTCGAAGTCGTTGGGGTGGAAGCGCGGCTCGCGGCGGCCCTGGTAGGACCTGCCGGCGCCCACGCTGGCACGGGCGCCCCCGGCCTTGCCGCTCAGCAGCGAGACGCCCGCCTGCGAGGTGTTCTCGCTGAAGTTGTAGCTGGCCTTCAGGCGTTCCACGGTGCCGCACATCTCGGATGCGGCCTTGGACGTGTCAGGGTCCGCCGAGGTCAGGAACACCCGTGTCCGAAACGACTGCAACAACGTCTTCCAGGCATCGCCCCGCGTCGCGCTCTTCAGGGAAGAGATCGACTGCGTGGCCACGATCGGCACCACCCGCGACTGGCGTGTCAGGGGGAACGCCTTCTCGTCGCCTTGCGGCTCGTCCTCGCCGACAACCGCGAATGACTGGTACTCGTCGCAGACGAAGACGGCGGGACGCCAGTAGCGGTCCGGCTGGGCGGCCATGTCGGCGGGCCGCCGCAGGGCCGCCTGCAGCCAGGCCCCCTTGAGCATGACGCCGACCGCGCGGGCCAGCGCGGGGCTCGTCCCCGCCGGCATGTTCAGGCAGAGCACCGTGCCGTTCTCGATCAGCTCGCGCAGCCGGGGCAGCGGCTGCAGCAGCGCGGGGACGACCCCGCTGAAGGTCGCCCCTTCCTCCGGGCCCTCGCCGACGGCCGGCGGCCCGGGGCAGAACACGCGGGCGACCTCCGGCTGGTCGAAGATCCCCAGGAACGACGAGATGCCCTCCACGACCGACGTCCGCAGCTTGCCATCGAGATTCTGCCAGTCCTTCTCAAGCCACAGCTCGAACGCGGCGAGGCGCCCGTCGGCGTCGGGAGCGACAGGCGGCCGGGCGGGCCGCTCGCGCCGCGCCTCGATGCCCGCCTCCTCGAGGGCGTCCAGCAAGCCGCGCGTCATGGCCGCGGAGACCCCCGCGCCCTCGCGGGCCCAGGGCCCGAACCGCTGCAGGTCGGCGGTCCGCGGCGCGAACTCCTCCGCCCGGATCGTCACGCGCATGGCCGGCTCGTCCCGCACGTCGGCCTGCACCTGCACGAGCCGGCTGTTCAGCAGGCCGCTGTCGATCGCGCAGCGGTACAGGTCGCGGAGCGTCACCCAGCGGCTGCTGTGGATGCGGTGCAGCTCGATCAGGTTCCGCAGCAGATTGGTCGAGGCCTGCTGCCAGAACGGCTCCTTGCCCTTGCCGAAGAGCTGGTTGAGCAGCGAGCTGAGCTGGTACGCCAGCGAATAGGAATCGACCTCGGGCGCGTCGAGCGGGTTCCACTGCCAGCGGCCGCCGATGCCGATCTCGGCGTAGTCGCCCTCCCGCTGGCAGGCCTTGAGAATGGCGCGGACGTGGTGGCAGAAGTCGCCCTTGACCTCGAGCACCAGACCGCTCGCCCGCTTGTCCGGATCGGCGGCCTGCCAGCTGAACAGCTGCGCGACGAACGGCCGCATGCAGGCGGCCGTCTTGCCGGAGCCCGTGGCCCCGAAAACAGCCGTCCCGGTGAAGAGGCCCGCAGCGGGGACCGTCAGCCATGTCGGCCGCTCGACCTCGACGGGATCCACCGGGTGGTGCTGCTCTCCGATGACGATGGCGGGCTCGGCCTCCCGGCCGCTGAGCGGCCACTTGGGGAGCGTGCCGCGGACAGCGACGGGGCCGCCGCGCGGCCCCCACACATCCCAGGCCGACAGGGCGAAGGAGCCGGCGACGCCGACGCCGGCCGCCGGCCAGGCCCAGCCCCACAGCCAGAACGCCCAGTACAGTGTCGGATCGTAGACTGCGACCAGGTCCAGCGCCGGCGCCTCCCCGGGAGCGGGCCAGGGCCAGAAGCGCCAGCGCGCCAGGACGGCCACCGCGCCGAAGGCACCCCACGCCAGCATGCGCGGCGTCATCGCGCCGCCCCCCGGTTGCGGCGACCGCCTTCCCGCAGGGATGAATTCGTAGGAGCGACCCCCGGACGCGGGATCATGTTACGCAGTGACGATCCCGTGGTAGTCCGCAGGGCCCGAAAGGGGGGGTCGCTCCTACCATTTCCCAACCACCTCGACTGCCACGAAACAGCAGCCCCCCCGGAGCAAGCCATTGGCCCCCAAGCAGTTGCACCGCGGGCGAATGTTACAGCAGCCTGCCCGGACACGTTACACGGCCTTGATGGAGCCGTAACACCCTGGACTACCACGCCGCACCCCTCAGCGCCCGGCCCATCCCAATCCAGTCAAGCACGTACGGACCGAGTCCGGACGGAAACGGTCCTGGCGATCCTGGCCCGCGGCAGCCCTCCGCCGCTGCAATTCCGCGACGCGCTGGATGGTGCCGTTCAGCCCGCCCCACCTCGACATCGCCGGCTCGTCCAGCGAGGCCAAGGCCCGCTCGCCGACCCTCAACTCGTCCACCTGAGCAGCGCTCATGCCGACCCCCGGTCCACTGAGTCCGCACTCTTTCCACTTGCCCAGGATGTTCTTCGCCTCCGTCAAGCGGTCACTGGACAGCGACACCGCGACAAGCTCCACGCGCATGCCGCGCTCGCCGAGCGCGGACCACAGGGGGGCATGCTCCGCCCCCCAGGAGAGCAGTTCGTCATGCGTCTCACCACCGGCGTCCACGAAAGCGAACCGCGCACGACCGCCGCCGAATGCGACGGGCATTTTCCAGCCGAACGGCCTGACCGTCCGGCCGCCCTTCTTCGACCCGTAGACACGCTTCGGAAAACACCGCCGCTCAACCCCCAAGGACTCGAACGCCGCCACCTTCTCGGGCTCGGTCGGAAGCCAGGGCGCCTCGAGTTCCCCGAGGACGAAGTCCAGCGACAGCAGGCGACGGAGGACCGTAGCCTGCGCGGCGTCCCGGCGATGGCGGATGTGCTCGGCACCCAGCGCGCGGTAGACAGCGCGGGATTTCAGGCGGCAAAGCTGGCCCAGACCGGGCACGTCGGAATCGGCGGCCAGCCCGCTCTGTAGGAGCGTTGTCACGAGACGCCGGCTCTGCATACGGGATCCGCCACCCCGGAACCGTCCGTACTGAGACCGCAAGAATACCCCGCTGTGGAGCGCGACCAGCGCGATCCATTCCGCCTCTCTAGGCTTGAAGCCGAGTTCCTCGACGGCCTTCTCGCGGCCCTGCAGATGCGCGATCACAGCTCCAGCAGCCCCCCGTCGCCGCGGCCGCCTCCTCCTCCGCCGCCCCCGCCGCCCTCGAGGGCCGCCAGGTCGAGCTTGCGCCGCGCGCGGCCGTCCGCGGCGTGCATGCGGAACCCCGCCGCCAGCTTCGCGGAAATCTCCTTGGCCCGATAGTGTCCCGTCGCGACCTCGACGTTGATGCGCCCGCCTCGCCCCTCCGCGTCGACGTACTCGATCTGCAGGTCCGGATAGATCACCTTGCCGTCCACCACCGGTATCCCCAGCGCCTTCGCCGCCGCCTCCTTGACCCGCTCGGCCGCCTCGCGCCCGGACCGGGCGCGGGCCTTCTCCGCGGCCTTGGCGACCGCCGACTTGAGTTCGGAGTCGCAGCGGATCCGCTGGACCGTTGCGCCTTCCCCTTCGAGCTTCCGGCACTCCTCCCGCCCGGCCCGGTAGACCGCGGCCTCGTGCGATGCCTCGCGCGCCTTCACGCGGCCGCCCCAGTAGCGCTGCCCGGGATCCAGCTGCTCGCGATGCTGGCCGGCGGCCTCGCGCCGGCCGGCCTGTGTGAGGTGCAGGACCTTGAACGCCCGCCCTTTCGGCCCCCGCGCGGAGAACTCCTCGACCAGGCCGCGCCGCTTGAGCTCGTCGATCCCGCGCCGCGCGGCGTAGGGATGGCCCCCGAAGCGCTCGGCCGCGATGTCCGCCACCGCCGCGCAGCGGTAGATCCCGAGATCCTCCAGGGTCCGCCCCTGGCGCGTGGCGAAGCTGACGCGCTCGCGTCGCGGGTCGTGTTCCCGGCGGTGTCCGGTCCGCCCCGGATTCACCCGGCCCCGGCCCTGCTGGCGGTCCCGCTCGACCTGCTGGGCGCGGCTCACCGGCCACCCCGCAGCGCTGCCGACCCCTTGACCATGACAGCCGCCTTGCCGGCCGTTGCGGTGGCCGCCAGCGCTCCCAGCATGCCGCCTCCGCTGACGCTGCCGGAGACCAGGCCGGAAGCCAGTTCCGGGATCTTGAACGTGGCCAGGATCCCGGCCAGGGCGAGCGCGATATACGACACGATCCACATCAGCGCCGCGCCGAGGGCGGACAGGTCGGGAGTGAGCGACTCCCAGATCCCGTCGCTGGCCGCTCGCACGGCGGCCAGGAAGACGCGCAGGACGCAGGCGGCGACCGCCGAGTACAGCGAGTACGTCAGCAGCGTCCGCAGCCACCCCCAGAAGAGGAAAGCGAGCGGCTCGAAGAGCAGGAACGGCACGAAGATCGGCCCGAGGGCGACAGCCACCGCGATCGCGAACTGGGCCCAGATCACCTGGGCGTAGCTCAACAGCACCAGCAGCAGCGAGACGATCGCCATGAACACCGCCAGGACCGCCAGCACGGCGCCGGCGATCAGGTTGCCGCCGATCGCCCCTATGTTGAATATCCAGAAGATGCCCCAGTCGCTCGCCGACGCGATCGCTTCGGTGAACGCCCGCGTGACGAACTCCCCGAGCCACCTCCAGGTCGACGAGTAGCTGTCGCGGGTAACCATGTCGGCGACCCACGAGCCCATGCCCACGATCGCCTCCGGCAAGGTCAGCCCGCCCACGGGCATCGGCGTGTCGTAGTAGAACAGGATCGCCCGCGGGACCATGATGGCCGTCACCAGCCGCACGAAATCCCAGCCGGAGAAGCCGCCCCCGGAGAAGGCGATCCGCACCCCGGTCCAGACGATGACCATCGCCGCGAGGCCCTCCCACATCTGCTCTCCCGCGCCCAGCAGGGGCCGGGCCATGTCGGCCAGCAGGTCCTCCGTCAGGCTGTCCAGCATGGCCTTGATCGCGCCGGGATCGTTCGAGTGGATCTGCTGGGCCCGGCTCAGGTCGACCTGCATTGCGCTCCTCCGCTTGCCTCGAAGACGCCTTCCCCGCTAGTAGGCCGGCAGCCGCGGCGCGGTGAAGGCGTCGTCGGCCCCCGCCGCGTCGTAGCGGGCCATGATCGCGGCGGTGCCGTTGAACGCCGCCTCGACCCCGGCCACCGCCGCGGCCTGGTGGGCGGCGACGGCCTCGCGCTGCGCGGCCGCTTCCTCGACCGCCAGCTCCTCTTGCAGGGCCGCGAGCTGCAGCTGCGCGGCCAGCAGGTCGCCGCTGGCCGCGGCGGCGCTGATCTGCTTTTGCTGCAGCGCCGTGGCCGACACTCCCGGGTCGGCGGCGATGCCCTCCAGCCGCTGCCGGATGTCCTCGAGCAGTTGCGCGTTGCGCTCGGCCGCCGCGGCCCGCGCGCTGGTGAGAGCGTCGAGCCTTCCGATCACATCGGCGCGCTCCTGCGCTATCCGCGCGCCGATGTCAGCCCGCGTTTCCGCGGGCGGAGCCACCACCGGCGTACCGATCGGAGTGGTCACGGGCGCCGCCGCCCAGGCGCCGCGGATGTCCGCTTCGGTCGGCAGCGGGGCCAGCAGGCCCGCGGCCAGCTGCTCCGCGCGGGTCCGGACCTGGCCGGCCCGCGTGATCCAGCCCTGGACCTGGCCCGGGGCACCCAGCACGGTGGCGACGGGGAACATCTGGGTCCAGTTCGTCAGGGCGCCGATGCGCCCCTCGGCGAACTGGAAGGCCTGGTTCAGCTGCGAATCCAGGGTGTTGATCATGGTCGTGGTGTTGGTGATCAGCGACGCGATGCCCGCCAGCTGGGCGTTGTTAGTGATCGCGTTATGGACGCGCTGCCCGAAAGCGGCGATGTCGAAGGTGGGGAAGCCCGCGCTGGCGCTGCCTGCCAGCAGCAGGGCGGCCGCGAACGCGCTGGCCAGAGTGCGGCGCTTGCGCCTGGATTTGGTCATGGTGTCCTCCTGGAAGTGGAATGCAACTGGAACCCGGGGCGCGGCACGAGCGCGTCGGAAGTGAAGATGACGCGCAGCCTCTGCCCGGCGCGGATGGTGACTGTCGGCAGCCTGTTCAGGTACCGGTCAAGAATCGTCTCGCCGGCGCGGCCCATGCCGGTGCCGGCCCCGGCGCGCGCCCCTTCGCTGCCGCCCGCGTACGGCTGGGAGCCGCGCAGCGTGAGTCCGGAGATCACGCCCACGGCGCCGGCCGCCCCGATGGTGGACAGGTAGTGCCGGTTCACGCGGTCCTGCAGCCCGGACGCCCCGGACTGGTCCAGCCCCCCGAACTCGAGCCGGATGTAGCGCCCGTCCGGGAACACGAGGCGGTGGAACGAGACCGCCAGGCGCGCCTGCTGCCAGGCCCCGACGGCTTCGGCGCGGCCGATCGCGCGGGTGCCGCGAGGGATCAGGATACGCTGGCGGTCCCGGGACCACAGGGGGGATGAAACGATGGCGATGGCGGGACCGGAGAAGTCGCCCCGGAGCTGGGTGGCCAGGACGGCCTCGAGGATCTGGCCCTCGAAGATCCGCTCCCAGCCCGCAGGGTCGTCCGGCTGCGTCGGCGGCGTGGGAGTCCCGTCGGCCGGCTCGGGCACGCCGCCAGCGCCCGCCAGCCCCTGCAGTGCGGCAAGCTCGCCGGGACCGGCAACCGCGGCCGGGGCAGGCGCCGTCCGCGCAGCTGGCGGTATGCCCGCCTCCGCGGCGGGGACCCCGGCCGGATCCGCCGCCGGCCGCAGGGAGAACGCCACCACCGGCGAGGAGAGGGCCTCGTGCTCCCGCCGGATCCGGGCCAGCCGCAGCTCCTCCCTGAGCTGCCGCTCGGGGGTGTCCGGCTCCGGACCGCTGCCGGGAGCGAGGCCCGGCACGGGCCCCTGCGCGCCGGCCGCCGGCCGCCCGGGCAGGCCGCCGCTGGCAGTCGCCGCCTGCAGGCGCGCCGTTTCGTCCGCTTCGCGCGCCGCCTGCAGCCGGGCGGCCTGGTCCCTGAGCCGCGCGATGGCCGCCGAGGTGGGCGAGACGACCGCCGCGCCCCCCACGGCCTGCTCGCTGATCGCCGCGTCGGCGGCGGTTTCCCCGGCAGCGCCGGCCTCGCCCTCCTCGTCGCTCGATGGCGAGGTGAGGATGACCAGGGCCATGATCACGGCCCCGCCAATGATCCCGACCTTGTTGATCACCCCCTTCGGCAGCGTGCCGAGGGGGTTGCGCGGCCGCCGGATCCAGCCGCTCACAGCAGCCCCTTGGCCGGCAGGTAGACCCAGTCGGCGCGCTGCTTTCCGATCTGCAGCCAGCCGTCCCGCAGGACGCGCTGCGCGACGTACAGGCCGTCCGCGGTGAGCTCGTACTCGACCAGGCTCGGCTTGCCGTCGCGGGACTCGTAGATCGCCGGCGACTCCGGCGCCGCGCTGCGCAGGTAGGTGTGCCGGCCGTCGTTCCACATCGCCACGACGCTGAAGGGGTCCCGGCGGGCCTTGGCGTCGAGCTTGTACTCGAACTTCATGGCGCCCGGGTACGCCGAGCGGAAGGCCTCCACCTGCTCCTCGATCGTCCGCTCCGCCGCGGCCCGCGCCCTGGAGGCGTCCTCGATGGCTTCCCGGGCCGCGGCCGCGTAGCCCGCGACCTCGGAAGCGGCGACGAAGGCCGGCTGGTGGACGGGCGAGCCGATCTTGCCCCCGCCGGGATCGGCGGGCTCGCCGACCTCGACGTGCACCACCAGATCCGGCTCGCCGCCGCCCTCCCGGCACAGGAACGAGTAGATGTTCCCGCTCCGCGTGACGAGCGCCACGTTCGTTTTCTCGCCCTTTGCCTGGGGCTTGAGGTAGGCGATGTTGGCCTCCCCCTTGAGCTGCCAGAACTCGGTGTCCCCGGCGACGAAGTCGGCGATGAGCTCGTCCGCGGGCAGCGCGATGACCGTGGTGTGCCGCACGGCCGCGCGGATCTCGATGATTTCGTCGAGCGAGTCCAGCCGCACCCTCCGCGCCTCGGCACCCCCCGCGACCTGGATCGCGGCCAGCGCCCACACGGCGCGAGAACAACTTGCTGCGTCGGAACTTTCGTCATTTTCAGTACTCCCCCCTGGCGAGGCGGTCGAGGGCTCCGGACAGCCCGTGCTCCTCGATCGCCCGCGCCCGCTTCGCGGCATCCCGCGCCGAACTTGTGTACAGCCAGTACGAGCGCCGGTCGACGTGCAGCCGCAGCACCTCGGCCTCGCCGGTCCGGCGCAGGTAGATCTCCTCCTTCGGGATCAGCCCGCGGATCTGGTCCACCTCCGCCCGCGTCAGCTGGAAGGTTTCCGCCAGCTCCTGCGGGAACTCCGGGTTGGCCAGGAACAGCCGGGTGGGCGTCGCTTCCAGCAGGCCCCTGGCCGTGTCCGCCCGCGACAGGTCCGCGCCGGACTGCGTGGCGAGCAGCAACGCCGCATTCTTTTTCCGCCAGGTCTTGGCAGCCTCCGCCAGGTACGCGCTGACGGTCGGGTCCCTGAGGAATTTCCAGGCCTCGTCGACGACGGCGATCTTCACGCGCCCCAGGTCGGACGGGTCGTCGATTTCGTGCCGCATCTTCTCCAGGTAGTAGCCCAGCGCCGCCTCGACCAGGTCGTCGTGCTGGGCGGCGCTGGCCAGGTCGACGACCTGCCACTCGCCCCAGGCGTCCTCCGCGCCCGCGACCGGCGGGTTGTCGAACACCGCGCCCCAGGTGCCGTTGCCGACCCACCGCGACATCGCCGGCTTCATCCGGTTGAGCAGCGAGCCCGCCAGCGACCCCAGCCTGCGCTCCGGCGGGTCGAACCGGTACAGGTCCTCCACCAGCTTGCGGATCTCGGTGGTGTCGCCGCCCGACGTCTCGTACCCGCCCAGCGCGAGCAGCCGCCGCACCCAGCCGGCGAGGAACTGGAAGGTGCGCTCGCCCGGCGGCAGCGAGAACGGCCGCACCCGCGTAGGCGCCTGCGGGTCGGGCGAGAGCTGCAGGTAGTCCCCGCCCAGCAGCTGCGTCAGCGGCCGGTAGGATCCGCCCAGGTCGAGGATGAACACGCGCGGCCCGTACTTCACCGCCGAAACCAGCAGGAAGTTCAGCAGGAAGCTCTTGCCCGATCCGGTCTGGCCGAGGATCAGGGTGTGCCCGATGTCGCCCCCGCCGCCGCCGAACAGGTCGTAGTGGTAGGGCGTGCCCTCGCGGGTCTCGAGCACGCACAGGCACTCCTCGTCCAGGTGGCCGCTGCGCGGCGAGCCCAGTGTCGGCCCGCACAGCGGGGCCAGCGCCGCCGCGACGCCGGCGGAGACGAGCAGGGGGCGCGGCTGGTTCGCCCGCGCCGCCCCGGGCAGCCGCGCGAAGTAGGCTGCCAGCTGCCCGTAGCTCTCGCGAATGACCTTGGCGTCGCAGGACGCGAAGATGCGCCGCACCGCGGCATCGTGCCGCTCGATCTCCTCGAGCGGGCCGTGCAAGGTCAGGCCCAGCGCGAGTTCCCCGTAGGGCATGCCGTCGGCCTCGAGCTCGGCCTGCGCCAGGCCCAGCCGCGCCGCTTCCGTGTCGGCCGCCTCGTCGAGCATGGCGGAGGTGGTCCCCGCCGTGTCCTGGGCGTGGGCCATCATGCCGAAGCGCTTGGCGAAGAAGAATTTCCGGGCGGTGGCGATCCGCGACCGCGCCTTGTCCGTGGGGAGCCTGCGGAACTCCCACGACACGGTCATCGTGGCCGGCAGCTGCAGCAGCTCGCGCAGCTGGTCGGCCGCCGCCTCCGAGGGCGGCTCGACCAGGGAATAGACCAGCGCGTCCTCGCCGCCGATCCGCAGCTGCCGGCGCTCCGCCTCGATCTCGGACTGGGCCAGGCGCCAGTGCAGCCCCGAGCCCCGCGCGGCGGGCGCGGCGGTGCCGGGACGGTTGACCAGCTCGCTCAGGATCCGGGTGGCCTCGTCGGGCCCGAGGATCCGGATCGGAGTCAGGTCCTCGACCAGCCGGCAGTACGCGTCGACGTCCTGCCGCAGCCGCACGCAGGCGTCCTCGACGTTGCTGCGGATCCAGGCCGTCCGGCGGTCCGGCTGCAGCAGGGCCTGGACGCGTTCGAGCCAGGCCGGCGCGCCGTTGCCCGAGGGCGCGGGCTTGAGGCGCGGGTCCCGTGTCCACGCGACGCAGATTTCGAGCTGGGAGAGCCTCTTTTGCAGGTGCGCCGCGCGCGCCCGCGCCGACTCGCCGGCGATGCCCTCCTCGCCCGCTTCCGCCGGGGGCAGGGGCCGGCGCAGAACGAACAGCGACAGGCGCGTGCGCTCGTCCAGCTGGCCCAGTGCCCGCACCCAGCGCTCCACGACGGCGGAGATCTGCGCGTGACCCAGGCCGGCGGTGGGACAGGGCGTGAGCCGCCCCATGGTGACCAGCTCGGCCCGCCGGGTCAGGCAGGTGCGGCCGTCATCGAGCCAGCCGAAGTAGGGGATCTCCGCCTCGAGCGATCCCGCTTCCTCGCGCGCTTTCCGGAACGCTGCCGCCGCCGAGCCCGGCATCAGACCAGGTCAACCTCGGTCCTGCGACCCGCCTTGCCCGGGTCGTAGCGCGGCTTGTACCGCTGGGCGAGCTTGATGATGCGCAGCATGGCGGGATCCTCCCGGCAGGCGGCCACGCCGAGGGCGTAGCCGGCGGCCCCCACGACCGCCCCGAACACGAGGCTGTAGGTGGCCGTGTACAAGGCGTACGCCAGGATGCCGTTGAGGATGAACCAGGTGCGCTCGCAGCCGGCGATCATCAGCGGCCGGTTGAGGGCCTGGGAGGCAACCCACTTCCTGCGCCGGTCGTGGTCCATCAGGTCGTCAGCCAGGTCAGCCAGCCGGCTGCGCCGATGGCCATGGACAGGCCGAACAGCACGCCGGCCAGGGCCTTCTTGCCACCGGGTTCCCCGAAGGCGAACATCAGGCCGGTGACGACGATCGCGACCAGGCTGAGCCCGCGGCCGATGGGACCGGTGAACGCTGTCGATATGTTGTTGATGGCGTTCTCCCAGGGATTCGCCGCCGCCGCGAACGCCGTGACCGCGGTGACGGCCAGGAGGGCGGGGATTCGCAGGGCGCGCGCCATGGGACGGGAGATTCGAGGTCTCGGCATACGGCGATGGTCGCGCCCGAAGCGCACCGGCGCAAGGCTGCGGCGGATCACCCCAGCGAGATCGAGCCCGGCCGCCGCAGCAGCGCCAGGACATTGAGGAGGGTCTCGATCGCCGCGCCTCCGGGATCCGCGAGAGCGAGGATGTCCGGCCAGGGGTTGTCGTTCCGGACAGGGTTCTCTCCCGGCGCAACGCGCCGCCCGCTGTGGTCCATTGAGACCGCGGCTCGCTCCCGGCGGCCCCTGACGGAAGGACGGAGACCCAAGGGCCTCGAATCGTGCTGTTGATCGCGCACGCGCATCCTACAGGTAGAGACTACAGGCAAATAGAGGTAACTACAGGAGAGGCTATATAGTGCGGCCGCTACCGTTTCAGCGCAGAGCCGCTACCGTTTCAGCGCAGAGCCGCTACCGCTTCAGCGCAGAGCCGCTACCGTTTCAGCGCAATGGGCACCGCTTCAGCGCAGAGCCGCTACCGTTTCAGCGCAATGGGCACGGCGAAAAAAGCGCTACCGTTTCAGCGCAAGGGCCTAGCGCTGGACCTCGGCTTTGGCCCCGGCGCGCTCCAGCCAACTGAGCACGGACGGAGCGCATGGCCGGATCAGCAGTCCCTTCTCTTGCGGTTCTGCCTCGATCCCTGGCCACAGCTGCTTGATTGCTTTCAGGACACGCCGAAACTTGAGCCGGAAATTCCGCGGCTGCTTGTACTCAGCGCCGAATTGGATTTCGAGTGAGCGCCACGGGACAACAGTGTCTCGTTGGAGTCTCGCTACGCGGTACGTGAGCCAGGCATAGGCGTCGAGTGCCAGCGGGGATCGGCGTAGGCCGGCCAAGATGGCCGCATCCAGCGGCACGGATCCCGCCCTAGCGAGGCTGTAGAACCGCTCGCCCAACCGGACCTGCACGCCTCGCCCCGGCCACGTCACCCACCTGTCCGCGAGGACGATGTTCCGACCGCTGTCCTTCGCCTTGTCGTGGTAAGCGAACGACGTGAGGCAGAGGCGCCGCAGTTGGTCGCGCGCCAGTGTTGACATCCCCCTCGGGCCGCCACTATTCGAAATACCCATGAGCGAAAGGAATTCATTTGCGCTCTCCCCGACGTAGAAAGTTCGCTCTCGCTGAAGCACGGCTTTGGTGGTGAGGTGCATCAAGATCAAGCGAGGGTACACGCCGTAGGGCAGGCCTGGATCGCCCGGCGCGAGCAGCGACAGCCGGATGTTGCCATTCACTCGGCTGAACTCCGTCCCTTCGACCTTGCTGTGGGGCAGGGTGACCGAGGCAAGGAATCCGGGCAGGTAGAGCACCTTCTGCTTCGGGGGGCCCGACCGCGAAGGCGCGGCCTTCTTCTTTGACGGCTGGGATACGACCCTGCGATCCAAGCCAGCGGCCAGCTGCCCTTCGCGGAGCTGGCGGGCAATCCGGTTCAGGGCCGGGCTCGATCCCGCTGCAGCAGCCTCGGCGGGCGTCGCGAACTCGAGCACTATCCTGCCTTCCCCGTCGACGCCGCAGGGTCGCTGCGAGAGAAGGAAAAGCCGGTCACCCTCTGTAAGGTAACCGCACGCTCTTAGGGCCTCGAAGCCCTTGACGTATGCGATTTGGGCAGCAGACCGCGCCTCCTTCGAGAACGCGCCGGTATGGGATTGCAAGGCAGCCTCCTTGGCTGCCTGGCAACGCGCGGCGCCCTCCCATCAGAGGGCCGCAATATATAGTTAGTTCACCCTGGACTAGCCCGGGCAGGCGGGACCGAGTCGCTACGCGCCCCTGAACGCCTTTTCGTACACCGACCGCAGGTACCGGAAGTCGGCCTCGATAGCCAGCATTTCCTTGTCGATGCGCTGGGCTTCCGTAGGCGCCTCGAGCTTGTACTCCACATGCAGCGAGATCGGGCCCGAGAACCCGCTGGCCGCGAGCAGCCTGAAGAATCTGGGATAGTCCACCATACCTTGGCCCAACGGGCACATTTTGGCCCTCCATCCCTGGTCGTGCTGTTCCCAGGCGAAGTCCTTGCAGGCCACCATCTTCAGGCGGTCTTTAAGGCGATGGAAGCCGATTTCCCAACCGGCCGATCCTCCTTCGATCGTCGCATGGCACGGATCGAAGTAGAACCCGATCTGCTCCGGAGCGGTGTCGCGTAGGATCCACCAGTGGTCCCACAGGGCGCTGCCCACGTACGTGCCGGAGTGGTTGTGGAATCCACCGGTGATTCCAGCGTGGCCGGCAATCGCCGCCAGGCTCTCCACTTCGGCTTTCACCCGCGTGAGCTGTCCGTCAATGTCCTCGAAGTCGCCGTAGCGGTAGTATCCCAGCTTGAAGTACGGGATCCCCAGCTTCGCGGCGGTGTAGAGCGTGGGGCGGGCGGCCGGATCCCGGCGGGAAAGCAATCCGGTCGTGACTAGCGGGATCTCGATACCCTCGGCGGCTAGAGCCCCGTGGGCCAGCGGGAGATCGCGCTCGACGTTTTCGGGGAGCACATGGCCACGCGGTCGGACCGTCAGGTCCGCGCCTGCGAAGCCCATCGACCGGAGCGTTCCCGCAAGCTCCCTGTAGCTCGTCAGCGGTAAGTGCTTGGTAAAAAGGCACAGAGTGGGCTTGGTTGCCGCCTCGGTGGCCGCAACCGCAACCGGTGCCGCTGAGGCCATGGCTAGGAGCTGCCGACGGGTGTAGGCTGACGTGTCAGTCTCCTCTCGATCCCAATCGCGGCCATCGATCACCGGGACCGGAATTCATCTCTCCAACGCAGCACTTCGTCCATTAGCTCTGCGGGGGCGTAGCGGCCGCGGAGGCGCGGGTAGGTTGCTTCCATCTCCCGGCTCCACAGGCTGACGAGATCCTCGTCGGCCTCGAGCACGTTCAGGCCGTGCTTCTGCATTTCGATGATCGCCGTCTTTTCTTGAGCTCGCACGGCGGTCTCTATTTCCGAGGCCGCGCTGACCGCTGCCTTTTGCAGGTCGACCCGCAAATCCGCGGGGATTCGGTTCCAGACCTCGCTACTGATCAGGAGAGCTCCGACGATAGGCACGAAGGGCAGGTCGAGCATGTTGGGGGCCGATCCGAACCATTGGTAGCCTGCTGCGAGGAGCGGTGGCACGGCGAAGACCTCGACCAGCCCGGTTTCGAGATTCGCCTGCAGCTCGGTCAAGTCCAGCGGCACTGCGTGGAAGCCGAATTCGCCGTAGAGCTTCAGCATTTCTTCGTCGCCCTTGGATGTGTACAGCTTCATTCGGCGTACGTCCTCGGGGGTGCGGAACTCCTTGACGCTGAAGAAATACGCCCGGCCGGCATCGCCCCAGCCGAGCACGCTGTAGCCCTTTTCCGCGAGTCGGGCCCGGAGGGTGGGTGCCATCTTTGACCGCACGAAGTCAAACTCGTCGATCGACCGGAACATCATCGGGACCTGCAGGGCGCTGATGCCCTCGTCCAGGAACGACATGCCGCTGCCGGAGATCATCGCGGCCTGCATCTGTCCCGCCCGCATCTTGCGCAGCATCGTGATCTCGTCGCCGGCAACGCCGCCAGGGTAGATCGCCAGGTCTACAGTGCCGCCCGAAATCTCCCTCCATTGCTCTCTCAGCCGGAGGAGAGCTTCGTGATAGACACTGTTCTTGGGAGCGACCGTCCCGAGCTTCAGCTTGTTTGCGCGACGCCTCTGGGGAGCCGCCGTGTCGATGGCGAGCGTGGCCAGCAGGATTGCCGCCATCAGGGCAGGGGCCAGAACGCTAAGCCGTCTCATGATGGTGCCTGCGGCCACAGTCTGTCTCGGCGCGAGAGGGGACTCGACGAGTCTCGCCGATATCTCATTCAGTATACGGGCAGTCAAGGGAGTGAGCGGCTTGCGGCTTGCAGGGCTGGCGGGTCAGAAGAACAAATCGTCCGTCTTCGAACGCAGCCATCGCGCCCGGCGCTGCGCGAGGTGGTTCAGGAGACGGTGCTGCTCGAACGCGTCGGCATCCACCGCCAGCGCCTTGTCGAGCATTTCGTCGAATACCGCGCGGTCCTGAGCGGGCACCGCGTACGATTCGGCGTAGGCGACGTAGAGACCCGCACGCTGTCCGCTGGACAGCTCGAGCGCGCGCCGAAAGCTGCGCTCGGCTCTGGCCTGGTCCGCACCGCCGGGCTTAGCGGATTCCAATCGCAGGAGAAACTCGTGGAGCGAACCGTCGTCCCAGCTCTCGTCGAGTTCCAGCGCCCGGCCAATCATGGCATCCACCTCCCCCAGGCGGACCACCAGCGCTGGGTCGGTTGGATCGGTCGAAATCGACAGACCCAGCGCCGCGCCTGCCCAGTACAGCAGGTCGACATGCTTTCTAGCTACGCGCCGAACGGCGTCCTCGGGAGCCCGCTCGAATTCCTGGCTGATTCCAGGATAGACGGTCTCGAGCGCGCGCATGCTGAATCCGAGCGAGCGAAGATAGAGCCGCCGGGCGCGCTCCCTGAGCGCCTTCCCCGCTTGGAAATCGTCCTCGATCAGCATCTCCCCGGGAGTATCCACATAAGCCAGGGAGTAGAGTGCGAAACCCTTGGCAGCCGCCACCAGGAGCCCGCGGTGGCGTGGCGTCACATCAAGCAGGCTCTCCACCAACTTCAGGCTGAACGGCAGCGCGTCGCCGACAAGGTCGATATCCGGATCCGTCTCGTAGACGGAGGTTCCCGACGACAGGGCGTCGCCGACCTGACGGACCGCGAACTTCTTGACCGAGCATGCCGGTACCAGCAGACCGATTGCCGCAGCGGCTGCGGCCGTTCTGCTGGCGCCCCTCACCCAGGATCTCCGGACCCGCTCGCGCCCCGTCGCAGGCAGTGCAACCGGAGCCTCCCGTCTCGATCGATCCCCGCCCATGCTTCTACAGTCCCAGCAAGCTCCGAACGTACTTTGCGGGGGGCGAGCCGTGCGAGAGGACCATGTCGTGGTAGGCCTGCCAGTCGGAAATCGGTCCGTTGCGAGCCTCCCAGGCTTGGCGCATGTCATTGTGCTCGGCAATTCCAACGAAATACGTCGACAGCTGAGCAGAGGTTAGCTGCGCGCGAATCCACTTGCCTGCCGCCTCGCCGTCCTCTTGGAAGCCTTCCTGCATCATCAAGTCCATTGCCGCTTGCTCTGTCATCGAGCCTGCGTGGATCTTTTGGTCCAGAATCGCGTTGATCACGGCTCTAGTGAGCATCTTCAACTGCTGCATCTTGAAGTGCGCCCCGCCGAATCCGTGTTCCGCCATCACTTGTTCCGCGTAGACGGCCCAGCCCTCGACAAAGGTACCGGAATACAGGATCGAGCGGATCAAGGTCGGCGCCTCGGCCCGGTTCGAATGCGCGATCTGGAGGTAGTGGCCTGGAATTGCCTCGTGCACGGTTAGGTCCCGCAGCATGTCGTCGTTGTATTCGCGATAGAGCGAGAGCTTGCGTTCGGCGCTCCAGTCTTCGGGGGTCGGCGAGATTGCGTAGAATGTCTCCCCGTTTTCCTCCAAGGGCCCCGGGGAGTCGCAATAGGCTGTGGAAACGCCGCGCTGAAACTCGGGCATCACGATGATCTCGAGCGGTTGCTCCGGGACAGTCACCAATCCCTTGGCCCGGGTGAACTCGGTGACCTCGGCGAGGCTACGTCTTGCGTCCTCTACGATCGAGTCGTCGGTTGGGTGCGAGTTGGCCAACTCGTCCAGGACGGCCCGGACGACTGCCTTGCGGCTCGTGGTCAGGGGCGCGTCGGGATGCATCGAGCGATACAGGGGGAGCGCCGTTTCATAAAGCTCGTCATGAAGCTCCGCCAACCTCTGCTCGGCCCTGTCGAGAATCTCTTCCATTGCGAGATCCGACTGCAGCGTGAACGCCAGCTTGGTGCGATACTTCTCGGGGCCGATCCGGAATGAGCCCTTCGAGCGTGGCAGAAGGTCGTCCCGCAGCCAAGTACCGTATGCTTCCAGCGTCCGCGAGGCGAACTCGCGTGCTGGCGCGAGGCTGTCGGCCATTTGCGGCACGCGGGCGAGGATGCCGTCAAGGTCTTCGCGGATCAGGGAGATCGTGCCGGCGTTCTGGCGGATTGCAGTCTCAGTGTGAACCCGGGGAGGGTTCGAGAGGTTTGCCTTGGCTGCCTCGACTACCGCTCCGACGCCCAGCAGGCGCTCGCGGAGGTTGGCAAGCCGGTCCTCGATCGGCGCGAATTCCCGTGCCAGCAGCGAATAGAGGGCGTTGCCCACGCCGTAACGAAGCGGGTTCCACTCATGCTCGCGTAGGACCTCGTCGGACCAGATGCTGAAGCGAAGGTGGTTGCGCAGGATCTCGAAGTCAACCGTGTTCACCGGGCTGAGCCTAGCCGGGTCGATGCCATTGGCCTGGTCTAGGTAGCCTTGGTTCCAGGCGATGTCTGCGGCGATCGCCGCAGCGCTGTAGTCGTTCAGCCTGGTATCGTATCGATGGTCTCCGAGGGAGGTCGCGAATTCCGGATACCTCGCAAGGAGGCTCTCCACGTATTGGTCCGCCAGCGCCACGAATTCAGCGTCTTGCGACGGCGGAACGGGCGCGCAGGCCAGCAGGGCGAGGGCGCCCGCCACCACGCCAACTCGGAGCGTCATGCGCCTATTGTACTTTTGGCGGTCCCTCACAGGTCGACCGCCCTGACGTGGCGTTCGACCTGCTCGACATTCAGCCGCTCTTTCACAGGTCCGTGAATGTGCGCCGACGCGTCGAAGATCTCGAAGAGGCGCATCTTGATGATGGCGTAGCGCTCGACGTCATTAAGCTCGCGTTCCGCGCTGCGCTCCCATTCGGCGAAGCTCTCGGCCGGCGCGAAGATGATGATCGAGAACCGCGACGCGCGATCCGACGTGCAGTCGAAGACGAACTGACGGCCTTCGACGCCTTCTCCGGTAGCCACGCGGTAGCCTTCGTAGGTGTACTGGTAGACATAGCCGCTGTCGGCGGCGTACGATTTCTCACGCCGGACCGCGGGCCGCCCGCGAAGGTCTGGGGAGGGAGTCCGGCCCCGGCGGAGAACTCGACGGACAAGCTTCGCGAGCATGGATTGATGTCTTAGCCGAAGCGCTGCTCGTCGAATGGGTTGCCGTACATGTGATATCCGCGTTCCTCCCAATACCCGGCGCGGTCGCGGTCAGCGAACTCCAGGCCTCGAATCCACTTGGAGCTCTTCCACGCGTACAGGTGCGGGATAATCATCCGCAACGGGCCGCCGTGCACAGGCGTGAGCGGCTCCGGACTGTGGGTGTCAGCGAGCAGGACATCGTCCCGCAAGAGGTCTTCCAACGGCGTGTTCGTGGCGTATCCTCCGTCGCAGTGCTGGATCACGTAGCGAGCGCCTTCCAGCGGCATGGCTCGGTTGATGATCGTGCCGAGCGAGACGCCTTCCCAGAGATTGTCGAACTTGCTCCAGGTTGTGACGCAGTGGAAATCCGCCTGGACCCGGACTCGCGGGAGAGCCTGGAAGTCCCCCCAATTCAGCTCGAACGGCCGCACCACCAAGCCCCCCACGGAAAACCGCCATGTCGCGGGATCGAAGTCTGGGATCGGCCCCACATGGAGTACGGGCCATTTCAAGGTGAGGGACTGGCCGGGAGGAAGCCGGCCGTTCTGCCGGTGCTCTTCCTCGAGCCGCTTGCGCTCGTTGCTTGCGAACACTGTCGACTCCCAGCGTACACCAGCGATCCAGGTCGCAGGCCCGAGTCTGCGTCGAGCGGTTGGCGTTCTCTGGAACGAGCGTTCTTGCTTGGTCGGGCCCAAGTGTTGGTAAGCTGATTGCGTGACGAAGAAGATCCTGATCCTTCCGGCTCTCCTGCTAGCGATCGCTTGCGCATACGGCCAGCCCAAGGTGACCAAGGCTGATGTCGACGAATGGATGCAGACGCTATCGAACTGGGGTCGCTGGGGGGACCAAGACCAGCTTGGCGCCATGAACCTGATCACTTCGGAGACCCGCCTGGCAGCCGCGAAACTGGTGGCCGAGGGTGTTTCGGTCTCGCTGGCGCGTGATGTCGAGAAGGAGGCCGCCGTCGACAACCCGAGGCCGTTCCTTCACAAAATGCTGAATGTCGGGCTCAACAACCCCGGCCAGTTCGTATCGGACGACTACCAGGTGAGTTACCACGGCTACGCGCATACCCATATGGACTCGCTTTGCCACATGGCGTTCGAAGGCAAGATGTACAACGGCTTCCCGCAAGCCGGAGTAGTTTCTGAAGGGGCGGAAAAACTCGGGGTCACGAATTTCAAGCAAGGCATTTTCGGTCGGGCCGTGCTGATGGACATCCCCCGGTTGAAGGGCGTAGATTGGCTTGAGCCAGGCACGCCAATCTACCCGTCCGACTTGGATGCCTGGGAGAAAGAGGCTGGATTCTCGACAGGCAGCGGCGACATCGTGCTGATCCGCACAGGCCGCTGGGCGAAACGGGACAAGGATGGTCCGTGGGATGTCTCGTCGAAGTCCGCGGGGTTGCACGCTTCTGCTGCCAAGTGGCTGAAGGAGCGCGACGCCGCGATTCTTGGAAGCGATGCGGCAAGCGATGTCTCGCCGTCCCTTGTCGACGGCGTCAACCAGCCCATTCACCAATTGGTCATCATCGCGATGGGAATGCCGATCTTCGACAACCTGGACCTCGAGGCGGTCGCAAGGGAAGCGGCTCGCCAGAATCGCTGGGAGTTTCTAGTGACGGCCGCGCCGATCGCCGTCGGGGGTGGTACAGGCAGCCCGTTCAACCCGATCGCGACCTTCTAGGCCAAGCACTCGGACTTGAATCGTGCGCCAGCAGCGAATGGAGATGTATCCCGGAGCCTCGAATCGAGCGTGGGCGGCAGTTTTTCAGCTTTGCGCCTGCGCCGGGCTCTTGCTGCCAGCCATCCCGCTGCCAGCCGCCGACTGGCCGCTGTTCCTGGGTCGGAGCGACCGGAACAGCATTGCGGACTCGCCACTCGATCCTCCGCTGGAGGTCGCTTGGGTCTACGAAGCCCCTGGCGGGGTCGATTCGACCGCGATCATCGTGGACGGCACCGTCTATTTCGGTGAGATGGATGGCAGGTTCCACGCGGTCGATCTGGAATCTGGCGAATCCAAGTGGATTTACCAGGCGAACCTAGGCGTCCCCGCGTCGGGTTGCGTCGCCCAAGGGGCCGTGTTCTTCGGAGACGAAGAGGGCTACTTCCATGCCGTTGACATCGAGACAGGCAAGCAGCGATGGGTGTACCAGGCCTTTGCCGAGATCCTGTCCTCGCCGTACTGCAGCGACCAAGCTGTCATCGTTGGGGCCTTCGACGCCAACCTGTACTCGTTCGATCCGGTGACAGGTGACTTGCTCTGGAAGTACCAGACCGAGGACCGTGTCAATTCCAGCCCGGCAGTTGTCGGGGGCAAGACCTTCATCACGGGCTGCGATGGCAAGTTTCGGGTCATCGACATCGCGACGGGCGAAGAGGACTCGTTTGTGGACATGCGGGACTACGTTGCGGCCTCGCCCGCAGTCGTTGGAGGTTCCGCCTATGTCGGAACATTCGGTTACGAAGTTCTCAAGATCGACTGGCATGGGGGGCGCGTGGTTTGGCGCTACGACCATCCGGTGACCGATTTTGAGTTCTTCGCTTCACCGGTCGTACGCGATGGTCTAGTCGTCATTGGAGGACGTGACAAGCGCGTGCACGCCATTGACGAAGAGAGCGGCACGTTGAGATGGGAGTTTGAAACGCGGTCCAGGGTCGACTCCTCGCCCGCGCTTGCAGGGGATGTCATTTGGGTCGGCTCCATGGACGGGAACCTGTACGCCTTGAACCATGCGGACGGTTCCCTGCTCTGGAAGTTCGCGATTGGCGGACGGGTCGTGGCATCACCGGCCATAGCTGACGGGCGCATTGTCATCGGCTCCCGAAGTGGCGAGGTCTATTGCCTCGCGCGTTCCGCAGAGTGAATTCGCGGGGGGAACGCCCGCGGCCGGCAGCTCGCTGGTATATTGGCCTCCATGAAACGCAGGGGAGCCATCCGAGCGCTGGCGGGTGCTGCTGCCGGGCCGTTCTTCGCTTTTCCGGCGATGCGGCAGCTCAACTTGCTCTTCCTGTGTTCCGACCAGCATCAGGCGGCCTCTTCGGGCTGTTACGGGCACGCCGACGTCCAGACGCCCCATATTGACGAGATCGCGTCCGAGGGCGTGCGATTCGATCGCACCTACTGCCAATCGCCGGTATGCGTGCCGTCGCGCGGATCGATCATCACTGGCAACTACGCCAGCCGGCACGGGGCCAGGGTCCTGCAGGACCCGCTCCCGGCCGATGCCCCCACCGTTGCCCACTTCTTCGCGGACCGTGGGTATTCGACGGCTGCCATCGGCAAGATGCACTTCGTTGACGAGAGCCGCAAACACGGTTTCGCACACCGCGTGAATGCAGCTACGCATCTGGCCCGTCTGACAGCCGAGGAAGCGCGCTCGTTCCGCGCGGACCAGGGTGCCGCTGGCGGCACCAGCGGGATGCCTTCCGCAATGCCCGAACGTCTCTTCCGGGACACCTTCTACGCGGAGGAGTCGGTACGATTTCTCCGCGCCCACCAGGACAAGCCATTCTGCCTGTGGACATCCTTCTTCATGCCCCATACGCCGCTGGTCCCGCACCGCAAGTACTGGGACCTCTACGAGAAATCCAACATCCGTCTTCCGGAGCGTTCGCCCAACGCTCTCGAGACCGGCTTTCACGGGCACTTGACACGGGCCCGGGAGCGCGGCTGGTACGACCAGACCGATGACGAGCTGCGCGCAGCGATCCGAGGCTACTACGGGAACGTGTCGCAGATGGATGCCAATGTCGGAAGGGTCTTCGACACCTTGCGAGATCTCGGGCTCGACAAGAACACTGTCGTGGTATACACCTCGGACCACGGCGAAATGGCCGGCGCGCATCGCATGTGGACCAAGCACAACATGTACGAGCAATCGGTCCGCGTGCCCTTGATTGTCCGGATGCCCGATCTCACGGCAGCGGGCTCGAACCGGCAGCACTTGGTCGCGCAGGTCGACCTGCTCCCGACCTTGGCAGATCTATGCGGTTTCGAGACGCCGGCCGGGATGGACGGGCGTTCGTTTGCGTCCAGCGTGCGGGGCGAGCGCCACGCGGCCCGCGAATTCGCCTACTCCGAATACTACTTTTGTCGCAGGGTGTTCACTGCGGACGACCGCTTCGTTGGAAAGCCGCCGATCTTGATGGTCCGGACAGATCGATGGAAGCTGAACTACTTGAGCTGGGACCGTAGCGAACTGTTCGACATGCAGAACGACCCGGGCGAATTCCGGAATGCGATCGACGATTCCGGCAATGCGGGAATCGTGAATGAACTCACCCGGATCGCCAGAACGACGTTTCGGTCGGCCTGATGCGCAATGTCGCTACGGCGTTCCGCCGCGAATCCAATCTTGGTCGAAGCGCGCGACGGTCAGGTACTTGACGTGGGTCCCGCGATCCGAGGGCGTACCGTCCTCGTACACGCAATAGACGGTGCCTTCGGAATCCACAGCCAGGTCGCTATAGCCGCTCACCCCGGGTTCGATCACCCGCTTGTAAGGCCAAGTCATCCCCTCGTCCTCGCTTAGCCGGACGCTCAAGTTCTGCCGTTTCCAGCTGCCTAGGGGGTTCGCAGGGTCTCTTGGCTCCGTGCTGTCGGGATTCGCAAACAGCAGGGCGTTGCCGACTCTCAGCAAGCTGCCCATGCAGATCGGCTCGACCAGGGATTCGTCGAACCGAATCTCGGACCATGCGCTCGCGCCGTCCGGTGAAAAGGTCACGGCGCGCCGGTGGTTCGGCGACTCGTGGCGGATATTGAGCATCACCGTGCCGTCCGGGAGTTCGGCCGCCAGTGTCTCGGAGGGGTTCTTCAAGTCCGGGTGCCGGACAACGACCTGGCCGCGCTCCCAGGTTGCACCGCCGTCATCGCTGTAGATTGTCGCGACGATCGAAGGCCTGTGCGCATGCCCCCCGGTGCCGTCCGACAGCCATACCGGAACGATCAGCCGCCCGCTGCTGTGGCGGATGCCGTGGCCGGGCCCTGTGGCCAGCACCTTCCAGGCGTACTCTTCCCGGAATCGCTCGAACGTGGCGGTGATGTCCACGGGCTCGCTAAACGTGTCCCCGTCGTCGTCGGTGCGCATGTAGTACGCACGTGCGTACGCGCTGCAGAACAGGAAATGCACGGTGCCGGCCGGCGTGTCCACGATCGGGACGATGTTGTTGTAGGTCGTCACGCCGGGCTCGGCCAGGCCCTGTGCCAGAGCTGCGGGGTTCTGTTCCGGGGGCCCGAGCAGATTCACGATCTTGCGCGGTGCGTCCCACGTCGCACCCCTGTCGGTGCTCCGCCTGAGCAAGATGTCCTGAAGCCCCCAGTCCCCGCCTTGGCTCGCCCTTGCCTCCACGGCCACCATGACCGTGCCAGCAGGCGAGACCACAATGGCCGGAACGCGGTAGTGCGCGTAACCGCCCGTCTCCGCCTCGTACAGGCGGGAGGTCTGGATGCCGGCCGGGGCGACCGGAGGCTCGGGCGAGCCGCCGCATTGGAAGAGGAAGGGAAGCAGTAGGGAAGCTGGGACCGGACTGCGCACTGGGCCAGTCTATCAGGACCGGGACGGCGCTCGGGATTGGGCTCGTCTGCGACACGCATATACAATCCAACCTATGCGTCGGCGTTCGTTCCTTGCCGCAACGACTGGTCTTGCGGGCTGCAGGCCGAGCATGATGCCCATCGATCACGAAGCCGATTGCCCTGCGTTTCTCCAAGGATTCGAGGCTGGGTATGCCGTTTCGCCGCGTGCGGCGGGACGTGCCTGGTTCCAAGGGGCTGGCAGCGGCCTTGCCGTTCAGTATGGCGTCTACAGCCAATTGGAGGGCGGCCCTACCGCCCAGTTCGACGGGCCGATTGCGCTAGAACGCTATGCCGCCTTGAGGGAGACCTTCGACCCCAGTGGATTCGATGCCGACAGGATTGCCGCCATGGCGGTTGAGGCCAACTTCGGGTATGTTGTCATGACTGCCCGCCATGCCGACGGATTCTGCCTCTTCCGGACGGTCGAGACCGATTTCAACAGTCTCGAGGGCAGCGGGCGCGATCTTGTCGGCGAGCTTGCTCTTGCATGCCGCCGTCGAGCCCTCGCACTGTTCCTCGCCTACTCGTACGCGGCAGACTGGCGTCACCCGTACTTTTATAGCCCCGAGACCGGCCGCATCCAGGGCTACCGGTCGAGACCCGCCTACGAGCCAACCCCGGAGGAGTACAAGTTTCGAAAGGACGAGGACTTTCTGCTCTACATTCAATACGCGCATCGGCAGCTCGAAGAGATTGTCTATCGCTACGAGCCGCTAGCAGGGATACGCTTGGAGCCGGCTGTGGGCTACTTTGCCCGGCCCGATCTCTTTCCAGTGGGACAAGCCTATTCGATCCTGCGCGAGGCTCAACCCTGGATTCTGATCGGTTTCGGGCAAGGAGTCAGCGGTGACGAGGACTTCGTCACGGGGTCGCGGGCGCAGCACGGCCGGCCCGTCGGCGGCGATGTTGCCGAGGCAGCGCGGATTGGGAATCGGGGCAAGCCCCGAGAAATTCGGACATATCTGCGGGCCGCCCTACCGGCTGACGGGAGCGCCGACGAAACGGCCTCCGGTTCGGCGCAGGACTTGCTCGGCGAGTTCCGCAACGCCCGCAGCCGCCCTGCCAACCTGCTGGTAAGCGTGAGGCTGCGGCCCGATGGATCCTTCGACCCGGCGGACGAGCGGGAGTTGCGGGAATTCGGGCGGCTGGGCCGCATGTAGGGCTTGGCCCGCTTCACTCCGCGAGAGCTATGCTACCAGCTCCTCAGCGCTGTCGGCTCCGTAAAAGCGGTACCACGGAGTCGCTCCATCCAAGCAGTTGTTGATCTTGCCGATATTGGCGACACCTTGGTCACCAAGCCAGTCTTCCATAGCAGCGGCGCCATGGTCGCAGAAGATCGGGATCGCATTCTGCCAGGTTGCGCGGCCGCAGAGCACGCCGGAGTAGTTGACACCCGCTTCCGAAGCCCACTCAAGGGATTCGGTGAACACCTCGTTGGTCACTCCGGCACTGAGATAGATGAACGGCCGTCCTGCAGCTTCGGCTGCCGCTCGGAAGTGTTCCAGAGCCTCTGCCTTCGAATACGCGCTTGGGCCTTCGCAGGCCCGTGACCCCTCCGCGAACGCCAGATTCACCGGAACCTCTACCTTGAGCACGTCTACGCCGTATTGGTCTTTCGAGAATTCCCGCATGCTTTCCGCGACCACTTCTGGCTTGCGCTTGGCGTATTTCAGGCCTTTCTCGTTGCCGCCATCCGGGTCGTACCCGACGAACTCCAGGAAGAACGGCAGATCATTGGCGGCGCATTCGTCTCCGATCCGTTCGATGAACGCGTGCTTGGCCTCGTTCACGGTGGGATCCTCGAACGGGGAGTAGTACAGCAGGATCTTCACGGCGTTGGCGTTCAGGGCTGCGATCCGCCGAACCGAAAGATCACCGATCAAGTCCGGCATGCGTCCCGGCTGCGTGTTGTCATAGCCGCTTTTCTCATAGGACAGGAGCAGGCCGGCATTGGACGACCGGGCTTCCGCGCCTGGCATGCCCCAGATCGGATCCAGCAAGATCGCGCTGGCGTGCGGGGTCAGCATCCGCGAAACGGCGAGCTTGAATTCGCTCATCATGTCGTCGGTTACCGCATCCGCGGCAATGCCCTTGCCTTTCGCGAGCGCCTTCTGCAGGGAGCCGCGCTGGTCCATAGCCGCCGCTCCGATGATTCCCCTGTCAGTGGCCAGGGCTTGCAGGTGTGCACATTTCTGGGAGGAGAGTTGCATAGTCATGGATCCTCTCTTTCCGGAATACTCATTTCCGGGAGTGTTATCAGGGAACTACGGACGATCCTTGGAAACGGCGTGGAGCCTCCGGAAATAGCGCTCGGCAACCTCGATGTCCACCGAAATCTGCTCCCGTAGCAACTGGGCTGTAGGAAACCTACGCTCGTCCCGAATCTTCCGTAGGAACCCCAATTCTATCGCGTTTGGGGCTGGCCCCGTCATTTCCCCAAGAAGGAATGTCTCGATCGTGCGCCGGCGGCCGTCGAAGGTCGGCCGCAGACCCACGTTGGTAACGGATTCCCTCTGGCACGATTCACCGGCTTGGCGGGTCACTGTCACATAGACGCCGTCTGCGGGGAGCACCTCGCTTTCGGGCTGTAGGTTGAGGGTCGGCACCGTCCGCTTGGATCCGATTCCCTCGCCCCTGACGATGGGGCCTTGCAGCGAGAATTCCCGGCCTAGCAAGCGCCTCGCCGCGCCCACCCGGCCCTGCCCCACGAGATCGCGGACTCTCGTGCTGCTCACCGCCTTGCCGCCCACTAGCACGGTCCCTCCGGTGGCGACGTCAAAACCGAGGCGCTCGCCGAGGCAGCGCAGCGTCGTTGCGTCTCCGGCTTGCTTGCGCCCGAACCGGAAATTCGCGCCGACAATGACGTGTCGCGCACCGAGCTTGCCTGCCAGGACCGTTTCGGCAAACTCCTCCGGTGACAGCTGCGAGAGCTCGGGCGTGAACTGCAGTATCACGACACGATCGATCCCTTGCCGCCGGATCAGATCCACCCTCTGCTGGATGCTCGTGAGGGTCTGCGGAGCGAGCGCGGGCGCCACGACATTGAGTGGATGCGGATCGAAGGTCAGCGCGACCGAGAAAAAGGAGCGGGCGCGGGCGGTGCGGGCGACCGATCGCAGGATCCGCTGGTGACCCAAGTGGACGCCGTCGAAGTTTCCAATCGTCACGGCTGTCGGGCCGAAGTCGTCCGGGATCTCTTGCACGCTCTTCCAGCTTCCGTTCACGGCTGCCTACCCTTCTACCGCGATTCGGAGGCCGTCGTAGGCCAGCGACACGCCAGCGGGCAACTGGCGGTCGGTCTCTGCGTGGGGCAATTCGTGGCAGATGTGGGTGAAGAACGCTCGTCTTGGCCGAATCCGCTCGACCCACGCCAAGGCCTGCGCCACAGTGGAGTGCATCGGGTGAGGCACGTGGCGCAGGGCACCGAGGAACAAGACATCAAGGTCGTCGAGGCGAGCGAGGGACTCGTCAGGGAAGCCGGTCTGATCCGTGACGTACGCTGCACGGCCAAATCGAAAACCAAGGATCCGCTTTGGTCCGTGATGGACGGGGAACGGCTGGAATCGTGTGCCGAACAACTCGATCGGCTCTTCTCCAATCACTTTGCCAGCCAGCCGCGGGACGCCGCCGGCATGGCTTGCCTCGCCAGCGAAACCATACGGAAACACCCGTTTGAGCGACTTGAGCGTGTCATTTGACGCGTAGATCGGGATCCGCTCTTTCCTTCCGTAGTTGAATGGACGAATGTCGTCCAATCCCATGATGTGGTCCGCGTGATCGTGGGTGTAGAGCACTGCGTCCAGACGCTCCAACCTCGAGCTCAGCGCTTGCGCGCGAAAATCCGGCGTCGTATCGACCACCACGCATCGCTCGACCCCGTTGCTGTCGAATCGGATCAAGACCGACGGCCTCAGGCGCCGGTCACGTGGATCCGTGGATTCGCAGACAGGGCAGTGGCAGCCGATTGTCGGGACTCCCACGCTGGTTCCCGATCCGAGAACTTCGATACTGCAAGTCGACGGCATCGAGCGAATTCTGTTGCGAGGGCGCTCCTGGCTCGGGGGCGCCTACGGCATTCAATCTTAGCGAGACCGCTTGCCCGCACTCTGGAAGGGCGGCGGGGTGACATCGTTGACACCGGCTGCCGGCGGGTCCCGCGCCATGGTCCGGAGACGCACGCCGACCGCAAGCTTAGTCCGTCCCCAGGCCAGGGGCTATGCTGGTTCGAGGCATGTTCCTCAGAATCCTCAGCCATCCGGTTTTCGTGAATCTCAACTTCCACATGCCTATGATCGTGGACCTCTCGCATCCGCTGATCATGCTGGAAGGCGAGAACGGGTCCGGCAAGTCCACCTTGCTCCACTCCATCTACTACGCGCTGCGGGACGAGCAAGTCGACAACTATGCCTACCGCCTCGACAAGCGGGGGCTGGAGTTGGGCAAGACCCTGCTCTTCGATGCGGAGCAGCACAATCCCCGCAACAACCCGTCCTTCTATGAAGACCAGCCGCAGATGAAGGAATTCCTGCTCACCGCAAGTCACGGGCAGGTGATGCTCTCGCTATTCCGGGAAACGTTTCCGCGATTGCCGGACGGGTCAGTCCTGCTGCTGGACGAACCCGAGATGGCGCTCTCCGCATCGAACCAGAGACGGATCTTGAAAATGCTCAAGGAACTCGTTGACGAGAAGGGATTCCGGATCGTGGCCGCGACACACTCGCCTCACCTTCTCAACGCCCCCGAAACCTACATCATCAACCTCGACAAGCACGTCAACCGCAACGTGACCACCGCCCCCCTCGGCATGGAGGGCTCTTCGACGATCCAGTAGCGGCCTATCCGTCGGCGAGGGCCAGTTCGACCAGCGTAGCCACGCCCGCCCCGCTGGCGCCGATTGGGGCATGGGGCAGCGCCTTTTCAAACCAAGCCGTTCCCGCGATGTCAAGGTGGACCCACGGAGTGTCGCCCGCGAATCGCTGCAGGAACGCAGCTGCCGTGATCGCACCGCCCCACCGGGGGCCGATGTTGGCGACATCTGCGACAGGGCTGCGGAGCAGCTCGGAATACTCCTCGCCAAGCGGCATGGGCCACATCTGCTCGCCGGCTTGCTTGGAGGCTTGCACAACTTTGGCGGTCCATCCTTCGTCGTTGCCGAACAGCCCCGTGTAGGCAGAGCCCAGAGCTACCACGATGGCTCCGGTCAGGGTCGCCGCGTCCACCAGATGAGTGCAGCCCAGTTCCGTGGCGTAGGTAAGCGCATCGGCCAGGATCAGGCGCCCCTCCGCGTCCGTATTCAATACTTCCACGGTTGTACCGCAGCGGGTCTTGACAATATCCCCGGGTCGCTGGGCCTCGCCTCCGGGCATGTTCTCGACAGAGGGAATCACAGCTGTCACGGGAACGGAAGGCTTCAGCGCGGCGATCGCCAGCATCGCCCCGATCATCGCGGCGCCGCCTGCCATGTCGTGCTTCATTAGATGCATGTCGGCTGGAGGCTTCAAGGAGATCCCGCCCGTGTCGAAAGTCACGGCCTTACCGACCAGGCCCAGATGGGGAGCGTCGGGCGCGGATCCACCCGGTGTGTACCGCATGAGGATCATGACCGGCGGCTCCTTGCTGCCGCGAGCCACTCCCAGCAGCGCGCCCATCCTGAGGGATTCGAGTCGCGATTGGTCCAGCACTTCGCACTCGAGGCTGGTGCCCTCCACAAGCTCCGCCACACGCGACGCAAGGACGCCTGGAGTCAGCAGGTTGCCGGGCTCGTTTGCCAGTTCACGGGCACAGTTCTGTCCCTGTGCAGTCGCAATTGCGCGGTCCAGCGCGCCCTGACCGGCCACCGTTGCGGCAATCGCCACGGATTCTAGCGAAGACCGGTTTTTCTCGCCGGTCTTGTGGGCGTCCGGCTCGTAGTCCGCCAGGAGGATGCCCTCGACGACAGCCCTCAGCCCTTCGTCGGCATCGAGACCGTCCGGAACGGCCGCAGCCAGCGTCTTCACTCCGGTGGTGCGCAGTTGACGCCAAGCGGCTCCTGCCGCGTCACGGGCCCGGCCAAGGCTCAGCTTGGACCTGGCCCCGCAGCCGACCAGGAGCAAGCGACCCGCTCGCAGTCCGGAAGGATTGTGGATCACGGCGGTCGACTGGTGATTCCCTTTGAACTCATTTCGAGCGACGAGCTCGCCGAAGAGCCCGCGCGTATACCGGTCCCAGGCCTCTGGAGCGGGTGACTGCTCTTCGCTCGTATCCGAGACGAAACCGATGATCACGTCAGCCTTGATGGCGGCCAGGTTTTCCCCTGCAAGTCTGAATTCCATAAGCCCTTCAGTCCATGATGTCACAGCGCCTCGCCTGGTCTGGTGCCCGGCCGGCGTGAACAGGATCGCTGCGTCAGCACACTCGCAGCGGGCTTCCGGTTCGCTCTCATGCCTGCTTGCTCTCCGGCATGCCGCGGTATGCAACGGCCACTACTGCCAGATAGGCCCCAAGCACTTCGCTGTCGCCCAGCGAGACGTCGAAGCAACTGAGAATCGCGATTGCTAGCGTGGCGGTAACGCCCGCATGCAACTGGAAGCGCCGGTCGTCACGGCCGGCCTCGATTCGGCGCAGGCCACGCCGCATCTCGCTCAGTACCTGAACGAAGAGCCACAAGACGATGATCGCTGCCGGTATGCCGCGCTCGGCAGCGAAATGAATGAACACGTTGTGGAGGTGCCCGTAGAATCCGGACGGCAGCTCACCGACATCCTCGGGCTGGTATTCCCGGAACAGCGGGCCCACCCGTTCGGGCCCGACTCCAGTGATTGGGTGTGCCTCTATCATGTTCATGCCCGTCCGCCACATCACGATCCGGGACTGGTTGGCGTCGGGACGGATCGACTTCACCTGCTGCTGCAGCGCTTCCGGCGCGACCAGGTATGCGGCAGCCAGAATGATCGGACCGGCGGCAAGCAGACGCGGCTTCGTGATTGCCATCAAGTAGAGGCCGCATGCGAGCAGGGCCAGCCAAGCGCTTCGCGTAAAGCTCAGCAACAGCGCTGCGCCGATCACCGCGGCGACGATGCCCCACATCCGGAAACCCGGCCGGCGCCTGGCGAACAGCAAGTAGCATGCGAGAGTGACCAGTACTAGGACCGCTGCTTGGCTGAAGGTCATCCAGTGGCTGTAGAAGCCCGTGATCCGTTCGCCTACATAGGATCTGTAGAACTCGTCGCCGGTTGCCACCGCGTGCAGCGCCGAGCGGACGAACTGGACCAAGGCAAGCACGCACGCCCCGAACACGACCACGAACCACGCCTGGACAGCTCGCTGGCAGGCGTCTGCCGTTCGGAACGCCGTGTAGGCCAGCGGCAGTATCGCGAACACTGCGAGTTTCTTGACCTGCGGGTACGCTGCGGAGGGCTCGTCCGAGAAGGCAACCGCGACGAGAGTCCACGCGATTAGCGCCAAGATCGGCCATGCGACAGCCGGCGCGCGAATCAGGCGGGGCTTGGCGAGCAGCAAGGCAACGCCGAGGCCGAGGCATGTGTGCGCAAGCGAGATTGACGCGAGATTGGCCGTGGTCGCCGCGAACGCCGCCCAGGCGATCCAATGGCGCCAACTGGATTCCTTGGGAATCAACGAAAGAGTGTCCTGTTCGCGCGATCAGCGCCCCCGGGGGCCTGCCTCACTGGATCTGTTCCCATGCTGATTCGTAGGGCTCGAGGTCGGGCCACGAGCCGTTCAGCGTTGCCAGGAAGGCCTTGATGTCGATCCGGTCCTGCTTCGTGAATTGCAAGGGGTCGAGTTCGGTCTCTCCAACTGCGCCGGTCTTCGGCTCGCTGTAGAAGTCAAGCACGTCATCCAGCGTGGCGAAGCGGCCGTCGTGCATGAAGGGCTCGCGGTTCTTCCAATTGCGCAGGGCCGGTGTCTTGAACGCCCCGAGGTCGTAGTTGTCCTTGCTAACGGCGAAGCGACCCGGGTCCTCGGCAGTTCCCGTGCCGATGTTGTGGAACATGCCGTCCGTGAAATTGGGACCGAAGTGGCAGGTGGCGCACTGGCCGCGCGTGAAGAAGATCATGCGTCCCCGTTCCTGCGACTCGTCAAAGACTGAGCGGTCCCCGGCGAGCCAGTTGTCGTAGAGCGTCGGTCCAGTTACCAGGGTCCTCTCGAACGCTGCCAGCGCGCGCACGATCTCGTCGATCGTGATGTCCGTGATGCCCTCCAGCGCGAACGGCCGCGCGTAATGCGGCTCGTCGCGGACCCTGCGTGCAGCCTCGGCTAGGGATAGGTCCATCTCAATCGGATTCTCGATCGGCCCCTTGGCCTGCTCTTCCAAGGAGCCCGCGCGACCGTCCCAGAAGAAGAACTGGGCATCTGCGAGATTCACGACTGTCGGGGCATTCCGGGGCAGCTTGTCTCCGTGTGCCCCCTCCCCGAGCGCTACGCCTGACTCGAACCCGTTCTCGGGTATATGGCAGGTGGCGCACGACGTGTTGCGAGGCGCTGACAGCAGCGGGTCGAAGAAGAGTTTCCAGCCGATTGCCTCCAGAACGCCGATATCGTCCCCCGCGAGAGGGCTGGCGGCCAGCGCAACCAGCGCCGAGAGTGCCTGCAGCCGACGCAGCGTTCGGCTAATCATCGAGCACCACGCCCCAGGGCATTTCTCCAGTCGGGATCGTGCTGATCTCCTTGAGGGCCGCCGTGTCGACGACCGAAATCGTAGAGTCCGGCCCGTTGGCGGCATAAAGCCGCTTGCCGTCCCGTGATAGCGCGATGCCCCAAGAGCGCACTCCCACTTCGACGCTGCCCTGCAACTGCAAGGTCTCCGGATCCAGCACGGCGATGGCGTTGCCACGTCCCAGCGAAACGTACAGCCGGTTCGCCGTGGCATCGAGCAAGATGCCTTTGGGCTTCACGCGAGGGTTGATCTCCCGGCGCAGCATGTTGTTGACGACAACCACGCGGTTCGTCGACCGGTCGACCTTGGAAACGTGGCCGGCAACTTCGGAAGTTACCCAGAAATACTGGCCGTCACGGCTGAACGCGACCTCGCGCGGCCTGGCTCCTACCAGGACGTTCGCCACGATTTTCTTTTCTGCGGCGGAGATGACATGCACCATGTTGGAGGATTCGCTTGTCACGAGCACCTGCTTGCCATCTGGGCTGATGCCGACGCCCTCGGGTTCGAGGCCTACTTTGATTTCGGCGATGATTTCGCCGGATTCAGGGTCGAGCGCGGACGCTAGCCCCTCGTCCTCGTTCGAGAGGTAGATGGTGCCGTCGGGATGCACGGCAAACGCTTCGGGATCGGAGCCCGCGGGTATCTTGCGCTCCAGTTCAAGGGTCGCCGTGTTGAGCACGCCGATGGCGTTCTCGTCGCCCAAGGCGACATACACCCGCTTGCGGTCGGGGCTGAATCCGATGCCGCGCGGTCGGCCGCCAACTGGGACAGTTCTTTCGACCTCGCCCGTGCGGCTGTCGATCACCGTGACCGAATCGCCTGCCTCGTTGGTAACGAAGAGCCTGTGGGTTGGCTGGGCGACAAGCGGCGCGACAGCCAGAAGGAGAGCGGGAATGTGGAAACGAAACATGGCGTCACTTGCAGGGAAAGGCTCCCAGGCTATCGAGCCCGCCCGAAACGCCGCGCACCGGCGCTTCGCCGAGCAATTCCCCGTCCGGGCCTACGAGCACGAGCGGCTGGCTCAGTTGGCCGCTGTCGCGGAAGCTGTGCGCGTCGCCCTTCTGGCCGTCAAAGCCATCCGCCTGCTTGATCAACCGCAACAAGCTCGCGGCATCCGCCGACGGTTCGCGCATGAGGGTGTCCCCCACGGCCCGAGCCGCAAACCAACCGGCCCAGGCAAGGTCATCCATTTGTGCTCCGAACTTTTCCGAGAAGCGCTTGTTGAGGTCGCGAGCTGCGAATTTCACGGCATCGCTATGCCAGGCGGCGGCGGACGGCTTGGTCGCCGGGTTGCGCTGAACCCACTGAGCCACGGCGTCGGCTTTCATCTTCGAGCTCGGAATGACATGCAGGGCGTTTGGCAGGCACGCGGCGCGAAGTGCGTCCGCGCTGTCGCTGAGGTTGAAGACCGCCCGCTGGCCGCCCTTCTGGGCAATCGAGCGGATTGAGCCGGGGCTGTCCGCGAACACCGCGATCGCGGACGGGGGAAGGGCATCGCCCGAGGACTGCGACAGGTTCAGCTTGACGTCGAGAAACTCCCCTTGCCGGTTGGATTCGTCGATCCCCAAACGCAGTCCATTGAGCGCCGGGCTGTCCGCGGGGCCTGTATAGACGAGGTCGATTTCGACTCCGGAAGCCGGGGCTCCCAGCGAGGTCGTTAGCAACGCGACGACGAGGTGATTCCGCATAACATCTCCCCCGACGTCCCGAAGGCTGGGACTGACGGTCGGATCGCTTTATATCTTAACCGGCGAGCGGAGAGTGACGTCAGTCTCCGCCGACGCGTTTCCGGGGCCGAGCCCGTCAGGACTCGCTCGAGGCGCCGCCGGGGCCGTTCAGCCACTCACCAAGCTGCGATGCCGGGAGGAGAATGCCGATGTAGAACGGACCGAAGAGCGCGTACAGCGCGCTCGCCTCGTCGAAGCGCATCTCGTAGATCAGCTGCTTGAACACCAGCGGGTCATCGGCGAACAGATCCACGCCCCATTCCCAGTCGTCGAATCCGATCGAGCCCGAAATGATCTGCTTCACCCGGCCGGCGAAGCGTCGGCCGATCATGCCATGCTCCCGCATCATGCGACGCCGCTCCGTGATGGGTACCGTGTACCAGTTCTGGCTCTCGCCGCGCTTCTTGTCCATCGGATAGAAGCACAGGTACTTGTGCGGAGGGATCGTCGGACGCAGCCGCGGTTCCATCGCAGCCGCCTGCTCGTCCATTCGAGCCTTGACCCGTTCGGCCCAGCGAGGGTCGCCGGGTTCGATGCCCTCGGCGAGCAGCTCTTCGTACAGCTTCACGGTGGAGTCGTAAAGCCCCAATTCCACGACCGAAACGTATGAGCTCGTTTGGTCCATGTAGCCAAACAGCTCCAGCGACGAAATCGCCCGTTCGACCTGGTTCAGCCCGTCGAAGCCGGCGCGAAAATGCACTATTAGCAAGTCGCCCTTGTGGCCGAGCTGGGAAAACACGGCGGAACCGCCTTCAGGGTGATTCTCGAGGGCTTCGAAAGCCAGCGCGGCGCTCCGTGCGATCTCGGCGCGCCGATCGTCCGCAAGAGCGTTCCATTCAGGCCAGCGCATGCGGAACATTTGGTGCAGTGCCGCCGACCCATCGAGAGTCAGCGGGTGCGGCGGCATGGTCGGGGCGGCGTCTCTTCCCACCGGCGCGCCCGCTGGATTCGGTGTTGGTTCGGCCATCGGTGTTCCCAATCTATCAGAGCGTCGTGTCCCGCCGATCCGCCGGTCCATGGTCAATCGCGCCCGCGTGGAATTGCCGGCTGTCACACCGCGATCAACGGGGCGATCACGAGCGCCACGATCGACATCAGCTTGATCAGGATGTTCATCGAGGGGCCGGACGTGTCCTTGAACGGATCGCCGACGGTATCACCAACGACCGACGCCTTGTGTCCTTCGGACCCCTTGCCTTCGCCCTCGATGGCCCCTTGCTCGATCATCTTCTTGGCGTTGTCCCACGCCCCACCGGCGTTGGCCATGAACAGCGCTAGCAGCACACCAGTGACGGTGGCACCGGCGAGCGTCCCGCCAAGCGCTTCCGGGCCCAGCGTGAAACCGATCAGCACCGGGGCCGCCACCGCGATCATCCCCGGCAGAACCATCTCCTTGAGGGCCGCGGCTGTTGCGATATCCACGCATCGGGCGGCATCCGGCTGGACGCCTTCCCGACCTTCCAGCAAGCCCTCTATCTCGCGGAACTGACGACGGATCTCGTCGATGATCTTTCCCGCGGCGTTTCCGACCGCCTTCATCGTCTGGGCGGCAATCAGGAATGGCAGGATGCCGCCGAGCAAGAGGCCGATCACCACGTCAGCCGAATTGAGAATGATCGAAATGGGAGCCAGGCCCGCCGCGGCGCGGGCACTGTCCAACGCCTGCGTGTATGCGGAAAACAGCGCCAGGGCTGCCAGCGCAGCGGACCCGATCGCAAAACCCTTCCCCATCGCCGCCGTTGTGTTGCCGAGCGAGTCCAGCTGGTCCGTGATTGTGCGCACCTCTTCGGGCAAACCGCACATCTCCGAGATGCCTCCGGCGTTATCCGCGATCGGCCCGTACGCGTCGACGCTCATCGTGATGCCGACAGTCGCCAGCATGCCAACCGCAGCGACTCCGATGCCGTACAGGCCCGCGAATTCGTGGGCCACGAAGATCGCCGCGCAGATGACCAGGACCGGAAGCGCACAGCTGCGGAATCCGGTTGCGAGGCCCTCTATGATGTTGGTCGCCGTGCCCATCCTTGACGCCTTCGCGATTTCCATCACGGGCTTCATCGATGTGTAGTACTCGGTGATGTATCCGATGGTGACACCTCCCAGGCATCCCGCGACCACAGCGCCGAACGCGCCTGTGGCTACGCCCATGGCCTGTATCGCGATGTAGCCGCCGGCCAGGAAGATCGCGGCGCTAAGCCAAGCCGCGTAACGCAGTGCCGCCGCCGGCCCGAGTGAACTGAGCGCCCGGACGGAGATAATTCCAACGAGGGAACCAACCATTCCCACCGCCGACAGGACGAGCGGCAGCGCCATCAGGGCCGAGCGCAAGGCCTCGCCGCTGACTGCACCCGAGAGTTGCGCCAGAGCGCCCGAGGGCAAGGTCGCGGCGATTGCAATCGTCGCGATCATCGAGCCGACGAACGATTCGAAGATGTCGGCGCCCATGCCGGCCACATCGCCGACGTTGTCGCCGACATTGTCTGCGATCACTCCGGGATTGCGCGGATCGTCCTCGGGGATGCCTGCCTCCACCTTGCCCACCAGGTCAGCGCCAACGTCAGCCGCCTTGGTGAAAATCCCCCCGCCCACACGAGCGAACAGCGCAATCGAGCTTGCCCCCATTGCGAATCCGTTCAGGTACACGGCGTTTTCGGCACCGTTGAAATAGATTGCGAGCAATCCGACACCCAGCAGCCCGAGGCCAGCCACGGCGAGCCCCATCACCGACCCGCCGGTGAAGGCAACCGTGAGCGCGGCGCCCACGCCCCCGGTGCGGGCCGCTTCGCTGGTCCTGGAGTTCGCCATGGTGGCGGCCTGCATCCCGAACAGACCGGCCAGGATCGAGCAGCCCGCCCCGGCCGCGAAACTGATCGCCATCGGTACGCCAAGCTTCCAGGCGACCAGCGCGCCTACCAGGACCACGAACACTGCCAGGATGCGATATTCGCGGTAGAGGAATGCCATTGCCCCGACCCGGATCAATCCCGCCACGCTCTGCATTTGGGCACTGCCCGGAGAGTGCCTTCCAAGCGCGACGAAAGCCAAGAACGAGCCCACCAATCCGACCGCTCCCAGGATGGGAGCTATTGCGAGATAGTTGTCCATTTCGATGTGTATCCGCCTTCCGATTGCCGGGCGCCCCGGCATAGCAGTGTCAAGAGTCGGGATCTTGGTTTGGCGGTGTCACCGCCATCGTGGCCGGCCTGCGGCAACGCGCTGGCTGGGCACTTTGAACTCCAACCGCACCTGACGAGTCCAGCGGAACTGGGAGCGTCGTCGTCCTCGGGAGAGTCCCCGAGACTTGCGGACGGCCCTTCTCGCGAGCCCCACTCGGTTCGGCCTAGCCTCATCTGCTGAAGAGGTATTGATCCCTACCCGGCAGCTTCCGCATCCGAATTGCCCCCGGATGGGTACCGGCCCAAAGGCGGATGCTCCCGATTGATTCTTAGAGTATCACGGAGGGACCTGAAACCGCGCTGACCTTGCGGTCAACCCTGGCCTGAGCCGAGGTTTCGCGGCTGTGATTGGCTCCCGGCGAATCAACTCCAGCGCATTCGCGCGGCCGCTGGCTTGCCGCGCGATGACACCCGCGGGGATGCTCTCCGGATCTACGCTACCCTCAAGTACGGTTCAGCCATGATCATCGGATTGACGGGAACCAACGGTTCGGGAAAAACAGTCGCATCGGAGCATTTGCAGAAGAAAGGGTTCAAGTGCTACTCGCTGTCCGATGTGATCCGTGAGGAGCTCGCCGCTCGCGGTCTTGCTCCCAATCGCGAGAACTTGATCGCCGAGGGCAACCGCCTGCGTTCCGAGCTGGGCCCGGCGATTCTCGCGCAGCGCATTGCCCGCAGGTTCCAGCTCGACCAGAACTGCGTTGTCGATTCGATTCGCAGCCCGTACGAGGTCCGGGCCCTGCGCGAAGAGGGCGAGTTCTATTTGCTGCACCTCGACGCCCCGTCCAAGATCCGTTACGAGCGGGTAAGGAGCCGTGGCGGGGCTCGCATGCCGGCCTCGTTCGAGGAATTCGTCGAGCAGGAGGGGCGCGAGCTCGGTAGCGATGACACCTCCCACCAGCAATTGCGCGCCACGTGGTCGGAAGCCGACGAGACGATTGTCAACGACGGAAGCCTGGAAGCCTTCGAAGCAGCCGTGACGGCAGTAGCCAAGCATTGGATGATGGGCGCTGAGCGCCCTGGCTGGGACGAGTACTTCATGCGGATCGCCCAGATTGTGGCACTGCGGTCCAACTGCATGAAGCGCAAGGTTGCGGCTGTCATTGTCAAGGACCGCCGCATCATCTCGACCGGCTACAACGGCACCCCTCGCGGCGTGCCCAATTGCAACGAGGGAGGCTGCCCGCGGTGCAATGCGCTCGCGGACTCCGGAACGAGCCTGGAGGACTGCCTCTGCAGCCACGCGGAAGAGAACTCGATCGTCCAGGCCGCCTATCACGGGATCAGCGTCAAGGGATCTAGCCTGTACACGACCTGCTCGCCGTGCCTGATTTGCACGAAGATAATCATCAACGCGGGGATCGCCCGGGTCGTCTTCAATGTGGACTACAGCTTGAACAAGCCGGCCAACGATTTGCTGGCCGCAGCGAAGGTGGGACTGCATCGCCAGACGCTCCGGTAACACCCGTGTCCGCGGCAGCCGACCGTATCATGGTGACTCATGCCCGACGAGCAGTTTCGTGACCCAAACCTCTCGCTCCACCGAATCTACACGCGGAGCGGCGATGCCGGCGACACCCGTCTCGTGAATGGCCGGCGGGTCCGCAAGGACGATCCCAAGGTGGAGGCCTATGGCACCGTGGATGAACTTATCGCCCTTGTCGGGCGGGCTCGGGAATCGTTGCGCGCGACGAAATCTGACGATGTTGCCCTGGCACCGCTAGGAGACACCCTGCTAAGGGTTCAGCACGAGCTGTTCAATCTCGGGTCCGAGATCGCGACCGATCCTGGATCTCTCGGTCCGCAACAGCCCCGGACTGTGGTTGCGCAAGTCGAGCGTCTCGAGGCCGAGATCGACGCGATCAACGCCGACCTGCGGCCCCTGAAGTCGTTCGTGCTGCCCGGCGGCTCGGCCTTGAACGCAGACCTGCACGTGTGTCGGACGGTCTGCCGCCGGGCTGAGAGGGCGCTCGTCTCCCTTGCCGCTTCCGAATCCGGCCTTGATCTTCCGCTTCGGTACCTCAATCGGCTCTCCGACGCATTGTTCGTGTGGAGCCGCTGGGTGTGCCTGCGATCCGGCGATCCGGAAACTCTCTGGCAACCGAACCGCGGGACCTGAATCCTCCGATCGTGGTTCCGATCCTGCGGAAGAAAGCGGTGGCCTGCCAGAACCGAGAGGCTCTGGGGGCGCTTCGTACGTCCCAGCACGGCCTGCCGTGTGCGCAATAATATGCCCATGATCGCGCGGAGGGAATTCCTTGCCGCCGTTGGCATGGGCGGGCTGGCAGCTTGCTCCGGTGGCAGCGGACTACCTGTTGTCGGAGTCGTGCCCAAGGGAACCAACCACACCTTCTGGCAATCGGTGCATGCGGGCGCAATCAAGGCCGGCGAGGAGTTTGGTCTTGAAATCCTCTGGAACGCTCCCCAGATGGAGATCGATTCGGCCCGCCAGATCGCGATCGTGGAGAATCTCATCACTCGCCAGGTCGACGGGATCGTGCTCGCGCCTGTGGACGAGGATGCATTGGTCACAGTCGTGGAGCGCGCGGCCAGCAGCGGTATCCCGGTGGCCATCTTCGACTCGGCAATCAACACTGATCAGATCATCACGTTCGTCGTCACGGACAACTACCAGGGTGGAGTGATGGCGGCCGAGCGCATGGGCAAGATCTTGGATGGCGAGGGAAAGGTAGGGGTGATGGGATTCATGCCCGGAAGCGCTTCGACGATGAAGCGCGAAGCGGGCTTCGTCGAGACGGTCGAAGAGAAGTTCCCGGATATCGAGATCGTCGGCGTCAAGTTCAACATGGCTGATCGCGCCAAGGCGCTCGCCGAGGCCGAGAACCTCTTGACTGCGCATCCCGATCTGGCCGGCTTCTTCGCCGACAACGAGTCGAGCGTCGACGGCACGGTGCAGGCCGTCAAGCAGCGGGGGCTCTCCGGGAAGGTCAAGATCGTGGGCTTCGACGCGTCTGAGACGCTGGTTGCGGATATGCGGGCCGGGGTGATCGACTCGATCGTCGTGCAGGACCCTTTCAAGATGGGCTACGAAAGCACCCGGCAGATGGCGTTGCATCTAGCCGGTGGCGAGACCGTGCTCCACATCGATTCCGGTGCCTACCTGCTGCGGCCGGAGAATGTCGACACGCCCGCGATGAAGGCGATCGTGTTTCCCGACCTTGAGTACTGGCTGGGTCGCGAGTCCGGCGGGCATTGACGTGTCGCGCGACGACGAGCGGTTCATGCGCGAGGCGCTCGAGCTAGCCGAGGGTGGGGAGCGCGCCGGCGAGGTGCCCGTCGGCGCGCTCATTGTCCACTCCGGGCGAATCGTCGGCCGCGGCGCCAACCGCCAGATCCGTGACAACGATCCCACGGCTCACGCCGAGATCGTCGCGCTGCGCGAGGCAGCGCTTGCCCTCGGGGACTACCGCTTGCGCGAGGCGACCGTATACTCCACGCTGGAGCCGTGCGCGATGTGCGCCGGGGCACTAGTCACCGCCCGTCTCAAGCGTCTGGTCTTTGGGTCGCGAGACCTGCGATTCGGCGCCGTGCGGAGCAAATTCAGGGTTGCAGACTCGGAGCTGCTGAACCACCGGCTGGAAGTGACCGAGGGCGTGCTCGCGGGCGACTGCGTTGCCTTGCTGCGATCCTTCTTCGCGGTGCGCCGTGCGCCGGTTGCCCGGCAGGTGTAGCTTCGCCGCACTCCGGCCGACGCTACTACGCGCCCTAGGCCCCGGGGAACACTTCGGCATTGATTGCCCGTTCAAGGGGCCGCCGGGCCGCCCCGTGCACACAAAGCCCGGGACTGATGCTAAGTTGCTCGGGCCATTTCCAATTGACCAGCCGAACTCTTGTTGATACAGCCTCTGTTGAGCTCTCGGTTAGCAAAGAACATTGACAAAACGCTGTCGAAACCTCAAGAATGAGAAGTTCAGGTGGATTCCGAAGTGAGCGCCAGAGGCTCGCCCGTGTCCCCGCCTAGTCGCCCGCCCGCCTCGATATAGAGCGTAAGATTCGGCGGCTCCCAACCGGAGGATCGTCTTGCATAGCCGCCTTACCCAACTATTTACTTCTGAATCTGTCACGGAGGGGCATCCGGACAAGATCTCCGACAAGATCTCCGACGCCGTGCTCGATGCGGTCATGGCCCAGGACCCGCAGGGCCGGGTTGCCTGCGAAACCTTGGTTACGACCAATCTTTGCGTGCTGTCCGGGGAGATCCGGACCGAGGCGGACCTCGATCTGGAGGCTATTGCGCGCGACACGATCCGGGAGATCGGCTACAACGATTCGGCATACGGGTTCGATGCCGCGACGTGCCGCATCGAGACGCATGTACACGAGCAGTCCGCCGATATCGCGATGGGTGTGGACACGGGCGGTGCAGGCGATCAGGGCTTGATGTTCGGCTATGCTTGCCGTGAGACCGACGAGCTGATGCCACTGCCGATCATGCTGGCGCATCAGCTCGTTCGACGCCTGTCCGACGCTCGCAATGCAGGGGAGTTGGGATTCCTGCGGCCCGACGGCAAGTCCCAGGTGACCGTGGAGTACAACGGCGACGCACCGGCGCGCGTCGCCGCAGTCGTGGTGTCGACCCAGCATGATCCAGTTGGCGGTCCAACCCTTGCCAGCCAGGGAGAACTGCGGCAGCTCGTCAAGGAAGTTGTCATCGACGCCGTTGTGCCTGATGAGATGACGGACGACCGCACCCAGTACCACATCAATCCGACGGGCCAATTCGAGATTGGCGGGCCCCACGGCGACACTGGCCTCACCGGCCGCAAGATCATCGTGGATACCTATGGCGGCATGGGCCGCCACGGTGGAGGAGCGTTCTCGGGGAAGGATCCGACGAAAGTCGATCGCTCCGCATGCTACATGGCTCGATACATTGCCAAGAACATCGTGGCTGCCGACTTGGCTTCGCGTTGCGAGGTGCAGCTCGCCTACGCCATCGGCGTGGCGGATCCGGTTTCCGTGCGAGTCGATACCTACGGTACGGGGGAGGCGGACGAATCGAAGCTTGTGGACATGGTCCGGGAGATCTTCCCGCTGAACCCTGCCGGCCTGATCGATGCGCTCGAGCTGCGCCGACCGATCTACAAACCCACCGCGGCTTACGGCCACTTCGGGCGCCGGGAGGATACCTTCACGTGGGAGAGGGTTGACAAGGTTGACGAATTGAGGCGGCGTGGCTGAACGGACCCCGCCTTCGACAGCAAGACCAAGGAGACAGAGCATGGCTGCAATCGAGACCTTCCCGGGCGAGGGACGCACGAAACCCCGGTCGACGGCCCTGGAATTCAAAGTCAAGGACTTGGCGCTGTCCGAATTCGGACGCGACGAGATCCGCATGGCCCAGCACGAGATGCCCGGCCTGATGGCGTTGCGCGACGAATATGCGGGAACGCGCCCGCTCGAAGGAGCGCGAATCACGGGATCCCTGCACATGACTGTGCAGACCGCGGTCCTGATCGAGACCTTGCAAGAGCTGGGCGCTTCCTTGCGCTGGGCTTCGTGCAACGTGTTTTCCACGCAAGACCATGCTGCCGCGGCCGTTGCGGTCGGACCCGCGGGAACGCCGGATTCGCCTGCCGGTGTGCCGGTGTTCGCATGGAAGGGGGAGACACTCGAAGAGTACTGGTGGGCTACGTCGCAGGCCCTGATCTGGCCGGGCGGGAAGGGTCCCAGCCTGATTCTCGACGACGGAGGCGACGCCACGTTGATGGTTCACCTCGGCCTTGAGTACGAGCGCATCGGCTCCGTTCCGGATCCCTCGACGGCCGATTCCGAGGAGGAGGCCGTCATTCTTTCGACGCTGAGTGCCCTCCGACGCGAGCGCGGAAACATCTGGGAAGGAATCGCCAGGGGGATTCGCGGCGTCTCGGAGGAGACAACAACCGGCGTGCGCCGCCTTTACCAGCGCCAGGAGGACGGCACTCTGCTGTTCCCCGCAGTCAACGTCAACGACTCGGTGACCAAGTCCAAGTTCGACAACTTCTATGGCTGCCGGCACTCGCTGATTGATGGCATCAACCGGGGCACGGATGTCATGATCGCGGGTAAGGTCGCCGTGATCTGCGGCTACGGCGATGTGGGCAAGGGCTGCGCGCAGTCCATGCGCGGCCAAGGAGCGCGGGTGATCGTGACCGAAATTGATCCGATTTGCGCACTGCAAGCCTCGATGGAGGGCTTCGAGGTGCGCCGGATAGAGGATGTGCTCGAAATCGCCGACATATTCATTACCGCGACCGGGAACAAGCACATCATATCCGCAGACCACATGGCGCGGATGAAGCATCAAGCGATTGTCGGCAACATCGGGCATTTCGATAACGAGATCGACATGGCCGGACTGGCCGCCCTTCCGGGAGTGAAGCGCAAGACAATCAAGCCCCAGGTCGACGAGTACCGCTTCCCCGACGACCACACGGTAATCGTGCTTTCGGAGGGACGTCTGCTGAACCTGGGTAACGCAACCGGCCACCCGAGCTTTGTGATGTCTTGCAGCTTCACGAACCAGGTGCTGGCGCAGATCGAATTGCACCGCAATGCCGAAGCCTTTGGACGGACTGTGACCAGGCTGCCCAAGCAGCTTGACGAGCACGTCGCCCGCCTGCACCTTGGAGCCTTGGGCGTCGATCTAACGGCGCTGACCCCTGCCCAGGCTGAGTATCTAGGCCTCCCGATTGAGGGGCCCTACAAGCCGGAACATTACCGATACTGAGTGGGGAGCCGGCATCGCGATGGCAGGAGATATTCATGACGGTCTCCGCCGCAAGCCGGACTTCCAGCCAGCGCTGGGCTCTGTGCCCTTCACGGTGGCGGTGATAGCGCTGTTGGCATGTGGCGGCTGGCTGGCCGCGCAGCAGCTATACCGCGACGTGCCGCTCTCGCTGGAGCCCCAGCTGGCCCTCATCGAACCTCCGGGCAGTGGCGAGCCCGCTGAGTTCGTCCTGGCTCGGATGGCCTACACTGACCGCTACGCGGACCATTTTCTCGAACAGCGGCCTTGGCAGATCGATTCGCCGGCTGCCGAGCGTCACCTCCTCCAGGGGCTGGCACGTCTGTCCGCGATCGATTCGCGGCCGACCGAAACCTATGTCCGTGCTGACGAGCCGCACATCTTTGACTTCCCCTTCCTCTACGTCGTCGAGGCGGGCCACTGGGAGCTGACGGACTTCGAGGCCCGCAATATCCGGGAGTACTTGCTCCGGGGGGGCTTCATCATGTTCGACGACTTCCATGGCAGCGAGGAATGGAGCCACTTCATGGGCGGCATCCGGCGCATCTTCCCGGAGCGGGAAGTAGAGAATCTGGCGGCGGAAAACGAGGTGTTTCACGTGTTATTCGACATGCAGCACCGCACGCAGATCCCGGGCTACCAGATGGTTTTCAGCGGTCGCACTTACGAGCGGGACGGGACTGTGCCGCATTGGCGGGGCATCCGTGACGACTCCGGGCGGCTGATGGTGCTGATCAATCACAACATGGATCTCGGGGATGCCTGGGAGCATGCCGACTGGCCGCTGTATCCCGAGCGATACACGGCGATGTCGTATCGACTGGCGATCAACTACATCATCTACGCGATGACGCACTAGTCTCTCTGGTCAGGCTGCGCGCCGCGACACCATCCCCGCCAACTCGCCGATTGCCAGCCAAAGGTTGATGATGCCAACCCCGGAAACGGCTCCCCGGAGTTCATTGCTCAGCCAGAACTCGCTGACTTGGGGCTGCAGGCTGAAGAAGAAGTTGTTATCCCAGAGCAGCGTCCATGGCAGGAGTAGCAGGATCAACCCCAGTTCCACGCAAAACAGCTGGATCACGACGCGCGTGAGAAGGGGGCGAACCGTCTGCGAGGCTTGAGCCGCCCTCGGTCCGGCGGAGGGAGTGCGCGGACTGATGCTCACGAAGTCACAGTGTAGCCGGATTCGGGCACGGCGGGATCGATCCTGGCCGAGCGCGCCACGGGACCGTAGCTTATGCGGTGAAGCGGTGTGCAACCGTGTTCCCGGAGTGCGGCAAGGTGGGCTTGGGCAGGGTACCCCTTGTGAGCTCGAAGGCCGTACTCGGGGTAGATCGCGTCCCACTCCAGCATGCACTCGTCCCGGGCGACCTTGGCCAGGATCGATGCCGCCGCGATCGAACGACTCTTGCGATCCCCTTGGATCACGCTGCGCTGGCTGATAGCCGTATCGATCGTAACCGCGTCGGCTAGCAGGAAGTCCGGAGCGGGGTCCAAGGCGTCAACCGCGTGCCTCATCGCCCGACGAGACGCTTGGAGGATGTTGACCAGGTCGATCGTTGCTGCGTCCGTCGCGCGCACAGTCCATCCGATCGCAGTCTCGCGGATGCTGGCGTTGAGATCCCGACGCTGACGTGGCGTCAGGCGCTTGCTATCGTCGAGGCCGGGCAACTCACAGGCGGGATCGAGGATCACCGCAGCGGCAAACACCGCACCGAACAGGCAGCCCCTGCCCGCTTCGTCAATGCCAGCGATCAAGCGGTATCCCGCGCTTCGCGCTTGGCGCTCTAGAGACCAGTCCGGCCAAGCGGTTTCGCGACTCGGGCCGCTCATGCCCTACGCCTTGGTTCGGTACCGGTCGTTGAAGGCTTCGAGCTTTTCTTCGATGCTCATATCCTTCGTCATCCGAACACCTCGGGGTCGGCCTCCCGAGTCGGAGCCGAAGGTCTTGCCGAACGGCTTGCGGCGGTCGTCCCTCTGGGGTCGCCGATCGTCGCGCCGTCCCCGCCCGTCACGCTGCCGGGGAGGACCGAAAGACCTCCCGGATCCATTCCGCTCGCGAGGAGGCCGGGAGCTTGGATCCCACATGGACAGAGAGATGCCCTTGCCATTCGGCTGACCGTTCCTGACAAAGGCCTCGACAGAGTCGCCCACCTTGAAGATCGGTTTCGAATCCCGTTTGTGATCGTGCTGGATCTGCGAGACGTGCAGCAAGGCGTCCTTGTCCGCGCCGATGTCGATGAACACACCGAAGTCGGCAACGCTCTTCACGATGCCCTCGACCTTGGTTCCCGGCTGCAGTTCTTCGTCGCTGCGCAAGGGCACTGCTAGCTGCGGCAATTCGAACGTGCCCCTGACATTGCGCCTTTCGGTCTGCATTTCGCGAATCGCGGAGCGGATGCATTCGACAGACCGATCTGCGGTTGCGAATTGCTCCGGATCGATTTCTTCGAGCCGGTCAGGCTCTGCAAGGAGCGTCGCCAGGTCGCAGCCGGCCGTTTCGGCGATGCGATCGTAGAGTTCCCGGAAATCAGGGTGCGCGCCCGTGTCATCGAATGGGTCGTTACCTCGAACCCGCAGGAACCCCACCGCTTGGAGGAAAACGCGGCTGCTGATTCCTTCGACCTTGCGCAAGTCATTGCGGGACTGGAATGGTCCGTGCTTGGCACGGTGCTCCACAACCCGCCATGCCAGCTTCGGGGTGAAGCCCGGCAGCAGGCTCAGCAGCGGGACCGTCGAACGATTCAAATCGACGCCGACATCGTGGACTGCGCATTCGACAGTCTGTCGGAGGGCTGCGGTTAGTTGTTCCGGGTTGAGCTCTTGGTAGTTGAGTCCGATGCCGACCGTCTTGGGATCGGCCTTCACCAGTTCGGACATCGGATCCTGGGCTCTGCGAGCTAGGCTGATGGCGCTGCGCAGGCTCGGGTCGAGCTTGGGGAACTCCTGCTTGCCCACCTTGGACGTTGCGTAAATCCAGGTGCCGGGGTCGCGGACGGCCCGCCACGCGATCCCAGGCTTGCCGGCCCGGCGGATATGCGTTCTCAGGACGCGCTCTGTGGAGCGCGGACGCGGTCCGGAGGGGAACACGATTAGATCGATGTCGTTGGAGCGCAGGAACTCGGTGAGATCCTCGCGACGAGGACGCTTGCTGGTGCGCTTGCCGGCTGCTCTCAACGAAGGAGTCTCAGCGTCAGTCTCTTGCGAGGGATCCGATTCCGCGTAGGTGCGGGAAGAGGGAGGGCTATCGGTCGGCGCGGCGCTGGGCGCGTCGCCCGTGACCTGCGCCTCGTCGGCCTGACCTGCCATCGCGGATTCGCTGGAATCCGGCTTGGGTGCTTCTTCACGCGCCTCGGCCGCTGGAGGACTCTCCTTGGAATCCGGTGCTGGCTCGCTTCGCGTGGGCTTCTTCTCTGGGTCGATGAGCGCGCAGTCGACTAGCTCGCCTCGGACGTTGATCAATGCGGCGCGCCAGCCGCCCGGGCGGCTGGTTTCCAAGCCGACGATGTTGAGTCCAAGCGCTGGGGGCGACAGCAAGGCGTCCCGCAGGTTCTTGCAGAAGGCCTGGACTGCCTCTTGGTCAGCCTTTTCGTCAATCTGCCGATGGACGTCCTTCTTTAGTTGGTCGGACAGTCCGCTGCGCAGGGCTGTCTCGGCCACGCGCCGCAGATGAGGGGCGAAGGCGGAATCCGGCTCACGCACTAGCCGTTGTTCAAGATACGCCTTGGCCGCGGCGCTGGGAACTGCAATGTTGGCATCCAAGATCCCCGACCGGACGCCCCGCCTAATGAGAAGCCGCTTCTGCCAGGGCACTTCGGCAACCTTGGCCTGATAGCCGTTCAGCGCCTGCCAGCGCGGTTCAGTCAAGCTGTGCTCCTTGACCGCGATAGAGAGTTCGCATTCGCGGTGGTACAGCTTGCGAAGATCTTGCAGGATTTCGGGCTTCTCGCTCAGCCAGCGGGCTGCGATCTCGTACGCTCCCGCAAGCGCCTGCTCGGCGTCCCCTAGGCCCTTCTTCGGATCGACGTGCTTGGCAGCTTCCGCCAGGATGTCCACGCCGTCCTCCTGGAACCACAGTAAGCGCGCAAGTGGATCCAGGCCCTTGTCGACAGCCTGCTGGACCTCATCGCGGCCGTGGCTGCGGTAGGGCAGGTAGATGTCGTTCAGTTCACGACGGCTCGCGGCGCGTTCCAGCCTGGACTTCAGGTCTTCCGTAAGGACGTCCTGCTGGCTCAAGGACGCCACCATTGAGATTCGCCGATCGATTAGATCCTGAGCGTCTCGCAGCCGTTGCAGCAGCGACTGTACGCGCTCTTCGCTCATGCCGGCACACAGATCCGCCTTGTACCGAGCGAGAAATGCCGGTGTGGCGCCGTTCTCGATCTGCTGCACCAGCTCGTGCAGTTGTTTCAACTGCATGCCAGATTCGTTGGCGGCCTGCACCAACGAATCGACAGGCAGCCCTGTAAGCGGTTTCATTCCACCAAAGACCCTATTCGCTAACTTGTATCATAGGCGAAAGCATGCTAGGGCGCAGCATCGGGCTGCGGGGCTGGGCAGCTGCGGCTCTTGGAGCGGTGGCGTTGCAGCTACCAGCCCAAGTGATCCAATTCCGTTCGAACGGAATGGACTACCAAGTGATGACGAAGGTCGGGCTCACGCTGATGTGTGCTCCGATGCCGGTGAGGACCAGTCGTTACGCGCTTGTTCATGTCGCGGTCAGCAACGGCGGCGAAAAGACGTGGCAGGTTAGCGCCACCGACTTTGCGTTCGAGTTCGACAGCGGCACGCTTGTGCGCGCGGTGTCCGAGGAGCGCGTCATCGAAGACTTCTTCCGCGAGGCAGGCCGCTCCGAGCTGTCAAAGCTGCAATCGGCCTACGAGAAGGCCCTGTACAACAACCAATACATCCGCCCGAACAACGGCTATGAGAAGCGCCGGCAGTCGGCGCTGGCCATCGGCCCGAAAGGCCTCAAAGCCGCTTCAGCGGCAGCCGCCATCACGTTCGTTAGTGGCAAGCTGGGTCCGGGGGACTCAACCGACGGCGCGCTTTTCTTTCCGACGTCGGGCCGCCAACTCGAGGCGGGAAGCATCGTCGCCACGTTCGACGATGTGACCTTCGAATTCTTCTTGCAGTAGCGCTCGACACCGATTTCATCGCCAAGCCGACGACGGTGTTTCCTGAGTCGCAGCTGCTGGGGCCATTCCCCGAACTTGCCCGCGCTAGGAGCAGTGCGCCAGAATCGTACCCATGCTGATTCGCACACTGGTTCCCGTCCTGGCTTCACTCGTTGCGGCGGCCCCTTGCGCAGCCCAGCCGAATGTAGTGCTGATCCTCGCCGACGACATGAGTTGGGTCGGCACCTCGGTGCTCATGGACCCGGACCGGCCGGACTCGAGATCCGACTACCACAGCACACCGAGTCTCGAGCGCCTTGCCAAGGAGGGCATGCGCTTTACGGATGCCTACGCCCCGCATCCGAATTGCTCCCCGACCCGTCTGGCGATTCAAACGGGCAAGTCTCCCGCCCAACTCAGGATGACCGACATCATCAACCGCAATCAAGGGCCATTCTACGAGGGGCTCCCGATGATTCCGCCACAGCACATCAATCACATTCCGCACGAGGAAGTGACGATCGCCGAACTGCTCAAGCGGCACCGCCCGGGCTATGTGACCGCGCACTTCGGCAAATGGCATCTCGGCGGGGGCGGGCCGGGCAGGCACGGATATGACCAGCACAGCGGCACCACGTCCAATGCGGAGGGCTCCGCGCCCCCACCCGACCCGAAGCGGACGGGTAGTGTCACCACCCGCGCGGTGGACTTCCTCAGGCATCGCAACGTCGCTCGGGAGCCCTTCTTCATGCAGGTTTCCTACTACGCGGTTCATCTAGGAATTCGAGCATTCGACGAGACCGTCGCTGAGTTCGAAGCGAAGCCCAAGGGCGAGCGCCACAACCATCCTGGCCATGCCGCCATGACGCACGAACTGGACGAGGGAGTGGGACGCATCCTCGAGGCACTCGACAGGCTTGGCCTCGAGGAGGACACGTACGTGATCTTCACCTCGGACAACGGATCTTACTTGGATTCGGGGCCGACCAGGGTCTCGAGCAATGCCCCGCTACGCGGCCAGAAAGCTTCGACGTGGGAAGGGGGCGTGCGGGTGCCGCTGTTGGTACGCGGTCCGGGGATCGAGGCCGGCGGTGTGTGCAGGGTGACTGCGATCGGTACTGATCTGTACCCGACCATCGCGGAGATGACGCGCGTCCGTGCCGAGCTGTCGCCTCGTATCGAGGGCGCCAGCCTGTTCGGCTTACTGACGAACGGCGGTACTGGAACGGTGTCGCGACGGTTCGGTCCGTTGGTCTGGCATTTCCCGCACTACCAGACGCAGAAGGGCACCACGCCAATGTCTGCAATCCGGGACGGGAACTGGAAACTCGTCAAGTTGTACGAGACCGGCGACACACAGCTCTTCGACCTGTCCGCCGACATCGAGGAAAGCCGGGACGTGCAGGCCGCCGAGCCAGGAGTCGCAGCGCGGCTCGAGAAGCAGCTCGCGAGTTACTTGCGGGCGATTGATGCGCCGATGGCGCGGATGCGAGAGTGATGCGATCGCCTACGAGAGCGCGAAGGCCTTGGCTCAGCCGTGCAATCGCCAGGCAGGCCCGCACTACGCAGGTTTATTCTGGGTCACCGGCCAAGCGCAGCAATGAGTAGACGAAGCGTCTCTTTGCGTTGCTCGCGTATGGCGCGGTCCGCTGCTGCTGCGCTGGGCTTGTCGGTCTGGTTGGTCTCTTCCCTGCAGGCGCAGGATCTTGACCTCGTACTCTACGCCGGCGACCCGAGCAAGCGCACGATGATCGACAGGATCGACGACCCGGAAGAGCGCGATGCGTTCCTTGTCTTGAAGGCGACCGAGGACCCTGTTGCGAAGCGCGGGCTTGCGGAGCAGTTCCTGCAGCGTTACCCGCGATCATGGATGGTCAGTTTCGCGCACGCGATGGCGGCCAAGGCGTGTGTTGCGCTCGATGACCTGCCGGCAGCGCTCAAGCATGGCAGGGAGTCGCTAGCGATCCTCCCGGAGAATGGCTCGCTCCTCTCTGTGCTGGCAAATGTCCAGGTGCATACCGGGCTCCTCGAGGAAGCTCGCCGCAGCGCGTCCGACGCTCTTGAACATCTCGGGAGATTCCGGCGCCCGAGCCAGTACTCGGAAACAGAATGGGAGCGGATCGAGCGCGACCTCAAGGCATCCGCTCACTATGTTTTGGGACGTGTCGCCGCGACACGCGGGATGCGCTCGACCGGCACGGAGAGGAGCCGGTTGCTCAGTGCTGCTCGCGAATCGCTCGTTCAATCGCTGAATCTCAACGGATCGGACGGCATCGCGGCGTATCTGTTCGGAATCGTTGCCGAAGAGCTAGGCAACGACTCCGAAGCGCGATCTGCATTCGCGGCAGCGGCGCGCATTCAAAGCCCCGTTCAGGCCCTCGCAGTCGAGAAGCTGCAGGCCGCTTACGCAAATAGCGGGCCACAGGCCCAAGGGTCCTTCCAGGACTTTCAGGCCGCGATTCCGGCTTTGCGCATTAGGGGCGCCGAAGGGCCGGACCCAACCGGTGCGGTTCCGGAGTCCTTCGCATCGTACGCCGGCAGCCAGGCTTGCGCGGAATGCCACCGGACGATCTTCGACGCCTGGGATCAGACCGGAATGGCGCGCATGTTCCGCAACTACGAACCCGACGACGTGTTCGGGGATTTCGAGGAAGCGAACGAACTGCGTGGCCCGGACGGGGAACTAGTTGGCCGGATGCTCGTCGAGGGCGGCCGACACTATTTCGAACTGCCGGCCAGCGGCGGCATGACGCGGTTCCCGGTCGACTACACCATCGGCTCGAAGTGGCAGCAAGCTTACGCCACGCGCCTGCCAGACGGACGCATTCATGTCATTCCCGTGCAGTACAACCGGATCCATGGCAAGTGGGTGAACTTCTGGGAGGTCCTTGACGACGGTCCCTCCGAGCGGTCCATCATCGGCAATTTCCATCGTATGCAGTCGTCGACGAGCTACCAGCTCAATTGCGCGCCGTGCCATACGAGCCAGGTGCAGGCTGAGGGCACGCTTGTCGTTCCGGAGCGCATCACGTTTCGCGAGACCGGGATCAACTGCGAAATGTGCCACGGCCCCTCAAGTGATCACGCGGCCGCCCTCCGTGCCGGCAGTTCCGTCCCGGTGAGCCCCGGGGCGCCGCCACTACGGTTTGGCGACCTGGACCACCGCTCGTATGTACGCGTCTGCGCCCAGTGCCACATGCAATCAAGCATCGTCCAGCCGGGCGCGCACGGAGAGATCAATTACTCGGGACAGCGTCTGGATTTCCTGAATCGCCGCGAGCAGCGGCCTTACGAAGAGTACTCTCGAGGCGCCTTCTACAAGGACGGCCGGTTCAGGGAGACGACCTTCATCGTGGAATCGTTCATGCGGTCGAAGTGCTTCCGGGATGGAGAGGTGCATTGCGGCCATTGCCACGACCCGCACCCCGCGGACAGCGCGACGAATCCGACCTCCCTCAAGTTCACTGCGGATCCTGATCGAATGTGCCTGCAATGCCACGACTCGCACGCGGCCGACGTATCGGCGCACACGCGTCACCGGGAGGGCTCCGAGGCGAGCCGCTGCGCGACCTGCCACCTGCCCAAGATCATGAACAGCATGATGTTTCTCGCTCGCACGCATCGTATTGACGACATTCCAAGCCCGGCCATGACCGAACGCTTCGGGCGGGTCGAGAGCCCGAACGCCTGCCTTGCGTGCCACGAAGGCGAGACAGCGGCTTGGCTGGCCGATTCCCTGGCGAACTGGTGATCGAGCAACGCCCGGATCTCGGCGGCGGTCAGCGGCCGCGGAAATCCGGCTTGCGTTTCTCGAGGAATGCCCGTGTGCCTTCCCGCACGTCCTCCGTGGCACAACTGAGCGCGTACTGCGCTACTTCCCAGTCCAAGGCCTCTCCCAACGGCATTTCCAAGCCCCGGTTGACGGCTTGCAATGTCATTGCGATGGCCAGAGGCCCGTTGCGCAGGATCCTCTGGGTTAGCGCCCGAGCCTGGTCCATCAACTGATCCGGTTCGGCAACTTGGTTGACCAGTCCCATCAAACGCGCTTCCTCGGCGCCGACAGGATCTCCCGTGAGCAGCATCTCAAGAGCCCGGCCCTTGCCGACCAGCCGAGGCAAGCGCTGCGTTCCCCCAAAACCCGGCACGATGCCCAGTCGCAGCTCGGGCTGCCCCAGTTTCGCCCGCGTTGAAGCAACTCGCAAGTGACAGGCCATGGCGAGTTCAAGGCCCCCGCCGAGCGCGTACCCGTTGATCGCGGCAATCACGGGTTTCTCGGACGCCTCGATCCGCCGCAGCATGGCTTGGCCCCGGTGTCCCCACGCTCTCCCTTCGAGCGCGGTGAAGCCAGACACCTCCTCGATGTCAGCGCCGGCGATGAAGCTTCTGTCTCCTGCGCCGGTTACGATGACGGCCCGCGTCGCTTCGTCGTCGCTGCTGTCGCGGAAGAAGCGGTCCAGTGCGTCAACGGTAGCGCCGTCAAGGGCGTTGAGCTTGTCGGGACGGTTGACGGTCAGCACCGCTATACCGCCGTCACGCTGGCAAAGAAGGTTCGTATACCGGGCCATTTGGCCCAGTTTACCTTTAGGTCTGAATTGCCGGAACCGCTGTAAGCGCTGCGTCCGACTATGCCGGGTCCTACTGAATCAGGGATTCGTCCTGGGCCAACGCCGGAACAAACATGACGCGGGATGTCGAACCGACTTGGAAGATTCGCATCGGCGCACGGATATCTGCCGTCAGCCGGAAAACGTTGCCTCCGGCCAGCGGAGCGAGCTCGGTCGGCTCGCAGGCGCACATCGTAATGGCTACGGCGCCCCCTTGCACGGGAATCGAAGCGACACCCCCTGGGATCGTCGCTGCCACGTAACGCCCGTCCGGCGTGACTTCCACGTTGATGGGATTGATGACTCTGTCGTATTCGGTTGCCAGCACGATGGAACGCGGCCCGCGGGTAATGCTGCGGATCAGCATGATCTCGTTGGCACCTGAATCCGCCACGACCGCGTCGTTGGTGCCTGCGAGGAAGGCCAGATCGCTTACCCGTTCGACGCTCCCGACACGGAACATAGCGCGATTCGGGGTCAGCGCGTAGAGCGACCCGGAACGCGGGTGTGACGCCGCCGCCAGCACCACGCCCATGTCGCTAATCGCAAAGGCTGTCCATTCTCCGGCCACGTGAACGAGCTTGTGAGACTCCCCGGCTCGCGGCGCCCCCTGCAGGTCCTCGATGAACTGGATCAGACCGCTCTCGCTGGAATACAGCGCGGCACTGCGCGCCCTGGGACTGATCATCAAGTGGGTGGCCCCGGCCATTGCGCCTTCGATCACGTGGACCGTCGGCGGCGACATGGACAAATTCACCCAGTAGTTCAGCCCGTCCGCGTCACTGACAATTGCGAACTCCTGCGTCGGTGCGATCTGCGCTCGTGCGATCGGGAAGCCAAGACTGAGGGCATCGCCCACTCTGGAGGCCCCGGGTATGCCGTCAACCCGGTGGAGCGCCCCCGCTTCCGCGTCGAGCACGAAGCCGAGCACCGGGGACCGCAGATCGTAATCATCCGCAGCGTAAAGAGCCGATGCTCCTACCACCGCCGCGGCTAGGAGCAAGGAGCCGAATCGTGATTTCATTGCGAGGGAACCCTTACATAGCAATGGCGAGGGGCGCCTGCAGAGGTTACCGAAGCGGCCCGCTCGCACGTCCGCGCACTCGATCCGCGGCACCCGCAGGGCACCGTTTCGCCGAACTGAGCGCTCGACTGACCTGACACTTGAGCAGGGATCTTGCGGGACTCCGGGTCCCAGCCGACATCGGCTCAGGGATGTGCCGCAAGGTGCCAGACGCTAGGCTGACTGCCGCATTCCTTGTGGGCGCGCCGTCGAGGCTCTCGCCTGCCGGGCACTGCTTGTCAAGCCTGTCTCCGAGCCCCGCTGCTACAATCGAACTGCCGAAATGGTAGCTAAGCTCCGTCTCTGCGCTGTCAGCTATCTGAACGCCGCGCCGTTGGTCTGGGGCATGTCGCATGGCCCGCAAAAGGGCCTCTTCGACCTGCGCTTCGCTTTGCCGTCGGCCTGCGCCGATCAGCTGAGATGTGGTGCTGCGGATGTCGGGTTGGTTCCGGTTGTCGAACTCGCGCGGCAGCCCGACCTAGTGGTCGTCCCCGGTTCGGCGATAGCCTGCCAGGGGAGTGTCAGGAGCATCCTGCTGGTTTCCAAGAAGCCGCTGGAATTGATCGAATCGTTCGCCGCCGATACGGGATCGCGCACATCAGTCGTGCTGACGCAGGTCGTGGCAGCACAGAAGGGCGGAATCCGGCCCCAGGTGCGGCCCTATCCGCCGAGGCTGGACGAGATGCTAGAGATTGCTGATGCCGCGCTAGTCATCGGGGATCAGGCGTTGCGGATCGACCCGTCGATCGAAAGATGGCGCGACTGGCCGGTATATGTTTACGACCTCGGGGCGGAATGGGAGGAAATGACCGGGCTGCCAATGGTATTTGCGGTATGGGCCGTCAAGAACCTTGCGAATCCGGAAGGGCTCCCCGAGGCGCTGGCGGGTTCGGCCGCTTACGGTCTCGGCCGCATTGACGAGATCGTGGACCACGAGAGTGCGCGCCTGGGGTTTCCGCCGGGCGTAGTGCGGGACTACCTGACCCGAAATGTCAGCTACGACCTAGGGGCGCGCGAGCGCGAGGCTACAGGCTTGTTCCTCCGGCTGGCGGCGGAGCTTGGCTTGGCGGACCCGCTAATGGATATCCGTTTCCTGCGCGACTCCATGGTGTCGAGGTGACCGGCGCATGATGACAACCGAGCAGGCCCGTGAATGCTTCGCGAGCGACGACCTAATCGGAATCGGCATGGAAGCCGACGCGGTGCGGGCGAAACTGCACCCGCACGGCATTGCCAGTTACATCATCGACCGCAACATCAACCACACGAACGAGTGCACCGAGTACTGCAGCTTTTGCGCGTTCTATCGCCCGATGGGTCATGCAGAGGGTTATGTGCTGGCATTCGAGACGATCGCGGAAAAGATTCAGGAGACCGTGGACTGTGGCGGGACTGGCGTCCTGATGCAAGGCGGCGTCAACCCGAACCTTGACATCGGATACTTCGAGTCTCTGTTCAGCAGGCTCAAGGAGCGCTTTCCGCAGGTCCAGCTGCACTGCCTGTCCGCACCGGAGATTCTTTGCATTGCAGAGGTCAGCGGGCTGACGATCCGCGAAACGCTTTCGCGCTTGCGCGATTCAGGCATGGACTCGATGCCGGGAGCTGGTGCCGAGATCCTCGATGACGAAGTCCGTTTCAAGATCGCCCGGCTCAAGTGCACGACCGAGGACTGGATCAACGTGCATCGCACCGCGCACCAGATCGGCATGAATACCACCGCCACGATGATGTTCGGCTGCGGAGAAACGATCGAACACCGCGTCGCGCACCTGGAGACACTGCGCCGCCTGCAGGACGAGACGGGCGGCTTCACCGCGTTCATCCCCTGGCCGTTCCAGCCCGACAACACAGCCTTGGGCAAGAGAGTTTCCGAGGAGGCGACCGCCTGCGAGTTCCTGCGGACTCTCGCAATCTCGCGCCTCTACCTGGAGAACATCCTGAATGTCCAGACCTCGTGGGTTACTCAGGGCCTGAAGGTCTGTCAGCTGGGCCTGCGCTTCGGCGGTAACGACGTCGGCAGCGTGATGCTCGAGGAAAACGTCGTTCGCCAGGCCGGTGCGAGCCATAGCGCGACCGAGGAAGACCTGAGGCGGATGATTCGCGAGGCGGGTTTCATTCCTAAACAGCGCGACACGCTCTATCGCACCTATTTCCTCAACTAGCTCGGGTCACCGCTTTTTTTTCGCGGTGAATCGGACCGTGGTTTCATCGTCCAGGTTGACCCGCTCGCCCTTGATGGAGTTCTTGCTCACCTCGGCGGTCCATTCGTGCTCGACGCCGTTCTCGACTGTCGTGAACTCCAGTTCCTTGCCGAGCATGAACCCGTACTCGATTTCGACCGTCTCGCCACTGGGCAGCTTTGCCGTCCCAGTGACGTCTCCTTGATCCTCTGCGAAGGTCATCTCGAACATCATCGCTCCAGCCTTAACCTCCCAAGTTCCGTTGAGAGGCGATTTCTGCTGGGCGGTGGCCAGCGGAAGGGCTAGCGCCAGGATCAATGTCGCGTGCAGAAGTACCCGGTCTCGCATCGGTAGTAGTTCTCCTCATAGTACGACCATCGCGAGCTGGTTTCGGTTTCGTGCTTCCATGCGCGGCACGAGCTTCGAGAGAAGTTCCGTCACGCTTGGTTGCGAGCAATTCAGGAACACGCGAAACTGGGGAAACGCAGGGCGGTTCCGCGTGTCCGCTCTTCCCGGTTTCCTGCGGCGGGTGCCGCTCAGTGCCGCCATCCGCGATCCTTCCCCATGGTCACTCTCAACCCGATTCCTCGCGCCTTGGTTCCGGTGGATTCCGAGGCGGCCCAAGCGCTGTGCAGCCGAAACTACGACGAATTTCAGACCGACCGCGAGATCTTCGACTTGCTGCAGCGCCAGCCTGACAGCGTCTTGCGCGTCACCATGCCTCATGCCGGTGCAGTCTCGCCGGAGCAGATGCTCGCGGAGGGATCACCGGAAGCCCTGTTGGCGGCCGGCTCCCGAATGGCGGAAATGCGCGAGAGCGCTCTTACCCGCGAGCTCGGGGATCTGATGTTCCTCTACGAGATCGTTGACCGGGCGAGGCCAGGCGTCCGCCAGGTCGGCCTCGGCGGCTTGGCGCCCGCCAGCGATATTCTCACCGGCGAGACACCGGACGGGACCATTGTCCGGAACGAAGGCGTGCGCCCCAAGAAGGCCCGTGGCCGGGCGGATCTCATTCAGTCCACTCGCTCCATAATCGGTGCGGTGAACAACGCAGTGGAGGACCAGGAGGGTCAGCTAGCTGCGCTCTGGGAAGCCGCGGCGGACGATCGTGAAGCGGACTATTGCGCGACCGCCGAGGATGGCTGCTGCCATAAGATCTGGCTGCTGCCGGACTCCGCGGAAAGGAGTGCATTGGCCGCGGCGCTCCGCAGGGAGCCCTTTGCCTACGTTGCCGACGGAAACCATCGCAGCGCGGCGGCGGCGATGTTGGGACTGGGGGGATTCCTGGCCGTCGTTTTCCCTGCCGCCAGCATGGGCTTGGCGCCGTACAACCGCCTGGTCGCGGGGGCGGCGCGGACGGCGGACGATTGGAGGGCCGCCTTGACGGCCATGTTCCACGTCGAGGACGCGCCGGGCGAGACCGACTACCAGCCCGCCGTTCCAAACTCGATCGGCTTGTACTCCGGCGGCGTTTGGCTTCGGCTCGCGCCAAGGCACGGCACCTACGACGCCTCCAATGCCGCCGAATCGATCGACGCGGCTATTGTCCAGCGCAACCTCTTCGAGCGGGTCTGCGGCATTTCCGACCCGCGAGACGAGCGCCTGACGTTTGTCGGCGGCAACCGTGACGCGGCGTATCTCCGGGTCCGTGTGGACGCCGGGGAGCAGGCCTTCGCCATCACCCTGCCTCCCGTGACCATGGAGCAATTCCTGGAGGTCTGCCGACAGCGTCGCATGATGCCTCCCAAGTCGACGTGGTTCTCGCCGAAGATCCGGAGTGGACTCGTCATGGCCTTGCTGGATTGAACCCTCACCGACGCCTGCGCGCCACCGGCTGCAGGTGGCTGCCGGCCGTGTGCCACAATACTTGGTTTCACCATGAGTCGCATTGCACTGGCCTGCCTATTGCTCCTCGGCTTCCTGGGTGGACCGGCCTCGCGCGCCGCGAACCAGCCCGAGCGTGTCGAATGGTTCCGCGACCTGGGCCTCGGGCTCTTCATCCATTGGAGCCTCGACAGTCAGCTCACATCCGTCATCAGCCATTCCATGGTGGGTGCTGACGAGGCGTACATGGAGCGCTACGTCAGCGAGCTCCCCCGCAGCTTCAATCCCAAGGAGTTCGACCCGCGAGAGTGGGCTCGCGTCGCGCGCCTGGCGGGCTTCCGCTACGTGGTGTTCACGGCGAAGCACCACTCCGGCTTTTGTATGTTCGAGACCGCCACCACTGACTTCAACATCATGAACACGCCGTTCGCCCGGGACACTGCTGGGGAGATAGCCGACGCCTTCCGTGCCGAGGGCATAGCCGTTGGCTGGTATTTTTCCCCCGACGACTTTCATTTCCTCTATCGCCAAGGCACGTTGGTCAGCCGCCTGCGTGCCGAAGTGCTTCCGCCGAACAACCCCGGCCTGCTCGCGCTGAACTTGGCCCAGGAGCGCGAACTCATGACGAACTACGGACGGATCGACGTCGTGTTCTTCGACCCTCCTACGAATGCCGCGGTCGAACGCGACAGGATCGTTGACGAGATGAAGCACCTGATCTGGGAGATCTCCCCCCAGACGGTCGTAACCCGCGGAGAGATCGAGACTCCCGAGCAGTACACGCCCGGCGTGCCCCTCGAAGGCGCTTGGGAGGGCAATATGACGATGGGCACCCAGTGGCAATACCGGGGCACCAACGAACACTACAAGTCGGGCACGGAACTCATCGGCGCGTGGATCGAGACCCGCGCCAAGGGCGGCAACTTCCTACTCAACATCGGTCCGATGCCCAGCGGCAAGCTCCCCATAGAGCAGGAGGCCCGGATGCGCGAGATGGCGCTTTGGCACATGGTGAACGCCGAGGCGGTCGGTGCGGTGCGCCCGTGGGTCATTACCAATGAAGGCGAAATCTGGTTTACCAAGGCCAAGCAGGCAGACACGGTCTATGCCTTCGTGCCAGGCGTGGGCTGGGGCTGGGGCACGCAGAAGACGGTCGTGCTCAAGTCCGTCATGGCGGGGGAAAGCACGCACATTCGCGTTCTGGGGCAGAACGAGCAGGTGCTTGAGTACCGTCCCGATATCACGCCGCGCACGGAGTGGGAGCAAATCCCCCAAGGGCTGCGCATCCGCGCGTACCGTGCCCAGCGGCTGTACAACGACCGTCACTGGCCGAACCCCGTGGTGCTGCGAATCGAGGGGGCGCGGCCAGGACTCGAACCTCCTGAGGTAGAGACCGTCCCGGATGCCGAGTGGGGCGCTAAGGGGGCGACGCTCAGCGGTGCGTTGCGGAGCCTCGGGGATGCTGCGAGCGTGCGCGTCGGGTTCGAGTATCGCCGCAAGAAGAGCACGGCAGAAATGTACGAACCCGATGATCCGTGGAAGCAGATTGGCAAGAAGCTCTCCACGATGTCAGCTCCCGGTGCATTCTCGGCGTTGCTGCCGCAGGGAGGCGCCCGGCGCGACTGGGAGTATCGCGCCGTCGTTGTGCATCCCAAGGTGCGTCTCTATGGCCAGACCGTCGTGTTGCAGGCGAGGTGACGTGGGGCGCCGGACCGAGTTCGCCGGGATCCCATCCCGCCCCCGGGTGGCGGCTGCGCTGCTGCTATGCCTTGCGCTCGCATCCGCGAAGGGGGAAGTTCTCCATATGGCGATTGGCGTGACGGCGTCTGGCAGCCCAATCTATGCGGATGTAGCGAGCCGGGCGCTTGATCCGGACGAGCCGACACCACGGGTCTTGCTGGTTGCCGGTCTCGACGGCAGCGAGGAGTCCGTGGACCTGGCCGCAGCGCTCGTGCGCGACCCGGGCGGCAGCGGAGTTCTGCTCTCCGCCGTGCTGAACGCTTTTCCGGACAGGGATCCGGCCGAGGTCTTCCCTCCTCGCGGCCCCGCCTACGGCGGCGAGGCTGCCGAGGTCCATTACCTGTGGCGCTTTCTAGGAATGCTCGCTCCGGATCTTGTCGTTGAGATGCGGATGACGGAGAGCCCCGGGGAGCTCGCGCCAGCTCTCGAACGCGGTGCCCAACCCGCTGATGTGGGCCGCATCCCGGCGGCTGCGTTGCGACTGCGAGCCGGAGACAGGAGTCTGGAAGACCTCCATCGGGAAGCCGTCGAGCGGCTGTCCGAACTGAGCCGGGCACTCCAGCCCTCGGCAGCCCGCCGCGCATTGCAAGGCCGACTCTCCCGAACTCCCCTCGCGATCGCGCGCGAATTGGAAGCATCCTACGGACACGCCCTGGACAGTGCTGTCTACATCCCGGCCCTCGCCCTGATCGGGCGGCTGCGCCTGGGAGACCTCGAGGACCAGAGCCGGCTGACCGACATCGAGCGCATAGCCGCTCCGTTCCTGGCCGGAAAGCCCTCGCTGGGAAGCCGACCCACCGGCAGCCATGTCTCCGGTCATCTTGTCTTCGCCGAGCTCTACGAGCGCACACGGAACGCTGCCTATCTCGAACGGGCACTCGCCGCTGCCGCCCTGGGGTTCGAAGAGGACGGCTCGCTCAAGGCCTCAATGCCCTTCCACAACGAAATGAGCGATTCAGTCTTCATGGGCTGCGCCATCTTGGCGCGGGTCGGCAGGCTCACGGGGCATGATCGCTACTTCCACATGGCCCTGAAGCACTTGCGGTTCATGCAGTCATTGGATCTCCGGCCGGACGGGCTGTACAGGCACTCCCCGCTGGATCACGCAGCCTGGGGCCGCGGCAACGGTTTCCCGGCTCTTGGGCTGGCTCTTGCCCTGACCGACTGGCCACGGACTGAAGCCGGCTACGCGGAAGTACTGGAAGCGTACCGAAGCCACATGCGAGCGCTCGTCCGTCATCAAGACCCAACGGGGACTTGGCACCAAGTGGTTGACAGGCCCGAGAGCTATCGTGAATTCAGCGCCACCGCCATGATCGGGTTCGCCGTAACCAGAGGCTTGCGGCAGGGCTGGCTGTCACGCGGCGAATTCGAAGCAGTCGCCGACCGCGCCTGGCGGGCCGTTTCGCTCCGCATCAAGCCCGATGCGACATTGGTGGACGTTTGTCGCAGTACTGGCAGGCAGGCCTCGCTGCGCGCGTACTTCGATCGCGAGGCGATCCTTGGACGCGACGACCGCGGCGGGGCGATGGCGCTGCTGATTGCAACCGAACGCGAGTACTGGCTTCGTGAACGGTAAGCCGATCAACCGAGCGGCACGGGGGTGCCACCCAGCGCTCGGGAGCGATTCATCGCGAGCGCGGCTTGGATAGACTTGGCGGAATCCTCGGGTCGGCAGTTCGCCGGTGCTTCGCCCGCCTCGCAGGCGTTCACGAAAGCCTGCAGTTCCGCGACGAATCCGTCTTGCTCCGTCAGCGCAATCTCCGTCACCTCGCCTGCAACGCTATGGAGGCGCAGGCCGGGCTGTTCGGATGTGTAATCGAGCGTTCCACCGTCGCAAAGGATCGTGAACTTCATCGAGAATGGCAAGCTTGCCAGGTGGTGCCATCCGCCAGATACGATCACCGGGACCCCGTTCCCGTAGTCCAGGCGGGCCTCGACGAAGTCAATCCCGGCGTCGAGATCCTCGCAGCCGATCGCGCTCACCGTCCGCGGCGCGCCGAACACATGCTGGCAATAGTCGAAGTCATGGATCAAGAGGTCGAACGCGCCTCCTCCGCTCAGGTCCGAGTCACTGAGCCACTGGCCCCACGCGGGCGCCGCGCACCTGCGGCGGAAGGTCGCTGCGCGGACCGCGCCGAGATCCCCGGACACGACCTTGGCGCGGGCGGCCACGTACTCGGGAAAGAACCGCAGCACCTGTCCGACCATCAGGACTCGCCCTGCTTCGCGGGCCGCCGATATCATGGCGGAGCAGTCCTCCGTGGTCAGAGCCATTGGCTTCTCGACCAGCACGTGCTTGCCGGCTGCCAGGGCCCGGAGGGCAAGGGGTTTGTGGAGGTGTGTCGGCGTGCATAGGTCGACTGCCTCGATGCTCGGATCGGCGATCAGTTCCGCGGCCTGCTTGTAGCGCGCAGCGGAACCGAATTCGATCCTTCCTGCACCGCGGTCCAGGTTGCCGCCCACGTCGGTGAGATCGCCCGACAGTTTCCTTTCGCTCGAACTCGAGACGGCGGCGAGTTCGAAGCCGCGAACTTTCTGGTAGGCCTCCAGGTGCGTACTGCCCATGAAGCCCAGCCCGACTACTCCGATTCGCATGGCAATGGCCCTCGACCCACTGTACTATCCGTGGACATTCAAGCCATCAGTCCTGTCAGGCTCGCTGCCAGACAAACGCCGGGAATGTCGCGACGGTACCGAACCCATAGTCCGTGTAAAGTTCCACGGCGCTGACGTTGGATGCCGTTACAGTCAGGCTGACGGTTTCACAGCCAGCCTGACTAAAGGCGCTGAGCGATCGTCGCAGCAACTCCGAACCCACTCCGCGCCTGCGCGCTTCGGGCACGACACAGAGCTGCGTGATGTGCCCGACCCCCCTGCCCACGATGCTTCCCAGGCACAGCCCGCGGAGAGCCGACGCGCCGGCCTCGCGCGCGGCGATTCCGGCCGGCGCGAAGAACTGGCCGCTGCTCGATTGCTGCGTGGTCTGGAGCAGGAATCGCCGCGCCCCCGGGACGCTTCCGTACAGCAGGCTGATTCGGGAGTCCACATGGCCGCGATAGGTTGCCGCGATGAGCTCGGATGCCTCTTGCAGCAACGAGTCGGACCAATAGGAATAGCGCATTCCCCCTTGAGGACAGGGAGGCGGCACCTTGCCGGGCCCACGCCTGACCATCAGTGCGCGCGGAAAGGCGCTTAGCGTTCCGCGCGCCGCGGGACGCAGGGAAGGGAGCTGATGCAGGCAAAGCAATTGCCCTTCGACGCGCTCGATGCCCTGGTGCAGGGCCGCAGCGTTCAGAGTGCCCTCGAGCAGCAGTTTCTCCCGGTGGCCGGAGTCGGTCGCCCCACGCAGGAAGAGGTCGCCTACGATGGCGGTATTCCCTTCCGGGACGAAGTAGCTGTAGCCCTCGGGTCGCCCTGCCCTGACCAGCGCGCGGCCATGGAGCAGCCGCTTGTCGAGCATCCGGTGAATCGCCTGGACACCCGAGCGGCAGTCCCACGCGAATCGATCACGCCAGTGGGCCACCTGGCTCTCCAGAACCGGAGCCAGATCGTGCGAGCGCAGCTCGCGCAGGTCAAGCAGACTGGATTCGGCCGGCGGCACTGGATTCCGGGCTCAATTCTAACGCCGGGCCGGGCCGCTCGGCGATGGGTGCGGATTCGCCGACTCTCTTCAGGCTTTCGGCAGCACCGGCGGGATACGTCCAGAGCCGCCGCGGCGGGCTGGCTCTGGGCGGCGGGCACCGGTGTTTCTGGCGGGTGTCTTCGCGGCGAACGCCCGGTATGGCCGCACCCGCATGCCCATCGCCGAAAGCAGCTTCCGATCGACCATGGCAGCAGAATGCAGCTTGTGGACCGCATCAGCATACTCGACAGGCTCTCAGGCGAAGTCAACGTGACGTGTTCCGCGACTTTCTCTGGTAAGCCCAAGCCGCGCCAACAAGCAGCGATCCCAGGGCTAGGAGCGCGACCACTCGATAGCCGCCCGGCAAGGTCCCGACGTCAACTAACAGAACCTTCAAGGCAGTCAGGCAGAACAGCGCCAGCCCCGACCACCGCAGTGCCGAAACCTTGCCCTGCATTCCAGCCGCGACCAGGATCGCCGCGAAGACCGCCCATACCAGGGAGATCGACAATTGGCCGGACCAACGGAGCGCTGCGCGAACGTCGCTCGCGGCGGGCGGCGCTTCCCTCGCGAGCACGTCGAAGTATGTATAGACCTCGACCGTCGAAGCTAGCCAGAGCACTGCCGCTGCGCACAATCCCAGACCGATAGCGAATCGGAGTCGCTGCAGGCGCAGAAGGAAAGCCGCCAAGACCAGGCACCCGGACAGCGCCGCGGCGCTTGCAAACTCACGATTCCAAACCGGCGTGAAAGCCTCACGGAGTGACCACTGGACATCCCAAGCCAGGTAGTGGACTAGCGCGCAGGAGAACACCAGCAGCGCTGCCCGCCTGAACGACGCTGAGCGGTCTCGAGCGGCCAGCCATGAAAGGACGCTTGCCTGGAGAGCCCAGGCCAGCGTTACCCAATGCCCGTCCAGTTGGATGGGGATGGCCAGAGCGACGAACAGGCCGCCGATCCCCGCCAGAGGGAGTCTGGTCCGGGAATCCTGGATCAACATCGCCAGAGCAGCGTAGACGAGGGCGACAGACAGGCAGAATGCGCCCATCCATTCGGGAAACTGCGGTTCGAGCAGCGTGTAGGCCGCGGCGAAGAAGGCTAGCGGGTTTGCCAGCAGCCGAATCCAGTTCTCGACGGCAAGCGCTTGCCCGCGGCGCAGCCTTTCCAGGTCAGCGAACACGAACATCGCAAACACCGCAGCTAGGAAGGCCATCGCGGCCCACAGCTTTGCTGGTGCGTAGTTGCCGTCGTGCCAAGCCCAGAACGTCAAATGTGTGAGGGCGAACGACACTGACGAGATCCAGTGCCATCGGCGTAGCGCGGCCGCCAGAATCGCACCAGCGTCCAGCAGCAGCACATACGAGAAGAGGATCCAGTAGTGGTCCTCGCCCGTTGACAACAGCACGGGAGCGAGAAATCCGCCCACCTGGCCCATGATGGCGATCCCGGGCGCGTCTTGAAACGCCGCGACCAAGTGTGCATGCAGCACGATGACCGCCAGCAGGATGAACGCTGCCGTCGGGTCGACTAGCTGATAGAACCCGTAGGATGCGTACACGGAGAGATACAGCAGCGTGACTCCGCCGGCCGTTAACGCCTGGGCGAAGCCGCGCCGTCCGAGGCGAAGTTGGTAGTGGCCGAGCGCGGACAGCCCGACACCGGTTGCCAATCCCAGCAGAACCCGGCCGAGATCTCCGATCCAGCGGTTTTCGAATGCGAATTTGAGTGCGAAGGCGCAGCCTAGGACCAAGACGGAAATACCCGTCCAGCCGAGCCAGTGCTTTCCAATCAGCGCCTCCCAGTTTCGGGCAGGGCTTGAGGCCGGACGGGGGCGTTGAGCCTGTGCAGCGGGTCTGGCCGGGCCGGGAAATGCCGCGCGAGGCGGTGCGGCCACTGACTCCGTCGGAGCTGGTTGCTCTCGGCTCCGGCGGCGCATCGCCGCCTCGAGATCCTGGATGCGGCGCTCCAGGCCGGCGATCCGCTGGCTGCGCACGAACGCAATGATTGTGAGAGCGATGGTGAGCAGGATCACCATCAATGCGAAGAACGGTGCCGCTACCATCCAGTCACATCCAAGCCCGCACGTGTAGGACTCATCGATTTGGAGCCTCGCCGTCGGTCACCAGCTAGTCCGTGGACATCAAGGTGAAGGTATCAACCGATCTTGACGGACAACGCAGTCTAGCATGCGATGCTGGCGCTTGCTTTCCGCTGGTCTCGCTAGTCGTGACAGTGCGGCCAGTGGATCTGCTGCGGTTTCCTTGCCCGCAAGGTTCTCTCATTCTTGCGAGCTATCGGTGAGCCAGAATCCAGCCACTACTCGATACCTCATGTGCTACCCTGAGCTTGTCGGGTTGGCTTGGGGGCAAAGCGCGTTGCCAAGCTAGCCTCCGCAGGGGCCGCTCCAACGGCCCCTGCGGGTTTCTTCGGTGTGAATGCCAGCAGGAGTGGATCCTGCTGGTGAGCTTCCCTGACCAGCGAGACGAGACGGGTGCGCCTCGCGTGGTTCCACGGCGCATAGTACTGCTCCGTGGTGCGCACGCTGCTGTGTCCCAGCAACGTGCTGACATCCTGCATGGCCAGCCCACTGAGCAGCAACTCGACTGCAAAGGTGTCCCTGAGCCGGTGTGGGTGAAATCCCTCGACGCCGGCTTTGACCGCCACCGCGTGAAGGCGCTTGCGCCAGTAACTGGCTACGGTGGCAGGATCGGATTTCCCCGTCCAGAAGTAGTGAGCCCTCTCGGGTTGAGCAATCGCGTCCAGAGCCGCGAGCACTTCCACCGGGAGGAGCACAGTGACGAGCTCGCCGCTCTTGGACCGGCGCAAGACCACCTCTCCCCCGGCATGCACGGAGGAGCGCGCCAGCGTGGCGGCGTCACCAATTGCCAGGCCGGAATACCGCAGGGTGAGAAGGAGCGCTTGCTCCTTGGGCTTTGCGTTCGACGCAGCCAGCAACGCTGTCAGCTCGTCAATGGAGAGAGGCATCGTGGGACGGGCATCGGACTGGGGCTCCGGACGCCCTTCAACGGCGACATCGAGACCCACCCCTCGTCCTTGGCATACAAGAAGAAAGGCCTTAGCTGGGAGAGTCGCCTGCGCTGGGTGCTATGTGCGCAATCCCATTGCTCGCGCCACTTGCGAACTGCGTCCTTGTCGAGCCCCTCCAGGGATTCAACGCCGGTGTCTCGGGCAAATGATTCCAGCTGCCGGAACAGGTACCGGTAGCTGGCAAGCGTCGATTTGTGGTGGTTCCGCGTAGCGAGCTCGCGGAGGTACGTCGTGCACGCCTCGGCTACCGTCATACGGCCCTCCTCCCATGTTGCTCCCCGGTGAATGCGTCCGGATCGCCGCCCGGAAACCAGCGGTAAATCACGTTGCGGTTGACGCCGAACCGCTTGGCGATCTCAGATCTCGATACGCTACGGTCGGCCAGCAACGTTCTGGCAACCCGCACATTCTCCGGATCGTGGAATGGCGACGGGCGTCCCCAGCGCCTCCCGGTGGCCTTGGCAGCCCGATAGGATTCCGCCGTCCGCTCCCGGTTCAGCGCCACCTCGAACTCCGCCAATGCACCGAACATGGTAAACACCAGCCGCCGCCCGGGGGTTGTGGTGTCGATCCCCTCGGTGAGCGAAACCAGCTGGCACTCTCGACGCTCAAGCTCGCGACCGAGCGAGATCAGGTGCGTGACCGACCGCGCCAGGCGATCGAACTTCCACACGACCATCGAGTCGCCCTTGCGCAGGAAGTCGAGCGTGGCCTTCAGCTGGGGCCGCTTCGCTTCGCGGGCGGAGCAGCGCTCGGTAAAGATCCTCTCGCAGCCCCGTCCCTCGAGCGCCTGGATCTGGTAGGACGGGTCCTGGCCGCCGGTGGAAACCCTGGCGTATCCGACGAGCACTAAATCACCCCCGTGCAAGGTTTGGTAGCGATGCCGTTCCAGGACGGCTTTGGCACCACTTCGGGGGCGCCGAAGTGCGCTTTTGGAAGGGCCTTTGGAGGTGTCTCCAAACCGATCGGTTTGGCGACAGTACCCACAAGGGGGCGCTGACGCGGCGGAAAGAGGGTGGCACCCGGGACCGCGTGGTGCCCGGCAGCAACGGGGAACTTCCCGCGTGTGGCGGGCAGCCTCGCCGGTGACGGCAGTCGCAGCCCCGGTCCAGGGGCTCCTCCATTCATCGGATACAGATTTGTCGTTTGTCGCATATGAACCTCCAATTTCCATTCGGCACGATTTCTCAAAGCAGTCACTCGTCGGCCACATCCAAGCCGTCCCAGGCAGAGAGCGCCTCCTCGAGGTCCTCCGGCGGCAGCAGCGCCGTCGCCGTGAGAATCGTGTTGATCGCTACGCTGGGGTCCAGATCGTCGAGCCATCCTGGCGGCGAGCCCAGCGCCGCACCGATCGGCCCGAGCAGGACGTTCCTCCTCCGGTCGGATGCGCGCTTGTGGACCAGCAGGCCGGCCGGGCGGCCGCGCGCGAGGATCTCGCGCGCCTCCATGCCCTCCTCGAGCGTTTCAGCCGGCATCCACTCCAGCGCCCAGCTGTCTGCGCGGGAAGGGGTGCCCTGCTCGTTTCCCATTCCTTTCAATTTGACGCGTGAGGCGCGGCATGTCGAGAGGCGGGGGGCGTACTTCAGAGCCCGATGTCGCCGCAGTCCGTGCAGGGCGAGCCGGGATCCCAGGTGACGGGCGTGCCGCACACTCCGCAAGTCTCTCCGTCCGCAACAGCGGTGGGCGGGTCGACGGCCCCGGTTCCGGGGAACTTCGCGCCGAGCCAGCGGAACAGGTAGTCCACGACGGAGTGCGCGTAGCCCATGCGCTCGGTCCAGCCGGCGGGCTCGAAGCGCGCCAGCGAGAGCAGGGAGACGTAGTCCGACAGCGGAACGCCGCGCTGCAGTCCGAGGGTGACGCTGGCGGCGAGCGAGTCCAGCAGCCCTCGCAGCAGGCCGCCGGCCTTCGACATGCGCACCTCGATGAGGACGGGACGGCCGTGCTCGTCGGCCGCAACCGAGATGTAGCCAATGTGCCCGCCGACGCTGAAGCGGTGGGTGATCGACGCCCACTCCTCGGCAGGGGGGCCGTTCGGGGGTGCTGTGTCCACTGGCGGGATGGTAGCGCGGGAGCGCGATATCGGAAAGCGGCCCGCAAGGCTGCCGCTCCTGGGAGCCAGGGACCGGTACGTGGCGGCGCGATGCGGCCCGTCTGCCGCCGCTGCGTTCCGCCTTCCGGTGGCCGGGGCAGTACCGCTCGCGAGCGCTCGCGGGCCCGGGCTCGCGCTCGCTTCCACTGACTGCCGATGCGAAAACTGTCGCCGCCCGGTCCGGGCCGAACCCGGTGGTCGATGGAGCGTCGCAGCTGCATCCGCTCCGAGCGCCGGCGATCGTGCCAGCCATCTGCCTCTCTTCGCGCATGCGCGAGCGCGCGATCAGGAAACGGGTGCTCCGCGCTCGCCACGAAGGCGCCAGCGCCGATTCGGAATCGAGCGAAGTGGCTTCCCGGGAGTTGCTCTCGCCTGCTGGAGTCGAGCGCTCCGGCGCTCGACTCGGCGCTTGCTGCCTTGCACCGCACCTTGAGGTCTGAGTCCATTCCCGTGTATTCCCTGCCTTGCCGGCGCTCAACGCGCCGGACTCCGCTGGATCCACAGCGGTGCGGCTCCCTGCCCGGCGGGCGGCGCCAACGTCTCGCTCCCCGGCGCCGTGCCCGGGTCGATCCACAGCCAGCGCAGGTTTTCCAGCCGCTCCAGCGGGGCCGCGCTCGAGACCGGGTTGCCGGGCAGCCGCAGCCAGACCAGCCCCGCCACGTCCCCGAGCGCCGACACGTCCGTGACGGCGTTGCCCGACAGGTCCAGCCGCCGCAGCCAGCCGAGTTCCGCCAGCAGGCCGACGTCCGCGATGCGGTTCCCCGCCAGCCCCAGGTGCGCCAGCCTCGCCAGCGGCGCAATCGCCAGCACGTCGGCGACCCGGTTGCGGTCCAGCAGCAGCACCTCCAGGCCGCTCAGGCCCGCCAGCGGCCAGAGTTGCTCGATCCGGTTGGCGGACAGGTTCAGCCGCTCCAGTGCGGTCAGGCCGGCCAGCGGGCGCAGGTCCGCGATCCGGTTCCCGGCCAGGTACAGCCGCTCCAGCCCGGCCAGCTCCGCCAGCGGGCCCAGGTCCTCGATCGCGTTGTCGCGCAGGTCCAGTTCGCGCAGGCCGGTCCGCCCCGCCAGCACGGTCAGGTCAGTCAGGTTCCGCGACGACAGGTCGAGGCGCTCCGTCCCGGCCCCGCCGGGTGCCTCTGGCGGTCGAGCCGCCAGCGGAGCCGCGATCGCGGCCCGGGCCGCAAGCCCGGCCGGCGGCAGGGCACCGGACGCCTCCGTGTCGTTGCGCACCGGCTCGTCCGCCAGCGGCGGCGCCGGCCGGCCCGCCGCTTCGCGGATCGGGTGCATCGGGGCCGCCAGGTAGCTCAGCGTCACCGTTTCGTCCGGCAGCACCGGGCGGTCCAGTTCCAGGAACACGTCGGACCCGCGCACCGCGACGGCCGCCACCGCCACCATGGCCTGCTCGCCGCCCCGCGCCTCCGCCGACACGACGAAATCTCCGCCCGACGGCGTCGAGCCCCCATCGAGAGCCCCGTGGTAGCCCAGCGTCAGCAACCGCCCCGCCACCGACAGGTTCGCCGGCGCCGGCGCGCCGGCGTCCAGGAACGCGATCGTTTCGTACGGCCCCCAGGCGCCCTTCTTCACGCCCGGCGGCAGCGGGCCGAAGTCGAGCCGCAGGCCCTCGCCGGTTTCTTCCTCCTCGTCCGGCAGCGCTTGCACGTAGTAGGGCGCCCCTTTCTCGCCCGCCGCGATCGTCACGCTCTCCGGGATGCCCGTGTAGTCCGCCTCCGTCGCGCCGCCCACGTGCTGCACCACCAGCGGGATCGTCACCGGCCGCCTTGCGCTCTGGTTCAGGAGCACCCTGAGCCGTTTGCGCCTGGCGCCCTCGCGCACCTGGACGGTGAAGGTGAACCGCGTGTCGAATTCCACCACAAGCGACTGCTCGCTGCCGTCGGCCAGTGTCACGGTCGCCGTCGCCGGGCTGCCCGCGCGCACTGCCTCCGGCAGCGACCCGAACCCGATCGACACGCTCTCGCCGCCGTCGCCGCCGTCGCCGGCCGTCGCGATCACGGTGAACGTCGCGGCCTTCTGGTCCGCCGCGATCGTCACGCTCCCCGGAATGCCGGAGTAGTCCGCCACCGTCGCGCCGCCCAGGAGCTCCGTCGTCAGCGGCACCGTCACCGAGCGGCCGGGCGCCGCGTCCAGTTCCACGCTGACCGTCGCGGCGGAGCCGCCTTCCGTCGCCGTGTAGGTCCCCGCCCCGAACGACACCGTCACCCGCTCGGCCCCGTCGTTGTCCGCCAGCGCCACCGTCGCCGAGTTCGGCCCGTTGCCGGTGGACACCCGGCCGTTGGGGTCATTGACGAACGACAGCGTCACGCTCTCGCCGTCGTCGTCGTCCGTGTCGTTCGTCGCCGTCACCGTGATCGTCTGCGTCCGCTCGCCCACCAAGAACGTCACGCGCGCCGGAATGCCGGAATAGTCCGCGGCCGTGGCGCCGCCGCCGTGCTCCACCTGCAGCCGCACTTCGGCCGGCTCGATCTCCACCTCCGCGCTCAGATGGATCGTCACCCGCGCGCCGCCGCCGCCCTCCGTGGCCGTGTACTCCGCGGCCCCGAACTGCGCCGTGTACTCGGGCAGGACCTGGTCCACGAACTCGATCGTTTCGTACGGCCCCCATTCGCCCCGGGCCACGCCCGACGGGAGCGGCCCGAAGTCGATCCGCAGGCCTTCGCCGGACTCTCTCTCCCCGTCCGGTATCGCGCGGATGGAGAAGGACGCCTCGCTCTGGCCCGCCGCGAACGTCACGCTCGCCGGGATGCGCGGCGTGTAGTCCACATCCTCCTCCGCGCCGCCCACGTGCGTCACCTCCAGCGGGATCGTCAGCGCCTGCTGCCGATTGTTGTTCGGCGGTCCGTACCGATTCGTGTGCAGGTACACACTGAACCGATGGCGCACATCCGCGTGCTCGCGCACCCGGACGGTGGTGTGGCGCTCCGTGCCGAAGCCCACCGCGAGGCCCCCGTCGTTGTCGACCAGCCTCACGACCGCCGTGCGGGGAGGGCGCGACGCGTACCCGCTCGGCAGCGTCCCGAACTGCAGCCGCAGCCGCTTGAGACCGTCCTCGTCCGAGTCCTCGGTTACCGTCACCGTGAACGTTTGCCGCGCCTGCCCGGCCGCGAACGTCACGCCTGCCGGCACGCCCGAGTAGTCCGCCTCCGTCGCGCCGCTGAGGTGCTCCCTGGTCAGCGGGATCGTCACCGGCGCCGGCGCCGCCGCGCTCAGCACCACCGCCACCGTCGCCGCGGCGCCGCCCTCCCTGGCCGTGTACAACTCGGCCCCGAACCTTACCGTCCTCAGCACGGCGGTGGCGCTGGCGACGTTGGAGTGCGCGCTGGTGCCGATGGCGCTGATGGCGGAGACGCGGTAGTGGCGGGTGGCGCCGGCGCCGACGGTGTGGGAGTAGGCTCTGTGGGGGCTGCGGGTGTTGGCGACGAGATCGGTCCAGCTGGAGCCGCCGTCGGAGGAGATCTCGATCCTGTAGCCGGTGACGAAGGAGCCCCCGTCGCTGGCGGGGCGGGCCCACGAGAGGTTGATCCGGATTTTCTCGCTGACCGTTGCCGTCAGGTCGGTGGGGGCGTCGGGCACGGTCGTGCCGGTGGTGGCGCCGTCGATGTTGGAGTGGGCGCCGGTGCCGTTGGTGTTGATGGCGGAGACGCGGTAGTAGCGGGTGGTGCCGCCGGAGAGGCCGGTGTCGGAGTAGGTGGTGCGGGTGTTGGTGGTGTCGGCGACGAGGACGGTCCAGCTGGAGCCGCTACCGAGGGAGGACTCGATCCTGTAGCCGGTGATGCGGATGCCGCCGTCGCTGGCGGGGGCGGTCCAGGAGAGGTCGATCCGGGCGGTCCCGCTGGCTGCTGCCGTCAGGCTGGTGGGCGCGTCGGGCACGGTCGTGCCGGTGGTGGTGCTGGCGGTGTTGGAGGCGGCGCCGGCGCCGTTGGTGTTGACGGCGGAGACGCGGTAGTGGCGGGTGGCGCCGGAGGGCAGGCCCGTGCGGGAGTAGGTGGTGGCAGGGCTGCCGGTGGTGGCGACGAGGACGGTCCAGCCGGACCTGCCGTTGGGGGACTCCTCGATCCTGTAGCCGGTGACGGGGGAGCCGCCGTCGCTGGCGGGGGCGGTCCAGGAGAGGTCGACCTGCGTGGTCCCGCTGGCTCTTGCAGAGAGGGCGGTGGGGGCGCCGGGCACGCTGGTGCCGGTGGTGGCGCTGTCGACGCTGGAGGGGGCGCCGGCGCCGTTGGAGTTGATGGCCGAGACGCGGTAGTGGCGGGTGGTGCCGCCGGAGAGGCCGGTATGCGAGTAGGTGGTGCGGGTGTTGGTGGTGTTGGTGACGAGATCGGTCCAGCTGGACGTGCCGTCGGGGGACTGCTCGATCCTGTAGCCGGTGATGCGGGTGCCGCCGTCCCTGGCGGGGGCGGTCCAGGAGAGGTTGATCCGGGCGGTCCCGCTGGCGGTTGCCGTCAGGGAGGTGGGGGCGCCGGGCGCGCTGGTGCCGGTGGTCGTGCCAGCGACGTTGGAGGGGAGGCCGGCGCCGTTGGTGTTGATGGCCGAGACGCGGTAGTGGCGGGTGGTGCCGCCGGGGAGGCCGGTGTCGGAATGGGTTGTGCTAGCCCCGCCGGTGGTGGCGACGAGGACGGTCCAGCTGGAGTTGCCATTGGGGGAGGATTCGATCCTGTAGCCGGTGATGGGGGAGCCGCCGTCGCTGGCGGGGGCGGTCCAGGAAAGGTTGATCCGGGTGGTCCCGCTGGCTGTTGCCGTCAGGACGGTGGGGGCGTCGGGCACGGTGGTGCCGGTGGTGGCGCCGTCAACGTTGGAGGGGGCGCCGGGCACGGTGGTGCCGGTGGTGGCGTCGTCGACGCTGGAGGCGGCGCCGGCGCCGTTGGTGTTGATGGCCGAGACGCGGTAGTGGCGGGTGGTGCCGGCGGCCAGGCCGGTGTGGACGTAGGTGGTGGCGGGGCTGTTGGTGCTGGCTTCGAGGTCGGACCAGTTGGAGTTGCCGTCGGGGGAGACCTCGATCTTGTAGCCGGTGATGGGGGAGCCGCCGGTGATGGCGGGGGCGGTCCAGGAGAGATTGATCCGGGTGTTTCCGCTGGCTGTTGCCACGAGGCTGGTGGGTGCGCCGGGCACGGTGGTGCCGGTGGTGGCGTCGTCGACGTTGGAGGCGGCGCCGGCGCCGTTGGAGTTGATGGCCGAGACGCGGTAGTGGCGGGTGGTGCCGGCGGCCAGGCCGGTGTGGGAGTAGGTGGTGCCGGGGCCGCTGGTGTTGGCTTCGAGGGTGGTCCAGTTGGAGTTGCCGTTGGGGGACTCCTCGATCCTGTAGCCGGTGATGGCGGAGCCGCCGTTGCTGCCGGGGGCGGTCCAGGAGAGGTCGATCTGGGTGTTTCCGTTGGCTGTTGCCATGAGGCCCGTGGGGGCGCCAGGCACGCTGGTGCCGGTCCGCCCGGGCCCCGAAGGCGACCAGTCGCCGTCGCCCTCGGCGTTGGTGGCGCGCACCTGCACTTGATGCGACGTGCCCGGCATCAGGCTCGCGATGGCGGCGCTGGTGCCGGTCACGTTCTGCGGGCCGTCGGTGAAGGCCCCGCTGGTGCCCTCGCGGTATTGCAGGTCGTAGGAGGCGATGGCGGGGCCGGTGTTCGTCGGCGCGGTCCAGCTCACGTCCAGGCTGGTGGTCGATCCGGTCGTCCCCGACACCGAGGGCGCCGCCGGGACGCCCGGGGGCTCGTTCACGTCCGTGACGGTGATCGTCACCGTGACGGTGGCGGTGCCGCCGTTGCTGTCGTCGGCCTTGACGATGACGGTATAGGTGGCCTTGGCTTCGTGGTTGTAGGTCACGCCCGCCTTGGTCTGGATCTGTCCCGAGGCGGAGAGGATGCCGAAGGAGGCCGCGTCGGTGCCCTCCAGCGTGTAGATCAGGGTGTCGCTGTCGAGGTCGGTGGCGGTCAGGACGGCGCCGACGTTCTGGCCGGCGGCGGTGTTCTCGGCCACGCTGCGGGCCGCGGTGGAGGAGGAGAACACCGGCGCGTTGTTACCGGTCCGCCCGGGCCCCGAAGGCGACCAGTCGCTGTCGCCCTCGGCGTTGGTGGCGCGCACCTGCACCTGATGCGACGTGCTCGCCGTCAGGCTCGCGATGGCGGCGCTGGTGCCGGTCACGTCCTGCGGGCCGGCGGTGAAGCTCCCGCTGGTGCCCTCGCGATATTGCAGGTCGTAGGAGGCGATGGCGGGGCCGGTGTTCGTCGGCGCGGTCCAGCTCACGTCCAGGCTGGTGCTCGATCCCGCGGTCGCGGTCACCGAGGGCGCCGCCGGGACGCCCGGGGGCTCGTTCACGTCCGTGACGGTGATCGTCACCGTGACGGTGTCGGTGCCGCCGTTGCTGTCGTCGGCCTTGACGATGACGGTATAGGTGGACTTGGCTTCGTGGTTGTAGGTCACGCCCGCCTTGGTCTGGATCTGTCCCGAGGCGGAGAGGATGCCGAAGGAGGCCGCGTCGGTGCCCTCCAGCGTGTAGATCAGGGTGTCGCTGTCGAGGTCGGTGGCGGTCAGGACGGCGCCGACGTTCTGGCCGGCGGCGGTGTTCTCGGCCACGCTGCGGGCCGCGGTGGAGGAGGAGAACACCGGCGCGTTGTTACCGGTCCGCCCGGTCCCCGCAAACGACCAGTCGCCGTCGCCCTCGGCGTTGGTGGCGCGCACCTGCACCTGATGCGACGTGCTCGCCGTCAGGCTCGCGATGGCGGCGCTGGTGCCGGTCACGTTCTGCGGGCCGTCGGCGCCGGACTCGTTCTTGTCGTTGGCCTCGTCGTCCCAGGACCCGTCGTAGAAATCCGCGTAGTCGTCGGCGACCTTGGCGCCGCCCAGCCAGTAGATGGGGACGCCCGTGCCGGTGGTGGTGGTGTTGTCGCGGGCGTCGACGGCGGAGGTGCAGCCGACCGCCCTGAACCCCGCGCTGTAGGCCCGGATGTCGGCGTGGCCGGCCGCGGCGCGGGTCTGGACGAAGGTGTTGTAGTCCGCGATGGCGGTGGCGGTGGCGGTGCGCTTGGTGGAGGAGAGGAACAGCAGCCGGAACTGGTCGCCGGTGTTCAGGCCGGTGGGGATGAGGCTCCAGTTGTTGGGAACCGCGGTGGTGACGGCGGCCAGCGGGCCTATCATCTCAATCACCAGCGACGTACCGTCCGTGTTCTCGACCCAGGCGCTCCCGGTGTAGTAGACGAGGGCGTCGGCGAGGCTCCAGCCGTCCGCCGGCGAATCCTCGCCATCGGCGGGGGTGGCGTATAGTTCGGGGTAGGTGCCCGCATCCCCCTTGAACACCAGGGCGTAGGTCGTGCTGGGCTTGAGGACCGTCCCCGCGGGGGCTGCAAGCGTCCAGGTTGAACTCCCGGTGTTCTCCAGGCTGAGCGTGGCGTGGAGCCCGTCCGCCAGGTCCGGGTCGCCGTCCCCGTCCGTGGTATGAATGGCGACGGTGCCCAGGAAGGTCGCGGTCTCGGAACCCTTTTCAACCTCGATACTGGAGATGCCGTAGCCGCTCGAGTGGGGTCCGGTGGTGAAGAGCTGGGCCCTCACGGCAGCGCGGGTGTTGCTCACGTTGCCGACTTCCGGTTGAAAGAAGTTGGTGACCAGGCGCAGGTTCTCGTCCACGACCAGGACGTGCCACAACCCGTACAGGGGGCGCTCTTGGGTGCTGGCGAACGCGGCGTCGCCGTTGAGCGGCCCGGCGCCGCTGGCGGTCGAACCGGGGGCCCCGACCCCGACGGTGGACTGGCCGACGGCCCGGGACGCGGTCCCGTCGATCAGCTCCGTGCCGTCGTGGTCGGTGCCGGTCCAGGGGACGGGGTCTGCGAGCGAGTGGGGCTGGCCGAGACCGCTCGTGGGATTCGCCTCGTCAGCCCAGGTGCCGTCGTAGAAGTCCGCGTAGTCGTCGGCGACCCGGGCACCGTTGACCCAGTAGATCGGCACGCCCGGGTCGGTTTCGTCCCAGGTGGTGTCGGTAATCAGCCGGGCGTCAGCGCCCGGCGTGCTCAACAGCGCAACTTGCCCATAGATAATCGCTCCCCAATCATTCAAGAGACCGCCGGGATCTCCGATGCCCACAACGCCGTCAAAAGCGATGTCGTGGTAGTCATGGATCCCCGTGTCGGTGGCGTCCGTCGTCTCTTCAGTGATGAACAGAAGGCGGAAGGAGTCGCCGGGGCCGAGGTCGTCGGGGACCAGCGGGTGGTTGGCAAGAACCGTTTCGGCAGGAAAAATCGTGGCGCCCTCGGCGTTCGAGGACCAGGGGCCGGAACCATTGGCGTTGAGGGCACGCACCTGGACATCGTAATAGTTGTTTGGGCTGAGGCCGGTGATGATGAGGGTGGTGCTGGCGGCGTCGTTCTGGCGCACGGTCGTCCAATTGTCCTCATTTTGCCCGTAGCGGACGTCGTAACCGTTGAGGGCGGGCTTGCCGGTGTTGTCGGGAGCGGACCAGGAGACCGTCAGCGAGTCACTGGTGCGGCGTACCGGCACCACGGCTACATCGCTGACGGCGGCAGGGGCATTGGGATTGGTGCTGGGGGAGCTTGAGACCTCGAAGACCGCCGAGAGCCCGTACATGGGGCGGGTGGCGTCGGTGTCCGCGACATCGTTGCCGTCGATGGGGTCCTGGACGCTGCCGGAGGCGTTGAGCCGGCCGATGCGCACAAGCCCCAAGGGCGCGCCGAGCGAGCGCGGCCTTGGGGCGCCCGCGAACGATTCGGTGCCGTCGTCCATGCAGCCGGTGATGGGGTAGTTGTTTTCCTGGGAGGTGTCGTGCGCGTCGGTGCCGGACTCGTTCTTGTCGTTGGCCTCGTCGTCCCAGGACCCGTCGTAGAAATCCGCGTAGTCGTCGGCGACCTTGGTGCCGTCGAGCCAGTAGATGGGGACGCCCGTGCCGGTGGTGCTGGTGTTGTCGCGGGCGTCGACGGCGCCGGTGCAGCCGATCGCCCCGAAGCCCCCGCTGTAGGCCTGGATGGCGGCGTGGCCGGCCGCGGCGCGGTCCTGGACGAAGGTGTTGTAGTCCGCGATGTCGGAGGACAAGGCGTCGCGCTTGGTGGAGGAGAGGAACAGCAGCCGGAACTTGGTGCCGACGGCCAGGCCGGCGGGCGTGAGGCTCCAGCTCGCGAGGACCTCGTTGGTGAGGGCGGAGTTGTTGGTGACGGCCGGGACGTCGCCGGAGCCGGTGGTGAAGTCGGGGGTGTCGTTGCCGACGGTGTCCTGGATGGCCTTGGCGTCGTCGCCGTCCGTGGGGTCTTCGTAGGCGACAACGACGGCCTGGCCCTGGCCGATGAGAGGCGAAACCGTGATCTCGAGCACATCCTCTGTGCTCCCCGCAGCGACGCCGGTGACCGTAACGGCGGTGCCGCCGTTAGTGACAGTGAAGGCGGCGGCAGGGGGCAGGTTGGCCGACTGCAGGTCCTCGGAGAACGCGAGCTGGATGGTGTTTCCGTCCGCTAGAACAACGGCGCTGGTCAGCGAGGGCGCAACGACTAACACCTGGAAGACCGCCGAGAGCCCGTACATGGGGCGGGTGTTGGAGGCTAGCACCCGGAAGTTGGCGTTGGTGCCGATGGGTCCCTCGCCGCTAGTGGAGGAGTTGGGAATGCCGACGCTGACGTTAGACGTGCCTAGCGCGCGAGAAGTACCGCTGGACTCGGTGCCGTTGTGCTGGCAGCCGGTGTAAGGGTGGTTGACCGACAGAGCAGTATCGTGCGCGTCGGTGCCGGACTCGTTCTTGTCGTTGGCCTCGTCGTCCCAGTCCCCGTCGTAGAAATCCGCGTAGTCGTCGGCGGCCTTGGTGCCGTTGAGCCAGTAGATGGGGACGCCCGTGCCGGTGGTGGCGGTGTTGTCGCGGGCGTCGGTGTCGGCGGTGCAGCCGACCGCCCTGAAGCCCGCGCTGTAGCCCTGGATGTCGGTGTGGCCGGCCTCGGCGCGGTCCTGGACGAAGGTGTTGTAGTCCGCGATGTCGGTGGCGGTGGCGTCGCGCTTGGTGGAGGAGAGGAACAGCAGCCGGAACTGTGAGCCCTCGGCCAGGCCCGTGGGCTTGAGGCTCCAGTCCGGGGGGACGATGGGGGTCGGCCCGGTGATCCTGATGCTGACGGCGGTGCCGGCAGTCCAGGAGAAGCTCGGGTTGAACCAGGTCCTGGTGCGGGCGGTTTGGCTGCCGGCGTCGGCGAAGGCGAGGGAGGTGCCACCGACAACGACGGTGAGGGCGTTGGTGGCGGCGGTGATGTCGGTGTCGACAGTGAACGTGAAGGCGGTGGCGGTTAGGAACAAGACCGTGACGGAGTAGTCAGTGGAGTCGTAGGTGAAGTCGTCGTCCGACAGGACGGTGGCGGTGCTGCACTTGCTCGTGGCGATTGCGCTTGCGTTGTTGCAGCCGAGGCTGCCGCTGAAGTCGGCGGGGGTGAGGGTGGCGCTCCAGACATCAGTCTGGGCGGCTACGGGCGCGGCGGCGAGCAGCGCGGCGAGCAGCGCGAGCGTCCAGCCGCTCGGGGGAGGGGCTGTGGGGGAGTACCGGATCGGTCCGGCCGACCGGCCGGTGTGGCAGGCTGCCAGTGTGGTGTTGTGGCAGTCTGCCCGGTTCTGATCATGTCCTGTCTCATTCAGTTGCTGGCCGCGCAATGTCGACATGCGACGCGCTTCCAACCCTGAAGACGACTGGGAAACGAAAACCGGACAAGAAAGCCGAAAAAAGATGCCTATGCCTTCCAGCGGACCCCGCGGAGCGCCTCCGCGAACGCCCGCGCGCTCGCCGGCCGCCCCGCCCGGGGCGCTGCCAGCACCGCCGCCGCGAACGCGGCCACGGCCCCGCCAGCCGCCGGTCCCGCGGGCGGCTGGGCAGCGCGGGCGAGGCGCTGGCGCCGGATCCGCTCCGCCACCTCGTCCGCGCTGCCGCCCGCGAACGGATGCCGGCCCGACACCGTCTCGTACAGGACGACGCACAGCGACCACACGTCGTCGGCTTCCTCGGCCGCGCGGCCCGCCAGCGCCTCGGGCGACACGTAGCGCAGCGTGCCGCCCCCGGCGGCCGCGTCGTCCGGCGAGCGGGCCAGGCCGAAATCCAGCAGTTTCGGCGACCCGCCCGCCGTGAATCCGATGTTGCTCGGCTTGATGTCCCCGTGCAGGAATCCCTGCGCGTGCAGCGCCGCCAGCGCGTCGGCCAGCGCGGCGATGGCGGCGACGGCCTCGGCCGGCGGCACCGGCCCCTGCCCCAGCCGGTCCTCGAGCGTGCCGCCGGGGAGGAACTCGACAACCAGGAACGGCCGGCCCCGCCAGGACTCGACGCCGTGGATCTGGGCCACCGCCGGGTGCGCGACCGTCGCCATCGCCCACGCTTCCGGCTTCAGCTGCATCAGGCGCAGCACCGACGTGCCCGCCAGGGTCTTGATCGCGACATCGCGATCCAGTTTCAGGTCGCGCGCCAGGTACACGGCTCCCATGCCCCCCGCGCCCAGGCGCCGCGTCAGCCGGAACTTGCCCGCCAGCAGCTGCGGGACGTCCGTCTCGACGTACGCTGGCCCGCACTCGCACCCGGGCGGCTCGCCGGCCCCCGCCAGGGACCCGCAGACGGGGCACTCCCGCGCCGCCGGCGGCTCCGTTTGGGCCTCGCCCGCGTCCAGCAGGCGCAGGCGCGCCGCCGCCAGCCCGGCCATCGACCCGAGCGCCTCGAGGAACGGCACGTCGACCGAGCGCACGATGCGGCCGTCGAATCGGCGCCCCACGACGAGCGCGCCGATGCCGTCCATGCCCGGGACCGGTACCGGCACGATCACGTCGGTCTCCGTCTCCTCGACCCACGCCGCCTCGTCGGGCGGCAGCAGCGGGAAGACCGACATGGGGTGCTCCGGGTGGACCCGCAACGGCCCGCCGACGGTCTCCAGCAGGTGGGCGATGGCGGAGGCGCCTGGAAGCGCCGCGATCCTGGCTTCCGGATCGCGGAGCTCTCGCGCTTCCGCCGAGCTACCGGCCGCGAGCAGGAGGGCGGCGGGCGAGCCACCGCCGCTCCTGGCCGCCCGGGTCACCGTCCGGGTGACCGCCGTCATCCGCCCGGCCCGCGACAGCCCGGCCGCCGCATCGGCCAGGGCCTGCCTCTGGTCCGCGATTTCGGGGATGTTCCGGGCGTCCAGGCGGCTCAGGATCCTCTCGCGGCCGATGAGCGCCAGCAACAGGATCCCGGCCGCCGCGAACAGCGACTGCGCCAGCGGATCCGCGATGATCGCCCCCGCCGCGCGTTCCGGGCGGCTCGCCACCAGCAAGCCGAGCGCCGCCGCCGGCACCGCCGCCGCCGTGCCCAGCAGGCCGGGGCGCGTCAGCGGCTGCCTGTAGCCCGCCCGGGCCAGTTCCCGCGCGTGCGGGACGCGTGCCGCCAGCACGCTGTACCAGAGCAGGATCATCCCCGGGAAGCGCAGCGCCTCCATCACCTGCACGGCCGGCGACGACGGGTAATTCGACAACCAGTCCCCGGGGAAGAGCACCTCGGCGAACTCGTACACGGCCCACACTCCCATGTACATCACGAATCCGACGCTGAATACCAAGCCGCGCCGCGCCGCGCCGGCCGGAGCCGAGCGCGCGCGCAGCGCCACAACCACGGCCGCCCCGCACGACAACAGCTGCATGGTGGCCATGGAAGCATCGAACACCAGGTCAAGGTGCCCCTCCACGTATCCGGCCCGCGCGAGTTCGATCGCTGCCGCGCAGGCGATCCAGATGGCACAGCCAATCGCCACGCTGACCGGGACCATGCGACGCGCGAGGTCATCGAGCCGGTTACGGCGATGGCCGCGCGGATACTCGCCAGCGAGCACCCACAGGCACGCCGGGGCGAACACGTACGCGGGCACGTGGAGGTATCCAAAGAGCCCGGGCCCCTCCAGCAAGTACTCCGGGATCAACTGCTGCAGCGGCACGTTCGCGAGGAAGGCGACCAGGATGGGATGCGACGCCTGCGTGGCCTTGAAGAGGCAGTACAGGCCCAGGGCCCGCGTCCGCCGCTCGCGACCGTCGGCGAACAGCAGCAGGCACGCGCCTGCGCCAAGCCCGGCCAGCATGATTGCCAGGTGGACGGAAACGGCGCCTTGCTCGCTGAAGAAGCCCTCCCATGACCAAGGCAGCACCACCAGCGCCGCCGCCACCTCGACCGCGGCGATGGCGATCAGCGCGTTGACCGCGCGGCGCACGAACGTGCCGGCGCGCGGACCGCGGCCGGTAGTCGGCGCGGTCCGCGAGGCCTGCCCGGCAGTGGGCCGGCTCCTGAAGACGCGGCTGATGACCCACAGGTTCCGGATCTTCTCGCGATCGGCGGGCGGGGCCCGTTTCGCGCAGCGATCCCACTGCACGTCGCGGTCCAGCGTGAGCGCCTCCGCCATGTCGCCTATGAGATCTTCCTGCCTGCCGTGATTCGTCATTCGTCTGGACTCCTGTCGCTTTCTTGCAGGTGCCGACGGTCGACTTCCGCAAGGCGGCAGGTCAGCAAATTCCGCCTGCCTATTGATAGAGACGTCTGCGGGACCAAAACCGGACAAACGCAGTGCGGCCCCAGCTAAACTTCAACCCCCACCAGTCTTCGGACGGCCGCCGCGGGACGGGTGCCTTGCGCCGCGCCGCGCCGACATGCCCAGGGTGATCTGCGTTGCCAACGCCTCGAGAGCCGCGTCGGCGGGCGTAGGCTCCCCCGAGCGTCACGAGTGAAGACCCCGTCGCCTCCAATCCCGTCCGTTGCGTTCTCTCCGGATGCCGGGAAGCCCGGTTCCGCGGCGCCGTCGACAGCGGGCCGGACGTGGTAGTCACTGCACCTGCGGCATGGCCTCGATGAGCCGAATCATGGCCCGCTTGAGCGCCTTGCGCGCCGCGTCCGCACTCGGCAGGCCTTCGACGGCCGCAAGTTGCGGGTAGCTGTATCCCAGTTCCGCACGCCCTACGATCAGCCGCCGCTCACGGTCATTCAGTACCTTGAGGCCATCCCGGTATCGCTTCCACAACTCCTCGTTCCGCACGCGCTGATACTGCGGCGTTGCATCCTCGAAGAGCCGCAAGGACTCCTGCGACACGAGCGCGCGGCTGATCTCCAGACGGCGGGTTGCGCGGCGCAATTCGTCCCGGACGCGGTTCTCCAGGGCGCGCCGGAGATAGGCCCTCAACGCGCTGACGTGCTTCGACTCGAACCAGTCGAGCCGCCTGTACGTGTGATGCAGGACGTCCTGCACCAGATCGCTCGTGCTGGTCCCGTTGCGGGCCCACAGCGGGAGGCGACCCCGCATCCGTCTCCGCAGCAAGGGCGCGTACCGCAAGAAGAAACCATTGATCGCCGAGACGCTCCCCTCCAGGACCCGATCCAGAAGCAACTGCTCGGAACTGGGATCGTCCGGAACACCGCCGGGAGCGACTCGCCCGCGACGGCAAAGCTGGTGGAGACATAGGGTCCCCTCGAGCCGGCGACGGATTGTGACCGAAACGCGCCCGCGACGGCAAAGCTGCCAATCCCCTCGCGGCGGGAACTCCAATCCAGGAATCCCGACCCCGCGGTGCCCGCCACAAGATGGCGAAGCCCAACGGTGTCAGTCCTTTGACTTGATGGCTTCCTGATCCAAATGCGTTTACCGATCTTATTTCGTCGTCGGCCATCATGTCAATGTCCGCCGGCACGCTCGCCTACCCTAAGGAGACCGGACGAAACACCGGAAGTCCTGGTCCAATGCGCCGCAGCGGACCAGGCGGACCGCGCCGCGGGCCGCGGATTTGCCATCGGGACGACGCCAGGTGTGGCCGCTGAGTGCGCGGCTCCCTTGGCTAGCGAGGCCGATGCAGTGGATTGCCTCGAAGAGGCTCTGGAGGTGGACTTGCGTCCTTACGGCGACACCAAGGACGTCTCGACGACATCTGGTATCTCGTCGAAGTCTTCATCTCGATCCGTGGCGGGCGCCGCTATCTTTGGGAAGCGGACGCGTCGGCTCGGACGGTCTGCGTTGTTGACAGTGCAACTGGCGTACGGGTCTGGATCGGGCCTCTCTGGGCGCCTCGCGGCCCGGCCTGCTCCCTGCTCGGCGAGGCCCGCAACGAACTCTTCCGCACGCACGGCAAACGCCGCATCGTCCCAGTCCGATACCGGTCCCCGCGCAAGGCGCGTCTCAAGTGCCCGGCACGCGGGGAAGCCGCAGCAATCGTGGCAGCGTGGACACATGGCAGCGTCCACGGCAATAGCCAGGCGGGCGACTCCGGGATAGACTCGACAATCTGGCGGAGGCAATGCACAGGATCGCTCCGGTAGCCCTGCGGGGACACAGGCGCGGGCGCTCACCGTTCGTAGGTGCCGCCGACCTGGCCATGCTCCCGCTCCGTGCTAAGCCGCTCGTCGTCACGGCCGTGGATTCCACGGCCCGTCCCCGCCCGCTCGCCAGAGTGCCTCACGCCGTCGTGTTCAGCCCGGTCGCCGCGCGCGGCAGGGCACAGGGGGGATCCCGCCGACGAAGTACGCGCTCTGCGTGCGTGTCTGTGCGACCCCCTGGGAGATCGGAATGCCTGATACAGAAATACCAATACCCATCGCTGGCGCGCGGCCGCGCGAAGACGCCCAATCTCCCGCTCCCCGCCGGCCCTCCAGGAACCGCGGTCCCGGAAGCGTCAAGATCGCCGGCCACGTTTCCCAAGCCGTCCACCGCGAGCTGCGCATGCTCGGCGCCACCCAGGGCCGGACAGTCCAGTCCCTGCCCGGCGAGGCCTTCAACGAACTCTTCCGCAAGCACAGGGCGGCGGCCTATCGCAGGGGAGTAGGCCTGGGTCCGCGGACGCGGCGACCGGGCGCGGACACACCCTGCGCCGTGGTTCCGCCCAGTTCCCGGATCCCAGGCCGCCGCCCTGTGCTGTTCAACCGGATCCTTGCTCCAGCGCGTCTCAGGCTCCGGTGCGATGCCGCTTGCGCCCCTCCGACGCGAACACGACCGTACCCGGGCGCACTGTTCGGACCTGCCGGCAATGCTCCCCCAGGCGCGCATAGAGCTGGTCTCCCGCCACCGCTCCGTGCCTTGGCCACCAGGTCAGCGGCGGCTCTCCCCTGCATTGCAAGACTGCCAAAGGGCCGCCTTCCACCTCTGCTACACTCCGCTGTTTGGTCAGCAGGCCAGGCCCGGGTGGGGATCTGCTTCAAGACCAAGCGCACCCCGACACCGCGCGCCGGGCGCCCTGCCGGCCTTCACTTGCCCGGAAGAGGCGGAAAAACGCCAGGAACTGCTGGTGGAGTTCCAACCCCTGGCGGACCGCTATGCCGAGGCATTGGTAACGCGCAAATACTCCGATGCCCTGGTCCAGAGCTATATCAGCTCTCTCGGCCAGAGCCTTGTACCCCCGGATACCCGGCATCGACGACCTTCTCGTTCCGGGGCGTACAGGACATCTACCCGAACGCGGCCGCGCTCCCGGACGGCAGGATCTACCTGATGACCGGCATGCTGGCCCATGTCGAGAAAGAGGCCCAGCTGGCCATGGTGCTGGGCCACGAGAGATCGGCCACGTGATTGAGGAGCACGCCCTGGAGTCGCTCCGCAGACAGCGCTCCGGCCGGCACGCTCGCCGCGATGGCGGTCAATTCCATAATCCGCTCCCAGTACAGCAAGGAGCAGGAGAAGGAGGCCGACTTGATCGGCACCGAGTTGGCCCTCGCGCGAGGCTTCGACCCGGACGAAGCGGCCCGCTTCTGGGAAATGCAGCACGAGCGGCTCGGAAAGCGGAGCCTCAACACGAAGATCGGGCACTCGCTCTTCGGCTCGCATCCCCGGGACAGCGTCCGGGCGGAAAACGTCAGGGCCCTTGTAGCAGGGGATCTGAAGGCAATGGTCGACGAGAAGCGGGCGGGAGACGGGCTCGCTACGGGAACCCCGCGGTTCGGCAGCGTCACCTCGGGCTTGATGCGCGATACCGGGAGCCTCATGGCCGAGCGTAGCGATCGCCACGACCCGGCGATCGGGCTCCTGGAGAAGGCGCGCAAGTACCGGCCGAACGATCCGCGGCTGCTGTGGTCTCTAGGCCGCACCCACCGCATGGTGGCCCGGAACGACGAGGAACTGGCGGAAGCCGATAGCCTCTTGGCAATGGCGGCCGGGCAGGACAAGCGGCGCATCTACCCAGCCATCCATCGGGACTTGGCATACGCCATGGCGAGCCAGCCGGAAAACTACGCGGCAGCGTCCGAGCATCTCAGAGCATACGTGGTCGGACATATCGCCGTGCATGGGTCCTTGCCGCCGGACATCGATGACGTCTACGACAAGATGGTCCTGTTCGGCGACAACGAGTGGGTGCCGCCGGTCTCCGAAAAGGCGGATACCCCGCAGGCGACGCAAGTGGCCAGCGGAGCCCTCTACCACCCCACGGTTTGGGAAACACCGGCCGAGCTAGCGACAGCTCCGGTTCATCCCCGCGTGTGCGGGGAACAGGCCCTATTCAGGCTTGCCTGACTTCAAGAGGTGGGTTCATCCCCGCGTGTGCGGGGAACAGACTAGATGTTATGTAACTGATAGCAGGCACCTTCTGCAAGCACAGAATTCCTACCGGCATTCTGTGCATCGGCGATGGTCACGATAATTCGCTCCTCACGACACTCCTTGTTGGCGGTGCCGCGAAACTGACGAGTTTCAGTCCGTCGAAATCTTGGGGCATTCGGTGATTCGTTCCCACAGTATCGAAGTCGAGTCCTTGGTCGGTCGGTGCTGCCCAGCACATCACCGCGCCCGCCGGATCAGCATCAGCCCGCAACCCCACGCCTTGGCCCGCCCGAAGCCTGCGGCCAGCGCAGGCAGGAACGCGCCCGGATCGGTCACTTCGACCTCGCCGTGCAGGTCGAGAATGCCGAAGGTGGCCCCCTGGCGGCGCCGCCGCCCCAGCTCGATCGTGGAATAGCCTTCGACTACTGTCATGCGCGGCGCAAATCCCTTGGCGGCTCCCTGCCGAGCCATCCACGCATTGGCCGCGGACTCCGCCATGGCGTTCCGGATTTCCGCTCGCCTCGCACCCTCTGGCGCCAACCGCATCAGGTCCATCACTACGTCGACCCGCCGACTCTTCCCCCGCCGGTCGTCCTTCTCCATGCGGCTAACGGCAGCGCGGTCCTTGGTGGCGTTCGCTCGCAGCGTGAATTGCAACCGGTCGCCCGCCCGCAGTTCCGGATCGAAAGCCTTCGTCTCGGGCGGCAGGAACAGCCCGCTCGCTCGCGGCGGGCGGCACGAAAGGGCGAAGAAGCGGCTCCGCCCGTCATGCCGCCAGAGGAAGTCCCGCCGCCGCTCCTTGCCGTCCGAAAACACCGACCAGATCAGGCGGTGGTGCGCGTCTGCCGCCTGGCCCGGCTCGCTCGGATTCAGCAGCGGCATCAGCGCCGCCGCCGGCGCCGACCGATTCAGCGTGAGCCGCGAGAGATACAGCGTCATTTGCCCTCCGCTCGGTGCCGGGGGCGGCGGACATGCACCGTCCGAGGCCCGAAATGCCAGGACGACCGGTCAAGCGGCTCGTCCCATCGGACTTGCTGCCAGCCCCCGTCCAGGGGCTCGTCCGAGGCCACCAGCAGCGGCCGCTTGGGATCGACTTTCAGGAAGGGCGGGACTGTGACGCGCGCCAGGGCTTGGATCTCGGTTGCCGCCTCGACCACTTGCGGGGCCATCGGGGCGGACAGCGGGCAGCTCTTGCGCCCCAGGTAGGGAGTGAACTGCGGGCGCGCGAGCGCCTCCCGAACCTCGTCCGCGCAGTCCAGACCCCAGAGAGCCACGCCGAACGCGCAGTCGCTGCGATAGCCGCGCCAGGTGATCAGCGGGTTGTCGCCGCTGCCGAGCGCCTCCAGCGCGTCCCGCCTCGTCGCCGGCCGCCTGATCCGCGTGGTCGGAACGGTCTGCACTGTGTGGAAGTCGCGGAACGCCGTGCCCCGCGACAGCACCGAAACCGCCACCCGCCAGCCCCCGAGGGCCTCCTGGCCCGGCGCGTCGTCCCGGCGCACGCCTAGCGCCGCGCCCACCAGGCCGAGTACCGCCGAACGCGCGGGCCACTCCCCGGAGCTGCGCCGCTCGTGCCCGGCGAGATCGCCGAAGGCCCCCATCGGCGCGACTAGCGTGAATATGACAAATTCAGCCATGGGTCACGGCATCGGCGGCGAAGGCCCGGATCGCCGCCAGCGTCCCCCGCCCGTCTGCGACGTCCATAACCTCGGCTGCCTCGCAGCAGGCACCGTAGGCGGTGTCCAGCCTGGCCGCCAGGTCCTCGAGCGCCTCCACGGAGGCCGCCATCAGGTCGCCGCCTTCGACCGGCTTGAAAAACGCCCCCGCCAGGCTGCGCGGCTGCGCGTCTCCCGCTTCGGCACGGATGTAGCCCGCGCGGGTCTGGTGGGCATAGCTGCTGCGCTTGCCCGACGGCGTCGCCGTCGCCAGTGCCTCGACCAGGGCTCCGGCAGTTCGGCCAGCAAGCTCGCGATCTCCGTCAAGGTTCTTGACCAGCAAATCCGTGTCCACGCAGGCGTAGGTGTAGAACACCCCGGACCCGAAGCCGGCCTCTCCCACGAAGCCGGCGCCGGCGTCCTCCGCCCGCCGCTTCAGGTCGTCGACAGCGGTGTAGTAGTCGTCCTCGACCAGCGCGCGGTGCGTGGTCAGCGCATGGCTGACCTGTACCGCCGCCTCGCGGTTGAAGTCCGGATCGTCGGCCAGCATGCGGCCGAACATGGCCACGTCCGCCGCGCCGTCGGCAGTGCGCAGCACCAGCCTCTTCAGGTCCTTGTCCTGGGGCAGCTTCTCTCCCGCCAGCGCCTTTCGCGCCAGTTCGATGGCCGCGGAGCGCTCGTCTGGCGAGATGAAGGCCATCTGCCGCGTGCGGATCGCGCCCTTCCTCGCCGCCCCGGCATCGAGCTTGCCGAATATGTCGGCCACCTTCGTCGCGATTTCGGTCGCCCGCTTGCCGGTCTCCCCATCCGCGGCCAGGGCGTCAAGCACGACTTCCCCGATCCGCTGCGTCCGGTCGCCCAGATGCCCCTTCAGGTCGGTCTGCATCACGTCCGACAGCCGCGCCGCGCGCTTCAGGGCCTGGCTGGAAATCCGCAGCCTCGGCGCGCCGCCGTAGGTCGCCGTCTTGGGGCGGCCGAGGTCGTCGCGGTTGGGATTGGAGAGGGGATAGATGGTCAGGTAGTGCAATTGCAGGAATCGGGTCATGCCTTGGTCTCCTCCGGGATCGGTTTGGCGTCGCTCGCGCCGTGGTAGTCGAAGCACCAGTTGGTGCGGGTGGTGTCGCTCCACCAATACAGATCGGCGGCCAGCTTGCGCACGTTCGCCCCGCCCTTGATGATTCTGAGAGCGCGCGCCAGCGGGCGCATCAGCTGGCGCGGTTCCTTTGCGCGGATGAGGGCATTGAAACGCAACCCGCTCAGCGCCTTCGGATCGCCGCCGCCGAACCGTTGCGCGGCAGTGGCGCCTAGGTCCTCGCTCACCTGTGCCAGCGCCACGGCGATCAAGGCCAGTCGGTCCGGCCCGTCGCGACGCTTGCGCAGGTCATGTCCGGCACAGGCAAGCCGGCGGTTCAGTTCATGGGTAGCCGAAACAGCCAGCGCGTCGGTCACGCTGGCAGCGCGACGCAACTCCGCTCGCGCCTGCCGCGCCGTTGCGGTATCGGCGGCGATGCTGGCGGCCCACCAGTCCTTGCAAGCTCCAGCCGGGGAAGCAGTTTCCGTCATGCGTGCCCTATCGGCCTCCTCTGTTTCGCCGGCGTTTCCAGTCCGAGCGGATCGAAGATCTTCTTGCCGAATGGCGGCCTGCCGGCGAATGCGGCGATCAGCTTGGACCTTGCCTTGATTGCCTTCTGACGCCGTCCTTCCCCTAGGTCCGCGAGCCCGGGCATGACCTCCCCGTCGAAGATCGCCAGCGCCGCGCCCCGCATGGACGCCACCCAGCCCTCCGGCGCGAAACGCCCACCCGCCGACAGCGATTCCAGCATCTCCTCGAAAGCGCCCTGGGTAGCCGCGAAGAACGCTTCCCGTGCGCGCAGCCCGGCGCCAGACTTCAGGTCGCCCTCCCCCACGCCGTCACGCACGCAGACGGCGACTGCGTAGCCCGCCTGTTCCGCCGCCTCGACCGCCCCGGCGGCGCGGTCTTCGTCGTCTTTGGACAGCGGAAACACTGGCTGCTCGGACCACAGGAAGTCGCGCGGCTTCATGTTGTCCATCGCCCAGCCGGCAACGATCAGGCTGCAGCGCGCTCCCTCCATGTCGCGCAGGTACTGCAAGAGGGTCCTGGGCCGCAATCCCGTCTCGCTCTGGAGGATCACTCCCCACCAGTTCCAGTAGCCAAAGCCGCCGGGCTTGGGATGACGCGGCAAGATCTCGAACCCGTTGCTGTAGTAGGGCGTCAGCGGATGCCTCCAGCCCTCGTAATTCGTGCCCCAAGGCTGCTGGATGACCTCGGTCACTACGTTGCCCCGGGCAACCAGCCGCAGACGGCGAGGCTGGCCGAAGAACACCTCCGGGGCGGGCCTCGAAGGGCTGTCGCTTGCCGGCACCGTGACCGGCGCCTTCTTGCCAACAGGCTTGGAGGTTGCCGTCGGCCTCATCCACGGCAGCGCATCCAGATCCTCTGGATCCAACGGCTCTCCCCTCGGGACGTTCGCCCATACGAGCGGCCAGAGTCCTTCAGCCGCCGGCTTTACCAGCGTCACCATCGGCCCCCCACCACGCATCGAGGTGCGATTGCCCGCGCCTCCCGACGGCGCGAACGCTTGCAGCGTGTACAGCGCCATCGCCGCCAGTGGCAGCGGCAGAGCGTCGTACCGCCCTCGTCGAACCATCAGGTCGGCGTTCTTCTTGGCCGTGCTGCCCCCCGCGCTGTCGATGAAGAGCATCCCGGGCCGGTTCCCTTGGCCGTTCAGCGGCTTCAGCGGCTCCAGGTCCTGCAGGAACCGCGGGCCGTCGCCCAGCAGGTTGAACGCTGGCGCCAGCGGCTTCATTGCCGAACGGAGCGTGGCGGCGCCTGGAGGGCTGGCGCGGTCGTCGCCGCCCTGCGGAGGATGGGCCAAATAGGTCAGCCCGACCAGCAACTCGAGGCAGGCGAGGTTCAGGTCCGATCGCGGCCAGTCCGGGCGCAGGACATCCGATTCGGCGATCTGATCCGGACGCACGGTGTCGCGTCCGCCGCGGCGGACAACGGGGATCCATGGGTCGGATATCAGGTTCAGCATGGCCGTGACGCTCTTGTGATGCCGGGCAACTTGCTTTCGCTCCCTAGGCGCTCTCGCCCCCTCCGATCACCTGGACCCCCTTGTGGGTCCAGGAATCAATACAGCCGACGGCAGGCGAAGCAGGACGCCATCGAGTTTTCCCGGTCGCCCCTTGAACGCTATTCCGAAGGCGCTGTCGTAGTGCATTCCCTCGCAGATCGATCCGTCTTCCCCGACCGGCGCTACGAGCTCCGAAGCCTGCATCCAGTCGGGCCAGCTGTTTCGCACCTCCGCGATCTCGGGCCGGTCCTGGTCCACGCCCGGAAGGTTCCGGTAGCGCGGCGCCGAGACCCGCACCTCGGACGACTGCCAGCCAAGCGCGTCCCCGCCAGCCCAGGGTACGAGCCGCCCGCCCGCTTCCCGAGCCAGGCGCAGGGTCACCTGCGGAATGCCCAGGCGGGTCGGGAACCGGTCATCGTCGAACACTCGCTGCATCTGCGGCTGGTCGTATCCATCCTCCGCGTCGAGCACTTGGCTCAATGCCTGCTGCGCTTCGCTCATCTGCCGCCCCAGCGTTTCAATCTCCGTTCCGCTGAGCGCCTCGGAGCCAATCGACCCGACACCCGGAAAATCCGCGGTACGCGGTATAGCGAGTTCCTCGCTACAGTAGTTCGATAGCGCCATCTTGGAACTGCACTTTCTTGAAGCGTGCAGCGTTCACTGATCTATGACGTCTGGGAAACGAAAACCGGACAGAACCGGGAGGCTTTTCTGGACCGGGTGCGGCTGGAGTCGACGGTGCTGCTGGTGCAAGACACGACGACGCTGAACTACACGGGATTGGGAAGCGGCACGGAGGGGCTGGGGGGCGCTGAAGGAGCGCTCCAGCAGCGCACGGGGGCTGTTCGTGCACGCGGCGATGGCGTTCACGGAAGGGCGGCAGTCGCTGGGGGTGAGTGGGCTGGAGAGTTGGTCGCGGCCGGAGTCCGAGCCGGAGGCGGAGCAGGAGAAGGAGAGCCGGCGCTGGTTCCCGGGGTTCGATCAGGGGCGGGAACTGGGCGGATGAGCGCGGGGACACGGGTGGTGGTGGCGGGGGAACCATCGCGAACAAGATGAAACGCCACCAGATCGGGGGTCTATCCCCGCACAGGCGGGGGGACCAACCGCAAGACCGCCTGCGTGGCTGGTGGCGAGGGTCTATCCCCGCACAGGCGGGGGAACCGCAGACGCCGCTCTCAACATTGCGGCAAACGAGGGTCTATCCCCGCACAGGCGGGGGAACCATGTCATCCAGCCCGCCCACGTCGGCCAGCATGGGTCTATCCCCGCACAGGCGGGGGAACCAGGGCCTGGGGCCGCTTCTGGATTCCGCCCACGGGTCTATCCCCGCACAGGCGGGGGAACCCCTTATGGCCAAATGATTGTGTTTTCAACGATTTCAAAGATCACGATGGCAGATGAGCCGCACCTATCCACGTCTTACCAAGAGGACCCCGTCCGCGTCAACGATCTCCTTCGGGGGTTCCCCGAGGGTTGCAATGCGGAGACCTCCGATTGCCTTCTTATCTCCCCACACAAGGACGATCGATCCCGTACCCAGCGCCGCCCACCAGTCTGACAACACGTCCCACAGCCGGATTCGAACACCCGCCGACAGATTAGGCGCCACATAGACCCCGGGCGCGACTTCGAGCATGATGGAGGTGAGGAATCCGCGGTAGCGGGCCTCTACGTTGCGGGTGACTACCATGGCCATCGGCATCGGACATTCACCGCCCCTCAACCTGCTCCGTGAAGAGAGACTTGATCCGGCCGATCATCGCAGGAATGACCTGTTGACGGGCTAGTGTCTGCCCAGTGAAACGTCGAGTGATTCGTTCAATGTTCTCGGTAGGCTGTTCATGAGCACGCTTGGCCGCACGGAAGGCGCATGGGATTGTCACGATATCGCGATACAAGTCGGCGATATCCAGAACGAACGACTGCCCTGGGTCTTCGTGGATGAAGCCCAGCTGCGGGATCGTCGCGGTCGCTGCGACCGCGATTGCCGCAGCTGCCTCCACCGCGCTGGAAGCATGGTTGAGTGCCTGATTGGGCAGGTCAGCCGCATCTGGCCGAGCGCGGTCATAATGCCGCCCGTGCCAGTTCACCCCGATCTGTCTGGCAAGCAGTCGATAGCTCTCCTTCATGCGTGCGCCTTCGATCCCACGCAACACGTCCAGCGAGCGGTTCGGCAGCACCTTTCCGAAACGCCATGCATACATGCGCCGCGCCGTCGACACTCGTTGGCCTTCATCGGCCCACAACCGCGCCTGATGCCGTGCGAGACCGGATCGATCCGGGATCAGTGGCGGTGCAGTATAGAGCCGTACACCATCTTCACCGACCGCGGCAAGAGCCGTGCGGGCATGAGCAAGAAGGCGCAGGGCGTCGTGGCTGACGGTGGAACCGGGGCCGAGCAGAATCATAGAGACCGACTGAAGCGGAATCGCATGATCACCGACTGCAAGTGCATCGGACGCCGTCACTTCTCTCTGCAGGAAAGCGAGCGTGCCGTCGCGAGCGGTCAGTGCTCCGCGGGCGAGGTAGAGTAATCCGGCGCGCTCCTTGTGAGGGACGTGCGCACTATCTATGCCGAGTCGACCCTTGAGCATTCAGCGTCGCATCACTGGGCGATTCGGTGGCCGTAGCAGGAGCATGCCGTAGCCATACGCGCAGTGCCGCCCGACTCCACGCGCCAGTAGTGCGGCGAACGCGGCCGGGTTGGTCACCCCGAGGGTTCCATGGATCGTGGCGTCTGGACCTTCGGGACCGCTAGACTCACGTGCAACACGGACACGGCGGAAGCGATCCAGACGGCTTGCCTGGCGGTCGAGCGTGGCTGCCGGTGCCAGGCGTTCTGCCAGCCAGTCGAGGTAAACGGCCTCGCGCGTCCGATTCTCTCTCTTCATACCTTCGGGATCCTCGGGGTGCCGGCGCAAGGCTTCCAGCAGGAACGCATCAATCTCGGCCCCCTTGCCAATCCGGTGCGATGGGATATCCAGATCGTTCCGCAACCGTCGAACCGGACGTGCGCGAAGGTCGAATCCCAGTTGCTGTCCAACGCGCCACTCTTCAGGCATAGACTTGCTTTCGATGCGGTCCGGAGACAGAACATTCAGATGGTCCGGCAGGGCATAAGTGCGAGCAGCAGCGCGGAGATCCTCAGCATCCAGCCGAGAGTACCCATATAGGTTGCCTACGCTACTCCGGGGTGGAACAAACAGGCGGAAAGGGCGAAGAGTTCCCGGTCCCAACACCTCGTCCGCCAAATGATGCAACGCACGCCCTTCGTCGAATGTGGCCAGGCCACCGTGTCTGAGGACCCAGCCACGATCCCCGGCCCAACGTGCCAGCGCGTCGGTCGCTATCGGTATGCGGATCAGATTCAGCACAGTCATCCGACGGCAGGAGTAATCCAGCCCTCCACGACCCGGCGCGAGCCACCGTGCAGTCCGGTGTGCCAGTTCCGAAGATCGGCTAGGTCGACGATCCGGTCAACGACATCGCCTTGTTCCGGACCCTGCCCGACCGGCCAAAGCGCACGGAGGCACCCGCTTCCGCCCGGCACTGAGCTAAGCGCTTCGTAAGCGGTGTCCCCGGTCACCCAGCGGGCCGGATCACGAGCCAGCAGTGGTGCCGATGGCAGGCATGGTTTGCGTCCTAGGAACAAGGGCCGTGCCGGTCGGTCGAAGGCTTGGGCCAATTCTTCGAGTGTTGGAGTCTCCCCCGCCGGATCAAGACGTAGTACGACACGAGCCGACAGATCGGCGTGATACTCACGCAGTCGCCGGTGAGGAGCGCTATAGCTCGCACCCTCACGTCCTTCCGGCGCGCCGTGAGTCGTCCAGCCCCTGTCATTCTTGGTCAGCTGCGCGTTCTGCGAGTCGGTCAGCAATAGGCCTTCCCGCTCACGACGTACGGCAAAAACCAGCCGGTCTTGGGTCGCTTGATGCGTAGCGCCGTCCGACCAGTGCCAGCCGAGTGCATTGCCGATGAGTCCAGTCAGCATCGAGGCCGCAGGGAATTCCCGTACCGGGCCGACGTGGTCGATGGCCACCCCACCGAACGACATCATCGGTGCGTCAAGCCGTAAGACAAGCCACTGGCGGGTCACGGCTGCGATGCCCTTGGAAGGCCTTCCGCCCAAGCAGCGAGATCGGCCAGCGATCCTCGGTCGGCCCCTGGCACCTCGACATTCACCAGAGACATTACTCGGCGCTTCTCTCCAGTTACATAGGCCTCGTCGAGCGAACCAAGATACGACGACAGAGCTGAGACCGCCGGATCGATATGGGGGGCGCACGGAGTCCGGTAGGCTTCGGCCAAACTCCGGGGCTGCCGGTCTCCCGCCTCCAACAACATGAAGGACGCCCGACCGTACGGAGCAGTGGAGCCGAGCTTTGCCCCGGGAGACACCTCGGCGATCAGGTAGATCAGGTTGTGCAGCACCTGTCCTGCCAGACCTGCATCTCCACCGAAATTCTCCACGAGTCCAGGTAGGTCGACCACAACACACCCGTAGTACAGGCCGGATGTGAGTTCCGTTTCCTGAATCGTATCCGCTCCAGGGTCGTCACCCGACAGGTCATCGACAGCGGTGAAGTAGTCACTCTCCGCCTCTTCCTCATGAACGGTGAATGCGTGCGCGACATGCACGGGTGCCGTGATGTTCGCGTCGGGATCCGAAGTGACCATCCGGCCGAACAGTGCCGAGGTGAGACCGGCGTACAGGGTTGCACCCTTGCGCATTTCAGCGATGTTGCTCCTGAACCCTTTGGCACCGTCAGGACCGACCCATTCCCTACCGAGCTCGAACGCTTTGTCGGGGTCACCATCAGCTTCAACGGCTAGACGCCCGAATTCAGACGACAGCCAGTTGATTTCCGGCGTCCCGAAGAGCAGAGTCTGGCGATTCTTTTTCTGTTCCGCCTTAGAGGGCTTGCCGCGCTCCTTCGGCTGGTCCTTCTTGTTCCCGCTGTAGACGGCAAACTGGAACCACTGTCCTAACGCCGCGACCACGTCATCCTGAAATTGCTTCCGAACTGGGTCGACAATACGCTTTGTGACCAGATCGCGCGAGCGATAGCCATCTGGTAATTCCGGAATGATTCTGTCTAGGGCGTGAGGGTCCTTGGCCTTCCGCCAATGCCGCTTGAGACACTGGGAGGAGATTCGAGTGCGTAGTCTACCTCCGTAGGGCAAGCGTTTCGCCAACCCGCTGTCGTCTCGATTCAGGAGAGCAGCGGTGTACGGGCTGAGTGTGTGAATCTGCAAGAAACGTGGTGTGGACATCACGTAGCTCCTTCGTTGGATTTCTTCTGGTCCCGTTCGGCCCTATCGAGCCGACGGAAATACGGTTCAGCTAGCAAGCGCCCGTTATCGGGCGCAAGCAGCGCGTAGGCAACATCGACGAGGTTCACTCGGCTGCCGTGCGGCATTGAGCGAGCCAACGCATGCATCGCGCGCGCCAGCAATACTGCGCGCTGCGAGCCCCGAGCGGCCATCAATTGAGCCAGTCGCCGTTCGCTGAGCATCGGACGCGGACCGGTCCAACCCGGATCGCCTCCGTCGCATAGCACCTCGCCAAGTCTGCGCCTGCTGTCATGTAGCCTTGGACGGTCGACTGGGTCCCCCTTGGGTGTCAGGATCGCGACAATGCGGACAATGGTCATCCATGTGTCTTGCTGATTGAGTCTCCCGATCGTCTCAGGGTGTCGGGCAACCAGTCGCCAGAATGCCGGGGCACAGCTTCCTTGTTGCATCCTCCGTAATTCCGCTAGCGGGCCGGGATCTAATCCCTGTATCAGCGACGACGCTGCGAGGACTGCCTGCGCCGGGCTGTTGTCATGCTGCGACATCTGTGTCCCCTTGTCTGAATAACTCTCGACAGGCGTCCGAGCTGCGGAGCTTCCATTGGAATGCCCGCCGGGCCCGCGCCTCGGCTTTCGGACGGCGAATCGCCGCACACGAGATTGTTGGCAGAGCAGAGTCCAACTCCGCCTCCGCTATGCTCATCAAGTCCTTGAGGAAGGCTTGCTTGGCCTCGAACGCCGCGTTCTCTCCGTGCGACGATGCCGAGAACCGCCGCCACAAGCTAGGAAAGAACCGCTGGTCAGCCGCCCGTTGAAATCTAGCGCATGCCGGACGAGCTGGATCCTTGCAGTGATCTTGACTGCGAGAATGCTTCTTGACCGCATCGTACTCACCGTTCGACGCAACCAGTTGCAGAGCGTACCTCAGAGCTGAATCGAATGCCCTGATCTCGTCCATCTGCGCCGTGGAAAGCGTTGCGGCAGTGTCCGACGACAAAAGCGGCACGACTTTTCCCGGGACAGGCACAATCCGGGATTTGAAGCCTTCCGTCTTGCAGTTGCCGCGTGAAAGCGCCTCGGCCACCAGCAGAAGATCACTGGTCTCGTCACTTTCTGTTCGTGCGAGGAGCGGTACTTTCCAATTGCCGGAAAAAAGCAGACCGCAAAGTTGTCTGTAACCGAAATCCCCGCTGCCGAGGGTGAAGGCCTTGCCCTCCGTAGCGTGAACGGGTGCCCACGGATCGCCCACGTTGCCCTTGAACGCTTTAGCGTCGATTCGCGCGGCTTTTGACCCGCTGCGCAGCGCAGAAACGACACCTCCAGCATCGATCAGCCGTACTCGGCGGCATATTTCAATGAACCAGGGATCCAAGTCACGTAGGTCGAGCTGCCCGCCTTCCGTCCAATCGAGACACCACAGCAGTGCCAATCCTCCAGCTCGACCGATTCCGATCTCTTGCCCCGCGTCGCGCGCCTTGGTCAGCCTCCTGACGTCTCGCGCCCACCAAGCGGAAAAATCGACCGACGTATCCAAATGTCGGCTCGGTGCAAGCCCCATCATCGGGCGGCTGGACGATCCGCCGTTCATCCGTGCAATGCCGTAGTTCCCCCTGCCGCCAAAGCCCTCGGAAGTCTGCAGCGACACTAGCGAGAAAATCCAATCCTCCTCATTCGCCTGTCTTGCCACGGACTGCTTCAGGTCATGGTTTCGAGAGGTTATGAGCAGGTCCAAGGCGTCAGGCGTCGACACCTCGGCCCATCTCAGTCCACCCGGATCCGGGGGTTGCAGGAATGCTGGCTTGTCCCGCTCCTTCACCACGAGGCGCCAAGGTGCGTCATCCGGATGGTCCGGAGTCAGTCTTCGCAGGTCCGCTCTCCAGTCGGCCGCATCCACCGGCGGGTCTTCGCGCTTCGCACCCCAAAAAGCCAACGCGCCGAGCTGCACGAGGAACATGTGCCATGCGGGGCGTTGGTGGGGGCGCAATGCCGGAAAGCCTCGAACGTCCCCCTTCGCCATCGCCGCGAACAGAGCCGGCAGCGATACTTTGCTGCCGTTGGAAAGGGTCAGGAGTGGATCAGTGAGGAGATTCACGTTGCAAGCCTTCCCGCGAGTAGCGAAAACGCCGATTCGCGACCGCGACAAGAAGATCGCATTCGTCCCGCGCCAGCTCTACTTGGTCATCCGTCGTGATCCCGTGAGACCAGTGCGCCGGTATGGCGATCCGCGTTATTGGGGAACCGAAGGGACCTATTGGAGTGGGGGCAAGCTCTAGAATGGCGCCTTCATTCCCCAGCCGAGTCTTGATCTGCTCATCGGAATTTGGGAAGCGCAGTTCATCGAACGGCGCTTCGCGATCGAGCACATTGAGATTTGCGATCATGCTTTCCGTCGCCCTCGCGCCACCATCGAGCCTGTCGTACCGCTCCCAAGCTTCCCCTTTCTCAGCGATTACCGTGGCGATGCAGTCTGGGTGAGTTGCACTCTCAACGAGTGAGCGGTTCATCTCCGGTATTCGCCAAATGGGATCCGCATCAACTAGACGGCGAGTCAATTCCAAGCTCGCGAGATCACAATAGATACCGTCGAACCCCCCGTCATCTGCTATCCATCCGCCAAGGCCGTTTTCGAAAGCCGGTACTGCGAGGCGATCCAAGCCTCCCTCCGGCAGAAGCACCAGAGCGCGGGCCGTTTGGAAGCCGTCCGGGCGGGGCAAATCATGTCGATGGAGGCGCCCGATCCGCTGTAGCAGCACATCAATCGGGCAAAGATCGGTGATCAGCAAATCGGCGTCGATATCAAGTGACTGTTCCAAGGTCTGCGTTCCGATCACTATGCAGCCTCTCTGCTCCCGGTCAGCGGCCGGGGCCAATACCCTCTCCACTGCATCGTCAAGCAACGCGCGATCCTCCACCGCGAAACGGCTATGATGCACAGTCGGCACAGCGGACGCATGCATTAGCAGTGATCCGGCACCGAGCTCCTGGACAACGCGCCATGTTGCCACGGCCATGTCCACGGTGTTGCGAATTACCAGGACCCGCGCACCCTGCTCCGCCGCCAACACTGCCCGCTTGGCCGTCTCGGTCGGGTCCATTGTCGGAACGCTCTCTGTCGAGACGGCCTTGGGCCGGCCCGCGCCCGATACGACAAGTGGCTTGACTTCTCCGCTCGTCCAGACAGCCGGATAGGGCGCAGCACACGCGGTCTCAAGATCCGGCAACGTCTCGCGGGTCCACCGTACCCGGGCTCTCCCGCCCAATGTTGCGGACATCAGCATCGCGTATCCGCCGGTCGCAAGGTGCCCGTCTAGGAGTCGTACTAGGATCTCGGTCATATAGGCGTCGGAGGCGTGAACCTCGTCGATCACCAAGAAACTGCGATTCAACGCGCTCCCGCGCAAATGCGCGTGCTTTACCTGGAGGCCGGCGAGCATCGCCTGGTCGACCGTGCCTACAGCCACAGGAGCGGCTAGGAACCTTGTCGCGTGCTCTGCAGCCCATCGTTGAGGAGCGGATTTCGCATCATCCTCCCACCTCACTCGCCAATGGGGCAATCGTTGGCCTGCGAACTCCCCCGCACGCAACATACCGGGGATCGCCAACACAGCCTCAGGCGCCGCCGAACCGAACACGCGGCGCATCGCCTTGTCAACGCGACCATGAAGCTGCCTAGCTGCCGCACGCGTTGGTACGGCAAAGTAGAGGCCCGATACCGCTCCTGCCGCCACGAGTTGAGTGAAGCGCCATAACGCGGCCTCGGTCTTGCCCGACCCGGTCTCGGCTTCTAGAATCACAAGCCGCGGCCCGGACCCTAGGTTCCCAACTGCCTTCTGCGCCGGATTGGGCTCGGGAAACCCGGTCAACTTGGAAAATGACGGCGCTGAACGCCCTGCTAGCGCACCAATGTCCACTCCAATCGCCCTCAACGATCGCGCTGCAGAATCGTGCGCGATGACATCGTAGGCGGGCGAGAAGGGTTCGGTGAAAGGGAAGAACGCCGTGTCTGATCCGATCCAGTCGGCAAGCGAGACAAATCCGGCGACGGCGTGGTGAAACCGGGAAGTGTTTGGCAGCTGCTCTCCGCCAGACTCGAAGGCTCCGGTGAACCAGCAACGCAAGGCATCATCCATGGAGCGAGCTTCATTCCGCCAATCGTAATGCGGTAGGGATTGCCAGCTATGGAGCGTCGGATCCGACGGAGGGGCCACGGGACGCCCATGATGCGCCATCATCGCCCCAACGAGTTGGCCTACTGCCTCGCCCCATCCCATGATGTGCCGCATTGTTTCGTGAAATGGGTGCTCCGGCCGCTTTGCTGCTAGTAGGAGGAATGCCCAACCTTCTCTCAGGTGCCCGCACACAGGGCCGCGCCATAGCCCGGACGGCCAACCCTTCGCCTGAAACCCCGGGTGCAGCTTTCCAATGTCGTGCAAGAAAGGGAGCTTATATACGTGTTTACCCAAAACCCGCTTGACGCACGGCTCCACTTTAGGGTAAACTTAGTACATAAAGATGGCACGCAAGGAACCCGGGCGCCATGAGCGCAAAGGACTTTCGCTGGTGGACATCACGCGCATATTCCCGGACGATGCCACGGCTGAGGAATGGTTCGTCAAGAACCGCTGGCCTGCTGGTGCATGCTGTCCGAAATGCGGATCGCTGAACGTGCAGGAGCGACCAACGCGCAAGCCGCAGCCGTACCGCTGCCGGGACTGCCGCAAGGATTTCTCGGTCAAGACCGGCACGCTCATGCACAACTCCAAGCTCGGTCTGCAGACCTGGGCGATTGCCCTGTACCTGCTCTCGACCGGGCTCAAGGGAACCTCCAGCATGAAGATCCACCGCGACCTTGGCGTGACCCAGAAGACGGCCTGGTTCCTCGCGCATCGCATCCGCGAGACATGGCGCGCGGGGGGTGCGCCGTTCTCCGGCCCGGTGGAAATGGACGAGGTCTACATCGGCGGCAAGGAGCGGAACAAGCACGAGTCGAAGAAGTTGAAGGCCGGGCGTGGAGCGGTCGGCAAGACAGCCGTAGTCGGAGTGAAAGACCGGAATTCCAACCGGATTGCAGCCACGCCGGTAGCGCGCGTGACCAAAGTCACGGTCGCAGAAATCCTCGGGGAGACGTCCGCTCCGGACGCCCCGGTGTACACCGACGAAGGCAGCGTGTATGGCAGCCTGCCGCAGCACGAGTCCGTCAATCACAGCGCGGGCGAGTACGTGCGGGGCAAGGCTCACGTCAACGGCATGGAGTCGTTCTGGTCGATGCTGAGACGCGGCTACTACGGCACGTTCCACAAGATGAGCTGCAAGCACCTTGACCGCTATGTGCACGAGTTCGCCGGACGGCACAATATTCGCGATCTGGATACGATCCAGCAGATGTGCGCGCTGGCTGCCACCATGCCCGGCAAGCAACTCCGCTACAAGCGCCTGATCCAGGCTAACGGACTGTCTTCGGGCGCACGCGAGATCGCGGCGTGAGCTGGAGCGCCAGGAACCGCGCCCCGTTCCCCGCGGACAACCTCGCTGGCATGCGCGGGGTCCACCCGGACTCCGTAGACCTGCTCTGGATCACCGGGACTATCTCCGGCTGCCAGGCACTGCGTGTAATTCCACCCAGGGAACGATGGATCCGGCCAGGTTGGTGGTCAGGCTGCGTGTGCAGGGGCTACAGTCGTAAGCAGTCAGGCAGATGCTCAAGAACCGAGGAACAGGCAAGCGCAAGCGCGGGCGACCGGTGAAGTGCAAGATGCCGCGGCCCATCCCGGACACGCCCGAGAACATCGCTCGGGCGATCATGGCAGGGCCTCCCAAGAAGAACTGGGACTTCCTGAAGACATCGAACCGCAAGCGCTAGCGGCCCGTGTCGGCCAAGCGGGTTTTGGGTAAACACGTATATAAGCTCCCAAGAAAGCCAGGGCGGCCAGCCGCCGACAAACGAGATTGGTCAGAGGAGTCCCTGCCGCTGTCTCCAGCCGGTCGCGGATGCTCGGCAACTGCAGCATCCGCGAAAACACCGCCGCGACATCCATCGAATGATGGGCAAGCGGGTGAACGCCGCCTGTTTCCATGTCAGTCTTGCCCCAAGCCGCCCGTCTCATCTGGAAATCCATTCGGGTGAGTCGGCCTCACTCACTGCTAGCCCTCAGGCAAAACCAGCACCGGAGAGCGACGGCGATCATAGTTGTCTTTGAGCAGCCATGGGCGTCTCCGCCCTGCGACACTCCGACGCCGGCGAACTCTTGCTCGCTACCGTTGCGACCCACAGTGGGCCGAATTTCGCGGCCACGAGAGAACCGTGCACGTGTCGGTGCTGCGGCATGCCCCGCAGCTTCGCCATACTCGGCTTCCGGCGTGCTGTACTGCAGCTTGCGGCTACAACTCTCGTCCATGGGCCTCTCAGAGCGCCGCTTATTGCTAGGCGCACTCGTTTCGGCGAGGAATTCGCGGTCGCAGCCTGGATGTGGTGAGCGGCGTCGGAGGAGTCTGACGACGGAAACTGCCGCTTGCGAGCCTCTCGCGGCGGCGCAGCCCTGAACGCCGCTTGTGGTCGGCCGATGGACCCGAAGGCCTTTCTGGAACGCCTTCGCGTACCCGTCACGCATTCCCAGCGGCGAGGTTGCCGTCATGACGATGGCCGAGCCCCCCAGCATGGCCTGGAACTGCAGCAGACGCTGCAACTGCGCCTCCATGTAGGGCCCGAATTCATGGGCCTCGTCGACGATCAGGATCCGTCCTGACAGCGCCCGGAGCCGGAGCGTGTTGAAACGGGTCGGCAAGACCGCCATCAGTGCCTGGTCGATGGTGCCGACGCCGATGTCGGCCAGCAGGACTCGCCGCCGGTCGTCCGCCAGCCAGCGCCCGCAGGTGGCCCCGGTGCCGGGAGCGGAGGCATCGCGTCCCCTGATCTCGCCGAAGAGCGCGTTCATGCTGGCCCTTCCGTGCGTCAGCGCCAGGGACGGGCGGCCTTCGAACAGCCGCGGCGCAATCGCCTCGAGCCTCGCCAGCATGGCATTCGACGTCGCCATCGTCGGCAGGGCGAAGAAGAATCCGTCCCCCTTTCCCGCGGCCATCAGGCGCGCGGCGAGGATCAGCGCGGCCTCGGTCTTGCCGGCGCCGGTCGCATCTTCGACCAGGGCAAGCAGGGGACCTTCCGGCAGGGCCACGTCGGCTGCTGCCGCCTGCATCGGCCGCGGAGCGGCGGTTCCGGGCAGGACTCTCGCTGCGCCGTCGGGAAGTGGCCGGGCATGATGCAATCCCGCCTCGGAAATCGCGGTTTCCGCCCGGGCCCGTACCTGTTGCCAGTAGTCCCCAACCGAGGTTGCAGCGTCCTTCGGCCCGAACCATTCCGGATTCGAGCCGATCCAGTCGGCCTGCACCGTGAGCCCGCAAAGCGCCCACGACAACCTCCGCGCTTCCGGCTCGGACATGCCGTCCAGCGATGCGCCGGTGAAAAGCGGAGTGATCGCGTCGATCGCCTCTCTTGCGGCACGGGACGCCTCGACTCCGATCTGGGCGGACTGAGCCGTGTGCTTGCGGCTCTCCAAGTGCTGCGGCGGACCTCCGTGATGCCCGGCTACAGCAGCGTAGAGAGTTCTCCGGACACCCGGCGTCGCACCGATCACATCGGCGAGCGCGACGTCATGGTCCTGCAGCAGCCGGTAGCTATGCTGCCAATGGCGGAAACCCGTGTAGGGCTGGCCAAGCAGCATCGCGCGAAAGGAGGAGCTGAACTTGCCCAGATCGTGCAGGACGACTAGGAGAGCCGCTGCCGCGTCGCCAGACCGGTCTCCCGTGAGCGACCGACGAGCAAGCAAGCACGCGGCGACCGCTCCCACATCCAGCATGTGCCAGAGGGCAGGGTGAGTGCGGCCATCGATCGTCTTGCCAAGCCACCCGCTGAGCAGTTCCGGTCCCATGCTCACCATTGAACCCACCTCGAAAGTTGCGTCTCGAGACCTCGAGCGGAGCTCCCGCCGACTCGTGTTCCGCATGCGAATCCCGTCCTGGCCGCGCCGCCCGAGAGGACCCTTGGTTCGGCGTTCCCGAGTCCCTCCGGGCCTCGACGGCAATCCCAGGCCATAGCGGCTCGGCTGCCGACTTGGGCGTGGCCGGGCCGCAACCACAATCACGCCCCTGACCCGCATTGCCTGGTTTGGAATCATCGATTGCACACCCTCCCGACTACCCGTCTTCCGTCCAGCAACGCGAAGATGCTTCTTGCCATCTGCTGGCTCTGCCGGATTGCTTCGGCCTCGGAGCCAATCGACCCGACACCCGCAGAATCCGCGGTATAGCCAGTCCCTCGCTCCAGTAGTTCGATAGCGGCATCTTGGAACTGCACTTTCTTGAAGCGTGCAACGTTCAGTGGTAGATGACGTCCGGGAAACGAAAACCGGACAAACATGCCCGAAAAACCTGGCCGATGCGTTCCAGTGGACCGCGCGAAGGGCGTCGAGCGACACATAGCGCAGGGTGCCGCCCGCGGTTGTCGCGCCCGGCTGGAGCTCGGGCACGACACTGCGCGCCACAACGGAGGAGTTCAGCCGCGCGCTCTACCAGGGGTACTTGTTCACCTGCTCGGAAGAGGCCGCGGAACTGTGCGTGGGTTGTTCCACGGGGAAGGGGTCTTCACGCTCGAGGAGACCCTGGAGGCGGCGGGGCGATCGCCCGGCTCCGACTACGACGAGTTCCAGGAGTGTGCCCGCCGTCCACTGCGGAAGCCCGACGAAGCCCTCTCCCGCTGCCGCGCAGTAGCAGACCTGTGGTCCGCGGGCCGGTCTGACCGCACGCGCCGGCAGGCTATTCGGTCGGCGGCAGTTTCGACTCGTCCACCTCGCTGATGGCGTACAACTGCTTCGCTACCGATCGGATGCGGTACGTCCCGGAGACGGTGTCCACGGATCCCACCACCACCGTCCCGTTCACCACCAACGTCATGCTGCCGTTATCGGCGCCCTCGATCCGGCCCCACAGGGAGTAACCCGACGAGGTCGGCACCGTTCGCTCGACTATTGCCGTCAGGACCGTGTCGTCGAACAGGTTCAGCGTCAGTCTGGCCGGCGCGTCAGCAGTCCCTTGGGCCACCGCCCCGAACCGCTTGAGGCTGTCGAAGTCGATTGTAACCACGCGCTGACGGACCGTGATGTCGTCCGCCGAGGGCAGCGCCCGGCGCACCAAGTTCGACGGCTCCGCGGGCGAGAACAGGCCGTCGCCCGGCGCTTGGCCCTTGACGGGAGGGGCCACTGTGGCCAGGAGGAGTAGCAGCAACGCAACCAGTCCAGCGCGGGCCGTCACGCTCGGATGCCATGTCGGGGAATCGTTCGTCGAAACCATCGGAGGGAGCCTCAATCGGGCGATCAGATTGTATCGCGGCGACTGAGCAAACAAATGAGGCGTTTGCAAAGTTGTAGTCACTCGGGGGATAACGATCTCACGCGGCAGCGGGACGGTTTTCCTATTCGCTCGCAACTTTCGTGTTTTCATGGCTCTGCCCTTCTCCTTGCCTACCAATTGCAGACTGCTTGCGTCAATAAACTAGCGCGCTCCGGCCTGCCGGGGCAGGTCAAGAATCGCTTCGGCCTCGTCGCATCCGGTCTGAGGCAGTCCGAGGGCCTCAGCCATGCGGCAAGCCCTCTCCACTTTCGCCCGTGCAGCGTCCACCTTGCGGGTTGCCGTGCGTCCCGGCGTCGGACGGTTCGGGTCCAGAGGCGCTGGAATCCCTGTCCTGGAACGGCTTGGGGAGTCCGGATGGCGCAGTCTGCTGCAAGCAGTAGCAGGCTGCTCATCATGAGCAGGGTGGCTTTGATCATCTCTTTATCCTCTTTGCTACGTCAGTTTCAGGCAGAGACCAACAAGCAGAACGGCCCCCACAAGGACCAGCACTCCGAGCAAGTCCGGATGGATCGGTAGGACCGGACTTCGGCATCCGCATCCTGTACAGGCCCGGGCCGAACCACTTACTTCCCTGCCGCAATCGCGGCACTTGCTCAACGCCATGTGCTGTCCTCCCATAGTCGGCTTCCGCCCGCAGAAGGTCCACTCTCTCGTCCTTGCCGAAGGCACCGATGTTGACTAGGCACGCGACAGTCACTGCTGACTCACTCGCCCGTCTTGCCCGCCTTGGACGCTCGGCGGCTGCCGGTCGTCCCGCCCGGCCACCGTCAGCCCCGGCAGGCCATTCAGCGGCCCGACGTCCTCGATCCGGCTCCCGCCGACATGCACCCAGGCCAGCGACTTGAGCGCTCTCAGCGGCCTCAAGTCCCCCACCGGGTTGCCGCGCAGGTCCAGGCGTCGCAGCCCGTCCAGGTGCGACAGTGCTCGCAGGTCCTCGACGGCGTTGCCCGCCAGGACGAGGTCCCGCAGGCCTTCCAGCCCGGACAGCGGATGCAGCTCCGCCAGGCCGTTGCCGCCTAGCCGCAGGGACTGCAGCCGGGCCAGCCCGGACAGCGGATGCAGGTCCCGCACGCGGTTCGCTCCCAGCTCCAGCGCCTCGAGACCGGCCAGCGATGCCAGCGGCCACAGGTCCGCGATCTGGTTGCGGTCCGCCCGCAGCACGGCCAGATTGGCCAGCCCGGCCAGCGGCCGCAGGTCCGTGATGCGGTTGTCTCCCAGGTCCAGTTCGACCAGCGACGTCAGCCCCGCCAGCGGCCCCAAGTCGTCCAGGCCGTTGTGTCGTAGCGAAAGGCGTTGCAGGCGCGCCAGCGGGGCCAGCGCCTGCAGGTCCGCCGCCGCACCGTCCAGGCTCAGCCACTCGAGCGCAGGCAGGCCTGCCAGCGGCCGCAGGTCCGCCAGCGGGTTGAAGCCGAGGTCGAGATCCTTCAGGCTGACCGCCTGCTCCAGCCCGGACAGATCCCGGATCCCGGCGCTGCGCGCCGTCAGCGCTTCCAGCCCGGCGAGCTCCTGCGGGCTCACCGCTTCGCCGGGAGCCTTGCCCAGCGCCGCCCCGATCGCGGCCTGCAGGGCAGGGTCCGCGATCGCCGGCAGGCTGACCGCCCGGGCCGTCAGGCCGGCACCCGGCTTCTTGCCCGGCGCGTCGGCGACCACCTCCGGCAGCCGGTAGGCGCGCACCTCGCCGCTTGCCCAGCCGGTTGCAAGGAGCGTCCCCCCTCCCGACCACAGCCCCGTCGGGTCCGTGTCCGTCTCGCCCGCCTCGATGTCCCGCGCCGGATCGCGGCTGCCATCGGACAGGCGGTAGGCGTAGACCCGCTCGCGCCAGTCCGCCACCCACAGGGTCTCCCCGTTCGCCCACAGCCCCACCGGCATCAGGTTCCCGCCTGCCAGCTTGACGTCGCGGCCCGCCTCCCGGCGACCGTCGGACAGTCGATACGCATGGACCGTGTCGCCCAGCCAGTCCGCCACCCAAGCCGTCTCGCCGTCCGACCACACTCCCGCCGGTGCCGTGTTCGCTTCCAGCGCCAGGTCACGCGCTGCCAGCCGCGATCCGTCGGCTAGCCGGTGCGCCCTGAGGCCCCCGCCGAGTCCCGCCACCCACAGCGCCTCTCCGTCCGACCACAGCCCCATCGGCGCGGGGTCCGTCGCGATGTCCTTCCCCGGCTGCCGCTCCCCGTCCGACCGGCGGTAGGCGTACAGCCGGGCATCGTCCAGGTCCGCTACCCAGGCCGTCTCCCCGTCCGACCAGATGCCGCTCGGGCTGCTGTTCTGCGGTGCCAGGGGGAAGCCCTCGCCTTGGTCTTCCGACCCGGGTCCCTCCACGGTCGCATTGACTGCCTGCCACAGCCCTCGTCCGCCGGCCGTGCAGATCGCCCCTTCCGCTGCGCAGTTCGTGGTCACCGGCAGGGCCAGCACCACGTCCGCATCGGAAGACGGCTCCACCGTGATCTCCCAGCGCAGGTTCGACGGCCGCGCCAAGCGCCGCGCCCACCTGACTGCCCCGCCCGTCACCTGGAACGCCGTGTCGCGCAGGGTCACGTAGCTGATTTCGATCTCCTCGCTGAAGCGCAGCTCGAACTTGAACTCCGTCTCCCCGTCATGCGTCGCCGGCATCCCCGCGAACTGCGCCGTCAGCGCAGGCGGCTCGCCGTCGGTGATCAGCACCCTCGCCGAGCCGATCTCCGAACCGCCGTGCGAGGCGGTGATCGCCACCGTCTCGGCTTCCTCCGCGGTTCCGTCGTCCACCGCCCTCACTGTCGCCGTTGCGGAATTCGCGCCCGCTCGCAGCCGCAGGGACCCGGCCGACACCGTGAAATCCGAACCCTCTGTCGCCGTGCTCCCAGTGAAGTCGAGTGCGATCGACTGGTCTTCCGCGAACGTCACCCCGTTGGTGATGCTCACCCGGATTGTCGCCGACCCGCCCTCCAGGACCTCGGCCGGGTCCACCGACAGCGCGAATTCGGGCGTCGCGTCGCGCGAGGCGGAATTGATCGTCACCGTTGCCGAGCCGATCGGGACACCGCCGTGCGAGGCCGTGATCGTCACTGTCTCGGCTGCTTCCTCCTCCTGGTCCGGCGCAGCCCTCAGCCTCGCCGTCGCCGAGAACCTCGGCCGCGTGCTGAACGCGTACAGCCTCAGCGTCTCCGGCACGCCACTGTAGTCCGCCGCGGACGCCGTGCCCGACACCGCCAGGGTGATCGTCTCGGGCTGCTGGAACGTCACCCCGTTGGTGATCGCCACCGTGACCGTCGCCGACTCGCCCTCCGCGATCTCCGCCGGCTCGACCGACACCGCGAACTCGGGAAAGTCGTTCTCCTCCAGCACCACCGCCGCCGATGCGTTCTCCGCCGATACCGTATAGCCCTCGCCCGCCCCCAGCGTCCAAGTCACCGTGACGTCGTCCTGCACTCTCGTGTTGTCGCCGGCCTGGACCCGCTTCGTCACGCTGCTCTGGCCGGGCGGGAGCCGGACCGTCAGGGTTCGGACCCTCTCAGACGTGGTCGACGTGAAGAGCACCTGCACGTCCAGTGGGTCCGCCGTCGGCCCCGTCCGCGTCACCGCGAACCTCGCCAGTTCTGCCTCGGACACGCGCTCCTCGACCGCCACGATCGACACCACCGGCAGGCCCGCCCGCGTCACCGTCACCGTGTAGGCCTTCGTCGTGGTGGCGTCCTCCGCCGTGACCGTGACCACGATCTCGTTCGAGCCGATGGCCAGGTTTACCTCGGATCCCGGTTCGACGGACACCTTCGCGGCGGAGTTGGTCGCCGTCGCCGTCACTGTCGTCGTCTCGACGGAATTGCCGACGCTCGCCTGGTACGACGCCACCGCGCCGGAGAACGTCCCGATGTCGATGCCCGCGAGGCTCAGGGAGCCCAGCGTCGCATCGTGCGAGATCGAGTTGATCGTCACCGTCGCCGAGCCGATCGCGGTGCCGCCGCGGGAGGCCGTGACCGTGACGGTCTCGGCTTGCTCCTCCTCCTGATCCACCGCTGCTGCGAGCGTAGCCGTCACCGAGGACGCCCCCGCCGCCAGCGTCAGCGTCTCCGGCACGCCCGTGTAGTCGGACCCACCCGCCGTGCCGGATGTGGTCAGCGAGATGGTCTGCGCCTCCGCAAAGGTCACCCCGTTAGAGATCGCCATGGTCAGCGTCGCACTCTCGCCCTCCCTGATCGCCTCCGCATCCGCCGACACCGTGAACGTCGCCGTGTCGTCGTCCGCCACTGTCACCGAGGCCGAGGCCCCCGTGCCGACGGCGTAGCGCGTCCCGGAAGTCACTCTCGCCGAGACGGTGCTGTCCGCCTCCACAACGCTGTCCGCGGCGGTGGGCACGCTCAGCGTCGCGCTGGTCTCGCCCTTCGCGAATGCCACCGACGCCGGGGGCGTGCCGGACAGGGCCGAGCCGCTCTCCGTCACGCTCACCGCAACGGTCAGCGCCTCTGGCGCCGCTTGGTCCAAGCTCACCGTGAACGAGGCAGCCGTGCCCTCCGTCACCGGACTCGAGGCTGCCGCGATCGACGCCTCCGGCAGGCCCGCCCGCGTCACCGTCACCGTATAGGTCTTCGTCGTCGTGCCGTCCTCGGCCCTGACCGTAACCCTGATTTCGTTCGCTCCGACGGCCAGGTTCACCTCGGATCCCGGCTCGATCGACAGCGTCGCCCCGGAGTAGCTCGCCGTCGCCGTCACCGTCGTCGTCGCGACTGAATGGCCGACGCTCGCCTGGTAGGACGTCACCGCGTCGGAGAACGTCCCGATGTCGATGCCGGACAGGCTCAGGCTGGCCAGCGTCGCGTCGTGCGAGACCGAGTTGATGGTCACGGTCGCCGAGCCGATTGCGGAACCGCCGCGCGAGGCCGTGACCGTCACCGTCTCGGCTTGTTCCTCCTCCTGATCCACCGCTGCTGCGAGCGTGGCCGTCACCGAGGACGCCCCCGCCGCCAGCGTCAGCGTCTCCGGCACGCCCGTGTGGTCCGACGCGGACGCCGTCCCGGAAGCGGCCAGCGATATGGCCTGGTCCTCCGCGAACGTAACGCCATTGTCGATCGCCACCGTCAGCGTCGCGCTTTCACCCTCGCTGATCGCCTCCGCATCGGCCGACACGGTGAACGTTGCCGTGTCGTCGTCCTCCACGGTGACCGAAGCCGCGGCCCCCGTGCCGACGGCGTAGCCCGTTCCGGACGTCACTGTCGCCGTGACCGTGCTGTCCGCCTCCACGACGCTGTCCGCGGCGGTGGGCACGCTCAGCGTCGCGCGGGTCTCGCCCTTCGCGAATGCCACCGAAGCCGGGGGCGTGCCGGACAGGGCCGAGCCGCTCTCCGTCACGCTCACCGCAACGGTCAGCGCCTCCGGCGCCGCTTGGTCCAGGGTTACCGTGAACGAGGCCGCCGTGCCCTCCGTCACCGGACTGGAGGCTGCCGCGATCGACGCCTCCGGCAAGGCCGCCCGCGTCACCGTCACCCTGTAGGTCCTCGTCGTCTTGCCGTCCTCCGCCGTGACCGTGATCACGATCTCGTTCGCGCCTTCCGCCAGCGTCACCTGGGGGGCCGGCTCGACCGTCACTGTCGCGGCCGGGTGGGTCGCCGTTGCCGTCACCGTCGTGGCCGTGACGGCATTCGCGACAATCGCCTCGTACGACGTCACCGTGCCGGAGAACGTCCCGATATCGATGCCGCTCACGCTCAGCGTGCCCAGCGTCGCGTCGCGCGAGACCGAATTGATCGTCACGGTCGCCGAGCCGATCGCGGAACCGCCGTGGGAGGCCGTCACCGTCAGGGTCTCGGGTTGCTCCTCCTCCTCGTCCGTTGCCGCCGACAGCCTGTGCAACACCACCGCGGACGCTCCCGCCGGCAAGGTCAGCTCCGTCGGAAGGCCCGTGTAGTCCGACGCGGACGCCGTCCCCGACACGGCCAGCGAGATGGTCTGGTCCTGGGCGAAGCTCACTCCGTCGGAGATCGCCACGGTCAGGGTCACGTCCGCGCCCTCGCTGATCGAATCCGGTTGGAAGGACACGGTGAACGTGGCCGCGTCGTCATCCTCCATGGTCACCGTAGCCGACGCCGCCGTGCCGACGGTGTAGCCCGTGCCGGAGGTGACGGTCGCAGTGACCGTGCTGTCCGCTTCCACCACGCTGTCCGCAGCGGTCGGCACGCTCAGCGTCGCGCTGGTAGCCCCTTCGGCGAATGACACCGAGACCGGCGGCGTGCTGGAAACCATCGACCCGCTCTCCGTCACGCTCACTGAAACCGTCAGCGCCTGCGCCGCCGCTGGGCCCAGAGTCACCGTGAACGTCGCCGCCGTGCCCTCCGTTACCGGCGTCGTCCCTGCCTCGACCGTCGCCACCGGCAGGCTCTTCACGGTCACCGAGACAGAGGCCTGGTGGGAGAGGCCAGCCTTGTCCGTCACCCTCAGGCTGAAGATCAGCGTCGCGTCCGCGGTCAGCCCCGTCGGCGCCGTGAAGGTCGGCGCGGCCGCGGCGGCGTCGGACAGCGTCACGCTCGTGCCGCCGGTCTGCGTCCAGGCATAGGTCAGTTCGTCGCCGGCGTCCGGATCGCTGCCGCTGCCCGCCAGGGTCACCGTCGCGCCTTCCTGAATACCGGTCTGGTCCGCTCCCGCGTTCGCCACCGGTGCCTCGTTCCGGTTCGACAGGGTCACCGTCAACTCCGCCGCGGCCGTGTTCAATCCGGCGCCCACCTGTACCGTCACCTGATAGACCCCGTTGTTGTCGGCGTCGTCCGGGGCCTCGTAGTCCTTCGCGGACGCGAAGCTCAGCGCGCCGCCGCTCGTGATGGCGAACTTGCCGCCGTCCGTGCCCCCTGCGGTTCCGGACGGGATCGACCACTGCAGGTCCGCCGCCGGGGTGTCCATGTCGGTCGCCGTCAGCGTCGCCACGGCGGTCTCGCCCTCCACCACCGTGAACCCGCTGGCGCTCGTGAACTGCGGCAGCGCCTGCTCCAGTCCTTTATCTATCGTTGCGAACGCAAGTCCGTCCACAATCACTGCGTTGCTAGAGGAGCTTGCCAGAAGAACTTTGAAGATCTCAGGCGGCTCGGGGACGTCGTCATCGAGTATGTCAACCGTGATTTGCTGGCTTGCTTGTCCCGCATTGAAGCTCAAGGTACCCTCGTCAAAGGAGGGCATGACAAAGTCACTCTCCCTTAAGGCACGCTTCCACCCCGTCAGGCCATTGAGAACCGTGCGGTAATGCTTTGGGTCGTGACCTCGGGATATTTCGAACGGATACCACCTCACGGTCACCGCTTCGACGGGAGGCGGATCCAAGGTCACGGTAAAGACAATTTCCCCCGCGTCCTCTCCCGCGTTGCCATCCGAAATTCGAACCTGCGAGAGCTGTTGGTCTGTATCTTGCCGCAGTACGCTGCAGACACGGGGCGCCATCGATGTGAAGTGACCTTGTGAAAATACCGCGTCTTTCGCGATGTTGCATCCTCTAGAACCGGGATTGCCTCTGCAGTGCAGGTCTTTGTCGATTCTCGCATTGAGCAGCGCTTGCCCCTGCGTTGCAAAGTAGTTATAGCCCGCGAGCAATTCCTGCTCCGCTGTCGCAGCGCCAGGCTGGTAATTCAAATACACAAAGAACTGGGGGGAAACTTGTTCATTTCCCAGCGAGGAATAAAGGTCGGAGACTCGCGTGTCCCGGCTCCAGGCATCATGGAGAATGAGAAGTTGCAGGAATTGGCTAATAGTGCCATTGTTCGACGCATAGTGGATCCCACTGGGGACAGTCGTCGCTCCTTCGGGTTGGCCTCGCGCCCCTCCTTGAACCGGCTTGAGTTCATCTCCATCGATCAGCGCCCCGATATAGTGGTCTTCCATGGGAAACAGGTCGGTTTCAATGCGCCACCACCGGGATTCCTGGCAAATGACCTGTTCGGCCACCGTGGCGAAGTCGTCTCGCTTCTTCAGCCGATTGAACAGGACTTCCGCATGTCGCGCGGACAACTCGTTATTGAGTTCATTCACAAACCCAAATTGAAACACTCCTGTATCGCCAGTCGCGGTTGAAGTAAGTGGGTACCGATCACTCAACTCCAACGGGGAGAGTTTTGGATTGGTGGACGCCGACAGGTCCGAATGGATTCCTCTTCGCTGGGAGGACGTTAAATCCTTGCCGCCATCGGTTCCTAGCCAACGGTCATAATCACCCCAGATGGGTCTGTTCAGGTCGCCGTGGCAGGTCGAGCACACCGCCGGGTTCGACAGTGCGGGCTCGTCGCCGGAAAAATCAATGACGCCGGCCTCCCACTGTTCTGCCCCGTGCTGCAGGAACTCGACGTTGTCGGACGAGTCGGGGTTCGATGCCCAGGAAAGGATGAAGCGGGCATCGGCTCCCCACGATACAACTCTCGGATGCTCGCGCGATACCAACTCCGGTTGTATCGCCTCGGAGTCAAACACGAATGCGACGTGGCGCTTGTGCAACGGCGGCAGGGATTGAATCAAGTCCGCGGCACTTTCTATGTTGTTGGCCTCTATGAAACTCATGACATTGTCGGCCGTAAGCTGTTCCGGCAATGTCTGGGAATGGCCAACCTGCGCGGGGAATCCGGTCAGCAGGAGCACGCAAGTCCAACCTGACAGGAAACGGAGCCTTCCGGTCATGGATGCGCTCCATCGCTCGAGTTCGACCAGCGCAGTATCGCCACCCGCCGACGGACCAGGGTTGGGCTCGTTGCCGGATGGGTGTGCGCGGTTCTGGTCATGTCCTGCATCATTCGTCTCCTGGCGGCGCAGTGTCGCAATGCAACGCGCTGTCACCTCTGATGACGACTGGGAAAGCAAAACCGGACAAAAAGGCCGCAGAAAAGAGGCCTATGGGTTCCAGCGGACCCCGCGGAGCGCCTCGGCGAACGCCCGCGCGCGCGCCGGATCCGCTCCGCCACCTCGTCGGCGCTGCCGCCCGCGAACGGATGCCGGCCGGACACCGTCTCGTACAGGACGACGCACAGGGACCAGACGTCGGCGGCTTCGTCGGCCGGGGCGCGAGGGAGGAGGACTGGCAGGCTCCCCGCCAGGGCCAGCCAGAGGCAACCGGATCGCGCACTGGACTCGAGTCCCGAAGCCGAGGCCCAGGGCTGCCCATCCGCCTCCCGCTGGTCATAGCCAGCTTCCGGCCCGAAGAAGGTCCACTCTCTCGTCCTTGCCGAAGGCACCGATGTTGACTAGGCACGCGACAGTCACTGCTGACTCGCTCGCCCGTTTTGCCCGCCTTGGACGCTCGGCGGCTGCCGGTCGTCCCGCCCGGCCACCGTCAGCCCCGGCAGGCCGTTCAGCGGCCCGAGGTCCTCGATCCGGCTCCCGCCGACATGCACCCAGGCCAGGGACTTGAGCGCTCTGAGCGGCCTCAAGTCCCCCACCGGGTTGCCGCGCAGGTCCAGGCGTCGCAGCCCGTCCAGGTGCGACAGTGCTCCCAGGTCCGCGACGGCGTTGCCCGCCAGGACGAGGTCCCGCAGGCCTTCCAGCCCGGCCAGCGGGTGAAGCTCCGCCAGGCCGTTGCCGCCCAGCCGCAGGGACTGCAGCCGGGCCAGCCCGGCCAGCGGATGCAGGTCCCGCACGCGGTTCGCTCCCAGTTCCAGCGCCTCGAGACCGGCCAGCGATGCCAGCGGCCACAGGTCCGCGATCTGGTTGCGGTCCGCCCGCAGCACGGCCAGGTTGGCCAGCCCGGCCAGCGGCCGCAGGTCCGCGATGCGGTTGTCTCCCAGGTCCAGTTCGACCAGCGACGTCAGCCCCGCCAGCGGCCCCAAGTCGTCGAGGCCGTTGTGTCGCAGCGAAAGGCGTTGCAGGCGCGCCAGCGGGGCCAGCGCCTGCAGGTCCGCCGCCGCACCGTCCAGGCTCAGCCGCTTGAGCGCAGGCAGGCCTGCCAGAGGCCGCAAATCCGCCAGCGGGTTGAAGCCGAGGTCGAGGTCCTTCAGGCGGACCGCCTGCTCCAGCCCGGCCAGGTCCCGGATCCCGGCGCTGCGCGCCGTCAGCGCTTCCAGCCCGGCAAGTTCGTGCGGGCTCACCGCTTCGCCGGGAGCCTTGCCCAGCGCCGCCCCGATCGCGGCCTGCAGGGCAGGGTCCGCGATCGCCGGCAGGCTGACCGCCCGGGCCGTCAGGCCGGCACCCGGCTGCTTGCCCGGCTTGTCGGCGACCACCTCCGGCAGCCGGTAGGCACGCACCCGGTCGGCTTCCCAGCTGGTCGACAGCAGCGTCCCCCCTCCCGACCACAGTCCCGTCGGGTCCGTGTCCGTCTCGCCCGCCTCGATGTCCCGCGCCGGATCCCGGCTGCCATCGGACAGGCGGTAGGCGTAGACCCGCTCGCGCCAGTCCGCCACCCAGAGGGTCTCCCCGTCCGCCCACAGTCCCACCGGCATCAGGTTCCCGCCTGCGAGCTTGACGTCGCGGCCCGCCTCCCGGCGACCGTCGGACAGTCGATACGCATGGACCGTGTCGCCCAGCCAGTCCGCCACCCAAGCCGTCTCGCCGTCCGACCACACTCCCGCCGGTGCCGTGTTCGCTTCCAGCGCCAGGTCACGGGCTGCCAGCCGCGATCCGTCAGCTAGCCGGTGCGCCCGCAGGCCCCCGCCGAGTCCCGCCACCCACAGCGCCTTGCCATCCGCCCACAGCCCCATCGGCGCGGGGTCCGTCGCGATGTCCTTCCCCGGCTGCCGCTCCCCGTCCGACCGGCGGTAGGCGTACAGCCGGGCATCGTCCAGGTCCGCTACCCAGGCCGTCTCCCCGTCCGACCAGATGCCGCTCGGGCTGCTGTTCTGCGGTGCCAGGGGGAAGCCCTCGTCCCGGTCTTCCGACCCGGGCCCCCCGACGGTCGCGTTGACTTCCTGCGACAGCCCTGCCCCGCCGGCCGTGCAGATCGCCCCTGCCGCTGCGCAGTTCGTGGTCACCGGCAGCGTCAGCTCGACGTCCGCCTCGGAAGCCGGCTGCACCGTGATCTCCCAGCCCAGGTTCGACGACCGCGCCAAGCGCCGCGCCCCCCTGACCGCACCGCCCGTCACCTGGAACGCCGTGTCGCGCAGGGTCACGTAGCTGATCCCGATCTCCTCGCTGAAGTGCAGCTCGAACTTGAACGCCGCCTCGCCGTCATGCGTCGCCGGCATCCCCGCGAACTGCGCCGTCAGCGCAGACTGCTCGCCGTCGCTGATCGTCACCGTTGCCGAGCCGATCTCCGAACTGCCGTGCGAGGCGGTGATCGCCACCGTCTCGGCTTCCTCCGCGGTTCCGTCGTCCACCGCCCTCACTGTCGTCGTTGCGAAATTCGCGCGCGCTCGCAGCCGCAGGGATCCGGCCGACACCGTGAAATCCGAACCCTCTGTCGCCGTGCTCCCAGCGAAGTCGAGCGCGATCGACTGGTCTTCCGCGAACGTCGCCCCGTTGGTGATGCTCACCCGGATTGTCGCCGACCCGCCCTCCAGGACCTCGGCCGGGTCCACCGACAGCGCGAATTCGGGCGTCGCGTCGCGCGAGGCGGAATTGATCGTCACCGTTGCCGAGCCGATCGGGACACCGCCGTGCGAAGCCGTGATCGTCACCGTCTCGGCTGCTTCCTCCTCCTGGTCCGGCGCAGCCCTCAGCCTCGCCGTCGCCGAGAACTTCGGCCGCGTGCCGAACGCGTACAGCCTCAGCGTCTCCGGCACGCCACTGTAGTCCGCCGCGGACGCCGTGCCCGACACCGCCAGGTCGATCGTCTCGGGCTGGCGGAACGTCACCCCGTTGGTGATCGCCACCGTGACCGTCGCCGACTCGCCCTCCGCGATCTCGGCCGGCTCGGCCGACACCGCGAACGCGGGAAAGTCGTTCTCCTCCAGCACCGCCGCCGCCGATGCGTTCTCCGCCGACACCGTGTAGCCCTCGCCCGCCCCCAGCGTCCAGGTCACCGTGACGTCGTCCTCCACTATCGTGTTGTCGCCGACCTGGACCCGCTTGGTCACGCTGCTCTGGCCGGGCGAGAGCCGGACCGTCAGGGCTTGGACCCTCTCGGACGTGGTCGACGCGAAGAGCACCTGCACGTCCAGTGGGTCCGCCGCCGGCCCCGTCCGCGACACCGTGAACCTCGCCATTTCCGCCTCGGACACGCGCTCCTCGACCGCCACGATCGACACCTCCGGCAGGGCCGCCCGCGTCACCGTCACCGTGTAGGTCTTCGTCGTCGTCCCGTCCTCGGCCGTGACTCTCACCGCGATCTCGTTCGCGCCGACGGCCAGGCTCACCTCGGATCCCGGTTCGACGGACACCTTCGCGGCGGAGTTGTTCGCCGTCGCCGTCACTGTCGTCGTCTCGACGGAATTGCCAACGCTCGCCTGGTAAGACGTCACCGCGCCGGAGAACGTCCCGATGTCGATGCCCGCGAGGCTCAGGGAGCCCAGCGTCGCATCGTGCGAGATCGAGTTGATCGTCACCGTTGCCGAGCCGATCGGGGCACCGCCGTGCGAGGCCGTGATCGTCACGGTCTCGCCTGCTTCCTCCTCCTGGTCCGGCGCAGCCCTCAGCGTCGCCGTCGCCGAGAACCTCGGCCGCGTGGTGTACGCGTTCAGCGTCAGCGTCTCCGGCACGCCACTGTAGTCCGACGCGGACGCCGTGCCCGACACCGCCAGGGTGATCGTCTCGGGCTGCTGGAACGTCACCCCGTTGGTGATCGCCACCGTGACCGTCGCCGACTCGCCCTCCGCGATCTCCGCCGGCTCGACCGACACCGCGAACGCGGGAAAGTCGTTCTCCTCCAGCACCACCGCCGCCGATGCGTTCTCCGCCGATACCGTGTAGCCCTCGCCCGCCCCCAGCGTCCAAGTCACCGTGACGTCGTCCTGCACTCTCGTGTTGTCGCCGTCCTGGACCCGCTTGGTCACGCTGCTCTGGCCGGGCGGGAGCCGGACCGTCAGGGTTCGGACCCTCTCAGACGTGGTCGACGTGAAGAGCACCTGCACGTCCAGTGGGTCCGCCGTCGGCCCCGTCCGCGTCACCGTGAACCGCGCCATTTCTGCCTCGGACACGCGCTCCTCGACCGCCACGATCGACACCACCGGCAGGGCCGACCGCGTCACCGTCACCGTGTAGGTCTTCGTCGTCGTGCCGTCCTCGGCCCTGACCGTAACCCTGATTTCGTTCGCTCCGACGGCCAGGCTCACCTCGGATCCCGGTTCGACGGACACCTTCGCGGCGGAGTTGTTCGCCGTCGCCGTCACTGTCGTCGTCTCGACCGAATTGTCGACGCTCGCCTGGTAGGACGTCACCGCGCCGGAGAACGTCCCGATGTCGATGCCCGCGAGGCTCAGGGAGCCCAGCGTCGCGTCGTGCGAGATCGAGTTGATCGTCACCGTCGCCGAGCCGATCGCAGAGCCGCCGCGCGAGGCCGTGACCGTCACGGTCTCGGCTTGCTCCTCCTCCTGATCCACCGCTGCTGCGAGCGTGGCCGTCACCGAATCCGTCCCCGCCGCCAGGGTCAGCGTCGGTGGCACGACCGTGTAGTCGGACCCACCCGCGGTGCCGGATGTGGCCAGCGAGATGGTCTGCGCCTCCGCGAAAGTCACCCCGTTAGAGATCGCCACCGTCAGTGTCGCGCTCTCCCCCTCGCTAATCGCCTCCGCATCCGCCGACACCGTGAACGTCGCCGTGTCGTCGTCCGCCACGGTGACCGAAGCCGCGGCCCCCGTGCCGACGGCGTAGCCCGTTCCGGACGTCACTCTCGCCGTGACCGTGCTGTCCGCCTCCACAACGCTGTCCGCGGCGGTGGGCACGCTCAGCGTCGCGCGGGTCTCGCCCTTCGCGAATGCCACCGAAGCCGGGGGCGTGCCCGACAGGGCCGAGCCGCTCTCCGTCACGCCCACCGCAACGGTCAGCGCCTCCGGCGCCGCTAGGTCCAGGGTTACCGTGAACGAGGCCGCCGTGCCCTCCGTCACCGGACTGGAGGCTGCCGCGATCGACGCCTCCGGCAGGCCCGCCCGCGTCACCGTCACCGTATAGGTCTTCGTCGTCGTGCCGTCCTCGGCCCTGACCGTGACCCTGATTTCGTTCGCTCCGACGGCCAGGTTCACCTCGGATCCCGGCTCGATCGACAGCGTCGCCCCGGAGTGGCTCGCCGTCGCCGTCACCGTCACCGTCGCGACCGAATGGCCGACGCTCGCCTGGTAGGACGCCACCGCGCCGGAGAACGTCCCGATGTCGATGCCGGAAAGGCTCAGAGTGCCCAGCGTCGCGTCGTGCGAGATCGAGTTGATCGTCACCGTCGCCGAGCCGATCGGGGACCCGCCGTGGGCAGCCGTCACCGTGACGGTCTCGGCTTCCTCGTCCTCCTGATCCACCGCTGCTGCGAGCGTGGCCGTCACCGAGGACGCCCCCGCCGCCAGCGTCAGCGTCTCCGGCACGCCCGTGTAGTCCGACCCACTCGCCGTGCCGGATGTGGCCAGCGAGATGGTCTGCGCCTCCGCGAAGGTCACCCCGTTTGAGATCGCCACCGTCAGCGTCGCGCTTTCGCCCTCGCCGAGCGCCTCCGCATCCGCCGACACCGTGAACGTTGCCGCGTCGTCGTTCACAACCGTCACTGTCGCCGACGACGCGGTGCCGACCGAGTAGCCCGTGCCGGCCGTCACCGTCGCCGTGACCGCGCTGTCCGCCTCCACCACCAGGTCATCGGCCGTGGCCAGCGACAGCGTCTTGCTGGACTCTCCCACCGCGAAGTCCACCGTCGCGGGCGACGAACCGGACAGGGCGGCACCCGTCTCCGACACGCTCACGGGCACCGCCAGCGCCGTGTCGGCCGGGGCATCCAGGCTCACCGTGAAGCTTGCCGCCGTGCCTTCTGCTACAGGACTGGCGCCCGCCGCGATCGTCGCCTCCGGCAGGGCCGCCCGCGTCACCGTCACCCTGTAGGTCCTCGTCGTCTCGCCGTCCTCCGCCGTGACCGCGATCACGATCTCGTTCGCGCCTTCCGCGAGGGTCACCTGGGGACCCGGATCGATCAACACTCTCGCGGCCGAGTGAGTCGCCGTTGCCGTCACCGTCGTGGCCGTGACCGGTTTCGCGACGCTCGCCTGGTACGACGTCTCCGCGTCGGAGAACGTCCCGATGTCGATGCCATTCAGGCGCAGCGCGGCCAGCGTCGCGTCGTGCGAGATCGAGTTGATCGTCACCGTCGCCGAGCCGATCGGGGCCCCGCCGAGGGCAGCCGTCACCGTCACCGTCTCGGCCTCTTCCTCCTCCTGGTCCTCCGCGGCCGCCAGCGCGGCCGTCACCGAGGACGCCCCCGCCGCCAGCGTCAGCGTCTCCGGCACGCCCGTGTAGTCCGCCGCGGCCGCCGTCCCGGAAGCGGCCAGCAATATGGCCTGGTCCTCCGCGAACGTAACGCCATTGTCGATCGCCACCGTCAGCGTCGCGCTTTCGCCCTCGCTGAGCGCCTCCGCATCCGCCGACACGGTGAACGTTGCCGCGTCGTCGTTCACAACCGTCACGGTCGCCGACGACCCGGTGCCGACGGTGTAGCCCGTTCCGGAAGTCACTCTCAGCGTGACCGCGCTGTCCGCCTCCACCACCAGGTCATCGGCCGTGGCCAGCGACAGCGTCTTGCTGGACTCTCCCACCGCGAAGTCCACCGTCGCGGGCGACGAACCGAACAGCACAGCACCCGTCTCCGACACGCTCACGGCCACCGCCAGCGCCTTCGGGGTCCGGGCATTCAGGCTCACCGTGAAGCTTGCCGCCATGCCTTCCGTCACCGCACTGCTCGACGCCGAAATCGATGGTGTGGTTGGCGGGCGAGCTCGGTGCCTCGCCACGACCCACCGCGTCCCGTTCATATGGCGTACTGCATCGGCCGGGCCCTGCCCCGCCGTCTGGTCGCCGACAGCGACGCCCATGGGATCGCCCAGGAACGTCTGATTCGGATTGGAGAATCGCATCAGTTGACTACAGGTGAACCTACCCTTGGCCCTGCACTCACTGTTGGAGGCCATAATCGTGCGCCACCGACTCGTCGCCGGTGCCGATTCGACGAACGCCCGCTGGTTGACATAGCCAAAGCAGGCCGGGCAAGTCCAGTACCCCCACGAATACCGGTCATGGGTGACTCCCAGGAGGTGTCCGAGCTCGTGAGCGAAGGGTTTACTGCCACAACGTGGCGCCACGACGGCGAAGGCCCTGTCCGCCGGAGGGTTTCCCCTTGCCAGGTTCGCTCTGCCACAGACGTCTCCTACTGCGGCAAGAAGAACGATGATGTCCGCGCCCAGCCTGTCGCGTACGCCGTGGATGCCGTCAATCTGACCGTCTCGGGGTTCCCGCAAGTGCCTGAGGACGTTTTGACTGTTCCCCTCGTCTTGGAGACTGACCTCCTCGACACCGGCTAGGAAGAGTTCGATTTCCACGCCGCTATTCGCAAACGCCTGGTTGGTGGCGTTGATAAGGTAATCGGCTTGGGCCTCCGCCTGGGCGGTCCCGCCGAAGTGGGTTCGGGCCGCGGCCGTGTAGAAGATCCCGACGTCGATCACTGCCGGCGCCCGTGTCCCGGCTTCGCTTCCCTGCGCTCGCAGGTCAGCCCCGGCCACCGCTAGAAGGACCAGCGCCAGACATGCGCTTCGCAACCCCAACCGGGAGTGAACCGGATGTCGCTTGAAGACCATTACGGGGTCTGCCGACGGCGTGTCTGCATTCCCCCCGCAGACCCGGGAGGCACCGGATTTCCAAATTCTCAGCGGCAAGCAATTCATACGTCACCCTTCTTCGTGGTCTCGGCATCCAGCGGCTTCAGGTCCTGCAGGAACCGCGAGCGGTCGCCCAGCAGCGCCAGCGGCTTCATCGCCAAACGGAGCGTGGCGGCGTATGGCGGGCTGCCGCGTTCGCCGCCGCCCTGCGGAGGATGGGCCAGATAGGTCAGCCCGACCAGCAATTCGAGGCAGGCGAGGTTCAGGTCCGGTCGCGGCCAGTCCGGGCGCAGGACACCCGATTCGGCGATCTGATCCGGACGCACGGTGTCGCGCCCGCCTCGGCGAACAACGGGGATCCATGGGTCGGATATCAGGTTCAGCAAAGCCGTGATGCTCTGGTGATGCTGGGCAACTCTTACTCGCGCCCCGGGCGCTCTCGCCCGCTCCGACCACCTAGACCCCCTGTGGGGCCGGGAATCGATGCAACTAACTGGCAGGCGAGGCAGGACGTTATCGAGTTTTCCCGGCCGCCCCTCGAACACGATTCCGAGGGCGCTGCCGTAGTGCACTCCCTCGCAGATCAATCCGTCTTCCCCGACTGGCGCTGCCAGCCCCGAAGCCTGCATCCAGTCGGGCCAGCTGTTTCGCTCCTCCGCGATCTCGGGCCGGGCCTGGTCCACGCCCGGAAGGCTCCGGAAGCGCGGCGCCGAGACCCGCACCTCGGACGACTGCCAGCCAAGCGGGCCCTCGCCAGCCCAGGGTACGAGCCGCCCGCCCGCTTCCCGAGCGAGGCGCAGGGTAACCTGCGGAATGCCCGGGCGGGTCGGGAACCGGTCATCGTCGAACACTCGCTGCATCTGCGGCTGGTCGTATCCATCCTTCGCATCGAGCACTTGGTTGAATGCCTGCTGCGCTTCGCTCATCTGCCGCCCCAGCCTTTCAATCTCCGTTCCGCTGAGCGCCTCGGAGCCGATCGACCCGACACCTGGAGAATCCGCGGTATAGCGAGTTCCTCGCTCCAGTAGTTCGATAGCGCCATCTTGGAACTGCACTTTCTCGAAGCGTGCAGCGTTCACTTGTAGATGACGACTGGGAAATGAAAACCGGACAAGCAGGCAGTTAGAAACGACGCCGATACGTTCCAGCGGACCCCGCAAAGCGCGTCGAGCGACACCTAGCGCAGGGTGCCGCCCGCCGTTTCCGCGCCGGCCAGAGCCGTCATGGCGGAAACGCCCTCCGACGGCGGCCCCGGTCCGCGCAGGAGCCGATCCTCGAGCGTACCGCCGGGTAACCTGCGGAATGCCCGGGCGGGTCGGGAACCGGTCATCGTCGAACACTCGCCGCATCTGCGGCTGGTCGCATCCATCCTCCGCGTCGAGCACTTGGTTGAATGCCTGCTGCGCTTCGCTCATCTGCCGCCCCAGCGTTTCAATCTCCGTGCCGCTGAGCGCCTCGGAGCCGATCGACCCGACACCCGGAGAATCCGCGGTATAGCGAGTTCCTCGCTCCAGTAGTTCGATAGCGCCATCTTGGAACTGCACTTTCTCGAAGCGTGCAGCGTTCACTTGTAGATGACGACTGGGAAACGAAAACCGGACAGCAGGCAGCGAGAAACTAGGCCGATGCGTTCCAGCGGACCCCGCGAGGCGAGTCGAGCGACATGTAGCGCAGGGTGCCGCCCGCGGTTGTCGCGCCGGCCAGCGCGGCCCTGGCGGAAACAACCTCCGACGGCGGCCCCGGTCCGCGCAGAAGCCGATCCTCGAGCGTGCCGCCGGGGAGCGCCGCCGCCAGAAGCGCTAGGAAGCCATCCGCAAGTGGTTCCGCGAGCAGTGGACGCAGCTCGACGTAAAGCTGCAGAAGAGCGCCTTAGAGGGCGTGAGTTCCGTCCTGGGCCTGTTCGACCAGCCCGAGGTGGCCGAGATCTTCCGCCCGCCGCTTCTGGGCTCGGGAACGGCGGGCGGACGCCCGGGCATGGACGGCATTGGCGCGCTCGCCGAGGGCCGCCGGTTCGACGGCCGCATCGTGCGTTCGGTCGACGTTCCGTGCCTCGAAGCGCTCGGGTCGATGGCCGGGCTGGCGGCCGCGCGCCTACGCCTGCTGGCTGCGGACGAGGCCCCGCCGGAGCCTCCGCCGCGGCGCCCCTCGGGGTTCGCTGGAACGCATCGGCCTAGTTTCTCGCTGCCTGCTGTCCGGTTTTCGTTTCCCAGTCGTCTTTAATAATTGGCAGGGCGTTGCATTGCGGCGCCAGGAGCGGAATGACGCAAGGCATGACCAGATCGCGGAGTACCACACTGATCTCATGCGGAACACCTAGGACCGCTTCTCAGATGGACGGTTCCGTGGTCAGGGATCGCCGGTTTCGCGGGCCCTGCCTGGACGCGGTCGCGACCCGCGTCCAGGTCGAGATTACAATTGAGCGAACGCCGAGCCCCCGGGGCGCATTGAGGGAGGCGGAATGAAACGAAATCCCGGCGAGTGGCTGCGCCAAAGGCTCTTTGGCCGAATCGTGAATGCGGCGTTCCTCGCGACTCTCGCGACCGGATGGCTTTGCGGCGCGCTCGCGGCGGTGCTCGGCATGGGGCTTGGTCAATGGCTGGGGGCGGGACTGACCGTCTCGTTCGTGTTGTTGCCGGGTGCGGGATTGCTGGGTGCGGCTTTGTATCTGCTCGCGAAAGGCTGGCGATTGCCGGACATGAGGAAGGGCGCGCACGCCGAGGAGACGGTCGGACAGGCGATCGAGTACGCACTGACCCGGGAACGGTGCGCAGTGGCGCACCATGTGGAGGGGTTCGCCAGCGTGGGGGACATCGACCATCTCGTCGCGACGCCGCGCGGGCTATGGGTCATCGAAACGAAGCATGGGCGCGTTCCCATCTCGAAATTCCAGGAGACCTTGCGGCGAATCGCACGCAACGTCGAGGCCGTCCGGGATTGGGCGCCGGGAATGCGGGTGACCGGATGCCTGGTCTTCGTCGCCTGGAGCGGCCCCCCTCCAAAACCGGCCTATGAGTGGGGACCGGAGACCATCAGGTGCTTCGCGAGCGCAGCGTCGCTCATGCGCGAGTTGAAGGCCGAGGCGCGCTGCGAGGGCGGTTCTTCCGACCTCGCACGGAGGGTCTGGCGGCTCGGCAAGGTGGAGGGACCGCGAAGTCACGAGGCGTCCCAATCGCTGGCCCCGAAGGTCGCAAGAGCCGCCCGTGAGTTTTCACGTAGTCTGGATGGCTTCTAAGTCCGCGTTGCAGGCTTGTTTGAATGCGATGATTACTGGCGATCCGAAGAGTACCGCTCCTAGGCCCGAGAGGCTGTTAGCTCACGGCCGTGATCGTGTGACACACCATTTGCGAGCGCCCCGAGAACGAGATCATCATTCCCCCTCAAATTCCACCCAATTAGGGCGAGAGGGATCCGCCTGCTCCAGCGAGGGCGCGACCGCAAGTTCTATGTCGTGGATCTCTCCGTGAGGTCGCTTGATCGTCTCTTAGCCCAATAGCGTGTTGTACAGGTACAGGGCCGACTCGATCATGACTAGATGCAAGTAGTGAATCCTGCATATGGTGAGCTGCTGAGAACCCGCCCGCCCCCGGCAGCCCCGCTGTCGCGCCACAGCTCGCGCGGGCGCGCGCCCGCCCGGCGGAGCACCCACCGACCCGCTTGGGCCTTCCCTCAGTCACCTTCCGAATTCCGCTGGAGCTCCGTCGCAACCGCTTCACCCGCCCCAGATAGCTGAAATCGACAGCCCCGCATATCCAAGAATCCTACGTCGTCCCGAGGATTCGATTTGCCTGCTGTGCAGCTTGTTCTCAGCCAACCGCCACAAGAGCACTGCTGCCATTTCCACCACCATGCCACACAAAGCAACTACGGCAAGGTTGTTGCCGAGGACGTACGACGCCTACGCATTTCGAAGGGGCCACATCAGCTTTTCGAGACTCATGGCATCATCCGGGGTTTCAGGCGGACATAGAAACGACAGGGTCGTTTCACCACGTACAGGGGTTCCTCGTCGGCCTCTTGTCCGAGGAGTCGCGGTGGGGGAACAGCCAGTCTAACTGGTGCATGGACAGAGGGTGAAAGTCCCTTGCAGTAAAGGAAAGAGCCAATTCATACTGGCCCGCGAGTCATGCGCAGGCAGCCGTGAGGCGGTCGGTGAAGCGTTGATAGCGGCACGTGTGGGCAGAGTTATGAGCACCGAAAACGTCATCATCTGGAGTGCCGAGGCCGTTCCCGCAGCCGAAGGCAACACCGGCCGACCCGCATTGGCGAGGGACGGACGGGCTCCGCGGTGTCCAAGACCTCAAGGCACGCACGTACGTCCAGCACCGGGAACTGGGAGATCTTCACGACGTCCCGGCGGGTCGCCGCCGGGACCGCTGAGGGAAGGCAGATAGCCGAAGCCGAGGATGCACGACGTGAAGAAGTCTGACCCGGGCATAGTAGCGAAGAAGGCGGCGAACAAAGGGGCGCGAGCCCTGGCGGAGTCGCTGGAGCGAAGGGCCGGGACCGAGGGGAATCCGGGAGGCGCTAGCACGGGCCGTACGCAGAGGCGGGGGAGCGTGTCACAGGGCGCCGAGCGGATACGGCAAATCATCGAGAGGAAACCACAGGAGAAACTCACTGCGCTGCTGCACCACGTCACGCCGGAGAGCTTGGCGGACGCCGACCGCGGATTGCAGCGGGAAGCGGCCCCCGGAATGGACGGGATGACATGGGAAAAGTACGGGGAGGGGCTGGAAGAGCGACTGCTGGACCTGCACCGACGCGTACACACGGGAGCGTACCGGGCAACTCCGTCACGGCGGGTGAACATTCCGAAGCCGGACGGGGGCACGCGACCGCTAGGAGTGGCCACGCTGGAAGACAAGATCGTCCAGAAGGCCGTTGTGGACACGATCCTGACGCCGATCTACGAGGCGGTATTCCTTGGATGCAGTTATGGGTTCAGGCCGGGACGGGGGGCGCATGACGCGCTCGACGCGCTGGCTTACGCCATCGACAAGCGCAAGGTCAACTGGATACTGGATGCCGACGTGAGCAAATACTTCGACCGCATCGACCGGGAACAGCTGTTGAGCTTCCTGGCAGTGCGGATCGGAGACAGGCGCTTGCTGCGGCTGCTAACGAAGTGGCTGAACGCTGGGGTCATGGAAGACTGCCAATGGAGCGACACGGGCAGGGGCACTCCGCAAGGGTCGGTGGTCTCACCGCTGCTGGCGAACGTGTACCTGCACTACGTGCTCGACCAGTGGGTGGTCAGGACGTGGCGGCCAACGGAAACCCGGGGCGAGATGATCATCGTGCGGTACGCCGATGATTTCGTGCTGGGGTTTCAGTACCGCGACGATGCGGAGCGCTTCCTCGCCGCGTTGCGGGCACGGTTCGCGCAATTCGGATTGGAGCTGCACCCGGACAAGACCCGGCTACTGGAGTTCGGAAGGTACGCGGCAGCGAACCGGAAGAAACGAGGGCAGGGGCGACCCGAGACATTCGACTTCCTGGGATTCACGCACTATTGCAGGCGAACCCGGAAAGGCGGTTTCGGACTGGGGCGCAAGCCAATCGCGAAGCGCGTGCGACGCACACTGCAAGCGGTCGGGGGAAAGCTGCGCAAGCGCATGCACGCCGACAAGGTGGCCACGGGGAAATGGCTGGGGCAGGTGCTGAACGGATGGCTGAATTACTACGCCGTCCCGACCAGCTACCGGTCACTGGACCAGTTCACGCTAGCGATGAAGCGGCACTGGCTGCGAACCCTCCGCAGGAGATCGCAACGAGACCGCCACAGCTGGGACGCCTTGGAGGCACTGTGCGACAAACTATGGCCCGAGACGAGGATCAGACACCCATGGCCGGCTCAGAGATTCGCCGTTAAACACCCGAGGTAGGAGCCGTGTGCCCTAACGGGCACGCACGGAACTGTGCGGGGGGTGCGCGGCAACGCGCATCCCTACCGCGAAGATCCGATACCGGCACGGTTCCCTCAAGGACGCGGTGCTGGCTGCCCACGACCGAAATCCGGAGAGCGCCAGAACCTGGGTGAAAGCAGAGTCGATCATGGCGCGGGAGCGGCAGGGAAAGTCGGCGGGCGCAGACCCGCGCGCCCTTCTCCTGCAATGGGTCGGAGAACGCCTGCGGATCGACTGTCCAGCCCAATGTTCTTCCGCGTCGAGGGTGAGACGGAGGATGAACGCCGGGACCGAGAGGCCGGGGAGAGGGCGTACTACGACAGGGAGGAAGCCTCCATTCAGCGCGCGCAGAACTTCGGGAACAGGATCGCCGACCCAGGTGGCGACGGCATATCGGTTCCCGTGAGTTATTCCCTGAACCGTGCCCTGGTGCTCGGATCACACGAGGAAGACCGCCCGGTCGACGGCGATCACGAGACGTGACGACCAAGCCGACGGCGGCCCGAGCGGCCTGTCGGGCGTTCGCGCACGTGGACACTGCGAACCGCGACCAACTGAGACCTGAAGTTCGGTTCGAGAACTCCTGCGCCAATGTCTTGGTCCGTGATCGTCTCGAGGCCACCGCCTGCGTTGGCACACAGAAACGCCGGATACCCCTCAACTGAAGTTGTGGAATCGTGGTGTTCGGCCGTGGGCACAAGTGTCCTTTTCTGCGTTTCGGGACAGAAGTCCCGACATGACCGTAGAGTGGGTTGATACCACTAGGAGAAACGCCAAGTGTGTTTGGTACCTGAACGGTGCGCTCAAAAACGTCATAGTTAAACTGGACGCGCTCAAGGTTGTCGCTGCTGGGAGTTCCGAATCTTAAACGTCCGGCGGAATCCAAGGGCCGAAGTCGAGGAACGGATCTCCCGCGGGTTGAACTACGATCCGCAAATCGGTTCTTGTCACAGGCTCTCACAAACCACACCGTCGTTGTCTGAGTCTCGAAGGGACCCGTACAGGGGTTCGCCCCTCCTGATCGGATCGACGTCGGGACAACTGGTCCTGATGTTCCCGCAGGTCTTGTTGAGATCCCTCGATTCCAAGGTCTGGATGCACGCGGTCTGCGCGGCCTTCTGTGCAGCCCTCGGATCGATGACGACCGGTTCCGTCAGTGGCGTTTCGACCGTCGTCGTTTCGGACTCACCATCTCCGCCTTCGTCGTCCGACGAGATAACAGACACACAGGCCACGCTGGAAAGCTGCGGGGACACGACCATTGCCGCGGTGCTGAGACGTGAGACGTCCGTGATCGTTTCCTGGCACGGGGCGATCTCGCGTTCTCCACTCAGCGTTCCTAGAAACTCCGACCTGAACACCCAGTCGGATCCTTCGGCGAGCCTCGGCCGGTAGACCTGCGGGTCGGTGCAGGAATCAAGGATCGATTGCAGCGACGATTTCTCGTCCAGATCCGCGCTCAACTGGTACTTGGACTCAAGGATCGATTGCAGCGACGATTTCTCGTCCAGATCCGCGCTCAACTGGTACTTGGACTTGACGCGGACGGTTTGCGCAGCCCACCAGCACAACCCGTGGTCCGTCAGGTTGTCCCGGAATAGTGACGTTTCGGCAGTTTCCAGGTCGTGCGCGTCGTTGTCCCCCTTGGACGCATTCAGCGATTCGGTTGAGCAGGTCAGCAAACTCGGTCCGCTTCTCGACCGTTCGGGAACACAGACCGGATTCGTCCGCTTCCTTGCGCGCGACGATGTGTTCGATCTGGATGTAGTGGTAGTTCGGGAACACGATCCCGTCGTACGGAGAGAGCCGACCATCGTGAAGATTCGCGATCTGGTCCTGCATCCCGGACCACGCTGAAGCCGGGACACCTTCGACGTCGCACTCCGATTCGGAAGACACCTGCAAACCGCTCAGCGCGGTCAGGATCCGTTGTCGGTTCCACCCCTCGTAGTCTTGTGTTTCCGTTCCGACCAAGGGTAGTGCAGAGAGAAATAACAATACTATCGCTGTCTTGGGCATGTGAGCACCTCCTTCGGTGTGATACCGGAACCGCTCTGCCGCGGAAAGTGGTGCCCCTTGCCGAAGGCACCGATGTTGACAAGACACGCGACGGTCACTGCTGACGCGCTCGCCCGTTTTGCCCGCCCTGGACGCTCGGCGGCTGCCGGTCGTCCCGCCCGGCCACTGTCAGCCCCGGCAGGCCATTCAGCGGCCCGAGATCCTCGATCCGGCTCCCGCCGACATGCACCCAGGCCAGGGACTTGAGCGCTCTCAGCGGCCTCAAGTCCCCCACCGGGTTGCCGCGCAGGTCCAGGCGTCGCAGCCCGTCCAGGTGCGACAGTGCTCGCAGGTCCGCGACGGCGTTGCCCGCCAGGACGAGGTCCCGCAGGCCTTCCAGCCCGGCCAGCGGGTGAAGCTCCGCCAGGCCGTTGCCACCCAACCGCAGGGACTGCAGCCGGGCCAGCCCGGCCAACGGCTGCAGGTCCCGCACGCGGTTCGCTCCCAGCTCCAGCGCCTCGAGACCGGCCAGCGATGCCAGCGGCCACAGGTCCGCGATCTGGTTGCGGTCCGCCCGCAGCACGGCCAGATTGGCCAGCCCCGCCAGCGGCCGCAGGTCCGCGATGCGGTTGTCTCCCAGGTCCAGTTCGACCAGCGACGTCAGCCCCGCCAGCGGCCCCAACTCGTCGAGGCCGTTGTGTCGCAGCGAAAGCCGTCGCAGGCGCGCCAGCGGGGCCAGCGCCTGCAGGTCCGCCGCCGCACCGTCCAGGCTCAGCGACTCCAGCGCGGGCAGGCCTGCCAGAGGCCGCAAGTCCGCCAGCGGGTTGAAGCCGAGGTCGAGGTCCTTCAGGCGGACCGCCTGCTCCAGCCCGGACAGGTCCCGGATCCCGGCGTTACGCGCCGTCAGCGCTTCCAGCCCGGCAAGTTCGTGCGGGCTCACCGCTTCGCCGGGAGCCTTGCCCAGCGCCGCTTCGATCGCGGCCTGCAGGGCAGGGTCCGCGATCGCCGGCAGGCTGACCGCCCGGGCCGTCAGGCCGGCACCCGGCTGCTTGCCCGGCTTGTCGGCGACCACCTCCGGCAGCCGGTAGGCGCGCACCTCGCCGCTTGCCCAGCCGGTTGCAAGGAGCGTCCCCCCTCCCGACCACAGCCCCGTCGGGTCCGTGTCCGTCTCGCCCGCCTCGATGTCCTGCTGAGGATCGCGCCTGCCATCGGCCAGGCGGTAGGCGTAGACCCGCTCGCGCCAGTCCGCCACCCAGAGGGTTTCCCCGTTCGCCCACAGTCCCACCGGCATCAGGTTCCCGCCTGCGAGCTTGACGTCGCGGCCCGCCTCCCGGCGACCGTCGGACAGTCGATACGCATGGACCGTGTCGCCCAGCCAGTCCGCCACCCAAGCCGTCTCGCCGTCCGCCCACACTCCCGCCGGTGCCGTGTTCGCTTCCAGCGCCAGGTCACGCGCTGCCAGCCGCGATCCGTCGGCTAGCCGGTGCGCCCGCAGGCCCCCGCCGAGTCCCGCCACCCACAGCGCCTCGCCGTCCGACCACAGCCCCATCGGCGCGGGGTCCGTCGCGATGTCCTTCCCCGGCTGCCGCTCCCCGTCCGACCGGCGGTAGGCGTACAGCCGGGCATCGTCCAGGTCCGCTACCCAGGCCGTCTCCCCGTCCGACCAGATGCCGCTCGGGCTGCTGTTCTGCGGTGCCAGGGGGAAGCCCTCGTCCCGGTCTTCCGACCCGGGCCCCCCGACGGTCGCGTTGACTTCCTGCGACAGCCCTGCCCCGCCCGCCGTGCAGATCGCCCCTGCCGCTGCGCAGTTCGTGGTCACCGGCAGCGTCAGCTCGACGTCCGCCTCGGAAGCCGGCTGCACCGTGATCTCCCAGCGCGCGTTCGACGACCGCGCCAAGCGCCGTGCCCCCCTGACCGCACCGCCCGTTATCTGGAACGCCGTGTCGCGCAGGGTCACATAGCTGATCTCGATCTCCTCGCTGAAGCGCAGCTCGAACTTGAACGCCGTCTCCCCGTCATGCGTCGCCGGCATCCCCACGAACTGCGCCGTCAGCGCAGGCTGCTCGCCGTCGCTGATCGTCACCGTTGCCGAGCCGATCGGGGCACCGCCGTGCGAAGCCGTGATCGTCACGGTCTCGGCTGCTTCCTCCTCCTGGTCCGGCGCAGCCCTCAGCCTCGCCGTCGCCGAGAACCTCGGCCGCGTGCTGAACGCGTTCAGCCTCAGCGTCTCCGGCACGCCACTGTAGTCCGACGCGGACGCCGTGCCCGACACCGCCAGGGTGATCGTCTCGGGCTGCCGGAACGTCACCCCGTTGGTGATCGCCACCGTGACCGTCGCCGACTCGCCCTCCGCGATCTCCGCCGGCTCGACCGACACCGCGAAGTCGGGGACGTCGTTCTCCTCCACCACCACCGCCGCCGATGAGTTCTCCGCCGCCACCGTGTAGCCCTCGCCCGCACCCAGCGTCCAGGTCACCGTGACGTCGTCCTGCACTATCGTGTTGTCGCCGACCTGGACCCGCTTGGTCACGCTGCTCTGGCCGGGCGAGAGCCCGACCGTCAGGGTTTGGACCCTCTCGGACGTGGTCGACGCGAAGAGCACCTGCACGTCCAGTGGGTCCGCCGCCGGCCCCGTCCGCGACACCGTGAACCGCGCCATTTCTGCCTCGGACACGCGCTCCTCGACCGCCGCGATCGACACCACCGGCAGGGCCGCCCGCGTCACCGTCACCGTGTAGGTCTTCGTCGTCGTCCCGTCCTCGGCCGTGACGCTCACCGCGATCTCGTTCGCGCCGACGGCCAGGCTCACCTCGGATCCCGGTTCGACGGACACCTCCGCGGCGGAGTGGGTCGCCGTCGCCGTCACTGTCGTCGTCTCGACGGAATTGCCGACGCTCGCCTGGTACGACGTCACCGCGCCGGAGAACGTCCCGATGTCGATGCCCGCGAGGCTCAGGGAGCCCAGCGTCGCATCGTGCGAGATCGAGTTGATCGTCATCGTTGCCGAGCCGATCGGGGCACCGCCGTGCGAGGCCGTGATCATCACGGTCTCGGCTGCTTCCTCCTCCTGGTCGGGCGCAGCCCTCAGCGTCGCCGTCGCCGAGAACCTCGGCCGCGTGGTGTACGCGTTCAGCGTCAGCGTCTCCGGCACGCCACTGTAGTCCGACGCGGACGCCGTGCCCGACACCGCCAGGGTGATCGTCTCGGGCTGCTGGAACGTCACCCCGTTGGTGATCGCCACCGTGACCGTCGCCGACTCGCCCTCCGCGATCTCCGCCGGCTCGACCGACACCGCGAACGCGGGAAAGTCGTTCTCCTCCAGCACCACCGCCGCCGATGCGTTCTCCGCCGATACCGTGTAGCCCTCGCCCGCCCCCAGCGTCCAAGTCACCGTGACGTCGTCCTGCACTCTCGTGTTGTCGCCGGCCTGGACCCGCTTGGTCACGCTACTCTGGCCGGGCGGGAGCCGGACCGTCAGGGTTCGGACCCTCTCAGACGTGGTCGACGTGAAGAGCACCTGCACGTCCAGTGGGTCCGCCGTCGGCCCCGTCCGCGTCACCGTGAACCTCGCCATTTCTGCCTCGGACACGCGCTCCGCGACCGCCACGATCGACACCACCGGCAGGGCCGACCGCGTCACCGTCACCGTGTAGGTCTTCGTCGTCTTGCCGTCCTCGGCCCTGACCGTAATCCTGATTTCGTTCGCTCCGACGGCCAGGTTCACCTCGGATCCCGGCTCGATCGACAGCGTCGCCCCGGAGTGGCTCGCCGTCACCGTCACTGTCGTCGTCTCGACCGAATTGTCGACGCTCGCCTGGTAGGACGTCACCGCGTCGGAGAACGTCCCGATGTCGATGCCCGCGAGGCTCAGGGAGCCCAGCGTCGCGTCGTGCGAGATCGAGTTGATCGTCACCGTCGCCGAGCCGATCGCAGAGCCGCCGCGCGAGGCCGTGACCGTCACGGTCTCGGCTTGCTCCTCCTCCTGATCCACCGCTGCCGCCAGCGTGGCCGTCACCGAATCCGTCCCCGCCGCCAGGGTCAGCGTCGGTGGCACGACCGTGTAGTCGGACCCGCCCGCCGTGCCGGATGTGGCCAGCGAGAGGGTCTGCGCCTCCGCGAAGGTCACCCCGTTAGAGATCGCCACCGTCAGTGTCGCGCTCTCCCCCTCGCTGATCGCCTCCGCATCCGCCGACACCGTGAACGTCGCCGTGTCGTCGTCCTCCACGGTGACCGAAGCCGCGGCCCCCGTGCCGACGGCGTAGCCCGTTCCGGAAGTCACTCTCGCTGTGACCGTGCTGTCCGCCTCCACAACGCTGTCCGCGGCGGTGGGCACGCTCAGCGTCGCGCGGGTCTCGCCCTTCGCGAATGCCACCGAAGCCGGGGGCGTGCCCGACAGGGCCGAGCCGCTCTCCGTCACGCCCACCGCAACGGTCAGCGTCTCCGGCGCCGCTAGGTCCAGGGTCACCGTGAACGAGGCCGCGGTACCCTCCGTCACTGGAGTCGTGCCCGCCGCAATCGTCACTACCGGCAAGGTCGCCCGTGTCACCGTCACCGTGTAGGCTTCCGTCGTCGTCCCGTCCTCCGCCGTGACGGCGATCACGATCCGGTTCGCTCCGACGGCCAGGCTCACCTCGGGGCCCGGCTCGATCGCCACGGCCGCGGCCGAGTGGGTCGCCGTCGCCGTCACCGTCGCGGCCGTGACCAAGTTCGCGACGCTCACCTCGTAGGACGTCACCGCGCCGGAGAACGTCCCGATGTCGATGCCGGAAAGGCTCAGGGTGCCCAGCGTCGCGTCGTGCGAGACGGAGTTGATCGTCACCGTCGCCGAGCCGATCGCGGAGCCACCGTGGGAGGCTGTGACCGTGACGGTCTCGGCTTCCTCTTCCTCCTGATCCGACGCGGCAGCGAGCGTGGCCGTCACGGAGGCCTGCCCCGCCGCCAGCCCGAGCGTCTCCGGGACGCCCGTGTAGTCGGCCGCGGATGCCGTGCCGGAGGTCGTCAGCGATATCGTCTGCGCTTCTGCGAAGCTCACCCCGTTTGAGATCGCCACCGTCAGCGTCGCGCTTTCGCCCTCGCTGATCGCCTCCGCATCCGCCGACACCGTGAACGTTGCCGCGTCGTCGTTCACAACCGTCACTGTCGCCGACGACGCGGTGCCGACCGAGTAGCCCGTGCCGGCCGTCACCGTCGCCGTGACCGCGCTGTCCGCCTCCACCACCAGGGCATCGGCCGTGGCCAGCGACAGCGTCTTGCTGGACTCTCCCGCCGCGAAGTCCACCGTCGCGGGCGACGAACCGGACAGGGCGGCACCCGTCTCCGACACGCTCACGGGCACCGCCAGTGCCGTTGCGGCCGGGGCATCCAGGCTCACCGTGAACGTCACATCCGCGCCTTCCGTCACAGGGCTCGTACCCGCCGCGATCGTCGCCACGGGCTGCGGCCGAGCCTTCACGGTCACCGAGACGGCGTCCTCGTGGGAGAGGCCGGCCCGGTCCGTCACTTGCAGGCTGAACGTCAGAGTCGCGTCTGCTGCCAGCCCGGTCGGTGCCGTGAGAGTCGGCGCCGTCGCGGCGACATCGGAAAGGGCCACTTGCGGGCCCCCGGTCTGCGTCCATGCATACGTGAGCTCGTCGTCTGCGTCCGGGTCGGCGCCGCTGCCGCCCAGGGTCACCGTCGCTCCTTCCGCGATGTCCTCCTGGTCCGCGCCCGCATTCGCTGTCGGTGCCTCGTTGACGTTCGTCAGCGTCACCGTAAGGTCGGCCGTGTCCGTCCGCTCGCCGTCGCTCACCTGCACCGTGACCTGGTAGATTCCGTCCTGGTCGGCGTCGTCCGGCACCTCGAAGTCCTTCGTCGCGGCAAAGGCCAGCACACCGATGGAACTGAGCGTGAAGTGGTCCCGGTCCGCGCCGCCCGCCGCGTCCGAAGGGATCGACCAGGACAGGTCTGCCGTCTGGGTGTCCGCGTCCGTCGCCGTCAGCGTGGCCACCGCTGTCGTCCCCTCCGCTACCGTGAACGACGACGCACCGACAATCTCGGGCCGCAGCACGGTAGCCGGCCCCACGACCGTGATGCTGGCCGATGCCGACAGCCGGCGCCCGTCGTACGTGCAGACCGTGGGCTGCACGTCGCAGGGTCGGTTCGCCGGCAGCGTGATCACCACGTCGCCATCGCCGTCCGGCGTCACAGGGAACCGCCAGCCAATGTTGCTCGGCGGCTCCAGCCGGCTCGCCTGGCCGACCGTACCGCCAGACACCGCAACCAGTCCTTCAGTGAACGCGCTGTAGCTGAGATCAACCTCCTCGCTGAACTGCAACGCCAACGTGAACGACGTCTCGCCGTCGTGGGTCTCGGGCATTTCCGAGAAAATCGCCTTCAGCGGCACCACTCCCGGGCCCCGCGTCACCGTCACCGTGTAGGTCGCCGTCGCGCTCTTGTCCGGCGACGTCACGTGGGCCGTGATCGTTGTGGTGGGGCTCGTCGCCAGCTCCAGCTCTACCCGCCCTCTCCGACGCTTGCCATAACCGTACCGCCCGTCGGGAGAAGCGATCACCACCCGGGCATCCGTCTCTGTGGGGATCGCCGTCACCTCGACCCTCTCCACCTCCGGACCCACAGTCGCCGTGTAGCTCCGCACGTCGCCGGCGAACGTCCCGATGTCGACGCCGGCGAGCCGCAACTTGCGCAACGTCGCGTCAGCCGACAAGGAGCCAGCCTCCGCAGCGCGGATGCTGGCTAGGGCGGCTTCCATCCGCGTCACCACCTCCGGGTTACTCGAGGCGAAATTACGCAGCTCCCTAGGGTCCCGCTCCAGGTCGAAGAGCTGCGGGCGGCTGCCAGACACCAGCTTCCATCGGCCATCCCGTAAACCGAACGTCCCATCAGCCGAATGGTGGACGACGGAAATGCCGCGCGCCAGGGCGTCACCGCGCAGCAGAGGTAGCAGGGACACACTGTCGGGGGCGACCCCGGGGACCGGCCCTTGCCCCACGATGTCGGCCAGCGTCTTGTACAGATCGGTCAGCGAGACGGTGGTGGGCGTGGTCGAGCCCGCCGCGATTCTCTCCGGCCATCGCATCAGGAGCGGCACGCGGTGACCGCCCTCATGGATTCCGGCCTTGCGGCCGCGCCAGTCGCCGTTGGACTTGTGCGTACTTCTCCGATACGCCCGTATCTCGGCCGAATCGGTGTGATCCCTTGCAGCACTGTCGGAAACGATATCCATGTAGGACCCGTTGTCCGAGGTGAAGATCACCAGCGTGTTGTCGCGGGCACCAACACCGTCGAGGGCGTCCAGCACCTGGCCGACCGTCCAGTCCAGCTGTGCGACTACGTCGCCATAAGGGCCGAGGCCGGTCTGGCCGGCGAACTGCTCGTTCGGGGCCAGCGGCAGGTGGGGGGCGGTCAGCGGAAAGTACAGGAAGAACGGATCAGCGGTCCGACCCGCCCGCTCAATGAAGGAGACCGCCGCTTCGGTTGTACGGGCGAGAATCTCTGCGTAGGAATCACCATAGATTCCGGCATGATTCGGGCCGTCGTTGTCCGGATTGGCCGCAAAGCGCTTGTTGCGGATGTAGCCGTGGGGAAAACTATACTCGACGTTGCCGCTGGTCCCGAAGAACTCGTCGAACCCGTGGTCGAGGGGGCCGTCCAGAATCTCCGCGTCGAAGTCGACGCCTCGGTTGTCCTTCGTGACGTCAGCGATGTCCGACAGGCGACCGAAGTCCATCCCGAGGTGCCATTTGCCAACCGTCGCGGTACGGTAGCCGTGGGCTTGGAGCAGCGTGCCCAGCGTGGGGCGGCCGGGCCCGATCAGCGGCCGGTCCCATTCATTGGCAACGCCTGCTTGCAGCCACGACCGCCACGCGTAGCGTCCGGTGAGCAGTCCATAGCGTGTCGGCGTGCAAGAGCCCGACGGCGAATGGGCATCGCTGAAGCGTATGCCGGCTGCGGCAATGCTGTCGATGCGAGTGGTGGTCATGGCCGAGTCCGGGTTGTTCGACTGGATATCGCCCCAGCCGAGGTCGTCGGCAAGGATGAGCACGATGTTGGGTGTTGTCACCTGTGCCGACGCAGGCGCTGGCCAGCAGCCAACGCCCAGAAGACCCCCTGCGGCGATGTGGATTGCGCTCCTGAGGAGTACTGCTCTGGCGCGTTGCGCGTAGTTGAGAATGCAGCACCTGCGGCTGCGGTGGGGCGAGCCGAGCTGCTGCAGGCGGTATTCAGGCACGCCTCACCTCGGACTGCGAAAGTCGGTCTGCGGGGTGTGCCAAAAGCAGAGTGCTCGCGTCGATTGCCTCTCTCGCGGCACGGTGTGCCGCGGCTCCGATCTGGGCGGACTGAGCCGTGTGCTTGCGGCTCTCCAAGTGCTGCGACGGACCTCCGTGATGCCCGGCGGCAGCAGCATAGAGAGTTCTCCGGACACCCGGTGCCGCACCGATCACATCGGCGAGCGCGTCGTCATGGTCCTGCAGCAGCCGGTAGCTATGCTGCCAATGGGGCAGACCCGTGTGGGGCTGGCCAAGCAGCATCGCGCGTAACGAGGAGCTGAACTTGCCGAGATCGTGAAGGACGACAAGGAGAGCTGCGGCCTCGTCGGCAGGCCTGTCTCCGGTAAGCGACCGACGCGCCAGCAGGCAGGCGGCGACCGCTCCCACATCCAGCATGTGCCAGAGTGCGGGGTGAGCGCGGCCATCGATGATCTTGCCAGGCCAGCCGCTGATCAGTTCCGGTCCCATGCCCGCCTTTGAATCAACCTCGACAGTTGCGTCGCGGGACCTCGAGCGGAGCTCCCGCCGACTCGTGTTCCGCATGCGAATCCCGTCCTGGCCGCGCCGCCCGAGAGGACCCTTGGTTCGGCGTTCCCGAGTCCCTCCGGGCCTCGACGGCAATCCCAGGCCATAGCGGCTCGGCTGCCGACTTGGGCGTGGCCGGGCCGCAACCACAATCACGCCCCTGACCCGCATTGCCTGGTTTGGAATCATCGATTGCACACCCTCCCGACTACCCGTCTTCCGTCCAGCAACGCGAAGATGCTTCTTGCCATCTGCTGGCTCTACCGGATTGCTTCGGCCTCGGAGCCAAGCGACCCGACACCCGCAGAATCCGCGGTATAGCCAGTCCCTCGCTCCAGTAGTTCGATAGCGGCATCTTGGAACTGCACTTTCTTGAAGCGTGCGACGTTCACTGGTAGATGACGTCCGGGAAACGAAAACCGGACAAACATGCCCGAAAAACCTGGCCGATGCGTTCCAGCGGCCCCCGCGAAGCGCGTCGAGCGACACATAGCGCAGGGTGCCGCCCGCGGTTGTCGCGCCGGCCAGCACGGCCATGGCCCGGAACGGACAGGCAACTTCCGTAAGACCGGCGTCCCTCCGATTGGCTGCCCGGCCGGACCGGGTGTGGAGTGGCGATGATTTCGTGGACGGAGGGGATTGCGTGATAGGCAGGGGGGTGTTGGACTGAGAGGGCGGGGGCAAGGAGGCCCCAGTCGATGAGCAAAGCAAGCCATGTGAAGGCCTATCCGAAGGAATTCCGGGAAAAGGTTGTGCAGTTGGTGCAAGGCGGGGATCGCAGTCAGCGGGAGGTGGCCGAGGAATTCGGGATCTCGACGGATTCGGTGCGGCGCTGGGTGCAGCAGGCGGAGCGCGACCAAGGCAGTCGGCAGGACGGGCTGCGCACGAGCGAGCGCGAGGAACTGAGCCGGCTGCGGCGGGAGAACCGGCAGCTGCAGATGGATCGGGAAATCCTGTCAAAGGCAGCGGCCTGGTTCGCTCGGGAGACCAATTCGACCCGGTAGCGGTGTTCGAATTCGTAAGAGCGAATCAGGTGAAGTGGCTACAGAATGGTGGACGGTTGAGAGTGCCGCACGTGCGGCTGTTCCGGCGAGGGCGGCACCATGATGGCGGAGAAGGTCGGAGAAGTCAGGGCGGGGGGATTGTCCAGGGTGACCATTTGGAGGCGCGTCCGGGACGGCGACTTCCCGTCGCCGATTCGTCTGGGTGGTCCAAAGACCCGCGCTGTCGGATGGCGCCGTAGCGAGATCGAAGACTGGCTCAAGGCGCTAGGTCAAGAGACCGAGGAAGGGTCGCAACAAACATCGCGATAGGGGGTGGCCGTCAATCCCGCTGACAACCCCTTACTGGGGGTCCAGATTCCCGGCTATTGGACTGCGGTCCCGGGGTTGCCGAGAGTTGGTGAGATATCCGGGCTAAGGCTAGGCTGGCGGCCGCGAGCCTACGCCTGCTGGACGCGGACGAGGCCCCGCCGGAGCCGCTGCCGGCGTGGGCGGCGAGCGCGTGCGTTCGACGAGGCGCTCCGCGGGGTCCGCTGGAACGCAGAGGCCTCGTTTCCGGCAGCCTGCCTGTCCGGTTTTCGTTTCCCAATCGTCTTCATGACTTAGGAGCGCATTGCATTACGGCATTGCGCCACCAGGAGTCGGATGACACAAGGCATGATCAGAACGCGGAATACCACACTTATCTCGTACGGAACACCTGGGAGCGCTTTTCAGATGGACGGTTCCGTGGTCGGGGATTTCCGGTTTCGCGGGCCGTCCCGAGGCCCCCACAGCCAGGCCCCTCAAGCCCCGGAAAGAACTTGTCGCGCCCCCGGAACGGGGGGCCGACGCCAATTGGCGGAGGGGGGCCGTAGCCCCGCAGGGGCGGCAGGGCGGAAAGCTCGCCCCTTGCCCTGCATGCGCAACTCGGCGTACAGTCGTTGGCAGAGATTTCTCCAGAAGCATCGCAAGTTTCCATGTTTCGACTGGATCGAGCAGCGTCCTCGGCGATTGCTGGAACGATTTGGCAGTACGCACTCCCGAAAGAATCTCTCTGCATTTCTGGGTACTGGGGCAGGTATGGGTGGCCCCGGATCAGTTGATCAGGAACTCGATCTTCGAAACGAGAACAACGAGTTCGCAACGCCGTCACGCGATTTCACGATGCCGCCACAAAGTGTCCCTCCCCCTTTTCCGAAAGCTCCACAGTCTCGCGGCACCGTGTTCGGCAGAGTCAGTCCCGAACCGGTGCCGTAACCCGAGTACACCATGCCAAGTCTTACCTACGATTCGTACCTCTCTATCCCTGAGCTCCTGAGTCTTCAGAAGCCGCATACTTCGACGCACGATGAGCTTCTCTTCATCGTCGCCCACCAAACATGCGAACTATGGTTCAAGCAAATCCTGAGCGAACTCAATCTGGTGTCGCAACGATTTGAGGCTTTGGTCTCCTCACCCGGATCAAGGGGCCCGTTGCTCGACGTTAGCCTCCAAGTGCACAGATGCAGCATGATCATGCGCTTGGTAACCGACAAATTGTCAATTCTCGAAACCATATTGCCGATGGACTTCCATGCCTTTCGCGGGGCACTCTTGAGTGCAAGCGCGGTTCAGTCCCAGCAATTCCATCGGATCGGATCCCTTTGCAATTCGGAGCAGGCGCGTTCCAATGGATGCCCGCACGCCTCCCCGGAGTACCGGGACGCCTGCTCACACCTGCAAGAACCCTCCCTGCGAGAACTCCTTTTTCGGGCTCTTGAAGCCGACGGCCGCCTAAGTGGCCCGATGCACGGTGAGACCGAGGCCAGTGCGCTGGACCGACGAACGGCGGCAATTCGCGACTTGTACGTCACAGGTCCGCCCGAATGGGTACACGTGTGTGAGCGGCTAAGCGAGTTCGACGAACTCTCCGTATTGTGGCGCGTACGGCACCTGCTATTGGTGGAGCGCATGATCGGCGGAGCCTCGGGGACGGGGGGAACAGAGGGCACGGAATTCCTGAAGGCCAGTCTGGACGATAGATTCTTCCCGGAACTCTGGCGAGCACGCACGCTCATCTCCTCGCGTCCATGCCCGTGACAGCCAAAGACGACTACATGGCAATCATCGGTGCCGGTCGATGATTCGCGTGCGACGAGAGATGCGTAGTGCGGGCGTGAGCGGGCGATCTCCCGCATCGCCGGGCGAGACCGACACGAGCAACGAAAGACCGGCCTGAATGGAGAGTCACGGCGGCCTGCCCAACGAAACGGATGCGGAATACCCGTGTGGGCCGAAGGCGTCGTAGGTGGCGCTCTCCTGCATCTCGATGCGCCCAACTGTCGACGTCGATGTGGCTTCGTCCCCAAGGGATCGCCGCGCTCCGGGACAGCGTGCGCGCCTCGAATTCGCTCGCCGACGAGAGCGTGGGGGTGTCGACAGGGATCGTGCCGCACCTGTACCTGAAGTTGTTCCGGACCGGCGCCAGGGAGAGGGGACCGGCGGTGCTGGGATCGCACCTCGGCCAGGCCGACCACACCCGGGCGCACTGCTCGAACCCGCCGGCCTCCTGCCGGCAATGCTCCCCGGACGCACTACGAGTTGTTCTCCCACCATCGCTTCGCGCCGCTGCCGCCAATTCAGCGACCGCTCCCCCTGCATCGCAAGACTGCCAAAGGCACGCCATCCACTTCTGCTACACGCCGCTGTTTGGCCAGCAGGCCAGGCCCGGGTGGGGATGGGTTTCAAAGCGAAGCGCACCCTGGCACCGCGGTCGAACGGCTTGGCGGCCTTCCCTTCACGGAAAGAAAGGAAAACACCCATGCAACTTCGCGTGCTACCGCTGGCAGCAGCGCTCGTCGGGACGATATGCGTCTCGACTTCGTTCGCCCAGGACCAGTCAAGACAGCAACAGCAGCAAATCAAGCAGGACCTGAAGGCCCAGCAACAGGCCGCGGAAGAGGCGGAAGAGCGCCAGGAACTATTGGAGGAGTTCCAGCCCCTGGCGGACCGCTATGCCGAGGCAATGCTAACGCGCAAATACTCCGATGCCTTGGTCCAGGGCTACGTCAGCTCTCTCGGCCAGAGCCTCGTGCCCCCGGATACCCCGGCATCGACCACCTTCTCGTTCGGGGTCGTACAGGACATCTACCCGAACGCGGCCGCGCTGCCGGACGGCAGGATCTACCTGACGACCGGCATGCTGGCGCATGTCGAGAACGAGGCTCAGCTGGCCATGGTGCTGGGCCACGAGATCGGCCACGTGATTGAGGAGCACGCCCTGGAGTCGCTCCGCAGACAGCGCTCCGGCCAGCGTCGCAACAAGATCGTCGGATTGCTCGGTGGGAAGAAGGGCGGGGCCGGGGCAGCAGTGCAGGGAGCCGCAGCCGGCGCCGCGGCCGGCACGCTCGCCGCGATGGCGATCAATTCCATAATCCGCTCCTAGTACAGCAAGGAGCAAGAGAAGGAGGCCGATTTGATCGGCACCAGGCTGGCCCCCGCGCGGGGCTTCGACCCGGACGAAGCGGCCCGCTTCTGGGACAAGCAGCACGAGCGGTTCGGAAAGCGGAGCCTCAACACGAAGATCGGGCACTCGCTCTTCGGCTCGCATCCCCGGGACAGCGTCCGGGCAGAGAACGTCAGGGCCCTTCTAGCAGAGGATCTGAAGCCAACGATCGAAGCGAAGCGGGCGGGAGACGGGCTCGCTACGGGTACTCCGGGTTTGACGCCCGTCACGCGAGGAGGCCGCAGCCATCGTGGCAGCGTGGCTGTGTGGGAATGTGGCAAAACCCGCTTCGCTGGCCAGGCAGCCGCATCCGGGATAGACTCGACAGGATTGCGGGCACCATGCACACGATTGCGCGAGTAGCCCCGTAGGGCCTCACAGACAAGACCACTCTCGCCGTCAACATTGCCGCCTCATTCGACCACGCCCGGTCGCTAGCTCCTCTCCCGCTGCTGCTTAGCAGCAGCGCACTGTGGGCTGCCCCCACGATCGCCGCCAGCGCCGGCCACGGCATCGCGGCCTAGCCCTCCTGAATCAGCGCGCAGGTGGCCAGCCGTATCAGCGCATCCTCGGCCGTGTTGGCGTAGATCGTCGAGGTGGCGCCGACCGGAACCGCAGATCGCGGTTCGACCAAGCCCGATCCGCTGCTTCCGGGGCCCCGGCCTACTCCCGCGCGATGGGGAGCTTCCCATGCTTGCGGAAGAGTTCGTTGAGGGCCTCGCCGAGCAGGGACTGGACAGTGCGATCCTGCATGACGCCGAGCAGGCGCAGTTGGCGGTGGACAGCCGGGGGAAAGTGGCCGGCGATGGTGACGGTGCCGGGGCCGCGGTGCCGGGAGCGCAGGGGCTGTCTGGCCGTCGGCGCGCGAGAGCACGTGGCGACAGTCTCAGGCATTTCGAGAAGGCGCGGATCTCGCCAGCCGCCTTGCGCAGTTGGCGGTGGACAGCCGGGGGAAAGTGGCCGGCGATGGTGACGGTGCCGGGGCCGCGGTGCCGGGAGCGGCGGGGCGGAGGGGCTGTCTGGCCGTCGGCGCGCGAGAGCACGTCGGCGAAGGGGTTGTCAGTCTCAGGCATTTCGGTCTCCCATGTGGTGGCGCAGCCACGCTCCGAAGGCGCGGATCTCGCCAGCCGCCTTGCTGCGGGGATACGCCTCCGCCACGGAAAGGCCCAGGGGCAGGCAGTGCGCGAAGGCGGCGCGCGCCCCGATGCGGGCCGGCGCGACCGCGGCCCCGTAGTCGCGCACGGCGGCGTGGGCGAGATCCGTCGTCCTGCCGCGCGGCGGGACGTGGTTCAGTACGACCGCGAAGGGAACGGAGGCGAGAGCGCAGAGGCGGGCGGTGGCGTCCAGGGCTGCGATGTCGAACAGTCCCGGACGGAGCGGGACCAGGGCTAGGTCGGCGGCGCGGGCGGCAGCCAGCGCGCCGGAGCGGCGGGCGGCGGCAAGGGCAGCCTCGAGGCGGGCGGCGGGAACGGCGCCCACGAACGGGGAGCGCCCCCGCCTGTCGCCCCAGAGGGCGGCGCTGGCCTGAGGGTCGAGGTCGACCAGGGCGGCCGAGCCGCCAGCGCCCTCGAAATCGGCGGCCACATGGACGGCGAGGGTGGTCTTGCCGGTGCCGCCCTTCTGGGCTAACAGTGCGATGGTGTACATTGCGTCCGCGACTCTGCCGAGTCTATCCCGGATGCGGCCGCTTGGCTAGCCCGGATATCTCAGTGCGCCGTGGAAAGGCGCGTTTTCCTAGTGGGTTCAAATCCCACCCAACAATTGTCGCTTTCGGTTGGTAGCAGCCGGGGCGGGTCATGGAGGTAACAACATGGACTGAAGCACCCCGGTGTCAAAGGGCTGCGATGAGCAGTTCAGCAACCATGCGGGCCGGAACATTCGTGAACACCGTGCAGGCCTCGAAAAGGGCGATGCGGGAGCCGACCCTCCTGAGATTAGGGGAAGGCCGACGACAGGTCGGGAAGAAAAGCGACAGAGGCACCGAACTGGACCCGCCGGGGTAGTGGTGTCGGCATGTATGGGAGAGGGAAGACGTAGCAACACGGGAAGCCCTGGCGGTGGTGTGCACGCACCAACCGGAACCCCGTAAGGGGCAGGCCGGGCCGGGCAGGGTGGCGGAGAGGTCCGTACTACCGGAGAGGCCGGGTAACGCCGGCGGAGGGAAGGGACCTCAGGTGAGGAGAGGTGAGGGAAAGCGCGCAGGACGCCGGGAGTGGCAGTGCCTAGGACCCCGGCATTATGTGTCCGCGAGAGCTGGAACCACCGCATGCGAAAGCGAAGGGAAGCGAATGCAGTAACGAGCGCAAGCCGGGGCGGCAGGCGCTGGCGGCAGGGCGTGAACAGGCCTGCCGCCGGGTGCGGCGACCGACGGGAAGAGGCCGGGGGCGTGCGACTCCCGCGACGCGGACGGCATGAGCGGCCGTGTCATTCCCGACGGAGCCGGATCTACCCGTGTGCGAGCGGCATGATCCCACTGGAGAGCCCGGTGCCCTAAATCGGCACGCCGGGTTCGGTGAGCGGGGAGCGGAAACGCGGCAAGGCGAGAGAATGAGGCACCCGCACGACGCGAAAGCGGCGGGCAAACGGCTACTCCCTCACGCTAAAGCTGGCGCGTCGCTCCCCGACTCTACCCAACGCTCAGCAGCCCCGGGACCGCAGTCCAGTAGCCCCGAAACTGGACCCTGTAGGGAGGGCTGATCAGCGGGATTGACACCACCCTCCCGCGAATCCTCCGCTGCGTACCGCCCGGTCCCGCCTGCGGAGCCCGCTCCAGCGCTGTCCCGGCCTCCGGCCCGGCGAATCCGCGCTCCCTGCGCACACCTCCCCTGTGCCCCTCGTGGCGGCCCGCCCTCTCGCTCTGACCCTTCCCCGGCTAGCTCGCCTCCAGCTCCCTCAGCCGCGCCAGGCAGTGCGCGAACAGCTCCTGCCGCGGGAACAGCGACGACAACGACACCCGGATCCTGCGCACGCTCACCCGCACCACCGCTGCCACCTTCAGCAGCCGCGTGCGGATCGTCCCGAACTGCGCCTTCGCCAACTCCGTCCCCGCCAGCGCCCAGCCCCGGATCAGCGCCAGCAGCGCCGCCGCGAACAGCGCCCAGTGCAACCGCAACTGGTGCGCCCGCATCGTCGCCGCCGACGTGCGGTCCGCGAACAGCTCCAGCTGCTGCTCCTTGATCCGGTTCTCCATGTCCCCCCGCGCGCAGTACAGCTCCGCGTACAGCTCCTGCGTCCCCCACCGGCGCTTGCTCAGGCTCGTCACCACGAACCGCACGTTGTTGTTGCGCGCCTCCCCCGGCAGCCATTCCGCCTTGCCCACCACCCGCCGCGGCCGGCTCCAACTCGCCCGCGTGCGATAGCGGAAATCCCGGTACCGCCGCGACTGCCGCCCGCTGGCCAGCCCCCGCCGCCGCGAACGCTCCTGCTGCTGCCTCACCGCCTGCTTCAGCCGCTGGTTCTGCGCCAGCCCGAACACATAGTCCACTCCCGCCTGCCGCTCGCACCACGCCATCAGATCCTCCCGTGCAAACCCCGCGTCCCCCCGCACGATCACCCCCACCTCCGGCCAGCGCTCCCGGATCTGCCCCACGATCCGCTCCAGCTCCGGCACCACCCCCTCCGCCGGGTCCACGCTCGACGACCGCAGCTGACCGCTCAGCACGTGCGCACCGCACGTCACGTACAGCGGCAGGTAGCAGTAGCAGTCGTAGTAGCCGTGGAAATGGCGCCCCTCCTGCTCGCCGTGCAGCGGGTCGTCGGTCGCGTCCACGTCCAGCACGATCTCCTCCGGGGCCTCCGCGTGTGCCTCCAGGAACAGCTCCACCAGCAGCGCGTCGAGCCCCTGCGGATCGGCCACGATGCGCTTGTAGCGGTCCTCCCCGGCCTGCTCGGGCGTGCCCAGCTCAAGCCGGTTAAGGGTGCTGGAGCCGGCCAGCGGATGGCCCCGGTCGCGCTCGCGCACGCGGCTCTGACCGGTCCCGTCGGCGCTGCCGAGCGCGAGCGCGAGCAGGCTGTCGTCGCGCAGGGTGTCATGGTCGTTGACATCCTCGTAGCCGAGCGCGAGCCCGTACAGGCGCTGGGCGATCAGGTCTTGCAAGGAATGCTCGCAGCGCGTCGGATCGCGGTGATCGCTGAAGCAGGCGGCCATGCGGGCGGTCAGGTTGCGGGCGCGGTCGGCGGCCCGCAGGATGACGGCCCCGCCATCCGAGGACATGCGGCCGCCGTCGAAGCTGGCGACCACCCTTCGGCGGCCATTGTCAGGGAGTTCGATTGTGGTACAGTGTGTCGGCATGAGGCGTGGTCTTCGGGAAGCTCGTAATTGCTTGAAAACAAACAGCTTACCACGACTTGCCGCCTCATGTCCAGCCCCCGTGGTGAGATATCCGGGCTAGCAGCTTGCGGGCCGTGCAGCGGGACTGGGCAGTGCCGGACGGGGAGGCGTTCAGCTTTCATAGTTGAGTCCCTCCAAGTGACGGGTCCGCATCGAGGGGCCTGCGAGCGGGACGAGACGTCCACGCTCCAGGACGTGATCGATGATCGCGGCAGCGAGATCGCGGTCGTGCAGCGCGGCACCCCAGTCGAGGAGCGCCTTGTTGGTGGTGAACACGATCGAGCGCAGCTTGACATGGCGCTCGTTGACGACATGGAAGAGCAGGTTGGCGGCCGAGTCGCAGTAGCTGAGATAGCCTAATTCGTCGACGACCAAGACGTGCGGTTGGACGTAGGCCTTGAGGGCCTCGCGGAAGCGGCCCTGGCGAGTGGCGAGCGCGAGGTCATCGATGAGGCTGGCGGCGGTCGCAGTGTGGTCGCGGCCACGCTCCGCGTCGAGGCTGTGATCGTTCCCGAATGAGCCTCTCGGCCGAGGACCAATGCCACCGCGGTGTGACTACTCGTCGGGTTGACGTTCGGGGCTTTAGATGCCGGTGTGACGCGTCGATTGCTTGAGTCGGCACTCGTACATGGCCAACGTCACGCCCAGCAACTCCCTGATCAGCTTCGCGCCTCTACCCCCTACGATCCGGCATCGAATCCCCCTTCCATCAGCGGTGCGGATGACAGCTGGAGAGCATTCCGGCGGTCCGCTGTATCTCAGCCGACTCTGCGATCCGCATGACAGTGACCGCTTCTACCCGCTCGGGCAGATGTGGTGGCTCCGGTAAGGCCGGCAATGGTGCTGGCGCGAGTGAGGAATGGCGAGGTTCCCAAACCCAAACGAACCCCGTGCCTAGACGAGTGGCTGGAGGTCTCCGCCACTGGCCCCCGCCCCATGCAGCTGGCCAGCGCCGTCCAAGCTTGTCCCGAAGGTACGCCGCCCAGCGGTAGCGCCCCGGCCCGTAATCCTGGGGCGGACGGGATAGTCCGTCTCGGGTTCCCGGTTCAGCAGGCACGCCGCCGCCCGTCGCTAAGGCGCTGGACTGGCCGAGGTCGACCTAACCGCCCTAGACGCCACCGCCCGGCTTAGCCACGTCGCGCACTTGCCGTACATGGTGATGCTCAACCACGTCCCCGCGCACCGCAGCGTTGCTGATCTCGCCGGGTTCACCCACTGCCTTTCTCGCGGTCTGTCCGCGGCAGGGACCTACCACCGCAGCAAGGCTGCCGACAGGACCCGCGCCTTCCGCGCGAGGCTTCGCCGACGCCCAGGAGACACGCATGCCTGACACCGGCCACCCCACCTCGCACGGCCAGCCTGACAGATTCGATGCGGCTCCGCTCCTTGCATCGCCGATGCGAGTGAGAGCGGGCCTGCGAGACTGGTTCCAGTTGCGCGCTATAGTCTAGACGCCAATGGAATTGAAGTTTGCGCCTTGCCACGCTGTCACCGGCCATCACGGTGAATTGTGCGACAACGCTGGCCGTCAATCAGTTACCAGATCCCTCACCTAACCATGTGCGAGCAGGCCTCACTGGCAGTTCGGAATCCAAGTGTGGTCGAGAGTGCGGCCTTGGCTGGAGAGCGGGAAGCGTCTTGCCGAAAAGCACACAGAGCGCAATATGCCGGCACCCGCTAATCCCAAGATCTACCACATCATTCACGTGGACCGTTTACGCTCCGTCATCAAGGCGCGAGGGCTACTGAGCGATGCACGGATTGCTCACCGTCAACCAGCCGGTACCACAATTGGCATGAAAAACATCAAGAGGCGGCGCCTGACAGAGCTGCGTCTGGACAGTCATCCAGACTTGTTTGTCGGGGACTGCGTCCCGTTCTACTTCTGCCGGCGATCCGTCATGCTTTATGTGATCAGTTGGGCAAACCATCCGCAGCTGTCCTATCGTGGCGGTCAGGAACCTATCGTCCATTTGGAGGCGGATTTGCGGTCAACCGTTGCGTGGGCAGACAGAAAGGGCCTTCGCTGGGCGTTTACCCTGTCAAATGCCGGTGCCTGGTACTTCGAAGACCGGTCTGATCTGGGGCAATTGGACGAGATCGACTGGGACGCAGTGCAAGCTAGGGATTGGCAGGCCCGCAAGGAGGGCAAGCAGGCGGAGTTCCTAGTCGAGCGGCGATTCCCGTGGAAACTCGTCTCGCGCATTGGCGTTTACTCGTCGGCGATGTATTATCAGACCGAGCGAGCCCTCCACAATGCGGCGCATAGGCCAGCCGTTGAAGTCTGCCCAGAGTGGTACTACTGAGACTGGTCCTACCGAATGGGAACCGTGATCACGTACAAGACCGGCGACATCCTCACCGAAACGGTGGAAGCCCTAGTCAACACCGTCAACTGCGTCGGCGTCATGGGGCGTGGGATCGCGCTTCAATTCAAACGCGCATATCCCGAGAACTTCAAGGCCTATGCTGCCCGTTGCGAGCAGAATCAGGTTCGACCCGGACAGGTGTACGTTTTCGAGACTGGCACCATCGTGCCGCCGCAATACATCGTAAACTTTCCGACCAAGAGGCACTGGCGCGGCAAGAGCCGAATCGAGGATATCGAATCCGGATTGGAATCACTGGTGCAGGAAATCCGATCGCGCAGGATCCGATCGATTGCCATTCCTCCGCTCGGTAGCGGGCTGGGTGGGTTGGATTGGCACAGTGTACGTACGCGCATGGAGGCGGTTCTGGGTGCCCTCAAGGAAGTCGAGATCGTCATTTATGAACCGGGAGGCGGACCGGCGGACATTCGTTCAAACAAGTCACGCGATGTCCCGATGATGACGCCCGGCAGGGCGGCGCTGGTAGAGCTGCTGGACCGATACCTGTTCGGTTTGCTGGATCCGTTCGTCACGCTGCTGGAAGCACACAAGCTCATGTACTTCATGCAAGCCGCAGGGGAGCCGCTGAAGCTGAGATTCACGAAAGGTCCCTACGGACCATACGCCGAAAACCTGCGGCATGTACTACACGCCATCGAAGGGCATTTCGTGTTCGGCTACGCCGATGGTGGCGACGCTCCAAGCCGACGGCTGCGACTGGTGCCGGGAGCCCTGGAGGACGCGCGCATGTTCCTCGCCGACAACGCCGACACGCAGAGGCGGTTCGACTTGGTGTCCGACCTGATTGAGGGATTCGAGTCGCCGTTCGGCCTGGAGCTATTGTCCACAGTCCACTGGACCGCCGAGTACGACGCGGAGTCCCATAGTCCGGACGAGATCATTAGGAACACCTACAGTTGGAGCGAGAGAAAGAAGCAGTTCTCGCCGCGGCAAATCGGGCTTGCGCTCCGCGTTCTGGCCGCCAAGGGCTGGCTCACTTCGGCCACGCATGCCTGAAAGGAAACCCCTGAGGGGGTCGCGCTGACGGCACCCTTATCAAAACGATCGGGGGGCTCGGCGAACCGAAAGCCGAGAGCGAACAAGCTGGCGGCACGCGAGTCCGGCACATGACTCCAATTCGGGGAGCCACCCGGAAGAGATGATCGAGTTCGAGGAGTTGTTGCATTGAACCTCGGACCATCGCGGCGGCCGCGGTCTTTCGCTGCTAGTCAAGCCGATGAAGCACGGAGGGCGATCGCTTCGCTCACACCGCCGTGATTGAAGCTAGACCAAGTAGAGGACCGCTAACGAAGACCATTCTCGTCAATGCTGCTGCTCGATCAGCGGCAGCGAGGAGAACGCCCGTGTTCAACGAGCTAAAGGCCACGCACCACCAAGAATGCCGTACACCCTTTTGGGGGTACTAATATTTGATACACCTATATGGTCACTATGATAATATAAGAGCCGAAGAGGTGTATCAATGAAAAACTCAGACGCTGAACTCTCTCCTGAACAGATACGGGCTATTCGCAAGAGCTTGGGTCTAACGCAGGTCGAGGCCGGTGAACTTCTTGGCGGGGGGCCACGGGCGTTTACCAAGTACGAGGCCGGGACCACCAAACCCGCCGCAGCTGTGGCCAATCTGCTACGGCTCCTGGATTCAGAGCCCAGTGCTTTGTCCAAGTTGACCGGAGGTAGGCCGAATCCGGTTCTGACCCAAGGGACACAACCATACGAGGTGACGGGCTACAACATCTCAGCTTTGACCGAGAGGGCTTTGCCTGTATTGCTGCGAAGATTACTCGTTGCGGAAGCGCTGACCAACTGCCTCCCCGCCGACGGAGTGCACGTGGCAAGTAACGTCACCACCGCAGACGGGGGTGAGGACGGACGAATCAGCTGGCCAGATGGCCCCAAGCGTACTGATTACTTGCCAGGACGATTCTGCCAATTTCAATTGAAGGCCGGACAGATCGGGCCATCCGCAGCCGCCAACGAAGTTCTGACCCGGTCCGGTGCGGTGAAGGACATGGTGCGTATTGCATTGGAGCAGGGAGGTATCTATCTCATGCTCTGTGGCCACAGTTATTCGCAAAAACAGATCACCAAGAGGCGGAAGGGCATTCTTGATGCCATCAGGAAGGCTGGCTTGTCGATCAGAGATGAACAGGTTGCCTTTCGTGACGCCGATCAGATCGCAGACTGGGTCAACCGCCATCCGCCCGTCGCTAGCTGGGTTCTCGAACAAACACAACCCGGGCTGTTGGGCTCCCTTCAATCCTGGGCACACTGGTCTGGCCGCTTCGAGCACGATTCCTCGTCTTGGGTGGAGGATGAGCGACTGCCTGAACTACGTGCTCAATTGCGAAAAACCGTTGCAACACCCCGCAGTGTGGTTCGGGTGGTTGGGCTGGCCGGAGTTGGGAAGTCTCGGCTGATCCTTGAGGCTTTGGGTCCGATCGAAGAGGATACGAGCCTCAGCGATATCGTCCTCTACGCAGTGGAGTCGGAAGCGGGATCGAGAGCTATCAAGAGGGACGTTCAGAACCTGTCGAACAGTGGCGGAAGGGCCATCGTAGTGGTTGACGGATGCGATGCGGAAGTGCAACGCGAGCTATCAGGCATAGTTCGCCATTCTGGCAGCCATCTCTCGCTCGTCACGATCGAAGATCAATTCGCCGAGGGTGGGGTTGGCAAGGGGATACTCGAGGTCGCCGAAGCCCCAAAGTCGGTCATCGAAGGCATTGTTGACCAAATCTCGCCGGGACACCCTAGCGAGGACCGGCGACGACTCATTCACTTCTCGAAAGGGTTCCCCAAGATCGCGTCTAGAGTTTGTGAGTCTTGGAACGCAAACAGGCCGCTTGCCCACGCTACCGAAGACGACCTGGTTGAAAGGTTCGTGCTGGGCCGCGGACTTCATGAGCGGGGCATTACCCTCAAGACCGCCAAGCTACTTGCCGCTTTTGGGGTCGTCCGAATCGAAGACTCAAACGATCAGTCGATGGCCGAAATCGCGTCTGTGGGACAAGAAATATCGGAAGACGAGTTCTACGCCTCGATGGAAGATCTCGTCCACCGGGGCATCGCCAAACTGTACGGTCGAGACGCCGTACTCCAGCCAACGACGATCGCTTTGAAGCTAGCGGAGCGTCAATGGCGCGCATGGCAACCCGCTTGCTGGGATCGTGTGTTGGCCGGCACGACGAGTTCGAAATTGAAGATCAATGCTGCGAGGCGGCTGACGCTCCTAAACACCACCAATACTGCGGTCAGGGTGACAAACCACGTTTGCCGTCTGGACGGGCCGCTCTATGGATGGAAAGGCATCTCGCAACGGGGACACTCGGAGGTGCTGTCTTCCCTAGCCGAGATCAGCCCTGAAGTCGTAGTTCGTTTAATTGAGAATTCCCTTAATGGAGTCGAACTTGCTGCAGTGGATGGCGATGTCCGTCGGAACCTCGTCGGAGCGCTAGAAAAGATCGCGTTCAACAGTACTACCTTCGAAGATGGCGCGAGGCTTCTCCTGCGCTTGGCCGTTAAAGAGAACGAATCTTGGGACGACAATGCTCTGGGCCAATTCACAGCGCTCTTTCCCGTGTTTCTGGGTAACACCGCTGCGAGTGCGCAACCGCGGTTGGCCATGCTGGACGAGGCGGCCGACTCAGACGATCTAGCGCAGCGACTCATTGCCGTCGAAGCCTTGACTAAGGGGGCGGGGACCTTCCACTTCTCTCGGTTTGTCGGCCCCGAGACGCACGGCGCACGTCCAGCGCTTCGTCCTTGGCGGCCAAAGACATGGGGCGAAGCGCGCGCCTACGTTGATCACTGCGTTGAGAAGCTAGCTGACCTAGCCCTACAGGGGGACGAAGCCGCCGCCAAGGCACGTGCTGGTCTCGGCCAAGAATTCAGATCCCTTGTGGGCTTCGGCTTGATCGATACGGTTGAGAAGGTCGTTAAGCGAGTCTGCGAATCCGTAGATGGCCATTGGACGGAGGCACAGGAGAGTCTTGGTCATTTTCTCCGCTTTGACTCGGGAGATCAGAGCGACGATGTCGCGAACCGGGTGAAAAGACTCGTTGAGGAGTTGGAGCCTGAGAGCCTTGCGTCCCGTGTGCGGTTCCTCGTGACTGAGATGCCTTGGGATTACCCCAGCGGTGAGGATTTGGAATTCGACGAGCGTGACAAGCGTCAATTGGAGGCCATAAGCAATCTGGCGGCTGACATAGTTGCTCAACCCCAATTGCTCGATAAACTCCTGCCACAGCTAAGCAAAGGGGATCATCGGAAGGCATGGTCCTTCGGTAGATCAATAGCGGAGTCAGAGACCAGCGCCTGCGACTGGCTCAACCCAATAAGGACCGCCATTATCGAGGTGCCTGAAGAAGAGCGTAGCTACGAACTGCTTAATGGATACCTTGTCGGTCTCTCAGAGACGGAACCGGACGCAGTTGAAACCTTCAAACGAGAAGCGGCCGTCTCGCGACCATACGCACCTGTGCTGCCAATGATCTGTTGGCATCTTGGTATCAAGCCCTCGGATGTCCAACTCGTCGTTTCAGCGTTGAACGCTGAGATTCTTCCGCCTCGGTACCTTTTTCAATGGACGACAGGCGGCAAACTTAAAGAGGTTCCCGAGCGATCCTTGACTTCACTCTTCGATCTCTTGCTCGACAGGAATGCTGAGACGTACACGATCGCCGTGGAGCTACTCAGCATGTCCGGTTACCCAGATATTGATCGACTGAATGGACTTCGTCGACACCTGCTGAAAGTTGCAGAAAATGTGGACTATTGGCCGCAATCATTGACACATCGCTCGAGCCATTGCTTCGAACGCATCATGGACTGGATGCTAAACAAGGGTCGCGAGGATGCCGATGCCCGCGCGACTGCCCTAATCCTGGCGCAGAAGCTGACATCGATGGTTCAACGCCGGAACGAAGAGTTCATAGTGCCCCTCGTGCCCGCGTTGCTTGCCAAGTTTCCCGAGATCGCCTGGCCACTGATCGGGCAGGCCATTCTTGACGCCGAGCCCCAGAACGCTTGGCGCTTCGAACATGTCCTTGGCGACACCCGCGCGGGGGACAAAAGGGAAGCCGTCATCTTGCACCTTCCAGAAGAGACACTATTCGCCTGGTGTCATGCCCACCCGGAAGCGGCACCGGCTCACCTAGCCGTGTTTGCCCCAATCCTCGCAAGTGGTGGTCCCAATGCTAATCAGAAGCTACATCCGGTCATGAGTCGCCTATTGATGGAATTCGGTGACCGAGACGGTGTGCTACAAGGCATCAGCCAGAATATCATTACGTTCTCATGGACAGGGTCGCTGACAACGTATTTCGCACGCTACAAAGCACCGTTTAAGGAGCTACTAGATCACCCGCTCGCCAAGGTCCGCCACTGGGCGCGGAGGACACTTTATTGGCTCAACGAGGAAATCCAAAAGGCTCGCGACGATGACGAAGAGTTTGAAGCCCAGTTGGAAAAGTAACCGTCGCTGGCGCTCGCCTGTCATGGGCCGTCTGGCGAGAGGCCCATTCGTAGGTAGTGTCTCCGAAGTGTCCTAACCGCTGCCAGTGGATCTCAGTCCAATACGTCTTCTATCAGGCTTGAATCAGGACTTCGGGGTGTCTTGCTGAAAGGAAGGATCTATGGCTCTGTACTAGATTAAGGAAAACAGCCTTGACAAAGCCCCTGACACCTCGCTGGTGCAGGAAGGGATTCAGGAAACTGAGGACTTTCAGCTCCGGAAAGTGCTCTCTACTAGCGCCACTACTGCTAACCTATCAGCCCTGACTTATATTACGATGTGAAGGTGGCTGATCTCCTATACGCCTGTGAGAAGGCCTCCCAAGCGGTACATTATCTTACCACCCATAAAGGCGAGATCAGAGAACGACTGATAGAGGCGTGCCATTACGGATTCGCGCAAATAGACCGGAAGGCGCTTCCAGATGACACGAAGCCTTTATACGACGAGATTCAAGGACTCGTAAAGGGTGATCCGCAACCACCATTGGGCGCGTATGTCCCAGCGATCCAAACGCTGTCCGAAGATGAGGTGCAACGTGCGGTGGGGCTCATGGTTGAATTGGAATCTCAACTTAGGTCTCACAGTCAGATATAACCTGGCAGAGGACACAGTCTTCCGTTCCTGCTGAGTCTCTTAGATTCAATCCTCACACGGAATCACATCACGGGACTGCCTGCGGCCCTAGCCCGGATATCTCAGTGCGCCGTGGAAAGGCGCGTTTTCCTAGTGGGTTCAAATCCCACCCAACAATTGTCGCTTTCGGTTAGTAGCAGCCGGGGCGGGCTGCCCATGCCCCACATCGTGCACTTGACAACGGTGCAGTCGTTGTGGCATGTCTGAATCATGCTCGACCAGCATTGCATTGGGGAGACCCTCTCTAGCTCAGCAGCCGTCGCGACCCTGCAGGTGCTGCTGGCGCAGGCCGGCCACACCAGCCGGACCGCGTTCGCCCGCCACGTGTGCCGGGAATTCGGCTTCCTCGACACTCGCGGCGAGTGCCAGTTGGCGAATTGCCAGAAAGCCTTGCGCCGTCTGCACCGCCAGGGACGCATCGATTTGCCGTCCCCGCGCCATGGCGGCCGTGGCGGCCGCTGCCGTCCCCGGCGACTGGGCCAGCCGGTCCCCGCACCGCAGGCGGTGCCCGCCGCCGTCGGGGCGGTGGCCGGGCTGCAGCTGACCCTGGTGACGACCCCGCCACAGCGGCAGACCTGGAACGAACTGGTCGCCGGCGAGCACCCGCAAGGTGCCGTGATCCACGTCGGCGCCCAGTTGCGCTACCTGATTGAGTCCGAGCACGGCGTGCTGGGGGCGATCGGCTTCGCCGCCTCGGCCCTGGCGGTCGCGGCCCGCGACGAGTGGATTGGCTGGGATGCGGAGCGGCGCCGCAAGCGGCTGCACCGCGTGCTGGGCCTGAGCCGCTTCCTGATCCGTCCCTCCGTCCGCTGTCACTTGCTCGCCTCCAAGGTGCTCGGCATGGTCCTGCGACGCCTGCCCGCGGACTTCCGGCAGCGCTATGGCTACCGGCCCGCCCTGCTGGAAACCTATTGCGATCCACAGCAGCACGCCGGGACCTGCTTCCGCGCCGCCAACTGGACCTGCGTCGGCCAGACCGCCGGTCGCGGCCGCTTCGCGACCCCCGGCCAGCGCGTGCCGGTCAAGGCCATCTTCGTCTACCCGCTGCAGCGCGACTGGCGCCGCCTGCTCGGGGCCGACGCACCGCCGCCCTGTGCGCCGCTGGGACCGGCCGACGGCCTCGCCCTCGACGCATTCGCCGCCAACGAACTGGGCCAGGCACCGCTGGGTGATTTACGCTTGTCGAAGCGGCTGGTGCAGACCGCGCAGATGCAGGCCGCCGCTCCGATGGCATCGATTCCAGCCGCCGCCCAGGGTCAGCGGGCCGCCGTCAAGGGCCACTACCGCCTGATCGACCAGCCGGACGAGTCGGCGGTGACCCCGGAGAACATCCTCGCGCCCCACCGCCAGCGCACGCTGCGGCGCCTGCAGGCCGAGAGCGTGGTGCTGTGCGTGCAGGACGGGACCGACCTGAACTTCGCCGAGCATCCGGGCTGCGCGGGACTGGGCCTGATCGGCAAGAACCAGGGCTCGGAGGGCACGCTGGGGCTGCACATGCATTCGACGCTGGCAGTGAGCCCGCAGGGCATCCCGCTGGGCGTGCTCCAGATCCAGTACGAGGCAGCGGACGGGAAGGCGCAGCGGGGCCGGCCGCTGGAGGAGCGCAAGACGATGCGCTGGATCCGCGGGTTACGGGACTGCGCGGAGGTGGCGGGCCAGCTGGCGGGCACGCGGGTGGTGTCGGTGATGGACCGCGAGGGGGACGTGCAGGCCTTGTTCGCCGAGCAGCGGCGGCTGGCGGGAGTCGAGCTGCTGGTGCGGGCCAAGCACAACCGCTCGCTGGGTCCGGACCGGCCGAAACTGTTCGAGCAGATGCGGGAGCAGGCGGCGCAGGGCAAATTGCAGATCCAGGTGCAGCGGAGTTCGGAGCGGCGAGGCACGCGCCAGCAGAAAGCCAAGCCGCTGCGGGAGGCGCGCACGGCGCGGGCCGAGTTGCGCTGGCAGACGGTGGAGCTGGCGGGTCCGTCCCGGCGGGAGGGGCCGTTGCGGTTGCAGCTGGTGCACGTGTGGGAGCGGTCGGCACCGGAGGGGGTGGAGGCGTTGGAGTGGTTCCTGCTGACGAGCTTGCCGGTGGCGTCGCCGGCGGAGGCGGAGCAGGTGCTGGAGTGGTACCGGCTGAGGTGGCGCATCGAGGACTGGCACCGGATCCTCAAGTCGGGCTGCAAGGTGGAGTACCTGGGGCACCGGACGGGGGAGCGGATCGAGCGAGCGGTGACGATCAAGGCGGTGATCGCCTGGCGGCTGGCAGCGATGACGCTGCTGGGTCGGGAGACCCCGGAATTGCCGGCTGCGGTGTTCTTCACGCAGATCCAGATGCGGGTGCTGCGGCACTTCGCGTCCAGGCGCAGGCTGGCCGAGCCGGCCAACTTGGGGCTGGCGGTCCGGGCGATGGCGATTCTGGGCGGCTACCTGTACCGCAAGAACGCCCCGCCACCGGGACATCAAAAGATCTGGGAGGGCTGGACCCGATTGACCATCATGAGCGACGCGTATGAGCTCCGAGACTACTTCGAGCCGCCTGCAATCGCCTCTCAGGAGGAGCCCTGATCTTGACTTGTGGGGCAAGGGCAGGGGGCGGGTCATGGAGGTAACAACATGGACTGAAGCACCCCGGTGTCAAAGGGCTGCGATGAGCAGTTCAGCAACCATGCAGGCCGGAACATTCGTGAACACCGTGCAGGCCTCGAAAAGGGCGATGCGGGAGCCGACCCTCCTGAGATTAGGGGAAGGCCGACGACAGGTCGGGAAGAAAAGCGACAGAGGCACCGAGCTGGACCCGCCGGGGTAGTGGTGTCGGCATGTATGGGAGAGGGAAGACGTAGCAACACGGGAAGCCCTGGCGGTGGTGTGCACGCACCAACCGGAACCCCGTAAGGGGCAGGCCGGGCCGGGCAGGGTGGCGGAGAGGTCCGTACTACCGGAGAGGCCGGGTAACGCTGGCGGAGGGAAGGGACCTCAGGTGAGGAGAGGTGAGGGAAAGCGCGCAGGACGCCGGGAGTGGCAGTGCCTAGGACCCCGGCATCATGTGTCCGAGAGAGCTGGAACCACCGCATGCGAAAGCGAAGGGAAGCGAATGCAGTAACGAGCGCAAGCCGGGGCGGCAGGCGCTGGCGGCAGGGCGTGAACAGGCCTGCCGCCGGGTGCGGCGACCGACGGGAAGAGGCCGGGGGCGTGCGACTCCCGTGACGCGGACGGCATTAGCGGCCGTGTCATTCCCGTCGGAGCCGGATCTACCCGTGTGCGAGCGGCATGATCCCACTGGAGAGCCCGGTGCCGGCAATCGGCACGCCGGGTTCGGTGAGCGGGGAGCGGAAACGTGGCAAGGCGAGAGAATGAGGCACCCGCACGACGCGAAAGCGGCGGGCAAACGGCTACTCCCTCACGCTAAAGCAGGCGCGTCGCTCCCCGACTCTACCCAACGCTCAGCAGCCCCGGGACCGCAGTCCAGTAGCCCCGAAACTGGACCCTGTAGGGAGGGCTGATCAGCGGGATTGACACCACCCTCCCGCGAATCCTCCGCTGCGTACCGCCCGGTCCCGCCTGCGGAGCCCGCTCCAGCGCTGTCCCGGCCTCCGGCCCGGCGAATCCGCGCTCCCTGCGCACACCTCCCCTGTGCCCCTCGTGGCGGCCCGCCCTCTCGCTCTGACCCTTCCCCGGCTAGCTCGCCTCCAGCTCCCTCAGCCGCGCCAGGCAGTGCGCGAACAGCTCCTGCCGCGGGAACAGCGACGACAACGACACCCGGATCCTGCGCACGCTCACCCGCACCACCGCTGCCACCTTCAGCAGCCGCGTGCGGATCGTCCCGAACTGCGCCTTCGCCAACTCCGTCCCCGCCAGCGCCCAGCCCCGGATCAGCGCCAGCAGCGCCGCCGCGAACAGCGCCCAGTGCAACCGCAACTGGTGCGCCCGCATCGTCGCCGCCGACGTGCGGTCCGCGAACAGCTCCAGCTGCTGCTCCTTGATCCGGTTCTCCATGTCCCCCCGCGCGCAGTACAGCTCCGCGTACAGCTCCTGCGTCCCCCACCGGCGCTTGCTCAGGCTCGTCACCACGAACCGCACGTTGTTGTTGCGCGCCTCCCCCGGCAGCCATTCCGCCTTGCCCACCACCCGCCGCGGCCGGCTCCAACTCGCCCGCGTGCGATAGCGGAAATCCCGGTACCGCCGCGACTGCCGCCCGCTGGCCAGCCCCCGCCGCCGCGAACGCTCCTGCTGCTGCCTCACCGCCTGCTTCAGCCGCTGGTTCTGCGCCAGCCCGAACACATAGTCCACTCCCGCCTGCCGCTCGCACCACGCCATCAGATCCTCCCGTGCAAACCCCGCGTCCCCCCGCACGATCACCCCCACCTCCGGCCAGCGCTCCCGGATCTGCCCCACGATCCGCTCCAGCTCCGGCACCACCCCCTCCGCCGGGTCCACGCTCGACGACCGCAGCTGACCGCTCAGCACGTGCGCACCGCACGTCACGTACAGCGGCAGGTAGCAGTAGCAGTCGTAGTAGCCGTGGAAATGGCGCCCCTCCTGCTCGCCGTGCAGCGGGTCGTCGGTCGCGTCCACGTCCAGCACGATCTCCTCCGGGGCCTCCGCGTGTGCCTCCAGGAACAGCTCCAGCAGCAGCGCGTCGAGCCCCTGCGGATCGGCCACGATGCGCTTGTAGCGGTCCTCCCCGGCCTGCTCGGGCGGGCCCAGCTCAAGCCGGTTAAGGGTGCTGGAGCCGGCCAGCGGATGGCCCCGGTCACGCTCGCGCACGCGGCTCTGACCGGTCCCGTCGGCGCTGCCGAGCGCGAGCGCGAGCAGGCTGTCGTCGCGCAGGGTGTCATGGTCGTTGACATCCTCGTAGCCGAGCGCGAGCCCGTACAGGCGCTGGGCGATCAGGTCTTGCAAGGAATGCTCGCAGCGCGTCGGATCGCGGTGATCGCTGAAGCAGGCGGCCATGCGGGCGGTCAGGTTGCGGGCGCGGTCGGCGGCCCGCAGGATGACGGCCCCGCCATCCGAGGACATGCGGCCGCCGTCGAAGCTGGCGACCACCCTTCGGCGGCCATTGTCAGGGAGTTCGATTGTGGTACAGTGTGTCGGCATCAGGCGTGGTCTTCGGGAAGCTCGTAATTGCTTGAAAACAAACAGCTTACCACGACTTGACGCCTCATGTCCAGCCCCCGTGGTGAGATATCCGGGCTAGGGGCGCGGTGCCTGCCACACTCCCACGCTGCTGCAATGCCACGAAGTCGGCGGCAACCAGCTGCCCCCCCCCCAGGTCTGGTCTCCCGCCATGGGGGTCTCCTGCGGAATGGAGCGTCTTGATCTACTCGTCCGAATCCAAGTCGTCCAGCCAGCCGGGCGGCGATATCAGCGCGCGCTTCCAGGCCCGCCTCGAGCGTCTTCGGAGGCATCCACTCCAGGTGCCAGTCGGCGGCGAGGCTGGCATAGTCTTCCGCCATCATGGTGCCGCCCTCCCTGGAGCTACCGCACCTGCTGCACCTCTAACTGTCCACGGTTCTATAGCCACTCCAGTGGTGCGCAGCGACGGGCTGCGTTGCTTCCGCGGGGTGCGGGCGGCCAGCTGCGAGCACCAGCCACACGTCACCGGCGGTGGCAAGGGCAGCTGCGAGACCCCCGGCCTGGGCTGGGTGAACACCCTGCTGGGCAACGTCAAGCGCTCGATCGACGGGACCTACCACGCCTGCTCCTCGCGCTACGCCGGACGCTACCTCGCCGAGTTCGCCTACCGCTTCAACCGCCGCTACCAACTGGCCGATCTCGTGCCCCGCCTCGCCTATGTCGCCGCACGCACCGCTCCGCTCCCGTACCGCCTCCTAACGTTGGCTGGTACTTCTGGGTAATCAGGATGGTGCAAGGTGGGCAGGAACGGCGTCGTGCCCGGGGGCATCGGGGTTGCGGATGAGGTCGAGGATTGTGTCGCGGACGAACTCCGCGGGCGTGATTCCGCTGGTCTGCGCGGCGTGTTTGACCTCTTCCCATGCGGGATCGGAGAAGCGGATGCCTCGGTTCTTGCGGTCGACACCGTGCTGTGGGTCGTCGGCCGGGCCGGGTTCGGAATCGGTCGGATCGTTCACGGTCATGAATTGGGGCCTCGTGGCGGATCGATTCGGGACTCGTTGGGGGTGCAATCGACTTGCAGAGTGGGGTCGGGATCGCTCGTGCGATGGTTTTGGCTGCTACCAGATCGGCGAGTTCATGGCGAACGACAACCGGGCTCTGCCGTGGTTCGTGGGTCTGTGAAACGATCTGCTGGCCTCCAAGGTGGAGGATTGTGCCCCAGGATCGGCCGCGATGTGGCCGAATAGCGGGGGCGAACGGCGTTCATGGATCGTGGAGCGACGCATCGGGCTCGTGGACCGGCTGTGTAACGGCCGTCGTCGACCGTGTAACGGTGAGCGACAAGCGCGGCCCCGCAGCCCGCTGCGTGGGGTGTGAGCCCCAAGGCCGCCGCGGGCGGTCGGGACGGCCAAGAGAGCGTGTGGCCGATGCGTTGTTCGAGCTCCGTATACCGCCGATAGAGGCCAGGCCTGAGTTCGGCGGCCCTGCGCGAGTCGGCTCGTGATCCGGACATGCAGAACGAGCACGAGTACCGTCTGACGCCTTGCGAGTAGCCCCAGTGTGGTTTCTGGCTGGCCTCGGCGATGACGCGGAATACATCCGGCGTGGTGACTGAGAAGACGGGCAGCCAGTCGAACCATTCCCGACCCGCTCTGCTGTTGCGATCGTTGCGTTTCCAGGGCACGCGTTTGGCCCGCGCGGCGCTTTCGTCGCAGCGTAGTCCGATGGCGCTGACCACGCGGTCTTCGAACCGTGGATAAGACTTGAGATACCGGCGAAGCTCGCGCTCGATCGGTCCGCGCTTGTGATCGCTGGTACAAGACCTGACCCCAGCGCTGGGGAAGCGGCCACGCTCCTCGATGCGTTCGAGTAGGGATTTTCCCGAGGCGACAGGGGCCAGCATGAGCGGCACCCCCCGCGGCATCGTGTTCTGGATATGTCGTAGCGTTCCCTGCCACTCGACCTCGCCGAGAGGAGCGCGAACTACAGTGAGTTGGTCGGGGGAATGATTCGCAAGAGCAGAATCGTCATCGCCTGGCTGTCCTTGCCGCCCGAGGAGTTGATCGCGACCAGGGCGCCGCGACGGATCAACTGCCGGCACTCGCGAGGGATGGGGATATCGGTAGCGGACATGGCGTCGACCCCCGTCTGGATGGCATGTTTCGGGTGAGCGGCGCGGTGCCTCTCTCGGGCCTGCGCGCCTCGACCAGCCCCCTCGGGGCTCCGCCTCCTTCCGGTTCAGCGGATGACGGCGGCAGGTTCCCGGTCTCCGCAGCGAGGCATGCCGGCGTCCGGACGATGGAGAATCGCCATGCGGATGAACGGCGGAGCAGATCGGCGCCAGTGCCGGTCGGGACGGGGTTGCAGGGTTCGTCTATTCGAGGTGCGGAATCGCGAATAGTCTTGAGTCGACGCGAGGGATCGGATGGGCGGATCCACGCCGCGAACCTGGTCGAACGGCGCGCATCGTCAAGGCAAAGTGCGTCGTTGGCGAACACAGAAGGTGGAGCCGGACGGTGAATGAGCACGAGCAGCGACTGATTGCGAGCATCTCGAAGTCGATGGCGATGATGTGCGTCCGACATGTTGCGGCGGACATTCATGCTGGAATCGAGCCGGTCAGCCATACCGGAGACTTCACTGATGTCGTGGTGAACGACGCGAACGGTCGACGGATTCCGTGGCGGGAGGTGTCGCTGATCAGAAACGAGGAGATGGGCCGGCTGATGCGCCAGGTGGTCAATCGCCTCTACACGTTTCAGGCGAAGGCGGACGACTTGCATTTCGTGGGGATGATGGACGCGGCGCTGGCCGAGGCTTGGAGATGGGACGAGCCGGAGCTCGATGAGATACTGTTGTCGGGATCCTGGCGACCCGCCTGCGTGCCGAGGAAAAGGATTGAGAATGCGGATCGGGATGCGTGAGCGGGCGACTGGGACGATCGTCACCGGCCAGTTGCTCAATGGGCCATGCCGGGTACAGGAGCGTGGAGCGCTGCGGAGGTAAACGCGGACGAGCCGTACTAGGCGAGGCGCCGTTCGTCCTCGGCACCTTGGTCACCGCTCTCTACGATCATTTTCCCGGGGGCCGTGGCGCGGTCCTCGAAAACGCAACAGACAAGGTATAAGGGCACGGTTTCATGGCGCAGAAAGAGATTCAAGAGGCTCCGGCATCTCCCTACAAGCACGCGCAGGAATCCGTGCAGCGCCCCGACGTTGGCGTCGAGGCGCATTTTGCCCACAAGAAACCGCCCCGGACCTACCGCTACGACTCCAGTCTTGCGCCGGAGCTTTCTTGGGACGAGAGCGCCGATCGGGCTTTCGCCGAGTGGCTGCTCGGAATGATCGCCGAGGCCGCCGAGAAGGGAGAGGGCAAGGTTTTCGCCGAACCGCAGGTTTGGCAGGGGTCGGAGGAGCGCTTCACCTCGCTCTCACAGTGCGCTGCGCGGCTGCGCAGCCTGACCAAACCCTTCCTCAACTGGAGCGGAAAGGCCGAGCGTCAGCAGATCACCGTGCCGACGTTGCCGCTGTTCGTCCACGAGCGCCACTCCACGCAGGCGATTCTGGAGACCCTGCAATCTCACAAGGCACGCGGAACCACGCTCGATCTCTTCGGTGACGTTGACCTCGAGATCGCCGACAAGCTCGACGCCTACAAGCACAAGGGGCCGTGGACCAACCGGCTCGTGCTGGGCGATTCACTTCAGGTGATGAACTCTCTCCTCGAATACGAGGGCATGGGCGGCCAGGCGCAGATGATCTACTTTGATCCGCCCTATGGGGTGAAATTCGGATCGAACTTCCAGCCCTTCGTCCGCAAGAACAGCGTCAAGCACGGTTCCGACGATGAAATGATCCGCGAGCCAGAGATGGTCAAAGCCTACCGGGACACGTGGGAACTCGGGCTGCACTCTTACCTGACATATCTACGTGATCGTCTATTGATTGCTAAGGAGTTACTTTCTGAATATGGCTCGATATTTGTCCAGATATCGGATGACAACTTGCACCACGTTCGCGAAGTTCTTGCTGAGGTATTTGGAGAAGCCAACTCATGCGGATTGATTGCGTTTAGAACAACTGGCGGTCAAAGCTCATCACTATTGTCGACATCTACGGATTTCTTGCTTTGGTTTGCAAAGAGCAAGCCGAGTGCAAAATTCGAGAATCCGACAATACCGAAAATTGGTGGTGGAAGCGGCGGCTCTGGGCAATATGTTTTGGTAGAGCCGAGTGACTTCTCAGCGGAACCACGCAGAATGACTACTGAGGAACTAGAAGGAAGTCAGCCTATACCTGAAGGCCTCCGCGTTCTCGCCCACGACACCCTGTATTCCCAAGGCGCGCCGTCTGACTCTGCCGATGAGGTATTCGTTTGGCGAGGTCGGAAATTTCGATGTCCCTCCAATACGCATTGGAAGCCTGGTGTTAAATCAGGAGGTATGCAGCGCCTTGCAGATGCCAACCGCCTAATGCTTGTAGGCAATACACTTCGCTATAAGCGCTACGTTGATGATTTCCCAGTCTATCGTATCGATAACGTCTGGAATGATGAGGTGGTCCGATGTGTTTAGACCACTGGTCGGTGAATTTAAAGTGGACTCCGCTACTGCTCTGACCTACCGACCAAGGTGAGTATACCTCAATTGGAGATCATCATCATCCCGTCTCCTCGTCTTGCTCTTGCTTGACCGCTGAGGGGATCTCGCCCCCTCCGAGAGGGGCTGCTTGGTCCAAATCTGAACAGGCACGCCCCGCAACTTGCTCGGTCCGCGACCGCCAGTACCGTTCGCAGCGCTCGAGTGAGATCTCCAAGTGCTTCCAGCAACCAGCGGACAGCCTCTCCTGGCGCACTTCCTCCACCAGACCGGCGAAATAGCGCAGGCTGCGGACCGGCTCGCTCCCAGGCCGGTCGATCATGCTCGTCAACTGCCGTACGCTGCCCAGCAGGATCGCCCGCCGCACCGTTTCGAGACTCACCCCGGCTCGCTGCCAGTCCGCCGCCAGACGCTCGTCGGCGGGCCCGAATCCAGCTTGCACGCAGGCGGGCTTGCTGCACATCTCCCGCACCCGCTCGACATACGCACCCACCTCCCCGGCCGCACCTGCCGCGGTCCGCGACGCCGCCTCCGTCCGGCCCTCGTAGGGCCAGTACTCCTCCCGCACCCGCAAGCGCGAACCGCGATGCTGGTTGGGGGCCGCCTCCAGTTCGCAGATCCCCTGGCTGACCAGCTCGCGCAGGCAGCGTCCCAGGCTCGCACGGCTCCTGCCCAACTCCCGCGCCAAGCCGCTGCTCTCGAACTCCAGCCACCCGCTGGCCCGCTCGGCCCGCAGGCACACGTACGCCAACACCTTGAACGCCGGATCGCTCAATCTCCGCAGCGCCCGCTCGCACCCCTCGCCGGCGGCAAACCAGCCCCCACTGCCCGCCGTCAGCCTCATCGCTCAGTCCCGCCCGTAGCCCAGCGGCGGCTCGACGGCTTGCAACTCGTCGAGCTCCACCTCGCTAATCACCCGCAGCTTCGCCCCCAGCGGCGTCCCGTGCAGACTCTCTGGCAGGCTCTCCAGCCACTCCCCATAGTGCTCCTGCAACTGCACCAAGGCCGCCACCGCGTCGCGCCAGCGTTGCGGATTCGAACGCCGGTCCTGCGGGCGGCGGTAGCGGACCGGCCGGTCTCCCTCCCGCAGCCGGGCACGATAGCGCCGTTGCTTCTCTGCGTTCGTCAAGGCCATGCCGTCTCCTTCCGCCTCCTCGCTCCGCGGCCGATGCCACTGCAACAGGTAACGTTACCACGTCTCCGGCCGTACACCCGTGGCGCTTGTCCGGGTGTTCCAGCAAACAGCGGGGGGCCTGCATGCGAGGGTCGACGCAATTGCTGGAATGCAGTTGCATGGAGCCCGCAACCGAGCCGCCCGGACACGCATAACTCCTTTGGTTGCATGCCGCTCTCGCGTCCACTCGGCACTCTCTCCGCCAGCACGAGCGGAGGCATGCGAACCAGCGAGCCGTCCGCGTGCCGAACAACGAGGCGGTCCCGTCCGGCACGACCTCTCCGGCCCGCCGGTTGGCGTCCGGCCCAGCCAGCACCCCGCACACGCACTCTCATCGCGGCCTGCTGCCCGCTGGCAGCATTTCCCACGGCGTCCTCCCCGCCAGCGCCGAATGCGGCCGGGTCCGGTTGTAGAACGTCAGCCAGTCCCCGATGACCGCGCGCGCCGCGAACCCGTCCGGCATCTCCTGCAAGTACACCGCCTCGTACTTCAGCGACCGCCACAGCCGCTCGATGAACACGTTGTCCATCCAGCGGCCCCGTCCATCCAGCGACACCCGCACGCCGGCCTCTTCCAGACAGCCCGTGAACGCCCGCGACGTGAACTGGCTGCCCTGGTCGGTGTTGAAGATCTCCGGCGGACCGAACCCCTCCAGCGCCTCCTCGACCGCCAGCAGGCAGAACTCCGTGTCCAGTGTGTTCGACAGTGCCCAACTCAGCACCGCCCGGCTGAACCAGTCCATCACCGCCACCAGGTACAGGAATCCCCGCTGCATCGGAATGTAGGTGATGTCTGCGCACCACGCCTGGTGCGGCCGCTCGATCGCCAGGTTCCGCAGCAGGTACGGATAGACGCGGTGCTCCGGATCCGGCTGGCTCGTGCGCGGCTTGCAGTAGACCGCCTCCAAGCCCATCTTGCGCATCAGCCGCCGCACCTTGTCCCGGCCGGCCGGATAGCCTTCCCGTTGCAGATGCCGGCTCATCTGCCGGGTCCCGTAAAACGGATGCGCCGTGTACAACTCGTCCATCCGCCGCATCAGCGCCAGCTGGTCCGGATCCGCCTCCCGCGGCTGGTAGTACAGCCCGGACCGACACACCCCCAGCAACCGGCATTGCAGGCGCAGACTCGCCTGCGGGTGGTCTCTCTGCACCAAGCTCTTGCGCGTGGTCCGGCTCAGCGTTCCCACGCGCGCTTCAAAAAATCCCGTTCGACCACCAACTGCCCGATCTTCTCGTGCAGCTTGCGGACCTCCGCCTCCCGCTCATGCTGACCGGGCCCGGCAGCCCGCTCGAACAATTCGCCCAGTCTCTCGCTGGCCGTGCGCTTCCATTGGCTCACCTGGTTCGGATGCAGTTCGTGCTTGGCTGCGATCTGCTGCACGGTTCGGTCCCCGCGCAACGCTTCCTTCGCCACCCTCGCCTTGAACGCCGCCGTGAACGTCCGTCTCTTCGCCATCGTTGACTCCTTTCAACCTTGACGAAGTCCACCTTAGCGTGTGGTCCAAAATCCCCGGACCACCTCTTGATACTGCACGAAGCGGTTTTGCTAGGAAGAAAGAATATGTCGTTGAAACGAGCGAGAAGGTCATTCAGCGCTGTATGCTGATGACCACCGATCCTGGCGATCTAGTAGTAGATATTACATGCGGTTCTGGCACAACGGCGGTTGTCGCAGAGCAGTGGGGTCGTCGCTGGATCACTATGGATACCTCTCGTGTCCCGATTGCTCTTGCACGCCAGAGATTACTGACCAGCACCTTCCGTTGGTATCGATTGAAAAAATCGTCAAAAGGACCAGAGGGCGGGTTCATTTACGAAAGAAAGCAAAACAGGAAGGGTGAAGAAGTCGGAGGTATCGTTCCACGGATTACACTTAGTTCAGTCGCAAACCAAGAAGATCCCGAAAGAATAACTTTGGCTGACCGCCCTGAAATCAACAAGAAAATCACGCGCGTCTGCGGTCCCTTCACGGTCGAGGCGGCGATCCAGGCGGCTATGAGCATGGAGGAAGACGCGCCGGAACAGGCAGCGCTTCCACAATCCAGCGGCCCGCGCGCTTATCTCGACCGCATGATTGAGGTCCTGCGCCAGAGCAAGACGCTGAGGCTACCCGGCAACGTTTCTTTGGAACTGGAGGGCGTTCGTCCCCTCGCAGACCGGGAATTTCTCCACGCTGAAGGCATCGCCAAGAACGGAGGCGACGAGACGATCGCCATCGTCTTCGGCCCCGAGGACGGCGCGATCGGCTCGGAATATGTCTTCAACGCCTCGATGGAGGCGATGCAGCAGGGATTCCAGCAGCTCTTCCTCTTCGGCTTCGCCATTCAGGCCAAGGCGCGGGAAATGCTCGACAAGCTCAGAATCCCCACGACCTACGTCTCGGTCACGCCGGACGTGGCCATGTCCGACCTCCTGAAGACCAGCAAGACAAGCGAAATCTTCTCGATCACCGGCCTGCCTGACGTGTCACTCGAACCCGCCGGAAAGAGCGATAGCGGCACGCCTCTCTACCGCATCGCCATCAGGGGTCTCGACATCTTCCGGCCCGACACCATGGAGACCGATGAGGTCAGCGCGGAGAACCTGCCCTGCTGGATGCTCGACACCAACTACAACGGCATGGCGTTCTATGCCTCGCAGGTCTTCTTCCCGAAGACGAGCGCCTGGAACAATCTTCAGAAATCGCTCAAGGGGCAGTTCGAGGATAGCGTTTGGGAGCATCTGGCCGGAACGGCAAGCGAGCCCTTTGCCCTTGGCGACAAGAAGCGCATCGCGGTCAAGGTCATCGACGAGCGCGGCAACGAGCTGATGGTGGTCAAGCGCGCTGAGAAGGCCGCCTGATGCCCGCCGCCCAGGAACAGCAACCGCCCCTGACCGTTGCCGAGGTCGAATCTCCGATCATCAACTCGCCCTTCCGCGAGCCGGAAAGCCACTGGCAGATCGAGCAGGGCAAGCCGCCGGTCAAGGCCGAGGGACGGCGGCGGGCGAGCTATTTCTACCGGGTGCCGGAGCACGCCGGGCGCGGAAGGCGCAATCGCACCCAAGGCGAGCTGTTCGAGAGCGAGAAGGGCGAGGAGGTCGAACTCGCTCTCGTCAACGCGATCCGAGAGCGCGTGAAGAACTGGCGCGACGGTGTGCACAGCAGCGGGCTGGCCTATGACGGTATCTCGGCCGTGACTCGTGAGCTGTTGGATCTCTGGCGAAACGACGAGCGGATGCAACGGCTCTTCTTCGCTCAGATCGAAGCCGCCGAGACGATCATACTTCTGGTCGAGGCCAAGGAGATTTACCGGAAGGGCATCCCGGAAATCCCCAAGGACGAGCCCGGCCTTGCGGCCAAGGCCGCCGGTGTCCGCGCCTTCATGCGCTATGCCTGCAAGATGGCGACCGGCACCGGCAAGACGACAGTCATGGGGATGCTTGCTGCGTGGTCGATCCTCAATCGCGTCGCGTCACCCCGTGATGACCGCTTCTCCGATACCATTCTGATCGTCTGTCCGAACGTGACGATCCGCGAGCGCCTTCAGGAGCTGGACCCGGCCCTCGGCGATCTGAGCCTCTACCGCACGCGTCAGCTTGTGCCGCCGCATCGCATGGAAGAGCTGCGCCGCGGCGAGGTGATGATCGCCAACTGGCATAGGCTGGCGAAGAAGGAGACCAACACCGTCAACGGGGATTCCGCCAAGGTCGTGAAGACCGGCGAGCCCGTCGAGGTGGTCAAGAACGCGGGCAAGGCCAACGAGTCCGTCGAGATCAAATACTTTGAGTCGGACGCGGCCTGGTTCAAGCGCGTCCGCCGGGAGCTGGGCAGCGGCAAGGGCCGCAGCCCGCACTGGCTCATCTTCAACGACGAGGCGCACCACGCCTACCGGCGCGGCGATGCTGTGTCGGAGGAAACGCTCGACGAGGACAAGGACCTCGCCAAGAAGAACGCGCGCGAGGCGACGATCTGGATCGAGGGACTCGATCGTATCAATCGCCTCGCGGGCGGCAGCCGGAGACGCGGCATCAATTTTTGCCTCGATCTGTCCGCGACACCCTTCTACATCCAGGGGTCCGGCAACGAGGTCGGCAAGCCGTTCCCTTGGGTCGTGTCCGACTTCGGGCTTCTGGACGCCATCGAGTCCGGCTTGGTGAAGATTCCGCAGCTCCCGGCTCGTGACGTGACCGGCGCGGAGGAAGCTGCCTATTTCAACATCTGGCGTTGGGTGCAAGCCAAGGCCAAGGAGGATGGTCTCGGCACGACCATCACCCCCGAGATCGTAATGAACTACGCCAGTGCGCCGATCAATCTGCTGGCGCAGGAATGGCATGACCGCTTCGTCGAGTGGGAGAAATCTTCAAAGGCGCAACAGAGGCACCCCGTGCCGCCGGTTTTCATCGTCGTCTGCCGGGACACCGCCGTCGCCCGCGAGGTTCACGATTGGCTGGCGAACGGCAACGACGGCTACGGCGTTTCGCCGCCCTGGTTCAAGAACGCATCCGGACAGGAAGTCACGGTGCGCATCGACTCCAAGGTGATCGAGGACATCGAGCAGGGGGGCAGCAAGGACGAGAACAAACGCTTGCGGTTCATCCTAGAAACCGTTGGCAAGGCTGAATGGCCGGGCGGGAAGGTCCCCGAGGACTGGTCAGAGGTGGTACGGAAACACAACGACAAGGCCAAGAGCGATGACAACGACGGAACACTGAAGTGGATCGACGAGCACGTCCCGCCGGGCCGGGACGTGCGTTGCATCGTATCGGTCGCCATGCTCGCCGAGGGCTGGGACGCCAATACCGTGACCCATATTGTCGGGTTGCGTCCGTTCGGTTCGCAGCTCTTGTGCGAGCAGGTCGTCGGTCGGGCGCTTCGCCGAAAGAGCTATGCGCTGAACGAGGAGACCCAGACTTTCGCTGAGGAAACCGCCAAAGTCTTCGGTGTGCCCTTCGAGCTGATCCCGTTCAAAGTTACGCCCGTTGGGCCAACACCGCCGCAACCAGACCCCAATCACATCTATTCGGTGCCGGAGAAGGCCGAGCACGAGATCACCTTCCCGATTGTGACCGGTTATCACCAGTCCGGCGCGTTAGACGTCTTCGTCGATTGGGATCAGGTCTCAAAAGTGACCATTGATCCGATGCGGATTCCTCAACTGGTAGAGCTGACACCCTTGACCACCCCTCACGGCGGCCTTGCGGCCTACGGTCCCGGTGAAAGGCCGGTTCTTTCGCTGAATAACTGGCGCGTCATGTTCCGGGATCAGCAGGTCGCTTTCCGTCTGGCCCGCGAAATCTGCATGCGCTGGCATGCTGACAACGGCGCGGCGGCTGTGCCGGTGCAACAGCTCTTCCCGAAGGTGGCATTCGCCGCCAAGCGCTTCTTGGCCGAGAAGCTCGACCAGAAAGGCGACAGTCAGCCCTGTGACGTACTTCTGGTTGGCGAGTACATGCAGGCCGCAATCAGCTCGCTTCTTGAGGCGATCAAGAAGGGCTGCTCGACCGCTGAGTCGGAAGTGGCCGTTGTGCCGCAAGGAGCGGCAGGCCGAGGCAGCACGCTATTCGTGGACTTCCACACGACCAAGCCGATTTATCCAGTCACGCGGTGCCATCTGAATGCGATGGTCGCCGATACCCAGAAATGGGAACAGAGCGCGGCGTTCCTCATCGACAGCCACGCCGGCGTGAAGAGCTGGGTGAAGAACGACCGGCTCGGCTTCTTCATCCCCTACCGCAATCGCGGCCTACCTGCTCGCTACGTCCCGGATTTCCTCGTGGTCACGGATTCCGAGCAGAATTTGATTGTCGAGGTCAAGGGACAGGTGACGGACAGCGCGGATGCCAAGTCGAAAGCGGCACAACGCTGGGTGGATGCCGTGAACCGGCTCGGTCAACACGCCGCCTGGCACTATCTCTTGGTTACCGATCCCGGTCGTCTCGGTCAGATGCTCAATGCCTTCACCGGGGCTTCCTGAAGCGAAGGAGAGTTTTCTCTCTCGTAGCTCTGGTAGCTCTTCATGACATGTTGACTGTCAACGGCGGCGGGAATTTAGACCGATCAGCGGCGCAGAATCGTACCAAGGGTGGGGAGTGGTCACGGTGTGTGGTGGTGTCTGGATAAGGTCAGGGAGGTCGGCGTCCGGAAACGCAGTGAGGGCGTAGTCCGAGCGGAGTTTCCGGACGGAGGCGGGAGGTTCGGTCAGCGCGAGGCGCGTTTGTTGCGCGCGCGGCTTTGGTTGAGGCGGAAGCTCTCGCCGTTCATCTCGAGGATGTGCACATGGTGGGTGAGGCGGTCGAGCTTCGGGCGACGCACCTGCGCCGTGCGCCGATACCCCGGTGGCACGGAGAACCGAACATCTTCCGCACGCTCTCGCTGGGGACGCCACTTGCTCTGGCTTAAGTACTTGTGTTTCAGTAGGTTAGAGGAATGGATGAGTAATCTACCCCTCAGGACGTCCCACAATGATGCCCGGTTGCCAGCCCCTGCCAGGATTCCAGCGCTGCGGCCAACAATTCCAGCGCGCGCATGTTGCGGGGGAAATTCCGCTCCGCAACATCGCCGTGCCAAGCGCGAAGCACGGACCGCAACGACTCTCAGGGTCCTAACTCCCGTGAATTGAGGCACTGGCGGATTGCTCGCGTACTCGCTGGAGCACTCCCGCGAAACACGGACTTTGCGGGAGTGACCCCCACTGCTCCGCCCTTTGCTGGGGGGCGGTCCCTAGCGACCACTAGACTGAACTTCATCTGCCAATTACTGGTTAATCCAAGCAAGCGCAAGCAGTTACGCGAAATCAACCTGCCATCGTACTGGAAACAAACTTGTCGGGATCCACCTCCAGCAGGGCGAATGCTTTCGCCTGCAAGGGAGTGGGCCTGGACAGCAACTGGAATTGATGCTGGTCGTCCTGGGGGAGCGTCACCTGATTGAGCGTCAGCGATCCGAGATGGTCGAGCAGGGTCTGCAGGCTCTGCACGGGCAGCCCGTCCGGGGTCCGCTTCGTGTCCGCCTTGGCCTCTGCAGCGCGGGAAACGGTCGCCGGTTCGACCGGTGACTGCCGGCGGGCCGCGGCCGCCTCGCGTTCGGCGTCCTCGAACAGCAGCGGCGCCAACTTGCGCCGCAAGTGCCATTCGACGTAGTAGGCCAGCATGCACAGGAAGACATGCCCGCGCACGTGCTCTGCGGAGTAGACGTACACCGGCCGCAGGTGCAGCTGGGTCGTCTTCAGCGAACGGAAGGCCCGCTCGACCCGCGCCAGGCTCTTGTACGCCGCCACCGCGGCGTCCGCCCCGAGCGCATCCTTTGCCAGGCTCGTGCGCACCACATAGATGCCGTCCAGCCGCGCCTCGGCCGCGATCCGCTCCTGCTTGCGCGACCAGCGCAGTTCCGCGTCGGTCACGACGATCTCGAAGTGCTTCTCGACCTTCTTGCGATTGGCCTCGCGGCCCACGCGGCGGTTGATCGCGTCCCGCCCGCGCAAGGGCTTCCTGCCGCGCCGCACCTGGGCAGCGATCTTCTCCAGGAGCGCCTCGGTCGCTTGCAGCAGGTCTTCGCGCTTGCGGGCGCGCTCGGCGCGCAGGCGCGGGTTCAGGCAGGCCAGCAGGCGCTCGCCGGGGAAGTCCGGGCTGAGGATCTCGGCCACTTGGTCGGGTACCAGCTCGGCGGGGCGTAGCGGGGCCTTGGTGGCAGCGGGCTCCCCCCCGGCAGGGGGCTTGGGCTGCTTGAGCAACGGGCGGATGTCGCTGCTCTTCAGAGCCGAGACCCAGTCCAGGCCGGCCGGTCCGAGATCCTTGCGGATGCGGGCGGTGGTGAGCATGCCGCGATCCCCGGCGAGGGCGACGCGCGAGATGCCGAAGCGCTCGCGGATCGCGTGCACCTGGGTGCTGACGGTGGTGGGATCGGCGGTGTTGCCGGCAAACACCTCGACGGCCACGGGGCAGCCGTCAGCGGCGCACAGCAGGCCGCAGACGATCTGGCGCTTGCCCTGCTTACCGTCGCGGTTGTAGCCGAAGGCGGCCAGGGGGCAGCAGTGGCCTTCGAAGTACGACGAGGAGACGTCGTAGAGGATCAGGGTGCCGTCCTGGAGGTGGCGGCGGGCGAGGCTGCGCTGGATCCAGGGCTGGCGCTGGCGGAGCCAGTCGAGCATGGCGAGCAGTTCGTTGCCGGAGACGGGGCCGAGGGCGAGCAGGGAGCCGAGGGAAGAGGAGTTGCAGTCGGGGGAGAGGCTGCGGGCGGTGGCGAGCTTGGAGGCGGGGCGGAGCAGGCGGGCGGCGATGGCGGCCAGAGCGAGGTCGCGGGAGCGAGAGGGGGCGCGGTGGAGGATGCGGGGGAGGCCGAGCTGGAGGCAGAGGCCGAGGATGGCGGCGACATGGCCGTGGGGGAGGGAACGGCGGATCTTGACGGCCTGGTCGAGACGGGGGAAGGCGACGCCGCCCTTGAGCAGGGTGCGAATGCCGGCGATGGAAGCGGGGGGCAATTGGGAGAGGTTGGCGATCGTCTTGCGGCGGATGCGCTTGCCATCGCGCCAGGCCTGGCGGAGGAGGACGGCTGGGGGGCTGTTGCGGTTGGGGATGGATTCGACGTAGAAGGCCATGGGGTCCTACATGGAAACAATACTGTTGTGAAATGATTCTATAAAAGGTGACATGACCTGTCAAGCGGAAATATACATGGAAACAAAAATACAGGAACAGAGGCCCATCAGAAGTCAATAACATGTTCTAACAAAAAGACTTATGGGCCGGGCGCACCCATCCGACAGTCGTGAAGTTCAGACTAGAGATCGCTACTGCTACAAACCTCACTCGAGAGGCGGTAGCACCCTTGTGAGGACGGTGGGTAGCATTCGGAAATGAGGCAATACGCGCCCCATCGTAGTTGTCGTCGCCCAATCCAGACCTGCACTGCGTCGCCACGTGACGCCAAGAGTTCGCTCCTCCCGGACCACCAAGAGACGTCCACAGCAACGGCGCCGCAAACAACATTTCATCGACTACCCGAGGATCGGAGGCCGTGCAATCCGAGAACCGTATGACTCTGAGAACTAACGCGCCCGCACGGATCTGTACGGGAGGAGCCGAGCAATCGGCTACCGCGATTGCGGGGCGCTTCGGCGAAAACGGTGCCGGGCATTAAGTGGCTGTATAGACATCCTCGTGACGAACCAGCGTCTTCAGTTCCGCAGCGACTGCGAGGTCATCCACCCTGTATCCGAAGATACCGCTATGCGAGGCGTCGTCATCTAATGGCAAATGGTCTATCCGCGCAGGGCGACCGACCACCGCCGACACCGCTTCCTTCGCAGTTCCGACACCGAGCACCGCAAACCTCCCGTTCGGACTGATCCTGTAGCCTTTCGTGCGAAACACCTCCCGAACACGAACGACCGCTGTTTCCAGATCGGGGGTTCGGAAGTACTCCAGCCAGTTCACTGACAAGTAATCCTCGCCGGCCTTCAGTTGGAACGCCGCAGCCAGTGGCAAGCCATCCAGACCGACAGCGGTCGGCCGGCAGTAGCGGGATAGATGCGCCTCGTCCGGGAGGGAAATGCCCGACACTCTAGTCGTCACTCACCAAGTGAATGGCCTGACCGTCGACAGAGCTTCGTCCTTCGGCAACGTGCCGTTGACACGCCGGCACCGATCGTCGCCGATCACGGACTTAGCTACGGCTGCGAATTGAATGATGCCGCCTGGAAGAAAATTCATCACTAGGACGCCGCCGTTCCTCACAGGCCACTCTGCCTGCAGAAACCCGTCGGGACTCACGCCTATCTCCGGCTCGCCGAATCGACGTTCACTCACCAGGAATAGAGCCAACTCCCGCAACGATGGGAAAACGATCGACGGTTCATCGGGGTCGTCCTCGATCAGCACATGGAGATGCTCAACCCGATCCGCGAGCCTATGCTGTCCCGTCAGACGCAAGACTGCAAGGATCTCCGCGGGCTTCGACGCCGCGACGATCCGAGCGGCAAAGACTTCACGACCAACTGCCCTAGAGGCCGTCAGCATGTCGAGAGTGTCGACGTACGCCGAAGAAACCAGTGACTGCCATTCCGTCGCACACCACCCCAACCCGGGCTCGCTGACCTCGCGCGTTGCGGCTCGGCTTTGCCTGGCAAGACCATCAACGCCAGCCGCGGTCCCGGCCTCGTTTCTAATGTGTATCGAGCCCGGCGTGAACGCCATGGCCTCCAATACTGCCGCCCGGCGTGCCTCCCCGTAAGATGGGCCCGCCGTTCCATGCCTAATTTCCATCATGCGGTTACTTCCCTAACTATAAGTCTTTCCAGCACTTCGATGATCCATGCTTGGCGTTCCGGCCAACGTGAGATCGCAGCGCACATGCTCTCCACATCTTTGAGACCCTGATGATGGACATTGCAGTCAGCAATGACATAACCATCACCTTCCTGCAGTGCATCAACGAAGCTGCAATGGCACACGGCGTCGCTCGCATCCAGCACGAGCTTCGGGCTCAGCCCGCGAACGATGTGTTCGCCCTGAAGCCAAGGTGGCGCGAACCGTTTGAGGAGCCAACTTCGAGGATCGAACTCCTTCATCGAGACCCTGCAATTGAGGCCTAGATCGCGGTAAGGCACGTACGGCAGCTTGGTCAGGTACTCTGTCGCGAGTGTATGGACACGGAAGGGGCCGTCGAACGCCGGGCCTGCCTTTTCTGAGACATTCAGCCGAGACTGATCCACGGCCCACTCTACCCCGTTGTCGTACTTGACAACCGAAACTGGCGGCGTGGTGAGCGTCTCCGAGACGTTCCAATCTGCCGGCACGATTCCTCGCGAAACCAGAAAATCGGGGTTGAGAATCGACGGATTGTGGAACTCGGCAGTCACGACGACGCTCACTGACTCCAGCCGCAAGAAGAATTCTTCAGGCATTGGGGAACACGCTCCACACAGAACTACATCCGTACACGTCGCCACTCTTTGGGTGCTCCGGCCAGCAGATCAACAAGCGCTCCTAAGCTCCTCTTGATAAATATACGCTCTGTGCACCCCCCGGTGCCAACTGCGGAGCCCGCCATCGGCGAGACCTCCGGAGGGATGGACGACCAGGCGGTGCCGCAGTTGGCTGCGCCAAGTTGTTTTTGCAGAAGCCGTTCTGGTCCGACCATGGTTGCGTTTACGTTCTATCAGCCAACGCATGTTGCCAACTTCCAGGTGTTAGGCCTGCTCCCGACAAAGTCGATGATGTATCGCCTTGAGACGATGGCGCGCGACACTGAAGGAGCTTTGAATGGCAGCGCGGACCGCGAGAAGACACTGTGCCTGCACTCCCGACTTGCAATTCCGCATTTGGCGTTCTCACTCCCTAGCGTGCTGGTGGGACACTTGAGCTTTCGTGTTCGATGTCAAGGGGTATTTCGGGGATTGCCAGAAAGAATCTAGCTTGCGTGTTCTCCACGGCTCGAACGTTCGGTCTTCGGTTACGCCTCGGGCCGCTGGGCGGAGGGCCTGTCGGGAGCGAGCCGGTATTCAGGCCTTGGCTGGGACCTGCGGTTGCCAGAGGCGGTCGTCGCGAAGCAAGGCGTTGGCGAGCACGACGAGCTTGCGGATGACGGCGGTTATTGCGACCTTATGTGGCTTGCCGCGGTCGGCCAGCCGCTGGTAGACGGCGCGCATGTCGGGGTTGCAACGGCGGGCGGCGATGGCGGCCATGTAGAGCACCTTGCGCGGTCGGGGTCGCCCGCCTCGGATGTGGCGAGCGCCGTGGGATGCGCCGCTGTCGCTGGCGAACGGAGCCGTGCCGGCCAGGGCCGCGGCCTGCTTGGGGCCGATGCTGCCGAGTTCGGGCAAGTCGGCGCAAAGCACAGCCGCGGGAAATTGGTTGAGAGCGCAAACAGGAGAGTAGTAAACCAGCCGTTTCACACTAGATTCCAACGCCGCGCAGGGCGGCGGCTGTGCGCCTCTTTCCACATGCGACAATGCCCGCGAGATGGCAGGGATTCTGCGCTATGGATCTTACATTCCATTTTGCCGGCTGGAAAGGGCTTCCGTCACCGAAGGCGCGCGCGGACAGAGGTCGGTCGCTAGCTTTGACGAGGATCCCACTTCGCTAGCGGTCGAGGCGGGCCGTGAAGCGCTGCGAGGATGCGCCACCCCTCCCGGCAGTTTGCTGCTCGCCTCGACCTCGCACTCGTACGCCGAAAAGCTGAATGCTGCGGCGGTGCATGCCGCTCTCGACTTGCCGCCCGCAGTCCGCAGTGTGGACCTGGCGTCGTCCAGCCGCTCGGGCCTGGCTGCGCTAGCGCTGGCGTCAGAGCTTTCGCTGCGCGGTCCGGTCCTAGCGTGCGCGGCGGATGTGGTTGTCGGCGCTCCTTCGGGCCCGCGGGAGTTGGCTGGCGGGGACGCGGCCTGCGCCTTTCTGGTCGGGAGCGATCCTGGCGTGGCCGCGACGATACTCGGCACGGCCTCGCACACGGAAGAACTGCTCGACGCTTGGCGCGGACCCGAGCAGCAGTTCGCTCGCCAATGGGAGGAGCGTTTCGTGGAACAGCGCCTCGTTCCAGCGCTTGGCTCCGTGTTCGAGCGATCTCTGGAGCAGGCAGGCCTGCGTCCTTCCGACCTAACCAAGGTCGCGGTGGATACCGCGCATCCGAGAATCGCGGGTTCGTTCGCGAGGAAAGCCGGCCTGCAACCCGCGCAGCTGGCTGGTGACCTTGGAGCCAGCGTTGGTCGTGCCGGGGCCGCCAATGCCGGGCTGCTGCTCGCACACATGCTGGACTCGGCGGCACCGGGCGACCGGGTCGCCGTGCTGTCTGCCGCCGACGGGGCCGAGGCCGTGATCGTAGAGGCCACCAAGCGAATCGCAAGTGCCCGGCCGCGGCACAGCGTCGCCGAGTGGATCGAATCCAGGCACGGCGGGGTGCCGTACCAGACCTACCTGAAGTGGCGCGGAATTCTTCCGTTCGAGCCGCCCCGCCGTCCCGACCCGCCTCGACCTGCAGCGCCGCCGATGCAGCGGGCGGCGCGCTGGAAGTACGCCTTCGTGGGCTCGCGCTGCGTGCAGTGCAGTGCGATCAATCTCCCGCCCCAGAGGGTCTGCGTCGAGTGTGGCGCCGTAGACAAGATGGATTCCGTGGCGTTTGCCGATGCGACGGCGCGGGTGGCGACGTACACGGTGGACCACTTGGCGTACTCCTTGCAGCGACCCGTGATTGCGGCGGTTGTTGATTTTGACCAGGGCGGCCGGTTCGCGTGCGAACTTGCCGATGTCGAGCCGGACAAGGTGGCGATCGGCCAGGAGCTCGAAATGACGTTTCGGCGGCTATACACTGCCGAGGGAGTGCGGAATTACTTCTGGAAAGCGCGTCCGCGGCGCCGGCCTGAAACTCGCTGAGTTTCTCTGGAGATAGAGCTTGCTCGTGGCTGGATGGGTTGCCGGCACCGGTTTCCGGTCTTGCGGTTCCGCTCGGCATTCTGCGAGTTCGCAGCCAAGGGACTTGGTTGCGGCCTTGGCCCCGCCCAGGCGCTATTGCAGGAACCTCGCTTCGGATTCCCTTTTGGCGATATCGACATACATAGTCCAGCCCGCAGCACAGCATGCGGCACACCAGGGTCGCTGGGCTTCCCCGTGGGCGTGAAGACGGCGACGGAAAGGCCCGTGTGGCGAAACACCTTGCCCGGGCTGCAATGAAACCGGCGCCATGCGCAGCATCGCCGCGACCCGTGCCGTACCGGATTTCATCGATCACCGGACGCGTCAAATCGTGTGACGTCGCAGTGCACCTGACGCAACCGAGCGAATGGCGGTCGCTTGCGGGCCATGCTGCCAATGAGTATCTCGCCTGCGATGGGGGCAGTGCCAAAATCACCCTTCAAACACTGGCTGATCCTCCCCGGACGGGACGAAAGCGCTACGAAGCCTTCTTCGGCTGATCCCAATCCAAGTGCTCACTCTCGGTGGATCGGTTTCCGTAGCGTCACTCCTTCAAGACCATGTCGACACACATCACGGCGGCCAGAATCAAGGGCCTGACTGGGTCGTCTGATGGCACTGAGTCGGATATCCGGAGAACGTAGTTGTCTGCGCTCGTCAGGAGTTCCTTGCCCAGGCCGCTCCACTTCTTGCTGATCTGAGCGAGTTCCTGATCTCCCACGACAAATCGAAACTGCCAACCGGTCACATTGCCGATGAGCTGGCACAGCGGCTGCCTGTGCTTGCCCAACACCGTGAACTTACCGCCAATCGAGAAGAACTTCTGTTCGAAGCCCCCTATGTTCCCACCCATTTCATCCGTCACAGCCACACTCGAAAGCCATAACGAGACCCCGCGATGGATATGGACTACGGGTTCTCCGGCCGGCGTGCGGATTTCAATGTCGAACGGTGTCAGTCGTTTCCACTCGGTGAAGCGGAGCAACTTCGTCACAATCCCCAATCGGTCTTCTCGGCAGTGCAGGATTTCCTCTCCTGTCTGCGGATCGAAGATGTCAAAGTTGTTAGCGGCCTTGAAGATTCCGACGTGCTCCTTGACTAGAAACTGATTGCGGCGTAGCACCGGATGCATAGAACCTCCTGGTTGGTCGTTCCGTCACAGACGAGCACCGCCCGGTTGACGAAATCGAAACCCTCCCAGTGTGCACCATTCAGGGGCTCATGGGGCACTGCTCCCACTGGGGTGTGCGTGGCGGCACTGCTCCCACTGGGGTGTGCGTGGCGGCACTGCCGTGTGGAAGATCCGCACGCTGGGCTCCACACCATTCGCGGTCGGCCCGTATACCCAGTGCTCGATGTCGCCCAGGTCGATCCCGGCCGCCTGTGGCTGGGCCCGCGTCCGGACCACCGGTCCGGGGTCCTTGCCGCTTGCTTGTGGTTGTCTGTGACTGCTCCCATTGCGGCGAGGACCCCTCCCGGGATGGCGGTTGTCGGACTCTGGTCTCGGGGAGAGCTTCCGCGGCAGCCTCGCCAAAGGACCCTCGCTTGCCCGGCCCCAGACTAGAATAGAGGGGCATCGGTTACAGCGCTGATACGTGGCGCTGGGGCCGGACACTCGCTTCTATCCGGTATGCCGCGTCTGGACTCTGTCGCGCGGGTGTTTGATATTGAATGCTCCGCGCCGGCAGGGCGTGGTGCCGGACTAGAATCGACCGCAGGAGGCGCGACAAGCAATGGCAAGTAGGGGAATCCGCGACCGCGTGGCGATTGTTGGCATGGGCTGCACCCGCTTCGGGGAGCATTGGGACCGGGGGGCGAGCGACTTGCTTGTCGAAGCTGCCCTGGGGGCTTGCGAGTCCGCGAGAATTGAGAAAGAAGCGATTGACGCCTATTGGATGGGCACCATGACGAGCGGGCGGTCGGGGCTGATCCTTTCCGAGCCTCTCAAGACCGGCTACCGGCCCATCACGCGGGTAGAGAACTTCTGTGCCACAGGTAGCGAAGCCATCCGGAATGCCGCCTACGGCGTCGCCTGCGGGGCTTACGACCTCGTGATGGCGATCGGAGTCGAGAAGCTCAAGGATTCGGGCTACTCTGGCCTGGCCTCTGCGGGCGGGACGCCGACCGATGGCACCCAGTCGTCCATGACAGCTCCCGCGACGTTTTCTCTGCTAGCGCCGGCCTATTCGAAGAAATACGGCTTGGAGGAGGGCACGCTCCGCCAAGTGCTGACGCGGATTGCCTGCAAGAATCACGCCAACGGGGCGCGGAATCCGAAGGCTCAATTCCAGCGTGCGGTACCCCCGGAGAAAGTCGAGAGCGCGCCCAAGGTGGCCGGAATGCTGGGAGTGTTCGATTGCTCTGGCGTCAGCGACGGGGCGGCGGCAGCGATTCTGTGCCGCGCCGAGGACGCCCACAAGTACACCGACACCCCGCTCCTGATCAAGGCGCTCTCCTTCATTGCCGGCCCGGCGGATGGAGCGAAGCGGCAGGACTACGACTACACGACCTTCCCGGAGGTGGTCGCAAGTGCGGCCGACGCCTATCAGCAGGCGGGAGTGCGCGATCCCCGCGAGGAGATTTCGCTTGCCGAGGTCCACGACTGTTTCACGCCAACCGAACTCGTCCTGATGGAGGACCTTGGCTTCTCGCAGCGAGGCAACGCCTGGCGCGACACCCTTGATGGGCGGTTCGAGATCGGTGGTGCCCAGCCGGTCAATCCTGATGGCGGCTTGAAGAGCTTCGGGCATCCCATCGGAGCCAGCGGACTGCGGATGATGTACGAGATGTGGTTGCAGTTCCGGGACCAAGCCGGTGATCGGCAAGTAGCGTCACCACGGCTGGGCTTGACGCACAATTTGGGCGGAGCGCCGGGCCGTTGCGTGAGCTTCGTGTCCGTTGTCGGGGCGAACTAGCGCCAGACGCCCGGTTCTTGGCTCGACTCCCATATCGGCCACGGGTTTCCGCGGGATGAGCGAGCAACCCGTCCGGGCTGCGCTCGGCGGATCCGCAAGGTCGGTGCGCCTTGCACTGTCTGCCTTTCGGTCTGGATGAGGCGCACTCTTGGTCGGCCGAGGTGCCAGACGGGTTCGCTGCGCCGGCGCGGGACGCTTCTGCTGGCGGCATCGCCCGTTCTCACTTCGTGACACGTGCAGCATCCCGCCAGGGCCGCTCGGGGCGGTGCTCCGGAGGCCGGCCGGGAGAGTTGAATCGGTGCCTCTTGTGCTAAAATCGGCTCAGTTATGGCGATCCCGAACGCTCGGAAGTACTCCATCCACCACCCCGATACCGGTGAACGCGCGACCGTGGTGGCCGTCCTCCCGAAGGGCGCGGACATCCCGGCGTACCTCGCGGACGCTACCAAGCGCTTCGACTGGAAGGCTTGGGAGGATCAGAAGGCGTCGCTCAGGAAAGTCCGCGTCGGTCAGCAGAAACAGAGGAAGCGCTAGCGAGCGACTTTTCCCTGCCGAGCGCGCCCGCCCAGATAAGAGTGCCCGGCTGTCCTGCAACCAAACGTTGCCCCCGAACGCCTTGTCGCCAATGATGACAAGCATTCCTTCCCGCGTGGCGGCAATCGCCGCCTGCCTCTTGTTGAGTCAAGCGCCGCCGCTGGCCGGGCAGCCCAGCGAAGCCACGAAGCGGCTCCGCGAACGTAACAAGATGTTCGCTCCGCGTGTCGTTGAGGTCGCCGAGAATGTCTACACCGCAATCGGCTATCAAGTCTCCGCGAATTCAATGATCGTCGGTGACGACGGCGTGATCATTGTCGACCCTGGCCAGATGCCGACCGCCGCCAGCAAGGTGCGGGAGGCGTTCGAGGAGATCACCTCCCTGCCGGTCCGGGCAATCATCTTCACCCACGGCCACGGCGACCACACCAACGGCACTCCCGCGTTCTACGAGCCCGGTCAGGGCATCCAAGTATGGGCGCGCGACAACTACGGTTCTGAACCGGGCACGGTTCAGAGCAAGGGGCTTGGGGGAAGCCTGCGACCGTCAAACACCCAGGGCTTCGACCTCCCGCCCGAGCAACGGCTGGGGATTGGCATCGCGATCCCCCCGGCGCGCCGGCCGGCCGGAAACACGATGCGGGACGGGACCCAGGCCGGAGGAGCCCGGGCTGCGACTGCCCGGCCAAGGCCTGCCCAGCCTACGCACCGGTTCTCCGAGGAGCGCCGGGCCCTCGTGATTGCAGGTGTCGAGTTGGAATTGGTTGCCGCCCCGGGAGAGACAGCCGATCAGCTCTATGTCTGGCTCCCCGCGCAGAGAGTCGTCTTCGCTGGCGACAATTTCTATCAGTCCTGGCCCAATGTGTACCCGCTCCGCGGCACGGCTAGGCGCTCACTTCGTGACTGGATCGCCAGCATTGACAAGATGGTCGGCCAGGACCCCCTGCACGTTGTGGGCGGTCATACCGCGCCCATCCTCGACGATGCCAAGGAAGTGCTGACCAACTACCGCGACGCGATGCAGTGGGTTCTGGACCGCACGCTGGAAGGGCTGCGGCAGTTCATGACGCCAGACCAACTCGTCGAATACGCCCGGCTGCCCGCGCGTTTTGCGAGCCTTGACTACCTTGGCGACTACTACGGCACTGTGGAGGGAACCGTCCGCGACTTGTACGCCCAGGACCTAGGCTGGTTCGACGGTGATCCGCTGACGCTTCATCGGGAAAGCCCCCGGAAGCAGTCCGAGCGCATCGCGGACCTGGCTGGAGGCGTGGATGCCCTGGTCGGCAAGGCGCTCCAGGCTATGGATGCGGATGATCCGTTGGGTGCCGCGCAATGGCTTAGCCATGCTATCCGGCTCCGTCCCGAGAACCGGGAAGCGAAGCGAATGATGGCCGACGCGCTTGCCATCATCGCCGAGCGGACATTCAACGGCCCTGTCCGCAACTACACCTACTCGTTTTCCAACCGCTATCGGCGGGAAGCCGAGGGAGCCCGCTAGCCGCCCGGACTCAGGCGGGCTTGCAACACCCGCTGGGCTTCCACCGCCGCGGCGGCCACCTCGTCGTTCCGGTCTTCGGTCAAGTTCCGCAGGTGCGAGAGGCTCTCCGCGTCGCCGCTCTGGGAGAGTACGTAGGCCAAGTGCCGTCTCTGGTGTTCCGTCCCCGTCGCGAGCGGCACATACAGTCGCTTCAGCACCTCGGGATTCCGTGAGACCTCGACAAGGAACGGCCGCGCCTCGAGGCGATGGAATCTCGAGTTGAGGCCCTCGACGAGAATGTCGAGCCGCACCAAGTTGCCGAGAGTCACCGCGGCGAAGGCTAGCGAGAGCTTGACCGACAGTGCTTGCTCGTCCGCCAGTTGGGCGTTGACCAAACTCACATCGCCGTCCCCGCCGAGTCGACCCAGGCCTTCCGCCGCGGCTGATCGCATCCCTTTGTTGGTGTGCGAGAGGAAAGTCAGGAAGAGATCCCGTTGCCCGTTATTCGGAATCTTTGCCAGCGCAACCAGTGCCTGCACGCGAGTCTGTTCGCGGTCGTGGTTACGGATGATCTCCACGAGATCCGGCACGGCCTCCGGCGTGCGCAGCTGCCCTACTGTCAGGATCACCGCCTCCTGCACTTTGGGATCGAGGTCGCGAAGTAGGAACACGATGTCCGGGCCAGCTACCGGATCCCTCAGCTTCTTGAGTGCGAGCACGCTCTCCAAGATGATTGTCGAGTTCCGCGACCGGACTCCGGACCGCAGGGCGTCTATCGCTTCGTGTCCCTGCAACACGCCGACCGCGCGAGCCGCGTTCGCGCGAGCTTCGTCGCTCCGCCCGCTGCGGATCACTTCGCCGATCGCGCTGATCACGTCGGGGTTGACATCGACATAAGCTGCCACCGTCGCCGGATTGGGATTTGCAAAGCGTCCCCTGAGCGTGGCTGCGAACGATCTGATCGATGCCAGCCTGCCCAGTTTCAGATAGCCCGGCATGTAGAAGTCTACAAGTCCGTCCACGGCTAAGGACTGCACCCGTGGTGAGAGGTCCTCGGTCGCGGAGATCATTAGCGGCTGTGCGTCGATCGAGCGTACCGTGATCAGTGCCACGACCGCAGCTGCACGGACCTCTTCGGAGTCGTCTTGCAGCAGTGGGGCAAGCAAGGCGAGGTGACGGAATCCGTTCTCGGCTGCGGCGAGCTCGCGGGTCGCCCGAATGCGGTTGCGCGGGTCTGAATCGGACAGGCCCGCTTCCCACGATTGCTGGGCACCCGCGGCAATCGCAATCAGCATCAAACACTTGGCGGTCTTGTGCAAAGCGCTCATCGGTTCCTCGTACGGCGGTGCTCCGCCCCGGTTGTGCTGGCCGTTACACGTACTCCAGCTGGACGCTGTGCGGGATCAAGCCGGCCGAGAATCCCATGTCGAGCAGCTTCTGGCCCGCTTCGAGTACTTCTGGAGCCATGTCTGTCGTGTGATTGTTGACGTACATTCCGACGAAACGGTCCGCCAATCCGGTTTCCAAGCCCCGTGAGAACTGCCTGGCGTACTCCAGGGCTTCGGCACGGTGGTCAAGGGAGTACTTGATGGTCTCGGAGAGCTTGCGGCGCGCCTCGACCTGGATCGCGGCTGGCAGGCTGCGCATGATGCAGTTGCAACCCAGCGGCAGAGGCAGCCCTTGGGTTCGCTTCCACCATTCGCCGAGGTCGACCACGCTTCGCAAGCCCATGTCCGCGAACGTCAACTGGCCTTCGTGGATCACCACGCCAGCCTCCACCTTCCCGCTGGCCACGGCTTCGAGGATCTCGTCGAACTCGCAGACCACGGGCTCAATGTCCGGGGCGTAGAGCTTCAACGCCAGGTATGCGGTGGTCAGTAGGCCCGGCACCGCGACGCGCTTCCCTGCCAATTCGCTCGGTGCCAGATCGCGCGTGGCGACCACGATAGGACCGTAACCGTCTCCAACGCTCGACCCGGCGGCCGTCAGCAGGTACTTGTCAGCGACGTACGGATAGGCGTGATAGGAAATCGCGGTCATGTCGTAGACCCCGGCCCGAGCGTCCTGGTTTAACGACTGGATGTCCTTCAGGACGTGCCTGAACTCCAGCAGGTCCGACCTGACTTTGCCCGTGGCCAAGGCGTAGAACATGAACGCGTCGTCCGCGTCCGGGCTGTGGGCGATCGTGAACTCGCGCTTTTCCCCCATACGACTGCTAATCTTAGGGTAACAAATGGCCCACCCTCTGCCTCACGCGGAATCGCCGACTCGGAAACGAGTGCTGGCTGCAATCCCGGACCTTTTTTTCGGCTCGAAAGTCGTGGGTGCGGCAGGGAAGCTCGGTATTCAAGTGCAAATCGCCGCCTCCCGGCAAGCAGTGCTGGAGGGGGCTCGGTCAGGACCTGACCTCGTGATCGTCGATTTGGACGCGTCGGGGATCGATCCAATCGGCATTGTCCAACCGCTGCGGTCTGGTTCCCCCGGTCGACCGCCCCAACTGGTGGCTTTCGCGAGCCATGTTCGCGACGACTTGTTGGCTGCGGCGCTCACCGCAGGCTATGACCAGGTGCTCACGCGAGGAGCGCTGGCAACAGCCTTGCCGCGCATGCTCGCGTCGCTGTAACCGACGTCGCCCCTCGCTGTCGGCCAGGCGCACTCGCGGGGCGCGCGCGGTCCGGCGAAGCTAGCATGCGCCCTGCGATGCCTTCGAGTGGCTGCCCGGCCCAGCCGAGGGCTCGATGGATGGTTCCGGCACGGTCCGCTTTGCTCGTGGCGGCCGGGGAGCACCGGGTGTGCGGCGCCCGAACCGGCTCTTGGTTCCGCCTCAGATTGCGACTGGATTGATTGGGATCGCGGTTCGGGACCCCTCGACCACGACTATGCCGGTGTCGGACACATGGAACCGCTTGCGGTCGTGCTCCTCGTCGAAGCCGATGCGCTCCCCGGCCGGGATTCGCGCGTTCTTGTCGATGATCGTCCGGCGGATTTTCGCGCCCTCGCCTACATGGCAGCGGGCCATCACGATCGAGTCCTCGACCGACGCTCCGGAGTCAATGAAGACGCTCCGTCCCAGGATCGATCCTCGCACTCGGGAGCCTTGCAGGATACAGCCCTCTGACACAACCGAGTCCACAGCTTCTCCGGGATGTCCGGCATCGTCGTTGCAGTAGCGCGAGGGCCCTGCTGGGTATTCCGCCGTACGCAGAGGCCATTGCGGGTTATAGAGGTTGAGCGCCGGGTGGCTCGAGCGCAGGTCCATGTTTGCGTCGTAGTAAGCCTCGATCGTGCCGACGTCACGCCAATAGCCTCTGTTCATGGCATCCTCGCCGGGAACTTGATTCGTCTCGTAGTCGTAGGCGTAGACTGGCATTTCATCGACCATCTCAGGCAGCATGTTTCGGCCGAAGTCATGATCGCTGTCCGGTCGTGCGGCGTCCCGTCTCAGCTCGCGGACAAGCATTTGTGGGTCGAAGATGTAATTCCCCATCGAGGCGAGGCACCATCCGGGGCGACCGGGGATTTCGGGCGGGTCGGGGATCTTTTCGTAGAAGCGCTTGATGCGCCAGTCGGCGTCGACTTCCATCGTGCCGAAACGGCCCGCTTCGGAAACCGGTACCGGCAGGGCCGCGACCGTGCCCTTGGCCCCCTTGCTCCGGTGGTACGCGATCATGTGGCGCACGTCCATGAAGTAAATGTGGTCCGCGCCGAAGATCGCCACCATTTCGGGTTGGGACAGCTCGATGAGATGAATGTTCTGGTGGATCGCGTCGGAAGTCCCTTGGTACCACTGGTCCCCTTTGCGCATTTGCGCTGGCACGGGCAGGATGAACTGGCTCGTGAGCAATTCTGAAAACTGCCACGCGTTGCGCATGTGTTGCAGCAGGGACTGGCTCTTGAACTGGGTCAGGACATAGATCGAATAGATGCCGGAGTTGACGAAGTTGCTCAGCACAAAGTCGACGATGCGATACTTGCCAGCGAACGGCACCGCCGGCTTGCTGCGTTCCTTGGTCAGAGGGAAAAGGCGCGTGCCCTTGCCACCCGCGAGGATCAGGCCCAGCACTCTTGCGTTCTTCATTTCATTACCTTCTTCGGCAGCTGGCGAGGTGCGGCTGCTCAGGCCGCTTGTTCCAAGCGCCCGTCCACTAGTTCTGCGCGCGTCGGAAAGCGCGCCGCCAAGTCCATGCTGTGGGTTACGGCGATCAGCAGGATTCCCTGCTCCTTCTGGAGATCCAGTAGGAGGCTGCCCACCGTGTCCGCACTGCGGCGGTCCAGATTCCCGGTCGGCTCATCGGCGAGAACCACCGGCGGGCTGTTGATCAGAGCTCGCGCTATGGCTACCCTCTGACGCTCGCCGCCCGACAGTTCGGCGGGCATCCGGTCCATTCGGTCCGCGAGACCGACCCTGTCGAGCAAGTCTCTGGCGCGGTTCATCGCCTTCTGGGACGCCCCCCCGCTGGCCAGTTTCGGCACGAGGACGTTTTCCAAGCTGGTGCATTGCGGGAGCAGGTGATGGTCTTGGAAGACGAAACCTATGCTCTCGTTGCGAAATCGCGACAAGGCTGCCGAATCGAGCGAGAACGGGTCCTCGCCGCAGATCCTGACGGTGCCAGCAGTCGGCTCCTCCAGCGAGCCCAGGATGTAAAGCAGCGTGCTCTTGCCGGACCCGGACGGGCCCATGACCGCGAGCGCTGTTCCTGGCGACATGGTCAGTGCCAGGTCATCGAGCACGACAAGCGAGCCTCCCGCATGCCGGTACTCCTTGCACAGTCCGCGAACGGCTAGATCATCAGGCATCGGATGCGCTGCGCGGCCTCGCGCACTCAACCCAATTGTTCCATACCCGGGCGGGCTTGCTACAATCGCACCGCGACGCGGCAGCTGGGACCGGCGGTCGGCTCGGCGGAAGGTCCGGATCGCCGGCTGAGCGAAGATAGACCGTTGCAGCCGGTCCAAGACCGTGCTGCCGGTTCATTCAAGGCCAGGCGCCTCACATGCTACTCATTGGCCCTCCTGGCAGTGGCAAGACCACCCGCGCCCTGCAGCTAGTCGCGGTCGCAGTTGATGCCGGCCGGAGCGAGGAGATCAAGGTCCTCGTGCCAACCGCGAGCATGAAGAACCACCTCATCCACGTGCTTGCGAAGCGGGAGCTCATGGTCCCCGGCGATGTTGTTTCCACGCTGTCTGAATTCGTACGAGATGCAACCCCTGGTCTCAGGGAGGCTGGCGGCGCAGTCGCGGACCGGCTGCTGCGGGGGGCGATCGAGCGTTCGGCGCGGGGCGAATTCGTCTCGCGGTCCGGGTCCACCGGTTTGCGTAACCGACTGTCTGCTCTCACGAGCGAGTTCTGGGCTGCGGGGGCGGACAACCTCCAAATCGAGTCAGCGGTCCGGAACCGTCGACAGCGGGCATTCCAAGCCGTGTTCCAAGCATATGAGGAATCCCTGGAAGCAGCGGGATTCGTCCACCACAACCAACGCATCGCCCGAGCGGCGGCGGCGATCCGCCAGAAAGGCCTTGGACCGATCCGCACTGTCTACGTGGATGGCTTTGATCGCTTCACGAAGCAGCAGGAAGAGCTGCTTGAAGCGCTGGAAGAGCAAGCGGAGGAGCTGTTAATCGCGATGCCGGACCAGCTGCCACGTTACCCTCTCGACCGGTCCAAGGCGGAATACCTCCCGTCCCCTGGGGGCAGCGGGGCGGCAGTCGAGATCTTCGAAGCGTCGTCCCCGAGAGCGGAAATCCTAGAGATCGCGAGGCTCATTCTTGAGAGTGGCCGGCCGCTTCACGAGCACGGCATCGTAATCCGCTCGCTCGAGCAATACGAGCCCCTTGTGCGGGAAGTATTCGGCACCCTCGGCATCCCGTTCCGCGTTTGGGCGCAAGGCCGGCTGGTCAATCATGGTGTTGCGCGGCACTTCCTGGCTTGGCTGCGTGCGATCGATCGGCGCTTTCCGGGTGAACAGGTCCTTGAAGTCCTGAACTCGCCGCTGACGCCCGCCGGGTCGACGGCGGAGCGGGACGTCTTTGACTTTGCCGCCCGTGAACTCCTGCCGAATTCGGGCTTGGACTTTCTGCGGACCTTGGCCGAGCGTGACGAAGGACCGGGAGGATTCCTTGATGGGTTGCGGCCGCAGGCCGACTGGTGCCGGCGGCGCTATGGCGCCAAGCGCTGGGCGCGGGAATGTCTCGAGATCTTGCCGAGACTGCAGTGCCTCCCAGTGCCGGTCGATGCGGAATCCTTCGATCGGACCCGGAACTGGCGGGCGGCGATCCAAGCTCAGAGGGCTTTGCGCGGGGCGATTGAAGAGACCGCGGGGCTGCCCGAATTTCAAGGCCGTCGGAGAATCTCTCTCGGTGCTTTCGCCGACGCTCTTGAAGACGTGACTCGGTCCACGGCGGTCACGGTCTCGGACCTGCGTTTCGAAGTGGTGCATGTCCTGCCTGTCGGCGAGGCCAGGCAATGGTCGATCCCCGTGACCTTCGCTTGTGGGCTCGTCGAAGGCTGGTTCCCCCGCCGCTTCTCGGAGGACCTCCTGTTCGATGACGCGGACCGCCGCAGAATGCGGGATCGAGGGATCGAGTTGCGCACATCGGCCGACCGTGCCGATGAAGAACGGTTCCTCTACCGCGTCGCGACAACGCGCGCATCTGAGCGCATGGTGCTGAGTTACCCGCTTCGCGACAGCCTCGGCAAGCCCGTGATGCGGTCAACGCTTCTCGATCCCGAACTGCCGGCGCGACCGGCGGTCTGGGCGCGAATCGGGGACGCGGGAACGCCGCGAGCGGCGCCGCCCGTTGCGGCTCTGCCGGACGACCTGCGCAGTGTCGTCGCGGACTGCAATCAAGGTTTTAGCGTCACCGGCATAGACCAGTTCAGGCAATGCCCGCACCTCTTCTTCGGTAGCAACACCCTTGCCCTCAGGGGCCGGCCTGCACTTCCCGAGCATAGGCTGGATGCCGCTCAGCTGGGAACCATCGTGCACGAGGCACTCGACCGATGGAACCGCGAGAAGCGCTCGATCGGGGCGATTCTCGATGAAGTCTTTCGGACCAAGCTCGAGAAGCTCAACCTAGGCGAAAGCTGCCGGACCGAGCAATTGCGCTTGGCCTTGCGCTCGGATCTCGTGCGTTTCGCCGGGGAGCCCGGCGCGTCCATGGCGATTTACGAAGGCGCGCGGGCCTTCTTCGAGAACGACCGGCAGTATCGAATCAACGAGCTGGAGTCCAAGCCCGTGGTGCGATGCCGGATCGACCGCTACGACATGGATGACAGCCAGCGGTGCTTCGTGACGGACTACAAGTACGCACGGCCTGACAGGGTCAGGACGATGCTCAAGGAGCACCTTGAGGGCGACCGCTTGCAGCTCTGGCTGTACCTAGCCGCCTTGGAGCAGGAACTGCGCTGCACGCCAGCTGGCATGGCGCTCTGCGGACTGCGGGGAGCGACGAGCTACATTGGCGCCTCCATCGATGGTACCGGGGGGCTCTCCGCCGTGACCGACGAGGAATTGGGATCCTTGATTGACCAGGCCCGGTCCCAAGCCGCTGAGGCAGTGGGAGGCGTCCTGCACGGTTGGATCGCAGTCCAGCCGAGGGACACGGAGTTCTGCGACCGCTATTGCGGCTTCCGGAGCGTGTGTCGGGTCAAGTGGCCCGATCGAGGTCCTGACGGCCGATCCATTGCAGGGAAGAACTTGTGCAACTGACTGATGACCAGGCGCGAGCCGTGCGGAGCTGGCAGCGCGGCGACATCTGTGTCGTCGCTGGCCCCGGGTCAGGGAAGACCAGGGTGCTCGTCGAGCGGATTCGCTGGCTCATCCTCAACCGCGGTGTGGCACCAGAGCGGATTCTCGCCATCACCTTCACGGAAAAGGCCGCTTACGAGATGCGGTCACGCCTTCTCGGCGACGCCTCTGCATCGCCAGAGGAGCGCATCGGGTTCCAAGCCGCCCAGATCTCGACGATCGACGCATTCTGCAACCGGCTGCTGAGAGAAAACGCGCTCGAGGCTGGAGTCGATCCCGGATTCGAGATTCTCGACGAGACAGCGTCCCGTGACTTGCTTCATGGCGCGATTGATCAAGCCCTCGAAGCGGAGTTCGCTAGGGGCGGGGCTCCACTGCAAGCGTTCTTGGCCTCGTATGCGCCCGGCACCTCGCGGCAGGCCCACGGCGGCGCGTTCGGGCTCCGCGACGACATCGCGGCCTTGGTGCACCGCATCCGCAGCTACGGCTGCGATCCGTTCTTGGTCGAGCCTTCTGACCCTCGGGCGGCGTTGGCCGCGGCATTGGAAGCGCTCGCCGAGGCCAAGCACCTCGAGGCCTTGCCGGAGCTGGCACGGCGTCTTGTCGCAGCGAGCGAGCCTGTCGAGCGGGCAGCCCTGATCGAGGAGATCGAACGCGAAACCAAGTCGGTCCGCAAGGCGGGAAAGATCAAGGAACTGGTTGGCGAGATCAAGGATGCGTTGCTGCCAGCCTGCCGGGCGGCAGCGGTCTCGGCGTCCAATCGTATTCCCCGCAACTGGCTGTTGCAGACGGTGCGCCGGACCCTTCGCACGTTCGATGCTGCCAAACGAGCGGCTGGCCGCATGGACTTCGATGACGTGCTGGCGATAGCCGGCGACTTGCTCGAATCGGGCGGCGGTCCCAGGCTCCGGTTCGAGCACGTCCTGATCGATGAGTTTCAGGACACCAATCCCCTCCAAGTGCGTCTCGTGGAGCGCCTGTTGGAGGCGCACGGCGAGAATCGTCCGGTGCGGTTCGTGGTAGGGGACATCAACCAATCGATCTACGGATTCCGGCACGCCGATCAAAACGTCTTCCGGGCCTATCGCGCGGGCATCGAAAAGGGTGGCGGCGACGTGGTCCGCCTAGCCGCCAACTTCCGCAGCCGTCCCGATATCCTCGCCACGGTGCGCACGCTCCTGCCCGGCGGGCCAGGCAGTGGCGTGGAGCAGCACAGCTTGGAGGGTGTCTACCGCTTTCCTCCCAAGGAGCGGCCCAGTTGCGAAGTGCAGGTCGTTTCGGCAGGGGGTGACGCAGCTCCGGAATGGGAGGCTGCCTGGATTGCCCGCAGGCTACATGCCCTTCGGCACCACCTGCGGCTGGCCGACCGACGCGCAGGGGCGGGCCGAACCCGGCCCCTTCGATGGGGCGATGTCGCGATCTTGGTCCGAACCCACGCGAGAGCCGCTCGCCTGGACAGTGCGCTGCGCCAGCGGGGAGTGCCGTGCGAGCTCAGTGGCGGAAGGAACTTGTTCCAGTCGCCCGAGATTGCCGAGCTAGCCGCGCTTCTGCGGGTTCTGCGCAACCCGCGGGATGAGATCAGCTTGGCAGCCCTCTTGAAATCACCGTTCTGCGGGGTTGACGACACCGTCTTGCTTCGACTCAAAATGCAGCACGAAAATCTCGCCGACTGCCTCTACGGGCCAATGCCCGTAGCCGGTGTCGACGCGGCATCGGCCAGGCAGCTGGAGAGTCTCCGCGGGCTGATCGAGTGCTGTCGTGCTGACCGGGCGACGGTGCCTGTCCGCTCCCTCCTGGCCCGCGCCATATCGGCGTGCGCGTACCGGTCGTACTTGGCTGGACTTGATGACGGATCGCAGGCTGTCACCAACCTGGATCGGCTGCTGGAATGGATTGGGCGGCGTGAGGAACAGGGCGATGTCGGCTTCGATGCGATCTCCGAGGCGCTCGACCGCGCGCTGGAGATTCAACCGGTCGAAGCGGAATCGCCGGACCGGACCAGCGGCGGGGACTCTGTCGAGATCCTGACGATGCACGCTGCCAAGGGTCTCGAGTTCCCCGTAGTGGTCCTCGCCTCTCTCCAGAGTGCCTCGCGCGGAGCTGTTCCGGGTCTGCTCTTCTCGGACTCGAACGGTCTTGGCGCCCGTTGGCGGGAGCCGTTCGGACCGGAACCGGCGCCTGACGCGGCCTACCGAGCGATCGCTTCCGACATCCAGACACGCGAGCAGGAGGAAGCCGACCGACTGCTCTACGTGGCGCAGACGCGGGCCGAAGAGCATCTCGTCCTGAGCGCGGCCTTTCCCGGCGTTCCCAAACGGCAGAATTGGTCCGGGCTGGTGTTTGATCGGCTGGCAATCGACCCTCGGGAAGCGCCTTCCGGAGAGCCTGAAGAGCGGAAAGTCGGCGATGTCCGGTTCGTCTATCATTCTGCGTCCTCGAGTCCGCCGACGCTGTCGGAAGACAATGCCATCAAGCTCTCGGGTCCGGCTATCTTGCAACCGCTCCCGCCAGCGGCGCAGGCCGACTACCTGGCCGCTGTCACCTCCGTGGCGATGTTCGCGCAGTGCCCTCGACGCTATTTCCTGTCGCGCTACCTTGGACTTGACTCGTCCGGCGGTGTTCCCTGGCCCCACGACTCGCTGCCGGACGAACCCAAACCTCCGCGTGACGGCACTGGCGCTTCCGAATTCGGCGAGCAGGTCCACCTCCACTTAGCCGGAGAGCTTCCCGAAGCCAAGCCGGCGGTCCGCCGACTCGCCGATCGGTTCCGAGCGCACGAGCTCGGAAGGAGGGTCGGGCGGGCGAAACGCGTCGACAGGGAGATGAGCTTCGTTTTCACCGTCAGCGATTTCCTGTTGCGTGGCACGATTGACCTCCTTTTCGAGGAAGGCAGCGAACGGATCCTGGTCGATTACAAGACGGATCGAGTGCCCGAGGCGGGCTTGCAGCGCGCAGCCAGGCGCTACGCTCCGCAGATCCAGCTGTATGCGGCCGGGCTTGCGAAGTCTTCGAGGCCGGCTAGCCGCGCGGTGTTGTTCTATCTGCGGCCCGGCAAGGCGGTTGACATTGACATAAGCGACCAAGCTCTCGAACGAGCCCACGCCCTTGGCAGGGCGTTTGTCGACGCGCAGGCGAGTCAGAACTACCCGATGCGGACGGGGAGGCACTGCCTGCGCTGCCCGCACTATGGCGGCAATTGCCCCGCGAAGCTTTCTTGAGGTCTGCTAGCCTGCCAGGCTTCTGGCCGCGTCGGCGATGTGGCGGGCCGAGATTCCGAAGAGGTCCAGCAGCTCAGCGGGCTTGCCGCTGCGTGCGATGCCGCGGACGGCGAGCTGCCGGACGCGCGATCGCTCTTCTGCCAGGGCTGCAAGAACCGCGCTTCCGATCCCGCCGTGGGCGTAGTGGTCCTCGACCGTGACAATATTGCCCCCGCAATCGGCCGACGCCCGGATCAGCGTCTCCCGATCGACCGGTTGCACGCTGAAGAGATCGATCACGCGGGCCTGGATGCCTTCGCTTGCGAGTTGGTCGGCAGCCTCCAGCGCCTCGTATAGCGTTACCCCCGCCGCAACGATCGCCACGCGGTCATCCGGGCTGCTTCGCACGACCTTCGCCTTGCCGGTCTCGAACACCTCGTCAGGACCGTAGAGGATCGCAGTCTTCGGCCGGCTCGTCCTGACATAAACCGGTCCGTCGATACTGGCCGCAAGTTCGATGGCGCGCCAGGCGCTTGTCGCGTCGCTGGGGTAAAACACGGTGTAGTTCGGCTGCGCGCAGCTCATTGCGAGATCTTCGAGGCCCATCTGCGACGCGCCGTCCTCGCCGATGGAGATGCCGGCGTGGGTGCCGACTAGTTTGATGTTCGTCGAGCTGATAGCCGCCAGTCGCATGAAGTCATAGCCGCGGGACAGGAAACACGCGAAGCTCGCCGCGAAGGGGATCTTCCCGCGGCACGCCAGCCCCATCGCGACTCCCACGAGATTCTGCTCGGCGATGTAGCACTGGAGCAGACGGCTAGAGTCAGCATTGGCGATATCGGTCGTGAAGGTGGAGTTGCCGACATCGCCGTCGACTCCGACGACGCGCTCGTCCGCGCGGCCGAGTGCTTCAAGCGCTGCGCCGAACGCTTGACGTGTCGCGACGGGCGGACCGCCGACTGCATAGGGAGGTGTGGCGACCGTACCGCTGGCCGCCGGTTTCGAATTGGCTGGCGGCGGCAGGTTGGGTTTCCACTCGAATGCAACGCCTGTGAGTTCGTTCTGGAGCGAAGCGATGGTCTCGTCCTCCAGCGCGCCTGCCGGGATGGGCTTGCCGTGCCAGCCGTCTTTGTCCTCGGCGCAAGGGATGCCACGGCCCTTGTAGGTCTTCGCGAGGACGACGGTCGGCTTGTCAACAGACGCGCGGGCCGTCGAGTACGCCTGAACCAAGGCGCCGACATCGTGGCCGTCCACGACCAGCGTCTCCCAGCCGAACGCTTCCCAGCGGACCCTGTAGGCATCCATGTCGTGCTCGAGCATGGTCGGCGCGCTCTGGCCCAGCCGGTTCACATCCACGGTCGCGATCAGATTGCCGAGCTTGTCATTGGCAGCCATGGAAGCGGCCTCCCAGACGGACCCTTCAGCGATTTCTCCGTCGCCAAGCAGCACCCAGATGCGCCGGTCGCTGCCGTCGAGCCGGCAGGCATGTGCCATGCCTACACCCACGCTCAGACCTTGGCCGAGTGAGCCGGTGGCGACATCGACGAAGGGCAAGGTCGTGGGCGGGTGGCCTTCGAGGTCGGAATCGATTCGCCGCAGGTTTAGCAAGTCGCTCTCCCTGATGTAGCCGGCCTCGGCCCAGGCGGCATAGAGCACTGGCGCCGCGTGTCCCTTGGAGAGGATGAACACGTCGTTTGCCTCGCTGCCCGGGTCTTGGGGGTCGTACCGCATCGCGTCGAAGAACAGAGCGGCCATGACCTCGGCTGCCGAGGCGCAAGTGGTTGGATGGCCGCTGCCTGCCTTGCTGGTTGACCGCACGGAATGAATCCGCATCCGGGTTGCTTTGTCCCGAAGACCGGCGAGCTTGACTTGGTCGAGTGCGACTGGCATTTTTGATCCTTGCAGTGCCTTTCTGAGGGGGGGCAGCGCGCAAGCCTAGGATCTCCCGGTAGGAGCCTGAGCGGCGGCTTGGGCGCAAGAAGAGTCGGTTGGACCGGACCGGGCAGCAGGTCTGCTTCCCGGCCAGCCTAAAGACCATCATACCCGTCCCTGTTCGGCTGACGGGGCGCGCAGAGGGCGGCCTATAGTAGAAGCAGCCGGATGAGCGTGTCCACTTCCATTGCCCGATTCGACTCGTTAGCGCTCGATTGCGGGCAGCGCCTGACCCCTGTGCACGTCGCTTACGAAACCTACGGAGAGCTGAACGCGCAACGGTCGAACGCTGTCCTGCTCATGCACGCGTTTTCTGGCGACGCGCATGCGGCGGGCATTAGTGCCGAGACCGGCAAGCCCGGCTGGTGGGACAACATGATTGGCCCGGGCAAGGCATTCGACACGCGGAGCTACTACGTGATTTCGTCTAACGTCCTCGGTGGTTGCGGCGGCACGACAGGGCCGAGCTCGACCGATCCGACCACCGGACGTCCCTACGGCTCGAACTTCCCCCCGGTCTCGATTGCCGACATGGTGCGCCTGCAGAAGCTCCTAACCGAGTCGATGGGCATTAGCAGGCTGCTGTGTGTATCCGGAGGTTCGATGGGAGGAATGCAGGCCCTGCAGTGGGCAGCATCCTATCCGGATAGCGTCGCTTCGGTCATTCCGATCGCGACCACCCATCGTCACTCGGCCCAGCAGATCGCGTTCAACGAGGTTGGCCGCCAGGCCATCCTCGCCGATCCTGATTTCAACCGCGGGGACTTTTACGACGGCAGGTATCCGGAGCGCGGTCTCGCTGTTGCCCGCATGGTCGGCCATATCACGTACATGAGCGACGACTCGATGCACGAGAAGTTCGGGCGGCGGCGGCGCAAGTCCTCGGGTGAGAGTGACTTGTTCGAGGTCGAGTCCTACCTGCGATATCGCGGCGGGCAGTTCGTCAGCCGCTTCGACGCAAACTCCTATATCGTGATCTCCCGAGCCATGGACACGTTTGACATGACTGCAGCCTGCGACTCGCTCGAAGACTGCTTCACGCGAGGTGACACACGGTTCCTCGTGCTGAGCTTCACTTCGGACTGGCTCTACCCTAGCTACCAATCCCAGGAGATCGTGAGGGCGCTACGCTCTCGAAACCGCGACGTCGCCTATATCGAGCTCGAATCCAACTATGGCCATGATGCGTTCCTGCTGGAAGCTGGCGAGCAGACCTCACTGATCAGAGGCTTCCTCGAGAACACGTTTCAGCGCTTGGCCGCCCGAGTCCACCGCGGCGGCGACGCGCTGGGCCGCCGGATGTAGTTTGCCTCGACTGACTCGGGAAGCCCGCCGCCCCCGGATGCGATTTCCCCAGCGCCAATCAAAGCGATCGCTCCGGCCACGGCGCCGGGCGCCAGCAGGTGCCCCCGCGCGGCTGCTGCCGGGCCTCCGGGGTCAAAGATGTTCGGCTCGTTCGAGACAAGTTCTGCGTCGAATTTCCTGATTTGCGGTGCCAGACTCGCCCAGTCGCCAACCGTCTCGGGCGCGACGGGCATGGCGCTGCTGTCGTAGAAGCCTGCAAAGAGCTCCCCGCGGCGGGCATCGAGCACAGGCACCCGGATCGCCTCGGGCCGGGCTCCCGTCGCGGCGTAGGCCACGGCCCGCAAGCTTGACACACCCACCAGCGGACGCCCGTGCGCCTCGCTGAGCGCCTTGGCTGCGCTGAGGCCGATTCGAATCCCTGTGAACGAACCCGGGCCAGTCGCCGCTGCGAATCCGTCAATCTCGGCCAATCCCAGGTTGTGACTGGCAAGCAGTTTGTCGATTGCTCCGAACAGCACCCTGTCGAAGCCCGGTGCTCGTCCCAGCGAGAGATCGCCGACAATGCTTCCCCTGCGCAGCAAGGCCACGTCGCCCTCGCCGCGAGCGGTATTGATCGCTAGGACGTTCATGCCGGCGCGGGTTGCCGTCAGGACCTTTTCCTGGGGGCGGGCCGCTTCTTGCCTCCGCCCTGCGCAATTCGGTCGGCCCGGGCCCGCAGCAGATCGACAGCCTGTTCGATCGTCACCTCCTCGGGCTTCGCTGTCTTCGGGAGCGAGGCGTTGATATCCCCGTCAGACACGTAGGGACCGTATCGTCCGGACAGGACGTTCAATTCCTTGCCGGTAACCGGATGGCTGCCCAGTGCCTTCAGGGGCTCGCTCCGGGCGGCCGCCCGGCGGGAGGGCTTTTCCGCTGAGAGCAGCTCGAGAGCCTCTCCCAAGGTGATCTCAAGCGGGCTCGTTCCGGCAGGGATCGAACGGATCTCCTTCCCACAGCGCACGAACGGGCCGTACCGTCCGTTCGCCGCAACCACATCCGCTCCGTTTTCCGGATCGGGGCCGAGAGTGCGCGGCAGGGAGAGCAGCTTGAGAGCGGTCTCGCAGTCCACGAACTCAGGGTCCATGCCTTTCAGCAGCGAGGAGCGCTTGACCTCCTCCTTCCCGTCTCCGTCGCCGAGTTGCACGAACGGCCCGTACCGGCCCTGCTTGAGAAAGACAGGCAATGACGATTCCGGATCGATGCCGATTGCGACGGGCGACTTGTTGGCGACCGCCAGCATCTCGCAGGCCGTCTCCAGATCCAGTTCGTCCGGGGCGAGGGCCTCTGGCACACTGCAGCGCGACTCGCCGTTGGAGAGGAACGGTCCGAAGCGGCCGATGCGAACCTCGACCTGGCGACCCGCAGTGTCCATGCCGATTGGCAAGCTGCACACTTTGCGAGGATCGATGTCGGATTCTCCTGCCTTCACTAGCGCCTGCAATCCGCTGTGGCTCGCATTGAACGACGGTTTCTCCCCGATGCCGCCGTCGCCATAGTAGAAGCGCTCTAGGTAGTCCAGCCGCTCCAGCTCCCCCCGGGCGATCGAGTCGAGCTGGTCTTCGAGCTTCGCGGTGAACTCGTAGTCAGCGAGTTGGGCGAAATGCTCTTCCAGCAGGCCGACGACAGCCATGGCCGTGAAGGTCGGCACCAACGCCCCGCTTCGCTTGAAGGCATAGTCACGGGACTGCACGAGGTCGACGATGGTCGCCCACGTGCTTGGCCGCCCGATGCCCAGCCGCTCCAGTTCACGGATCAAATTGCCCTCCGTGTATCGTTGCGGCGGCTGCGTCCGGCGACCGGATGCCTTGGCGGATTCGAGCATCACGCCGTCGCCTTGGCGCAGCTTTGGCAACGGGCGCTTTGGCTGTCTGGAAGCGCTGCCGCCGACGATCGCGTCGCCGCTGCCCTCGAAAGGCACGGCATCATCCGTGACGGCCGCATAGGCTCTGAGAAAGCCATCGAATTCGACCGTCCTGCCGGTTGCCCGGAATCTGGCGCCGCCGACGTCGACGAGAACGGTCGAGTCCGTGCCGCGGGCATCGCGCATCTGGCTCGCGAGCGTCCTGCGCCAGACCATCTCGTAGAGCTTGGCAGCCTCCTCGCCAAGCCGGCTGCGGACCTCGCCGACAGCACGGAACTGCCCTCCCGCCGGCCGAATCGCTTCGTGGGCCTCTTGCGCGTTCTTGACTTTGTTGCGGTAGTAGCGCACCGACTCCGAGAGGAAGCTCTCGCCGAAACGCTCGACGATCATTGCGCGGGCCGCGGACTTCGCCTCGTCGGAGAGCACCGTCGAATCCGTGCGCATGTAGGTAATGAAGCCGTTCTCGTAGAGTTGCTGGGCAACCCGCATGGTATGCCTGGCCTGGAAGCGCAGCTTGCTGTTGGCATCCTGCTGGAGGGTGCTGGTGACATACGGCGCTTGCGGCGAGGTCACGAAGGCCTTCTCCTCGACGGAGGAGACGGTGGCTTCGGATACGCGGACTGCCGCCTCGATCCGCTTCGCGTTCTCCTCGTCAAGCAGGATCGGGGTGTCGCCTTTGCGGCCACTGGCCTTGACTGCGCCCGTGTCTGGATCGAAGTCCTTTGCCGTGACTACCCGCTTGCCCTCGACTTGAACGAGATCTGCCTCGAATGCGCCGCCGTCCTTGGAGAACAGCGCTTTCAGGCTCCAATAGCTCGCCGCCATAAACCGAATCCGGGACCGCTCGCGTTCGGCCAGCAGGCGGACCGCGACGCTCTGGACTCGCCCCGCGCTTAGCCGCGGAAGCATCTTCTTCCAAAGCAGAGGGCTCACTTCATAGCCGAACAGCCGGTCGACGATGCGTCGGGTCTCCTGTGCCTTGACGAGATCGTGATTGATCCCTCGAGGCGAATCTAGGGACTTGCGGATCGCGTCGCGCGTGATTTCATGGAACACCAGGCGCTCGAACGGGACTTTGGATCCGACCAGCTCGAGCAGGTGCCAGCTGATGGACTCTCCCTCGCGGTCCTCGTCCGTCGCGAAGTAGATGCGCTCGGCCTTCTTGACAGCCGCACGTATTTCACGCACCAGGTCCTTCTTGTCCTTGGGGATGACATAGAGGGGCTCGAACTCGGCTTCGATGTTCACGCCCAAGCGCGCCCAAGGCCGTTTCTTGAGCTTTGCGGGGATGTCTTGCGCGCTGTTCGGCAGGTCCCGGACATGGCCGACCGATGCCTTCACGACGAAGCCCTTGGGCAGGAATCCCGCGATTGTGCGCGCCTTGGTCGGCGATTCGACGATGACCAAGGCGCTGGATGAGGATGGCTCCGCCATAGTGCTTCTCTCTCTTCTATAGCACTTGCGGGAGGTGTGCGTGGACGCGGTCGAAGCCGGGCGCCCCGATCTTGACGGATCCCCGGATCCGTTGGCTACTGGTGAGCGCCAACTTCGTACATGTAGATCGGCTGTCCTGCACCGCTCACTTCGACGGTCGCAGTCTTCACCGGGTTCCAACCGGGGATTTCCCACTTGTAGCAGGCAATGCGCGTGCCGGGCCGCAACTCTTCGAGCAGTTTCGGCTTCAGCCGCCGGTTTGCGGAGGTCATCAGGAAAAGGGTCACGACGGAAGCGCGGGACAGGTCTGCCTCGAAGATGTCCTGCTCCACGATCTCGACACGGTCCTGGACATTCGCCGCCCCGAGTGCCAGCCTCGCGTCGACGACCAAGTCGTGATTGATCTCGAATCCCACGCCGCGCGCTCCGTGAGCCTTGGCCGCCCGGACCAGGATGCGTCCGTCGCCCGAGCCGAGATCGAACACTACATCCTCGTCGTTGACCTCCACGAGATCGAGCATCCGGTCAACTACATGCCAGGGTGTTGGCACGTAGGGCGCGACGCTACGCGGGTCGACGAGCGGAGCCCTCCCCTGCGCCAGCGCACTAGTCGCACCAACCGTGGCGACGCCCAAGCTAGCGAGCGCCAGGAGGATCCGAATTCGCGTCGTTTGGTTTATATGCCGCATCCGAGCGTTCCCAATGCCCACAGTTACTATAACCCTGGCGCGAACGATTCCTCCATGTCAGGGCACTTCAGTGCCGCTCGGTGCATTTTCCTGCCCGCGGCGCGAAACTGAATGCCAAGCAGAAACGTCTAGGAAACGTGGATACAAATCGCTTGGTTTCGGGGGACAGCCGAGACTGGGGGCCGTCCGACGCGTTCGGACTCTGCCATGGTTTATCATGAGCGTGGCGGTTTAGGGCATGCTATGGTGTCACTGCTGCGGAGACGAATCTTGAGGTTCGGGCACAAGCTTGGGCTCGCGCTGGCTGCGGCACTTGTTGCGGCTGCGCCTGCGGCAGCTGAGGAGTTGGACGCGGCACTCGCGGAACTGGACTGGCAGGCAGCTGACGGCTCGTTCCCCGATCACGGCGGTTGCACCTACCTCGAACCGTTAGGCGGCATTTCGGACTTCCGCACGGCCGCCGACGACTTTGAGGCGATGTGGCAGCGCACCAGGGTCACGAACCAGGCGCTCGCGATGATTCCGCAGCCCAGGCGAGCCGACATCGTGGCCCGAGCTGTCGAAGAAACCGAGGGTGAGGACCCTCCCGCTGTCGAGTGCTCGGGAATCGATTCCTGCATTGAGCAGACGGCGGAGGCCGCCGGCGTGCCTCTGGCGGTCTTGACGACGGACCTTGAGTTTCTCCGCCGCGTGAGCTTGGACCTTACCGGCCGCATCCCGACCACCGAGAAGGTGTTCTCGTTCAAATTCGACACGGCTGCAGACAAGCGCGCGCAGCTGGTCGAGGAATTGCTGGCGACTCCAGAGTGGGCCGACCGCTGGGCAATGTTCTTCGGCGACCTGTACCGCAACACGCGGTTCACGGCGCAGGTCAACCGCTACCCCGACGCTCGGGATTCATTTCACCTGTTCCTGCTGGAATCGATGCAGCAGAACAAACCGTACGATCAAATGGCTCGAGAGATGCTCGCTGCCGAGGGCACGAGCGACGGCCGCACCTATCCGGACCGGTATACGGACTACGCACATTACAGCAGGACGTACCTCAACTACAACGGCAATCCGGTGAAGGCTTCGGCCGTTGGCTACATCGTGGGCGGCCGCACGATCGGCGGTCCGATCCAGGACACGTATGACACGCTGGCATTTCTCACGGCCCGGGACTTTCTTGGCATCTCGATGATGGACTGCGTTCTGTGCCATGACGGAGCAGGGCATCTCGACGGCTTGAATGACTGGGGGACCGCAGCCCTGCGCTACGATGGCTGGAGCCTAGCAGCGTTCTTTTCTGACATCCAGCGGTACCAAAGCTGGAGGGTGCCTGGGAACACGCTGCCGACCAATCCGAACAACAACCGGCGCGTCAACGCGAATTACTATTTCATCCACGACCTCCCGACAGGGCAGACACAGGTCCGTGGCGGCGACACGGCTGGCGAGTACAAGGCCCAGACTGCGGGCGGCAACCGCCCCGACCGCATCAACGACGAGTTGTACGTCGCGCCCAGCTACCCGCTCAACCAAAGCGCCACGCCTGTTGACGGGACGTTGCGGCTCCGAGAGCAGCTCGGCCTACATCTGACGCAGGACCCGCAGTTCGCGCGCGCGGCCGCGAACTACATCTGGAGCGAGTTCTTCTCGCGCGGGATCGTCGAGCCGGCGGACCAGTTCGACCTGGTCCGGCTGGACCCGGCCAGTCCGCCCGAAGGGGAATTGGGAATCCAGCCGTCGCACCCGCGTCTTCTCCAGTTGCTCGCGGACGGGTTCCGCGACAGCGGCTTCGATCTCAAGTGGCTGATGGGCGAGATCGTGAATTCGAATGCTTATCAGCGCTCCTCGCGGTACGAAGGGGTCTTCAACCCGCTTTACGAGGAGTATTTCGTGCGCCACCAAGTCAAGCGGCTGACGGCAGAGCAGATCCACGACGCCCTGGTCGTCGCCGCCGACCCCTCGGTGCTAGACGACGCAGCACCACCAGGACGGCATCCTACCTACAACGTCTCGCGCTATATCAGGAACAAGAGCTTTGCAATGCAGTTTCCAGATGTCGTCGGAATGCCCACCGGGAACAACCGGTTCCAGGTCGCTGCCCGCCAGTTGCTGGAAGCCTTCACGCCGGGAGACCGGGAAGAGACACCGCGGAGCGGGGAAGGCAGTCCATTGCAGGCCTTGAGCCTGATGAACAACTCGTTAGTGCTCGATTTAATCGACCCCGATGGGAGACCAGGCACGATCACGGACGAGCTGAAGCTGGCGGACGACGCCCTCGTGTCTCGTCTGTTCCTCAAGGTGCTGGGCCGGTACCCGACGGCGTCCGAGCGAACCCTGGCGGTGAATCACCTGGCGGAAGGTGACCGGGCCGAACGGGCGTCCGACCTGATGTGGGTTTTGTTCAACAAGACGGACTTCTACTTCAACTACTGAGCGGAATGCGGGAGTTGCCATGACTGAGCGGGAACGATTCGACAGGCTGGTCAGCAAGTACCAGCCCGACCACAGGAGCTTCTTCGAGCGTCCGCACTTCAGCAGGCGCTGCTTCTTCCGCCACGCGGCTGCCGGCGTGGGCGGGTTCCTCCTGGCAGACGAACTGGCACGCGGCGAAACCGAGTCCGCGGGAACGGTGGAGACAAAGAACACGGCGAAGAACGTGATCTTCCTGTTCCTGCGCGGTGCGCCGAGCCACGTCGACACGTTCGACTTCAAGAACCTTGCGAGCGTCACGCCGACAGACTTCGCCCCGGAAACGTTCGGCGACATCACCTTGCCGACGGGACTCCTAGGTAATACGGCGAGAGTCGCCGACAAGATCGCAATCATCCGATCAGGACTGGCCTGGGCGCGCGCGCATCCGCTCGCTCAGAAATGGATGCAGGTCGGGCGGAATCCGGTTTCGGCCAGCGGGCGAATCGCTCCGCATATCGGCAGCGTCGTCGCGATCGAGAAGGACCCAGAGCGCCGTCCCGACCAGGCCTTTCCCACGTTCATCGCGCTACAGCCGAGAAATCTCGTGGGAGGGGGCTACTTTCCCGTCCAGCACGCGCCCTTCCGAGCCAACGCTTCGGCCAGCGGTCTCGCTGCCACGAGCCACCCTGCCGGGCAGACTGTGTTCGATCGCCGCTGGCAGCTGCTGCAAGAAATGGACGGAGAGTTGCGCGGGTCAGAATCGCCCTTGGGTTCCAAGGCAGCCGGAATGGGCGAACTCTACGGAAACGCCAAGCGCCTGATGTTCAACCCTGTCGTCGAGACAGCTTTCACGTTTACCCAGGAAGAGAGCGCCCGTTACGGATCGACCGCGTTCGGCAATGCCGTGCTGACCGCGCGAAAGATCATCGAGCAAGACCAAGGCACGCGGTTCATTCAGATTGACTCCGGCGGATGGGACCACCACGGGACGATTTACGATCGCAATATCCGGAACAACATCTACCGGCAGACTTCCGAGTTCGACCCCGCTTTCGCGGCCCTGATCGAAGACCTCGAGACCGCCGGAAAGCTTTCCGAGACGCTTGTCGTCGCCTGCGGCGAGTTCGGGCGCACTCCAGGGAACCTGTCGAATTCGCGCTCGGGTCGCGATCACTACCTGCAGATGTTCTACGTGCTCGCCGGAGGCGGAGTGCAAGGCGGCACGGTCATCGGGAAGACCAACGACGAGAACATTGGCCGCGGCCCGGGGGCTTTCACTGTCGAGTACGGGTGGTCCCGTGACCGCGACATCCGGCCCGAGGACATCGAGGCGACAATGTACTCCGCGCTGGGTATCGACTGGACTACGATTCGCCAGGATGACCCGCTGAACCGGGGCTTCTACTACGTGCCGCTGGCCGAAGACGAGGTTTACTCCCCGGTCAATGAATTGTGGGGATCAGACGCGGCTGCTTAACTGGCCCGGCCCGCTGCCCATTGCAAGGCGGCTTGCTTCAACGCCCGCTTGTAGCGCGAATCGGGCAGCGTCGCCAACCCCTCCAAGGCGGTCTCGCAGTACCGCATGGCGCGGCGGCGGACCTCCGCAATGGTGCCGTACCGGCCGAGGATCTCCAGGATCCGGCCGAGGGAAACCGATTCGTACCCGCCTTCGCAAACGACGGTTTCGATTTGGGCGCGTTCGTCGGGCGTGCAGGCTTCGAGTGCCAGGATCATTGGCAACGTTACCTTGCCCTCTTTGAGATCGTTCCCGACGGGCTTGCCTAGCACTGCCTCGCTCGCCTCGAAATCGAGCACGTCGTCGATCAGCTGGAAAGCCATACCCAGATTCCAGCCGTAGTTCCGCAAATGCTCCTCGGTTTCCTCCCCGCTACCGGCTAGCAGCGCGCCGAGGCGGCTGCAAGCGGAGAGCAGGCAAGCCGTCTTGCGGTGGATCAAGTCGTGGTTCTGGTGTTCCGTAATATTGAGGCGGCCGATCAGTTCCGCTTGCATCAACTCGCCTTCGACCATCATCTGGGTAAGGTCCACGAGAAGATCGAGAATGGCGAAATTGCGCTCCCTCACAGCGAGACTGAAGGCCTGCATGTAGAGCCAGTCTCCGGCGAGCACGCTTGTCTGGTTGCCCCAGACCGAATTGGATGATGGCCTGCCACGGCGCACTTCAGCGGCGTCGATGACGTCGTCATGGACGAGCGTGGCTGCATGGATGAGCTCCATCACGGCCGCGAGCCGGATCGGCCCGTCGCCGGATTCCCCGCAGGCTCTGGAGGCGAGCAGCACCAACGCCGGGCGCAGACGCTTGCCGCCGCTAGAATTCAAATGCTCGCTGATCGAGGTCACCACGTTCGCGCAGCAGATCGTCTCGACCCCGATCACTTTGTCGACGCGACGAAGATCCCCCGCTACCAGGGAAAAGAGTTCCGCTTTCGAGAGCGGTGGAGTTCTGACCGTTGCCATCGAAGGAACCGGATCGACGCATTCAGTCTAACCAGTTGAGGCGAGCGCGGACAATTCCGGGCGACCGCGGTGCACCGATCGTCGCCGGACGTCGCTGGGACATGATCCGGACTAGGCCGCCGAACCGACCGCCAAGGCCTCGATGATCTGCCCTTGGGAGTCGAATTCGATCGAGCGTGCCGGGCCACTGGTTTCGATGCAAGGATCTTCCAGCAACTGCCCGAGCAGATTCTCGCTCACCCGCATGCGACCGAGCTCCATGGTATTGCGAATCCACACCACGCTGCACTCTTCGAGTTCCGTGCGGCCGCAAGTAGAGAGGATCTGCTCGATGCACTCCTGGTCGGTGGGGAAGTGCGGCGGGCACATGCACCCGATCGTGCTAGAGGCCGTGAACGAGTTGATCCAGGTCTTGCTGAAATCCACCGCATCAAAGAGGCGGTCGTGAATGATGTCGCACAGTCCGATACCCACGGCGTTGCCGCCGCCATGCGGCGTCAGGCTGCGCGCGTAGATCCGTTCGATTCGAGGCAGGTGTGGCCAGCAGTTGCGTCCCATCCAAGACCGGTTGATCACCTTCGTGTCCATTCCGGATCCGGAGATGTTCTTGCCGATTTCATCTACGATCAGCAAGTCACACCCGGGCACCGGAATGTTCGCTTTCCAGGACTTGACCCGCTCCAGCAACGCCTCTTCGCGTTCGGCCATGTTGGTCGCGCCCAGCGCGTGAAGCTCCGCCGTCCGATGATTGGCGTCCTCCAGGATCGCCATTCCACCCAGCATCTTGCCTGTGTCGAGCATTACCCGGCCGACAGCCCGGATCACTTCCTCCAGGCCCATGCGGACTGCCCACCTGTGGTACCGCTTGGCTCCTTCCCACTTGCCCAGCCCGATCGCCATCATCTTGTGGACGCCGCTCTCGAGGCGCCCGTCGAAGCCGGTGTGCCACTTGACCCGGCTGCAAAGCATCACTCCGTCGGCATCCCAAGCCGCTTTGTCCATGGATACCGCGATTCCCTGGGGGGTCTCGCCGATGGGAAGGACGTCGAGCGAACTAACCACTGGCACACCCATCGACTCCTCGGTGATCCCGTAGTGCGCCAACACCTCGCGCTGGCCTTCGGCGGTGCCGCCGCCATGGCTTCCCATCACCGGGATGATGAACGGCTGCACACCTCTGGAAGTCCATGCGTCGATGACCCCGCGGACAATCGTGTCGATATTGGCGATTCCGCGACTGCCCACGCCAACCGCGATCCGACTGCCGGACGGGACAGCCGCGACCCAGTCCGCTCTTTCCATCGCCTCGCGAGCACTGGAATAGACATCGGGCAGAGCTCGGTCCGGGAACCTCTGTTGGATCTCAACGAATCGGGGAAGGGCCATGCGAGAGAATTATACCGACGCCGCTTGGCGTGCCAACCAGCGAATGCGATGCCCTGTGACGGACCCTGTAGTTTCGAGGCGCCAGCTCCTGCACTTCGCCGCAGGGCTTGGAGCGGTTCGCTTGGCGGCGCCGGGAGAAACCACCGTGAATGACACTTTGACTGCCGTGCCCGGGCTCCGAGTCGGGCACTGGACCCATTCGTCGGGCTCGACGGGGTGCACAGTCGTGCTCGCCTCAGGCGGGGCGGTTGCGGGTGTCGACGTCCGCGGCGGCGGGCCGGGCACTCGAGAAACTGATCTGCTGAAGCCGGAAATGACCGTTGACGCCGTTCACGCGGTCGTGCTCTCCGGCGGTAGCGCGTACGGTCTGGCGGCGGCCGACGGGGCGATGCGCTATCTCGAGCAAGAGGGTGTGGGCTACCGGGTTGGGGCCAACGTCGTGCCCATCGTACCCGCAGCCATTCTCTTCGATCTTGGAGTCGGCGATCCAGCGATACGGCCCGGAGCCGAGGCCGGATTCCTGGCCGCCGAATCGGCATCGACAGATCCAGTCGCGATGGGAAGTGTCGGAGCGGGCGCCGGGGCGACCGTCGGGAAGATGTTCGGAGCAAGCCAGGCGATGCGCGGAGGACTGGGCTCGGCGGCAATCGCGCTGCCCGATGGCGTGGTTGTCGGCGCGCTTGCGGCTGTGAATGCACTGGGCGATGTCGTTGAACCGGCAACGGGCGAGATCGTTGCGGGTGCCCGCAGCGCGGATGGGGATGGTTTCGTCAACAGCATGGATCGCCTCCGCTCGGGGTCGTGGGCGGGCGATGGGAAGGTGCCCGGCAATACGACGCTGGGTGTCGTTGCGGCGAACGTGACGTGGACCAAAGCGCAAGCTACGAAGGTGGCGCAGATGGCGCACGACGGCCTGGCCCTGTCGATTCGGCCGGCACACATGCCGTTTGACGGGGACACGGTATTTGCGTTGGGCACGGGCGGGGGCCAGGTGGACGGCCAGTTGATTGGCGTGATTGGTGCACTCGCGGCCGACATGTTGGCACACGCAGTTGTTGCGGCCGTCCGGGCGGCCAGCCCAGGGTTTGGCCTGCCCGCTGCTTCCGCGGGATAGAGGGTTGTCGAGAGGTCCGGGCAGCGGGGTCCCTGTCCAGCGCTCTGTTCCGCGGTAGCTCGGCCTACTTGACTTCGACGATCTTGAGCGTGTTGGTGCCGCCCTGCACGTTGCGGTAATCCCCTTTCGAAAGGATGACGCGATCCCCCGCGGTCACGGCCCCGTCTCGCTTCAGCCACCGGATAGCGGCATCGTTAATCAGATCGTCATCGATGTCGCCGGTCTCGAACAACACCGGTTGCACACCTCGAAACAAGGCCACTCGAGCCAAGGCGCGCTTGTCCGGAGCTAGCGCGTAGATCGGAAGCGTGGAATAGATCCTCGACATCAGGCGCGGGGTGTTTCCGGTGGCGGTGAGGCAGGCCAGGGCCCGGACCCCCGCTAGATTGGCCGCCGCCGTCATGGCGGCTAGTGCGACCGCTTCGTCGATCCCGGAGCAGGTTGGACGGTTGCGGATCCGGGCCTGCAGATGCTCTGTGGCCTCGGCTCCCTGGATGACACGCACCATTGTTTGCACCGTCTCGACTGGATACCGGCCGACAGCTGTTTCGGCCGAGAGCATGACGGCATCGGTTCCGTCCACCACGGCATTCGCGACATCCATGACTTCGGCGCGAGTCGGGCGCGGATTGTTGATCATCGATTCCATCATCTGGGTGGCGGTTATCACACTGCGGTTCAACGTTCGTGCGCGCTCGATCACTCGCTTCTGGACGGCCATGAGGGCCGCGTCGCCTATCTCGATGCCAAGATCCCCGCGGGCCACCATCACAGAGTCGGATGCCCGGATCAAGTTGTCCAATGTCTCCTCGTCGGCGACGGCCTCGGCCCGCTCGACCTTCGCGACCAGACGGCAGGTCGCGCCGAGCCGGTTCACAAGGTCGCGCGCGCGGGTCATGTCGTCCGCGTTGCGGGGAAACGACACGGCGACATAGTCCACCCCGCACTCGCAGGCGAATGCCAGGTCAGACTCGTCCTTGCCAGATAGGGCGGGAGCCGAGAGCCCCCCCATGCGCTTGTTGATCCCCTTGCTCGGAAGCAGCGTCCCCCCGGTTGCGACCTTGCATTCAACTCTTGTCGCGGCTGTGCGGGCCACCTCCAGTTCGATCAGGCCATCCCCCACCACAAGCACGTCGCCCGGCGACACGTCGTGGGCCAAGCGTTGATAGGTCGTGCTGACCTGGGTCTCCGTGCCGTCGCCTGCTCCCAGCGCCGAGTCGATCGAGAACGGGTCCCCGGCCGCCAGCTCGACCGATTCGGTGTTTGCGAAGCTTCCGATGCGGATCTTCGGGCCCTGCAGGTCCGCCATGACAGCGATGAATCGCCCCAAGCGGTTCGCGGCGTCCCGCACGGCTTGGATCCTGCGAGCATGCTCGTCTCGCGTGCCGTGCGAGAAGTTGACCCTGAATACGTCCACACCATTACTGGCGAGATCCTCGATCACGGCGTCGCTCGCCGGTCCGAGAGTGGCGACGATCTTCGTTCTTCTCATTGGTTCGATGCCTTCCGGTTGCCTCTAGCGGAGCGCGCTTCCCAAGCCCTGAACGCGTTGGAGGACATCTGGACCAGTGCTCGGCAGGCCTCCGGTATGGAGGTGGGGCCGGGGCCCAGCTGGGCCGAGTGGTCCTCCCAAGTTACGGCGGCTCAACCCGGAGCGTCGTGCACGGGCACCTAGCTGCTTTGCGGCCTGCGAATGGCCCGCTCGACGAGCTGTGGCACCCGCCTCCACTATACCCGCACTCCGAACGATCCATGCGACTCCGCCTCACTGAAATGGCTTGGCGCTCTGGTACAATCCTTCCGAGTGGAATCCATGCCAGACAACAGCCCTGTCAATCGACGCAACTTCATCCAGACCGCAGCCGGGGCGGCGGGGGCACTTGCCGCAGCCAGTCCATCCACGGCGCAGACGGCGGCTTCCAGCCGCAGGGTGCTGGGGGCGAACGACCGCATCAATGTCGCGCAGATCGGCGTTGGCGGGCGTGGCGGCAGCTTGCAGCGACTGATGCTGGGGATGATCGAAGGCGGCCAGAATTTGAAGATCACCGCCGTCTGTGACGTCTACGAAAAGCGGCGCCAGCTGGCCCAGGAAAACAGCAAGGCGGAATTCTCCACGTTGGACTACCGTGAGGTTCTCGCTCGCCCGGACGTCGACGCCGTCGTCATTGCAACGCCGGACCACTGGCACGGCACGATGGCTATCGCTGCGATGGAAGCAGGCAAGGACGTATATCTCGAGAAGCCGATGACTCACACGATCGAGGAGGCCAAGGCGGTCGCCAGCATGGTCAGGGAAACTGGTGCTGTGCTCCAAGTGGGCTCCCAGACGACCTCTGCCGACCAGTGGTGGAAGGCTCGCAAGGCGCTTGAAGATGGCATGATCGGCAAGCTCATCTCGAGCCAAGGCTCATACCACCGCAACTCGCTACGTGGCGAGTGGAATTGGACGCCCGAGCGGGGCCGGGGCTGGGTGATGGAGCCGGACGCAGGGCCCCATGGCCAAGGCGTCAACTACATCGATTGGGAAATGTGGCTGGGTCCCTCCCAGAAGAGGGAATGGGATCCGCACCGGTTCTTCCGCTTTCGGAAGTACTGGGACTACTCCGGCGGCATCGCCACCGACCTGTTCTACCATGTGGTCGCGCCGCTCAACATCTGCTGGGGCCAGCCGGAATTCCCCTATCGCGTCACCGCGACAGGCGGCAAGTACGTGTTCAATGCACCGGGTGACCGCGAAGTTCCCGACACGTTCAACCTGCTGGCTGACTTCGCCAGCGGACATTCCTTGGTGCTGAGCTCGTCGATGGCGAATTCGCGGCACATTCCGGGCTTGATCCGTGGTCACGAAGGCACGATCGTGATGGTCGAGCACGGCCGTTTCGAGGGTCGGACCGACTACATCAGCATCGAATCGGAGGCGATATTCCGAGACGAGTTCGTCAGGAAGTACGGCTCCGAAAATGTCCAGATCAAGGTCGAGGATCGCGGTCGAGACGCGCACATGAAGAACTTCCTCGAGTGCATGAAGACGCGGGAGAAGCCCAATCTGGATGCCGAGACCGCGTACCGGGCTCAAGTGACGATCTCGATGGGAGTGATGGCCTTGCGGCAAGGCAAGGTGCTGTACTTCGACCCGGACCTCGAGGAAGTCACCGACTCGCCGCCCCGGGTCGGCTGATGATTCCTCTGCGGGGAGCCATGGCCCGCATTGAGCTCCGAGCCGCCGTTGCCGCGACGATCTTGACCGCCTTGGGGTGCTCCACCGCACCTCGTGCCGAGCGGCATCCAAACGTCCTGCTGATCCTGGCGGACGACCTGGGGTACGGGGATGTAAGCGCGTATAACGACGAAGCCAAGGTCGAGACCAGGCACGTGGACGCGCTGGCGCGCCAAGGATTGCTGTTCACCGACGCCCACAGCCCATCGACGGTCTGCACTCCCACTCGCTACGGCATTCTAACCGGACGGATGCCGTTCCGTACAGGAATGCAGGGTGTCTTCACTGGCGTGGACGGTCCTTGCCTGATCGAGGAGGGTCGCTTGACGCTTCCGCAGATGCTCAGGGAGATTGGCTATTCGACGGCCTTGGTCGGCAAGTGGCACCTCGGAATGACATTTCTCAATTCCGACGGCCGGCCCGTCCACGAGCTGGAACTTCCCTTCGAGACTTGGGATCAGCGCGCCGCCGCTGGAGTCGAGCGAGTCCGGAGGGTGGATTTCAGCAAGCCGGTTCCTGACGGCCCGATCCATCGGGGATTCGACAGCTTCTTTGGAACGGTCGCCTGTCCGACCACAGACTGGCTCTATGCATGGGTCGAGGGGGATCGCGTGCCGGTACCACCAGACCGGCTGCTGGACCGCGGCCCGTTGCCCAAGCACCCCTATGCCAACGACAACAGGCGTGGGCTGATCGCGCCCGACTACGATCTCGAGCAAGTCGATCTAGCCTTCCTTGAGAAAAGCGTGGAGTTTCTTGAGGATCATGCGGAGCGTACCCCGGACAAGCCGTTCTTCCTGTTTCACTCCATGCAGGCTGTGCATCTTCCATCCTTTGCCGCGCCGCGGTTCACGGGCGCTAGCGGGGCGGGCCCACACGGCGATTTCCTGTTCGAGATGGACTTTATCGTCGGCGAGCTCATGGCTGCCTTGGACCGTCTCGGCCTGGCACGCGACACGCTGGTGCTGTTCACGAGCGACAACGGCCCGGAAGTGACGACGGCGCACAACATGCGCAAGGACCATGGGCACGACGGTGCCCGCCCTTGGCGGGGACTGAAGCGAGACCAATGGGAGGGCGGCCATCGCGTCCCTGCCATTGCCCGCTGGCCGGGAAGGATTCCGGCCGGTTCGAGGACAGACCAGACTTTCTGCTTAACGGACATCATGGCGACGCTGGCCTCCCTGGCAGGCTATGACCTGCCGGAAGGAACCGCCGAGGATAGCTTCGATTTCTCGGCGCTTCTTACCGGCTCGGCGATCGATTCCCCGATTCGCGAGTTCACCTTGCACCAGACGATCCGCTTGGAGCTGGCGCTTCGGCGAGGTGACTGGAAGTACCTGGACCACGCCGGGTCCGGCGGCAATGACTACACTCGGCCGCAACTGGCGAGCCTCGCCCTGGACGACGGTGCTCCGGGCGCTCCCACCCAACTTTATAACCTAGCCGCCGATCCGGGCGAAACGCAGAACCTGTATGCCGTGGAGCCTGAGATTACCCGTCAGCTGAAAGCGGAATTGGATGCTTTGGTGACGGCGGGACGCAGCGCGCCGGCCAAATAGGGCCGCGAGCGGCTATCGCAGGAACGCCAGCAAAGCCGGAACGCCGTAGAACAGTATCAGCAGGTAACCGATCGCCAGCGCCTTGGAGTTGGTCGCGCGATCCGCGAATCGCTCGACAGAAGCCAACACGAGGTTCCGCACCGGCGGGTACGGATAGATCAGCAGTATTCCGGCGAGGTTGAACGTCAGGTGGGTCAAGGCGATCTCCACGCCCGCCTGCGCGTTCGGGCCCGAAACGGCTAGAGACGCCAGCAGCGCCGTGATCGTTGTCCCGAGATTGGCTCCGAGCGTGACCGGAAACGCTTGTCTCAGCGTAACCAGGCCGACCCCGGCCAGCGGAACCAGCAGCGACGTAGTGATCGAACTGGACTGGACCATCGCCGTGACCAGGCAACCCACCGCCATCGCCACGAGTGCAGACCTTCCCAGCGACCGTTCGACAAGGCTCACCGTCTTGGACTGCAACGCCGAGTGCAGGAGGCGCACGATCAGGAACAGTGCACCGAAGATGAGTACGCCGCTCGCTAGGATGATCACCATTCCCTGGACTTGAGGAGCGTCGAACAGCCATGCCGCCAGGCTGCGAATCGGTGCGAACGCGGCCTTAAGCCCCATCGTGAGGGGGCTCTCGAATGCCCCCGCTCCAAAGTCGGGGAGGCTGTTCGCCAGCGAGGCAGCCGTGCGTGACAGAAAACCTGTTGCCATCTCGAGGGGCAATAGCACCAAGACAGCGAGGTAATTGAAGAAGTCGTGGCAGAGGGCCACGGAGAAAGCCCTTCGGAACTGGTCGGGCCTGCCCATGTGGGCCAATGAAACCAAGGTGTTCGTTACCGTCGTGCCGATGTTTGCCCCCATGATCATGGGCACGGCGTTCACTAGCGGAAGCGGGTTCTCGGGCGCGGCCACGAGCCCTACGACGAGCGAAGTCGTTACCGACGAGCTTTGCACTAGCGTCGTCGCGAGCAAGCCCACCATCAGTGCGATGAAAGGATTTGATGTGGCGCTGAAGAACGCTTCCAGCAGGTCGCCCCCGAGGAGCTTGAATCCGTCGCCCAAGCCGCGTACTGAGGCGAGGAACACGCACAGCAGGAGGATGACCCCGATTCCCGAGAGAACGGGATTCACAGCGGGTTGCTGGGAGGGACCGCTTGCCGGATGGGTGCTCATGGCTTGGCGGCTCAGCTATCGCTAGCGCCTAGGTCCGTCCGCCCCAATCTCGGGGCAACCATCCGATAGGGGCAACTCCGGTCGCGGGTCATTCCTAGAGCATTGCCCCGAAGCTACCACGCACTGTCCCGACCTTGTATCACTGGCAGATTGTCAGTGACCGGCCGAGCGTGCGACACGGACGATTTCATTGTACCCGCTGGGGGGTCTTCGGATTGGCCGATGCCGGAGGGCAGGAAACGCCTGTCTAGCAGCCTTGCGGTGTCAATGTGACTCATGGCTGACAGCAGGTTGTCGGCCACATGCGGGTTATCCCGATTGAGATCCGCCAAGAAACCACGCAGCTTCTCTCGGACGGTGCCCGTCTTGAACGAGCAGACGCACGGAGTGACCGGCAGGCCGCACTCTTCAGAGTAGGCCTTGGTGATGCTTTCGGAAACATAGACGAGCGGCCGGATCAGCCGAAACCCACCTGACCGGGAGGCTGTCACCGCGGGCAAGGCGCTCAGTCGTCCGGTGTAGAGCGCGTTGCGCAGCAACGCCTCGCAAAGGTCGTCGGCCGTATGACCGAGCGCGACAACGTTACAGCCGAGCTTGGAAGCGACCTCGTAAACCGCCCTGCGGCGGAACCGGCTACAGGTATGGCATCCGTGGCCGGGTTGCTGTTCGAGCAACCGGAACGAAGGCTCGTCCCGGTAGTAGGTCCAGGGGATTCCCCGATCGGCGAGCAGCTTGCCCAGCGGCTCCACCGGCCGTACAAACTTGCCTTGCTCAATCGTGAACGCTTCGAGCGAGAACTTGACAGGAGAACGGTGCAACAGCAGGCGCAGGGCGTCGACCAGTGCCAGCGAGTCCTTGCCGCCAGAGACACCCACTGCGATTCGGTCCCCGGCGCGGATCATCTCGAAGTCCGCGATGGCCTTGCCTACCTTGCGAAGCAGTGTCTTTCCCGCGCTCACGTACCCACCAGCCGCCCTGCCAATATTATCGATGCTCTCTAGGGGCAAAGCTCGGTACGCCGCGTGATGGCTAGCGCTTTGCCCGTGCGCTCGTCCACCTCGACCACCACAGCGTTCAACCTCACCGGGCCGGAGGCCGGCTCGAACCGGGAGGGGAGCGCGGTTAGGAAACGATTCACCGATGTCTCTGCCCCCATGCCGATCACCGAGTGAATTGGGCCGGTCATGCCCACGTCTGTAATGTATCCCGTGCCTCCCGGCAGCAATCGCTCGTCCGCTGTAGGCACGTGCGTGTGCGTGCCAGCTACGGCGCTCACGCGCCCGTCTACATACGTGCCGAACGCAGTCTTTTCGCTGGTTATCTCGGCGTGGAAGTCAACGAACCGGACGAGCACTTCGGGGGGGAGTTCGGACAGCATCTGATCGATGCAGCGGAAAGGGCAATCGGTGGTCGGCATGTACACCCGCCCTTGTAGGTTGATGACGGCGTACGGAACGGCGGCGTCGGTTTGGCCCACGAACAGACCGGAGCCCGGAGCGTCTGGATAGTTTGCCGGACGGAGGAGGCGAGGCTGGCGGTCAAGATAGGGCAGGATTTCCTTCTTGTCCCAGATGTGATTGCCCGACGTCAGCACCTGGATGCCGGCTTCGAGCAACTGCTCGGCAATTCTCGGCGTCGTGCCAAAGCCCGCTGCGGAGTTCTCGCAATTCGCGATCGCAAGGTCGATCTCCTCGTCCGCAACAATCCGTTGGAGCGTTTCGAGCACCGCCCGGCGGCCCGTGCGTCCGACGATATCGCCAATGAACAGAATGCGCATTCGGGGCAGAGCTGACCGCGGGTCTCCGAAGTCTCGTAGTCTAGCTCAGCTCGGCATCCCGGGGACCGCCATCCACATAGGCTCGGTGGGATAGCGCAACCCCCAAGACTGCGCGCTCGATGCTGGGTAGCTGACGAATCAGTCAGTCGTCTTCGAGAACGTATTCGGCTTTCGCTGCGGACGGTCGCACAGGGAACGAATCCGCTGTTGCACTTCCCCAGTCCCTCAGTTCTGCCAGCAGATCGCTCCCGATGCTCCTGGCACCTTCCACATCCGCAAGGTTGCGCAATTCATACGGATCCTCCTGCAGGTCGAAAAGACTATGCATCCTGTCATGGTTTCCCCGTACCGTCAGTTTGTGTCGGGCTGTCACGACCGACCGCCAGGGGCGCGGGTCGGAGTTGTTGGCATTCGGCTGTGCGTTGGGAGGGTTGGCAACCTTGCCCTCGCAATACACCGATTCGACGCGAGGGGTTTCACGGTCGGGCAGCAGCGCCCCGGAAAGGTCGCGGCCCGCGCATGACTCTTGTGCCGGAAGTCCGCACAACTCGAGCAATGTCGGCATCAAGTCGACTGAGTTGATCAGTGTCCGGGGTTCAATGCCAGCTGGAATGCGTCCCGGCAGGCGCATGAGCAACGGGACGTTGAGAGACTCGTCTTCGGGCTCTCCCTTGCGGTACTTGCCATGGGAGCCCGCCAGCTCGCCATGATCGGACGAGAAGACCACCAAGGTGTTCTCGCTCAGGCCGGACTCGTCCAGGAACGAGGCAAGCCGCCCCATCTGGTGGTCGAGCGATTCGCAGAGGCCGTAGTAGCCTGCCAAGTCCCGCCTGGCTTGCTCGCTGTGATCCTCCGGAACATTCGAGCGCAAGACAATCTCTGCCGGGGTGTAGCGTCTGAAGTCGCGAGGGGGTCGGAACGGGGTATGGGGAGGCCCCCACGACAGATAGCACGCGAAGGGCCTGTCTTGATGTCGGCGCATGAAGCCGATGGCCGCATCCGTCTGCGCGGCGGGTTCGTAGTAGTTGCGGAGATCTGATTCCGCCAGGTCTGCCAGGGAGCGCCCTTGATCGTCGAAGCCCCAGGGCTCGTGGTACACGTGACCTCGGTTGAAGCCCTCGAAGGTCGCGAATCCGCGACGGCGCCAGCCGGGGGGCACGAAGCCCGGCTTGGGCGTCCCGTCGAGATGCCACTTGCCGACGTAATGCGTGGCGTACCCAGCGTCGCTGAAGATCTGAGGCCAGCAGGTCTCGGCGGGCGGTAGCTGCAGGTCGTTCTTGATCATTCCCGTCTGATGGGAGTAACGGCCGGTCAGGATGCATGCTCGGTTTGGCGTGCATACCGGATTGGCCGCGTACGCTCGACGCCAATTGGCGCCCTGCTTGGCGAGGCGGTCCAAATTGGGGGTCCGCACGACAGCGTCGGAACCGAATCCGAACGCGCTTGCTCGCCACTGGTCGGCCAGCACGAATAGCAAGTTCGGCTGTCCGGGCTCGTTGGCCGACGCAAGCCGCGACGCACCCAGCGCAGTGGCTGCAAGGAAACTGCGCCGTCCTATCTCAGCCATGGTGAGTATTCTAGCGTGTAGGGCTTGCTCTCCAGCATGCGAGACGTGCCCGGCTACAGCACTCTTCCCCACTGGAACCCTGCGGATTGGAGCGCCGGCAGCCGAGCGGCTGTCAGGAGAAGGATGCGTATGGCGGCTGGATTCGCGATACGGCGAATCCCAGGTCAGGTTGACAGCTCATCGCCGACGCAAAGCGTCTGACCTCCCTGACCCAGTGCCAGCCTGGTGTTTACGGCGAGCCTGTAGTAGTGACCGTAGCGGTCGAGAGCGGAGTCCCGCCATCTCTCTTGCTCTCGGCGTGCGGCGAACTTGGCCGCAAACCCCTTGTCCGGTCCAGAGCCGCCGGCCGAGTTGATGCTCGGAACGATGCACCGCGAGCAGGGATTCGTCCCGATCAGCTCGACATTGCCGATCCGGAACCGCCGTGGCTGGCCCGGAGGGCCGAACAGCGAGTCTTCCTCGAACGGCTCCAGACCGGCAATCTCCAAATTGGTCCGCAAACGTCGGCGGATCTCTTCGGTTTCCAGTCCGAACCATTCGCCAACCGACGCGAGCGACGCGGATCCCACCAGCGTTGGCCCCGAGGCCTCCAGGTCGTCGACGAAGCCTGTTCGACGATTCCGGCGCAGTGACACCGGCCGCTCCAATTGGCAGCCGATCCACGCCTCCAGTGCCTCGCGATCGTTTTCGAGGTCGAACAGCTGGCAATCGCCGCCGGCCCGCAACTCGACTGATCTGCCCTGGCGTTGGTACCGGGCTCGGATTGACATGATGCGCTTGCCCAAGCGCTTGGCGTGCAGAACGGTGCCTTGCTCGTCGAAGAGCGCAAACTCCCGGTCGCCCGCGATGCCAGCTTCGTCGGTAACCGTTGCCTGGCGCAGAACGAGAGGATCGAAGGATTTGATCGGATACACCCGGATACTAGCCAAGTACGGTCTCACGCTGGTACAGCTGCTCCCGCCCTAATCGTCGCACTGGTGATTCAACGAGGCACTAGTGAGACCCCGTCCAGGTCTGATCACCGCGCAGGACCGATGTCCCGTTCGTGGTGCCGCGAGCGGTCGATGTCCACTCCGGCCGCATTGGAGAATCCGCGTCCGAACTCCTTCGCCAGAGCCTCCGCTCCTCCCCGCGTCCATCGGTTGAAGCCTGCCCCGTCTGGATGGCTTCGCGACAGATCCACGCCTCGCATGTCGGTACCACGAAAGTCGACCTTCACAAGAATGGCGTTTCGCAGCACCGCGCCACGGAGATTCGCGTGGCGGAGATCGGCCCCGGTCAAGTCGGCACCGTCGAGAATGGAGCCTTGCAGCGTGATGCCAAGGAAGTCGGCTCCACGGAGGTCCGCACCGCTCAGGTCCGCCCGAACTCCGTTCCGTCCTCCGGAGTCGGTCCAAATCTTGTGTTGTGCTAGTACCCGCGGAAGGGATCTCCCCGCAGGCACGGCGTGTTCCGCTACTGCCGCCCCTCGAAGTAACAACTGTTCTTCCACCGCAATCCGCCAGACCAAGGCTCTTTCGGTTGAAGTAGTGATTCGTCCCAGGATCCTATCCCTAGCGAAGGGCTCGGCGTACTCGGCGGCAAGGCCTTCGTAGTCAGCGCTTATTCGTTCGGCGTGTCTGATCTGTGAAACAGAGAGCATTTGCCCTCACTTGCCAACTAAGAAGCCGACGTCGAACAGGTCACGAGCCTTCCATCGCTCCTCCAACGCATCCATCTTTTGTTGTGAAACCCGTCGCCGTTCATGAGCGTTTGATCAAACAACGTGGGGACGCCGTAAGTTCGGATGCTGTGAATCCTCACGATCTCCATTCCCGGCCGCACTGACCCAAACTTCAAATCGACATTCAAGAACCTGTTTTCGTTGGTATAGGGATCCGCACAGTGGATCTTGAGTCGCTGCCCCGCTTCCGAGCTCCTCGTTACATTGAGGCTCGTTAGGGCTACTCCGGCATCTTGCAATCCGTGTCGCATGAACTTCGCGATATCGACCGGCTTAGCGGCATCAAGATCAAGGTCGATGGAATGTCGGTCAAGCCCATGAAGCATCGCAAGGGCCGTGCCGCCCTCGAGGATGCAAAGACTGCCTTGCAAGCGCAACATGGCGCATCGCATGACGTGCTCATGAAGCGCCTGGACTCGGTCGAGTCGGATACAGCGTTCAGACTCGATTCGACGATGGATTTCGTCGAGTTCGGCCCGAGTGGGTGGCACCAAGGGTTGCGGTAGAGCGTTAGGCCTGGTGTGTGGTCGCTTTCGCGTTCCAGCCACCGTGTTGCTCACTTCCACATCACGGTCGGGAGCCATTCATCATGCAATGCCCTCTGCTCTGTGGATAGCTGCTTGCCGAGAGGCCTCAAGTACTCCTCCACCAAGTGTTCAATTTGGTCGCGTGTATCGAGGTATTGGTTAATGGTGTGGACGGGGCAGTACTTGCCCCTTGTCCGACGGCCGGGCACAGAGGCATCCATGAGGGCGTAGTCGGCAATCGCGCGATAGTGGTTTGCAACCCAGACCGGCCCGCAATCCCGCGGTATGATCTCGTCAGCAAGCAAATGCGCCATGTTTCGCGCACCTTTGCTCCCGAGGCTCGGAGTGGTGTCTGGCCATTCGCCTTCGCCCGCTAGAGCGACCTTCCAAGGATTGCTGATGTCGGTGAAGAATGCCACGGAATAGTGCCAATCGCCGGTTTCTTCACCGGGAAGGCGAAGGTTAAGTGCTGCCTCGAACGAGATGTAGTGTGTCCGTGTCGTGACCGGAATGCGAACCGGGCAGGTAGGCTGGCCCCTCCCTCTGGGCCAGTATGTCGGAAGAAGCGGTTGCCTTTCCCCAGGAACAACAGGGGGCATATTTCGCATTACATTAGCGGCAGATCCTTGGTGAACTTGCTGCGGAAAGCGGGGAAGCGCGAGCCTTATCCTTGGCATCCAGATTCGTTGGAGCGAGTTCTTGGTATCCTTCAACCAAGAATTCGCTCCAACCGCGGCGTGAGCGCGATGAGATGCAGTTGATTGCTGGCGGACTCATGGATCTGCGGCAAGGGGATTGATCGAGAGCTGAGCGCAGCGTCGAATTTCGCCAGGGCGGTTCGGGCCTTGCCGGCAATTCGCGCTCCCAACGTCAATTCAGTGTGCTGCGCGATGAGCTTGGACGAGGCGGTCTAGGTTACTCAGGGTAGAGCGGAGAGGCAGGAATGCGCCCGTCCGAATCAGGAGCAAGGGAACCAATCGAAGCGGCAGTTCTCGCTGCCGTGGCGTCATTGGTGAGAGAACTAGGCTCCGAGCAGGCCGCGCGACAGGTCACGCTGCGGTCCTCGCTCGATAGGGACCTCGGCCTCGGCAGTCTCGAACGCGTGGAACTTCTGGTGCGGATCGAATCCGCGCTCGGGCTGCGGCTACCCGAGACGAAGGTCCAGACCGTCGAGACACCGGGAGACTGGGTCCGGGTCGTTCACGAAGCCGGGACTACCGGGCGTGCAGCGCAGCGCTGGCCAATCGTCCAGCCGTCGCGCGAGGCCTACCCCCCGCCAGCCGAAGCGCTCACATTTTCCGAAGTCTTGCGCAAACAAACGGAGCGCGATCCGGCCCGTGTCCACATCCACTTGCTGGACCGAGACACAGGATGCGACATCAGTCACGGAAAGCTCTTCGAGAGCGCTTCCCGAATCGCAGCCGGCCTCGTTTCGTCCGGCCTGCAGCCCGGGCAGACTGTCGCCATCATGCTGCCGACCTGCGCGGATTTCTTCTCCAGCTTCCTCGGCGTGATGCTGGCAGGGGGGATTGCAGTTCCTGTCTACCCTCCAGCGAGGGCAAATCAGCTCGAGCAATACATCCGTCGCCAGTCCCTGATCTTGCGGTCCGCCGATGTTCGGTTCCTGATTTCGTTCGACAGGGTCCAAGCTGTTGCCAAGGTGCTCGCTAGCGATCTGCCGTCGCTACGGGAATTCGTGAGCGCGCCGGAACTCGAAGAGCGCGGCCGACACCTGCCACCCCCGGAGGTGGAGCCTGCCGACACATTCTTCATCCAGTACACGTCCGGCAGCACCGGGAATCCGAAAGGTGTCGCACTCACGCATTCGAACGTGTTGGCCAATATCAAGGGCATCGGCTGGGCCGTCCAAGCCAACCCCTCGGATGTCGTGGTGAGCTGGCTACCCCTCTATCACGACATGGGGCTGATCGGGTCTTGGCTATTCAGCCTGTACCACGGCTTGCCGATCACTGTGCTGTCGCCGATCGATTTCCTGGTCCGACCTGAGCGCTGGCTGTGGGCCCTGAGCGATTCCGGCGGCACGCTTTGCCCGGCTCCGAACTTCGCGTTCGAGCTCTGCGTTCGGAAGATCGGTGACGAGGCAATGGACGGCGTAAGCCTGTCCAAGTGGCGCGTTGCCATTAACGCGGGCGAGCCGGTGTTGCCTGCGACCCTGCGGAAGTTCAGCGAACGGTTTCAGCCGTGGGGGTTCGACCGACGCAGCTTCATGCCGTTTTACGGCCTCGCCGAGTCTTCCGTTGCCCTGACCTATCCTCCATACTGGCGAGGTCCGGTTGTCGACAGGATCGACCGTACGGTCTTCGAGTCCGAGGGCAGGGCGGATCTGTCCGGTGCCGGAGAGTCCCGGGAGATTCTTGAATTTGTCGGCAACGGAAAAGCGCTGCCAGGGCACGAGTTGCGCGTGGTGGACAATGACGGCCGGGATCTGCCGGAACGCTTCCGAGGGCGGATTGTCTTCCGCGGTCCGTCGCGGACGGCCGGTTACTTCCAGAACCCACAAGCGACCCGCGAGGTCCTCGATGACGAGGGCTGGCTGGATTCTGGAGACTTAGGCTACATCGCGGGCGGCGAACTGTACGTTACCGGGCGCCTGAAGGACTGCATCATCAAGGGCGGGCGCAACATCATCCCGCAAGATGTCGAGATGGCCGTCTGGGAAGTGGATGGAGTGCGCAAGGGCTGTGTCGCTGCTTTCGGAAGCCTGGATCCAGAGTCCGGCACAGAAAGGCTAGTGGTTGTCGCGGAAACGCGCGTCACAGACGCCGCCGGTCTGAAGCTCGTCCAGCAGCAGGTGACCGAGTCGGTGGCGATCAAGGTCGGCATTCCACCGGACGACGTAGCACTCGTAAGGCCAGGCACCGTGCCCAAGACCTCCAGCGGAAAACTCCAGCGCCTCGAGACCCGCCGACTGTACGACGAAGGCGGTCTCTCGGCCTGGCGGCCAGCCGCACCCTGGGTCCAGATGGGCAGGCTCTGGCTACGCGGCAATGCCAGTTCGTGGTCCCGTCAAGCCGCAAGGTACGGGCGTGATGCGCGAAAGGGCACCGAGAATGCCCTCGGCGGTTTGCTGGCCATGGGCTTTGGGCTGGCAGCACGCTTGGTGCCAACGCCTGCAGCGGCCAGGCATGTTGTCGGAGTTGGCGCTCGGGCGGTGACGGCGCTCGGTGGCCTCCGTGCGACCGGCAGCCTAGAGAGCGCGGGTACCGGAGTCATGCTCGTCAACCGCTCCCACCGAATGGACCCGCTGCTCGTGGCTGGCGCGTTCCGTTCCGCCTTCGTATTCGCCGACCGCACCGGATTCGGCGAGCTCGGTCCAGCGGAGTCATTCCTGCTCGATCCGTTGGTCGCTCCGCTAGACGGCGCTGGTCGCGATCCTACGGACGGCCCGCTATTGCACAGCATGCAGACTGCGCTCGAGGCAGGCTGCGCGGTTGTGAGCTTCGCGGACAATCCCGTTGGAGAGCCTCCCGAGCGCACTCGGTTTCGCGCTGAGGGGTTTGCCGCCGCCGCCCGGTCCGGTGCTCCCGCGGTTCCGGTCCTGCTCAGATACCAGGCTGACGGCACTGTGGCTGCCGTCCAAGGTGATCCGCTCGACGGGAATGCGATGAACTGGGATCGCGGCGCGAGCCGCAGAGCTGTAAGAGCCTTCCTGGCCAAGGCTCACGAGCATAGCTCGACGGTATAATGAGGCCATGCCAATCTACGAGTATCAGTGCGAGGGTTGCGACACTCGTTTCGAGGCCTTGGTGATGGCGTCGGGGTCGGAGCCCGATCGATGCGACTGCGGCAGCAAGGCGATCGAGAAGGTCTACTCCACCTTTTCAGCCCAGTCCGCCAGCGCGGCACCCGAAGCTTGCGCTACGCCAGCGGAGGCTCGATGCGGCGCACCCGCCTGTATGGGCGGCATGTGCGGCGTCAACTGACACGGGGTTCAAGGCGGCGGCAGGCGACGCGAGGAGGAGTGCTTCCGGGAGCGCATCGGTTGCGGGTACCTCACCCATAAGCGCTAACTTATCGATCATGAGCAAAGAAATTCGTGAGCTGGGGCCGCCGCTTGCGAGGATTCTCCGCCAGCTCCTTCGGAATCGCCTGCCAGTCAGCGAGTGTGGTCGAGAGCGGAATCGCTGGCTCGATCGCGCGTTTCACCTGATTCCAGACGAACTTGAAGTCACGCCAAGCGCTGCGTGGGCGATCCTGGCCCCACGTCGTACCCCCAGGGGGAAATGGCGCTCGCGTGGTGGATCAGTTTCTCGACCAGCAGCGCAGCCAAGAGCTTGCCGTACAGCCACGCTTTGGCACTGTCGTCTGTCCAGCGACAATTAGAAATTCCGGGCGCATTGCGTCGCAAAGATTGTTACTTGAACACCCCCGTTGCCTCACAATTCGTGTTACCGAAGGAGGCAATATGTCTAAGATCAGCGCCAAAGCGCGGAAGGAGCTAGTCGCCGCCGTGGCTGAGCGGTACCAGACCGGCACGGCGACCGAGAAGGGGTGCATTCTCGACGAGTTCACCGCTCTGACGGGATGCCATCGCAAGCATGCCATCCGCGTCCTCAGTGGAAACGCACCCAAGCTCCCGGGGCGGCGCGGGCGGCGCTGTCTGTATGACCAGGCCGTGACCGAGGCGCTGGTCGTGCTGTGGGAAGCCTCGGACCGCGTGTGCGGGAAGCGTCTCAAGGCGCTGCTACCGATTCTGGTGCCAGCGCTGGAGCGTCACGGCCACCTGGATCTGGACCCGCAGGTGCGCGAGCAGCTGATGGCGGTGAGCGCGACGACGATCGACCGCCGTCTGGCGGAAGCACGGTCCGTGACGGCCGGCCGGCGGCGCCGCCGTTCCGCGCAAAATGGCGTGCGCGGCCGCGTGCCGGTACGCACGTTCGCGGACTGGCAGGATCCGAGCCCGGGCTTTGTCGAGGCCGACTTGGTGGCGCACTGCGGCGGGGCCATGGCTGGCAGCTTTGTCTGGTCCCTGGTCGTGACCGCTATCGCCAGCGGCTGGACGGACTGCGCGGTCCTGCTGGTGCGCGAAGGGAGCTTGGTAGTAGAGGCCCTGGACCAGCTTCGCAAGGCGCTCCCATTCCCGCTCCGGGGGCTCGACACCGACAACGGAAGCGAGTTCCTGAACGACATGCTGATCAGCTATTGCAGCGACCAGGGAATTGAACTGACGCGCTCTCGGCCGTACCGGAAGAACGACCAAGCCTGGGTGGAGCAGAAGAACGGAGCGGTGGTTCGCCGGCTGGTCGGGTACGGGCGGCTGGAAGGCGTGGCAGCCGCCGCGACACTCGCGCGGCTGTACTCGGCGTCGCGCCTGTTCGTGAACGTGTTCCAGCCCGCGTTCAAGCTGGCCGAGAAGACGCGGGAGGGTGCGCGTGTACGCAAGCGCTATCACCCACCGGAGACCCCGTGTGCGCGGCTGCTCGCCTCGGATGCGATTCCCGCGGCGACGAAGGACCGTCTCGGTGCGCTGCTGGGCACGCTGGACCCGCTCGGGCTCCTGGACGAGATCCGCACGGTACAACACCACCTCGCCGCACTGGCAGCGGGCGCGACGGTCCAGCCGATGCCGCAACGCGATGCCGACCTCGACCGCTTCCTGCGCAGCCTGGCACTCGCTTGGCGCGCTGGGGAAGTGCGGCCGACTCACCAGCCCGCGGCGAAAACGCCACGCTGGTGGCGCACCCGGCACGACCCGTTCGAGACGACCTGGCCCCGCGTGGTGCAGTGGCTGGAGGCCGAGCCGCAGCGCACAGCGAAGGAACTCTTCGGGCGTCTGCGGCGGGAGCATCCCGGCCTGTTTGTTCCGGGCCAGTTGCGGACCCTGCAACGGCGGGTCAAGGACTGGCGCCGACTCGAGGCCCGTCGGCTGATCCTGGCCGATCCGATGGGACCGCCTACGGGTGCGGCTATGTCACCGGGTGCTGTTGCCGCTACGCTCGACCGCGATGCCGAACCCGCTGTGGTGCCAGGCGATTCCGGTCAGGTCGAATGCGCAGTCCGGACCAACGGATCTCCTTGAGACGAAGCCTTCACATGCCTCAGCGCCCGGTGACCGACGTGGTCTTCGACGCCTTCCCGGTGGTGGGCGCGCTCGCGCGCCCACCACCGCTCCGCCCCTTCGCGGAGGGATGGTCCATAGCAACCATCAGCAATGGCTGCTTCAGCAAACGCTCACGAACTTAACCGGAGACGCGGTAGCATCTTTGTGGGGACGGTGGGTAACATTTGGAAATGAGGCAACGCGCCGGCAAGAATAGTTGTCGCTGGACAGTCGTCGTCGTACTTCGGCAGGCTGCCCAGTTGGGCCAGAGATTTGAATCGCTTGAACACCAATTCGACCTGCCATCGGGTGCGGTACCACTCCAGCACGTCGGAGGCCGACCACTCGCTGTCCGGCACCGTAGTGAACAGAATGACGTACTTGGCCAGTTCCAGCGTGGCCGGCCGGACCTCGTGCCCCTTCCGGGATGCGTCCTTGAGGATCTTCGCCTGGGCCAGACGGATGGCCTCCTCGGTCTTACGCAGACCGCACACCCGGCCTGCCACCTTCTCCCCCTCGCCGGCCAGCGCACGGGCCGGTACGGACCCGATGATCCCTGGACTGTGCAAGGGCTGCATGCACTTCACTAGATCCAGCGCCGTGCCGTTCTCCTCCTCCAGCACCAGTGAGCCGCTGTTCACCCGCACGGTGACCTGGCCGCCCGCCTCGACCACGTACTGCATCCCCCGACCCGTCGAATACCCGCGGTCGGCCAGGATGCAGTCCCCCGCCGCGATCGGAAACTGCGTCAGCGACTCGCCCGTGCCCACTCCCTTCGTCCTCGTCAGCTTGAAGTAGTCGCAGGTCAGCGACGGCAGCCGCACGCTGTAATGAATCCGCCACAGCGAACCCGTGCGCCCGGGCTCGCTCACCGTCGTCGCGTCGAACGCCCGCACCTCCAAGCCGCCTGCTGCTGCCGAGGCGGCTACGCCTTGTTCCCGGAACAGTTCCACGCACAGCGCCTGCAGCCAGTCCCGCGACTTCCGCAGCCGTTTCAACAAGGCGACATCCGACAGGTCCGCCAAGTTCGCTCTCCGTGCCCGGACCACCGTCTCGCGCAGCGAATGGCCGCAGCCCAAATGCAGCAGCAGCGTTCGCAGCAGGTTCCCCGGCGACTTGTCCTTGCGCAGTTTCCTCAGCGCTCCGGTCTGCCTTGCCAGATCCTCCCAGTTCGCGGGCAGGAAGGATATCAGCAGCCCCCAGTCCTCGTTCAGTGGTTCGCTTGTCTCCGGGCTCACTTTGCTCCACGGGCGTCCATCTCACCCAATTCAGATCATACCCGCAGGAACTTGCAATGTCAATCGATAAGTTAGCGCTTATGGGTACCTCACCCCCATCAGCTTCGCCGCTCCCCCCACGCTGAGCTCGATGCGCTCAACCCGGCTCAGGACCTCGTGCCGTCTCAACCCGCCCGTGATCAAACTCGCTCTCCCCAAAAGGTGCACCTCCCCGTGGAGGTCTATCGTAGTGTCTCTAAACGACCAAGAAGGATCACTTTCCAACGAATGCAACGTTTGCAGGGTCAGGTTGGAAGGCTAGGTTGTCGTAACGACCCCACCTGACAGGCGTTTCGGCGTCAGGGGGACATATGAGCTTGCAGCCGAAGTCCAACGAGGCCGCTATCAGTTCGGCTCGTCGGGACCCGGCGTCGTTCGGGCCGGTATCAGCGAGCCCACGGCCAAGGCCAGTGCTGCGGATGGAACGATGACGGCGACCGGCATCAGCCCGGTACCACCGACACTGTAGGCTCCCTCCACCGACAGCGAATCGACGAAGAAATAGGTCCACAGAGCGATGACGGTCAGGATTGAGGCAGCTGCCCCATGAGTGGTCGCTTGCCTCCAGAACAGGGTTGCAGCGAACATGGGCAGCAGTCCAGCGAAACCAGTCAGGGCCCATGTGCCCAGCGCGAAGATGGACTGGGATGCTATCAGCGAGCAGCCGAAGGCCAGTGCGAGGAACGCAAGGACGAAGAGCCGCCCAAACCAGACTTGGCGATCCTCTCCGAGTCGCCCCTGGAAGCCGTAGTGCCGCACGATATCCTGGGTAAACATTGTTCCCAGCGAAAGAATCTGGGAATCCAGCGAGGACATGATGGCGGCGAAGACGCCCGCCGCCAGGCAGCCGGTCAGCACCTCGCCGGTGTTGCCGATGATGAGCTTGACCAGCACTGGACCGTCGAGCGGTGGAGCAAATTCAAGCCGGCCCACAGCGCCCAGTGTGACGCTGGGAAACCAGATTGCGGCGACGAGGAGCGGGTAAGCGACGATCGCAAGGCGGAACGACTCCATGCTGCGAGCTGACAGCCAGTGGGCGTAGAGGTGCGGAAAGGCACCGGTGCACAGCGGCAGGAGCAGGAACGAGCCCATTTGGAGGAATGCGAACCGGTCGGCCCCGAAGTCCGTCATGCCGGAGTGTGCCGATCGCAAGCTCTCCATTGATTGTGTGGTCCCGCCGAGGCCCGACATGACGGCCAGGTACGCGACGACGCCGAATATCAGGAATACGCCGGTCTGCAAAGCGTTGACCCACGCCGTGCTCCGCATGCCGCCGTAACTCACGTACGCGTATGTCACGGCGCAGACGGCCAAGCTGCCGGCCCAAGCCGGCAGTCCTTCCCCAGGGCCGCCCGTGAGCGCGTTGAGCGCGTCGCCACCCCCTTTCACTCCGATCAGCAAGTACGGCAGCATCAGCGCGACCACGACCACGAAAAGCAGTGCGCCCAGTGCGTCCGAGCCGTACCGGTCCCTCACAAGCTGCACCTGCGTCAGATAGCCGTGCTCCTTGCCGAGTTGCCACGACCGGATGCCCAGATAGTAGATGAGAAACGGCACCAGAATTGCGGTGCTCGAGCCCATCAAGGCGAACACGATCACGCCGCGCCGGTAAGCTTCGCCCGATGCGCCGAGCAGGGTGAAGGCCGTCATGTTGGTGCCGAGCAAGGTCATCAGGAGCACGAACGGACCGATTGAACGGCTTGCGACGAAATAATCCTCGCCCGTACCGCGGAACAGCCGGTGCCCGAACAGTCCCACGCCGAGCACGACGGCAAGATAAGCACAGAGGACCAGGAGAACCATGCCGGTTCTAGTCTGTACTTCCGTCGGAAGGCCATCCGTGTCGGACGACCACCCACAGGATGGCAGAGGCAGCGACGCAGAGGCCGAGATGGTAGGCGAGATTCACAGGTAATCCAAACAGCAGCCGGTTGTCCGTCCACATCCAGAAATTCTCGAAGGCTACCGCCAGAACGATAAGCGCAACGAGAGGCCAGCGGGGGTGCGAGAATTCCATCGTGCCTGCCTGTCAGGTCTGAAACGGAAGTGCTGAGAGGCAGCGGGAGTTCTGCGGAGTGCTCCCGCGTGCCCGCGAGGGATCGATTCCGCGCTTGCGGCTCGACGCGGCCAGCGCCGCTTGCCGGGTGGTTCCGACGCCGGCCCTCGTTGCGAGGATCCGCATGTCCTCCCGTGCGGAGGATTGCGCAGGCATATTGTCGTGCGATTCCCGCCCGTCCGGGTACAGGTCATTCCCGCCAAAAGCTGACAGGCCTTGCGGACTCACTTGACGGCCTCCCCGGATCCCCCCTCCATCGCATCCACCACGCGATCCAGAGCATCAAACAGCGCCCGCTCCTCTTCCGGGCTCCGGGGGACGGCCCACAAGTCGCGGTGGAAGCTCTCGAGGGAGGCATTCCACAACTCGTGTTGGAGGGCTCGTCCGACCTCGGTGAGATGGACCTGCCGCGCTCTCGCGTCCAGCGGGTCTGGGCTGCGACGGACCCAGCCGCGGTCCTCCATCAGCCGGACCAGCGCCCCGATCGTGCTCGGGTCGGAGTAGCATCGCCTGCACAATTCCTGCTGGTAGACGCCATCCCTCTCGGCCAGCAAGCAGAGAACCACGAATTGGTCTGCCGTGACGTCGAATTGTCGACGCAGTTCAGCGTTTACGCGGCGGTGAAGGGACTGGTACGCCCGCCGCAAGCGAATTCCCAGCGATCCTGCAAAGTTCGGTGACATGTCCGGGGGGAATTGACTAGCCTACACTTAATCTCTTGTTCGGGGGTTCGGGCGGGACGATGGCATTCGAAAATATCCGAGAATTGGTGCTGCATTACCGGGTTTCCGGTCCGGAACGTGCCCCACGCCTCGTGTTGCTGAACTCCCTCGGAACAGACTCCCGTATCTGGGATGATCTCACGGTTGCATTGTGCGGCCGGTTCCGTGTGTTGCAATACGATCAGCGCGGGCAGGGCCTCTCCGACGCGCCGCCCGGACCGTACTCGATTGGCGATCACGCCGAAGACATGCTGTCACTGCTCGCGCGCCTCGATTGGGGGCCGACCGTTCTGTGCGGGCTCTCGATCGGCGGGATGATCGCAATGGAAGCCCTGGACCGGCAGCCGGGACTGGTTCGCGGACTGGTTCTAGCGGACACGGCGGAGCGAATCGGACTCCGCGCATTCTGGGAGGCTCGCATGCAGCAAGTCCGGACCCAAGGGCTCGGACCGATCGCCGAACAGGTGATGGAGCGCTGGTTCGGGGAGTCGTTCCGTACGGAGCGCAGGAGTGAAGCGAAGGGCTGGTCGAATCTCCTATCTCTCGCGCCAGTCGAGGGCTACCTAGGCTCTTGCGCGGCGCTGCGCGATGCCGACTTGACACACATGGCAAGCCGGATCGAGGTTCCGGTTCTTTGCCTTTGCGGTTCGGAAGACACCTCGACTCCGCCGTCTGACGTGCGCAGTTTGGCCGCACGGATAAATGGAGCGGACTATGCGGAGATCAGTGAGGCAGGGCATTTGACGCCCGTGGAAAGGCCCCAGAGGTTCGCCACGGCCTTGATCGAGTTCATGGAGGTGTGTGTTGGCGTCTGACGAACGTTACGAAATCGGTGCCAACGTGCGCCGGAGAGTGCTTGGAGATGCGCATGTCGACCGCGTCCAGGAGCGTGCGAACGCTTTCGACGAAGTCTTCCAGCACTACATCACCGAGGCTGTCTGGGGCTCTGTCTGGTCGCGTCCACAGCTTGACCAGCGCACGCGAAGCCTGCTGACAATCGCCTTGCTCGGAGCGCTAGGACATTACGAGGAACTTGAAATGCACGTCAAAGCTGCCAGCAACACCGGTGCCGAGCCATCCGAAATCGCCGAAGCCCTGCTGCATGTGGCAGTTTACGCGGGCGTTCCAGCCGGGAATCAGGCGTTCTCCGCCGCCAAGCGGGCGTTGGCCGCCGCTGAGTCACGCGAGGTGACAGATTGAACTCTGCTCGGAAGCTCACAGCGCGTGACTGGTCCTCGCAGCCGGTTCAGCTTCACGTGCCCTACCGCTCGACCCTGCTGCGTGCCCACAAGACGTGTCTGGTGCCTCTGGACCCGTCCCTCTCGGAGCTAACCGGTCCCGTCTTCGGTCACTTGGCAGTGGATGCATTGGATGGCGACCTGACGCGCAATGCTGCCGTTGGCGGCGAGGCGCTCGGCGAGCGGATTATCGTAGCTGGACGGGTTCTGGATGAGAGCGGGCGGCCAGTTCGAGACACGCTAGTCGAGGTCTGGCAATCGAATGCCGCGGGCCGCTACGCACATCATGCAGACGACCACGACGCTCCGCTCGACCCGAACTTCGCCGGAACGGGCCGGGCCCTGACTGACAGCGAAGGCTGGTATCGGTTCACGACCATCCGGCCAGGAGCATACCCATGGCGCAACCACCACAATGCCTGGCGGCCGGCACACATACACTTCTCCGTGTTCGGGACTGCGTTTGTCCAACGGCTCGTTACCCAGATGTACTTTCCCGGCGATCCGCTCCTCCCGCTTGATCCGATCTTTAACTCGACTCAGGACCCGGCTGCCCGCAGCCGCCTTGTAGCGAAGTTCTCGCCGGCCTTGACCGAGCCGGAGCGCGCTTTGGGTTTCGAATTCGACATCGTCCTCCGAGGGCGTGCTGCGACCCCGATGGAGAGCTAGGCCAATGCCCTCGCAGACCCCGTCGCAGACGGTCGGACCGTTCTTTGCCCCCGCCTTGACGCCGTCAAACGCTCGGCCCGGATTCGTGCCGGGAAACCGGATTGCCGACGAGACTGCTGCCGGGGTGCCCATCCGGATCTACGGCCGGATGCTCGACGGTGCCGGAGACCCCGTGCCAGATGGCATGGTTGAGATCTGGCAGGCCGATCCCGACGGGGCCTACCGCAGCGGGGATGCGGGTTTTCTCGGCTTTGGGCGGGCCGGGACGGATTCCAAGGGCCGATTCACCTTCCTGACTGTCAAGCCGGGGTCGGTCGCCGCGGGCTCGGCTCCGCATGCCAGCGTCGCAGTCTTTGCCCGGGGCATGCTCAACCACGCCTTCACCCGGATCTACTTTTCCGACGAGGTGAGAGCAAATGCCACCGACCCGGTGCTTGTGAGTGTCGACCCGGCCAGGCGCAGGACACTGATTGCGACGCGGAGTGATCGCGACGGCATCCAGTCCTATGAATTCACCATTCGCCTTCAGGGCGATACCGAGACCGTGTTTTTCGATGCGTAACGCGGGTAGGTCGGCCGGTCGGCGCTGCCAAGAGGTTGCGGAATGATGGTTCCTCCTCTGGGCTCGGCGGTCTTCGCCCCTCTTCTGGCGGATGCGGAAACCGCAGAACTCTTCTCGGATGGAGCGGCGGTTCGCGCGATGCTTGCTGTCGAACTTGCCTTGGCGCGCGCCGAGGAGCGGGCGGGCGTGGTCCCGGCGGGTGCGAGCGAGGCGATCGCCTCGGCCGTCTCCGGGATGGAGCCGGACTGGCATCGGCTGGGTCGCGCCTCCGTCGAATGCGGACATCCGGTGGCCGAATTGGTGGACCAGCTCCGCGCCCGGACGGGAGACTTCGCAGACTGCATTCACCGCGGGGCGACGGCGCAGGATGTGATGGATACCGCTCTTGTGATGCGGATCAAGGTCGCCCTGGACCAGTTTGACTCGCGATTGCGGACTCTGATCAGCGAATTGGCCTCGTTGGCGGACCGTCATCGCGGTACGGCGATGGCGGGTCGCACAAGATACCAGCAGGCAGTTCCCGTGACATTCGGGCTGAAGGCGGCTGGCTGGCTTCTACCTCTCGTTCGGCACCGCAAGCGGCTCGTCGCAATGCGGCCTCAAATCGAGGTTGTGCAGCTCGGAGGCGCGGCGGGCACGCTGGCTGCCCTCGGAGGGAAAGGCTTGGCTGTTACTGAGAGCCTGGCCTTGGACCTTGGGCTTGGTGTTCCCACGGCGCCATGGCATTCGCAACGGGATGGATTCGCCGAGTTGGCGAGCTGGCTTTCCTTGTTAACCGCGAGTCTCGCGAAGATTGGGCAGGATGTTGCCCTGCTTGCGCAGTCGGAAGTCGCGGAAGTTTCTGACGGGAGCGCCGGAGGTTCGAGCGCAATGCCCCACAAATCGAATCCAGTCCGTTCCGAGGCCTTGGTTGCGATCGGCCGTGCGAATGCGAATCTGCTGTCGACGATGCATCAAGCGGTCATCCACGAGCACGAGCGCAGCGGCGCGGCATGGACGCTCGAATGGCTGACGCTGCCGCAGATGGTGGTCTTGGCCGGAGCCGCTCTCGGTCACGCGCAATCGGTTTGCCAGTCATTGACAGCAGATCCCGGGCGGATGCTGAGGAACATCGCGCTGGGTGGCGAACTCGCGCTCGCCGAGGCAGCTGTCGCTGCTCTTGCGACGAGGGTGCCCGCGGGGGAAGCCCGCCGGATCGTTGCGAGCGCGAGCCAGCGAGCACGCCGGTCCGGGGAAGGGTTGTTCGCAATCCTCGAGCGGGAAGTGCCCGCCGGGGTTGACTGGGCTTCCGTCCAAGATCCGTCGAAGTGGCTGGGCTCGGTCCAGGAGTTTATCGACAGGGCGATTGCGCTTGCGCGGGCACGTCCAGGCTGACTCTCGCATCCGCTATCCGTGGCTTTCAGGCTGCCATCTCTCGACGCTTTTCGTCGCAGTTCTGAGTGCTCGCACCAGGTACGGGATCGAGGCGGTGCGCCGACGCACCAGCGAAACGATTCCGGTCGTTTTCGACCATTCTGCAATATCCAGATGAAAGAGCCCGCTCGCTCCTGCCGTGGCACCCAACCGTGCTTACGCGGCACGGCGCGCGCCTTGCCCGTCCTGCTCCCGCGACAGCAGCTATCTTCTTGGCACCGCGGTCGGCCGGCGCGCGAGGACAGTCAATGGGTTGCGGCCACTCTGCGCCAAACCTCTCTCCACATGCTCCAATTGCGGGCGGTCTTGACCGGAGTGTTGGCATAGCCACCGAGGGCGTCTACAATATTGCCAGCAGACTTGAAGACGGGCTCTGCCCGGCTCTTGGCACGCTCATGGTCAGAATTCTCGGCAATCGGAGGTATGTGGAGATCCCGGGCGATTCCTCATTCGAATTGCCCCCTCTGATGCTGAAGTCCGATCCCGTCCTATACGAGCTTGGCGAACTGGTGGATTGCGCCAGCAGCATAGTCGACTCCGAGGCGCTGATTCCCGGGCCAGCGCAAGACGCGATGGAGGCCGGCAGCACATTGGAGCGGGTACGCTTCGGGCTTGCGGCCAACCTTGTGGATCAATATCGCCGGTTCATCACCCACTGGACCTGGGGCGAGTCCGTGCTCGAGTGGATTCGCCAGTGCGAAACAAGCTTCGAGACGCAGCCGAACCTTCGCGCGCTGCTGCGGCCGGACCTCTGGCCCCATGCCGGTCGTTCGAGCTTCGTTACCCTGCTGAAGGACAAGGGTGCGACCGATTCGCAGATTGTCCTGGAGAACGCGATGGGATACCGGATTACCTTTCGCCATCCACCCCCCATCGAGTGCTTCTCCGAGAAGTTCCTGTTTCTGCTGAGCTCGTCGCTCGGGGCGACTGCCTATCGAGCATGGGCGGGTGCCGAGTGGGACGACGAGGCGTCCCTGCCTCCGGAACGTTTTCAGTTCATCGTGATGACAGACAAGATTCGCGAGGTCTGAGAGCTTGCGACGCTGTGATTCTCGTGCGCCAGGCTCGCAGCTGCCAAATGCGGGTACAATAATTCACCGTATGCCCCAGCCTGATCGGCAGGCAATCTAGGGCGATTCAAACGAGGAAAGAACATGCCAGAGCAATCGCGCACGGCGCCAGCGCCAGAACAGGATGTCACGCGCCGCAACTTCATGAAGGGAACGGCCCGAAGCGCCGCTGCGACGGCAGCGGGCTTTCAGATCGTCCGGCCCCAGGCGCTGCGCGCCCAATCGAACGAGAAGCTTTCGATCGGAATCGTCGGCTGTGGCGGCCGCGGTACCCGCGGAGTCGCTGAGGCAATCAAAGGCAACCCGAACTACGAACTCCAAGCGATGGGCGACTTGTTCGAGGACCAAATGGAGACGTCCCTACGACGGCTCAGGGATTCCGACGAGTTCGAGCCGGAGATCAAGAAGCAGATCAAGGTCGCTCCCGAGAACCGTTTTCTCGGCTACGACGCCTACAAGAAGGTCGTTGATTCCGGAGTGGACGTGGTCTTCCTGCACACCCCGCCCGGCTGGCGGCCGCTGCACCTCGAATACGCGATCAACGCCGGCAAGAATGTCTTTGCCGAGAAGCCCCTTGCCACCGACATGATGGGTGCGCAGAAGGTCATCCGCCTGGCCAAGGAGGCCGAGCGCAAGAAACTCACCGTTATGATCGGTGCGCAGCGCCGCTCTCAGAAGGAGTACGTGGAGTCCGTGCGGCGTATCCAGGACGGAGAGATCGGCGACATCGTGGCAACCTATGCGAACTGGATCTCGGGCCCGGTGGTTAAAGGCGCGGACTATGAAGAGAAGCTCGACCAGAAGTCGCTAGCTTGGCAGCAGCGGGCTTGGTATTCGCACGTCTGGATCTGTGGCGACCAGATCGTTGAGCAGCACCTGCACAACATCGATGTCATCAACTGGGTCATGGGAGACACGCACCCCGAGAGCGTTGTTGCCTCCGGCGGAGCCATTTGGCGGCCCCGCGCGAAGCTGTATGGAAATATCTACGATCACGTGCATGCCGACTTCGTGTACGCCAACGGCGTGCGCATGACGAGCCATTGCCGGCAGTACCCGGAACGCAAGGTGCGGCGAGTCAACGAACTGGTGATCGGCACTCGAGGGCGCTCGACGGTGCGCGACTTGGGCAGTCCGTCCAACACCAGTCCGTACGTGCAGGAGCACATCGACATGGTGGCGTCGATCAATGGCACTGGTCCTTACAAGAACCAAGTCTTGGCGGTGGCCTACTCGACAATGACGGCGATCATGGGCCGCGAGTCGGCGTACGCGGGCATCGAGGTGACATGGGACATGGCGATGAATTCGAAGCAGAATCTGATTCCAGACAACCCGTCGCTGGAAGGACTGCACGACGTGCCTGACGTGCCGCGTCCCGGCGAATACCAGTTCGTCTAGGTCCGAGCCTTCGGGAAGGCCGTAGTGCACCGCCGCAAATTCCTTCAGGCTGGATTGGCCGCGCCCCTGCTCGGCGCGGCCTGCAGCCGTTCCGTGTCCGATGACTCCCCGCATGGCGAGGTGTCGCACCGTCTCATCGCTCAGGACAAGTGGCAAGTTGCCGTTGTGAACCGAGACGGGTCGGTTGAGTGGTCCTGGACCAACGGTACGGGTGCGCACGACATGCACCTGCTGCCGAACGGCAACTTGCTGGTGCCGACCTCGCGGAGTTCCATTGTCGAGCTGACCCCGGAGAAGGAAGTTGTCTGGGAGTGGGCGTCAAAGCCGCTGGCAGCGGACATCGACAAGGTCGAAATCCATGCCTTCGAGCGCCTTGACAACGGCTTGACGATGATTGCGGAGACAGGGAACTTGCGTCTGCTTGAAGTGGACCGCGAGGGCGGCATCCAGCATGAAATCCCGCTGCAAGTAGAGAATCCGCACACGCACCACGACACCCGGCTCGTGCGCGGGACGCCGGACGGGACATACTTGGTTGCCCACGAGAACGATGGTGCCGTGCGTGAGTATGACCGCGACGGCAAGGTGGTCTGGGAATACCGACTAGAGCTCAACGGCCCGGCCACGCCGACGCACCGCGGTCACGGCACGGCCGTCTACTCGGCGTACCGGTTGCCTAGCGGCAACACGCTGATCGGCGGCGGCAACAACAATCGCGTACTCGAGGTCGACCGCGATGGCAACACCGTGTGGAGCCTCGATAGCGGCGAGATTCCTGGCGTGACGCTCTTCTGGGTAACCCAGTTGCAAGCCCTTCCCAACGGCAATCTTGTCGTCACGAACACCCACGCGGAGGCTGAATCGCCTCAGATTTTTGAGGTCAGCCGCGACAAGGAAATGGTCTGGAGCTTCCTGGACTGGGAGACGTTCGGGAACAATCTCTGCGCCAACATGCTGCTGGATGTCGATGGTCCGGTGACCCGTTGACCCGCGTTGCGCGCCCCGACCGGTAGAAGGCTACGCCCTGGATCGATTTACGCGGAGTTTGACGCCGCGAGAGGCAGGTTGTCCGCAACCATCGCGGAGTCTTGGAGATCGGAGTTCACGCAGGTCACCCTGGCATCCCGGAGCGCCCAGAGGTAGCACTTCTGCGGCACGGAAAGGTTCCCCGGCACCGCTTCTTCGATCATCGCCACTCGTCGGGGATCGTTGGGCTGGCCGTTGTTGCGCCCGTGGTGGCACGGCCTTGCCACCTTCATGGCGATCACGCCGAGACCCGCTTGCCGGGCCCTGTTGAGAGCGGAGTCCAAGTAGGCTCGGTTCACGATGTTGTAAGCAACCATCGCAGCCGAGTATTGCCCGGCTTCCACAGCCCCTTCCAGCACTCCGCCTGGGTCGCTGTGCGATGAGACAGCGAGGTGTCGCACCTTGCCGGCCTTGCGCAGGCTCTCGAAAGCCTCGAACAGCTCTGGGAAGGCGGTTACCTCGTAGGCACTGTTGGCGCCGTGGGGAACCATCAACAAATCCAGGTAGTCGGTTTCCAGTGCGCGCAGGCTCTTGTGGACGGACTCGATCACGCGCTGCCGGTATTCTGAGGGCCGGTCAATTTGCTGTCCGAACTCAGGCTCCATCGCGTTGGCCAGGACGGACGCTTCCAGCTCCCGCTGCTGACCGCCGAAGTAATGGCAGATGTAGTCCGGATCGAGCGCCTTGCGTCGGTCCAACTCTTCACGAACCTTGCGGTCGATCCGCTTCCGCTCGGAGTCGGCCAGGCTCTCGTAGATTTTCCGGAACAGCGCGCTGCGGTTGGTGCGCCAGACGCTGACCTTCGTGTTGACGAAGACCCGCTCGCGCTTGGCACCGGCGATGACCTTGGCATATCCGAGCTCGCTGCGGCCCTGCCCGTAGGCCGGAGCGGTGTCAAGGTAGTTAAGGCCCTGCTCGATCGCTTCCTCGACATGCCGAAAGTTGTCTGGCGAGACCGTGTTTCCGCCACAGACGATCTCGGACACCATGTAGTTCGTCCGGCCAAGACGGCGGTAGGACATCCCGGGCACGCGGTTGCGCCACTCGACTCCGTTTTCGGCCGTCGCGGCGGCGGCCTTCTGTTCCAAGGCGAGGGCCAATGCCGCCGAGGTACCGGAGCGGAAGAATTCCCTTCGATTCCAATGGGCGCTGGCAGGCATGCTCCTATCGTAGGCTACCGGTTGCGGCGTGCCGCGGTTCGTGCCGGAGCCAAATGCTGCTGCTGACCGTCGCGCTAGACGGTGCAGAGTTCCACTGCTTCCCGAAGCGATGTCATGGGATCCCGCTCCGGGATGAACTCGTGGGCAAAGTAGCCGTCGAATCCCAAGTCCGCGATGGCCTTCGAGATCGCCTTGTAGTTGAGTTCCTGCGTCTCGTCAATCTCGTGCCGGCCTGGGTTGCCGCCCGTATGAAAATGGCCGAGGTAGTCGATGTTCTCGCGGATCATGCGGATGACATCCCCTTCCATGATCTGCATGTGATAGATGTCGTAGAGCAGTTTCACACGGGGCGACTCGACCCGTTTCATCAGTTCCACGCCCCATGGGGTCTTGTCGCATTGGTAGTCCGGGTGGTTGACCTTCGAGTTGAGAAGTTCCATCACGATGGTCACGCCTTCGTCCTCGGCCTGGCCCTTGATGCGGTTGAGCACCTTGGCGGAATTGTCCCAGGCCTCCTCGTCAGACATCCCCCGGCGGTTTCCCGAGAAGAGGATCAGGCTGGGCACTCCCGCCTTCTTGGCGGCGGAGATCAGGTCGCGGGCCCTCTCCTCGATTCCGGCGTGGAACTCTATGCGGTTCGTTCCGTTCGGAATGGTGCAGATGCCGCTTCCGACGGCACAGGTCAGTCCGTACTTCGCTAGCGTTGGCCACTGCTCTTTCGTGAGAAGTTCAACGGACACGATGCCCATCCCGGCGACGTGCTCGCATAGGTCTTCAAGGCTCATGCTGCGGTAGCACCACTTGCAAACGGACTGCTTCAGGCGGCCGTTCGCCCTTGCGTTCTCGGCCGCGAGGCCAGTGCGCGTCGCGCTCGAAAGGATGCCGAACGAGGCTGCCGCCTTCAGGGCGGTGCGCCGCGTCGTCGCTTCACGGGAAGGTTTGGTCATGGCCCTTGGATTCTAGCACTGAGTCGTTGCGATCCTCCCCGCAACGGCCTCGAGAGCGGGCGGGTTCGAGGTGGCCCGAAAGGTACCCTGGCCTGCTCCCGGGCAGCCTCAAAGGGCTCGGCCGGTAATCGTGGAGTAGGCCTCGAGATACTTCTCCGATGTGTTCTGGACGACATCGCCGGGGAGTTCAGGTCCGGGGGGCCGCTTGTTGAATCTGACCTCTTCCAGATAGTCGCGGAGGTATTGCTTGTCGTACGACTCCTGGCCGCGGCCCGGCTGGTACAGGTCCAGTGGCCAGTACCGGGACGAGTCCGGTGTGAGCACCTCGTCGCCCAGCACGATCTCTCCGTCGAGCGTCCCGAATTCGAGCTTCGTGTCCGCAAGGATCAGCCCGCATGCGAGGCCGTGCTGCGAGGCCCGGTCGTAAATATCCAACGTCAGATCGCGAAGCCTGGAGGCCGTTTCCGCCCCCACGATGCGGCTTGCCTCCTCGAATCCGATGTTCTCGTCGTGGCCGGTCTCGGCCTTCGTTGCAGGCGTGAAGATCGTCGTGGGCAGTTTCTGGCACTCGCGCAAGCCCTCCGGCAGCGAGACGCCGCACACTGCGCCGGTCCGCTGGTAATCCTTCCATCCGGATCCCACGATATAGCCCCGCGCAACGCATTCTATCGGAAACATCTCCAGGCGTTTGACCACCATCGACCGGCCTTCCAGCTGGTTGCGGTGCTTCTGGAGGCTCGACGGATACTCATCGACATCCGCAGTGATGAAATGCGTGCCGATCACATCCTTCAGCAACTCGAACCAGAAGATCGACAGTTGATTGAGAACCTCGCCCTTGCGCGGAATCGGTGTCGGCAGGACGACGTCGAAGGCCGAGATCCGGTCGGAGACCACGATCAAGAGGCGGTCTTCGCCTATGGCATAGAGATCGCGAACCTTGCCGCGGGACAGCAGCGGGAGCTCGGGAATGTTCGATTCGATCAAGACGTTCGGCATGGTAAGAGCTTGTTGCAGTTTCTGAACGGGGTGAGTTGGTGAGTCGAAGGATGTTGCGGGTTCTCCTGACGGGTCAGGTCTTGGCCAGCTCAGCCCAAATGGCCGGCGGGCTCATCGGCAAGCGCTGCATTCGCACGCCTACCGCGTCATGGATCGCGTTGGCAATGGCCGATAGCGGAGGCACGATGTTTGCCTCGCCCACCCCGCGCACGCCAAAGGGATGGCCCGGATTGGCGACTTCCACGATGCAAGTGTCGATCATCGGCAGGTCGAGGGCCGTCGGCATGCGGTAGTCCAGCAAGGTTGTGTTCTTCATCGTGCCGTCCTCGCCCATGAAATATTCCTCGTTCAGTGCCCAGCCGATACCTTGGACCGACCCTCCCTGCATTTGCCCCTCGACGTAACTCGGGTGCACAGCCTTGCCTACGTCCTGCACGGCAGTGAATCGCAGGATTTCGACCTTTCCGGTCTCGGGATCGACTTCCACGTCGACGATGTTGGCGGCAAAAGATCCGCCGACACCGCGGGGCTTTACCGTGGCGCTGGCGCTGATCGGACCGCCCGTACGGCTGGCTTGACCGGCGAGCTCTCGAAACGTCGCACTGTGTCCGTTGGCGGTGTACGTGCCTTTGGAGTGCTCCACCTGGCCCGGCTCCAGCGACCACAGCATGGCGGCTCGCGCCTTCATCTCCGCCACGACTTTCTGGGCGGCGTCGTGCGCGGCCCAGCCCGTAGCAAACGTCGTGCGGCTGCCTCCGGTTACTGCGGTGAATCCTACCGAGTCGGTGTCAACGACTTCCGGCAAGATGTCCTCGGCGGAAAGTCCGAGGACCTCGGCGGCCTGCATCGCGATGGAGGTACGGGTGCCACCGATGTCCGTTGATCCCTCGACGAGGTTGACCGTCCCGTCGGCGTTGACGTTCAGCGTGCAACTGGATTCCAGCCCGGCATTGAACCAGAATCCGATCGCGACGCCCCGGCCTTGGTTGGCACCGCCCAATGGTGCGCTGTAGTGCGGATGGTTCCTGACCGCTTCGAGGACTTCCACGCACCCTATGCGGCGGAACTTGGGGCCGTCCACGCGCCGCGTTCCTTCCCTAGCCGCGTTGCGCAAGCGGAACTCGACCGGATCAAGTCCGAGTTTGGCTGCCAGTTCGTCGATCGCCTGCTCGGCTGCGAACGCCGCCTGAGGCGACCCCGGGGCCCTGTACGCCGCGCAGCTCGGTTTGTTCACGACGACGTCGTAGCCATCGACCGCGATGTGCTCGCAATCGTACGCCGCGAAGACGCACATGCCTGCCGGTACCACGAACGATCCCGGATAGGCACCGGCCTCGTAGGCAAGCTCGGCCGCCATGGCTTGGATCTTCCCGTCCGCGGACGCTCCAATCTTCACTCGGCTGTGGGTGCCGGCCGTGGGACCGGTTCCCAGAAAGACGTCTTCGCGCGACATGACGAGCTTGACCGGGCGGCCCGTCTTCCTCGACAGCAGGGCTGCGGCCGGTTCCATGTACAAGGGAATCTTGCCGCCGAAGCCGCCGCCGATCTCGGTCGGCGTCACCTTCACCGAGGAGACCGGGATGTCGAGCATCGTCGCAACCACGTCGCGCACCGCGAACGCCCCCTGCGTGCAGCACCACAGGTGCAAGCGGCCGTCATGGTTCCACAGGGCCGTGACCGTGTGCGGCTCGATGTAACCCTGGTGCACGGTGGCGGTATCGAATGTCCGCTCGACAATGGTGTCGGATTGAGCGAAGCCCGCCTCAATATCGCCCTTTGTCCAACGGAAGTGCTCGGCCACATTGGAGTGGCGACCGGAGAGTTCGCCGAGTTCTTTCGTGCACAGGTCGTCGTGCAGGAGTTCGGCTTCCGGGCGCATCGCATCCGGAGCGGTCAGCGAGCACGGCAGCACGTCGTACTCGACATCGATCGCGCTCGCCGCCTCGAGCGCCAGATGCGGGTTGATTGCCGCCACGGCCGCCACGGCATGGCCTTGGTACAGGACTTTGTCCTTCGCGAGCACGTTCCCGTGCACGTAGGCGAGGGGCGTGTCCCCTTCACCGACATCAACGATTCTGTCTCCGGCATCGGGGAGGTCACCCGCGGTCACGACCGCATGGACGCCATCAATTTGCTCCGCCCGGGATGTGTCGATCGACACGATCCGCGCATGGGCGTGCGGACTGCGCAGGATTGCGCCGTGCAACGTCCCCGGCAGCGTCACGTCCGCGCCATAAACCGCTCTGCCTGTTACTTTGTCAGCTCCGTCGTGGCGTACAGGGCGCGACCCGATGATTTCGAACGCTTGAGTGGCAAGCACCATGTTGGGCTCGTACCCCTTCGAGGCTGCCGAGCCATTGCTCCGGCCCTGTTCCGCTGCCGCGGCGCGGCCCTTGGGATCAATCGTTGCGACTGTCATGATGCGGTTTCCTCCCTGCAGAGGGCAGCCGTCGCCTGGACCGACCGCACGATCTTGTCGTAGCCGGTGCAACGGCAGAGGTTATTGGCCAGCCAGAGGCGGATTTCGTCCTCGCTCGGGTTGGGATTCTGATCAAGAAGCGCTTTCGACGCCACGATGAAGCCCGGCGTGCAGATACCGCATTGTAGGGCGGCACCCTCAAGGAAAGCGTTCTGCAGTTCGTGCAGCTTGCTGCCCTTCGCGATGCCCTCGACCGTGAGGATGTCGGCACCCTCGGCTTCGACACCCAGCACGAGGCACGCCGGCACGATGCGCCCGTCCATTTCGACGGTGCACGCTCCGCAGTTGCCGTCGTTGCAGCCTTCCTTCGTGCCGGTGAGCCGGAGGACATCGCGCAGCACCTCCAGCAAGGACTGGCGCACCTCGCACAGGAATTCGGTACGCTGCCCGTTGATTGTGGAGCAAACGTGAATGGATTGCATTGACTAGGCTCTCTTTCTCATGCAAGCGTCGCGCCAGCCCGCTGCACAGCCTTCTCGAGCGCACGGCGTGTCAGCACCTCGCACAGATGCTTCCGGTACTCGGCTGTCCCCCGCATGTCGGTGATCGGCCTCGCCGCCGCCTTGGCTGCGGCCGCCGCCCGGGCGATTGCTCCGTGTCCGACGAGCTGGCCGCGGAGCGCCGCTCCGGCTTCCTCGACTAGTAGTGGCGTAGGCGCCACCGAGGCGAGCGCCACGCGCCCGTCGCGGAACGTCCCGTTCTCGATTGTGACCGACACGCCCGCGCCTGCCACGGCTATGTCCATCTCGTTTCGCGGGATGAATCGCAGGTAGCAGGCCCCGGAACTCTCTGGCGGGGGCGGCAAGTGAAGCGATACGAGCACTTCATTTGGCGCCAGCGCGTTGCGGCCGGGGGCGATGCAGAACCGCTCGACCGGCAGCTCGCGCTCGCCCTCGACGGAGGCGATCCTGCACACAGCCCGGAGAGCGATCAGTGCCGGCACCGCATCTGCGCTCGGGGCGGCGTTGCAGAGGTTGCCGCCGACGGATGCGCGGCCCTGGATCTGCGTTCCGCCGATCATCGACACGGTGTCGATCAGGCCTGGATAGGCTCGTGACACCGCGTCGTTGCCGTAGATCTGATAGCAGGGCACGGCTGCTCCCAGCGTCAAGCCCTCGGAGGCGCCATAGCGGAGTTCGTTCAACTCCGGCACGTGCTTGACGTCGATCACTACGCCGTTCTTGCGGTGCCCCGCCCGCATTTGCACGAGCAGGTCCGTCCCGCCGGCCAGGGCGCGAGCTTCCTGGCCGCATCGATCGAATAGCTCCAGGCACGCGTCAAGCGTTGCTGGGCGATGGTAATGAACCGAATGCAAGTACCGGATCCTCCTTCGGCGCGGGACGCCGCCCGCCCCCCGAGAACCGCGACGGGAGTGTCGGGCAGCACTCCATTATATGTGGCTCTCCGCGAGTTGCCGGCACCAGGCTGCCGGTTGCGAAGTCGCCGATCATCGGCTAACCCGGGGGCCTTCGAACACTGTTCTCGAGATTTGACATTCCGATCGGCGGGAGCGACCATCTAAGGGTAAGCTTTCCTGCCGTAAGAATGCCTTCTTCATTCGTCTTGGTGTAGAGGGACGGTTAGAGCGCTTGAGAGGTTTTCTGTGCGTGCCTCCGACCAGCCTGACGCGATCAGACAGGCCGCTGTCGAGACAGAGCAGTTGTTTAGTGAATACTCCCCCAGCTTGGTTCGCTACTTGCGAACCGGACTGCGGGACGCTACAGAGATCGAGGATCTTGCCCAGGAGACCTTCATTCGCTATTTCCAAGCCCGTAGCAATGGCGAGGCGATCGAGAACCCCAAGGGGTGGCTGTACCGCGTGGGCCGTCGACTGGCACTGGACCACGCAAAAAAAGCCAAGCCGGTCCTGCTTGACGACGACGCATGGAGAGGCGTTGAGGCAGCCCGGGCCGAGCCAGCTCGCGCCGACGAGAACGACTCATCGCAGCGATGGTCGCACTTGCCGTGGCACATGCTGAGCGCAATGGAAAAAGAATGCCTGCTGCTGCGGGCGGAGGGACTGACATTCCGAGAAGTCGCCGAAGTCTTGGACGTGTCGATGTCGAGCGTTGCGAGCTATGTGGCTCGCGCGATCAAGAAGTTTCAGCGAGCGATTCCAACAACCAGTGAGACACCTGACTACAGACGAACTACTCCTTTACGCTGAAGGCGAGCTAGGGGACCGTGCACTGTGCCGGCACGTGCGGGACTGCGTCGACTGCAAGGCTCAATTGGTGGACGTTCAGGAGACGTATTTCCACGCCGCGTCGGCAATCCGTGCGCAAGTTCTTGATTTCGGCGCGCAGCCGACCCAGCTGCATCGTCTCCGGCTCCGCCTAGCTGCGGAAGCCGAGTTGCTGGCCGCGCATCTTGGCACGGAAGATCTTCTGATTTCCGTGGAGAGTGAGTTGCAAGGCGACCGCCAGGCACACCTCGCGACCTGTGTCGCTTGTCAGGACCGGGCGGCCGACTTGCATATCAAACTTGCCGAGATCGAATGCGAGCTGCATTCCCGGCTCGCCTTTGAATTGCCAACCGAACGACGGGCCGCTGCCCTAGCTGCGCTGCGCAAGCGGCTGGCAAGGGAAGTGGAGGCCAAGACTGCAGTCGCGACGCGGCGATGGGATTGGGTGCCACGCGTCAGTCTGCCAAGGCTTCCAACCTTCGCTTCCTTTGCACCGGCTGCTGCGATGGCCGGTTTGGTTGCGTGGGTCGGGTGGAATGCGATTTCCGGGCCGGAAGCGGTATCCCTGCAGCCCGAAATTCAGACGGCGGCCGTCCAGCCTCCAGTCTCGGGCCCCGTGCAGTCCGTGCGACCAATCGCAGCGCCCGCTGCCCCGCGACGCCTCGAACGCTTCGCTGTGGAGCAGCTGGGTAGTTCGCCGCCAGCATTGGAATTGCTTGCCGAGACACGTGCTCTGGACGTTGAAGCAGTGCCGGTAGCAGTGCCGACGTTCTTCGGCATCGCATTGCCGCAGCCGTCCGACTTCCCCGCGCCCCGGGCGGAATCCCCGGTTCAGGTGGCGCTAGCGCTGCCGGTGCCCTTGCCCGTTCGCGCGGTGCCGCCAGTTCCCGATTCCTTGGCGGCAGTGATCGAAGGCAGCTGGCTGCTCGCCAAGACCGGCTTGTGGAAAGAGTCCCTCGAGGTTGGCGGTTCGGACGAGAGGATTCGGTTTGCCGGCCTTGCGAAGACTGACCAGGACCGTATTGAGATGGAGAGCCGGCTCCGCAACGCTTCGGAGTGGCCGCTGGTCTTCTCGATCAAGGTTCGCCCGACTTTGGCGGCCGCTGCTATTCCGGCAGCGTCCGACAGTAACTTGGATCGCCCTAGCGGCGGCTTGGTGCGCACCTCGCTGCTACGGCATTACGAGGATGCCGCGCGCCGCTCGTTCCGTCCGTTGGACCAGGGCCTCCTCGAGCACGAGCTTGACCGCTATGTGAGCGGAGTTCTCCGCTCTGAGTCGGAACTGTTGGCCCATGTGCATGCTCTCCACGGACTGATGAATCGCCCCGGCATCGCCTCAGTGCGGGACACGGACGCGTTCCAGAAGGTGGTTCGGTTCCATTTGGACGGTATCTTGCGGCATGAGACGGGCATCTACAGACAGTTGCAGGAAGTCTTGCCGCGCCAGTTCTGGGCCTACAGCGGGTCTCGAACGGAATCCGCGGACGGCACCAGCCTCGGTGCGCTGAGCCGGGATCTGCTGGCTGACACGCTGGCGCTCGACCGTGTGCTGACCGCCATGTTCTTCGGAACCAGCGAAGCGCTCGACGCCCGGGCGACCAACCTCTCGAGCGCGGATCTGTTGAAGCGGGTTCGTCGGCATGCCCAGAAGTTGCGGGCTGCTCTTGGATAACCGCTAGACTAAATCTACAGTGCGCCACGCTTGCAAGTGTGGCTTCGCGGCCCTGGCGGTGCTGCTTGCCTCCTTGGACTGCGCATCCGGTCAGAGCGGAGTGGTTTCCGGTCATGTCCTAGGGGAAGGCCAAGCGCCGCTGGCTGGCGTCGAAGTCCAGCTGATCAATCTCGGCAGCGCCCAGGTGCTGCGCGACAGCACGGGTTCGGACGGTGGATTCCACTTCACGGGCATCGCGGCCGGCCGGTACTCGCTGGCCGCGCATCGCGACCGCTACACGGCGTGGCGGAGCGATCCCTTCGAGGTGCTCCCCGGCATCCCGGTGAATGTCCCGCCAATCTCGATGCGGCGGTTGCAGCCTGCTCTTACCAATCCGAAATCGGGTCTGGAGGAGATGGCGTTGGAGTACGGCTTGGTGCGCGAGCAGATCGAGGCGCTGCCAGTCGTGGTTGGATCGGAAGGCCGCACGACCGTAGACAAGTTGCTCCATCTGGTACCCGGGATGAACCCGGCGCAGGCTCTGGACATCGATCCGTTCACCGGCAGGGCGGCCGGCGTCTCGGCAAACGGATCCCGGCCTTCGTTCATCAACTACAAGCTTGACGGTGCCTTGAACAACGCACAGAACCGCATCACTGGGACCCAAGCCGCGAACCTAGGGCCGGTTCCCGAAGCGATGGAATCCCTGCGTGTCATCACTCACACGTACTCGGCCCGCGAAGGCCGCAATGCAGGCGCGGTGGTCGCCGCGACGTTCCGCTCGGGGCCCGACTTGTGGCACGGTCAATTCCGCGGTTATGTCCGGCCCTCGTGGAGCGAGGCCTATGGTGCGTTCGACGGAGCTCGGGACCGGATTGGAGGATGGGTCGGCGGCGGCCAGATTGGCGGGCCGCTCGGTTCCAAGCACAAACTCTTCGCTTTCCTCGACGGCGAGGGATGGCTGACCAATCGCAGCCACGAGTCCTTGCGGCGCGTGCTGAGTGACAACGAGCGGATTGGCAACTTCTTCGGATTCGAGCGGCTTCCGACCGACCCCCTGAGCGGGCAGGAGTTCCCGAACGGAAAGATCCCGCTCTATCGACTCGACCCGCTGATGCAGCGGTACCTGGATACGTTCGTCCCGCCCGCGAACCTGGAGGGCGGCTGGCTGCAGTCCAAGGAAACGCTTCGCAGTTACGGCCAGGTCTTGCTGGCTCGCATTGACAGCCGGGGCAAGAACTTCGCGCACTACATGAGCCACTACGTCTACGCCAACCGTGTGGTGGAGCCCACGACCGAGGCGTTCACCGTGTCGCCCGGCACCACCGAGAACCGCCGCCAAGTCTCGAATCATACGCAGTACGCTCTGACCCAAACCGTCTCGCCGAACTTCTGGCACGAGCTGCGACTGGCCATGCAGCGCCTGACGGGGAGCCAGCAGCGGGGGCACCAATCGTTCAGGAGGATCACTGCGGAGGATTTCGGCTTCGACTACTCGGGACGGAACCCAGCGACGATCCCCAACGTGCGCCTATGGCACGATACGGGCCAGCTGCAGTTGCATGTCGCACCGTTTGTCGACTCCGAGCATTCCGTGCAAACCACGCTGCAACTCGGTTACGACCTCGAGCTGCGATATCGACGGCAGGCGGTACGTGCTGGCATTCTCACGCAGCAGGGGTCGTGGCCATTCACTCACACGGAAAACCATGCGGGGAGCTTTAGCTTCCCGGTCCCTCCCGAGCCGCCTTCTCGGTTCCGCGGGCAGGGATTGCGGGACCTGCTCCTAGGCTGGCCCGGCGAGTACCGCTTGCAGACGCCTCGCAGTCTCGATCTTGGCTGGCAGGAATTCGCGGCGTACGCGGAAGCGGACATCAGGCCGTGGCGCGACTTGAAGGTCACCTTTGGCGTGCGCTTCGAGGACCAGCCTCCTGCAACCGATTCCTTGGATCGCTTGATGACGTTCCGCGAGCGAACCCAGAGCCTTCGTTTCCCGGATTCCTTGCCAAACCTCCTGTTTCCCGGCGATGCGGACCCGAATGGCGGGATCGTGCCACGGTCGACAATCGTGAGCAAGGGCCGCAAGTTCTCGCCGCGAATCGGGGTCGCGTTCTCGCCATCGTGGGACGGTCGGATGTCACGCTGGTTGCTCGGCGAGTCCGGACGCTCTGTGTTCCGGGCTGCATACGGCGTATTCCACGATCACGGCACGTTTGCCGGGTCCAGTGCCGCCGCGCTTTTCCAAGCAACGTACCCGCCTTTCAGCACTGACAATCGCTTCGCCCTGCGCAACCCCGAAGGGGCCTTCCAGGCACCGCTGAAGGCGTTGCCCAGTCTCGAACCGACCACATTCCGGCCCGTGGTCGTCCGCTATCCGATTCTCGTCTTCGATTCCCATTTCGAGAACGCGCTCGCTCAGCACTGGAATCTCAGCTGGCAGCGCCTCCTGCCGGGGCGTTTGTTCCTCACTGGCAGCTACCTCGGGACTCGCTCTCGGAATCTGCAGCAGCAGCGGGAACTCAATGACTTCGTGCGCAATCCTCTACGCAGCTTCGGGTCCGTCCGCTACATGCGACGGTTCTCGCGGTTCGCGAACATCCGTTCCATCGAGAGTTCGGGAGGGGCGCGCTACGAAGCCGTGCAACTCCGCGCCAACCGCTATCTCCACCGCGGGCTGGCGCTTGACATCGGCTACAGCTGGAGCCAGTCATTCGACAACGGGAGCAGCGTGCTTGGCGACGAGCTGGTCGGAGAGGAGTGGACCCACTCGAACTTCGACCGCAGGCATTCGCTGACGGCGATCTGGCAGTATCGCTTGCGCATTCCGCGGCGCTGGTCGGACCGGGTGCGCTGGGCAGACCTCTGGACTGTCAGCGGCATTTGGCGCTGGCGGTCCGGCCTGCCTCTCGATATCCGCCAGACCGAGGATCCCACCTACACTTTCCAACAAGTGGGACGCCCGGATCGGATCGGGTCCTACACGGTGCTCGACCCGGGCACGGTCCGCTCATTCGAGCGACCGGACGGCCACGCGGCCTCCGGCCGTTTCGCCTTCGATCCCACAGCTTTCAGGGCCGTTCGGCCAACAAGTTTCCTGGAGACCCGACCGGGCACTTCGCGGCGCAATGAGTATCGCCAGTCGGGATTCCAGCAGTGGGATCTGCGCATCGCAAGAGATTTCAGGGCGGGCGAGACGTTTACGACTGAAGTGGGCTTCGACTTGCTCAACGCGTTCGGCAACCGCAATTGGGCAGCGCCCTTCGCCAACGTGGATCACGTGTATTTCGGGATCGCGCGGATGGCCGGGCTAGGCCGCACTTTCCAGACGGTTGTCCGGCTCCGGTTCTAGTCCGGGTCGGTGAGCGAGGCGCACAGGCCCAGGCTTTCCACCGCGGCTTGGACGATCGCGCTGCTTGCGGCCGAAGGGCGTGTCAACGGCAGCCTGTAGCGGGCTTGGTCAAGCAGACCCATCATCTCCAGCGCCACTTTGACCGGCCCCGGGCTTGTCTCGCAAAAATTGGCGTTCATCAGTGGCAGGTAGCGCCGGTGCAAGGTCCTTGCTTGAGTGAAGTCTCCCGCGAGGGCACAATCGCACAGCTTCGCCATAGGCCCCGGGATTTCGTTCGAGACGACGGAGATCACCCCGACTCCGCCGAGTGCCATCAGGGGCAGCGTGACGGCATCGTCCCCGGACAAGACCGCGAAGCTGCTCGGGACTGTTTGGCACACGTCGGCCATTTGCCCGATGCTGCCGGAGGCCTCCTTCACGCCGACAATGCCTGGAATTCCGGCCAGGCGGCCCAGCAGATCGGGGGTGATGTTGCAGCAGGTGCGCCCCGGCACGTTATAGACGATGATGGGGAGATCGGTTGACCCGGCCAGTGCCGCATAGTGCTGGTAGAGCCCCTCCGGCGTGGGCTTGTTGTAGTAAGGGGTCACCGAGAGCAGGCCCTGCGGTCCCAGAGCTTGCAACTCGGTGGCCAGGCTTGCGGTCTCCGCCGTGTTGTAGCCTCCGCATCCGGCCACCACAGGCACGCGCCCAGCGGCTTCCTCGATTGTCAAAGCGACAAGGCGGAGATGTTCCCCCCGCGTTAGTGTGGGACTCTCGCCGGTGGTTCCGCCTGGCACCAGGAAATGGATGCCCTCGTCGATCTGGCGTCGGACGAGCCTGCGCAACGTGGCCTCGTCCAAGGATCCGTCAGCCGCGAAGGGAGTAATGAGAGCGGTTCCACAGCCTTTGAACATAGTGGCCTCCGAGGGCGCGTGCCCATTTTCTCACGTCGGCTGGGCTGGTAGGATGCAGGCATGCGGTCCCGTCCCGCTGCCGTCCCAGCCAGGCGGATCGGGCGGTCGCCAAATCAGCGCTCGATGTACGCCTATCGCTGCCAATCGTGCGGAGCTGCCCTGCTCGTGAGAGTGCCGTTCAAGGGACGGCTGGTCTGGACCATCGACGAAAACGATCCGGACTTTGGCGGGACATTCCCCGAGCCGCGAGGCGAGTATGGGAAAGCCAAGCTGGTCTGTTCCTCCGATGTGCTGCACGACACTGGTTTCCATCTCGTCGAGGGAGCCGTCGAAAGGGATCCGGCATCGAAGGCCTGGGACTGAGGTGGAAGCGCGTGGAATTAATCGCCCGCCGCCAGCGCCGAGGCTGTGTCCTTCCGGAAGCGAATGACCGCTTCGATCAGTAGCCAGACACTGAGCACGAAGATCGAAACGGCGACGCCGAGGAGCAAGACCTGCCCTCCGGTGAAGTATTTCCGGATGTCAATGACCATGGCCACGATCGTCACCGTCAGCATGAAGGCCATTGGCACGAGCGTGTACCAGTAGTTGCGCCCCTTCTGCCGCAGGTAAATCGTGACTGCCAGAAGCGTAAGTGCCCCGAGCACTTGATTCGTGCTGCCGAAGAGGCTCCACAAGGCCAGGCCCACCGGCTGGCCTTCGATCTCGTAGAAGGCGAAGAAGCCGATCAGAATCACCGCTAGCGTCGACGCGACGTACCGCTGGCCAAGGGCAGGCACGTTGATCGACTGCGAGATCTCTTCGATGTTGTAGCGCAGGAGCCGTGTCCCGGAATCCAGTGACGTAAGCGCGAAGGACACCGCCACCAGCGCGATGAACGCCTGCGCGAGTTCCATGGGAATCCCCAGCGAACTAAGGAACATGGCGGTGCCGTCGATGAACGCCTGCATCTTCTCGGCCAATCCGCTCGCCGACCCCCACGTTGCATAGTGCTCCGACCAGCTCTCCGCTGACCGGAACCCGGCCGTGCAGGCGAGCACCGCGAGGAGGCCCAGCAACGACTCGCCGACCATCCCCCCGTATCCGATCGCCAACGCATCGGTTTCTTTGTCGATCTGCTTGGAAGTCGTTCCGGAGGAGACGAGCCCGTGGAAGCCGGAAATCGCGCCGCAAGCGATCACGATGAACACGAACGGAAAGATTGGCGGTGCTCCCGCCGGACTTGCATCGAGAACCGGGGCGGCGAAGTCCGGACGCATCACGAACAGGCCCACGTAAGCGGTGCCCAAGCCCAGATAGAGCAGCCAGGAATTCAGGTAGTCACGCGGTTGCAGGAGAGACCAGACCGGCAGCGTGGAAGCCGCGAAAGCATATACGAGCAGGATCAGGATCCAGGCGTCTCCGCTTAGATCCGGCCGGCCGATGGCAAGGCCGGCTCCGATCGAGGCTAGCATCAGGATGAATCCGATGACGGTCAGCCGGACGACCGAGACCCCTCGCTTGTAGACGAGCCAGCCAATGACCATGGCGATTCCGATCAGGGAGAACGACGGGAAGACGGATTCGGGATAGAAGTCAACCGTGAAGAGGCCGGATACGGTGCGAACAAACACCCCCATGACAAGGCAGATCAGGAACAGAATGATTATCAGGAATATGCCCTTCGCCCGGCGGCCGATCAAATCCTCCGCCACTTTGCCGATACTCATGCCGCGGTGGCGCATCGATACCACCAGGGCGCCGAAGTCGTGCACCGCACCGATGAACAGGGTGCCCAGGACCACCCAGAGCATGCCCGGCAGCCAGCCCCAGATCACGGCAATCGCGGGGCCGAGCATAGGAGCCAAGCCTGCGATCGAGGCGTAGTGGTGGCCGAATAGGACCACGCGCCGGCAAGGGACGTAATCGACGCCGTCTTGCATAGCGTGCGCGGGCGTGATTGCATTGGGGTCCAGCTGGAAGATCCGCGAGCCTAGGTGCCGGGCGTAGAAGCGATAGACCACCGCGTACACAATCAGGCAGCAGACAGCAGCTAGGGCAGGTTGCATTGAAACTAGGGCCTCCTCTATGTGGCTGTCGGTATGATAGCCTTTCCGCGCAGGTCGAATGATCACGTTCTTGAACTGATCGGAGGGAGCGCCTCTTCGAGGTGAAGGCGGGGCCTGTTCAGTTGCACGTTCCGCCCCAGGCGAGCGTCTTGCATACAGAGATCCGGGCGCTCACTAGAATAAGAAGAGCATGAGCAATCCAGAACAACGTCGTAACCGTGGGTTTTCGTTGATCGAACTCCTGATCGTGATTGCCATCATTCTGATCATCAGCGCGATCGCAATTCCACGCATTACCAGCACGAAGCGGATGGCCAACGAAGTAGCCGCGATCAAGTCGTGCCAGACTGTCAACACGGCCCAGATCCAGTACTTCGCGCAGTTTCGCAGGTACGCCTCGACGCTGGCTGAACTCGGCCCCCCTCCCGGCGACGCCGGCCCGACGCCGGCCGCTGCGAATCTCTTGGACGAGAATCTGATCGATGGTATCCATCTCGGCTACGCGTTTTCAATGATCGGCACGCCCGCCGGATACTCGCTGAATGCCGATCCGCAATCCACTGACTCGGGGAGCCGAACCTTTTACACCGATCACAGTGCCACGGTCCGTTATCGAGACGGAACAGAGCCAGCGTCTGATACGGACCCGCCGATCCAATAGCGTTCCGGGACATTCTGCTACTGTCCCGGTAGCGGTTCTCGGCTGCGACGAGCGCAGGCGGAAGCCGGTCAAGAGGAACCGCGTTCCCGGCCCGGGAGTCTCGCTTCACAGGGTGCCAGATGCCAAACGTCTCCGAACTTGAGGCGCGACTCGAATCGCGCAGCGCGCTTGCCGGGGTGGTGGGTCTGGGCTACGCCGGCCTGCCGCTGGCCGTTGACGTCATTCGTGCGGGATTCACGGTCATCGGAATCGACACCGACGCGGACAGGGTCAATCAGGTCAATCGCGGCCATTCGTACGTACCGGATGTCGAACCGCGCCTGCTCGCGGAAGCCGTCTCGTCGGGACGGCTACGGGCGAGCGGGGACTACGGGTCGATCAAGGCGTGCGATGCGGTTTCGATTTGCGTTCCGACGCCCTTGCGAAAGACACGCGACCCCGACCTCACCCATGTCCTGGACGCAGTCCGCTCCCTCTTGCGGCATCTGCGGCGAGGAACCCTGGTCATTCTTGAGTCAACAACCTATCCGGGCACTACCGAGGAAGTCGTGCGACCGATCCTCGAAGAGAGCGGCTTGCAGGCCGGGGAGGATTTCTTCCTTTGCTATTCGCCGGAACGCGTCGATCCAGCAAATCCCCGCTTCGGAACCAAGAACATTCCGAAAGTGATCGGGGGAGTCACGAGCGATTGCCTGAGGATGGGCGAGCTCTACTACGGGAAGGTGATGGACACGCTGGTTCCTGTCTCATCGACGCTGGCGGCCGAGACGGCCAAGCTGCTGGAAAACACCTTTCGCATGGTGAACATCGGCCTCGCCAACGAAACGGCCGTGCTCTGCGACCGGTTGGGAATTGACGTCTGGGAGGTCATCGAAGCTGCGGCCACGAAGCCTTTCGGGTTCATGCCCTTCTATCCGGGACCCGGCCTCGGGGGGCACTGCATTCCCGTAGATCCTCATTTCCTTGCGTGGAAATCCAAGCAGGCCGGATTCGAGCCGCGCCTGATCCAGCTGGCTTCGGAGATCAACGGCAGCATGCCACGCTACATCGTCGGGCGCATCCAGTCAGCGCTGAACGATCGATCCAAGCCCGTGCGGGGCAGTCGCGTCCATCTTGTAGGAATCGCTTACAAGCGAAACGTTTCGGACACTCGCGAGTCTCCCGCGCTGGACATTGCTGCGTTGCTCGCCAGGATGGGGGCGGAGGTTGTCTACAGCGATCCGTTGGTCCCACGCTTGAAGGCCGGATCGCTGGAACTCGATCGCTGCGAGCTCTTCGAGACCGTTGGCGAGTCCGACATCGCAGTGATTCTCACTGATCATGACGGCGTGGACTATACGCGACTCCTAAGCACGGCTCCGCTCGTTCTCGACACCCGCAACGCGACGAAAGGCATCTCCGCGCCCCACCTCCTGAGGCTTTGAGCCTGGAACGACGAACGATGGCGACCTATCTGCTGACGGGAGTGGCTGGCTTCATCGGGCATTGGGTTGCCCGGCAGCTGCTGGATGGCGGGTTCGAGGTCGACGGTATCGACAACCTGAATGATGCCTACGACCCCCGCATCAAGCGATGGCGGCTGCTCCAGTTCGAAGCGCACCCGCGCTTTCGATTCATTCGGGCCGATATCACAGACCGGGAATCGCTGTTCGCGGCCTGCGAAGGACGGCGGTACGACGCTGTGTTTCATTTGGCGGCGCGGGCCGGAGCGCAGCAGAGCGTCGAGCGGCCTCGCGCCTATATCGAAGCGAATGCGACCGGCACGCAGAACGTTCTCGAGTTGTGCAGCGGCCTCGGCGCCGGCAAGCTGGTGCTGGCCTCGACGTCGAGCCTGTACGGCGCAGACAACCCATTGCCCCTCGGAGAGGGTGCCGATACAGGACGGCCCCGTTCGCCTTACGCTGCGTCGAAGAAGGCGGCCGAAGCGCTCGCTTACGCCCACCACCACGTCCATGGTCTGGATGTGACCGTGGTGCGCTATTTCACGGTGTACGGTCCGGCCGGCCGGCCGGACATGAGCCTGTTCCGCTTTGTTCGCTGGATACGGGAAGGCGAGCCGATTGTGCTGCATGGGGACGGTTCTCAATCCCGCGACTTCACGTACGTCGAAGATGTCGCGCGGGGAACGATCGCAGCGGCCGTTCCGCTGGGCTTCGAGGTGATCAACCTCGGGTCCGATGCACCGGTGCGACTCAGCGAAGCGTTGCGGATGATCGAGGATGCTCTGGGGCTTGAGGCCAAGATTCGCCACGAACCCGTCCCCAGGGTCGATGTGCCCGCCACATGGGCGGATATTGGCAAGGCGGAGCGTCTCCTTGGCTGGCGTCCACAGACGCACCTGCGCGAGGGGATTGACCGGATGGTCCGCTGGTACCTGGACAATCGGGAATGGGCGAGGGATCTGGTGCTCCCATGACCCGCCCAAGGTTGGGTTTCTGGCCAGCCTTGGGCGCTTGCTAGCTGTCCGGGAGGAATTTCGGGCACACTCGGGGCCGCCATCGAGCGGCTTGACTGCCGCTCAGCCTGCAGGCAAGCCGATTCGGCCTGTTAAACTGGATATTCAGGGTGTCGCAACGGGGGGCCGACGCGGCAGGAATTCTCAATAGTTGACAACCAATGGGACGCAAGCGATTGACCGCGTTGATTGCGGCCCTGTTGGCGTTCTTTGCCGACTCAGGACGGGCGCAAGACAGGGCTTGGGACGAGTCGATTGATTCGGCTCGCCGGGCGATGGCCTCCAAGCAATTCGATCAGGCGGAGCGCATCTTGCGACAGGCTCGAGTTCGATCGAGGGGATTCGCGAACGATGATCCGCGACGTGTCGTTCCGTTGATGGAACTGGCCAAGCTCCATCTCGGTCGGGGCGACTACGCGCTTCCGGAGCAGCTCTATCAGGAGGCCGACCCGATCGCGCGGCAGGCATGGGGACCGGAGAGCCCGGAATACGCGGGCCTGCTCAACGATGTCGGGCGCTACTACCATCTCCGGGTAAAGAACGACGAGGCAGAGAGGTTCTACAAGCTGGCGTTCGGGATTCGTGTCCGGCTGCTTGGCCGTGAGCATCCGGATGTAGCGGCTTCCTTGAACAACCTTGCGATCCTGTACGAGAACCAAGTCCTCTATGCGAAGGCCGAGTCCTACTACCGAGCCGCTCTAGAAATCCGCGAGAAGCGGGTCGGGCCTGCACACCGCGATACCATTCTCACGCTTGAGCATCTGGCGCGGCTCTTGCACAAGCTTTCGCGCGGGGACGAGGCGGTGGATTACGAGGAAAGGGCCCGCTCTTACAGGAGAGCGGAACTGGAACCAGCGGATCCAATTGAACTGGGGACAGTGGCCTCGAGCGGTTTCTCCCAGCCGGCGATGCTGTTGGAGCGCACCGAGCCCCCCTACACCGACGAAGCGCGAATCGCGAACCACGAAGGGAGCGCGCTCTTGCAGGCGGATATCGACACCGAGGGTAACGCGAGGAACATTGTCGTGCTTCGCCATTTAGGCCTCGGGCTGGACAGGAACGCGGTCGAATCAGTTCGTCAATGGCGATTCCGCCCAGCTCGTCAGCAGGGGCGCAAAGTCGCTTCCCGCGTACGGCTCGAAATCGCGTTCCGGTTGATGTAGCTCCCACTTGGACACGCTCAGTGGCATCCCTCGCACTCGCCACGAAGCAGGTCCGGCCTAGCGGCAGTTTGTGCGTCCATTCCAGCTGTGTTCCTATCGAACCTGGAGCTGGCGCGGCGAATCGCTGCCTCCAATTCATGCTTGGCGGCAATGCAACCAGCCCGTAGATGAATCGCGTCTCGTTCCGTGGTTCGAAGGGTCGATGCCATTCCACGAAGGCAACACCGCCAACGATCCCCGATCAAACTGCGTTACTTGCCCACCCAGAGACAGGCCCATCCCAAGCCTAGGAGCACCAACCACTGGGGAAGAATTCCTCCGCGAATTCTGCACTCCTTGGTGCCACCTCCACGATCGTCCCCAGAGCTCGGCGGATGTCGGCGAGAGCCCATTGCCGTAGCACACTATCGGCTTCGGAGGCGCGGCATGGCAGTCATTGGTGGAGTACCGGTCCATCGCTGCCTGCGCTCGATTCAGGCGTGACCGAGATGCTCCGGCACGAAACCGGCCATGGCTTAAGGCAGTTCGCTCGACGAACTGAGATTCTCCCGGGCCGAATCTCCGAGCCCAGCTGTCCACTCAAGTATCGGCGCGTCTGTGCTGACGATCCTGCGACCTTGGTTGGCAGGGCCCCTTGAACCCCGCAATCGAGAGTCCTGCCAAGCAAGAAAGACCCTTTCCCTATAGCGAAAGGGTCTTGGGCACATGCGGAAGGGCCAGTGCCTGTTGGGTCGGGCTTCTCCTATTCTGAAACGATTTCGTAGTCCACTTCGTCGCCGAAGAATGTCCACTCCTCCAGCCAGTTCAGGCTGCCAAATGCACCGACGAAGTCGGCGCTCGTGTCCAGTGCGCCGTCTGAAGGAGGAGTTGCCGCAGCTCCGGCTTCCAGTGCCGGGGATCCGAGCATCGGCCGCGGATCGGGGTTGCCTTCGAACCGAACGTTGGTCAGCATCGGAGCGACATCTTCGTAGTCGACGTATGTCGCGACGCCACCCTGGATCTGAGCGTCTCCCGTAGCGTCGCCGTTGTTGGTGATGATTGCGTTCTTAATGCTGCTTTCGCCAGTCATGAAGAAGCTGGGCGAATTGTCGCGGACGTCGATGGCGTCGCCGCCGAAGCCGCTCATCACGAGGTTGCGGACAGTGACCTGGGTGCCTACGCGCACGCGCATTCCGTCGCCCCCGTGCAACGAGAGATCGTTCCCCTCGATCCCGCCGATCATGGTGATGTTATAGATCTTCGGGCTAGAGCGGGGAGTCCTGTCGAATCCAGAGCTGTCGTTGTCCGCCTCGATCCCGTTGTCACTGCCCTCATCCTGCTGGATGTAGACGTACTGTGCCGTGCCCGACCAACCGAACGCCCAGTCAAGGGAGTCGTCCTTGGACCCGCTGGACACGCAGTAGGTGCAGTTAGCGGTCCCACCGAAGAATTCAATGCCATCGTCCTCGCCCTCGTGGGCCTGGATGTGATCGATGACGGTTCCTGAGCCGACCCCATGGAAGCCGAAGGCGTTCGGCTGCGTCTCGGGATTGAAGTTCACGCCGGCGAATTCGACGCGAACGTACCGCAAGACGCCGCTAGAGTCCTCGGCGTTGGTGCCACCGTAGACGGGACGGGTTTCAGGCACCACGCCTTCCGCTTTGCCCGTGCCCCGAGTCATCGGGGCGTCGCCAAGGATGATCAGTCCGCCCCAGCAACTCGAGTAGCGCTCTCCGATATCCGCGTCGCAAGTCATGACGATTGGGGCTTCCCTACGGCCCTCCGCCATGATCTTGCCTCCCTTCTCAACCACGATCACCGCGTTCTGGCCCTCGGCCAGAATATGGGTGCCTGGTTCGATTGTCAGGGTCGCGCCGGAGTTGACGAAGACCTGGTAGCGGATTCGATAGAGCGTGTCATTCGACCACGTCGTGTCCGTGGAAATTTCCGTATCCGTCCCGTCGGTGCCGTATTCAATGGCAGGCAGTGCCGAGACGACATACTTCGCATAGGCTCTCTTGACAACTTGGGTCGTGTCAGCACTGCGCATCTCCACGACAAACTGCCACAATCCCGGACTTGTTTGGGTGCCAGTCCAGACCTCAGCCTGGTCCAGAGCGGTCAGCGTCGCGGCTTGATACGATCCTTCAGCATTGCCCCAGTAGTCCACAATAGTATCCTGGAGAGTGGTTAGAGTGGCGCTGTCGGCAGCGACGTACCGCCGCTCGCCAGTCTCGATGTTCTGCCTGTAAGCGAAGAGCGTGTACTCGGCCGTATCGTCCATTGGATCCAGCGTTACGTAGGCAGCGACTTGGTCAGTCGTCAGGAAGCCGAGCTTGGTCGTCCAGGCGTAGAGTCTTGCCGAGGTGTTGGGCAGGACAGCGGCAGTTGTCTCCTCCGTTGTGGTGGTCGTGTCCGTGGTGGTTGTTCCCGTGTCCTGCGCGGGCGCTATGACCGATCCGGCGCAGAGCAGGGCAAGTACTAGCAATGGAATTAGCGAACGTCTCATGGTTGTTGTTGAAATCCTCCGAGAAAAAAGGGGCCCGATCAAGGGCTCCGCAGTTCGGGACAGCGTGTCAAGTCAGCTTGTGCGCTTCCCAAGATCTAAAGAGTACGGGGGGTTTGTTACCCGATAACAACAGGCGGATTAAGGCTTTGTGAATATCGCCGAGGTTAGGCGGCCGTTTCCGCGCCTGGGACGGACCATCCCGTAAGGGACAATGGGAGCAGGCCCGCAGATATGGTGTCACCACGTGAACTGCTCGAATCGAGTGACCCCGAGGTTTTCGCGGCGCTCGTCTCCGAAGAGAGGAGGCAAGCTACCGGCATCGAACTGATTCCGTCCGAGAACTACACGTATCCGGAAGTTCTCGCCGCACTCGGGTCAGTGTTTACGAACAAGTACGCGGAGGGTTATCCTGGCCGCCGCTACTACGGTGGCCAGGAGTTCACCGACGCGATCGAGCGGCTCGCCATTTCGAGGGCGAAGCAGCTGTTCGGCTGCGAGCACGCCAACGTCCAGCCCCTTTCGGGCGCGCCGATGAACGCGGCTGTGTACCTGGCGCTGCTCGAGCCGGGTGACACTGTCATGGGAATGGACCTTTCCCATGGAGGCCATCTGACTCACGGTGCCCCCGTCTCGCACATGGGGCGCCTGTACAACTGGATCCGCTACAAGACCGATCCAAGCAACGAGGGCCGGATCGACTTCGATGCACTCCGCCGGAGCGCGCGCGAGCATCGCCCCAAGATGATCGTTTGCGGGTACTCGTCGTATCCCCGGGACTACGACTACGCACCGTTCCAGAGCATCGCCGACGAGATCGGAGCGATGACCATGGCCGATGTGTCGCACATCGGCGGGCTCATTGCGGGCGGCGTGCTGGCCAATCCGATCGAGGCCGGTTTCGATCTCGTCACAACGACGACCCACAAGTCGCTTCGCGGGCCGCGCGGCGGCATGATCATGTGCCGGAAAGAGTTTCGCAAGGCCATCGACCAGTCCGTGTTTCCCGGCCTCCAAGGCGGTCCCCACATGAACCAAGTCGCTGCGACCGCGATCACGCTGGGCAAAGCCCTTGAGCCCGAATTCCCGGTCTACTGCCGTAGAGTGCTGGAGAACGCGCAATCCCTGGCGAAGGCTCTCTTGGCAGGCGGTGCGGACCTCGTCACCGGGGGGACGGCGAACCACATGATGGTGGTCGACTGCATCCGCACTTTCGGCATCAACGGCCGCGAAGCCGAGCAGACGCTAGACGAGATCGCGATCACGTGCAACAAGCAAGTCGTGCCGGACGATCCGAATCCGCCGCTCCGTCCTAGCGGCATTCGCCTCGGGACACCGGCCGCGACAACCAGAGGCATGGGTGCTCGGGAGATGGCGAAGCTGGGCGAATGCATTCTCTGTGCGCTCCAGCAGCCGAGCGAGAGTGCGGTACTCGCCGGGCTAAAGGCGGAGGTTCAGGCGCTTTGCGCGGCATTTCCAGCACCGGGGGTTCCGGCCTGACCCTGCTGCAATGACTCTCGTGGCCACTCCGCTAGGCCTGCTCTTGCAGCGGCGGCCTAGGCCGCTGCTCTGGGATCCATGCCCGCCAGCGGGCAGCTTGGTCGCAAGGCCGCGAGCATCCCCTTAGGCACGGGGGCAGCTGAGACCTCCGGCTTCGGTGGAAAGGACTGCTTGGACGCATTCGAGAGTTGTCCCTGGAATAGGCTAGGCTTGAAGCCTGACCGTCCTGATTGCGTGTCCCTGAGACCCCGCCGGACGTTCGTTATGGAGTCCTCATCCCCAGCCCGGGAGCGGCCATCCCCTCTTTCGTGGCTCGTCCCGATTGCGACGGTCTTCCTCGCCAGCGCTTGCATCATGGTGATCGAGCTGGTTGCCGGACGGTTGATCGCTCGCCATGTCGGAAGCTCCCTGTACACCTGGACTTCTGTGATCGGCATCGTACTGTCCGGCATTGCCGCGGGCAACTATGTCGGCGGGAGGCTCGCCGATCGCTTTCCGCCGAGAGAGACGCTTGCCGCCATCTTCTTGGTCTCGTCGGCCAACTGCTTGATCATCCCGTTGCTAAACGATCGTGTGGGCGCCTTGGATGTTCTGCGCGACATGGACTGGCCCGTGCGCATCGCTCTGCATGTGTTCTTGGTGTTCTTCGTGCCGTCCGGCCTGCTTGGGATGATCAGTCCGGTCTCCGCGAAGATGGCCATCGTTCTCGGCAAGCAACTTGGCCGGACTGTCGGCAGCGTGTACTCGTGGGGTGCGATTGGCAGCATCGTTGGCACTTTCCTGACGGGCTATCTGCTCATCGCGAGGATGGGCACCACGTCGGTGCTTCTGGCGGTAGCCGGGGTTCTGCTGGTGATTGCGCTCGCCTACGGCGGCTCGAGCCTGCTGCCCTATCTGTGGAGCGGCGTGCTACTAGCCGTGTTTGCAGCTGCTTGGGCTCCCTATCCGTGGGCCCGAACGATGGGCGAGCGGCTTGGTTTTCGGGAGCCGGGTCGAGCGGCGGCCCTCTTCCATGACGAGTCGCAGTATTCGTTCATTCGGGTCGATGAGGTGATCGACACCCCCGGGCTGCGGTCGATGACGCTGGACTACCTCGTGCATGCCTATGTCGACATGAGAGACCCGGACCGACTGCACTATGACTACGAGCGCATCTATGCGGGCGTGACCATCGAGGCGGTTCGCAAGTACCACCTCGACGCCCCGGTCCGTGCGTTGTTCCTCGGCGGCGGCGGCTATGTTTTTCCACGTTGGTTCTTGCGTCGGTATCCCCGCGGTTACGGCGAAGTGGTGGAGATCGACCCGCAAGTTACCCGCGCCGCTTTCGATGCCTTCGGACTGGAAGGCGATACCCCGCTGCGGATTGTTCACCTGGACGCACGGAACCGCGTCGAGGAACTGTACGCGCGGGCCGCCATCGGCGAGGACACACAGAAATTCGATTTGGTTTACAACGACGCATTCAATCACTACTCCCCGCCATTCCACCTCACCACTGTGGACTACGTTCGGAAACTGCGCGCGCTGATGAGCGACGAGTCGGTGTTTCTCGCCAACACCATTGATGTCTTTCGCTCGGGGCGGTTTCTCGGGGCCGTCATCAACACGGTCGAGCAGGTGTTTCCGTACGTCTACACGTTTTGCACGTCGCCTGGCGGTCCGAGCGACGAAGACGAGCGCGACACATTCGTTGTCGCCGGTTCGACGCGCGCGCTTCCAGTCCAGCATCTGGACTACATCGAATACAGCGCCGCCCTGCTGTCCCCAAGGGACTTGGCGCAGCTTCGTCGGCGCTCTCGCAGCCTCGTCCTGACGGACGATTTCGCTCCAGTCGATAACCTGCTCGCCCCGGTCATCCGGTTGGTCGAGAAGCGGTGACTGTTTCTTGGCACCGGCGGGCCGCTAGGTCCTCCCGACCTCGCGAACCTCGTGTTTGCTAGGCAGTTCGTAAGTCCGCCCCCGCCAGGAAATCCGGCTTGTCGTCCCGGAGCGCAGGAATGCGTAGAGCCAGATCCAGGTTGCCAGTGGCGTCATCCAGAAATAGGCCCAGCCGAAACGTTCCAGCCACGCTTCGCGTTCGGGGAACACCATTGCGCAGACGTACGCCCGCATGCCGCCAATTGCCATGCCGGGCACAATGATCGCCAGCAGCGCTCCCAGTCCGATCCAGTTGCCGTGCAGCAGCTGCAGCAAACACAGCAGCTGTGCAGTGCAGTACAGGATGTGGCTGCCGAAACCTGCGAGCCACATTCGGAATCGGTAGACGCGCGTGATCGTTAGCTGCCTCACGCTCCAGGCGAGGAACTCCGACCTGCTGCATTGTCCGACTGTTGGCACCAGCGCTTCCGGGACGAATCGGATTCCGAGGTCCGCCGAGTGCATCGCGTCGGTTAGGCGGTAGTCGTCGCTCACCGAGCCTTGCCAGTGGCTCAGGACCCGCGCCGATTCGAAGGCCTCGCGTCGCACCGCTGTCCCCCCGCCCCAGGCGAAGCTGCGGTCGCGTGTGTCCAGGATCATCGCGACCGCCGAGTCCCACACACTCCGCATTAGGGGCCAGAAGCCGCCCTCCTGCGGGAGATACCAGCGGAATGCGGTTGCGGCTCCCAGGTTCTGGTCCTCGAGCGGAGAAACGAGCTTTCGCAGCCAGTCCGGCGGGACCTGGCCGTCGGAATCGGCGAACACAAGGACCTTCGCCTCGTTCCCCACCGCTGCCACCGCAGCGGTCAAGTTATGGATCTTTTCTCCGATGTCTGCCGAGGGCTCGCCTGCGATAACGATTCGGCACGACGAACCCAAGGTTGCTCGTGCCACGCCAAGCGCCGGATCGTTCGGATCGCTGCAGCAGATGATGTGCTCGAAGTGGGGGTAATCCTGGGTCGCAAGGGATCGCAGATTCGTGGCCAGCCCGGTCTCAGCACCCTTGACGGGAACGATCAAAGCTACTGGCGGCCAGCCTGACGGGGGCTCTTCCAGCGGTTCGCGTGTGCGATCCTCGACATACTCCAGGAACCGGCGACCGCGCTTCACCGACACCAACGACACGGCGACGGCTGGCAATGCCACCGCCCAAAAAAGTGCGTCAAGCAAGTGGGAGCATAGCATGCCGCCCCGAGGCGCTGGCCGGCTGGGCACCGTGATACGGTGTTGAAGCCGATGGACCTCCTCAAGAAACGAGCCGAACTGCGACGCCGTAACGAAGCGGCCCGGGCGGGAGGCGGCCCGGAACGGGCAAAGCGGCAGCTGGATTCGGGAAAGTTGGCCGCGAGAGAGCGGCTCGACCTGCTCTTCGACGAGGGAACGTTTGAAGAGCTGGACCGGCTCGTTGCCCACGATTGCACCGACTTTGGCATGGAGGGGCAAAAGGTTCCCGGTGACGGCTTCGTGACCGGCTACGGCAAGGTCGATGGCCGCTCGGTGTACGCGTTCGCCCATGACTTCACCGTGTTCGGAGGGTCTCTATCGCTGCGAAACGCGCAGAAGGTATGCAAGATCATGGACTTGGCAATGAAGACGGGCGCGCCGGTGATCGGCTTGAACGATTCAGGCGGAGCTCGGATCCACGAGGGAGTTGCTTCACTTGCCGGCTATGCCGATATCTTCCTGCACAACACCTTGGCCAGTGGCGTTGTGCCGCAGATCTCGGCCATCATGGGCCCGTGCGCCGGCGGCGCGGTGTACTCGCCTGCGATCACCGATTTCGTGTTCATGGTGAAGCAGACGAGTCACATGTTCGTCACCGGCCCGGATGTCATCCGGACGGTCACCCATGAACAGATCAGCAAGGAGGAACTGGGCGGCGCTCGCACTCACAACGAGACCAGCGGCGTGGCGCACTTCCTGGCTGACGACGACGCCCACTGCCTGCAACTGATCCGGGAGTTGCTCTCGTTCCTGCCGTCGAACAACCTTGACGACCCTCCGTACCGTGCCAGCGAGGATCCTCCTGATCGCATGGATCCGGACCTGGACGATGTCGTGCCGGCGGAGTCCGACGTGCCCTACGACATCAAGGACATCGCAGCCCGGGTCGTCGACGACGGTTACTTCTTCGAGGTGCAGGAGCACTACGCCTGCAACATTGTCGTTGGATTCGCCCGGCTCGGGGGCCGACCGGTCGGGATCGTCGCCAACCAGCCCTCTGTGCTTGCCGGCTGCCTTGACATCGACGCCTCGCTGAAGGGGGCCCGGTTCGTGCGGTTTTGCGACGCCTTCAACATCCCGATCATCACTTTCGAGGATGTGCCTGGCTTTCTCCCTGGCAGCGCTCAGGAGCACGGGGGCATCATCAAGCACGGTGCCAAGCTGCTCTACGCCTACTGCGAAGCCACCGTCCCTAAGATCACTGTCATCACGCGGAAGGCATATGGCGGAGCGTACTGTGTGATGGGCTCGAAACATGTCCGCACGGACATCAACTTTGCGTATCCAACCGCTGAAATCGCCGTGATGGGACCGGAGGGTGCCGTCAACATCCTGTACCGGCGCGAGCTGTCCGCCGCCAGCGAACCGGAGCGGTTCCGTGCCGAGAGGGTCGAGGAATTCAAGGCTCAATTCGCGAATCCCTACCGGGCAGCCGAGAAGGGTTGGATCGACGAAGTGATCGAGCCGCGGCAGACGCGTGCAAAGCTGGTTCGCGCCCTCCAGATGCTGGAGAACAAGGCCGAGCATTCGCCGCGGAAGAAGCACGGCAACATCCCGCTCTAGTACGGCAATGCCGTGGGAGTTAGTTGCCTTCGAGTCGGCTGAAGAAAAACCCTCGCTCGGCCACTGCGGTTTCAGGCGCGTCCGAGCCGTGGATGGCGTTCTTCTCGATATCTGTCCCGTAGAGGTTGCGCAGGGTGCCCGGGGCCGCCTCGAGGGAGTTTGTGGCGCCCATCACCTTGCGCAGCGTGGCGATCGCGTTCTCGCGCTCCAGCACCATCGGCACGACCGGACCAGAGGTCATGAACTCGATCAGGCTGCTGAAGAAAGGGCGCTCGCTGTGCACGGCATAGAATGCACGGGCTTGGGATTCGCTCAGCCGGAGCTTCTTCATCGCTACGATCGTGAAGCCTTCCTTTTCCAAATGGGCGATGACGAGCCCAGCGTTGCCTGCGGCGACCGCGTCTGGTTTGATGATGGCGAGGGTGCGCTCGGTCGGCATGTGTTCCACTCCTTGTGGTTGGTTTCGTGGGATAGCGTCCGCCGGGCCTTAGAGCGCCGCGGCCAGTGTCGAACCTAGGTCAGCAGGTGTCGGAGCCACCGCGATGCCCGCAGCTTCCAAGGCAGCTTGCTTTGCGCGGGCGGTACCCTTGCCGCCCGAAATGATCGCCCCGGCGTGGCCCATGCGACGGCCCGGGGGCGCTGTCGCGCCCGCAATGAATCCAACAACCGGTTTGGATACATGGGCCTTGATGTATTCAGCGGCCTCTTCCTCGGCCGTGCCGCCGATTTCGCCGATCATGATGATCCCAGTGGTCCCGGGGTCGCTGTTGAACAGTTCCAGGACATCGATGAAATTCGTGCCGATTACCGGATCTCCTCCGATACCGACACACGTGGACTGTCCGATTCCGAGGCCTGACAGCTGGCCGACAGCCTCGTAAGTCAACGTCCCGGAGCGGGACACCACGCCAACCGAGCCGGGCTTGTGAACCTGGCCGGGCATGATGCCCAGCTTGCATTTCCCCGGAGAGATCACGCCCGGGCAGTTGGGCCCGATTAGCCGTGTCCCGCTGTCCCGCAAGGCGTCGCCCACCGTGACCATGTCGCGCACCGGGATGCCTTCTGTGATGCAGGCGACCAAGTCGATCCCGGACTCGATTGCCTCGAGGATCGCATCCGCCGCCCCACTTGCCGGAACGAAGATCAGAGAAGCGGTCGGACGGGTCCGGTCGACTGCGGCGCGCAACGTGTTGAACACCGAGAAACCTAGGGCATCCTGGCCGCCGCGCCCCGGATGGACTCCGGCGACGATCTTGGCGCCGAAGCGCTGGCACTGCTCGGCGTGGAACAGTCCCGCGCGGCCGAGGCCCTGAACTACGACCCGAGTGTCTTCGTTTACGAGTATGCTCATTGCTTCTGTCTGCTAGACGGCGTGTGCCACGGCCTTCTCGGCGGCTTCCTTCATATCGGACACGACTACGAAATTGAGGCCCGAACTCTCCAGAATCTCGCGTCCCCGCTGAACATTTGTGCCTTCCAGGCGCAGCACCATCGGGACGGCGATCTCGAGTTCCCGAGCGGCTGCGACAATGCCTTCTGCCAGCACGTCGACTTTGAGGATGCCGCCAAATATGTTGATCAGGATTGCCTTGACGTTGGGGTCCGACAGGATGATGCGAAAACCGTGCCTGACCTGGTCCTTGCTGGCACCGCCGCCGACGTCGAGAAAATTCGCGGGCATTCCGCCCGCGTACTGGATTATGTCCATCGTGGCCATCGCGAGGCCCGCGCCGTTCACCATGCAGCCGACGTTTCCGTCCAGCTTGATGTAGTTGAGGCCGTGGTTGATCGCGTCCGTTTCGAGCGGTTCCTCCTCATCGGGATCGCGCAAGCCGACGAGATCGGGGTGGCGGAAGAGGGCGTTGTCGTCGATGTCCATCTTGCCGTCGAGCGCGACGGCGCGGCCGTCATCTGTCAGCACGAAGGGGTTGATCTCGATCAGCGAGGCATCGGATTCGTCATAGGCCCGGGACAGCGCCAGCATGGCCTGCACGGACGGACCGAATGCTGCGCCGGTGACTCCCAGGCCAAACGCGAGCCGCCGGGCCTGGAAGGCGCGCAGGCCGCCGCGGCCAATGGGTTCCTTGAGAATGGCATCGGGGTTCTTCTCCGCGACCTCTTCGATGTCCATCCCGCCTTGGGCGGATGCCATGAAGACCGGTCTGCCCGCAGCGCGGTCCATGACGATTCCGAGGTAGATCTCGCGGTTGATGGGGAGCTGCTCCTCGACTAAGACCCGCTTGACCCTCCGACCTTCCGGGCCGGTTTGGTGCGTCACCAGATTCATCCCGATAATGCTTGCGGCCTGTTGCTCGGCTTCGTCCGCGCTCCCGGCCAGTTTCACTCCGCCACCCTTGCCGCGACCGCCGGCATGGATCTGCGCTTTCACGACAACTTTCCCATCCAGCCGCTCGGTTGCTTCCCGCGCCTCGCGGGGAGTGGCTGCGACGAATCCGCGCGGAGTCGGGACCCCGTACTGCCGCAACACCTCTTTCGCCTGATACTCGTGAACCTTCATGGGAGAGCCTCCCTTGGGGTACGATCAAAAGGTCGCCCCAACCGCCCGAAACACCCACTATATCGACATTCGGAGCGAGCGGGCGAACCGAGTGCCATGCCCGCAGTTCAAGAAGCGCTGCATTGCGCCGCGGCCCGACAGGAACTGAGCGAAGAGCAGGCCCACGCGGCGATGCTGCAGCTCCTGCGGGGCGAGTCCACGCCCGCGCTCACGGCTGCATTCCTGGTAGCCCTTCGCATGAAGGGTGAGACGGCCGGCGAGGTGACCGGATTGGCGCGGGCCATGCGGGCGAGTGCCTTGCAGGTCCGACCGCGGAACACCGATCCCGAGTGCTTGGTCGATACCTGCGGCACCGGTGGCGATGGCGGTAGCACGTTTAACGTCTCGACCGCTGCCGCGTTTGTCGTGGCGGGAGCGGGACTTGCCGTTGCGAAGCACGGGAACCGCTCGATTTCGAGTCGGTGCGGATCGGCCGACGTGCTGGAAGCGCTGGGGGTCAACGTCAACCTCGATGCCGACCAGTCAGCCCAGGCAATCGACGAGACCGGGATCGGGTTCCTGTTCGCTCCCAGCATGCATCCGGCGATGCGACACGTCGGTCCTATTCGACGTGAATTGGGGATGCGGACGGTCTTCAACATGCTCGGCCCGCTTACGAACCCGGCGGGTGCGGCCATCCAGGTGATCGGGGTCTACGAAGACCGTATTGTGCCCTTGGCGGCACAGGCTCTCGCCCGTCTTGGCTCGAAGGCCGCCCTGGTTGTGCACGGCAGCGATGGCATGGATGAAATCACCTTAACCGGTCCGACTCGATTCGCTCATGTGCATGAGGGTGGCGTCCGCCACGGCACTCTCGAACCGGCCGGTTTCGGCTTGTCCCCGGCACCTGCCGAGGCCGTCGCCGGTGGCGACGCCGAGACGAACGCGGGGATTCTCCGCGCGGTGCTGTCCGGCAAGAAGGGGCCGGCCAGGGACATCGTCGTCATGAACGCCGGAGCCGCGCTGCGAGTTGCGGGAACTGCCGGAAGCTGGCCGGAGGGCGCCGCCCTTGCTGCCGAATCGATTGACTCGGGCGCGGCAGCGGCGAAGCTCGCGTCCCTGGCCGCTTTTTCCCAGCGATTCCCCGGAGTCTGAAATCCGGTCCCGGGCACGCTAGGCACTGTTGGCTTGGACTCGTTGATCAAGCTTTTGAATTCCGCGCTGCAGCGCTGCCGCCCAGCGCGCGGGCATCCTGTCGAACCGGTCTTCGCCCGCAATGCGTTTTCGATTGACGTCGCGAAGGATTTCCAGCGCCTTCCTGTACTCCCCTGCCGCCTTGTACATTGCCGCCTCCTCTAGCGGATACGTAAAGGCCCGGGGGAATGCCTTTGCCAGTGTTTGGAACTCGCGTGCAGCATCGCGATACCGCCGCTCCCTGCGGTACGCGAGTGTTAGCAGCACTCGTGCGTCGCTGCGGCTCGACTCACCCTCCCGAGCCACGCGCTCGATCATTGCCAAGCCCTTCTGTTTCTTCCCCCGGTAACCGCTCAAGGCGATCAGGGCCCTGAGCGCCCACGGCAAGCTTCCCAGCATGTACTCGTCCAGACCCGCAACGAGCGTGCCGTCTACGAACTCGGGATAGCGTTCCGCGAGTCGGTAGCTCAGGCCCTTGGCGCGTCGCCCGCTGGCCAGCGCCTTGAAGTAGTCTTTCCCGATCATGATTTCGAACGCCGCTCGCAGCGCGTTGATCCGCGCCAGCGCGTGCAGCGCGCCACGGTCGTCACTGTCCGCTTCCAAAAGGCGTTCGCAGAGCAGTCTCCCAGTCTGGAGCGTGTTCAGGATCTCCTTGTTGGCGGCTGGGTCGGGCTTGGGCTTATCGCCTTCGTAGAATTCCGGGTCGTCGCGAAAAGCGCTCGTGTCCAGCAACCGGAGCCTGGCTAGTTCCTTGTACAGCTGCGCTTTGGCCAGCGAGGCGAATCCATCGGGCTGTTCCGGCTCGAGTTCAACGAGCCGCCTGAACGAGTCGACCGCATCCCCGTACTCCAGATTGAAGTAATGGTCGTCTCCGGCTACCCGCAAGTGTCGACCCTCCGCCTGGACCGACCCGCACGCGGCCAGCGCGAAAGCCACTGCCGGCAGCCATCGGACGGCGTGGGAAGCGGTATTGCTAGTTAATGACGAGCACCTCATGCAGCGAATCTTGCATCAAGTAGAAGTGTATGGCCTGGAACTGCGGAAAGAGTGATTCCAACTCCCTGACGCTGAATTCCCGACTCGACTCGCGTTCGCCAGCCTCCCTGACCCAGAACGTGGAAGTTGAGTCCAAGTCGCAGCTGAGAACTGGCAGTGTCGGGCCGGTTTTCTCTCTATGGAAGAGGCACAGCATCATGCCGTCCGGGCGCACGATCTTCGCAAGGTGGGCGATCGTGGAAATCATTGCGGCCTTGTCGAGGTGCTGGAGGACGTCCCAGGCAAGCACTGCGTGAAACGTGTCCGGACGGAAGTCCAAGTGGGTCCGCACGAACCTGCTGGCAACCTGCCGTTCCATGCCCCCCTCGTTGTTCGGGCTGGCGGTGCGGGCGTTGTCGAAACTGTGCAGCAGGCTGGCGTTGTAAATGCTATGGCCCAGACTGCAGACAAAAGCCGGGGTGCTTTGGGAGAGCATGCCCAGATCGAGGATTCTTAGGCCCGCGGAATCCGGAAGGCGGTCGAAGAAGTATTGGAGGCCGGGGCTTTTTCGATGGATTCGCGGGCCGTCGGAAAGCGCCGCCTCTGAATTCTGGTGGACTGTCGAGCCCGAGTTGCGACCGCGTTCCTCGCTCGCAACTAGGGCCGGTTCATGCTTCGCACGCCACAGTCGCACCAGTCCAGCCCCCTTGCCATTATCCACTTCCGTGAGTGGCGTGCCAGACAGCTGGCTGCTCGCATCGGATGGGCGTGAGAATTGCTTGCCATCCAGGCAACCGCCGTATCCCCGCGTTGCCGACTGATTGCCTGACCCTCACAGCGTGTCCGCCACGCTCGGGCCATCCGTCCTTACGTGATGCCGCGTTGGGGTGATGCAGTTGTCGGCCTCTGACTTGGTGGCTCGGTCGGACGAACTGCCGGTCTTGATTGGACGGCCGGAGCTGGCCTTGGTGCTGGCGCCGGCGTTTCCGGCACTGGTTTTGGTGCTGATACAGGTTTGACCGGCCGGACATCGCTCGTTCCACGAAATGTCCCGCCGTCCTCAATCACGATTCTGCCCGTGACCAGATCCCCGTTCAAGCGGCCGGTTGCGGTGATATGAGTCCGCTCGCTGACCTGTGCCTTGCCCGCCAGCTCTCCTTGAATCACGAGTGATCGTGCTTGGACGTTTGCCTTCACCAATCCGGTGGACCCGATCACCAGCGTGTTCTGGGAAATGTCAATTCCACCCTCTACCTGACCGTCGATTACCAAATCCTCGTCACTGCATATGTCGCCCTTGAACTTCGCAGACTTACCGATGCGGGACTGTGCCGAGGATGGGGTCTTGCTTACGGGGCGGTCTACGGGCCGAGGCGCGGACACCGGGGCTGCCGGCTGGGTGGGCCTCGGCTTATCCACCGGCATTGCATCAAGCTGTTGGTCTGGGTCTTTTCGGCCCCACATGGATCTGATTCCTCCGACTCTCTCTCTCCGCAGGGTCGTAAATCGACATTAGTGGCATTCGACCCCTAGCGTCTAATCATTATAGCCCGTTTTCTGACAGAGATCCAAGACTGGCAAATCTTGACAAGATTCCGTAAAGCCCGGCCAGCTGCGTGCCACACGCCCACGAGATCTCCGCCTGGCGTATCCATAGCCTTGGGAAGAACGGTCGCACCGTCTGGCTCGCGAGCACCAGGCAGCGCACAGACTGGCACCAGTCGCGGAGTGCACCGGTGATTTCAGATCCGACAGTTCCCAAGGCCGGCTTTACACCTCGCACTCGTTTCGAGTTCGGGCAAAGCAGTGTCAAGTCGGCTGGACTAGCGGGAAGTCGTCATTGGTTTGGGTCGCCCAATCGGACATGAGCTGCCGATGCTCGTGGAGTTCCGATTGGTAGGCTGGCTTGGTGGCGAGGTTGATCATCTCGCCAGGGTCCTCCCGGAGATCAAAGAGTTGCTCGCGCCCGCTGCCGGTGTTGTAGACGATGTACTTGTAGCGTTCGGTGCGCAGCATGCGACCGGACACGCCATCATCGCCTCCGCGCCCGAAGGTTGTCTCCGCGACGACGTAGCGGCGGTCCCACGCTGCGGAAGGGCTCCGTGCCAGGGGTGCCAGGGATTGGCCGTCACCGGGACCCGGCCGATTGCCGGTCCCTGCTGCGGCTAGGACCGTGGGCATGATGTCGATACCCGTGGAAACCAGGGCTTGCGATGTTGTGCCGGGATTGGACGAGAGCGGGTGAGCGACGATTAGCGGCACGCGCACGGCCTGCTCGTAGAGCACCTGCTTCTGGTTCCAGTGGTGGCTGGCGACTCCCTCTCCGTGATCGCTGGTGAAGACTATGATCGTGTTGCTCTCGTGGCCTGCATCGCGGAGGGCATCCAGTACTTTGCCGATTTCCCTGTCGACCTTTTCAACGAGGCGATAGTAGCCCCAGAGGTACTGCCCCCATTCCAGGTCGCTCCATTGATCGGTCGGGTAGTGAAAATTTCGGTTTTTCTCCTGGATCATGCGGATGGCAGTTGGCTCGCTCTCTGGAATCGCGAAGTTCTCGGGGAGCGGCGGAAGCTGCGCCGGGTCGTCGGGCGGTTGCGGGATCGGGCCTTGCGGCAGATCCTGGCGGCGGGCAAGCTGGCATACGTCGTGCGGATTCAGGAAGGAAGCGGTAAGGAAGAATGGCTTGTCGCGCGCAGCCCTCAGGTACTCGACTGCGTGTCGCGCGGTGTCGCTGTCGCTTTGCGTAGTGCCAGTAACCGCGTAACCGGCCTCTTCGTACGACGCACCGACGTGCCACTTCCCGAAGTAGGCTGTGTCGTAGCCGGCGGCTTCCATCAGCTTGCCAAGCATGGGATAGGGGCGGTTTAGTTTCGTACCGTTCGTAGGAGTCCCGATCTCATGCGGGTAGCGGCCAGTTTGGATGCTCGAACGGGATGGCAGGCATAGCGGCTGAGTGACGTAGCTACGCGTGAAGCGGACGCCCCGCGCGGCAATTCGATCCATTGAGGGCGTCTCCAGATGCGGGTTCCCGGTGCAGCTCATGGCTTCGTCGGTCTGCTGATCCGTAAAGATGAGCAGCACGTTCGGCTGGTTTGAGGCGACCCTCCGAGAGCAGCCCAGCAACGTCATGCTGGCCAGCCCCGCCCCCTGCAAGAGCGTGCGTCGGTCTAGTTTGTTCCAGTTCATCCAGACCTCCAATCAACTCGCCGGATTCGCATCATTGTCGCAAATGCACGCCTTCGGACGATGCACTCAGGATGAGACCGGCTTGATTTGACAGACCTGCCCGCACCGGGGCGTGTTCACAAGACCGAGGCTGAATGCGATTCGTTGACCCGCGAATCGATCAAACGGTACACTCGGCGACTTGCAGGGAGTCGAGTTGCACATCACGCGCAGGACTGCATTGGTCGCAGTCTCGGTGCTACTCGCGGCTGCACCGGCGGCCGCGCAAGTTTCGCCGTTGGCCAGCATCCCCCGGGTCGGTCCCGCACGGGGGGCGCTCGTGATCATCGGTGGCGGCCTGCGGGACATGGAAATCGTCGAACGAATTATCGAACTGGCCGGCGGCCGCGACGCTCCGCTGGTGGTTATCCCGACGGCCGGCGGAGCACCGCGCTATGACCAGTACTGGAGAGGCCAGCGCCTGTTCAAAGAAGCTGGCGCAACCGACATCACCGTCCTGCACACGTACGACCCCAAGGTAGCCGATACGGACGAATTCGTCGCTCCGCTGCGACGGGCCCGCGGTGTGTTTTTCGGTGGCGGCCGACAGTGGCGCTTGGCCGATGCGTACTTGAACACCCGAACCCACAGGGAGCTTTTCGCGTTGCTGGAGCGGGAGGGCGTTATCAGCGGGTCTTCCGCCGGGGCGTCGATCATGGGCTCGTTCCTGGTCCGGGGCGACACAGAGACCAATTCCGTCATGATGGGCGACCACCTCGAAGGGTTTGCGCTATTGAAGAATGTCGGGATAGACCAGCATCTGCTTCGGAGGAATCGCCATTTCGACCTGCTTGAAGTGATCGAGGCTCATCCCGAGTTGCTGGGAATCGGACTCGACGAGAACACGGCAATCATTGTCGAGGGAGACCGATTCGAAGTGATCGGACAGAGCTATGCCGTCATCTACGACAGCCAGCGACAGATCCCGCCCGATGGCAGGTTCTATTTTCTCGCGCCCGGTGACCGTTATGACTTGGCTTCACGCGAGGCTTGGCGACCTACAGAAACAGATAGGCCGGTTGAGAGGGTCGAGAAGACTCCGTGGCAGCAATGAGCCGTCACAGCGCGGCAGGCAAAGGACCTCTTACATGCGTCATTTGGGATGGATCGCCGGTCGGGCCGAACACCCAGCGGCAAGTGCGACGGAGTTGTTGCGATGACTCCGAACCGTTCCCTCTTGTAGGCCCGGGGTCCGTCACGTTCCGCGCGGTCTTGCTCCCATCTTTTCCACTGCATCGCGCGGGCCACGGCAGCCAGCAATGTTGCGGCACCAGTACGGCGCGCCAAGTCTAGGATAATCGAGCACGTGGGCCGTTCCCTGACTCAGGTTGGCACTTCCCGAGCCAGGCTATAGTTGCTCCGTTCTCATAATTCCCTCGGCTTTTCGCTCCGGCCTTGCCATAATCCGGCTGGATTGATCGGTTGGCCTGCGGATTTCGTGCTTGATACAGCAGTGGCCTGTTTGACGAGGGCCGGCGTTTTGGATACGCTCGAAATTCCCGGATGGCACAGCCTCTATGGACGCTTTCCAGCTAACGCGATCCCTGATCGACATCGATTCAGTGACCCCTAACGAAGGGGAAATCGGCGAGTTTCTCTTCGCATACTTGCGCCCCCTTGCGGCCCGTTTTGGCGGCGAGATCGAGAAGCAGGAAGTCGAGCCGGGACGCAATAACGTTTGGGTGCATTGGGGGGAACCGGAAGTTGTCTTCTCCACCCACATGGATACTGTGCCCCCGTTTATCGAGTCCCGGGAGGACGACGACTATATTTGGGGCCGCGGTGCTTGCGACACTCACGGCATCGCCGCTGCCATGGTCAAGGCGCTGGAAGCATTGCTCGAAGATGGGGTGCGCGGACTAGGGATCCTGCTTGTCGTCGGTGAGGAGGTGGACGGAGTTGGTGCGCGCCACGCCAATCACGCTGCGCCGCCGGTAAAGTTTCTCATCAATGGCGAGCCGACGGAGAACCTTCTGGCACTCGCGTCCAAGGGCGCGCTAGGGCTGCGGATTCGAGCTACAGGGCGTGCGTGCCATTCGGCGTATCCGGAACTCGGTGAATCCGCAGTGGACACCCTGCTCGACGCCCTCAACCGACTGCGAGCGGTCAAGTGGCCGGCGGATCCGCTTCTGGGAGAGACCACGCTCAACATAGGCACGCTGGACGCCGGGCCGGGTGCGAACATCGTCGCGGATCATGCGTCGGCGGGAGTACTCATTCGGGTCGTATCGGATCTCTCCGAGACCAAGGCACTCGCGATGGCGGCGCTCGACGGCCTTGAAGTCGAAGTATTCGCCGACACCGCTGCCCTTCTGCTTCATGGCATCGATGGGTTCAAGACATCCATCGTCAAGTACACTACCGACATTCCAAAGCTCTCCAATTGGGGTAGTCCCCTCTTGATCGGCCCCGGGTCGATCCATCACGCCCATACGGTCGACGAACGGATTCCCAAGCGCGAGATCGTCGAAGCCATCGGAATCTACGAGCGGCTGGCCCGGTCCCTGAAGGCGGAGTCCGGAGCTGCCGGGTGATGGCGCGTTAGCTGCGGACGGAAAGGCAGCCGAATCGTTGCGGAACGGCTTTCGAGTCCTTGACACTCACGCCCATCTCGGGAGCGCTCACCGTTCGGGGTCGACCGGACGCTTCTCATGCCGTTTCCTGTCGTCGAGCACTTCCGTCGCGAGCATGCCGAAATCGGCGCTGCCTTGCGTAGTCATCCAGACCGGTTTGCCGGGTCCGCTTGCCTGGACCCCTTTTTCTAGAGAGCGTGTTCCACGATGAAGTGCGCCCTTGCCGGGAGGAATACGGGTTTTGCGCACTGCAGTTCCAACCCCAGTGCCAAGGGCTCAATCCCCTGTCGGAGCGTACCGATTTCCCAATAGCCGCAGGCGGCCCACGTAGCGACGGCCAGGCACTCTGGCGCACTCGCCAGCCGCGCAGGATTATCGGCTGCGGGCTCCAAAATCATTTTGCCCGTATTCGCGATGTCTGCAATACTAGGAACGGCCCCTGACAAGAAGGCCGACGACGAGCTACATGGCAAAAGAAGAGGGCATCGAGGTCACCGGAACGATCATCGAGCGCCATCCCGGCGGGATTTTCAGCGTCGAGCTTGACGACAAGCACAAGGTACTGGCCCAGATCGCGGGCAAGCTCCGCAAGCACCGGATCCGGATTCTGACAGGCGACCGGGTCAACGTGGAACTGTCGCCGTATGATTTGACGCGCGGCCGGATCGTCTACCGATTCCGCAGCTAGGCGGTGTGCCGGCCACATCTTCCGGCGTCGCGATCGCGCAGCGCCGGTTGGTTTCGTAAGCTGTACTTGGATGACGCTGTACGTTCTGCGCCACGCCATTGCCGAGGAGCCCAGCCTGGGACAGCCCGATTCTGCCCGGCAGCTTACCCGCTTGGGTCGTGAGAAGGCGCGACGTGTGCTGTCGCACGCGCATCGCGTTGGCACGCGTCCGAACTCGTTGCTCACCAGCCCATACGCCCGCGCTGCGCAGACTGCTGCAATCGCACGGGAGGAGTTGAATCTAGCCGAGCCGCTCATCCAGACCGATGCACTGGTCCCGTTCGTGGACATTCACAGTCTGTGGGACGAGCTTCGCGACCATCTTGCGGTCGGTGATCTGATGATCGTGGGGCACAATCCCCAATTGAGCTCGCTCGTCTCCTGGTTGCTTGGCGCGCGGGGCGATTCGCTGTGGCTCAAGAAGTCGGGTCTTGTGGCGCTTGATGTCGGGGCGGCCGGGCCCTCCCCGCGTGCCATGCTGTCCTGGCTGCTCACGCCGGGGTCTGTGGGTCGTTGAGTCGCAGTCTCGGCAGTTGGGGAGGCAGGGCTTGATTACGGATCGCTTCGCGGCCCTGCACCGGCCGATGGGGCGATATTTCCGCAGTCGGCGGCTGAAACATTTCGCGCGGGTATTCGGGTTGAAGCCGTCGACGACGGTCCTGGACCTGGGCGGTGCCGAGTACTACTGGACATGGAGTCCGGTCCTCCCTAGTGTCACGGTGGTCAACCTGCACCAGCGCGACCTGTGTCCCGACCGATATCCTTGGGTCCAGGCCGACGGCTGCGAGCTGCCGTTCCCCGACGGCGCGTTTGACGTGGTGCATTGCAATTCGGTGCTCGAGCATTTGCCCGACGAGCACAGCCGCGAGCGACTGGCGCGCGAGATTGTCCGCGTGGGGAAAGCCTACTGGGTTCAGACTCCGAACCGGTGGTTCCCAGTCGAAGCTCACACCCTAACGCCGGGATTCCATTTCCTTCCGAGGAGCTTGCAGGCCCGTATCGCTCGCAACTTCACCATCTGGGGCTGGCTGGAGCGCCCTGGCGCAGACGAGGCGCGCGGCTTCGTCGAGCACATCCGCCTGCTCTCGGCGAATGACCTGCAGCGCCTCTTCCCGGAGGCCTCGATCGAGCGGGAGCGCTTCTTGGGCCTGACGAAGTCACTGGCAGCTGTCGGCCAGCAGTGCCGGTAGGTCGCGCACGGAGTCCAGCACCCAATCCGGCTGGTCTTCGGCATCCAGATCGCTGGGCTGGAATTTCCCAGTTCTGACGAGTGCCGACCGCAGGCCGGCGTTCTTGGCACCCAGAGCGTCAGCCTGCATGTCGTCGCCGATCATCAGCAGCTCTCCAGGAGCCAGGCCCAGGATGCCGGCGGCCTGCAAGAAAAACCCGGCTGCAGGCTTGCCCATCACGACAGCCTTCCTGCCGGTGGCGCACTCGAGTGCCGCGGCGAACGGCGCGACATCGAGGCTCGCCCCTTCCGGTGACTGCCAGTAGCGGGTGAGTCCGAGAGCGACCAGGTCGCGGTCCGGCCGGCCGTGCAGTAGTCGGAAAGCGCGATTCAGCGTCGCGTAGTCCCACCCGGCCCCAAGATCGCCGATGACTACGTACCGGAGTTCTCCGGAATCGGCCCCGGTGCCCGCTTCCAGTCCACGGAAGTCCCCATGAGTCGCCTGCGGCACGAACAGCGCTGCCCGGCCAGCGCCTTGAGCGCGGATCCAGGCCGCTGCCGCGACTGCGGGCGTTAGGAACTCCTCCGGGCGGGCCTGCACGCCTAGCCGGGCAAGCTTGGTCGCGAGATCGCTGCGAGGTCGCGAAGTGGTATTGGTGACAAAGAGGGAAGGCAAGCCTGCCTGCCGGATCGTCTCCACCGCCTCTGCCGCTCCAGGTATCGGGCGCTCGCCGTCGTAGAGGACTCCATCCAAATCGAATAGCACGCCTCGAACCATGCGTCCAAGGCTAGCGCAGGCCGCGATACGGGACTTGCGGGGGCATTGCTACACTGGCTTTTTCCCGCTTGGGAGCAGAGAAACAGATGTCGAATCCACTAAAGCACGCAAGCTCAACGATTACAGATGGACGGGACAGGGCGCCGGCCCGCTCGATGTTCAAGGCGATCGGCTTTACCGACGAGGACCTGGCCAAGCCGATCATCGGCATTGCCAACACTTGGATTGAAACCATGCCCTGCAACTACAACCTGCGGGACCTGGCGGTCAAGGTCAAGGAAGGTGTCCGCGCGGCGGGCGGGACGCCAATGGAGTTCAACACCATCGCTGTGAGCGACGGCATCACCATGGGCACGGAAGGCATGAAAGGCTCGCTGGTCAGTCGCGAGGTCGTGGCTGATTCGATCGAACTCGTCGGGCGGAGCTACATGTTCGATGGCTTGATCGCGCTGGTAGCCTGCGACAAGACCATCCCGGGCGGCGCGATGGGCCTGGCACGGGTCAACGTGCCGTCAGTGCTTCTGTACGGCGGAACCATACTCCCGGGCCAGGTGAACGGGATTGACATCACGATTCAGGATGTTTTCGAGGCCGTTGGTGCCCACGCCGCCGGGAAGATCAGTGACGAGGAACTCCTCGCTATCGAGGACCACGCCTGTCCGGGCGCAGGCGCGTGCGGCGGCCAGTACACAGCGAACACCATGGCGACGGCCATGGAGGTGATTGGACTCTCGCCCATGGGCACTGCCAGCATCCCCGCCGTCGACCCTCGCAAGGACGATGCTGGGTACCGCTCCGGATTCGTGCTCATGGAAGCGCTCAAGGCCAATTTGCGCCCGAAGGACATCATGAACCGCAAGGCCTTCGAGAACGCCATCGCGAGCGTCGCGGCGACCGGCGGTTCGACCAACGCCGTGCTCCATCTGCTCGCCCTCGCACGGGACTGCGACGTCGACCTGACAATCGACGACTTCGACGTGATCAGCGAGCGTACGCCGCTGCTGGTCGATCTCAAGCCCGGCGGCAAGTATGTGGCTGCCGATGTGGACAAGGCCGGCGGCATTCAGCTTATCGCCAAGCGCTTGGTCGAAGGCGGATACGCCGACGGCACCCAGATGACCGTGACCGGTGCGACGCTCGCGGAGGCGAGCGCGAGCGCCCGGGATACGCCGGGCCAGGACGTAATTCGAAGTTTGGATGCCCCCATCAAGCCGACCGGCGGTCTCGTGATCTTGAAGGGCAACCTCGCCCCTGAAGGCAGCGTCGTGAAGGTGGCGGGAAGCGGCCACTTGCAGCACCGCGGCCCGGCCAAGGTGTTCGAGGCAGAGGAGTCCGCCATGCAAGCCGTGACAAGCGGGGAGATCAGAGACGGAGATGTCGTGGTTATCCGCTACGAGGGCCCTGCGGGCGGACCGGGCATGCGCGAAATGCTGGGCGTGACCGCCGCAATCGTGGGAGCCGGTCTCGGAGAGAGTGTTGCCCTGCTCACGGACGGTCGCTTCAGCGGCGCGACGCGAGGACTCATGGTCGGGCATGTCGCGCCCGAAGCGGCGCGTGGGGGCCCGATCGCGGCTGTGCGGGATGGCGACACGGTAGTGATCGACTGCGCCACGCGCCGCATGGACGTGGAACTGTCCAACAAGGAGATCGCAGCTCGCCTGGCAGCCCGCGAAGAGCGTCCGGTACGGTACAAGACGGGCGTTTTCGCCAAGTACTCCAAGCTTGTGGGGTCGTCGTCCGAAGGCGCTGTCACGCATCCCGTGTAGCAGAGCAGCCGTTTTCGGATGAGCCTCAGCCGGCGTTGCGGTCTAGGAGTTCGGCGATCTTGGCGCGGTCGTTTGGCACGGTCACCGGAGGGTTGCCGAATTCCGGTTGGATACGGTAGCCGGACGGAGTCTCTAGCTGTCCGGAATGGTAGTGGTAGACATAGTCCGGATCCTTGAGCAAGTGTCCCGTCAGGATGCCCGCCACATCGGCCGATCTCTTGATGACTCCGGCTCCGACAAGCTTTCGGATGCCGGCGAGCGTCGCGGCGGAGGCGGGCTCGCAACCGATTCCGCAGCGACCGATGACAGCCTTGGCGTCCGCAATCTGCTGCTCGGAAACTGATTCCACGATGCCCTTGGATGTTTGGATCTCGAAAGCGGCCTTTTGCCAGGAGACCGGGTCGCCGATACGAATTGCGGTCGCCAGCGTCTCGGGTGCGCTCACCGGGCGCAGGTTCCCGCCTTCGAGGAAGTGACGATGGAACGGCGCAGCGCCCTCCGCCTGCACCACGGCGATACGTGGCATCGTGTCGATCAGTCCCGCCTCACGGAGCTCTCGCAACCCCTTTCCGAGTGCGCTGATGTTACCCAGGTTGCCGCCGGGCAGGACGATCCAGTCCGGCACGCTCCATCCGCGCTGCTCCAGCATTTCGATCACGATCGATTTCTGGCCTTCGATGCGAAACGGGTTCACGGAGTTGAGCAAATAGATGCCGATTTCGTCCGCGAGTGTCCGGACCAGCGCGAGTATCTGGTCAAAGTTCGCCTCCACCTGGATGGTTAGCGCTCCGTATTCGAGGGCTTGCGCAAGCTTCCCGTAGGCGATTTTTCCGGCAGGCAGGAAAATGACCGCCTGCATTCCGGCGGCGGCGGCGTACGCGGCCATCGACGCGGACGTGTTGCCCGTTGAAGCGCAGGCGACCCTGCGCATCCCCAGGATCTTGGCCTGGGTCACACCGGCCGTCATCCCGTTGTCCTTGAATGACGCCGTGGGATTGTAGCCCTGATGCTTGAACTGCAAGGAGTCGAGCCCGCCGTACGACGCCGCTCCAGGTGCGTCGAATAGAGGTGTGTTGCCTTCTGGCAGCGTCACGATCCTGTCCGGATTGCTTGCGAATGGAAGCATCTCCCGGTAGCGCCATACGCCGCTGACGTCGACCTTTTGCAAGCTTGAGCGGCGCCGATGCCAAGCGGCACGAAGGGTATCGGGATTGACATCCGCAAACGAGTTGGCGACTTCCAGGAGGGTGCCGCAAACGCCGCAAGAGTAGACGACCGCGTCGAGCGGATACCGTTGTCCGCAACTAGGATTGAAACAGGCTAGATGCGGGAGCATGGCGGCTAGGATTCATCGTATCAGTGCCCTTGGCTGCCGAAGCAGCTGGGTGGTCGGCAGGGCCTAGGACGATCCGCGGTCTGGGTCCGGGCCGTACGAGGCAGTCAGGCCAGGACCTCGTGAATGACTCTGCCGTGGACATCCGTGAGTCGGAAGTCCCGGCCCGCATGGCGGTAGGTGAGCCGTTCGTGGTCCAGCCCCAGCCGGTCCAGGATCGTGGCCTGGAAATCATGCACGCTGGCTGGGTTTTCGGCGACGTCGAAACCCATCTCGTCGCTTGAGCCGTAGACTGTGCCGCCTCGGATGCCGCCGCCAGCGAGCCATGAACTGTAGACTCTTGCATGATGGCCGCGACCCTCGGTGCCGGGCGTGGGGCAGGTCGGCGTGCGACCGAATTCCGTCGTCCAGACCACGATTGTCTCGTCGAGCATCCCGCGGGACTTGAGGTCCCGTAGAAGCGCTCCGATCGGTTGGTCGACGTTGCGAGCCAGCTTGTTGTAGTTCGCCATCTTGGCGTGAGAATCCCAGTTCTGGTCAAGCATCGTGCCACCGTCGATCAATTCAATGAATCTCACGCCCCGCTCCACGAGCCTGCGGGCAACGATGCATTGCCAGGCGAACCCCTCATGGCTGCCTCGCTCGAGGCCGTACATGTTCAGCGTCGCGTCCGATTCTCGCGTGAGGTCGAACGCCTCGGGGGCTTCGACCTGCATGCCGAAAGCCGTCTCAAAAGACTTGATGCGGGCGGAAAGGCTCGTGTCCCTTTCGCGTCCCCGCAGGTGCTGCCGGTTGTAGAACTCGAGCATGTCGAGTTCGGTCCGCTGCTGCGCTGGGGAGGTGCGGCGGCTCATGTGCGCGACGGGCTCGCTGCCCGGGACGATCCGCGTGCCTTGATGCAGGACCGGAAGGAAGTCCGAGCCCCAAACCTGTCCGCCGGCGTACGGAATCTCGGGCGCGATCACCATGAACGACGGAAGGTTCTGGTTGAAGGTGCCCAAGCCATAGCTAACCCAGGAGCCGATGCTGGGCCGGTTGAATGTGGCCGAACCCGTGTGGATGCCCAGCGTCGCGCCGAAGTGATCGCCGTTGATGTTCTTCATCGAGCGAATGACGGCGATGTCGTCAATGGACTTGGCGATCTCGGGAAACAGGTCGCTCACCTCGATGCCGCTCTGGCCGTACTCGTTGAACTCCCAATCGCTTCCCTTGTAGACGCGGTTCTTGCCGAACGGCTTGTCGTGGTTCTCCCGGAGGAACGGTTTCGGATCGAACGTGTCCACGTGCGAGACGCCGCCGGTCATGAACAGGAAGATGACGTTCTTGGCTTTGGCCGGGTAGTGGGGCTTGCGGGGGCTGAGCGGATCCTTCGGCGTGGATGCCATCATCTCCGCCAGCAACCCCGGCAAGAGGAGCCCGCCGCCGGCGAGCGAGCGGATCGTCTGACGTCGGTTCAAACCTGACACACTCTTCATGGCAATCTTATATTAGCTCCGGAACTCCGCTGCATGCGACGTTACGACTTCATTTTCCTAGTGCTGGCGGGATTTTTCCTCGCGAGTCTGGTGCTGGCGAATGCGATGGTTTTCAAGTTCGTCGACATTCCCCTGCCGTTCGTGGGACTAGTCACGATCAGTGCCGGAGTGCTGCCATATCCGGTCACGTTCCTCTGCACGGATCTCATCAGCGAGTTGTACGGCAAGAAGCGGGCCGACGCGCTGGTGATCACAGGCTTCGTCATCAGCGTCTACATGCTACTGCTGTTGCTGGTGGGCCGAGCGCTTCCGGTCTCGCACTTGCAGGATGAAGCGATCCAAGGGCACTACCTGGCAGTCTTCGGCCAGAGTGCCCGCGCGATTTTCGGGAGCATGGTTGCTTACCTGCTGGCCCAGCTCATCGACGTGCGTCTCTACCATTTCTGGCGGAAAGTGACCGGCGGCAGGCATCTCTGGCTTCGCAACAACGGCTCGACGATGCTGAGCCAGCTGATCGACACGACCGCTGTCGTTACGATCCTGTTCTACGGTGTGTGGCCGCTGTCCCAGATTGGGGCCGTCATACTTGCAAGCTACGCATACAAGTTGCTGGTCGCCGCTGCGGACACGCCCCTGATGTATCTGGGAACGTGGCTGTTCAGAGACATCGAGCAGGAATCCCGTAGCGAGGGACTGATCTAGGGATCCGCTGCATTGTTGAAGAAGGCTCAGGCCGTCTCGACCACTCGGAGGGACACATCCTGGACCAAATGGCCCGCCTTGCGACGGAATTCGCCCATGTGCGGTGCCTTCGAGTGGGCCTGCAGGGCACTCATGCTGGCCCATTGCTCGACAATAGTGACCCGCTGGGGATCCCGGTCCTGAGCCTTCCAACCTGAATCGGCGTCCAGGCTAGGCGTGTATTGCACGCAACCATTTTCCGCCAGGACGTTCGGCACGTTCTCCTTGAAGAGGGCGACGTATTCGTCAAGTGCGCCTTCCTTCACCCGGATCGAGGCAATCACGTGGATCATATCGCTCCATTCTTGCACCCGCGCACTGGCTGTTCCGTGCGCCTGTCGCTACTCGACGCTGTAGGCCGTTGCGCTACGCACTCGCGCTAGTCCGCGCATCGGGTATCCTGACGGAGATGAAACGGCTCCTCCTCGTGATTGCCATACTTGCCGAGTTGGGCGTGGCGGGCGACAACTGGCCCCAGTGGCGGGGGCCGAACCTCAACGGCACAACTTCCGCGACTGGTCTGCCCGTTACGTGGAGCACGACTGAGAACGTCATCTGGAAGACCAAGCTTCCCAGCTGGGCGGCGGCGACGCCGATCATATGGGGTGATACTGTTTTCGTGACGTCTGCAGAGCAGGGGTCCAGCCTGAACCGCCCGAACTCGCGCCTGTCGGATGGCGGCGACAGCGGCCGCGACAAGCTCTTACTGATCGCGGTCAATCGCGAGACCGGCGCGGTTCGCTGGCAGCGATCGCTCGGGCAGGGAAATCGGATCGGAAACAAGCAGAACATGGCGTCGCCGTCGCCGGTCACAGACGGTGAGCACGTCTGGATCGTCAACGGTAACGGCGAGCTGCGGTGCTTCGATTTTGCAGGGAACCAAGTCTGGATCCGGGACATGCAGAAGGACTACGGCAAGTTCGGAGTCCAGTTCGGATACGCATCGTCACCGCTGCTCCATGACGGTGTGCTGTACCTGCAGAATCTGCAAGGGATGTTCACCGACGATCCATCCTACGTGCTGGCGATTGACGCTGCTTCCGGCAAGACGATCTGGAGGGTGGACCGGCCAACCGACGCCCTGCACGAGACGCCTGACTCCTATTCGACGGCGACCCTGGCGAAGGTCGACGGCGAATTCATTCTTGTCGTTTCGGGCGGTGGCTACGTGACCGGCCACGATCTCGGGTCAGGAGACGAAGTTTGGCGGGCCGGCGGGCTGAACCCGGACAACGCGAGGAATTACCGCACGATCGCTTCGTCCCTTGTCGTTGGCGACACCGTGCTCGTGCCGTCTCGCAGGCGTCCGTTCATCGCTTTCCGGACGGATGGCAAGGGCGACGTGACCGATTCCAAGAGGATCTGGTCGACCGACTACGGCCCCGACGTTCCGACGCCAACGAGCGACGGCGAGAGGCTTTACATTATCGATGACCGCGGCGTCGCGCTTGGGCTCAGGGTGAGTGATGGGAGCACGGTTTGGGATCGCACGCGGATCGAGCCCGGGACCTACAGCGCCTCGCCCTTGCTGGCTGACGGAAAGATCTACGCCATCAGCGAAGACGGGACGACGACGGTCTTGAAGGCTGGCGACGAATTCGAAATCCTGGCCGTTAATCGACTCGATGACTACACCCTTGCATCGCCCGCCGAAGCGGGGAACCGGATCTTCATCCGCACCGCCGAGTATCTGTACTGCCTTGGCGTTCAGTGACGTCGGCAGGTGATCTCCTGACGACGGCCCGTGGGAGGAAGCATCCACGGGCACTGCGTTGCCGGCGGTCGCGTTGTTGCTCGCTGAGTTGTCTGGCTCGTCGAAGGGCGCTCCAGCCGCGTCTGCTGGAAATCCCAGCGGTGCGGACTGCGGTTTGCGCGATGAGAAGCCGTAGGATGCTGGTCGTTTCGAGCCCTGCGCACGGAATCTTGCCCGTCCATGAGGCCGTCTGACCGCGTGCGATTCGACCGGAACCTGACGTTGCGGGCCGCAGTCCCTACGCAGCCGGCAATCCGTTCGTGGAACTGCGACGGCTCGGCTTGAGCGCCTGATGCACTTTGGCGATCGCCCTGCCTGCGTCTGCGGCATCGCTTTCCGATGCCATGAAGACCCGCATTGGAATCCAGAACGAATCCCGGGTCAATTGCTCGGCGACGGGGCACTGCAGCTTGCGGTGAGGCCACTCCCCGAACACTGGATTCGCATACAGCGGGTGGGGATAGAACGGCCGCACAGGCACGCCCTCCGCCTGCAATGCTTCGACGAAACGATCGCGATCGCCGCCGAACTGCTTCTCCATGATCCGTCCCGGCAAGATGTAGCGGGTCTGCGCCGTCGCCCCGGCTGGAGCTTTCTGCAGGGCGATCCCTTCGACTTCGCCAAGCTCCTCCTCGAATCGCGCGAAATTGGTTGCTCGCAATTGAATCTCGTGCGGGAGGCGCTCCAGCTGTGCCAGCAGCACCGCCGCTTGTGGCGCGGTCATCCGAAGGTTAGTGCCGAGCTCGAAGTGTTCGAACCAACCGCCCTCCGGGTGCCTTCCCGCATTCGTGATCGAGTGTGCGGTTTCCGCCAGGCTCTCGTCGCTCGTGATGACGATGCCACCCTCTCCGGCCGTCATTGCCTTCGAGTTCTGAAAGCTAAAGATCCCAGCCCTGCCCAGCCCGCCCGCTCGTGTTCCGTACCATTCGGCACCGTGCGCGTGCGCCGCGTCTTCCAGGAGCATCAGCCCGTTCGACGAGGCAATGTCTGCAAGGCGGTCCATCTCCGCCATGACGCCCCCGAAATGCACGGGAATGATTGCCCGGGTCTTGTCACAAATCGCTTCCGCCGCTTGGGCGGAGTCAATGTTGAAGCTGTCGCCATCGACATCCACGAATACCGGTTCCGCCCCGACCCGGCTCACGGCGGTAGCGGTGGCGATGAAACTGTGAGCGGGAACGATCACTTCGTCGCCTTTCCCAATACCGGCTGAGTGCAAAGCCAGTTCGAGCGCCATCGATCCACTGGAGACTGCGATGCCGAATCTTGCGTCGTGGAATTGCGCGAAGAGCTCCGCGAACGACCGCACGGACGGGTTTTCGCCGCCCCAGTAGTTGCTCTCAAGAACTTCGCGAATCCGGTCCAGGTCGCCCGGGCCGAGCCTAGGCCAATCCGGGTAGCCGGCTTTGCGAATCGGCTCTCCGCCGGACAGGGCCAACTCTTGCGAGGCCATGCCCCAGTGTAGCGGTGCCTTCGCGCTGCAGAGGACCTGAGGGCAGGTGTCAGGGGCATCGGATGGCGCTCACAGGCCATCCGCAAGGCGTCCCGGAAAGAGCCGTCGGCGAGGAATCCTGACACCGCATCGATGGCTTCGGCACCTTGGCACTGATCGGGACGCACTGGTGGCTTACCCCAGGGCCCTGCGCCTGGACGACAGCACCCGCGATGGACAGCACGAGATTCTCGGGATCACCTGCCTTATCGGCCTTGCCGCCGCGTCTGCGGTGCGCGAGGGCTTGTCGGAGCTGTCAGCTCCTGTGACGATCACTATCCCGTCCAGATGACGTTTGCCTGTCTACCGGTTCAGGGATCGAGCGGGACGCCTGCCTCCACCGTTTCCGCAATCCAGCCTGTCGAGCGGTCACCTGGCCGGGAATGGCCTGCCAGTGCGGGGCGGGGAACTGCTTGGTCCAGCGTTCCGAGACAGCCGCACTCGGCTGGCTGGCTGCCGGGATTCTTGACCCTGGCAGGGACCGAAGCGGCGTCAGCCCGCCGCTCTGTTACTGTATCGGCTGAGGTTCTCGCGCGCCATGGCGAAGCAAGACGTCTTGAACACCATCCTGAATTCGGGCATCATTCCGATCGTCCGCACCGATACCGCGAGCCACGCACTGAAAGCGATCGAGGTGATCCACGGCGCGGGCATCCCGGTGCTGGAGGTCACGATGACCGTACCGGGAGCACTGAAGATTCTCGAGAAGGCGTGTGACGAGTTCGGCGACAGCATGATTCTGGGTGCAGGCACCGTGCTGGACGCTACGACTGCCCGCCACTGCATGCTGGCCGGTGCCGAGTTCTGCGTGACGCCTTCCCTTGACGTCCAGACCATCGAGATCTGCAACCGCTACTCGAAGTGCGTGGTTCCGGGTGCTCTGACGCCGACCGAGATCATGACGGCCTGGAACGCGGGAGCGACGCTGGTCAAGGTCTTTCCGGTCAGTGCGCTCGGGGGCCCGAGCTATATCAGGGCGCTGCAGGCGCCCTTGCCGCAAGTGCCGCTGGTCCCGACGGGCGGAGTGAATCTGACGAACGCCTTAGCGTTCTTCGAGGCCGGAGCTAGCGCTGTTGCGGTCGGTTCCGAGCTGGTGAACAAGCACTGGCTGGTCGACTGCGAGTTCGAGCGTATCGAGACGGCGGCACGGGGGTTCCTGGATATCGTGGCCGAGTCGCGTGCGGCGTAGATGCCGGCCGGAGGCGAGCCTGTTCTTGCCCGGCTGGGCCCGGCGCCCTCGATCGTCTTGGTGCGCCTGCGGTCACTCGGAGACACAGTGCTGGCGACGCCCTCCTTCGCGATGCTGCGCCGGGCGATCCCGGGTGCCACTATTCATGTTGCGATGGATCGGAAGTTCGCCGATGTACTTGCTGGCAATCCGGATATCGACGGGGTTCTAGAGGTCAGCTCACCCGCTGGGGCGTTGGCAAAGGCCCGCCTGCTGCGACGGATCCGTGCTCTGAGACCCAGTCTTTGCTTGGACATGCACGGCGGATCCACCGCCGCATGGCTAACTGCTCTCTCGGGAGCGCGCTGGCGTGCAGGCTTCGCTCATTTTCGGCATTCGTGGGCCTACAACGAGCGGATTCCGCGCGCCCAGGAAGTCTTGCGCCGGCCGCCTGCATCGAAGGTGCATACTGCAGAGCACCATGCAGCGGCGATGATCCATCTGGGTGTGGGAGAGGGCGCAATTCCGCCTGCCCGGCTAGATGCCGAGCCCGCTTCGGACCGGTCTGGCTACGCCGTTCTTCACGTTGGCGCCGCCTACTCCACAAAACGGTGGGCGACGGAGCATTTTCGCGCCGTCGCCACGGAAATCAAGAAACTCCACTGCTTGGACCCGGTCTTCGTAGCGGGTCCCGGCGACACGGACCTCTCCGAGCGGCTTTCGGGCTTCGAGATTCGAGCGGGGCTTTCCCTTGCCGCCTTGAAATCGTTGCTTGCGGGGGCACGGCTATTTGTCGGCAACGATTCGGGACCTGCACACGTAGCCGCTGCGTTCGCAGTTCCGTGCGCGGTCGTCTTCGGATCTTCTGACTCGGCGGTCTGGCATCCATGGAAGACGGCGCACCGCGTGATCGAGACGCCTTGGGACTGCAAGCCCTGTCCCGGCGATCGGTGCTACGCGTTCGATGAGCCCCGCTGCATACTATCCGTCGAGCCAGCGTCCGTCTTGCAGGCGGTGGCCGAGTTGCTGGCGGATTCGCAGGCCATTACTTGAGGAGGTAAACGGCTGACTCGGCCCGCATGTTGCGCCAACGCTTGACACGTTTGCCCTGTCGCAGGAAGTAGGCATTCTCGGCGCGCATTCCCTCTCTTTGCAGCAGTTCTTCAAAGTCCAGGATCGTCAGGACGCGGATGTTTGGGGAGTCGTACCAGTCGTACGGCAGATGCCCTGTCGTCGGAGCTCTCCCCTTACAGAGCAGGGAAAGCCGCACGGACCAATGGCCGAAGTTGGGAAACGCCACAATCACCCGGCGCCCGACGCGCCGCAGCTCTCGCAACAGCTCAAGAGGTTTCCGCACGACCTGCAGCGTCTGGCTCAGGATCACGTAGTCGAAGCAGGAATCCGGGTAGTCGGCCAAGCCCTTGTTGATGTCGCCTTGGTACACCGAGAGCCCGAGCTCCACGCAGCGCCTGACTTTCTCCGGGGCGATCTCAACGCCCCGGCCTTGAACACTCTTGCGCTGCTCCAGCCATGCAAGCAGATCACCCTCGCCACAGCCAAGGTCGAGCACGCTCGAGTGTTCCTCGATAAGGTCGGACATGATCCGGTAGTCCTCCCTAGCCAGCAGGTTTGGTACCAACCCTATGTCCTTGGCCTCCAGCACAGGCATCGAATGCTCTCCTGATTATATGTTTGGGACTCGCCGAGAGCGTTTCGATCAGTCCCGGCTCCGCCTCAGCGCCCGTTCTTCACGACAGTCGGGACCGCGCCGTTGGCAGTAGGTCCACGCCGATCGCGTCATGATCGGACAACGGCGGTTCGCGGCCCTCGCGGAACTCGTGCAGCACCACCGGCGCGTCAGTTTGCAGTTCTCGCGCTGCAAACCAGTCAATCTTAAGCGGGCATTTTCCGTCGAATTCCCGCAAGGCCCAGCGGATGAAGTCGAAACACCAGGCGGGCACCCACTCTAGAAGGTTCTTGTGGGTCTTGGCGTCGTCGACATTGTATGAAGTCGTTCTTTCGTCGAGCTTGTTCGGTCCGCGCCAATCGAATCCGCGCTGGTCGAGCAGGCGGAACAGGTCCCGCTCGAAGAATGTGTAGGGCCGCAAGAAGTGGTTTCGAATCGTGTTTCGAGCGCCGAGCATGACGCGTACCCAGTAGCCCGCGATGGCGGACGCCGCGCTTGAAGAGTTGAACGTTGTGGTGTTCCAGTCGCCGCCGATCAGCGTGGGCCCGGAGGGAGGCAGCCCCTCAAGTACCGCTGCCATTTGATTGCGGCGATGGCCTTGGCTTGATTGGGCGTCCAGGTGCACGGAGCAGACTGTGATTTCAAAGTCGGGAAACTCGATCTCGGCGACAATGGCGGTCTGCTGCCCAAGCCGTTTCTCGCGTCCGCGCATCTTGTCCTTGCCGTTTCCAAGAGCAATGGACCGGGGATTGCGAATCGGGTAGCGGCTGAGGATAGCGTTTCCGTGGAGGCCAAGATCGTTGTTGCCGGTTACTTCGCTCTCGATGCCCGCCCCCTTGGACAGGTTCAGGTAGCACGGCGCGAAGGCGTAGTCCAGCCCGAGTTCGCAGGCAAGATCGCGGGCGACGTTGCGGTTAGCCGAGCGTGCCATGCCAACGTCGGTCTCGGTGACCAGAAAGATGTCTGCGGATGAGAGATAGGGGTGGCTGCGAAGTGCGGCCAACTGGCCTTCGTACTCGATCCCCCGTTCGAGGTTCCAAGCCACGACCCGGTATGCCGGCTGGGCCGGTTTTCCTGCCGTGGCGAACTCACCCGTTTCGATCGAGTCGAGAACACGGTCGGCGAGAGGCTTGAGCTCCTGGTAGTGCGGGCAAGCCACCAGTTCGGCTGTCGATTGGCACCGCGCCAGAGTGTCGAAACGCGGGCGCAATCGATCCCTGACGATCCGCTCCATATCTGTCCAATCGTGGCGGGCGCGTGCCTCGGCCAGGTCGGTCCCGCTCCTTTGGGGTGCCAACTTCCATTATCGATGTGCCTTGGCGCGCGGCCGACAGGGTAAGTTTCCACGGTGGCAGCATTCTCTGGCCGGGATTGTTCATGAAGATCCCGCAAACCGCGACAGCCCTTGATTCGTCCGGGTTTGCGATAGTACTTCAGGCCGCCCATAAGCTGCCTTCCGCATCGTTTGCTCGAGGCGATGACACTACCGCGCTCTGCGGTCCGCTCTTGAGGCGACCCCAAGTCCCGCTTCCCACAGGCACTGGCTGTACTCCGGACTCGGACGCTGCAGCTCCACTCGCGGATCATCGCGGATACGATACGCCCGGACCGGGGCAGCACGCGCCGGCACGTTTCGTTCAGCGCTTGACAATTGGACGCTTTCGGATCGCCTCAAGCCTGAAGCGGCAGCATTTTGACTATTGTTATTGACTATGTTAGCTTCAGGTCGTGGAATCAATATCCATCTCCAAGTTCAAGGCGACTTGCCTCGCGGTATTGAAGCAGGTCCGCACGACCGGCCAGCCGATTCGCGTGACGCGGTTCGGCAAGCCAATTGCGGATGTTGTTCCGCCAGGACCACCTGAGCGGTCTGGAGACTGGCTAGGCTCGATGGCCGGTACTGCGCGGATAATGGGCGACATCACCGTTCCAACCAGCGAGTTGGTCGATTGGGACGCGGAACGCGAATGAGGTTGCTCCTCGACACACACATTTGGCTATGGAGTGTCTTGGACCCATCCAAGCTTGACCGGCGAGTCAGGGAGTTGCTCCGGCACGGCAATTCAGAACTATGGCTGTCATCGATCTCGCTGTGGGAGCTTGCGGTCCTGGCCGAGAAAGGGAGAGTCGTGCTACGCGGCAGCCTCTGGAGTTGGATTGATGCAGCGCAGCGATCCGCACCAATCCGTGAGGCGCCACTGACAGGAGAAATTGTCCGCGCATTGGATCGAATCGAGGTCCCGCACCGGGATCCGGCCGACCGATTCCTAGCCGCCACTGCTGCCGTGCTCGATCTGCATCTCGTGACTTCAGATGCCAAGCTGCTGGCCGGGCATGGCTTCAAGGTGCTTGAGAACCGCTGAACCTTTTCGGTTTGGGATGCCGGATCCGTGCCGCAAGCTCCTACCCTTATCACCGCTCTCACCTACGACTGGGAAACCCTCGGTTGGGATTCTCGTCGACTGCGGCGCGGCCTTGCGGGCTATTCTGGATGGACAATGGCATTGCGCCGTGTCTTTGTAGACTTGATCGAGGACGGTACAGCCCTGGCGCGTGGAAGCTCCGCGCGCCACCTTGCCAGCGTAGTCCGGTTGCAACAAGGTGAGCAGGTCGAGATTTCCGACCAGGTGCGGGCCTACTTGGCAGTGACAGAGTCGTGCTCGCCCGCCGAGGTCCGGTTTCGCATCGAGGAGCCCCTGCCGGCCCCCGGGCCGGTCCCCTGCATCGACGCGGCCCTCGCCATAGTCAGGTTTCCACGCTTCGAGTGGGCGATTGAGAAACTGACCGAACTCGGCGTCCGTTCCATCATTCCCGTCATCGCGGCGCGCAGCGACACAAAGCTAGTCTCCACCGCGTCCAAGAGAGCCTCCCGCTGGCACCGCATAGCGTTTGAGGCAGCACAGCAATCGCGGCGGATCGCCGCACCGACTTTGGCATCGCCGACTCCTTTCGAGCAGGCAGTCCGCGACTGTCCCACCGGAGCCGGTCTCCTGGCGCATCCAGGCGGGTCTCCCGTCGCGGATGCCTGTCGCGGCTCGTCCGTGTTCCTGATCGGCCCCGAGGGTGGATGGACCGATGAGGAGGCCAGCATGGCCAGCGGGAGAGGCCTCAAGACCGTCGATCTTGGTCGCACGATCCTTCGCTCCGAGACAGCCGCAGTGGCGGTCGCCGCTGTCTTGTCTGCCAACCACGCTGCGGAGACGGGGAAGTGACGGAGTTCGAAGCCGCCCGGTTGCGCACCTGCCTCGCGCGATTCGACGCAGCGAACGCAGAGGATCCCGGCCTTGAGCCGGATGGCTCGCCCAAGGCACTCGCATACGCCCAACGCATGTCTGAATGGTTGGAGCGGCTGGATCCGGAGGCTCCTGTCGAGTTACGTCTGGCGGTCCGCGCTCAGCATATCCGTCGCTGGGAGATCCCGCGGGATTCCTATCCCAAAGGGAGAACCGCCTACCTCCAATGGCGACGGGACTTGGGCCGATACCATGCCGACGTTGCGGGCACGATCATGCGCGAATGCGGATACGACGGCGAGACTGTGGCTCGGGTCCAGTCTGTGATCCGCAAGGAGCGATTCAAGGCGGACCCTTGGGCGCAGCGCCTCGAGGATGTGGCGTGCCTGGTCTTCTTGGAGCACTATTTCGAGACGTTTGCCGAGGAACAGGACCGGGACAGCATCGTCAACATCCTGCAACGCACCTGGAAGAAGATGTCGGAGGCAGGCCGGAAGGCGGCGCTTACGATCGATCATTCGCCTCCTTGCGCGGACTTGATGCAATCTGCTCTGGAGCCCTCTCCAGAGGCGGGCGCCAGCGGTAACTAGAAAGGGCTCCAAGTGCCACGGCCGACCCGGCCGCTGAGGTGGGGTATCCTAGTCGTTTTTCAACCGCCAGCGTCCTTGGCCGGCTCATGCTAGCAACCCTGCTCACTCTTCTCGCTGCCTCAGCAGCGGCTCAACAGCCTGTCGGGTTCTCGCACAAGGCGCATATCGAGAAGGCCAGCATGCAGTGCGTCGACTGCCATGCTGGAGCCGTCTCGCGAGACGCCGCCGTGATTCCCTCGATTCGCAAGTGCATGCTCTGCCATCAGTTCATCGGACAGGACTTGCCCGAAGTCGTCCGCCTCACGGAATACTGGCAACGGAAGCACGAGGTGCCTTGGGTACGGGTGTATGGTTTCGACGAGCAGGCGGCGGTTCAATTCCGCCACGCGCCGCACGCCCGCGCCGAGATCGCTTGCTCGAAGTGCCACGGCGATGTGGCCTCCATGACGGTTGCGGTCGAAGCCGTGCGTCATACCATGGGCACCTGCGTGACTTGCCACCGGCAGAATGGCGCCAGCGATGACTGCCTGGCCTGCCATTTCTAGGGAGTGTCGGAGAGGCCTACGATGACCACCGGCAGCAAGAGGCAGGTGGGCGCTCCATTTGCCCGGTCAGAGGGGCCCTGAGGATGGACCGTCGTAATTTCTTCAAACTGGTCGGCACCGCTTCTGGCGGCGTGATGTCCGGTGCATGCGGCAAGCAGGCCGAGGAAATCATCCCCCTGCTGGTTCCTGAGGACGAAATCCTCCCCGGAGTTGAGGAGTGGCACGCGAGCGTTTGCCTGGAATGCGGGGCCGCGTGCGGCACGGTCGCCAGGGTGATGGCTTCCGAGCGGGAAATCGAAGTCGACGGAGAGCGGCTTCGTCAGAGGATTGCAGCGATCAAGAAGATCGAGGGGAACCCGGAAGACCCGGTTAGCGGCGGGCGGCTGTGCGCCCGCGGCCATTCCGCGCTGCAGTCGCTGTACAACCCAGACCGCTTGAGCCAGCCGCTCAAGCGTGCCGGCGAGCGCGGGTCGGGAAAGTTCGAACCGATTTCCTGGGATGCTGCACTGGGCGAGGTTTCCGAAGTCTTGGCCCGCGTTGCTTCCTCCGACCCCAGCCGGATACTCTTCTTGTCACCACCACGCGTCGGTTCGAGAGCCGCGAATACGGCGCGCTTTCTTGGATCCCTAGGGGCTCCTCCGGCCCGGTCAATCGGATTCGGAGATTTCGCTGCGGAACTCGAGGGGGCCAGCCGGGCCTTCGGCTGGCATGGGCTTCCTGTCTACGAAATCCAGGACGCCACCATGGTGCTGTCCATCGGTGCTGATTTCTTGGGTGGATGGGTTTCTCCGGTCCTGTACACGCGCCGCTATGGCCACATGCGGCAGGGCCGGCGCGAGCTGCGCGGGCGTTTGGTCCATGCAGAATCACGGTTTTCCCTGACCGCCTGGAACGCCGACCGGTGGCTCCCAGTGCAGCCTGGCGGAGAGTTGGCTCTAGCGCTCGGCATCGGCCGCGCCCTCGTAGCAGAGAACCTACTGTCGACTTTGGAAGAGGTACCGGCTAGCGTCGTTTCGACGTTTGCGGACACCGACCTGGATTGGATACAGGCTGCCTCGGGAATTCCCTACGGAGCGATGCGCGAAGTGGCGGCTGATCTCGCGGCTGCCTCCAGCCCGCTCGTGGTGGCAGGGGCGTCGATCGTACGCCAGAATTCGGCTGATGCGGTGACGGCGGCCAGCGCACTGAACGTATTGCTGGGAAGAGTCGGCAAGGTCGGTGGTGTAGTGCCCGCGTCAGACTCGGGCACGGGCCTCGAAACCGGGAGGCCCGCTTCCAGCGACTGGGTCGAGCGTCTGGCGGAAGCGGAATTGGTCTTCCTGGACAGAGTCAATCCGGCCTACACCGCCCCGCATAGCGCGGCTGCATTGGCCGCTGCCGGGACCGTGATCAGCTTTTCGCCCTTCCTGGATGACTCTTCGGCCCTTGCCGACCTGATCCTGCCGGATCACGATCCATTGGAGCGATCCGTCCTAGCCGTCCCTGACGCCTCACCCCTGCCGTCGGTTGCGGCGGCGGCTGCATTCGTGGCGCCCTTGCACGAATCCCGCCCGACCGAAGCCGTGCTGGCCGCACTGGCCGGCGCCGTCGGCAAGCCTTATGAGGAGTTTACCGTTGAATCGAGCCTGACGCAGTTGCACTCTGCGTTGGAATCGGGCTCGGCCGATCCCGACCCGCAGGGCTTCGTCGGCGAGAGCCTCCGTCGAGGGGGATGGCAAGGGGAGCGCCCGGCTAGAGAGCCGGCGCCGACACCGCGACTGGGAGTTTTTGCGACCGATTCGAGGCCGGACCAGCTGGTGTTCCAGGCTTATCCGTCGGCGCAGTTCGGCGACGGAAGCGGCGCGAACCGCCCCTGGCTGCAGGAACTGCCCGATCCTACTTCGAGTGCGATGTGGGGAATGCCCGCAGAAATGGACCCGGGCACGGCGGGCGAGCTCGGTGTCAGCAACGGAGACATGGTCCGAATCGAATCCCAGCATGGCTCGCTGGAAGCTCCCGTCTACATCAATCCGGCGGCCATTCCGGGCGTTGTCTCGATGGCTCTGGGCCACGGGCACCAGCACTACGGGCGCTACGCATCCGGGCTGGGGGCGAACCCGATGACCGTTGTCGGCGACCTTCGCGATCGGGAGACGGGGGCCTCCGCGCTGGGGCCGACACCGGTAACCCTTGAGAAGGCAAGCGGGGATGGGGGGTTGATCCAATTCTCACGACAGGACCGTGACGCCCCACCGCACAGGGTGTGACAGGAGGAGTAGCGATGGCCGAGAATACCGAGAACCACGTTGAGGCCCCCCCCCCGGCTGTGCCCCAGTGGGCGATGTCAATCGACCTGGACCGCTGCACTGGCTGCGAAGCCTGCGTGGTGGCCTGCTCGTCGGAGAACAACATCCCCACCGCAGGGCCGGAACAGGCGGCCATGGGACGGTCCAAGCAGTGGATTCGCATTGACCGTTACTACGAAGGGGAATTCCCGAACATCAAGGTCAAGTACCGGCCGGTTCTTTGCCAGCAGTGCGACGACGCTCCGTGCGAACCCGTTTGCCCTGTGTTCGCGACCTACCAGAACGCCGAGGGGCTCAATGTCCAGATTTACAACCGGTGCATCGGAACGCGCTACTGCGCCAACAACTGCCCCTACACCGTTCGGTTCTTCAACTGGTTCGCCCCCGAATGGGACGGGCCGCTGGACTTGCAGCTCAACCCCGACGTTTCCATACGGCCGGCGGGGGTTGTAGAGAAATGCACCTTTTGCGTCCAGAGGATCAAGCGTGCGAAGCTTGATGCCGCCGCGGAGGATCGGAAACTCGTCGACGGAGAGGTGCAGCCGGCTTGTGTTCAATCGTGTCCGGCCGAGGCGATGGTCTTCGGCGACAAGAGCGATCCAGACAGTCGAGTTTCGAAGATGATTGCGAGCGGTCGCTCGGAGCAGCTGCTGTCGGAACTGGGAACGAAGCCTCGTGTGTTCTACCTGTCGAAGGCCGATTAGCCTCTTGCTGTGACCATCGGACGACCAGACATCACCGGGGACTCGACTGGAGGCTCGCTTTCCCCGACATGCATCGCGACGCAGGGCAACCGAGGAGTGAATGGAATCTCTAGCCAAATCTGAGCCGAAGAGCGCCGCGCGCGTGCGAGACGACATCCTTGCTCGCATGTCCGGCGCGAGCGGGACCTATATCGCGGCGGTGGCGGTTTGCGGTGCCATTGTGGCTTGGGCTTTCGTGGCTTGGTGCTATCAGATCTTTGGGGGGTTCGGCCACACGGGGATCCGCAGGCCCACCTATTGGGGCTTCTACATTATCAATTTCGTCTTCTGGATCGGGATTTCCCATGCCGGAACGCTGATCTCGGCAATCCTGCGGCTCACGGGAGCGAATTGGCGCAAGCCGGTAACGCGAGCTGCGGAAGCGATTACCGTGTTCTGCCTGATGATCGGCGGCATGTTTCCGCTGATCCATATCGGCCGTGTGTGGCTCTTCTACTGGATGTTCCCCTACCCGAACGAGAGGTTACTCTGGCCGAACTTCCGTTCTCCGCTGTTCTGGGATCTGACAGCGATTCTGACTTATCTCTCCGGCAGCTTGATTTACCTCTACCTTCCGCTGATCCCTGATCTAGCCGAGATGGCGTGCCGCAGTGCCGGATTCAAGCGCAGGGTCTACCGGCTCCTGTCTTTGGGCTGGACAGGTGCGGACCGGCAATGGCAAGCGCTCGAGCGGGCGATGAAACTCATGTCGATAGTGATCCTGGCAATCGCCGTCTCGGTGCATTCGGTTGTAGCCTACGACTTCTCGATGTCGGTCGCGCCCACTTGGCACAATACGATCTTTGCGCCGTATTTCGTTGTCGGCGCTATCTTCAGCGGGATTGCTGCCCTTGTGCTCGTGATGGCGGCCCTGCGCAAGCTGATGCGCCTGGAGGAATACCTTCGGGAGATCCACTTCGTGAATCTCGGGAAGCTGCTGATCCTGATGAGCCTGGTCTGGCTGTATTTCACTTTCTCCGAGCACCTCACCACTTGGTACGGGAACCTGCCGGGCGAGATTCGGGTCTTCAACATACGCGAGCACGGACTTTACGGGTTTCTGTTCTGGACGATGGTCGCCTGCAATTTCGCAATCCCGTTCGTGCTGCTCGGGATCTCAAGGCTGCGCAGCATTTCCACGATTGCCATCAGCAGCTTTGCCGTCCTCATCGGCATGTGGATCGAGCGGTTCCTGATCGTGGTCCCCACTCTCTCAACGCCGTACCTGCCTGCCGCGTGGGGGGACTACGCCCCGAGCTGGGTCGAGCTGTCGATCACCGCTGGGACGTTTGCTGCAATGGCGTTGCTTTACCTGCTTTTCGTCAAGGCTTTTCCAATCATTGCCATCTGGGAATACGACGATGGAATATCTGCACGCTGAGTACAAACGCACTGAAGACGTGGCCGCTGCGATCCGGCTGCTACAGCGAGGGGGCGTGCCGCGCCGCGCTCTCGAACTGTATTCTCGCCGGCCGCTCGAGACGGAGCCGCCCTTGCTGCCGCGGCGCAGCCGGATGTCCGTGGGCGCCGTGCTCTCCGCGGTTGCTGTTGGATCCGGGGCGACTGCGCTGATGTTCTGGATTCAACAGGACTATCCCCTGGTTACAGGCGGGATGCCGATCGTTTCGGGCTGGGCGACCGCTGTGGTGACATTCGAAACCACGATGGCCGGAGCGGTCTTCGGCATCTTCGTCATGCTGTTGAAGGAAGCCGGCCTAGTCCGTTCTCGCCGCCATGCGCCCGTGCCGGACCTGCCCGACGAGGGTGCTGTCGTGCAAGTCGAATGCGAGCAGGGGGCTTCTCTCGTGCGGGCGCTTCTGGAGGACACCGCGGCGACGCGAATCGACGCCGTTGACTCAGCTGGTTGAGGCGGCGCGCTCTGACGCGCTTGCCGCTCCTCCTGCTCCGATCAAGTCGGGGAGGGTGATCGCAGCGAGGTCACACTGAACCCGGGAAGCGGCTAGTTGCCGGAGCGGTAGCATGCCGGAGCCCGCCAGTCAGCAGGCCAACAGGCGGTCGGCCAACTCCCGGAAGTCTCTCACTTCCAGATCCGGAAGCAGATGCGAGTCCTCGTACGGCAAGCCGTACCGGTTCACATACGCACCACGGTAGCCGCAGGCTCGAGCCCCCAGGATGTCGAAGGCATGCGCCGCGACCATCAGGATCTCGCCCGGCTCGCATTCCAATTCGGCCGCGGCCATGCGGTACACCGACGGATGCGGCTTGAACCGACCCACGCGATCGACGGAGATGCACCGGTCGAATCGCGCTTCGACATGATTCGTGGCCAGATGCTCCACCAGTGAGCGGTCGCCGTTAGAAAGCGCCACGAGCCGGTAGTGCTGGGCCAGGCGCAACAGACCCTCTTGAGCGTCGTCGAACGCGTTCAGTTGCTCGAATGTCCGGAGCAGCTCCCGCACGGCTCCCGCGTCACGTTGCAGGCCGTGCCGTCGCAGCGTGTGTCGCAGGGCCCGGCGGGCGGAATCAAGGTAGCCACGGTGGCCGAGCATCAGAATCGTGTCCTGGTGCTGCTCCAGGCGCTGCCTTGCGCGCCATTCGGCCCAGAACTGGTCCGGGTCAATGTCCGCGTCGGATTCGCCGAAGAACTTGCGGAGCGCGGGGACGAGGCTGCCTGACAGGTCCAGCACAGTGCCGAACATATCGAAGGTCAGCGTGCGAACTCCGGCCAGCGCTTGCGCCATGTCCTCGATAGTATCGAATGGCCCACCGGGCTTTCCCGGCCCGAGCTATTCTCGCGCGTCCTTCGATGGCTTGCGCAGGGACTCGTCTGCCGATGCTTCATCAGGATTCGCCGCATGCAGCAGGTCATTCCGCCGCCTTCGCGCAATCTTCGACCACGGACTCGACGAATCAATCTCCAGGTAGGCCTGCAAGTGCTTGATTGCGACGAGAAAGTGCTTGCGTCGCTCCTGCAAGAGGGCCAGGTTGAAATGCGCATCAGCGTAATCGGGTTTGTATCGAAGGGCTGTTTCGTAGTGTTCCACAGCCTCATCGAGCCGCCCTAGGTCGTCGTACACGTTGCCTAGGTTGAAGTGTGCGAGCGCGTATTCCGGAAATGCATGCACCGCCTCCCGATAGCTCAACTCCGCGCGCTCCAGCCAGCCTTGGCGGTATTGCAATGTGCCCAGGTTGACCCAGGCTCCCGCAGCCCGTGGATCTTTGAGCAAGACCTTTTCATAGACCTCCATGACCTCGTCTGGTGGAGCCCCCGAGGCCTCGAGGTCGAGCGCGTGTTGGAACCATGTCTCACCGCTCACCGCGAGCCCCGAATCACTCTGCGGGTCAAGGGTCGACACAGAGCTCAACCTGTCTGCCTCGAAGTCGAACAGCATCTGGCCGGTGATCGCCTCCATCTTTTCTCCGGGCAGTTCGACTGCGATGTTGCGGCCGTCGGAGACGATCTTCAGTTCTTCCAGGGGGCGCTCGACATCCTCCAAGCGGAGTCGAAGCTGCTGGAGCGCTTCACGTATACGTTTCGGAGAGGTGTTGTTCTCCCGCAAGTTTTTCAGGGTCCTGAGAGAGATCAGGTCCGAGAAATTGTAGCTGTCCTGAATCTCGGTTAGCCCACTGCGCTCCCATGAACGCAGCCGGCCCTCGTCAATGCCGAGAATCCGCCGGATTTCGGATCTCGTGTAGGTCTCCGAAGCCCTAGCTGACTCCACGGCGCAAGTATACCCCAGTAGGCGGCTGGAGCCGGGCCCACCGAGCTAGGTTGCTGGCGCGGGTGCCAGCTATCGAGGACGGCTGCGAGCCACCTTTACCGCGACCGCCCCACCGGCCGCCGCCGAGCCTGCGACGAGCGCTGCGTCAACGAAGAACGCGATTGCGACGGCCGTCACAAATGTCCCGGGATGCTCTAGCGCTTCCGCGACTTGCGGCGCCATGGAACTCATTTCGGGATGGTCGCGCAGAGGTGCCAGGAGCACTTCCTTGCCTTGGGACATGATCACCATCGAGTTCAGGATCAAGAAAGCGAGCGCGCATTGCATCCCGGTGAGCAAGCCCAACGCACCGCCCATCGAGATCTTCGGCAAACTGATGTACCGCTTCTCAAAAATCCGAACCGCCGCGTATCCCGCGCATGCCGGAATCAAGTACGAGAACAGCATGGACAGGGGGGTCGGCGCGACAAGGACAACCCGCAGGAAGATTGCGCATAGAGCTGGGATCAGCGAGGCCTTCAAGAAAGCTTCCGAGCGCCGCCAGTTCTGCACAGGCGGTTCCTCTTTGACGGGCTCTTGCGGCGGAGCAGCCGGCTCGCCGATGCCGGGAGCCAGGGGCCGCCCGCAATTCGGGCAGAAGGATGCCCCCTCCGGCAATGGGCTCCCGCAAGTGCAATGGGTGGGCATCGGTGGTCTGTCCGGGTCCGTGCGAGTCGTCGCCAGCAGGCGCAGGCTCCTTGAGGCCGGTCCGTCTCGGTTTCGATATCAATTGTAGGCCGGACGGGCCGCGACGTTCGCCGTCGACGCGGGCGAGCGGTCAATCGCTCGCGGTTCGGATGACCTGGAGAAGTTTAGCTCCGTATTTTTTCGCGACGGCCGGTCCGATGCCCGACACCGTGAGCAGCTCGGCTTCATTAGCCGGCTTTGCTTCCACGAGGGCTTCCAATGTCCGGTTAGGAAAGATCCGGAACGCGGGCACTGCCTGTCTCTGTGCCTCGGTCTTGCGCCATGCCCGCAGTCCTGCCATGAGCAGTTCATCTGCCCCGTCTCGGGCGGGCACCTCGTCCAGCCGCAATTGCTTCCCAGTCGGCTTCCCGTTTCGCTGGGAGGGCTTGCGTTTCCGGGACTGACTCTTTGCGCGCTTGAGATTCGGGCCGCGCGCCAGGCCGGCGCCCTCGGCGGGCAGTTTGACCAAGCGGGCGGGATTCGATGTCTGGCGGCCCTCGGCCGTCAGTGCGAGTCTCCGGAACTCGATGAGCTGACCCTCCCTGTTGACGAACGAATCATTCTCAATGCGTGCGAGATCCGCTCGCACCAACGCGTCGATCAACCGCTCGTAGGCGGTGCGCTGGAGCTTGACAGGCTCGGCCCAATCCCGGAACAGCTTCCCGACGGACTGGCCGTCATGGTCCCGCAACGACCACAGCACCGAGTCGACGACCTTGGTTTCTTGCGTTGTGGCCGACCGGAAGGTCTTGACGGCGCAGCCTTCCGCATCGCAGATATCGCAGTGCTCGCACGGCTTGAGCGAGTCCTCGAGGTCGCCGAAGTGCCGCACGAGGTCGAGCATGCGGCATTGTTGGGATCGCGTGAAGTTTGTCACGAGGTCGAGCTGCTCGATCTTGTGGTCCCGCTGCCGGATGTACTTCTCGTGCCAAACGGCGTCCCCGGGAGAGACGTTATCGTTCTCGTCAATCTGCACGCCGCCATGAATCCAAAGCTTCTCGATCGCGGTCTCGAACTTCTGCGGCTCGCCCCTGAATCCATCCCGGAGTTCCGCCATCGGGACCGATTTGGCCTTCAGGGCGCTGAAGAGGCCCATGAGCACCGCCGGTTCGGGGTAGTCCCGGTCGAGGAAGAACTCGTGAGTCTTGCGGTCCGCCCACGAGTGCAGCAGGATCGCCTTCGAGGGCAGGCCGTCACGCCCCGCGCGGCCGATTTCCTGGTAGTAGCTCTCGATCGATCCCGGCAGGCCAGTGTGGACGACGCTGCGGACGTTGGGCTTGTCAATGCCCATGCCGAAGGCGATTGTCGCGACGATGATGTCGAGATCGCCGGAGAGGAACGCGGTCTGGACCCGGTCGCGCTGCTCTCCTTCCATGCCGGCGTGGTATGCGGCGGCGCGCAGTCCGCCCTGCAAGGCTTCGGCTTGCTCCTCGGACGCCTTGCGCGTCGGCGCGTAAACGATCGCCGGCCGGCGGGCCTCATCCCGCAGCAGGCGCACTAGCGCCGGCGGGCGCAACGACGGGGGGAGCTCAACGAGCTCGATCTCCAGATTGTCGCGCCGGAAGCCGTGGATGGAGCGGTCGCAATCAACCAGGCCGAGCTGCTGCACGATGTCCCGCTGGACGAGCGGCGTGGCCGTTGCCGTCAGAGCAATCACGGGGGCCGGCCGTAGCGTCGGAATGCGCTCGCGCAAACGCCGGTATTCCGGTCGAAAGTCGTGGCCCCACATCGAGATGCAGTGCGCTTCGTCAATAGCGACCAGACCCGGCGTCCGGCGGGCCAGAAATTCCGGGAAGCCCGGCACTGCGAGCCGTTCCGGCGCAATGTACAGGAAGTCAAGCTCGCCTTCGAGGTATTCCTTGCAGACCCGGCGAGATTCCAGTCGATCCCGGCCGGAGTGGATGCGCTCCGCCTTGAACCCCTGCTGCCTTAGCTTCTCTGTCTGGTCTTCCATCAACGCGATCAGCGGACTGATCACGAGGGTCGTCGCGCCGCGCGCGATTCCCGGGAGCTGGTAGCACAGCGACTTGCCGGCTCCGGTGGGCATCACGACCAGGACGTCCCGGCCGGCGGTAACTTGGCGGCAGACGTCTTCCTGATGGGGCCGGAAACTGTCGTGGCCGAATCGACTTCGCAGGAGCTCACCCAGAGCCTCGGGCGGAATCCGGGGAGGTGCCGCCGGGCCTGCGCGGACTGCGACGGGCGCCGCCTGCGCGGGCGTTCGCGACACGAGAGATCGCAGCCGCCCATTCGTCATGTCTTGCCGGGCCTCGGAGGCGGATCCGATCGCTTCCGCCGATTCCCTGCGACGGGTCGGGGGACTGTCCGTGGCCGCTTTCTGTTGCTCTGGCGGCGCCGCAGGGCGCCGGGACGGCTCCGATTCTAGGACTTCGACGGGCGGTAGCTCGGAGGTGAATTCCGACTCATCGGCGGCGGCCCTGCGTTTCGCTGCTTGCACGGGGGAGGCCGACACGCCGCCCTCGCCGGTACCAACGACCTCGCGAACGAAATCCTCGATCCCCTGCATGAACGCTTCAAAGCCGCCCCGGCCGCGTTCGATCGCACGCAGCTTCGATTCCCATTCGCCGGTCATCTCCGGGCTCCGGACCTTGGGGTGGACGATCTCCAAGAGCTGTATGCCCTTGGATGTTGCGCTCAACTGCTTCTTGTCCCGGGTTATATACCCTCGCTTGAGCAGTGTTTCGATAATCGAGGCACGTGTGGCGGGCGTTCCGATCCCGCGTTCCTTCATCGCGTCCGAGAGCTGCTTGCTATCGAGCGTCTTGCCTGCCGATTCCATCGCTGTCAGCAGCGTCCCCTCGGTGAATCGCGGCGGTGGTCGGGTTTGCTTCTTGATGGCCTCGGCCTTGAGCAGGGCGACTCGCTGACCTGTTGCCAAGCTCCCCGGCAGTCTCGGCTCCTCGACCGAGCGGCCCATGCGGGCCGACGGTACGTCCAGGACCTTCCAGCCCGGGTCATCGACTGCGGTGCCGATAGACAAGTACTGGTCGGCGTCGGCCTTGTGGACGATCCGCGTGATCACCGTAGTGGACGAGAACTTGTGGTCGCCATGCCACGCCTGCAGCAATCGGCGGTTCACTAGGTCGAGAATCTTCGCCTCCGGCGCATTGCGGTCCACGGCAGAACCGCCCGCACCAGTCGGGATGATCGCGTGGTGGTCCGTAACTTTCGAGTCATCGATGTAGCGCTGGCCGAGCGGTCGCGTGCCGGTCCCTTCGGCCACGAGGCTGCTGTCGAACTCTCGGGCGACACGCCCGGCGATTCCCGGCAGCTGGCTCGCGATTGCGGACGAGAGGTGCCGACTGTCCGTTCGGGGGTACGTGATCGCCTTATGCTTCTCGTACAGCAGCTGCGCCAGTTCCAAGGTCCGGCTAGCGCTGAAGCCGTACAGCCGGTTGGCGTGCCGCTGCAATTCCGTGAGGTCGTACAGCAAAGGCGGCGACAGGCGCTTGGGAGTTTTCCTCACGGATTCTATGTCCGCTTGCCCGAGCCTGGCGCGATCGAGGATTGCCGCAGCTTGCTTGCCGTCGGCCGAGAGGCGCGTCTGGCGCTTGCCTTTCTCGATCTTGAAGTACGTCCCGCGATAGACGCGGTTCTCGCCGGCGTCGAAGTCAGCCAGGACCTCGATGTAGTCCTCCGGAACGAAGTCGCGAATCGCGATCTCCCTTTCCACGAGCATTGCCAGCGTCGGTGTCTGGACCCGGCCGACAGAAAGCACCTCGGAACTGCCCATTTCGCGCGGACTGTGATCCAGGGTGTATGCCCGCGTGAGATTCATTCCGACCAGCCAGTCGGCGCGGCTCCTGGCGCGGGCGGCGTCTCCGAGATTGTCAAACTCCCGCGAAGGACGGAGTTGCGAGAAGCCGTCGCGAATCGCCGCGGGCGTCAAGGACGAGATCCACAGGCGATCCACGGGTTTCGTGCAGCCTGCCGCCTCGTAGAGCTGACGGAAGATGAGTTCACCCTCCCGCCCTGCATCTGTTGCGCAGACCACGCGCCCGACGCGGGAACTCGTGAGAATCCTCTTGACGACTTCGAACTGGTCGCTGCGGCCCTCGTCAACGACCAACGGCCATTCCTGAGGCAGGATGGGAAGCGCGGAACGCCGCCAAGCTTTCCACGCGGGATTGATTTGATGCGGCTCGGCCAATTGCACCAAATGGCCGATTGCCCAGGTAATGATCAAGCCGTCGCCAGAGAAATATCCATTCGCGCGTTCGCTTGCGCCCAGTGCCTTGGCAATGTCGCGGGCGACCGATGGCTTTTCGGCGACTACTGCACTTACCTTGGATGCCTTCCTCTGCACTCGAGCTTTTCTCAGTGTACCGCCGCGGTTCCAGCCGAAGCCGACGATCGGCATGTCCGACCGCTTCGTGCTGCGGGGCCTACAATCGGGAGTTCCGGCAGCATGAAACCCCCGTGGCCACTTGCACTAGCTTTCCGGCCGCCCCGTCCGGCGATGCCCCGTCGCATCAAGCCGGGGGGAGTCATTCAATGAGCGTTCTCGCGGAGCGGATCCGTAGCGGCGATCCTCGGGCATTGGCGCGCGGGCTGACCCTGATCGAGAATCGCTTGCCCGAGGCTGGCGCCCTGCTCGTCGACTTGCATCGGCCGGGAGGCGGAGTCCTGCGGATTGGCATCACCGGCGCCCCTGGCGTGGGCAAGAGCACGCTCGTCGACTGCATCGCGGCGGAGCTGCGCCACGAGGGGGCTAGGGTCGCGATCCTGGCTGTCGATCCAAGCAGCCCTTTCAGTGGCGGTGCAGTGCTAGGGGACCGGGTGCGCATGCAGCGGCATCACGCCGATTCCGGCGTGTTCATTCGCTCGATGGCCTCGAGAGGGGAGCTTGGAGGTCTCGCTCCCGCAGTAAGCGAAGCGTTGACGCTCCTTGAATCGTCTGGGCACGATGCCGTGCTGATCGAAACGGCGGGCGTGGGGCAGAGCGAGGTTGATGTCATGCAAGTGGCCGGGACAGTCGCCGTAGTCCTGACTCCCGCGACTGGCGATGACATCCAGGCCGCCAAGGCTGGCATTATGGAGATCGCCGATCTGTTCGTCATCAACAAGGCCGACCAGCCGGGGGCCGACGAGTTGGAGCGACAGCTTCTTGCAATGATTTCGCTAACCCCCCATGGCCGCGCCAAGCCGCCTGTTTTGCGCACAGCCGCCATCCGTTGCGAGGGGGTCGGCGAGTTGCTAGCTGAACTGCGAACCGCCGAATCGCGGCGTCCTGACGTCGACTACTGGAAGCGGCTCCTGCTGAGCCGTATCGGAGGCGAGTTTCAGGGAATGCTGGCTGCGGGTCTTGGATCGGGTCTAGACCTAGACGATGCCGCCGAGGCGGTAGCCACGGGATCGTTGAACCCGTATGCCTATGCCCAGCAGATTCTGGAGCGTTTGCAGCAACAATGGAATCGATGACCATTGACCACATTGGCATTGCCGTGCGCTCGATCGACCGGGCACTGGAGTTCTACCACGACGTGCTAGGGGTCGAGCCGGTGCACCGCGCCCGGGTCGAGCCGGAGCATGTGGAAGCAGCTATGCTGCCGGCCGGTGGCGGCCGCATCGAACTGCTGGAACCAACCTCGGGCGATTCCGTGATTGCCCGTTTCCTCGAGCGTCGCGGCGAGGGCATGCACCATCTCGCGTTGCAGGTTGAGGACATCGAGGCCGCCGCCGAGGCCGTGCGCCGTTCGGGCCGGCGGTTGGTGGTCGACAAGATCCGAATCGGCGCGGAAGGGTATCGTTATGTATTCGTTCATCCGGCCAGTGCCGGGGGAGTATTGCTCGAACTCGTCGAACGCACCACCGCGGATTGAGGTTTGGGACAAGCAAGCGGCATGGATAGCCTGAACACCGACAGCTCAATTCACGACAGGAAGCGAGTCGAGCAGCTGCTCGCAGAAAACTCGCGGCTAAAGCTCGCCGTCGAGGAGCTATCGATTCTCAATGAGGTGTCGACCGCCGTCTCTTCGACCTCTTCTTTGGACGCCACTGTCGACCTCATCGTCCAGAAGTGCGTCAAGCATCTCAAGGTCGAGCAAGGCGCAGTGCTCCTGTTCGACACGCTCGAGCAAGGCTCGGCGCTTCGAACGATGATCCGGAAGGTCGACAAGGTCACCGGCGCGATTCCGATGCGGCTCGGCGACCAGATCACAGGCTGGATGCTGAGACATCAAAAGCCGCTGATCGTCAACGATTTCGACACGGAGAAGCGTTTCCGAGCCCCGTCCGATCGTGGCGGGATCCACTCGTTGCTGTGCGTGCCGATGAAACTCAAGGGCCGTTTGATCGGCGTAGTGAATGTGTTCAACAAGACCGGCGGTGTCGGGTTCAGCGCGGGAGACCAGCGATTGCTCAGCATCATCGCCTCGCAGTCTGCTCAGATCCTGGAGAACGCGCGCCTGATGGAGCAGCGCAAGGCACTCGAACTCTTGGAAGAGGAGCTGCGGCTTGCCCGGGAGATCCAGAAGAAGCTGCTTCCCAAGGAATCGCCTCATGTCCCCGGCTATGATGTCGTGGGGGTCTCCGAGCCCGCCAAGCGCGTTGGCGGTGACTACTTCGATTTCCTTGATTTCGGTGACGGTCGGCTAGGGCTATGCCTAGCCGACGTCTCGGGCAAGGGGATCACGGCCGCGATGCTCATGTCCAATGTGCAAGCGACCATTCGCAGCCAAGGGCGGCTCGCCCCCGACGCCGGCGCGTGCGTGTCGCAGTCCAATGACATGCTGTATGCGAGCACCGACTCGGACAAGTTCGTGACCATGTTCTACGCCGTGCTGGACACCGAAGCGCATCGCCTGGAGTACTGCAACGCCGGACACAACCCGCCGATCATGCTAGGCGGAAGCGGCGGACCGGTACTGCTCGAAACCGGCGGCCCTGTCTTGGGAGTGATGGAAGGGTTTCCCTACGAGCGCGGCGAGGTGGAATTCATGCCGGGTCAGACGCTCCTGGTGTACAGCGACGGATTTAGCGAGGCCATGAACCCCCGGCTCGACGAATTTGGCGACGCCCGGCTGCGGTCGTCGGCGGAGACGCATGCTGGCTTGCCTCCTCGCGAACTGCTGGATGCCCTCCTGGCCGAGGTCAGCGAGTTTTGCGGCGACGCCGCTCAGGGCGACGACATGACCATCATGGCCGTGAAGCGCATGGCGGATTGAACGTGACTGGCGATCGCCAGTCGTCAATTTGCGGCAATTGCATCAGCGATTCGCCTGCTGCGCTGCACGCAGTCCGGAATTCCCAGCCCGCTATATCCGTTCCCTGCTAGGTGCAATCCGGGCACATCGCGGGCACGGTCTTCCAATTGGCGCACCAGCGTGGCATGCCCAACGGCGTATTGCGGCATCGAGCGCTGCCATCGATACACTCGGCCTGCGGTCGGAGCGGGCCGGAATCCCATCCACTTCCGCAACTCGGAATCGGCGGCCGAGAGGATCGTGTCCTGATTGGCTTGCAGGGCATCGGTGGCGGCACTCCCTGCCAGGAACGCACGGAGGAGGATCTTGTCCTCGGGCACCCGGTCCGAGAATTTGGTGCTAACCCACGTGCAGGCGGCCAGGGAAGCTTGTTCCTTGCGAGGGACCACGAACCCGAAGCCGTCCAGCGGGCGTCCGAATCCTTCTGCGGGATAGACGAGGCCCGCGACGACCGACGAGGTGTAGCTAATTGCGTTAAGCGACCGGGCTAGGTCCACGTCAGCGGCGCCCATCAATCGGCCCGCTTCGTGAGCTGGCGTCGCCACCACAACCGCCTCGGCACCGACCGACTGGCCCGCGCAGCGGACTTGCCAGCCGTTTGTGGATCGCTCCAGGGACTGGACGCGATGATGAATGACTTCGCACGTCACTGAGACCGCCTGTTCGAGGGCGCTGATCAGGGAGCCCATCCCGTGGCGCAGGGTAAGGAAAAGGGGGCTTGGCGGATTGCGGTGCCGATTGGCGACCATGCCCCTTAGAATGCTTCCGTGACTGCGCTCGTAGTCGACGAATCGGGGAATGACCTGGTTCGCTGATAGCCGCTCGGGTGGCGAGCCGTAAACTCCCGCGAGCATCGGCTGGGCGAGGTACTCGACTGCTTCGTCACCGAAGTGGTCGCGAACGAAGTCCGCAACGGAGCGGTCGCCATGCTGGGCCGGGCGACGGAACCATTCCAGCGCAAAACGCACTTTGGCCGGCAGTCCGAGCAGCGGGGTTGTCGCAATCTGCCACGGTTTGGAAGGCGCGAGCAGCCGCATGCTCTCCGGCAGGGGTGCGAGCGCGCCGTTGCGGACCACGAATGTCCGCCGTTTCCAGTCCTTGGATCCGATGACTTGGTCCGCTAGGCCGAGGTCCCGGGCGAAATCCAGCATCCAAGCCTTCTCGGCCAGCCAGCTGTCGGGGCCAGCTTCGACCAGGCATCCGTCCAACTGCTCTGTCAGGATTGTGCCGCCCAGTCGGGAGCGTTCCTCGAATAGCTTGCAAGGGATTCCCTTGCGTCCGAGGTAGTACGCAGCCGACAGGCCCGAAATGCCGCCACCGACGATGGCAACCTGTCTCATGGCCGTGGCTCGGCGGCGTAGTCCCGGACCATGCGCACGACAGCGCGAACGCTCTCGACCGGCGTCTCGGGAATGATCCCGTGCCCAAGGTTGAAGATATGGCCCGGCCTTCCCGCCGCGCCGTCTAGGATGGAACGCACCTTGGCCTCCAGTTCCGGTGCCGGCGCTAGCAGGGCGATCGGATCGAGGTTGCCTTGCACGGCCACGTTGTGTCCCACGCGCTCCCATGCCGGGCCGAGCTCGACTCGCCAGTCTAGTCCGAGCACGTCGCCACCCGCCTTGCTGAACGTCTCGAGAAACGCGCCGTTGCCCGTTCCGAAATGGATGACCGGAGCTCCCTCGGAACGAATGCGGCGAACCAGTTCCCGGGAGTGGGGCAAGACATAGCGCTGGTAGTCGGAAGGAGCCAGCGCGCCAACCCAGCTGTCGAACATTTGGATGGCTGCTGCGCCTCCTGCAACCTGCGAGGCGGCGAACGGGGCGAGTACGTTGACAAGCCGCTCCATCAAGTCCTGCCAAGCTTCCGGCTCTGACCACATCAGGCGTTTCGTGTGGGCGTAGTGACGAGAGCTGCCGCCCTCGATCATGTAGCTCGCCAATGTGAATGGCGCTCCCACGAAGCCGATCACCGGCACCCGGCCGCCTAGGTTCTTCCGTGCCAGCGCGATGGATTCCGCCACGTAGCCAAGTTCTGCCACGCGGTTCGTTGCAAGCCTGCGGACATCAGCTGGCAGGCGGACCGGATGGTTGATCCTAGGACCGTCCCCGGCCACGAACTCGATACCGAGTCCCATAGGCTCGAGCGGCAGCAGCAGATCGGCGAATATGATCGCAGCGTCAACATCCAGGGCTTCGATCGGCTGCTGGGTGACCTCCGCGGCAAGGCGCGGCGTCTTGCAGATCTCCAGGATCGAGTGGCTCTTTCGCAGCAAGCGGTAGTCCGCCATGTAGCGTCCCGCCTGCCGCATGAACCAAACCGGAGTGCAGTCCGTTGGCTTGCGAGCGCATGCGCGCAGGAATCGCCCCGGCATCGCTCCACTATATCAACTGACACAGTAAGTCATTGACCAGATACTACTTACAGCTATCCACCGGAACTGTCGAGAGCCGTCAGCAGGGATCGTGGCCCTAGAGCGACAGCTTCAGTAGCGGGGGATAGAGGGTCTCCGGTAAATTCCTCCGAAGCCACCGGGCGGAATACGGAGAGGCACGCCCGTGACCGGTTCCTCGGCAAAGAAATAAACCCGGTTGTTGATGTAAGCGTACGTGCGTTCATGCAACTTGCCCTCCGAGTCAACCAATACCCGGAAGCCTGTGCCGGTGCCGTGTTCCGTCTCGAAGTCGGGGATCGTCTCGATTGGCAGGTAGCCCGTTAGGTTGAAGTCCTGCCGGATGATCGAATAGCGGTCGAGGCGGTTGTTCCACCGGAACACCATGAGCCGGTCGAAGTCATGGGCTTGGTTCCCGTGGTCCGCCTGAACCCAGAGCCAGGTAGGCATGCTCGTTCCCAGGGACTCGTCATCGACACTGCCGATCGCGAAGTAAGCATTGATGGCTCGCCCCTGTGCCAGCCTTGCGACTTCGAGGGGGATGTCGGCATAGGCCATGTTGCCGATCAGCCAGCCAGCTTGATCGATGTCCGGAACACGCACCAGATACCAATGGTCCTGGCCGGTCGGCGCGGGGGGCTGCCTCGACGTGGCCGCGGACGCGGGCAACCGGTCGACCAGCATCCGGTCGAGCACCTCGAAGGCCTCGTCTTTCTCTAGCTGATAGAAGGTCGGAGACCAGCGATACGGTTCCACATGGACGTTGAGCGTGTCGCGGGATCGGAAGAGCCCCTGGCCGGGAATCCTCTCGCACTGGCGGGTTAGTAGCCGCAAGGCTCGCCGGTCGAGATGGCCCAGGAGCAATGCCCGGGGGAGCCAGCCCTCGAGCTCGCCGGTCGTTCGAATCCGCACGTAGCTACGGTGCGTTTCGAGAATCTGGGGTGTCGAATTCGAGGATGTCACTGACTGGCGAGTCGGGTTCGATTCCGGCTAGCAACTCGACGCCGTTGCGGGAGTAGTAGATTTCTTCCTGCGCTGGCGGCGCAGGAGATACGGCACAATTAGCGCAGCAGCTAGCCACAAGCATGGCGAACAGGCGCGTCGTAAGTTGGTTGACTCGTACCCGACCGGATTGCATACCTTGCATCTCTCCCGGACCACATGGGCCGCGGCCCGTGGCCGGCAGAGCCGTGCGTTCAGACAGCCACACCTAGTTTAGGTCCACAGTGCCAAGCCAATGCGGGCAGGCGTGTGGCTAGACTGGAGATTGTCCGCTGGTGCGTGGAATGACCGAGCCGGGATCCCAGCGCATTCGATGCGGCGATTGCCAGTTGTTGCTGGATCCGGAATGCGACCGCGCTCCGGCATCGCCCACCGATCCGGACCAGTATTGCCCGGTCTGCTGGAAGGGTGGCGTGCGGTCTGCGAGTTGCCCCCATTGCGGCAGCTTGGTGTGCACGGACTGCGGGTCCATCCTGGAATCGGCAGCGGATTTGGGACTTGGTTGAGTTTCAGCCGGCTTCCCCCGTAACCTAGATGGTAAGGGGACTGCCTATTCCAAGAGCAGCGGGGTAGTGCCTCGTCTGCAGATTCCTGAGAAGGAGGGGCCAATTCAGGGCCCGTTCCGTTAATGCGAAGTGACCTAAGGAGTGAATCCCATGCTTGAAACCATCCGACGTACGGCATTGCTGTGCGTGCTGGCTGTTGCCGTAGCGCCGCTGTTGTGCGCCGACGGACACGCATTTGTGAAGGAGGCGCAAGCGGTCTCGAGCGCCTCGGCTGAAAAGTTCGCGGGCTTGGCTGAAGCGATGCCCGCTGACAAGTACACCTACCGGCCCGGCGAAGGTGTCCGCTCGGTGAGCGAGGTGTTGCTGCATGTAGCGGGTGCCAACTACTTTGTCTCGCGTGCGCTGGGTACGATGCCGCCCGAAGGGCTTGATTTGCGCGGGCTCGAGAAGTCGACGACGGACAAGCAGGAAGTCATTTCGAAAGTGAAGATGTCGTTCGATCACCTCCAAAGCGCGATGGGGAAGTTCGGTGCGGATGACGCGGAAAAGCCGATGAAGCTGTTCGGTCGCGACACGACCACGCGTGGCGCGCTCACGATGGCGCTCACGCATCTCAGCGAGCACCTGGGCCAGTTGATCGCATACGGTCGCGTCAACGGCGTCGTTCCGCCCTGGAGCAACTAGTCCGCGGCTTGTAAGCGAGGGCCTCGCCATGAGCACTTGGTGCATCAGGCCAGTTGCGAAGGTAGCCGTTGGACTAGCGGTCGCCGCGTTGGCGGCGTCCGGTCAGGAGTTCGCTTTGGATTCTGCGGATGGCCTGGAACTGGTGAACGTGGAGGCCACTCCCGATACCCTGGATGGCCATCAGGGTCTCAAGCTAGCTGCTGATCCGGAGGTCTTGCAAGCGGCTGCCGCCAAGCGTCGCAAGATGATCGAGGAAATGAGCGCCCGGGGCGAGCAGGTCCGCGGGCCGGGGACCTTCGAGAGCCTGCGCACGAACCATCTTGCGGTTATTGAGGGAGTGGAGTGAGGTGGTCCGATGTGTTTAGACCACTGGTCGGTGAATTTAAAGTGGACTCCGCTACTGCTCTGACCTACCGACCAAGGTGAGTATACCTCAATCAGCGATTCTCAGAATGGGGGTCTGACTCGTGTGGGGTGGAATCTGCGAGCGTTTGTGTGCGCCGTTGGAACCCGTTGCGGGGTGATCGGACGGCTGTTGACTCGGTATCCGGGGGGTCGAGGCGTCTGGCAGCGGCAATGACGCGGTCATGGACTGGCCGCAACGCACCCCCACTGAGGGCCACTGGAAGAGGAGCCTGTCGCTGGCAGGATGGCGGGCAGGTTGCGTCATGCGGGGGCGCACGCGGCCGCCCCGGGAGCGGGCGGTGGCGGGCGCTTCCTCAACACGGTCTCGAACAGGGCGGTCCAACTGCGGAAGCAGAACCACTCCGTGAGGAAGCCCAGGGTCGCGAAGAACTTGCGCCGGGTGCCGACGCGCGCCCGACATTGCCGCCACAGGTCGGACACGCAGTCCAGGACCGCATGCAGCGCGAAGGCGAACAGGTTCAGCGTGGCGAGCAGATTGGCCAGGCCCTGGCGGCCGTGCCCGCAGTTGTGCTTGAGGTTGTAGCCCTGCCGCGCCAAGCAGTTGAACTGCTCGTTCTCGATTTTCCATCTGGCGCGGCCCGCCCGGGCGATCGCGGCCACGTTGTCAGCGGTGACCTTGAGGCGGGTGAAGCACGAATTGTGGTAGGTGCGCTCGCCGTTGCGGCCGATCTCGAAGTCGATCCAGGTGCCCTTCAGGGCGTCGTCGCCGGCGCGCAGCGGCACGTTGTTTCTCCACTGGTAGCGATGGGACTCGATCTGCTGGCGGTGGTTGCGGGTGCGGATCCAGCCAGTGGACCAGATGCGGCGGTTGGGGAGCTGTTTGTATAACGTCTTGTGGCTGCTGGGCTTACAGATGAAGAGGAAGTCCGCGCCGAGGTCGGCGACGAGTTTGCAGAGGGGCTGGCAGCAGTACAGATCGTCGCCGAGCAGGACCGGCCGGTAGGGGCGCAGAGCGGGGCTGTGGGCGGGCAGCCAGCGCTTGGCAGCGTTGCGCTCGCAATCCTGCTTGCGCTGGTCTTCGGTCAGGTCGGGCCGGTTGGCGGCGGGGTCGTGCTGGGGCTGGACGAACAGCGGCATGAGCGGGAGGACGCGGTTGTGGCCGTCGGCGACGACAGTGGCCGAGAGCATGGTGTGGAAGAACTGCTTGGTTTTGTGCTTGCCGACATGGCGGGTGGAGCACTGCTCGCAATGGATGGAGTCCGAGCCATGGAACTGGATCCCGTCGAGGCCCCCTTGGTCGCGGACGGTGTCGAGGCAGAGGGGGAACAGGTCGGCGAACAGGGAGGGGTCGAGACCGTCGAGCAGATTCCGAATCTGATTGTCACTCGGAATCTTGCTGACGCCGAAGAGGGAGTGGCAGTTGGAGCGGGCGGACTCCTCGTGCATGCGGCGCTGGAAGTCGAGGAAGGAGGGGGACTGGAAGAAGAACGTGGAGAGGGCGCAGACAGCGGCATCGGAGACGGCGTAGCGCTTGTTGGAGCCGGTCCGGGGGTCGGGCAGGGCGGAGGCGGCTTGTTGGAAGCGGTCCAGAAGGGAATCGAGCACCCGGGAATTGGAAACGGAGGGCACATTTTATGTTTGAAAGCGGTGTCCGCAAAGTTAAGCCCCCAGAAACTGGTCCCTTGCTACCGGCCCCTCAGCGGCTCGCGAGATAGAAAAAGGCCAAATTGAGAACTGCGTGCGCCGTGGAAAGGCGCTTCCATTCAGCGGGTGCGAATCCCGTCCAGCAACTGATGCTCCGGCTGGTAGCAGCCAGGGCGGTTCATGGAGGTAACGAAATGGGCTGAAGCACTCTGGTGTCAAAGGGCCGCCTTGGGCGGCTCAGCGAGCATGCGGGCTAGAACGCGAGTGAACGCCGAGCAGGCCTCGAAACATTTAACGCGGGAGCCGACCCTTTCGTGATTAGGGGGAAGGCCGACGGCGGGTTGGGAAGAGAGCGTCACAGGCACCGACCCGCGCCCGCCGGGGTAATGGCGCTGGCACGCATGGAAGAGGAAGGAAGCAGCAACACGGGAAGCCCTGCCGGTGATGCAGCACGCATCAACCGGAGCCCCGCGAGGGGCAGGCCGGGCCGGGCAGGGTGGCGGATAGGCCCGTACTACCGCAGAGGCGGGGTAATGCCCGTGGAGGGAAGGGGCCTTGAGTGCAGAGAGGTACGGAAAGGAGGCAAGGCATGGCCACTGACGAACGTCTAACAGGGCCAGCTAGGGTTCGGAAACTCCAGACCGTGCTACATGCGAAAGCGAAGGAAGAACCGGGGCGACGGTTCCATGCGCTGAGCGACAAGATGTGGCGGGAGGATATCCTGCGGGAGGCTTTGGCGCAGGTCCGCCGGAACGGCGGCAGTGCTGGAGTGGACCGGGAGAGCTTCGTCGACATCGAGGAGCGAGGGGCGGAAGCGTGGCTCGGGGAACTGGCAAGGGAGCTGCAGGACGGCACCTACGCACCGCAACCGGTGCGACAGGTGCTGATCCCGAAGAAGCAGCCCGGCAAGTTCCGGCCCTTGGGCATACCTTGCATCCGGGACCGGGTAGCGCAGACGGCAGCCCTGCTGGTGCTGGCACCGATCATCGAAGCGGACCTGCAACCGGAGCAGCACGCCTACCGGCCGGGACGCAGCGCGAACGACGCGGTGAGCCGCGTCCACAGCCTGCTGAGGAAGGGATGCAATGAAGTGGTTGACGGCGATCTGTCGAATTACTTCGGAGAGATCCCGCACGCCGAACTGCTCCGGAGCGTGGCCCGACGCGTGAGCGACGGGCGCTTGCTGGGGTTAGTCAAGGCGTGGCTGGAGATGGCCGTGGAGGAGGATGACGGCAAGGGCGGCAAACACCGCACGAACCGGGCGAGGCAGGCACGGAAAGGGACCCCGCAAGGGGCTCCGATCTCGCCTCTGCTCAGCAACCTCTACATGCGGCGCTTCATCCTGGGCTGGAAGGTGCGGGGACACGCCGAGCGCTTCCGAGCGGAGATCGTGAACTATGCGGATGACTTCTGCGTGCTCGGCAGGGCTCCGGCAGCAGCAATGCTCGAGGAAGTCCAGCGGCTGATGCGGAAGCTGAAACTGCCGGTCAACGAACGGAAGACCCGATGCCTGCGGTGCCCGGAGGAGCCGTTCGAGTTCCTCGGATACCGCATAGGACGCAACTACAGGCCCAGCGGGAAAGGACCGTATATCGGCACCCGCCCAAGCAAGGCTAGCGTCCAGAGCATCTGCCGCAAGATCAGCGAGCGGACATCGCCGAGGAGCGGGCAACTGACCCGGGAGGAAATGGTAGAACGCCTGAACCGGTGCCTAACCGGATGGGCGAACTACTTCCATCTGGGCCAGGTGAGTCCGGCGTACAACGCGATTGACCGCCACGCGGTCCGGCGGCTGCGCCAGTGGCTCTGTCGGAAACACAAGGTGAAGTCCGGGCAATACGTGCTGTTCCCGGACGCCCGGCTGTACGGTGAGTACGGCCTCGTGCGCCTGACGCAGACGACCAAGAGCCTTCCGTGGGCGAAGGCATGATCTGCACTGAAAGCCGGATGCGGGAAAGCCGCACGTCCGGTTTGACGAGCGGGGCGCGGAAACGTGGCTAGGCGAGAGGGCCAGTGAGGCACCTACACATGGCGAAAGCCGTAGGACTACTCCCAAACGGCTACTGCCTCTTTGCTAAGGTGCGCGCGTCGCTCCCCGACTCTACTGTACCTCAATTGGAGATCATCATCATCCCGTCTGCTCGTCTTGCTCTTGCTTGACCGCTGAGGGGATCTCGCCCCCTCCGAGAGGGGCTGCTTGGTCCAAATCTGAACAGGCACGCCCCGCAACTTGCTCGGTCCGCGACCGCCAGTACCGTTCGCAGCGCTCGAGTGAGATCTCCAAGTGCTTCCAGCAACCAGCGGACAGCCTCTCCTGGCGCACTTCCTCCACCAGACCGGCGAAATAGCGCAGGCTGCGGACCGGCTCGCTCCCAGGCCGGTCGATCATGCTCGTCAACTGCCGTACGCTGCCCAGCAGGATCGCCCGCCGCACCGTTTCGAGACTCACCCCGGCTCGCTGCCAGTCCGCCGCCAGACGCTCGTCGGCGGGCCCGAATCCAGCTTGCACGCAGGCGGGCTTGCTGCACATCTCCCGCACCCGCTCGACATACGCACCCACCTCCCCGGCCGCACCTGCCGCGGTCCGCGCCGCCGCCTCCGTCCGGCCCTCGTAGGGCCAGTACTCCTCCCGCACCCGCAAGCGCGAACCGCGATGCTGGTTGGGGGCTGTCCAGCGACAATTAGAAATTCCGGGTAACGACAATTAAAAGTTCCGGGTGAGCCTCGTAGTTGGCGGCTAGACTCGACCCTTCCCAGGGAGGGTGGAGGCGTTGATCAAAAACCAACAAGTGAGGCTACTGATGAAGGAACTAAGAAGGAACAAGCCGCTGGCAACGGCGGCGGCGAAAGCGGGCATGAGCGAGCGCACGGCTCGCAAATGGCGCGATAGCGGGAAGCTTCCGAGCGACCCCAGTCCAGCGCGGCACTGGCGGACGCGGGAGGATCCGTTGGAAGCGCTGTGGCCAGAGGCGGAGGCCCTGCTGCGAGCGGACCCGGGGCTGCAGGCGAAGGTGGTGTTCGAGGAGCTGCAGCGGCGCCATCCGGGGCAATTGCAGTCCGGGCAGTTGCGGACGTTGCAGCGGCGATTCCGGGCCTGGCGCGTGCGGCAGGGTCCGGACCGGGAAGTCTATTTCGAGCAGGAGCGGGAGCCGGGGGCGCAGTGCCAGTCGGACTTCACCGACATGGGCGCGCTGGGGGTGACGATCCGGGGCGAGCGGTACAACTAGCGACCGGACATAGTTGATGCTGGAAGTTTCGAGGCAATCGTGGATTGATGCTCACATTCGGTCTTGATGGTGCCGGATGGGCCGCCCGCATACTGGGGGGCGAGACGAGGGAGACCAGCGCAGCACGACAGACGCACGCATCGGGCGGAACCGGGTTGGGGCTGCACGGCCAGCGTTGCCATTCCGGTCATTGCGTTGCGAATGGGTCCCATTCGGCCGTCACGCATTGGTTGGGAAAACGGATCACTGGGGAACAGCGGGCAGACTTCGAGCTGCGCCAAGGTGTTCCCGACACGCGGCACGCATCAAGCCCTGGCGAGAAGCTTCCCTGCCCACGACAGTGCCTCCATGGGAGAGTTCTGCACTCCCCCCTGACGGCCCCCTGCGGAGAACCGGCGGATGCCGTTCCACCAGACACTCCCCGCCCGCCCCGGCGCGGGCTGCTACGGCGGTCCTCGCAGCGCCTGCCGATAGCGCACCATCGTTTGCAGTTGCTGGTACGCCTTCCACAGCACCTCGTTCCCCGGCAGTTCCCGGTGCTTCTTCGGACGCCAGCCCCGCATGCGCGCCAGCAGCACGACCCAACTGCGAATGCCCGGTCCCACCGGCTGGCCCCGCTCCCGCGGCGGCCGCAACCGCTCCGTCTCCGTCACGCCCTCGATCACGGCCATCTCGTCCGCCGTGAGCACCTCCTCCGCCGGCGTGTCCGGCGCGTCCCGGGCGTAGCGGTCCAGGCTGAACACCCGCCAGGCCGTGATCGCGTCGAACACCAGGCACTTGCCCAGCGCCTCCGCGTCCCGCAACCGCCGGTCCTCGATCCGCGTCCCCGTCTTGAGCAGCCGGAAATACTCCTCGATCCCCCAGCGCCGCTCGTACCAGCTCACGATGCGCTCCGCCCACTGCGCTGTCCGCCCCCCCTCACTCGACAGCAGCAGCCACTCCAACGCCTCCTCCCCCGCCGGCGGGTCCGGCTCCAGCACCCGCACCAGCCACACCGGCACCGGCGCCACCGCTCCGGCCCGCCCCTTCGGCGGCAGCAACTCCACCCGCCCGATCCGGATCTCCGTCACCGCCGTCCGCTTCTGCCGCGCCCGCTGCCCCCCTTGCGACTCGATCTCCACCTTGCGGCCCGTCACCACCGCCTCTTCGAAGTCCGGCTGCGCCTCGATCGGCCGGATCATCTCCGAGCGGAACGCCGCGTCCCACGCCCGCACCTTGCGCTGCCGCCCCAAGTGCACCCGCACCAGCAACCCGGCTTCCTCCGTCCGCTCCGCCTGCCGCTCGAACAATTCGAACATGTCGCTCTCGCGGTCCCCCACCACCACGACCCGCGCCTGCGGACTCTCCCGCCCCAACTCCTGACCCTGCTCGAACCCCCGCAACCAGCGCCGGCTCTCCTTCTCCTGCTCCTGCTCCGCCTCCGGGTCCGGCTCCTGCTCCGGCCGCGCCCACCGCTCCAGCCCGCTCACCCCCAGCGGACGCCCGCCTTCCGTGAACCCCACCGTCGCGTGCACGAACAGCCCCCGGGAACTGCTCGCGCGGTCCTGCAACGGCCCCAACCCGCTCGTGCAACCCTGCAGGTTCGTGTAGTTCAGCGTCGTCGTGTCCTGTACCAGCAACACTGTCGACTCCACCTGCACCCGCTCCAGCAACGCCTCCCGGTGCGGCTGCAAGATATCCCGATCCTGCACCTTGTCATTGTGCAAAAGGCGCGTCGCCGCCCGCAGCTCCCCCTGGTGCGGGAAGATTGCCGGCAGATCCTCCCCCGGATGCCGCTCCCAGCTCTGCCCCAGCCGCTCCAGCCGCTGCCGCAGCCGCCCGTCCGGCAGGTCCGAACGCAGGTACTCCCGCCGTGCCCAGTTCGCCTCCTCGTCCAGCACCAACTCCGGGTACTGCCCCAGCTTCTGCTCCGGCTTCCGGCACAGCTGCTGCTGCCAGTTCGCATCCAAACCCAGCAGCCAGACCGCCTTCGTCTCCACCGCCTCGCCCGCTCCCGGCGGCCGCCCCTGCGTCGGTCCCACGCACTGCCAGCCGGCCGCCTTGTAACTCGTGCCCGGTCGCGAACTTTGCACGCAGGTCTCCACCAACCAGGGCCGCACTCCGTGCGCCTGCTCCCAGTCCCGGGCCAGTCTCTTGATCGTCTTCCCCAGTACGTGCGAGGCCAGGTTCGGGACCTGCACGCCCGGGACCAGCACAAAGCGGTCGTTGCTGAGGATCCGCTCGATGTGCGCTCCGCGCGTGCGGTCGTCCCACTCCAGGAAGGCATCGCGCGGCCCCAGCCGGAACGCTGCCGCCACGAACGAGAGCACGCCCAGCGGCCCGCAATCGGCTGCCAGCAGATAGCTCAGCCGACAGCCGGGGGCCCGGCCCGGGCCCAGCGGATGGTGCTGGTCGAGCAGTCCGGCGCACAGCCGCCGCTCCGCCTCGGAGGTGGCCAGACGCACGCGGACCTCGCCGAGTTCCGCCAGCGAGCCGGTGAAGCCGGTCGACGGCACGGGCGGGTCCGGGCTGGACCGCGGGCGGCAGGCGGGCGGACCCGGCTGGGCCGGCGGCAGCGGCAGGTCCAGCTGGCCGGCCAGCTCGGGCAGCACCTTGCGCGCCGAGGCCGTGCAATACTCGCCCTTGGGGTTGCGCCAGTCCTCCCGCTCGCATACCCCGCGACCCAGGGCCGCCCGCGACAGCTGGCCCAGCTGTAATGCCTCTCGCAGCCAAGCGATCGTCTGCGGACGGAAAATGCGCAGCCCTACCCGCACTACCCCCGTTCTACACAGAACACCGCGCCAGTGTCAAGTGTGTCCGGTCGCTAGGCGGTACAAGCACCTGGTATACCGTTTCGTGCTGCCGTACTCGAACTGGGAGAGCGTGGCGATCGCGAGCTCGGAAACGTTCGAGGCGCTGGTCGGCGGACTGCAGGAGAGCCTGTGGGAGCTGGGCGGGGTGCCGCGGGAGCACCGGACCGATAATCTGTCGGCGGCGACGCACGAGTTGCGCCAGTCCGGCGGGCGGGCGTTCAACCGGGCGTACGAGGAGTTCCTGGCGCATTACGGGCTGGCGGCGAGCCGGAACTATCCGGGCAACGCGCACGAGAACGGGGACGTGGAAGCGGCGCACGGGCATTTCAAGACCGCGGTGGACCAGCGGCTGCGCCTGAGCGGGACACGCGATTTCAGTTCCGTGGAGCGCTACGCGCGGTTGCTGGACGAGATCGCCGGGCAGCGCAACAGCCGGCGCGGGGAGCGGCTGGCGGCGGAGCAGGCGGCGTTGCGGCCGCTGCCGCCGCGGCGGCTGCCGGTGTACCGGGAAGAGCGGCGCACGGTGACGCGCGGGAGCGTGGTGCGGGTGGCGAGCAAGGCGTACTCGGTGCCGTCGCGGCTGATCGGGGAGCAGCTGACGGCGCGGCTGTACACCGATCGCGTCGAATTGCACTACGGCGGGAAACTGGTGGCGCGCCACGACCGGGCGCTGGGCAAGCAGCCGGGCCGGGTGGACTACCGGCACGTGGCGCACGCGCTGTTGCGCAAGCCGGGGGCCTTCGCGCAATACCGCTACCGCGAGGAGATGTTTCCGTCAGAGGCCTTCCGGCGGGCCTATGACAAGCTCTGCGAGGGGCGCTCGCAGGGGCACGCGGATCTCGAGTACGTGCGCATCCTGCACTTGGCGGCGACGACGCTGGAGACCCGTGTGGAGGCGGCCCTGCAGGGCTGCCTGGAGGCTGGCGAGCGGCCGTCGTTCGAGCGCGTCCGGGCGGCCGCGGCACCGCCGCGGCCGGAGGCGCCGGAGGTGCGCATCGCGGAACCAGACCTGGACGTCTACGACGAGTTGCTGGCGGACACGCGGGGGCTGTCGTGAAGGGGCCGGAGCTGGCAGCGCTGCCAGGACGCCTGAAGGAGTTGCGCCTGCCGTCGTTCGCGGCGCATTGCGAACGGCTGGCGGAACAGGCCCGCAAGCAGGCCTGGGACCCGTTGCGCTACCTGGCGGAACTGGCCGCGGTCGAGACGGTCGAGCGGGCCGACCGGCGCGTGGCGCGACTGGCCAAGGAAGCCCGGCTGCCGCGGGGCAAGACGCTGGAAACGCTGGACTTGCTGCGTCTTCCCAAAGGCGTGAGGGGCCGCCTGCCAGTGCTGTGCGAGGGGGATTTCCTGGCCGACGCCGTCAATGTGTGTGTCTTCGGCAATCCGGGCGCGGGCAAGACCCATCTGATGGCGGCGCTGGGTGCCGAACTGGTGCAGCGTGGCCACTCGACGCTGTTCGCCCCGGCGCGCGCGCTGACCGAGCGCCTGGCCGGGGCCAAGCGCGAACTACGGCTGAGCCGCGAGCTCGACCGCCTCGACCGCTTCGAGTGCCTGCTGCTCGACGACATCGGCTACGTCCGGCAGGACCGTGCCGAGATGGAAGTGCTCTTCGAACTGCTGGCGCAACGCTACGAGCGCCGCAGCGTGATGCTGACGAGCAATCTGGTCTTCTCGCAATGGCAGAGCATTTTCCCTGACAAGATGACCGCGGCGGCGGCGGTCGACCGGGTGGTGCACCACTCGGTGATTCTGGAACTCGATATTGCCAGCTACCGGGCCGAGCAAGCGCGCCGGCGCCAGGGCGAGGCAAGCGAGAAGAGGTAGCCGTGCAGCGCTTCCAGCAATGCCTCCAGCCGGGGCGGTTCCACAGCGCGCGCGCTTTCCCCGCTATGGCGGTCACACGATCGCCAAAAAAGCAGCCGACCAACGGCGCCGAATTCCGGGCCAGGGGGCTCGCCCCCTGGCCCCTCTCGCACTGCCGACTGCCTTGCTCTCCCAGAGAGGGGGAGGCTGCGCTTCCCCCTGCTACCCCCTCCCTCTGCTACTATCCGAGGGCTGCATTGGTCGCCCTTCGGGCTCCCTCTGCCGCCCTCCAACTTACGGAGCACAACCGGCAATTCTAGTTGTCGCCACCGGCAAGAATAGTTGTCGCTGGACAGGGGGCCGCCTCCAGTTCGCAGATCCCCTGGCTGACCAGCTCGCGCAGGCAGCGTCCCAGGCTCGCACGGCTCCTGCCCAACTCCCGCGCCAAGCCGCTGCTCTCGAACTCCAGCCACCCGCTGGCCCGCTCGGCCCGCAGGCACACGTACGCCAACACCTTGAACGCCGGATCGCTCAATCTCCGCAGCGCCCGCTCGCACCCCTCGCCGGCGGCAAACCAGCCCCCACTGCCCGCCTGCAGCCTCATCGCTCAGTCCCGCCCGTAGCCCAGCGGCGGCTCGACGGCTTGCAACTCGTCGAGCTCCACCTCGCTAAGCACCCGCAGCTTCGCCCCCAGCGGCGTCCCGTGCAGACTCTCCGGCAGGCTCTCCAGCCACTCCCCATAGTGCTCCTGCAACTGCACCAAGGCCGCCACCGCGTCGCGCCAGCGTTGCGGATTCGAACGCCGGTCCTGCGGGCGGCGGTAGCGGACCGGCCGGTCTCCCTCCCGCGCCGGGCATTCGAACGCCGGTCCTGCGGGCGGCGGTAGCGGACCGGCCGGTCTCCCTCCCGCTAGCGCCGTTGCTTCTCTGCGTTCGGCAAGGCCATGCCGTCTCCTTCCGCCTCCTCGCTCCGCGGCCGATGCCACTGCAACAGGTAACGTTACCACGTCTCCGGCCGTACACCCGTGGCGCTTGTCCGGGTGTTCCAGCAAACAGCGGGGGGCCTGCATGCGCGGGTCGGCGCAATTGCTGGAATGCAGTTGCATGGAGCCCGCAACCGAGCCGCCCGGACACGCATAACTCCTTTGGTTGCATGCCGATCTCGCGTCCACTCGGCACTCTCTCCGCCAGCGCGAGCGGAGGCATGCGCACCAGCGGGCCGTCCGCGTGCCGAACAACGAGGCGGTCCCGTCCGGCCCGACCTCTCCGGCCCGCCGGTTGGCGTCCGGCCCAGCCAGCACCCCGCACACGCACTCTCATCGCGGCCTGCTGCCCGCTGGCAGCATTTCCCACGGCGTCCTCCCCGCCAGCGCCGAATGCGGCCGGGTCCGGTTGTAGAACGCCAGCCAGTCCCCGATGACCGCGCGCGCCGCGAACCCGTCCGGCATCTCCTGCAAGTACACCGCCTCGTACTTCAGCGACCGCCACAGCCGCTCGATGAACACGTTGTCCATCCAGCGGCCCCGTCCATCCAGCGACACCCGCACGCCGGCCGCTTCCAGACAGCCCGTGAACGCCCGCGACGTGAACTGGCTGCCCTGGTCGGTGTTGAAGATCTCCGGCGGACCGAACCCCTCCAGCGCCTCCTCGACCGCCAGCAGGCAGAACTCCGTGTCCAGTGTGTTCGACAGTGCCCAACTCAGCACCGCCCGGCTGAACCAGTCCATCACCGCCACCAGGTACAGGAATCCCCGCTGCATCGGAATGTAGGTGATGTCTGCGCACCACGCCTGGTGCGGCCGCTCGATCGCCAGGTTCCGCAGCAGGTACGGATAGACACGGTGCTCCGGATCCGGCTGGCTCGTGCGCGGCTTGCAGTAGACCGCCTCCAAGCCCATCTTGCGCATCAGCCGCCGCACCTTGTCCCGGCCGGCCGGATAGCCTTCCCGTTGCAGATGCCGGCTCATCTGCCGCGTCCCGTAAAACGGATGCGCCGTGTACAACTCGTCCATCCGCCGCATCAGCGCCAGCTGGTCCGGATCCGCCTCCCGCGGCTGGTAGTACAGCCCGGACCGACACACCCCCAGCAACCGGCATTGCAGGCGCAGACTCGCCTGCGGGTGGTCTCTCTGCACCAAGCTCTTGCGCGTGGTCCGGCTCAGCGTTCCCACGCGCGCTTCAAAAAATCCCGTTCGACCACCAACTGCCCGATCTTCTCGTGCAGCTTGCGGACCTCCGCCTCCCGCTCATCCTGACCGGGCCCGGCAGCCCGCTCGAACAATTCGGCCAGTCTCTCGCTGGCCGTGCGCTTCCATTGGCTCACCTGGTTCGGATGCAGTTCGTGCTTGGCTGCGATCTGCTGCACGGTTCGGTCCCCGCGCAACGCTTCCTTCGCCACCCTCGCCTTGAACGCCGCCGTGAACGTCCGTCTCTTCGCCATCGTTGACTCCTTTCAACCTTGACGAAGTCCACCTTAGCGTGTGGTCCAAATCCCCGGACCACCTCTGAGTTCGGCAACGGCACGATTGAAGTCGAGGTTTCCGGCCAGCCCGCTCCCGGGACGCAGCAGGGCGCCCGCGGGTTCGTCGGAATCGCTTGGCGGTTGCAGGACGACCACAAGAACTACGATTGCTTCTATCTAAGGCCCACCAACGGCCGGGCCGACGACCAGGAGCGACGCAACCATACGGTGCAATACATCTCGCACCCGGATTGGACCTGGTACCGCTTTCGCAGCGAGACTCCCAGCAAGTACGAGACTTACGCCGACATCGTGCCGGGTGAATGGATTCCGGTCAAGATTGTCGTGGATGGCGAGAAAGCGCGGCTCTATGTCAACGGGGCTGACCAGCCGACACTGATCGTGAACGACGTGAAGTCCGGAGCCGGGGCGACCGGGAAGGTGGCACTCTGGCTTGAGGGCTCGACTGTCGCGCACTACCGCAATCTCAAGGTCTCGCCTGCCCGTTGAGCGCGATCGACGTTGCGATTGGCCAGCTCCTGCGATCGTGGGAGGCCACGATCGGGCGCCCGACTTGCGCGCCTGGGTGCTCTGCGTGCTGCGAGCGCATGACGGTGATCATTTCATCCCCGGAGGCGCTCGCGCTAGTCCAGGACGCTCCTGAGCTTGCGGAAGCGGTCGAGTCGGCAGCGGGACGCCTGTCTCCTGATGCGGACCTGAACAGTCTGCTGGACCTCGGGCCGTGCGTGTACTTGGCTGGCGGCGAGTGCCAGGTCTATGGGTCGCGGCCGGATGCCTGTCGCGCTTGCCATGTCTGGCACGACGCCCGCTACTGCGGCCGTCAGGAATTCGACATGTGCACTCCTGCTGAACTCAATCAGCTGCGGCTACAGCGTATGAGCGACCGCATGCTCGGGGAGTTTGCCTTGGGCCGCCGGCCGTTCCGCGGATACCTGCTGCCTGCGGTCTGGCTGATGGCGAGACGGCGCGACGAGTACCTCTCCGGCTTCGGTCTGGACACTTCCCTGGTCGAGCGATGGATCCGGACCGAGTTGCTCGAGTTTCCGACCGAAGAGGCTTTGCGGCGGGAATGTGCCGAGTTCGAGGTGGTGTTCCGGGACGAATACAACCCAATGGGATTCCCCCGCGCGGCACGCGCCCGAGATCGCGCCTTACTTGCAGCGTTCGACCTCCGCCCCTAGCGCATAGGTGGAACAAGGGGCTCGGCAAGGCCTCACTGAGCGCACCACTGTGGTAGGCTGACTACGGATTTCGCACTATGAAGCGACGCGATTTCATCCGCCACACCCTGCTCGCAGGGACATCGATTGCAGCCGTCCAGCAGCAGCTGTTCGGAGCTTCGGACGGATATACCGAGAATCCCGCTCGCCGGTTCGCCTACGATGCCGTGACGCTGGGTCCGGACAAGTTGCCGGTATCGAGGCTTGCCATGGGGACAGGGACCAAGGGCTTCCGAGGCGCCTCCAACCAGACGCGCAAGCTCGGTGTTGGCGGGCTTACGGATCTCTATCGGTACGGCTTCGACAATGGCTTGACCTTCTGGGACACGGCGGACATGTACGGCAGCCACCCCCATCTGAAGAGCGCGCTGCAGCACATTCCCCGGGAACGGGTTGTCATCATGACCAAGTCGGTATCCAAGACAGCCAAGGGGATGCGCGAGGATATTGATCGCTTCCGCCGGGAGCTGGGCACGGACTACATCGACTTGCTGTTGCTACACGCCGTGCGTGAAGAAGACTGGCCTGTCCAGCGGCAGGGCGCGATGGAAGTGGTTGACGAGTACAAGCAGAAGGGGATCGTCAGGTCACGCGGGATTTCTTGCCACTCTCTCCCGGCCCTGAGGCAAGTGCATCGCCAGGAGTTCATTGATGTTGATCTGGCGAGGATCAACCCGATCGGCGCTCGCATGGATGCCGATCCTGCGACCGTCGTGGAAGAACTCTGCAAGATCAAGGCTGCGGGCAAGGGCGTGATCGGCATGAAGATCCTGGGAGAGGGTGTCATGCGGGACCGGGTCAGCGAGGCCCTGCAGCACGCCATGGCGCTCGACTGCATCGATTGCTTCACGATCGGAGCAGAAAACCAGATTGAACTCTCGGACCTGATCCGGAGAATTCCGGAAGCGTCGACCCTCGGTTGGAACGCCTAGCAGGAGGCAATGTATGAGACCAATTCCTTGGATGGGCATTTCCCTGGCTGTCGCCTGCGGATCGCTCGGTTGCTCGGACGCGCCCGAAGAAGGCAGCGTTGCCGAGCCAGAGGCCGCAGTCATCGCGCCGGCGGAGCCGACAGAGCTCGATGTGGAGGGCGTCGCCGCTCGCTTGGCCGCGGGCGAGGACATCTTCCTCTTGGACGTGCGCACGCCTGAAGAGCTCGTTCAAGACGGCGCGATTGAGGGCTACACGCATATTCCGATCGATGCGTTGGAAGCACGCTTGGCGGAGGTGCCCAGGGACAAGCCGATCGTTGCGTATTGACGGCGCGGCGGAAGGGCCTCCCGTGCGGCGGCCATACTTCGAGACAACGGCTACGACGCCGAGATCCAGTTCGGTGGGATCGAGGGCTGGAAGGCCGGGGGCCAGGACGTGGTCCATCCCTCCGAGTGATCCGATGAGCCTCGCAGGCCGGCGGCGAGCATAAGTCAGAGATGCGACGCAGGCGCTTTCTGCTGGCCTCCGCAGCCGTGGCACTCCCTTCTCGCGCCGCGCCGCGGTACCGGGTGGGAGTGATAGGCCATACCGGGCGCGGCAATTTCGGCCATGGAATCGGCGATGTCTGGGCTGCCTTCCCTCAGGCGGAGGTCGTGGCTGTCGCCGATCCTGACGAGGAGGGTCGAGCCGAGGCCAAGGAACGCACGCGGGCGGCGCGGGCTTACGCCGACTACCACGAACTGCTCGCGACGGAGAAGCCTGACATCGTCAGTATCTGTCCCCGCCACCCGGACCAACGGCTGGACATGGTAGCGGCCGCGGCGAAAGCGGGCTGCCACATGTACGTCGAGAAGCCATTTGCGATGACCCTGCCGGAGGCTGATCTGATGGTCGATGCGATCCGCAGAGCGGGCGTCAAAGTGCAAGTGGCCCACCAAATGCGGACGTCACCGTTCACGCTCAAGGCGCTGCAGATGATCGACGCCGGCGAGATCGGCGAAATCCATGAAGTCCGCGGGCGAGGCAAGGAGGACCGGCGTGCCGGAGGTGAGGACCTGGTAGTCCTGGGCTCGCATATCTTCGACATGATGCGTGCGGTGCTTGGCGATCCGGAGTGGGTCTTCGCCCACATCACGTCCGAGGGTGAGGAGCTTGGCCCCGGCCACCTAGGTACTCCCAGCGAGCCGATAGGCCCGATCGCCGGTCGCCAAATGGCTGCAATGTTCTCGTTCGGCGAGGGGCGCCATGGTTTCTTCGGTTCGAAGCAGTCCAGCGCTACCCATCCCTGGCGCTTCGGCACCGATATCTACGGTGCCAAAGGCAGGATCTTTCTGCCCAACGAGATCTACAGTCGGGAGGCGAGGGCCTTTGTCCTGCGGACCCCTGCATGGGTGCCGTCCGGGGATGTTGCTTGGGAGCGAATCGAACCTGAGCACCGCAGCTTCGGCGATCATCGCCACCTGACTGCGAATGCACTGATGGTGGAGGACTTGCTCGATTCGATCGAGACGGGCAGGGAGCCGGCATGCAGCGAGCGGGCCGGGCGTTGGACGGTCGAGATGACCCAGGGTGTGTACGGCTCGCAGCTGAAGCGCAGCGTGCTTGACTTTCCGCTTCGTGATCGCGAGCACCCATTGGTATCGCTGCGCGAAGCGATCCGCTAGATCACGCCCCGGCGGCCGCGGCTGCCTACGAAGCGCGGATCGGCAAGGGTCCTGTGGTCCTTGTTGAACATGCGCCAGTTGTCGTAGACGACGTCTCCCACGTAGTAGGCATCACGGTACGGGCTGTGTTGCGCGGGCAGGTCCTTGCGCTCTGAAGGGTGCTTCAGCTTCGGGCTCAAGATGAAGTCCATGTAGGTGAAGGCGTTGAAGTTCGTTCCGTAAAACGCAATTGCCGATACCATGTCCGGGCACTCGCGGCGCATGATGGCCGCGGCCTCCTCGGCGTCCGGATCCGTCGGTATGCCTTCCATCACGCGCCGCATCGCGGCGAGTTCGTTGTCGACCGTCTCCCGGCATTCGTCCCGCCACACTTTCCAGCGATGCAGGAATGCCCGCACTCGTGAGCGTCCGAAAAGCAGGCTGGCAAGCGCAAGCAGTGGCAGGCCGTAGCGGCTCGCGGAGCCCATTGCGTCCCAATCCGACCATGCGGAGATTCCCCAGTACGCGCCGAGGGCAATGCCGAGCAAGCAAGCCGCAATGCCGGCGGCTAGCTTTCCGGTGATCACGTACCGGCGGAAGAAGTGCTCGAGTTCGTCTACGATCGCCGCCAGCGCCTCGCGCGCGCGCGCCGCAGCGAAGAACGAACGGTCCCACGTTTCGTGGGCCGCCGCTGGCGGGTAGTAGAGGACGAACAGCTTATCCGTTGGGACCGGGAGGCCGCTGAAACTGCAATTCATGGATGATGCGGTGGTCGGCACTTACGTTTCGAAGCCGAGCCGCCTACACGCCGTCGAACTGTTTCGAGAATATCACAACCTCCCGAGGACCCGGCGCTCGACCCCCGATGACCCGGAACCGGTTAGAATGCCCTGCAATGGGCATCGAAGACTTCCTGCGCCATGTCGAAGAGGCCCGGACAATTGACTTGGCACAGCCCTATTTCGTCGGCATGCCGCATCATCCCAGTCACCCGCCGTTCCTCTACGGCTTGACCAAGGCCCACGGCGATCACTCGTTCCGGGGATCGAGCGCTGCCGCTGAGTCGATCGCTCTCGGCGGTCACGTTGGCACGCATATTTCGTTCCGAGGCAAGCTCTTCGGCGGCGCCGATGCCGGCGGCTGCCAGTCGTACGCTTCGGGCGTCGGCGAGCATCATGCCGACACGATCGATCCCATCTTCCGACGCGGAGTTCTGCTTGACGTTGCGGCCAGCGAGGGATTTGACGTGCTGCCCGCGGACTTCGTGGTGGACGCGGAGTGCTTGCAGCGCGCCCCGAGCGGGCCGGCGTCGAGGCGAGGGCAGGTGATGTCGTCCTCGTACGCACCGGCTGGGCACTCTACTGGCAGCAGCCGCGGCGGTTCATCAATGACCTGCACTGTCCCGGGATCAACCGCGAGGCGGTCGGCTGGCTGAGTTCCAGGAACGTGCTCGCGGGCGGCTCGGACACGATCGCCTTTGAATTCATGCCAGCGCCGTCCATGCCAGTGCATGTGCATCTGCTCGTGGAGAGCGGGATCCATATCATCGAGGCACTGAATCTCGAAGCGCTCGCAGCGTCTTGCGCGAGCGAGTTCATCTTTGCAGCCGCTCCGTTGCGGATCCAAGGCGGGACGGGCTCTCCGATTCGTCCAGTGGCCCTTGCAATGGGCTGAATTCCATATTACGAATTCAGACGGTGTTGTTAATGACTCCATTTTTCCGATCGCAAGTGATTGAAACACAATGAGTTAACGTGACTCTTAGACGCTTGCAAGAAAAAATATACAGAAATTTGTAGATTTTGCTTGCCAAAGACTATGGTGTCTAGTATTGTATATGAGTGCCGGGGGGGAATAAACACCCCACCAACGTAAGAAAACAATCCTCAACCAAAGACCCCTGAAAGCCCCTCCGGCACCTTTTAGGTCAATAGCCGAAGCCGAACGCGAGACCGTGTTCGGCTTCTTTTTGTTTGTTTGGGGCATTCGGTGGTTTGGCAGCCCTGGCGTTGCTGGTCTATCCTGTCTGTGCCGGCCTCGCGAGACGGAATCGTCGCCGAGCCCGGTCTTAGGTCAGGCAGACGGCGCATGTGCCCCAGTTCGCTAGCAACCGGAACCGTTGCGTCCCGGATCCTCCAAGCCGCGCGGAGGGGCTCGCGAATGGTCGTGGTTGCGTCCCTTGGGGCCTGCTGGGCGCTCGCGGCGGACGGGCCAGACCGGGCCGGGAAGGCGCGCGAGCTAAAGAACCCCGTTCCGCACACCGCGGATGCCGTCCGGGATGCGCGGAAGACCTACCTGCGGCTGTGCCAGTACTGCCACGGCGCAGACGGGCGGGCCCAAGCGAATCCCGACTTCGAGGCACCTAGCTTGCGTGATCCCGCCGAGTGGCGCTATGGGATTTCGGACGGCGAAATTTTTGTCTCAATCCGGGATGGTGCGGGACATGAAATGCCGGCATTCGGCAAGCAGCTGGACGAGACGGCGATCTGGAAGTTGGTGCTGTTTGTGCGCAGTATCGGCCCCGAGCGGTTGCGGGCTGATACGCCTTAGCCTCGCGGCCGAAGATATCTAAGGGAGACTGACGATGGCAAGTGATCGAGACGACAACGCGAGCGCGGTCTCGCGGCGCAAGTTCGTGACCCGGGGCGCGGTCGCCGCCGCCGTGGCTGCCGGTGCGAAGGCGTCCACCACGGAACTCCACGACTCGAACATCAGGGTCCCGGACGAAGTGCCGGCCAGCCTGGCAGAGGCACCCAATCCCGCTGACTTCCCCATGACGGGCGCCCAGGTCTTCGCCAGGGCATGTAAAGGGGAGGGACTTGCCGCGCTGTTTTGCGCCCCCGGGAACTACTCCGTGATCAATGCGATCGCTTCGGAGGGCATACCGTGTTACGGCGGCCGCACCGAAGGGATGATGTGTTCGGCAGCCGATGGCTTCGCTCGTGTCACTGGCGAGATTGTTGCGGCGTCTGGGACAGAGGGCCCGGGTTTCACGAACATGATCATGAACATCGGTGCGGCCAACGCGGCGCGTTCGCCGCTGTTGGTGCTCGCGAGCAACATGACGCTCGCGCTGGAGGACACCGAGCAAGGGATCCAACGCGTCTACCAGCAGCCCACGACGATCGGCATGAAGAAGTATGGAAAGCGGCTCATCAACCCGGAGCGGGTTCATGAGTACGCAGGCTATGCTTTCCGGCAGCTCAAGAGCGGAGTCCCCCGCCCGGTGCATCTTGATTTCCCCGGCGAAGTCGCGCGCAGGCGGTTCGAGAGCGCGGAGGACTTGCGGTACTTCCATGACAAGTCGAAATACCGCACTGACTCGAGGCCGCATCCTTCGGCCAAGGAGATTGCCAGGGCTGTTGCCCTCATCGCGAGGGCGGAGCGGCCGATCATAGTTGCCAGCACGGGAGTGTTCTACAGCAAGGCCTGGAACGCGCTGAAGACTGCCGCAGAGAAGGCTGACATCGCTGTCGTGGAGTCGGGTCCCAGCCGCGGGCACTTTGCGGACGATCATCCCCTTTCGGCCAACACCGCGCCGGGGGCGCTTCTGAGCGCCGATCTTGTCGTGCTGGTGGGCCAGTACTGTATGCCGTCTATCGGCGAATACTCCTTTGACCCTGACGTACCTTATATTCGAATTGATCCGGACGCTGCTGACATTGGACGCAATCTTCCGATCGAACTGGGTATCGTGAGCTGCGAGCGAGCGGCCTTGGAGGCGCTGGCGGAAGCCTTGCCCCCGAAGAAGCGCCCGGCATGGCGGGACGAGCTCGCGGCTGCGCGAGCGGCCTTTGAGGCCGAAAACGACGAGCACTATCGCTTGGGGCTCAAGTACAGCGAGCAAGCGTCTTGCGTCCATCCGGCAGTGATCGCGAAGGGAATCGGCGACTTGCTCTACAACGGCAAGGTGCCTAGGGAGCAGACTACGGTCGTCTCGGGCGGCTATGGCATCGCGCGCTACACCCGCCGCAGGATGCGTGCCTTCCGACCCGGCCAGATTTGCAATGGCGCCTACCAATACGGTGCCATCGGGCCGGACATCGGATACACGGTTGGCGTGGGCGCGGCAGTTCAGCAGGGAATCGGCCCGCAGGCGCCTTACAAGGGTGCGCCAGTTCTTGCCGTCACTGGCGACGCGGGCTTCGCTTATTCCGGCATGGAAGTCGAGACGCTCAGTAAGTACCGCATTCCTGCGGTGATCGTGGTCTACAACAACAATGCTTGGGGTGTGTGGCGCAGCGGTGAGAGCGGGGGTCGTAGCGGCGCGGCGCGCGCCCAGCACATGTACCTCTTTCAGGAGAACCTGCGCTACGAGAAGATCGGCGAGGCACTCGGAGCGCGGGGCGAGTACGTGACCAAGGCGGAGGATTTCGCGCCCGCGCTTCAGCGCAGCTACGAGATTGCGGCAGCCGAGGGTGTCTCGACCGTCATCAATTGCCAGGCTATCAAGGAGTTTTGGAGCGCGCGCGACTACTCGCCCGGACTCCTGCAGAAAGTCGAGCCTGGATGCATGGCGTACTACCACTGATGAGGGATTCGTGCGCTCCCGCGGACGCCGTCGATGCCCTCCTTCGAAGCCGTGCTGACAGGGGGGTCTTCCAGTCTTTCGAATCCATCCGCATTCGCGGAAGGCTGGACTGCTCCTTTGTATGGCTGCGCGGGCAGCCGACACGACTCGTATTTGACCCGCGACGCAAGACACTGGAGTTTCGCGGCCTGCTACCGAATCTAGAGCTGGGTTCGACGCTCTACAAGGATCTGCGGAAGTTCCTGAGGGGGCGCACATCCGCCGATCTTCCGACTTACCGCCGAATCGATCCGGAGCGGATCAAGGTTCGCAGCAGGAACCGCAAAGGCGATGTGTCCGTCGCGCTCGAGAGCCTCGATGGCGACTGGGACTACGCCGTGAGCAAGGGGCTCAAGCTCGTCAACGAAATTTTCCTCGGCTTCCTGCGAGGACCCTACTACAGCTATATGGTCGACAATTTCCAAGAACCGGAAGATTGAGATCCGCGAGTCTCGGAAAGCGTGGCGGAGGTTCTTCGGTTTCGGGGCACTCGTTGCGGAGACAGGGAGTCTCCCGGCACGGCCTTGCGCGCCTTACGCCTCCGGGCTGTGTCCGGCTGCTCGTATGGCAAATTCCTTCCCCTCGGCGCCCGGAACCGCAGGCGGGAGGGCGGGAGCAACGGGCTCGACGCTCAAACCAAGAGAACCCTTGCGATCCACAGGCCTGAGAACAGCGCAAGAATCGAAAGCGTGACGCTGGCCCCGAGGTAGCCTCCCGCGGCCAGCAGATTACCGCGCTCGTAGAGCACGGCAACGTCTAGCGAGAAGCTGGAGAAGGTCGTGAAAGAGCCCAGCAAGCCAACCGCAAGGAACGCCCGCAACTCGGTGCTGGCGCTGAACTTGGTGGCGAGGAACTCGACGATAACGGCCAAAACGAAGGATCCCGCTACGTTGACAAACAGCGTTCCGTACGGGAATGCCGAGCCCAGCGAGCGTGTGAACCAGGCGGTGGACAGAAACCGGGCCAATGCGCCGAAGGCGCCCCCAAGCGCAACTGCAAGCAGGAGTTTCATGTAGATCTAGCGCCTACAGTTGAAGCCGAGGTTCCGACCCTCGGACATGGTGGCGGCCGCCGCCGAGCCAAGAAACCATGCTAGCGAATCCTCATTGCGTGGTTGCGAGCGGTTTCGCAGCCCCGCGCCCCGCTCCCTCGCTGGCCTGAGGCCAGCGCAATTGGGGAGCAGGCTTCGATGATGTATTGACGCTCCATCCCGGCCTCCGACCGATATCAACCGGAAGGCGAGAGGCGCAGCGCTTCGAAGGCAGCGGACCTTGCGTCAGCAAGCTTCCGACGTAGGGTCCGGAATCCCTGATTCCCCGATCCGACAGTCGGGCCGCAGAGGCTGCCCGATACCAAGCTCTTCGCCTTGGGGGCCTTCGGCGCTACAATCGCAATGCTCCCGCGCTTCCCGCGCGAGCAAGGCCAAGGTACTGCATGAGACACGTTATCGGATACATGGCGGCCATTCTGGCGCTTGGTTGCCAGGTTGCTCCCGAGGGTACGGTTGCCTTCGAAAACGTCAGTGTCCTACCCATGGACAACGAGAGGGTCCTGGATTCGCAGACCGTCATCGTCTCGGAGGGGCGGATTGCCCGAATCGGCCCTTCCAGCGAAGTCGGCGCTCCGCGGGGCTCCCTGGTCATCGACGGGCAAGGCAAGTTCCTGCTGCCTGGCTTCGCCGAGATGCACGGGCACCTGCCGGGCCCAGACACAGCCCCTGAGGAGGTGGACCGCGTTTTGTACCTCTTCCTCTCGAACGGTGTTACGACGGTGCGCGGCATGCTCGGCAGTCCGTTCCATCTTGAGCTGCGCCAGGAGATCGAGGCTGGCAACCGATTGGGTCCGACCATTTACGCGGCCGGCCCCGCCTTCCGTGGTACGCCGGATCTGACGATTGAGGTGGCGCGCACCCGGGTTCGAGAGCAGAAGAACGCCGGCTTCGACCTGCTCAAAATCCTCGAGGGCCTCAGCGCTGATGTCTATGACGCAATTGCCGACGAGGCAAGCCAGGTGGGCATTCCGTTCGGCGGGCATGTCCCCAACGCAGTGGGCCTGCTGAATGCCTTGGCGTCAGGTCAGGGCAGCATCGACCACTTGGACAACTACTTGGAGGCCCTCGAAGCCGACGATTCGCCGATAGAGCAAGCTGACCCGTCGACCCGTTCCCGCGAGTTGGGTCTTCACGCCGACGAGCGAAAGATCCCCGCCTTGGCCGCGGCCACGAAATTGGCGGGGGCCTCGGTCGTGCCCACGATGGCATTGTGGGAGACATTCAACGCCGACGTACCGGTCGAGGAATACACCGAGCTTGAGGAGCTGAAGTATCTTCCACGCGAGACCGTGAATGGATGGATCGAATCGCAGGCGAGCCGGCGCGGGCGCTTGAATCCCGAGTCAGGCAGGCGTGTCATCGAGATACGGAAGAGCGTGCTTCGGGCACTGCGAGACGCCGGAGTGCGAATCGTTTTCGGCACCGATGCTCCCCAGGTTTTCAATGTCCCTGGTTTCTCGATCCATCGCGAGATGGCAATCATGGCATCGGCTGGCATGACTCCCTTTGAGATCCTTGCATCCGCAACTCGCAACGCGGCTGACCACTTTGGAAGCGAGGAGTTCGGTCAAGTGGCGATTGGCATGCGAGCAGACCTCATCCTGCTGGAGGCCAGTCCACTCGACGACGTGGCGAACATGGCCCGCAGGGCGGGGGTGATGGTGCGTGGCCGCTGGCTCCCGGAAGACGAGATACAGGCGAGGCTCGCAGACTTCGTGGACGGCGAGTGAACACCGTGCGAGCGGCGCTTGGCGGGGACTGGCTGCCTGCCGGATTGGTTATCGCAGGCTTCTGAAGAACTTCGCGACGTCCGCTACGTATAGAGACGGCTCCTCCATAGCCGCGAAATGCCCTCCCCGCGGCATCTCAGTCCATTGAACGACGTTGTAGCGGGTCTCGACCCACTTGCGCGGTGAGAAAAAGATCTCTCCGGGGAAGACCGCAACAGCTGTAGGCACTTCGACGCGACCGGCCCGGCGCCCCTTGCGACGGGACTCGTAATACAGGCGAACCGCCGACGGCATGGTCTCGGTTGCCCAGTACAGCATGATGTTCGTCAGCAGCTGATCTTTTGAGAAGCAACTCTCGATGTTGCCCCCGCAGTCGCTCCAAGCGCGGAACTTCTCAACGACCCAGGCCGCGAGGCCGGCTGGCGAGTCGTTCAAGCCGTACGCCAGAGTCAACGGCTTGGTTCCTTGGATGTTGCCGTACGCGTTCTCCCCCTGCCACCAAGCTGCCCGCTCCTTGTAGCGCCTGAGTTCCCATTCGGGAATGCCTTCCTCGGGATCCTCCATCCCCCGGGGCGGGCCTCCACCGATCATGTTGAGATGGATCCCGATGAGCCGCTCAGGATGGTCCCTGGCCAGCCATGCGGAGACAGAGGAGCCCCAGTCCCCGCCTTGGGCGGAGTATCGCTCGTACCCGAGACGTTCCATTAGTTGAGCCACAACCGCGGCAACTCGGTCTACGCTCATGCCTCTTTCGAGGGCAGGGCTGGAGAACCCGTATCCGGGCATCGATGGCAGCACGACGTGGAAGGCATCCTCCGCGTGACCGCCGTGTGCCTCTGGATCGGTCAGCGGGCCGATCACGTCCATGAACTCGTAGACCGAGCCCGGCCAGCCGTGGGTGATCACCAGCGGCATTGCGTCCTCGTGTTTCGACCTGACGTGGACAAAGTGCAGGTCAATGCCCTCGATCTCGGTCTTGAAGTTTGGAAGTTCGTTCAACTTGGCTTCGTGCTGGCGCCAGTCGTACTCGGCACGCCAGTACCCGAGAAGCTCCTCCATGTATGCCCGGTTGGATCCGTACTCCCAATCGCTCCCCGGGATTTGGCCAGGCAGCCGCGTTCGCTCCAGCCTCGCCTTCAGATCGACAAGCGTTGAGTCTTCCAGGCGAATCGTGAATTCACGCACTTGGGCGCTTCCTCCAGCTGCGAATGTCACTAGCAATGCTGCAAGCAGAGACCGGTACACTGCCCCATTGTATGGCGTCGAAATTCATTCTAGCTCCCGCGTAGGACGCTGTCTTGGGCAACAGGAATCGATACCGAAGCCACGGCTGCCGCAGTCGAGAGCCAGCGGTGCTGCAAGCTCCCGGCTGTCCCGTGCCGGCGATGGACGCGGGCCCCGGAAACCCCCTATAGTAAGGATACTGGCGGACCGGCCGGAGCGATGCGTAAGACGACCAAGACTCAGAACTTGGAGCTTCCGATTATCGATCCGAAAGTGATTGATGCCGCTCGGGGGCGGGACTTTCGGCCCAGGCCGGTCGAGCGATTCCCCTGCCGGATCTGCAATACGGCTGGAGCCACGAAACGCTCGGACGGTCTCTGCTGGGTCTGCAGCCGGCTGAAAATCAGCGCTTGGCGAGATTGGGAAGCGCAGGAATCCACACTCGAGTAGCTGACTCGCCGTGGCGGGTTGTTGGCCCTTGTCGGGCCGCCAATGGAGTAATCGCGTGTTACGGATCGCTTTTGTCGGTTGGCGCGGGATGGTTGGATCCGTCCTGCTCGAGAGGATGCGCGCCCAAGGCGATCTGGGTAGTTTGGAACTCCATTTCTTCAGTACCTCGAACCCAGGGGGGGCCGCGCCTGACGGAGCTGCCGAGCCACTGCTCCAGGACGCTGGAGACATCGACCAGCTCGGACGCTGCGATGCCGTGCTGACGTGTCAGGGCGGAGCGTACACCTCGCTGGTGTACCCCCAGCTGAGGTCCTCTGGATGGAGTGGCTACTGGATCGACGCTGCGTCCGCGCTGCGCCTGGACGGTGAGGCCACTCTCGTACTGGATCCGGTGAACGGCGACAGGATCCGCCGGAATCTCGCGGAAGGCTGCCGGACCTTTGTGGGGGCCAACTGCACAGTCAGCCTCCTGCTCATGGCGATCGTGGGGCTTTTTCGCGAAGGCCTGGTCGAATGGGTGAACACCACGACCTACCAGGCTGTCTCCGGTGCAGGTGCGCGCAAACTGACGGAACTCGCTCGGCAGATGGGGCACATGAGCCTTCCCAGCGCTGATCTGGACGTGCTCTCAAGCGTGCAAGTCGAACGGGAGGTGACGCGGGCCCAGGGATCGGACAGCCTGCCCGTGGCCGAGCTCGGCGCTCCCTTAGCCTGCAACGTCCTGCCTTGGATCGACGGGGTGATGGACAGCGGGCAGACGCGGGAGGAGTGGAAGGCGAGCGTCGAGGCAACCAAGATGCTGGGGTCCGAGTCGCCTGTGGTTATCGATGGGACTTGCGCCCGAGTGGACGCGATGCGCTGCCACAGCCAAGCGCTCTGCATCAAGCTTGCCCGGAACGTTCCTCTTGATGAATTGAGGACAATCGTTCGGAGCGGAAACTGTTGGGTTCGGCTGGTCGAGAACTCTGAACAAGCGACCCTGCGAGAACTGACTCCGGCGGCGGTGGCGGGTACGTTGGACATTGCCGTGGGGCGCATGCGCAAGTTGAGCATGGGACCCGAGTACCTAGGTGCGTTCACAGTAGGCGACCAGCTTCTATGGGGAGCGGCGGAACCGCTCCGCAGGATGCTTGGCATTCTCCGTGAGCAGCGCGGCTAGCCGCTGAATCGGGTGTATCGGCTGGCGCAATCCTCCCGGGGACGTGCCTCGCTTGGATCGCTCGGGACCCTCACAACGGTAGCCTCAGACATCGTTACGTCAATAAATGCGAAACCCCGCAGTGGCGCAGCGAATCCTTCCAGGACAATCGATTGAAGCATGATCGGAGCGGTGTCGCCGGACCGGCTGACGCCAATTTGATCATTTCGGGTTGTGTCAAGAGTGTGCTGCGAGAACCCCTCTGGAAGCATCGACTCGGAGCCCAGGTACGGCAGACCGTTGTTCGTGGGCTTTGCGCTGGAATCGTTGCCATCGAATCGCCTCTAGGGTTCGGTTCCCTTCCGGTGCTGCGAGAACCGGCGACCGATCCGGCGTTACGACTTGGGACGCAACTGGATACCCTAAGAGGTTCGCGGCTGGCGCTTCCAGGAAACGCCGTACGCGGGCGGCCCTAGGCCCCCTCCTATGATGCCTTCCAACCGAATTCCTTGTAGGAATACGCCTAGCGCTGCCTGTGCCCTGCTTGCCATCGAGGGTAGTCCTCGACGAGAAGCTTGGCCGGCCAGGTTCCAAGATAGGCGTAGCCAAGACGACGTTCGCGTTCGATTTCATTGAAGTCGTAGCGAACGACGCTGTCGCGTCCGAGGAAGATCGGGCGGTTCGTGCCCAATTCGTAGAACCTCGCCCACAGCACCGGCGCAGTTGGGTCGGGCACGGCTCGGCGGTCGCGCTCCCTGGTCTCGCCGGTGGACTGCTCGACGCGCAGCCCGCGGACCCCGACCGAGTCGAGCCATGCCACGGCGGCTTCGATGGCTGCAATGATGTCTGGGCTAGGGCGCTCAATTGCGAGCAAGAAGCGAACGATGCCAACGGTTTCGCTGCCGGAGAGTGAGGGCGGCTCGTAGGCGCGCGCCCACGCGGGATCGAGTGTGTTTTCGTCGTGCTGGGCGCACCAGGCGGTGAGTTTGCCGTCCTGCTTTACCTGTGTGCGCAGGATCAAGTCGGTCCCTCGAGCTACCGCGGCAGCAGCCTTGGCTTGGCGGGACTCGTCGACGAAACTGTAGGGGGCCTTGCCCGCGCCGATATCGCGCAGAAGCGACAGCACGTTGACCATCGCGTTGTCGTTGTATGTGATCCGGGAGTAGTAGCCCTCACGGAGTGGGAAGTACTGCGGCCAGCCGCCGTTAGGGTACTGGGCTGACAGCAGGTAGTCGATTCCCAGCATGAACGCCTCGCGGTATCTGGCCTCGCCGCCGGCCTGTGCCATCAATGCGAGAAAGCGCATCGGCCTCGTCGTCGCGTCGTTGTCGATCGTGGCCGGCTCTTGCGCCCTAACAGATGTTGGCCGAGTTGCCAGATCTGTGTTCTTGGGCCAACCTCCTTGCGACGACTGGTATTGGATGACGTTGTCTGCTACGGCTCGCGCCTCGACCGAGGCATACCATTCCGGCGCCTGTCGGAGGATGTCTGAGCCCCACGCGACCTGACCGGCACTAACGGAGACGCTTGCCGCAGCCAGCAGGACTACAAGCGCCGCCCGATTCACTTCTTCCATGCGCGGCAACATCACCTAAAGCCTGAGTCGGGCAGGGTTCATAGGAGCGCTATGAACTAGCCGGTTGGTCGTCGATCCGGCTCGGAACTGCGGGTTCCATGCTAGCAATCCGGGAGCGTGCGTGACGCGCACGGCTGGGAAAGCGTTTTGGGCGCTATGGTTTGACGCTCCGTGCCACCAAGACCTGCAATGTGGACTTCCGCCCAGCTGGAGGGAGGCGCCATGATCCGCCCACAACGTCGGACTTCCTCGACCTGCCCCATGTATGAGCGGTCGGAGCAAGCCAACTGATTGGGACAAGATCACGGCCGAGAGCCGTTTCGCACCGGCCGTCAAGGCGGTGAACGAGAGGTGCAAGACGCACCGCACCGCGCCGCTGGAAGCGCAGCGAGAGCATCTTGCCACCGTGATCCGGAGCTACTGCAACCACCCTTCCTGCCCGGCTCCTAGATCTCGAATTCGTGTAGATCTTCTTGAATTGAGGAAAAACTCCCCGGAAACACTTGCACAGGAGCGAATAAAATACGAAACTATAGCCATGACACACCAGCATCGATCCGGACTCGAGGGGATGGCTGCCCGTGGCACGATCCTTGGGAAGAAGCGTTGCGTGGAATATCGCAGCCTTCCTTCAAGGAGCATCCTCAATCGTTGCGCCAATCGCAGGATGCCTTTCCGCTGGACGGTCAATCCCTATCGCGGCTGCGAGATCGGCTGTCATTACTGCTACGCCGCGTATACCCACAAGTATCTGGGTATCGAGGATCCACGGCTCTTCGACTCGCTGATCTACTCGAAGAGCCAGGCCAAGGAGATCTTGCGACGCGAACTCGCGCGTGGCGTCGAAGGCGCGATCGCGGTTGGTACCGGCACCGACCCATATCAGCCAGCGGAACGCCGATTCGAGACCACGCGGGGCATCCTCGAGGCGTTCGCCGAGGTTTCTGGCAACAGGATTGGAATTACCACCAAGTCAGACTTGATCCTGCGCGACATCGATCTCTTGGGCAGCATCGCGGCGAACAACGACCTTCATGTCAATGTCACGATCACGACGATGGACGCAGCCTTGGCACGGGCCCTTGAGCCTCGAGCGGCGCACCCGCTCAAGCGCATCGATGCTGTTCGAGAACTCCGCTGGCGCGGAATCGAAGCGGGCGTCTTCTCGGCCCCGGTTCTGCCGCTGATCACCGACACTACCGAGATGCTGGATGCCGTCGCTCGGGCGTCGAAGCGAGCCGACGCCGTGTATTGGGACGCTCATGCCCTATTCCTGCAGCCGGCCGCGAGGGAGCGGCTGATGCCGTTTCTCAGAGCGGAGTTCCCGCACTTGGCGGCGCGCTACAAGAATCACTACAGGCATGGTGCGTACGTATCGCCCGGGTACCGCGAATGGCTGGGTGAGAAATTGGGTCGAATCCGCCGCAAGCACTGCCTGTCCGGCCGCATCCCAGGCCAGTCCGAAACCGATGTCGATGCTCTTACGGCAATTCCCATTGACCAACTCGGTCTGTTCGACCAAGCTTGTCGTTAGCGTCGGCATCAAGGGATCGAGTGTAGCTTCGAGTCCCTTGCGGCGCGCCTCGTTCCATGCCATCTGGTGATCCAAGGGCGGCGTCGCGCTGTCTGGGGCCGAGCACGGCCCGTGCCCTCGTGGGCAGGAATGCCGTCGGCCCGCCAGTTTGAGGAAGGTCGACGGATAAGGCTATGATCGGATCATCCTAGGCGCCGCGTTTCGCCGGCGCCCGTCATTTATGCCTTGGTTCCGCCGAGAGAACGAACCCAAGCGAGTTCACACCGAAGGTCTCTGGATCAAGTGTGATGCCTGTGCGACCCCGATTTGGAAGAAGGATCTCGAATTGGAAGGCATGGTCTGCGGGAAGTGCGGCTTCCACTTCAAGATCACAGCCTATCAACGGCTAGAGATGCTCTTTGATGAAGGCTGCTGGGAGGATGTCTGCGGCAATCTCTGCTCCACGAACGCCCTTAGGTTTGCCGACCGCAAGGAATACTCCGAGCGTCTTGAGGACGCGAAGGAGAAGACAGGCCTGGACGACGCGGTCATTTGCGGGCGCGGCCGCCTGAACGGGCGCGACATCGTCATCTGCGCCATGGAGTATCGCTTCATCGGCGGCAGCATGGGCGCTGTTGTTGGCGAGAAGCTCACGCGCGCGGCTGAGCTTTCCGCTGGTTCCCGCGTGCCTCTTGTGATCGTCTCCGCCTCGGGCGGCGCCCGTATGATGGAGGGCATGGTGAGCCTGGTTCAGATGGCCAAGGTTTCGGCCGCTCTCAAGAAGCTCGATCAGGCCAGAGTGCCTTATATCAGCGTGCTGACCGATCCGACGACAGGTGGCGTGACAGCCAGCTTCGCGATGCTGGGCGACCTCAACATTGCCGAGCCAGGGGCCTTGATCGGATTCGCCGGGCCCCGCGTTATCGAGCAGACCATTCGGCAGAAGCTGCCTAAGGGTTTCCAACGCGCCGAATTCCTCCTCAAGCACGGCATGCTGGACGCGGTCGTCCCACGCACGGAATTGAAAGAGTATCTCGGGAACGCCTTGGAGTTCTTCGACGGCGCTGCCCGCTAGATGCGGATGGAACCCGCTAACCCTTCCATCGACTATCTGTTCTCCTTGCTGGGATCGATCCGCAAGGAGAGTTTCGGCCTGCACCGAATGCAAAGACTCATGGCCGAAGTAGGCCACCCCGAGCGGGCAGCCGGCATTATCCACATTGCCGGCACGAACGGCAAGGGATCGACCGCGGCGATGATCGAGAGCGGTCTGCGGGCGGCCGGTCGCACGACCGGCCTGTATACTTCCCCCCACCTTTCGCGCATCAACGAGCGGTTCTTGCTGAATGGGGAGCCGGTCTCGAACGACGCACTGGCGGCTGCCATCGAGCCGGTCCGACGGGCCAGCGAGCGAATTGTGGCCCGCTACGGCCGAGGCGTCCATCCGACATTCTTCGAATCGGTTTCGGCGGTCGGCCTGGTGCTTTTTGCGCAGGCGAGGGTTGAATACCGGATTGTGGAGACAGGCCTCGGCGGTCGCCTCGACGCCAGCAATGTCGTTTTCCCTGAACTGGCGGTCCTGACGCGCATCGGCTGTGACCACGAGCAGTACCTTGGCCGCGGCTTGGATCGGATTGCCGCGGAGAAGGGGGCGATTGTCAAGCCTGGATGTCGCGCCGTGATCGGACCGCAGGCACTGGAGGCGCGTGGAGTACTCCTGCGGTGCTGTGCCAACGCAGGCGTCGAAACCATTGATGTTGGCAGCGATTGGCAGGTCCGTGATCCCAAGAGCGAACGCGGCTGCTGGAGGTTCGCTGCGGTCAAGGGAGCGGAATCGATTCAAATCGATTTGGCACTCGCTGGCCAGCACCAAATGGAGAACGCGCTGACGGCGACCGCGGCCTTGACCGCTCTCGGCATTCCCTCGAAATCAATCGAGACAGGCATGCGCCGGACGACCTGGCCGGGACGGCTCGAATTTGCAAAACGAGATCCCCGGGTCCTGCTGGACGTCGCTCACAACCCGAACGGCGCCCGAGCGCTGGCAAGGTTTCTGGATCACGAGGCACATGGGCGCAAGGTGACCCTGATTTACGGGTCGTCCCGGGACAAGGCGGTTGACGAAATCGCCAGCTGGATGTTTCCGGCCGCTGACCGGGTCGTCCTGACGCGCTCGAGAGTGCAGCGCTCCGCAACCCCCGGAATTCTATTGCAAGCTACCGGCCATCACCATTCGCGGATCGAAACCGCACCTGGCATCGAGGCTGCGCTCCGAATGGCGAACGCCGGCTCGGGCAGCGGCGACTGGATCGTCGTGACCGGATCGCTGTTCCTCGTCGGAGAAGCCCGCGACCTGCTCGGCTAAAATCGATCTTGCGCTGGTTCCGCGAGATTCTGAGCTCTATCCGCTCGGTTTGCTGGATGGTGCCGCTCCTCGTGCTGATCACTAGCGTGATGGGCTTGCTCTCGCTCCTGTCGTCCCTAATCGACAGCCGAGGCGAAATGCAGCACAGAATCGCCCGCAGGTGGGGGCGCATGCTGATGGCGGTCTTTCTCGTCGAAATGCGCCTTTCCGGGAGCGAGCGCCTGGAGTCCGGGCAGCCTTACGTCTTCGCGTCCAACCACTTCAGCTTGATCGACACGCCGCTAATGTTTGGGCTCATGCCGCAGCCATTCCGGATCCTGGCCCGTTCCGGCCTCTGGAAGATCCCGTTCATTGGCTGGCACTTGGGGCGCGCAGGACATCTTCCAGTCAACCGCACGAATCCACGGATCGCGGCCCGGAACATCGCCTACGCCGCCGACAAGGTGCGCGAGGGCAGGTCCATCTTAATTTTCCCGGAAGGCGGGCGTCGCCGGGGCGATGCGACTCGGCGGTTCAAGACCGGCGCAGCCCATATCGCCAATCAAGCGGGCGTGCCAATCGTGCCGGTCGCCATTGCCGGCACCCGCAGGATCCTGCCTCCGGGATCGCTTCACTTGCGACCAGGCGTCGCGGAGATCCGCATCGGAGAGCCGATTCCGACTGGCGGAGCGAACCGAATCAGCGCGAGTGCGCTGACAGAACGCGTGCGACACGCGATCGAGGAACTCGCCACAGACCCTGGCGGCACCTTGGCGCTTTGACACAACGGAGAGACAACATGCAGTACTGGCTAGGTATCGATATCGGCACCGGTGGCTCTCGGGCCCTGCTCGTGACAGCGGATGGAACAGTCGCCTGCGGAGTGACCGCGGCTCACGAGGACATTCTGATGCATCGCCCCCTTTGGGCCGAGCAGCGTCCGGAGAACTGGTGGTCGGCCGCATGCCAGGCGATTCGCGAGGTGTTGGCAAAGGCTGGCGTGCGCGGCCACGAGATCGCAGGCATCGGGCTGTCCGGGCAGATGCATGGACTCACTTTGCTTGACGCTTCGGACGATGTCATTCGGCCCGCGCTGATCTGGTGCGATCAGAGAAGCCAGGAGCAGGTTGACTGGATCAACGCCAAGGCCGGCGCGGCGACGGTGTTGGAGCAGACTGCCAACCCCGTGCTGACGGGGTTCACCGCGCCCAAGCTGCTATGGGTTCGGGATCACGACCCGGCCAGCTACGAGCGGACCAGGAAGATGCTTCTTCCCAAGGACTACATTCGGTTCTGCTTGACCGGTGAGTACGTCAGCGAGGTCTCGGATGCCTCGGGCACGGCATTGTTCGACGTTGTCGGCCGTCGCTGGGCGACGCCATTGATCGACAACCTTGGAATCGACGGTTCGATCTTGCCGGAGGTGGTCGAATCGCCGGAACTCACAGGCAAGGTGTCAGCAGTGGCCGCCGAGAAGACCGGTTTGGCGGAAGGCACTCCTGTGGTTGGGGGAGCGGGCGACCAAGCCGCCAGCGCCGTGGGAAATGGGATTGTCGAGTCCGGCTTGGTTTCCTGCACGATCGGCACATCCGGGGTCGTGTTCTCGCATCTGGATGAGGCTGCCTACGACCCGGAGGGACGGGTGCACACGTTTTGCCACGCCGTGCCCGGCAAGTGGCACGTGATGGGGGTCACGCAGGGTGCGGGCCTGAGCTTGCAGTGGTTTCGCAACAATCTTGCGACCTACCTTACCGCGGAGGCCGCCGAACGCGGCTCCGACGTCTACGATATCCTGACGCGCGAAGCGGCTGAAGTTCCCCCGGGATCCGAAGGCCTGTTCTGGCTTCCCTACCTGATGGGCGAGCGGACGCCGCATCTGGACCCTCTCGCCAGGGGCGGGTGGGTTGGCCTGACAGCGAAGCATACTCGGGCCCACCTCGTGCGGTCGATTCTTGAGGGCGTCGCCTACAGTCTCAATGACTGCCTCGGCATTATCGAGTCCTTGGGGGCGGAGGTCGCGGCCGTGCGGGGGTCCGGCGGCGGAGCGAAGTCCGCGGTCTGGCGGAGGATCCTCGCCGGCGTCTTTGGCAAGCCGATCGCCACCTTGCAAACCCAGGAGGGATCGGCCTATGGCGCGGCGCTCTTGGCCCTGGTCGGGACAGGGGAGTTCGGATCGGTCGAAGAAGCCTGTCGGAATGTGATCGTCGAGCAGGTCCGAGAAGATCCCGATCCGTTGCTGCGATCCGTCTACCAGGACGGATATCGGACGTTTCGCGAGGCCTATCCTGCGCTCAAGGATCTGTTCCCAAAGATGCAGGGTGTTGACAGCGCCTAGATCGAGAACAGTAGCGTCTGAGCGGCGACCGCCACGCTACCGCTTTCGCCATCGTCTTCGCTCTCGGGAAGGTCCACCCGACGGAAATACATGCCGTCGGGGCCCCGAAAGATCTCGATTTCGGCTGGTCGAGGTAGCTGGTCTTGAATCAGCGCCTCGGAGAGAGGATCCTCGATGCAACGTTGCAGCGCTCGCCGCAGCGGCCGCGCTCCGTAGTTCCGGTCGCCGAGGGTCTCGTCGAGGATGTACTGCGCGGCATCGTCGCGGAGCCGGATCCGAAGTCCCTTGCTGATCAGGTTTTCGTTGATCTGGCCCACCAGCAGTTGCACGATCGCTCGCAGGTCCTCGTCCGTGAGCGAGCGGAAAATAATGGTCTCGTCCAGCCGGTTGAGGAATTCCGGGTTGAATGTCCGCTTGACTTCGTTCAGGACTTCTTGCTCGGCCTTCGCGTCGGTGTAGTCCTGCGATTTTCCCTGGAAGCCCATAGGCGTCTTGGACTGAAGGTGGCGCGCCCCGATATTCGATGTCATCACCACGATGGTGTTCTTGAAGTCAACCGCGGTGCCCAGCCCGTCCGTCAGCTGGCCGTCTTCGAAGACTTGCAAGAGAATGCTGAACAAGTCCGGATGGGCCTTCTCGATTTCGTCTAGCAGGATGATCGAGTACGGCGCGCGCTTCACGCGTTCGGTCAGCTGCCCACCCTCTTCGTAGCCGACGTAGCCGGGAGGGGAGCCGATCAGCTTCGATACGGAGTGCTTCTCCATGAACTCCGACATGTCAAACCGTATCAACGCTTTCGCGGTTCCGAACAGGCACTCGGCCAGCGCCCTGGCCACTTCGGTCTTGCCCACGCCGGTGGGGCCGAGAAAGAGGAACGAGCCAGCCGGTCGGTTCACGGGCTTCAGGCCCGCACGCGAGCGCCGAATGGCGCGGGCGAGCGCCGAGATGGCGCTGTCCTGGCTCACGATGCGCATGTGGAGGTCCTCCTCGATCCGCAGCAGCTTGTCGAGTTCTTCTTCCTTGATGGACGTCATCGGCACGCCGGTCCAGCGGGCCACGACTTCCTCGATATCGTCCTTGCTCACGGTGGCAGTCACCGCTTGGTCGATTTCCTGCTTCTTTTGCAGGTTGCGCAGGTTCTCGCGCTCCTTGCGCTCCTCGTCCGAGTAGAATCGCGCCTTCTCGAACTCGTGGTTGGCGATCGCGTTTTCCATGCGATGGACGATGTACTTGATCCGCTTGTGGATTTCGGCGCTCTCGTCCGAGATCTTCGTCTGCTGGAGTTTGACGCGCGCTCCGGCCTCGTCGAGCAGGTCGATCGCCTTGTCGGGGAGGAAGCGGTCCGGGATGTACCGGATCGAGCTGTAGACAGCTGCCTCCACTGCCTCATCGGTGTACACGACGGCGTGGAACTTCTCGTAACGCTCCTTGATGCCGATCAACACGTGTACCGCTTCCTGCTCAGTGGGAGGGCTGACCTTGACTGCCTGGAAGCGCCGCTCCAAGGATCGGTCCCTTTCGATCGACTTGCGAAACTCCGACGGGGTCGTCGCCCCGATGCATTGAATCTCGCCGCGCGAAAGGGCCGGTTTGAGGATGTTCGCTGCGTCCAGTGACCCCTCTGCCGAACCCGCGCCGACGAGCGTGTGCAATTCGTCGATGAAGATCATGGAGTTTCGATCCTCCATCAGCTCCTTCATGATGGTCTTGAGTCGTTCCTCGAACTGGCCCCGGTACTTGGTGCCGGCGACAATCAACGAAAGGTCGAGAGAGAGGATGCGTTTCTCGGACAGGAACGGTAGTGCGACAGCGTTGGAGATGCGCTGCGCGAGGCCCTCCACGATCGCTGTCTTGCCTACGCCAGGCTCGCCGATCAAGACAGGGTTGTTCTTGGTGCGCCTGCAGAGAATCTGCACGACTCGTTCCAATTCGCTGTCCCGACCGATCAACGGGTCGAGCTTTCCGTCAGCAGCCTCTTGCGTCAGGTCACGGCTAAACTCGGCGAGTAGCGAACTCTCCTTGGGTCGGTTCGCGAGAAGCTTCTCGGACTGCACCCGGGAGAGTTCCTCGCGGATCGTCGAGAGTCGCAAACCGCGCTCATGCAAGATCTCCGCAGCAAAGCACTTCTCTTCCCGCAGCAGCCCGAGCAGCAGATGCTCGGTACCGATGTGCTTGTGGGAGAGCCGCTCGGCCTCTTCGGCCGCGTAAGCCAGCACACGCTTGCACTCGTGGCTCAACGGCAAGTCGACAGAGGTGGAGACTTTCTCGCGGATCGTAGTATGTGCCTCGATCTGCTTGCGGATCGAATCGACTGCGGCGTGCGAGCGCAGGAACCGGTTTGCCAGCGCCTTGTCTTCACGGATCAGACCGAGGAGCAGGTGCTCGGTCTCGATATAAGGACTGCCAAACTGACTGGCCTCGTAACGGGCGAAAAAAATTACCCGCCGGGCCTTTTCGGTATAGCGTTCAAACATGCGCTCAACAAGCGCGACCGGCATGCCGTTTGCATCGCCCGGCGGGCGCCTGTCCTGTGTGCCTCATCATATCAACACAGAATTCGGAGAATCGGCCCTAGCAGGGGCGATCCGCCAATTGAGGGCGGGTCCGGGGCAATTGGTGCGGAGCTTCGCTCGGTTTCGGCAGCGCCCATCCCCGCGGTCCGCGATTCATGCTGCCAGCAATTCCCGCATCGTGAACAGCGAGAAGAAATCACATCCCGCATCCGCGAGCAAATCGGCTGCGCCCTGCTCACGATCGACGACGCAGCAGGTGCCCAATACTTCCATTCCGGCGTCCCGGGCGCGCTCGACGGCCTCCACCGTTGATCCGCCGGACGTGCAGACATCGTCAACCACGACGCAGCGCACGCCCTCCGTCCGGGCCAGGCCTTCGACATACCGCTTCCGGCCGTGACCCTTCTCTGCCTTGCGCACGACGAATGCGGTTAGCGGGCTACTCGTGCCGATCGACTCGCGGGCGATCGAGAAGGATACCGGGTCAGCACCCATGGTTAGCCCGCCGACGGCTTCCGGCTGCCAGCCGCGGGCCTCGAAAGACCGGAGCATCAGCCGCCCCAAGAGCGGCATCGCTGCACCCCTCAGTGTCGTCAGTCGGCAATCAACGTACACATTGCTCTTGGCTCCCGAGGCGAGGATGAATTCCCCCCGCAGAACCGAGTGCCTTACGAGCTGGTCCAGCAATTGCCGTCTTTCGTCGCTGCCGTTCATCGATTGCCCTAGGGATTTGGATGCTCTTGCCTTGGCCCGGTCCTAGAAGCGGCGCACCTGGTCCACGTAACCGTCGTAGTTGCGGCGGACCTCCACGAGGGAGTCGCCGCCGAACTTCTCCAGGAACGCATTGGCAATGGTAAGGGCCACCATCGACTCGCCGATCACTCCGGCGGCGGGCACGACTGCGACGTCAGAACGCTCGTAAGCGGCATTGGCTGGCTCGCGGGTGGGCAGGTCGACGGATTCCAGCGGCCGTCTCAGTGTGGAGATCGGCTTGAGGTATCCGCGTACGACGACATCCTGCCCATTTGTAATGCCGCCTTCCAGTCCGCCCGCGTTGTTGGATCCGCGGAAAAACTGTCGTGTGCCCTTGTTGTAGTGGATGGTGTCCTGCACCTTCGAGCCAGGCGATGCCGCAGCGATGGCCGCGGCGCCGACTTCGACGCCCTTGACTGCTTGCATCGAGACAATCGCTTGCGCCAACCTGCCGTCCAGCTTCGAGTCCCAGCTTGTATGTGAACCCAGCCCTGGTGGGGCGCCGTGCACGACGACTTCAAACACGCCTCCGCGCGTGTCGCCAGTGCTGTATGCGTCGTCCACCACTGCCTTCATGCGCTGCTCTGTGTCCGGGTCGACGCAGTTCAGGAGCACTTTGTCCTTCGCTGCCAGTGCCTCGAGTTCCTCCCATGTGGCGGGCCGTTCCAGTTCGACGTCTCCGACGGCAACGACGTGACTTAGGACCTCGATGCCGAACTCTCGCAGGAGGAGTTTCGCGAACCCGCCCGCGGCAACCCGCGCGGCGGTTTCGCGGGCGCTGGCACGCTCCAGGATATAGCGAGCCTCCGGGTAGTTGTACTTGATGCACCCTGCTAGGTCCGCGTGTCCCGGGCGGGGCCGATTGACTGGCTTGGCATGCTCGCTGGACTCGTCGAAGTCCTCGACTGGCAAGGTCTTGGTCCAGTTGTCCCAATCCCGATTCCGAACGAGGATGGCGATAGGCGAGCCGATTGTCTTGCCGTGCCGGACGCCGGAAACTACATGCGCCTTGTCGGTCTCGATCTTCATCCTCCCACCGCGACCGAAGCCCTGCTGGCGCCGCCAGAGGTCTCGATTGATCCGCCCTAAATCCACGGGAACGCCTGCGGGCATGCCGGAAACGGTTGCGACGAGTGTCTCGCCATGAGACTCGCCTGCTGTGACGAAACGCAGCATCCCGAAGGCAGGAAACGACGGAGGGGAAGGAGAATCCCTATTATAGGCTTCAGGCCGTGCGGCACTTGATCGGCATTCACGCAGTCTCCGCTGCCCTGCGCGCGGCACGGGCGGACAGCGGGCGGATCGAGCGCGTGGTCGTGGCGCAAGGCGCCCGGAACAGCCGGCTGCAGGAGCTGATCGATGCGTGCCGCGAACTCGGGATCCCTGTCCGTTTCGAGCCCCGCTCCGCCTTGCACCGTCTGGCCGGCGACCGGTCCCATCAGAATATCGTTGCCATTGCCGCGGCCGCTCCGTACGCGACGCTCGAAAGCGTCGTGGAAGCCGCTGACGACCGTTCCGTGATCGTGGCGCTCGACACGGTGCAGGACCCGCGTAACTTGGGTGCCATCGTGCGCACGGCGGACGGAGCCGGCGCGGACGCTGCACTGATTCCCGAACGCAGATCGGCAAGCTTGACAGAAGCGGCTTCGAAAGCGGCCGCAGGTGCCTTGGAATCGCAGATGGTTGTGCGCGTGAAGAATCTCAGCCGAGCCTTGGATCACCTGAAGGCAGCGGGCTATTGGGTCTACGGATTCGATGCCGCAGCCGAGGCCGGCTACGACGAGCTGGTCTATGCCGACCGCTGCGTCCTCGTGCTTGGCGGCGAGAGCCGCGGCCTGAGGGAAAAAGTGGCCGAGCGTTGCGACTTCCTTGTCTGCATTCCGATGGCGGGCAGCGTCTCCTCGCTCAACGTGTCCGTGGCCGCCGGCATCGCGCTATTCGAGGTTTGCCGCCAACGACGGGAGGCCGAGACCGCCGCCGAGGGAGCGGCGTCGAATGCCTCTTCATCTGACTCGCGCTAGCGGTGCGGGGCGGCAGGTATGATTTCATGCATGAACGTTGCGGAAGCCTTCCTGGCCGATTTCAAGATGGAAATGGCCAAGACCCGCCGAATGCTCGAATGTATCCCGGATGATGCATTGGATTTCCAGCCGCATCCAAAATCGATGACTCTAGGGCGCTTGGCGGGGCACATCGCGGAAATGCCAGATTGGGGTACCAACACGGCGCAACTCGACGAACTTGATGTCCAGCCGCCGGCTGGTGACGGGTACAAGCCGTTCGAGGCTGACACCCCCGCTCGCGCACTCGAGTTCTTTGACCGCGCCGTTTCCGAAGCTGCCGAAGCAATCGGAAAGGTCAGTGATGAAGCCATGCATGCGGACTGGACGCTAAAGGCGAATGGCCATCCACTCTTCACGATGCCTCGCATTAGCGTGCTCAAGAGCATGATTCTCAGCCACATCATCCACCACCGGGCACAGCTGTCGGTCTACCTGCGGATGAACGATGTGGCAGTGCCCGGCATGTACGGTCCATCGGCGGACGAGCGGTAGGCACTTCGAAACCGACTCTTGCGGCTGGCGCCTAGGGTAACGGCACCGCGAATCCATCCGAATGCGGGCCATCCGTCCCGCGGTTCGTTGTTCTTGAAACGCGCCGCGGGATTCCCATTAACATCTTCAACGCGGTCGCGCCTCGCGCGGTCGCAGCGGCATGTCCTGGTCATAGATGCCGATCCAGTGGTTGGTGAAACGCAGGTTGTCCTGCGGCTCCACAGACGGCATGTGGCAGGACGCGCATGCCAGGCCCGGGGCTTGGCGGCAGGTCGGGGCGGGAGGAGTGCGATCGGTGTGGCAATCGAGACAGCGCCCGTCGTCGCGAGCCGCTTCGCGCGACAACGGCTGGTGTGGGTCGTGGCAGCGCATGCAGGCCACGGCTTGGCCGCCAGGCTGAACGCAGGCGCTCCGGGAGAGATAAACGGGCTGGTGCCGGACATTCCAGGGATCGCTCCAGTCGATCACTTCCCCGGAAGAGGCCGGCGGGCGGTGGCAAGCCCCGCAAAACTGGAGCAATTCGCCCCCCTGCAGCCGGCCAGGATTGCCGACTGCCGCGCGAGCCTGCTCCAGATTGCCGGAAGCAATCGCCTCGACATGCCGGCGGCCTGGGCCATGGCACGCCTCGCAGCGAATCCCAAGCTCGCGCGGTTGCAGCGAGAATCCGTCGTCACCGAGCCCCAGCGGCCCGGTGGAGTGGCATTGGAAGCAGCGCATGATGGCGGGTTCGGGGCCAAACGTCTGGTAGTACACACCCAAGGCGTCCTCGATGCCACGAGCCGGCACGTCGCGATGCCCCGGCGTCGTGGCCAACGAATCGGTTGCTGCGTAGTAGCTGAAGTGGTGCTCGACATAGCGCTTCTCGTCCGCGTGGCCGACGAAAGTGACGGCCTGCTCTCCCGCCCCAAATGCCCACTCGAGCTGCAAGCTAAGTCGTTCCTCGCCTACTGCGACCTCGACGTGGAGGTCGTCGTCGTCGCGGTACGAGTAACTGGCGCCGCCCGCTCTGGCCAGCGGCCCGTCCGGCGCGAACAAAGCCGCGAGCGCATGATTGGCTACAGGAGCCAGAGAGAGTGCGTGGCCGGTGGCGGACTGGCTAGCGAACTGCGCGGCATGGCAGGATCCGCAGGTATCCGCTCCCAGGTATGCCTCCGAGGGGTGGTCGAAGACCTGCAGGGGCTGCGCGCACAGTGGAAGCGCTGCCGCCACGAGCCCCAGCAGCAGCCAGCTCGGCTCTCGATTTGCAAGCATTGGTGGGCAACAACGTATGGTAGAGGCTATGGTACTACCCGGCTCGCCTGTACCTGGAGTCGACGCCGGGGATGCACTCAGGCCAGAAGCACGGCCATGGAGCAGCACGATGTCGCTCGCGCTACTGTCGGCGCTGCTTGCAGCCGCCATCGGTGTGGCGAGCGCAGAGGAATCGACCGCTGCGCGCGTGCGGCCGATCTGGGCCGACCAGCAGACAAACGCGCTCGGGGCTCCCTCACCCGACGGTCGGTACCTTTCTTTCGTCGACAGGGACGGGAATCTGGCAATTCGGGATTTGGCCACGGGCGCTAGTCGAGCACTGACCAGCGCCGCAGGCGGCGCTCCGCCTGGACAGTTCGCCTATTTCTCCACCTTCGCTCCCGACAGCCGCCAGGTCGCCTACGCATGGTTCAACGCGGCGGGATTCTACGAGCTGAGGCTTGTCGCGCTCGACGGCTCCGAGCCGCGCACGCTGTACCGCAACCCCGAGGCGGGCTTTGTGCAGCCGACGGCGTTCTCGCCCGAAGGCGACCGGATCCTGACCTTGCTGTTCCGCCGCGACAACGTCAGCCAGATCGCGCTGGTGTCGGCTGCCGACGGGACCGCCCGTGTCCTGCGGTCTCTCGACTGGTTCTATCCGAAAAAGATCGACCTATCGCCCGACGGGCGCTTCGTCGTCTACGACTCGATTCCAGCAGGGGACTCGACCGCTCGTGACATCCACATCCTCGCCTTGGACGGGTCGAGCCAAGGCGCACTCACGGACGACCCCGCCAACGACCTGTTTCCGCTCTGGACGCCCGACGGCAAGGCAGTGGTGTTCGGCAGCGATCGGGGCGGCACCATGGACGCGTGGATGGTGCGGGTGGAGGACGGCCGGGCTGCTGGCGAGCCAGTGCTGGTCAAACGGGGTCTCGGCAGGGCGCTGCCGATGGCGTTCACGCACGACGGGCGGCTGTTCTATGGCTTGAGAGCGGGTCGGACCGACATCTACGCGGGCCACTTCGATCCTTCCAGCGGTGCGCTGGCCGGAGACGCAAGGGTGGTGCCGAGTCGCTTCGCGGGAGGGAATCGCAAGCCCGAGTGGTCCCCTGATGGCCAGTTCCTGGCGTACTTGTCGCGCATTGGCACTGAGAACTACGGGCAGGAACACCGCGCGGTGACGGTCCGCGAACTGGTCTCTGGGCGCGAGACGGTGCATGCGCCTCGCCTCGCTTTCATCGAGCGACTCAGGTGGTCGCCCGACGGCGGTTCCTTGCTGTTAAGCGGCGGGGACGCCCAGGGTCGTTCGGGGCTGTTCGTGATGGATCTGAGCACCGGGGAGGCGCGGCAGGCGGTCGTCGAGCGCGGCGGAGACTTCCGCGGCTTGGAGGGCGACTGGTCAGCGGACGGCCGCCGCATCTATTTTGCGCAGCGCACTGGCCCGAATCGCTTTGCGATCCGGTCCCACGACCTAGGGTCGGGCCATAGGGACGATGTCTACCAGCCCCCTGCGGGGCAGGCGGTGATCCGCTCGCTGCGGCGTGCCACAAACGCCGAACGGTTGGTTTTCGTGCTGGCCGCCGGACCCGACGGTCGGACGCAATCCGTTGAGATCCTCGAGGTGGGCCAGAGCCAGGCGATGCCCCTCCTGCAATCGCAGTACGGGGAGGTCTCCTCGGTGGAATGGATGGCGAACGACGAGCAGCTGCTCGTGAGCACGGAGGCGTCCGGCAGCTCGAGTCTGTGGATCGTCTCCGCGACGGAGGGCGAGCCGAGACGCCTTGACGCGCCGTGGAAGCGACCGGGACCGGTGCGTATCAGTCCTGACGGCGAGAGCCTGGCCTTCTCCCACGAGGAAACCAAGGCAGAGGTCTGGGCGCTCGAAAATCTCCCGTCCGCTCGCTAGTTCGTTCGATTGCGAACCAAAAAGAGAAGGCGGGGCGTTCGCCCCGCCTTCCAAGAGTTCCCGGCTACCCGCCGGAGGTTACCAGATGAAACGGCCGCTGTACTGCCACTCCCGGCCGAAGTGAGTGCGCAGCTTGCTCGAAATCCGGCCGAAGTTGCCGCTGTTGACGTCCGTGGACGGATTCGAGCCCATGAAGCTGTTCGTGAGGTTATACGACTCCATGCGGAACTCGAAGAGCAACCTCTCCGAGATGCGGGTCCGCTTGGCTAACACCATGTCCAGGTTCGAGAAGCGTGGCCCGTGGACGCCGCTGTAGCTCCAAGGGTTGGACCGTCGCGTGAACGCCGGCAGGTTGGAGAAGGCGTCGGTGTTGAACATCCTCTCCCGGTTCGGATTCGAAATAGCGGGGTCGCCGCTCACCTGCAGACCGCCGAACCGGAGCAGCTCGCCGCCGACATAGGTGTAGAGTCCGCTGATCTGCCAGCCGCTGACGATCTTGTCGAGCACGCCGGTGACGTTGGTTCCCAGCGGCTTGTTGCGGCCGACAGGCAACTCGTAGATGCTCGCTAAGGTGAACTTGTGGCGCCCGCGCACGTCGTCCTGGAAGGTGAAGCTCTGGTCGACCTCGTCGACGCCGTCGTAGAAGTCCTCGTTGCGCGCCCGGTGGTAGTTGTACCCCATGATGAAGTTGAAGCCGTCCGCGAACGGCCTCTGCAGCTGCAGCTGGAAGGAGTTGTAGCGCTCCCGGCGGCCGGGAAAGACACGTTCCGTGATGCCGCCGCCGAGGTAGTGAGGGTATGGAGCCAGCAGTTGGTTGACCCGAACGGTGCGCTGGCTGGCCAGCGGCCCGGGCATGATCTCTTGCGGCAGTCCGAAGAACGGGTTGGCCACTGTGGCGTTGATCGCGCTGCCGAACTGGTAGCCGATGCGCGGGTCGAGCAAGTTGTGACGGCGGTCGAAGGGCTGGTTGCTGCCGAAGTTCGCGAAGTACGTGGCGTCGACGACGATGCGATTGACGAGCTCCCGCTGGAGGGAGATGTTGAAGCGGTCGTTGATGCCTGCCGACCAGTCTTGGTGGAAGAATATCGCTTCGCTCGATCCCAAGGTCGCAAAACGACCGAATCGCTGTCCGAACGGCTCCGGCAGCGGATTGGGATTCTCGCCTCCGCTGGGGAACGGATCCCCGAAGTAGGCCCTGGGCGTGCCATTGCTCGACCTTAGCGGGTTCCCCTGGATCTCGTATCCCGGATAGGGCGTGCTGCCGAGGATGTCGAGGCCGGTGTCGGAGGATCCCCCGCCCTTCTCCTGGACCGGCGGCGTGGCGTAGCGCGCGTAGCCGATCCGCAGGGCCGAGCGGTCGTTCAGCCGGATGGCGATGCCGACCCGCGGCAGGAAGAGATTGGTCTGGGCGTTCCATGCGTTGCGGTTGTCGGCGTCGGTGAACACCCAAGCGCCGCGGATGTCGAGCGGCGTGGTGCGCATCGCCAGGATCTCGTTGGGAATCGGCCCCATTGCCGACGCCAGCTCGGGGAGCGCCGCGCCCAAGTCGAGGTAACGGGAAAGCCGGTTCTCTGGATCCCGCATCGGGGTCTCGTACTCCCAGCGCAGGCCCAGGTTCAGGGTCACCTTGGAATTCAGCTTGAAATCGTCATGGACGAAGAAACCGAACACGTCGACCCGGGGGCGGTTGACCGCCACGGTCCGCGCCCGGCTAAAGTTGCTGTCCTGCATGATGCCCAGCAGCATCGAGGCCCAGGCGTGACCCAGCTCGCCGGTGTTGGGGCTGTTGTTGGTGTCCGCCGTGGGTTTCGCGTCGAACCGGAACCGCATGCCGCGCGGGCGCGCCGCCAGCACCAGTTGCTTGCGGTACTGCGTTCCGACCTTTACGTAGTGGCGGCCCATTTGCTTGGAGACCTTCGCCTCCAGGTTCCAGGTCGAGGGCTCCTGGAACCAGAAGCCCGAGCGTCCGAAGGAGGTGCCGCTGTCCGCGTCGACCCTGATCTCCGGGAAGTGCACGGCCGGAATGTCCCGCACGTGCGATGCGTACCAGTTGTTGCCCGGCCACAGCTCCGCCAGCCCCTCGGCGCCGATCTGGGCCTCCGGCGTATAGAACGAATCCGTGATCTTGGACCACGAACCGCGCATGTTGAAAACGGTGGTCGGCGAGACGGTCCAGACGATGTCGCCAGACGTCTGCACGCTGTTCCGGGCGCTGCCCTGGCGGCGCTGGGCCACGGAACCGGAATAGTCAGGCTCGCTCTGGGTCGTGTGGAAACGGCTGATCCGCCCGAAGACCTTGACAGAATCGCTGACGTTGTAGTCCGTCCGGTTCGTCAGGTTCCAGTAGTCGAACGTCTGCGGGAAGACATGCCGGAAGTTGTTCGCACCGGAGGCGTTGTCACCGGGATTGTTCGGGCTCCAGGTCTTGTCCAGTACACGTAGCGACGTCGGGTCGAACCGGCTCGCCGGGATGACGTTTCCGGGGAATTGCGTGCGGTTGTCGCCGCCCGCGTCGGTTGTGAGCGGGTCATGGATCGCGCGCAAGCCCCCGTTGCGGTTCAAGCTGTTGGAGAAGTCGCCGCCGCGCTCGGCCTGTTGCGGCAACGTCAGGTTGACCGTTTGAGGTTGACGCACGTCCTGGGCCTCGTAGGCAAAGTAGTTGAACACCTTGTTCTTGACGATGGGATTCCCGGAACTCACGCCCCAAACGCTGCGGCGCACGACGCTCGCTTGCGAGCTCAGCGCGTTGGGACGCGCATTCAGCACCGGGTTGCGCCCGAAGTAGTACGCAGTTCCGTGCCAGTCGTTGGTTCCGCTCTTCATCTGCACCGAGATGATGCCTCCGGCGCTGTGGCCATACTCGGCGTCGGTGGCGTTTTGCTGGACATTCACCTCGGAAACCGCGTCCATCGGCGGCGTGTACACCCCCTTGGCGCCGACAAGCTGGGGCACTCCGTCCATCAGCACGTTGTTGCGCGTCGAGGTGTTGCCGCCCACGTCCAGCTGGCTCATCGCCCAGTGGTGGTACGGCGAGTTCTCCGCACCTCCGCGGTAGTTCACGGCGGGATCGAGCGCCGCGAGCATGTAGGGATTGCGGTTGAGCAGCGGCAGTTCCTGCGACAGCCTGGTGTCGAGCGTGGTTTCCATGGTCGTCGTGGTGAACTGCACCGAGACCGGTGCCTCCTCGACCGTCACGGTCTCGGTGACCGCGCCGATCTCCAGAGCGGCGTTAACCGTGATGTCGGACCTGGTCTGGACGAGGATGTTCTGTTGCTGGAACGACCGGAATCCTTCGGACTCGACCGTGAGCGTGTACATGCCGGGCAGGACGAAGTCGAACAGATACTGTCCTGCTGCGCTGGTCTGCGTCGACGACGAGATATTGGTGTTGTCGTTGGCAAGCGTGACGTTCGCTGCGGGAATCACAGCGCCAGTCCCGTCCGTCACTGTGCCGCCGATCCTCCCGCGCAGCTCCTGCGCTGGTGCCAGCTGCGCCCCGATGGCTAGAGCCACGGTTAGGGCCGCGGCCCACAAAGAATGCGATTTCATAAGACCTCCTGAAGGGTTCCCCGCTATTGCGCGAAAACCCACCGCTGCCCCGATGCTAGCACAAAATAATTACCAGACTATGAAGAATTTTTTGCAATTTTGATCCGTGGTGGTCGACTCTAGGGCGAAATCCAAGATCGCGGCCATGGGAATTCTCCGCCGTACGGCCGTGGCCGCTAGCAAATCGCACGCAGGAGGCAACAAACCGCCCGCGGAAAAGGAAGTCGGTCCATTCGTGCCGGACGACCGCACTGAGAACGGAGGAGTTGCGGCGGGTGGCTCGCGCGGGCTGGCTGTGCGGTCCGGGGGACGGCCCCGGGTCGCCTCCGCGTGCAGCGGCTGCGGCGTCTGGGTCGCGCCGTTCCCGCCCGTGCCGGGCACCCTGTCAGCGCAGGGCCTGCAGGGCGGCGCGAATCTCGGCTACGAAGGGGTCGTTGGGGCCGTAGGCCTTGGACAGGATCTCGGCCGAGCGTTCGAAACTGGTTCTGGCGGCCGCAGTGTCGCCCAGCGCCTTGGCGAGATGGGCTAGGTTGTAGAGGGTTTCGCCCACGTCCGGGTGCGCCGGCCCCAGCATCTCCTCCTGGATCCCCAGCGCTCTCCGATACAGAGGCTCGGCCGATCCGAGATCTCCGCGGAGGTGCAGGACCCCCGCCAGGCCCACCAAGGTCAATGCGACGTCGGAGTGGGAAGCGCCTAGCTCTTCCTCGCGGAGCCCAAGGGCCTTGCGCAACGCCCGCTCCGCCGCGTCGAGACTGCCCAGGGCTCGCAATACCGATCCGTAGGAGTCGAATGCCTCGGCGAGTTCGGTTTCCAATCCGGGCTTTGCGGACTGCAGCAGTCCCACGGCTTCCCCCAGCGTCGTTTCGGCAGTCGTGAAATTGCCCTGAACTCCCGCTAGGCGGCCGAGGTCCGCCAGCGCGAGCCCGCGCGACGGTGACGGCTCTTCCCACGCCGCCAGGGCAGCGAGGTATTCCGCCTCGGCCTCCTCGAGGCGGCCCTGTGCCTCGTAGATCTCGCCGAGGCGGTTGTGCAGTCTTGCGGTGTCGTCATGGCGGGGCCCGAAAGCGGCTCGCAATACCGCAAGCGAGCGTTCTAGCAGCGCCGTCGCGGCAACGGCCTCGCCACGCATCGCCAGCATGCCAGCGAGGTTGGCACGAGCCGCAGCGGTGGCCGGATGCTCGTTCCCAAAGGCCACGGCGTGGGCTTCGGCTGAACGCTGGTACATTGCCTCGGCATCGTCGAGTTCACCCTCCGCCTCCAGTAGGAGACCTAGGTCATTGAGTGCCGTGGCGCGAGCCTTGCGCTCGTCGCTCGCTAGCGGACCGCCCTTCTCCAAGTGCTCCAGCGCTTCGAGATATGCCTGTCGAGCGCCGCCGGCGTTTCCGCGCGTCTGGCGCAGAGCGGCGATCCTCAGCAACGTCCGTGCGCTGCGTGTGCCGGAGACGGCTCGTTCCAGGGAGCGCCTGTAGAAGTCTTCCGCCTCCGGACCACGGCCGAGGGCAGCCAGCGTTTCGGCGAATTCGAGCAAGGTCTCTTCATCGGCAACTCCGGGTCCGCCCCGCGCACCCAGCGCCTCGCGGAGCAGCGTCTCGGCATCCTTGACACGGCCGTACGTGCGCAAGAGCGCCCCCAGGCGAACGAGGCTCTCAATCGTGTCGGGATGCTCGGGCCCCAGTTGCCCGAGCCGAAGTTCGTAGGCCTGCCGGAAGAGCGCCTCGAACGGAACGCGGTTCTCTGCCTGGCACTCTGCCACCCAGGACGTCCCGGCGAGGAAGCCCGCGGGAACCGCAATCAGCCAGAGTCGGGTCCTCACGCGCGCCTCCAGTTCATCCCGGTCGCATACTACCCTAACCTATGGAGGCAAGCGCTTTGCCGTGACGCTTCGCAACTGTTTGCTCTTGTGCGTTGGAGTGCTCGGCTTGGGACTGTCGGGGCTCTTCGCGACGGAATTGCGTTTCCAAGACCGCAGCGGGGCGGCCGGGATCGGATTCTGGCATCACGCCAATCCAACGCCGGACAAGCACCTGGTCGAGACGATGGGCGGCGGCGTGGCACTGCTGGACTACGACAACGATGGGTTCCTTGACATTTTCTTCGTCAACGGCGGCGCATTGGTTCAAGGTGGCGACGGCCTGTTCGTGGACCGGTCGCAACCCGAGCTCCACGACAGGCTGTACCGCAGCCGGGGAGGCGAGTCCTTCGAGGACGTGACCGAGCAGACCGGCGTCAGTGCCGCGTCCAAGGACCTCTACGGCATGGGAGCTGCCACCGGAGACTACGACAACGACGGCTACGTCGACCTGTTCGTTACCGGGTACGGGGGGACGATTCTCTATCGCAACGTGGGCGGAAGCACCTTTGAGGATCGCACCGAGGCGTCCGGGGCGAACGTCCCGGGGTGGTCGGCGAGCGCCGGATTCTTCGACGCGGACTTGGACGGCGATCTCGATCTATTCGTCACGCGGTACCTCGATTGGAGCCTGGAAACGAGTCGTCCGTGCGGTGAGAAGATCCCGGTCTACTGCTCGCCAAGGGAATACCCCGCAGTGGCGAACGTCTTGTTCCGCAACGAAGGCGACGGAACATTTTCGGACGTCTCACGAGCATGGGGCGTTGCGCAGGCGCGCGGGAAGGCACTCGGTGTCGCCTTCAATGACGCTGACGCGGACGGGCTCCCGGACGTGATTGTCGCCAACGATTCCACGGCACAGCAGTTGTTCCTGAACCGTGGCGCAGGCGGCTTCTCGGAGCAGGCCCTCTCCGCCGGATTGGCCTACAACGAAGACGGCGGCTCCTTCGCTGGAATGGGCGTGGATTTCGAGGACTATGACAACGACGGGCGTCCGGACGTGGTGGCAACGGCGCTGGCGAAGGAACTCTACCCCCTGTTCCGCAACGAGGGCGGCGGAACGTTCGGGTACGTCACTCGCCAAACCGGCCTCGCCGAGATCACGGCCCGCCTATCCGGTTGGAGTCTCAAGCTCGTCGACCTCGACCACGACGGATGGAAGGACCTGTTCGCCGCGCAAAGCCACGTGCTGGACAACGTCGAACTGCTGGAGCCGGGACTCTCGTACCTGCAGCCCCCGCTGATTGCGCTCAACCAGGCAGGCCGATTCGTCGACGCCTCCGCATCCGCGGGCCCGGCCTTCCACACCAGCATCGCCGGCAGGGGCACTGCCTTCGGCGACTTGGACAACGACGGAGACATCGACCTCGTTGTCGGCGTCCTCAACGACAGGCCCACGGTGCTCTATTCGAACGCATCAGAAGGCGGGCACCATTGGCTGCAGGTCCGGCTGACCGGCCGAGCAAGCGTCCGCGACGGCCAAGGGGCACGGGTGAGCGTTCGGACGGCGTCCGGCGGCGAGCAGGTCCGCTACGCCACGACGGCGGGCGGGTACTTGTCTGCCAGCGACCCGCGCCTCCATTTCGGGCTTGGATCGGATTCGGCCGTGGCCCGGATCACGGTGCACTGGCCAAGCGGCGCCCGGCAAGTCCTTGAGAACATAGAGCCCGATCGACTGATCGCGGTCCGGGAGCCCGGGCCGTGACGGCGCGACTGGGTGCTATCGCGATGCTGGTCACAGCACTCGCCGCGCAGGTGCCGGACCCCGTTACCGCCCATGTGAGCCGGGGAGTGGCGGCCAGGGAGGCCGGCCGACTCCAGGAAGCCCGCCAAGAACTCGAAGCTGCGGTTCGCGCAGCTCCGGGAATCGCCGAAGTTCACCTTTACCTCGGGTTGGTGCTGCACGAGAGCGGAGACTTCGCTGCGGCAGCGGTCTCACTCGAAAGGGCGCTGGCTCTAAAACCGGAAACATCAGGGGCGAGGGAACTGCTTGGATACGACCTGCTGATGCTGGGAAGGGCCGCAGAGTCGATTCCTCATCTCGACGCCGCGCGGCGCGAGAACCCCGGAAACTGGCGTCTGAGCGCTTGGCTGGGGCGAGCCCATCTTGAAACCGGAGACGCCAGCGCGGCACTCGCGCACTTGCTGGAGGCGCAAGCCGCCGCACCGGCAGACCCGGAGGTGCTCTACCTCGTGGGCAAGGCGTACTCGCAGCTCGCCCTCCATGCGCAAGCGCAACTGCTGGCCGACGCTCCCGAATCCTCGTACGCCCAGCTCGCAACCGCAGAGGATCACGACTTCAACGGTCGGCCTGACGAGGCAATCGCCGCTTACCGCAGAGCACTTGCTGGCAATGAGGCGCTTCCTGACGCTTGGCGTGCGCTTGGCGACCTGGAGCGAGATCGCGGCAGGCACCGCGCTGCCGCAGACGCCTATCGGCGAGCGCTAGAGATACAAACCGACAATGGCGACTTGCACTTGCGCTGCGGCGAGGCGCTCCTCGCTCTTGGTCTTGCCCACGAGGCGTTACCGCACTTGGGAGCAGCTGCCGAGGCCGATCCGGCGCCGCCAGCTGCGCTGGCTGCATTGGGCAAGGCGCTGGTGGACGTCCAGCGGTTCCCGGAGGCGCGGGCCGCCCTGTCGCGAGCGCTGGCAGGCTCGGGCGACGAGCAGCGGAGGATGATGCTTCACTACCAGCTGGCCCGCGTCAGTCGCGAACTCGGCGAGGTCGAAGCGGCGCGAGAGCACCTCCAGGAGTTCAGCACCTTGCGCGCCAAGCTGACGGCCAGCGACAGGTAGCGAGCCTGCGGGACGAACTGAATCCTGAAACGGCGGAACGCAGGCATCAGGGCCGGAGTCCTTCCCGCACAGTTCCAGTCAGCGTCTTCAAGAATGCTGCCAGTGCAGCCTTCTCGGCTTCCGTGAGGCCAAGCTCCCTCATTTCGCGGTCAAGGTACGGGTTTGCGGTCCCGCCGTCGTCGTAGTCATCGATTACATCCTCGAGTGTTTCGATGCTCCCGTCGTGCATGTAGGGCGCAGTCTCGGCGACATTCCGCAGCGTCGGCGTCTTGAACGCGCCGCGGTCTTGCTCGCGGCCCGTGACTTCGGAGCGCCCGTCATCGCCGAAGCGCCCATCTTTGTATGCGGTGCCGGTGTTGTGGAAGCGCTCGTCCGTCAAGTTTGGACCGAGGTGGCAGGTAACGCAGTTCCCCTTGTTGCGAAACACCTCCAGTCCCAGTCTCTCCACCGCGTCGAGGGCTTCCGGGTCCCCGGCCACGTAGCGGTCGTAACGGGATTCCCCGGAGAGGATCGTGCGCACGTAGGCCGCCAAGGCTCGAGCCAGGTCGTCTTGGTTCGGCTGCTGCCCGAAGACCGCCTTGAACTCCGCGGCATAGCCCGGATCAGCGCCGAGGCGTTCTACGGCCTCGGCAAGCGGGAGATCCATCTCCAGCGAGTTGACGACGGGTTGCAGCACCTGCTCCTCCAGTGTGCGGATGCGGCCATCCCAGAAGAAGCTGCGTCCGTAGCCGCGGTTGAGCAGTTTCGGGACTCTGCGGGGGCCGGTCCGTCCGAAGACGCCCACTGACTTGGGCCGGTCGTCCGTAAAGGATCGCTCAGGGTCATGGCAACTCGCGCACGAGATCGAACGATCGGCGGAGAGGATCGGATCGAGGAACAGCCTGCGTCCCAAAGCTGCCTTCTCGGGCGTTAAGGGATTGTCGGCGGGAACCGGCATGAAGGCGTCCAAACCCAGCGGCGGCTGGAGCGACTGAGCCGCACTGAGACCGAGAGCCGTCGCGAGCAGGGCGAGCTTGGCGGCGATCGACCGCGAGAAAGGCATGCTTGTGGTCATGATAGGAGCTTGGTCGCTGCCAGAGAGGCTGGGCGGGCGCTCGCACGCTTGAGATCGTTGCCCGGAGGGATGCCTAGCGGTAACACGTCTGGCGTGCGGGCCGAGCAGAGGAACTGCAGGGAACCCAGCCTGCTGGCTGGGATATGCCGAGGCTTTGTCACTGGCGCGCTCGCGCGGTCCTGATACTCTGGCTTTCGACCGGACCCCCACGTGTCGCGCATCCTCAAGCCATCGCTCGCTTCCTGGATCCTGCTGTCGATGGTGGCAGGTGTCGGTGCAGGATTGCTGTCACCGGCGTTCGCGGAGAGCATTGAGTTTTTCAGCACCATCTTCCTGCGACTGATCCGATCGATCATCGCTCCCGTGCTGGTGGGCGTCCTGATTCGGGCAATCGCCGGTGCTGGGTCGCTCGGGGCGCTTGGACGCGTTGGCTGGAAATCGGCAATTTGCTTCGAGGTAGCCACGACAATCGCCCTGCTGCTCGGTTGGTTCACTGTTCTCTTAGCTCGGCCCGGCGATGGCCTGACGTTGCAGTCGGCCAGTGAAACGATCCAGCCTGCGTCGACCGGCCTGGCAGGTGTGCTCGAAACAGCGATACCGACAAGCATTGTGGATGCGCTGGCGCGTGGCGACGTGTTGCAGATAGTAGTGTTCTGTTTCCTCTTTGGCATCGCGTGCCTCTCGGTCGGAAAAAAGGCCCGGCCAGTTGTGGCTTTTGCGGAAGCCCTGGCTGAAGTGGCGTTCCGCTACACCGATTACGTTATGTGGCTGGCGCCGGTCGCCGTGTTCTCGGCTGCAGCCAACGCGGTCGCGGGTGGGGGTTCCGAGACATTGGAGGGCCTGGTGGCGTTCGCGGTCGCCGCTTGGTTGGCACAAGGCATCTTCCTCGGGCTCGTCCTCTTGGGAGGGTTGGTGTTGTGCGGCGTTCCGCTAGGAAGATTCGCGAATTGCGCGCGCGAGCCTTTCCTGATTGGTTTCGCAACGACCTCGAGCGCCGCGGCCCTGCCCCAGACCTTGGAGAATCTGCAGCGATTCGGCGTTCCTCGGCGCATTCTCGGCGTGGTTGCCCCCCTCAGCCTGAGCCTCAACCTGAATGGGAGTACGATCCACCTCGCCATGGCGACCCTGTTTATCGCGCAGGCGGCCGGGATCCAGCTCAGCTTCGAACAGCAAGTCGTGATGCTGCTGACTCTCAAGCTGACGAGCAAGGGCGTGGCGGGGGTTCCGCGCGCCAACTTCGTGATTCTGGCAGCGTTGTTCGAGGGGCACGGCCTGCCTATGGAGGGTCTTGCCGTGTTGCTTGGAATTGACGCGCTCATCGATCCGATTCGGACCAGCGTCAACGTCGTGAGCCATTGCGCCGCGCCGGCGATTGTCGCCCGGTGGGAGGGCACGGCGTTTTCCGCGCGGAGGGCAGGATCCTCGGATCACGAAGCCGGCGTCCCCCGCGATCGGTGAGTCCTCAGGGCCGCTTTGCTGCGGGCCTCGCAGCGCCGCCGATGTGAAAGGTCAGCGATGTGGGAGTGCCGCTGGGGTCCAAGTCGAACATCAGTGTCGCCGCCGTCCAGCGCAACGAGAACTCCGTGTTGGAGTGCGGAAGCATTTCGAGCGGAGCCCCGAAGCCGAAACTCACGTAGAGCGCCATGCCGTCTCGCCTGATTGCGGCTGGCTGCTGCCCGCCGCCGCCATACCTGCCGCCATAGCGGTCGAGCATCTCGGCCGTCATCGTCACGATGGGCTTGGTCTGGTGGACTCCGGGGCCGAGGCGCGGCTCCTCGGCGAGTTCGCGTACCCAGATGTTTCGGTACAGCACGGGGTTGCCGTGATCTTGCAGTTGCAACGGGAGGCGGTCCGGGTGGGACGCGTATGGCAAGTGCTGCAGCCAGGCCGTTGGGCCCCAGACCTCAGTGTTGTCCTGCACCAGCACGCCGTTGTGGAATACCGTCAGGCGCGCCGCTTGGTCCACCGAGCCATCCGGGCGAAACCGCGGCCGGCGGAACACGATGTCGTAGGATTGCCATTCCCCGGCGGGGCGACTGGCATTGACGAGCGGCGGCGACTGGCCGTACAAGGCTCCCGCCTGCCCGTCGGAGTAGGTCACGTTTTCGTGCGAATCGAGCACCTGCACCTCGTACTTGCCCATCAGGAACACTCCGCTGTTGCCGCGGCCCTGGCCCTTGCCCCGGCCTGGCGTCGGCGCGGCCCACTCCAAATGCAGCTGAATGTCGCCGAACCCTTGCCTCGTGAACACCGCCCCGCCGCCGGGCACTGCGGCCAGGCTGCCGTTCTGGATGATCCACTTCGCGGCGGTCCCGTCCGCAGCCCGCCACTTCGACAGATCGGTGCCGTCGAAGAGCACATTGGCGTCGGAAGGCGGGGCAACCGGCACCTGCGTCTGGGACACCACTTTCGGTGGTACCGGACGCTGCATGTCGTGGATCTTCCAGCGCATGGGCGATTGTGCAGCGGCTGTTAATGAGAGGACAGGTGCCGCAACCGCGGCGGCGATCAAGGTTCGCTTCAATTTCATCGGTGACTCTTGGTATTGGTCGATTCTCTTCGGGGCGCGCGTTCCGTTCTGGCCCAGTAACTCACTCCGCGAACAAGAACGCGTTGCTCCCCAGCATCGCGCGCAGCAGTCCGGCCCGTTTCTGTTCCTCGCTGCCCGCAGCTGCGGCGAAATAGGACTCCGCTCGCTGCGCCTCGGCGGGCTCGGGCGGTCGCCCGAAGACGGTTCTCGTGGCCCGGTCGAGGAAGCTGTCCCTGTCTGCGGCTTGGGCGCTCCAACGCTCGGCCATGGACTGGGCTTGGCGGTGCATGAATTCCGAGTTCATCAAATACAGCGCTTGGAGGGTTGTCGTGGTCGATTTCCGCTCGCTCATCGGCAGATTCCCATCCGGTCCGTCAAACAGGTCCAGGTACGGGTGCTTTTGGATGCGCGGTTGCATGATGTAGACCGAGCGACGGTTCGTCGGGAAGAACTCCGCGAACGGCTCGTGCTGGCGGTAGAAGTACGTGCGCCGGTGGTGGAAGGGATGCTGCTCGCCCCTCGATAGGTCCATGTCGCCGCTAAATGTCAGGATCGAGTCCCGGATTTGCTCCGCGTCCAGCCGACGGCGGTTGGCTCGCCAAAGCAGCAGGTTCTGGGGATCCCGCTGGTGGTTGGCATCGATGTCGAAACTGGCTTGGCGGTAGGTCCGGGCCCCCAGGATCAGCCGGTGCATCGCTTTCACTGACCAGCCGCTGTCAATGAAGTAGCGTGCCAGGTAGTCTAACAGTTCCGGATGGGTCGGAGGCGAGCCTCGTACGCCGAAATCGCTGGTGGTGTGGACGAGGCCGCCGCCGAAGTGATGGTGCCAGATTCGGTTGACCATTACGCGCGCGGTGAGCGGGTTCTCGGGGTCTGTGATCCAATCGGCAAGGAGCTGTCGACCGCTTCCTTTGTGCTCCGGCGGCACCTTCGCCCCGCCCAGGATCTGCAGGAACCCGCGGCGGACGATCGGCCCGCGCGCCCGCGGATCCCCTGCCCGATGAATGGGGGAATCTTGTGGCTTGCCTTCCGCCACGGCATACGCCGTTTCCAGTGGGGGTTCGGAACGGGCGAACACCGCGCGCTCGGCTCGCAGGTGCCGGAGTTCCTCCCAAACGATTTCACGGGACCTGCCGGGCGTCGTGATCAGCTTGTTCTGAAACGACTGGTACTCGCGGAACTTCTCGCGTTCCAAGTCGTTCCAGAACGTCATGCGCGCCTCGTAGGAGGCCATCACCTTGCGCGCCTCGTCGGCGCCGACCCGGTAGACAAAGTTGCTGCGGTAGGGCAGGTGTTCCGCGCCGGGATGGGGGAACACGGAGCTGTCCAAGATGCCGTAGAGAGCGTAGTAGTCCGCTGTGGGGATCGCGTCGAACTTGTGGTCGTGGCACCGTGCGCATTGCACGCTCAGTCCTAGGAACGTCTTGCCGAGATTGTCGATCGTGTCCTCGAGCGTGATGTGGCGGAGTCGGTGGGGGCTGACTCCGATCCGCCTGGAAACAGCCAGGTAGCCGGTCGCGATGAGCTTCTCCCAGCGCTCTTCCTCGCTGGCGGATTTCAGTGTGTCGCCTGCGATTTGCTCCCGGATGAACTGATCGTACGGCTTGTCATCCTGGAACGAGTCGATCACGTAGTTGCGGTACTTGTACGCCTCCGGAACCGGATAGTCCCCGGAGTCTCCCGCCGTATCCGCGTAGCGCACCAGGTCAAGCCAATGCCGGCCCCAGCGCTCCCCGTAGCGCGGGGACGCGAGCAGTCGCTCGACGAGTTCCGAATAGCCGCCCTCCGAATCGTCCGCCAGGAACTCGTCGACTTCGCGCGGGGTGGGAGGAAGGCCGGTCAGGTCGTACGTCACCCTCCGGATCAGAGTGCGCTTGTCAGCGAGGCGGGACGGGCTCAATCCCTCCTTGGAGAGCTTCGCCACCACGAACCGGTCGATGGCGTTGGCCCCGGGGCTCGCGTCGGCCGGGGCTGGCACGGGATGGCCCGCCAGCGGCTGGAATGACCAGTGTTGCCGGTGCTCCTCGCTGATGGTGTAGGGCTGCGATCCCAGGTCCGACTCCTCCGCCCACACGGCACCGTCTCCGATCCAGCGGACCAGCGCGTCGGTTTCGTCTTGCGGCAGCGCTCCCGTCGGCGGCATCTTGAGGTCGTGCTGGAAGCGCACTGCCTGCACCAGCAAGCTTCGGTCGGGATCTCCCGCCACGAGCGCGGGACCGGAGTTGCCGCCCTTGAGCAAGGCTTCCCGCGAGTCCATCCGCAAGCCGCCTTGCGGTTCGGAGGCGTGGCAGCCGAGGCACTTGGCCTCGAGCACCGGTTGCACGCGTGAGAGGAAGAATTCCCGGGGCGACAGCGGCCATGGAGCTCCCATCGCCACCCATTGGGTGAGGGCCTCGATCTGGTGGGCCTCAAGCCGGTTTCCGGCTGGCGGCATACCCATCCGGCCTCGGATGCCTTGGACCGCGTGCAGGAGGATGCTGCTTCCCGGATCCCCCGGGTTGATCGCCGGACCCGATTTCCCGCCCTTCAGCAGACCTCCGCGTGAGTCCAGGCGCAGGCCTGCCGTTGCATTCTCGGCATGGCAGCCGAAGCAGCGTCCAGCTAGGACGGGCCGGACCTTCGATTCGAAGAACTCCGCATCAGGCGATTGCGCCCCCATCTGGGCTGCCAGGGCGGCCACGATCACGCACTGCCGGATCACGGCCCCATTCTACATCGGCGCGACCCTGTTGGGGAAGGCTGTGTATCCTTGTGCCCATGCCAACAAAGGGCGATCCGACCCGCCGACAGTTCGCGAAGAGCTCTGCCGCCGCGCTGCTTGCTTCGTCACCGGTCCTTTGGGGCTGCGATGACCGCGCCGACGATGCTCCCGGGCCCCTCGCGGTAACCGATTTCGACCACGCCGCCTACACCTTGCCAGGCAGGGAACGAGTGTTCGTCCCGCCGACCTGGGGCACTCCGAGCCGCAAGGCCTGGGACGGCAAGAACGTTATTGTCTTGATGCTCGACAGCTTCCGGTGGGATCACCTCGGGGCATTCGGGAACTCAAGGGTGCCGACCCCAAACCTCGACCGCTTCGCCGCGGATTCGACGTTCTTCACCCACTCCTATCCAGAGGGCCTGCCCACCGTGCCGGTTCGCACCAGCCTTCTGACCGGCCGCTTCACGTACCCCTTCCGGCGATGGCAGGTGCTGTACCCAGAAGACCACCCGCTCCTGCCCGAGATTCTTTGGAGCGAAGGCTTCAGAACATCGCTGGTCAGCGATACGTACCACCTGCACAAGCCGTCGTACGGGTTCAGCCGCGGGTTCGACGATGTGAAGTGGATCCGGGGCCAGGAGCAGGATCCCTACGTGCGGGATCCTGCAGTTGCCAATGCGGTCAATCTCGATCCGCGGTTCAAGCCGCGCGGCACACGGCCGAACGAGGACCGGGAGACCCGCACTTACCTCGCGAACCGCCACGCGTGGAAGACTGACGAGGACCACTTCACCCCGCGTATCATGCGGTCGGCAGTCGATTGGCTCGCGGCACAGCCGCGCAAGGAGAACCTGTTCCTCTGGATCGACAATTTCTGCCCGCACGAGCCCTGGGATCCGCCAGAGAGCTATTTGAAGCTCGTTGACCCGGACTACGCGAGTTGGCCGATCCGCAATATCTGCCCCGTGCCCGGAGACGTTGCCGGCTACATGAGCACCGAAGAGCTGCGACAGCTACTGGCGCTATACGGGGCGGTTATTCGCTTCGTGGATGCCTGGGTCGGCTACTTCATCGACGAAGTGAAGCGGCTGGGCATGTACGACAACACCTTGATCGTGTTGATGACGGATCACGGGGAGCCGTTCGGCGATCACGGGATTGTCCGCAAAGTCCGCCCGTGGGGATACGAGGAGCTTGCTCGGACCTTCCTGATGATCAGGGATCCTTCAGGCAAGGGGTCCGGGCGCGTGGACTCCTACACGCAGCAGACCGATGTCACGGCAACCATCCTTGACTGGCTCGGAATCGAAAAGCCGCCGCACATGACCTCCGAGAGCCTGATGCCGCTGATTCGCGGCGAGCGTGACAGAATCCGCGACGAGGCCGTCTGCTGCCACTACAACGAAAGCATCTCGATACGCCATGACGAGTGGAGCTATCACTGGTTCGTGGAAAACTCGCGGGCCCGGGTTTCCCCGCGGAGCGCGATCGTCAAGGAAGGCCCGGAACTTTACAATCTGCGCGAGGACCCCTCGGAGCAGAACAACCTTGCCGCCGCGGAGCCGGACCGTGTTGCGGAGATGGACCGTCGGATGCTGGAATTCACGCGCCGGCTGGTCGACCGCGAGCGTGTCTAGGACGCGCCCGGCTGCGCGGCTATCTCTCCGAGGCGGCTTTCCCGGCGCTGATCAGATTGGCGAAGATCCGGTACGCCCCCGGCACGCCGGTAGGTAGCTGCCGGAACCAGGAATACCCAGTGAAGATGTACACACCCTTGCCATAGCGGGCATAGAGCATGCCGCCCGCGAGCGGGCTGTCGCCGGGATCGGCGCAAGCCAGGACGGCGTCGTATCTGTCGTCCCAGGCCGACATGAAGTACAGCCCGCGCTCCTGCACCCAGCCTTCGAAATCGGAGTCCGTGATCTTGTTGGGCACGCTCAGCAGCGGGTGTTCGCCCGCGGGGAAGTCCACAGCCGCGCGCTCGTCCGTGACACGCAGCCGCGATGGGGTCATCGGATACGGTGCCAGGGTCGCTGTCGCGCCCCCGCCCCTCCCGCGAAACGACGCCGTGTTGTACTGCACGACCAACGTGCCGCCATTCTCGACGTACGCCATTACGCGCTCGCGGGCGGCCAGCAGGTCCGGGCGGGTGTTCAGCGCGCGGATTCCTGCAACGATTGCGTCGTACCTGTCGAGATCCTCGGCTGCCAGCTCCTCGGCCGAGAGCAAGGTGACCGTGGCACCCATCTGTCTGAGCGCATCGGGAATCTTGTCGCCGGCGCCCATCACGTAGCCAATCTCTTTCGAGAGCAGGCGGACGTCGAACCGTTCGACCCGCATGGTCGCAGGCGGAAAAACGGGCGTCATCGGAATATGGTCGTACTCGATCGTCCGCATGCCCGCACTCATTGTCTTGCCGTCCAGCGTCACGGTTGCCGTCAGTTCGCCGCCCGACTGGCTAGCTGGTGGTGTCAGATCGAATGTGGCGGTCTGCTCTTGGCCGCGACGCTCGAAGCGGATTTCTCGTGATTCTGGGTTGACGCTCCATCCCAGAGGCGCTTGCAATCGCACGGCTGCCGCTGCCTTGCCCGCGTTGGACGCGAGCCGCACACGGATTGCCGTGGGTGTCGTGTTGGGAAAGATCCGGTTCTCCTCGGAGAATGCCACAGCGACCGGCGGGACCACGGCGAGCGGCCGCGAGCGCTCGCCGACCGATCGGTCGATCCAGCGATACAGCACCGGTTTCTCAATCTGGATGTCGACGCCGTCCGGCGTACGGAACTCGAATACCGCCCTCAGCTCGGTGGCGGGCCCCGGCGTGTCGCCGGCAACGGCGCAGTCGGGCCTGTCGGTGGTCTCGGCCCGGAGCCAGTGCGGCTGCGAGTAGCAGGCTTCGCCAGGGATCGTCACCGTGGCCGTCTGTGCCGAAACGCGATTCAGTTCCAGGTCCGCGGCGTCGCCTAAGGATGCCTCGACAACACCCTCGAGCCTTGTCCCGAGCCACTTCCAGTCAGAGTCGGACCGTCGCAGGGCCTGGACCGTGATCTCGATCTCGGAGCCGGGCACTGCGTCCCAGCGGTCCGCCCTGGCGTCAACCCAGATTCCGGATGCCAGCTCGATCGCGCTCTGCAGCTCCCCTCGCTTGTACTCGACTTCCGGCCCTGAGAGACTGGCCAGGTCCTGGTAGGCGTTCAGCAGGAACGGCAGGATTGCCTCCGGCTTGCGCGAATCGTACCGATCGCGCGCTTGCGCCAGATTGGCGCCGACCTGCCGGGCGCCCGGGATCCGGCTCCATTCGGTGTCGATTCCGCTGAACAGGTCTTCGCTCGCCTCTTCTCCCGCCACGAATTCGAAGAACGCGGGCACGCTGCCCTTGCGCTGATCCGTGCCCATGCCTTGGCTGCGATGCATGCTGCGGCTCTCGCCAGCTACCTCGGCGTACGACTTGCCCAGGACCGGGTCGTAAGCACCCAGTTCCATACGGAGGCGTCCCTCGGCTTGAGCGGCAGCCTCCTCCATTCGTCGGTTGAACGTAGGCAGGTTGTAGTAGTACCGTCGGGTGCGCCACGCGGGGAGCCCGAGTTCCGCGAACCGGCTCGGGTCTGCCGCGGCCTCGAACGCCAGCGGTCCGGTCCAGCCCACCGCCGTGTGCTGGCCGTGCCCGCCGCTGCCGGGGCGCGGGGGGAATCGCGACACGATCACGTCGGGACGGACCTTGCGGATGACCCGCACCATGTTCCGCAAGAGCGTGTTCTCGCCCCAGACGCTCAACGCTTCTTCTGGCGTCTTGGTGTAGCCGAAATCGACGACCCCAGCGAATTCCTGCTCGCCGCCATCGATTCGACGCGCCTCCAGCAATTCGTGCGTCCGGATGACGCCCATCAGATCGCCCTGCTCGGTGCCGATCAGGTTCTGCCCGCCCTCCCCGCGAGTTGCCGAGAGATAGACGGTGCGGAGATGGCGCCCGCGGGCGAAGTACGCCAGCACGGACGTGTTTTCGTCGTCGGGGTGCGCCCCCAGCATCAGCACGGAGCCGACCACGTTGAGCCGGTCCAGCAGTTCCTGGAGCTCGGCCGCGCCCCGCAGGGGGGTCGGCTGGCCTTGCAGCAGGCTGGCCGCGAGGAGGAGGCAGACAGGCAGGGATCGCCGCATCACAGATACGAGTCTACCGCTTGGAATGGCCTATTCAGCGAAATCGGCAGGGACCGGGCCGCCCGCCCCCTCCACGGCTTCGCCACCAGCCTTAGTCCCATGCGCACGATCGCGACGGGACTGCAAATGCACCCCCAATTCGGCACCCGGCAGTACGAGAAGGTTGTCAGGCCCAGCGCGGAGCAGTGGAGGCTTTCAGACCCCTCACGGGCGAACACTCGCCTCGCTGGAACTGCTCGATCAGCCCGCCTCCAGGCTGGAAGGAATGCGCTGCTTGCGCGAACCTTCAGACGCTTATTCTTGTTGCACCGTCCATTTGAAGGCGCGAACCAGCAGGTCGTGGAAAACGGGGTCGTCAAATGTCTCGCTATGGCCCAAGGTCGTGCCGAACACTCGTGCACCGTGGAAGTCGTTGGTCCAGATCACCGGATAAACAGCATTGCCTTCTTCGGGGCTGACAGCCGTAGCAAGGACCTTGCTGTTAGGCCAAACCTTCTCGACCACATAGAGCTCATCCGTGGGTGTGGTCCAGTCGGACGGAATACCTTCGGTAAGACTGGATTCCAGATCCGCGACTTTGACTGCTAGGTTGTGCCTCCGTGTATGACGCCGCGTGGTGACCCCCACGAATTCCCGCCAGTCGTCAGCCGTGGCGGCACGGTAGGAGTGCATTGTGCAATGGATCACCATCGCCGGCATGCCGGCCTTGTGGACGCTGGTGATCTGTCGAATGAATTTCTCGTCTCCAACGTTGGCAAAGCATTCGTTGTGGATGACCACATCGAATCCCTCTGCCCAATTCGGCTTGTCGTAGAGCGCGACCCGGGCGTCTGAGCTTTGGCCGCCTTCATAGAGAATGGTCCAGTCTACAGGTAAGACATCAGCCATCAGATCCATCAGGATCTTGTCCTGCCCACGATAGTCATGGCAGCAGCCGCCGCTGATAAGCAAGGCTCGGACGCGCTCCTGACCGGCGAATCTGTCGCGTGGCCGGCGGCGCCTGCTAGCTCGCGGGTCTGTCTGTTCGGGCGCGCCGACGCGGGTGGTGCCGGGCTGCCCTGGACTGGGTGCCTGGCTGGACGGAGCCTGCGGAACAGCCAGTGGAGCTGCCAGGATCAGGAGAACAAATGCTCGGTGTATACGCTGCATGCCAGAGTCCTTTCTTGCAGGATTTCCTTCTTGCCCATTCTGCGCGGACATGGTCGCACAACTGGGCCCGCAATGAGCATTCGGTCCCCAAGCGGCAGCGAGAGAGCGCCTCGCTGCAATCAAGGTTTCCAATGCTGCGCCAATACCGGCCGCAGTTGCTGAAGTCGGCTTGACGGTGGGGGTCGGTGCGCCTCTCGCTGGCGATTTTCGCTTGAGGACAAGCCCAGAGGGGCTGGAACGCCAAGCCGGCAAGCGAATGGCATGTGTCTGAGAGGTCCTTGCGCGCCAGCATGGTCTTCTCGGCGGGTGCCTTCGCGCATCACGAACCCGAAGAGAGTGTCGCCGGCGCCGACGATTGGGTGCAGCTCTCCGTCGAGCTCGTAGCTGATCGGCCCGTTGCTGAGCTGATTGCCGAGACTACAGTGCCACAAAGCGTCGCCCGCCGGCCCGAATCGTTCCGCCCCACTCGTGGCTCCAGCGAACCTCTCCGGTCTTGTAGTCGATCGCCCGCACGCTCGAGGTCTAGTACCCGCCGCGGTCCGTGCCGCCCCATCCTTGGGGATTGTCGCTTGGATCGTAGGTGTAGTAGACGCTGTAGGCCCGCGTCGCGTCAGTGTAGAACAGTCCGGTCTCGGGGCTGAAGCTGGGCGGCTGCCAGTTGGTCGCGCCGCCTTGGTTGGGCGAGACGAGCGCGCGGTCGATCTGCGGGTGCTTGTCCGGGTTCGGAATGGGCTGACCCTTCTCGTCCAATCCGGAGGACCAGTTGACGCTCACGAACGGTTCGCTGAGGATGTTCTTGCCGTTGGTCCGGTCGAGAACGAAGAAATAGTCGTTGCGGCTGGCTTGGGCGAGAAGCTTCCTCGACTGGCCGTCGATCTCTCCGTCGAAACGCAGGATGGCATCGGTCGCGTCCCAGTCGTGGGTGTCGTGCGGTGAGCCTGGAAAATGCCAGACCATCCTCAAATACATCAGAATCGAGCAATCGGCACGAATCAATATGGCACTCTTGGCTGCATGCATTGGAAGACGAGACCCCGGCCAGCACAGTGCCGGGCCCCCTCGATTCGGTTCATGGTCGACAAACGCCCCAAGGCGATTGTTTTCGCGACCGATGCCTCCTGGTCGCGCAGCGCTTCGGCCAGTGAACTGTGCTTCTTGATCTGGATAGGTGTGTGATGACTGCCAGCGATCAACGGGCACTCTTCCAGCGGGGTGTCGAGCTCTTCAACGCAGGGGAGTTCTACGAGTGCCATGAAGTGCTTGAGGAGATCTGGATGCACTCCCAGCAGCCGGACCGCTGGTTTCTGCAAGCGTTGATTCATTTCGCCGTAGGCTTCTATCACCACTCCAGGGGCAACCGCAATGGCGCCACGAGGCAGCTTGGCAAGGGGCTGAAGAAGATCCGGGGATATCTCCCGGACTGGGGCGGCGTGCGAACGGGAGAGATCGCGGGACAGGTCCGCGAACGACTCGACGCGATCGAGTCCGGCGGGACGATTGCCGACTATCCCAGGATTTCACAGGCAGGTCCATGGCCGGGTTTGCGCTTGCCGCGGCAGTCATGACAAGGTAACGGATAGATGTCAGCATCTCCGGCGTTCCTGCACCAGCTCTTCGGTCTCGACTCGGATGTCGCCATCGTCATCGGGGGCACGGGCGTGCTTGGCGGGGCGTTGTGCGACGGACTTGCCGCAGCCGGCGCCCACGTCGTGGTCGCGGGCCGCTCCCGGGAACGCGGCGAGGCGCGCGTAGCGGCAATTCGCGAATCGGGCGGGTCGGCAGAGTTCGCTCCCGTCGACGTGACCGCCAGGGACTCTTTCCTGGAACTGCGGGATCGGGTTCAGGGGGCGCACGGCCGGTTGGACATTCTCGTCAACTGCGCCGGCGTGAACTCGGCTGTGCCCTACGAGGACATCCAGGACGAGGACTGGCAGCGGGTGCTCGACACCAACCTCACCGCGACGCACCTTGGGTGCCAGGTCTTCGCTCCGGTCATGGCGCTGCAGGAGCAGGGAGGCGCCATTCTCAACATTGGCAGCGTGACTGCGCATCTGCCGTTGTCGCGGGTCTTCGCCTATTCGGCTTCGAAGGCCGCTGTCAACAACCTGACCAAGAATCTCGCTCGGGAGTACGCGGTGCAAGGCGTCCGCGTCAATTCGTTGAATCCCGGCTTCTTCCCGGCCGAGCAGAACCGCAAGATCCTCCAGCCCGAGCGAGTCCAGAAGATCATGGATCAAACGCCTATGGCCCGCTTTGGCGAGCCGCCTGAATTGGTGGGAGCCGCGTTGCTGCTTGTAGCGCGACGGGCTGGGAGCTTTGTCACTGGCGCTGAGATCTTTGTCGACGGCGGGTTCACCGGCATGCGGTTCTGACCGCAAGCGGCAAGCCGGCGGGAGAACTGCCACCGAACGCGATAGGCGATTCCCGACCGGACGGTATCAAGTCTCCCGCGCAGCCTTGCGCTACGCCGGCGAGCCTCTCCCCCCACCTCTCGTTTGTCTCGCGGACAGGAGGCATGCGCTTCGGGAGAGAGTTGCGCGACCCCTCTGCACCTGATCGAGAGCCTCAGTCCCTCGCCGAAACCAGCCTAGCCTCTTCGCGGCGGATCGCCACCGGCGCCGGTGGCGCGGAATTCAGGTCGCTGGGAACGGCTTCAGCCCGTTCAGCACGCGGCGGCTGAGGCGCTGGCTGGCGTAGCGGCTCAGCTGAGGCGGTTCCGCCCTGGCGGTGCTTCCAGTACTCCCGAAATCCATCGGCAAGAATCCGGACAAAGCTGGCGCGATTCTGCCAAAGGACGCCCATCCAATGGCGCTTCGTCATTTGCGGGAAGTATATTCCTCGGAAAGCGAGCCGGGCTCCGAACATGAGCGCGCGCTCGTGAAACGGTCGGTGTGCGATCTGCTTGAGTGCGTGGGCCGTGCTCTTGGCCGAATAGGACTCGCTCCAAGCCTCGTGAATTTCGGCTTCAGCTTGCTTGATGGTGATGTTCTCCGGGCTGAACGCCATCTGGAACGGGAGGAACTCGAGCCAATGCTTCGGACGGGTAAGGCGACCCTGTTCCAGCAGCCGGTCGTATAGCGGGGTTGCCGGATAGGGTGTGAGCAGGCCGTAGACCGGCAAGCCCGGAGGCCAGGCTTCGATTGCCGCGAGAGTCTGGCGCGCCACGCCCGGACGATCGCCGTCCATCCCGAAGATGAACGAAGTGATGGAGTAGATGCCCCGGCTCGCGAGCCGGTCCAGCACTTCTCCGTACTTCGCGGGCTTGTTGAATCCCTTGTTCACTTCCTTGAGGTTGGCCGCGTCGATGGACTCCAGTCCCATGAAGATCCAGCGGCCGCCGCTCTCCTTGATCAGGTCGACGAGCTCCTCGTCCTTCAGCAGGTTCATGCTGATCTGGGCCACCCAAGCTACCTTGGCGTCCTGATCGATCATCGCTCTCAGCAGCGACTTCGTTCGCTTGACGTTGATCGCGAAATTGTCATCGATGAAGAAGACTCCGACCTTGCCGCCCTCCGCCTTCGCGCGCGCCTTCAAGCGCAGGATTTCGTCTACGACGCTCTGGTCGCTGCGGAATCGGATCGAATCCCCGAAGAAGCCCGTGACCGTGCAAAAATCGCAGCCGTACGGGCATCCGCGTCCGGACTCGATCGGGACCAAGTAGAGACTCTTCCACTCGCTGGTGGTTTTCTGGATGATGTACCGGCTCCAGGACGGAAGCTTGGCGACCAGGTCGAACTGTCGCAGGTCCATCGACTCCCAGGGGATCTGCGGGTAGTCCTGCAGCGAAGGCTTGACTTCCTGCCCGTTCTCGTCGACGGGCTGGTAAACTTCCTGCAAGTTGCCGGCTGCTGCGTCGCGCACGATCCGGGGCCAGACCTCGTCCGCTTCTCCCAAGGCCACGGCGTCGGCGTGGCGCGGCTCGTCGGTGAGCCCGATAGGCTCGTCGGGCACTTCCGTCACGTGCGGTCCGCCCATCACCACTTTCGCGCCTGCCGCGCGAATGGCATCGGCCATGCGGTAGGCCCGGGCGGCCATGCGCGTCATCGCACCAATGCCGGCCAGTTCGATTTCGTTTTCCCGGACGAAAGCTGCAATGCCTTCCTCGGTCATCTCCTGGGCGTTGCCATCAATTAGGAACACCTTATGCCCCGGCGGTGTCACGGCCTGCAGAACAAACATCCACAGGTGCGGCATGTAGTTCTTGGTGACTTGGTTGTCGGGGTTATAGAGAAGAATATTCATTGGCTGTTCGGCCTCTTGAGCACTTTATTCGTTTTCTTGCCGAACGCCCGGTATCCGAATGGGGGGGATTGGCATCTCGATGGTCTTAGAAAGCCTAGCACGGATCTAGGCGTTCCTTAACCGAAATATTTCAGCCCGCGGCCCCACAAGGGGCCGCGGGCATCGCCCGATTGCGCGGGCCTTAGAAGTAGAGCTTGAGGCCGAGCTGCCCGATACGGGCCGCCTCGGCTGCCGTGATGTTGCCGAAGTTGTTGTTGCCGAAGCTCGTGTTTGGCCGCCGGAAAACCGTCTGGTTGAAGAAGTTGAAGAACTCGGCTCGGAATTCCAACCTGACGCGCTCGCTGAACGGGAAATCCTTGACGATCGAGACATCCCAGTTCAGGTAGGCCGGTTCCCGCGCGTCGGGCATGAAGTTGCCCATGTCACCGAACGTGAACGGCGCTGGCTGCTCGAACGCGCTCGCGTTGAAGAATAGGGCTGGCTCGAGAACCGCCCTCCCAGCCGGGCGGTGACATTGCCTTCCGTCAAAGGGTTCGCGCCCGGCACCCTGTTTGGCGTCGGCCGTCCGCCGTATGCATTGAGGTTATTAACCTGGGATGTGATTCCCATGGGGAGCCCGCTTTGCATCGTAGTCACGCCGTTGATGTTCCAGCCGCCCAGGACCTGGTTGACCAAGCCGCCCTGGTCTAGCAGCGGCTTGCCCTTGCCGAACGGCAACTCGTACTGATAGTTCAGCACCAGCCTGTGGGCGACATCCAGGCCGGACAGCGTTCGGTCCAGGCGCTTGTCGTAGTGGTTGGTGTAGCCCGGGTTCTGCGCGCCCAAGAATCCAGCAACGGAACTGACATCGTCGATCATCTTTGACCAGGTGTAGGCTCCCAGAAGCTGCAAGCCGCTGGTGTAGCGCTTTCGCATCTTGACTTGCAGGGCGTGGTACGACGAGTGGAATTCGTAGCCGCGGGGCGTATTGACGCCGCTGAAATGCGGGTAGGGTCGCAGCAGCTGTCCCAACGACACCGTCCTGCGGCCGAGGCCTAGATTGCTCGGAATGACGCCGAAGAATGGGTTATCGATCTGTTCGCTCAGGCGGTCGCCCAGGGATTGGTATTCGTTCTGCAATTGATTGAACTGCACGCCCGTGCCGAGCAGCTTGACTCCCGAGTTTCCGGCGTAAGCGAGGTCGATCAGCCAGTCTTGCGGAAGCTCGTACTGGATGTTGAAGTTCCATTGCACGGAATACGGCGTGCGGTCGGTCCGCACGATCGCTGCCGGGCTCTGCCCGAGGAACGTCGCGAGACCCTCGGTCCCGTTGGACGGAGCGATGAAGCCTAGCGGGAACGGGTCCCCGACATCGGTGAACGGAGTCCGTCCGCCGTCTTGGCTGCCGATGATGGGCGAGAGGGAGTTGAAGCTGACCGCCCCGGCGGTCGCTGTGCCGGGCCCGAAGCCGGTGGTCGGGTTGAAGAAGATTCCCGCTCCGGTGCGGATCACCAGCTTTTCGGTCAGCTTGTAGGCCACGCCCAGCCGCGGCGCGATATTGTTGTTGTCGTAGTTCTTGATGTGCCGGGGGTTGCCGTCGACTCCGGCGAACCGCAGGCCGCCGAGGACTTGCCGCTGCAGTCCGGGAATGTCGAAGACCAAGTTCGGCTGGGTAGCGGAGAAGTCGAACCAGCCGGCGCGGTTGTATTTCTCGGTGATCGGTCGGTCCTGGTCCCAGCGCAGGCCCATGTTGAGCGTCAGCCTGTCCGAGAAGCGCCAGTCATCCTGGATGTAGAAGCCCCAGTACGGCGTCTGCTGCGACAGTGCCGGCTCGAAGCGGATCCGGCCGCCGTTCATGTGTCCGAGCAGCATGCTGGCAACGGAATTCCCCTGGCTGCCGCGATTGAACCGCTCGCGAGTCCAGTTGCGGTTGAACTGGTAGAAGCCTGCCGGATCGGCCGGCCGGTGATTGGACACTCGGTTCAGCCGGAAGACGCCGCCGAACTTGATCGTGTGGTCGCCGAACAGCCGGGACATGTCCCCGACCCAGGTGTGCGACTCGAACTTGTTACCGATGTACCAGAACGCGTTGTTGCCCATCTGCTGGAAGTCGGCAACCTGCACCCGCGGGAACACCGGGAACTGGGCCTGGCCGTCGAGTTCCGCCGGCAAGCCGAGCGACGCTTGGGAGACCTCTTCCTCGATATAGCGCCGTGGATTCGCGTGGTAGGAATACCCGTAGTTGCCGTGCATTACCCAGCTGTTCCAGATGTGCGTGTCGTCCAATGTGTACGACCGGTTGATCCCGCCGTTCCACCCCGAGCCCGGGGAAGCGATGTTGTTCCAGCGGCTGGGCAGCGTGTTGATTGTCTTGTTCAGCGAGACGCGGACAAACAGGTTGTTGTGGTCGTTGACTTGGTAGTCCACCTTAGTGGAGGTGTCCCACGTGCTGGGCAGCGAGCCGAGCTGCGAGAAGAAGTTGTTGCGGATTCCGGAAGCGGTCGGGTCCGGGTAGTACGAGAGCAGCTTGAGCGCCGTGGGGTTGTGCCGGGAGGGCAGGACCGTGTTGTTCGGGAACGGATTCCGCGTGCCGTTCTCCTGCAGCGTCAGCGGGTCGTAGATCGTGCGGGTGTCCTCGCTGAAATCACCTCGCTTCATCAGCGCGGTCGGAACCGACTGCGTGACCGAAGCCGGGTTGACCTGGCGGCGGAATTCGACGCTCTGGAAGAAGAACAGCCGCTGACGCGAGGGCGTGAGCGGACCGCCGAGCGTGCCGCCGAACTGGTTGAACCGGAACGCTGGCCGGTCGTTGCCGTTGGCATTGGCGAACCAGTTGTTGGCCTGCAGCTTGTCGTTTCGCAGAAACTCGTACAGAACTCCGTGAAAATCGCTTCCGCCCGATCGCGTGACCATGTTCACGACCGCGCCGGCGGTGCGCCCGTACTGCGCCGAGAACGCGTTGGTCTGCACCTTGAACTCCTGCAGCGTGTCCGGGGACGGGATGTACGAGGGCTGGTTGAAGCCCATGACTTCCTGGGAGGATCCGTCGAGCATGATGGCGTTTGCGACGTTGCGGCCGCCGTTGGCCGAGAAGGCGACCGCGGAAATCGAGCCGTTCCCGTTGCTGGAGTTACGGAAGTTTCTGGTCGTGTTGATGCCCGGCGTGAGTCCGATCAACTGCAGCACGTTGCGCCCGTTCAGCGGCAGCGACTCGGCGGTGAGCGAGTTGACGACCTCGCCGAGGTCGGAAGTTTCCGTCGACAGCAGCGGTGCCTCGGCCGAGATTTCCACGGTCTCCGTGATTTCCCCGATTTCGAGAGGGACGTCGATTCCGGCGACTTGTGCCACTTGCAGAACGAAACTCGGACGCTCGTAGCGCTTGAATCCCTGGGTCTCGACTTCTAGCGAGTAGTTGCCGGGCGGGATCTGCTGGAAGATGTAGGCTCCGGAGGCGTTGGACTCCGACTGCCACGTACGATTCTGGTCGATGTGGGTCAGCGTTAGCGATGCTCCCGGTATCACAGCCCCGGAAGCATCCATGACCGTCCCGCGGACAGTCGCTGATTGGGTCTGGCCGAACGCCGTAGCCATTGCGGCCGTGAGCAAGACGACGAGACCGGATACACGTATCCATGTCTTCATTGATTCAATCCCCCTGGAACTCAGCAACGCGCCTTGAATTTCAAGGGACATTGCTAACTTGCAATTATAGCACTTGGCGGTTGACTCAAGGGTGCGATGGGACCCGCTGGCCGTAGCGTGGCCGGGCACACGGAGGTGCATTCGCAGCTTCGGGTCGCAGCCGGGTCCGCGTTCGGTCTGGCCGGAACGCGGCGGAATTCGGCATTTGTTATGGATTTGCCTGCCATCCCGTCAGGGATTGCTGGTAGAATGAGGACCGGCAGGTTTGCGCCGGCCATTGACATTCTTCGAAGGAGTACGACTTATGACAACCATTCGCTTGACGGCTCTCGCGCTACTGTGCGCATTGCTGACGGTCGGCAGCTTGACGGCTGCAACCTTGGCGGGCCCCGCCATTAGCGGGACATACATCGAATCTCGCAATGCAGAGATTTACGCGTCCCACTGCTTCGCCAACAGTGAGGTCGGCATCACCGGTGATCTGGCGGTGATGGCTTGGAGCATAGAGCAGGGCCAGTACAGGGGCGTCTCGCTAGCAGGGACGAAGGTGGTCGCAGTTGTCAACGCATCTTCGACGATCGGCAATCCCTTCGGCGACCCGCTGCCTTCGAAGGCCATGCTGATCTTTGACGAGAACACCTCCGTGTTGCAGCGCGGGGCGCTCGCCGGGTTCGTCAAGGAACAGACGGGCGAGTTGGCCCGGAATGTCGTTCACACGGACGTCGCGCCGATTGAGATCGACTTTCACGGCGACCTTCACGACCGCGTTGCCACTCTGCGCGCGGGCGAGATCGTCTCCCTGGAGACTCGCGAGATCCGCGGCAGCGATTCGCTCTGCCACCTTGACGATATTTATTACCAGCCGCTCGTGACTCTCGAGCACGCGATGCCGGCATTCGCGATCGAGCAATCGTTCCGTGGCGACGGCCTGGGCCACCAAATGCGCGAGTACAAACGCTCCAGCGCATATCTGGGAACGTTCTCCGTCAACGGCGGGTAAGCGGAAGGGTCGATAGAAGCTGACGACTGCCACCGCATGGGCTGGCAGGCCAGTTAAGTGCCCGTGTGCTCGGCTGGGACTGCAGCAAAGGGAAGAAGCGAATGAAACGGTTGTGGGCGAAATTGGCGGTTTTTGCGGCGATTGTCGCCGTTCCCCTGGCCGTGGCCGCGGACTTCACCTTCGAGCCGGGGGCGGCACTGCCGGAGGCCGTTCCGGAAGCCGCTCGGGCCCTGGTCGCGCCGGAGGGAGTCTCCGTCAAGGCCGGGGACGCGGCCGTAGTCAGCTTCTGGATGCGCGTCGCGCCTTTCGATGGCGAGCCGGCCGGCGGCTTCGGCATTCGGTTCGACAACATCCCGGAAGGTGCGTTCCTCGGCATTTTGGAGTTCCCCGACCGTGGCTCGGACTTCCGCGAGCAGGCGGTCCCTCCGGGCCTGTACACGATCCGCTTCGGCTTGCACCCCGAAGACGGTAACCACATGGGAGTGGCCCCGAGCCGCGACTTCGCCCTGCTGGCGCCTGCGGACAAGGACCTTGAGGTCGCCAAGAACTATGACTTCGATGCCATGGTCCAGCTCAGCGCCGATGTCGGCAACCCTCATCCGACCGTGGCCCGCCTCGAACTGCCGGAGGCCGACGAGGGGCCCAACCTCTGGGAGAACGACTACGAGAACTGGGTGCTCGACATGCCCGTAGCTGACACCGTCATCGGAATCGTCGTCGACGGCCACGCCGAGGAATAGACGGACACCCGTCGCCGCGACTCATTGCCCGCCAGGCCTTGGCTCCATCTGCCCGCGGCCGGGGGCAGGATCCGGGCGTTTGCCGGGTCCTTCGGCCGGAGTCGTCGGTGGTTCCGATCGGCCGGATCGCAGGGTCGTTGTCCTTTGTGCCCGTCGGATTCCTCGCGGTCGATCCCTCAGGGATGTCCCCCCGTCCACGCCGGTGAGCGCAAGCGCCGTTCCAGCGGCAGGGACGCTTCAACCCCGCGGTCCTGCTGGAATCGGCCGCCCCCGCGCCTCTTGATTGGGTGGCCGGGCAGGGCCTGGACACGAGTGGCGGACCCGAGGTCACCAGAAAAGTGACGGAGGCCGGCATCCGTGCTTGACAGCTGTGCACGAAGTGCCTAATATGGATTGAGAGTTGGTTCGTTGGCCCGCCCTGCCTTCCGGTATCTTGCCTGAAGGGGAGGGCGGGCTGTCGCTTGTACCGATCCGGAACCCTTGCGGGGTCCGGCTAGTTGAATGGGATCCACCAACGGATCCTGAGGGGTCTCCGCTCCGAGCGGTCCGAAGCCGAAAAAGCCGTGCAGGCTAGTTATGGCGGAGGGGCACGGGGCTCAAGAGGGCTTTGGGCAGCCAAGGCTTGGATGCGTCAATAAGCGCGCTCCGGCCATGATTCGCCCCAGCAGCGGTGCTGGCGCGAACCGGGAGGAAGGAAGCAGGATCGTGCCGACGTTCAATCAGTTGGTCCGCAAGGGGCGCAAGGTGCCGAAGGGCAAGACATCCTCTCCGGCCCTGCAGAAGTGCCCTCAGAAGCGCGGCGTGTGCACGCGCGTCTACACTGTGACGCCGAAGAAGCCGAACTCGGCGCTGCGCAAGGTCGCTCGCGTGCGGCTGACCAACAGCATTGAGGTTACGACGTATATCCCGGGCGTCGGGCACAACCTCCAGGAGCACTCGATCGTCTTGATTCGCGGCGGCCGCGTAAAGGACTTGCCGGGCGTTCGCTATCACGTGATCCGGGGCACGCTTGACGCTTCCGGCGTCGAGGACCGCCGTCAGGCGCGCAGCAAGTACGGCACCAAGCGCCCGAAGAAGTAGGAAGCAGCAGGAGCCTCACGCAATGCCGCGCAGACGCGAAGTCCCGACACGAGAGCCGGTTCCCGACCCGGTCTACAACTCGACCCTGGTCTCGAAGTTCATCAACTGCATGATGTGGGACGGCAAGAAATCTACCGCCGAGAAGATCTTTTACTCGGCGATGGACAGCATCCGCGAGCGCACCGGCGATGATCCGCTTCCGGTCTTCAAGAAGGCCGTGGAGAACGCCAAGCCGGTCGTCGAGGTCAAGTCCCGGCGCGTCGGCGGGGCCAACTACCAGGTGCCGATGGAAGTCCGGCCCAACCGGCGGCAGTCGCTTGCGCTGCGCTGGCTCATCGGCAACGCGCGCTCCCGGAGCGAGCACCGCATGGCGGCTCGGCTGGGTACCGAACTGCTCGAGGCGGCTCAAGGGCGCGGCACCACGATCAAGAAGAAGGACGACGTTCACCGCATGGCCGAGGCCAACAAGGCTTTCGCCCATTTCCGCTGGTAGAGCGGCTCCGGAAACGACCCCCGACTATCTGACCATGCCACGGACTGTCCACCTGTCGCGTTACCGCAACATCGGAATCACCGCGCATATTGATGCGGGCAAGACCACGACCACGGAACGAATTCTCTATTACACCGGCCGCCTGCACCGCATGGGCGAGGTGCATGACGGCACCGCAACCATGGACTACATGGAGCAGGAGCAGGAGCGCGGCATCACGATCACTTCAGCCGCCACGACCTGCTACTGGCGGGACCACCAGATCAACATCATTGACACGCCCGGCCACGTGGATTTCACCGCCGAGGTGGAGCGCTCGTTGCGCGTGCTCGACGGGGCGCTTGCCATTTTCGACGCCGTCGCGGGTGTGCAGCCCCAGTCCGAAACCGTCTGGCGGCAGGCTGACAAGTACGGCGTCCCGCGCTTGGCTTTCGTCAACAAGATGGACCGCGTGGGGGCCAACTTCGACTATGCCGTTCGGACCATGGTCGACCGCCTGAAGGCAAACCCGGTCCCGATCCAGCTGCCGATCGGGTCGGAGGACCGCCTCCGCGGTGTCGTCGATCTGGTCGAGATGCGCGGCATCTTCTGGAAGGACGATACGCTGGGGGCGGAATACGAAGTGGGTGCGATCCCCGACGATCTCCTCGACGAGGCTCGCGATCGTCGCGAGAAAATGATCGAAAAACTCGCCGAGTACGACGAGGAGCTCTTTGACCTGTACGTCGCGGGCGGCGAGATCGCCGTGGATGCGGTGCGGTCGGCCATCCGGCGGGCAACGGCTCAGTTGCACATCACACCGGTGCTGTGCGGCTCCGCGTTCAAGTACAAGGGCGTGCAGCGGCTGCTGGACGCGGTCGTGGACTACCTGCCCTCCCCGCTCGACGTTCCGCCGGTTGTCGGCACGGACCTCGACGGCGAGGGGTCGCTGATGCGCGAGGCGAGCGACGAAGCGCCGTTCTCGGCACTGGTGTTCAAGATCCTGACCGATCCTTATGTCGGCCAGCTGGCTTTCTTGCGGGTGTATTCCGGCTCTCTTCACGCCGGCGGCAGCGTGTTCAACGTCAAGCGCCGTCGCAAGGAGCGCGTCGGTCGCCTGTTGCGCATGCATGCCAACAAGCGCGAGGACCTGCAGGACGCGCAGGCTGGCGAGATCTTGGCCGTGGTCGGCCTCAAGACCGTGCAGACCGGCGACACGATCTGCGACCCCGCGAATCCGGTGGTGCTGGAGCAGATCGTGTTCCCCGATCCCGTCCTGTCGCTGGCGGTCGAGCCCAAGACCAAGGCCGACCAGCAAAAGATCGGCATGGCGCTGACCAAGCTGTCGCAGGAGGACCCCACCTTCCGCGTGGAGTCCGATCCCGACACCGGCCAGACGATTCTGTCGGGTATGGGCGAGCTCCATCTGGAGATCCTCGTCGACCGGCTGCTGCGCGAGTTCCAGGTGGCTGCGGACATCGGGCGACCGCAGGTTGCCTACCGCGAGACGATTCGCAAGCCCGCGGCGGGCGAGGGCCGCTTCGTGCGCCAGTCCGGCGGGCGAGGCCAGTACGGCCACTGCAAGATCAAGGTTGAGCCCCTGGCAGGCGACGACGTGGAATTCGTCAACGACATTTTCGGCGGCGCGATTCCCAGGGAATTCATTCCCTCCGTCGAGAAGGGCGTTCGCGAAGCCCTCACGAACGGCGCTCTCGCCGGCTACGAGACCGTCGGTGTCAAGGTGACGCTCCACGACGGCACCTTCCACGAGGTGGACAGTTCCGAGGTCGCTTTCAAGGTCGCCGGCTCGATGGCTTGGAAGGACGCCGCCACCCGTGCCAGGCCCGTGCTGTTGGAGCCCGTCATGGCGATCGAAGTCGTCGTGCCGGAGGAGTACATGGGCGACGTGATGGCGGATATCAGCACACGGCGGGGGCGCATCGAGGGCATGGACCTGCGCGGCTCGACCCAGGTGATCAAGGGCTTTGTGCCGCTGGCGGAAATGTTCGGGTATGCCACGGACTTGCGGTCTCGGACCCAGGGGCGCGGCAGCTACACCATGCACCTGCATGCCTATGAGCAGGCGCCTGCCGCGGTGCAAGAGGAAATCGTGAGCCGCATGCGCGGCAAGAAGGTCGGCTAGGGCCGGCATCGTTCGCAACGCAACGAGGACAGACGAAGATGGCCAAGGAAAAATTTGATCGCTCGAAGCCGCACGTGAACGTGGGCACGATCGGGCACATCGACCACGGCAAGACGACCTTGACGGCGGCGATCACGCGGGTGCTGGCGAAGCACGACCCGAGCAACGAGGTGCGCTCGTTCGACTCGATCGACAACGCGCCGGAGGAGCGCGAGCGGGGGATCACGATCGCGACGGCGCACGTGGAGTACCAGACGGGGAACCGGCATTACGCGCACGTGGACTGCCCGGGGCACGCCGACTACATCAAGAACATGATCACGGGCGCGGCGCAGATGGACGGGGCGATCCTGGTGGTGTCGGCGACGGACGGACCGATGCCGCAGACGCGGGAGCACATCTTGCTGGCGCGGCAGGTGGGGGTGCCGTACATCGTGGTGGCATTGAACAAGGTGGACGCGGTGGACGACGAGGAGCTGCTGGAGCTGGTGGAGATGGAGGTGCGGGAGCTGCTGGACGCGTACGACTTCCCGGGGGACGACGTGCCGGTGGTGCGGGTGTCGGCGCTGCAGGCGCTGGACGGGGACGCGGGAGCGGAGCCGGGGATCGAGGCGCTGATGGCGGCGGTGGACGAGTACATTCCGACGCCGGCGCGGGACGTGGACCGGCCGTTCCTGATGCCGATCGAGGACATCTTCTCGATTTCGGGGCGCGGGACGGTGGTGACGGGGCGGATCGAGCGGGGGACGGTGAACGTGGCGGACACGATGGAGTTCCTGGGGATCCGCGAGACGCACAAGAAGGTGATCACGGGGGTGGAGATGTTCAAGAAGCTGCTGGACCGGGGCGAGGCGGGGGACAACGTGGGGCTGCTGGTGCGGGGGCTGGACAAGGAGGCGGTGGAGCGGGGCCAGGTGGTGGCGAAGCCGGGCTCGATCACGCCGCACACGCGGTTCAAGGGGCAGGTGTACGTGCTGAAGAAGGACGAGGGCGGGCGGCACACGCCGTTCTTCAACGGGTACCGGCCGCAGTTCTACTTCCGCACGACGGACGTGACGGGGGTGGCGAACCTGCCGGAAGGCACCGAGATGGTGATGCCGGGGGACAACGTGGAACTCAACGTGGAACTGATCGTGCCGATCGCGATGGAGCAGGGCCTGCGCTTCGCGATCCGCGAGGGCGGCCGCACCATCGGCTCCGGCACTGTCTCGGCCATCGTCGAGTAATTGAGATCGGGTAGCTGGAATCGAAGGACACCGAAAGCAATGCCGAAGGAAAGAATCCGGATCCGCCTCAAGGCGTACGATTCCCGCGTGCTCGACCAGTCCACGGGAGAGATCGTAGGCACGGCGTTGCGAACAGGCGCGCAGATTGCGGGCCCGATTCCGCTGCCTACCGTGAAGAACAAGTACACGGTGCTGCGCTCCGTGCACACCGACAAGCGTTCGCGCGAGCAGTTCGAGATCCGCACGCACAAGCGGCTCCTGGACATCCTCGAGCCGACCCAGGACACGGTCGACGCGCTCATGCGCCTCGACCTTCCGGCCGGAGTGGACGTCGAGATCAAGGCTTTCGGCGGCTAGCCGTGCCGGATGGAGAGTAGCGAGTCGCAGGAGAGCATGAGGCCATGGCACCCGGGATTCTAGGCAAGAAAATCGGCATGACGCAGGTCTTCGACGACCAAGGGCTCGTCGTGCCGGTCACGGTCCTGAAGGCCGGGCCTTGCGTCGTTGTCCAGCGCAAGAGCATGGCGCGGGACGGCTACGAAGCGATTCAGGTCGGGTTGGTTGACTATTTGAGGGAGAAGCTGGTCAACAAGCCGGCCAAGGGCCACTTTGCCAAGGCCGGCGTCGAGCCCGTCCGCTACCTGCGCGAGTTCCGCCTCGCGCCGGGCGAAGAGGGATTGCAGCCCGGCGACCGCATTCTTGCCGAGCACTTCAAGCCTCGCGAGAGAGTCGATGTTCTCGGCGTGAGCAAGGGCAAGGGCTTTCAAGGCGTTGTCAAGCGCCACAACTTCCGGGGTGGCGGTGCGTCCCACGGATCCATGTTTCACCGGGCACCGGGATCGATTGGACAGAGCGCCTATCCATCCCGTGTCTTCAAGGGGGTGCGCCTGCCGGGCCGGATGGGGGGCGATCGCCTCACGGTCCAGGGCCTGGAAATCGTCGAGGTGTATCCCGACGATGACGTCATTCTGGTACGCGGCGCTGTGCCAGGCGCGAGGGGCGGATACATTGCGATCCGCCGAGCGAGGTAGGGATCCATGCCGACGGTGGAAGTAGTCGATCTCCAGAACCAAAAGGTCGCAGAGCTCGAACTGGCCGATAGCGTTTTCGATGCGCCGGTCAACGAGAGCTTGGTGCATCAAGCGGTCGTGGCCTATCGCGCGAACCTCCGCGCTGGCACCCACAAGGTCAAGAGGCGGGGCGAAGTCGCGGGCTCGGGGAGGAAGCCCTGGCGGCAGAAGGGTACCGGCCGTGCCCGCATCGGCTCGCGGAGGTCGCCCATCTGGCGCGGCGGAGGCACGACGCACGGGCCGCAGCCGCGCAGCTACGCCCAGAGGCTGCCTCGCAAGATGTTCGTGGCCGCCTTGCGCTCCGCGCTCTCGGCGCGGCTGCGGGACAGCCGGATTACTGTCGTCCATGACTTCGAACTGCCCAGCCACAAGACGAAGGAGTTCCGCGGTGTGCTCGAAGCGTTGGGTGCTAGCGGTCGCGTCCTGGTCGTCGACAACGACGCCGGCGTGAACCTGGAGCGGTCGAGCCGGAACATCCCCGGCGTCCAGCTGATTACGAGTTCCGAGTTGCATCCTTACGCAGTGCTGGGGCACAAGCGCATCCTCATTTCGGTCCAGGCTGTCCGGAAGTGTTGCGAGGTGCTCGCATGAGTCCGTATCAAGTCATCCAAGGGCCGCTCGTCACCGAGAAGGCCGAGTTCGGCCGCGTGCAGGAGCAGACGCTGTGCTTCCGCGTCCACCCCAAGGCGACCAAGACGGACGTCAAGAACGCGGTGCATGCCATCTTCAAGGTCGACGTCGACACCGTCCGCACCGCCCGCTACGTCGGCAAGCTGCGCCGCCAGGGTCGGTTCCAAGGCCGTCGGCCGGCTTGGAAGAAGGCCTACGTCAAGCTGAAAGCCGGCCAGAACCAAGTGGAGTACACCCAGGTCTAGGGCCGGCGGAATCCGGGAGCAACGAGCCATGCCGATCAAGACATACAGGCCGACAACGCCCACGCGGCGCTTCCAGACCTCGGTCGTGCGAGACGAGCTTACGCGCGACCGCCCAGAGAAAGCGCTGGTCAAGGGCAAGGCCAAACACGGCGGGCGCAACAACAAGGGCCGCATTTGCATTCGCTTCCGCGGCGGGGGCGCGAAGCGCAAGTATCGGGACATCGACTTCAAGCGCCAGAAGCACGGCATCCCCGCCAAGGTTGCCTCAGTGGAGTACGATCCGAATCGCTCGGCGAACATCGCGCTGCTGCACTACGCAGACGGCGAGAAGCGCTATATCCTCCAGCCGGTCGGCCTTTCCGTGGGCATGCAGATCGTGTCCGGCGAGGACGCTGATATCCTGGTCGGCAACGCCCTGCCGCTGAAGCGGATCCCGCCGGGGACCTTGGTCCACAACGTGGAGCTCAGGCCCGGCAAGGGGGGGCAGATGGCCCGTGCCGCCGGCGCTGAGATCCGCCTGGTATCGCGGGAAGGCGGTTACGCCCTCCTGCGGCTGCCCTCAGGCGAGGTGCGCCGGGTCCTGGAGGACTGCATGGCGACGATCGGCCGGGTCGGCAATGTCGATCACGGCAACGTGGATCTCGGCAAGGCCGGCCGCAAGCGCTGGCTCGGGCGGAGGCCGCACAACCGCGGCGTCACGATGAACCCTGTCGACCATCCGCACGGCGGCGGCGAGGGGCGCAGTTCGGGCGGCCGCCATCCGGTCACGCCGTGGGGCAAGCCCACGCGCGGCTACAAGACCCGCAGTAACCCGCGAACCGACCATTACATCGTTTCGCGACGCGGGAAGAAGGGCTAGGGGGCAGCGAGATGGGTCGTTCTCTGAAAAAAGGTCCGTTCTACGACGAGCACCTCAATCGCAAGGTCGAGGCGATGAACGCCTCTGGCAGCAAGCGCGTCATCAAGACGTGGTCGCGACGCTCGACGGTGCTGCCGGAGTGGGTGAGCCATACGATCGCGGTGCACAACGGGCGCAAATTCATCCCGGTGTTCATCACCGAGAACATGGTCGGGCACAAGCTGGGCGAGTTCGCCATGACGCGCACATTCCGCGGCCATGCCGGCAGTGCGAAGACTCGCCGGGGGGCGTAACGGATGCAAGTTTCTGCTCAGTGGAAGTACGTGCGGGTTTCGCCGCAGAAGGCGCGCCTGGTCGTCGATCTCATTCGCGGCATGCATGCGGAAGAGGCGCTGGACGTGCTCGATCGGACCAACAAGCGCGCGGCCGGCATGGTTCGCAAGGTGCTGCAATCGGCCCTCGCCAACGCGGATGACCGGGGCGGGGATATTGACAGCATGCGGATCTCGGCAATCTGCGTGAACGAAGGCCCACGCCAGCGCCGCATGCGGGCCGCCGCCCGCGGCCGGCCGGCGCCGTACGTGCATCGATCCGCGCACATCGTGGTGACACTGTCGGACGGCAACGAGAAAGTCGAGGAGGAGGGGCTCGGGGAAGCCTAGGCTTCCGCACGAGACCGCAAAGGACACGGCATGGGTCAGAAAGTTCATCCCTACGGATTCCGCCTCGGCTACACCAAGGTGTGGCGCTCGCGCTGGTATGCCCAGAAGGGCTACGCCGACTTGGTTAACGAGGACATCAATCTCAAGCAGAAGCTGCGGACCAGGCTCAAGGCGGCCGGCATCAGTTCCATCGAGCTTGACCGTCCGGGCAACAAGCTGCGCATTGCAATTCGCGCGGCGCGTCCCGGCATCATCATCGGCAAGCGCGGATCCGAAATCGAAAAGCTCAAGGCGGAGTTGCAGGAGCAGACCAAGCGCGAGATCTATATCGACATCCAGGAGGTTCATCGCCCCGAGCTTGACGCTCAGCTGGTTGCCGAGTCGGTGGCGATCCAGATCGAGAAGCGCGTGAGCTTCCGGCGGGCGATGCGCAAGGCCGTTGAATTCGCCCAGCGCTTTGGCTGCAAGGGGATCAAGATTTGGGTTGCCGGCCGGCTGAATGGCAAGATGATCGCGCGCAGCGAGTGGCACTTGCACGGCCGCCTGCCGTTGCAGACCTTGCGCGCGGACATCGACTACGGTTTCAGCGAGGCCCACACGACCTACGGAGTGATCGGCGTCAAGTGCTGGATCTACAAGGGCGAGATCATCGATCCGCGGCGAGCCGCGATTGGCAACTCGGGACGGGACGAGCCCGAGCCGGCGCGGCGGGGCGAGGCCCGGACGCAAGCCGAGCGCGAGCGCGAGCGGTTGCGCCGTCCGGTCGAGCGCGAGACGGCGGCGCCCGAGGCCGCTGCCCCGGTTGCTCCGTCCAAGCCCGTCCCGCAGCCGCCCGTCGGGGACGAAGCCCCGTTCCGGCCGCCTCTGGCCGAGTCGGAAACGGCGCCCGAGCCCGCTGAGAGCAAGGAGGAATAGCGTCATGCTGATGCCCAAGAAGACACGCTATCGCAAGATGCAGCGCCGCAAGCGGCGCGGCAAGGCTTGGCGCGGCTCCGGCCTTGATTTCGGGGATTTCGGCCTGAAGGCCCTGGAGGCGGCTTGGATCACCGATCGCCAGATCGAGGCGGCGCGTATCGCCATTAGCCGTCGCGTGAAGCGCGGAGGGAAGCTCTGGATCCGGATCTTTCCCGACAAGGCGATCACCAAGAAGCCGGCCGAGACCCGCATGGGGAAGGGCAAGGGCGCGCCCGAGCAGTGGGTCGCGGTGGTCAAGCCCGGCCGCATGATGTTCGAGGTCGAGGGCGTTGACGAGGCGGTTGCCCGGCGCGCCATGGACCTGGCTGCCCAGAAGCTGCCGATTCCGGTGAAGTTCGTCAGCCGCCTGGGCGGGGAGTTGCTATGAAGGCCGCAGAGTACCGCGAGATGACGATGGTCGAGCTCGAGGCCAAGGAGGCCGACGCGCGCGAGCAGATGTTCAAGTTGCGCTATCAGATTTCAATGGGGCAGTCCGAGGGAATCCGCAAGTTCCGGGCGACCCGCAAGGACCTTGCGCGCATTCTGACTGTCGCGGGCGACAAGCGCCGCGAGGCCGCTCGAGCGTCCCAGGGAGGCAGCGATGGCTGAGCAGGCAAGGCACAAGAACCGCAAGGTCGGCGTGGTGGTCTCGACGAAGGCTGAGAAAACCATCGTCGTTGAAGTGAGCCGACGCGTGCAGCACCCGCTGTACCGGCGCTATATCACTCGCAAGAAGAAGTTCCTGGCGCACGACGAGGACGGAACGGCAAAGAACGGCGACCGCGTGCGGATCGTTGAATGCCGTCCGCTCTCGAAGCGCAAGTGCTGGCGGCTGGAAGAAGTGGTGCTGCGATCGACGCAGGTCGAGATCAGCGTCCGCCGCAGGCGCAAGGCCAAGGCTGTCTAGCTAGGGGAGATTGACACCATGATCGGCATGCAGACGAGGCTGGCGGTGGCAGACAATTCCGGCGCCCGGCGCCTGATGTGCATCCTGCCGCGGGGCGGGTCGACGGGCCGCAAGGCGGGCCTGGGCGATGTCATCATGGCATCGGTCAAGGAAGCCGTGCCTGATTCCAACGTCAAGAAGGGCTCTGTCGTGCGGGCAGTGGTCGTCCGCATGCGCAAGGAGACCCGGCGCCGGGACGGCACCTACATCCGCTTTGACGAGAACGCGGCGGTATTGATCAACGATGCGGGCGAGCCGGTCGGCACGAGGGTGTTCGGCCCGGTCGCTAGGGAATTGCGTGACAAGCGCTTCATGCGCATCGTCTCGCTCGCCCCGGAGGTGCTCTGATGCCTCAGATGCGGAAGCAGCGCAGACCCTTGGTCATGCGCAAGACCAAAATCAAGAAGAATGACACAGTCGAGGTACTGGCGGGACGCAGCAAGGGATTGCGGGGCCGCGTGCTCGAGGTCGACCGCAAGCGCGGGCGGCTCTTGGTCGAGGGGGCGAACATGGTGAAGAAGCATGTGCGCCCGAATCCACAGAAGCAGATCAAGGGCGGCATCGCCGATCGCGAGTCGATGCTTGACCTCTCGAATGTGAAACAGGTGGCCGAGTGATGCCGGAATTGCGATTGAAGCACAAGTACAGCACGGATGTCGTGTCGGCTCTGCGGAGCGAGTTCGGCTACTCGTCGCCCATGGCGGTGCCCCGGGTCATGGCGGTCAAGCTCAACATGGGGATTGGCAAGACAGTGCTGCAGAAGCAGCAGGACGCTGCCAGGGGCAAGAAGCCCGACAAGGGATCGGGGAAGTCGCAAGGCGGCGGGAAGAAAGGGGCTGTGAACCAGCGCGTCGTTGATAGCTCGGTGCAAGAACTGGCGGCCATCGCCGGCCAGAAGCCGGTCGTCGCGCTTGCCAAGCGTCCCATCGCGGGCTTCAACCTCCGCGAGGGGGTGCCGGTGGGATGCACCGTGACGTTGCGTGGGGTGCGCATGTGGGAATTCATCGACCGCCTGATCTCGATTTCCCTGCCGCGCGTGCGCGACTTCCAAGGCGTGTCGCCCAAGCTCGACGGCCGCGGAAACTACACATTGGGCATTCAGGAACACACGATCTTTCCCGAAATCGACTACACCAAGGTCGACGTCGTGAAGGGCTTGAACATCACATTCATCACGACTGCCCGCACGGACCGGGAGGGCTTCGCGCTGCTCAAGCTGCTAGGCATGCCGTTCCGGGCCTAGGCGCGAGGGGGAATACAGGGAAACATGGCGACAAAAGCGAAGATCGCGCGAGAGCGCAAGAAGCTGCCGTTCAAGGTGCGTTACCGCAACCGCTGCCGGCAGTGCGGCCGGCCGCGCGGCTACATGCGCAAGTTCGAGTTGTGCCGGATCTGTTTCCGGAACCTGGCGCTTTGCGGCGAATTGCCGGGCGTCGTCAAGAGCAGCTGGTAGGAGGCGATATGCACAGCGACCCCATCGCCGACATGCTGACCCGTATTCGCAACGGGCAGTCCGCACGTCACGGCAAAGTCGAGATTCCCGGCTCCAAGTTGAAGATCGAGCTGGCGAGGATCCTCAAGGAAGAGGGCTATGTATCGAACTACCGCGTGGCTGACGACGAGAACAAACAAGTTCTGAAGGTGTACTTGAAGTACCAGGGCGATCACAAGCCAGTGATCACCCGTCTGACCCGGGTCTCGAAACCGAGCCGCAGGGTCTATGTCGATTCGCACAACATCCCCAGGGTCATCGGCGGCATGGGCATCTGTGTGCTGACGACATCGCAGGGCGTGATGACTGGAAAGCGCGCCCGAGAGATAGGCGTGGGAGGCGAGGTGCTATGCACTGTGTACTGAGCCATTCCCCGCTGCCGGGAGGGACACGATGTCGAGGATAGGGGATGCGCCGATCCCGCTGCCGGACGGAACCAAGGTCGGCATCGAGCCGGATCGGCTCACGGTGCAAGGCCCCAAAGGCGAACTCACGGTTCCGGTCCCTGCGGGTCTGGGCGCGGAGATCGAGAACGGCACGCTCCGCATCACCTGCGAGCAAGCTGCCAACGCGGCGCTGCAGGGATTGACGCGGGCGCTTGCAAGCAATTGCTTGACGGGTGTGACAACGGGTTTCAGCAAGCAACTGGAGATTGTCGGTGTGGGGTACCGCGCGCTGAAGGTGGGACGGGTCCTGGTGCTGCAACTCGGCTATTCCCATCCTGTCGAGGTGCTGCTGCCGGAGGGCGTTGACGCCAGCGTCACAGGCAACACCAAGATCGAGGTGTCCGGGATCGACAAGCAGCTTGTCGGGCAGACGGCCGCCAACATCCGTGGATTGCGCAAACCCGATCCTTACAAGCAGAAGGGGGTCCGGTACGCGGGCGAGCGCCTGCGGCACAAGGAAGGCAAGAGTCGTGCCACCTAGGCGCTGCCTGCCACGGAGCGAAGCAATCATGGTTTCACGGCCCAATCGGAACAAGCGCCGCCAGCATGTGCATGTGCGCATCCGCAAGAAGATCCACGGCACGGCCGCGCGGCCGCGCCTGGCGGTGTTCCGTTCTTTGAAGCACATCTACGCCCAGGTGATCGACGACGACTCACAGCGCACGCTGGCGGCGGTCTCGACGGCTGGCAGCGGTTTTGACGGCTACGGCGGGAACGTCGCCGCGGCGACGAGCGCGGGCGAACTGATCGCCGAGCGCGCTCGCAACGCTGGCATCGAGCAGGTCGTGTTCGATCGCGGCGGGCACAACTACCAGGGGCGCGTGCGGGCTCTGGCGGAAGCAGTCCAGAAAGCCGGGCTGCTGCCGCCCTCGCGGGAGCGGTCCTCGGGAGACGAAGGGAAGTAGGGACACATGGAAGCGAGCCAGAACATCGAACAGGCGGAATTGCAGCTCACCGACCAGGTGGTTGCGATCAACCGCGTGACCAAGGTCGTCAAGGGTGGCAAGAACCTGAGCTTTTCGGCTCTGGTCATCGTCGGCGACCCCCAGCGCCATGTCGTCGGCTACGCCAAGGGCAAGGCCAAGGAGGTCCCCTCGGCGATTCGCAAGGCGGTCGAGAAGGCCAAGAAGAACCTCGTACAGGTCCACGTGCTGGGCCACACGATCCCGCACGAGGTGCTGGGCGTCTTCGGCGCCGGCCGCGTGCTGCTCAAGCCCGCCCGCGAGGGCAAGGGCATGATCGCGGGCGGCGCCGTGCGCTACGTGGTCGAGGCCGCCGGGATCGGCAATGTCGTGACCAAGTCAATCGGGTCCAAGAACCCCCACAATGTAATCAAGGCAACGTTCGACGCCTTGCGCCAGTTGCGCCATCACGATGAGATTGCGCGCCTGCGGGGCAAGGATCCGCGAGAGATCCGGGGCGGTGTGTGATGGGCGCGACGATCAGGATCCGATTGAAGCGGAGCGCCATCGGGGCTCCGTCCAAGCTGAAGAAGGTCGTGCGCGGCCTGGGCCTGCGCCGGATCAACCAGACTGTGGAGCGTCCGGACGGTCCGGCCACGCGCGGGATGGTGGCCAAGGTGCCGCATTTGGTGGAAGTCGTCGACTAGGCGGATACAGAGATGAACCTCAGCGAATTGCATCCAGCGCCAGGCTCCCGCCGTCCGCGCAAGCGGCGCGGCCGCGGGCCCGGCTCGGGACTCGGCGTGACTGCCGGCCGCGGCGAGAAGGGCCAGAAGTCCCGTTCCGGTTACAGTCGCAAGCGCGGCTTCGAGGGCGGTCAGATGCCCTTGATCCGGCGTGTTCCCAAGCGCGGCTTCCACAACCGGAACCGCAAGGAGTACGCCGTGCTGAACGTTTCGCGCCTCGAGGAGCTTGCGGGCGCCGAGTTCACGCCGGAGAGCGTGCTGGCCAGCGGCGCCGTCAGTGCCCTGCGCGACGGGCTGAAGATCCTCGGCAACGGAGACATCAGCCGGGCGGTCACGGTCACGGCCCACAAGTTTTCCGCGACGGCGCGGGACAAGATCGAGCGCGCGGGCGGTAGCGCGGTCGTGGCCGGATCCGGGAAGGCGGACGCGTAGTCATGCGGTGGCTAGATGCCTGCGTTAACGCTTTCCGCGTCCCGGACCTGCGCAGGCGCTTACTGTTCACGCTGGCGATGCTGGCTGTGTACCGCGTCGGCGGGCACATTCCGACCCCTGGAGTGAACACCGAGGAACTCCAGCGCATGTTCGAGGCCGCCGCTGCCGGCACGGCCCTGGGCTTCCTCGACCTTTTCTCTGGGGGCCAGCTCAGCCAGCTGACGATTTTCGCTCTGGGGATCATGCCCTACATCACGGCATCGATCATCCTGCAGCTGCTCACGGTCGCGGTTCCAACGCTCGAAAAGCTCCAGAAGGAGGGCGAGCTCGGGCGGCGCAAGATCACGCAGTGGACGCGCTACCTCACGATCGGCATCAGCCTCGTGCAGTCGTTTGCCTTCTCCCAGCTGGTTTTGCAGCAAGGCTTGGCGTACGAGCCCGGCTGGCGCTTCCGGCTGATGTTCATCCTGACGCTGACGACAGGCACGGCCTTCATCATGTGGCTGGGAGAGCAGATCACCGAGCGGGGCATCGGCAACGGCATGTCGCTGATCATCTTTGCCGGAATCGTCGTCGGCCTCCCGGGCGCGATCCAGAACGTCTACGAGAACGTGTTCGTCACGCAGCAGTGGAACGTGCTCACAGCGATCGTGATTCTCGTTGTAATGGTCTTGATTGTCGCCTTCATCGTCTTCGTCGAGAGGGGCGAGCGCAGGATCCCCGTGCAGTACGCCCGCCGCGTCGTGGGGCGCCGCATGATGGGCGGGCAATCCACGCACTTGCCGCTGAAGGTCAATGCCGGAGGAGTCATTCCAGTGATTTTTGCGTCCTCGATCCTGTCGCTGCCCCAAACGATGACGCTGATGTTCGCCGACAGCCCGTTCCTTGCGCGGCTCCTCGACACGGTGCGCTACGGCGAGCCGCTGTACGAGTTGATCTACGTGCTCGGCATCGTCTTCTTCTGCTTCTTCTATGTGTCGATCATCTTCAATCCCAACGAAGTGGCCGACAACATGCGAAAGTACGGCGGGTTCATTCCGGGCATTCGCTCTGGCAAGCCCAGCGCGGAGCACATCAACGACATTTTGACGAAGCTGACCCTGGTTGGCGGTTTGTATCTGGCGACAATCGCGCTCATCCCGGACCTGATGATCAATGGCGCCAAGATTCACCACCTGCCGTTGATCGGAGACTGGGCTGACGCCAACGCTCCCCGCTGGTTGCTGGAGGGCTTGAACGTGAACTTCTACTTCGGGGGCACTTCCCTGCTGATCGTGGTGGGTGTGGCGATGGACTTCGTGAATCAGATCGAGTCCCAGTTGCTGATGCGTCACTACGAGGGCTTCACGCCGCGTTCCGGGCGTATTCGGGGGCGCCATTCGTTCGCCTAGCGAGGCATGACGGCCCGGATTCCGGGCTGTCGTTATTCGGCATGATCGTGCGCAAGAGTCCCATGGAGATCGAGAAGATGCACGCCAGCGGGCAGCTGGTCGGGCGCATTCTGGCGAAGTTGCGCGAGGCGGTCAAGCCGGGCACGACCACGATGGACCTCGAAGAGCAGGCATTGGAAATGATCATCGAGGCCGGTGCGAAACCAGCCTTCAAGGGATACTACGTGCCGGCCGCCAAGCGGAAATTCCCGGCTGCGCTGTGCACGTCGGTGAACGCCGAGGTGGTGCACGGCATTCCGTCGCGGCGGTGCGTGCTCCGCGAGGGCGACATTGTCAAAGTGGACTGCGGCGTGTTGCTGGACGGATTCTATGGAGATTCGGCGACCACGGTTCCGGTCGGCCGGATTTCGCCGGAGACCGAGCGCTTGCTGCGCGTGACCCGCGAGTCTCTCGACCTGGCAGTCGAGCAAATGCGGGACGGACGCCGGCTCTTCGACGTTAGCGGCGCAGTTCAGCGGCATGTCGAGAGCAACGGATTCTCGATCGTTAAGGATTTCGCCGGTCACGGTATCGGCCGGCATCTGCACGAGGATCCAGAGGTGCCGAACCACATCGGGCCGCACATGCGCAACGTGCGCCTGCGGGTCGGCATGGTGCTGGCGATCGAACCGATGGTCGCTGCGGGCAATCCCCAGACCAAGACACTGCGCGACAAGTTCACGGCGGTGACGATGGATGGATCGAACGCAGCCCATTTCGAGCATTGCGTGGCGGTTACCGAAGACGGGCCGCGCCTGCTGACTGCGGTCTGACACATGAACGGCGGACTACGATGGGATCAGGGCGCCAGGAGGCCGCAACGGAGGCGACCGGCACGGTGGTCGAGGAACTGCCGAGCCTGCTCTTCCGGGTGCGTCTCGACAGCGGGCATTTCGTGGAGGCCGCGGCGACGGGGCGCCATGCGTTGGACTTCCTGCGGTTGCTGCCAGGCGACCGAGTGCGGGTACGGCTCTCGCCGCGCGACGCGACGAGGGCGAGAATTTTAGGACGGGCGGACAAATGAAGGTACGTGCTTCAGTCAAAAGGCTTTGCAATCATTGCAAGGTCATCCGGCGCCACGGCGTGGTGCGGGTGATTTGCGTGAATCCCAAGCACAAGCAGCGCCAGGGCTAGGCGCGGAGGAGAGATCACATGGCGAGATTCGAAGGCGTCGACATTCCCGACAACAAGCGGGCGGAAGTGTCGCTGACATACTTGTACGGCATCGGGATCACCCGTGCGCGATCCTTGCTGCATCGGTCCGGCATCGATTTCGGCAAGCGCATGGGCGACTTGGACGACAAAGAGATCACTGCGCTGCGCAGCCTGCTCGATGACGAGCGGGCGATCGAAGGCGACCTCCGCAAGGAGGTTGCCATGAACATACGCCGCTTGATGGAAATCGGCTGCTATCGCGGCTTGCGGCACCGGCGAGGGCTGCCCGTCCGTGGCCAGCGGACGCACACAAACGCCCGCAGTCGCAAGGGCGCCCGACGCGGCCAGATCGCGAACAAGAAGAAGGCGTCCAAGTAGGGAGCGGGGAGCAGTACAGTGATGGCAACGGCAAAGAGCAAAGAGAAGAAGCGCTTCAAGAGTCGCCAGAAGAAGAACGTTCCGATTGGAATCGTGCACGTGAAAGCGTCTTTCAACAACACGATCGTGACGTTCACCGACCTGGAGGGACGGGCGATCTCGTGGTCGAGTGCGGGATCCCTGGGGTTCCGCGGCTCGCAGAAGGGCACGCCGTTCGCGGCGCAGCAGGCCAGCCTGGCGGCAGCCAACAGCGCCAAGGAGCACGGGGTGCGGCGCGTGGTGGTGCGTGTGAAAGGGCCCGGGGGAGGTCGCGAGTCGGCCATCCGCGCGCTCGCAACGGCAGGGATCCAGGTTACCCACATCAAGGACGTGACCCCGGTCCCGCACAACGGCTGCCGGCCGCCGAAGAAGCGCCGGGTCTGAGGAACGGGAGGAACGCATGGCAAGAAACCGGGGACCGGTGGTGCGCCGCTCGCGGCGCTTGGGGATGGCGCTCGATCCCAAGTCAGAACGCCAGCTGGACAAGCGCCCCTACGCGCCTGGCCAGCACGGCAAGACGCAGCGACCGAAGAAGATGGTCGGCTACGCCCTGCAAGTGCAGGAGAAGCAGCGAGCCCGTTTCATGTATGATGTACTTGAGCGCCAGTTTCGCAACTACTACGCGCATGCGGCCCGCATGCCGGGCGTTGTAGGGGACAATCTGCTCAGCCTGTTGGAGCGGCGACTCGACAATGTCGTGTTTCGCTTGGGCTTTGCGGTCTCGAGACGGCAGGCCCGACAGATTGTCAATCACGGTCACGTGAAGGTCAATGGCGGAAAGGTCGACATTCCGTCGTACTTGGTTCAGTCGGGGGATGTCGTGGAGATTCGAGAGAAGAGTCGGGACCACGGCGGGATCCATCGAGCCTTGGAGGCACCGGTTGCGCCGGCGCCTCCGGGATGGTTGGAGCAGTCGGCAGAGGATCGGCGGGGACGGGTCCTTAGCGAGCCGTCGAAAGAGGACCTCGAGAGCACCCAGATCAACGCACAGTTGATCGTCGAGCTGTATTCAAAGTAGAGCCGGACGCGATCCGGCCCGGCTCGCGCCGGAGAACAGGGAAGAGGCAGATATCGCATGTGGAAAGGATTCCAGAAGCCCAAGCGGCTGGCCGTGAACTCGGATTCGCTGGGCGACACTTACGGCAGCTTCAGCGCACAGCCGTTCGAGCGCGGCTTCGGCACGACGATCGGCAATTCGCTGCGACGGGCCTTGCTCAGTTCGATCGAGGGCGCGGCCATCACCGCCGTCCGGATCGAAGGCATCTCGCACGAATTCAGCCCGATTCCGCGGGTGGTCGAGGACGCGACAGACATCATCCTGAATCTGAAGCAGATTCCTCTGCAGTTGCATGGCGAGGGTACGCGGACGATCCGTCTGCGAACCACGGAGCCGGGAGAGGTCTACAGTTCCGCCATCGAGGCGGGTTCGGACGTGGTCATCCTGAATCCGGATGTATACATCGCAACAGTGAGCGATGAAGGCATTCTCGATATCGAGATGCGCGTCAAGCTCGGTCGCGGCTACGTTTCGGCCGAGAAGAACTTCGACGAGGACTTGGCCGTGGGCTACATTCCGATCGATGCCATCCATTCGCCTGTGCATCGGGTGAAGTTCGGCATCGAGTCAGCGCGCCTGGGCCAGATGACCGACTACGAGAAGCTGAATCTGGAGTTGTGGACCAACGGGGCCGTGACGCCTCAGGACGCCGTCGGGCTGGCCGCGAAGCTGGTCAAGGACCATATGCAGATCTTCATCAACTTCGAGGAGGAGGCCAGCCTCGAGGAAGCGCCGGTGGATCTGCAAGGCGATCAGTACACCGAGCACCTGAACAAGTCGGTCGAGGACTTGGAACTCTCTGTCCGGTCCTACAACTGCTTGATGAACGCGAACATCCGCACGATCGGCGACCTGGTCATGACGACTGAAGCCGACATGATGAAGACCAAGAACTTCGGGCGGAAGTCGCTGATCGAGATCAACGAGATCCTGGACTCGATGGGATTGCAGCTGGGCATGCGCCAGGACGAACATGGGCGCCTGATCCCGCGGCAGCCCAGCGGGGACCAGGGCTAGCGGGGAGCGACAGGAATGAGGCATCGAAAGGGCGGCTTCAAGCTCCAGCGCGATCCGTCGGCGCGCAAGGCACTGCTGCGAGGGTTAACCACCAGCGTGATCCAGCACGGCCGGATCAAGACCACTGTCACCAAGGCCAAGGCAGTGCGCCCGCGGGTTGAGCGCGTGATCACCTTGGCCAAGCGCGACACATTGCATGCACGGCGGCAAGCCGCGGCCTACCTGTACGATCCCAATGCGGTGAAGATGCTCTTCGACACCATCGGCCCGCGCTTCGCGGACCGCGCCGGGGGGTACACGCGCATCGTGCGCCTGGGGCCGCGCCAAGGGGACGGCGCGGAGGTAGCGATCCTCGAGTTGCTGGGCTCCCAGGTTACGAAGACCGCCGAAGACAAGAAGAAACGCCGCGAAGCGCGCATGCAGCAGAGCCAGGAAGAGACAGCGGAAGCGCCGGAAGACGGCGCGGACGAGAAGACGTAGGGAAGTTCTGACTACAGGGCTTCAGTCGAGGCCTCGACAGCTCCTCCGGACGGGAGTAGCTCTGGCATGGACCGCCGTCGTGTGCGGCTTTTCCTGCGGCAGCCTGGACTCGGACGGAGAGCGGCTCGCCGCGTCGGTCAATGGCGAACGGATCACATTCGCCGATCTGGAACGCTATGAAGCGATTCGCGTCCTGGGCGGACGTGGTGCCGCGCGAGATCCCAATTCGCAGCAAGAACAGCTCCAGCGCCTGAACATGCTGCGAGAGCTCGTCGACCAGCGCCTGCTTCTGCAGAAGGCGGACGCTCAGGGGTTGATGGCCTCTGACCCGGAAGTTGAAGCGGTGATTGTCCGCCATCGCCTGCCATACCAAGCTCCCGACGCATTTGATGAGCACCTTGCGGCCGTGGGCATCGATCTGGAGGACCTGCGCGTCGAGATCCGGCGGCAACTGACCGTCGAAAAACTCCTGATGCGAGAGGTCTCGTCGCGGGTCAGCGTCGGCGAGTCCGAGATGCGCGACTACTACCAGAGGAATCTCGCGGCGTTTACGGTGCCGGAGGACAACCTGCATCTAGTGCAGATTCTCGTTGCGGAATCGCAAGTGTCCCCGATCCCGAACCTGCGCAATGACGACGCGACAGGCCTGGAGGCGGCCCGGCGCAAGATCCAGCGGGTCCAGGACGAGCTCGAGGGCGGCGCGGATTTCGAGGAACTGGCATCGCTCTACTCGGAAGATCCTGCATCTGCCGCCAACGGCGGTGACATGGGTTTCATTCCGCTCTCGTCACTGGGCGAGGCCGATGTCCGTTTGCGTCGGGCCTTGATCGACCTGAAGCCAGGCGAAACCTCGGCGATTGTCGAGACCGGCGGAGAATTCCGGATCTTGCGGTTGCTTGCGGTCCAGCCTGCGGGGCGACAGGAATTCGAGGATTCCCGGGTTCAGGAGTCAATCCGGGAACTGCTGGCCAACCGCACGGAGCAACTCCTGCGTTCGGCATTCTATGAGATGGAACGCAACGGGGCCGAGATTCACAACTATCTGGCGGAGCAGATCGCCGCCGAGCACGGCCTTGCCAACTGAGTTCGGCAGGCGCGTGATATACTTCACTTCTCTGTGCATGTCGCAGACGGTATCCTTCCTGTAACCGGCTGCGTGGCCGCGCATATAGCGAGTTCGGCGTGCCTGTACTTCACTTCCCGCAACGTGCAGGTTGCGGAGGCTTCCAAGGTGGGGCTGGCCGCGGCGGCTGCCTTCGTGGTGTCGACGATCCAGTTCCCGGTAGCGGGCCTGCCGGCACATTTCGGGCTTTACGGCCTCTTGGGCATTCTCTTGGGGAAGCGGGCTTTTGCGGCCCTCTACGTATGCTTGCTTTTCCAGTCCTTGCTGCTGCAGCACGGTGGCCTCGTGTCGCTGGGGGTGAACGCGATGAACATGGGCGTCGGGGCCTGGGCCGGCTGGCTGGCCTGGAAGCTGTTGCCCGGGCGGATCGCGTGGCGCGCCGCTGCCGCGGGCTTTCTTGGGGCGGTCTTGCCAGCGCTGTTCCTCGCTTGGGAGTTCGAACTGTCCGATTACGGCAGGGGTTTTTACGTGGTGGCATCGCTGTATGCCGTGGTAGCGGTGCTGGAAGGGGCTCTGACGGCTCTCGCGGTCGGGTTCCTGCAGCGCGCGAAGCCGGAAATCCTGTCGGCGGGCGCTGGATGAGGAGCTACCGGATCGGCGTGCTTTGGCTCTGCGCGCCACTGCTCGCGCAGGCTCACGGCATGCAGGTTGCCATCGATCCTTCTGTCCAAGCTGTGACTGTGCGTTGCCTCTACTCCAGCGGCGAGCCGGCCGACGTGGAGGTGCAGATCTACTCCCCGGACGGCAAGGACGAGGCGTTCCAGACAATGCGGACCGATCCTCGCGGGTTCGCGAGTTTCGTCCCGGACAGCACTGGAACTTGGCTGCTGGTTGCCGACGACGGCATGGGCCACAGGGTTGTCCTCGAGATACCCGTTGACGATGATGGAGCGTCGCCGGCTCCCGCGGGGCATTCGTGGTCGTCGCTACTCCGGTACCTCGGCGCGGCCGTGCTGGCAATCGTCTTGGCCGCATGGGTCCTGCGCGGACGGGGTCTGAAGCCATGAGAGAGTTCGACGGCGCGATCGCAGCGCCTCGGTCCCCGCTCGCCCGGATGGATCCGCTGGCCAAGTTCTGCGCGGCTCTCGGCACAGTCGTCATGATTTCAGTGTTCCCGGTCGGAGCCGGGTGGCGGTATGGCGCCGTGTTGGTGATGCTGGCTGCCTTGGCGGTACTGGCCCGGGTTCCTGCGCGGTATCTGTCGCAGCGTTTCCTGGCCGCCTCGCCTTTTGTCGCTCTGGCAGCCGCGATGCCGTTGGCTTCCGCCGTGCCGGCGGCTGCCGACCTTGCGATCGCGGTCGCTTGGAAGGCTTTTTCGGCCATACTGCTGCTCTCGCTGCTTGCAGCGACGACGTCGATTGAGGATATTGTCGAGTCGTTGCGCCGTCTCGGCGCGCCCCGCGGATTGGCCCTTACCGCGACCCTGATGCACCGATACCTGTTCGTGTTGCTGGATGAATGGCGCCGCATTGCCAGAGCGCGGGACTGCCGCTCCGGGGGGCGCCTCAGGACCGGCCGCGCCCGGATGTGGGCAAACCACGCAGCCATGGTATTCGTCCGGAGCTGGGAGCGCGCCGACCGAGTCGCGCAGGCAATGCAGACGCGTGGATTCCGTGGCGAGTTTCCACGGCTTCGCCAGTCCCGGCCGGCGGCTTGGGAATTCGCTGCCGCTTTGGCGCTGCCGATCGCAGTGCTGGCGTTACGGATGGTCTAGGTCCAGCCGGCGGGCCCAGATGTTGCGGTACCGCACAGGATTGCCATGTGACTGCAGGAGCAGCGGCAGCTCGGCAGCGTGGGGGGAGTATTCGCTTGGCTTCTTGTGGCGCATCGGTCCCATCATTTCCTTGCGATGGTGCAGCAGGATGCCATTGTGAAACACGGTCACGTAAGCGGGTTTCTCGAGTTTGCCTTCGTTAAAGCGCGGCGCCTTGAACACGATGTCATAGGACTGCCACGCACCTGGCTTGCGCGATGCGTTGACCAAGGGCGGGTACTGCCCGTAAATCGAACCGGCTTGTCCGTCCGCATAGCTGATGTTGTCATACGAGTCTAGAATCTGGATCTCATAGAGCTCCATCAGCAGCACCCCGCTGTTACCGCGGGCTTGGCTCGATCCGTTCGGCGCTGACGGCGTGGCCCACTCGATGTGCAATTGCACGTCGCCGAACGCTTCCTTCGTCCTATGGCTGCCCGTCTTGGGCACGAGTTCCATATAGCCGTTTTCCACCTTCCAGACCGGGTCAAGAATCTTGCCGCCGCGACCGCGCTGCACCCATTGGGAGAGGTCGGTGCCGTCGAAGAGCACGATCGCGTCCGACGGAGGAGCGCCCGCTTTGTCGGGCGTGCTGGCAGTTCCCGGCTCGACAATCCTCGGGCGGGGCCGGGCGTCGTCGTGAACCCGCCAGCGGTCGCCCGGCAGGAACGGGGTGTCCGTGTAACCGGTTGGGTACTGCTTGGAGTCGTCCGCCACGATCGAAGCGGCGGCGAGAATGGCAATCAGGGAGGCTGCCAGGGCGTATCGGGTCATTCCAAGCTCCTAAGTGACCCTAGTATCCTACAGTGCCCGGATCGCGCGGCGCGCGATAACGACGCAGGACCGTAAGCGGTCGTCCCGGGATGCCGGTTCCCAGCCAATGGGTCTGTGGTCGCCTAGCCGTCAGAATCGCAACGGGAGTGTTGAGTTCATCTGGTAGACTGCAAGGCTGTCTCATGGATTTCGTGCCCAATGACGAGCCGCTCGTTACCGTCTTCGAGTCCCGGACACATTTGGCGACCATCGAGGCCGAGATTGTGCAATCGCTGCTCGAATCGGCAGGCATCAGTAGCTGGATCGCGCGTGAGAATGTGATTCAGCAGCCAGTCGGCAATGTGATCCTCAAGGTTCTGGCGTCGCAGGCCGAGGATGCCAAGGCATTGATGCTGGACGCAGAGCGCGCGGCTGAAGAGGGCGAAGCGTGACCTGCCGAGCTCTGCGGCTCGGATTGCTCGTTGCGGTGGTTGCGACAGCGCTCGGTCCAATGCCCTTGCTGCGAGGCCAGGCATCGAGGCCGAAGCTGGTTGTGGTGATCGTGGTTGACCAGCTGCGCACAGATTACCTTGAGCGTTTCCGGGAGCGACATCAGGGCGGTTTTCAGTGGCTGCTGGAGCACGGCGCGTACTTTCGGGAAGCGGCGTACCGTCACTCGGCCACGGTCACTGCCGTGGGGCACGCTACGGTCTCCACTGGCCGGCATCCTGCGAGTCATGGCGTCGTGGGCAACTCGTGGCGAGAGAGCGACCGGGGCTCGGTGTACTGCGTGCAGGATGACCGCTATGTCGCGGTGGGGGGGCCGGGCGAGGGCGCGTCTCCGCTCGCTCTGGTGACCGAGACTCTGGGTGACAAGCTCAAGCGGGCAAGCGCTGGATCGAAAGTGTATGCGTTCTCGACCAAGGACCGCTCGGCGATCTTGCTGGCAGGCCGCGAGGCGGACGGTGCCTATTGGTTCGAGCCGGATTGCGGCTGCGTGATCTCGTCCAACTACTACGGCGACATGCTGCCGGAATGGCTCGTGGAGTTCAACCAGGGGCCGCCAGCCGCCGCTTACGCCGGCAAGACGTGGAACAAGCTGCTGGACGACGACGCGCTATACGAGCGCATGGCCCGCGCCGACCGTTTTCCGACCGAGTCTGACGGAAAAGACACGGTATTCCCGCACGCTCTTCCCTCCGAAGGATTCGAGGGCGAGCTAGCGGCGACGCCATTCTCGGACCAAATCACCCTGGATGCGGCAGCGGCCGCCCTCCGGTCCGGCGAGATCGGCTCCGATGATGACACGGACCTGCTGGCGCTGGGGTTGTCGGCGACAGATTCGGTCGGACATCGGTACGGACCCTTCAGCCAAGAGGCGATGGACAACCATCTCCGCCTTGACAGGGCTCTCGGCGAATTTATCCAGGCGGTGGGAGCCGCTGTCGGTTTCGAGAACACGGTGTTTGCGTTGACGGCCGATCATGGCGCGGTGCCGCTCGTAGAGCATCTTGTGGCCCAGGGGGTCGCTGCCGAGCGCTTCGACGGCGACGCGTTGTGGGCTCGGGCCGAAACCGCGATCGAGGAGTGCGGGGCCGGTCCGGCTAGCGAAACGGTGGCGCAATCGGGTGGCAGGCAGCTCTATTGGGACGAGGCTGCGCTGCGGGAGCGGGGCATCGACCGCGACAAAGCCGGCGCCTGCGTGGCGGACTGGCTGCGCCGGCAGGATGGTGTCGAAACCGTCATGACCGCGCGGCAACTCGCTTCCGGGGGCGCGACCGGCGTTGGGTCCTTGTTCGAGAACGGCTATTACGAGGGCCGGTCGGCACACATCCAGCTGCACCTGCGCGAGTACCTTCATCCGGGGGGACCGCGCGGGACAGGGCACGGCACGGCCCATGAGTATGACCGCAAGGTCCCTGTCTTGCTGGCCGGTGCGGGGATCAAGCCTGGCGAATATCCGGATTCGGCAGGCCCGGAGGACATCGCGCCGACTCTCGGCGTGATTCTGGGGCTGGAAATGCCGGTCGAGTCCGATACCCGGATCCTCCGGGAGGCATTGCGGTAGGTCCTTTGGGATGGCGCCTTCGATCGCATGGCGCAAGGGTGCTCGAGGGCCGTCAGAGCATAGTCGCGGCACCGATCCCGACACTGGCGCTACAGTGCACCAGCTGACAAACCACCCCTCGATCAGTCATCCGACCTACTTCTTGCAGTGCTCGTTCACCGAGGACCAGACTCATCTGGTTTTCACGGGCTATCGCGACGGCTCCGCCCAGCTTTTGGAGGTGGGCTTCCCGGACGGCGAGATCCGCCAGCTGACTGACGGTGATCCAATTCATCCGTTTTCGCCGGTGATCGCGCCTGACGGCAGCGTGCTGTTCGTTCGGGGCGGCAGCATTTGGAGGCTTGATCGGGAGACACTGGACGAGACCCGAATCGCAACCACCGGCGGCCAGCTCGGCGAATGCTCCCTGAGCCGGTCGGGAGATCGCTATGTGGCGGCCTGCAAGCACGGCGATGGATGGGGGTTGGCTGTGGGCACCGTCGACGGTCGGGAGAAGGGCTTTATCGAGTTTCCGCGGACCATCATCCATCCGCAGTTCAACCGCGTCGACTCGGATTGGATTGAATTCGCCGGGGACCCGGCTCCGCGCATGCACCGGGTGCGATTCGACGGAACGGGCTTGGAATGCCTGTACGACCACGGCAACGACGAGTTTGTCGTCCACGAGACGTTCCTGGGGGACTCCCAGGATCTAGCGTTCTGCGTCTGGCCATTCTCCTTGCGGCGTCTTGACTGGCAGACCGGCGAGATATCCACGATCAGCGACTTCAACGCATGGCACATCACCCCGAACCGGGCAGGGACCAAGATCCTGTGTGACACCGTGCATCCCGACATCGGCTTGCAGTTGGTCGACGCCTCCACGGGAGCGCGCACCCCCGTGTGCCGGTCCGATGCGAGTTCCGGGGGCAGCCAGTGGCGGCGCTCGCGGTATGCCCTCGCCGAGGACTGGGAGCGCGCCAGGAAGGCGGCCGACAAGAGCCGCTCCTTGAGCTGGATGGAAATGGCCGCTGACACCGTCTATGGCCCCCAATGGACCCATCCGCACCCGTCATTCTCGCGAGACGAGAAGATGGCTGTGTTTGCGAGTGATCGCTCCGGTTGCACGCAGGTCTACGTCGCTGACCTGGCGTAGTCCGAACTCCCGGCGGGAGCCGGGTCTTCCAAGGCGAATAATCGCCGGAAATTGCTGGTAGTGGCTGCCGCCGCCTCTTCGTAGGGGATCCCCCGGATTCCGGCCAGCACCCGGGCCGTTTCCACGACGAAACGAGGCTCGTTGCGGCGGATCTTGCGATGCGGAGCCGGCGTCAGGTACGGAGCGTCCGTCTCGACTAGCAAGCGGTCAATCGGAATCCACCGCGCGGTTGCACGCAGGTCGTCCGATCTGGCGAATGTCAGCACTCCCGAGAACGACAGCATGAATCCCATGCCGAGGCACCTCACAGCCTGCTCGGAGCTCCCGGTAAAGCAGTGCATGATGCCACCCAAGCCGGTACTGGCCCAATGCAGGCTCAGCAGGTCCAGGGTGTCTTCCCACGCGTCTCTGGTGTGGATCGAGATCGGCTTGTGACGCCCGGCCGCGATTTCCATCTGCTGGACGAACGCCCGTTTCTGCTCCTCGTGCGGCGAGTTGGCGTAGTGGTAGTCGATTCCGATCTCCCCCACGGCGAGGACCTGCGGGTGCCGGCAGAGCTCGTCCACCTTGGCCGCCGCGGCGTCGTCGAACTTGAGCGCGTCGTGCGGATGAACGCCAACAGTCGCCCCGATGTCCGGATGGTGTTCCGCGATGCGGATGGCAGCTTCCAGGTCGGGAGGGCCGTTTCCCGTACCGATCGCGAGCATGAACGACACGCCCGCGCTGCGCGCGCGGGCGATGACCTCGTCACGGTCGCCGTCGAATACCGCGCCGTCCAAGTGGCAGTGCGAATCGACAATCATGCGGCAGGTGCCCGGAGAGCGGTCTATCCCAATCGCGCGCCGACCGGCGTGCTGTCTGGGAACCCGGCGAGGAAAGGCTCGCCATTCTCGAGTGAAGCCGCCACGATCATGCCCTGGGAGAGCCTTCCCATCATCTTGCGAGGCTTGAGATTCGCGACCACGGCGACCCTTCGCCCGACCAAGTCTTGCGGTCGGTAGGCTTCGGCAATGCCAGCCAGGATCGAGCGCGGTTCGCGCTCGCCGATGTCGACCTGCATCTGCAGCAACTTGTCCGACTTGGGCACGGCCTCCGCGCTCTTGATCAGGCCGACCCGCATGTCGACGCGGAAGAAGTCCCCGATTTCGACTTCCGGCGTGTCGATCTCGATGGGCTCAACCTCCGGAGCCTTGCCCATTAGCGCGGCTTGCTGAGCCAGCGCCTCGTTCTCGAGCGCCTCCATCTGCTTGACGGCCTTGACCACGTCGAGCCGCGGGTACACGGCTTCCTGGACACCGACAGCAGTTCCTTGCACAAGGCCGCCCCAGCTCAAATTGTCGAGCCGCTGTGCGGAGACCGGTCCGGCCTGCCCCAGAATCGTCCAAACTTTCTGAGCACCGTCCGGAATAACCGGCGCCACCAGCACGCTGGCAATCCGCAAGGCCTCGGCTGCGTGGTAGAGGGTCGTTTCGAGTTGCTGCCTCGCGCCGGGCTCGTCAGACTTGGCAAGTGCCCACGGCTTGTGCTCGACAATGTACTTGTCGATGCGATTGAGCACTGCCCACACGTCCTCGAGCGCTCGCGAGAACGCATACACCTGGTAGTGGCCGATCGCCTCGGCAATCGAATGCCGGGCGAGATCCGGCAGGCCACCGTCCTCACCGCTGCCGGGCTCGGGTACTTTCCCGTCGCAGTATCGCGAGAGCATCGACGCCATGCGACTGGCGATGTTTCCGATGCCGTTTGCCAGATCGGCGTTGTAGCGCTCGGCCAGAGCCTCGTGGGAGAAGTTGCCGTCCTGGCCGAAGACGATCTCGCGCAAGAGGTAGTACCGCAGTCCGTCGGTACCGACGACTTCCTTGATCGGGAGCGCCCGGACAATATTCCCTTTCGTCTTCGACATCTTGCCGCCTTGGAAGATGAGCCAGCCGTGGGCCCAGATCTGTTTGGGCAGCGGCAGCCCGGCGGCCATCAGGAAAGCCGGCCAGTACACCGAGTGGAAGCGGAGGATCTCCTTGCCGACAAGATGCATGTCGATCGGCCAGAGGCGCTCGTAGTTACTCTTGTCCGATCCTTCCTGGCCGAAACCGATCGCGCTCATGTATGTCGTGAGCGCGTCGAACCAAACGTAGAACACGTGCTCGGGATCGTTCGGCAAGGAGATTCCCCAGCGCAAGCTCGAGCGGCTGATCGACAGGTCCCTAAGCCCGGATCGCATGAACGCGAGCATCTCGTTCCGGCGCGAATCCGGCTGGACGAATTCCGGATTCGCCTCGTAATGGTCGATCATCCGCTGTTGGTAGTCTGAGAGGCGGAAGAAATAGTTCTCCTCGGTGAGATCGACGATCATCGAGGGATCGGCTTCCGCTGCTTCGTCCTCGGTTACGAACGCCTCGTCGCCCACGTGGTACTTCCCGGTGAACTCTCCCTTGTAAATCGCGCCGTTCTGGAGGCACCTCTCGAAGATCTCGCGAACCGCCTTGGCGTGACGGGGGTCGCTCGTGCGCTGGAAGAAGTCGTATTTCAGGCCGAGTTCGTCCCACTCGCGGCGAAAGGCGGCCGAGACGCGATTGGTGAACTCCTTGGGATCGAGACCGGCCTTGGCGGCTGAGCGCTCGACCTTCTGCCCGTGCTCGTCGGACCCGGTTGTCAAGTAGGCTTCGTCACCCAGCATCTGCCGGATCCGCTTGATCGTGTCGGCCACGATCGTCGTATAGGCGTGGCCGATATGAGGCGCCGCGTTGACGTAGTAGATCGGCGTCGAAAGATAGAATGTGGGCATCGGACAGGGGGATTTTCCTAGTCTCGCATGGCTGCCGCCCGGCTGTACGGCTGGGCGGTGCTCATGCCCGCCTCCATGTTGTGGGGATTTGAAAATGAGCCTTCTTCGGGTTCTAGAATTGATCCCAAAATGACTATCCACGAGGACATGAAACTGGATGGGGCGGCGAGGCCGATTCAGTGGAGCAACGCGTCGGGCAGGTGCCTGTCAGGTGTTGTAGGCAAGGAAGGAGACGATTCGATCCAGGGCTAGGCGGGAAGGGGCAAGCCCGCTTGCCTTGCCCTCTCCCCTTTCCCTGAAAGGGGTTCATTTCCGTATGACAGCTCATGGCCGCCTCCATCGCGACGACACATCGAGGGTCCGACGCTACAAAGCCCAGCACCTTGTCACGGCTCGATCCCCAGTACAACCGTCAGGCCCCCCGATTTCCCCACTGGCGGATGCGTCGTCAGTCATCCTGTGCCTCCCGCGCTCGCCGCCGGGCTTGCGCCACGATCACGACGCCGAGCGCCAGTCCGCCGCCGAGCAACGCGAGCGCTGGCGTGTCCGCGCCTTGCTCGCCGAGCGCAGCATTGAGCCCGCCGCCGGCGAGCATGCCGATCAGCGTCGCGAGGAGAGCCCTCACGACGACCCGCGCGCCGGGACGGAATCTTCCTTCGGTCATTGCTCAGTCTCCAGATCCTCACGTGCTCCGTCGAACCCGCGCCAGCGTCCGCGGGCGTTCCAGGCGGTGCGGTCCACCGATGGGGTGTCACGGCGCTAGCCGTCTAGTCCGAAGTTTCAGGAAGAAACACTCGCAAGTCATTGTAATGATACCAGTTATCCGATGTCACCGGGTGGCGGCCGTGGTTCCGGGCTGCGCCGTGCTCAGGACTCTTCGGAGGCTAGGAACTCGCGGTTCGCTTCGTCCCAGACTCGCCTGAACGGCACACCATGCTGGCGTGCCAGCCGGCGGCAGTCTTCGTACTCTGGGGCGAACGTGGCCGTTCTGCCAGCTGACTCTGCCGCCTTCACCCGGACCTTGCCGTACGGCGTGCGCACTTCCCGCCAGGACCGTCGTAGCGCCCGCCTTCTCGCCGGAGTCTCCCGAATGCCCATCGTGGATGTTTCGGCAAACATCATCTCGGCGAGCGCCGCGCGGTCTTGCGGGGCAGCCAAGACCGTCATCGCGAAGCCCGGTCGGTTCTTTTTCATCTGAACGGGTGTCAGTGTCACGTCCAGCGCTCCGGCTTCGAGCAGGCGCTCCAGCGCGTACCCGGCCATCTCGGGCGTCATGTCGTCGATGTTCGCCTCCAGCACCCAGATCTGCTCGGGCGGGGAATCCGCCTCTTCAGCCTCGCCGATGAGAACCCGGAGCAGGTTCGCTCGACCCGGGAATTCGGCCGAACCGGCGCCGTAACCGCTCGCCGCGATGCGCATCGGCGGCGGAGGGCCGAAGCTCTCGCTCAAGGTGACGGCAAGCGCTGCGCCTGTGGGCGTGGTCAGCTCCACGCGCGGTCCCTCCGCATAGGTGGGCACGCCCTCCACGAGCCGCGCGGTGGCCGGCGCCGGTACGGGGAGCGTCCCGTGGGCTGCCTGCACGGTCCCGCTGCCCAGATTGATCGGCGAGCACCAGACCTGTGCAACGCCCATTGCATGCAGGCCGGCGCACGACCCGACGATGTCCGCAATGGAGTCCAAGGCGCCGACTTCGTGAAAGTGGACGCGCTCGACCGGGATGCCGTGGGCCAAAGCCTCGACCTCGCCCAGACGGCGGAAGGTCCGCAAGCTGGCCTGCCGGACCTCTTCGTCAAGATCGGAGCCCTCGATCATCCGCTCGATCGTCGAGAGGGAGCGGTGCGAATGGTCACGGGCCGTCTCGACATGCACTCTGGTCGCCGCCAAGCCTCCGCGCTTGACGGCTTCGGCGCGGATCGAGACACCTTCCAAATGCAGCTTGGCCAGTGTGTCTTGCAGGGTGCCCAAGTCCAAGCCCGCGTCGACAAGCGCTCCAAGGAGCATGTCCCCGGCAATCCCGGAAAAGCAGTCCAGGTAACAGAGTTTCACGGAGGGCGCGAGTGGCGGGCGAATCCCCGCGACGGCGCTCATGCTAGCACACCGGCTGTGGTTCCGGCTCTGCCAAGCCAGAGTCCGGCGCGCTCTTCCCGGCGAGTTCAAGAAACGCCCGGGACGCCTGCGAAAGAGACCTCCGGGCGGGATAGACCAACCGGATTGTTCGTTCCATGCCCAGTTCCCGGACGCTGACTTCCCGCAGGGACCCGGTTAGGATCTGCTGCTCGACGCACATTTTTGGCAGGAATGCCACGCCGAGATTCTGCTGGACCAACCGCCGAATCGTCTCGATCGTGGGCATCTCGATGGCCATGTTGAGCGGCACTTGATGGCGCCGAAACGTCTCAATGACCCGCGCGCGGTAGGGCGAGACCACGTTGTGGGCGATAAACGTCTCCCCGCCGAGTTCCTCTATGCCGATCTCGTTCCGGTCGGCCAGCCTGTGCTCCGGCGAGACCACGAAAGTCAGGCGGTCCTGGTAGAGGCGGTAGATCTGCAGCTTGGGGTCGCCCGGGTCGTAACTGATCGCTCCGAGTTCCAGCGATCCGTCGAGCACGGAGTCGGGAATCCTGCTAGACAGGCTGCGCCGCAGCTCGACCTGAATGCCGGGGTACCGCGTGAGGAAGGCCTCGACGTGTCCCAACAGGTACAGCGCGGTCGATTCGTTCGCGCCGATCGTGAGCTTGCCGACGCGGAGTTCGCGCAGGTCCGAGAGCGCGATGCGCATCTTGCGGTCCAGCGCCAGGAACTGATTGGCGTAGTCGGACACCTCACGGCCAGCGTCCGTCAGGCTGAGCGTCCTCGACGAGCGGTCGATCAAGCGCGTGCCCAGATCCTCCTCCAAACGCTTGAGGGCGAGCGAGATCGCCGGCTGCGACCGGAAGAGCTTCTGGCCGGCGCGCGAGAAGCTACCCTCTTCCGCGATCGTCTGGAAGATGCGCAGCAGCGCCAGATCCATATGAATTGATTATTACATATCGAAGAATTATAAATTTGCCTTATCCTCTCTGCTACGTTTTACTAGGTCTAAGAGCTTCGATTCCATGTCCGAACAGGTGCATATCTTTGACACGACGTTGCGCGACGGCGAGCAATCGCCGGGCTGCAGCATGACGACTCCCGAGAAACTGCGGGTGGCCCGGGAACTCGTCGAATTGGGGGCCGACGTGATCGAGGCCGGCTTTCCGATCGCCTCGGAAGGCGATTTCGATGCAGTGCGAGCCGTCTGCCGGGAGTATCCAGGAGCGCACATCGCGGCGCTAGCCAGGGCTGTTCCGATTGATATTGAGCGCGCGGCGGTGTCGCTGGACGGACATCCGCGGCCCCGCATCCACTGCTTCATTGCCACGAGCGAGATTCACCTCAAGTACAAGTTCGACAAGAGCCAGGAACAGGTTCTCGAAGAAGCGGTGCGGGCCGTCGAGCAGGCGAAGGCCTATGTCGACGATGTTGAGTTTTCTGCGGAGGACGCCACGCGCACCGAGATGGGCTATCTTTGCCGTGTCTGCGAGGCGGCGGTGGATGCGGGAGCCACTGTCGTCAACATCCCTGACACGGTTGGATTCATGACACCCGACGATTACGCCGAGAAGATCGCTCAGGTCGTGGCGGCCCTGGACGGTCGAGCCGAGGTCAGCGTCCACACTCACGACGATCTCGGATTGGCTGTGGCGAACGCGATCGCCGCCTTGCATGCGGGGGCTCGCCAGATCGAATGCGCGCTCAACGGCATCGGCGAGCGTGCTGGGAATTGCTCCCTGGAGGAGGTGGTCGTGATCATGAAGGTCCGTGGCGACCGGGTGCCGTTCTATTGCTCGGTCGACGCGGCGAAACTCTACGGAGCGAGCCGGGCGCTGACCGAGTGCATCAGCTTCGGCCCGCAGCCGAACAAGGCAATTGTCGGCCGCAATGCGTTTGCCCACGAAGCCGGGATCCATCAGGATGGATTCCTCAAGCATCATTCGACGTACGAGATCATGACGCCGGAGTCGGTTGGAGTGCCCGCCTCGCAGCTGATTCTCGGCAAGCACAGCGGGCGCCATGCACTGCACCAGCGGATTGCGGACCTCGGTTACGGGAATCTGGACCGCGAGCAGACCAGGGCTGTCTACGAAGCCTTCACGCAGCTTGCCGACACCCGCAAGGGCTTGACTGACGTTGACATCGCCGACCTGCTAGAGGAGCTGGGTTTCCGGCGCGTCGAGGAAGCTGTCGCGGCCGCCGGGTGAAGGCCGGCGCTGCTCCATCGTTGCGCCCTCGTATCTGTAACCCGCTCACATATCGAGCCGTCTCTATGTTTTCAGCGCCGCAAGGCCTTGTGGCTGGTCAATAGATGATCTGTATCGGGGTTTCGTCTCCTTAGTGGGGCATTGCTGGGCTGGAGGTTCCATGACTCACGTCTTCATTCAATTCTTGGCTGTCTCGCTAAGCGTTCTCTTGTTCGTGCCTTCTGCGCAGGCGTTGCAAGCGTCGATTCAGATCCGCGTGCTGGCGGGCGAGGGAGGTATCAACAACATCAACAGCAATGTTGCGATCGAGCCGGTGATCGAAGTCATCGACGCCGACGGCAAGCCGATTGAGAAGGCGACGGTGACTCTCCGCGCGCCTGCCGAAGGGCCGAGCGTGACCTTCTTTGGTGCGTCCAGGGTGGCTACGGTGACTACAGACGACCAGGGCCGCGTGCGGGTTTCCGGCATCGTCCCGAACACCCAGGTCGGCACTTTCCAGATCGACGTCGAAGCCGAGTACAACAATATGTCGGCGACGGCCATCATCACGCAGTCGAATGCAGTGGCGCCGGGCCAGCCGAAACCCAAGCGTCGTGGCATCGGCTGGCGGATGGTTGCAGTGATCAGCGCCGCGGCCACGGTGGGGATTGTCTCGGCGGCGTTAAGGGGCCAGCCTGACGTTGCCGCACCGACTTCGATCCGGATCGGGTCCGTTTCCGTGGGGGCACCCCGTTAGGAATGGGCTTGCCAGACCGCGCACGTTTGCCAGGACCAACCACGAAAGAAAAGCCATGAAGACGTTCTTATTCGCGATCGCAACCCTGATCCTCGGAGCGGTTTCGGCGGTGCCGCTAGGTGCCCAGCTGTCCGTCACTGTCGAAGACGTGAACGACCCTTCGACCGTGGGTGACACGGTCACGCTAGAATCCGACGCCATCGGCGATCGCGTTGGCAAGCGCCTGCGGCTTCAGTTCGACCCGGGCGAGGACTCGAGCATCTCGCTGGAGGCCATCCAGATCCTGGGATCCAATGAATTCTCGTACTCGATCGAGGCCGAGCGACTGCCGGTCTCAATCGGTGGAGATTTCATTTACGAGGTTCTGGTTTTCTATACGCCGCGGTCTGAAGGCCCGGCAAGTGCGGTGCTCCAGGTGACCGCACGGATCGACGGATCCGAGCCCGGTCCGCAGGATACTGTGTTCACCATTAATCTTGTTGGCAAGGTTCCGGCGTATTCCCTGAGCTACACCCTGCCGGGCGGGGCTCCCAGGAGCCTGCCGGTGGGCACGGGTGTGGATTTCGGGCACCGGCCGACCGGCGTGGCTGCCGCAGCGACTGTGGTGCTCACCAATAGCGGAAGCCGTTACGGCATGGTCAACGCCGTAACGCTGACAGGCGGGCCGGCATACAGCCTTGTAAGCCCCCCGAGATTCCCTCTCCGGCTAGAACCGGGGCAAAGCACGAGCATCCAGGTCGCATTCAATCCGGCGGGAACCCGAACCTATTCCGGCGAGCTAGCGTTCGATTGGGACGGGACGTCCCGCAGCGTGCCGCTCACGGGCATCGGAGGGGACCTGTTGAGCTACAGTGTCGCCAAGTACTTGGACGGGGCACTGACGGGGCCGCCGGCCAGCGTGAAATCCGGAACACAGATTCTCTTCGGAGCGGACGCAACCACGGTCGAGATCATCGGCGTGAACACGCGCCAGAGCGCGCAGCTGATCCAGTCGGCGAGAGTCACCGGTCCGTTCACCGCGACAACAGCGCCAACGCTGCCCGCAAGCTTGGCACCCCAGCAGGAACTGGTTATCGCGCTCGCGCCTGCGCCTTCCGCGCGCATTGGCGACAGCGGCACCTTGGCGATCGGTGATGCAATCTTCCCGTTGCTGCTGGATCTGCCCGCGCTCCCCGCGGTGCAGTTCTCGCGGTCCGGTGGAACAGTCCGGGGAAACCAGGAAGTCCCGCTGGGACTGAGCCTGGTGAGACCGTATCCCGTCGATATCGTCGGAGTGCTGGACCTGGCGTTCGAGTCGGCGGAGTTTCATAGCGAGTCGGGTGTGGTGTGGCCGACGGGCGGCCGCCAAGCCAGTTTCACAATCCCTGCCGGGCAGACAGCGGCGGTCTTCAGCGCCGGTGCGAGCGAGATCGAGTTTCAGACCGGGAGAACGGCTGGCGAGATTGCCGTTACGGCCCGATTCGTAGCCGAGTCGCTGGGAATTGAGATCACGCCTGCCGAGGCGCCGCAAGCACGCTTCGACGTCGAAATTACCGCATTGCCGGAAGTGACGTTCTCGCTGTCAAGCGGAACGGTGGGGGGCAATCAGGAGATTCCGCTCGGACTGAGCATTGCGAGCGCGTATCCGGATGACATCAGGGGAACGCTGGACTTGGTCTTCGAGTCAGCTGAGTTTCAGGGCGACTCCGGCGTGGTTTGGTCGACTGGCACGAGGCAGGCGAGTTTCTCGATTCCTGCCGGCCAGACGGCGGCTGTTTTCAGTGGCGGTGCCAGCGAGATCGAGTTCAAGACCGGGAAAACGGCCGGTGAGATCACCATATCGGCGCGGTTCGTCGCTGAACCCACGAAGATTGACATCACGCCTGACGACGTGCCGGAACTGCGGTTCAGTGTGGAAATCGCCGCGTTGCCCGAGGTGATTTTCTCGCAGTCGGGCGTAACGGTCCGGGGCAACCAGGAAGTTCCGCTGGGACTGAGCATAGCGAGCGCGTATCCGGACGATATCAAGGGGACACTGAACGTGGCCCTGGAGGCGACGGAGCCACAGGGTGCCGGCGGTGTGGTCTGGTCTACGGGGGCGCGTCAGGTCAGCTTCACGATCGAGGCGGGCCAGACGGCTGCCGTATTCGCTGGCGGGGCTACCGAGATTGACTTCCAGACCGGGGGAACGGCCGGGGAGATTGTCGTGACGGCGCATTTCGTCGCCGAGCCCACGGATATCGATATCACTCCCGACGACGTGCCTGAAGCGCGATTCATTGTCGAGGTTGCCGATCTGCCGGAGGTGATTTTCTCGCGGTCCGGCGGAACAATCCGGGCTAGCGCAGAGATCTCGCTGGGTCTCAGCATTGTCGCTGCGTATCCCGATGACATCGAGGGAACCCTGGAACTGGCGTTCGAGGGGACGGACTTCCGGGGCGACTCAGGCGTGGTCTGGTCTACAGGGGCGCGGCAGGCCAGCTTCACGATTGCGGCGGGCGAGACGGCGGCCGTTTTCAGCGGCGGCGCCAGCGAGATCGAGTTCCAGTCTGGGAGAGCCGCAGGGGAGATCGTGATCAGCGCGCGGCTCAGAGCGCAGCCCTTGGGCATCGACATCACGCCTGAAGAGGTGCCGAAGCTGCAGTTCAGCGTCGAGATTGCGGCCTTGCCAGAAGTGACCTTCTCGCAATCCGGCGGGACGGTGAACTCTGGCGATCAGCTTGCCTTGTCCGTGAGCCTTTCGGAACCGTACCCTGGCGACATCATCGGCTACTTGGAGTTGCGTTTCGACACGCGGGTCATTGTTGACGATCTTGCGATTCAGTGGGTCACTGGCGGTCGTCAGGCAGCTTTCCAGATACCGGCCGGGCAGACACAGGCAGTGTTTGTCGGCACCGATACGGAGAATGCGTTCCAGACGGGCACTGTCGCTGGAGATATCCAGATGAGTGCGCGGTTCTACTTGGTAAGGGACCTGGAAGCTATCTCGACCCCGACGCAAGCAATAGCGGCAGCTACCGACATCACCCCGGACGCAGTGCCCGGATTGCGTTTCAGCGTGATGGAGGCGGCCCCCGTTCTGCAGGGGGTCGTGCTTGGAGCCACGTCCTCGGGGCGGTTCACAATGCAGGTCACCGGGTACGCGACTACCCGGTCGGTCGATTCCATGTCCTTCACCCTTGCGGGCCGTGCTGGATCGTTCCTGCGAACCCCGGACCTACAAGCCGACGTGTCGCAGAGCTTCGCGACCTACTACTCCGGGAGCCAGTCGCGGAGCTTTGGCAGCCAGTTCACCGCGACTGTGGAGTTCTTCCTGGACGAGGGTTCGTTCGAGGACATCGCATCAGTGTCGGTCACCGCGACCAACGAAGTTGGCACATCCAATTCCGTTTCCGCGCAGTTGGCCAACTAGTCGAGGGGTTCTTCCGCGAACTCCGCAATGCTCCCAAGGAGCCCGTGTTAGCCGCGCTTTGTAGCAAGCCTGTCACGCGCTTCGCCCCTAGCCCTACCGGCTACCTGCACCTCGGGCACGTCGCCCACATGCTCTACGTTTGGGGCATCGCGGAGTTGCTTCGCGGCAGTGTTCTGTTGCGCATCGAGGACCATGACCGCCAGCGGTGCAAGCCCGAGTACGAGGCTGCGCTGCTTGAGGACATGGAGTGGCTCGGGTTCGGTCCGGCAAATGGGCTCTCTCCGGGAGGCAGCGGATACCGCCAAAGCGAATGCGGAGGCGCCTACGAGGGGATGGTGCGAATGCTCTCGCAAGAACATCGTGTGTACCGCTGCCGGTGCAGCCGCAAGGACCTTGCTGCCGATGGCCAAAGGGCGCGGGGTGGAGAACGGGCCTACCCCGGCCGGTGCCGGAACGCGAACTATCCCGACACGCTGCCTCACGGCATCCGGATCGCCTGGGATCCCGGAGCGCCTCCGGAGTCGTTCGAAGACGGCCTGCTGGGCGCCCAGTGCCAGCAGCCTGAGCGCCAGTGCGGCGACCTCCTGCTGCGGGACCGAGTGGGGAACTGGACCTACCAGTTCGCGGTTACCGCGGACGACCTGCGGCACGGTGTGAATCTTGTCGTCCGCGGCAGCGACCTGCTCTCGTCAACCGGCCGCCAACTGCGTCTCGCCCGCATGATGGGGCGCACCGAGCTTCCGGTTTTCTTCCATCACCCCTTAGTCCGCGCCTCCGGAGGCGACAAGCTCAGCAAACAGCAGCGCGCGGCGCCAGTGCGAGAGCTTCGGAAGGCGGGAATGCCGGCTGAAGCCGTGCTTGGGCAGGCCGCCAGGGCCGTTCGCTTGATGTCTAGGGCTCGGGAGACCGCTGCCAGCGAGGCGGCCGAGCTTGTTGGAAACCGGCATCCTGCCATCCTGCAATCCTGATAATCAGGAACTCGGAAGACTTGGCGGGGCTTGAGCGCTGCCGCTGGCCTTGACCCTCAAGGAAACGGGCGCGCAGTGCTCGACCAGCCTCCATTTGCTCTCGGAACCGATGCGTTCCTCAAGCGTTTCGGGCTCTGAAAAAGGAACGTTCTGCTCTTGATATCCGGATGCCTCCTGGCCATGCGCCGGACGTGTCCTTTCGAGCGGCCAGTTCGTAGTGGCGATCAGTCCCTTCTCGTGGTTGTACCTGCTCCTGATGATCCCGCCGACCGTGTCAGCCACCCATTCCGTCCGGCGATGCGCGCCGAGCGAATCGACTAGCAGGACGTCAACTTGCGCGATCAGGACACGGAACTCGCTGGCACGAGCGGAAGAGGCGGATTCCGGTTCGCTGCGGGGGCGAAGAGCATCAAGCAACTCCTGGTAGTCGCAGAAGAAGCAACTCAATCCGCGGTCGGTAAGTGCTTTCAGCGCGGCCACCGCGAGATGGGTCATCTTCGCGGGCGATCCTCCGTGGAACAGCAATCCCTTTTGCGCGCAGACCGGAAAATCGGCGGCGAAGTTCTGAGCCTTCCGCAGCGCTGCAATCAACGTGTTGTAGGCAGCTCTATCCTCATTCGCGCTGCCTGCGCTGAAGTTGTCAAACGTAGCTGTCCGAAACCGCGGTGGCAGGCCCAGGCCGCCGTACGGCGCCGCCCGCACGTCCCGTCCAAAGCATTCGCAACGCGTTGCGACCGGTCCCTGCGGGGACTCCACGGTGATCCAGGTCGTGCCGTCGCACTTCGGGCATTCCAAGTTCGCTGCCATCGCTCGACCGCCTTGACCAATCTATCCTATTCGATCACGGCGAGCGTGGCTCCCGCCGACACCGCGTCGCCCGGCTTGACGCGCAGCGCAGCGACAATGCCGTCGCGCGACGCCCGGAGCTGGTTCTGCATCTTCATGGCCTCGACAATCACCAGGCTCTGGCCGCGCTGCACATGGTCTCCTTCAGCGACATGCACCGCCACGACCTTGCCCGGCATGGGCATCCGCACTTCGTCCGATCCGCTCGCGACCATCGCATTCCTGTGTCGCGACAATCTCCGCGGGTCGCGCACCTCGATGAGCTGCCGCGATCCGCCGACCCAGGCTTCCAGTTGTCCGTCATTCGATGCCGTGACGTGCACCGCGTACTGGCGGCTGTCCAGCAGCACGGAGAAGTTGCCTGACCCGAGGTTGGTGACATCGGCGCTGCATTCGCGTCCGTCAGCGGCAACGGCCGGACCATCGCTCTCCAGTTCCCGAGCGACTCCGTCCACAATCAACTCGAAGCGCTTCAACCGGTGTCTCCATGCAGCGCGGCCATCTCGGTCCGCCCCCGGGCTTTCCACCGAGATGGGGTTGAGCCTCGCTCTTTCCCGTGCGTGCCCCCCTCGCGCGACACCTCGAGTGCAGCTAGCATCGCCGCCAGCCGAGCTTCCGAGGACGGCTTGGCTGCATTCCTGGAGCTTGGATCCAAGCCGCGTTCCAGGAACCCCGTGTCAATCTCGCCTGCCTGGAACCGGGGGTCTTCCAACAGCTCGCGGAAGAGTCCTAGCGTCGTGGCGATCCCGCCGACCACGGTTTCTCGCAGAGCCTGCCGGAGCCTGGCGATCACTTCAGCCCGGGTCGGCGCCCATGCGCACAGCTTCGCGATCAACGGGTCGTACTCCACTGGGACTGTCCAATCTTGATCGGCTCCGGAATCAACGCGGATGCCGGGGCCCTCGGGCCACGTCAAGCGGCTAATACGACCGGGCGACGGCATGAAACCCGCTTCGGGGTCCTCGGCGTAGATCCGGCACTGCATGGCGTGCCCGCGGAACGTCGCGGTGCCTGGCGGGTAGCGTAGCGGATTCCCCGCTGCAATCGAGATCTGCTCCCTGACCAAGTCGATTCCAGTGACGAGTTCCGTAATTGGGTGCTCGACTTGCAGGCGAGTATTCATTTCGAGGAAGTAGAAGTGGCCGGCGGCGTCGACGAGGAACTCGACAGTGCCTGCGTTGGTATAGCCCGCCGCGCGAGCGGCTGCGACCGCGGCTTCGCAAAGCGCGGCGCGGACCTGCGGGTGCGCCGCGACAAACGGCGACGGCGTTTCCTCCAGAACCTTCTGATGGCGCCTCTGCAAGCTGCACTCCCGCTCCCCGAGATGCGCAATGCTGCCGATCTCGTCAGCCAGAATCTGGACTTCGACATGCCGGGGCTGAACGAGAGCCTTTTCCACGTACACTGCGTCGCTCCCAAAAGCTTGCCGGGCTTCGCCTTGGGCCTCGGTCCAGGCTGAGGGCAGTGCTTCCGGGCGCTCCACCAGCCGCATCCCTTTGCCGCCGCCACCGGCAGCGGCCTTGAGCATGACCGGGTACCCGGTTTCGCTTGCAATCAATGCAGCGGTGACAGCGTCGCGCACGGCGGCGGGGGAGCCTGGCACGACCGGGACTTTCGCTGCCGCCATGATCTCCCTCGCCCGGGTCTTGATGCCCATCGAGCGGATTGCCGAGGCCGAGGGCCCGATCAGCTTGACCCCCGCGCGCGTACAGGCATCAGCGAAATCGGCGTTCTCGCTTAGGAATCCGTAGCCTGGGTGTACAGCGTCGGCACCGGCCCGTGCCGCCGCGTCAATCACACGGTCAATATCCAAGTAGCTCTCTGTCGGGGAAGCCGGACCGATGGCATAGGCTTCGTCCGACAACCGGACATGTTTCGCATTCCGGTCGGGCTCCGAATATACGACGGCGGCGGGAATGCCGAGTTCGCGGCACGTGCGGATCACGCGAACTGCAATCTCTCCGCGGTTGGCTATCAGGATCTTACGAAACACGAGGCGACCAGAGATTGTATCAACGCGGTCCGGCATGCGGCACAACCTGGATGTCGGCTGCTGCGGCTGCGGGCCAGGTTGACTGGATTCCGGCGGGCGTTTCACGGCCGGAATCTCGGAAGTGCGAATCGCACCGCGGTTGCCGGTCGGGATCGTCCAACGGCTGGCTAGCTGCAGATGGCCTCCCGGCTCCAAGAGCGAGGTCCTCGCCGTTGGAACCCAGCTTACAGTGCTGTACCATGAACGGGCGCCAGCGACGGTGCGCCGTTGCTGGCGGGCATGCCCAGTGGGTGCCACGAAGTACTGATCAAGGAGCATAGGCGTTGACTTTGCACGGATTCCGGAGCCGCTGGTTCGTCCTCGTGACCCTCATGGTGACGGCAATCGCCACCCTTGGCACTCCGAGCATCGTCGCTGGAGAGCTGGCATGGCGGGAGCTGCCCGAAATGCCGGTGGGCAAGTGGGAGGCGGCGACGGCCCTGATCGAGGGCAAGCTCTATCTGTTCGGTGGCTATGCCCGCGGTGTACGATCGAGCAGGAGCGTGCATTACTTCGATCCGGGGGATGGCAGCTGGACGCGGATTCAGGACATGCCGAGCGCAGTTTCCCACCTCAATGCCGTGGTCGACGGCCGCGCGGTCTGGTTCGCCGGCGGCTTCAAGGATGGCTATAAGGGCCACGCCATTGCGGAGGTATGGAACTACGACATAGACAAGGACCGGTTCACCGCGGCTCCGTTGCTGCCCGAGCCGCGCGCCGGCGGGGGATTGGCACGTGTAGGCCGCCGTCTGCATTACCTGGGCGGCCTGAAAGCCGACCGCGACACCGATGCCGGCGAGCATTGGGTTCTGGACATTGACAGTTGGTCCGCGGGTTCGGCCCGGTGGCAGAACGCGGCGCACCTGCCCGACCCCCGCAATCAGTTTTCCACAGTTGCCGTCGGGACCAAGATCTACGCCATCGGCGGTCAGTATCACCACGACAGCATGCAGCTCGATCAATCCCGGGTCGACATCTACGACACCGCAACCGATTCTTGGAGCCGGGGGCCGGCCCTGCCGAAGGGACATTCGCACGCCGAAGCCGGTACTTTCGTGCATCGCGGCAGAATCTACATGGTGGGTGGTCACACGACGCCGGAGGACGGCCGCAAGTCGATCTATCCAGACATCCTGGTCTTGCGGCCGGGTGGCGATTGGGAACTGCTGGGCAAGCTGCCGATGCCGCTGTCCTCGCCCGCGGCGGCTATCGTTGGCGACAAGCTCTACGTCTCCGGCGGTTCCAGGAACGGGTCCAGTGTGGAGGCGGCTATGTGGGTGACCGAGCTGCCTTGATAGCCTGATCGCCGACGGTACTGGCCGGTGTCATCTGAGGCGCAGCTCCTTGGGGCGAGGGCCATCCATCCTCCGCGGACGATTTTTTGATCCCTCCGCCAACCGCCCTGATCCGAAGGAGCGTTCCGATGGAAGAGCCTTGGCTCGACGCCGGCCCCGGGTATCGAGGAGATCAGTTGAGGTAAAGGAACGAGTTCAGATTGAACATCGCGAGGGCGAATTCCCGCAGGCTGTTGTGTTCCAGGAAGGACCGAGCGATGCCGACTTCGTCCTTCGTTCCGGGCCGCGCTGTCATCAGCGAGAAGGCGCGTTCGGCCATGCGCGCTGGATTGTCGCCGATTTCACGGTCCAGGCGCTCGGCAAAGCGTTCAGCCAGCTCGTTTGTGATCTTGCCGTTGAGCAGCTCGAGTGACTGCGGGGCGTGGGTGCTCGTTTGCCGGCGCCCGCAACTGGTCAGCAGTGCGGGCTGGTCAAAGACCTCCATGAACGGAAGCCGCAGGTTTCGCTTGGCGGTCAAGTAAATTGAACGCCGGCGGTGCTGCGCACGGTTCGCTGGCACGCGCCATTGGGTCGGGTCGTACAGCAGGTCCACGAGGGACTCTTCCACTGGCAGCATGACGCTCTTGCCACCGTAAGCCAGATTGAGCTCTCCGGAAACAGACAGCATGGCGTCCCTCACCTCCTCCGCAGTCAGTCGGCGTCGCGGGCCTCGCCAGAGCAGGCGGTTGTCCCCATCGCGCTCCATGCCCGCTGTGTTGCCGGCCGAGTTCACCGAAGCTTGGCGGTATGCGCTGCTGGTCAGGATCATGCGGTGGATTCGCTTTGGCCGCCAATCCCCGGAAACCAACTCACTGGCCAGGAAATCCAGCAAGCGAGGATGGCTCGGACGGCTGCCCATCAAGCCGAAGTCGTTCGGGGTATCCACGATTCCACGGCCGAAGTAGCCTTGCCACAGGCGGTTGACAAACACCCTTGCTGTCAGCGGGTGAGATGGGTCGGTCATCCAATCCGCGAGGCGGGACCTCGGATCCTTGACGTCAGGCGGCAGTGTGGGGGCATCCTCAGGAAGCAGGACGCCAAGCGGTCGGGGGTCGACGGGCTGCAAGGGCTTGGTATGATCCCCCCGGCCGAGCAGGTGCACTCGCGTCGGACTCTCTGGGTCGTTGGAGACCGTAGCCAGGGTGGCAGGCGGCTCTGGCAACTCAGCCTCCAGCTGATCGTGCTCGGCTTGCAGACGGCGCTGTTCCACTCCATCGGCAAGTTTGATCTCCGCGCGCAGGGACTTCATCTTGCTCGCGATCTTTTTCGTTTCCTCCCGCCATTCGTCGACGGAAGCGTTGCCGTCCATGGACACGTTGGATTCGCGGGATGGACCGAAGTACGCCTGCAGCCGGTAGTAGTCAACTTGCCGGATGGGATCGAACATGTGGTCGTGGCAGCGGGCGCATCCGACGGTGAGCCCAAGGAATGCTGCACCGACAATGTCGGTGCGCTCGGTTAGCACCTCGTTCCGACTGGACGCGACCTCCTGATTCCCTGCGTTGCGTCGCACGGGACCGAGGCGGTGGAATCCGGCGGCAGCGAGCAGAGCGCGATTCTCTTCCAATTCCAGATGACCGTCTGCGACCTCGTCACCGGCGAGCTGCTCGCGAATGAAGCGGTCAAATGGCTTGTCTTGGTTGAACGCGTCGATCACGTAGTCGCGATACCGCCAGAGGCCGGGCAGATAGCGGTCGTACTCGAAACCCTCGGTCTCGGCGTATCTCACCACGTCCAGCCAGCGCTGAGCCGCCCGCTCCCCGAAACGCGGGCTCGCCAGAAGCCGTTCGACCATTCGCTCCCACGCATCCGGAGCCCGGTCCGAAACGAACGCTGCGACTTCTTCAGGGGTTGGCGGCAAGCCTGTGACATCGAAATAGGCGCGCCGGGCAAGTGTCGCCCGATCAGCTTCCGGAGCCGGTTGCAGGCCCTCGCTTGCCAGTCGACTCAATATGAACGCGTCGACCGGTGTCCGAACCCAATCGGAACTTACATCGGGCGGAGCGACAGCGGAGCGTGGCTGGAACGCCCAGAAGCTGCGTTCCAAGTCGCTGTACTCCGCGGCCCAAAGCGACGCGGAGAGCGCGACCAAGAATACCAACCCGGTTGGACGTGACATCAGCCGCAGACCTCGGCACCAATTGTACCGATAGCAGCCCACGCTAGCTAGGGCGACCTGGGAACTGAACTAACGGTACCCTGCCTTGTGTCAGGCCTTGCCGGATCCAATCAGCGTAGCGATCCATCGTGTCTCCGGGTAGTTCTCAAGAGCGATCTTGACGCTGATGGTCAGAGGAGTCGAGAGCAGCATGCCGATGCCGCCAAGCAGCCAGCCCCAAAACACAAGCGACATCAGCACGATCAGAGGGGAGAGCCCCACCCCGTCCCCCATGAATTGCGGCTCGATAAAGCTGCCGATGACAACGTTGATCGCGAGATAGCCTAGTGCAACTAGAAGGCCCGTGGTTCCCCCGTACTGCACAATCGCCATCAGGACGGCCGGGATAGCGGCGATGATCGAGCCAATATTCGGTATGTAGTTGAACAGGAACGCGAGCAAGCCCCAGAAAACGGGATAGTCCACGCCAAGAATCCAGACCCAGAGGCCGGCGGCGAGGCCAGTAGCCAAGCTCGTTACGGTCTTGATCGCAAGATAGGTCTGGACCGACTTTGCGAAGGTCTTGAAGTCAGTCCAAGTCTTTTCGGACTGGCCGAGCGCCCGAGTCAGCTTGGACCGCAGGCGGAATCCCTCGAGAAGCATGAATACGACGGTCAGCACCACCAGGAATGCTTTCGTGAGGACACTGCCGACCTGCCGCAGGATGTTCTCGGCGACTTGAGTGATATTGTCACGGAGGCGGTCCCAGATTTGGGTGTACAGGGTTTCCAGTCCAAATCGGTTGAAGACCTCTTGCAGCCAACCGGTCAGGTTTTCCATTTCGAGACTGAGGCGGTCCTGATAGGAAGGCAGGTTTTCGTTGAATTCCTGAAAAGAGGTCACCGCAACGCTGCCGATCAGGGTCACGAAGCCCGCTACCCCGACCACGACGATCAGGATGGCAACGAGCTTTGGGATGCGGAGCCGGTGCAGCCAAAAGACAATCGGTCCAGTCAGCGTCGCCAGGAATACGGAGATCAGAAACGGGACCACGATGTCCGAAGCGACCCGCATGCCCGCCAGCACGACGACCACAGCGGCAAGTACGAGAACTGTCGCCCCAAAGCTTGGATTGGATCTCTCCATTACTGAAACCCGAACAGCCATCCTCGAAAGCCCAGCGGCCTGTCAGCGCCTGTCCACTGGGAACACGGAGCCAAACCCCCTAATCCAGCATACCGCCCTATCCGTGTCGTCCATCTCACAGTGTGTGAGCGGCTTCGGGTACACTGACTAATCCCCTTGGAGGATATCGAACATGGATTCGCCACGGAAGTCGTTCTTCGGGCCTTGGATCATCGCCAGCTGCTTTGTCACCTTTGGCCTGTCAACCGGCTTCCCCTACTACAACATCGCCTTCTTCTTCGACTATTTCCGTGACGGGCATTCGTGGACGCAGGTCTTAGTGACGAGCGGGGCGCCGATCGCGGTTATTCTCACGCTTTGGATCGGCCCGGTGATCGTGCCGAAGGTGTCGCCGAGGAAGCTGATACTGATCGGCACGTTCCTCACGTTCCTGTCCTTTCAGTGGTTTGGGCGGCTCAGCGGCAACGAATACGAGTACTACGCGGCCTGGTGCCTGTACATGGTCGGCTATTTCCTGTCAGGACCCATTCCGCACCAGATCATCATCTCGAACTGGTACAAGCGCCGCCGGGGAATGGCCATGGGCATCACCTATGTGGGTGTGGCCGTTGTCGGCGCCCTCTGCAATCTGCTAGCGCCCTACCTGACTTCAATTTCCCCGAACTACACCGATGCGCTGCAGAAACTGAGCTTCCTGATGGTCATCGTTTGGCCTTTGGCTCTGTTCGTGATCCGTGACAAGCCCGAAGACATGGGGCAGTTGCCAGACGGCGCGACGAGCGTTGCTGAGATCGAGTCAGACACGGCAGCGCAGGCGACGCAAGAGCCAGAGCGGCAGAAGTCGTTCGGCGAGTTATCCGGGAAGAGGGCGTTCTGGCTGCTGCTATTCGGCAGCGCGTTCTCGATCGGTTCAATCGCCGCTGTGAATTTCTTGATGAAGTTCGTATTCGAGGAGCAAGGCTTCACCGAGCAGGCCGCACGAGACCGGATCTGGGCGGATGCCTCGTTCACCTATCTGATGTCCAGCATCATGGGGCGGCTGATGGCGGGGTGGCTTGCGGACCGTTTTCCACGGAAGTACGTAATGCTTGCCACCTACGCGATCGTGGCGTTGGCTATTCCGCTTCTCTTCACGGTCACTCCGGACCAACCGAACATGGTGTACCTGTTCGCCGTGGTGTTCGGATTCGCGATGGGTGCCGATTACATGCTGATCCCGCTGATGGCTGCCGATCAATTCGGTCTGCGCTCGCTTGGCAAGGCAATGTCGGCGATCCTGCCGAGCGACACCATCCTGCAGTTCTGGACACCGCGCCTGATCGCGGACCTAGCCGCCAGGATCGCTGGGTATGGCCAGGCGCTCTGGGCCGTGTTCGGGCTCGCCGCGCTGGGAGCCTTGGCTATCGGGCTGCTTCCGCGGGACAAGGATAAATAGCCGCTCGGCTGGACCGGGCGCCGACGGCTTGGAAGGCGGTCCGGAGGGGATGTCCGGGTCGATCTCCGGTCGGGAGAGCGCTTCCGGCCGCGACTCGGCCGGTGCAGAGAACCGACTGCGCGGATTGGCCGATTCCTTGGCGCCTCGCTGAGATTCCGAACCAGGCCGGAGCAGGGATCTCTCGCGATCGCAGGTGTCTCCACTCGGACTTCGATGTCCAACTCGCTGGTTGGGCGTGATGGCCGTCGCCGAAGGTTTCTGTCAGCACCGGCTGGTTGTCTGTTTACCGGCCGGGGTGCCGGCGTCATCCATGCCCAGAGGCTGCCAATGGAGGGCTTCGCTGACACCCAGCGCGGCAAGACCGCCCGGAGAGTGCAGGGCCGGGTGGGCACCCTGTCCGAGGTGCCGACCGCGAACGGCATGTTCGTTCAGAGTTAAACGCTAGCCGACACGCCGGGCCGAATTAATCAGTACGGGCGTGACTGGAACGTCCTGATGTACCCCAGCCATCCCGGTCGCTACCTCCGCGATAGATTTCACGGCATCGGTGCCCTCAATGACCTTGCCGAAGACACAGTAGCCCCAGCCGTCTTGAGCCTGGTCCTTGTCGAGAGACTGGTTTGTCGTGAGGTTGATGAAGAATTGCGCCGAGGCGCTATGGGGGTTAGGCGTCCGGGCCATCGCGATGGTGTAGCGGAGATTCGCCATCGCGCCGGACTCGTTCTGGATCGGATCGCGAGTGCTCTTCTCTTGCATAGAGGCCTCGAAGCCGCCGCCTTGAATCATGAATCCAGGAATGACGCGATGGAAGATCGTCTGGTCGTAGAACTTGTCATCGACGTACTGGAGGAAGTTTTTCACCGTCTCTGGAGCTTTGTCGGGATAGAGTTCGAGCACGATCGCCCCCTTGCTCGTTTCTATTCTCACTCTCAGCGGAAGTTGGGGCTCTGCAATTGGCATTTCTTCTGGCTCTATCTTGGATTCGACTTCCGGTTCCGGCTCTGGAACTGCCGGCTCTTCCACGACCTCGGGCTGCTCCGGCGGGGCTGACTCCGGCGGCGCCTCGGATTCTCCGCAGTGCGCGAGCAGGATCATGGCAACGCAGCCAACGAGAGCTGGAATGATTCTGGCGGTCATGGATGGCTCCATCTGGATTGCTCGAAAGAGCAACCGTGAGCAAATCCCAGTGTACATGAGCCCTTGCGCGACGTGCGCTCTCGCCCGTGCGAATCCTCCGCGATGGACCGCGCCTTACACTGTAGTGCCGCCGCAACTAGAGCCCGACCCGGCGGTGCAGCCGTAACAGTGCTGCCCAGTCACGATGCGCCGGCCTGACAGCACGTCCGGGGAGAAGTCCCGGATGTGGCTTGGAGCCCCGAAACCGACTTCGAGGCCCAGCATCAGATTGAAATCGCAGTCGTGGATCCGCCCGTCCCAGGCGACCGAGACCATCTTCCGGCACATCACGCCGGTCGCCGCTGCCGGATTGAAGGCGTTCACCAGCCGCTCCATGTAGCGCTCGTGGTTGCCGCTGCGAATCAGGAATTCCAGGAAGCGATTGATCGGCATGTTCGTGATCGTGTACAGCGAGTTAAATTCGATGCCATGGCGTGCTTGCATTTCACGCTTGAAGTCCACCTCCAGCGCAGCTTGCTCGGGCGGCAGGAATGCGCCGGTTGGGTTGTACACCAGGTTGAGAGTCAATCCGCTGTCCGGGATTCCGTAGCCCAGCGAGTTCAGTTTGCTCAGCGCGCGAATCGATTTCTCGAACACACCGCTTCCGCGTTGGGCGTCAGTTCGCTGCCCGAGGAAGTAGGGCAGGCTGGCGATTACCTCGACTTGGTGCCGGGCTAGGAACTCAGCGAGGCCGCGCTGCGAAGGCAGCAGCAGGACTGTGAGGTTGCAGCGGTCGATCACGTGGCACCCCATTTGGCGGACTTCCTCGACGAACCAGTGGAAGTGCCGGTTTAACTCCGGCGCGCCGCCTGTCAGGTCGATCCTGGGGCACCCGATTTGGCGGATGGCCTCCAGGCAAAGTTCGAACGTCTCCCGCGACATGTTCTCTTCGATCTTGTCCGGACCCGCGTCCACATGACAGTGCTCGCAGGTTTGGTTGCAGAATCTGCCTACATTGATCTGGAAGGTTTCGATTCCGCTGGCTGTCAGCGCGCCAACCTTCGCATCCGAGAGGGATTCGTCGAATGCCTTAACCGCGAACCTGCCGGACCCGTTGTCGAGAACAGGCAGTTGGCCGCGAGGCGGCTTGCGCGTCGGCGGATTGGATGTGAGAGTCTGGCCCACGGATCATCACATGCTGAGGCTGGCCGCCGTGTTGCGCATCTGCAGTCCATGGATCAGCGCAGAGCCGCCCTTGATTGCGGACGCAACATGCACCGCTTCGGTCATCTGTTCCACATTGGACCCCTTCTCGAGACAGCTTTGCGTGTAAGCGTCTATGCAGTACGGGCATTGGACCGCGTGGGCCACAGCGAGGGCGATGAGGCATTTCTCCCTTTGGCTTAGCGCGCCCGCCTCGAACACAGCGCTGTACCAAGCGTCGAACTTCTCCCAGAGCTCTGGAGCGTCCATCCCCATTTCTGCGAAGTGCGCCAGGTCCTCTCGGCGGTAGTATTCGGCCATTGTTTGGATGCCCTTTCTCTCGAGCCGCCTCACGGGCGCTCTAGGTATGAGTATACGAACCGTGTCCGGCGCCTTGCCAGGGACGCGTTGCCGGCATGCTACCCTAGCCGCCATGGGCAGGGGCCGACCGCGGATCCGACGCGCTCTCTTGGTATTGCTCCCGTGCCTCGCCGCCGCGCAGGTCCCGGACGGGTTCGAGCCAATATTCAACGGACGCAACCTAGCCGGCTGGCACATGAGCCTGACGAATCACCACGGTGACACTGACGAGTGGCGCATCTTCGAGGGGGCCTTGGTCGGCAAGCAGGACAAGCCGGGCAACGGGGGAATTCTGCTGACCGACAAAACGTACACGGACTTCGAGATCTCCCTCGAAATCAAGCCTGACTTCGGTTGCGACGGTGGTCTGTTCCTGCGATCGAACCGTAGCGGCCAAGCCTATCAGGTCATGCTGGACTACCTTCCGGGCGGAAACATCGGAGGAGTGTATGGAGAAGGTCTGAAGGGTCTCGAGACGAAACTCTCCGAGGGCTGGGAGGAAGCCTGGAAGGAGGAGGACTGGAATACCCTGCGAGCCCGGATTCGCGGCCAGGCACCACGGATCGAGGTCTGGCTCAATGGCAAGCAGATCGTTGACTTCCAAGACACGCAGAACCGCCTGCCCGGCGGAGCGACAGCAGGCAGGATCGCCGTGCAGGTACATGGAGGCGATCGTTGCAAGCCTGGCCTGGAGCACCGGTTCCGACACCTGGCCGTCAGGGAGCTCTAGGCCGGTGTGCCTGCGAATCTCTAGCTGACCCCTCCGTCGTTCCGCCTGGGCATGGCGAGTCCGATACCAAACCAGATTAATTCCATGCAGACGATCCAGAGCCGCATGGCGACCGCTAGGGTCAAGGCTGTGCCGACTGCGAGGGCCTGTCCAAGCAACAGTCCGAGAACTCCTTCGCGAACACCCATGCCCGCCGGAGAGATCATCGTTAGCAGCGCTGCGAGCCACGCCAGGGCGTAACAGCCTGCGACTAGCGCTAAGCGGTCCGCGCCGATGTCCGGAAGCAAGCCGCGCGCGAAGAAGGCCATTGCGAATGCCAGCAGCGTCCAAGTCGCCACATACAGCGCCCAAATCGACAGCACTTGCTTTGCGCTCATCTCGAGTCGCCGGTAGGGCTGCTTGAGTCGCCGGGCAAGGGGCTCCGCCCAAGCGTTGAGTGCCGGCGGGTACACGAAGCCGATCGCGAGCAGGGGCAAGACGAGGATCGCGGCCTTTTGCCAGGCGTCCAGGGCATCCGCTGCCGATCCCGCAAGCCAGGCGCCGGGCACCATCGCAGCGAGCGCCGCCAGGACCATGTCGAGCATGGTCGCCGCCAAGCAGGCGCCTGCGTCGACGCCGTACCGGCGGGTCAAGTAGATCCGGCTTGCGAACTGCCAGACACCGCCGGGCACGTAGCGGCTCAATTCCGACTTGCGGTAAATCCGGTAGACATCCCAGTACGGCACTTCGTACCCGAATCCCCTGATGAGCCTTGCCCAGCCCAGCGGCCGTATCAAGTACCAAGCTGCGGCGAAGACAAACGAGACCGCGAGCAGCCCCGGATCCAGCCTCCACGGCTCGGAGCGAACCTGCTGCCAGCTTCCGTGGATCATCCGCCCGATGAAGAGCGCCAAGACCAAGGGGATCGCAATCTTGACCGCGGGAATCACCCACCTAGTCACGGGCTTCCTCGATCTCAGGGGAAAGCAGGTCCGATCTTGCCGAAGAGCCGTCAAGTTGTACCTCGGCCAGCCAGCCTGCTACTAGAAGGACGGAGGCCACGACGCAAAGAAGAGCCGCCAATGCCAGTGCCGGCGATGCCAGCGGGCGGTGCAGGACGCGAGCTAGCGCCAGGGCGGCAAGCGTGCCTGAGCCTAGCAGGCAGGTGAGAGCGGCAAATCCGAACGGGTGCGCGGGGCGTCCCAGGTAGCGCGTCCGGAGCAATACCGTCCCAAGGTCGAGAAAGCCCTTGGCCAAGCGACTTACGCCGTACTTGGAACGGCCATGACGGCGCGGATGGTGGCGAACCTCGATTTCGGCCAAGCGGTAGCCGAGATGGTCCGCGAGGACGGGGATGAACCGGTGCTGGTCGCCGTGGAAGCGCAGGGATCTTGCCAACTCGCCCCGGTAGCACTTGAATCCGCAGTTCATGTCGTGCAGTGAGAGGCCTGTCGCCTTGCGCATCACGAGATTGAAGATCCGGGATGGAAGCACCTTGTGCCAGGGATCGTGCCGGACCCTCTTCCAGCCCGACACGAGATCGTAACCCTCGTCTAGCTTCGCCAGGAAATTCGGGATTTCGGCCGGATCGTCTTGCAAGTCTCCGTCAAGCGTGAAGACGACTGGGGCCCTGGTTCGCGCGAAGCCGGCCATCAGCGCGGCGGACTTGCCGCGCTGGGCCCGGAACTTGACCAAACGGACTTGTCCGGGCTGGTGGAGGCTTGCGAGACGGTTCCAGGTCGAGTCGCTGCTACCGTCGTCGACGAACAGGATCTCGTGGTCCGCTGGCAGGACCTCTTGGAGCCGCCGGGTCAATTCTTCGACGGAGTCCTCCTCGTTATGGACGGGGATGACCACCGAAATCTCCGGTTGAGACGACATGCCAGGGGAAACGCCGATGATAGCGAGTCGGCTGAGGGTGGGCAATCCACGGGGATCCAAGCTTCACCGCAGCCGATCTTCGGACCAGCCCGCCGGAGTTGGGGCCAAGCCGAGCGTGGCCTGGAATCGGAAGTCGGATCCGGGACCCGCCAATTGCATTCGAAGGTTGCTGACACGCGCGGGGTATCGTCCGATCCAGCCTGTGGTGTGGAAAATTCGCTTCGGTGCAGAGAGCCCGCTTCTGTCCCGAACGCCTTGGCCGCCTAGGTCTCGAAATCAAGCCCTGGATCGGATTCCGGCAGCGAACGGAGATCCACGGGGCGTCGGCGTCCAAGCCGGGAAGGTGTAGTGCTACGCCTCCAGACGCTGGCCGTTTGCCGGATGGGCCGCGACTCTGCGGGCCGGTTGTTGGGCCGAGCGGCGTTCTGGCACGTTGCCGCTAGCTTTCGTTCCTGCAGTTTCCGCAGAGCCAGTCCCAAGTCGAACCAGGGGCATCGAAATGGGGGCCAGTCTTGAAGTGGCTGGACGCGGAATGGAAACCCTTCCACTGGAATTCGCCGAATCCTCGCACTCATGGCGGCTGCACCTCATGGGCGCGGGTAGGATGCGTGCCGGGGCGCGTTCTCTCCAGTTCGAGAACGCTCTGGTGCCCTCGTTGGCGATCGGAATATTGTCCGGCCTCTCCGCGGCGCAGCAGCTGGCTGCGAATGCCGCGAAAGAGAAAGCCGGCCCCGGAGTCATTGCATTGACGGGGGATGTCAATCTTGATCGCCCGCGACCGTTCTCCAGGCACCGACTGCCGGGGGTTGACAATTCGAGCCCGAATTGGCGAGCGTGGGGCAAGACGCTTATGGAATTGAAACGCATTTCCCCCGAAGAGGCCCGAGACTTGCTCGAGTCCGGAGAAGACTATACCTATTTGGATGTCCGTTCAGTCCCGGAATTCGAAGCCGGGCACGCTCCCGGAGCGAAGAACATCCCTCTCTTGCATCGCACGTCCTTCGGCATGCAGCCCAACCAGGACTTCGTGGCAGTCTGCGAAAAGGCTCTAGGCAAGGACGCCAAGATCATCACAGCTTGCATGAAGGGCCCGCGTTCGATGCGGGCAGCGCAAATCCTGATCGAGAACGGATTCCCCAATGTCGTCGACATGCGTGGAGGGTTCCACGGGGAGTCCGACCCGATGGGCAACATGGTCTATCCGGGCTGGGCGTCGCGAGGGCTCCCGGTTACGACCGAAGCGGGCGATGACGAGAGCTACGAAGGCTTGTCCAGGGATTGAGCGGCGGCGCCCCGGCTACCAGTGATACGGCACGCCCGGGACCAACTCGATGACATCGATGCCCGAGTCTGGGCCGAGTTCGGCCCGCAGCTTGTCAGGCGTTCCGGTGAGGAGTGGGAATGTTCCGTAGTGCATCGGAATGATCCTGCAGGGCTGCAGGAACTCGCTGGCTAGCGCCGCTTCCCTAGGACCCATTGTGAAGAAGTCGCCAATCGGCAGCATCGCCAGCTCGGGTTGGTACAAGCGCTGGATCAGCTGCATGTCACTGAAGACGTTTGTGTCGCCGGCGTGGTAGACAGCCCGTCCATCGGGCATTCGCACGACCAAGCCAGCTGGTTCCCCGGCGTAGATCAGCTTGCCGTCCTCTTCGATGGAACTGCTGTGCTGTGCGTGCGTCATCGAAACGCGCACGCCTTCGGTGGTGTAGCAGCCGCCCTTGTTCATGCCGACGACATTCTCCACTCCCTTTGAGCCCAGCCAGTGCGCGATCTCGATGAGGCACACGACTTGTGGGCGGAAGCGTTTCGCAACCGAAACGGCATCGCCCGTGTGATCCCAATGGCCGTGCGTGATCAGCATCAGTTCGACGCTCTCGAGTTGATAGTCCTGCGGGTAGCGCGGGTTGCCTTCGAACCACGGATCGATCAGGATCGTGGGGCCGTTCTCCGGCTCCACGTAGAATGCGGAGTGCCCCAGCCATGTGATCTTTGTCATGAGAAACGCGCTCCGAGAACCCCGATTCGGTGACGTTAGCGTCTGGCGTTGACCTTTCGTCGCCTGGACACGGCCTTGCCCGATGATGAGACCGTCTCGGCCGCAGGCGGCTTGCGGCGCTGCCGCCCGGCGCCGTCCAGAAGATCGCGGACTGTATCGGCAAGATCGAACTGCTCTCGGGACCCCTTGGCGAGCACAGCGTTGGCACCGGTGGACTCGGGTGCGAGTGCGAGCACCTTGGTGTAGCCGGAGAGGATCACGATAGGTTGGTCAGGGGCGACAGCTCGGATCTGCCGGACGACTTCGGCCCCGCCTATCCCCGGCATTCGGTAGTCGGTCACGACCAAGCTGAATGGTGTTTCGTCAAGGGCTTCGCGGAATCGCTGGACGCCCTCCTCGCCGCTCTCCGCGGTGGCGACTTCGTAACCCAGGTCCTCGAGGATGATCCTTCTCGCGAGCAGTCCGTGCCTGTTGTCGTCAATCAACAGAATCCTGTGGGGTCTGCGATTGCTGGACATGACTGGACACTATCAACGCGGCGTGCCTGCGGTCAACAACTTTGTAATGCGTTGAAAATGCAGGAGATTGAATCCTTGACAAATCGAACCGACTGTGCGTTCGATTCACGAGGGAGGCTTATTCAACTTCGCGCGGGGCTGTGTAGCCGCTGCGGGCCTTGATCTCGTACTTGATGCGCTTGTTGTTCTGCCCGGTCATCCGCAGTTCCTGATTTGTCTCCGGGTCGACGAGCCGTACCGTGATCTTCCGAAACGTGCCGTCGCGTTTGGTGTTTGACGGCAAGTAAACTGCCGTGTACTGGTTGCGCAGCAAGTAGTTCAGGCTTTGGAAGATCGTAGGGAACTGGCCGTAGAATCGCGGGAAGAAGGAGAAACCGCCTGTTTCCCTCGAGAAGGTTCGCAACTGGTTGTCGGCTTGGAGCCATCCGATGCGGGTCTCGCCGCCAACCATCCCGTAGGAGTCCATCATTTCCTTCAGCATCTGCCCCAAGCCGATAGCGTGCACCGTCACTCCGGCCTCCTGGATGATTTTCCTAGCTTGGCCGAAGTTCAAGCGGCTGAACGTGTCCTCGCCGCTAGAGAGCAGCACGACCGCCTTGCGGCCCTCGATTTCCGACATGCGCTGGACGGTGTCAGCCAACGCGTCGAAAAGGTTCGACTCGCTGTAAGCGGCAATGCGCAAGCGTTGCAGCGCAGAGTTGATCTCTCTACGGTCTTGTGTGAAGTCGGCCAGGATTTCCGGCCGGAGATCGTATGCGATCACCGCTACCCAGTCCTCGGGCCGGAGGGTTTCGACGAAACCATAGGTAGCTGTGAGGGTTTGGTACCAAGTCTCGGAGTAGTATGTCTGCCAGCGGTTGCTGAACTCGATCAGCAGCGCGACCGTTGCCGGAGCCTGTGTCTGGCCGATACTGGCAAGCTTTTGCGGAACTCCGTCTTCAAGGATCTGAAAGTTGCCCGGAGGGATGTTGGGAATGAACTGGCCCTTGTTGTCGAGGACGGCGATGTCGACCGTCACTGCGTTCGAATCAACGGTGAAGAGCGGCTGGGTCTCGGGTGCGCGTCGCGGCGCGCGGGTTTCGATTGGGGGCCTGTCGGTCGGGGAGTCGGGCACTCCGCCCGGGCCGGGAATGGTTCCCGGGCGCCGCGTGGTGTCCGGGACGGGCCTGGGAGGCCGGTCTCCAAGCGGTCCGGGCGTCTGGGCGGCGGCGATTCCTGAAATCAATAGCCCCGTCGCGCCTGCCAATAAGACGGCCCTGTGCAGAACCTGCCGTGCGTCGTACATCATGATCCCTCGTGAGCCCGCCGGGCCGTCGCGATGCCACTCCCGGTTGAAGCATCCTTATAGTAACCCCGAGCGCTCTGGGGCGCGGTCGGCGCGATGCGCCGAGGCTGGATCAGTTCGCGGCCTTGAGCTCGAAGTTGTAGATCAGTTCCGTGCGGCTGTCGAAGCTCGAGACGGTTCGGGTCTTGCTTTGATGGCCTTCAGCAAGAGCGCGGAGTTCGTAGTCGACGCTGAGGTCGAGCCCATGGAAGTGGTAGTTGCCGTTGTCGTTCGTATGGAACGACTTGGTTTCCTCTGTCCGCAAGTTCTTCAACTGCACGATTCCGCGGATCCCTTCTTCGTTCTCGTCCATCACCTGGCCCTTCACCGTGCGTGTCGGATCCTCCTGCTTCTTCTTGCCGAAGCCGGGAAACTGGGCATGCAGGGCGGGGACCGCGAGGGCGGCAGGCAGGAGCAGGAATCTACGACGGGCACTGTGCATCACTCTCTCTATCCTACTCCGCAGATTCGGGTGTCTTGGCTGCACGGGCCGCTTTGCGGGATTCCAGTATCAGGTTGGCTGTGGTCTTCTCCATCCCGTAGACTTTCGCCGTCCGTGAGGCCTCGGCGAATTTCGGGGCTGCCGCGCTGATCACGTACGTTGCATCGCCCGGGGGCACGCGGATGCGGTACTCGCCGCGATAATTCGTGACGGTCCTGTATTTCTTGCGAGGGTTTGCCTCGTCGTATGCCACGACCTTGGCTCCGGGCAGCGCCAGGTACGACCCCTGGAACACAGTGCCGAAGAGGAGTGCGTGCGGCTCGTTCCCCTGAGCTCTGGCCGCTGGCCGCGAGGCGGCGACCGGCAGCGCTCCGGCGATGGCAATCCAACGGCGACGGGTCAGGAGTCTTGGCGAGCCCATTCCGCATGAGTGTTGCACAATTCGGTTCGGTTCTGTGGGGTCGATTGCCGTGATGGGATGGCCCACAAATGACACTTGGGCCCGCTCCGGCCGTTCCATCCTGCGGCACGCTCGGCGGAGGGAACGCATTTTCCGCCGATGTCCCGCTCGCTCCGCCTAGCAGTGCTCGTGGTTGCTTCCGCGTTACTGCCGTGGCCAACGCGCGATCAGCGCCTTCCTTTGAGCCCGCCGGTCGTCTACCGGTACGTGAACGGCGACAGCGCCTTTTTGCGCGGCTTGCACTTCGGTGTGTGCCGGACATCGGCTCGCCTCGAAGTGAGTGTCCAGGCTTCCAAGACCATGGCCGATGACCGGGAGCTCCTCCAGCCAGTGCTGGGTATCGCCCCCTTGGAGGTCGACTAGGCGATCCGGTTCCGGTCGCCCTCCGGCCGCTTTTGGGTGGAATACGGCATGCGCAATGTCTGGGACCAGCGACGCGTCTCGGCAGCGAGGCTGGAGACCCGATCGCCCGGATTCACGGTGGATGTGCACGCTTCGCCCCCGATGTGTGGCAGCGATTCACGCTGCACCCGAGCAGCGAGAACATCGGCGACAAGCACTACTACGAGCACTTGAATTCCCTGAACCCCTTCACGCGACAGCGTGTCCCGGAAATGGGACGAACACTAGCGTTCGGATTCTTTACGCTGTAGTGATTCCCTGTCCGGCCTACACAGAGGACTTGCGCCGGTATTTCTTGTTGAATCGCTCGATGCGGCCTTCCGCGTCGACCAACTTGCGCTTGCCGGTGTAGAACGGGTGCGAATACGCAGAAATGGCCAGATCGTACAAGGGGTATTCCTTGCCATCGACCTCGGTGGTCTTGTCAGTCTTCGCCGCGGAGCGAGTGATCCACTCCGTGTTCGTCGTTACGTCGCGGAACACGACCTCGCGGTAATTGTCGGGATGGATGCCTGGTTTCATGGCTGCTCTACCTGCCGGCCTGACCATTGCCCTGAATGGCCTGCCAAGGGCGGGAACTCGTTAACGATTCCCTCAGTTCCAATATAGCGAATAACGCAGACTGTCAGCCAGCGCGGCAGCAGTTCTCAAAATAGGTGGTCTGACCAAGGTATTGGGGTCATCGCGATCGGTCGCACTCGGCAGGGACTACTTGTGGGAAGCAAGCCAGGCCGCTCGGAACCGCCAGCAGAGACTGGAGGGCCGTCTGCGAGGGGCTTGGGTCGGTGGGCGGGCCGGTCGAGGCGCGGCTCTGGCGTGGGCTCGCGCAGGAGCCCGGCAGCGGCCGGAGGGCAGGCGTAGGGCGTCATGACGGGGCAGCAGGCGGGTGCGCCGGAACCGCCGAGGGTCGGCGTGGTGGGTTCAGGATGGTCGTCAGCAGCGCGTGCCAGTCCGGGAACCAGAACATCTCCGACAGGACGCGCAGCTTGTCGAAAAAGCGGCGCCGGGTGCCAGCCTTGTCCCGGCAGCGCCGCCACAAGTCCGCGACGCAGTCCAGGACCGCGTGCAGCGTGAAGGCGAACAGGTTCAGCGTCGCGAGCAGGTTCGCCAGGCCCTGGCGGCCGTGCCCGAAGTTGTGCTTGAGGTTGTAGCCCTGCCGCGCCAAGCAGTTGAACTGCTCGTTCTCGATTTTCCATCTGGCGCGGCCCGCCCGGGCGATCGCGGCCACGTTGTCAGCGGTGACCTTGAGACTGGTGAAGCACGAATTGTGGTAGGTGCGCTCGCCGTTGCGGCCGATCTCGAAGTCGATCCAGGTGCCCTGCAGGGCGTCGTCGCCGGCGCGCAGCGGCACGTTGTTTCTCCACTGGTAGCGATGGGACTCGACCTGCTGGCGCTGGTTGCGGGTGCGGATCCAGCCGGTGGACCAGATGCGGCGGTTGGGGAGCTGTTTGTATAACGTCTTGTGGCTGCTGGGCTTACAGATGAAGAGGAAGTCCGCGCCGAGGTCGGCGACGAGTGTGCAGAGGGGCTGGCAGCAGTACAGATCGTCGCCGAGCAGGACCGGCCGGTAGGGGAGCAGAGCGGGGATGTGGGCAGGCAGCCAGCGCTTGGCAGCGTTGCGCTCGCAATCCTGCTTGCGCTGGTCTTCGGTCAGGTCGGGCCGGTTGGCGGCGGGGTCGTGCTGGGGCTGGACGAACAGCGGCATGCGCGGGAGGACGCGGTTGTGGCCGTCGGCGACGAGAGTGGCCGAGAGCATGGTGTGGAAGAACTGCTTGGTTTTGTGCTTGCCGACATGGCGGGTCGAGCACTGCTCGCAATGGATGGAATCCGAGCCATGGAACTGGATCCCGTCGAGGGCGATGAGGAGGCGGCCGTCGAGGCGCAGGAAGGGGTCGAGGCCCCCTTGGTCGCGGACGGTGTCGAGGCAGAGGGGGAACAGGTCGGCGAACAGGGAGGGGTCGAGAGCGTCGAGCAGATTCCTGATCTGATTGTCACTCGGAATCTTGCTGACGCCGAAGAGCGAGTGGCAGTTGGAGCGGGCGGACTCCTCGTGCATGCGGCGCTGGAAGTCGAGGAAGGAGGGGGACTGGAAGAAGAACGTGGAGAGGGCGCAGGCAGCGGCATCGGAGACGGCGTAGCGCTTGTTGGAGCCGGTCCGGGGATCGGGCAGGGCGGAGGCGGCTTGTTGGAAGCGGTCCAGAAGGGAATCGAGCACTCGGGCATTGGAAACGGGGGGCACATTTTATGTTTGAAAGCGGTGCCCGCAAAGTTAAGCCCCCAGAAACTGGTCCCTTGCTACCGGCCCCTCAGCGGCTCGCGAGATAGAAAAAGGCCAAACTGAGAATCGCGTGCGCCGTGGAAAGGCGCTTCCATTCAGCGGGTGCGAATCCCGCCCAGCAACTGATGCTCCGGCTGGTAGCAGCCAGGGCGGTTCATGGAGGTAACGAAATGGGCTGAAGCACTCTGGTGTCAAAGGGCCGCCTTGGGCGGCTCAGCGAGCATGCGGGCTAGAACGCGAGTGAACGCCGAGCAGGCCTCGAAACATTTAACCTGAAGTTCCAGCTTCCATAGAGCGGTTTTTCAGCGCGTAAGTTACTCAGGCAGAGTCAGTTGTGGCCTAGACAGGCAGCCTCACAGAGGTCGCGCTACTGGGTAGGATGTCGCGCTGGCGCAGCTGCAGGAGCTCGAACACACGACGCTGCAAGGGGCTCGGTTCGGTCAGCAGCCGGACTTCGGGGTGTTCGGACTGGCCCGGCAGCTGGAAGCGTACTTGGTTGCGCTGCAGCGTGCCCAGTTCCCCCAGCAGGCCGCGGAAGTCCCACACAGTGTCGCCCTCGGCGGTCTTCCGGGTCCGGCGCTTGGCTTCGGTGGCGGGCGTGTGCCGGGCCGGGGCCACGGGCGTGTCCCGCCGCCGTTCAGCGGCGGCGCGGTCGTGCTCCTCGTACAGCAGCGGCGCCAGCTTCTGCCGCAGGTGCCATTCCAGGTGGTAGGCCAAGCAGGCACACCAGCGTGTGCGCCCGCACGCGGTCTGGATCGCGCACGTAGAACGGGCGCAGTTCCAGGTCCACGGTCTTGAGATGCCGGAAGGCGCGCTCGACCGCGGCCAGGCTCTTGTAAGCGCGCACCACCCCGGCGTCGTCCAGCTGCGTGGGAGGCACCTGCGCGCGGATCACGTACAGGCCGTCCAGCGCGGCCTCGGCGGCCACCTTGGCGCTGTTCCGTTGCCAGCTCAGGCCCCCTTCCCCGATCTCGACGGAAATGCTTGCGCATCTTGTACTGCCCGAGCGCCGCGTGCACGCGTAGCTTCAGCGCGTCCCCGCGTAGCGGGCTGGCGCGGCGCTGGGTGGCCTGGCCGATCTCCGCCAGGGCCGCCTCGGTGGCCTGCAGCAGGGCCTCGCGGCGCTGGCCCCGCTCGCGCCGCAGGCGCGGGTTGCGGCACACCAGCAGCCGCTCGCCGGGGTAGTCCGGGCTCTCGATCCGCACCAGCTGCCAGTCCCCGACCTGCTCGGGATCGAAACGCCCTGCGCGCAGCAGCTGGCGGATCGCCGGCGCCCGCAGGGCGGAGATCCAGCCGAGATCCTCGTGGGGGGCCAGGTCCTCGCGGATGCGCGCGGCGGTGAGCATGCCGCGATCGCCGACCAGCACCACCCGGCTGAGCCCGAAGCGCCGCCGCAGCTTGTCGACCTGGGCGGGCACGGTGGCGGGGTCGGCGGTGTTGCCGGCACACACCTCGGCGGAGACCGGACGGCCCGCGGCGTCGCACAGCAGGCCGACGACGATCTGGCGGCTGCCGCGCTTGCCGTCGCGGGAGTAGCCGCGACGGGCCAGCTCGCAGTGCTCGCCGGTGTACCAGACGGAGGTCAGGTCGTACAGCGCGAGGCAGCCGTCCTGCAGGTGGCGGCGGGCGAGCTTGGCCTCGATGGCGGGCTGGCGGCGGGCCAGCCAGTCGAGGGTGTCGTAGAGCTGCTGCTCGGAGACGGGGCCCAGGCCGAGGGCCTCGTTGAGGACGGCGAACTCGGCGTCGGGGGCGAGCTTGCGGGCGGTGGCGAGGCGCGAGGCGGGTAGCAGCAGGCGCATCAGCACGAGGGCCAGGGCGAGGTCGCGGGAGCGGCTGGGGCGGACGTGCAGCAGGCCGGGCAGGCCGAGTTGGCGGGCGCCGCCGAGCAGGGCGGCGACATGGCCGCAGGGGCGCGAGTCGAGGATGCGGACGGCGGGGGAGCCGGGGCCGACGACGGTGCCGCCGCGGAGCAGCAGGGCGATGCCGTCGACCAGTGGCTGGGGGAGCTTGGAGATGTTGGCGTGGGTGACCTTGCGGATCTTGCCGTGGTCCCAGTGGGAGGAGCGGAGCAGGACGGCAGGGGGCGAGTTGCGGTTGGGGACGCGCTCGACATACATGGGTATGATCATGGCATACAGATGGAAACAATGTCAAGCACAAATATATTGTACTATGGCATGAAATGGCACGGAAGCAGTGCGGCGCCCTGGGCTGTTGAGGGATCATTACATGGGTATGAAAATCCCATGGATTCTCCCCTTGACCTAGTGCAACCGATTGAGACTCAAGGACTTACGGCGAAAATCGGCGGAAATTTCGTCTGGAACTTTGGTTTAACGCGGGAGCCGACCCTTTCGTGATTAGGGGGAAGGCCGACGGCGGGTTGGGAAGAGAGCGTCACAGGCACCGACCCGCGCCCGCCGGGGTAATGGCGCTGGCACGCATGGAAGAGGAAGGAAGCAGCAACACGGGAAGCCCTGCCGGTGATGCAGCACGCATCAACCGGAGCCCCGCGAGGGGCAGGCCGGGCCGGGCAGGGTGGCGGATAGGCCCGTACTACCGCAGAGGCGGGGTAATGCCCGTGGAGGGAAGGGGCCTTGAGTGCAGAGAGGTACGGAAAGGAGGCAAGGCATGGCCACTGACGAACGTCTAACAGGGCCAGCTAGGGTTCGGAAACTCCAGACCGTGCTACATGCGAAAGCGAAGGAAGAACCGGGGCGACGGTTCCATGCGCTGAGCGACAAGATGTGGCGGGAGGATATCCTGCGGGAGGATATCCTGCGGGAGGCTTTGGCGCAGGTCCGCCGGAACGGCGGCAGTGCTGGAGTGGACCGGGAGAGCTTCGTCGACATCGAGGAGCGAGGGGCGGAAGCGTGGCTCGGGGAACTGGCAAGGGAGCTGCAGGACGGCACCTACGCACCGCAACCGGTGCGACAGGTGCTGATCCCGAAGAAGCAGCCCGGCAAGTTCCGGCCCTTGGGCATACCTTGCATCCGGGACCGGGTAGCGCAGACGGCAGCCCTGCTGGTGCTGGCACCGATCATCGAAGCGGACCTGCAACCGGAGCAGCACGCCTACCGGCCGGGACGCAGCGCGAACGACGCGGTGAACCGCGTCCACAGCCTGCTGAGGAAGGGATGCAATGAAGTGGTTGACGGCGATCTGTCGAATTACTTCGGAGAGATCCCGCACGCCGAACTGCTCCGGAGCGTGGCCCGACGCGTGAGCGACGGGCGCCTGCTGGGGTTGGTCAAGGCGTGGTTGGAGATGGCCGTGGAGGAGGATGACGGCAAGGGCGGCAAACACCGCACGAACCGGGCGCGGCAGGCACGGAAAGGGACTCCGCAAGGGGCTCCGATCTCGCCCCTGCTCAGCAACCTCTACATGCGGCGCTTCATCCTGGGCTGGAAGATGCTGGGACACGCCGAGCGCTTCCGAGCGGAGATCGTGTGTCCAGCGACAATTAGAAATTCCGGGCGCATTGCGTCGCAAAGATTGTTACTTGAACACCCCCGTTGCCTCACAATTCGTGTTACCGAAGGAGGCAATATGTCTAAGATCAGCGCAAAAGCGCGTAAGGAGCTAGTCGCCGCCGTGGCTGAGCGGTACCAGACCGGCACGGGGACCGAGAAGGGGTGCATTCTCGACGAGTTCACCGCTCTGACGGGATGCCATCGCAAGCATGCCATCCGCGTCCTCAGTGGAAACGCACCCAAGCTCCCGGGGCGGCGCGGGCGGCGCTGTCTGTATGCCCAGGCCGTGACCGAGGCGCTGGTCGTGCTGTGGGAAGCCTCGGACCGCGTGTGCGGGAAGCGTCTCAAGGCGCTGCTACCGATTCTGGTGCCAGCGCTGGAGCGTCACGGCCACCTGGATCTGGACCCGCAGGTGCGCGAGCAGCTGATGGCGGTGAGCGCGACGACGATCGACCGCCGTCTGGCGGAAGCACGGTCCGTGACGGCCGGCCGGCGGCGCCGCCGTTCCGCGCAAAATGGCGTGCGCGGCCGCGTGCCGGTACGCACGTTCGCGGACTGGCAGGATCCGAGCCCGGGCTTTGTCGAGGCCGACTTGGTGGCGCACTGCGGCGGGGCCATGGCTGGCAGCTTTGTCTGGTCCCTGGTCGTGACCGATATCGCCAGCGGCTGGACGGACTGCGCGGTCCTGCTGGTGCGCGAAGGGAGCTTGGTAGTAGAGGCCCTGGACCAGCTTCGCAAGGCGCTCCCATTCCCGCTCCGGGGGCTCGACACCGACAACGGAAGCGAGTTCCTGAACGACATGCTGATCAGCTATTGCAGCGACCAGGGAATTGAACTGACGCGCTCTCGGCCGTACCGGAAGAACGACCAAGCCTGGGTGGAGCAGAAGAACGGAGCGGTGGTTCGCCGGCTGGTCGGGTACGGGCGGCTGGAAGGCGTGGCAGCCGCCGCGACACTCGCGCGGCTGTACTCGGCGTCGCGCCTGTTCGTGAACGTGTTCCAGCCCGCGTTCAAGCTGGCCGAGAAGACGCGGGAGGGTGCGCGTGTACGCAAGCGCTATCACCCACCGGAGACCCCGTGTGCGCGGCTGCTCGCCTCGGATGCGATTCCCGCGGCGACGAAGGACCGTCTCGGTGCGCTGCTGGGCACGCTGGACCCGCTCGGGCTCCTGGACGAGATCCGCACGGTACAACACCACCTCGCCGCACTGGCAGCGGGCGCGACGGTCCAGCCGATGCCGCAACGCGATGCCGACCTCGACCGCTTCCTGCGCAGCCTGGCACTCGCTTGGCGCGCTGGGGAAGTGCGGCCGACTCACCAGCCCGCGGCGAAAACGCCACGCTGGTGGCGCACCCGGCACGACCCGTTCGAGACGACCTGGCCCCGCGTGGTGCAGTGGCTGGAGGCCGAGCCGCAGCGCACAGCGAAGGAACTCTTCGGGCGTCTGCGGCGGGAGCATCCCGGCCTGTTTGTTCCGGGCCAGTTGCGGACCCTGCAACGGCGGGTCAAGGACTGGCGCCGACTCGAGGCCCGTCGGCTGATCCTGGCCGATCCGATGGGACCGCCTACGGGTGCGGCTATGTCACCGGGTGCTGTTGCCGCTACGCTCGACCGCGCTGCCGAACCCGCTGTGGTGCCAGGCGATTCCGGTCAGGTCGAATGCGCAGTCCGGACCAACGGATCTCCTTGAGACCAAGCCTTCACATGCCTCAGCGCCCGGTGACCGACGTGGTTTTCGACGCCTTCCCGGTGGTGGGCGCGCTCGCGCGCCCACCACCGCTCCGCCCCTTCGCGGAGGGATGGTCCATAGCAACCATCAGCAATGGCTGCTTCAGCAAACGCTCACGAACTTAACCGGAGACGCGGTAGCATCTTTGTGGGGACGGTGGGTAACATTTGGAAATGAGGCAACGCGCCGGCAAGAATAGTTGTCGCTGGACAATCGTGAACTATGCGGATGACTTCTGCGTGCTCGGCAGGGCTCCGGCAGCAGCAATGCTCGAGGAAGTCCAGCGGCTGATGCGGAAGCTGAAACTGCCGGTCAACGAACGGAAGACCCGATGCCTGCGGTGCCCGGAGGAGCCGTTCGAGTTCCTCGGATACCGCATAGGACGCAACTACAGGCCCAGCGGGAAAGGACCGTATATCGGCACCCGCCCGAGCAAGGCCAGCGTCCAGAGCATCTGCCGCAAGATCAGCGAGTGGACATCGCCGCGGAGCGGGCAACTGACCCGGGAGGAAATGGTAGAACGCCTGAACCGGTGCCTAACCGGATGGGCGAACTACTTCCATCTGGGCCAGGTGAGTCCGGCGTACAACGCGATTGACCGCCACGCGGTCCGGCGGCTGCGCCAGTGGCTCTGTCGGAAACACAAGGTGAAGTCCGGGCAATACGTGCTGTTCCCGGACGCCCGGCTGTACGGTGAGTACGGCCTCGTGCGCCTGACGCAGACGACCAAGAGCCTTCCGTGGGCGAAGGCATGATCTGCACTGAAAGCCGGATGCGGGAAAGCCGCACGTCCGGTTTGACGAGCGGGGAGCGGAAACGTGGCTAGGCGAGAGGGCCAGTGAGGCACCTACACATGGCGAAAGCCGTAGGACTACCCCAAACGGCTACTGCCTCTTTGCTAAGGTGCGCGCGTCGCTCCCCGACTCTACTGCCAGCGCGGAGACCCCAGCGGGTGCGCGACATTTCTGTGAAAAGGATGGCAATCTACTGGGAGAACCTCGCCGGTCTGTATATAGTAGATATATACAGACCAAGGAGGGCCCATGCCCGATTCCCTCGCTGCCTTGGAAGACGACCGCTCCCGGCTCTTGCTCGAACTCGCCCAGGTCGGTGACTTCCGCCGCGGTTCCATCCAGTCCCTCTTCCGCCGTTGCGGCAAGTCCAACTGCGCCTGCGCCCAAGCGGGCCATCCCGGCCACGGCCCCGTGACGCGACTGGCCTACAAGGTCCGCGGCAAGTCCGTGGCGCTGACGCTCTCCGCGCCGGCCCAGGTGCGCAAGGCCGAACGCGAGGTGGCCGCGTTCCGTCGCTTCCAGGAACTCACCGCCGAGCTCGTCGACGTCAACGAGCGCATCTGCCAGCTGCGGCCCCCCGCGGCGCAGGACCTGGAGCAACCGCCCCAAGGGCCCCAAAAAAAACGCTGCGCGCGATCCAGGCCGCCGTCCAGGCCGAGGTCGGGAGTCTGCTGAGAGTGATCGTCAACGCCCGGCGCAAGGTCGGCGCGTTCGACCTCGAAGCTCTCGAGCAGGCGACTCGCGCGGCCCTGCACAGGGCCGGGGCGCGGCTGCTGGAAGAGCTGCTGGCGGAAACCGAGGACGAGGGCCAGCCGCCGCTGTGCACCTGCGGCAGCCCCATGCGCTGCGAGGGGCCGCGGCCCAAGCGGCTGGTCAGCCTGCTCGGTGTGGTGAGCCTGCGACGGCCCTACTATCACTGCCGGCACTGCTGGCGGGGTGCGGCGCCGCTCGACCGCGAGCTTGACATCGAGGGCACGCAGTACTCGCCGGGCGTGCGCCGCCTGCTCGCCGTGGTCGGCGGCGAAACGCCGTTCGCGCGCGGTCGCGCGTTGCTGGCGGAACTGGCGGGCATCGCGGTCAGTGCCAAGGCGGTCGAGCGGCAGGCCCACGCGATCGGCAGCGACTTGGCGGCGCGGGCTGAGTCGGATCGCTGCCAGGCGGCCCTGCGGGGGTTCCCGCCCCAGCCGGGCGAGCCGATTCCCACGTTCTACATCGAGCTGGACGGCACCGGCATCCCGGTCACGGCCGCGGCATCCGCCGGGCGCCAGGGCAAGGACGGCGCGCCGGCGCGGACCCGCGAGGTCAAGCTGGGCTGCATCTTCACGCAGACCGCTCTGGACGCCGAGGGCCGGCCGGTGCGGGACGCGCGATCGACCACGTACACGGGTGCGATCGAGGACGCCGGGACGTTCGGGCAGCGCCTCTACCACGAGGCCTGGCAGCGCGGCCTGCACCGCGCCGACCGCCAGGTCGTGATCGGCGACGGCGCAGCATGGATTTGGAATTTGAGCCGCAGCTACTTCCCCAACGCCATCGAGATCGTCGACATCTACCACTCTCGCGAGCACCTCTGGGAAGTGGGCCGGCACCTGTTCCCGCTGGACCGCAAGCAGCGCCGCCGCTGGGTGCGCCGGCGCAAGAAGCAGCTCGACGAGGGGCGCATCGAGCATTTGGTCCGGTCCCTGCGAGGCATCCGGGCCGACACGCCCGCACTCAGCGAGAAGCTGCGGATCGAGGCAGCCTACTTCGAGGGCCATGCCGACCGCATGCGCTATGCCGAGTTCCGCCGCCAGGATCTCTTCGTCGGCTCCGGCGTGATTGAAGCGGGCTGCCGTACAGTGATCGGCGGACGCCTGAAGCGCTCGGGGATGTTCTGGACCGTGGACGGAGCCAATGCGATCATCGCCCTTCGCTGCGCGCAGCTCTCCAATCGCTTTGAAGACTACTGGGAAGACCGGGCCGCAGCGTAGGTTTCACAGAATTGTCGCGCACCCGACCCCAGCCAGCCGCGTCGCCGGGTCGGGACTGGCTGAGCTTCCGGATTCGTCAGCGCTGGTTCGACAGCAAGATCTTTCCGCCACCTGCCGCCACCGCATGAACGCGTTCGGCTCCGAGCAGTTCTTCGAAGCGGTTGCGATCCTCGTCGAACGTTGCCAAGTAGACGGGGTCTTCGCCCCTCCATAGAGTCAGGAGTTCCGTGTCGTCGAGAAATACTTGGGGCGCCCCGGGTGCATTCGAGCCGTACTCGATGTTGTTCTTTCTGCCATTGAGCAGCAGGATCGGGCGGTTTGCATAAAAGGCCACGGACGAGAACGCGTAGTACTCGTGGTCGAGGACCATCTGGCCTGGCGGCGCACGCAGATAGGCCTCGGCCAGGTGGCGGGAGGACAGGTAGGGGTCGAACGCCGCCATTGCCCAGTGCGCGGCATGCAGGACCAGCAGCGCGGCGCAGGCTAGCGTTGCGGCGGCCCGCCGATGCGAGAGCAGGAGGCCGCCAAGGCTGCCGATCGCGCACGCGGCAACGGCCAGGGCCAGCGGGCCGCGCAAGTACGCGAACGACTCGAGGGTGAGATCCTGGAAGTGGCCGAGCGCGAGCGTGTAGGCTTCCGGATTGCTGGCCAGCGCCACCGAAATGTCCCCGGAAGCCGTCACGTTGCGCACAGCGATCAAGACGCCGATCCCTGCGAGCAGTCCCGCGGCATAGACGCCTCCTGCCATTCGGCACGCCGATCGAAGTCGGTGCGGCAGCGAAGCGGCCGCGCTTGCTAGCAGTAGCATGGCCGGTGCGTATGCCGGTAGCGTGTAGTATTCCTGGCTGGTCGACGCAGAGAAGAACAGCAGCGTGAACCCGCAGGCGCAAAGCATCAGCATGCGCGCTCGGGCCGTGCGCACGTCGGCTCTGAACTGCAGCTCCCGCACCGCCGGGATCAAGCCGCTCCACGGGAACAGCCAGGCCAAGTGTCCTGCCCAGAACCAAGCCAGGGGCACCCGGTTGTAGTCGACCGGATAGCGCAGGCCGAGGTACCGCAGGACGTGTTCGTTGACGAAGTAGCGCCAGAAAAACCCGTGATACTGGCCCGGCCCACTGGCAAATCCAAATTCAAAATAGGGAGGATGGCGGGCGATGGACAGCAGGTGCCACGGCGCGGCGACCAGCGTTGCTGCCGCGACAGCTCCCGGCAGTCCGAGACGCCGCCAGGATTCGCCGGAACGCCAGGCCCCGGTGAACACGAAGTACGCGCCGATCGCGCCCAGGGGCAGGACCGCGGCGACGAGGCCCTTGAACAGGAGGCCGATTCCGACTGCGGCACCCGCCCAGGCCATGCGAATCTGCGCCCTGCGCGGGCTCCCTTCTTGCGCACGTAGGAAACTGTCCAGCACGAACAGCAGCGTGCAGCCGACATAGATGTCGGGCATTCGCGCGCGGGTGAAAAGGAACAAGCCAAGGCAAGCGGCGAGCCCGATGCCCGCGTACAGTCCGGCCTGGTCGCCGAAGGCCCAGCGGCCGGTGCGCCAGGCCAGCCAGCAGAGGGCCATTGCGGCTAGCGCCACCGGCAGTCGCGCCGCCCAGTCGTGAACACCGAAAAGAGCGTACGAGACCGCAATCGCCCAAACTTGGCCCGGCGGCTTGTCGAAATACGCTACGCCGTTGAGTCGCGCCGTGACCCAGTCGCCCGAATCGAGCATGGAGCGTGCGATTTGCGCGTAAGCGGAATCTATGTCATCCAGTAGCGACGGGGGACTGGAGACGGCCCCCAGAAAGACTGCCGCCGAGAACGCCAGCACGATCCAGCCGTGCCAGCGCCGGTCACGCGTCCAGCCGCTCGAAGCGCCAGGCTTGGAAGCCATCGCCCGGGTCCTTGCCAGGAAGGGTTGCCAGAACCTTGCTCGCCTTCCAGCCGGGACGATTCCCGAGAACGGATCTGACGACATGTTCGTTCTCCTCCGGTTCCAGCGAGCAAGTTGAGTAAATCAGCAGCCCACCCGGTGCCAATGTCTCCAATGCGTTTCTCAGGATGCGTGTCTGCCGGGCGTGGAGGTCGTCGAGGTCGGCCGGGCTGAGCCGCCACTTGATTTCAGGGTTGCGGGCGAGCGTTCCGGTGCCGGAGCAGGGTGCGTCCACAAGGATCCTGTCGAACCGAGTCGCGAACGGTAGCGTTCGCTCGGCATCCATTTGTAGCAATCGGATGCCCCGGCTGCCCAGGCGGCGCATGGCGTGCAGGCGGTGTGACCAACGGTCTCCGGCCACGACAGGACCGGACTCGGCGAGGATTCTGGCCTTGCCGCCTGGTGCCGCGCAGACATCGAGGACACTGCAGCCGGGCTGCACGTCGAGCAATGCCGCGACGCGTTGCGAGTTGATGTCCAGGAAGGTGACAGCCCCCTCGGAGGCTGTCACCGCGGCGGCGGCGTTACCCGCGGCGAGTCGGTAGGCGCGGGGCAGCGATGTCGGTTCCGCGACGAGTCCCGCCCGGCTCAGCAGCGGCAGGACCGTCTCGGGCAACGCCGGAGATGAGATCCGGAAGTAGGCCCATGGCTTCCTCAGGTTCGCAGCAAGAAGCGTTTCGCAGTCCTGCGGGCCAAGCGATGTTCGCCAGCGTTGTACCAGCCAGTCAGGGTGGGAGAGTCGCGCGGCTTCGTCTGGGGGCGGCAAGGGAGGAAGTCGGCGAAGAACGGCGTTCACCAGCCCTGCCGCGGAGCGTTTGCCAGTTCCCTTGACGAGTTCTACGGTCTCTGACACGGCCGCATGGGCTGGTACGCTCCGCATGTAGCGCAGCTGGTACGCGCCCAGCCTGAGCACTACCAGCACTTCCGGGTCAAGCGAACGCAAGGGCTTGCGAAGGCGGCAAGAGACCGCATGGTCAAGCTCGCCCCTCCGTCTGAGACAGCCCATCACCAACTCGGTGACGAATGCGCGCTCGCGTTCCCCTAAGGGGGCCAATCGAGCCGAATGGAGCAGTTCGTCGGCAAAAGCCGCGTCCCGGTCCACGCGCAGCACCACGTCGAAGGCCGTTCGCCTTGCCGCCGATGCTGCCACGAATTGCCACGATAGCAGAGGCTCCGGCCAAAGGGTCGCAGAGCCCCGCATGATAAGATTTGCTGGTTGCGCAGCGGTTTGATTCGCTTCGAGACGGCAAAGTGTGGAACCGGGCATGCTTGACGAAGTCGAGATCATGATCAAGAGCCACCCGCGCTGGCTCCGTATGGCTAGATCTTTGGTTGAGATCTTCTGTCGGGAGTATCAAGGCGACGCCGCGACCGTGCGGGCGATTGTCCTTGCAGTGGACGAATCGCTTGCAAACGTCATCAAGCACGCCTATGGCGGGGACGAGTCGCGGCCGGTCCGCGTCATCTGCCGGTGTGACGGGAGCACGGTCACAATCGAGATCTGCGACGATGGGCAGGAGTTTGATCCGTTTTCGCAGGCCGTTCCGCCGCCCGACGAGATGCGCCCTGGTGGGCGCGGCATCTTTCTTATCAGTTCGGTGATGGATAACTGCGAGTACTTGCGCGAGGACGGATGGAACCGCATTCGCCTCAGCAAGCGATTGCCGCTGTCCGTCGCCATGTCGTGATCAGAGGCGGGTCTAGTCTATGGAAATCAATATCAAGCACGCCGGCACAAGCGCGGTCGTGGAAGTGTCCGGGGACGTGGACATGTCCAGTTCGCCTCGCTTGCGCGAGGCGCTGCTCGAGCAAGTGCAGGAAGGAAGCGGTTCGATCGTCATCGTCAGCTTGCAGCATGTGGACTATGTTGACAGCTCCGGAATCGCGAGCTTGGTGGAGGGACTGCAGGAGGCGCGGAAGCGCAAGGTGAGCTTTCGGTTGGCTGGCCTCAACGACGGTCCTCGCCATGTGCTCGAGCTTACGCGCCTGATCGATGTCTTTGATGTCTACCCTTCGGAAGCGGAGGCCCTCCAGGGCTGATCGAGCCGGTCGGAGCCCCGTTCATGACCATATTGGACTCGGTCGGGCGATACTCGATCCAGCAGGTCGAGTACGTAGGCCTGCTTGCAGTCCAATTCTGGCACGTAATGCGGCTCTCGCTGAGGGTCAATCCCTTCAGCGGGCGGCGACTGCGCTGGCGACGCGCCATCGAGCAGATGGCGGAAATCGGCGTTCGCGCACTGCCAGTGGTGTGCTTGATTTCCGGTGCGACGGGCCTGATCATGGCGTTGCAGTCGGGCGCCGAGTTGCGTCGGTTCGGTGCGATGGAAGTGGTCATCAATTTAGTTGGCACCACGATGACCAGGGAACTCGGTCCGCTGGTCGCAGCGCTCGTGGTGATTGGCCGGTCCGGCTCAGCAATTTCGGCCGAAGTGGCGACAATGGTGGTGACGGACGAAATCGACGCATTGCGCACGATGGCAATCGACCCGATCGATTTCGTGCTTGTTCCCAAGAGCATGGCGATGCTGGTAATGCTGCCCAGCCTGACAGTTATGGCAGTATTCTCCGGGATTCTAGGTGGTGGCCTGTTCACCTATTTCGCGCTCGACATGACAATCTTGATGTACCTGCGCCGTACGGCCGAGATCTTGCTGATGCGGGACATCGTCAGCGGCTTGGTCAAGGCGGTAGTGTTCGGGATGATCATTGTCCATGTGGGGTGCCTGGAAGGATTCCTGGTCACTGGAGGTCCCGAGGGCGTGGGCCGCTCGACCACGAGCGCCGTGGTGAAGTCGATCTTCCTGGTCGTGCTCGCGGATCTTATCTGCACGGGGTTTTTCTACTTTTTCTGGAGATGAGCGGGCCAAGACCAGCTACTGCCGACCGGCGCTACCCGCACCAGGAGGGTGCCGAGCCCGTGATTTCGGTCCGGGGGCTGCGAGTGCGCTACGGCGACAGGCAGGTGCTCGACGGCGTGGACCTGGACATCTACCGAGGCGAGACAATGGTGATTCTCGGTGCGTCCGGTTGTGGAAAGAGCACGCTGCTCAGGCACTTGGAGGGTTTGGAGAAGCCGTCTGCCGGATCGATCCGCATCAATGGGACCGACATCGTCACCGCGTCGCGCAAGCAAATGGAGCGAGTCCGCCGGCTGCTGGGCGTGTCCTTCCAGAGCGCGGCGATGTTCAATTCGATGACGGTCGGCGACAATGTTGCCCTCCCGTTACGCGAACACACGGACCTTGCCGAGTCAACGATTCGGCTCATCACGAAGATGAAGCTCCAGCAGGTTGGACTCTCCGGTGTCGAAGACCTCTACCCAACCGAACTCTCCGGAGGTATGCGCAAGCGCGCGTCCCTGGCACGCGCACTTGCCATGGATCCAGAGATCCTGCTCTTCGACGAACCCTCCGCCGGCCTCGATCCGATCATCGCCGCTGGCATCGATCGATTGATACTGCGGCTCAAGGATGCATTCAAAATGACGCTCATCGTCGTGACGCACGAGTTGCAAAGCGCTTTTCTGATCGCTGACCGCATGTGTATGCTGGACCAGGCTAGAATTCTTGCCGTCGGCACGGTCGAGCAGATCCTCGCCAATCCGCACCCTCGCATCCAGCAATTCGTCCAACGGATTGCAGACGACGCCGAGCCCGGAGCGGAATCGTACGTAACGGGGTTCGAATGAGTAACGAAGCCAAAGTAGGACTCCTCGTCATTCTGGTGCTCGCTATTTTCGTGACGACCTTCATTGTCGTTGCCAATGTCCAGATAACCGGCGAGACGGCGACTTACCGGACGTATTTCGCTTACATCGGGGGGCTGGATGAAGGCAATATCGTGCGCTTTGGCGGGCGCCAGGCAGGCACTATCCAGACTGTGCGCCCGTGGAGCGAGGACATGACGAAGTCCGAAGTCGTCTTTCGGATCCGAGCGGAGATTCCAGTGACGCAGGACTCGATGGCGACGATCGCCAGCCTCAGCGCACTAGGGCAGAACTATCTGGAGGTCTTGCCGGGAACGATCGACTCGCCCCGGATTGAACCTGGCGGCGTGGTCCCGTCGACCGAGCCAATAACATTCGCAGACTTGACGCGGAAGGTGTCGGACGTGGCCGATTCCGCGGTGGACCTGATGGCCCGGATTGACGACAAGATGAGCGTTGTTGTGGACGACATGCACGTGCTGATGGTTAATTTGCAGAGGTTAACCGGCGAAGAGAACCAGCGGAACGTTGCGAGAATGCTTGAGAACAGCAACGCCTTGATCGACACGCAGGGACCAAAGATCGACCAGCTTGCCGACCAGCTCAGCGACACGCTGGACGTGGTCAAGGCACTGACGGAGGATTTCCGGGATGTTGCGCGGAATGCCGACACCACGATCGAAAACGCGAATCGCACGCTGGACGAGACGCGCGAACCGATCAAGAGCACGCTCGCCCGGCTAGAAGGCACTTTAGAGGATGCACAGCTCGTTCTCGGCGACACGCGGGCGCTGGTGCTCGCAAACGAGGCCGACATCGGCGAGATCATGGAGAACTTCCGCCGAGCCTCGGAGGAGATCTCAGAGCTGGCCTCGGAATTGCGGCAGCGGCCATGGACCCTGCTGCGCTCCAAGCCGAAAGCGGACCGACAGGTTCCCCCGACCGCCGGGTCGGGCGCCCCAATCCGCTGATGGCCGAGCCAGCCGAGCTGGACGTCGACACCGCCCTCGGTTTTCTGGCGGGTCGTGTCGAACTCTCCGGGCCGGTCACTGTCAGCAAGCTTGGCGGCGGCGTGTCGAACAGCGTCGTGCTAGTCGAAGACGCTGCGCAGAGGGTCGTTCTAAAGCAGTCCCTGCCACGATTGCGGGTCCGGGAAGAGTGGCTCGCAGAGCGCACTCGGATCCACCGGGAATGGGAGGTGATCCGGGCCCTCCGCGATATCCTGCCCGCTGGGCGCTTGCCCGCGCTACTGTTCCAAGACAGGCGCTGCTTCCTCTATGCGATGCGTGCAGCGCCTGCCGGGGGAGCCGACTGGAGGACTCGCCTTCTCGGCGGGGAATGCAGCGCGGCCACGGCCCGAATCGCGGGAGCGACGCTCGGCCTGATGGTCCGGGGCACATGGGGCAGGCCCGAGTTCCGCCGGCCGTTCTCGGATCGCTCGGCATTCGATCAATTGCGCACAGACCCGTACTACCGCACGGTCGCCATGCGCCACCCACGCCTCGAGGGCCCTGTCGCTGACTTGATCGCCGAATCTTCGGCTCGGCAGGCGGCCATGGTCCACGGGGACTGGAGCCCGAAGAACCTGCTGGTCTGCTCGGGGCAGCTCGTCTGCATCGATTTCGAATGCGCGCATTTTGGCGACCCGAGTTACGACGCGGGATTCATGCTGAACCACTTGGTCTTGAAGGCGTTTTACCGGCCGTCGCTGGCCGCAAGCTACTTTCGCCTTGCTCGGACCGCGTTTTGCTGGACCCTGGCCATGCTCCCCGGAGGGGCCTTGAGCTGGTTCGAGGCGGCCAGCATGCGGCACCTGGCATTCTTGATGCTCGCTCGCATCGACGGCAAGTCGCCCGCAGAGTATTTGCGATCCGAAGCCGTTCGGGATGCCGTGCGGAAGCTGGCGATGGACCTGATCGACAGCCGTCCGGCCACTCTGGACGGGACGCTTGCCCGGGCCGGGCGATCGCTGGATACGTACTCCGGCGGGAACCCTACTCGGCGGCCTTGATCGCCGCTAGCGTCTGGGCCGCCTGCGCTTGCATGGGATTGGGCACCCGTGCCGCCTCGCCCATCCAGCGCGTCGCTTGCGGGATGTTATCCCCGGCAATGTCGAGCTTGACATAGCAGTATCCGAGCATGTAAGCGAGAATGCCGTACCGCTCGCCACCCTCGGCCTTGATGACGTCCACGGTTTGCAGCAGGTGCCGCCGGGCCTCGCGCCAGCTGCCCTGATTGAAGTCGCCGCTGCCCATGAGGTAGTGGGCCAGCGCTGTGAATTTCTGCTTCGTTGCGGCCCAGTCCTCCTCCGAGGTGCCTTCAGGGGAGGGCTTTTCCTCCATCAGCTGGACAAGCTCTTCGCAGCGGGCGTTCACGGTGTCATAGTTCTTCTGGGTAAGGGCGAGTTCGGCGAGCGTGAAGAGGTACTGTTCGTTGCCCGGATTGTTGGCCAGCGCCCGTTCCATCGCCATGACCATGCCCGACACGTCGCCGGCTTGTTGGTATGCCACGACATACCTGTCATCGATTCCCGCGAGATACTGGCCGTCCGGGAAAAGCTCGACAAGCGCGTCCATGAACTTCACTTGCTCGGCTGGCGGGCTTTGGGAACTGCCCACGTTGAGGGCCCATTCGGTGTACTGCGCCACGCCGCTTGCGTAATCGACGGAACTCTGGTGAATGATCTCCTCGTCGTTGGTCGGATCCTCGGGCGGCGGCGCGGCGGCATCCCTGTCTGCCAGCGGCTTGGTTTCGACGAGCGCCGCTAGCAGGTCGGGCCACCTCTGCGAGTTGAGCAGGGCTTGGTTGTAGTTGTGGCGCACCTCAAGATCCTCGCGAGCGTACGGCAGCAGGAGTGCTCCGATTTCGGCTGAGCGGGCCCAGTTCTGCTGCTGCGTGTACAGGCCTTGCAGCTGCATCAGTACGTAGCCGATATAGGTGCTTTCCGGATAGTCGGTCCGGAAGCCCTCCAGGATCCCGATTCTCTCTCCCGCATCCTCGGCAAGACCGGCTTGGGTGAGCACGGAGCCTTCCGGCGACTGCGCGTCGATTTCGACATTGCGCAGTTCCATGGCGGCCTCCTGGCTGGAAGCGGTGGACACGCCCACCAATAAGGCGAGCATGAGGGCTAGCAAGGGTCTCATCACAGGTCTCCAAGGAACCAACATGATATGCGGAACAAGCGGGTGGAATCAAGGGGACGCATCCCGGAGGGTGCATGACATCATTTTGATCCCGGCCTGATTTTGCGGGACTGACCTTGGAACTCCTTGTGCTTCCATCGCCCCCGCTCCCCTCTCTGCAACCATCCTTGCCCTGCAGCAAAGACGCGCCAGTATCCTGGCCAGCATCAGCGCCATCGGCGAACTGCGCCCCGGCACTGTGAGCGAAATCTACACCAAGTGCGGCCGCCCCGCCTGCCATTGCCAGCAGCAGGGCGATCGCGGTCACGGCCCTTACTTCCGCCTCGTTTGCAACTCGGCCGGCAAGCAGACCACCCGCTCCTTTTCCGCCCGGCATGCCGAGGTGCTGCGCGCCGAAGTCGCCGAATGCCAGCGCCTGCGCCGCCTGACTGGCGAACTGATCGAGGTTAGCGAGCAACTCTCCGATGCCCGGCTCCAAAGCGTCGGCCCGGCCTCCGCCCAGCGGCCGTTAAAAAAAAGCCTGCGCGCAGGAGTTCGTCCCCGCCATCGAAGCCGAGATCGCCCGCTTCGTAGCTCCCGGGGCCGCCGACTCCATCGATTTCGAGGCCCTCGAGACCCGTCTGCGCCAACGGGCGCTGCAACTGGCCGCACGGGCGGTCGAACGGCGCTTCAGCGACGACCTCGGCGATCAATGCGGCCCGCACCAGCCCTGCCCCTGCGGGCAGACCGCACACTACGCCGGCCGCCGTGCCAAGACCTTTGAAACCGTCCTGGGCGCGCTGACCCGGCAGCGGGCTTACTACCACTGCCCGGACTGCCACCACGGCTATTTCCCTCGCGACCGGGCCTTGGGCATGGCCCGCACTGACCTGTCACCGGGCGTGACCCGCATGACCGGTGCGGGCGCCGCGCTGGTCAGCTTCGCCCAGGCCAGCGGACTGCTCGCTGACCTCGCCGGCGTACGGGTGGGCACCAAGCACGTGCAGCGCACTGCCGCGGCCCTGGGCCGCGAGATTGCCGCCCGCGAGCGGCTCGGTCCGGACGCGCCGGCACTGCCTCCCGCCCCGACGGCGTATCTCGGCGTCGACGGCACCGGCGTCCCGGTCCGGGCCAGCGAGACGGCCGGGCGCCCCGGCAAGCAGCCCGACGGCTCCGCCCGCACCCGCGAGGTCAAGCTGGCCGTCGTCTGGACGGCCGAGTCGCGCGACGACGGGACCGTCCCGTGCGCGACCCGGGCTCGCGCGACGACGCGGACCGTCGGTCAGCTACACCGCTGCCATCGAAAGCGCCGCCAGCCGCGACACCGATCCGGACCCGTGCGAGTTCGCCCGGCGCATGCGTCGCGAGGCCGAGCGACGGGGCTTCACGCTCGCCCGCCGCCGCGTCATCCTGGGGGACGGAGCCAGCTGGATCTGGCGCATCGCCTCAGAGGACTACCCCGGCGCGATCCAGATTGTCGATCTCTGGCACGCGAAGGAGAAGCTGTGGGAGGTTGCCAAGGCGCTCTGCGCCCACAACAAGGCGCTGGTCGAGCCTTGGGCCGACGCCCGCTGCGACGACCTCGAGCAGGGCCGCATCGACGGCCTTGCGCGCCCACGCCGGCACCTGCGAGGAAGCTAACAAGTGCGCCAACTACATCGAGAAGAACCGCAGCCGCATGCGCTACCCGAAGTACCGCGCCCAGGGCCTGTGCGTGGGCTCCGGAGTGGTGGAGTCCGGCTGCCGCACGGTGGTCGGACGCCTCAAGCGCTCGGGAATGTACTGGACTGTCAGCGGTGCCAACGCCATCCTCGCCCTGCGCTGCTGCGTTCTCAGCGGCAACTACGAGGACTTCTGGGCTGAACGGGCCGAAAACCCATGTGTCCAAGCCGAAATCCAAACATAGTGTCGTGCACCCCATCCCGGATGGGCCGCTCTCGCTAGCCACGGGCGAAGCAGTGGCTAGCGCCAGGCGAGACGGTAGCTCGTCTTGGCCCCCTGTCCGTGGAACGCAAGGGACAGCCCGTCCCTGGAATGCTGGGCCTCGATCCAGCCGCATTCGATGTCGGGGTCGAACGGGAAGCCTGCGGCGGGCAAGGCGATCCGATGCACATGGTTGATCCGCTCCAGCGCGAACGCGTGATCATGGCCCGTGACGATCGCCTCCACACACCGGTGGCGCTCCGCCATGCCAGCCAGGATGTCGAAGTCTCGGCAGCCCTCGCTAGTCGACTCGCCGGGATGATGCACGAAGAGAATGGTCCGCAGCGCTGTTCTGGCCCGCAGGATCTGCTCGAGCCACTCGAACTGGGAGCCTCCGATCTCGCCGCCCACATGCTGGGGGTCAATTTGGGAGTCGAGCTGCACGAACTGGAAAGGCGGCTGGCAAACCACGGCAGCTAGCCAATCCGGCTCCGGTCCGCGCCTTTCTCCCAGGACGGCCAGCAAGTTGTCGCGACGGTCGTGGTTGCCGACGCCGACCACGACCGGAACTGCCCCCAGGACAGGGCGCATGATCGATCGGAAGCGCTGGTAGTCCGCCTCCGAACCCACCGACCACGAGATGTCGCCGTTGACCAGCACTCCGCTGAGGTTGGCAGCCGAGATCTCGCAGGCGATGCGTTCCAGGTTCTCCGCCGGCCGCCGGCCGCCGTGCTCGGCGGAAGGATCCGCACTGATGTGCGGGTCTGCGACCCACGCCCAGGTTGCCCGCTCTGTCTCCTCGAGGGAGCAGGAGTAATAGACTCCTGACGCGAATCTTCGCGCGTTCGCCGGCGCGGCCCCTTCCAGAATCACCGCTGCGAGGGCGACGCTATTCGCCCAGGATGTCGAACGTCGTGGTTCCGGCCACCCGCACCTTCGCGTAGACTTTGACCCACTCGGTGTGGGCTGGGTGGTCCGCGTAGGCCGCGAGGGCGTCCGCACCTGCCATTTCCATGCACACTCCCCATTGGCGCTCCGCGGCTTGGTCCTGGTTGCGTCCGTACTGTCGCAGAGGCCGGCGCAGCTTCCCGAGCCAGACTTTGCTCAGGCCGTCGATCTTGCCGGGAAGTTCATCTGTCGCCTTCTTGAACGCCGCCCAGTCGGCGTCGCTGGCGCCTTCGATTACGGTGAATGCGAAACAGTGCATCAGGGCTTTCTCGCCAGCGGGGGCGCTTGTGGGGAGCAGCACCAGCAGGGCAAGCAGTGTTGCAGTGAGAATTGCATTAGATTTCATACCATGCATGATAGCCCAGCAGCGCAACTGCGCGAAAATCCAATTGCGCCTCCCGGCTAAACTAGCTCTCGTGACTCGATTGCTGCTCATCCTCGTTCTGGCGTTCGGCCTCCGGGCGGCCGAGCGGCCGAACATCGTGTTCGTGTACACGGACGACCAAGCCGGATGGGCTCTGGGGCTGTCCGGCCAGCCCCATGCCTCCACGCCGAACATGGACAGCCTGTTCCGGCGCGGTGCCTACCTGCCGAACTCGTTCACCGTGACTCCTGTCTGCAGCCCCTCGCGCACGAGCTTGATCACGAGCCGCTACGGAAGCGAACTCGGACTGACGGACTGGCTTCACCCTAGGCGCGAGCCGTACATGGGGATCCCAGAGAGCGCATTGACGTGGCCTGGACTCCTGCAGGAAGCCGGCTACCATACCGGGCTCGTCGGCAAGTGGCACCTTGGGTTGCTGGACCAGCACCACCCCACGAAGCATGGCTACGGTCACTTCATGGGATTCCGCGGCGGCGGCACGACACCAGTCGATCCCATCCTCGAAAAGGGTGGTAAGGAACGGCAGTTCGAGGGGTTGACGGCGGACATCCTGACAGACGAGGCGCTGGAATTCCTCGAACGCGAGGAGAACCGTCCGTTCTTGCTTTCCCTGCACTATCGAGCACCGCACGCGCGGTGGCTGCCCGTGGCGCCGGAGGATTGGGCGCCGTTCGACGGACTGGATCCGATCATCCCCAACCCAGGCTTTCCCTATCTCGACGTTGAACGGGTGGGACGGATGACGCGCGAGTACCTGGCAAGTACCAAGAGCGTCGACAGGAACATCGGCAGATTGCTTGCGAGGCTGGATTCCCTTGGACTCGCCGAGAGCACGGTCATTGTTTACACGAGCGACCACGGATACAACATGGGGCACAGCGGCGTCTGGCACAAGGGCAACGGGCACTACGTGCTAATCCGCAACCCGCCGCCGTCAGCCAACATTCCCGGGGGGCAGCGGCCGAACATGTGGGACCGTTCCATCCGGGTGCCGACTGCAGTGGTCTGGCCCGGTCGCGTGGCGCCCGGCTCGGTCATCGAGGAAACCGTGTCCAACCTGGACTGGTTCCCGACACTGGTGGCGATTGCGGGCGCGAAGATACCGGACGGCTCGGTCATCCGCGGACGTGATATTTCCCCCGTGCTGCTTGGTACAGCCGAGAACTGGGATAACTCGCTGTTCGGTGAATATTCGACCCACCACCAGTCGCGCACGCATATGCGCATGCTTCGCACTCCGCGCTGGAAGCTGGTGCGTGACTTCCTCAACCCTGAGCGCGACGAACTTTACGATCTGAGCGGTGACCCCGACGAAACCACGAACATGATCAATCACCCCAAGGCGCAGACTGTCGTTGAAATGCTCGGTGCAAGGCTGCTGGCACGGATGCGAGCCCACGGGGACCGGCTTGCTGGACGCTAGCGCCGGCTCGGAAGCGGTTGCCGCGCTGCGCCCGAGGCGGGCTACGGGATAATCGGAGTCGAGAGACCGCATGCCGACCGGCAGACCGCTAGTGCTCACCATCATGGACGGATGGGGCCATAACCCCGACCCCGCCAACAATGCGGTGGCGCTGGCCCGCACGCCCAACTTCGATCGCCTTTGGCGGGACAATCCCCGCACGCTGATCCGAACTGACGGTCCGTTTGTCGGTTTGCCCGACGGACAGATGGGCAACAGCGAGGTCGGCCACCTGAACATCGGCTCGGGGCGGGTCATTCAGATGGATATCACGCGGATCGACGAGTTGATTCGCGACGGCGGACTGGGGGAGAATCCAGCGGTCAAGGAAGCCCTCGGGCGTGCTCGGAACAATACCTTGCACCTGATGGGACTGCTCAGCGACGGTGGCGTGCATTCCCAAGCCGCTCACCTGTACGCACTCCTGGCGGCCGCCCGCGAAGCAGATGTTGAAGACGTCTGCGTGCATGCCTTTACCGACGGCCGCGACACTCCGCCGAACAGCGGTGTTGGCTACTTGCGGGACTTGATCCGCTACATGGACGAGATCGGTTGCGGCCGCGTCGCAACGTTATCAGGGCGCTACTACGCGATGGATCGAGACCGTCGCTGGGAGCGCGTGGACAAGGCGTTCCGAGCGCTTGTTGCGAGCGAGGGGAATCATGCGGGGGATCCAGTCGCGGCCCTGGAATCGTCCTACGGTGCCAGGGTGACGGACGAGTTCGTCGTGCCGACCGTGATCCTGGACCCGGACGGCGTGCCGGTTGGCCGCATCAGCGACGGCGATACGGTCATCGCCTTCAACTTCCGTGCCGACCGCGCGCGGGAAATCACGCTTGCGCTGAATGATCCCGGTCTTGACGGAGTGAGCCGGGAGCCGATGCCGCGAGCCCTGCACTACGTGACGATGACCGAGTATGACCGGAACTATTCCCATCCGGTGGTCGTGGCACCCCAGTTTCCCGACCGGATTCTCGGCGAGCTTTGCTCCGACAGGCGTTGGAGGAACCTGCGCGTGGCCGAAACGGAGAAGTATCCTCACGTCACGTATTTCTTCAATGGCGGGCGCGAGCCCCCGTATCCCGGTGAGGAACGTGAAATGGTGCCATCCCCGAAGGTTGCGACGTACGATCTGCAGCCTGAAATGAGCGCCGCCGGCGTTTGCGAAGCGGTCGTGCGGGGTATCGAGAGCGGCTCTTTCGAATTGATTGTGGTCAACTTTGCCAATGGCGACATGGTTGGCCACACCGGGGTTGTCAGCGCCGCGATCCGTGCCTGCGAGACCGTGGACGGATGCCTGGCCCGGATCGAGGACGCGCTCCGCATCCGTGGCGGCCAGTGGATTGTCACAGCTGACCACGGCAACGCGGATCTGATGGTCGATCCCGACACTGGCGAGCCGCACACGTACCACACGACATTCCCAGTGCCGTTCGTACTAGTGGGCGAGCACCGCGGGCCGCTTGCCGCGGGCGGTGCGCTCAGGGACATCGCCCCGACGATCCTGGGCTGTCTTGGCATGCGGCAGCCGCCCGAGATGACTGGCCGGGACCTGCGAGAGATTACATGACCGGTCCGGCCGAACCGCACCCCAAGCGCCCCCGGTTCATTCAGGCAGCCGGAGGCATCGTCTGGAGGACTCGGGAGAGACTGGAACTGGCGGTAATCTACCGGGATCGCTATGAACGGGGAGAGTGCTGCCTGCCCAAGGGAAAGCTCGAATCTGGCGAGGATTGGCAGCGGGCGGCAGTGCGCGAGGTCCTCGAGGAAACAGGCTGCGAGGCGAAGATCGAGGGGTTTGGAGGCCTGCTGACGTACTATGTCGGCGAGCGGCCGAAGGTGGTCCTGTATTTTGAGATGCTCGCGGTCGCAGACCGTGGCTTCCAGCCATCGCGCGAGGTGCGGGAGATGCGCTGGCTGTCTCCGCAAGCAGCTCTCGGGGAGCTAGCTCACGACGCCGAGAGGGATGTCCTGCTGCGCTGCCTGGCGCCTCCGCGGGCGGGCGCGCCGCCACTTGCGGACTGCCTGGATGCAGGCGATTGAGTCGATTGCCGCCGCTAAGGCGAAGCCAGCTGCCGGTCGAAGCGGCGGGCTCCCTCTTCGCGCCGTTGCCGCCGCTCCTCGAGGATGCTCTCGTACTTGGCCCTCTGGAGTTGATCCAGCAGCGCCATGATCCGCTCGGCACGCTCGCTGCGGATCGCATCAAGCTCCGGCTCCATGGCGTCGCGAACTGACCGATACCGCTCTCCGATCTCTACCAAAATCCCCTCGACCCGCTCCTGCTGCCCGGGATCGAGGGCGAGGTCGGCCGTAAGCTGCTCCAGCAGGCGCTGGCGGTACTCGCCGGGCGAAATGCCCCGACCGTTCCCTCCGAGTCTATGGTCGTAGACGCGGGTCGCCGCGAGGCCCAAGACGGCTCCCGCGACAAACACGGCTGCCATGGCCATGGCAGCCCGCTGCCTGCTCTGGCCTGCGGTCATTCGCGGGTCGCGGCGAGCGCCCAGAGCGCGCCGTCCTGCTCGTCCATCGAACTCGCCGTAAGCACGTCGACATAGGTCGTGCTCATCACCGTCGATTCGCGGTCGCTCCCGAACGGCACCCACAGGGACGCGATCAGCAGCAGCGCTGCCGCGACCGAGGCGAACGCCAGGCGCGGCGACCAGGCAATCAGGTAGTTCGCCCAGCTATCGTTTTCGTTGCGCCGGGCTTCGATCCTGCGCCAGACCATGGGAATGAAGGCGGGGGTGGGTTCGAAGTCTCCGAGGAGGTTCTTGTAGGTCGCGAACAGGCGGCTCAGGAACTCCTCGCGATCAGTCTGCAATGGTTTCATCTTCATCTTCCTCCACTCGATTCTGGGTCGATTCGATCATTTCGTCGTAGGCGCGCAGCACCCGTTTGCGGGCACGGAACAGACGCACCTTCAAGGCGTTGGTGTTGACCTTGTATACCTCGCTCAGCTCTTTCAAGCTCAATCCCTGGATTTCCTTGAGCACCAGCAGCGTCCGGTCCTCCGGGGAAACTCGATCCAGCAAGATCTCCAGCAGTTCTCTCGCTCCTTCCTTTCGGGTGTCCTCCAGCGCCTTCTTGCCGCTCAAGGCCGCGTCCACGGCAACGACCTGTTCCTCGCTGAGGTCGGCCATCCTGACATCGACCTCGCGGCGCTTGCGGCGCAAGTAATCGTAGCAGGCGTTGATCGTAAGGCGGTAGAGCCATGGCTCGAACACCTGCGGTGCCCTGAGCTGCTGAAGTGAATCGTACAGCCGTGAGAAAACCTCCTGTCCAACATCCTCCACGTCATCGCTACGGCTAATCATCCGGTACACCGTGCCCAGAATCCGTCTCCGGTAGGCTCGGATGATCTCGGTGAAAGCCTCTTCGTCCCCCTGCTGGGCCCGCTCGATGATCTTGGGGTCAATCAGCATTCAGGAGCAGCCGGGGCGAGCAATGCGCGTGTCTTGTCTGTCAGACATTTAGGCGAGCCGCAGCAAATCAGGTTACGACAATTCCAATGCGTTGCGGTCGGCGCGTTCTTGGAGTGCCGCGAGGTCAGCAAGCTTCAGTCTCCCGGTGTAGACCGCCATGCCTAGGGCGGCATGCAGTCCGAGTAAGAGAAGTGCCGAGACTTCCTCGATGCTGGCGATACCGCCGGCAGCGATGATCTCGTGATCGGTTGCCGCCCGCAATCGACGGTACCACTCGAGGTCAGTGCCCTGCATCGTGCCTTCCTTGTCGACATAGGTGCAGAGGTAGCTGCCGCAGTATGGATCGAAGCGGGAGATCACGTCCTCGGCGGCTAGCTGCGTCGATTCCCGCCAGCCTTTCACGACGATGCGGCCGGCCATCGAGTCCAGGGCGATGATCACGTTCTCGGTCCCGATTGCCGCGCCGAGCTGCTGCAAGAAGGCAGTGTCGGGACCGTCTTCGCGGAAGGCGGCCGTGCCAACGATGACGCGTTCCGCTCCGCTTGCAACCAAGTCGGTCGCGCGCTGGATGGTCCGGACGCCGCCGCCGATCCATGTGCGCGCCTGGCCCGCGACGCGTCGCACAATCGAAAGGTTCGAGCCCTGCCCGATGGCTTGGTCCAGGTCGATGACTTGGATCACGGGGAACGCCGCAAAGCGTTGCAGCATGGTTTCGGGGGTCTCGCCCTCAAGGGCCTTGTCCCGGCCCTGCACCAGCTGGACCACCTTGCCGCCCATCAAGTCGATGCAGGGGATGATCATGGCCAGACATGACCCGCAGCGGCAAGCGAGTGCCGCGCCAGATCCATTCAAGCTTAACCCGCCGCACTGTCGCCTTCCGGAATCCATGCCGGCGCAACAGGCTATGCGAATCCGAAGAGCGGTGGAAACACCACCACCACGATTCCGGCCCATACCGCGTAGACCGACAGGTAGGCTGTCTGCCAGCGCTCCAGCGCGACGAAGGGCTGGCGTCCCCGCAGGAATTGCAAGTAGATCCATGCCGACCCGGCGAGATTGATCACCAGAATGAGGTTTTCGCCAAGTGCCGCCAGCTTGTTAGCGCTTGACCCGTACTCGACGATGCGTGCCGACATTGCAGCGAGCAGCACCGCGTTCAGCGCGAGCGCGCATAGCACCAGAACCAGCAGCACGCCGTCAAACCAGTTCGGCGGCGCCATCGAATCGCGAGCAGACAGGGCATAGATCAGCAGGCACAGGACGAGCACGAGCAACAGGTTGAACCCGATCAGCACGTCGCGCTCCAGTGCGAGGGCATTGCCGGTCCACGCCATGGTTCCCAGCAGCGCAACTAGCAGAGCGGCGAGCATCGGCGCGAACACGCGGGTCAGCACCGGTGCCATGTTCTCAACCACACTCTTCTTCAACTCGACCAACGCCGCCCCGACGATGAAGGCGCCGACAGCCCCGCACTGGAGCATCCATTCCCGAGCGAACCATTCGGCGTCGACGCCGATGAACGAGAACAATCCCACCGTGAGTCCCGTCAGCATGCCACCGCCCAGAGCGATCAGCACGTAGTAGATCGCCAATTCGCCCGAGAACCGGACGAAGTTCATTCTCGCGGCCGGATCGCTCCACCGGCCCCCCGCGTAGGCGATGCCGACGGGCAGCCAGAGCGCGATCGGGAGATGCAGTGCCGCGAGGATTTCGGTCGATCCCTGCGGAGTGAACGGAAACGCATTGGCAATCACGCCTGCCACAACGAAAGTCGCCGCCAGCCAAGCGCAGGTGACGCTGTCGAGGCGGCGCTTCCACGCGAAATAGGCGGCCAGGCAAGGTAGCACGAAGAAACTGAGGTTGCGGGAATAGAACGATCCGCCTCCCTCTGCGTCCATGTCCAGCTGCAGGCCGAACAGTTCCGGCACCTTCAGCGAGATAGCGGCGATGATCGCCAGGCCGCCAACCACCCAGGTTTCGGCCCGGGCTTCTATCGAGGCCTGGCCGCCCGGGGCCGGCGTGGCAACAAGCTGCTTCCATAGCCGGTCCGAGTGCTCCCTTGCGAACTCGCGAGTCACCTCCTCTTGCTGTCCAATTCGCTTGACTGCGACCAGGAACGCCTCTTCCGCCGTCAATCCTGCGTTGGACAGCGCCGCGACGTGATTGCGCAAGTGGTCCTCCAGTTCGTCTGCGTCTGCGGACTCGATCGCCCCCCTCGCCAGCAAGTGGGTCCGCCATTGGCCGATCCGTTCCTCCAATTCAGCGCTGCCTTCGGGTGTGTCCACGAAACCCTCCTCCATCCCGATGTCCTCAGGTCTTCGCTTCGGCCGCCAGCAGCCAGACGCGCCGGAGCGTCGCGTCCACCTCCTGCCACTGCCTGCGCTGCACGGCGAGCGCGGCGCGCCCCCGGTCGGTGATCCGGTAGTACTTGCGCCTGCGGCCCTTCGCGGACGTTTCCCAGCGCCCCGCGATCCATTCGAGCCGCTCGAGCCGGTGCAGCACCGGATAGAGCATGCCGTCGGTCCATCGCAGCCGCCCTCCGGACAGCTCCGCGACCCGCTTGAGAATCGCGTAGCCGTAACTGTCGCCTTCCACCAGGATGGCGAGCACTAGCGGGGTTGCCGATGCGGCGACGAGATCCTTTCCGATGTTCATGGGCTGTGGGGCTCCGTCCTCGCGGATTCCACCAATTACCTAGAAGTATTGTACATAGTAGATCTTTGTATTAGCGCGGGGACCGAGACGCTGGCCGGGACTCCGTTCCCGGAGACCGCCGTTCGGGGCTGGCGGCCGGATCATCGGAGACCGCGTCTGCGCCCAGATTGCTTGCCAAGGCGCCCCGGAGCTCCTGTCCGGCCGCTTGGGCACGCGGCCGATCGATCAGGCGGCGGGCGGCAGGTCCAGAAGGCGGACCGCGATCCCTTGTGCCGCGAGGAGCTGCTTCAGGCCGTTGGACGTGTACGTTCCGTAGTGGAAGACCGAGGCAGCCAGCGCTGCGTCAGCCCTGCCATCGGTGAGGACCTTGACGAAGTCCTCGGGCTTGCCGCCGCCCCCGCTGGCAATGACCGGGATTCTCGTGGCCTCCGCGATCGCTTTAGTGAGTTTGCAGTCGAACCCGTCCTGAGTGCCGTCGGCGTCCATTGAGGTAAGGAGGATTTCTCCAGCCCCGGTGGCTTCCCCTCGGCAAGCCCATTCGACGGCATCGGTGTCCGTAGCCTTGCGGCCCCCGTAGGTGTTCACGCCCCAGCGGTTCGGAGCCTCCTGCCTGGCGTCGATCGCGAGTACCACGGCCTGCGCGCCGAATTCCTCTGAGAGTTCGCGAATGAGTTCGGGCCGCTCGACGGCCGCCGTGTTCACCGAGACCTTGTCGGCTCCGGCCATGAGGATTCGGCGGGCGTCGGAAACCGCGCGGATGCCGCCTCCGACAGTCAGGGGGATGAAAACCTTGCGTGCCGTCCGCTCGACCACGTCGACCATCGTGTCTCGATGGTCGCTCGAAGCGGTGATGTCCAAGAAGACCAATTCGTCGGCGCCGTCTTCGTTGTAACGCGCGCTCAGTTCGACAGGGTCCCCCGCATCGCGCAATCCGACGAAATTAATGCCCTTGACCACGCGTCCGGCGGTGACGTCGAGGCACGGGATGATGCGCTTGGTCAGCATGGCGCCCAGTCCAGGAAGTTTCGCACGATGCGTTGGCCTAGAGGTCCGGATTTCTCCGGATGGAACTGCACGCCAAAGACGTTAGCGCTTTCCAGTGCCGCGCAAAACGACTGCCCGGCGTAGCCGCACAATGCGGCAGCCTTGGATCCGGCCGTCGCCTCCGGCACGTAGTAGCTGTTGGCGAAATACACGTAGGGGTTCGCGCCGATCCCGCTCAGCAGGCTTGGCGCGCCCTGCACCTGCAGTCTGTTCCAGCCCATTTGGGGCACTCTTGCGTCGGCCGGGAACCGGACGACGCGTCCTCGGTAGATGGCGAGGCCCCGCTCGGAGGCTTCCTCGCTGTCCTCGAACAGGGCCTGGAGGCCCAGGCAGATTCCGAGGAACGGCACGCCAGCAGCGATCCGTTCGCACAAGGCGCGTCTTACATCGAGCCTGTCCAGCGAGCGCAGCAACTGGCCGTAGTGCCCTACTCCGGGCAGGATGATTCGGGAGGCCGCCGCCACTCCCGAAGCATTGGAGACGATCTTGAACGGGGTGTTGATGCTCTCCAAAGTGTTGGCCACCGAGCGCAGGTTCCCGGCTCCGTAGTCGAATACCACGGTCATCTCAGGCTCCCCTCTCCAGAACGCCCTTTGTACTGGGCAACTGCCCCTTGAGTTGCTCGTCCCTCGAGCAGGCAAAGCGCATGGCCTTCGCCCAGCACTTGAACAGGGCTTCGACTCGGTGGTGGCTGGATCGCCCGTAGAGCACTCGCAGGTGCAGGTTGGCTCCGCTGTGGACAGCGAAGCCGTCGAAGAAGTCATGCAGCAGCTCGACCTGCAAGTCCCCGACCAACCTGAACCGGGCGGGCGCACGGTAGACCAGCGCAGGCCGGCCGCCCAAGTCGACTGCCGCCGCTGCCAGCGCCTCGTCCATTGGCATCAGGAAGTACCCGGACCGCAGGATGCCCGCTCTGTCTCCAAGCGCGTCCGCAAAGGCTTGGCCGAGAACGATACCGCAGTCCTCCACCGTGTGGTGCTGGTCTACGTCGAGGTCGCCTTCCGCATGGAGGGTCAGGTCGAAGGCTCCATGGCGGGCGAATGACTCGAGCATGTGGTCAAAGAACCGGATGCCCGTGCGAATGTCGTAACTGCCCGTGCCGTCAACGTTCAGTTCCGCCGAGATGCGGGTCTCTTTGGTGTTCCGCTCGATGCGGGAAGTGCGCGGTCGGGTCATCGCAAGCAAGCCTCCAGTTGGTTCACGCTTTGCAGCACCGCCTCCGCTCCCAGTTTCTCGAAGAGCGCTCTGGTTTCCGCATGGCGCGGCGTGTCGGGAGCGGCGATACCGACGAACCGCACTCCCGCTGACTTGGCGGCCCGGCAGTCGTCGATGTTGTCGCCGACGAAGACCAATTCCATGCCGCCTGCGGCGCGCTGAATGAGGAGCAGCCCGTCCGGAGCGGGTTTGAGGTTCTCGACTTGCTCGTTCGTGACGATCGGATCGAACTCAATCGCTGGGCAGAACCGGTCAAGGGTGAACCTGGCCGATTGCATGCCGCGGCCGGTGAAGATTCCGAGCGACCGGCATTCCGATAGCCGCTCCAGGAATCCCGGCTCGACAAGCCAACGCTCGTTACGAATCAGTCCGTCCCCGTTGTTGCCCCAGTACAGCTCTCTCCCGTAACTGCGGATCTCGCGAGCGTCCGGTTCGAAGCCCGCCTCGCGAATCGCCATCAACGCGATGTCGGAATCGTCGTTGTAACCCCCGATGTTCTTGATCCGCACGATGTCGTCTTGCGTCATCTCGGCTCCGCAATAGCGGCGGACCACTTCGATCAAAGCTCGACGGAACGTTTCGCTCGGGTCCACCAGCACGCCGTCCATGTCGAACACCACCATCTCCGCCTTCATTGCGCCAAAGCCTCTTTCAGTGCCGCCAGGAACCGGATGGTTTCCTGCAGCGGTCCGACGGTAACCCGGGCGGTGCCCGGGAAGTGTGCCGACTGATCCCGGATCAGAATGCCTCCGTCCGCAAGGGCGGAGCAGACTTGATCGTTCCGCTCCCCGAGCTCGAATAGCACGAAGTTTGCGTGGCTCGGCCAGTAGCGGATCTCCATTTCATCGAATGCCGCGCACAGCAACTGGCGTGCCTGCAAGACTTGGCGCACGTACCCTCGCACGTACTCCCGGTCTTCGATCGCCGCCAGAGCGCAACGAATTGCCAGCGAGTTCACGCCGTAAGGGGACTGGCCCTTGCGGACGACGGCCACATTCTCGGCCTGCGAGACCATCACGCCGAGCCGCAGGCCGGCCATGCCGTAGGCTTTCGAGAAGGTGCGGGCCACGAAGAGGTTCGGCCACCGCGGCAGCAGCCCGATCATCGTCTCCCCGTGGAAATCGAAGTAAGCTTCGTCGACCAAGACCGCGCAGCCTTCCGCCGCCGCCAGGATCTCTTCCAGCTCAGCCGCGCTGACAATGCCAGCAGTGGGGTTGTTCGGCGAGGCTATGCAGACGGCCCGGGTGCGCGGGCCGACCGCTTCCAAGACCTTGTCGAGCGGGAACGCCAGATCGGGTGCGCGAAATGGCACGAACCGGGGCGTGCCGCCCACGAGCTGGGTGTAGAACGCGAACATGCTGAACGCGGGCTTGAGGACGATCACCTCGTCGCCTGGGTCCACGTACGCGTGCAAGATTCCGCTGATCACCTCGTCGGTACCGGCACCGACCGTGACCTGATCGGCGTTCACGCCCAGGTGCGCCGCCAGTTTCCGGCGTGCCTCGGCGTATTCGGGATAGGTCGCCAGAAACCCGCGGGTCGGGCTCTCTCGCAACACCTCGAGCACCTTTGGCGAGCAGCCGGACACGTTCTCGTTGAAGTCGAGGCGCAGCTTGCCTCCGCGTCCCTCGAGAGGGGGGTTATAGGGCGCCATCTTGCGCACGGCTTCGCGCGGGACCGGAGCTCTAGCCATGCTGCCCTCCCGCGGCCGGCCTCGTGCGGGCCTCGACGGAACGGGCGTGGGCTTCCAGGCCCTCCGCCCGAGCAAGGGTCGCGACCGTCGGTGCCAGTTCGCGCAGGCCCCGCCTGGAGAGCCTCTGGACCGAGACAATCTTGACGTAGTCGAGCACGCTCAAGCCTCCTCGGAGCCGCGAATGGCCGCCCGTCGGCAGAACGTGATTGGGGCCGGCCGCGTAATCTCCGACGGCTTCCGGACTCCACCCTCCGACGAAGACGCTGCCAGCATTCCTAATTGCGCCCAGTGGCACGGAGTCGCTGACAGAGAGGTGCTCCGGCGCGAAACGGTTAGCGATGTCGCAAGCCTCCGCAAGGCTGTCAGTGACAATCGCGACGCTATTGTTCCGGATTGACTCGGATGCGACGTCCCGAGTCGGCAGCGTGCGGAGCTGGCGGTCGACTTCCTCGGCCACTGCCGCCGCCAGGCGGCTCGACGGCGTGACCAGGACGGCCGCGGCGTCCACATCGTGCTCAGCCTGAGCCAGCATGTCGGCCGCGAGTGCCACCGGGTCGCCGTCCTCGAAGACAAGGACGATCTCTGTCGGGCCCGCGACAAAGTCGATCCCCGCCTCGCCAGCCAGCAACTTCTTGGCTGCTGCGACATAAGCGTTTCCAGGGCCCACGATCCGATCGACTCGCGGAATCGATTCCGTGCCGAACGCGAAAGCGGCGATGGCCTGGGCCCCGCCCACGGCGTAAACCTCTTCGAGGCCGAGGAGAGCGGCCGTGCCTACAGTAACGGAGGACGGCCTCGGCGATGTGACGGCGATGCGCGCCACCCCTGCCACTTGGGCTGGAATGGCAGTCATCATCACCGTGGACGGCAGGGGATAGCGCCCTCCCGGGATGTACGCGCCGATCGAGTCCAGAGGACGGACCAACTGGCCCAGCTCGATTCCGGGCCCTGCCGGTTCCATCCATTCGGATGGCATCTGGCGCTCGGCGTAGGCCCGGATTCGGGAGGCCGCGAGGGTGACGGCTTCGACCAGTGGTGCGGCAAGCCCGTTCCTGGCAGCTTGCAGCTGCGATGCGCTCAGCCGGACCGTCCGCCCCTCGAGCGCGTCCAGCTTGCGGGCGTACTCGAGCAGAGCGGCGTCGCCGCGGTTCCGCACAGCTTCGAGGATGGGTGCAACGACCCTCTCGGCTTCGGAAAGCCGCCTTGAACGGCTCTGGATGAGCCCTTCCCAGACCTCTCGGTCTCGGCTGGTAATGATGCGGAGCATGAGTCGGCCGCCAGTCGGGGCTTACGAACCGTACACGCTTTCGGGATCGTATGCACGCTCCTCGTCAAGCGTCCACGTCCCGTCGTCTAGCTTGCGATAGAAGCAGCTGCGGTATCCAGCGTGGCAGACGCCGGGCCCGAGAGCCTCCGCGTGAATGAGCAGGGTGTCAAGGTCGCAGTCGACCTCGATCCGCTTGACAAGCAACACGTGCCCGGAGCTTTCGCCCTTCGTCCACAGCTTGTTCCGGGTCCGGCTCAGGAACGTGACTTTCCCGGATTCGACCGTTTTCGCAAACGCTTGCTCGTTCATGAAGCCGAGCATGAGCACTCTTCCGTCTCGATGGTCCTGGATGATGGCCGGCACAAGTCCGTCGCATTTGGTGAAGTCCAAGGTCATTGCCGTCACTCCGGGTCTGATGCGAGACTGCGGCCGATCCGCAGGAGCGCAACCATCCATCTCAGGCCCCGCCGGGAAGACCGCGGCGCGAACCTGCGGCCGCCTTGCGCGCGCCCGAAACTTCAGAGTAACAAGCCCGTGGAGGCCGAGCTTTCCTGCCGAGGGGTATTGCCGGGCGCCGTCGGGCCTGCTTGCAGGGAAACGCGCGCTTCTCCGTAGTGCCTCCCGGTCGCTCAGGTGCCGGACCGAGTGGCGACCATTTCGATGCGCCCGTAGGTCAAGGCCCGCCAGAGCCATTCGAGCGGACCAAACCGGTAGCGCCGCAGCCACCAGACGCTGAACGCCAAATGCACGACCCATTGGGCTAGGACGATCACGTACAGCTGGTGGCGTGCCAGATCGTTCCACAGTCCCAGCCCGAGGTCGTGGAAGATCGCCAGGGCAAGCGCGCTCTGCAGGATGTAGTTCGTGAGTGCCATGCGTCCGACGGCCTGACGGCCGTCGCGCATCCGTGCGAGCCAGCGGTGCCGGAAAGCGATCACGGTGACGGCGACGATGCCCAGGGCCCAAGATACCCGCCCGAGATCGTAGGTGACCGTCGACATGCCAGAGGTCCACCGTATCGCGTAGCCCGTGCCGACCGTCATCGCCACTTCGTAGCCGTTGACTGCCAGACCGGTCGCGAGGCCGGCGATTGCCAGCACGGTGAAGAACCGCGAGCTGCGATCACCTCGCAGCACGCCGGTCTTGAACAGCGCCAGCCCCAGGAGCATGCAGGCGATCGAGTCCCACAGCGTCAACAGCACGAGCGGCCAAATGTCGCGGTACATGGCGGCATTGGCCACGAAGGACTCGAAATAGCTGCCCCTGAATCGTCGCGCCTGCGGCGCCACCTCCTCGTCCGTGGGGAGAAAGGCCGCTTCGACCTCAGACCAACTATCCAGCACCTTCCGCTCGCCAGCCGAGACTTCCTCGCCGGCCGCGATCCGCTCCTCGACGGCTTCCGCCTGCTCGGGCAAGATCGAGAGCACCGCGAACATGGCGCCGTGGAGCACAGCGAGGCTTGCGAAGACCAGGCCCGCCGCTACGAACAGCGCTTTCGGCCGCCAGTTGCGGCACGGATACAGGACGATGCCGGCAAGAGCGTAGGACATCAGAATGTCGCCAATCCATAGCAGGGCAAATACATCGAAAAGCCCGATGCAGAGCAGCAGGAACTGACGCCGGTAATAAGTTGCTGCGCCCTTGGCTCGCTCACCTGTCGCGAGCATCGCGATCCCGGCCCCGAACAGCATGGAGAACAGCGCGCGCATGGCGCCTTCTACCAGCAATTCCACTGCCACGTAGGCGGCGAAGTCAGCGCCCGCGACGGCACCGTCCGCCAAGGGATTGGTGTAGGACTGGAGCGGAAGCCCGAACACCAGGATGTTCATCGGCAGGATCCCTAGCAGCGCTAGGCCGCGGAGTCCGTCGATGCACTCGATCCGCGCGGACGGCGCGACCGGGACTAGCTTCGTCACCACGATCCCTTTACCGGGTGGAAGGTTCCGGCGTCGCATCGAATCGCCCGGGTGCCGGCCGGGAGCCGCCGGACCCGCGAATTGCAGGGGAAGGCGTCCGCTCCTTCCCACGCGGCGCAGGCAATCACCGTTTCGCTTCGCTGGTCTCTGTCGGACAGGAAATAGTACAGCCTCCGCCCCCAAGCCAACCCAGCATGCTCTGAATAGTCCATCCTGCGGTCATTTGCGCCAGAACCACGGAGTCAGGGTCACCAGTAAGGTGTAGAACTCAAGTCTTCCCGCGATCATGTCGAAGCTCAGCACCCACTTAGCTAGCGCCGGAAGGTGGCTGTAGTTGTCCGTCGGGCCCACGTCGCCTAGAGCCGGGCCGATGTTGAACATCGCGGCCGCGACTGCCGAAATCGCGGTCAGCACGTCAATCCCGAGCGCGGCCAGCGCCAGGCATGAAGCGAAATTGACCATGAAGGCGAGGTAGACCAAGTTGAGGAGGCTCTGGATCGATGGCTCGGGCACGACCCGGCCCCCGAACCTGACCGCGAACACACCGTGGCGCTCGACCATGCGCTTGAATTCCCGCCCCACAACCTTGGCTAGGACCGCGATGCGCGAGATCTTCATCCCACTTGCCGTCGAACCCGTGCAGCCCCCGACGAACATGAGGACCAAGAGCACCAGCTGGCCGAGCGGGGGCCAGAGCTCGAAATCGTCCGTGGCGAAGCCAGTGGTGGTCATGATCGACGTGACTTGGAACAGGGCGGTGCGCAGGGCGCGTTCCAGGTCGTAGCCGAGTTGGAAGAACAGCAGCAGCCCGGCCACGATTGTTGCCAGGCCGATCGCTCCGACGTAATATCGGAATTCGTAGTCGCGCAGCGCGCTCAGCGGCCGGCGTTCCACCAGCGCGCGGTAGTGCAGGATGAAACTTGCACCGCCCAGGAACATGAACAGGACCGTGATGTATTCCGCGAGCGGGTTCTGGAAGGCTCCGAGGCTTGCCGTGCGGGTCGAGAATCCTCCGGTTGCCAGCGTTGCGAATGCGTGCGAGATGGCGTCGAACGGTCCCAAGCCGGCCAAGATGAGCAATCCGAATAGCGCGACGGTCAGCGCTACGTAGATGCCCCACAGCGACGTTGCGGTCTCTGCGATACGCGGCTTGAGCTTCTCCGACTTCGCACCCGAGAACTCCGCCCTGTACAGATGCATGCCTCCGTGGCCGACGAGCGGCAGCACGGCGATCACCAGAATGACGATGCCCATTCCTCCGAGCCACGAGGACAGGGCACGCCACAGCAGGATCGGGCGGGACAGCGATTCAACCTCTTCAAGGATCGACGCCCCGGTCGTGGTGATTCCCGAGACAGATTCGAACACGGCGTCCGTGAACGTCTCGATACCGGGCGCGAAGAAGAACGGCAGGCCGCCGAAGAGCCCGGCACCGACCCAAGCCGCGACCGTCAGGAGAATGCCTTCGCGTTGCGTCTAGTTCGCGCGTGTCCCCGCGGCACGCTCCCCACAGCAGCCCTCCCGCGCCGATCGTGGCGGCCATGGCGCCGCCAAGAGCGGCAATGTCCTCGCCACCCGTCGCTAGCGACAGGGCGGCAGGAATGCCCATGGTCGCTCCGAATGCAGCCAGGAAGAGGCCTAGCACTCTTCCGATCCGGGTCCAGCGGATCACTTCGAGTCTCTCTCGCGCTTGGAGCGGGAGAGGAATGCCGATTCAAGTTCTGGCACCGCGCTGGCAAGGGAGAAGAAGATCACGCGGTCCCCTTCATGGACCTCGGCCTCGCCCCGTGGCACCAGCACGTGCCCGTTGGGTCTCTGTATCGCACCTACGATCGCTCCTCTCGGAAGGCGGATGTCGCGCAGCTTCTTGTCGAGAATCTTGGATCCCTTGGTGGCAATCAATTCGATCGCTTCGGCTTCTTCCTCGCGAAACGTAGTGACCGACAGCACGCGGCCCTTGCGGACGTACTGCAGGATCATGTCCACGGCGGTGAGGCGCTGGCTGATCGAAGTGTTGATGCCCAGTCTCTGCACGATTGGAAGGTAGTGCAGACGGTTGACCAAGGCAACGATCTTGAACGCCCCCAGGCGCCGCGCGAGTAGCGAGGCGACGATGTTGTCGGCATCGTCCCTCGTCAGCGCGAGGAATGCGTCGGCACCCTCGATATTTTCTTCGGCCAGCGTTTGCTGGTCCGTTCCGTCGCCGTGGACCACGACGGTCTTGTCCAAGACGTTGGAAACCAGCTCGCATCTCGCTGGGTCGCGCTCGATCAGTTTGACGGCCACGCCGGTTCGCTCGAGTTCCTGCGCCACCCAGATGCCCAGTTGCCGGCCTCCGACAATCACTGCGCGCCGAACGGCCTTCTGGGGCTGGATTCCCATGAACCACAGGACGTCGTCAAGATTCTTGCGGGTCGTGCAGATGTAAATGTGATCGCCCGGCTCCAGCCGCTGCGCGCCATGCGGAATGATCACTTGCGGACCGCGGAAGATCATGGCGATCAGGCTGTCCTTGGGAGGGTTTGCCGCGTCGAGTTCCTCGAGGGTCTTGCCGGCGAACCAGCTGTCCCGGCCGACGTTCATGCCGAACAGCTTGACTTCCCCATCGGCGAAATCAAGAATGTCCGACACACCGGGTATGTGCAGCACGCGCATGATGCGCCGCATGATGGTGGTTTCCGGGTGGATGATGCGGTCGACCTTGAGGCCCATCTCGTCGAGGATCCGTTCCCAGTGCTGGAACTCATGGGTGCGGATGCGGGCGACCTTGACCTTCGCAGCCGAGTCAGTCTGGGCGATCATGCAGGCCAGCAGGTTGATCTCGTCGGAGTCGGTCTCCGCGATCAGCATCTCGGCTTCCCCGAGGCCGGCCTTGTGCAGGGTTCGGACGCTACCGGCGCTGCCGTGGACGACCTTGGCGTCCAGATGCTCCTCAAGTTCCAAGCAGCGCTCGGCGTCCTGCTCGATGATGGTGACTTGGTTGCCCTCGCGAATCAAGCGAGCGGCGATGAGGGCGGCACCTTCCCCCCCCCGGCGAGGAGAATGCGCATGCCAATCCAAGCCCGATTCCTTGAGCCTATCACGCTTCAGCGGTTCGGCACCGCGAAACCGGTGTCGATGCGAGCCTGCACTAGCAGCTCAAGTCTCGAGGATTGCGGTGCAGCCATATCGGATGAAGCTGCCAGCGTTACCCGCTTGCCGGCGAGGACGAGACACGGATGCTGCGAACTGCGCCCCTTTGCTTCGGCTGCACTTCACCGTCTCCATCCCCGCTCTGGATGCTGGCAATGAACCGATTGCTAAGGGGGGCTGCTGAGCAAGCGCTCGCACTTCGCCGCCGTTGATAGGAGCCGGGCGTCGCAACCGTGAGGGGCTGCCAGCTGCAGGCCCAGCGGGAGCGTTCCCGATGGCATCGGAATCGAGACGGCTGGGGCACCTAGCGCCGTGAACGGCGCATTGCATCGCGGGTCCCCGCTGGAGCCGAGCCCCATCGGTGGCGGTCCCAGCGCTGCAGGCGTGGCGGTGACTGGATGGCGGGCCGACCATTCTGCGAACCGATCCCGTGCCCGCAGCAGCGTTCGGCACGCTGCCCGGTACTTGCTCTCTTCGATTGCCAGGCCCTCGTCCAGGAGCGCGGCAAGTTTCTCGCCGATGCGTTGGCCGTGCTCGCGATATCGGATGCCATGCTCCCGAGCCGCCTCGAATGCCATCACTGCGTGCAGTGCTGCTGGCACGGAATCGAAGAACGCGGGCCGCGGGGACCAGTCGACGCCCATTCCCGCCTCAATCAACGCTTGGATCGACGAACGGAAGGCACTGGCCATCGAGGGTTCAAGCCTGCCCTGGGGCGGCCAGTCCAACACGGTAATCGCGGGCGCGGGCGCGGCATCCGTGTCGAACCCGAGGGCCCGCCACACGACCTGGACGTCGGCTGCCGTGCGTGTGAAAATGCCGGCGTGGTCCAGGGTTGGCGCGAACGGCATGACGCCGTCGAGAGGCAGCGCCCCGTGACTGGGCTTGAAGCCGGCGATTCCGCAGAAGGACGCGGGCCGCAGCACGGAACCTTGCGTCTGGCTGCCTATTGCAAGAGGCACCATTCCCGCTGCGACCGCCGCCGCCGAGCCGCTGGATGACCCCCCCGGCGTGCGGGCAAGGTCTCGAGGGTTCCTGGTGGGCCCCGTGTCGTAGTACGCGAATGCCGTGGTGTGGGTCTTGCCCATGAGCACGCAGCCGAGAGACTCGAGCCGGGCGAAGAAGGCGCAATCCTGGGCTGGCGTGCGGCCGCGCTGGGTTTCGGAGCCCCATTCGGTCGGAATCCCCTTGGTGTCGAAGATGTCCTTGGCACCGAAGGGCACGCCATGCAGGGAGCTCCTGGGCCCCTGGCTCGCGGCCTCGGCCTGTAACTCCCCAGCATGCGTTTCCGCTCTGCTGAGGCACAGGCAACACCACGCCCTGATGTCCGCATCCAGTGAATCGATCAAGCCTGCTGCCGCCTGAACCATCCGTTCGGCTGGCAGTTTCCCTGCTGCAACCAGGCCTTCAATCTCGTGCAGGGACCAAGGAAACGGTGCCATCATGCGCAATCCCGGTCGCGTCATTGTCGCATTGGACGCCGGGAGCAAGCAGCACCTGGCGAATTCCGGGTCTCCGTTCTAGCGCGGGCGGAGATTGATCCCGACGACGAGGCAGGAACAGTACAATAGGCGGTCGAAGAGCGATGCCCGACAACCAGGATCAACCGACATTCGAAATGGGGCTCGAAGAGCTTGAGGGAATCGTCCGGAAGCTGGAAGGGGGCGACCTGTCGTTGGAGCAGTCGCTCAAGCTCTTCGAGCAAGGCGTGCAGCTCAGCCGTCGCTGCCGCAAGCAACTGCAAGAGGCCGAAACGACCGTCGAAGTCCTTCTAAAGAAGGATGACGTACGCGTGCCAGAGCCTTTCGACACGAACAGGGCTGATCAGGACCTGCCCTTCTGACCCGTGCCAGGAGCGGCTCTCCACGACTATCTGGGCGTCCGGCGCGAAGCCGTTGACCGTGAGTTGGACCGGCTCCTTCCGGCGGCTGACGTCGTCCCCGTAACGTTGCACTCGGCCATGCGCCACAGCATGTTCGCGGGTGGCAAGCGCATCCGGCCGATTCTGGCTATTGCTGCGGGGGAAGCATGTGGCGGTCCGCCGGGAGTCGAGTCGGCGGCCTGTGCGCTCGAGTGCGTGCACACGTATTCGTTGATCCACGATGACCTGCCGGCGCTTGACAACGACGACTTCAGGCGTGGCAAGCCCACCTGCCACAGGGCCTATGGCGAGGCAATGGCAATTCTCGCCGGGGACGCATTGCTCACGATCGCGTTCCAGATCATCGCGGAGCTGAAGTCTCCTGCAGACGCTCGGGTCGCCTTGGCGGCGGAGCTGTCCGCGGCCGCAGGCACGCAAGACGGGATGATCGGCGGACAGGTGGCAGATATCGAATCCGAGGGGAAGCCTCCCGTAGCCGACCAGGTAGAGTTCATTCACCGCGCCAAGACGGCGGCCCTGATCCGGGCATCTGTTCGGTTCGGGGCGCTGTTTGCTGGTGCCGATGCCGCGCAGTACGAAGCGTTGAGCAAGTTCGGAGGCAAGATAGGCCTTGCCTTCCAGATTGTTGATGACATCCTCGATGTCGTTTCGACGTCGGAGGCGCTAGGCAAGACCGCCGGCAAGGACCAAGGACAGAGCAAGGCGACCTATCCCGCCGTGTTTGGAATCGACGCATCGCGGCAACGGGCCAGCCGCTGCCTGGCCGAGGCCCTCGAGGCGCTTTCCGGATTCGGCGACTCGGCGTGGGCGTTGCGCGAGATCGCCGGGCTGATTGTCTCTAGGACGAATTGATGTCCGGTCTTTCCGGCCCCTCGTCAGCGTACTCGACGCCAGCCAGGAACAAGCCCTGGGCCGGCGCCGTCGGCCCCGCTGCCCGGCGGTCGCGGGCTGCCGCGATGCGGTCAATGTCGGCAGGGCGCAAGTTGCCGCGCCCGACCTCCAGCATGGTCCCGACCATGTTGCGGACCATCCGGTACAGGAATCCCGAGCCCCGCACGCGGTACACCAAGAGGTCGCTCTCGCGAGTCAGAAGCGATGAGAACACCTTCCGTACCGTTGATTCGACATCGTTCCCTCCGGCCGAAGCGAACGAGCGGAAGTCCCGTTCCCCTTCGTACCGCCGCGCCGCCCGGCTCATCGCTTCCTCGTCGAGGGGGTATGGGTGCCAGTACGCGTAACGCACTTGGAAGGGGGGGCAGACCGCGCCCCGGTAAATGCGGTATTCGTACGTCTTCGCCGTTGCCGAGTGCCGCGCGTGGAATCCGGGAGGGGCTTCGAGGACCTCGGTCACGCGGATTTCCGCGGGCAGCAATCGGTTCAGCGCCTTCAGGAGCCCGTGAGGCGGAATCGGATTGTCCATCGAGCATGAAGCGACCTGCGCCAGCGCGTGCACGCCGGCATCTGTCCGGCCCGACCCCGAAAGGCTGACCGGCCCGCCTTCAAGTTGGGACAGCGCGTTCTCGAGCAATCCCTGCACGGTTCGCCTGCCAGGCTGGACCTGCCATCCGCCGAAATCCGTTCCGTCGTAAGCTAAAGTGAGTTTCCAAGTCCGATGCATTGGGGCGATCTAGGCAGCGTAGCGCGCGTGGCAGTGCCGTCCTCGGGCTTCGATTCAGTAACCGATTCGATTCCCGACTCGTCTAAATGCTCTGGGATTCTGCATCTTCCGGCAGTACCTTTTCCCGTCCCTGTTTACCCTCGTTCATGAAGCACACTACTGTCGAAGTGTCGCTGCTCTTAATTGCAGCGTTGATCCTCCAGCCGGTGGTTCACGGTCAAACGATCCGCGAGCGGCCGATCGACTACAGCGAAGGCGCCTCCGCCTGGCCGCCGTTCCGGGGCGTATTCAAAGCTCCGGACGTGCCCGAGATCTCGTTGAGCAACTCAGCGCGCCTTGATGCGCTGCTCCACGACGCGAAGCTCTTCCTTTCGCTTTCCGATACGCTCGCGCTCGCCATTGAGAACAATCTCGATATCGCTTGGTCCCGCTATGGTCCGCAGAGCGCGGCGAATGACTTGATGCGCTCAAAGTCCGGTGCTCAGCTGCGCGGCGTGCAGAACCAAATCAGTAACCTCTCGACAGGCATTGGCGCCACGGGCGGCGGCGGGCCGGGCGGCCAGGCGACCGGGATCACGCAACGGGCAGGCGGCGGCGGTGGCGGCGGCGGCGGCGCTGCGGACGTGGGTGATGCCAGCACTTTTTTCGGTACCCAGGCGGTGAATCTCGACCCAACGCTGTTCGGCAACATTGACTGGGGGCATTTCTCCAATCCCCAGACAAGTAACTTCGTGACGGGCACGAACACCTTGGTGCGCGAGATCAGCAACTCGCAGGTCGGCGTGCGGCAGGGATTCCCGACCGGCGCCACGGCAGCGCTCGTGTGGTCGAACTCCCGCACTGACACCAACAGCTTGCGGACCAACTTCAACCCGTCCCTGATCAGCGCCCTCACGTTGCGCCTGACGCAGCCACTGCTGCAGGGCTTTGGCATGGCCGTCAACACCCGCAACATCAAGGTCGCCAAGAACAACCACGAAATCTCGAACCTGCAGTTCAAGCTGCAGATCGAGGAAGTCGTCACGCGGGTAGCGGCAATCTATTGGGGCTTGGTCTCGCTCCGGGCCCAGCTTGCCAGCCAGCAGCAGAATCTCGAACTGGCGAAGAAGCTGTACAGCGACAACAAGCGTCGCGTGGAAATCGGCACTTTGGCACCGATCGAAATCATCCGCGCCGAAGCCGAGGTCGCCGCGCGGGAGGCGGACCTGACCGCTGCCCAGACGGAAGTGCAGCTGCAGGAGACGTTGCTCAAGGACGCCATCAGCGTCAATGGCATCAGCAGTCCCAGTCTCTTGCACGCGCGGATCGTGCCCACCGAGGACATCGTGGTGGACGAAGACGAGGTGCTCGAGCCGCTCACGGTCCTGATGGACCTGGCGTTGGCGGCGAGGTCGGATCACGAGCAGAACCGCATCCGCCTGGACAACACCGAACTCGGGTTGATCGGCGTGAGGAACGGCATGCTGCCCAGTGCCACTTTGACGCTCGATCTCACCAACAACGCGCTTGCGGGAGCGGTTAACGAGAATTTCCTGGCGAGCCCCGGCCAGACTACGCTTATTTCGCCATTCTTTCTCGGCGGGCTGGGAGCAGCGGGCAGCCAGCTGTTCCGGCGCAACTTCCCGGATTACCAGGTACGGCTGCAGCTCAACATCCCTCTCAAGAACCGCCAGGCCCGGGCCGACTACACGGCGGCTCTGCTGGAAAAGCGCCAGCAGCAGATCCGTATGGTGCAGTCTGAGAACGCGATCCGGACCGAGGTGCAGTCCTCTTTGATTCGTGTCCAGCAGGCCCGGGCACGTTACGCCGCGGCGCTCAAGGCTCAGGAACTGCAGGAGCAAACGCTCGACGCCGAGCAGAAGAAGTACAATCTCGGGGCGTCCACGATCTTTCAGGTCGTCCAGGCGCAACGCGATCTGGCAAATGCCCGGACCAACGTGATTGCCACTCAGAACGAGTATGCGAACGCGAGAGTCAATCTGGACCGCTCCACGGGCCACACGCTCACGGCGCACAATATCTCCGTTGCGGAGGCCTTTGAGGGCGTCGTCAACAGACGGCCGGATCCGATTCCCGTCACTGGCACCGCCCGGTAGGGCGTACCGGGCGCAGGCTGGTGGCGCGGCCACCGGGGAGTCCGTCCGCGAACGGTACGGAAGGAGGAGCTGGGATGGCAGATAGCAGTTACGACGTCGTCGTCGTCGGAGCCGGTGCGGGGGGCGGCACGATGGCGCGCGTCCTTGCTGAGAAGGGCGTCAAGGTGGCCCTGCTCGAAGCCGGGCCCATGATCGATCCCCTGAAGGACTTCAAGACGCACAAGTGGCCTTACGACTACGGCCACCGGACGGCAGAAACAGGCGGCAAGGCTTATTTCGGCAAAGGCAAGGCCTATGGGTTCTTCACGACCGTCAGCGGTGGCTGGCAACTGGAAGGTGAACCTTACACGTCGGCACCGGGAACGCGTTTCGATTGGTTCCGCTCAAGAGTCGTAGGGGGGCGCACCAACCACTACGGCCGCATGTCGTTCCGTTTCTCGGATCTCGACCTGAAACCGTACTCGCGTGACGGCATCGGCTGGGACTGGCCGATCTCGTACGAGGACCTCGCACCCTGGTACGACCGCGCCGAGGAGTACATCGGCGTGACCGGCACCGTCGAGGGCATTCGCAGCGCACCGGACGGCAAGTTCCACGAGCCGCCACAACCGAAAGTTCACGAGTTGGTGATGCGGGAGGCGGGCAAGAAGCTGGGCGTGCCGTTCATCGCCAACCGACGCGCTGTCATCACGCGCTCGATCAACGGACGCCAGGCCTGCCACTACTGCGGCCAGTGCGGCCGCGGCTGCTTGACGGAGTCGAACTACTCCGCCTCGCAGATCGACGTCTTCCCGGCGATCAAGACCGGCAACGTCACGCTGATCACCGAGGCAATGGTGCGCGAGATCGAAGTCGACGCGAACGGGCTTGCCCGGGGCGTGATCTATATCGACAAGAACGCCCGCGAGGAGAAGCGGGTCCTCGGCCGAGCGGTCGTGCTGTCGGCCTCGTCCTGCGAAACAGCCCGGCTGATGCTGAACTCCCGGTCGAAGTCATTCCCAGACGGGATAGCCAATGGATCCGGCTTGGTCGGCCGGTATCTGATGGACACGGTCGGCTTCAGCCTGCGGGGGACGCTGCCGGCTCTCGAGAACATGCCCCGCTACGACACCGACGGTTTCGGCGGTGCCCACCTGTACGCTCCGTGGTGGCTTTGGGACGGGCACGACAAGCTTGACTTCCCTCGCGGCTATCACATCGAGATGGGCGGCGGTTTCAGAATGCCGGGGCCGGGCGGCTTCGGCCGCGAGGCGCGCGCAGCTGGCTACGGCAAGGAGTTGAAGAGGAAGATCCGCGAGCAGTACGGCTGCAGCATCGGCTTGGCGGGCCGTGGGGAGATGATCCCCAACAACCAGAGCTACATGGATCTCGACCCCGATGTGGTTGACCGCTGGGGCATTCCCGTGCCGCGCTTCCACTTTTCGTTCAGCGATTACGAATGGAAGCAGGCCCGCCACATGGAGCGCACGTTCCGGAACCTGATCGAGGCAGCCGGCGGGAAGGTGTTGGGGATCGGCAACCCGGCGCGCGAGAGAGAGGGAATCGCGGTGCCAGGCTCGATCATCCACGAGGTCGGAACTGTCCGGATGGGATCGAGCCCGCGCAGCTCGGTGCTGAACGAGTATTGCCAGGCCCATGAGGTTCGCAACCTGTTTGTGGCTGACGGCTCGACCTTCGTCAGCAATCCAGACAAGAATCCAACCTTGACGATCAACGCGCTATCGTGGCGCACGGCCGAGTATCTCGCCGAGGAACTGAGGAATGGCAATGTCTAGCACGAACGGATTCGTATCGGTCGACACTCTCTCGCGGCGCGATGCAGTGCGCCGGATCGCGCTCGCGCTGACCTCGGCCGGCCTCGGATGCGGGATCGACCCCGCCAGCGCCGCCCAGGTCCACGAGGAGATCGAGGGGGAGCGCACGTTCCGTGGCGAATACAAGGTCAAGTACTTCAACGAGCGCGAGTTTCGTACGCTGGAGCGTCTTTCCGAGCTGATTGTCCCCGCCGACGAGGGCGGGCCGAGCGGCCGCGACACCGGTGCCCCCGAGTTCATCGACTTGCTCTCGAGCCAGAATCCGGAGCTTGCCGGGATCTTCAGCGGAGGGATTCTCTGGCTCGACAACGCTTCCGAAGAGCGCCACGGACAGCGTTTCGTCGAGGCCTCCGAACAAGACCAGACGGCGCTGCTCGATGCGCTGGTCGACGCCGAGCGACACGACACGGCTGACGACACCAAATGGGACACCACCGAGTACCGCCGCTTCGAGGTTTTCGGTGTAAAGTCGCCATCCGACGCCAGGCGAGGACTGAATTTCTTTGCCTGGGCCCGGCGGATGATCGTGGATGCCTACTACACCAGCCCCGAGGGCATCAAGGACATTGGCTTTTTGGGAAACGCCTCCCATTCCGAGTACGAGGTGCCTCAGGAGGCGATCGATTATGCGTTCGGTCGCAGTCCGTTCCGCGACGCGTGACAGACTCTTGAAGCGGTTCTGCCGGCCGCTGCCCTGTACCGGGCCGCGGCGGTTGGCCGTTGCGCTTGCGGCACTGCTTGCCGTGCCGCTGCCGGGCTTGGCGCAGGACGAGGAAGCTGCGACACGGATCGCGCTGATGGTCCGGGACGCAAGCCGGGCTTTGCAAGCGGGCAACGCGCCCCTCTTCCTAGCCGCTTTCGATGCTCGCTCCGTGGCCGATTTCGCCTCCCTTCGAGCGCAGGTGGCCGCTCTGGCAGAACACCGCCGCATAGCTTCGTCCGTTGCCACCGGTCCGGTCGAGGGTGGCCCGGAAGAGTGGACGGTGCGGGTGGACTGGCTGCTGGAGCTGGCTCCGAAGCTCGACCCGGGTCCCTTGGAAAGCCGAAGGGAGACGGTCACGCTCAAAGTCCGCAAGCGAGGCAGGCGATGGAAGTTCGTGAGCCTTGACCCGGCGGGGTTCTTCGCGGCGCTTTCCCGACCTGCCCCGTAGCTTTCCGGGCGATTCGCCAGGCTGCCGCGGCCCGGCTTATACTAGTGCCGATGGCAAGCACCAGCAGGCCGCCACATGTCGCGAGAGCTCCCGGACTTGGCGCGCTAGCCGCGCAGCTGGTGCAGCAGGACGACGAGGGCAGGGGCGTTCCCACCCGCCGTCTCGGGCGCACCGGCGAGCAAGTCTCCATCCTTTGCGTCGGGGGCGCGCACCTCGGCAGGGTGGCGCTGGACGATAGCGAGGCCCAGGCGACCAAGCTCGCGCACGCCGCCGTCGACAACGGAGTCTTTTTCTGGGACAACGCTTGGGCTTACCACGATGGCTACGCAGAGGAGTTCATGGGCAAGGCACTCAAGGGGCGCCGGGACAAGATTTTCCTGATGACCAAGAATTCGGGCCGTGACGAGGCGTTTGCCCGCAAGTGCCTCGATGACAGTTTGCGCAGGTTGCAGACGGACTACATTGACCTGTGGCAATTCCACGAGACCAACTACGACAACGACCCTGAGTGGATCTTCGAGCGGGGCGGTCTCAAGCTCGCGCTGGAAGCGCAGAAGGCCGGCAAGGTGCGCCACATCGGCTTCACCGGCCACAAGCATCCGAGCATTCACGTCAAGATGCTGAACAAGGGCTACGAGTGGGCGTCGTCCCAAATGCCGATCAACCCCATGGACCACTTCTACCGCTCGTTCGAGAAAGAGGTCGTGCCGCTGTGCCTCGCCAAGGATGTCGGGGTGATCGGCATGAAGTGCCTGGGAGGCGGCCCTCGCGAGGCCGAGATCCCGACCACGACCAAGGTGACTGCCGAGATGTGCGTGCGCTGGGCGCTGAGCCTGCCGGTCTCGTCCATCGTGCGCGGCTATCTCACGATGGACCAGTTGATGGCGGACGTGAAGATCGCCCGAGGGTTCCGACCGCTAGGATTGGAGGAGCGCGAGGAGATCATGGCCTTGGCCGAGCCGGAGGCGGGGGACGGCCGTCACGAGCACTTCAAGTCAACCCAGCGCTACGACAACCCGCTTTACCGGAAGATGCACGGGTTCGCGGCCTGACTCCGCCCGGCGTCCGCTATGCGCCGGGGCGGACGGTGTCGCCCGCTAGTCCCCAGAAATCCTCGACGTAGTACGAGGACAGTACATTCCCAAACAGGAAGCAGTTGTTCTTGCACTCGGGCACTTCCCCGTAGAGCTTGCGGCCCCGCTCGAACGCTGCCGCGATCGAGCCGTCTTCCAGCACGTTGCCCGCGATCTTGCGGAGCACCTCGCACGGGTAGAAGATGTCCCCGTTCGGGTAGATTCTCGGGAACATCGTCGGATAGCACTTGAATTCCTCGAACAGCAGCAGCGTGCGCAGGAGTTTCGGCGTGCCGTTAATTCGCACGGTGTTCTGTCTGCGGGTCGCGATCAGGCGCTCGACGAAATCCCGGTAGCGCGGATCCTGGAGATAGGCAAAGTTTGGGAACTTCCCGTTGGTCTGAGCGGACTGCACGGAGAACACGAAGCCGTGCTCTCCGCAGAAATCCAGTATGCGCTCGGCCTCGGCCAGGTTCCACTGCTCGAGCACGCACGAGACTGTGATCGCTTGGGGCGGCAGGATTTCGCGCGCCATCATCAGGTTGTCGATCACCCGCGGGACCGCGGCGGATTTGGACAGGGCTTCGGAGGGGTCGTGGCTGATGGCGTCCAGGCTGCAAACGAGACCGTTCAGGTACGGGAGCATTGCCCGGCGCTGGTCCAGCAGCACGCCGTTGGTCACCATCAGCACCGAGCGGAAGCCGACCTCCGTGCGGGAGGCGATGACCAGTTCCTCGATGTCGGGGCGGACGGTGCATTCGCCGCCCGTGATCAGCATTGTGTCGACGTCTTTGCGGATGTTGCGGAAGAGCTCGATGGTAGCGGACGTGCCAAGCTCCTCGCTGAAGACTTCCGGGTTCTTCTGCGTGCAATAGGTGCAGTCCAGATTGCACTTGTGGGTTGCATAGAAGATCGCGGAATACGGAACGACCACGCTCGAGCCGAGCACCTGCCTGCGAAAGAGATTCCCGGCGTAGGCCTTGAGATTCTTGAGAACGAACGGATAGTTTGCGCGCAGTCCTCGCAGCAGCCGGCGCTTGTCCTGTCGGTCCATCCGTATCTCGACCTCCGAGTGTAGCGGACATGCTGCCGAGTCCCGCAGCCGCCGCTGCCGTTGTTCCCGGGGCCCGGCCAGGTGCGGCCAAGGAACGATACAATTGAGGGGCGGCTAGCGCTTTGCCCAGGCTGCCGAAGCTATCGTTCCATGGCCCTAAAGCTATTCGGCACCGATGGAATCCGCGGCCGCTACGGCAGCTATCCTCTGGACGAGAGGACACTGCACGGTATCGGACTGGCTCTCGCCGGCCACATCTCCAGAACCCGCCGCCCGAAAGTGCTCATCGGGATGGACACCCGGGAGTCGAGCGAAGCGATCGTCCAGTTGCTGGCCGCCGGATTGCGTGAAGGCGGGGCGGAGCGCGAGTTCGGCGGAGTGGTGCCGACACCGGCGATCGCCCATGCGACCCAGCAGGGGGACTACTCCATGGGCGTTGTCGTGTCCGCTTCGCACAACCCGTTCGAGGACAATGGCATCAAGGTTTTCGGCCCCTTCGGTTACAAGCTGGACGAGGAAACCGAGGTCCGGGTCGAGAGGCGCATCGAAGAGGCGCTTGCGAACGGCGTCTCGCCCGCGACGGAAGAGCTCGAAGAATCCGCGGATATTGCCCTGGACTATGTGCGGCACTTGGTGCGGTTGGCCGAATTGCCGCCTGCCGCGAGAAACCTGCGTTTTGTCGTCGATTGCGCCAACGGCGCGGCGGCCGGGATCGCTCCCATCCTGTTCGAAGCGCTCGGTTCCGACGTCAATTTCATCGCGTGTGACCCGAACGGGCGGAACATCAATCAGGATTGCGGCGCGCTCCATCTGGACCGGCTGGCCGAGGAAGTCGTGTCCAGCGGAGCTGACTTCGGAGCGGCGCTCGACGGGGATGCCGATCGATGCTTGTTCGTCGATGAGCGGGGCGAGCCTCTCGATGGTGACAACGTGCTCCTCGCCGCCGCCACGGCGCTGAAGGCGCAGGGCATGCTGCATGACAATCTGGTTGTAGCGACGGTGATGTCCAACCTGGGCCTCGAAATGGCCCTGCAGAAAGAGGGCATTCACTTGAAGCGGACTTCGGTGGGCGACAAGCATGTCATGCACGAGATGCTATGCTCCGGATCCACGCTCGGCGGCGAGCAATCGGGCCATACGATCTTTAGCGATTTCTCGACTACGGGAGACGGCCTGCTGACGCTCCTGGTGGTCTTGCGCATCCTATCCGAGGAGCGTGTGCCGTGCAGCGAAGTGCGCAAGCGCTTGCGCGTGTTCCCGCAGAAGCTGATCAGCCTGCGCGTCCGGGAAAGGATCCCTTTGGATCAACTGCCCGAAATCCAACACGCGATTGCCGAACGGGAGCTCGAACTGGCTGACCGCGGACGGGTCATCATCCGGTATTCCGGGACCGAGCCCCTAGTGCGGGTCATGGTCGAGGCTGAGCGAATCGACGATGTGGTGCGGCACTGCACTGCGATCGCGAACTTATTCCAGAAGCACCTCGGGCAATGATCGAAGGGCGGGGGTCACCGACGATCCGGCGCGCTGACCCCACGCTTGGTGCAAGTCGGGCTGCAGGCACCGGCGGTTCCCTTGGAGCGGCGGAACGGTCGAGGAGACTCCACTTCCCTGTGCTTGCCGCGCTGTCCTTGCTTGCTCGCGTCCGCCTGATGCGCCGGAGACGCAGCTGGCAGGTTGCGCGCTTGGCGCTACTGGCAGTTGCGGCCTTGGCGGCTTTGGCTGCTGCAGGTTGGTGGAAGGTCCTCGCCGCAGTTCCGGCTGTTGCGGGAGTATTGCTGGGGCGGATCCGCGATCCCGACAGGGAGCGGCGGATTCAGCGGATGCATGGTGCTGAGTATCTCCTCAACGGTGGCGAGTGGCGCAGGGCGGGCGGGCTCGGCCCAGGGCTGGCCGCTTACCTGCTGTTGCGAGACGTGCACTTGATGGTGGTGCCTCGGGCAAGCGAAGGGGACGTCGAAGCAGCTGTGCGTGTCGACGCGATTGACTCGATCCGGGTTGATGGCGTTCCCTACCGGCCCGTGTATGTTTCCGAAGCGAAGCAGCCTCCGGTGAGAGAGAAGGAAGTCGACCGCCACGCCGTCTCGGAGCTGGTGCTGGAATTGCGGGCCGGCGATTGGTGGCGGTTCCGTTACCGGGGGGCGTTCGCGACGCACATGGCTGAGACCGCCGCCCATGCGATCTTCAGCGTGCGAGCCGCAGCCACGCCGTCGCCGGGCGCTACTCGCTAGCGACCTCGTCGAGCCAGTCCGGCCGTTTGAGCACCTCGCGGGGCCGGCTGCCATCAGGGGGTCCAATGATGCCGTCCTTTTCCATCGCGTCCAAGATCCGCGCCGCCCTGCCGTATCCGAGCCTCAGCCTTCTCTGCAACGTCGAGGTCGACGCCTTGCCCATCTCCAGCACAAGCCGCACCGCATCCGTGTAGATCGGGTCGTCGAAGGCCCCTTCGTCCTGGCCGTCGGAGTCTTCCTGGTCGCCTTCCGGGGACTCCAGGTAGTCGTTCTCGTAGTCCGGGCTCGCCTGCTCCTTCCAGTGCGACATGATCGCCTCGATCTCGTCCTCCGAGACGAGCGGGCCGTGCAGGCGCCTCATTCGGGGGGCGCCCGGCGGCAGGAAGAGCATGTCGCCCTTGCCGAGCAGGGACTCTGCGCCCATCGAGTCAAGGATCGTCCGGGAATCCACTCGCGTCGCGAGCAGGAATGACAGGCGGGCCGGGATATTGGCCTTGATCAGGCCCGTGATCACGTCGACGCTAGGTCGTTGCGTCGCCAGTAGCAGGTGAATGCCCACCGCCCGGGCCATTTGCGCCAGGCGCTGGATGGATTCCTCTACTTGGCGGCCTGCGAGCATCATCAAGTCGGCGAGTTCATCGACAATCACGACAATGTACGGCAGCTTCTCCAGATCGCCAATCTTGTCGTCCGCAGTTCGCGAGTTCTTCAGCTGCTCCACTTTTTCGTTGAACTGGCTGATGTTGCGCACTCCGTGGAGCGCTAGCAATTGCAGGCGCCGGTCCATCTCGCGGGTAGCGTTCTTCAGCGCGTTGGTGGCCTTCTTCATGTCCGTGATGACGGGCGTGAGAAGGTGCGGGAGCTCCCGATAGAAGGCGAGTTCCACGGTCTTCGGGTCCACTAGGATGAAACGGACATCTTCCGGCGTGGCCCGCAGCAGGATCGACATGATCACGCAGTTCACCATCACGCTCTTGCCGGATCCAGTCTGTCCTGCGACCAGCAAGTGCGGCATCCCCGAAAGGTCCGCGCAATGGATCTTGCCGTTGATGTCCTTGCCCAGGGCGAAGGTGAGGAAGGACTTCGACTGGCGGAAGATTGCCGAGTCGACCACTTCCCGCAGGGAGATGACCTCCCGGTTCAAGTTCGGCACTTCGATGCCGACGGTCGCCTTGCCCGGGATGCGTTCTACCAGGATCGACTCGCACTCAAGCGCCAGGCAGAGGTCTTCGGAGAGATTGGTGATCCTGCTGACCTTCACGCCCCGGTCGGGCTTGAACTCGAATGTCGTTACGACTGGCCCGGGGTTGATCTGGTTGATCGTGCCGAGGACGCCGAACTCCTCGAGCTTCTCAACAATCTGACGCGACCGTTGCTGCAACTGGGCTTCGTCGTAAGCTTCCCTTCCGAACGGGGAATTGAGCAGCGATGTTCTTGGCAGCTCGTAGTGTTGCTTCCGCGCGCGCTTGCGAAAGGCGTTGGCTCCCGCGGGCGCCAGCCGGTCCGCGTTATCGTCGGCTGGCCCGCCCAGAACGGATCCCTCCGATTCGTCCTCGTAGGGCACGATAGGGGGTTCCGAGACCGAATCGCCCCAAGGGGCTGTCTCCTCCGGTTCTGCCTGGTCAGGATCCTTGGGGGCCGCCGCCGGCGGGGTCGAGGCCCTCACCGAGACGATGGGCGGTCCCGGGTCGAACGCGCCTGTGTCCCGCATCGAATCTGGCTCGAACCCCGCGGCGCCCTCGGTCGCGGGAACCCCTTCTCCAGGGTCAGGCTTCTCCTGCCTGCGGAAGAGGTTGCCGAGCTGCCATGGGGTCATCAGATATACGCTGACTGCAGTGCAAGCCAGCATCACCAGGATCGTTCCGCCGAAATTGAGGATGGAAATCAGCTTGTCGAGCAGCACTCTTCCCACGGTCCCGCCCGCCCACAGCGTCGAATCCCAGGGCGCCGGGAGGAGGCCTCGGGCATCCGTGGCCATCAATTGCAGGGCACAGCAGATCACCAGCATCAGCAGAATGCCTCCGGCAGTCGATTGGCCGACGGGAACCCCGGTGTGGTGCCGGACGCTGCCCCAGCCGATCGCCGCCAGCCAAACGGGCAGCGCGAATCCTGCCAGCCCGAACCACTGCAAGATCAAGTCCGAGGCGAATGCCCCGGGGAATCCCATCCAATTCTCCGCTTGCCCGACGTTCGAAGCCACGTTCAGGGACTGGTCGTCCGGTGAGTACGAGGCCAAGCTGAGGAGCAGCCCCACAGCGAGCAGCAGCAGCAGAATGCCCGCGATCTCGTTCAGCCGCGGGTTGCCAAGGAGGAGTGTGACCTTCATTCGCCTTGCACGAATTCAGCCAGCGAAGCCAGTTGTCCGCCTGTGCTGACAAGCAATAGAACAAGTATCCCAAACGCCCAGCGGTAGTACACGAAGGGTGCCATCGTGGCGTGCTGGAGATAGCGCAGGAAGATGGCGATCACGCCGTACCCCGCAACGGCGCTGACAACAATCCCCACGGCTAGTGGAAAGAGCTCCCCTGGATTTCCCGCAGGCCCCCCGAGCGTGTCCAAGCCGGTCTTTAGAGTCGCGCCCGCCACGATCGGCATTGCCAGGAGGAACGAGAACCGGGCTGCCGCCTGGCGCTCGAGCCCGAGCAGCAGTGCAGCTGCAATGGTGATGCCGGCTCTGGAAGTGCCGGGGATCAAGGCGAGGGCCTGGGCACAGCCGATTAGCAGGCAACTGCCCAGCGAAAGAGCTCCAAGGCCCTTGTCCTGGCGGGCATTTCGATCTGCCCACCAGATTACGCAACCCACGCCGATCAGCATCGTCGCGATCACGGTGGGGCTGCGTAGGTGGCTCTCAATGGCGTCCTGGAAGGCCAGACCCGCGCACGCGGCTGGAATTGTCGCTGCGACCAGGAACCACAGCAGGCGGGGGTTCTGGTCCAGCTCTCGATCCGGGTGGTCGGGACCAGGCTCCCGCATCCTCAGACCGACTGCCGAGCCCAAGATGCGCGTCCAGGTGCGCGCGAAATATGCGGCCAGGGCCAGCAGCGTCCCGAAGTGCAGAGCTACGTCGAAGAACAGTCCTGGATCCTCCCAGCCCAGCAGCCAGCGGATCAACACCAGATGGGCGGAGCTGCTGATAGGCAGGAACTCGGTGAGCGCTTGGACCAGCGCCAGTGTTGCAACTTGAACGAGATCCATTCCGGGGCTGGCTAGATCCGGCGCCGCCGAGCACGCCCGGGCTTGCGGACAACGCGAAAGCCGTCCGTCACGGGGCCGACCCGAAAGCGCTGATGATGTTGCCCGAAGAATCGAACGGGATCTCGGCGGATGGACCCAGCACGCGAATTGAGGGGTTGGCGTCGAGTTCCGGGAGAAGGTTCTCGCTGACCAAGAGGTGCCCGAGCTCAAGCGTGTTGCGGATCCACACCAGCGTGCATTCGCCCGTATCGAGCTTTCCGCAAGTCGGCAGCACGCGCTCGAGGCACTCCAGATCGGTCGGGTAGTGCAGCGGCGTGAATCCAGGGGATGTCGCGGAGGCTGTGAGTGCGTTGACCCAAGTTGCCCGGAAGTCGACTTGATCGACGAGGCGGTCGTGGACAACGTCCGCCATGCCCATTCCGATCGCGTTGCCGTAGGTGTTTCCGGAGAGGTCCCGGATGAAGATCCGATGCACCGTCGGCACGCCGTTCCAGACATTGGGTCCGCGATCGCCGCTGCGGTTCACCACCTTGGTGTCCATGCCCGCACCGCTGATGTCCTTTCCGATCTCGTCCAGGACCAGGAGATCGACTTCGTTCACCGGGATGTTCGGTTTCCAGGACTTGACGAGGCGGAGCAGCTCTTCCTCCTGCTGCACCATGCCGTCCGCGCCGAGAGCGCGGACCGCCGCGGTATTGTGATGGGCGTCTTCGAGGATCGCCAGGCCCCCGAGCATCTTTCCGGTTTGCAGCATCGTGGCGCCGACGCTGCGGATGACGCGCTCCATGCCAATCCGGAGCGCCCAGCTGTGGTAGCGCTTGGCTCCCTCCCATTTCCCGAGACCGATTGCCATCATCTTGTGGATGCCGCTCTCGAGGGAGCCTTCGAAGTCCGTGTGCCATTTCACCCGGCCGCACAGCATGACGCCGTCGCTCTCGAAGGCCCGGCGGTCCATTGAAACGGCGATTCCTTCGGGCGTCGTGCCGACCTGGACGACCTCCAGCGAACTTTCGACGGGTGCTCCCATGGAGGCTTGGTCGATGCCGTAGTGCGCGAGCACATCCGCTTGGCCCTGCGCCGTGGCTGCGCCGTGGCTGCCCATGACAGGGACGATGAAGGGCTCCGCTCCGCGTGATTTCCAGAAGTCGATCACAGCCCGGGCGATCGTGTCCATGTTGCGGATTCCGCGGCTTCCGACACCGACCGCGATGCGACTTCCCCGGCTAACGCGCGCAGCCCACGGCGCGTCATCCATCTGCTGGCGCACGGCTGCCACGACGTCGGGCAGGGACCGGTCCGGGAATTCCTGATGGATCGGTACGAGCTTCGGGATCCGCATGGTTCGATGTCTTCGGGCGGTCCGGGATTTACGAGGCGCGCTGGAACAGTCCGAGATAGGACTGGATGCGATCCCCGTAGCGCAGTACGAGGCCGTTACCCGTGTACTCGCGGACTTTCTGCTCGCGGTAGTACTGGAACATGCGGTTTCGCTTCTCCGAGAGCAGGGACTGGCGAAGCGAGTCGCCCTCGGTAGCGAGAGCAGCCTCGTCGGCCGGGCGCAGCTCGATGGTCCGGAAGACGACCCAGCGGCTCCCGATGGCAACCGGGCCCTGGACTTCGCCGTCTGTCTTGGTGAACGCCTCCTCACCCAGAGCGCTCACCGGTCCGAGATCGCCGAGATCGCCGTCACGCCGCAAAAAGTCGGTCGTGACCGTGGCCAGGCCGATGCGGCCGGCGGCTGCCTTGAGATCCCCGGATGCCTCGCGGACATTCTCCGCGAGTGTCTCGGCCCGTTCCCGCGCGAGGTTTGCGGCCTGGGTCACGACGTAGTCCTGCCTCACGGTCGCGTCGACCTCTTCATACGCGGAGTCGCGAGCCGGAACGGCCTCGGACACGAAGCCGATGTACACCGTCTCCTCTTGAGAGGCCGTGAAGACCTCGCCCACAGGCTCGTCGAAGATCGCTTGGATCAAGGCTACCGATTTCGGCAGCGCCTCGGGGAGTTCGGAGGGGCTGAAGGCCGGGAACTCGTGGAATGGCAGGCCGGCTTGCCCGGCCGCGCTCTGCAGGTCCCCGCCGGACTGCTGGGCTGCCTCGAGCGCGCGTTCCACGAGAGCGTACCTGTCGCTCTGGGAGCGCTCCGCCTGCAAGTCTCCACGGATGACTTCACGGACTTCGCTCAGCGGCTTCACGCTGCCGGTCTGCCGCTCGTCGAGCCGAATCAGGTGATAGCCGAACTGGGACTTGACCGGAGCGGGCGTGATCTCGCCGATCTGCAGCGCGAAGCCCGCCTCTTCGAAGGCCGGATCCATCATTCCGCGGGTCACCCAGCCCAGTTCCCCGCCTCTGTCGGCGTTTCCAGGATCATCGGAGTGCTCCTTTGCCATCTCGGCGAAGTCGGCGCCGTCGAGCAATTGCTGCAGGATGCCTTCGGCCTCGCTGAGGGCCGCGTCGGACTGCTCCTCGGATTCGTCCTCAGGCATGAACAGGATGTGCCGCAACTGGATCCTCTCCGGCTGTTCGAACCGGTATTGGTTCTGGGCGTAATAGAGCTCGATCTCGGGATCCGTAATCTCGTGCTGCTGAGCTGCCGTGTCGGGATTGACGGTCAGCAGCCTCAGCGGCCGTCGCTCCGCTTGCCGGTATCGCAGCTTGTTGGACTCGAAGTACTCGCGCAACTGCTCCGGGGAGGGAGACACCTGGCTGCGCATTCTGTCCGAATCCACTGACACCCACTCGATCCGGACGCTGTCATTGGTCTCGTGAAACCGCTGCTTGAGCTCTTGGTCGCTGACGTCGATGCCGTCGGTCACCAGGCGCCTCAATCGCTGTTCGATCGCGAGGTCGTAGAGAAGTCGGCGCTCGAACTCGGCGACCGTCTGCCTGAACTGCTGGCGTACGAAGCCCTCGTAGGCCCTGGCGCCTGCGAACTTGCCGTCCGGAAACAGCGCATCCGGGAGGCGTTCGCGCAGCCAGAGCGCTAGCTCCTCTTCTGTGGGAATGAGCCCCAGGGCGCTCGCCTCGGCGAACAGCACGCGTTCGGCAATCAGGCTCTCGATGATGCTGCCTGCATTCATCGACAGCACCTCTGGAGGCACGTTGCTCGCGCGGAGTTGACGTAGCTCCGCCTCCACATCGTTGGTTGTGACTGGCTGGCCGTCGACGTCCGCGAGGATCTCACTTGACGGGTCGGCTGGCCCGAACACATTCGGCACCAACGTGATGACCATAGAGGCGGCCACGAGAAAGAGGATGAAGCCCATGATCCAACGCAGGGCTTTCCCTTGGTTACGGAACAGCTTCAGCATAGGTAGAATCCGGTCGACGCCTGCATCCGCGGGACGCACCCTGCCGTCGGCGCTTTGTGACGACCAAGCCGACAGTAATCCCGACCAGACCAGATCCGACTATTCTCGATTGTACTATGCGCGCCAGCGCTAGCGCGGCAGCGGGACCTCTCGCCGCTTGAGCGTCGTGCCATGCGGCTCCAGGACAGTGACTGTTAACACGCCATTGGAGAGCAGGTACTGCCTGGCCCGCTCGATTCCGTAACCGACCTGGCTGGGCTTGTGGCTGTCGTCCCCGAAGCAGAACGGGATGCCGGCAGCGGCTGCGCTGCGTACGATCCAGGGACTCGGGTAGGGTTCTCCCAGGCCCTTGCGCCAGCCGGCTGTGTTGAGGTCGAGAATGCAGCCCCGGTCGCGTGCGGCTGCGAGCGCCGCTTCTGCGGCGAGCCGGATTCGCGGCGTGGCTAGGTCGGCTGTTCCCGGCGCGTGGAGCTTGAGCAGGTCGAAGTGGCCGACCACCTCCGGCCGGAGATCCTCGATCATGCGCCGGAGCGTTCCGTAGTAACGCACGGCGAAGGGCTCGAGACCGCCGCAAGCGTTGACCGCAGCGCTGTAGTGGCTCGGGGACTCATCGATGGAGATGCCCTTGACGTGGTGCACCGACCCAACCATGTAGTCGAAAGCATGTCGGGACCGGAGGCCTTGCATCAGTTCTGCGTAGCGGTCGGAGGGAACCACCTCCGTTTCGAATCCGCGCAGGACCGCGAGCCGACCCTTAAAGAGGCGTTGCATTCGACGCGACTGCTCCGCATATCCCTCGAACTCGCGCAGGAGCCGTTCGAGCGTATAGCCCTTGGAGCGCTCGGATGCGTAGATGTGGCGTTGCTCGTATCGCGGAGCGTGCTCGGTGAGGCCGTAGCTGCGAAACCCGGCCTCGACTGCGGCCTCGAGCACCTCCCGCAAGGTACCCTGGGCGTGCTCGCAGAACTCGCCGCAATGGCCGCCGTGCAGCGAGGCCATCCATAGACCGGAGTCCATGCCTTCAGGGTAGTCTGGTTGCCCGCGCAACCCGCGTTGCGAGACAATCAGCGGCTATCGAGAGCTTTCCGGTGGCGGCCGAACATTATCTAGCGATCGATCTGGGCGCGGGCAGCGGCCGCGTCATGCTGGCGCGTTTCGATGGGGAGCGGCTTTCCGTCGAGGAGTTGAATCGGTTCGAGAACCCGGCGGTCGCCCTGCCCGATGGCCTGCACTGGGATGTCTTGGGCCTTCACCGAGACATGCTGAGGGGCTTGCGGGCAGGCGCCTCGGCCAACCCAGTCTCTCTTGGGATCGACACGTGGGGCGTCGATTTCGCGCTGCTTGACCGCGACGGCGAACTGGTCGGGAATCCCCGCCATTACAGGGACGGGCGTAAGGCCGGAAAAATGGCCGAGGCTTGCGAAATTGTTTCGCGTGAAGCGGTCTTCGAAAGCACGGGTCTCCAGTTCATGGAATTCAACTCGCTGTTCCAGTTGTTCTCGATGCGCGGCACTCCGACGCTCGAAGCGGCCGACTCCTTCCTGATGATGCCGGACTTGTTCCACTACTGGTTCACCGGCGAGCGGGCATGCGAATTCACGGACACGAGCACATCGCAGTGCTATGACCTGCGCCGCCGGGAGTGGGCGTATCCGATCCTAGAAGCCCTCGACATACCGACCCACGTTTTCGGCGACGTCGTGGAGCCTGGCACGGTCCTCGGAGGCTTGCGGCCCGCCGTGGCGACCGAGTGCGGGCTGTCGCCGATGCGGGTCGTGGTCCCCGGAACGCACGACACGGCATCGGCAGTGGCGGCAGTGCCTGCCGAGGGCGCCGATTGGGCCTACCTCAGTTCCGGGACATGGTCGCTTCTGGGGGTCGAGGCGGACCGGCCGCACGTGATGCCGGAGGTCCTCGCCAAGAATTTCACCAACGAAGGGGGCGTCTGCCAGACGACGCGGCTGCTGAAGAACATCTGCGGTCTCTGGCTGCTCGAAGAATGCCGTCGCGAGTGGACGCGGCGGGGTATTGGCACCGAGTACGATCAACTGCTCGCCCAGGCTGCGGAGGGCCCGGCATTCCGGTCCCTGATCGACGTAGATGCGCCGGAATTCGAGTCTCCGGGCGACATGTCTGGAAGGATCGCCGGGGCATGCCGCGCGAGCGGCCAGCCCGAGCCCGAAACCACGGGGCAGTTCGCGAGGGCGATCTTCGAGAGCCTGGCACTGAAGTACAGGCTGGTGCTGGCGGACCTCGCAGAGATCACCGGGCGCAACCCTTCGGCGCTGCATGTGGTCGGTGGAGGCTCTCGGAATGCGTTGCTCTGCCAGTTCGCTGCCGACGCCTGCGGCATTCCGGTGGTTGCCGGCCCCGTCGAGGCGACGGCGCTGGGAAACGCGCTGATGCAAGGCATCGCCTCGGGGGCGATCGGGAACCTAGCGCAAGGGCGCGAAATTATCCGCCGCTCCTTTCCCTTGCAGCGCTACGAGCCGCGGCCCGACGCAGCCGGCAACTGGGCGGGTGCAGCCGCCAGACTAGCTGCGGTGCTGGCCTGATCCGGAGCACCTGCGTTCGGCGGTGCTACGCTGCTGGCCATGTCCGCGCTGAATGTCGCCTTGATCGGCTACGGATTCATGGGCAAGGCCCACAGCAATGCCTATGCGCAAGTCGGGCACTTCTTTCCGGAAGTGCGGAAGGTGCGGCGAAAGGTGGTCTGCGGCCGCGACCGGGGCGGCCTCGAGGCGCTTGCCAAGGCCTGGGAATGGGAGGAAGCCGAGAGCGACTGGCGGCGCGTGATCGAAAGAAAGGACGTCGATCTAGTCGATATTTGCACGCCCAACTACTTGCACTCGGAAATGGCCATCGCAGCCGCCGAGGCGGACAAGATGGTGCTCTGCGAGAAGCCCCTGGCGAACACCCTGGCCGAAGCCCGCGAGATGACCGAGGCGGTGGCCTCGGTGCCGAACTTTGTGTGGTTCAACTACCGCCGCGTGCCGGCGGTGGAGCTGGCCCGCCGTTTCATCGAAGAAGGGCGGCTGGGCCGGATCTACCAATACCGGGCCCAGTACTTGCAGCAATGGGGGCCAGACCCGAGCCGGCCTCGGAATTGGAAGATGTCCAAGCGGACCGCGGGCTCCGGCGTGAACGGCGACCTCAACTCCCACCTTCTCGACATGGCGATGATGCTGCTGGGGCCGATCCGCGAGCTGTCTGCCACGTTCGAGACCTTTCTGGAGAAAAGGCCGGACCCTGACCATCCCGGCAGCACCTATCCGGTTGACATCGACGACGCCGTGCTAGTCCAGGCCCGTTTCGAGAACGGGGCGCTTGGATCGTTCGAGGCGACCCGGTTTGCGACCGGGTATCAGAACGACAACAGCTTCGCCGTCCACGGCTCGCGCGGCATGGTGGAGTTCCACTTCGAAGACATGAACCGGCTGGTGTTCGCCGACGCTGGCGGAGACCCCGACCTGAGGGGCCGGCGGACTCTCTTGGCGCCCAGTCCCGGACCGCCGGGAGCCCCGCACTATTGGAAGCCGGGTCACCCGATTGGCTACGAGCACACGTTCATCAGTTCGCTGGCGGATTTTCTCGCAGGCCTTGATTCCCATGAGCCAGCAAGGCCGACTTTCGAGGACGGGTTGGCCGTCCAGCGTGTCCTTGCCGCAGTGGAAACGTCCGCTGCCCGGCGGCAATGGGTCGAGACCGGCCTTTAGGACGCCGCCAACTGCCAGGGCGGCACGGAGGATGGGCACGGTGGCCCCAGTCGAGCGACAGGAATCACGATAGCCCGGGACGAGCCTAGGTGGTTGACTCCGGGCGCCCATCACTGGTGTGGCAGGAACATGTGCTGAACCCCGCGGGGTTTCCGCTTTCGGCGAGGTCAACAGGCTGTTGGAGTTGGAGTAGGCGTTGACAGAGCCCGGAGTCCAGGTTGGATTCCGTGCATGCGGTTGCATGGTGGCTTCTTCGTGATCGCGACTCTCCTGCTCCTCGGGACGACATCGGTCTCCGCGGACTACAGGCGCGCATGCTCAGATCACAGCATTGCCGCCAGAGAGCTCAACACGCGGGGCGAGATCCGGGCGTTCGTTGATTGCGCGGCGGCGTACCTCGCGGAGCATGGCACGGCGGAGGCTCGCCCACGGAGATTGATCGAGTCGGAAGAGCGATTCTGGATTGGGCAGGCTTGTCGCGAATTCCGCTGGACGGATTGGTTCCCTGGTGCTGCAGCGCCGGGCGTCACACGGAACCGCTTGATTCGAACATCCTGCCGCTACCGTGCATCGGTGCCGGCCGGTTCGATCCTCGAGGCCCTTGGTCCTGGGCGTTCCGCTGGACCTCGGTACGAGCGTTCTTGAGACCGACGAACGAGGGCCGCGCGGGGTACAATCGGGCCGTTCCGCCGTCCCAGCCGGAGCTGCGAGCCTGCTGGCACAGACTCCGGATGGGTCGGTGTTTCCGTCACCACTAAGGAGGGTATCGGCTGTGGCTGTCCGATCTATTGGATCCGTTGGTGTCGTGAGGGGAGTGCTTTTCCTGCTCTCGGCAGCGCTCATTTCGACATCCGTCATTGCTCAGCAGCCGGAACCGGCGCCCACCGGTGCCCGGGCTGCGGCCGGGGCGGAGTTCATGGACAGTTTCACTTGGCATCCCGGTGGCACGCGGGAGGCCGACATGTGGCAGGTATTGGTGCTATTCGGTGTCGGCGACCCGGCGGGAGAGTCCTGGGACGGCAACCTGACCATTCGGGGCGGGGAGATTCTCGGCATTGACCCGCACCGGCAGGAGCCGCCTGATCGGATTCTGCCACAAGGCGGCTGGCGACTGCGGACGCAGCAAGTCAGGATCCTCCTGCGCTCGACGGTGGTGCCCCGACCGACACCCGCCCATCGCGAAGCAGCGTTCTCCAAGGGCTTGTGGGTTCGCGGCAGTGGCAGCGCCGCGACAACCGTGTCCGTGGCCACCGCGCAGGGAGACTTCTCGTTCAGGCCCATGACCCTGGATGTCGGACCGTGGACCACGGCCCTTAACGGCCGGGTCGCGATTCAACGCACGCCTCCGGCAACCGATCTATCGGGGACCGAACTGCGCCAGCATGATTCTCCCGCGATCGCGGCCGATTCGGCGGGCAACCTGTTCACGACCTGGTATAGCTATCACGACCGCCGCGAGGAGCTGAACTTCCGCCGCTACCACGAGGGGCGCTGGTCACGACTTATCCCCGTCGGGCGTGCCGCCGAAGATCTCTGGCGCCCCCAGATCGCGATCGACAGCACGGACAAGCCTTGGCTGGTCTACTCGCAGCGTCCGGCTTCGGACGGACCCGGCAACTGGGACATTTACGCCATGGCTTGGGAAGACGACGAATGGGGCTCCCAGCACCGTCTAACCGACAATCCGCTCCCTGACATTGAGCCGCACGTGGCGCGGTCGGTCGACGGCACGATCTACGTTGCCTGGCAGTCCATGGCCGGTCGCAATTCGCAGATTCGCTTGAAATACCTCAGGAATGGCCGTTGGTCCGAAACGGTCGCTGTCACAAATTCCGCTGCCAATGATTGGTCGCCCGCCGTGGCCGCGACACCGACCGGCGGGGCCTGGATTTCATGGGACCGCTATCGCCAGGGATCTGGGGGCAGTTACGATGTCCACGCGCGTTCGTTCGATCTGGAAGCTGGACTCGGCCCAGAAATGGCCGTTGCCTCATCGACGCGTTTCGAAGCCCATTCCAGCGTCGCGGTCGATTCCCAGGGCCGCCCCTGGATAGCCTGGGAGACATCGGGCGTCAACTGGGGCAAGGACCTGGGTCGCGGGCTGGGAGACCGCCAGCCCGGCACCCCCCTTGGGTCGGCGCGGCGCATCGAAGTGGTGTGCCTTGACGGTGGGCAGTGGAAGGCGCCCGCCGCGGTCACGTTCGACGATCCCCTGGCGCCCGGGTCGACCGGCGAGAGCAGGCCGCAGCTGTTCTTTGATCCAGACGGCAACCTATGGATGTCGTTCAAGCGTCGGTACAGCCGGCATTCGTACCGGCCGACTTCCCATTGGGAGTACTTCTTGACGCGCCTCAACGGGACGGCCTGGACGGAGGCCGTGACCCTGCCCTTGAGCTGGTCGCGCAAGAGCACGCGAATGGGTGTCGCCATGGCGGATGGGCGCCTTTGGGCCTTCTGGCCGAACGAGAGCCGTCAATGGGGGTTCGCGAGCCGTCCGCGCCTGAATCGAGTGGTGGCGGGGTCGCTGCCGCTTCCCGGCCCCTCGGAGGCGCCCCGCTTGGCTCCGTACCGACCCGCTCCGGGCGAGGTGCGTCCGGACTCCCACCCAACCGAGTTCGAAGATGTTCGGTTCATTCGCGGCTATCGAGTCGCGCATGACGGCACCGAGTTGCGAATTGTCCGGGGCGACCTGCACCGGCACACCGAGCTTTCCCAGGACGTGGGAGGCATGGACGACGGCTCGTTGCCCGAGTTCTACCGGTACATGATCGATGCTGCCGAGATGGACTTCGGAGCTTCCACGGACCATCAGGCCGGAGGAACGGATTTCTGGAACGCGATGACACAGAAGCTCGCCGACATGTACCACTTTCCCGATCGCTTCTCGACGCTGTACGGTTACGAACGCAATCCGGGAAACCCGTTCGGCCACCGCAACCTGATCTACACGCACCGCGACTACCCGATCGTGCCGTTCTTCATTCCGGCGCATCCCCGGTTCTTGCTACCCGACAGCCCGGACGGCGAACTCCTCACGTTCAGTTCGATGGGTTTTGGAAGCGGAGTGCGAAACGAAACGAAACTACTGTACGAAGTGGCGCGCAAGACGAACGGCTTGGCGATCCCCCACACCTCAGGAACCGACTCAATGGGGACTGATTGGCGCGACAACGATCCAGAGGTCGACACCGTGGCCGAGATCTACCAGGGGGCGCGGCAGAACTACGAGCACAAGAACGCTCCCCGCGGAATCCGCGACGGTGAGGAAGGTGATGCGGCGGGGGGCTTCCAAGCGCCCGGCATGCTCTGGAACGCGTGGGGCAAGGGCTACAAGATCGGCGTGATCGCGAGTTCCGACCACTTCTCGACGCACATCTCCTACGCCATGGTCTACACGCCGGACACAAGCCGCGAAGCCATTCACGACTCGATCCGGAAGCGCCGGACCTACGGCGCCACCGACAACATCGTCCTGGACTTTCGCATGGGGGACGCGTTCATGGGAGAGGAGACATCCGCCAGCGAACCGCAGAGAATCCTAGTGCGAGCGCGTGGAACGGCCGAGATCGCTTCCGTCCATCTCATTCGGGACGGCCAGTACGTGTACAAGGTCGAACCCGGCAAGGCGGAGGTCGAATTCGACTACTTGGACATCGAAGCGCCTCCCGGCGAGCACTGGTACTACGTTCGGGTCGAGCAGCAAGACGGCGAACTAGCCTGGTCTAGCCCCATCTGGATCGCGCAGGGCGAGTAGGCCGTTGCGCATGCCGCCCCGCCCCGATGCGGGGTGCACGACACTATGTTTGGATTTCGGCTTGGACACATGGGTTTTCGGCCCGTTCAGCCCAGAAGTCCTCGTAGTTGCCGCTGAGAACGCAGCAGCGCAGGGCGAGGATGGCGTTGGCACCGCTGACAGTCCAGTACATTCCCGAGCGCTTGAGGCGTCCGACCACCGTGCGGCAGCCGGACTCCACCACTCCGGAGCCCACGCGCCGGCCCTGGGCGCGGTACTTCGGGTAGCGCATGCGGCTGCGGTTCTTCTCGATGTAGTTGGCGCACTTGTTAGCTTCCTCGCAGGTGCCGGCGTGGGCGCGCAAGGCGGCGAGCAGGCCGTCGATGCGGCCCTGCTCGAGGTCGTCGCAGCGGGCGGCGGCCCAAGGCTCGACCAGCGCCTTGTTGTGGGCGCAGAGCGCCTTGGCAACCTCCCACAGCTTCTCCTTCGTGTGCCAGAGATCGACAATCTGGATCGCGCCGGGGTAGTCCTCTGAGGCGATGCGCCAGATCCAGCTGGCTCCGTCCCCCAGGATGACGCGGCGGCGGGCGAGCGTGAAGCCCCGTCGCTCGGCCTCGCGACGCATGCGCCGGGCGAACTCGCACGGGTCCGGATCGGTGTCGCGGCTGGCGGCGCTTTCGATGGCAGCGGTGTAGCTGACCGAGCCCGGGTCGCGCACGGGACGGTCCGCGTCGTCGCGCGACTCGGCCGTCCAGACGACGGCCAGCTTGACCTCGCGGGTGCGGGCGGAGCCGTCGGGCTGCTTGCCGGGGCGCCCGGCCGTCTCGCTGGCCCGGACCGGGACGCCGGTGCCGTCGACGCCGAGATACGCCGTCGGGGCGGGAGGCAGTGCCGGCGCGTCCGGACCGAGCCGCTCGCGGGCGGCAATCTCGCGGCCCAGGGCCGCGGCAGTGCGCTGCACGTGCTTGGTGCCCACCCGTACGCCGGCGAGGTCAGCGAGCAGTCCGCTGGCCTGGGCGAAGCTGACCAGCGCGGCGCCCGCACCGGTCATGCGGGTCACGCCCAAGGCCCGGTCGCGAGGGAAATAGCCGTGGTGGCAGTCCGGGCAGTGGTAGTAAGCCCGCTGCCGGGTCAGCGCGCCCAGGACGGTTTCGAAGGTCTTGGCACGGCGGCCGGCGTAGTGTGCGGTCTGCCCGCAGGGGCAGGGCTGGTGCGGGCCGCATTGATCGCCGAGGTCGTCGCTGAAGCGCCGTTCGACCGCCCGTGCGGCCAGTTGCAGCGCCCGTTGGCGCAGACGGGTCTCGAGGGCCTCGAAATCGATGGAGTCGGCGGCCCCGGGAGCTACGAGGCGGGCGATCTCGGCTTCGATGGCGGGGACGAACTCCTGCGCGCAGGCTTTTTTTTTAACGGCCGCTGGGCGGAGGCCGGGCCGACGCTTTGGAGCCGGGCATCGGAGAGTTGCTCGCTAACCTCGATCAGTTCGCCAGTCAGGCGGCGCAGGCGCTGGCATTCGGCGACTTCGGCGCGCAGCACCTCGGCATGCCGGGCGGAAAAGGAGCGGGTGGTCTGCTTGCCGGCCGAGTTGCAAACGAGGCGGAAGTAAGGGCCGTGACCGCGATCGCCCTGCTGCTAGCAATGGCAGGCGGGGCGGCCGCACTTGGTGTAGATTTCGCTCACAGTGCCGGGGCGCAGTTCGCCGATGGCGCTGATCTGGCCAGGATACTGGCGCGTCTTTGCTGCAGGGCAAGGATGGTTGCAGAGAGGGGAGCGGGGGCGGCCATATCTTGATAATATCACTTATCAAGATATGGCCGCCCCTCGGCGATGGAAGCACAAGGAGTTCCAAGGTCAGTCCCGCAAAATCAGGCCGGGATCAAAATGATGTCATGCACCCCCCGATGCGGGGCGGCTTGAAAAGGGTGCCTGATATTATCAGGGCATCGGGATTTGCCCGCGATTCCGCCAATGCAGACTCTTTTCGAGGCTCCGCCGAAACAGTCCGGTCTGTTCGGTCGATTCAAGAAAGCGGTCTCCAAGACGCGGGCCGCTCTGACCGGCCAGCTCGGGGACGTTCTCAAGGGGCGGGCGGAAATCTCGCCGGAATTGCTCGAAGAACTCGAGATGACGCTCATAGGGGCTGATTTGGGCGTTCAGACAGCGAACGAGATCATCGACGACGTTCGTTCGCGACTTGCCCGCGACGAACTGCAAGAGGCGAAAGCGATCCAGAGATTGATTGCCGGTCGCATGCTGGAGATCCTGCGCCAAGCGGAGAGCGGTTCGCCTCAGGAGGCTCCCATCCGTGTCCCGGAGGTGATTCTGGCGGTCGGCGTGAACGGTGTTGGCAAGACGACGACAATCGGCAAGCTGGCGCAGCGGCTGAGATCGGATGGCCGCAGCGTGCTGCTCTGCGCCGGCGACACCTTCCGCGCAGCTGCGGCCGAGCAGCTGGAGATCTGGGGCGAGCGTGCCGGATGCCCGGTCATTCGGCAGAAACCGGGCTCCGATCCCAGCGCCGTGCTGTATGACGCCCTGGAAGCGGCGAAGGCTCGGAATTTCGACACCGTCATCGTGGACACCGCCGGCAGGCTCCACAACAAAGCGGGCTTGATGGCGGAACTGGAGAAGATCCGAAGGACCGCCAGTCGCTTGATTCCAGGAGCTCCGCACCAAGTTCTCTTGGTCATGGATGCCGTGACGGGTCAGAACGGCCTGGAGCAGGCCCGCCAGTTCACAGCCACGGCCGGTGTGACGGGACTGGTCTTGGCCAAGCTCGACGGGACGGCCAAGGGTGGAATTGTCGTGGCTATAGCGCGCGAGCTCGGAGTTCCGATCCGCTGGGTGGGCGTCGGGGAGCGCATTGACGACCTGGTCTCGTTTGACGCCGAGAGCTTCGTCCGGTCGCTCTTCGAAACACGGGAAGTGCAATGACATCGGGTGACCGCGGGCGGCTTCTGGAAGCGATCGATCTTGCGCGTCGCGGGATCGGCCTGGCGAGTCCCAACCCTTGCGTCGGTGCTGTCGTGGTCGAAGCCGGTGGATCCAAGGTCGGTGAAGGCAGCTACACCTACGAAGGCCGCAAGCATGCGGAAGTGCTGGCGCTGGAGCAAGCTGGCGCCCGCGCCCGCGGAGGCACCCTGTTTGTCTCGCTGGAGCCTTGCAGTGTCGAAGCCAGGACGCCACCGTGCGTGGACGCAATCCTCGATGCCGGGGTGTCTCGAGTCGTATCTGCATTGCGAGATTTGAATCCGGCGATCAATGGGGCAGGTTTCGAGCGCTTGCGAGAGGCAGGCTTGGTGGTCGATGAGGCGGACGGGGATCTGGCAGAACAGGCGCGCAAGCTCAACGAGCCGTTCTTCCACTTCGCGCGAACGCGCCGGCCGTACGTCACGCTCAAGACCGCGTTGACACTGGACGGCAAGATTGCCGCTCCGGACGATAACACTGGCTGGATAACCAGCGAAACCGCGCGGGCACACGTGCAAGGCGTGCGTCATCGTCACGACGCCATCATGACTGGCATTGGCACCGTGCAAGCTGACAACTGCCTGCTCACGGACCGGTCGGGACTGACCAGACGCCGGCCATTGCTGCGCATCGTCGCGGATTCGCTACTCCGCCTGCCCGTCGATTCGCGCATGGTCGAGTCCTTTGACAACGACTTGGTGGTTGCATCGACTTCCGCGGCGTCCGCCAGGCGCCGGGAGATCTTCGAGCAGCGCCGCATCCCCGTGCAATGCTTCGATTCCCCGTCCGGCCGGGTTGATTTGGGCGGGTTGCTTGACTGGCTAGGCACCCAGGGGATCATTTCGCTGATGGTCGAAGGGGGATCGAAGCTGAACTGGGCAATTCTTGAGGCCGGCGTGGTCGACAAGGTCTTGCTTTACTTCGCACCGAAGATTCTGGGCGGATTCGACTCCCTGCCGATGGTGGGCGGGATCGGCAGGCGCTCGCGAGCAGGAGCCTTGAAACTGCGGAAGTTGCGAACGACACCAATCGCCGAGGACGAGTTCGCGGTCGAGGCCGACGTGGTCAAGGATCCGCCTGAATGACATTCGTCGAACCTTGTTGAGGCGGCCGAGATGTTTACCGGAATCATTGAGGAGAGGGGTGAAGTCGAGGAACTGGCCCGCTCTTCGGCAGGCGCCCGTTTGGTGATTGCGGCGAGCGAGGTCTTGACAGATCTCGAGCACGGAGGCAGCATCGCGGTGAACGGCTGCTGTTTGACCGCGGTGGGCCGCAGCAGCCGGACCTTCGCCGCGGACCTCTCTCCCGAGACCCTCGCCAAGACGAACTTAGGGCGGCTCCGGTCCGGATCGATCGTCAACCTGGAGCGGCCGTTGCTGCCGACCGGGCGGTTGAGCGGGCACTTCGTCCTCGGCCATGTTGACGGCACTGGGGAGGCGGTATCTCTGAAGCCCGTCGGCGACGGGAATTGGTGGCTGTCAGTCCGGGTGCCCGCGGACCTCGTGCCCCTTCTGGTGTACAAGGGCAGCATCGCTGTTGACGGGATTAGCCTGACCGTAGCGTCGGTCGACGAAGCGACTATCGGGATCGCCATCATTCCGCACACCTACGAAGTAACTACACTAGCGACGACCCGTGTCGGAGACTCGGTCAACATCGAGTGCGACATGCTGGCGAAGCACGTCCAGCGGCTGCTGGCATCACGCACGTTTCCTGTCCCCGGCGGCGAACTGGGTGGACTGGCCTGACGGGAGCCCGCGTCGGGCGGGCACCCAGGCCGGTCAGTTCTAGGGTGCGATCCCGCGAGTCCGTAACGGCGCAAGCCAGGCTCCCGTCCGACCAACAGTCGATGGTTCACGCGCTTGAGGAAGGGGTTGGAGGCGAGCTCTAGGACCAGTCACCCCCCGGGCCCGGACTGACTCATCGCCTTCATGCGAGCCAAAGAGTTCCCGCGGCCGCCAGGGCTCTGCGCCAGGAGGAACCCAAGCCTCCGAGTCGGTGGGGATCTCAGGAATTCCGCTCTGCTGCGAGGCAGGCAGGGATGCCTTCGCGGTAGGTCGGGTAGCGCAGGGCCAACCCGAGCGCCCGGAGAATGGCGCTGCCGTCGACCCGGCGGTCCGCTCGCCGCGTTTCGGTCAATTCCGCGTCTGCAACTGCTCCCGGCACCTCCAGTCCTAACAGGTCCGCGCAAAAGCGCGCGACTTCCTCGGATCTTGCGGGCAACGCGTCCCCAACCGGATAGGTGCCCACCAAGCGACCCTCCATGGCGGTGGCGGCGACTTGTGCCAAGTCCTCGACATGGATCCGTGACACGTATCGGTCTGCGTTCCGGGACAGCTGGAATCGACCGGCCCGCATCGCCGCATGCACGCCTCTTCTCGGACCGTAAATTGCTGCCGGTCGCAGCACTAGCGAAGGGCACGGTAGCGCGGCGACAGCCTGTTCGGCCAGCACTCTCAGCTGCTGCCGTTCTGTCTCCGGAGCTGGAAATGTCGTCGCGTCAACGGCGCGAGCGGCGCCGTATACCCCGGTGGTCGAGAGATAGGTCACGTGGTCTGGCATTCCGTCAAATGTCGCGACCAATCGCGGCGTCGGCTCCTCGAGTCCGTCCTCGGTCCGAATTGTCGGGATCGAGAGGAGCAGGTTCGCTCCCTGGACCGAAAGAGGTGGAGCCGACTCGCCGGAAGCGTCAAAGACAACGACGTTGGCTCCGAGATCGCGCAAGCCGCAAAGAGCGCCTGGATCGCGGGTTGTCGCAGTCACCTTCCAGCCCCGCGAGATCAGCAGTGCTGCCGTGCGCCGACCGGTGTAGCCGCACCCAAGAATGATTGCCCGGCGAGCCATGGTCCTAGTCTCGCGCCGAGCAAGAGTAGCCGGCCACCCGGAAATCGAGTTGATCCCCGGGACGCAATGGCCTCGGCCACCAGCAAGGCGTGGCTGATATCGGGTCTGCCAACCCGCCATCTGCCGTGCCGCCCGCATCCTGGGCATGGGAAGAAGTCACTGCATCGGCAGCCAACAACGCATGAGTCGCGGAGGAACAAACAGGCGCATCGGGCGTCCAAGGCCCGTTACAGCCAACGGATCGCCGCAACAGGATGGCGCCACTGCCCGTCAACCCTGTCCGCTGGCTCTCGTGACGGGAGCGGTTGCTATCGAGATTCGCCGATGAGCGCTGCGGAACGGTCTGTGAACTCCACTGCGTTTGCTGTCCTCCCGCCACCCGAGCCCCTCGGGCCCGGTCGGAGCGCAGGGACTGATGAACGCCCTGAGCCGAACAATTGGGGATGCCCTTGCCAGCTGTGCACATCACCTCCACGAAGAATGATGAGCGGTGCATGGTTTCGTAGATGAGTCTCGCTAGTCCGCGCCCGATGCGCTGGGCATTCCTGGCTGGCATACCGCGTTGTTAGTCCGGATTCGGCGGATTGTCCGTATCAGTCGCAGTGAATCGAAAAACCTCCCGGCCTCCGCCTAGCCAGGCCCTTATCGAATCAGCAGCCGAATTGGCGATGTCATCGGAATCGCCGAAGCCCTGCCACCAGGCGACACCGGGCGTGCGCCGCCGGAACCACGTCATCTGCCGCTTGGCGTAGCGCCTCGTTTGGAGTGCTGTCGACTGGATCGCCTCGTCCAGACTGCACGTTCCCTCCAGATAGCGAAGACACTGCGCGTATCCGAGCGCACCGAACGGCCTAGCGGTTCTCGGGACTCCTAGACGCAGCAGGCCTTCGACCTCCTCGACCAAGCCTTCGGCGAACATCCGGTGCGTTCGGTTCTCGATGCGGGAGTATAGAGCTTCGCGACAAGGATCGAGACCGAGTAGGAAGACCCGGAATCCCTTGAGAGGCTTGCCCGGATCGCGCCATTGCTCCGTCATCGGGCGGGACCCAGCCAGAGACACCTCGATTGCCCGTATCAGCTTCGGAGAATCGTTGCGGTGGATTGCCTCCGCCGCAATCGGATCGAGCCTCCGCAGCAACCGCCACAAGTAGCCTTCGGAGTGGCTCTCGGCGGCCCGTTTCAAGCGTTCTCGGAGTTCCGGATCCCTTTGAGGGCCTTGAAACAGTCCCTTGAGCAGGGCCTCCAAGTAGAGCCCTGTTCCACCCACCAGGACGGGCATCACCGCGTGGACCTGCATTTCCTCGAGGAGTGCCCTGGCGTCGCGAGCGTAGTCCCCGGCCGAGTATTCGCAACTGGGCTCGACGTGATCGATCAAGTGGTGGCGGATGCCGTTCCTTTGGCCGGGGGGAGTCTTCGCAGTTCCGATGTCGAAACGGCGGTACACCTGCACAGAGTCGAAGTTGACGATCTCCCCGCCGAATTGCGTGGCGAGCGCCAGCGCCAAGTCGCTCTTGCCAGAAGCTGTCGGGCCCACGACCGCAAGGCATGGTGCAGGAGGAGGCATAGCTATCGCAAGGTTACAGCGCTTAGGGCGAGCCCGCCCCGCCCGTGCGCTCGAAATCAACGGCGGGGCTCACCTCCCACCCAGACTGGCGACGAGTAGGACCGGGCCCCGTCCAATTGGTCCACGCGAACGTAGTAGTAGTCTCCGGGTTGCCTTGTCCCCGTATCGGAGAACTCGAGTTCGGCCTTCATCGGCATCTCTCCGCCAATCAACTCCACTGTGACGGCGTCCCGGTCCATTCCATTGGACACATCATGCTTCGCGAATCCGTCCGACAATTCGCGCAGTGCGATTTCGAAGGTCTTGGCGAGCAAGTTCCGCGGACGGCGAACCGGGACCGGCGACTTGCCCCATTCGCGCGTTGCATCCAGGGCGAAGGTTAGTTTCGTTGAAGGCGACGCGCCTTCCAATTCGAGCAGCAGGGTGTCGGCCTGGCCACGTGTTCCGGCGCTAAACCGGACTGCGTTTCTGCTGTCGCCCTCAATCCGTGCCCATTCCTTGTGCTTGTTGTCAAAGTGCAGCGTCCGCATGCCAGCCAGCTGCGCCCCCTCGACGGTGATGACGCCCTGCCACTGCCGGTACCCGCGGGGGTTGTCGCGGAAGAACGGTTCGGACGAGGATTCAAAGCCGACGACGATCCTGGCATTCCCCTCGAGTGCCGATTGGAGCGGGCGCTGGGTGTACACGGTTTCGCCATTCTTCACCACAGCGAGCCGGCGGATCGGTGCGGTGCCAATCACCATCGCGCGCAACAGCCGCTTGTCGGTGTAGTCCAAGCGGGTGCCCATGCCGGTGCCGTTGATGTCCGTTTCCAAGATGATGCGCTGTGCGTCCGTCACGGCGTAGGCATGGCGTTGCTTCAAGGAATCGAATATGGAGTCGGCGGTCTTGTCCCGTGCCTGGACCGCTGCCAAGCCGCCGAACTGGCTCAGGGAGGAGGTCGGCTGGCGGCTCGATGTCCAGCTATAGCCTGGCCTGGACCGATGGTCGTCCGAGGCTGCGAGGAACCCGACCCGGTGTCCCTGCTGCAGGTAGTAGTTGCCGAACCACTCGAAAGTACCGTGCATCGACATGATTTCGATCATCGTTTCCATCTCGGGGTCGTTGGTACGCCAGTCGCCTGCCTGGTGCGCGTGAGGGATGATCAATACGTCCTTCGTGCCGTACTTTTCTCGCAAGCCTTCGTAGAGCCCGGTGAGCGTGGGAGCCAGCTGAGCGCCGACCCGGATCGAGTCCGGCGACCGGAAGAAGACGTTGTGGTGACCGCCCCACTCCCTTCTGGAGGTCCACTCGTACCCCAGGAATGCGACGAACTTGTGTGGAACGGTATTGCTCTGTACCGCCCGGCGCATTGTTTGCCATTCGTAGTCATCGAGCCATATGTCGTGTTCGGAGAGCCCCAGGAAGTCAAGGCTCGCGTCTTCGCGGGCGAAGCGGTAGGAACGGCCGATCGAGCCTTGGCCCTCGGCCATACCGGTATGCGTATGGGTCTCCCCCCAGTACAGGCGGTACGGAGGATTCTCGCGGACCCAGACTGGATTACTGAGAGACTCGATCTTCCCGTCTGCACTTGCCACGCGGAAACGATAGATCCCTTCTTCGCCGATACGGACCGACTCGATTCGCCGCATCGGATCGCTGCCGCCTTCGACCGAGCGGAAGGCCTCGCCATTCAACGTGACTGTCGCGTCCGGAATCGGTCCGGTGGCCCGATTCCCGGAACTGTCCTCCCATCGGATTGCCAAGGCAAATTCCTCGCCCGGCTTGACGATCGAGGGACCGACAGCAGTGACGCCCGCTACGGAATTACCGACGACCTCGTAGGACGGCCAGCGGGGGGTCAGGAAGTTTCCGGATCCTTCGGGGTCGACGTAAATCGGCAGCATAGCCTCGTCAGTTGCGAACGTCTGCTGCTTCCACCCTTCGGAACCTCCTTGGCGGTCGCCGTAAACGAGAGTGACCGAGTCTCCCGTTGCAAGAGTGCCTTGCTCGACTTGAAACGACGGCATCTCGCGGGCGCCGCGGAAGCCCCCGTGCATGCCGGACCAAGGGGTCGTCGTCGCGCCTATCTTCACGCGAGGGTTCGAAGTCGTGGCCGAGACATAATTCGGGCCCTCGGGATTCTGGTTCTGGGGATAGCCGCCGTCCATCTGCAGCTGTTTCGCCGCCATGATGCGGGCGCCGGGGCCGAGAGCAGCCTCTCCGACCGTGTAGGTCTGCTTGATCGTTGCCCAGGAATCTGCGTGGACAGGCCCGTCGACTTCCAAATCGACTCGGCCTAGGGCGTTGGGGCTCTCATCCTTGATCCTGAACTCATGGATCAACCCGTCCACGCTCCGCAGCACGCCGCGTGTCGGCGGCGCGCCAGACAGTCGCAAGTCTTCCAGACTGCGATATGCGGATGCGATTTGCAGGGTTGCGTTGACGGGGACGGGACGGCCCGTCAGCGAGTAGGCGTTGATCCATGCCCAGAGTGTGTCCAGACGGCCCTTGAGGTTTGCCGCGGTTGTGGGCTGTCCGACCGCTTCCTGCTTCAGCGCGGTGACTTCGGCGCGCAGCGCGGGGGCCAGATAGTCTCCCTGGGGCTGGTCCTGGGCCGTGACCAGTGAAATCCAGACGGCTAGGACGACGCTGGGCACTAGGGCGGCAGTAGTCCAACGGAGCTTTCGCATTGGCTCGCATTGTACAAGGCTGGCCTTCGAGAGCCGTCTCGAACCGAGTCGTGTTGGTTCAACCGCTATCGGTCTGCCCCGGAAGTCGTGTCAGGGGCTCCCGCGTGTCCTCCGGAACCCGGTCCGCGCCCGTGGCCACTCGCATTGCGGCGTTCGCGAGCTTGCGGATCGGAGGCGAGGCGACGTCCGGAAACGGCACGAACGCCCCGCGGCGAAAGCTGCTTCCATGCCATCTCTGGAGGAGCGCGAGGTGATCCTCGCGTTCGCCCAACTTGGCCTCTGACCACGTCGCTCCCGCCAGAATGCCGCGCAGGCCTGCCGCGAATGCCTTGACGGATGGATCGGGCGCTCCCCATGCCAAGCGGACATTGCCTTGCAGGGACCCCTTGTAAAGCGGCGTGAGTTCGATGCAGGATTGTTCTACTGAAGCCTGCAGTACCATTCCGTTCAGCTCTCCGAGTTCGCGAGAAAGGCCGCCCCGCAGACGCAGTGCGTGCTTGGCCTTGGCCAGAATCCGGTGCTGCTGGGCTGCCGTTTCGAATTCCATCGCGGCGCTGGCGCGGTCACGGGCCAACTCCGTCTCTTCCAGCAGCGAGCTTCCGTCCGTCCGCAGGAAGCGGGCCAGCCTATCGACTTCCCCCGAGTATCGGTCGTCGTCGCACGCTTGTTGGCAAGGGCGCAGGCAAAGATCCATCTCGCCCCAGATACAACCCGGGTGGCTCGGGGACGGATCCAGGTTCTCGGTGCAGCGGCGGACCCGAAACAGATCCAGGAAAGCCCCATGGAACTGCTCGGCGGCGTGTCTCGTGGGGAAGGGCCCGAAGAACAACGCGCGGCTTCGCGTCAGTCGCTGGGTCAAGCAGGTTCGCGGGAAGCGATTTCGCAGCAGCACCTTGACGAATGACGGTGGCCGCAACTTCAGGTAGTCGCGACAGTCGCCAGGCCGGAAGACGCTCGCGGTTCGGTATAGCAGCAGGTCTGACTCGAAACGCGATCCGGTGCGGCAGCAATGCACGTCTGTGGCAATCTCGCGCAAAGACAGCCGGGCTGACCTCTCTTCGGGCAGCCCCAATAGGCGGCGCATGCGCCGACGGAGATCGGCTGTCCTGCCGATGTAGGGCGGTCCGGAGGCGAATTCGATGCGAAAGATACCCGAAGCCGCTGGCACTGCCAGGAGCGCGTCGCGGTCGCGCCAGTTCGTGACCTGCTGGAACTGCGTCATCGGATCGCCGACCGGCTACTGTCGCTAGAGTATCCCAAGGTGGCTGCTCTCGGGTTCATGGCAACGGCGCTGTCTTTTGCGGTGCTCGTCGTGGCGTTCGTCAGAGTTCCGCGTCGGCGCCCGTTCGGAGTTCCAGGCTGGCTGGGTCTGTTTGTGTCTTGCAGTTGCGGCGCTCTGCTCGTTGCACCGGCCCCAGAGCCCGTGTTTCTTGTAGCGCTTGCCTGGACCGGACTCATCCTGGCAGTTGACTCGGCTGTCCATTCGATTCGCGGCCGTTCCTTGATCCGCTCCAGTCCGGCTGCTTTTGTCTGGCTCGTCATGCTGTCGATTCTGCTTTGGCTGCCGTTCGAGTGGTTCAACCTCCGCTTGGCAGGGTGGTATCGCTCGGGCCTGCCTGGCGGGCTGATCCGATACCCGCTGCTGGGCTGGTTCTCCGCGTGCATCTGGCCCGCGCTCTTCGAAATGGCCGACTTCTTCATGACGCTGACTGGCGCGACTGCCCGCCATGAGGCCAAGCCGGTTGCGCCCCAGCTTGGCCATGCGATTCCAGCTGTGGTCTTGGGATCTGCATGCCTGGCGATGCCTCTGCTCGTGCCGAGGCTCGATTTCGGCGAGCACCTCTTCCCGCTCGCCAGCGTTGGTTTCCTGCTGCTGCTCGATCCGCTGAATCTCGTTGCCGGCCGCCCCAGTGTCTGGGGGGACTGGCGTTCCGGAAACCGCGCCCGAACTCTCGCAGTCGCCCTGGCTGGCGTGTTTTGCGGACTGGTTGCGGATAGCCTGAACCACCTCGCAGATGCCAAATGGCATAGCATCTATCGCATCGGATCAGAGCTGAGCCCCTTTGAGTTGCCGGCCGTCGCCTACCTGGCCCTTCCTTTGTTCGCCCTGCAGGCGTTTGCGATGCACTCCTTTGTCACTGGCGCGCTTGACCTGCCGCGCCCGGAGATTCCGACTGTGCCGGCGGACGAGGCGACGGAAGGGCCGTTCCATGCTGCCGGCTGATGCTCTCTGCCTCGATCCAAGAGCCCGCCGGGGCCCTACAGCTCAATTACCGGCAGCGGTTCCTGCTGTTGCGCCACGTAGATCGCTGTCGCGCCAGCCCCGACCGAGTCAATCGCCTTGCGGGCGTCCATTTCCGCAATGGCGGGATGGTTATTGTTCTCGCTGAGGTGCGCGAGCACGATCGCCCGGGCTTGGCGGTCCCAATCACTAGCAAGGTACTCGGCTACGGCCGTATTCGACAGGTGGCCGTCGCGGCTCATCACCCGTTGCTTGAGCTCCCAAGGATATGGCCCGGACTTGAGCATTTCCAAGTCGTGGTTGGATTCGATCACCAGCACCCGCGAACTTGCCAAGTGATAGCGAACCGAATCAGTGATATATCCCAGGTCAGTCGCGATCGAGATCTTGCAGCCGTTATTGCACACGCAGAAGCCGACCGGGTCGATGGCATCGTGCGAAACCGTGAACGTTTCGATCTCCAGGTCTCCGATCACGAAACTGCGGCCAGCCTCGAACGTCGCCAAGTCCGGTGCCGACTTGGTCCACGAGAGCGCAGAGGCAGTCAGCGGCGTGACGAAGATCCTGACACCGGTCTGGCGTGCCAGGACCTCGAGTCCACGGACGTGATCCGAATGCTCGTGCGATACGACAACAGCGTCCAGCGCACGAACGTCCTCGCCGATCGATTCGAGGCGACGCGCGATCTGGCGGCAGCTGAAACCCGCATCGAAGAGGACGCGAGCCGCATCGGTGGCAACGAAGGTCGCGTTACCTCTCGAGCCGCTACCGAGAACGCAGATACGCAGGTTTTCCGAGTCTCCAACCGCAGTGCGCAGCGGATCCGGACTTGCACCGCTGGCCGGAGCGCCGAGCACAGAATGAGTTCACTGTACCAGACACCGGAGGGCGGGCGATCCGGCCTGTCGGTTCGCGTTGTTCCGCAGCGTCAGGTCCTGCTGCCGATCCGTTCTTTGGCACACTCCCAAGCGTCGGGGTTGAGCAAGTATTCCGGTCGTTGCATGCTCAGGGTCAGTCTCAGGTTGTCGATTGCGTGCGAGAGAATCCTTCGTTTGCCGGTGTAGGTTGCCGATCCGACATGCGGCGTGACGATCACGTCGTTCCGGTGGAGCAGCGGGTTCTCGGCCTCAGCCGGTTCAGGGTCGGTCACGTCCAGGCCGGCGCCGCGGACCTGCCCGCTGTCCAGAGCGTCGAGCAGCGCCGCTTCGTCGACCAATCCACCTCGGGAGACATTGACCAGGATCGCTTGCGGCTTCATCAGCGGGAGCGTGGTGGGGCCGATTAAATAGCGCGTCGCCGGATTCAGGGGCAGGTGCAGGGACACGATGTCGGATTCCGCCAGCAATGCTTCGAGCGAGCCGGCGAGTGCGACCCCGAGTTCTGCGGCCTTGCTCTTGTCGACGTACGGATCGAATGCCGTCACCCGGGCGCCGGCGGCTTGCAGAATGCGCGACACGTGCGAGCCGATGCGTCCCAAGCCGACCAGGCCCACTCGGGACTCGTGGATCTCGAAGGCTGAATGCCGCCCGTAGTAGTCGGGCCGCCGGTCGTTGACCAGCCCGGCCGACGCCTTTTTCAAGTCCTTGGCAACGGCGAACATCAGAGCCACCGCGTGCTCGGCAGTCGCGACAGTGGGCCCGTCTGGCGTGTATGTCACAGCGATCCCGCGTGCCGTGGCGGCCTGGATGTCGATGTTCTCGAAGCCGATTCCCATTCGCGAGATGACGAGCAGGCCCGGGGCCAAATCCATGGTCGCCGCGTCGTATTGCATGCCTCCGGCAAGCACGCAATCGGCTTCCGGCCAAGCCGAGAGAAAATCGTCGGGGGTTGCCGAGCCGGGGCCGATCGGCTCGGCAATGCCTTCCAAGAGGGGCAAGCAGTCGGGCAGGATCTGCCGCTCGGACCAGACCTTGAGCATCTTTCGAGTCTACGCCAGGCGAGTGCCAAACCCTCGCGACCCCCGCTTGCGGGTATGCTGTTAGCCAAGTGCTCGGGATCTCCGAGCGCCCTCTCTTCGCTGCTCAGCCGCTCGTCCGGAAGAAATGCGGAGGGAGAGGTCCCATGCCATTGCAGCGCGGCCATCGGCCGGCCTGTCACTGCATCTCCCGGAGGCAATCGTTTGCCAGTCAATTTCATTCCAGACGGATACAGTTCCCTCACTCCTTACCTGATCGTCGACGACGGCGAGGCAGCCCTGACGTTTTACAAGAGCGTCTTTGGTGCCGTCGAGCTAATGCGCGTCGAAGGGCCCGACGGCAAGATCGGTCACGCTGAAATCCAGCTTGGGGACTCGCAGGTCATGCTCGCAAGTGAATTCCCCGAATTGGGTGCGCTCTCGCCAACTACGGTCGGGGGATCCCCGGTGACCTTGGTCCTCTATATCGAGAACGTCGATGATGTGTTCGCACGGGCGCTAGAAGCTGGCGCTGTCGAGGAGCGCTCCGTTCAGGACCAGTTCTACGGCGATCGCTCCGGAACCCTGAAAGATCCGTTTGGCCACAGGTGGTCAATCTCGACACATGTTGAAGACGTCTCGCCGGAGGAGCTAGAGAGGCGCTCGAAGGCGCAGATGGAAGGGGCTGACGGCCTTCCGGACTAGGCAACTGCCGGGGGGAAACCATGTCCCGACAGGGCGGCTCCCGTCTGTCCCGGGACGAGTCCGGATGCTTCGAAGCGCCCAGTGACGGCCCGTCGCAAAGAGGCGGCCGGCCGGGCTGCAGGGAATTTTTTTCGCTGCGGTATTGCGTTTACGCAATTCATGCCCGATACTGAAATCGAAGCAAGCTCACACGTCGGGGACGGATTTTCCGGCTCCCGGCGGGAGCCGGATTTCGAAGCGGACCCACAGGCCCTTTGCAAGCGGGGCATGGCAATCACATCCCATCCGCATCCGAGAGTTCCGGTCTTCAGCGTGAAGAACTGAACGGATTGATCAAGCGCCCATCGCCACTGCTCCGCCCCGCCCGAATCGCGGTGACGGAGAAAGTTCATGCGAGGAGCCTTGATTGGGAGGTGCACCAGTGATAAGCGGTTACGAAGACTCGATCGGAGCTGTCAAGCCGACGATTTCCGACAACCTGGAAGACTCCGCTTCCAGGTTCTTGGAACAGGAACCGATCAGCGACGACAGCGACGCCTCAACCACACCACACGGCCCTGAACAGGAAGAGGCCGTTTACACAGACGATCCGGTTCGCGTGTACCTGCGCGAAATGGGAGCTGTTCCGTTGCTCACCCGGGAGGGCGAAGTGGATCTCGCCCGGCGCATGGAGCGCGGCAAGTTCCGCATGTGGAAGGCGATTTCGCGGAACGAGGCTACGATCCGCAACCTGCTCGATGTGTACGAGCGCATGAAGCGGGGCGAGATCCGCGTGTCGACGTTCGTTGACATCCCGCACTCCGACGAGGGGCCGGAAGCGATGGTCCTGAAGGAAAAGCAGGTCAGGCACCAGTTCTCGCTCGTATTGCGGGCCTACAACCAGTTAAAGAAGGTGGAGGAGCGCCAGCGGGCTGTCCCGAAGCCGAATCAGAAGATCCGCCGGGAATACAAGAAGCTGGAGTGGCTCCGCAGGCGCCATGTCATCCGCGTTTCCCAGGCGATGCAGAAGATCCGTCTCAAACAGCATGTCTGGGACACCTACTGCGCGAATCTGCTGGAGTCCCACAAGCGCTTGCGCGTACTGGAAGGGCGCATCGCCCGCTTCAAGGCGATTCAGGTGAAGTCCTCCTCTGACAACATGAAGATCAGGGCGCTGAAAAAGGATCTGCGCCAAGCCCAGGAAGAGACTGGCATGGCTCCAGCTGAGGCGCGGGCTTGCGCCAAGATGATCCGGGCGGGCGAACGGGAAGCCGAGCAAGCCAAGAGCGCGTTGGTCGAGGCGAACTTGCGCCTCGTGGTTTCCGTCGCAAAGAAGTATGTCAACCGCGGCCTCCACCTGCTCGACTTGATCCAAGAAGGCAATATCGGATTGATGCGGGCTGCCGAGAAGTTCGAATACAGGCGCGGCTACAAGTTTTCCACCTACGCGACTTGGTGGATCCGTCAGGCAATTACGCGCGCGATCGCCGACCAATCGCGCACCATCCGTATCCCGGTCCACATGAACGAGTCGATGAACAAGTTCCTGAGGGCTTCGCGCGAGCTCGAGAAAGAGCTCGGGCGGGCGCCGAACAACGACGAGATCGGGGAGCGGATGGAGATTGGTGCCGAGAAGGTCCAGAAGCTGAAGAGCATCTCGCGCGACCCGGTCTCGCTCGAGACGCCGGTGGGCCGAGACGGAGAATCCGCGCTTGGCGACCTGATCGAGGACAAGTGGGTCGATTCGCCCGTCGACACGGTGATCGATTCCAACGTCAAGGAAGAGACTGGCGATGTGCTCAAGACTCTTTCGCCGAAGGAAGAAAAAGTGATCCGGATGCGCTTCGGCATCGACTACGAGCGCGAGCACACGCTCGAGGAGATTGGCCAGGAGTTTTCGGTGACGCGAGAGCGGATCCGCCAGATCGAGGCCAAGGCGCTACGCCAGCTGCGGATGCCGGATCGGCTTCGGCGCTTGCGTTCCCTGATCGCTGCCAAGGCCTAGCGGCCTTGCGCTGGCCCGGGAGCCGCCTTGGCGGCTACCCGCTGATGCGATAGAGGTGCTGGTCGCTCCGTAGCACCAAACTGCCTTGGGCGATGGCCGGAGTAGCCATGCAGCGCTCGCCGATCGAGTTGTTGTCGACAAGCCGGTATTCGGTGCCATGCTCGACTACGAAGCAGTCGCCGTCTTCGCTGAGGCAGAAGATCTTGTCGTTGTAGGCCCAAGGCGATGCAGTGAATGCGTTGGCTCCCGCCTCCAATCGCTGCTTGCCGTACACTTCCTTCCCGCTGATCGCGTCATGGCAGGTCAGGAACCCGCGGTCGTAGAGCGTGTAGTACAGCCCCTTGTACAGTAGCGGCGAAGGGTTATAGGGTGCCGCCTGCGGATGGTGCCAGGCGATGAACTCGTTGCTGCTCTCCCCCTCGCGCAGGCTGATGTCACCCTTCGCGCCGGGGCGGATTGCGTAGACCGGGCGGTTCTGGTCCCCGACGTAGCCGGCTGCTACATAGAGCATCCCGTTTCCAGCGAACGGCATCGGGATCACGATCGAGGACATGCCGTGGAACTCCCATAGCAGCTTGCCGTCCAAGTCGTAGGAGCGCACTTTCCCAGTCCCGGTCGTGACGATCTCGGTACGGGCGCTGTTTTCCCAGACGAAGGGAGTGGACCAGTTGCTGAGTTCGTCCCGCTCCATCTCCCAGATGGTCTTGCCATCGAGCTTGTCGAGGCAAGTCAGGGTCGAGCGATCCTCGTTGTCGTTCAGGATGTACAGCCGCCCTTGATGCAGGACCGGAGACGCCGACGTGCCCCAGTCGTAGCGCACCTTGTAAGGCTTCCAGTCGCGCTTCCAAATTTCGTTTCCGTTGACATCGAGGCACCAGGTTGCCAGGTAGCCGAAGTGAGCGTAAATGCGCTCGCCATCCGTGACCGGCGTTTCGGAAGCGTACGAGTTCTTCAAGTGCCGCGGGGCCGGAGGAACGCCGCGGTGGAGAGTTTTCTGCCAGGTGATCTCGCCCGACTCGAAGTCGACGCCATATGCGATCCAGCGATGCGGGTCTTGGGAGATCTCCGGGCGGTTACCCCCGAAATAGAGACCCTTCTTGACCTCTTCCACGGTTCCTTCGCTGACGACGTTCGTCAGGAAGACCCGGTCGCCCCACACTACGGGGGAGCTCCATCCCATGCCGGGAAAAGGCGTCTTCCAGCGAATGTTCTCGGTTGCGTTCCAGGTCTCAGGTAGCCGAGGGTCGTCGTCGGATGTTCCAAGCGATTCGGCGCCGCGGAATTGGGGCCAGTGTTGCGGCGAAGCGGCCGCAAGGGGGGCGCCGGCTGCGAGCATTGAAAGGAAGCTGCGTCGGGTGTTCACCCGCTCATTGTAGTCCGCAGCAGCGGGTGCAACTAGGCCGGACCGGGTCCGCTAGCGTCTGTACAAGCCGTGTTCCCAGATGAATGCGCACACGGAAGGCGGAGCCAAGTCGGCCAGCGCGCCACCGATTTTCGCGCGGTGGCGCAACTCTTGGGAGGATGCCGGGTGGTCGCAGTCGATTCGCTTCGCGCTCGGGTCCGCAGCGTTCCCGGAGACATCTGCGATGGAGGTTGGACGGCCGACTACAAGAAACTCTACAGCGCTCCTGACATCGGCGGCGCTACGCCAGTGCTCGATCTCTGCGAACGCGTCGGTCCCGATGATGAATCGCAGTGGTTGGTCGAACTCGAAGACCGATCGCACACGGTGGATTGTGGTGATCGTGTAGTTCGGCTCGCCTCCCGGGAAGGGCTCCTCGAGACGGCTCGCCTCGAGCCGGGGGTCGGCCTCGCAAGCGAGTTCGACCATCCTGTACCGCTGCTCGTACGACGCACCGCAGGATTCCGGCTTATGCGGCGGATTGCCGCAAGGGATCACCAAGACCCGGTCTAGCGAGTGCTGGGTAGCTGCCGCGAGCGCCACCTCGATGTGGCCGCTGTGGATTGGGTCGAACGTGCCGCCGAACAGCGCAAGTCTCATCGGACGTTCTCCGTCACGCTCATTGGCAGGCTGCTTGCCTCATCCGAGTGCCCGTCTTCCCCGGGCGGCTCTTGCTCGGCTTGCCTGGCCTCCCTGACCCGCTGGCCGGTCTCTCGCAGAAGGCTGTCCAGCCCTTCGCCGGTGACAGCGGAGATGGCTTGGAACGAGAGGCCAAGCGTTGTGCAGTGCTCCTTCAGCGCTTGCAATCGCCCTGGGTCCTGCATGGCGTCGATCTTGGACCCTATGACAAGGCACGGTTTCTCGACCAGTTCAGGGGAAAAGCTGCCCAGCTCGTTAGTGATCACCTCGAAATCCTCGACGGGCTCTCGTCCTGACTCGTCGCTCAGGTCGACGAGATGAACGAGGATCTTGGTGCGCTCGATATGGCGCAGAAAGCGGTCCCCGAGGCCGTGGCCCTCGTGAGCGCCTTCGATCAAGCCCGGGATGTCAGCCACCACGAAGCTGTCGAAATCCCCGAGGTGAACGACACCCAGGTTCGGTTGCAGCGTGGTGAACGGATAGTCCGCTATCTTCGGCCGGGCGGCCGAGATGCGGGCGATGAGCGTGGACTTGCCAGCGTTGGGGAACCCCACCAGTCCGACGTCGGCTAGGAGCTTCAGCCGGAGGTTGAGAGTCATCGCTTGTCCCTCAGTCCCGTCCTCGGCGAAGCGGGGGGCCCGGTTCGTGGAAGACTTGAAACGGGTGTTGCCCCGGCCCCCATGGCCACCCTGGGCCACCCGAAACTCCAGATCCGGTGCATTGAAGTCATACAGGAGCTCGCCGGTGTCGGCGTCGTAGACCAGCGTGCCGGGCGGCACGTCCAGGACGAGATCCTTGCCAGTGCGGCCGGTGCAGTTGCTGCCTTCCCCTTGGCGGCCGTTCTCGGCTTTCTGCTCTGGTCGGAAGCGGAAGTGCGTGAGTGTGCTGAGGCGGCTCTTTGATCGCAGCACCACGTTTCCGCCGTCACCGCCGTCACCGCCGTTCGGGCCGCCATGCGGCACGAACTTCTCTCGCCGGAACGCGACGCAGCCATCGCCGCCCTCACCGGCTTTGACCTTGATCGTGGCCTCGTCAATAAACATGGACCTGTTGCTATCTTGGCACCAAGGTACTCCAGGTACTCCAATCGGCCAATGCGGGCGGCCGGGCGGACTGTGTGTTGCCTAGCGTCGCCACAGGCTACCATCGGAACATGAGCCTTCGCATTGCCGACCGAGAGTTCGATTCGCGCCTGATTGTCGGCACAGGCAAGTACCGCAGCTTCGTGGAGATGCAGCAATGTCACCGGGTCTCCGGTTCCGAGATGGTCACGGTGGCTGTGCGGCGGGTCAACCTCACCGACAGGTCCAGCGAGTCCCTCTTGGACTACATCGATCGGGATTCGATGTTCATCCTGCCGAACACGGCGGCCTGTTTTACTGCCAGCGAAGCGGTGCGCACGGCGCGCCTTGCCCGGGAGGTGGGATTGTCGAATTGGGTCAAGCTGGAAGTCATCGGGGATCCGGAAACGCTGTTTCCCGACACCGAAGGCCTGCTCGAAGCGACCCGGCAACTGGTGAAGGAAGGCTTCGTCGTGCTGCCGTATACCAGCGACGATCTCATCGTGGCGCGCAAGCTGATCGATGCTGGCGCGGCTGCAGTGATGCCGCTCGCGGCACCGATCGGGTCCGGTCTCGGGGTGCAGAACCCGACCAACTTGCGCATCCTTCGCGAAAAGATCACGGAAGTACCCCTGATCGTGGACGCGGGCGTGGGAACCGCTTCCGACGCGGTGAGAGCCATGGAGCTGGGGGCCGACGGCATCCTCATGAATACGGCCATCGCGGAAGCGGGCGACGCAGTGAAGATGGCCGAATCCATGAAGCTGGCAGTGCAGTCCGGGCGGCTGGCATACGAGGCCGGGCGCATGCCTAGGCGGCTCTACGCCAGTGCGAGTTCGCCGCTCGAAGGCGTGGTGAGTTGAGCGGCGCCAATCGGGGACGGCGTCAGACCGCCTCGTAGGCGGGCTCGGTCCAGGGTTGGTCGATGCTCCAGCTTTCGAGGTTTCCAACCCACGTGTCGCGTCGCGCCCGCAAGTGATCACGAGTGGCGGCGTGTTCCGGGGAACTCGCCAGGTTCATCGTTTCCTGCGGATCGACCGCGAGATGGTACATCTCGTCGTAGGGTGGGTCGGCCGCCGGAAATTCGAAGTACTTCCAGTCGCGTGTGCGGATGCCCTCGCTCTTAGGAACGCGTTCGTGCTCGAAGAGGTGCTCGTAGAACCATTCCTGTCGCCAAGCGGGAGACTCGCCCCCGACGAGGGGCATCAGGTCGCGTCCGTTCATGCAGGACGGAATGTCGAGGCCCGCGGCGCTTAAGATTGTCGGGCACACGTCGATGTTCAGTGTCATTTCCGACCGCCTAGTGCCGGCCCGGTGCGGTTGGCGCGGGTCCCGTACAACCAAGGGGGTGCGGATGGACTCCTCGTGCATGTACCACTTGCCCGCCCAGCCACGCTCGCCGAGGAAGAACCCGTTGTCGCCCGTAAAGATCACGACCGTGTTGTCCAGCTGGCCCATCGAATCGAGCTTCTCTAGCATGCGTCCGATCTGGATGTCGACGCCGTGGATCAAGGCGTAGTAGCGCTTCACGGATTCCTCCCACTTCTCCGGCGTGCCGAACCGGCGCAACCAGCGGATTCGGCTCTCCGTGTTCGCCTGGAGGAATTCGGGAAGGGACTCGTAGTACGCTCCATCCATGTGCGGGAACGGCTGCAAGCGCAGGCCGTCGTAGATGTCGTCCAAGAGCGGGTCGTTGATGAAGTACGGGTCTACGTTGTCCTGGACGTGCGGCGCCTTGAAGCTCACGGAGAGATTCCAAGGCTGGTCGGATGTCGATCCGTCCAGGAACTCAAGCGCTTGGTTCCCGAGGTGCGTGGTCATGTGCGCCCGGCCGGGCACGAGATACTGGCCTTGTCCGGGCCACCCTTCGAAGTAGTCGAAACGGGCTGCCGCGTCCTCGATGTGCTGGGCCCTGCCGACTCCGTACTTGCCAATGAAGCCGGTGCGGTAACCGGATTCCCGCAATTGTCCGGGATAGCTGAGAGCGTGCTGCTCGTCGCTGAGAGGCGTCGCGAAGCCGTGGATGCCGTGGCAGCGAGCGTAGAGGCCGGTGAAGAATGACGCCCGCGAAACAGCGCAAATGGAAGTGGTGACGAAGTTGTTCGTGAACATCACCCCCTCGCTCGCCAAGCGGTCCATGTGCGGCGTGCGAATGATCGGGTTGCCGCCGGCGCCGAACATGTCGTAGCGCTGGTCGTCGGTTAGCAGGAAGAGCACGTTCGGCGGCCGGCCGGTGCTCGCCCCGTCGCCGCAGCCCAGGCCAGCTGACCCTGCGGCACCCAATGTTCCAAGGAATTCACGGCGCGTCTGCAGCATCGAAGTGCAAGCATACCAGAGCAGGCGGATTCATACGGCGCGACCTGGTCCAACCAGTGGACAATGGAATGTTGACGGCTCGCGGGCAGTTCTTTCGTTCGAAGCGAACGCTGCTGATGGGCATCTTGAACGTGACCCCCGACTCGTTCTCGGACGGCGGGCGCTACCTGGATGCCCAGCGGGCGGTCGAGCGCGGGCTCGCAATGGTCGCGGAGGGCGCGGACTTGATTGACATCGGCGCAGAGAGCTCGCGACCGGGCTCCGAGCCCGTCACGGAAGCCGAGGAGATGGCGCGCCTGATGCCCGTGCTAGAGTCGCTGCGCTCGAAGACCGACGTACCCATTTCGATCGATACCCAGAAGCCGAACGTGGCCCGGAGATCATTTGAAGCGGGCGCGGCTGTCTTGAACGATATCCGAGGCCTGCGCGATCCCGAGATGCTGCAGGTTGCGGCGGAGAGCCGCGCGAGCGTCGTGCTGATGCACATGCGGGGCACGCCCCGCACAATGCAGCGCGACACCGCCTATGGCGATGTCGTGTCGGACGTCGGGAAGTTCCTCCGGCTGCAGGCGATGGCCGCCAGGCAGGCGGGCATCGAAGAGATCGCCGTCGATCCGGGCCTGGGATTCGGTAAGTCGGCAAAGCAGAATTTCGAGATCTTGGCGCGCCTGCGGGAAATCGAGGCTTTGGGATTCCCGGTCTTGATCGGCCCGTCCCGGAAATCCTTTCTGGGCAGCCTTTGCAGCGGCCTGCCTACCGAGGACAGACTCGAGGGAACCCTGGCAGCGGTCGCTGTGGGGGTAGCGAACGGAGCGAGCATCGTTCGTGTCCATGATGTCGAGCCTTGCCGACGGGTCCTGGAAGTGGTTGACGCGATAGGAGCGTTCGAAGATGCGGGATAGGATTCTGATACCCGAAATACCACTCCAGGCTCGCGTTGGCTGCACGGCGGACGAGCGTCGCGCGCCCCAGCCGATCCTAGTTGACATCGAACTGCGATGCGACGTGGCGCCGGCCGCAAAGGCCGATTCCGTCGCGATTGCCATCGACTACGTCGGCGTCAGGGCCGAGGCCGAGCGTGTCGTCTGTGAGCGCCCGTATGCGCTGATCGAAACGATTGCGGAAAGTGTCGCGGCCGCCTTGCTCGACGCGTTCAGCGCCGAGCAAGTCGTAGTTCGAGTCCGCAAACCGTCCGCGTTGGCTGAGTTCGGCGTCCCATGGGCTGGAGTCGAAGTCGTGCGGAGCCGTCGTGCCTAGGGCTTATCTCGGGCTCGGGTCGAACGTCGGGAACAGGCTTGAGCACCTCCAGTTCGCATTGCGCGAGCTAGCGCGGTGGGGATCGGTCTTGGCGAGGTCGCCGCTGATCGAGACCGAACCGGTGGACTGTCCAGGTGGCGGCGTGTTCTTGAACGCGTGTGCCTGCCTGGAAACGTCTCTCGACCCGCGGCAGTTGCTCGCGACCACGCTGCGGATCGAAAGCGCCAGGGGCCGGCGGCGGCGGTTTCGCAACGAGCCCAGGGTGCTCGACATTGATCTGCTAGTGGTCGGTGACATCGTGATCTGCGAGCCTGCGCTGACTCTCCCACATCCTCGAATGCACGACAGGCTGTTCGTTCTGGAGCCGCTGGCTGCGGTCGCACCTGGACTCGTCCACCCATTGTTGGGGCTGGAGGTTCGTGAACTGCTCGGACGGCTACAAGACGGCCCTGGGTGAACTGTGTTGGCGTTGCGGCCTGGCTAGCAGCTGCCGAGTCAATTGGCGTTTGTGCTGGCGTGGCGTCTCCCTCAAACAAGAGCGACACATTCAGGATGCGATACGCCGGACGCCGAGTACGGCATCGAAATGCGTATCGTGTGCGCCGTGGAAAGGCGCTTCCATTCAGCGGGTGCGAATCCCGCCCAGCAACTGATGCTCCGGCTGGTAGCAGCCAGGGCGGTTCATGGAGGTAACGAAATGGGCTGAAGCACTCTGGTGTCAAAGGGCCGCCTTGGGCGGCTCAGCGAGCATGCGGGCTAGAACGCGAGTGAACGCCGAGCAGGCCTCGAAACATTTAACGCGGGAGCCGACCCTTTCGTGATTAGGGGGAAGGCCGACGGCGGGTTGGGAAGAGAGCGTCACAGGCACCGACCCGCGCCCGCCGGGGTAATGGCGCTGGCACGCATGGAAGAGGAAGGAAGCAGCAACACGGGAAGCCCTGCCGGTGATGCAGCACGCATCAACCGGAGCCCCGCGAGGGGCAGGCCGGGCCGGGCAGGGTGGCGGATAGGCCCGTACTACCGCAGAGGCGGGGTAATGCCCGTGGAGGGAAGGGGCCTTGAGTGCAGAGAGGTACGGAAAGGAGGCAAGGCATGGCCACTGACGAACGTCTAACAGGGCCAGCTAGGGTTCGGAAACTCCAGACCGTGCTACATGCGAAAGCGAAGGAAGAACCGGGGCGACGGTTCCATGCGCTGAGCGACAAGATGTGGCGGGAGGATATCCTGCGGGAGGCTTTGGCGCAGGTCCGCCGGAACGGCGGCAGTGCTGGAGTGGACCGGGAGAGCTTCGTCGACATCGAGGAGCGAGGGGCGGAAGCGTGGCTCGGGGAACTGGCAAGGGAGCTGCAGGACGGCACCTACGCACCGCAACCGGTGCGACAGGTGCTGATCCCGAAGAAGCAGCCCGGCAAGTTCCGGCCCTTGGGCATACCTTGCATCCGGGACCGGGTAGCGCAGACGGCAGCCCTGCTGGTGCTGGCACCGATCATCGAAGCGGACCTGCAACCGGAGCAGCACGCCTACCGGCCGGGACGCAGCGCGAACGACGCGGTGAGCCGCGTCCACAGCCTGCTGAGGAAGGGATGCAATGAAGTGGTTGACGGCGATCTGTCGAATTACTTCGGAGAGATCCCGCACGCCGAACTGCTCCGGAGCGTGGCCCGACGCGTGAGCGACGGGCGCTTGCTGGGGTTAGTCAAGGCGTGGCTGGAGATGGCCGTGGAGGAGGATGACGGCAAGGGCGGCAAACACCGCACGAACCGGGCGAGGCAGGCACGGAAAGGGACCCCGCAAGGGGCTCCGATCTCGCCTCTGCTCAGCAACCTCTACATGCGGCGCTTCATCCTGGGCTGGAAGGTGCGGGGACACGCCGAGCGCTTCCGAGCGGAGATCGTGAACTATGCGGATGACTTCTGCGTGCTCGGCAGGGCTCCGGCAGCAGCAATGCTCGAGGAAGTCCAGCGGCTGATGCGGAAGCTGAAACTGCCGGTCAACGAACGGAAGACCCGATGCCTGCGGTGCCCGGAGGAGCCGTTCGAGTTCCTCGGATACCGCATAGGACGCAACTACAGGCCCAGCGGGAAAGGACCGTATATCGGCACCCGCCCAAGCAAGGCCAGCGTCCAGAGCATCTGCCGCAAGATCAGCGAGCGGACATCGCCGCGGAGCGGGCAACTGACCCGGGAGGAAATGGTAGAACGCCTGAACCGGTGCCTAACCGGATGGGCGAACTACTTCCATCTGGGCCAGGTGAGTCCGGCGTACAACGCGATTGACCGCCACGCGGTCCGGCGGCTGCGCCAGTGGCTCTGTCGGAAACACAAGGTGAAGTCCGGGCAATACGTGCTGTTCCCGGACGCCCGGCTGTACGGTGAGTACGGCCTCGTGCGCCTGACGCAGACGACCAAGAGCCTTCCGTGGGCGAAGGCATGATCTGCACTGAAAGCCGGATGCGGGAAAGCCGCACGTCCGGTTTGACGAGCGGGGCGCGGAAACGTGGCTAGGCGAGAGGGCCAGTGAGGCACCTACACATGGCGAAAGCCGTAGGACTACTCCCAAACGGCTACTGCCTCTTTGCTAAGGTGCGCGCGTCGCTCCCCGACTCTACTGCTCAACACCGGAAGACTGTGCTGGCGGGCGAGCGCCTCGATCCAGACATCATTGGGCGGGATCGGATTGCCTAGGCGCTTCAATTCCAAGCGAATGTCCGCATAGGCACTTGCCGTGGCCGAGGTGAGGGCCGCGATTCGGGCTAGTGGAAGATATGCGCGCAGCCATTCCTCGTATCGGGCCCGATGGCGTGATCGGCGAATTCCGAAATAGTATTCACCGAGTACTACGCTAGGAACCACTATTTGACCGGCCGATCTAAGAGGGGCCTCAACCGCCCCGAGGCCTTCCGCCCAGGCAGAAAGGGCATTTGTGTCGAGGATCATTCGAGATCTTCGGGCGAGAGTGTTTCGAATTCCTCCCCGATTACGCCAAGCACGCGGCGGTTTTCGGCCGATAGGTCGGATAGGACGCCGCAGCCGGCCATCCATGGAGCCTCTGCATCGCTAGCGCAGCGTCGGAGCTTTTCTTCGAGGGCTTCGGTGAAAAACCGCTTCAAAGTTATCCCGCGCCCGGACGCAAGGGCTTTGACCCGACGGAACGTGGCGTCAGGTAGCTCAACGGTCGTCTTCACGTAACCATATTCCCATACTGGGCTATGCGCTTGACTCCAGTAACCACAATATGTTGTGGTTGATGAGTATGCGCTTTAGTCCAGTGATTCCGGAGTCCGCTCAGGGTCGCTGGCGAGAGCGCTAGCAACCATCGCGTGGCGAGGGGCCGGTTCCGTTGCGACTGCCTGCTGCACGAGCCGGTAGAACAGCTTGCCGCGCGAGCGGGATGCCCTCCGGTTGAATCGGAAGGTGAACTCGTCCAGGTAGTAGTCCAGGTAGGGCTGCCCGACGGCACCTTGGTGAGTTCCTAGCAGCCAGCGCTTCAACAGGGACGCGACGCGATGCACCCGTGGGAACTCCCGGTCCGTCCGGGCCGGGTCTCCTCCCGTGACCCGGGTCTCGTGGCGGTACCCGCGGGCCGCCAGCTTCGAATAGCTCGGCCAACCGTCCGTGCGCACCGCGCTGCCGGGCTCAACCGCCTCGAGAATGAACGCTTCCAAGCTGGCCGCCGAAGCAGCGGGTACCCGCTTCAGGCGAATGCGCCCGGTCCCGGCCCCGGCCTCTTCCGCGGCGACCGCGACCAAGGCCTGGTTGCCGAGCTTGCGCCCCCGCGCTCCCTGCTCCTTGCCGCCCACATCGGTCTCGTCCACCTCGACGGTCCCGCCCAGACGATCGCGTCCCGGGCGCACCATCGCCCGCCGCAGCTTGTGCAGCCAGGTCCACGCCGTCCCGTAATGGCCCAGACCGAGGACCTGCTGCAACCCGAGGGCACTCGCGCCGTTTTGCTGCACGCTCACCCACCACATCGCTCGGAGCCACATGCTCAGCGGCTTGCGCGTGCCTTGGAAGATTGTCCCGGCGGTCAGCGACGCCTGGTAGGCGCAACCGGCGCAGACCATGCGATTCCGCCTGGCGATCCAGGCCGACCCTCCCTTGCATCGCGGGCAGATGAAGCCGTCGGGCCAGCGAATCCGGGCCACATACTCGCGACACGCCTGCTCGCTGGCAAACCACAGGTCGAATTCTGCCTGAGTCTTCGGGTAATCCTCCCTCACGACTGCAACTACAACATATTGTGGTTACTGGAGTCAAGCGCATAGCCCAGTTCCCATAAATATGCCTCCTGCGCAGAATCAGTGGGTGAGGACGGGTCTTGCGTCCTGGGGTAGTGTGGTTTGATCCGGGTACCGAGGGCTTCCGCCGAGGTGGGCGGGGAGTTCCCGTCTGGAGAAAGGAGGAGACAACAGGTGCAGTTGCGCACGATTCTGAACCGGGTGTACAAGCTGCCGGGGTTCGTGTACGGGAAGATCCGGCTGGTGGAGCGCGAGGGCGGGCCGGCCGAGGTGGAGGTAGAGGTCTTGCCGCGGGCCAACGGCAGGGCGCGCTGCTCGGGTTGCGGCGAGCCGGGGCCCTGCTACGACCGGCGCGAGCGGCGGCGGTACCAGTTCGTGCCGGTGCTGGGGTTGCCGACGTACTTGATCTACGAGATGCGGCGGGTGGACTGCCGGCGCTGCGGGCAGGTGAAGGTGGAGCGGGTGCCGTGGGCGGAGGGCAAGCAGCGCTCGACGAAGGCGTTGAGGTGGTTTCTGGCGAGTTGGGCGAAGCGGCTGTCGTGGCAGGAGACGGCGCAGGTGTTCGGGGTGTCGTGGGAGCGGGTCTGGCGAGCGGTGGGGATGGCCGTGGAGTGGGGCCGGGAGCGGGTGCAGCTGGAGGGGGTGGCGACGATCGGGGTGGATGAGATCGCGTGGCAGAAGGGCCATAAGTACTTGACGTTGGTGTATCAGCTGGATGCGGGCCGGCGGCGGCTGCTGGGGGTGGGGCGGGAGCGGAAGATCGAGACGCTGGCAGGGTTTTTCGACTGGTTCGGGGAGGCGCGGTCAGGGCGGCTGCGGGTGGTGTGCTCGGACATGTGGAAGGCGTACCTGCGGGTGGTAGCGGAGCGGGCGCCGGCGGCGGTGCACGTGCTGGACCGCTTCCACATCGTGCAGAAGCTGGGCAAGGCGATCGACGCGGTGCGGGCGGCGGCGGCGAAGCAGCTGAAGGCGCAGGGGGAGGAGCCGGTGCTGAAGAACACGCGCTGGCTGTTGCTGAAGCGCAAGGAGAACCTGAGCGAGAAGCAGGAGCCGAAGCTGGCGGAGCTGGTGAAGCTGAACTTGGTGCGACAGGCTAACTGATTGGCAGGACAGTCGGTGAAAGTCCGATGAAAGGAAGGAATAACCAACCACTTTCTCCCCGAGTCATGGGCCGGCATCCGCGAGGGTGTTGGTTAAGCGTTGACAGGGGTACGCGTGGGCAGGGCTATTGAGCAACGAAAAGCTTGAAGTTCGAGGTGCCGAGGCCATCAAGTTGGTCGAAGGCAGCACCGGCCGCACCGTCATGGTGAGGGGCGGCCGGGCCTCGCGGTGTCGAAGAACCCATGCACGCGCGCAAGTCCTGGATCGGGACCTGTGAGACCTCCCCGTTACCACGGTGCTTAGCGCCGTGGTCACCGAAGTGAAGGCAGTTGCTAAGCGGAGGATGCACGACGGGGAGGAGTCGGACTCAGGCATAGTACCGGCGAAGCCGGGGAACAAAGCGTGGGTGCGCCAGGCTAACTGGCCAAGATCAGGAGGTGGAAGTCCTCTATGGCAAAGGTAATAACCAGACCATTCCCCGAGCCGTGCGGTCGTTCCCGTGAGGGGGCGGGCGAAGCGTCGGCAGGGGTGCATGTGGGTAGGGCTATTGAGCGACGAAATTGTTGTGATTCGGAGTGCCGAGACCGTCTACGCAGTCGAAGGCAAAACCGCTCGGACCGCGTTGGTGAGGTTCGGTGAGGGCTCCGCGGCGTCCAAGAACCCAAGCACGCATGTACGATCGAAGCCGGGACCTGGGATCCCTCCCCGTTACCGCGACGCGTTGCGCCGTGGTCGCCGAAGCGAAGGCAGGAGCCGATCAGAGGATGAACGGCGGGGAGGAGTCGGACTCGGCCATAGTAGTGATGAAACCAACGAACAAAGCGTGGTGTGCCACGTGGCGGAGCTGGCGGAGCGAAGGGCCGGGCGCAACGGGAGACGCGAAGGAAAGGCCATGCTCCGAACACAGAGTCGGGAAGCCCCTAGGTGGGTCAGATGCTGGACCGGAACGGAGCGGCACGGCAGTTCCAGAGGGGTGCCGTCACAACCGGAGCGAGGAGCCGGATGCGTTAGCGCGCACGTCCGGATCTGCGCGGGGCCCGTCGGGTAACCGGCGGGCTACCGCGACGGAGCCACGTGGCGGACTCGGTGGAGGGAAGGCCTGGGCGCAACGGGAGACGCGAAGGGAAGGGCAGGCTCCGAACATAGAGTCGGGAACTCGCGGACACAGTGCCGCCGAGGTGCAGCAGGCCACGAACGGAGCGGCACGGCAGCCCATGACGGATGCCGTCACGACCGGAGCGAGGAGCCGGATGCGTTAACGCGCACGTCCGGATCCGTGGGGGGGCCGTTGGGTAACCGGCGGCCTACCCCGACCGGACGGTGCGGGCGTACCTGCTGAAGGAGGATTTCCAGCAGTTCTGGGAGTGTCGCTCGCCGACGGCGGCGCGGCGGTTCCTGGTGCGCTGGTGCCGGCGGGCGATGCGCTCGCGGCTGGAGCCGATGAAGAAGGTCGCGAAGACGCTGAGGCGGCATCGGCCGCTGGTCTTGAACTGGTTCCGGACCGCGAGGAGCTATTCTTCGGGTGCGGTGGAGGGCATGAACCTCAAAGCCAAGCTGGCTATGAGAAAAGCGTACGGGTTCAGATCCTACAGGTCTTACGAACTCGCTTTATATCATTCACTTGGAAATCTACCGGAGCACAGCCTTGCCCACCGATTTTGCTGAGGAGCCATAAATATAGGGAATCTGTTAAGGCGTATCGGATAGTGCCTGACCCCTATGGGAGTGAGGTTCCTTGCTGTCGATTACCCACGAAATTGCTCTCGAACTTCGACGTAGGGCTTCATGTAGAGGGCTGAATGGAGTCTCGCTCGAGGAGGAATTCGACCACAGCGAAACATTCAACGAGTACGGTCCTCGCCGCCACTTCTTGACAGTCGTTCCCAAACAACGTCGAGCCCCCGCTAGCGTGGCGTCGAAGGCGATTCGATGGTCACGTGGACCGGCGCACGCTCGCGAGAGCCATCGCCGTCAGTTGGCTGAGCTGCGTCTTCTGCCTTCCCCGCTCGTCGAAGTTTTCCGGCACGAGCCACTGCTCGTAGGCCGCCTTCAACGCTGGCCACTCCTCGTCGATCATTGCGAACCAAACGGTATCGCGAGTGCGGCCGCGGACAATTGCCGCACGGCGAAAACGTCCTTCGTACGTGAAGCCAAATCGCAATGCGGCCCGCCGCGACGGGGCATTCAGCGCATCGCATTTCCACTCGAAACGTCGATAGCCGAGGGTGACCAAGGCATACGCGGCAAAAAGATACATCGCCTCGGTGGCGACGCGGGTCCGGGCGATCCGCGGGCTCCAGTAGATGTGGCCAATTTCGATGCATTGGTGGGCCGGAGTGATGCGCATCAGCGTTTGCCGACCCTCGACGCGCCCGGTCGCGAGATCGGTCACGGCAAAGTACAACGGGTCTGTCGATGCTGCGACGCTGGCCAGCCACGTGTCGAAAGCCTCGACAGACGGGGGTGGTGGATCGGGCAGATAGCGAAAGCGCGCGGCCCCATCCGGAGGTGTGGAAGCTGCATAAAGATCGTCGCGATGGAGGCTCGGGTCGAGCGGATCGAGACGCGCGTAGCGGCCCTCGAGCACAATTCGGTCGGGGGTTCTGGCAGGACTCGGATCCGGGACGCGCGGCCCGATTGGAAGCCCTGAACCGGGGTCGGTTTCTTGCGGGATCGGGTCATCGTGGCCGTCTCGGATCATGCCGGCCTCCCGGATTGCGGGACTTGAGCCGTGGCAGAGGCTGATTCCAGGAGAGCCTGCCTCAATTCTGCCTCGGGCTGAACCCCGCGCTGCACCACTAGCTCGCCTCGAATCGGATCTCACGATTCATGTCGTGGCGCAAGAAGGCAAGCTCGATCAGCCGCTCGATCAGTTTCGAATAGGTCAGCCCGGAAGCCTCCCACATTCTTGGAAACATACTGATCGAGGTGAATCCTGGCATGGTGTTTACCTCGTTGACCAAGACCTGCCCAGTTGAATTCTCGATGAAGAAGTCGACCCGTGCGAGCCCGGCACAGTCCAGCGCTCGGAACGCGTCCACAGCAAGTCCCTGGATCGCTTGGACCTGATCGGGCTCGAGTCGGGCTGGCACCACCAGTTCCGCGTCGTCTGTCACGTACTTGGTGTCGTAGTCGTAGAAGCCGTCCCGCACGACGATTTCACCTGGAAGCGATGCCTGGGGTTCGTCGTTCCCTAGCACGGCGCATTCGATTTCCCGAGCGTCAACGGCCGGCTCGACAATGATCTTGCGGTCAAACTCCCCTGCGTACTCGAGTGCTGTCACGAGGCCCTTGCGGTCCCCGACTCTTCGGATTCCGACCGAGGACCCGAGGTTGGCGGGCTTGACGAAGGCCGGGTAGCCGATACGCTCCTCGATTTCCCTGTGTCGGCCGCTCGTATCCCCGCGGCTCAGCGCGACGTGCGGCAAGGTAGGTAGGCGCCGCTCGCGGAAGAGCCGCTTCATCACGTCCTTGTCCATGCCGCAGGCCGATCCCAGCACGCCTGCTCCCACATACGGCACATCCGCCATGTCGAGAAGCCCTTGCACCCGACCGTCCTCGCCAAAGGGGCCGTGCAGCACGGGGAACACCACGTCGAATCCCTGCGAACGCCCGGGCTCGTGACAGACCTCGAGTGGCTCAAGGGAGCACTTGGCGGCGATGTCGGGGGGGAACAAGCCGGCTGAAGGCTCCGGTTCGAGCCACCGCCCGCTTCGCTCGATTGCTATTGGAATGGCCGCGTAGCGCTGCCCGTCCAGCGCCGAGATGATGGAGGCCGCCGAGCGGATCGAGACTTCATGCTCGCTCGAGCGTCCTCCGAACAGAACGGCTACGCGAATTCTCCTTGTAGGCATACCTTGATTTGCCAAGCAGGTCCAGGGGCGCCGTCGAACCTACCGCGGAATACGCCCACTCCTTGCGAGGCATAGCCCTGCCGGACAGGCGACAGGATGCGATCCTACAAACTAACAGTATGGCGAAACGTGCGATTGCCGAACTGCTCGGCGGAAATGTTGCGGTCGGAGCGGACGTCACGGTGCAAGGCTGGGTGCGCACCCGCCGCGACTCGAAGGCCGGCTTCTCCTTCCTGCAGCTGAATGACGGGTCCTGCTTCGATAGCTTGCAGGTCGTGGCGGCCAGCGGGCTTCCAAACTACAGCAGCGAGATTCTCCACCTCGGCAGCGGCTGTTCGGTGACGGTCGGCGGGAAGCTCGTCGAGTCCCGCGGGCGCGGCCAATCCGTAGAGCTTCAAGCGAGCGCGGTCCATGTCGAAGGCTGGGTTGACGATCCCGATCACTATCCCATCTCTCCCAAGCGGCATACGTTCGAGTTCCTTCGCGAGGTCGCCCACCTGCGCCCCCGCACGAACACGTTCGGCGCGGTGGCCCGAGTCCGGCATGCCCTCGCCCAGGCTGTGCACAGGTTCTTTGACTCCAGGAGCTATTTCTGGATCCACACGCCGATCATCACTGCCTCTGACACGGAAGGCGCGGGCGAGCTCTTCCGTGTCAGTGTCCTGGACACGGTCAACCCGCCGAAAGACGAGACCGGCGGGACGGATTTCTCCAAGGACTTCTTCGGACGCGAGGCGTTCCTGACGGTGTCCGGGCAATTGAACGTGGAAGCGTATTGCTTGGCGATGAGCAAGGTGTACACGTTCGGCCCGACGTTTCGCGCCGAGAACTCGCACACGAGCAGGCACCTGTCTGAGTTCTGGATGATCGAGCCGGAGACGGCGTTTGCCAACCTGGACGCCAACGCGGATCTTGCCGAGGCGCTCCTCAAGCACCTCTTCAGCGCTGTCCTTCAGGAACGTGCCGACGACATGGAGTTCTTCGAGAAGCGCATCGACTCGCAGGTTATCCGGCGCCTGCGTTCCGTGGTTGACCAGCCATTCGAACGCATGACGTATTCAGAAGCGATCCGGATTCTCCAAGGGGCCTCTCGAAAATTCGAGTTTCCGGTGGAGTGGGGCACTGACCTGCAGTCCGAGCACGAGCGCTTTCTAACGGAGGAGCATGTGGGACGCCCGGTTGTCCTGACGAACTATCCCAAGAGCATCAAGCCGTTCTACATGCGTGTGGACGATGACGGCAAGACCGTGGCGGCCATGGACGTGCTCGCTCCGGGAATCGGCGAGATCATCGGCGGCAGCCAGCGCGAGGAGCGGCTGGAGGTGCTCGACAGGCGGTTTGAAGACTGCGGTATCGACCCGGCGGCGTACGGCTGGTACCGCGATCTCCGACGCTACGGGACGGTGCCCCACGCGGGATTCGGCCTTGGATTCGAGCGCACCATCAGCTACGTTACCGGGATGGCGAACGTGCGGGACGTCATTCCGTTCCCGCGCACGCCGGGGAACGCCGATTTCTGACGGCGAATCGGACCGATTCTCAGACCCGCGCCGCAGCCGCTTGCTCGCGCTCGCGCAGGGCTCGCTTCAGCTCGCGCGGGAAGACCTTCTTGAACCGTGGCACCATCGACTCCCAGTGCTCCAGGATCCACTCGCCCTTCGGGCTGCGGGTGTAGGCCACGTGCTGCTCGATCATGTCCTTCACCAACTCGATGTCTGTTTCCGCCTCGAACGGTTCCACATCGACGTTCGCGTTTTGCAGGCAACGGTCCTCGAAGTCGCCACGCTCGTCCAGTACATAGGCCAGTCCGCCCGACATTCCAGCCGCGAAGTTCCGACCGCATTCGCCGAGGATGACGGCGCAACCGTTCGTCATGTACTCGCAACCGTGGTCGCCGACTCCCTCGACGACGACCCTGGCGCCGGAGTTCCGGATGCAGAAGCGTTCGCCGGCCATGCCGTTGACGAAGGCCTCGCCCGCCGTGGCTCCGTAGAACGCTACGTTTCCGATGATGATGTTCTCCTCGAACACGAAGTTCGATCCCGGTGGCGGAGAGACGATCAGGCGACCGCCAGACAGGCCCTTGCCGAAGTAGTCGTTCGCATCGCCCCGGATTTGAAGGGTCATGCCCTTGCTTGCCCAGGCGCCGAAACTCTGGCCGGCGCTGCCGGAGAAATGGATTCTGATGCAATTCTCGGGAAGGCCCTCACTGCCGTATCGGCTGGCGATTTCGTGCGACAGCATCGTGCCGACCGTGCGGTTGATGTTCCGCAGTTCGTAGGCGAACTCGACCGGCGTTCGTTCTTGGAGGGCCGTCCGGCAAAGCTCGATCAATTGGTTGTCGACCTGGTTCTCGAGTCCGTGGTCCTGGGATCCGCTGTGGTACCGCGCAATTGCACGGTCGACGGGCGGATCGAAGAACACTCGCCCGAAGTCCAGGCCCTTGCTCTTGAAGTGATTCACCGCCTCGCGCACGTCGAGCCGGCCCACTTTTCCGATCATGTCGTCAAACTTCGCGAATCCGAGACGCGCCATGGTCTGACGCACTTCTTCCGCGACGAAGAAGAAGAAGTTCACGACATGCTCCGGTGACCCGTCGAACTTCTTGCGGAGCTCCTTGTCCTGGGTGGCGATGCCTACCGGGCAGGTGTTGAGATGGCACTTCCGCATCATGATGCAGCCCATCGCGACCAGCGGCATTGTAGAAAAGCCGAACTCGTCCGCTCCCAGCAGCGCGCCGATCACCACGTCGCGCCCGGTCTGCAGCTTGCCGTCCACCTGCACGCGAATGCGACCGCGCAGGTCGTTCATCACCAGGACTTGCTGCGTTTCGGACAGTCCCAGCTCCCATGGCGTTCCAGCGTGCCGGATCGAACTCACGGGGGACGCGCCGGTGCCGCCGTCGTGCCCCGAGATCAGGACGAGGTCCGCGTGTCCCTTGGAAACGCCCGCCGCGACCGTGCCGACACCGACTTCCGAGACAAGCTTCACCGAGACGTTGGCGTGCCGGTTCGAGTTCTTCAGGTCGAAGATCAACTGAGCCAGATCCTCGATCGAGTAGATGTCGTGATGCGGCGGGGGCGAGATGAGTCCCACGCCGGGCGTGGAATGCCGCAGCCTCGCGATGGTCTCGTCGACCTTGTATCCGGGCAGTTGCCCACCTTCGCCGGGCTTCGCTCCTTGAGCGATCTTGATCTGCAGCTCGTCAGCGTTGGCGAGGTAGTGGGCTGTCACGCCGAATCGTCCGGACGCCACCTGCTTGATCTTGGACCTTCGGTCGTCCTCGTAACGCGCGGGATCCTCGCCGCCTTCGCCGGTGTTGGACCGGCCTCCAATGCGATTCATGGCACGCGCCAATGTTTCGTGGGCCTCGGCTGAAATCGAGCCGAAGCTCATTGCGCCAGTGCAGAACCGCTTGACGATTTCCGTCGCGGGCTCGACCTCTTCGATCGGCAGCGGCTCGGCCGCTTCTTTCAGGTCGAAGAGCCCGCGCAGCGTGCAAAGCTGCCGGTTCAGGTCGTTGACGGTTCGAGAGTACTCGTCGTACGTCTGCCAGTTGTTCTGCCTCACAGCGTGCTGCAGGCGCGACACGGTGTCGGGATTCAGCAGGTGCTGCTCGCCACGCAGACGGTATTGGTACTCTCCCCCCACCGGCAGTTCGGTGGAGTCCTCGCGCACAGGCAGATATGCGTACCGGTGCTTCTCGAGCGCCTCGGCCGCCAGCGTTTCCAAGCTGACGCCCTCGATTTGGGAGGTCGTGCCGGTGAAGTACTGGTCGACCACTTCGTGTGCCAGGCCGATGGCTTCGAAGATCTGGGCGCCGTGATAGGACTGCACCGTGGAGATACCCATCTTGGACATCACCTTCAGGATGCCCTTGCGAATGGCTTTCTCGAAATTCTCGTGCGCTTGCTCGACCGAGAGGTGCGGGTCGTCCAACTGTCCCCGCGCGTGCATCTGCTCGATGGTTTCGTACGCCAGATAGGCGTTCACGGCATTGGCTCCGTAGCCGATCAGGAGGCAGAAGTGCATTACCTCCCGCGGCTCGCCTGATTCGACGACGATGCCGACCTTGCTGCGCTTGGCCCGGCGGATCAGATGGTGGTGGACCGCAGCGCAGGCCAGCAGTGACGGGATCGGAGCGTGCTCCTTGTCCACGCCGCGATCGGAAAGGACCAAGACGCTGGCTCCCGAATCGGCTGCCGCCTCCGCTTCGGCGCAAAGGCGGTCCAGCGCTGGACGCAGTCCCAAGTCGTCGTCGGCGATGGCGAAAGTTGTTTCCAAGGTCTTGGAGCCGAAGCGCACCGCGCTGCCCAGATGGCACAGTTTCTGCAGCTTCTCATTGTCGATAACGGGTATCGGCACCTTGACGACGTGGGCGTGCTCTGGCCGCTCCTCAAGCAAGTTGCTCTGTGGCCCGACGTACGTGACCGTCGACATGACGAGCTCTTCCCGGATTGGGTCGATTGCGGGGTTCGTGACTTGGGCGAACAGCTGCTTGAAGTAACTGAACAGCAGCTGCGGCATCTCCGAAAGGCATGCCAGTGGAATGTCGATTCCCATCGAGCCAGTCGGCTCGGCTCCGGCACAGGCCATCGGGTTGAGCAAGATGCGCTCGTGTTCGAGCGTGTAGCCAAAGGCCCGCTGCCGTTCGAGCAGCGTCTCGGAATCGGGCTTCGTCTCGAAGGGTGCGTCGGGCAGGTCGCCGAGGTGGATGAGGTTGCGGTCCAGCCACTCGCGATACGGCTTCCGCTTCGAGATGGTTTCCTTGATCTCCTCGTCGCGGATGATCCGGCCCTCCTGCATGTCCACCAAGAACATGCGGCCGGGCTGCAGGCGGCCCTTCATGCGCACGTTGGCGGGCGCGATGTCGGGGATCACCCCGGTCTCGGAGGCCATGACCACGAGGTCGTCGTGCGTCACTGAGTAGCGCGAAGGCCGCAGCCCGTTGCGGTCGAGCGACCCGCCGACGTAGCGCCCGTCGGTAAACACGATGGACGCGGGGCCGTCCCAAGGCTCCATCATTGTGGCGTGGAACTCGTAGAAGGCCTTCTTGTAGTCCTGCATGTGTTCATGCGATGACCAGGCTTCCGGGATCAGCATCATGAACGAATGAGCGATCGAACGCCCTGACTGGATTAGCAGTTCCAGCGCGTTGTCGATCTGCGTCGAGTCCGACCCCGTCTCGTCGATGATGGGCTTGATCTTGTCGGTGTCGTCGCCGAACAGATCGCTTTGGAGGGTGGCTTCGCGCGCTCGCATCCAATTGGCGTTTCCGCGCAGCGTGTTGATCTCGCCGTTGTGGGCGAGGTAGCGGAACGGCTGGGCGCGCTCCCAGGTAGGGAATGTGTTGGTCGAGAAGCGCTGGTGGATGAGCGCGACTGCCGACTGGAAGTCGGAGTCGCCCAGATCCGGGTAGTATCCGAAGATCTGCGGGGCCAGCAGCAGGCCCTTGTAGCAAATGGTACGTGCCGACAGTGTCGCCGGGTAGTAGCGCGGAAGCCGCCGGATCTTGGCTTCTTGCTCCGTTCTCTTGCGGAGCACGTACAGTTTGCGTTCCCAGGCGTCCCCGCGCAGCTCTCCTCCGTCCGCCTGACAGATGAACACCTGGTAGATGTGCGGCTCGGTCTCGCGGGCCAGCCAGCCGACAGCGTTCGAGTTCGTCGGAACCCGCCGCCAGGCGATTGTCCGAAGTCCTTCGCGCTGGGCCATTTCCTCGACCATTGCTCGCGCAGCCCGGCCCTCGGGCTCGCGTGGCGAGACAAAGACCATCCCCACGCCGTACTCGCCAGCGGGAGGCAGCGTGAATCCGTTGGCCGCCGCGTGCTTGCGGAAAAATGCGTCGGGAATCTGCAGCAGCAGCCCGGCGCCGTCCCCTGTCTCCGGATCGCAGCCGCACGCACCGCGGTGCGTCAGGTTCACAAGCACCTCGACACCTCGGTCGATGATCTTGTGACTGGGCCGACCCTTGATATCGGCGACAAACCCGATGCCGCAGGCATCGTGTTCGAAGCGGGGGTCGTAAAGGCCCTGGCTGGGTGGCAGTCCGTACTTCGTCATGGCTCTGTGCAAGGCTCTTGAGTGGCTCCGTGCCATCCCCAAGTGCCCAAACGGCAGCGTCGAAGAACGGAGCTTCAAGAATCCTGGACCCGTGCCGATGACTCGCGCACCGGGACCGGCTAACCATAATACCAAGGCCCCCCAAATCCCGTGCTATCCTTGGTCGCACAACACGCGGATATGGGTATTCGGAACCGGCGCCAGGTCCATCTTGAGAACGACCGGCTGAGGCTAGTTCTGCTGCCGGGCGGCGGTCATATCGGTGCCGTAGAGCTCAAGCAGAACGGCGTCAACCCGCTATGGGATCCGCCTTGGGAGACGATCGAATCCTCGGCGTACGATCCGAAGGCGCATCCCCAGTTCGGGGGCGGCGGCGAAGCGAAGCTCCTCGCCGGCATAGCTGGACACAACCTCTGCTTTGACATCTTCGGCGTGCCTTCCGAAGAAGAGGCCGCCGCCGGTCTCGGCGTCCATGGCGAGGCATCCTCGGTTGACTGGGATGTCGAGGCCAGTGACGGCCGGCTCCTCGCGCAGGCAGATTTTCCGCTCACCGGCATGCGGTTCGAGCGGCGCCTGGAACTGGCACCAGGCAGCGGCCGTGTCGACATTGCTGAGACGGCGACCAATCTCACTGGCATTGATCGCGCTGTCGGCTGGACACAGCATGCCACGCTCGGCCCGCCTTTCCTTGTGAAGGGCCGGACCCTGTTCGAGCTGTCCGCGACGCGATCAAAGGTCATCGAATCTGAATTCGCCCCCGGTGCGGATCGATTCGTGACGGCCGCCGAATTCGACTGGCCGGATGTGCCTCTGGCCGCTGGAGGCATCGGCGATCTCCGCCAGACGGTCGACATCCCTGTCTCCGGCGGCTTTACCGCGCACTTGATGGATCCCGCGGAACCGCAAGCTTTCTTCGCAGCCTACCATCCGGGACTGGAAACGCTGTTCGGGTACGTCTGGAAGAGATCCGATTTCCCTTGGCTTGGCATCTGGGAGGAGAATTCTTCGCGTTTCGGAGCCTCGCCGTTCCCGGAGACTCGGCGCGAGGCCATGGAGCGGGGCAGGCTCTTCGGCGAAAGGACCATGGGCTGGGTACCTGCCCGATCGGCGGTCAGCGTCGAATACTCGCTGTTCCTGTGCCGCGTCCTGCCGGAGGACATCCCCGGTTTCGGAACGGGACTGGGGCTCAATGATTTGAAGCGCTACGCCGACGGCCAGGCTTGAAACGTCTCTGTGTCGCCGCGGCAGATTCCAGCGAAACTATCGTGCCCACTTGATCGACGTGACTGGAGGGACAACGACGGGGTTTGACAAGGATTGGTGAATTTGTTTCAATGACACCCCGTGGCAGTACCTGATTCCTTCTAGCGCCTGGGGGCAATGCCCGTGGTCGACAGTGTGGGGTGCTCCGCCATGCACCGACATCCAAGTTGATCGAGGGCCAATGCCGAAGCCGAAGTACATAACCTCCGTTAAGAAGATCGAAGCGCTGAGTCCCGAAGATAGAGCGGTTGCCGTCAAAGTCAGCGAAAGGTTCGTATTCCGAACGAACGAATACTATCAAGGGCTGATCAACTGGGACGACCCGGACGACCCGATCCGACGATTGGTCATTCCGGATGCCAACGAACTCAACGAGTGGGGCAGTCTAGACGCCTCGAAAGAAGAACTCTACACACGGGTTCCGGGGCTCGAGCACAAGTACGCCGACACGGCCCTGCTGCTGTGCAACGACGTCTGCGGGGCGTATTGCCGCTTCTGTTTCCGCAAGCGGCTCTTCATGGACGAGAATGACGAAGTCGTGCGGGATGTCTCCGCGGGAATCGAATACATTCGCTGCCACCCGGAGATCTCTAACGTCCTGTTGACAGGCGGCGACCCGCTGATCATGTCGACGTCGAAACTCGAGCCGATCATTGCCCGGCTTAGAGAGATCCCGCATGTGAAGATCATTCGGCTCGGTAGCAAGATTCCAGCTTTCAACCCGTTCCGCATCATCGAAGATCCTGCGCTGCTGGCAATGTTTGAACGATACTCCACCACCGATGCGGGCCGGATCTACGTGATGTGTCACTTCAACCATCCCGTCGAGCTCACGCCGGAAGCCAAGAGCGGCTTGCAATGCCTTCAGGCCCATTCAGCAGTGACCATCAACCAAACACCAATGATTCGGGGCGTCAACGACGAACCCCGGATCCTGAGCGAGCTCTTCAACGAGCTTTCATACTTGGGAGTTCCTCCGTATTACGTCTTCCAGTGCCGGCCGACGGAGGGCAACGAGAGCTACTCCGTGCCGCTCGAAGAGGCCTACGGGATCTTTCAGGAATCGCAGGAACGTGTGTCTGGACTCGCGAAGCGGGCGAGATTCTCCATGTCGCACGCGACAGGCAAGATCGAGGTCCTGGGCCTGACCAGGGACAACATCCTGCTGAGGTACCACCGAGCGGCCGATCCGGCCCGGGTTGGAGAGATCTTGATATTCCGCCGCAATCCCGACGCCCACTGGTTTGATGACTATGTGGAATCCCGGGACTACCTGCCATCAAATCTAGTGCCGGTAGATTCGCTCCTTGTCGCGCAGTAGCTGCCAGATCTCGGAACGGATATGTCCGTTGTCGGGGGGCCGCTGGCCGATTTGGTCGCGTCAGGGCGATGGGACGGCGGTCTCATCTTCATTGCCCGCGGCGGGACGGGCTACCCGCCCTCATTGCGTGCACGGTCGGAAATCCGAACCGGCGCGTTTCTGTGTCCGCTGACTGTGCCTGGCGGCGCTCCAACGCCAAGGCACCGGTATGCCTCGATGTCACGGAACTCCATGCCGTACAATGGGGGTGGAGTGAGGCTCGTGCCAGAGCGGGCCGCGCCTCCGGCCCGCGCGTGCGCAAGTGGCGGAATTGGCAGACGCGCTAGGTTCAGGTCCTAGTGGGAGTTAAATCCCGTGGAGGTTCAAGTCCTCTCTTGCGCACCAGCTGCGGCCGCGACCTTTCGTCGCTGTCTGGCAGCGTGCTCTAATATTGTGGAACCCTAGGAGTGCGCCGTGGAACTCGATCAGTCCGCAAGTAAGCCTGAGCTTTCCGGCGCGGGTGCCGCGGATCCTCTCGAAGAGCTTGAGCGGAGAGTGCTCGCTATGGCCGAAGCGTGCAAGGCGGCCCGCTTGGCGCGTCGAACTGCCGAGGCGGAGGCCAATACATTGCGTGATCGGCTGCAGGAACGGGATATGGAGATTGTCTTGCTCAAGAAGCAAGTCGAAGGCGATGACCTTCGCACGACTGTCAGATCACGTGTCGAGGCGCTACTGAAACGAATTGAAGAGTTGGAGCGGGAACGCTGATCGCATGGCTGCCGAGAATCGCGTACAGGTCGTCATCGGCGGGCGGAACTACCGGCTTGCGGGGGGCGACCCCGACCACACGCGCCGACTGGCGCGCAAGGTGGACGAGACCATGGCCCGGTTCTCCGAAGGCATGGTCGGTGTCGACGACTACCAGCTCGCTGTCCTCACCGCGCTGCACATCGCGGACGAACTCTCGGCAGTGGAGGGTGACTATCGGAGCTACCGTTCTCGAGTCGAAGCGCTTGCTGACCGCGTGCTCGGAAAGGTCGAAGAAGATCTTGACGAAGCGGAGTCCGAGCAGGTAGGCGGGACAAGTTCATCGTCCCCGGAACTTGCTTCAGCCCTGTCTCCCTCGGAATCGGAGGCAAAAGGGCCCGACTCCGTGGCGGGCAGCTGACCGGTCAGTCGTTTACGTAGCCGAGGCTCTCGAGGATCTCGGAATCATGTTTTGACATTCGGGATTCGCTCTCGGCGAGGTTCGTGGCGTCGAACCAACGCTCGAAGGCCGCTTCTTCGAACTTGTAGCGGCGATCGCTGGCGACGAGGAGCTGCGTATTCGTCTCGAACGGATCTTCGGACAGGTCGAACAACTCGAATCGACTCTCTTCCGGCGTCCAGATCATTTTCATATTCCCGTCGAGCTTTCCGATGCGGAACGGAAGGCCTGAATTGGGCTTCCAGACCCAAGATATCCAGGGCGGAACGAAGCCCTTTTTACCGTCGAACGACACGAAGCGGATTGAACGGGACTGCGACTCGGCGCTGTCCGTGATTGCCGGGAGCTGGCTGCGTCCGGCGAATGTGATCGAGAGCTGCGATTCCTCCTGGAATTCGGGAACCGCTAGGTCAAGCAAGGTCGGAGCGAGGTCTAGAGTCGAGACGTTCTGATCGATGACCGTCCCGGGACTGATCGTCCCCGGCAGGCGCATGATCCACGGTACGTGCACGGTGCTCTCATACAGCCAGCGCCCGTGACCGACAAACCCCTGCTCGCCCAATCCCTCGCCGTGGTCCGACAGTAGCGCGACAAGCGTGTTGTCGCGCATTCCAAGCTTGTCGATACGGGCCAGCAGGCGGCCGATGTGCCTATCGGCATAGCCGATCTCAGAGTCGTACTTGCGCACGCGGCTCGCAACTTCGGCATCCTTCGGCAGGGATTCGGGATGCGGCTCGCGAATTTGTTCCGGGTCGGCGAAATCCTCTCGCAGGTTATATGGCTCGTGCGGGTCGAAGTAATGCACCCACAGGAAGAGATTCTTCTCGTCCTTGTTCTCGTCGAGCCAACGCAGCGCCGGCCCTGTGACGTCTTCAGCCCAACGCATTGAATGAAAGACCTGGTAGGAACGACTCATCTCTTCGTCATAGTGGTCGAAGTCCTTGTCGAGGCGCGTCAGGCGGCCTACGAGCGGCCAAGCGCTGACAAAGGCGCCCGAGGTGTAGCCGAAGCGCCGGAGCACTTGGGGGACTGTCAGCCACTTGGTCATGCTCGGCAGGGAGACGCCGTTGATCCGCGCCCCGTGCTCCTGGGGGTACCGTCCCGTGAACATTGAGAAATGGGAGGGACCGGTCATGGGGATCGCGCTGTAGGCGCGATCGAAGCGGACTCCCTCTTCGGCCAGCTGGTCCATAGCCGGACTGGTCTTGAGGTGGTATCCGTAAGATGAGAGGTGGTCGGCTCGCAGGGTGTCCACCGTAATCAGGACGACGTGCGGGCGTTGCGTGTTTGCCGGACTCTCCTCGCTGGCTGGCTTGACTTGTGACCAGACAGCAGTGCCTGCAGCGGCGCACAATATTACACCGCCGATCCTTAAGAGACCGGGTCGTTTCCACATCCGCCTATGAGTGTAGCGTGCAAGGATGCTGGCAGCAACGCGGTAATCCCGCTTACTCCGTGGAATTCGAAGCACCGGCTTCGCGCTGTCTGGAGCGGATCAAGGCAGCCTTGCACGCTTTAGGGCGAGTGCCATGGCACTCGCGGCCGGAGCACGCTGGCATGCTCGCTTGGAGCCCGCAATCACACGCTCCAAGAACGCGTTTCGGTGCTATGATTGGAGTGCTCGTGGGCGACTAGCTCAATCGGGAGAGCGCCGCGTTCGCAATGCGGAGGTTGTGGGTTCAAGTCCCATGTCGTCCACCATCCCGTCTCTATCAAGATATTGAGACCGATGGACTTAGATAGGAACAGAAGATTTCGTTGCTGCTAGAATTGCCACTCCGAGAATCGAGCAGATGGCCATCCAGACTGAATACAACATCTATCCCAAACCAGTCGAACAGGAGCTTCTCCTCTACGTGACCGATCGCCGCAAATGGAGCAGCGGTGAACCCGGCTCCCTTGTGAACACCGTCAAGAAGGCCGTTACGGATGCCATAGGCGAGTGCGGAGTCAACGTGTCGACCAGGCCACTCACGGTACAAGGCTCGTGATCGATCTGCTGCCCTAGCCATCGGGAACCATCAGCCCCCGACCGCAACATGACGGCGCTCGTAGCAATCCTCGCCTCCAGTTTCGAGTCGGCATCCAAACCAAAGGTGGCAGCAAGCGACGGTCGGCGCCTGTGATGGCCGCGTAACCCGTACGACGCTGGCCGTGTGGCTACGGGGGTCCGCTGCTATGATCACCGAAGGGCTAGGCGGGGGAGCCGCGCCGCCATCGGGCAAGTGGTGATGCATGCACGCCCTAATAGAATCTCACCGTTCCGAAATCCGTGCTCTGGCCGAGCGCCACGGCTTCCAGGACGTGCGCGTGTTCGGCTCCATGGCGCGAGGCGCCGGGGATGAACGCAGCGACGTCGATCTGCTGGTGACCTTGCCGGCCGGCAGGACAGGTTTGGCCCTCGGCGCATTGCTGATGGACGTCCAGGATCTGCTCGGACGACGAGTCGATGTGGTTACCGTAGACTGCCTGCATCCCATCTTCCGAAGCCAGGTGCTGAAAGAGGCGCAGATCCTTTGAAGATGGATCCTCGGACCGACTTAGCGCTCCTGGAGCACATCCGGTGCCGTATCGCCTGCATCGAAGAGTAGACCGATCGGGAGAGGTCAACATTCTACGATTCGCGCTATCCATCATTGCTCCGGATGCTGTTGGCGGCCTCACTGGCGATGACTGCTCGGAACGAACTGGGAAGGACGAAGGGCCGCACAAGCGAAGCCACGCATATGGTAATGTTCCTCAATTGGCTGTTGGGGGCATGGACCGGCCGGAACCTGCCAATCCGGCATTCGTCGTGTGCCGATAGGTGACGATGGGCATCAACCTCGTAGTTGCGGTTACCGACAGCGACTGGTTCGAGATGCTTCGTCGGCAGCCTGACTTGGACGAGGTTAACTTCTGGTCGCCCAGCGCCAAGAATTTCAAGGCGCTCGCTCAGGGGGAACTTTTCCTGTTCAAGTTGCACGCGCCGCGCAACGTCATCGTGGGTGGAGGGGTTTTCACCCATGCCAACATGCTGCCGTGTTCACTTGCTTGGGAAGCCTTTGGAGAAGCGAACGGCGCAAGCTCGGAGAGGCAAATGCGCGAGCGAATTGCCAAGTATCGACGAGACGAATCAGATCACCGGAGCGATTTCACAATCGGCTGCCGAATTCTGGCTCAGCCCGCCTTCTTGAAGGAGCGCGACTGGATTCCAGTACCGAAGAGCTGGGCTCCGAACATCGTTTCCTTCAAGAGATACAACACGGCCGAGGCCGAGGGCCGTCAACTGTGGGAGTCTTTCACCGACCGCCTGCGCAGAGACCAACAGGGAATGGATCCCGGGCCCTCTAGACGCTACGGGGAGCCGCAGTTGATTCGCCCGCGGCTCGGCCAGGGTTCATTTCGGGTCCTTGTCACTGACATCTATGGACGGCGGTGCGCGGTCACGCAAGAACGAACGTTGCCGGCCCTTGAGGCGGCGCATATCCGCCCTTATACGGATGGCGGTGAGCACAACCCCCGGAACGGCCTCCTGCTACGTCGCGACATTCACCGACTGTTCGACATCGGCTATGTGACCGTCACGCCCGATCTTGACTTTGAAGTCAGCCCGCGGATTCGTGAGGAGTTTGAGAACGGCAGGCATTATTACGCCCTTCACGGTAAGCGGATTGCCACTCCGCATCAACTCAGTCAGCGCCCGGATCCCGACGCGCTCGCTTGGCACAACGAGCATTGCTTCAGGTGAGGAATGGTGGTCTCGATGACTGAAGAAGACCGCGACACCAAGATGCGCGTGGCAGCATTCGAGCACGTTCGAGGGCTGACGCAAGTCCATGACCATCTGACCGCCCGGGAATTGAAGCCTGGCTTTGTCTTCGAGAGTGAGCGCATCCCACTTGTCAATCCGCAACGCGGCATCTTCAAGCCGCGCCAGATGCGCTTCCTGCTATCGATCAAGACCGTGTTCCCAAGACCGGGCGGGAAAGTCTGGTACGACGACCAGCGCGAGGTCCACCGCCAGATATACGAGGGGGACGATTCGGTCGACTACGCCTTCATGGGGCAAAACCCTGATGCTGCTGACAACCGCTGGTTGCGCGAGGCATTCGAGACCCAGACGCCGGTGATCTATTTCCTCGGTATCGCTCCTGGCCGCTACCAAGCTATGGTGCCAGCCTTCATCTCGGGGTGGGACGCCAAGGCACTGAAGGCGAGTGTGGCCTTTGGCGTACCGGTGCGAGAGGGCGGAAGCACACCGGTACAGTCGCAGGGGCTGGAAGGTGCCAGCATGCCCCCGCAGGCCATCATCGGTCCCTACCCGGAGAGTCACGTTGAACGGCGTTACGCGCTCCAAGCCGTCAAGCGCCGTCTGCACCAGGCGTCGTTCCGAGAAGCCATCATCACGGCCTATGGCGGCCGCTGCGCGCTGTCGGGGATACCTGAACCGCTGCTCCTCGACGCAGCGCACATCATCTCGGACAAGGACGAGCAGTTTGGCCAGCCGGTGATTCCCAACGGAATCCCGCTGTCGAAAATCCACCACGCTGCGTTTGATGCACATCTGATCGGGATTGATCCCGATTACCGCCTGCATGTCTCTGATCGCCTGCTCGACAGGGAAGATGGGCCTTTGCTAGAAGCCTTAAAGCGACTTGCAGGAGGGACCATTCACCTGCCCAGCCGAATCCAAGACCGGCCTGATCCAGCGCGGCTTGAGCTTCGCTTCGAGAACTTCAAAGCGGCAGCTTGAGCGAGTTCTGGCTACGTGACACGTCAGCGTCGACCAGTGTTGGCCCCATTGAACGAACCGTGGAAGGCCAGTGAACGAGATCGGTAGGGTGTCTATGAATCGCACGGCACTGGCTGTCTTGCTTCGGGACCAACATGGTTGCTGGCGGCACCGGGCGGGGCTCCCCCTTCATCGCCCCAGCATTGCTGCCCGGCCTCGGGGATAAGAATCTGCACAGGAAGGGAAGAGCCACGATAAGACCAAGCCGGACTTGGCCGACCGGGCAAGGCCCGCCGTTGCAATGAGGAGGCTGTGGGTCCGAATCTCGGCTTGCCCACTACGGATTCGTTACAAAGCGGGCGTTGAGCCCGGACCTACTTGTGAGAACACGTAGGGCCCTTCGGGAATCACGACAACTCGAGCGGAGGCCCCGAGCCGGCTGACCATCGCGTCCACAGCCTCTTGCGGGTCTGTGTGCGTCGGTCCCCACAGCTTGGCCCTGTCTGCCGGAGCTAGCCCCGGAACGCAAAACGATAGCTGCGCCCGTCTTGCGACCATTGCCAGCTTTTCGGCCTGCCACTGGTCGACTTCCACCGCTCGGCTAGCTAGCTCGTCAAGGAGTTCCTCCGAATCAGATGACTTCCTCACGAGGCTGCTGAATTCCGGTCCGCCTAGCCCCTCCTTGCAACCTGCCGCAAGCAGGATCTCGCCCCCGTCACGTACAACATGCGCCGCGGCGGTCAGACCCTTGACTGCCTGATAGAAGGTCAAGTCCAGCGGATAGCCCCCGGATGTCGTGATCACGGCGTCTGCCGGCTCAGCAACACACGCAAGTGTCGATTGGCGCACGAAGTCGACGCCCCTCGCGTGGGCGGCCACCGGTTCGCCAGCGAAGACGGCCTTGATCGCCCGCGTATTCGTCAATGCCACGTCGACCATGAAGTCATGACCCACCATCGCGGCGATTTCGAGCAGTTCCCGGTGCAGCGGGTTGTTGGGAAACGACCCCTCCGTAGCCTGCGGGTCGCGCATGTACAGCGGACTGTGGAGCCGCTTGATCGTCCTCTCGCCCGCCAGACCAATCGAGATCAGCTTGCGGCCGCCAGAGAATCCTGCCATCAGGTGCGGTTCGATGAAACCGATCGTTATGTGGAGGTCCGCTTCGATGAAGGCTTGGTCCACGAACGCCTGCGTGCCCGACGACGTCTCCCCCAAGTAGACCTGTTCCTCGATCTCCCGGGCGCGATGCGAGTGCACGGGATGGCGCTCGAGGAGGTCGGGGCCGAGAATCTCGGCCAGTTCTTCTGGAGTTGCCTCGCGGTGCAAGCCGGTCGCGATCAGGATCGTGATATTGCTAGCCGGAATGCCTCCGGCCTCAAGGGCTCCGATCACGTGGGGCAGCACGGTCTGGTTCGGTGCCGGGCGCGTGATGTCGCAGACCGCGATCGCCGCGCTGCGCTTGCCCCTAGCGAGTTCTTCCAGCCCGGGGCTTCCAATTGGATTGGCGACGGCGGTCGCGATCGCAGCGTGTTCGTCAGGCAGGCCCGAGGCAAACCGGGGTCTCAGCACTTGCGTGTCGAGACTGTCGGGCAGTCTCACCGTGGCTTCGCCGCGGTCCAGTGCCAGATTGATATCCATTGCTTCTCTTCCAAAACGCGACGCACCCGTGCATTGCGCGCTGCGATGCACCCAGAATAGTCCGAGGCCGTCGGTCCATGGACTGGATTCTAGAACTCAATCGTACCCGTTAATGCTCTCGTTTGGGGTCCGCCGATGCTGGCCCTGCTGATTGGCACGGGCATCCTGCTGACAATCGCGACCCGCGGAGTGCAGTTCCGGAAGTTCCTGCTTGCCGGCCGCCAGGTGCTGGGCCTGGACCGGCCGTCCACGGGAGGAGGAGCGGTTTCCGGATACAAAGCCCTTGCCACGTCCCTGTCCGCGACAGTGGGCGTGGGCAACCTCGCCGGCATTCCGATCGCAATCACAATTGGCGGTCCCGGGGCCATCTTTTGGCTCTTCGTGGCCGGGCTCTTTGGCCATAAGCGCTAACTTATAGATTGACATTGCAAGTTCCTGCGGGTATGATCTGAATTGGGTGAGATGGACGCCCGTGGAGCAAAGTGAGCCCGGAGACAAGCGAACCACTGAACGAGGACTGGGGGCTGCTGATATCCTTCCTGCCCGCGAACTGGGAGGATCTGGCAAGGCAGACCGGAGCGCTGAGGAAACTGCGCAAGGACAAGTCGCCGGGGAACCTGCTGCGAACGCTGCTGCTGCATTTGGGCTGCGGCCATTCGCTGCGCGAGACGGTGGTCCGGGCACGGAGAGCGAACTTGGCGGACCTGTCGGATGTCGCCTTGTTGAAACGGCTGCGGAAGTCGCGGGACTGGCTGCAGGCGCTGTGCGTGGAACTGTTCCGGGAACAAGGCGTAGCCGCCTCGGCAGCAGCAGGCGGCTTGGAGGTGCGGGCGTTCGACGCGACGACGGTGAGCGAGCCCGGGCGCACGGGTTCGCTGTGGCGGATTCATTACAGCGTGCGGCTGCCGTCGCTGACCTGCGACTACTTCAAGCTGACGAGGACGAAGGGAGTGGGCACGGGCGAGTCGCTGACGCAGTTTCCGATCGCGGCGGGGGACTGCATCCTGGCCGACCGCGGGTATTCGACGGGTCGGGGGATGCAGTACGTGGTCGAGGCGGGCGGCCAGGTCACCGTGCGGGTGAACAGCGGCTCACTGGTGCTGGAGGAGGAGAACGGCACGGCGCTGGATCTAGTGAAGTGCATGCAGCCCTTGCACAGTCCAGGGATCATCGGGTCCGTACCGGCCCGTGCGCTGGCCGGCGAGGGGGAGAAGGTGGCAGGCCGGGTGTGCGGTCTGCGTAAGACCGAGGAGGCCATCCGTCTGGCCCAGGCGAAGATCCTCAAGGACGCATCCCGGAAGGGGCACGAGGTCCGGCCGGCCACGCTGGAACTGGCCAAGTACGTCATTCTGTTCACTACGGTGCCGGACAGCGAGTGGTCGGCCTCCGACGTGCTGGAGTGGTACCGCACCCGATGGCAGGTCGAATTGGTGTTCAAGCGATTCAAATCTCTGGCCCAACTGGGCAGCCTGCCGAAGTACGACGACGACAGTGCCAAAGCGTGGCTGTACGGCAAGCTCTTGGCTGCGCTGCTGGTCGAGAAACTGATCCACCACGCGAGCGCCATTTCCCCCTGGGGGTACGACGTGGGGCCAGGATCGCCCACGCAGCGCTTGGCGTGACTTCAAGTTCGTCTGGAATCAGGTGAAACGCGCGATCGAGCCAGCGATTCCGCTCTCGACCACACTCGCTGACTGGCAGGCGATTTCGAAGGAGCTGGCGGAGAATCCTCGCAAGCGGCGGCCCCAGCTCACGAATTTCTTTGCTCATGATCGATAAGTTAGCGCTTATGGACTCTTTGGCATGGCGACCAAGTTCGCCGAGATCGCTATCGCGCTGCACTTCCGCGAGAAAGACCCCAATGGCGAGATGCGTGGCGGCGCCATGTACGTCCTCGCAAAAGGGGTTCCGGATGCCGTGGTTCGGATCCGTGTTCGCGGCGCTGTGCGCCCTCGCCGCCTTCGGCATCGGCATTCTGATCCAGGGCAACAGCGTGGCGGCCGCGATGCAGGTTTCCTTCGGTGTCCCGACTTGGGCGACAGGCTTGGTGCTGGTCGCTGCCACCGCGGTGGTCGTGTTGGGGGGCCTGCACCGCATTGCCGAGGTGGCTTCGGTGCTCGTCCCCGTGATGTGAGGCACCTACGTGGTGTGCGCCCTGTACGTGGTTATTACGAATTGGAGCGAACTCCCGGGCGTCGTGACCTTGGTGCTGGACTCGGCGTTCCCCGGGCACGCCGCGGTTGGCGGCTTCGCGGGGGCGGCTGTCACGAATGCCATCCGGAGCGGGATCGCCAAGGGCTTCTCTCCAATGAAGCCGGCCTCGGAAGCGCGCCCATCGTGCATGCTGCGGCGGTGACCGACCACGCGATTCGCCAGGCGACATTCGGCATCTTCGGCGTCTTCGTCGACACCATTGTCGTGTGCATGCTGACCGCGAGCACCGTTCTCCTGACCGGTGCGTGGACGTCCGGCCTGGAGGGGCTGGGAATCGCGGCGCATGCGTTTCAGGAGGGCCTTCCCGGGGCTTGGGGAGGCAGCATGGTATCGGTTGCGGTCGCGCTCTTCGGGCTCTCCACGATCCTCGGATGGGCCTACTACGGCGAGACCGGCTTCACCTATCTCTTCGGCGTTCGCGGCATTCTCTTCTACCAGATAGCTTGGTCCGCGATGGTGTTCGTAGGGGCCATCGGCGGCTTGCAGGCAGTCTGGGATGTCACGGACACGATGAATGCCCTGATGGCGATTCCCAACTTGTTCGCCGTCCTAGGGTCCGTCGGCCTCCTTCGAAAGTTGCTACGCGAGTTCTTTCCTCCAAACGGCTAGCGGCCTACCTCTTCCGACCAAGTAGGTTGCTGCAGTGAAAAGCGAAGCCCAGCGGCTTCGAGCGCAGACTGCGGTGGGCCCGGAAGGTGGCGGAAGGGGTTTAGTCCGCTGCGGCCAGATCCTACTGGCTCGCCACGTCTCGGCAGAGAACCCTTCCTCTGCGGGGCCGAGCGATCCGATCGAGGCAATTGAAGCGGGAGGTACACTGTTGGCCGGCATGGCGCTAGCAAAGCAAACCACGCGTCGCAGCTTCGCCAAAGTGGCGACTGCGCCGCTCGTGGTCTCTGCCTCGGCCCTCGGCCTGGGTGGTGCCACTCCGCCGTCCGACCGCATCGTCGTAGCAGGAATCGGAATGGGCGGTCGCAATAGCCGAAACGTCCAGGAATTCCTGAATCAAGAGGATGTTCGAGTGGTGGCAGTCTGCGACCTTTTCGCAGAGCGCCGCGACCGGGCCAAGCAGTTGGTGGACGGTCACTACGGCAACGCCGACTGCACTGCGATGCGCTTTCACGAGGAAGTGCTTGAACGCGATGACATTGATGCGGTTGTCATCGGTACTGGGGATCGCTGGCACAGCGTGATGAGTTCGCTGGCGGCTCAGGCCGGCAAGGACGCTTACTGCGAGAAGCCGTTTTGCCTGACCGTCGCGGAAGGACGGCAGTTGGTCAACGTCACCAAGCAGTACGGTGCAGTCTGGCAGTGCGGCACACAGCGTCGCTCGAACCCAGGATATGCATTCCTGGTCAATGCGATCCTGAGCGGGCGGATCGGAAAACTGCACACGGTCCGTTTGTCGTTCGGGGCCGGTGGCAACTGGAAGGTGAATTCCTTCGCGAGACCGGAGAAGCCGCCCGATCCCGCCATTTTTGACTATGACCGTTGGCTGGGCCAGGCCCCGTGGGCACCGTACTCAGAGGATCGCGTCCGGCTTTGGCGGCTGAATTGGGACACCGGTGCTGGCGCTATTGCCGACATGGGGCCTCATTTCATCGAGACCGTGCAATGGCTGCGAGGCGACCCGCTCGACGCGCCAGTCGAATACGAGGGACTTGCCGAGTACCGTACCGAAGGCGGCATCAACAACATCCCGTATTGGTACGAAGTACGCGCACGGTACAGGGACGGCTTGCGGCTGCACATGGACACGGGGCCAAAAGGCCTGAGGTTCATGGGCGACGAGGGCTGGATCTTCTTGTCCGACACAGGCGGCATGGAGGCCAGGCCAGGGTCTGTGCTGGATGGGCTCGACCCGCCCGACGCCAACTACATCATCCAGGCTCCGCACGTGCGAAACTTCCTCGATTCCATCCGGAGTCGGCGGCCGCCGGTATCGAATCCTGAATCGGCGCAACGCTCCCACACGATTGCGCATTGCGCGAACATCTGCCTGCGGCTCGGAAGGCGAGTGCGCTGGGATTCAGCCGAGGAACGCTTTGTCGGCGACGGCGAGGCCAACAACATGATGTACCGCGCGATGCGGCCTCCTTGGAAGGTCTGATCATGCAGCGAGAAGGCATCGTACAAGCTGTCCAACGCCTGTCCTCCTACGATTTCGGAGAATCAGCGTCGGTCTTGTTCGAGGTAGACGGGCTGATCAACGAGTCGCACGGCGACCAGCAGGCGCGGTCGTGGATCGAGGAGGAACTTGCAGCGATGCTCGGGAAGGGCGTGAGCTTGGCGGCCCAGCAGGAGATCTGCAAGAGGCTGTGGCGCGTTGGCACGGACGCGTCCCTCGATGCGGTGGCCGAACTGCTCGCGGCAGAAGACCCGCGAGTCGTTGCCGCTGGCTGCTATGCAATCGGGAGACGCCCGTCTTCCCGGGCGGACGAAATCCTTCGGACGATGCTGCGGCGAGCGCCGGAGCCGTGCCGCGCGCCCATCGAGAACTTGATCGAAGACCGGCGCTGATTTCCCGTGGATTGGCCCGAAATGGAGCCCACGTCTCGATTTCATCCGCAATAATTGACCTAATGCAAGGCGTAGAGAACTACATCGGCGGCCAGTGGCGAGCAGCCGTCGGAGCAGAATCGACCCTGGTGATCGATCCCGCCACGAACTTAACGTTAGCTACCGTCCCCGCGGACGGGCGCGAGGGAGTCGCGGAAGCCGTGGCAGCCGCTGCGAAGGCGTATCCGGAATGGAAGGCCGTGCCTCCCGGGGACCGCATCCAGTTCCTCTTTCGCTTCAAGCAACTCCTGGAGGAAGATTTCGAGGGGATCGCCCGGCTGATATCGCAGGAGAACGGCAAGACATATGCAGAGGCCGCCGGAGAGTTGCGCCGCGGAATCGAGAACGTCGAGGTCGCATGCGGAATCCCGATGCTGATGCAGGGATACAACCTGGAAGACATCGCCCGGGGAATCGACGAGACGATGATCCGGCAGTCGCTTGGCGTTGTGGGCGTGATCACTCCATTCAACTTTCCGGTAATGATTCCGCTTTGGTTCTTGCCGTACGCGATCGCCTGCGGCAACACCGTCGTCCTCAAGCCCTCGGAGAAAGTTCCGCTCTCTGCCCGTAGGGTGATCGAGGCTCTGGAACGGACCGGGCTGCCGAAGGGCGTAGCCAACCTGGCGCATGGGGGTCGTGCAGCGGCGGATGCACTGATCGAGCACCCGCAGGTGCGAGCGATCAGTTTCGTGGGATCGAGTCCCGTGGCAAAGCACGTGTATGTAAAGGCCGCTCAGCACGGCAAGCGTGTGCAGTGCCAGGGAGGCGCGAAGAACCACGTGGTCGTGTTGCCGGACGCCGACATGGAAACGACCACCAAGATTGTTGGAGACAGCGCTTTCGGCTGCGCGGGCCAGCGCTGCCTTGCCGTCTCGACGGTCGTGACGGTGGGCGAGGCCCACGGGGAGTTTCGCGATGCGCTTGTCGAGGCCGCCAGCTCACTCAAGGTCGGCTCCGGCCTCGAGCCAGGTGTCGAGATGGGGCCGGTGATAACCAGTGCGAGTCGGAGTCGCATCGAGAATGCGATCACGCGTGGAATCGGCGACGGAGCCCGGCCAGTCCTTGATGGCCGCGGGTTGCGTATTCCCGGCTACCCTGACGGGCACTTTGTCGGTCCGACCGTGCTTGACGGTGTCGAGACCAATGGATTCGTCGCATCCACCGAGATCTTCGGCCCCGTGCTTGGCTTGACGCCTGTCAGCAGCCTGGAAGAGGCGATCGCCGTCATTTCGGAGAACCGCTATGGCAACGCCTCCTCGATCTTCACTACCAGTGGTGCCTCAGCTCGAAAGTTCCGCAGCGAAGTGCCGACCGGGAATGTCGGTGTCAACATCGGTGTCGCCGCGCCCATGGCGTACTTCCCGTTCAGCGGCTGGAAGGATAGCTTCTTCGGGGTTCTGCATGGCCAGGGCAGGGACGCGGTCGAGTTCTACACAGACAAGAAAGTCGTAGTCGAACGCTGGCCGCAAGAGTGGTCGCGGCGCTTCTAGGCCAGTGCTTCGCTAGTACCTGTGCGTGCGGAACTCGAGCCTCCCGGCTGAGTCGGACTGGCAGCCGCGAACTACGGTCGCATGGCGGACGGAGGTTTCTCCCAGTACTGTTCGTGACATCCGTTGCATGCGCTGTAAACGTCCCCGCCGATTTCGAACACCGCGTCAGCGTCCCGGTTTCGGGCGGCTTCCAGCCCGCGCGAAGCGGCTTCTCTCAGAGCCCGCGCATGCTCCATCCACGGACCCGCATCCCTAGCGCGCCCTTCCAGCATCAGCAGATTGCCGGCTTCCGCCACGGTGAACGCGCTCTGCACAACGGTCTCCCATTGATCCTCGTTGCCAGGGCGGATTTCGTGCGTGCCTTCCATGTCAATGATGGTGCCGACCGAATCCCAGAAGACCTCGGCATGCGGGTAGATCAAATCGTGCATGAGATCGTGGACCTCGCCGACAGGCTCGAGCGGTGGACCTGCGGCCTCGCCCGGGTCGCAACCTGATGCCAGCAGGGTGCCGGCGACTAGCGCAAGCGCTGAGGCAACTCTCCAGAGACTCGTGTTTTCCATCGGATGACCTCCTTGGCGCACCCCGTTCCACGGTGGACCGGGCGGCCGCAGACCTCACTTTGCAGCGAACTTGAGTGGAACACACTTTAGCGCGTTTGCTGTCCCTGCGGCCGAGGGCGCTTCTTGAGAAGGTTCTACCCAATGCTCTCTCTGGTCAAGATCGCCCCTGCCCTTTGCTAGAGTTTCCATAAGCTCTTCCCGTCAACCGTGCCGCGCCCGTTCTGTCCGGCCCGATGGTGCAGCGGCGACGGGATCGGCACACGCGCCATGTCACTGCCTGCCTTTTTTGAGCGGCTTGAGGCTACATGGGCAAGTGTTGCGATCCGCGAATCAATCCTGTTTTACCCGCTCGTCGAGACGACCCATGTCCTGACTCTGTGTCTCTTTCTGGGCATGACCGCCACTTGGGACTTGCGGTTGGTGGGGCTGGCGATGCGCAAGGTGCCCGTGTCGGAGATCGTGAATCGACTATGGCCCTGGGCCATGGCCGGCTTTGCCCTCATGGTCGTCAGCGGTTTGCTGCTTTTTCTGTCCAGCCCTGTCCGGGCTTCTCAGAACATCTTCTTCCAAGTGAAGATGGTCATGCTCGCGCTGGCCGGCGTGAACGCGTTCGTGTTCCATCAAACAGTGTTTCGCTGGGTAGATGAATGGGACATGGCGCTGTCAGTGCCGCTCCGGGCGAAGCTCGCGGGTGCTAGCTCGCTCATATTGTGGGCCGGTGTCGTCGTCTGCGGCCGCATGCAGGCCTATAACTGGTTTGATTGATTAGAGGGATCGCCTCGAATGGACCTATTGCCTTTTTTCCAGTGGTGCGAAGACTCCGCTCTAGGCCAGGTGATCCGCGACTCGCTCTGGCTGTTCCCTGTGATCGAGGCGATTCACTTGCTGGCGCTGGGCTTGCTTGGTGGCTGCATTCTCGTCGTTGACTTGCGTCTGCTCGGCCTCGGACTGAGAGGCCAGTCCGCTGCCAACCTTGCGCGGTACGTGCATCCATGGCTCGTGGGCAGCTTGCTCACCATGATCGCGACAGGCGTGCCGATGTTCTTGTCGGAAGCGATCAAGTGCTACTACAGCCCGCCGTTCTGGTACAAGATGTCCTTCCTGGCCGTTGCTACCCTATACACCTTCAGCTTGCGCAGGCGCGTCGCCGGCGCGGACCCAGCCAAGGTCGGGCCGGTTTGGGGGAGGCTGGCAGCCGTGGCCTCACTCGCGCTTTGGTTCTGCGTCGGCTTCTCGGGCCGCTGGATCGCCTTTTACTGAGGTCAGCGCCACGAGTACGGAGCGCGACTGCTCACCGTTGCCCCTCGGTCGGGTCCCTTCCGTCCCGCGGTGCGCCGGTCCCGGACGATCCCAAGAACAGCTTGCTTCCGTCCTCGAAGGTCAGGTCGCGGCCGTTGGCCTTCAGCGTTCCGTCCTTCGCCCGATAGCCGTCGACCATGATCACAGTTCCGGGGAGCAGGGACTTCTTGGTGAAGCCGCGCCGGAAAAGGGTGTTCGGGGTGCCGCCCTCGATCATCCATTGCTGGACCGCGCCGCCATCGACGCTGACGTCGATGTGGATCCATGCATGCGGGTTAATCCATTCCATCTTCGTGACGGTGCCTTTGAGTTGGACGGGCCGCTTGGAGTCAAACTCGGCAGAGAATGCGTGGTGTGCCCAGAGCGACCCCGCTCCCAGCAGCGCGAACAGCCCCACGGCAATCAGAATCTTGGTGTATCCACTCGTCATTCGTCTCTCCTCTCGCTTTGCAGTTTGCTGCACCGGATCTGCTGGGAACCGGCTCTGCGCTGATTGATCTCCGATCGTCAATTGCATCGGTACTCTCAGTCGGTTTGCCAGCCAGCCGGAGCCCGCAGGCCCGAGTCTACGACCGGTCATGGCAGGTTCGACCCCGTGCGCGGCGTGTCTGCCTGTTCTGCTGCGCGGGCCCCTTCCAGCATCGTGAACATGCTGTAGTTCCCCTCGTGGCAGGCGTACTCGAACATCGGCTGGTCAGTGCGTTTCATCGGTATCAGCGCGGTCCACGCAGCGGTGAAGGATTCCGGGTCGCTGACCGTGTATTCGTACACGATCCTCTCGGGGCCAACCCGCGTGAAGCGCTCGGTCAAGCGCATGTTCCGGCCCGAGCCTCGATACGAGGTCTTGTCAGTGAAGTTTCTCGATTCGACGACGAGGGTGTCGCCTTCGAAGTGTCCGCGTGCGTCTCCGCGCCACAGGCGCATGTGTTCCGGAAGGTGAGGGCGTCCGTCCAAGGGGACGACGCGTGCGTCGTTCACCATTTCGATCAGCAACACGGCATAGCCGGGTGTCTGGAAGATGTGGACGTTGTTGTTGTAGGCGCTCGGCGTGTACGGCGGTCCGGCGTTGAATCCCAGGATGCAACGCTCGGCAACGCCTCGGTCCTCGGGTCCATGCGGGTCGCGGGCCCGAGCCGCTCGTATCGCGTTGTACCGCTCGCGAGCCGCTGGCGTGAGCGCTGGAATCCGTCCGCTGGGAGGGTCAATGACCAGGGAGGTCCGACGGTCCTCGGTCAGTTCGCTGCCGTAGTCCCACCAGAACTGGTTGTAGGCGTTGCGGACGTCCTCTTCAGCGGAGATGCCGTCCGATGCCCGGCGATCCTTGTTGCGGCGGCTGAGTTCTTGCGACTGAAAGTCGCTGGCCTCGCCCTCCGTGAGCGAAGCCGTCTCGCCGAAGCTGGCGGGGCGCTCCAACGGCGTGATCGTGCGAAAGTCCCACACTCCGCGGAGGTCGGGCACGCCCCAGGCGGTGCGGGGCGGAGACCACTTTTCACCGTCTGCGGACGTCTGGTCGTCGCCTGCGGACAGGCTCGGCGCGAGCGACATCACGAATCCCAGTGCAAGGAGTCGATGGTTCATTGCAGCCTCCTTGCTACTCGCTTTCCTTCTTGCGCAGGTGCCCGTACATCAGTTCCTCGACGAACTCCACGCACTTGAACTCAAGCAGTTGCATATTCGGTTCCATGCGACGGTATAGCGGCAGCTTGATCTTCCACGGCTGCGTATAGACGTTCTCGTCCTCGATCGTGGCCTCGTACATGAGATGGTTGGGTCCTGTCGGCGTGTAACGTTCGGTGACCCGCAGGGCGTCGGTGTGGAAGTTCCCGGCGCTGTCGAGCCACGTGTCGGGGATGTTGCTGCTCACGTCGACGACGAGAGTCTGCCCTTCCCATGTCCCTCGGGAGTGCCCCATCCAAGCGTCCCCGGGGCTCTCGAAGTCCGGCCTGTTCATGTAGATCACCCGTGACGCGCTGGCGAATTCGTACGCGATCAGGATGTGCTCGGGAGTCTGGACGATCTGCAGCGGGAACGGCATGTACGTAGCGCGCGGCACCCCCGGCATGAAACACTTGACCGCCGGGTCGAGCTTCAACCAATCCTTGCGATTCGCGTTGCGCTTCTCGAGCGCCCATTCCTGATAGGGGATCGTGCCGCCCTCGACGATTCCGAGACCGCCCGGAATCGCGCCCAGCGCGCCCATCTCGACGACGGGACCGGACTCGGCGGAGTGGCCCTCAATGTTCCAGTGGGCCGCTCCTACTGCTTGCCAAATCCCGTTCAAATCGGGATTCCCGTCCGGTGTGAGTGGTGCTTGATATTCCTGCGCCGAAGCGGTTGCAGGTACCAAGGCCAGGGAGAACGCAACGAGCGCGCGAATGGCCGCGGGCGCCGAGTTCAGTGTCTTTCGCATCAAGTGAAACTCCAGAGAGAGTCTACTACTTTATTGGGAATTATGTGCGAAAGTGCTGAACGGGACCTTCGCCTTTTCCTGACGCTCTCGATCGCTCGTTGCCATGCCCATCGCAGGGCCGGGCTGAGGTGTAGGGCGAGCGGCGTAAGCCACTCCCAGCGCTTCGCGTCTTCGAATCAGTATTGATTTCGCGAGGAGCTTCCCACCCGCTGCCTGTGGGGCTTGCCATGACTGGCCAGCCATTCGCTACGTCCCCTCTGGGTGATCATGACCGCTGCGTTCGCGTCGGCGTGTGCCCGGTGGCCGCAGGCGCGACAGTGGAACTGCGCTTGGCTCTAACGGTTCCGCTTGTCGCGATTCCGGCAGGCCGAGCAGGTCCGGCTCGTGCCATGCGGGTTAACGAAAACTGCCGCGCCGCCTGTAACGCAACTCGCGGTTTGAGTGCGCGTTTCAAGGTGACACTCTTTCCAGGGTATCTCTTGGTGCCCTTGCGAGATCGGCTCATCTCTTTGAGCTTTAGATCCTCCAGCGCCACGACACCGCCATCGCTGGCTATGGCTTGCGCCGCATGACGTTCCCAGTTAGTCTGCCTGTTGCGCAGCTTGCAGCGCAGCTGCTGCGCCTTGCCCAGGTTGCGGCGCTGCGTGGTTTCAACATGCTGAAACGAGCGCATCACGCCATGCTCGCCAGGGGTCGCCATTTCGTCCGGACCAATCTTGAGTTGGATCAAGCCGATTCCCCGCAAGCGCAGCTCGTAGCCGTTCCCGAGCTTGGGCGAAATCAGCGAGCGCACGCTGATGCCGGCGCGCAACGCCCAACGCTTGGACCGCAACAGCGATTCGGGATCGCGGTGGCGATTGCACGGACGCAATGACGGATCGCCGCCAGCCACCTTGGCGAATTCCCACTGGAGGTGCTTGCGTCGCTTCGGGAAATTTGATTGCTTGAAGCAGTTGAACGCGCCGCACGCAGCGGACACGCGGGCGAGGTTCAATCGACAGTTGGCCGTGTGATCTCACTGACTTGCACGCAGCGGCCCGTGTGACGCGAGCTGCAAGCCTGGGTGTAGGTTTGCATCGTCAAGGGGTCACAGCGCGGTGCGGCACGATCGGCGTCTCGGACCAAGGGATGGAGATTGATGCCGTTGGTCGACGCCGTCCGTACATGGCTAGCGTGGTCCTGCTCGCCGTCACGCACGTCGCCGTCGCCCGCATGGGGCCTTCGTCTGCCTCTACCGTGTGAACGTGCTCATGACCGTGCGATGCCATCCGTATACGTGACCTCTCCACGACCGCCTCCTCTTGCTGTCGTTGGGTGGCCATGCGGGTAGCCAACGTGATGAGGTTATACCCCGGATTCCCGATCTCGCCGTGGTACCGTACCGTTAGGACAGTCCAGCGCGCCTTGATTTCCGGGGCTCCGACCAGCCTGTTGAACCTACGATAGCCGATGCGGTTCGAGACGATCCTCACCACGCTCTCCAACGTCGTGTGGGGCCCCCCGATGCTCATGCTACTCGTCGGCACGGGCGTCTTCCTCACGCTCCGCCTCCGGGGCCTGCAATTCACCACGCTCATACCGAGTCTGCGACTTGCGCTGATCGTCCGCGACGAGCCAGGAGGCACGGGGGACGTCTCGCACTATCAGGCGCTCATGACGGCCTTGGCGGCGACTGTCGGCACCGGCAACATTGCGGGCGTCGCCACCGCCATCGCGGCCGGTGGCCCCGGCGCACTCTTCTGGATGTGGATGACCGGTCTGGTCGGGATGGCCACCAAGTTCGCTGAAGCGGTGCTGGCCGTGCAGTACCGCGTCACCGACGATCGCCACGCCATGGCGGGGGGGCCGATGTATTACATCGAGCGGGGTCTCGGTTCGCGCTGGTTGGGGATCGTGTTTGCCGGCCTGACCGCCGTGGCTGCCTTCGGCATCGGGAACTTGGTGCAGGCGAACTCCGTCGCTGACGCGTTGCGTGCGACCTTCGGCGTGCCGCTCGCTGTTTCGGGGGCCATCATCGCGATAGCGACGGCGCTTGTCGTGTTAGGCGGCATTCAGTCGATTGCGAAAACCGCGAGCGTGATCGTGCCCACGATGATCTTGTTCTATCTGGTCGGCGGGCTGATCGTGCTTGCGATCAACTGGCGGACGCTCCCAGATATCGCGCTCCTCGTATTGAGCGATGCGTTCTCGCCGTCCGCCGCGGCCGGCGGGTTTGCCGGGGCGACCGTGATGCAAGGCATCCGATTCGGCATCGCCCGCGGTATCTTCAGCAACGAGAGCGGCCTGGGCTCAGGCGCGATCGCCGCGGCCGCGGCGCGGGCCCACCATCCGGTCGCCCAAGGCCTCGTGTCCATGACCCAGACCTTTATTGACACGATCGTCGTGTGCTCGATCACCGGCTTCGCGATCATCGCCACCGGCGCGTGGCAGTCAGGGGACACGGGTGCCGCCCTCACAACGCGGGCGTTTTCCACAGGGCTGCCGGGCAGCTGGGGCGGCTCGATTGTCGCACTGGCCCTGGTGCTATTCGCGTTCTCGACGCTGCTCGGCTGGAGCTACTACGGGGAGAAGGCCCTCGAGTACTTGGTCGGCAGCACGCGGTTCACCCGCCGCTATCGTATGGTCTGGGTGGCCGCGACGTTTGTCGGCGCCATCACGAGCCTCGAGGTCGTCTGGGCTGTCGCTGATGTGTTCAACGGGGCCATGGCCATCCCGAATCTCATCGCGCTGGTCCTGCTGTCCGGCGTCGTCGCGCGTGTAACCAAGGACTATCGGAGCCGCCACCGAGCGTCCGCGCCGCCCCGATGATCTCCATCGCTTGCCGCACAACGGCAGGCGGTGGTCGCGCTTCGTCTTCATCTGCGTGGCCGGGACCGTCCTCACGTGGGCTTGCGTGTCGATCTCGTCCCATCGCGCCCTGCGCACATCGGCCGAGCGCGCCGCGGTGAGCACCAGTAACTCGAACGCCAGCTTGACGGCCCTCGCCGTGCCCGACGCCCGCACCGTCTCGACCGCCGCCGTGACCTGCTGGTGCGGGAACGGGAACGCCTGCATCTGCTCGACTACAACCTGCTGGGTTCCGAGGACCGGCGCGACCCGGTCGCACGGGTTGTCGTAGCGCCGTCCATGGCGACGGCCCACTCCAGCACCTCGCGGATTCGATGGCGCACCCTCTGGGCGGTCTGCACCTTCACGTGCCAGATGGGCGTGAGGACCGCGAGCACGTCGGCGCTGGCGACCTCGGAGACGGGCCGGTCGCCGATGCGCCGGAACACGTAGCGTTCGAGGCTTCCCATCCAGGTCTGCGCGTGTGCGGGGTCTCGCCAGCCGGCCCGCTTCGGCGCCACCAAGGCATAGGCGGCGCCGCTCGGTGGGGGAAACGCACCGCACCGGTGGTGTCGATGGCAAATGAAATCCGACCGAGCGGAGCGGCGCTGGGCGCGCGTTCCTTGTACTCTTAGGAAGTTCAATCGACAAGGAGGCAGCCCATGATTCGCAGTATCGCCAGCGCCTTGCTGGTCACAGCCCTCTTCGCGGCGATCCCGTACGCTTACGCGCACCACGCGTTTTCGGCTGAGTTCGACGCCAACTTGCCGATCCTGGTGACCGGCAAGGTCGTTCAGGTGGAATGGATCAATCCCCATGCTTGGGTGCACGTGGAGACCGAGCGCGACGACGGTGCCAAGCTGGTTTGGGAACTCGAGGCGGGCACTCCCAATACACTTCTCAGGCGAGGTCTCACCAAGACGATCTTGCTTCCCGGAACTCCGGTGACAGTGCGCGGCTACCAGAGCAAGGACCGGCTCTGCAATCCGAGCTGCAAGGGTAGTGGCCGGGATATCACTTTAGCCGACGGCCGACGGCTGTTCATGGGGTCGTCTGGGACGGGCGCCCCGCGAGACGGGGCTGATCCCACCGAGCCGAAGTGACCCTGATCACTTCTCTGGTTCGGAGACCTTCGTTTCTTCTGCTGCCAAGCGCTCTTCGGCAGCCTTGACGGCTTTTGCGCCGCCGTACCAAGACGCCAGCCAGTCTTCCGCGGACCCGCCCTTCTTCTCTCGCTCCCGGGCGCCTGAAAGCATGAGCGTCATCGCCCGATTGCCCTCGTGGCAGGCGTACTCCAGCAGCGGATCGGATGTGTTCTTCATTTCCACCGCGACGGACCAGGGTTTATCGAACGACTCCAGATCGGTGATGGTGTACTCGTAGAGCAGTGCTTCGTCGGACTTCCGGGTAAACCGCTCGACCAAGACCATGTTGGGACCGGAACCGCGGAAGTTCGTGTGCTCGGTGAAGTGCTTGGTCGTGACGACCAAGGTGTTGCCTTCCCAGTGGCCTCGGGAGTCGCCCTTCCACAGTCGGATGCTCTCTGGCGCGTGCTCCCGTCCGTCCAAAGGAATGATGCGGTGGTCGTTGACCATCTCGTTGAGGATCGCCACGTACTGGGGGGTCTGGAAGATCTCGGCAAAGTTGTTGTACGCTCCGGGATTCATTGGCGGGCCGGAGTTGAAGCCTATGATGCAGCGCTCGAGGGGATTGCGATCCTCCGGGCCGGAAGGCACTTTGCCCCACCGGGCCAGCCGCTCGGCTGACCGGCGCTTGGCGTCTTCGGTTTGCGCGGGCACGCGACCGTCCGGGGGGTCCACGACCAAGGATGTCCGCATTGTCCCGGTCATCTGCTCCCCGCGGTCGAGCCAGAACGCGTTGTAGCCGCCGTCAACGTCTCCCTGACCCTGAACCGGATCGCGTTCGGCCCGTTGGGCGCGCGCTTCGCGCGTCCGCTCCTCCCATGCGGCCACTTCCACGGCCGTGAGGAACGCCTTGTCCCCGAATTCCTTCGGGCGCTCGAACGGAGTAATTGACCGGAAGTCCCAGGTTCCTCGCAGGTCGGGCGCTCCCCAGCTCGTCTCGGGCACGGTGTCCTGGGCCGTTGCGGGCGCTCCCGCGAGAGCCGATGCCAGCGCGAGCGCCATCCAGCCCGCCCGGTACCGACGGGAGCCGGAGTTCCTTTGGTTGGCCATCGCCTGTCTCCTTCCTAGTTGCCGCTTCCGGATTCCTTCTCCGGTTCCTCGCTGGCCGCCGCGCCCCGGCGAAGGTGCCCGTAGACGGCGCCTTCCGCGAAGGGCACGCACTTGAATTCGAGGATCTGAGCGTTCATCTCGACTCGACGATACAGGATCATGCTGATTGTCCACGGACGCGTGAATACCTTCGGGTCTTCGATCGTGGCTTCGTAGTGCATGAGGTCATGCCCAATCCGGGTGTACCGCTCCTCAACCTCCAGCTCGTCGCTGTGGAAGTTGCCCGAACTGTCGAACCAGGTGTCAGCAACCTGCGCGGTGACATTGACCACGAGGGTCCGACCTTCCCAGTGGCCCAGGGAGTACCCCATCCAGGACGGCGCCAGTGCCTCCGATCCGGGCCTGTCGAGGCGGACAACCCGACTCGTGCTGGCGAATTCGTAGGCGAAAAGGATCGCGTCGGGCGTTTGGACAATCTGAAACGGGAATGGCATGTACGTGGCACGCGGAATCCCCGGCATGAAGCACTTGACCGCCGGATCGAGCTTGACCCAGTTCGCCACGTTTTCGGCCCGCTTCTCGGCGGCCCATGGCTGGTAGGGAATCTCGCCGCCATCCACCACGCCAAGTCCCGCAGGAATCGCTCCGAGCGCACCCAGCTCCTCGACCGGCCCCGGACGTGCCGCGTGGTCTTCCAGATCCCAGTGCGCCGAGCCCATGGCCTGCCAGATGCCGTTGAGGTCCGGATAGCCGTCCGGCGTGTGCGTGTCGATCGACTGGCCGCGGGCCGGGGTGCCGACGATGCCGATCAGCAGGATCGAGGCGAGAGCGAGGGCGGTTGCGGGCCTTGTCATGGATTGGGTCATCGGGCCACCCCGCCTGGCATTCTCATTCGTCGAAGACCGGCGTGTGTCCCTCTCTGTCCACCAGATTATACTCTCCGAGGCACTGCTGGGATGTCCGTCTAGAAAGACAGGCGCATCGTGAAATTGAACGTCCGACCGTCGTTGAGGGTGTTGGTGATCTGGCCAAAGTTGCCCCCGGTCAGGGCGTTGCCCGGATAGGCGAACTGGGGCGTGTTGAACAGGTTGATCGATTCCGCACGGAACATCAGGGTGCGCTCGCCGGCGAGCTTCCAACTTCGCGAGACCGAGACGTTCACATTCTGAATCCCGTCCTTGCGGAAGACATTGCGGCCCAGGTTGCCGCTCGGATCGCCAGCCCGAAGGAATCCGAAGGCAGACTTGGGCAGGAGCTGTTGCGAGGTGTCCGGATGATCGATGGTGCGTCCCAAGATCGTCGGATCCAGCAATCGAGGCCTGTCGCCGGACACGCCGTCTACGTTTCCGAACCCCGGCGCATCCGAGCCCGTCTGGATAATGAAAGGCGTGCCCGTCTTCAGGAGCAGGATCGAGTTGACGTCCCATTGCCCGAAGGCCTTGTTCCAGATCGTGCCTGTTGCGCGGATCGGGGGAGTCCGGTAGCTCAGCCGGCTCAGCAGCGCGTGGGTTTGGTCGAAGTTGCTGAGGCCCTTGACGTCACCGTGAACGTCATGTTCGGTCTGGCTACGGCCGCTATACGCGTCGCGCGATGTGGCGTTGCTCGCATAGTGCGCTCCCAAGTCGATCGCCTTGCTCATCCAGTAGGAAACATCGAGAGTGAGGCTGCGCGGCCCTCGAACGCCGAACGTCGCCCTGGCTGCATCGAAGTAGGCGCGCGAGCCGTTCAGCACGTGGCGGATGTCGAAGTAGCGCGAATCGGGTCGCCGGTTATTCACAGTGCTGGTTGTTTGCGCGATCCCCGGCATTTCCCTGGCACGGTTAAAGACCCACCCCGAAATCAACTTGTGCGAACGGCTGCCGACATAACCCAGCTGGGCGAAGGCTCCCTTGGAAGATACGACTTCCCAACTGAAGTTGTATTGGTGCGAGTAAGGCGAGACCAAATCCGGGGACAGATTGACGATCGTGCTGCGAGCGTTCGGGTCCAATGCATCGGACGACAAGCCGGCCAGCGGGTCGAGCAAGTCCGGGGCGACGATGCTGAGCCGAATGTTGCCCGGTGGGTTGAAGCGCTCTTGGCTATAGGTCGCCGTGAAGACCTCTCCGTATTGTAGGCCGTATGCCCCGCGCACGACGCCGGCGGGCGTGCGGTAGGCGAATCCGAACCGGGGCCCGAAATTGTTGCAGTCGCAGCTGTAGGGGAGATCCGAGAGCGCGTTGACTTCCACGGGGCTCGTCGTGGCCTCGTAGCGCAGGCTGAGGCTCAGTGTCAGATCTCGGCGCGCGGTCCAAGTGTCCCCGGCGAAGAGCTGGGTCTGCCAGCGGCGGAAACCTCGATGGGGCGTTCCGAACGATTGCGAGATCCGGCTTGGCGTGCCTAGCCTGAGGTTCGTGATCATGTCCCGACCGAAATTCGATGTGAACATGATGAGGCCGCGATGGCCGTTGCTCTCGATTCCGTTCAAGTGCTCGCGGGTGACGGCGAGTCCGGCATTGACACGATGATTGCCTTGCACGCTTGAGAGCGATCCCGCGTAACTGAAAAAGTTCTGGGCCCGGTTGTACGGAAGGCTCGATGAACCGCCTAGCGTTTCAAGCTGGCGGCCTGTGTATATCAAGGGTCCAAGTGCCGTTTCGTCTTGCACGATCAGGGACGTGACCCTGCGGAACCGGACCGAGACATCGCTCGCGGTCGTCGGGGACCAGACGCGGTTCCAAGTCAGGCGGGCGTCGTGCGAACCGGTCGTGGTGTTCGGGTTCTGGCCTTGGACGAGCTGGAAGGCCTCGACGTATTGCTTCCGGAAGCGGTAGTCCGCCACGGCGCGGTCGGCGCTTCCGAGCGGTATGTCAAGGCGCCCGCCGGCGGAATCGTTGTCGATTTCCTGGGGTGCGTTCGTGTTGTGCGCCCGGGGATTGATGTCGGGCCGATTTGGCGCCTCGGACGGGAAGGACCCTAGAATCCGACCGACCAGCGCGCGTAGCGCGGGATCCTTGGCTAGCGAGACCCTTTCTTCCGGAAGGGGGATGAGCACGTTCCCGTTGACGCTGCCGCGGTTAATTTGCTGGCTCAAGTCGAAGGTGAGAGCTGATGCGTTCACCAATGGGATCGAGACCTGCGCCCCGTAATCGTTCTTGCGGGCCGGCTGCACCGCGCCGACCTGGAAGAACGAGCGCGCGGAGAACACACTATTGCCATGAGTCTCGTAGAACGAGCCGTGAAAGTTCCGTTGCGCCAGCGGCGCCACATGAATCTGCCGGGACGGGGGATTGCCGAACTCGCTTCCGAAGTATCCCTGGGCCGCGTCGAATTCCCGAACGATCGTCGCGCTCGTGCCCATTCGAATGTTGAGCTCCTTTTGGACGTTGTTGTCCACCAACGTGAGCTGGACGTTCTCGTTGCGCCGGCTCTCTCCCGACTCGGCATCCACCTCGCCGAGCAGATTGAGTTCGGTGCGCTCACTGCTTGGGGGCTCCGCTCCACTGCTGCTCCCTGAGTCCGGGATTCCCGATGATGGCGCGAGCTGTCGTGCCGTGACCTGAGGCGCAGGCGCGGATCCCTCCCGGGCTGCATCCTGGCCTTGCCCCCCTGCAGCGAGTACGAGGCTTCCAGACAAGGCAGCCAACCACGGGAGCGACCTTCCGCCCACACGTGCGGGTCGACTCTTTACCCGCGATGAATCGCAGAATCCCATCGGTTAGACAAGGAGGATCGGCTCTGATGGCGGGGGCTCGGCGGTGCCCGCCCAGAGTCTCCAAGTAACTAGGATAGCCGTCCTTGAGCGACTTTACGATAGTTGCGTTCCGTCTTACTGCGGAGACCTGAGAGAAAATAGGGCGATGATTGCTCGCTACACGCGACCTGGCTTGGCCCGCATTTGGTCTGACGAGAACAAGTACCACCAATGGCTCGAGGTCGAATTGATGGCTTCGGAATCACTTGCCGAGCTGGGCGAGGTGCCTCTAGAGGCGGCCAGCGCACTGCGCAAGCATGCGGGATTCGAGGTGTCTCGAATCGAGGCGATCGAAGCTGAAGTGCGGCATGACGTCATCGCTTTTCTGACATCCGTGTCCGAGAAAATGGCCGAGTCCGGCGCTGCCGAGCATTCGCGCTGGTTGCACTACGGACTCACTTCGAACGATGTCGTGGACACAGCGCAGGCGCTACTGCTAAAGCAAGCGTCGGCGCCAATCGCGGAGCAGCTCGCGGAATTGCACGGCATCTTGCGAGACCGGGCGTTCGAGTTCAAGAACACCGTGATGGTGGGGCGCACTCATGGCGTGCACGCCGAGCCGACGACGTTTGGATTGAAGCTGGCGGTTTGGTACAGCGAGATCGGGCGGCAGATCGAGCGATTTGATGCCGCCAGGGAGCAGATGCGGGTAGGCAAGCTCTCCGGGGCTGTCGGGACTCTGGCTCACATCAGCCCGGAAGCGGAGGCAAGGATTTGCTCCAAGCTGGGACTGCGGCCAACTGCGGTCTCCACTCAGGTGATCCAGCGCGACAGGCACGCCCACTACGTCTCAACTCTGGCAAACATCGCTGCCACGATCGAGAAAATCGCCGTCGAGGTGCGCCACCTGCAGCGGACGGAAGTGCGTGAGGCGCAAGAGTATTTTTCCAAGACGCAGAAGGGCAGCTCGGCGATGCCGCACAAGAAGAACCCGATCGTCTCGGAGCAGCTCAGCGGACTTGCCCGGGTTGTCCGCGCGAACGCCGTTGCCGCTTTCGAGAACGTTGCGTTATGGCACGAGCGGGACATCTCCCACAGTTCGGTCGAACGCGTCATCCTGGCCGACTCGACGACGCTTGTCGACTACATGCTGGCCAAGGCCTGCGACCTGGTTCGCCGACTGCTTGTCTACCCCGAGCGGATGGCCAAGAATCTCGAATCGAACGGGGGCCTAGTGTACTCGGGCCAGCTCCTGCTGGAGATCGCATCAAAGGGAGTGCTGCGGGAGAAGGCCTACCGGTGGGTGCAGCGGAACGCCCTGAGAGCTTGGGAAGAGGACGGCAGTTTCAGAGACCTCGTCGAACAAGACGAAGAGATCCGGTCTGTGCTGGGTAGCGAGGACTATGACCGTGCGTTTTCGTTGGAGCGACAGTTGAAGAACGTTGACGCGATCTTCGACAGGGTTTTCGGCTCACAGTAAGGGGCGCCGCGACAATGGCGTGGCGACGGCTACCAGCCGCTGTCAGACGACTGCGCTTGACGACCCAACAGGCTATGATGGCGATGCCGCGAAGTAACTGTTTGGGGGAAACTGACCGCTAGACGCTTCGAGGCTCGGACCCGCATAGCACGGTGTCTTGGCGGCTGCTGCCGGTCCGCCGTTTCTTTTTGGCTGGGCCTTGCAAGTGCAGTTGATCGGTTGCTATTCGTCAGATTGGGCGGCGTCCGGCTCGACGACTACCCCCACCATGTCCTCGAACATCTTGAAGGCCGCAATGATGTCTTCGTCGCCGTGCCCTTGCGCGATGCCAGCACTGAGCAACTCGTGGACCAGGCTGGTCGAGGGCAGCGGAACACCGAGCTCGCGGCCGGACTCGAGCATGAGCCCGATATCCTTGCGCAACCATTTCAAGGGAAATGCCGGCGTGAAGTCGCGCTTGAAGAGAAACGGAGCCTTGAAGGCGACGAGGCCGGACTTCGCGGCTGAGTTGTCGATGATGTCGAACATCAGCTTTGGATCCAAGCCTGCCTTCTTTGCAAGCACCATGCATTCGACGAAGCCTTGCAGCGTGTTCGCGAGCACCAGGTTCTGGGATAGCTTCGCCTGCAGCCCCATGCCCAGGCCGCCGCAGTAGTAGAGGTTCGTGCCCATGCATTCGAAGTAAGGTCGGACAGTCTCGAAGACTTGCTTGTCGCCTCCGACCATGAACGTCAGCGTCCCGCTGTTCGCTCCGGGTGTCGAGCCGGAGCAAGGGCTGTCCAGGTACGAACAGCCCTTGGCCGCGAACTTGCCTGCGATGCGCCTCGCTGTGGTAGGACCGATGGTAGAGCAGTCCGCGATCACGGTTCCCGCCTCGACTCCCGCCAGCACTCCGTCCGCCCCCGTCAGGACCTCTTCGGACATTGCCGAGTCGCCAACGCATTGGAAAATGCAGTCGGCGAACTCTCCCACCTGGGCTGGAGTCTCGCAGAACCGCCCACCCGAATGGGATGCCGCTAGATCCCTGGCCTTCGCTGTGGTGTGGCTCCACAGCGCCACTTTGTGATCTTTTGCCAAGAGGTGTTCCGCCATGGGTTTGCCCATGAGGCCGAGACCGAGGAAGCCGAGTTTCGCCATAAGTGAGCATTGTATCGGACGGGCCTGGCAGAATCGTCCCGCCACAGAGCGTCCATTCCCGGAGGCGTGATTCTTGTCTGCGCAAGTTTCCAGGGACCACCCCTGACATGCCCGGCAACGCCACAGCAGTCGACCGGGAATGGGCTGGGGAAATCGCTTCGGGATGGCTTGTCCCGACGCTGTGCTGTGCGAGAATACTCATCCATGCAGCGCGCGGTTCTGATCAGCAAGCACATCTACCGAGAAGCCGTCGACTACCTGACAGGACGTGTCGAGCTGGACTATCACGACTCCGACGATGGCCTCCCGCCTGCCGATCTTCTGACCCGGCTCGTGGACAAGGACGGTCTGATCTGCCAACTGACGGACCGGATCGACGGCGCCCTCATGGACGCCGTCCCCAACGTGAGGGTTGTGTCGAATGTTGCTGTTGGGTTTGACAACATCGACATTCCCGCCGCTACCGAGCGAGGCGTCATTGTCACGAACACTCCCGGCGTGCTGACCGACACCACTGCAGACTTGGCTTTCGCCTTGATCCTTGGTGCGGGGAGGAGGCTTGGGGAGGCCGAGCGCTACTTGCGGGCGGGTAGGTTCCAGCAGTGGAGGATCAATCTCCTCACTGGCTGGGATATCTGGGGATCGACCCTGGGTGTGCTTGGCATGGGCCGAATTGGCCAGGCAGTCGCCCGCCGAGGGCGGGGATTCAACATGCGGGTGCTGTACTACGACCCGTTTCGCCAAAGCGAGGATCTCGAGTGCGAACTGGGGATTGAATACGTCTCGAAGGACGAACTGCTGGCGCAAGCCGACTTCCTTTCTCTGCATTGCGCCCTGACCCCGGAAACGCACCACTCGATCGGGGCGCGCGAACTGGCGGCGATGAAGCCTACGGCCGTCCTGGTGAACACCTCTCGCGGGCCGGTCGTCGACGAAGCCGCGCTCGCCGCCGCCCTCAAGGCCGGGGTGATCGCAGCTGCCGGTCTCGATGTCTTCGAGAAGGAGCCGGAAGTGCACCCCAATCTGTTCGGCCTCGAGAACGCCTTGATCGTGCCGCACATAGCCAGCGCGTCAGTCGCGACGCGTACCCGGATGTGTGTCATGGCTGCCGAGAACATGGTCGCCGGCCTAGCCGGCCAGCGCCCTCCTAACATCGTCAATCCAAAGGTGCTTGGCTGAAACCCATGGAACTGAGACAGACCCTGCTTCAATGGCTCTCGGAGACCTTGGAAGAGGCATCGCTGGACAGGGTGATGGCGTCCAAGGTGACGCGCTGCGGAAACCACCTCGTGGTATCTGGCGAGGAGTTCGATGTCGCCAGTCCCCGCCGCGTTTTCGTTGCCGGTATCGGCAAGGCAGCGCGACCGATGTGCGAAGCGCTTGCCCCGCTGCTTCCCTCGAATACCTTCGCTGCGCTCGTAGCTCCAGACCCGTCGGATTTCTCGCGAAACGAGTTCCGCATCTTCTCTGGCGGGCACCCGTATCCCAGCGTCGGCAGCGAGATCGCTGCCAGCTACATCCTGGCTATCTCCGAGGGGCTGACTTCGGAAGACCTGTTCATCTGTCTTCTTTCGGGTGGGGGGTCCGCGATCTGTGAGCAAGCGCTGTCCGCGGATGTCTCGCTACCGGACCTACGAGCCTTCTACGAAGTGTTGGTGACTTGTGGCGCGAATATCGTTGAGATGAACACTCTCCGTAAGCATCTCTCCCGGATCAAGGGCGGGCGACTGGCAGCAGCAGCCGCGCCGGCTCGGCAACTCACCCTGTACGTCTCGGACGTGCCTCCTGGCGAGCCGTCCACGGTGGCGTCAGGACCGACCATGCCCGACGAGACCACCTGCGAAGACGCGTACGCCACCGCCGAGAGGCTCGGCATCGTGTCTCGGTTCCCCCAGTCGATTCGCCGGAGCTTCGAGGAGCGAACGCTGCAAGAGACCCCGAAGAGGGACTCCCCGGGATTTGCCAGGAGCCGATGGATCTGCCTGCTGGACAATTTCGCCGTATTGGAGAGCGTTGAAGCCAAGGCTCGCGATGCCGGATGGGCTGTGGAACGTGACATGAGCGTGGACGACCAACCGATCGAGACCGCTGCTGGGACCTTAATCCACCGGTTGGTGCAGTTGGCCCGAGACAACCCGGGACGGACGGTAGCCGTCACGAGCGGCGGTGAACTCAGCAGCCCCGTGAAGGGTGATGGCATGGGAGGGCGGAATCAGGCTTTTGTGCTGTGCGCCGCCAGAATGCTTGCGCAACGAGGTGTCCGGGCCACAGTTCTCAGTGCTGGGACCGACGGGATTGACGGAAACTCCCCAGCGGCCGGCGCGATCGCGGACCACACAACAATCTCAAGGGCCGAGGCGCTCGGAATGGATGCAGCGGATTTCGAGCAGCGGTCCGATTCCTATCGGTTCTTTGAGGGTCTTGGCGACTCGATCGTGACAGGGCCGACTGGCACCAATGTGCGGGACTTGCGCCTGTTGGTTGCCGAACCTAGCTAGGACGGACGGCGTCGGTCTGCAGCCAAGGTAGCCGCAACAGCAACCGGAGGGCCTCGCGCCTTTGCTATCTTGTCTTTCGACCCTGGCGCCCTCGGTTTCCGAGTTCGGCGCAACTGGGCTTGGTTCAGCGGGTTAGTGGCCGGTCGGCCGCTCTTGGAGGAGGCAAATGCCTAGAATCATCTTGTCGTTGCTATTGGGAGTCGCGGGCATCGCGACAGCTGCGGAGAAGCCCAATTTCATCTTGATTTTCGTTGACGATCTCGGCTACGCCGACATTGGCCCATTCGGTTCGACCCTGCACCGGACGCCGCACCTCGACCGGATGGCGGCCGAGGGCCGCAAACTCACGAGCTTCTATGTAGCAGCGAATGTTTGCACGCCTTCTCGCAGCTCGCTCATGACTGGGAGCTACCCCCGCCGCGTGGGTCTCGACGAGAACGAAAAGGGCCAGTGGGTGCTGTTCCCCCGGAATGAGGAGGGGTTGAACCCGGACGAGATCACCGTAGCGGAAGTGCTGAAGGATGCGGGCTACCAGACCGCGCTGGTCGGGAAATGGCACCTCGGAGACCAGAAGCCGTTCCTGCCCACGAGACAGGGCTTCGATGCCTACTTCGGAATACCGTACTCCAACGACATGGGCCATGACTCGCGCCGACAGCCCTATAACTACCCGCCGCTTCCGCTGCTTCGGATGGAAGAGGTGATCGAAGAGGAACCGGACCAGAGACTGATCACCCAGCGCTATACGCAGGAGGCGCTTGAATTCATCGACCGTAGCAAGGACGAACCGTTTTTCCTGTACCTGGCGCACACGATGCCGCATTGGCCGCAGTACGCATCAGAGAATTTCGCCGGCAAGTCCAAGAATGGCAAGTGGGGCGACACGGTGGAGGAAATCGATTGGTCGACAGGCCAGATCTTCGCCAAGCTCGACGAACTTGGTCTCGACGAGGACACTCTAGTCATCTTCACTTCCGACAACGGCGGGGCCACGCGCCACGGGGCAAGCAACGCGCCGCTTCGCGGCGGCAAGGGGACGACGTGGGAGGGCGGACACAGGGTCTGCTTCCTGGCCCGCTGGCCGGGGCATGTGCCTGCCGGAACCTCCAGTGATGCGATGGCGCTGTCGGTCGACGTCTTGCCGACCTTCGCCGCCCTTGCAGGCGGCAAGGTGCCGTCCGACCGGGTGATTGACGGCAAGGACATTCGCCCCATATTGCTCGGCGATGGGGCCGAGCCCACCCCTCATATCGCGTACTTCTACTACTTCATGTCCCACCTGAACGCAGTGCGCAGCGGTCGGTGGAAGCTGCATGTTGCGCGGCAGGGCGGTCGTGCTCCCGACTACGAGCCCAATCCGGTCTTGGAACTCTACGACCTGCAGTCGGATATCGGGGAAACGCAGAACGTCGCGGAAGCGTACCCGCAGGTGGTCGAGCGCCTGCAAGCTCTGGCGGAGGTCGCGCGAGCCGACCTCGGAGATGGCATGCGCGCGGGCCGCAACGTCCGTCCGGCGGGCGTGGTTGGTTCCGCGGTCGGCCTGACCTCGAACTAGCGAATTTCCGGGCCTGGATCAGTAGTACCGAACGAAGAACGGCGACGTCCAGGCGATCTCCGGGTCACCGTCCGGCTTTTCCGGGTCGCGCTGAAACACACGCACGTAGTAGTAGGAATCCCCGGCCTTCGCCTCGGTGTCACGGTAGGTCAGGTTTGCGCTCCGGCCTCCCGGGCGCTGCGTGTAGACGTACTCGCCGTTCTTCACCACGTCCACGCGCATGATCTCGTCCTGGGCGTCGACCTCGATCATGATTTCCGGCGGTGACGCGGCGCTCGCGGAGAACTCCTCCCCGACCATGTGGCCGCCGGCCGACGCCCGAACCACGATCTCGTCGGTCGCCGCGAAGGTGCGCCGAGCGAGCATCGCGTCGAAGAGCGCGTCTCGGGTGGGCTGATCGACCCAGACGGCCGCCCACGAATTGTGGGTCGACCCGTGGTCGCTGAACGAGACAAACCCGTATCGATGGCCCTTGTTCAAGGCGTCCATGGCGAAGTGACCGGGATCGTCGACTTGGGTTCGGCCGCGCTTCTCGCCTGCGGGCGCCATCCACTTCTCGTAGCTCCCGCGCGCCCCCTGGTAGATCTCCAGGAGGCAGTCGACAGGCGATGGCATCCAGTTCCAGTCCGCTAGCGGGCCGGCGGCAAAGGTATGTGGCACGACAACGGTCTTCTGGCCGGACTGGGTCAAGACGTTGTCACGGAGCCACTCCCACAGCACGGGAGGCGCGTTATCCGCCGCTCCTTGGCCTTTCGCACGATCAATCGGCCGCAACGGGCCGCCGCGCCGCAGATAGAGGACGTTGCGATGACCGCCGGGGCGGCTCATCGAATGCTCGTAGGTATAGATGCCCCAGAACTTCGGCGCGTGCGTGTAAACGTCCGCCAACTTCTGCGCGTACCACCATTGGTAGTCGCGCAGGGAGTCCGGCCAGCGGCCGCCAAGAACTTCGTTGTGGTCACTCGGGCCCACGAAGTCCATCTGGGCCGCGTCGATCGCATACCGGTAGGTGTCCTCGATGGAGCCGTCGACTGCGCTGTGCCCCCTTACGTCGGTGTGTCGGTGGCAGTCCCCCAGCAGCAGCGAATAGGTCTTGCCGGCTGCCCTCATGCGCGCTCGGATTCTGGGCTCGAACCCGGCCTCAGGAGAGCGCACCGCGATTTCGCGAAGCTGCGGCTCCCCAGACGTCACGCGGTCCAGGGCTGCCGTGAACACGTAGTAATGCAATGCGTGCATCTGCTCGGTCGGCAGGTTCTCAGGTGAACGCAGGTCGCTTGAGTAGGTGGCGTGAATCTTGCCGTCGGGAGTCGTGGCGACCCCGGCCCGCTGTGTGTTGCGGCCCGAGCTGTCTTCCAGCAGCACTGGCGTTGTCCAGCCCTCTTCACCCAATCGAGTCGCGTACATGTGGAACATTTCGTGAGGCTTGCGGATCGTCCAGTGGCGGAAGATCACCCAAAGAGAACCGCCGCCGTCGAATGCGACCGCGGGCAATTCGGCGAAACGGCTCATGTGTCCGGTGAAAACCTCGCTGATGTCAGCGGACGGTTCGAAGACGCGTCCGTTTGCGTACGCTCTCAGACCCAGGCCTCTGCGCGCGTGCAGCCCCTCGCTTCCCCGCATCGAGCTCGACGTCGACTTGTCCTTGCCCCAGTTCTCCAGCGCTGTGTCGTAAGCGACCCACACGCGGTCCGCCGAATCGACTGCCACGCTCGAGTGGAATTCCGTTGCCGGGCCGGAGGTGATCGCGATCGATGCGGCCGCTTCCCGCCCGTCGAAGGCAGCGAGCATCACGTCGTAGTTGCCGGCGTGGTAGCTGTCCCAGGAGATCCATGCGGTGCCGGCGCTGTCGAGAGCCACGGAGGGCTCCCAGTCGTTTGCGGGGGATTCCGAAATCCTGACGACAGGTCCCCATCCATCCTCGGTCTTGCGTCGGGCGTAGATGTCGGATTGCAGGTCGCGAAATGACTGCCAGACAACCGTCACCTCCCCGCTCGCGCTTGCGGCCGCCCGGACATGGAAATCCCCATGGGAGCCCGACGCAATGCGCTTGATCGGTCCGACGCTGCCGTCCGGCGTCACCAGCGCGCCAAACACATCGAAGTCCCCTTCGTTCCGTCCCGACCAGAACGCCATCGCGCCATCGGGAACGGCGGCGATAGTTGGCAAGTAGTGATCCCAGTTACCGTCTTCCAGCTCTACGGGGTCCTTCCAGGAATTGCTCGCGTCCCGTTGACGAACGACTACCCGATCCGAGTCTTTTCCGTTCCACTCCACGTAAGCCACCCAAAGGCTGCCGTCGGCACCGGCCGCCAGTGCCGGCCAGTCCGATGTGACGTCCTTGCGCGAGACTCTGTCGGCACCGACCTCGCCCGCGATCTTGGCCGGCTCCAGTTCCGCTGCGGGGATTTCCGCTTCCTCCTGGGCGCTAATGGATGTGGCGGTCGCAAGGCACGCCAAGAGTAGGAAACGCATACCGAACCGATTATAGGGATCCCATGAACGGCTGGTTGAAGACTAGTCGAAGTGCTCGTCAGCCTCGTCGAACGCCGGGATGGGAATGTTGAGGATTCTCAGGTTCCCGGTTGCGCGGTGACGGCAGCCGGGGTGGATCATCACCGAGGTCAACGGTTTGAGCGGGAACGAGCGACCGTCTAGCTCAATCGTTCCGTGGCCCTCGAGCACAACGTAGATCTCGGTCATCCGCTGATGGTAGTGCGTCTTCGAGTCCGCGCTGATATCCGTCAGATGAACAGTGGCGAGCTGGTTTCCAGGCTCTGAGAAGGCCCGGCGGGCTTGGCCGCACGGACAATCGACGGGCGGTACCTCGTCCAGTTGCGCCAAGCGGTATCTGGTCATTGAGTGGCTCTGCGTCACGGCGCTCATCATAACCCCGAGCAGCGGAAGGACTCGAGCCAAGGTTCCGGGAGAGCATTCCCCGACAACCCGCATGGCTTGGGCGGTTTTCGGCCCGCGGCCGCCAGCCGCGCCTGCCCCGACCGTGCGGGCACCCTCGCCTCATGGTGTTGCGAAGCCAATTGCCAAGGCGTCGGCGTCACCGCCTGAGGCTGATGCCAAGGCGCGCAATGGGGCTCGTGCCTTGAGCACCACCTCTTCGAACTCATCGCGAGGATTCGACATCGCTACGATCCCTCCCCCGGATGCGACCGAGACGTGGGTTCCCGCCATCACGATTGTCCGGATCACAATGCTCAAGTCCATCCGGTCGTCGTAGGAGAGGAACCCGATCGCACCGGAGTACACGCCCCTGGCGCGCGCTTCGAGACGGTCGATGATCGACATCGTTCGGAGCTTTGGGGCGCCGGTCATGGATCCTCCGGGGAAGGCCGCCGCGAGGCAATCCAAGCAGTCCAGACCCCTTCGCAGGCGTCCGGTCACAGTGCTCACGAGGTGATGCACCGTGGCGTACGACTCGACCTCCATGAGCGCCGGTACCCTCACGGTGGCTGTGTCGGCGACACGGCCGATATCATTGCGGAGGAGATCGACGATCATGAGGTTTTCGGAACGAGACTTCTCGTCCGAGCGGAGCCACCTCGCGAGCCTGACGTCCCTAACCGGATCGTCGTCCCTGGCACAGGTGCCCTTGATCGGTTTGGTCGAGACTGTCCGGTCGGCCCCGACTTGCAGGAATCGCTCGGGGGACGAGCTGAGCACTGCGAAGTCACCGAACCGCAGATACGCGGCGTACGGTGCGGGATTGATGGCTCGAAGCGACCGATACGTGTCATAGGGCGAGGCATCGCAAACCACTGCGAACTCGCTGCTCAGACAGATCTGATAGGACTCTCCGGCAGCCAGCTCGCTCTGGCACTCGTGGATTTTCTGCACGTACTGGGCGGGTCCGTCTGCGAGGGTCGCCACGACCGGCCCGCCTCCGGCCCTGGGGCAGTAGCGCGAATGACGCGCGGCTGCCAGAGCCGATTCCACGCGGTCAAACCAGTCCTCGGCCACATGAACCGGCTCTGCCGTGCGGGTCACAAGAAAAACCCGGCGCTTCTCGTGGTCGAAGACAAGGCAGCGATCAACCTCCAGGAAGGCCGCGTCCGGGAGGCGAGAGGCCCGTGCAGTTGGGGCTCCGAGTTCATTGCGGAGGTCATAGCCGAAGAATCCGACAAGACCGGTCTGGAAATCGAATGGCAGCGCCCTGTCAACTTCAACCGGCCTTGCCAAGCGTTTCTTGAGTTCCGGCAGGAGCGAGTCGATGATCGCGGTCCGCGACTTGCCTCCCTGTCGGACCTCCAGCTTCCTGCCGTGCGTTCTGTATCGAAGCACAGCGCTATCTGGGCCCGATGCATCGCCCATCACGCTGAATCTCGCATAGCCCGGCACAACTGCGGCGCTGTCTAGCCAAAAGGCGTGCTCTGAATGAACGAACAGGCTCTCGAATGCCTGCTGGGTGTCCACCCAGCGGTTCAACGCGCGGAACACGATTCGGAACTCCCGCGATGCGGGCTCGGGCTGTTCCGACTCGCTCGGCCCTAGTGCGGGCACGGCCCTTCGACGCCAGTCCCGCGGCTTCGCTCGCAACGATGCGCAGTTCAGGAAGTTGCGGACGAGTCGCTCGCCAAACTTCGCGCATACGGATTCCGGATGGAACTGGACGCCGAACTGAGGCCGACCGGTGTGGCGTACCGCCATCACGACGTCATCGGAAGTCGAGGCAGTGACTTGGAGGCACGCGGGGATCGTGTCCCAGTCAAGACACAGCGAGTGATATCGCACGACATCGAGCGAAGGCGGGATACCCGCGAACAAGTCGCTGCCGTCGTGGGCGATCCGCGAGATGCGCCCGTGCATCGGTACCGGCGCCCGGACCACGCTGGCTCCGTAGGCATGTCCGATACCTTCGTGTCCCAGGCAGACGCCTAGCAGGGGGAGATCGGATTCCAGGACTATGTCGAGGCAGATTCCGAAGTCTGCGACTCGATCCGGCGACCCTGGCCCCGGGGAAATGATGATCGCATCGATCCTGTGCCGTTCCACGGCATCAAGCCAGCGGAGCTCGCTGTTCCCAATAACGATCGGCTCGCGATTCGTCACTTTGGCGACGAGCTGGCTGAGGTTGAAGGTGAACGAGTCCCTGTTGTCTACGATCAGGACCTGCATTGACGGCAATCACACATTTTCAATTCTGCAGGTTCAGGGGAAAGAGGGCGGTCCGATCCGGACTCGCGAAGTGCCTGCCGATTGAAGGGAGTAGGTTGATGTGGCGGGTCGAAATACCCGAATCGAGGGGCGAGCACGCTTCGCGGAAGCGCTGACGAACTCCTGTGATAGCCTACCTGAATCCCTGTCCTCCGATGGTAATACCCCATGACTTGCCCCGGATTTGCGTGTGCATCGGGCATCAGACCACCGCGCGCTTCGCGGCGATCGCCCTGGCGAGCTGCGACCACGGAGAGACGTTCATCGAATTCCGCATTGACATGCTGAACGATCCCTCCGACGGCCAGAAGATTGTGAGGCGTGTTCTTCGCAGGCATCCAGACGTCACGATTCTGGCAACCTGTCGCCGCAAGGGCTATGGCGGAGAGTTCCTCGGATCCATCGACCAGCAAGTCGCCGTCTTGCGAAGCGCAGTGAAGGCAGGCGCCCGCATGGTTGATCTTGAGATCGAGACGATCGAGCAAGACCCGCGGTCCCTGGATCCATTCCGCGGAAGGGCAATCACGCTTGCTTCGTACCACAATTTCGATCGGACTCCACCTTTGGGTCCGGTTGTCCGCCGCCTCAAGCGGACGGAGGCGGACATTTACAAGATCGCTACTAATGTCCGTCGTCCCAGCGACAACCTGAAACTGCTCGCTCTATGCCAGAGCCACTCCAACATGGTCCTCACCGGCATGAGCGAGATTGGCGCGCCAACCCGGCTGCTGTCTCCGCAGCGGGGAGGCCTGTTCACCTATGCCGCCCCGGACCCGTACGTTGTGCAGGCGCGCGGCCGGCGCTCCACGATCGTGGCCGCTCCGACGGCTCCGGGACAGGTCCGAGCTTCGGAAGTGCGGCGGCTGTACCGTGTTCCCGCCTGCCGTGCCGGCACCAAGGCGTTCGCGGTGATAGCCAAGCCGGTTGGCCACTCCCTTTCGCCGTGCATCCACAACAGAGCATTCAAGGCGAGGAGATTCGACGGCATCTACATTCCGCTGCTAGTCGAGCCCGGCCATCTCCGCGACTTCTTTCTGATGATGCGGACATTGCCGCTGGCCGGCGCGAGCGTGACGATTCCCCACAAGCAAAGGGTCATCCGCTTCCTCGACTCAGTGGACCTGGCTGCTCGCCGCATCGGTGCGGTCAACACGATCTATTGGAAGCGCGGCAAGCTGGTCGGTACCAACACCGATGCCCTCGGCATATCGAGACCTCTTGCCCAGCGGGTCAAGCTAAAGGGCTCACGGGTGCTCGTCGTCGGGAACGGAGGTGCTGCCAAGGCGGCGATCGTTGCCGTGCAGCAACACGGCGCGAACGTTTTCGTCACTGGCCGGAACCCCCGCAAAGTCAAGGCCTTGGCTCGCGTTCACGGTGTGCGGTACGCGGATTTCGACAAGCTGGGTGACGACTACTTCGACGTCCTGATTCACACGACTCCGGTCGGCATGCTGCCCAAGGTCGAGGGCAATCTCTTCCCGGAGAGGGTTCCCGCCGACGTTGTGTTCGACTTGGTCTACAACCCCTTGGAAACGGCGCTGCTGAAGCATGCAGCCGGCGAAGGGAAGGTTGTGATCAGCGGTATTGAGATGTTCGTCGAGCAGGCCGCGGCGCAGTTTGAAATCTGGACCGGCCTCGATGCTCCCCTCGAAGTTATGCGCGCCGCTGTGCTGGAACGTACAGTGAATTAAGCGGGGCGCAGTCGTAGGGCATGGCCAAACCAGATTTCCAAACCTTCCAGCGCCTAGCGCGCGTCGGGAACCTAGTACCGGTCTGGAAGGTGCTGACCGCAGATCTCGAGACGCCCGTTTCCGCCTATCTGAAGCTGGCCCAGCGAAGCGACTATGCCTTCCTGCTCGAAAGCGTCGAAGGCGGCGAGCGGATCGGGCGCTACACCTACGTCGGCGCCGATCCGTGCATGACGTTGACCGCCCACGGCGACGAGACCGAGATTCGGCAGGGAGCGGTGGTGACTCGCCGGAGAGGGGGCTTCTTCGAGACCCTGAAGGAACTTGCCGGGAGGTTCAGCCCCGCCGGCACTGACGGCCTTCCGCCGTTCAGTGCCGGAGCCGTCGGTTATGCAGGGTATGATCTGGCACGGCAGATCGAGCCCCGTGTGCCAGCTTTCCGCGAGGACGACGTGAAGGCGCCCGACGCTGTCTTCATGTTCTTCACATCCGTTCTTGTGTTCGATCACGTCAAGCATCAGATCTACGTCATTGCGAACGCGCGCACGGATGGGCAGGGTGACCTCGAGGACTGCTATCGCGCCGCGCTCGGCGAGGTCGATTCGCTGGAAGCTTGCCTTTCGAATCCGGTCGTCGTGCCGGCCAGGGCGACGAAGACGGGCACCTTGGACCTTGTCTCGAATATTGGCAAGGAGGCGTTCTGCGCAGGCGTGGAGAAGGCTCGCGAGTATATCCTGGCGGGGGACATTTTCCAAGTGGTGCTTTCCCAGCGTCTCGAGATGGAGCCCGGCGTTCACCCGTTTCAGATCTATCGTGCCTTGCGCACCGTGAATCCATCGCCTTACTTGTTCTACCTGCAACTCGGCGACACGGCTGTTGTCGGCAGCTCGCCCGAAATGCTGGTGAAGGTCGAGGGACGCAAGATCGAGTACCGGCCCATCGCCGGCACGCGACCGCGCGGCGCCACTCCAGACGAGGATCGCGCCCTCGCCGAGGACCTGCTCGGGGACGCGAAAGAGATCGCCGAGCATGTAATGCTCGTGGACCTTGGCCGCAACGATGTCGGCCGGGTTTCGGAATACGGTTCGGTGCGAGTCCCGGAATTCCAAATCATTGAGTACTACTCGCACGTCATGCATATCGTCTCGAGCGTCTTCGCGACTCTGCGCGAGGGATGCGACGCCTTCGACACCCTGAAGGCGTGCTTTCCGGCGGGCACGGTATCCGGCGCCCCGAAGGTCCGTGCAATGGAGATCATCGCTGAGATCGAACCCACGAAGAGAGGAGTCTACTCGGGCAGCGTCATGTATCTGGACTTCTCGGGATCGCTCACCTCGGCGATCGCCATTCGCACGATGATGGTGCGAGGCGAGAAAGCCTATCTCCAAGTGGGCGCCGGGATCGTCGCGGACTCGGTTCCGGAGCGCGAATGGGATGAGACCATGAACAAAGCCCGCGCCCTGCTCAAGGCAGTCGAATTGGCTCGGACCCTTTAGTCCTGGCTGCCCTCAGCTATCAGTCCCGGCACAGGCTTGCAAGCAGGGGCGCGCGCATGGAAAGCGCCACTGCGGCACCTCCTGCGAGCAGTCCCACGGCCACGATGACGCCTAGCATCAGTAGCACTGACGCCCACGGGGGATCGGCCGCGCTGCTCGCTAGGTGCGGTGCGACCGCTAGCAGCGCGGAAGCCGTGCCGATGCCGACGCCCAAGACCAGCAGGAACGAATTCTCCGTGAAGATCAGGCGCGAAATCGACCCCCGCGCCAACCCCAAGGCCTCAAGCAGGGCCAGCTCGCCCCGCCTCTCCAGAACGCTCCGGACCATCACTACCGCCAAGCCTAGGGTGCCGAGCAGCAAGCCGAGTCCGCCAAGAGTCAGGAACGTGCTGAGGTAGGTGTTCTCGACTACGAGGAACGCAGCCAGGCGCTCGGACGTTCGGGTTGCGTCCAGGCCCTCTTCGGCGAAGGCGTTTTCCAGCGTGGCTGCGGCATCAGTCGCCTCGGTCTCCACAAGCAGCGCCTGGTATCCGGTGTGATTCGAGAAGAGGTCAAGGAAGTGCCGCTCGGACATCACCAGCTCGGATTGAAAGATGCTCCGAGAGAGCAGCCCCGCCAGAACCAGCCGGCGCTCGCCGCCGTCGGCGTCCTCGACCGCGAGTTCCTGGCCGAGGCCGAGATGCAGGATCCAGGTCACTGAGTTAGCGTCGCCGAAGACGGGAATCCGACCGTCGAAATCCTTTTCGAGCAGGAGCCACGGATTCGCGCGCTCGGCTTCGGATTCGGCCAGGGTTGCTTGGAAGGCAAAGCCTCCCCGTTCGATCAGGCGTGCTGGCACACTGGCCAGCGTGGGCTGCTTGGGCTGGTACAGATTCAGGCAGCTGGCGTCTTCCCCGGTCCGGACGCGTAAGGGCATGATGCTCATCGCACCGGCCTGCTGCGACTCGATCTCGTCGATTCCGGAGCGGAACAGGGGGGCGTCTGCTTCGGCGAACAGCCGGAAGCCCCCGTCACCCGAATCGAATGCGGGCTCGCTCGCGCTGACATCTTGTCGGTTCATCGCCACGGTCACGATCATGAATGCCGCGCACGCTACAAGGGCTGCGCACAGCACGCTGCGAGTGGGATTGCGCCCTCCGTTGCGGATACCCAGCCAAGTGATGCTGGAAACGGCACCGCGGCCCCGTGGCGGCGATAGCAGCGTCGCGCGGAAGAAGACTAGCGACGCCGCCAGCGACAGCGTGCCGGCACCGAAGAATGCCGCGAGGCGGGAAGCGGAATCGGCCCCGAGCGAAAGGGCGAGCAAGGCGATGGCTCCCACGCCCGCGCCACCGGCGATCAGTCGCAGCCGTCTTGCCCGGCGGCTCTGCCCCGGGGTCCCTGTCCCGGGTTCGACCTTGCCGGACAGCAGTGCGTAGGGCGACAGTCGCGTCAACCGGCGGAGCGCCAGCCAGATCGACAGGAGCATCAATGCCAGGGTGCACGCCACGCCGACAACCAGGTCGACCGGCCGCAGATGCAGTTCCAGGAATGAGACGCCCACGGCACCGCTCCACCAGGTGCTCAGTCCGTAGAGCATCAGCTTGGCATAGCCCATCGCTCCGAGGACCCCGACGAGGCATCCGCCTACGGCCAAAACGCTGCCTTCCGCGAACAGCATCCGCCGGACGAACCCCGGTGTTTGGCCCGTCGCCAGCAGCGTGCCGACCTCCTGCGAGCGCAATTCGACTCCGAGCCGGAAGAGCAGCGCCACCAGGATCGCGGCCGAGGCGATCAAGAACAGGCTGAACCCAATGAACAAACCCGAGAAATCCGTTGCGCCAGCGGAAGCGTCCAAGCCGATTCGCTTTACCGGTTGGAATGAGAGGCCGAACGCGGCAGGGTCCAGGCGCTGGCTGAGCGCTGCCCGAAAACCCTCCATGGCTTGGTCCGAGGGGACCCCGCTTGGCGGCGCGAGGCGGAAGGATGTCAGCTGTCCGAACCGGCTCGACCAAAGCTCCTTCGCGCGACCAAGGCTAACGAAGGCCTTTGGAGCGGCGCGGTAGCGGTCCCAGTACTCTTCGTCCTGGGGCCGGATCAGTCGCAGATCGACCGGGAAGGGCGGATCCCAGCTCGACATGCGCTCCTTGTCCGACATGCCTTGGTAGGTCGGGGCGTAATGGCGATCCACCGCCGCCCCGGTCATGCGCACGATCCCGGCGACTCGAAAGTCGTGCGACGAAGTCTCCAACTCGCTGCCAGGCCCGACCACGTAGTAGGTCAGTTTGACTTCGTCGTCCGGAGCTAGCCCAAGCTGATCCGCAGTCCACTCGTTGATCAGGATCTCGTCGTCGCGGGGCACCCTGGCCCGTGCTCCCCGGACTAGCCGCAGCGCGCCGGGCAGTGCCTGCAAGGCCGTCACCGTCGAGTACGGCACGCTTTGGTCGTTCGCATCCATGCTGTTTGCCAGGTACGTCAGCACTTCAGTCGCCCCGAGGCCGCTGGCGGCAGACGCCTCTCGAATTGCGTCGGCTGCTGCCTGTTCCAGCACGATGCGATCCGACTCGACAAGGATCTCCGTGCCACCGGGCACGCGCCGAATCGCAATCCGGGCGTCCTCTGGGGTGAATGCACTGCGCAAGGAGGCCTGCGCCGCTTCGAGCGTCCCGCCCGAGACGAACAATGCGTTGGCCCTGCCCGGTTGATCGAGGGAGCGCTGCAGCATCTCCTTTGGAACGAAAGCGTTGTACGGCAATTGCTGCTGCGGGGAGAGCCCGAACCGCCCGGGCCCGCTGTTGTCGAGAACAGCCGCGACTTGCAGCCGAAACATCCGCACGCTGTCTGCCTTCCGGCCCATCACAGACTCGGCCGGGATCAGTGACTCCGTGTGGAATCGCAACAGCACCGTATCCCCTTCCGCCGATCCAAGCTCATCGGCCAGGCGCCGGTTGATCGCGATCTCCCGGTTCCCTAGTTCGGGACCCTCCGCGTTGAAGAACCCCCAGAACGAGCTGTCGACGCCGTGGATGCGGACCCTGGATGCGCGCGCCCCGGTATCGGCGTGCTCGGCGCTGCCCCGGATCAGGATCCCAGCCGCTGCCGCGCCGGGCTCGGCCACGGCGTCTCGCATGGTTTCCTGGAAGTAGCGCTCCCCCACGAGCGCGAAGTCGATCGACCCCAAGCGGTCCAGCGTGAGGTCCCGGAGACTTCCCCGGACCGACGAGCCCACGATCAGGGCGCCGGCCAGGACCGCCGTTCCGACACCGACGCCCACGGCAACGGCGCTGTTGACAGCCCGATAGTGAAAAAGGCTGCGAGCCAACAATCGTCGCGGGGTCATATGGCTTTGTTCGCGAGGGAACTCACGGTCCCGTCTCAGGGGGACCCCTGCGCCTGCTCGTCGCGGGCGGTCAGGGGCAGGCTGGCGATGCGTTTCCGCAACTTCGCCGAGCGCGCCCGGGCTTGGGAAGCTCTGTTGCCGTTCGGTTCGACGGCCAGGTAGTTTGTGTAGGCCTCGAGCGCCTCAGCCGAGCGCCCGAGTTCTTCGCGGGCCAGGCCAAGCCGCCAGTAAGCCTCGCCGAAGTTCGAGTCCCAGCGGGTCGCCTCCAGATAGCGCCCGGCAGCTGCTTTGTGACTGCCCTTCTTGAAGTAGTGGTTGCCGACTTTCAATTCGTTGCGCGCTTGGACCGGGTTGAACGCGTAAGTCTGTTTCCTCGGGTTGAATTCCTCGTCCTCGTCAACGAGTTCGGGACGATCCTCCGGTCGTTCGGAGAAGCCCTCGGGTGCGCTGGCGGCTTCGTCCGCACCGATTGGAGGTCCGCCCAGAAGCAGGACGGAGAGTGCAATTGCCCTCACGGCTGTTAGTATAGCTAGGGTCCGGCTTAGTCGAAAATCAATTCCGACCCGCGCTCCCGCCCGTCTGCTCGCGGCTGCCAGCTGGGCCCTCACGTAAACCATAACAGATTTGTTTTCAATTACTTAATCGGATTCCTGACGGACGCGGCCACTGTTTTCCAAGGGCTCATACTACCAGAGTCCAGCCCCGCCACGGTACGATAGAAGACTTACATTGCAGTTGGGAGCGGGAAGGAATTGCCAGATAAGGGTGCATTAGCTCTAGGGCTGGATTTCGGCACGGAGTCTGTTCGTGCATTGTTTGTGGATTTGGACGGGGCCGAGCGCGGCTCGGCCTTCGCCAAGTTTACGCATGGTCAGATCATAACCAACCTTCCGGGTAGCGAAGTGGAGCTGTCGCCGGACTATGCCCTGCAGCATCCGACCGATTGGCTCAATGCCGCAACTCGGGCTGTCCGCGGCGCTTGGCGCCGTGTCGGCCAGCCGGACGCTCGAGTGGTGGGTATCGGTGTCGACTTCACCAGCTGCACGATGCTACCGGCACTGGCTGACGGCACGCCTCTGTGCCTGCTGCCGGAGCACCGCGAAAACCCCTTGGCTTGGCCCAAGCTCTGGAAGCACCACGGAGCGAAGAGCCAAACCGAGCGGATCGACCGCCTGGCCCACGAAAGGCGTGAGCAGTTCCTCAACCAGTACGGAGGCGCGATCGGGCTGGAGTGGTTCTTTCCGAAGATGCTGGAGACGTTGGAAGAGGCGCCGGAGGTCTATCACGCGACCGAAGTATGGGTGGAGGCCGGCGACTGGGTCGTCTGGCAGCTGGTTGGCTGTGCGGCCGATGAAATGGCCCGATCGACCTGCCAGGCCGGCTACAAGGGCATGTGGACTGCCAGGGACGGCTTCCCCTCGAAGCCCTTCCTGCGCGCCGTCAATCCCCAGCTCGTCGATGTTGTCCGCGACAAGATGCCGGGGCGCATGAAAGCCCCTGGCCAGCTGGCGGGCCGGCTCTCACCGGCGATGGCCAAACGGTTTGGTTTCAATGACGGCATCCCGGTCAGCACCGCGATTATCGACGCGCACGCAGGCGTGCCCGGCGTTGGGGCGGCTGACCCGGGCATCTTGGTGATGGTGTGCGGAACGAGTTCGTGCCACATGTTGAACTCCGTCGACTACCACCCCGTTCCAGGAGTGGCCGGGGTTGTCAGGGACGGGATCTTGCCTGGGATGTATGGCTACGAGACTGGGCAGGCGGCGGTGGGCGACGCCTTCGACTGGCTGCGCCGACTGGCTCGAATGAAGGATTTCACCCAACTCGCCAAGGACGCTGCGCCGCTCGAGCCGGGTGCGAACGGCGTGCTTTGCGTCGATTGGTTCAATGGCTGCCGGACACCCTTGATGGACGGCAATCTGAGCGGTGCCTTGACCGGTCTCGCGTTGCGGCATGAACCGCATCACTTGTACCGGGCGATGCTGGAAGCAAACGCTTACGGTCTCCGCTGGATCGTCGAATTGCTGCGTGAGCACGACGTGCCTGTCAAGAAATTCGTCGCAACGGGCGGGCTGCCTCACCGCAACCCGCTGTTTGTCCAGGTCGCTGCGGACGTGCTCGGGCAAACAATTCTCATTCATCCGTCGAGGCAGGGGCCGGCGCTGGGGGCTGCGATCCTGGGAGCGGTCGCTGCCGGGAAACGGGCCGGAGGGTTCAGCTCGGTCCGGTCGGCAGTCCGCACGATCGGCGGGGTTCGCAAGGACATCGAGGGCCGTGAGGGGACGCTTGTCGTTCCCGACCGGCGCCGCACGAAATTATACGAGCCATTGTACAATCGCTATCGCGAGACAGCTGCGTTCCTGCAGCGGAGCGGACCTCTGACCTAGAGTGTCACAGCGCCAGGTCGTCAGTTCGGGCGACGCGTGACCTACCATGAGTCCAATGGGAAAAGCGGCGGTAGCGGCTGCGGTCATTGCCAGCTTTGCCGCGCAGGCCTCAGCTAATACGTCGGGCGCGCCGGCCGGTACATCGGGAGGCCCGTTTCCTGGCGAGACACTTTGCACCCGATGCCACGGGGGCTCGGAGGCGAATTCCGGCCCGGGCACGCTGGAACTCCTCATCGGCGACGTCGCCGCCGGGAAACACTACTACACGCCCGGAGGGACCGTGTCGTTGCTGGTGAAGTTCAGCGATCCCAACGTAGCGCGGGTCGGCTTCCACCTCACGGCGCGGTCCGGTGATGGCTGCGAACAGGCCGGCAGCCTGGCGTCCAGCTCGGCCGCGGCGGGCACGGGTGTCCGGATCCGTACTTCAACGTGCGGCGCGGGAACGGAACAACAGGTGCAGTGGGCGACTCACAGCTTGCCGCGGACAGGCACTTCGGCAGAGTTCGAGATCTCTTGGACGGCTCCAGCGGAAGATCCCGGACCGGTCAAGATCGCGCTTGCCGTGAACGGAGCGAACGGTGACCTCTCCACCCAGGGCGACAGCATCTACTCGCTGGAAACTACGGTCTATCCTGATCTGGCGCCGTCCGGACCCCCTGCGATCTCCGATGCGGGGGTGATTCTCGCGGACCTGTTCAGCGAGACCACGACGGGTGCCCAGGGAGCAATCGCATCGGCGTCCGGAACGGACTTTTCCGCACCTTGGAGGGAGTTTTCGGGGGTGCTGGACGAGACCGGGAAGCTAGCAACCGTCCTCAATGGCACCTGTCTGGAAGTCAACCAGAAGCGCGCGCCGCTGTTCTACCTTTCGGCCGAAGCGTTGCACTTCCAGATCCCGGTTGACGCCGGCCTAGGGGAGGGTAACGTCCAAGTTATCCGCGGATGCGACACGCCGGAAGCGGTCCGGAGCACTCTGGCGACATACCAGGTCGCAGCTGTGCAACCGGTCTTTTTCCTGTTCACGGATGATCCACCTGCGGCCGCAGCGCTTCACACGGACGCGACTTTGGTGGCTCCTGCGGACTCGGTTGCCGGCAAGCCATCGCGGAGCGCGCTGCCCGGCGATGTCGTCGTTCTTTTCGGCACCGGTTTCGGTCCGGTGACCCCGCCGTATGCAACTGGCGAGCTGGCGGCCGAGCCGAGGCCCTTGGCGTCCACGAATGTTCGTGCCATGATTGGCGACCTCGAAGTCCCCTCCGCCGACCTCCTCTATGTCGGCGCAGTCCCCCATGCCGTGGGCCTCAACCAGGTGACGTTGCGGATTCCAGAGACCGTGCCGGAGGGGGAGCATGCGTTCACTCTGATGGTGGACAGCGTGTCGTCCGCATCCGGGCCGATGCTTTCGGTAGTTTCCCCCGAGGTGGAAGTGGCCGCCTGCGCGGTCGACCTGGTCGTCCAGTCCGGCGAGAGCTGCACACACCTGTACCTAGGCGTTGAGGTCGAGTTCTCGGTGAAAGCTGACGGCAGCGCATGCGTGTCGGCCGCCAGCCTCGGTCTCAGCCTGTGTGGCGAAGCGGAGCTTGACCTGAGTTCGGTCGGCGCCGAGGTCACGAAGAACGACGACGGTAGCTGGACGATCGTCAAGCTCCCCTAGCAGGTCCCGCCGCCGTTCAGGCACCTGCCACGCAATCGTTCAGGCGGAAGCCCTGATCGCAGCGGAGAGCACGCCGTGAATCCGCCGGCCTACGACGCGCTCATCGCCCGCGTCCAGCATCCAGACTCCGATCTCGAGGCCCTCCTCGTAATTGGGGCGCACCTCGATGCTGGGATTGCCTTCGCGCAAGCGCTCGGCCGCTGCCTTTGGAGTCAATTCAGACTGCGAGTAGTCCCACCGGATACGGAGGTGGGGCACTGCGTTCGCGATTTCCGGCACGAAGACTTCGGTCGTTACGCCTGGAATTGCCGAGACCGCTCTCTCGATCTGTCTGCACCGCCGTGTCCACTCTTTCCAATGCTGGTCGTGGTCCTGGTCGAGAAACAGTTCCAAGGCCACGAGCATTCCGACGACTTCTTCCTTGTTGACCTTGTTGGAGCGCCCCACGGAGTCCGAGTAAGGGCTGTTGTTCAGTCGCGCCGCCTCGATCAGGTCACGCCGTCCGACAAGCAGGCCTGCCGACTGCGGCCCTCGCAGCCCTTTGCCACCCGAAAACGCCACCAAGTCGTACCCCATTCTTTGGTAGCGAAAGAGGTTGTCGGCGGGAGGGACGTCCGCGGCGGCGTCGTTCAGCGTCGGCACTCCGTACTTCTTGCCAATTCGCACGAACTCCTCGTGGCCGATTTGCCCGTCGTTCTCCGCATGGTTGAGGAAGAAGAGCATCGCGGTGCGATCATTGATCGCCGCTTCCAGCTCATCGGGTGTTTGGACTTCAACGAGTCGTGCGCCGGTATTCCTTACGGCGTGGTCGTAGCTGTTCCGGTGCGCTTCCTGCAGGACGACTTCGTTCTTCATCCCGGTCGTGTCCGGGAGCAGTTTGATTCGATCTTCGTCGTCTCCTGCGATGCATGCGGCGGTTGCGAGCGTCAGCGCGGAGGCGCAGCCCGCGGTGACGAGCGCCGCTTCGGCCTCCAGGAGTTGCGCGATGCGATCGCCAGCTTTAGCGTGCAACTCCCCCAGGTCTACGTAGTGTGTCGAAGCCCCTTGCATCGCGCTCAGAACCTCGGGAGGCATCTTGGAGGCAGTAAGCCTCGTGTAGGTGCCGGCGGCGTTCAGAAACGTCCTCACTTCCAGCTCGCCGATCACGTCGCGCGCTGATTGAAACAGCTTCTTCTTTGTTGCGGCGTTCAAGTTGCTCCCGGCCATGGTGCCCGCTACGGGCAGGCTGAGCAAAGCCCGGATGAAAGCCCTGCGATCGCGCGTGAGCCAATGAAACATGGAATCCTCCCGACAGCCTCAATCAAGGTACGCGGTGTGCCGCGGAAAGGGCAAGTCGATCTGGGAGTGGCATGGTTCACAGACTCAAGGCAGGCGCTTGATCGAAATATTCCGAAAGGCGATTGGTTGATTGTGCCCCAGGAACCCGACATGGCCTTGCGTGCGCTGGAGGCCGGGATGTCTTGCCAAGGTCGCCCGGTCCCGGACCTTGCTCGTGTCGACATCCAGGATCGTTGTCCCGTTGAGCACGACGCGGATCGTTGAGCCATTGGCGGTCACCTCCTGGCTGTTCCACTCCCCGACCGGCTTGAGCGCGCCGGTCTTGGCCGGAGCGACGTTGTACAGCGAACCGTGTTTCTGCCAGGGTTTGATGTTCTTGTAACGTTCCGCGCTATTGTCGATGATCTGCAGTTCGTTTCCCGCGTAGGCCATGTCGCTCCACTCCAAGGGGCAGCGTATGCAAAGGCCGTTGTTCGAGCCTGGTTCGAGCTTGAACTCGAACCGCAGTATGAAATTGGCGTACTCGGACGCGGACAGTAGATTGCCGCCGCTGTTGGGATGGCAGACGATGCTGCCGTCCTGGACGACATATCCCGTGCCTCGCTGGTTGAGCAGGATCCAACCGTCGAGGGTCGAGCCGTCGAACAACGATTCGAACCCGTCCTCGGCAGCTCCGACTGGCATCGCGGAACAAAGAACAAGAGCTGCGACAAGAAGTCGGGTCCGTGCCATGGTCTGCATGCATCCTACCAGCGCCAGACGCTGTTTGCCACCCGCTCGCCCGAATCGTTTCATACGGATTTGGAGATCGGCGTGGCACGGAAGCCGTTTCGAGCGATTCGTCATCGCAGATTCCGCAGCCTTGCAATCCTGAACGGGCTAATACGCTTCGCAGCGTTGAGGCCCACCCACGGCAGCTGCTCTGGGGGGCAAATGCCATCCCCTCCCTGGAATTGTCGGACCCTACTCCCCGGACGAATAGGGTTCGGCGAAGATCGGGTCCTTTACGGGATCGATTGGCTGAACAGCGATCCTCTCGGAACCCAGGGGCAGGTCCTGGGCATCATGCGCGACTCTTTCGACGGCAGGAGCGCGGTGGCCCGTGAGCAGTCTTTCCGCCTGAACAGCAAGGCCGAAAACGAGGGGATCGTGTGCTGACGCGACGGCTCGGGCATCAGCACTGTCGCATCCCATTCCGCCGGCCTAGAAGTTCCACTCCAGTCCCAGCAGCACGACTTGGGACAGTCCCAGGAGCACATTTGGCCTGTTCATGACTCGGTTCCAAATTGGGGAGGTCGCGTTCTTGCTCCCGGTCACGTTCTGCACGCCGCTGTATACCACCACATCTCGATCTCTGACCGAGAACGTCCGATCAATCCTCAGATCAAGTGTGAAGTATGGTTCGTAACGCTCTTGGTTCACTTCCTTGAGATCGAATATCCCTCGGCGCTGTGACTTGGAGCTTTCGATATCGAACGGGGTGTAGGTGCGCCAGGCTAACTGGCCAAGATCAGGAGGTGGAAGTCCTCTATGGCAAAGGTAATAACCAGACCATGTCATTCCCCGAGCCGTGCGGTCGTTCCCGTGAGGGGGCGGGCGAAGCGTCGGCAGGGGTGCATGTGGGTAGGGCTATTGAGCGACGAAATTGTTGTGATTCGGAGTGCCGAGACCGTCTACGCAGTCGAAGGCAAAACCGCTCGGACCGCGTTGGTGAGGTTCGGTGAGGGCTCCGCGGCGTCCAAGAACCCAAGCACGCATGTACGATCGAAGCCGGGACCTGGGATCCCTCCCCGTTACCGCGACGCGTTGCGCCGTGGTCGCCGAAGCGAAGGCAGGAGCCGATCAGAGGATGAACGGCGGGGAGGAGTCGGACTCGGCCATAGTAGTGATGAAACCAACGAACAAAGCGTGGTGTGCCACGTGGCGGAGCTGGCGGAGCGAAGGGCCGGGCGCAACGGGAGACGCGAAGGAAAGGCCATGCTCCGAACACAGAGTCGGGAAGCCCCTAGGTGGGTCAGATGCTGGACCGGAACGGAGCGGCACGGCAGTTCCAGTGGGGTGCCGTCACAACCGGAGCGAGGAGCCGGATGCGTTAGCGCGCACGTCCGGATCTGCGCGGGGCCCGTCGGGTAACCGGCGGGCTACCGCGACGGGCGGCCGGTGAGATAGGCAGTCCGGAATGCCACTTCCCATTTCCTGCGAATGCAACGCCCTCCGACTGCGTTGAAGACGAATGGCCTGTCGAACGCCGCAGGGCGCAGCTTGCCGTCCAGTCCGGCGTGGCGGGCCCTGGAATAAGCCAGATTGATCTGGCCGAACCATTTCCTTGCAAACTCCTTTTCTGCGAACAGCTCGAACCCGCTGGCGCGGCCGCGGCCCGCGCTGGTCATCGGATAGAGTATGTCCCGGACGTCGAAGGTGTCGCCGACATTGGCCAACGACACCGTCGGGAACTGTGTTGCGACCCAGTAGTCCTTGTAGTGCTTGGAGTAAGCCTCCAGGGTCAGGCGGAGACTGCGCGTCGGCGTCCACGCCAGGCCGCTGACCCAGTGTTCCGACCTCGCCGGTACGAGCTGTCGGTTTTCCGGATACGCAGCGAGGAACAAGTAGAGCGGAATCTGATGGTAGATGCCCCAGCTCGCGTTCCAGGATAGGTCTTCCGCAAGCGCAATCGAAACCCCCGCCCTCGGGCTGATGCGCGAATGCGAGCTCCCAAAGTGCGCGTAGCGGTCAAATCGCCCACCAACCGTGAACCGGATCCTTTGGCCAAGCTGGTGCGTGCCTTGGAGGTAGACGCTACTCTGTCCCGCGTTGAATCGCTCCCTCAAGTCGATTGGGTTCAAGTCTGGTTCCGCGGCGAAAGGGCCGTCGTAGCCTAGCGGCGACAACGTTACGTAGTCGTTGGCGAACAGTTTCTGCGCGCCCCCCAGCCGGTACTCCCCAGCGCGTCCCGCATGCAGGGTCAGGTCGTACTTGATCGTGGTCTCGTTTTCTGTTGAGTCCTGGCGGAACGTCAGTGCTCCTTCCGCCAGGGCTTGGTCGACAGACAGCGCGGGATTGATCAGCCCGTTTCGGACCAAGTCCTTGACCGTCGAGTCGACGGTGGCGCTGGAGTGGGTGAGACCGAGCAACCCGACACCCCGCGTTCCAAAGATCCGCTGCCAGTTGATTCCAGTTGCATTCCGGCGACCGGCGTACCGAATGTCGAACGCTCCCAGCGAGTCGCCAGGCTCCGTCTTCTCAGACAAGCCCAACCGAATCTCGTCGATGCCGGTAATGCTCGTCACCCAGATTCGGTCGAAATCTCCGAAGTCCCGCACCGCTTTGCCCGTGAGCGAGTAGTAGACAGGCACTCCGCCGGCACCCGTATCCTCCGTGAAAAAATCCAGGAAGCTGCGCCGTGCAGAGACGATCCAGGAACCCTTGCCGCCAGCCCAGGGCCCTTCGAGCACACCGCCCGCACCGGCATATGCGAAGGTTGCCCGCGCGTGGAACTTGTCGCGGTTGCGCTCGCGTTGTGCCACTTACATCACGCTCGAGAGGCGGTTGGTGTATGGCGCGGGATAGCCTCCCGTAAGGAATGTCACATCCTCTATGAGCTGGACGTCGAGCAGGCTGACCAAGCCTCCGGCGGAGGAAAAATTGGCGAAAGAGTTAATGTTCGGGATCTCGATGTTGTCGACCATAAATAGGTTCTCGAGCGGGCTTCCGCCCCGCACGATGATGTCGTTCCTGAAATCGGCAGAACCGGTCACGACGCCGGGAAGGGTTGAGAGGTACCGCGAAACGTCCTGAAGGACTCCCGCTGTCTTTGCGATCTCGCGGTTCTGGATGCTGACGCCCGAGGTCACCACTTCGTCCGGGACGAGCAGGGCCGAAGCGCTGACAGTCACCGAGCTCTCGATAGCGGCGAGTTCCGGCAGGTCGAGACGAACCTCAGTGGTCTGTCCGGCTCGGATTTCTACGTCGCCGCTAGGCAGGGTCCCGCCAGACTCCATCCGAACCTCAAGCTGGACTGTTCCCGGCCGCGCATCAATTGCCGCGAACCGGCCCGAGCGGTCGCTGGACGAGCACAGACCGGTGCTTGCGATGCAAACCTGAAGAGACTCGCCCGGAGAACCGTCGCTGCGGACGACAATTCCTCGGACCGCACCGGTTCCGACCGTATCCTGGCCGCTTGCGGTCGAGCAGCAAGCCAAGACCGCAGCGAAAGCGATTGCCCAGCAACGCCCCAAACACGGTATTCGGGGGAGGTGATCGAGGCGCCGAAGCACAGCGGCTGGCGCAAGCCCTATACACCTCGGATGGTCACAATGTCTTGAAGAATGGATCATTGACGATAAGACCTCTCTTCGGCCGCCCCTCGTCATCCTGGCCGCGCTACCGCGCAACTCCTATTCGTCGGCCGGTAGATAGGCAGGCTTGAAAGCTGTCTGCCCCATTCGTTTCCCATGATACAAGATGTAAATTTTCGGTAACCCCTACCAGCCAGCGCTCCACGGCGGTCTCAAGAACTTGCCGTGGACCCGGGCGCGAACAGCATTCCGCGAAGGGGCGTGTCGGACGCGGGGACGCCGGCGGTTGTACCGGCATGGTTCTGCTCCTCGTAGCGAGGCATCCAACGGTATGCCCTGAAATGCCCCGTCCGGCAACAATGTCTCGGCGCGCACAATAGCCGGTCGAGGCGCGCTGCTTGCATTCCCGTGCCTCGGGTCGCGAGATAGACTTGAGTTGGTGGTTACCATCTACGACACCCTCGGAGAGGACGGATTCGATCGATTGACCCGGTTGTTCTACTCCCAAGTTCCGGGCGACGAGATCCTTGGCCCGATGTATCCCCCTGGCGAGCTGGAGGCTGCCCGGGTCCGCCTTCGCGACTTCCTGATAGGACGCTTTGGTGGACCGCAGCGGTACATCCAGCAGCGCGGGCACCCGCGCCTTCGCATGCGCCACATGCCCTTTGCGATCGACTCCCGCGCCCGCGACCGCTGGATGGAATTGATGACGAAGGCGATCGAAGAAGCCGGTATCCAGCCCGAGGTTGCCGACTACCTGCTCCGGTTTTTCACGGACACCGCGACCTTCATGATCAACCGGGAAGCCGCCTAGCGTTCATGGCGAACGATCCCCTCGAGAATATCGGCTACCTGGCGGGCGATGATCTCGTTGCCTTTTTCGTTGGGATGGATGCCGTCGGACTGGTTCAGGCTCCTCACCATCGCCACGTTTTCTAGCAGGAACGGGATCAGCGGCAGGTCTAACTTTGCAGCTACTCTCGGATACACTGCCTCGAAGTCGCGCACGTATTCGGGGCCGTAGTTCCGAGGCAGCATCATCCCGGCCAGAACGACCTCCGCCCCACCGTCCCTGAACCGACTGACCAACCGCTCGAGGTTCGCCTCCATTGCGTCCAGAGGCAGTCCGCGCAGCCCGTCGTTTGCCCCGATTGCCAGGATCACCCATTCGGGACTGTGCCGCAAGGCGCTTTCGACGCGGCTCAGCGCCCTGGCCGTCGTGTCGCCGCTAACACCTTCGTTCGCCACCCGAAATTCCAGCCCGCGGTCGTCGAACTCGGCTTGCAGGAAGGCGGGATAGGTTTCGGAAGGCGAGACCCTCTGACCGGCAGTCAGGCTGTCTCCAAACGCGACCAGGACGGGGCGCGGGTCCTGTTCGGGGGCATCGGCTGCCGTCCGAGCCACAGCGACGCTCTCTGGCGGCGCTTCTCGCGTAGCCTCGGGCTCCGACGACCCGCACCCGGATGCCCAGACAGCGATCCCGATAGTGCTACAAAGTAACGCCCGCACAACCCTGCGCACCTTGTCATCATAGGAAACGTAAATTCGCCATGCCGAATCTAGGTCCCGTGCTGGAAGTACGCGGCCTCGCGAAGTCCATCCGCAGCGGATCCCGCGTGGTGGAGATACTGCGGGGCATCAACTTTGTTATCCCCCGAGGGAATTTCACCGTCATCCAAGGGCCTTCCGGGAGTGGCAAGAGCACACTGCTAGGCCTGCTTGCCGGGCTTGACCGGCCGACTTCTGGAGAGATCCTGATCGACGGCCAGCCGCTGTCGGGTCTTCGAGAGGATGAGATGGCGCTTCTGCGCGGACGCAAGATCGGCTTCGTCTTCCAGTCCTACCAACTGGTGCCCACACTCACGGCACTGGAGAACGTGATGCTGCCGCTGGACCTGACCGGCTGCCGCGATGCCGAATCGAGGGGCCGGGCCGAGAAACTGCTCGAACAGGTGGGGCTCGCCGAACGCACTGACCACTACCCGGTGCAGCTGTCAGGCGGAGAGCAGCAGCGCGTCGCCTTGGCGCGGGCGTTCGTCACGGATCCCCCCATCGTGCTCGCCGACGAGCCGACCGGGAACCTCGATACCCAGAACGGCGCGCTGGTACTGGAGATGCTCTTGCGCCTGAACCAGGAGACGGGGACAACCCTGGTCATGGTCACTCACGACGATCAACTCGCATCCAGAGCTAGACGGCGGATCGCGCTGGTGGACGGCCGGGTCGTCGCGGACACAGCCCAGGAATCCATTCCCGAGGCTGTGTTTGCGTAACCCTCAGAGCTAGAATGCTAGACTGACTTTGGGCTCCGGACCCGTGCAGCGGGATGTCGCGAACTCCGCCAGGTCCGGGAGGAAGCAACGGTAGTGGCCTCTGCCGCGTGCCGCGGTGCATCCGGGGCCCAACCTCCAGTAGCTCGCGACCGTTGTCATGTATCAGGTCATTGCGCGCAAGCATCGGCCCCAGACCTTTGACGAGGTAGTTGGCCAGGGCCACGTCAAACAGACGTTACGCAACGCCCTTGACCAGCGGCGCGTCGCCCACGGGTATATATTCTCCGGCCCCCGTGGCACGGGCAAGACGACCATGGCCCGAATCGTAGCGATGGCCCTCAATTCCGAGGAAGGCCCGAGCTCCGCGCCGGATCCTGATTCGCCCGTATGTCGGGAAATCGCCGCAGGCGGGTCGCTCGATGTTGTCGAGATCGATGCCGCCTCCAATCGCCGGATCGATGACATCCGCGAACTGCGCGAGAGTGTGAAGTTTCGCCCGGTGCGGGACCGCTACAAGGTCTTCATCATCGATGAGGCGCACCAAATAACGAACGACGCTTTCAACGCGCTGCTCAAGACCTTGGAAGAGCCGCCCGATTGGACCGTGTTCATCTTCTGCACGACGGAGCCTCAGGCCATTCCCGCCACGATTGCGTCCCGCTGTCAGAGCTTTGCGTTCCACTCTGTGGATTTGTCTGATGTGCTGGGGCATCTTCGAAAGATTTGCGCCAAGGAGGGCGTCGACGCTGAGGATGACGCGCTGCTTGCGATTGCCCTGGCCGGCGATGGCTCGATCCGCGACTCGCTATCGACCCTCGACCAAGCGATCGCGGCCTTTGGCAAGAGGCTCGATGTCCAGAGCGTGCGGGACCTGCTCGGAGTGATCCCGAGCGAGATCACGGATCGCATTCTAGGTGCTATTCTCGACGCCGATCCCGCGACGATGCTGGCGGTCTCGGATGACCTGTTCCGCGAGGGGCGCCATCCGCAATATTTCTGCGGCGAGCTGATTCGCCAGTTCCGCAACCTGATGGTAATGAAGGTCGCCGGGACTGCGTCAAAGCTGGTGGCGACCACCGAACGCGAGCGCGAAGCGGCCCAGGGGTGGCTCGAGCGATTCTCGAACGAGGACTTGATCCGGTTTGTCCAGATCCTGCTGACTCTGTACGAGGATCTTCAACAGGCGACGCAGCAGCGGTTTCGCCTGGAGATCGGCTTGCTCAAGCTGGTCTACGCCGGACGGCTGAGACCGATTGAAGAGGTCTTGTCAAGGTTGGGGCCTGCGGATGCAGAGTTGCCGAAGCGACCGGCTCCCGGGAGCGGCCCGAAGGAGTCGAAGCCAGCGCCGGCCCGGTCCGAGGCACCGTCTCGGCAGCCCGTGACACCCGTGTCGCGGCCCGCAGTGCCGGAGCCATCGCCTTCGCGATCCGCCGCGGATCCGGAGGCAGATCCAGTGCCGGTCGAGAACCGCTCCTCGAGTCCCGGCGCTGTTGGTCCCAGCTCGCTGCCTGCCGAGACGCCATCCGGGCCCGAGCCCGGCCCGGCAGTCGAGGACGATTTCAAGGGCCGGCTCATTGCCGCGATCGGCGGTGCGGACGCATCCTTTCTGGCGGATGCGATCCGGATGGCCCGAGTTGAACGCCAGGATCGCGTCGTGACGATTCACGTCAACCGTGAGTGGATTGCTCTCGTAGAACTGCAGCAGTCCGTACTCCAGGCGGCGTTATTCGGGCTTGTCGGTGGCAACCCCGACATTCGGCTCCTACCTGACGATGGCGGTCTGGCCCAGTCGGGCCAGCCCTCGCCTAGCGCAGCGATCCAGCCTGGCAATTCCGGTAGCGCGGCGGTTGAGGACGATGTCAGCAAGCGCGCGCAGGAAGATCCGGCCTTCCGGGAATTCCAACACAGATTCGAAGGTCGCGTTGCGACTGTAATGGACCTTAAGGAGAAAGCATCGTGAACCTACAAGGCGATCCCACCAAGATGTTGCAGCGAGCGAAGGAAATGCAGGACCGTCTCAATACCGAGATGGCGGCGATCCGAGTCGAGGCCTCGACCGGAGGTGGCATGGTGACCGTCAAGATGGATGGGAACAAGAAAGTCACCGACATCTCCATCGAGCCAACAGCTGCCGAGGACGTCGAGATGCTTCAGGACATGGTCCGCGGTGCATTCAACGAGGCGTCGAAGCGGGTGGAAGAGCAGATGCAGCAGAAGCTTGGCGGCATGCTGGGGGGCCTGGGTCTACCGCCGGGGATGATGGGATCCTAGGCATCCCGCTCCAGACAAGCGTGCGCTCATGGCCTCGAACGATCTCGCAGCTCCTATGGCCCGCCTAGTGGACGAGTTCAAGCGTCTGCCCGGAGTCGGCGTGAAGTCAGCCCAGCGCCTAGCGTTTCATCTTCTCGGAATCGAGCGGGAAAAGGCCGAGAGTCTCGCAAGCGCCATCGTCCAAATGCGCGAGCGAATCCAGCTCTGCACCCGCTGCAACAACATTGCCGAAGGTCCCCTCTGCCCGATCTGCAAGGATCCCCAACGGGATCACGCGTTGGTCTGCGTGCTCGAGCAGCCCAACAACATCATGGTGGTCGAGCGAACTCGCTCGTACCGCGGCGTGTACCACATCCTCCACGGCGCCCTGTCCCCCCTTCGGAGCATCGGCCCCGAGGACCTCAAGATCAAGAACCTTCTCGAGAGGATGCGCGACCAGCCCGTGCGCGAGATCATCCTGGCGACAAGTCCGACGACCGAGGGACAAGCTACCTCGGCCTATCTGAGCAGGTTGCTGAAGCCGCTCGAGGTCAAGGTCAGCCGAATCGGCCTCGGCATACCGATCGGCAGCGAACTTGAATTTGTCGACGAGGCGACGATGAGCGAATCGATCGAGGGACGCCGCGAACTCTGACAGAGCGCTGGCCGCGGCATGCTCACGTCAGTTGCATGAACATTTGGATGAGCGCCACCAGCAAGGGCGCGGCGTCTTCCTGGCAGAAATGCCCGGCCCGCTCGATCTTGACGACCGGGCTGCCTGGGAACAACGCTTGAAAGTCGGCAATCGCCAACTCCGGCGGAATCGCTCTGTCGCGCATGCCCTCGGCGAGCATCGCAGGCTTTGATCGCAGGGCGGGAACACCCGCGACACCTGCCTTGACGTAGCCGCCGATCCGGTTCAGGGCAACATCGAGCGGGAACTCAATGGCCCCCTTGCACTCTTCGGGACTGCCAAAGGGAGCGGCGTACGCGCGCAGCGCGATTTCATCGAGCCCGGTCTCGCAGCCTAGCCTGCCTATCAACTCGCCGACATGGTCCTCCAAATGCCGCATCGTCTCGTAATAGGACCCGTCGCGCTCGGACGCAACCACCCAGCGGAACCATTCGGACTCGTGCAACTTGGGGGGCTTGGGGCCCTCGCGCGAGGCAACCACGGCACCGTCGCAAAAGCTGTTCAGCAAGGAGATGCGCTTGACCCTCTCGGGATGCCGGACGGTATACGCGGTGAGAATCGGGCCACCCCAGTCCTGGCCGACGAACGTGATGTCACGGAGATCCAGCTCATCGATCAGCGTCGCGAGATTTCCGACATGGGTTTCAAGGGTGTAGTCGCGGTCCTGGGGTGTCTCGCTCTTGCCGAAGCCCATGTGGTCCGGGACAATCACGCGGCAGCGTTCCGAGAGCGGTTGAATGAAGTCCCGGTAGATATAGCCCCAGGTCGGTTCGCCGTGCAGGCAAATGATCGGCTCCCCCTCGCCTTCGTCAACGTAGTGCATGCGAAACCCGGGGGCCTCGCTATACCGGGGGCGGAACGGGAAGGTGCCGTCGAACGTTTCCTCGGCGCGAATCATAGTCAGACCATCATATTCTCAAGCGGGAATTACTCGCTGGCGCCGCGCCAACTCTTGCCCAGGGGCCCGGCCGCGAGACGGGTATACTTCCTTGAGTCGTTTCCATGAGATGGATTCTCAGTACCCTGACTCTGCTCTGGGTGGCCTCCGATGCGAACGCGAACCCGGAGTATCTTGTCCCCGCCAGCGCGTTCGGCGCCAAGGACTGCCTGTTCTGCCACTCGGACCCCGGCGGGGGGCGAGACTGGAACGCCCGCGGCCACTGGCTGATGGAGGAGAAGCAGCGGCGCGGGCTTGAAACGGTCGACACCGCGTGGCTAAGCGAGTACGCCGCCACTTCGGAGAAGCGCGATGCATCGATCGCGAGCTCGCCGCAAGCAGGCTACAAGATTCCGGAAACGCTTCACCGCGGTCCATTCTTTCAGCCGGACCCGGACGCCGCGGCCCTGAAGCGCTGGATCGAGTCGCGCGGAACCTACACGACAGCTGGCGGCGAATGGCCCCAATACTCCGGCGATCTTGCTTCGTCGAAGTACTCGCCACTGGACCGGATCAACCGATCGAACGTCTCCGATCTCCGCGTCGCCTGGATCTGGGATGCATTCGACAACTCCAACTACATCCAGCCCGGCACGGTCCCGGGCCAACCGCCGTCAAGGGCGCAGCGGGCGAGGTTCCCAGACGGGTTCAAGGCGACGCCGCTGATGGTAGGCGGCCGGCTCTACATCCGCACCAACTTCAGTGGCGTCGCAGCCATCGACCCCGTCACTGGTGAGACGCTTTGGAGCCACGACCCCGGCACTGCCGATTGGGGCCGGCCGGGAATCTTCGGTTTCGCGACCCGCGGCCTCGCCTATTGGTCGGACGGGGAGGAAGAGCGCATCCTGGCCTGCACGGGGGATAGCTATCTGATCGCGCTTGACCCCGAGACCGGCAAGCCCATCGAGAGCTTCGGTGACAACGGGCGCACTGACCTGACCCAGGGGTCCAGGCGGCCGCTGATCCGGGAGCTCGTCAATTGCAGCGCGCCGCCGACGATCATTGGTGATGTCGCGGTTGTCGGAAACCAGATCGCCGACGGCCCGCCGGGCAAGTCCGCCAGAAGCGGCGGTCCGAACTGGAAAGACAACTGGCCGATCGGTGATGTCCGCGGCTACGACATCCGTACGGGGAAGCGCCTGTGGACATTTCACACCGTTCCGCAGGAAGGCGAGTTCGGCAACGAGACCTGGGAGGGCGACTCGTGGAAGTGGATGGGAAACACGAATGTCTGGTCGATGATGAGCTCCGATGAGGAACTGGGTTACGTCTATCTGCCCGTTACGGGCCCGACGTTCAATTTCGCGGGGGACTTCCGCTCTGGCGACAATCTGTTCTCGAATAGCATCGTTTGCCTAGACGCCAGGACCGGTGAGCGTATTTGGCACTTCCAGACGATCCGTCACGACATCTGGGACTGGGATCTGCCGGCGGCCCCGAGCCTGATCGACATTGAGGTGGAGGGGCGCGAGATCCCGGCTCTCGCGCAGGTCACGAAGACGGGCTTCGTGTTCGTCCTGGACCGTCGGACGGGGGAGCCGGTCTGGCCGATCGAGGAGCGGCCCGTTCCGGAAAGCGAGATCGAACGGGCGGCCGAGACCCAGCCGTTTCCAACCAAGCCGCCGCCGTTTGAAATGCAGGGTGTCGGCGAGGAGGACTTGATCGACTTCACGCCCGAGATCTGGGCCCGAGCGCTCGAGGCGGTGAAGCCGCACCGTCTCGGGCCGTTGTATACGCCGCCCTCGAAGGAAGGCACGATCCAGGTTCCTGGATGGGGCGGCGGCGCCAACTGGGGCGGCGCGGGATTCGATCCGGAGACCGGCTATTTGTACGTCTCCTCGAGGCGGCAGTACATTGTCGTGGGCATGCGGCAGGTCGAGGATCCGGAAGCGCGGGGATACGACTACGAGCACAGGTTTTTCCAGGTAGCAATCGACGGTGTTCCTGTCGTGAAGCCGCCTTACGGCACGCTCACGGCGTATGACATGAACCGTGGCGAGGTCGCTTGGCAGACACCGCAGGGGAACGGCCCGCGTGGGCGCGGGCCGTTCAAGGACCTCGATCTGCCTCCACTTGGCAACCCCAATGCGGCCGGAGTCCTGGTCACGCGCACGCTGCTGTTCGCCGGAGACCGGGGCGACCCCAGCGAATCCGCTTTCCTGCGTGCCTACGACAAGGCTTCCGGCACGACGCTCTGGGAGCATGAACTGCCGGGGCGGCATCACAACGCGGCGCCGATGACCTACATGGCCGAGGCGCGGCAGTACATTGTCATCGGAGTTGGCGGTGCTGCCGAGCCAGCCCGGCTAGTCGCGTTTCGCCTGGGCGAATGATCGCTGTTTCGCCAGCGATGCCTTCGTCCCGGCTGCGCTAGCGTTGCGTCTGTGCCAAGAGCGCGGAGCTGGGGCCAAAGCGGGCAGTCTGACCTTGCGTTTGCCCGTCAGTCTTCCGTTCCTGATCCCCGCACCGCAGTCTAGACGGTGATACACTCTCAGTCGGCATACTTGGAATCAATGACTTTGGAGCTACTTCGATGCTAGCTGGGATTGACGAGGGGTATGCGAGAGGAACTGGGGAAACCAATTTCAAAAGGGGCATTCAGCATGCAAAGAAAAACACTCTTGACCGGCAGCATCGTGGCTCTCGCGATGATCGCTCTGGTCATGTTTCCGGGAGGCGGACGCCTGTCCGCCCAAATCCTGTACGGAACACTTGTCGGAAACGTTTCCGACGGCACTGGCGCTGTCATTCCAGGCGCTGAGGTCACCGTTACCAACGAAGGAACCGGAGCAACCCGCGAGGGTTCGTCCAACGCCTCCGGTGCCTACAGCTTTTCGACGGTTGCGACCGGGACATATCGCATCGAAGTTCGGTCGGATGGCTTCAGTACCTCCACGACGACTGGCGTCCCCGTGGCAGTGAACGACGTGACGCGCATTGACGTGGACCTGCAGATCGGCGAGGTGACCGAGGTCATCGAGGTCAGTGCCACCGCGGCCCAACTGCAGACGGACCGGGCCGAAGTCCGGTCCGAAGTGGGCACGGAGATATTGCAGAACGTCCCCGTGCCGCTTGGCCGCAACTACCAGATGCTGCTGCAGACAGTGCCAGGCTTCTCGCCGCCAGCCAACGCCCACTCGGTTCCGGCGAACCCGACGCGAGCCGTGCGCTACACGGTCAACGGGGCCGCTGAGAACTCCAATAACATCCGCATCGACGGCGCTTCGAGCTACAACCCCAACCTGACGCACATGTCGGGGATCAACCCGGCTCTCGAATCGATCGAAGTCGTCAATGTGGTGACCAGTTCATTTGACGCTGAGCAGGGTCTCGCAGGCGGTGCGTCGATCAATCTGCAGATCAAGAGCGGAACGAACGATATGCACGGTTCCGGTTTTTGGTACCACAACAACCAGGCAATGCAGGCCTATCCGTATTTCAGCGACAGAAACGCGCCCAAGCCCAAGTTCGAATACAACCAAGCGGGCGGAACAGTCGGCGGGCCGATCAAGCGGAACAAGGCCTTTTTCTTCGTCAGCTACGAGCGCACGTCCGAGAACTCGAACCCGACGCGGTTCATCAAGGTACCGACGGCGGCGATGCGGCAGGGAGACTTTTCCGGCTCTCCCCTTCCGATCTTTGATCCCATGTCCGCAGCCATCGGCAGCGAGGGCGATCGTACCGCGTTCGCCAATAACATGATTCCCGAATCGCGCATCGCACGCGCGAGCCGCATTCTCGCGGACAATCCGGACTGGAGCCTTCCTGACCCGGGCCGGGGCGTAGGCTCGCTCGGATTGAACCGCAACAAGCTTGCTGATATCGACTACACTTTCGTCCGTCATCAGATCGATAGCAAGGCAAACTTCAACCTGTCGGACAAATGGACGATGTTCGCGCGGCTGAGCTTCTTCCACTACAAGCAATGGAATCCGGCCGCGTTCGGAGGCCTGTCGGGCATCTCGGTCCATCCCACGAATTTCCGGACAGACAACGGCTTCGGCCCGACCTACAGCGGCACCATTTCGGCAACGTATGTCGCGACGCCCAGCGTGGTCTTTGACGCCTACTTCGGGTCCACGTTGGTCGACAGCAACGCGTTCGCTGGCAATCTTGACACGAAGATCGGGTTGGATGTTCTCGGCATTCCGGGTACGAACGGCGACGGCGTTCCCGGTGAGGCCGGGTCGTTCTACGGCGGCATGCCCCGAATGCGCTTTGACTCCGGTTTCGGGAATCTGGGCTACCAAGCCACATCGCCATTCATCGGGCACGACTACCTGCACCAGATTGTCGTCAATGGCAACTGGACTACGGGCAACCACGAGGTCCGGTTCGGATCCGACAGCTTCCTGACACAAATCAACCAAGAGGTCGCCAACTTCCCGGGTGGCGATGCTCCAGCCGGTGGATTCCGTTTTCGGACCGGCACGACCGGCCGGCCGGGCACGGGAGTCAACGACTACAATGCGATCGCTTCCTTCATGCTCGGCCTCCCCCGGGACGCGGCCCGCAACTTCCTCAACGTCCCGCAATTGCAGACACGTTCCAGCCAGTACGCGGCCTACATCCGGGATCGCTGGCAGATCCGTCCTGACTTGACGCTGACCTACGGGACGAGATGGGAATACTTCCCGATGCCGGTGCGACCGACACGAGGCGTGGAGCGCTTCGACATCGACGAGAACATCATGCTCGTGTGCGGGATCGGATCCGTGCCCAAGAACTGTGGGCTGCCACAGAGCAAGACCCGATTCGCTCCTCGCGTCGGCATCGCCTGGCGGGTGACCGACACATTGGTTGTCCGCACCGGCTACGGAATGACGAACGATCCGTTCAACCTTGGACGCGACCTGCGCGGCAACCTTCCGACGCAGTTCTCGCAACGCCTTCCCTTGCCGAACTCACGCTCCTATGCCACGACGTTGGATCAGGGTTTTCCGGTGATCCCGCCCATCCCGACCGACGACCGAATCGAGATGCCCCTCAATGCCAACGTCGCTACGGTCGATGAGAACTACAAGCGCGGCTATATCCAGTCATGGAACTTCACGCTCGAGAAGCAGTGGGGCGACTGGATCGCGACTGCCGGGTATGTCGCGACGCGCTCCACGCGCCAAAGCTCGCGGATCGAGGCGAATTGGGGTGAGATCGGCGAGGGCAATGCCGGGCGAGTCCTGCGACAGCGGTATGGAAGAACGGCAGGCACCCTCTTCTGGGGAACGATTGGCACGCCGATGTACGATTCCCTTCAGGTCAAGGTAGTTCGGCGCAGCCGGTCAGGGCACACTTTCAACCTGGCCTACACCTGGGCTCACGGACGAGGTTATACCTCGGAGTCGTCCACGGCACAGCCGCGCGTCAAGCACCCGGACTACTACTGGAAGAACCGAGGCCCGCTGAACGGCGACCGCCGTCACAACCTGGTCATGACGAATGTCTACCAACTGCCGTTTGGAAAAGGCCAGCGTTTTGCGCAAAGCGGCGTGCCTGCGGCGATTCTAGGCGGATGGCAGATCAATGCGCTGGCTTCCCTGTACACCGGGAGGCCGTTGACTCCGACGGCTGGGTCGGGGTCGCTCAACAGCGCCGGATCGGGCCAGTTCGCGGATTGCCTGGCAGCTCCCATCAAGCTGGGTTCACCGAACGGGTGGTGGGATCCGTCCACCTTCGAGGATCCAAACGTGGCGGGCGACACCCCGCGCTTCGGGACGTGCGGTTCGAACGTACTACGCGGGCCCGGCCTGATCAACGTGGACATGGGGGTGTTTCGGAAGTTCCAACCTACCGAGAAACTCAGTGTGGAGTTCCGTGCCGAGGCCTTCAACGTCTCGAACACGCCGCACTTCGGGAATCCCAGCACGAATGTTGCCAGCAGTGCCTTCGGGGTCGTGGGGGGGACGGCGAACACGGGCCGGGACGGCAACGACCAACGCTTCTTCCGTCTCGGGCTGCGCATCGCGTTCTAAGACATAGCCCGGGGCGGCGAGCCGACAAGCACTCCGCCCCGGTACCAACGTCCCCGCAGCGGGGGCATGAATCGTCGGCTAAGCCTGCGAACGACGCCCCCGGTCCGAGCTATTGTGCGGGTCTCGTCCTCCCATCAGGCAGCAAACATGAGCCTCGCGGCAGCGCCGGCCTCGCTCGTGCCCTCCGGCATCCGTTCGTTCGGCACGCATGCCGCCAAGCTTTTGGCGGACCGACCCCGGGCGGGCAGCGAGGGGTCTCGGGGCAGGTGATACACTCTTCCGCATCGATAGCTCTATGAGGCGGCACTTATTCCTTGTCCTACTGCTCGCGTGGCCTGCGAGCGCGTTTGCGCAGGCCTCGGATCGACCGAACTTCATCGTGCTTTTCGCCGACGACCAGGGTTGGGGCGACCTTGGAGTCTACGGCCATCCCGATATCCGCACGCCCCACATCGATCGGATGGCGGCCGAGGGAATACGGTTCACGAGCTTTTACGCGGCTCCGTTCTGCGGTCCGTCGCGGGCAGCCTTGATGACGGGCTCCTATCCTCCACGCGCCAGCCTGGCTTTCAACCACGGTCCCAAAGCGTCGACCGGCATCCATCCCGGCGAAGTCACGATCGCCGAACTGTTGCAGGCGAGCGGGTACGCCACGCGGATGATCGGCAAGTGGCACCTCGGCGACGCGCCGGAATTCCTGCCGCATCGCCATGGATTCGACAGCTGGTTCGGGATTCCCTTCTCCAACGACATGTGGCGCTATCACCCCGTGATGCCGATACAAATGCCCGAGGACGAACGGATGATCTCGGCCCGCGAGCGGGCCGAGATGACGGGCTTCGCCGGCAAAGGCAGCTACTACGACCTGGAAAAAGGCCAGGGATTCCCGCATCCGCTGCCGCTGATGCGCGATGACGAGGTCGTCGAGACCGATTCGGACCAGCGGGAACTGACCACTCTGTACACCGAACTGGCCCAGGACTTCATCCGCGAGAACGCAAGCGGGCCGTTCTTCCTGTACCTGCCGTATGCCATGCCGCATGTCCCCTTGTTCGTCTCGAACGAGCGCTGGGGCAAGTCGCTACGAGGACGCTACGGCGACGTGATCGAGGAGCTGGACTGGTCCGTCGGGCAGATCCTCGGAACTCTCCGGGACCTGGGCATCGATCGCAACACATTGGTCGTATACACATCGGACAACGGGCCGTGGCTGCAATACGGAATCGATGCCGGGTCGGCTGGCCCGTTCAAGCTGGGGAAGGCCACGACCTGGGAAGGAGGTATGCGAGTCCCCGGGATGTTCTGGATGCCTGGCTCGATTCCCGCCGGGCAGGTCACTTCTGAAGTTGCTGCCAACATGGACCTGCTCCCCACCTTTGCCCGCCTGGCCGGAGCCGAGCTACCAGCTGACCGGGTCCTGGACGGGCGCGACTTGTGGCCCCTGCTCAGAGGGGAATCCGATCGATCGCCCCACGAGTACTTCTATTTCTTTGCCGGGACCCGCCCGGGTTTGCCGCCGCGCCTGCAGGGGATTCGCAAAGGCCGCTACAAGCTCAGGCTTCGTACCGAGCGGGACGGCGAGTTCGTCGGCGACCAGCTCTTCGACCTGCTCGCCGACGCGGGCGAGAAATTCGACATCAGCGGCCGGCACAAGCAACTGGTCCAGGAACTGGTGGCGCAGGGCCGGGCTTTCGTCGCCGAGCTACGCGCCGCAACCCGCCCGCTGGGCAATCGTCGAGTGAGCGTGCCGACAAGGTGATGCGGGGAGAGGCACGACGCGGCTGGGACTCGTCGTTTCGCGACTTCAGCGAGGCGGAGAAGTCTCAGGTGCTGAGGGCACTGAGGTCCAGCTATCCGGACTCGACTTCGTCTGAGGACAAATCCTGGACGGTCAATATTCCCCTACTCCAGAACGAAGTGCGACAGTCGATGCAAGTGGACCAGTCGATCAAGACTTGCACAGCCGTTCTTGAGTACCAACTGCCCATGGAACTGCGCCGACCGGATGCTGTCCTGCTGGTGCGTGGCGGCATCGTGATTCTCGAGCTCAAGGGAGAGGTCGACGCGAACGACGCGGCGATCGACCAGGCCCATGCATACGCCAGGGATCTGAGGAACTACCACCGAAGCTGCCATGACCGAGATGTCACTCCAGTTGTCGTGCCCACGCGCATGCTCGGTCTGCAACGGTTGGAGCGCAATGTGCACGTCTGTCCGGTGGATCACCTGGACGAGCTGATCAACGATTTCGACTCCCAGGACGGTGACCCGATCAATGTGACAGAGTTTCTCTCCGCCGAAGCCTACAAGCCCCTGCCGTCGTTGGTCACGGCAGCGCGCAAACTCTTTTTCGAGAAGAGGCCGCCTCAATTATGGACGTCAATAGCCAACACCGACGATGCAGTGAGTGCCGTCCAGAGGATCATTCGAGAGGCCCGTGCGACGCGCACCCGCAGATTAGTGCTGCTGACCGGTGTTCCCGGGGCAGGAAAGACACTGGTCGGGCTGCGCGTCGCGCACGCTCCCAATATCAGCCCAGCGGAAGGGGACCGCGAGCCCCCGGGCGCCATATTTCTATCCGGCAATGGCCCTCTTGTGGAGGTCCTGCAGTATGTGCTGGAGAGCAAAGCGTTTGTTCGCCCGGTGAAGGCCTACGTAAACCGTCACAAGGGTCGGCCGTCGCTGGTTCCCAACGAAAACGTCGTGATCTTTGATGAAGCGCAGAGAGCCCATGATGCGGACCGCGTGAGCGAGGTTCATCGGGCAAGAGGCCAGCAGTCCGAACCGGAACTGCTGATCGAGTTCGCCGAGCGACACCGCGACTGGGCAGTTGTCGTCGGACTCATCGGCAGCGGCCAGGAGATTCACGTTGGCGAGGAGGGTGGCATCGGCCTTTGGGTGCAAGCACTCAGGGACAGCATGGCACGCGGTTCTTGGCACGTTCACGGGCCTCGAACGATGCAGGAAGCGTTCGACGGGCTGGATTTCTCGGTGGACGAGACGCTCAGTCTCGTGCAGACCATCCGTGCGCATCTGGCAACGGAATTGCACGAATTCGTCAGGAGGCTCCTGCAGCGTAGGCCGGATGCGCCGGAGTGCGTGCTGCCCCTAGCCCAGCGTCTAGAGCGAGAGGGGCACGATCTTCGGATCACGCGCAGACTGGACCAAGCGAAGGCGTATCTCAAGGACAGGTACGCTAACCACGCAGAGGCCCGGTTCGGACTCGTGGCGTCAAGCCGGGACAAGGACTTGGAAGGTGCCTGCGGCATTCCCAATGGCTGGAACGCTACGAGGCTGGTCAAGTACGGGCCTTGGTACAACGATCCGGAGAACCACGGTGAGGGCCGCTCCTGCCGACACCAGAACACCTGCGTCACGGAGTTCGGTGCGCAAGGCCTCGAGCTGGATGCAGTCTTGCTGGCTTGGGGAACTGACTTCGTCCTGCAAAATGGAAGTTGGTCCAACGAGCGAGCTCGTGGCTACAAGGCCCCTGGGCCTACCAACCCCTGGCAACTGCGTGCCAATGCGTATCGTGTGCTCCTCACCCGGGGTCGCGATGCCCATGTCGTCTTCGTTCCGGAACTGAGATGCCTGGACGAGACCTACAAACACTTCGTGGCCTGTGGATTTCGACCGCTGAAGGCCTGATGGGCCGAACAGGCTGGGCTCGGCGGATCGAGCAGCCCTGACGGTGAGGCGGAACTTCACGCCAGTCAGAGGGCGGGGACTTCGAACAAAATCCCTCCGAATAGCAGCCAGGCGACCAAGAGCGTCCAAAAGATGTTGACGCCTTGCGCGAGCAGGAAGGCGATCGCCGGGCGCCCTCCGTCCATCGAGACGAGATCGCGGAAGCGGGTCTCCAGACCGATGCAGACAAAGGCCAGCGCGAACCACCACGTGCGCAGGCCCTTCATCAGTCCTTTCGTCGAGTCAACGTATTCCGGGTTCAAGGCGAACGAGAAGAGCACCGAGGCGGCAATGAACCCGAGGACAAACTTGGGAAACCGCTCCCAGATGATCGAGGCAGAGGGCTTCTCGCCGGTCGCCGAACCCTGCCGGAACGTCCACCAAACCGAGAGGGCGAACGCGGCCAGCCCGAGCATCGCGTTCTGGGAAAACTTGACGATCACGGCCGCGTTCATCGCGGATTCGCCGACGATTTCGCCAGCGGCTACGACCGCGCCCGAGGTGTCGATCGTGCCGCCGAGCCAAGCACCGCCGACGATCGGCGAGATCTCGAATTCAGCGATCACCCACGGCATCACGATCATCATGGGGATCGCAACAATCAGCACGAGCGAAGTCACATACGAGAGCTTCTTGCGGTCCCCCTGGACAGCGCCGCAGGCGGCGATTGCCGCCGAGACGCCGCAGATCGACACGGCCGTGGCGAGGATTGCCGAAAACTCGTCGTCGACCCGCATCTTCTTGGCGATCCAGAAGCACACGTACCAGATCGCCAGGATGACGAAGAACGCTTGGGCCACGCCCAGCATCCCCGCCTGCAGGATCTCGCCGATGAGAATGTTCGATCCAAGCAGGACCAAGCCGGTCTTGATGTAGTACTCGGTGCGCACCGCGCCCAGCATCCACTGGGGGACATTGAGCACGTTAGAGATAAAGAGCCCGAGCACCAGTCCGGTGATGACGTAGGTCAGGCCCCAAGTCTTCATGCCCGCCTGGCCCGCAATGAACTGCGAGAGCCACGCGAGCAGGAAGACCGCCGGGAACCCGATCGCGAATGTCCGGACGCTGGCTCCCATCAAGCGGATGCCGCCCATTGCCACGATCAGGAAGAGCGCGCCCAGAACCCCGCTGGCCGCGAGGTTGTCGGGCCCAAACACCGCTCCGAGCGAGTCTGCCGTCCAGGAGAAGCTAGGCAGTGCAGGCTGAACGCCCACCAGAGCTAGCAAGATAAGGGCGAAGCCAAGCCAGCAGGCAACCCAGTCCTCAGATGTCAGCGAGCTTGGGGAACGGGCGGGGGGAGGCGACATGGCTTCAGGCCGTCAGGAAGCCTTTTCCGCCCCGAGCCCGGTATTGGCCCGGACACTGAGCTCGACGTACTTCGCCTCGGCGGATGGCTCTGCCGATAAGATCGATCCCAGGTAGGCTGCCAGGAAGCCCAGAGGGATGCTGACAATTCCGGGATTCTTGAGCGGGTACCACGTCGCTGCCTGGATCATCCGGCGAGCGCCGCCAGCGACTTCGGGTCCGTCGAGGCCCATGAAGCTCGGGCTCACGAGGATCAGCCCTACCGACGAGACGAGACCGACCGCCAGTCCCCAGACTGCACCGCGCGTGGTGAATCGCTTCCAATACAACGAAAAGAGGATCACGGGCAGGTTTGCCGAAGCGGCAACCGCGAACGCGAGGCCGACGAGAAACGCCACGTTGGCATTAGGCCCCAATCCGATCGCGATCAAGATCGACAGCGCGCCGACGACGAATGCCGTCCAACGCGCCACCCGCACCTCCTCGCCCGGCTTCCGCTCCTTGCCGTGGTGCAGCACGTTGGAATAGAAGTCGTGGGCAAACGACGTGGAGGCGCTGATGGTCAAGCCGGCCACGACCGCCAGGATCGTGGCGAAGGCCACCGCGGAAATGAACGCGAAGAACACATCCCCGGCCAAGGCTTGCGCCAGCAATGGAGCACTCATGTTCGTGCCGCCGTTCGCCGTGATCGCATCGGGCCCGACGATCGTCGCCGCCCCGAATCCGAGGAACGTCGTCATGATGTAGAACGCGCCGATCAGCAACATCGCCCAGAACACGCTCACGCGCGCTGTCTTGCCATCCGGCACCGTGTAGAAGCGGATCAGGATATGCGGCAGGCCGGCCGTGCCGAAGATCAGCGCCATGCCGAGCGAAACCAGGTCCAGCGCGCCGTAGGGCGGTTTGAAGTAGAGGCCCGGCTCCATGAAGTTCTGGGTTACCGTCGCGCCGTTCGATTGGAAGCTGACGCTCGCCGCGGCATCGAAGAGGGCTCCGAGGTCGAACCGGAAGTGCGCGATGACCAGCACGCTGAGCAGGAAAGTACCGCTCATGAGCAGGACGGCTTTGACGATCTGGACCCAAGTGGTTGCCAGCATGCCGCCGAACACGACGTACACGATCATCAGAATCCCGACCCCGGTGACGGCCTCGGCATAGCCGATTCCCGAATCCGAGAGCAGGAGGCTTACCAAGGCGCCCGCTCCAACCATCTGGGCAATCATGTAGAACGTCGAGACGGTCAGCGTGCTGATGGAAGCCCAAGCGCGAACGGGCCGGGCCCTGAGCCGGTACGCAAGGACGTCAGCCATGGTGTACTTTCCGGTGTTGCGCAACGGTTCGGCAACTACCAGCAGCACGGTCAGGTACGCAACGAGGAAGCCCACCGAGTACATGAAGCCGTCGTACCCGTAGAACGCGATCAAACCTGCGATGCCGAGGAACGAGGCTGCGCTCATGTAGTCGCCCGAGATGGCGAGTCCGTTTTGCCAGCCCGTGATGCGCCGCCCTGCGGCGAAGTACGCACTCTCGCCAGCAGACTTGCCTGCAGCCCAATACGTGATGCCAAGCGTCGCTACGACGAAGGCCAGGAACATTGCAAGCGGCAATGACATCTCACTTGCCTCCCTGGTCCGCCTGTGCCGTGACAGAGACATCGGACAGGATGCTTGCCGTCATCTGATCGAAGCGGAGGGCGTAACGCATGTAGATGTACGCTAGCCCCCACGTCATCAGGAACTGCGAGAACGCGTAGGCATATGCCAGCGTCACGCTACCCCAGAGCCGTCGTGCCATCAGATCCGGCCAATAGCCCACCAGCACTGGCAAGGCGAAGTAGTAGACGACGAAGAACACGGTCATCACCACGACGGCACGTGTTTTCTGGCTGATCATCTGGCGGTAGGCCAGAGATTGGTAGATCGGATCCCAATGATTCATTGCGGGCGACTCAACAGAATACACCCTTGCCGGCCGCCGTTCTGGCACGAGGAGCCCCGGAAGGCTGTTTGCGGGCAACTCGGGGCGGAACTTGCGGCGTCAGCCCTGCTAGGTCTCGGTGTCCCGGTGATCGCCTGCGTCCGAACGCAGGCGGATCTCAGCGTCCATCAACTCGGTGGACGCGTCGCCGCGGTAGGTGCCAGTCGTCGGGGCGGCAAGGCGGGGGTCGACCGAAGCAGCCACGGCGACATGCCTGTCCGAGACCGCCAATCCTTGGGAGGGATCGTAGCCTCTCCAGCCCCCGCCGGGAAGAAAGACCTCGGCCCAGGCGTGCATGTGATTTTCGTCGGTTTCCGAGCCGTGCTCCGCGTACCCGCTCACGAAACGGGCAGCGATTCCCACTGTCCGGCAGCATTCCGCGAAGAGCACCGCTACGTCGCGGCACGCAATTCGACGCACCTCCAGAGTCTTGCTAGGCGGCAGGGGGTCCCCGTGCTCGCGCACGACCGTCTTGTAGTTCCGGTAAATCGCTTCGTTCAGGCAGGCCAGGAACGGCAGTGTTTGTCCGCAGGTCTGCTCAATGATGGGTCGCGCGAAGTTTGCCGCCGCGTCCGAACCCGGCTCGCATAGCGCCAGGGCGCTCGCAAGGTGTGGCTCCAAATCGCTTGGATACTCGGCCGGGAGGCCCATCGCACCTTCTCCGGCCAACATGTAGTCGAACGGATCCACCCGCAGGGTCTCGACCTCGAATTCGATGTGGATGGCCAAGGTCTTCGTCGGGTCCGAGAACCACGCGTGCGCGACGTCGTTGCCTTCCGCGTCTACGGCTTCGCTCAGCAGCGCGGGCCTAGGCTCGATCTCGATATTGAAGCGCGTCAGCCGCTGCCACGGGTCGGAACGCGGCCGCATGCGGACCGCATGGGGCTCCAAGTAGACCGGTTCGCTGTACCGGAACCGGGTAATGTGGTGTGCAGTGAAGCGCATACCGCTGGCGAGAGGTCGTGTCAGCCCCCCCCCGGCTTGTCGTCCGGGACTTGGCCGAGCTTGGCGAAGGCTTCCTCGATCCAGTCCCCAGGCAGGTTGCTCATTGTCTCGCGCAGCTGCTCTTGCCACCAGTTCGAGATTTCCGCCAAGTCTTCCTTTTGGTAGCGGTGCTCCACGATATGGAACGTGTTCGGGGAGTAGAGCACGACATCGATCGGGAAATCGACATCGGCCGCGCTGATCCTGGTCGAGTCGAATGCCAGGCAACCCGTCTTGAACGCGTGTCGCATCGAATCCTTGTACGCCAGTGTACGGTCAAGGATGGGCTTGCCGTATCCGGACGACCCGATGACGTGGTAGGGTGTGCCCCTGCCGGTGTCGACCCAGTTGCCCTCCGGGTATACCAAGTACAGCTTGTGGGCTTCCTCGGTGCGCATTTGCCCGCCGATCAGCGCCTTCATGTCGAAGCGCAGGCCGCTCTCTTCGAGCGGCACCTTGTCTTCGCCTGAAACCCGGCGGACCTGTTCGGTAAAGAGATTGACAGCTTGGTAGAGCCGCGTGAACGGCTCTTCCCGCTTGGAGAGAGCCTCTTCGAAGTACGTCAGCACCTTGTCGCGTAGGGAACGCAAGCCCGAGGTCATGATGAACATGGCACCGCCGTCCCGCTCGTAGACGGTGACTTTCCTGGCGGTCAGGCACTCGTTTCCTGACGTAAGCCGGGTGTCGGCGATGCCCACCAGTCCGCTCTGGACATTGATCCCTAGACAGAATGTCATTCAATTGCGTTTTCGGTCGCGGTTGCCGGCGTGGTCAGGCGGGGTGCGAAGAACGAGTCGTGCAAGGCCGCGCCGCATCCGTTGAGCTTGGCCTGCACGGAGTCGAGAAACTCGTGGAGACCGTCAATGAGGACCTCTTCTATCGAAGTATAGTCAAGCTCGGCTGCGAGTCGGCCGAGACGCCGCTCGGCAGCGTTTCGGTACGTTCCCGGACGAGTGCCAGTGATCGCGTGTAGAGACTCGTTCGCACCAGTGACGCAGTTCCGCACCGACCGCGGGAAATCCGGGTCCACGATCAGAAACTCAACGGTTTTCTCCATTTGAACCATTCCATGCCGCTGCCTGTACATTTCCAGCGCACTCGCGGACTGCAGTACAGCGGTCCAGTGCAGGTCGTCGGTCGGGCTGCCTACTTCGTCCGGCGAAGGAAGCAACATGAAGTACCGGATGTCGACAAAGCGCGTGGTTTGGTCGGCTCGCTCTGTCAATCTGCCAATGCGGCTGAAATGATACGCCTCAGCGTGGGACATCGTAGCGATCGTGGCGCCTTCTACGCTGTGGCTTGCCCGGATCACGTTCCCCAGGAATGCGTGATGCGGGGCGGCCTGGATCTTGGCTTGGTGCTCCACGTAGAGGTAGGCCTCGTTGACTTCGACCCAGATTGCCGAGGAGAGAATCTCGCGGATGGAGCGGGCGTTCTCCCGGGCCGCCCTCAGTGACGAGAGAATTGAGTTCGGATTCGCCGCATCGAACGTCAGGAACCAGCTGACCTCATCCTGGTCAGCGGCACTGTAGCGGCTCTCGAATGCCGACTCGTCCCCGGTGATTGCCACCAGCGGCGCCCACTGCGGCGGAAGACCTGGCGGCAGGTCAAGCATCAGATGCTCGTTCACATCCACGATGCGAGCCATGTTTTCGGCTCGTTCGATATACCGGCTCATCCAATAGATGGATTCTGCGACTCGGCTCAACATCGCGCTTGCCTCCGGATCCAGTTCCGCTTGCCGTTCTCAGGAAGCCTGCGCTTGGCTTGAAGCGTCGGCTCGGGCCTCTGCTGCCAGTACCCAAGTGTCCTTGCTGCCGCCCCCTTGGGACGAATTCACGACCAGAGAGCCCCTGCGCAGGGCGACGCGGCTGAGGCCGCCCGGCAAGACGAAGAGCTTGCGCCCATAGAGGATGAATGGCCGCAGGTCGACATGACGACCCTCGAAGCGGTCCTCGATCAAAGTTGGCACGCGAGAGAGAGACAGAGTGTCTTGCGCGATGTAGTTGCGGCTATTTCTGCGAATCCGCTGCCGGAATTCCTCCTGCTCGCTAGCGCTGGCATGCGGTCCGATCAGCATGCCGTAACCGCCGGATTCGTTCGCAGGCTTGACGACCATGCTCCCAATGTGATCCAAGACATGTTCCCTCTGCTGCTTGTCCCAGCATAGGTAGGTCGGAACGTTCGGAATGATCGCGTCTTCGCCGAGATAGTAGCGGATCATCTGCGGGACATATGCGTAGATGACCTTGTCATCAGCAACTCCTGTCCCTGGGGCATTCACCAGCGTGACGCGGTTCCGCCGGTAGGCTTCCATCAGGCCCGGCACACCGAGCATGGAGTCTTCGCGGAACACCCTCGAGTCGAGGAAGTCGTCGTCAATCCTGCGGTATATGACGTGGACTCGCTCAAGCCCGGCAGTGGTCCGCATGAAGACGGTGTCGTCTTCGACGGTCAGGTCGCGGCCCTCAACCAGTTCCACGCCCATCTGCTGAGCTAGGAACGAGTGCTCGAAGTAGGCCGAGTTGAACCGCCCTGGTGTGAGTACGGCCACCTGCAGGGGGTCTGACCCGTCAGGCGCGACATCCTCGAGCATCGCAAGGAGCCGTCCAGGGTAGTCGCTGACGGGACGCACGCCGAGTCCCCTGAAGACTCTGGGAAAGGTGCGCTTCATCACCGCTCGGTTCTGCAGCACGTACGAGACTCCGGAAGGCACTCGCAGGTTGTCCTCAAGCACGTAGATCTGCCCGTCGCCGTTACGGACTAGATCCGTGCCCGTGACATGGCACCAGACTCCGCGGGGCGGCGCGAGGCCGACGCATTCCTTTCTGAAGCCCTTCGCCGAGAGGATCAGTTCCTCCGGAACGATCCGGTCCTTGAGGATCCGCTGGCCGTGGTAGATGTCGTCGATAAACAGGTTCAGGGTCTGGATCCGCTGTTGCAAGCCTCGCTCAATCCAGTCCCACTCGCTTCCTGTAACAAGTCGCGGCATCAGGTCGAACGGGAGGATGCGCTCTTCCCCGGCTTCGTCTCCGTAAACATGGAACGTGATGCCCATGTGCATCAGACTCCGCTCGGCGGCCTGTTGCCGCCGGAGGAGGTCGCCAGGCGGCAGCGAATTGATTCGATCGACCAGGGTCTTGAAGTCTTTGCGCGGGGTGCCGTCCGCGAGAAACAGCTCGTCGTAGAATCCTTCGGTTTGGTACGAGTCAAGCTTCATCGCTATGCGCCGCCGCTCGTCTCTCTTCCCTCAGTCGACGGCTCGAATTCCTAGGCTACCGCAGTGCTGTCGCAACTCGGTTGGCTCCTGTCCCGATCCGCGCACAGAATTTCGGTTGGGGGAGAACCGGCACTGCCCAACCCGTCGACGACAATCCTGATTCGCCCTCGCTTGCCGTCAAGGGGACCCGCGCTTTAGAGCCTGGAAGGCAGGATCATGGCCCGGCAGGCTGATCCTCGGGAGCCTCGAGACGAGTTCTCTCCCAGAGCCACCGGGCAGCCTGCTGCGGCGATTCGCGTTCGATTTCCACAAGTCGGTTTGCCAATCGCACCGTCCTGTCGTCGATTCGATTTACCAAGCCCAAGAGCACCTGCATCAACGCGCGGTTTTGAGATGCCGCAGGCGAGACCAGCAGAATCGCGTCGTAGGGCGGGAACGCTTGCCGGTTGTCGTCCAGGATGACGAGGTCGCCCTCCGCAATCCTCCCGTCGGTGGTGTAAGCGATGATTGCGTCCACTTGGCCCTCGTGCAGAGCGTCCCATGTGTAGATTGCTTGCATCGGGCGCGTCGATAGGGACTCGAGGCCGTAAATGTCGCGAACCCGCCCCCATTCAGGCCGCCCGAACACTTCCGGGTCACCGGCGATGTCGAACTCTCTCCCAGATAGATCCGCGATTGTGCTGATCCCCAGGTTCCGGGCCTGCTCGCCGCGCATCGCGACCGCGTAGTTGTTCTCGAATCCGAGCGCGCCGACTGACACCACTGCGTGTTCTTCGAGCAGGAAGCCGGCGGTTTCAATGCGGGTCCGCATGCGCGACGCTGGTTCTGCCCGCTTCATGATCGTGGCCCAAACCGTTCCGGTGTAGTCGACGTAGCAATCGACAGCGTTCTGCCTGAGAGCGTCGAACAGAATCGTTGATCCCATGCTGGGTCGGTCCTCGACTGTTGCGCCAGCGGCTTCCAGCTGCATGCCGACCACCTCGCCAAGAACGAGGTTCTCCACGAACCACTTCGAGCCGACGATGAAGTGCTGTCCAGCCAGAGGGTACTCGGTAGATTCCGCGGCTTCTGCCTCGGCCGGCACTGTGTCCGCGCGGATCCCGCCACCCCCGCCTGACCTTGGCCAGAGAGCCCCTGTCGTTGCCGCCAGGAAAGCCAGGGCCAGCGCCGCTCCAGCTGTCCACGCTGCCGCCCGGTGACGGGACCGCACTGCGTTCTCAATCACTTGCAGTGCTTGGTCCAGGACGATGGCCAGTATCGCCGCGAAGAAACAGCCGAACAGGGTCGTGGCATGATTGCGCGTCTGCAGGCCCGTGAAAATGTACGTGCCGAGCCCGCTCGCTCCGACGGCGGTTGCCAGTGTCGTCGTCCCGACCGTCCATACCGTGGAAGTTCTCAGGCCTGCGAGGATCACGGGAAAGGCGAGTGGGAAGCGGACTTGGAACAGTATCTGGCGCTCTCCCATGCCCAGGCCCCGAGCTGCCTCAACCAAGCGCGGGTCGGTCCCGGACAGCCCCGTGACTGTGTTCTGTAGCAGCGGCAGCAAGGCGTACACGGTCAAGGCGGCAAATGCCGGGGCAAACCCGATCGAGCCTCCCAGCAACGGCACCATCAGGGCGAGCAAGGCAAGGCCCGGAATCGTCTGCATCACGCCAACCACCGCCAAGCTGAGGTGTTTCCAGCGGGGCCTGCGGTCGACCAGCAGCGCGATGCCCAGGGCCACGAACGAGGCGGTGGCGACTGCGCACAGCGACAGCAGCAGGTGCCATGACAGCAGGTGCGGGAGGTCGCGCCAGTTCTGTGACAGTTCCGTCATGAGCCAAAAAGCTTCCTCCAGGTTTCCGCCTGCCGGCGAGGAGTGGTCAGCAACTCCTCGATCTCCGCGTTCGCCGGTGTCTTGGAGATCTCCACGGGACCGCCAACTTGAACGAGCCGCCCGTGCGAGAGGATCGCGATGCGATCAGCAAGCACCAGCGCCTCGGAGATGTCGTGGGTCACCACGACGGCAGTGAAGCCCAATCCCCGCTGAAGAGCGAGAAAGTCTGCCTGCAGACCCTCCCGCGTGAGCGGGTCAAGCGCCCCGAACGGCTCGTCCATCAGGACCAGCGATGGCTTCGCGACCAGGGCACGGGCCACTCCGACCCGCTGCTGCTGGCCGCCGGACAGGCTCGACGGAAACCGATTGCGGAATTCCGGCGGCTGCAGGCGTACCAAGTCGAGCATCTCGTCGACCCGTTTCGTCGTGCGATCCTCGGACCAGCCCAGGAGCCTCGGGATGGTGCCGATATTCTCTGCGACCGTCCAGTGAGGAAACAGGGCAGCCCCTTGCAGGACATACCCGATCGCCAGCCGCAGGTCGACCGGGTCGATCTCTGCGGTATCGCGGCCGGCGACCTCGATTGTCCCGGTTGCCAGCGGAACAAGTCGGTTGATGCTTCTCAGCAGGGTCGTCTTGCCGGACCCAGAGGCGCCCAGCAAAGCCAGGATCTCGCCTGATTCGGCCGCCAGGTCGATACCGTGCAAGACCCGGACCGGAGGATCGCCCAGTGCCACGCTGACACGGTGTAAACGCAGGCTGCTCATCGCTGTCTCGGCGACGGCTCCAGACTGCGCAGGGATTTGCGCGTTCGTGGATCCATGCCGCGCCGGCAACGGTGCGCGCCGCCGGGATCGCCCTGACGGATCCCGCCATGGCGAACAACATCGAACACCCTAGCACGGGGCGCTGAACATTTCGCGGGCTTCGGGCGGGGCTCGCGGATCGTCAACGCTCCGATCAAGCGAAATAGACCAGCATGAACACCGTGCCGGCTCCCAGCAGCCAGGCCCACGGTCGCTCGCTTCGCCAGAACGCCCGCGTTGGCTCAGTCCGGGCAGCCGCATTACCGCGCCAAGTGTAACGGACGTCAGTAGATTCCCTTCGTCCCTTGAGAATCAACAGCACGGCGAGAGCGAATACCGTCGTCAGGGCGGTGCGGTGCAAGAAGTTCAGCTGCGGCCCGAGAATCTCTCTCACCGCCGCGGCGAGTGGCGACGCACCAGGGGCCCATGCGCCGTAGCCCCATTGCAGAGCGAACGAAAAGACTGGCGAGAGCAACATCGCCCAGAACGAGCCGGACGCCGACGCGCCCCGCCAGAGAATCCCTCCAAGAAACGCCACGGCGATGCCCGGAACGAAATGCCCGAGTTGAGCGGGCACCTTGAGGAAGAAGTTGTCGGAGGCATCCTCGGTGTAGATTGCAGCCGCGATGCTGGCCGCGCCCACCACGTACGCCAGGATCGTCCAGCGGCCAACGAGAATCAGTTTCCGATCGGAAGCGCTCGGGTTGATGTAGCGCTTGTAGAAGTCGAATGTGAATAGCGTTGCGCCGGAATTGATCATCGAGTCGATCGTCGACAGGATCGCTCCGATCAGGCCGGCAGTGATCAGGCCCACCAAGCCGTAGCCGGCTGGAACGATCATTTGCACCAGCAGCGGGAAAGCATCGTCAGGCAGGGGCAGTGCCGCGAGTTCCCCGGTGGCCATGCGAGACTCGAACAGGAATCCTGCAGCTACTCCGGTCGCGATCGAAACAAACGGGATCACGAGTTTGAGGAACCCAGCGGCCAAGATGCCCATGCGGGCATCAAATTCGGTGCGAGCGGCCAAGGCGCGCTGCGCGATGAACTGATTCGTCGACCAATAGAAGACGTGGATGATCAACAGTCCGCTGAACACTCCGGTCCAAGGCAGCTGCGGGTGGTCCGTCGGCAAGTAGAGGTGGAACTTCTGCTCGGCTGCCGGCAATGCGGCATCCTTGGCGAGCAGCCCGCCCAGTCCACCGATCTCCGGCTGCGAGAAAACCAGCACCGCCACGAATGTCCCGGCAAGAAGCAACAGCGCCGACTGCATGACATCCGTCCAGATCACCGCTTTGAGGCCGCCGACGATCGTGTATGTGGCTGTGACGACGGCGAAGATCAGGATTCCGGCGGTGTATCCGATCTCGAGCGGCGTGCCGTCGAGCAAGTAGCTCAATGCCCTGGCGCCAATGTAAAAGCCCAGTGCCATGCGAACGATGACGATCGAGAGAATGCTGAAAGCCGAGTACAGTACGCTGCTGCGCTCGTCATAGCGCTTGGCCAAGTATTCCGACAGCGTGTACACGCCCATGGAGCGGTACATGGGCAGGAACACGAAGGCCAGGATCAGTAGGGCGGCGATCGCGCCGTATTCGAAGTGGGCCTGGGCGAATCCAATGGAATACCCGATCCCGAGCATGCCGACCAGATGCTCCGCGCTGACGTTGGTCCCGAAGATCGAACCTGCTACTCCCCACCAAGGCACGGTCCGGCCCGCCAGAAAGAAGTCTTGCGCGCTGTCTTCCTTGCGTCCTGCCCACAGGCCGATTGCCAGAACGACAAGGATGCTTGCGAGGAAGATGGCGACGTCAATCGAGGTGAGTGGAATCGGCACGGATCACAGCGTAGCGCAATCGCCTGCAGCCGAAGCTACCAGATTCCGATCAGCTTCCACCACAGGCTGCCGACCGAGCACCACACGAGCACGTTCCAAACAGCGACCACAATCCCGGCAGTCCACCATTGGCTGAAACTGGCGTAGTTCTGGGAGTAGAAGATGGGCGACGGCACCGTACCGTAGTGGGTCAGCCCGGCCGACAGATTCGCGAGGCAAGTCAGCAGGTACACAGTCAGCCCCAGCGGCGCCCCTTGGTCGAGAAGCAATAGCAGGAACACCGGGAACAGCGTCAGGAAGTGCATCGTGATGCTGGCCAGGCCGTAATGCGCGAAGAAGTAGATCGGCAGCGCGATGGCCAGCATCGGGAGCCACGGCATGTCTCCGATAGCGGCGCCGATCGTGGCAGTCAGGGCACTGGGAACTCCCGCATCGCTGAGCGCCCGGCCTAGGGTGATCACGCCGCCGTACCAGATCATGATGTCCCAAACGGCGTGCTGCCGCATGGCGTCCCGCCACTTCAGGATCCCGCACAGGAGCAGCACGCAGGTCCCGGAGACGGACGCCAGAGCCACAGGGATCGAGTGCAGGTTGGATGTAATCCACAGTCCGCAGACAACGCCCACAAGGCAAATCGTCGTCCACTCCCGAGCCCCCATTCTTCCGAGCTTGCGCAGCTCTTCGGACGCGAATTCCTTCGCATGAGGCGTGTGACGGATCTCGGGCGGCAGCAGCTTGCCGACGATCCAGACCAATCCGACGATGCTTACCAAGCCCGGGACGATTCCAGCCGCCGCCCACCTGGCCCAAGTCAGTTCGTAGCCAGCCAAGTCTGCAGCGAGCTCCACCGCAATGAAATTGCCTGCCTGGCCGGTAAGGAACGTCGCAGTCGCCACGATTTCGCCTTGGTACACGGCCACCATCAGGAAGGTGCCGAGCAGCTTGGCAGTCGAGCCCGGATGCGAGCCGTACAATTCGGCCATGCTGCGGGTGATCGGCATGATCACGCCGCCGGCGCGAGAGGTATTGGAAGGGATCATTGTTGCTAGGGACAGGTCGCTGAGGATCAATGCGAAGGCGACGCCGCTCGAAGTGGAGCCGAAGAAGCGCACGAATACGAGAGCCACGCGCTTTGCGAGCCCCGTCTCGATCAGCACATGCGCGATCAGCAGCGCCCCGACTACCAGCCAGACCGACGGGGTCGCGAATCCCGAGAGAGCCCTTTCGAGGGTCATAGTGCCCGTCCACACGGCCGCGACGAGGGCAAGGAAGATCACGGCTCCCCCGGGAAGCGGACGCAGGATCAGCCCCGCGATGGCCGAGCAGAACACGCCCAGCAGCTTCCAGCCCTCGTCGTCGACGGAATCCGGCCTCGGTAGCAGCCAATAGGCTGCGAGTCCGACCGCGATCACGGCTGCAATTCGGCGCAGGTCCGGCGTTCCGGCGACGTGCTGCGGTTGGGACATGGGCGAGTACTGCGGTCGATGGTCTGCAGGAATTCTACGCGGAGCCTAGAGGGAGCGCGCTGTCAGACCACGGTGAGCGTCTCGGAGTTCCAGCCGACCTTGCGGCCTTCGCGGATGGAGATATTGGCGAGCTGGACGATCAGCGCTGCCTGAAAACCCTTGTCCATCGTCGCGCGCGGAGTCTCTCGGGTCCGGACGCAGTGGAGGAAATTCATCACGTGGTCGATCGTAGCCTGCGCGAACCCGCCAGGTTGTTCCTTTGCGAATGAAGCTGTTTCGGGTGCCGAGTTGGGGTAGGTTCTCAGGAACTCGCGTCCGATGTCCATGCGTGCGTTCGAGCCGTCATAGGCGTTGAGCTGGTCCGCGCGCGACGCGTAAAGCATCGCGTTGTAGTTGATCGTGAAAACTGCCAGGAACCCATCCGGGTATTCCGCTGCCACGACGACCGATTCGGGCTGGTCCATGCCTTCGACATGCGGCCTGAGTCCGGTTGCATTCACCGAGATGGGATAGCCGGCGTCCATGATCAAGTGGATTGAATCGAAAATGTGGCAACCCTGGTCTTGGGCGATGCCGCCCGAGTAAGCGGCCAAACTGCGCCAGTTGAAGAAGACCAGTGAGTCCTCGGGCACGCTTGGTGCCGGGCCCAGCCAGCTAGGCCAGTCAATCGGGCCTCGGAACGGCTCCCGGCGGGGCTCGGTGCGCGAGTTCAGCCAGTAGGTCCGAACCATGCGCACCCGGCCCAGATCACCGGCGCGGCGGATGTCGCGGGCTTCGAGATAGAGGTTGTAGCTCCTCCGCTGCATGCCAACCTGGACAATGCGATCTGATCGCCGCTGCGCCTCGACCAGTTCCTTGCCCTCCTCCGGCGTGTGACAGAGCGGCTTCTCGACATAGATATCCTTGCCTGCTGCCATCGCGTCCAGCGTCATCCGGTGGTGCCAGTGCTCGGGAGTTGCGATCAGAACAGCGTCCACATCCTTGTCGTCGAGAACCTTGCGATAGTCCCTATAGGCCTGCGTGCCTGGTCCTGCTGCGGACAGTCCCTGTTCGAGATTGGGCTCGTAGACATCGCAGACGCCGTGGACCTTGAGGTTCGGATCGCGCTTGAATTCCGTCATCACTCGGCGGCCCCGGCCACCCGAGCCGATCAAGGCCAGGCGCACGCTCTCGTTGGGTGACTGGGCCAGCGCCGCGCCAGCCGTTGACAGGAAGAAGATTCGCCGGTCCATAGCACCGAAGATTCTCGCACATCGGATTGCCGATTCTTGCTGTCCGATCCTTCGATGTGTTCACAGTATTGGGAAGGAGGTTGGAAACGCCGGTGCCGCGTCGACCCTCTGGCTGAGGCAGGATCCGGGCGTAGGCGAGTCTGAATTGCGCATCGCAGTCGGATCACCTTGCAGGAAACGGTCAATCGACACTCAGGCTGAACCGAGTCCGCCGCCGCCAACGTACTTCATATTTTGATTTGGGCCCGAAAAGTTAAATAGCAAATCAACTTGTTGCGGAAAGTTGAAAAAGGACTGTCCATGATGCAGCTTGGAGAATTCGGCGCTGTCGTATAGAGTCCCTTTCTAGAATCGGCGCCGATCCCCCATAGAGGGCACGCTTGCTTGCCTCACAATGGAACTATGCCATCCGAGAGCGATTCCTCCGATGCCTTTGCGTCCCGCAAGGCGACGCTTATCGCAACCGTGCTGGCTGTCGCCTGCGTGGTGATCCCTTTCTGGTTCTGGATGGACACGTGGTTCGGCAAGTCCTTGACCGACGAGCAGATCGAAGAGTACTTGACGGATACCGAGCGTCCCCGTCGAGCGCAGCATGCCCTTGCGCAGATCTCCGAACGCATCGGCGCAGGTGACGAATCCGTCAAGGCCTGGTACCCCAAGGTGCTGGAGCTTTCCCGGCACGACCTGCCCGAGGTGCGCCTTACTGTTGCGTGGCTCATGGGGGACGATCCGTCGAGCGAGGAGTTTCACCGGGCGCTGCGAGAAATGATTGAGGATCCGCACCCGATGGTGCGGCGCAATGCTGCCTTGGCCCTGGCGAATTTTGGCGACCCCAGCGGGCGTTCCGAAATGCGCTCCATGCTCCAGCCCCACCGCCTGGCAAGCGAGCACGCCGGCACGGTCATCAACCGCTTGGAACCGGGAGACAGCTTCGATGCCGGCGCGCTCCTGGTGAGGATTCAGCCGGACGGCGAAGGCGAGCCCTCGGATGTCCGCGCGGAGCTTCCTGGGATCCTCGACCGCCAGCTCCATGCCGACGGCGACCAGGTCGGCAGCGGCGAAGCCGTAACGGTCGTCCGACCGGAGTCGACGCATGTGCTGCAGGCCCTGCTGGGCCTATACCTGGTCGGAACGCCTGAAGACATCGAGCTGATCCAGCCGTACCGGCGGCCGCGCGACGGACTGTCGATGCAGGTCGCGCAACAGGCCGCCCTCACGCTGGAGCGGATCCGCAGCCGCGCTGCGGATCAGGCCGCCGACTCCTCCACGGACGGCGCAATCTGATCTAACGTTACGATCTCGTAGTTGTCCCGGTCCTGCACGATCCGGCGAACGAGCGCGACATGCATGGCGTGCCCTCCGCAGGTAGCAACGACATGTCCGATCAGTGGGTGTCCCACGAGCGCGAGGTCGCCGATCAGGTCCAGGCACTTGTGCCGGCACGGCTCGTCCGGGAACCGCAGGCCACCTTCGTTAAGTACCGCTCCGCTGTCGCCGAAGCAAACCGCGTTGTCCAGCGAGCCGCCCCGGATCAGGCCCGCATCGCGCATTGCTTCCAGCTCCCGCTCGAAGCCGAACGTCCGAGCCGGTGCGATACCGTCGAGGTACGCCTGCGGAGTTACGACCATTGCAATCCGCTGGTCGCCGACCATCGGGTGGGGATAGGACGTTTCGCAGCGGGTCGTAAGCCTGTCGGCAGGCTCGATGGAGACCCGCTTGCCGCTCTCGACGACTTCGACACGCTTGCGGATGCGCATGTAGCGCCTCTTGCGCCGCTGCTGCTTCAAGCCCGCATGGCTGAGCAAGTCGGCAAATGCCTGGGCGCTCCCGTCTTGGATCGGCACTTCCAGATTGTCGATCTCGATCCGCACATTGTCGATTCCCAAGGCGTACAGTGCACTGAGCAGATGTTCGGTCGTGGATAGAAAAACGCCTTGGTACAACAACCTCGTGGCGAATTCCAGCTTGGCGACATGGCGCCAGCTGGCAGGGATCTCGAAATCGTCCAAATCCGTTCGAACGAACACCAATCCCGTGCCAGCTTTGGCAGGCACTAACCGCACGGAGGCTTCAACGCCGTAGTGCAGGCCGATGCCACTGGTGGATACCGGCTCTTGAATCGTGTGCTCGAAGAGCGGATTGCTGTTCTCGGCTCGCCAGGGAACTTGCTGAACAACCGCCATTGCCTCTTGATAACAGATTGATCCGAAGCTTGCAAGTTATTGCAATAATAGGAGTTTATTACACAGTGGTGTGTCATTTTCACACCATTCCCGCCTAGATCACGCCGTACAGCCGCCCGCGGTTGAGAAGTTGCAGCGGATCGAAATCGGCTTTAACACGCTGCATCACCTCGAGTTCACTGCCGGAAGCGTCCCAAGCGTCGAGCCCCGTCCAAGCTGCTTCCGATGCCGCTTCCAATGTTGCGTGCATTCCTTCTCTCCGCAGCCTCCCGATCGCGAGCCGGGCGGATTCGGTGTCCGGCGCCAGCAAGTAGCCTGTTGCGTTGCCCGCCCTCAAGGCTGCCCCGCAGCCCGTGTCGCTTGCCGCGGCAAGCAGTTCGCCGATGCGTGTCGCCACGGTCGAGACCCGGATCGCGGCTCCGCCGGGATGCCCCTCGAGCCACCGGGGAACGCATTCCCGCACGGCCTCCCATGCTTCGGGGCCGACGGCACCAGTGTCCGCGCCTGTCTTGGCCGCCAAGCTGCCAAAGCCGTCCTCGTAGCGCTTGGCAGCCGCGACACTGCCGGAGGCCTCGACCAAGAGCGTGTGTGAATCGCCTAGTCCTGACGCACTGGCGGCGGCTGGATTCATCCAGTCGATCGCGATGGGTTGCAAGACGCTCGCGAGAATGGCCGTGCGGAGGTCGAGCAGCGCAACGACCGATTGTGACTGGAAACGCAATGTCAGCGAGGACTCCGGCATGGGGAAGACCTTGAAGTTCGCCGATGCGATGACGGCCAAGGTCCCGAAGGAACCGATCATGAGCTTGCCCATGTCCAGGCCGGTGACGTTCTTCACGACCATGCCGCCTGAACTGACGAGCTTTCCGTCCATCGTTGCGAAGCGCATGCCAATGGTCATGTCACGGGCTGTGCCGTAGCGTCTCCGTCGCGGGCCGCTCGAATTCGCGGCGAGGACGCCCCCCACAGTCGCTTTGGCTCCGAAAGGAGGGTCGAGTGGCACGAACTGGTTATTCTCGGCGAGGATGCGACTGAGTTCCGCGATCCGCATGCCCGCTTCCACGCTGATGGTCAGGTCGGCGGGCTCGTAAGCCAGCAGTCGGTCCAGGCGGCTGGTTGTCAGGCGGTACCTGGCCGCCGCGACCGGGCCTCCGACAAGGCGTTTCGAGAACGAGCCGCCGGTTTCGATGCTGGCCTGCTCGTCACCACAGCACCGCAGGGTGTCCTGCAACTCGTCTCTGGTCGTTGGCGCAAGCGGTTCGGGCATGGGAAGTGCGAGTCCGATGCGGTGAGAGTGGGGCCAGACCGAGCTCGGGCAGAGCCGTTCGTGGCCCTGCCGAATCGAGATCGTCCGGCCGGCTAGCCTACATCACCTGTTCCAGAATTGCGAAATCTCCGGGGTTCCATGCCTGGGCGATCACGTACAGCTTGCCGTTAGTCCTGTGCAGGACGGCGTTGTGCACGTGCTGGAAATTCTCGAGCCCCAGTTCTGCTTTCGGCATGATCGTCGAGACGAGTTCGTCATTCTCAAGGATAAAGATTGGAGCGCCCGCCGGGCGGTCCGCCCCATGCAGGGCGCCGACCACCCCCAGGTTGCCGAGGTAGTCGACATCACAAGGATAGGAGCCAAGGGGCAGCTTCAGCGTGGAGATGTACTGGCCGTGGCGAGTGAACCGATCGATTTCGGCATTCGGGCGGTCCGCGACGTCGATCCGTTGCGTACCGGCCGGAACGGTGATGCCATGGCCTGTGCCGAACTGGCCCGGCCCGCTGCCTTTACCGCCGAAGGCCAGGTCGTACCAAGCCATCTGGACTGGGTTCGTGGCGGTGATCTTGGCAGTCAGCACGTAGTCCAGCGCGGAATACCCGGTCGCCACGTAGAGCAGGCTGCCTAGTTGATCGACATCGGTCGGGACGAAGTTGCCGCGCCCGTAGAAGTACTTGGTCGCGGTCGGGAATCCCAGGTCCCTGGTTCCGTCGGGTGCGCCGAGCGTGTGCTCGAGGTTGCCTTGGAGGTCGGTCGTGTAGACCGATGCGGAGCCGTTTCCGGGGAACGAGAGATGGGCCCCGCCATCCGCGTCGTACCAGATCGCCGCGTTATGCATGTTATGCGGCTTCATCGCGCTATCGGTAGGCAGCATCCGTGTCTCGCTCAAGTCCGAGTTGACTTGAATGATGCCGGCTCCCGGCAGCGCGAAGTAGATCTCGCCGCGTCCGTCCCGCCGGTCGATTGCGAAGCCGCCGTGGGCCTTCTCGAGGACTGCTTGAGCCTCTTGCGGCAGATGGCTGCCCTTGTACACGACCTTGAACTGATATTTCCCTTGGCCGCTCGTAAGGTGACTGTCCGCGATAGTGGAAAGCGGAACGAACCCAGCTGACCACGCGAGAGTCAGCAGTGCTGCAAAAAGAGTCGAGAAGGCTATGCGTCGCATGCGAATTTACCTCGCAACTACTGTACACGACCGTCGCATCTCTTGACAGCTTGCTGCCGGATCTCCTGCCGGAACGAAACCTCGAAGCCCTCGGTTCGGCGAGGACAGGGACCTGCACGGGTTTCGCGCATAAAGCATGATGGCGTAACATCTTATGTCAACGGACTGTCTCTTAGAAACACCGTTGACGTTTGCTACCGTAGCTGTGGCCCCAATGCAACTTCGCAGTGCCGCCGAAGGGGTAGACCCGTGATATTGCTTCATTACCTGGAGATTCAGAACTTCAAGGGTTTCGGCGAGACGCAAGTGATCGATCTCGACCATCCGACTGTTCTGACCGGCCCGAACAACAGCGGCAAGACTACGGCCCTCCAGGCGATCGCGCTTTGGTCGCAGGCGGTCAAGACCTGGTTCGACTGCAAGGGGAAGGCCCCTCCGAAGGAGCGAACCTCGACGCCGCTCAACAGGCTAAACCTTGTCTCGGTCCCGGTGCAGCGCACACGCTATCTCTGGCACAACATGGCGGTTCGCACGGGCAATCGCGATATTCCAATTGTGATCACCGCAGGCGTCCTCCACGAGAACGAGGTGGTGCCCGTCACCATGCGCTTCCGCAACCACGGCGACGAACTCGTTTACTGCACGCCAGACGCAGCAACTCTCGCGAGGCCTGAGGCAATTGCAACGGCGGCGAAGCTCGACGTCGAACTGGTTTACCCGATGTCGGGCGTCGAGACCGAGGAGCCGATCCTCCGGCCAGGGAGAGTCAAGGTGCTTCTGGGGCAGGGGCGGACCGCACAGGTGTTGCGTAACTTGTGCCTGGCCGTGTTCAGGAACCATCCCGAGGATTGGCGGAGAATCGTCGAGTTGATCGACCGCCTGTTCTCGATCGATCTCGGGGATCCCACTGAGACGGCACGCGGCAGCATCGAGCTCTGCTTCCGGCAGCCTGACCTTAGGGATCCGGTGGATGTGGCCCTTGCGGGGCATGGGCTTCACCAGATGCTTTTCCTGCTGGCCTACCTGTACTCACAGCGCCGTAGCGTGCTTCTAATCGATGGGCCCGAGGTCCATTTGGAGATCCTGCGGCAGAAGCAGGTTTACGTGCTGCTGAAGGAGATTGCCTCCCAAAACGAGTCGCAGGCTGTGATTGCCACGCACTCGGACGTAGTCCTGGAGGAAGCCGGAGAGCGTAATCTAACGCTTCTAGTGGACGGGGAGGCGACGGGTCTTGCGCAGGGACCCGGCATTCATGGTGTTCTCAAGCAGCACGGAGCCCGCAACTTCGCGCGTGCCCGCCAAGCCAGCTACGTACTCTACATGGATGAGAGTACCGACCTTGACATCCTGCGCGCACTGGCAAAGCGACTGCAGCATCCCGTCGCGGAGGCCTTGGATGGGCGCATCAACGCATTCTACGTACGGAATAGTATCGCGGGCTACGATCTGGAATCGGAACTTGATCGCTTGGAGGACCGTCAGGGTGTCACACCGAGAGAGCATTTCGACGGATTGAAGTCGATGCTCCCCGACCTGAGGGGACTCGCGATCCTAGGGAACAACGGCAAGAGACGATTGGACTCGGAAGATGGCGGTCTTCAGATCGTCTATTGGAGCCGTTGCGAGAGCGAGAACTACTTCGTCATGCCCGAAGTCCTGAAGGCCTTTGTCGATGATGTTTACGAGGGCGCGCCGCTCTTCGCCCGATACCGGGACGAGATTCTCAACGCCTTGATCCGCGATTGCGTTTTCGGTGGTCGTGACACCGACTTCGCCAGATGGCAGGAGCTGGGAGCCGAAGCAGCCCGGCAGGCGTGGGAGCTGAGCACGCAGTATTCCAGTGTGACTAAGATTGCCGAGGAGTACTTTGGTCGCTTAGCCGCTCAACTTGGTCAGGCGACGCTTCTTCACAAGCGTGACCTTCACCAGCTGGTTCCTTACGTGGCCCCCGCAGTGATTCCGAAAGAGGTTTCTGCCAAGCTCGACCTGCTCCCAGCCCTCTTTGCACCGCCGGACCAGTCCTGACATTCCGGCACTCGGTTTGTTCCTCCCGCGATCTTGATGCCGAGCTGAGTGGCTGCAAGGGCTTGCAGGTGCCCGGTGCGGCAACTCGGCGCTTGACTCAACCCGCACGGCGCTCGTTCGCTCGCTTGCTTTGCCCCGTGTGCCAACATTGAAATGTCATAGATTGCCTCACGGATGGTTCTAACTGCCGCCTCGTGCCATTCCGCAGACGGTGGACAGGACACGGAAAGTCATGTCGCTTTTAACGCGCGACGAACCTGCAGGGCCCATTCCTCAGACCACGCTCCCCAACTCTTCTGGGTCGCCGCCACCAGCCGGACGCTGACTGTGCCAAGCCCCGCCTACCGCAAACGTGGCACAGAGGATAAGCTAGACCCGCAGCGGGCCTCTCCCCAAAAGTGCGCAATTTTCGGTTGCCATTGACAGCACGCATCGATGGGGACGCACGGTAGCCTTATCCGTCCACATCTCCATGGTCTGATTTCGTGATCGTGTTCGTCGATCTATCGAGCAAACGGCTTTAGTTGGTTCACCAGAAAAATCTGAGGAATTGAGATCTTAAGCCCTTGTGCCATACACCAGGCGCCGCTTCTTGCATGCATCGCCTGAGGCACTCCGGTCGGCGATGCCCCCTTGCGCTCCGGCTCTCAGCCAGCACACCCGGGTCAGGGTGCCCCGACACGCGTCACCGCTACCGTGTAGGCCCCTGTCGTCACGCCATCCTCCGCGGTTACTTGGATCTCTACCGTGTTCCTGCCCACCTGCAGGCCAGCGAACGTGACAATCCTCCGCCGAAGGTCGCGCACCGTTATGTCACCAATCTTCATGCTTTCAAAGGTGATATCAGATGACCGAACGGCCAAGGCCGTACCGTCCGCCGCTCTGCCGCTTTGGCGGAGCGCCGCAATGGTCTGGCTCAGAATCGCCATCTTGACTGCGATCACGGACGATGGCACGCTGGCCTCGTAGGAAGTGATTTCTGGACTAAAGGCCGGCCGCAGAATGCCGCCTCCCGTTGGTATGTCGAGACCGAAGAAGCCCGCCGCCCCCTCCGACAGCGACATATCCCTAAGCTTTGTCTCCTTGCTGGGCTCCTGCCGAACCACTGCAACGGTGTAGGTGTCGGTCGTCGAGGCATCCTCGGCGGTTGCCAGGATCTCTATCACGTTTCGGCCCACAGTCAATCCCGAGGCTGTGCGATCCGTTACCGCTAGTTCTGCACCGTCGGACGCAGTCCCGCGCACTTGAATGGCCGTGCCTGCTTCCTTCGTCTGGACCGTTATGCCGACAGAGGTAGTGCGGTACGGCACGTCCGCAGCATAAGATTTCGTGTCACTTGCAAAGACGGGACTTAGGCCACCCTCGGTCAGCCCGAGGGAGGTCAATGTAGCATCGGTTCCCAATGTCTCCGCACGCGTTACCGTCACTTCATAGGTCTTCGTTAGCTCAGGCTTCTTGGGAACATCCACCAAAATCCTGATCGAATTCTCGCCAAACCCCAGGCCGTCGAACGACAGGACATGCTGTCGCCTGTTCCGCTGCTTGCTAGACCAAGCCTTACGCTTCAGCTTCTTGCCGCCCGGCGGGTTGTACTGCTCAGCGGTGGCCTTGGACGAAGGATCTCCAAGGACAACCAGCGTGATTCCCGTAGCGCTGCGAGGGGCCTTGATTGCATAGGACGCAGTCCCTGCAGGGTGACTCACCTGCAACCCTGGCTGAACGAGCAAATCGACCTTGGGCTTCTTGTCAAAAAACCCGAGATGCGCCCGCACCGGACCCGGGCTCTGGGCCGCGGCTTTCTGGGCTGGGCCAATAGCCGATACGACCGTGATCGACGCTAGCGCCAAGAGCAAGGAGAGGGTCCTGTTCTCTCTCGCCGGGATGCCTCGAAGGGAACGGGCACCATTATTAGGCCGTACACGGCCCCCCATTGCTAGCACTGCGCTTCGCGCTCCGAGTGGATCGTTGCCGCTGAAAGCGATAGCAGCCTGGTTTCTGGAATGCATCCGAACCTTCCTCTTCGATGACCGGGGCTGGTGGCTCGTGTCCGCTGCCTCCCGTACCCTACCACGAGGAATTGCTGTCTGAACTGAACGGAATGAACGGTGTGGTCCAGTGTTGTAGCGCAGCCCGCGCCCAGCACACCATTACCTCGCTCAGTACCGGAATCCCCGAAAGCAGCGCCTGGCTGGTCATGCCCTGCGAACTCGGGATTCCAGCAAAAAGGGTAGCCCGCGCCCTAGGTTCTTCTCCAAGAGCTTACGCCTGAGAAAAACGAATCTACCGTGCAACATGCCTCGGATCCCTCTTCAGGGGAAAATGCGTAGTGATATCATCGCAGTAGCAATCGGATGGTTGGGACCCCGTGCTTGCATGGCGTTCGATCGATTGTCGTTTGAATCAGGGGTTCACTCCATGTCCGCACCAAACCTCGCGCCTGTCGACACCAGCGCCGAGTGGAGCCACTTGCCGCCCGACATCCGCGAGGAAATCGATGTCTTCGAGACCGAATTGCATCGGGTCCGTTCAGGCTTGGTCGACGAGAAGCTGTTCACCGAGTTCCGCCTGCGGCACGGCGTGTACGGCCAGCGCCAGGACCGCGTGCAGATGCAGCGGATCAAGGTTCCGATGGGCAGGCTCGACCCGGACCAGCTCGTTGCCCTGGCCGATATTGCCGAAGAGTACGCCGTTGGCGTCCTGCACGTAACGACGCGTCAGGACTTCCAATGCCACTTCGTGGACATTGGCGACACACCGAATCTGATGCGGCGCTTGGCGGCTGTGGGGATCACCACTCGCGAAGCCTGCGGGAACGTCGTTCGCAATGTCACGTGCTGCCCGCAAGTCGGGGTCTGCCAGGACGAACCGTTCGACGTGGCGCCCCACGCCCACGCTATGGCCTACTTCATGCTCCGTCACCCTGACGCGCAGAATTTCGGTCGCAAGTTCAAGATTTCGTATTCCGGCTGCGAAAGCCACGCGTGCGGCCTGGGCCGCATGCACGACATCGGCGCAGTCGCGCGAGTCCAGGACGGGGTGGAAGGCTTCCAGGTGCTCGTCGGCGGCGGTCTCGGGGCTCTGCCGCATCAGGCCAAGGTCTACAGCGAGTTCCTGCCTGCCAACGAAATGCTGCCTCTCGCACAAGCGATCTCGCGGGTCTTCGCGAAGCTCGGCGAGAAGAAGAATCGCGCCAAGGCTCGCATGAAATTCCTGATCGCCAAGCTCGGCCTCGACGAGTTCCGGAGATTGGTCGAGGAGGAGCGCTCCCGGTTGCTCGAGGACGCTCGCTGGGAAAGCGAGCTGCATGACGCCACGGGCGCAATCCAGGACGCACCTCTCAAGCCCCCGTCAAGCCTGCGGCTTCCGGACAGTCCCGACCCCGGCCTGATTGAGTGGCTGGATCTGAACGTGCGCCCGCAGCGGCAGGACGGCTACTCGATGGTGGACGTCTTTCTGCCGCTCGGTGACATCACCTCGGAGCAGGCCCGCCAGTTCGCCCAGCTTTCGCGGGGATTCGTAGACCGCACATTGCGCACCACGGTGGACCAGAACCTGCTCTTGCAATGGGTCTCGAACGCCGACCTGCCGGACCTTTACGCCGGCCTCAGGGAGATCGGCCTGGCGGAATCCGGCGCCGGCCGACTCAAGGACGTGGTGGCTTGCCCGGGGACCGACTCCTGCAAGCTCGGGATCACCGCCTCGCGTGGCTTGGCAGCGCACTTGCACAAGAAATTCGCCAACGGCATGAGCGGCATCGCACATCGCTCCGACCTGAAGATCAAAATCAGCGGCTGCTTCAATTCGTGCGGCCAGCACCACATCGCCGACATTGGATTCTTCGGTTCCGTGCAGCGCAAGAAGAACGATACGGCGCCGGTCTTCCAAGTCACCGTCGGAGGGTCGACCCGCAACAATGCCGAGTCCTACGGCTTGGCGATTGGCAAGATCCCGTCCCAGAACGTGGATCGAGCCGTGACCAAGATCAGCGAGTTCTACAGCCGAGAGAAGCGAGGCGAAGAAACGTTAAGCGACGTCGTAGCCCGTGTCGGAAAGACACGCGTCAAGGAAGAGCTGGCCGAGTTCATGGTGCTGCCGACCTTCGAGGAGGCGCCTGGCTATTACAAGGACATTCGCCAGCCGTGGCAGTATCAGCGCTCGATTGGCGTCGGCGAGTGTGCGGGCGAGGTGGTCGACCAAGCCGAGTTCATGCTCGAGGACGCCGACAGAATCCACTTCGAGTCCACACTCGACTTGGAGAAAAGCCTATACAGCGACGCCTCGGAAAAAGCGTTCGAGGCGTGCAGGAAGGCGGCTGATGCCTTGCTCTTCACCAAGGGCCTGTGGCTGTCGGACAAATACGACACGGTTGTCGAATTCCGCAAGTATTTTCACGATACGGGGATCTTCTACCAGCCATTCGCCGACAATTTCCTGCGCACCGCGGGGGAACCACCGAGCAGGGAACCCGAGCAGGCGCGCCTGCGGGTCGAGGAAGCGACATTATTCATCGAGGCTGCCCACGGCGTGTACTCCCAGACCACGGCATTCTAGGACCCGACAGGCTGCATGAGCGACGCCCTTCAAAGGATAGACGTCAAGCAATTGCTTGACGCTCCGGTCAACCCCGATCTCGATGCCTTCCTGTTGATCTTCGACCGCTGGCGGCAGAGAGAGGACCATCCTTCCGACTGGGTGGACTTGGCGGACTACGCCCATATGCCCAGCGGTCCGGGAATCCTGATCGCGGGGAAGCGGGACACGTTCTCCGTGAATCTGAATCCGCCTGGCCCCGGCCTGCTGACGAGCGTGCGCAACGGCCTTGAAGGGACACTGGCGGACCGCTTCCGCGAAGCCTTCCGGCGTGCTCGCGAACTCAACGAAGCCGTTCTTGCCGAGCCGGAGTTTCCCGAGGGATTCGTGGTCAGGCAGGGTGCCTGGGAGGTCTTCCTCAACGACCGCCTGCTCTTCCCGAATTCGGACGAGAGCGACCGGGTAGTGCGCCCGGCTCTTGCCAGTGCGCTTGGTATCGCCCCGGAGTCGCTGGTCCGCCACGCGAATCCTGCTGGCCGGCTGGGCTATTCCGTGCGACTCCCGGCTTCCCCGTGACTGGTACGGGCGAGGCCCGCGCCGGAGCCGGTTCCGTCGCGCGCGCTCGCGACCCGCACGGTCAGAAGATGAATCGCAGGCCGATCTGCATTTGCATCGGCCCCACGCCGGGGACCTGGGTGTTGTTGCGGTCGTAGCTGCCGTCTTCGGCTCGGAGCCTCAGGAAAGAGTCCTGGGGCCCGATCGGCGTGCCCGTGGCCAGGTCCAGGCCCGGTCCGTAGATTTGGTTGAATTGCCCGTACTCGACGTTGTCCAGGTTCAACGCATTGAACACCTCGACTGACAGCTCCAAGTACGAAGTGTCCGATGTGGCGAAGCGCCTCAGCAGCCGCATGTCCAGGTTGCGCAAGGCGCGGTTGCGAAACACGTTGCGCCCGAAGAACTGCCCCGGGGCCTCCAGGGCGCGGTCGAACGCGAATCGGTCCCCATTCAGGTCCGTGCCGGCGGCCGGGCTCAGGGGCGGCGCGCTGGCGGCTCGCAGGATCGCGGACCAGGTCAGCCCCTTCGGCAGTTGCACGACGGCGTGGCCGGTCACCTGGTGACGCATGTCCAGGTCGGAAGCGCCGTACGCGGCTTCCGGACGGGCATGGTCAGAGTAGAGCGGCTCCCAGAAGTAGCTCAGATTGGCATCGCTGGAAAAGGCCCGCGCGTAAGTGTAGTGACTGACCACCTGCAAGCGCTGTCCGCGGTACTTCCAGTTGAAGGTCACTCCGTCGTAGTGCGAACGCCCTAGGGATTCGGTAACAAACAGCGCGCCGAGTTCCGGAGCGGGCCTGGGCGTGTTGCCGTAGTAGGGGATCCGCGCCGGATCGCCGGGCCGCACGGACGCGACAGGCAGATTGTAGTCGCGCTGGCCGTGCAGGAATCGCGTGGTGCTGCGCATCCATTGCACGCCGGCGACGGTATTGCCTGTCAAGCCGAATTCCGCGGCCAGCGTGTACTTGAGGGACCGCGGATTGCGGAAGTCGCCGCTCACGACGGTCGGTGCGGCGCCCAGGAACTTGTCGCCCCCGAGAATGCGCGTGACTTCGTCTTGGGAAAACACTGGCAGTTCGGCCAGCGGATACTGATTCAAGTCGATGCCGCTTGCAAGGAACTGCTGGTAGACGGTGCTACCGGATGTCGGTAGGGCGACAGAGGTGTTGAACGGCGGGTCCCGAAACGCCTTGGTCGCGGCGTTCAGGAACACGGGCGGCGTGATTGCATGGAAGGTGCCGACGCTACCGCGCAGCACCAGTCGACCGGACAGGCCGGGCGGGCTATACGCGAAGCCGAGGCGCGGCATCCATTGGCGCACCGAATCGGGCACGACAGTCGGATCGGGATTGCCGAACGGGAAGTCCGCAGCGCGCACGCGGTTGATCAGCAGGTCGTTGCCGAGGGCAGGGTCTTGGTTGAACTGCCCCTCCCAGCGGAATCCGAGGTCCATGGTCAGGCCGGGGGCGGCTCTCCAAGCGTCCTGGACGTAGAGCGACGCGTACCCGATTTGCTGTTCTCCAAGCGTGTCGCCGATCTGCCGGAAGTACAGGCCCGGTGCGTCGAATCGGTTCGGAATCGACCCGCCGGGAGTGAGGATATCGAGGATCTCGCCCGGGTCCGAACTGAACAGCACGAAGTTCCCGAATTGGTTGTAGCCGAACTGATCGTCCACCCAGACATGGTTGATCGAGCCACCGATCTTGAGGTCGTGCGCCCCGGAATGCAGGATAAGGCTGTTCTTGAACTCCGGGCGCCGGTCGATCTCCGTCGTCGGCAGGTACGAGCGGGTACCGAAATCGCCCAGCACCGTAGAGACAGCCGGCTCGTGACTATTGGGCAACCGGGGGCGCTGTTCCTGGGTGAACGTCATGCGCATTTGGTTGACCAGGCTCGGCGTCAAGACGCTCGTCACCTGGCCTGTCAGGAAATGGATGTGGTCCAGTTCGCGCCCGTTGTTTCCCACGGCGCTGTTTGTCCGCGCCTGGGTCGGGTCGCCGATGCTGACGGCGTTCCTTGCCACTGACCGGCTGTAGTTGTAGCGGACCATCAGCTGGCTGCCACCGCCGAATTGATAGTCGAACCGAGGGGTCAGCGCCAAGCCGTCGTTGGTTGCGTCGAAGGGTTCTTCCAGGCTCTTGAAGAAGTCGTAGGCCTCCGGGCCTCGCTCGCGGGCTTGCGGGCGCAGGGACGCGAACTCGACATACCGCTGGCTGACGCTCGCCTGATGTTCGATCGCGAAGAACCAGAAGGCCCTGTCTTTGCTCAGGGCCCCGCCAGCGGCACCTCCGAACTGCTGGAGCCTTTCCAGCACAACCGCGCCGAACGGATCCTTACGCCCCAGTTTCGGATCCCGGAGCTGGTAGAACATGTCTCCGTGGAACTCGTTGCTGCCTGATTTGGTCGAGACGTTGACGACGCCGGAGGTCGTACGGCCGTACTCGGCCGTGAAGCCCGAGGTCACGGCTTGAAACTCCTGGATTGCGCTCTGCGGCACCGTGATGGCGGAGCCGGCACGCTCGCCTCCTTGGATCCCGCCGAAGAACGCCTGGTTATAGTCCGCCCCATCGACGGTGACGTTTGTGGAAATGCCGCGTTCGGCACCGAAGGAAAGATGACCGGCGCCTCGCGACACTTGAACGCCCGGGGTGAGCAGCGCGAAATCGTGGAAGCGCCGTCCGTTGATTGGAAGGTCATTGAAGACCTTGCCCGTGACGACATTGCTCGAGGCTGGCAGAGTCGCATCGAGCATGGCGGCTGTGACGTCGATCCGCGCATAGGCCTGCTGGATATCCAGCTTCAGATCGACGCGCACACTGCTGCCGACGCTCACGGTGATGCCATCTACCGTGGAGGTTGCGAAGTCACGGCTCGAAGCGGATACCGAGTACTCGCCAGGGCGCAACGCCCCGACCCGGAAGCGTCCGCTTGCATCGGTGCGAACCGAACGCTGCGATCCGCTGTCAACCCCGGTGACCGCAACTTCCGCTTCGGGCAATGCAAGGTTGTCCGGGCCGCTGACCGTGCCGGTCACGCTTCCGAGATTGGCGTCGAACTGCGCTCGCAGAACGCCGGGTGCGGCGAAGACGATCGAGACCAGCAGGGCGCAAGCGAGGCGGCCAGCCCGCTTCCATCTCGCGATTTCGCGGACCGTCGGCAATGTGGGGACATCGCTGCGGGTGCCGGAAATCGGGCTCGTCACTCCAACGCCCATCAAGCCTCATTCTTGCATGCTGCCCGGGGACAACTGGCGTAGGGCTAGCCCGTCCAAGTCGACGGGCTAGCCCCGCCGCTGGTATCGTTCGCGACAGGGATTGCTGGCGGTCGCCGAAACATGCACCAAAGGCACGCAAGCCGTCGACCCGGCCCACGCATAGCGGGCTCGGTCCATGCCAGTGCTAAGCTCAAAATGTTGGTGCGCAAAGGGTTCCCGAGCGTGCCAGATTCCGATACACGGCACCCTGCCGGGGCCGCCTGCCAGACTCCCGTGCTGACTTTTCAAGACATCGTGATGCGACTCAAGGACTACTGGGCCCGCCAAGGCTGCATTGTCCAGGAGCCCTTTGATTGCGAAGTGGGCGCCGGCACGATGTGCCCGGAGACCTTCCTGCGAGTGCTGGGCCAAGATCCCTACAGCGTGGTCTACGTGCAGCCCAGCCGCCGGCCGTCTGACGGACGCTACGGGGAGAACCCCAATCGCCTCTACAAGCACATGCAGCTGCAGGTGGTGCTCAAGCCCGCGCCGGAGGATGTTGTCGAACTCTACTTGAGAAGCCTCGAGGAGATCGGGATCGACCTCTCCAAGCACGATTGCAAGCTGGAAGAGGATAACTGGGAGTCTCCGACGCTGGGGGCGTGGGGTGTTGGCTGGCAAGTCATGCTGGATGGTCTCGAGATCACGCAATTCACCTACTTCCAGCAGTGCGGCGGCCTGGACCTCGACGTTGTGCCCGCCGAGTTGACCTACGGCCTCGAACGCCTCGCGGCATTCATCCAGAATGTCGAGAGCGTCTACGAGATCCAATGGAATGATCGATGGACCTACGCAGACGTTCGCTTGGCGGACGAAGAGCAGTATTCCACCTACAACTTCGAAGAAGCCGATGTCGACTTCGTCTGGCGCGAGTTCGAACTCCACGAAGCCGAGTGCCAGCGTCTCCTGGCGGCTTACCGCGAACGCGGGGAAGGGCTTGCGCGAAAGCGCTTCCCGCTGCTCGCAGCCTTCGACCAGACGCTGAAGTGCTCCCACCTCTTCAACACGCTGCAAGCGCGCGGCGCGATTAGCGTCACCGAACGCGCGCAGGTCATACAGCGCGTGCGCAACCTGGCGGTGGGTGTCGCCAATTCCTGGATCCACCAGCGGAAGGGCATTGCGGCGGCGGCTCGATGAGCGACCTTCTTCTGGAGATCGGGACCGAGGAAATCCCGGCCCGCTTGATCCCGGGCGCTCGGCGCGACTTGGAACGGAACTTCCGCGATGCGCTGAAATCAGCGAACATTCACGAAGGCGCGCGAGTGGCGGTCGAAGCGACGCCGCGGCGGCTGGCCCTGATTGCCGAGAACCTGCCGGAATGGCAGGCGGATCAAACGGTGAAACTCTCCGGCCCGTCGCGCCAAGTGGCTTTCGACGCGGACGGCAAGCCGACTCGGGCAGGGCTTGGATTCGCACGCAAGGCCGGTGTGCCGGTCGAAGCGCTTGAATTCGGGCCTGACGGCAAGTTACGCGCGGATCGCACCATTTCCGGCCGGCCGACCGGGGAGTTGCTCGCCGAGGGCCTGGCTGCCGTAGTGCTCGGGGTGCGCTTTCCGCGCAGCATGTACTGGACAGGACGGAGTGGCCCGAAGTTCATCCGTCCGATACGCTGGCTCGTCGCGCTGCTCGACGGCGAAACCATCCGCTTCGAGATTGGCGGCGTCACTTCCAGCAACCAGACATGGGGGCACCGCCGCCTGAGCTCGGGGCCGCTTGTCGTTCGCGGGCCGGGACACTACCGGAGGGTGCTCGCCGAAAACGCAGTGCTGCTGTCGGCCGAGGATCGCGGGCGGAAGATCGTGGCCGAATCGGAGGCGCTGCTCCCGCCTGCCCGCCGGATCAGGGCGAATGCCAGGCTGCTCGAGACGCTCGTCAACGAGACCGAGCTTCCGACCGCCGTACTCGGAACCTTCGATCGCGACTACCTGGCCCTGCCGGAAGAAGTCCTCGAGACCGTCATGCTCGTGCACCAGAAGTACTTCGTTGTCGAGGACGAGGCTGGCAGGATGACCAACAGCTTCGTTGCCGTTGCCAACACCAGCGGCGACGAGTCTGGCGAGATCCGCCGGGGACACGAGCGTGTGCTCCGCGCGCGATTCAATGATGCCCGCTTCTTCTGGCAATTCGACCAGCGGAGCTCGCTTGCCGAGCGTGTCGCAGAGCTGAAGGATGTCACGTTCCAGGCATCGATCGGGAGCTATTGGGACAAGACGCAGTCGAACCTGCGCGCGGCCCAGGACTTGGCCCAAAGCCTGGAACTGGACGATGGGACCGCAACGGCCGCAAAGCGGGCTGTGGAACTCGCGAAATGCGACCTGACAACTGAAATGGTCGGTGAGTTCCCGGAACTCCAAGGCAAGATCGGCGGGTTGTACGCGGCGGCCCAGAACGAGTCCAGCGCAGTGGCTGACGCGATTTACGACCACTATCTCCCCGTTGGCGCGTCCGGTCCGATTCCACGATCGATGGGCGGTAGGGTCGCTTCCCTGGCTGACAAGCTGTCGACATTGGGCGGCATGTTCGGCCTCGGCTTGATTCCCACCGGGTCCAAGGATCCCTTGGCGCTTCGCAGGGCCGCCTACGCGGTGATCCGGATCGTCATCGAAGCCCGTCTTCCCCTTGGCCTGGACCGCTTGGTCGAGGTTGCCGGGGCCCGGTCCAATGCCGAGAAGCTTAGAGGCTTCCTGCTGGATCGATTGAGGCATTGGCTGCAGGAATCGGGCGGATTCTCGCAGGATGTAGTGCAGGCTGTGCTGACAGCCTCCGACAGCGTGCCCGTCGATGCCCTGGCTCGCGCGAGCGCACTCGCCACGGTCCGGGCGACACCAGACTTCGAAGCTCTCGCGCTGAGCTTCAAGCGGATTCGGAACATCCTGGAGCACGCCGGCGACGCCGGGCGCGCCCCCGGTCGGGAACCGGACGTGGCGCTGCTAGAACCAGGTGCCGAAACCGCGCTGCACGAGGCGTTGGAATCGGTCGGCAAGAGGGTTGCCGCCGCCAACGCGAACCGGGACTACACGACGTCGCTCAAGGAGATAGCCTCCCTGCGCCCTGCATTGGACCGGTACTTTGACGACGTGCTCGTGATGGTCGATGACGACGTCTTGCGTGGCAATCGGCTCGCCTTTCTGGCGCGGCTCCTGGACAAGCTGTCCACGATTGCCGACTTTGCGGCGATTGCGCCGGAATCGGCTGACAAGGGGCGCTAGAGTTCCGCTCTACCGCGGATCCCTTGCGGGGATGTACTGCCTCAAGAAGCGCGCGCTTTGCCTGAGCGAGAGCTTGCGGGCCTCCAGGGACCCTTCGTAGGCGCGATCCTCCACCTCGACGCAGACTGGGCCGTCGTATCCCGTGGATGTGAGCACCGAGAAGAACTGGCCCCAGTCCACGTCGCCGAGCCCGGGCAGCTTGGGCGTGTGGAACTGCAGGGGGTATGCCAGGATGCCGACATCGTCGAGCAGGTGACGGTCCACCCGGACGTCCTTGGCGTGGACATGGAAAATGCGGTCGCGGAACTCGCGCAAGGGGGCGATGGCATCCATTTGCATCCACGTCGGATGCGAGGGGTCGTAGTTCAGTCCGAAGCAAGCGCTAGGAATGTCTTCGAACATGCGGCGCCAGATCGCCGGGGAACAGGCCAGGTTCTTGCCGCCGGGCCACTCGTCCCGCGTGAAGGTCATGGGGCAGTTCTCGATGCCAACGCGGACGCCACACTCCTCAGCGAAGGCGATCAGGGGCTGCCAGACATTCAGAAAGTCCGGCCAGTTCTCTTCGACGCTCCGGGTCCAGTCGCGACCGACAAACGTGTTCACTGTGGAGAGTCCCAGCGCGCGGGCAGCGCGGATCACCTCGCGAATATGGTCTTGAGCGACTTGCGATTCCTCAGCATCGGGGGCGAGCGGGTTCGGGTAGTACCCGAGCGCACTGATCGCAATCTTGTGCCTCTCAAGCGATGCCCCGATGGTGTCGATGCCTGCTTCGTCGAGCCCTGCCGCGTCGATGTGGGTAACGCCGGCGTAGCGGCGCTCGGCCTTGCCCGGAGGCCAGCACATGACCTCGATGCAGTCGTAGCCCTCGCCCGCTCCGATGCGGCAGATCTCGTCGAAGGATAACTCCGGGAGGATCGCGCTGACAAAGCCGAGTTGCATGCCAGTCCTAGGTTACTTAAATTGGCACTGGGCCTTGCCTAGTCGACTCATTCGCCTAGTCTCGATCCGTACCGGTGCCTTTGCCTGCGAGGCGCGACATCGCGGAATCCACCTACGGGCCGAGTCGCCCAGGCTTCACCAGTGGGATTCATTCAGGCACGGTCCGCCAGTATCCGGGCAAGGCCAAAGGCGGAACGCCCATGGCGGATGCCTTCCTGTTCGCTAATTGGTTGCTGACGGCCAAAAGCAGCGCCGGCCGGGCTGAACCGAAAGCGGTCGCTAACGGCGGTGTGTTCAACATGCCCGACGGTCAGTCAGCGCAGTCAACTCTCGCCGCGGCCCTTCACCTCGATCATCAGGCGGCAGTGATCGCTCGATCCCCACTCGTCAATCTCGTTCATCGCCCGCACGGACACCGCCTCGTGGAACCCGCGCGACGCGAACGCGTAGTCCAACTGGTTCACCGCGGTTTCCGGCCGGGTCCCCGGGCGGTAGTACGTCGGCACGTTCTTCGTGTCCGGCGGAACATCGTCTAGCGCATCTTTCGCGCGCCGACCGTGCGGCGCCTGCGGACCCAGAAACTCCAGCCCGAGCGCCTGCATCCGATCCCACACCGTGCGTTCCCGTTCCGGCAGCGACAACCTCGAACCGATCGCCCCGTAGAACATGTTCAGATCACCTGCTGCCAGGATCTTGTGCTTCGTAGGGTCGGAGTGGCCTATGAACGTGGACAGGTCCGAAATGATCCGATGTGCGGATGCATCCGAGTAGATCCTCCCGCTGCTCTTGGTGGACGGGTGAGGACTCAACCAGCTTGCGTACATCGAGACTGCCACAAAAGCCTCGTCCTCGTTGCCGTGCGGGATCACCCTCGCGGCGGCGATGGTGCCGATGCCACTGACGCCAATCTCATCCTCGCCGAAATCACCGGTCGGGGGGACCTGGCGGTAGGGCTCGACCGTGACTCGGTCGGACAGCTTCACGACCAGCGACCAGCGGTCGAACAGTTTCCGGTCCCAGAACACCCCGTCTTCGTATTCGATCTGGTCTACCAAGTCTCCGGGCGGGGTTCCCGCTTCCTGCAAAAGCGCCAAATCCGCGTCACCATTCTGGGCCATCTGCACCAGTTCGCTCCACGGCTTCTTCCACCTGGCGATGTTCCAGCTAACCACCTTGATCATCCGACAACCTCCCCATTCGCACTCTCTCCGCCTCGCCCCGGCCATGTCTTCCACGGGCGATCGCCGACCGCCACCCCGCCGTCCGACCCGTCCAGCCGCGAGAACGCGGCTCCTCTGCTGTCGCTACGGCCGTGGCGGGTGACGAGCCGGCCCCCGAGGCGGACCTGTTGCCGTTGCGGCCGGACGCACCCGTCCAGTCCTGAAACGCGCGGACGCTACCACAAGGCTCCTCGTCAGCCCGGCCGAGCCGGACACCGGAGCTTCGACGGCACCGATGAGATCCAGCGGAAGAGGAAGGCAGGTCAGCAGCGCAGTGTACCACCTTGCGGGGAAACAGATGGGGGCCTTGCCGAGCCCGGGCGCAGTGGCTATGGCCGCAGGTGCGTGCGTGGGCGAATCAGGGCAAGTCTGAGCTAAAATGGCTTTTCCGCTTCGGAACTCGCGGAGGCGCGGCATCGTCCGCGCGAGTCCGCACCGCTCCCCACTTCGGCAAACCTAGGCCAGCGCTCCGCTGGCGCTGAGATTCTCACGAGCGATCCGGCAGGCGTTTCAGGACAGAGAGAAGACAAGACGATGGCACAGCACGTGTATTCATTCGGCGGCTCGAAAACCGAGGGAGACAGGTCCATGCGCGACACCCTTGGGGGCAAAGGCGCCAACCTGGCGGAGATGGCGCTGGCCGGCGTTCCGGTACCGCCCGGGTTCACCGTCTCGACGCAGGTCTGCAACATGTATCTCGCAGCTGGCAACCGCGTTCCGGATGAGGTCGAGACCGAAATGGCCGCCAAGCTGGCGCACCTCGAAGCCGATATCGGCAAGAAGCTCGGCGACGCTGACAATCCTCTGCTGCTCTCGGTCCGGTCCGGATCGAAGTTCTCGATGCCCGGCATGATGGACACGATCCTCAACCTCGGGCTGAATGACAAGGCAACCGAGGGGCTTGCCCGGCTCAGCGGCAAGCCGGAGTTTGCTTTCGACTGCTACCGGCGCTTCATCATGATGTTCGCCGACGTCGTCATGGACGTGCCGAAGGGCGAGTTCGAGGAGATCCTGGAGGGCATCAAGGAGAAGTTCGGCGCCGAGAACGACATGGATCTCGATGCCGCGCAGCTCCGCGAGGTCGTCGAGGCGTTCAAGGGGCATTACCAACAGGCGAAGGGCTCGGGTTTCCCCCAGGACGCCCACGAGCAGCTCAAGCTGGCCCGTGACGCGGTCTTTCGTTCCTGGGACAACCCGCGTGCCAACCATTACCGGCGGATGAACGACATTCCAAACGATCTGGGCACGGCGGTGAACGTGCAAGCCATGGTCTTCGGCAACCTCGGAGAAACGTCCGCGACGGGCGTCGGTTTCACTCGCGATCCTGCAACCGGTTCCAACGAGTTCTATGGCGAATTCCTGCTCAACGCCCAGGGAGAGGATGTCGTTGCCGGCATTCGCACGCCCCGGCCGATCGCCGAGCTCGGCGGTGTTCTGCCTCAAGCCTACGAGGAGCTGCGGTCGATCACTGACAAGTTGGAGAAGCACTACCGCGATGTGCAGGACTTCGAGTTCACCATCGAGGAAGGCAAGCTGTTCATGCTGCAGACGCGGAACGGAAAGCGCACCGGTGCGGCTGCCGTCAAGTTTGCAGTGGACATGGTCGCGGAGGGGCTGATCGATGATCGCGAAGCCGTGATGCGCGTGGAGCCGCAGCACTTGGACCAGCTCCTGCACCCGGTGATCGAGCCCGGTTCGAAGGACACGCTGACGACACTCACGATCGGCCTTCCCGCATCCCCAGGCGCGGCCGTCGGCCGGATTGTCTTCTCGGCTGACGATGCAGTCACCGAGGCAGGCAAGGGGAATCCTGTCGTGCTGGTGCGCGCCGAGACCACTCCGGAAGACATCCATGGCATGGAGGCCGCCATGGGCATTCTCACCTCGCGCGGAGGCATGACGTCGCATGCAGCGGTCGTAGCCCGCGGCATGGGGTCGCCATGCGTTGCCGGTGCCGGTGAAGTCAATGTCGACGCAAAGGGCGGCCGCGTCGCGTGCAACGGTCACAATCTGGGCGCCGGCGACTGGATTTCGATCGACGGCTCGACGGGCGAAGTGTTTGCCGGCCAGGCGAGCACGATCGATCCCGATCCCACGACGGGGGAGTTCGCCAAGTTCATGGAATTCGTGGACATGCACCGGAAGGCTCGCGTCCGGGCCAACGCCGAGACGCCGCGAGACGCCCGGACCGCCCGCATGTTCGGAGCCGAGGGGATCGGTCTATGCCGCACCGAGCACATGTTCTTCGAGCCCGGTCGAATCGAGCATGTTCGCCAGATGATCCTTGCCGAGGATGCCGAGACGCGAGGGGAAGCGCTAAGCAAGCTGCTTCCCATGCAGCGCGGGGACTTCGTCGAGCTCTTCGAGGTGATGGATGGCTATCCCGTGATCGTTCGGACGCTCGATCCCCCGTTGCACGAGTTCCTGCCCAAGCGCGAGGAGTTGATGGTCGAAGTTGCCCAGCTCGAAGCGTCCGGGGCGGACGATGCCAAGCTGCAGGAAGTCGCTGCGCTCCTCGAGCGTGTCGAAGAGCTGCATGAGTTCAATCCCATGCTGGGTCACCGCGGATGTCGCCTGGGGATCACTTTCCCCGAGATTACTGCCATGCAGGCCCGCGCGATCTTCGAAGCGGCCGTGGAGTGCGCCGAGAAAGGCATCAATGCCATTCCGGAGGTGATGATTCCGCTCGTCGGCAACCACAAGGAACTGGCGAATCAGAAGAAGATCGTGGTCGACACGGCCGAGCAGGTGTTTGCCGAATCCGGCCAGACGGTTAACTACAAGGTCGGCACGATGATCGAGGTCCCCCGCGGGGCTCTCACTGCGGACGAGATCGCCCAGCATGCCGAGTTCTTCAGCTTCGGGACCAACGACCTGACGCAGACCACGTTCGGTTTCAGTCGCGATGATTCGGGCAATTTCATCCAGTCCTACCTGGAGCAGGGCATCCTCGAGGACGATCCATTCCAGGTGCTGGACAGCACGGGAGTCGGCCAGCTCATCCAGATCGCCCTTGAGAAGGGCCGCGCCACGCGGCCCGGCCTTGAGGTCGGGATCTGCGGCGAACATGGCGGCGACCCGAAGTCGGTGACGTTCTGCGTCCGCGCGGGGCTGAACTACGTCAGTTGCTCGCCGTACCGCGTGCCGATCGCCCGGCTGGCGGCCGCGCAGGCCGAGATCACGGCATAGGCTGGAACGGCAGCTCCGTTCGGGTGACGCGATTGGAGGCGGCTTCGGACGAGGCTGCCTCAGCCCGTCATTGACGAGAGGAACTCGTTGTTGTTGCGAGTCTTGGACATTCTGTCGAGCAGTAGCTCGGCGGCCTCCACCGTCTGCAGGCCGCTCAAGACGCGGCGCAGGACCCAGACCTTGTTCAAGGTTTCCTGGGACAGGAGGAGCTCTTCCTTGCGGGTGCCGCTGCGGTTCGTGTCAATCGCCGGGAAGATCCGTTTGTCGACGAGCTTGCGGTCGAGGTGGGTCTCCATGTTGCCCGTCCCCTTGAACTCCTCGAAGATCACTTCGTCCATACGGCTGCCGGTCTCCACCAGCGCCGTGGCGACGATTGTCAGGGAGCCGCCTTCCTCGATGTTCCGTGCGGCCCCGAAGAATCGTTTCGGGCGCTGCAGGGCGTTGGAATCGACACCCCCGGAGAGTACCTTCCCGGATGGCGGGGCAATCGTGTTGTAGGCCCGAGCGAGGCGCGTGATGGAGTCCAGCAGAATCACCACGTCGCGCTTGTGCTCGACGAGCCGCTTCGCCTTGTCGATGACCATTTCGGCGATCTGCACGTGCCTTGACGCGGGCTCGTCGAATGTCGAGCTGATGACCTCGCCGCGTACCGAGCGCTGCATGTCGGTCACTTCCTCCGGGCGTTCGTCGATCAGCAGCACGATGAGGTAGACATCGGGCTGGTTCGCCGTGATCGAGTTGGCGATCGCCTGCAGCAGCATTGTCTTGCCGGTCCGCGGTGGCGCCACGATCAGTCCGCGCTGGCCCTTGCCGATCGGTACGAGCAGGTCCATCACGCGTCCGCTGAAATTGTGCTGGCTGGTTTCGAGCTTGAACCGTCCCTGAGGGTAAAGCGGAGTCAGGTTGTCGAAAAGGATTTTCTTCTTCGCGCCATCCAGCGGCTCGAAGTTGACGGCTTGGATCTTGAGCAGCGGAAAGAATCGCTCGCCCTCATTGGGGGGTCGCATGAACCCCGTGACCGTGTCACCGATCCGCAGGCTAGAGCGACGGATCAGGGCAGGGGAGACATAGATGTCATCGGGGGCCGGGAGGTAGTTGTATTCCGGGGACCGCAGGAACCCGTAGCCCTCTGGCATGATCTCGAGCACGCCTTGCGAAAGGATTAGGCCGCTGCCCTTGGTCTGGGTCGCCAGGATCTCGAAGATGAGCTCCGGCTTGCGCACCCGGGCGGTCGTTTCGATGCCGAGTTCCCGTGCCCTCAGATGGAGGTCCGTAATGCTGAGCTCCTTGAGTGACGCCAAGTTCAGCGGTTCGCTGCCAGCGGCCTTCATGGCCTCGACAGCAGCTTCGAACTGCTCTTCCTCGTCGACTTCCTCGGGGCGGTCGAATCCGCGGGAGCGCCGCTTCGGGCGTTCCCGGCGACCCCGCGAATCGCGGCTGTCCCTGTGTCCCGGTCCGTCTTCTTCGCTCTCTCCGCTCTCGCGATTCTTGGCCGCCTGCTCCTCGGCATTGCGCGGCTCGGTTGCGGAGTCTGCATTCCGCCCCCTGAAGCGGCTCCGACGGCCTCGCCTGAAACCGCTGTCTTCCCCGTCGGGGCCCGGCTTGTCCGTCGCGGCCGGGCTCTCTCCGGCGCCCTGTGATCCTAGACCCGCGCCGGCCGGAGCCTCCGAACTGTCGCCGCCACCGGCGGGTCCAGTCGAAGCCGGGGACTCCGCCCGCTCTTCATCCTGAGGTATCTCCAAGCGGCGCCTGGCCCGGCGGGCCGGGCGCCGGGACGCAGCATCCCCGCTCGGTTGCGCATCCCCGCTCGGTTGCGCATCCCCGCTCGGTTGCGCGCTCGGTTGCGCATCGGCGCGCTCGTCAGTGGAGGTGGCCGAAGCCTCGTCTGGCTTGTCCTTGGACTTAGAGGGCATGATTCATTTCGCTGCCACCGCAGCGCGTCCACAGCAGCGTGGACGAAGTTATGCGGCGAGAGCCGATTCAATGGCTCGCCAGAGTTGCTGCACGCCTTCCCCGGTCACTGCCGAAAACGGGATAGGGTCGGCGAAGCTTTCTTCAATGGAGCGGGTAGCGCGTAACCGCGCTGCTCGCTTTAGCTTATCCGATTTGGCTGCTGCAACACAGAAAGCCTGGCCGCTGGAGTCCAGCCAATCCTTCATTTGGCGGTCCAGAGGCGTCGGCCCGTGCCGGATATCAACGATCAAAACGACCAGTTTCAGGGGTTCGCGCTCAACCAAGTATGATTCGGCCAGCCGTTTCCAGCGATTCTGCTCGTCGTGAGAAGCCTTCGCGAAGCCGTAGCCCGGCAGGTCGGCGAAATACATGCGGCCGGAGATCCGAAAGAAATTCACGGCGCGAGTCCGCCCGGGTGTCTGGCTGGTCTTGGCGAGAACCTTGCGGCCCACGCCGCCTTCGAGCCGCAGGTGCTTGCCGGCCCGCAGGAGCAGGGTGTTCAATAGGCTCGACTTGCCTACGTTGCTGCGCCCGACAAACGCGACCTCCGGCAATCGGTCCCTCGGGAACTGGCCTCGGTCGTGCGCGCTTAGAACGAATTCTACCGGCATCGATCCCAGCCGGTGCGGCCAAACCTAGTTCGCCGCCCGCTCCTTCTGGCGGGTGACTTCCACGCCTCCTGAAGTGAAGGGGTGCTTGGAAAGCTCGTCGATCGGCTCCACCAGAGCCAATGCGAGCACGTCGTCCATGGTCTCCACGAAGTGCAGCTTCAGCCCTTCGAGGACATTTGCTGGCACGTCCGGAAGATCCTTCTCGTTGTCCTTGGGCAGAATCACTTCCTTGATGCCGTTACGGTTCGCGGCGAGCAGCTTTTCCTTCATGCCGCCGATGGGGAGCACCTTGCCCCGCAATGTGACCTCGCCGGTCATGGCGACCTCCCCGCGCACCTTGACCTTGGTCAGGGCGCTCGCGAGGGCGGTGGTCAGCGTGATGCCAGCCGAGGGACCGTCCTTGGGGATGGCGCCCTCCGGCACATGCACGTGGATGTCGAGGTTTTGGTAGAAGTCCTTGGGCAGCCCGAACGCGCCCGAGCGCGAGCGAATATAGCTCATCGCCGCTCGCGCCGACTCCTGCATCACGTCACCCAGCATTCCAGTCAGCGTCAGCTTGCCTTGGCCGTCCATCAGGGTGGTTTCGATATGCAGCAACGTGCCACCGAGCTCGGTCCATGCCAGCCCCACGCCGATCCCGACTTGGTCCTTCAGGTCGGCTCCCGGATCGCGGTACCTCGGCACCTTCAAGAACTTATGAACGTTGGCGGCGGTTACCCGCGTCTTGGCGATGCGCTTGCCTTCGGCATTCCGCACGACCTTCAGAGCCACCTTGCGGCAGATGTTGCCGATCTCGCGTTCGAGATTGCGCACCCCGGCTTCCCGGGTGTACTGCTCGATAATTGCGCGGATGCCATCCGACGTGAACTGGATGTGCTTGTCTGGCTTGAGTCCAACGTTCTCGATCTGCTTGGAAACCAGATGGCGCTTGGCAATCTCTGTCTTCTCCTGCTCCGTGTAGCCGCTGATCCGGATCACTTCCATGCGGTCGAGCAGCGGCGGGGGCAGGGTGTGCAGCACGTTGGCCGTCGCGATGAAAAACACCTGACTGAGATCGAATTCCACATCCAGGTAGTGATCCTGGAACGACGAATTCTGTTCCGGGTCGAGCACTTCCATGAGCGCCGCGGACGGATCCCCGCGGAAATCCGTGGACATCTTGTCAACTTCGTCCAGCATGAAGACGGGATTGCGCGTGCCCGCCTTCTTCATCATCTGGATGATCTGGCCGGGCAGTGCGCCGATGTATGTACGCCGGTGGCCGCGAACTTCGGCCTCGTCACGCACGCCGCCTAGCGAAAGGCGCACGAACTTGCGGCCCGTGGCCCTGGCAATCGACCTGCCCAGGGAAGTCTTGCCCACGCCCGGAGGGCCTACGAAGCACAGGATCGATCCTTGCGGCCGCCTCACCAGCCGCCGCACGGCCAGGAACTCCAGGATCCGCTCCTTGACTTTGTCCAAGCCGTAGTGATCAGCCTCAAGCACCCTTTCCGCGTTGCCGAGATCGCGAATCTCACGGCTCTTGGCCTTCCAAGGGACGGCGAGCAGCCAGTCGATGTAATTGTGCGAGACGGTAGCTTCCGCCGACATGGGCGGCATGTTCTCGAGCTTCTGGACTTCTGCCAGCGCCTTCGCACTGGCGTCCTTTGTCATGCCGGCCGCCTTGATTCGCCTGCGATACTCGTCGAATTCGCTCTTTTCGCCGCGCCCTAGCTCTTTCTGGATGGCCTTGATCTTCTCGTTGAGGTAGTACTCCTTCTGGATCTTTTCCATCTGCTTCTTGACCCGGCCTTGGATCGTGCGGTCGAGGGAGAGCTTTTCGAGTTCGATATCCAGCAGTTCCGCGATGCGGGTCAGGCGTTCGACGGGGTCGAAGATTTCGAGTAGATCCTGCTTCTCGGGCACGGTGAGCGGGAGGTTGGCGCCGATGGTATCGGACAGCTTGCCAGGATCCTCCACCCGCACCGCGGCGATCATGGTTTCGTAGTTCAGGCTCTGGCTCTGCTTCACGAACTGCTCGAACACTGCCGTGACGCGGCTCTTCAGCTGGTCGAGATCGGGGTGCGGGGACACGGGGAGATGCACGGTCTCGACCATGGCTTGCATGTAGCCCTCGTCCAGTTGGACGCTGCGCAGCTTGGCGCGCTCCAGCCCCTCTACCAAGACCTTGATGTTGCCGTCTGGCAGCTTGAGGCTTTGGACAATGCTGACGATCGTGCCGACCTGGTAGACCTCGTCGGGATTGGGGCCGTCGTTCGAGGCATCGTGCTGGGTTGCCAGGAAGATCTTCTTGTCGTGTGCGAGCGCGGCTTCGAGGGCCATGACGCTGGCATCGCGGCCGACGACGAACGGGGACATCATGTGAGGAAAGATCACCACGTCCCGGATGGGCATCATCGGCAGGCGCACACTTGACCTGGCAACGCTTGAGTTAGCCATACCCCTATTCTACGATGCCGAGCCGTTTTCGCTGCGCGAGGCGGCCCAATGCCTTGCGCGAGGGCGGCTAGCCCGCTTTTTCCAGCAGCCGCGACCGGAAATTCCTGTGGTCCTCGAGCACCATCTGCTCGGTCACAACGAATTCCTTAATCCGCTTCGTCTGCGAAGGCAGGTAATACATCAGCTCGAGCATCAGGTCCTCCATGATCATCCGGAGCCCGCGCGCGCCGAGTTCGCGCTCCAATGCGAGCTTGGCGATGGCTTTCATCGCCGCGGGATCGAGAGACAGGGTGATGTTCTCGTATTCGAATAGCTTCTGATACTGCTTGATCAGGGAGTTCTTCGGCTCGGCCAGGATTCGGACCAGCGTCTGCTCGTCCAATGCGCCCAAAGTGGCCATGACCGGGAGCCTGCCGATGAATTCCGGAATGAACCCAAAGCGGATGAGATCCTGCGTCTGGACTTGGCCGAGCAATCCAAGATCTTCGTCTGCATCTGCGGAGTTGATGGGCTCGGTCGGCGTACCTTGCTCGATTTCCTCGCCATTGCGGAACCCGACGACCCGCGAGTCCATGCGGCGGGCAACGAGTTTCTCGAGCCCGACGAACGCCCCGCCGCAAATGAACAGGATGTTCGATGTGTCGATCGGCGTGAATTCCTGATGCGGATGCTTGCGACCGCCTTGGGGCGGCACATTGGCCACGCTCCCCTCCAAGATCTTGAGCAACGCCTGTTGCACGCCTTCGCCCGAGACGTCCCGGGTGATCGAGGGGTTTTCGTCGCGGCGGCTCAGCTTGTCGATCTCGTCGATGTAGATGATGCCCTTCTGGGCGCGGCTAACATCGCCGTTGGCCGCCTGCAGCAGGCTGAGGATGATGTTCTCGACATCCTCGCCGACGTAACCGGCCTCGGTCAGCGTCGTGGCGTCGGTGATGGCGAAGGGTACGTCGAGAATCCTCGCCAAGGTCTGGGCCAGCAGGGTCTTGCCGGTACCGGTCGGCCCGATCAGCAGGATGTTCGACTTCTGGACTTCGACTTCCGGCTCGGCGCCTGCCGACGGGGTGCGGGGATGCTGGATGTAGGTTCGCTTGTAGTGGTTGTACACCGCGACCGAGAGCCGCTTCTTGGCCGCATGCTGGCCAATGACGTATTGGTCAAGCTTGTCCTTGATCTGTTGGGGCTTGAGAAGGGTGAACCCGGCGGACCCGGGCTGGTTCGTGCGCTCTTCGTCGAGTATTGCGGTGCAAATGAGAACGCACTCGTCGCAAATATAGGATTTCGGGTAATCGCCTGGAGTGGCAATGAGCTTGGCGACAATGTCTTGGCTCTTACGGCAAAAGGAGCAGCGCAATGCTCCGTCCGACGGCGATCGCTTCACTAGGATCTCCTATTCCACTTTTCTAAGAAGCATGGGGAGGAACGTGAACTCCAAATAGCAGGTACATCGTACCAAAGCGTCCACGCGGCTGTAAACTTGCCGACTGCCGGTCAGCTCATGCCCAGCACTGTTCCCCTTGGCCCGGCCCCGGGCCATCCTCTGAGGGGGCGGGTCCATGCAGGACATGGGCAGTGTATTGCCGCGGAGCCGGGCGGACAGGGTCAGCGCCCGGCGACGGTGGGCAGTGTTGTCGGTGATGGCTCCGAAGAGGGCGGCATCCGGCTGCCCGTACAGTACCGGCCCCACCGGCCGCTGGAAGAATTCGTCTTCTGCGCTGACCGGGGCTAACCGGGCCTTGCGTCGGACAGTTGAATTTGTTGGCAGTGGCACAACCTCGGAGGTCCCAGCGCTTCGATTGCGTGGTCGCCCGCGAGCCGGGTGGCCGGCATCGCTGGAACAACGCTCGCAGCAAGCACCCGGGAACGTCTGGACCTCGGGCCTGGCCCTGAAGCCGTGGCGCGTAGTACCACGGCCACTAGACAGCTCCGTAAGCCAGCATTGCGTCCGCGACCTTCACGAATCCCGCGATGTTCGCCCCCCGGACGTAGTTGGTCCAGCCCTCCTCCTGCCCGTATTCCACGCACCGGACATGGATGCCTTGCATGAGGCTTTCGAGCTGTTCGTTGACGTGCTCCCTTGACCACGACATACGCAGCGCGTTCTGGCTCTGCTCCAGGCCCGAAACCGCGACGCCGCCCGCGTTAGCCGCCTTGGCCGGTCCGAACAGAATCCTGGCGTCCAGGAATCGTTGCACGCCTTCGAGATCCGTCGGCATGTTGGCACCCTCGCAGACACCGACCACCCCGTTCTCCAAGAGAGCCTTGGCGTCGTTCCCGTTGAGCTCGTTCTGCGTAGCGGAGGGGAATGCCAAGTCGCAAGGGACGCTCCACGGGCGTTTTCCCTCGTGGAATTCGCAGCCGAAGTTCTCGGCGTATTCCCGGATGCGCCCGCGCCTGACGGTCTTGAGTTCCTTCAGCCATTCGAGCTTCTCAAGATCGATGCCGTCCGGATCGTAGACGAATCCTCCAGAATCGGATGCAGTCACGACCTTGGCATCCATTTGAACCAGTTTCTCGATCGTGTGGGTCGCTACGTTTCCCGATCCTGACACGACCGCAGTCTTGCCCGCGATGCCGTCACCTCGCGCCGCGAGCATCTCGCGCATGAAATAGACGCTGCCGTAACCGGTGGCCTCGGTGCGCACCAGGCTTCCGCCGAACGCAAGCCCCTTGCCGGTCAGGATTCCCGTGAAGCGGTTCGCCAAGCGCTTGTACATTCCGAACATGTAGCTGATCTCGCGCTCCCCGACCCCGATGTCGCCGGCCGGAACGTCGGTGTCCTCGCCGATGTGCCGCGACAGCTCCACCATGAGCGAGTGGCAAAAGCGCATGATCTCGCGATCTGTCTTGCCCTTGGGGTTGAAGTTCGACCCTCCCTTGCCGCCACCCATCGGCAACGACGTCAGACTGTTCTTGAAGACCTGCTCGAACCCGAGGAACTTCAGAACGCTCAGCGTCACCGTTGGGTGGAATCGCATTCCCCCCTTGTACGGTCCGATCGAATTGTTGAACTGGACTCTCCAAGCGCGATTTGCGCGAAAACTTCCGTGGCGGTCCTCCCACGTCACGCGGAACATGACAACCCGGTCAGGTTCGGTCATCCGCTCCAGAATCTGGTCCTTCCCGTATTGCGGGTTCTCGCGGCAGAACGGAATGATCCATTGCACGGACTCCCGGACCGCTTGGTGGAATTCGCTCTCTCCCGGATTGCGCCGGCGCAATCCCCGCATGAACTGCTCGATCTCGGCCTGAATTTCACCAGAAGCATGCTTCGTCATTCTGAGCCACTGTAGCAATTGACACCGCCGGTAGGTCTTGGCCGGATCCCGTGGGCCAAACAGGCCACGAAGAGATCGACTCCGGACGGGTCGAGGTGGTCTTTGCCGCCCTCCAAGACCATGGCTGCAACCCAAGAGGAGACGCGCAATTGCATTGAGCGCGTGCACGCAAATCGCTAGCGCATTCGCTACAACGTCCGCTGTGCCACCGGCCCATGCTTGTGTTCCGGGCTTGTCGTAGCGGGAGGCGAAGTCACACTTGGATCCACATGCAAGCGCGCCCGCATGCACGGGACTGTCGATGATGGCAGTGCCATTGCGGCGCTGGGGCGCTGCTGCCTAAGCGTCCGCGCGGAGGATTTCCGGGACGGACGGTCGGTGTCAAGCTGAGGCCAATCTCAAGAGATTGACAAGCACCCTGGCGATTGTGATTCCCGTTCCTCCAACTGCGGGCGAAGAACATGAGCTACACCCTGAGTGAGTGCCTGTGAAACGCATTTGACAGAGGCAGGACTCAGGCTTAGGATCAGACCATGCTGAGACGAGTCTTGCTCCTAGCCGCTGCGGTCGCCAGTAGCTTAGCTGCGGCCGATTTCGCAAGTAGCAACGAGGTTCGGGCCGTTCTGCAGGAGGGCGCAAGTCTCACGGCCGACGAGGCTGCGGCATTAGAAGCACAGTTGGAGGACGATCCCCTGGACATGTCCGCCCGCACGCGGTTGCTGGGCTACTACGGAAAGCGACTTCGCCAGCGGGAACCTACATCGGAGGCCCGCTGGCGCTCTCTCGTGCTCTGGCTGATCCACACCGAGCCGAAATCCGCGGTTCTGTCCGCTCCGCCTTCGCCGCTCCTGGAATTCAACCGTTTCTTGAAGCCTGAAGAATACGTCGAAGGCAAGCGGGCGTTCCTGGCGCACCTCGAGAAGGAACCAGACGACTTGACCCTGCTCGAACATACCGCAGATTTCGTATCTTTCCGGGATCGAACGCTTGCCGCCGAGTTGACCGAGAGGGCTCGATCCCTTGACAGCTCGAACCCAAAATGGGCAATCGGGTTGGCCCTTGGGCACTACAATACCTATCGCGATAGTCTCCGTGGATCGGGGGCATCGAATGTCGAGGCTGCTCGAGAGGCGCTGGCCGAACTCGAAGGAGCCTTCAAACTATCGGATGATGACACCCGAGTGGAAGGTTTCCTGCAGCTTGCCGCAGAGGTTGCCGTTGTTGCGAACGAGATCGACAAGGCTCGGGAGTATGCGTACCTGATGCTGGATAGTGATCGCCACGGCTCGCGCCACTATGGGGATTACGTTCACTATGGAAATATCACCCTCGGCAAGATCTCCCTCGCTCAGGGAGATGTTCAAGGAGCGGCATCGTATTTGCTGCTTGCCGCATCCACGCCCGGATCGCAGCGATTGAATGGAATGGGTCCGGACATGACGCTAGCCAAGGAACTGCTTGAGAACGGTGAACGAGAATCGGTGCTGCAGTACTTCGAGCAGTGTGCGAGATTCTGGGAACGGGGTCAGGACCGACTGCGCGAGTGGGCGGTCTTGGTGCAAGCTGGAAGCACTCCGAGTTTTCGACCCTACTGACGGTAGTTTCCAGGCTGTCGGATAACGGGCTGATTGGACAGAGTTCGGCGTGGCGCAAGGGCCACGGACGAGGCGAGGGAAAGACAAGGTTCCTGCCACCGCCATCCTCCCCGGAATCGAAGTCCTCCTAGGTTCCGGCAAGCGGGCTCACTGGATATTGAAGCTGTCGAAATCGCTCCCGGCGAGCGTTCCGGCCGACCTCCGAGCTATCGGCCGCACTTTGATGATTGTGATTCCGGCGCCAGCAACCGCGGGCCAAGAACCGGACCGACACCCTGGCTGAATGGCCGGTTGAACACCAAATTGACAAAGGCACGGTCCAGGCTTAGTATCAGGCCATGCTGAGACGAATACTGCTCCTAGCCACTGTGGTCGCCTGTTGCTTCTGGCTGGCTGATTTCGCGATTGCCAATGATGTTCGATCCCTAATGAAGGAGGGCGCGAGCCTCACGGTCGACGAAATTGCGGCTCTCGAAGCGCAGTTGGCGGACGATCCCTTGGACATGTCCGCCCGCATACGCTTGCTCGGCTACCACGCAGACCGAACTCGCTACCGCGAACCCTCGTCGATGACCCGTATCCGCTCTCTCGTGCTTTGGCTGATCCATAACGAGCCAAAATCCAATGTTCTGGTTGCGCTGCCGGCGCCGGTCAGGGCATTGGACGCGTACGAGAATCCTGAAGCATATGTCGAGGGCAAGCGGGCGTTTCTGGCCCACCTAGAAAAGGAACCGAACGACCTGACCCTGCTGGAGCATACCGTACAGTTCCTAAGTTTGCAGGATCGGGCGCTTGCCATCGAGTTGCTCGAGAGAGCTCAATCCCTAGACAGTTCGAACCCCAGATGGGCACTCGATTTGGGTTTCAAACACTATCTCGAAACTCGCCAGGTATCCGGAGAACCGAACGTCGAGGCTGCTAGAAAGGCGTTGGCCCAATACGAGAGAGCTTTCGAGCTATCGCCTGATGGCCTAAGTAACAGCCGCTTGAAGTATGCATCACAGGCTGCCATTGTCGCGAACGATCTCGACAAGGCTCGAGAGTTCGCGTACTTGATGCTGGGTGATAATCGACCGGGATCGTCCAGGGAGGACGGCATGCACTACGGAAATATCACTCTAGGCAAGATCGCACTCGCCCAGGGCGATGTTCAGGGAGCGGCGTCGTACTTGCTGCTTGCCGCATCCGTCCCGGGATCATCGCGATTGAACATGACTGGGCCGGACACTGCGCTAGCCAAGGACCTACTCGAAGAAGGGGAAACAGGATCGGTGCTGCGGTACTTTGACCAGTGCACGAAATTCTGGGAGAGAGGTCAGGACCGACTGCGAGAGTGGGCGATTGTGGTGCGAGGCGGGGGCATTCCGAGTTCGCCGTACTTCGGACGGTAACACGCAGCCCGTTGGATGACCGGCTGGTTGATGAGGGTTTTCCAAGGCAGCACGGGCACGACCGAGGCGAAGGCAATAACACGTCTCTGTCACCGCCACCGTTGCCGGAATAGACGCTCCTCACAAGTTACGGGCTGGCCCGCTCGCTGGACATCGAAGCCCGCCAGACCACTCCGCCGGAGGCGTTCTGGCCATCCCCGCCAAGACCGGGTGTCACAACCCCGGCGAATGTGATTCCCATGCCTACAACCGCGAGCAGAACCCTGACCTGCACCCCGGCTGAATGGCCTTTTGAACACCAAATTGACAAAGGCACGGTCCAGGCTTAGTATCAGGCCATGCTGAGACGAACACTGCTCCTAGCCACTGTGGTCGCCTGTTGCTTCGCGCTGGCCGATTTCGCGTTTGCCAATGACGTTCGAGCCCTTCTGAAGGAAGGCGCAAGCCTCGGGGCCGATGAGGTCGCGGCACTCGAAGCGCAGTTGGAGGCCGATCCCCTGGACATGTTCGCCCGCACGCGTTTGCTCGGCTACTACGGAGACCGTACTCGCTATCGCGAACCTTTATCGAAGACCCGCACGCGCTCTCTCGTGCTTTGGCTCATCCACAACGAGCCCAAGTCCGAGGCTCTTGGCGCGTTGCCGACGCCGGTCTGGCAATTGGACGCCTATCGGGATCCTGAAGGATATGTCGAGGCCAAGCAGGCGTTTCTGGCGCACTTGGAGAAGGAACCGAATGACCTGACCCTGCTCGAAAATGCCGCGGACTTCCTGAGCTTGCAGGAAGGAGCGCTTGCCATCGAATTGCTCGAGAGAGCTCAATCCCTTGACAACGCCAACCCTGAATGGGCACTCAAGCTGGGCTTCAAACACTATCTCGAGAGCCGTCGGGGGCCAAATCTCGAAGCTGCTAGAAAAGCATTGGACCAATACGACAGAGCTTTCGAACTTTCGGAAGAGAGTGCACGCAAGAGCGTAATGAAGTGGGCTTTAGCGGTTGCCCTTACTGCCAAGGAATTTGACAAAGCCCGGGAGTGGGCGTCCTTGATATTGGAGGATGATCAACCGGGCCGGAACTATGGGAACAACATTCATCACGGGAATATCGCCCTCGGCAAGATCGCACTCGCTGAGGGAGATATACAAGGAGCGGCATCGTATTTGCTGCTTGCCGGGGCCACGCCGGGATCACCGCAATTGAACTCGTTCGGCCCAGACATGGAACTAGCCAAGAAACTGCTCGAAAAGGGAGAAAAAGAACCGGTGCTCCAGTACTTTGATCAATGCGCGAGATTCTGGAAATCGCGTCAGGACGAACTGCGCGAATGGGCGATTGTGGTGCGAGCTGGGGGTATGCCGACTTCGAGGTACTTCGGACGGTAACTCGCAGTCTGTCGGATGGGCTCCGATCTAGGAGCCGTGTCTCCGTGGATCCGGTGATCCCAGGGAGGGTCTTCGCTGTTCATTCAGCCGTCCGGTCCGCCCGCGATGTCGCAAGTGCCGTGCCACCGTCCAGCGCGGATGCTGAGTCCGTGAATTGCGGCGTGCACGGGTCAGTGCGCCGCGGCATCAAGAATCCTGGCAAGGGCCATTCCGACTTCTAGCGGGTTTGCGACCCTGAAGCGGGCACGAGATTGAGAACCGATCGGTCCAACGAATACTGTGATGCCTTCCTCAGGGAGAGCCCCGAACGCGCTCTCGTCGGTTGTGTCGTCCCCGAAATACAGGGCTAATCCTCCGATCTCGTGCAGCAGGGCCGTTGCTGCCACGCCCTTGTCGATTCCATCGACCGGAGTGATGTCGAAGACCATCTTGCCGCGGCTGGCCCGCAGGCCGGGGTCCGACCCCACTGCGCGCAGCACGCTCTCCGCGATGCGCTCGTGGTGTCTAGGGTCGACGTTGCGGTAGTGTGCGGCCGCCGACAGGCCCTTGTTCTCAACTTGGAACCCGGTGACATCCGCCAAGTCCAGGGCAAGACGTCGGCAAATGCCTGCGATCCCGGACTTACCGCGATCATCCACCTCGACCGCGCTGCTGTTCGGCCGAATGCGCTCCCGCCCATGACTTCCGAAGTAGTGCGCGTCGGCGAGCCCGGCGAGTGACCGGACGTCAGCCGCCGACCTTCCGCTGACGATTGCCATGGTGACTCGCGGACATCGTGCCAGGGCCCGCAGTGTTCCCATCGTGTCGGCCGGGATGCGAGCGTCAGCCGGCTGCGGCACGATGGGTGCCAGCGTTCCGTCGAAGTCCAGCATCAGGAGCAGGCGCTCCGCCGCGCGAAGTCTGGTGTCGACAACGGGCCAGGCGTCAAGGAGATGTCTCATTTCCCGGACTGCGCGGGTGGTGGCAACGTCTCTAGGATCTTGCCAATCCAGCCGTAAATATTGTGCTCCCGCACATGCTGGCGGAGTTGGCGCATCAGCTCCGCGGATTGTCCGGAGTCCGGTTCGCTCATCGCGAGCAGTCGATCGGAGAAGGCATCGATGGCGAAAGGATTGAAGGTCTCGGCTCCCGGAAGTTCCCATGCGGCACCGGTGAACTCGCTAAGCAGCAGGCGGCCGCCGTTGTCGTTGCGAGCCGCGATGTATTCTTTTGCGACGAGGTTCATGCCGTCTTCCAGCGAACTGACCGCGCAGACATTCGCCAGGCGATAGAGGGCCAGCACTTCGCTCTCCGGCAGATGCTGCTTGATCGACACGACCGGGTCGCCGGTGCGGCCTCCGTAGGTGGCGTTGATGCGCGTCTCAAGCTCGCCCATCGAGCGATGCAGTTCCTGATAGGCTGGAATCTCGGCGCGGCTCGGGGCGCCAGCGTTCAGGTACACCAGGCGACCGCGCATCTCGGGATGCCGCTCCAGCAGGTGCTCGACTGCCTGCAACCTCTCGATCACGCCCTTGGTGTAGTCAATTCTGTCCAAGCCGAGCACGACGAACTTGCCGGCCAGTCCATAGCGCGAACGGAGCCGGGCGACCGCTTCATCGCAATCAACGCTGGCCGCCTTGGACGATATGCCGTCGAAGTCGATCGAGATCGGATACGGCTGCACGGAGATCCGGTGATCCCCTCGCGCAAGAACCCCTTCTCCGGCACGCTGCCAGCCTGGCCGCGTAGCCGCAGCCGCCAGAAACCGCTCAGCGTATTGCGGGGTGTGGAGTCCGAACACGTCATTTTCGAGAAGGCCGTCGAGAAGCTCAGTGCTCCAAGGGCATATTCGCAGGATGTCAGGCAGAGGCCAGGGAATGTGCCAGAAGTGCACGATGGTCGCGCGGGGGCAGCGCTGGCGGATCATCGTCGGCAGCAAGGCGAAATGATAGTCCTGGATGAACACGACCGCTTCCCGGTCCCCGACGACCCCGGCGACAGCTTCGGCAAACTTCGTGTTCACGCTCCTGTAGGCTTCCCAATGGTCCTCGCGAAACGCCGGCTTGGTGAACGCCACGTGGCAGAGGGGCCACAGCGCCTGGTTCGCGAAGCCACTGTAATACCGCTTGAACTCGACCTGATCCAGCCACACGCGTTGCAGTTCGTAGCTGGGAGCGTCGGGCGGTACCGGCACGCGGCCCATTGCGTCGGCGGTGTCTCGGTCGGCATTCCCATCGCCATGGGCAACCCAGATGCCGCCGAGCGCCTGCATCACCACGTTCAGGGCCAGCGTGAGGCCGCCGACAGCCGCTCGCACCTGGATCGTGCCGTCGGGACCCCGCGTATGGACGAACGGTTCCCGGTTGGAAACACTGACAAACAGGCGGTCGCCGACCTGCTGGCGGATCAATTTGGCGAGTTCGTCTCGCGTGCGGACAGGGTCTTGGATGGGGGTCTCCGTTATCGATGTGCGGTGGGTCGCGACGCGGCCTACCGCAAGAGTGCTTCGAGTTCCACACGCGCTTCCGTCTTGTCGTCCCGGTACTTGACAATGACCGGTGCGTACAGTGACAGGCCCATGCGCTTTCCTGTGCCTGACGTTATCGGCCGAGAGCCGGGCACGACCACGGCTCGCTCGGGGATTACCAGCGGGCTGTCGCCCTCGGCCCGATGCACGACGTTTCGAACGATGTCGTAGACCGGCGTCGAGCGGGTCAGCACTGTTCCCGCGCCCAGCACGGCCAACTTCTTGACGATCGTACCTTCGTAGATTCCAGTATTGCCACCGACAAGGACTTGGTCCTCGACGATCACGGGAAGGGCGCCGATCGGTTCCAGCACGCCGCCCACCTGCGCCGCGGCGCTGATATGGCAGTTCTTGCCGATTTGCGCGCAACTGCCTACCAAGGCATGGGAATCCACCATGGTGCCGTCGTCCACATATGCGCCGACGTTGATATACATTGGCGGCATGCACGTGACGCTCCGGCCTACGTAGCAACCGTCGCGCAAGCTGGAGCCTCCCGGCACGACGCGGACGCTTTCCTCGATGGTGAGATCGCGTGGCGGATACGTCGACTTGTCGATGAATCGGAATCGGCTGCCGGAATCGGACATGTCAACGCTCCTGCCCATGCGGAAGCCCAGGAGGATGCCGCGCTTGACCCACGCGTTGACACGCCAGCCATGCGGTGCCGCTTCCCGGTCGGGTTCGGCGGCGCGAACGGTGCCTTTGTTCAGCCCGTTCTTGAACTCACGGAAGGTCTCGAGATCCTGGTGCGAGTACGATTCCGGGTTGCGGTCATAGAGGGCGTTGATCCGCGATTCAAGCACTCATCCAATCTTACAGACCGCTTCCCTGCGCGCGCACTTCGTCTCAGCAGATCCGTTCGGCAGGCGGGACGCTCGAGAGACATCTCGTTGTCATATAGCTTTGTTACAGTTGATTAGATTGGTTCCATGCCGCAGTTCCGCCCCAACCTCTTCCCGGGCAAGCTCATCATCGTCGAGGGCATCGACGGGTCCGGCAAGTCGACTCAGCTGGCCTTGCTGAGCCAGTGGCTGCGATCCAAGAACCTGATTGTCTCGTTCAGCGAGTGGAACTCGTCCTCGATCGTGCGGGGCACGACGCGCCAGGGCAAGAAGAAGCAGATGTTCACGCCCACGACGTTCAGCCTGATCCACGCGACGGACTTCGCGGACAGGCTCGAGCGGCGCATCCGGCCGATGCTGGAGGCGGGAGCCGTCGTCTGCGCGGACCGCTACGCGTTCACCGCGTTCGCGCGGGACGCCGCGCGGGGCGTGCGCCGAGAATGGGTGCGGAACCTCTATCGCGTGGCAATCCAGCCGGATCTCGCGTTCTACTTCCGGGTGCCATTGGATGTCGCGCTCAAGCGGATCCTGGGAGGCAGGGCGGCCCTGAAGTACTACGAGGCTGGCATGGACCTCGGTCTCAGTCCCGACATCGAAAAGAGCTTCGCACTGTTCCAGCAGCGCATTCTCGAGGAGTACGATTCGATGGCGGAGGAGATGGGCTTCCACGTGATCGACGCGACCCGGTCGATCAAGAAGCAGCAGAAGCAGGTTCGCCAGATCGTCCTTGACCACATAGGCGATGCCCTCGAACGCGACGTATTGCGCTCGCCGAAATGATTCAGGAAATGCCAAGGAAATCAAAGCCTCTGCAATTCTACGATGACCCCCTGCCCGGGATCGATGTATCGGACCTGCAGGGCAAGTTGATCGTGATCGAGGGTCCGGACTCGGTAGGCCGCAGCACCCAGGTGCAGATGCTGCGTGCCTGGCTCGAGGAGCGCGGATTCGCGGTGGCCGATACCGGTATGGCGCGCTCGCTGCTGACCAAGGACGGGATCCGGGAAGCCAAGAGCGGGCACACGCTGGGCCCGCTCACGATGGGCCTGTTCTACATGGCCGATTTCGCGGACCGGCTGGAGAACACCATGATCCCCGCCTTGAGGGCTGGTTTCATCGTGCTGACGGATCGGTATTTCTATTCGGTCATCGCACGCGCCGTGGCACGCCACCAGGATGCTGAGTGGCTCGAGCGTGTTGCTGGCTTCGCCATCGTCCCGCACGCAACCTTCTACCTGCGGGCTCCTGTCAAAGAAGTGCTCGCGCGGGTCGTCCGTGACAACCTCTATTTCGACTACTGGGAGAGCGGCATGGACGTGCCCTACGGCAAGGACCGGTACGAGAGCTTTGTCGGCTACCAGACCAAGCTGATGGAGGTGCTGGACTCGCTAGCCGAGGACTACGGTTTCACCGTCGTGGACGCAACAATGCCGCCCGCCAAAATCTTCGAAGATCTCAAACGGGGGATCGAGCCGTTGCTCGACGATTGACGGGCCGCGTACGTTGGCAGCCAGTTATGACCTGCTCGTCTTCGACTTGGACGGGACGCTGATCGACTCTTCGCTGGACCTGGCGCTCTCTGTGAACGCCACCCGCGCCCAGGCCGGTCTCGACCCCTTGGACATCGAGCAGGTCGCATCGTACGTCGGCAACGGCGCGGAGATGCTCATCCGCCGGTCCCTCGGGCCCGGCGCTTCCGACCAGGACGTCCGACAGGGCCTGCTGTTCTTCCTGCGCTATTACCGGGACAACATGCTCGTCAACACGAGGCTCTATCCGGGTGTCCGCGAAGCGCTTGAAGCGTGGCGCTCCGCCGGCAAGACCATGGCGGTGCTCACGAACAAGCCAGTTGTGTTCAGCAGGGACCTGGTTGCCGGCCTGGGGGTTGCGGACTGCTTCGCCTGCATCTACGGCGGAAACAGCTTCGAGACCAAGAAGCCCGACCCCTACGGCCTGCGGCGCATCATGAGGGAGCTGGAGTTCTGCCCCGGCCAGTCGCTGATGGTCGGCGACAGCTCGGTGGACGTGCTCACGGCGCGGAACGCGGGCATTGCGTGCGCCGGTGTCACGTTCGGGCTGCGGCCGGAGGATTTCGAGCGATATCCCCCGGACGTGCTGGTCGATGACTTGCGCGACCTCGCCGCCTGACGGTTGGCCGCGGCCGCCGTTCGACGCCGGCCCTACTTGAACGCCTGGATTCCGGTGACGTGCGAGCCGAGGATCAGGGTATGGATGTTGTGCGTTCCCTCGTAGGTCTTGACCGTCTCGAGGTTGCACATGTGGCGGAAGATCGGGTACTCATCGGTGATTCCGTTGGCCCCCAGCAGGTCGCGGGCGCGGCGCGCGACCTCCAGCGCCATCTCGGCGTTGTTACGTTTGATCATCGAGACGTGGGCGTGGTGCTGCCGGCCCTTGTCCTTCAAGCGCGTGACATGCAGCGTGATGAATTGCGCCTTGGTGATCTCGGTGATCATCCAGGCAAGCTCGCTCTGAACTAGCTGGTGAGAGGCGATGGGCCGGTTGTCGAACTGCGTTCGCAGGATCGTGTACTGCCGCGCGCAGTCGTAGCAGGCCATCGCCGCCCCAATCGTGCCCCAGGCGATTCCCAGCCTGGCGTTGGTCAGGCAGCCGAGGGCGGCCTTGAGCCCCTTGGCACCGGGCAGGATGTTTTCGGCCGGAATCCGGACGTTGCTCAGTCCGACGCTCGATGTAGTCGAAGCGCGCATGGAAAGCTTGTTGTGCAGGTCCACAGCGGTGAACCCGGGCGTGTCCGTTTCCACGAGGAACCCCTGGATCTTGTCGGTGTCGCCGAGCTTGGCCCAGACCACCGCGACGTCAGCCAGCGAGCCGTTCGTGATCCAGGTCTTCTCGCCGTTGAGAACGTAGCTATCGCCGTCCCTCACGGCGCGCGTCAGCATGCCGCTTGGATTGGACCCGAAATTGGCCTCGGTCAATGCGAAGCAGCCCATCGCCTGGCCTTGTTGCATCTTGGGGAGCCAGCGTTCTTTCTGCTCGTCCGATCCGCAGGAGTAGATGGCGTACATCGCGAGGCTGCTTTGCACCGAGACAAAGCTGCGGAGCGCAGTGTCCCCGCGCTCGAGCTCTTGCATGACGAGCCCGTACTCGACATTGCTCAGCCCCGCGCAGCCGTAGCCGTCGAGATTGGCTCCGAAAAAGCCCAGTTCAGCGATCGGGCCGGTCAGTTCGTTCGGGAATGTGCCGTCCCGGAAATGCTGCGTTATCTGCGGTATGAACTGGTCTTCGACGAACTGCCGCGCTGTCTGCCGAACCAGCAGCTCCTCTTCGCTCAGCAGCGAATCGAAGTCCATGAAGTCAACGCCTCGAAACTCGAACATTTGCCCCTCGAATGCCCATGGTAGCGCGGGGCAAAGCGGGCGGATGTCCGTTTGTAACCGGGCGGGACGTGTGCGGCTTGAAGGCGCTTGGCGGGAAGGGAGCCTTCCCGCGACTCAGGGGTCCGGCTTGGCTCAACCGCCGCCGGGGTGCCTGCTATCCTGAGCGCCGGCAAGACTTCCGCCGCCAGCCCGATGGCAAGAATCCGCGCACGTCCCGAGGAGCGACCTGCAGCCGCCATCGAGTACCCGTACTCGGACGGCAAGGCGCTAGCGGAGAGCCCGCGGCACGTGGACGCGATCCTGTATGCGCTCGCCACCCTGCGCAACCGGTTCGCGGAATCCAGCTGCGTCCAGGTCGGGGCGAACATGAACCTGTACCACCAGGAAGGTGATGTCGGGAAGAAGCTGGTGCCGGACCTGTTCGTTGTCCGGGGCCTGGCGGCGCTGCCGGAGACATCCTACCTGGTCTGGGAGGCGGGCCGCCCGCCGGGCTTCGTGCTGGAGGTGGCATCGCCGGCGAGCGCTGGGCGTGACCGGGGCGTGAAGCAGGCCTTGTACGGGGCGATGGGAGTGGCGGAGTACTGGCGGTTCAATCCGGTCGGGGAGCTGGAGGGCGCGTCGCGGCCGGGGCAGCGGCTGGAGGGGAGCGCACTGGCAGGCTAGGGTATGAGCCGCTGGCACTGGGAGCGGACGGATCAATCCGCAGCGAGGTATTGGAACTGGATCTGCGGGTGGATACCCGGGCGGGCATGGAGCACCTGCTGCGCTTCCGGGATCCGAGTACCGGCGAGGACCTGCTGACGTTCCGGGAATCGGAGCAGGGTCGGACCCGAGGCGGAACGAGCTAGGGCACGTGCGGAGACGGCGCTGGGCGCGGAGGTTGCGGCGAGGCAGGCCGCTGAATCGGAAATCGCTCGCCTCAAGGCACGGATCGCGGAGCTGCACTCGGGCCGCGCGAAACGGGGAACGGACGGAAGCCCGTAGCGTCGAGCCTTTGACACGGAGCCGCGAGGGGGTTTCGCACCCAAGTTTGCCAAAGCCGGCGAGCCCGCGATGCGAGGCTTGCCGCTGAAGGCCGTGTTGAGACTGTCCATGATCCGGTCACTCTCGCGAAGCATCGTGGGCGTAGCCACGACGGACTGCACTGAATCGCTCGACAACATCAGGCCCGCATCGCGGACCCCTCGAACGCTCGGCATCATAGTGGACGGAAGAGGGGCGCGGCACAAGTCTAGGCGGATGTCGCCATAGATCGGGAGATTCTGCCTCGTGCTAGGATGCGCGGAATGGATGTCGAGACCGCAGGGAAGTGGGTCGCGGACTCGTCAAGGATTGTCGGGTTCACCGGTGCCGGTATTTCAACTGAATCCGGCGTTCCCGACTTTCGCAGTCCGAATGGCGTCTGGGCCACGAATCGCATCGTCGACTTCCAGTCATTCCTCTCGAGCGAGGAAGACCGGGTCGAGTACTGGCGCCAGAAGGTCGCTGCCTGGCCCGCCATGCGCGAGGCGAGCCCGAACGCCGGGCACCACGCGTTTGTCCAGTTGCATCGCAGCGGCAAGCTCGTGGCGCTGGTCACCCAGAACATCGAGCGCTTGCACCAGCGGGCGGGGCTGCCAGCGGAAGCGGTTCTCGAACTGCACGGCACTACGACCGAGGCTGTCTGCCTCGACTGCGGGGACCGGATCACGTCCGACGAGGCCTGCGAGCGGGTGCTGGGCGGGGAGCGAGCGCCTCGCTGCAAAGCTTGTGGGGGGTTACTCAAGCCGGCCACGATCTCCTTTGGTCAATCCATGCCATGGGACGTGATGCAACAGGCCCAGGTAGCTGCGGAGAACTGCGAGTTGCTATTGGCAGTCGGTTCTTCCCTAGTTGTGGAGCCGGCGGCATCGATCCCGCGGATCGCGAAGCGCGCCGGAGCTCGTCTGGTGATCGTCAACCGTGATCCGACTCCGCTCGATCCCATGGCGGACGCCGTATTAAGGGGAGAGATCGGCACGGTCCTGCCCGCGCTGGTGGGTGGCGTCGCGTGATCTCCGACCCCGCTCAAGCAATCCTCGGCTGCGCTCAACGCCGCTCCGACCAAGACGCCCATGCCCGAACTGCCTGAAGTAGAAACCGTCCGGCGGACGCTTGCCCCCGCCGTTGAAGGCGGTTGCATTGAGGCTGTCCAGTTTCACTGGCCTCGCACCTGCGCAGGTGACGCGGACCAGACCGCGGCGATCTTGGCTGGCCAGCGGATCGAGCGTCTCGACCGGCACGGCAAGTACTTGGTGTTCCGGCTCCGCAAACACGGGCGACAGTCAGTGCTCGTCATCCACTTGCGTATGACCGGGAATCTGCTGCTGAACGCCATGCCCGGTCGCTACACCCGTGCCGAAATGCAATTGGAAGGAGGGACGACGCTGGTATTCCACGACACGCGTAAGTTCGGCCGCTGGCAGTGGTCCGAGGAACTCCCGCCCCGCTTGGCCCAGCTGGGGCCGGAACCTCTCGAGATCGGTTTCAATGACTTCGCGGCGAGGCTCACGGGGCGCAGGAAGCGTCTCAAGGCTCTGCTACTGGACCAGGAGTTTCTGCGCGGGCTCGGCAACATCTACGCGGACGAGGCGCTTTTCCGCGCCCGCTTGCATCCAGAGCGTCTTGGCGCTGAACTGGGCCGTCGCAAGGCGCGTGACTTGCACGTCGCGATCCAGGCGGTCCTGCGCGATGCCATCCTGGCGGGAGGCACCACGATAGACAACTTCGTCGACGGCCAGGGCGCCCGCGGCTACTTTCAGTTGCAGGTCCAAGTCTACCGCAAGACCGGCCAGCCGTGCCCGGCTTGCTCGACACCGGTGCGGCGCATTCTGGTGGCGCAGCGCAGCACCCACTATTGCCCGCGCTGTCAGCGGCGCTAGCAGGAGGGTCCGATGCGATTGAAGAGGATTAGCCTGCGACAGATTCGCATGCCGCTCGTCCATTTCTTCGAGACCAGCTTCGGGCGCACTTACGAACGCCGCATCGTCCTAGTCGAGGTGGAGGATGCCGACGGTGCCGTTGGCTGGGGTGAAGTCACATGCGGGGAGCGACCCTTTTACAACGAAGAGTGGGTGGATGCGGCGTGGCTTGTGCTGCGGGACTTTGCCAGCCCCCGGGTTCTGGGCGTCGACGTCCCTTCGGCTGCTCAAGTCGGCGGGTTGATGTCGGTTATCCGGGGCCATCGCATGGCGCGCGCAGGCGTCGAGACCGCTTGCTGGGAATTGGAGGCCCGCAAGACGGGCCGGCCGTTGTGGCAGCGCATCGGGGGAAGCCGGCACGAGACGTCCTGCGGCGTGTCCATCGGCATTCAGGACACGGTCGAAGAGTTGCTTGATCTCATCGCGGTCGAGGTTTCGGCCGGATACCAGCGCATCAAGATCAAGATCAAACCCGGATGGGACTTGCAAGTCGTCAGGGCCGTTCGCGAGCGGTTTCCGGAGGTGCTCTTGATGGCGGATGCGAACTCCGCGTACACGCTCCGCGACTTAACTGTGCTGAAGGCCCTTGACGATTTCGATCTGATGATGATCGAGCAGCCGCTGGGCCATGACGAGATCGTCGATCACGCGACTCTCCAGCACGAACTCAGGACTCCGATCTGCCTTGACGAGTGCATTCGCACTGACCACCAGGCCGCCCAGGCGATCCGCCTCGGCGCTTGCCGTATCGTGAACATCAAGCTAGGGCGGGTCGGGGGGTATTCCGAGGCGATCCGCATCCACGACACCTGCCGCGACGCCGGAGTGCCCGTGTGGTGCGGAGGCATGCTCGAGTCCGGGATCGGCCGGGCGCACAATATCGCTCTCTCGTCGCTGGAGAACTTCGTGCTGCCCGGGGACGTGTCCGCGTCCAAGCGCTACTGGAGTCGCGACATCATCCAGCCCGCGGTCGAGGTCGCGTCTGACGGCACTATCGCGATGCCCGATCAGGCTGGACTTGGCTACTCGCTCGACATGGATCGAATCGATGCCTTGACGGAGCGTCGCGAAGACCTGACCTAGGCTGGAAGCCCAGGCGGGGTTATCCCCTCGGCCCGTCCTCGGTGCAGCGGACCAGAACGACGGTCACGTTGTCCGGGGCACCCCGCGCCAGCGCGGATCTGATCAAGTTGGCCGCCTTATCTTCGAGGTTCGCACCACTGGAAAGCGCCGTGGCAATCGCTTCGGCCGGGATCTGGCCATGCAATCCGTCGCTACATAGCAGCAGGACATCGCCGGGCCTGAAGTCAGCCTCCACCGTGTCGGCATTCACGGTGCTTTCCGCGCCGACGGCCTTGGTCAGCACATGTCGATACGGATGAAGCGCCAGCTGCTCCGGGCTGAGAGAGCTAGCGAATTCCCGGACCCAAGTGTGATCCTGTGTCAGGCATTCCAGCTTGCCGTCCGACAACCGGTAAGCCCGGCTATCTCCGGCGTTGACGATCCACGCCTTGCCGTCCCCGATGATCGCGGCCGTGACGGTCGTGCCCATGCCATCCAGCGAGGGGTCATTCTGGGCTTCCCTCCGGATGCAGCGGTTGGCGAGTTCGATCGCCTCGACCAGCGCGCCAGCATTCAGGGCGTCCCCTGCAGCCCGCGCCTGATCGATCAGGGTGCGAACCGCGATCGCCGAGGCCCTCTCGCCGGCATTGGCACCGCCCATGCCATCGGCAACCACGAAGAATCCGATCTCCGGCACGCAATCGTACGAATCCTCGTTGTTACTCCGTACCATCCCAACATGGGTCTGTCCCCAAGAATCGATCATTGCGGGAGGCATGAGATTAGCACAGGGCACGGCTTCTGAGGGGGACTCAGTTTCTCGCGTGTCTTAGTTTCTCGCGACATCCCGGACGGTTCCCGGCGTCTCGCCGACCCGCACCGGAGTCCCGGGTGTGGCGGCCGTCCTCTTCAGAATGGCGAATCCGCGGGCTTTGCCATCGCTCTGTGTTCCGGGTGTTGGTGAAGTCAGGACCCCCACCCCGGCCCCCTCGTATCGAACGGACAGGTCTTCGGGCAGGTCCGCGGACTCCAATTCCACACCGACCAGGAGGCGCCTGACCCTGCCCTGGGATCGCACCCGTTCGACGATTTCCTGGCCTGTGTAGCAGCCTTTGGTGAACGAGACCGCTTGAAGCTGTTGTGTTTCGTGGGGGATGTTCTTGGATCCGAAGTCCGACCCGAACCGGGGGATCCCATTGCGCACCCGATGCGCCTCGCACGATGCTTCGGAGGCCGCGACAGCGCCGTGCGCTTCCAGTTCGTCGATCAGCTGCTCGCGGTCCGAGACCGGGGCGGAGATCCAATATCCCTCGACACCGCCAAGCGGGGCGCGGTAGATGGTGCGCGAGCCGGCCTCGACGAAGGCCAGGGGCGCGTCCGGAAGCTGTTGGCTCATGCATGTCACGACGTCGCGCGCGGCGGGTCCGGCAACTGCCAGCAGTGCGGTTGAGGGACCGATATCCTCCAGCACGACGTCGTCCATGATGATGTAGCTTTCGATGTGGCTGCGCAGGGTGCGGCTAGCCGCAGGCTCGGAGTCGATCACGAGATGGTCTCCGTGAACGAAAATGTTGCTGTCCGCTTGGATGTGCCCCTGGGCGTCCAGGAAGAAGGAGTAGACGCCCAGCCCCGGAGCGAGACACTCTACCGCGTTGCTCGCGATTGCATGGACAAGGCGCGCACGGTCATCGCCCGTCGCCTTGAGCCTGCCCCGCGCGGAAAGATCGCGCCATGCGGCGGCTCGCCTCAGTGCATCGTAGCCCCGCACCTGCGATTGCTAGCATACCAACGATGATCCACGAAATTTTTCCGGTCGGGCCGTTGCAGTGCAATTGCTCTGTGATTGGCGACGAAGAGACGCGTGAGGCGATCGTAATTGACCCCGGCGCTGAAATCGAACGCATCGAGGAAGTGCTCGAGAAGCATGGCCTGCGGGTCAAGTGGATCGTTGTTACGCACGCCCATATCGATCACATCGGGGGTGCTGGCAAGCTGCGCACCAAGACAGGCGCCCCCGTGCTCATGAACGACAACGATTTCGTTCTAGTCAGGCACTTGGACCAGCAGGCTGTATGGGTCGGCATGCCAAAGCCGGAGGGCATCGAAATCGACGCAACGCTCAAGGACGGGGACACTGTCGATCTTGCGGGAACGAAGTTCGAGGTGCTCCACACGCCGGGCCACACCCAGGGCAGCATCAGCTTGCTGATCCCGTCCGAGAACAGGCTCCTGGCGGGGGACACCCTGTTCCGTGACTCGATCGGCCGGACCGACCTTCCGGGAGGGGATCTACATCAGATCCTGAGTTCGATCAAGACCAAGTTGCTGGCCCTGGATGATTCGGTGGAGGTTGTCTGCGGTCATGGCCCGGGAACGACCATTGGCAGGGAGCGGGAGCGCAACATGTTTCTGCGTGGCCTCTGAGCCGGCCGCCCGCCGGAGGCTAGAATCGTCAGGTATGGCGAAACGAATCCTGCTGGTCACCGGGGACTCGGGCGAGAGCTACGAGACCTTGTATGCGCTGCATCGCTTCGAGGAGGCCGGTCACGACGCTGTGGTCGCGGCACCCTCGGCCCGTCGGTTGCACCTCGTGATGCATGACTTCGAACCGGGCTGGGACACATATATAGAGCGGCAAGGGTACGGGGTGTCGGCCGATATCGCGTTTGACGATGTTTCCGTCGACGAATACGACGCCGTGCTGCTGCTCGGAGGCCGGGCTCCTGAATTCCTGCGCCACATACCGCGCGTGATCGAAGTCGTTCGCGAATTCGTGAGCCAGGGGAAGCCAGTTTTCTCGATCTGCCACGGTATCCAGATCCTCGTGGCTGCCGACCTGCTGCAGGGCCGAACCGTGACTTGCTATGTGCACGTGCGGTCCGAAGCGGAACGGGCGGGAGCTACTTACTCGACGGAGCAGGCTGTGCGCGACGGGAACATCGTCAGCGCCCAGACCTGGGAGTCGCACCCGCAGTTCTACCGCCAAGTCTTCGAGTGTCTCGAAGGCTGAGCCAGGTTCCGATGGTGATCGATCACTCCGCACTCGCGGGGAGGAGAGTGAATTTACGGAAGATTACGGGGCGGGAGTTCGAGTCGGAAGGCAGCATCGCGACAATTGTGTAGTCGCCGGCCTCCAGTTCTCCCGTGTTCAGCGCCGCCAGGTGCCGAAGCCGGTTGGCTTCGGGTTCGACAACGGATTGATGGCCCGTGACTGGCAGTTGCGGGACTCGCTCGCTTTCGCGGTATAGCGCAATCCTCGGACTCGGCGGTGCTGTGAACGAGGCGTCGCCGGGATTGTAGATGTCGTAGAGCAGAAAGAACGGGTCGCCTTGGCGAAATGTTTTGGCCGAGGTCGCGTAGAACCGGCTTCCCGCCACCAGGAGGACGTCTTCGGGAGCGTCCTTTCCTTTCTTCTTCGTGCTCGTGGAAGATCCGCTGACATCATCGATGCGGCCTGTCAGCAGCAGCGTGCTTGCCCCCAAGCCTTGGCTGGCTCCTGGCATGCGCACCTTCGTCTGGTAGCTGCCGAGCGTGCCCGAGAGATCGTCCCGGACGATCACCTTCCAGTCGTACAAGCCTGGCGGCAATTGCATCTGCGAGGCGTAATGCAGGTATGAGTTTGGATCGGTGCTCAGGCGTTCGTGCGCCGCTTCTTCCACTGTCATTTGAATGCGCCTCTCGTCGAGGAACGGAACGAGCCCGGGCTCTCCCTCCGCCTCGACCGGGTCTGCTTGCGCGATGATCGTGAGCTTGACCTGCTCGCCTTTCTTCGTGGAGATCGAGGGGATGTCGCCGGTGTGCAGGCCCACGCTGTAGATCAGGGTGGCCGAGCCTTCCGAGTCGCGGAAGAACTCGTGGTCGACTTCGAGGGGAAGGTCCAGGTAGGGCGTGTCGAAGGTCAGGGCCTGATGCATGCGGAGGTTGCGCTCGTCCTTGCTCATTTGGTTGAACGGTCGCTCCTCGTAGAAGCCGCGCTGGTGGCTGACTCTCAGCCCGCTTTGCCGGACCTTCACGCGGAGCCGGCGGAACCGGCCACGCTGCTCCTGATCATGGGTGTAGTAGCCGAGCAGGTAGTAGTCTCCGCTCTCGCGATTGACGACGTCGAAAACTTCGCCGAAGTCGTTGCTGTTCAGCACGGCGCGGCCTCCTGTGCGGCGCGCCAGTTCCCACAGTCCGTCCTGGTTGTCCTGGCGGCTCTCCGCTTGCGCCATGAACCCATTGTTCACTGGGTCGCCCATCATCGAGCTGAAGCTGCCGCGGGTTTCGGCGGTACCGCCGGGCGCTGACGCGCTGAGCCCGGAGACATCGGACACGTAGAACCGCACGCGGGCCTTCGTCGCCTCGTGCTCGAGCAGCTCCATCATGTCCATATTCTCCTCGTCGATCGGCAATCCGGTCGCGAACAGCACGACGAGCTTCCGCCCGGGGTAGATGCTCAGGGCCTGGATCAAGTCGATGTATTCGTACATCCGCAAGCGGCGATATAAAGCGGCGCGATCATCGATTGCCTCGATCTGCTCGCCGAAGTCTTCGTTTGCTTCTGCGAGTAGCTCGTCAAACGCGCTGGATATCTCGAATTCGCGAGCCAGGTCCTGGGACACCGTGTCGACCAAGCCAGTGCCCGTACCCCCGGAGCCGCCGGCGAGCATCTCGTCGAGACGCGTATTGAGTTCGCTCGCCGACTGGGTGAACGGAGCCCCCTCCAGCGACACGAACACCCCCGGTGCCAATTGCTCGTCGATGAATTTCCTGATCCCGTTGACGAGTCGCAGTTTGTCTTCGCGGCGCCCTCGAGTGGCGATGTAGATGAACGTGCTTCTGCGGAGTTCGTTGGCGGCCGCGTGGGGATCGGTCACTACGGGGCTGGGTGGACTGCTCGGATCGGCGGATTGAGTTTTCGGGACGGGACGGGTCACGAACTCGAAGGTTGCGATCTCTTGGGGCTGACCGCTTTCAAGCAATTCGAAGTCTTCCTTGGAAAGGCCCCCTACGGGTCGGCCCCGCCCATCGGTGACCCGGACTTCGATCTCCATGAGGGTCGTCTCGGACTCGAATACGGGGATTTGCTGCGCCTGAGCCGGCAGCCAGGTCCCGGCAAGCATCGCGGCGGCTAGGAAGGTGCCGGGCACACCAGGAACTGCTATCAAAGATCGTCTCGAGCGCTTGCAATTGGCCTGCATGACTACTACCTAAGTATGAACCTACTGTATGTGTAACGTGCCGATGAAGATTCTCGTTTCCGCGACTCCCAACATCTTTCGGCGAATGCCAGACGGGTTGTAGCGCGGGCCGGTTCCTGGTGAGACGCCATCGCCCCGAACGGCATTGACGTCGGGCAAGCCGGAGCAGGCCTTCAGGCACCAGGCACGCCATGGAACGGCGATCGTCGTTCGAGACGATCTCGGCGGATTCGGCGGAGCGGCCGCTCCGCCGGCTTGTCCAACCTGTCGCCAGCGCCGGGAGAACGGCCTATCGTGTTGGCATCCCTGAACTTACAGCTTACAGTCCAAGAGTCGGATGTTAAATTCCTGCAAAGAGAATTCGCGCACAAGTTAACAGAGTCTTGGCAGGCTAAGTGTTAACCTGTTCGGGCGGAGAGAGTGTAGAGTAGGAACATGGTGAGTCTGGAGAGCCGTCACCTGTGACCGAGGACTGGCACCTGCTGGTATCGTTCCTGCCCGCCGATTGGCGGGCGTTGGCCAAGGAGACCGGAGCGTTGACCGGCCTGCGCAAGGACAAGTCGGCAGAGAACCTGCTGAGAGTGCTCTTGCTCTATCTCGGATCTGAGCGTTCGCTGCGCGAGACCGCGGTGCAGGCCAGGCAAGCGAATCTGGCTGATCTGTCCGCAGTGGCTTTGTGGCACCGGTTGAAGAAGTCGAAGGAATGGATGCGCGCGCTGTGCATTGACCTGTTGCGGGAGCGCGGAGTCGATCTATCGGATTCCAGGGGCTTCCAGGTGCGGGCGGTCGACGCGGCGACGGTCAAGGAGGTCGGCAAGACGGGGTCGCTGAGGCGCTTTCACTACAGCTTGCAGCTGCCCTCCCTGGATTGCGATTTCTTCAAGGCGACCGAGATGAATAGTCGCGGCGGGGGCGAGTCCCTTTCGGATTTCTCGATTGCGGCGGGAGATCACCTGCTAGCCGGCTGGAGCTATTCGACCGCGGCCAACATCCATTGCGTGGCCCATGCGGGGGGGCGAGTCACGGTGCCCCTGAAAACCGAAGCAATCGTGTTGCGCACGCATAGAGATCGGCCGTTCGACTTGCTCACGGCTTTGCGGTCGGTCCGCAGTGCCGGGGCGGTCCACTCGTGGGCAGTAAGGTCCGTCGATCAGAAGGGCGGCACGGTCGAAGGTCGGGTTTGCGCAGTGCGCAAGTCCGAGGAGGCGGTATGGCTTGCACAGCAGAGCTTGCGGATGGAGGCTTTGCGCCGGGAAGTGCCAGTCCAGTCAGAATCCCTGGAACGCGGCAAGTACGTGATCGTCTTCTCGACGTTTCCCGCAGCCGATTTCACGGACGCCGACGTTCTGGAGTGGTACCGAACTGGATGGCAGGTCGCGATGGCCTTGAAGCGCTTCAAAGCCATCGCGCAACTCGGTCATTTGCCCAAGCGCGACGACGAGAGCGCCAGAGCCTGGCTTTACGGCAAGCTGCTGGTCGCCCTGCTTGTGGAGAAGCTGATCAGCCATGCAAGCGCTACTGCCCCTTGGGGGTATCGGTTGGCGATACCAGCGGTCCCACGGCGTTCGGCGTGACTCCAAGTTTGTGCTAGCCCCAGCTACGCGCACTATGTGAGTCTCCGCGCGGCTCACTGGGAGTGCACGACGACTGGAACGATCCCCCCTGGAATCAGTCGAAACGCAAAAGAAATTAACGCTTCGATCCATTCTTCCCAAGGTTGACATATTCGACCAAGCCATCCACTATATTGACTAAACTCTTCCGGTTCACCCACTAGGCACAACACCCTCGGGTGGTGACGCTTACATTGCGTGAACCGAGAGGACGGAAATCAGGGAAATCCACGGACAATCGCACCAAGGGGCACTGGCCGAGGCATCTCGCTGGCAGGAAATCAGCAAGGAGACTGAAGAGATGAGCAACAAGGACACATCACGGATTCGAAGCGTCGTGGGTGGCTTCGGATTTCACGTACTCTCAATCGTTCGAACGGCGGCCAGTGTCGCTGTTATCGGAATGGGCATTGCGATGGTCGCCCAACCAGCGGCCGCGCAGGAATGCCTGCAAATCACTGTCGTCGATCCGTCAGGAGCGACAGTTCCAAACGCGACCGTCGCGATCGGAATAAGCGAACAGCCAACCGATGACCAGGGAGTCGCATCCTTCTGCGATCTCGGGACCGGCCCTCACTCCATGGTGGTCTTTGCTCCCGGGCTTGCGGCGCACGAACAGACGCTGACCGAATCGACAGGCAGCGTGCGAGTCGAGCTCGCCATATCAACTGTTAGCGAGCAGATTGTCGTCATCGGCAGTCGCACTGAAGGTCGAACCGTGCTGGAGTCGGCTGTTCCGGTGGATATCGTCGCGGCCGAAGACTTCACCGACCAAGGCGATCCGGACTTGGTCAACCAGCTGCGCAACACGGTGCCGTCCTTCAACGTCAGCGCGAACCCCATCAGCGATGCCGGCACGATCGTTCGTCCCGCGAGCCTCCGGAACCTCGCCCCGGACCACACGCTGGTGCTGGTCAACGGCAAGCGGCGCCACCGCGCCGCCGTGATCCACTGGATCTCAGTCGGCCCTACGGACGGCGCGCAGGGCCCGGACCTGGCGGTCATTCCTGCGATCGCGATCCGTCAGGCCGAGGTGTTGCGAGACGGTGCATCGGCCCAGTACGGGTCGGACGCCATCGCCGGCGTGATGAACTTCGTGCTCAAGGACGCCTCCTCCGGTGGCAGCATGCAGATCGTCGCGGGCGGCTATGGCGCGGGAGACGGCGAGAACATCACGTTTTCCGGCAATGTCGGCTTGCCGCTCGGCGAGGGCGGATTCGCCAATCTCAGCATCGAGTATGGCAACACCGACCCCACCGACCGAGCGATCCAGCGCTACGACGCCACCCAGCTCATCGCCAATGGCAACACCTCTGTCCGCAGCCCCACCGCTCAGGTGTGGGGCTCCCCCAGGATTGATGACGACTTGAAGTTCTGGGGGAACTTCGGCAAGTTCCTTGGCAGCACGACGCAGCTCTACGCGCATACCAACTACGCGGAGAAGCGCGTGGATGGCGGTTTCTACTTCCGCAACCCCCACACGCGAAGTGCCGTATTCAGCGGCGACGGAGGCAACACCCTGCTGGTCGGCGACGTGCTTGATGCGCAGGACGGAATCCTCGACGGCTCCGCAGGGTGCCCGACGGTGCGAGTCGCGAATGGCGCGATCATCGATCAGGACAACTGGTCGAGCGTCTGGCACAACCCGAACTGCTTCACGTTCCACAAGCCGTTTGCCGGCGCCCCGGAGGGCCGGTATGGCGGATTCACCCCGCAGTTCGGAGGAGACATGGTCGATGCCTCGATTGTCGGCGGCGTGCGCGGCATGTTTGGCGGCGGCGTGGTCTGGGACGCCAGCATGAGCTTTGGCTCCAATGCGGTGGACTTCTTCATTTACAACACGGTCAATGCTTCCCTAGGGCCTGAATCGCCAACCTCCTTTGACCCGGGCAAGTACACGCAGCAGGAGACCAACTTCAACTTCGATCTTTCCTACGCCGCCACGGACAATGTCCACGTTGCCACCGGAGCGGAATGGCGGAACGAGAAATTCATCATCGGCCAAGGCGATGCGGCGTCGTACGCGATCGGGCCGTATGCCGCGCAGGGCTTCAGTTCGGCATCGAACGGATTCAACGGATTCGGAGAGATCGCCGCTGGCGAGTGGGACCGCGGCAACTACGCGGTGTACGGTGACATAGAAATCGGCGGACCCACCAGCCGGTATACGGTTGCAGCCGCGCTGCGTGGCGAGAAGTTCGCGGATTTCGGTTCGACGGTCAACTACAAGCTCGCCGGCCGCGTGGAGGTTGCTGACGGATTCGCGCTGCGCGGCAGCGCCAGTAGCGGATTCCGCGCCCCGACGCCGGGCCAGCAGAACGCGTTCAACGTTTCGACCGTGTTCGACGTGGAACTCGGCGACCTCACCAACGACGGCACGATCCCGTCCACCTCGCCAGCCGCGGCGCTCGTCGGCGGCGAGCAGCTGCAAGCGGAGAAGTCGCGCAACTACACGGCCGGGGCGATCATTCAGAAGGGCGAGTTCAGCTTCACGGCCGATTACTTCCGTGTTGACCTACGAGACAGGCTGTGGTTGACGAGGAACTTCCAGCTGGATCCCGCTCAAGTCGATTCACTGATTGCGCAAGGGATCACCAGCGCGAGGAACCTAGCCAACTTCCGCTTCTTCACGAACCAGATCGACACCGCCACCCAAGGCGTCGACCTAGTGGCCACATACACGCCTGCCGCGCTGGACGGTGACACAACGGTCAGCTTCGTTATGAACCACACGAAGACCGGCGTGACTGACTACGATGAGGAGCACGTGGGTGCCAGCAACATCAACGTCATCGAGAATGCGCTCCCGGAGTCGCGCTGGAATGTCGCTGTCCGACATGACGCTGGCAAGTTCCGCCTGCTGGTTCGCTTGAACTACTGGGGGGACTTCTTCGACAAGGAGGACGGACGCAACTACCCGGGCGACTTCCTGACCGACATCGAAGCCACCTTCAGGGTGGCCCATGGCATCTCGGTTTCGATCGGCGGCCAGAACGTATTCAACAATTACCCGCAAATCAACGCCGGGGCGTACAACGGTCCGGGCAACCTGTACCCGCAGGCCACGCCGTACGGGTTCAACGGCGGCTACTACTACATGCGGCTCAACTACTCATGGGACGAGACGTACTAGCGTGACTTCCGAGGGTTGCCTCGGTTCGGCCTTGGGCTAAGCGCTACACCGGCCCGGCAGCTGAAAGCTGCCGGGCCGGTCCTTTTTGGGCGGACCCGGCGCGGTCACTGCAGCTTGGAGACTCCTGCATCGGACATGATCCTTGAATCGAGGGCGTGTGCCAGCATGGCGTGACTTGGCTGGCGGGGGCGCAACAGATCCAATCGGGGCATCGCAGAAGGAAGGGCTCAGGCGAGGATCATGCGAATAGCGACGTGGAATGTAAACGGCGTCCGTGCTCGGGAAGGCTACCTTCGGCGCTGGTTGGCCGACCGCAAGCCTGACATCGTCGGACTCCAGAAAATCAGGGTGATGGAGGATGAGTTTCCGTATGAAATGTTCAAGTCCGTGGGCTACCACGCGGTGGCCCACTGTGGCAGAGGCGAATACGGTGTAGCCATTCTCAGCCGGGAAGAGCCAAGTGCAGTGAGCAAAGGGCTGACCGGGCAAGAAGATCTTGGTGCGAGACTCGTTACGGTGGACGCAGGACCGCTGTCGTTCTCGTCAGTCTATGCGCCTTACGGTCACCTCGAGGGCATTGAACGGAAGCTCCTGTGGCTTGAGAGCCTGACGAAATCCGTCCGCGGAGATCATTGCCCCTCTAGACAACGAGTGCTGTGCGGCGATTTCAACGTCGTCCAGGACGATATTGACAACTCCACGGGGCCTCCACGGGCTGGAACCCTTTGCTACAGCAAAGCGGAAAGGCGACAGTTTTCGTCATTGCTAGGGGCAGGGTTGGTTGATCTCTACGCTCGTCGGCACCCGAACGGCCGGGATCGATTCACGTACTGGAACTATCGGTGGAACCAGGACTGCCTGAAGGTTGGCGTGAGGCTTGATTTGATTCTCGGCACGAATGGGCTGGTGGATCGGCTTCGGGCAGTGTGGGTTGACATGGACTATCGCAGGGAAATCGAAGACCTTCGCCCTTCGGAAAGCGCTCCCGTGACCGCTGACTTGGATCATTGACGAGCTACGGTCGCCGGTCCCTCTAAAATCGGTCGCGCAGGGAGACGATCCCGAAGCCTTGGGTCTTATTGAGGCCGGGCTCGGGCAGCCTGGCTGAACCCTAGGCCTGCAATGAGAGCCGCACCTCTGGCGGGCCGAAGCGCAATCGCTGGCAGCCGATCCGCTGCCCGGAGCTGGGCCGCGCGAACTGCGCGGCTTGCCCGGGTCTAGAACTCGTATCGCAAGCCGAACTGCACGACCCTGGGGGGAATCAGCACACTGGAGTAGTTTCCGAAGCTCCCGGTGAATGTATACGACAGCGTCTCCCAAGCATCCGCGTTGAACCGCACGCTGTTCGTCACGTTGAACGCTTCAGCTCGAAACTGCAGGCTGTGCCCTTCGAGAGGCAGGTGAAACCGCTTTCCGACGGCCATGTCGACCGAGAAGATGCCGTGGCCGCGCAGGTTGTTGCGCTGCCCGATACCACCGACCACGGTCTGCCGGAACGACGAAAGGGCGGCCGCTGGATTGCTGAACACGTTTGGTCCCGTGCCGCCCCCGACTAGAGAGGCATTTGCCGTGTTGGCCTGTTCTGGTATCGGACCGGTGGGCTCGGCGAAGTGCTGGTAGCAGTAGCAGGTTGGCCAGGCAAGACCGTTCAGGATGCTGAGCGGCATGCCCGAGGTGTAGCGCCACAGGCCGCTGATCTGCCAGCCGCCAAGCACTGCCTGCCCGGCCGGTCCCATACCGGCCAGGTATGGCTTGCCCCGCCCGAAAGGAAGTTCCGCCACCCAGTTCGCGTTGAACTGGTGGCGCATGTCAAAGTCGGAGACCGCTCGTTGCGCTTCTCGGTCCCAGGAGTTGATGACGCCGAACGTGGACCAGTAGGTGTCTCCTGGAATCTGGCCGAACCGCTCTCCCTGGCTGCGCCGCGTGCCGACCGACACCAAATCCCTGGACTCGGAGAGGGTGTAGTTGAGGTCAAACCGGTAGCCCTTGGAGAACCCCTTGCGCAGCGAAACCTGCATCGAGTGGTACGTCGCTGTGCCGTAAGACCGCAATGCGTCGAAGGCCCAGAACTGCGGATTCATGGAGAGGCCTGGGCCCGAATCGGCGCAGATCGGGGCACAGGCGTAGTCCAGGTAGTACATCGCGGTACCCGTGTCGGGACTATTCGATCTGATGACGTCGTACACTCGCTGGGTCGCGGTAAGGTTCCGCGTCGCCGAGGCGGAAAACTGGTTCTCGAAGAACGCGACCGTTGGCACGGACTGGGTTGGCCAGCCGCCGCGCACAAAGAGCTCGAGATCCTGGAGCGCATCAAGCAGGTACTGTCCGGATGCCGGATCCTTGAAGTTGGTGTACTGCGACGTGGCTGTGTCGTTGATCAGCTGCCTGCGGCTGAGCCTTCCGACATAGCCGACCTCCACCAGGAAGCCGCCGCCCAACTCGCGGGAAACGGTGAGCGTTGGGTTAATGCTGTAGGGCGGGAGCACACTCGAGTCAACTCCCTGGCTATAAGCCAGTCCATTCGGGTTGGGCGTGCCGGGGCCGCCTGGCGGCGGTGCCAGGATCCCTCTAGAGGGAAGGCTCATCGGCCCCTCGAAGCGGGGCGAGTTAGCGACTGTGAAGCTCTGGTTCGTCACCTTGCTGGTCAGGCCGAACGCGTTGCGGTCGATCATTTGGATCATGCCCATGCCGAAGATGTCGTAGAACAGGCCTGCACCCACTCGAACCGACGTCTTGCCGGGGCCGCCGAACAGCTTGCCCAGGAATCCGTCGCGAGCCTGTGGCGAGAAGGCAATGGCGAGCCGCGGAGAGAAGTTTCTTGAGTGCGTTGCCCACAGCGGTCCGCCCCCGGGTTCGTTAACCCCCACGAAACCGATGGGTCCCGCTTCGCGGGTAGGCCGGCCGCTCTCGGCCAGGGCGATGCGATTCGCAATGTGCTGGTCAAGGCTGGGAGTGATGCTGACCTGCAGTCCGTTGACTTCCCTCACGGGAGGCATGAACGACCAGCGCAGACCGGCCGTGATTGCCAGACCGGGCCTGGCGCGCCAAGTGTCCTGGAAGTACAGCTCCAGCTCTTCCATGCCGAATGTCCGGCTGACCGGGTCCCCCACCGACAGCGGGCTGCCCTGGATGTCGTAGTTGTAGTTCGCGTCGTAGTAGTTGACGATGCCCAGGACCGTCGCCATGGTTTCCCGGTAGGACCCAGGACTCGCGGCGGGGACCGCGAGCGGAGTGTCGAACGAGGAGGGGCCGTCCGTCAAGGCCCAGGCGGCTTGCTTCGCGAAGTGAAAGCTATTGCCGGAGTTAAGGCGTTGGTTGCGGATGGAGCGGAACACCCCGCCGAATTGCCACGAGTGCTGGCCGCGCACGACCGAGACGTCTTCCGCCACAGTGTGCGTCGGCAGGTAGTTTGCCTCAGGGGTCGTCGAGCCGGTGGTGTCGTCGATGATGCTGTCCCCCAGGCTCACCCTGGATGCGGTCTGGACCCCGGAAAGATTCACATGCTGTCCGGTAAAGCCGTATCGGAAGTTGCTGACCATGCCGGCCCCGACCAAACCTGTATATCCGACCGCCATTCCACGACTTGTGTCATCTGTTTCCCTGTTCGGGTCCTGGCCGGGGAACTGGGGCACGCTGCCGATGTGGTCGCGCTGGTAGTTCCCACGCACGAAAATGCGGTGGGCACCATTCTCGTCCGCGTTCCAATCCACCTTGGAGATGACGGTGTTCCAGACCAGTGGGGTCGAGCCGGTAAACCTGTATCCGGCAGTGTTCAGCCCGTCGCCGACCGTGGAGTCGTTCGGCGCGGGGAAGGAACTGAAGTACTGGAGGGCTTCAGCGCTGGGACCGACTTTCAAAGGATCGATCTGGGAGCGGATGAAAGCCGGGTCGAGTTCCTGAATCCCACCTCCGGCACCCCTGTATTTCACGATGCCCTGGCGGAACGAGTCATTGGGCACCCTGCGGACAGCACTCCCCTCGCTAGCGTCCCTGCGCCCTTCGTAGTTGGCGAAGTAGAACAGACGGCTCTTCCGGACGGGGCCGCCGACGGATGCCCCGAAGACGTTGCGGATCAGCTTCGCGCGGTCGACACCGGCCCTGTTGTTGAAGAAGTCGTTGGCCGCGGTGGCGGTGTTGCGGTGGTATTCGTAGAGCGACCCGTGGATCTCATTCGTTCCGCTCCTGGTGACCAGTGCGACCTGCGCCCCCGCTGACCGGCCCTGATCTGCGTTGGCAGTGGTTGTGACGACGCGGAATTCCTGGATCGAGTCCAGCGTATTGCGCAGCACGCTCGTGAACGGCAGGCGTCCGTTCTGGTCGTTCACGTCGACGCCGTCAAGCGTAACGTTTGACTGGTCGCTCCGAGCACCGTTCACGGTACCGTTGCGGATGTCACCCGCTTTCCCCGAGTCCAGAGGATCGGCGCTCAGAAACGTGACGCCTGCCTGGAGCGAGAGCAATCCCGCCGGATTGCGGGCGTTCAGCGGGAGCTGCTGGATCGGCTTTGTTCCGAAGGCGTTCCCGACCGATGCGTCGGTTGTGTTCAGCTGCACCGCCGAGGCGGAGACCGTGACAGCTTCTTCGACCGCAGCAACCGTGCCGAAGACCACCGGGAGCGACACATTGGTGTTGACAAGCAGGGAGAGCCCCTCGACGATCACCGGTGCGAAGCCCTCTCGCGTCGCCGAGAGGGTATATGTTCCGGGCGGCAACTGAGCGAAAGTGTAGGTTCCCTCGTCGTTGGACTCTGCCGAGCGCTGGAAGCCATTGGCTTCGTTCATGATGTCGATTTCCGCCCCGGGGATAACACCGCCGGTTTCGTCGGTGACCACCCCGTGCAGGCCGCTCGATTGCCCGAACAAGACCGGAGCAAAAAGGAACGCTGACAGCATGACTAGCGATGCGGTACGAGCCCAAATTGCACAATTGATTGACATGCTCGAGATTGCCATGGTTTCAAGATTATACATATCCCTTTGGCAACAGTAGAGTCGGGGAGCGACGCGCGCACCTTAGCAAAGAGGCAGTAGCCGTTTGGGAGTAGTCCTACGGCTTTCGCCATGTGTAGGTGCCTCACTGGCCCTCTCGCCTAGCCACGTTTCCGCGCCCCGCTCGTCAAACCGGACGTGCGGCTTTCCCGCATCCGGCTTTCAGTGCAGATCATGCCTTCGCCCACGGAAGGCTCTTGGTCGTCTGCGTCAGGCGCACGAGGCCGTACTCACCGTACAGCCGGGCGTCCGGGAACAGCACGTATTGCCCGGACTTCACCTTGTGTTTCCGACAGAGCCACTGGCGCAGCCGCCGGACCGCGTGGCGGTCAATCGCGTTGTACGCCGGACTCACCTGGCCCAGATGGAAGTAGTTCGCCCATCCGGTTAGGCACCGGTTCAGGCGTTCTACCATTTCCTCCCGGGTCAGTTGCCCGCTCCGCGGCGATGTCCACTCGCTGATCTTGCGGCAGATGCTCTGGACGCTGGCCTTGCTCGGGCGGGTGCCGATATACGGTCCTTTCCCGCTGGGCCTGTAGTTGCGTCCTATGCGGTATCCGAGGAACTCGAACGGCTCCTCCGGGCACCGCAGGCATCGGGTCTTCCGTTCGTTGACCGGCAGTTTCAGCTTCCGCATCAGCCGCTGGACTTCCTCGAGCATTGCTGCTGCCGGAGCCCTGCCGAGCACGCAGAAGTCATCCGCATAGTTCACGATCTCCGCTCGGAAGCGCTCGGCGTGTCCCCGCACCTTCCAGCCCAGGATGAAGCGCCGCATGTAGAGGTTGCTGAGCAGAGGCGAGATCGGAGCCCCTTGCGGGGTCCCTTTCCGTGCCTGCCTCGCCCGGTTCGTGCGGTGTTTGCCGCCCTTGCCGTCATCCTCCTCCACGGCCATCTCCAGCCACGCCTTGACTAACCCCAGCAAGCGCCCGTCGCTCACGCGTCGGGCCACGCTCCGGAGCAGTTCGGCGTGCGGGATCTCTCCGAAGTAATTCGACAGATCGCCGTCAACCACTTCATTGCATCCCTTCCTCAGCAGGCTGTGGACGCGGTTCACCGCGTCGTTCGCGCTGCGTCCCGGCCGGTAGGCGTGCTGCTCCGGTTGCAGGTCCGCTTCGATGATCGGTGCCAGCACCAGCAGGGCTGCCGTCTGCGCTACCCGGTCCCGGATGCAAGGTATGCCCAAGGGCCGGAACTTGCCGGGCTGCTTCTTCGGGATCAGCACCTGTCGCACCGGTTGCGGTGCGTAGGTGCCGTCCTGCAGCTCCCTTGCCAGTTCCCCGAGCCACGCTTCCGCCCCTCGCTCCTCGATGTCGACGAAGCTCTCCCGGTCCACTCCAGCACTTCCGCCGTTCCGGCGGACCTGCGCCAAAGCCTCCCGCAGGATATCCTCCCGCCACATCTTGTCGCTCAGCGCATGGAACCGTCGCCCCGGTTCTTCCTTCGCTTTCGCATGTAGCACGGTCTGGAGTTTCCGAACCCTAGCTGGCCCTGTTAGACGTTCGTCAGTGGCCATGCCTTGCCTCCTTTCCGTACCTCTCTGCACTCAAGGCCCCTTCCCTCCACGGGCATTACCCCGCCTCTGCGGTAGTACGGGCCTATCCGCCACCCTGCCCGGCCCGGCCTGCCCCTCGCGGGGCTCCGGTTGATGCGTGCTGCATCACCGGCAGGGCTTCCCGTGTTGCTGCTTCCTTCCTCTTCCATGCGTGCCAGCGCCATTACCCCGGCGGGCGCGGGTCGGTGCCTGTGACGCTCTCTTCCCAACCCGCCGTCGGCCTTCCCCCTAATCACGAAAGGGTCGGCTCCCGCGTTAAATGTTTCGAGGCCTGCTCGGCGTTCACTCGCGTTCTAGCCCGCATGCTCGCTGAGCCGCCCAAGGCGGCCCTTTGACACCAGAGTGCTTCAGCCCATTTCGTTACCTCCATGAACCGCCCTGGCTGCTACCAGCCGGAGCATCAGTTGCTGGACGGGATTCGCACCCGCTGAATGGAAGCGCCTTTCCACGGCGCACGCAGTTCTCAGTTTGGCCTTTTTCTATCTCGCGAGCCGCTGAGGGGCCGGTAGCAAGGGACCAGTTTCTGGGGGCTTAACTTTGCGGACACCGCTTTCAAACATAAAATGTGCCCTCCGTTTCCAATTCCCGGGTGCTCGATTCCCTTCTGGACCGCTTCCAACAAGCCGCCTCCGCCCTGCCCGATCCCCGGACCGGCTCCAACAAGCGCTACGCCGTCTCCGATGCCGCTGTCTGCGCCCTCTCCACGTTCTTCTTCCAGTCCCCCTCCTTCCTCGACTTCCAGCGCCGCATGCACGAGGAGTCCGCCCGCTCCAACTGCCACTCCCTCTTCGGCGTCAGCAAGATTCCGAGTGACAATCAGATTCGGAATCTGCTCGACGGTCTCGACCCCTCCCTGTTCGCCGACCTGTTCCCCCTCTGCCTCGACACCGTCCGCGACCAAGGGGGCCTCGACCCCTTCCTGCGCCTCGACGGCCGCCTCCTCATCGCCCTCGACGGGATCCAGTTCCATGGCTCGGATTCCATCCATTGCGAGCAGTGCTCCACCCGCCATGTCGGCAGGCACAAAACCAAGCAGTTCTTCCACACCATGCTCTCGGCCACTGTTGTCGCCGACGGCCACAACCGCGTCCTCCCGCTCATGCCGCTGTTCGTCCAGCCCCAGCACGACCCCGCCGCCAACCGGCCCGACCTGACCGAAGACCAGCGCAAGCAGGATTGCGAGCGCAACGCTGCCAAGCGCTGGCTGCCCGCCCACATCCCCGCTCTGCTCCCCTACCAGCCGGTCCTGCTCGGCGACGATCTGTACTGCTGCCAGCCCCTCTGCGCACTCGTCGCCGACCTCGGCGCGGACTTCCTCTTCATCTGTCAGCCCAGCAGCCACAAGACGTTATACAAACAGCTCCCCAACCGCCGCAGCTGGTCCACTGGCTGGGTCCGCACCCGCAACCACCGCCAGCAGATCGAGTCCCATCGCTACCAGTGGAGAAACAACGTGCCGCTGCGCGCCGGCGACGACGCCCTGAAGGGCACCTGGATCGACTTCGAGATCGGCCGCAACGGCGAGCGCACCTACCACAATTCGTGCTTCACCAGCCTCAAGGTCACCGCTGACAACGTGGCCGCGATCGCCCGGGCGGGCCGCGCCAGATGGAAAATCGAGAACGAGCAGTTCAACTGCTTGGCGCGGCAGGGCTACAACCTCAAGCACAACTGCGGGCACGGCCGCCAGGGCCTGGCCAATCTGCTCGCCACGCTGAACCTGTTCGCCTTCGCGCTGCATGCGGTCCTGGACTGCGTGTCCGACCTGTGGCGGCAATGTCGGGCGCGCGTCGGCACCCGGCGCAAGTTCTTCGCGACCCTGGGCTTCCTCACGGAGTGGTTCTGCTTCCGCAGTTGGACCGCCCTGTTCGAGACCGTGTTGAGGAAGCGCCCGCCACCGCCCGCTCCCGGGGCGGCCGCGTGCGCCCCCGCATGACGCAACCTGCCCGCCATCCTGCCAGCGACAGGCTCCTCTTCCAGTGGCCCTCAGTGGGGGTGCGTTGCGGCCAGTCCATGACCGCGTCATTGCCGCTGCCAGACGCCTCGACCCCCCGGATACCGAGTCAACAGCCGTCCGATCACCCCGCAACGGGTTCCAACGGCGCACACAAACGCTCGCAGATTCCACCCCACACGAGTCAGACCCCCCATTCTGAGAATCGCTGCTTTGGCAAGGGGACACAGCTGTTAACCTGAAGTCTGGCCAGAATATCGGAACTGGGCTATGCGCTTGACTCCAGTAACCACAATATGTTGTAGTTGCAGTCGTGAGGGAGGATTACCCGAAGACTCAGGCAGAATTCGACCTGTGGTTTGCCAGCGAGCAGGCGTGTCGCGAGTATGTGGCCCGGATTCGCTGGCCCGACGGCTTCATCTGCCCGCGATGCAAGGGAGGGTCGGCCTGGATCGCCAGGCGGAATCGCATGGTCTGCGCCGGTTGCGCCTACCAGGCGTCGCTGACCGCCGGGACAATCTTCCAAGGCACGCGCAAGCCGCTGAGCATGTGGCTCCGAGCGATGTGGTGGGTGACCGTGCAGCAAAACGGCGCGAGTGCCCTCGGGTTGCAGCAGGTCCTCGGTCTGGGCCATTACGGGACGGCGTGGACCTGGCTGCACAAGCTGCGGCGGGCGATGGTGCGCCCGGGACGCGATCGTCTGGGCGGGACCGTCGAGGTGGACGAGACCGATGTGGGCGGCAAGGAGCAGGGAGCGCGGGGGCGCAAGCTCGGCAACCAGGCCTTGGTCGCGGTCGCCGCGGAAGAGGCCGGGGCCGGGACCGGGCGCATTCGCCTGAAGCGGGTACCCGCTGCTTCGGCGGCCAGCTTGGAAGCGTTCATTCTCGAGGCGGTTGAGCCCGGCAGCGCGGTGCGCACGGACGGTTGGCCGAGCTATTCGAAGCTGGCGGCCCGCGGGTACCGCCACGAGACCCGGGTCACGGGAGGAGACCCGGCCCGGACGGACCGGGAGTTCCCACGGGTGCATCGCGTCGCGTCCCTGTTGAAGCGCTGGCTGCTAGGAACTCACCAAGGTGCCGTCGGGCATCCCTACCTGGACTACTACCTGGACGAGTTCACCTTCCGATTCAACCGGAGGGCATCCCGCTCGCGCGGCAAGCTGTTCTACCGGCTCGTGCAGCAGGCAGTCGCAACGGAACCGGCCCCTCGCCACGCGATGGTTGCTAGCGCTCTCGCCAGCGACCCTGAGCGGACTCCGGAATCACTGGACTAAAGCGCATACTCATCAACCACAACATATTGTGGTTACTGGAGTCAAGCGCATAGCCCAGTATCGGATTAACCTACGGTATTGGAACGAAAGCAGCTAGACATAGCCTCCCGAATGCGTTACGCGTACTCGGAACAGGGAGCGGATCGGGAATACAGCCAGCGCGATTCAGCCATCAAGAAAATGTAAATCAGGGCGCTCGATGCGATCGATTTCGATGATCCGGTGGTGGCAATTCAGTGCTTTGGGATCGAGCGAGGCGAAAAACAGTGACGTCACCGACCTAGCAATGCTGCTGTCAGGTGTCCCGCGCTCGGACTCTGAAGCGCAGCAATTGGGCACGCTGGGCGCCTTCTACTCGACACTTCTCGTCCGGGTGTCTTGACGGGGGAGTCTCGATCCTCTGCCGATGGGGAGCGCCGATTCTCCGGGTTGGATGCGTGACGCTGAATGGGGCATGTCAGTCCCAGTAGGGACAGGCCAAGACCTCGTTGCGGAACCGGTCGGCGGGTTAGGGACGCCACTTGACGCGGATGGAGCGATTGCTGCACTCGAAGAGTAGAATGTTGCTGGTCCGGGCGGTGGCATTGGCAACCGACACCGGAGCACTCAAAGCGCCGATCCGTCATGGAGGCTCGATCGACGAGGCCCGTTCTGGTCACTGGGCTCCGAAACGCTGGGTCGCATCGAGCGTGACATCCACAAATGCTGGATCCCATGCATTTGCCGAGACGGTGTCCTCGACATATCCCGCCGATCCGACAAAAAATGACACGAGCACGGTACGTGTGACCGCTCCAGGACCAGATGACAAGACGGTACGTCGCGAATCGGATCGGAACACTTCTAGACTGAGGTTGTATGCACCTGTTGCGCGCCCTTTTGCAACCGGAGATGCCAACTGCTTCGGTTTGCGTGCCAGCTGTCTGCGCTTGTGCAACCAAACAGTGGCTCCACCCCGGAGTGCAAACGCAATGGTGACGATTCGCAGGTCCCCATCAAGGGACATATGCCGCACTTAGGCCAGGAGTGCAATATGCGTCTCTTCCTTAGCACCGCGACAACCTGTCGAGAGATAACCGATCTGTTACGGGGCTTTGGACGGAATACCATTGCGGACCGACTCGACTATCTTCGAGGGTTGCATCATGATGACCCCGATGAACCGCTGCTACAGCTAGAGTCGCTTCGAACTCTAGCTAGCCTCGTCTTGAGCGAACGCCAATTGCCAGACCCCGAAATCGGTCTTTCACCTCGCGGGCTTGCGGTTGGCCAGTGGAGAATGCCCCCAGATGGCATACTTGCGATGGAATTTCACGCCCACGACTGGATTCGATTCGCGGGGATTGGCAGCAAACCGCAACCTCCTGTTCAGCGACGAAGAATTAGCGGAATGATAGAGAAGCATAGAGCCATGAGCGCCATTCGCGACTTCGCTGGGCACTTGGCTAGGTAGCCGTGGGAGATCAAGCTATTCTCGATACAGATAATGTTTCGCGCCACTGAAAGCCATCTGTAGTGAAAAATGGCTTGCCCCTTGTCGGTGCCTTTCTCCCAAGGCCTAGCGAGGAACGGAAAATGCCAAAGTCGCATAGGGCTTCCAGGACTGCCTCGCCGTTCAACGGCGCAACCAGCCCAGTCCGCAGCACCTTGAGCAATCCCGCGTGAGCACCGTTCTTGGATACTCCGTAGTGATGCTGAACGGCGATGTAGGCTTCGCCAATGACTTGGTTTGACAGGAAGATCTCCCCCGCTTCATCCTGAACCAGGGCGCTCGGCTTGGTGACGCAGAACTCAAGGAGGCGTGCCTCAGGCTCGTCCGTTAGCAATTGCACGAGCACGGAAGAGTGAATGCGGAAGCGCCGGGTCATACGTTTGCTCGCGGAACGACTTGAGATCGAATGGGCGGTGTTCACGTGAGAGCTTGGATCGCAACGGCGCAAGGCGGCTCGGGTCGATTTGACGCGGTCGGAGAACGAAGCCATCGGGACCCTCGATCAACTCAAGTTGGTCGCCGGGCCGCAGTCCTAGAGCCTTAAGCATCCGGGCCGGGATGGTGACCTGTCCCCTTGGCGCGATCTTCACTACCATCCGCTGGGCGATCCGACAACTACATCCCGGTAAGGTGACAGGGTCAAGTGTGCTAACTCCTGGAATTTCGTCTTGACCCATCGAGGGGGTACGGTGCGGACAGCGGAATCGGTGATTGAGTCCGAACATGGGGCGGCACGGACCGCGCCCATCATGGCTATGGAGGAGGGAAGGCGATATTTTCTAGTGCCACTCGCGAGTGGAGCCAGGCCATACGCCTCGGTGTGAGACCTGTCGACAGCGCAAGGCGAAGTGCCAGTTCCGAGGGCGGGTGCGAGCCGACCGCCAGCACGCGCTGTGCTTCGCATGCTGCCGATCGCTCCGGTATCGGCAGCTCTCGGCCCCTCATGGACCACGCTGCGTCCCGGTCACCATTTCGCCGGCTCTTCACGCCTCGGCAGATCACGCATTGCCAGGACATGCCTGCCCACCTAGATAAGCTGAGAGCGACGGTCGCAACCTCGTGGCCCACCATTCGATGCGGGTGACAAGCTGGAATTGCTCACGGGGGGCGGACGTGGATCGCTTCCTGGCGCTGCTAGCGCCACTTCGCGCCGACTTAGTCACGCTGCAGGAGTGCCGCCGCCCAGACGGCGAAAGCACCTCGGCGATTTGGCGCGGCACCGATCCGCATCAGGGCGTGGCCGTGGTCAGCACCCAGGCGGCGCTGCGGCTGGAGTCCATCAACATTCCCTCTCTGCACCCCACGGTCGTGCCCGTGGTCGTCCACGCTCCGCAGCCGTTCGTGTTCGTCGGAGTCTGGACCCATCCGCCCTACAACGCAGTGGCGTGGGAGGCGATGTCCGCCTGCGTCGCTGCGGCGGACGGGCTGTCCGTGGTCGCGGCTGGCGACTTCAATAGCTCGCCAGGCGTGAAGGGCCAAGAGCGCGCCTCGTCGCAGTTCCTGCAGCGCATGCGGGACGAACTCGGCCTAGTCAGCGTCTACCACAATCTCTCCGGCGAGGACCCAGGCGTGGAGACGCGTGCCACTTACTACCACCTCCGGAACGAGTCCGCGCCGTTCCACCTCGACTACTGCTTTGTTCCCGAGGGGTGGGTGGACCGTCTCGCTGGGGTGGAAGTTGGCACTTTTGCGGCCTGGAACCAGAGTGATCATCGACCGCTCACTGTGGATCTCAAGGCCTAGAAGGCCGTCCTTCCAACGCCGATGCTTCATCGTGCCGACCCGTCGGAACCAGACGGGACACCGACGCCTCGGCCGCGCAGTGTAATCTCTAGTCTCGCTCGTTTCGAGAGCCGCGCAGGCAGCACGCAACCGGAGTGCCCCAGTTCAGCCGGGTGCTCTGATCAGCACAGGCGAGTTTCGGCCAGAACTCTGGTGTCCATGTTACTGGGAACGAGGCAGTGTCCTTGTTCGTCACGTGTGCATGACGACCGGGAAATCGGGTGGGCGCTTTACGCTGGAATGGACCGCCTATGACCTGTCGGCACTGCTCACAGGGGTGGCGTTGAGAGAGGATGTCCCGGAACCGCACTTGATGCTCATAGACTGTTCATAGGGAGGTGCCCGTTAGCGGATTTGCATAACAACCCGGCCTCCACTACGCTATGTGCGACATGCGGCGGGCTCGGCCGACAATTGACCCGTCGACGCAAGCGAATCGTGAAACAAGTCCTTCCCGTTCTCATCCTATGGATCGTCGCGCCCGGAGCCTACGCCCAGGAAGCCTGCGAGGCGGCACCGGCGCCGACGTTCGAGGGTGTCATCGGTCGCACGGCCCAGGATTCCAAACCCTCCCTCCTGCAACCCGCACGGCCGGCCCCGGGCAGCCCGAATGTCGTGTACATCGTCCTTGATGACACCGGTTTCGGAGACCTGGGCTGCTATGGCTCCTCGGTTTCAACGCCCGGCATCGATTCCCTCGCCGAAGGCGGTCTGCTGTTCAATAACTTCCACTCGAAGGCCGTCTGTTCTCCGACCAGGGCTTCGCTGCTGACAGGACGCAACGCCCATTCGATCGGGATGAAAGAGCTCCCGGGCGGGGACCAAGGGTACCCTCATACGCGCGGGCGTGTGCCTGCGTCCGCAGCGAACCTCGCGCAGATCCTGGGCCGCAACGGTTACAGCACATTCGCCGTTGGGAAGTGGCACCTGGTACCCCGCGAAGACATGACGCCGGCAGGCGATCGCACGCACTGGCCGCTTCAGAAAGGCTTCGCCCGTTTCCATGGATTCCTTTCCGGCTGGACCGATCAGTATCGCCCCGATCTCGTGGTGGACAACCACGCGGTCCCCGCGCCCGAACGGGCGGGATACCATTTCTCGGAAGACATCGTGGATCAGGCGATCGCGATGCTCGAGGGAAAGCTGGAAGCTGACACGGAGAAACCCTTCTTCCTCTATCTCGCGTTCGGGGCCACGCACGCGCCAATCCAAGTACCCAAGCGCTACATCGAGAAGTACGAAGGCGCGTTCGACGAAGGGTGGGACGCGGTCCGGGAGAGGCGCTATCACCGGCAACTGGAACTCGGCGTCATTCCGTCCCGATCCAAGCTTCCGCCGCGCAACCCGGGAGACCCGGCCTGGAGCGACCTGAACGAGACAGAGCGCAGGGTTTACGCACGCTTCATGGAAGCCTACGCCGGGTTCACCGAGCACACGGACGATCAGATCGGCCGGCTGATCGGGTTTCTGAAGGCGAAGGGCCAGTTCGACAACACTCTGATCGTCCTGATCTCGGACAATGGCGGCGCTCCAGAAGCTGGCGTGAAGGGGAACTTCGCGCGTTCGTACGGCGACCGCACCACGGTCGAGGAGATGTACGAGCGGCTCGACGAGTTGGGCGGACCCGGCACGCAGCCACTGTATCCCCGGCCCTGGGCGATGGCCTCGAGCGCGCCGTTCAAGTACTACAAGCTGTGGCCGTTCAACGGGGGCGTACGCACACCGATGATTGTCTCGTGGCCCGAACGACTACGCAGGACCGGGTTGCGGGAGCAATTTGTCGATGTGATTGACGTTACGCCGACCGTGCTCGACTACCTAGGGGTCGAAGCACCAGAGGTCTTCGACGGCGTCTGCCAGATGCCCATTCACGGCAAGAGCCTGAGGGCGGTGTTCGACGACCCCGAGGCTCCCGCGCCCCGCGACACGCAGTTCTTTGAACTGTGGGGCAGCCGTGGAATCTACCACAAGGGCTGGAAAGCGGTGGCGTTCCATACCCCGGGGACCGATTTCGACTCCGACCACTGGGAGCTTTACAACGTCGAAGCGGACTTCACTGAAACCGCTGACCTAGCCAGCCAGCATCCCGAAAAGCTCAAGGAATTGCAGGACTTGTGGTGGGCCGAGGCGGAGAAGAACGGAGCGCTGCCCCAGCTCGAAGCCAGACCCATGCGGCAGCGCACCTACAACCAAATCCTGACTGATCCGGCACCTTAGCACTCGGGTGAGGGAATCTGCCCGGAGGGAAATCGAACATGCAACACGGACATTCTGCAGGCTCGCTCGCGGGCCTGTTTTCACTTCTGCTGGCGATAGTCACCCTGACCGGCTGTGGCCAGAAATGGAGTGAAACGGAGTCCGGCATCCTCCGGACGGTGAGCAACCGTGGCGGCCAGACGCTGGGGTACGCAACTACGTCCGGGATGGAACTCCTTACGGTCGACAGGCTCGCCTTCAAGGACCTGAATCGGAACGGGACATTGGATCCCTACGAGGACTGGCGTCGCTCATCCGAGGACCGGGCGACGGACCTGGCTTCGAAGATGACCGTCGAGCAGATCGCGGGCTTGATGCTCTACAGCTCCCACCAGACCATCCCGGCGGCAGGCGGTCCGTTCGGGAGGTCCACTTACGATGGAAAGCCGTTTGCCGAGAGTGGCGCGAATGCCTGGGAGCTCTCGGACGACCAGAAGGAGTTCCTCACCAACGACGGTGTGAGGCACGTGCTGATCACTTCGGTGGAAAGCCCTGAGGTGGCGGCGCGCTGGAACAACAACGTCCAGGCATTGTTGGAGGGGATCGGGCTCGGGATCCCGGCCAACAACAGTTCGGACCCACGGCATCGGACGCGGGCTGAGGCCGAATTCAATGCCGGCTCGGGCGGACAAATCTCGATGTGGCCGGATTCGATCGGTCTCGCAGCGACTTTCGATCCCGATCTTGTGTACCAGTTTGGCGACATCGCGTCGAAAGAGTACCGTGCGCTCGGCATCGCGACGGCCCTCTCCCCGCAGATCGATCTGGCCACCGAACCCCGGTGGTTCCGCTTCAGCGGCACGTTCGGCGAGGATCCGGACCTGGCGACAGACATGGCTCGCGCTTACGTCGACGGCTTCCAGTCGTCCGGAGCGGGTGCTGCGATCGAGGGCGGCTGGGGAAACCAGAGCGTAAACGCCATGGTCAAGCACTGGCCCGGCGGAGGTTCAGGGGAGGCCGGCCGCGACGCCCACTTTGGCTTCGGCAAGTACGCGGTGTACCCCGGTGGCAACTTCGATCTCCACTTGCTTCCCTTCACGAACGGGGCCTTCAAGCTGACTGGCGGAACGGGCGCCGCATCGGCGGTCATGCCGTACTACACGATTTCCCACGGCCAGGACGAGGCATACGGAGAGAGCGTGGGCAACGCTTACAGCAAGTACATGATTGCCGACTTGCTGCGAGGGGAATACGGCTACGACGGCGTCGTTTGCACCGATTGGGGGGTCACCCGGGACTATGCCGGTGTCGACAGCTTCGGCGCATCCCCGTGGGGCGTGGAAGGCCTGACCGAGGCGGAGAGGCATTACAAGGCCTTGCTGGCAGGCGTGGACCAGTTCGGCGGCAACAACGACTCCGGCCCCGTGGTCGAAGCTTACGAGATGGGTGTGCAGGAGCACGGCGAGGAGTTCACGCGGGCGCGCTTCGAGGCTTCGGCTGTTCGGCTGCTCAGGAACATCTTCCGTGCCGGTCTCTTCGACAACCCGTATCTCGATGTCGAGGAGACTGTCGCCACCGTGGGGAAGCCCGAATTCATGGCCGCGGGCTACGAGGCGCAGATCAAGTCCCTGGTCCTCGTGAAGAATCAGGACGGCGTCTTGCCGCTCAAGCAGGGTGCCAGGGTCTACGTCCCCCAGCGATATGTCCCCGAGAGCCGCAGTTTCTCCGGGAGAGTCACCCCAGCGCGGCACGAAGACGCAATCAACCTGGCGATCGCGGGCAAGTTCTTCACGCCGACCGACGACGCGGATGAGGCCGACGCGGGTCTAGTGGTTGTCACGAGCCCGGACTCCGGCCGAGGGTACGACGGATCGGACGCGGCAGCGGGTGGCAACGGGTACCTGCCGATTTCTCTGCAATACGGTCCGTACGCGGCCACGCACGCACGCGCCACAAGCGTAGCCGGGGGTGATCCGCTGGAAAGCTTCAGCAACCGTTCGTACCGGGGAAAGAGCGTTGCCACATCGAACGTGACGGACCTGCAGGCGGTGCTCGATGTCCGGAAAAGGATGCAGGGCAAGCCCGTAATCGTGGTCCTGAAGCTGTCGAACCCGACCGTCGTGTCGGAATTCGAGCCGAGCGCCGACGCGATCCTGGTGAGTCTCGGCGTTCAAGACCAGGCGATTCTCGAAGTCCTGAGCGGCAAGGCGGAGCCATCTGGTCTGCTGCCGTTGCAGATGCCCGCAGACATGAAAACCGTCGAAGAGCAAGCCGAGGATACGCCTCATGACATGCGGCCTCACGTCGATGCTGCGGGTAACGCCTACGATTTCGGCTTTGGGCTCAACTGGAACGGTGTGATCCGCGACGAACGGACTCGAACGTACGGGAACTAGTTGATCCGGATCCTGTCGATTTCTTTTTCGACGACCTGGAATCCCAGACCCGGGCCGTCCGAGACTAGCAGTTCACCATCCACGACATCGTTGGCCGGTTCGATCAGTTCTTGAGTCCAGCGGTGGTCCGGTCGCGATCCCGGATATTCCTGCACAAGTAGGTTCGGAATCACCGCGCAAACTTGCGTGGCCGCCCGGACAGCGACGGGGCCTACCCATCCGTGAGGTGCCAAACGCACCCCGTAGGAATCGGCCAGCACCGCCATCTGGTAGGTCTCCAGAATCCCACCGTCGTTTCCGACTTCGGGCTGCAAGACGCTAAGGACTTTCGTGTCGAGCCATTCCTTGGCTTCAGCGACTGTCCTGTGCATTTCCCCCACCGCCAGCGGGATCGAAGTTCCCGCCGCAACCCTTGGAAGCAGTCCCGGTCGGCCCCGCTCTGTGGGCTCCTCGAAGAACAGGGGGTCGAACGGCTCGATGAGCCGCGCGGCCGCGATGGCTGATTCAACGCTGGTGTATCGACCGTGAGCGTCGATCGCGATCCGCATCGACGGAGAAACGGCATCGTGGATCGCACGGACCTGTTCAGCCTCCTTCGCAATGGCTGATTCAGATGGCGCCCCGCGTTCGACGAACGGATCCCACTTGAACGCCTTGAAGCCCATTTCCTTGGCTTGGAGTGCGCTCGCGACCCTTGAGGACGTGTCCCGGCCCGTGAAGGTGCTGTGGTTTGCGTACACGGGAATCCGTTCGCGGACCCTGCCTCCTAGCAAGGCGTGAACCGGAAGCCCGGCTGCCTGGCCGAGAATGTCCCACATCGCAATCTCGATGGTGGCTAGAGCCGCGAACCATTCGAGATTCGACCCCAGCGTCCAGAAGCGCTGGCGTAGCGACTCGATCGCCACCGCGTTCTCCCCGATGATCTGCTCGCCTATATCTCGGACGATGTCGGGGATCTTGAGCTTGCCCCTCTCGAGCATCCACGCGTAGCACTCCCCGTACCCTGTCAAGCCCTGGTCCGTGCGTAGGCGAGTCCAGACCCAAGGCCGCGATCCGGGGTCACTTCGCCCATGCAGGACGAGGGGCTCCACGGCCGTGATCTTGATCGGAGCGGCGGCGTGAAGCGCCGCGTGATTTGATGGTGCGGAAACTGCCCCAGCAGCGAGGCTTAGCGACGAACCGAGGAACTCTCGCCGGCTGAACACGGTGGTCCTAGAGTAGCTGCGAGCAGGCCGGGTTGCAACGGTTCGATACGAAATGTCAAGGCAAAGGTCAAGTGTCCGCTTTCTGGCAAAGGTCAAGTGTCCGCTTTTCGGGTGGCGAGGGGGCCCGACGTAGGGAGCGGAGCGACCGGAGCCGGGCCCCCTCGTTAGAACCGCTCACGCCGCCACCCACTGGATTCCGGACGGATCCGTGCCGCGTGCAATCTAGCGTCCCGCCTGTGACTGCCGCACCTCCGCCATCCTGGCCGCGGCGCGCGCCATCGCGTTCCACGGATGGTCCTGCGCAGGCTTGATCGCCCGGCCCCCCCGCTGCTTGCGCAATGCCTCCTCCACCGTCCGGTTCACGCTCTTGTCGTCGTCCAAAGGCACTGCCGGCGGCCCCGCGGCCAGCAGTCGCGCTTCCAACTCCCGCCCCTCCCGCAGCACCCGCAGTTGCCCGTCGTAGCTCTCGCAAACCGTCACCGGCGCTCCCCGTAACCGGTACCCCCGCCCCTCGCCCTGGATCCCGTACTCGCCGTTGCGGAACTTGAACGTCAGGTTCTTCGTCAGCTTCCGCACGTGATGCGGGCACAGGATCCAGTCCAACTCGCTGGCCTTCAAGCCCGTCTCTCGGTGCGCGTCCCCCGCCTCGCGCGGCGCCTTCCCGAAGCGCTGGTTGTAGTCCGCCTGGTACTCCGGCAGCCACGCGTTGGCCGCCTCCATGCCGTCGATGCCCCGCAGCCGCAATTCGCGCGTGAGTCTCTCCTGCAGCGTGGAAAAGGCCCTTTCGATGCGCCCCTTGGAAAGGACTGTCGACTGCACCCGGTGCGGACAGTGCGAGTCGAAACCGTTCGCGTGACGCACCCGTTTCATCCCCTGCGCGGTCGCGAGTTCCGCTTCGTCCACGGCAAGCATTGCTGGGGGCAGGACCGGGTGTTCTGCCACGGGGAAGACGGGAGGATCCGCTCGTTTCCCACGGCCTGGACGGACTTCGCGGATGCAGACGCGTTCGTAACGGTTTCGGCGGGCCGGTCCGCGTTCCGGGTGGCGGACCTGCTCGAGCTGGTGGATTTCCTGGACCGGGCGCAGGCGGGCACGGGGGAAGGGGTGTAAAGTGAATTACGCCGCATCTGTAAGAACATTACCGCCCATGATGATGGCAGCCCTAGGCGGGATCGGTGGCTCGTGGCGGGCTTTGCGAACCACAATCTGGCATGGAATCAAGGAAGTACCGAGGATTCGCGCTTGGACTCCGCTTGACATCGCAGCTGATGTGAGCTTAAATATACTTACACTCCGATTCAGAGGAATCGCCCCTCATGCCGCACAAGCCCCGCCACACCAAGACCGCCGCCCTGCGACGGCACAGCGCCCTCAACCCGCACCCCGAGAAGGTGCGCGACGAGCTTTTCCGCTCGCATGCGTTCTTCGATCCCTGCGATATCGTCCAAGTCAAGTACGAGATGCTGCGATGTGTTCGCAAGGACGGCGCGTCCGTCAGCGAGAGCGCCGCGCGGTTCGGGCTGACCCGGCCAACCTGGTACCAGGCGCAGCGCGCCTACGACGCCGGCGGGCTGCCGGCGCTGGTGCCCGCCAAGCCGGGTCCGAGACGGGCCCGCAAGCTTGGCGAGGAGGTGGTCGCGGCGTTGCGCGCGGCCAAGACCGGGCAGCCGGACCTGCGTTCCCGGGACCTCGTGGAACTGGTTCGCGACCGCTTCGGGCTGTCGGTTCATCGGCGCAGCGTCGAACGCGCCCTGGCGCGCGAAAAAAATGACCGCGCGCCCGGCGTCCGATCCGGCTGGCGCGCGGGAGCCTCGCTGCACGGACGGCTACGAGCGGCTGCGCCTCCAGGCGGTCCGACCCGGCGCCGGTCCGGACCGCTGCGGACTCGCGATCCTGGTGCGGCAAGGGGTCGCGGCCTGGCTGCGCAGCTGTGCCGAGCTGCCCCCCGCTCCGGCCGCGCCGCGTCCCGGGACCGCTCCGGCCGCCCAGGAGACGGAAATGATCGACATCCTGCTGGCGATCGCCAGACAGCACATCCAGGAGGGAACGGCATGCACGTATCCGATCGCAAGGTGACCGCGGAGCACCTGCGCCGGGGAGCCTATCTCTACGTGCGCCAGTCGACCGTGCGCCAGGTTTTCGAGAACACCGAAAGCACGGCCCGGCAGTACGCCTTGCGCGAGCGCGCGGTCGCGCTCGGCTGGCCGACCGAATGCGTCGTCGTGATCGACCGCGACCTCGGCCGGTCCGGCGCCACCGCCGACCGCGAGGGATTCCAGCACCTGGTCACCGAGGTCAGCCTGGGGCGGGCCGGGATCGTGCTCGGACTGGAAGTGTCGCGGCTGGCGCGCAATTCGTCCGACTGGCACCGGCTGCTGGAGATCTGCGCCTTGACCGACACCCTGATTCTCGACGAGGACGGCGTCTACAATCCGGCCGGCTTCAACGACCGGCTGCTGCTCGGGCTGTTATGTACGGCCGTACATAACAGCCCTTGAACTAACCCGCTACGCGGGATTGGTGGTGTGTCGATAGCGCGTTTCTTGTCTGGTCACTAGGTCCGTCCGCGAGGGCCACTCTCCTCCATCACCCGCTGACTTGCCCGGAGTCTCCGACTGCGGAAGGATGGGGCGGCTGCCCATGGCAGCGCATCCCGTTCGATTCCGCAAAGGAGATTTCCAATGACACCCCTTCGCCGCCGCATGGCGGAAGACATGGAGGTTCGCAACCTGTCCCCGCACACCCAGACGAGCTACATCGGCCAGGTGTCGCGCTTCGCCCGCCATTTCGGCCAGTCGCCGGAACGGCTCGGCCCGGAGCAAATCCGCGACTACCAAGTGTTCCTCTCCATCGAGAAGCAGCTCGCGCCCCACTCGATCGGCATCACCGTCGCCGCCCTGCGCTTCCTCTACCACGTCACGCTGAAAAAGGACTGGGACATCGCCGAAGCCATCCCCGCCCCCCGGCAGCCGAAGACGCTCCCAGTGGTCCCCAGCCCTGAGGAAGTCGTGCGCTTCCTCGCCTGCGTCCGAGGCCGCAACCACAGCGCGATCCTGACGGCCTGCTACGCGGCCGGCCTGCGCATCTCGGAGGCGATCGGCCTGCGCCCGGCCGACATCGACAGCGCGCGCATGGTCCTCCGGGTCGAGCAAGGCAAGGGCGCCAAGGACCGCTATGTCATGCTCTCGCCCCGCCTGCTGGCAACCCTCCGCGACTACTGGCGGCACACCCGGCCCGCGGGTGAGTGGCTGTTCCCGGGACAGATTCCGGGCCGTCATATCACCCGCGACGCCGTCCACGACGCCTGCAAGGCCGCCCTCCGTCGTAGCGGCATTCCCAAAAACATCACGCCCCATTCGCTTCGTCACGGGTTTGCAGTCCACCTGCTCGAGAACGGCGTCGATGTCCGCACCATCCAGATGCTGCTCGGCCACCGCAGCCTCGCCACTACCGCCCGCTACCTGCAGATCGCCTGCTCCAAGGTCTGCTCCGCGCCGAGCCCGCTCGACCTGCTCCCCCGCCCGCAACCCGTCGGCGGCGACTCCCGGCCAGCCCGGTGAGCCGCCCGCCGCTCGAAGTCGCGGACATCTTCCGCCGCCACGGCGAGGCCTTCCAGGCCAGCCTCGCCGTCCCCCTGACCGCCTTGCAGCGACGCGTCCTGTCCGCCATCCAGCTCTGCCGCACGGCCGCCCTCGGCGGCCAGATCGAGCAGTGCGACCGCTGCGGGCACCGCCGCCTCTGCTACCGCTCGTGCCGCAACCGCCACTGCCCCAAGTGCCAGTGGTCCGCCCGCGAAGCGTGGCTCGAGAAGCGCCGTGACGAGCTGCTCCCGTGCGAGTACTTCCACCTGGTCTTCACGCTCCCCCAGGAGATCGCCGCCATCGCCCTGCAAAACAAGCGCGCCCTGTTCGACATCCTCTTCCGGGCCGCTTCCCGCACCCTGCGCGAGATCGCCGCCGACCCCAGGCACCTCGGCGCCGAGACCGGCTTCCTCGCCGTCCTGCACACGTGGGGGCAGCAGCTCCAGTTCCACCCCCACCTGCACTGCGTCGTCCCCGGCGGCGGCATCGCTCCGGCAGGCGACCGCTGGATCGCCTGCCGCCCCGGCTTCTTCCTGCCCGTGCGTGTCCTCTCGCGCCGCTTCCGCACGCTCTTCCTCGACCAACTCGATCGCGCCTTCCGCCAGGGCGGCCTGCGCCTGTCCGGCTCCCTCGCCCCGCTCGCCGATCCGGCCGCGTTCGAACGCTACCTGCGACCCCTGCGCAAGACCGAGTGGGCGGTCTACTCCAAGCCGCCCTTCGCCGGCCCCGCCAAGGTCCTCGACTACCTGGGCCGCTACACCCACCGCGTCGCCATCTCGAATCACCGCCTCCTGGCCGTCGACAACGGCCAGGTCCGCTTCCACTGGCGCGACTACCGCCACCACGGCAAGCGCAAGACGATGACCCTGGACGCCGCCGAGTTCATCCGGCGCTTCCTGCTTCATGTCCTGCCGCCGCAATTCCGCCGCGTGCGCTACTTCGGTTTCCTGGCTGCCCGCTGCCGGCGCGAGCGGCTGGCCCTGTGCCGCCAGCTCCTCGGCGCCTCCGAGGCTGAACCCGCCGTTGCCGCGGAGGACTACCGTGACCGCTTCGAGCATCTCACCGGCCGCTCTCTGCGCGACTGCCCGGCCTGCCGATCCGGCCAGATGTTCGTTGCGGATCGATTCCAGCCCGGCGACGCCCCGCCAGCACTGGAGGACACTTCGTGACGTCCGTCGCCGGCAGCCCCTGCGCCAGCGCAACCGCCCTCAAGGGCGTCCCGGCGAACCTGCGCCTGCCTACCTCCGCCAGCCCACCTCACGGCCACGAGCCCGATCAATCCCAGGCTCCAGACCCCGTTCCAACCGCCCCTTCGCCTTGCTCATCCGAGCCGCCACACCCCTCGAATCGCCGTTCAACTCCCCGCAGACACTCCTTGCTGGCTGCCACCGTCATCCAATGCCCATAGCCAAGCCATCAGCCAGCGGCTCAGTTCAATACGTTCTTTAGCCACCGGCGCGGCCAGCACATTCTTCTCTCATTCCCGCACCCTCCTGCCGCGCCGCTGGCCAAAAATAGGGCACGTTGTTATGTCTGGCAGCATGCGGAAACTGCTGTCAGAAAGCATTTTGTTCCAAATTTACCTGACATAATATTTGCCCTTCATATTGCCTTCAGCTGCTCAAGCAGGCCACCTTTCCTCTTCCATCGCGGTTCAGCCCCGGCATCGTCAGGACTGGTGGATTTCATCGCCTCTTCCTTCGCCTTAAGGTCGACTTCGGCGTAAATGTTGGTGGTTTCGAGCGACACGTGGCCGAGCCAGGCCCGAATGGTATTGATATCGACGCCGGAGCGAAGCAAGTGGCAGGCGCAGCTGTGCCGCAGTACATGCGGCGTGATCTTTTGCCCTTCGAGTGTCGGCACACGGGCTGCGGCACGCTCCACCAGCTCGATGAGGCCATGCCGGGTATAGGGTTTGCGATGTCGGCTCCAAAAGACGCTCCGGCAGCCGGGCGGGCGGTCCCCGGCGAGAGCGGCGAGCGCCTTCGCGGTTCTCGTCCAAATCGGCGTGATGCGAATCTTTCCTCCCTTGCCATGGATCGTTGCGCGTGCGCTTTCGCCCGTGCGTTCCGGGAGATGCAGATCCTCTACCTGCAGTTCCGCCGCCTCGGTGGCTCTCGCTCCCGAGTTGTAGAGAAAAAGCAAGAGGGCATACTCCACACGCCCGGTTACGGATCGCCTGTCCGACCCCGCGATCATGGCTTCCATGTCTTCCGTCGAAAGCCAGGCGATCCGGGGTCGCACCGTTTTCTTGAGTGGAATGGCGCGGATGCTGCCCGCCCATTCGACAAGTGCGGCGTCGCGCACCGAGACATAGCGGGCGAAGGACCGGATTGTCGAAAGGCGCTGGTTCCGGGTCTGCACGGAGCAGCCCCGCTGTGTTTCCAAATGGCCGAGAAAGGCTGTCACGCGTTCGGCGGACAGATCTTCGACCTTGAGGCGTTCCACTGGCTTGCCGCAGCGGCTGGCCACAAAGGGCAACAGCAGCGTCAGGCAGTCGCGATAACTCTTCCGTGTATTGACGGCCAGATTGCGCTCGGTCGGAAGATACTCGATGAGGAAACGCTTGATCCACGAGCCGAGCACAGAGCTGCGTTCAGGCATGGTTTGGACTCCCTTTCTGTTGCTGCCCGGCATCCGGGCTTCGGTTTTGTTCGCTGTAGCGCTCGAACCGGCGGCTGGCCTCGTCGAGCAATTCCGGGGTCATCGATATATAGACCTGCGTCGCCGCCACACTGCCGTGACCGAGATAGGTCGAAAGCGCCGGCAGGAGCGTTTGAACGTCGGCTCCCTCGCGATGCCACAAGGTCAGGCGGTGGGTGGCGAAGGAGTGCCGCTTATCTCTTGCACGAGATAAGCGCCATTATCTCTTGTACTGTTTTATCTCGTGGAAATTCGGTCGTGCCATATATTTCATGTAAGATTTCGATGATTACACGACATAATCTGAACTCCAATTGTTTCCCTTCAATGAGGATAGGAGTTCAAAATGAGCAATGTCACCGGCAACCAACTTGTCCGCCCACAATGGCGCGACGGTCCCTTGGCGGGCTGGCTCGATGCGTTCGCGGATTGGGTGAGCGCACAGGGCTACGCTCGGATAACGGCTGGTTACAAGATCCTGCTGGCAGCCTGTTTCAGCCAATGGCTCAAGCAGGGAGCAATCGAGCTCGCTGACATCAACTCGGATCACCCTGCCCAATACCTGCAGCATCGAGCGCGAAGGCTGCGACCCCGCCAAGGCGACAGCACCACACTCCGGCAATTGACAGATTTTCTGCAGCAAGAGGGCGTGCTTTCGTTCGAAGAGGCGCCCGCAGGTCCAATGACCGATGCCGAGCGTTGCGTGCAGGCCTATGCACACTACTTGCGACAGATGCGTGGCCTGGCACGGGCGACGATCACGAAATACCTGCCGTTTGTCCAGAGCCTTCTGCAGCACCGGTTCGCCTCGGGGCCTGTAACACTCTCGTCCCTGTCTGCCGACGATGTCGTCCGGTTTGTTCAACGCAAGGTGCCGGATTTGCACCCGAAGCGTGCGAAGGTCATGGCCACCGCGCTACGGTCCTTTCTCCGATATGCCTGTTATCTCGGCGAGACCAGTCCGGAGTTGATCGCCGCCGTTCCAGTGGTCGCCAACTGGTGCATGCCACAGATACCGAGAGGGATTTCGGCCGATCAGGTTACCGAGCTGTTGGCCAGTATTGATCGCAGTTCCGCCATGGGCCGTCGCGACTATGCCATCCTGATGCTGCTTGCACGGCTGGGATTGCGTGCGTGCGAGATCCAGTTCCTCGAACTCGATGACATTAACTGGGTCAACGGAACGCTGCGACCGCGGACGAAAGGCGGAAAGCGCACCACTTTGCCCCTGTCCCAGGAGGTTGGTGAGGCGATCGCCGATTACCTGCGTCACGGCCGGCCGCCGTGTCAAAGTCGGCACGTATTCCTGCGTGTCAGGGCCCCGATCGGCAGATTCCGGGGGTCGAGCGGAATTTCCTGCGTGGTCTGCCGCGCCATCCAATGTGCCGGCGTGGTCGCTCCGACAAACGGCGCACATCAGTTCCGCCACGGTCTCGCGGCCGACATGCTGCACAACGGGGCCTCGCTCGCCGAGATCGGCGACGTTCTGGGGCACTCCGATCCCGACACCACCAAGATCTACACCAAGGTTGATTTGGAGGCTCTCCGCGCACTGGCCCTTCCCTGGCCGGGAGGTGTCCAATGAACACGCTTCGCGAAGCCATCCATGAGTACATCGATATGCGGCGCAACCTGGGGTTCAAACTGAACAGCACGCGCCGGGCGTTGCTCGCCTTCGCCACGTTCATGGAACAGAAGCAGGCGCCATTCATCACCGTGGAACTGGCCCTTGCCTGGGCGCAGCAGCCCGTGCATGCCCAACCGTCGCATCGGGCGCAGCGATTGAGCTACGTGCGCGTGTTCACACGCCATCGCAAGGCCGCCGATGCACGAACCGAGATCCCGTCACCCGGATTGCTGCCCTTTCAACCGAAGCGGGCAAAACCCCATCTGTATACCGACAAGGAGATCCGGAAGCTGCTGCAGGCTGCGCTCGACATGCCGTACGCCTACGAACGATGTGCATTGAATCCCTGGCTCTACCATTGCCTGTTCGGCCTGTTGATCGTTGCAGGCATCCGAGTGGGTGAGGCGTGCAATCTCGAACTCCGGGATGTCGATATCGACGCCGCGGTGCTGACCATACGCGGTGCCAAATTCGGTCGCGACCGTCTTGTTCCGTTGCACGGTTCGACCTGCGAGGTCCTTGTCGACTATATCGCCCGGCGCGAGCGTCACTGGCAGGGGCGTCCGGTGACGCCTTTCCTGTTTGTTTCAAGCCGGGGCAAGCGGCTCGACCATGCGAATATCACCCGCACGTTCCACAAACTGTCACGCCTGATTGGCCTGCGCGGCAAAACCGACAGTCACGGGCCACGCCTTCATGACATGAGGCACAGTTTCGCAACGAAGGCCCTGGTGAACTGGTATCGGCACGATCAGGACCCGGATCGTCTCCTGCCAATCCTCTCCACCTGGCTTGGTCATGTGAAGGTCGCCGATACGCAATGGTATCTCGAAGCCTCGCCCGAATTGATGCGCGAGGCCATGCGCCGCCTCGAAAGCCGCTGGGAGGACCAGTCATGACCCAGACGACCAGCCTTTCGCCCCTGCTGGAGCGATTCTTCGTTCAGCGTCTGATGAATCAGCGCCAGGCGAGCCCGCACACCATCAAATCCTATCGGGATACCTTCCGCCAACTCCTGCTCTTCGCACAGCTGCGTCTCGAACGACAACCGTCGGACCTGCAATTCGAGCAGGTCGATGCGCCGCTGGTCGTGGCTTTCCTCGAGGAGCTGGAAACAAAGCGCGGAATAAGCGTTCGCAGCCGCAACACGCGGCTTGCGGCGGTTCATTCCTTCTTTCGGTACGCGGCCTTCGAACTGCCCAGCCATGCGGAACAAATCCAGAGGGTGCTCGCCATCCCAGGCAAGCAATACACGCGCAAGCAGGTCGATTTCCTCACACCGGACGAGGTTGATGCCCTGCTCGCGGCACCGGATACCGACACCTGGTCGGGACGGCGCGATCACGCCTTCATTCTCACCGCCGTGCAAACGGGATTTCGGCTGTCCGAAATGACAGGACTGAAGCGCGACGACTTTGTCGATGGCAATGGCCAACACCTGCGCGTCGTGGGAAAAGGGCGCAAGGAGCGCTGTACGCCCTTGGCCAAGCCGACCAGGAATGTGCTGAAGAGGTGGTTGCAGGAACCCCCACACGGCTCGGACCGCGTGCTCTTTCCCAGCGCCAGGGGCAATCGGCTCAGCGTGGACGGCGTGCAGTACATATTGAACAAGCATCGGGAGACGGCCTCGAAGCAGTGCCCGTCACTGGCAGACAAACGGGTTACCGTCCATATCCTGCGTCACACCGCCGCGATGGACCTCCTGCAGGCCGGCGTGGACCGGTCGGTCATCGCTCTCTGGCTTGGACATGAGCGCGTCGAGACCACTCAGATCTATGTCGAGGCAACGCTCGCAATGAAAGAGCAGGCACTTGCCAAGACATCGCCGCGAACAGCCGATTCGGGACGATACCAGCCGCCTGACGCTCTTCTCGCCTTTCTGGGCAGTCTCTGAAGGCCAACTGATTATGTCGGGTGTAATGAACACAAGCGGCGAAAACTCCATGGGAATGCCGCCACTTGGCGTGATCTCCAACAGTAACTCGAGATAAAACAGTACAAGAGATAATGCCTCATCGAATGCAGGCAAGGCGCCCGGCAGCCGGGCTTGCTGTTGCTGATCCCGGCTGCCCGCAGCGTCGCCTGAAAGGCGTGACGTACGATGGCCTTCTTCAGCGGCGACCCGTCGCGGCAGGCGAGGAAGGCGGATGCCGTTCCCTCGCGGAAGGGGCGCTGTGCCCGGGTGGCGGCGTAACGGCGAAGCACACCGGCAAGGTCAGCGCCCACCGGCACGAGCCGGCTCTTGTAGAATTTCGAATCGTGTGCGCCGTGGAAAGGCGCTTCCATTCAGCGGGTGCGAATCCCGTCCAGCAACTGATGCTCCGGCTGGTAGCAGCCAGGGCGGTTCATGGAGGTAACGAAATGGGCTGAAGCACTCTGGTGTCAAAGGGCCGCCTTGGGCGGCTCAGCGAGCATGCGGGCTAGAACGCGAGTGAACGCCGAGCAGGCCTCGAAACATTTAACGCGGGAGCCGACCCTTTCGTGATTAGGGGGAAGGCCGACGGCGGGTTGGGAAGAGAGCGTCACAGGCACCGACCCGCGCCCGCCGGGGTAATGGCGCTGGCACGCATGGAAGAGGAAGGAAGCAGCAACACGGGAAGCCCTGCCGGTGATGCAGCACGCATCAACCGGAGCCCCGCGAGGGGCAGGCCGGGCCGGGCAGGGTGGCGGATAGGCCCGTACTACCGCAGAGGCGGGGTAATGCCCGTGGAGGGAAGGGGCCTTGAGTGCAGAGAGGTACGGAAAGGAGGCAAGGCATGGCCACTGACGAACGTCTAACAGGGCCAGCTAGGGTTCGGAAACTCCAGACCGTGCTACATGCGAAAGCGAAGGAAGAACCGGGGCGACGGTTCCATGCGCTGAGCGACAAGATGTGGCGGGAGGATATCCTGCGGGAGGCTTTGGCGCAGGTCCGCCGGAACGGCGGAAGTGCTGGAGTGGACCGGGAGAGCTTCGTCGACATCGAGGAGCGAGGGGCGGAAGCGTGGCTCGGGGAACTGGCAAGGGAGCTGCAGGACGGCACCTACGCACCGCAACCGGTGCGACAGGTGCTGATCCCGAAGAAGCAGCCCGGCAAGTTCCGGCCCTTGGGCATACCTTGCATCCGGGACCGGGTAGCGCAGACGGCAGCCCTGCTGGTGCTGGCACCGATCATCGAAGCGGACCTGCAACCGGAGCAGCACGCCTACCGGCCGGGACGCAGCGCGAACGACGCGGTGAGCCGCGTCCACAGCCTGCTGAGGAAGGGATGCAATGAAGTGGTTGACGGCGATCTGTCGAATTACTTCGGAGAGATCCCGCACGCCGAACTGCTCCGGAGCGTGGCCCGACGCGTGAGCGACGGGCGCTTGCTGGGGTTAGTCAAGGCGTGGCTGGAGATGGCCGTGGAGGAGGATGACGGCAAGGGCGGCAAACACCGCACGAACCGGGCGAGGCAGGCACGGAAAGGGACCCCGCAAGGGGCTCCGATCTCGCCTCTGCTCAGCAACCTCTACATGCGGCGCTTCATCCTGGGCTGGAAGGTGCGGGGACACGCCGAGCGCTTCCGAGCGGAGATCGTGAACTATGCGGATGACTTCTGCGTGCTCGGCAGGGCTCCGGCAGCAGCAATGCTCGAGGAAGTCCAGCGGCTGATGCGGAAGCTGAAACTGCCGGTCAACGAACGGAAGACCCGATGCCTGCGGTGCCCGGAGGAGCCGTTCGAGTTCCTCGGATACCGCATAGGACGCAACTACAGGCCCAGCGGGAAAGGACCGTATATCGGCACCCGCCCAAGCAAGGCCAGCGTCCAGAGCATCTGCCGCAAGATCAGCGAGCGGACATCGCCGCGGAGCGGGCAACTGACCCGGGAGGAAATGGTAGAACGCCTGAACCGGTGCCTAACCGGATGGGCGAACTACTTCCATCTGGGCCAGGTGAGTCCGGCGTACAACGCGATTGACCGCCACGCGGTCCGGCGGCTGCGCCAGTGGCTCTGTCGGAAACACAAGGTGAAGTCCGGGCAATACGTGCTGTTCCCGGACGCCCGGCTGTACGGTGAGTACGGCCTCGTGCGCCTGACGCAGACGACCAAGAGCCTTCCGTGGGCGAAGGCATGATCTGCACTGAAAGCCGGATGCGGGAAAGCCGCACGTCCGGTTTGACGAGCGGGGCGCGGAAACGTGGCTAGGCGAGAGGGCCAGTGAGGCACCTACACATGGCGAAAGCCGTAGGACTACTCCCAAACGGCTACTGCCTCTTTGCTAAGGTGCGCGCGTCGCTCCCCGACTCTACTCACCGCGAGCACCGCGGAGTCCAGGTCCACGTCCGCCACAGTCAGTCGCCGCGCTTCCCCAGAGCGCAGCCCGGCACCGTAGAGGAGGAGCAAGAAGGTCCGGAAGGTCTCGGCATCGAGCTTCGGGCAACGCCTGCGCCCGCCGCCTGCCGCCTTGAAAAGACAACGCAATTCCTCGCGGGTGAAGATGAAGGACGGCGCTACTTCCGGTGGCCGCGGCTCCGCCTCGCGCAACGGCATGGGAATGCGGCTCACATGGCTCCGGCTCAGTGCGAAGCTGTAGAATCCGGCCAGTGTTCCATATTTGACGGAACGGGTTCTCGTGAGCGTCCCCTTGCCGGCAAGAAAGCGGCGGACTTCATCCTCACCCACCGTGTCACAGCTCCTGTCCTCTCCGGTCTGACGGCAAAACGTATCGAGGGCTTGCGCGCTTGAGCGGAACTTCGCGCCGTGCTGGCGCTGCCACGCAACGTAGCGGTCGACGGATTCACGCAGTGTCATTGAGTAGCTCCGTCAGGCCGATGTCGGCGACCGGGCGAAGCGAGGCGAGATCGATGGTTGCGTATGCGGCTGTTGCGCTCGGGCTGGAATGGCCCAGGAAATCGCCAACGGTCTTCAGTCCGCAGCCCTCGTCGACCAGCCGCTGTGCTGCCGCATGACGAAGTGCATGGGCGCCCAGGCGCTTGCCGGTAATGCCAAGGCGGTTCGCGCGGCTGCGGACGATCATCCCGATCGCGCAGCTCTGCAGGGGTCGGAACGGGGCCTGCAGCGTCAGGAACAAAGCCCGCTCCCGTCCCGCATCCGGGCGCACCTTGAGCAGATAGTCCATCAACGCGTTGCCGATGGAGGGGGTCAGCGGGAAAGTGTCGGTGCGGCCCGTCTTGGGACGGAAAACGCGCAGCAAGTCCCGCTCCCAGTCGATGTCCTCGACGCGCAGAGCGCCAACCTCGCCAGCCCTGAGCCCGCAGGTTGCAAGGATCATCAGCACCGCACGGTCGCGACAGTCTGCCGGAGTCGAACCTTCGCTCGTGGCGAGCAGCTTCTCGACTTCGTCCCGATCGAACCCCTTGGGAACCGGTCGGTCGGGATAGGCCAGTGGCGGCATGATGCACCCTGCGGGCCGCCGGCCCGCAGGGACGGACCAAGGCCCTTGAGCGATGGCGTCCGCGGCAGCGAGGGCCTAGCTTCGGTCGCTTCGCTCCTTCCGCTAGGCCCTCGCTGCCGCCCGTCTCTGAACACCCTGCCGCTCCCCGGTCTCTCTCTGTCCAACATAAAAGTTGCTGACGGTCGCTTCAGACAGCCCCCGATCGTCCCGCATCCAGGTCGCGAAAGCCTCCACCTGTCGGGCGTGCGGATGAGCGTCGCGAAGAGGTTCATCCAGCCAGCCAAGGAAACGCAGCCAGCGAAAGGCATGGCGTCGAAAATTCGCCGCGGAAACCTCGGGAACGTTCCGGCACCACTTCTGAACAGCCCTCTCCACAGTCGCCAAACGGATCGGAATGTCCGCATCAGGCAGGTGCAGCAGCTCCATGAGAACAAGCTGGGCGCGCGCGACGCGGCGTGCGATCTCCCCGACCGCTCCTGAGGCAACCACGGAGCGCAAATATCGCTCCCGATCCCCCAACAGGGGCGCAAGTTGATATTTCGCGATCGTTGCAGGGTCCTTGTATAGATCCTCGAACATGTTTCATCTCCTGAAGGCATGAAGATGAAACCATGTCAGACAATCCCAACCAAGAATATTATGTCAGGCAGTCTAGGGAAAGAAGGCTTCCTGACAGCAGTTTCCGCATGCTGCCAGACATAACAACGTGCCCTACATAAGGGCTGTTATGTACGGCCGTACATAACAGGCCGAGCAGCAGCCGGTCGTTGAAGCCGGCCGGATTGTAGACGCCGTCCTCGTCGAGAATCAGGGTGTCGGTCAAGGCGCAGATCTCCAGCAGCCGGTGCCAGTCGGACGAATTGCGCGCCAGCCGCGACACTTCCAGTCCGAGCACGATCCCGGCCCGCCCCAGGCTGACCTCGGTGACCAGGTGCTGGAATCCCTCGCGGTCGGCGGTGGCGCCGGACCGGCCGAGGTCGCGGTCGATCACGACGACGCATTCGGTCGGCCAGCCGAGCGCGACCGCGCGCTCGCGCAAGGCGTACTGCCGGGCCGTGCTTTCGGTGTTCTCGAAAACCTGGCGCACGGTCGACTGGCGCACGTAGAGATAGGCTCCCCGGCGCAGGTGCTCCGCGGTCACCTTGCGATCGGATACGTGCATGCCGTTCCCTCCTGGATGTGCTGTCTGGCGATCGCCAGCAGGATGTCGATCATTTCCGTCTCCTGGGCGGCCGGAGCGGTCCCGGGACGCGGCGCGGCCGGAGCGGGGGGCAGCTCGGCACAGCTGCGCAGCCAGGCCGCGACCCCTTGCCGCACCAGGATCGCGAGTCCGCAGCGGTCCGGACCGGCGCCGGGTCGGACCGCCTGGAGGCGCAGCCGCTCGTAGCCGTCCGTGCAGCGAGGCTCCCGCGCGCCAGCCGGATCGGACGCCGGGCGCGCGGTCATTTTTTTTCGCGCGCCAGGGCGCGTTCGACGCTGCGCCGATGAACCGACAGCCCGAAGCGGTCGCGAACCAGTTCCACGAGGTCCCGGGAACGCAGGTCCGGCTGCCCGGTCTTGGCCGCGCGCAACGCCGCGACCACCTCCTCGCCAAGCTTGCGGGCCCGTCTCGGACCCGGCTTGGCGGGCACCAGCGCCGGCAGCCCGCCGGCGTCGTAGGCGCGCTGCGCCTGGTACCAGGTTGGCCGGGTCAGCCCGAACCGCGCGGCGCTCTCGCTGACGGACGCGCCGTCCTTGCGAACACATCGCAGCATCTCGTACTTGACTTGGACGATATCGCAGGGATCGAAGAACGCATGCGAGCGGAAAAGCTCGTCGCGCACCTTCTCGGGGTGCGGGTTGAGGGCGCTGTGCCGTCGCAGGGCGGCGGTCTTGGTGTGGCGGGGCTTGTGCGGCATGAGGGGCGATTCCTCTGAATCGGAGTGTAAGTATATTTAAGCTCACATCAGCTGCGATGTCAAGCGGAGTCCAAGCGCGAATCCTCGGTACTTCCTTGATTCCATGCCAGATTGTGGTTCGCAAAGCCCGCCACGAGCCACCGATCCCGCCTAGGGCTGCCATCATCATGGGCGGTAATGTTCTTACAGATGCGGCGTAATTCACTTTACACCCCTTCCCCCGTGCCCGCCTGCGCCCGGTCCAGGAAATCCACCAGCTCGAGCAGGTCCGCCACCCGGAACGCGGACCGGCCCGCCGAAACCGTTACGAACGCGTCTGCATCCGCGAAGTCCGTCCAGGCCGTGGGAAACGAGCGGATCCTCCCGTCTTCCCCGTGGCAGAACACCCGGTCCTGCCCCCAGCAATGCTTGCCGTGGACGAAGCGGAACTCGCGACCGCGCAGGGGATGAAACGGGTGCGTCACGCGAACGGTTCGACTCGCACTGTCCGCACCGGGTGCAGTCGACAGTCCTTTCCAAGGGCAAAATCGAGAGATTTTTCCGCACCTGTAGAGCGCAGTTCCTGCCGACCCTCGACGAGACCGCGACCGCCAGCCTCGACGAGCACCGCACGCCGCTGGACCAATGGGCGCTGGCCGCGGGCCGCGTCCGCCCGGCCCCGCCGGACGACGAGCTCGACACGATCTTCCGCTTCCAGCACCGCCGCCGCGTTGCCAAGGACCGCACCGTCAGCTTCCAGGGCCGCCTCTACGAGGTCGGCGCCGAACTGGTCGGGCACAAGATCGTCCTGCTGGTCGACCCCGCCGCCCCGCTCCCGACGGCCGCACCTTCAAGGGCATGGCCCCCGGCTCCCGCAAGGCCCAGGGCGGCTTCTGGCTGCCCGCCCCCGCCCACGATCTCGACGCGGTCCTGCTCGTCGAGAGTGCGGTCGACGCCCTCTCCGCTCTCCTGCTGCTGGCCCCCACCCTCTCGCCCGACACCCTCGTCGCCTCCACCGCCGGCCTCGCCTCCGCTCTCCCCCGCTGGCTGCAAGCCTTCCCCGCACCCCGCACTCTCTGTGCCTACGATGCCGACCCCGCCGGCGACCGAGCCGCCGCCGCCCTCCGCCGCCACACTCCCAACTGCAGCCGCCTCCGGCCTGTCGGAGCCAAGGACTGGAACGATCTGCTGCGCCGTTCCGCACCACGCTAGTCGCTCCTCGGAACCCTCATCGACTGCCAGATCGCAACCCCTCGACCCTACCTCAACACGCCGCCTCTCTCTGCTACTAGAAACCCTCCGCCGCCAACTCACTCCCCGCCAACTCACTCCCCGCCACCCACACTCCCCTGAACTCCTTTCTGCAGTAGCGAATCTACTTGAAAAATCTCCCCGCTACCGCACGAAATAATCCGAAAAAAACCGCACGGATCTATCTGAAATTCAACACCGGTGATGAAACGCGTCACGCTTTCCATCACGCGTTCCCCGGCCCGGCGACTGCCCACATAAATGTTGCAGTCGTCCGCGTACCGTGCGAACCGCAGCCCGCGTCGCTCCAACTCCCGGTCCAGTTCGTCGAGCACGATGTTCGACAGCAGGGGTGAGAGGACTCCTCCAACGCAAAAGGTAACCTTGGGGTTCAGGGCTCTGCCTTGACGAATTCGAAGCCGGTTTGCCGTGCGAGCAACCGCTCCCTTCTGTCATTGGTATGGAATGGCGGATCGTGATCTCTCCGTCCCCTACAAGCACTTCCTTGACAAGCGAGCGTAACACCTTCTGCCGCTCGATGAGTTCGAGTGTCTCGGCACTGGCTCTCAACCGGTCCCGGAAACTCTCCAGGGTCTCCGCGATCCGCAGAAAGCGCTCGCGTTCCTGGGCCGCGCTCTCGATCGCCTCCAATTCGGCCTCCAGGACTCGCTTCCGACTGTGAATGGCCGGCATCCGGCTGCGCAACTCGTCCAGCGTGATCAATTCCTCCTGGTACGCAGTCACCAGTCTCGCGCCGGCTCGTTCCAAGCGCTCCCGCTCGCTGCGCAGACCCGCCTGCCGGCGCCGTTGTGGATCCGTCTCGAGCCCAGCCTCCAGCCGCCGCTCCAGCTCGGCCTCGATCAATGCCGGCTCTTCCAGCAGCCGGACCAGCTCCCGCCAAACCATCGCGTCCAGCCGGTCCTGGCGCACCGGCCGACTCGGGCAACGCACGCCCTCCTCGTAGCGCCATCCGTCCGAACCCAGACAGCGGTAGTAGTACAGCTTCCGCTTCGTCGTCCGTGTCGACGTTCGATAGTAGGCGTAGCCGCACCGCCGACACACCAGCATGCCTTGGAGCAGAGTCGGTTCCTTCGTCCGCCGCGTGGCATGCCGCTTGTTCACCTCGAGTTGCTCCTGGGCTTGCTCGAACTGCTCCTCGCTCACCAAGGCCGGCACGGGAATCTCGATCCACTCCTCGCGCGGACGCTCGAGGCCGCCCACCTGCCGACCCGGGAACTTCCCCGGCTTCCGTAAGGGCCGCGTGACCCTCTGCCGCGAGCCCGTCCCGGTCTTGCCGTAGCAGGCCCGCCCGTAGTAGGCCGGATTGCGCAGCATGCCCCAGATCATCGAGCGATCCCAGCGCTCCTTGCCGGTGCGTGTCGGAATCCCTTGCTCCGTCAGACTGCGCGCGATCGCCCCCATGCTGCATTGCTCCCGCGTATAGCTGTCAAACACTTGGCGCACCACAGCGGCTTCCCCTGCCAGCACTTCGTAGCGCGCCTCGAGCCCCTCGCTGCGCTTCACATAGCGGTATCCGTAGGGGGCTCCCGAGAGCACGCTCGGCGACCCGTTGCGCGCCTTGTGCCGCTTGCCGCGCCGGGAGCGCTCCGCGATCTGCGCCCGCTCGTACTCGGCGATCATGCCCTGGACCTGGACCAGCAGGCGCTCCTGCGGCGTCTCGGCCGGCGGCGACTCCACGAACTCGCATGCCACCCCGCAGCGCGCCAACTCCTCCAGTAGCAGCACCTGGTAGGCGTACTTGCGGCTGAGCCGGTCCGGCGACAAGACCAGCACGGCCTCGATACGGCCCTCGGCGGCCAGGTCGCGTACCGCCTCCAACCCCGGTCGATCCAGGCGCGCCCCGCTGAACCCGTCGTCCTCGAACACCCATTCAGGCGGCACGATGTACGCGCGCTCCCGGGCGCACTCCCGCAGAGCGGCCGTCTGACTGGCGATCGTCCCGCTCTCCTTCTGGCGGTCCGACGAGACCCGGGCATAGATGGCGGCTGTCTTGTTCATCTCTCACGTCCTCCTGCGAAGTGGGTCGGGCCGGCCACTGCCGGAGCGGGGCGAGCCGGGCGTAGGCGCGGGCCAGCTTGTCGGGCAGATGGCGGTCAAAGCGGTACTCGAGGCGCACCGCCAGCGGACCGCCGTCAGGCATGGGGTTCCCGGGATGCGAGCAAGGCTTGCAAGGCTCGCGCCACCAGCTCGCTGACCGCCGTTCCGGTGGAGAGCGAACGCGCTCGTAAACGCTGGATCAAGCCACGCGGAAGCCGCACGGAAAGGACGTCCTTGCCGTCGGAGACGGGCACGGGCGCGCTCAGTTGCTGGGCTTCGCGCAGGTAGCGGTAGGCTTGGCGAGTCGAGATGGCGAGCTGGCCGGCGAGGCGTTCGACAGCGTCCGGCAAATGCGGGCACTGCTGCAGCAGCGAGCGGGCGAGATTGAGCCGCTGGGCTTTCTCGGCATCGCTGACGCGCGCCATGTGACATATAATATATATAGTACATGTCTAATGTCAAGCCTTGTTGCTGATCTCGCAGACGCGCTCGAACACGAAGTTACCTTTTGCGTTGGGGGAGTCAGCGGCCCCCCTTGCGGGGTCCCCTCGTCCACCGGGCTCACCAGCCCGTCCGCCATCACACCGGCCGTCAGGAATGCCCGGACCAGCTTCAGCATCCGCTTGTCACCGATCCGTCGGGCCATCCGGGCCATCAAACGGTCGTGGTTCACTCGATCGAAGAATTTCTCCAGGTCAAGATCTACCACCCATCGCCGGCCCGCAGCCATCTGCTGCTGGACCGCCTCGACCGCCTGATGCGCCGAACGCCCCGGGCGAAACCCGTAGCTGTGTTCGGAAAACGTCCGGTCCCAGTGCTCCTGCAGGACCTGGGCCACCAACTGCTGGACGAATCGATCCAGCACCGTTGGTATGCCCAGCTTGCGCCTGCCCCCGCCCGGCTTCGGGATGTACACCCGTCTCACCGGCTGCGGTCGGTAGACCCCGCTCAGCAACTGCTCCCGGATGGCCAGCCAGTGCTCCCGCAGGTGCCCGGGCAACTCGTCGACGGTCATCCCGTCCACCCCCGGACTCCCCCGGTTCCCCCGGACTCGTGCCAGTGCCCGCTTGCAGTTGTCCCGCTCGCAGGCTCGCTCCATCCACTGTTCGTCTCTAGCCGGGCTTTCGTCCCGACGCCTCGCCGCGCTCGGTTCGGTCCCTTCCCCGGCCACTTCCGGGGCTTCACCCCTTCCATCGACCGGGAAGGCCAGCACTAGCTGGATGTTCTGCCGCTTTCCGCTCACGAGAAACGCCGTCCTACTTGCCTCTCCGTTCGTTCAGGCCTTCGGCCCTTGCGGGCCTACTATGCCGTCTGCTGACTTCTGCCGTCCGGTCAGGTCGGATTGCTCCTCCCTCAGTCCGGAATCCCGGACGGACGGCAGACCTCCCGAGGTAAGTTCGACAGCCTTCAGCGCACAACCGCCGGATTTACAACCAGCGCCCTTGATGGAACTGGACTTCGTCGTCATCGGCCGACTCGTCCGACGCTGTATGCCTCGTATCCGGTTCTTGTTCATCGGCTCGCGCCTTTGCTCCACGCTTCCTTCAGACCCCGCCTCGCAGCGACGCCCTTGCGCTTCGCTAGGACTTCACCTCCATCAGGTTGTCCAAGGGACTTTCACCCTCAAGCTGCCGAACATGCTCGGCACACCGAAACGGGTGGGCGCCCGGCCGGGCGCCCACCCCGCGGGCCGCCTCCAGCACGCCCGGCCCGGCCTGCCCAGTGCCGGCACGGAGCCCCCAGTTAGGATGCTGATGATCACACCCACCAACGGAATCTGGGGCTCCCGTTGGTCGCCCCTTCGCCCCCCTTGGTGGCGATCCCAGCCGCTCTCCACGGACACCCTATAATGCCCTAGTCTCCCTTCCCCACCTGGAGCCTCGTCCAGGCTTCTATGTTGGTCAGGGTGCGCCCTGGACCTAGTCTTTGACTACGCTGGACTGGGTTGCGAAGCCATCCGCACCCCCTGCGGCTTAGCGGGGGGCGAGGGCCGACCCGGGGGCCTGCAGACCCCCGGGTCGGGCGGCGGGTCGGACCGTTTCAGGCTGGATTCGAGGAATCGAAAATGAGCTTGGTCGGCCCGCCGCAACCATCCCCCCGAGGCCTGGACGAAAGGTTGGGCGCGAGGCCCGGATTGACGAGAAGCCAAGGCCGGGGGATGACTCGCATTCACTGTACTGCAATTCGGAGGAACTCGAATCATGAATGACATGGAACTCGCTGCGACGGACCTCGTCGCTGGTGTGGATGTCAGCAAGGCCCAGCTCGACATGCAGGTCGAGCCGGGCGCTGCCACCCGCAGCTTTCCCAACGATGCCGGCGGCTGGCGCGCGGCGCGCGACTGGCTGCGCGGGCTTGGCGTGCGTCGCGTAGTGCTCGAGCCAACGGGACGCTACCATCGGGCCCTGCAGCGCTGTCTCGACGAGGCCGTGTCCAGCGACAATTAGAAATTCCGGGTGAGCCTCGTAGTTGGCGGCTAGACTCGACCCTTCCCAGGGAGGGTGGAGGCGTTGATCAAAAACCAACAAGTGAGGCTACTGATGAAGGAACTAAGAAGGAACAAGCCGCTGGCAACGGCGGCGGCGAAAGCGGGCATGAGCGAGCGCACGGCTCGCAAATGGCGCGATAGCGGGAAGCTTCCGAGCGACCCCAGTCCAGCGCGGCACTGGCGGACGCGGGAGGATCCGTTGGAAGCGCTGTGGCCAGAGGCGGAGGCCCTGCTGCGAGCGGACCCGGGGCTGCAGGCGAAGGTGGTGTTCGAGGAGCTGCAGCGGCGCCATCCGGGGCAATTGCAGTCCGGGCAGTTGCGGACGTTGCAGCGGCGATTCCGGGCCTGGCGCGTGCGGCAGGGTCCGGACCGGGAAGTCTATTTCGAGCAGGAGCGGGAGCCGGGGGCGCAGTGCCAGTCGGACTTCACCGACATGGGCGCGCTGGGGGTGACGATCCGGGGCGAGCGGTACAAGCACCTGGTATACCGTTTCGTGCTGCCGTACTCGAACTGGGAGAGCGTGGCGATCGCGAGCTCGGAAACGTTCGAGGCGCTGGTCGGCGGACTGCAGGAGAGCCTGTGGGAGCTGGGCGGGGTGCCGCGGGAGCACCGGACCGATAATCTGTCGGCGGCGACGCACGAGTTGCGCCAGTCCGGCGGGCGGGCGTTCAACCGGGCGTACGAGGAGTTCCTGGCGCATTACGGGCTGGCGGCGAGCCGGAACTATCCGGGCAACGCGCACGAGAACGGGGACGTGGAAGCGGCGCACGGGCATTTCAAGACCGCGGTGGACCAGCGGCTGCGCCTGAGCGGGACACGCGATTTCAGTTCCGTGGAGCGCTACGCGCGGTTGCTGGACGAGATCGCCGGGCAGCGCAACAGCCGGCGCGGGGAGCGGCTGGCGGCGGAGCAGGCGGCGTTGCGGCCGCTGCCGCCGCGGCGGCTGCCGGTGTACCGGGAAGAGCGGCGCACGGTGACGCGCGGGAGCGTGGTGCGGGTGGCGAGCAAGGCGTACTCGGTGCCGTCGCGGCTGATCGGAGAGCAGCTGACGGCGCGGCTGTACACCGATCGCGTCGAATTGCACTACGGCGGGAAACTGGTGGCGCGCCACGACCGGGCGCTGGGCAAGCAGCCGGGCCGGGTGGACTACCGGCACGTGGCGCACGCGCTGTTGCGCAAGCCGGGGGCCTTCGCGCAATACCGCTACCGCGAGGAGATGTTTCCGTCAGAGGCCTTCCGGCGGGCCTATGACAAGCTCTGCGAGGGGCGCTCGCAGGGGCACGCGGATCTCGAGTACGTGCGCATCCTGCACTTGGCGGCGACGACGCTGGAGACCCGTGTGGAGGCGGCCCTGCAGGGCTGCCTGGAGGCTGGCGAGCGGCCGTCGTTCGAGCGCGTCCGGGCGGCCGCGGCACCGCCGCGGCCGGAGGCGCCGGAGGTGCGCATCGCGGAACCAGACCTGGACGTCTACGACGAGTTGCTGGCGGACACGGGGGGCTGTCGTGAAGGGGCCGGAGCTGGCAGCGCTGCCAGGACGCCTGAAGGAGTTGCGCCTGCCGTCGTTCGCGGCGCATTGCGAACGGCTGGCGGAACAGGCCCGCAAGCAGGCCTGGGACCCGTTGCGCTACCTGGCGGAACTGGCCGCGGTCGAGACGGTCGAGCGGGCCGACCGGCGCGTGGCGCGACTGGCCAAGGAAGCCCGGCTGCCGCGGGGCAAGACGCTGGAAACGCTGGACTTGCTGCGTCTTCCCAAAGGCGTGAGGGGCCGCCTGCCAGTGCTGTGCGAGGGGGATTTCCTGGCCGACGCCGTCAATGTGTGTGTCTTCGGCAATCCGGGCGCGGGCAAGACCCATCTGATGGCGGCGCTGGGTGCCGAACTGGTGCAGCGTGGCCACTCGACGCTGTTCGCCCCGGCGCGCGCGCTGACCGAGCGCCTGGCCGGGGCCAAGCGCGAACTGCGGCTGAGCCGCGAGCTCGACCGCCTCGACCGCTTCGAGTGCCTGCTGCTCGACGACATCGGCTACGTCCGGCAGGACCGTGCCGAGATGGAAGTGCTCTTCGAACTGCTGGCGCAACGCTACGAGCGCCGCAGCGTGATGCTGACGAGCAATCTGGTCTTCTCGCAATGGCAGAGCATTTTCCCTGACAAGATGACCGCGGCGGCGGCGGTCGACCGGGTGGTGCACCACTCGGTGATTCTGGAACTCGATATTGCCAGCTACCGGGCCGAGCAAGCGCGCCGGCGCCAGGGCGAGGCAAGCGAGAAGAGGTAGCCGTGCAGCGCTTCCAGCAATGCCTCCAGCCGGGGCGGTTCCACAGCGCGAGCGCTTTCCCCGCTATGGCGGTCACACGATCGCCAAAAAAGCAGCCGACCAACGGCGCCGAATTCCGGGCCAGGGGGCTAGCCCCCTGGCCCCTCTCGCACTGCCGACTGCCTTGCTCTCCCAGAGAGGGGGAGGCTGCGCTTCCCCCTGCTACCCCCTCCCTCTGCTACTATCCGAGGGCTGCATTGGTCGCCCTTCGGGCTCCCTCTGCCGCCCTCCAACTTACGGAGCACAACCGGCAATTCTAGTTGTCGCCACCGGCAAGAATAGTTGTCGCTGGACAAGGCCGGCCTGGAGATCGTCCTGGCCGACCCGCTCCAAGCCCGGCAGTTTGCGCGCAGCATGGGTCGGCTCGCCAAGACCGATCGCATCGATGCCGCCATGCTGGCTCTCTTCGGGCGCCTGCCGGGCCGGCGCCGGGCGCTTCCATTGGAACGCAATCTCCAGCAGCTGAAGGACTTGCTGTCGGCCCGAGCCGCCTGTGTCGAGGATCGGACAAACCGTCGCAAACGCATCGCCGAATTCGGTCCCGGACCCGCGGCGGCCGCGCTCGGCCGCCTCAACGAGGCTACCGACCGCGAGATCGGTGTGCTCGACCAGGCCATTGCCAAGGCCCTCGAAGCCGACGAAGCCCTGGCTCGCCGCGCCGCGATCCTGCGGTCCGTCGCGGGTATCGGCCCCGTCACTGCGGCTGTGCTTTGCGCCGACTTGCCCGAACTCGGCAGCATCGGCCCCAAGCAGGCCGCGGCCCTGGCCGGCACGGCTCCGTTCGCCAGCGACAGCGGCGCATCCCACGGCGCTCGCCACATCCGAGGCGGGCGACCCCGACCGCGCAAGGTGCTCTACATGGCCGCCATCGCCGCCCGCCGTTGCAACCCCGACATGCGCGCCGTCTACCAGCGGCTGGCCGACCGCGGCAAGCCACACAAGGTCGCCATAACCGCCGTCATCCGCAAGCTCGTCGTGCTCGCCAACGCCTTGCTTCGCGACGACCGCCTCTGGCAACCGGAGGTCCCAGCCAGGGCCTGAATACTGGCTCGCTCCCGACAGGTCCTCCGCCCAGCGGCCCGAGGCGTAACCGAAGACCGAACATTCGAGCCGTGCAGAACACGCAAGCTAGATTCTTTCTGGCAATCCCCGAAAAATCCCTTGACATCAAACACGAAAGCTCATCTCTGGTTTGGAAAACACTGGAACAGCTTTTGGCTGTCAAGGCAAAGGTCAAGTGTCCGCTTTTCGGGTGGCGAGGGGGCCCGACGTAGGGAGCGGAGCGACCGGAGCCGGGCCCCCTCGTTAGAACCGCTCACGCCACCCACTGGATTCCGGACGGATCCGTGCCGCGTGCAATCTAGCGTCCCGCCTGTGACTGCCGCACCTCCGCCATCCTGGCCGCGGCGCGCGCCATCGCGTTCCACGGATGGTCCTGCGCAGGCTTGATCGCCCGGCTCAACACCCGCCAGACGCTCGATGAGCTGACCGCTACGATGTCGGTGTCGAGCAGCATGTACGTCAGCCACCGGTAGCCTTCCAGCGGATGCTCGCGATAGAACTCGAGCATGGCCCGCTTCCCCCACTCTTCCAGCCAGAAATCCCGGGGAACCCAACCGTTGTGCCCGTTGAGAGAGCCGGGGCGCCGCCGCCAGGAGTAGAACTTGCTGGGCGCGCCGCCGAGCCACTGGATGAAACGCCCGGCGCTGATCTCGGTCTTCTCGGACCAGCGCCGTACAAAATCGACGATCTCGTCGCGCACGTCAGGCGGCGTCCATGTTTTGGTCAGAGCTCCCCAAGGCTTTTTTTAACGCGATGTGCTCGGCCATCAACTCGGACAGCACCTCATCCTTGGTCTGAATCTTCTTCTCCAGCCGCTCGATGCGCTCCTGCTCCGGCTGGCGAAAGCTGCGGTTCTTGGTCTGGAAGGCAGCGGCGCCGTTCTCAAAGAACTCCTTCTGCCAGCGATAAAACACCGTCGGCTGCAGCGCCAGCTCGTCGCAGAGCTTCGAAACCGGCTCCTTGTCCACCAGATGCGCCTCAGAATGGCGACCTTCTCTTCGGCTGTGTAGTGCTTCCGTGCTTTTCTCACGCGTCCTCTCCGTTAGCTTAACGGCGGAACGCTGTTCTCCATTTCCAGCTGAGGCGGGACACTTCAGGTTGTGCCGCAAGCACTCAGCCTGTATGATGTCCCCATGGTAAAATTGGTACTATTTTGCCTGATTCCGCTGACGCTTGTGGCTCAGGGCCAGGACTACGCCGTTCTCAGCGATTGGCTCAACCGCAACGACCGCTGGGTGGAACGCCAGGACGGCGGATACATGCTATTCCGTCGACTCAACGAGCGAGCCTTCGAATTGCTCCGCGGTCGCGAGCGGAATATCGAGACGATCCAAACGGCTGCGGGCTGGGAGCAGCGGCGATCCTACGTCCGTGAAACGCTCGATCAGCTCCTCGGTCCCTGGCCTGAGAAGACGCCCCTCAACGCTCGCACGGTCGGCGTCATCCAGCGCGAAGGCTATCGGATCGAAAAGGTAATATTCGAGTCGTTGCCCGGTTTCCACGTCACCGCGGCGCTCTACGTGCCCGAGCGCGAGGGCGGGCCCCGTCCCGGGATACTCTACATCCCAGGTCACAGCCAGAGCGGTTTCCGCTCCGCGCACTACCAGAATGCCTGCCTCAACCTCGTCCACAAGGGTTTCGTCGTGCTGACCTACGACCCGATCGGCCAGGGCGAGCGTCATCAGGAACTCGATCCCGAGAGCGGCGAACCGATTGTGAGCCGCCAGGATGTGCCGCACTACAAGATACACTCTTACGTGGGCAACCAGTGCTTCCTCGCTGGGGTGTCGCTCTCCCGCTACTTCATCTGGGACGCCATCCGCGGCATCGATTACCTGTCCTCGCGGCCTGAGGTCGACCCGGACCGGATCGGCGTTACCGGCAATTCCGGTGGCGGCACTTTGACCGTCTATACCGGTGCAGTGGACGACCGCGTCAAGGTCGCGGTCCCTTCGTGTTTTGTCACTAGCTACCGCCGAATGCTGCAAATCTACGGCATTACGGATGCCGAGCAAAACCTCTTCCACGGGCTGAGATACGGAATCGAGCACGCCGACTGGCTGCTCGCGCGCGCGCCGAAACCCACACTTCTGCTCACCACCACACACGACTTCTTCCCCATCCAGGGCGCGCGCGAGACCGATGCCGCGATGCGCCGCATCTACCAGGCCCTGGCCGCGCCGGAGAACTTCGGCCGGGTCGAGGATGATCACGACCACGGCTACACTCGCAAGACTAGTGAGGCCTCCTACGCCTTCCTGATGAAACACCTCGGAGTCGATGGTAGCGCCTCCGAGGGGACTTATGCGGCGCAGTCGGAGGCGGAGTTGCGCGTCACCGCGAGCGGACAAGTGGCGACTGCATTCCAGGGAGAAACGGTCTTCTCGCTCAATCGCCAGGAGACTTCCCGCCTCCTCGAACAACTCGAACAGTCGCGAGGTCGCGAAGGTCACGCTTCGCGGATCCTTGCCAACGCTCGCGAGCTGTCCGGCTATCGTTCGCCGGCCGCCCGCGACGACGGAATCTATCGCGGGGGGTTTCAATTGGACGGCTACCGGCTTGAGAAACACGCTCTGGACGGCGGGCCCAACTCCGTGATCCCAATGCTGCTAGCGTTGCCCGACGGCGGCGGTCCTCACCCTGCCGTGGTTTACCTGCATCCGGAAGGCAAGCAACCACGAGTCGCCATCACGGAGTTCGTCGCCGCAGGCTATGCCGTGCTGTCGCCCGATGTGATCGGTGTTGGCGAGACCGCCCCCAGGATCGGCCGACAGACCGATCACAACGCTGCTTTCTACGAGGGCGCGTTAATCGGGAGCAGTGTCGTGGGGCTTCAAGCGGAAGATCTCACCCGCGTTATCGCCTGGCTGCAGTCCGACGAGCGGATTCGCGCCGACGGGATTGGCCTGCTCGCAGTTGGCTCGATGGGCCCCACTGCAATCCACGCTGCCGCGTTCAATCCCGAGATTCGCTGGCTGGCTTTGGATAAATCCCTCGCCACGTACGCTTCCGTGGTGATGAATCGCTACTACACGATCCCGACAACCGCCCTTGTGCCTGGCGCCCTCACGGCCTACGACCTACCCGACCTGATCGGCGCAATCGCCCCGCGAAAGGTCGCGGTGATCGGGCCTCAGAGCCAGCGCGAGGAGGGGCTCAGCGAGGCGGAGATGCAAGACGTTTACCGCTACGCAGTCGCCCGCTATGACTCTCTGGGTGCCGCATCCAACCTTCGTCTGGCTTTGAAGGAAAGCGCGTTGGCAGAAGTCGTCCACTGGTGCGCGGAGTGATCAGGAAGCGGCTGCGAGATCTGCTCGTTTCGCTATCAGGATTGGGAAAGAGGATCGCTGACTGAATTTCCAGCGTCAGCAAGGCGTCGACGCATGCGTGGTGGTTATGGTGGTGTTTCCAGGCGTCGATGAGCCGATACGCCCAGACTTCCCCGTAGTAGACCAACCCGATCCACAGAAACAGGAATGCCACAAAGGCGATTCCCTATATAGTCGCTTCCAAAAAACGTCGGCCATCGGCGGCCTCCCGGTGAGTGGACACATCCCCTCCGGTCAGCTCGAGGAGGCCGTTCTGGAACGCTGTGTAGCTGAGCTCGGTCTCCTCGCTGAACCGCAGCTGGAACGTGAGCGGCGTCGTGCCGTCGTGCGTCTCTGGCAGGCCGACGAACTCGGCGGTCAGAGGCGCCGTCGCATCGAAATTCTCATCCTTTTCCGCAGAGGGCAGCCGGGAGAACGCCACCTCGTAGGTCTCCCCCAATGACAGGGAAATATCGGGCTCGATCCAGAAAAGCTTTTCCTCGGTCTCCCTCAGAGTGGCTCGCAATCCGTCGCTGCCGTGGAACCGGCTCTGGTGAAAGCGCAGCACCCAATCGTCCGGCATGCGGCTTCCCGACGTAACCAGATCCACCGCCGTCAGGTGGGTGCCGCGTCCGTTATCGTGCGTCCTGAAGGGGCCCCGGTACCAGGCGAGGATGACCGTCCCGTACTCGACCCCGCCATAGGTGAATGACTTGGGTGCGAGGCGACCGAATTCGTCACCGGCCCTCCCGTAGTACCCCCAGTACTTCCGTGGGGCCGGCCCGCCCCCGACCGTGAGAGCGGCGACCCACAGCGCCGTCGTGCCCTCGCCGGGATCCGACCACGCTCCTTCGAACGCCGCGTTTTGAGCGCGCACACGCACTTGGTAGTTCGTGTCGCTGTCCAGCCCGACGATCTCCGCGCTGGTGCCGGCATGGTCCAGCGGGCCGTTGCTCCAGGCCGCTGCGTCACTCTTGCGGTATTGCAGGTCGTAGCCGGTGATACGCGGATCGGCAGGGTCCGGCCCGCTCCAGCTCACCAACAGGGCGTCAAGGCCGTTTTCCTGCACGTCCGGGGCGCCCAGCTGGGCCGGCGGGGCGGTGGACGTTGTCGTCGCCGCGTCATCGTCCTGCACCGTCACCGAAGCCGAGGACGCGGTGCCGACGAGATAGCCGGTCAGGGCCGTCGATGGCGCCTTGTCCAGGGCCACCGTGAACGAGGCTGGCGTGCCCTCCGTCACCGGGCTGACGGACGCAGAGATCGAAACTGTCGAACTCTTCGGCCCGAGCCTGAAATTGGCCACCGCTTCGCGTCGAGTGTTGAGCCTGCGAGCCGCGTTCGCCGGCCCAGTCATCCCAGTCGCACGGTGGGTTCCGGTGGCTCCCATCGGATCTCCCCCTGAGTCCGGGTAGACCAGATCCGGATTCGAGAAGCGAAGCAACCGCGGGCAATCGATCCCGTTGTCGCCGCATTGCCTGTTGAACGCCATGACCGTGCGCCACCGCGACGACGCCGGCGCGCCCGCGGCGAAGGCCCGCTGGTTCACGTAGCCGAACCCGTACGTACCGGCTTCGTCCGGGCAGGAGCCGTTGATCTTGCAGTCCTGGTAGCGGTCGTGCGCGACTCCCTGGAGGTGACCGAGCGCGTGAACGAAACTGCCACTGCCGCTGAGGGCGCCGACCACCGCAAAAGCTTCCGAGGCTTCCGCCAGCGTCGTGACGGCTGTGCTGCCGGTTGGCGTCTTGCCGACCAGCAGCACGCAAATGTCTGCACCGACCTCATCGCGCACGGCGTGCACCTCGTCGATGTAGCCGTCGTCGGGGTCCATGAACCGCCTCACATGCGTGGCTAAGATTGACTGGAGCAGTTTCGCGCTAGGCGTGAACGAGGACAGCCGGACTTCGTCGTACTGCACTTCCCGCGCGGCGACGAGCGAGAGACTCTGGTGCACGCCGCTGTCCGCGTACGCCTGGTTGGCCTCCCGAATCAGGAGATCGATCTGCGCTTTGGTCGCCTCCGTGCCACGCAGAGCGTCCCGTGCGCTCGGCGTGTAAAACACTGCCACGTCGATCACCGACTCCTCCTCGGGCACGCAATTTTCTACGTCGTAGGAGCGGAGCTGCCCCAGCCATGCCTGGAAGTAGGCTGTCCTGGGCGCGCAAAGATCGGTGGAGCCGAGGCTGAGCGTTTCGAGCCGGAGCAGCTCCGGCAGACTGTGGGGCAGCTCCCCGGTAAGGGCGTCGTTGCCCTGAAGCCGCAATTCCTCGAGGGCGCGCAGGTTCCCCAGCGCGGCTGGGAGCGTGCCGCTCAACCCGGACGATCCGAGGTCCAGCCCCGTGACCCGTCCCGGACCGTTCGTGGTGACACCGGCCCAGCTCCGCAGCGGCTCCTCGCTCAGCCAGTTCTCGCTCTGCGTCCAGTTCGGCCCGCCCGCCGCGTTGTAGAGCGCCACCAGCGCGGCCAGTACCGCGACCAGCAGCATTGCGCCCTGCAGGCCGGCCCGGGGACGGGCGGCGAATCGCTGGCACGTGGTCACGCGAATTGTCGGTCGCAAGCTGGCACTCCCTCTGAAGGTCCGGACGGCCGGGATAGCCGAACCTCTGTACGTGTATTAATCGATTCTTGTTTTCTGATTTGCTGTGTTATGCTCGGTTTGTTTCGCATAGGACTGAACCGATGACTCTTGTCAAGGACCCCCAACGACGGCACTCGGGCGCCATGGCGCGGACGGGCCTAGTGGTGACGCTGCTGGCCGCGCTGCCAGCAGCAGGTGCCGCCGCCGCGGCCCAGCCGGACGGCATCACGATCCGCCGCCGCGAGGTCACCATCGACCTCGGCATGCTCGCGCTGTCCAGGGCGGCGGCCAGCGGGCCGGCCAGGAGGACGAGTCGAAGATGCCGCTGATCGAGTAGCCGGACGCGGCGGCCGGGACCGGCGGCGGAGAAGCCCGCCGCGGTCCCGCGAGCCGGTGTCAATCGCAGTCCACACAAGCGGCTTGCGGATCGCCGCGCACGCGCTTCGGCTGTGACGGACGCCATCACGGAGACAAGCTATCAGCGGCGTATGGAAGTCCCATGGCGGTTCAGCCGCGATTTGTGGCGGGTTTGTGGTTTTTACAAGATTCAATGAGAATAGTGCGCTCCGGTGGGGCTTGGATCCGAATCGCCCACCTGGCCGGCAACGCGCGAAGCGGGAGCCGGAACCGTCTCCAATCGAGCCGAGGAGGCCACAGTGAGCGAGAGCGACAAGCCGCGACGGGAGCACGAGATCCCGCGGAACCGCCTGTCGTGGCTGAGCGAAGCCAGCCTTCGCATCAGCCAGAGCCTCGACCTGGATTCCGTCCTGCGCGAGGTCGTTGACATGGCCGGCACGCTGACCGGCGCGCGCTACGCCTGCCTGATCACCCTGAACGAGGCGGGGGAGGTCGAGGAATTCCTGACATCCGGCTCCAGCCCGGAAGAGCGCCAGGGGCTGCTGGACCTGCCCGAAAGGGCGAGGCTCCACGAGTACTTCCGGGATCTCCCGGAACCGCTCGCGATCGAGAACGTGCCCGCCCACCTCGAGTCGCTGGGCTTTGCCGGCGACATCCTGACCTACAAGACCTTCCTGGGGACGCCGATGCGCTACCAGGGCGCGCATGTCGGCAACTTCTACCTTGCGGAGAAGGATGCCGGGCGGGCATTCACGAGGGAGGACCAGGAGGTCCTGGCGATGTTCGCCGCGCAGGCGGCGGCGGCAATCGCCAACGGCGGCAGGTACCGGGACGAACGGCGGGCGCGGGCCGACCTGGAGGCGCTGATCGATACCTCGCCGGTGGGCGTGGTGGTCTTCGACGCGAGGAGCGGGGCCGCGCTGTCACTCAACCGGGAGACGCGGCGGATCCTGGAGCGCCTGCGCATTCCGGGCCGCTCGCTGAACGAACTGCTGAAGGTGGTGAGCATCGAGCGCGCCGACGGGAGGCAGTTCTCGCTGGACGAGTTCCCCGCGGAAGGGGTGCCGAGGGAGTCCGCGAGCGTGCGTGCCGAGGAGATCGTGATCCGGGTACCGGACGGCCGCAGCGTCACGACCCTGGTCAACGCCACGCCCATCGTGTCGGACGGAGGCGAGGTGGAGTCGGTGGTGGTGACCCTCCAGGACATGGCCCCAATGGTGGAGCTGGATCGGATGCGGGCCGAGTTCCTGGGCATGGTGAGCCACGAACTGCGAGCCCCGCTGGCCTCGGTCAGAGGCTCGGCCACCACGGTGCTGGACGCCGAGGCGGGGCTGGACCCCGCCGAGATGATCCAGTTCTTCCGGATCATCAAGGAGCAGGCCGATCACATGCGCTCGCTGATCGGCGACCTGCTGGACGCAGGACGGATCGCGGCGGGCACGCTGTCGGTGAGCCCCGAGCCAGCGACGGTGACCGGCCTGGTGGACCAGGCGCGAAGCACATTCCTGAGCGGAGGCGGCCGGAATCCCTTGGAGATCGACCTGCCGATGGACCTGCCGCAGGTCCTGGCCGACCGGCGGCGGATCGTGCAGGTGCTGGGCAATTTGCTCGCCAACGCTGCCAGGCACTCGCCGCGGCCGTCACCGATCCGGATCGAGGCGGCGAGGCAGGACGTTCATGTCGCGGTCTCGGTGGCCGACGAGGGCACGGGGGTGCCGGCCGAACTGCTTCCGCACCTGTTCCGGAAGGTCGCGCGGACGGGCGGCGCCGAATCGGAAGAGGAGCCCGGGAGGGCGGGCCTGGGCCTGGCCATCAGCAAGGGCCTCGTGGAGGCCCACGGGGGGCGCATCTGGGCCGAGAGCGAGGGTCCGGGCCGGGGGAACCCGGTTCACGTTCACGCTCCCGGCTGTCGGGGAGGCCGAGGCCAAGACCAGCTGGGCCGCGCCGTTGGCGGACCCGGCGGATCTGGCAGAGAGGCGGAAGTGCGTGCTGGTGGTGGATGACGATCCCTTGGCGTTGCGGTACGCGCGGGACGCGCTCGCCGAAGCCGGCTACTCCGCGATTCTGACCGGCGACCCGGAGGAGCTGCCCCGCCTGATGCAGACAAGCCAGCCGGATCTGGTCCTGCTGGACCTTGTGCTGCCCGGGACGGACGGGATCGACCTGATGGCGCAGGTCCCAGCGTTGGCCGACGTGCCGGTGATCTTCGTGTCCGGCTACGGCAGGGACGAGACGATTGCGCGGGCCTTGCAGTCCGGAGCCGACGACTACATCGTCAAGCCGTTTTCGCCGACCGAGCTGCTGGCGAGAATCGGGGCGGCCCTGCGGCGGCGGGCTGGGCCGGCGCAGGCCTACAGGCTGGGAGACCTGACCATCCACTACGGGGAACGCCGGGTGAGCCTGGCCGGCCGGCCGGTGCGCCTGACCGCCACCGAGTACGGGGTGCTGCGCGAGCTCTCGATCAACGCCGGGCGGATAGTAACTTACAATTCCCTGCTGCGCCGGGTGTGGAGCCTGCCGGACGGGAGCGAACCCGGGTTGGTGCGATCGTTCGTGAAGCACCTGCGCCGGAAGCTAGGCGACGACGCGAGCGACCCGGTCTACATCTTCACCGAAACCCGGGTCGGCTATCGCATGCCCAGGCCCAAGAACCATTGAGAGCCCCTCGCTGCGCCCGGTGCGTGGCCGGGCGTCGCATTTGCCCGGTGCCTGCGCGGCGACCCTCCGCCACGCGGGCGTGTCCCGGCTGAGGAAGCCAACGAAACCCGCGCACAGCTGCCACCATGCAGGCGCTGGAACCGGCACCGCCAAAGTGGTTCCAAGACTGGGTCGCTTTGATAGTGTCTCCGCCCGCCGCAATTCCGCCACCGAAGCCAAGCTCCGGACCCGGCAGACCGCCGGGGCGACACTCTGTGGGACTTCCGCGGCCTGCTGGGGGAAGTGGGCACACTGCAGCGCAACCAAGTACGCGTCCAGCTGCCGGGCGAGTCCGAACAGCCCGAAGGCCGGCTGCTGACCGAACTGGGCCCCTTGCAGCGTGGCGCGTTCGAGCCCCTGCCGTTCACCCACCGGGCACTGTCAGGTTCCCGCTGGCTGGCGACAATGGATCAGTGCAATCACTGTATCGAGGTCACCGCTTCCCACTTGGTGAAGGCCTGCTGTCGAAGCAGGCGATAGTGGACCGCCTTGAGACGGTGGCGTGCCACTCGGAACAGATTCTGAATCGGACTGCGAACGCAGAGAAAGCGCTGGACCTGCGCCTCGGACTTGAATCGCCTCATTTGGCGCTACCGCGCCCTCGTGTGCTGGTGGGAAACTGCGGCCCTGTTGCTGTCGTACTGCCCGCTTCGATGGGTAGCCGACAGGCCGAGCTCGCGACGGGCGGCCGCGTAGCTTCGCAGCTTGTCGGTGACCAGCTGGGGATGCGCTCGTGGCCGAACTAGTCGGCTAGGCTGGATCCGACTCGATCTCGCGAAAGATGGCGTGGGCGGCTCTCGGTGGTTCTAACTTCAGCCACTCTATTGAGGCGGCCTGATCGAATTTCTCGACGTACCATTTCGGGTCCGGATTCCGCTTCCGTTCCCTGAACCCTCGGACCAGCAGTCCATCTATTTCGTCAATCTGATCGAAAGCCAGTTTGGAGGTCCTCCGCGCAAGGACTCTCTCTAGGTGCTCGTAGAGCTCACGGTAGTGATCCAAGCGTGTTTCGTGGTCGTAAGTGACAAAGACAGGGCCGTCAGAGGGCGGGTCCGGAGGAACATCGTAGACTAAGGTCCTGTACTTGACGATCACGCTCGCGATTTGTGCGATCTGGTCCCTTCGTTCCCTTTGCTCCCAGTAGCGATCCCAGATCCGAACAGCAACCGTCACGACTAGCCCTGCAGCGAAACCACCGCCGGCACCAATCAAGATGTTAGCCACTGTTTCGTTCACTGGGGCTCCTCTAACACAGTATCGAGAGCTTGGACGCCATTTCTCGATACCGCCAGCGCAGCGAGCACACCCGGCACCGCCAGCCACCGCGGTCCTGGTCATCGCAAGCTTCTTCCGTGACTCGATCCCATGGTTATACGAATTGGGAGTGAATGTTTACAGGGTGGCGCAGCACGGGCCCAGCATTGAGCTGCAGGAGGCGGCAAACGAGTTCAGGCAAGCAGTTAGGCTCGTGGTTCATGGCCCGCTAGCTCATGAGTTCTTGGCAGAAGCAAGGACATGTTCATGATCATTGAAGAGATTGAGCCGATCTTGGATCGAACGCGCACTATGCTCGACCGCCAAGGCAAGAATCCCGGTCGACGCAGGACCAGACCTGGTAGTGACGTGGACGCATAACTCCGGCATCGCAGCCTGACGGCGCTTTGCGGCACAGTTGATGCCGCCCAGATGTCGATAAGAACAAACGTCACTTTCGACAATAATCCGCCACAAGACAGCTACCGCGTCAGAATTCAGTTACTGACCTGTAGTGCTGGGGGCATCTGGGGGTGGTCGGTCACGAATGCGGCGTCACTCTGCCCCAACGCAAGTCTGTGGCACACGCGAACCCTGCATTGACTGCTTCTATGCAGCGGTCATGACTTCTTCACCCCGGCCAGAAGCGCCAGCTCCAGCCATTTCCAGTGACAGTCCACATCTTCGAACCCGATCTCTCGCAGCCAGTGCAGCTGGACTTCCGCACCAACGAGCTGATTGGAAGGGTCTTCCTCTCCCTCCGCAGTTCCAAGTGCCTCCAGAAAACGCCGGTGGAGCTCGACGGATGCGGGTGCAACATGCTCGAGATTGCAGAAGATGCCGCCGGGGCACAAGGCAGCGTGGATCTGAGAATAGAGCGCTTTCTTGCGCATGTCGGAGACGTGGTGGATGGCGAAACTCGACACGACCGCGTCGAACCGGCCCAGATCCGGCAGGGGCTCTTCCAGGTCGTGCCGGAGCACCTGAACATTCCCGTCGTCGCGAAACCGCTCTCGTGCGGCACGCAGCATGGCTGGAGAAACGTCGAGCCCGACGCCCTGCGCGTTCGGCCGCTCGGTGCGCAGCAAGGCCAGGAGGCGACCGTCTCCCGTTCCCAGGTCAAGAATTCGCTCGACATCCATCGGGACGAATTCGAGCAGGACGGCTTCACCCTCCCCGCGGTGCGGGACGCTGTCCGCACGGGCCAGGTATTGCAAGGCGTGCTCTGAACTTACCCATTCGTTGGGGTGAGAGGAACTACGCATGACTCGCCTGACTCTCTATGTCTATCACGAGAACGGATCGAGAGGTCCATCGAGGCTGCTGGACGTTGACATCGCCGGAACCTCGCCGGCCGGGTCTTCGCGGCCATCCAGTCGGCCTGATGGTCCACAAGTGCGAATCCCACCGCAAGCGGAACGTCCTTCTCGGACCGAGCGGCCAGGTACTGGGATCGCCCCCTTACTGGCTTGACCGCCTGGATCCCAACGAGGCGATCGAGACCATTCTCCAGGCAACGGCGCTGTGGCCGCCGGAGGATCTTGAGAAAGCGCTCTCCGCGTGGGACGGGTTGGAAGTGGCCGACGAGTGAGTGCCGGGGAGAAACGGCGCCGGAGAATAGGACCCTCGGCTTTCGCGCAGCCCCAATAGGAATCGAATCATCGAGAAACCGACTAATTGCTCGAAACATAGAGTGGTCGAAAGGTATACAGTGACGTTGATCGCGCAGCAGGGCGGCACGGGGAAGACCGCGCTCGCTATCAACCTCGCCGTGGCTGCGGAGGCGCTTGGTCTCCGAACCGCGCTTGTGGATCAAGACTGTCCGGAAGCACGATGGCCTACGGTGCACCTGCGAGGAGCGGTGAGCCGCGCCCGCGGACCTGGCCCACTGGGACTACCCCTCCACCACCGCGCAAAGGGCACTTTTCGGAAGACATCCTCACAGACGGTTTCGGGCGCCCCGGAGGACCGCCGCAGGCTCCGAAACCCGTCTATGAGCTTTCCCGGTGCGTGGACCCGACCGAAAACGCCCGATTTAGCGTTTCAGCTGGTTTGGGAAGCCCCGAGGATTTGTCAGGAACTCGAGAATGGCCGATTTCTGCGTCCCGACAGGCTATTCGTCGGTCGCCGCGGCGGGGAGACCCACACCCCTGCCGCGGCGCGTTCGCGGAGAGGAACGGCCCTTTCCGACGATCAAGTGACGCCTGCATCGAACTCTGCCGCGACCGGCCGGACCGGGGTCAACGCCCGCTTGCCCGCCCGTCGCGCTCGGCCAGCCCGTTGCCGCTCAGGCGCAGCGTCCGGAGCGACGCCAGCCCCGCCAGCGCCTACAGGTCACGGAAGGGTTCATCCCCGCGTGTGCGAGGTGGGAGAGGACCTCGCCCTGCCCTGGTGAGGGCCCACCCTTGAGTGCCTTTGGAACACCCTCTCCAGTGATGGAGAAGGAAGGGGGGCGGATCCTATGCGACCGGGCCGTTGGGTGGGGGCTTGGACCGGTCGGATGGGCAGCACGATGACAGGGCCGACTGGTCCCTCTGTAAGGACACACTGGCTGATACGTCCCTCCCTTTCCGGCGAACCGGGGGTCGTGGGGTCCACTCAGGGCATGTGCATCGGTAGCAGGCGAACGCCCGGACTCGCCACTCCCTACTGGTCGGTGTCGAGGCCGAATCCGTGATAGTCGAACAGCTCGTCCCAACACGGAACCAGATCGGCAACTGCCCATCGGCGCTCGCAGTCGGTACAGGAATAGGTGTAGTTCGTCTCGTAGGTGACGGCGGCGGTGAGCCTTGTGCCACATTTCCCGCATAGAAGACTAGGTAGTTCGGCCAACGACAGCTTCCTTGGCTTGCCGCAGCTCTCGCAGTTCTGCGTGACAAACCCGCCTTCGCGGCTCCGAACGATGATGCTGCGCGCTCTACAACACCATGAATCCGATCCATGAAAGATGAGTTTCTTCACAAGTCCGTTCCCTTGACTCGTCGAATAAGAGTGGAATTGGGTGGTTGACCCTTTGATGACACAAACCGTTAAGTTGCCCTAGAATCGACATCAGTCGTTGCGCAATCTGTGGGCCTATCAAGCTGCGATTGCGGACCCCTGCGCGGCTGGGGTTTTCCAGCCCACCATCAATCCTCTCAAGGTAGTCTAACAGGCCCCGCCGCAGACTCGTGACGGGGGTCTCGGCAGGTACATTTTTTAGTCGTGACGTGATTCGTCTGATTGGGTCGGATCGTTTCTCGCGCGGCTAGGGGAGCATCTCGTTGGGGCAGCAAGCGCCTGTTGGGAGCAGGCCGGCAGCCGTTGCCGGCGCCTTTCCCAGCGCGGAGCATCTCGTGGGAGCCCCAAAGGCCTGTTGCGAGGGCGCGGGGCCGGTGTTCGCAGCGCCCGGGACGGGTCGCTGGACAGTGCCGCCACAGCGGTGGTGTTACGCCTCGCAAGGCGTAGCGCGGCAGGCTGGCGGGCGGTCGCATGGCTAGGGCTAGGGCGGCTTGAGCAGCAAGTCGAGAGCCGCCTGCGGGCGCGCCGCGAAATGGCGGTTGGCCTCCGGCAGGTAGCGGAACTGGGGCAGGCCGCGGATGATCGAGATGGCCGTGTTGGTCAGGCAGGCGAGATTGCGCGGCAAGTCGCCCACATAGACGCGGCAGCGGTCTTCGTCGTAGGTGAAGTCGCGCACATAGTGCAGGCGGTTCTCGATCTCCCAGTGGTTGCGCAGCAGCGCCGCGAGTTGTTCCGCAGTGGCCTGCGCGGGGCCCAGCGAGGTGAGCGCATAGGTCACTTCGCAACTGGTCTTGCCGGTCTTGACATGGTGCCGCTGGCGTTCGACGCGGATGGCCTGCTGGCGGCCGTACAGGGCGGCATAGCCGTCCCATTCCGGGGCGCTGATGTCCTTGACCCAGTAGCGGCGGCGCTCGATGCGGCCATGCTGCTTGTCCAGCGTCTCGACCAGCGGGCAGGCGCTGAAGTCCATCGCTTGCAGGTCCTGCAGCATGGTTGGCTGGTTGTCCTTGATGGCCGTGATCAGGTAGTCTGCCCCGCACTCGTCGAGCAGGCAACGCGCCGTCTCCTGCTGGGCGTGCAGCGCGTCGCCGGTGACGACGCGCCCGGCCAGCTCGAGTTCCCTGGCGAGGTCCCGCAAGGCCGGAATCTCGTTGGTCTTGCTGTCGATCTCCAGCTGTCCCAGCACCACGCCGCTGCCCTGCTCCACGGCCGCGAGCAGCATGCGGCGACCGTGCTCGGTTTGCTTGGAGGCGCCGCGTACATCCTTGCCGTCCATGCTGATGCCTGGCAGAACCGCCGGGCCGCCGCCCCCTGGGCCCCCGCTGCGCGCGCCGCTAGCAGCGCTCTCCGAGTCCGTATCGTCTTGCTGTGGCTGCACTTGCCCGCTCTGCTGGAGAGCCCATTCGCGCAGCGCGGCCTCCAGTGCCTGCGGCTCCAACGTCGCCAGAATGTTGTGGAACGTGGTGATCGACGGACTCGTGTAGCAGCCTTGGCTGGGGCTGTAGAAACACTGCACGGCCACCCGCTGCGACTGGCTCAGCAGGGCCGCGAACTGGGCGAAAGCGGTCACCCCGCGGTAGCCGCACAGGCGCGCGGCCACCGCCAGTGCGAGCACGGTGCGCAACCCGTAGCGCTTGCCCCGGGCATGGCGGTACTCGGGCACCTCGCCGAGGAACTCGAACAGACTGCGCAGCGTCTGCGCGTCGGGGGGCTCGCTGCGGGCCGGGCCGGCCCAGGCCGGATCGTCCTCGGGCTGGGCCAGCTGGCGGGCCGCGTTGGGTTGCAATTCGTACACGAAAATCTCCTTCGGCTGGCCGTGCTGGCGCCAACTCGGCGTGGCACCCGGCAGGCGTGCGTAGCCGCCGGTGAAGCCCAGCGAGCGCCAGTTGGCGGCCCGGTAGCAGGTGCCGGCGAAGCGTTGCGGGTCCACGAACGACTCCGCCAGCAGGCTCGGGAACCCATGCACCGCCAGCATGTCGTGCGAGAGCCGTCGCAGGCTCAGGCCGAGCACCCGCGAGGCGAGGTTGGGAGCGCCCTGCCAAGCGGGCAAAATCACGAAGCGGGAGTTCTGCGTGAGCAGATGCAGACGGCGCCGCTGCTGCTGCGGGGACCAGCCGATCCAGCGGTCCCGGGCCGCCAGCTTGAGCGCGGCGGCCTGCCAGCCCACCAGTGCGATCCAGCTCTCCCCCAGCGTCGCGACATGGCGCAGGGCCTTGCCGAACAGGCCCTCGAACGACAGGTAGTGGTGGGTCGCCACCAAGCGGTCCCAGCGCCGGTGCTCCTGCGCACCCCGCGTGGGGCGCACGCGCACGGAGCGCAAATCCAGATCCCGCAAGCCGGTCGGCGACGCCACTAGACCCTACCCTGACAGACTGACAACAAAATGTCCAGTCTTGGTAGCGGAAAGCGCTGCCACTCGCAGGTCGCAGCGTCTAGCAGGCAGACGCGGCCCCTCCCACTACTACCGTGCTCTGCCTCGGATTCGGACTAAAAAATGGCCCTGGGGGTCTCGGGCGCGCCAAGGGTGGGGACCCTGCCCAGCAGAGTGGGAATGAAGGTGGTGCCGGAACCGAATGCTCATTCTGAGCGGGGGGACTAGTTGAGCCGGCACGTCGTAGCGAGCCGGATCCAGTTGTTCCAACTGGTCATGCCGCCATCGATCCGGACCCCTGCCTTGCGTGTCGGATAGAACGAGAACCCGCCACGGGTAGAGAACAGTGCAGGACGCATATCGGAATTTCGCAACTCGAACATTCCCGGACCCACCTCGACCGGGCGTGGCCTGAGTTCCGGACTGGATTCCGTGAACTGGTTCAGACTGTCCACAAGCTGCGCTCCCAGGCCATATCCAACGAAGAAGCAGGCTTTCGGTCCGCACCGTCTATAGAGAACGCTCCCGACAACCATTGTGCGCCTCGTCGTGAAAATGTCGTCGGGCGAGCCAGCCAACCTACGAAGTCTCCCCGTCACCAGATCCGCCTCCGCCGGCCATCGCCTGGTCACAGGAACCGTCACGCCTCCACCAACACTGACCGCATCGCCAATCTGGAGTGGCTACGAGAGGGTGGACAGTTAGAGGTGCGGTAGGTGCGGTAGCTCCGGAGAAGGCGGCACCATGATGGCGGCGGAGGTCGGAAAAGTCAGGGCGGCGGAGCAAGGCGAGCTGCTGCAGGCGGTATTCGGACACCCCTCATCTCGGACTGCGAATGTCGGTCTGCGGGGTGTGCCAGAAAGAGCGCTACCGCACCCCTACAAGTCCACCATTCCGTAGCCACTCCACCTTGACTCGCTCGCGGCGAGCGTCTCGCTGGGGCTGCAGCGAGGTGTGCCCCTCAACGCCTACGTCGAGCGGCTGGCGCTTGCCCGGTTCAAGCCCGCCGGCTGGACTGATGGCGAGCTGGGACACGCTCATTCGGTTGTCGACTACGTGGCCCGCTGGCTGGGCCTGCACTATCCCGGGAAAGGATTCTAACCGTGCCGCAACTCGTTGGAAATAATGGAGTTTAGCGCCGCCCCTCTATTGTTCCCCACGCTGGAATCCTACTGGATCGGAGCGCCGTCCTATTCCCGCCATTCGAGCGGGCGATTCGCGGTTCCGCAAGCGCCCCGGCCTTGCAGGATTCGGCTAGGTGGGCCCTCGGGGCCTCGGAATCGCCGTAACGCGGTCTATGCGGCCCAATCGACGGTCAGCGCCCGGTCGTAGGCTTGCAGATCCTCGTCCCACGCATCGGACGGCCCAACCAAGTTCAGCAATCGCGGATCGGCCCGTAGCGCGTCCAGCACGTCATTGGTCACGAGCATGAGGTACCAGTGGTCCATGCTCTTGACGTTGATCTCGACCGTTGCGACGGCATCGGACAAGCCATCCTCCGATACCTCGGTCTGCGTCCCCGATGGCCGGTAAACCACGGCTGGCCGGCCGGAGGGCAGCCGCTCCCGCTGAATCACGGGGTAGACGCGAGTCTTGCCCGGATGCACCAATCGCCGCGACTGGCCTGAGCCGTCGAACTCGTAGGCCGCGAACCACGAATCGCCAGCGAATACGCTTTGACCGAATCATGCTCGGCCCGCGATACCGAGGCATCGAACGCCGACGCGAGGCCCGAATCCGCCCCCCGGTTCGCTAGGTCCGCCAGCAGCTTGTTGACAGCGATTGCAGGTTCCATCAGTACACCGTTCGACTCCCGCGCTGGTAGGTTCGCCGCGCGCCGCCTCGAAGCTCGGCCATCAGCCGCTTGTGGGCCTCTGGATCGTTCGCGGCCTCGGCTGCCAGTTCCTTGCGCCGCTGGTAGGCTTCAATCGCCGCGCGCTTGGCCTCCTCGGACGCATGGACGCGAAGCTTGCGGGGAGGGGGTCCGCCACGGCCAGCCATCAGAGATTCATCGTCTTGAGCGCGTCTGGATCGGACATGCCGGATTGTACCAGCGCCGCGTAGCCTCTGGCCTGTGATTGCGCGTCAGCGCCTCGCAGCCGCTCGAAGCTCAGTGCTACTGGAAGCTCTAGCTTCGCCTCGGCCTCAGCCGCCACTAGCTGGCCGATATGATGCACGGTCAAAACTGTGAACCGCCGCCACGCCTCGCGGGAGGCCGTGCCATCGCCGCCGATAGCGAACAGCCCGCCCGGAATCCCGCAAGCACTGTAGACGCTCGAAGTCAGGTCGGCAGCCCATTGCCGCGCCTCCGGTTCCGGCTGGAAGCCGACGCGGAAGCGGCCCAAGCTCGAAGCCTCGCGGCCAGTGAACGCGAGTCGCGTATGGCCTCTCAGGTTGCCTGCATTCTTGTTGAACTCCACTGACTGCGGTTCCGTGAGCGTTCCTCCGGTCAGCCCAAGGTTCCGGTCAGCGATTCTCAGAATGGGGGGTCTGACTCGTGTGGGGTGGAATCTGCGAGCGTTTGTGTGCGCCGTTGGAACCCGTTGCGGGGTGATCGGACGGCTGTTGACTCGGTATCCGGGGGGTCGAGGCGTGTGGCAGCGGCAATGACGTGGTCATGGACTGGCCGCAACGCACCCCCACTGAGGGCCACTGGAAGAGGAGCCTGTCGCTGGCAGGATGGCGGGCAGGTTGCGTCATGCGGGGGCGAACGCGGCCGCCCCGGGAGCGGGCGGTGGCGGGCGCTTCCTCAACACGGTCTCGAACAGGGCGGTCCAACTGCGGAAGCAGAACCACTCCGTGAGGAAGCCCAGGGTCGCGAAGAACCTGCGCCGGGTGCCGACGCGCGCCCGACATTGCCGCCACAGGTCGGACACGCAGTCCAGGACCGCATGCAGCGCGAAGGCGAACAGGTTCAGCGTGGCGAGCAGATTGGCCAGGCCCTGGCAGCCGTGCCCGAAGTTGTGCTTGAGGTTGTAGCCCTGCCGCGCCAAGCAGTTGAACTGCTCGTTCTCGATTTTCCATCTGGCGCGGCCCGCCCGGGCGATCGCGGCCACATTGTCAGCGGTGACCTTGAGGCTGGTGAAGCACGAATTGTGGTAGGTGCGCTCGCCGTTGCGGCCGATCTCGAAGTCGATCCAGGTGCCCTTCAGGGCGTCGTCGCCGGCGCGCAGCGGCACGTTGTTTCTCCACTGGTAGCGATGGGACTCGACCTGCTGGCGGTGGTTGCGGGTGCGGACCCAGCCGGTGGACCAGATGCGGCGGTTGGGGAGCTGTTTGTATAACGTCTTGTGGCTGCTGGGCTTACAGATGAAGAGGAAATCCGCGCCGAGGTCGGCGACGAGTGCGCAGAGGGGCTGGCAGCAGTACAGATCGTCGCCGAGCAGGACCGGCCGGTAGGGGCGCAGAGCGGGGATGTGGGCGGGCAGCCAGCGCTTGGCAGCGTTGCGCTCGCAATCCTGCTTGCGCTGGTCTTCGGTCAGGTCGGGCCGGTTGGCGGCGGGGTCGTGCTGGGGCTGGACGAACAGCGGCATGAGCGGGAGGACGCGGTTGTGGCCGTCGGCGACGACAGTGGCCGAGAGCATGGTGTGGAAGAACTGCTTGGTTTTGTGCTTGCCGACATGGCGAGTGGAGCACTGCTCGCAATGGATGGAATCCGAGCCATGGAACTGGATCCCGTCGAGGGCGATGAGGAGGCGGCCGTCGAGGCGCAGGAAGGGGTCGAGGCCCCCTTGGTCGCGGACGGTGTCGAGGCAGAGGGGGAACAGGTCGGCGAACAGGGAGGGGTCGAGACCGTCGAGCAGATTCCGAATCTGATTGTCACTCGGAATCTTGCTGACGCCGAAGAGCGAGTGGCAGTTGGAGCGGGCGGACTCCTCGTGCATGCGGCGCTGGAAGTCGAGGAAGGAGGGGGACTGGAAGAAGAACGTGGAGAGGGCGCAGACAGCGGCATCGGAGACGGCGTAGCGCTTGTTGGAGCCGGTCCGGGGATCGGGCAGGGCGGAGGCGGCTTGTTGGAAGCGGTCCAGAAGGGAATCGAGCACCCGGGAATTGGAAACGGAGGGCACATTTTATGTTTGAAAGCGGTGTCCGCAAAGTCAAGCCCCCAGAAACTGGTCCCTTGCTACCGGCCCCTCAGCGGCTCGCGAGATAGAAAAAGGCCAAACTGAGAACTGCTGGGTTCCGGTAGGTTTCGCGGCCTCCGAGTCGATGGCAGCCATGAGCGAGGCCAGCGCCGACAGGTCGCGCCGCGAACTGGTAAGCGGTGAGCGCCCGCGCAACGAATCGGCAGCGATCTCCCCTTAGCGAACGTGAAAGACCTCCCCGGCCTCCCGCGTTCCGGCAATGAGGCCGGATGGCGTCGGAACGTCTATGCGGTAGGTCCAGCCCGTCGGGTCCGGTGTCCGGCCTTGAACATCGACGCATTGCGCCGTGTACCTCAGCACCAGATCATCATCATCCCTTCCTCCGCTGTGGAAGAGGGCCTCCGAGCCTTGGAACCGCCGCTCGGAGAGAGCGCTTCCCCGCGTATTCACTGCCAAGCCTGGAAGCCACCCCGGCCCGGAAGGCGCGCCTATATCCTGCGGGAGACGCGACTCAGGCTTCATCCTTCAATTGGAATAGACGCGCGAGGGTGTAGGGGCGGGTAAATGTGGGCGAGAGTGGGGCAAGATCAGTGGGGGAGGTTGAGAGCGTACTGGTCGGCGATGCCACTTCTGGGCTGGGGGAGTGCGGGGGGCTGGGGCCAGTCGCGCCCCCTGTCGCGGGAGTTCGTAGTTGAGTGCGAATGCGGCCAATGTTGGATTCAGTGCTGAGTATTCGGAAGCTAACCAGGCATCCGTAACGGTTCGCGGGGAACTCCTCCCCTGATCTGGGCAATGCCATGGTTCTCGACTTGGTGCTCGATCACCCAGGGAGAGACACCGAACCGCGAAGCCAGATCTTCGACATCTTCCTCACTCATCACACCGTGATGCGCAAACTCTTGCAAGCCGACCGACGGTGCAAGGAACTCTGCAGCGAACGCGCGCCCTTGCTGCTGTCGGTTCGAATGGGCGGTTGTCAGAAGAGCATCTGATCGAGGCGCTGACAGTAATTCAGCCAGACCGCGGCAGAACCGGAACCTGCATGCTCGATTACTTACGGCAGAGGGGAAAGCAAAAGCTGGAAGTCCATCTGGGTTGAAAGTCACAACCCCGTCAAGGAGTGTAGCTCGGTTGAACGCCTTGGATCGAGGCAAGCGACCATCCTTGATGCGAGGCTCTTCGAGAGCCTGACTTAGTGTCCGCCATGTGGCGAGCGGACTGTCGTCCAAGTCCAATTGTTTCCGAACACTTCTGGCCAGCGAATAACCAGTAGTCCAGGGCCGGTCATACGGCTGGCTCTCGACTGATTGAACAACCTTATTCCTCACGGATGTGAATCGCTGCAGGGGAATGCCACTAGATCTTCCCACTCTAAATACACGTGCTATCGCAACCAGTTCCGTTTCCAGTCTCTCGGCGCGAAGGACAGGTAGCGCTTCTTCAAGAACTGCACCGCTGAGGGTATCTTCGAGGCCAATCACGCGCGCCTGAACCACCTCGTCAAGCGAATAGGGATCCAAACCCAGGGCAGCAGAAGTTTCGCAGAACCTCCGCTCATCCTGGTCCACACACTGAATCGCCTGCCATTCTTCTTGAAGCAGTGTTTCCCTGATGTCACATGCTGCGAGCCGTGCAACGACGGCATCGACAAAGCCTGTACAAGACTCAAGAACCTTCTCCCTGTCAATCCATTCGCATCCTTCTCGTTCTAGGAACTCGAGACCGGTCCATTGGAGCTTTTCGTGCTTCCATGTCACGCGAATCCCTGTATCGAAAGGCACCATATACACGTTCGGGAAACGATACCCCTCCCGCGCAGGACCAATTGCGTGTCGTTCTAGGAAGGATCGGTCGGCAAGTCCTGCCCGGCCATCGGATTCATGGAGCAAGAACCACCAATTCGTGGCTAGCCACTCTGCAAGGGGATAGAGCGGTACATGAATGCACTCTCGGACCCGGTTGTCCCCATGATCTACAACCCTCGTCAGTACAGAATCGTTGACACGAATCCTGAGAGATGCCCAAGTGGAGGCCAGTTCAGCCCCCTTGATTCCTTCTGCTACCTCCCAGCTAAAGTCAAATTCAAGTCTCTGCATCGAGTTCCTCGAACGCGACGGGCCATTCGGACTTTTCCAACGGATAGCCCTTGTATTGCCCTTGCTCGCAGTTCACGAGACGACCTTCGAACACGGTTTCGTTATGCTTGTACCAGACGTAACGGGGAAAGGCGGGCGATTGGCCCTCCCAAGGCCCACCCGTGAAACCTTGGCGGATCGCGACACGCAACCAATCTGTGACTCTACTAGCATCGGACGCGAGTTCACGAGGGCAACATGAAGCGTCCGCTCTCAGTTCGGGCAAGCCTGCATAACTGCGTACATCCTTGTGCTCACGACTACCAACATAGTTCGCTTGCGCGGCAATAGCCTCAAGATCGACACCCACTGGTAGTTGGATCTCCCGCTTCCGCGGTCGACGCCGACTCGGTGCGCGCATACCTCATCAAGAGTAACCCATTACTTGAGGGGATCTCGCTGCACGCTTTCTGTCAACCATCCTACAGCCTCCACTGCATCTGCCCCCCATCGATCACCCCCACCTTTCCGTTCCCACCCGGCCCCTGCAGGCCGTCCGCGGATCACGGGCGGAAAGCCCCCTCAGCTCGATTTGATTGGAGATTGGCAAGGACAGTGCGGGCTGGAGCCAGTGCAGTGCTGCGGGCGAGACTGAGCGGCCAGGTTGCCGTTTTTCCTCCGCGGTATCCAAAAACAGCCCTCTCAGAGCCTCATAGACGGCTTCTAGATCTCGCGGCTGTGTGTCACACCCTAGAAACCTACCGCGTCAGGATTCAGTTAGAAACCAGTAGTTCCGGGGGCGTTTGAGAGTGGCTCGCGGGGGGTAGAGGCGGACGCAGCAGGGCGTCCTTCGCCCACGCCCGGTTCCGGCGACGCAGTTCCGCATTCCGGTTCGTTCGCAGCAAGCGGGGCGGTCCGATCGGTTCCTGACGATCCAGTTTGGCGAAGGCCCGGGGCAATTGGTCCAGCGTGCCGCACACCACCTGCACGTAGTCCGGATGCTTCAGGTTCGCTGCGAGGGCGACCTGGGCCGGCTGGTCCTCCAAGTCGCGCCCCAGATGGGTGCGGCCCAGCCGGCGGCGCAGGCCTTGTTTGGCGACCGCGAAGGACTGCTCGATCACGTTATTGGTACGATCGACGATCGCCACGGCCCGGCCCGCCGCATCGCGGGCGACGGGATGGCCGACCAGGCCCTCGCCGTAGCGGTCCAGATAGCTGAGCACGATGGACTCGGGCTGGAACGACCCCAGCCCGTCGGTGGCCAGCCGGGCGGCGACCCGCTGGCGCAGGTCCTGGTGGTAGCGCTGGAAGTCAGCGGCGATGGCTTGCAGCCGGGCGGCGGCGGCCTCGGGCTGGAGCGGGGCGGAAGGGGCCGGCCGCGGCCCGCCCCGGCCCGGCCCTGCGGGTCCAGCCGCAGTTCCTGGTCGGACAGGCGCAGCACGTCCCGCAACTCGCAGAACACCGTCCAGCCGCGCTCCAGACGGGAGCTGGCCCGGCCCTGCGGGTCCAGCCGCTCGAACTCGCCCAGGGCCTCGGCGGCCTGCCTCAGCAGGCGGAGCTCGGAGCGCGAGCGGGGCCGCGGCAGCCGACGGTCCCGCTCGGCGGGGAACTGCCCGCAACGGCGCTGGAAGTCCCGGTGAGGCAGCGAGAAGGGATACGGCAGATGCTTGCGGCCCTCCGCTTCCAGGACCCACAGCAGCAGGGCGGGCAGGTCCGGGCGGAGGCTCTCGTCGGAACGGGCCGCCCGCAGCAACGCGCGCAAGCGGGAGCGCACCTTGCTGCGGGAGATCTGGCTGCGCAGCAGGGCGTAGCCGCCATCGAGCAGCCGGTGGCCGACGGCGGCGAGGAAATGGTACTGGCAGAGCAGGTCGGGGACGCCCCGCTGCCGGCAGCCGGCGACCGCTTTGGCCCCCGCCTGGCCCAGATCGCGCATGATCGCGACCGGGTCGGAGAAGGCGGCCACGGTGCGCTCGACGGCGGGGCGCAGTTCGCGTTCGTTCTCCGATCCGATGCGCACCGCGTGCAACACCCAGCCGGTCCAGCCGTCCAAACAGCGGAACGCGCCGCCGCGGCCCTTGTCACAGGTCGCGTCGATGTGCAGGGGATAGCCGTGGGGCAGGGCGGCCCGCAGGGCCGGGGCGCACTGCCAATGCAGAGCCTCCAGGGCCGCCAGGAAGCGATCGCACAGCGCGGAGACGGAACCGGCCGAAAGGGAGAGGCCCTGGCGGGCCAGGGCCGTGCGGATCTCCTCGCGCTGGAGGTGGCGCTGATAGCGGGCCAGTCCGACCCACACGATCAGGTCCCAGCCGTAGCGCTGGCCGGACGGGGCCAGGCCGGCCAGTTGCTGCGAGACCGCGACCGGCCGGGAGGCGCAGTGCCGGCAGTGCTTGCGGATCTCGCGCGCCCGCAGCGTGCCGGCCGCCAGGGTGACCAGCATGCGGGTCTTGCTCTTCTGCGGGCTCAGGGGCCGGCCGCAGTGGGAGCACCGGTGCCGCTCGGCGACGAAATCGACACCCGGGGGAGCCCCGCCGACGAGCGTGGCACGGGCGATCCAGTCGCCGGACCAGCCCGCGTCGCGGGCCTGTTCCAGCAGCAGCGTCAGGAGGCAGTAGACCCCCCTTTTTCGCCGATCCGGTTGAGCTCGAAGCGCTCGAACACGGCCTGGACCTGCCCCAGCGGGACGGGCGGGGAGCGAGCCTGCAGGCGACGGGCCACCTGCCCGGGCCGGGAGCCGGGATGGCGGACCAGCACCAGCAGCACCGCGATGATGATGGCCGGGTCCAGCGTGCCGGCCAGGTCGGCGGCCTGGCGGGCGTCGAGGCGCGTCTGGCGGGCGCGGCGCTGCCGGTCGGCGGTCGGGGGATCGGCCGAGAAATAGACGTAGACGCCGCCGAGGCGCTCGCGGCGGGCGCGCTGCTGGCGGACGGCGGCGAGCAGGAAGGGGTACACGGAGACGTGCAGGAGGTCGCGGAGTTCCTGGTCGGTGAAGCCGTCCTCGGATTCGCGGAGCAAGCGCTGGACGGTGGCGGTCAGGGAGCCATCGCGGGAGAACAGCCAGTCTAACTGGTGCATGGACAGAGGGTGAAAGTCCCTTGCAGTAAAGGAAAGAGCCAATTCATACTGGCCCGCGAGTCATGCGCAGGCAGCCGTGAGGCGGTCGGTGAAGCGTTGATAGCGGCACGTGTGGGCAGAGTTATGAGCACCGAAAACGTCATCAGCTGGAGTGCCGAGGCCGTTCCCGCAGCCGAAGGCAACACCGGCCGACCCGCATTGGCGAGGGACGGACGGGCTCCGCGGTGTCCAAGGCCTCAAGGCACGCACGTACGTCCAGCACCGGGAACTGGGAGATCTTCACGACGTCCCGGCGGGTCGCCGCCGGGACCGCTGAGGGAAGGCAGATAGCCGAAGCCGAGGATGCACGACGTGAAGAAGTCTGACCCGGGCATAGTAGCGAAGAAGGCGGCGAACAAAGGGGCGCGAGCCCTGGCGGAGTCGCTGGAGCGAAGGGCCGGGACCGAGGGGAATCCGGGAGGCGCTAGCACGGGCCGTACGCAGAGGCGGGGGAGCGTGTCACAGGGCGCCGAGCGGATACGGCAAATCATCGAGAGGAAACCACAGGAGAAACTCACTGCGCTGCTGCACCACGTCACGCCGGAGAGCTTGGCGGACGCCTACCGCGGATTGCAGCGGGAAGCGGCCCCCGGAATGGACGGGATGACATGGGAAAAGTACGGGGAGGGGCTGGAAGAGCGACTGCTGGACCTGCACCGACGCGTACACACGGGAGCGTACCGGGCAACTCCGTCACGGCGGGTGAACATTCCGAAGCCGGACGGGGGCACGCGACCGCTAGGAGTGGCCACGCTGGAAGACAAGATCGTCCAGAAGGCCGTTGTGGGCACGATCCTGACGCCGATCTACGAGGCGGTATTCCTTGGATGCAGTTATGGGTTCAGGCCGGGACGGGGGGCGCATGACGCGCTCGACGCGCTGGCTTACGCCATCGACAAGCGCAAGGTCAACTGGATACTGGATGCCGACGTGAGCAAATACTTCGACCGCATCGACCGGGAACAGCTGTTGAGCTTCCTGGCAGTGCGGATCGGAGACAGGCGCTTGCTGCGGCTGCTAACGAAGTGGCTGAACGCTGGGGTCATGGAAGACTGCCAATGGAGCGACACGGGCAGGGGCACTCCGCAAGGGTCGGTGGTCTCACCGCTGCTGGCGAACGTGTACCTGCACTACGTGCTCGACCAGTGGGTGGTCAGGACGTGGCGGCCAACGGAAACCCGGGGCGAGATGATCATCGTGCGGTACGCCGATGATTTCGTGCTGGGGTTTCAGTACCGCGACGATGCGGAGCGCTTCCTCGCCGCGTTGCGGGCACGGTTCGCGCAATTCGGATTGGAGCTGCACCCGGACAAGACCCGGCTACTGGAGTTCGGAAGGTACGCGGCAGCGAACCGGAAGAAACGAGGGCAGGGGCGACCCGAGACATTCGACTTCCTGGGATTCACGCACTATTGCAGGCGAACCCGGAAAGGCGGTTTCGGACTGGGGCGCAAGCCAATCGCGAAGCGCGTGCGACGCACACTGCAAGCGGTCGGGGGAAAGCTGCGCAAGCGCATGCACGCCGACAAGGTGGCCACGGGGAAATGGCTGGGGCAGGTGCTGAACGGATGGCTGAATTACTACGCCGTCCCGACCAGCTACCGGTCACTGGACCAGTTCACGATAGCGATGAAGCGGCAATGGCTGCGAACCCTCCGCAGGAGATCGCAACGAGACCGCCACAGCTGGGACGCCTTGGAGGCACTGTGCGACAAACTATGGCCCGAGACGAGGATCAGACACCCATGGCCGGCACAGAGATTCGCCGTTAAACACCCGAGGTAGGAGCCGTGTGCCCTAACGGGCACGCACGGAACTGTGCGGGGGGTGCGCGGCAACGCGCATCCCTACCGCGAAGAAGTGGACGTCGCCGATGGAGAGCAGGCCGAAGCGGTCGAAGCGGGAAGGGTCGCGGTCGGTGTAGAAGCGGCCGTTGTGGTTATAGCTGTGTAGGTGGCGGACCTGGCGGAGGTAGCGGAAAGTGGTGCGTGGGGAGGCTTGGCCGAGAGCGGCTTGGAGCTGATCGAGGGTGACGGGGGAGCCGGAAGCCAGCAGGGGGACGAGCAGGTCGGGGGAGCGCGCGGGCATGATGTCATTGTATAACTTTTATATGCGAAAGATACTTATACACAGCCACAATCAGGCCGGGAATCAGCACCAGAGGATGGGATTTCGCCCGAAATCAAGGGCTAACGGCCGTCCCGTACTGGGGAAATGGCAGAGTATACAGAACTTGGGTGGGTCTAACTCACGCTATATCAACAATTTCCCGATCCCTAACCGAATTCTGACGCGGTAGCTAGAAACCATGTATGAGGCTGTCAATAAAAGAGTTACGTCGACATACATCGCCACTTCCAGATCCCACCGCTCTTGCCCCCCTGCCAATCACCCCACATTTTTCATTCCCACTCAGCCCCTGCGGGCTGCACGCGGCTCCAAGGCCTGCGCGCGGACCGGCCAGGCGGCGCGGCGTTTCCGGGACTGCCGCTACCGCACGCTGAAGAGCTGGGGCCGGCAGCGGAGAGTGGGGGGCAAGGCGGAGTGGCTGCCAGGCCAGCGCGGCGCGAACCCGCGCTTCGTCGTGGTCACCAGCTTGAGCCGGGAGGCGGTGGCGGGCAGGCAGCTGTACGAGGAACTGTACTGCGCCCGCGGCGAGATGGAGAACCGGCTCAAGGAGCAACAGCTGGACCTGTTCGCGGACCGCACATCGACGGCGACGCTGCGGGCGAACCAGCTACGGGTGTACTTTTCGGTGTTCGCCGGCATTTTGATGCTGATCATTCGCCGGTACGGGCTGGCGGGCAGTCCGCTGGCGCGGGCCCAAAGCGGCACGATCCGGAGCAGGGTCCTGAAGGTGGCCGTGGCGGTGCGGGAAACGGCGCGCAAGGTATGGCTGCGTTTCTCCTCGACGTACCCGCACAGGGAACTCTTCGAGAGCATCGCGAGGCTGCTGATGGATCGGAGGCCAAGAGGTTGCCCGGGATGAGCGGCGCAGACGGCCGGACTGGAGCGATGTGGCGCGCCGAGGGGCGAGGCCAGGCGGAAGTGCGCCCGGATTGCGGGCCAGGCGGCCAGCAGGCCTGCCAAGAGGACCACTCCTCGCTGGACTTGGGTCTGGCAGCGAGCTGGAATCGCTTCGGATACCCTGGATGGCGACAAATCTCCGGGATTAGCCTCCACTTGCGCCCAATCGGCGACTGTTGCAGCTCAGGATGAGCACCGTGCGCAGTTCTGGTGAGATATCCGGGGTAGGGCAAGGGGAGCAGCAAGATATGGACTTGATGTGCGTGGACGCCTTCGAGGACTGGAACGAGTAGTGCTATAAGAGCCTGAACGCGACCTGGATCTGAGCTCCAACACGAACCGGCTGGCCGTCCTTCGTTCCGGGCTTGAACGTCCACGTCTTGACGGCTTCGATTGCCTTCTCATCCAAGTCGGAGTGAAGGGACCGGAGCACCTTGATGTTGTGGGCCCTGCCGTCTTCCCAAACCTCGAAGTCAAGAAGTACAACGCCTTGAATTTTCGCACGGCGGGCCTTTTCAGTGTAGTTGGGTTCGGTTTTCCAAATCACTCGTGGAGACGTCACTGAACCGTCGTCAACACGATGAACTATAGCGGGTTCGACATCTTTGCTACTCCCAACACTAGGAGCGCGTTCTGGTGCAGCCGCTTGTCCGCAGACGGACTCATTCACCCGCAAGTACTCGACCAGGAACCGGTCTAGCTGCTTCGCGATCTCCAACATTACGCTCGCGGCAGTCCCGTCGCGCACTTCTGCGGCATTCGAGAACGTCCAAACAGCTCTGATCTCACTGCTTGCAAGGTCACGAACAGGTTTCCTGTACTTCAGTTGAATCTTGTATTTGCTCACGGCAATGAAGAGGGATGCCGGGGCATTTGCTGTATATAGCTGCGCCGCCCGCAAGCGACTCTCAGCTGCCGCCCGTACATTCTCCTCGGCAATTCCCAGGGCCAGCACGTCGTCGAACACGTTACCAATCTCTAGTCCCATCGGCTTGCAGTTATTGAATAGCTGGAAGCGATCTGGTGTCTGGATATCTTGACCGCTCGCCACAGGCAGCAGAAGTGCTCCACACAATGCGACCAGCCGCCCGCACCAATCCATACGAGAGAGTCTAGCCCAGGCAGCGGATCCACCGCATCGGCGAGAACGCTGGGGGGCGTAGGTCACGTTTCTTGAACCAGGCATGCAACTGCGACGCTGCGAAGCACGCCCGAGCGTGCTCGAGTCCATCAAGAGGCACGTCAACAATCAGCGGAAATATGTGCTCCGCTTGCGTCAAGACACGTCGCTCAGAGCCGTCCGGACCAAGCGAAGTGGAACAATACTATTGGATGGAAACGGTGACTGGATTCGAGGGGCGGCCATCGGCTACTAGAATCGCCTCGACCTCACCGCTATCGGCCAAACTGCGAGGCAAGGGCCCCAGAATGATTTGATCGAGACCAGGCGAATCGGAGAGAGGATCAAGAGAGTAGATTTCGACATCCTCGCCCCCGACTGTGCAACTCGGGTCGCTCTGGAAGCCCCGGATGCCGGTACCGTACATCTGTAGATATACTCGGTCCCCTTCGGGGCCTAAGTCGATCGGAATTGACACTCGGCTACCGACGCTGGTGTTGAAGTCGGTGAGTGGCGCTCTCGACTGGCGTCCACTGGAATTCACACGGATTGCGAATGCCCAGGCGGGCCCAGTCCCGTCGAGGTTCGCCGAGAACAGGCCCGGAGCCACGGCCGTAACCTCAAACGAAAAAGGATCCGATGCTGCACCAGCACCTCTGACAATCACGGTTGCGGCACCTAGGGATACTTCATTGGGCACCAGGAAGCTGATCCCAGCAGGCCATACCTGCAACAAACCAGCCAAGCGGGCGATACCGAGACTGTCCGTTACTGTCACGCTCGCTCCTTGCAGCACACTGGGCAGAGAAGCCAATCCATTCCGGGCTGAATCTTCTGCGGACCCGTTCCCGCTCGCGAGACCCGTTCCGTAGAGGACGAGGTTGGCCTGGGGGGCTGCTCCGGGGGCCTTGCTTGCTCTATTCAGAACGCTTTCCACTAGTGGCTTTGCGAGAGTCGAGGTGTTGTCGTTGTCTGGCGTTATGACGAAAGCAACAGGTATGGGTGCAAGCGTCTTGAGGGTCTGCCCGTCCGATGCCGAGAGCGTGACAGTCATCTGTCCGCGGTGGGTGTCGGGCCAGTTGCCGGCACTGAGCGCACTGATTGTTGCCTCAGCTGTCGCTCCACCAGCCAAAGTCCCGTTCGCCGGGTACGCTAACAGCCACGTTCTGTCGGAATTGAATACGTACTGGAACGGGCTCGTCCCCCGATTCGTCAACCGAATCACTTGCATCGGCGGGTCCGAATCGGGCGGCGATACGAATGTCAACGCTCGTGGAGTCGCCGCAGCCATTAGCTGCGCGGACGTTCCGCTCTCGATGTCGACACTGAGCGTACCCTCGATTCTGGTTGCTCTCGTGGACACCACGAAACTGACGTAGTAAACCGCAGCGGGGTCGAGCGGTGGGTCTGAAGTTGAATTGATGACGATCGATTCGGAACTCCCCGGCAGGACTGACTCAAAATCGGCGTGGAATATCGGGGTCCGCCCATCCTCTCCGTAGTTCCAGGCAAGGGAATCCGAGTCGGCGCTTACGAATAGGTTGACTTCCACAGCGGGGGTGGACGCTGCGAAACTGACGCGGATTTCACTGGCATCAGATGAAGGCTCAATGCGGAACCCAGATGCACCGTCATATATGTCGAAGTTGTAGTTTGTGGGTTGTAGGACCACGGACGCAGGCTCCCCGGACCTAACCTCCGTTGCCTGGGAGAACACTGCTTCGACATGCGTCGGTCGATTCATCTCAACCGTCGTACTTGGCTCCCGGCTGTCAATGTCACCTCGCCATTGAATGAACTCCCAGCCGGAGTTGGGCACTGCTGTCAGAACAACAGATGACCCGTCCTGATAGTGACCGTCTGTTGATGCAGGATCCACCGTAATCGTGCCTGAATTGGAATTCGCTATATCGGTGGAGAGCGGGTGTTCCGACGTGATCTGGGCGGTGATGACGCCGCCTTCCGACGGCAGCGTGACGTCATGGGATCGCGCCCCTCCATCGCTCCAGCTCTCGAACCGGTAACGTTCCAGACCACCTCCCAGCGCTGGCTGGACTTCGTCCGTGCCAAGCCGGATCACATTGCGGCCGACGTTCGTCTTAAGAACTGTTGGCCCGTACGTCCAGTAATCGTCGACATCATAGTAGTTATCGATATATACGAAGAAGGGATCCACGTTCGACTCGATCCTGTAGATCGGATGAGTTGTGAATTCGGCCTCGAACTCTTTTCCGGGCCGGTCAACCGTCCACCTCGCTGGATTTGAGGCATGACCGTGCCCGCCCCACAAGATGCCACCCCAACGTAGGAAACGGTAGTTCGTATCTTGGGCCGGCGTGGCCTCGGCTTGAATTGACGTCCCAGCTGTATAGAAGCCATCCGGGGAGTGCGGACTGAGGGCGACACTGCCAGTCTCGGACGGCTCGACCTGCGTCCCAACTCGGTGCTGCACGATGAAGTTCGCTTCCAGCCAAATCAGGTCGTCCCCAACGGTTACGTTCCGTAGCCGGCTTCCACCATCGTTCCATCTTCCAAAAAGATACCGGCTCCCTTCTTTTTCCTGAGAAACCGGCACCTCGAGAATATGGGTGGTACCGTCCGCCCAGTCGAAGCTGACGGGAGTTGTTACGCGGACGCCGTCAACGACAATCTCGAGACCGGGAGGATTGGTAGCGATCAAGGTTGTTTCCGGGGGCTCGCCGTACAGTCTGGCCACGCCGTCGACATCACCTGCTGACAGTCCCGCTGAGGGAATGGTCATCCCGGGAGGAACGGTTTCTAACACGACCCTGCCATTCGAAGAAGCGGACCGCCGGTCGTAGTGCATCGTAGAAGCGTAGTCGTAGGGTCCTGACGCCGGATCCTCGGCAATATAGTTCGCCCACACCCTCTTGTCGAGATTCTCGAAAAGCAACGTCACGTAGTCGTCGCGGTCCACACGTTGATGCTCGTGCCACAATCCGACAGCATGGCCAATCTCATGCACAACGGCATCAACTGAACATCCTCTCGGCGGCAGCGAAATTGATTGCTCTCCGCCCACCATCCCTACCCGGGATCGGCAGTTTCCCGACGTTACATTCATGAACCGCAGGTAATTCGGCTCCGCTGTGCGAGCTACTAAGGAGATGACGGTTTCTTCGTTCCACTCGCCAATGGCTCCGTTGATGTTCTGTTTCTGCTCAACAGAAACATCGTCATCGATGACATACGGAATAGTGCCCTCAGGCCAATGATATTTCTGCGCCCTCGCAGAGAGATCACGCCGGGTCAGCCCCTCCAGTTCTCGGTTCTTGCGGGATTCCGGCGTCGGGGTCAGGTATAGGTCCTCAATGCTACCGAGCACCATGTCGCCGCCATGGACGGCCATTCCCTCGACCACGACATACGACAGTTCCCGACCACGGAAGCTGGTTGTGAGACGACGATGCGGCGGGCGGTTGTCGGGGACCGCAGCGCGTGTCTCGATACCACTTATGGACGCGGGAGGCGGAGACAGTTGCAGGGGAGCCTGTGCCCAAGTCAACGTCGCTACTGCCGTGAACGCGGAGTACTTGAATACGCGACGAGACACTAGCGCCTTCCAGTATTGTTGCGCGCTTCGATCCTGATCTATCGCGGCCATGGAGGCGAGCGGTCCTGCCCAGGGGCTTCGCCGCCCCGGTGAACGGGCCATTGAGCAGGTAGCTCCTATCGACCTCGATCAATCAATGCGTTGGGAATTCGGCAGGGTACTTCCCGACCACCTCCAAGCCGTAGAGTTTGGCGGCTGCGCTCAGCTTTCGTGTGGCGGTTGAGGCCTTGAGCAGAATCTCCCCTTGCCGACCTCGCCCTCTCCAGCAGATCTGATGTGCCGGATGTAACGATGATCGGAAGCGTTGGCCTGAGAGAGCCTGCATTCGGCGTCGAGTTTGCGGCAGCAGCACCAATGGCAGGGGGAACCGGCTACGGAAAGGTGGACATCAGGCAGCGTGGCTGCGTGGGGCCTTGGCAGTGCCCACGTCCCTTTCCGGGAGCGCCGATTCCGGATTGGCTCGCAGCGTTGCCGACGCCATGCACATGCTCACACTGATCGCCCAGAAAGGCGGCACCGACAAGACCATCCTCGTCGTCCACGTGGCCGCCACCTTCGAAGGCACCGGCGGCTCGGCCGTCCTGGTTGACCTGGGAATCTCACCTGCCTTGCAGCACGCTTCCGCGACCTGATGACGGGCTTGGAAGGTAAGTGGCCAATCGATGGCTGCTGGCCGCTGGCAGGGCATGCAGGCAGCCGTTCGCGCCACGGGTCCCGCAGTCGTCGAAGAGGCGGTACACCTTGCCCGTCCGCGTGTTGTAGAGGTAGGTGTTCCCGCGTACCGCCGATCCACCCAGGTCTCAACTGCCGCCGCCTGTGCCAGCGACGTCACCGCCGAACAGCCGCCAAGGGCCCTCTTCCGTCTCGGGCCGTACCTCCTGCGCCTCGACAGGCAGCCCTCCGGCAGCAAGCCACCCTGCCGCGGCGAACGCTGCGGAGAGTGCGATCAACCGCCATGAATTCATACTTCCCTCCCAGTTCCGGGCTCGTGTTCAAGACCCGGCCATGGTGTCGGGCCTTGCAACCATTCACGCAGACGTGGAGAGGCCCTGACTATTCGCCATAAGCGAGGGGAGCTACCCTTGCCGAGTTCATGGCTGTTGTATTCAGCAGGAAACCCGACATGCGGGGTATCCACGTGAACAGTTGCAGTCGCGTCCTAAACCATTGCAAGGCGGCGGTCAAGTGAGGTTTGCACTATGTCATCACAGATCAAGCAGTAAGAAGGTTGAGTCCATCGGAAGCGACCTTGCAGAATGGGGAGTGCGACTTGCGGTGGAAAGGCCTGCCAGGACAAGAGCTATCGGCGCATTCGGCTGCTGCGCACTCGTTGGCCTATGTTTGCCCGCCATGGAACGCGCTAGCATCGTAGTCGAACCGGACCATCTTCGCGACGGTTTTCTGGCCTTCGTCTTGGACGCTTTGCCCTCACCACACTCACCGAACTATTCGCCGTACCAAAGTAGGTCTACGTTTATTCGCCCGCGCTCGCAGGATCGGTGGTCTATGCCTGTTTCGACCGTGCCCAAGGGATCCTCCGCGAGGAGCTTGGCCCGTTTCTTGATGCTCCGATTAGAAGGCCCCTGAGTACTATTGGCGGACCTTCCGGATGCCCGAGGGATTCAAGCAACTGACAGGAGGAGACCTACTAGTGCCTGCGCAACACGAGTCGATCAAGCCTATGGCGGTGTCGGGGGAAGAACCCGACCGCGCCCTGATCGAGCAGCTCATAGCCGCGACCCGGCTGTACGGTAACAGCGAGGCAATTCAATCGCTCTTGAATTTCACGATTCAGTTACGCGAATTTGCTCCCTTCAACGCGATGCTGCTCCATATCCAGAAACCCGGGCTGACTCACGCCGCGACGGCAAGGGATTGGTGTACCCGTTTTGGTCGGGTACCAAAGAAAGGCGCTCGACCCCTTCTAATCCTGCGCGCTATGGGACCCGTCGACTTCGTATTCGACATTCAGGACACCGAAGGGCGCCCTGTGCCCGTGGATGCCTTCGCCTTTCCCACGTTCGGAAACATGACGGACCAACGCTTTGACGAATTCATGTCGGAGGTCAAGAAGGAGCTGATCAACATAGCCCCGCTCGATGCGGGCGATGGTCGAGCGGGTTGGATCCGGCTGCTTGCGCGGGCGGATTCGCGCCGGGGCAAGAATCGCTACCAGCTTGCTTATAACTGCAATCACGCCGCGCCGACGCGTTTCGTCACCGTCGCCCATGAACTCGCTCATCTTTATCTTGGCCATCTGGGTGCCGACCGCGGGCGACGCGTTCCGGACCGCTCCCGGACAAACCACGCATTGAGGGAGGTAGAGGCGGAGATGACAGCCTGCCTTGTCGCGCGCCGGAACGGGCTCAAGCCGAGGAGCGAAAGTTTTCTGACTAACTACCAGGGAGCATTTGAGGACCTCGATCTCTACGCAATCACCCGTGCAGCGAACGCGGTGGAAACGGCTCTGGGCGTTTCGGCCCGGAAGCACTGGAGCGAAAGAGGTCGAGACGTTTGATCAAGAGACCTCAGAGTCTTATCATCTCCGAGGAAGGCCGCGTGGCAGAACGGTTATCGCCACCATACGCCAGCGAACTGTCTCCCCTGCGATGACAACCACTGGCCTGCGAAGCCGCAGCCAGCTCTACAATACCCATAGCGCGGCCCCGGCCTACGAATGCTCTGCATTGACACCAGTAGGCACCGGCGTCGGAAGAGGAATACCACAGCGCGCTGCTGCGGGGGCTGGACCCGCGGCAGGTGTTCTGTCTGGAGGCGGCTCGGTCGCCCTGGTTGACCTCGACGTCCAGGCCAGCGCCTCCTACATCGTGAAGCCATCGCAGCGTGGCCGAGGCTCCCGGGTACTACCCAAACGGCTCAGCAGGCAAGAATGGTGCACCGGCGAATGATTGCTGACCAACTTACAGGCTTCGAATAATCCGACTCGCACCTCTCGAAGATCGCGGACGATCTGCGCGCCAATTCCGGGCTCGAGTAGAACGGGTATTCCATGCCGGTGATGAGGCTTCCGTTCTTGTGCCACACGACGAACCGCTACTATGAGGCGGAGGCGGCGATCGAAACCGATCAAGCCACTGGCAAGATGCCGAAGCGCCCGCTAGGCAAGGCCGACTCCGTCAAACACCGACTATACGGCGTGCCGCCTGACGAGGCCATAGCCCGTATGGCCGACTCCACCAGATCCAGACAGGTCGAGCGATGAATGTCTTCGAAACCCACCGGCAGATCGTTGATGACTACGCGCAGTATATTCAGAGCTTCATCAACATTTCCGACCCAGAGATCGCGCGGAAGGTCGAAGACTCGCTCTCCGAGGGGCGCCTTTGGCCACAGCCCCTACTGCAATTCAATCCCGCCTACGAACAGGCTGGCACGGTCGAAGAGGTCATCGCCTCAGGACTGCTGCAGGCTGACACCCGGCATATCTTCGACGGGTACTCCTTGTATCGTCATCAACGTAAGGCTATTGAACTGGGCGTGGGCGGCACCGACTTCGTCGTGACTTCGGGGACCGGTTCAGGCAAGTCACTGACTTACATCGGCACAATCTTCAATCACCTACTAGCCAATCGGGGCGCTGAGGGAGTTACAGCGGTCATCGTCTATCCGATGAATGCGTTGATCAACTCGCAGACAAACGAATTCAACACCTACAAGGACAACTACGAGAGGAATACAGGGCTCGCTTTTCCCATCACCTTCGGCCAGTACACCGGCCAGGAAAAGGAGGGCCGGCGGCAAGCGATGCGCGAGGCCCCCCCGCAGATCCTCCTCACCAACTATATGATGCTCGAGCTCCTGCTCACCCGGGTGCAGGAGCGGCCCATTCGAAATGCCATCTTTGAGAATCTTCGGTACCTCGTCTTTGATGAGCTTCACACTTACCGTGGGAGGCAGGGTGCGGACGTCTCCATGCTCATCCGACGCATCCAGTCCCTATGCCAGCAATCGGTCTGCTGCATTGGCACCTCCGCAACCATGGTTTCAGTGGGTAGCGCGGAGTCACAGCGGTGGGAGGTCGCGCGCGTAGCGAGCACGGTTTTCGGCCGGTCGTTCCAACCGGACCAGATCGTAGACGAGACGCTGGCACAATCGCTCGACGACATCGGGTCACAGCCTTCCAAGCAAGAGCTCCATGCGGCCATAACCGCCCGAATCGATGCCGATGCAGGTGAAACCGAACTGCGAAAGCATCCGGTGGCGGCCTGGCTGGAAAACCGCATTGCCCTTGACCCAACTTCGTCAAACTGTAACGGAGACATCTTGTAACTGCTTGATAACACGTCGTTTCCGAAATCCAGTCATGGCCAATTGGCACTACATTTCGCGAATCCTGTCAGGCTGGCACACGGCTGCGAACGCGGTGAATGCGCGGCTCGACACCGGCTGCCCGGGAGATCTCCGCCACTTCCGCTGACGGACGCACATCCTGGCGGTTGACGATCAGGGCGCCGTTCACCTGACGCACGGTCGTGGTGATGCGCACCCACGTGCTCAGGCGCTCGCGGATCGATTGCCAGCTCAGCCGGATGCCCCGGGCCTGCAGGCGCGTGCGGATCAGATGCACCCCGTGGTAGGCCAGCACCGCGATGAACAGGTGCGTCGAGACACGCTCGTCCTTGTGATGCCAGATCGGGCGCAGGCCCAGCTCGGACTTCAGCGACCGGAACGTGGCCTCGATTTCAGTGAGCCGCCAATAGGTCCGCAGGACCCGGTCCAGGTCCCAGTCGGTGTGGCTCGTGCGCAGCACGTAGGCCCCGGCCGCCGCGTCGGCCTCAGCGTATTCCGGCGTGCGTTCGAAGGTGACCGCGGAAGCCTTGCCGTCCGGGCCCGCGGTCACCTTGACGCGCTAGTGCCGCGACACTTTCGAGTGCCTCTCGCGGAGGCGCCCGACGCGCTGCTGAACCCGGTCGTAGGCCTTCAGGTAGCGCGGTTTGGAAAGGCCGTCGTGGAGCGCCTGCAGAGCGCTCTCGAATCGCTGGCGGTGCTTGTCGAGGATCTGCTTGCCGCTGATCTGCTTGCCCTCGCTCACCGCGTACAGCTGCGCTTCCCCGGCGTCCTCGCTGGCGAGCTGCCAGGCCTGCACCGCATGGCCGGCGCTGGTCGCGAGGGTTGCCGCGGCCGCGCCCGCGGGCGGGTCGGGCTTGGCGGCGCGACTGACGCAGATCCAGTCGTAGCCCTGCTGCCGCAGCCAGGCGAGGTTGGCCTCGCTGGCGATGCCGGCGTCCATGACCACGGTCGGCTGCGGGCCGTCGCCGTCGCGGACGCAATGGCATTTACCGAGTGCGTGGAGCCTTAGGCCTGGTGGACTCGGAGCGTAATCGCCTTGAGATCAGCAGCTTATGACTCAGGAAAGATTTTCTTGCGAATGCGCTTGACTTTAGCGGCCAATTCTGGCAGGTTGAATCGGGAGGGTGACCGCTTTGGACCCGTTGATCCAGAATCTCAAGTCCACCAGCTTCTGCGGCCGACGCCTCACCCGCCGGCAGATCGCCGACATCCAGGAGGTCGTCCGCACGTTCCCCAAACTCAGCCGCAACGAACTGGGCCAAACCATCTGCGAGCACCTGCGGTGGCAGACCCCCTCCGGCAGCAACCGCATCCAGCTGGCGATGCGTCTGCTGGAGGAACTCGAACGGCTCTCGATCCTGACCCTGCCGCCCAAGCAGCGCCCCGGACGGGGCCGGCAAGAGCCGCTCGTGCCGGGCCCGCGGTCCGCTCCCCGGCCCGCCATCGAGGTGCCCCTGGCCGCGCTCACCCCGTTGCGGCTGGAGCTCGCGAGCGGCTCTGAGGCGGTCGCGGAGTGGAACGAATTCGTCGCACGCTACCACCCGCTCGGCTACCGCCAGCCGCTCGGCCAGCACCTGCGCTACTTCCTGCGCGACCGTGACGGCCGCTCGCTGGGCTGCCTGCTGTTCGACTTCGCGGCGGTCCAACTCGGCTGCCGCGACCAGTGGATCGGCTGGCAGGGGCAGGCCCACCGCAAGTACCTGCATCTGGTGGTGCGGAATGCAAGATATCTTCTGTTCCCGTGGGTCTCGGTGCAGCATCTGGCCAGCCACGCGCTGGGGCTGGCGGCCCGCCAGCTGCCGGACGACTGGCAGCGGGCGCACGGTTCGCGACCGGTTCTGTGCGAGACCTATGTCGACCCGCAACTCCACCGGGGGACCTGCTACCGGGCGGCTGGATGGCAGTGCCTGGGGCTCACCACAGGGGCGCGCGCGACCGCCTCGCAGCCGGCCAGGACGCCCAAGCAGGTCTGGGTGCGCCCGCTGCGGCAGGACTTTCGCTCGATCCTGCTCAACGGCCCGCCCAAGCGCACCCGCCAGCGGCGCGAGCCCGCCAGCGTCGACGCCTCGTTCGTGCAACTGTGGCAGGGCCTGATCGGCACGCTGACGCGGGTGGCGTCCGCGTACGACCGCGAGTGGGTGCGCCGCCAGCGGACGCTGAACACCCTGCTGGTGGTCCTGTTCGTGTACCGCATCGTGTTCACGCCGGACAGCCGGGGCTACGCCACGGTGCTGGCGGAGTTGTGGGCGCAGTGCCGTGCCCTGGACCTCGCACTGCCGGAGCGGCCGGTCACGCCGGCCGCGATCTGCCGGGCCCGCGCCAAGGTCAGCGAGGAGGTCTTCCTGCGCATCCACCGCGCCGTGCTCGCCGCAGGCCCCCCGGACCCGCCCCACAGCCTGTGGCTGGGCCACCGCACCTTCGCCGTCGACGGCTCCAAGCTCAACCTGCCCCGCCCGCTCGTCGCGTCCGGCTACCGCACACCCTCCCCGACGGCTGACTACCCGCAAGGCCTGCTCAGCTGCCTGTACCGGCTGCACACCCGCCTGCCGATCGACTTCGGCCTGCACGCCCACGCTGACGAGCGCCGTGCCGCCCGGCTGCATCTCGACGCCCTCGCCCCCGGCGACGTCGTCGTCTATGACCGCGGCTACTACTCCTTCGCCCTGCTGCACGCCCACGCCGAGCGCGGCCTGCACGCCGTGTTCCGCCTGCAGGGCAACGCCAACACGGCGTTCAAGGCCTTCATCCAATCCGACCGCCACGAGGCGGTCGTGACCCTCGCACCGACCGCTGAGGCCCGCTGCCAGCAGCCCGCGGCCGACTGGCGTCCCCTGCGGGTGCGGCTGGTCAAGTACACCGTCGGCCAGACCGTCTTCTCGCTCGCGACCACCCTGCTCGACGCCGCCCTCTACCGGGGGCCGGACCTCGCCCGGCTCTAGCATGGCCGCTGGAGCCTCGAGGAGTACTACAAGATCAGCAAAACCATGCTCGTCGTGGAGCAGTTCCGGGGCCGCAGCGAGCGGCTGGTGCGCCAGGAGCTGTACGCCCACTTCACGCTGGCAGCGCTGTCCCGGCTGTTCGCCAACCACAGCGAGGAGGCCTTCCGGGAGGGCCCGGACGGGCACGGTCGGCCGGCGGTGCTGGCCAACTTCCGCCATACGCTGCACACGGTCGGGCGCCATCTGGAAGGGCTGTTCCTGAAGCGCGCCAAGGCGGTGGGCGATGTGCTGCAGCGGATCCTGGACGGGATCGGGGCCAGCCGCCAGCGGCGGCGACCGGGCCGCTCCTACCCGCGCCGTTCGCGCAAGCCCGCGACGAAGTGGAGGAACCGCAAGGCAGCCGGAACCGCAAGTCCAGCTATAGCCTGACACCGTCGAAAATCGAGCCCGAACCCGAATTTCTTAAGTCAATGCGCTTCTGCAACTAAGTCAATGCCATTGGCCGCGGGAGGGGCCGGCCTTGCTGCAGGGCCTCGCGGTGTGCGGCCTGTGCGGCGGCCGCATGACGGTCCGCTACCACACGCGCCGAGGCCGGCTGGTTCCCGACTACGTGTGCCAGAGCGAGGGGATTGCCAAGGCCCGGCCGATCTGCCAGAGCATTCCCGGCGCCGGGATTGACCGGGCCGTCGGCGCCTTGCTGGTGGAGCGCATGACGCCGGTGACGCTCGAGCTCGCACTGCGCGTGCAGGCGGAACTGGAACAGCGTGCCGGGGAGGCCGACGCCTGGCGCGCCCGGCAAGTGCAGCGGGCACGGGAGGAAGCCGACATCGCGCGGCTGCGCTACCGGCAGGTGGACCCGAGCAACCGGCTTGTCGCCGATGTCCTGGAGGCGGAATGGAACGCCTGCTTGCGAGCGCTCGAAGACGCGCAACGGGAATACGAGCGCAAGCGCGCCGAAGACCGCCGGCAGCTGGATGCGGGCCAGCGCGAACGGATCCTGGCGCTGGCAACCGACTTCCCGCGCCTGTGGAACGATCCCGCCACGCCGGACCGCGAGCGCAAGCGGATGGCGCGGCTGTTGATCGCGGACGTGACAATGAGCCGGGGCCAGGAGATCGCCCTGGGCGTGCGCTTGCGCGGCGGCGCCACGCAGCAGCTGGCCCTGCCGCTCGAGCCGCGCTCCTGCGATCGCTATCGCGCCCCGGACGATCTCATTGCCGAAATCGATGCGCTGCTCGACCGCCATACCGACGCCGAGGTCGCCGCGACCCTCGACCAGCGCGGCCGCCGCCCGCTCAAGGGCGGGACTTTCAGCGCGGGGCGGGTCCAGTTCATCCGGAGGACATACGGCCTCAAGTCCCGCCGCGAGCGGCTGACAGCGCATGTCTGCAACGACAAAGGCGAATGCCTATACGAATGGCCGGACGAGCCGCCAAGACCGCAACAGCGGAAAGGCAAGGTCCCGACAGGCAGTCAGACAGCCGCAGTTCCGGCGGATCGTCCGAGCGAGGTGCAGTATGCAGTATGATCCTTCGCTTGCGGGCTGTGCGCGTGAATCGGCTGGATCTGCAGTGTTTCCAATGCTCTGGAGAACTGCGTCAGATCCCCTTCGTAGTCCGGACGGTTCACCCGGAAGATGCTGTGCCGGTCCGAGTACAGCGCCACCGGCCGCCCGTGCCGGTCCAGGTACGCCCGCAGCGTCCGCATGTACGCTTCCGTCGTCTCTGCCTCCCAGAACCGCGCCGCCAGCAGCCGGCTCGTGGCGTCGTCGACGAACCCGATCAGGCTGCACTTGGCCGCCCGCCCCTCGAACCAGTCGTGCGGCGAGCCGTCGATCGGCACCAGCTCGCCCACCCGCGCCCGCCGTTCGCGCGTCTGGTGCACGCGCGGCTCGTGCCGCGCCTTGGCCCGCCACAAGCCCTCCGCCAGCATCCACTTGCGCAGCGTCTCCTTGCTCAGGCGGTAGCCGTCCTGCTCGACCAGCTGCTCCCGCGCCAGCGTCGGCGGAAAGTCCGCGTAGCGTGCCCGGACCCGCGCCATGATCACCGCCCGCGTGCCCTCCGCAATCGTGTTGCCGGGGCTCCGCCCTGGCCGCCTCGATGCCAGCCCGCCCGGCCCGTCACGCTCGTAGCGCGCGGCCAGCCGCCTGACCTGCCGGGCACTCAGTCCCAGCCGCTCGGCGGCCTCGCTCTGCTTCATGCGCCTCTCGACCACCGCTAGGACGATGCCCACTCGGTCTACTTCCTTGATGCTCAATGCGATGTCCTTGCTGGCCACAATTCCTCCGCCGCTTCCAATCGAAAGCGGACATTCAAGAATGGCCTAAACCGGACATTACACCTCTTATGTTGGATGAGTGCCGGAGACTGGAGCCCCAGCTAGATCTTGGGAACCTCTCTTCCCTCGCCGCGGGTGGCGGAAGCCACTACTGCGGCAGGTATCGGATCCCTTCCCGCTGCAGAGCGGGGAGGCCCCCGGGGAGGCCTGGCCAGGCCTCCCCGGGGGCGACGGGTCGGACCGTATTAGACCTCGGATTCACGGTCCGCGGCAAAGCTTGGTCGACCCGTCGCAGCAATTCCTGCGCGACCTGGACGGAAGCGAGGGTTCAGACCCGCATCGCAAGAGGATAGGAAAGCAGGGATGACCAACCCGTGACAGAAAAGGAACACAGGAATGACTAACTCACCCTCCATTGTCGTCGCCGGCATCGATGTCGGCAAGTCGAAGCTCGACGCCCACATCATCGGCGGCGGTCTTGAGAAACAGTCCGACAACACCAAGCAAGGCCGTCGCGCCCTGCTCAACTGGCTGTGCAAGCACGGCGTCACGCGCGCCGTCTTCGAACCCACCGGGCGCTACCATCGCAACCTTCACCAGTGCCTCTCCGACAGCGGTCTGCAGACCGTTCTCGTTAACCCCCTGCGCTCCCGGCGCTTCGCCGAGGCCATCGGAAGACTGGCCAAGAACGACCGCGTCGATGCCGCCATGCTCGCCCGCTACGGGCTCCTCGACGGCCTTGTCTCCACCCCGCCCACTCCGCACAACCTCCTGCTGCTCAGCGACTTGCTCGCCGTCCGCCGCAAGCTCGTCGACCAGCGCAACGCCTTCCGCAAACTCTACGGCGAGGTCGCCCCCGGGGCTGCCAGCGGCTCCGGCGCCTTCCTCGATGCCTGCAGTTCCGAGATCGCCGCCTGCGACCAGCGCATCCTCGCCTGCATCGCCGCCGACGCCGGGCTCTCCCGTCGCGCCGCCATCATCCGCTCCATCCCCGGATTTGGCCCCGTCGTCACAGCCTGCCTCTGCGCCAACATGTCTGAGCTCGGCCGTCTTGACCGCCGCCAGGCCGCCTCCCTGCTCGGACTCGCCCCCTTCGACCGCGACTCCGGCCAGCACTCCGGCGGACGCCGCATCCGCGGCGGCCGCGCCCACCCCCGCCGCCTGCTATACATGGCAGCCACCACTGCGATCCGCTACGATCCCAGCTCCAAGGCCTGCTACGAACGACTCACCGCCCGGGGCAAGCCGCACAAGATCGCCCTCGTCGCCGTCATGCGCAAGCACGTCGGCCTGCTCACCACACTGCTCCGCCAGGATCGCCTCTGGCAGTCCGAGCCGCCCGCCCGCGAGTTGGAGGCCGCCGCATGAGCACGCTCACCCACGAACCTCCACTAGCAGCGCCACTTCAGGGCAAACGCGCCTCAATCGCCTCTCCGGAACATCTCCACCGGAAATGCCCTTGACAAGCAACACGGAAGCTTTGCCGCAACACGGTTCGATACGAAACGTCTCGGACCGACGTGCCATCCACGAGGCCATCGGCAACATGATCTTCGAGCACAGCGCCCCCGCCCTGGTATTGCCCGGATACGCGTTATGCCCACCTACACCCGGGAAAGTAGGCTAGTTTCGGCCGGCCGAAGACTCCAGACGGTTCCGTTCCAGCAACTGCAAGGCGAACTGGATGTCCGGATCCGTGGCATCAAGGGAACTGGCCAATCGCAGTTCCTGCAAGGCGCTGTCCGATTCGCCGGCGCTAGCTAGTACTAGTCCGAGATTCTTGTGCAGCGTCGGACTAATCGGACACTCGGCGCAAACTGACACCGCCTCGCGCAGCCTTTCCACGGCGACATCCCAGTTCTCTTCCTCGGCGGCGGCCAAAGCGAAGTTGGACAGCGTCTTGGCCCGGGCGGTAACGCTCTCCTCCTGTTTGAGGCTGCGTAGCCGGGAACTGTACACGGCCGTGTCTCCTGAACCGGAACGGTACAGAGCCTTGACCAAGGTTACGGTCGCTCCCGAGTTTTTCGGATTGATCGAAAGCGCGCGCTTGAGCGACTGGACGGCCGCTTTCGCATCACCGAGCCTAAGCTGGCCCCATCCCAGTTCCTCGTAGGCCGCGTCGCTCTCCGCTTCCTCGATGGACCGGCTCAGCGCCTCGTTGGCCTCTTCGAATCTTTCAAGCCGATTGAGTGCCATGCCGCGTAGCAGCAGCGATTCGGCTGTCTCCCCGTCCAACTCTCCCGTCTTGGCGAGAGCCCCGAGCGATTCCTCGTAGCGTCTCATCCTGTACAGGACGCGGCCTCGGTGGAGGTGTGCCACACCCGAGTCCGGCGCAAGGCGCACCGCCTCGTCGCATTCCTGAAGGGCTTCGCGAAGCAGTCCCTTATCGGCAAGGACCACGGCAAGGTCCAGGCGAGCCTTCGCCAATCCAGGCTCTAAATCCGTAACGCGCCGGAATACTTCGATCGCGTCGTCGTACCTCCCCTGCCGCGCCATTGCCATTCCGTAGGCTGAGACGACCATGGGATCGTCAGGCTTGAGTTCAGTTGCCGAGTGCAGGGCCGCTTCCGCCTCTGCGAACCGATTGAGCGATACCAGGCTCAAGCCGAGGTTGAACCATGCAACTGGATTCTTCCCGTCTGCGGAAACGGCCTTCCGGAAGGCGGTCGCAGCCTCTTCGAGCCGGGCCGACCGATGCTCGACAATGCCCAATGTGAGCCAAGCTCCGGAATGGTTCGGGTCCCGGGAGACGGCATTGGTCAAGGTGTCACGAGCTTCAACAGTCTTTCCCTGGTTGAGGAGGGCCACGCCAAGATTCACGAGCGTCGGCACGTCGCCGGGAAGTCCCGCCAAGTATTCCCGGTAGGCCTTCTCGGCTGATCGGAAATCCCCCCTGCGCATTGCGCGGGCTGCCAGGGCTGCTGGCGAGATCTCGGGTTCGGTCAACTCCGCCAGCATCGATCTCGCGGATTTGTCACCGGGCGCCCTGGCAAGCACTCGCTCCAACATGATACGGGCCTCGGCACTGCGGCCGAGTCGCCGCAGTGCCTTCGCATAATTGGTCATGGCGAGGGCGTCCGCCGTCGCCTCTTGGGCCACCGGCGCCAGGGCCCGCTCGGCATCCACGTTGCGGCCGACCTCTAGCAAGGTGGTGCCTAGGGCCGCCAGCACCTGCGGATGCCTCGGGTCCATTGCCCTTGCCGCTTCGAAGTGCTCGATGGCTTTGTCGAATTCTCGGATCTCGACAAGCGCTACACCAAGGTTGTAACGCGACTGGAGTGAAGTGGGAGTTTGCTTGACCGCCTCCGTCAGCGCGCTCACGGCGCATTCCGGTTGGCCGCGCTGGGCGAACCAGTACCCGAGGGCCTCAAATGCGCCTTCCCGGCCAGATTCAAGGGCTTGAGCCAGATTCTGCGGGGCCTCGCACGGCTGGGCCCCTACCGGCAGGACCGCCGCCAGCACTCCCGCCAGGACAGCCGAGAGCCTCAACATGCCTTGAATGTTACATCCTCCGGCGCGGCCGGAGTTCGATGTTCGGGCCTAGAAGAGGATCTTCAAGCCCATCTGGAACTCCCTGGGATTGACCTGCGTGTTGTTCACCAAGCCGAATCGTGGGCTGGCGAGGTTGGCGTCCGGCGCCGCGTACATGGCGGAGTTGAACGCGTTGAACGCCTCCACGCGAATCTGCACGGCGAGCCTCTCTGTCACACTCACCTCCTTGAAGAGCGACAGATCGAAGCGGTAGACATTGTCCGGTCGCAGGGCATTGCGGCCGAGGGTGCCGAACGTAAACGGCGCCGGAGCATCAAAAGCGTTCTTGCTGACCCACTGCTCCGGTGTCGGATTCGAGATATTCGGATCTCCCACCAGATTCGCCCGCAAGTAGGTCCCGGGGTTTCCCACGTTGGCGATATCGCCCGGCACCACGACATGATACGGCAGTCCGCCCCGGAAGTTGACCAGCGCATTGAACTGCCATCCCCCGACGATCTTGTCGGCGGCAGCGGAGACGTCGCTTCCCCAACGTCGGCCCCGGCCGAACGGTATGTCGTAGACCAAGCTCCCCACGAAGTAGTGCGGGATGTCGTTCGCCGAGACGCTGCGCTGTCCGTTCAGGTCGTACTCGTTCTGGATCGAGCAACCCTCCGTGCCAAAGAATCCAGAACAGCCCACGTCGATCGATTTCGCCCAGGTGTAGGCTGCCGTAGCGGCGAGGCCACTCGTGAAGCTTCTCTTGAGAGACATTTGCAGGCTGTTGTAGTTGCTGCGACCGATGGACTTCTCAAAGAACGTAGGCCGCATGTACGGGAAGCGCATGCGATCCTTCGGGTCTCCCGGCCCCGGAGTCACGGCCGTGTTGCGGCGACCGCCGAGCGAGAGGTCGCGGTTACCCGAGCCGACGTAGTTCGCCTCGACGATGGTGTTCTGGATCAACTGGTGCTGGATGCCGAAGTTCCACTGCATCGAGTATGCCTGCTCAAAGGTCGGGTCGACGAACCACCACTGCGTGTTGAACGGCGTGGGCGCCGGTACGGTCGATTGCCCAAGGAGTATGTCCTGCGCCCGAACCTGGGGAGCCGGGTTGGACGGCGTGGGATTTGCCAGGTTGCCGAGACGGGTCACGGAAACATCGGGCCAATTGCCGCCGATGCCACGGGCACTCTGGTAGATGCCTGCAAAGTTGTCGTAGACGATCCCGCCCGAAAAGCGAATCGTCGTGCGGTCCGCTAGGCGGTAGGCGATTCCGAAACGCGGGCCAAACATGGACCCACGACCGGGAATCAGATTCCCTCCATCGGGGGCGGCGATGACGTTTTGAGGAAGGCTTCCGTCCGGAGTCGGGATGCAAGGCGCACCCCCCACCTGTGCGCACGACCCCGGGACCACCAGCACCGCGTACTGTCCGGTATCGGTGTTCGCGTTGCCGGTGAAGATGTTGGCGTCTTCCACAGTCCCGTACTGCGGCACCCAAGCGTAGTCATAGCGCAAGCCGATGTTCACAGTGAGCTTCTGGGACACCTTCCACGAATCCTGCACGTAGATGCCTTGGCTGCCCCCGAATCTCAGGGACTCAATGATGTTGCGCCGCGTAGAGTTGTTGACGTAGTTGAGGAGCATCGAGGCAATCGAGTGGCCCGTCGCCGCCGAATTCTGCAGGTCCGCAGTTGCATATTCCGTGTAGTTGGCTCCGTGCGAGGCCTGGGTGCGAGACATCGTCGCGAACATGAAGTCCCCGCCGAACCGCAGGGTGTGCTTGCCCTTGACCCAGGTCATGTCCCCCTTGATCTGATAGTTGTCCGCAGGTCGATTGGTGGTGATGATCGGAGTCCCTCCGAAGTAGTTGGCGGCGCTGATGCCGGACAGTACCGGTCCGCCTCGGTACTGGAAAATCCCGCCCGGGAACCCGGTCTGCTCGGCAATTCCGGCGGCGTCGAGCCCATCGAATTCGCGGATGGTGGGAATGTCGCTGACGGATCGACCGAATTGGAACTGACCCGTCATCGAGGGCCCGAAGATATGCACGTAGCTCCCCGAGAAGTTCACGGCGTTCATGTCATTGGAGTTGACCAACCCGGCCCTTCCGCCGGACCCCTGTCCCTGCTGGTCAAGCTTGCTGAAACGGAACCAAGCCTTGTCGCTGTCTCCGAAGTGGTGGTCTGCTTTGATCTGCCATTCCTCCTGCGCGACCGTGCTGCTGCGGCCATCGACGGCGTTGAACTGCTGGCGTTCCGTGGTCGTGGGGCTCGGGAGTCCAGTGGCCCGCAGGTAATCGATGATGCTCTGGTCAATCCTCGGGCCGGGGATTACGTTGTTCGCGAACTGCGTCCGAACGAATGTGCCGGGATTGCTGGGATCCTCGCGCGTCGAGGCCGGATCGAAAATGTCACGGCCGACCTGGCTGAAGTCCCCGCTCAGCTGGTTGCTGGTCGGAACGTTGTAAAACGCTGACGCGGGAGTGCTGAATCGGTAGAGCTGGGCTGCGGCGAAGAAGAAGGTCCTGTTGCGGAGGACGGGGCCGCCGACCGTGCCGCCAAATTGGTTCTGGCGGAATGGATCGATGGTCGTCCGATTGAACCGACGCGAGTTGAGGGCGTCGTTCTTCAGGAACCAGAATGCTCCCCCGTGGAACTCGTTGGTTCCGGACTTCGTCACGACGTTCACGATTCCGCCCGAGCCCATGCCGAACTCCGCAGAGTCGTTGTGCGACTGGACCTTGAATTCTTGGATAGCGTCGAGGATCGGTGGCACAGCGTAGGCGTTACCGAACGTCTCGAAATTGGCGACGCCGTCGAGCATGTATACGTTGGCGCGGTTGTTCTGCCCGTTGACAGCGGGATTCGCCGCCTCGCCGATCTGCCGCGTGTAGCTCAACGACTGGCTTCCGGGAGGTCGTACCATGACCACCCCGGGCTGCAGCATGAGCATCTGAGTGAAGTTGCGGCCGTTCAGCGGCAAGGCCTTGACCGTGCGCTCCTCCACTGCCTGGCCGAGCTCGGCAGAGGAGCTCTGAAGCTGTACCGCAGTGGCCATCACCTCGACCGTCTCGGTGACAGCGCCCACCTGAAGGGCGAAGTCGAGGGTTGACGTCTGGTTGACGGTTAGCGTGAATGGCTCCAGGATCTGACCTGTGAAGCCTTCGGAACGGGCCTCAAGCGTGTATTCGCCGACCTGCACGTTCTGAAAGCGGTACAGTCCAACCTCATTGGTCTGCGTGCTCACGGCGACGCCGGTCAAGGTGTTGGTGAGGACGAGTTCCGCCCCGGGAATCACGGCACTCTGTTGGTCCGTGACGGTTCCATTGAGCGTGGCGGTAGAGATCTGTGCTCGAGCCAGACCTCCTGTCGAGAGGAGTGCGACTGCCAGCAGCGGCACGCTGAACGCATTAGCCTTCATGGTGGGATTCTCCTTTTCTGACTGCGGAAGCACGAGAACGCTGTGAACTGGATGGCCCGCTTCTGCGCTCACCCGCCTCCCGGCATGATTATAGCTCGGTCGTTCTCGGTTGTATACGAGTTGTAATACGAATTGTTCTCCAACAAGCCGGCGGGAGTGACAAGTGGCCATTGCCCGCCGGGGTTCCTTGGTGAATAGAAGCCTGGACGAGGGGGTTGTTTCCAACCAGAGATGAGCTTTCGTGTTTGATGTCAAGGGATTTTTCGGGGATTGCCAGAAAGAATCTAGCTTGCGTGTTCTCCACGGCTCGAATGTTCGGTCTTCGGTTACGCCTCGGGCCGCTGGGCGGAGGACCTGTCGGGAGCGAGCCAGTATTCAGGCCCTGGCTGGGACCTGCGGTTGCCAGAGGCGGTCGTCGCGAAGCAAGGCGTTGGCGAGCACGACGAGCTTGCGGATGACGGCGGTTATTGCGACCTTATGGGGCTTGCCGCGGTCGGCCAGCCGCTGGTAGACGGCGCGCATGTCGGGGTTGCAACGGCGGGCGGCGATGGCGGCCATGTAGAGCACCTTGCGCGGTCGGGGTCGCCCGCCGCGGATGTGGCGAGCGCCGTGGGATGCGCCGCTGTCGCTGGCGAACGGAGCCGTGCCGGCCAGGGCCGCGGCCTGCTTGGGGCCGATGCTGCCGAGTGCGGGCAAGTCGGCGCAAAGCACAGCCGCGGTGACGGGGCCGATACCCGCGACGGACCGCAGGATCGCGGCGCGGCGAGCCAGGGCTGCGTCGGCTTCGAGGGCCTTGGCAATGGCCTGGTCGAGCACACCGATCTCGCGGTCGGTAGCCTCGTTGAGGCGGCCGAGCGCGGCCGCCGCGGGTCCGGGATCGAATTCGGCGATGCGTTTGCGACGGTTTGTCCGATCCTCGACACAGGCGGCTCGGGCCGACAGCAAGTCCTTCAGCTGCTGGAGATTGCGTTCCAATGGAAGCGCCCGGCGCCGGCCCGGCAGGCGCCCGAAGAGGGCCAGCATGGCGGCATCGATGCGATCGGTCTTGGCGAGCCGACCCATGCTGCGCGCAAACTGCCGGGCTTGGAGCGGGTCGGCCAGGACGATCTCCAGGCCGGCCTCGTCGAGGCAGCGCTGCAGGGCCCGATGGTAGCGTCCAGTTGGCTCGAGCACTACGCGCCGCACGCCAAGCCCGCGCAGCCAGTCCCGCGCCGCGCGCCAGCCGCCGGCATCGTTGGGAAAGCTGCGGGTGGCAGCGCCCGGCTCGACCTGCATGTCGAGCTGGGCCTTGCTGACATCCACGCCAGCGACGAGGTCCGTCGCAGCGAGTTCCATGTCATTCATGATTCGAGTTCCTCCGGATTGCAGTACAGTCAATGCGAGTCATCCCCCGGCCTTGGCTTCTCGTCAATCCGGGCCTCGCGCCCAACCTTTCGTCCAGGCCTCGGGGGGATGCTTGCGGCGGGCCGACCAAGCTCATTTCCGATTCCTCGAATCCAGCCTGAAACGGTCCGACCCGCCGCCCGACCCGGGGGCCTGCAAGCCCCCGGGTCGGCCCTCGCCCCCCGCTAAGCCGCAGGGGGTGCGGATGGCTCCCCGGCCATCCAACGGAGCTGGACGCCGGGCTTCGCAACCCAGTCCAGAGTAGTCAAAGACTAGGTCCACGGTGCACCCTGACCAACATAGAAGCCTGGACGGACGGCTCGGGGGGATGTGGAGACCATCGGAGGATGGTCATGCGGATCGACTTGGCTGCGCACAAGAGCCTGGAGCAGGTGCGGGCGTTTTTGGAGAGCCTGGGGGCAGACGGCAGCGAGCCGCTGCTGCCAGAGCCGGAGGAGCAGTACGGGCACATCCAGCGGGAGGCGCAATTGCGGGACCGGCGGCGGCCGGGGCGGCCGTTCGCCAGCAAGTACACGCGGGCGGACATCGCGGCGCTGGCGGAGCTGGACGGGGAGCACGGGAGGCTGTTGGGGCCGGCTACGCGCAAGCTGTGCCAGCGGGCTTGGGAGGTGTCCGGGGCCGGGCGCTACGAGCGCTTGGCGGGCATCTCCAACGGGCATGTCTACAACCTGCGCAAGACGGTCGCCTACCGGCGCCGGCTGGCCAGCGTGGAGCCGACGCGCCCGCGGCAGGTGGCGATCGGGGAGCGGCGCCCGGGCTTCGTGCGGGTGGACACGGTGCATCAGGGGGACCAAGGGGGTCTACCACATCAACGTGGTGGATGAGGTGACGCAGTACCAGGCGGTCGGCTCGGTGGAGACGATCAGCGAGCGGCACCTGCTGCCGGTGCTGGAGCAACTGCTGGCGGCGTTCCCTTTTGCCATCCTGGGCTTTCACTCCGACAACGGCTCGGAGTATGTCAACCGCCGCGTGGCCAAGCTGCTGGAGAAGCTGCGGGCGGAGTTCACCAAGTCGCGGCCGCGGCGCAGCATCCGAACCTGTACGAGATCAACAGCGGGCGGCGGGTACCGCTCGGTCAATTCCACTCGCCTGAGGAGTACAACGGCGAGTCGCGCTGCGACACGCATCTGCGATTCAGCCCCGATGGCAGGAAGGTCGTGATTGACTCGCCCCATGGAGGCGATGGACGGCAGCTCTACCTGATCGATATTTCGGGAATCGTCGGTCGTCGGATTGTAGGCGGTCCCCGGGGCTCGGCGACCTGCCTGCAATCGAGGAAACGGATCCGAATGCGGGGGAAAAGTTCGTCGGCCGGACAAGCTGGCCGCATGGTACGCTTTGGCTGCCAGCGGCACTGCCGCGGATACCACGGAAAGGAGCAATCAAGCATGGATCGTCGGAAGTTCCTGACCATTGGCTCGGCTGCTGCCGTGCCACTCGCATTCCCCGCCTTTGCGGAGGTCGAGGACGACTTGCGGATCACCGGCGTGCGATTGGTCAACATGCGGCCCAAGCGCCCGGTCCCCAGCTATGAGCCCGCTCCGGGCTCGTGGTCGACTGGCCAGGTCGAGGTGGCCAACCCGGTCTCTATCTATCCGAAATACAAGCCGATGCGAAGCCTGTTCCGAGCGACGGGCCCCCGCGCGGCCAGCTTCTGGGTCGAGATTTCCACCAACAAGGGCGTCAAGGGCTACGGGCCGGGCGGGCCTGCCGGTGGTGTCATTGTCGAAGACCACCTGTCGAGGCTTGTCATGGGGGAGAATCCCCTTGACATCGAGCGCCTCTGGGACATCATGTGGCGCGCCACTATGTCCTACGGACGTAAGGGCAGCGTGATCAACGCCATCTCCGGCGTGGACATCGCTCTCTGGGACATCGCCGGCAAGGTCTGGGACGCTCCGGTCTGGCGGTTGCTCGGCGGACGCATCCACCCCCGCATCCCGTGCTACTGCACGGGCAACGATATCGAGCAGCACGTGGAGTTCGGCTACAAGCGCCTCAAGCTGGCCTTGCCCTATGGCCCCGCCGATGGCAGGGAAGGCATCCGCAAGAACGTCGAGCTCGTCAAGCGCGCCCGCGCGGCGGTCGGTGAGGGCGGCGACGTGATGATGGATTGCTGGATGGCCCTGACCGAGCGCTACACGATCGAGCTTGCCGAGGCGTTCGAGCCATACAACGTCTTCTGGATCGAGGAGGCGCTGCCCCCGGACGACTACGAGGGATTCGGCCGGCTCCGCGAAATGATTACGTCCACGCGGATCGTGACCGGCGAGCACGTCTATACGCGGTACGGCTTCCGCCAGCTCCTGCGGGTGAACGGCGCTGAGATCTGGCAGCCCGACATCCACTGGTGCGGCGGCATGAGCGAGCTGGTGAAGATTGCGCATATGGCGGCCGCCCACGACATCCCGGTCATCCCCCACGGCGGCGGCCAGAGGGATGCTGTGCACTTCATCTACGCCACGCCCAATTCCCCGTGGGCCGAGATGTTCATGCCGGCTCCCGGTGGCTCGGACGTCGTCTACCGGCGGTACGAGGAGGACAGCAACCTGACGCGCGGCCCGGAAGGCATCTATACCCGCCCGTCGGACGGGCCGGGCTTCGGCTGGGAGGTCGAGACCGAGGCCTGAGCCGGACGGCGCTGTTACGGGTCGCTTGGGTCGCTCGTTCTTGCTGCCAGGAGCCTGTTGATGACGGCGGTCGTCTCGGTCGGCCGGACCACGGCCTCCAGCTTCTCCAGATCCCCCTCGGCACCCTGGCGGGAAAGCGACTCCTGGAACCTTTCCTGATGATCCGCGAGATCGAGCGGAGTCTCGCCTTGCCGGTTCTTCCAGTCCAGGGGCGCTCCTTGGGCGCACAGGTATTCCACCAATTCCGGAAACCGGTTACCCGCCGCCACATGCGTGATCGTCTGGCCCTGGCGCGAGAGGCTGATGGCCTCGACCGGGTCCGGGAACCGATCGTCCAGATCGTACCGGGCCAGCAGGTCGGCGCCCCGCTGGACCATCTCCTCGACTACTGGAAGGTCGCGCGCGACAACCGCCACCGAGAAGGGGGTGTGGCCGTCCTTGCGGACAAGGTTCGGGTCGACGCCCGCGTCCAGAAGCATCCTGACCAGATCGACGCTTCCGGAATCCGCAGCGATATGGATGGCCGTCGAGCCGGGCGGTGCCGGGTTGATTCTCACGTCGCCCGACGGCCCGGGCGTGGTGTGGACAGTCTGCCTGTTGGGATCGGCACCGCCTGTGAGGAGCCGGTCCACGATCTTGAGCCAGTCGACCGTGCCGTACTGCGAGGCCCCCTTTCGCGCGCGATTGAGGGAAAGCAGCGCGGCTAGGTGGCGGTAGACGCCCTTTTCGGCTCCGCCCTTGCGCCCTCCGGCCCATGCGACCGCCAGCGCCGCTGCGTGCAGCGGCGTGTACCCGGCAGCGTCCGCACCTGTTGCCAAGGCTCCGTGGTCGAGCAGGAGGCTCGCGATCTCCCAGTCCGGACCGAACCTCTGCGAGGTGCCGGCGATGGCCGGGGCCCCTTGCCCGGGCTGGAATTCGGCGCCGAGCGGGACCCAGTTGTACAAAGAGGCCAAGAGCGGGGTCGTGCCGTCCGCCGCGGCCTGGTTCACGTCGATACCCGCTCCCAGCAGCATGCGGGCGGACTCCAGGTTGCGATTGCGGATGGCGAAGAAGAGCGTGATCTGGCCGCCCCTCTTGCTGACGTATTCGCCGTCGGTGTTCCAGGGGATTCCGGTCTTGCCCAGCGTGAAGGTGGTCGGAGCATAGATGGTGTACCGCCTAGCGACCGGACATAGTTGATGCTGGAAGTTTCGAGGCAATCGTGGATTGATGCTCACATTCGGTCTTGATGGTGCCGGATGGGCCGCCCGCATACTGGGGTGCGAGACGAGGGAGACCAGCGCAGCACGACAGACGCACGCATCGGGCGGAACCGGGTTGGGGCTGCACGGCCAGCGTTGCCATTCCGGTCATTGCGTTGCGAATGGGTCCCATTCGGCCGTCACGCATTGGTTGGGAAAACGGATCACCGGGGAACAGCGGGCAGACTTCGAGCTGCGCCAAGGTGTTCCCGACACGGCACACGCATCAAGCCCTGCCGAGAAGCTTCCCTGCTGCCCACGACAGTGCCTCCATGGAAGAGTTCTGCACTCCCCCCTGACGGCCCCCTGCGGAGAACCGGCGGATGCCGTTCCACCAGACACTCCCCGCCCACCCCGGCGCGGGCTGCTACGGCGGTCCTCGCAGCGCCTGCCGATAGCGCACCATCGTTTGCAGTTGCTGGTACGCCTTCCACAGCACCTCGTTCCCCGGCAGTTCCCGGTGCTTCTTCGGACGCCAGCCCCGCATGCGCGCCAGCAGCACGACCCAACTGCGAATGCCCGGTCCCACCGGCTGGCCCCGCTCCCGCGGCGGCCGCAACCGCTCCGTCTCCGTCACGCCCTCGATCACGGCCATCTCGTCCGCCGTGAGCACCTCCTCCGCCGGCGTGTCCGGCGCGTCCCGGGCGTAGCGGTCCAGGCTGAACACCCGCCAGGCCGTGATCGCGTCGAACACCAGGCACTTGCCCAGCGCCTCCGCGTCCCGCAACCGCCGGTCCTCGATCCGCGTCCCCGTCTTGAGCAGCCGGAAATACTCCTCGATCCCCCAGCGCCGCTCGTACCAGCTCACGATGCGCTCCGCCCACTGCGCTGTCCGCCCCCCCTCACTCGACAGCAGCAGCCACTCCAACGCCTCCTCCCCCGCCGGCGGGTCCGGCTCCAGCACCCGCACCAGCCACACCGGCACCGGCGCCACCGCTCCGGCCCGCCCCTTCGGCGGCAGCAACTCCACCCGCCCGATCCGGATCTCCGTCACCGCCGTCCGCTTCTGCCGCGCCCGCTGCCCCCCTTGCGACTCGATCTCCACCTTGCGGCCCGTCACCACCGCCTCTTCGAAGTCCGGCTGCGCCTCGATCGGCCGGATCATCTCCGAGCGGAACGCCGCGTCCCACGCCCGCACCTTGCGCTGCCGCCCCAAGTGCACCCGCACCAGCAACCCGGCTTCCTCCGTCCGCTCCGCCTGCCGCTCGAACAATTCGAACATGTCGCTCTCGCGGTCCCCCACCACCACGACCCGCGCCTGCGGACTCTCCCGCCCCAACTCCTGACCCTGCTCGAACCCCCGCAACCAGCGCCGGCTCTCCTTCTCCTGCTCCTGCTCCGCCTCCGGGTCCGGCTCCTGCTCCGGCCGCGCCCACCGCTCCAGCCCGCTCACCCCCAGCGGACGCCCGCCTTCCGTGAACCCCACCGTCGCGTGCACGAACAGCCCCCGGGAACTGCTCGCGCGGTCCTGCAACGGCCCCAACCCGCTCGTGCAACCCTGCAGGTTCGTGTAGTTCAGCGTCGTCGTGTCCTGTACCAGCAACACTGTCGACTCCACCTGCACCCGCTCCAGCAACGCCTCCCGGTGCGGCTGCAAGATATCCCGATCCTGCACCTTGTCATTGTGCAAAAGGCGCGTCGCCGCCCGCAGCTCCCCCTGGTGCGGGAAGATTGCCGGCAGATCCTCCCCCGGATGCCGCTCCCAGCTCTGCCCCAGCCGCTCCAGCCGCTGCCGCAGCCGCCCGTCCGGCAGGTCCGAACGCAGGTACTCCCGCCGTGCCCAGTTCGCCTCCTCGTCCAGCACCAACTCCGGGTACTGCCCCAGCTTCTGCTCCGGCTTCCGGCACAGCTGCTGCTGCCAGTTCGCATCCAAACCCAGCAGCCAGACCGCCTTCGTCTCCACCGCCTCGCCCGCTCCCGGCGGCCGCCCCTGCGTCGGTCCCACGCACTGCCAGCCGGCCGCCTTGTAACTCGTGCCCGGTCGCGAACTTTGCACGCAGGTCTCCACCAACCAGGGCCGCACTCCGTGCGCCTGCTCCCAGTCCTGGGCCAGTCTCTTGATCGTCTTCCCCAGTACGTGCGAGGCCAGGTTCGGGACCTGCACGCCCGGGACCAGCACAAAGCGGTCGTTGCTGAGGATCCGCTCGATGTGCGCTCCGCGCGTGCGGTCGTCCCACTCCAGGAAGGCATCGCGCGGCCCCAGCCGGAACGCTGCCGCCACGAACGAGAGCACGCCCAGCGGCCCGCAATCGGCTGCCAGCAGATAGCTCAGCCGACAGCCGGGGGCCCGGCCCGGGCCCAGCGGATGGTGCTGGTCGAGCAGTCCGGCGCACAGCCGCCGCTCCGCCTCGGAGGTGGCCAGACGCACGCGGACCTCGCCGAGTTCCGCCAGCGAGCCGGTGAAGCCGGTCGACGGCACGGGCGGGTCCGGGCTGGACCGCGGGCGGCAGGCGGGCGGACCCGGCTGGGCCGGCGGCAGCGGCAGGTCCAGCTGGCCGGCCAGCTCGGGCAGCACCTTGCGCGCCGAGGCCGTGCAATACTCGCCCTTGGGGTTGCGCCAGTCCTCCCGCTCGCATACCCCGCGACCCAGGGCCGCCCGCGACAGCTGGCCCAGCTGTAATGCCTCTCGCAGCCAAGCGATCGTCTGCGGACGGAAAATGCGCAGCCCTACCCGCACTACCCCCGTTCTACACAGAACACCGCGCCAGTGTCAAGTGTGTCCGGTCGCTAGGTGTACCGCACGTCCCAGCTCTTCGTAGTCGCCTGAACATCCGCCCCGTGATCGATCAGCAGGCGAACCGCCGCCGCGTTCCCGGCGGCCCACATCAGGGCGGTCTGGCCGAATTTCCGCTCGCTCGCGTTCACATCGGCGCCACGGTCAAGCAGGAGTTCCATCAGCTCGACCTGGCCGAGCCGTGCCGCTGTCATGAGGGGTGTCTCGCCGCTCTCGCGAGCCAAGTTCGGGTCGGCTCCGTGCTGGAGCAGCAGCTGCGCTACATCCGCCGCCCCGTTCTCGATGGCGATGGACAGCGGGGACACGCCTAGCACGTTGCCCAGGTCCGGATCCGCCCCGGCGTCGAGCAGACGGCTCGCCGTTTCCGCGTTTCCGCGAATTGCCGCCCACGACAGTGCTGTTGATCCGTCCTGCTCTCGTGAATCCGGGTTTGCGCCCCGCTCCAGCAAGGCCGCGACCCCCACCCGGTCGTCCGTGCGAACGGCTTCGATCAAGCTCGCTCCCAGGCTTGCTACAGTGGCGGCTCCAGCACCGGCCAAGGTCGCGGCCAGTGCGAGCGGGAGCGCCCGGAGCGGATGCATCGCGCTAGACCTCCACCCGATTGAGCTTGCCCGTGCTGTCCCCGAGCTTCTCTGTCGGTACTCCGACCTTGTCGAGCATCGTGAGGTAGAGGTTCGTGAGCGGCGTCGTGTCCCCCGGATAGGCGATGTGGCGGCCCCCGGCCACGCGACCAGCGGCCCCGCCGGCTAGGAGGATGGGCAGGTTCCGCTGGCTATGGCTCGTGGGGACACTCAGGCTGCTCCCGTACATGAGCAGGGAGTGGTCCAGCAGGGTCGAGTTCCCTTCCTTCAGGGCGTCGAGCTTCGTGAGGAAGTACGCGAGCAGCTCCGTCTGGTTCACGTTGATCTTCGCCAGCGCGTCCAGCTTCTCCTTCTCGAAGTTGTGGTGCGAGATCTCGTGGTGGCCCATCGAAATATCCAGGTGCGGGAAGTTCATCGACGTGGCCTCCCGCCCGTAGAGGAACGTCCAGACGCGGGTCAGGTCCGCCTGCAGTGCCAGTGTCTGCAGGTCGAACATCAGCTTGACGTGTTCCGGCCAGGTGTCCGGGATTCCGGGCGGGCGCGGCGTGGCAGGCAGGTCCACCGGAGGCTTCTTCATGGCGACGTCGATCCGACGTTCCACGTCACGGATCGACTCGAAGTACTGGTCCAGCTTGCGCCGGTCGTCGGTTCCGAGCTCGGCCTTCAACTCGTCGATCCGGTCGGACACGCTGTCCAGTGCGCTCCGGTCCGCCGCATTGCGCTGGCGCACGGCCAGAGGGTCGATTTGGCCTCCCTCGCCGAAGAGCCGCTCGAACACGAAACGCGGATTCTTCTCGAAGGGTAGGGGATTGGTCGCGCTCTTGAACACCGGACCGGGCAGGTTTCCAGTGTTCTCGGTCGTGAGTTCGAGAGAGGTGAACGGCGTCTCCTTGCCGAGGGTTCGGGCCGCGACCTGGTCTACCGAGATTCCCACGTGGACCTTGCCCGCGGTCGGCTCGCATCCGGTCATGAAGGAAGCCATGGCCCGGTCGTGGAAGCCTGACTTCAAACGGTCCGGGTCCGAGGAAAGCCCGGTCAGCACGAGGAACTTGCTTCGGTGACGGGCCAGCGGAGCCAGACCTTCGCTGGCCCCGTAGTCGGGTCCGTCCCCTTCCGGGTCCCAGCGGTCTCGGTCGACGCCCAGCGGAAAGTAAATGAATCCCAGGCGGCGGACTGGCGCCGCGTCGGTCAGGCTCTCGGCGGTGAGCGCCGGAATCATTGCGTCCAGGAGTGGAAGCGCGAGTGTAGTTCCGGCCCCGCGCAGAAACGTGCGACGCGGGAGGTGCTTCTTCGTCACGAACATGGTCGGCTCCTCTATCTGGCGGCGGGCTGCCGCATCTGGAACGGCGCGCTCGCGAGCACGCCGAGAACCAGGTCCACGAAGCGGTAGCCATCCGCTTCAGTCTTTCGCAGGATGCTGCGGACCGTAGGCTGGTCTCCGGCGTCCAGTTCCCGCCCGAGCGCGTATGTCAGCAGACGCTCGGCCGTGGCGTGCACGAATCGTTCCGGCTGGCCCAGCAGGAGTTGCTTCAAGCCTTCCATGCCTTCGACGGTCTCTCCCGAAGCCAGGGCTCCGGAGGCGTCAACCAGCTCGCCCTGATCGTGGGTCCGCCAGCGGCCAATGACGTCGAAGTTTTCCAGGGCGAACCCCAAGGGGTCGATCCGGACGTGGCAGGAATTGCACGCCGGGTCGGCGCGGTGCCGGTCCAGCTGCTCCTTGGCAGTGAGCTTGCGGCCGTCGTCGGCGCTTTCCTCTAGGGCCGGGACATTGGCTGGTGGCGGAGGTGGCGGCGAGTTCAGCAGGTTGTCGAGGATCCATGTGCCGCGCAGTACCGGCGAGGTACGGGCGGCGTGGGACGTCAGCATGAGGATGCTACCCTGGCCGAGCAGCCCGCCCCGGCCGGCCTCGCCGTCCAGGGGGACGCGGCGGAAGCCGGGGCCTATGACTCCGGAGATGCCGTAGTTCCGCGCCAACCTCTCATTCAGATACGAGTAGTCTGCTCCAAGCAGGTCGAGGATGCTGCGGTTCTCGCGGATCAGGCTGCCAAGGAACAGGCGCGTCTCCTCGCGAAACGCCGCCTTGAGTCCGGCGTCGAACTCGGGGTAGGCTTTGCGGTCGGGCTGGAACTTCGCGAGTGTCCGCAGTCCGAGCCACTGCTCCGCGAAGTTGTCCACAAGCGTCGAGGCCCGCCGGTCGGTCAGCATGCGCCGGACATGGCCGTCCAGCACTCCCGGATCCCTCAGCTCGCCCTTCGACGCGGAGTCGAGCAGCTCGTCGTCCGGAACGCTGCTCCACAGGAAGAACGAGATGCGTGAGGCGAGCTCGAAGTCGGACACGGGATGCGGGGCATCCGGTGCGGAGCCCGCCGCGTCGAATTCCAGCCGGAACAGGAAATCGGGGGCCAGCAGGACATCCCGCAGGGCGGCGGCGATGGACTCGTCGAAGTCCGCCTCGCGGTGGACAGCCGAGTAGGTGGCGAGCAGCGGATGCAGGTCATTGCCTGTAATGTCGCGCCGGTAGGCCCGGCGGGCCACGCCGGAGAGGATCGCGGAGGCGCACCCGGGCTCCTCTTCCGGGTTCTCGGGAGTGCAGACGAAGAGGCGCTTGCGGCTCGGCGTGTCGGTGGCGCGGACGGGATCGTACGGTCCGGCGATCTCGATCCGACCGAGCGCGGGCGGGCCGGGGAGGCCGTCGAAGGCCGACTCACCCGAGGTCATTCCCGCGATCTCGAAGAGCTTGACACGCCTGCCGTCCACGCGGATGTCGATGGTCGGCCGGATCGCGGTTCCGAGCAGGTCCAGGGGACCGCCCAAGGCGCGGCCTCCCCGGCCGCTGACGTCCGACACCGGGCCCTCCCGGACCGCGAACTCATCAGGAAAGGTCACGATCACCGTGTGCGGGCCGGCGCGAAGCCGCACTCTCGAACGGAAGAACCGCACGCCTTCCGTTGGCGTCAGGCTCTGCTTCTCGAGGAACGCCCGCAGCTCGTACTCGCCGCCGTATGGGAAGTGATGGCTGACACGGATGCCGCCGCGCGTTCCGTACGGCATCCCCTCCCCCTGCCACTGCGCCTGCGTGCCGGTGGCCGGAAAGATCTCGACCACAGGGGAGGGGTCGCTGACGCCGACGGCGAGCTGGCTCACCTGCCGGGCTGCCTTGAGATACTCCTCGAGCAGCAGAGGCGACATCGAGAGGGCGTCGGCGATGTTGTCGAAGCCCACCGCCTGTCCGTCCGGCGGAAGCCGGTCCGCGACCGACACTTCCAGTGCCAGGATGTCGCGGATCGCATTGGCGTACTCCGTCCGGTTCAGACGACGTATGGCCGTCCGCCCCGCATATGGCTCACGGCTGGCGACCGCGTCCAGTTCCTTGATGAACCCTTGCCGGAAGGTCTCTATCGCCGCTTCGCCCGGATGCGGCGCTCCGGCCGGCGGCATCTCCTTGGCGGCGAGCTTGCGGATGACCCGCTCCCACACGGCGGGCCGGCCCGCCGGATTCGCGGAATCGACCTCCGCGAGCGCCAGGCCTCCGGCGGGAGATTCGCCGGAGTGGCACGCTAGGCAATACTGCGTCAAGAATGCATCGCGGCTCTGCTCGGCTCCAGCCAGCACTGGGGGCAACACGAGCAGAAAGACCGTAATCGGATAGCTAGAACGCCTCCGGCTAGCCATCGCGGCCAGCGGCCTGAGACTCCCCTGAGGGCGGCTGGAACATTGCCTGTTGGCTTGTGAAGTCACATCCCCGGTGCAGCCTACCGCTCGTACAGCAGCAATATCGTACAGCAGCAATGGAGCTTCTTCCACGGATTCCGCGACTCGATCCAAGAGCTCCGGCTGTCCCATTCAGATGCCCGCGCGCCGCGAGCGGACGCTCCCCATTTCCGTTTGGAGGGGCGCTACGAGAGGATGTGCCGGAGGAGACTTGCCAGAACTGGCAGACGTCTTGGATTCTCTAGGCTCCCTGATAGTTTCGTCGGTCACTAGCCGATGGCCGCCCGAACCTCCCTGCCGTCTAGATCATCGCCGTTCCACACTTCGACGCAAGGCCTCAATCGACGTATAGAAACTCGTTGGAGCTGATCAACATGTGCGCGAGGCTCTCGACGGATTCTGCGAGCGCCTTCTCCGTCGAGGTATTGGCTTGAACGTACAACTCCTGCTGCTTCTCCAGATGTTCCCGAGCCAGGTCAATCTCCTCGCTGCTAGGCTCCCTCGCAAGAACCAAACGGTAGGCCGAGCGGGTTAGGCTCTCGGGGCTAGCTGCGCGGCCCGCGTGGGAGTCCAGGACCCGCCGTGCGACGGCTCCTGCGTTCTCAAAGACAAAATCACTATTCATCAGAGTCAACGATTGCAGCGGAGTGGCCGACGGCGCGCGACGAGTGCAAGTAGTGTCGATATTGGGGAAGTCAAAGGTCCCCATGAAGGTCAATGACCATGTGCGGCGAGCGGTCATGTAGACGCTTCTGCGATACGCGCCTTGCTCGGCGGCGACCTGCAAACCGTCGGAGCGAGAGTCCAGCTTCACAGGCGGCCCCCCGAGAGAAACGTCAAGCTTGCCGCCGACGGACAGAATCGAATCGCGCAGAGCTTCGGCTTCTAGCCGTCGCAACGGCATTCTCCAGAGCAATCGGTTGTCGGGATCCTCGATCGCGGCGCGCTCGCTAGCCGGATTGCCACCACGACTTGATGACTGCCGGTAAACGGCCGACAGCATGATCTGCTTGTGCAGCCGCTTCACCTTCCAGCCGTGCTTGACGAAGTCGACAGCCAGCCAGTCGAGCAGTGCTGGATGAGACGGTGGCGAGCCGTTGGATCCGAAGTTGTCTGGCGTCGCGACGATACCTGTGCCGAAGTGATGCTGCCAGACTCGGTTCACGATGACCCTGGCAGACAGGGGGTGATTGGGATCGGTCAGCCACTCCGCCAGCGCCAGCCGGTACCCGGTGGTTTTGCCGACCCGATTCGTTGAGGGTGTTGCAAGACAGTCCTCGTCAGCGCTGCACAAGACCGAGAGAAAGCCCGGCTTGACGGCTGGCCCGGGCGATTCGACGCTGCCGCGCTGGAGGAGCCGGATTGTCGGAAGCGTGCCTCCGTCCCAGAGCGCTTGGACACGCTCCAGTTCCGTGCGATCGTCCTTCCATTCCGCAATGTCGCGGCGCAGCTGGGCCAACTGGTTCTTGTGTTCCGCTGAGGCCTTGTCCAAGATCTCTCTGTCACTGACCTTGACCGTCGAACCGAACTTCTTGAAGAGGTCCTTCTGGACCTCGGTGCGCTCATTTGCTTTGGCTGCGAATGCGACCCGGAAATCCTCGCGGACCGGGCTCGGCACTTGCTCAAGCTTCGTCTCGAACAGCGCGTCTTGGTACGGTTTGCTGATTTCCTCCACCTGATCTGTCAGGTTCTTGACCTTCGAGTCGACAGACTTGTTGTGCTCGTCGATCCGCTCTTTCTCGGCCGGGGAAACCGTATAGAGCAGGCGTTTCTTGGGCTGGATCCAATCCGACGGGTTGTAGGCTGCTGCGAGCAGGGCCAAGAAGCGGTAGTAGTCGCGCTGGGGGATCGGATCGAACTTGTGGCTATGGCAGCGGGCGCACGAGAGCGTCAATCCGACTGCACTGCGAGACACCTTGTCGATCAGCGCGAACAGGGTGTCGTAGCGGTCGGCGGGCCGGTCCGAGATGTCTTCGTCGGTCGCGTCTAGAACCGTTCGCAAGTAGCCGGTGGCGACCAGGGTTTCGAGCATCTCAGGCGTGAATTGCTCGGCGCTGCGCCAGTCGTAGAGTTCGTCCCCGGCCAGTTGCTCGGTGAGAAAGCGGTCCCAAGGCTTGTCGGCGTTGAATGAATCGATGACGTAGTCCCGGTACCGCCACATTCCCGGTGACAAACTCGCCCTGTCCGCTTGGAAGTCCTTGCCTTTCGTGTCGACGTACCCGGCTGCGTCAAGCCAGAAACGGCCCCATCGCTGGCCGTAGCGGTGCGATTCGAGCAAGCGGTCGAGCAGTCGCTCGTAGGCATCCGGCCGCTTGTCCGACAGGAACTCCTCGGTCTGCTCGGGCGTAGGTGGCAAGCCCCAGAGGTCGAAGTACGCTCGTCGCAGGAGGGTCTGCCGTGGTGCCTCCGCGGAGTACGTGAGATCCTGCTGTTCGAGCCTCTCGAGGAGGAAGGCATCGATGGGAGTCCGAACCATGCCGCGAGCTTCCACTTCCGGCGGATCGGCCCGAAGCGGTCTTCGGAACGCCCAGTGCTGTCGGTCGGATGGAGTCACAGGCGGTGCTTCCGCTTCCGTGAAGGCTCGGTCGAGGGGGTTGCCTAGATCGACGTAGTCGGAGAAATGGCCTTCGTCGATCCACTCCCGGATGAGCTCGACCTCGGCGTCACTCAAAGCCTCGCCGGCTCCCGCCGGGGGCATGACGCTATTAACTAGTTGGCGGACGAGAATGCTCTTTTCCGAGAATCCCTCAAGCACAACCGGACCGTGCTTACCGCCTCGCAGGGTCGAGGCCAACGTCCTAAGGTCCAGGCCGGACTGAGGGGCACTTCCACCGTGGCAGGCGACGCAGCGCGCTTCCAGAAGCGGTTGGATCTCGCGTTCGAATCGAGCGATCTGTTTTCGAGCCTGCTCGGGAAGCTCGTCGCCCTGCTCCGAGCGAGCCCCGGTTTCGATCCAGTGCCGGATCGTCTCCACATCGGCCTCGGGAACCTGGCTCTTGAACGCCTGCGGGGGCATCTTGCCCTGCGAGAGCTTCTGGTACAGCAGGCTCTCGTCCGGAGAGCCTTTCTTGACGACGGGGCCGTTGAAGCCCCCTCGCAAGACGGTTCGGGCCGTGCGAAGATCGACTCCCTGCTCGGGCGAACTCTTGCCGTGACATGTCAGGCAATACGTCGAGAGGATCGGCTGGACGTCTTGCTCGAAGATCGGGACGTCTCCGGCAGTGGGCGCGCTGCTGGCAATTGCTGCGGCCAGCAACCCGATGAGCAGCCGGGGGCTCATGCCGCGCGAACCTCGTTTTCCAACACGCCCCCGATGACTCGCGCTCCTGTCACCGTGACGTCGGCCGGTGTTTCCAGCCGGCCTGCGTGAGGGTAGGTCGTCTTGCGATGGTCCAGCCCAAGCTGGTGCAGGACCGTCGCGATCATGTCCGGGACGCCCACGCGGTCGACGACGGACCGGTAGCCGAAATCATCCGTCTGGCCATAGATCAACCCTGGTTGGAATCCGCCGCCAGCAAACCAGATGGTGAAAGCGTTGCGGTTGTGATCGCGGCCGTCGTTTCGCTGCGTCGTCGGCAAGCGGCCGAATTCTCCGGCCCACATCACGATCGTCTCGTCGAGCATGCCCCTTTGGTCCAGATCTCTCACAAGCGCAGCGGCTCCCTGGTCGGTTTCCGTCGTGATACGCGGCATGCGTTCCTGTAGCTTGTCGTGGTGGTCCCAGGGCTGGCCCGGACTGGTCGTCACTTGGACGAACCGCACGCCGGCCTCGACCAGCCTCCTCGCCATCAGGCAACGCAGCCCATACGGGCCGCTGACCTTGTCGTCGACACCGTACAGCTTCTTGGTTGCCGGGGACTCGCTCTGGATGTCGAGGACATCCGTCGCCTCGACCTGCATGCGGGCCGCCAGCTCGAAATTTCTGATGCGAGACTCGAGCTCGGTCTCGCCCGGGTGCGCATCGAGGTGAAGCTGGTTGATCCTGGCCAAGTAGTCCAAGCCCTGTTCCTGCACGCCTGGTGGCAGCTGCTGGGCCGGTTTGAGGTGATGAACAGGCGAACCGCTCATGTTGAACTCGACGCCTTGGTACAGCGCCGGTAAGAAACCGTTGGCCCACAGCTGCTTGCCGCCGACCGTGTAGCCCTTCGGGTCGCGCAAGACGACGTACGCGGGCAAATTCTGGTTTTCCGTGCCGAGGGCATAGCTGATCCAAGCGCCCATTACCGGCCGGCCCGCAAAGATCTTGCAGGTCAGCAGCATGTTCAACCCCTCGGAGTGGTTGTTGTGCTCTGTGTGCATCGAGCGGATGAAGCAGAGCTTGTCGACGATCTCGGCCTGGTGCGGCAAGACTTCCGAAACGTCCATCCCGCACTGGCCGTACTTTCGAAATTCGAACTGTGACGGCAGCAATGTGTTTGTGTTCCCAGGCTGGTGGATCTCGACACCGTCCGGATGCGGCTGGCCGGCGTACTTTGCGAGCATGGGCTTCGGATCGAACAGATCCATCTGGCTGGGACCGCCGTTCTGGATCAGTTGGATGACGGCTTTCGCGCGGGCGGGGAAGTGGCCATTCCGGGCGCGGAGATCGTTGTAGATCTGCGCAGACGCGGCTTCGGATGTCTGGGCCAGCAGATGCGAGAGCGCAATCTGGCCGAAGCCGAGCGAACTCAGCCCCAGCAGCTCGCGACGCGTCATTCGTAGACCAGGTCCAATTAGCACAGGTCGTCCGTTAGGTTATGCCAATTGAAGCCAGTGCGCAATCCTCAATTTGCCATCTACCTATGAGCCACTCACGCTCCTAGTTGCCCGTCTGCAACGTGCTGTCGGCTCAAGGGTAGCCCTTGCCATTTACACGGACCTGCATGAGAGCGAGAGCCTATGTGGACGGGTTCAGCCTCTACCGCGGGGCGCTACGGGGAACACCCTTCAAGTGGCTCAATGCCGTCCTGCTGACTGAGGTGGTCCGGATTCTCGGTTATTCCGCGATCAGAATAAGGCAATGACCGGTACACCGCCCTGAATCGGGTCGATCTCCTTTACGGCCGGCGAGTACTTGCGACGTGCGTCATCCGGTCGACTGCAGCGACCAATCTTGGTAGGTCTTGATCCACAACACTCCAGACTACTTCGAGGTCGATCTCGAAGTAGTCATGCACGAGCACGTTACGAAAGCCTGCGATAGCACGCCAAGGTACTTCAGGCTCGGTTGCCCTGAGGCTATCACTGAGCCGTTGCGTAGATTCCGCGATGGTCTGCAAATTGCGCATCACGTGCGCCGTGGAAAGGCGCTTCCATTCAGCGGGTGCGACCCGTCCAGCAACTGATGCTCCGGCTGGTAGCAGCCAGGGCGGTTCATGGAGGTAGAAATGGGCTGAAGCACTCTGGTGTCAAAGGGCCGCCTTGGGCGGCTCAGCGAGCATGCGGGCTAGAACGCGAGTGAACGCCGAGCAGGCCTCGAAACATTTAACGCGGGAGCCGACCCTTTCGTGATTAGGGGGAAGGCCGACGGCGGGTTGGGAAGAGAGCGTCACAGGCACCGACCCGCGCCCGCCGGGGTAATGGCGCTGGCACGCATGGAAGAGGAAGGAAGCAGCAACACGGGAAGCCCTGCCGGTGATGCAGCACGCATCAACCGGAGCCCCGCGAGGGGCAGGCCGGGCCGGGCAGGGTGGCGGATAGGCCCGTACTACCGCAGAGGCGGGGTAATGCCCGTGGAGGGAAGGGGCCTTGAGTGCAGAGAGGTACGGAAAGGAGGCAAGGCATGGCCACTGACGAACGTCTAACAGGGCCAGCTAGGGTTCGGAAACTCCAGACCGTGCTACATGCGAAAGCGAAGGAAGAACCGGGGCGACGGTTCCATGCGCTGAGCGACAAGATGTGGCGGGAGGATATCCTGCGGGAGGCTTTGGCGCAGGTCCGCCGGAACGGCGGAAGTGCTGGAGTGGACCGGGAGAGCTTCGTCGACATCGAGGAGCGAGGGGCGGAAGCGTGGCTCGGGGAACTGGCAAGGGAGCTGCAGGACGGCACCTACGCACCGCAACCGGTGCGACAGGTGCTGATCCCGAAGAAGCAGCGGCAAGTTCCGGCCCTTGGGCATACCTTGCATCCGGGACCGGGTAGCGCAGACGGCAGCCCTGCTGGTGCTGGCACCGATCATCGAAGCGGACCTGCAACCGGAGCAGCACGCCTACCGGCCGGGACGCAGCGCGAACGACGCGGTGAGCCGCGTCCACAGCCTGCTGAGGAAGGGATGCAATGAAGTGGTTGACGGCGATCTGTCGAATTACTTCGGAGAGATCCCGCACGCCGAACTGCTCCGGAGCGTGGCCCGACGCGTGAGCGACGGGCGCTTGCTGGGGTTAGTCAAGGCGTGGCTGGAGATGGCCGTGGAGGAGGATGACGGCAAGGGCGGCAAACACCGCACGAACCGGGCGCGGCAGGCACGGAAAGGGACCCCGCAAGGGGCTCCGATCTCGCCTCTGCTCAGCAACCTCTACATGCGGCGCTTCATCCTGGGCTGGAAGGTGCGGGGACACGCCGAGCGCTTCCGAGCGGAGATCGTGAACTATGCGGATGACTTCTGCGTGCTCGGCAGGGCTCCGGCAGCAGCAATGCTCGAGGAAGTCCAGCGGCTGATGCGGAAGCTGAAACTGCCGGTCAACGAACGGAAGACCCGATGCCTGCGGTGCCCGGAGGAGCCGTTCGAGTTCCTCGGATACCGCATAGGACGCAACTACAGGCCCAGCGGGAAAGGACCGTATATCGGCACCCGCCCAAGCAAGGCCAGCGTCCAGAGCATCTGCCGCAAGATCAGCGAGCGGACATCGCCGTGACCCGGGAGGAAATGGTAGAACGCCTGAACCGGTGCCTAACCGGATGGGCGAACTACTTCCATCTGGGCCAGGTGAGTCCGGCGTACAACGCGATTGACCGCCACGCGGTCCGGCGGCTGCGCCAGTGGCTCTGTCGGAAACACAAGGTGAAGTCCGGGCAATACGTGCTGTTCCCGGACGCCCGGCTGTACGGTGAGTACGGCCTCGTGCGCCTGACGCAGACGACCAAGAGCCTTCCGTGGGCGAAGGCATGATCTGCACTGAAAGCCGGATGCGGGAAAGCCGCACGTCCGGTTTGACGAGCGGGGCGCGGAAACGTGGCTAGGCGAGAGGGCCAGTGAGGCACCTACACATGGCGAAAGCCGTAGGACTACTCCCAAACGGCTACTGCCTCTTTGCTAAGGTGCGCGCGTCGCTCCCCGACTCTACCGCGTCCTGCACCAAGTGTGAATCGTAGAATTTTGATCTTTCCCCGTTGGTGTACTCTTCGATGCGGGCGATGCGGCCACGGATGTGCTCCAGGAGCGCCAAGTCGGCCTCAGGATCCTACTTCACAAGATCTGGGCCTCTCTCAGTACGCGGTTTCGGAAGGCGGGATGCAGGCAATTCTCGGTCACCACATCGACCCGTCGTCCCAGCAGATCCTGGACATCCATTAGCAATGCGCCAAGGGCCAAGCCCGTCTTGCCGGCCGGTAAAGTCACCAGCAGATCGACGTCGCTCCGTTCGTCCACGTCGCCCCGTGCCATGGAACCGAACACGCGCACGTCGTGGAAGCCGTGGCGCTCGGCCAAGGCACGGATTTCGGAACGGTGAGATTCGATCAGGGCGTGCATGCACCAGTCACTTGCCTGCGCGGCTCTCACGGCCTCCGGGGCACAGCGCGCTTTCCACGCCTAGCCCAACCGTGAAGAGTCCTCTGCATGTATGACGTCCCCCAGCTCGCAGGGTTGGCCTGAGGGAAGATGTGGCCGTTTGCGGCGAGGATGTCGAGCCATCCATCGTTGTCGTAGTCGAAGAACTCCGCCCCCCAGCCGAGGAAAGGGAGCGTTGCCGCCAGCAGCCCGGACTGCAGCGTGACATCGCTGAAGTCCAAGTTGCCGTTGCTGCGATGCAGCGTGTAGTTGTCGCCCGCGAAAGTAGTGAAGAAGAAGTCGTTCCTGCCGTCACGGGTGTAATCACCTACCGCGATTCCCATGTAAGCCTGCTCGAGACCATCTCCATTTGTGCCCAGGCCACTGAGCATGCCGACCTCTTCGAACGTGCCGTCGCCTCGGTTGTGAAACAGGTAGTTGGGCATCGAGTCGTTGGCCACCACGATATCGGGACTTCCGTCGTCGTCGACATCGACCCATGCGACAGCTAGGCCGTAGCTGTCCTTAGCCTCTCGCAATCCCGCTCCCTGCGTTACGTCTCGGAACCGCCCGTCACCTAGGTTGCGGAAAAGGAAATCACGGGCTGGATCCAAGCCCTTTGGCCCGCACGCAACCGTGACGCCGTAGTAGACGCAGACGTCCTGGCCGGAATCGTAGGCGGCGCCGGTGGCAGGCATGCTCCCCGCGGATGCTTTTCTCCCCGCTGCCACTGTGGTCGGTCCAGAAGGGGAACCGCCCGCGGGTGGCGGATCGTCCCAATCGAAGTCGACGTAGCCAGCCACGTAGAGGTCAAGCAGGCCGTCATCGTTGTAATCGCCGAACGCACATCCGGTTGACCAAGCATCGACCCCGATGTCCGTGCTGTCATCGTTTCCGCATACGGCGATATGAAGAACATCCACACTGCGATGAATCGAGGGGCGTTCGATTTCGTCACTAAGCCGATCGATTTTGCCGACCTGCGGATCACCATTGACCGCACCTTGCGGAACCTCGCGGTGTGGCGCGAGGCCCTGAGGTCGCGAAACCAATTGGTGACACTTGAGCACGAGCTCGGACTGGCTCGCAACATGCAGCAATCGATCTTGCCGACGGAATTCCCCGACAGCGCAGGCCACCAAATCTTCGCAAGAATGAATCCCGCGAAAGCGGTAGGAGGGGACTTCTTCGACTTCGTGAACCTCGGGGACGGCCGCGTCGGTCTGGCTATTGCGGACGTATCAGGAAAAGGGGCGCCTGCAGCGTTGCTCAGGATGTCGAGCCGAACCCTGCTCAAGGGGGCAGCGATCGGGTGTGACAATCCCGGGAAAGTTCTGAGTTACGTGAACACGGCGCTCGAGACGGAGAACGCGGCCCTGATGTTTGTGACGATGTTCTACGGGATCTTCGATTCCAAGAGCGGCAAGTTCACTTACGCGAGTGGCGGACACGACCCGCCGCTGATATTACGAAAGGATGGGACCACGACCTTGCTGCCGCTAACAGGCGGGATTGCCTTGGGAGTCGTTCCCGATGCTGACTATGAATTCAACACGGTGCACTTGGCACCGGGCGAAACAACCCTGCTATATACCGACGGGGTGCCCGACGCCCAGAATATTCGCGGCGAACGCTTCGGAATGGACCGTTTCTGCCGGGTGTTCACCGACGCGCCTCCGGAGGGTGCCCAAGAGGCAACAAAAGTGGTGTTTCGGGCTGTCAGGGAATTCGCTCAAGACACCCCGCAGTTTGACGACGTCACTTGCTTGGCCCTTCGGAGGCTGGGACCGGACTCGTGACAAGATCGCTGCAAATGCGACTGGAGGCCGAGCGCGATTCTCTGCTGTGCCCGGAATCGACCCTTGAGAAATGCGGCCGAGAAGAGGACCGGCCGCCCAGACTGCTGTGCCAGACCCAGCTCGCTTTGGACGAGTTGGCGATCAACGTCAACAAGGACGGATATGGCCGCGACTGGCATAGCTTTAAGTTCGCGATCTCGTCTTCGGCGGTGGTCCTCGCAATTGATTTCCCTGACGCTTCGTGGGTATTCAACCCGCTCAGCAACGCGCCCTGGACGGACTTGGATGCTCGGCTGAAAGACCGCAGTGTGGGGGCTGGCGTTCAACTCGTGCGTTACGCCCGGGGGATGGCAGGAAGCGGATGACACTGATCCAGCGGCGGGACGCGTGAGCCGTAGGCTGTTCTCGGAGGCATAGCCCTGCTCAACACGCTCGCCCCGTGCGCGGTTACGCGCGCAGGTGGTTCGGGGTCGCCAAAGACTGGGTGGTGTTCGGCCAGCCGGCTGCGCTAACAGGCCCCATCGGCGAGCGGGGCGCGACATTCTGCCTTCGGCGTTCAGGCGGCCTTTCGGGAAGAAAGCGGGCACGGCGGGCCACGGACGGCACCTCGAACTGTGGTCGCTTGATGAATCTTATGGCTGGCTGTGGCCGATTTGGTCGGAGAGGGGCCTTAGCAAACTTGGACTCCAGCCCGTAGTGGTTCGTTCCTTTGTCCATTCGACCAAGGCTGGCAAGACCGCCGTCCTCGCACCAGCGGTTCTCAATATGGCAGTTCGGCTGGGACGGAGTGGGGTTGCCGGGTGCGGTGCAGGGAATCCGTCGCGGAGAAGCAAGGCCTGGACTGGGTGCAGGCAGATCGGTGCGGGCGGCGGCGGACAAGGATTGGGGCAGGCAGGTGGTAGGCGGAGTGCAGTGCCACCGCTGCCAGCTGAGGAGACCGGCCGGTGACGGCCTGCATACACGGGCCGTCATGACGGATCTGACGGCTCCGCCCAGGGCATGCCCGGCGGCGGGCGTTGCCTCAGCATGGTTTCGGACAGGGCGGTCCAGCAACGGAAGCGGAGCCATTGCGTGAGGACGCGCAACGCCTCGAAGAATCCGCGCCGGGTGCCGGCCCGATCTCGGCATCGCCGCCGCAAGGCGGAGACGCAGTCCAAGACCGCATAAAGCGCGAACGCGAACAGGTTCAGCGTGGCAAGCGGGTTGGCGAGACCGTCGCGCCCCTGCCCGAAATTGCGGTTGATGCTGTGACCGTGGCGCACCAGGCAGTTGAGCCCCTCGCTCTCGATCGCCCAGCGGGCTCGCCTAGCCCGCACGATCGCCGCCAAGTTGCCGGTCCTCACGGCGAGGCTGGTGAAGAACGTGTTGAGACGTGTTGAGATAGGTGCGCCGGCCGTTACGCTCGGTGCTGAACTCTACCCAACTGCTCTGCCCGGCGGCGCTGTCACGCACCGGCAGCCCGTTCATCCAGCAGCGGCGCTGCCGGTTGACTTGGCGCTCGCGATTGCGCGTCTTGAACTAGCACCTGGAATGGATGAAGTCGTCGTGCAGCGACCCGTACAAGCGCTTGTGGGAATTGGGTTTGCAGACGCAGACGAAGTCCGCCCCGAGGTCGCGGACAAGGCGGCACAGCGACTGGCAGCAGTACAGATCGTCGCCCTGAGCCTCCGTACAGGGCGGGCGTGCCAGTGGCGTTCGCTATCGCATGGTCGCGGCGTATTGGCTTCGCTCCCGTGGTGCTCACGAATTCGTTCTCGGGAGGGAACGCCTTGGCGAGGGCGCTGTGCGACACGGCCGAAGGTGTGTTCGTGACGCAAGTCACACCGTGCCCTACCTCGGCCACTCGGACCGCCTTCTCGTATTAGAAGGGCGCTGTCTGCCCATGCCCCTCCCGGCAACCTTGGATTTGTTTCCTTCGACAGCTGCTTGGTTGGGAGCCTGACCGTCGGCGGCAGCTCGAAAGGTGCGGCGAATCCGTGATCCGCGTCCGCTGTCTCGACAGCCTGCTGCTTGGGAGATCGATACGCCTACAGGGCTTCGATCGTCGCTTCCAAGCAGGCGACAACCAAGGCTCGGACCGAGTGTTCCTCACGGTGAGCGGGAGGGCCGGACGCTACAATCCTATTTCAGGAATTGAATCCGCGATCAAACCATGAGCATGCTACGTCGGGGCTATTGGCGGGTCCGCAAGAGTATCGCGGCGCAATTGTACGCGGGTCTGGGCGGTGCCGTCGCGCTGACGATGGGGGCTAGCATCGTCGCCTGGATCATATTCGGTCGTATCGGCGACACACAGGACCAGATCAACGAAGGGAGCACGTCCGATTTGGCAACTGCCTTCAGAGTCGTCCAGCGCGTTAGCGCGCTCGCAGACTCCGGCCCGCGCCTAGCGCTAGCCCAGTCTCTTCCAGAGTTCGAAGTCGTGCAGGCGGAAGTCCATCTGGTCCGCAACAGTTTCGAGGCCAGCCTCGCAGCCCTTGCCAGCCGCCGGGGCGAGAGCGAAGGTGTTCGCCGTGTTCGAGTTTGGGGGCGCACAATGACCTCCAACATTGAATCGATCGGGCAATTGGTGGCCCGGCGGCTGGAACTTTCTGAAGTCAACGCTACGGTACGCGACGAGTTGCAGGCTGTGGATGCGAGGCTGGCGATGGTTCTCGAGACTGAGATCGACGGCCAGTTCTTCGGCACGATCACTGACCGCAGGGAACTCGACGAGCCTTCCTCGCCCGGCGCGCTGGATTGCACGGGCGACGAAGCTGACCGATGCCGCCAGATTGCCGAACTGAAGGAAGATGTCGCCGTCAGACGGTACCTGCTAGCAAGCGCATTTTCCGTCTCGGACCCCGACTTGCTTGAACCGTTGCGCGAGCGCTACGAGGCCGCTTCGAGCCAGATCGAGCGCAATCTAGTGGCGCTAAGCATGGAAGAGTTCGGCTCGCAAGTCGTCCCGCTCTTTGAACGCCTAGCCCCTCTAGGCGTCGGTGAGGGCGACGTTTTCGATGTTCGCGCACGTGAACTCGAAGTTGCGCAGCGGCAGGGCGAGATGCTCGCGCGGAACCGCGAGATCACGAACAGACTCGTTTCCGAGGTCGAGGTTCTGGTCGAAGGATTCCGCACCAGCACGCAGTTCGCCGCTCGCACGACGGCGAACACAATTCGCACTGGCCAGAAGCTGCTGCTCGCTCTAAACCTCATTAGTGTGGCAGGCGCTGTGATGATCGCATGGCTCTTCGTGGGACGATTCCTGATTCGACGTTTGAAGATGCTGTCGACCCGCATGCGGTACATGGCTAGCGGCGACCTCGAGGGTGCGGTTGCGATCAGGGGCCACGACGAAGTTGCGGACATGGCCGCGGCTCTGGAGGTATTCCGGCGGCACGCATTCGAGGTACAGCGCTTGAATCTGGTCGAGAAGCTGGCCGCCGACCTGCAATCCAAGAATAGCGAGCTTGAATCGGTGCTTACTGACCTCCGCAAGGCTCAAGACCAGATCGTCATGCGCGAGAAGCTAGCCGCGCTCGGGGAGCTGACCGCGGGGGTTGCCCATGAGATCAAGAATCCGCTGAACTTTGTAAAGAACTTCGCAGAAGTCTCGGAAGAACTCTTGGAGGAACTGCAGGAGATACTGACCACCTCGAGCAAGGCCATGAGCGCTGAAGAGATGGAGGAAGTCCAGATTGTCTGTCAGAACCTCACCGAGAGCCTGGAATCCATCCTCCGGCACGGTGACCGTGCCAATCGAATCGTCCACGACATGCTGCGGATGGGGCGCGACTCCAGCGAGCGGCTCAGCGTGGACATTAACAGCCTTGTCAAGGACCATGCGAAACTGGCATTCCATAGCGCGCGCGCGGCCAACCCGAACTTCCAAGTCCATTTCGAGCAGACCCTCGACGAAAACCTGGGAGAGATCGAATGCGTCCCGCAAGCTGTCGGGCGAGTTGTTTTGAACATCGTGACAAACGCCTGTCACGCGACCGACGAGAAGCGTCGGGCGGCCGATGGATCGTACAATCCCACGCTGTGGATTCGAACGAAGCAGGTGCAGGACCGGGTCAGAATCTCCATTCGCGACAACGGTATCGGGATCCCAGATGAAATCAGGGAGAAGATCTTCAATCCGTTCTTCACGACCAAGGAGGCAGACAAAGGCACGGGCCTTGGCTTGGCGTTGTCGAACGACATCGTCCGGGAGCATGGGGGAGAAATCCGCGTCGATAGCGTGGCAGGTGAATTCACGGAGATGATTGTCGACCTGCCCCGGGCACAGGGTGCCGATTAGATTTTCGATGTAGGCTCCTCAGTTTGATCCGAGCGTCGCGAGTGGTAAACTGCCAGTCTACTGGGAGAACTAGTTGTTCCGATCCAGTTCGCACGCCAGCATCTGCTCGCTCACAGTGGGGAGGTTGGGCGTCCGCCGGCTGAGGCCTTGTCCGCACAGGGCGCTCAACTCGACCTCAAGTGGTCGTGGTCGGATATCGCGATGAGGGGCGTGATAATCGATGGATGGATGCGGTGTGACAGCGCTTGCATGAGGGGCGGACCGTCTTGGCCATGCGCGCCTCTCCTCGACTCGACAATCGGACCGACCTGCCCCGCCAATCCTGCCGCTCGCCCGATCCCCAGCGCGGGGTTCTCGCCAAGCACTCCGTCCTCTTCCTCCTTGCGGCAGCGGATTGATCCGAAACACATCGCGCTGGCACCCCCGGAATCAACCGTGAACCCACACCGGCGACGGCGACCCGTTAGCGTTGGACCGCCTGCCAGAGGGCCTTTCTAGGTCATCCACCCCGACACGGACCTCAGGCCTTTCTCACGGTGTTTTCGGTGGACGCGTGACAGGTCTCTTCCAGTGGATGCTCTAGCAAAATTCCGCCTGGGGTGTCGAGACCCAGAACAGAACCCGAGGGTAGCTGCAAGAAGTTACTACTTGTAGTGGATCCGATCGATTCGATTGATGAAGCAGGCGGGTCTGCTGGAGCAACGCTGGCAGCAGGCACAGTTCGCCTCTCCCGGCCTGTCCGACCTACGGGATGCCCGCCTAACGCGGGCTTTTCACCCAAGCGCTCGCAGCGTCAGGCGCAGCAGCTGGTCCACTGTCAGCGCTATGACCCCGAACAGCAAGTGGCACAGCACCCTTGCGTACCCGCGCACCCGCACGTGCCACCCTCCGAATTCATGCTTGATGGCACCCGTTGACACGCTCCACCATCGAGTGCTGCCGGTACCTCCGGCCTCACCTGCCCGATGCTGCGCTTGCGCTTGGGCCTCCCGCTTCCAGTACCTGCACGTAGCGCTTGTGGCGCTTGCTCGGCGGGCCGAGTTCCTCGCCCAGCGACGGGAACAGCCCGTGCTGGAATGGCAGCCAATACCGTGATAACGTTTCTCTCAGGGATCTGTTCCCTCTCCGTTGCCGCGATGGTTTGAAGGGCAATCTCCACCATCCAACAGCGAGTGGACTCGTTTCCACGCTGTCCAGCGCCTCAACCCCCTGCCTCGGCAATCTTGCAAATGGCTCAATGAAGAAAACGGAGGATGATAGAGTGGCTGCAGCCTAGGAGCTTGGGGCAAGGGACGGGCTCCGTGAATCAGGGCAATGCGCTGGGAGGGCTAGGTTATGGATTGGCTAGTACGGCTCAACGAGTCCCTCAATTCACTTGTTTGGGGTCCCTTGATGATGATTCTGCTGATAGGCTCCGGTGTATTACTGACTGTAGTAACCAAGGGTGTGCAGTTTCGCCGGTTCGGCTTCGCGGTTCGTCAGGTTCTCCAAGGCGGTCGGAACCTTCGCGGGGAAGGCACGGTTTCTCCGTTCGAGGCTCTCGCAACATCGCTGTCAGCGACGGTCGGCGTCGGTAACATTGCCGGGGTTTCCATCGCAATCGCGACCGGGGGGCCGGGAGCGGTTTTCTGGATGGTCGTCTCTGGCGTGGTCGGCATGGCCACGAAGTTTGCCGAGATCGCGATCGCGATCGAGTACCGCCAGAAGCAGGGCGGCACTCCGATGCGCGGGGGGGCCAAGTGGGTGCGCAATAAGTTCGTGCGTGTTGACCTGAGCGAAGGCGGCGTGATGCGGGGCGGGGCGATGTACGTGCTGGCCGAGCGATTTGGCATGAAGTGGCTGGGCTCTCTCTTCGCGACGTTCTGTGCGTTCGCCGCCTTCGGGATTGGGAACATGACGCAGGCCAACACCGTGGTCACAGGCCTGGCCGATTCGTACGGCATTCCCCCATGGCTATCCGGTGCCGTGCTCGCCACGCTGACGGCGCTCGTCGTAGTGGGTGGCATTCGGCGCATCGCCGCGGTTGTGTCGATCCTAGTGCCCGCAATGTGCGGGCTCTACATTGTTTGCGCTCTAGCTGTGCTTGTCACAAACCTCGATGCAATGGGAAGCGTCCTCGGCCAGATCCTGGGCTCGGCCTTTACCGGCCACGCGGCGATGGGGGGCTTTGCCGGTGCCACGGTTCGTGGCATGATGCAGACTGGCTTGGCGCGCGGCCTGTTCTCGAACGAGGCGGGCATGGGCAGCTCGCCGATAGTGCATGCCGCCGCCGTAACGGACCATCCAGTGCGCCAGGCGTCCTACGGCATTTTCGGGGTTTTCGTCGACACAATCGTCGTCTGCAACCTCACGGCGTTCAGCGTTCTCGCCACGGGTGTTTGGACGTCTGGGAGCACTGGTGCAGTTCTGATTGGCGAAGCGTTCTCAAGTGGGCTTCCGGGAGAGTGGGGCGGCCAAGTCGTGACGCTCGTTATCTGCCTATTCGGCTTCAGCACGATCATCGGTTGGGCGTTCTACGGGGAGACCGGCTTCATCTACCTCTTCGGCGCTGGAACCACAATGCCGTACCGCGTCGCGTGGGTGGCCGCCGTTCTGGTTGGATCATACGGAGGGCTGGAGGCGGTCTGGAGAATCTCCGACACGATGAACGCCCTGATGGCTGTCCTCAACTTGGTCGCGGTCATAGGCTCGATTGGAGTGCTTCGAAGGCTGATGGGGGAGTTCTTCAACGACCGCGGCTGAACAGTGAGAATTCTCGAGGGCAACCCGAGACCGGCGCTCGGGCACACTTGACGCCGAGGTGGTCGGCTATCCTTGGCTAGGGCACTCAGCTAGAAGAATTCTTGGTCGCTTGGCCGCTGCGAAGCTTGCTCGCACGGTCTCTTGCGGCCTCCCGCTGATTCTCGGGACGCAGAATTCGGGACGCTCCGGTTCCGGTGGTGCCCGCGGCTCGAAGGCACTGGCCGGCCAGCCGACTAGCGCGACCGGGGTCGGGCTCAGCCTGAGTTCGTCATTTTAGGGTTCCGGGGACACCTGCCGTCGGCACATAAGTCGCGACACACCAATGACATAACACTTTGCACAGGTCCAGTACGTCACGACAGTTTGTTGCGGCAGGCGACGATTTCACTCCATCGGCCTGCGGGTCCGGGCCCGGTGCCGTTCCGGCTTGGCCAGTGTGGCCGCTTCCTGGTCCGGGCGGGAATCCTGGCGGCACTCGATGCGCTCCCCGCAGACGGCCACCAGCCTCGTCGTCTCGTGCATCCAGTCGGCCAGCTTGCGGCGGATTGTCTCCCAGCTGTCGTGCAGACGTAGTGCGCCGAGACCGCGCCACAGCCGCCCTCCAACCGTGCGTGCCACCGCCCAGAGCTGCCCGCGCAAGACGAGATGATGCTGACTTAATCTGCCTACTGGATTCGAACAGATCGCAGAGAGCGGGCCACTGCTCTTGGGGCACGGAGAAGTCGGCGCCGAGATTGAGGACGGTGAGCAGGCGGACGGAGTTGCCGGAGCGGATGCTGCGGAAAAGGCGGACGGAGGCATGGGGTTGTTAGGAGCCGGCGCGGGGCGCATCTGGACACGGCGGATCTCTCGGAAATGCCCGATGCCGCTTGCTAGCGAAGCATTTTCAGTGCCGTTCGTAGCCCAAGGTGGGCGGCCTCGCTCTGCTATTCTGTCGGTCAACTGGCTAGGCAATTGAGGCGAAGGTTGGGCTAGATGAAGCTGTTGGTTATCGGGGGCGATGGCAGAGCCCATGCCATTGCATGGCGGCTCGCGACCGATTCGAGCACGAACAGCGTGTTCTGCGTTCCGGGGAATGCCGGTGCAGTCGAGGACGCCCTTTGCATCCCGGGAAACATATCGAGAGTTGGCGAAATGTCGGCTGTTGCCGACCTTTTCAATGTGGATTGCGCGGTGGTAGGGCCGTCGAAGGCGATTTTCGCAGGAGTCGTGGACGAGTTCAGGTCAAAGGGCATTCCGATCGTAGGGCCGACCGCGGAGGCTGCGCAGCTCGGGGCGAGCCGCGTGTTCGCGAAGGAATTCATGGTCCGCCACGGCATTCCAACCTCGGGATTCGCCATTCTCGATCGAATCGAGGACATGCAGGAGACAGTGGGTAGGTTCGGATACCCAGTTGTCCTGAAGGCTGACGGAGCGGCTGGCCAAGACGATATCGTGATCGCCAGTGACGCGGCCACCGCACGTTCGGAAGCGACGCGGATGCTGGTGGGCGAACAGGCAGGTAAAGCCAGCAAGAGGATCGTCGTCGAGGAGTATACCGAAGGCGAGCAGCTGCTGTTCACCGTACTCAGCGATGGCGGGAACTACTGCTTATTCCCTCCAATACGCACTCAAAGGCATGCTCGCGACGGTTCCCAAGGGCCTAGGACCGCCGGCATGGGGGCTTACTGCGACGACTCCATTCTCGACAGTTCGGACTACGGCACGATTCTTGACCTCATCGTAGAGCCTACTTTGTCTACGATGATTCGCCAAGGGACGCCGTTCGCCGGATTCTTGGTGTGCGAATTGATAATGGCTCCAACCGGGCCCAAGGTGCTCGAGTTCAAAGTTCGGCTTGGCGACCCGGAGACCCAGGCGCTGCTCTACCGTCTGGATGTGGGCTTTGCGGAACTGGTCGTCAGCGCCGCGAATGGGTCCATGGACTTGTCTCTGGTCAGAACGGTGGCCAAGTCAAGCGCGTGCGTTGTCATGGCTTCCGAGGGATATCCAGGGTCGTACTCGACGGGGTTCATGATCGAAGGAATCCAAAAGGCAGAGCAACGCAACGTCAAGGTCTTCCATGCCGGAACGAAGCTGTCCGGCGGCAAGCCCGTGACCGTCGGCGGTCGCGTGGTCGGGGTCACGGCGCGGGGAAAGCACCTCTCTAGCGCCGTAGAGCACGCTTACAACGCTGTCGAATCAATTCGATTCACAGGAGCGCACTATCGCCTCGATATAGGTTCCCCCCGGGCGTGACCAGCCTTAGGGGTAAATCCCAACACTCCTTGGAGCCTGCTGCAAGACTAGCAAGGTACTCCTTCGGGCAGGCTTTCACATAGGCATGTTTGCTTATTGTCTGGGGCCTCCCTACGCCCTGCACTCTCAGCGAGCAATCAACTGCCTATCAAGCTATCTCAGCTGTCCAAGAAGATGGGGCCACTTCAGCGCCCTCCGCAAGTGTCGCCGGAGTCCGGCGTTGCTCACACATGCCCAAGGAATGGCACAGAGCGAGTGCAAATACTAAGTCTCAACTTGCGTGTAATCGGCAGGGCCCGGGTAGATCGACAGTTTCGGTTCGCCAATATATCATCAGGTCGAGGACATCTCGTTCGGCACTTGTTGGTTCTTGGCTTCATCCGGCAGACCTCCCGGAACCACTGGCAGTTAGACTGGGTAAATTCGACCGTTCGCCAGCTGGCCGCTTGGCAGGATGGCGATACAAGGAGGATCCGGGAAGCGGGCCAAGGGCCAACATCAGCAAGATCGTGAACGGATTCCCCAAGGTGCGTATGACCGATATCGACAAAGCAACCAAGAATCTTCTGGACTGGACCGACACAGACGAATGGGCACCGCGGCTGTTCGAAGTCCACATGAATCACCTCGATTTGGTTGCCGACATCTTTGATGTCGACGAGCATGAACTGATGGAAACGCTCAGCGATGGAGCCGATATGCTGAACCCGTTCATCATCGAGGATTTCTTCACAGCACGGTTCGGCGAGCACGGGGAATTGAACGTGATCGACGACTACCTCGAGCGGCGCGGCTGGCGCGAGTCGGATTCGGCACGGCGCTACCTTGAAGCGCTGCGGGACTCCACTCCCTCGCTGTACGAGGTGGTCGATATCGATCCTGGACGGAGCCTGACTGTGCGGGATCTGCTCGTGCCCGGCGCGGAGGTGACCGTGCAGGAGCAATCGGGCTCAAAGGCGGCGTCACCGTGGGACCGTCTGGCAGCGCGCATCGTGACCATGAACGAGAAGAGGGTCTTCACCGGTGCCGTCCTTCCTTTTCGCCCAGACGCCACGGATCACGTGCTGTCGGCATTCGACAGAATGGTCAAGGAAGAGACAAAGGCATTCCGTAAGAAGTTCCGGCGTGCGGCCGGGACAGGCAGAAAGCGGCGCCGGAGGTCAGCGGCGGTACCGCCGCGGCTCAGAGAAGAGATCATCCGCAGTCTGCCGTGCGCCAAGATTTTCACGCATTTCTGGATTGCTGACTTCCTGTCACGGGTACTGGCCCCTTTGCCGGAGCTGCGAAACACCGACGATGAGGCTATGGTCTTCTGCGAAGTGCGGTTTCCGACTATCGGAGACGAGGCGAGGATTTCAGCCTTGCTGGACGGAATCGAGTGGTTCGAACGGGACGCGGACGGCGAGGCCCACTGGACGTGGTGTGCTCCAGGTTCGCCGACGCACCGGCTCGCGCGGGTTCGCGGAAGAGATCCGGTTGCAGCATCGGAGAACGCGATCGCCACGACGAATCTCGGAGATGCTCGAATCGGGGCTGGCGTGTTGACGCTGAGCGTGAACTCGAGGGAACGGGCCGAGCGAGGACAGGAGTTGTTGTCCTCCCGACTGGGTGATCTCGTAGGGCCAGCCCTGATATCGAGTCAGGATCCCTATCAGGCGCTACGGGCACACCGGGCTGAGCCGACACAGAACGACAAGAAGTCTGCGAGCGCGGAGGAGGTGCAGGCGATCCATTTATTCCTCGACGGGCATTACCGGCACACGCTCGATGAGCCGCTTCCCGTGCTGGGTGGCAAGACGTTGCGGCAGGCGGTGACGACGAACAAGGGCCGCAAGCAGGCTGTCGACTGGCTCAAGCAGCTGGAGAACATGGAACACCGCCGCGCAGCGGAGCAGGGGCACAAGGCTTATGACACGGGCTGGATCTGGCAGGAGTTAGGTATCGAACGGCCCCGCTGAGCAGCGGTATATTCTGTTGCCGCGGACTCATTCGCGTTCGTGGTCAGGCAATGCGGCCGGCCGCCGATGTTGATGCCATGAGCTACCTCCGCGCGCATCAACGACCGGCGCGAGTTGTTGGCGGGCAGGGAGAAATGCTGCGTCGGGGCTTCGCCGCAGCAAGCTAGGGACTCGCCCAGGCGCAGCAGAGCCGACAGGCTTCGAGCAATGTGGCGGGTAATGCCCGGCCCGACGGAGATTCCGATGCGCTTGGGCGTTCTGTCAGGGGCAGTCGCTATTGGCGCCTCCAAGATTGCAATCGTCGGGCCGCCAGCTCGAAATTCCCGATGCGAGCCCCGAGTTCGGTTTCGCCGGGACGCGCGTCGAGGTGAAGCCGGTTGACCCGGGCCAGGTAGTCCCAGCCCTGTTCCTGCACGCCCGGGAGCAGTTCCTCTGCAGGCTTGAGGTGGTGAACGTGCAAACCGCTCATGTTGAATTCGGTGCCTCGGTAGAGCGCAGGCAAGAATCCGTTGGCCCAGAGCTGCTTTCCGCCGACCGTGTATCCTTTCGGGTCCCGCACGACGTACGCGGGCAGGTTCTGGTTTTCCGTGCCGAGCGCGTAGCTGATCCAGGAGCCCATCACCGGCCGATCCGCAAAGATCTTGCAGGCCAGCAGCATTTTCAACCCCTCGGAGTGGTTGTTGTGCTCCGTGTGCATCGAGCGGATGAAGCAGAGCTTGTCGGCGATCTCGGCCCGGTGCGGCAAGACTTCCGAAACGTCCATTCCGCACTCGCCGTACTTCTTGAACTCGAACGGCGACGGCAGCAAGGTGTTTGTGTTCCCAAGCTGGTGGATCTCAACGCCGTCCGGACATGGCTGGCCGGCGTACTTCGCCAGCATGGGCTTCGGATCGAATAGATCCATCTGGCCGGGGCCGCCGTTTTGGAGCAGTTGGATGACGGCTCTCGCGCGGGCGCAGAAATGGCCATTCCGGGCGCGGAAAGTCGTTGTAGATGGGCACCGGCGCGGCTTCGGAGGTCTGAGCCAGCAGGTGCGAGAGCGCAATCTGACCGAAGCCGAGCGAACTCATTCCGAGAAGTTCGCGACGCGTCATTGGCAGACCGGCTCCGTTTAGCACAAGTCGTTCGTTAGGTCATGCCAATTGAAACCAGTGTGCAATCCTCAATTTGCCATCTACATATGAGCTATTCAGGCTCCTAGTTACCCGTCTGCAGCGTGCTGGCGGCTCAAGGGTCGCTCCCAGGAGCAGCCCTTGCCATTTGCACGGACCTGCATGAGAGCGAGAGTCTATCTGGATGGGTTCAACCTGGTACTTACGGCCCGCCTAACTCCTCAAGGCATAGGGGGACCCGTTTGAGTTTGGGGGTGCGGTGAGGATCGGTCTGCGGAGACTAACTTGACAGGGCGTCTGCGGATAGCTGTTGAGAAATCCCCTTTGGCTGAATGATCGCAGGGCCCGAGGTCTTCGCGCCGTATGATGATACGATTTCACCGTCTTGGCCGATTTGGCCGTCAGTCAACAGAAGGGGTGAGAATCGATCGCCCGTCTTAGGAGGATCTTATGAAACACCCGATTGTCTCGGTAGCTGCCCTTCTCGTTCTGGCGCCCTCCGCTTGGGCGACAGACGCTCTGCAGACCGCGGAGCCCGAGCACGTCGGCCTCTCGAGTGAGCGACTGGCTCGCATAGACCGGGCGATGGAGGGTCATGTCGATGACGGCCATTTTTCCGGGGCTATCGGCATGATCGTTCGCCGGGGCAAGATCGGCTATTTCAAGACTTGGGGTGACATGGACAAGGAATCCGGCACAAGAATGTCCGAGGACGCCATCTTCCGGATGTATTCGATGACCAAGGCGGTGACGGGTGTCGCGGCCATGATTCTTTACGAGCACGGTCACTTCGCGCTCTACGATCCGATCTCGGACTATCTTCCCGAGTTCAAGACTATGCACGTAGCGATCGACGAGACCAGCCCGGTGGCCGGTCACCGAATTTCCTATACCGTGCCCGCCGACCGTCAGATCACGGTTCGAGACTTGTTCATGCACACAGCCGGGCTGAGCTATCAAGGGCCCAAGGCGCCGGATGGGGAGAGGTACTTCGCAAAGACCGGTGTTAACAGGGCCACGACTCTCGAAGAGATGGTCAAGCGCATCGCGAAGGCTCCACTGGTCCAGCAGCCGGGGACGACTTGGCAATACGGTTACTCGACCGATGTTCTTGCGAGGTACGTCGAAGTGGTCTCCGGGATGCCGATCGATGAATTCTTCAGCAAGAACATTTTCGAGCCGCTCGGGATGAGTGACACGGGCTACTACGTCCCCAAGACGAAATGGGATCGCTTCACCGTTCTCTACTCCCTCAACCAGGGCAAGAAGACAGTGCGCCGCTCGACCGCTACGGCTCAAGACAGCTACAAGCAACCCACGACGAAGCTTGGTGGTGGCTCGGGTCTCGTTTCAACCACGATGGACTACGCCCGCTTCTGCCAAATGCTGGCGAACGACGGCGAGTTGGACGGCGTCAGAATCCTGAGCCGAAAGTCAGTGGAACTGATGCGTGCCGATCACATGCCCCGCGACATGCCCCGCGCGGGAGGGGCTACATCGGCCGGTTGGGGATTTGGTCTAACGTTTGCTGTGAATCGCGGACCCGGGCTCACAGGGATGATCGGCACCGAGGGTGAGTATCGCTGGGGAGGTGCCGCGGGGACGCGCTTCTGGATCGACCCGAAGGAAGAGATGGTCACTATCTTCATGGTGCAGATTCTTCCGTACAGGGGATTGTCGTATGGGCGCGAGTTCAAACGGCTCGCTTATCAGGCGATCGTGGATTAGCTGGCATCCGCTGTTGAGCCGGAGGCACAACAATCAAGAATCGTTGCGGTCGAAGCCTCCGTAACACGCGTTGCCGGGTTCGTCCAGACCACGGTGCTCCAGGTCGAGTCGCTTCCAACTCCGTATGTGCCTCTCGTACAAGTTTCCGCAATACCTTCTACCAGCTTCTGGGAACGTGGTCGGCGGGGCCGCCGAGTCAGCAAGGCTGGTAGCGTTCCGGCTGGCCGATGGTTCGGAGTGCAGCCCGTCCCCCACTGCGACGAGTTCGGTTCCCGGAAGCCGCCTTACGGTACACATGCCGCAACGGAGGGTCGCATGGCTGCAAACGAGAGCGACCTTTCGAGACGCAACCCAGTCCAGGCGGCGGCTATTGTGCCGTCGGCGGTCCTGACGGCTAAGAAGTCAGAGTGCCCGAGGCATAGAGCAGGCTTGGCTGTTTGCGAGCCCCGACTGCTCTGCCAGAATGATGCAAGGGATGAGGATGGGTGACATTGCCGGAGATCCAAGTCAATAGTATGGGAATCGCAGAACGGATGAATTCCCGAATCGGCGTGTCTATAGATACTATCGATGCGTTTTGCAAGCGCTGGGAAGTTAGTGAACTGGCACTGTTTGGATCGGTGCTGCGGGACGACTTCGGACCCGACAGTGATATAGCTATGTTGATCAGGTTCAAGACCGAGCGAACACCAGGCCTTCTTGGAGTTGTCGAAATGGAGTGGGAATTGGCCGAACTGTTCGGTCGCCGGGTCGATTTGGTAAGTCGCAAGGCCGTTGAGCACAGTCGAAACTACATTCGGCAGAAGGCGATTCTGGAATCCGCGCAAGTGCTCTATGTAGCGTGATGACGCTTCGTACCTCTTGGACATGCTCGTTGCAGCGCGCGACGCGATGACCTGTGCCGACGGCTTGTCCTATGCTGATTTCGAGCGGAATCGAGAGAAACAACGCGTCATCTTCAGCGCAGTGCAGGAGATCGGTGAAGCAGCGTCGCACGTGAGTCCGGAACTCAAGAACGCTCATCGGACGATCCCTTGGCCGAGAATCGTGGGCATGCGCAACCGCCTCATCCATGTCTAGCGAGGCTGCAGACCGACGAGAGCAAGCGCCAGAGAGGTCGCAAGCAAGTAGAGAACGGGCGTCCGGCCAGGGCTTCCTTTTGCGCCCTGCGGAGGGACGAGGAATTGGGCCAGCGGCTGCGTTGATTGCCGGCAATCTGACCGTCGAACCGTGGCGTCGGTTGAGACTGCTGCCCTTCAAATTGGAGCCGCCCTCATGTTCTGAATTGGCAGGTCCTACCCGATTGGGTGACACAGGTTGGCCGGAATCCGCTCTGAATGGTCGGAGGCTAGCCGGACAGCTCCAGCCTCGCCTCCAGTTCGCGGATGCGTCGATTCGCCTCATCCCGCTCCCGCTCGACCCTCAGTCGCGCTGCCGCCTCGGTCTCGGCCTTCCGCTCGGCCTCCTGTAAGGCCCGGCTGGTCTCCGAATGGGTCAGCAAGTCCCGCCCCAGGATCGGGTCCCGGAATCGCAGCAGCCACCCCTCCGCCCGCAGCTCCAGATCCAGCACCTCGCTCCGGTAGCAGCCACCCTCCGCCGCTTCCCGCACCCGCTCGTACCGGCTGCCTGCCAGCCGCCAGCCCACCAGAAGCTGCGGGATCCGCCTCCCGGTCGGGTCGAACCGCCAGTACTCCAGCACCCCCATTCCCTCGTACGTCGCCTTCTTGTCCGTCGCGTCCGGTCGGCTCGTCGACGCCGACGCCACCTCCACCACGAAGGCCGGCACCACCCCGCCTTCGTCCCAGGTCCGGTACGACTGGCGATGCCCCTTCGCTACACCCTGCACCACGAACACGTCCGGAGCCACCACCGCGCTCGGGTCCCCCTGCCGGTAGTACACCGCCATGCTGCCGGCCACGTACACGTCCGGCCGGGCCTCGAAATGCCACTGCAACTGGTTGCGCATGGCCACGATCGAACTGGCATGCGGGTCGGTCTCCATCAGGACCCGGCCGTCGGAGCAGTGGTACTCCTCCGGCTGGACCTCGGGCGGGCGGGTAGCGCGCCCCACAGCCGTGGCGGGAACGGGCATGGGCTCAGGGTAGCAGGCGGGTTGCGGACGGCTCGCGCTGGCTGCGGCGGTTGCGGCTCCTGCCGGGACAGACGGGGGATGTTCCGCCTCGGGCCGGCGAGGAAAGGACAACGGCAAGCGGTCTGGACTCGTTTCTCTGCCTCACTGCGGGAGACGCAATCTGGCTGCACTCAGACCGACGACGGTAGCGCGCTGCTACCGCCCAAACTTGACCCAAACGTAAACCTTAGCGCAGGACAAGTATCCGAGTTCGATATCAAACTCGACTTCGTGTGGGACACGGTATGCGATGACATTCCAGTTCTGATCGCTCAGTTGGAATCGCCCGTGCCGCCAGACGCTGGGTAGACGCTCCAAAGGGCGATCAACCGGCCGACCATCGACCTGCCGCACGACGAGTCGGCGCAACATCACATTCGAGAAACTACCGGGAGTCATCCTGAAGCGGAGCAACCTGTCGCGTCACACCCAAGTGCCTGATATGCCACACTAGCCGTCATGGGTGAAACTCGCCGGGACTTCTTCCGTTCAAGCTTGGCGCTGGCGAGCGTGGCCCAGGCGGCAGCTGTCACCACCGAGCCCAAGTACCGGATGGGAATCGGCACGGCCGCGTACATGCAGCGCGGCCGTGCCGACCGAGAGGCCGTGCCCGCGCAGCGGTTCGCCGAGACGTTGCGCTTTCTCGAGCATTGCCACACCGTGGGCGCGGCGGGAATCCAGGTGCCCTTGACCGAACTGAGCGATGAGTACGCAGGGCGGGTGCGCGCCAAAGCCGAGGAGTACGGCATGTATGTGGAGGTCTCCGCCCGCTTGCCCAAGAACGCCTCCGATGAGTTGGAGGTGTTCGAGCGGACCGTACGTGCGAGTAAGGCTGCGGGCGCTAGCGTGATTCGCACGGTGATGCTTGGCGGGCGCCGCTACGAGACCTTCAAGACGCTGGACGACTGGAAGGAGTTCACGCGTGTGAGCTGGCGGTCTTTGAGCCGAGCCGAGCCGATCCTGCGCCGCCACAAGGTGCGGCTGGCCCTAGAGAACCACAAGGACTGGCGCATCGATGAGATGCTGAGGATCCTCGAACGCATAGACAGCGAATGGGTGGGCGTGACCGTTGACACGGGCAACAACGTGTCATTGCTGGAGGATCCCAATGATACGGTCCGGGCATTCGCTCCGTACGCGACAGCCGTGCATCTCAAGGACATGGGCATCGAGGCGTACGAAGATGGCTTCCTACTAGCCGAAGTGCCATTCGGAACCGGCTGCCTTGACATGGCTGGCATCGTCAACACGATTCGCTCGGCCCGCCCGGAAGTGCGCTTCACCCTCGAGATGATCACTCGCGACCCGCTGAAGGTGCCTTGTCTCCGCGAGCAGTACTGGATCACGATGGGCAGGGTTCCCGGAGCAGATCTAGCGGCTTCGCTCTCCGCTGTCGAGAGCCATGGCAGGCCCCTGCCGCTCGTCGATGAGCTAGCCGAGCAGGAGCGCTTCAGCATCGAAGAGGACAACAACCGAGCCTGCTTGGAGTACGCCAAGGCGAAGCTTGAGCTGTGAGACGCGGCTGGCGCGGATCCTGCGACGATTCCGCCGGGTTCGTACGCACTCACGAGACCGCGAACCGGCGGCACCGGCCGCGAGGGGCGGCTAGATGCTAATCGCATCCCATGGCTTGCGCGCCTTGCGGCCCAGCATCTGCGATGCCTCCGCATCGCCCTCGAAATCCTCGCGCTCGCCGTCCCACTTGAGCTTGCGCCCCGCATGGTAGGCGATGTTGCCGAGGTGGGCCACGAGTGAAGAGCGGTGGCCGGTGATTGCGTCCGATCGAGGGGCCTCGCCATCGCGCACGCAACGCACGAAGTGCTCCGCGTGGAGCTGGGACGGTTCGCTCCCGGTCTTGTGCGTCCTCTTCAGTTGGCTCTTCGCGAAGGCGTCCCCGTCGGTTAGAGACCCGCCGTACGCACCATCCTCAGGGATGATCTCGTAGCCCAGCCGATCCGCGATGAGCGTCCCATTGCTGCCGTAGAACGCCATCCCGTTCGGCCGGTTCTCCGATGCGCGCGCGCCGTGCAGACGCATGCCCGGGATCAAGCGCCCCATGCTGCCGAACGAGTTGATGTTGCACGTTTCGTAGCTCAGCACGAAGCCGGGATACTCCAGCGTCACTTGGAGCAGGTCGGGCTGGTCGCCCATGCCGCCCACGGCGAAGCGGCCGCCGGCGGCCGCTACGCTCTGCGGGCGGTCCTCGCCCATGATTTGGTGGACCGTGTCGAAACGGTGCGTGCCGAAGTCGGTAATCCAGCCCCCCGCGTAATCGTAGAAGCACCGGTACGTGCGCAGGAAGCGCATCTCGTTGAATGGCACCCAAGGAGCGGGTCCGAGATAGAAGTCCCAGTCCAGTCCGGCCGGAGGGTCGGAATTCGGCTTCTCGCCTGGTCCGGACGGCATCAGGTTGGCGTAGTTCCAGACGCGGACGAAATGGACGTCCCGAAGTGTCCCGCCCTGGACGATCTCGGCAGCCTCTTGCAAGTGCGGAGCGGAGCGGTGCTGCGTACCCGTCAGAAACACCGACTTGGAGCGTGCCGCGGCAGCCACCATGGCCTTGCCTTCAAGGACGTTGTGCCCCAGCGGCTTCTCGACATAGACGTGCTTGCCGGCCTGGAGCGCTGCGACGGCGGGAAGCGCGTGCCAGTGGTCGGGCGTCGCGACGTGAACTGCATCGACGTCCTTGTCGTCCAGCACCCGGCGATAGTCCTTCCCGAGCTTGCCGACGCCGCCCGCGAGTTCTTCGCGAGCGGCTTCGGCCTGCTTGTCGTAAACATCGCAAAAATAGCTGTATTCGACTCCATCAACCGCCGCGGCCTTCGCCGCCACGCTCTTGCCGCGGCCGCCACATCCGACGAGCGCGACGCGCAGGCGGGAATTCGCCCCCGCCACCCGGGACGCCGAGGCCGCAGTTACTGCCGCACCGCCCGCAGCCCGCAAGAAGTGACGCCGCTGCATCCGGGCGTCAGGGACGTTGGTGGCCTCGGCCGCTTGATCCTGTCGTTGCATATGTTCGATCCGATGCGGTCGGCGACCGCTTGCTCCTCAGCTCCAGTCCTGAATCCACCGGAACTGCATCCACCTTAACCGATACATGAGAGCGATGGTCCGCGTAGCACCGCAGGTCAGACAATTCAATGTTTGGGTCGGACGGCAGGTAGGCGCATATTTCGAGGCGCGGTAGCAGGTGCCGGCGGCGCTGCTGCTGCTGCGGCCGGGACCGGCCCAGCCGATCCAGCGGTCCCGCGCCGTGAGCTTGAGGGCGGCCGCCTGCCAGCCCAGCAGCGCAATTCAGGTCGAGCCCAGCGTTGCGACATGGCGCAGGCCCTTGCCGAACAGGCCTTGAAACGACAGGTAGTGATGCGTCGCGACCAGGCGGTCCCAGCGCCGGTGCTCCTGCGCCCCGTAGGTTGAGCGCACGCTAACGGCGCGCAAATCCAAGTCGTGGCCGCCGCTCAGCGACGACTCCATGGCACCCACGACAACAGATCGACAACGAAATGCCCAGTGCCTTGCGCTGGGACTGGCGACAACCGTGGATCGCAGCGCTTCGCAGGTAGGCCCCTCCCAACCCTGCGCCGCCTTGGAGGCGGACTAAGAAATAGCCTTGGGTCAGGTGCCACCTGGCAAGCGTTCGGGATGGCCCACGTTTGGCGACGGATCGACCGCCGGCATCGTGGGAGGTCTATCTCTCTATCGCCACCGGGTTCGCGACGGAGGTCGCTGCCGACCTGTTCTGGATGGACCCGCTGATGTACGGGAAGCCGCCGCACTTCAGAATCCGATCCGCTGGGTCCGAGCCCCGCAGCACCGGTTCCCGCCGTTCAGTCCCCGGCCAGATCGAGGACCTCAAGCAAGGCCTCTCCCACTCTGGTCATCAGGTGCCGTTCCACTTGAGTGAGCGGCCCTTGGACGAGTCGGCGGTTGTCAATGGCACGCACCTGGTCGATCAACGCGTCCGAATCGCGTTGCAGATCTCCTGCGGAGGGAATTTTGACCCGCAGCGGCTCGGCTTCAGCTACCACACGCGTCGTGAGCGGGGCCACAAGGGTCGACGGATGTCCGGCGTCGAGCAACGCCTGCGCCTGGACAATCAGTACGGGACTGGTCTTTCCCGGCTCGGTCCCCCTTCCCGGATTCAGATCCGCAATCCATACCTCACCGCGCTCAAGCATCGACGCTCCCTTCAATGGCGTCGAACTCGGCGTTGATCCGCATGCTCTCCCGTCGGACTCGACGAGAGGCGGCCTGAAGCCGATCTGCACGCAGACGGGCTCGCGTGTAACGGTTCATGCGCTCCAGCGCCTGACGAATGTATTCGGCACGCGACAGTTGCAGAGCTGCGGCGCACTCATTGGACGTGGTGAACAAGTGCTCCGGAAGCTTCAGGGAGATCAGTGGCATGAATACCTGATGAATATCGATACTTGATATCAAAATACTACATTCACCAAGTGTCGCAATAGTTACATTCGTTAGACGGGATGCTCTTGGGCATCATCCCTCATAACGGAGAGGATTTCTTGCTCGGAGGTGCGGCAAATGGGTGCTGGAGTGTGGCAGCGGGGGATCGCGGCCGGGCCGGATGGTGTCGGCGATTGCCATCGTCCCACGGTTGCAGGCGGGGCAGCGGCGCAGCGACTGGCCAGTGAGGGCCTCGAAGCGGTCGCGGTAGTCAGAGGGCTCGTCGGTCGGGGGCATGTCCAGCAATCACCGGCACAGGGCGGGGTTCTGCTGGCGGCGGGGTCCGGCGAGGAAACCGAAATGCCGCCATGTTGCCGAGACTGAGAAAGGTGACCATCAATCTGACATGGCTGGAGAGAATGCCCTAGACTGACCGAAGGACCGCGGTGCGAACCGAGAGTGCAGATACCAGTCACGTCGTCCTGATGCGAGTTGGTGTGCTTGCGGCAAGTAACTGTGGATTCTGCCAACGCCAATCAAGCTGGAGGTTTCCAGATGCTTTCCACCGCAGACCTCGCCCTTTATGATCGCAGCGGTCGACTAACCGCCATCGATGAGGTCAAGAACAAGCTTGGAACCTCCCCAGAATGGGCTGCTCAGACGCGACGAAACCTCCTCGCTCACGGCCGAGCTTATAGCGCTGACTTCTTCCTCCTTGTCACGCCGGACCGTCTGTATGTTTGGAAGGGTGCTGGCATTAACCGGTGAAGGCACCGCCAACCTACGAGGCTGACACGGGACCAGGGTTCGCACCGTACTTCGAGAGTGCCGGAGCGGACCCTAGTCATGTCAGCGGTCACGCATTCGAACTACTCGTGGGCGCTTGGCTGAGTGATGTGTTCGGAGAAGACGACGGGAGAGTTCTGCCACGATCAGAATTGGCTCTCCAAATCGGGGTTTCGCAGTGCCGTCAGCGGTCACGCATTCGAACTACTCGTGGGCGCTTGGCTGAGTGATGTAATCCGTTCGGAGAAGACGACGGGAGAGTTCTGCCACGATCAGAATTGGCTCTCCAAATCGGGGTTTCGCAGTGCCGTCAAAGGTGGGCACATCGAATATGAAGCGGTGGTGTGAACGTATACTTTGACTCGAACTTCGTACTCGAGTTGGCCTTGCTCCAAGAGCAATTCGAGAGCTGCGGGAGAATCCTGAGCCTCTGAAGCCGGGCGCATACGCCTTGTCGTACCCGCATATTCCTTGGCGGAACCCTATGAAACCCTGACGAGGCGGCAGAAGCAACGCAAGAAAATGAAAGAAGAGTTCGACGTCGAGCTTGACTAAATTGCTCGAAGTGCAACTCACCAAGATCGACTTCGCGGTTTTCGCGACCTGACAGCGCTGCTAACCAGTGTCGCCGACGAAGCGGCCAAGCAACTAGAAGGAGTGCGTTCGCGCATGATCAAGGCGGCTTGCGTGATTCCGCTTGACGCAGCGGTCTTGGCTTCCGCGACGCAATATCAGCGAATACATGATTTTTCGGCGCAAGACGCGCTCGTGTATTCGTCTGCTGTTTCGCATCTGAAGCAAATTCGCATGACGGAGAGTTGCTTCCTGAACAAGAACTCCAAGGACTTCGACGATCAAAGCATCGTAGACGAGCTTCGCACCTACAACTGCAAGCTCTTGCCTCGGTTTGACTCCGGCTATGAGTTCCTTTGTCAGGCGCTGCGCTGACTGGTCGGGTAGCGCAAGATCAGGAGGGACGCTACAGCCCCCGAATCCGCCCTTGCCCGCCCCTGTCCAGCGCCCGGGCCCGCTCGTGCCTTCCCGGCGCACCGATCCGCCCGCCCGCCTCCCGAAAGCGTCGTCATTGTGACGGTAGGGTTTCCCTTGCCGTGCTGCTTCTTGGGTCGTTCGCCTAGCTACTGCAGGATGAGGTGAAAGTTAAGGAGCGGCTAGGGGACAATGCCATACAGCTGTCGGATCGAGTCGGGCGGCTCGAACCAACTCAGGCCAAACTGGAAGGGATTCGAGACTTTCTCACCAGGCGGGTTCCCACCTAAGGACACGGTATGAACGACGGGCTCAAGCCGCTCTGGGACTTCATCGCAAGTTACCGCTTAGTTTCTGCCGAAACCGGATCGGAATCGGAGCGCTCGAGTCGAACCTCTGGAGGTGTCTCGAAAGAACTCGCTGTCAGCGACCCAGTATGGATACGCGTGGACGGTAGAAGAGTCGATGGGCATATCGCCGAGAAGGCGAGAACGCACTGCCACGTCGTAGCGGAGGGTGGCGAGTCATACAAAGCTCCTTGGCCGTTGGTGTTCGCACGCGGGAATGCAGAGCGGAAATATGTCACGACCCGAACAGAGGAGGCCAAGGCCAAATTCCGGGCCGGCGACGAAGTCGAGTTCCCCTACAAGGGCACGACGCTCAAAGGAAAGATCTCCCGGCTGAATCCAAAGCGAGCCGCTGTTGTCTGCGACGACCAAGGTGAGTGGCGGGTTCAGTATGGGATTCTTGTCAGAACCTCGCCCGAGAGGGATGACGAGCCAGGCGAGGTGCTCAAGGCCGTAGCCGCCAGAGCGGAGCGTCTGATGTCCCAGCACGGCCTTGATGGCTGGAGCTTCCAGTACGACGACGCTTCCACGAGGGCTGGAGCGTGCCGGTACGACACCAGAGTGATCAGCATCGCTCGCCAGTACTGCCTCCAGGCGTCTGAGGAGGAGTTGACCGACACGATTCTCCATGAGATTGCCCACGCGCTCGTCGGGTGGGAACACCGTCACGATGCCGTCTGGAAGCGCAAGGCGCTTGAGATTGGATGTAGGCCCGAGCGATGCCATTCGGTCAATTTCGCCCGTCCGAAGTACATCCTTTCATGTCCGCAGTGCAAGTGGGCTGTGAGACGTCACAAGCGGCAGCGAGGGTTGGTCTGCAGCCGATGCAAGTCCAAGATCGTCTATCGGACTTTCTCGGACGAACTCTGGAAGGAGGCGAGAAAGAGCGCTGAGGCTGTTGCGGGTGACGCGTAGTCTCGAAGAATCAGTGCAAACCGCTAAGGCCGGAATCAAGTGACCCTCGACGAGTGATCACCGCCCTTCCTCGACTGCCGCCTCTCAGGTATGCACTGCACAGTCATCCCTAGACGGGCTCCATTCTGATCGGGCCGTTCTCGCTAGACGGCTTCGGCCGATGTCATTGCGAGGGCTCCCTCGCCGCCACCGTCCAGCGCCTGCTCAAAGACTCCCCGGCGGCTGGAGCGACAAGGAACTCAGGACCCTGCTGCCCGTCCCTGTGCACCCCTTCCTGCTCGCCGCCGTGCGCCAGGGACGGGCCCGTCGCGAGCGCCTCGACGGCGTCTATGTCTATCTCTGCTCCGACCCCCGGGCTGGCCAGGAGCAGCTCCGCGCCCGCCAGGCGCGCCCGAGCCGGACAGCATCATCGTGGTGCTGCTGGTGCTGGTCCGCCATCCCTGATCTGTGCCAGCGGAGGTTGCGCGGTCCCTGCCCCTGAACCCGGCAAACCGTCCACAATACGCCCAGAGCAACTAGGCTCTAATTCAATTCAAACGCGGTAGAAAATCCAAGGCCGCTTAGACTTGTCGATGTATACGGGCTAGCTCCGCTCCTCCGACAAGGCGACCGAAGAGACGCTCTGGGAGCAAGCTCTCCCGGGGCGCCACCTCAACACCGCCTCGATGATGTAGGTGTACTCAGAACGAGAGAACGTTGTGATCGTGGTCGGCGGGGCCGCCGAGTTAGCAAGGCTGGTAACGTTCCGGCTGGCCGATGGTTCGGAGTGCAGCCCGTCCCCCACCGCGGCGAGTTCGGTTCCCAGAAGCCGCCTCGCTGTACACTTGCTGCAACGGAGGGTCGCATGGCTGCAAACGAGAGCGACCTTTCGAGACGCAACCCAGTCCAGGCGGCGGCTATTGTGCCGTCGGCGGTCCTGACGGCCAATATGTCAGAGTGCCCGAGGGATAGCGCAGGCTTGGCTGTTTGCGAGCCCCGACTGCTCTGCGAGAATGATGCAAGGGACGAGGATCGGTGACATTGCCAGAGATCCAAGTCACTAGTATGGAAATCGCAGAACGGATGAATTCCCGAATCGGCGTGTCTAGAGATACCATCGATGCGTTCTGCAAGCGCTGGGACGTTAGTGAACTGGCACTGTTTGGATCGGTGCTGCGGGACGACTTCGGACCCGACAGTGATATAGATATGTTGATCAGGTTCAAGACCGAGCGAACACCAGGCCTTTTTGGAGTTGTCGAAATGGAGTGGGAATTGGCTGCACTGTTCGGTCGCCGCGTCGATTTGGTAAGTCGCAAGGCCGTTGAGAACAGTCGAAACTACATTCGGCGGAAGGCGATTCTGGAATCCGCGCAAGTGCTCTATGCAGCGTGATGACGCTTCGTACCTCTTGGACATGCTCGTTGCAGCGCGCGATGCGATGACCTATGCCGACGGCCTGTCCCATGCTGATTTCGAGCGGAATCGGGAGAAGCAACGCGCCATCTTCAACGCAGTGCAGGAGGATCGGTGAAGCAGCGTCGCACCTGAGTCCGGAACTGAAGAACGCTCATCCGACGATCCCTTGGCCGAGAATCGTGGGCATGCGCAACCGCCTCGTTCATGTCTACTTCGATATCGAGCTCGACTTCGTGTGGGACACGGTATGCGATGACATACCAGTTCTGATTGCCCAACTGGAATCGCTCGTGCCGCCAGACGCTGGGTAAACGCTCCGAAGGACGATCAGGCGGCCGATCATCGACCTGCCGTACGACGAGTCGTCGCAACATCACATTCGAGAAACTACCGGGAGTCATCCTGAAACGGAGCAACCTGTCGCGTCGAACCGCTCGGTCGCCGTACGCGACGCGTTTCGGAAGCTCTCCGTTCACTTCGACGGTTACGGCCGTTTCGGCGAAGACGAGCTTGGCCGTCCCGAGCTTGCTATCGGGAATCCTCCCCCGCAGCCCCTCAAGCAGGAGACGGTACGGTCGTCTTTCTGCGGAAGCCCCTACGCCCGGGCCGTGGGCGAGGTGAGGGCGAGGCCCCATACCAGGGCGATGCCTGCCAGCTTGGGAGCCACAACCATGCCCGTCTCCGTCGGGCCGGCTCCACAAGAGGCGTCTGGAACCCGAAGTCAATTGGACTGTGAACAGAGCGGCCGGTGAACAGCTACGAAGTGTCGGCTTGAGATTTGGCGAAGGCGCGGCGAACGGTCGAAACAGCTGCAAGGGTCAGAGCAGGCACCGCACAGATCGAAATGGATACGACTTCAAGGGCGTGAAAGACGATGCGCTTGCCATAAGCCGGGCCGACACGTCCGGGAATCGAATCAGCATGAGAATGACATGGAAATTCTCGTATAGATCTAGCATGCCCGCTGTAGCCGGAAGACAAGCGAGCCAATAGCGGCGGTCAATCGACCTGAACCGATGGGATGAGCCCTGCAAGAAAGCTGACCGAGGCGAGCGGAAGTAACGTGTTCAGAGTTCCGCTCTACTACGGATACGTCGGCTGCCCCTGCTCGCCGTAGCCTTCCATTGCCGACACGGCCTCCCTGTAGGTGTAGCCCGACTTGATGTCGAGTGACTCGCCACCGATGGGCAGCGCCGGGAAAATGACGACGGGGAGGATCGACACCGCGAGCGGATTCACACCCAGAACTGGCATTCTGCTCGCAAGCTCGCAATACGTGCGCATGGTTCACCTCCAATGCCCAAGCTCCAATCGGACTGATCCGAGACAGGTCGCTCATGCCGCTGATCAAGCATGTGCCGACGCGCTGGCGGTCCGCCGCATTCGGAGAACTGCAGACACGCAGCAGCCGAGATCAAAGCCCTTGTTGGGTCTAGCGGACGATTCCCCGGAATGCGGCTTCGTAGTTAACCGAGGCCAAGCCGGTGTGCGTTCAGCCGTTCGATGAACCGCCGCTTGCGCTCGTGCCGCTCCCGGATAGATTGAAGCCGGTTCGCGAAGGCGACGGCCGCGCCGGTCTCTCTTGCCAGCGCTCGCAGGTCGACGAGCAACTCTACCGCCCGGTCGTAGCTGCTGGCACTCTTGTATCCGATCTCCCTCTCGACCTCGTCCCAGACCCGTGCTCCCCGGCGCCTGATGGAATCCAGGCGCACCCGTTGCGCTCGTGCGGCCTCCTGAGCCTTGCGGAGCCGCTCCGCTTCCTTCCGCTTGGCCTCTTCGGCCCTGCGCTCCTCGCGAACGGCCAAGCTGCGTTTGCGAATCTCTGCAACCGTCCGGCGCCTGACCCGGGATTGCCCCTTTTTGGCGTCCCAGGCGACGCGAATGTTGTTGCGGAGCTCTGCGGCTACATGAACGTCGCCGTTGACAAGACGCAGAAGCAATGCCGTTTTCTCATCCTCTGGAATGGATGTGATGGCTTTGCGGGACGCATCGGCAAAGGAATCGCCATCGTCGGAGCTGGCCGGAGACTCGGCGGCCGCTCGGACGAGGTCCCGATCAACGTCGAAAAACTTGGCGAACGCCTCGAGCGGAGCGGAAAGAGACCCGATTCCTGGAAGCGGCTCCTTTCGATCATCGGCGAGGAGGCCCCTTTCCACAGCAGTCAGCCAGAGAATGTAAAACAACCTGAGGTCCCCGGCGAGCATGTCGTTGCGAAGCGGTGCCAGCGAATCGAGCCATCCGTCACCTTGTTCGTCGGAGTAGCTGTATTCCTCCGACTCGGAATCGAACCGAACATCGACGATCAGGTTCTCGCCAGACTCAAACAACTCGACCTCGTCGACCTCGCTTACGAATCCATCGATCCGCGAAGGATCAACGAGCCGCTTGGGAAGCCGGATCATGATCCTTCGCGTTCCCCAATCGGCGAGATACAGATGCAGGTCGAACCAGCGCTCCATCAGCTTGCGAGGCTCGCCGTGGAAATCGCCAAAGTTGTATACGTTTGTGAATCTTGTGGACGTTATGTCCGCTCTCGACGAGAGCCTCCTCAGCGCCTCCCTGTCCGCCTGCTCGAGCGGTCGGTCGATCGCTTGGAACTCGTAGTACTGGTATGTGCTCACGTAACAGAAACCCTTGCCGACAGTGTAGTATGCGTTCTCACGGGTGAGTTCGCACTGATGCCGCGCACGGAAACGAAGCCTCCTGCGCGGCATCAGTAGGGCGGGACCCGTTTTGCTTGTCGAATAGCGGTTTGGTCTCGGCACTCATACTCTCACCGGCGAGCGGGAATCGGGGCCGGTCCCGAGCCCCTGGCCCCGGACGGCTCGCCTCTGACGTCGAGCCGTTCCGACGGAATGGGTCCGGCCGAACCATTGGGCCCAACGGACCGGTACAGAGTCACCGCGGGAAGCCGAAGAGCCCGAGCCTCATCAGGATTCGCTAGTCGACTCATCGGGACGTTGCGAACCATTCGAAGCGCGTGGATGGATCTCCAGTTCTGCAGGGCGCACCGTCGCATCTCGGCGGGCCAAGAGTTTCGAGCGTGCATCGATTCGAGATTGGCAGAAGTTCAAGGCAAGAACGGACTTCCCAATGGGCCGCCAGGAAACCCTGTGAAACAGGAGATCGTCATGACCTTAGCGCTACTCGCACTTGCTGCCGCCTCTTCTGCCGGCACGGCCTGTCTGTTTCTGATTTGCGAACCCATTGAAGATCTCAGCTACCGTGACCGCCGACAAGAGAAAGATGGTGACGTGAGTTCGCCAGCAAGAGGTGCACGAGACGACGCTGAGACTACGGTTGCGCGCACCTAGAAAGCAACCATCCAGGGCGGATCGAGTTCCAGCACGTCATCCTCTTCGGGCCTTTCGCTACTCGTCAACGTAGCGGCTGGGCTACGCCTGAGCCTACGCCGGAACTGGTTCGTGTGGGGCGAGGTGGAGGGTGTCGTCTCCAGCGACGTGGTGTCCCGTCAGTTCCACGGACAGAGCACGCGGCAGATTCGCGTCAAGCAGGACGCGCACGAGCCAGGATGGAGTCGCGTGCCAGATCCAGTGCGGCGAGCGCCTGTTCCTTTGAAACCGACGGGAACTGATCGAGGAACTGGTCGAGAGTCTCTCCGCCTTCCAAGTAGTCGAAGAGCGACTGAACCGGAACGCGCGTGCCGCGGAAGACCGGTGTGCCTCCCGAGATATCCGGATCGCTGTGCACGACCGAGGGCGATTCAACGTGCATGCGGCCATCATATTCCATCGATCCGATCTCTCTCGGCAGGAGTCCAGAGGAGCGACACGAACTGAAGCTCATTCGAGAATCTGCCAAGCATGACCGAGACGCGTCTCCCACCGCCAAATCAATTGGAGGCGTTCTGCGCCACTTGGCCACCGTCTCCCGGCTCGGCATTTCAGATTTCAGGCTCCACGATCACTGTGATCCCGGCGACTGTTATGGCTGATCATCGCCCGGCTAGACAAACGTTGCCGGGAGACTTGCGACGATCCGCACCGTCTCCACGCTCACGTGCACGATCCGCTTGAACGCGGCAATCAGGTCCAGCGGGTCCTCGAACCAGCCGTTGGGGTCGTTGACAAATCCGCTGCGACTGTCTGCGGTAACCCGGTAGCGGTCGATGAACCATTCGAGTGGCGTGCGTCCGTTGACTTCCTACGCGGGTGCTGCGGCAGCGATCCTCGCGAGACATAGCCGGTCGTTGACTCTCAGGACAGACTTGCCGGCCAGCCAACGCATCCTGCTCCGGCCGATCCGGCAGTGTTCGGGGCCTAGCTCCTCGCCCTTCAGCAGCTGCACCTGCGGTGAGTACTCCGGACCGGACTCACAGCCAAGATGCAGGTCCGCCAGTTCTCGGCCCGCCTCGGCGACGGCGTCGAAGTCGGGCGCCATCGGGATTCGCGGCAACGCCCGGGCTAGGTCGTTCGCGAAGCGCTCGCGATAGGTCGGCGCATGGAGCACGCCGTAGACGTAGTGGAAGAGCGAATCCTTCGTGATTCTGTCATTGGCGTCTTGCTGTCGAAAGGCGCGGAAGGCCGTGTCGGTGATGTTCTCGACCCGCTCCAGCTCGTTGGAGAAGAGTTCGGCCTCGTGAACGATACCCCCGTGGCCGGGGCAGACCCAGCGGGGGAAGCACTGTCCGAACTCGAGGAAGTGGGGGTCGGGCATGCGGTCGGCGACGAGGACCGAGAATGGCTTGTTGGCACCAATTCCCGGGACGCGGATGACGTGGTTCCCCGCTCGTACAGGTAGCGCGGAATGCACTGGCCCTTCGACACCAGCTCCAGGTCCGGCATCTGAACGACCACGAGAGCCGAGAAGGGCTTCGTTGAGCCGACACCCGGAACGCAGATGGCGAAGTTCGTTCGTCAAGAGAACCCGGATTTCCGACAAAGCATTGGGGAACTTGTCTCGCGCACGCCCTGGACGTTGCGAAAAACCCCCGTCGGCGTATAGGTGTTGCTCGACGAAGGGCCCATACGCAACTTTGCGTACATGAGACTCAGAGACTTCGACGTGAATCCCCAGACGAGCTTGATGCAGAAGCTTGTCGTTCCAATGCAAATGTGAGGAATTAGGCCAATTGATGCCAGTGTGCAATCAAGCCAGGGCGCCAATTGCTGGCTTCCTCAAGCCACGACATCGAGGCTTGTTCACCTTCCTTCGGAACGATCGCTCTCGATCGAAAACACCCCGACGCTAGATCTCAGGAAGGCCGAGGCTGGTGGAGGGCAATTTCCCCAGACGCCTTGCTGCGCGTCCAGCGCATACCGTACAGGGCTGGCAAGAAGAGCAAGTTCAGGACAGTCGAGGTTACCAAGCCACCAATGATGACGACTGCCATGGGATGTTCGATTTCATACCCAGGTGAGTTGCCGGCGATCGCTATCGGGGTCAGCGCCAGCGCCGTCGTCAGCGCAGTCATCAAGATCGGCGCCAGTCGCTCCTGGGCACCGCGAATCAGCAGTGCTCGGCCGGGCGCCATCCCTTCGTCTCGCTCGAGATGCCGATAGTGACTCACGAGCATGATGCCGTTTCGGGCGGCGATACCCAGAACCGTCACGAATCCGACCAGCGAGCCGAGCGAAAGCACTCCCCCTGTCCAGAAGACTGAGGCGACACCGCCAACCAGGGCGAACGGCAAGCTCACAAACACTAGGAAGACTAGCCGTAGGGACTTGAAATCCGACTGCAGAAGCAGCAGGATGCCCAGCACGGATAGTGCTCCCAGGCCAAGCAAGGTGTTGCGAGCGTCTTTCTGGGCAGCGTATTCGCCGACGAACTCAGGAAAGTAGCCCTGTTCGAATTCCATTGCTCGAACGGCTTGTTCCACCTCGGTGGCAACCGTGCCGAGATCCCGACCCGCAACATTCAAAGTCACATCGATCCGCCGGGACGCGCCCTCTCGCCGGATCAGGTTAGGGGTCGCGACGATTTGGATATCTGCGATGTCACCCAGAGGCACAGCGCCTCCCGACGGTGTGTCGATACGGATGCGCCGCAAAGCCTGCGGATCGCGCCGAAGCGGGTCAACGCCCCGTACGATCACTTCGATGATCTCTTGGTCTTTGTAGATCTCGCCAACCTTAACTCCGTGCAGGAGCGTCGTCGTCGCCTTCCGGAGGTCGCCCGGCGTCAGACCCATCTGCTGGCCGGGGCCGTGCTGGTACGCGACCTCAACGGTTGGAATCGGGTTCTGGGGTTCGACCTGGAGGTCCACCACTCCTGGAATCGTGGCAATCTGATCGCTGACTTCAGCCGCTTTGGCGCGGAGAATGTCCAGATTCGGACCGTATATTCGGACGACGACTGTCGCACTTGCCCCGGTCAGAACTTCCTTGATCCGTTCTTCCAGGTAAGTGAGCAGATCCCGGAAGATGCCCGGATAGCCGTCGATCACTTCCTGGATCCGCGCCACGGTCGGCTGATAGTCGACTTCGGGGTCGAGGCTGACCCACAATTCCGTGAACTCGGGACCGACGACCTCATCTGCGACTTCAGCCCGCCCGATGTGCGCACCGAAATTGCGGACACCAGGAATCGACAGCAGTTCCTGGCTGACCAAGGTGGTGCTCCGCTGCATGGCCTCCAAGGAGGTTCCAGGCTTGCCTAACCAGTGCATCAGGAAGTCGCGTTCCTGGAAGTCTGGCAGGAACCGTTCCCCCATCAGCGGAACCATGACCGCCGTGAACCCGACGATGACGAGAAGGACAATGGCGGCCAGCCTTCCCCGGTCGATCGTACGCGCCAGCACGAAGCGGTATGCCGCCTTCAGCGCGCGGATGAGGGGAGACTCCCGGTGACCGCCGGCGTTCCTCCCCAGCAGCATCAATGTGAGAGCAGGAGTCAGCGTCAGCGCGACCACAAGCGAGGCAAGGACCGCAAGAACGTATGAGACGGCGAGGGGCCGGAAGAACGCCCCCGATAGACCGGGCAGAAAGAAGACCGGAACGAACACGAGAACCACGATGAACGTCGCGAACACAATCGCGCTCCGGACCTCGAGCGAAGCATTCAGAACGACCTCGAAGACCGGTTTCGGCTGTTCGGCAACACGATTCAAACGCAGGCGCCGTACGATGTTCTCGACATCAATGATGGCGTCGTCGACGACTTCACCTAGCGCGATGATCAAGCCGGCGAGCACCATCGTGTTGATCGTCGTGCCGAAGTAGTGAAGGACCATTAGTGCGGCAACCAGGGAAACTGGAATTGCCAGAAGGCTGATAAGAGCCGTCCTCCATTCGTAGAGGAACGAGACGAGGATGAGAGTCACAAGGATCGCGCCGACGATAAGGGCGCTTCCCAAGTTGTCGAGGGCCATTTCGATGAACGTGGCCGGGCGGAAGATCGTCGAGTCGATCTTGAGTTCGGCCAAGCCCGGTCGCATCGCGTCGAGAGCTCGTTCCACCCCTTCGGTCACGTCCAGGGTGTTGCCTGATGGATGCTTCTCTACGATCAGGAGGAGGCCCGGACCTCCGTCGATCACGGCATCCCCGATGGGCGGGGGGAATCCTTCTCGGATGTCGGCCACGTCCCCCAGCAGCAAGGGCGTGCCGCCACGGAAAGCCACAGGCACCTGAGCCAAATCCTCAGCAGTCAACACGGCAGGTCGGTATGAAATGGCCATCCGCTGGTTGGGGGTGTCGATGTAGCCTCCGGCCTCCAGGGAGACGGCCGTGCCGGTGGCCTCCACAACAGCGTTCAAAGTCGAATCGTGGGCGATCAGGCGTTCGGGGTCTACGAGAACCTGGAGTTCTCTATCCCGCTGTCCCCAAAATGGCGACGTTGGCGACACCGGGAACCGCCATCAGGCGGGGTCGGATCGTCCAACGGGCCAGTGTCGTCATATCCATCTGGGAAAGCGTTGCCGAGGACAGGCCGATCTTCAAGACCCGACTTGTTGCCGACAGCGGCGGCAGGATTACCGGCGCGCCAGACGCGGTCGGCAGCTGAGACTGCACAATCGCAAGCCGTTCCTGCACGAGTTGTCGCGCAACCATGACATCCGTGCCTTCGGTCAGGATCAGGACGACCGAGGATAGACCGAGCACGGACCGGGAACGGAGCGTATCGACAGAGGGGATGCCGCTCAGCGCGTTCTCGATCGGAATCGTTACCAACGATTCCACTTCGGTTGTGGACAGGCCTGGCGCTTCGGTCTGAACCTCGACCAGAGGTGGGGCGAATTCGGGAAACACATCCAGCGGTGTATCGGGCAGAATGCGCGCGCTGACAACGAGCATCACCAGCGCCAGCGCCACAACGGCGACGCGTTGGTTCAGGGCACCGCGGACGAGCCATCTAAGCACGGGAAATCCTATCCGAAGACTGCAACAGGGGACTAGTGACCGCCAACGCCAAACTCCGTGCCAAACAACTCTGCAGCTCCAGCCACGACTACCGCAGTGCCGATTGCAGGCCCATGGGCCAGCACTGCCATATCGCCATCCACGCGTTCAACGGCCACCCTTGTCCGGACGAATGTTGCTCGCGTGGTTTCTACGTAGACCCACGATCCGCCGGAAACGTCCTGAACAACGGCAGACCACGGGATACGCAGGGCTTCGGCCGCTCCAGACAGTTCCAATGTGACCCCCAGCCTCTGACCTGGCCGATAGGTCGTCGCGGCCCCAGGCAGTTCAAAGAACAGATCCACCGTGGAGGAATCGAGACTCGCGGAAGGTGGGGCAACGATCGGGCGGGCGGTCACCGCACCCTTGTCCGGAAGTGCGCCCAACCGATGCACCAGTGCGGGACGTCCGCTGGCGATCGAGTCCAGCTCTCCCACGTAAACTGGCACGCGGATCCAAACCGACGCCAGGTCGGTCATTTCTACAAGTGGTTCGCCAGCCGCAACGCTTTGGCCGCCGACTGCAAATACCTGGAGGAGTTCGGCGTCCAAGGGTGCCACGATCATGAGGCCCGTGCCCGCTTCCAGCGGCACACCGCGCAGGTAGTCGATCTGAGCCTCAGCACCCCCCACGGCAGCCTCTGCTTGAGCTAACGCTGCCCTGGCGTCGTCGACGGAACGCTGACTTCCAGCGAGATCCTTGAGTAGTTGCTCGGCTCGCGATACGCGGATCTGGGCGATGTCGTAGTCTGCCTGGGCCGTTGCCAATGCTTGGGTGGCTTCCGCCAAGGGGCTTCTGCCGCGCAGATCCCGGTCCAATGGCATGAGGCGAAAGAGAGTCTGGCCTTGGCGCACCCGGGTTCCAATGGTCGGCAAGGGTTTCTCTTCGTGCCACGCGGGTTTCCTAGCCTGAGCGCTCCCAGCGACCGGAGCGGTCAACGCGTTGATGCAGTCCTCCCGTAACTCGTCCTGGTAGGACGGCGGGACGACGACTTCGCCATGCACAGTCCGCATTCTCAAGCCGTTGTCCTTGATGCTTTCCATCCCGCGGCGGATGCCTTTGATCTGATTGATCGTGGGCACGCAGTCGTCGATGCGCAGTAGCGGTCGCTTCGGGCTCAGCTCGCTTCCGGCAGGTCAGCCGGACCGTGGTGAGCGCCGGACTCGTCCGGCATCGTAGACGGTGGCTTCATGATCGACGGCAGCGTTTCCGCGTCCGACTGGATGACTGGCACCTGATGTCTCGACCCGGTTCGGACCGGCCCGCGGCCCGTGTCCGCCAGCTCCTTGCGGCGTTGCTCATGTTTTTCCGCTTGCCGCGGTAGGTTTCCCACCTCGACCGGCCCCGAGAACAGCTTGCTGTCCGCAGACAATGCGGCACGCAGTCGCTGAGCCAGAAACCAGGCTGACTTCTGGGTGATTCCCAAGTCGCGGTGGAGCTTCATGCTCGACACGCTCTTGAGGCGGTCATGACCAGGAACGCGGCGACAATCCAGTCCTGATAGCCGATCTTCGAGCCTTCCATGACCGTGCCCGTCTTGGTGCTGAATCGCTTCGCGCAGATCCTTTCCCGGCATTGGTCCTCTGGCAGCCCGTTTGTAATTCAACGACCCGCAATTTCTTGACAATCCATTCCCCGGCCGATCAGTGGGGAACTTCCTGAGTCTGCTTGAAAGTAATGCCCTTACGGTGATTCTTGCCCGGTGCCTTTACCATACCTTCAGCTACAGGAAAGTGCCGATAATGGCAAGCGCTCAGGCTAGGCAAATCCGCGTTTTCGGCACTCTCGTATATAATCCCCTTTCTCTTCGTCCACGATGAGCGTCCCAGCGACCGGAGCGGTCAAGCTGATGGTGCGTCCCGGCGGGACGACGACTTCGCCATGCACTCCGCATTCTCCGGATGCTTTCCATGCCGACAGGGACGGTCTCGATGCGCAGTCTCTCGACCGCTTCCGGTGTCAGCCGGACCGTGGTGAGGCCGGACTCATCCGGGTACGCTTCAACGACGGCCGGCTCCTTAGTGGCAGGTGGCTCGACCGGTTCGGAAGCGCATGCGGCCATCGTCGCGACCACAGCTGCCAGTCCGATTCCGGCCGTGCGTGCACGCATCTGGAGATGAAGGTCATTGATCAAAACGGTTTCTCCCGACGCTTCTGTCCAATTCCGCACGGGCGCTGCGAAAGTCTCGCGCAACCACCACCTCCTGAAGCCTTGCGGTAACAAGTCGCCGGTTCGCCTCCAGCACCGCCAAATACGACACTTCGCCCGCGGTATAAGCCATTTCGGTTTGACGGAAGGCCTCCTCCATGGAAGGCACAATACTCTCTCGCCAGGAATCGAGGGCATCCCTTGCCCATAAGAAACGCGCTCGCGCCTCACGAACTTCTGAGACGATCCGATGCCGCACAGCCGCGTAGTCTCGCGCTGCGCGGTCCAGCTCCGCCTGGGCGCGGGCACGGTCACCTTCGTTTCGATTCAAGAACGGGAGCGCCACGGTCACTGCCGGGCCGGCCTCAGAGCCCGATGATAGGCCCATCTCGTTCACGTCGATCCCGGCGGAGAGTTGCAGGATCTCTGCCTTGGCCAGGCCCGCGCGCTCGCCGGCGGACTCCATCGCCAGTTCAGCGGCTCGTAGGTCCGGACGGGAAGCCAACGCATCATCAATTAGTGCGGAGATCTCGGGAACTTCGGCAGATTCGGTGTCGGAGGGAAGAATTTCCAAGTGGTCGGGCTCGTCGACGAGGCCGAGGGCGAAACGCAAGCGGGCCTCGGCGGAAACGAGCTCGTACCGGACGCGGCGTGCCTCTTCCCCGGCCAGGCGCGCCTGATTTTGGGCCAGATTCAAATCCAGAACGCTGATATCCCCGGCCTTCAACCTGGATTCCGTGATATCGGCGACAGTAGAGCTGAGCTGGAAGGCTTCTTGAGCGAGCGTCGAGCGTTCACTCGCAAGCAGAACCGCGGCATGTGCGAGACGCGCCTCTCGACCCACATCCAAACCGTTCTGGACCAATCCTTCGGCCACGCGCTGCAAGTTGAGCGTAGACATTGCGACTCTCCGTGGCCTTTGAAACAGCACCTCGATGGGAAGCATCGCGGTAGCCTCCAGTTGCTTGGGGCCCAATGGAAACAGCAGCGACAGAATGGGATTGCGGAGCAGGCCAGCCTCGATTAGGTCAGCCCGGGCGAAGCCCAGTGACGCCAGATCCAGCTGAAACGCGGCGTTGTTCCAAAGCGCGATCGCCACGGCCTCCGATTCGGTCAGTCCGTCATCGAGGCGTAGTCCCTCGGCTAGCAGCAAGCCCTCGTCGGAAACCTCCGGCCTCAGGCCCACGCCGATTCGTGAATCCAGTGAATCGGAAACAACGCCGCGGAATTCCGTCTTGCTAAGGGGGAGACATGCCGTAAATATCGTTCCGAACACAACGACCGCCAACCATGCGATTCCACCCGATCGAGAAACCCTTGCGCTGGATGTCATCGTTGCCGTGACCTTCCCGAAGCCTTCTGCACGATGGTGTCGCAATCCAGCCTCAGGTCAACCAACGATCAAGCGGTCATGGAGCCTTGCGGGCAATGCCACGGAGGTGGAAGTTTCGGATCGATTCTGCGTGTCCAGCATGAACGAGCAGCGTCAGCATAGCGCAGAGCGCGTGACGCCTGTCCAAGGTTCCGGACTGCGAACACCGGGAACAGAAAGCAGTTTTCAGCGAGGCTCCACCGAGCGCGTCCGAAGAGCGCTGCTGCTCACGCGGTCTGCTGCGATGAGCTGGAGCCACGGCAGCCGATGCCACGGGTGTGGCCTGGCTCGATCTCGACCGCGAGCCCCTGTGGTTCAAGCCGCGCATCCACGTCCGCCATTCGGGATGTCGGTTGCACCTCCAACCAGGGACATCAATCCCTCCAGGGCAAGTAGCACCTCGAGCGTAGTCCACTCACAATCGGACAGTACTGAGATGTCATCCCTCACACGTCGCGCATTCGTACAGGCTGGCGCTGCCAGCGCGGCCGTCCAGGATCCGTCGAGCGCTCGGCCTGCGTGAGTTTCTTCACTGGCCGCTACCCCCATTTCCACAAGAATCGCGCCAACTACACGCCGTTCGAGCAACACGAGCCCATGATTCAACGACTCTCGCAGAACGCCGGCTATGGAACGGGCTCCGTTGGGGAGCTGCACTTCCATCTGCCAACAGCAGCGCACGCACGCTCGACAGGATTCGACACGGTTGTCCTGGATGACGGGATCCGTCGAACGGACCGATATTGCGACTACGTCAAGTGGAGGAGTGGCGCGGATCCCAATGCGAGCGTGCACTAGCACAAGTAACACGCCACCAACAACTCCAAGCATCCCGGTCTTTCCTTCGACTAAGGTCTTCGATGTGTGGGTTCTCAGATTGGTCCGGATCTCCAACTCTTGAATGCCCGTTTTTCGTCGAACACCCTGAACGTCGGTAGGACATCGCTCAGGCTGATCGAGTCGGGTGTCTCCTGGCCGCTCTCCACGCCACTTGAAATCGATACTCGAGCAGCTGAACCGAATCCAAATAGCCTTTGAACTGTGGGTCCTGCCTCCGCGCCCGCGGGCCATCGAAACTGGACCTGTATTGACGGAGTGCCGCCGGCCGCCACTACGTCGGCAGTATGTTCAGGGTGTCTCAATGGGATTCGGCTGGGAGACACCGACCCCCGGCTACTAGACAGAACTTCACGACCAGTTGAAGCCGTGCACATTGCATGACTTATTGCGTCTATTGGGTTTCTTCTGTCGAGGCGCGATGCTCAACCTGTCACGGTTATGGGAACAGTCTGATTCGGATCGATCCCGAGCTCGAATTTTGCTTGCGATGCGTGCATCCGAACCAGCATCCTCAAGAGCGGCCGGCAGATCCAGGGCACGAGTCTGGCACTGGCAGTTCGAGGCAAGCAGCGATGCAGGCAGCAATGCCCGCCATAGCCAAGCCGAGTACACCCTCTTCACAGCCGTCTGGAATCTTGCGGAATACTTCGAGACGCTCATGCATTCCCGAGTCGCAAGACATGATCAGCGGCCTCGTGCGCCCGGATTTTGCCTCACGGACAACCTCCAGCCACTATGAAGACCACCAAATTCGGAGCTACGACCACGGGAAGGGCACCCCTGCACGTCATTCTGACCGGGCTGCGCCGACCAGTCCCAACGAGTCGCTTCATGGCCACGCCGAGGGAGTTCTTACACCCGAGTATCGTCCCTCGAGCGAGGCGAGGGTTCCTCCATCGCTTGCATGAACGGCAGGGTGCTGCATGTGGCGGCATCGAGGGCGGGAACCTGCGTGCACTTCGTCGGGTTTTCGCGTCCTCGTTCCCCTATCCGGTGGGAATTCAATAGGGCTTAAGGCCGCAGTACGATCGCAAGTTCGAGATTCCGCCGGCCCCGATTGAGGTATCTGTCGACCCTCAAGACTCAATCCTCGATTTCACAAACATCTCGGTCTCCTTGTCCATGAAGTGCACGAAGCAGCCCTTCAGCCCACGTGACAGCAGCACCCGGTAAGAGTTCTTGACAAGGTCGGCAAAGGTCTTCTTGGATCGTCGCACGACGGTGTCGTATGAGGTTTCAGGATGCCCCTCCCAGCTCTGGCTGTCGAAGCCATAACGCAGATCCGGCCCGAATATCACGCCGACATAGTCGAATTCGAACCCCTGGGCCGTGTATATGCAGCCGATCTGCTCAATCCCGCTAGGGTCATATGCCCAGACGGATGCTTTCGGAATGCCCTTCGCGAGTCGTCCGCTGTCCGGCTTTGCGTTCCAGGGGCGAAGATACTCCCCGACCACGACATCCTCGACGAGTTTCCCGTCATGATTCGGCTTCGACCATGGCCAGCAGAATCCCGCGGTCATTCGTGCTGAATGCCCTTCAGCGGCTTTCTGCCGGATCGCTGTCTCAAGCGCCTCGGGTGACCCGAAGATCCGAAAATCGAAGGCGTCCGAAGAATCCCAAAGGACGTTCGCCGTCCGAGCGATGCCGAGCGTGTTATTCACCCAGTTCACGAATCCATCGGATCCGGCACAACGGAACTGGGCCTGGAGCTCAAAATCGAGAGTCTTGCACCCGCGCTCCTTTGCAGCGCGGACGAGCAGGTCAGCCGATCCAACCTCGTTTGGGCGCACTACCTGTTTGTCGTCCACAAAGCACAGTAGTACCTGCGAAGCATCCATTAGTTCATCCACTTGACGACGGGAAGATTTCTTGGCCTTCGGGGTGAACCGGCTATTGCTGGTCTCACGAATCCTGTGGGCCTCGTCACAGATCAGGACATCCACGACGCGCGAGTCGGCCGCCATGTAGCTGTTGAAGTACTTGAACTGGATGCCTCCGCGAGATCCGATGATCGCGCGAAGGGTCTCCGTGAAGGCTTTGGAGCCCGTAGCGTACTGGGCGTTAACACCCTGCAGAAGCAAGTCGCTCATCAAGTTGAGGGCAATGACCGACTTACCTGTTCCTGGACCCCCTCGCACAACCAGCACCGTCTTCTTGCGGTCATGGAATCCTTTCCTGGCGATCGCCAGGACCTTTTCGTAAACAACTTGCTGTTCATCGAGAAGCACATAGGCCGGAAGCCCCTTGATGACTCGTCCCACATGATCCATGAGTTTCTTGCTCGGCCGGTACTGGCTCTGCTCGACCCGCTCCAGAACATCCAGACCTTCGCCGATCTCAAGCCGTCGCCTCAGATAGTCGGCCAGCGGGTCCACCTCGTCTGCCGTGAATGCAGGGGAACGCTCGAGGATTCTGCGGTATTTCTCGGCGAACAGTGCATCGCCCGCCTCAGCGTAGTAGTTATGGAGGTAGGCGCAGGAGCCAAGACGAATAGGGGCCGGACCGTCGTAAAAGGCCGTGTGGGCATCCTCTAAGTACCGCTGATACTGCCCGACCTGCGCGGACGGGTGTAGCACGTCGCGCTCGGCACCGCCGACCCAAGTCGATACCCGGTTCTCGCCGTCCGACTGCTGGCACTTACCCCACTGCTTGAGCTCAACGATGACGGCGTTGTCCTGCTGCTTGCCATCCCGTCCGCAGACTAGACAATCGAGGCGCCTGGACGTCAACGGAAGCTGGTACTCCAATGCAACCCCGTGGTCCATGAGTTCGGCGAGCTGGAACACGTGAGCCATGGCGCTGAGCGAGGCACGCCAGGAATTCACCTCAGCCGGGGAGGGCTTGAAGCGGTAGTGGCTGAAGAACGATTCCTTCAGCTTTTCTGAGATCTGGTTCCGCGCGGCGTCGGCGACGAACTGCTTGGAACTGCCGGAGTAGAGGCGCATGGCTAGAGTTCGGAATACTTTCGGTTCGATCCACGAGCTTTGTCTACTGGATAGCGCTCGGCGTTCTTGGCCATCTTCCGTTCGAAGGCAGCCACGAGATCGATATTGAAGCGGTCGGACAGTCGAAGCAGGAAGAAGAGCACGTCCGCCGCCTCGTTCTCGATCCGCTCACGATCCGCGGGATTGTCGAAGGATCGCAGGCAGTCCTCGTCTGAGAGGAATCGAAACCGCTCGAGCAATTCTGCTGCTTCGGTGACTAGCCCGACAGCAAGATCCTTCGGGCCGTGGAACTGGTCCCAATCCCGCTCTTCGCAAAAGCGTCGGACGGCGAGCGATAGAGAGTCCAGGTTAGTGCTAGCGTCGCTCATCCATTGAATGCCGGCCCACGTTACTACCAGCAATAAATCGTCCCTGCATGATAGCTCGAGAACATCGGGAACGCAGCCTGTGCGCTCTTCGGCTCGGCCGTCGGCGTATCAGAGGAGATTATGACCTTCTGTCATCAGTTAGAGAACCACCAACTACCTACCAGTGATCATGCTAGACAGGCTTGGTCGCCGCGCCCTCTGGATGGATCTCTAAGACGAGTTGCTAACACGGACCTAACGTAATAGCGGAGTTGATGCTATTGCGTGACATGGTGCAGGGACCTAATTGCGAGTGTCGTAGTTTCGCATGAGCCGATCACGATCCTGGATCGAGACGATCGAGTCGGCAGGTGGATGCGAATGAAGTGGAATCTGGAACTAATCCTGGAAGATTTCCTGACTGTTGCCGAACTAGCAGGGATCAATCTGCAGAAGAACGCGATTCGGATCGAAACGCTCCCGATTCACGCGCCAACGCCATCCCGAGGCGCAACTGTCGCGGTTGATTCAACGGGGGACATGGGACCGCAACAGAACAGCGCGTCGCGTGGCAAGATGATTGAGGCTCGCGCCCAACCCGTCCTCTGGCACATGTTGGATCTAGGAGCGGTAGACGCCCGCCTTCTGGCGCGTCGGTCTCTTACCCGAGGCTGGCGTTGCGACGAGGCAGCGGCTCTCCTTGTCGTCCTACACGATCTTGGCAACTTCAGCTCCTCCTTTCGTGCGATGCTGCTTGACCGCCACTACACGGGGCTCCGCCATCGGCAGCACAGCTACCGGCTGTCACGGGACCACCATCACGGAACTTTGATCGCTTGTGCCAAGCGCAGGCTGATACGTCTAGACCGAGGTTCCCCGGAGATTCGCCCTCTTGGTCTCGCGCTAACGCATTGATTCCACTTGAGTTCCTGCGCTTTGCAGTGGACTAGGAGTTGCATAGTAGCTCCCATGTAAGTTGAATTTTATAGCGGTATTAGTCTTTTTTTTATTGACACTGGAGATCAGATAGGACTATGCCGTTCCCATGTACGTCGAGGTCGTCCCCAACCGCAACTCGCCCCCGGCCGTCCTCCTCCGCGAAGGCTGGCGCGAAGGCCCCAAGGTCCGCAAGCGCACCCTCGCCAATCTCTCTTCCTGGCCCCCCGCTAAGGTCGCCGCCCTCCGCAAGCTGCTCAAGAACGAACCGCTCGTCAGCCCCGACCAAGCCTTCGCCATCGTCAGCTCCCGCCCGCACGGCCATGTCGAACTCGTCCTCGAGGCTTGCCGCCAGCTGCGCCTCCCCGCTCTGCTCGACCGCACTCCCTCGCCCCACCGCGACTGTGTCCTCGCCATGGTCGCCCAGCGCCTGCTGCAGCCCGCCTCCAAGCTCGCCACCACCCGCCTCTGGCACGCCACCACCCTGGCCGCCGAACTGGGCCTGCAGGACGCCGACGAGGATACCCTCTACGAGGCCATGGACTGGCTGCTGCAGCGCCAGAGCCGCATCGAGAAGCGGCTCGCCAAGCGCCACCTCGGCGAGGACGCCCAAGTGCTTTACGACGTCTCCAGCAGCTACTACGAAGGCCGTACCTGCCCCCTGATGCGGTTCGGCTACAGCCGCGACGGCAAGCGCGGCCGGCCGATCGTCGTCTACGGCGTGCTCGCCGACCGCCAGGGCCGCCCGCTCGCCGTGCAGGCCTATCCCGGCAACACCGCCGACCCCGCCACCGTGCCCGACCAAGTCGAGACCCTGCGCGACCGTTTCGGCCTGCAGCGCCTCGTGCTGGTCGGCGACCGCGGCATGCTCACCGACACCCAGATCGAACACCTGCGGCAATACCCCGGCCTCGGCTGGATCTCCGCCCTGCGCCACGCCGACATCCGCCAGCTGGCCGCAGAGCAGACCGTGCAGATGTCGCTGTTCGACCACCGCAACCTCGCCGAGATCCGCTCCCCGCTGTACCCCGGCGAGCGTCTCGTGGTGTGCTGCAACCCGGGACTCGCCGCGCGCCGCCGGCACAAGCGCGAAGCGCTGCTGGCGGCCACCGAGGAGGCCCTCGAGCGCATCCGGCGCGAAGTGCAGCGGCGGACGAAGAAGCCGCTGCTGGCGACCGCGATCGCCGAGAAGGTCGGGCGCGCCAAGCAGCGCTTCAAGGTCGCCAAGCACTTCGAGACCGTCATCGAGGACGGCCGCTTCGAGTACTCCCGCAACCGCCACGCGATCGAGCGCGAGGCCGCGCTGGACGGCCTGTACGTCATCCGCACCAGCCAGACCGACCTCCAGGCCGACGACATCGTGCGCAGCTACAAGCAGCTGACGCGTGTCGAGCGCGCCTTCCGCTGCCTCAAGACAGTGGATCTGATGGTCCGGCCCATCCGCCATCGCAGCGAGGACCGCGTGCGGGCGCACCTGTTCCTGTGCCTGCTGGCCTACTACGTGGAATGGCACCTGCGGCAGGCCTTGGCTCCGCTGCTGTTCCAGGAAGAGGAACTGCAAGCTTGGCAGGCGCGTCGCGATCCGGTGGCGCCGGCCAAGCCGACCCGGCAAGTGCAAGCCAAGAAGAACCGCCGTACCACGCCGGACGGCCTGCAACTGCACAGCTTTTCGACGCTGATGCACGCGCTCGCAACGCGCTGCCGCCATCAATGCCGCTTGCGCGACGATGCGGACGGGCCCACCGTGGAGCGGCTGACCGAGCCGACGCCCTTGCAGCAGCGCGCGCTTGAGCTCGTCCGTGCGTTCCCAGGCAACGACAACTCCAATTCCTGATAAACGAATACATACCAAGGACTTACCTTGGATCTAGTCCGGGAACTTCAGTCTAGAGTCGGCACTGGGAAGTTTGTGTGACTCGCGGCGACCCAAACCCACAGGCGATGCCTATCGAAGCGAATCGATCCTACATGCGATGTTGGTCCAATCCACGCTTGTGGTCATATGGCACCACGACAGGCGCACCGCGCCGGAGATTGCCTCGTCGGGCAAGTTCATCGACTTAAGTACGTGGCTTGGCTCGTAGCTCTGGGATGTGCAGGCCGACCCGTTCGAAATTGCGGCAATGTCCTTCACTGCGACCATTAGCGCTTCTGAGTCCACACCGGGAACCGAAAAGTTCAGCACATGCGGGAGTGTCTGTTCCAGCCTTGAATGGAGACGGATTCCCAAAGGGTAGAACGCCGCCAGTGCCTCTTCGCGAATTGCTGCGGAACGCTCGGCCCTTTTCCCCGCGTCTTGGCGAGCGAGTTCGGATGCCAGCCCCAAGCCTACAACCAAGGGTACCGGTATCGTTCCTGGACGCAGTCCGGTTTCCTGCCCCCCGCCAAAGAACAGGGGCTCGAGTGGCGGTCTTGCGAACCCTCGGCGGCGAGCTACGAGCGCCCCGACACCAACCGGGCCGTAGATCTTGTGGGAACTAACGCTGATTAGATCGATACGGGCCGACCGAAGCGTTTCTAGATCCTTCCCGAAGCCCTGCGCCGCATCCACGTGCAAGAACGCATCGTGGTTTGCTAGGCGTGATGCGATCTCCGCAACCGGCTGGATGACACCGGTTTCGTTGTTCGCATGCATGACGGACACGAGCAGCGTGTCCGGCCGGAGTGCCTCCTCCACTGAGTCCGCTGACACCACTCCCAAGGAATCCGGCTTCACGAGCGTGACATCAAACCCTCTCGATGCCAAGGCCTCGACCGGTTCCAGCACGGCCTTGTGCTCGATTGCGGTGGAGACGATGTGTCGCCGAGATTCCCTCCGTCCGAACGCATCCAAGCCCAGTATCGCGATGTTATTGCTTTCCGTGGCCCCGCTCGTGAATAGAACCTCGTCTTCCGTGGCCGCCACGACTGCCGCGACTTGCGCGCGCGCAGCCTGGACCGCTCGCTTGGCCGCCAGACCGTACACGTGAGTGCGGCTCCCCGCGTTGCCGACTTTCGCCGAGAACCAATGGCTCACCGCTTCTTGCACCCGTGGCTCGAGCGGCGCAGTAGCGTTGCAATCCAGATAAGCCGCGTTTGTCGATCCGATGTCCCGCATCGCAATTGTATGTTTCATTATTGACAAACAATACCTCACCTAGTGTACACTAAGCGTTCGATGAGGCGGCTTTGTTGCTCTCTGTTTGCGAGGCTTGCGAATTGGACAGTGTAGGCGAGTACGTGTTCCCCGCGATTCGGGGCATCCAGGCTCAACGGGAATACTACGTCTCGATGTGCCCAATCCGGCTCCTTCCCCGGCTGTTTCTCTTCGATGGCGAAGATCTCCTCCCCGAATTGCGAGCCCAGCGCCAGCTCAACAAGTCGCGTGTTCCCCAGTTGTCCCGCTACATCGTAGAGAACGCGGACAATTACGTATTCTCTGCGATCACGGTCTCTATCGATGCCGAAGTCGAGTTCGAACGGCTCCCCGACCACAAGGCGGGCAACCGCATAGGAACGCTGCACGTGCCGCTGACGGCGCGCTTCGTCATCAACGATGGTCAGCACCGGCGGGCTGCTATCGAGCGAGCCTTGCAGGAGAAGCCTGAACTCGGCGACGAAACGATTGCGGTTGTGTTCTTTCTCGATCTCGGCCTGGAGCGATGCCAGCAAATGTTCGCGGATCTTAACCGCTACGCTGTCCGCCCCTCGAAGTCGCTAGGGATACTCTACGACCACCGGGACGAGACCGCCAGGCTGACCAAGGCGCTCATCGCCCAGTCGCCCGTATTCCGGGACGTAGTCGAACTTGAGCGTACATCTCTATCGCCGCGCTCTCGCTGCCTGTTCACACTCAGCGCGATCTACCAAGCGACGGCCGAGCTCGTCAGCGGCCTGGAGGAAGGAGATCCTGCGGACCTGGCGGCTGTAGCCCTAAGTTTCTGGGAGGCTCTGGCGTCCTGCCTGCATGAATGGGACCTCGTTCGGAAAGGAAAGCTGACATCCGGCGAACTGCGCTCCAACTACATCCATAGCCACGGCGTTGCGCTGCAGGCGCTCGGGCGAGTCGGGGGTTGCCTCATCCGCCGCCACCCCGACCACTGGTGCGAGAGGCTTGCGACACTGGGCGACATGGATTGGCGCAGGGAGAACGGCGCGCTGTGGGAGGGTCGAGCGTTGTCAGGCGGTCGAGTTTCACGGGGAAACCAAAACGTTGTCCTTACTGCAAACGCCATCAACCGTCACCTCGGGCTTGAACTGTCCACCGAGGAGCAACGGGCCGAGGATGCATTCGGCCGAGGAAACCATGGTCTTGACTAGTATCAGCGCCGGCGCTCCGTCTGCGTTCAGTCACACAGGGTTCAAGCAGGGCGTCGCGGACCTGGTGGAGGAGGTGATCGAACTCTATCAGTCCGACCACATCCCTTGGGTGATCGGCTATAGCGGCGGCAAGGACTCGACGGCAGCGCTACAACTCATCTGGTACGCGTTGGAACAGATCGGTGCAGATCGCGCCAAGAAGCCGGTCTTCGTCATCAGCACTGACACCCTCGTCGAGAATCCTATCGTCGCGTTGTGGGTTTCGAAATCGCTCGACAAGATGGGCGCGGAAGCGCAACGGCAGGGCCTTCCACTAACGGCGCACCGGCTGACTCCTAGCACCGACAACACGTTCTGGGTGAACCTCATCGGCCGCGGATACCCGGCTCCGAGGCCGAAGTTCCGGTGGTGCACGGAACGCCTGAAGATCATGCCCGCGACCCAGTTCATCAGCTCGGTCGTGCAGGACCACGGCGAGGCGATCCTGGTGCTGGGGACGCGGAAGGCGGAAAGCTCGGCGCGCGCTCGCGTCATGGACCGATTTGAGAAAAAGCGGGTACGCGACCACCTCAGCCCTAATGGGGACCTTCCCAATTCGTATGTCTACAGTCCCCTCGAGAACTGGAGCAACGACGACGTCTGGCTGTTCCTGATGCAGATGCCGAATCCGTGGGGCTATAGGAATAAGGATCTTTTGACGATGTACCAGGGCGCTACCGACGGGGGGGAGTGCCCCTTGGTCGTCGACACGAGCACTCCGAGTTGTGGGGACAGCAGATTCGGGTGCTGGGTGTGCACCCTTGTCGAAAGAGACAAGTCGATGCACGCCATGATTCAGAATGACACCGAGAAGGAATGGATGCTGCCATTGCTGCAGCTCCGGAACGAACTCGACCCGCCCAAGACGGAGAGCGGGGACCGCCCGTTGCGAGACTTCCGGAGGATGAGCGGCCTTGTCCAACTGTATCGGGACCGGCCGATCCCTGGCCCCTACAAGCAGGGTGCTAGAGAGGAGTGGTTGCGCAAGGTCCTTGACGCTCAGCGACATATCCGGAAGAACGGCCCCGAGGAGGTGCGCGACATTGACCTCATCACCCTGCAGGAACTCGAGAAGATTCGGCAGATCTGGGTGGTCGAGAAGCACGAGATCGAGGACAGGTTGCCGACCGTCTACGAGGAATCCACGGGCGAGCCGTATCCCGGCAGTCGCATCGATGACAATCTCGTGATCGGAAGCGGGGAAGTGAGTCTTCTCCGCGACCTGTGCGGTAAGGACAATCTTCACTTCGAGCTCGTGCGCGAACTGCTCTCCATCGAGAGACGGCATAAGTCGATGCTACGGCGCGCCGGACTCTTCAAGGCGTTCGAGAGCGCTTTCCGCAGAGGCTTCTACGACGACGAGGACGATGCTCTCGCCCGGGCGCGGCAACGCCGGGACACGCTGGAGAGCTCTTTGCAGCGGGTTGCAGAGACGACTGCACGGGACGTTCGCGATCCTGCGACTCCGAGGGGGGGCGAGCATTGATACTTGATTCGATCACGCTCGACAACTTCGGTCTCTACGCGGGCCGCCAAACGGTCAACCTGACGCCCCCGTCGCGCGAGAAGCCCATCGTCCTGTTCGGAGGAATGAATGGAGGGGGAAAGACCACCTTCCTCGACGCCTTGCAACTATGCTTCTTCGGCGCGCACGCCAAGACTTCCAGCCGCGGCTCGTCGGCATACAGTGACTACCTCTCAAGCAGCATCTACCGCGGGGCAGCCAGCCAGGAAGCCTCGATCGAAATCAGCTTCCGGCACATGGTCGAGGGCAACGAGGATCAGTACAGGCTTTCGCGGTCCTGGCATCGCTTGAACGGCAGCTGCAAGGAATCATTCACAGTTCTGAAAAACGGCCGGAGCGAGGACGTTCTGGCACAGAACTGGGCCAGCCAGGTTGACGAGTTCCTGCCCGCAAACATTGCTCACCTGTTCTTGTTCGACGGTGAGCAGATAGAGAGATACGCCTCGAGGGATGAGTCCTGTTCCCTGATCGGAGCCGGCATTCAGGGCCTCTTGGGCCTTGACATGGTCGACCAACTCGAGAAGGACTTGCGGGTCTATGACCGGCGCAAGCGCACCGAGGAGCGAGACGACGCGGTCCGTGCCGAGATCGAGTCCGTCGAGTGTGGCCTGCGCGAACTAGGGAGCCGCGCGGAAGAGTTGAGACAGGAGCGCGCGGCGCTTCTGACTCACCGGATCGACCGCAAGCGCAGGGCTTTGGCAAGGGTAGAGGGTCGATACAAGAGGCTCGGTGGCCTCCTGTTCGAAAGGAGGACGGAGATTGAGCGAAGCCTGAACGGAGCGGAGGCCATCGTGGAGGACTGTGCGGAAGCGCTGCGCGAGCTCTCGGCCGGTCCACTGCCGATGCTTCTCGTTCGAGGACTGATCGAGTCGGCCGAGTCCCGCGACCGGCGGGAGGAGGACTCTCGCCGCGCTCGCGAATTGTTCCAGGTCCTGAAGCACAGGGACGCCGAGGTGCTCAAGCACCTGAGATCCGAGTCCGCGGGTGAGGGTGCCGTAGGCTTACTCGAGGAGTACTTTGAGGCAGACCGGGAGAGTCGGCGGATTCTCGGGCACCAGGAGACGGAGTTGGACTTGCTTCCGAGCGAGCGGAACGACCTACGGGGATTGCTGCAGAGCGGATTTGACCAGTTGCTGGCTACATCGGCACAACAGCTCGCGATGCACGAGAAGGCGCGTCAGAGAGCGGCGGACGCCCGGGTTGAGCACGACAGCGTCCCCACATCGGACGTGATTGCGGAGGTAGTCGCCGAGCGAGAGTCGACGAAGACCGAGCTGGCAGCGCTCGAAGTGCAGTATGCGGGAATAGGGGAAGAGATCACCCGCTTGGAGCGAGAGATGGACCGCAAGGAGCAGTTGCTGACGCGGCTCCTCCGAGACGATGCTGCCGAACAGGGGAATATCGACGACCGGCAGCGCATCTTGCGGCATGTCGACCGGGTTCGCTCGACCCTTGACGAATTCCGCGGGGCGGTCATCGCCCGCCACGTCCGACGCATAGAGCGGCTCGTTCTTGAGAGCTATCAGCAGCTACTGCGCAAGGAGTCCCTGGTCGCCGGGCTGTCGATTGACCCAGGGTCTTTTGCGATCACGCTCATCGGGCGGAATGGTAAGGCACTGGATGCCGACCGGCTTTCCGCGGGCGAGCGGCAGCTCCTCGCCGTTTCTCTGCTGTGGGGACTGGCCAAGGCTTCGGGACGCCCTCTCCCGACAGCGATCGACACGCCCCTAGGTCGCCTAGATACCGCTCACCGCATGAATCTTGTCGAGCGATACTTCCCGTTTGCCAGCCATCAGATGCTGCTTCTCTCCACGGACGAGGAGATCACCGGCGAGTATCTCGAGCGGCTGCGCCCTTGGATCGGCCGCACCTACACCCTGGCCTATGACGACAAGTCCGAGTGCACGCAGGTTGTGCCCGGCTACTTCGACGCGCAGGAGGCGGCCTAGTGGCAATCGAACACATCAGGGTCTCGCAGCAAGCCAAGGAGCACTTGATCCGGCTAAAGCGCATGACCGGGATCAAGAACTGGAACGTGCTGTGTCGCTGGGCGCTCTGCGTATCCCTGGCCGAAGCCAGCGCTCCTTCGAGTTCCGCGGCTCATGCCGATAGCAACGTGGAGATGACCTGGAGGGTGTTCGGCGGGCGGTACGCCGATCTGTACCTCGCGATCCTCAAGGAACGCTGCTTGCTTGACGGCCTGGACACCGACGATGTCACGGTGGCACAGCAGTTCCGCCTGCATCTGCATCGCGGCATCGCGTATCTGGCGGGTAACAGAAGGCTTCGCGGCATTGAGGATCTCGTTTCGATGGCAAGCACCGAGCGGCAGCCTCTGGGCTCTTGACGTCGGACTGGACGGCATGCGCAGGCTCTCGGTGCGACAGCCGGTTTCGCAGCAACGAGAGCGGACAGTCCCGAAGGGGACCCGGTCCTCGCAGCGGAGCCGTAGCAAGAGTCGGCGAAGCCGGTCGGATTAACCGGAGTGTCAGCGCCGGGCAGGCTGCGGCAATGGATTCCCAGCTAGCCGTACGGGCAACTCACGCTCACGGCGACTACGACATGGGCGCGGCACTGCACTCCCCCGGCCGGCAACAGTTGCATGTGATGGTGCACGCTCGATCAAGCCATCAAGGGGTCTCGGTCAGCTGCATTGAGCGAGGCCTGGTGCCAGCGGAGTAGTGCAAGGCAGTGGCCGGCGGGCGCTGCGATGTGCTCGTGGTATCCCAACCAACCTTGGCGATCCTCCACGGGCCGAACAGGCCCCAATGGGGACAGTCACGACAATCCACATGTGCGCGTCGCGACGGTCGGGAAAGCGGCCCAGGATCCAGAAGGCCGGACAGACTCGGTTGTATTTGGAGGGCAATGCTTAGACGCAGAGGCCTCTGCGGGCGAATGGTTGGTAACCTACTTAATGCCCATCGGTTGCCCCGTTGTGCCCTTGCGCTGGCCTGGGTGAGCGGCTATCCGGGCACCGACAGAACGATCCTAGCCAGGGCCTGGATCACTCACCTCCTGAGAGAGACGAAAGGCAGCCCAATGCAGTACCGCTATCAGTGCATCAGGTTCAAGCAGACTATTTCCGACAAGTGGCTCGTGCAGTTCGCAGCACGGGCTCCCGAGATCGACGACTGGGCCGGAGTCCCGCAGAAGAGGAGATTCGACATTAGCGGCGAGCCGGCTGGAGAATCAGTCGGATTTCAGCGCGAGGAGAGCCCGCAGCGCGTCAAGAGCTTGCGCGAGTTCTATCAGAATTCTGAGAACATCATTCAGAATCCACTGCTTTGCTCGCTGCGCGAGATCCCAGGGTCATCCGTGGAGTTCGTGCCCGCTCCGGACGCCCCGACTGATGATCCTGTACAGACCGGGGAGTTGGTTATCGACGTGCCGGTGTTTTCGCAGCTCTCTATTGAGGCGTGCATCCGCCAGGTGCGCGAGTACATAGAGCGGCGTGTCCCTGACCTAGCCGATCAGCAGCTGAATCAGGCTCTAGTGCAAGCACTCAAGGCTCGGGCCGCTGAAGTCGGGTATATCCAAGAGCAATGGATTCCGGAAGAATCTGCGGATGATGAAGAGTCCGGGAGTCCAGGATCGTCAGAGAACGGCGATCCGACGGGCGTGCTCTTTGAGGAGTCTCATATCCTCGACTTCTGGCAGGAAGTTGCGGCTCGCGATGAGTTGGTGAAAGAGATCGACCGTGAGATCGAAGGCGATGAGTTTCTGGGCTTTACCCAGGAAGCCCTCCTTTCGTACCTGTGTCCCGTGGTGCTCGTGGATGGGCAGCACCGACTTCGAGGCGCGCTCGCCGCTGCTCAGGAGAGGCTTAGTGACCCAGTTGTCCAGAGCGAAGTGGATGATCGAATCGCGGAGGGCGAATCTTCGAAGGACGTGGAGGCCCAGATTCTTCTTCGCGAGTCGCGATTGCTGCCAATCTCCCTGCTGATGTCCACTGATCCGGAGGAGCAAGTCTTCCAATTCGTGGTGGTGAATCAGAAGGCGACGCCAATTGGCCGGGCGCTGCTCGGCACGATCGTCTCTACCACGCTCTCGAACGACGAGATGGGCAAGGTGGCGGACCGCCTGAAGAACGCCGGCATCCAGGTCGAGGAATCACAGGCAATCACCTATCTAGCACGCCATTCGGACAGCCCGTTCTGCAATCTGGTGGAGCGGGGACTGGCCGGAGACGCGTCGAACGTTCTGCAGTGGAACGTCTTCGCATCCCTGATCGCGATCTTCCGGAATCTCAAGGGCGGAAAGCTTTTCGGTGAGCGCAACGACTACGCGGAGGTCTGGCGACAGAAGTTCCTGCCTTATTCGCAAATCGTCGCGAATTACGAGAGTCATGAATGTAGGAATCCGATGGAATACTGGGGCAAGCTGGACGGTCCTTGGAGGCCTGTGTTCATCGCATTCTGGACCACGATCCGCGACAAGTTCGGGAACACAGAAGATCGAGACAAACCCAACTACTGGGGGCGTCCTCGCGACTCCAACCTCTTCAACAAAATCTCTCTCACCATCCTCGCTTCGGATTTCTTCCAGTTCCTGGTCGAGACGCGCACGAAGCTGGGATCCGAGGACGAAATACCGCAATTGGTTGCCGAATGGCTTGAGAACGTGAATCACGGGTACTTCGACAAGGACTGGGTGCTCGGAGGAGTGAAGAAGGATTCCGTCGGGATCCGCAACCAGTGGGCCTCGCTTTGGTCCGACTACCGAAAAGCCGGCGGCAACCTTCCCGACAAGCGTCTATTCCGGCAACCCAAGAATGCGTGATGCAGCCTGTGTTCCTGACGGATGAAGCTCGGTTCCTGGATTTTGCCCTCGGTGCGAGAGCCTCGACCTGGAACGCTGGATCCCTCGGGCAACTTGCCAGCCTCCAGGTTCCGGAGCGTCTACTTGGCCAGCAGCGCTCCCTCCTTCGGGCGGACATTAACGAGCAATGGGCCCGGTGGTTCGTCGGGAGCCTGGCGGATCCGGGGCGCTACGCGCGCCAGCGAGCGAGCTACCCCCAAATATTCGAGGATGTCTTCAGGACCGTCCAGATGCGATTCCGCTACCTCAACAAGCCCGAGCGAAAGGAGCTAGCCTCCGCCGTTGCCCGTATCCTCCTGGGCTTTGTCCTGCGGCTCCAGGCGTCTCGCAATCGCCAGTCACTTTCGTCCTCGGATCGAGCCCGCCTCCTGGATTTCGCTGGACGCTCTCCTCGGTGCTGGATCTGCGGTGCAAGATTCGTGGACACGGCCGTGGAGAACTTCCGCTACCAGGAGGGCAACGCGATTCCTCGACCGTCCTTCGTCGACATTCTGAAGCCCCGGGGGCTGTTGCCGCGCGATCTCTCCATCGAGGTCGACCACATCGTCCCGCATTCTGAGGGCGGCGGCGAGGAGGACAACCTCGCGCTGGCTTGCGGATGGTGCAATCGGCACAAGCGGGCGTACACGTCCATCTACGATGTGGAGGGCCGTCCTCGGGCGGCCGGAAGCAACGCTTTCGGAGCCAGTTCGCTTCCGCAGCCATTCTGGACGGTTCGCTTGCTTGCGGCGGTTCGGACATGCGAGCATCCTGACGGATGCACTCGCTCCGCTGACAATGCCGACGTCACCGTGGCGCCAGTCCACGAGACAGGCACTATGAATCCCGTGAATCTGCGCGTCACTTGTTACGAGCATGATCCGTACAGGGAACTCAGGCTCCAGCCCCATGGTGTCGCTCGAAGGGTTTGGAAGGCGTGCGAATGAGAACTAGACCGGCATACCGCCTTGCGCCCGCCACTGCTTGCGGCGCTCGGTCCTTGGACGGCGTACGGCACGGGATAGGGCAAGGCAGTCGGGGCCCGGCTAGTCGCGATTCCGTCGGGCGGCCGGTAAGTCGTCCAGTTCAGGATCGAGCCACTGGCGGCACACTGGTCTTGGGCTACTCGATCCGTCCAAAAGGGCCATTCCTGCCCGACGCCGGCCAAGGGTTCATCCGTGCAAGCAAGGTGAAGAGATGTCACAGGATGATGGTCGTCTGCGAACGTATCGCGCCCGAACGGCAATCGTCCGGACCGATCTCTCACGCCCGCTCAAGTGTGCCATTGTCGATGGCCTGATCAGCACCGACACGCGCGTCCTCGACTACGGCTGCGGTCGGGGAGGCGACATCCGGTCACTCTCCGCCATGGGGTTCGAGGCGAGTGGCTGGGATCCCGTCCACCGTCCTGACGGCGAGCGCCGGCGCTCGCCGGTGGTCAATCTCGGCTACGTGGTCAATGTCATCGAAGATCCCGTAGAACGATGCGAGACGTTGCGCCAGGCGTGGGCGCTTGCCGAGGACGTCCTGATCGTGAGCGCGCGCCTGGCTCTCGATGGGCGGGCGCTCCGGAGCGATTGCGCATTCGCTGACGGGTGCCTCACAAGCCGCGGTACGTTTCAGAAATTCTTCGAACAGCGGGAGCTGCGCCATTGGATCGAGCAGACCCTGCAGGTCAATGCCGTTCCCGCAGCGCCGGGTATCTTCTACGTCTTCAGGGACGAGCAGGTCCGTTCCGGCTTCATTGCAGTTCGCTACCTCCGCCGGAGGTCCACGCCGCGCCTCACTAGGTCCGAGGAACTGTTCACCGCTCATCAGCCTTTACTAGAGCCGCTGATGCAGTTTGTTGGCGAACGGGGGCGCCTTCCGTTCGATGACGAACTTCCGGATGCCAGCGCGATCTTGGAGGTGTTCGGCTCCATTCGCAGGGCCTTCAGGGTCATCCTTACGGTCACCGAAGACGAACGTTGGGTGCAGATCACCCGGGAACGTGGCCAGGATCTAATGGTCTACCTGGCACTCTCTCAATTCGAGGGGCGCACGCGGTTCGGGCGTTTGCCCTCGCATCTGCGACGCGATGTCAAGGCGTTCTTCGGAACGTACAAGAAAGCTTGCGAGTCGGCGGACGAATTGCTGTTCTCGCTAGGCAGGCCAGGGGTTGTCGAAGCAGCCTGCCGGCAGTCCTCTATCGGGAAGCTCACGCCGAGCGCCCTCTACGTCCACGAAAGCGCGCTTCAAGGAATCTCGTCGGTGCTGCGGCTTTACGAGGGATGCGCTAGGGGCTACTTGGGCCGTGTTGAAGGAGCGAACATCGTCAAGCTGCACGTGGGCGAGCCGATGGTATCGTATCTAAGCTACCCGGAGTTTGACAGGGATCCGCACCCTGCGCTCGCTTTCGCACTGACCGTCCATCTACAGACATTCCGCGTAAGGAGGAGGGACTACACGTCCAGCAGCAACCGCCCGATCCTGCACCGCAAGGAGCTGTTTGTTAACCCGGACTACCCGGGATTTGAAAAGTTTGCACGCCTGACTCGCATCGAACAAAGCAAAGGGCTATACGAAGACACGAGCCGTATAGGGTTTGAGGAGGGATGGAACGAAGCTTTGGCGCGGACGGGGCTCTACTTCAAGGGGCATCGACTCCTTGTCGGGGGCGGGCGGAGTTTGAGTCCGTAACGCCGTCCTCCAGATTCCTATTCCTCTGGCCGGCACGTGCCACGCCAACCTCAACACCTCGAAAACGGCCTCACTAAGGGCGGTGTGGCGATTCATACACGGAAATCGCCCTGTACCCTCACCTCTGCTCAAGCGGCAGTCTTGGTGCCGAGTGTGTTTGCTGCGTGGCGAGAGGGCCCCGAAAGACGTTTTGCAGGTGCCAGTCCAGGAAAATGGATCTGGTCTGGAGTCCGAATGCAGGACCGTCGGAAGTCGCTGCCCTGCGAAGCGCCACAGCCACTCCTCGGAACCGCTCCTGCTGATGGACCCCGGGACGGCTACAATCAGGCGCTATTCTAAGCGTCGCTAGCCACTCATGCGCGACAGGACCTTCGCGATGGTCAGCCGGTCTGTTTTGAACCAGTCAATTCACGTGAGATTCACTTGGCGCCCGCCTGGAACCGCATCCCCTGAAGCGCAATTCGGAGTCTCCGACGAAGAGCTGACCGGCTTGGCCGGTCTGGCTCTGGTGGCCCGCTTGGTCAAGTACCTGGGTCTGGCCGAAGGGCTCGCGCGGCTCGTGCGAGTAAAGCGCCGCCGCCGGGGCTGTCGGGACGAGCAAATGCTGCTGTCGCTGATCTACAGCTTCTGTGCCGGCAGGCGGGCATCTTAGCGAGGTGGATGCGCTCTGGGCGGATCCGGCGGCTGGTGCCGCAGGTCGTGCGGCATTGGCGGGCGGAGCATGGCTACGCGCCGGTGTTCGTGGACGGCACGGGGATCCACATGAGCGGGAAGCGATTCGAGGGTGCGCTGGAGTTGGCCGACGACGAATGGGTGGAGTTGGACGAGGATGGCGAGGAGCAGGCCACGACCGAGGTGTACGTGGTGATCCGGTGGGACCGCGCCGGCGACCAGCGCCGGCTGGTGCCGGACTGGACGGTGATCCTGGTGAGCCGGGATGACCTGCCGCTACCGGAACTGGTGCTCGGGTACCGCGGCAAGCAGGGTCAGGAGAACGTCGATTAAGGGTCCGTTGACGGATTTTGGGGCTGCATCACCCGCCCTGCCACGGGCACGCCGCCAAGCAGGCGTTCTACGCCTGCGGGCAGATCGCGCAGCTGCTGTTAAGGTCCTTGCAGCACCAACTGCTGGAGCCGGCGGCCCAGGCGCACCGGCTGCGGCCGGCGACAGTGGAGCGGACGACGACCGGGCGGGAGCGGTGAGTCCCGAGGGCGGACTGGATGGAGCGACTCACTGGCCGGGAACATCGCGGGTACCGGAATCGCTTCGAATCGGATCGGTCGCCTCTCAAGTCCACGAATTCTTGGCCAATTTCAAGTCCCTATGCTGGGATGACTGCGAGCGCCGTCTAAGAATCTGACACGGCAACCGGCTAAACTGAGGATCTAGGCGAAATCAGCAGCCAGTTCCCCAGCCAGGACTTGATATACTTCCTCAGATAGACCCCTAGTGCTCTCAAATGATTTATTTGGCCTCAAAACTGTAGTACCCCGATCCGCGGATGTCTAGCAGAGACCTAAGTGACCTAACGCTCAAGACTTCTTACGCAACTCTGAGCGATAACCTCATCAGCGCTTTCTATTCTCCATGTCTTCGTCACAGTGTTCTCTATCGCCGTGCCGTAGGGTTCTTTACGAGTCGCGGACTTGCGCTTGCCGCACAAGGGGTCGCCCATCTTATCCGTAATGACGGAAATATGCGTTTAATCGCTAGCCCTCTTTTGGATGAAGAAGATGAAGAAGCGATCAATCAAGGCTACCAAGACCGCCTTGCGCTCTTACGTAGGGTCGTCGACCGATCATTCCAGGAGGTCTATGATGAACTCACATCAGATCGCCTAAACGCACTTGCCTGGCTAATAGCTTCTGGTAGACTTGATATTAAACTAGCACTCAGAATGAATTCAAACGGTACCTTATCACGAGGAATCTTTCACGAAAAGACTGGAATCTTTACCGATACCAACAGAAACAGCGTTGCCTTCAGCGGCTCATCTAATGAAACGGTCGGTGGCCTTGTACAAAACTTCGAAGTCATTGATGTCTTCTGGTCTTGGGATGACCCTCAAGGACGAGTGCACGAGAAAGCGAAACACTTCGATTCACTTTGGAATCGAAATACCCCGGGCCTGGAAGTAATAGATTTCACAGAAGCGTCGCATGATCTCTTGAAAGTTCACAAAAAGGCCCACCGGCCTCAAAAAGATTTGTTAGACCTACCCACACCATTGTCGCCCCAGGCCCCGCAGCTACCGCCAACTATCAAATTGCGCCCATACCAATTACAGGCACGGGACCGATGGTTTGGTAACCACGGACGAGGCATTTTGAAGATGGCCACTGGAAGTGGCAAGACAATCACAGCCCTTTCTATCGCGTGTCGGTTAGCTACGGAATTAAACCTCCACTGTGCAATCATCATCTGCCCTTACCGTCACCTAGTTTCTCAGTGGGACCGGGAGTGTCAACGATTTGGAATGAATCCGATACTCGCTCACGGAAGTAAAGCTACATGGTTTAGCAGCTTGGTTAACAAGCTGTTGCGACTACAAGAATCCAAGATACCATATTTCTTGACTGTCGTTACAACAATTTCTACCTTCACAAGGGATCTGTTCCAAAAGCAGCTTTCAATGTTTCCGAAGAAGACCTTACTGATAGCAGATGAAGTTCACAATATGGGTGCAGAAATATATAGAAAACATCTACCAAATCGTATCGGCCTACGCCTAGGACTGTCAGCAACGCCAGAACGGTGGTTCGACGAAACTGGCACACAAGCGATAACTGAATACTTCGGTACGATTCTCAAACCGGAGTTCACCCTCCGAGATGCATTAGACAGTGGTGCGCTTTGTCCCTACCGCTACTATCCAATATTGGTTGACCTAACGAGCTCTGAAAGCACTAAGTATATCAAGCTCAGTAGACAGATCGCGGCGGCTACTCAGGATAGCGATCTCGATGAGCCCAACTCTCGTCTGAACTCGTTACTCATGAAGCGGTCTCGCCTGATTGCCCATGCAACCAACAAAGTGACTGCGCTCCGTAGTCTGATGATGAGCAGAACTGAAGACTCCCATATGCTATTTTACTGCGGAGATGGTATACCGGAAAGAGAATTGGACAATGCGGGCGTTCGCCACATTGAAGAAATCACAAGTGTCTTAGGGAGAGACCTGGGCATCGCGGTAAACACCTATACCGCAGCCGAGTCTGTTGAAGAACGAGAAGCCTTGCGTACAAGATTCCAGTCCGGGGAACTTCAGGGGTTAGTTGCTATACGGTGCCTTGACGAAGGTATTGACATACCAGAGGTTAGAACAGCGTTTATTCTAGCCAGCAGTACGAATCCAAGACAATTCATTCAACGTAGAGGCAGGATATTGAGACGCTCACCTGGAAAGCAGTTTGCCGAGATATTTGACTTCCTTGTGACACCTCCTGGTGAAACCACCAACTTTCACTTGGAAAGAACATTGCTTCGGAAACAGCTCATCCGATTCACAGAATTTGCAAAGCTCGCCCTTAACCACGGCGAGGCCAGATCAGAAATCATTGCTCTCCAAAAGAGTTATGGGCTGATGGACGTGTAGGAGGACAGATGGCAAGAGACAAGGGTCCAGACCCGATGGAACCGCTAAAGGAGGCGCCCGATCATATTATCAACATAATAAGGCAAGTGGTAAAGCTCGAGCATCAGCATCTGCATATGCAACGACCACATCTTTTGGAAGATGTGATTTCAGTTATCAAGACTGAAGTCGACGACGAATAAAGCTGAGGCCGCCAAGGAGACACCGTGAAACTAATTTCCTTAACGATGCACAATTTTCGACAATTTCATGGCACGACACCGAAACTCGACTTTCGTACACGAAGTCGAAACCGCAATCTCGTCGTAATACATGGTGCTAATGGTGCAGGTAAGACCACCATATTGAACGCCTTTACATGGGGTCTCTACGGTGTATTTACTAAGGGATTTCAGCATCCAGAAATGCTAGTAAACAAGAAGGCTCTGAGGCTTGGCCAGTCAAAGGGCGCGGTTGACGCATGGATTAGGATTGAATTCTCTCATGATTCGACGCTCTATTCACTTAAACAAACCATTCTTGCACGACTAGATTCAAAGACAGGTAATTGGAGTGAGTCTCCTTCCGAAGCAGAATTGCGTGTTACGGAAGCGGATGGACGCCAACGGATCGATCCGTATCCACACGACACAATCGGTCGCGTTTTACCCAAGGATTTGCATAGCTACTTCTTTTTCGACGGCGAAAGAATTGAGCAAATTGTACAGGCTACCGTTGAGGAGAAAAGGCGACTCGGCAAGGCAACTAAGCTTCTGCTCAATGTTGAGCCACTTCACAGGGCCAAACGGCATTTGGACGATGCACGGCGCAAACTAGAGGCAGAGCTTAAAGAAGTCGGAACAGTTCGTGTGAGGGAACTCTTGGAGGAGAAGGATAGGCTAGAAACGGATCTATCATTTAACGAAGGCTGCAGGGAAGATATGTTGTTGAATATTAAGATGGACAACATAAGTTTAGATGAGGTAAAGGCACTCTTGCGTGCTAGTGAGAAGAGTCAACATCTCCAAAGTGAACGGGACAACTTAGATTCGCACTTGGCTACTTTACACCAGCAGCGACAAAAAGCTGAGGCTGAGATTGGCCAGGTGGTGTCTGGCAAGAGCTACTCCGTATTCTTGCGGGCCATTTTGGTGAAATTCCGAGAGGTTGTTGAATTCAAGCGCAGTCAGGGGGAACTGCCATCAGGTGTCAAACAGCAGTTTATTGAGGATATTTTGAATCGTGGAGTGTGTATTTGTGAACGTCCGCTTGGTGGTGAAACGCCAGAACGCAAAGCATTACAGGAGTGGAAGTCACGAGCCGGGTTGTCTGATGTTGAGGAAACGGTATTGTCGATGGGCGGTGAGGTAAGGAGAATTGAGGGATTGATATCAGAATCGGTTCAGAAGAGTCGTGAATTTGTGAGTGAGTCGGAGTCGTATCGTGAAAAGGTTGGAGCTATTCGAGACAGGTTAGACGTAATCCGACAAGAGTTGGAGGACAGTCCTGAAGAAGATGTGTCGCAATTGGAGCGAAGGCTTGTTGAGCTTGAGAGTTCGATAGTTGAGGGGAATCAGGAGCTTGGTCGACTTGAGGCGGAAATCCGGCGGTTTGAGAGTGAGATTGAAAGAATCGATAAGCAAATTGACGAAGAACAACTGAAGGTAAAGCGGCAGAAGGTGGCCCGCCGTCGTGTCGAAGTGTCATTGGATTGTCGAGATCGAGTTTCTGAGATTATTCGAATATTTGAGGAGTTGTTGCGGCAGAATTTGCAAAGTCGTTTGCAAAAGATGTTCAGGAAGATGTCAATCACGCCGTACGTGCCACATTTGGGCGACGATTGGACCGTTAAGCTTTATGAAGCGGCGGGAGGGGCTGCTCTTCCGGTAGCCGCTTCTCAGGGTGAGAATCAGGTTTTGAGTCTTGCGTTCTTGGGTAGTATCATCGCTCAGACGAAATCTAGGTTGGCAAAGTTCAAGCCGCTGATGGGATCCCACTCTGCAGATTATCCAATCGTGATGGATTCGCCGTTCGGGAGCCTTGATCCGACTCATCGTGATCAAGTATCAAGAGAATTACCTCGCGTAGCCGATCAGCTGATCCTGCTCGTTACTCAAACACAGTGGAGAGGTGAGGTAGAGCAATCAATGAGGGCATCTGTCGCACGGTCATACGTGCTCACGTATTTCACCTCTCGGGGCGACGTAGAGGAGATTGACATCGAGGTTGATCTCGAACGCGTACATCTTGTTAGAGAGAGTCCGGATGAGTTTGAGTATACGTTGGTTTTCGAGGTTAACAATGGCTGATCATCGCATTCGTGCACCAAAGCAATATGAGGAATTGATCAATTCATTGCACCGGGCGGATCCCTCCGATCGAGAGGGGTTGTTTGAGACGAGGGCCGATGTATTGGTCTTCGCAGCTTCGTTGGGTTCTCATCGAGGTCAATGGCATAAGTTTTCGCAGAGTTTTGGCGATGCCATTCGGCTTGACGTGTTTGAGAATCGGAATTATCTGCCCGTGATCTCGTTGCTCGCAGTGTTCAGAAGTGGCGATACAAGCATTCTTGCTGATTCGGATGATGCAGAACGGCAGAGGGTGGAAGTATTCGAGGGATATGCAAATGGTGGCTTGGCAATTATTGAGCACGAACTTCGAGGTAGTCCTGATCGGTTGCGGTCACTCATCGCTTTGATTCTTAATCCGAGTCACGAAGAGGGCGAGGAAGACGACTTCGATTTGCGACATTTGGGGATCAACTTGGGCTAGTCTGACCTTTCAGCTGCGATATCGAGTAGACGCGCGAGATTGGTATCTCGATCGGTAGCAGGAGAGGCTGGCGGGCTTCCGTGGGGTGCTGTGGGACTTCGTAAGGCTGCCGCACCACGGGATGTGTTTTCATCGGCCGGGCGAATCTGAATGACTGGAAGTCCTGCTTCTGGACGGTCCGAGCGCCTTGCCGCAGTGCTCACTCGACAGGCTGCATGTGCGACAAGCGACTACCTACTCGGTTGCGCAACCTCTGCGAGGCTGCCCGGGAACTGATTCTTGCTGAGCGAATAAGGGGACGAGTGAGCGCGCTACTAATGCTGGAACTCTAGACTAGTTCCCATGCCGGCTCGGTTGTTCAGTTCGGTGAATAGCAGGCCGTGTGGTGTACGAGGCGGAGTTTACGGAAATATAGGACCCCATCAATAAGGGTTCTCCACCAGAGAGCGATGACGTCTGTGACAACCACCGCCATTGGATTCCCATCACCATTTACGAAGAAGACTTTAGTGTCCCTTCCGGGGATGGTCGAACCCAATGCCATTCGTTATATAAAGTCGGTTAGCGGTTAGATGGGGCGGCTGCTAGTCCGTTGATTTTGTCGAGGATACAGCCCATGCGAGATTTTTTCGGGCAGGGGGTTAACTTTCGCGCCCGGATTTGCCAGTGTGGGGTGGGATGGCTGTCGAGCGCGACATCGACCCCCGCATTCAGCGCCTCCAGTCCACGACCTTCTGTGGCAAGCGCCTCACCCGGCGGCAGATCGGCGACATCCAGGAGACCGTCGGGCGCTTCCCCCAGCTGAGCCGCACCGAGCTGGGCCAGACGCTCTGCGAGCACCTGGGTTGGCACACGCCCAAGGGCCGCAACCGCATCCAGCTAGCGATGCGCGTGCTCGAGCAGCTGGAACAGCGCGGGATCCTGACCTTGCCAGCCAAGCAGGGGCCCGGGCGGGGTCGACAAAAGCCGGTCGAGCCAGGCCGGCGCAGCGATCCGCAGCCGGCCATCGCGGGACCGCTGGCCGAGCTGAGGCCGCTGCGGCTGGAGGTGGCCAACGGCGCGGAGGCCGTGGCGGAATGGAACGAATGGGTGCAGCGCTACCATCCGCTGGGCTACCGCCAGCCGATCGGGGCGCATCTGCGCTACTTCCTGCTGGACCGGCAGGGGCGCAAGCTGGGCTGCCTGCTGTTCGATTTCGCGGCGCGGCAGCTGGCCTGCCGGGACGCGTGGATCGGCTGGGGGGGCGAGGCGCGGCGGAAGAACAGCCAGTCTAACTGGAGGATGGACAGAGGGTGAAAGTCCCTTGCAGTAAAGGAAAGAGCCAATTCATACTGGCCCGCGAGTCATGCGCTGGCAGCCGTGAGGCGGTCGGTGAAGCGTTGACAGCGGCGCGTGTGGGCAGAGTTATGTGGAAGAGCACATAACTCTGCAAATGTTGCGGAGCGACTTATGTTGCGGAGTGATTGATCGTTACTGTTAATAAAGGATTTCATACGCCATCTAAGCAACATAATATTCTGCATCCGTGTACCATGATCATGGCTCCAACAGAAAGGAGACGGGATCATGTTCGAGAATCTCTTCACCGATGCCCATGTGATTGCATGCTATCGCGACGCTCCGCTGTGCGAAGACCGGCTGCGCTATCTCGCTCATTGTGCTTCCGCCGGTTACCGGTACCGCTCCCTGCGCACGATCGCCAACCGCCAGCGGCAACTTGTCCGTCTTCTCGACCTGCAGGCAGGCGACAGTGTGAGCATGGCCCGTATCCAGGCGGCAGCACGAGAATGGGCTCGGTCTGGAGTGCGTCGTTCGATGCGGTCGGCGGGACGGGAAGCGCGCACGAGCTTTGTCGGCCAAGCCGTACGCTGGCTGCGCTTCGCGGGCCTGCTGGAGGAGCCCGAGGCCGTGCGCCATGCCCATGCCGGCGAAGTGGCGGGCTTCGTGGCGTGGATGCAGGAGGAGCGCGGATGGTCCAGCGAAACGATCCACGGATGCTCCTGCACGGTCGATCGCTTCTTCCGGCGGCTGGAGAGGCTGGGTGTCGAACTGGCGTCGGTCCGGATCACCGAGATCGATCAGGCGATCGCGCGCTATCACGCGCGCGGCTGCAGCCGGCGGACGGTTCGGGACTATGCACAGCACCTGCGCGCCTTCTTCCGGTTTGCCGAGCGGCAGGGCTGGTGCATGCCGGGCCTGGCCGCAGCGATCATACCGGGTCGGATGCATCCCGGCGAGACCATCCCGAAAGGGCTGGACCGAGACGAGGTCGTGGACCTGCTCGGCACGACCGAAGGGGACCGTCCTGCCGACAGACGCGACCGAGCGATCCTGATGCTGCTGATTACCTACGGCCTACGTGCCGGCGAGGTCAGCGGCCTGCAACTCGACGACCTGGACTGGGTGCAGGAAACGCTGCGGGTGCGCTGCCCCAAGCCGGGGCGCACGCATCTGTACCCGCTCTCGCGCAGTGTCGGGCAGACGATTGTCCGCTACTTGCGCGAGGTCCGTCCCGCGCGGCCCGACCGGACGCTGTTCCTGTCGCTGAACGCTCCGTTGCGGCCCATAACACGGGACGTGATCACTCACGTCGTCCACAGCCGCCTCGGCCATCTCGGTGTTACCGGCAAGCGCCGGGGCCCGCATGCGCTGCGTCACGCCGCCGCCCAGCGTCTTCTCGATCACGGTCTGTCGATGAAGCAGGTCGGCGACTATCTCGGGCATCGCAGCGTCGCGGCCACGTCGGTCTATGCCAAGTTGCGGCTTGATGCCCTTCGGGAGGTCGCCGCCTTCGATCCGGAGGGCCTGGCATGATCCTGCGCGAGTCGATCGATCGATATATCATGTGGCGGCAGTCCCATGGTGTGCGCTTCAGTTCCGGTGCCGGCCTCTTGCAGCAATTCTGCAAGAGCCTCCCCGAGCGGACGCTCTGCAATACGGTCACGCAGAGCGCGGTGCGCCGATTCCTCGCCGGCAACGGCCCGCTCACCCGGACGCGCGCGCACAAGTACGGTGCCTTGGCCGGATTCTACCGGTACGCCATTAGCCGCGGCCATGCCGACCGGACGCCGTTGCCGCCAGCGGAGGACGAGCCGAGGCAACCGCCATCGGTGCCTCCCTATATCTATTCGAGAGAGGAACTTGAGCGCCTGTTCGCTGCCATCGATGACAGTTTCCGCCATGCCATCCGGCTGGACGGCGCTACCTTCCGGGCACTGCTGCTGATCCTCTATGGAGCCGGCCTGCGGATCGGTGAGGCGGTGCGCCTGGCGATGAGCGATGTCGATTCTGCCGACGCCGTGCTGACGGTGCGGGACACCAAGTTCTACAAGAGCCGCCTCGTGCCCGTCGATCCCCGCCTCGCCGCTGAGTTGCAGGCCTATGCGGCGCACCGCTCCGAACGTCCGCTGCCCGCCGGAATGGCTTCGGCCTTCCTGGCGAACCGGGACGGCACACCGGTGCGCAAGCGCACGGCCACAAGCGCGTTTTCCCGGTTGCTCAAGGGGGCCGGGATCTGTCGTCGCGATGACGGGCGGCGCGCTCCGTGCCTGCACTCGCTGAGACACAGCGCAGCCGTGCACAGGGTGACCGCCTGGTACCGCGCGGACGCCGATGTTCAGCGCCTGCTGCCGGCGCTGTCGACCTGGCTCGGCCATGCCGATCTGGAAGGCACGAAGATCTACCTGTCGATGACACCGGAGCTGCTGCACGAGGCTTCGGTCCGCTTCGACCGCTACGTCAATGGAGGAAACCATGAGTGATCCCCGCACGCTCGGCCCCTGGCTGCGGCGCTACCTGGCCGAGCACATCGTCACCGAGCGCCGCCTCGCCCACAACACGCAGATGAGCTACCGCGACAGCTTCGCCCTGTTGGTGGAATTTCTCAGCGCGAAGGCCCGCAAGCCGGCGGACCGTCTCGCGGTCGACGATCTCACGGAGCGGCGCGTGCTGGAGTTCCTCGCCCATCTCGAGCAGGATCGCGGCTGTTCGGTGCAGACCCGCAACCAGCGCCTGACAGCCATCCGCGCCTTCGTCCGCTTCGTCGGCAGCCGCGATCCGGCCCGTCTGGAATGGTGTGCGCAGATCCGCTCGATCGCGACCAAGAAGGCCACGCCGCAGCCGATCTCCTGGATGAGCAAGGACGAGATGGAAGCCCTGCTCGCGGTTCCGGACTGCCGGACGCCGCGGGGCCTGGTCGAGCACGGGATGCTCCTGTTGCTGTACAACACCGGAGCCCGGGTCTCGGAAGCGACCGGCTTGCGAATCGCCGATCTCGAGATCCGCCGGGGTGACGGCCGGCATGCGCTCGTCACCCTCCATGGCAAGGGTGGCAAGAGCCGTCAATGCCCGCTGTGGCCGCGCACCGAGGACGTGCTGGCCCGGCTCGTGCAGGGACGGGATGACCGTGACGCCATCTTTCTCAGCCGCCATCGCAGGCCCTACACACGGTTCGGGGTCTATCGGCTCGTCGAGCGCACCGCGGCACAGGTGCCGACGCTGGCCGCAAGGAAAATCACGCCACATGTTGTGAGACACACAAGTGCCTGCCACCTGCTGAAGGCCGGGGTCGATCTCAACACCATTCGCGCTTGGCTCGGGCATGTCAGCCTCGAAACAACGAACATTTACGCCGAGATCGATTGCGAGACGAAGGCCAAGGCGATGGCGCTGTGCGATACGGCAGAGTTGGGCCCCAGCCAGCCGTGGAAAGAGGACAAGGGGCTGATCGCCTTCCTGAACACGCTCTGAGTGCATAATATTATGTTGCTGAGATGGTGTATGAAATCCTTTATTAACAGTAACGATCAATCACTCCGCAACATAAGTCTCTCCGCAACATTTGCAGAGCAATGAGCACCGAAAACGTCATCATCCGGAGTGTCGAGGCCATTTCCGCAGCCGAAGGCAACACCGGCCGACCCGCATTGGCGAGGGACGGACGGGCTCCGCGGTGTCCAAGACCTCAAGGCACGCACGTACGTCCATTACCGGGAACTGGGAGATCTTCACGACGTCCCGGCGGGTCGCCGCCGGGACCGCCGAGGGAAGGCAGATAGCTGAAGCCGAGGATGCACGACGTGAAGAAGTCTGACTCGGGCATAGTGTGTGCTGGGCAGCGCCCAGATCAGGTGGGTTGGAGTCCCACTGGCGCTCGGGTAAGGAGCGCTATATCCGAAAGCGGGGGTAATGCCTCGCTGGCCGGGGTGTGCTGATAAGCGAGACCCTAAACGGGCACGAAGCTGGAAACGGCGGAGACAGCCAAGGAAGGAGCTAAGTTGGTGCACTGCTGGAAGGCAACCGGAGGGCAGGGTGTCCATCGCGAGGTGGAATCTGAAGGGCTTGAGGAGCAGTACCGGGCTGTAATCGAGGGGGCAACCCCATGATGAATCAGTCGGCCAAAGACGGGGCAAGGTCGAGCCTGCACTATGGAGGCGAAGGCGCTCTTACTCACCCGTCGAACCAAGGTGTGTGTGAACGGCACGGTACGGAAGATCTGGACGTGACCCCAGGAGGGCTCGTCGCGTTCCCGGGTGGCAGCGGGATAACGGACCCTATAAGTCGAAAGACGAAGTGGGGAAGGACGCGCGGCGAGCAATCGGACAACCGAATAGTACTTTAAGCGCGGTGAAAGCCGCGTGACCGCGCAAGCGGCGGCCGGGTGGGTCGGGGAAGTCGGTTGGCGAAGGTGGTTGGAAAGAGACGGCGAAGGAGCGAGTAAAGGCTATGAGACGGATAAGTTCGTTAAGTGAAAGACCCGAGCCTCATGGGCTGAGGAGACTCGTTCAAAGAATCAATCCAGCGGGTAACGGGAGGGTCCACTCACGGGTGGACAGACGGCTGGGAACAGCCGCCCGCGCCCAAGGGCCGTGGCCAGCACGCGCCCGGGCGAGTAACGGCACTGGTGCCTTCCCCGAATCTTCGATCAGACACCTTCGTGAAAGCGGCTTACGGGAAAACTGTACGAGCCGTTTGAGAGGCGGACGGAGGCCAGCCCTGCGGGGCGCCTCCTCCGACCCGACAGCGAAGAAGGCGGCGAACAAAGGGGCGCGAGCCCAGGCGGAGTCGTTGGAGCGAAGGGCCGGGATCGAGGGAAATCCGGGAGGCGCTAGCACGGGCCGTACGCAGAGGCGGGGGAGCGTGTCACAGGGCGCCGAGCGGATACGGCAAATCATCGAGAGGAAACCACAGGAGAAACTCACTGCGCTGCTGCACCACGTCACGCCGGAGAGCTTGGAGGACGCCTACCGCGGATTGCAGCGGGAAGCGGCCCCCGGAATGGACGGGATGACATGGGAAAAGTATGGGGAGGGACTGGAAGAGCGACTGCTGGACCTGCACCGACGCGTACACACGGGAGCGTACCGAGCAACTCCGTCACGGCGGGTGAACATTCCGAAGCCGGACGGGGGCACGCGACCGCTAGGAGTGGCCACGCTGGAAGACAAGATCGTCCAGAAGGCCGTTGTGGACACGATCCTGACGCCGATCTACGAGGCGGTATTCCTTGGATGCAGTTATGGGTTCAGGCCGGGACGGGGGGCGCATGACGCGCTCGACGCGCTGGCTTACGCCATCGACAAGCGCAAGGTCAACTGGATACTGGATGCCGACGTGAGCAAATACTTCGACCGCATCGACCGGGAACAGCTGTTGAGCTTCCTGGCAGTGCGGATCGGAGACAGGCGCTTGCTGCGGCTGCTAACGAAGTGGCTGAACGCTGGGGTCATGGAAGACTGCCAATGGAGCGACACGGGCAGGGGCACTCCGCAAGGGTCGGTGGTCTCACCGCTGCTGGCGAACGTGTACCTGCACTACGTGCTCGACCAGTGGGTGGTCAGGACGTGGCGGCCAACGGAAACCCGGGGCGAGATGATCATCGTGCGGTACGCCGATGATTTCGTGCAGGGGTTCCAGTACCGCGACGATGCGGAGCGCTTCCTCGCCGCGTTGCGGGCACGGTTCGCGCAATTCGGATTGGAGCTGCACCCGGACAAGACCCGGCTACTGGAGTTCGGAAGGTACGCGGCAGCGAACCGGAAGAAACGAGGGCAGGGGCGACCCGAGACATTCGACTTCCTGAGATTCACGCATTATTGCAGGCGAACCCGGAAAGGCGGTTTCGGACTGGGGCGCAAGCCAATCGCGAAGCGCGTGCGACGCACACTGCAAGCGGTCAAGGGAAAGCTGCGCAAGCGCATGCACGCCGACAAGGTGGCCACGGGGAAATGGCTGGGACAGGTGCTGAACGGATGGCTGAATTACTACGCCGTCCCGACCAGCTACCGGTCGCTGGACCAGTTCACGCTAGCGTTGAAGCGGCACTGGCTGCGAACCCTCCGCAGGAGATCGCAACGAGACCGCCACAGCTGGGACGCCTTGGAGGCACTGTGCGACAAAATATGGCCCGAGACGAGGATCAGACACCCATGGCCGGCACAGAGATTCGCCGTTAAACACCCGAGGTAGGAGCCGTGTGCCCTAACGGGCACGCACGGAACTGTGCGGGGGGTGCGCGGCAACGCGCATGCGAGATACCTATTGTTCCCGTGGGTTAGCGTGAAGAACCTGGCGAGTCACGCGCTGGGACTGGCGCTGCGGCAGCTGGCGCCGGACTGGCAGCGGCAGCACGGCAGCCGGCCCGTGCTCGCGGAGACGTACACGGACCCGGAACGGCACCGGGGGACGTGTTACAAGGCGGCGAACTGGCAGCGGGTGGGCCGGACGCAGGGGAGCCCGGCGAAGGGGGGCCGGCCGGCGAAGCCGTCGGCGACGGGAGCGGAGGAGCGATTCACGCGGATGTGGCAGGAGATCCTGTCCGAGGCGGTGCGCCTGGCGAGCGAGTACGACCGCGAGTGGATCCGGCGGCGGCGGGTGCTGAACACGCTGCTGGTGGTGCTGTTCGTGTTCCGGCTGGTGTTCGCGCCGGACCGCCAGGGCTACGCGGTGACCTTGGCGGAACTGTGGGCGCAGTGCCGCCGCCTGGGCCTCGCCCTGCCGCAGCCGACGCCGGTCTCGGCCGCCTCGATGTGCGCGGCCCGGGCCAAGGTCCGCGCGGACGTGTTCGTGCGCATCCACCGGGCGATCCTCGCGCGCGCCCCGCGGGACGCGCCCCGCCAGCGCTGGCGCGGCCACCGCGCCTTCGCCGTCGACGGCTCGAAGCTGAACCTGCCCCGCCCGCTGGTCCGCGACGGCTACCGCCAGCCTGCGGAGGCGGCCCACTACCCCCAAGGCCTGCTCAGCTGCCTCTTCCAGCTGCGCGCCCGCCTGCACGCCGTCTTCCGCCTGCAGTCCAACGCCAACGCCGTCTTCGCCGCCTTCTGCCGCCGCGACCGCCGCGACGACATCGTCACCGTCGAGCCCAGCGACGAGGCCCGCCGCCAGAGCCCGCCGGGCGGGCTGGCGCCCTGCCGCGTGCGCCTCGTCAAGTACACCGCGGGGACGAGCACCTACGTGCTGGCCACCACCGTGCTCGACCGCAGCCGCTATCGCGTTGCCGACCTGTCCGACCTGTACCATGCCAGATGGGGAATCGAAGAGCTGTACAAGGTGAGCAAGCAGATGCTGACCGTGGAGCAGTTCCACGGCCAGAGCGAGCTGCTCGTCCAGCAGGAGCTGAGCGCCCATTTCAGCCTCATCGCGATGACCCGGCTGTTCACCAACCACAGCGAGGGAGGCTACCGTTCCGATCCGGGCAAGCCAGCGCTGCAGGCCAATTTCCGCAACGGCCTGCGCACGGTCGGGCGGCACCTCGAAGGGCTGTTCCTGCACTACGCGGCCACGCTCGACGCGACGCTCCGGGAGATCCTTGATAGCATCGCTCCCTGCCGCCAGCGGCGGCGCCCCAACCGTTCCTACCCGCGCGTCTCGCGCAAGCCGGCCAGCAAATGGAGGTCCCGCAAGCCCACCCCGACCGCAACGCCAGCCTGAAGACCCCGAACTCCGGTGCGAACCGCCGGAAATCCCCTTGCATCCTTAAACTAACGCGCAAATTCGCTAAACGAATGCCATTGGGGTCGAACCCCCTCGCCTTCAGGCGAAGCGAACGGTGTGGGAATGTGGTCGCGTGTTCGCGACCACGTCCACGAACTGGTGAGTTCTGGTTGTGACGGCGCCGGGGCATGATCGTGTCGGGTTGAAGGCGCGCTATCCCCGAGTGCTCCTTAAGGAGGTCTCACCTGCAAGGGACAAGTGCCAAGGGCTGTTTCTGAGCCGGGCTCGGAGGCCGTCGGCACGGGAAGTTTTGATGTGGGGAATGGTGGTCCGATAAGCGAGAAGGGGAGAGAGCCCTTGCGCGACAGTCAACTTCCAGTTGACAACAACGAAGCCACCGGCTTGTAGACGGTGGTTGTTTGACTTCTGGCGGAGAGGGAGGGATTCGAACCCTCGGTAGAGCTCTATAACCCTACGACGGTTTAGCAAACCGCTGCCTTAAGCCGCTCGGCCACCTCTCCGCTTATCGAAGCGCGTACTCACATGTTAACAGGCCGGTCAAGAATTCCAGCGTACGGTTGACGCTTCTCGGTGGGACCCGGTTCCTTGGCTAGGGGCAGGCGTCAATTCGCACAAGCCTGTCAGAATCAAAGTGTGTGCTCCAATTCCTGCGCGAGTACCGCTCCGGCTTTCCTTCAGCACGGTGCTAGCGGGACCTCGGCTCGATCCGTCCCGGACCGCGACCTAGGCGCGTCATTGACAGCTACGAGCCAAACGGGATCCTGGGCTTCCGGACCCGAAACGTAGAACAAGCAATGATTGTCATGAAATTCGGAGGGACTTCCGTCGGCAGTCCCAGTGCGATCGAACGGGCCTGCTCCATCATCCAGAGCAGAGCCGACCGGCATCCTCTCGTCGTCGTCTCGGCAATCGGCGACACGACGGACCGCCTGGTCGAAGCGGCGGAGGCGGGGCCCGTCGGGGGTGCCTACGTTCTCACGTTGATCCGCGACCGGACCGAAGCGGTTACCCGGGCAGTCGTATCTGAAGGTGCCGCCTCCGAAATGGTTCCGTTTCTCGACGAGGTAATGGCCGAGGCGAGGGATCTGCTCCAGACGATTGATTCCCGTTCTGACAGGGCCTCCCCTTCAGCCGAGTTGGACGCCCTGCTCGGCATCGGCGAGCGGATCTCCAGCCGTCTCGTGACACTCGCGCTAATCCAGCGCGGCCTCGCAGCTTGCAACCTGGACTCCAGGGAACTGTTTGTCAGCGAGGCTCGGCACGGCGGCGCCAGCCCTCTGCTCGGCCCGACCCGAGAGCGCTTGCGAGGGGCCGTGCCGCAACTCCTTTCGAATGGGACGGTCCCGGTCATCGGAGGGTTCATCGCAACCGGTGAGGATGGCTCTCCGACCACGTTAGGGCGGGGTGGTTCGGACTACACGGCGTCGCTTGCCGGCGCTGCACTGGATGCCGAGGAGGTTCAAATCTGGACGGACGTGGATGGCGTCATGACCGCTGACCCGTCTCTGGTCGATTCGGCTCGCAGCCTGCCGCTGCTCTCATTACGGGAAGCCTCCGAACTTGCCTACTTCGGCGGACGCGTGCTGCATCCGTCGACCATGCTGCCGGCGATCGAGAGCGGCATCCCGATCCACGTGCTCAATTCACGGCGCCCCAATGCCCAAGGCACTCTCATCGTCGCCGAGCCAGTGGAATCGGAGAGCGTTGTCAAGTCGGTCGTCTACAAGGAAAACATTGCTCTCATCGATATTTTCTCGACTCGCATGCTGATGGCTCACGGATTCCTCGCCCAGGTCTTCGCAATCTTCGAGAAGTATGAGACCCCTGTGGACATGGTGTCGACCTCCGAGGTCAGCGTTTCCATGACTGTCGAACGGACCGCAAGCCTGCCGCGCATTCTTGAGGATCTCTCCGGGTTCTCGGACGCCGAAGCGACTCCGGGCAAGGCCATCGTGTGCGTGGTCGGCGAGGGCATCCGGTATACTCCGGGCATCGCGGCCAAGGTCTTCAATTCGCTCGAGGGCATTCGGATCCGCATGATCTCGCTGGGTGCCTCGAGAGTAAACGTGGGATTCGTCATCGACGAGAAGGATCTCGAGGCGACCGTCCGACGCCTTCACGCGACCTTCTTCGACGAGCCGCGCCCACCGAAAGGACAATCGCAGTGAGCGCCAACCCAGACAAGCTGGCATTGGTCGGCTACGGTCGCATGGGCCGCCTGCTGGAACAGCTGGCACCCTCTCACGGTTTCGAGGTGGCGTTACGCCTCGACGAGTTCAACAATCCCGACGGGGAGGGCTTGACGGCAGAAAACTTCGCAGAGATCGACGTCGCGGTCGATTTCTCGATCCCTGAAGTCGTGGCCGACAACGCGGTCAGGCTCGTCGAGCTTGGGGTGCCTCTGACAATCGGGACTACCGGCTGGCTCGACCAACTCGACCGAGTCCGCGAGGCCGTCACCAGGCACGATTCGGCCCTTGTGTACGGGGCAAACTTCTCGATCGGTGTCAACGCCTTCTATCGCGTCGTCGAAGCCGCGGCCAAGGCTCTTGCCTCCCAGGAGGACTACGACGCGTTCATGTACGAGGCCCACCACAAGCACAAGAAGGATGCTCCGTCCGGCACGGCCCTGCGCCTTCTAGATGCCATGCGAGACGCCGGGTACTCGCGTCCCGTGGATGTTGCCACGCAGCGCAGCGGGGAGTTCCCCGGAATCCATGAAATCGGATTCGACTCGGAAGCGGACACCATTCGGGTAAGCCATTCTGCCCGAAATCGCCTCGGGTTCGCGCACGGGGCGTTGAGGGCAGCCCGCTGGATCATGGGCCGCAAAGGGGTCTACGACTTCTCGAAGATCTGGGATCGCCTCGACTGAAGCAGGCTGCCTCAGAAGATCAGCTTGATTCCGAACTGCACTTCCCGGCCGTTGTGCGCGGCCAGCATCCGGCCGAAGCCGGGCGTGCCGAAGAACACGTTCGGGTTCAGGAAGTTCGGGGTATTGAGGAGATTGAAGAACTCCGCCCGAAACTGCAACGTCGTGGATTCCCCGAGTTCGGCGTTCTTCAGGACGGAGAAATCGACATTTGCGAGTCCGGGACCGCCTACGATGTTGCGCCCCGCGTTGCCGAAGCTGCCGTACGCCGGCAGCGAGAAAGCCGTCGGATCAAACCATTGCTGCGGATCGGGTCGGGCTAGGTTTGGATCGCCCGTGACGTCGGGCCGGTCGCCCGCACCGAAGCCGTAGCTGGATCGCCCGGTATTGGAATTGTCGAACTCCCCTGGCAGCGCGATTGTATAGGGCTGCCCCGTTTGCATCGTTACGATTCCGTTCAGCTGCCAGTTTGCCAGCAGCGCGGCCGTGCCGCCTCGCCAGCCCGCACCCCACTTCTTGTCCGCGCCGACGGGCAACTCGTAGACGAAGCTTCCAGTAAACCGGTGCGGCGTATCGAAGCTCGAGCGAGCTCTCTCAGCCGCGACATTGTTGCTGTCCTGAGGGTAGTTTGCATCCCCTGCCGACGCGAAGAAGTTCGACGCGTTGTCGATCGACTTCGACCAGGTGTACGAGAACAGCCCGGTCAGGCCGCTCTGGAACCGGCATTGGAACTGGCTCTGCAAGCTGTGATAGTTGGAATCAAACGCCGAGGCGATCAAGTTGATGTCGGAAAACATCGGCAGCGGACGGTAGTTGGGCATCACGGGAGATGGCGCGGGCTGGTTGATGTCCCGGGCACCGATCAGCTTCGTCCCGCGCGAGCCGCTGTATGTGACGCTGAGCACCGCGTCTTCAACCGGCTCCGTCTGGATCGTGAAATTCCACTGCTGTGCGTAGCTTGTCCTCAGTTCCCGGTCGTAGGTGGTCACGCTGGGAGGCACCGGTGCGGCCTGGCCTTCCGGCCACGGATTGTCGATCGATATTGGTGCGAACTGCGACGGGAAGAAAAGCAGCGACTGGAAGTACGGAAGATTGAAATAAATGCCCTGTCCAGCCGCGAGGTCCGAGAAGTTATAGTACAGACCCCATCCGGCGCGGAGCACCAGCCGATCGGATGCTGCCGGGCGCAGTGCCAGGCTCAGGCGCGGTGCCAGGTTGTTGCGGTCCGGGAGGAATCCGCTGCGCGGCACGCCGGATTCCCCTAGCCGCACGATTTGGGCGCTGGCTGGATCGAAGAGCGATGCTGCGTCCTCCTCGTCATAGGCCGGTACGTTGTACTCGTAACGCAGCCCGAGCGAGAGCGTCAGGTTGCGGGTCAGGCGCCAGGTGTCCGTGGCGAAGACATTCGTCGCCCCGGTGCGCGCCGCTTGCAGATTGTCGCTCCGGGCCGCAACGGTGTAGCTCGGCAGCCCGAACAGCAAGTCCGCGAGCGCGTTTTGCGTGTAGGCCCGGTCCGTGAAGTAGATACTGCCCCGCGACAGCACGTTGCGAAATCCGTCCTGTCCGATGCGCCGGATCTCAAACCCGAACTGCGCCAGATGCTTGCCCCGCGAGTAGCTGAGCGAGTCGGAGAATTGCCAGGACCGTACCGTGCTGACCTGCGGGTTGTTAAACTCCCCGCCCAGCGAGGAGAAGCCCGTGACCTGAAAGAAGCTCAGCCCGAGGTCGATCTCCCGGGTCGCAAAGTCCGGCAGCCCTAGTTGGCTGTTCAGGCTCGTGCCGCTGTTCTCGTGCAGCGTGCTGTTCGAGATTCGGTTGTACCCGAAGCGTGCCTCGTTGACGAGGCGCGGCCCCAGCGTGTGGGTCTCCGAGATCATCAGGTTCTGCCCCCGCTCGTCCAGATCGTTGCCGTACCCGGGCACGGACGAGAACTGATTCGCAGCGTAAGGCTCGCTGCGCTGGCTGTCGGCCAAGCTGTAGCGGCCGGCGAACTGCCCGCGGCTCCCGATCCGCCGGTCGAGTCTCGCGTCGAGCTTGTCCGTGCGATCCTCGCCCTCTGGCGCCGCCACGAAGTTCTGGCCGACGGATGCCCGATTCGCCTCCGGGTAGAGGCCCGCGACCCCCTGGCCGATCGGGTGCATGAATGGCAGCCTGTGGTTGGGGTACGGCTGACCTGTGTAGAAGTTGATCGGAGGCTGTCCCGGGCTGGCCGAGAAATCGCCCTGCCGTTCCGCCGTTGTCGGCACGTTCGTCGTGCGCGTCGTTGCTCGGGTCTCGCGCAGGCCCTCGAAGTTCGCAAAGAAGAATGCCCCCGTTTCTGCGACAGGCCCTCCCAGGGACGCGCCGTACTGGTGGCGGCGGAGTGCCGGCACGGGGTCGCCCGGCCCGCTGAAGAAGTTCCTTGCGTCCAGTCGGTCGTTGCGCATGAACTCGTACGCAGTGCCGTGAAACTCGTTCGTGCCCCGCTTGGTCGCGACGACTACCTGCCCCCCGCTGTTGCGGCCGAGCCCGGCTTCCGAGTTGGATGTCTGGATGCGAAACTCCCGGACCGCGTCCACCGGCGGCACGATGCTGAAGCTGTTCAGGATCGGGTCAATGGCGTAGACCCCGTCGTACACGAACGAATTGGCCGATTCCCGCGCCCCGTTTGCCTGGAACGCGAAGCGGCCGCGCTCGCTGCCCGGCGAGCCGACTGCTGCGGGCACGGCACCTGGCGTCAACAGGGACAGATGCAGGAAGTTGCGGCCATTCAACGGAAGACTGGTAACAAACCGGTTGGGGATCACCGTGCCGACGGCAGCTTGCGAGGCCTCAACGGACCAGGCGGATGCAGTCACGATCACGGTTTCGGATGCCGGACCGAGTTCCAGCGCAAAATCAGCTTGTACCCGGTCGCCGATTGCCAAGGCCAGCGGCTCGATCCGGGCCGTCTTGAAGCCTTCCGCGGAGACACTGACGGTATAGGTGCCTGGAGCCAGCGCCGGAATCGTGTAGAGGCCGCCACTCCCGCTTTCCACTCGACGAACTGTACCGGTGTCAGTCTGCTCCGCAGTGACCTCGGCACCCTCGACGACCGCACCGCTGGCGTCGAGCACCAAGCCTTGGATGCGCCCGTCGATTTGCTGGGCGAGACTGATCCCAGCAGCGAGCAACATCAATAGGGTGTAGCGCCCCAACCCACCGGCAACCATGAAACCAATCGTACTAGAGAGAGCCTCTACTGTTCTGAACTGGGTCATTGAGGAATTGGCTAGAGCCTTGGTAGCTTCTGTGCGGCTAGAATGGGCCTTGTTGAATCGCCTTGCATTATTGCTGCTCCTGACCGTGCCGGTGCTCGGCCAGGAGTTTTTTCCGGTCGAAGAAGTGAAGGCCGGACAGCGCGCTATAGGACGGACGGTTTTCCTGGGCACCGAGATCGAGGAATTCGAGATCGAGATCCTCGGGGTGCTGGAGCATTTTTCCGGTCCGAAGTCGTCGGTCATCTTCGGAAAGCTGTCAGGTGGGCCGCTCGCGGAAACCGGCGTGATGTCGGGCATGAGCGGCAGCCCCGTCTACATCGATGGCCGGCTCGCGGGTGCCGTGGCATTCATGTTTCCGTTCTCCAAGGAGCCCTTGGCTGGAATCCGGCCGATCGGCGAGATGGTGGCAGGGTTTGAGGCCAGTTCCCCGAGCAACTCTCCAGCGGCTGCCGACCCCTTGGACGACTGGCGGGTAGTTGCCGGGTTGCCCCGTGCCGCGCCACAGGAAACGTCTGAAACAACTCCTCAGTTTCAGCCGATCGCTACGCCAGTTTCATTCGGAGGGTTCACCGAGCGAACGCTGGAGGTGTTCGGTGACAAGCTCAAGCGCCTCGGCTTGCGACCCTTGCAGGGTGCCGGTGGCGGCCTCCGCGACGATCCGGGAGGAGCCTTGGAACCGGGCTCCATGATCAGCGTCGGCTTGGTTCGCGGAGACATGACCATGACTGCTGCCGGGACGGTCACGCATGTCGATGGCGATCAGGTGTTCGCCTTCGGCCACCAATTCCTTTCGGCAGGCGATACCCAGATGCCGATGATGCGGGCGTCCGTGATAGCGTTAGTGCCCAATCTCAGCGCATCGTTCAAGCTCAGCGGAACCGGGCCCTTGATCGGCCAGATATCCATGGACAGGGCGGCTGGCGTCGCCGGGCGGCTCGGCCCTGGGCCGTCCATGGTGCCGTGCAAGATCCGCATCGTGCCACTCGACGGCGACACCGAGGAGTACTCGGTTGAGGTCGTCCGAGACAACCAGCTGACTCCGCTGCTCTTGCAGATCGCAATGTTTTCATCGATCAACGTCAGCCAGCGGTCGTTTGGGCCTTTGACGATCCGGGTTCGCGGCGATGTCGAGTTCAGGGACAGCCTGCCGCGTCTCGTCCTGGATGACATCTATACGGGGGAAGGCGGAGTCGGTCAAATGGCGGCACTATCCACCGTCGCGCCGCTTTCGTACTTGCTGGGGACCGGCCATGCCGGTGTCGAAATCGAGTCAGTTAACCTGGAAGTCGAACCCGTTCCTGCTGACCAGTACACGGACTTGGTCCGGGCCTGGCTCTCCAAGACCCAGGTACGGCCAGGGGAGACTGTCCAGATCCACTTCGCAGCGAAGGGTCCTGACGGCCAGGAAGAGGTTCGCACGCTGCCCTACGAAGTGCCCATCTCGATGCCTGCCGGCACTGTCGAGGTCACCATCGGGGACGCGTATACGGCGAATCTCTCGGAGTGGAGAGGACTGCTGGGCGGACGGAAGGTGCGTGACGCCGCCGACACCATTCGGTTCTTGAATAACCTGCGGGGCAGTGACGGAGCCTATCTCCGAGTTTGGCGGCGCAAGCGGTCGCTTTGGCTGCATTCTGATAAGCTGCCGGCTCCACCCGCCTCGCTGCACGCTATCCTGTCGACGCCGGAGGGGCGGGGAAGCGGGGCGAATGCTGATCGCACCACTACCCTGGCGGACCAGCGGATCGGCGGTTTCGACGGCGTCGTCCGCGGGCGGATCGACCTGCGATTCGTAGTTACTGGGAATTAAGCGAGTCCACAATGCGCTGTTTGGCGATTTTCTTGACGGCCCTTCTACAGGTCGCGATCCTGCCTGCCGCAGGCACCCGCAGCTGGGAACTGTCGCGCTACGGCGACTACCTGGCAGGGACGTTTGAGAACGTGGCGCTCGATCGCGAAGGGAGCCTGCGTGTGGCGCCGTCGCTGGACACGGTGCACGAGTCAGAGCAAGCCGTGCTGTGGTCCATCGCGCGTGCTGCCGACGGAACCGTTTATTTCGGCACAGGTCATCAGGGGGCCGTCTTCAAGGTCTCTCCTGAAGGCCAGGGCGAACTGCTCTGGAAGGCACCCGAGATCGAGGTCTTTGCCTTGGCTTCCGGCCCGGACGGTTATCTTTACGCCGGCACGTCCCCCAACGGCAAGGTCTACAAGGTGTCCTCGGACGGGGAGTCCGAAGTGTTCTTCGATCCCGGTGAGAAGTACGTCTGGTCCCTGCTGTTCGATGCCGAGGGTCACTTGATCGTCGGCACGGGTGATGGCGGCAAGATCTACCGTGTCGGGACTGACGGGAAAGGGTCTGCATGGTTCGAGTCCGGGCAGCGCCACGTCATGAGCCTGGCACTCGACTCTTCCCGGCACGTGCTGGCCGGCACGGATCCGGAGGGAATTCTCTATCGGGTGGCTGAAGATGGCACCGCGTTCGGCCTGTACGATTCGGACCTGCCCGAAATCCGGTCCGTGGCGGTGAGTGAGGACGGTTCGATCTACTTCGCCGCAATGGGTGGCGGCATGGATCGACTGCTCCAGGCCATTCCGGGCGGCCAGGCTGTTGTCTCGGTCCAAGCGCCGGGCGGCGCGGCGACATCCGCCGGGGCAACCGCGACTCCACGGGCTTCCTCTTCGGTGACATACTCCCAGACCCAAGTCTCCTATGGAGGCGAGCGCGCTGCGTTGATGCGCCTTCGAGACGGCCAGGCCGTCGAGAAGCTTTGGTCGTCCAACGAGGAGAACATCCTGGGGTTGGTTGTTCGCGACGGAACCGATCCGGGCGCGCTATTCGCGACGGATCAGGAAGGTCGCATCTATGCAACTGGCAAGGACCGCAGGTTGAGCCTCATTTCGCAGACCGGCAGGGCCCAAATGACCGTGCTGTCGCCGTCGGGCGACGGGATCCTTGTAGGGTCGGCTCACGGAGGGTCGCTCTATCGTCTCGGTGCCGCGGCCGCGGAGTCCGGGCACTACGACTCGGTCCCGTTCGATACGAACGGCGTTTCTCGGTGGGGCCGCCTGTCGTGGCGCGGCGAAGCTCCCGAGGGGTCTGCCATCGAGATCCAGACAAGAAGCGGAAACACCTACCGACCCGATGCGAGTTGGAGCAAATGGTCGGATCCGCTCAATGACATGGCCGGTTCGCCGGTGGCCTCGCCGTCCGCGCGCTTCCTCCAGTGGCGTGTCACATTGAAGGGCCTGGCGCGCCTGGACACGCTACGGGTGCACTACCTCCCGCAGAACTCAGCGCCCGTCGTGAAATCCCTCAATATTGTTCCGGAGACAGTGAAGGCCTCCGACTCTTCCGCTTCGCAATCCTCCAACACTTCCAGTAGCTACAGCATCACGGTCTCGGCGTCAGGATCGTCGTCTGCACCACGCCAGTCGGGCCAGCAGTCAACGACCGGAGCGTCGCTCCGCAAGCTGGCGATCGTCTGGAGCGCAGAGGATCCGGACGGCGACAAGTTGCGTGCCGAGGTGTCGTTCCGAGGCGAAGGCGAGACCAACTGGAAGACCATTCGCGACGACCTGTCAACCGCCAGGCTCTCGATCGAGAGCGACACGCTCGCTGACGGGCACTACGAGTTTCGCGTGAGGGTCGACGATGGCGAGGCGAACTCGCCCGAGCGAGCGCTGGAAGCCGAGCGGATCAGCCGGCCGGTGCTCGTCGACCAGACGCCGCCGCTCGTTCGCAAGCTGCCGGACGGTCCGGGAGGAGAGCTGCGGTTCGAGGTCGAGGACGAGGTCTCGGAGATCCGCTCCGCCGAGTTCTCGGTGGATGCGGGAGATTGGGATCCAGTGCTGTCAGATGACGGCATCCTGGATTCGCGGAAGGAAGAGTTCACGCTGTCGCTAGGCGATCTCGAGCCGGGCGAGCACCTCGTCGTCTTGCGTGTCCGCGACCGCGTAGGCAACGCCGCGCTGGCGAAATCACTGCGTCCCTGACCGGCTCGATCCGGCTCGGCGGCCATTGTTACCGAACAATTACATTGACCTACGTTGCAGCCGGATTCGGCTTGCTACGTTAACTGTTCGGGGATAAATCGGCGCTCTCCAGAGTCGACTCAGAATCCCTCCCAAGCTGTCGAGCTAGATACGAGAAGGGACTACACCGAATGGACTCTACGGAAATGGATGGACTTGACTTCGGCGACAGGAGTCGGCTGAATTGGCAGACCGTCGTGGCGCTTGCCCTGTTCCACGCAGGCGCGATCGCGGCGCTGTTCTTCTTCTCATGGACGAACCTGATTGTCACTGCGGTCGTGTATTGGATGGCCGTTAGCTGGGGCATCGGCATGGGCTACCACCGGCTGCACACTCACCGTGGGTACCGGGTGCCGAAGTTGCTGGAATACTTCTTGGCGTTTTGCGGCACGCTTACGCTCGAAGGAGGGCCGATCTACTGGGTCGCCACGCACCGCCGGCACCATCACCATTCCGACACTGACCTGGACCCGCACACTCCTCGTCACGGCGGCTTCTGGGCGCACATGGGGTGGATCATCTTCGGGGAGTCGATGCATAGCGACACGGAGCGGAACGGCAAGTACGCCCCGGACCTGCTCAAGGATCGGTACTATCGCGTCTTGAGCGGATGGCACTGGGTGCCGCTGACAGTCTTGGGCGTTGTGGCACTGATCTTCGGCGGGATCGGCATGATGCTTTGGCTGGTGCCCCTTCGAGTCGTGATCGGGCTGCACACGACCTGGCTCGTCAATTCCGCCACGCACATGTGGGGCGGTCGCAGGTTCTCGACCAAGGACGATTCCCGCAACCTTTGGTGGGTCGCCTTGATCACCTTCGGCGAAGGCTGGCACAACAATCACCACGCTCACCCGGTTTCCGCGAGGCACGGGATGGCTTGGTACGAACTGGACCTCAGCTACCTGCAGATCCTCCTGCTAGAAAAGCTTGGAATCGCAAAGGCGGTGTATGCGCCTAACTTGGCCGACCTTGCGGCGGATGCCCACGAGAAGACCGACGAAGTCCTTCCGCGGGCCGCTTAGCATTCCCGGTCTCTATCTTCTCGGCACGACCGCCTCAGTTTGCGATAAGGATTCCTCCAATGTGCGTCCTGCAGTGTCGATGACATGGGCGGTCTTCCACGGCTCGTAGCGTCGATCCAGGACCTGTTGCCAGTTTGGGAGCACAAGACCGGGGATATCGGTGATGCGCGACTTGACCCGCCGGCGATGCTGGCGTTTGTCGCTACAGACCACCTCGATTTCCACGAGTTCCACCTTCATCCTCGCTGCGGTCTCGTGCCAGTAGGCGCGAGTAATCGCCACCGGATTGACAGAGTCGACGATGACGGTGTGTCCGATGCGCAGATTGTCCTCGGCAAGATCGCGGGCTGCAACGTATCCCTCCGGTCCCGACACAGTAAGGCCGGCATTCCTCATCGCCTGCTCGATCGTGTCAATGCGCAGATGAAGTGCACCGATCCGCCAGGCCAGCGCCATGGCGAGGGCCGACTTTCCCACGGCGGGGAGGCCGCCAAACGCAATCAGCACCACCGGCTCCGGCGGGCGGTCGCGTAGCTATCGAACACGGGCTCATGCTACCACCGGCGCTCTGGGCAGCCGTACGGTTGCAAAGAGGGTGTCGGCGAAACGGACCCGCTCACGCCGCTCCAAGAAGGGAGCCCGGCTGCGGTCGCTCCGCTCCCTTCGCCGGGCCCCCTTCGCCGCCTCCGACTCCTTCATCCGCTTGGGATCCCCCCCGAACCTAGCGCCCCTCTCCGACGGGGAAGTGCAACCTCCCCCCTTCCAGTTAGCGGCGGGCCAGGTGCGACGCCCCCACTGGCGGATGGCTTGCTCATCGCGTTGGCGTGCCAGCCCGACCGGTCGCTGCGGACTCCAGCCCAGCCGCACCAGAATCTTCCGAATGTGTCCGAGATGGTAGCGGATGCCGAATTGCTTGTGAATCAGGTGCACGACGAGCTGGCAGGTCCACAAGGGAGTGGGATAGCCGTGCGCCTCCGGGCCGTCGGACAACGACTGCTCGAGTTGCGGCGATTGCTCGGCACTGAGTTGCGGCTTGCGCCCGGCGCGGCCGTTCGAGCGCATTGAAATCGCGTTTGACTCCGGCAGGACTCCCCATGACTATTAAGGCGCTTGGCATGGGAAAGGACTTACTATTGTGCGAAAGTCAAGCGGTGTCGTCCCATGATTTCATGTAACGAGAGCGGATAGCGGTATGCCCCATTGTGCGAGGCGGCTGGATTGTCTAAGCTGCGACGGGTTGACGAAGGGTGACTCATGGGAACTCTGCTGAGATTGTTGTTTTCTGTGGCGTTTGTAGCGCCGTTATGGGCACAGGTCCAGCCGACGCCGGAAGGCCACGACTCCCCCGCAGCCGCGGCGCAACAGCAAGCGGCGGATAGCCGGAGCGAGGCGTCGCAGCCAGAGACCAATCCGTTTGAAACCCCCGCAGACGTCGCGATGGGAAACGATCTTTTCCAAACGTACTGTTCCTATTGCCATGGGGCGTTTGGGGAGGGTGGCCGCGGGGCGGACCTGACGACCGGGCGGTATCGCTTTGGCGGCTCCGACGCCGAATTGTTTCAAACAATTCGCAATGGAATTCCGGGGTCGGAGATGGGACCCCCACGGGTGGAGGACGACAACCTGTGGCGGATCATCGGCTTCGTGAAAAAGCTTGGTACCGCCGAGCCTGAGGACGCCCCCGGCGATCCGGTCGCAGGCAAGACCGTGTATGAGAACACCGGTTGCGCTTCCTGCCATATCATCAACGGCGAGGGCGGGATCTTGGGGCCGGATCTGGACGACGTCGGACGACGGCGAGGGCTGGCGTTTCTGGAAGAGTCCATCTTGGAACCGGAGGCGGATCTGCCGACCAACTACCGTGGAACTCACCTGGTCACGCAGGATGGGCAGTCGGTGAGCGGGATTCAGCTGAATGAAGACGACTACTCGATCCAGATCCGGGATACCAATGGCAACCCGCGGTCGTTTCTGAAGCACGAACTCAAGGAGATTCGGCGTGACAATCCATCGCTCATGCCGGCGTACGGTTCGATCTTGAACGAGACACAGCTCGAGGATGTGGTGGCTTATTTGTCAAGCCTAAAGGGGGCACAGTGAGCACAAGAGGAATCCGCAGGTTTCTGGGCGTGGCTTTCGCCGTGGTTGCCGTGGCCGCGACATCGCTGAACGGACAAGGGCTGCCGATTACCTACGAGCGGCTGCTGAATTCCGACAAAGAGCCGGGCAACTGGCTGATGTATTCCCGAACCTACAACGGTCATCGATATAGCCCGCTGGATGAAATAAACCGTGACAACGTCGACCGGCTGCAGGTCAAGTGGCTGTTCCAAGGGCGGCACCAGGAGAAGTTCGAGACAACGCCCCTGGTGGTGGACGGCGTCATGTATCTCACGCGGCCTGAGAACGACATCTATGCGCTGGATGCCGAGACGGGCCGCACGCTGTGGACCTACAGCCACCGCAACCCGCCACAAACGTTCAACTGTTGCGGAAACGTCAACCGCGGATTGGCGATTCTGGGCAACACCCTGTTCATGAACACCCTCGACATGCACGTTATTGCGGTGGATGCAAAGTCGGGGCGGGAGTTGTGGAAGACAGAGATATTCGATTACAAGGCGGCGGGTGGCTACGCATCCCCCGGCGCCCCGCTGGTGGTGAAGGACAAGTTGATTGTCGGCATGGCGGGTGGCGAGCACGGGGTCAGCGGTTTCCTCGACGCCTACGACACGAAGACGGGCAAGCGCCTATGGCGGTTCCATACAATCCCCCAGCCGGGCGAAGACAACTTCGGGACATGGGATGGCGACTCGTGGAAGACCGGCGGAGCCTCCACTTGGAACAACGGTTCTTATGATCCGAAGTTGAACCTGGTGTACTGGGGGACAAGCAACCCGTGGCCTGGCTACAACGGCGATTTCCGCAAGGGCGACAATCTGTACTCCTGTTCGGTGATTGCTCTGGATGCGGACACCGGAAAGCTGAAATGGCACTTCCAGTTCACGCCGCACGACTTGCACGATTGGGATGCGACGCAGATACCGATCTTGCTGGATGCGGATTTCGAGGGGCAACCGAGGAAGCTGATTGTTTGGCCAAACCGCAACGGGTTCTTCTATGTCCTCGACCGCGCGACCGGCGAGTTCCTTCACGCGAAGTCCTACGTGCGGCAGACGTGGGCCAAGGGAATCGACGAAAACGGTCGGCCGATCGAGATCCCCGGCCATGAGCCGACTCTGGATGGGATCACCCATATTCTGCCCGGCGTCGATGGCGCTTCAAACTGGATGTCGCACAGCTATAGCCCGGTCACGGAATTGCTGTATGTGTTCGCCCGCGAAGAGCGCCGGGTGTTTACGAAGTCGGGATATCCCACGCTGCCGACCACCGAGCCTGGTGAAGGCGACCGCGAAACCGACGAATACAGAGCGCGAAACAGGGCGTGGCGGCGGTCCCGGCCACGGCGCTTCGCCCCGGAGGAGAGTTGGGGCAAAGTGATCGGCATGGTGCCCACCACCGGGGACATCAAATGGGAGTACAAGGTGGTCACTCCGCCTTGGGGCGGAGTGATGTCTACTGCTGGGAATCTTGTGATGGGTGGGACCCTCGAGGGCAACGTGTTCGCCTTGGATGCTTACACGGGCGAAGCGCTGTGGCGTTTTCTCGGTAACGACCGGGTGTATGGCAGCCCGATGAGCTTCCTCAGCAGGGGCAAACAGCATATTGCGATTCCGGTCGGGGATGTGCTGGTGACGTTCTCGATCGACGGCAAGTAAGGCCGAAATGTGAATCGCATGGACGCTTTGGCTCTAGCGTCCGTCGCAGCACTTCTAGTGATCTGCTGCCGGGGTTGCCGCGTCAATACGGTCAGTCTTCGGCGAGGCGCACGAGCGCAACCCAGTCTTGGGCGGGGTTACCTGGGGCCGGCCCGAGCTGAACGATTCCCGGGCCGGATACGGCGGCGCCATCGGCCAAGGGTCCCCCTTCGGCCGGATTGAACCAAGAGACCGCGAACTCACCCTCGCTGTCTTCCAGGTCTAGGCGTGCGCTCCCCCCGGTAGGGACATAGGCGGCGTAGATTTCACCCGGCTTGGCGAGCACGAAGGTGCCGCTGCCCTCCGACAGGTGATCGGCCGACATCATTTCTTGAAACGGCAGATGCTCGTGGAAGAACTCGAGCGCATGGCGGGTCATCGACCAGATCTGAGCTCGGGAGCGGAAGTCTTCGAGGTTGAGATCGTTGTGCGGATACATGTATCCGAAGTACCATTCGATCCCCCAACTCCCCGCCATGAGAGTTGCCCACAGATGGTCGCGTCGCTCGTCGTGTCGGGACTCGTCCTCCGAATCAGGCGCGACGCCGTCGCGGCCCGTGCGCTGCTCGTCGAAGGACACGATCCAAGGGCGGCCGGCCTCGCGCGACCTGCGCATCCATTCGATGAGCGCAGTGTGGACGACCGGGTCGTCCCGGATCTGCATGGACGCGCCCTCGAAATCCTCGAAGCCAAGCAAGGGAGCGTAGTGCTGTTCGTGGCGCTCGACGGTCGCGTGAGTATGCATCACAACGGGGTGGTCGTACGGATCGAGCCGATCCAGAGCGGACGCGTGGGCTTTGCGTTGCTCGGTGGAGTTGGTGTTCTCTTCGCCGAGGTTCCAGATCAGAACGGGATGGTGGGCGAAGCGGGCCACGAGTTCTCGGTAGTAGAGCTCGCGATGAGGGCCCAGGTCGCCGTCATCGAGCAGGTGGTCGTTCTCCGTCTCGGATGTGACGACATGCAGCAGAATCCCCAGGCGGTCAGCGTGTGAGAAGACAATCTCCCACTGCTCCAGCTTGCTTACGTCGAAGCGATCGAATGTCGTGCGGTCAACCCAGGGCCAGGTGTCGTCTCCGTCACCTTCGACGTTTTGCGGCAGGAAGTAGATCGAATTCACTCCCTCCGATGCCAGGTAGTTGAGTGCCCCGATCAATCCCTTGCCCTTCCCGTCCTGCCACGTCGGATCGTCCTCCCGCCAGTCCTGCAGGTGCGGCTCGAAGCCGTGCAGAAAGGCTTCTCGGCGTCCCGACTCGGCATCGTGGTCGCGAGTCCCGTCGAAGTCCACGTAGCCCAGCAGGTTTTCCGGGCTGTCGGCGCCGCCCTTGAGAAAGTACGTGCCGTCCCCAGCGAACCTCGGGTAGCGCTCGCCGACGTATTCGAGGCGTCCGCGAGAGCGGAAGTCAGGAAGTTGCTTGTCGGACCCCTCGACCATGAACTCCCCCGAAGCTCCGTCAAAGGCAGCAGGCTCGCCGGCGGCGGGATCGTCAGCGAGTGCGACGCCGGAGCCCGCTCGAAACGACGCGCGATAGCGCCAGCTGCCTTCGGCGTTGGGCGAGAACCGTACCAGCCACGTCGAACCCGAGTCAGCCGATGTCTCCGCGGAGCGGCCATCGGCGGCGAAGAACCCCGGCACGACCAAATCGCCGCCGGGCCCGGTGAACGTCACGTCCAGTCGATAGTCCGTGAAGGGATTCGGCTCGGCGTTCTCGGATGTTTCGGGTCCGTCGAAAGCAAGCGTGACCGTGTGCCAGACCTGGAGTTCGCCCGATACATTTGCCTGTGGGCCGGCGCAGCCCTGAAGCAAGAGCACAAGGAAGGCTGGAACCCATACGCGCATCGCCCGATTCTAGTCCATACCAGGCTTGGACCTATAGGGAATCGTGGTGACCGGCCTCAATGAGAACGCCTTCGACGCCCAGACATTGCCCAAGCTCAGGCTGAATCGATTGCGCGTGCTGGCGCCAGGGTCCTCGGTATTCCAATTTGGAGCCTATATTGGAATACCGAATCGCCTTGTTGCGAGAACTCAAATATGGATTGTCCATCATGCATCGTGCGGAACTAGGCCACTATGGGGTGAAGAACACTGGCTTTGAGGTGGTTCGTGCATTTGTACCGATGCCGCTCCCGCCACAACACGCTAAGTAGCGCCCGCAGGAATACTCAGATTCAGTTCGTCCGCCAACCGCTCTACACTCTTGGGGTTTCCCTTCGCGAGGATCTCCAATAGGTCCTTCATAGACCGTACGGTTTCAAAGCTCTTCTTCGGTGCAACGTATACGACAACAGGCCTACCCCGACGCGAGAGATTCACGATGTTGTTGATCGTACCTTTGCTCTTCCCGTCCAAAAGCATCAGACCGAATTCCGCGACCTCAGCCATCGCTATGTCCTTCACGGAGTAGTGGTCGAAGCCTCTAGCACCCCGAGGAGCCGGAACGTGTCGGAAAGGCCACTGGCCGGTATTGTTTCGGCAGCCATTCTCCATGCAATGCACTAAGACGTTCCGGTAAGCCTTGTCAGCGAGGTATCGCTGAACCGCTCTGTCAGCACCATTGGCATCGAGGCTGATCAGGGACGCTCGATCGAACTCGCGTCCAGATACGGATTCGAGTCTGTGGAGCATTTCGGCCCACAGCCATTGCAGGAGGGGAGTGCCCGCTACGTCGATGCCTTGAAAGCGGCTGGCCTCCAATGGGCGGCGGCGAGGCTTACGGTCAGCCTGTGCACGGACGATGCGACCTTCACGCGCGGCCTGGAAGAGCTGCCTGCCGTGGCGAAAGCGCTGCAGGGAGCGGGCGTGACCCGCGTAGGCACCGCCATTTCCTCCTCCAGCGAGGATCTCATCGTGTCGGGATTGAAGGCGAGCTTCCCTGCGGCGTCCTTCAGGACGTCTCCCCTGCGAGGGACAAGTGCCGGGGGCTGTTTCTTAGCCGGGCTCGGAGGCCGTTGGCACGGGAAGTTTTGATGTGGGAGATGGTGGTCCGACAAGCGAGAAGGGGAGAGAGCCCGTGCGCGACAGTCAACTTCCAGTTGACAACAACGAAGCCACCGGCTTGCCGACGGTGGTTGTTCACTACAATGCGGGCATGTTCCGATCAGCCCGCCGAATGCCCATGCGCGGGGAGGCCGAATGCTTGGATTCCACGGGTGCGGGCCGGCACAGCCGGCCTGAGCTGGCGGCCTTGCTGGGATTGACCGTTCCGCTCTTCGCCACGGTCGCGCTTGCGATGCCTCCCAACGTCGTCCTGGTCATGACGGATGACCAAGGCTACGGCGACATCTCGGCGCACGGGAATTCGGCATTGCCGACCCCGAATCTTGACCGGCTGCATTCCGAGTCCGTTCGCTTCACCGACTTTCACGTCAGCCCGTTCTGCACCCCGACTAGGGCCGCGCTGATGACCGGCCGCTACGCTGCCCGGACCGGTGCTTACCGCACCTCCCACGGCAGGACCTCAATCCACCCCAGGGAGGTGACGATTGCTCAGGTGTTCGCGGCCAACGGCTATCGCACGGGGATATTCGGGAAGTGGCATCTCGGGGACAACTATCCGTCCCGGCCGATCGACAAGGGCTTCCAACATGCTGTCTGGCATCGTTGCGGGGGTGTGACGCAGATTTCGGACCACTATGGCAACGATTACTTTGACGACACCTACCTGGTCAACAACAGCTGGACCAAGTTTGAGGGCTATTGCACGGATGTTTGGTTCCGTGAAGCGATCCGGTTTGTAGAGTCGGATCCGGAGCGACCGTTCTTCGCCTACATCGCGACCAACGCGCCGCACGGGCCGTATCTGGTCGCGGAGCGTTACAGCAGACCCTTCGAAGAGGCAGGGGAAACAGGCCAGTACGCTGCTTTCAAAGGGATGATCGTGAACTTTGACGAGAACCTGGGCAGGTTTCTCGACAAGATCGACGACCTGGGCATAGCCGAGCGAACGATCGTGGTATTCCTCACGGACAATGGCACGTCCCGCGGTGCCCGGTTCGATTCTGGTCTCGACGGCCATCCTGCGGCCGGGTTCAACGCGGGCATGCGCGGCCGAAAGTCATCCGCCTTTGAAGGTGGCCATCGTGTCCCCCTATTCGTGCACTGGCCGGGAGGCGGGCTCGGCGAGCCCAGAGACGTGGAGGAGCTTGCGGCGCACGTCGACATCCTGCCCACCCTGATCGACCTGTGCGGGCTCGAGCGGCCGGCCGGTCCCACTCTCGACGGCCTTTCGCTCGCGGGGCTGCTTCGGCGCGGCGAGTCTCTTCCGAACAGGGTGCTGTTCTCGCAGATTCACGGGGGCCCGGGATTTGCCAACCCGGATGATCGCTGGATCGGGTCGGCAGTCCTGACTTCTCGCTGGCGGTTGGTCGCGGGAACCCGCCTGTTCGACATACGCCGGGACCCATCGCAGTCTGAGGATGTCGCATCGGATCATCCCGAGACAGTGACGAGGCTGCGAGCCGAGCACGAGCAGTGGTACCGCTCGGTTCGCTCCGGCATGGAACCGACTCGGATCGTCATCGGCCACGAAGCCGAGAACCCGGCCGACCTAACGAGCCAGGAATGGCAGGCTCCGGGCGCGCGCACGGTTTGGAGCCGCAATCACTTGGAAGGGAGGAAGCTAGAGAACTGGCCGTGGCTGGTGGACGTACACCGCGCGGGAAGCTACCGGTTTACCCTGTCACGCTGGCCCAGGTACCTGAACCGGGCTATCGATTCGACGAGCGCCCGGTTGCAGATCCGCGATATCGACCAAGAGCAGAAGATTCCGGACCCGTCCGGAACAACGGAAATCTCGTTCGACGCGGAGCTCCCGGCCGGGCCGGCGGAGCTCCGAACTTGGCTCGCCGCACCCGACGGCCGTACTCACGGCGCCTACTTCGTCACCGTGGAGAGGCTCGACTAGGGACGTCGTTTTCGGCGGTCCGTCGCAGACCGTGGTGATAGAATCCATCAGCCTTCTTGCCACGAGCGACAAATGCCCGCCGAGTCACGCTTGCATTCGCGATCACGATTGCAGGCATCACCTACCTAGACCGCGTCTGCATTTCCGTCGCAGCGCCCTTCATGACGGACGACCTGGGCTTGACCAGCGTCCAGATGGGCTATGTCTTCAGTGCCTTCGCGCTGGCATACGGCATATTCGAGATCCCAACCGGCTGGCTAGGAGATCGCTTCGGCCAAAGACGCCTTCTGGTCCCGATCGCCGCAGCTTGGTCGCTGCTCACGGTCTTGACCGGCCTCGTGCAGGGATTCGTGAGCCTCGTCAGCATGAGGTTCCTGTTTGGTGCCGCCCAGGCCGGGGCGTTTCCCACGCTCGCCCGCGCGTTGGCCAGGTGGTTTCCGGCTAGGGAGCGTGGCCGCACCACGGGGCTGATGTGGATGGGAGCCCGCCTAGGCGGTTCCCTCGCCCCCCCGTTGTCCGCGCTACTGATCGCTCGGATCGCCTGGAGGCCGACCTTCGCAGTGCTGGGAGCCACTGGCCTCGTCTGGTGCTGGTTCTTCCGGCGCTGGTATCGAGACGATCCCTCGGAACACGGGGGAGTCGACAAGGCCGAGCTTGCCTATATCCGTTCGGAGGGCATCCCTCCCGCCGAGGCAGCTGATCCCTTGGCGGTCGATGCTTGGGGACGGCAACCTTTGGGCTCTCTTCTGGATGTACTTCTGTTCCGCGTACGGGTTCTTCTTCTTCGTGACGTGGCTGCCGACATATCTGATGGACGAGCACGGCCTTTCGCTCGAGCAGTCCGGTCTCTATTCGGCCATTCCCTTGCTGGCCGGAGCTGCGGCATGCGTTACAGGAGGCACGTTTTCCGACTGGCTCGTACGTCGTATCGGTCTGCGTTGGGGCCGTCGGGCGGTGGGCATCGGGGGATTCGCCTTGGCAGCGCTAGGGTTCGCCTTGGCTGCGTCCGCGGGCGACGCGTTTTCCGCCGTGATGTGGATGGCCTTTGCACAGGGAGCGCAGGACTTGACCCTGCCTGTGGCCTGGGCCGTTTGCGTCGATGTGGGACATCGCTACGGGGGCACGGCGACGGGGTTCATGAACACGGCTTCGAGCGCATCCGCCGTGATTTCCCCGATCTCCGCGGCTTGGCTCGCTGCGAGATTCGGCTCGTTCGAATCGATGTTCTGGGCGTCAACCATTGTTTACCTTGTAGGCGCGCTGCTATGGTTCATGATCGACCCGGAGCGACGCGTCCGGGGGTGAAGCCATACCCAAGATTCCGTATCTCTACCAGCACCACACTTGGAAGGAGCTCGGCCAGCGGGTCAAAGAGCAGCCCGTGGCTGTGCTGCCGATCGGATCCGTTGAGGATCACGGCCGTCATCTGCCGCTCGACACCGACAATTTCCTCATCTGGAGAGTGAGCTGACCGTGATGTTCGTGCTGGACACCAACGTAATTTCCGAGCTCATGCGCGAGGATCCCTCCTCGGAAGTAGTCGCCTGGCTTGCCGCAAGAACGGTGCGCTCGCTCTTCGTAACGGCTGTAACCGAAGCAGAAGTGCGCAGCGGAATTGCATTCCTACCCGAGGGCAGGCGCCGTCGCGATCTCGCGGAAGCTGTGGAACGCGCTTTTGACAGTCTGGTTGCCGGCCGTCGTGCCGTGTCCTCCGACATTGTCAGGCTGCCGTTCAGCCACGGATCCGTCCAAGGTGCGCAGGGTCCCGCCAGCCCAGATCCCTTGGTCGGCGGTTATGAAGACCGTCGAGATCCCGTAGCGGCTTGACCATTCCGTCTGGGGCAGGGAAGTCCATTCAAACTGCGATGCAGCCCGCTCTCACCACGCCCGCCGCGACAGAGAAATATTCGAGTAGAATCAAGGCCGGCGGAGCAATGATCCGTTGCTCCCGAGGAAGTTCTCGGCAAGGAGGCTTACATGTGCGATGAGAGAACCGTCGTCGACAATGACGAGTACCTGAGCGCGAAGGAGATGACGAGACGGCAGTTCGGGGCCGAATCCGCCGGAGCGGGACTGGCGGTGCTGCTGACCAGCGCGGCGAACGCCCAGGCCGTTACCGAGTCCGACGTCGACGTCAAGACCCCCGATGGCGTGGCGGACTGCTACTTCGTGCACCCCTCGAGCGGGAGTTACCCCGCTGTCCTGATCTGGCCCGATGCCTTCGGCTTGCGGCCAGCGATGAAGCAGATGGCCAGGCGGCTCGCCGAATCGGGCTACTCGGTCCTGGTCGTGAATCAGTACTACAGGCTGCAGAGGGCACCCATCGTGAGCAGCACGAACTTCGCTGAAGTGCGTGACACGGTCAGGCCACTGATGGCATCACTGAACGCGAATACCCACGTGACGGACGCAAAAGCGTTTGTCAGCTTCCTCGACAGCCAGCCGTCGGTGGACGGCCATCGGAAGATGGGGACGATGGGCTACTGCATGGGGGGGCCGATCACTATGCGGACGGCGGCCGCTGTGCCTGACCGGATCGGGGCCGGAGCCTCGTTCCACGGCGGCGGCCTCGTTAGCGACCGGCCCGACAGTCCGCACCTGCTAGTGCCGCAGATGCAGGCGCACTATCTCTTCGCGATCGCCGAGAACGATGACACGAGACAGCCCGAGGCGAAGGATGTCCTGCGGGACGCGTTTGCTCAAGCGGGGCTGCCGGCCGAGATCGAGGTGTACGAGGGTGCGCTGCACGGCTGGTGCCCGCCGGACACGCAGGTGTACCACGAGGCACAGGCAGAGCGGGCTTGGAGCCGTCTGCTCGCCTTGTTCGAGCGAGCGCTCGTGTAGCGCGCATCCAACCGACATGTCGCCACCTGATTGCCTCCGGCGGCACTTCTCGTTTGGCGGCATGGATTTTGGCGGGGGATTAGGCTCCGCTGCTCACGGTCGGTACCGCTCAGCGAAAGCGTTACGAACGCTTCGATCTCGGCATCGGAACATGCCTGATCAACATCCAGCGAGGCCGTAGGGGCGTAGAGCCTGTTTGCGGCTGTCTCCGTGCTATGAACCGTCGTCCGGGAAAACCGGCTGCGCCCAGGCCTTGCGCCCGCTTGAATCGGTGATCGTGGCCCGCACGTAGCCGTCCCCAGGCTGGAGCCGGTAGCTTGCTTCCACGCCCGTTTCCCTGGCCAAGACACGCCCCCCCTTTCCAACGAACACGGTGCGGTACCGGCGGTCACCCTTCTGTGCGATCTTGACCTGCAGTTGCCCTGGGCCGCGATGCAACTCTTCAAGTTTCACCCCAGTGGATGCATAGAACTGACCCCTTCCAACGGCTGCGAGGATCGCTTGCTCCGAGAGTTCCGACGCATGCACCTCTACCCAACCGCCACCCGGGTTCGATCGCCCGGGCCCGAATTGCTTGAACTCGTGGGCATCGTCGACGGCGATCCCGTAGAGTTCTCTGCCGGCCGTCAGTGCCTTGTCCCACATTTCTTCGAGACCCCACTGGTCGTTTGTTTCGGGATGGCCGTTGTAGACCTCGAACAAGCCAAGATTCTGAACCCCCGCGAGGGTGGCGGCGTCGATGGCCCATCGAAACTGGGGGTGATTCAACGAAGGGACCGCTCCGGCGGCGTGGATTGAATCGACATTTCCCTGAAGGGTCGACAGAATGTCTTCTCCGAAGAACGGTTCGATCGTTTGTTGCAGACGGAACGCATTTACATGGATCGGAGCGTCACCGTGCCTTGAGGTGACTTCCTCGCCGGTGATCAACAGGAAGCGATCCTTGGCCCCTAAGAACGTGTCGAGGCCCTGCGGATCGGTGAAGTAGTTGTGGTCCGTTAGAGCGAGGAAATGATAACGTCGCTCCTTATACCACTGTGCGACGGCATCGGGGGAACTGTCTCCATCACTGTTGATTGTGTGGGAGTGCAGGTTTCCTTTGTACCAGTGGAGATCTGGGCCCTGGCTAGGCGCCCGGGCTGTCCCTGCAACCCAAGCTAGGGCTGCTACGAAGAATAGGCCGATTCGAACCCGGGTGATCCGCATTGGGAGACCACAGGCTAGCACGCCCCCAAACGTAGCACCGGCGTGCACCTCTTCGCTTCATCCATATACGTTCTTGATTTCGTGGGAACTTCTTCCGGACCTAGAAGACTGATTCTCCGGTCCCCGGTTCCACAGCATTGCGCGTGGCGGCAGAGCATGCTGGAGGGATTCCGCAAGGCGGAGCTGGTGCGCTGGGCGAGGGAGCATTTCGAGCCGGGCACCACCGTGCAGTCGGCCGGGCTGGCCTGCTTCGGCGGGGTGAGGGCGGTCGGCTGCCGGCACGAGGCCGCCGTGACGGGCGGCGGTCCTGGCACGTGCGAAGCGGCAGGGCTGATGTGGGTGAACACCTTGCCGGGAAATGTGAAGCGGTCCATGGACGGCTCCAGCCACTCGATTCGGTCGAAGTGCCTGGCGCACTACCCGGCGGAATTCTTATACCGCTTTGATCGGCACTACGATTGGGCGGTCCTGGCGGCGACGCTGCCGCTGGCGCACCCTCTACTGGCCGCCCAGCCCTCCTGCGACCCGTAGAGCCGGCGCCCGGGCCAAGATCTCGCGGCCGGGAAGCGTCGTGCGTCAGTCCCATGCGCTCTCCACCACGCCAGCCCGGCAAGGAGCTTCCAGAGCGCAGGCTCCTCCCCATGGCGGGCCGCCGACCGAATGGAGAGCGAGCCCCAGGAGTCGTACTCCTGCGGGGCGATTCCGGCTCTCGAGCGGCTTGACGCGATCCACAATGACCGACTCCTCCGACCGTGGCAGCGGTTTTTCGCTTGTCCCTCGACTGGAATCCGCCGGCGCTTCGGGTGGGGATGCAGATTCCAGGTTCCGTGGTTGTCATCAAGAGAATCAGGTGTCGCTGAGTGTCGGGAAAGCTGCGGCGTGGCAGGGTATGCGAATTTCGGTTGCTGGGTGGTCTTGGGTGTCAGCTCCCCGCGTGAAGGAATCTCTGCACGACTCCGCTGAGTTGGGCGATGAATACGCTTCCGTCCGGGGCGACTCTCGTGCCGTGTCCCCCGACATTGCCGGGCAGACGTGTGGCCATGGTGCCGTCCAGGTTACGCAGGACTCCTCCTGCCCAGATCCTTTGGTCGGCGGTCATGAACAGCGTGGAGATTCCTCCGCCTCCCTTCCATTCGTCCAGGAACTTGCCGTCGGAATCGAATACCTGGATGCGCTGGTTATCCCTGTCCGTGACATAGACCCGCCCGGTCTCGTCCACGACGAGGTTGTGCGGCAATCCGAATTCCCCGGGTGCGGTGCCCCGCTTGCCCCACTCCAGAAGGAACTCCCCGTCACTTGAGAACTTCACGACCCGAGCACTTCCGTAGCCGTCGCTTACATAGACGGTGCCGTCCGGACCGCACGCGACGTCGGTCGGGAGGTTGAAATGGCCTTGGTCCGTTCCGGACACTCCCTTCTCTCCGAGCTGCAAGAGCACCCCGCCCTCCGAGTTGGTCTTGATAGACAGCGTGTGCGCCCGCGTCAACGATCCAAATGTTTGCGTCCCTCAACGACACGGGTGAGCTACCCTGTCCGCATGAGACTACTCCTTGCGGCCATTCTGGCTGTGCCTTGCTTGTCGGCGGCGACGACGGAGACCCTCGCTGGGACCGGGGAGTCTGGTGCCACGGGCGATGGCGGTCCTGCCACGGCAGCGCGAGTTGGCAACCCATACGGCCTCACCCTCGGTCCCGACGGGGCGCTCTACGTGTGCGAGATCGACACCGAGCGGATTCGGCGGATTGACATGGCGGACGGCACGATCTCGACTGTGGCGGGTACCGGGAAAGTTGGTTATTCCGGTGACGGAGGTCCGGCCCACGAGGCGATGCTCAATGACCCGTACGAAGTCCGCTTCGACGCCGCAGGCAACATGTACTTTGTCGAAATGCTAAACGCCGTTGTCCGGCGTGTCGATGCATCGACTGGACTGATTTCAACCGTCGCCGGCACCGGGGAGCGCGGATTCTCAGGAGACGGAGGTCCCGCCGTCAGCGCCCAGTTCAACCGGCCCCATTCGATCGCCCTGGACGGCAAGGGGTTGCTGTACATCGCCGACATCGGCAACCACCGGATCCGCCGGGTTGATCTCAAGACTGGGATCGTCACGACTTTTGCCGGCAACGGAACCCAAGGGCCGACACCCGACGGCGCTCCGCTCGAGGGAACGCCACTAAATGGGCCCCGGGCCCTGGCCTTCGCGCCAAACGGAGACATGTACATTGCCCTGCGCGAGGGCAATGCGGTCTACAGTCTCGACATGCAGGCCATGCGCCTGCACCATATTGCCGGCACAGGCGAGAAGGGACACACCGGCGATGGAGGGCCTGCGGTAAAGGCGACCGTTGCCGGCCCCAAGGGCATCGAAGTGGGCCCGGACTCGGCAATCTACCTCGCGGACACCGAGAATCACGCGATCCGTCGGATTGACTTGGAGACGGGGACGATCTCGACGGTCGCTGGCGACGGCAGCCGGCATGACGGACCGGACGGCGACCCCTTGAAGTGCGGCTTGGCGCGGCCGCATGGCGTCTATGTCGACCCTGCGAACAACGTGTACATCGGCGACAGCGAAAACCACCGGGTGCGGATCGTGCGGCCCTGAGGACCGAACCGCGCCGTACTTGGGTGCTTGCGCGCAGTCAGTTCCCGGCCGGGCTCTTTGCCTTCTGCCCGGCGCCGGCCTCCCGGCGGGCGGCGTCGAGAACGCCGTTAAGGAATGCGGTCGAATCGTCACCGGCGAAGCGCTTTCCGATTTCCAATGCCTCGTCGATGACTACCTGCGGCGGTGTTTTGGCCCATCGCAGCTCGGCGATAGCCAGCCGCAACAGGTCACGAACCACCGTCGACATCCGCTCTGGCGACCACCGGCTCGAATGGCGCCGGATAATCGTATCCAGCTCCCCGACTTCCTCTGTCACACCCAGGAAGAGCCGCTCGGCGAAGGGATCGACCGGACGCGGTTTATCCCCGGCGAGGCCACCAAAGAAGTCCCCGACGACCTTCTCCGGAGAGCTGCCGCCAATCCCCCACTGGTAGATCATCTGCAACGCGCTCTCGCGCGAACGACGGCGGGACGGCATGAGGGAGCGCTGAGCCGAGCTATTCGGCTCGCAGCTTCCTGACCAGGTTGGCCATCTCGATCGCCGCTGTTGCTGCGTTGAAACCGGCGTTGCCGGCCTTACCCCCCGCACGGTCGATCGCTTGGTTGACGTCGTCGCAAGTCAGCACGCCGAAGATAGTCGGCACGCCGGTTTCCGGCCCGACCCGCGCGATGCCGCTGGCCGCACCCGAGGCGACGTGACCGTAGTGGTCCGTCTCGCCCCGGATGACCGCGCCGAGACAGATCAGGGCGTCATAGTTTCCGCTTTTCGCCAAGGCGCTCGCTGCTGTCGCGAGCTCGAGGGATCCAGGGACTCGGACGACAGTGACATTGTCCAAGTCGCCGCCGTGACGATTGATGGCGTCGAGCGCTCCCGCCAGCAGCCGGTCCGTGATGAAGCTGTTGAAACGTGCCACCACGCAGCCGAATCGCAGGCCTTGGGCGGTCAGGTCACCTTCGATCGTGGCGGGAGTGGACTCTGGCATGGCAGCAGTCTGTGCGGGCACTTGACGGACGTGGCGGTCCGTGATGAAGCTGTTGAAACGTGCTCTACGATGGGCCGAAACAGCCGTTCCGACAATCCACATCGGCGCCGCCCGCCCGCCACTGGGCGCGGTGCGGATCTCTTCTCAGAGTAACCACATACCTAGTTACCCAAGCAGGACGTGGCTGGGTTCGACCATGCTAGACGACCTCCGTTGTACTCAAGCGACTCAACGCGCACCGAGATCGGTGGCGTATCCATGTTCCTTGGCTCATCAATTAGTCGCGAGGACCGCCTGCCGAGGTGCCGGGTGACGGCTTCCCCGCCTAGACATGGATCACGTCAATCCGGCGGAGATCGCCCTTGGATTCTCGGGAATCGACAGCAAGGGAATCCACCTCCTGATAGGGCAGGACATTCTCAAGCAATGCTCGTCTTGTGTCCATGGTCCCGGAAGTCAAATCTTCCGAACCTCGTTAACACGCTCACCACTCCCTGTTGAAGATTGCCATCAGGAATAGCCCGAGCGCTTCCCCGCTACTTCCTGGTACATCAATCGCTTCCCACGCATGAACCAGGCCATCCCGCGCATCTTCTCCACGGTGACACGGCGCCGTTGCGCCCAAGAGCGGCGTTAGGCAACTCAGTGGCAACGAAACTGGCCAGCGGCCAGATTGGGGACTAGGTCAGTCTGTTCCCGGCCAGGATTCGTAGATATCTGAGTTGGATTCGATTCTCTTCATCGCAAAGCGTGAGAGATCCTTGTGTGTCTTCTTCAGAGCATCGAACCCCTTACGTCCGCCAACGGAGATTACGGTTGTGCCCCGTTTTTCTGCATGTTTCTTGGGTCGCATCCAGTACTTCCGGTCTAGATGAGATAGGTCATCGAGATATTCCAGAAAGTGATCTGGTTCGTCCCACCCGTGGTCGGCGACTATCCTGTCAACCTCAGCACGGACGTCTCCGGTGCCGAGACCACTGAGTTTGTTGTACGCGTCGCGAGGCGCGTGCTTGGGATTGGGCTTGCCGCCCGCAGCTCTGACGAGCACTTTGAAGATCAACTCAAAGGCGTAACCGGCGCAGACGGCCGCTACATTCATCTCGTTAGTTTTTGGAAATCCTCCCCTAGATCGCAGAAAATCCTTCGGGTTCTTGGCATTGCGCAAGTACAAATCCTCTGCAACGTTCATCCATACCTGTGCATCGCCCCACTCTAGTTTCAGCATTAGATTCTCCCGCTTCTTGGAGAATACTTAATCATCGGCAGCGACACACAACCGATTCATCACACTACGAACTGTGCAGCAGAATCCCTCGATTCCAATGGTGCGGACATCTACCCTCACGTACTCTCCCTTGCTGTGGTTGACTGAACCGGTGGTTGGGCACGCGAGTGCGGTGGCACCGGTAGCAGCCGGGTGGCGTCCGTGCTGGGCATGGCGGCGGTTTCCCTGCAGCGGTCGCACAAGACGCTTGGCGCCGCCCTCCGAAGCAAGGCCCGCCACCGGGCCCGGATTCCGCTCTCTTGTCAGCGCAAGACTTGCGCCTATCGCCGGAGGTCTTCGCTAACTCTCTGCCGGTCGTGTTGCTCGAAGTCGACGGTCCATTCGAGCGGCACGGTGGTCGGCAAGTAGCACATCCTGTCATCGCAAGCCTGGTACCGCAGGCTGCCGCGAATCGTCAGCTTGCCGTCCTGGAGCAGGTCTCCAAGGTCTCTACCCTGACCAATCATCACATCCCGTACCAAGCGAATCGAACCCTCGTACACAGGCACCGTTTCGTCGATTGCTGGCAGGTGCAGGGACTTGGACTCCGGGTATTCGGCATCGTAAACCGTCACGCCGGCGGAGTCCTCCATGCGCCAGTCGATTGGGATGTAGCCCTCCACTTCAGGTGAATAGACATGCATCTTCTCGTTGAGATCGACGTCGACCACCAGGGCGAAGCGGTTGCCGCCGCGGACCGCGGCGTCGCTTGCCCATGTGGTGAGCTTCAAGTGCGAGGTCCGCGCGGTTGCACGGGCTGCTCCTGAATCGCTGCCGAGCTGCCGAACCAGAACGCGACCGGCCGTGAAGCGGTCCCTGTAGCTGGATTCGTGGAATTTCTCGCGAACGACGCGGTCGGGACCTAAGAGCAACTCGACTGGGTGGGGGATGCCGAAGAACTGGTGATCCTTCGGGACTTCCTCGTTCAGCACGCCAAACTCGCGAATGATTGCGGACTCCGGATCGGAGAGTAGTGGAAAGCCGATGCCCGCTCTGTCGGAGAAGGCCTTCAGAGCACCGACGCGGTCGTTGCTGATGGCGGCAATTCGGACTCCCTGGTCTTCGAATGCCTGACGCTTGCGCTCCAGCTGCACGAGCTGGCCCTTGCAGAACGGTCACCAGTCGGCCGAGCGGAAGAACAGCAGCAGGAGCCCGTTCTCGCCCGTGAGGTCCTCGAATCCTCGAGACTGGCCCGATTGGTCTACGGCTTCGAATTCGGGTACCACAGCTCCGCGCTCTGGCCCGGCGGTCGGCGTCTGGGCGCTCGCCAGCCAAGGGCTTGCGAATAGTAGCACCGCATTGGTCTACGGCTTCGAATTCGGGTACCACAGCTCCGCGCTCTGGCCCGGCGGTCGGCGTCTGGGCGCTCGCCAGCCAAGGGCTTGCGAATAGTAGCACCGCAACTCCGAGCCCGACGCGCTGACGCCGTGCATTGGTGAGATGACTCTCCATATGTCTCAGTGTAGTATCGCCCAGCCCCTCGCATCAGCGTTTGAACTGATCTTCTCGGGCTCCAGCCGCGGCACGGCAATGCCTGGATACGGTGATCCGAGGGACCGAGTCGGGGAGGTAGCCGCTAGACCGAGACGCCCATCTCGTCCCAGGTGACCATGCGGCGCTGGTAGATGGCTTCCCTCCCCATGATGCTGGTGAGGGCCGCGGTCGCAGCGACTTCGATGTCAGCGGCCGGCTTGCGGTTTTCGCGAATCGCCCGCACGAAGTCATCGTGAGCCGCTTCGGTCAGGTCAATGCCCTCCACACCTTGGTGCTCGACGGGCTCGGAGTCCCCGTACATGTCAAAGAAGGCCCACGAACTGTAGTCCAGTTCGATCGTGCCCTTCTCTCCATACACAACGAACCACATGCCGCTCGGGAGCTTCCTGAGCGCCCGAGGATGCAGGTAGAGCTGGCTGTAGTCGAGATGCATGTCGTTGCGGTAGATGTACTCGACGCTGAACCCGTCCATCATGACTGTGCCGGCGGGCATCGGCTCGGGAAGATACCTCTTGCCGTGGCCGTAGACACTGACCGGGCGGCTGCCAGTCAGCCAGTTGCAGACGTCGAGGTTGTGAATAGCGTTCTCGACGATCAGGTCGCCGGAAAGCTTGACGTCGTTGTACCAACCCGGAAAGCGCCGCTGCTGGCCGCTGCCGCCTTCACGTCGCGTGCCCGGTCTCGAAGGGGTGCTGTGGCGCTGGGCCTTGATGACGAGCGGCGTTCCGAGGAGCCCCGTTTCGTGGATCTGGCGCACGACTTCCTGCATGTGCGGGGAGTTGCGCGACTGCTGCCCGATCTGGAACACGGCCTTCGATTTGCGTGCAGCGTCCAGCACGAGCTGGACCTGGTCTGCCGAGATGGCAAGTGGCTTCTCGCAGAAGACGTGCTTGCCGGCCTCGAGGGCCGCTGCGGCCATTTCGGCGTGCAGGTAGCACGGCGTGGCAATGAGCACCGCGTCGACATCGCTCTGGCGGAGCAGTTCCCTGTAGTCCCCATAGGAACGTGGGTTATCCGCCTGCGCGGCGCTCTGCGCGGCATCGCGGGTGGAGGAGTCGATATCGCAGACGGCCTGGACCGTGACGTCAGAGCGTTCGACCAGGCCGCCTAGATGCGCCGTGCCCCGCTTGCCGACGCCGATCATGCCGAAGCGTAGCGGATCGTTCTGGGCTCGAACGGATGTCACTGCGGTGGCGGCTGCCACCCCTTGCAGGAAACGACGGCGCACGATGCTGTTGTGATTCACTCCGACCTCCGCCGAAAGGAACTTGTGCCTGCTTTCGGTCGCTGCTCAGCCTATCACGGCGCTCGGTAAGGCCAGACCGTATTCTCGTGCCCCCATAGGCTTCCGCGTGGGTCAAGCAGGCCGGATCTCGAGGTTCTGCAAGCATGCCGGAGATGTGATGCGTTTCACTTTGACTACATGTGTTCTGGTTGGTGCCGCTGCGCTCTTGTTCGCGCAGTCAGAGGGGTTTGTGTCACTGTCTCCGGTCACCCACGTGAGCGAGCACTGGACCGTGGAGGGGTCGGCCCCGGACGCTTGGTCTGTCAAGGACCACGTCATCGTTTGCACCGGAAAACCGAACGGCTCTCTGCGGAGCAAGAAGGTTTACCGTCACTTCATTTTTCGTGGCGAGTGGCGCTTCCAGAAGGAAGGCTCGAAAGAGCAGCTTCCAAGGTATCCCAATGCCGGATATTTCATTCACGCGGGCGCGATATAACGCACTTGGCCACGATCCCTGGGAATCCAGGGTCACTACGGTGAAGCGGGCAGCTTGTTCGGTGTGCGTGGAGGTAAGGTCAGCGGGGCTCACCGGGCCCCGGCCCACGAGAACCGCAAGCCGTTCGGAGAATGGGAAAGCATCGAGATCCAGTCCCTCGACGGAATCGTCACCGTGAAGCTCAACGGCAAGACGATGAACGAGGGGCACGATTTCGAACCCGCCGAAGGCAATATCTGCCTCCAGCCGGAGGGCTGGCCTGTCTTCTATCGGAATCTACAGGTCAGGGAACTCGATTGATTCGCGCCATGTTCCCAAGGGACAGACCCGGTCCACATGGAAATACATCGATGGCTTGACAATACCGGAGTTCTGCGTCCAGCCTCGGACCCTGCCTTGGTAGCGCCGACGGTTGTTCTGGACGTGGTCCGCGATGGCTTCGTGCTGGCTTCCTAACTGGCTGCGGGAGCGCCTTCGCCAGCTTGCTTGTCGGGGGTTGCGTTCTCGAAGTGATCCCTCATTGTCTTCCTCGCCTAGGAGTGGATCCCTCCCACAGAGATTGGCTCATGCACGAAAGAACCGTAGCACTACGAACAGGGTCTCATAAGACTGTCTGGAAACCTGTCAGCAACGAAAACATGGGGAAACGTAATGTTTATTGCTTGACAGCGGAAGAGTGGTGCTGTAATAAGACTAGTCCGGCCAGAACACGGACTTAGGAGCAGCGAAGCCAAAGCGGCCTCGACTTGCAGTTGCACTTGAGACGACAACGCTTCAAGTGCTGTGAACGGCCTGACGCGAGGAGAGAGCCATGCAAAACCCACTGACGGTCTTGAGGAGGTCGTTTCGGCACACGGTAAGCCACAAGCGTAACCGTACCCGAGAGGAGCTTGAGAACGAAGTGGCACGGAGAACTGTCAGACGGATCGCAACTGGCAACGTTCGGTTGCAGCGAGGCGAGTATGTCACACGAGAGGACATCACTCAACAGTGGGACCAGGTGAAGAATTACAGATTTAATGACGGATAGCGACTTCTATGACCTTAGCGCAATCGAGGAGATCGCCAGACTTTTTGACAAGGCTGACACCTTTGCCAAGGAGATCGAGATGTTCCGATCCAATATCTCGATACCGCCAGTCAACGAATTGAGATACGCCGGTCATCACCTGACCCAGGCACTTGGCCAAGGACAAAACTGACTTTCGAGACGAGGTGCGCAAGTCCAAGGGGCATTGCCAGCGGTCGATGTACGAGGCATCGGAGTCAGGCATCACACACGCCTTAGACCTAGTCAAAGGATTTCGGGAAGACTACAAGGATCTGATTGTGAGTGAAATCGTGCCTGGCTACTCAGGCATGAGGCGCAAGGCGACCAAAGCAAGCGAAATGCTGTCCAGGGGACGGGTGGACCGGGATTCTGCCGAAAATCAGGCTGAACAGTATATGGAAACATTTCGAGAGCTGCGAGATATCGTTGAAACACTCGATGCCAGCCGAGACGACCTCAATGCGAAGAGGGTTGACGGGATCAAGGCTGATCGACAGTTCTCCATTCGGATCATAGTGATGATAGTTGTCCCGGCCTTGCTGGCAATCCTGGGATTCCTGCTCAAAGCCAATTAGCTGATCTAGCCCACCAGTTCCCGATATATCAACCGCTTGCCGATCATGGTGGCGACCCAGAAATTCATCTGGTCGATGGTGTTCTGGCCGCGGATGTATTTGCGAGCCACGAACTCGTCAACCTAGCGGAGCAGGTGCATCGGGCTTCATCTTGTGGTAGGTGCGGTAGAATCCCCGCCTGAACAGCGACCAGCAGGACTCGGTGCCGTTGGTGTGCGCCTCTCCCCTGACGTACTTGCCCGCTCTGTGATTGACCGACTCGTGGTCCGGAATGCGCCCGTAGACGCCGCTCTCGCCGCTGCAGACCTCGGCGCCTAGCTTTACGGCCCTAGACAGCATTCCGTCAACGACGAATCGGTTGACCTTGGAAACCGGTTTGGCCGAGATGCGCTTTGACGCGCGACCCTCGATTCCAACGACAGGTGTCTGGTCGCTCCCGCCGCGGCCCGAGATATGCTTGCGCTGGGCGTTGTGAATGTTCTCGGCCTTGCCGCCGACATAGGTCTCTTCTATCTCAACCGGGGCGTCGAGCTTCTTGCCCATCTGGTCATCGTTCCATGCTTTGCGGAGCACATGCAGCATGAACCAGGCAGTACGCTGAGTGACTCCGACGCCGTGGTGGGGTCGCACCCTCGACACTCCCTTGAAGCTGGTCGCGTAGAGATAAGCGGCGATCGCCCACTTATGCAAGGGGACGCGGGAATTGGCGATGGCCGTCCCGGTCCTGACGCTGAAGTAGGACCGGCAGGACTTGCACTAGTAAGGCATTGGCTGCGCGTTCGGAACCTCGCTGGTCTCGACGCTGCCGCAATGGCTTCAGCAACGGTCGTCCGACCAGACCTACTGCTCGAACTAGTTGGTTGCGGACTCCTCGTCAGGGACAAGACTGGTGCCGCGAATACGGGGGGAGCGATCCATCCCGCTCGCATTTCGGGGCTGCTATTCCACCCGTAGCGGCCGTCCCTCCTTGTAGCCCTGCCAGGCGAACCAGTAGGCGACATGCCCGGAGAGCCGGGCGAGGCTCTCGCCGCCCGGTCCTGCAACGGCGTCTTCGGTGACGGTCCATAGCGCCCCTTCGCTCGCCACCAGAGACGGATCCTCCTCCACGACCACAAACGTCCGTCCTCCCGATTCGTAGGCGCGGACTGTCTCGGTCTCAGCGTACCCGATGAGGACCACATCACGCTGTCCCACCCGGTCGTGGATGACGGCGCCGCCTCTGAAGAGCGAGAGCACCCAGGCCATTTCGTTGGCTCCGTCCCGCAAAACGAAGATGCGGTCCTTCGGCGCGAGACGGCGGTCCCGGACCACCGCCGGGAACATGAGCTCGGGGCTCGCGAAGTACTCGCCGTAAGGCCGTCCGGGCCGGTAGTCCCGCTGGAAGCCGGTGTCGAGAGAGAGCACGGTGGTGTCCGGGTTGCCTGCGAGCCAGTCCTGCCAACTCGTGATCACCACCGGCAGGATCTTCAGTTCGATCCCGGATCCGGTGAGCTTTCCCACCACCGGCCGCCCGGTGAATTGATTCCACAGCGAATTCGTCTGGGTGTCGTACATGAGCTTGTTCGACCGGTAGAGAAGTCCGGAAGAGCCGAAGACGAAAGGCTTCCTGCGGCCGCGGACCCGGGTGTCGAAGAGGATGCCCGACCCGCAGAGCGTGCAGTAGGCGAGGGACACTGGGACGCCGCCCACCACGTCGTTGAACATCTCGTGCCAGTCGAGTATGCGGAGCGGATAGGCACGCGAGTCGCCGTTGATGCTGACTCCGAAGACCAGTTCCCGGCCGGTCAGGTAGGTCGCTTCGGCTGGTGGGATCTGTTTGGCGTTCACCAGCGCGGGGATCCCATCCTTCTTGACCCCGCCCCAGACGATCTCCTCGATGCGGATCTCGTGCCGCACCCCCTGGTAGAGGAAGTTGCTGAAGTTGCGGTCGATCCCGGCGAGGAGGTCCGCCTTGAGGGAGACGAACCCCCGGTAGGGACGGATCTCGGTGTGCTTCTCCTGCCACTCGGTCCATGCCATCCAGTCGCGCGGGATCTCGGCTCGGGCGAGGCGTTGGAGCGCGTCGAGGAGCCGGCCGTCCTCGTCTGGCACCCGACGCAGCACCGCGATGAAAGCCGGAATCACGTCCTGCTTATCGCGTTTGACCAAGAAACGCAGCGCTCGGTCCCGGTTTGCGGCGTTCCGTGACAACAACGCAGTGCGCACAGTCGCAGCGATGTCGGCGCCCGGTTGGGGAAGACCGCTGCGAAGTGGGGCGTTGCCTCCGGTGTCACCGGGCAGTCTGGGTCCTTGGGCAGGGAATTGGGCACCGAGCTCAGGGACAATACCGAAGACCAGCAGTCCGGCGAGCAGCGACGGGAATCGAATCACTCGGGGCATCAGGGAATCCCGGAAGGTCCGGGTTCATTCTAATCCAGCGGAACCGTCCTCACTATCCCTCTTGCGCTGCCGAACCGGACCCAAGGCCTCGCTACCCTGACGCGCTTCCCACTGTTCGACTCCCTATTCCACCTCGTTGATCAAATCCCTCAGCCGATTCTCCCTGGTGAACCCGGCAGATTGACGGACGGCCATCCCGCCATGGCTGCCCGACTCAGCGCAGACCTCGAAATTTCCTGGAGCTGTTCACCAGACCACTCGTCTCTCATTGGTCAGGCGATCGGTACCGTAGTCCAATGGAGCGCGGTCGTGCCGCGCTGCATCAAGATGCTCGATTCTGGGATTTTGTGATTCAATCAGCATGAACCACGCGAGTTCGTACGGGCCTTGCCTCGTTTGGACTGCAGACGCCATGTAGCTGGCGTCTTCGCTGGCGGGTGTGATCCATGGCCGCTCAACCGATTCCTCGAATTAGGTCGGTTGCCACGGCGGTGCCGGGCAACCGGATGACCCAGGACGAGGTCAAGAACTTCAGTGCCTCGTTCTTTGCCGGTGCCGTTTCGGGTCTCCGCGGTCTCTTGGACATCTTCAGCAACGCCGCCATCGGGGCGGGATATGTCTGCGCTCCCCGGAGTTGGTACGAAGGCGGCGAGCATGGATTTGAGGAAAAGAACCGTCTATATCTCGAGAATGCGATTCCCCTGCTGAAGGAGGCGGCTGTCGAGTGCCTGGCTGCCGGCGGTCTCGAGCCCAAGGACATCGATCTGATCGTCACTGTTTCGACGACCGGCATCGCCACGCCCAGCCTGGACGCCAGGCTGATGGCCGAACTGCCCTTCCGCCGCGACGTGCAGAGATTGCCGATCTTCGGACTGGGATGCGCTGGGGGCGTGCTGGGACTGGCACGTGCCGCCGCATGCGTCCGCGCCCACCCGGGCAGTCGCGTCCTGTTGCTCGTTGTCGAACTCTGCACGCTCACGTTCCGATCCCGCGATCGATCGGTTCGAAACCTGGTGGCGACGGCCCTGTTCCGCGACGGCGCTGCCGCGGCTCTACTAACGGACCAGGGGCCGGGGCCGGAGGTCTCGGCATGGGGTGAATACACGTGGCCAGACTCACTCGACATCATGGGGTGGGACGTCGCAGACGACGGGCTGGCAGTAGTGTTCTCCCGCAGCATTCCTGAACTGGTCCGCACGCGAATGCGGCGTGTGACGGAAGAGTTTCTGGCCTCCGCGGGACTTGGTCTCCGCGACATTGACAGCTTCGTCTGCCATCCCGGCGGCGCCAAGGTGCTGGAGGCCCTCGAATCTGCGTTCGACCTTCAGCCCGGCGGCCTCGAAGAGTCCCGGGCCGTCCTCCGCGACTACGGCAACATGTCCGCCGCAACGGTGTTGTTCGTTCTCAAGCGCGCCCTCGAGGACAGGACACCGAAACGCCACTTGCTGACTAGTCTGGGACCGGGTTTTTCGGCTGCGTTTCTCGTCCTGCAATCAAGGTGACCGTCATGAGCCCGCTCTATGCGGTCGTCGGCTTCCTTGTCGTCCAGCGGCTGGCGGAACTTCTCTTGGCGCGCCGCAACCACCGCGCGTTGCTGGCTCGGGGTGCGATCGAGGTCGGCGACCGGCACTACTCTGCGTTCGTTGCCTTGCATGCTGGCTGGCTGCTGGCGCTCCTTGTCACGATTGATCCCCAGACCGCGGTGTCGATTCCGTTGCTCGTTGTCTTTGGCCTGCTGCAATGCGGGCGACTCTGGGTGATCTTGACCTTGGGTGGGCGATGGACAACCCGTGTGTTGGTGCTTCCGGGCGCCACCCGTATTCGCAGCGGCCCGTACCGCTTTGTCGATCACCCCAACTATCTCGTCGTCTGCGGCGAAATCGCTGTCGTGCCCCTGGTCTTCGGAGCGTGGACCCTGGCGGTGGTCGCGTCCGCCCTGAACCTGCTGTTGCTTCGGAAGAGGCTCGTTGTTGAGAACGAGGCACTCGCGGAGGTCTACGATCGGCGAAGCGCGACGGCCCCCGATGTGGCAGACCGCGTCTCCGACTCGGATCGCAAGTGATGTGGCGTGCCGCAAGAAGGCTCCCATTGCGTTCCAGAGCGGACTGGGTAGACAGATTCTTGGGATTGCCGACAGGCCCTAGCCCTCCGCCCTTGCAATCGCCGCGGATTGGCCCCCGTGGCTCACTAACTCCTATCCAAGGGCACCTGAATCGTCAATACTGGAGGGGGTTATGGGGCGAGTCATGACACGCGCTGGCCAGCGGTCTGACTTGGCAAGTCACGCCATCAATAATTGACGGGAGTATTGAAGTGCAGGATCAACGGCCTTTGGAAAGCTTGGTATCGACAGGACGAATTGCGCTGGCAATCATGCTTCTTGGACTTGTCGGTTGCGCGCACGAGCCAGGCGAAGTGCCGTCGCGGCTCAACGTGCTCCTGATCACGTCCGATGATCTCGGGCTGCAACTGAGCGCGTACGGGGACAGTGTCATCAACACCCCGAACCTTGATGCCCTAGCCGCCAGCGGCGTCCAGTTCGACGTCGCCTACGTGGCGCAAGCGTCGTGCAGCCCTTCCCGCAGCGCCATGTTTACGGGCCTTTATGTGCACAGCAACGGCCAGTTCGGGCTGACTAACGCCTCGGACTTCAGTCTGCACCCGCGCCTGCACGACGCCACGATTCCGAACATCCTGAAGCGAGCCGGCTATCGAACCGGCCTCATTGGAAAGCTGCACGTCGACCCGGTAGAAAAGTTCGAGTGGGACGCCCGTTTGACGGTGAACGGCCGCGACGTGAAGGGGATAGCCGCGGAAGCCGAAGAGTTCATTGGTAGCGGGGAGGAGACACCCTTCTTCTTGATGGTGAACTATACCGATCCTCACGCCTCCCGTGATCGAGATCCGCAGACGCGGGAGGTGATAGGGGACTGGACTTTCATGGACCGATACGAGGGCATTCCTCCAACCCTGGTCGAGCCAAGCGAAAAGACGGTATTTCCATTCCAAAGGATTGACACGCCGGAACAGCGCGAGCGAGTGGCCGGTTACTACAACGAAGTCCGGCGCGTCGATATCGGCGTCGGTTTGCTTCTTGACGCCCTCGAGCGCAAGGGACACGCCGGCGACACGCTGATAGTCTTCGCTGGCGACCACGGGCCGCCGTTCGACCGCGGCAAGACGACGGTCTACGAGGGCGGCCTGCGTGTTCCGTTCCTCGTGCGCTGGCCCGGAGTCTCGCAGCCCGCGCGAAGCAAGGCGATGGTCTCGACCGTCGATATCCTGCCCACAATCCTGGATGCGACAGGAGCGATTCCCGCTGTCGAGATGCAAGGGATGTCCCTGCGGCCCGTACTGGAGGATCCCGAAGCGCCTTGGCGCGAGTACCTTGTCGGGGAGTTTCACATGCACGGGCCGCCATGGTTTCCCCGGCGCGCCATTCGGGACAACCGGTACAAGCTGATTCACAACCTGCTCGCAGAGACCGGGAGCCCAAGAACCGGCATCGACGGTGACTTGGGGTACGTGACTTCTCGTGAGGAACGCTTCGCCGGGACGCCGGTACGTCGTGCCTTCGACATCCTCGCCAATCCTCCGGAGCTTGAACTATACGACTTGGAGGAAGATCCCTGGGAGTTCAGGAATCTCGCCGACGAGCAGGAACACGCAGCAACCCTGGAACGATTGCAAACGGCGTTGGAGGATTGGCGCCGCACGACCAGCGACCCGTTGCTTGACCCTGCCTTCGTTGCAGAAATGCGCCAGCGCGTCGACGGCTATTGATGCCCGCCAGCTATGGGCCGATGACGACTTGCATTGGCAATCGGGGTCTTGCCTTGCGTGAACCGGCGACCTAGAAGTTGCCTTCCCTGACAACGGGACCGTGCTTGGACAGCTTGATCACGTTGTCTGGGGAGACAGGTTCGTTGTCCGGCAAGGCACCCCGCCGCTGCTTTGACTTCATACCTGCGACGCTCTCTAGCTTCGAGAGCTTGGTAGGCGAAGCCAAGGCCTTGAGGTCAGCGTCGTAGTAGTCGAACCACGGAAGGCCCACGTCGGTGTACTCCTTCGCTGTCGGTGGTCGAGTGGGAGGCTTTTCGTTCGTCACTGAGAAGTACTGAAGGCTGTTGAGAGTATGTACAAAGCAGCGCGAACTCTCGGACTGATCCCAAACGCTGAATCCGTACGGATCCTCGTACACCTCCTGCCGCATGACGCCGCCTGGCGCAAGCCCCATCTCTGGCTCGCTTGCCGATGCACAGTACATCACTGAGTGTTCGCCGAAGCGGGTTTCATGCAGCTTCAGCCGTTCGTACTCCGTAGCCTTCATCGGGTAGGCCACGATCTGTAGGCCACCGTGCTCTCCCCTCCCGGTGAGTTGCTCCTCAGCCGTGTAGCCCTCTCCGAGCGGAATTGCAATAAATTGCCGGATTAGACCCTTGCCCGCGAAGAAACCGTCCAGCCAAGGTTGTTCCGGAATCACCACATAGTCTTGGTCTGGGCCCTTGGAGAGCTCTTCATGCCAAAGCTCACCAGTCAAGGCGGAAACCTTTCCGGCTGCAATCTTCAATGCCATCGGATAGTGGCCGGAGAACGCGATCCACATGGCCTCCGCTTGGTACATGGGCATGAAGACTCCCCCGTGGCGGCCCCAGGAATCCGGGGCGTTCCGTGCGTAGTCATCGACATGCTTGAGTGGGAAGCTCGAGAATCCTGGGGGAAGCGGATACTCGCGGTTGTCGTCGGGAATCCTAAGGGTCCTGATAAAGCTGACCTCGCAATGGGCCTTTTGGTGAACCTCCGGGAACCTGAATCGGAGGGTGCTGTTTTCTAGTTCGATCATGATTGCTGCCTTTCATTCCTTCTTCGTGATCTAGTTCGATCGGATTCACTACCAATCGCCATCTCGAACTTCTCGCACTATCCGCAGGACCGCATGGTCGGGGGCCTCTCTAAGATTTCGGAGCAGATCCGCGAAGAGCGGCGCCCGTCGGATGATGATCTCTTGTAAATCCTTGGAGACTTTGCCCGCCATTGCGAGCAGGAGGTCAGGATTCTCGCCGAGGTCTTCGGCGATCCGGCGGATGGTTGCCTCGGAAGGCGGGGCCGTCACTTCTCGCTCAATCTTGCTCAGGTAGGCAGGCTCTAGACCGACCCGCTGCGCGACTCGGCGCAGCGAGTACGAGCGATCGTCGCGAAGCCGACTCTCCCGGACGTCACGTACGTACAATCCAAATGGCATGAGTAGTGTGTAGTACATACTACACGCTTACCGAGAGAATTGCAAGTGAGACTCGTAGCCCCTCAGCGCTCTCGTTTCCTGCCGCCCGACATAAGGGACCACCCTCCCGTCCCTCAGCCTCTTCGACCTTGCCGTCCTGGCAAGGATCAAGAGTGCAGTTTGGTGGCTGTTGACGATCGATTTCCTCTCGGGACTGTCCACCCCGGCTGGCGCAGAGCGCCCCGTGTATTGCCGGTCGAAGTCGCTGATTGGTCTCGGTCAAGCGTCAACGGCGCCGGCACTACCTGCAAGACGGCCGGTAGTTGGGGTCGAATCAAAGGCTAGAATCGAGCAGTATGCGTTTTCTGCTCGTTTCTCTGGTCTTGCTGTCTGCCACCGCTTCTGCCCAAGACTCCACTACTGCCGGGCGCTTTACTGTCGAGCATCCGACACTCCACAACCTCGGCTTCGAATGGTCCATTTCCGGCGACGACAACCGCAACGCCTCCGTCGCTGTTGAATTCCGCAAGGCGGGCAACTCTTCCTGGCGCGAGGCCCTTCCGCTGGTCCGCATCGGCGGCGAGCGTATCTTTCGCAATCGGGAGCATCTCGACTACAGCGTCCCCGACGGTTTCGCGGGCAGCATCCTCAATCTCGAACCCGGCGCCGAATACGAGTGCCGGTTTAAGCTCAGCGATCCCGATGGCGCAAGCGGCGATACCACGCAAACCGTCCTGGTCAAGACGCGCTCTGAGCCGCAACCGTACGATGCCGGAAATATCCGGCACGTCTATCCGCCGTATCACGAGGGGGAGAAGCTGGAACCGAGCTTCACGAGCCTGCTGCAGGCCTACTACGGCGCCGGTCTCGGCGACTGGAGCGTCGTGTGGGAGCGCCCCGTCCAACCCGGTGACACGATCATGGTTCACGCAGGGCTCTACCGGAATGAACGCCTGAACTATGTCGATCCCATGATGACGCCCTTTGACGGGACGAACTGGCTGACTATCAAGGCAACGGCGGAAAGGCCGATCACGATCCGAGCCGCAGGCGACGGGGATGTCGTGTTCGACGGGGCCGGCAACCACCGGCTTTTCGACGTCACTGCCTCAGCGCACCACATCTTCGACGGAATCACCTTCCGCAACACGGACGTCGCCATCTTTGCCGGATTCAAGAACGTTATCGGCGCTGTCGGCCTGACTGTCAGGAACTGCCGCTTCGAAGATATCGGTTTCGGCGTCTGGACCGAATACGCCGGCTCGAGCGACTTCTACATCGCCGACAATGTCTTTCTGGGCCGGGCCGAGCAACGCAACCTGCTCGTCGGCTGGACCGGCTCGCTCTGGCGCAGCGCGGGCCCCTACGGCTCCCACGAGGTGCGGAGCTATTACGCCGTCAAGGTCTACGGACCTGGCCACGTCATCGCTCATAACGCCGTCGCCTACTTCCACGACGGCATCGGAATATCGACCTACGGCACTCCAGAGTCCGATCCCCACCGGCGCGCCTCATCGATCGACATCTACAACAACGACATCCACATGTCCGGTGACGACTTCATCGAGACCGATGGCGGCGTCCACAACATCCGTGTCTACAACAACCGCGGCGTCAACGCCGCGCATGGCGGATACAGTTCGCAACCGGTCTTCGGCGGGCCGGCCTACTTCATCCGGAACTTGCTCTACCACGTCCCCAGCGGAGTCGCCTTCAAATTCTCAGCGAAGGCTGCGGGGCTGTTCGCCTACCACAACACGATCATCGGAGAGCAGGTGGCGGGCGATCCCACGTCCAACATGCACTACCGCAACAACCTCTTCTTGGGGCGGGACACGCCGGATCGCGGGGTGATGAGGTGGTCGAACGCTACCGCGGCACACAGCTCGGACTACAACGGCTTCCGGCCCAACAGGGGTGTCGCTGCGCAATATCGCTGGTTCGCGCCTCGTGACGGCGTAACGCTGTACGAGCCAACCGCGGCCGACTGGCGAGCGTTCGCCACTCTTGAGGAATTCAGGGTCGCCACCGGCCAGGAGGAACACGGCGTCGAGATCGATTTCGACATCTTTGAGGACATGGCGCCGCCCGATCCATCGAAGCGTCACGCCGTCTACCACGCCAAGGACGTCAATTTCCGGCTCAGATCTGGAGGCAAGGCTGTCGACGCCGGCGTGCGCATTCCCACTGTCAATGACGACTTCGCGGGCGACGCGCCCGATCTGGGCGCGCTCGAAGCGGGGCGCCCCCAGCCCCACTATGGCCCGCGGTGGCTTGACGGCGGGCCGTTTTACCAGTGATGGGCTGCAACGCGCAGCATCAACTCCGATCACGGCACGACGGCGGACCGAGGTGATTGAACCAGTTGGTACCTTCACTCTCCTGACGTAGGTCGTCCGTCAGGACGTATGCTTGGCAAGGAACGTGCGGAGATGGCCAGTCAGGATCTCCGGCTGGTCGATCGGGATAAGGGTCCGGCTGTCGTCGACCCACACCAGCCGCGAGTTCTCGAAATGCTCGGCCAGCCGTTCGGCGTGGGCGGGCGGCATCAGCTTGTCCTCACGTGCCCAGACGATGAGGACCGGCCCGCGGAACGAGCGTTGTTGCTCGGCCCACGCAAGTAACACGTTCTTCTTCGGTACGTTTCGGAGGTACTTGTTCAGGTCGCGACGAACCCTCCAGTTGTGGCGCGCGGGCCGGATCCAGCTCATGAAGAGGTCGTTGCGAACCCGTTTCTTCGACATGCTGCCAAAGGTCAAGGGAAGATGTCGGATCCAGCGAGGCCGCAACAACTGGACCGACATGAACGTACCGCCTGGCAGGGATGCGTTGAGGCAAAGCAGCCAGCCGGGGAGGCCAGGCGGGTAGTTGTCGAAGGCTTCGCAAGAAACGAGGACGAGATTTGCGACACGTCCGGACCCTCCGGGGCTGATGACGAGTTGAGCACCGCCCCAGTCGTTGCAGACGAGTGTGACGTTTTGCAGGTCAAGCTCCTCGAGGAACTCGGCAATCATGGTGGCGATCGATTCGAGGCTGAGGTCAGTATCATCTGGCATCGGCGTCTGGTGTGCGCCGAACGGCAGCTGCGGGACGATGCAGCGGTAGCGATCGCTTAGGCCGTCGATGACCTCGTTCCACAGGCTTCCGTTCATGAGCACTCCATGGAGGAACACCACGACCGGTCCGTCACCACCGGTGTCAGAATACGTGAAGCCGGCAGTTGTTGGTAGCTCGATTTGCATCTGGAGCTGCCCTTGTCGGTGTGTATCGAGATGGGCCCATCTTCGATGCCGTGTCAGGTGGATCAAGGTACCACTCTCCGTCTCGAATACCAATATGAAGTTGAAAGACCCCGTGCAGCCAGCAACTCATCCAGGTCGGCCAATTCACCGTCGAGCATCCGCCGCTGGGTGGCATCCAGAGATGGGGCCGCACGATCGGCGAGGCCGGCCAGCACCCGCTCGACGCGGATGAATGGGGTGGCTACGAAGTGGTGGACAGTAGGCTAAGGTGGACTTCGCCCGGGTTGAAAGGAGTCAACATGGTGAAGCGACGGACGTTTACAGCAGCCTTCAAGGCGCGGATCGCGAAGGAGGCGCTGCGCGGGGATCGAACCGTGCAGCAGATCGCAGCGAAGCACGAAGTGAATCCAAACCAGGTGAGTCAGTGGAAGCGCAAGGCGAACGAGGGGCTGGAAGAGATGTTCGAGCGAGGTGCGCGGGCCGGGCAGGATGAGCGGGAGGCGGAGATCCGCAAGCTGCACGAGACGATCGGGCAGCTGGTAGTCGAGCGGGATTTTTTGAAACGCGGGTGGGAACGCTGAGCCGGGCTACGCGCAAGAAGCTGGTGCAGCGGGGCCACCCGCAGGCGAGCCTCAGTCTGCAATGCCGGCTGCTGGGGCTGTGCCGCCCGTGCCTGTACTACCGCCCGCGGGAGCCGGACGCGGAAGCACTGGCGCTGATGCGGCGCATCGACGAGCTGTGCATGGCCCATCCGTTCTGCGGCAGCCGGCAGATGAGCCGCCATCTCGTCCGGGGAGGCTGGGCGGCAGGCCGGGACCGGGTGCGGCGTCTGATGCGGAAGATGGGCTTGGAGGCGATCTACTGCCGGCCACGCTGCAGCCACCCGCATCCGGGCCATCGGGCTACCCGTACCTGCTGGGCAGCGTGCGCAAGTCGATGAGCTTGCTCGATCGCCCGGGTGGCGAACCGGTCCGCAGCCTGCGCTACTTCGCCAGCTTGCTGGAGGAAGTGGTGACGGAGTCGTTCCCGGACTCCTACTGGCAGCACCTCGAGTTCAACCTCCGCCGTTGCGAGCGGCTCTGGCAGAAAGGGCGTGCCGAAGCGCCCGGAAGTGCCCGTCCAGAATTGAAACAGGCTAAACGCCCCGGACCACCTCAAACGTCGCCTGGTCGTCGCCGACCTGGGTTACCACCGACTAGCAGGCACCTGTGTGAGCAAGCAGAAATCCCTTGGCCTAGGGATGCTTCGCGAGTGGTTTCGCGTTCAGCTGGCTTGGCGGAGGCGCTCGCGCCAAGCTTGAAATCTTCGCCAACTCAGCATCCAACCCGTATACACCAAGAAGCAGGCCGCCAGCGAGACGATTCCGGCGAGCGTCTGACCAGCCAATCCGCCCGCTTCTCCTGTGTGCAGCCAGCGAATCCACGTGCGAGCGCTTTGAGCCCTTCCCATGTCGGCATAGGTCTCGCGTTGCACGATCTTCCCGGTCGTGCGATGCAGCACAAGGGTGGACCGCAGGTCCGGACGGAATCCGTTACCTCGGTCCATCGAAAACGCGACCGGGGCTGCTTGCTTCTCCGGAAGCCGGATCGTGGCAATCTTCCAATCCGGTTCCACCGCCGTTGCCTTCTCGAACAGTTCGTCCAGTCCGTCGAAGTTCAGAGGCTGCGGGGAGTCTTCGGGTCCCTGGGCTGGCCCGCCGCGACGGCCTTGGGCCCGTTCCTCTCCCGTCAGCGCGTAGAGGATGTCGGTTGTCCAGGAGTACGAGAAAAAGGAGCCCGTCGCCACAACGATGAACAACGGGACGGCACACCACACCCCAAAGACGTTGTGCCAGTTGAAGTCCCTGGCCTTTGGCGCAAGCCCGCGCCGGAAGAGGACGATAGGCCGAAGGTATTTCCAGGACCAGATCTTCGGCCACCACAGGTAGCTGCCCGTGACGATGATGAATAGGAACCCAAGGTTGCAAGCTCCCGTGATCGCCTTGCCCACGGCGCGACCGTCCCCCTCCTGCCCGAGCCAGCGGTGCCAGAGGATCATCGTCCGGAAGAAGCCGCGCACGCCGACTGCGCCCTCCCCGAACGCGGCACCCGTGTAGGGGTCGACCGCGACCGACTCACGGCCAAAGCCGATGCGTGCCGGCTCGGACGGATCAGAGCGGAATTGGACGCTCGTGGGCCGTTTGCCTGTGTCGGCAAATGCCTTGTTCAAAAGGGCCGTCGGTCCGAGCTGCCGAGCCTCGGGGGATGGTGGCTGCACGTCGAAGCCATCGGCCCAGCGGGCTATCTGCTTCTCGTAGGTGAGGATCACGCCCGTCACCGACATCGTGAAGACTATGAGTCCCATCGAGATGCCACAGATCAGGTGCAGCCAGAAAATGAGTTTCTTGAATCCGATCACTTTAGGTTCCTCAACTTGTCCCAAATCCAATTGCCGTAGACCGGTCCGCCAAGCACAGAGGAGCCTGGATCAAGCGCTGACGCCACTCCCTGGCCGCTGCCGAGCCGGCTCCTTCGTTCCCGCCGCTCTTAGGTCTCTGCCCAGAGCCTGAGAAGGTTGTGGTAGACACCAGTGAGTTGCACGGCGGATGGATGGCCGGGCGTGTCTTGATTCAGCTGCTGTATCGCGGTGTCGAGATCAAAGAGCAGGGTTCTATGCCCGTCATCCCGGATCATGCTCTGGATCCAGAAAAAGGACGCTATGCGAGCACCGCGATTGATCGCTTCCACACGATGCAGGCTGGTGGACGGGTACAGCACCATGTGCCCCGCAGGCAGCTTGACGCGGTGCAGGCCATAGGTGTCCTCGACCATCAGCTCGCCGCCGTCGTACTCCTCCGGTTCCGACAGAAACAGCGTGGCGGATAGGTCCGTGCGTACCCGGTGAGCCGTGCCGGTAACCTGCCGAATCGCGTTGTCAACGTGCGAGCCGAATGCGTGACCGCACCCGTAGCGGTTGAACAATGGGGGAAAGACGTGCAACGGAAGCGCCGCCGACAGGAAGAGCGCACTCCGCTGCAAGGCCTCCACAACCCGTCCGCCCAACTCCCGCGCCAATGCCGACTCTTCCGGCAACTGCTGGTTTTGCTTGACCTGCCCGGACTGGGTGCCAGCCGTAACCTTGCCGTCGACCCAGCCCGCAGCCTCTAGCTTCTCGCGCCACACGGTCACCTCCGCCGCCGCGAGAACTTCCGGTACATGCAAGAGCATCTCAAGCCCTCCTAGAACCGGAAGTTCAAACCGGCCATCAAGGAACGAGCCGGTCCCGGTATGATGTGCCCGCCGCCGACCCGGTCGAAGTAGTGTTCGTTGGTCAGATTGAACGCATTCAGGCGCACATGGAGCCGCTCGTGGACCGGGAACTCAGCCATCAGATCGAGTGTCCAGTAGCCGTCGACCCGGCGGGCATTGGAGACGCTGTTGAACCGCTCGCCTACATGACGGACTCCTCCGCCAACGGTGACCGAGCGGGGCAGTTCGTAGGTCGTCCAGAGATTGAAGTTGTGGTCCGGAGTCTGCGGGAACCGATTGCCAATTTGCGACGGATTGTTCGATTCGACGATCGAGCTGTCCAGGAAGGCGTACCCGGAAAACACCATCCACGACGGTGTGACGTGGCCGGTCGCGCCGAACTCAAGGCCCCGGATCCGCTGCGTTCCTTCAAGCACGGTGGGTGGGTCGTCGGGTAGCAGGCCGGACGTTCTGGCGTTGGTCTTTCGCACGTCGAAGACTGCGCCGGTGACCAGCAATCGGTCGTTGAACAGATTCCACTTGGATCCGCCTTCGACGGTGTAGGTCTTCTCTGGCTCCAAGCCTAGGTAGCTGGTTCGGAAGCCGTACGTTAGGCCTTCGATCGAAGGGTTCAGCGACGATCCGTAGGAAACGTATAGGGAGCCCGAGTCAGCCGGGTTGAACACCAGGCCACCCCGCAGGCTCAGCATCGTGTCGGTCTGCTCGACCGGAGCGGGAACCTGGACCCAGCCCGTAGGAAGGCGGGTCCAGCCGACCGCGTTTCCGGCTGCCGTGAATCGATCGATGCGTGCTCCGCCCGTGGCTTGCCATCGACGGGCGAGGCGGACGGTGTCGAAGGCATAGGCAGACTGGGTGTCCCCGGCAATGTCAGCTGTTAGCGGGCTCAGCGAGAACTCGCCCAGATAGGCCTCGTCCGGATCCGGGTTGAACAGGGTTGTGAGCTGGTTTGGCGCCGAACGGTACCGGCGGATGTTCTCCTCGCGAGTCAGCGAGAACCCGGTCACAACCGTGTGTTCCACGGAGCCGGTTTCGAAACTGGCTGTCAGGTCTGCCCGGTTGTCGTAAATGTCGTCCTCGGTAATCCACGACCGCATCTCCCTCTTGATTTCCGTGGTATCGGGGTTGTTGAAGCGTGGCGGTGTCGCGATCGAATCCCGGATCGAGCGGCCGTAGCGGAACTGGTTGCGAATGTTCAGATTGTCGGAGAAGTCGTGCTCGAAGCGAACCGTCGTGGCATCGGACCCCATCTCCTCGCGGTCACGGTTCCGGAAACCGTAGAACGTGTTTCTCGGTACTGGCGCCGGCTGATTCCGGAACTCGGAGAGAACGTTGTGGTTTCCGGGAACCCACGGAATCCCGTAGTCCGATAGGTTGTCTTGCGTGAGCTTGGCATAGCCAAGCGTCCACCGCGTCGGCGAGCCCAGGCCTAGCGACAGCGTTGGTGCCACACCCCAGCGCCGATAGTTGACGACGTCTCGACCGGCAACTCCCGAATCGTGGCCCATTACGTTGAGCCGGAATGCAGTGCGGTCCCCAAGGAGGCCGATAGGAGCGTTGAGGTCTACCACTCCGCGCTTCGTGCGGTCCGTGCCAAACAGCGTGCTCACATTGACGAAACGGTCGAGGCGAGCTGTCTTGCTCGACATGTTGATCGACCCGCCGGCCGAGCCCCGGCCTGTGAAAGTCGACTGCGGGCCCTTCACGACTTCCACTTGCTCGACGTTGAACGGATCGCGGGCCTGCGGTCCGAGGTCGCGCGTGCCATCGATGAAAATGTCGTTCCTGGCGCTAAAGCCTCTCAGCGTCAGATTGTCGCCTGCTGGCGCGCCACCTTCCCCGGCGCTGACCGTCAGTCCAGTAACGTTCCTCAGGACGTCACGCAATGTCGTGGCCCCCTGGCTCTCGATCGTGGGTTGCCCGATCACAGTAACCGTCTGCGGCGTGTCGCGCAACGGTGCAGTGTAGGTAGGAGCCGAGAGGATCGCGTCTGCCACGACTTCGATTTGTTCGGAAATCGGATCTAGCTCGATACGCACGGCCTTGTCAGACTCGAAGACGAATCGAGCGGCTGTTCCCCGAAGAGCCTGCTGCAGGGCCGCTCGAGCTGGGTACACGCCCTGCACACCCGGGGACTGCACGTCCCGCAAGCCGGGAGTCCCGACCTCTATCCGCAACACAGTTGCGCTTTCGATCTCCGCAAGCACCTCTCCCAGAGGGCCTGGCGAAATGTCGAACCGCCACGGGCCGGTAGCTTGGGCCGTCGCGGAAGAATTTGGCGGTGGCTCGGCAGTCTGTTGCGCAATGGCCGGCGCGACCAAGCGGACGCCGATCGGCGAATAGGCCAGAAGCACTCCTGCCGCCAAGAGCTTGTTGGTTGTTGGCCATATCCTCCTTTGCAAGGAAGAGCCTCTGCTCGTATTCGCAGAGCGAGCGTGATGCGGACGAAGTCGCTCTCCAGAAAAGTTGGTCATGTGTATCCTTCGTGGCAGCTAGGCGAGTGAGAAGTTGCGGCCGAGCGCCCTTGACGTTGCAATGGCAGTCCGCGCCGAACTGCAGATCAAGTCAACACAAGGGTATCTGTTTATGCAACTGAGTGTCAAATACTGCCGTAGTGCCCGAGAGGTGAGTAGCCTGAAACCATGTGCGGAATAGCCTGTGATATGGTTATTATCTAGTTGATAGGAATATAGTTATTGATCATTAGAGGCTGTCGACATCCGTGGGTATCAGATCTTGGCGTTGTGATACACTGTATCAGTTACAATAATCTGTAAACTACTGAAATAAAATGCCTTACTTGCCTCTTTGTTGTGTTTATGTAACTAGTCTGTAATCAATATTGCACTACCGACCGTCGAATCACCCCATTGGACGGGCATCGGCCTAGTAACGCAACCGGTAGACAGCATCAGTAACCTGACCCGGGCTGGCAGCAAGGCGAGGCAGAAATGGGCGCAAGAACCCCATGTCTCGATTCCGGTTCGGCCAGAGCAGGGCAACGCTCTATGTTGGGTGGGTCCCGCAGCACTGCGCGCGTGGGGCCGAGTATCGCAGCCCTCGTGGCGGTGTCGTGCACCTTCGCCGCTCTGGGGTGCCTATCGGAGGGCACAGTGCCGAACAAGGCGTACTCGATGTACCCATTGTTCCAAGCGCTTGTTCACGCGATGGATGCCGAGCAAATCGAACCGATTCGAGTTGCTTCTCCCGGAACGGCCGAGACCCGCATGGACCACGGGTTCTTCTTCCACAACTGCCAGCATCGGGAATTGCTGCGGTTCGATCCTTCGTCTCGAGGCGAACGGCAAGGAGCACCTGCAAGGTGACATCGTCTGTGCGGCCGGCTCATTCCGGATGGAGGTGAGGGTCTTCGGCACAGCGCCGATCCGCCAGATTGCCATCACCAAGAACCAGGAATTTCCGTGTACCCGCCAGAACCTCCCGCAAGACGTCGCGGTCACTTACGAGGACGCCGGCAAGCAGGCAGGCGAGGACTTCTACTATGTCCGTGCGCAGCAGAACGATGGAAACGTCGCGTGGTCGTCGCCGATTTGGGTCACCACGAACTAGCTGTCACCCATGTGAGAACTCGGGTTCCGGGTTGGGGTTACTCCGTTGGATCTCTTGGGTAACACATGCGGTCGGACGGTAACTCGGAGGTTGACGACTAGGTGCCGGCCTAGATCCCGGTTGTTGACAATTGCTTCGAATTCGACGAGTTCATCCGGGCGTTGCTCTCTAGCGTGGTTTTCGGCACTCGATGTAGTATTGCTGTGAGAGAACGCATGGTGTTGTTAGTTCGCAATCGTGTGAAGGACGTCGACAGGTGGAAGCGTGTATTCGACGGTTAGGCTGCTGCGGGTACCGCAGCCGGTCTGACAGTCCTCAATGTGTGGCGCTCCGTTGACGCGGTAGACGCAGTCTTTTTCCTGCTGGAGGTCGAAGATCGGGAGAGGGCGGAAGCGTTCATGGCCTCGCCGGAGTCGGCGGCGGTCGGCGTCGAGGCCGGTGTGCTCGAGGGCGAAGTCCATTTTCTCGACGCATTTCCTCCGTAATTGCGAGAATTGGCTGTAACCCATTTGGAATAAAGGTTTTTCGATCACTGCCTGGGGTGTGCTGTCCCCCTTTGTGGACCTCAGCGGGTAGTGGGCATTGAACTGTATGGCACCGCGACGGTTTCTGGATGGCCCTGGAATACTCGACGGCCAGTGTGCGACCGTGGCGCAAATGGACATGCCATGGGGCGAGCTTGTTGCTGATGTCTGGCTGGGGTGCGGGTTCGCGGGAGACTACGCTGATGGTTTCATTCACTGCTGCGCACGATGCAGTGATGGGGTCTGTGTTGAGGGCGGCTTCCCTTGCGACAAGTGCCGGAGGGAGGCTTCTGAGCCGGGCACGCAAGCCGTCGGTACGGGGAGTCTTGATGTGGGAGATGGCGTGGTCCGATAAGCGAGAAGGGGAGAGAGCCCATGCGCGACCGTCAACTTCCAGTTCACAACAACGAAGCCACCGGCTTGTAGACGGTGTTTGTTCACTTCCAAGACCGCTTTGTGTAGCCTGCAGCGTATTCTTGATCAACGATATCGATCCATTCATAACAAGGTTTACAGAGCCCCGCGGGGAATTCACCGCAACGCGATACGGGCATCACTGGCGAGGACGCGGCGCCAGAAGAGGCAGAAGACTGGCCACGGTGGCGGTGCACACCACTCCAGAGTCCCTGGCAAGGCCAGCGGCCGCTGCTGACTGTCCCGGGGCCGCACCTGATCATTGAGCAGGTGACCGCCTTGGTTCTAGCCCCACCAGGTCTCTCCGCCGGCAAGATGCGCCTTGATCACGTCGGGGTCGAGTTCGATGCCCAGGCCGGGCTCGTCGGGGACCTCGACGAAGCCGCCGTTCGCCAGTGGCCCATCATGCACGATGACATCGTCCATCCATCCGCCGTCAAAGAAAACGGTTTCGCAAGCGAAGTAGTCGCGGATTGTGGATGCCCAGTGGACGGTCGCCATGCCGTTAACGATGCTGCCGGTGTTGTGATTGGCCATCGGCAGGAAGTACAGGTCCGCGAGGTCGGCCATGCGCTTGTTCTCGAGGAATCCGCCCGAGTTGCGCAGGTCGGGGTGCAGGATGTCGATTGCCGCATTGACCACGAAGGGTAGAGCTTCGGCGCGGCGCATCCAGTTCTCTCCGGTGCAGATCGGTACTGGCGACATCTCCCCCAGCCGCTTCCAGCTTTCGGAGTAGGCAACCGGCAGGGGGTCTTCAAGAAAGCGCGGCTTGACGTCAGTCAGGGCGACCGCCATGTCGATGGCACTGCGCAGGTCGAACTCCCAGTGGCAGCCGATCAGGATGTCGTGCTCGAAGCCGAGCGCCTCCCGGCAGTTCTCGAACCCCAGGCGCAACCGTCGCAGTTCGTCGCTCGATAGCATGCGGTTCGAGGGATCGCGCCCGGGATCCATGCCGGGACTGTTCCGCAAGGGGCCGAACTTGTGCATGTTGATCCCGAAAGGGCTCTCCTTGACTTGCTGCGCCCAGTCCCGCAGAACGGCCTTGTCGAAGAAATCGTCCGGGTGGGAGTGGTCATAGAGGCGCACCCTGTCGCGAAACTTCCCTCCCAGCAGCTTGTACGTGGGCACGTCGAGCAGCTTCCCGGCGACGTCCCAGAGGGCCATTTCGATGCCGCTCATCGCCCGCTGCTGCGCGTGGGCGCTCCCGTCGGTGTAGCGGTACCCGGTGTAGAGGCGATCGATTTGGAGGGGGTCCTTGCCGACGAACAACTCTCGCAAGCCGTGAATCTCCTCCTTGATTCCCAGCCCGGGGGAACCGTAGGCTTCGGCAATGCCGTGGACGCCGGCGTCGGTGTCGACTCGAACCAGCGTGTACGTCCGCGGGCCCTGCAGGATCATCGTCTTGATGTCGGTGATCTTGACCTTGTTGTGGCTGGTCGCGCTGAGTCGGTGATAGCTCGCCAGCCAGGCGGGAATCGATGCGCCTGCGAGTGAGGAAAGGAACGTGCGCCGAGAGGGTTGTCTCATGTTCGCCGACATTATAGGCACGCCCTGCTCAGGGCAATTCCCGCAGCGTTGGCTGTCAAGGGCCAATGCTCGGGCCCCGACAGTCAACTAGTGGCGCTGTACGACTCTGGTAAGGACGAAGTTGTAGATCCAGGCGATCAAGATCCCGAAGACAAAACCGTCCACTATGCCGTAGGCGGCGCTGAAGGCCAAATCCACGGCTAGGCTGGATCCCGAAATCCCTGGATAGATCGACCCGATTAGTTGGAAGTATTCCGACCCGTAGCCTGGGAAGATCGCGTGAATGATCGCGATTCCGCACATGGATGCTCCCCACAAGATGCCGAGTGTCAAGCCCAGCGCAACCGGCGAAATTTTCATGGCCTTACCCCTCCAACCGCAATTCGCGGCTGATCCAGGCTCGAAGCCCGATCAACCTGCCCGCACCATCGTAGATTACTCGTCGCGCGCGGCGTGACGAGCGAGGAGAACTGTCCTGCCGGCCGCGCATGCTATGGCGGGCTCGCCGCCTCCTGAAGGTCGCTTGACCGGCCGTTCACCAGCCAAACCAATGCCGGCAGCAACCAGCCTGATCCGGGGATTTGCTGCTTCGGATATAATTGGCTAGACAAAGAACGGGCAGCGTCGCGGCCGCTTCTCTCCTTCAGGTCACGCCTTCCCCGCTTATCAGGGGCCCGAAAGTAGAAGGAGATTTGTGCGCTAGTCAGACCGCTGTACGGATACGCGGACCCAAACCGGCTATGGCAACCCAAGTGATGGAATTGACTGAGGCGATCGTTCCCGACACGCTGGTCCGGGAATTCTACGAGAAGCTCCTTCAGTGTTACTACGTCGAGGAGCGTGCCAAGATCTTCGTCAAGCAAGGCAAGCTCGCCTTCTACTCGTCCACCCGGGGCCACGAGCAGGTGCAGGTTGGCGTGCCCATGCTCATGCGAACCGGTCATGACTGGTTCTACACCTACTACCGCGAGAAGAGCGTTGCCGTGACGCTCGGCATGCCCTACAAGGACATGTTCCTGGGCTTGCTCACTCGTGACGGTGATCCGAACTCCGGGGGCCTGAACATGCCCGAGCAGTGGTCTTCGCGGGAACTCAAGCTGGTGGCCCAGAGCGCCTGCACCGGATCCCAGTTCCTGCCGGCCCTCGGTGCGGCTCGCGCGATGCGGTACGACGGTTCCGACGCGATCGTTTATGCCTCTTCGGGCGAAGGCGCCACGAGCGAGGGGGAGTTCTTCGAATCACTGAACTGGGCAGCTCGCGAGAAGCTGCCCGTTCTGTTTGTCGTGCAGAACAACGGCTATGCGATCAGCGTCCCGCAGAAATACCAGACTGCAGCCAAGATTCACGACATCGCGGAGGGCTTCGGAGTGCCCGCCTACAACCTCGACGGCACTGGATCGTTCGAGTCGATGTATCAGTTGATACCCGGATTGATCGACGACATCCGCGATGGAAAGGGCCCGGTCCTGATTGAGTTCAACGTAGTGCGGCTCGACAACCATTCCTCGTCGGACGATCACCGCAAGTACCGCACCGCGGAGGAATTGGACCAGGTTGCCATGCGGGATCCGATCCTTCGAGCGGAGGCGCATGTCCTGGCTGCCGGACTACTGACCGCATCGCAAGTCGAGGACCTCCGCGCCAAGATCAAGGACGAGGTCGACCACGCTGCGGAAGAAGCCGATTCCCACCCGTTCCCGCAAAACTACGATGTGCTGCAGCACGTCTTCTCCAAGGACCTGCCCGTCGAGGAGGAACCGGAGCCGAAGTTCGTGAACGAGCGTGTCTCGATGGTCCAGGCCATCAATGCCGGTATCCGGGAGGAGATGCGGCGCAATCCCAAGATCGTCATGTGGGGCGAGGACATCCAGGATCCCAAGGGCGGGGTCTTCGGTGTGACCAAGGGGCTGACCGACGAGTTCGGAGAGGCGCGCTGCATGAATTCCGCGCTGGCCGAGGCTTCGATCCTCGGCATCGCGGGCGGCATGGGCACGGCAGGCTATATGCCCGTGGTCGAGATTCAGTTCGCCGACTACATCTGGCCGGCGTTCATGCAGATGCGCGACGAAATCGCGCCGATGCGCTGGCGCAGCGCCGGCGTATGGGGTTGCCCCATGGTCTGTCGCGTCGCGGTCGGCGGCTATATCAAGGGCGGGCCGTGGCATTCGGCCAATATCGAGGGGTTCTTCGCCAACATCCCGGGCTGGTACGTCGTGTATCCCTGTTGCGCGCAAGACGCCAAGGGGCTGTTCAAGACCGCTGCCCGGATGAAGGACCCGGTGCTCTTCATGGAGCACAAGGGCCTTTACCGCGCCATGTCGGCGAGGACGCCGGAACCGGACGAGAACTACCTGATCCCGTTCGGCAAGGCCAAGACCCGGCGGAGCGGCACGGACCTCACGGTGGTGACTTGGGGCTATACAGTCCATCAGGCCGAGGCCGTGGCGAACGCCCTGGACGCCGAAGGCAAGGGATCGGTCGAAGTGATCGACCTGCGTACGATCATCCCCTGGGACAAGCAAGCTGTCTTCGAGAGCGTCCGCCGGACGAACCGGGTCCTCGTGGCCCACGAGGATTCCCTGACCATGGGCTTCGGCGCCGAGGTTGCCGCCGAGATCTCCCAGCATTGCTTCGACCATCTCGACGCGCCCGTCGCGCGCATTGGAGCCGAGGATTGCTTCGTCCCGTCCGCCGTCAACCTGGAACGCCAAGTGCTGCCTTCCGAGGATTCGGTTAGGCTCGCGATCGAGCGGTTGCTCAGGTACTAGGATCCTGCCGCGGCTGTGCCGGAATCGAGACTAGCCCGGAAAAGCCCCGCGCTCACCCGTTTGCGCCTGCGGCCGCTTGGGGCCCAGTTCGCATTGGCCCTGCTTCTGGGCTGCGCCGGGCCCGCGCCCCCGCCGGACGGACCTTCCGGCCAGGCCTGGCTGCCGACTACCACGGTCACCCTGCCAAACGGGAACCAGATCGAGGCGGAGCTGGCCCTGACCCCCGACGAGCAGGCGATGGGGCTGATGTTTCGCTCCCACTTGCCTCCCGACCGGGGAATGCTCTTCGTGGGAGACCGCGCCGCGCCCAGATCTTTCTGGATGTACCAGTGCCTCGTGCCTCTCGATATCGTTTGGCTGGACGGGGCGCGCAGGATCGTAGAGATTGTCCGCGACGCGCCTCCGTGCCGCGACCCTGACCCTCAGCGCTGCCCCTCATACGGCGGTACCGCGAATTCCGTCTACGTGCTGGAACTGGCCGTAGGCCAGGCGAACGCGCAAGGTCTCAAATTAGGGGACTGGCTGGACTTTTGACCGTAACCGGAGGCCCTTCGGCCGCGCCTTTCTCACAGGGAAGGTGTGTATGCTTCTCCCGCTTCCGCACTCATGCCCATTAAACGAATCGTCGCCGTCTTGATCGGTATCGGCCTCGTGTACCTAGTCGGTTCGCGAGTCTACGAAGTAACCCGGGAGTCCGCTGCGCCGGCCAAGAAACAAGCTGGTCGCATTGTCAATGTCGACCTGACCGCAGCGCACGTTGGCCAGGTCCGCGAGGAACTGTTGCTAACAGGGTCGCTCAAGCCCAAGGAAATCGTCGATGTCAGCCCCAAGAGCACGGGCCGGATCGAACGCATTCACTTCTTGGTTGGCGATCGAGTGAAGGGCGGAGTACTTGTCGCGGAGATCGAAGATGACGAACTCGAGCAGCAGGTGCGGCGATCGGAGGCCGCGCTCGCAGTGAGCAAGGCCAATATCTCCTCGCGGAAGGCGGAGCTTGCCAACTCCGTGGCCAGTCTCGAGCGCGCCAAGCTGCTTTTCGACGAGGAATTGCTCTCTCCGCAGGAATACCAGCAGGCACGGACGTCCCTGGAAGTCATGGAGGCCCAGCTGGAGCTCGCCGAAGCGCAGGCCCAGCAGTCGATGGCGGAGCTCAGCGAGCTACGCATCCGCCTGGATCAATGCAAGATCTACGCCCCGATGAGCGGTATTGTATCCGCGCGGTACATCGACCCCGGAGCCTTGATCAGTCCGAACCAGGCGATTCTGCAGATTGTCAATCTGGCGACCATGGTGACGCAGGGGAACGTGCCCGAGCGCAGTATCTCGAAGCTGACGATCGGCAACCCCGCCAACGTGATCGTGGACGCTGTTCCGGATCGCGAGTTCCTGGGTGTCGTGGCACGCATCGCGCCAATCCTGGACGCCGCCACCCGCAGTGCCTTCATCGAAATCGACATCCCGAACGGCGAGATGCTGCTCAAGGCGGAGATGTTCGCTCGCATCACCTTGGATCTCGGCACGTTGCGGGAGGCGACGATGATTCCTCGCGATGGTCTCGTGTACCGCGGCCAGCAGCCGGGTGTCTATATCGTGGACGGCGACGGGAATCGCCCAGTATTTCGAGTCATCGAGACTGGCATGACCCACGAGGACCAGGTCGAGGTGCTCGGAAACCTCGATGTCGGCACCCAGATTGTCGGGCGCGGCGCGACGATGCTTCGCGACGGCGATCGGATCGTTACTGGCGCTGGCGGCAATCGCGGTGGCGGCCAGGGTCAAGGCGGCGGCCAGGGCGGGAACGCCCCGAGCGGTGGCGCGACCAAAGCGTCCACCAAGAGCGCGAGCTAGGGCCATGCCTGTCTTGGGTTCAATAAAGATTCTCAAACGTGCTTCGATCTCGCTCATGATTAGGCGACAAATGGTTTGAGGTAGGCTCCAGTGAATCTCTCCACAGTATCGATCCACCGGCCGGTCACGGTCTTGATGCTCTGCCTCGTAGCGATTCTGCTCGGCGTGGTTGCCTTCGTCAATATCCCTGTGGACCTCATGCCCGAGACCGTCTATCCGACGATCAGCGTCCGGGCGGAATACGCAGGCGTGGCGCCGGAAGAGATGGAGACGCTCGTGGTCCGGCCGCTCGAGGAGGCCTTCGCCGCCGCCCCGAACGTCAAGGAGATCTCCAGCTCGGTGTACGAGGGCCAGGCCTATCTGCGAGTCGGCTTCGACTACGGGGTGGACATCGACGAGGCGGCCAACGAACTGCGCAGTCGGCTCGACCGTCGCCGCCGCTACCTGCCGGAGGACATGGACCCGCCGAGTATGTACAAGTACGATTCGTCGCAGTACCCGATTCTGTATTTGGCCGTCTCCTCTGACGACATGGACGCCAAGGAGTTGCGCCACTACGTGGAGAAGCAGCTCCAGTACCGCCTCGAACGGGTTCCGGGCGTGGCCGCCTTTTCCGTGCGTGGCGGGCTGCGGCGCGAAATCCACGTCGATCTCGATCTCAAGAAGTTGCGAGCGCTGGAACTGGCGATTCCGCAAGTTGTCCAGATCCTGCGCCAGGAGAACATGAACCGACCGGTCGGGCCTGTCGAGGAAGGGCGTTTCGACGTGCTCCTTCGCACGCGGGGCGAATTCCAGAGCTTGGACGAGATCCGCAACGTCGTTGTGACCACCCGCAACGGCGTGCCGGTTCACATCCGGGATATCGCCGCCGTCGAGGACAGCCACGAGGAGGCCGACTACTTGGTCAGCGTCGACGGCCAAGCCGGCGTGCGGATGTATGTCTACAAGCAGGCCGGTGCCAACACGGTCCAGGTCTCGGAGGCCTTGTGGGAAGAGGTTGGCCGGATCCACAAGGCATTCCCTAATATCCGTATCGAAAAGACCAGCGACAGCGCGGACTTCATTCGCGCCTCGATCTCTAATGTGCAACGGGCAATGTTGCAGGGAGCCGCCTTGGCGGTCTTGGTGCTGCTCTTCTTCCTGCGGAGCTTTTCCAGCACGCTGATCATCGCCATCGCAATTCCGATCTCGGTAATTTCGACATTTGCCCTGATGTTCTTCAACGGGTTCACGCTGAACACGATCTCGTTCGGCGGCCTCGCCCTCGGCGTCGGAATGCTCGTCGACAACGCGATTGTCGTGCTCGAGAACGTGTATCGCCACCGCGAGGACGGCAAGAGCGCCTACGACTCGGCGGTGGTCGGCAGCAAAGAGGTGTCGACGGCGATCACGGCCTCGACGCTGACCACGATCGCTGTGTTCGTGCCCGTGCTGTTTCTCGGCGGCATTTCGGCGCAGATCTTCAAGCAACTGGCCTATGTGGTCAGCTTCTCCCTGCTCTGCTCGCTGCTCGTCGCGCTGACTGTCGTGCCTGGGCTGTGCGCCAATCTGCGGCATGGCACGCAATCCGGCCCGGGCATCTTGAAATGGACCGACTTCGCCCGCAGGTGGCAGCGCAATCTCGCTGCAGGCTACGGCGGGATGCTGCAGTGGTCGATCGTGAACAAGTCTCCAGTGATTCTTACCGCGGCGCTGCTTTGCGGTGTCGCTGTATATCTGGGGCCCTATCTGGGGGTTGAGCTCCAACCGGAGATGGACGAGGGCGAGGTGCGCGTTTCCGTCGAGCTAGAGCCGGGAACGCGGGTTGAAGTGACGGACATGGTCATGCAGGACCTGACGCGCGTGGCGGACGAGAATGTTCCCGAGATCGCGACCTCGATGGTCACCTCGGGCGGCGGCAGTCGCAGCAGCGGTTCCGGCACGCACCTTGGTGAATTGCGCCTGAACCTGGTGCCGAGGGCCCAGCGGGACCGCTCCGCGAGGGAAGTTGCGAACGCGCTCCGGGAGTCCCTCGAGGTCCAGCCGGGGATGATTGTCAGGACGCGCCTGTCCTCGAGCATGTTCCGGCGCTTTAGCAGGGGTGATGAGGAGGACCGTCTCTCGGTCGAGATCCGCGGCCACAACATGGAAACAGCGAGCCTGCTGGCGGAGACGATCCGCGATACGATGGCGCAGATCCCGGGCATTGCCGAGCCCACGATCAGCCAGCGTCCAGGCATGCCGGAGATGCTGGTCGAGGTGGACCGCGCGCGGGCAGCCAACATGGGTTTGAACGTCTCCGACGTCGCTTTGACTCTAGAGACCGCGATCGGGGGCACGCGCAGTTCGATGTACCGCAAGGAAGGCGACGAGTTCAACATCCTGGTGCGCTTGCGCGAGGCCGACCGCCTCGATTTGGAAAATGTCGGGCGGATCCCGGTGACGACTCCGCTGGGACGGACGATCCCCGCCGAAAGCGTGATCTCCTTGAGCCGCCGGGAAGGCCCTACCTTCATCAGCCGCGTGAACCAGGAGCGTCGCTTGTTCGTGAGCGCGGCCATCTCCGACCGCGATCTGGGGAGCGTCGTCAAGGACTTGGACGGCCAACTCGCGGGAATTGCCTTGCCCGAAGGCTTCTCGCTCGAGTTCGGCGGCGAGTACGAAGAGCAGCAGGAGACTTTCCAATCCCTGTTTCTCGCCTCGATCCTTGCCCTGGTCCTGGTCTACATGGTCATGGCAGCGCAGTTCGAGTCCTTGCGTGATCCTTTCCTGATCCTCTGCTCGGTTCCCTTGGCGGCGATCGGCGTGGTGCTGATTCTGCTAACCACGGATACGAATTTCAACCAGCAGGCGTTCCTCGGAGTGATCGTGCTGCTCGGCATCGTCGTGAACAACGCGATCGTGCTCGTGGACTACACCAACCTGCTGAGGCGGGAGCACGGGGTCGGGTTGCATCGCGCGGTAGTGACCGCAGGAATGCGCCGGATGCGTCCGATTCTGATGACGACGATCACGACCGTGCTGGGTCTCGCGCCGATGGCGCTGGGCCTTGGGGAAGGCTCGGAGTTGCAGGCCCCGATGGCACGGGTCGTCATTGGCGGCTTGGTGACGTCGACTCTCATCACGCTGGTCTTCATCCCGGTGATGTACGTGGCCTTCGAGGAACTCGCCGGGCTGCGCCGTGCGCGGCGGGTGGTGCCGGAGGGGCTCCAGCCTGTTGCCGGGGACTGACGCGCCGGGGCTATTCCCGGCCGCCTGGCCTGCGGCTTGAGTAACCGCCGATAGCCGGAACTACGCCTTATCCTTTGGTGCTTCGGGTCGCCTGAGGAGAATGCGGGCAGGCACGTAGCCCGGTCTAAGCACAAAGGATCCAAGAATGAGCCTTCCTGAGTTTTCGATCAAGCGCCCCGTTACAGTGCTCATGGCCGTGATGGTCAGCCTCTTGCTGGGCTTCATCGCCTTCACGGAAATCCCCGTGGACCTGATGCCGGAGGTGAATTCCCCGACGCTCAGCATCACAACCGACTACGAGGGAGTGGGCCCGGAAGAGATCGAGACGCTGATCAGCCGGCCGCTCGAGCAGATCGTTTCGGCTGCCCCCGGTGTCGAGCGCGTGACTTCGACATCGAGCGAGGGCCGCTCGTCGGTGCGGATCGAGTTCCTCTACGGCACGGACATCGAGGTCGCGGCCGACGAGGTGCGGTCCCGCCTGGACCGGGGTCGACGGTCGCTTCCGGATGATATTGAGCCGCCCACCATCTTCAAGTTCGACGTCACCCAGTTCCCGATCATGTTCGTCACCGTCGCGACCCCGGACATGGATCCGAGGGAGCTGCGGATGTTCACCGAAAAGAGCATCCTGTACCGTCTCGAGCGCATCAAGGGAGTCGGGCAGGTTCGGATCGGCGGCGGCCTGCGACGCGAGATCCACGTGGATTTGAACCTTGAGAAGCTGCGTGCGCTGGACCTCTCTGTCGACCAAGTGGTGAACACCATTCGGGCGGAAAACCTGAACCGGCCGGTCGGCCCGGTGCGCGAGGGGCGTTTCGACGTTCTGTTGCGCACGAGCGGGGAGTTTGAAAGCGTTGACCAGATCTTGAATGTCGCCCTGACTTCGCGTGGAGGGGTTCCGATTTACGTGCGGGACATCGCCGAGGTCTCGGATTCGCATCCGGACGTGCGCCACTACGTCGGCGTGAACGGCCAAGACGCTCTAAGGCTGATCATGTTCAAGCAGGCCGGGGCGAACACCGTCAAGGTGTCCGAAGGGGTTTGGGCAGAAGTGGGCAAGATCCATGAGGATTATCCCCATATCTCGATTGAGAAGACCATGGACACGGCGGACTTCATCACTGCCGCGATCCACAACGTGCAAACGGCGACTGCGGTGGGCGGAGTGCTCGCGGTAATCGTGTTGTTGCTGTTCCTGCGCAGCCTGTCCAGCACCCTCATTATCGGGGCCGCGATCCCGATATCCGTGATCTCGACATTCTCCCTGATGTACTTCAACGGGTTCACCCTGAACATCGTTTCATTCGGAGGCCTCGCGCTGGGCGTCGGGATGTTGGTCGACAACGCGATCGTCGTGCTGGAGAACATCTACCGTCATCGGGAGGAAGGCAAGCCGTCCATGGAGGCGGCCCTGACCGGCAGTCGCGAGGTGGCGATGGCGATCAGCGCGTCAACCCTGACTACGATCGCGGTCTTCGTCCCCGTGATGTTCATCGGCGGGTACTCGGCGCAGACATTCCAGCAACTGGCGTACGTCGTCAGTTTCTCGCTCCTTTGCTCGCTCTTGGTCGCGCTCACCATCGTTCCCGCCCTTTGCTCGCGGCGCAAAGGCACGAGCCGCGGGGGTGTGCCAATCCTGCGGTATGCCGAACAGGCGATGACCGCGATGTCCACCAGTTACTCGGAGGCGATCCGCTGGTCGCTCAGGAACCGGGTGACGGTCACGGCGCTCGCGGCCGGGCTGTTCGTGTGCTCGATCTGGCTGTCCGGCTATGTCGGCGTGGAACTGGAGCCGCAGGTCGACGAGGGCCAGATCCGCATCAATTTCGAAACGGAGGCAGGCACGCGAGCCGAGGTAACCAAGGAGCTTGTCGACCGCATGGAAGCCATCGTCATGGCGAAGTATCCGAACGAGATCGAGTACGTCATGACCGAGGCGGGCAGCGACAGCCCGTTCCGGTCGATCGCAACGCACATCGGCGAGTTGCGGATCACTTTGGTGGATCAATCCGAGAGAACCGTCTCGGCCCGGGAGATCACCAACGTGCTGAGGCCACAGCTGGTTGCCGTCGCACCGGGATTGCAGGTCCGCACGCGCATCTCGAGCGGAAACTTCGGCCGCCGGCGCGGTGGGGGAGGGGACTCCGACGACCGTCTGCTGGTCACGATCCGTGGATACTCCCCGGACACGACGCAGCACCTCGCATTGCAGGTTCGTGACGTGATGGCAGACATCGAAGGGGTGGAAGAGGCTCAAGTGAGCCGCCGCCCGGGCACACCGGAGATGGTAGTTCGGGTCGACCGAGTCAAGGCTGCCAGCCTGGGCATGTCTGTATCGGAGGTAGCCCAAACCCTTGAGACGGCCGTCGGTGGGCGGCGGTCCAGTTTCTACCGGGAGGAAGGTGACGAGTACGACATCGTCGTGCGTCTCCGCGAGGAGGATCGTCTGGACCTCTCGCAGGTCGGTCGCATTCCATTGCGCACGCCCCGCGGGGAACTGATCTACGCGGAGGATGTGGTCCAGCTGAGGCGCCAAGAGGGCCCGGTCGAGATCAGTCGCGTCGACCAAGAGCGGATTGTCTATGTCTCGGGTACGATCGCCGATCGGGATCTTGGAGACATCGTCAAAGACCTGCGCAGTGGAGTTGCGTCGATCGCCCGTCCGGACGGCTACGAAATCCGCTTGGGCGGTGAATGGGAGGATCAGCAGGAGTCGTTCCGCGAACTGTCGTTCGCCGCGATCCTGGCCCTGATGCTGGTCTACATGGTCATGGCCGCGCAGTTCGAATCGCTGCGCGATCCATTCATCATCCTGTTCTCGATTCCGCTCGCCGCGATCGGCATCGTGACAATGCTGGTGATCACCGACACGACTTTCAACATGCAGGGTTTTCTCGGTGTCATTGTGCTGGTGGGCATTGTCGTGAACAACGCCATTGTCCTGATCGACTATACGAACCAGCTGCGGCGCAGTCACGGGTACGGCATCATCGAATCCGTGGTCACCGCTGGCCGCCGCCGTCTCCGCCCGATCCTGATGACGACCGTCACGACGATTCTGGGCTTGACGCCAATGGCGCTGGGCCTGGGCGAGGGCTCGGAGCTGCAAACGCCCATGGCCCGGGTGGTCATTGGTGGCTTGCTGACCTCGACGATGATCACGTTGGTGTTTATCCCGGTCGTCTATGCGACGCTCGAGGAGCTTGCGGACCGCTGGGCCCATCGGCGCAAGGGATTCGTCGGCGAACCCAGCCCGGTGGAAGGCGACTAGGCAGGCCGGTCCAAGGTCCGGCATCCCGGCCCGCGGGCCGCCCGGGGATCCAACCTGGGACGAGACGGGACGACCTCAGTCCCTGCCTGACTCTCGACTGGATCCGCTCTTTGCGCGGCAACGCGATCGCGTTTGCGACCGCTCCGGCTCGTGTCGACGAGCGAGTTGCATCGCATTTGGGGCGATAGCGAGTTCCGGATAAAGCGCTGCGCGCCTTGGACACTGCACAATAGTGCCCATGGCACCGCAGCCGATCAGCCGTCGTCGATTCCTCGGAGGTGCGGGAGGGAGCTTGGCCGTGGCTGCCCACGCGCGTGGCCAAGTGGATACACGTCCTCCGAACATCGTCTTGCTGATGACCGATAACCACCGGTGGGACCTGCTCGGCTGCATGGGAAACGACATCATTCAGACGCCCCACATCGACGCGCTCGCCGAGCGCGGAGCGATATTCTCGAATGCTTTCTGCACGACGTCCATTTGCGCGGCGACTCGAGCCAGCATCCTCACCGGGGAGTTCCGCAGGGAGCACCGCTACACCTTCACCATGCCGCCGATGAGCCTCCAGCATTTGGGCCGGAGCTACCCCGCCTTACTGAAGCAGGCCGGATACCGCACGGGATTCGTCGGCAAGCTTGGCGTAGAAGTCGACCCGCGCGCTCCGCAGCACATGTTCGACTTCTACCGACGCCGGATCGCCAGTTCCACGAGCCGTCCATACTACCGCGAGGCCGACGACGGGACAGTCAAGCACATCACGACGATCAACGGTGACGATGCCCTCGAATTCATCCGGACGAGTTCCGAGCATCAGCCGTTCTGCCTCTCGGTCAGCTTCAGCGCACCGCATCCGGAGGACGACAACATCGAGCAATACATCTTCGATAGAAGCTACGAAGACCTGTACGAGGACGCGGTCATTCCGCCCCCGCCGATTCCCGAAGATCGCTTCTTCCACCAACTGCCAGGGTTCATCCAGGTCTCGATGAGCCGGCAACGCTGGTTCCGCCGCTTCGACTCGCCGGAGAAGTACCAGCGGATGATGAAGGGCATGTACCGGCTGATCACGGGCGTGGACCGCCAGGTCGGTCGCATCGTCGCCGAGTTGGAGCGGCAGGGGATGGACGACAACACGGTCGTGATCTTCACCGGTGACAACGGCATCATGATCGGCGAGCACGGATTGACCGGCATCTGGCTGATGTACGAGGGCTCGATCCGCAAGCCGCTGATCATCGCCGACCCGCGACTGGACAGCTCCCGACATGGACGAACCATCGACGAGATGGCGCTCAGTTTCGACTGCCCGGTCACGATGCTGGATTTGGCCGGAGTGGAGGTTCCCAGCCAAATGCGCGGCCGCAGCCTGGCGCCCTTGCTCCGGGGAGAGACCGTCGATTGGCGCGAAGACTTCTTCTACGAGCACCTCTACGAGCGCGAGACGATACCGAAGAGCGAAGGCGTGCGCACAGAGAGATTCAAGTACGTGCGGTACTTCGAGCAGAATCCGATGTACGAGCAACTCTTCGACTTGAAAGCGGATCCGAACGAGGTGACGAACCTCGTTGGCGATCCAGGGCACACCGCCGCCCTTGACGCGCTCCGTGCACGGTGCGATCAACTGCGTGACAGCGTCGGTGGACCGTACGGCCTGGGCATGTGACATTGCAAGCACTACTCGGCCGCGGTGTCATCGAACCGGGGGCAGCAGCTGTGGGGGGAGGACTGCCGGATGCAACTCGGGCAGTACCCAACGGCAATCCGATGCCAGGACGTTACTGGCCGACGGGCACCGTCAGCATCGCGTTGATGCCCTCGCGGCCTGCGGACTGCAGCGACAGCAGATAGGTCAGCAGGTTGAAGGTCGCCTTTGAATTCAGGTCCGCGTCGTCGATGTAGAACCAATGGTTGCGGTACCGAATGCGCACGAACGCGCCGGGCGGCTCGGAATCCCGGGAAGAGACTCGCAGCAGGTTGCCGGACACGCTGTTCCAGTCGAATTCCTGGTTGTCGCGTCCCGTCGCGACCGTGACCAGGCCCCTCGACTTGTGCGGCGCCGGTGCGTCCACGCCGTGCGAGAGGAAGAACAAAGCCCCTAGCAGCGACCGGCCGGTCAGAACGATTTCGTCTGCCCCCCGTTCCGCCCCCCGTCCTGTCAACCGGAATGTCTCGACTTCGGGATCCAGCTGCAAGAGATCGCGCAGGGCCCGCAACGTGTCGGTCAGGGGGCTGTCCTCCCTGGGCCTGTCTATTCTCAGGAAGGTTTCTCCAGTTTGCTGGTCCCTGGCGGCGAGGAAATACAGCGCGCCTGAAATCTGCAGTTCGCGCAGTAGCCGGGCCGCTTCCCTGAATTGAGAGTTGTCCGGGATTCTGGATGGCGTCGGTCCGCTTGCGACCGGGGCGTTCGCGATATCGTTGATGCTGTCGACGCAGCACATCAGCAGGCGCTCGACGCTCCACCCGGACTGTGAAAGCAGGATGATCGTGTGGGGCGATATGGGCGTGAGTAACCGCTGCGTGAATTCCGCCCCGGAGATCGGTTCGTAGGTGATCGTGGGCTGCTCGCTGTAGCGCGCCCCGAGGTCGACTCCGATCTCGGTGCCGGAGTTCCCGTCCACATGGATTCGTGGCAGCACGCCAGCCCGAACGTCCAGCGTGTACTGCGCGATGACTGTTCCGACATCGAGAAACACCGGAGTGTCCCTGTACCGCAGCCGGACGAGGTTCAGCAGCAACTGGTCGTTCTGTGACCGTGCGATGCGTTGGTTGTAGTCGAACCGGGCCGCGGGGATCGTGCGAGGGCCGAGCCGCGTGGCGCACGCGCCCAGGGCTAGCGCGCAGCAGCACAGAGCCAGCGCCTTGCCGGGACCGATGGTTCTGTTCATGGTGGTGCGCGAGAAAATTCTCACAGTTGGCTCAAGTGCCGTTGTGCCTGCATGTGCGGGACCGGTGCCTGCGCCAGTCCCTCCGCTCCCACTATAGGCGAGTCGCGTCCGCCAGGGCCGCACGGGACCGGCGCGAGCAGCCCCACGCCATCAAGCGCTTCACGACCAGGTGGCAAGCCGGCGGGAGGAGCGTCTATTCGGGGCGGTACTCGACCCAGATCGGCGAAGCCCAGGCCAGTTGCCCGTCTTCTTGCTGCACTCGGATGTAGTAGTAGCTCTCCCCGGGCCTCGCGTCGGCATCGTGGAACGCGAATGACACCTCCCGGGTCCCGGGCCGGGCGGAGTACACGTAGGTGTTGTCTTTGATGATCTGGATTTCATGAATCGGGCCGGTGCCGCGCACGGCAACTTGGACTTGGGGCTTGTGACGAGTCCGCGTCGAATCGCCCATGATGGCGTCTCCGATTCGCACGTCGAGCACGATGTTGTCGGTCGCGGCGTATGCGTGGCGCTGCTGGAGCGCACGGAAGATCCCTTCGCGCGTTGGTTCCTCGGCGTAGACCGCCGCGTAGGAGATATGAGTCGAGCGGTGGTCGGAGGAAGCGATGAATCCGATCTTGTACCCCTTGGCGAGCGCGCTCTGTGCGAATCCCTCGGCGAACCGCTCTCCCGAATTGACTCTCGGAGCTCCGTCCGCCTCGTAGCTCATCCGACATCCCTGGTAGATCTCCAGCAACGGCTCCATGGCAGGATCGTTGAACGCGAAGTTCGTGCCGCCGCCCGCGGCTATTGTGTGCGGGATACTGATCGCGTCCTGGCCGCGCAGGTGCTCCCATAGCCGCAACTCGTCGGGTTGTCGCGGGAAGTCCGGGTTCTCCATGCGGCCCTCGATTGTCTTGTTAAACGCTGGCGCGCCGCGCTCGAGGTTGATGATGTTGCGATGCCCGTAAGGCCATCGAATGGTCCGCTCGTATCCGAAAAGCGGGGAGAATTCCCCCCGTACGTTAAAGACATCGGCGAGTTTCTGGGTGCGCCACCAGTCGTAGCCGCGGTACTCAGGACGGCCCATGCTGCCATCCGCTCCGTAGAAGTGATCCGTCGAAGCGATGAAGTCGAGTTCCGCCGCGTCGAAGGCGTAGCGGTACATATCCCATAACGTGCCATCGTAGCCGCCGTCCCCGCTGATCTCGGTGTGGCGGTGTAGGTCGCCCCAATAGAGCTGGTAGCGCTTCTCGCCGGCAGCGATTGACTGCCGCCGATCGGTCCAGGCCGTCTTCTTGTACGCCCGAGCGGCTCGCGCCGGGGCGACCCGGTCGAGTTCGGCTCGTGCGGGTTCGGCCGCATTGAACCGCGATACGCGGATTTTCCCGACCGGCCGCTGGTTGTGCGGAAGCACGGCCCCGCCCGGCTCCCACCGATCGTCTGAGGGGTACGCGATCCATGCCGCACCATCTGGCGCAACCGCGGTCGCAAGTCGCTGGTCGTTGCTTCCGGCGCTTCGGTCCAGTCGTTCAGGCGCTGACCACCGCTCGCCCGAGTACGTCATCGAGTGAATGTTCCACGCAGCCGGACGCTCCTTCATCCCTCCACCGTCGTTGCGCGGGACCCAGCGGCGGAGGAAGAGGCGGGGGGTGCCGTTCGGGTCGATTGTCATCTGGGGTATCTCGTATGACAGCGCGAACTCGTCCGCCATCGCGGTCTCGAGAGAGCCCTTCGGTTTCCAGCGCTGCCCGCCGGAGAAGACCGCCACGCCGATCTTCTGGGAGTACCGCAGGCTGACCAGTCGCCCGACGGACCCTTCCACGCTCCATGGCGCGGGAGTTCCCCAGTCGCCTTGCTTGCTCTCGCGATTCCAATAGGGCGTGTCGAGACCCCAGTCCGGACCCTGGTCGTCCCAGGCGATCCACGCCCGGCCCTCGCCATCGACCGCCACGGTCGCGCGCGCCTCGAAGTTCGGGGAGTCGGCGATCGGGTGTTCCGGCGAGAGTTCCCCGTCCTCGAGCACGCGCAGGTAGACGTCGTAGTCTCCGTGGCGGTAAGTGTCGTACACGATGAACAGCCGGCCCTGCTCGTCCAAGGCAGCGGCGGGTTCCCAGTCGTTTGCCTCGTGCGTCGTGACCGCAGTGGCAGCCGACCAGCGGTTCCCGTCGTAGCTCTTGAGGTAGATGTTGGCGTCGCCTGTCCTGAACGATTGCCAAACCAGGTGAAGGCTGCCAGTCGAGTCGGCAAGCAGCCGGTGATGCAGGTCTGGTTGCGGATCTGTCGTCAAACGCACGACCGGATCCCAGCGGCCCTCGTGCCAACTGCGGGCGTAGATGTCCAGGTTGCCGCTGACCTGCGCGCTCCATGCGACCCAAACCCGTCCGTCGGGCTGAATCACGAGCGCCGTTTTGAGAAAGTCGCCGACTCGGGGGCTCGCGACCATCGGCTCCTGCCAGTTCCCGCCTGACATCCTCCGGGTCATGATCTCGTCAGATCCACGGCCGTCGTATTCTGTCCAGGCAACCCAAAGATCGCCGTTCGGGGCGACCGCTGCCGACGGCCAGTCGGCGTGTCGGTCAGCAGTCGAGATGTCGGTTGGCTGAGCCTGGACGGAAACGGTTAGCAGGGCGCTGATTCCGACAATGGACAGGTTGCGGCTGATTTGCCAGGAGCGATTTGCGGGCATTGATGATTTGCGTCCTTGACAACGCATCGTACCCTGTAGCAGCGCTGGGAGGGTGACATTCGCCCTGTGCTGGCACTTGAAGGTCCCAAGGCTCGATGGGACGGCGATTCTGGTTTCCAGCGCGGAAAGCAGATTGAGGCCGGGCTGCGATGTCTTGCTCGCCCTAGAGGATCTCCTTGAAGAATTCGACTACCGTTGGCGCATGCGTCGCGTGGCCGTCATCGTGGATGTGATACCGAAAGGCCTCCGGCTTGCCGAGCGCTCGGTACTGAGCCTCGTAGATGGTCTTGTAGTACCGCTCGTATTGACTGTGCGAGTTCTTGTCCTTCGGGCCCCCGTGGCCAGAAAGGAGCGGCCGCGGCGCGAACGGTATCAAGAGCAGGTTGCGGTCGCCCAGCCGAAACGTTTCCGGTATCACGTGGCAGAGATCACCGATGCCGGTAAACTCGTCGGTCGTGGATTCGTCGGTCAGGTACACGGTCTTCGTACCGTACTCCGCGACTGCGCGGATACGGTCGTTCAACAGGGCGGTTTGAATCGCCAGCCATCCGCCGAGCGATACGCCTGTGGCACCGATCCGGCCCTCGTCCACGTGAGGGTTCGCTCCAAGGATCTCGACTGCGGCAAGCGTTGCCATGAGCTGGACCGCTCGCACGGGAGATCCCATCGCCAATCGGAAGCCAGTGATCTCTTTCTCGTCGACACCTGTCGACCCGTCCCGTGACATGTACCCGCTATCGACCTTTTCGACGGCTACGGAGACGAAGCCGGCCCGAGCGAGCTGGGCGCAGATGGCCCTCTGGTAGCTGTCTTCTCCAAAAACAAGGTCGTGCAAGGGGTGTTCGCCGTGGCCCGGAAAGGCCGCGACAGCGGGGTGCGGTCCATTCCCGGATGGGAAGCAAAGCACGATGGGGACCTGATCGCCTGTTGGCAGCAGATCGATCACGCGGGCTTCCATTTCGACGCCTCCGCTGCTGAGCCGTTGAACAATCCGATCTCGGAAGAGGTGACGAATTGGACTGCGCTTGCCGTCGGGCGATCGCACGACCCAATCCTCCAGGTGCAGCGCTTGAGCGAGCCCGGTCACAACCTCTTGCTGGAATCGTTCGTAGCGCTCCTGCGGGAGTGGAAAATCGGCCGCCTTGTATTTTCGCAAGCCTCGAAACTCCGCAATCAGGGACTCCACGGCCGGCCGCAATTCGCGCGAGAACGTCTCGGCCAGCGGATCGGCTGTCTGCGACGCCGCTCTCCAGGGGGCTGCTAGCAACAGGAAAGTGAATGCAACGAAGGCGACTTGATAGGTCCGCATGTCAGCTACAGCCTACCGGAACGACTCATGTCCTGGCGCGAGGCGAAAGCCCTCCAGGCGGTTCGAATGGCTCAGGGACGAGCTCCCGTCCTTGCTCACGGTGCCGCCCGCAACGGGAGACTGCCTTGCCGGAGGCCTCAGCGATTCACGGCATGCCGGCCGTCGCGCGAGCTTTGCCCTTGTGCCAAGCTGAAGGCGATGACGTTGGTCCCGACGCTCCCGAGCACGACCGACCTTCCGTCCACTGCGGGCAAGTTCGGGCTGCTCTGTCGCGTCGCGGCGCTTGTGCTGGGGGTTGCAATGCCCTTCGTGGGCTTGCATGCACAGACCCCGGACCAAGTGCGCGAGATTGACCTTGTCACCGATCCGATGGACGCTCGCGTTCGCCCGTACGAGAGCATCGTCGTCCGAATCGTCGCGTACGGGCTCGCCACGGATCAACCCGACAGCCCGGCCAGGATGAGCCTCCGGCGCGGGCCAGCCGCGCTGCACCTGCGAGATGCCTCCCTGGGCTGGCTGTCCAAGCCGTTTCGATTTCAGGGGCCCCCCAGCAGCCCGATTCGCGAGCGCCCCCAGAGCGGTTTCGAGGCACCGCTCTTTACCATGGCCGACCGTCAGTTGCGCCTGCAGGACGCCGTTCTCTTTACTGCGTCAGGCAGGGAAGGCGTGGCGGTTCTGTCTGCAACCCTCGAAGGAGTGACCGCCTCGCTGAACATTCGGGTCGACTCGGACGCTCCCCAGCTTGCGAAGGAAGAACGGGTCACGTTTGGTCCCGAACCTCGTTCCATGGATCCGTACCGACCCTTGGCCGAGCACTATGCTCCGTTCATTGCCCAGGCGACCTGGTACCAGCCCAAGTCCGACTACATCACGCGATTCGACATGGACGGCGACTGGCGCGGTGACAACAACTGGGTCAACGCTCCGCAGGGCAGTTCCCAGGCTTATGTCTACTACGCCGTGATCGAAACCGACACCCACTGGTTTCTGATCTATAACTTCTTCCATCCCCGGGACTACTCCGACAAATGCGTTGTCGGGGCCTGCCACGAGAACGACAACGAGGGCCTGATCCTGACGGTGAGCCGGGACGGAACCAGCATGGGGCGGCCCGTCGCCATGGAGACCATTGCTCACAACAAGGTCTATTCGTACCGCGCTTCCCCCGAGGTCACGCCGAACTTTCACGACCTGGACGGCGAGATGGAGTTCTTCGACAGTTCGCATCCGGTGGTGTTTGTGCAGTCAGGCGGCCACGGCGTTTATGGACCGGGCAGCCATTCCGGGTACCTGTTCCAAGACGATCGGTTCCGGGCGGGGACAGGCGTGACCTACGTCTACAAGGGCGTTGCGGAACGGCCCCGGCATCCTGCGGACCGGCTGGTCGGCTACAACCTGCTGGCAATTTACGACCAATGGTGGCTCCCAGCGCACGAGGGGCAGGGCCGGGAGCAGGGCACGTTCAGCGCCTACTTCCGCTACCGTCCTTACGGCGGCCGTCCGGCTGCTAGGTACCCTTCCATCGCCGGTGCGTTCCTTGGGCGGTTGCACGGAGCGAACATGGCCAAGCCGTTCTGGGGGTGGCACGACAACGAGACTCGAGACGAGAAGGTGCTTGCGACCGGCCAGTGGGCGCTGGATCCTGCGTACGCCGTGACCCGTAATCTGACTCTTCCGGGCTCCGTTTCCTTGCGCTACACGTTCAATCCCTACTTGCAGGGTGCAGAACGCAACTCCGACGCACCGGACTGAGGTTTCCGTTGGCCCGGTGCTGCACACCGCGCTCGTTGCTTCGCGAGGACGGAACTCGCGAAGTCAGGGACGGTGCGGTGGAACCGCAACCCCTTCTCCCGCCGAGCTCTCGTTGCCGTCTGCGTCAACGGCTGTCACTTCGTATTCGTACGGGGTCCCCGCGGTCGCCGTGCCGTCACTGTACGACGTTCCCGTGACCAGTGGCCCGAGGGCGGCTCCGCCCCGGAGAACGCGGTATCCGGCGACATCCTCTTCCCCGGCGGGCAGCCATGACAGCTCTACCGAAGTCGGTGTGCGCACGGCTCGCAAGCCCTGTGGCGGTGCCGGGGGGAAGGTATCGATGGGAGTCACGGCAAGCGTTTCCGACAGCGGTCCTTCGATCCATCCGGCATCCGACATCCTGTATGGCCGCAGCCGGTATCGATGGGAACGGCCCCACGCCACCGCGCGGTCGAGGAACGACTCGGTCGCAAGCCGCCCGAGCGTCGCGAACGCGCCTCCTTCCGAGTCAGAGCGCTCGATCGCGTACTCGTCGGCAAGGTCGGCCGGAAGCCAGGTTAGAGCCACTCCTTGCGCGGTCACGGCGGGTTCTCGCAGACCGGGAGCGCCCGGCGGTTGCAATGGCTGGATCGCGACCTGGTTCGAATACCCGCCGTCACGACCGGCCGCGTTCCAGGCCGTCACGACCAGAATCGCCGTCTGGCCCAGTTGCCAGGCGCTCAGCGGAGAGCGCAGTTCCAGACGGCCACCTGGCTCGGCATTCGCGAGATCCGGCGCCTCCAGCGTGGCGACCTGCCGACGGTGATCGTCGATCGTATCGACAGCTAGTTCCGCGGGTAGGCTCGGCACGTCCACAGCCCATAGCGTGAAACCGCCGATGTCCCGCGCAATTTCGCCTTCGGTCGTCCTGACGGGTCGGGTCCAGGTGAGATCGATTCCGTCGCCAACCTGGCGCGCCGCCAGGTCACGGACCGGGCTCGGTAGGTTTACGAGCGGCGGCCGCGGGGCGCCGACCGATCCGCAGGCACAGTGAATCGCCGCTAGCCCGGCGAGAGCAACGCTGCGATGGAACCGTCGCGTATGTCTCTCCCTGTCGGGCATGCCTTAGAGGATGTAGCGGCTGAGATCCTGATCCTTGACGATCGCCGCGAGCTGTTCCCGCACGTAGTCGGCGTCGATCTTGAGGGCCTTCTCATTCATGTCCGGCGCTTCGAAGGAGATCTTTTCGAGCAGCTTCTCCATGACCGTATGCAGCCGGCGAGCTCCAATGTCCTCTGTTTGCTCGTTGACTAGCATTGCCGTCCTGGCGATTTCCTCCACCGCGTCCGTCGTGAACTCCATTCGCACGCCTTCGGTTTCGAGCAGGGCGACATACTGCTTCGTCAGCGCGTTCTTCGGCTCTGTCAGGATCCGGATGAAATCGTCCGCGGTCAGGGGCTTGAGCTCGACGCGGATCGGGAACCTGCCTTGCATTTCCGGGATCATGTCGCTTGGCTTCGACACATGGAACGCGCCGGCGGCAATGAAGAGGATGTGATCGGTGCGGATCATCCCGTGGCGGGTGTTGACAGTGGTGCCCTCCACAATAGGCAGCAGGTCTCGTTGCACGCCTTCGCGGCTCACCTCGGGCCCGCGGCCGACCTCCCGGCCCGAGATCTTGTCCATCTCGTCGAGGAACACGATTCCCGATTGCTCGGCCCGGTCCACCGCCATGCGAGTGATCTGGTCCATGTCGATGAGCTTGTGCTCCTCTTCCTGCGTCAAGGTGTCCATGGCTTCCAATACCGTCATCTTGCGCCGTTGCTTCTGGCCGCCGAAGATCCCGGGCAACATCTCCTTGATGTTGATGTCCATCTCTTCAACGCCTTGATTCGTGATGATCTCGATCGGGTTACCGCGGTTTTGCGTCTCGATTTCAACCATGCGGTCATCGAGCTTGCCGTCGCGCAGCTGCTTGCGCAGCTTTTCGCGAGTCTTGGCCGTGGTGTCCTCCACTCCTTCCGCACCGCTGTCCTGGGGAGGCATCAGGATCTGGAGAAGCCGCTCTTCGGCGTTCTCCTCGGCTCGGTCCGCGACCATCTCGATCTTCTCTTCCCGAAGCATGTCGATCGACATCTCGACGAGATCCCGGATCATCGAGTCGACGTCTCGCCCGACATAGCCGACTTCGGTGAACTTGGTAGCCTCGATCTTGACGAAGGGCGAGTCGGACAGTTTCGCCAGGCGGCGGGCCACCTCAGTCTTGCCGACGCCGGTCGGGCCCATCATCAGAATGTTCTTGGGCATGACCTCCTCGGCCATCTCCGGATCAAGCCGCTGGCGGCGGACACGGTTGCGCAGCGCCACGGCAACAGCCCGCTTTGCTTCGGACTGTCCCACTACATGCTTGTCGAGCTGTTCCACGATTTCGCGTGGTGTGAGCTCGTCGAGGGCAGGGGAATCGGAGTTGGAGTTGCCCGGCAGGTAGATCACCATTGAGTCAGCCCAGTTCTTCGAATGCGATGTTCGAGTTCGTGTAGATGCAGATGTCTGCGGCGATCTTCATGGCTGCCTCGGCCACTTCCCGCGAGCCTAGTTCCGTGTGCTGCAGCAAGGCGCATGCCGCTGCAACGGCGTAGGATCCACCCGATCCCACCGCGGCGACATTGTCGTCCGGCTCGATGACATCTCCCGTGCCGCTCAGGAGCAGGGTCGCCTTGGTGTCGGCGACCAGCAGCAGGGCCTCCAGGTGCCGGATCGTCTTGTCCATGCGCCAGTCCTTGGACAGTTCGACGGCCGCTCGGCTGAGATTGCCGCTGTAGGCTTGCAGCTTTTCCTCGAAGCGCGTGAACAGCGCGATTGCGTCCGCGGTGGAGCCGGCAAAGCCCGCCAGCACCTTCCCGTCATGCAGGAGGCGAATCTTTTTCGCCGTGGATTTCATGACCTCGGAGCCCATCGTGACTTGGCCGTCGCCGGCCATCGTGACCTTTCCATTGCGGCGGACGCACAGCACGGTTGTCGAGCGAATTTGGGGATGGGCAGCCATCAGCCTCCGAAGGGCGGAAGTTTCATTATAAGTAGAACTGCCGGTGCGGGATCCCGGATCGCTTGCCGGGCCGGCCTCTTTCACTGCAGCCGGGTCCAAGAGTAGGCAACCGGATCGAAGCGATACGCTGACTTCGGGGGAGCCGGAGGTGCGTTGCGGCTCGGCAGCAGTTGCCGCAGGGCTCGCTTGACTGATTGCAGTCGGTTTGCGGAGGCAAGGTTCGTGTGCTCGCCCGGGTCGGACTGCCGGTCGTAGAGTTCTTCGGCGCCGTCATGGTAGCGGATGTACAGCCATTTCCCGCGGCGCACTGCGTGGTTGCCCTCGAGGTAGGTGATTCCGGCGTGGCGGTCCGGTTCCGATTCCGGGTCCTCTAGCAGTCCGCGCAAGCTAGTGCCTTCCAGGGCCGGGCGCTGCGGCAGCCCGGCGAGGTCGAGTAGCGTCGGATACACATCGAGCAGGCTGACCGGACGGTCGCACACCGTGCCGGCTTCAATGTCGGGACCACGCACGATCAGCGGCACGTGCGTCGCGCGCTCCCAGAGCGTTGACTTGTACCAATGGCTCTTCTCGCCGAGGTGGAAGCCGTGGTCGGAAGCGAACAGGACGACGGTGTTATCCGCATAGGCGCTGGCGTCGAGCGAATCAACCAAGCGCCCCACGAGCGAGTCGGCGAACGCGATATTGGCTGCGTACGCCGCCACGGCCTCGGCCCACTTCGCAGTTTCGCGAAGTTGCCGGAAGACCTCGGACCCTTCCTCCGCCAAGCGGCGGCCTTCGTCCGGGACATCGTCCAGGTCGTCCGCAAGCACCTCCGGCAGGACGGCCTTGCGGGCTGGGAACCGCTCGAAGTAGCGAACCGGGGCGTACCACGGCAGATGGGGATGGAAGAGCCCCACGACCAACAAGAAAGGACGGGAATGCTCACGGCGCAGGAACCGCCTTGCCCACGCAGCGGAGAGCGCGTCCCCGTATTCCTTCTCCGCGATCGAGAGCGCCCCCCAGTCCAGCTCGTGGCGGAATGGCTCGACGCCTGCCAGCGGATGCCCTGGTGGAGCGGCTCGCGGATCGATTCCCGGGTAGGCGCTTCCTCGGCGGTCCCATGGATCGTCAAACTGAAGCGGGAAGTACTCGTCCCAGTGGTCGGGCGGGTTGAATCCGGCAGTGTGATGGAATACCTTGCCGGCACCCGCGACCGTATAGCCGGCAATGCGGAAAGCCTCCGTCAGGGGGACGGCATCGGGCAGGTGCGGCCGCCACCAGTGACCGTTGTCATAGATTCCGGTTGTCGAGGGCCGCAGCCCGAGCATGAGCGCAGTGCGGGAGGGATTGCACTTGGGAGAGACCGCGTACGCTTCTCGAAAAAGCGCCCCTTCACGAGCCAGCTGGTCAATTCGCGGGGTGCGGGAGATTGGCTGCGTGCCTAGGGCCCCGACCCAGTCATTGAGATCGTCGGCGAGGATGACGAGGATGTTCGGGCGGCTCGTGGCGCCTGCCGAAGAAACGGTCGCGAGCGCGAGCGTGAATAGGACCACTGTCTTCACGGCTGTTCCAAGGGGAGTGTACAAGACGATCAGCTCCTCTGGCGGCAGGCTGGGACGTAAGCGGGACAGCTTCGGACCCCCGATATTGCGGTAGGATGATGGTTCGCGCATGGCCGAGGAACGCAGCGACGGCCGGCAGGGTCCGGTGATTCCGGACCGCATGTTCTTCCGCATCGGAGACGTCAGCGAACTCGTGGGTGTGGAATCCCATGTGCTGCGATTCTGGGAGAGCGAGTTCCCGTCCCTGGCACCGCGGAAGACTCCCAGCGGCCAGCGTCAGTACCGGCGCAAGGATGTTGAGACGGTCATCGCCATCAAGCGGCTGCTCTACGACGAGAAGTACACCATTGCGGGTGCCCGCCGAGCGCTCCGTTCGAAGCGAGAGCTCCCCGATCAAGCCTTGACGGACCAAAGCGACCCCGGCCCGACAGCGAGCGCCCGGCCCGCGTCGCGCGAGGCTCTTCAGGAAATCCGGGTGAAGCTGACCCAGATCCTGAAGTTGCTAGGACCGTAGCCGCGGGAGCGCTAGCAGATCACACAGCGAGCGTCATCAAGGCCTCGTCGCGCGATACTTCGCGATAGAGGGTGTCGCGTTCCACTGGCTCGCGTCCGGCGTTGCGGATCAGCCGCATCAGTTGGTCCCGTCGGAGCGCCTGGGGCGTCTTGGCACCCGCGTCGTGGTAGATCTTCTCTTCCACCACTGTCCCGTCCAGGTCATCCGCCCCGAACCGCTGGGCGACCTGGGCGATCTTCGGGGTCATCATGATCCAGTAGGCCTTGATGTGGGGAAAGTTGTCGAGCATCAGCCGGGCTACGGCGACTGCCTTGACGTCCTGGAAACCCGAGGTCATGGACAAGTGGCTCATGGGCGTGCTCTCGGGGTGAAACGCCAGGGGAATGTAGGTCTGGAAGCCTCCCGTGTCGTCCTGTAGCGCGCGTAGACGCAGGAGGTGGTCGATGCGGTCCTCGTCGGTCTCGATGTGCCCGTACAGCATCGTGGCGTTGGACTTCATGCCGAGATTGTGAGCCGTGCGGGCTGTCTCGATCCACTCGTTCCCGTCAATCTTGTGATCGCAGATGATGCGCCGGACCCGTTCGGAGAAGATTTCCGCGCCGCCACCGGGCAGCGAGTCCACGCCGGCGTCGCGGAGGCGTTCGAGCGTCTCGTGGATCGACAGCTTCTCGCGGCGGGCCAGATAGCCGATCTCGACCATTGTCAGCGCCTTGAGGTGGACCCTGGGGAAACGCTCTTTCAGCCCGCGAAACATCTGGACGAACCAGTCGATTCCGAGTTCCGGGTGGAGCCCGCCGACGACGTGGAATTCAGAGACCTCCTCGGTATAGCCCACTCCCGCGGTGTGCCAGACCTGCTCCAGCGACATCGTGTACGCCGACGGGTTGCGCTTCTGCTTGCCGAACGCGCAGAGCTTGCAGGCCGCCACGCAGACGTCGGTGGGATTCAGATGGCGGTTGACGTTGAAATAGGTCTTGTTGCCATTCAGGCGCTCGCGCACCGCGTTGGCGAGGTAGCCCAGCGCCAGCAGGTCGCTCGTGCGGTACAGGGCGATGCCGTCATCGAAAGACAGCCTGCGCCCCGCCATCACTTTGTCGGCGATCGGGGCCAGTTTCGGATCGATAATATGTGGAACCAAAGGCTCCCCCGGAATTCAAGATACCATGCGCAAATGCGCGATTGCCTTCACTGCAGGGTCATTACCATGGCTCCACATATCGCAATACACCTCCTCCTTCGACGGTTCCATTAGTGTTTTGCCGGTTCCGTGTCAGTGAGGTGTTTTCCCCGATTTGCGCATCCGCACTCACCGACTGGGACATGCTTTGAACCGGTCTGGTGCGTACTCGCCGACCCTACGCACTGCAGCATCGAAGTGAAAGCCAATGAGAAAGGCGGCAAGGTCGTGGCCGTGTGCAAGGCGACCCGTGCCTCCAGGCAGTCAGCGAGCGATCTACGACGCGCTCGGCATCGACGCGTCACCCCGAGGCGTCCGCAAGCTGATTCTGATCGTCGCTAGGCAGACTTCCTTACATCGGTTGGTTTGATCTGTCGCCGAGTGGGGACTTTGCACTTAGCAGAGTTGAGGGTCGGACTTGGCCAGGAGGGCTCGTGGGCACGAACTGGGCCGACAAGTGTGGCTAGGACCGTCGCTATCCGCACGAGCATGTCAGAACAACCAGTCCAGCAGGGCCGAGCGCGAAGATGCAATTGGATGAACAAAAGGACGCCACCTCAGCTCAGGCGTCCGAAGAAGAACGACGACTTGAGGAGAGCTGAGCTTGTTGCTCGATTGCGCCTGCCGTGCTGTGAACCCTCTCTGGTCGGCCATTCAGTCTTGGCACCCCAGCAATTCCAAGCGCGTAACCCAGCTGCCGAACCGAGGGCACTCGGCTCGTATCGTAGATAAGCCTGTCTCGATTGCAATGAGCGGGCCATCGACTACCTTGCTGTAGCTAGATATGACCTTGGCCAAGCACTTGCTGGGCGCGGTGGAAGGGTTGTCATTGATTTCCTCCGGACTCTGGAACTTTGAGCGAATAATCCCCAGCTTCTGTGAATATTGCGCCGAGTCGCCGTATAGCCGATCAAAAGCATCGACAGCCGAAAACAACAATCCCTCAAATTCATATTTCTGAACATACGAGAATACTTTTGATTCATCATATTTGCGGCGAATAACTTCACCAGTATTCTTGTCAATCTTGGTCTGAAGTGTATCAGGAGATTCGTTTCCTTTGTCCTTGAACCCGTAAAAATCGATTAGCGAAGTCACACAGTCGAAATCCCAGAACAGATTAGCCATCTCTGACGCAACTCGCTGGACACTTACGTTGCCATTGAGTAATATGGGAACAGCTGAAATCCCAGTATGCTGAAGCGTGTGTCTGAGTAAATTATTCACAAATTCTTCTTCAGTTCGGCCTTCAACCAAAATAGCTAAACGCATTAAGGGCGGCCCCCTATGAGGTTCTTATTCCACAGTGCACTAGGCGTATATTCCTTCAACCATCGCTTGTAGTGTTCTGCATCTAAAGTACGGATATTGGTGCATCCTTCTCGGATATCCAGTACAATTGTCTGATCAAGACCAAAGAAATCAACAAAATATGGGGACTGCGTTGCTAAAATCACTTGTCGTTCATTAGCCAATTGCACAATCATATGGGCAACTAGCTCCATGGCCGCAGGGTGCAGTCCAAGCTCCGGTTCATCAATTAGCAATACACTGGGAAGCATCTCATCAGGAAGATTTAACAGTGTCACAAGTGAGAAAAATCGGAGCGATCCATCTGACGTCAAGTGTGGACCGATTGTCTTATCGCTACCCTTGGCTTTCCATCGTAGCATGGATAGTCCGTAGTTTTCTTCGGTTTCAAATCGATCAAATACAGGGAGAATTCGCCTAATCTGGTGAGATATAATGTCAAATTTTGTCACGTAGTCGCGCTCTAGGCGTAGTAAGATAGAAGATAAATTTCCCCCATCCGGACGAAGTGAAGCGTTATCTTCAATATCTAATCTTTGCTTAATTCGTGAACCAGAAGACGTATCGTGGAATTGGAATACGTGCGATTTTTGTAGTAGATTTGCGAAATACTTACCCATAGAATCTCTATTACTAACTGCCGCCGAATGCTTGAATTGTCCGACTTTTGCTTCCGCATGAGGAGCCTTGGATAGTCGAGCGTCAAACCGCAAGGGCATGACGTTGCCGGGCGTGCTGAACAGCTCCTCGGTTACCACAAGATTGTCTGGGTTCGCGTGATGTAGTGAGAACTCATACTCAACTGGCTTACCGCCGGAAATCGCGGTCACTATGGCGTGGATCTTTTGAGTGCGCTTGCTGCCTCCGAACAACTGATCGTCAGCGCCACCCTGTCGCGCGACGAATTCGCTGAGGCGGCGATACGCCATGGAATGCATTAGCTCGAAGAACCGAATGAAATTGGACTTGCCAGAACCATTTGCACCGATCAGGACCGCCACTCGCGGTAACTGCACTTCTACATTCGCCAATGACCGAAAGCCTTGGATGCGGATCTTATCGATGGTTGGTGCTTGACTCATCGGCTGGCTAGCCTCCAGAGCACTCTCTTCGTGGCGGTGCTAGAGCTTCCGCGCTGGGTAGCAGTAGTTCTCAATTGTCGCATGGATCCGACTTCCAAAGGCCTCTGTCGGGTGGGCCTGGCCGGATCCGGTCCGCCCGCCTCGCGACAGGCTCCGAGCCCCGAATCTCACGCCGTCATCACGGAAGTGCGGTGCCGCCGGGGTCTCCGGCACCCGCCCATCCAGGGGGCCTGAGCAACACTCTCATCCGTTAGAATCTGCTCTTTTCATACTCTCCGGTCGACACCGTACTTCGATACCCATCTACTGGCAAGGAAGTCAGATTCTCTTGCATCAGGTGATTTGACCGGTCGCCAAGTGGGGGCTCGGCGCGTGCAGCATTCGCGACGAGACGGACTAGGCCCCCCCGGAGGCGTCTTCCCGGAAGCCGATCACAACCTACTGCCGCTCCTCACCGAGTTGTCTCTGGTACAGCGACTCCAGCCGCTCGACCGCTGCCAGGAAGCCTTGCGGATCAACGAATGTGTCAGGATCGTACGCTTGGCCAGGCCGGTACTTGTCATGCAATCCGTACTGCGAGCCATGGGCGGCAACCCAGACATCGATATCCATCGCCTTCTGCCGCCTGAATGTCTTCGCGAAGTCTTCAGCGACGCCGGGATATGTTGGGTCGACGACCAGCTTCTTGCCTCGATTGATCGTTCCCATGTTCGCAATCACCACGCTGAAGTCCCGGCCGCCCTCGCGCACAGTCATGGCGTAGCTCGAGCTTCCAGCGGTGTGGCCCGGGGTCTCGATCACAGTCAGCCGTGTCGATCCCAGCTCGATCACATCGCCGTCCGCGACGATCTTGTCCACAGCGACAGGCTTGAACGACACCTTCCCCCCGAAGTGGGGGTCGCTGAAGCCGCCATCCTCCAGCACGGGGGCGTCGCCGGCGGTGGCCCACATTTCGGCTCCGGCGATTTGCTTGATCTCGGCGAGTGCCGCTGTGTGGTCCCAATGCGATTGCATTGTCAGCAAGATCTTGATGTCCTCTAGGCGGAATCCGAGCGATTCCATGTTCTCGCGGATTGACGCGGTCGAATCCTCCAGCGCCGTGTTGATCAGGATGTGGCCGTCATCGGAAGTGATCAGGAACACCGCCAAGTCGTAGGTGCCGACGGCGTAGAGGTTGCCGATCACGCGATGGCCGGGGAACGGTCGCGACCAGCCTTCCGGCTGGGCGGCGACCGGCAGGGCTGAAATGGCAAGCAGGCAGGCGATGGTCAAGGCGCGCATGCCGTCTAGTATCGCGGTTTTCGCTCAGCCAGCCCCGAGCTTGCGTTCCGGCTGGCGACGAGTCAGCCGGTCGCCCGGGCGCTCATGCAAGCCAGCCAAGTAGCCAAACGTCTGCGGCCCAAGACACGAAGAACAGCACGCTAACCCAGCCGTTGACCGCGAAAAAAGCAGCGTCAACCCGGGACAGGTCGTTCGCGCGCACAAGCGATTGTTCGTAGACCAGCAAGGCTGCAACCGCCGCGATCCCGGCCATCGCTAGCGGGCCGAGGCCCATGGCACGCCAGGCCGCCGCGAGCAAGGCGATCATTCCGGCGTGGAACAGCCTGGAAACCAGCAGGGCCTTCGCGATGCCCAGACGGGCGGGCAGGGAGTGCAGTCCGGCCGAACGGTCGAACCCGACATCCTGGCACGAATAGATGATGTCGAACCCGGCGGTCCACAGCGTCACAGCCGCCGCGAGTAGCAGGATCACGGGGTCGATCGTGCCACGGATCGCGATCCATGCCGCTACGGGCGCGATTCCAAGAACAGCGCCTAGGACGAGATGCGACAGAGCCGTGAAGCGTTTGGTGAATGAGTAGCCGAGAGCAATCGCAAGTGCCAACGGGCTCAGCTTCAGGCATAGCGGATTGAGCTGCGCCGCCGACATGACGAACGCTGCGCATGCCAGCGCTACGAACCAGGCAGCGAAGCGCTTAGACAGTAGACCCGCCGGCAGCGCCCGACCGGATGTCCGTGGGTTCCTGGCGTCGATCGGGGAGTCCAGGAGCCTGTTGAAAGCCATCGCCGCCGACCGTGCGGCCACCATGGCTACGATGATCCAGCCGAACTTCCAAGCGATCTCCTCGAATCGAAGCCCGGTGTCGCGCAACGCGAGCAGCGCCCCGGTCAGCGCGAACGGCAGGGCAAAAATCGAATGCTGGAACTTGATTGCTTCGAGGACTTCCCCTGTCTGCCGGAGCAGGCCATTCATTGGTGGAGTCCAAGCAGGGCGGACAGCGCCTGGCCCCGGTCCGGCTGTCGCATGAGGCTTTCCCCGACCAGGAATCCCTGGTAGCCCACATCCATCAGACGTGCCAGGTCGCCCGTCTTGCGGATACCGCTCTCGCTGATGCGCAGGATTCCGGGCGGGAAGCGGGCGGCCAGATCCAGGGAGGTGTCCAGTGACACTTCCATCGTCTTCAAATTGCGGTTGTTCACTCCCACGAAGTCCGCCCCGGCGTGCAGCGCTCGATCCAGCTCATCCCCGTCGTGCACCTCCACCAAGGCGTCGAGCCGCAATTCCGCGGCTGCAGCGAGCAACTCGAGCAACTCCGCGTCTTCGAGCACCGCCACGATCAGCAGGATGCAGTCTGCCGCATGGGACGAAGCCTGCAGGATGTGATAGCGGTCCAGCGTGAAGTCCTTGCGCAGCACGGGCAGCGAAGTGGCGGTCCGCGCCTCGACTAGGTGGTCGAGAGAGCCCTGGAAGAACTGCTTGTCCGTCAAGACGGAAAGGCCGGCGGCTCCCGCCGCCTGATAGCCCCTGGCGATTGCCGCTGGATCGAAGTCCTCCGCGATCAGCCCTGCCGATGGCGAGGCCTTCTTGATTTCCGCGATGACGGCCGGGTTCTTCGATGCGATGGCCGCGCGGAAGCCGCGACGCACCGGAACGGACTTCCGCTCCAGGTCCTCCTGCTTGACCAGCGCGCGCTCCGAGACCAGTTCCGCCCGCTTGCGGACGACGATCTGCTCCAGGACAGTCAAATCCCGTGCCTGCATCACATGTACAGTCCGCCGCTCACGTTGAGCACGTGCCCGGTGATGTAGCCGGCTTTCTCGCTCGCTAGGAAGCAGACGGCCCCCGCGATTTCATCGAGTTGCCCCATGCGTCCTAACGGCACTTGGGCGAGGATTTTCGATCGTGCTTCTTCGTCCAGTTCGCCGGTCATGGCGGTATCCACGAATCCTGGCGCAACGGCGTTGACAGTGACATTGCGGCCCGCAAGCTCCAATGCGAGCGACTTGGTCAGTCCGACGATGCCAGCCTTGGAAGCCACATAGTTTGCCTGGCCGGGGTTTCCGGATAGCGCGACGACGGAGGCGACATTGATAATTCGCCCCCAGCGCTTGCGGACCATATTTCGCATGAATGCCCGGGTGCAGCGGAAGCTCCCAGTGAGATTGGTGTCGAGGACACGGTGCCAATCGTCGTCCCGCATCCGCATCACCAGTCCGTCGCCGGTGATGCCGGCGTTGTTCACGAGGATGTCGATAGTCTTGCCGTGGCTGGCCGCGACGGCGTCGATTGAGGCTTGGTCCTGCACGTCCAATTGCACGGCGTCGGCTTTCCCTCCGTCAGCGCGGACCTCCTCCACCAGTGCGGCCAGCTTGTCGGACTGGCGCGCGCCTACGATCACGTGCGCTCCTTTTGAAGCCAACGCCTTGGCGCAGGCCCTGCCTATCCCCTGGCTGGCGCCGGTAACAAGGGCTACACGATCCCTCATGCTGTGATCTCCTCCAAGCTCTTGACATCATGCGTGCTGCTCCCGGACCGGGAGAGCGTTCGGTCAATACCGCGCAACAAGCCGGTGAGCACGCGTCCCGGGCCAACTTCAATGAATCGGGAGACATTGCGGGAGGCAAGGTGCTGTACTGTGCGCGTCCAGAGCACCGGGTTCGGAATCTGCTGCTTGAGCCCCTCCCGTGCCTGCTCGCCGGAGGTGATCTCGCTGGCCGCCCAATTGTTGACGAGAGGAACTTGCAAGTCCTTGAAATCCGCCGCGTCCAGGTCCGCGGCCATCGCGTCGCGCGCGGGTTCCATCAGGGTGCAGTGGAACGGTGCGCTCACTTCGAGCAACACTGCCATGCGCGCTCCGGCCGCTGTTGCTGCTTTGACAGCTCGGTTAACGGCTTCGGCGTGACCGGCAATAACAGTCTGCACCGGCGAGTTGAGGTTGGCCGGCGAAACTACCTGGCCTTGCGCCGCGGATCTGCAGACCTGTTCCACCCTTTCCGCACTGATACCGAGCAGTGCTGCCATCGCGCCCACCCCCTCGGGTACGGCCTCTTGCATGCATCGACCCCGCTTGCGGACGAGCCTCACGGCGTCTCGGAACGGGATGGAGCCGGCCGCTACCAGGGCGGAGTACTCTCCGAGGCTATGTCCGGCGACATAGTCCGGCCGAATCCCTTTCTCGCGCAGCACGGCAAGAGTGGCGACGGACGTAGTCAGGATCGCCGGCTGGGTGTTTTCCGTCAGCTTGAGAGCTTTGGCAGGCCCTTCGAAGCAGAGCTGGGAGAGCGAGAAGCCGAGAGCTTCGTCGGCCTGGTCGAAGATCGCACGGGCTGCGGGATACCTCTCCGCCAGCTGACGGCCCATACCAGGTGCTTGCGAGCCCTGTCCGGGGAACAAAAACGCGGTCACGGGCATGGGCGAGCCGCCAAGTTTCGAGTGTACCAACAGGTAGCGCCGCACTTCACAGGGCGGAATGGGTGCGAGAATCGGACTAGTGCGCGCGACTGTCCGGATCGAGAAACTTGTCTACGGTGGAACCGGGCTGGCCCGGCACGAGGGGCAGACCGTGTTCGTCCCGTTCGTCCTGCCGGACGAGCAGGTCGAAGTCGACGTTTCGGCGGGCAAGGTGGTTTCGGTAGGCGCGCCGGTTGGTTGGGTGGAGCGATCCCCCGGACGCGCCGAACCGCCCTGCGCGGTGTTTGAGCGCTGTGGCGGGTGCCACTATCAGCACATTCCGTACGAGCGCCAGTGCGAGTTCAAGCAGGAGATATTGCGCGAAACCCTGCGCAGAATCGGTGGATTGCAGTGGGATGGCGACATTCCCGTCGTCTCGGCGGAGCCGTGGGGATATCGGAACCGATCGCAGTTCCGGCTCGCTTGGAGTGACGGGGTGCCGCAAGTTGGGTTCTTCGCCACTGGATCGCATCGCCTGATCGCCGCGGACGAATGCGCCGTCAACTCCCCGGCGCTGAACCGAGCGCATGGGGCCGTCACCGAGATGGCCGCTCAACGGAGTTTTCCGAGAACATTGCGGCAGCTCGAAGTCGTCACGAACGAGACCCAGTTCCAGATCAACCTGCCACGCCGTCCTGGCCCGGTGCCCAGGCGATTCTGGCAGTGGTGCTTCGAACGCCTCGGGGTGGATCATCCCGGAGCGCCGATCACCTTCGAATCCGACGGTGATTCTTTCCGTGTGAGCGGGCGGTCGTTCTTCCAGGTCAACCGGCACCTCGCTGGAAGCCTTGCCGGACACGCAATCGGTCAAGCCGAGGGTGCGCTTGCACTGGATCTCTATTGCGGCGTAGGTCTACTGACGCTGCCTCTGGCCCGCCGCTTTCGCAAAGTGGTGGGAGTTGATTCCGGCGCATCGGCGACACGGGACCTCCAGGCCAATGGCGAGCAGGCGGGCGTGCGAGTGCGTGCGGTGCAAATGGATGTCTTGGAGTTCTTGCGAGGATTCAACGGAGCACCGGACTTGATTGTGGCCGATCCGCCTCGGGCGGGATTGGGAGATGGCGTGGTTGAACAGCTCCGACGCATCGGCGCTCCCCGGCTCCGCCTGGTCTCCTGCGATCCCGCGACCTTGGCGCGCGACTTGAAGGGGCTCGTTGCCTGCGGTTACGTTGTCGAGAGCCTGGCGCTCATCGATCTGTTCCCCCAGACATACCATGTCGAGACAGTCGCGGCGCTGCGGCGCCAGTAAGAGCGCTACGGCTTGGTCCGCCTACGCCAGGATGCCGTTGATCACGTGCCCGTGCACGTCCGTGAGGCGATAGTCCCGACCTCCGAAGCGGTAGCTCAAGCTTGTATGGTCGAGACCCAGCAGGTGCAGGACCGTTGCGTGCAGGTCGTGCACCGTGCATTGGTTTTCCACGACCCGATAGCCGTACTCGTCCGTCTCACCGAAGATGAATCCCTTCTTCACGCCGCCACCTGCTAGCCACATGCTGAATCCGAAAGGATTGTGATCGCGTCCGATCGTGCCTTGCGCGAACGGAGTGCGACCGAACTCGCCGGAAAAGATCACCAGCGTTTCGTCCAGCAGGCCCCGTGCCTTGAGGTCTTTCAGCAGGGCCGCCACTGGCTGGTCCACCGTCAGGGCGTTCGCCCCGTGACCGAGTTCGAGCTTGTTGTGCTGGTCCCATGGATTCCCCATGCCATCCGACTTGCCAGGCGTGCTGACCATGGTCAGTTCCACGAACCGCACGCCGCGCTCGACCAGCCGGCGCGCGAGCAGGCACTGCTTCGCGTAGGCCGCCGTGGAGGGGTTCGGAGATTCCACGCCGTACAGTTTGCGCGTGGCTTCGGTCTCGCTAGCGAGGTCTACCAGTTCCGGCACCGCACTCTGCATGCGATAGGCGGTCTCGTAATTGGCAATTGCCGCCTCGATGGGCTCGTTGCCGCCTACGCTTGCCAGGAAGTCTTCGTCCATGCGGCGGACGAGGTTGAGCTGTCTTCTTTGCCTGGCGTCGGAGGCGGACGGCACGATGTTGCGCAAGGGCTCGGCGCGGCCTGGATGAATCAGCGAGGCCTGGTGGACTGATGGCAGGAACCCGTTGCCCATCATGCTGATGCCGCCGTGCGGGATGCCGCCTCCTCCGGCAACGACAAATCCGGGCAGATTCTGGTTCTCGCTGCCCAGCCCGTAGGTCACCCAAGCTCCCATGCTGGGGAATCCCGCGAATGGCAGTCCGCAATGGAAGTAGTAATTCCCCTGAGCGTGTTCCATGAACTTCGCAGTCATCGACCGGATCACGCAGAGATCGTCAGTCAGGGTGCCGATATGGGGGAAGAGATCGCTGACCGGGATGCCGCTCTCGCCGCGGCTGTGGAATTCCCACGGGCTGGGGAATATGTCGCCGTCCTTGTTGAACATCGTCCGTTCCGTCTTGAACGGCATCGGTTCTCCGGCTTCTTTTGCGAGCCGGGGCTTGGGGTCGAACGAGTCCACTTGCGACATTCCGCCGGACATGTAGCAGAAGATGACGCTCTTCACTTTCGGCGGGAAGTGCGGGGCCTTCGCAGCCAACGGCCTTCCACCCGCCGCTTCCGTCGTCGCAGCGCGGGCCTCTTCCGCCAGCAGCGCCGTTGCGGCCAGCATGCCGAAGCCGGTTGACGTCATCCGAAGCATGTCCCTCCGGCTGACCTGGCCAGCGCGCGGGAAGAGCCGCGACAAAGACTCACCGGACATAAAGGAACTCCTTGAAGTTGAAGAGCGTGTGCGCGAGGCGCTCCCAGACCTTCGGGTTGCCCAGGACCTCGTGGCCGGCGACGTCTTCCTCCTCGGCCAGGCCGGTGACGAAGGGCAGCATGGCTTCCCGGTGGGCAGGCGCCGGAGGGCGCCCCAGTACCTTGGTGAACATGTAATCCACCCGGGATTCGACGGTGTGACCTTCGCCGTCGGCCAGCCGTCGTCCCCACTCGCGTGCCGCTCCCACCACGAAGGGGCTGTTCATCAGCGCCAGTGCTTGGGCTGGGACGTTGGTCACGTCACGCCGTCCGCGCGTTGTGGACGGCGTTGGTTGGTCGAACACTTCGAGGAAAGGGTCTCTCCGGTTCCGCCGAATCTGCTGATAGACGCCTCGGCGGTTATCGCCGTAAATCGAATCCTCCTTGCTCTCGTTGGCTGCGTACATGTCCCGAGAAGTGGTCTCCGCCCCGAACATGGATCTGTCCAGCTTGCCGGAGATTGCCAGCAGGGAGTCGCGGATGGCTTCCGCTTCGAGGCGGCGCACCGGCATGTGCTGCAGCAGCGCGTTCGTAGGATCGTCTTGGAGCGCCTTCGCTGACGGCACGCTGCTCATGCGGTATGCCCGGGTAGTGACCAGCATCTCGACCAAGCCTTTGATCGACCATCCGCCTTCGACGAACCGGCTCGCAACGTAGTCCAGCAACTCGGGGTGCGATGGGCGCTCGCCGAGGAAGCCGAAGTTGTCCGGCGTCGCCACGATTCCGCGTCCGAAGACCTGTTGCCAGATCCTGTTGGCCATCACCCGCGCCGTCAACGGGTTGGATGGGCTGGCGACCTCTTCAGCCAGCCGCAGGCGGACCGTGCCCGGGTTGGTGTAGGTGGCGCCTCCCGTAGCGGTAAGGTATCGTCTCGGCACTGTATCGCCCGGCTTCTTCGGGTCTCCGCGGATGAGAAGCGGCTGGTCCGGAGCACCCTCCTCGACGACTCCCGGGAACCGTCGCGGAACTCCGATTTCGCCCTCTAGCCGACGGTATTCCGCGACCAGCGGCCTGACGCTCTCCATCGAGTCGAGGGAGGTGGGGAGCAAACCTCGACGGACGAAGTAGTCCAGGTAGGCTGCTTGCCTCTCGGTGATCCGCCCGTCGCGCCATGCCGTGACGCTCGAGACTAGCGTGCTGGCGATGAGCCGGGGAAGATCCGCCGGCGACTCCGGGGGAGGTCCGTCGAGGAGGAACAGAATCGGCTCGACGGTCTCTCTAGGCTCGTGCTTGTCGTTGTGGAACGCGACGGCGGCCGCGCCGATAGCCGACCGGCCGTCCTTGGGGCGTTCAGGACGCTCTTTCTTGGCCGAGTCTACTGGGTCGTAGCGGAAGTTGGTGGCGTCATCGACCGTGGCGAATTCGACGTATGCCGTGAAGCCCTTCCAGAACTTCGTGTCCCAGGCCCACCACTGCATCGTGTCGCGGCGCGGGCTGAATCGCTGGTGGTAAATCCCGCCGCCCGGCAGCGGATAGTTCTCAATCATCAAGCGGGCGAAGCTCAAGTTCCCGCCAAGAACTTTCACGCTGATGTAGTCCGTGTCGACTTCGAACCGTTGAGACTGCAGGACGCCCGGGTGCTTGGTCGAGAGCAAGTGCGTGTACGCGCCGCCCGGGTAAATGCCCGCGAGCACTTGCTCTCCTTCGTGCAGGATCGCGAACTCGCCCGGAGGCGAAGGCTCTTCGCTCGCCCCGGTCCCGTGGCTAACCCATCGTGCGTAGTCCTCACCGCCCAAGTCCCAGAACCGCTCGAAGTGCCGCTCGTTGAATTCCCTGCGGATGGCGACCTCACGATCCCAGTCCGCTTGCAGCTTTGTCCAGGAATCCCGGAATTCCGCAGCTTCCAGATCACGCATTCCCAGCCACGGGCTGAGGGGGCTCGACTCGTCGCAGGCGGCTTCTTCGATGGCCCGTCCGACGGCGTCATCGGTGGCTTCGCGGAGGCGCGCGGCCAGTGTCTCGCCGACGGTGATCCACTCCGTGGCAACGCCCTTACGGACTTGAGCCTTCAAGGCTCCCATCGCGTCCACGTGCCGCTGCAGCGCCTTGGGGGAATCGATTGCGCGCATCGTCGGTCGGGCACCGTAGAGCACCCCGAATAGCGCGTAGTAGTCGTCCTGGCTGATCGCATCGAACTTGTGGTCGTGGCAGCGCGCACACGCGACAGTCAGGCCCTGGAAGGCCTTGGAGAACACGTCGATTTGGTTATCGGTCCACTTGACGCGCTCTTCCCACGGGTCCACCGGCTGGTAGCCGAGTTCGCCTATGCGCAGGTGCGCCGTTCCCAGGATCGATTCATTCACCGTTCCATCAACTCCAATGCGGGGCCGCTCGATCAAGTCCCCCGCCAGGTGCTCCCTGACCAGTTGGTCATATGGCGTGTCAGCATTCAGCGCGCGAACGAGGTAATCGCGGTACTGCCATGCCTCGGGAACCGACGGGTCTCCCTCGCTGCCGTGCGAGTCGGCGTAGCGCACCCAGTCCATCCAATGCCGCGCCCAGCGCTCTCCGAACCGCTCCGAGTTCAGCAAGCGCCGAACCAACTGGCGGTAAGCGTCGGGAGAGGCGTCGGTCACGAAGGCCTCGATTTGCCCGGGTGTTGGCGGCAGGCCGGTCAGGTCGAACGAGAGCCGGCGAATGAGCGTGCGCCGATCGGCTGGTTCGGCCGGTCGCAGTCCCGCCTGCTCCAGCTTGGCCAGGAGGAAGCGGTCAACCGGGCTGGCCGGCCAATCTTCCTCGCTGACTTCTGGTGGCTCGCCTCGCCGGACTGGATGCCAAGCCCAATGGGCTGCCTTGCGAGCCTCGAGGTCGAACGCATCCGACGGACTTGCGGCGGCCTCGGGCTGCTCGGGCCATGGCGCTCCGCTCCGAATCCACTCGGCAACGAACGCAATCTGGTCGTCGGACAGGTGTCCGGTGGGCGGCATCAGGACGGGCTCGCCGCGGAGCATCGCCATCAATTTGCTCTGTCCGGGCTTGCCAGGCACCAGCGCCGGTCCCGAATCTCCGCCCTTGATCGCCGCATCGCGGCTGTCCAGCCGGAGCCCGCCGAAGGGCGTCTCGATTCGGTCGCTGTGGCATGCATAGCAGTGATCGGCCAGCAGCGGGCGGACCTTGCTCTCGAAGAACTCGATTTGCTCGGCCGACGCGCCGGCCGCACGTCCGGGGAAGAACGCCAGTCCAGTCAGGGCGGCGGCGACCAAGAACCGCTGAGAGCGAGACCTGTTGCGCTCTATGCTCATCATCGTGCCCACGCCTACTATTCCGGATTCGAGGTCCTCTTGGCAAGCCATGTGAGCGTCCCGGTCCGATCGCCGCCGGCCTTCGCGCGCTTGGCGATGGTGGCCGTAAGCGCGACGATTTCGGGCTTTCCGGCGAGTTTCATAGCCGCCACCGCCAGCCTATGCGCCACGGTGAGAGTGACTGCCAGGCGAATCAAGATCGGGCCCGCATCAAGCGTTTCGTTTCTTGCATGAAATGCGTCTTCCGGTTGTAGTACTATCTAAGTAACAATCCCCTTGTTGTAGGGGTAAGCTCCACTGGATTGGCCTAATCGTCTGAGCGAGGCTGCGGTTGCGCTATGCAAGCAATCGTGCTGCCAAGCTAGTTCCGGCGGGCGCTAAATCCTGTAATTGAGCGGAAGCACGCTCTGGTTCGCATGCAGAAGGTAGTTCTGACTTTAAAGCCCGTGTACTGTCACTGCGCACGGACTTCGGAACTTTGGGTAGTCCGCGCCGCACGCCGGTTCGGGAGCCCGCGCTGCATTGGATCCGGGATGGCAGGACTCAGCGAGCGGGCACCAGGTGACCCGGAATGACTAGAGCTGAGCAGACTCGGAACGGCGGCTCGGTGACGACGGAGGGGATCAACGGAAACGCCGAAGCAGCGAATCGCACAGTGAGTCCTGCGGCCCCTGCCACGGAATCCGGCGTTGCAGCTTGCTGGGTGCCTTCCGACCGGTCGTCCAAGGTCGCCGGCATGCAGATCGGTGGGATGGTTTACGTAAGCCCGGGCCGTGAAGGGTTTCCGGAAGGGGATGCGAATGGTTCCGTGATCGATGCCTCCCTGACGGTGGCGACGAATGCTCCGTCGGACACGGCTAGGTTCTACTCCTACGATCCGACTTACGAGACGCTTACGCCCAGCGAGCGCCGGGTGTACTTGCGTTGGCTCGCGTCAGGCCGGTCGGACCCGAGCATCGAGACCCCCTGTGTCAGGCTCTATTTCCTGGGGCTGGAACGCCGCGCATTACTTGACGATCCGGATCCTGAGGAGCGAGCCGAGCTGTTTGCGGAAGCCGAGCGGCTGCAGGGCATCTATGGCGACGACGAGAACATTATGGAGGAGTTGAGTCGGTTCCTCGATCTCGCTCCGATCTTCGACGCCTTGGCCTATGTTCCGGATCCGAAGGAACTGGCCGAGCGCAACCGGGGCCAGATCCCATTGCCGTTGGCGGTCGGCCTGGGGCGCAAGCTGGCGGATGACGAGGCGATCGATGGCTGCTGGCTCTTCAGCTGGTGGCTGACAAGCCCCCAAACGAAGGTGCGGGTGGTGCATCGGGACTTCCTGGAAGAGTTGGCCGCCCTGTTTTCCATCCGTCTTGAGGCTGCCTTCCCGAAGGGATACACCGTGCGCAGTCCCGGGCGGCGGCTTGCGGTTGAATACTGCTCGGCCAGTAACGAATACCGCCGGGACTTGTGCTCCGAGCTGGCTTGGTGCCCCGATGTTTCGCGGCTCACCAGGCCACCGAAGCTTGCCGACACGCTCGTCGCCGAATGCATGTCCGCGCTTGGCCCGTACATCCGATTCGTCCAGCGTCGGCCGAGGGAAAAGGAGACCGTCGCCGCCCAGATGCTGCTCCCGGTCGAACTCGCGGGCAGCCGTCAGAACAATGGCCTGCAAACGCTGGACGCATGGGTCAGCGGATGCATCCGAGAGCGCGACGGCGAGGCGCTGATTGACGACCTGTTGGACCTTTTCGACGGCGAAAAGCCGTCGAGCGTCCGGCAGCAACGGTTGGAGCGGCTCACGCGCGCGCTCAAAGGCATGGGAGTCGGCCTCGCCCCGCATCCGCGCTGGACGTATCTAGCGATGAAGCTCGGAGATCCGATCGTGCTGTACAAGGATCCCGGCATGGCCGAGCGCTGGCGCAACGCGTCTCCGCGGTACGAGCCGATCCTGACAGCGTTGCGATGTGGCACGTACGTAGCGCAGGCTGACGGCCAAGTTTCCAGCGGCCAGCTGCGAGCCCTGGAAGCGATGGTGGAGCATAGCAAGTGGGCGAACCCCGAGGATCTGCCGCGGCTCCGGGCGGATGTTCGGTGGGTGGTCAGGAAGCAACAGAGCCTGCTCGCTCTCAGACGGCGCTGCGAGCGCTACCCGACCATCTTTGTGCTGGCGATTCTCGAACTGGCGGTCGCTGTCGCTTTAGCCGATGGACTGGCTGATCCGGCGGCCATTGAGGCTGTCCAGAAGCTCTACCGTGCGACGGGCATGCCGGAAGACGAAGCCTTTGCCAGCCTCCACAGGATGGCCGCCGACGCATGTACCCAGGCAGTCGCCGAATTCAGGCCTCAATGCGCGCCTCCTAGCCGGAGCGCGAAGGGAGCAAACGGAACTGGGTCCGATCCGGAATCGGGGGAGGATGTCTTGGATTTCGGGCTCATTTCAAGGATTGTCGAGGACACCCAGAAGGTTTCCAGGGTGTTGTCGGAAGTGTTCGCCGAGGACGGAGCGAGCGTCAACGGGCAGGCTGCCGAGCCTGCAGAGGCTCCGGAGGCACCGGTGGGCTGCGACGGTCTGGACGAGGCGCATAGCGCACTCGTTCGGAAACTGCTGGATAAAACGTCTTGGAGCGAGGCTGAGTTCGCGGAACTTGCCAGTGATTGCGGCTTGATGCCGGGCGGTGCACTGGAATCGGTCAATGAGTGGTCGTTCGAACGATTCGGCGACGCCCTGTTGATCGACGACCTGGAACTTACGATCAACGTCGAAGTGCTCCAAGCGTTGCAGAGCGAATCAACGGTCATTTCGAATGCCGCAGCCTAGTATCCGGCGTCGTGAGCGCGACATCATCATCCAGGCTTTGCGAGCTGGAGTGGTCCCCCGGCTAGGGCTGCAGCACATTCAGGTCGGGCGGGCCCGCGAGATCGAGGAGATGGTGCGGGATGTTGGACGGATCCAGGACGCTGGCGCGACAATCCGCTTCATAATCGGCGAGTACGGATCGGGGAAGACGTTTTTCCTCAACCTCGTTCGCCTGATCGCACTGGAAAAAGGCCTCGTGGCGATGTCGGCTGACCTGGCTCCCGACCGACGGCTCCATGCGACCAGCGGGCAGGCCCGAGCGCTATTTGCCGAGATGACGCGGAACCTGTCGACCCGCACGAAGCCGGACGGGGGAGCATTGCCTAGCGTCGTGGAGCGGTTCGTGTGCCTGGCGGCGAAGGAAGCGGGCGACGGCGGGGACGTGAATGCTGTGATCCGCGAAAGGCTCGCGCACCTTGAGGAGTACGTCGGAGGTTTCGACTTCGCGACCGTGGTGTCCCGCTACTGGCAGGGGCACGAAGAGGGCGATGAGCAATTGAAGTCGAATGCCTTGCGCTGGCTTCGCGCGGAGTTCGCCACGCGAACCGATGCCCGCGCCGCGCTCGGCGTGCGCACGTTCATCAACGACGCCAGCGTCTACGACAACCTGAAGCTATTCTCCGCATTCGTCCGCGAGGCAGGGTACGGCGGCTTGGTGGTCGTTCTGGACGAAATGGTCAATCTCTACAAGCTCGTCAACAGCCGCGCCCGCAATGTCAACTACGAACAGATCCTACGCATACTGAACGACGTCCTGCAGGGCAGTGCCACGCACCTTGGGTTTGTGATGGGAGGCACGCCCGAGTTCCTCATGGACACGCGGCGGGGGCTTTACAGCTACCAGGCCTTGCAATCGCGCCTGGCGGAGAACACGTTCGCCCGTGACGGCCTCGTGGACCTGTCCGGCCCGGTGGTCCAGTTGCAGAACCTTTCGCCTGAGGATATGTACGTGCTGCTGGACAACATCAGGAGCGTGTTCGCTTGCGGGGCGAATGGTCGCGAACTCGTGCCCGAGGAAGGCCTCACCGCGTTCATGCAGCATTGCTCGAGGCGCATAGGGGATGCCTACTTCCGGACACCCCGGAACACGGTCAAGGCGTTTGTCAATCTGCTCTCGGTCCTCGAGCAGAATCCCGGTGCCGATTGGCGCCAGTTGGTCGGGGGCGTTGAAATCGACGGGGATCGTGGCGGCGGCCCGGGCGAGAGCCCGGTCATCGACGACGTCGCCGATGACGAGCTAGCCACATTCAGGCTCTGAACTGGAGTTGATTGGATTCCTGGGCTCCGCCGCACGTACCTCCGTGCGGCCTTTCCGCGGTTCCCGGCGAACCGACGCGGCTAGTCGCGTTGGAGTGGCGGAATGCCAAACTGGCGCAGGGTGCTCGCCACCGTCGGAGGCCTGAGGCGGATCCGCTCGTCGTTCAACAGGTAAGAAAAGACGAAACCGATGCCAAGTAGGAGCACACCGATCAAGAAGCAGTAAATGATGACACGATCGGGATACTGATCCTTCAAGTGCGCCACGTAGAGCGGACCGAATATCCCTGCAGCCGCCCAAGCCGTAAGGATCGCTCCGTATATCGCAGACATTCTCTTGGCACCGAACACGTCCAGAACGAATGACGGCATGGTTGCGAAACCGCCGCCGAAGCACAGCATTACGTAGCAGACAAGAGTGCAAAAAATCCACGGATCACGCTCGGTCATCAAGGCACCAAAAACAACCATCTGGCTGCCCAGCAAGATTCTAAACGTCAGTGTGCGACCAATGCGATCGGAAAGTGATCCCCAGAACAGCCTCCCCGCTCCGTTGAACAACGAACTGACGGCGATGAGGGTCGCACCGTATTCCGCGAGGGTCTCTGGTTCGATCGAGGGATCGGAGAGTCCCCATACATCTTGCAGCAGCGGCGACTGGAAGCTGATGACAGAGATTCCGGCTGCAATATTGAAGAAGAATACAAGCCACATCGTCAGGAACTTGGGCGAGCGCAGGCTCAGTGCGATCAAGTCAGCGTCATCGGCTTCTTCCGGATCCGGTCCTCCCCCAGTGCTTGCCGGCGTTGCGCGCGAAGAGGTCGGAGGGTTGCTCAAGACCAAGCTGGCCGGAAGCAGGATGCAGGCGAACACGATACCCAGCCACATGAAGATGAGCGGAAGGTTCCCATCCGTGCGGATGACCAGGAAGGGTGCGAGCACCTTGCTGAGCAAGAACGCGCCGAGGCCGAACCCCATCACGACAATTCCAGTCGCCAGCCCTTTGCGGTCAGGGAACCATTTCGCCACCGTGGCCACTGGGGTTACGTAGCCCAGTCCGATCCCGGCGCCTCCAATGACGCCGTAGCCGAGATAGAAGAGCAACAGAATGTCCAGGTGAAGGGCCAGGCCAGCGATGATATAGCCGCCCGCGAACATCACGCTGCCGGCCGTGGCCAGTTTTCGCGGGCCGAGCCGTGGCAACGCCTGGCCGGCCCATGCCGCCGAAATGCCTAGCGAGAAGATAGCGATACTGAACGCCCAGGCAGTATCGAGAAATGACCATCCCAGTTGATTGACCAGGAGTGTCTGGAAAAAGCTCCACGCATAGACCGTCCCGAAACAGATCTGCAGCAAGGTGCAGAGCAAGGCGATGATGCTACGCGGCAAGACAATATTGGGCGTGATCATTGCTAGCGCAGGCCCACGGCCGCGGAGTCGGGCCCTCCGTGGCCTAACACCGGAGTCCGCCTGGCCTTCTTGACGTCCATGACTTCCGCAAAGTAGTGGAACAGTCGGGCCAGTTGCCCGATCTCGTCGTCGCGCGCGAGGAGCTCATCGTTCGAAATGACGGCTTCGTCACGGTCACGCGCGAGCCGCACAGCATAGGCGAGGAGCATCTCGATCTTCTTGCCGACGAGACCGACAAACCAAATCGTGGCGAGTACGCCAGCGATGAAAATGCTTGAAATGAGGTAGACCTGCTGGCCGATGGCACCTTGGATCTTGAGTGTGATCAAGCCCACGTCCATCCCGATGTGAACGGCACCGGCCACGCTCGCCAGAATCGGGCTGCTGACCTCGACAAAATCCCCCATTCCTGGCAGGCGCCGTTCGACGGTCTCTGTGTTGGATGGGTCGCTTGCCCGGATTTCCTCGGGAATCCCGGGCACGAAAGTGTGAGCGAGAAACTCGCCGTGCTCGTTCGTAATGTAGATGTAACTGATTCCCTGGATTTCAACGAACTGGTCGATCAGCGATTGCAACGCTGAGAGGTCTCGGTTCAGCAGGATATCGACGCTGGCGTCGGCGATCGTCTTGGCGATGCCCTTGCTGTTGCTTTCGTATTCATCCGACAGGTGCGTGTCGACCGTGTAGACGCACAGGATGGATGTGGACACTCCAATCAGGCCGAACAGCAGGAAAATGCCAAATAGCGTTTTTTGAAAGAGCTTATGGATCTTCATGTCATGAGAACCTGTTTTCCCAGTTGTCCAGGGTCACGAACCGATCGTCCTCGACGATGGTGTAGTAGACCTGTTGCAAGCCCTGCCTGCGGGACTCGCTGAATGAGACCCGCTCGCCGATGCCCAGATCGAAATCGTTGACCGTGAAGACGGCACTTTCGAGGTTGGTCCGTTCCGGGTTCTCCCCGAGTCGATGCAGGATTTCCGCCATCAGCTTGGCATTGAGAAACCCCTCCAAGCTGACGAAACTGTGCGCGAATGGCTCGTAGCTCTCCTTCACCAACTCGGGCGGGGCTTCCGGAGCGTAGCGTTTCATCAAGTCGCGATATTCCCTGACCGCCGGAATCGAGACGTCCTCGTAGCTCGGGACCACCTGCGAGTTGACCAGTAGTTCGGTGTATCGCTGGCTGTCAGCGCGGTCTTGTGTGATCAGTCCAAGCAGGTTCTCGCTGCCGACGAAGGAGAGGTTCGCGATCGGGACCTGCAGCCCCCCAGGTCGACGGCATCGCGCAGGAACGCTGCACACGCGGCGTACGCGCCGATGCATATGACGGCGTCGGGCTGCGACTCCTGCAGGATCTCAACCTGCCGGCGCATGCTGCCGGTAAACTTCTGGCCGCGTCGATACGTAGCCTCGCCAACGATCTGTTCCCCGTACTTCTTCAGGGCTAGGCGCACGCCCGCCCAGCCACTACGGCCGTAGGCGTCGGCTTGATAGAACACGGCGATGCGCCTCTTGCCAATGGAAACGAAATTGTCGACTAGCCCGGCGGTTTCCTGGCCATAGGACGCCCGTAGGTTGAAGGCGAACTCGCCGTAGGGGGGCTCCCGCTGCGGTTGGGCGCCGGTGAACGGAAAGAACATGTAGATGGTCTTTTCCTGGAACTTCTTCAGCATCGGAAGCACGCGGGTGACGGTCGGCGTACCGACGTAGCCGAACAGGGCAAACACCTGGTCTTCGAGCATCAGGGCCATGGTGTTCTGGACCGACGGATCCGGCTGGTAGCCGTCGTCATAGGTCTTCAGCACCACCTTGCGGCCCCGGACGCCACCGGCCTGGTTGATGTGCTTGAAGTAGGCTTGAGCGCCTCGATATAGCTCGATGCCGAGGCCTCGCGATGGGCCAGAAAACGCCGCCGACATACCAAGTACGATTTCCATTGCAGATCCTCCTGTTGTTTGCGCAGACTTTCCGGGAGATGCCAGCCATGGAGCAGCCAAGCTGCCTCCCAGAACTGCACGGAGCGCCCCGCGTCTTGTCATCCAGAGCACAGCATGCTCCCGTGTTCTTCGATCCGTTCGCTACGGACCCCAGCTAGGCCGTTGCGTCTCGAAGGGATCGCCTCCAAGACGCGGCCACGAGCGCGCCGCTTACTGCCAGTTTTCCAATTCAGCGGGCGTCTTGCCGCGATGTGTTGCGATGCTTGGAACATCGTCATCCAGCAACCCTAAAACGCCGTCTGAACAGGGCGATGAATACCGGCAAATGATGTCTGGTCAATGCCGCTTGCCATTGTATTACGAGCGGAGATCAAAGACTCCCGTGGAGAGAGGCGATTTCGTGCCGGCAGCGAGTCTTCCCTGGTCCGGATAGTACCTTGGGCCGACCCCATATCTGCCCAACGGACCGAGATCGTCTTGCCTGCCATACTGTATAGCTCCGCAGCGCATGTGTGTCGAACGAACCACAACCAACCTCTGACGTTGCCGCTTCCGGCGTCCGCGGGTCAAGAGGCTTCGCACTGCTGGCGCATCCGGTCCAGCAGTGGATCTGGAGGAGCGGCTGGGGCGAACTTCGCGACATTCAGGAACAGGCGATTCCGCTGCTCCTCAATGGCAACAGGGATCTAGTGATCGCTGCCCCGACTGCGTCGGGCAAGACCGAGGCTGCATTTGTGCCGCTCTTGTCGCGCCTCGTGTCGGCCGAGCGCGAATCGCAGGGCTTCGACATCGTCTATGTGAGTCCGCTCAAGGCATTGATCAACGATCAGTTCCGTCGTCTCGACGAGCTCTGCGAGGCCCTGGAGATCCCTGTGCACAAGTGGCACGGCGACGTCAGTTCGGGGGCAAAAGCGCGCGCCATGCGCGCACCGCAGGGCGTGCTGCTGATCACCCCGGAATCGCTGGAAGCTTTGTTCGTCCGCCGCGGCCCTGAGATCCCGCGACTCTTCGGGCCGATCAGCGACGTGGTGGTCGACGAACTGCATTCGATGCTGGATACCGAACGAGGCGTGCAGCTGCGGTCCTTGCTGAACCGTATCGAGATCGCTGTTCGCCGGCGCGTCCGCCGAGTGGGTCTTTCGGCCACTTTGGGAGATATGCGCCTGGCTTGCGCCTACCTGCGACCGGGAGCCGGGGACGACGTCGATGTTGTTCACAGCGATTCCGAGGGGCAGGAAATCAAGTTGCTGCTCAAGGGGTATGTGGTCGGCGGCCCGCGCGAGGAACTCTGGGATTCCGGAGCAGACGGCGAATCCGGGCCTGCCGATGACCGCGAGGCCAGCGAGCGCTCCATCGCGGCGCATCTCTTCAAGTCCCTCAGGGGGAAGCGGAACCTGGTCTTCGCGGATTCCCGCGAGCAGGTCGAGGTATACGCTGACCGGCTGCGGGAACTGTCCGAAAAGGCTCACTTGCCGAATGAATTCTACGCTCATCACGCCAGTCTCGCGCGCCAGCATCGCGAATTCGTGGAGGGCCGGCTGCGGAGCACCTACGATCCCACCACGGCGGTCTGCACCTCCACACTGGAACTCGGGATAGACATCGGGGAGGTTGAGAGCATCGCGCAGATCGGTCCGCCGTTCTCCGTTTCGAGTACCCGGCAGCGGCTAGGTCGCTCCGGCCGCAGGCAGGGCAGGGCGGCAGTCATGCGGACCTATGTCCAGGAGTCGGCGCTCGGCGCTGCCAGCCACCCAGTGGATGCCTTGCGGATTCGCCTGGTCCGTTCCATCGCGATCATCGAATTGCTCGTTGAAGGCTGGTGCGAACCGCCGGGAGCGGGTGCGTTGCATCTGTCGACGTTCGTCCAGCAGATCCTGTCGGTGATCGCCGAGCGAGGAGGTGCCACCGCTCGCGCGGTGTTTGACACGCTGTGTCGGCGGGGGGCGTTTCCGTCGGTCAGCGCGCCGCTCTTCAAGAAAGTGCTCAGAGCTCTCGGGGAGGGCGCGAAGCCGCTGCTCGAGCAAGCTCCCGACGGCACGCTGTTGTTTGCCGCCCGAGGCGAAACCCTCGTGGAGCATTACACGTTCTACGCCGTCTTTGGCACACCAGAGGAGTACCGCGTGGTGGCTGAGGGCCGCACTCTCGGATCCCTGCCTGTGGCGGTCCTGTTTGTCGTGGGCTCGCCGATCATCTTCGCTGGCAAACGCTGGCGGATTGCCGCAGTGGACACCGCTGCCAAGGTTTTGGAGGTCACGCCCGATCCTAGCGGAACGCCCCCGAAGTTTTCGGGGAGTCCCGGCTCGATCCACGACCGGGTTGCCCAGAGGATGCGGGAGGTGTACCTGGACCGCTCCGTGCCCGCATACCTGGACACTACCGGGAGGATGCTGCTCGCGGAAGGCCGGTCGAACTACGCGCGGTTCGGCCTCGACGTGACGCCTGTCCTGCAGGTCGGCGCTAGACAGACGCTGATCATGCCTTGGCGCGGGACGATCGTCACCGAGACCTTGGCGCTTGCCCTGATCGCGAAGGGTCTCAGGGCGTCGCCCCGGGACCATGTGGTCGTCGAAGTGGACGCTGGTGAGGTCTCGGTACGGAGAGCTCTCCGAGAACTTGCAGCGGGCAAGCTTCCAGATGCCGTTTCGCTGGCCGCGCTCATGCGCAATCTGGAGCGCGAGAAGTACCACGCCTACCTGGGTCAGACGCTCCAGTGCATTGACGCCGCTTCGGCGTGCATCGCTGTTGAGTGCCTCCCGGATCTCGCCGCCGAGATCTTGCGGTGGACACAGGCGGGGCGGAGGCGGTAGGCCTAGGGATTACCCCGCGGCTGCTTCCAGATATCGACCGGTCTGACGGGTCGCACCTGCTGGATGCACGGCAGCAAAGCACCGTCTCTGTGGGAGCGGCCATGATCGCCAGCCCCAGTGCAAACGTCGGCTCTGTCTCCGGCTCAAGCCGAAGGCTGGCGGAGTGCTTCGGTATATTGGATTGAAAAGGTTTCTAGGATCCATGACTACCTCACGCCGTTCTTTCCTCGCTTCCGCTGCAGCCGGCAGTGCACTGCCTATGTCGGCGGCCTCGGCCAGCCGAATACTGGGTGCAAACGACCGAATCCGCCTCGGGCTAATTGGCTGCGGCGGTATGGGCAGGGGCGACCTGACCGACATGCTGCGCGCGGGCAAGACCGAAGCTGTCGCGCTTTGTGACATCGACAAGTCGCAAATGGCTCGGACGCAAGAGAGGGTCGTTGCTCCGTTCGATCAAGAGGCTGAACTGCAGACGCAGGATTTCCGGCGCGTGCTGGATCGGAACGACATCGATGCCGTGATCGTTGCGACTCCCGATCACTGGCATGCCCTTCCGACGGTCGAGGCCTGCAAGGCCGGCAAGGACGTTTACGTTGAGAAACCGCTGGCGATGACCGTTTGGGAAGGCCGCCAGATGGTTGAGGCCGCGCGCAAGTATGACCGCGTGGTCCAGATGGGCACCCAGCAGCGCTCGGGTACCCAGTATCGGGAGGCCAAGGAATACGTCGATAGCGGCAAGCTGGGCCGGGTTCGTTTGGTCCGTTGCTGGGCCTACCTCGACTGGAAGGGCGAAACCCCGCACATGCCGGACGGACCCGCGCCGGATGGAGTTGACTACGACATGTGGCTGGGTCCTACGGCAAAGCGTCCGTACAACCCGAATCGTTTCCATTTCAATTTCCGCTGGTACTGGGATTATTCCGGAGGGCTGATGACGGACTGGGGTGCCCACATGATCGACATCGCGAACTGGTACATGGGCATCAAGTCCCCGACATCAGCCATGTCCGTGGGGGGCAAGTTCGCCTATCCCAAGGACGCGATGCAGACTCCGGACACCCAGCAGGTGCTGTACGAGTTCCCCGGTTTCTCGATGGTCTGGGAGCACGCCCTCGGCGTAGGCAGGGGTCCGGCGGACCGCGAGCACGGTGTCATGCTGCATGGCGAGAACGGGATTCTGATCGTCGACCGCCAGGGATGGGAGGTCTTGCCTGAGACGGATCGGATTGACAAGCCCACTCGCGTGTACAAGGGTGCCGGCGTGCCGCTGCGAGTCTATCGTCCCGACCGCGAAAACATGCACCTGGACCACGTCAAGAACTTCCTGGAGTGCATGCGGACGCGCGAGCGCCCGCGTTCGGACGTGGCGATCAGCCACGACTCCATGATCGGCTGCCATCTGGGCAACGCGGCGGTCAGGACAGGCCGGCGGGTCTACTGGGATGTCGAGAAAGAGCGCGTCGTTGACGACCCCGAAGCCGCGGCCATCATGTACAAGCGCGAATACCGCAAGCCTTGGAAGCTCGAGGTCTGAGCAACAGGGCTTGCCGCGCTCCAGGGCCTCTCCGAACCTGGCGCGATAATCACGACAATGTCCAGCTGTCGCGGTAAGGCCGCTGCAGCATCGCGGAAGCGCTTGCATCGTCCAGGGTCCGCTCGGCCTTGGGATCCCAGCGCAGCCCGCGCCCGAGTCTCACCGCTATGTTGGCCAGGTGCGCGATCGTGATCGACCGGTGCGCGGCTTCGATCGGCGCGACCGTGGGTTTTCCGGAGAAGCAGCTGTCAATGAAGTTCTTGACATGATTGTCGCTGCGGTACAGCCGCTTCTCCTTGCCCCCGAGGGGCTCGGTCAGAAGGCCCCGCGCGCTGGCTTCGTGAGTTCCCCTGTTCGCCCAGGCCCAGCCGTCCTGTCCCTCGAACAAGACGCCGCCGCGCTCCTCGTTGGAGCAAACCAGCGTCACGCCGTTCTCGTACTTGCACTCGAACGAGAACTCGGCTGCAGTGTCGTAGATCGGGTGTTCCGGGAACTCCCCTCGCGGTGAGTCGATCGCGACCGGCCCCGAGTGGTCCATTCCCAGGCCCCACTGCGCAATATCCAGGTGGTGCGCGCCCCAGTCGGTCAACTGGCCCCCGGAATAGTCCGACACCCAGCGGAAATTGACTCCGACCCGGGCCGGCGCGAACGGCTTTTCCGGAGCGGGGCCGAGCCACATCTCGTAGTCGAACCCATCCGGCACTGGTTGTGTCTCCGTCAGGTGCGCGGTCTTGCCGTAGTCTGGCCTGCCGCGGGGAAGCCCGACCCGCACGGTGTGGACCCTGCCCAGGCGGTTGTTCCGCACTAGCTCGCAGACCTTGCGGAAGTTGCTGTCGGAGCGCTGCTGGCTGCCCGTCTGCCACACGATTCCTGCGGTCTTCACGGCGTCTGCCATGGCGCGGCCTTCCCGGACCGTCAGCGTGAGGGGCTTTTGCCCGTAGATGTGCTTGCCAGCTCGGGCTGCGGCGATCGCGATCAACGCGTGCCAGTGGTCGGGCGTGCCGATGTAGATCGAATCGATGTCTTCGCGCGAGACGACTTCGCGGAAGTCACCGAGTGCCAGGCAGGAGCTGTCCCCGTAATGCTCGTTGACCAAGCGGCGCGCCGGTTCGCGGCCCCGCACCGATCCGCTCCAGTACCCGCCGCTTTCGCGGTTCACGTCGCAAACCGCGAGCACGCGGACTCGCCGGTCCTGGAGGAAAGGCTTGAGCCAGTTCGTGCCGTTGTTGCCGGTTCCGATGAAGGCAATCGAGAGCTGGTTGCTCGGAGCGTCTTGGGACAGGACCCTGGCCGGGACGATGGCAGGGAATCCGAGCAGGCTGGACCGGACGAAGGCGCGACGGCTGGGGGATGCGCGTGTCATGGCAGTCACTAGTGTATTGCGAGGTGCGCGCAGAGGGGCCTCCGAGAATGGAGATCGGATGACGATGGTACTTGGGAACGCCGGCAGGTGGCCCCGGCTAGCCCAGGAGATGCCGGGCCATGGGCCGCTAACATGAAGTTACCGTTATGCGCGGAGAGCTGGACGTACCTGAGGGACCGCGGCGCATCCTGAACGAAGTCCTCCCCGTTGTGCTCGAGTTCATTCCCGCGGAACAGATCGCACTCGGCGGAGGAACGGCTCTGGCAGCACGCTGGCAGCATCGGGAGAGCTTGGACGTCGACTTGTTCGTCGACCCTGTCACGTTCAATCAAAACATCTACCTCCGCGCCGCCGAATGCGAGGATCGCCTTGCCCAGCTTGGTTCCGGTCGCTTCGCGACGCTTGGAGAACACGGCTGCCACATTTCCCATCGAGCTGGAAGGGTTGAGATCGTAGGGTCCTTTCCGCTCACACGTGATAGCCGTTCGCAGGATTTCGTTGCGGGTGCGGGAATCCCGCTGGAGACCAACGTCGAAATCCTGGCGAAGAAACTGCATCGGCGGATTCTCGGTCACGGTCAAATTTTGCCTCGCGATCTGTACGACTTTGCTGTCGCAAGGAAGTTCGAACCCGAATCGATGCAGACCGCGTGGGCCGCGCAGAGAGTTGCCGATCCCGACGCCTTGGTCGCTGTGCTCAGCAGCTTCGCCCCAGGTTGGATGGATCGGCAGCAAGAGACCGTGCAACGGGCACGGTACCCTGAGCTAGAGGCGGATGCGGTCAATGGGATGCTGGAGGATGTCTTGGGGCGTTTTTCGAACCTCATGCCATATCGCCGGGGATGATGCGAATGGCGCTTGATTTCGAGGCTGTGCGCAGAGCGTTCTATGGTCCGCCGTTGGCCAGCCCGCCAGACCATCTGCCGACGCAAGAGGAACTCCTGGCCGAGCACGAGCGCATTCGCCTTCGGTGCAGGATCGATCTCGGGCTCGACCCCGCCAGTGAAGGCGTCGGAGAGCACGGCTCGCTGATCGGTGGGCCGGGCAAGCCCTTGACGATCCTTCACAGGCCCGTCGAACGTTTGTTGCGCCTCGAGCCAATGCCTCTGGAGTGGTTCGACTACGCCCAGGCTCAACGCGCTTGGCATGGGCCAGTAGAAGAGGAGATTGAGTTTCTCCAGGAACTGATCGGCGCGCATCTTGCAGGCTTCCCTAACCGGCCGACGGCCGCGGAATTCTCCCGGTGGCTGCGCTCTTCCGCCCGCTGCCCGCGCAAGGAAATGGCTTTCTACAACGTCTTCGAGACGATCTGGCCGGCAGAACTTCCTCGCTTGCTCAGCAGGGCTCATCTCTCGGTTTACGAGATCGCGCGCGCGATCATCGTCTCGGAAGCCCGCGCGCCGGACACTATCCGCTGGCTGCATCAATTCGCCGTCGACCCCATGACCGAACTTGGATCTCAGGGCAGCCCGGCCGCTTGATTCTATCGCTCTACCCGCAAGCGACCAGGGGGCAGCAGTGCCCTTCGAAGTAGGAGGAAGTGACGTCGTCGAGCATCAGGGTGCCGCCCGGGAGGTGGCGGCGGGCGAGGCTGCGCTGGATCCAGGGCTGGCGCTGGCGCGGACAGGAGACGCGCGCTGCGCTGCTCGGGCGTCTGGCGGGCCGGAACGTGCGGCGGTCGAGATGCACGGCAGAGTTCAGTTCGAGGTGATTCAGCGACGATTTTCCGCCACTCGGGCTGTGCCGGGGATAGGCTCGCGAGCTTGAGTAAAATCGTTTCTATGGAGCTACTTAGCCTAGTCAGTCCGAGGAGGGCCGTGTCCTTGTCGAGCCAGAGGCGTGTCGATGATACTCGCGGCAACGCCTGGAGCGAGCGCAGTCTTCGGACGCGAATCTTGAGTCACACTGCCGTCGTGGCTGTCGCCCTTGTCATATCCGCCGTCGCTGCCCACGCGCAGGCGCCGGGCGGGGAGCCGCGGTACTGGATCGGCGCCGCCGGTGGTTCGACCTCACTCGGAGATGACCGATGCAACCCCGAGCTGTTCTTGGTTCGGATAGCTTCGGTCTGCGATGACAAGGATGTCGGATTCAAGGTCTATGCGGGCCGTGCGTTGAACGATTTCCTTGCGGTCGAGATTTTTGGCGCGAGACTCGGAGAGGCCTCTTTCGAGACAGCCCGATACTTCGGGGGGTTCGGAGTCAGGGAAGTGACATTGACGGGGCGCCACAAGTTCAGCGTCGGCGCCTCGGCTCTGGTACGAGTTCCCGTGAAGCGGCTGGAGGTATTCCTGAAAGGCGGCCCTCACAGGTGGAGCAGGGAAACTGCCTTCGGGGATGAGGTGTTCGACGTGAATGCGGCCGGATTCGACCTCGCGTGGGGACTGGGCGCGCGGTACCCGATCCACAGAAGGCTCAGCGTACGGGTTGAGTTGGAACGATTGGTGATTGACGAGGACGATCTCAACTTCGTTTCGGCCGGCTTGGCGTGGCACTTCTAGGTGCCGGAAACGCCACCGATCGGGCTAGGCTGGCGACTTGGGAGTTTGATCCACTTGCGCCGGCCGTGCCGGAACGGCGGCCGCGGTAGCCTCTGTCCGACCGTGTCTTGCGCATCCGAGCCGGGCTATGCTGCTGCGTCTCGCGACTTGATCAACAACGCGATGTCAGCCAGGAACTGGGCGGGAGTCGTCGTGCCGATGTCGCCTGCCCGACGATGGCGCACGGACACTTGCCCTGATTCGGCCTCGCGCTTTCCGACGACGAGCATGTAGGGCACCTTCTGCATCTGCGCCTCGCGGATCTTGTAACCAATCTTCTCGGTCCGCGTGTCGACCTCCGTGCGCAGCCCGCTGGCGCGCACTTGTTCCGCGACTTCGTTCGCGTAGCCGTTCTGGTCGTCCGTGATCGGCAGGACGACGGCCTGGACCGGTGCCAGCCAAAGCGGGAAGGCCCCGGCGTAGTGCTCGATCAGCACGCCGAAGAAGCGCTCCACCGAGCCCCACAACGCCCGGTGAACCATCATCGGCTGGTGCGCCTTTCCGTCGGTTCCGATGTACTCCAGCCCGAATCGTCGGGGCAGGTTGAAATCGAACTGGACCGTGGAGAGCTGCCAGGAACGCCCGATTGCGTCCACCAGCTTGATGTCGATCTTCGGGCCGTAGAAGGCTGCCTCGTCCGGCATCACCTTCGCTTCGATACCTCGCTTCCGGAGCGCTTCGAACAGGCTGCTCTCCGCCAGGTTCCATTCTTCGGCGGTGCCGGCGTATTTCCCGCTCTCGCCGTTGTCCCAGGTGGACAGCTCCACAGTGAACTCCGCGAATCCGAAAACCCGCAGCACCTCCATCGCGAAGTCGACGCAGGAGATCACCTCGGACTCGACCTGCTCGGGGGTGCAGAAGATGTGCGCGTCGTCTTGCGTGAACCCCCGCACCCGCAGCAGCCCGTGCATCACGCCGGATCGCTCGTAGCGATACACCGTGCCCAGTTCCGCGAGCCGCACAGGCAGATCCCTGTAGCTGTGCTTCCGGTTCTTGTAGATCAGGATATGGAACGGGCAGTTCATCGGCTTGAGCTGGTACAGCGAGTCGTCCAGCTCCATCGGCTTGAACATGTCGTCCTGATAGAACTCGGAGTGCCCCGAGGTCTCCCAAAGCTTGTGTCTCGCTACATGCGGCGTGGAGACCAGGCCGTACCCGCGCGCAACGAGCTGCTCGCGAAGCCAGTCTTCCATCACACGGCGGATCGTGCCCCCCTTGGGATGCCAGAAGATCAGGCCCGGCCCGGCCTCGTCCTGGATGCTGAACAGATCGAGCTGCTTGCCGAGCTTGCGGTGGTCGCGTTTCTTCGCTTCCTCGAGCCGGTCCAGGTGCGCCTTCAAGTCCTTCTTGGAGAAAAATGCCGTTCCGTAAACACGCTGCAGGCGCTCTCGCTTCTCGTCGCCCTTCCAGTAGGCGCCGGCCACCGAGAGCAGCTTGAAAGCCTTGATCCGGCCCATCGAGGGTATGTGCGGTCCGCGGCAGAAATCCGTGAACAGGTTGCCGGTCTTGTATACCGACACCCGCGGCTCGTCGGTCTTCTCCTCGATCAATTCGCACTTCATGAACTCGCCTTGCCTGCGGTACTCCGACAGGGCCTCTTCGCGCGGGATCCAGACGCGCTCGTTCTTGGGATCGCGCTTGGCGATCTCGCGCATGCGGGCTTCGATCCTCTCCAGGTCATCGGGCGTGAACGGCTGTTCCCGGTACATGTCGTAGAAGAAGCCCTGGTCCGTCGGCGGCCCGACGCCCAGCTTTGTTTCCGGGTACAGCTCCAGAGTTGCCGCCGCCAGCAGATGCGCTGCGGAGTGCCGGTAGACCTCCAGGGCCTCCTCGTTGCGGTCCGTCAGGAACCGAATGCTGACGTCGCTGGCCAGCGGGGCCGCCAGGTCGGTGAGCTGGCCGTCGACTTCGGCGACCAGTGCGGCTCGCGCCAGTCCCGGACTGATTCGTTCGGCCACCTGGAATGCGGACGTGCCCGATTCGACCCCCATCTGGGTTCCATCGGGGAGCGTGACTGCGATGTTTGGCATGGCTAGCAAGAGTCCGCCGCCGCGCGCCGATGCGCCGACGGACCGGTTCAAGATTTCAGTATCTCTCGAAGCACTGGCGCTGGTCGGGAATGCCGACCGCCGCGAGACGCTCGCGCAAGTCGGAGACCATCTCGGGGGGCCCGCAGAAGTATGCGTCCAGATCGATCCGGCCTCCGGTCGCCTCTTCGACGTGCGCGGTGACGTGTCCTTGCCGCCCGTTCCATCCGGGATCCTCCTGGCTGACGGTTGGCATCAGGCGGAATTGCGGATGTTGGGCGCGCAGCGTCTCGAATTCGCGGTAGTAGGCAAGCTCGTCGGCCGTGCGAGCGCCGAGCACCAACGTCGCGTCGGCCTGGGGATTGGCTGCCAGGTGCGCGAGCAGGATGGCCCTCATGGGCGAGATCCCAGTGCCAGCGGCGAAGTACACTGCCGCCCGCCGTGCGTCGGCCAGGCGCATCTTCCCCGCCGGCTCGCTGCAGTCGATTTGGTCACCTGGCCGCAAGGCGCTCAGATAGCTGCCGAACTCGCCGGTGGGCTGGATGCAGAACTCGATACGCGAGTCATCCCGGGGCGGCGACGCAATCGAGTAGTAGCGCTTGATCGGGGCACCGTTGACTTCCGCGGAAAGCGCCACGTACTGCCCGGCCTCGTGGGTGAACGGAGCCTCGAAGGCGAAGTGCCTGGCACGGCCGGTCAGGGCCCGGGATTCGATTAGGCGCAGGGTAGGCATCGACTTGTCCAATTGTCGGCGAGACGGCAGGCACCGGGCGCTCACGGACCGACAGCATCGATCGAAGCGTCCTCCCCGGCCCGCAGCATGGCGCGGGCACGGGAAGCGAGGATGCCAGCAAGATCCGGATGGCCGTCCAGTGGCGGCGACGCTTCCACGATCATGCCGGGGTGCTCGGACCTGACCTCGGCCAGCAGCCGAGGCAGGTCCTCGGTTAGATGCCTGCCCATCGTGAGGAAATACGGCGTGACCAGGACGCGACGGATACCCTCTGCCGCAAGCTGCGAGACGGCCTCGTCCAGCGTCGGTTCAGACAGCTCCAGGAATGCGGTGCGATACGACGGCATGCCCGCCCGAAGGGAGGCTTCCCGGGCCACGGCCCGCACTGCGTCGTTAGCCGCCGTCACGCGCGACCCGTGCGCGAACACGACGAGTCCGATGGTTCCCCCGTCAGCCAAGCTATACTCTCGATTCCAATGGACGCCTTCATTATCACTGTCTACTTCCTCGCGGTCTTCGGCGTGGGCTTCTATCACTCCCGCAACAAGAAAACGACGACGGACTACTTCCTTGCGGGCAAGCACATCGGCTGGTTTGCTGTCGGCGCCACGCTGTTCGCGACCAACATCGGCAGCGAGCATGTGATCGGCTTGGCCGGCTCGGGCGCGTCGAGCGGCCTGGCGGTGGGCACGTACGAGTGGTCGGCGAGCTTTTGCCTGCTCTTCCTGGCCTGGATCTTCCTCCCCCAGTACCTGCGGAGCGGAGTCTTCACGATGCCCGAATTCCTGGAGAAGCGCTTCAGCCCGGGATGCCGCTGGTACCTGACAAGCGTCTCCCTGCTCGCCTACGTTCTGACCAAGATCTCGGTCGCGTTGTTCGCGGCGGGAATTCTCGCGCGCGAGATCTTCGGCTGGGACTACATGACGACCGCCGTGTTTCTCGTGATTGCGACCGGCATCTACACCATCACGGGAGGCTTGTCCGCCGTGATCTACACGGACCTGCTGCAGGCATTCATCATGATCGGCGGCTCGGCGCTGCTGACTTGGATCGGGCTGACCCAGGCGGGCGGTTTCTCGGGGCTGCGGGAGGCGCTCCCCGACGACTTCTTCCACATCGTCAAGGACATCAACCATCCCGAGTACCCGTGGCTGGGAACCACGCTGGGAACGATCATCCTGGGCACTTGGTACTGGTGTACGGATCAGGTGATCGTTCAGAAGGCACTGAGCGCCCGCAACCTCCCCCATGCCCAAGGCGGCGCGATTTTCGCGTCCAGTCTCAAGATCATCCCGGTCTTCATCCTGGTGCTGCCTGGCTTGATAGCCCGGGCGCTGTGGCCCGGCGAGGCCACGGGCGACACCGCGTTCCCGCTGATGGTGCAGCGGCTGCTGCCGCCGGGCCTGTCCGGGTTGATGGTGGCCGCGCTGCTGGCGGCTCTGATGTCCTCGCTCAGCGGTGTCCTGAATTCGTGCTCGACGCTCGTGACGATGGACATCTACAAGAAGCTGCGCCCCGAGGCAAGCGAGAGGCGACTGGTGTTCGTCGGACGCTTGATAACGGCCTTGGTCGTGCTCGTCGGAATCCTCTGGATCCCGATGATCCGGTACCTGAGCGGGGAGGTGTACCAGTACATGCAGAGCGTCCAGGCCTACATCGGCGCTCCCATCACGGCGACGTTCGTGCTTGGCATCCTGTGGAAAGGGGGCACGGCCCGGGCCGCGCTCACGACGTTGATCGTGGGAGGCCTGGCCGGGGCCGGCCGCTTCGCGCTCGACATCCTGCACAAGGCCTACGGCATGGACCTCGGCCCGCTCGACGGGTTGGTGCAGATTCCGTTCCTGAACTACAGCTGCGGGGTGTTCGTCGGCTGCCTGGTTCTCTTCTGGGCAGTCAGCAAGGTGAGCGAGAAGCCGGTAGCCGCCCAAGTCACGGAGCTGACCTTCGCGTGGGGCAACCGGGTACGGGCCGGCGCGCAAGATGCCACCGACAAGCTGCTGATCGGATTCTCGACGGCTATAGCGCTGACCGTGCTGGCGCTTTGGTTCAACTTCCGTTAGGCCGAGGGCATTCTGACGGGTGCAGCGGGGCCTTCGAGCCCTTACAGGGTGCGCAAGTGAAAGCCGCCGTCCACGTCAAGGACCTGGCCTGCCGCGTAGTCGAGGGCACCGTCGACAATCGCCCGAACCGCCTTGGCAACGTCCTCCGGTCGGCCCAGCCGCCCTTGTGGAAGCAATCCGTCGGCCGCTAGCTTCTCGTACTTGGCCAACACGGGCGCGACCATGTCCGTCGCGATGATTCCCGGCCGGATCTCGAACACGCCGATGCCCTCGCCGGCCAGCCTGCTCGCGTACAGCTGCGCCGCCATGCTGAGTCCCGCTTTCGACACGCAGTACTCGCCCCGGTTCACGGAGGCCGTGTAGGCCGAAATCGAGGTGATGAAGACGATCCTGCCAGCGCCGGCCTCCAGCATCAGCTTCGCGACCGACTGCGTGAGAAAGTACGGTCCCTGCAAGTTGGCGTCGAGCACTTCCTCGAAGCTCTCCTCGCTGGCATCCAGGATGTCGTTTCGCTCGCGCGGGGCCATTCCGGCGTTATTCACCAGCAAGTCGACCCGCCCGTATTCCGTCCGCACGTAGTTCACCAGCGACTCCCTGTCGGACCGGGATGCGGAATCCATCTGGTAGATCGCGGCGCCGCATTCACGAGCCAGGCTCTCGGCCGCGGCTAGGTTGCCGCGGTACGTGCCGATCACCCGGTGCGTCCGGGCCAGTTCGACAGCGACGGAGCGGCCGATCCCGCGGCTCGCTCCGGTCACAACAGCGATTGGTTTCTTTTTTTGCATTGCGGAGAGTTCTTCCATGGACCGACCTTCCGTTGCGGCCCTGATAGTTGTGCCAGCGCGCGCTGCTAGGCGAGCAGAGGCTGCAGGATTTGGCCATGCACGTCCGTGAGACGGAAGTGCCGGCCTTGGTATTTGAACGTCAGTCTCTTGTGGTCCACGCCCAGCAGGTGCAGCATCGTCGCGTGCAAGTCGTGCACGCTCACCGGATCGGTGGCCACGTTATAGGAGAAATCATCGGTTGCGCCGTGAGTCACGCCGCCTTGGATTCCTCCCCCGGCCAGCCAGATGGAGAAGCACCGCGGGTGGTGGTCGCGTCCGTAGATCTCTGCGGTGAGCTTGCCTTGGCAGTACACCGTCCGTCCGAATTCTCCTCCCCACACCACCAGCGTGTCCTCCAGCAGTCCGCGCTGCTCGAGATCCTTGACCAACGCCGCCGAGGCCTGGTCCGTCTCGGAGCATTTCAGAGACAACCGGGAGGGAAGGTTGGCGTGATGGTCCCAGCCGCGATGGAACAGCTGCACGCAGCGCACTCCGCGCTCGACCAAGCGCCGGGCAAGCAGGCAGTTGCTGGCGAAGGATCCAGGCTTGCGTGAGTCCTTGCCGTACAGCTCGAAGACGCCTTCGGGCTCGGACGAAAGATCCGTCAGTTCCGGCACCGATGCTTGCATGCGGTACGCCATTTCGTATTGCGCGATGCGGTTCTCGATTTCGGGGTCGCCGAACTCGTCGAAGCGGACCCGGTTCAGGGCCGACAGGCCATCGAGGTACTGCCGGCGGTCTTCGCGCGAGAAGCCCTCGGGATCATTGAGGTACAGCACGGGTTCGCGCCCGGCGCGGAACTTGACGGCTTGGTGCCGCGTGGGCAGGAAGCCGCTGCCCCAGAGTCGCGAATAGAGCGGCTGCCCGCCACTGCCTTGCGAGACCATCACGACAAAGGCTGGCAGGCTGCTGCTCTCGCTTCCGAGTCCGTACGAGAGCCACGAACCCAGGCTCGGCCGCCCGGCCAGCTGGTGCCCGGTCTGCAGGAAGGTGATGGCAGGATCGTGATTGATCTGCTCGGTGTGCATTGACCGGACGACCGCGATCTTGTCCGCGATCGACGCAGTGTGCGGGAGCAGTTCGCTGAATTGCTGCCCGGACTCCCCGTGACGGGAGAACGAGAACTTCGACGGAGCAACCGGGAAGCTGGCCTGCGCCGCCGTCATGCCGGTCAGGCGCTGGCTCCCGCGGATCGAATCGGGCAGTTCGGTTCCTTGGCGCTCGAGGAGCCCCGGCTTAGGGTCGAACAGATCCAATTGCGCCGGCCCGCCCGACTGGAACAGGTAGATCACGCGCTTGGCGCGCGGCGCGAAATGAGGGGCCCTCGGCAATCCATCCTGGCCGTCCGCCGCCCCGAGATCGTTTGCCATCAGGTTCGAGAGCGCGGCGATCCCGAGGCCCGAGGCGGACCGCGAGAAGAAGTGCCTGCGCGTTAGGTCGAGATTCGGCTCATGGGTCATTGGCTACTCCCTGGTGATCGTCTCGTCCAGATTCAGCAGCATGCTGGCGACTGCCGTGTAGGCAGCGAGTTCGGGTGCTTCGATCGACGCGTCCCGCTCGTGCTCGCCGGACGCCAGATACCGCTCGGCATCCTCCGGATCCGTCTGGTAGCGGTCGCGGTAGCGGTTCAGGCTGGCGCGCAGAATGCTGGACTCGGTATCGCCGGGCTCCCGCGCCGTGGCTAGGAGGAACCCGTATTGCAAGCGGTCTTCGTCGCTCGCGCCTCCCTCGCGGATCATCCTCTCGGCATACAGCCGGGCTGCCTCGGTGTAGGTGGGATCGTTCATCAGGTTGAGAGCCTGGATCGGCGTGTTCGTGCGGACTTCATGCACGACGCAGGTCTCGCGGGGGGCCGCGTCGAAGGCGAGCATTGCCGGCGGTCCCAGCGTGCGCTTCCAGAACGTGTACAGGCTGCGACGGTAGAGGGCGTCACCGTGATCGTTCTCGTAGGCTTTCCAGTTCGACAGTTCCTTCCATAGGCCGCCCGGCTGGTAGGGTTTGACGGATGACCCACCGGACTCGGGCGAGAGCAGGCCCGCGATGGCCAGGGCTTGGTCCCGGATCGACTCGGCCGCGAGCCGTTGCCGCGGCGCTCGCGCCAGCAGGAGGTTCTCGGGGTCTCGTTGAAGCAGGTCGGGTCGCACTCTCGACGATTGCCGGTAGGTGGCGCTCGTCACGATGGTCCGCAGCAGCGCCTTGACGTCCCAGCCGCTCTCAATGAATTCGCAGGCCAGCCAGTCGAGCAGTTCCGGGTGCGTGGGAGCTGCGCCTTGCGAACCGAAGTCCTCGACGGTCGCAACGATCCCGCGGCCGAAGAGCTGCTGCCAGAAACGGTTCACCGTGACTCGCGCGGTTAGCGGGTGAGACGGGTCCGTGAGCCACCGGGCCATGCCCAGCCGGTTGTTCGGCAGACCCTCGGGCAGCGGCGGCAGGGCCGCCGGCAGGCCGGGGCTGACCCTTTCCCGGGGCGCGTCGAAGGATCCGCGGAACAGGATGTGCGTAGGACGCTCGTCGCGGCGCTCCTCCATCACCATGACGGTTGGAAGCGATGCCAGAAAGTCCTCGCGCTCCAGGCGGAGCTTGCGGAGTTCGGTCCAGATTGCGCCCGCTGTACCGCCTGCAGGGCTCGCCAGGAATGCCCAGCGGAGTTTCCGCTGCTGGGCGGGGGTGCGGCCGTCGGCGGGGAGGGCGGCGATCTGCGAGGGAGTCTCGGCGATCGCGATCACAGCCGTCTCCTCGGCGCTGAGGGGGCGGGAGTAGACGCGGGCGTCATCAATCAAGCCTTGGAATCGGTCCTCCGCCTCCGGGCCGTGCCCGATCCGCAGGGGCTCGTCGATCCTTGTCGAGTTCAGGGATTCGTCGATGAGCGAGCGTGTCGCGACCCGGCGGCCGTTGACGTAGAGCAGCATTCCAGTTGTCGTCCGGGTACCGTCGTAGACGCCCGTGACATGCGTCCATTCGTCCAGTGGAATGGGCTCTTCGGACTCGACCCGCATGCGGTCCGAAATGCTGGCGGTGTCGATCCGCAATTGCAGCTTCCCGTCGACAAGGAACATCCCGTAGCCCTTGGGGCCGGACGCGTTATAGCGGGCCAAGATGCCGCCTTTCTCGGCGGCCGGACGGATCCAAGCCGACAAGGTGAACGGGTCATAAAAGTCGAAATTGGCAACGTTTCCGAGGTCGAAGAAGCGGTTGCCGTCGAGCCTGGCCGCCCGGCCATGCCGGCCTTGAGCGCCAGCATGCGACGTCTCGAACGTCCGGCGCGCAACCAGCCGCTCGGAGAATGCCCACGGTTCCGGTCCGGGCGAGATCCTGGCCGCAGCCATGGCTTCGTCGATGTTCCGCTGCTGACCCTCCAACGCCTCTTCAAGCCGCGCGACACGCCCGTTGAGCGCATGAAGGCGCGATTGCTGCTCGCGGGTCGGCGCGTGCACGACCGGCGGGGTGTTCCCGAACTTGTAGTAACGGCCACGGTCGGAGACGTTGTTGAAGAATGCGAAGAACCGATAGAACTCCCTCTGCGAGACCGGGTCGTACTTGTGATCGTGGCACCGCGCGCAACCCATCGTCAGGCCGAGCCAGACGGTGGAGGTCGTTTCGAGACGGTCCACGGCGTACTCGACCTGGTACTCGTCCGGGTCCGTTCCGTTTTCCGCGTTGCCCCGGTGATTACGGTTGAAGCCGGTCGCGATCCGTTGCGAGAGCGTGGGGTCCGGCAACAGGTCGCCCGCCAGTTGCTCGACCGTGAAGCGGTCGAAAGGCATGTTGGCGTTGAAGGCTTCGATCACCCAATCGCGCCACCGCCACATGTCGCGCTCCTGGTCGTTCTGGTAGCCGTTCGTGTCGGCATAGCGGGCAGCCTCCAGCCAGCGGAAAGCCATGTGCTCACCGAAGCGGGGTGATGTAAGCAGGCGTTCCACCACCCGCTCGTAGGCCGCCGGGGACGTGTCGTCCAGAAAGTCCCGCACTTCGGGCGGCGTGGGAGGCAGGCCGGTGAGATCAAGAGTGACCCTTCGCAACAGCGTTGCCTTGTCTGCGGGCCCGGAGGGCTCGATGCCTTCCTCCCGAAGCCGGGCGAGCACGAAACGGTCCACGGGATTGACTGCCCGGGAGCCGTCTGCCAGGCTGCCGTCTTCGGGTTTTCTCGGTGGCTCGAAGGCCCAGTGGCGCGACCACGGAGCGCCCTCTTGCACCCAAGCCCTCAAGGTTTCGATCTGCTCTGCGCTCAGTTCCGCATGGCCCATCGAGGCGGGCGGCATGCGACGGCTTGCGTCGGAGTCTTGTACTCGCCGAATCAGTTCGCTCTCGTCCGGCTTTCCGCGGACGATTGCGAAGCCGCCGCTGGCAAGCGGGGCGAACACGCTTTCCTCGTTGTCAAGGCGCAGGGCCGACATCCGCGTGTCCTTGTCCGGACCGTGACAGGCATAGCATCGATCCGAGAGGATCGGCCGCACGTCGGCTTGAAAGCCAACAGCGGCGGCAGCGACCGTCGAAGTCGCGATCGCAAGAACAATCGCTGTGAGAGTCCTGCCAAGCATGGCAATCACATTATACCCACCGCCAATGGCGTCCGGGCGGCTTTCCTTGCCGTATGTGAGAAGCGTTTCAGTCGGAAAAGAAAGGCACAAGCCGACGGATCTGCTCTTCGCTTGGCTGCAGGCCATACTCGGTAATCTCGAAGGCTTCTGCCCGCTCGATCGAATCGGCGGCTGCGCCGTAACGGGCTCGCGCAGCTTCCCGCCACGTGTCCGATATCGCGAAGCCGCGCGCTGCCTTGAGCCAGGCAAGGCGCCCTGCGGGGTCTCTCGGCACCTCGTCCAGCCTGCCGGCGTGCCACGGCAACCACTCGTAGAACTGCGAGACATGCGCGTCGAGCGCGGCGTACTTCTTCTCGATCACGTCGTCGATGGAAACGACGATATCGGGCTGAAACGGCTGCGGGCGCGAGAAGCGGTCCGAGAAGTACAGGAACAGCGGGTTCTTCTTCGTTGGAGGTGTGTCGCTGGCGAGGTTCGGGACAGTGACCATGTAGGAGGCGTCCTGCACCAGAATGCCGGTATACCGGTGGTCCGGATGATAGTCATTGGGGCGGGGCGCGATCACGACGTCGGCGTCCCACTCCCGGATTTGCCGGATGATCTGCATGCGGACCTCCAGGCTGGGCACGAGCTCGCCGTCGTGATTGTCGAGCACCTCGTATTCGATCCCCAGCCGGCGGCCCGATTCCTCGGCTTCCGCTCGCCGGCGTGCGGCGAGCATTCCGCCACCCTCGGACTGGTGTCCGGCGTCGCCGTTCGTTACCGAGACGAACTTGACCTTGTGACCGGCGGCAGCGTACTTGGCCGCGAGGCCCCCGGCCTTGATGTCGCAATCGTCAGGGTGGGCGCCGATGGCAATGACCTGGATTGGTTCGGCGGAGGTGGATGCAGCTGCAAGTGCCATGAACAGGATGAGAGGGAGACAGACTGCGCGCAGTGTTTTCTTCATGTCGTTACCGGTTGGTGCCGCTGCGTGCGAACGGCCATTCTTTCTGCCGGCTCGCGACTACGAGATATACGATCACACCCAGCAGGAGCGTACCGACACCAAATAGGATAAACCAACTGCCGAGAGACAGGAACACGTAGGTGTAGCCCACGAGCGAAATGATTGCCGGCCAAGGGTAGCCCCACATGTTGAAGGGCCGTTCGATGTCGTGCCTGCGAGCCCGGATCAGGAACAGGGCGACGGTATGGCCAATGAATTGGATCAGAATGCGGGCCGCCATTAGCGCCTTGATCACGTTGTCCAGGCTGAAGAAGCTTGCCAAGATCGTACCCGCCCCGATCAGCAGCAGCGACCGGTGCGGAAATGCCTTGGTGGGGTGCAATTCGCCAAGTTTCCGGAAGAAGATGCCGTCGCGGGCCGCCGCGTACGGTATGCGCGAGTAGCCCAGCAAGAGCGCGAAGATCGAGCCAAACGCGGTGATCACGATCATCCCGGCAAGAAGGTTGGCGGCCCACGGGCCGTATACCTGCTCGACGAACAGGGCTCCGAGGAACGGCGATTCCATCGCCTGCCGCCACGGCACGACGCCGATGAAGCTGAATGAGATCGCGATGTCGATCGCTCCCACGGCAAGGACCGAATACAAGACCGCCCTTGGGATCGTGCGGCCGGGATCCTTGACTTCCGCTCCGAGGTAACAGACTTGGTAATAGCCCAGGAAGAGGTAAAGCACTTCCGCAGACCCTTCCCCGAGGCCCTTCACGAATGCCAGGTCCAGGCGAAATGGATCTTCTGGCAAGTCGAACGCCAAGGCAGGATCGAAATACAGGATCCCTGTGAGGATGACCCAGCCAGTCGTCAGCAGCATGACCGACCAGAGCCCGAGCATCAGCTTCGCGATGTCATCGATCCGGCGATAGAGCGCGAAGATCAGCACCACGCAGATGCCGGCCGCGAGCAGCTTGCCTTCCATTGCAGACAGGTCGGGCAGGAACACTCGCAGGTACTGGACCAGTCCGATGTTTCCACTCGCGATCTCGAGAGGGGCGGCGAACAGGATCTGCCAGACGAACAGGAATGCCAGCATGCGGCCCCAAGTGCGCGGGCCGAACCCCTCTCGCAGGAAGACGTAAGTGCCACCGGCAGCGGGAGAGGCGGCGCCCAGTTCGGCGACGACCATGCCGTCGGCTAGCGCGATCACGGTCCCCACGATCCACGCCAGGTACGCCTGCGGACCTCCCAAGGTCTGGAGAATCAGGGCGATCGCGATGAACGGCCCGATTCCAACCATGTTGGACATGTTGATGGTCGTGGCGTTGAGCAGTCCCAGCCTGCGTTGCATTCCTTCCATGTCGGTCTCCGGCAGTTCTCGCCAGCAGCAGGGTAGCACTTGTGCCCGAAGACGGTCGAAACTATTGGGAGCCGCCCGGGCCGGAGCGCGATTGCCGGACGCGTCCAAGACCGGTGATAGCATCAACAGAGGCCATTGGAACGCGGCTCTAATGCCGCGTAGCCGTCCACTCGTTTGAATGCCGCGGTCCAAGGTCTCGAGTCAAGTCCCCCGGTCTCGCACGACTAGCGAGCCGGGTGACGCGTGCGTGCTGCACGGCGGCTGGCTTCCCGCCGGGTCTGACGGGAGACTTCTGGTGTGGGGCGAATCGGCGCAGCCACTGCGCCGGCCGCGAAAGGACGAGCATCCGTTCCAATTGCGGGGGGACGAACTCGTGGCCGCGCTCGTCAAGGCTGGGGCGGTCCTCGCGGACGATCAGGAAGAACGCCCGGCCAAGCTGGGCAAGGCTTGGGCCGTCTTGCCAGGGAACGGCACCCGGCCAGCCCCATCACTGGAATTGCAGGCCGAAGTGGAGGATCAAGGCATCGCTCCGGCAACGCGCCTGGGAGTCTGGCGCATCGACACGGTCGAGATCAGTCGATTGCCCGTTCTAATGAGCTTGCTCAATCCCAGGTCTCCCGACTCAGCTCGGTCGATCCGTTGCGGCCATGACTTGCGCTTCTGGCAGCGCCTGTCCGAGCGACTGCTGTGGTCTGTCAGGAGGCACGAGTACCTGCCGTCGATCGTGGCCGTGCCGCCAGAACTCGAAAGGAGCCCGAGGCGCAGAGGCAGGAAAGCTATCGAATCGAGCGTGCGGTTCGAGTCCGGCTGGGAGTTGGCGGAATTCGCGGAAGACGGAATCGTCAGTGCATTCTCCGGCGCGATGGCGACTGTATGCGGCGCGCTTTGGGCGCAAGACCCTCGGAAGGCCAAAGAAGGCATCCAGGTGCGTGACTCAGACAAACTGGTGCGTCACTTTCTCGGGGTGCAGCTCGAGAGTACGGTCCGGGGCACGAGGTTCCCGCAGACCGCGATCAAGCGCTTCGAGGGGACATTCGTGCGAGACTCCCTGGCAGCGCCGTCCGATCCCACTCGAAACGATTCAGCGAGCCGCATCAGCACGCAGTCATGGGAGCAATGGAGGGGTTGGCGCGACCGCATCCAGAGATCCGCTCGCGACGCGGACGAACGAATCTGTTTCCGCCTGGCGGATGCGAATCCCGCCTCGCCCGATGCCTGGCGCTTGGAGTGGCTCCTTTCGTCCCGTCGCGACCCGTCGCTGCTCGTGCCGCTGGCGGACTTCTGGGCGACCCGGAAGGGCGACCGGATTCCGCCGAGAGTCGTGCGGGAGGTGTTGCTCCAGCTTGGCCAGGCCGCTCGGCTGTATGACCGGCTTTGGGATGGCCTGGACAGCGACGCGCCCTCCGAAGTCATTCTGGACCGCGGCGAGGCACTCGCGTTCCTGCGCCGGCAAGCCCCCATTCTGCAGGGTGCCGGATTCCGCGTGATCGTGCCCGCTTGGTGGACGGTGACTGGCCAGCGCCGCCTGCGCCTGCGGTTGGCAGCGCGGAGAGCGGTGCAAGCCGACGGGGCGGGGAGCGAGAGCTCAGGGTTGCTCGGGCTTGACCAGCTCGTCGAGTACGATCCGCGTGTCGTCCTGGACGGGGAAGTGCTCACCCAGAAGGAGTGGGAGCGGATCGCGTCCATCAAGGAAGGCCTGATCCAAGTCCGGGGCCAGTGGATGGAATTGCGTGGAGACGAGGTTTCCCGGCTCGAGGAGTACTGGGACGCCGGCGGCTCGCCGCGCGAGATGACGGTCGGCGAATTGATCCGCGCCGAGGCCGGCACCGGCCCGGACAGTGTCGAAGTCGCCTGCGACGGCGAGCTTGGCGGGATGCTCGCCGCGCTTCGCGGAACCGGCGGTCTCGAGATGCTTGACCAGCCGACTGATTTCAAGGGCCAGTTGCGGGAGTACCAAGTGCGGGGGTTCTCGTGGCTTGCGTACCTGGAGCAGCTCGGTTTCGGAGCCTGCCTTGCCGATGACATGGGCCTGGGCAAGACGATCCAGGTCATCGCGACCGTCTTGGAGCACAAGACCCGGCACCCGGATGCCGGCCCCACGTTGCTGGTCGCTCCGACATCTGTTCTCGGGAACTGGCAGCGCGAGACGCGGCGCTTCGCACCCACTCTCTCTACGTTCATTCACCACGGGCCGCAGCGCGCCAAGACCGCCAGAGCGCTGGCTGCCGCGACCCGGCAGGCTGACATCGTCATCGTCTCATTTGGGGTTGCCAGGTCGGATGCCGCCGTTTTGAAAGCGATGGACTGGCATCGGTTGGTTGTCGACGAGTCCCAGAACATCAAGAATCCCTCCGCGGCCGTGACCAAAGCCGTTCGCGGCATCAGGGCGGACCGCCGCATCGCCCTGACAGGCACCCCGGTCGAAAACCGCCTGATGGACCTTTGGTCGCTCTTCAGCATGCTCAACCCGGGATACCTGGGGAGCATGACGGATTTCCGCAAAAACGTCGAGCGGCCGATCATGCAGGGCCGCGACCGTGCGGCCGTCATGCAATTGCGGGGCATGGTGCGGCCATTCATCCTCCGGCGCATGAAGACCGACAAGTCGATCATCAAGGATCTTCCGGCGAAGGTCGAGCAGAACTCGTTCTGCAATCTGACTCCGGAACAGGCCACGCTCTACGAAGCGGTTGTCCGAGATCTCGAAGCGAAGCTGCAGGCCGATTCAGGGACCGAGCGCCAAGGCCTGATGTTCGCGACGCTGATGCGACTCAAGCAGATCTGCAACCATCCCGCGCAGTACCTCCAGGACGCCAGCGACTTCTCCGAGTCGCGTTCGCACAAGCTGGCCCGTGTTTGCGAAATGCTTGACGAGATCGAGGCCGAGGGCGAGAGCGCGTTGGTATTCACCCAATTCGCCGAGGTCGGCAAGTCGCTGGAGGCATTGTTCCGCAAGCGCTATGGCGGAGCGGTCTACTACCTTTACGGCGCGACTCCGAGAGCCCGCCGTGAGCACATGGTTGAAGAATTCCAGAATCCCGACACCGAACGGGCGATCTTTGTGCTGTCGTTGCGTGCGGGCGGCACCGGCATCACGCTGACCCGGGCGAATCACGTCATTCACTTCGATCGCTGGTGGAACCCGGCGGTCGAGAACCAAGCGACCGACCGTGCCTACCGGATCGGGCAGGGCAAGACCGTGTTCGTGCACAAGATGGTGACAATGGGCACTCTCGAGGAGCGCATCGACGAGTTGATCGAAAGCAAGAAGAGCTTGGTGGAGGAAATCATTGGAACCGACGAGTCCTGGCTGGCGAACCTTGACAACCAAGCCTTCCGGGCGCTGATCGCGCTGGACCGCGGTGAAGCGGTGGTGGGTTGAGAGGCGGGCGCGGCGTGGCTGGACGAAGCAAGACTTGGTGGGGAGCCGAGTTCATCAAAGCCCTCGAGAGTTGCATGGACCCCGGTCGCTTGCAGCGCGGCCGGAGCTATGCCAGCCCCAGTCGCCAGGTCTATTGCGACGTTGTGGACGGCAAGATCAAGGCCGAGATCATCGGTAACAAGAACCCCTATTACGGTATCTACAGCACGCCCTATTACGATGTCGAAATCACGTTCCGGACGATTCCGGCGGCGAACTGGGCGAGAATCCTCCGCAGGTTGGGATCGAACGCCAACTGGGTGACGCACCTCGTGCTGGGGGAAGTGCCGCCCACTATCGAGACCGCGTTCGAAGGCTCGAAAGTCAAGCTCCTGCCGCGATCGAGGACCGAGATCCATTCGAACTGCTCGTGCCCCGACTACGCGAACCCGTGCAAGCACGTTGCAGGCGTCTACTTCACTGTTGCGGCGATGCTGGAGCGGGATCCCTTGCTGCTGTTCGAGTTTCGCGGAATGGATCGCGACGAGCTTCTCGAGGCGATGTCGAGGTCCGAGTTCGGCGCGGCGTTGCTGGGTGGCGAGAGCGTTGGCAATTCGGAGCTTGCAGCCGTCACCCGCGCTTCTCGTCTGCCCGTGGTGACGGCGAGTCCCGGCGGTGCCGCCGCCGCAGACCTGCGGGCCTTCTGGCGCGGGCGACCGCTGCCGCGCGGCGAGGCCGCTGACAGGCAGCTGCCTCCGGTGTCGGCACTGCTGTTGCGCAAGGAAGGAGACTACCCGGCATTCTGGCAGCGGGAAAGTTCGTTCATCGAGGCGATGTCCGAGATCTACGAGCGCGTAGCGAACAGTCTTCCCTCCGTGCCTGCCGACGAACTGCTGTTCGAGGACTGAGATGGGACCGACCTGGTCCGGCCCGTTTCTCATCCGGGTCCGTTTGGGGATACTGCTACCCTGAGATCGTAGGCTGGTTCGGCTGCACCGCCATCTGTAGGGATCTCGGATTGCGGCTGGCATTGCCCGGCCGATCGCGGCGAGCGGTTCCGTGCCGATTCGCTTCGGGCTGGTTTCTGGATGTTGGGGCGGTAGCTCAGTTGGTAGAGCAACGGCCTTTTAAGCCGTGGGTCCCGGGTTCGAGTCCCGGCCGCCTCACCACTCGAAGCTTGCCGTGATCGAATCCGGAAGGCGTCGGGCCTTTGATGATTGCCCCCTGGCGGGTCTACGCGCGAAGCATCATCGGGCTAGCCGGAGCGGCCCGCGTCTCAATTGAACACCCAGGGCCTCGCCTGCTTGACCACAAGCTGTCCGTCGGCGGTCACCTTGAACTCGATTTCCATCGCGAACTGCTCGTTCGGGGACACGCCGTAGAGTTCTCTGAACCTGCTGTGGATTGTCCGGACGTAGGCGCGCAATTCGTTCCGACGCGCCGCGCTCAAGACCGCTTCGCCGTCGGCCGCTCGATTCGAGCTTCGGATATGCCGATCGTCGGCGGGCCCGCGCGAGCCAAGCAGTAGCTCTTCCGGGATCGATTCCCCCTCCGGATTCGTTACCAGGTCTTCCCCCACTTGCGTGTTGACGTAGTAGGTCCGCGCGCGCCCGTGGCTTCCGGTCTGGTAGACGATGTCTTCGCTCACCGCGACCCCGTTGGCTTGCTCATCGGAGTAGTTCGGGTGCACGAGAACGCCCATAGACGCCGCTCGGTGGTCGATTCGATAGAACGCACGCTCCTCGAATGCCCGGAAGTTCCACAGGCTCGCGTAGACTTGCTTGACGGATTTCGAGATATGCCCCTCGTCCGGGTGGTGGGTGTACGAGTCGTACAGGCCTGCGCCGCTGAACCCCGGCAGGTCTTCGTTGTTGGTGCTGGAACGGAGGCGAATCGGCTGGGTGTCCGGGAAGCGGCCTTGCAGTTCCGACAGCGCTGCCGTCATCCAATCCGGCATTGCGCCGTCCCGGACCCTGCCCCTGAATTCCTTGAGCTTTCTCTCGCGCTCATCGGTGTCTGTCGAGAATCGCGGTTCGTCGAGCGTGGCCGATGCCTCGCCGTAGAGCTTGTTGAAGCGCATGAATTCGTCATAGAAGTAAAACGGCACGGCAAAGCCGTCTGGCACCGTTCCGCTCGGAAACCCGAGCGTTCCAAGCGTCGCGACGTTCGCGGCCTTGACGCCAACGCTCTTGGAGTCCGCGAAACCGACCTCGCTGAGCGGGCGAATGTCCCGAACGGAGAGGTCGCGAGCCGGCACTTGGGGCTCGGACGGCCGCAGATCGCCAAAGTGACGCTCGACCTCCTGGATGGCCGCCTCTCGAATCTCGTACTCGTCGGCTTCGACCTTGTAGTGGACGTATTTCCCGATCAGGCCGGTGATCTCCGCATCCTCGGCGGCACCCCGAATGTATGCGTTCGGAACACCGTCCTGGACCGCGCGCAGATTGACATGCGACAGTGGCGTCTGCCGAAATCCGGTAATGATCCCGGCGACTCGCGGCATCTCGTTCGGAAGGCCCTCGTAAAGCACGATGTCCCGCGGGCCCGGCCGCTCGTCGAGGGACATCAGCCTCAATCTCCCGAAGCCTTCCGCTAGGTTTAGCGGCAGGTAGGCAATGTCGGTGAACAACTTGTCTTCGGTGAAGACCGCCAGCCCGGCTTTCTCGTACTGGTTCCGCTCTTGCTCGTAGCGGGCCATCGCGGCTGGCAGCGGATAGTACGCGAGATTGCCTGCTAGCAGAGTGGAGTGCGCTTCAAGCAGTTCCCGCGCAAGTTGCACCATCTCGAAGGGGTAAGCGTCTCGCGGCTCGAACTCGAAGGTGTACAGGCCCGGCTGGCCGCTTGGCGATGTCAGCAGGGGGCGGTACACGATAACTCCGCGCATCGTGCCTGTGCTGCCGCCCATTCCTCTTCCGGCGCTTAGCCCGACGACTCGCATGAATTGCGGGTGAGCGCGGTACTTCTCCGTGTTCTGGAAGTAGATCTGAGGCTCCTCCGTGTCGGCTCCGGAGATGGTGAACTTGACGAACTCAAGCCCTCTCAAGCCGGCGTCGATCATGACTTGCGTGCCCTGGTAGGAGAGTTCCTCGAATGTCTCGCGGTCAGGAATCGTCGGTGTCCCGTCTTCGCGGGCGACTTCGTCGGGCTGCTTCAGCTCCGTGGCGGTTTCCCCGCCAAATCCGCCTCCACCCCTAGGTCCGCCTCTTCCTCCGCCTCGCGGACCACCTCCGGCCCCGCCGAATCGACCGAAGGGCGGCATCAATTCGTTCTCAGTCAGATTGCCGCTGCTGTCAGTGTCAAGCGATGCCAGGGAGTCGGAGGCGGAGTCGATTTCGTTGGCCTCGATCTCGCCGCTACGGTCGGCGTCCAGCGACCTGACCAGCGGCAACATCGCCAGCATGCCCCCCGGGCCTCCTCTAGGGCCACGGGGGGGCCTGTCGGGAGGCCCGCCCCGAGAGGCGGCAAAGCCGTTGCCGCTGGACGCCAGTTCGTCCTGGCGCAGGGTTCCATCGCCGTCGGCATCGAGAGTTCGCAACGCCCGGGAAGCGGCCGAGAGTTCCTCCACGGAGATCTCGCCCGTGCCATCGCGGTCGAGGGCGGCCATAACCGGGAGCGACGCTAGCGGTGGGCCTGGGCCTCTTCCTGGACCACCTCCCCTGCGGCCGCCTGAGCTTGGTGCCAATTCGCTGCTGGCTAGCGTCCCGCTGCCGTCGGCATCCAGTGCAACGAGCGCAGCCGCCGCGGAGCGGATCTCTCCGGCGGAAATTTCGCCGTTTCCGTCAGCGTCCAGCGCGTTCATGACCGGGAGCCGCTGGAGAATCCCCCCGGGACCACCACGCCCGAACCCGCTTGACGACTCGACGAGTTCGGCGGGTGTGAGGATTCCGTTGTCGTCGGCGTCCAGAGAGGACAGCGCCGTCGGAGCGCCTTCGATCTCGGCTGTGGACAGGGACCCGTCCGCGTTCCCGTCCAGAACGTTGATCAGCGGAATCATCCGGAGCATTTCCAGCGGCATCTGGGCGGGACTCGGGCTCGCAAGAGCGGCCACGGCGACGATCCCAAGCAATCGCACTCGCGTAGTCATGTTTCGTTTCTTCCTGTCTGTCCTTGCGGGTTTGCTATTCGTTCCGGCCTGCCCCGGGCAAGTCGCGATCGTCGTAGAACACCACGATTTCGGCCGTGTCGCGGACAAAGTCCATCCGGCCGACGTTCACGTGCCGAATCGGGAGGCCGGTCCGCTCTCGAAGATCGCTGAGCAGCATTTCGCGCCGATCGGGGACGATCAGGTCGAGCTTGTCGTACGTAATGCTCTTGCTCGCCTCGAAATGGAATCCCCATTCGTTTTCGAGCACGAACAGCAGAGTGATGATGATGCCGTTCGAGACCAGCATTCTGGTGAAATCGCTATTGGACGCCAGAACTGAGTTCATGACGGCGACAGCGATCAGAACGAACAGGTAGGTCATCTCCCTGGCGGCGATCGTATCCGTCCTGTACCGCAGAACCGAAAAGATCGCGAACAGCCCGAACCCCACGCCGATGCTGAGGTCGACGCTGGTCAGCAGCCCCAGGACGAAATAGGTGATCGTGCTGAACGTGAGGAATGTCAGGACATACTGCTTGTCCTGGGTGGACGGGTAGTAGATCAGCCGGACAATCAGGAATGCCACGGCGAGGTTGAAGCCGGCGCCTGCCAGGTGACTGACGAGTTCAGGATCCATTGGAACCTCCTTGCGCCAGTTTCCGGATCATCCTCAGCTTCGGTTTGATTCGGTTGTGCCTGACGTGCGGATACAGCATCGGCAGGCCGATGCAGTACTTGCTGAAACCAGTGGATCGCACCCCCAGCGAGGACATGTGCCGGAACACGATCGACGCGCGATCAAGGTCCTCTTGCTTGAGTTCCGCGACCGCCATGCCTGGCAGCGCGGCGCGATCGCTCGCATTGCGGTAGGTCAGGCGAACGTCCAACGTGAGGCGCTCCGGCCCTGTCTTGCTCAGCAGGGTGACGCGATCGAAGCCGTTGTACAGAGTCGGTTCCAAGGTCCACGATTCGACTGGGGTGTTGGCTTCGATGAAGCGATCCGTGTCGAGTGTCAAGCGGGTCACGAATCCGGGTGTTTCTGTTCGCTTCTTGACCGAGCGGTTGGAACTGATCTTCTTCTTGATCTCCAGGAACGAGCGTCCCGAGTCCAGGTACTGCCGGCTGCGCACCTTGTACGAGTTCCGGCCGCCGTTGTGGTGACGGAGATAGAGGTCGAACCCGCCAGTATCGAAGTACAGGGTTCGATAGCGGTGCAGGCGGACGGAATCGATTTCCAGAACCCGGTAGGAATCACGAAGGAGCTCCAACAACGACAAGAGCTGCTCCGGAGTCAGAAGAAATTTCGTGTCGACCCGGTCTGCCATTGCGGTCGTTTGCAGGCAGCACAGTCCGACCGGGTCAAAATGTTCGAGCCGCGTGCGAATGGCGCTCGGAAACGTTTCCGAATCGCTGTACGCGGGTTCGGGCTCGCGAAAGGACAGCGGTTCGGCAATTGGATGGATCATCAGGGCAGGAGCTCGTCTCGCTTGCAGTCCATTCTCGGCGGTTTCCGCGCAGCCATCTAGGTGTCGCCGGTCAGCAAGAACCTCCAGGCGAGCGTGCTTCGCTTGGAGCGACCGGACCCTTGGCCGAGTTTGCGTCATCTAGTTGATTGGGCGGGGCACCCGATGCGTGCGTTACTACGTCTGCCGATTGATGCGCGCAGCCCCGCAAAGCGAGATCACGTCGCAAGAAGTCATTGCATTCAAACACCTTATAGCTTGATCTAGAGTGATCCCCCGTTCTCGTCCGTCAGCCTATCTGTCCATCCGGGAGCAATAGTTTGCATAGGTTTTGCACTCGCGCTCAGTGGTCAGTCCCGGGTGCGTGAGCGAGCTCTACCCCTCCATTCGCACTATCACTGCCGTCCACGCGACGTGCCCGGCCATCGTGGAGCCCCAGCGCGAGCACATGGCGTTCCCCGATGAGCATTGGGATCAGGCTAGGGATTCCCGTCGATGGCGGGAGATCGCAGAGTCGCTTTCGTTGGCCTATCGCGCCGTCACGCGCTACGCGGTTGCCGTGGGGGCCTGCGGGCAGGCTCCTCGTAGTTCTTGCCGGAGCCTTCGTACAGAGGGCGTGGCTCGGGGGCTGGGATGATCCGCTGACCGTGCGGGTCGTACGCCATCATCCGGCCGGTACGGTACGAATCGACCCCGAGTCGGATTGCGGTCATGACTTGGTATCCGAAACCGGCATCGAAAACGGGATTGGCGCGGCTGCGCATGCAACCGAGGAAATCCGCTATATGGTCCTCGCTGATGTTTCCCTGCTTTACCTCGACATGCAATACGTCCGCGCCCGTTGCCTCCCGGAACTTGGATGCGAACTGGTATTCGGGCTTGACACTGATTGCTCCCGGCAGGAACGATATGGCTCCCTCGTGCCCGTAGACTGTCGTGGGCATTCCGGTATTGCCAGCGGAGGAAGCCATTGAGGCTGAGAGATTGACATAGTGGCTGCCGAACTCGATGACGCTGGCGTATGTGTCGGGCACCTCGCGCTCGCGGTGAACATAGATGCCGCCGTGGCCGCTGACGCGCCGAGGGAACTCCTTGCCCATCATCAGCATGAGAGGCGCGAGCCGGTGGTAGAAGAGGTCGGTCGCGATGCCACCGGAGTAATCCCAGTACTTGCGCCAGCGGAAGAAGCGCTCGGCACTGAAGGCTCGCGCTGGAGCCGTGCCGAGGAAGCGGTCCCATTCGATGTTGTCGGGTGTCCCCTCGGCATCGATCGTGTAGTTCCATTCGCCGTAGAGCGAGTTTCGGCAGTAGGTGTTCTGAGCCCACAGGACCGGCCCGATCCAGCCGCGCTCGATCACCTTCAGCGCCTCGTGGTAGCGCCTGTCGGACACATGCTGGCTCCCGACCTGGAGCACGCGCCCGGTCCGTTCGACAACCTCGGCAATGCGGCGGGCCTCCTCGATGGTGTAGGTCATCGGCTTCTCAAGGTAGACATCCTTGCCTGCGGCCAATGCGTCCAGTGCCATCGTGGAGTGCCAGTGGTCCGGCGTGGCGATCCACACGGCGTCGATGTCAGAGCGCTCCAGCAGCTCCTGGTAGTCGACGTATCCGTGCTTGTCCTCCAGTTCGGCGAGCGCCAAGGCCTCGTTGCGGCGTTTGCGGTAGATGTCGCTGATCGCCGCAATGTGCACGTCACCCTGCTCACGGCTGCGTCCGAGGAGCAGCCGCAGATGACCCCGACCCTTCGAGCCGACTCCGATCATGCCGATGTTGATCCTGTCGTTGGCTCCGAGAACCCTGGAAGCTGCGGGCGCGGCAGCTAGAGCGGGCGCCGCAGTGATGTTCGCGAGGAATCCTCGTCTGGAAGCTTGATTGAAACCCATGGTTGTGATCCTCCGGGAACGGGCCAGGCAGCCTGAAACACCTCGATCCGGCATTCGTAACTATACAGCGAATGTGAGGCTGGCGTCCTGACTGGCTCGGCGCATCCGAAGCATTCCAGCTAGGCGGAGGAGCCCATCGCCTCGGAGTGCAGATGGTGCGTGGTCTTGATGGTCTGGGCGGTGCGGAGCGCGTCCAGGCCGTCATCCGGGCGTTTCTCACTGCTGAGTGGCAGTCTGTTCGCGTCCCCGCTCTCACCAATTGCGGCATACTAGGCAGGGAGTACCGGCCCATCGGTCGGTGCAGGAAACCGAGGCCAGGCGCTTGGAGCTTGCTCGCAGCAAGATTTTTACATTGAACGCAACGATTCTGCCGCCAGTTTCGTCTATTACCCCGCACACGTGTCACGTAGGGAGGGCCACTTTCATGCGAGCAGCAAATTGTTTCTTGGGATTGTTATTGACGATTCTTCTGGTACCGGGAGCGAGCGAGGCTGATACCAGCTCGACTGACCCGGCGCTTGGAGTTGCCCGGGTCAGCTACGTCACCGGGAATGTCACCACGATGCGTGGTGATTCAGGGGACTGGATCGCGACCACCGTAAACATGCCGGTCGTCGAAGGAGACACGGTCCGGGCTGCCGGTCTCGCGAGGGCTGAGATCCAGCTGGATCAAGGCAATTTCGTGCGACTCGGGAACAACAGCGAAATCCAGTTGCTGGAACTGGCGGCCAAGCGGTTTCGGATCCGGGTGCTCCAAGGCACCGCCGTGTACAGCGAACTGTCAGACAGCGAAGCCGATACCGACATCGAAACGCCTTTTGCTGTCGTCCGTCCGATGCTGGAGGGCCGATACGCGGTCACTGTGGATGCCGACGAAGTGTTTATCGAGGTTCGCGAGGGCCATGCGGAAGTTGCCTTCGAGACGAACACGGGGCAGCTTCCAAGCGGGAGGGTGATGATCCTCCGCAAGGGTGACACCGGAGTGCACTTCGAGACTCATGACCTTGGTCCCGCTGACGAACTTGACAAGTGGGCCGCCAATCGCGACAAGAGCATGCGCCGGGTCGTGTCGCACCAGTACTTGAGCAAGGACATTTACGGGGCAAAGGAACTTGACGATCACGGGCACTGGCGCTTTGTGGACGGCTACGGTCACAGCTGGTTCCCGAACGTTGGATCCAGTTGGGCTCCGTATCGCCAGGGCCGCTGGACCTGGATCGACTACTACGGCTGGAATTGGGTAGGCAACGAGCCGTGGGGCTGGGCTCCCTACCATTGGGGCCGTTGGTACAATCACCCCGGCCACGGCTGGGGCTGGTTTCCGGGATCTCCCCGCCTCCGGCACACTTGGCGTCCCGCACTGGTTTCGTTCTTTGGGGCTTGGCCCACCGCACACGGCGGCGTCGTGGCGGCGGCATATGGCGGCATTGGCTGGGTTCCGCTTGCTCCCGGCGAGCGGTACGTGCCTTGGTACGGCAGGCGCTACTACGTTGGATCCCCCAACAACACGATCGTTGTTGACAACAGCGTCCGAATCTTCAACAACTACCGCAACGCCCGAGACGCTAACGGCGTATCGTTCGTCGACTCGCGTGATTTAGGAAGCAGCGCGCGACAGACGCCCCGGGCCATTCGCACGGGCGAGCTTGGGCAGGTTGCAGCCATCCGGGGACCATTGCCAGTCGTTCCTTATCGTGCCAGCCAAGGCCGAATCGTGGCGGCATCGGGATCAGATCGTGCCGCAGCGTTGCAGAACTCGCGGAGAGCCCCGGTGTCCACTCTGCGTGACGGTACTACGCGGGTCGCTTTCACCTCCCAGCAGGAGCGCGTGAGAAGCTCCATGGAATCCTTCCGCAGGGGGACTGGCTCTCCAACTGCTCCGGTTGCGGCCAACACCAGGGTGGCCGAACCGGCCGCTCGTCTGGGGACGCCGCTACCCGGCGGGACTGTAGGGAGTCCCACTGCCCGTACTTCGTCCGGTCCGGCGACTCAGGTTCGGACAGCGGGATCCACCTCCGCCACGCGAGTTGGTGCGCTATCGACGATGCGCAACGCTCAGTCAGCGACTGCAACCCCGACAGCAGCCGGCGCTCCCGCTGAAGCGCGGACCCGGGCGGCCACATCCCAGTCGGCGGGCGGTGGCGTCACTACACCCAATCAAAGCCTCCGTGCGACGACGGCTGTGCCTGCTTCTCCGCCTGCGGCATCCTCGCCGCGTAGCGCTTCGAGTGCAGTGACTCGAGTGCCGACGGCTCGGTCTTCATCATCGCAGCGTCAGGCTGGCACGAGCACGACGTCCCCGGCCTTCATGCCACGGGCCCGGTCGCGACTCGCAACCCGGTCTCCGTCACCTGGGTCTCTTCCATCGGCTAGCAGATCCACGAGTCGGAGCGCGTCTCCGTCGTACTCCTCTCGCGGGCGGTCCCAGAGCACGACCCGGGCTCCTTCCCCGGGAAGTAGGCCGTCTTCCAGCGGCAGGTCAGCCACGAATAGCAGGCCATCCTATAGCAGCGGGTCATCCACGAGCAGCAGGCCGTCCTACAGAAGCAGGCCGTCCTACAGCAGCGGATCGTCCTCTAGCAGCAGGCCGTCCTCAGCAGCAGCAGCAGGCCCTCCTCCAGCAGCGGGTCAGCCTCTAGAAGCAGGCCCTCCTCCAGCAGCGGGTCAGCCTCTAGAAGCAGCCCGTCCTCGAGCAGTAGGAGTTCAGTCTCAAGCTCTAGCCGGTCTTCTTCCTCGTCGTCCAGTTCCTCCGGTTCGTCGTCGCGGAGCTCGACGTCCGCGCCGTCCAGTTCAAGGTCTTCGAGCTCTCCGAACCGCTGATACCGGGGCGGTCCTGTTTCGTTCCGGTTGCTAGGCTGGAAGGCGCGTCGCGAGCCGCCTGTCGGCCAGGCCAGCGGCCGGTTCGTCTGGAGACCTAGCGGCTTTTCCGAGCTACCGTTCCGCTACGGCACGCTTAGAGATCGGGCAAAGGGAATGCGGCAATGACTGGTGGGCAGCCCGCGCTGATTGACACAGACCCCGGCCTTGACGACGCCCTGGCTCTAGCATTTGCGCTGCGGTCGTCGAGCTTGGATGTTCGCGCGATCACTGTCGTCGCCGGCAACGTGTCTCTCTCGGCCTGCACCGCAAATGCCCTGCGCATACTGGAAGTTTTCGCGACCGGGCATCCACCGCCGGTCTACGAGGGCTGCGCCGAACCTCTGAGCCCACCAGTGAGTCGGGCGGAACACGTGCATGCGGCCGATGGCATCGGGGGTGTCTCGAGCGCCTATCCGATCCGCCGGTTGCGGCCCGAAGTCGGGCATGCCGCCGCTACGATGATCGAGCTAGCAAGACGGTACCGTGGCGATCTGGTTCTGATCGCTCTGGGACCGCTCACCAACGTGGCCGTGGCCCTGCAGCGGGATCTGGAAGCGATGAAGGGAATTGGCAAGCTTGTGGCCATGGGCGGCTCCCTCGATGGAACCGGCAACGCAACGCCCCATGCCGAGTTCAACTTCTACTCGGATCCTATCGCCGCCCGTGAAGTCGTCCGGTCGGGGCTTCCAGTCACGCTCGTTGGCCTCAACGCAACTGAATCCGCGCTGCTCTCGAGGGCACGCTTCGATGCGCGGGTCAATGCGATGAAGCCTGGCCTGGAGCGCCAGTTCCTCCGGGACGTGGCCGAACCGTACTTCGCCTTCTGCAAGAAGGAACAAGGGCGTGACGCTTGCGCCTTGCACGACCCCCTTGCCGTTGCGGCCGCGGTCGATCCAGCGGTTCTTCGCACGGAACAGATTGCCTGCGACGTGGTGGTCAGTCAGGGCCCCACCCGAGGCAGGCTGGTCGTGGACCGTGAGAGCGGGGGCTCGTCTGCCTCGACGGTCCGAGCCGGGACCGAGGTTGACTGCGCCAGGTTCCACGAACTCTTCCTGGACGCTGTGTGCGGTTCGTGAGCGCTTACTCAGACGCCGGTTTCCGGTCGGCCGTGCGTGGGTCGGCAAACCCGTCTCCGCAGCAACCCAGGTAGCTCACCCACGCCTGTGCCTCTCCCGGGGCATCAAACTGGGTTGCCCAGTGCCCGAGAAACTCAGCCACATGCGCTTGTCGCCGTTCTCGCAAGAATCCAGTCAGACGGCGGCCGTCCTCACCGCACGTGAGACCCTCCTCCTCCAGCAGGTCCTCAGTGGCTGCGCAGTCGCTGATTGCTCCCAGTTGGCTCTGAATCGTCCTGAGGCTCTTGAGGAGCCGTACCAAGAGCGGGCTGTAGTGATCCCTGAACACCTCGAGGTGATAGCGCAGGCGTTTTCCGGCGAGGCGTAGGTCGTGCATTTCGTTCGGCGTTGGATCGCCGCCATGCCGAGACCTCCCAAGGGCGAAGTACCCGGCTGCCATGCCGGGCAGAACCCTTCGCGCGTTCCGGGTGCAGGATTCCATTGTGGACCATACCGGGTTTTGTGTCGCTTTGGCCTGCCGCGTCCGTGTCAGTTTGTCGGTCTCTCCTTCGGCCCCGGAAAGCGAGTCTTGGTCCCATCCAATGCCATCCGCGATCTCATTCCAGAGTCCGGCCAGATCGCGGAATGCTGGTTCATCTGCCAGCCTGCCCAATTGCTTCTCGTAAAGGGCGCGCTGGCGCTGGAGAACGCAGACCGACTGCGAATCCGCTTCCAGCCCCGCCTCGGCAGCCAGGCCGAGGGCGATGTCTCGATCTCTGACGGACCCGCCCGCGGACATGATTGCCCTCGCGCTCTTGCGCAGGCGCCTTGTCCGCGTGCGGCCCAATGGCTGCTCGAAGCAGGCCAGCACATTGAGCAGCCGGCGCAATGCCACTCGCAGGTCATGGACAGCGTCCGGGCTCCGGTCCTTCCGGGCACGCTCGATCTGCGCGTCTGCCGCCGCGATCAGCGCCGCGATTGAGTTCCTGACGAAGGCGAGGAAATCACTTTCGGAGGTGGCCATGGACTGTGCGCTATACGGGTTCGCAGGGAATCCGGCGGTTTGGCCTGTGGCCGTCGCTCCTGCGGGAATCGGGGCCCGAGGCCAGCTTATATCGAAATGCCAACAATGCGGGCAAGCTCGGGAATGCTGGGATTTCCGTAATACGTTCCATCGATCTCGAAGGTGGGAACTCTCCGTTTTCCGTCGTTCTGTTCCATGACGAGTTGCACCGCCTGCTCGCTCTGCTCGATGTCGATCTCTTCGAACTGCACGTCGTTATCCCGCAGAAAACGCTTCGCTCTCCAGCAGTCCGGGCACCACTGTGTTGTGTACATCTGAATTCGCATGACCGCAGTCCTCAGGATACCAGCGGCCAAGTCTCGGGGAGGCTGGCGTTACGCCCAGCGTCCGAGGACCGGCAACCAGCCCTTGCGCGCCAGTAACTCGACCAGGTTCAGCACGATCGCCAGAACCAGCAGCAGAGGCCACAGATCCATCCACCGCTCGATTGTCCGCCCGTCCGAGACGAATAGTTCTTCTGGAGCAGGGTTTGAACGTCCCCCGGTCGCGGCTGCGATCGAGCGCATCAATTCCGCATTCGTCCCGTACCGGAGCAGTTCCGAGTTCTCGCGGTAGTGCGCCGTCTCCGGAAATGCGCGCGACTCCTCCGCGGGGCGCACGCGAAACAGGCCGTGCCTGCCCTCGGCTGGGAACCGTGCCTCGTAGCCGTCGGCCGTAGGTTTCGGTGTCGCGACCTGCCGGTACCCTTCAGGGCCGAGGGCGAAGACCTGCGGCGGGTCAGGCCCGGCGTCGCCGGCCGACGGGATGTAGCGCACGACAATTTCATCGCTTACGGGGTCATACTCAGTTTCCGTTGCGGTTGCCGAGGAGCGAGGCAGGATGTCACGCAGCGCGTTGGCCCAGAACGTGTCGAATCCGTCCCACGCGACCCAGTTGGTCGCCCACCGGTCCTTGGCGTCGGAGGCGAAAACTCCCGAGCGCCCCAAGCCGTACTGCCACCGCACGAAGAGCGGGTCCTCGTCGGCCGCCCACAGGATTGTCTCGGCTTCGGGTTTCGCCTCGAACTTGACCCACCCGAGTAACGGTCCCGGTTCGGACAGGTCCAGTCCGTGCAGGATCTCGAAGTCACGTTCGGCTGTTGGCACGAATTCCCGTTCGGTCACCGATGTTCCCGTGTGCTCCATGACGTCCTTCAGCACGATCTGCTCCAGCGCGGAGATGTCGATCAGGAAGTACGACTGGCCGTCGGCGCTGCGAGCTACCCGTTCCAAGTAGGAGCGATTTACGTCTTGGCCCATTCCGATCGTGGAAATGGTGACCTCGTTTGAAGCCGCCTCCCTAGCTAGCGCGATACTGTCGCCTTCTTCGGAAATCCCGTCCGTGAGGAGCAAGATGTGCTTGTAAACGGCGTTGCGCGGCTTGATCGTCCGATACGCTTCGCCGAGCGCAGGCGCGATCTGCGTGCCGCCGTCGGCGACGATTCCGGCGATTAGCCGTTTGGTTTCGGCAGGGAATTCGTTGCGCTCCAACGGGGCTGCCCATTCAAACGAATTGTCGAAGGCCAGCACGCCCACGCTGTCGATGGAACGGAGGTTCTCTACGACGCCGAGCGCGGACTGCCTCGCCAACTGCATCTTCTTGCCCTCCATCGAGGAGGATTTGTCGACGACTAGGACGACTGCTGTGCCCTCGGGAGTCCTCGGCGGTGCCAGATTCGCCGGCAGCATGGCTTGGAGTTGATCCTGCTCTTCCGTTGGCTCGCGATACAGATTCCTTTCGCCGGCAATTAAGAGGAAGCCGCCGCCGTCCCGCACGAACGCGGCTAGCCGCTCCTTCAGCGCTGCGGGCCAGGCTTCGAAGTTCTCGTTAGAGCAAGCGACGATGTCGTAGTCTCCTCGATCGTCCGCCATCAGGGCCGCGGAAGCCCGGGCGCGAACGAGTTCGAACCCGGCCGACCGAATGACGCCTTCCAGCGGGGCGTTTTGCTCGATCGTGTCTGACGATATGAACAGCGCTCGCGGCTGGCGGATGGAAACCGCTCCGCCGAACCGCGTTTGGCTGCCATCTCCCGCGGTCAGAATGCCTTCGACGAGGGTCGCGCCTGGAGACTCGATCCTCGCTCGTGCCGCGACCGTGCGCGTTCCTGTGGGTAGCTGCACGACCTGGCTGCCGATTGGGCGGCCCTCCGCGAGCAATTCGAGGGTTGCCTCTCCGGGCGCGGGGCTCTCGACCTCGAACTCAACCGGGAACTGCTCGCCGACGAACGCCTCGCGCGGGAACCGGACACTCCCGACCCTGAGGCTGGGGTCGGGCCGGCCTGCCAGCGTGATGGTGTCGACCGGTACGTTGCGATCCCACGCTTGGTAAACAGCCCGCTCCACCGCGCCTGCGTTTGCCAGTCCGTCGCTCAGCAGCACGAGGCGCGGAATCCGGTCGGATGGCAGAGCGCTCAGGGCGTTGCGGATTGCGGCTTCGAGGTTCGTGGACCGGCCTGCAGCCGGCTCTTTCAGCTCGCGCAACGGAAACGCGCCGAACTCCAGCTCGCGCAAAACGTGCCCGCCCGCAGCCGCCCGGGCGCGCCGAACATACGATCGCTGCTGGCTCCGCTGGTCCTCAGGGATGCTCTGCGAAGCGTCGCTGAGAACCGCCACGGCCGAATAGGTCTCCCGGATATGCCATTGCGGACGAGCGAGCGCGACGCACACCGCGGCCAGGGCGAGGGTCTTGAGGAGCAGGCCCAGTCGCCGAGGGCTGTGTTGCCATTCCCATCCGCACCATGCCAGAACCGGAAGCAGCAGGAAGAGCGGCCAGAACGCTTGCAGCGTCATGGCGTCTCAGCCCCTTGCACGGTAGCGCGGAACGCCTCGGCGCTCAGGCGCCGTCCGCGGCCGAAACGGATCCAGTCGTACAGCAGGATCATGCCGGCCAAAAAGGCCAGCCACTGCCAGAGCGCCCCCGGCTGGCGGCCGCCCGCGGTCTTCGCGGGCAGGCTCCGCAGAGCGTCTTCCGGACTCCACCTGCTGGCCGCGACTTGCGGCTGGTTGAGATGGAGCGTGACGTTCCGGTCGGCCGTGACCACGCGGAACGTTCCCGGTTGGCCGGCGTAGAACCGCACGGCGCCATCGGAGAGAAGCCACGGAATCGGCTCCCCGCTTTCGTTGCGAACAGCGACCTGTTCGAATGACGAGTTGGGAGCCTCGATCGCGACAGCACCGGGGGAGCGCGCTTCGACCGATTCGGGCCGGAATGCGCCAGCGTCCAGCCAGGCGACGGCGTTCGCGAACAGGAGCGGAGCGGCCAGCCGGTTCCGAACGGAGTCGTCCGCGAGATCAAAGCCGAAAGTGACCGAGCGACCTTCGCGGGTTGCTCGCGCCAGGATTACCGGCCCCTCGGCCGTGCTGCCCACCACCTCGTCGCCTGCGAGAGTCTCGAAGACTCGCGCATGGCTCGGAGTGAATTCGGGGTCGCGCACGCCTTGGGCCAGAGGGTGGGATGGAGACCACGCTCTGATCGGCTGGTCCCGGACTGTCGTCGCTTCGGCCACCGGGGAGGCCATCCCCGGTGGCGCGAGGTAGATTGCGCGGCGCGAACTTGGGGATTGTGCGCCGCTTGCCCACACATGAATGGCGTCATCCACGAGTTCTTCCGGCGATCCCACAAAGGCCGGATCGATCCAGGCCCCGGACGCTAGAAGCGGCTCAAAGGCCTCTTCCGATGCACCGACGACTTGGAGCTGGGTTCGCCGGGATCCCGGGATATCGACGACGGCCTCATTGTTCGCGGCATAGCCGTCCTCCACGCTTGCCCGGGCCAGCAAGCGTCCCGGGCGCTGCGTTCGCAACGTGAATCGCAATGAGGCGTCCTCGCCGACCGGAATGGACAGGGAACGATGGCCGAGCCGCTGCCCGTCGAAGAAAAACTCGATGCTCGCAGTCAGGCTCTCCGCCTCGTAGTTGCGTGCACCAAGCTCGACGTCCCACTTCCCATGCTCGGAGGGGTCCGCTGAGGCGCGCAAGACGAGCAATCCGAGGGAGTCGATCGGCGCGCCCGTCTCCAGGAAGCGAACGGCCGGCACCGCGCCCGCCCGAACGGGCTGCCCTGAGAAAAGTCCCGGTCCGACGTAAACGGTCTCGCCGGTCTCTCGGCCCGCGGGCAGTGTCTCGCCTCCGGCGTCCAGCGCCAACCGCAATGTGCCCGCAGCCAGATCGAAAGCGGCCGCCAGGTCCAGGGCCGTCGGGCCGGGCGCGGCAGCAAGTATCGCTTCCCGCACTTGGCCGTGATCCGTGGTGAATGGCACTCGCACGCTCGGCGCGCCGTCAGCAGCAATCAGGACGATACGGTCGCGACCCGGCACGGAATCGAGGTAGGCCAGCGCCAGGGCCTTGGCCTGGTCCATGAGCTGCTGTCCGGTGTCATCCGACAATTCCATCGACGAGGAGGTGTCGAGCAGGAGGGCGTGCCGCTGGAGGGCCGGCCCGATAGCGTCCGGCCGGGGGTCTGCAATTGCCAGCAGCAGCAGGAGCAGCGCGATGAGTTGCAGCGCCAGGGACAACGGATGCTGGATCCGCTTGTGCCGCTGCCTCACTGCGGGGGCTGGTCGCCGCGGCCAGAACCGCAGCGTCGACACCAGCACCCTGCGCCGGGACCGGTCGTAGAAGTACAGGGCCACCAGCCCGGCCGCCAGTGGGAGGAACAGCCCGAATAGCTGCCCGAGCGCGAGGTTGAGCAGGCCCATTGGCTATGCGCGCCTCGGATCCCCTGTCTTGCCAGCGGTCATCCTTGTTGCCTGCATCTGCCGGAACAGCACATCTTCAAGGGGCTCGTCAGTCGACATGTGGAGGTATTCCGCCCGGGATCGGTGGGCGTGCCGCTCGATCGACTGGCAGAAGTCGTCGTACGCGTCGCGGTATTCTCGCGCTGACTCGTCATCTAGGCTGACCCGCAGCACTTCGTCCGATTCCGGTTCGTGCAGCTCCAGTTCGCCCCGCCAGGGCGGCTCGCGGTCTTCAGGGCCGGCGATGTGCAGCAGGTACACTTCGTGCCCTTCGTTCGCGAGGTGCTCCAGCGGCAGCTCGAATCCGTTCGGGTCGAGCAAGTCACTGAGCACGAAGGTCAGGCCGGGCACCCGGTACTTCATCAAGTAGTCCCGGACGGGCCTTTGGAACGCTGTCCCTCCGCCGGTCTCAAGAGTGGAAATGTACCGGGCTGCCTGGGCGTACCGCAGGCGGCCCCCGTGAGCCGAGAACGATTCGGCGAGCGTCACTGAGAAAGGCTGCAGCACGATTGTCTCGAGTCGCACCAACCCCACGTAGCACAGCGCCGCCGCCAAGCGGCACGCATAGGCGAACTTCGTATGGGCCGCGTCCGGCGCTCCGCATGCCATCGACTCGCTGGTATCGATCAGAATCCGCACGGGAATCCTCGGTTCGGCCCGGAAGAGCTTCAAAAACATTCGTTCGAGGCGCATGTAGGCTCGCCAGTTCACGGCGCGCAGGTCGTCGCCGCGCTGGAAGTGCCTGTGGTCGAGAAACTCGTGCCCGACGCCCGGATAGCGCGAGACAATGTCGCCCCCGATGCGGCCTTGAAAGGATTGGCTCCAGCGGATGGTGAGCCGTTCGAGCCGCTCAAGCATCTCCCGGCCCAGCAGTTCCGTAGGCGCCCGCATCGCTACAGATTACCAATAGCCATGGATTGCCCGGAATGGAAGCTGGCTGGCACGTGATAGTCTGGGATCTTTCGGCGATGAAGATCAGCAAGATGCTCGCCGCTGGGTTGCCGACGGTTTCCTTCGAGTTCTTCCCGCCCAAGGACGACGCCGGTTTCGACCGGCTCTTTGAGACCATCGGGGCACTGCAATCGCTGAGTCCCAGCTACGTCTCGGTGACGTACGGTGCCGGCGGTGCCACCCGTCGAAAGACGGTCGACCTGGTTCAGCGCATCAAGCGCGAGATCGGCATCGAATCCATGGCGCATCTCACGTGCGTCGGAGCGAATCGCGCCGAAATCGCTGCCGTGCTTGACGCTCTGAAGGTCGGGGGCATGGAAAACGTCCTGCCCTTGCGGGGCGATCCGCCACGCGGGCAGGAGCGCTTCGAACCGGTTGCGAATGGCTTTCGGTACGCCAGCGAGCTCGTGGCGTTCATCCGCAGGAACTATGACTTTTGTCTGGGCGGAGCGTGCTATCCAGAGACGCACCCGGAAGCGCCGAGCCCCGAGATTGACATTGCCAACCTCAAGCGCAAGGTGGACGCTGGCGCGCAGTTTCTGATCACCCAGCTGTTCTTCGACAACCGCGACTTCCTCCGATTCAGGGAGCGTGCCGGTCAGGCCGGCATCGACGTGCCGATCCTGGCTGGCATCATGCCGATCCGCAGTCTTGCGCAGACACAGCGTTTCGCGAGCATGTGCGGGGCGCGGATACCCGGTGCCTTGCTGCGCCGGATGGATGCTGTGCGTGACGATCCGGTGTCGGTTCGCGCGATCGGAGTCGAGCACGCCACACTCCAGTGCCGCCAGCTGCTCGAGGAGGGCGTGGCGGGGCTGCATTTCTACACCCTGAATCATTCCACTTCCACCCGAGCCATCTGCCAGGACCTCCGCGGGTTGCTAGGTGCCTGACGATGCGGCTGCTCAGGCGTCGGGGTATTCCATCGTCAACGGATCCGGAAGAGGGATCGAGCGGACGCCCGCGGTTCCCGCCAGCGATTCGAAGCTGAACTCGGGCCGGTCTGGATTCCCGCGGAGCATGGCTTCCCTGTCGCCGACAGCGAGCACGACCAGCTTGTCGGGGTGCAGGTGTTTTTGCGCGGCCTCGAGCACGTCGTCGGCGCTAACGTCCGATACCCGCTCGCGGTAGTGCTTCCAGTAGTCCTTTTCGCGGCCCGTGAACTCGTCGCTCGCGAACGTGCCGGCGACCTGGCCCGCAGTGGCGAAGAACCGCGGGAATATCTCGACCAAGTAGTTCTTGGCGGTGTCGAGTTCCTGGGCAGTGACCTTCCCGTTGCGGATGCGATCGATTTCCTCGATCACGATCGCTGCTGCCTGGGCGCACGTGGCGTTACGGGACTGGAAGCCCGAGCGGAACAGGCCGGGGTAGTACGTGCCGGGCTGGAACTGGGAATACGCGCTGTACGCCAGGCCTTCGTCCGAGCGGACTCGCACCATGATGCGTGAGGTGAAGCCGCCTCCCCCCAGCACGGAGTTCATGATTCGCACCTTGAACGCGTCCGGATGGGACCGCTGGATGCCCAGATGGCCGATAGCGACATGCGATTGGTTCACGTCGCGGCTGGTCTTGTCCACGATGTACACGCCCGGCTCGGGCTGGTGGGACGGAGCTGGGATTTCGCCGGGTGCGACCGTCCCCGCCGGCCAGCCGTCGGCGAGCGCCTCGTTCAGGCGCCGCAGCATGTCCGCTGTGTCGAAGTCTCCCGAAACAGAGAAGAACATGCGGCTCGGGTCGAAGCGCTCCGCGTGGAATGCTTGCATCCCTTCGCGCGTGACCGACTGGATGGAGGCTTGGGTCGACTGAACCGTCGTGAAATGGGTTCCGCGCATCACCCGGGAGAACTCCCGTGACAGGATGCGGTCCAGCCGGTCGTTACGCCGGGCGAGGCCCTGCAGGCTCTGGGCTCGTGCGATCTCGAGCCGTTCCGCGTCGAATCCCGGATTCTTGAGCATGTCGAAGAACAGCTCCAGAGAGGTGTCGAGATTCTGAGTCAGGCAGTTGACGGAAGCTCCGCTGGAAGTGCTGCCGACACTCGCCGAGACCTGGGTCGCCAGGAATGCGGCCTCTTCGTCAAATTCCCGCGCGCTACGGGTGGCCGTGCCGCCCGATCGAATCTGGCTGCCGGTGAAGGAAGCCAGGCCGGCGCTCTCCGCCGGGATCTGGTACGAGCCTGCGCGCAGGGTCATCGAGACCGAAACGAGCGGGAGCTGATGGTCTTCGACTAGGTACGCAACGGCCCCCGAATCGAGCTCGTGACGGTAGTCGGCCGGATCTGGCGGATCGTAGGAGAGCTTGGTGAATACCAAGTCGCGGGGATGTTTGGGCAGTCCTTCCTGCGCGTGGGCAAGCGTTGCCAGAGCGCCGCCCGCGGCGGCTCCAAACCAGGTGCGCCGCTTCATCGCTGGCCTCCTTGGGGCGGGCGGGGGCGTCCTGGGGGCATTCGCCCCGGCGGCCCCGAGCCTTCCTTCGTGTAGTACAGAGCCACGGTCCGGTTGGTCTCGGTGAAGTACCGTTTCGCAACCCGCTGGATGTCTTCCGCCGTGACGGCCTGGATCCGGTCCGAAAAGGCGTTGATGTTGGCCCAGTCCCCGAGCGCCTCGTAGGAGAGCAGCTGAACCATCAGGCCGAACTTTGACTGCAGCTTGCGAAAGTCGCCAGCGAGCTGCTGGTTCTTGACTTTCTGCAATTCGCGCTCGCTAGCCGGCTCGCGCGCCAGCAGATCGATCTCGGCCAGCAGGGCCGCTTCGACATCTTCGGGTGTCGAGCCCGGGGCGGCTACTCCGCTGAGCTGGAAGGATCCGTCATACTTGCGCCCGTCCACGCCACCGCCGGCTTGCACGGCGACCTTCTGCTCGAGGACGAGTGACTTGTAGAGCCTGCCGGTGCGTCCGTTCAGCAAGGCCGACAGGACGATGAGCGCAGGCTCGTCGACATGCGCGTCCGCCACGGTATGGAACTTGATGGTCACCTGAGGGCGCGTTTCGGCCGTGCCGGTCAAGCGCTGCTCCGCCTGTTGCTCCACCTCTCGCGTGCGCACCGCGCCCGGGGATCGTTCGCCTCGCTCTAGACGTCCGAAGTACTTCGTGGCCAGGGCCTTGACTTCTTCTAGGTCGAAGTCCCCAACCAGCGTCGCGACCAGGTTGTTCGGCGCGTAGTACAGGTCGAAGTACTCCATCGCCTCGTCCCGGGTGATCGCGTTCAAGTCACTGGGCCAGCCGATGACGGGCCACCCGTAAGGGGAGGATTGCCAGAACATCGACTCGAACTGCTCGTTGAGCTTGCCCGTCGGCGTCGAGTCGGTGCGCAGGCGGCGTTCCTCGCGGACAACGTCGCGCTCGGCGTAGAATTCCCGGAAAACCGGGTCAGCGAGCCGATCGGATTCCATCCAAAACCAGAGCTCAAGCTTGTTCGAGGGCACGTTGATGAAATAGATCGTGAAGTCGTTGGACGTGCCGGCATTCATCCCGGAGCCGCCGTTTGTCGTGTAGATCTGGGAGAACTCGTCCTTGACGAGAAGCTCGTGCTGTTCCTGGATCAATTCGTCGAAGCGGGCCAGTAATGCGCTGTGCTCGGGGCTCCGGTTCGCCGGGTCGTCCGGATCGTCGATCAATCCGCGGCGCTGCTTCTCAAGCAACACGGCGCGCTCGGACTCGATCTCCGCCCGCAGTGCATCGAGCTCGTCGATGATCTCGAGGTCGCGGTCGATGTCCTTGGACCCGATAGTGCGGGTGCCCTTGAACATCATGTGCTCGAACAGATGCGCTACGCCGGTTACGCCGGGCCGCTCGTTTACGGATCCAAATTTCGCAATCCAGCCTGCAGCGACGTTGGGGTCGCCCTCGCGAGGCAGAAGCAGGAATTTCATGCCGTTGTCGAGGGTGAATTCCTCGACCTCTACACGCTGGCCCGCAAGCGAGGCGACTAGGAGCGGAAGGCTCAGAAGGAGAAGTGGAATCCTGCGCGCCATAGTTTCATCTCGCAGTATTGCAGACTGGTGCGGCTCGGGCTTCCCCGGCGTGATGGAGCGCAGTGGGTTCGATCGGCGACGACCTCTCACAGGGCCTCTTGGACCGGTGATATGCTTGCGCAACGATGGACTGGAACCTGATCAAGCGCACCGCGGCCGGCTTGGCTCCCGGGATTTTCATCATCGGCTACGTCGTAGGGACCGGTAGCGTGACGACAATGAGTTCCGCGGGTGCCAGTTACGGCATGTCCCTGATGTGGACCCTCGCGCTGGCGTCACTGTTCACGCACTTGATGATCGTTGGCATCAGCCGCTTGACGATCATCTCGGGCGAGACCCTGCTGCATCTCTTCCGGCGGCACTTCGGGGCCCCGGTCACGCTCTTGATTGTCGTGTCGCTGGCGGCGACGCAGCTCACGTCGATTATCGGTGTGATGGCAATCGTGGTGGATGTGCTCCGGGAGTGGAGCGCAAGCGCCTTGGGAATCGCGATCGATCCTCTGGGCGCGGCGGTCTGCTTCACGCTGCTGCTGCTTTCCCTGTACTGGGTTGGCCGGCACGCGTTCTTCCTGAAGGTGCTCGGCTCCCTGGTGGGCGTGATGGGCTTGGCCTTTTTCTTCACGGCCGGTACGGTGCTGCCGGACTTGAGCGAGATTGCAGCGGGATTCGCTCCCAGCATTCCAGAGACTGGCAACCCGCGGCTCCTGATTGCAGGGATGGTCGGCACGACGATGGCTTCCGTCGTTCTGTTCACGCGAAGCGTGCTGGTCAAGGAGGAGGGCTGGCAGGTGCGGCAACTGGCGCACGTCACCCGGGACTCTGCCTTCTCGATGACAATGCTCTTCTTCATCAATGCCGCCATCATGGCCTGTGCTGCGGGCACGCTCCATCGCCAAGGGCTGGAGATTGACGCGGCGATCGATATGGTGAAGACTTTGGAGCCTCTCGCGGGCGGGCTGGCTGCCGGTGGATTCGTGATTGGCATCGTAGCGGCAGGCCTTTCCTCGCTATTCCCGAACTACTTGCTTGGCCCTTGGATGGCCGCGGACTTCTTGGGGTTGCCGCGCAACATGGGCCGCGCGGTCTTCCGAGCGATGGTGGTGGGCGCCTCCTTGTTCGGTTTGGTTGTTCCCGTCCTTGGGGGCAGCCCGGTTCGGATCATGATCGCGTCGCAGGCTGTAAGCCCGGTCGCGATGCCGCTACTAGCGCTCTTCGTGCTGATCCTCTTGAACAAGAAGGGGGTTGTGGGCAACCTTAGGCCTTCGCTGGCACTCAACGCGGGACTCGTCGTGACGGTCGCGTTTTCCTTCTACATGTGTTCGATTGCCCTGGCCGGCTTCTTCGGAAGCTGAGACCTTAGCTGTCCGGCCGCTTCCGGTAGACGTGCGCGAGGGCGAGCCGTGCCGTCTCCTCGCTGACCATGCCTCGTTTCCGGTAGTACGTGACGACCTCGCTGATGCGATACAGGCTATGCACCGGATAGCCCTGCGCTTGGACGACTTGATCGCCGCCCTGCTCCCGGTCGACCACCACGAGGATGCGAGCCACGTCCAGGCCGGCTTCGCGCAGGTAGCGTGCCGACCAGATCTTCGTTGCCCCGGAAGCGATCACGTCGTCCACCAGCGTGATCTCTCGCTCCGGATCGCACGTGCCCATGTAGGCGCTGGTTCCTGCGTCACCGCCGGGATAGGCGGCAGGTTGTTTTCGCAACTGCCCGTAGGCGAGCGGCTCCCCGGTGCCCCGCGAAGCCAGCGCTGCGGTCAGGGCGAGGGGCGTTGCGGTGTCTGGAATGCCCACAACTTGCTGCACCTGGCTCGAGCTGGCCGCCAGATCCATGATCTTGCGGTGCAGCGCCCGGCCGAGATCCCACAAGAGATCAAGATCGTCGTAGAGACCGTGTCGCAGGTCGATGAAGATCGGCGTCTTCAGCGCGTACTGCTCGCGTACGCGGTCGCCTAGCAGGATCAGGCCGCGCTGCCATAGTGCGTCAAGGAGCGGGTCCGGTGGCATGGCGTGTCTTTATGGCCCGCTCGGAATGCTGCGGGCGGGCTCGGATTCGCTCGATTGTACCTCCCAAGAGGCGCACCAAGCGCCCGTTAGCAGGCAAGTTGATCGCGCTCGATCCGCATGTCGCCCAGGTTTCCGAGCACGCTCAACGCGATTCGTTCTTGATTGAACCACTCGTTCGAGAGCGCATGCACTTGCTCGGCGGTGACGGCTTCGACCTGCTCGCAGATCTCGTCCAGGAACCGGATGCGCCCGTGGTACATTTCCTGCCGCGCGAGATTGGCCATGCGGCTGCCGGGCGATTCCAGGCTCAGCATCAGGCTGCCCTTGAGGTGGTTCTTGGCGCGCCGGATCTCCTCTTCCGGCGCTGGGTGCTCCTTGAGGTCGCGGAATTCGCGCAGCGTGTATTCCAACACGAGCGGGACCGATTCGAGCGCCGTGCCGGCGCCGATGACAAGGCAGCCAGTGTCCGAGTACAGCCCGAGATCGGAGTAGATGCTGTATGCCAGCCCGGCTTCCTCGCGGATTTTCTGGAACAACCGGGAACTGAAGCCTCCTCCGAGCAGTGTGCTGAGCACGAACCCGGCAAAGCGTCTGGGGTCTGTGGCGGAAAACGCGCCTACGCCGAGCGTGAGATGGACCTGCTCCAAAGCCGGCTTGTGGTGCAGGACGATTTCGGGGCTCGCGGCGGGCATCGCCGCGGGTTCCCCCCGTCCTGTCCCATCGAGGCCGCCGAGGCGCCGTTCCGTCTCTCGGACTAGCGAGTCGTGTTCGACGTTGCCCGCGGCAGTCACCAAGAGGTCCGGTGCGCTGAATGTGCTGCCGAAGAAGCGGCGAAGCTGCTGCTGGTTGAAGGCGCGGATCGATCCTTGGTTGCCGATGACCGGGCGTCCCATTCCGTGGCCCTGCCAGAAACTGCGCGCAAAGATCGTGCCGAGCAGGTAGTCTGGATTGTCCTCGTCCATCTTGAGCTCTTCGAGGACGACTCCCTTTTCGCGCTCGATGTCGTCCTCGGCGAACATCGGGCTCCGGACCATGTCTGCGAGGATGTCCAGGGCCTCCGGCCAGTGATCGTCCAGCACCTTGGCAGTGAACGCGGTGGTCTCTTTCGACGTAAATGCGTCGAGGTGGCCCCCGAGGCCGTCGATCGCGTAGGCGATGTCCCGTGCCGTGAATCGGTCGGTGCCCTTGAAGACCATGTGCTCCGCGAAGTGCGTGATCCCGCTGTCGGACTCGGCTTCGTGACGCGACCCCGCATCCAGCCAAATGCCCAAGGACACTGACCGAACCGATGGAATGGACTCGCTGAGAATGCGCAGGCCGTTCGGCAGCACGGTCTTGCGGATGTTTGCCGTCGGTGGTGTTTCGGTCATCTTGCTCTCAATTGCGGAAAACACCGCGCTTTCCGCGACGCGGGTGGCTTGTCGCCATGGCCCGCCGAACCGTCTCCTGACGCAGCCCCGGGGCGCTGCGAGGGAAGCGATCCGGCGTCTCTAGCTGGATGGTCCCGCGAGCTGCCTCCATCCCGGATTGGCGCAGGCCGTCCGCGCGGACCGCTTCTCCAATGGTAGACCGCAAGGATGGGGACGTAGTGCCCTGCCTAGTCCGGGGACTTCAGCACGTACGTGCGGAACGCTTCGAAGAGCCTGCCGGCGCCGTCTATTCCGACAAGGCGCACCGAAAGCGTTGCGGGATACGTCGGCGTGAGGTCGCCGGGCACGGTGAAACGGCCCGACTGCACGGTGCCCAGCACGCGCTGGCCCCGGTTCGCTCCCGTCACCTCGCCGGTCCAGAGCCATAGCATTCGCTTTGCCGCGATGGTGTTCTTGAGCAGCGTGGCGTTGAATTCGTGCTCTCGCCCAGCCTGGATTTCGTTCTCGGAGGGCAGCTGGATTTCGAACGGGAGTTCGGACGGCACGTGCTCGACTTGGCGGATCAAGGGCTCTTTGGATTCCAGCACGAATGACTTGTTGTGACCCTGCTTCTTGCCTTCGCGACGCACATAGAGCACCCAGTCGCGTTCATTGTCCGGCGTATGGGCCCGGTAGCGGTCCCCCTTGAATTTCTTCTTCTGGTCAAACCACGCCCCGTTCGACGGGTCGTACCAACTGACCTTGTACTCGTGCTTGGGCATCACGAGCTCGATCTGGCCGGGCTGTGCGGCGTAGACGATGTATTCGATGCCGATTGCCTTCTCGGCCATGTATGGCACTCGCTGCAGGGCCAAGGCGGCCCCGCCGACCACGCGGTAGTGAGGTTGCAGGTCGAAATAGCGTGACTGTGCGAAAAACCGTTCCAGGACAGCCATTTGCTCGGCACCGGGCGAGTCCGCTGCTCCGCTGGCGTCGGAGAACGTCACGTACTGGCCGCGCATGGCGGCGCCCCACGCCTGTTTGCGGGCGATTTCGGGGGTTGCTCCAATGCCGATACCGGTATTCACGAATGGAGCCGGATGTGTTTCGTACTCGATGGCCGCGAGAGCGGGGTCGAAGCGGTTCTGGGTGACGTAGTCTTGCCATTCGTCCTCGAACAACGGAGCCGAGCTCACCGTGGCACCGGTTGACTTGGGGTGCTTGTACGGGTCGTACTTGGCGATGGCACTGGCGACATCCGCGGCGAGGGAGGCACCTGATGGGTGGCTCTCCCACTCCAGGAGAGCTTGCCAGGTGACGCTGTAGCCGGCATACCGCGCGCAGACATAGCGCACGTAGTTCTCGCGCTGGCGGCGGCGTGGAAAAAGCCGCTCCAGCTCGCCGCCCGACCCGGCGAGAACCAAGTCCGTGACGAATCCCAAGCCATGGAGGTAGTCGACCCGCCGGTCGAGCTCTCGGAAGTGCTCGACCGCTGGCTCGTCCGGCTTGGCGAAGACCTTGGCGCCATCGCCGGATGGCCCCAGCACCATCGCCCGCATGTGCGTGAAGCCTTGCTCGGCGCGCCGGTCGGCGACCGCGCGGAACTCATCCCATGGCACGGTCGCCATGTCGAGCATCGTGTCGCCGAGCCAGAAGTGCGCTGCGTTGGTCAGAGGGTACTTGAAATACCGCTTGTTGAAGACCTCGATGAAGCCCGGTGTCCTCGCAGCGATGGCCTGGAAGCTGCCGGTTTGCTTGTCAAGCGACTGGACATTCGAGATGAGCCGGAAATCCCAGCGGCCTTCGAAGTCCGGGGAGAATCGGAACACGAAGCGCGATCCGCCGTCCCAGAAAGCTGGCAGGACTCTCGTCCGCCCGCCTTTCGGCGAGCGAAACTCCGCTCGAAGCGTCACACTGCTGTAGGGATTGGAGTGCTCGGCAGTGTCTTGCTGAGGTATCGCGACCTGGATTTCGCACGGGTCGTAGACCGGGACGGACCCGCATCCGGCAATCTCTTGGGAGAGGGCTGGCGTGGTGGCGAGCAAGGCTGCCAGGAAAAGCGACCGCATACAAGAAAAGCATAAACCCGATCGAATCGCCTTGCCGGCGGTACCGGGCGGATAGTTCCAATGCGGGCTGATTCGCCTACAGTGAGGTTGTGCTGGAAAAGATCGCGGAACGGATCGACCGCGAAGGCATGTTCGCGGAGGACGGGCCGGTCGGCGTCGCCGTCTCCGGCGGTCCGGACTCGGTGGCTTTGCTGCACGCCCTGCGCGACTTGCTCGGCGCTCGCCCGTTCGCCGTCCTGCATGTCAACCACGGCTTGCGGGGCCCCGAGTCGGACTTGGACGAGGAATTCGTGCGTGGCCTGGCGGAGAGTCTCGAGTGCGAGTTCCATGCCCGGCGTTGCGATCTGTCGCCCGGCGCCGGCAGCAGCCGCGGCAACCTTGAGGAGGAAGGCCGTCGTTGCCGCTATCAGTTCTTTCGGGAGGCTGTCGCGGCTGGCACCTGCGCCACGGTTGCGACCGGGCACACTCGCTCCGACCAAGCCGAGACTGTTCTGTTCCGCTTGTTCCGTGGCGCGGCCGGTGCCGGCTTGAGCGGGATTTGGCCGGTTCACGAGCAACGCGTCGTTCGGCCGATGCTAGACGTGTCCCGGTCTGAGGTTCTCGAGTACCTCCGTGGCCACGGCATCCTCTGGAGGGAAGACGCCAGCAACGCGAGCCCGGCCTATGCACGCAACCGCCTGCGGCACGATCTGCTTCCAGCGCTGCGACGCGACTGGAACCCGAACGTCGAAGTGGCGCTTGCGAACACCGCCGACTGGGCGGTCGAGGAGGAACGCTACTGGCGGACCCGGACAGCCGAGATCCGCCGCGGATGCGTCCGCGAGGAGGCCGGCGGCCTGGTGCTGGACGTCGACGCGGTGCGCTTGCTTCACGTGGCCGAGCAGCGCCGACTGATCGGATCGGTCGTTGCTTCCCCCCTGCTAGGCGCGAGGTCCGCCGACTTCAGCCACATCGAAGCTGTGCGGGCATTGGTTCTGTCCCGGCAGGGCACGGGTTCCGTTGACCTGCGCGGCGTTCGGGCGGAGCGATCATTCGGTGCTGTTCTCCTGCGCGCCCGGGATGCCGCGGACCGCGTCGATTTCGACCTCCCGTTGCCGGTTCCTGGGCAAGTCACGGTGCCGGGAGGGGCGAAAACTGCCGTCCGAACACGTCTAGTCGCAGGGTCCGAATCGAAACCGCTGTATACTAAAGCAGGGTTAGGCTTGCTTGACTGGGATCGTGTTCCCGGGCCATTGCGCGTGCGGAACTGGCGGGACGGCGACCAGTACTGGCCCGCCGGGGAACTCTCGAGGCGCAAGATCAGGCGCCTCTTTCAGAGAAATGGTGTCAATGCTTGGAGGCGCCGCGGATGGCCTGTAGTGACGTCGTTGGATCAAATCGTCTGGGTTCGGCAATTCGGCCCGGCGACGGATTTCGCTCCTCAGCCCGGCAGTCGACATCTGCTGGCCGTGGACGAATTGAGCGTGGCGAGCCAGTGCTAGGTATCGGAATCGCCTCGGAATGCGTCTTACTGGTTAGCGGGGCCGTCGCAGTGAAGGATCCACGAACGTGAACGCCACATTCAAGACCGCAGTTTTCTGGATCGTGATGCTCTGCATGGCCGTCCTGCTCTGGAAGGCGGTCAACACGAAGAGCGGGGACCAGGTCGAAGTCCTTACCTTCAGCGACTTCATGGACGATGTCGACGGAGGCAACATCCAGGAGGTCACCATTGCTGGCCAGCATGTCGAGGGCCAGTCCAGCTCTGGCGAGTTCAAGAGCACTATTCCGCCTGACTATCCGACGCTCTACGACCGGCTCACAGCGCAGGGCGTGACGGTCAACGTCAAGGACCAGGCGTCGCTCGGTTTCTGGTCAGTTTTCTGGCGCGTCGCGCCGATCATTCTGATCGTCTTCTTCTGGATCTTCATGATGCGCCAGCTGCAGGCCGGCGGCAATCGCGCCCTGAGTTTCGGCAAGAGCCGCGCCCGGCTGCTCACAGCACAGCAAAAGAAGGTTACGTTCAAGGACGTCGCCGGCGTCGACGAGGCGAAGGAGGAACTTCTGGAGATCATCGAGTTCCTCAAGGAACCGCAGAAATTCCAGAATCTCGGCGGGCGCATACCTAAGGGTGTCCTGCTGATCGGCGCGCCTGGCACTGGCAAGACGCTGCTCGCGAGGGCGGTGGCCGGTGAGGCCAACGTGCCGTTCTTCTCGATCTCCGGGTCGGATTTCGTTGAAATGTTCGTTGGGGTCGGTGCCAGCCGCGTGCGCGACCTGTTCGAGCAAGGCAAGAAAAGCTCGCCGTGCATCGTCTTCATCGACGAGATCGACGCCGTGGGGCGTCACCGCGGAGCCGGCGTCGGCGGAGGCCATGACGAGCGCGAGCAAACCCTGAACCAGCTTCTCGTCGAGATGGACGGGTTCGACTCGAACGAGGGCGTCATCCTCATGGCGGCGACGAACCGTCCAGACGTGCTCGACCCCGCGCTGCTGCGTCCCGGCCGGTTCGACCGACGGGTCGTGGTTTCCCGGCCGGACGTGCGCGGACGCCAGGGCATCTTGCAGGTGCATACGGTGAAGGTGCCGCTGGCGAACGACGTGGACCTGATGGTCCTCGCCAGAGGCACGCCCGGTTTTTCCGGAGCGGACTTGGCGAATCTCGCCAACGAGGCCGCGCTGTTCGCGGCGCGCCAGAACCGCAAGGTTGTGACGATGATCGATTTCGAACTGGCCAAGGACAAGGTCATGATGGGCGCCGAGCGCCGGTCGATGATCCTGCGCGACGACGAAAAGAAGAACACGGCCTATCACGAGGCTGGCCACGCGGTTGTGGCTGCGCTTGTCGATCAGGCCGACCCTCTGCACAAGGTGACGATCATCCCGCGCGGCCAGGCACTGGGTGTCACGATGCAATTGCCGCTGGATGACAAGCACACCTATACCCGTGACTACCTGTGCGGTCAGCTGGCCATCCTGATGGGTGGAAGGATCGCGGAGGAACTGTTCATGGAGCACATGACAACCGGCGCCGGCAACGACATCGAGCGGGCCACCGTGCTGGCGAGGCGGATGGTGTGCGAATGGGGCATGAGCGGAATCGGGCCGCTGACCTTCGGAAAGCGGGACGAGGAAGTCTTCCTCGGCCGCGAGATCACCCAGAACAGGAATTACTCCGAGGCGACTGCGATTCGCATCGACACGGAAGTGCAAACGCTCGTGTCCGAGAGCTATGACGTTGCCAAGAAGCTGATTCAGGACAATGCCAAGGGCCTCGTCCGGATCGCCGAGGCCCTGCTGGAACGCGAGGTGCTGAACGGCGGAGAGGTCACTGCGCTGCTCGAGGGCCGCGAACTCGAGCCTCTTGTGCTGGCGCCCCCGGCTACCAATGAGGATGTTGGCGGGCCGGACTCTCAGGAGCCCCAGAAAGCAGACGCGCCACCGGCGTTGCCGGGTCTGGAGGAAGGCCACCCATCCCCCGCGTGAGCGGTCGCTGAACGGGGCGCGATGCCCGCCCTAGAACGGGATGTCGTCGTCGAGTGGCCCGCCGCTCGGCTCGCCGCCACTCTCCGTGGCGGTTGGCTTGGAAGCGCTGGGCTGGTCGCCGCCTTGGCTGTAGCCGCCTCCGACACCGGGCCCGCCTTCGCGGCCTCCGAGCAGGATCACGCCCATCGTGTCGCAAACGACTTCCGTTCGATAGCGCTTCTGACCGCTTTGGTCATCCCACGAGCGGGTCTTGAGTCGGCCCTCGATGCCGACTTTCTTTCCCTTGGTCAGGTATCTCGCGACATTCTCGCCTCGCCACAAGACCACGTCGTGCCAATCGGTGCTTTCGCGCCATTCTCCCGATTGCGGATCCTTGGTTCGGAAGGTAGTGGCGACGCTGAAGTTCGTCACAGCGACGCCGCTCGGCGTGTGGCGGGTCTCGGCGTCCTTTCCTAAATTGCCGATCAACAGGACTTTGTTCAGGCTCGCTGGCATCGCTCCACGATACAATCAAGGGCCTGCCGATTACAAGTACGATGCGCGCAATCGTTCTTTCAATTATCTTGGCCTCTGCGCTGCAAGGGACGGAGCGCGCCGACCTCCTGGTCGTCGAGAAGAAGAACAACTCCGTGGGGTTCTACGCTTCCTCCGGCAATCGCGTTGCCGCTGTGCTGGTTGGAGAAACTCCGCACGAGATGATCCTGTCCCCCGACGGACGGTACGCCTATGTCTCCGACAACGGCGTTCTTTGGATGGACTACGACGGGCCTGGAGGCAACACAGTCTCGATCATCGAGCTCAAGACACGCCGGCGTGTAGGCATCCTTCCCCTAGGAAAGTTCCACCGCCCTCACGGCATTGGTCCGGACCCCCAGTCGAGCCGGGCGTTCGTAACTGCCGAGAACCCTGATCGACTGGTCCTGGTGGACCTTGACTCCCGGGCCGTGATTGCCGATTTTGACAACGGTGGCGTCGATCCGCACATGGTCACTTTCGGCAAGCTTGGCCGCTGGGGTTACGTCTCCAACACGGCGAGCGCCACGGTGGGCGCAGTGGATGCCGTCACGGGTGAATTGCATCTGATTGACGTGGGTGAGGGACCCCAAGGCAGCCTGCTGTCCCAGGACGGGTCCAAGCTGTGGGTGACCTGCCGCGACGAGGGCCGGATTGACATCATCGACACCGCTGCCAAGGCACGGATCGGCTCGATCGAGACAGGCCCGGGCGTGAACCGGGTGGTTGCAACCAGGGACGAGAACTTGCTCGTGTATTCCTTGCAGAGCGGGGAGGCCGTGGGCATTGCTGACGTGGCCACCGGCGAAGAGGTCGCGCGGATCCCCGTGGGCGGCGCGCCGTTGTCAATCTCGCTGTCGAGAGACGACCGGCACGCCTTCGCGGGCGTCCAGGACAGTGACCAGATCTGGATCGTGTCCGTGCCGCAGCGCAAGGTTGTGCAGGTGATCGACACCCCGCCGGGGATGGGGCCGGACCCGGTGCTCGAAATCGGAACCTACGAGCCTCCCGAGGAGCGCCAATGAACGACGAGCGACTGCGAGCCCTCCTTCAGGACGTGCAGCAGGGCGACTGCGACATCGACCGAGCGGTTGGCGAGTTGCGGCACATGCCGTACGAAGATCTCGGATTCGCCAAGGTTGACCATCACCGCGAATTGCGGCACGGAATGCCAGAGGTGATTCTCGGACACGGCAAGACCGTCGCCGAAGTGCGGGCGATCTCCCAGAAGCTGCTCGAGCGCTCGCCGAACCTGCTCGTGACGCGGGCCAGCGAGGCGATGCACGAAGCAGTGAACGAGCTGACCCCGGACGCGGAGTTCTTCCCGCGTTCAGGCGTCGTGCGGGTCTGGGGCGAGCGCAAGGTTGTCGGCAAGGCCAAGATTGCAGTTGTCTGTGCAGGCACCAGCGACATTCCGGTGGCGGAGGAGGCGCGGGTCACGGCGGAAGTGATGGGCAATGCTGTCGATGCCATCTACGATGTCGGTGTCGCCGGGATTCACCGGCTTTTCTCGAAGATCGATCGAATCGAAGCGGCGCGGGTCGTGATCTGCTGCGCCGGGATGGAAGGGGCGCTACCGAGTGCGCTAGGCGGGCTGGTCTCGGTGCCGGTCATCGCTGTGCCCACAAGCGTCGGCTACGGCGCGAGCTTTGGCGGTCTCTCTGCGCTGCTCGGAATGCTGAACTCCTGCGCCAGCAACGTCTCCGTCGTCAATATCGACAACGGCTTCGGCGCGGCCTACGTTGCGACCCTCATCAACCGCTTGTAGGGCACCCTGTGCGAGACTTACTGCTATGAAAGCTACCCGGTTCACTCCGCTATTGGCGCTCGCGGCAGCGAGCCTGCTCGTCACGGCTCCAGTTGCCGGCGAGGATGCCAGTGAGAAGAAGCACTTGCTCGTGCTGGGAGCGTCCGCTGGATTCGCTCACGACGCCGTGTCGCATTCCATGTACACCATGGCGAAGATCGGCGAGCGCACGGGCCTGTTCGACGTGCGGTTCCGGACAGACACGGAACTCGTCACCAAGGGCAGGCTGAGGGGGAATCGCAAGAATCTCGACTACTTCGACGCGGTGATGTTCTACACCCAGGGGGATCTCGGCCTCGCAGACGAACAGAAGGCCGATCTGATGCGCTTCGTCAAGGAGGATGGCAAGGCCATCCTTGTGGCGCACAGCGGAGTGGACTCCTTCCGCGAAAGCTGGCCTGAGTTCATCGACATGGTCGGCGGGGCGTTCGTCAACCATCCCTGGCACCAGGAAGTGCGTGTTCGCGTGGAGGACCGCTCCCATCCGATCACGAAGCACTTCCCGGAGAGCGTTGTTCTCACTGACGAGATCTATCAGGTGGATCGCTACTCCCGCGACAAGGTCCGCGTGCTAATGAGCTTGGACCCGTCCAGCGTCGACTTGACGAAGAAGGGCGTGCAGCGGTCCGACAAGGACTTCGCGATTGCGTGGGTGCGCCAGTTCGGCAAGGGGCGGGTGTTCACCTGCGTGCTGGGTCACCGTAACGAGGTCTGGGACAACGCGGCGATCCAGAAGATGTGGCTCGAGGCCTTCCGCTGGGCCGTGGGCATCACCGACGGCGGAACCGCCTCGCTGCCGCTCCCGACAGACGGCGACTGAGGCCCGGTTCCGGAGTGGTTACGAAGCGGTAGCCGACCCCCCGGACCGTGACGAGGTGGCGCGGCTTGGCCGGATCCGGTTCGATCATCCTGCGGAGCCGGACAATGAAGTTGTCAATTGCGCGCGTGTCGGTGTCTTCCCGAACGCCCCACACGTCTCGCAGCAAGCTCTCTCGGGTCACGTTGCGCCCTTCGTTCGCGATCAGGTAGTGCAGCAGCTTCGCTTCCGTCAGCGTTAGGTCGTGGGCATTGCCGTCAACCACGAGCTCTTGCCGAGTGAAGTTAATCACTCGCCCTGCGAACTCGAAGGTGTCGGAGACTCCCTGCGTATGGCCGGTTTCGGTCCACCGCTGCCGCCGCAGCAAACCGTGAAGCCTCGCCAGGAGGACCGCTAATTCGAAGGGCTTGGGCAAGTAGTCGTCGGCTCCGGCCGAGAGGCCTTCGACGATGTCTTCGGGCCGCTTTCGAGCGGTGAGCATCATCACCGGGACGAAACACCCCCCGGACCGGAGCCTGCGAACGAACTCGAATCCGTCGATTCCGGGCAGCATGACATCGACGAGCATCGCATCGCACGGCGGACCGCCTCGGACCGACTGCAGGGCTGCCTCGCCGCTCTCCTCGACCTGCGTCGCGAAACCCTCGGCCTCCAGATTGAATTGCAGGCCCCTGGCGAGGTGCTGCTCGTCCTCCACGATCAAGACCCGTTTCATGCCTAGCCTGCCAGTGGCAGCTCGATTGTGAACGTGCTGCCGAGTCCCTTGCCGCCGCTCTCGCCGAACGCCCTGCCGCCGTGCTTCCTGGCGACCAATCGCACAATGTACAGGCCGAGGCCGGTGCCTTTCGCCCGCAGCGAGTCCTCACTGCGGTAGAAGCGACGGAAGACCCGTTTCAGCTCGTCCGGATCGATTCCAATTCCTTCGTCCCGGATCTTGATCGAGACGCCGGTCGCTCCCAGCTTGGCGATTTCGATCCAGACCCGGGCGCGGTCGCCTGAGTACTTGATGGAGTTGTCAATCAAGTTCGACACGGCGGCGCGCAACTCTTCGCCGTTTCCCATGACCATGGCCGTCTCGCCTTCGGGAATGTCGCAGCGGAGATCCATGGCGTCCTGCTCCAATCCGTAGGTCCGCTGGAGGCGGTCGGCGCAGTCCCGAACCAAGTCTCGGATATTGACAGGTTGCCGCTGGAGCTTGCGCCGGGAACGAACGGCGCCGGCCAGTAGCACCTGCTCGATCGTTCCCTGCAAACGATTCATGTCCAGCAGCATGATGTCGTAGAATTCGCGTTTGCGATCCTCGTCGAGATTCCTGGATTGCAAGGTCTCCAGGTACAGCTTCAGGGACGTGACAGGGGTCTTGAGTTCATGCGTCACGGCGTTGATGAACGCGTCGTGTTTCTCGTTGCGACGGATTTCCCGCACAAGGAAGACGGTAATCACCACCAACCCCGTGATCAGCAGCAGGCCCGCTCCGATGCCCAGCATGAGCAGCACGCCGCTGCGCCAGTTGGCCACCAGCCAGCCGATGTTCAGGACGGCCGCCAAGCTGACAAGGCACACGCCTACGATGATCCAGAAGATGACGGATCGCTTCCGGTGGCCAGTCAAGTCCACGCCTCATGATAAGCACGAGCGCCGAATCGGGACCGCCAACCGTGGCGTTTGCCGCCGCCGCGCATCGTCGGAGCTCGGTGCCGTGCCCAAGCCGGCGCTTGCCGGTTCCCGCCCTTTCCGGAACGGCTGCGGCCCGTATCAGGAGAGACAGCGTTGTTATAAGATGAGGACTGGAGCGCGCTCGTAGCTCAGCTGGATAGAGCGTCTGGCTACGGACCAGAAGGCCGGGGGTTCGAATCCTCCCGAGCGCGCCACGCTCACACAACACCCCAGAAGCAGGTGCAGTGGCTTCACGACATGTTTCGGGACGAAGCGCTTACCCGTCGAACACTCGTCCCCGGTGCTGGCCCACCAACAGCTGGAACAGCCGGTGCGCCATCAGTTCGTGGAGCGTGAGCAATTCCTTGTTCGCGGCGACGATGTCATCCACGTTGTCCGAGCCGTCTCCGCCGCTTTTCAGCGCTTCCGTGGCTTCGCGCATCACGGGATCCTCAAGGACTTCGCCCGCAATGTTCCAAAGCGTGATGAACCGGTCCACCGCGGTGGGGAAGCTGACCTTCCAGACACCGTAGTTGGATGTCGTGCGCGGGGGCTTGAAGTCAAGGTTGAACGGGCCCTCATATCCGTGCGAACGCAACAGAACCAGCACGTTCAGCCAGTCGAGCGGATTGACGACGCCGACGCCCAAGTCGACATCATGCTTCAGAGGGTAGCCATCGTTGATGTCGAAGTGGAACAGCTTCTTGCAGAGCAAGGCGCGGGCCAGCACCGCGCGAGTCGCGCCGCCCCACATGAGTTCGTGCAGGTACTCGGGGTTGAGGCCCACCATTTCGGGGTGGTCGAGCAAGCCGCTTGAGATGAATGCCAGCATGGCGTCGCTGCTCGGAAGCAGGATCTGCGCCTGTGGCTCGAAGGGCTTGGCTTCGAGGCAGTGCTTCAGAGTCGGGCGCCCCTTTTCTTCGGCCACTTCCAGGTCGCGGTCGCAAGCCGCGTTCAGCCCGTCCGCGAACCACCGCAGCGTCTCAGTCTCGTCGATCGCACCCTGGACCATATAGCCCAGCGTGCCGGGCCAGTACACGGCGAACTGGGCGCCCAGCTCGTGGCCGATCTCGACGGTGTTCTGCAGTCGACGGGCTGCGTACTGTCGGACTTCGGGTGCCTCTGCCGCCGCGCTCGCCGCGAAGACCGGATGGAAGAAGGTCTCGCATGTGACCATCGAGCAGCGCACGCCGTTCTCATCCAGGGATTTGTTGATCCGCTCGACGATTTCCCACTGTCGGTCCGACAGGAGATCGTCCGTATCGATGACGTCGCTATCGTGAGTTGCCCAGCACGGGATTCCGATCTCGCCAAGGTTCCGAATGACTTCCTCGAAACTCACCGGCTCGCGTGTCGGAGCGTGGAACAGCGCCTGGCCTTGGTAGGCCCCTGCCCACTGCGGGCCGCTGATGAAGTATCGCCTCCGTTGCTCGGGCGTGTAGCTGCCGCCTGCGAGATGCATGAGGCGATCCGTAAGCGAGCGTTGCTGGGTTCTAGGGATTGCTGGCACTGATCCTAGTAGACCGGTCGCGAGCGACGAACGTCAAGCTTCCCGAAACGGTGCGCTACTGGCCTCCGGGGAGGGCCTCCTGCATGCCGAGCTTGACCGGCTTGTCGTAGCCAGTCATTTCGAGATAGCCAACCCCCTTGACCGGCTTCCCGCTCCGCTCCCCCGAGTAGCGCACGGCCCCTTCCCAATAGACAGGTGCGGCCTTTCGGGGGCTGACGACCTCCTGCCTGTCCATGAGCGGCTGGCAGCTAAGCCGGTAGCCGAGGTTGGGGATCCGTAATGACCATTCGACCGGGTACTCCGCGCCAGTCTCGCCGCTGCGCCACGTGCGTCCCGGGCTCAGCGTGAAATCCGTTCCGCCAATATTCAGCTTCTGACCGTCTTGATCGACGAACGTGCCGAACGTGAACGCGTCGTGGTTGCCCTGCTGGTCGCGCATGCCGTACACCATCAAGTCGCTGCCGTCGTCCAGCTGAATGCTCAGCCAAGTCCAGCCAGTCTGGCCTGCTGCCAGGCCGCCGGTCGAGAACTCGTGGTCCATCCAGGCCAGCCCCTCGACTTCGTAAACCTCGCCCTCCACGGTTAGTTCGCCGGTTGCCCGCAGTCGCGTGAATGAGATGTAGTGCGATGCCGTGCCGGCAGTGGCCTCCTTGCGCGCGATGCCGTCCTCGCCGTGGACGACGAACGGCTTGGACGGGTCCAGCCGCAGGTCAATGGCAATACCCCCGGTGCCGGCTTGCAGTCGTTGGATGGGCCTGCCCGGCCGGTCGAGCTGCCATGTCGCGCTCCAGTTGCCGTTCCAGATCGCCTTTTCCGCTTCCGAGGCGCCGGCCAGCCCGGGGCCTTTCCGATTGATCCGCTCGGCCCGGTGAAACTCCCCGGATGCGATGTCGCTTATGGCAAGGTGCGCCAGGTAGACCTGACCCACGTCCCAAGCGGTTTCCGCCGGCGTCTCAGGCTCGACCGCGAGCCGGAAGAACGTCAGCTCGAATCCAAAGGCCCGGCCGCTGGAATCCCGGAGATTGCCGGTGTAGTACCACCATTCATGCTCGAAGCCGGGATGCTCGAAGTGATCCCGCGGGAAGGCGAACTCGTAGCCGGGCTCGACCGGCTCGAACGCGCTGAGCCCTATTGCGGCCGCCAGCGGCAGCGCCATGCGCCAGATGCTCATTCTTCGTGAAGGACCTCAATTGGATCACGGGCTGCCGCGATGCGGGCCGGGTAGACGCCGGCGACCAGGCTCGCCCCGTACACTGCGGTCAGCGCGGCCAGGAGGAAGCCGACGGGCCAATGGAATTGAATCGTCCATCCGAACGACTGCTTGTTGATCACCTTGATCAGCACGACCGAAAGCGCACCGCCCAGCATGCATCCGACAAGGTTCGAGACCAGTCCCAGCATGCCGGACTGCGCTAGTACGAGCGACCGCACTTGAGCCTTGGTCGCTCCCAGGACGCGCAATACCCCCAGCTCGGCGCGGCGGTCGAGCACCAGCGTGAGCAAGGCTCCGGCCATGCCCAGAATCGCTACGACGATGGCAACGGCCTCCAGCGCGTAAGCGATCGCGAACGTCCGGTCGAACACCACCAGGGATCGCTCTCGCACCTCTCGGTTGCGAACTATCTGGACATCGTGCGTCGCGACGGACCGAGCGATTTCCGTGTGGGCCTGGGCGATGTCGGCACCGGGGTTCAGGTAGACCGCGATGCTCGACGGCTCGGGGTCCGGGAGGTAGCGCAGGAGAATCGACCGGTCGCACATCAGCAGACCCTCTTCCCGCCCGTAGCTGTAGTTCACTGCGGCCACCCTGAAGCCAACGCGGCTCGAGCCGATGGGAAGCTCGATGGTGTCGCCGACATGGACATCGTGCTTTCGGCTGAACGGCTCGCTGACAATCAGGCTTTCGCTGGTCGCGACCTGCTCCCAGATCTCCTCTGGCGCGGGGCCTTCCAGGAACCGTGACTCGGAACGGGCGGCGTGGACTCCGATGTCTCGACTGGCAAGTGTCGCGGGCAGCCCACTGTAGCTGATGGCGTAGGTGCGGAACCGATCCACAGCCGCCACATGCCGCGAACCCTCGATCTTGCTCACGACCGCTGCGCTCAGCGTCGCCCCGTCCCTGGAGACATCAACTCCCTCGGGCCCCACGTAGAGGTCCGCCTGCAGCTCCTGCTCCATCCACTGGTCGACAGTTTCGCGGAAGCTGCCGACCATGATTCCGACGCTGATCATCATGGCGGTAGCGATCGACAGGGCTGCCACGATCACGGATGTTCGCGCCAGCGAGGCCGCGAGACTGCGGGCGCCAAGCATTCCGGCGACACCGAACGGCAGGGCAAAGAGGCGTCCCGCAGCCTTGAGGCAAGTCGCGGAAATCTGGGGTGTTAGCATTGCCGCCGAGGCGACGAGCCCTAAAGCGCCGGCGTATCCCGCGAACGGGACTCGTTCCCACGCGGGCAGCAAGCAAAGGCCAGCGGAGACGGCTGCGCAGCCGAGGGCTCGCCAGGCCCACTTGCCGCGCGCGGTTGTCGCGTCGTACTCAAGGCGGGCCCTCGCCATCGCCTCCGACGGGGTTGCTGTCGCGGCTTCACGCGCGGGCCACCATGACGCTGCCAAGGCGATGCCGATACCAACGCATGTCGCGAGCGCGCCCGTTAGGGGCCGGATACTGATGTCCCCAGGGGCGCTGCTCACATACAGCGCCTGAACTGTCCGACCCATCGCCTCCACCGCTCCGATCGCGAGGGCCCGTCCGAGCGGCAGGCCCAGAGCCGCGCCCGCTGCGCCGAGCAGGCAGCCTTCGGCCAGGAAGGCAGTGCGGACCATGCTCTGCGATGCTCCCAGCGCTCGCACGATGCCGATCTGCGGACGCCGTCGAACGACAGACACCGACACGGTGTTGTAGATGAGGAACGCCCCGACGATCAGTGCGATATAGCTGAGCACTCGGACATTCCAGCGGAACGCTCGCAACATCTCCCGGCTTTGCTGCGAGCGGACGCCTGCCGCGCTGAGAACCGCTGTCGGCGGGAGGTGCTGCCTGATCGACTCGGATCGGTCAAGATCCTCGGCGTCGTGGACGTAGATCCTGTCGAGTCGGCCGACTCGGCCGAGCACTCGCTGCGCCAGAGCCAGGTCCATCACGACCAGGCTCCCGACGGGGCCGCCCTGGACCTCCGAATCCGGAAGCACTCCGCTCACCGTAAAGGTCTCGGTGCGATCGTTGACTAACAGCTGGATTTGCTCGCCTGCGGCAGCGCCGAGTGCCGGAGTGACCCAAATCGCCCTCCGGTCCGCGACGCTGCTGAGTGTCGGGGTGGGCAGGTCGCTTCGCTCGCTCAGCAGCGGATCCCCGATCAGGTCCACGCCAAACACGGGCACCCGCTGGCCTTTCTCGCGCACTGTGGCGAAGCCTTCGATCCGCGCTGAGAACCGCAACGGCCCGGGCAATCGCGCCAGTTCGCCGAACACGGCCTCAGGGATCCCACCCACCTGATGAATCTCGTAGGTCGCGGGGCCCTGCAAGGTCTCGATCGAAGACCGAAACGAGCTCGTCGACGCCTCTCCGGCCAGGTCGATTGCCACCACGACGGCGACGCCCAAGGCGACGGCCAGGATCGTGAGGGCGGTGCGGGCCCTTTCCCGAAGTAGGGGCCGTACGATCAGCCGGTAGAGGAGTTGCGCGGCACGCATCGGCTTACCCAACCTGCAGCGGAGTTTCTCCCGGGCCTAGGCGTCCGTCGCTCAGCCGTAGGATACGTCCGGCCCGTGCGGCGGAATCGAGGCTATGGGTCGCCATCACGATGCAGGTTCCCAGATCCGTGTTGATTCGCTGAAGGAGGTCCAGGATGCCGTTCGAAGTTTCAGTGTCCAGATTTCCGATCGGTTCGTCGGCCAGCAGCAGCGCCGGAGAATGCACCAAGGCGCGCGCGACGGCGATGCGTTGCATCTGGCCTCCCGAGAGCTGGTACGGGAGGCGGTCTTCCAGGCCGTCCAGCCCGACGATCTCCATCAGTTCAAGAGCCCGTCGTCGCGGGTGTGACCGTGCTGCCAGTTGCAGCGGAAGTTCAACGTTCTCTATCGCGCTCAGCGTCGGAAGCAGCTGGAAGAACTGGAAGATGAAACCGACTCGCTCTCGCCGGACGGCCGTCAGTTCTTCGTCGCTCATCTGCGCTGTCGAAACGCCGTCAATATGAACCTCGCCCCGGGTCGGCAGATCCATCGCCCCTGCGAGATTGAGGAATGTGCTCTTGCCGCACCCGCTGCGGCCGATCACGGCAACGAATTCGCCGGGATCGATTTCGACTGTGACGTCACGCAACGCTGGCACGTATCGCCCGGAGAGTCCATAGTGCTTCGAAACGTTTGCAAAGCGTAAGGCGGACAATGGACAAGAATATCAACCGAGCTGGCGATTCCCTCCGCAGCCTTGCCCGCCGCAACGTCTAGGCAACGGGCAGCCGCAGGATCCGCGTGGCGTTGTCGTGGTAGACCATCTTCAGAATATCGTCGGGCAACCCGATGCCGTAGACCTTCCAGCGTCCTTGAGGCGGAGTCGGTGCGGGCGAATAGTCGAAGTACTCATCCAGAGTCTCGAGGAAGCGGAAATAGCAGCGGAACATTTCCGGCTCGAGATCCTGCTGCGGAACCGAGGTTCCGTTCGGCGAGGCGTCGGTGCCGAACATGATGCGGTCCGGGTATTCCTCGAAGAACCTTCGCGAGCGCCGCGGCTGCCGCCCGATCTCTCCCAGACGCGCTCCGATTTCCAGATGCATATTAGGGTATTTGTCGAACCACGACGAGACGTCGTCGAGGTTTTCCGGATGGTTGGCCACGTGGAGGCAAACGAATGTCGTGTCCGGATGCTTTTCGATCACGCGATTGCGCGCGCCTAGGAGTTCCGACTTCGGCGGGAAGTCTTCGCCGTAGAACGACCAATCGGGGTGGTTGCCGAGCTCTTCCCAACGCTCGTTGAAGCGGTCGGTCGGGGTGAAGAAAGCGTCGGGATCGGCGATGTGAATGAAGACCGGTAGACCGAGTTGGCCCGCCGCTTCCCACATTGGATCGAAACGCGGATCGTCGATCTTGACCAGCGGACCTCGCTGGCCTTCCTCGCGCTCGGACTCGCCGTAGCCTCCTTCGCGCAAGTAGAGCCCAAGCGTCTTCGAGATCTTTAGCCCGATCGCGCCGGCCTCCTTGGCGCGGCCCAGTTCATCGGCTTGCCACTGCGGGTAGTCCGGCTCGTTGAGCTTGTCGTAAGAAGGAACGGTGCAGGTGATCAGCCGGCCCGGATACCTGTTCACCATCTCGTCAACGGTGAGCTGGAGCCCCTCGCCCGTCCCGCCGGTGAGGTTGACCAGCGTCTGAATGTTGAGCTCGTCCATCCATTTGACGATCTGGTCTAGACGCTCGGCGGGTGTACCTTGCAGTGCGTCGTGCGGCCCCGGCGTTCGGCGAAACACCGAGGAAACGTGCGTGTGCATGTCGATCACGGGATAGCGGGCGCTGGCTACGGGATGCTCGTCGACGACGAGCATGCTCTTGGGTTCGAACTCGGCGAGAGTGAGTCGAGCTCCTGGTGCGGCTCCCTCGCTGTCCGCGGACTGCGGTTGAGAGCAGCCTGTAGCAAGAGCGGTGCCGGCGAGGCCCGCGCCCAAGAAAGATCTTCGTGAATACGGCATATGTTTTGGGTTCTATTCGGGTTCGGATGGTTCAGGCGAAGCGGATCGGCGGCCGCGTCTTCCAGGCTCCGCGCGTGAAGTCCGGAAACTCGACCGGCCTGCTGCGATTCGCCACCGATTGTTCGGTCAGCGGCGAAACGACGCTCGATGTGACCGAGTCGTAAACGTCGCAGTAGGGCGGCACGCCTTCGCGCAGCGCCTTGATCAGCAGATGCCAGGTGAGCGGGGTCCTGGTGCTGCTTCCGCCGTGCCCGCGCAATGAGCGGCGTTCAGGCGGGTCGAAGCTCTTGAGCAGCGGGTGCTTGTATTCTTCCAGGTACTTGTCGGCGGCCTCCCACTGGTGGCTCGCCGGGGTAACGCCGTCGAGGTAGATCTTGGGACCGCCCATTCCCCGTGCTTGGAGGAAGACGCCTTTCGAGCCCTGGATACGCGTGAATCCGCGCGGGTGCGGCGTATTCGTGTCGAAGTTCAACGTAACGAGCTTGCCGTTCGCCGTGCGGATGAGCGAGGCGTTGTAGTCGCCTTGCGCCATCTTCTGCTTGGCGAGCATGTGGTCCTCGCCGTATTTCGCGACAGCGTATTCGTTGAGAACACCCGAGCGCGAGCTCATCGATACGAGACGCTCGAACCGGTCGCCGTGATTGACGTCCATCGCGGGCATGATGCAGTTGAGCGGGTGGTCGGGATAGAGGTTGCCGTCGCGGTCGATGGAATGCTGCAGCCGCCAAGGCTCGGAGCCGTCCGGGAACTTCACCCGGCGCAGGTCGTGAATGTAGCCTCCCTCGGCGTGCAGGATCTCCCCAAAGACGCCTTCCGCAATCATGTTGAGGAGCGTCAGGAACGTTCCGCCGCCGGATTCGAGCAGCACCTGCTCCAGGGCGAGCGCCGACCAGCGGCCAGTCTTCTCGAAACTCTCGACCAACTGCCAAGCCTGGTCGACCGTCAGGACGATCGGGACCTCGCTGACGGCGTGCTTGCCGTTGGCATTGGCCGCCAGGCAGACCGGGGCGTGCCACTTCCACGAAGTGCAGCAGATGATGCAGTCGAGCTCTTCCTCGGCGCAGAGGCGCTCGTAGTCGGTCATGCCGCGGCTGTACAGCCGCGGCGCGGCTTGGCCTGCTTCCTCGACCCAGCTCCGGGCGCGCTCGAGGCGATCCTCCTGGATCTCGCAAAGCGCCTTGACTTCGACCCCGGCGATGCCGAGCGCGGAATCGAGGTGGTAGGAGCCGCGTCCGCCGATCCCGACGAAGCCGAGCCGCACTGGCTTGGCCTCGCTCGTCGTCTGCGCCGCGAGCGCAGTTGACGCGAGACCGAGCGTTGCGGTTCGGCGGGCGATGTCAAGTCTCTCGTCGCTGTTCATCGTTGGCCTCACTGTACGGTCTGCCTGCGGTAGGCCTCCTCGACTGGAAGCCGTTCCTTCCATCGGCCGCGGGTGAAATCCGGAAAGTCGACCGGCTCGCCGTCTTGCGCGACCGAAGCCTCGGTCAGCGGAATGATTGCGCTTGACGTCACGGAATCGTATACATCAAAGTCGGTGATCCTTCCCTCGCGCAGAGCCGCGACGAGGCGATGCCAGCTCATCGGCGTCGTGGTTTGCCCGCCGCCGTGGCCTCGAATGCTGGGCCGCGGACGGGGCTTGTAGGCGGCGTCGACAGGATGGACGTAGTCATTCATGTACTTCTCTGCAGGCTCCCATTGGTGCGAGGGGCTGATGCCGTCGAGGTAGATGAACTGGCCGATGCCGCGGCTCGAGAAGTACACGCCCTTCGAGCCTTGAATCCGGGTCAGACCCCTTGGGTGGGGCGTGTTGGTGTCGAAGTTCAACGTGTACATCTTGCCGTTGTGGGTCCGCAGCAGTGTGCAGTTGTAGTCGCCCTGCTTCATCGGCTGGGTCGCGTAGGGGTGGTCCGGACCGTAGAACAGCTCCGCGTACTGGTTCAGCATCACGGACTTCGAGCTCATCGAGACCAGATGGTCGAAGCGGTCGCCGTGGTTGACGTCCATTAGCGGCATCAAGCGGCAGGTGGGATGGTCGGGGTAGAGATTGCCGTTGCGGTCGACCGAATGTTGCAGCCGCCAGGGCTCGCGCTCGGGATCGAACTTGACCAGCCGGAGGTCGTGAATATAGCCGCCTTCGCAGTGAATAATCTCTCCGAAGACGCCTTGGTGAATCATGTTCGAGAGCGTCGAGTGAACGCCCTTGAAGCCGAGCGTGGCCCACTTGCCGGTGCTTTCGTGTGTCTCGACGATCTCCCAGGCTTCGTCGAGGGTCTGGATGATCGGCACTTCCGCGATCGCGTTCTTGCCGTTGCGCATCGCTGAGAGCAGGACGGCGGCGTGCGCTTTCCACGATGTCGAGCAGATCACGCAGTCAAGCTCTTCCTCGGCGCACAGTCGCTCGAAATCAGCGCGGTTCTTCCCGTAGAGTCGCGGCGTCGGTTTCCCGGTTTCTTCGATCCAACTCTTGGCGCGATGAAGCACCGCCGGATTGATGTCGCAAATGGCTGGAACTTCGATGCTGTCCATCCCCAACGCGATGTCCAGATGGTACGAGCCGCGGTCGCCGACTCCTACGAATCCGAGCCGAAGGGGACGGGTTAGAGGAGCTTGCGCCGAACCCGGAACTGCCGCGCCGACGAAGGCGCTTCCGACCGCAGCGCCCGAGAGTTGAAATAGGTTGCGGCGGTTGATGGAGTTGCTCATTGGTCTGCTCGTGAGGCTTCTTGGCGAATGAATTGTACACCTCTACAATCAGCACAACAAAGCCACACAAACTTTCTCTTGATGCTGATTGCTGACGCGGCTCCGAGTCTGAACCGGACTTACCCGGCACTGAACCGCGGACGGGGTTCGATCGGACCGGCTAAGGGTCGGACGTATTCGACGAACTCGGCGCCAACGTCTGAGCCATCGGAGGAGATCCAGGCGTCGGGTACGAGCCGTTCGACGCCCGCAACTTTGGCCATCGGAGTCAGGAACGTTTCGCACCCGTACGGATCTGCGGAGACCCGTCTCAATGCGACCATCACGCCGCTGCGCCCTGCCACCGCTGCTTCGACCGCAGCCCTTCCGCAGCGGTAGGACTCCTCGGCGTCGATCGCTGAAACGGCGAAGGAACAGGAACGGCCGAGCAAGCCCGGCTTTTCCGATCTTGCGCGCAAGCCCGTTGCGGCCGAGATGCCCTCCGCCAGGACATGGCCGAGGTTCCGCGCCAACTCGTGCTGCCTGCTGCCGGCCCGGTCTAGAGCTGCGCCGAAGGGATTGCCTTGCGGGTCGCGTAGTCCCTCGCAGGCAACGACGACGGCCCTCCCGAGACGGTCAACGACGCCCATCACGTCTCGGCAGATCACATCGAGAGTCGGCGGCTGCTCCGGTAGATAGATCAGGTGCGGAGCGTCGTCGGGCTTCTCCCGGGCCAACGCCGTCGCTCCGGCCACCCATCCCGCGTTGCGGCCGATCACCTCGATGACGGTGACCGGCGCCGGCAAGGCGCGGTTGTCCTCACCAATATCACGGGTCGCCAGCGCATAGAATCGAGCGGCAGACCCGAACCCCGGCGAGTGGTCGGTTTCCAGCAAGTCGTTGTCGACCGTCTTGGGCACTCCGATTACTCGCAGCTCGGGATACTCGCTCTCGGCGAGCTTGGCCAGCATTAGGCCGGTCCCCATCGAGCCGTTGCCTCCGGTGTAGAAGAGGCAGTCGATGCGGCGGCGGCGAAGCTCGGACAGGAGGATTTGCGCTGCCGCCGGCTCGAGCTTGCGCCGGCTCGATCCGATCGCCGAACCTGGGGTGGTGCGCAAAGCCCGGATCGAATCGAAGTCCATGCCGGACAGTTCGATCCAATCTCCGGCCAGCAAACCCTGCACGCCGAATCGCGCTCCAAACACCCCTTCCAGGTCCTGAGCGCTAGCGCATGCCTCGATGATTCCGGCTAGGCTGGCGTTGAGGACCGCCGTAGGGCCTCCGCCATGCACGATTAGCGCTCGTGTGAAACCCGGCATGCGTCAGAAAACCGCCCTCGAAACCAATCGCAAGGCTGAGAAGCAAGCCCGGTCACGGTCCATCGTTTACGGACAGGGGGCCTCGGTCCGCTAAGGCTTCTATCGGATACTAAGCTGCTCAGAATCATCAACTTGGGACGCGAGAGGGGCGCCGAGGGGTCGAACCCTAAACCTTGGTTTCGGCTTGCCTATACTGTTGTTTGCGGATCTGAGCCAAATTCTGGGTTGGCTCGTCTTCACGATGAGATCATACAACGACGCCAATGGCCCCGCACCGATCACGGCAGACGTCCTTACGAATGGGCCTGCCCGCAATGCGGGACAGAGCGGCTCCGAGCACACGGTGGCGGAAATCTTCCAGCAGCCCGAGCTCTGGCGAGAAACCGCTGAGCTGTGCGCCGCGGCAGCCCGCCCCCGTCGCGAACAGATTCAACGAAACCAAGCCGTTGTATTGACCGGCTCAGGCAGTTCGCACTATGTCGGCGAGTGCATCGCCCCGGCGCTTCAGCGCGGCTCGGGACTCACCACCCTCTCCATCGGCAGCGGCGAGTTGCTGCTCGCCTGGCGCGACTTGCTGACCGTGCAGCGTCCGCTGCTCCTTGTGTCCTTTGCTCGCTCCGGAAACAGCCCGGAAAGCCGCCGATTGATCTCCACTCTGTTAGAGCAGGAGCGCGCAATCGAGCACTTGGCGGTGACCTGCAACCCGGACGGGCGCGTCGCCGAGGAATGGTCGTCCGGGAGCGAACCCAGGGTCGTCGTGGAGACGCTGGACGCGCGGACCTGCGACAAGAGCCTGGTGATGACGAGCAGCTTCACCAACCTGGCCTTGGCTGGGCTGGGACTGGGGTATCTCGACCGCCCGGAAAGGTATCTACTTCTCGCCGAGACGCTTGCCAGCGTCGGACGGGATCTCTTGGGAGTCTGGTCGAACCGCCTGGAGCCGATCGCCCGGCGGAAATTTGCGCGCATGATTGTCTTGGGAAGCGGCGGCCAGTTCGGGGCGGCCCGCGAAGCCGCACTGAAGATGCTCGAGATGACGGACGGCCGCGTCGCGACGTTCGCCGAGTCTTGGCTAGGTTTCCGGCACGGGCCGATGTGCGCTCTCCAGGACGACAGCCTGTTGCTGCTTTTCTTCTCCTCCGACCCCGCCAAGCGAGCCTATCAAGTTGATCTGCTCAAGGAGGTTCGAGGCAAGGCCCTTGGCGGGGCCGTGGTGGCCGTGGGCCGCGGGGTTCCTCGCGAGCTCTTGTCGGAGGGGGACTTGGCGATCGATCCCCCTGGCTTGGCCGAGTTGCCGGACGAGTGGGCGGCTATAGCCCAGATCGTCGTGGGTCAATTGCTCGGTTTGTTCCGATGTCTCGAAGAGGGGCTCCAGCCGGACCGGCCCGCCCCGACAGGCGCCATCAGCCGCGTCGTATCCGAGTTCACGCTCTACCCGGCCTGACTTATGCGGATCCTCGTCATTGGGGAGCTGAACCCGGACCTGATCCTTGCCTCGTTGACGTCCCCGCCGCGCCCTGGACGCGAAGTCATCGCGCGTGATTTCGCGTTGCGATTGGGGAGTTCCTCGGCGATCTGCGCCTCCGGTCTGGCCAAGCTCGGGGAACAGGTCGCGTTCTTGGGCAAGGCGGGAGCCGACGTGTTCGGCAAGCTCTGTGTGCGCTTCCTCGTCGAGTCCGGCGTCGACGTAGAGCTGGTGCGGCTGGAACCGGAGCTCAAGACCGGTCTGACGGTTTCGATCAGCGAGGCGGATCGCGCCTTGGTCACCCACCCCGGCGCGATGGAGAGTCTGCGTGCCGAGGAGGCGACCGACGCCGTGCTCGGCTGCTTCCGCCACCTCCACGTTTCGGCCTACTTCCTACAGCGAGGGCTGCAGCCGGGATTGGCCGATCTGTTCCGGAGGGCGCAGGCGCTGGGCTTGACAACTTCGTTCGACCCCGGGCACGATCCCTACGACGAGTGGAGCGCAAACGTTCGCGAAGTCTTCCGCTTCACGAACGTCTTGTTCTTGAACGAGGTCGAGCTGGAGGAGATCTCCGGAACGGCCGACGTTCGTGAAGGATTGCGCCGACTGGCGACCGAAAACACGCTTGTCGCGGCAAAGTTGGGCTCTGACGGGTGCGCTGGCCTGGAGGTCGGCGGAACGATCAAGCGCTCGCCGGCGATCGAGGCTAACGTTCTCGACACAACTGGCGCCGGCGATTCATTCAACGCTGGGTTTCTGCACGGCTGGTTGCGCGGCTGGGGTCTCCTCCGTTCGCTTCGATGCGGCGCAGTGTGCGGAGGGCTCTCGACGCGCGGGCTGGGCGGATGCGCCACGCAGCCGGATGCGGCGGAGATGGCGGCCAGGCTTGTTCAATTCGAATCAGGCTCGTTCTAGCCGCTGATCGCGGACCGGGCTCGCTGTTCAGTCGCACCGACTTGACTCGCTACTAGAGCTAAGTTCCTCTTGTATAGAGTGTGGGGCTCAGTGCTTGATCCCAATTTACCCCGCCCAAATTCTGGTCTGGTGGTAACCGAGCCGTCCGTGAGGGGCGGTCGCGGAGCTAGCGATTGAGAATGGCTTTCCAGTCGGGGCAGAGGGGTCTGACGAAGACGTTCTTGAGGGGCTGGTTGTATTCGTGGCGGGTATCGAGTTTCACGCGGCCCTGGGTTTGGCCGAGATGGATCCAGTTGGCGGCGCGGTCGCAGGTGGCGTGGAAGCGCGGGGTTTCGCAGAAAGTCTCGAGCAGGCCATCGCGCTGCATGCGCAGCAGGGCCACGCGCGCACTCAGTTCCAGCCCGCGTCCTGGGGCAGTGCGTCGATCTTGACGCGCAAGAAGGCTTCGGTCGTGCCCCTCATGCGGCCGTCCAGGGATCGACGATCTCGATTTCGATGTCCTCAAAGTCCCGGACGTTGCGCGTTGCCACGGCCATGTCGCGTGAGCGGGCGATCGCCGCGATCTGGCAGTCCGCCGGCGCGACGGTGCGCCCGGCGCAACGCCGCATGGCGGCAATGTCCGCGTATTCGCGCGCCGCCTGGCTGTCGAACGGCAACACCCGGTCCTCGAAAGCGTCGCGTAGCATCCGCTCGATATCAGAGATCAGCGTTGCCCGACGTCGGCCTGCCGGCAGGATGGCGGCGCCGAAGCGCAACTCCGCTTCGCCGACCGCCGAGAAGAATAGGTCTTCCAGGGTGTGACCGGCGGCCCACGCCTCGACGGCGGGATCGGGCGCCTTGCGGATCAGTTCCGACACCACATTGGTATCAACCAACACGATCATGGGCCAGGCTCAATCGAAGGAGGGCGGCTCACGCCCGGGCTCGCGCGGCGGCAACTCCAGATCCACGCCGTTGGCCGGCCCGAAATGAGAGCGGATGATGGTCGCAAGGTTCCGCGCACTCGGCTTGCGCCCGACGGCATCGCGCAGGATCAGCCGCGCTTCCTCTTCCATGGAGCGGTGGTGTTCCGCGGCGCGCACACGCAGGCGCGTCTTCACATCGTCGTCGAGGTTGCGGATCGTGATGCTCGCCATGGGCATGCCCTCCGTTCGCCCGGAAGTCCATTTTACGCATCGATTGCGATGCAATCAAGACGCTGCGGGCGAACTCACCCGTGGCCGCGCCGAGAATGTCGGCCACGCCGACTGGGATCAGGGTTCGCTTTTCCGTATCCGTATGGTCGGCAAGACCGCCAGCGCTTACCTGCGCCTCCGAAGCGCCGCGCGTCGCGGAGAGGGCGAGCCTGGCCGTGAGCGGGGCGGCGGCCGTCGCTCCGGAGGGAGGGTTGCCGCCGTCCCGAGCGTCTCGACTGGCGCAGCTAGGTTCACGCGGTCCCGCACAAGAACCCTGTCACCAGTCACGTAGCTCGAAACTACCGAGATCGACGCCCAGATCGCGGTGCCGAGCCGCTCTACCTCTCACGTACGCCGCGAGCACGCCGCACTCTTGTTCCTGCACAAATCGGCAGCTCGGCGTCAGTAAGCAACTTGCATCGGGCGGGCGAAAGTGGATGGGCACCTGCACCGCATCGTGGCATTCGGAGGGCAGCAGGTCGCCGCCCGTCGTCTCTCAGGCCTTGTCATTTGTCGAGGCCGTGCCGCGCAGCAACCGAATTGGCTTCATTACCAGGATGTCGAACAGCTCTCCTGGAATCTGGAAAATATCAACGAGCAGCGGCCTGGATCCCTCGCCAACGATCAGGACATCGCGTCGATGCAGCAGATAGCTCACCACACACGTGAACATCGAAAACCCGACCGACGCGGCCACGCTTTCGTAGAGTTTCGCCGTGCCTCGCAGGGAGTGAATCGCGAACTCGATTCCATGCGCCAGTGCCGGCAGTGCCACCATGATCACCAAGCTGGCTTTCCAAGCCGGCTGCACGCGGCGAAACGACTGCGAGACCGCTGCCAAGGTGCCCACCATCGGTGCGCGGTAGACGAGTTCGGTGAGAACTGCGCTGATCGCGCTGTCCAGGCTCGACGTCAGGTTCACGGCGAAGAAGATCAAAGATCTCATGGCGGCGCTCAGGACCGCTGTCTTCCAATTCCAGCGTCGGAGCACCAGGTGCACTGGGTGCCTGGCCAAGCTGGAAAGCACTCCGCCAAGAGTGGTTGCGAGCGGGCCGCCCGCACGTGTCGACGTCGTTGGATCCATGGGCGGGGGCAATTCGGGCTAAGTCGTGCCTCGCGGCTGGCTCCGTTCACATCATCGCAGTCTCTGCCGCCAACGCCGGATTGGAGCCGAACGCTACTGGCCTAGGTCATGGCACAGATAGCACTCGATGGAAGCCTGGCGCTGCGCGTGGCAGTTCATGCAGGTCACCATGTTGGTCGAGATCTCTTGGTCTAGCACCGTGCGGGAAGCTACGGGTCCGTGGCAATCGGCGCACTCCAGTCCTGTCACCGCGTGATTCCTGTGGCTGAAGAAGACGAAGTCAGGTATTTTGTAGACCCTCTCCCATCGAATCCTGCTGCCTGGCGCCATCACCGCGAGCTGGCGGATCGCCGGGCTGTCCGTCGCAATGGCTTGGTGGCAGAGCATGCATTCGTCGCGCTGCGGAATGCCGGCGCGCTCGGCTGTTGCTGCCCCAGCGTGGCAGTCGCTGCACGCCATGCGTTGATCCATGTGCAATTTGTGATCGAATGCAACCGGTTGCGGGGAGACCACTCGCGGCAATTGCTCCGGAGGAGATTCGTACACTGCTTGGGCCCATAGCCCTCCGCCGCAGGCTAGAACTGCCGCCAAGAGCCGGCGCGCGTGCTTTCGCCGGCGCAACATCGGATAATTACCGGGCCCGCCGGTCGATCTGGTATCGCGTGAAGGGCGAGCCGGCGCCGTCGATTTCCACATTCACGAGAAACGGCCTGTCGCTCTGGAATGCCCGCAGGAATGCTTCGGGCAGTTGTTCCGGCGCAGTGACGTGCGCTCCGTCTCCACCAAAACCTTTCATTACCAGGTCGTAGCGAGTCCTGCGCAGTTCGCAAGCGACGGTGTCCGACCCAGGGTAAAACCCTTGCTGCAACTCGCGCTCGACACCCCAGCCACCGTCGTTGCCGACGATCACGACAAGTGGCAGGCCGTGTCGCACGGCGGTGTCGAGTTCGCCGATGTAAAACCCTAGCGAGCCGTCCCCCGTGATCACGACCGACTTCGACTCGGGGCGCAGGATCTGGGCGCTAAGACCGATGGGCAGGCCGACACCGAGTCCTGCGAGCGAGCCCAGGCGCATCCAGCGGCCCACATGGCGTGCTTGGAGCATGAACCGTCCCCAGTGGACAAAATCACCGCCGTCCCAGCAGATTGTCGCGTCCGGCGGGATCATCTGCCGGAGCACCTCGTAGACATGGACCGAGTGCATCGGCGACCGGGGCTTGGCGATCAGCCCGGCCACTTCGGCGGCGTATGCGTCGCATCCGCGTTGGACCTCTCCGATCCAGCTTCTTCGATCCAGAGGCGCTTGGTTCGCCAGCGCCGCGTTCAGCACTTCCAGCGTTGTCCTGGCATCCGCCTGGATGCCGACTTCCAGCGAACGGTTGAGGCCTAGTTCGACCCCGTTCACATCGATCTGGACTGTTTTCGTGTGCTCGCTGAACAGCAGCGGCCCACCCATCCGAAGGCCGTAGTCCAAGCGCTTGCCCACGACGATAACCAGATCGGACCGCAGGAGGGCGGTTTCGGCGCCTTTGTTGATTGTGGCGTCGGCATAGCCGAAGCAGAGCGGGTGCTTGTCCGACACCATGCCCCTTGCGAGGTTTGTTGTGAACAGCGGCGCGCCGGAGGCTTCGACGAACGCTTGCAACTCGGCCTCGGCACCGGACCAATACGCACCGGACCCCGCCACGATGACGGGGCGCTCGGCCACCGAGAGCAGATCCATCACGCGGTCGATGTCGCCGCCGGAGGGGGCGTTACGGAGAATCTCTACCGGTTGGGTCGGGATCGGGAAGTGGCTGTCATTGCGTTCGGTGAACAGGTCGACAGGAATGCTTAGGTGAGCGACTCCCGGACGGCCATGCAGCATCGCCAGGAAGGCGCGCTTGACATAGAACGGCAGCTGGCTCGAGCGCGTTGGCACAGCCGCGTACTTCGTGATGCCTTGCACGAGCTTGAGCTGGTCCATGTCTTGGAACGCATAGCGATCCCGCAAGTTCGAGTCGCTCATCCCACTGACCGCCAGCATGGGGACCGCGGTTGCGTCCGCCGTGGCGATCCCGGTGATCGAATTGGTGTGTCCCGGTGCTCCCGTCACCATCGAGACGCCCGGCGTGCGGGTTAGGCGGGTCCATCCGTCGGCCATATGAACCGCGGCCGACTCGTGACGCGTGTCATAGACTGACATCCCTTCCCGAGCGGCAGTTTGGAGTACGTCGTTGAGGTGGTCGCCTACGAGCGTGAAGATCCTGTCGACGCCTTGGCTTGCAAGGCTGCGGACGAATAGCTCGGATCCAGTGGGCACGACTTTGCAGCATACTACCGACGCCGGCACGGGAACGGTCCGGACTCCTCGCGGCCGAGATGCCGGAACTGGCTTCGAATCGCGGCCGGATCCGCTGCGATCCGGCCGATCGGTGGTTCACTGACTGCAGCTTGCCCCTTGAAGGATCAGCCCGGCAGGGTTAGGATGGGAGTTGGAGTCGCTGTCACTGGCGGAGACGTAGCGGCGTTTCGACTTCTTCAATGGAAGGCAAGAGATGTTCCTGACGGACGAATTCAGGCTCAAGGTTGGCTTGGCGGAGCAACTCAAGGGCGGCGTGATCATGGACGTCACCAATGCCGACCAAGCTCTCATTGCGCAACAGGCCGGTGCCGTGGCCGTGATGGCGCTCGAGCGGGTTCCCGCCGACATTCGCAAGGAAGGCGGAGTGGCCCGGATGGCCAACATCCAGAAGATGCGGGAAATCATGGATACCGTGACGATCCCCGTCATGGCCAAGGCCCGCATCGGCCATTTCGCCGAGGCGATGGTGCTGCAAGCTCTCAAGGTGGACTATATCGATGAGAGCGAAGTGCTGACTCCTGCCGACGAGGAGCACCACATCGACAAGCACGGTTTCCGGGCACCCTTCGTTTGCGGGGCTCGGAACCTAGGGGAAGCGCTGCGCCGGATTGCCGAAGGCGCGGCAATGATCAGGACCAAGGGCGAGGCCGGATCGGGCAACGTCGTGGAGGCCGTGCGCCACATGCGCGCGATCCAGCGGCAGATGCGGCAGTTGAAGGTTGCAAGCCACGACGAGCTCGCCGGCATCGCCAAGGACTTGCAGGCGCCCCTCGAACTCGTCGAGTGGGTCGCTCATGAAGGCAAGCTGCCGGTCCCGAACTTTTCCGCCGGCGGCATTGCCACTCCGGCTGACGCGGCACTTGTGATGAGCCTTGGAGCGGAAGCTGTGTTCGTAGGCTCCGGGATCTTCAAGTCCGAGGATCCCGAGCGCAGGGCAGCTGCCGTTGTAAAGGCCACGACGTTCTTCAGCGATCCCGGGAAGCTCCTGGAGGCGTGCCAAGACCTAGGCGAGCCGATGCCGGGGCTGGACATCGCGACCCTCGACAAGAGCGAGTTGCTCCAGACCCGCGGCTGGTAGTCCGCGGCGATCGGCAACCCGCCGGACTGGTCCCGCTCGTTGCTTCGGTGAAGCGTCATGAAGGTTGGGGTACTAGCCCTGCAGGGCGATTTCGAAGCCCATGCCAAGCGGCTCGCTCAACTCGGTGCCGACCCGGTCGAAGTGCGCTATGGCGACCAACTTGGCCAGGTCGGGGGCTTGGTCCTGCCGGGAGGGGAGAGCACGACCAACCTGATCCTCTTGGAGGAGGAAGGCTTGTGGCAACCCCTGCGCAAGTTCGTTGCGGAAAAACCAGTCCTCGGGACGTGCGCCGGAGCGATCCTCCTTGCCAGGGAAGTGCGGAATCCGCCCCAGCCTTCCCTTGCGGCGATCGACATGTGCATCGAGCGAAATGCCTACGGGAGGCAGTCCGAGAGTTCAATCCGATTGGTCGAGCCCGAGCCGGCATTCGTGCAGCGAGCGCCCGGTGGCCCGCTGGAGGCCGTTCTCATCCGAGCGCCGATCATCCGTTCGGTCGGCCCATCTGTCGATGTCCTGCTGCGTTACGCCGGGAGTCCGATCCTAGTGGAGCAGGGCCGGCATTTGGCGGCCACCTTCCATGCCGAGTTGACGGGCGACACCAGGCTGCACGAACTGTTCTTGGCAAAGGTGAGATCCGGCGAATCCTAGGCGCGTTGCGTATGCAAGTGGGATACTGACGGCATGCCATTCTTCAGGAGCTTGGTCAGCCAGGCCGTGCGACGCGTAGCGCAAGATCCACGTGTCCGCGAGAAAGCCAAGGAGATCATCAATAACCAGATCAAACCCAGGGCGAAGAACGCATGGGAGCAGGCCAAGCCAGAGGTCGAGGCGGCCTGGGAGAAAGCCAAGCCGGAAGTCGAGGCGGCGAAGAAACGGGCTGTCAAGGGCGCCGCCAGTCTCGCGAATCGTGTGAAACGGGAGATCAAGGAGTCTCGACCCGGGTCGAAAGAGGATCCCAAGGCATGAGGCCGATTCCTGGGACATCTTGGCTGGCTGCGCTCTGGACGGATGACGCCAGCCCCTCTGTGGCCTCGGGGCGCTAGGTCTTGTCTGGTCCGGGCGTCTATGTTTCGATCCCGTTCTGCGCCCAGAAATGCACCTACTGCAATTTCCGCTCGGACGTCTATTCGCGCGCACTGCGGTCTGAGTACCTGGAACAGCTTTCGAAGGAGCTCCGCCGCGCCGAGTTAGCACCTGGCGGCACGTTGTACCTCGGCGGCGGCAGCCCCAGCTTGCTGGAACCGCACGAGTTCGCGGTTGTTTCCGCCAGTCTTCCAGGTGGCGGCTGGGACGAGGCAACCCTGGAAATCGCTCCCGGAGAGGCCACCGCCGAGAGAATCCGGGCATGGGCTGCGTGCGGTATCGGCCGCGCGAGCCTCGGCGTGCAATCATTCGATCCGGCGGTCGCGCGAGCCGCTGGTCGCAAGCACGATCCTGAGACCGTGGAGGCCGAGATCGGCCGGTTGGCGGCCGCCGGAATCCGCGCCATCTCCGTTGACCTGATCGCAGGGCTCTCCCGCCAGACGCCGGCCACGTGGAACCGCTCGCTTGAGTGGGTCGAGCGGCTTGACGTGGGCCACGTCTCCGTCTACATGCTTGAGACCGACGATGACAGCCGGCTGGGACGCGAGTTGCGTGCCGGCGGCAGCCGGTACGGCGCTCCCGAGGTTCCCTGCGAGGATCTAATCCTGGACCTGTACCTGGAAGCTGTCGAACGATTGGCGGCAATGGGCTTCGAGCGATACGAAGTCTCCAATTTCGCCCGCGCTGGCAAGCGCAGTCACCACAATCTCAAGTACTGGACGCTGGAGCCGTACCTGGGATTCGGCAGTGACGCGCACTCCTTTGACGGACGCCGGAGGTGGTTCAACGTTTCCACGGCCCCGGAGTATGTGCAGCGGATGAAGGCTGCGGGGTCTGCCCGCGCGACCATCGAAGAGCTGGGCCCGGAACAGATGCTTCAGGACAAGGTGCTCACCGGCCTGCGGATGCGGGCGGGAGTCCGGCTCGACGCGAGTGAGTGGGGCAAGGTCAGGGTGCGTGCGGAGCCGCTACTGGAACGGGGATGGCTGGTGGCGGACGGGCGTTCGCTGCGGCTAACGGATCGGGGATTGCTTTTCGCCGACGAGGCGATCGCCGATTTGCTCGCCTGAGGGAGTCCGCAGCCCCGGTCTCAGCGCCGGAAGAAGTCCGCTACATCGTCCAGGCTGCTGGTTCTGGCGTAGTCCGGCAAGCTCTTCAGGAAAATCCCACCGTAGCCCTTCGTGACGACCCGGCTGTCGAGGAGCGCGAGGACACCGCGATCCGAGGCGGTGCGAATCAGGCGCCCGAAACCCTGTTTCAGCGTAAGCACTGCCGAGGGGATCTGGAATTGCGAGAAGGGGTTGCCTCCCTCAGTGCGAATCTGCTCCATCCGCGCAGCCACCACGGGATCGGTCGGCACCGCGAAGGGCAGCTTGTCCACGATCACGCAGCTGAGCTGCTCACCGGGCACATCGACCCCCTGCCAGAAGCTCATCGTCGCAAAGAGCACGCAGTTCCTGGTCCTGCGGAACCGTTCCAGCAGGGTTGCATTGGAGCCTTGCCCTTGCATCAGGCAGGGATACGGCAAATGGGACGAAACCCGCTTGTGGATGTCTGTCATCTGCCGGTAGCTCGTGAACAGCACGAACGCTCGGCCCTGCGATAGGTCCAAGAGTCGGGCGATCTCTTCGGCGGCTCGTGCGCTGTACGAATCGGCCCTGGGGTCAGGCATCTTGTCCGGAACGTACAGCAGGCATTGGCGGCGATAGTCGAAATGGCCGGCAACGATCAATTCGTTGGAGTTGCTCATCCCCAGTCTTTCGCGGACGTATCCAAAGGTGCCGTCAACCGCCAGAGTCGCCGAGGTCAGCACGGCGCTGCCGTCCCTTCGGAAGAGGGTTTCCCCCAGGATGGGGGCCACGTCGATCGGCGTAGCCCGCAAATGCACGGTCTTGCCCCGCTTCTCGATCCAATGCACGAAGTTCTCCCGGCGGTCGTCGACCATCAGGCTCAACGCGGGATGCCCGGCTGCGGCGTGGGCCAGTTCGGAATCGATGTCATCCATCAGCGCTCGGAGGGTCAGGAGCAGCGAACGAGCCCGGTTCGAGAGTGAATCGGTTTCCTCCGAATGGCCCGGGATCAGGCTCAAGTGCGCGTGAAGTCCCGCAAGCGCGGAGGTGAAGGAGTGGTATTGCCTGGCGTGCTGAAGGCGGAATTCACTGCGCTCTCGCAGCGTTGAGCGTGACTCCATGTCGCTGAACAGATCGAAGAAGTTCTTACCCGCCGTCCGCAGGCTCTTCAGCGCCCGATCCAGGTCCTTGGAGCCGAACTTGGCCTTGGAAGCGACATTTTGCGTGTCCCGAGCCAGTTCGTCGACCTGGGAGTTGCTCAGGCTGACGCCGAAGAATTGGCCGATGACGCTCTCCATCTCGTGCGCCTCGTCAAATACAACCGCCTGATGCTGGGGGATGATCGCCCCGAAGTCGTCTTTGCTCAATGCCAGATCGGCGAAAAAGAGATGGTGGTTTACCACAATCAGGTCGGCTTCTCTGGCCCGTTGGTGCATCCGGGTCACGTAGCAGCGGTCGAAGAACTCGCACTGCTTCCCGGAACAGGCCTCGCGCCGCGCGTCGACTTGTGGCCAAAGCTTGCTGTCGGCTCGCAGGGTCGGCAACTCGGCCCGGTCACCCGTCTCGGTGTTCTTGACCCAATCGTCAATGAGACTGAAGTCCGTTAGGTCGGCGGTGCCTTCCAGCATCGGCTTGCGTACCTTTTCGTCCCACTTCTGCAGGCATAGGAAGTTGCCGCGTCCCTTCATCAATGCGACGTGCAGCTTGTGGCCGAGCAGCTCCTCCAGCAAGGGCACGTCCTTCCGAAGCAACTGCTCTTGCAGATTCTTGGTGCCGGTGGAAATGACCGCGCGGGTGCCGGCCAGGATCAGCGGGACCAAGTACGCCAAGGTCTTGCCGGTACCCGTTCCGGCCTCGACGATCAGGTGCCTCCTCTCTTCGAGCGCAGCCGCCACGCCGCTCGCCATTTCCCACTGGCCGGGCCGGTCTTCCCATTGCTCCATGCGTCCCGACAGGATTCCCCCCGGCTGGAAGAAATCATCGACGGTAAGCTCTGCCCCGGCTGGGTCTTGGCCTGCCTCTTGCGACCCGCGCCCGCCCGGAGTCTGCGGCGGTCGCTCGGGATCCCAATCGTCGTAGGTCAAGTCGTCTTGGTCGGAATCGGTGACGGGTTCCCGCTCTTCGAAGACCCGTTCCCGGGATCTCTCCCCAGCTCGTTTCATCCCGTGGTACGTCCTGACCGGATCCGCCGGCGATGCCGGGAAGCCCAAGCCTGGACCTGGGACGTCCCGCTTTCAATGAGCGGTCGGACCTATTACTGTACGCGGGACGCCGTGCCGTGCGTAGACCCCCGCAAGATTCTCCAGGATCCGCTCGTACCCGTCCGCGACGGTCTCCCAGTCATAGCGAGCTTTCGCTTCGCGAACTCCCGCGTCGCGCAGGGCTTGAAGGCATTGCGGATCAGCCGCAGCCAGTTGCTCGATCCGGGCGCGCAGCGCTCCCGGGCCGGCTGTGAACGGCAGGCCCGAGCCTCCCGCCACCTCGCGGTTCTCGGGTGTGTCGAGGTAGAGCACCGCGCAGCCCCTGCCCATTGCCTCCACCAGTGCAGGATGGGTGCCCCCCACCTCGGTGGCGTGGACGTAACCGAGGCAATGCGATTGCAACTCGCGATAGCCCGTGCCGTACACCGCCCCGGCGAAGGTGATCCGGGTGTCTTGGGTGGACTTCACCTTCTCGATGTACGAAGCCGCGTAGGGGGCGTCGCCAACCATGACGAGCTTGCAATCCGTCTTGCTCTGCTCGAACTCCTTCACTACCAGCAGGGCGTTGTTCTCCGGCTCGAATCGGCTGACATAGAGGAGGTAATTCCGCGGTTGCAAGCCGAGCTCGTCAAGCATTGCTGTCGTGGTTGCGGTGTCGCGCGAGGTGCCGTAAGCAATGAAGTGGGTCTTCAATCCGTGACGCTCAAAGTAGTAGTCCTGGATCACGCGGGCATCAGTTACGACCGCATCGGGGCAAAGCGTTGCGAGCCGCTCCGAGAAGCGGTACCAAGCTCGCGCGGCCACGCCCCACTTCTTGCGGTTCCGCTCCAGTCCGTCGACGTTCAGCACCGTCGGAATCCCCAGCAGCCGCGGCCAGTACGTGAACACCGCGTTGGCGCCATTGCAGAAGATCGCCGCGTCCGCTCCGTGCCGGAGCAGGTGCAGGCACGACAGGGCCGAATGAACGGGCGTGTCGAGGTGCTTGGTGCGGATCGTCGGCAGCACGGCCAGTTGGGCTCCGCGGAATTCGCGGAGGCCTTGCCTTGCATAGTGCGAGCGGCCGTAAACCGTCACATGGTGTCCGCGTTTGACCAAGCATGCGGACAGCTCCTCCGCGAAGGTCTCGAAGCCGCCGTAGTTGGCGGGTATGCCACGCGTGCCCAGGAGGGCGATTCTCATGCCGCCGGTCGGCCGAGCCGTTGCCGAAGGAACTCCGCCCGACGCCCGATGGCGCCCGGGACTTCGCTCCGGAGCGGGAAGCTGACCGGGCGGTACCGGAACCAACTCGCCATGTAGGACTCGCTCACGCACCGGCGTGCCTGGATCTGCCGGCGCTTGCGCAGCGTGTCTTGGACGTCCCGAGCCAGGTAGTAGAATGCGCGCAGCGAGGTGCGCTCGACCACCAGGCAGTACGCGAGGATCCCGATATCACGGATCGTGATCGGCAGGAAGTTCCGCAAGTAGAGTCCCGGCGTGATGTTCTTGATGCGCATCAGAAAGCGGTTCTTCACTGAATGCATGTTGATTTCGGCAGGCAGCTGGTTCCGCATGCCCGGCCGCAGCCTGCGCACATGATAGGCAGAGGCACGCGGGTCGAACACGCACTTCCAGCCCAGCAGCTGCGCCCGCCACGCCACGTCGGCATCCTCGCGGTATGCGAAGAATGCCGGGTCGAAGAACTCGCCGTCTACGGAAACGTCATTGATCATCGCCCGTCGATAGCAGGCTGCTGCGGCTGTTGCTCCGAACACGTACTCGTGCCGCTGGTAGTGACCGTTGTTGGCCTCCAAGCAGCCGCGGTCCTTGTGGCGCAGGGTGGGCGTGAAGTACATTCCCGTGGAATCCAGCCGCTGGCCGCATTCCAGGTCGAAAGACGCGTCGGACAGAAGGAGCTTGCCGCACACGGTCCCGATTCGCGGATCGGTCTCGGCCGTCGCGATCAAGCTCGCGACGAAATCCGAGAACAGGAACATGTCCGGATTGAGGGTCAGGACCCAGTCGCCGCGGGCGATCGCGATCGCCTGGTTCTGGGCGGCTGCGAAGCCTACGTTCTCCTCGTTGTAGATCACGCAGCAGGTGCTCTCGAACCGCTCGAGGATGTCGCACGTGCCGTCTGTCGACGCATTGTCGATAACGATCACTTCGAGCGGCGCGTGAATCTGCTCAAGGACCGATTCCAAGCAGCGGCGAATGAAGCGCCCGCTATTGAAGGTTACAACAGTAACCGAAACTAGGGGCTTGCCTAACATGCCGTGACGTTCGAGCCTAGGGCTGGTTGGATCGAGCAATGCGCCGAGCTTGTTCGGGCCCGTTCCGATTCGGGAACCCGGACCGCACTAGACGGAGCACGGACCAGTAGGTTCTTGCCTCGGCACAGCTGAACTTGACGGAGCAGAAATAAAGACTTCTCAGTATCAATCCGGCCACTACCGCTAACCGCACCCGTCGATAGGTGGCGTGCGGGTAATGCTTCTCACTGTAGCGTAGCATCCCGCCGTACCAAGCTTCGAGGCGTGCCTGCAGTGGCCGCTCCCGGAACGAGTGCCCGCCAGTGTGCCGGGCGGTTGCGCGGGGGGTGAAACGGAGTGCGTACCCGGCGTCGCGCAGCCTGCGGCACACGTCCACGTCCTCCCACCAAGCAGGATGGAAGTCCTCGTCTATGCCGCCCACCGCCGCCAGCGCTTCACGTCGTAGCATGAGGAAGGCACCCGCAGGTTGCTCGATGTCCTGCTCGATCGCGGGATCCATGTCAAGCAGCCGGTAGCGCCGGTTGACCGGATTGCGATTCCAGACGCGATTCAGTCCAATCGCTTCGAACGCCAGTGTCCAAGCTGACGGCAGTGACCGGGCGAAGAAGCCGGTCTGGGCCGAGCCGTCCGCATTGACAAGCAATCCTCCCGCGCCCCCGACGCCTGAAAGCCCGCAGGCCTCGACCAAGCTCTCCACCCCGGACAGCAGTTGGCAGTCCGGGTTCAGCAGCAGCACGAGCGGAGCGTTCGTTGCGGCGACCCCTTGATTCACGGCCGCCGCGAAGCCGCGGTTTTCCTGGTTGTCGATCCACGCCACCCGGGGGTGTGCCTGCCTGAGCTCCGGCGGGGCCGAAGAGCCCCCAGCGTTGTCCATCACGACCGCTTCCCCAACCTTGCCGCGGAGCGCCTCCAGGCATCCGCGTAGCTCCGCATTCGAGCGGTACGCGACGATGACCGCCGCGACTGCCGGGTTCATCCGGGCCGGCCTCCTGCGGCCGGCCACGCCAGGCGGAAGTACCACTTCCAGTAACGGTCCCAACCAGCCGCCTGTTGGTAGGTGGCGATCTCGGCTTCGCCGGCGCAAAGCGCGGCGGCGAGCGGGGCTTCTCCGTCCCGCGATGCCGCTCTCCATCGCGTAGGGCAGTCCGCAAGCCCCAGTTTCAGGCCTTGAAGCCAGGGCCTGAAACAGCCTCGCGAGACGGCCAGAGCCGCCCACAGCAGCTGGGCCGCAGCGACGGGCACCGCGAACCTCAGCAGCATTGACGCCGAATAGTGCTTGGCGATCAACAGCAGCTGATGGCGGGTGATCCAGGTCACGCTGCGGGCGCTCCATCGGCCGCCGGTCGCGCTGCCGAGGTGCCAAGCCTCCGCCGCGGGCAGGTAGACGCCCTGGAGGCCAAGGGCCGCGGCGCGCATGCCTAGATCAACGTCTTCGAGATACGCGAAGAACGATTCGTCGTAAAGTCCCGTTCGATCGAAGAATTCGCGACGGAACAGCACCGCCGTTGCCGACGGGAAATGGGTCGGTCGCGGACTTGAGAAAGCCGGGCCGTCAGGCTTGCCGTGGCCCAGCCGCCAGGCCGCACCTCCCCTGCAAACTGCGTCGCCGGCCCCGTCCAGCAGATTCTCGCGGGCAGCGTCGTAGATCTTTCCTGTCGCAAACCAAGCCTTCGCGCGGTGGGCTCCATCCAGTAGGAGCGCCGCCCAGTCCCGGGCTAGGTGGACATCGTTGTTGAGCAGCGCGACCCACTCCCCGCGAGCCTCCTTGATTCCACAATTGAGCGCCAGGCTCACTCCATGGTTGGAACCGAGTTCGATTACCCGGGCGCCGAGTTCCCGGGCGATGGCCGCCGAGTTGTCTTCGGAGCCGTTGTCCACCACGATGACCTCCAGGTCGGAGCCTGGCGGCAGGCATTGCGCGTTCACCGATCGTAGCGCCCGTTCCAGCAGGTCGGCGCGATTGAGATGCGGAATCACCACGGAGACGGTCATTGCTGGCGTAGCGAATGGCATGGGAGCCATTCGCTATTAACCTATACCTTAGGAAGGTTGCGGAAAGCCCGGCTGGGCCCGCCCGTTGCCGCCGCAATGCAGTCAGCCTTCGATATCTCTTGGGTCCGCGCCCAGTTCCCGGCTCTCACGAGCGGTCCCCATGCCGGGTCGGAGGTCTTTTTCGACGGCCCGGGCGGAACGCAAGTGCCGCATAGCGTGATCCGGGCCGTGTCAGATTATCTGGCCGGTTCCAATTCCAACCTCCACGGCCCGTTCCGCACCAGTCGCGAGAGTGACCGCGTCGTCGAGGAAGCGCACCGAGCGGCTGCAGACCTCCTCGGTTGCTCGGAGCGGGAGGTCGTGTTCGGCCCCAACATGACGACGCTCGCCTTCTGGCTTAGCCGGGCGCTCTCGAGGGAGTTCGAGCCCGGCGACGAGGTCGTGGTGACCAGGCTCGACCATGATGCCAACCACGCGCCGTGGAAGAGCTTGGAGGAGGCTGGCCTGAAGGTTCGCGAGGCCCGTTTCAACCGCGACGATTGCACCCTTGACCTTGCTGACCTGCGGAGCAAGCTGACTTCGAGAACGAAGCTTGTCGCGGTTGGCTACGCCTCGAACGCTGTCGGCACCGTCAACGACATCAGGGCGATTGCCCGGGATGCCCACGCTGTCGGAGCGCGCGTCTTTGTGGATGCAGTGCACTACGCGCCGCACGCCCCGATCGACGTGCGGCACATCGGCTGCGACTTCTTGGCGTGTTCGGCGTACAAGTTCTTCGGGCCGCACCAAGGGCTGCTTTACGGGAAGGAAGAGCACTTGGAGCACTTGCGCGCCTACAAGGTGCGTCCAGCCGAGGACAGCTTGCCCGGGCGATTCGAGACCGGCACTCAAAATCACGAATGCATGGCTGGGACAACCGCCGCTATCGACTATCTGGCAGCTCTCGGACAACGCTGCGGGGCGAATGCGGGAGATAGCCGTCGACGCTGCCTGCTAGTGGCCATGAACGCGATCAGAACTTACGAGCGCGGACTGGCGAGGCGCTTGATCCAAGGGTTGCTGCGAATCCAGGGGCTGGAAATCTACGGGATTCGCGACGAAGATCGTTTCGACTGGCGTGTCCCGACCGTGGCCGTGCGGCTGACCGGGACGACGCCGCGCCAGGTCGCTGAGTTCTTGGGAGACCGCGGCATTTTCGTGTGGGACGGGAACTTCTATGCGCTAAATGTCACCGACGATCTGGGGCTCGAAGAGTCCGGAGGGCTTGTCCGGATTGGGCTCGCGCACTACAACACGGATGCAGAGGTCGAGGTGCTCCTTGACGCGCTCGGCACTTTGCGGAACCAAGCCTGCAACGGCCGCTGACCAGAGTCCGCCGCGCTGCCTGGCGCGCGGTTCAGCCTCCTCGAATCCGCTCTAGAAGTCGGGCAGGTTCCGCATCATCGGAGCCGTGTCGCCGCCCCTGGCCAGACGGGCCGAATCGAGCACCCGGCGCGAGGGGTCGTGCAAGGTTCCCAGATAACGCATTGCTGCCCGGCTGCCGCCCATCATGATCACGATATAGCCCCGCCCACGGTAGTGGAGCGCTTGGAACTGGAGTTCGTCCTCTTCGGCGCTCATCCATTGCTCTTCTTCGGGCTCAGACAGTCTGTTCACGACCTCGAAGTAGGTGTCATTCCTTCCCAGACCGAGATAGCCCTGGTCGGCTGTCGATGTATCAGGCTCGAACAGCGCTTCCAATGGATTGTGCAGGCCTCCCACCACTCCGAGGAAACCAACCATTGCTGCCATCAGGGCGAGGCTGATCGCTATCACGAGGAGGCGCAGCGTCCTGGCATCGGCCCGGTTCACCCTGATGGGCTTGGGCGGCGCGGCACCTGCAGATGGTGCCTGCTGCGCGCGGCCTGCCGCCGTTGTCGGAATCTCGGTTACGACCTTGCGGTGCGGGAACACTCCGCCGGCCTTGGCTTCGAGCTCGCGCCGCAAACCCTGGATGAGCACTGGGGAGTCGGTGCTGCTCACGTTGCCGAGATGGCTCCTGGGAATCCAGAACTCCTGGCCTGACGCCGAATTGTGGACTTGGATCTCGGACCAGGTCGACTCCAGCAGGGTCCACTCGTTGTGCTGGACACCGTGAATCGCCGGGTAGAACGAGAATCGCCGATTGCGCAGAGAGTCCAGTGACAGTTGGGACACGAGGAATTCCGCTCCCCTCGCAGCCAAGTATAGCCCCCTATGGCTTGCGCATCACGAGCACGCGAAACGTCTCGCCGAGGCCAAAGAGGAGCGACTTGAGCTGCAGCCGCAAAGCCGCTCGTGCCGCCTCCGAGTCTGCGGCCAGCGCGTAGTCGAAGCTGTCAGGCTCGCCGACGCCGAGCAGAAACGCCTGCTGTGTCTGGAGTGGAAAGACCTCGAGCCCCCCGGCTCGCCCGCCGTCCTCGAGGGCGCTGAAGTTGACATGCGCGGTGATGTCGCGGCGGCCCGGCTCGACTAGCACGTCCGGGTCCGCCCTGTGCCCGGAGTAGCTCATTAGCGAGCCCTCGGGGAAACGGCCTCCGCGCTCGATCTCGTCGCGCTTATAGCCGTAGTCGATCGCCAGCACCCAGCCCCTTGCGAGGACCGACTGGATCCGATCCATCGCCGCAACCTGGAGTTCGCAGGTTTCGATCCGACGACCCTCGCCGATTCGGGGGAGACCGTGCCGTGTCACGGGGCTGTCCCCCGTGCGCCAGGCGAAGCGCCCCCCCGAGAGCCCTACGCGCCACTCGATCCAGCTATTGCTGCGTCGCTCGACAAGGTCAACTGGCAGTGCGTCGAAGAACTCGTTGCAGAACACCGCGCCGACCACAGGGTGGTCGGGCCAGCGCCCGTCGTGCTCGACCGGGATCCATTTGACATCGGGCATGCACCGCCGGATCTCGTCTCCGGTCTCGCCGCGTCCTGGCCCCAGCTCCAGCACGGTGAAAGGGTCGGGCGATCCCATCTCGCGCCTCCAGCGGTCAAGCTGTTGCGCGATCAGACGCCCGAACACGGGTTGCATTTGCGAGTTCGTATAGAAGTCGCCCTCGCGCCCGAATGGATCCCTGGCCCTCGTGTAGTAGCCAAGCGTCGGGTGGTAGAGCGCCAGTTCCATGAACCGCTGGAACGGCACGGGGCCGCTCTGGCGGATTTCGGACGCAATGATGTCCGCAAGTTCCAAGGAGGGCTCCTCAGCGCTCGAGTTCGTATGGCCCCGCGGGGTTGTCAAGGCTTTGCGGCGTGTATTCGAACATCTCCACGAAGTAGTCGTGCAAGCCCTCGAAGATCATCCGCTGGAGAATCCAGCGGAACTGCGAGTGCTCTAGGTCCCTCGGGTGGACCTCCAAGTAGTATCTATGAATATTGGCGGGCTTATTTCGGAGGTCAATGACAAGCTCGACCCGGCCGCCCTGTGTCTCGCGCACGTCGAATCGCAGCAGCGGATGCGAGTACTTCTCCAGTTCCGTCCGCACGGCGGCAAGCGCTTCCGAATTGCCACCCATACCCGGCAAGCATAGCAGTGAGATTCGGGTTCTCACCGCGGCGCAGACGGGAGGTGCGCGATGACGGGCTGGCTCGATTCGGGGACTGATCGACCGGATTCCGGGGGGATCGGCCACGGCGGGTCGCACGCCGCCGGGCGGCTGATTGCCGTTTGCATGCTCTTGCTCGGGATTGCGACGGCATGGCTGTTGCTGACGCGGCCGGTGCACCGAATCGAAGGCGACTTCCTGGAGAGGGAGGACCGCCTGGTGGCCGACCCCTGGATCTTCGAGCAGCTCCGCCACCCTGTTGCTGAAATCCGGGCCCGGGCGATCCTTGCGATCTCGCGCATTCAAGGCCGCGATGCCCTCGGCCTTCTCGTCGACGCAATGGAAGACCCCGCCCCGTCCGTGCGGGCCAGCGCCGCGTTCGCCGCGGGAAACGTGCTGGATAGCCGCGCGAGCGGTGTCCCGCCGCCCCGCAGCGCCGTAGCGGCCCTGCTGGGGCTTCTCGGAGACGAGGACCGGCTCGTGGAAGCTCGCGCGGTTGCCGCCTTGGGCAAGCTCGGACGCCGGGAGACGGCTGCCGACCTCACCCGCACCGCAGCTCCCATCACCACGGCCATGACCGCCCTGATGCGCATGGATGCCACGGACCGGTCCGACTTTGTCGCTGAGTACCTGGACTCGGATGACCAGGACAGCCGCTGGGCCGCCGCCTTGGCAGCGGCTGACCTGCGTTTGGCGGCACACACTCCGGTTTCGGACCGCTTGCGCCCGCTGCTTTCTGACGCGAACGCGTTCGTTCGTGCCGCCGCGCTCCGCGCCATCTCCTTTGGCCCAGCCGATCCCGGCCTGCTTGCGATCGTGCGGAGCAATCTCGACAATGCAGATCCGAAGGTGCGGTACGAGGCTGCTGCAGCGCTGGCTGCCCTGGCGGGATCTCCCCAGCCCGGGGCGCTGCCTCCCGGGGAGCCGGTGCTCGATTCGAAGGGCATCGCCGCCCCTCGAGGCTCCCTGCTGGAACCGGACGAGTACCAGCGCGTCGCGAAGACAATCGGGGTGCGCTTGCGCATGAGCACGTCGCTAGGGGATTTTGATATCGAGCTGGATTACGACCAGGCTCCCTTGACGGCCGAGCACTTCCGGCAGCTCGCATCGCAGGGCACTCTCGATGCGAGCGTCTTCGCCGCCGTGCGGCCTAACGGATACGCCGTGGCGGCAGCGCCCCTGGATCCGATCCGGTCCGAGCTCAATCCGAATCCATTCTTGCGAGGCAGTCTCGGCCTGCTGCGCCAGGGCGAGGCTTCGGGAGGCGGATTTTTCCTTTGCCTGACTGCCCTTCCGCTGGCGGACGGCCGCTATGTGAACTTCGGACGCCTTGTGTCTGGCGACAGGCTCATGGACAGCATCGCCGCCGGGACCGACGTCCGTTCGATTCGGCAGATCCCCTGACTTCAGGTGAATATGGCCGCGCATCTTGCGCGAGAAGCCGTGATTGTTGAGACAGATTGTTGAGATGAGGCGCTCTTCTCCCGCCTTCTTTGCTATAGTCTCAGTGCGTAGCAGATCGGGCCTAGTGGGCCTGGACTGACGTTTGATCGAACAATTCTGGGAAGGAGACCGCCAGGTGAGTTCCAATAAACCCTGTGACGGGCCCGTGAAAGGGCCTCAACAAGAGCCACGCAAAGGCTTCTCGCGGCGCACGTTTATCGAAGGCGTCGGCATCGGAGCTGGAGCGGTCGGTGCGATCGGAATGCCGCCGGAGGCGCGTGCCGATGGCCCCGAGGTGATGGGGCCGGGTCCGGTACCAATCACTCTGAACATCAACGGGAAAAGCGTTGATCTGAAAGTCGAGCCGCGGGTAACACTGATCGATGCCTTGCGGAACCAGCTTGACCACACGGGCGCCAAGAAGGTCTGCGACCGGGCGACCTGCGGGGCTTGCACGGTCATCGTGGACGGCAGCGCAGTGTATTCCTGCACGCTGCTTGCGATCGAAGCGCAAGGCCGTAGGATCGAGACCATCGAGGGCATCTCGACCGAGGACTCGATGCACCCCGTGCAAGCGCAGTTCGTCGAGAACGACGGCCAGCAGTGCGGCTTCTGCACGCCGGGACTGGTGATGGCCGGCAAGGCGGCCGTGGACCGCAACCCGCGCCCCTCGATGGCGGACGTCGAGAGCGCGTTGAGCGGCAACATCTGTCGCTGCGGCACGTACGTAGGAGTTCGCAAGGCCGTCTACGAAGCGGCTAGGCAGGGAGGTGCGTGATGGCGACCAAATACGATTGGCCGGCAGTCGATGACCGCAGCCTGATTGGCAAGCGGCACACTCGCGTCGATGGGCCCGCCAAGGCCCGCGGCGCGGCGAAGTACTCCTACGACCGCAACCTCGAGGGAATGCTGGTCGCGCGCTTGGTGACCTCTCCGGTTCCCCATGGGCGCATCATCAGCATCGACACCTCGATGGCGGAGAAGGTCGCAGGCTACAAGGGTCACGTCAACATCATGAATGTCGGCGACGAAGTCCAGTGGGTCGGCACCGAGATCCTCGCGATCTGCGCCGACACGGAGGAGCATGCCCGTGACGCCGCGGCCGCTGTGAACCTCCATTTCGAGATCCTTCCCCATTGGGTGAAGGACGAGGACGTCAAGAAGGCGGGCGAGGCGAACCGCGTCCAGCCTGCCAAGGACGACACCAAGGGGCCGGACCTCGCGGCTGCTTGGGAAAGCGCTGACGAGACGGTGGAAGGCTACTACGGCCTTGGCGTAATAACCCATTGCTGCCTCGAGCCGCACGGCCAGGTTGTCGACTGGACCGGTGACGATATCAAGGTCTACGCCTCGACGCAGGCCGTAGCCCGGCTTCCCGCGGACCTCGCCAAGGGGCTCTCTCGCGACGAGTCCATCGGCACGGTGGACGCGGAGAGCGTGGAGGTGATCACGCCGTACATGGGTGGCGGATTCGGTTCCAAGTTCAACATCGACACGTGGGGCATCGCTTGCGCGAAGCTTTCCAAGAAGACGGGTCGACCGGTCAAGCTGATGCTGGATCGCGACGAGGAATTGATGGTTGCTGGCGGCCGGCCTTCCGACTACGGCAACGTCAAGGTCGGAGCCAAGAAGGACGGCACCCTGGTCGCTTACGAATCCGAGACTTGGTCAACCGGCGGCGTCGCGGGACGCGGCAGCCCGCCGCTGCCCTACGTCTACAACAACGAGGAGCGGCTGGCCCAGAAGGCCCGTCACCTCACCGTGTCGACGAACATCGGGCCGGCCCGCGCTTGGCGCGCGCCCAACCACCCGCAGGCGGCCGTCCTGACGATGTGCCCGATGGACGACCTGGCCGCCAAGCTCGACATGGACCCGGTGGAATTCTTCAAGAAGAACGCCGACCTGACGGCCCGTCCCGAGGTCTATCGCTACGAGATCGACAAGTGCGCGGAGATGATTGGCTGGAAAGAGAAATGGCACAAGCGCGGAGATTCCGGCTCCGGCCCGGTCAAGCGTGGCGTCGGCCTGTCGCTCCACACTTGGGGCGGACGCCCCCACGACTCGACTTGCGAGGTCCGCATCCAGCCGGATGGCGGAGTCTCGGTGAACCTGGCCAGCCAGGATCTGGGAGTTGGCACGTACACGACCCTTTCGGTTGTGGCCGCGGAGACGCTCGGGCTGCAGATTCCCGACATCAAGGTCAACATCGGCAACTCCAAGCTCCCGATTTCGGGGGCTTCGGGAGGCTCCACCACAGTCGGCGGAACCTCGGCTTCGACGCGCCGTGCCACGGTGAACGCCTTGGAGGAGCTCAAGGGAGTCGTGGCTGAGTCCCTTGGCGTCGATGCGGAGGACCTGGAGGCCAAGGACGGGAAGGTCTTCGCCAAGTCGGACCCTTCGAAGTCGCTGAGTTGGATGGATGCCTGCAAGAAGCTGGGCAACCGCACGATCACCGGCCAGGGCAAGCAGCCTGACCGCGATGGTGGCAAGCTGAACGATTCCGGCGTGGGCGGTGTCCAGATGGCCGATGTCTCGGTTGATGTCGAGACCGGCGTCGTGTCGATCAACAAACTCGCCGCCGTTCAGGACGTGGGCTTGGTGCTGTGCCTAGAGCAGTCCGAAAGCCAAGTCTACGGAGCCCTCATCCAAGGAGTTGCCTGGGCGCTCTACGAGGAAGCCATTTACGACCAGACCACTGGCAAGATGCTCAACCCGGACATGGAGTTCTACAAGCTCCCCGGGGCGGGCGACATCGGCGAGCTGGAGGTCCACATGGTTCAGAACAAATACGATGACCGGGGTGTGATCGGAATTGGCGAGCCGCCCGCTATCTCGCCTGGCGCGGCGATTTCGAACGCTGTGGCAAACGCTATTGGCGTGCGGGTGCCCACCCTTCCAATGACGCCAGATCGTGTTCTAGCTGCACTGGCGAGCGCATAAGGAGGTCAGGAAACATGCAGAATTTCGAATACATCGCTCCTACCGAAACGATCACCGCCGCGCAGGCGCTGAGCCCGCATGCGGGTGTGACGGCCGTGCTGGCGGGGGGCACAGACCTTCTCAGCCTGATGAAGGAACGGATCGAGACACCTTCCCGGGTCGTCAGTCTCCGGAACATCAGCGCGCTTCGCGGCGTGTCCAAGAAGGATGGCGGCCTTCGCATCGGCGCGATGGCGACAGTCGAGGATCTCCTCGAATCTGGAGCCGCGTCATCGTACAAGTCGCTCGCGCAGGCAGCCCGGGGTATCACCGCGCCGCAGGTCCGCGCCATGGGGACCGTGGTCGGCGATCTCCTGCAGCGCCCGCGCTGCTGGTACTACCGCAACGGACACGGCCTGTTGGCAATGCACGAGGGCAAGTCGCTGGTTCCCAACGGCGAGAATCGCTACCACGCGATCCTCGGAAACAAGGGGCCGGCGTACTTTGTCAGTGCATCGAGCTTCGCTCCCGCGTTGATATCGCTGGGCGCGATGGTTACGGTAGCTGGACCCGCGGGCGAGCGCGAGATCCCGGTGGCGGATCTGTTCAAGATCCCGGCCGCTGACTCCGAACGGGAGAACACCCTGATGCCGAACGAGATCGTGACCGAGATCATGGTCCCGAGCGCGTCCGGCTGGAAGACGGCGACGTACGAGGTGCGGCAGCGCCAGGTCTTGGATTGGCCGCTCGTGACCGCTTCGGTCGCGGTCAGGCTGCGTGGCGGCAAGATCGCCGACGCCCGTGTCGTGATGGGCCATGTGGCCCCGATCCCGTGGCGCTCGTCGGAGGCCGAAACCGCACTGAAGGGCCAGTCTCTCGGCGAGAGTGCCGGAGAAGCCGCTGGCAAGGCTGCCGTGTCGGCCGCTACACCCCTGAGCCAGAACAAGGCCAAGGTGCAGCTGGCAAGCGTGGCAGTGAAGCGCGCGATTGCAATGGCTGCGTAGTCCGCTTCCGAGCGGTCTGCGCGCCAGTACCCAGGGGTCGCGGACGAAGGGCTGAGGTTGCAGTCCGCGTCAGCGGCCCCGTGACTTGGAAGAGACGAGGCAGGATATGTCCCGAAACAGAGGCGCAGGCCTGAAGGTTCTTGTCCATCGCTGCTCGGATCTGCGTTGGAAGGGAATGTACATCGACGCGGACGACGACCCCACGGTGCAGTTGTCGAACTCGCGCATCTATTGGTGCGACCAGACCCATAAGCCGATCGGCCCCGACGGCGACATCGTGGATGAAGACACCTGCTCGATGTCCCGCAAGTGCTTCGAAGAGCTCTAGCGCCTGGCCTTCTTCCGGTCGCACCCTAGCGTGACGAGATCCGTCCGTAAGGCCGCTCGAAGTACTTCTCGAATATCCACGCGGGCTGCCATCGGTCGCGGTTCTGCTCCCTGCCGGTCAGGTCGATTTCCTTCGGCTGCGGATTGGGAACCTGCAGCGGGTCGTCGTCGCCGACGTCCTCCTGCCATCCACGCATGGATTCCATCAACCCCGCAATGCGGCTCGCATGGGCAGGGTCCGAGGCGAGGTTCCGCATCTCGTCCGGGTCTGTTTCGAGGTCGAACAGTTGCGTGTGGTCGATCTGGGGGTAGCGAATGAGCTTCCAGCGGTCGTCGCGAACCGCTTTCATCAGGTCGCGGAACGAAGTGAAGATCGAGCCGCGGACCGAGTCCGCTTCGCCACGCCAGATCGGCGACAGGTCACGGCCGTCAACGCCGTCCGGGGCCTTCAGGCCCACCATCGCGCAAAGCGTCGGGAAGATGTCGAGCAGGTAGCAGAAGGCATTCGACTCCTTCCCTCGAGGCACTCCCGGCCCGGAGAACACCAGCGGGGCGCCCATCGAGTGCTCGTACAGGTTCTGCTTGCCAAGCAGGCCGTGGCTTCCGACTGCCAGGCCATGGTCAGCCGAGTACACGACGATCGTGTTGTCGGCATGCGGCCCGGCCGCCAATTCGCGCAGGATCCTGCCGACCTGGTGGTCGAGTTGGGTGATTAGCCCGTAGTACTCGGACAGCTGGTCCTGAACCACGGCTGCGGTACGCGGCCAAGGTCCGAGGCTCTCGTCGCGCCCGGTCATTTGGCCGTTGTTGAAGGGATGTTGCGGCGCGAAGTTGGGCGGCAGCGGAGGCGGGTTCCGGTAGTACATCCGCCGGTACTTGGGCGGAGGGTTGCGCGGGTCGTGCGGTGCTGTGAACGCGACGTACGCGAAGAACGGCTGCTCCTCCCTGTAATTGCGCAGGAACTCGATCGCGGCATCCGCGAACAGCGTGCTCGAGAAGCGGACACCCTCGCGCTGGGCAGTGATCTTGCCGTCCTCGCCGAGGTCGACGACTGGCACCTTGGCGTGGTTCGACATCCCGCCGAACATGATGTTGCGGCCCTGCTGGAAACTCCTGAGCCACGACTCCTGGCCGTTGTGCCACTTGCCGGTGGCGAACGTTGAAAAGCCACTGCGACCGAGCAACTGGCCCAGCGTCGTCTCGCCGTCCATGTCCCCGCGGATACGGAAGAAGCTCTTGCCCGTGTTCAGCATCGCCCGGCTCGGCACGCAGACCGCCCCTCCCTGGGACCCCAGGCAATACGCGCGACGGAAGCTGAATCCCTCGGCCACGATCCGGTCAATGTTCGGCGTGCGGATGTACGGGTTGCCGTGGGCGCCGATCGTGTCGGGACGCTGGTCGTCGGCGAACAGCAGGAGGATGTTGGGTTGCTGGGCTTGCAGGGCGCAAGCGCAGGCCAACGGCAGGATCAGGTGCCAGCGTCGCATCGGAATTGCCGCCCAGTATACTCGTATCCGACATGAAAACATTGATGCGCGTTTCGGCCTTGGCGGCGGCCGCTATCGCAAGTTCGGGCGCGGACCAGCCAAACATCCTGTTCCTGATGTCCGACGATCACGCCGCCCACGCCCTCGGGGCGTACGAGGGTCGCCTGGCGAAGCTGGACCCAACGCCCGTGCTCGACAAGCTCGCGCGGGACGGGATGCTGTTCGAGAACGCTTTCTGCACGAACTCGATCTGCACACCTAGCCGGGCGACGCTGCTGACCGGTCAGTACAGCCACGTGAATCGAGTGACAACACTGAACGGCCATTTGGAAGGGGATCGGCAGTACGTTGCCAACCTGATTCGAGAGGCCGGGTACCAGACTGCAATGGTCGGCAAGTGGCACTTGAAGCGGGAGCCATCGTTCGACTACTACTGCGTTCTACCGGGCCAGGGGTCGTACTTCAACCCCGTCATGCATGAGTCGGGCGAGCCATGGCCAGCTAACCTCCGGCGGTTTTCCGGATACGACTCGTCGCATTCGTCCGACGCGGTCGTCAAGGTGTCGATCGAATGGCTGAAGCGGCGGGACAAGGAACGCCCTTTCTTCTTGATGCACCACTTCAAGGCGCCGCACGACAATTTCGAAAACGCCGAGAGATACGACTTCCTTTACGAGGATGCCTCGATCCCGGAGCCCGCCAGCCTCTGGAAGGTGCCCAACCACGGCTCCGTATCGACGGACGGGGCGGGCACCTCGATCGGCAAGCGCAATGTCCGCCGCAACATGGGCCATCACATGTTCGTAAACCCGGAACTCGGGGCCGAGGCGTACAAGCGGACAGCGTACCAGCGCTATCTGAAGAAATACCTCCGAACCGTGCGGGGAGTTGACGACGGCGTGGCACGACTGCTGGCATTCCTCGAGGAGGAAGGCCTCCTTGACAACACCGTGGTGCTGTACACGTCCGACCAGGGCTTCATGCTCGGTGAGCACGACTACATCGACAAGCGCTGGATGTACGAGGAGTCATTGCGCATTCCGCTGCTGGTTCGGTTTCCGGGCAGCGTGGCGGCCGGCTCGCGCAACGACGACCTGGTGAATAACACCGACCTGGCCCCGACGCTTCTTGAACTCGCCGGCGTCGCTCCGCCGCCATTCATGCAGGGCCGCAGCTTGGTGCCACTGCTGGAGGGGCGGCGCTTGGAGGATTGGCGCGAGGCTACCTACTACCGGTACTGGATGAACTACGCGCACCACGACGTGCCCGCTCACTACGGGATTCGGACCAAGGACTTCAAGTTGATCTTCTTCTACGGCCTGCCGTTGGACGCTCCCGGCGCCAAGAAGTCGTCGACCACGCCCGGTTGGGAGCTGTACGACCTGCGCAAGGACCCTCGCGAACAGAGGAACGTCTACGGCGATCCGGCCTACGCGGAAGAGGCGGCGAGACTGAAGCGGGAACTCTTGCGCATCAAGGCCGACATCGGCGACACCGACGACAGGTACCCGGAATTGATGGCTGTCCGCCAGCAGTATTGGTAAGGGGTTTTTCCGCATTCGCAACGTTGCAACGCGTGCGAAACGCTCTCAGGAGTGCCTGACCCGGTATACTAGAGATTCGGGTGCAATCCAGGAGGTAGCCGAGATGATTCAGATGACCGACACAGCAGTTTCGAAGGTGAACGAGATTCTCTCGCAGCAGGAGCCCAAGCCGAAGGGGCTGCGGCTGTCAGTGGTCGGCGGCGGCTGCTCTGGTTTCCAGTACTCGATGGCCTTTGAAAACCAGCAGCTACCGCTTGACAAGGTCTACAACTACGAGGGCCTGCAGATCTACGTGGACCAGGCCAGCCTGCTGTACCTGGATAACTGCCGCGTCGACTACGTCGAGACTATGGAAGGCGCTGGATTCAAGTTCGAAAATCCAAACGTCACGTCGACTTGCGGTTGCGGTAGCTCGTTCAACGCGTAGCTTGGCGCTGGCCCGCATCCGCTCGCGCGACGCCGCGGGAGGTTGAGTGGCATCTCGGGCGGACTGGGACGCCAAGCACAGAGCTCAAGCAGGGGCTCTTCAGGAGCCAGACCCATTCCTCTCCGAAGCCCGGCCCTATCTTGCCTTCGCCCCTGCGGAAGCGCAAAGCCTTCGAGGCCTGGACATCGCTTGCGGCGGTGGCCGCCATGCCGTTCGGCTGGCGAGTTGGGGCATCGAGACCCTTGCAGTCGACTTCTCGCCCGTGGCACTCGGCCTTGCCGCAGGCCGGGCTGCGGCAAGGGGTTGCGATCTTACAACCCGGTGCCTTGACTTGGAGGCTCCCGAGATCGATCTGGGCAATGGCATCTACGATCTCGTTTCTGTCTTCAACTACCTGCACCGGCCCCTGGTCCCAGTGCTCAAGCGCTGCGTTCGTCCAGGGGGTATCGTCGTCTACAAGACGTACACTCAAGAGCAGCGCAAGTTCGACACGGGACCCAGGAATCCTGCGTATCTGTTGCACGAGCGCGAACTCCTTGAACTCTTCGCAGAGTTTGATCACCTTGTCTACCGGGAAGTATGCGAATCCGATGCCACAGCGGCCCTGATCGCGCGAAGGCCCTGATCGTTGCCGGTCTGCTTGCGGCCGGCGGATTGGTTCCGGCGGTTTGGAGCCAGACCCCTGCGGCAGGGCCAGCCGACCCGAGAATCCTGCTTCCGACCGGGCAGCGGATCTCCCCTGCCGGTGCCCAGATTCCGGTGAGGAGCTTGCCTATGGCGGCACAGCTGTCGGTCGACGGCCGCCACCTGCTGGTCCTGCAGGCGGGTTACGAGAGACCGTCGGTGAGCGCCATCGATATCTCGCAGCGCGCAGAGGTGTCGCATGTCGAACTTCCCGACGCGTGGCTCGGCCTTGAGTTCAACCTCGCTGGCGACAAGGCGTATGTGGGCGGAGGCAGGCGGGGTAGCGTCTGGGAGCTGTCGTTCCGCGAGGGTGCGCTCGAAGTCGAGCGCGAGTTTCCCATTCCGAATCAATGTGGCGAGAGCTGTCCATCATTGATCGGGGATGTGAGGATGGCCGCGGACGGCCGGATTCTCTATGCCTTGGACATCCTCCGCGACCGAGCCATCGTGCTGAACACGCAGTCTGGATTGGTACTCGGGGAGTTCCCTACCGGAGCGGCTCCGTACAGGGCGAGACTGTCGCCCGATCGCGAGCACTTGATCATCAGCCACTGGGGCGAGGCGTCTCTGGGGTTGTACCGCCTGTCTGACCGTCAGTTGGTGGAACGGCTGCCGGTCGGCGGGCATCCAGCGGATTTTGTAGTGGCCGAAGGCAGCGTGGAGATGCCGGGCCGCGATTCGGCAGGAGACGGCGTGACCCGTTACCCGGCACGGCTCTTCGCGGCCTGCACCCATTCAGACAATCTTTGGACCTTCGGAATCACGGAGCGGAATCGTTATGAGTTGCTCGACATTCGCTCCGTCGCGCCGCTCCCTGATTCGCCCGTCGGCTCCATCCCGTCGGCCCTTGGGCTGAGCGCCGACGGCAACACGCTGTTTATCGCCAACGCAGGCAACAACACGATCATCTTCGCTGACATTGGGGAGGCCCTTCCCGAGTCCAGCGGGGCCTTGCCTACCGGCTGGTATCCGATCGGAGTGGAAGGGCTTGCGGACGGCGGAGTCGCCTATTTGAACGGAAAGGGTGACGGAGCCCGGGCCGGATCCGTGTCCATCCTACCCGCGCTGACTTCCGACCAGCTCGAGTTCTTGACCTTGGCTGCTGTCGAGAACCTGTCCGGGCCTACGACAGCGGCAGTCGCTCCTCCCGGCTCGGTCAGCCATGTGGTCCTCTTGTTGACCGATGCGCGGGACGAGTCGTGGGAGCGCTTGGTCAGTGAAGCGGTGCTGCTTCCCGGGTACCTCCCTGCGGCACGTGGCGAGCTTGGCCAGATGGCCTGGATTACGAGCGGCATGGAAACCGATTTCTTCGCGAAGCTGGGACCGGCGGTTGAAGCGGGCCGTCTGACTGCCAAGGATCTTGTGACGGCGGGCAGGGCAGCGGTACCGCCCGCGGGCACTCTTTGGTCGAACGCACGCGATGCGTCCCTGCATGCCGAGATCTACGGGTTTGGAGGCGGTCGCCCGGTCGGCGACTTCCTTGACGAGCTGCGGCTAGCGGGTTCGCTGGCCGATTTGACCGTAGTCCGGCTCTTGGGCACGCCCGCCGCTCAAGATGCCGACCTGGGTCGATTGACCGGGGCGTTGCGGGAGCATCCTGCCTATGACTCGACGGTTCTGTTCGCCGTGCCGATTGACGGTGCCAAGGGAGCGGCAGCGGCCGGCGGGCCTTTGGTGCCCGGTTCCGCCCTGGACGGCTTCGTCTCGGTTTCGTCCGTTTCGCGCACTGTTCAGTGGCTTCTGGGTCTGCGCCCTGCAACGCAGTTCGACGCGTCAGCACAGCCGATCAGTGGGCTGTTTGCCGGCTCTCAGTAGCAGCGGGCCGGGGCGGATCGCCTTTCTTCACAAGGCCGGACAAGTAGCCAAGGTGTTACACTTTCACTATTGGTTGTGGTCAAGCCGACCGATTCCTGCGGCCTGACCGCCCCGCCCGGAAGCCGGTCAAACTGAAGACGACCCTCAGGCCAGGGCTTCTGTATCTGAGACTCAGTCAGGGCTCTCCCAACATCCGGTGGTCAACTGAAGAGGCTGTCCGCGAAGTCCTATCGTCGGTAAGAGCAGATCGTAGCGAATCTGAAGGAAGTGAGCCGGGATTGCCCCTTGGTTCAAGTGATTCCTCTAGCATCCGCAGTGCCGGTCGCGCCCTCGAGGTCTGACCGGGTTAGCGGAAGCAAACCGTAGATCGAGCGCCGTAGAGTCATGAGCAAGCCGAGATTCCAGCGCGCCAAGCCGATCGTTGATTTCCCTGCGTCAGAACACGAGGTCAGTCGGTTCTGGGAGGAGAGCGGGATTTTCGACAAGAGCCTGGCCCTTCGCGAAGGAGCCGAGCGCTTCATTTTCAACGAGGGGCCTCCCACTGCGAACGGCCTGCCGCACAACGGGCACGTGCTGACGCGGGTGTTCAAGGATGTATTTCTGCGCTATCGCACGATGACGGGGCGCTATGTGCCGCGCAAGGCGGGATGGGACACCCACGGCCTTCCGGTCGAGGTTGAGGTCGAGAAGGAGCTTGGCATCCACGGCAAGCAGGCGATCGAGGAGTACGGCGTCGAGCGTTTTGTCCGCAAGTGCATGGACTCGGTGTTCCGCTACACCGAGGAATGGGAGAAAATGACCCGCCGGGTTGGCTTCTGGGTCGACCTGTCCGACGCCTACGTGACCTATCACAAGTCCTATATCGAGGGCGTGTGGTGGGCGTTGGCCCGGCTGTTCCAGCAGGGACTGCTCTACCAAGGCCACAAGATCGTCTGGTGGTGGCCACAGGGCGGGACGGCCCTTTCGGCGGGGGAAGTCGGACTCGGCTACAAGAGCGTCGAAGACCCGTCGGTGTATGTCGCGCTCGAGCTGGCGGACGATCCGGGAACCGCGCTGCTCGTGTGGACCACCACTCCGTGGACGCTTCCGGCGAACCAATACGTTGCGGTTCGTCCGGACTTCGATTACGTTCAGGTTCGCGCGAAAGGGCGCAGGCTGATCCTAGCTGCCGCTCTCGTCGGGGAGTTGGAACAGAAGCTCGGGGAGTCGCTGCCAGTCGAGCGGGAGTTCAAGGGCGATGCCCTGTTGGGGCGGCGCTACCACCCGCCGTTCGACTACTACCGGGAGGCGTACTGGGACCGGGATGGTGAGCTGAGGGAAGGCGGGCGGGAACCGTATCTGTGGAAAGTTCTATCCGGGGATTTCGTGACGCTTGATACTGGCACCGGTCTGGTCCACGAGGCGCCAGCGTTTGGCGAAGTGGACTACGATTTGCACAAGGATGTCGCCAGCCGGTACGCTTCGCCCGGGGACGTCCCCTTGCTTTGCCCGGTCCAGCCGGACGGGACGTTCGAGAACTGCATCGCGGACGTCGCGGGCCAGTGGGTGAAACAAGCCGACAAACGGCTCATTCAGCTGCTTGACCGTAGCGGCGCACTGGTTCACCGCGAGAACTATCGTCACGACTATCCCTTTTGCTGGCGGGCTGACAGCGATCCGCTGATCCAGTACGCCCGCCCGGCCTGGTTTGTCCGCACCACGGCGCGCAACAAGGAGGTCCTGGCGAACAACGCCCAAATCAATTGGCTGCCCGAGCGTATCGGGACAGGTCGATTCGGCGACTTCCTGCGCAACAACGTCGACTGGGCGCTGTCGCGGGAGCGGTACTGGGGGACGCCGCTCAACGTGTGGATCAACGATGTGACGGGGGCCATGGCGGTGCCGGCCTCGTGCGCCGAGATTCTGGAGAAAAACCCGCAAGCGTTCGACCACTTCGCACGGGCCAAGGAGGCCGACCCGTCCCTGTCGGACCACCTCATGGTGCACAAGCCTTGGATCGACGAGGTGACTTGGGTCGAGCCAGGAGAGGCTGGCGTCTACCGGCGCGTGCCCGAGGTCATCGATTGCTGGTTCGACTCGGGTTGCATGCCGTTTGCCCAGTACGGCTATCCGCATCGAGGCCGGGCCGAGTTCGAGTCGCGCTTCCCCGCCGATTACATCACCGAGGCCATCGACCAGACCCGCGGCTGGTTTTACTCGCAGTTAATGGTCTCCACTCTCGTCTTCGACGAGGAGTGCAGCGAAGAGCTCGGGCTGCCTCGCCCGATCTATCCGCATCCGTTCCGCAATTGCATCGTGCTGGGACACGTAGCGGATCCCAGTGGCAAGAAGGAATCCAAGTCCCTTGGCAACTACACGCCGCCTGACGTGATCTTCGACCTTGTCGCCCAGGACTTTGCCGTCCGCCCGGAGAGGGACGGCCGGCCCGCGGCCGAACCAGGGCACGCTTTGATTTCCAGGGAAGATCTCGAGGCTCTGGCCCTCAAGCCCGGCGAGACCGTCAAGGTATTCGCGCCGGAAGGGGGCAATCCCCCGGTCCGGCTGGCAGTCTCTGCGGCCAAGGGCATTCCCCGCAAGGCGATCGAGCTCTCGGCCGCTGACAGGGAAGCGATCGGCGCCGTGCCGGCGCGCGGTGGAGCGGAGGTTTCTCCGATCGACGTTCCCCGCCTGCCCAGCGGCGAGAGAGTCACCCTGGAGGTGATCTCCCCGGCTCCGGGAGCCGACGCTTTCAGGTGGTTCTTCCTGGCGGGAAACCCGCCTTGGTCGCCCACACGTCACTCGCTGGCGAACGTGCGAACGATCCAGAAGGAGTTTCCGCTCAAGCTAAGGAACGTCTACTCGTTCTTCACCATCTACGCCGACATCGACGGGTTTGATCCGAATGCGGCCAAGGGCCGCCCGGTTGCCAGCCGTGGGTTGCTCGACCGCTGGATTCTGTCCGAGCTTGACTTGGTGGCGAGCCGCGTCCGCAAGTACATGGACGCCTTCCTTGCTTACGAAGCGGCTGGCGAACTCAATCGATTCGTCGACGGGCTTTCGAATTGGTACCTGCGGCGGAGCCGCGGCCGCTTCTGGAAGAGCGAGGTCGATGACGACAAGCTGGACGCCTACGCCACCCTGTACGAGTGTCTTGTCAGCGTGGCGAAGCTTTGCGCGGCCTTCACGCCGTTCATGGCCGAGGAGATCTACAGGAATGTTGTGTGCGGCGCAGGCGTGGCGGGTCCGGAAAGCGTTCACCTCTGCGATCTACCGGCCGATGCGGGGCGCTTCGACCAGGGTCTGTCCGAGGAAATGTCGGCTGTGAGGCGGGCTGTCTCTCTCGGGCTGCGGGTTCGTACCGAGCGTCAGCTCAAGGTGCGCCAGCCGTTGAGACGTGCCGAAGTCGTAATCGCCGATACTGACTTGCGGACTCGCGTCGCTCGCCACGGGGGGCTCGTCGAAGACGAACTCAACGTCCATGAAGTCGAGTTCGTGGACGGCAACCAGGCCCATGCGCGGTATGTCGTGAAACCCAATTTCCGCAGGTTGGGACCCCGGCTCGGAAAGAAGATGAAGCGCGCCAAGCACGTATTCGCGGAACTGGATGCCGTTGAGCTTCGGACCAGGCTCGCCGAAGGCGGGTCCGCTGTCGTTGATTTCGATGGCGAGCCCGTGCAGATTGACAGCGAGGATGTTGAGATCAGCGTTGAGGCCGAAGAGCACTTCGCGGCAGCCGGAGACTCGGCGATCGTGACGGTGTTGAGCACCGAACTTGACGACAGCTTGCGGGATGAAGGGTTCTACCGGGAACTGTTGCATCGCATCCAGAACCTGCGTAAGGAGACCGACATCGAGTACACTCGCCGGATCGAGCTCTGCATCGAGGGCTCGGATCGGGCTGCTCGGATCGTAGGGCAGCACCGGGGCCATCTGATGTCGGAGACTCTCTGCACGACCCTATTGGGTCCTGATGAGGTGAGCGGGTCCGGCGACTCGCGTGACTTCGAGATCGACGGCGAGCGGGTCCGCGTCGTCATGAGGCTCGTCTGAGGTCGTGGCTCAGACGGTTCTGGAGTCGAATCCGGCAGTGGAGCGTTCGAGGCCAGTGAACAGCCCTCTGATTGGTCGCGATCTTGACGAGCTGACGGCTTTGCTCGTTTCGATCGGCGAGCCGCGCTATCGCGGGAAACAGGTCTATCTGGGCCTATACAGGGATCGGTGCGCAGGCCCGGAAGGGATCACGCCGCTCCCGCAGCGCGTCCGCGAAGTGCTCGTCCGCGACCACGGCGGAGGCTTGCCTGAGATCGACGCACAGTTCGCGTCGGCCGATGGCACAGTGCGGTACCTGCTTCGCTTGGGTGACAGTCGATTGGTCGAGTCTGTCTTCATTCCGGACGCCGCCCGGGACACGCTCTGCATCTCCACCCAGGTTGGGTGCCCGGTCGACTGCAAGTTTTGCTTGACCGCGCTGATGGGCTTGGAGCGGAATCTGACAGCCGGCGAAATCGCCGGCCAGGTCCTTACTCTTTCGCGCGAGCAGGGACTCGATTCACGCCGCCGTCCGCTCAATGTCGTGATGATGGGCATGGGCGAGCCGCTCTTGAACCTGGGAGCAGTGATGAAAGCGACGCGCTTGCTGGCGGATCCTGAGGGCATTGCGATTCCGCAGCGGCGGATCACGGTCTCAACCGCCGGGATCGTACCCAAGATCCGGGAATACGGCGAGCACGCGGTGCGCGGCAAGCTTGCGATCTCCCTTAACGCTTCCAACGCGGAGCAGCGAACCGAACTCATGCCGATCACTGCCAGGTACGGGCTTGAGGAGTTGCTCGAAGCCTGTCGGCGGTACCCGCTCAGGCCTTGGGAGCGGCTCACGTTCGAGTACGTTCTCTTGCGGGGGGTCAACGACTCGGACCGCGACGCGCGGAGCGTGCTCGGAATGCTGGCGCCCCTGCGGTGCTCGGTCAACCTGATCGCGCTCAACCCCGGACCAGGAATCCCCTACGAAACACCGGATGCCGGGCGCGTTGAAGCGTTCCGCGCGATCGTGCGCCGGGGGATCCCCTGCTTTGTCCGCAGACCCCGCGGAAGAGACATTTTTGCGGCCTGCGGGCAGCTCAAGCGCACTGTGGAGCACAGCTCGGAGGCAGCCGGCGAAACTCTGCCGGATGCTGCCCCGGCTCCCCCGCCGCACTAGCCATATAATCGCCACATGCCAATTCGCACCACTGTCGTCGGGAGCTATCCCATTCCGAGGTGGCTCTACGGAGACACTTCCAAGCAAACGCTTCGAGACGCGATTTCGGTCGTGCTCCAGACGCAGGAACTCGCGGGAATCGACCTCGTGGCGGATGGAGAGCTCAATCGGTTCGACCCGTCCCACCCCGAAACCAACGGAATGATTGACTACTTCGTCAGCCAGTTGTCGGGAGTCCACACGAACTACACCATGAGCGACATGGTCGCGTTTCAGGGCGACAGTGGGATGGCGTTTCGAACAGCTCCCGCTGGGGTCGTGACCGAGGCAATCGGCGAAGGGACACTCAACCTGCCAGCGGACTACGATTTCGTGAAGGATCTCACGGATCGGCCCATGAAATTCACTTGCACGGGACCGCACATGCTCTGCAAGACGTTGACGGACCGGCACTACTCGAGCCGCGAGGATCTCTGCATGGCGGTCGCGGAGGTCCTTCGCGGCCAGCTGGCACGGGTCCAGGCCGATGTCGTGCAGCTGGACGAAGCGAACATCACGGGGCATCCCCAGGAATCGCCATGGGCCGCGGCTGCGATCAATCACGTGCTGGACGGGATCAAGGCCACCCGTGCGGTGCATCTGTGTTTCGGCAACTACGGCGGTCAGCGGATCCAGTCGGGCACATGGCGGGCCCTCCTGTCCTATCTCAACGCCTTGCACTGCGACTTCGTGCTGTTGGAGATCGCCCGCATGGGTTACGAAGCGCTGGACGAACTCCAGGATCTCAATCCCGCAACGGGCCTTGGGCTCAGCGTGATCGACATCAAGGACAACCAGGTCGAGAGCCCCGACCTGATCGCGTCCCGGATCGAGCACGCCGCCAAGAAGCTCGGAGAAGACCGGATCCACTTCATCAATCCCGACTGCGGGTTCTGGATGCTGTCCCGGAGCGTTGCAGACAGGAAGATGCGGGCCATGGTTGCCGGCCGCGACCTCTACGTTGGCTCGCACTGAGAGCCAAGAGTGCATTCAGGTTCAGTCATGAGTGTCACCGACATTCGAGACCAGTTTCCAATCGCCGAGTCGTACGCGTACTTGAATCACGCGTCGATATCGCCGCTGCCTCGCGGCTCGGCAGAGGCAATGCAGCGGCAAGTCGAAGACGTCGCGCGCCAAGGCGTGCATGCCTTCCCGGGCTGGGTGCGGGAGTACGAGCAGCTACGGTGCGCGGCTGCGAGCATGCTGGGCTGTGATGCGGACGAGATTGCGATCACCAAGAACACATCAGAGGGACTGTCGGCCATTGCCAACGGTCTTGACTGGCGGTCCGGCGACACGATTGTCGGTCTGGAGAGCGACTTCCCGGCGAACTACGTGCCGTGGCGGGAACTGCAGGCGCGCCACGGCGTTCGATTCCACAGCTTGCGGCTCCGCAACGGCGTCCTGGACCTGGAGGAGCTCGACCAGGCGTGCAAGGGGGCCCGGCTGGCGGCGCTCAGCTACGTCCACTTTCTGACGGGGTTTCGATGGAACTTGAAGGCTGTCGGGGAAGTTTGCCGCAGGCGGGATTGCGTGCTCGTCCTGGATGCCGTGCAGGGCATGGGACCGTTCGAGATCGATGTCAAAGCCTGCGGAGTTCACGCACTTTCGGCAGGAGGGCACAAGTGGCTGCTGGGGCCGGAGGGATGCGGCATCTTCTACGTCGATCGCTCTTGGATGCCGGCGGTCCGTCCAGTCGAGTTCGGGTGGACGAGCCTCGAGGGCTTTGAGTCGTACCGAAGCGACGGCGACTTGCAACCCGGGGCTAGGCGCTTCGAGTGCGGCACGCTGAACACGGTCGGTTGCGTCGGCCTTCGCACATCCATCGAGCTGCTCAACGAGATTGGAGCGGATCATAGTTCAGCCACGATCCACGCGCTTGTCGAGCGGGTTCTCGAGGCAGCGCGATCCAAGGGATACGAGGCCGCTGCGAAGCGCAATCGAGAGAACGGTTCGGGCATCGTCTCCCTCCGCAAGCCGGGCGTTGACCCGGCGAAGGCAGTAGCGGACCTTCGGGAGGACGGCGTCTCGGCCGCCGAACGAATGGGCTGGATCCGCGTAGCTCCGCATGTCTACAACACGGACGCGGAGATCGACAGGCTTGTCGAACTACTGCCGTAAGTGGCGGGTCTCTCTGGATCGGTATCGGACTGCGATCCTAGAAGCCATGAGAACAGTCCTCGCCCTTGGTTCAGCTGCGGCTTTGGCCGCCGCCGCTTTCGGCCAGACGGCCACCTATGCTGAGCCTCACCGGCCCCAGTTCCATTTCACTCCCGCGATCAACTGGACGAATGACCCGAACGGGCTCGTGTATCACGACGGAGAGTGGCATCTCTTCTACCAGTACAACCCCTTCGGTGACCGTTGGGGGCACATGAGCTGGGGCCACGCGGTGAGTCCGGACCTGTTTCGCTGGAAGCATCTGGACGTTGCCATTCCCGAAGCCGGCGATGTCATGGCATTCTCGGGCAGTGCTGTTGTCGACAGCCGGAACACAACGGGTTTCGGCCAGTCGGGCAAGCCGCCGATTGTCGCGATCTATACCAGCAGGACGACGGCCGACCAAACCCAGTCGATTGCATTCAGCGTGGACCGGGGCCGGACCTGGATCCAGTACGAAGGCAATCCCGTGCTGGACGTGGAAGACCCCGCGTTTCGCGACCCGAAGGTCTTTTGGCATGAGGGAACCCAGCGCTGGATCATGGCCGTGGTCCTTGCGAACCAGCGCAAGGTCAGCCTGTATGGCTCGCCGGATCTCAAGGCATGGACGCACTTGAGCGACTTCGGTCCCCAAGGAGCGCACCCTGTCAGCAACTGGGAGTGCCCGGACCTGTTCGAGCTTCCGGTCGAAGGCGAGCCGGGCGCAACGAAGTGGGTCCTCCAGGTAGATTCGGGCCGGGGTCATCCATGGACAGGATCCGGCTGCCAGTACTTCGTCGGTGAGTTCGACGGGGTCCGCTTCAGGAACGACAATCCTCCGGAAACCGCGCTCTGGCTGGATTGGGGCCGTGATTTCTACGCGGCGCAGTCGTACGCCGGTGTGCCCGATACCGACGGGCGGCGGATTGTCATAGGGTGGATCAACAACTGGATGTACGCGAACCGGACGCCAACATCGCCGTGGCGCGGAGCGCAGTCCGTTCCGCGTCAGTTGCAGTTGAAGCGGTTCCGCGAAGGGCTTCGCCTCGTCCAGCAGCCCGTGAGCGGATCGAGGGCTTGAGGGACCAGGCTCTGCGGCTAGAGGACTTGTCGGTGGTGGAAGCCAACCGTGCCATCGCGGCCGCGGGATTCCGCGGTGACGTCCTGGAACTGCGCGCGGAGATCGAGGTACGGGACTCGTCGGATGTGGGCTTTCGGATCTTGCAGGGCCTTTCCGGGGAAACGCTTGTAGGGTTCACGGCCGTTCCGGCCGAAGTCTATGTGGATCGCACCAAGTCCGGCGAGGCAGGCTTCCACGAATCGTTTGCCGGCCGGCACTCGGCCCGGCTGGACCCGGAGAATGGGATCGTAGAGCTGCGGATCCTGGTCGACCGTTCAGTCGTTGAGGTCTTCGCCGGCCACGGCAGGGTGGCGATCACCGACCGGGTCTTCCCGCGGCCCGGTAGCGACGGCCTGTCAATCTACTCGACAGGAGGCGAAGCCCGGATCGTCAGCCTGAATGCATGGAAGCTTCGTTCTGGGTGGGAGTAGCCGGTAGCTCCAACCGGTCTGTCTGGCCAGCAACAGGTATCCCTTGCGCGGCTCGCGGCATTAGTGCCCGGCCCGTCCAACCCGGGTCAAGTCGGAATATGCTAATCTTCCTCTTCCCGCCGGTGCCGCCCCGGCACCCGCATGCTCCTAGAGCTTTCTTCGATCCGCAAGAGCTTCGGCGGAGTGCGCGCGTTGCGCGACGGGAACTTGGTCATCGCGCCTGGACAGGTCCATGCGCTGGTCGGCGAGAACGGCGCGGGCAAGTCCACCTTGATGAAGATGGTCGCGGGCATGTTGCACCGGGACGGCGGTGACATGCGCTGGAAGGGCCAGGTTGTCGATTTCGCCCGGCCCGCTGAAGCCCACGCTCTCGGCATTCAGATGGTGCACCAGGAATCCTTGCTCGCGCCGCACCTGACCGTTGCCGAGAACGTCTTTCTCGGCCGCGAGACACGGCGGGGAGCGCTGCTTGACCGGGCCGGCATGGAGCGCGAGACGACTCGGATTCTCGAAGCACATCACTTCCCGCTCCACGCAACCTGGACAGTGGAAGGGCTAAGTCCCGCCCAGAAGCAGATCGTCGAGATATGCCGGGCGCTTCACGGCGAGCCTTCGATGCTGATCTTCGACGAGCCGACGTCGTCCCTGTCGGACGCCGAGGCCGGTGAAGTCTTCCGCACAGTGCGACAGCTCCGCGAGCGTGGGATCGGCATCGCATACATCACGCACCGGCTTGCCGAACTTGATGAGATTGCGGATCACGTCACAATCCTGCGGGACGGCGAGACGGTCCACAGCTGTCCAGCCAGCGAGATTTCCACGCGGGAGATCGTGCACCACATGGTGGGGCGCGACGTTTCCGCGATCTATGACCGGGACAAGCTAGCACCTGGCGAAATGCGCCTCAAGGTCGATATTCCTGGAGTTTCGTTCGAGGTGCGGGCGGGCGAGATCGTTGGTATCGCTGGTCTGATGGGAGCGGGCCGAACACAGGTGTGCGAAACCATATTCGGCATCACGCCGGCGAGGGAAGGGTCAATCGCCGTGAACGGCGTGGAGCGCAACATCCAGTCCCCGCACAGCGCCGTCGAGGCGGGTATCGCGCTCGTTACCGAAGACAGGCAGCGAACCGGGCTGGCGATCAAGCTCGCCGTCCGGACCAACATCACTCTGGCCAACGTGGATTCGGTTTGCGCGGGCGGCGTGGTGCAGGCCGGCAAGGAACGGCGTGTGGCAGAGGAGTATCGTCTGCGGCTACGGATGCAGGCTGACAACGTGGAGCAAAACGCCTGGCAATTGAGCGGGGGGAACCAGCAAAAGGTTGTCATTGCCAAATGGCTGTTCCGCGACACCGACATCGTACTGTTCGACGAGCCGACACGGGGCATCGACGTCGGGGCGAAGGCCGAGGTCTTCGCGTTGATGGACGAGATGGCTCGCCAGGGCAAGGCCATTGTGATGGTGAGTTCCGAATTGCCCGAACTGCTGCAGGTGGCTGATCGCATTCTCGTGATGCGAGAAGGATCGGTAGTGGCGGAACTGCCGCGCGAAACCACTCAGCAGGAAATCATGCACCATGCTGCCGTGGGGAGCTGACGGGGACGACGGAATCATGCGAAACCGATCTCAGGCGCTTCAACGGCTGCTCCCGTTCATCAGCTTGGCGCTGCTATTCGTTGTGCTCTCGATCGCATCGCCGTATTTTCTGACGGCGACCAATCTCTCGAGCGTGATCCGACAGACCGCGGTCATCAACATCATGGCCCTGGGCATGACGCTCGTCATCGTCTCCGGAGGCATAGACCTTTCGGTGGGCTCGATTCTCGCCTTTTCCGGCGTGATCGGCACGATGACGATGGTGGGAACTGGTTCGGTGCCGCTGGGCATCGCAGCCGGGATCGGCTGTGGGACGCTGTGGGGCTGCGCGAACGGTCTGATGATTTCAACGATGCGGATTCCTCCCTTCATCGTCACTTTGGGGACGCTCGGTATCGTGCGCGGGCTCACGCTCGTCATCTCCGGCGGATTGCCGGTCGTCGGTCTGCCCAAGGAGCATGGATTCATTGGCGAAGGCACGATCGGCCCGGCCCCTTTCGTTTTGGTGGTGCTGGTGGTCTGCGCGGTCCTGACCCACTTCGCATTGCACGGCACGAAGCTCGGACGCTACACGTACGCAATTGGCAGCAATGAAGCTGCGGCTGTCTACGCCGGCATTCCGGTCGCCCGGTACAAGGTTGCGATCTATGCGATTTGCGGCTTGCTGACGGGCCTGGCCGGAATGATCGAAACATCGCGTCTGATGACCGGCCAGCCAACCGCCGGCGTGTCGTACGAACTGCAGGTGATCGCGGCAGTGGTAATCGGGGGCGGCAGCCTGACCGGAGGTGCCGGTACCGTCATTGGCACCTTGATTGGGGCCTTCATCATGGGCTTGCTGTCGAACGGCAGCGATCTGCTGGGTGTCAACCCCTACTGGCAGCAGGTGATCATCGGCGCCATCATCATCCTTGCCGTGGCTCTCGATGAAGCGCGCAAGCGACGGTTCTCCACTTAGGCCCAGCCGTTGAGCGCGTGTCCCCGCACGGGCGCGCCACTTTCGGATGCAGGTAGAATCGTATCGTCATGGCCGGCCGAATGACTGCCCATCGAGCGCTTGGGCGATCCTTGGATTCCGAATTCCTGCCAAGGCGGCTTGGCGGGAAGCGCATTCATCTGGTCGTCGTGACCTGCTTCGCTTTGCTGGCAGGCCCCGCTCTGGTTCCCGCTCAAGACGGCGCGGCACCTCGATTATGGGACGGCAGGCCGGACTTGAACGGAATCTGGCAGGCGATCGGCACGGCCCACTGGAACCTGGAGGATCACCCCGCTGCTCCGGGGCACCCCGACTTGGGCGCGATCGGCGCGGTCCCGCCCGGCCAGGGAGTGGTCGTGGGCGGTGCAATCCCCTACCTCGATGCAGCCCGGGAGCAGCGAAAGCGAAACTTCGAGAGCCGGATGACGGCCGATCCCGAGGCGAAGTGCTTCCTCCCTGGAGTGCCTCGCGCCACGTACTTGCCGTATCCCTTCCAAATCGTCCAGGGGGACAGGAAGATCATGTTTGTCTATGGCTTTGCCGAAGCCAATCGAACGGTCCACATGGACAAGGAAAACCCTGAGTCTCCGCCTCTCGACAGTTGGATGGGCCGTTCGCACGGCCGATGGGACGGCGACACTCTCGTCGTGGACGCGGAAGGCTTCAACGGGGAGGCTTGGTTCGACCGAGCGGGCAACTTCGCCAGTGCCTCCCTCAAGGTGCAGGAACGGTATACTCCGTTGGGGCGAAACGCCATTCTGTACGAAGCCACGATCGAGGATCCAACGGTATTCAGCCGGCCATGGACGATTCGGCTGCCGTTGTACAGGCGGCTCGAAGCGAATGCGAGGGTGTTGGAGTTCAAGTGCGTTGAGTTCGCCGAAGATCTGATCTACGGCCACTTGCGCAGAAAGCCGACGCGTTGAGATGCCAAGGGAAAGGAGGACGCGCTAATGATTGCAGTACGCGGTTCCGCCTCTAGGCTAGCCATGCTGGCCGCGATCGGCCTCTTCGGTGCGGCTTCTGCCGGGGCGGCTAGTTTCCATCACCTTCGAATCATCTCGGCAAGCCCCTCAGAAGCCGTGGCTTGGTATGCGCGGCATTTGGATTGCGACGCCGTGCCGGGCCGCAGCGACACGGCTGCCTGCGCCGGCATCGAGCTGATCTTTGTCGCGATGCCCACGATGGGCAGCACCCAGGGGACTGGCGTGAACCATGTCGCGTTTTCGTACGCCGATCTGTCGAGCAAGATGGCCGAACTCGAAGCTGTCGGGGTGCGCGGTTCGGGCGTCCGCCTCCAGCGCTTCGACGACGGGTCCACACTCCGTGACGCCCCCGGGATGTTCAAGCATGGCTTTCTGTTCGACCCGTGGGGCACCCGAATCGAACTTGTGGAGGATCCTGAGCACCTGGGGTTTCACCATGTTCATCTCAGCGCCTCCGATCCGGCTGCAACATTGCGCTGGTACCGGGAAGCGCTGGGTGGCGACCCAGGCCCGCTTCACGGCGAGCAGGCGGGGCTGCAGGTCGGGGGCGCGTGGCTGCTGGCTTCGCGGCATCCGGACGGAACGCCTGCCTCTACTCGAGGGCGAGCGATTGCCCATGTCGCGTTTGCTGTCCCAAACCTCGCACGCGAGGCGGCGCGAATGCGCCGTGACGCGGTGGAATTCGAAGGCGAGCCGCGCACGCCTCCCAACGGACGCACGTCGGCGAAGCGAGCGTTCGCTCAAGGTCCGGACAACGTGACGGTTGCCTTTGTTGAGCCCGGATACGCCGGCATGGAGGCCGCGCGGGGCTCCGAGGCTGTCGAGACCCGGAACCAACCGTACGAGACGCCTAGGACGCCGTGGGGCGAGCCGGACCTTCAAGGCGTCTGGACCGGAAACGCAGCGCATGGCATCCCGCTAGAACGGCCGGTAGCCCTCGAAGGTGTCGAGTCACTGACCGCCGAACAGGCGGCCGCGCGCCGCGAGCGCGGCACGCTGGGCAGCATATGGGGCTACGAGCGCGAGTGGCGAGATACGACGCTGGGATACGACAAGATGGCCCCGTCCACCCAGGTCGCGATGATTATCGACCCGCCCGACGGCAGGTTGCCTGCATTGACCCCGGAAGGCGGGCGCCTCGCGGCGCGGGAGCAGGCGGCGCGGAGACGGCGAGTCGCGCGGCCCCCCGCAGGGCCCGAAGATCTGACGCCATACGTCCGCTGCATAACGCGCGGCTTGCCGGGGATGATGTTTCCGGGCATTTACAACAATGGGTTGCAGGTCTCTCAGGGGCCAGGGCACGTGGTGATTCTAAAGGAGATGATTCACGAGGCCCGCGTGGTGCCGACAGAGCCACGAGAGCCAGTCGGTCCGGAGCTTGCTGCGTGGCTCGGCGATCCCCGGGGCCACTGGGAGGGCGACACGCTCGTTGTCGAGACGCAGCGCTTTAACGGTCGCAGTCCCGTGCGTGGATCAAGCGCAGCAATGAAGCTGACTGAGCGCTTCACTCGTGTTGGCCCGGCCAAGCTGGCTTACGAGTTCACGGTTAACGATCCAACCGTCTGGGTCCGGCCATGGACTGCTGCGTTCACATTCGACCTGGACGACGCGCAGTACGAACTGGTGGAGTACGCCTGTCACGAAGGCAACTACGGCATGTTCAATATCCTCAGCGGCGCTCGAACCAAGGACGCGGAGGCGGCGGCTGCGCAGTGAGGGAGGGAAGTCTGATGCGGATGACAGCAGCGGTCGCGTGCGCCGGGATTTGCCTTGGCGTGCTCGTCTTGCCAAGCCCGGTAGCGGCTCATCATGCGTTTTCGTCTGAGTTTGACGCTACCAATCCGGTCCGGCTGCGCGGAAAGATCATCAAGATGGAATGGATTAATCCGCACGCATGGATCCACATCGAGGTCAAGGACGATCAGGGCGTAACCGAGAACTGGATGATCGAGGCAGGCCCGCCAGGGGCCCTCGTCCGGCGCGGCTGGCGCAAGGACTCGGTCAAGCCCGGCATCGAAGTCCTCGTTGAGGGGTACCGCGCGATCGACGGCAGCAACAAAGCGAACGGTCGCGATGTCACCCTGCCGGACGGAACGCGGCTTTTCGCCGGGTCGTCTGGCACCGGGGCGCCGTACGACGCGCCCCGGTGATTGCGTTCCTGTGTCTAACGAGACCGGCTGGGTTGACAGAACGCGATTGGGCGAACGACGCGCAAGATCGCGCTTCCGGCAGGGACACTAACCCTTGACCGCGGAAGGGCATCTATAATCTTTAACGTGTCGAGCCATGCCAGCTGCCGGCGCTTTCTGCCGAACGGCACGGTTTCCCGGGAGCGCGGTACCGCGCCCCACCCGCATGCCGGCCGCAGTGCCGGAGCGAGTCTGCGTCGCCACCCCGTCGCGCGCCAATTCGTGGGGCTTGCGCTGAACCCGTGACACGGGTGTGTGAAGGACATCGAGAACCATGCCAAATCGGAACCTGATCGTTGTTGCTCTGGCGGTGATCGTCGGCTTCGCTGGCTCTGTGACAGCGGCGGAGGGCACCGATTGGGTCTTGCCGCGAACGCCTTGGGGGGATCCCGACTTCCAAGGCGTGTGGACCAACGAGACGATCACGCCATTCGAGCGGCCTGCCGGCCAGGAGGGCAAGTCGGTCCTGTCCGAGGACGAAGCTGCCACGATCGAGACGGGAGTCGCCCAGAGGCGGACTGCAACGGACGGCACTTCGGCTCCCGGCACGGTGGGCGCATACAACCAGGTCTGGTTGGACGCCGGGACCAAGTTCCTCCCGACTCGCCAAACGTCGCTGGTAGTCGACCCGCCGGACGGCCGAGTGCCAACGCGGTCCTCAGCCGAGGCGAAGCGGGACCACAACCGCGCCCGCCAAGGGGACTCTTACGAATACATGAGCGTTTGGGACCGCTGCATCTCGCGCGGGGTGCCCGGATCGATCTTCCCGGCTGGCTACAACAACGCGTATCGGATCCTGCAAACTCCCGACCACGTCGTGATTCTCTACGAAATGATTCACGATGCTCGCATCATCCCGCTTGAGGGCGGAGAGCACGTGGATGGAGCGATTCGCCTTTGGATGGGTGACTCGCGGGGCCGCTGGGACGGTGACACGCTCGTGGTCGAGGTGCGGAATTTCACCAACAAGGGCTGGATTGCGTCCAATTCCGCGTCCCGCCGGATCAAGGGCATCCCCCAGACCGAGGATTTGGTGGTGGTCGAGCGCTTCAAGCGAGTCAGCGCGGACACGATCGAATACGAAGTCACTGTCGAGGATCCTGAGATTTACACGCGACCATGGAAGATCGCGATGCCATTGACCCTGGATCCCGGGTATGACCTTTACGAGTACGCCTGCCACGAGGGCAACAAGGCGGTCGAGCTCAGTTTGAGCGGTGCTCGCGCGATCGAAAGGGCGGCCGCCGCGGGAACCACCCCTTGAGCCAAGGCGCGAATCCATCGCGCCCCCGCGTGCAACGCTCAATCGGTACGGACTGCTCGAGCCGCACGCTTGGCTTGCGCCGAGTCGATTCCGGTCCCGCGTTGCCGCCGTTGGTTAGCTGCAACCCGAAGTCGAGCCGCAATTGGGGCAGCGGTAGCAGCTGCCGTTCACGGTCATGATCGATCCGCACTCAACGCACAGCGGACCGTCCACTGGAACCGATCGGAAGGGAAGCTGTTGCTGCGGGTCTTGTTCGGTAGGCTTCAGCGCGGAAGTCTCTCCGGCCTCGCTCACCGCGTACTCCGTCGAGATGAACTTCGCTCCCAACCACCGGAATATGTAGTCGGTGATGGACTTCGCGTAATGGATGTCCGGGTTGTTCGTCCATCCGCTCGGCTCGAAGCGCACATGCTGGAACTTCTCGACCAAGGTCTTGAGGGGCACCCCGTACTGCAGCGATAGCGAAATGGCGGTGGCGAAGTTGTCCATCAGCCCGCTGATTGTGGAACCCTCCTTCGACATGCGAATGAAGATCTCGCCCGGTTGACCGCTTTCCTCGTAGAGCCCGGCCGTGATGTAGCCCTCGTGGCCGCCGACCGAGAACTTGTGAGTGATCGATTGCCGCTCGTCGGGCAGCCTGTGCCGCGTAGGCCAGTCGGCAGCCATGCCGGGGGTGCGGGTCCCGTCCTTGTTCTCCGAACTGCTGGTGTTCAGCGGCTGGGAGACCTTCGAGCCGTCGCGGTATATCGCGACGGCCTTGAGCCCCAGCCGCCACGCCTCCATGTAGGCGGCTGCGATTTCGTCAACGTTGGAATCTTCCGGCATGTTGATCGTCTTCGAGATCGCTCCCGAAGTGAACGGCTGGACGGCCGACATCATGCGCAAGTGGCCGAAGTATTGAATGGAGCGCTCGCCGTTCTGTGCCTTGAAGCTGCAGTCGAACACCGGCAAGTCCCCGTCCTTCAGCCCGGGTGCGCCCTCGATCGTTTCGGCCGAGTCGATGTGGTTTATGATCTTGTCCACGAGTTTGCCGCCGTAGCCGATTCGCGTCAGCGCTTCGGCAACTGTGTTGTTGACAATCTTGATCACGCCGCCCCCGACGAGCTTCTTGTACTTCACCAAGGCAAGTTCCGGCTCGATACCCGTCGTGTCGCAGTCCATCATGAACCCGATTGTCCCGGTTGGAGCGATGACGGTAACTTGCCCGTTCCGGTAGCCGTGCCGCTGGCCGAGCTCGAGCGCCTCGTTCCACACCTCTTCCGCGCTCTCTCGCAGATCAGGCTGGACGCCGTCGCGATCCAGCGCCTTCGCTGCCGTGCGGTGCTTCCGGATCACTTCCACGAAGGGGTCTGCGTTGTCGGGATAGCCCGCAAACGGACCCAGCGATTGGGCGATTCTGGCGCTTGTCAAGTACGCCTGCCCGCACATGTTGGCGGAGATTGACCCGGCGATGGCCCGCCCCCGGTCCGAGTCGTACGGCACGCCGAGCGACATTAGCAGGGCGCCGAGATTGGCGAAGCCCAGGCCGAGCGGACGGTAGCTGTGGGAATTGTGGGCGATCGTCTCTGTCGGGTAGGCGGCGTTATCGACTAGGATCTCCTGGGCCAGGATCACCGTCTCGACTGCTCGCCGGAACGCAGCTACCTCGAACTCGCCGTCCCGGGTGAGGAATTTCTTCAGGTTCAGCGAGGCCAGGTTGCAAGCCGAGTCGTTCAGGAACATGTACTCCGAGCAAGGGTTCGAGGCATAGATGCGATCTGTGTTCTTGACCGGGTTCCAATCGTTGATGGTCGTATCGAACTGCATGCCGGGATCGCCGCACTGGTGCGTCGCCTCAGCGATGTCCTGCAGGAGCGCCCTGGCACGGAAGCGTTCCTTGGGCTGCTTGCTCAGGACGGAGCGTGTCCACCAGTCTTCGTCCTTCTCTGCCGCCCGCATGAAATCGTCCGTAACGCGCACGGAGTTGTTCGCGTTCTGGAATGAGATCGTCGAGTAGGCGTCGCCGTCAATCGCGGCGTCGTAGCCGTTCTGGATCAGCACGTGCGCCTTCTTCTCCTCCTTCGCCTTGCACCAGACAAACTCCTGGATATCCGGATGGTCTACATCCAGGATCACCATCTTGGCCGCGCGACGGGTCTTGCCGCCGGACTTGATGACCCCCGCGAACGCGTCGAATCCCTTCATGAACGAGACAGGCCCGGAGGCTCGCCCGCCGCCCTTCAATCCCGCATCGCTCTCGCGAATGCTGGAGAGGTTCGTCCCCGCTCCCGATCCCCACTTGAAGAGCATGCCCTCGGTCTTCGCCAAGTCGAGGATCGACTCAAGGGAATCGCCGACCGAGTTGATGAAGCACGCCGAGCATTGCGGGCGATGCTCGGCGGGGTTCAGAGCGGTCACGCGGCTGGAAGCCTTGTCCCAAGCCCAGCCGTAGCCTCTGGATTCCTTGCGGACGCCGACATTGAACCAGACCGGCGAATTGAAGGCAGCCTTTTGGGTGAGCATTAGGTGGGCTAGATCGTCGCGGAAGCTCTCGACGTCATCAGCTGTCGCGAGATAGCCGCCTTCCGCACCCCAGTCCGCTATCGTATCGACCACTCGGTGCACAAGGTCTGCCAGACTGCTCTCGCGGCCAGGCAAGCCGAGCGTGCCGTGGAAATACTTGCTGGCCACGATGTTCGTTGCCGTTTGGGACCACTCGGTGGGCATTTCCACGTCGTTTTGCTGAAACACGGTGTTCCCCTGGGCATCCGTGATCACGGCAGTGCGCTCCTCCCAACCGAGAACGCTGTAGGGAGTCTGGCCTTCCGCCAAGCCGCGCGTGAAGTAGCGCTCGAAGGGAATGCCGCGGCCCGTGGTGAGCGTCGAATTTCCGGCTGGGGCCGATTCCCCGACCGCCTCCTCGACGGGTGCTGGCTCGAGCGATATGCCGACGGCCGACCCATTCGTATGGATGCCCTCTCCTGCGGCTGTGCTGGGATTAATCTTGGCAGTGCTCACGGTTCAGTCCCTTCCCTCTCCGCATGTCCCCCTTGAGTGGCTGACGATCAATTGGGAGCATGTCAATTGTACCCTTCGTACAATAGTAGCACAACATATGGCGTTAGCAGGAGCTCTGCCCCGCAAATGTCGTGCGCAACCAGTCAGCTCAGAAAGTTTAGCATCATTGCCCCACATCTCCAAGTCCCGTTCGGTCCTGCCCGCGAGCGGCCGGGAACCGTTGGTTGCGGCAGAATCGCTTGGGATGCAATCACTTAGATGTGGTGCGCTACGGCTCGGTCGATTTTAGCAGGGAAAATTTATTCGCAAAAACCCGGTTATTGACCCGGAAACGAGGGTCAGGCCCAGATCGACTGGGTTGTCTCCCGGCCTAGACGGGCTTCCCCGCTGCGCACGATCGCGAATTTTGTCCCGATCGGGCCGATGATTTCGTAGATCACGATTGCTGAGAGCACGACTGTCGAAATCGTGGCGTAATATTCCGGGAACTGACGCGCGACTGTCATCACCAGCCCGACCGCCAAACCGGCCTGCGTGAGCAATCCGAAGCCCAGGAGATTCTGCACTTGCGGGTCCATTCCCACGCGACGGCTTCCCAGCCACGCGCCCAGCAGCTTCCCGCCGCCTCGCGCAACGACATACAAGGCTCCTGCGACCCCGATCGTGGTCAGCCGGTTCGTGTCGAGCTCGGCACCGGCCAGAACGAAAAAGATCGCATAGAAGGGCGGATCGGTTCGGGACAGCGTCTTGAACAGGCTCCGGCTCCGTCGCGAGAGATTGACCATGGTGGCGCCGACGGCCAGGCTTGCGATCAAAGGTGACAGGTCTGCGATCCTTGCCACGCCCACGCACAGCAGGATGGAACCCGCCAGCAGGATCAGCATTTCACCGGTCTCGGTGACCTGCCGGGCCCAGCCAGCCAGCATCAGCCCCGTCAGGAAGCCCAGAGCAACCGAGCCAGCCAATTGCCACACGAGCGGGAAGCCCGCCAGGAAGATGGTTTCGCCAATGGATTGCTGCCCCCAGCTTGCGATCAAGTTGACGAAGGCGGCGCAGGCCAGGTACGCGATCAGGCAGACGATGTTGTTGACAGCGATGATTCCCAGCAGCGCGTCACTGAGAGGTCCTTGCGCGTTGCACTCGCGGAGCACCATCAGTGTCGACGCAGGCGCGGTGGCGATGGATACCGCTGCGAGCAATAGGGCGATCTGCCATTGCATTCCGACGAGCAGCATGCTGACTAGCACGAGGCCCGCGGCCAGCGACGATTCCACCATGGTCAAGCGGACGATCTTGCGCCCGATCCGACGCACGAGGCTGAGTTCGAACACGGATCCGATCGAGAACAGGATCAGCCCGAGCGCGACCTCGCTAAAGGCCTCCAGGGCCTGGATGTTTTCGTGGCTTACCCACCCCAGCACCGAAGGGCCAAGCGCCATGCCTGCCAGGATGTAGCCGGTGACCTCGGGGATTCGGAGCACCCGCACCAAGTGGCCTGAGAGCAGGGCGAGCAGCAGGATCAGCCCGAGAGAGGATAGTTCATTCATTGGCCTGGACCAGCGTGCCCCAGATCCGTCCGCGCCGTTCGAGTGCGACGTATGTCGGGTCGCCGTTCCCCTTGCGCAGGGCTGCTGCTAGGTCCTCGAACGATTCGGGAGGCTCTTGGTTGACTGCCAGCAGGCGGTCCCCGGGGCGGGCGCCCGCCCGCTCGGCGAACGTGCCGCGTATGACGGACTCGACAATCAAACCGCCCTCCTTGCCGACGAAGCCGTGAGTCGAAGCCGCTGCTTCGGTCGCCGCCCGGGCCAGCAGGCGCACCGTCCGGCTTCTCTTGGCCCGCCACACGCGCAAGTCATGGACTTCGCGCGAGATCGGCAGTAGCAGCGGTCGCAGGTCCTCCGCTGAATTGACCGGCACACCGTCAACAGCGAGCACGAAATCCCCTGGCATCAAGCCCGCTTGGTGGGCCCGATAGCCCCACCATAGCTCCCGGATGACAACGCCCGCCCCGCGACCGAAGAACTCGCGCTCCGCCTCGTCAGCCTGTGCAGCTCGCATGCCGTAGCGTTCGATTATCTGATCTTCCATCGTTTTCTCTGAGTGTGCCTGCAATTCCAAGGCTCCGGCCTCCGCCGCGATGAGTGTGCCAGCGCAGTCAAGAGCCACGGCGAGCAGGCCCCCGTCGAGGGAGAACACGCCAGCCCCTGGCTGTATCGAGCGGAGGTCAAGATTTGTCTGGATTTCGTCGAGCTCGGTCTCGCCGCAGCGCCGGGCGACGATTCCGAACAGGTTGCCCGCCGAGTAGCGCAGGCTGCCGTCCTGCGACCGCCAGACCGCCAGCAGCCACGAGCCGTGCCCGTAAAGCCGAACCGGCGTCCGGTCGCTGACTACCGCCTCCCGCGGGGCCTGCAGCAGCACAAAGGGCAGGTTCGGGGCTGCCGCTAGTGTGGTTAGCTCGACCTCCCGGCTCCCGAGCGCTGTCCGATCCCGGGACGGGAAGGGGCCGAGACGCGCGGAGGTCACCACTTCGCTGGCTTGCCAGACCACACCGCTATGGCCGGTGGCGCCCAGCAGGACCACGCTCTCTTCGACCTGGGAGGCGACATGGAAGAAGAAATCCGCGATGTTCTCAACCTCGCGCCGCTGGCTGATGTGCTCAAGGCTGAGCAGATCGGCTGTGACGCTGGCTGGGGTCGTTTCGGGCTGGCCTCCCGGCCTGATGAAGGCGCCGACCGCCAGGATTGACAGGCTGGCCAGCGCGAGGATCGCGAGGTATTTGGGATCATTGGACCTGACAGGCATGTGGCTTCCCGCGACGCGATCAAATCAGCACGGATTCCCCACTCACGCGATAGTCACCGACTAGTGCAACGATTGCGGCGAGAGCGCCTGCGAAACATGCCAGCATTCCCCAGATCAGAGCGTCGGTTGCAATCGCGTAGGACAGCGCCCCGACAGCCCAACCGGTGACCAGCGCAGTCGGCAAGGTCAGGTGCAGCGAGCGCCTGATCCACCGGCAACGCTCGAACGCTAGCGGCCAGCGTGCCAGGCCGAGCGTAAGCGGGACGAGCATTCCCATGCCAATGCCGAGTAGCGCGGCCCCCGGGGCCGCGGCGAGCGGGAAGACCTGCCAGAGCAGCAGGATGGCCCCGGCCGCCACTGCGACCACGGGAATCCCAAGAGCCAACAGGTTGTCACGGACTCCTGGCAACCGCCTGGAAACTGCCCAGCCCACCGATAGTGCGAGCCACATGACGCCGAGAATGACTGCACCGGCGGTACCGGAGAACCCCGCTGTTCGGGACAAGTAGGCGACAAGCCAGCATGCCGCGATCCCGCAGGCCGAGGCCTGCATGACAAGGCTCGCCACCAGCAGGATGCTTCGCGGACTGGTGCCCGACCGAGCGTACGTCCGGGCTCGCGCCGCGCCTGAGTATCTCGGGTTCAACCAGACGGATCGCACGGCGGCGAACGCCATCATCGCCGGAGCCACAGCCGCCCAAAGCGGGAACGAGGCCATGCCGAGAACCCTGAATTCATTGGTCACCGCGAGACAGGCGGCTAAGCCGCCCAGTCCGAAGCTCGCGCCAGCGAGGCTCAAGAGGGAACTTGCTGACCGCGCGGGCAGCATCGGCAGGACGAGAGCCGCCGAAAGTCGCAGGTTTGCCCCTGCGGCCAGGCCCAGCAGCAGGAGCGGGGCGGCTTCCCACTCCCGGGAGCGGATCGAGGCGAGCGCGACCAGGCCGGCCGCGGACACTATCCCGCACGAGGCCAGGAATGCCCGAGTCGCCGGTCCCGTAGAACGCCGGTGGAAAAACTGTGGACCGGGAAGCGTTCCCAGCAGCGTTCCGCAGACGGCCGTCGCAACGCCGAACCCTGCATTCTGGGCGTACAGGGCTTCCCGTGATACCAGAATCCCCAGAAACCCGAGGCCCATGCCTTGCGCGAACAAGGACAGCATCGCGAGCCGCACATGCGTCGGCTCCGGCGTCCGTCGAGGAGTCTCCGCCCCGGACATGGCCGCATTGTATCAACGGTGCCGGAATTCGGAGCCCGGCGGCGATCCGTCAGGCCCGGGAAGCGATCGAGCGGAGCCGCTGTGCCAAGCTGTTCACCGCACCCCACAACAGGGCTGCTTCCGTGGAGCAGCCGATCAGCTTCATGCCGCGGCCTATCCAGAACTCGGCCAGGTCGCCGTCGCGGACTTGGATCGCCGGCCAGAGGCCGTGCTCGGCGCAAGCCGCGATGACACGGTCGATCGCGTCATTCAACTTGGGATGCTCCCACTCGCCTCCCACGCCGAGGGAAACGGAAAGGTCGGCCGGCCCGACCATGAGGGCGTCCAGCCCCTCGACCGCCGCTAGCTCCGGCAGACGCGCCAATGCCCTCGTGGACTCGATCTGGGCAATCAGCAGGGTCTCGCGGTTGCAGTGGGTCGTGATTTCGTCGAATGAAGCCTGCCGGTAGTCGATCTGAGGCGGGCCGAGGCCGAATCCGCGGTGGCCCTCCGGCGGGAACTTCGCGCCGCGCAAGGCATGTGCCAGCTGCTGCGGATCCTCACAGCGCGGGAATATGATGCCTTCGGCACCCGAGTCGAGCGCCCGCGAAACGAGGTCGTACTGGAAATCGCACACCCGCACAACGGCGGTAACGCCCGCCATGCGGTAAGCGTGGATCAATTCGTGCAAGGAGTCAGTCGAGAAAGGGCTGTGCTCCGAGTCCAGGAACACCCAGTCAAGGCTCGCGGCCCCCATCATTTTCGAGAGCTCGGTCGTCGGCACAAGGGCATGGGCGATACCGACCGCCACCTTGCCAGCCGCTAGTTTCTGCTTAGTCCGATTCACCTTCATCCGCTCCACTGTACCGCAGCGCTTCTGCCATCCCGTGCGACTAGCCATCGGTCGGGAAATCCCGATCGGCACCATGGCACGACGAGCATTCGTGATTGCCGCGAGCGTCTGGCTCCCTGCGTCCCACGCTCAGGCCGGTTGCCTGAACGTGCCGCAGACCATGACCGACCAGCAGGCGAATTCGGCCTTGGCGGCGATCGGAAACCCATATCTGGCGACGCCCGCAATGGACAGCTTGGCCGTCGCAGGCGTCAGTTTCGTGCAGTCCTATGCAACCTACCCGGTGTGCTCTCCGGCACGTGGGAGCTTGATGACGGGCAGGGTGCCGCATGAGGCGGGCGGGCGCGTTCTGTCGGCTTGCGTTTCCGTGGCTTGGCTGAGAGCACCGTGATCGTGTTCACTTCCGATCACGGCGAGAGCCTGAGGAGCGCCCATCGCTGGCCGCAGAAGGCCACTTTCCGGGAGGAGACGGCCCGTGTTCCCTTGTTCTCCATACCCGGGTAGGCTCGCTTGGGTGCCGCAGAGCAATGGGCGTCGATGCATCGCGACGCGGAGGAGGATTGCGGCCGGGTCGGAACTTACAGCCTCGCGTTGATCGCGGCGGTCAGCCGGGTCTGCGGTTCCCCGTTGGCCACGTTCATGGTGACAAACTCCCCGGCGAAGAATCGGGACACACCGACCCGCAATTCGAATCTCTTGGTCGGCGAGTAGCGGAGCACAAGGTCCAGCTCGGAACCGATTGCGTTGCTGGACGCGCCGCCGGGAGGCGAACCAACGCCAAGATTGCGATTGGTCCTGTAGACGCCGTCATGCACGCTCGCCAATCTGAAGTCGAAAAAGTCCACGTTCATCCGGACTTCCCGGTGGGGATGGAGTTGCACGCCCGCCTTGAGCGCCTGCAAGTTGCGCAAGCTGACGATGTCGGCTTCACCGTAGAGCCTGTGTGGCGAGGAGAACAAGGGGTCGAACGTGCCGTTGCGGCCGTCCGCGGGATCCTCGTCCCCGGTTGCATGGCTATACTCGACGATAAGCTTGGGCCGACCGCGGGCTGGGGAGATCGTCTTGTGGATCGCCCAGTGGCCCAGCCACGCACGGTGAGGCGAGCCCCCCTCGCTCCCACCCTGAGCGGCCATGATGACCTCGTACCCCCAGGACTCCCCGAATTCGCCCGTGAATCTCGAACCGACCGTGCGCACGAGACCGCCGAGGTGTGAAACGGATGACCGCGGCCGGTGCGACGATAGGTAGAAGGGCTCCATGGTATGGTTCTCTGCCAGCGACTTGATCGATCCGATCCCACCGTAGACAGACCGCGTGCGGGAGGCGACGTCGAGACCGTCGCGCAGGTCGACTTGGGAGAAGGCCAGCAGGAACACGCTGTCTTTGCCGTGTCGCACGGTCAGCATCGAGCCATCCCATGTCGCAGATGTGTTGCTCCAGTCCCGAACTCCTAGAAAGCGGTTGTCCAGGAACCCGAGCTCCCGCCGGCCGACGTCAAGCGTCACCGGACCGTCCCTGTCGCCGAGGCTCACGTAGGCCTGACGGAAATCAACCGTGTTTTGCAAGGACCGGCTGTTCCTGCCTTCCCCCAGGCCAGTGACTCGGGCATCCTGCAACTGCACGAAGACGTTCACGTGCTTGGCTGCACGGGCTGTGAAATTCATCCGCAGGCGCGAAATCCCAAACGAGTCTTCCGTGGCAGGGTAGGTGCCCGCCCCGCTGCGCGCTTCGGCTCTCAGCCTGATTTCCGCCCCGAAGTCGTACCGGGGCCGCCCGGCATTGGCGCTAGGCTTCGCCCCTTGCGCTAGCGCGCTGGCCGCTCCCGGTGCCGCTGCGCAGCAGACGGCAACGCAGTACACCGCAAGCCGCCGCCCGCGAGCAATCGGTTGCGACGGATTCGCGTTCATTTGTCGATTGGAGCGCTCCGCCATCCACTCCTATCCTTTCCTGTGGATAACATCGGCAAGAACGCGGCGGCAGGCCAGGTTTCTGTCTCCGGACTGCTCTCGGCGGTGGCTAGACGGCCTCGCAGGGATTCGGAACGCTGGGCGCAACCCGGCCGTGCGGGGTCCATGGGCCGTCATTCGTCACTGACGCTCAGGACCGCCAGGAACGCTTCCTGCGGAATGTCTACACGCCCGACCCGCTTCATTCTGCGCTTGCCTTCTCGCTGTCGGTCGAGCAGCTTCCGCTTGCGGCTGATGTCGCCGCCATAGCATTTGGCCGTCACGTTCTTGCGAAGCGGTGCGATATTGTCCCGGGCCACGATCTTGGTTCCGATGGCGGCTTGCAGCGCGACCTCGAACTGCTGCCGCGGGATGAGCTTGCGAAACTTCTGGATCAGCGACTTGCCGCGCTCGAAGGCCTGGTCTCGATGCACGATGATCGACAGCGCGTCGATCGGGTCCCCGGCGACCAGGATGTCGAGCTTGACCATGGGAGAGGTCCAGTAGCCGGAGAAGTGGTAGTCGATCGAGGCGTATCCCCTGGAAACGGTCTTGAGACGGTCGTAGAAGTCTAGAACGATCTCGTTCAGAGGCACTTCGTATGTCAGGACTACCCGGTTGGCAGCGGCGTACTCGAAGCTCTTCTGAACGCCGCGCTTTTCCTCGAAGAGCTTGAGAATCCCGCCGAGGTACTCGCCACGCGTGATCACCGTCACCGCGAAGACCGGCTCGTCGATCCGGCGGATCGAGGGTTGCGGGGGCCAGCGGCTGGCATTGTCGACATGCACGACAGCACCATCCGTTTTCTCCACTCGATAGCGCACTCCGGGTGCCGTTGTGATCAGTTGTAGGTCAAACTCGCGCTCCAATCTCTCCTGCACGATCTCCAGGTGCAGCAGGCCCAGGAATCCGCAACGGAACCCGAATCCGAGAGCGACCGAGCTTTCTGGCTCGAATTGGAATGAGCGGTCGTTAAGCTGGAGCTTTTCCAGTGCCTCCCGCAAGGCGTCATGCTGATGCGACTCAACCGGGTAGAGCCCGGCGAACACCATTGGCTTGGATTCCTCGAATCCCGCCAGCGGCTCGGCTGGAAGGTTGCGCTCGTCGCAGATGGTGTCTCCGATCCTGGTCTCGGTGACGTTCTTGATATTGGCGATGACCCAGCCGACTTCGCCCGCCGTCAATTCGTCGCATGACACTGGCTTCGGCGAGTGGTATCCGAGATCTTCGACCTCGTACGTCCGGCCGGTTCTCCAGAACCGGATCTTCATGCCCTTTGCCAGGACTCCGTCGAAAATGCGGGCCAGCATGATGACGCCGCGATAGGAGTCGTACCACGAGTCGAATAGCAGCGCTCGAAGGGGGGCGCCTGCGGGCGGGGAGGGGGCGGGAATGCCCGTGACAATGGCCTCGAGCACCGCGTCGATGCCCACGCCAGTCTTGGCGCTGATCTGCAGGGCGTTGTCGGTCTCCAGCCCGATCGTGCTTTCGATTTCTTCCCGGACACGATCCGGCTCCGCTGCCGGGAGATCGATCTTGTTGAGGATGGGGAGAATCTCGAGGTCGTGCTCCAAGGCGAGGTAGGTGTTTGCCATCGTTTGGGCTTCCACTCCCTGGGCGGCGTCCACCACCAGCAAGGCCCCCTCGCAAGCTGCGAGGCTGCGTGACACCTCGTAGGCGAAATCGACATGGCCCGGCGTGTCGATGAGGTTCAGTTGGTAGGTGTTCCCGTCCTTCGCCCTGTAGTCAAGGCGGACAGCCTGTGCCTTGATGGTGATGCCGCGCTCGCGTTCGAGATCCATCGTGTCGAGCACCTGCTCCTGCATTTCCCGGGTGCTCAGTGCTCCGGTGGTCTCAAGCAGCCTGTCGGCCAGTGTCGACTTGCCGTGATCGATATGGGCGATGATCGAGAAGTTGCGAATCAGGGAAGGGTCCATGAAGCAGCAGAAGGCTGGTCGGGCGGATGGCTCGTCCGCCGTCCCTCTCCCCTGATTCGATTGTACCGAGGGCTCGCCATGCGCGGGGCGGGAATTTGCGTCAGGCCGCGAGACGGTCCAGCAAACGATGGATTTCGTTGAACACAGCCTGCCCGCTGTATCCGAAACCCTCCCATTCGAACGTGCCGTCCGGCTTGAAGGCCGCTCCGTTGGTCGCCGCGACAAACCCCATCAGCTTCTGCGGGTCGATCCGTGAGTCGGCGCGGAATCTCAGCTTGAGCCTGTTGGACCGACGTTCGAGCTGAGGGATTCGCATTGACTGGGCCCGGTGCTTGAGCACGGAGTGCTCCAAGAGGTTGTTCACGGCCGCCGGCACGGGTCCGTAGCGATCCTTGAGATCGGTCGCAGCCTCGTCGCGTTCTGTCTTGTCGCGGACGGCGGCAAGCCGCTTGTAGAGCTGCAGCCTCTGGGTCTCGTCCGGGACGTAGTCTTGGGGCACGTGGAAATCGACCTGCAAGGTGATCTGCGTCCGGACTGTCTCCTCGACATCCTCCCCTTGCAGCTTGCGGACGGCTTCTTCCATTAGCTGCGTGTACGTCTCGAATCCGACCGCTGCGATTTGGCCGCTTTGCTCGCCGCCGAGCAAGTTGCCGGCACCGCGGAGTTCCAGGTCCAGGGCGGCCATCTTGAAACCCGAACCAAGTTCGCTGAATTCCCGCAACGCACCCAGCCGCCGCCGGGCGACGTCAGTCAGTTCCCGGTTCGGCGGCACCATCAGGTAGGCGTAGGCGCGGCGGTTCGAGCGGCCGACGCGGCCGCGGAGTTGGTAGAGCTCTGCCAGTCCGTAGAGGTCGGCGCGGTCGATGATCATCGTGTTGGCCAAGGGGATGTCGAGCCCGTTCTCGATGATCGTGGTCGCCACCAGGACGTCGAACTCGTGCTGCATGAAGCCGAGCATGACGTCCTCTAGGGCGCGCTCGGCCATTTGCCCGTGCCCCACGCGGAAGCGGACTTCGGGCATCGCCGCAGCAAGTTTCCCCGCGACCGCGCCGATCGAATCGACCCGGTTGTGGAGAAAGTACACTTGCCCGCCCCTCGAGACCTCCCGCCGAATTGCGGCTTGCGCCATGTGCTCGTCGTACTCCGTCACGATGGTCTGCACGGCCAGCCTGTCCTGCGGCGGCGTCTTGATCACCGAGACATCGCGCAGTCCCATCAAGGACATGTACAGCGTCCTGGGGAGCGGCGTCGCAGTTAGTGACAGGACATCGACAGTCTTGCGGACTTGCTTGAGGCGCTCCTTGTGGCGCACTCCGAAACGCTGCTCCTCGTCGATGACCAGCATGCCCAGATCGCGAAACTCAACGTCTTTCGATAGCAGGCGGTGCGTGCCGATCACGATATCCACCTGGCCGTCGCGAACGCGCCCTATGATCTCGCGTTGCTCTTTTGGCGTCCGAAACCGCGACAGCATTTCGATCTCGACGGGGAAGGGCTCGAACCGCTGTCTGAAAGTCTCCAAGTGCTGGTATGCCAGCACGGTCGTCGGCACGAGCACGGCGACCTGCTTGTCGTCCCCAAGCGCCTTGAACGCCGCCCGCATGGCCACCTCAGTCTTGCCGAACCCGACATCCCCGCACACCAGGCGATCCATGATGCGCGTAGATTCCATGTCTCGCTTGATCTCTTGCACGGCGCTGATCTGGTCCTCCGTCGGTGTGTAGGCGAACGAGTCCTCGAATTCGCGCTGCCAATTGCTGTCCGGCGAGTATGCGAAATTGCGGCCGAGCTTGCGCTGCGCATAGAGCTTTAGCAACTCGTCGGCCATGTCCAGCAAGCGTGCCGTGACCTTTTTCTTCGTCCTTTCCCAGGTCTGGCCTCCCATACGATCCAGCGAGGGCTCGGGTCCGCCGGCACCGTGGTACTTGTGCACGAGGTCCAATCGTGCCAGCGGAACGTAGAGCTTCGCGCCTTCGGCGTATTCGAGCGCCATGAACTCGTCGCTGCGGCCGGCAGCCTCGACTTCCCTTGTGCCGAGATAGCGGCCCACGCCGTGCTGTGCGTGCACGATGAAGTCACCCTTCCGCAGGTCCTCGAGATCGGAAAGGAACGCAGCGCTGGCAGCCTGTCTTTTCTTCGGCCTGGGAACCAGATCGGAACTGGAGAAGATATCTTGCGTCCCGTACACGGCAAGGCCGGAATCGGGCAGCGCGCAACCTTCGCTGATCGCGGCTTGCACCAGGATCGCTGAGGCCACCGGGCCGGCAATGTAGGCCTTCTCCTCGAGGTAGCGGCTCAGTCCCCGCGGCCTCTCGCGCAGCACAAGCTGGAAGGGCACCTCGTACTCGCGGAACATCTCCGCCAGGCGTTCGAGGTCGCCTACTGACTTGGCTGCTACCAGGACGCGCATGCCCGCTGCGATTTGCGCCTTGATCTCCTGGATGCAGTGGCTGATCCTGCCTTGGAACCGCACCGTGCGCTGCGACGGGATGTGCCACGCGGAGTCCGGCTTGCCGAGGTGCTCGACGGCCAGTCCCAGCTCGTTGAAAGACACTTGCTGCCGAGCGCAGGCGTCGCGCGTCCAGCTGCCCAGGTCCGCGTAGTGGTCGCGAGGGTCACCGCCGGCACGCGCGGAGGATTCCTCGAGTCGCCCCCACAGCTCGGCCGCTTCTTGGCTTGCCTCATTTGGCTCGAGCCACAGCACTGTTGCGTCCGGCAGCAAGTCGAGCAGGCTGTTGGAGCGCCATTCCGGCCCGATTGCCGTGAACTCCCATCCCGGAGGCAAGATGCCCTCGCCGGACCCACCCACCCGATACTCGTGCATCGGCAGCACCAAGAGCGAGTCGCGTCGCTGGATCGATTGCTGCGTCCCGGGATTGAACTCTCGGATCGATTCCACTTGGTCGCCGAGGAGTTCCATGCGGAACGGATTCCGGGTTTCCGGCGAGAACACGTCCAGGATGCCGCCACGCACGGCGAACTGCCCGACCATCTCAACCGGCTCCCGCCGGCTGTACCCGAGAGTGCCCAGGCTGCCCACGAATTCCTCGAGGTCGACCCGGTCTCCCGCCTGGACCTGCCAGGCAAGCTCGCGATAGAGATCGGGAGCGGCCACTCGCTGCAGCGCGGCCGCTACCGGGGCGACGACGATCGAGACCTGCCGCTCTGCCATGCGCCAGAGCGCGATTCCCCGGCTCTCGCAGATTCCTGCATGCGGTGACAAGCCCTCGAACGGGGTGACATCGTGAGCCGGCAGCAGGCACGGAGCAGGGCCTGTGTCGGCCCCGCCCGCCACCTCGAACCACGCCTGGAGTGTTTCGTTGAACGCTTCCGCAGCGGCCTGGCTGCCCGTTAGCACCAGCATCGGGCGGCCGCTCTTGCGTTGCAGGAGCAGCGCGTAAGCGGCCCGGGCGGCCGAAGCCAGACCGGACATCCTCTGCAGAGTTGGCTTGCGCGACCGCAGTGCCGCCAGAAGCCCGAGAAACGACTCGTGGCGACCCAGTTCCTCGAAACGGTCGCGCAAGCCGAGGGGTGTCAATCGGAATGCATCCGCAGGATGTTCGCAACCATGTCCGTAGTCGAATATCCTGCCTCGACCGGAATGGCGAGCACTTCGCCACCGGCCTCTTCGACGATTTCACGGCCCGCGATCCAGTGCGCCCAGTCCGCGCCCTTGACCAGCACGTCAGGCAACAGCGTTGCGAGCAGCGCGTGCGGTGTTTCCTCGCCAAACACCGTGACGGCATCCACGCTGGCGAGTGCGGCGAGCGTGGCGGCGCGCTCGCTTTCCGGCAACACGGGGCGAGCCGGGCCCTTCAGGCCTCGCACGCTCTCATCCGAGTTCACCGCGACAATCAGCCGATGGCCGTGTTCGCGCGCCCGTTCAAGAAGGCGGACATGGCCAGGGTGCAGCAAATCGAAGCAGCCGTTAGTGAAGACCACCCTCTCGCCGCGAGATCGCCAGTTCGCCCGAAGGGCTGCCAAAGCACTCCTCGAAAGTACAACGCCCACTGCGCTGCCTGCCCGTCCCAAGTCCTAATAGCGCATCGTGGCCACGCGATGCTCGGATTCGGTGGCGACTGGCATCAGGAACGGGAACTCTTCAATCTTGCGATGGACCGGGCCGCTCTCCGTCAGTTGGCTGCCGTAGAGCACGAAATACTCGGGTTCGATCATGCCGAAGTCACGGCTTGGCAGCTCTTCGACCGCTTCGTGCATCTCTGTCAGATCGCATTCCCGCATCCGTCCCAACGTGACGTGGGGGACGTAGGGGCGCACTTCTGGAGCGATGCCAAGGGTCGAGAGGCTGTGGTCCACGCTACTGGCCAGCTGGCGCAACGGGGGCGTGTTCTCGGCAATCGCCCAGAACACGCGCGGGCTGCGGGCGTGCGGGAAGAAGCCCAGCCCTGCCAAGGGCACCTTGACCTTGCTGGTGATGCGGACCCGGCCGAGGGCGTCGATGACGTCGTCAATGCGGCCCACGTCCCACTCGCCGATGTATTTCAGCGTGACGTGCATATTGCGCGGATGGACCCAGCGGACCGGGGCCATCGGCGCCAGGCTGCGCACCAGCTCCGTCAAGTTCGCGATGACTTTGGTGTTCAAATCAAGTGCAACAAACAAACGCATGATTATCTCGAGCGGCCGGAACTCCCGGCCGAGCCTATTCTTTGTGTACCGAGACTTGATCCGAGGGGGGCCTCAGAACGATTGTCTTGGTCTGTTCGGCTTCGGTTAGGGCGAGTTGCTCGCCATGAGTCCGAAACCCTTGGCTGATCACTTGGATCAGGATGTGTCCGCGAGGCAAGGGGGGCACTGGCGTGCTGCCTTCCTCGCTGGTCTTGAGTTCGAGCGCCAACTTCTTCTTCGGCTTCAGCTTCTTGCCCACGAGCTGACGCACGATCACGCTTGCGCGCGGGACCGGGCGCCCCTTTTCATCCTCGACGACAATGCGCAATGCAGTCCAGTCCCGGGCTGCTTGCAGGAGGTGCGCCGTGGGCAGAGCGGCTGCCAGCACACCCAGAGCCCTCCTCCTCGTTGGGACGGCCCGTCCGTCGCTGCTTCCAAATCCAGTCACAGTGCTCAGAAAATGTAGCTCAGGGCTCCGGAATAACTGCGGATGGACTGAAGCAGGTTCAGGATTCGCCCGTCCGCGACGTGCAGCGGGACGTAGCCGGTCTTGAGCAGGTTGCGGAGGTCCGCGCTCACTTCGATTTGCCCCGGCATGCCAGCCCCGATCGGAATAGGCTGGCGCACGACCAGGTTGAGGCCCGGAGCGGAGCGCGCCGCGAAATCGTTGAAGGGATCGGTCGGCAGCACCGACTGGCGGCTGGACCATTGGTAGGAACCGGTCATCACCGTTCCTGCCCTCGGCAGTTCCGCCGAGAAGGACGCGAGCAGCAAATGCGCGGGTTGCGCTTCCAGAACGCCACGCAACTCGTTTGCCAGGCCTGTCTGGAGTTGGTGCCGGGAGGGGGCCAGGACACCGGCGTAGCCATAGCCCAGCGCCGCCTGGAGGTGATCGCGAATCTTGCGGGCGTACGAGACGCGCGCGCCCGGCGTCCTGTAGTTCCCGCCGTTGAGCGTGGCCGTCGCCGAGTACAGCTCCGGCACGATGTCTCCGTTGGCATACACGCCGTCGGGGACCGAAGCCGCGACGGCTGCGTCGCGGATCGAATCGCGGTAGACCGCGGCTTCGACCATGTTCTGGCCGAAGCGCTGGCGAAATGCCGCCTCGACGTGCTCGGACCGCTGCACGGTGGGCCTGCCGCTTACCAGCGCGACGCGGGGGAACATCCCAAGCTGCCGGACGTTGCCGCGCAGGGCGGCTTCGTTCCCGGTCCGCGTGGCGGCCTCGGGCGGGACTCCGGAAGCGTACCTGAAAGTCAGTTCCCGGCCGGGCGCGAGTTCGTAGACTGCCTTGGCGTAGGGGCTGGCGAACTGCAAGCGGTGCACGAACTTCACGGATTCGAACAGGAGTCCGTATTCCAGTCGCAACGTGTCGGTGAGTTCCAGTGCGTCGCCGAATTCCAATGTGAGCGTTTCGAGCCGAGGCACGCCCTGCCCGTCATGCTGGGCCCCGAACAATCCGTTCGTCGCGACGGCCGACGATTGCAGCTGGCGCACTGTCAAAGCCACCTCGGGCTTGGCAGCGCCGATCTCTTTCGCGTACGTGGTGCGGAAGGCGGTCGAGCCGCCGAAGATCTCCCGGTTGCCCACTCCTCGGTTGCCGCTGACAGTCAGGTCGTGATCACCGAAGATCGAAGTGGCCACGGCGAAAGCCGTGCCCAGGTCCTGCTGGGAGTTGAGGCCGTTCGAGCGCTGGCCCTGGCCGGCGCTGAACTCGGCGTACGCGTGCGTGTCCTCGAACGTTCCTCCCAGCTTCCGCAGGAACTGCTCCCGTTCGCTGCGGTGGCCGGGCACCACTCTCAGAACGTTGCGACGGGAGTACTTGGCTCGCAGCACCCATTGCCAGCGCTCGGTCATGTCCCGCACCTGGCTGCCGTAGGACAGCTGCAGGCTGGCAAACAGCCCGCGCATGCAGACATCCAGGAAGGTGCGCTTGCCCGGCTCGACGCTAAGTTCCGCCTTGCGTGCCTTGGAGAAATTCGCCTGTTGGACCTCGATCGAGTACGTGCCCGGGAAGAGATCGGTGAACTGGAACCAGCCGCGGTAATCGCTTTCGGCGGTTCTGGCTACCCGGCCGTCCGCCGTCAGCAGATCGACGGTCGCGCCCATTTGAGCGATGCCCGCCTCGTCCCGCACCAATCCAGCGATGCTGCCGCCAACCTGGGCGGTGCCGGGAACTGCAACAAGGCAGGCAAGAAGTCCCAGCCACACGGCCCGGTGAACCGGCTTTGCTCGTGACCGCAGCATGATCAATTTGGAATCGCCTCTATAAGACCGTAAACGTGGTCGACGGCGAAAGGGATTCGTTTTTCACCTTGTCCTCTACCATCACATTGAGACGGTACTCGCCGGGTTCCAGGCTTTGCAACGGGAGCAGCTTTTCGATTATGACCTGCCGTGCGGACGCGCCGCGGATCGTGTTGACGTCTTCGGAGAAATCCAGCAGCAGTTCGCCGGGGTTGTCGAGACGCGCGATCTGATAGGTCACATTGCCGCTCGGACGGCTCGTTTCCTCGTTCTGCCCGAGATTGTAGACCTGCATGTAGATGCCCATTCTCTCGTTTTGCTTGAACGCATCGTCGATCCTGGGCCGGACCTTGGAACTGCCGATCACGAATTGGCCGGTGCCCAGCGAGCGGATCGGCACCCTCTCGATCTTGTCCGCGAGAATCAGCGAGCTGGTCGCTAGCGCTTCGTCGTCATATGCGGGGACGCGCATCGCCGTCCGGTACGTGCCCATGGTCTCGCCGACCAAGTCCTTCACGACCAGTTCCAGGCGATACATGCCCGGTGCCAAAGGCACCGACTTGTTGTAGACCGACGACCGGCCCACTTCCTGATGCAGGCGCTCAGCCGTGGTCTTGATGCTGACGGTGTCCTCGAAGGTATCCTGAACTCGCCGCGTCATGGTGGTGATGCGCCCGAAGATATTGGCGACGGCCTTGTGCAATCCGCCCTCTTCCTTGAACATCAGGTCTTCGTTGCGCAGCAGCACCGTGATGCCGGACAGCACGGTGCTGTTGGTCACGCGGACGTAGTGGATGTCGACGTCGTACGCCAAGGTGTCGTAATCGATTGTCGAGTTGACGATTGCCTCGAGATCCTTGAACTTGACCGCGGGCGGCTTGAAGATGTTGGCGTACAGCTGCAGTCGCTCGAACTGGTTGTAGCGAATCGACTGCGCCCCGCCGATCGGCGTGCCCATGCGGGTGCCGTCTGTCCGGCGGAAGCGGTCGGCCTTGTCGGTCAGGCCCATTTGCTCGGAAAGGGTCAAGCCGGCGCCGGGGACGTGCAGCAGCGCGTCTTTCTCGGAGGGATCCATCGTGAGCCGGTACTCGCCGGTCATGGTGGGGTCGACGAACTCCAGCAGGATGTCGCTTCCGATGCCCTCGATCCAGCGGTACCGCCAGATCTCGAACGGGTAGGTGGAAGTGAACCCGCCGCCTTCTTCGTACGGCCGCTGGTACTGGCCGCCCGACGGGTGCGACTCGATTTCGTCGGCAGGCCCGTAGGCGATATAGATGCGGCCGCGATCGGCCTTCCAGCCGGGGATCCCCGAAGCGAAGCGATCGTTGGCGTAGGCGATGCGCCGGTAGTGCTCTTCCTTGTACTCGTTTTCTATTGAGTCCGGCGTCGGGTCGCGCCGCATCCAGAACGACTCTATGAAGTTCTCGCGCTCCTCGTCCGTTGCCATCTGGACGAACGCCTTGCGCTCCTCGCCCGTAATGATGTAGCGGACATCCTCGTCAAGCCAGCGCTTGAAAGGCCCCTGAAGCTCCTTGCGTAGCCGTTCGATCCGGCGTCTCTCTTGCTTGGCGGTGAGCTTGGCCGGTTCCTCCGCGAGCTGCGCCAAGAGCGGTCCCGCCAATCCCGCCACGGCCACAGCCGCAATCCAGATCCCGAGTCGGCTACGCATAGGTCATCCTTCCCCCAAGCGCCCAGCGGAAACTACTTGGCTCCCGCAGCTTTGCCTGAAATTCTCAGGCTGTCAGGCCTTCCGGGGGTAATTCCATGTTCGATTCTAGACCGTCCGACGCAAACGGTCAAGCGAAAAGACCGGGATTTTGTCTCCGGAATCCGGGAAACAGCGTATTCAGCAATGTTGCCACGTCACTTCCTGCTTCGCTTGTGCCCCGGACGCCCGAGGGATGTTGCTCTAGCCAGCTTCCAACTCGCACCCGATTGCCGAGCCCCGCGCAGGACCCGAGCGTCAAGATTCTGCGAGCGCTGGCTCGTGGCCTTGGCGCGGCCCTCTGGAACCAGGGATGCCGAACTGGTACGGAGAGGTAGGGATCCAGTGTTGCAGAGCGTTGTCATCCGAAGCGAGTTACCGCTGCCGCCTTGCCAGCCGATCCCGGTTCCTGGAGATCTTCGGGCACGAGACCGTGGCGGGTGCGCCCGCCACGCCAGGGCCGCTCGAAACGTCCCCTCCAGCCCTCCAGGCAGAGCCTCAGGCCGCGGAGAGTCGCTGAGCCAGATCGCGGAGTCTCGCCAAGTGGCGCGGAACCGCTTGGAACGGATCTTCCGCGGACTCGTACTCGAGCGCCATGTACCCGCGGTAGCCGGCCTTGGCGAACATTCGCACGATGCGTTCCCAGTCGGAGGGCTCGTGGTTGCCTCGCTCGTCCCGGATGTGGACCTTGAACTGGGAGTTCACCGCGTATGGCAGGCACATCTCGATCTGCTTGTACGGCTCGCTCCGGAAGTTGCCTGTATCGAGGTTGATCCCTACGTTCGGGTGGTCGACGGCCTCGACGATCTCGATGATCCGCTCGGCACGGGAGGTGATGCCCCCGTGATTCTCCAGGCCCAGCACGATGCCGCGCTGGGCAGCGTAGTCGGCTGCCCGCTTGAGGATCTCGGCAACCCATGTCGCCGCGGCATCCTCGTCGCTGCCCTCGGGGACATTCCCTCCGAAGACGCGAATGTGGCTGGAGCCGAGTTCGTGCGAAACATCCACCCAGTGCTGGAGCCATGCGGCCTCGCGTTCCTGCTCGCCAGGCGTCGGCCGGCACAGATTGGTCCGGATCGCGATGCTTGGCAGTTCCACGGCCGCCAGATACGCCTTGCGCCGGAACGATGCCAGGAACGCGGTCAGCGATTGTTGAGGGAACCAGTACACGGTCGAGTCGATGCCATCGATGCCGTTCTCGACGGCCATGTCCACGAGGTCGAGATAGCTCAGGGAACCCTCTCCGAGCGCCTTGCGGAACGAATACGCGCAGAGCGCGGTCTTCAAGCGCGGCGCATTGCCTTCCGCCCTTGGAGGGGCTCCGCGGACCGCTGCGGGAAGCAGGGCGGCGGCCGGAAAGAGTTCGCGTCGGGTTAGCATGACTCGGATTATACGGCCCTTGATCGGCCGGATCCGCCACCTGGACGCCTTTGTACGTGTGATTTCGCCTCTGGTCCTAGTCAGATTTACGCCCGCCGTCGCGATGCGAGACAATACTGCCGTTATGCGAGAAGCTGTCATCATTGATTCCCTCCGCACTCCCTTGGCCAAGTCTTTCCGTGGTTCCCTGAACCTGACGCGGCCCGACGATCAGGTCGCGCATTGCACCCGCGCGCTGCTGGAAAAGTACCCACAGATCGATCCCAACGAGATTGGAGACATGATTCTTGGGTGCGGGCAGCCTCATGGCGCGTCCGGCCACAACGTGGCGCGCGTTGCAGCCCTGCTCGCCGGGCTGCCGAGTTCGGTCGGCGGGACCACCGTGAACCGGTTCTGCTCGTCCGGCCTGCAGGCCATCGCAATGGCGGCCCATCAGATCCTGCTCGAAGGCGAGAACGTGATGCTGGCCGGGGGCGTGGAGTCGATCACGATGATGGTTCCCGACAAGTCCCCGCACCCGCAACTGATGGAATCCAAGCCCGGGGTCTATATGGTGATGGGTGTCACAGCGGAGGTCGTGGCCAAGCGCTACGGTGTCAGCCGGGAGAGCCAGGACGAGTACGCCCTGCAAAGCCAGCAACGAACCGCGGAGGGGCAGGCTGACGGATTCTTCGACGAGGAACTGGCGCCAATGCCCGTCACGCGCGGCCTGTTCGACAGGAAGACCAAGTCGATCGCCGCCAGCGAGGAGCACCTGTTGACAACGGACGAGTGCAATCGGCCCGAAACCACGCTGGAAGGGCTGGCGAGCCTGCCACCGTACTTCGACCCTAGCTCGGGCCTGGGGTCGGTGACTGCTGGCAACTCCTCGCAGCTGTCGGACGGGGCGTCGGTCACCCTGCTGATGTCCCGGGAGCGTGCCGTGCAGCTCGGCATTCGCTACAAGCTGGTCTTCCGCGGCTTCGCTACAGCCGGCTGCGAGCCTGACGAGATGGGGATCGGGCCGGTCTTCGCCGTGCCCAAGCTCCTGAAGAAACAAGGCAGGAGCATCGAAGACATTGATGTGTGGGAACTCAACGAGGCGTTCGCCGTCCAGGTCGTCTACTGCCGCGACCGCTTGGGCATTCCGAACGAGCGGATGAACGTCAACGGCGGGTCAATCGCCGTGGGCCATCCCTTCGGCATGACCGGATCCCGCCTGGTCGGGACGATCGCGAACGAAATGAAGCGTCGCAAGGCGCAGCTGGGCGTCGTGACGATGTGCGTGGGCGGGGGTCAAGGAGCCGCGGGCCTGTTCGAAGGCGCATGGTAGCGGCTGCCCGGAAATCCGAGCAGGCTGGGCGGGGCGTCCTGGACACCCCGCATCGCTCGTTCCGGCGGAACCCCTAGAGCTTGCTGCAAGCGCTGGCCGCACCGGCGGGGTCAACCGCCGCGCTGCCGGTCTCGACATGGGTGATCTTGCCGTCCTTGCTGACGACGAATGTCGCACGGCCCGCCATCTTGCGTTCGGCATTGAGGATGTCGTACATCTTGGCGACAGCACCGTCCTCATCGCTTAGCAGCGCGAATTCGAGGTTTAGCGACTCGGCGAACTTCTGGTTGGTGGCCAAGGGATCGGTGCTGATTCCGAAGACGACGGAATCGCTGCCGGTGAAGGTTGAGATATCAGCCTGATATCCATTCATCTCGCGCGTTCAACCGCCGGTGAATGCCTTGGGGAAGAACGCCAGGACGACGTTCTTCTTGCCGCGGAAAGAGGATAGCTTGGCGTCCATGCCGTTGGTCCCCGGAAGAGTGAAATCCGGGGCTTCGTCACCGACGGCGAGTGCCGCGCGCGCCGTTCCGGCGGCCGTCGCGACAGCCGCGCTCAGCAGGACCGCGCGTCGTGAGAGTTGGCTCATTGTGTGACCCTTTCTTGCAAGCGAGCGCACACGCCCGTTGCGACTAAGATTGTAGCAGTTCGACGGGTTCCGTTAGGCCCTTTCCTGGCAATCGGAATCCGATTGACCGTTGCACCGGCCGGGGCTTATAATAGATCAAGTGTTCGCATAGGGGGACATTCACGTACGCCTTGCAGCGTCCCCCGGCTCCCTGAACATCTCGGCGGTGCCGCCCGGGTCTTCCGGACAACCCGTTCGCGGTCCCTGCAATTGAGTCCGATGTTCGACAACCTTTCAGAGAAACTGCAGCGCGCCTTCAAGAACTTGCGCGGGCAGGGCAAGTTATCGGAGCAGAACATCCAGGATGGCTTGCGCGAGATCCGCTCCGCGTTGCTCGAGGCGGACGTCAACTTCCAGGTCGTCAGGCAGCTGATCGAGAATATTCGGGAGAAGGCTCTCGGCCAGGAGGTGCTGACCGCCCTCTCGCCGGCGGAGCAGATTCTCAAGATTGTCAAGGACGAGCTCGTCGCGATCCTCGGGACGAGCCACGAGAAGATCCGCAGGACGTCCGTTCCACCGACGGTGTATCTGATGGTCGGCCTGCAGGGATCGGGCAAGACGACCTCGACGGGCAAGCTGGCGCTGTGGCTTTCCAGGCAAGGGCGCAAGCCCCTGCTTGTTTCCGTCGACGTGCATCGGCCGGCGGCCCGCGAGCAGCTCGCGGTGGTGGCTGGCCAGATCGCGCAGCCCGTCTACAGAGGGGCCGAGGACGAGACGACGCCTCTGCAGCTTGCGCGCGGCGCGCGACGCGAGGCGAAGCAGACCGGCCGGGACGTCGTGCTGGTTGACACAGCGGGACGCCTGCACCTCGATGCCGAGTTGATGGACGAGCTGGCAGAGCTGAAGACAGTGCTCGATCCCGCTGAGACCCTCTTCGTGGCGGATGCCATGACCGGGCAGGACGCAGTCACGTCGGCGGGGGAGTTTCACGATCGGCTGGCAGTGACCGGGATCGTGCTGACCAAGATGGACGGCGACGCCCGGGGCGGCGCCGCCCTGTCGATCCGCCAGGTCACTGGCTGTCCGATCAAGTTCGTCGGAGTCGGCGAAAAGCCGTCCGCGTTCGAAGTGTTCCACCCGGACCGTATCGTCTCGCGGCTGCTCGGCATGGGAGACATGCTGTCGCTGATCGAGAAGGTCGAAGCGGAGGTTGACGAGAAGCAGGCTCTTGAAATGCAGGAGCGTATGCTGGCGAACCAGTTCTCGCTGGAGGATTTTCGCAAGCAATTGGGCCAGGTCAAGAAGATGGGCTCGCTGCAGTCCATCGTTGACATGCTTCCCAAAGCCGGCCCGTTCAAGGAATTGCAGGCGACCGAGATTGACCCGAAGGAGTTGTCGCGGACCGAGGCGATCATCAATTCGATGACTGCCAGGGAGAGGGCCAACGCCGAGCTTCTGAACGGAAGCCGCCGGCGACGGATCGCGAACGGGAGCGGCACGACGGTACAGCAGGTGAACCAGTTGTTGAAGCAGTACCGCCAGGCTCGTGACATGATGCGCGGGCTGGCTCCCGCCGGCATTGGCTCGCGAACCAGGAAGAAGAACAGAAAAGGCAAGCGCAGGCGCGGCCGGTCTCGTGGCATGGGCCCGAGTCCGATGGGGCCCGGCGGGATGGATCTCGGCCGGCTGCTCGGCCGCTAGTGTCTTGAGGATTGATTTCGGAGGAAGCAATGGTTGCAATACGCCTGTCCCGGACTGGGGCTAAGAAGAAACCCAGTTACCGGGTGGTGGTGATCGACAGTCGCCGTGCAAGGGACAGTCGGAACATTGAGATCGTGGGGCACTACAACCCTCGGCCAGACCCAATCGAGGTCGTGCTGAAGCGCGACAGGATCGACTACTGGGTCAGCGTCGGAGCCCAGCTCTCGGACACTGTGAAGCGCTTGGTCAAGCAATTCGACGAGCGCCTCGCAGAGGAGGCCACGAACGGAGTGCCGACCCAGGCGTCGAGTCCGGTAGAGCAGGCGCCGGAACCAGCCGCCGAGCAAGCGGTTGATTCGACCGCCAGCGCTCCGGGGGCTCCGGTTCCGGCAGCGCCGGGCGAAGAGCTGGACGAGGACCTCGATGTGGCCGAAGCATTGCTTGAGCTCGAAGGGGCCGTGGGCGAACCTGCTGCTCCCGCCGAGGAAGTCGAGCCTGGACCTGCACCCGAGTCCTCCGAGGCTGCCGCGGAGGCGGAAGCAGTGGAACCTGTTCCCGAAGCCCCGGATGCAGAGGAGGCGGAAACCGAGCCCGTTGCCGAGCCGGCCGCCGAGCCCGTTGCCGACACCGAGGACGGAGCGGAGGACTCGGTGGAGCCACCTGCCGAGCCAGCCGGAGAGGACGTTGCCAGCGAGTCGCTGCCGGCGGCGGCCAAGCCCGAATAGCTGACGAAGGTCGCACCCAATCCAATTCGAGGAGCGGGATGCTAGGGGAGATTAGGGATGGATCAGGACACGGAATCAGTCGTCGAAATGATCGAGGTCATCGCCAAGTCTCTGGTCGATGAGCCCGGCGAGGTCTCGGTCCAGGCTGTCAATGGCAGCCAGAGCTGTGTGGTCGAGCTGTCCGTGCATGCCTCGGATCTCGGAAAGGTGATTGGCCGAAAGGGCCGCACTGCCAAGTCCATCCGAACCCTTCTCGGAGCGGTGAGCATGAAGCACAATTGCCGCTATACGCTTGAGATCCTGGAGGATCGGTGAGGCTGCGCCCTCGCCCTGATCTCTACACCATGAAGGAGGACGCCGAACACGTAACGCTTGCCCGAATCACCCGCCCGCGCGGCAACAAAGGAGAAGTCGCGGCGGAGAATCTGTCTGACGGACTGCGCTACTTCGCCAAGGGCGGCAGGCTCCAGGCGGTGCTTCCGGACCGCACGATGCTTGAAGTCGGGATCGACAGTGCCTGGGAGCACAAGGGTCGCCTGATTCTCAAGTTCGAAGGTTTCGAGACGATTTCCGACGCCGAGCGCTTGCGCTTCGCGGAACTGAAGGTGAGGAAGGATGCGCTGGAGACACCGCCGGAAGGCGAGTACTTCTTGGATGACCTGATCGGCTGCCGGATGGTAGATCAAGACAGCTGCCGCGAGCTCGGTACCGTTGCTGACGTCTACGAGCCACCCGGGGGTCTGCCGCTGTTCTCGGTCGAGGACAGCGACGGGAAGGAACTGCTCGTGCCGTTTGCTAGGGAGATCTGCCGGGAAGTCGACGTTGAGTCGAAGCGCATTGCGGTGTGTCTGCCAGCAGGCATGGAAGACTTGAAGGCCTGAAGTGAAGTTCCACATTGTGACGATCTTCCCGGCCTTTTTCCGGGGTCCGCTCGCCTGTGGAATCCTTGCACGCGCGAGGAAGGCGGGCTTGGTGGACATCGAGATTCACGACTTGCGCAAGTGGACATCGGACGCGCATCGCACGGTAGACGACAGGCCGTTCGGCGGCGAAGAGGGTATGGTGATGAAGATCGAACCCATTGACGAGGCGTTGGCCGAGATCAAGGCTCGGTGCACCGGCGGCAACCCGTGGAAGGTCTTGCTGTCGGCCCAAGGGCGCCTGTTCGATCAGACCGCCGCCCAGCGGTTGGCGGCTCGGGAAGACGAAATTGTGCTGGTTTGCGGTCGGTACGAAGGTGTGGACGAAAGAGTGGCACAGCACTTGGCGGACGAGGAGATCTCAATCGGCAGCTACGTGCTCAGCGGTGGCGAATGGGCGGCAGGAGTGATTGTGGACAGCGTGGCAAGGCTCCGTCCCGGCGCGGTCGGTAACGCGGCTTCCACGAGGCGCGAGTCGTTCGAGCCTCTCGACGGCGGGGCTGTCGGAATCCTCGATTACCCGCAATACACACGCCCGGCGCGCTATGCGCCGGCGCGCTTGGGAGGGGGAAGCTGGGACGTGCCGGAGATACTACTCAGCGGCCATCACGAAGCGGTCGCCCGTTGGCGTCGCGAGGCGGCGCTGGAAAAGACGCGCGGGAATCGCCCGGACCTGCTTCGGCTTGCGGGGCCGATGACGGGTGCGGACGCGACTTCGGGCGCAACGGAGAATTGAGGCTTGTCTTGGAGCGGCAAATAGCCGTCGGACACGGGAGACTGGATCATGCAGAACGCGACTATCGAAAAAGTTGAACAGGCACACTGTAAGCCGTCCGTAACTCAGCTTGAGCCGGGCGATCAGATCAGGGTCCACGTCAAGATCAGGGAAGGCGAGAAAGAGCGCATCCAGATCTTCGAGGGCATCCTGCTGGCCCGCAACAATTCGGGCATCCGCGAGACGATCACTGTCCGCAAGGTGAGCTTTGGGCTGGGCGTCGAGCGCATCTTCCCATTGCACTCGCCGATCATTGAGAAGATCGATGTAGTCAAGCGCAACCGAGTGCGCCGCGCGAAACTTTACTACTTGCGGAAGCTCAAGGGCAAGGCCGCGCGGCTCAAGGAGCGGGCGCGCCGCTAGCCGAGACCACCAACCCGGCCCCGATTCAGAAAATTTGAGGCGGGCCGCATCATTGCCTGCTGGATGAACTGCATGCTTGTCGCTGCGGTTGCGCTTGCGTAGTCACTTCGCCGTGCTTGCGGAAGTTTGTAATTGTTGCTCGTCCTCTTCGTCTCGCGCCGTACCGCGGATGGATGCGAGTTCGCAAGACGAATCCTGTGCTTTTCCGCGAAGGGTCACTTCAAATACGCTGTAGAAGTGATGCAGTGGGCTTCGGGCAATTCCCCTAGACTCAGGGCGTTCGGCGGCCTGTCGGCGGTCGTAGCCGCAGCTTGGGTCATGGGAGCCTTGATTGCTCAGGACCGGGGCGAGGACTACCTAAGCCCTGGACTTCGCGAACGCGTCGAGGCACTCAAGGTCGAAGCCCCACAAAGCTCGGCGGATGCGGGGGTTCTCGCCGCGCGCCTCGCGACCTTGTGGGAATGGGCCAATGCCTATTCCCTTACGGGCGGGCCCGTGCCCGGAGGCTTTCCCCAGCTGACCGCGAACGCCAATCGCGGCCTGCGTCGACTGCCGGCCGGCGGGGCTCAGCTGCCGATCGACCAAATCTCGGGTTTCATCGCGCAGTTCACGCGGGAGTTCCAGATAAAGGACGAAAGCCCGGAGGCGCTCGGATCGCTGAAGCTGTCCTCTAACGGGCCGTTTCGGGCAGGCGAGTTCGTCACGATCAGCCAGACATACACGGTCGGAGAGATGCCGATGGCGCCTGGCGGGGGGATTGTGGTCGGAAGGTCGCGACCGGGGGGCCTTCAGACGGCCGGCCCTGACAGCCACGGCTATGTCACAGTGCGCAGTTCGAATCCAGTCGCGAGATTCGCGCCGGTCAATCCGTGGGGCGCCTGGGGGTCCTTCGAGACACGTGACGTGATCGCGTTCCGTCTTGCCGGGGCGACTCTTGCAAAAGGCGAGACGGTAACGGTCACGTTCGGTGACCGGACTGGCGGCGGGCCCGGCCTGAAGCTCCAGAGCTCCTCGAATGACCGCGTCGTCTTCAAGACCTTTGTCGACTTGGAAGGGAAGGGGTGGTTGCTCACGCCCCGCTGGCCGTCATTCGAGGTGGTCGGCGAGGAGGAAATCCGATTCATCAATGCGATTGCCCCGTCCGTGGTCGATCCGGGCGAGGAATTCGTGCTGGCAATCCGCTCGGAAGACCGCTTCAGGAACCTGGCTTCGGGCAAGACCCCCGCACTTGAGGTCCTGTTGAACGGCAGAACGCTCCGCCAGGTCCCTGCCGGCAGTGCCGCGATGCACGAGGTTGACGGCCTGCGGATCGACTCGCCGGGCGTTTTCCGCCTTCAAGTGCGGTCGGCGGACAGCGCCCTGCGGGGATCGAGCAACCCCGTACGGGTCGTGAGGGATCCGTCCCGCAGGATCTACTGGGGGGAAACGCATGGCCATACCGGCTTCGCCGAGGGGCAGGGATCACCCGACGGGTATTTCCTGTTCGGGCGCGACGTGGCTCGGCTGGACTTTCTCAGCCTGTCCGAGCACGACATCTGGATGGATGACTTCGAGTGGAGGACATTGCAGGAAATGGTGGAAAAGTACCGTGTTCCCGGCAAGTTCACGACCATTCTGGGATTCGAATGGACTTCCCGCCTGCGCTACGGCGGCCACCACAATGTCTTCTTCCGGGACACCCCGGGGCGCCTGCGAGTGCCGAACCAGAAAGCGCCGCTGCTCGACGAGCTGTATGCAGGCCTGCGAAAAGGCAACGACCTGGACGACGTGCTGGTCGTCCCGCACGCGCACCAACCCGGCGACTGGACAAACAGTGACCCGGACATAGAGAGGTTGGTGGAGATCCAGTCCGGTCACGGGACGTTCGACTGGTTTGGCAACAAGTACCTCGAGAATGGGTATCGCGTCGGATTCATCGGCGCGTCGGACAACCATGCGGGGCACCCGGGCTACAGCGGCATGACGAACCGCCAACTCGGGGGCCTTGCCGCGGTCCTGGCAAGCGAGAACACTTCCGACGCGGTTTTCGACGCGCTGCGCAGGTGTGCGACGTACGCGACCACGGGGGAGCGAATTGCCCTTGATGTCACGTTGAACGGTGCCGAGATGGGCACGCAGCAAGCCCATTCGCCCGCCAGGACGATCCACTGCACCGTGAACGGCACCGCTCCCATCGACGCAATCGACGTTGTCAAGAACGGCACGGTTGCGTACACAAGGCGCTACCTCCAGACCGAGGTTGCAGGCGATGCCGTGGTGCAGGTGAGCTTCGAGTCTTCGACCGAGGTGATCGGTCGTCGTCAGGTGCCTCGCGGTGACCGACCCTGGAGCGGCGAGATCAGTGTGGAGGGGGCCGAGATCATTGGCTTCGACGAGCCCTGGTTCCGGAACCCGGCCACCTACAGCGCACGCCTCGAAGGCGGCAGGCTCCGGTTCGGCATGCACACTCGAGGTCGTCCCACGGCGTTCTCGCTCCGGCTGCGGGGAGCGGGGGCGGACACCCGTGTAGTCGTCGACCTCGCCGGGACCCGTGAACGCTCAGGGTCTGGCGGCTACCAGCGGACACCCCAGCGGCTGCCCGCTTCCAGGCACGAGTTCCGTCTCGGTGACTTGGGCGGGGACGTCGCCAGGAGGGAGTACCGGGTGCTTGAGCACACCGACGCGCTGTCTGTCCAACTCGTACCCAGTGGCGCCGCTATAGACCAGGACTTCACCTACACCGACCGGGACGACACGATGCCTGGCGACTACTACTATGTCCGGGTCCGCCAGATCGACGGCGCCATGGCGTGGTCGAGTCCGTTCTGGGTGGGCGCGAAATCGGACGCTCGGTAGGCAAGCGCCGGACAAGCGCTGCAGAAGGCTTGAACCAGCGGCAAGCCCCTGCCCGGTGTCGTGGCGATCGCGCTGCTGCGGTGCCAAGAGCTCGAAATCCCGAAGCTGCCGGCTTGATGTGCCGACAATGGAGTCGCCTTCGGCTATCGGGTGGCGTGGAATGGCGCTGTTTCTGAGTCGTTCGCTTCCTGCGGCTAGTTTCCGCCAATCGCCTCCAGCCGGTCGATGTCGAAGCGACGCAACAGGCCGAAGCAGAACAAGTCAGGTGCGTCCGGATGGCTGACCGGGGTCTCCAGAAGGTACGCGAGAGTCTTCACCCCCTCGTGAGTGAGGACACTGGAGAACGAACCGGGAGACAGGGCCGCAGCGGCCAGCGCCGCGATCTGGCTACGAACGCCGTGTGTTTCCAGCTTCGGCCTTGGCCCCATCCAATCTGCCAGGGCGAGCAGTTGCGCGACCTCGACTCCCAGCGGGCGCTCCCCAATTGCGGCAAGTACCTGGATGTTGCGTTCCGGCCGGTCGCCCGGAAGAGTCGTCTCGCCGGTAAAGATCAACTCCGCAGCAAGGACCCGCTCCCCGCGGTTTACGCGTTCCGAGACGGCTTCGGCGGCCGCTCCTCGGCCCTCGTCGTGCAAGACAATCGTGGCGGGCCTCGCATCCGAACCTCCGCCGATCGCCTGGAACAGCACGCCGGTCGCGCTCAGCCCGTTGTCGAAATCGAACCGATACGAGCGCGAATCGAGCCCCTTCGTCCTCGTGCCCGAAAGGAACCAGGCCCTATCGACTTCGACTGGCGCGAGCCGCAGCGTCTGGCGCAGGGCTTGCCGTTCCTCGCCAGCCCACCCGCGGCGCTCTGAGGGAGCATCGGGAATCGGCGTCCTCTGGACACGGGATGCGAGCTTCCTGGCGATGCCCAGGATTGTCAGGTTGTCGGCTGGCAGGCCGACCTCTAGCTCTGCCGCGGTCTTGAGTTCGGACCCTGCCGCGACCTCGCTCTCGATCCCGGCCAGCCCGAATCGCCCCGCGAAGAACCGATAGGCCTGCATCCTGTTGTCGAGTTGATAGTTGTGGTCAGCCGGATCGAAGTTTTCGTGGAATTTGAAGTCCTCGCTCGCGCCGTAGAGTTCCCAGATTGGAGCGAGGGCGTCGTAGGTTCCGGGCTTGACCCGGTGCGAACGGAAGATGTCCGCGGCGTTGTGGATCTGCAGCAGGGGCCTGGGCGCGATCAATGCAGTGAAATGCGTGTACTCGAATTCCGATAGCAGATCCGTGCCTTTCTGCTCCCAATCTCCGATATCGCCCGGCCCGAAATCCTCGAGACGGGATACGAGGGACGAATGGCCCGCCACGGGCACGGCCACGCGGACCCGCTCGTCAAGAGCGCTCAGCAGGATCGTTTGCCAGCCGCCTCCCGAGAGCCCGGTCATGCCGATCCGATCCCGATCGACCGAGGGATGATCGTACAGATAGTCGAGTCCCTTCCTTACTGCCATGTAGAACAGGCCGATGCCATTGGCACCCGCTAGGTCCAGATGCGCTCCGAACCAGTGCTGGTTCTCCGGGTGCGCGAGTTCGCCGAAGTAGAGCCAGTCCAGGTTGAGGGCATAGATGCCCTGCTTGGCTTGATTGATGCAGCGCTTCTGCTTGTACTCGATTTCCTTGCCCTTGCCGTAGATGTGGCCATTTACGTTGATCACGGCGGGTGCGGGCCCTTGCACCTGCTCAGGTTCGTACAGGAGCGCCGCCACGTGGAATCCGGGAATCACTTCAAGCCGCAGCTTTCGGATCCTGTATCCTTCGCCGGTGTCGGGGACAAGTCCCCGGTCCTCTGCAGCCAACGGCCCGTCCACCCACTCGCGGGGCCAGCCGCGAAGAACGGTCGATAGCATCCTTTCGCGAATCCGGGTCGCCTCGCGCGTCCACTGCTCCGCGCTCTCCGGACGGGGTGGCCTGGGCACCCGGTCCATCAGATACCGGCTCAACTGATACTTGACGACTTCCTTCGAGATCAGCTGCGCGTCGAGCAGCTCTCGGATCTGCGAAGCGCTCGTTTGGGCACTGGACTGGGAGGAGAGCAGGATGGCGATGGTGGCTGCGCCCAGGTGTTTCGCCGTCACGCTTCGAATCCAGCGGATCGTAAAGCGGGGTGGCCGAACGAAACCGGACCGTTGCATGACACACGCCACTATACCGACACGCGGGTACGTCTGGTTCCTGCAATACGTGGCGCATGCTTGGTCCGCGCACTCCCGCGGCCTGCCCCTGCCCCACAAATCGAGACTTAACTTTTGCTCCTGCGTTGTGTCATTCCTTGAGCATGCAAGAGCAGAACCGGATCTTCTCCACGCTCTCCAGCCCCGACGCCATAGCCCAGGTGCGCAAGCTGCTGGCTGCGGCTGGCCCGGCCAGCCGCACCGAAGTAGGCCGGCGCGTCTGTCGGCTGTTCGCCTTCGAGGACTCGCGCGGCCAGCTCCAGATCGCCGGTTGCATGCAGGCGCTGCGCTCGCTCGAGGCCCGTGGCCGCATCCGCTTGCCCGCACCCCGCCACGAGCGCAGGCGCTGCCGGCCCCGCTGTCTAGGACGGCCGGTGCCCGTCCCCGACGCCGTGCCCGCGCAGGCCGGCCAGATCCGGGGACTCGCGCTGGCCGAGGTCACCGACAACGACCAGCGGGAGGTCTGGAACCAGTTGATGCAGCAGGAGCATCCGCGCGGGGCGGTGCAGCACGTGGGGGCCCAGTTGCGCTACCTGCTGGTGTCCGACCATGGCGTGCTGGGGGCCCTGGGCTTCGCCGCCTCGGCCCTGACGCTGGCCGCCCGCGACGCCTTCATCGGCTGGGACGACGAGCTGCGCTCCCGCCGGCTGCACCGCGTGATCGGGCTGAGCCGCTTCCTGATCCGCCCCTCCGTGGACTGCCGGAATCTCGCCTCCAAGGCGCTCGGGCTGGCCCTGCGCCGCCTGCCGGGCGACTTCGAGCGCCGCTACGGCTACCGCCCGCTACTGGTGGAAACCTTTGTCGAGAAAGACTGCCACGAGGGCACCTCGCTGGCCGCCGCCAACTGGGTGCGGGTGGGCGAGACCGCCGGGCGCGGCCGCTTCGCGGCGCCCGGCACGCACGTGCCGGTGAAGACGGTCTGGCTCTATCCGCTGGTCGCGGACTGGCGCGAGCAGCTGGGCGTGAGTGTGCAGCGGCAGCCGCTGGCGGCGCTGGGCTTGGGCGAGGGACTGGCGCAGGGCGAGTGGGCGCAGCAGGAGTTCGGCGACGCGCCGCTGGGTGATCTACGCTTGAGCCAGCGGCTGGTGCAGAGCGCGGAGATCCTCGGGCGGCAGCCGCTGGCATCGTTCCCGCGGGCGAGCGGGGGCAATCGGGCGGAGATGAAGGGCTACTACCGGATGATCGACCAGCCGGACGACTCGGCGGTGACGCCGGAGAACATCCTGGCAGCGCACCGGCAGCGGACGCTGCAGCGGATGCAGGGGCAGGAGACGGTGCTGTGCATCCAGGACGGCACGGACCTGAACTTTGCCGAGCACGGGGGCTGCCGGGGTCTGGGCTATATCGGCAAGAACCAGCGTGCGGAGGGGACGCTGGGACTGCACATGCACTCGACGCTGGCGGTGAACGGGGACGGCGTCCCGCTGGGGGTGGCGCAGATCCAGTACGAGGCGCCGGACGGGCAGGCGGAGCGAGGCAAGCCGCTGGAGCAGCGCAAGACGATGCGCTGGATCCGGGGGCTGCGGGCGTGCGCGGAGATGGCGGCGGAACTGGACGGGGTGCGGCCGGTGTCGGTGATGGACCGGGAGGCGGACGTGTACGCGCTGTTCGCGGAGCAGCGGCGGCTGGGGACGGTGGACCTGCTGGTGCGGGCCAAGCACAACCGCTCGCAGGGCCGGGACGTGCCGAAGCTGTTCGACGGGGTGCGGGCCGCACCGGCGCAGGCGCGGATGGAGATTCACGTGGCGCGCTTGTCGGCGCGGCGGGCGAGCCGGAAGCAGACGGCGCGGGAGGCACGCGAGGCGCGGGTCGCGCCGGTCGAACTGCGCTGGAAGGAGGTGGTTCTGGGGGACCCGGACGGAGGCGGGAAGGCGTTGGGGCTGCGCTTGGTGCACGTGCGGGAGGAGACGGAGCCGGAGGGGGCGGAGCGGCTGGAATGGTTCCTGCTGACGACGCTGGCGGTGGACTCGCGGCAGGACGCGGAGCGGGTGCTGGAGTGGTACCGGCTGCGCTGGCGGATCGAGGACTGGCACCGGGTGCTGAAGACGGGCTGCAAGGTGGAGTACCTGGGGCATCGGACGGGTGAGCGGATCGAGCGGGCAGTGACGATCAAGGCGGTGATCGCCTGGCGTCTGACGGCGATGACGCTGCTGGGGCGGGACACGCCGGAACTGCCGCCGGAGACGTTGTTTTCCGACATTGAGATCCTGGCGTTGCGGGAATTCGCGCAGCGCCGCCAGCTCGCACAGCCGGACAATCTCGGGCGGGCGGTGCTGACGATGGCGATTCTGGGAGGGTATGCGAACTTCAAGCGCAAGCAGTATGCGGAGCCGGGCCACCAGATCATCTGGCAGGGCTACACGCATCTCAGCATCGCTGCGCAGGCCTATCAGTGGAGCCTGGATCAGGGTCAGGACAGCAAACTGTACCAGCGAATGATTCCTGATGAGACTTGTGGGTAAGAGGCAGCCCGCGGCGCCCGAAGCACACGCGATTCGTCAAGGCGAAGGTCCGGCGTCTTGGTTCACAGGTTCACGAGGCGACCGCGGACGATTACCGCGTGCAACTCGCGAAGGTTGTGGATATTGTCCAGCGGATTCGCGTTGAGGATCACCACGTCCGCGAAGTTTCCCGGGCGCAGGGTGCCGCGCTCGTCGCCGATCCCCAAGGCCGTTGCGCTGCCGTTGGAGAACGCCCGGATCACGTCCGCTGCCGGCATTCCGGCGCGATGCATCAGAACCGCTTCACGGTACTCGGAGTAGCCTTCGAAGGTACCTGTGAAGCCGGACCCGCTTGCAAGGCCTATGCGCACACCAGCTTCGGCGAGCTTGCGCAAGTTCCGGAGCGCCGTGTCGAAACGGAAGATCTTGAGCGCCCGGTCCGGGTCCAGAGCCTGCCGGACTCGCACCGGTCCGCGGAGCAAGCCCGTGATGCCCGGCTGCAGGGAGCGCCGCAAGAAGCGATCATCGAGCCACGCCGGGCGGTCCCCGTATTCGAAGCCTATGGATTCGGTGAACAATGCCGGCGCGTAGACAGCGTCATGAACGAGCAGGTCCTCGATAAACGAGTCGGGCACCACCCGGTCGCTTATGCTGGCCGCCACTCCGTTCGCTCCGGCTCGGACAAGCGCTGCCGCGGAGTGCGCGCTTCGGGCGTGAACCAAGACCGGCAGACCGTGAGTCCTGGCCTGACCCATGATCTCTGCCGCGATCCGCGGGTCGCGATCGCCCCCGCGACCGCCCGGCCCCTCTCGGAATTCGATATAGTCCGCTCCTTCCCGCGCCAGGAGGTCGACTGCCCTGCGTGCCTCCCCCGGTCCTTTGACGAGGTGGAAGAGCCCGTCGATCAGTGAGTTCTCGTGGGTTCCAGGACTGGTTGACGTCAGGATGCGCAGTGGCGTTAGCACACGCGCCGCATTCGGCAGGCGACCCGCCTCGATACTCGCGCGCACATTCGGAAGGCTCGCTTCGCGTGGTCCGGGCGTGGTCGTGGTCGTGACTCCGTACGATGCGTAGGTGCCGAGCTGGCTTGCGATCTCGGCGCGGCTGAAGGGCTCTGCTGTCCGCTCTGGGCTGCGGACGAGTCCAGCCAGTCCGCGCAGATTGATGATTCCCGGGATGACCGTCTTGCCGGAGGCATCGATCAGGTGCCCATCCGGTGGAATTTCGGCAGAGCCGCTCGCTGAGACGGCCGCGATGCGACCTCCTTGGATCACGATATCGGTAGCCGGCATTGGCGGCCGTGAAGTCCCGTCGATCACCAGGGCATTCCGGATGACTGTGGTGAATTGCGCGGCCGCTTCCGCGACAATCGACAACCCGACCGGAAGCGCGACCAAACAGCACGGCGCCGAAGCCCGGCGCAGAGAACGAAGGGCGCTGTACACAGCTCGGGAGATTCGGACAGTCGCGCGTCGAGAAGTTGGGACCCCGCTCCCGCGCACAGGACGCGGCGTCATTTCACCAAGTGCTGTTTCAGGTCTCCCCAGCGGAATTCGATGCCGTGCCCGGGACGCTCCGACGCCGTCGCGAAGCCTGCTTGGATCGGCACTCTGTGGTCGAGGAACGGTTCCAAGGCGAACCCATGGATTTCGAGGTACGACGAGTTTGGTACTGCCGCCAGCAAGCTCACGTGCAGGTCGTGCGCGCCATGGGATGTCACCGGCAGGTTGCGAGCCTCTGCGAGGTGTGCCACTTTCATCCATGCCGTTACGCCTCCGCAATTCGTCGCGTCGGGCTCGGGAAACGCCATGGCGCCCGCGGAGATCATGGTCTCGAACTCTTCGATCGTGCGAAGGTTCTCGCCAGCGGCGACTGGCACGCGGCCTTCCCGTTGGATCCGGACATGCCCTTCCACGTCGCCTGGCGCGATCGGTTCCTCCAGCCAGTACACATCGTACTCTGAGAGTGCTCGCGACGCCCGCAAGGCTTCGTCCACACCCCACTTCATGTTCGCGTCGACCATGAGCGGAGCATCCGGCCCGAGCAATTCGCGGATCGCCTCGACCCGCAGGACGTCTTCGGCCAGCCGGGGCCTGCCGACTTTCATCTTGACCGCCCGGAATCCTTGGTCCAGATGAATCATAGTATGCTGTTCCAGTTCGGCGATCGGCAAGTTCAAATCGATTCCGCTCGCGTAGGCGGGAACGCGTGGGTCTTCGCCTCCAAGCAGCCTCCACAAGGGCTCGCCCACGGCCTTGGCCTTGATATCCCAAAGCGCGATGTCCACAGCTGAGATCGCGAAGCTTGCCGGTCCGCCGCGGCCCACGTAATGCGTAGCCTGCCACATGGATTTCGACAGCGACGAAACGGAGCGCGGATCATGACCGATCACGATTGGTGCCAGGTCTTCCGCGATTAGCGAAGCGATCGCCGCGCTGCCTGTCGTACCCACCGTGTAGGTGTAGCCGACACCCTCCAAGCCGTCTCGCGTGCGGACGCGCACCGTGACCACTCCGAATTCACGGATGACGCCGTGCGTGGCATCTCCCAGAGGATGCACCAAAGGGATCGAGTATCTTGAGACCTCGAATCGATCAACTTTCATTGCCTAGCCCAGCCCTGCAGCAATTGTAAGAAGCATACGGTATTCAGCGACCATTCCGCGCGCAAGGAAAGTGTACTACATGTAAAGTACACGCAACCTCGATAGTCCCCTTCATTTGAGCGACTCCAGCCAACCGGGCGCGGGCTGCAAGGCCCGAGCCATTGCGCCGCCGCCGCTTTGTACAATGGTGCTTCGCCGTGAGCGCAGCGGAATCCATCTCTCCCGCGACGAGTTCCATTGCACCCGGCCGCATCGCCCGTACATTCGCCCGGCTGCAATCGGAGGGTGTCCGGGGATTGATCGCCTACTTGACGGCTGGCGATCCAAGCCCCAGCCGAACGGTCGGCCTCATCAGGGCTTTGGAGCGAGGCGGGGCGGATATCGTCGAACTGGGCGTGCCGTTCTCCGATCCCATTGCCGATGGCCCGGTAATCCAGAGAGCCAGCGGCAGGGCCCTGAAGGCAGGCACGAACGTGCGAACGGTCCTGCAGCTGGTTCGCGATCTGCGCGAGCAGTCGGACGTGCCCATCGTTGTCTTCAGTTACTTGAATCCAGTATTGCGGTACGGCTTCGAGCGTTTCGCCGCCGACGCCGCGGAAGCGGGAGTGGACGGAGCCTTGCTGATCGATTTGAGCATCGAGGAGGCTGGGCACCATGTCCGCGAGATGCGGTGCAGGGGGCTTGACTGCATATTTCTTGTGACGCAGACGACCCGTGCCGCTCGCATCGGCGAGATAGCGGGCCATTGCAGCGGCTTCGTTTATCTTGTGTCACGGGCGGGCGTAACGGGAGTCAGCAACAGCATTTCTTGCGAGGCAATCCCCCTGATCGAGAGAACTCGCGCCGCGACCGCGCTACCTCTCGCGCTGGGATTCGGCCTGTCGAAGCGCGAACACATGGAAGCGGTCGCGCCCCACGCCGAAGCCGCAGTCGTCGGCAGCGCGTTCATGCGCGTGGTCGAACAGCACGCGAACGACGGCGGTCTCGAAGACAGACTCGAGGCGCTTGCCGCCGAGTTCAAGTCCGGCCTGGCGGTGCCGGAGGTGCGCCGGGGCGCGTAGGTGGCTATGAAATGAAGAGCCTGAGCGATTTGCGGAGGGAGATCGATTCCTTGGACCGTGATCTCGTCGCGCTCCTGAACGCACGCGCGAGGGTCGTGCTCGGCCTGGCCCCCTTGAAGCGGGAGCGGGGCGTTCCGGTGCACGAGCCGAACCGAGAAGAGCAGGTGCTGGACAACATCCGCGCCTCGAACCACGGCCCCCTTGCGAACGACGCCTTGGAACGTGTCTACGATGCCGTGATTCGGGAGATGCGGGCGATGCAGCGCCAGCGGGACGACTAGGCCAGTGGATGCGATCAAGACGGTTTCGATAGTCGGCGTCGGCTTGATCGGCGGCTCGTTCGCGCTGGCTCTGCGGCGGATTGGGTATCACGGGACGATTCTCGGCGTGAGTTCGCCGTCGACGTTGTCGCGGGCGTTGGACCTCGGGGTCATTGACGAAGCCAGCACGTTGGATGCGGCACTGCCTCGGTCAGACCTGGTCTACATGGCACAGCCGGTCCTCCGCATCATCGAGGACCTCGGGCGCACGCGGCAGTTGGTGCCGGACCACGCCCTCGTCACCGATGCTGGCAGCACGAAGCTAGCGATTGTAGAGCGCGCCCGCGAATTGTTTTCGGACGGGCCCGACTTTCTCGGTGGCCACCCGATGGCGGGCAGGGAAGGACGCGGCGTGGAGTCGGCACAAGCCGACCTGTTCGAAGGGGCGACCTATGTATTGGTCCCGACGGGTGAGCATCTGCCGGACTCGCCTGTTGCGAACGAATTCGGCGTCGTGCTGGATGCGATGGGTTGCCGCCGGAAGGTGATGCGGCCCGGCGATCATGATCGGATCGTCGGGTGGACCTCCCATATGCCGCAACTGGTCTCGACCGCGCTTGCCGCCGCGATCTGCGAGGGTCTGGCAGAGCCCGGTGACCTGGCGATTGCCGGTGACGGCCTCCGGGACATGACCCGGCTGGCAGCCAGCTCGCACGAAGTCTGGGCCGACATCCTGCGGACAAACCAGGGTGCCATCGATGAGGCACTCGGTACGTTCATCAGCGAGATGGAATCCCTCCGAAGGGCACTGTCGGCGGATGCTGCCGAGAAGCACTTCGAGCGGGGCCGCAACCTTCGGGCCCGCCTCTCAGAGCCGTGAGGGCCGGTGTCCCGGCCGGAAGTTGGATCCTCGCCTGCGGATGGCCTCAACTCAGGTTCTAGACCTGCACACCCTCTGGCAGTTGCCCGGCCGCCACCGGCAATGGGAGCTTGGGGGCGGTCCTCCAGAGGCGCTCCAGATCGTAGTAGGAGCGCTTGTCCCGGGAGAAGACGTGGAACACGAAGTCGCCATAGTCAAGCAAGATCCATTCGGCCTGACTGTAGCCTTCGACATGTAGCGGTCTCCTGCCCTCCGCCTTGAGGTCTGCCTGGACTGCGTCGGCGATCGCCTGAACCTGTCGGGAGTTATTTCCGTGACAGATCACGAATTGTTCCGTAAACGTGTTGACCTTACCGATGTCGAGCACCGCCGGATCCATGGCCTTGCGGTCGAGAGCGGCTTGTACGGCGATTCCCCAGTCTTCCATGCGGGCTTGGCGGCTGTCTGGGCCGCGCTGTCCACTACCATTCTATTCGCATTGGACTGCGTGCGGCGCGGTCGAAGCGGAGGGGATTGCCTTCGCGGCGCACTGCGTCCGCTGGATGATCCGGGGACCGGCCGCTAGAATAGACCCATATGTCGGCTGCATCCTGGCTCGCCGCATTGCTCCTCGCTTTGGCTTTGGCACCCGCTCTGGTCGCTCAGCAAGACCCGGAGCTTGAGCGCGTGCGGAACCTGGTGCGGGCCGGTGCCCTGCCCCGGAGGGCGTTGGTCGAAGCCGAGAACGAGAGCCTCGCGCGCCGCTATCGTGAGACGTTGCGACGGACGCTGCTGAGCGAGGATCTCGAGCCAAGCGAGCTCAAGACCATGCTCGACGCTGCGGCGGGTCTGGAGAAGATCGCCAGCGAGCGCCTCGACGCTGTCATGACGCAGGTCAAGGCAGGTGTGGTTCCGGCCAAGCAACTGCAGGTTGCCAAGGACAATTTCAGCGCGGCGCGGAGACAGTCCGAGCTGGCGAGCACCCGGGCCGACTTGATCCGGCAGATGATCCGAATGAACGCGACCCAGACCTACCGGGAAGAACTCGAGGCTGCCTACGAGGCCCCGTACCGGTTCTTCGGATTCGACGATTTCGAGCAGGAACTGGTCAACGAGATCGGCGAGATGTACCTGCTTGCGTTCGGCAGCGACCCGCCGGTAAGCGCCGCAGGAAGCACTCCGATGCACCGCGCGATGGGATTGGACCATACGGGCCGGACCGATGTTGCTGTCCACCCGGATTCTGACGAGGGCAGTTTCCTCATCTACCTGCTGGAGGGCTTTGGCATTCCGTACATTGCTTTCCGCAGCGCGATACCCGGCCAATCGACCGGGCCGCATGTTCACATCGGACCGCCCAGCGATCGACTCGACGACTCGGAACTGCCCGAGGGCGAGTACTAGCGGCCCGCCCGCCGCCGCGTTGCGCTCAGGCATTCGCCGGGTGGCGCGTTGTATAATCGTGCTTCATGCCGCGTGGGTATATCCCCATCCTGATCTTCATCGTGGCTGCCGCGGCCTTTCCGGTGGTTTCGCTGCTAGTGGCCAAGTTGGTGCGGCCGAGCGCGCCGAGCAAGACGAAGCTGGAGCCCTACGAATGCGGCATCGAGCCGCAAGACGACACGCGTGGGCGGTATTCCATCCGCTTCTATCTGGTGGCCATCCTGTTCGTGATCTTCGATGTGGAGACGATCTTCCTGCTTCCCTGGGCGATCCAGTACGACAACCTGAAGTTGTTCGGCCTGATTGAAATGCTGGTATTCTTGGCGATCCTGATCGTCGGTTATGTCTGGCTCTTCCGGCAACGCGCCCTCAAGTGGGCCTGAATTCAGTCGCCTGCGGGACCGATCCACCGTCAGCGGCCTGAGCGCGCAAGCGAACCCAGCCCGGTCCGCCGTGGGCCGCCGGGACTCTATACGAGTTGGTTTAGGAAGATCGCCGAGCCGGCCTTTTGCTCGTGCTTGGGCAGATAGTTTTCGGTGTCGTACATCGCATCGACATCGACGACACGGGTTTTCTCGCCAGGCCCAGGGATCTCCGCGTCAACGTAGCGCCCCTTCTGCACTGCGACCATGCGGCCGGACCCTCCGTCTGCAATGCATTCCACGGCGATCGAAGCGAACGTGATCGCGGCCAGACTGTCGATGAAATCCGGTGGTCCGCCGCGCAGGTCGTAAGTCAGGTCACTGACCACCGTCTCTTCCCCGAGACGGTTGATGACCTCCTGGCCAAGCGCCTCGCCCACGCTCATCTTCTTGCGATGGCCGTAGGCGTCGGGCTCGCCGTACTCCTGCACTTCGTACCCCTCCCAGCTGGCGCCTTCTGACAGCACTACCATGGCGTAGTTGCTCGGATTGTCCCGTTTCTCTTGCTTGATCAGGTCCAGCAGGCGGTCGAGCTTGACCACGTATTCTGGAATGCAGCAGCGAATCCCGGTGACGTATCCCGTGAAAAGCGACGTGAAGCCCGCGTCACGGCCGAACACACGGAAGATTCCGACCCGTTCGTGCGATCCGACGGTTGTTCGCTGGCGGCTGATGTTCTCCACGGCACGCGAGATCGCGGTCGAGAAGCCGATGCAATACTCCGTGTTCGGGACGTCATTGTCCATCGTCTTCGGGACGCAGACAATCGGGAAGCCCTCGTCGTGCAGCCGGCGGGCGTAGCTAAGCGTGTCATCTCCGCCGATGGCGATCAGGTGGTCGATATCCAGCTTCTTCAGATTGTCCAGAACGACGGGCGTCAGATCGAACAAGCCGGGCTCGGCTTCCCGCAAGGACCCGAGCTTGCGCTTGAGCCACTTTGGAATCTGGGAAGCCTTGACCCGTGATGGCTTGGTTCGGGTCGAGTGCAGGAAAGTTCCACCGGTGCGGTCCACCCGTCTCGTGTTGAGGCGGTTCAGCGGCAGCATGTACTCCGGGTCAGAGCCGTCCACAGGGTTGATGTGGGTCAGACCCATCCAGCCGCGTCGAATGCCGACGACCTCGATACCGCATTGCTCGCTCCGCTGGACGACGGCCTTGATGACCGAGTTCAGGCCCGGTACGTCGCCGCCGCCTGTAAGAATCCCAATTCGCTTCGCAGTCATGGCAACGACAGCTCAATCCTTTCAGCCGGTTGTTGGCGCGGCGGCAGGCGCGGGCGGCCGGGTCTCCCGGTCCGGTCCGGAATCAGCGGACTCGCCCAGGAATGGCTCGTCCGCCGATGCGGTCTCCCAGCCAAGATGGTTGATGTAGAGCAGCACGACATCTTCGTCGTACTTCTCCTTGCATTTCGCGTAGACCTCGTCCTGCCACCCCGGGGCAAGCTTGTCCGAGAAATCGCCGTCCTTGTCAAAGAACCCGTTCCCGTCATGCTCGATCCCGAGCTGGTCGAGAACCTCGACCAGCAAAGGGATGTTTGAGACGAGCACAGCCTGCGCCATGTCTCGCGCCAAGCCCGCATCGCCTTCCGAGATCCGCTTGCAGAGCTTGGGTGCTGCCAAGCGCAGCTTCTGCCGGTTCAGTCGCTGGAGCCTGGAGCGAACCTTCACCGCCTCGTACACGCCGAAGGTCTTCAACGCGCCGATCGAGACGGTCCGGATCAAGCGGCTCGAACGCTCTTGGCCGAGCGCTTGGTACACGTCGACCAAGTCCATTGATCGGAGCATACCATAGCGCTACTTGACGGCTTCGAGCTCGAAGACGAGCGCCTTCCCGCGCACCAGGAAGCACAGGTAGAACTCCCAGAACCTGCGGAACGCACGGGAATGGTTGATCGCGAACTCGAAGCCGAGCAGCCTCCAAAGCCGCAGCAGTTTGACCTGCAAGCGCACCTGGCGGAAGCGGCACGGGGAGTAGTAGTCGAATCCCCCGGGTTCGGTGAAGTAGCGGAACGAGAACGAATTCAGGTGCCAGCGGTGCGTGGGGTCCGCGAATGAGCTGGCGTCAGAGTAATGCGGCGTTTCGATCACCAAGAGGCCGCCCGGACGAAGGACGCGATGCGCTTCCTCCACCGTCTCGATCACGTCGGCCACATGCTCGATGACGTGGACCAGGGTGACGGCAGCCACCGAACCGTCCTGGAACGGCAGCCCGCCCCGGTCGATATCCGCCAGGACGTCTGCCGCGGTCCGTGGGTTGCGGTCGACGCCGATTGCTCCGGACCGCTTGTTCAGCCCGCAGCCGACGTCCAGGATGGGCGCGTCGGATGCCAAGCGAAGATTGTACCCGTGCCGAGCGCCTCAGGGCGCGGTCGGCTGATCCGGGAAGAGCGTGAGCTGTGTCTCGGATTCCGGCTCAGGCCGCCGGCGCCCCCCGACCCTGGGCTTGCCAATCACCCCCATCACCACAAACGTTTCAAGCGCCCGGCTAGGAACGAACACCCTCTGGGTGTTCCCCTTGGAGTCTGGCGGAGTCAGCGTAATCCCGTGCTCCCCCATGATGCGGAGGTCGTTTGGAATCACGCCTTCCAGCTCCTCGCCGTCCAGGAACCGCATCCGCACCCACAAGCCTCCGAGCTTGGGCCTGGAGGCAAACACCTTGCGCTGGTTGCGGTCAGGCGTGTCGCCGCCGAATTGCCGCACGAAGTAGACCGCTCGGACCTGGTCGTACGGTATGAAGACGGCTTCGGCGGACCGAGCCAATACCTCGATGCCGTCGTTTTGCAGGAACTGCTGCGGGTAGACATAGCCTTCGAGCGGCTCTCGCCCGAACTGGCGTACGCAAACCTTCTTGCTGGTGGAGATTGACAAGGTCGACCCGGAATGTTTCGCCAATACGTCGATCCTAGTATGCACCTTCCGAGTGTGTCAAGGAAAGCGCTTACAACTCGTTTATTATGATGGATTTGTGCAACGCATGGATCCATCGTTGCAGGAATTCCTTGCGCATTCGAGCGTCGAGAAAGGCCTCTCCGCGAACACCCTCGCGGCGTACCGCCGCGATTTGACCCGGCTGGCGGCGTTCCTGGCCGGGCGCAAACTGGACCTGGCGAATGCCGGCAGTTCCGACCTGTCCGCGTTTCTCGATTCCCTGTTTCAGGAGGGATTGGGCGCCCGTTCTGTGGCCCGCTACCTGAGCAGCGTGCGGGGCCTGTACCGCTACCTTCAGAACCAGGATCGTCTCACGGAGGATCCGACCGCCGACTTGCGCGCTCCAGCGCAGGCGAAGACCCTGCCCAAGTACTTGACGCTGTACGAAGTCGACCAGCTTCTCGATGCTCCCGATCCCCAGACACCGTTGGGCAGCCGTGATTTGGCGATGCTGCAGCTGCTGTACGCGACCGGCCTGCGGGTCTCCGAGCTTGTCTCGGTCCAGCTGTCCGAGCTGGATATCGAAATGGGCATCGTGCGCACGGTAGGGAAGGGCCAGAAGACTCGCTTGGTGCCGGTTGGACGGACGGCCCTAGAGGCTATCGAAGCCTACACAACCGGTTTCCGGCGCGCGATCCTGAAACAGCGGGATTCGAAATATCTCTTTGTCACGGCGCGCGGCTCGGCGATGACGCGCCAGGGATTCTGGAAGCTGCTGGGCCGGTACGGCCTCATGACGGCGATCGGCAAGCCGATCACGCCGCACGTGCTGCGCCACAGTTTCGCGACGCACCTGCTCGAGCGCGGAGCGGATCTGCGGAGCTTGCAGCTGATGCTCGGTCACGCCGACATCTCGACGACTCAGATCTACACGCACGTACTGCGATCGCGGATGCGCGCGATCTACGACGCACATCATCCGCGGAGCTGACAGGCGCTCGGCGCGTGGAGCCCTCTGGTACCCTGCGGGCATGGATTTCGAGGCGCTGCTGTCCGGGGATGCGCGCGTCATGCGCTCATCCCTGATTCGCCAATTGACGGGCTTGGTCAACCAGCCGGATATCATCTCGTTCGCTGCCGGCTCGCCGAACGCGCAGACGTTCCCGCATGCCAAGTTCCGCGAGATCCTCGAGCACCTGATCGACCGCGAGGCCGGGCAGGTGTTCCAGTACTCCGTGACCAAGGGCAACCCGCGCTTGATCAAGGCGGTGGCGGAACGCGACCGCAAGGCCAAGGGGATCTCGGTTTCATCGACGGAATCGTTGCTTACCAGCGGATCCCAGCAGGGGCTCGACTTCGTTGCCCGCGTCTTGCTGGACCCCGGTGACGCGGTGTTCGTGGAGACGCCGAGCTACATCGGCGCGACCGCCGCCTTCGAGAACTTCCGGGCCCGCTTATGCGCCGTCGCCTGCGATCGCGAGGGCATGGATCTCGACCACCTGGCTTCGCGCGTAGCCGCGCTGCGGGCGGAAGGGCGACCGTGCAAGTTGATCTACGTGATCCCGAACTTTCAAAACCCGTCGGGCGCGGTCTGGTCCCAGGAGCGCCGGCAGGGCCTGTACGAATTCGCGCAGCGCGAGGGATTGCTGATCTTCGAGGACGACGCTTACGGCGAGCTTTATTTCGACGGCATCGATCCGCAGTCGCTGCGCCCGGTCAAGGCCCGCGACGAGACCGGGCACGTGATCTACATGTCGACGTTCTCCAAGATCCTCGCCCCCGGGCTGCGCGTGGCCTGGATTCACGGGCCCGAGGAGATCGTACGCCGAATCGAGTATTGCAAGGAGACCGGTGACCTATGCACCTCCACCGTGAGCCAGCGAATCATCCTGGAGTTCCTGGAACGGGGCTGGATGCAGGAGCAAGGGGAACTGGTGCGCAATTTCTACACGGCGAAAGCCCGTTTGATGCAGCGCTCGCTCGACCTGCATTTCCGCGAGTTCGCCCGCTGGCGCGCGGCGTGCGGCGGCCTGTTCCAATGGCTGAGCCTGCCGGAGGGCGTCGACGCCCTAGAGTTGTTCCGGGCGAGCCTCGTGCAGGACAAGGTAGCCTTCATTCCGGGAGCGCCGTTCTTCACCGAACCTGGGGGTTCCAACACGCTGCGACTTTCTTTTTCCAACGTGAAAGACGAAAATATAGAAATCGGACTGTCCCGCCTGAGCCGCCGAATCCGGCGAGCACTCCCCTGAGACCACGGCATGCGGGAATCTGGGCGCCATGACCGCGCTCGGCCAGTTTCTGTCTTGATTCATGTCTCGCTACCCCGCTGACCTCGCCCGCCGGATCGAAAAGGAGATCGAGGGCGAAGTCCGCTTTGACACCTATTCCAGAGTCCTTTATTCCACCGATGCCTCGGTATGGCAGATCGAGCCGATCGGAGCCGTTATCCCCCGGCACCACGGGGATGTCCGGTCGCTGCTGCAGGTCTGCTGCCGGCATCAGGTTCCAGTGCTTCCGCGAGGCGGCGCAACGAGCCTGTCGGGGCAAACCGTCGGTCATGCCGTTCATGTCGATTTCGCGAAGTACATGAACGGCATTCTCGAGACGAACCTCGAGGAAGAATGGGTTCGCGTCCAGCCGGGTGTCGTGCAGGACCAGCTGGGCCGGCACTTGCGCCCGCTCGGCTACCAGTTCGGGCCGAACACCTCGTCCGCCAGTCGCGGAACCGTCGGGGGCATGATCGGCAACAACTCCGCCGGCTCCCACTCGATCGTCTACGGCAAGACGATCGATCACGTTCTCGAATTGCGCTGCGTGTTCGCGGACGGCTCTGAAGGCTGGCTGCGGCCGGTCGGCAACGGCGAGCTGGAGACGCTGGGGGCGGGTAGCGGCTTTGTGTCCTCGCTGTACCGGGAGCTTCCGCGGATCGGAGCGGACTATCGCGAGGCCATCCTCGAGAAGTTCCCCAAGATCTTGCGCCGCGTGAGCGGCTACAACCTGGACGAGCTGGTGGTCAACGGCGACCGTTTCGGCGCGGGCTACTCGAGTGCGCCGGGCCCGTTGAACCTGAGCCGGGTCGTTGTGGGCTGTGAAGGCACCCTGGCGGTCGTGACGGAGGCCAAGCTACGGATCGTCCGCTCGCCAGCAGCCAAGGGCATTCTCATCGTTCATTTCCGGTCTGTGTTCGATGCTGTCGATGCAGCGGAGCAGATCGTGTCCACCGGACCTTCCGCTGCCGAGCTGATCGACGAGACCATTCTCAACAACGCGAGGGCGAACCCTTCGTTCGCGAAGAAGCTCGACTGGGTCGAGGACAGCGCCCAAGCGGTGATGGTCGTCGAGTATTACGGGGAGAATCACGCCGAGGTGGCCTCGAAGCTGGAGCGGCTGACCCGAAAGCTCGACTCCTCCTGCACTGGTTACGGCTACCTGACGGTCACGGATCCAGCCAAGCAGGCGGAGATATGGGGCGTGCGCAAAGAGGCCTTGGGCATCCTGATGTCGGTGAAGGGCGATCACAAGCCCATCGCATTCGTGGAGGACCCCGCGGTCCCCATCGAGAAGATGGGCCGGTTTCTCAAGGACTTCCGCGACATCCTCGACAAGCATGACGCGCATGGGGGCTACTACGGGCACGCCTCCGTCGGGTGCCTCCACGTCCGGCCGATGGTCAACCTGAAGGAGCCCTCCGAAGTCCGCAAGATGGCAGCCATCGCGGACGAGGTGTTCGGGATCGTGATGAACCACGGCGGTTCGATGTCGGGCGAGCACGGTGACGGCATCGCGCGGAGCCGCTACAACCAGTGGCTGTTCGGAGAGGAAGTCTACAAGGGCTTCCTTGAGTTGAAGAACGCTTTCGACCCGCAGAACATCCTGAACCCCGGCAAGGTCGTCAATGCGCCGGCAATCACGGAGGACTTGCGCTGGGGGGCGAGCTACCGCACCCTGCCGATCCAGACGAAGCTGGACTTCGCAGAGGAGGGCGGCTTCGCCCGCTCGATCGAGATGTGCAACGGTGCCGGCGTGTGCCGCAAGCGCATGGCCGGGACCATGTGCCCTTCGTACCACGCGACACTGGACGAGGAGCACTCCACCCGCGGCCGGGCGAATGCCCTCCGGGCGGCGCTGTCCGGCGCGCTGCCGCCAGACGAATTCACCTCGCACCGCATGCACGAGGTGCTGGACCTTTGCCTCGCCTGCAAGGCATGCAAGACGGAGTGCCCGTCGAATGTGGACATGGCCAAGATCAAGTCCGAGTGGCTGTCGCACTACTACGACCGGCATGGAACTCCGCTCGCCGCCAAGGTCTTGGGCCGGGTCGAGACCTTCTACCGCTGGGGCAGCAAGGTCGCGGGGTTTGCCAACTGGGCCGGCGCTCTGGGGCCGGTCAAGTGGCTCAACGAACAGTTGCTGCATGTGGACCGCCGTCGTTCATTGCCGCTCTTCGCGCGCGAGACGTTCCGCAAGTGGTTTGACGGGCGCGTGCCGGGCGCGCGTGCCGGGCAGCGCGGTTCGGTGGTCTTGCTGGATGACTGCTTCCTGAACTACAACTACCCGCAAGTCGGCAAGGCTGCGGTCGAGATCCTCGAAGCGGCGGGTTTCGAAGTTCGACTGGCAGACAAGCGTTGCTGCGGTCGGCCGATGCTCTCGAAAGGACTGCTCGACGAGGCCCGCTCCGTGGCCCAGCACAATCTCCGGGAGTTCGGCAAGCACGTCGCGGCCGGCACGCCGATCGTGGGGTGCGAGCCAAGCTGCCTGCTCACGTTGCGCGACGAGTACAAGGACCTAGTGCCTGGCGAGGCCGCCAGGACTGTTGCGGAAAACGCTTGGATGCTGGACGAGTTCCTGGTTCGGCAGGACCGCTTGGATATTGAATGGACGGCCGGGGAGCGTACCGTGCTGTTTCACGGCCACTGCCACCAAAAGGCTCAGATCGGTTCGCAGCCGAGCTTGGATGCCCTGCGGCTCGTGCCTGGCCTGTCGGTGCAGGAGATCAATTCGGGCTGCTGCGGAATGGCGGGCTCGTTCGGCTTCGAGAAGGGCCATTACGAGATCTCGCGCAAGATCGGGGCGGAGCGCTTGTTCCCGGCTGTCGAAGCGGCTGATCCAGAAACCCAGATCGCGGTCAGCGGCGTCTCGTGCCGCCAGCAGATAGACCACTTCACTGACCGTCGCGCGCGCCATGTGGCGGAAATACTGCGGGACTGCCTAGGGACTGCCGTGTGAGCGGGCCCTCGGGATACAGTTCCGAGACCCGCCCGGTTACCTGGAAGATCGGGCTTGCCGCTCTGGTCGTCAGCTTCTTCTGGAGCGGGAACATCATCTCGATCAAGTTCGGGCTGGAGACGATCCCGCCGATCTGGAGCGCGTTCTGGAGGATGTCTATAGGGGCGGTTTGCGTCACGGCCTGGGCGTTGGCTAGGGGCCAGCCGGTTCTGTTCGAGAGAGGCAGGCTGCGGCAGTTGCTGATACTGGCGGCCGCCTTCACCGCGCAGATTGCCGTATTCAACCTCTCCGTGTACTACACGTCGCCCGCATACGCTGTGATCCTGCTGAACACCAATCCGGTGATGATCAACTTGATCAGCCACTTCTTCATGAAGGACGACCGCCTGACGCTGGGCAGGCTTGCTGGACTGGGAATCGCCTTCTGCGGGATCTCCTACGTCATGCTCGGCCATCCTGACGCGCGGCTGGCGCCCAATCCGTTGCTTGGCAACAGCCTGATGCTTCTGTCCTCGCTGCTGCTCGCGATTCGCATCGTCTATACCCAGCACGTGGTTCGGAGCATGGATCCCCTGCGCCCCGTGATCTGGCAAATGGTCTTCTCCGTTCCCTTCTTCTTCGGCCTGGCTCGTCTCATCGAGCCGCCCTTGCTCCAGCCCGTGACCGCTGAGCCGGTCCTTGCGATCCTGTACCAGGCGATTGTTGTTGCGGGGTTCTGCTTCGTGGCTTGGACGACGCTGCTGCAGCATCACAGCGCGGGCAACCTAGCGGTGTACAGCTTCAGCGTCCCGGTCTTCGGGATCTTCCTGTCGGCGGCTTTCTTCGGCGAGCAAATCACTGGGCGCTTGTTCATCGGCGCCGCGGCAGTTGCCGCCGGCATAGCTGTTGTCACCCGCTCGAAGCGCCGGGAGGTTGGTTCATGAGCCACTTGCTGCCGCAGAAGCTGAGTGGGCTTGCCGTCGCAACCGCTCTCCTCTTGTCGGCGATGTGGGGGCTCAACATCGTCGGCATCAAGGTTGCTCTGGACACGTTCCCGCCGATTTGGAACGCCTTCTGGCGTCTCTCGCTCGGCCTCCCCGTGCTGTGGCTCTGGGCGCGCGCCGGCGGAGTCCGCCTCAAGCCGGAACCAAGCGAAACCAAGCCTTTGGTGCTGCTGGGCGTCTTCTTCGCCGTTCAAATCATGATGTTGAACATCAGCATCAATTGGACTTCAGCGGCTTTCGCCTCGGTTCTCCTGAACGCAGCGCCGGTCTTCATCAACGTCATTGCCCACTACTTCGTGCCGGGCGACAAACTCTCTCGCCAGCGTATTCTCGGACTGGCAATCGCCTTTGGCGGCGTAGCTGTAGCATTGCTGGGAGACCCTGACCAGGCACTGGCCCCCCGGCCCGTCGCAGGGAATATCCTGGCCGTCGTCACGGCAGCCGTGATCGGCGGGCGGATGGTCTACACGCAGCGGCTGATCCAGTCCATCGATTCCACCAAGACCGTGTTCTGGCAGGTCGGATTCTCGCTTCCGGTGTTTCTTGTTTGTGCCGTGATTGCGGAACCGATGATGGTGGGGCCGCTCACGCTCGGGCCGCTGATCTCATGGCTGTACTGTTCGTTTGGAGTGGTGGGTGTTGCGTTCATTCTCTGGGTGCGCTTGCTGAAGACCAACTCCCCCGGACTGCTGTCAGTGTTTGTGTTCCCGACACCGATCTTTGGCGTCCTGTTCAGCGCGTTGATCTACCGCGAGAGCCCACCGACGGAGTTGGTGGTCGGTGTTGCCGGGGTGGCCCTAGGGATCTTGCTGGTCACACTGGAAAAGCGGAAGCAGGCTCTCGAGACCGAAACGGAACCGAGGCTAGCGCTCGGCCGTGCGGCATGAGGGTCGACACTTGGAAGCGGTGACACAGTAGGGGCTGACGGGATACTCAATAAATCACCTACGAGACTATAATTCCCGTATGCTCCGCAGAGTCCGCCTGCTGACGCTTTCACTGCTCGTCGCGCTTGCGTGGGTCGCGGTCGAACTGGGTCCTCCGCCGGCCGGAACTGTTGCCGTGGGGGAGTCGCTGGCATGGGGAGCTACGGACCCTGCTTGGTCTCCTGACGGCGAGCGGCTCGCGTTCTCGCTATTCGGTAGCATCTGGACCGTTCCAGCTGAGGGCGGAACGGCGACTCAAATTACATCCTCCGACGGGTTTCACGATCATCCCGCGTGGTCCGCGGATGGCGAATCGATTGCGTTCGTGAAAGGCCAGAATCCTCGGGGGCGCTTCGCGAAGATCCGCGGATCCCTTGCGATCGCGGATGTTGCAACGGGCGCTGAGCGCGTCCTCCGGCTTCCGTACCCGGCGAGCGGCACTCCGGACTGGTCGTCCGCCGGGAACTTGCTGTACTGCCCGCTGCTGGTTCCGAACGCCGGGGCGCTCGTTTTCGAGGTGGACCCAAGTTCGGGCAAGTCCACCCCCCTGCATACAAGACCCCAGCGCGGGCCTGCAGGCTCGTGGGCCGAGGTTTCGAGCGGTCCGGACGAGATCGTGTTCACGGGGCAGCGGATCGGAGCGCCGCAAGCCTGGTCCCTGCCTGCACGCCGGGAAGGATTCACTGTCCAGCTGCCGCTCACCCGGTATCTGCCCGAGCACATCGTGGTCCTCGACGGCATCAGCGCCCTTCCCGATGGCGGCGCCGTCTTTTCCGCGGACGTGATCAACGGTCGCGGCAATTTCGAGCTCTATCGCGTGCCGAAGAACGGCGGCGAGCCGGTAGCGCTGACGACCACGCCGCGCCATGAACTCGGTCCCGATGTCTCTCCGGACGGATCGCGGATCGCATTCGCCTCGAACCAGCTCGGCAACATCGACCTCTTCACCTTGCCGATTGAGGGCGGCGATGCCCGGCACGTGGTCATTGACAACCTGAAGTTCCGCAGTCCGTCGGGACGCGTGCGGGTCAAGGTGCTCGACGAGTTCGGCAAGCCGACAGCGGCCAGGCTCTACGTCGAGGCGTCCGATGGCAAGGGGTACGCCCCCCGGGGCGAGCCGATCTTCTATTTCCCGCTCGGGGTAGCCCAGCCTGCCGCCCCAGGAGGCGTGGCGCGCCGCGACGCGTTCTTCGTAACGCTCGGCGACGCCGAGTTCGAGGTACCGGCGGGACGGTCGAAGCTCACCGCTGTCAAGGGATATGAATACAGGCTGGCAAGCGCGACGGTTGATGTGCGCTCCGGAGAGACGACGGAGATTTCTCTCCAGCTGGAGCGGTGGACGAACTGGAACCAGCGAGGCTGGTACTCCGGAGAGAATCACTTTCATGCCAACTACCTGGGCAGCTACTACCAGCGGCCTGCCCAGTCGCTCGCGTGGCTCAAGGCGATGGACCTCAATGCGGCGAACATGATCGTGGCAAACGCCCAGGGCGCGTTTGTTCACGATAAGGAGTTCTTCACCGGAGGGGTGAGCCCGCTGTCCACGGAGCGGCATTTCCTGTACTGGGGCCAGGAGTACCGCAACAGCGACCCGCTCGGGCACATGGGCTTCCTCAACATCAAGCGGCTTGTCCCGCCCTCCTACACGAGCGTCATCGGCAGCGACTCGCCGCACGACTTCCCGCTGAACACGATGGCCGCGATCGAAGCTCGTGAGCAAGGCGGGCTGGTGACGTACATGCACCCGATCAGCGGGGCCACCCGCGATGTGTTCGACACGAACCTCGGCGCGAAGGAGAGTGTCGTGACCGCCGCGCTAGGCGCTCTCGACACGCTCGATGTCCTCCCCTATGCCGACGCCGCCTACCAGCTCTGGTACACGCTGCTCAACTGCGGGTTCCGGGTCGCGGCGGGCGCTGGCACCGACGCGTTCACGAACTGGCGGGGGATCAATCGCATCCCGGGCGGCAGCCGTCAGTATGTCCATGTCGGCGGGGCGATGAGCTGGGAGCGCTGGATCGACCGCTACAGGGAAGGGCGCTCGTTCGCCACAACCGGCCCGCTGCTGACCTTCGAGGTCAACGGCAGCGGCGTTGGCGAGGAGATCAGGTTCGCGCCGGGGTCAACCTATCGGGCGACCTTGCGAGCGGACGTAATGTCGCGCACCCCTATCGAGCGAGTGGAGTTCATCCACAACGGCCTGGTCGTGGAGAGCGCCGATGCCGACGGCGCCGACCGGTATCGTCTCGAGAAGGAGGTTCAGGTCAGCGATTCAAGCTGGTTCGCCGCACGCGTTTACGGTCCCGGCGCGCCGGGACTCACGACTCGCGCCCTCGCGCATTCCAGCGCGGTGTACGTGACGGCTGGCTCGAAGCCGGTTCTGGTGCGCGAGGATCTGGAACTCGCAGTCCGGTGGGTCGACCGGCTCTGGGGCTATCTCGTGGAGCGGGACAATTTCGGTTCGCAAGACAACCGCGAAGCCGCCCGGAACATGATCGACCGGGCCCGGAGGCACTACCAGGACAAGCTCCGAGATCTCTGACGGGGTAGCGGTTCCCGGGCGGTCGTTCCAGCTGGAGCGGCTTGCCGCCCCAGCGCAGCTCAGATGCCGGAGCCTTCGGTAGAATCCGGTCGCTTCGTTCCGATTCGAACGCGATTGAGCGCCATCAAGTCCCGGCCCGCTGAGGCGACGACGCGCACCCTTAGCTCCGTGGCGCCCTCGGGGAGCCGCAGCGTGCCGACGCGATGAGGCTCGAAGAACGTGCGGCCCGGAGTGGAGCGTACCGTCCCCAGCAGCTCGCTCCCGCCCGCGCTGACCATGAATTGCCCCCCGGCATCGTCCAAGTCGCAGCCGTATACCAAGGTGACGTCGTACTCTCCGGCCTCCGCGACGTCGATCTTCCAGGCTACGGACTCGCCCGGCTCGTTCCACCCCTCGATCGTGTCCCAGTAGTACGCGCCGAAGGTGTAGACGGTAGATTCCTCTACCGGCTGGTCGCCCAAGGACGCCGGCGGCACTGGACCGCGGTGGCGCGGCATGACGACGCTCGCGTGCTGCCCCTTGTGGCGAGCCCAGCTCGGCAGCAGGTCGACTGGATCCTCCAGGCTGTCGCCCACCGGAATGGGAACGGGCTCGAAGGTCTTTCCGACGGTGACATCGGCCAACCATTCCGTGAATTCCCGTCGTAGCGAAGTGACGATTTCCGGTTCCTGGCTGGCAATGTCGCGCTGCTCGCCGGGGTCCGACTGGAGGTCGTATAGCTGGTCCCCGACAAGCTTGTACCTGGGGCCGGCGATGGCCCAGCGCGATTCCATGCTCGGCGCATGCCGGTCCCAGATGTGGAAGAGCCGGTCGTGCGGGCTCTCGTCCGTCTCGCCGGCGAGCAACGGCAGCAGGCTCCTTCCGTCAAGCGTGGCGTCCGACCTCGGCTCCCCGCCCGCGATCTCGAGCAGCGTCGGGAACAGGTCGAGGTGAGACCCCCTGGCATCCGTCTTGCGCCCGGCCTCGAATCGGCCCGGCCACCTGGCGAAGAACGGAGAGAGCACGCCGCCTTCGTAGACCGAGCCCTTGCCGCCCCGCAAGCCCGCGCGGTAGTGACGGCTGACGCCGCCGTTGTCGCTCATAAAGAGAACGATAGTGTCTTCCCTGAGGCCTGCCGAGTCGATGACCTCGAGGAGACGCCCGATCGCCGCATCGCACTGCTCCACCAGTCCGTAGATGCGCGCATCGTTGCTGCCCACGCCCTTCGCCTGGTACTTCTCCTGCAGCGCGTCGGAAACGATCAGAGGCGTGTGCGGCACGTTGTACGCCATGTACAGGAAGAAGGGCCGTTCCTGGACCGAACGGACGAACGTCGAAGCTGCGTCAGTCAGGACGTCGGTGATGTGTCCACGCACGCTGACCGGCCGGCCGTTCCTCAGTAGCGCGTCTGGTTCCCAGTAACGCTCCGTGTGGCCTGCCGAGAAGAAGACCGCTTCGTCGAAGCCCCTCTGGCCGGGGTGGAAGCGGCGGTACTCTCCCAGGTGCCACTTCCCGAAGATGCCCGTCCGGTACCCGGCGTGCCGCAGGGCCTCCCCCAGCGTATGCTCGACCGGACCGAGCGTGTCCCCGCCGAAGCGGGTGTTGTAGACGCCGGTACGCAGGTAGTGGCGGCCGGTCATGAGACCGGCCCGGGTGGGAGCGCACACGGGCTGCACGTAGAAGCGCGTCAGTTCGACACCTTCGGATGCGAGCCGGTCCAGATTCGGGGTCTCGATGTCCTCGTTCCCATGGCTGCTCACGTCCCACCAGCCTTGGTCGTCCGTGACGATCAGCACGATATTGGGCTTGGTTTCGGTTGCGGCGAGAAGGGCTGCTGCCCCGAGTGCCGCCGCTGCAAGTGTGACTGGTCGCAATTGAGGTGCCTCGTCCCGACACGAGTTTATCGGAGAGGCCGGCCCCGGAGAAGCATCCGCTCTGGGCAGGGCGGCTCAGTAGTCAACCCACATCGGGCTGCCCCAAGCCACCTGGCCGTCGGCCTGTTCAACGCGTACGTAGTAGTAATGGGAGCTTCCGCCTTCGCCCGAGTCGGTATCGGTGAATTGAAAATCCGTCTCCGGCTCGCCGGGCCGGTGCGTGTGAACGACGCTTCCGTCGCGGATGATGTGGATCTTGTCTAGTTCGGCTGTGCCGCGCACGCGAACCCGGATTGGAGTCGCCTCGGAGACCCGGAAGCGGTCACCCATGAAGTGGTCACCCATGCGTACGTCGAGGATGATGTTGTCTGTGGCCCCGTAGGTGTGACGGCGGCGAATGGCGTCGAGAATGCCTTCGCGCGTGAAGGCGCTGGTGTAAACCATGGCGTACGAGTAGTGCGTGGAAAAGTGGTCGGAGCTGGCGATTGTCCCGAGGGTATAGCCCTTGGCCAGAGCGTTGTTCACGAAGCCGGCCGGCCGGTACCCGCCTGGCGCGTCCTGTGACGCGGGGCTCCGGGCCGACAACGGAGCGCCTTCGTGCTCGTAGTTAGTGCGGTCGCCCTGAAAGATCTCGACGACCGGCGCGGCCGCAGGGTCGTGAAAGCGCCAGTCGGTGCCCATGTTTGTTCCCGAGGTGTGTGGGATGGCCACGCCGCCCATACGTCGGACCTGCTCGAACAGCAGCAGCGTGTCGTTCTCCGTCACGCTGGAGTCAACGATATTGCGATCCTCATCGCGCTCCTGGGGCGGAACCACGCCGGGCTGGTCGCCTCGGACAGCCTGGTCTTCGAGCAGGTAGCCCGGGACCCAGCGTTCCAGGAAGAACGGCACTACCTCTCCGGACCGATCCGCGTAGAACACATTGTGGTGTCCCATGGGGTAGTTGACGCTGCGCTCGAAACCGAAAAGGCTCACGTAGTTGCCGGGCAGGTGATGCATGTCGGTCATCTTCTGCGAGTACCACCACCAGTAGTCGTGAACCCCTCCCTGATGGTCCGTCGAGGCACCGAAGTCCATCGCAGCTGCGTCGATCATGTAGCGGTAGAAGTCCGGCAGCGAACCGTCGATGGTCCCGCCGGCGTCCCAGCTCAGCTCCGTGTGCCGGTGAAGGTCGCCACGGACGATGCGCGCCTCGCGGCCATGAATCGGAGCCCGGTAGCCGCGGATTGCGGCAAGATCTCCTGCTTCGTCGGCGTGGCCGGGCTCCGCCTCGACAGAAGGTACCGGGGGAGCGGTCAGGGAGACGCGGCCCGGTCTTGGGGCGCTATCCGCCTTGCCGACGTAAACCTCGAACCGGATCGGTCGGGTCGGTGCGTTGTCTCGACGGTTGTCGGTGGGCCAGGCGAGCCACAGGCTGCCGTCGCTCCCGGTAGCGGCGTTGATCCAAGTGCTCGAGCGGCCCTTGCTGTTCGGGACCGCTTGCGCTGCGATCCACGACTGGCCGTCATAGCGCGTGAGGCGGTACTCCCATCCCCTCCGACGTCTCGTGTCCGTTCCGAGCAGGCACTTGGCCGCCACCCAGGGATTGCCGTTGCTGTCGAGGAAGACCTGCGGCTGGTAGGTGAAGTTCCCCGCATCGGCCTGGAAGGCGGACTGCAGCGGCTGGGCGGGCGCTTGCAGCTGGCCGGCAGCAAGCACGCGCACTCGCACTTCGCGCTCCGCGCCGAGCATCACACCCGGTCCGAAGCAAGTGCCGCAAGGAAGCCCTGTCTTCGAATCGGGCAGGCTGTAACGATAGTTGTACCCGTTGTCCTTGCCCCAATTCGCACCGCCGCTTTCCCACGCGACCCAGACGCGGTCGCCAGGGTCGATGGCAACCGACGCGCGGGCCTCGAATAGCGGCGTCTGGGCGACCGCCATCTCTTCGGTGACGGTCTCGCCGTCCTGCATTGCGACCAGATACACGTCGTAGTTGCCATTGCGGTAGCTGTCGTAGGCCACCCAGGCCGTCCCGCTCGAATCGAGCGCCACGGCCGGGTGCCAGTCGTTGCCCGGTCGCCCGCTGACAGCGATTTCCTCGGACCACTCCCCGTCGCCGAAGGTGCGTAGGAAGATGTCGGATTCCCGGCCGCGGAAGCCCTGCCAGACCACGGCGATGCGGCCCTCACGGGAGGCCAGGTTGGGATTGATGTCGGGCAGGGGATGGTCTGTGAGACGAATCAGGTCTTCCCAGGATTCGGCTGCAGGATCGTAGGCGCGAGCATAGAGATCCCAGTTATCGTTGCGCCGAGCGGACCAGACCACCCATGGGCGGTTTCTGGCATCCACTGCGACCTGCGGCAGCCAGACGTCCCCGCTTCCGCCGGGAACCAAGAGAAGGTTGCCCCATTTCCCATCCTGGTATTGGCGCAAGCTGATTTCATCCCGCCGGTCGGAATGGGACATCCAAACCAGCCACAGGGTGCCGTCCGCTGCTGCCGCGATATCCGGGAGGTCGTCCGACCGCAGTTCGGTTCCGACGGATTCAATCGAGCTGAGCTGACCGTACGCGGGCACGCAGAGGAGGATCGAGACTAACAGGAGCGTTCTAGACATGGCGATTGCAAGTATAGGGAACTTGGATATGCGCCTGGGGTGCAAGCAGGCGCAGTCGGTTCAATACTGGCGGGAGGTGCCGACCTGAAGGTGACCATTGCTCGCTGCCGAAGACTGAATGGTCGATGAGAGCCGGGCGGGGCCGTACTGTAAGCTGTGCGCAAGGATCTAGTCCCACCGGGCGAGCGATTTCATGACTAGGAGCGAAAAAGGCGGACGGCAGGGTCATGGAGTGCTTCCGGCACCGCTATCGGGCCGCCGGCCGGGTTGCATATCGCGGGCAAAGAGATGCCTCCATCACGGCATCGTCTTGGCTGTGCTGGCGAGCGCGGCTGCGTGTTTGAATCCATCCGAAGAGATCCAATCGGTCTCTCGACCTTTCGTCTCGGCCAAGGGCGACTACGTCACGGAGCGGGACCGCTACCATACGTTTCGCATCCCGGGAATGATCGTCGCGCAGGACGGTTCCGTCCTGCTGTTTGCCGAGGGCCGTCGAGGCGACGGCAGCGACCCGCGTCGCGATGAGAACGCCCCGATCGACTTGGTCATGCGGCGGAGCGTCGACCAGGGCAGTACCTGGGAGCCGCTGGTCGTCATCGAAACTGGATTTCGCCCGAACGGCGGCCTGCTCGATTTCGCTGATCCGACACCGGTCCTTGATGCAACCACCGGCGTCGTATTCCTGTTCTATGGCCAGTGGCCCGACGTAGCGCCGATAACCGTGGCACACGGGCAGGACCCGGACTCCGGCGACGGAAACCAGGTGGTTTGGGTTCGCTCGAGCGCGGATCACGGCAAGACGTGGTCGGATCGCAAGCAGGTTGTGTATCCAGACGAGCCCGACGAGACCGGGGACGGCCTGTATTGGCGGCAGGCGGAGCCGGGGCCGGGGAGCGGTATCCAACTGCGCTGGCAGGATCCAGATGGCGGACGCCTCGTCATTCCCGCCAAACGTGCCGGCTCGATGACGCCGGACGGGCCGTCCACGGTGAGGCCGTTCGTCTACTACTCAGACGACCACGGCGAGAGCTGGCAGGTCGGCAGCGTTACCGCAGGCCCGGACGCCAACGAGGACGAGGTCGTCGAGTTGGCCGACGGCACGGTACTGCTCGACGCCCGCCAGAACAGCGGCGACGTTCGCCGCCGCCATATCAGCACCGATGGCGCGCTCACTTGGGGACCGGATCGGCCAGACAACATCCCGATCACACCGGTAGACGGTTCAATGGTCCGCTACTCGGCTGCGCGAGCGGGGGACGACCGCGACCGAATACTGTTCTCAGGACCGCGCGGAGAAAGCGGCCTGAACCGCAACAACATCACAGTCTGGACGAGCTACGACGAAGGACAGACATTCATTAATCCCGTCACGTTCAACCAAGGGTTCCGGCCTACTCGGTGATCCAGCGCCTTGCCAACGGCACGATCGGCCTCGCGGTAGAAACCGCGAACGAGTCGGGCGCCAAGTACGGGGAAATCAGGTTCTACCGCTTTGGCCTTGCACACTTGGAAACGAATGCAAGAGCTGGCCCGTAGGCGGGCTGGCGATTCGGACTAGCGTGGCGCGACACGGCCTGTCGCCCCGGAAACGGTCACTCCGCTTGCGCGAGCAAACCGGCCGGGACCCCTCCGGACGTGGATTCTTCCGCGGGGATCCAGGCAGGTCCCGCAACTGCTGGCGCCAACGCCCGTCGCTTGGTTGCGCGTGTTCGATTGCATGAAGCGCCGCACGGGCATGGCTGTTCCGGGCCGGCTCCTGTCGTAGAATCGCAATGCCGTGCAGTGCGGTCCGAACACTCACCGCCAAGCAGGCGTCCGTCGCCTCGAACTCCTCCTTGGAATCGCCATCCTCTGCGCGGTTCCGGCATGCAGCCGACTTCCCGAGGATGCCGCTGCGAGGACGTACGTCTACAAGCGAGTTGCCGGCCTCGAGATCCGCGCCGACGTGTACAACGGCGCGGACGGTCCGGTACGTCCCGTGGCCGTCTGGATCCACGGCGGCGCGCTCATCATGGGTCGACGCGAGAGCGTCCCTCCGCAGTTGAGGAACCAGCTCGTTCAGGCAGGCTTCGCGGTCGTTTCCATCGACTATCGGCTCGCCCCGGAAACCAAACTGCCTGCGATTCTCGAGGACGTCGAGGACGCCTTCGATTGGATCCGCAACCAAGGTCCTGCCCTCTTTCGCGCCGATCGCGACCGGGTCGTGGTCCTAGGCTCCTCGGCGGGAGGCTATCTAACGCTTGCCACGGGACATCGAGTTCGCCCGCGGCCGGCCGCGCTGGTATCCTTCTGGGGCTATGGCGACTTGATCGGGCCGTGGTACTCCACGCCGAGCCCGCACGAGCGCCACCACCGGGTCGTCATGACGCGCGAGGAGGCCCAGGAGGAAGTCACCGGGCCGCCAATCTCGAACGCCGCGGACCGCTTAGGCAACGGAGGAGCCTTCTACCAGCATTGCCGGCAGCATGGAATTTGGCCGCGGGAGGTCTCGGGCTGGGATCCGCACGAGGAAGCGGAGCGATTCGGGCCGTACATGCCAGTCGAAAACGTGACGCGAGACTACCCGCCGACCCTGCTGGTCCACGGTACGGCCGACACAGACGTGCCCTACGAGCAGTCGGTGCTAATGCAGGAGCGTTTCCTCGAGCACGGTGTCCGGCATGAATTGATGACCTTCGAGGGAGCGGAGCACGGGCTTGGGGGCGCGGGCTCCCCGGCGCTGGAACAAGCGTATTCGGCGGCTGTGAGTTTCGTGCAAGCGGAGGTAGCGCGGTGAGCGGCGGGAATGGATTCGGGCGCGACGCGCTTTCGGGAATCACGGCCCTAAGCCGCACTCCCCCCGGACCAGTCTGCAGGCAACCCTAGAGGCCTGCCATGGCCTCTGGAACAGATGCGCTCCACCCCCCGCTTCCAGCGAAACGGGCATCCGAACGGGATTCCCAGTATGGCGTCGATCCGTCCGACGAGACCGGCGCGAAATGGGCGAATCTGCAATAATGCCTAACTTGATCAGCGGCGTACCCGCCGTCCGTCTTCCCCACCGATGCTCACAATCGACCAGATTCGGGACATCCTTCCTCATCGCTACCCGATGCTGCTCGTGGACCGGATTCTAGAGATCTCGGACGAGCGTGTGGTCGGGATCAAGAACGTCACGTCAAACGAGCCCTTTTTCCAGGGCCATTTTCCGGACTATCCCATCATGCCGGGGGTCCTGGTCGTGGAGGCCATGGCCCAGTGCGGCGGCGTTTTGGCACTGCGCTCGATACCGGATCGCGCGAACAAGGTGGTCCTGTTCGCTTCCATCGACGATTGCCGGTTCAGGATGCCGGTCACCCCCGGCGACCAGCTGCGGCTCGAACTCGACATCATTCGCCGTCGGGGCAGTGTGATCAAGATGCAAGGTCGTGCCTTTGTGGGCGATCGGCTGGCCGCGCAGGCTGTGCTCATGTGCAGTGTCTCCGATCGGCCCGGCACGGATGCGTAATGGCGATTCATCCCGCCGCAATTGTTGATCCAGCCGCGCGTATCCACGAGCAGGCCGAGATCGGGCCCTATTGCGTGATCGGCCCGGAGGTTGAAGTCGGAGCCGGCACCCGCTTGCTCGCCCATGTGTTTGCCGAAGGCCCCACATCCATCGGCGAGGACAACGTCTTCTTCCCGTATTCGACGGTTGGCATCGCGCCCCAAGACCTCAAGTACCATGGCGAGCGGGCCCGGACCCGGATTGGCGACCGCAACCAGGTACGTGAGTTCTGCACCATCCACCGGGGCACCGAGGGCGGCGGCAGCCTGACGGCGATTGGGGACGACAACCTGCTCCAGGCTTACGCGCACGTTGCGCACGATTGCCTCGTTGGCTCTCATTGCATCCTGTCCCACTCGGCGACCCTCGGGGGGCATGTCACGGTGGAGGACCATGCTGTGGTTGGCGCCCACTGCGGCGTTCACCAGTTCTGCCGGGTCGGAGAGCATTGCTATATCGGGGGCTACAGCGTCATTACCCAGGATGTGCTGCCGTTTTCTGTGGTTGTCACTGAGAGGGGCGCAAAGACCTTCGGAGTGAACAAGATTGGTCTTGAGCGCCGTGGTTTTGCGAAGAAGGACATCCAGGCCTTGCACGTCGCATTCCGGACTCTTGTCAGGTCGGGCCTCAACACGGACCAGGCGCTGGAAAAGATCCTGCAGGACGCGGGCGGCGTCCCTGAGGTGGCTCGGTTGCGGGACTTCATTGTCAACTCCGAGCGCGGATTCGTGAAGTGAGATACGGACTGATTGCAGGGGGAGGCTCCTTCCCGCTGCTCACTCTGCGGGCGGCACGTGAAGCCGGGCACGAAATGACCGTCGTGGCGGTCAAGGAAGAGGCGCCGCCGGAGATCGCGGAACTGGCCGATTCGTGCCACTGGGTTTCCCTGGGGCAGCTCTCCAAGGTCATCGAAGTGTTTCGCGCGGCGGGCGTCAGCCAAGCCGTGATGGCTGGCCGGATCCAGCACAAACAGATCTATTCGGCAATTCGCCCTGACTGGCGGCTTGTCAAGGTGCTCAACAACCTGCGTCGAAAGAACACCGATTCACTGCTCGGAGCGGTAACCCGCGTCCTTGAGGACGAGGGCATTTCGATCCTCGACTCCACGTTCTTCCTGTCTCGCAGCATGGCACACGAAGGCGCCAACGGCCGCCGGAAACCGTCGCCGGCCGAATTCAAGGACATTGAGTACGGCCGGGAAGTCGCGGCGGCCCTGGCTGGCCACGACATTGGCCAGAGCGTGGTGATCTGCGAACAAGCCTGCGTGGCTGTGGAGGCGATGGAGGGCACCGACGCTGTGCTGCTGCGCGCCGGCGAACTGGCGAACAGGAGAAGGCTCACGTTGGTCAAGGCCGCCAAGCCCGCGCAGGACATGCGATTCGATGTCCCGGTCATCGGACCACGCACCATTCGCAAGATGCGCGAAGTGAATGCGACCGCCGTCGCGGTTGCATCCGGCAGGACGTTGCTGCTCGAGAAAGACGAGTTGCTGCGCGAGGCTGACCGGGCGGGAATCGCCGTTGTCGGTTTCGGCTAGCGAGCCGCCCTGATCAGGTCTGCGACAGGATCCCGACAATCTCCGCCGCTGTCGAGCGGGCTCTCTCGAATTCGCGCGGGCCGAAACTGATCGCGCCCACCCTGGGATGACCCCCTCCGCCGTACTGCTCGCAAAGTTCGGCCAGGTTGTGGGAAGGCACTGTTTTCGCCCAGGGGTTCGACCCCACAGAGACCTTTGCGCGGAAGCCTCCGTCCAGCACCGAGACCGTGTACATGCTCTCGGGAAAGAGATAGTACGGAACGAACTTGTTATAGCCTTTCAGTTCGGTGTCGACCAAATCGAAAAACACGACCCCGTCACGATAGACCGCTCGATCGCGAATCACGTCAATTGTGCTCATGTGGTTGTCGTACAGCTGCTGAAAAACCGCTTTGTACTTGGGGCGGGCGAAGATCTCCTCGAATGGCTCGGCTTCAATCAGCGGTATGATTTCTCCGGTCAAATTGGTCTCTGCGGCCTCGACGATCAAGTTCAGTTTCATTGCTGGTTCTGCCATCGAGATCGCTGCGTGGGCGCTCTCGTACTTGGCCCCGTCCAGAATCTCTGCCCAGTGGATCACCCTCTCGAGGTGGCCGGAGTCGAATCCGAATTCCTTCAACAGGGTGTCGGCGATGAATTTCGTGCAGGACTTGTAGCGCGGGTCGTAGAACTTCCGGCCCGAAGAGTCCTGCCGGAAGTGCTGCTCGTCTGCGTGGGAGAGGAACGCGCTCTGGTGGTGGTCGAACCACCAAGTCACTTGATCGGACGGAGAGTACTTGAAGTCGACGATCACGTTGATGTCGCCGTCGAACAGTCTCTCGTTGAACAGTTGGTTCGCGCGATGGTAAAGGCCGGTGAACGAAATGCTGGCCGTCGGGGCCAGGGCGCTGCGGACAAAACTGGAGAAGAGAGCTGCGGAGCACGCTCCGTCGAAGCAGCGGTCATGATGAAGAATTCGAACTTGCAAGAAGCGGAGGCAGCCCCATATCATCGCGGATTCCAGGCACCTCGTTCAACCGCGCCGCCCGGCGGCCGATAACCGCCTCGGCGAATCGGGCCGCGGGTGCGGCGATGGCGGTTTGGAGTCGGCCCGAGCGCAATGACATAATAATGACGGTTGCTTGGCAGCCGAGTCAGAAGGTTGGAGACGCGATGAGATTGGAATGGATTGCCAAACGCCTCGGAGATCCCGTGCGCACGCAGATGCACTACGCGCGTAGAGGAATCGTTACCGAGGAGATGGACTATGTCGGCAAGCGCGAGAGCTTGCCGCCCGAAACCATCCGCGACGAGGTCGCCCGCGGCAGGATGATCATTCCTGCGAACGTCCGGCATGCCAACCTCGAGCCGATGTGCATCGGCGTGGCTTCGCGCTGCAAGGTCAACTCGAACATCGGGAATTCAGCGACGACCTCGGATATCGACGCGGAACTGGAGAAGCTTCGCTACTCGGTGAAGTACGGTGCTGACACAGTGATGGACCTGTCCACGGGCGGGGACATCCCCCGGATTCGCGAGAAGATCATCCGCAATTCCCCCGTTCCGATCGGCACTGTGCCGATCTACGAGGCCCTGAACCGCGTCAGCGGGCGAATCGAGGACCTGACTTGGCCCATCATGCGCGACGTCATCGAGGAGCAAGCCGAGCAGGGCGTGGACTACATGACGATTCATGCCGGCGTGCTGATCCAGTACGTGCCGATGGCGGTGAAACGCATCACCGGAATCGTGAGCCGCGGCGGTGCGTTGCTCGCGGAATGGATGGTCCGCCACCACCGCCAGAACCTGCTCTATGACAACTTCGAGGAGATCTGCAAGATCTTCCAGAAATACGATGTCAGCTTCTCGTTGGGAGACGGTCTAAGGCCGGGGTCGATAGCGGACGCTTCGGACGACGCCCAGTTCGCGGAACTCGAGACGCTGGGCGAACTCACTGCGAAGGCCTGGGAGTACGACGTCCAAGTGATGATCGAGGGCCCCGGGCATATCCCGATGGACGAGATCAAGCTGCAGGTGGACAAGGAGAGAGAACTCTGCCACGAGGCTCCCTTCTACACGCTGGGCCCGTTGGTCACCGACATTGCCCCTGGGTACGACCACATCACCTCGGCCATTGGTGCTGCGATGATCGGCTGGCACGGCGCGTCCATGCTCTGCTACGTGACGCCCAAGGAACACCTCGGGCTGCCCAACAAGGACGATGTCAAGCAGGGGATGATCGCCTACAAGATCGCGGCTCACGCCGCCGACGTGGCCCGCCACCGACCTGGCGCGCGCGCTTGGGACGACGCCCTTTCGAAGGCGCGCTACGAATTCGACTGGAACCGCCAGTTCGAGTTGGCATTGGACCCCGAGACAGCCCGCAGCATGCATGACGAGACGCTCCCCGAGGAAGGCTACAAGTCCGCTCGCTTCTGCTCGATGTGCGGGCCGAGCTTCTGCTCGATGAACGTCTCTTCGCGGGTAGCGGATTTCACCGAGGAAGACGCTCGCAACGTGCTGCTGCAGATCCAGGCGACCGAGTCGCTGCCAATGGCCGCTGCCAGTGGCGACTGATTCCGCTGGCTGCCGGCAAGCGCTGGCCTATTCTGATTTGTAGACCGTCTCGCCAGCGAGCACTGTCTCCAGGACCCGTGTCTCGCGCAATTCGTCGTCCGAGCACGTCAGGATGTCGCGGTCGAGAACGGCGAAGTCGGCGTACTTGCCGGGTTCCAGGGACCCCTTGACGTCTTCGTCGAACGACAGGTAGGCTGCGTTCCACGTCCACATGCGCAGGGCCTGCTCTCTCGATATCCGCTGCTCCGGGTTGTACACCTCGCCGTCCGCGGCGATTCGGGTTGCCGCCATCCACATGCCTAGGAACGGATCGTAGGGGTTGAGCGATTCGCGTGGGTCGAGCTTGATCATGTGGTCCGAGCCCCCCGCGACGATCACGCCGGCGTCGAGAATTGCGCGGTACGGCTGCAAGTTCGCCATGCGCTCCGGACCCAGGATCTGCGATAGCGCCGGGCCGTCGTAGTGGTACCAGGCCGGCTGCATGTCGACCACGACGCCTAGCTTCGCCGCGCGCTGGATGGCCTCGCCGCTGAGGAAGTTGGCGTGGGTCAGGGTGAATCGCCTGTCAGTGATCGGCATCTCTTGATGCACCGCCTCGTAGGCGTCGAGCAGGATATCGGTCGAGCCTCCGCCTGTGGTGTGCGCGGTCATCTGCCAGCCCAAGCGCGCCGCCAATCGGACGATCGACAGGAGATCGTCCGGCTGGATCCGCAGTTCTCCCCGGTAGTCGGGATCGTCAAATCCGTAGACTTCCGTGTTCTCGCCGTAAGGCGTCCGCATGAAAGCGGTGCCCAGCAAGATGCCGCCGTCCAGCATCACTTTCAGGGAGCCAACGCGCAGCATCTCGTCACCGGCCCCGGTCGCTGGCCCGAGGGCCTCGATCGCCGCTAGCACCTCGTCCAGCGGTCGTTCCGCGTTGACCCTGCGGGTCACGTAGGTCCGCACGCGCATTGTTCCGTCATCCCGGATCTCCCGGTAGGCCCGCAGGCCATCCGCGTTTTGGCTGCGGTCGATCACGCTCGTGATTCCGACGCTGTTGTACTCCCGCTGCATCCTCCTGAGCGCTGCGACCCGCTCGGCATGGCTGTACTCCCGGGTGCCAAGCAGCGGTGCGACCAGCTGCCTCGCCCCGATAATCAGACCGGTCACCTCGCCATCGTTGTTGCGGATCAGCTTGCCGTTGTCCGGGTCGGGTGATTCGTCCGAGATTTTCGCCTGCCGCAGGGCAGCCGAATTGAGCACTGCGGCGTAGCCGTTGTCGAGAACTACCGGACGGTCCCCGGAGTACTTGTCGATCTCCCAGCGATTTGGGTAGCGCCGTTCCCGAAGCCGTGTGGAGTAGACCTTGGGCACAAAGACCAGCGCCCCGGACTCCCCAGCGATCGTCAGCTCGACGAACTCCTGGATATCCCGAAAGCTGCGCAGAACCGGGATCTTGCGTTCGGATTCGGACAACGCGGCCCCGATTGGGTGGACGTGGCTGTCAATCAGGCCCGGCACCACCGTTCGGCCCCGGAGGTTGATCTGTCGTGTGCGCGGGCCAGTCTTCCGCCCGACCACCTGCGTGATCCCCACGTCCAGCACGCGGCCCGCGGCAATGGTCATCGATTCGACCACGGGCCTTTCGGGCCACATGGTGATGATCTTGCCGTTGTAGTAGAGCACGTCTGCCGGGCTGGTCGGGATTTCGCGTAGCGGCGGCCATGCCTGCGGCCACGCGGTGGCCGCAACCAGCAGCAGGAGCGGAATGCAGCGCATCTCAGGCCTATGCCGGCAGGTTACCAGGTGGGGTCACCCGGCTTGCCGACCGCAGGTTTGCCCTCCAGGTAACCCAGCGATTCCAGGAAGCGGTCCATGTGCCAAACGGTGTTTGTGTAGGCTATCCGGCTGCGGGTGTAGTTGAAGAAGCCGTGCGGGCGGCCTTCGTAGCCGACGAGCTCGCACCGGTTTCCTGCCGCCTCCATGGCTTTGCAGAATGTCTCCGCCGTGGCATAGGGCACGGTCGTGTCGGCCTTGCCGTGAAGGATGAGCGTTGGGGGATCGTCTTTTGCAACGCTCTGCAGGGGTGAGATCTTCAAGGCTTGCTCACCGAGCCTTTCGATCTTCGTCGAATCCGTGACCGGGTTGAACAGGACCATCGCGTTGGGCTTGGAACTGACCGCAGTGTCTTCGCCCTTTTCGTCGAGGCCCTTGATCACGCCCGTGGTAGCGGCGACATGCCCCCCCGCGGAACCACCTCCGGAAGCAATTCGGTCCGGGTCGATGCCCAGCTCGTCCGCATGCTGCCGCATCCAGCGCACGGCCGACTTCCCGTCGGCGACGCATTCGACCGGCGAGGTGCCGTGGCTGCCGCTCGTCCTGTATTGGGCGCTGACCGCCACCATTCCCCGGGAAGCCAGGTAGCGGCCATGCGGGAAGAACTGCGTTGGCGTGCCGCCGCGCCAGCCGCCTCCGAAGAAGAACACAATTGCCGGACGCGTGTCACTGGCTTTCCATCCATCGGGCAGGAAGACGTTGAGTTCCAGCGGGTCCTTGTCAAAGGACTTGTACACGATTTCCTTGTCCGGCTTGAATTCGCGGTCTTGCGTGGAGCCAACGGCGGCACTTAGGCCGAGCAGACAGGCCAGGGGGAGGAGTTTCATCGCAAACAGTCTACCAATTGAGTTCACGTGATGTCGGTGCGAGCGGCTATTAGTATTGCGCGGTGAAGGACTCCCCGGGCTGCTCTGGAATCGCATGGATCGAGTGACTGATCTCGGTCTCGATGGGATCTCCGGCAGCGGTCCGGATACGCATCGACGTCATCATCTGCATGACGCGCCGCAGGTCATCGACTTCTATCCGGACGGTCTTGCGGTCAGGGAGCAACTGGACCTTGCGCACAGCCACTGTCTCGATACCCGGCTCCCCGTCCAGCTTCCACCTGTCGGAGCCATAGCGGCTCAGCCACTTGTAGTTCCAGCGGCGCACTGCGTAGTTGGCGGGATCTTCCGCCGTGGCCCGGTCAAGCTCGTGCAGGAACGAGATGTCGATGCCTTGGCGGCTGACATGCAGCGCGCTCGGCACGAGTACCTTTCCGCCCGAATAGCGCACCCTGTAGAGCCCGCCCACGGCCTTGCGTTTCGTTCCCCAGCCATGCAGCCCCGCCAGATACAGGTTTCCGTCGGACTTCCGGAAGTCAGGGCGCATCAAGCCTGTGTCGAAGTCAACCGGCAGTTCCACCGCCCCACCTTGGACCGTCCCCTCGGCTCGCTCCATCAGCATGAGGAAGATCTTGCCGCGTCCAAACGACGAGTGCACGAGGTGGCCTTGGAACGGCCCCCATCGGTCGGTCCCGATCCAGGCTTGGCCGGCTCCCGAGTTGTCAACGGCAATCGGCAGCCAGGTGATCGGGTCATCGTATCCCTTGCGGTCCGGATCGACGCCGCCGCCCCACATATAGCCGTGGAAGCTCCCCGGCGAGCAGAGGTTGATCCGGGTTGAAGGGATCCAATGCCCTTCCTGGTCCGATGTCGTGATCTCGCCATTCGGTCCGACGGCAACGCCATTCGGCACGCGGAAACCGCGGCAGACGACCTCCAGGTTCTTGCCTTCGGGATCGAGTTTGAAGATGACGCCGTGGTGCTTCACCTTGGCTGGTAGCGCGTGGCGGGCGGCCTTCGCGAAATAGAAGTTGCCCTCCGCATCGACGTCGAGGTCAAACGTGAACTCGTGGAAATGATGCGTGACGTGAAAGTCGTTATTGAAGTTTTCGTAATAGTCCGCCTGGCCGTCTCCGTTCAGGTCGTGCAAGCGGGTGATCTGGTCCCGGTCCAGCACATACACGGTGCCATCGACGACTTCCAAGCCTTGCGGCATGTGGAACCCCACCGCGAAGCGGCTCCAGACGAGTTGATCCAGGTCCTCGTCGACACCGTCGACAATCCAGATGTCCCCCGACCAAGTGGCGACGGCAGCACGGTTGTCGTCGAAGAAGGCAAAGTCGGTCGGGCGGAACCAAGACTTCCACGGGTTTTCGAAAGGAAGCGTGATCTCGTCAACCGTCCAAGGCCCGCCTTCGCCCAGGCGTCCCTGCGTGAGGACGGTCTGGCGGTAGACATGCGGTCCGCCGCGGGTGTAGGGCTCGAGCCGCTCGGGCCTCGGGGCCTCGCGCAGGGCACCTGCGAATGCCCCGAGTTGACTGGCCGGCAAGGTGGCGCAGTGAATTGCGAAGTTTCGTCTGTCCGACGATGCTGGGATCCACAGCCGTACCTCGCCAGGCGCGGACAAGTCCCACCGCGCTTTCTTGCTAAGTCCGGAGACTCCGATCGCTGGCCCCGCGTCGCCGCCGAGATGAATCAGGTGCTCAGTTGCCGGGCCTTGGCCCGGGGACAGCGTCTTGAGCGAGAGCTGCCGGGGCGCAGATCCGTCGGCAGCCGCTACCTCGAGCACGAGCGCTTCGCCAGCCGGACCAATCTCGAAGGTCCGGGTGACCGCTTTGACGCCCCAGTCGCTCTCAAGGCCTGCCATTTCGAGCACATCGGTCTCTCCGACGGTGTAGCTCAGCACGACCTTGTCATCGAACATGTAGCGCCCCTTGTACTTGGCCCACTCCTTGGGCAACGGGCCGAAGCCTTCCGGACGCGGGTCGGCAAAGCTGCCGTCCCGGGCCCAGCCAGGAGCGACAGGCGTCTCAAACACCGGCTTGCCGTCGAGATACGGGTGCGGCCCGTGCTTCCAGTCGTAGACCGTTCCTGTCAGGACGTACTGGGGCCCGTTCCAAGCGGCGGCCATGCGCAAGAGCTCGGTGTCGAAGACGACCCCTGCGCGGCGCTCGTCTGCCAGCATGATGGCGTGCGACTTGTAGGAAACGTTGTCTCCAGGGCTCTTGTCGGCCCGGGGGTCCTCCGGCTCCCGCACCGTGGTGCTCGCCGAAATCACCGGGCCGTAGTCCATGTGCAGCCACGGCTGCTCGTCCCGGCGCGTGCTGTCGTCAAACCGGTCGCTGGCAAACCTGGCCCCTTGGTCTATCCAAGCCCGGAGGATGCCGATCTGCTCGTCGCTGAGATTGCCCCCGGCAGGCGGCATCAGCAGGTTCTCTTCCAGGCCTGAGACCAAATGGACAAGGCGGCTGTTCGCGCTGTTGCCGGGCACGATTGCGGCTTTTCCGGAGTAGCCGCCACGGATCGCGGATTTTCCGCGCCAAAGGCTGTAGCCGTTCATGGACGCTTCGTCTCCGTGGCACATGTAGCAGTGCTGCTGGAATATCGGATCGACATCGCGCATGAAGTCGATCTGGTGGCCAGCGGGTGGCGGCAGCCGAGAGTCCTGCCCCTGCGCCCAAGGAGTGATCATGCCGATCGCCGCACTGGCGACAAGGAGGTGCCGGATGTTCTTTAGCATTGCGATGCGCCCATTGTAGAAGGCGCGCAATCCCGTGTCCGTGCGCCTACGAGCCGCTGCGGTCTGCGAGCGGGGCCGGCGTCCGGAGCCACACGTACCCACATCCGCATGCCGCGAGTGCCGCAAGGCATGCGCTTGCTGCCGCGCTTCCGGCCTTTCCGTAGAGGATGTAGCCGGTGGCGAACAGGCTGGCATAGATCGCGACGGAACCCAGTGCCGCCGCGAAGATTGGCCGCGCTAACGGTTCGGGCGGGGCGGACCCGGCGACCGGCCCTGCGATCCTGGCAATGCGGCTCCAGCCTGGCCCGCCCGGGCGGATCGTGCGGTAGAAGTGAACCAGGGTCCGTTCGTCGGTCGCACGTCCGAAGAAGGCGAAGGGCAACCAGGACAATGTCGTCAACGCCACGCCGGCAAGCAATTGCTGCCAGCTGTCCAGCCCTGATCCGAGATGCGGCATGATCAACGCGACTGTAAAGGAAGCGATCATCGCAGCCAGCTCGGTAGCGGCGTTGATGCGCCACCAGAACCACCGCAGCAGGTACAGCAGACCTGTGCCCGCTCCGATCTGCAGGAGCATCTGGAAGACCCCGAGAGCACTCTCGATCGAAAGCGAAACGACGCAGGCGGCAGCCATCAGCAAGACCGTGGACAGGCGTCCTGTCCAAACCAGCTGCGGTTCGGATGCGTTTGGACGCATGAACCGCCGGTAGACGTCGTTCACCAGGATCGACGAGCCCCAATTCACGGCTGTCGACATCGTGGACATGTAAGCTGCCGCCAGCGAGGTGACTACCAGTCCGAGCAGGCCTGGCGGGAGGAAGGTCAGCATGGCGGGGTAGGCAAGGTCGTTGCGTACGACCTGCTCGGCGACGTGCGGGAACCGCTGCCGGATGTCTTCGAGACCGGGGAACACGATCATCGAGGCCAGCGCGACAAGAATCCAGGGCCACGGGCGCACCGCATAATGCAGCAAGTTGAAGAGCAAAGTCGCTGCCAGCGCGTGGTTTTCGCTCTTCGCCGACAACATCCGCTGGACCAAATAGCCGCCGCCGCCCGGCTCCGAGCCCGGATAGTAGGCTGCCCACCATTGCACCAGCAGCGGCATGAGAAACACGGGCGCAAGGTCGCTCCAGGACATGGTCTCCAGGGACGGCCAGAACGCCAGCCGGTCCTGCACCGCCGGATGCGACAGCAGGCTCTCCAGCCCGCCCACTTCCGGCAGGCGGACGATGTATATCGCGGCTGCCACCGACCCCGTCATCGCCATAGCGAACTGCACAAGGTCCGTCAGCAGCACACCTTGGAGACCTCCGAGAGCGCTGTACACCAGCGTGACGCTGGCTGCGACGACAACGGTCTGGACCGGACTCCAGCCGAACATCACCGACCCGATCTTGATCGCGGCGAGGGTAACCGCCGCCATGATCAAGACGTTGAACGCCAGACCGAGATAAACCCCCCTGAAGGCTCGCAAGAACGCTGCCGTCCGTCCCGAGTAGCGAAGCTCGTAGAATTCCACGTCGGTCAAGGCCCCGGACCGCCGCCACAGCTTGGCGTAGAGGAACACCGTCAGCATGCCGGAGAGCAGGAACGCCCACCACGTCCAGTTGCCAAGCACGCCGTCTCGACGCACGATGTCTGCGACGAGGTTGGGCGTGTCCGTCGAGAACGTGGTTGCCACCATCGAGATGCCAAGCAGCCACCACGGCTGGTTGCGGCCGGCCAGGAAGAACGAGGAGAAGTCGCTGCCTGCCTTGCGGGAGACGCGCAATCCGATCCCGAGGGAGAGAGCGAAGAATGCCCCCAGGATGAGCCAGTCCAGTCCGGTCAGTTGCATCGCAATCAATGGCAGGGCGCGCGGTTGGCAGGCCCGCGCGGATTCCTAGACCTGCTCGACAGCCTTCAGTAGGCCCTTGAGCGAGTATGCGCTTGCTTCGGCCTTGCTGTTGTTGATTGTGAAGTGTGTCTCCAGCGAAACCGAACCGCGATAGCCGTCCCGCAGCAAGGCGCGCAGCTGGCCGACATGGTCGAATTCGCCGTCTCCGACCCCGCACCACTCGACAGATCCGTCCGCATGCCGGCAGTAGTCGCGGACATGGACATGGAAGATCCGCTTGGAGTCCAGCATGTCGTAGCCTGCCGGGAACGGCTCGGGGTCGCCCGCCCGAGCGGAGTTGTTCGGGTCCCAGGTCAAGCCCAGGGCAGGGGAACCGACCGCCTCGAGCAGCTTTGCCGAGTGCGCGGCGGTTGCGACATAGCTGTCCGCCACATTCTCGAGGGCCAGGCGAAAGCCGGAAGTGGCGGCGCGCTCGGCGGCATCCTCGACCAGATCGTAGATTAGAGGGTAGGCTGCCGGGTCCGCCTGCTCGGCCCGCTCGTGCATGAACCCGAAGACCCGGATCAAGCGTGTGCCCAGGATGTCTGCGCGCTCGAAGGCCCGGTTGAGCAGATCCCACTGCTTCGCAAGGCTTGCCGAGCCCTCGACGGTGTCCATCTTGGGCAGCGCGACCTTGAAGAACGAGGTGTCCAGTATGGCCAGCCGGATGTCGGCGTCATCCAGCATTTCCTTGGCGTGCCGGATCTTGCTGAGGGGCAGGGAAGTGTTGTAGGCGTGCCATAGCTGCCGGATTTCGCAGTGCTTCAGGCTAAATCGCTGCAAGAAATCGAGGGCGACTGCTAGGTCCTTGTCGATCTCGTCGGTCGTTACCGCTAGGCGGAATGCAGAGGGATCGGCCCCGTGCGCCGCAGTCGTTAGACTGAACGGCAAGGCCGCTGCCGTCGTGGCCAGGAAGTCTCTTCGGGATGACTGTTTCACGGTGCGTGAATTATAGCGGTTCGCCGTCATGAGCCGAGTTGCCCGGGTCGCATCCGCGCGGGCCGCCGAATGCGGTCTGGGAATTGCTAGCGGGCTCGTCGGTCTGTGGTTTGCCGCCGTTCTGCGCGGCGCTGATGTTTGGGTCCTGCATGCGATCGGCGGGGCCGAGTTGGTAGGCCGACTTGGGCCGGTGGCCGCGCTGCCGCGCGATTCTCCTTGGCTGCTTCACGCTATCGAGGCGTTCAGTCCGTTTCTGCTCGCAGTTGCGGCGTTCTCAATTGCTGCCGGGTTGGCCTGGCGTGTCTCGGGGACTGCCTCGCTTGCCGCGGTGTCCGCTGCGTTCTGGCTGGCAGGGCCGCTCTCCGCGCAATTTGCTCGGTATGGATGGGGGAGCCGCGGGTCCCTCGAGACCCTGGTGCAGAGCATCGGCATCCCGCAGGGCGGTGAGATCGGGCAGAGGGCTCTGGCGCTTGCAGTTGGCATTGGTGTCGTAGCCGCGCTTCGGATCGGCCTGAGGCGTTCCGAGATGATGCCATTGACGGCATTCGCGATCCCGATGGTCGCCTTGTACTTCGCCAGCCCCCAGGATCCGATCGAGAGTCGCTGGATGGAGCGCATGGGGATTGCCTGGTTCCCTCCGGTTCTGGCAGTCGTGGCCGGGCTGGCCGCGTGGCTGCCTCGCCAAACTTCGAAGCCTCCCGCCACGAGGAGCGCGGGCGTTCTCGTTCTTGCTGGCGTGCTGGCCTTTGTCGTACCCTCCCCGGTACCGGCTCCCGTCCAGCCGGCTGCGGAGATCGTCTGGTCGGAACTCCCCTCCACCGGCTGGAGCGCTCGATTCGAATCCGATCGATTCTCCCGAGGTGCCCAGGAGCGGTGGCTGGAGCTTGCCGGCGAGCGCTTGCGTGCCTATCGCAACCGTCTTGGCATTGCACCCTCCGGCGAGCCGATCCGCGTCTATGTCGCCGGTTCCGACGAGCCGATTCGAAGCATCACGGGAAATCGCAGGGTTGCCGAGAGCTTTGCCTGGAACAGGAGCGGCGATGCCGTCTTGATGGCCGGACCGGATTTTCGGCCCGAGGATCCGCGGTCCGAGGCTTTGCTCGCGATGGCGCAGGCGTGGGGAGAGCCGGCGTCGCCGGCCATGGGCCTGGCTCTGGCACGCTATGCCATTGGTCGATTCGGTGACGAAACCCTAGTGTCCGCCGCTTCGAGGATCGCGTGCGAGGAAGAGCGCTACGGTGCCGAGGAGGCATTTTCCGTCGACGGCAGCTACCGTTCCCCACTGGTCCGCGACGTCTTGGGCGGTGCGTGGGTCGAAGCCGCTGTCGCCCGGCAAGGCACTGCGGCATTGCGGGAACTCTATCGGCTACCGTTGGCTGAGTCGCTGGCGACATGCCCGGATTGCCTCCCGTCGTGCGATCAAGATCGGTGGCCCGGCGTGTCCCGCCGGAAACGGTCCGGCTACCTCAAGGGGATCTCGTTCTCCCACGAAGTTACCGGCGGAGGCTACGGCTCGGCTGCGTCTGCCCGCGAATTGGAGCGCATCGCCGCAATCGGCGCCAACGCAGTTGCGCTGGTGCCGTACGCCTTCACCCGCGCTCCTTCGGAGCCAACGATCCGTTTCCGCACGCTTGAGACCGATGCCCGCCTGCTGCGGTGCGCGCGGCAGGCCCGTGAACTGGGTCTAAAGACCGTCCTCAAGCCGCACTTGTGGGCGGGCAGCTTGTTTCACGGTGCGATCAAGTTCGAGCGCAAGGAGCGCTTCGACCGCTGGTTCGAAGACTACAGGCGTTGGATGCTGCACTTCGCCCGGTTTGCCGAAGTGCATCGGTTCGATGTCCTTGTGATCGGTAACGAACTGGCCGGCCTGACCGTTCACGAGGGAGCCTGGCGCTCACTGATCGAGCAAGTTCGCCGGGTCTACCGCGGCCCGCTGACGTACGCCGCGCACTGGGAGACGGAACTGGGACGGATCGCGTTTTGGGACGATCTCGATTGGATCGGGGTGAACTTTTACTTCCCGATTGCCGCCGAGGGCGCGGACCTTGCAGCGGATTCTCCGCAGATCCATCAGGCGGCCGAGACGATTGCCCGAATTCGAGACCGGTACGCCAAGCCGGTTCTCTTCACGGAAGTCGGGTTCCCCGCGCTTGCGACTGCCGCCGCCCGCCCCTGGGAGGAGAATGCCAGTGCGCTGGACGCGGAACTGCAGGCGCATTGCTACTCGCTTTGGCTGGAGCGCTTCGCCCGCCAACCGGGAGTGGAGGGGATGTTCTGGTGGAAGTGGCCCAGCCACGGACGCGGCAGCCCGTTCGATTCGTCGCACAGTCCTCTGGGGAAGCCCTCGATGAGGATTCTCCAAGAGTGGTATGGCCGATTCTGATTTCCACGGACCTCGCCAGGGCGACTGACCGATTGCTTCAGCTCCCGAGCCAGGAGCCGCATTTTCGTGGATTGCGTCCGCCACGCCGCAATTTGCTCGGTCTCGCTGTGGTATTCTGATCGTTTGTGAGCGCGGAAGCGCTCTCGATTTTGACCCGGAATTCCAGCCGGGAATCCCACACTCAGCGAGGAAGTTTATTGCCCGGCATGGGAAAGAACATCGGACACAACATTTTCTTCGGCAACCTGCCGACATGGGTCACGGCGGACGACATCAAGTCGTGGCTCGAGAGTAGTGATCTGGTCTGCGATGCGGTTCGTGTAATTCGCGACTTCGAGACCCAGGAATCCAAGGGCTACGCCTTTGTCGAAGCGCCCAACGACGAGGAGATGCACGCCATCATCCGCCGGTTCAATCGGGCTCCGATCGACGGGAAGCTCTTGCGAGCGAAAGCGGCTCACCCAAAGGCCGACCGCCCTCAACAGCAGCAGCGCAAGCAGGTGCGGAGGCGGGAACCCGGGCGCGGGCCGAAGGGCAGGCCGGAGTCGTCGGACAAGCGTGTCGGCGCCTTGGGCGAGGCCCTTCAAAAGGCTCTGTAGCGACTCGGTTCCGCGTTATCCGCTCGGTCGTTTCTGGTATCCGGGCGGCGCGTCCGGATCATTGATCCCGTCGCCCTCAAAGCCCGGATGTCTCGGGGGCGGTCGGTTCACGATCCTCTCCGCAACCGGGTCGAAAGCCATGATCCTGCCGGATCGGTACGAATCGACGCCCAGCTTGATCGCGACCATCACTTGGTAGCCGAACCAAGCATCGAACACCGGGCTCTCGCGTGTCCGCACGCAGTGCAGGAAGTTCAGCATGTGCGCCGTGCGTGCGCTCTGCTGGTCACGGTTGTCAACCTCGACACGGACGAGATCCTTACCTGTGCGCTTGCGAAGTTCCTCTTCGTAGAGCCTTTCGGGCCGTAGTTCCACGATCCCGGGGGCGATCTTGATCGCCGCCTTTTGCCCGAAGATTGCCGGCCCGTGAAGCGTGTTCGATGCTTGCGATCCGCAGGTGCCGACTAGATTGATGACCAGATCAGGGTATTCGATTGTCGTTGAATAGGTGTCTGGAACCTGCCTGTCCTGGAACAAGTAGATCCCGCCGTGCGCGCTGACCGCCTGCGGGAAGCGTGGCCCCAGCGCGTACAGGAGCGGACTCAGCCGGTGGTACAGGAAGTCCGTCCCGATACCACCGGAAAAATCCCAGTACTTGCGCCACCGAAAGAAACGCTCGCCGCTGAAAGGCTGCTCGGGGGCGTCACCCAGGAATCGCTTCCAATCCACCGTGGCGGAGTTCGCCTCCTCGTCGACGTAGTATTGCCAGACGCCGGACGCATGGTTCGACGAATAGCTGGACTGCGCCATCAGGACCGGCCCGGTCAGCCCGTCACGCACCATCTGCCTTGCCTGCGCGTAGGCCGGGTCTGAAACCCACTGGCTGCCGATCTGCAGAATCCTCCGGGTGTCGCGAGCCGTCTCGGCAATAGCCTTGGCTTCCGGGATTGTCCGCGACATAGGCTTTTCGAGATAGACGTCTTTGCCCGCTCGCATGGCATCGATGGCCATCCGGGCGTGCCAGTGGTCCGGCGTCGCGATCACCACGGCGTCCACGTCCTCCCGGGCGAGCAGGTCCTCGTAGGCGTGATGGACATCGCGGTCGCCGAGGCCGATCATTTCCTTGGCGCGAAGCTTGGCGCGGTCGTAGATGTCGCTTGCGGCTACAACGTCGACGATTCCGTCCCGACGCATCATTGGAAGCAGGCGCCTCTCGAGGTGCCGAGTGCCAATATTGCCAACGCCGATGATGCCGACACGGATGCGGCTGGTGGCCGCCGCAGAAGCTGCCGCTGCCCCGAGGAAGGTTCTCCGAGACGGCTTTGTGATCGCCATGGCGCGTCTATTCTGCCATACCAACGCGCTTCGCCATTGCCGGGAGCACGCCGGCAACAATGGAGTTCGAGCTTCGGGCTATAGCCTGCGGAGCAGCCGCTGCGCTTCGTCGATGTCGGAAAAGAGGCGCTCCTCGGCTTGGAATTCCCGCGTATGCGCGCATCGGCGGCCGTTGCGGTCAAGTTGCACCGCGTGCTTGATGTGCAGCATCTCGTGGTAGAGCACGTATTCCAGCGCGAGCGCCGGCACATGGGGCCTGTCGAATGCCTGGCTGATGACAATCGCGTCGTGAGCCATGTCGTAGTGGCCCAGACGCGTCTTCGAGGCTCTAGGGCTCCACCCGAGCGCCGGCTTTCGCAGGGCTGTCCCGAAGTACTCCGCGTTCAGCCGGTCGAACAGCGCATCGAGGTCGTAGACCCGCCCGCTTGCGGGCAGCATCCTCTTGCGACCACGCTTCTTCGTGTTGTCCAGCATTCTCCGCTGGGTTTCCGGGAGATTGGTCCAGTGCTTGTAGGCGGCCTTTGCGGAGAGCGGAACGTTCTTGTTGTAGAGCTTTGCGAGCAGGACCGTGGCGAGTGAGCCAAGGACGTCCGGCGGCGCTTCCGCCAGCAGATCGCTGACACTGGCGCTAATCCGCTCGGTTTCGCTTTCGAATCGGATGGTCGAGCGCAAGCTCACAAAGGGGCAGAACCGAACATCGAATTCCGGAGCCACCGCACGGGGCATCAAGTTGCGGAATGCGTGCTGGAAGATGGCCGCTGGGTGTTCCAACGGCAGCCTCATCTGGATGCCGAGGGCATGGCCTGCAGCCCCTGGAGTCTGCCGCTCGCCTGTCGGATTCAGGGCGCGCCCCCTTACTTCTTGGAAGCTGCGATGCGCTGCGATACGTACTCTTCGTAGCGACGGTGCACCAGCACATGAAACGTCGGCTGATAGAATTCCTCGATCGCGTACAGGTACTGCTTCTCCCGGAGGCTCGAAAGCACGTTGCGGACCCATGTCTGCTGGGATCGAGTCATGCCCTTCTTTGAGATATCCACGCACGCGCCAGTCAGGTGAGCGGAAGCCTTGGGGCCGCTTGACGGTGCCGCGTTCGCATTCCTGCGTGCCAGGGCTTTCTGGTAGCTGACGGTGCGCAGCAGACTGGTCACGCGAAGCGGCTTGCCGAACCGCGTTCTGAACTGGCTGCCGAGTCGGTCCAGCAACAATTTGGCCCACGGGCGCAGGAAGCGATAGTCAGCGGATACCTGGTGCAGGTAGTAGTCCCGTGTCCTCGTATGAACCGGAACCAAGAGTTCCAAGCGAGCCCAGCGTTGCACCATCTCCTTGTCCTGCATCCGCGAAAGATGGTCCTGGTCGGCCAAGCGGTTCTGATCGGCTTGGGATCTCGATGTTGCGCGCAGACTCGTGGCTCCGTCTGCGGCCACGGAGAGAGCTAAAACAAAAACGAGCAAGATTGATGTACGGACCCACATCTAAATCAGGATAGCAAAGCTGGGCCACAACGGTTCCGTCACGTCTGGCGTTAAATCGCAGTTGGCTCAAGGCGGGGTATCCGCGTATCACGACGGGAGTGCGGGTTGGGCTGCGCATCATGAAGCCGGGGACGGTCGAGTGGCTGCGTGCGGAGATGCAGCAAGGGGAGCTGTCGCGGGCCGCTCTGGGACGCGGGCTGGGACGACTGCACAAGCGGGGCGCATATCCGGGAAGTCGTTTCGAATGAAAGGTTTCCGATCCTGCCCGGCGGGCGCGGCAAGGGCAGGAGTTCGAGCGACTTGGCCCCGAAGTGGTGAGGGATCCACGTAGACTTGTTCGGTTCGCCGGCAGATTACCGAGACCGGCCAAAAAATACCTTTTCGGCCAACCGCTGGAACAGATCCCGGGTCAAGAGTCCGGCCTCCAGCGCCCACACCACGGGAAGGTGGTCGTAGCTCCAGCGCGCGGCGTGATTCAAGGCCCGCTTCGGATACGCCCTGCGAACGACCTTGCCGGGATGCGGGCCCCCATCGAAGTGATCCACGATGGCGTCGGCGGCGACCTTGCCGAACCGGTACGCGTTGTGGATACCACCCGCGGTGAGCGGCGACACCATTCCGGCCGCATCTCCGATGAGCAGGACACGGTCCCCGTAGGTGGTTCGCAGCAGGCCGCCGATCGGAATGAGTCCACCGCGCTTTTCCAGCACTGGTCTTCCGGACAAGCCGAACAAGGCATCGATCTTGGCGATGAACTTCGGCATGTCGGCCCGGCAGCGGCTATGAACGGCCAGGCCCACCTGGGTCATCGAGACGCCGGGCACCACCCATCCGATGTAGCCGGGCGCATGCTCCGGGTCGATGAAGCAGTGCAAGCAGTCGCCGACGCGATCCAAGGGCTCGAACTCCCACTCGACTCCCTTGAGCAGTCGGACGTTGCGGTCGAGACCGAAGCTCTCGGCCACCTTGGAGAGCGCTCCGTCTGCCCCGACCAGGAATTGGCCAGTGAAGCCGGCTCCCTGGAGAGTCAGTGGGTTCTGCCCCGGCACTACGCCCTGGAATTCTTCCCCGAAGCGGACCTCGGCACCCGCGCGCCGGGTCTCGTCGACCAGATGGCCCATGAGCCGCGGGGTGTCCGTCGCCATGAAGAAGTAGTCGTCGCTCTCCAGTTCCACGAACTGGTGGCTCGGCGTATAGACTCTCACCCGGTTTATCTTGCGGACCAACGCGGTCGGGGCTCCCCATTCCTCCCAGGCTTCCTTCACCAGAATGCCGGTTGTGCAAATGCGCTCTCCTGGCTCGGATTGCCGGTCCAGAACCAGGACGGACAGGCCCCGCTCCGCCGCCCGCCGGGCGCAAGCGAGCCCCGCGAAACCGGCGCCGATCACGATGATGTCGTGACGTTGGGGCATGTTGGCGCTCATTTCCTGTTCTTCACGACCCGCGAGATGGAGCTGACCCGGTTTCGTGGACACCTACCTATCTTGGGAGAAAGGAGTCAACGATGCCACGGACGAGGTCGCCGTACCCGCCGGAGTTCCGGCGGCAGATGGTCGAGCTGATGAGGGCGGGGTGTAGGTCCGCGCAGCTGACCTGAAGCGGAACAATAGCTCATTTCACTAGCCTCGGATACCGACGACAGGCAGCTATTGGATAACACATTCGCGACGGAGACAAGACCTATTCCAAAGGTGCGCAAGCGCTGCAGGACACGACCCTCACGATTCCGGCGGGGATGTTCGGCCTTCTCAGTCCTAACGGAGTGGGGAAGTCCACTTGGATCCGGACGATCACTACCCTGCAGGAGTCGGACGAGGGCCGCATCCGCCTTGGCGACATCGATGTGCTGAACCAGATCGATGAAGTAGGCAAGACGCTCGGCTACCTGCCGCAGGAGATTCGGCGTCAATTCGAAGGAGAGTGCGGAGAACCTGCTCGATCGCTGCGCACTACTCAAGGGCATTGCCGAGCGTCGGGCGCGCAAAGAGGTCGTCGAGGCGCTCTTCCGGCAGACGAACTGGTGGGATGTGCGCAAGCGGCAGCAGGGCGGCTACTCGGGTGGCATGCGGCAGTGCTTTGGCGTCGCCGTGGCGTCATTGGGCAATTCGAAGCCGACGATCGTGGAAGAACCGACGACCGGCCTCGACCCGGCCGGGCGCGTGCCCTTCCCGAACCTGTTGAGCGAGCTGGGCGAGACTAGTGTCGTCCTCCTCTCCACTCACATCGTCGAGGACCTGACTGAGCTGCGCACCAGGATGGCGACCATCGACCGGGGGAGATCCTGCTAGAGGCCGCCGCTGAATGTTCACACCCATTCCCCGATCTGGGTTAACTGCGATGAAGCGCTAGTCGTCACGCAACTGCCAAGTGCACTTGCCCGCTTCCCGTCGAAATGAATCCTCTGCCGAACCGGGCTCGCCAGTTGCGATCCGATGGGCGATGCTCTAGAGAGAGGGACGGACGCTAGCAACCTCCTCTGGCCTGCGTCTACGCCCTGCAATGTCGATCACCGCAACACGCCATCTGCTCCGAAGTTCCGCCGCGGGATTTCTCGCTGTGGCATTGCTGACACTACCGGCCCTCCGGGCAGAGCCGGGCTGGGTCGCGGAGACCGCTCACTTCCGCGTCATCGTGCCGGAGCGTCCCGGGGTGGATGCAGCGGTGGCCCGGATAGCTGCCGAAGACCTCGAAGCGATCCGGACCCGGGCCTTGCAGGAAGGGCTGGGGTCTCGGCGGCGTGCGGACGGGCCACTTGAAGTGCTGCTTGTCGCCACCATGCTCGAGCTGCACTCCATAATCCGCGATCCGCCCAGCTCGCGCACGCGCGGCATCACGATTCGCGGGTTGGATAGCGATGTTGCCATCGTGCCGTGGCACGAGTTGCCCGGCCCGCAGGTCACGCTGGCCCACGAGTACGCCCACCAGCTAGAAGACCCCGTTTGGCCGCTATGGTTTCGAGAGGGACGCGCTGTGCACGTGGCGCGACGCACCCCGCTGCGATCGGGGGCCGACCCCATGACCGGCATGCTCGCAAAGATGGGGCGGCTTGCTTGGCTCGACTGGGCGGATGTGCTTACCGCGGAGGCCGAAAGCCCGACGGCCGAATCCGAGCTGTTCCAGACGCAGTCTTGGCTGCTGGTCCATTGGCTTGCTGCCACGAGAACGTCGTTGGCGGGAGTGGGTCCGGAAGATGCCACCGAAGCGTTGGCTCGGATGGGCAAGGACTCCCTGACCGAGGCGTTGCGAGCGCACCTGGAAAACCTGCGGGCGTCGCCGGGCGAACTGCCCGACCCCGTCGATGCCAGTCCGCCGGACGTCGATGTGCGCCCGGTCACCCAATGGGAGATTCCCTTGTTCGCAGCGGAGGCATCGCGTGAGCTGCGGTTGCTGGATTCGGCTGAACGGAGCTTGGCCGAGTTGGCCGACCGGTTCCCAGGCGCTGCGAGAGTGCAGGCGGCCTATGCCTCGTTGTGCCAAATGATGGGCCGGCATGACGAAGCCGAGCGCCGCTTCGGCTTGGCCGTGAACCTGGGCGATTCGCGAGCCCGGACCGCTTACAGGTATGCGCTGTTGCTGATGAATCCTGGTCCGGATACCGAGGCGCGAACTGCGCGTGCTTTGCGGTTCTCGCTACATGCCAGGGACCGCATGCCAGGAGAGCCGGAGCACCAGCTCGCAGTTGTACAGGCGAGGATGCTGCGAGAGGACTGGGAGGGGGCGTTCGAGGAGTTGCGCATTCTGGCGAGATTCCCTAGCTGGCGACAGCAGGCGGATCGCGAAGCCCGGGAGGTCGATAGGCGGCGTCTCCAAGCGGTCCAAGCCGTGCCGGCACCACCTGTCGTCGCGGAGGTTCCAGCACAGCGGGTGCCGGTCGCTATCCCCCGGGAACTCCAGGATCCGCCAGCGTCGCCACCCCCGACGCACCCCACTGTCAGACGCATATGGCCGCCGTACGGCACCTGGCTGCAGCACGGCCGGGTCGCTTGGGTCGATTGCTCGGAAGATGTCAAGAAAGTGATCGTGCATACGCCTTACTCGAGGGTCGTGCTGCGAATCAGTCGCGAACGTCCTCCGCGGCTTATCAACCGTCCATTCAGGGGAGATTCGCTACCTTGTGAATCGCGCGGGTGGTGGGCTGCCTTCGCCTACAAGAAGCTGCCAGAAGAAAGCGGCTTCGACGGGGATCTCGTCGGAATCCGCTTCTGAATCCTCGGCTGTCACATGATGCCGTACTTGCCGAATGCATCCTCGGCTGGCATCCCGGCCTCGATCTCACGCTGCACGGTCTTTTCGCCGCGCGCTTTCTCTAGCGCTCGCACAAACACCTCTTCCTCGTGCACGCGCGGCACGACGCAGACGCCGTCGCGATCGCCGACAACAATATCGCCCGGCTCGATCGCCACTTGGCCGATCTCGACTCTGGAACGGAAGTCCACGACCGTGCCGCGAGGGCCTTGGTCCTGGGCGTAGCCTCCATGCCCAAACGTGGGGAAGCCGAGCTGCTCGATGCCGTCCGAGTCGCGGTAGTAGCCATCCATCACGGCGCCTGCGGCCCCCAGCACTTGCGCGCGCGTGCTCATCAGCTCGCCCCAGACTGCGTAGGTCGGAGAGCCCCCCGCGCACAAGTACACCTCGTTGCGTTTGAGATCATCTAGGGCTTTGAGCATCAGGCCGAACGGCGCGTATCCGGTGGCTTCCGCGGCACCTTCGGGAAGATCAGCTGTAAGCACGGTCATTGCCCGCCCGATGATGCGCATGTTGGGATCCAACGGCCGGATACTTGCCGGGAGGAACTGGCGTCGCAGACCCATGTGGTCCATCACGTCGCCGATGACAGCTGGAAACAGCTCTCTCTCGGCAAGTGCGAAAAGCTCGTCGTCAGTCTGCCAGGACATGGTTATGTAATCGTTCCGCCTGTGCCGATCAATCTTCGTTGATTGCCGAGGTCTTGAGTTCGGGCGCGTACTGGGAAATTCGGTCGAGAACAAGCCGAGCGCGACGCACCCGCTCCCTCGAGAGCCTGACCACTGTGGCTTCGAGATGCGTGCCGCTCGGGTAGACGTCCGGGGCGTTGCGCAAGCCCAGCTTGACGTACAGGGGGGCTCCGACCCGGATGAATTCGGGTACTTCGTAGTGGCGCACGAAACCGCCGAGATTGTCGGGAGCCTCGACGTACAGGTCGATCGGAGCGTCGATCGCGTTACGGATCGACGCAAGCTGGGCAATCGAAAGATCCGACGGGACGTTGATCGTCGTCGCGCCGAGATCCTCCAGCACCCGGGCGGCGGCTGCGTTAGCTGGAGCCATCATGACCGAGGTCTTCAAGATGAGATCCTGAGGCAGGCTCCCGGTCTGTTTCATCTTCCCGAGGACAGCTAGGAGGCCGATATCAGAGACCAGCACACTCCGAATCCCCAGATTCAAGGCCCTGCGCACATCCTCGATCGCATACACGAGCTGCTCGCTCCCGCGCAGGCTAAGGCCGAGCGCCTTGCCGGCAGGTGCGTACGCCTGGGCCCCGACATCGAAGGTCGCGCGCGGCCCCACGAAGAGATTGACTTCAACGTTGTTGGCTCTTCCGAGATCGACCATTTCGACGATTTCGCCGTCAGTGAGCAGCATGATGCCGCTCCCCTGGCTAATGCGGTGTACCGGCACGCCCAGTTTGCCGGCCTCGTCCAGCGCGGCACGGAACGCTGCCGGCCCCTCCGTGCTTGGAATCTCAATGCGGTACTGCGCTCCGTCCGGAAATCGCTTTGGCGAGGAAGGCGGTGGGCTCGGATCCCTGGATGGCACCCCGAGACGATCCAAGTCTGCTCTGGTTCCAGTCACGTGCCTTTACCGGAGTTTCTCACGATCAGCCCTGTCCGGTCCAAACCCGGGAACATGGATTCGCTTTCGCAACCCACCTTACTGAACTCTCGCGCAACGGCTTCGACGGCAGTCTCGATGCCGGTCTCGTAGAACACCAGCACAGCCGGCCCTGCGCCACTCAACGCGCATCCCAACAGACCTGGGGAACGGAGCTTGAGAATCGCCGAGAGGCCCGGCACGTGCGACGCCCGGTAGGGCTGGTGGAGCCGGTCCTCAAGCGCGACCGGGAAGGCGTCGCGATCCCCCTTGAGCAGGGCCGCGACGAGTAGGGTAGCCCGCTGGATATTGAAAACCGCATCTTCTCGGGAGTACGTGGATGGCAGGGCTTGCCGCATGCTCGGTGTGGAGAGCTCGAAGTTCGGACAAACGGCGGCAACTGAGAACGCGCGGGGCACCTCGAGCCGAACCGCGTGGGTGATGCCGTCGTCTCCGATCGCAGCAGTCGTCACCGAACCCAGCACGGCGGCGGAGACGTTGTCAGGATGGCCCTCGATCCGCGCCGCTTCATCGAGCAAGCGGTGCTCGTCCCAGTTCAGCTCTAGGACGCGATCCGCCAGCACGACGCCGGCAACGAGCGCCGCCGCGCTCGACCCGAAGCCCTTGCCCACGGGGATTTCGTTATCGATCTCCAGTGCGACCGGCGGCAGTTCGCGGCCCTGGGCGGAAGCCACTTGCCGGGCTGTCTGGAGAATCAAGTTATCCGGACCCGTAGGGATGCGTTCTGCGTCCCGGCCGGTCGCGTGGATGCTACCTGGCGCGGCGGGCTGGAACTGGCACCGTAGATAAAGTCCGAGAGCGAGCCCCAAGGTGTCGAAGCCCGGCCCGAGGTTCGCACTCGAGGCCGGAACGCGAACCTCCGTCTGCCCGACCATAAGCCCGGATTATATCCCAGCGTCGGGCCGGAGCCTCTTGCGGCATCGCAAGCCGCACCAAGAAACCGAAAGCCTTTGGGCCGCCAGCCTGGTCCCGTTCACGCAAATCGAGAAACAGGCTCAATTTTGGGAGCATTCCATTCACAGAAGTGTAGGAAAACTTTACTATAGAGCGATATACAGCCATTAACATAGTTTATCTATAATAAAAGTCCACTCCGCACTCCGGACCATGGGCACGCGATGTTGCTGAGTCGCAATCCCCCGGGGCACGCGCCTGTTCATTCCGCGCCGAGTTGGGCGCTAGCCTTCGGACTCTAGCCAGCGCTCGGCCTCGATAGCCGCCATGCATCCAGCGCCGGCAGCCGTGATTGCCTGCCGGTAGACCCGGTCCTGCACGTCGCCGGCGTGGAACACGCCGGGAATATTGGTCCGTGCTCCCCCGTGGGACACGATGTAGCCTTGGTCGTCAAGATCGAGTTGCCCTCGAAAGATCTTGGTATTGGGGATGTGCCCGATCGCCAGGAACAAGGCATCCGTGGGATGGTCCCACTCCTTGCCATCCAGTGTGCTACGGAGTCTCAGGTTTGTGACGGAGTGCGCCTGCGGATCCTCGACCGCAGCCACGGTCGCGTTCGTGATCCAGCGGATTTTCTCGTTCTCCTTGGCTCTGTCCAGCATGATCTTCGAAGCCCTGAAGGCCTCTCGCCGATGCACCACGGCGACCTCGGTGGCGAACTTTGTAAGGAAGAGGGCCTCTTCCATCGCGCTGTCGCCGCCGCCGATGACGGTGACGGGCTGTCCGCGGAAGAAGAACCCGTCGCATGTCGCGCAAGAACTCACTCCGTGCCCGATGAGCGCCTGTTCCGAGTCGAGCCCCAGCCAGCGGGCCGACGCGCCGGATGCAACGACCAGGGTCTTGGTTTCGAACTCCTGGTCCCCGATCCAAAGCCGGAACGGAGGGGAGGAAAGGTCCGCCCTGCTCACCTCTCCTTGCTTGTAGGTCGCCCCGAATCGCTTGGCTTGCTGCTTCATCCGGTCGACGAGATCGGGTCCCATGACCCCCTCGGGAAACCCCGGGAAATTCTCTACATCCGTTGTGAGCGAGAGTTGGCCGCCGGCCTCCAGACCTTCCACGACCAACGGCTCAAGATTGGCACGCGCGGCGTAAATGGCTGCTGTGTTTCCGGCGCAGCCCGATCCGATAACGATGATGTTGTGCATGGTTTCAGGTCCGCGCGCGGACGGACGGAGAATCCCATTTTATCGGTTCGGCCGAGTGCAGCTATGCTCCCGGGGGACTAGCGTCTGGCACGGAAGCGAAATAGAGCGGCTGGACGTTCTTGGCGGCGGGGCGATTCAGGAGGTTGTTCACAGCGCCAAGCAGGGTCTTCCTCGTGATCTGGCCCACCAGCCGCTTCCCGCGCAGCACGGGAAGCCTCCGCTGGGCGGTCTCGCGGAAGATATCGACGATGCTGAAGAGGTCCGTCGACTCATCGATAGTCGGGGCTCTGGAGTCCATGAACGCGGAGACGGACCATGACCGACCCGACCCCTCGCTGCCGCTCGAGAGAGCGCCGATCAGCGTCTCCGCCCGCGCGAGCACGTCTTTCCGGCTGACCTGTCCTACAACCCGCCCGTCGCGCACGACAGGCAAGCGCCGGTAGGGGTTGGTGAGGAACAGCTTGGCGATCTCCTGAATCTCGATCTCTTCGCTGACCAGCCGCCCCGGGTCGCGGTCCATGTAGCTCCGCACTTCCGCGCCTGGCAGGCTGTCGTAGATTGCGCCGATCAAGACTTGCATGCTTTGAGACTCGGAAAACATCCCGAGGAATCTCTGCTTGGTGTCCACGACGGGAGCTCCCGATATCCGGCGCGCGAGGAGGAAATTGACAGCGTCGAAGACATCCATCTCGGTGGACAGCGTCCAGAGCTTCCGGGTCATGATGTCTCTGGAGTGGATCGGCCCCGTGCCGACAAGTTGCGACCAACTCCGCCTGTCGCAGAGCTTCGTCAGTACGTTGAGGCAGCAACGTTCGGTGAATATGCCCAGGTAGTTGCGGTCACGGTCGACAACCGGAGCGCCCTTGATATTGGAGCGAAGCAGCTTTTGGATTCCAGGTAGAACCGGGTTTTCCGGTTCCAGCGTCACCAACTTGGTGACCATGATGTCTTTCGCGATCCTAGTCATCCTGACCTCCATCAGCGCGGAGACGTCGCTGGGTTGCACTGGCTCCTGTTGGTCCGGCTTGCTGTCTCCTCTGTTGCGCCTATGCAGTATGCGCGCAGTCCATGCTGGTGTCAAGTCCGAGGGTCGCCCGACATGACTGGCGATCCCTTGCTGTGCTCCGGTTCGGTTCGCAGGGCGTGCGGAACCGTGGCACCTGGTAACGGCAACCGCAGTACCTGACATCACGCAGGATGCGTCCTGCACATGGCCCTTTGCACCACGCCCGAGCGCCCGCGCGTTCGCACCTACGTGGCCTGCCGTGCGTCGACAGGAGCTCCTGATATATTGCCTGCCAATGGCGTCTCGACGCGGCGGGTCTGAGCTCTTTTAGAGGCACGAGAAATGGGCAAGTTCGATTTCGGCGGCCGGTTGGTACCGTTTCAATGCTTTCTTTGTCGAGGGCCCGGTCACCGAAAATGCTGGCCTTGCGGGAGTAGGCCTGGTTTTCGCCCTTCGATTCGTCTGCTGGCGAAGGGTCAGCTGGGGGCGGTACCTCGGCATGCAGACCCCAGCGCCGGCAGAATACTTGTCAATCGACTCGCCTGGCCTGGAACTGCCCGTTCGCACCATGCTGGAGAGGCTTTCCTTGTGGCTAGTTCCTGTCGGCTACCTCGTGGTCGGGGCCTTTGGACTCGGAGTGGTCCTTGCTCACGCCTTTGCCGTAGGCATCGGAGCTGCAATCGTGACGGGTGTCGTGTATCGGCGCATCAACAATGTCGAGTTATTGGTTAAGGTTTCCGACCACTGACTCTTTCCATGGTCGCTTGGTCCATTCGGGTCTGGCGGTAGGAACGATAGGAGATTGAGGTCCGGGCGTCGCCAGATATGGCTGACGACTCCTATGTTGTCGTCCGATTTGATTGGCAGGGTGTGCCCGACTGCGGCGCCTGGGATCGGCAACCGCACCGCCTGACATCCCGCAGAAGGCATCCCGCCGAGAACTCCAGGTGCCATGTCCGGAGTCTAACCCGCTGCAGGGGTGCGGGCGTTTGTCCCAACCCGGGGGAATCGCTGTACCGAGGGCGGACCGCCGCTAAGGGATCAGCAGGGCGGCACCTGCGCGATCCTCGCCAAGTCTCGGCGTCGAACGGAGGCGGAGGGAATCCGGGCGCTTGGCCATGACCCGGCAACTCGCACGCGCAGCCTGCGTCTCGATTGATTCCCCTCGCCGGCCGACGACGAGGCTCTGCCCGACTAGAGCAGGTTGAGTTGCCAGCTGACGCCATACCGGTCCTGGACCCATCCGAAGCGCTTGCTGAAGCCGGGGTCCGTGAGCGGCATGAGCACTTCGCCCCTGTCGGCCAGCGTCTCGAAGGCCGATTGGATCTCAGTCTCGGAATCGCACTCCACGAAGAGGGACATTGACGGCGTGAATGTGAACGCGTGAGGTATTGCACTGTCGATGGCCATGAACTCGGTGCCGTTCAGGGAGAAACGGGCCATTCTGACCGACCCATCCGTGTCGGTTCCACCGGGACCGTAGCGTTCGATTTCCAGAATCTTGGAGTTGCCGAATAGCGATGTGTACAGGGAGACCGCTTCCGCAGCCTTGCCGTGCTGCTTGCCGGAAAACATCAGGACGGTGGTGACGCTCTTCACGAATTCGATATAGCACAGAGCGCCGTGGCTGGACGGTGGTCCTTCCCCTCTCCTCGGATTCCGGGACTGCGGAACGAGACTCGGGCCCGGCGCGTGTTCCAGATCGATCTCCCCGTCGCTACAATGTTCGATACACCAATGCCCGGAAAAACCGCGATGCAATCACCGATTCCGCTGTCCGCGCTAGCGCTCCTGGCCGGCTGCTGGGCGTGCTCTCCGCCACCGGCCGAAGAGACTGCAAAGCGGCCCAACTTCATCATCGTCTTCGCCGACGACCAAGGCTATGGTGACCTTGGCGTATTCGGCGCAACCGACTTCAAGACCCCCCGCATCGACCAGATGGCCCGCGAGGGGATGCGGTTCACGGACTTCTATGCCCAGACTGTTTGCGGACCGTCTCGTACCGCCCTGCTCACGGGCAGCTATCCAATTCGTGTTGCCGAGTACGGCAACGAGAAGAACGGCTTCCCTTACGTGCACGAGAAGGAGATCTTGCTCCCGAAGGTGCTGCAAGAGGCCGGATACGCCACTGGCATGATCGGTAAGGTCGACATCACGCAGCGTCGCCGCGGATTCAAGCCCGAGCTCAATCCAGTACGTCGTGGGTTCGACTATTGGTTCGGCGTGGTGGGAGCAAACGACAGCGGAGAAGTTCACTGGGTCTATCGCAACGAGGAGAGAATCCAGGAGTCCGCCGGCGTCGACGACCTGACGAGGCGCTACACGGACGAGGCGCTGCAGTTCATCCGCCACAACCAGGACCGGCCTTTCTTCCTCTACATTGCACACACCATGGCCCATGTCGTTCTCGGAGTGACGGAGCCGTTCAAGGGGCGATCTGAGCGGGGTCTGTACGGCGACGTGATTGAGGAGCTTGACGCCAGCACAGGAGAAATCGTCGACCTGCTCAGCGAACTTGGAATCGACCAGAACACCATCGTGGTCTACACCTCGGACAACGGTCCTTGGAGCAATCACTCCCATCCCCGGTATACAGCCGCGATCACGGAGCACGCCGGGTCGTCCGGTCCCTTGCGGGGTGCCAAGGGAACGACCTGGGAAGGCGGTATCCGCGTGCCGACCGTGATGTGGGGCCCCGGGTTTATTCCAGCTGGGAGCGACACCGGCGAGGTCGCCACCACCATGGATCTCCTGCCCACATTCATCGCGATGGCGGGAGCGGAACTACCTGCGGACCGAGCCCTCGACGGACGGGATATCGGTCCGCTGATGCGGGGGGAGCCCGGCGCGAGAAGCCCGCACGAGGCGTTCTACTACTACCGGGAAACCAACCTCGACGCTGTCCGCAGCGGTCCATGGAAGCTGGTTTTCCCACGTCCAGGCCGCAATGAATCGGATTGGCTGCTCTCCAAGGGCGGGGCTTTCTTGGGAGAGTTGCTCGAGCCGGTCACGGAATTGTCGCTCTTCAACCTGACGACCGATATCGGTGAGCGAGAGAACGTGGCGGCAGAGAATCCGGAGGTTGTCGAGCGCCTGACAGCCCTCGCCGACAAGGCCCGGGAGGAGCTTGGTGACCATGATCGGATTGGAGCGGGCGTGCGGTTTTTCGAGGACGGTCCAAGGTGGCCTCGCCGACAGGCATGGATGAAGCCATAACCTGTGTCCCGCTTGTACTCCGAGGCCGCGCGGCCCGGTTGGCCGGGCCGCCACAAGTCAAGAATGGCTCGGCGAGCCCGTCGGTTGACACCGATTCGCCCCATACGGTAATTTGATGTCATCCACTGGCGGAAGGAGGTGATTCAGAGACATGAACGACAGTATCGCTGGTAGTCCCAATCTCGGAGGTAAGGTGGCCGAAAGCTAACGCCCCCGATCGGACGTTCCGATTCCCCGTCATTGCCAGTACGGGGACACCGCTACTATGGACCGGCGCCTAGCCGTTCCGAGTGGTACTACTGGCTCAAGCAAAAATAGGCGCTCCGGCGCCGCCCACCCCCGCGAGCGAAACCGTTCGCGGGGGCGGGCCATTCCGCATTCCGCATTCCGGTTGCCGATGGACCGCCGATTCCAGTTCGGAATGACTTGGGAACCGTGCTGTCCGTAGCGCATCGTCAACCCAGGCCGGCGCCGCCCTGCATGCGTGGCGAATCCCGGCACATGGACACAGTCGGCGTGGGAAAAAGCACCGCAATCCGAGGCAGAGCCCGGGTTGACTGGAGACAGCCCAAGACAGTGCAGCGACCGAGACCCTGCGACACGTCGTGAGACTTGCCGCGATTCCGGCGGGTGTCCAGTCCCAATTCATTGCGCGTTGTCGAACAACGCCACTTGCTAGCCCAAGTTTAACATTGGATTTTAGTAAGTAATTCAGAAATAACGAGTTAGGTCGAGTCAGAAAGTGCCAGTTGCACTACAAAGTGCGCGCTAATCAAATTTGGGCGGGAATCAGACCAGGATCTTGCAGGTCTGGCCGGGCAGTTCCTCGATCCCCAAGGTCTGGTACAGCTCCTGCAACTCCGCCTCCGGCTGCGTCGTCCGGCGCACGTGTAGCGTCTGCCCGTTGGCGCACTGCAACGTGGTCGTCACCCGTCGCTGTGTTGCGAACACCTTCCGCAACGTCGCCCAGCTGGAGTGCTGCCCCTGCTGCTGCAGTTTCCGCCGGATCACCTGCACCGTCTGGTAGGCCAGCACCGTGATGAACAGGTGCCCCTCGGAGCGCTCCGGCTTGTGATGGAACACCGGCCGCAAGCCCAACTCCGACTTCAGGCTGCGGAACACCGCCTCCACGTCCGTCAGTCCCACGTAGGCCCGCCACATCGCCTCACCCTCCCAGCTCGTGTGGTTGCTGCGCAGGCAGTACACCCCCGGGTGCGTCGCCCGCGAACCTTCCACTGCCCGGCGCCGCCAACGCACCGCCGTGACCTTCTCCCCGCTCTCGTCCGTCTCCACCGTGATCTCGTAATGCTGCGCTGCTCCCTTGCTGCGCTCCTGCAGCCGCCCCAGCCGCTGCTGGATCGAGGCCAGCTTCCGCCGGGCCTTCGGCCGCGACAGGCCCACGTGCAACTTGTCCAAACTCTCCTCGAACCGCTGTGCCCGCTTGTCCTCAATCGCTCGCTCCTTCTTCTCCCGCTCCTGCGAACAGCAGTACAGCCGGACCTGCTTGCCATCCTCGCTCAGCACCCGCTCGACCTGCACCTGCCCGCCCGAGGCTGTCTTCAGCGCCTCCGCCCGGGCCTGCTCGAAGCGCCGCTGGCCCTCCCGGCTGACCGCCAGGTAGTGGTAGCCCTGCGCGTCGAGCCACTGCAGCGTCTGCTCGGTCGCGATGCCGCGGTCCATCACCACCAGCGAGCCGGACGCGGCGCCGAGACCGTCGAGCATGCTCTGGAGGGTCGCGGACTCCTGGACGTTGCCGGCGAAGACCTGTGAACGGCGCACGAAGCCGCTGGCGTCGAGCACCAGGGCGAGGGTTAGCAAGGGGCAGTCGGAGCGCTTTTCCTTGGAATGGCCGCGTTGCGCCAGCGGCTGGGCCTTGGCCGCGCCTTCGAAGTAGGTGTTGGTCAAGTCGTAGAGGGTGACGGTGGGCTGCAGGTCGAACAGCGCGAGGCTGGCGTCGAAGACATGCTGTTCGATCGTGTGGCGGTCGCGGACGAGGGCGTCGGAGGCGCGGTACAGCTGCATGTGGGAGAGGGACTCGAAGGGCAGCTCGAGGAGTTCGCCGAGGGCGGAGTCGGTGCGCAGCCAGTGGTTGGTGGCGCGTTCGGAACCGCCGCCGGCGAGGCGGCCGATGACGGAGCCGAGGGCGCAGGCGCGGAGTTGGCGGGACAGGCCGAGGGAGCGGGCGCGGTTGAGCAGGGCGGGCAGGCCGAGTTGGTCGAGGGCCCACAGGGCGGCGTGCTCGAGGCCGACACCGCGGGGGCGTTCGGAGCGGAGGGAGTCGGCGTCGACGAGCAGCAGGTCGGGGGAGTCGGCCGGGGAAGGGGAGCCGTGGAAGTCGACGAGTTGGCGGGCGAGGGAGCGGGCGCGGTTGAGCAGGGCGGCGGGAGCAGCCCGGGGCGGGAGAGGCCGACCGGTGGCGATCGTTTCGATGAGTTGGCAGAGCCGGGGCCAGTCCGCGGCGGGGAGGTCGAAGCCGGCGCCGAGGTTGAGGAGGGTTTTCTGGCGGGGGCGTCCATGGATGCGCACGGACTGGACGAGGCGGAAGTTGGCATAGGTGGTGCCGTGGGGGGAGCGACGGTAGGGGGAGCGCCGGATGAACACTGGCTGCAGACTAGCAGGAGGGGGGGGCGGGAAGTCCAGCGAATTCGCCTTCATAACTCACTTTCTGGCCCTACGCATTCTGGCACTACCATTACAGGAATCAGCCTATTGATGCAATAAACCACAATGAAACACACATCATCAGACGATAATCTGCGATCTTGCGGAGAGGCCGAGTGCCCGGTTCCGCAAGCGCTTCATGGTGTGTTTGGGCTTGTGGGGCGGGGCTGGAGACCGCGCTCGAACCCGGTCGGGGGAACCATCCTGCGGGCAGCGGTTGCTCACGGCCGAACGACCGCAGCAGCTTGCCCAGGGGCCGCTGGGAGGTTCCGTACGGAGCCTCCGCAGGGGGCAGGACCGCCCTCTCCGGCAGGTGCGCCCTCGCCCCGTAAGTGCCTGCTTGGCAGTTGGTTACGACCCACATGCCAAGAGTCAAGCCGGGCGCTCCAGGATGGCGGGAATCCCGTCCGATGGCATTGCGCGCCGATCCCGTCGCCACCCAGCCGTGGGGATCGGTCGGATACCGGTCGGAACTCAGAATCGAGCGGCGTCCGGTACCCGGATCGAACCGAACATACGATGGTTGCCGGTCGAGTGCCCTTCCCTGCGCCGCGCCAAATCGGGTCTCAGCCTGCCGAGAAGTAGAATGCAGTTGGGACGCCCACGCGGCGCGAAAATGTTAAACATGGGCTAGGGCGTTGCGGATTCGGCCAACCGTGAGATCCCCGCAAGGAGCGCGCAGCGGCTGGCGATACCATTTCAGGGCTGGATTGCCCGCGTTCCGTCGTAGTATGGATTCGGCTCGCGAGGCTCGACCGCATTCGTTGCCTTTCGCCAGGCGATGAGTTCCTGGTGCAGTTCGCGGGCCTTTGCAGGTGCCGCATCTGCCATATTTTTTGATTCGCTGATGTCGGCCGCGAGGTTGTACAATTCCACGCGGCCGTCCTCGAAGTATTCAATCAGTTTCCAGGTGCCTTTGCGGATGGCGCTCGCCGGACTCGCGCGGCCAGCCAAATACAGCGGGTAGTGCCAGAAGAGCGCCCGATTGCTAAGCGCTCGCTGACCCTTGAGAAGCGCCACGAAGCTCTCGCCGTCAACCGGCTGGGTTGTGGGCAAAGGTACGCCTGCCAATTCGGCGAACGTCGGAAGAAAGTCGACGCTGGTGATTGGCGTTGCGGACTGGGTCCCGGCTTCGATCACGCCAGGCCAGTTCATGCATGTCGGTACACGAACCCCGCCCTCGTAGAGCGAGCCCTTGATCCCGCGCAGAGGCTGGTTGATCGAAACCCTTGTGCCGCCGTTATCTGACGAGAAGATGACCAAGGTCTTCTCGCGGAGGTTCAACCCGGCTAGGGTTTCGAGGATGCGACCAACGCTCGTGTCAACGGCCTCGACCATGGCCGCGTAGGTCGGATTGTAGGGATTCTTGTTCCTTGTCCAGGACGAGAGCTTCATTTCGTATTTCGCCACGAGTTCCTTGCGTGCCACCAGCGGGACGTGGACATCCCAATGGGAGAGGTACAAGAAGAACGGTCGGTCACGGTTCTCCTTGATGAACGCGATGCCGGCGTCGGTCAGCTCAAAGGTCACGTCGGGATCGTTGTAGTGGTTTCTTTCCGTTCCGGGTTTGCCATCGCTGCTGCTGACGTCGAATCCTTGGGTGTTGGGCCCGCCGTGCCATTTACCGAACCTGGCCGTCGTGTAGCCGCCCTGTTTGAGCACTTCGGCGACACTCACCACGCTTGGTTCCAATGCCTGCCGAACCTCGAATGGATCTGGCTTCGGGTCCGTCACTCCGGACTGCTCCAAGTAGCGTGTCTGAACCGGGACCCAGAGCTTCATGTGACGGGGATCGATCTTGGATTTGCCGCCCGGCGTGTAGATCATGTGCCGGGGCGTGTACATGCCTGAGATCAAGCTCGCTCGGGTTGGTGCGCAATTCGGACCGCTGCTGTAGGCGTTGGTGAAGATCATTCCCTCTTGCGCCATGCGGTCCAGATGGGGCGTTTCATAGAACTCGCCGCCGTTGAAGCCGACGTCATTCCAGCCTTGATCGTCTGACATGACGAAGACGATGTTCGGCTGCTGGCCGCTCGCGGCCATGCTCAGGGCGAGCGCCAGGACGATTCCATGTGATGTCGGGGTCGTCATGCTGCTCCTCAGGGGTTCGGCAGCCCCTAGTTGGGCGCCGTACGGTTTGCCTTGATCCAGTCTTCGACGCCCGCAATCAGGTCCGGATGCTCCGTGGCGATGTCATTTGCCTCGGAGATGTCTGTCTCGAGATCGAACACCTGCCACACCCCAGGTTCGCCGGACACCAGTTTCCATCGCCCGTGACGAACCGCGCGACGATAGCCCTGTTGACCCCACTCCCAGTAGAGGTAGTCATGGCGCCTCTGATCGTCCGCAGTGCCAAGCAGCGTCGGTGCGATCGACAGGCCGTCCACGTCCTCTGGAACGAACTCCTCGGCACCAGCCAACTCGGCGAGCGTCGGCATCATGTCCGGCGTGTAGGTGACGTGGCCGCTCACCGATCCCGCGGCGATCTTTCCGGGCCAATGCGCGATCAGCGGCGAACGAATCCCGCCGTCGTGCATGGATCGCTTGGCTCCGCGCAGGGGCCCACTGGAATCAAGTTCGCCCTCGAACCGGTTTGAAGCGCCGTTGTCAGACATGAAGAAAACCGCCGTCTTGTCGGCGATCCCGAGCTCTAGCAGCAACTCCATGAGCTCGCCGACCTGCCTGTCCACCATGCTCACGAATGCCGCATGCACCTTCGCCCGATCAGACCAAGGCTTGTCCCGATACAGCTGTACTGCGGGCTCGTCCTCTGGAAGGTGATAGGCGGCATGCGGAGGTGTCCATGGCGCGTAGCAAAAGAACGGTCGCTCTCGATTCTGGCGGATGAAGTCCAGAGTCCTTTCAACCACTAGGTCGTGCGAGAACTGGTAGTCGCCGTCCGGCGTCGTCCGCGGCACGAACGGTCCCTCCGGACTCATCGCCTTGTAGGCTTGATAGGCCTTCAGGTCAGACGAAAACTCTGCGGGCTCCAAGCCATACATCCTTGCGTTAGCGCGCAAGAGGAACGGCTTTCCATCTTCGACGAGAAAGGGTGGGTAGTAGGTGTGGGCGTGGACCTGGTGGTAGTAGCCGAAGAACGTGTCGAATCCTTGTTTTTCGGCCGCACCCTCGGAACCCATGACGCCGAGGCCCCACTTTCCGAATCCACCGGTCGCGTAGCCGGCTGACTTAAGCACCTCGGCGATCGTGACATCGGCGTCGCGGATGGGGGCGGTCCCCGCGTTAGCGCGCACAGTCGCGTGGCCAGAATGCTTCCCCGTCATCAGCACGCAGCGAGACGGCGCGCAGACAGTGTGCCCCGCGTAGGCGTCGGTAAAGCGCATGCCTTCGCTCGCCAGGCGATCCAGATTGGGTGTTTGGATCGCCTTGGAACCGTACGATCCCAAGTCGGCCCAACCCATGTCGTCGACCATGATGAACACGATGTTCGGCCGCTCGGCTTCCGCGGGGGAGGGCACTCCCCCGCAGGCAAGGGACATTGCGGCGAGCGCTAGCGAGGCTTTGCTGATCATTGGGCGGGTTCCATTCTCTTCCACGGCGCTTGGCACTCCCGTCATGGTCGCTTGGGAACTTGCGTCCAAAGCAGCCACCTTGCGGGGTAAGCGGTTGTCATCCTGAGCACATGTGACATTGTAGGCGCGACTGCAGGCGATGTGTAACGGAAACCTAACGCGGCCTATAAGATAGTGACTATCAGCCCCGGTTGGCTGAAAGCCCCTTCCTGCTTGGCATGTATCTCCTTGGCATCGAGAGTTCCTGTGATGAGACCGCTGCGGCTGTCGTTGCCGATGGCGAACGGCTGCTTTCGAATGTCGTCTCCTCCCAGTTCGACATCCATGCCGCATACGGGGGCGTGGTGCCCGAACTTGCCTCCAGAGAGCATCTCCGAGCGATCGTCCCGGTTGTCCGCGAGGCACTGAGCCAAGCCGGGATCGCCTACCGCGATCTGGGTGCCGTGGGTGTGACCTGCGGGCCGGGGCTCATCGGGGCCCTGCTAGTGGGCGTGACTTATGCGAAAGGCCTAGCCGCCGCGTTGCGGATCCCATTGCTTGGTGTCAACCACATCGAAGGGCACATTCACTCGGTGGTCTTGGAGGAGCGTCGCGCACGGCGGGACGTGGCGTTTCCAGCCCTGGCATTGGTCGTGAGCGGCGGCCATAGCCACATGTTCGTCGTTGATCGCACCACGGCGAACGAGTACTCTTACCGATTGCTAGGCCGGACGCGCGACGACGCTGCCGGCGAGGCCTACGACAAGGTTGCCAAGCTGTTGGGATTCGGATACCCCGGCGGGCCGGTCCTCGACAAACTCGCCTCGTTCGGCGATCCGGATGCCGTGCCACTGCCCAGATCACGGATGAAGGGCAACCATCTGGACATGAGTTTCAGCGGCCTCAAGACCGCTGTCCTAAGGTACGTCAGGGATTCGGACCTCCAAGACGAAATCGATGCTCGCAGGGCCTTGTTTACACAGGGCCGTCCGACGATCGACGTCCTGCGGGGATCCGCGAGCGACGAGTGCCTTGCCTTGATCGCGTCGTTCCAGCGGACTGTTGTCCGGGAATTGCTTCGCCGTACCGAGGATGCCGCCGACGAGGAGCATTTCGCTTCGGTGATCGTCGCGGGCGGTGTCGCGGCCAATTCGGGGTTGCGGCGCGAGTTCTTGTCCCTGCCCATGCCCATCTACTTCCCGACTCTCGCGTTGTCCACCGACAACGCCGCCATGATCGCGGCGGCGGCGTACCCGCGGTTCCTGCGCGGGGAGTCTGACGGATTCGACCTGCCGGCCCAGCCGGCGCTGCAGCTAGCCTGACCGGGCCGCGGTCCCCTGCTAGGGCAGTCTGACCTTGTACAGCACGTCCGAGCCCACCAACCCATTCTGGTCTCGGGTCACGATAAAGGACCACTTGCGGTCCGGCGTCCACTCGACCCGGATCGCCTGTTGCTGAGCGGACGAAAGGTCGTAGCTGTAGATCAATGTGAGGTCTTCCGCGATTTGCTGCTCTGTCGAAATCCGTGCGTTCGGGTTCGCCTCAAGGCCTCCGATCTGAGGGTCTACCTTCAGGCGGCTCACTCCGAAGAAGCGTTGGAGGCGCTGTGAGACGGGACGCGCGATGGCTTGGCTAAGTAGGTTGTCTGCCCCGGTTTGCACGAGGGACTGCTGTTCGATGCGCCTGCGCGGCGCGATACCGGGGTCGAATGACGGCTCCTTGCCGACAACCACCAGATTCACCAATTCGTGGAACGGCAGCGGGGGATCGGACCGGTAGGTCAGGTCCAAGCTGCTGCTCGGCCCGGACAGCACCAAGGCGAAGTCGACATCCCTGATGCGCGCCTCGAGTTCAACGTTCAATACAGGCTCGGCCCGGATCCGGTTTTCGAAGCGGATGTCGCCCCGAGTGATCCGGTAATGGGTGCCGAGGATGCCGATCTCGCCCTGGGCGATTGCAACGGTTCCGAGCATCGTCGGATTGGCCATCGTGCCTAAGAGGTTGAGGTCGAGATCGGCTTCGATATCGCGCACCAGTGACGTTTCGACCGGCAGGTTCCGCACCGCACCCACATGAATATTGAGTCGCATGCCCTGAAGCATCGGATTGGCCGCCCGGCCATCCGTGGGGCCCTGCACAGCGGAGAACAAATCGCCGAACGAAATGTTGTTCCGCGTCGACATCCTTGAAATCAGGATCTCCCCGTTCAGGATGCTGCGCGATCCGACCCCTGCGAGGGTAAGCTGCCCGTCGACCACGCTGTTGATCGTTTCAGGGTGGTTGATCCGCATGTCCTCCACGGTGGACTGCAGCCGATACTCGATATTCGAATCCTTGTAGGCCACTGTGCCGTTCAGGCGGAGATTCCCGCCCCCGGACACTGCTGTTAGCCGATCGATCCTCCCGACGCCTTCCTCGAAGTCGATCGCGCCCTGGATGCCGGTCAAGCTCAGCGCGACGCCAGGGCTCCGGATCGACCCGTCGACAAGTTCCACCGTACCTTCTAACGCCGGAGCGCCCAGGCTGCCTCCAACTCGCACGCTGACATTTGCCGACCCGCCGATTTCCAGGCCATCCAATTGTCCTTGGAGCACCGCCAAGCTGAGATTGCCTTTCACTGCAAGGTCCGTCACCGCTTCGTCAACCAAAGCCAGCGAGCCGTCGATTTCAAAATCGGTGCCCGCGCCGCTCAGGTGCATCGAGTCGAACCGCAGAGCGCCGTCCCGGATTCCCCAGCGCATTGGAAACACATTCGAGAGACGGAATGCGTCCTCAGCGTCCGAGAGCCGCGCGTCGATGCTCTCGATCGTGCCATCCAGCTCGAATGTCTCGGCAACGCTTGCTGCGCCGCCGAATGCAGCCTCGCCTGCGATCTCTGCCTGAAAGCTGCCGGTTGGCAAGTCGAACAGGGCTGCCAGCCGCTCCACGCTCACATCGTGAAACGAGACGCTGCCGCTGTAGCTGGCCGGCTCGCCCTGGAGCAGCGCGGCCTGACCTCGCACGCTGCCTCCGAGAGTCTCGGCTTCCCAGTCGAATTCCACGTTCTGGCGATCATGCTCGGAACGGAGCCCCCCTCGCCATTGACCGAGATCGATTCCGTCCTTGCGCAGATCGGACACCACCCAGGATCCCTCCAGCTCGAGCGAATCCAGGGGCCGCGTGGGTCGTTCGAGGTGGCCGGAGCCGCGGAGTTCGAAACCGGCCGTTCCGCTCAGGCCCGGCGCAAGGATCTGAACCCATGCGAAACTGTCCAGCGGCCAGCGGTTGGTATTCACTTCGATTCGGATTGATTGGTCGCCGGGGTCCATGGAGGCCTGGGCGCGGAGAACCGATTCTCCGCGCTGCAAGGAGCCGTTTCTCAGCTCGAACCCATCGCCGTCGTACAGGACCTCGGCAGTGAGCGTCTCGAATCGCTCTCCGAAGAAACTCGGGGAATCCACCTCGACGGCGCTTCGCGCTTCCGGGTTTCGCAAGGTACCCGACAGCTCGAGTTCCATCGTCAGCGAGCCCTCGATCGGCAGTCCGAAGCCACTTGCCTTCGCGAGCTTCGCGGCATCGACCCCGCTAGCCGAAACCTCCAGGCTAAGTGCCCCGTCCTCCTGCATGGGCAGCCGACCTTGCAGGCTGAGGCTGCCTTCTGCGTCGATCAGCCGGCCGCTGCGGACTTCGATGCCGGCCGGAGACAGCGTTCCGGTGACCGCCAGTCGTTCCCAGCGCTGGTCGCCGAACAAGGGATCCTCAATCGAGAACTCCCCATCCAGGATCATCGCGCCCGCTTGGCGCGCTCCTCCCATCATGCTCCCCCGGAACGAGTACCGCCCGTCCGGCGCGGATGCTGGCAGGTAGGCCTCCGGCTGGACCACGGCCAGAACTCGCTCGACAGCCTGCCGCGATGCCATCGATGCCTCTAGCTCCATCCGTCCCTGGCCTGCCAGATCGATTGACCCGCTTGCGCTGACGAGGGCGTTTGGTGTCTCAACCTGAAGATTCGAAACAGTGAAAATCCTCTCGCGGCTACGGTACTGCAGCGAAGCTTGACCTTCGATGGGAAGGTTTGACGCTCCGCCCAAAGGCGTTACGGCGAGTTCCAACGCAGCCATGAATCCGCTCGCCAACGAGCCCGAAAACTGGACTTCGGCGTTTAGCGCTCCGCTCCAAGGAAGAGGGCTCAGCCCCGCGACATCGACCATGGTTCCGATCTCGATCCCGTTCACCGTTCCGTTGGCAGAAAAGCGCGGGTCCGCCCCGAAGTCGGTCACGACGGCCGATCCGCCGAATTCGCCGTCGAGCATTCGACCGATGATCTTGGTGATCTCGAAGCCGGCTCCGTCACTCCTGTATGTCGCTTCGAACTCGGCTTCCGCTTCGAGTCCGGCATACGTGAACTGCCTTCCTTGCGCCCTACCCTCGTACTGCACGAGGCCGGACCGCAGATCCCATTCAACGCTGCCGTTTGTGCTGAGCGTTCCGGACCAGAGCGAAGGCTCGCCCTCGATCCATGTCGCGAATTGCCGGACCTCTGCGCTTGCTGAGTAAATACCCTCGAACCGCGGCTCGCTCAGACTGGCTAGGGTCCCCTGGGCGGAGAAGGAATAGCGCTCGGAGAACAGTTCGGCCTGCCTGATTTCGATTCGCGAGCCTCGAACCGCCGCCACCAACTTGGCTCTTGCCGCTGCCGGAGCCAGGTCGTCGCCAACACCCCAGACCGGGTCCGAGATTGTCGCTTCGAACAAGTACCCCTCTTGAGCCTGATCGAAATCCATGCGCACGTCGAGGACCGATCCGCTGAAGTGGACGCCGTGCTCTTCGCCGTTCAACACCACGCTGCCGCCACTGAGATCGAAACGGCGGACAGCTAGGCTGGGTAGCTCGCCAACGCCTGCAGGCACAGGGATGTTCCACGCACCGTCCTCTCCGAGAACGATGTTGACGACCGGATCCTTCACGCTCAGGAACTCGAGAGATGCCTGCGCACCCAGAAGCGTTCTCCAGCCGAGTCCGACCGATGCTTCCGGGATGGCCAGTAGCGGCGGCAGGTGGGTGCTCTCGCTAGCCCGGATCTCAAGCCCAATGATGTCGAAGGAGAGCCGCGAGGTACCTGATCGGAAATCCTCGATTGAAACTGCGCCACCCGAAGCGCGCTCGAGTTCTCGAACGATGGCCTCGCGCACTCGATTCCGGAACCCGTCGCTGTCCACAAACTGCTCGAAGCCGCCCCAGCCCAAGCCCAGCAAAAGCAGGGATGCAAAGACGAGCCGGAGTTTGCGGCTCAGTGCAAGGAAGTGCCAGGTCATGGCCGGGGCTCCTCGCGGGACGATGCCAGGATCTCGATCCGGTGCGTGACTCGCAGTTCCTGCAAGCGCCGTTCGAGCAGTACGTTAGCCTGCCGTGCCACGAGGATCCGCGAGATCGTCTCCGCGATGGCCTCCAGCGGTTCGACCGGCTCTCCCAAGGCTCTCTGACGGGCCGCGTACTCGTCCCGGTAGAACGCCCCGACCCCGGCGGTGTCCGCTTCCAGCCCGGTTTCGAAGCGAAATGAAACATACCGCTCGAACCCGATACGCTCCTCGAGGAACTTCTGGCAATCCGCCTCCGTTACGCCGTAGTGGAGCAGTGCTGCCGGGAAATCCCTGCCGTCCAGGTACTGATCCTTCCGGAGTTGCTCCAGCTGCTCTTCGACCTCTTCCGGCTGAGCGCGCAGGAACGGGGTAAAGGCCAGGTCTTGCAAGACGAGCCTCCTGTCGATCAGCCGCTGGAGAACCTCCGCGTTCCGTTGCGACAGCTCGCCCAGCTCCGTGCGATTCAACAGTGCCTCCAACCGAAGGTCGACGTCAATCTCCGAGACGGTGATCGCCTCGTTGCCAACGACTGCTGCGATACGGTCGAGAACCTCCGCCCGAGCACCGCTTGCCGACAGAGCCAGCGACGTCGCCACTGCGACGGTGCCGAAACGTAGATGAGAGCGGGCCCACACGGTTAGAATGTCTGTCCCAAGGAGAAGTGGAACTGCAGCGCCCCGATGCGCTGTTCACGGAAGGTTCCCGTGCCAGTCAGCAGTTGCTCCCGGGTTCCGTCAAAGCCTACGAAGCGCGGGGGGTTCGGGCTATAGGCTAGATCGAAGCGGATCGGTCCGACGGGTGTCCGGTAGCGAATCCCCAAGCCGATGGCATGCACCATGTAGTCGAATTCGAATGCCCTAGCGCCTTCGGGCGTGCTTCGGACGGGCTGGCGCGATTTGAAGGTGATCCGCCCTGGCCGGGAATAGACGTTGCCGGCATCGTGAAAGAGGACGCCGGAGAAGTCTGCTCCGGCGAGCGGAAACCGCAGCTCGAGGCTGTTGAGGAACTGAGCCCCCCCGCCGAGCGGGAATCCCGTCGCAGGGTCGCGCGGGCCGGCTTGATTGTACGCAAAGCCGCGGTGCGAGTTGGCGCCGCCCCCGAAGTAGCGCTCCGAGAGCGGGATTCTCGGATCCGGGCGGACATCCCCTTCGAGGTTTCCGTCTCCGATAGCGCCGTGTCCGGCCCAGGGCTTGTTGATGCCGAGTTGGATGGTGCGCGCGAACACGATGCGAGGCCGGATTTGATGATAGGTGCTGTTTTGCGCGAGCACCCGTGCGAAGTTGGGCTGTGCTCCCCAATACTTGGACGCCAAGGCGAAGTTCACGGTGTTGTACATGCCCGTCGACGTGTCCGTCGGGTCGTCCCGGCGATCCGATATGTACGTCGAGGACAGGAGCCCGACCCGGACTGGCTGCGAAATCAAGGGCACAAGGAGCGGCTCGATGTTCAGAGTGTTCTCGTCAATAGACGTCCTCCGGTACGCGTACCGGTACAAGACCGTGGTCGAGGGCCTTAGTTGCTGTGTGAGCTGGAATGCACCTTCCACCCGGCGACCGGTGAAGGTGTTGACGTTTCGGAAGGTGTCGTACAAGCCGCTCAGGGTCAACCTCCAGCGATCTGACGCGAACCACCTTGGCGCCTCGTAAGTGAACAGGCCTCTCTGCTGCAACAGCGACAGTCTCGTTCGCAGTGACATCGTATGGGCCTTGCCCCGAACGTTGAGGCGGGTCACCTCCAGCGTCATGCGTGGGCTGAATGTCGCATCGCCAGCGGGATTGGTGAGTTCGGCGGTGTTTCGCCCGATGCGGGCGAATTCGGCTCCTCCGCCTCCGCCGACCGCCCAGCGCCGGGCCTCTTCGACCTGGAACAGCACGGTCTTAGCGTGCTCCAGGCCCTCGGGGTTCTGAACAGCCGGGTCGACCTTCGAAAAGACTCCCAGGTCGTACAGGTTGCGTTGGGATGCGGAGATCCGTGCCTGGGAGAGACTCGAATTGGGAACCAGTTCGATCCGGCGATTCACAACATCCTCCCGAGTTCGGTTGGAACCCGAGATGATCGTCCTGGCGATGAGCACGCGGTTGCCGGGGTTGACCTCGTAGAAGAGGACAATCTCTTCGGCGCTCGGGCCGGTCTCGACCCGCCAGTCGAACGTTACGTCTTGGTAGCCGGCGTCGTAGAACTCGTTGAGAACGCGCTGCCGGTCTTCCGCTATGTTGGCTTCGCTATAGGGCCGGCCCGGCGCGGACGAGAAGTCGAAGTCGAACTCGTCGACCGGAAACTTCTCGAGGCCTGCCGTCACGAGTCCGCCCACAAGTGTCTGGACTCCCTCTTCGATATCGATCCGGACAGCAAGATGACCCGAGTTCCCGTCGGAGGCGCTGGCCAACCGTCCGGACACCGTGGCTTCGCGGAATCCGTTCGAGGAGTACAGAGAGCGGATTGCCCGCAGATCCTCCTCGAGGCGCGCGTCGGTGAAGGGCTCGCGCCTGTACTGGAGCATGCTTTCCTTCAGCTGCATTTGCTGGCGGATCGTGGCTGTGTCGAAGAACCGGTTGCCCCCGATCTCGACACGCTCTGCAGTGCGCTTCCCTCCGCGGTCGACTCTGTACACGATCGAAATATCAGTTGCCGTCTGGAGTTCAACCTCGTAGGTGATTGACGGGTTGATATAGCCCCGGGCCTGAAAGAAACTCCGCAGGTTGGCACTGCCGGATTCCAGCAATTCCTCGTCGACAGCTCCCCGCACGAGGATCGGAAGATACCTGCGGAGCTTGCCGAAGGGCATGTCCGTCCCTTCAACTCGCACGCGCATCCGAGGCCCGGTTTCGATCCGGACGACCAGGGTCATCTCGTTCTCCGCGCGGCTGTATTCCGCCGTCTCGACGCGGATTTCGGGCTGCCAGAAGTCCTGTTGCTGGAAGTGCTGCCTCAAGCGGCTGATGCCGCGTTGCAGACGGTCGCGCCTGAATGTCGCCCCCCGCGGCCAGCCCGCGATTGAGCGAATCTCTTGCGCGGCCAGAGGCTTGCTGTCTCCGCTTACCAGCAAGGCCCCGATCCGGGCCCGCGGACCGCTTGAGACACGCAGCGTAATGTGGGCCTGCTGGGCGGCTGGGTCGCGTTCCACGCGATGCTCCAGCACCGCTTCACGGAATCCGTGATCGGCGAGCTGCGACCGCAACGAACGTAGGCCTTCGGCAAGTTTCTCCTCGGTGAACAGTTCTCCGAGGCGCAACTTGGTGGCGTTGATCAATTGACCTTCGGAAGGCGGCCGCGGCACGCCTTCGACGCGAACGTTCCCGATGAACCAAGCCGGTTCGGTCTGGAATGTCAGTCTGATCCCATCGGATACGCGAACGGCGTCCGCCTGGATGTCGGCGAAACGCCCCGTCCGGAAGAGTGCCCGGATCGACCCGCGCAACTGCACCGGGTCGAGCGGCATTCCCGTCCGCAGGGTCAGCGCGCCATCTGCCGAGGTCCGGACATCCGGCGTCAACGCCGGATCAAAAAGGATCTCCGCGATTGGAACCCCGAAAGCTTCGGAACCGCTGCAAGGCGCTGCGGCCAGTAGCTGGAGCGCCGGTAGGATCAGCCAAGAGCGATGCACCGCTACACTTCGAATTATACGGTGGGCGGGCCGCAAGCGGGTCGATTGCCCAATCGGGCATGCCGCTAGCGAGAGTGCGCTGCTAGGATCGAGGCGGGCGTGCGGAGCAGCCGCCGATCGGAAAATGCAAGCCAGCGACCGCTACTCGCGCCAACGGCTGTTGCCGGAAATCGGTCCGGAAGGGCAGCGGCGGCTCGCCGGGGCGCGCGCTGTCGTGGCGGGGGTAGGCGCGCTGGGGACTGTCCAGGCATCGCTGCTCGTGCGGGCTGGTGTCGGCGAGACGGTCTTGATTGATCGGGACTTCGTCGAACTGAGCAATCTGCAAAGACAGTGCCTGTTCCATGAGCGGGACGCCGATCTCGGCACTCCCAAGGCCGTGGCCGCAGCGGATGCCCTGCGGCAGGCGAACTCCGACGTGAGCGTGATTGCCGTCGTCAAGGATCTAACGTCGTCGAACGCCGACCGGCTCTTGGGATCGGCTGACGTGATTCTGGACGGCACGGACAATTACGAGACCCGCTACCTGATCAACGACATCTCCGTGAAGCGGTCCATTCCTTGGATTTACGGCGCCGCTGTCGGCACCCACGGATCTCTGATGCCAGTCGTGCCCGACCGCACCGCCTGCCTGAGCTGCCTGTTCCCTTCCGCCCCGAGGGCGCGTCAGCCCACATGCGACACGGCGGGCGTGCTGAGCTCGGCGCCAACGCTGATCGCATCATTGCAGGTGGTCGAGGCGCTCAAGATTCTCGCAGGGCGGCTTGATTCCGTGTGCGCCCGGCTCGTGTCGATCGACGTGTGGTCCGGCGAACGCTCATCCGTGCGTGCAGACCGCCCCGATCCGCAGTGCCCGACCTGCGGACAACGGCAGTTTCCTCATCTCGAGTCAACAGAGTTCCAGGCTGCCCGACTGTGCGGTCGCGACGCCGTGCAGGTGCCTGGAGTGCCCCGGGAGGTGGACTTGGTCGGGTTGGCCGGCAAGCTCGCGCATTTCGGAGAGGTCCGGTCCAACGAACATGCGATGCGCTTCAGCTACCCGCCCCACGAATTGACGGTGTTCCCCGATGGCCGGGCGATCGTCAAGGGGACGCAGGACCTAGCGCTCGCCCGCAGCCTGTACGCGCGGTTCGTCGGCAGCTGAGGGGAGCCTGTCCAGCCGATTCCGGCGGTTCTCAGCAGACGAATCGATTGCCGCTTGCCCTGTTTGGTCGCTGCTTGGCGAGCCGGCTTCCATGGCGGCAAGTTCGAGATCGTCAATCTCCCGAAATCGCCCTGTGATCTTGCCCGCCGCCGTGCGTGCGCGAGCAATGTCGTCCCCAGCCTGACGGATATGGGCGGCAAGCTTGTCGATGCTCCCTTCGAATCGCCCGAATTCCTTCCCGAGAGCGCGCAGATGCTCTTGGATCGCATGCACCTCGCGGCGCGTCGCCGCGTCTCGCAGGACCGAGCGAGCGGTCGTCAGCACAGCCATCAGGGTTGTCGGAGACGTTAGCCAGACACAGCGCCGCTGTGCCAGTTCCACGAGTTCCGGGTGCGCCGCGTGAATCTCGGCGAACACGGCTTCGGCTGGAAGGAAAAGGACCGCCGAATCGCAGGTCTCGCCCGGCAGGATGTACTTGTCGGCAATGTCAGTGATGTGCATCCTCACGTCCTTGGCAAAGGCTTTGCCGGCCTGCTGGCGTTCGGCGGCGGGCAGTCTCGCGTCGACCTTCTTCCGGAAATTGGCGAGCGGGAACTTGGAGTCGATGGCAATGTTTCCAGTCGGTTGCGGAAGAAACAGCATGCAGTCAGCGCGCCTGCCCGTGGAAAGCGTGTATTGCATCTTGAAGCTGCCCGGCGGCAGGACATTGCTGACCAGAGCCTGGAGCTGTACTTCGCCGAAGGTGCCCCGCGAGGATCGGTCTGCCAGGACTTCCTGAAGCGACACGACGTTGGAGGAGAGCTCGGTGAGCCGTTTCTGCGCATGGTCGATCAGTGCAAGGCGCTTCACGACATCCGCCTGCGTCTTGTCCGCCCGGTCGAAGCCTGTCGACAGGCGCTGCTCGATTTCAAGGCGCAGGGACTGCGCTTGCTCTAGCTGTCGCCGTGCCTGCTCGTCCAGCCGGGCATCGATCTTGGCCAGCGCCGACTCCACGCTCGAAGTCCGGGACCGGATGCGGAACAACTGCGGGACAAGGAGCGCGATGGCAGCGCCGACCAGGCCGGCCAGGAGGATTTGCAGCGGCTCCACTCCGCCAATTTAACAGTCTCACCCACCAGCGGTGCCGCAAGCGCCGCGGCCGCCTACCGGGCGGGGATCGCGTCTGCTCGGGCCTACGCTGCCTCGACCCAGACAGGACTGGACCATGCCAGTTCGCCGTTCGATTCGAACACCCGCACGTAGTACCAGTCCGCTTGCGATCCGTCCCCCTCGTCCTCGAAGGCGAAGGAGGTCTCCCAGTTATCTCGGAACACGATCCGATGCAGCATCGCCGATTCCCACGGGAACGGCCTGGTGAAGAGCATCTCGTTCGATTCGGTGAGATCCGCGAAGGACTGCGTGAGCGAGCACTTCGTCGGCTTGGTGCAACTCACCGTGACCTGCGTGCTGGCATCGCCCTGAATCCGTAACACCAGCGCCTTCTGCGAATAGTCGTCCAGTCGCTGCTTCAGCGCCGTGTACGACTGAACGCGTACCGAGCTCGAGTCGCTGCTGACAATCTTGTCACGCCGAAACTCATCAAGCGGCCCCGAACTGAAGCACGGGTGGAATCCCTCGATCCGGCCGCCTTCCACTTTCAGCGTGAAATCCCAGTCGGCGGTGCCGCCCCAGCCCAGTGCCGGCCACGGGCCCCAGCCGTACTCGAACCGGACGACGACCGGCTCGTTCCACCGATCCGCTCCCGGTTGGCGATCGACCGGGAAGTCCCGATGGATCACGCGGCCGTTCTTGACGACCTCCACGCGGTCGACAACATCCCACCCGCGGACGGAGGCGCGGATCTCGCGGTTGCGGGAGTAGGGCAGTTCGCTGCCCATCATCGCGCCGTTGAGGGAGAAGTCGAGCTCGATGCGGTCGCCCGTCACTGCGTACGTCCTGCGGTTCCTGAGAGCGTCGAAGATGGCTTCGCGAGAAAGCTCCCGGGCCTTCACGACAGCCAGCCCCTCGCGGTACCCTCCGGGGTAGCCGAGATGGTCGTCAGTACTGGCGACCACTCCCAGACGGTGGCCTTCGCTCAGGTAGTGCTGCAGTGTGTGCCGGGTCCAGCGCCCGCCTTCGGTGTGGCGCTTGTACGGATGCGGCGCACGGTCGTGCTCGGCGCAGCCCCACTCTGAGTGAATCTCTAAGACCGGCGAGACTTCGGTGTCGATGCTGGCGGAGGCGGTGCCGCGATGGCCAAGGCGGTTCGACGGGTGGTGCGGTACGAGGATGCAGCCGCGCTGCTTCGCGAACGCCTTCAATTCGTCGAGATTCTCGATCAGTTCGTAGTCGCCCTTGAGGTCCGGAAACAGGATGTGGTAGTCGCCTTCGGCGGTTCCGTGTCGTTCGTACCCGAGGATCGTGGTGAAGTTGCCGGGGTCGTCGAACTCCCTTGCCAGCCTGACCACGTCCGGCCAGCGGGCCTTGGCCACGGCAAAGCCGTTGCGCCACTTGTACTCGATTCGGCCGTCGTACTCGCCAACATCGGGCCAGTACGAATGCGGCGTGAAGGCGTAAAAGTCCAGATGGTTGCGAGCTACCTCGAAGCTGCGCTGCAGCGTGCCTTGGGCGTACCCGACTTGGTTGTGGTTGTGCAGGTCGCCGAAGTAGTTGTTGTACTCGGACGGCGGGTTCGACGCGGCTTGCGCCGCGGCAGCCGAGGCTGGCGCGATCGCTGCCAGTGCCGCCCCCGTCCCTGACTGCGCGCAGTGCCGGATCCAATCGCGTCTGGAGATCGTTTTCTTGCTCACTTCAATCCTTCAGCAAGGCGCAACTCGGACGCCTTAGGGTAGGAGAGCCCTAATCCTATCACGCACCGATTTGGGCCGGTCCCGGCCTCGTGCCCCCTCTACAGATCGACTGCCACGCCAGCGTTGCTAGGCCAAGAGCTTTTCGCAATGACAGTGCAGGCAGGTCGATGCAGATGCAAGCGCGGGAGAGTCCTGGCCTTGGGGTTCCACCGGCCCCCGACCAACCAACGCGAGTGGCGCTCGGGCAGTCGAGTGCGCCGTCCTCAAGCTCGTCAGGCGCCGTTGCCGTCGCTGGATCCATCCGAGGAGGTGTCCGATTCCCCAGCCGAGCTGTCCGGGCAGGCCGCCTCGAGGGCTCCCTCAGGCGACATCTCGGGGTTCGGCTGGATCGTAATCCTGGCGACCGGGTATCCCCAATCGTAGATTTCGGGCGGGAAGCCCCCGCATCCGTGAATCCCGCTATGCACATGCACAGCGCCTTCCGCGCTCCCTGCCGAGCAGGATCCGGAACGAGCCGGGGTGGGGCAGGTGGCGGGAATTTCGGAGCAGAGTTCCGTATTGGCTTCCGAGCCGGCGTCCCAGCCGCCGACGAGGTAGGTGTTCGTGCCCTCGCACGGCACTTCGGCACCGAGAAGCGAGACGAATCCATCGTTCGTCATCTCGAGCATCGAAGCGGACGAGATCAGCCGGTGGTCGGCGTCGAACTCGACATTCACCGTGGCAGTCTTGGTCGGACGGATGAATTCGCTCAGCCTGGTCACCTCCAGTACTCCGGCTTCCGCGTTGAACTTGTTGGTCAGCCCAAGCGTGTTGCCTTGCTCGGCAAGCGCGGCCAGTTCCGTGCTGGCAGGGTTGCCGGGAGCGAACAAGGGCGGTGTCTCGGCGTTATGGGTGATGAAAACTGCGGGAGTGAGGATCTGGCCCTTGGTCAGATTGGTTACCGTTATCGTCGCGAAAGCGGACTCCACTTCTTCTTCTTGGGCCAACAAACAATTGCCCGTACCCGCCCAATGGAGGGTCGCGACAACCGCCAGCGCCGCGAATCGCTTCATGGGCTCAGGCTAGCATAGGGCCCCCTGGCCCTTGCCGGACAGGCGTATCAGTCAGGTTGTCAAAGACTTGAGTGGCAGCCTCGTGCAGTGGGGCCGGATCTTCGGAGAGATCCTTGAAAGGCGGCGGAACGTCATGTAGGAATGGTCCGACTGCTTGGAGCGCACCGAGCCGAAGAAGTGATGCACTACAGGACCAGGGTAAGCAGCGCCGCGCAACCCGCGATTGCGGCGAAGAGCGCAGTGCAACCGGTCCGGTCAGCGATCTGGTCGCAATCCCTATCGTCAAAGTCATCGTCGTAGTCATCGCGGTACCGGTGCGGGCGGCGCTCCGGCACCGGTCTGGGCTAGGGTTGCTGCTTACCGGAGACGGAGCGCATGAGATTGAGCGTCAGCACGCAATCGGCCAAGGCCCGGTGCAATCCATCCGGGCGGTGGCCCGTCTCGCGTTGGTAGGCGGCTCCGAGCTTGTGCCAGCGGAAGCTTCCGCGTCTCGTTCGCTCGCCCCGAAACCGTGCGTAGTCCAGCATCGCGCACTTCCACTTGGAGCGCTCGCGAACCATTTGCAGCCCCGCCTTGCGGCAGGTCTGTTCGAGCATGCGGTAGTCGAAATCGGCGTTATAGACCACTATCAGCTTCGCGTTAGCAAGCAGGTGCATCACCTGTTTGTGGATGTTCGCCCACGGTTGCGCGTTCAGAGCCTTGAGTTTGTCCAGGGTCAGTCCATGAACGTCCGAAGCGCCCCGGGGGATGCTTCCAGCTGGCATTATGACGGCATCAAGCAGCGTCTCGCCCTTGGTGTTCAGAATGCCGATATCCAAGACTTCCGAGTTCTTTGTAACCCCGGTAGTCTCGGTGTCGATTACAAGAACATCATCGCGGTTCAGCAGCTCACTCCACTTGCTAGGAATGTCAGTCATGCCGTCACTCGCTCGGCTTGGGGGTGAACGACATATCAACGACCGGGCAGCGCTTCAGGACGCGCTCAAGGGCCCCCGCTTCCAAGATATCAACGGTCAGGCCGTATTTGACCTTGACTTGCACGACGCGATCCGCGAACCAGCACCTGTTGCTCTCAGGCAGCGATTCCCCCGCGTCCTTGTCGCTCTTCTCATTCCGGTTCAGTGCGGGATCGGCCAAGGCCAAATTGAGCAGGTCGTTGGCAAACTCTGCCTTCTTTTCGGCTGTGGCGCTGCACAACCCCGAATCGTGGGCTTCCGAGCGGGCAACAGTATGCTCGATATCCGTCTCGGTGGTTGAGGCGAACCAGCGCCCCGAATACGCGCCATAGATGTTCCCGCCCTGGGCCAAGACAACCTGCCCCTCTACCGTACGGGAATAGGTGATGGGAAGGGAAGCCGTGAGGACCGTTCACGCTTCGGAAAAGTGAACAACCACCGTCTACAAGCCGGTGGCTTCGTTGTTGTCAACTGGAAGTTGACGGGCGCGCATGGGCTCTCTCCCCTTCTCGCTTATCGGACCACGCCATCTCCCACATCAAAACTCCCCCTACCGACGGCTTGCGTACCCGGCTCAGAAACCTCCCCCCGGCACTTGTCCCTCGCAGGTGAGACCTCCTGAAGGAGCACTCGGGGATAGCACGCATTCAATCCCGACACGATCATGCTCCTGCCTCGTCACAGGCAGAACTCACCAGCTCGTGGACGTGGTCGCGAACACGCGACCACATTCTCACGCCCTTCGCTTCGCCTGAAGGCGAGGGGTTTCCAGCATCCCCGGAACGGACACTAACGTTTCTGTGAGGACCCACGAGCACTTGGTAGCGGACTTGTGGTGGGTAGTACCGGTTCGGCTGCGAAGGAGGCATGGGCATCGGCGATAAGCCACACAAGCTGTTCACAGGTAGAGACTGCAACGTCGCGCACATCGTTCCGCCGTTGACCGAGTTCAAGGCCGAGCACGGGGTGCCGGGCTGGGGATTCTGCACAAAGACACAGGTTGCGTCCAATGAGTGCAGAATCCAATGCCGCTGAGCGGCGGCGACCGGATTCTGCGTAAGCGACCGACTACAGCCGGTTCGCGTAAATGAAGAATGCACCTCGTTCGGTACCGTCGGCCTCAATGAAGCGACTTTGCATCGTTGTTTCCCCGGCGGGTAACTGCAGCGTGAACCGCACGCTGGTGGCACCCTCAGGGACCGGGCCCATCTGCTCTGCTTCGCCCACGCGCAAAGCCGCCTGTGTTGCCTCGATCGGGAATTGCGCCGGCTTGTCCCTTTGGAAGAGCTCGAATTCGTATGTACCCGCTTGCCTGACGTGGATGTTCCAAGTGCCATTGACAGCCGGGGCCCTGGCGACCTGTCCTTGATTCCAGGGAACCTGCACGGAGTCGTCTGGCGGCAGCCAGTCATGCGAGGTGATCCGGGCCGGATTCTCCGCGTCCGATCCAATGTCGAGATGGACATCCTGATCGAAGCGATCGTCGATCCGGTCCCACCACTGGTCATAGGCCTCCCGTAGCTGGGCAACTTCTTCAGGGTTCTCGGCCGCAATGTCCTTCGACTGGCCGGGGTCGCTTGTGATGTCGTACAGCTCTTCACCGTTCACCAACCGGTACTGCTCGGTCATCACCGCGCTTTTTCGCCACCGCTCCGGAAAGCGGATGCGCTGCGAATGCACTGTCAGAGTCCGGTCGCTCCAATCCTCGCCGCGCAGCAGCGGCAGCAAGCTGGTTCCGTCCCAGTCCAGTTCGGCATGATCTCCAGCGCCCCCGATGTCCGCGAGAGTCGGCACGACATCAATGTGAGCGGTCAGGTTCGCGATGTCTCTCGGTGCTCCCAGGTTCCCGTTCGGCCATCGCACGAAGAATGGGACGCGGTGCCCGCCCTCGTATTCCGACCCCTTGCGCCCACGCATTCCGGCGTTGAAGCCCTGCCACTCGCCTTTCTCGCGCTGCTCGGCTGCCCGGGCCAGGGCTCCGGAATTATTGGAGCCGACGAGCTGGGTCACATGCGTGTTGGTGACTCCGGCGGCCGTGCCGTTGTCCGTCATGAAGATAAGCAGGGTGTTGTCTGCGATGCCAAGTTCGTCGAGCTTCGCTGTCAGCCGCCCCATATTGTCATCGATGTTCTCGATCATGCCGTAGAACTTGTCCATGGGGCTCGGAACGCCATTCTCCGCATACGGGGCGGAATACGATTCGTCCACCAGGAACGGGCCATGGGGCGCGTTCGTCGACAGGTATACGAAGAACGGGGCGGAACTGCTCCCGGCCTGCTCCTCGATGAAGCGCAGCGCATTGCTGAAGAACACATCCGTGCAGTAGCCCTCGTACGCCGTGGGAACTCCGTTGTGCCAGTAGGTGTCGTCAAAATAGTCGTTGCCCCAGTAGTCCGGGGTCTGCCCCACGCCGCCGCCGCCATGGTTCACGACCTCTTGGAACCCCCTGTCGATCGGCCGGTAGGGGGAGTTGTCGCCCAGATGCCACTTGCCGAAGAATCCGGTTGAGTAGCCGGCAGCGGACAGGATGTCCGCGAATGTCTTTTCGTCCCGGTGCACGATTGACCGGCCCATGATCGTGTGCCACACGCCCGTCCGGGACGAGTACCGACCGGTCACTAGGGCGGATCGCGTCGGCGAGCACGTCGGGTCGACATGGAAGTTCGTTAGGCGCACGCTCTCAGCGTGCAGGGCGTCGAGGTTCGGCGTCTGGATCATCGTGTTGCCGTGTGCGCCGATGTCCCCGTAGCCCTGGTCGTCGGTAATGACAATGACAATGTTGGGGCGGTCGTTGGCGGGTGCTGCGCAGCCGACGGCTAGCAGCGTAATGGCGAGTGCCAGCCACGCTCTCGCGAATCGCTTTCGCACCGCAGGTGGATGTACCTTGAAGCTCGGCATGATATTGCGCTCGACAATACCATAACCGAAGGCTTTGCGGCTTCTGAGGTTCTGGCGTGCTCGCACCACACGGGGGGGCTGATTCGCTCTGATTCTGTAGTGTTGACGCCTGACAATTCCACCCCATATCATGGGTTGCCGTGAGATTCCCGCTGGCGGGGAAGATTTGATCTGAACTCGCATCCGACCGTTCAGGGCGGCATGTCGCCTCTAGGAGTCACGATGTGGAAGTATTGAGCTTCGTGAAGCGCACGATTGGCTTGGGGATAGTCCTTATAGCGCTATGCGGCGTTGACCGCACTGTTCCGATTCTCTGCGGTCAATCCACGCAGAGTCCGTTGAGGTACGAAGTGCTTGTAGCTTCGGATGACGCTGGCCTGGAGTCTGAACTGAACCGCGTGAGTGAGCTCGGCTTCCGTTTTCACTCAACGATCCAACGCCCGGCGTATCTGATGCTCGCGGGACCTCATCAAATACCGTATATCAACATGACACACGCAATCGTGGTCAGTGGATCCCAACCCGGTCGGTATCGTTACCGAGTGATATCAGCTTCTTGGCCAGGAATTGCAAAGGATACGGAGGATGAGGCAGCCGAATATCTAGCCGAGCAGCTCAATGACGCTTTAGTAGCACAATTGCGACAGGCAGCCGAAGATGGATTCTATTATCCCGGCCAGGGTATGCATTTTCCGGCTGACCTGAGTGAGGGTTCCCATCTACTCCTGGGAGTTGCTGTCATTCTCGAAACGGACAATATGGAGGAAGAAGGTACCCGTGAGCACCCGTTAGGTGCGTTCAAGGTCCTAGTTGCCACACGCGCTAAGACGATGGAACGTGAACTCAACGAAGCAGCCATGAGCAATTTTCATTTGCAGGCGGTAACCCCAATATGGAACAAATTTGCTGAGATCAGAGGGGGCAGGATTGTTGCCCTCCTTGCCCATGACGAATCCCGACAGTCAGAATATCGTGTGATTCGAGGTACTAACAGTAGAAAGATATCTGTCCCTGGGATTCCTAACCGAAAAAAGACACAAAATATGCTAAATGTCTTGTCCTCTGAGGGGTTCCGATATCGCGCCCACGTTGGCACCATGCTGGCGAGCATCATGATATTTCACGAGCGCGACGCTGCCGCTCATGACGGATCCGGATCGGCAGATCATATTGTCGGAACGATCCCGAGGCAAAGAAAAGAATGCCTCCTGCGCAGAATCAGTGGGTGAGGATCGGGTCTTGCGTCCTGCGGTAGTGTAGTTTGATCCGGGTACCGAGGGCTTCCGCCGAGGTGGGCGGGGAGTGCGGGTTCGGGGAACGCCTGGTGGCGGACTGGTACCGAGCGGGGGTGTCCCTGGAAACGGTGCGCCGGGCGATTCTGCTCGGTAGCGTCCGCAAGTCAATGAGCCTGTTTGACCGGCCGGGCGGGGAGCCGGTCCGCATCCTGCGCCACTTCGCCAGCCTGCTGGGGGAAGTGCGGACGGAGTCTCTCCAGGACTCGTACTCGCAGCTGTCCAGCGACAATTAAGAATTCTGGGCACGGCCGCAATTCGAGTCGTCGCCAGACAGGCAGCACCTTGAGTTCAACTTCCGCCGATGCGAGTGGCTCGGGCAGGACCGACGTGTCGAGGCCACGGGAAGTGCCTCTCCAGATTTTGAACAGGCAGGCCCGTCCCAAGAGGCTCGGAAGCCCTCCTCTGCAGCGGAGGCAGAAAGGAAGGAGACGGGATGATGATGATCGGGTATTAAAGTGCAGTCACTGCGATCGGTAGTTCAGGGTAGTAGTGGAGTCCACATTAAACTCGCCGATCAGCTGTGTAAACCGACCGCTCCACCCCAACCCACCGTCCTCGTTACGCTGTCGAGTCTAATCTTCTGGAGTCAAGGACTCCCAGTAAAATCGCTCGTCCAGAAACTCTGGAACCGGACGGTCAACAGACTTGAGAAGTTCTCTAACAGCCTTGCGATGCACCCTGACATCCCGAAGTTCATCGGCGGTTTCGGCAGCCCGAATCCACCCGATGTCGAATTCCTGGCCCTGGGTGTCCTCTTCTGGCATCACTTCAAGCCGTCCAGCCCTCGCAGCCAGAGCAAGGTATTTGAAGTCATCTTCCACGAGTCTGGACTTAAGAGGATCGTCCACTTCCTCATGCATCAATCTAGCAACTTCGTACAGAGTGAAAACCTGCTCACTCGCACCGGGTACCTCCCATTCCTCTCTCAGTCTTGGTGGCGCGGCATCATCTTTCTTCTTCTTCCTAAGCTGCTTGATCCTTCGAATTGAGTAGAGTCGCGAGACAACGAACCCGACCCCGAATCCGATGATGAACAGCAAGGATTCCCACAACAGCGGGTACCCGGTCCTCAAGCCAGCGAGCCACGCAAGGGAACTAGCTCCTCCCGCTCCCGGAATAATCCACAGCAGAAGCTTCCATACCAAGCCATGACCGATTTCTTGATCGGTGTCGCCAGCATCATCGTCAGTAATCAGCTTTGCCAAGCTCCACATCGACTCGAGCACCATAAGTCGTTTGATGAATTCTCTGCGCTTAGACATTTCCTACTGATTGAACATCATCGAAAGGATCGGTTGTCCAATCGGCCTAGCAACAGGTCAAGAAGAGACTTGGGGCCAGCGTTGGTAGCGCTGATCCCTAGGATGACCGCAGGCTCGAACAGCCCGAGCGGACAAGTAGGCACCTGCCTTCCCTGTATAGAGTCGAGCTTGGCTTGTCACTCTCAAGACCCTCCCGTTGTGGGTCAGAGGTCGGCCCGGCACCTTTCCGTCGTGGTGTTCGGGACAGTAGTAGAGCAGAGCCAAGTCCATAGAGACAACAATGGCCGCTACCTGTACCGCGACAGGGCCGGCAGCAGGCGGAGTGCTTTCATAGATCGGGCAATGGCCCCCGCCCAACGATTGCTGGCCACAGAACAAGCAGCATGCACGGGGATCCCTTGGGACGGCCACCCAATGAACTGGATCGCACGGCGGGCGAGCAGCGGACGCAAATGCGGATCGAGCTGCAGCGTCTTTTCCAATACAAGACGAGCCTGAAGCCAGAGGCCATTCCAATACAAGATGAGCATAAAGGCGTGGGCTGAGCAGGGAGCCTCGCTTCAGAGGGGGCAAGCTGCGGGCGATGGGAGTCGTCATGCAGCAAGCCGAAGCGTTGAGCCTGGAGCAGGTCCGGGCGTTTCTGGAGGGCAGTGAGAATGTCGAGTTCGCAGCTGCCAGCCGGGCTGCGAAGTACGCGTTGTTCGAGGCCGTGCTGCGCCGGTACCACTACGCCGAGCTGGGCCGCCCCGAGAAGGGCTTGGTGCGGCGTTTCCTGCAGAAGCTCAGCGGCCTGAGCCGGGCCCAGACGACGCGCCTGATCAGCCAGTTCCGGCGCCAGCGCACGGTGCGCCCGACGGCCTACCGCCGGCGGCGCTTTCCCACCCGCTACACGCCCGCCGACATCGTGCTGCTGGCCCGCGTCGACGAGGCCCACCGGCAGCTCGCCGGGCCGGCCACCTGCGCCATCCTACGGCGCGAGTTCGAGCTCTACCGGCGGCGCGAGTTCCGACGCCTGGCGGGCCTGTCCGTCGCCCACCTGTACAACCTGCGGCATAGCCGCCTGTACCGCCAGCACCGCCTGCGCCTCGACAAGACCCGCCCCACGCCCACCGCCATCGGCGAGCGCCGCCAGCCCGACCCCCGCGGCCGTCCGGGCTACGTCCGGGTCGACACCGTGCATTCCCCCGAGCAGGACGGCACCAAGGGCGCCTACACCATCAATCTGGTCGACCAAGTCACGCAATGGCAAGTACTTGGCTGCGTCGAGCGCATCAGCGAGCACTACCTGGCCCCGCTGCTGCAGCAGCTCCTGGCACAGTTCCCTTTCGAGATCCGCGGCTTCCATTCCGACAACGGCAGCGAGTTCATCAACCACACCACGGCCGGCCTGCTGGAGAAACTGCGCATCGAATTCACCAAGTCCAGGGCCCGCCGCAGCAATGACAACGCCCTCGTCGAAACCAAGAACGGCGCCGTCGTGCGCAAGTGGATGGGCTACCAGTTCCTGCCCTCCCAGGCCACTGACGCGATCCATCGCTTCTACTGCGAGTGGCTCAATCCGTACGTCAACTTCAACCGCCCCTGCGCCTTCGCTTCGCTGCGGCCGGACCGCCACGGCAAGCTGCGCCGCGTCTATCGCGACTGGCACACCCCCTACGAAGCCCTGGCGGCCCTGCCCGCGCCGTAGCGCGGCCTGCGCGAGGGCGTCACTCTCGCCGCCCTCCAGACCCAAGCCAGCGAGTGCTCCGATACGGTCTTCGCCGAACGCCTGCAACAACGCCTGCGCACTCTGCAACGCACCTGCGCGGACCTCGCCCTGCCCTGGTGACGAGCCGCCATAGCGGGCCCCCGGAAACACCCTCTCCAGTGATGGAGGGGGAGGGGGGCTGGCGCCCCCCTGTCCCCCTTGCACCCCCTTCCCCCGCCCTTTTTCCCGCTCCTGCTGCAGCCTGCTACACTGCCTCAGCCCGCAGTTCTCCCAGCTCCCCTTCAGGCTCATCCTTCAATTGGAATAGACGCCTGTTTGCCCGCTTCGGAGCCTTCTGGCAACAGACCAAATCCATTCTCCGGAGGTCCGCCAACTACGGCTCGGCACCGACTAGGCCAGCCATTGCGGGACCCGCTCTACGGGACTTCCAGTGGCTCCGAGGGTGTCACCCGCCGCCGCTAGGACTAGACTTCCACAGCTGCTCGTTCCGCCGCGCCGAAGGCATCGACGTTCGCGACTGCCAGAACCGCCGGGAAAACGAAAGATAATCGCGAAGGTTTTTCTAGCGCACCCTCATGGAGGTGCCACCGGTTCTGGGCCGCAAGTTCCCTTTCTCCCGGAGCTGTTGAGGTCCCTGGCAATAGGTTAGGCATCAATATAGGAAGAGTGTACGGATAGCAATCCTACAAGCCGACGAAACCTGCTCCGTTTCGTTGATTCTCACAATCATCCGGAACCAGAGCCCGTTCTCAGGCTCCACCGAATGCTCTCCCTTTCCTTGCAACGACTTGAATGATTTCCTAATTGACGCAAGGTGCCATCCGAACTATACTTTAGCCATCATGGCACTGATTCGCTTTCCTATCTTGATGCTGGGCTTGGTAGCCGTCCTTGTAACGGTCCCTTGCTCCGCCCAGGAGGTGACCGGAGCGATCGTCGGCGTCGTCCGGGACGCGACCGGTGCGGTCATCCCGGGCGCGGCGGTGGAAGTTCAGAACGAAGAGACGAACGCAGTGTATGCCGGGTCCACATCGGACATCGGCTTCTACAGTTTCCGTGGCTTGCCAGTTGGCGTCTATATGCTGCGGGTCGAGTCGGCTGGATTCCGGACGCACGAGGCCACCGGGATTCAGACACAGGTCAACGAGTCTGCCCGAGTCGATGTGGCCATGTCAATCGGCGAGGTAACCGAGACCGTCGAGGTAGTTGCGGAGGTCATCGGAGTTGACACGCAGACGGCCACCCTGAAGACCGTTGTCGACCAGCGTCGGGTCGTAGGCCTGCCGCTGAACGGCCGCGACCCGACTCAGTTGATGCGCCTGATTGCAGGGGTCTCGATCTACCGTGGAGCTGGTGTGACTTCGGGCACGACGTACCCCGGAGTGACGCCCGTCTCGGTCAATGGAAGCCGCGGCAACGCGACGAACTACATCCTGGATGGCGGCCAGAACAATGACCACTACAGCAACGCCCCGGTGCCGTTGCCGAATCCGGATGCACTTCAGGAGTTCAGCGTTCAAACGAACAACTTCAGCGCGGAGTTTGGCCGCAACTCGGGTGGGATCGTCAATGCTGTCACCAAGTCTGGAACGAACGAACTCCATGGCAGCGGTTTCCTATACATGCGGCACCATAATTTTAACGCGGCGGAATGGAACGCCCCTCCCGACCCGGATGATCCTTCCAAGAAGGCCAATGACGGTCTGAAGCGCAATCAGTACGGGGCGACAGTGGGCGGCCCTGTATTGCGCGACAGGACCTTCTTCTTCTTCTCGTTCCAGGGCACGCAGATCCGCCGCCGCCCGAACCAGATCAACCGAAACACGTTCACTGCTCTCGAGAGGCAGGGTGACTTTTCGCAATCGGGCATTGGTCGGGACATCATGGACCCTCAGTCCAAGATGCCGTTTCCTGGCATGGTCATCCCCTCATCCAGGTTGTTCCCAGGCTCCGTGACGTTCGCCAACGAATTCCTGCCCGTTCCCACCGGCGGGGGCCGTCGGACAACGGTCACGCAAGTAGCGAACTTCGATGAGAACCAGACGCTCTTCAAGATCGACCAGCAGGCCGGGAGCAAGGTGCGCGTCAGTGGCCGGGCCAGCTGGAATCGCGGAGCCCAGCCAGGGAACTTGAACCAGAGCAATATCTACGAGGACACCACGCAGCGTGAATGGAACAACACCAGCGTCGTGGGCAATGTCCAGTGGATCGTGAGTCCGACAACGCTGAACCAGACGATCTTCGGCATCAGCCGGATGGAGGGTCCTTCGAAGCAGATCCTGCCGGACAGGAACTGGAACGATCTCGGGGTCGACATCACCCTGGACGAGTTCACCCAATACCACACTTCATTCCAGACCATCAACGGGCCCAACACGGGCGATACCAACAACTTCCTCAGAGACGAATGGCAGGTCTCGAACACCACGCGGCTGACAATGGGGCGGCACAGCCTGACGTTCGGGGGAGAGTGGGGACACGGCATTGGGGACATCACCAACAACTTCCGCGCGCAGGGACGGTTTCGCTGGCGGCACAGCGCCGGCTATACGGGGCTGGACATAGCCGACTTCATGATCGGCCGGTTCGAGCGTTTCCAGCAGGGAGTTGGAGAGTTCAAGAACACCCGTTTTAACATTCTCGCCTTCTTCGCAAACGATTCGGTGAAGCTTTCGCCGTCCCTGACGCTCGATCTCGGCGTGCGTTGGGAACCGTTCTTCCCCTACACGGACACGTTAGGCAAGCTGGCCGCTTGGCGTGGCACCGGATACCAATCGACTCGCTTCGTCAACGCTCCCGAGGGTGTTCTTTACCCGGGTGACGAGGGCCTGCCAGATGGCGGCTACGACAGTGCGTTGGGGAATTTCGGCCCGCGCCTCGGCTTGGCGTGGGACGTTACAGGGGATGGCAAGACCAGCATCCGTCTGGGCTATGGCGTGTTCTACGACCGCTCCAATACGATTTCGACCAACAGCCAGGCGAATCAGGGCCCGTTCGGCACAGTCGTCACGATATTCGGTGGCCCGAACGACACGATGGCCAATCCCTTCACGAGTTTCGCCGGTGGCAATCCGTTTCCCGTGATCGGTTTCGATGCTATTGGAACAGAACTGCTGGATCCGCCCTCGGATGCGCCGTTCATCTTCCCGCACCGGGCGCACGTGTACGCTCTCGGCATGCGCAACGCCTATATGCAGTCGTGGAACTTCACCCTCGAGCGGCAGTTCGCTAGCAACTGGGTAGCAAGGCTGTCGTACGCAGGGTCCGCCGGCAACGCACTCGTGAGCGGCCGTGACATCAATGCCCCCTTGCCCGACGCGGCTGCCTCAACAAGCACGACCAACCAGCGGCGCCCCGGGTACCCCATTTACGAGCGCATCACCGTCATCGAGCCCTCGGGATTCTCGCGCTACAACGCATTGCAGGTCACGGCCGAGAAACGCATGAGCCAGGGATTCACGGTGCTCGCGAACTATACGCTTGCGCAGACCACTGACAACAACCGCGGGTCGGCCAACAAGGCAACCGGGACTTCAGTCACCAATCCGCTGGACCAGTCGTATGACGAAGGCCCGGCTGACTATCACCTCCGGAATGTGGTTAACTTCTCTGGAATCTGGGCACTTCCGATCAATTTCGACAACCCGGCGGCTCGCTTCCTCATCGGCGGCTGGACACTCACTTCGATCGCAAACTGGCGTAGCGGCTTCCCAATCACGGTCTTTAGTGACACCGACAACGCGCGGACGGGCCAGGGAGGCCAGCGCGCCGAGGTGGTCGCCGCTCCGTTTCTGGGTGACGACCGACCCCGCTCCGCAGTGGCTGACGAATACCTGAACCGGGCAGCCTTTGTCCCGAACATCCTCGGAACTTACGGAACGCAGGCCCGCAATGCGTTCCGGGGGCCGAGGTCCTTCAACTTCGATTTCGGCCTGCACAAGGATTTTCCCGTAACCGAACGGGTCGGACTGCAGTTCCGCTTCGAGGCGTTCAATCTGCTCAACAACGTGAATCTAAACCACCCCGAAGTTCGGCTGGGGAGAGGCAACTTCATGGAGATCAGTGGCGCCGCGGATCCTCGAATTCTGCAGTTTGCCGTGAGGGTATCGTTCTAAGAACTGCTGGCTTGCCGGCCCTTCGACGTCTGGCAGGACGGGAAGACTGGTAGATGGCCATCCGCGAACTGCGGAATCGGCCAGGTCGACCCAGAGGGTCGAAGTCCGGAAAGGGCTTCATCCTTCCGGACGGCTGCTCTTACGCCCCGTTAGGATCCCAGATCGTGGCGGCTATGTAGCGTTCCGGCCCGGTGGCCTCGTCGCTGAAGTAGTACACGGCGACCACCTTGCCGTCCGGGCGCTGAACCGCGCGGACGTAGCCGATATCGCGGCTGGATCCGTCGGCTCGCAGGAAGATTTCATCACCCCAAGTCCGGCCGTTGTCGGCACTCAGCATGGCTCGGATGCTGTAGGGCTCCCCGCGGTATCCGTAAATCAGGCAGACCCGGCCGTCCGCAAGCCGGATCATCGCGGGAGGGTTACCAATGCCCGCTTCCGGGACTGGTGTGCTTTGGTCGCTCCAACTCGCGCCGTTGTCGTCAGAGAGATACGCTTGGATCCACCGGCGCGGTCCCTCCCTGTGGCGCGTCGCGACCAGAATCTCGGTGGGTGACAGCCGTACCGAGGCCGGCATGATGGAAAAGCCCTTCGGCTCAGGGCCGATCCAGGAAATCCGATTCCAGGTCTTGCCGCCATCGGTGGTTCGGGCGCAGAGGGGGCGCCCCTCCTCGGCGTTGGACTTCGCCGCCGTAACGAAAATCATGCAGTCGCTCCCGCTGTTGACGATGTAGTCGGTTCGGGGCGCGATGCCGGGGGCCCCGAAGTTCGGCAAGCGGTACGGGCCTTCCCAAGTCCGGCCGCGATCGTACGAGTAGAAGAATCGTCCGGTCCCTGCGTCGACGCTGTCCGTTCGCAGGGTCATCGCGAAGTCGGGGTGGGTGAAGTTGATCCCCCCGCTGCTCTCAACAAGTTCCGGGACCTGGATATCGGGGCGTCCCGTGCCGTGCAGGATGTCGCCCCCCGTAATCAAGTGCCCCTTTGCGCCGGGGTCTTCGATCGTCCAGGTCTCGCCGCCATCGAGACTCCTGGCTAGCATGTGCGCCTCCGGCTTCTCCCTGTCGATGTGGTGCCGGTCGCCGAGGTCCTTGTAGTATCCCTTCGAGAAACCCACGAGAATCTCGTTTCCCCAGATCCAAATCCCGTGGTTCGCGGGCCAGCCGCCGAACCTGCCCTCCTCGAAATAGACCTTGATGTGACGGGTGCCAGCAGCTGTTCGCAAGGCTTGGTCTTCCGGCGCTGTCTCGAGCGCTCCGCAGGCCGCCATGCTGGCCAGCAACCACGATATTGCGGTCAATTCCCGAATCATGATCGTTCGCGCCATCTTGAGAGAGAAGTCCGATCCGCGTGCGCGCCCAGACCTAGTTTCAGCAGGAACAACGATACACGAAAGGTCTCCCGCTCTGCCGTCAATCTGCCGTCAATACCCTGAAGATGGATAGCAGCTCGTTTGGCTGCCGCTGTCGGCCTGCACGCAAACTCGTGGGTGATTCAAGCCCCGCTCCAGTACGTTGTGTATCCGGAGTTACTGGAGTGCCTTGCCATGCTCCGCTTCCGGAAATGCGAAGGCGATCAATCTTCTCTTCGAGCATGACCGATGCCGCGCGATCCCTTTAAATGAGCCTCCTGCGCAGAATCAGTGGGTGAGGATCGGGTCTTGCGTCCTGCGGTAGTGTAGTTTGATCCGGGTACCGAGGGCTTCCGCCGAGGTGGGCGGGGAGTGCGGGTCCGGGGAAGGGAGGGGAGATCTGGTGCAGTTGCGCACGATTCTGAACCGGGTGTACAAGCTGCCGGGGTTCGTGTACGGGAAGATCCGGCTGGTGGAGCGCGAGGGCGGGCAGGCCGAGGTGGAGGTAGAGGTCTTGCCGCGGGCCAACGGCAGGGCGCGCTGCTCGGGCTGCGGCGAGCCGGGGCCCGGCTACGACCGGCGCGAGCGGCGGCGGTACCAGTTCGTGCCGGTGCTGGGGTTGCCGACGTACTTGATCTACGAGATGCGGCGGGTGGACTGCCGGCGCTGCGGGCAGGTGAAGGTGGAGCGGGTGCCGTGGGCGGAGGGCAAGCAGCGCTCGACGAAGGCGTTGAGGTGGTTTCTGGCGAGTTGGGCGAAGCGGCTGTCGTGGCAGGAGACGGCGCAGGTGTTCGGGGTGTCGTGGGGGCGGGTCTGGCGAGCGGTGGGGATGGCCGTGGAGTGGGGCCGGGAGCGGGTGCAGCTGGAGGGGGTGGCGACGATCGGGGTGGATGAGATCGCGTGGCAGAAGGGCCATAAGTACTTGACGTTGGTGTATCAGCTGGATGCGGGCCGGCGGCGGCTGCTGTGGGTGGGGCGGGAGCGGAAGATCGAGACGCTGGCAGGGTTTTTCGACTGGTTCGGGGAGGAGCGGTCGGCCCGGACCAAATACCGGTCAACCATGATCTGGGGCGGCGGCTGGGCAAATTCCGTTCCAACAATGGCGCAACCTGTAGTCAGCGCAATCGAAATGCGCAAGGGGCGATTGTAGTTCTCAGCTGCTTGATAGCGGTACGCTGCTCTCAGCACCCTCGGTGGCTCAGTCGGCCACCCGCAGCTCGCGCACGAATCCGCGCCGCCATTCGCTGGCTACGGGGCAGTTCTGACCGCCGCCCGTGTTCCAGGGCGGCATGACGCGCGACAGCGGCAAGCATCGGACACGGATAGGGCAGAGGTTGCACTCTCGGGAATTCCTGTTCCTAGGTGGAATCTTCCGAGTCCGCAACAAGAGAGTGCTCCAGACCGAGGAACCCTCTCTGGATGGTCGCCCAGTTGCGTTAGCAACGTTATCATCTGGCATAGTAACCGTCGGAACCTGTATGCCAGTAGACCTCATCAAAGTCATCCCTAGCGCCATTAAGGCCCTAAAAGGGAAATCGCCAATCGAATAGCTTGCCGACCTAGCTAAGATCGCGAAGGATTTGGCAGAGGCGGCTGAAGCAACGGATGATTCCGAGATCGACGCAATGATCGACGAGATAGCAGAAACCGTAAAGGCTCGTGCGGAGAAGATACGGAAGAAGATAGAAGGCGCGTGACCGGCATACGATCACCCCGACGTCACTGCGGCACTCACTGGGAGCGCCAACCAGTGGGTTCGGAACCGGCGGTATATTGAGGTAGCTCCCTGTGATTGCGATGTGGAAGCATGCTTCATGCGCAGCAATGGCCCTGCTTTTCTGCGCGTCGTTCCTGCAGGCGCAGCGACTGGCCCTGTATCTCACGGACGGCACGTCGATGAATGTCCGGGAGTTCGAGGTCGGCGAAGAGCGGGTGCGGTACTTCAGCCTGGACCGCAGCCAGTGGGAGGAAGTCCCGCTCGAGTTGGTTGACTTGAAACGCACGCAGGAGCAAAACCGCCGCGTGCAAGCGGCTGCTGCGGTGCGGGAAGAGGAGAACCGTCGTGAGCGGGTGGCCGAACGCCGTGCGCGCACGGAGTTGCACTCAGTTCCGCTGGCTGACGGTGTGTACCACCTGAAGGGGAAGGAACCCGTCCCTGTGGAACAGTCGTTCTGGGAAATCGGTACGAGCAAGAAGCGCGGGTTCTTGAAGATCATTTCCCCCGTGCCAGTGATACCGGGAAAGCGCACGCTTTGGATCGAAGGGCTCACGGCGAAGACCGTCACGACAGGCCCGAAGCCCATCTTCTACCTGAGGCTCGACAGCTTCTCCAGGTTCGGGATCGTGCGCATCGTGCCCGAGAAGGGAAAGAACCGGAGGATCGTCCAGCAGATCATGACGGTGTCCGTGGCGGACGAGCAATTCGAAGAGCAGGATGAGGTGGAAGTCTTCCGCCAGCAGCTGGCTCCGCTCGTCTACAAGGTCTGGCCCGTCGAACCCTTGCCGGTCGGTGAGTACGCGATCCTGGACTTCACGCCGGGCGAGACGAACCTTCGCGTCTGGGACTTCTCCCACCGCCCCGACGCCACCCCCTGACCGAACCGCATGTCGAAGGCCACGATCGCCTTGTGCCCGTCCCTGCTGCTGGTGGGGCTGTCCTGTGCGGGCCCTTCGGAGGAAATTGTCGGCATCAAGCCGACGCGGCGAGATATCGAGAACGCCCTGACGACAAACGGCCGGATTGAAGCCGCTGGCCAGGCGCCGGTGCACGCTGCTGCCTCCGGCCGGGTGAGCCGGCTCTACGTCCAGAGCGGGGATGTGGTCAAGAAGGGCAAGATTCTCCTGCGGCTCGCAGATGAGGGGCCGTCAAACGCTCGAGGCATGGCGTGGGCTCAGGTCCAGGCCGCCCGGGCCCGGGTGGCCCTGTACAAGGACGGGCTGGACCCGGGGACCGTCGCGGCCCTGGAAGGCGAGCGCAACAAGCTGGCGGCTGCGAGAGTGACCGCCCTCGAGGATCGCGCCCGTCTCGACCGGCTGGTGGCTCGCGGGGCGGCGGCGCGGTCCGAACTCGATCAGGCGAACCGGAAGCTGAAAGAGCTGGAGGCCGGGATCGAGGCCGTGATCTCCCAGTTGGAGGCCCCGGTCCAGAACGCTAGGGAGCGTGAGCTCCAGGCCGGCGTCAGCGAAGCCGAGGCGGCTCTGGCAGAAGCCGACCGGGCGATCGCGAGCCTCTTGATTCGCTCCCCTCTGGCCGGTACTCTCTATTCGTTGCTCGTCAGCGAGGGTGATTTCGTCAACCAAGGGGATCTCGTGGCTCGGGTGGGGGATCTGGGAACCGTCCGCGCCAGGATTCTTGTCGATGAGCCTGACTTGGGGCGGATTTCCCGCGGGGCCACCGCTCGCCTCACGGCTGACGCCTATCCGGGAAGGGAATGGAGTTGCGAAGTCGACCGGCTTGCAACAGAGGTCGTGGAGCGTGGCAATCGACGGGTTGGCGAAGTGTTGTGCGTGGCCGAGAACCCGGATGGATTGTTGCTCCCGAACTTGGCCGTCGGAGTCCGGGTCGTGACGGACCGCGCCCCCGCAGCCCTGAGCGTGCCGCGGGAGGCGGTGCGGCGGATTGCGGGAAACGCTTCGACCTGGGTCTTGCAGGACGGGGTGGCCACCCGCAGACCGGTCGAGCTGGGAGTCAGCGGACCTGTCTATGTCGAAATCAGGAGGGGCCTGGATGGATCGGAGACAGTTCTCCTGGCGGGCTCTGCCACAGTTTCGGAGGGGCAGCGCGTACGAGCGCGCATGGAGGGGAACGATGCGGGGATGTAGTCACGGACTGCTCGCGCTAGCTCTTAGCGGCGTGTCGTGGGCACTTGCCTCCACGCCTGGCGCCGAGCACTTGGAAGAGGGGCTGCGGCATTACTGGGCCGAGGAGCACGGCGAGGCGATCACCGCCCTCGAGAAGGCGGTCAGCGCCAATCCAGAGGACTCGATGTCCGCTTTCTGGCTCGGTTCAGCGATGGGCCGGCGCGCCGAGCAGATGACCGGACTGCGCCGCCTCGCTGCGCTCCCGCTGGCAAGGAAGTCCCGTGAAATGTTCGAGCAGTCCGTTGCCTTGGATCCGTCGAACGTCGAAGCTCTGAAGGCATTGCAGGACTTCAACCTTAACGCACCGGGAATTGTCGGAGGCAGCAAGGACGAAGCCCGGGCGCTTGCGGGCCGGATTGAGGCCATCGACAAAATGAGGGGATTGCTGGCCTGGGCTGACTACAACGAAAAGATCGGCGACGTCGAAAGTGCCCGTGAGCGCTACGCCATGGCACAAGAACTCGACCCCGACGCCACCAGATACCTGCTGGGACATGCGGGATTTCTGGCCCGTCAAGGCTCGACAGCCGCTAGCGACGCCCTTCTCGAGCAGGCCCTGGCGGCCGAACCATCGAACCCACACGTGTTGCTCGCTGCCGCCCAGACATGGATCGGCGCACAGCGCCGGTCCTTGTATCCGCGAGCGAGGCAGCTGCTCGAGAAGTACTTGGAGAACCCGTTGCTAGAACCGAACGCCGAGCCGGTCTCCCACGTCCGCAAGCTGCTGAAGGGGATATGACCGCAAGGCGCCCTCTGGCGTACGGCGAGATCGTTCGCACGGCGATCGGTGCCCTGCGTGCCCACCGCCTGAGGTCGTGCCTGACTGCCTCGAGCATGGCGGCGGCTGTCGCCGCGGTGTCAATGGTGGCCACCGTGGCCGCGACCGGGGCCGACTTCGTGCTAGCGCAGATCCGGGGGGTCGGGCCCAACTTGGTTTACGCCTACTACGAGGCCGGTGGCAACGTGTCGGCATCCGAGGCGGACTACATCGACATCGATGACGTGGACGCCGTTCGGCGGCGCCTCGGCAGCCTGGCCTCGGCCGTCGCCGGTGTGACCAGCTCGTGGGACTCGATTTTCGTAGATGGCCAACCGATGCAGATCCGCATCCTCGGATCGAGCGAAGCGTACCGCTTAGTGCGGAATGTGAGAGTACACGAAGGGCGGTTCCTGGAGACGGCCGACCTCGAATCGAGGGCCAAGGTCTGCTTGCTGACGCCCCAGCTTGCGGAGAAGCTGTATGGAACCGCGGCTGGGGTGGTCGGACGGACGCTCAAGGCCCACGGCCTTGAGTTCCAGGTGGTGGGGGTTTTCTCCGAGAGCGTCGAGACGTTCGGTCAATCCGAGGTTGCGGAGTCCTCCGTCCTCGTTCCTTCCACCGTGCTGCGGTATTTCCAGGAGGTTGAGCGAGTGGACCCGCTGTACGTGGCGGTTAGCTCGCAGGATCGCGTCGACGAGGCCGCGGTCCTTGTGCGCGAAGTCCTGGAGTCGCGGCACCGGCCGGGTTCGCTCTATCGCGTGGACACGCTTGCCGGCCTGCTGGCCGCGGCGGAGAGAATCCTGCTCGCGCTGAATCTGGCGATGGTCTTGGTCGCGTCGATCACGCTCGCTGTCAGCGGGGTGTTCATCATGAACACGATGCTGATCTCGGTGTCCGAGCGCACAGGCGAGATCGGGGTGCGGAAGGCCGTTGGCGCGACCCGTCGCGATATCCGGCTTCAGTTCTTTGTCGAGGCTCTGGCGCTAGCGGTGCTGGGCGGGACCTGTGGCTTGGTACTTGGGATCGGCGTTCCTTGGGCCGCGTCCCAGGTCTGGCCTGCGCTGCAGGTGCGCGTGCCGCCCGGCTGGGCCGCATTCGCCTGGCTATCCGCGGCGGTGGCCGGGTCGTTCTTCGGCCTGCTCCCCGCGACTCGCGCTTCGAATCTGGACCCCGTGGAGGCCCTTCGCCATGAATAAGTTTCTTTCTTGCTTCTTGCTGCTCGCTGTCAATGCCGGCATCGCGGACGACCGGCCTGTCGAGCGGCCGATTGGGCTGCGCGAGGTCGTGCAGCTAGCGAAGGCGCAGAGTCCGGAGGTGCAGCTGGCGCGCCTTGATGTCGAGAAATCCGAGAGCGACCTGCGTCTCATCCGCACGGAGGGATCCGCGCAGGTGAGCGCGGCCTCCGGGCTGGGAGCCACGTCCGGAATCCCGCAGAGCATCCAGGGCGCGTCACCGTCCGTGGCGCAGCTGACCTTGCGGCAGCCACTGTTGGATTTCGAGCGCCCGCGGCGCGCCCACGGCGCCCGTGCACTGGTTGAGTCGGGCGAGCATGCCGCGACCGCGACCCAAGAGAAGGCTGCCCACAGTGCCGGATCCCTGTATCTCGATCTCGAGTTCGCCTCACGGGAAATCGAGCGGCTCAAATCGGAAGTGGCAAGCTTCGAGCGCATCGAGGGGCTGACGGCAGCGCGGGTTGAGGAAGGGGCGGAGGTTCCTCTCGCCTTGGCGCGAGTGCGGCTCGACAGGGCGCGGGCGGCTGGGCGTCTCGCCACTTCAGTTGAGCGGTACGACCTGCTCGAGGCGGATCTGCGCTGGACGCTAGGCCTCGGAGAGGGGGTGCGCCTGCAACCCCTGCCGACCGACACGGCCGGCAGCCTCGGTGTGCCGCGATCGCTTTGGGCGACGGCACTGCCGGTCAGCCGCGACCATCCTGAACTCGCCCAGATCGACGCGCGAATCCGGGCAGCCCGCCACAAGGCCAGCGAGGCCCGCTCGGCGCGCTACCCACGCCTCGACATTGTCGGCCAGTACGCGATGCTGGCGCGGTTTAACAACTACGACGACTATTTCCGCCGGTTCGAGCGACACAACTGGCAGGCAGGCGTCACGTTGCAGATCCCTGTGTTCACGGGGCGCGGCCTGGCGGAGCGCGTGGCCAGGGCTCGAATCGAGGAGCGAGAGCTGGAAATCCAGCAAGACGCCAAGCGAGCGGCTATTGACATGGAGGAGAGGCGGGCTTTGGTCGCGGTTCGCGAAGCAGAGCGGCAAGGCGGGCTAGCCCAGCAGGAATTGGCCTATGCCCGGGAGAGCCTCGATGTGTTGATGGCCCGGTTTGACGAAGGCTTGGTCACGCTGGCCGAGGTCGAACGCGGGCGCGTGGTCGAGTCGGCGGCATGGGGGGCATTTGTAGAGACTCGGTATCGGCTTGCGAAATCCAGGCTCGCGCTAGGCTATTCGTCTGGTAGATTGGGGGCCGCGTTTGGCGACTGACCGGCCGGGCAAGGGTCCTGGCAGGACGGTTGGCATCCCCGGATTGAAGAACCGCCATCCGCGGCCGACCGGGTGTCGGCCCGTGCTGCTACCGAGGTAGGCGCAAGGACCATACACTGCCAGTAGGTAAGTTCCCTCGATGTTAGAACGGCATGCGAAGTCGGGCCGGTTGGCCTCACTGCTGATTGCGACCTCCACGGCACTGGCCATCTGCTGCTCGGAGCATGAAATGCCCCTACTAGCCCAGCCGGCGTTGGAAGGTGTCGCTCCGGCTGTGCGGCAGCAGCTCCGCTCGGCTTGGGAGCGGGCGAGTGCCGCACAGGGCGATGCCGCCGTCGTCGGCGAGCTGGGGCGGGCGCTGTACGCCTACGGCCAGTATCAAGGGGCAGCTCAGTGTTTTGATCGCAGCCGGGCCCTGGAGCCGAAGGAGTTTGAGTGGGCCTATTTGCTGGGGGTGGTCCGGACAGATCTTGGCCAGAGCGCGAAAGCCCGCGATGCGTTCCAGGTTGCTCTCGCGCTCAGGCCGGCCGACCTCCCGGCGGCCTTGCGGCTGGCGGATGCCATGGAGCAGTCGGGCGACGCGGGTCGCGCGGCGGAAATCCTCGAAGCGGCATTGCGGCGATTCCCGCAAAGCGCCGCAGTGCACTACCGGCTCGGGCGGCTGGCTGTGGCCCGGAGTCCGCAGGAAGCGCTCGGTCATTTCAAGCAGGCAGTTGGCCTCGAGCCGGGCTATCGCGAGGCGCTATACGCGCTTGCCAGCGCCTACCGAGCGATCGGCCGTGCCGACGATGCTGCGGAGCAACTCGCCCTGTATGCGCAAGCGGATGCGACCGCCCGTCGACACTATGCGGACCCCTTGGTGGAGGCGTTGGACTCCATGCGGAACGCCAGCGCTCAGGAGTCGTTCGACGACGGTTACGCCCTTCGTGCCCAAGGCGACCTTGAAGGGGCCCGTCTGGCGTATCAGGACGCGCTGGAAATCGATCCAGGCTATGCGCAAGCCCACGTGAACCTCATCGCTATCGAGGGCGAGCTGGGCAACCGTGAAACCGCCCTGAACCACTACAATCTCGCCGTCGAACTGAATCCTTCCATCGCGGAAGCGCACTACAACTACGGAGTGGCGCTCCATTTCGCCGACGACTACCAAGGCGCTGCGAACGCGTTCGCCAAGGCGCTCGATATCAATCCCCAAGACGCGAACGCCCACGCGAACCTCGCGGCGGCGCTGGAGCAGCTGGGACGCGATGCGGAAGCGTCCCGCCACTATCGGCTCGCGTTGGAGCACAATCCGTCGCATCCGATGGCGAACTACCACACCGGCAGGAGGCTCGCCGATGTCGGCCGGTACCGAGAGGCTCTTCCATATCTCGAAACGGCAGTCGAAAACGAGAGTTCCGGGACGGCGCTGCACGCATTCGTGCTCGCCCTTGTGTACCGCCAGCTCGGACTCGTCGACGAAACGCGGGACTCGGCGCGAAGGGCACTGCAACTCGCTAGGGCACAAGGTCACCAGGATCTTGCGGCGGAGATCGTCGCAGAACTGGATCCTTGACCTGTTCGGGGGCAGGGAACCCTACTGCCTCGGTGCCCGGTCTTGGTTTGCGGCGGTTGTCGGCACCGCTTCGACGCGGAGGGTCATTCCATCGCTTCCCGTAACCCGCACTTCCCGCCCCGCCTCGATCGGGGCGGCGCTCACGGCGTGCCAAAGTTCCGGCCCGATGCGGACGCGACCCTTCGGCGAGAGATCCTCTTGGGTCGTACCGATGCATCCAACCAACGATGCAGTTCCCGTTGCCTTGTCGCCCTCGTAGCCCCTCTTCAGTAGCGGGTACAGCGCGCCGTCTTTTGCAATCCACAAGACTAGGGCCAGCACCCCGGCCCAAGTGGGCAGCGAGAACCAGTACGTGATTGCCACGAGCAGGGCCGCCAACAGACCTAACCCGGGGAGTTGGTAGACACAGTATCGCTGCCAAGTTGTCACGCGACGCTCCGCTATTACAGTTCACGATGACATATGCCTGACACCCTGCCCGAGCGGCCCTTGGTGCGCGGTTCTGACACGTCGGCGGATCTCTTGAATCATCATTGTCGGCATGCTAGCGTTGAACCGTCGCAATGAGACTCCGAGCAGCCCCAACACTCCTTGCTGTCGCTACTCTCGCGGCCTGTGGCCCGGAGCCCGAAACCAAGCAAGCGGCACTGATCGTCGACGGCCAGAACAATCACCGGGTCTGGGCAGCGACGACGCAACTCATGAAGGGGTACCTCGAAGAGACCGGGCTCTTTATCGTCGATATCGCCACGACTCCGCCTCGTGGCGGACCGATGGGCACCTACCGGCCGGCCTTCTCTGACTACGACCTGGTTGTTTCCAACTACAACGGGGACCCTTGGAGTCCCGGCGCGATGGCGGACTTCGAGGAATTCGTGGCCGGGGGCGGGGGATTCGTCTCGGTGCATGCCGCCAACAATGCGTTTCCTGAATGGACGGCGTACAACGAAATGATCGGCGTTGGCGGCTGGGGCGGCCGGACGGAGCAGCACGGCCCGTATATTCGATTGCGAGACGGCGAGTTCATCCGCGACAACACTCCGGGCATCGGCGGGAGCCATGGCACTCGTCACGAATTTCGTGTCGATATCCGAAATTCGGACCACCCGATCACACGCGGGTTGCCAGAAGCCTGGATGCATGCCACTGACGAGCTGTACGATCGCCTGAGGGGCCCCGCGAAGAACGTGCAGGTCCTGGCGACAGCGTTCTCGGACGTGGAAACGAGGGGGACGGGCGAGCACGAACCCATCCTGATGACGATTCGATACGGTGAAGGCCGCATCTTCCATACGACCCTGGGCCACGCCGTTGTATCGCAGAGATGCACCGGATTCATCGCCACGTTCCAACGCGGAGCCGAGTGGGTTGTGACGGGATCGGTCACCCAACCAGTGCCAACAGACTTCCCAACTCCCGACCGGGCTAGCATTCGGCCCGAGTAGCGGTTTCCCGCCGCCGCCTGAGCATTTTCTCGGGCGCCTTGCGGCCCGCCAAGCACAAGTAGGACCGTCCGGCCCCTCGTCGGGGCTTCGGATTCGCAGCACTGCGGGCGCTTGGCCGTCTCCTGCGTTCGACCGGCCGGGCGCGTGACAGTCCCGCTGGCCTGAACTTCCAACTACGGATTCGGATGTGATTGCGTTGGCTCGTCGAGGCCGACAGGCCGGCCCTCGCCGTGGCGGGAGTCGGAGACCTGATTGGCGGAGAGGTGCTGGGAGCGGGGTCGAAGAGGTTCTGTCGGAGGGCTGTGATGGGATCGCCGAGGTCGGCAAATAGCTACTCCCTAACGCCAAGGCAGGCGCTCTTCTCCTTGACTCTGCCGGGAATCATTCTGCCCTGCTCGACCGGTCTTGGATCGAAATTCCGGAGGCGGACTATGAAGTGATCTTGACCGTAGTTCTTAACTAGTGTCTGTGACAAAACCCTCACTTTCTGTTCCGGCGCATAGGTAAATCTAGTTACTGTGCGGTTGTCCGGTGCCGTTTCCAGGCCGGTTTGGCCCCGCATGGCCGGCCCAAGGCCGGTTTCGAAGCCGGATTCGGAAACCTTGCGCACCTCTCGCGCACTCCTGCCTCTGGGCAGCCTGCCGATTCCACTTCCCGGGCCGCTTCGCCGCCGCTACGCCGCCAGTCGCAGCCGCCGCTGCCTCGCCCGCTTCAGCCGTTCCCGCTCCCGCCGCTGCAGGATCAGTCCGATGCGGTGCAGGTTCAACGCCAGCACCGACAGCCCTACCGCTCGCGCAAAGCCCTCCGGCCCCCGCGACCGCACCCGGTCCAATCCCCGGCACTCCAGGTTGTGAATCGCAGATTCCACCGCCGGATGCATCCGCCGCGCCTCCGCGAAGGCTGCCTCCGCCTCCCGCTCCCGCCCCGCCTGCGACAGCTTCCCCTTCTGCGGCAGCGCGTTCAATGCCAGTACCTTGTCCAACTCCGCCCGGTTCCCCGGGCTGTGGAAGCCCTTGTCGAAACTGCATCCCGCCAGCTCCGGATACAGCGCTTGCGTCTCCTGCACCAACGGCTGCGCCACCTCCACGTCCTGTTCCGTCCACATGATCTTGTAGTGCAGCACGAACCCGTGCTCGCTTTCCACGATTCCCACTGGCACCCCCAGTTCCACCGGCCGCCCGGCCTTGCCCTTCGCACACCAGCGCGTGTGCGGCTCGAAAACCGAGAACACCTTCGCTTCCTGCGGGATCGTCTCGCCTCGCAGCAAGCGCCGCTCCACCTGCTCGATCTGCCGCTCCGCGTGGTCCAGGAAGTACTTGATTTCACTGAGGATCCCCGCATCCGCGCCCGCCCCGGCCAGCTCCTCCAGCGACTCCTGCGCGCGCTCCGCGATGCGGCGCGCCTGCCGCACGTAGTCCTGCACCCGCTGCGGCTGGTTCTTGCGCCGCTTCGACGATCGCACCCGGTTGAACAGGCCCCGTACCTTCCATGTCAGATGCGCGCTCTGGCGCCAGCCCCCCAGGCCGCACTGCTCGCAGGCCAAAGCCAGCACCCGGATCAGGCAGCGCAGCGCGTCCCACAACAGATTCACGTCCGTCGGGTAATGCACGTCGGTCTCCACCGTGAAGCTATCGCAGCGCGCTTGCAACGGCTCGTCCGGGCGGCACCCGGCCAGCTCGTGGCCCGCCTCCACCGCCAGGCGGTTCACTGCCGCCAGCAGTTCCGGCGTCAGCAGCGCGACGTTGCGCGCCAGCGTGCGGTAGCTGAACGTCTCGGCACCCAACACGTCGCTGATGCCCAGCATGCGGCGCACGTCGCCGTGCTGATTAGCCAGGTCGTGCAAACGGTCGTAGTCGCAGTTGATGCCCTGCTTGAGCAAGCCGAGCACCAGCACCCGCCACAGTTCCATGCCGGGCCGACCGACATCCGGGTTGATCCCCGGCACCGGCGCGCGATCCTCCGTCTGCGCAGCGTCACCCTTGGTGGCGGACGCGCCCGTGGCGAGCAGGTGCTCCTCCAGCAAGGCGCAGACCCGCTCCCGCAACCGATGGTTGCACCAGATGTGCTGGATGCCCTTCAGCACGGCCGGGATATCGTCGCGGCAGCTGGCGTCGAGCTGGATGTCTTCGATGGCGGTCTGGCCGAGCATCATCGCGGGATTGAAAACGGTTCGCAAGGCGCTTCTCCTGCGAAGATGATCGCAATTCGGCACGAATCGCGAGGACCGCGCCCGATCCGCTCCATCTTCGCCCGCCGAAACTCGATCGAAACACCGTGATATCAATGAAATACGGAATTACGCCGCAGACACTAACTATTCGAAGCCGTGTCTTTGCAGATGGGTGTACTACGAACTATGCTAATCGAGATCAGTGAGTCCCGGAATGCTTTCGAGGCGGATGATTCTCGCATTTCTTGCCGCAGCGGGCATGGCCGCGGCGGAAAACGAGCCCCAGACCACGCTCCGCAGCGTTGTGGACGGAGTCTCCTTCCAGTCGTCTCCGGCAACTGTTGCGCGTGGGGGCATTCTGGCAGTGATCGGCGAGCAGTTGGCTAGTGCCCACACTGTTGCGGAGGGGCTACCCTTACCGGTGTCGCTGGACGATCCTGCCGTAGAAGTTCTGATCAACGGCGTTGCGGCACCGCTCTTCTTCGTGTCGCCGGACCAGATCAACGCGCAAGTCCCCTGGGAGATCGTGCCGGGCCGGGCGGAGGTCGTGGTCCGGCGCGGTGGGATTGATAGCACGGCGATGCCGGTTATCGTTGCCGATGTAAGCCCGAGCCTGTTCCGTCACGACGGTTCCAGCGCGCCCATCGCGCAGAGCGTCTCCGAGCCGGAAGCTCCAGCGGCAGAGCCAGTTGGCTCCCTGTCGATCGACCTCGGGAGTCCGGGCTCGACTCCGACGGCGACCGGCGACGTTCTGGATTCCTCGGTGGCGATTGCCAGCGGCGACAAGATCGCGCTCTTCGCTGCAGGCGTTGGTGGAACGACGCCTGCGATCGCGAAGGGGGCCGCGGCAGCCGCTGGCACAAGCTACTCCCTGGATGCCGCGCAGCGAGCGCATATCGGGGGCATCCCGGTTTCGAACCTGTCCGTCGACGTTTCGACCGACTTGGTCGGTGTCTACAAGATGACTCTCACGGTTCCGGAACTGGCAGAGTCCACGGAGGTTGTCCACTGGGGCGCGGGCAACCAAGTGGCTGGCGGCGTGCTAGGGCCGGTCGAGGCTCCAGCGGCGCGCTATATGGCGATGCCCGACGGCGTCGAATCCGTGCGGCGGATCGACATGCCAAATCTCAATCCGTACTACATTGCCGTTAGCGGAACCCTCGACGAAACAGAGGGCTGCTATTCCGGCGTCCAGTTGCTCGACTTCCGACGCGACACTGCGACGGCACTTTCCGATTGCCTTCTACCCTCGTTCCCGAATGCCGGCAACCCCGAGCAGGACTACCGGCCGTTCGAAGTGGCTACCAACAGTCCAGTGCTCGCAGCCCTCGTGGCGCCTGCGACGGATCCGGAAAGCGGCGTCACCGACCAGTTGCTGGTGGTTGACAGCGCGGCCGGGACTGCCGAGACCGTAGCCCTGGCCCAGAGCGTGCTTCGCTTGCAGTCGGGCGCGCAGGGAAGCCGGGACCTGCGTCTCGAGCGCCCCGACGGCACGGCCCTTCGCGACATCGTCGATTTCTCCGGCGCGGTCGTGGGTGAATCCGCAGGCTTGGCCCCATTGCCCGCTCCCCTCGAAGTCGATGACCTGACGCGGCTTGTCGCGCAAGGCAACGCGAACTTTGCTGGCGGTTACCGCGTCCGGATTCTCGGACCGGAATCCCCGGACGAGATTTCGAATTCCCAGGCGATCCTGTTCGACCGAACTGCGGCCGTTCTCGCCAAGGTTGCGTTTCCAGGGGGCTGGGCGCCGATTGCGCCTCCAAGGCGAACGGATGCGGCGGGAGCCCTTATAGGAGCAGCCTCGCTAGCTCCGGCGACGCCGGGATTCGCCGGCGAACGCACTGCGTATGTCGTGGCTCGGAAGACCGACGGGACCCAGGACGGTGTCGTGGCCTTCCACGTGGAACTGTCGGAAGATTTCGAGACGGACCCACCCGTCACTGTGGTGTCAATGACTGCGGCGGTCACGCCTTTCCCATCGGGATCGTACGCGGCCAACTGCCACACGGCAGTCCGCTGGCAGCGGGTCCCCTTAACTCAAACCATCGCAATCGCGGGATCAGGAGAGGTTCTTAGCGAGTACGCGGAACCGCGCGACAACGAGCTCTGCACAAGTGACCGGCTCGTTCTGTTCGACCCCCAGGCGGCGGCAATTCGATCGGTCTCCCTTCCGAGCCCTGACGATGCACCCGCGAAGCTCGACATCGCCTCGAAGGGCGCCACCAACGGCTACCTCTACTTCGGGGACGGAACGCGCGAGACTGCCTTTCAAGCATCGCAGAAGATTCACGTTTTCGACCCCGTGACGGAAGCATTCACGGAGATCGACCTTCCGGAAGGAGCGGGTCTCCCGTTCAATAATCTCCTCACCCAGCAGCTAGCGGCCAGCGGGCGCTTAGTGGCACTCGCGACGGGCGGGGCGACGCGGACGAATGCAGCAGGTCTCCTGCTGCCGCCCTTTCCGGGCAACCGCGGGCTGCTGGTCATCGACCTGCCCGACGGGACGGCCACCCATCTGGCGCTGCCCGACGGGTTCCAGCGCGCCATACAGGGCAACAATCGGCTGGTTCAGGACGGCCGCCGCATGTTCGGCGTGATCCCCCTGCTCGGACGTGCCTTCGGGGTCTTCAGGCGACCGAACAACCCTGGCGGGTCGGCCGTCATGACTTGGGACGTGGCAACTGGCGCAGCCACTGAAATACCGTTGCCGGAAGGCGGTTTCTCCGTGGTTCAACCGTATACCGGGGCAGCAGAAGCCCCGTTCATCTGGGACTACAATGGCAAGACTGCGTCATTCGCTTTCGGCGTTCTCAATGAGGACGGGGGCGTGATCTCGATAGGGATCGTCGGACTGTAGCGCGATCCGAGAGCACCTTGCCGCGCAGGCCGGGCTCCGTTGGGAAGACATCAGAACGTCACCCTTGTCATGAATTGGAAGGTTCTGGGAAACCCCCGGTTGCCATCGATGCGTCCGAACTCGCTGGTTCCGAAGACAGTGGATGGCCCGCGCCAGTTGACACCGTTGAGGAAGTTGATGAATTCGAAGCGCAGCGTGAGATGCACGCCTTCGAAGATCGGCGTGCTCTTTTCTAGAGCGACGTCCCAATTGACGAGTCTCGGCGTTCTGGCCGTGGTTGTCGTTCGCGGAGCCGAGCTCACTGCAAGCCCTTGAGTCGGAACCAGGGAACCTGCCGTCACGTAGTGCGAGGCAGTGCGGGCAGGATCTCCTCCACCGGACACGTCGGCCTTGGCCGGGCGCTGGTGGCTGAAGCCGTAAGCGCTGAGTGGATTCGAGTTTTGCGTGATGACGAGCGGGAAGCCGCTTCGCGCCGTGGATGACAGCGAGGCCGTCCAGCCTCCCATGAGCCGGCTCCTCCCCGGCAACTGGTACATCAGGTTGAGGTTGACGCTATGCGGCACATGGAGGATCGAAGGCGAGTAGTCCTGTTCCAGCACAGGGCATTTCTGGAATGCGCACTCTTCCGGAGTGTTGTACGCCGTGCCTGTTTCGCTCTCCGTCAGCGTATTGCTCTCGTAGATGTTGTCCATGTGTCTCGTGAAGGTGTAGTTGAGCCGGGCGCCCCAGCGGCCGGCAAAGCGCTTCTCGAGTTCGAGGCGGAGCGAGTTGTAGAACGACTTGCCAGCGCTTACGTGACGGGCGTAGACATCACGGAAATGAGGATAGGGTCGCAGCAACTGCCCGAGCGGCAAAGTCTCGCCGTGGGCGAACGAACCGAAGCTCGGATTGCCGTAGAACGGATTCGCGTAGGGTTCGTTCAACCGATCTCCGAGGGCCAGGTACGAGTCGGGCAACTGGTTGATATTGATCACTGAGTTGTGGGTTCCCCCGATCGGCAAGTTGGTTCCCGTGCTGCCGACGTACCCGGCCTTCGCCACCAACGCGCTGCCGATGTTGCGTTGAACGTCCAGGGACCACTTCTGGATATAGGGAGAGTCGCGGAACTGCTCGTTGAAGTACACTTCGCCGCCGACGTTCTGGAGGCGTCCGTTGGCGTTGCCGACGGGGTCCAGGATTCCGTGTGGGAACGGATTGGATGTGGACGCTTCCGGGGGGGTGATGCCGTCGACGCTGGTCTCGACGTTGGTTACCGCCGTATAGCCGTACGTGCCAATCTCCGAAGCCCCCGTGCCGGACGGTATCGCGTACGGAGCCCAGAAGACGGCGTATCCGCCGCGCAGGACGGTACCTGCACCCAGGCTGTAGGCGAATCCGATCCTGGGACCGACCTTGATTGACGGCGGGTTCCATTGATGCGTCGGGTTACCGTCGAGACCGGCGTACATCAGCCCGCCCCGCAAGGGGAAGCCGGGAAGCGATGCCTCGATTTCAGGCGCGAGCGCGGCCTGCAGGGGGAATGGCCGAGTGCGTTCCCATCCCACAGCGAAATCGTTGGTGTCTTCCTTCAGGCCTGTTTCCCGCTCGATTCGAAGGCCCAGGTTGAGGACAAGGTTCGGAGTCGCTCTCCAGTCGTCTTGAATGAACCCCCCGAAGTAGTCCAGGAAGAGATCCGCCTGTGCTCCGAGCGTTGCGCTGCCGCCGGCTGGCACGCCGACCAGCAGGTCGGCAAGCGCGTTGCCCGAGCCGACTTCCGGGCTGGTTGGATTCGGGCCCTGGGTGAATTTCCGTCCGAACTGCAGGGAGAAGCCATTGCCGAAATGGACGGTACGCAGGCCTAGCCGACGCCATTGCCCGCCATACTTCAGCGTATGGTTCCCGATGAATTGAGAGAGCGTCCCGCTCGCCTCCCGGGAAAGCCACTGTGTGTCGTTGTTGCTGCTTGATCCGTGAGTGTGCCCGTCGTCACCGTATTCCGCAATGTGAATCAAGGGGAACTGCCCCTTGTAGCCGTGCTGTCCGTAGATCTTGTCCAGGAAGCCTCCCTGGATTCCCAGCTGGCTGCGGATCTCGCCGTCGCTGGACAGGGGGCTTTCGCGCGAATCGTTGAAGTAGGTCTGGCCGTACCTCAGGTTTAGAACCGAAGTCGGCGTGACGACGAAGGTGTTGTTGATCGCCAAGGCATGGACATCTCGCACCAGGTTGGAAGTGCTAAGGGCGAAGACCGGCGACGTATCCGAATTGAGCAGGTCTCGGTAGTGGCCGAAGCCAGGTTCGTCCGATGTGTAGTACAGGTAAGTCGCGGTGAGCTGCCACTTGTCGTTGACCGCATGGTTGAGGTTGCCCGTGGCCTGTACTGCCTGCACTGTCTGGATGCCCGAAGTCGACTTCAGTCCGCCGGGCCCCAGGCCGCCGAGCAGCTGCGCCAATGCCCTGCCCGTCGGATCCACCCTGTGCGCTGGGATGCGATTGTCCGGAAACCGGTTCCTGTTGCCATGCTCGTCTCGGTCGAACGGGTCGAAGATACCTGACCCGCTCTCGGAAAAATCGCCAGCCACCTCGGACTGCGTCGGAATCGCAATGGACGTGTTTTCGACTGCATCGTCCGAAAAGCCCTCGGCCGCTAGCCAGAAGAATGTCCGGTCGGGCGCGATCGGCCCTCCGAATGACCCTCCGGCCAGATTGTATGGAGCGTCGCTTATGTCTTGCTGTTCGAGTACTCCTGCGTCGAACTCCTGCTGCTGAAAGTACCCCAGCTTCCGCCAGAAAGTGTTCAGCTTTCCAGGCCGGAATTGATACAGGGCGCTGCCTGCCCAGCGGTTCGTGCCGCTCCGATGGATCGTGTTGAACACTCCGCCGCCGGTCCGGCCCATCTCGGCGTCGTATGTGTTGGTCTGGACCTTCATCTCTTCGACGGCCTCGAAAATGGGAATGATCACCGAGCGGTTTCGCATGTCGGTCATCGAAACGCCGTCGAGCGTGTAATTGTTGCCCCGGAGCGGGCCGCCGCCAAGGGACAGCAGCGAAGAGTTCGTTTGATCCGACTGCTTGACCCATACAGGGTTCCCGGTATGCACGACGTTGGGAGTCGTCACCGCCATGATGAAGACATTCCGGCCGGGGGACGGGAGTGTTTCGAGCTGTGCACGGTCGATCGTCGACGCCACCGAGGCCGTCCCGCTCTCGATGAGCGGGCCCGCGCCTGTGACTGTGATCGTCTCGTCGATGCCTCCGACGCTCAGTGTTACGTCCACCACCGGCCAGGACGAGATGCCGATGATCAATCCTTCCTGCACCGTGGGCGCGAAGCCTGCCAGATCGACTCTCAGCGCGTACTGCCCTGGTTGCAGGTTTGCGAACGAGTACTCGCCCGCAGCGTTGGACACGGTACTCCGGCCCCCGCCGGTTTCCTCGTTCTCAAGCTTGATCTCGGCTCCTACGAGAATCCCGCCGTTGACGTCTCTGAGTGTCCCGCGCAGACCGCCCTGAAAGGTCTGGCCTTGAGCGATCGGGACCAGCACGAGACCGCCTAGGACCGCAGCGATCAGCAGGGAGAAGATGTCTTTCCACGGCCGCCGACGGCTTAGGGTCCGGACTGCAATCATCGGCCTAGCTCGCGTACGAAGACCTGTGCGCAAGTTCCCCTTGAATGCGCCAAGCATCCGGTCAGGGAGATGCTTGCCGCCTGCAAGCCAGAATACCGGATCGTTCGAGGGCGGCATTGATCGGAGCCCGGAAGCGGTCGAGCGGGAGCCCTCGCCTCATGATCCGTGTCCTCAGCGGCCCTGCCCGGCGATCCATGCGTCGACCTCGGCTTGGTCAGCTCCCAGGGCCATGGCGGTGTTCGGGTGTACAGGGCGCTCGCCGCGGGTGCCGGGCCAGGCTGGCCCTGGATGCGCGGCATGCCAAGCATTGACCGCGCGACCGAGTTCGGCGGCCTGGGAATTATTGGCAGCACTGATATCGTTGCTCTCGGAGATGTCGTCGCCGATCGCGTAGAGTTCCGGCTCGCGGTCGAGCATGCGGACGAGCTTGCTTTCCGCCGTCCGCGTGGCGTATTGCCCGCCCTCGTCCGAATACCAGTAGAGCTGGTCGTGGGGAGCTGCGGACTCGGCTCCGGTCAGATACGGCATGAGATCGACGCCGTCGAGGCTTGCGGGTTGCTCGATGCCTGCGGCCGCAACGGCCGTTGCAAAGACATCCAGCGCGCTTACCAGCGGCTCGTACTGGGAACCGGCGCCGAGGCGCCCAGGCCATGTGACGACGAAGGGAACTCGCACGCCGCCCTCGTATACCGTTCCCTTCGTCGCCCGCAATGGCGAATTGTCCGAAGCGTTCGCCGGCGTTGGACCACCGTTGTCGCTCAGGAAGAACACCAACGTGCTTTCGGTCAAGCCGAGTTCCTCGACAAGCGAGCGTACAGCCCCGACTCCGTCGTCTAGAGCGGTGACCATCGCGGCATAGGTTTGCCTTCGCGAGTCTTGGATCGAATTGACGCGTTCGAGCGCTTCCGGCGGTGCCTGCAAGGGCCCGTGCGGGGCGTTGTAAGCAAGATACAGGAAGAACGGATGCTCGGAGTGGCGCCGAATGAAGTCGAGGGCCGCCTCGGAGAGTTGGTCGGTCAAGTAGCCTTCGACAGGAATCTTCTCGCGATGCGCCTCGAGTGGGATCAAGTACTCCCGAGCGTCTTCCCCGGCGGATTTGAAATAGTCGTGCCCGCCGCCCAGCAGACCGAAGAACTCGTCGAACCCGCGCTGCAGCGGATGGAATTCCGGTCCGTCGCCCAAGTGCCACTTTCCCACCACCCCGCTGACGTAACCGCCTTTCGCCAGGATTTCGGGCAACAGCGTCTCCTCCAGCGGCAAGCCCTCTCCGGCCCGAAACTTGGGATTGTGAATGTGGCCGAACCGATGCTGGTACCGGCCTGTCAGCAGGCCCGCCCGCGAGGGGCTGCAATAGGGATGGGTCACGTAGGCATTGGTGAAGCGGATTCCGGCCGCAGCCAAGCTGTCGATATTCGGTGTCGCAAAGTCCCGCAGGCCCTGGAATCCAACGTCGGCGTAGCCTAAGTCGTCCGCCAGGATGACGATGATATTTGGCGGGTGCCGCGATTCAGTCGATTCGGCTTCCGGCGGTGGGCCGGAACAGGCCAAACAGAGGGCGAGGGATAGTACTAGACTGCGCACGACTAACACAGTGGCGCAGCTGCGCCGCGCCTGTAAAGCGAAGGCGTCGCGCACTCGCGGCCGGGCTGGCCGTTGGATTGCATGAGTTGGCAACCGAAAGCGACCCTGGGGTCGCCAGGAGAGCCGGCGAAGCTAGTGCTCAACCATCGACGGATGCTTGGGTCAACACGTGAATGCCCTGATTGCCGAGGCGAAATGCGGGGCATTGCGTGGGAATTGTCGCCCTCTCGAGATCCGAGATTCGGGAACCCATTGCGTCGAAGTGCGGAAGTCTCGGTTGGAGAACACCTCCGCGGTAAGCCTCCAGTCCTTCCCGCACTATGGCGAATTGAAGAGGGACAGCGTCCGCACATTCTATTGAGCCATAACTATACACATGAGAATGCACATTGAACTCGACGATGTGGTCGTCGCCCAGATCGACGCTATAGCTGGCCCGAGGCGCCGTAGCGCGTTCGTTCGAGAGTCGATACTGGCTGCTGTCGACCGGAGCCGTCGCACAAGGTCCCTGCGCAATGCTGCCGGCATACTTCGCAACAGCGAACACGACTGGGATGATGACCCCGCCGCCTGGGTGAGCCGGCAGCGCAGCGGCGATCCACGGCGCGTTGGATAGGACGATGCTCGTGCTTCTGGATACAACAGTGCTGATTGATTACCTTCTCGGAAGACCCGCGGTTGAGCGGGTCACCTCACTGCTAGCCCATGGCCACACGCTATGCACTTCCCCCGTGAACGTCGAGGAGATCATTCGGGGCCTGCGCGCGCCGGAACCTGCGGCGGTAGAGCCGCTCTTCGATGGCCTCCGTGTCGTGCCGATCGGGCGAGCAGAAGGCCGGCAGGCTGGTGAATGGCGGCGCCAATTCGCGGCCCGCGGGACGACGTTGTCTCAAGCGGACTGCCTGATCGCCGCGTCGGCGCACGCTGCAGGCGCGGTCCTCGCAACTGGAAACCCGCGTCACTTTCCCATTGACGGGGTTGAGGTGGTGCATTGGCCGGTACGGGAATAGGTGACCCCCGTGACAAGGCTATTGGTGACCAGTGCATGACCGCTCGTCAAGCAAGATACTGCCCGCCCCGGTGAGGGCAGTGTTTCGCAGAGAGGCCAGTATCCTGCCCATCCGCGCATGCGACTACCCCGCCCACCACAATCGGCCCTGTAGCCAGGGTGTGCCTTCAATATCCTCGCCAACGTGGGGCGGTTCTTGACGCGACCAAGCCCGGCTGGTCACGACGACCTCCAGTTCGACATCCTCGATGTCCCGACTCATACCGGGAACTGTTGCTGAGGAAAGTGAGATCGAAGAAGGACACCACCGATTCGCCCCAGGTCCCTTCGATCTGGGCTTCTGCGCCACTGGGTCAAACGTGAACCGTTTCGATGGTTATTCCGACCTGCATCCCGTTTCCGGAAAACGGAGACGTTCAAATCAGATCTGTCCGTTCCTCCGTCACGCGCAACGTCGCGATCAGACCGCGATTCCCATGTGGTCAGGAAAGATGACCTCTTTCGGCCCAGGATCCCGGAATCTTGTGAGGCCCGGAGCATGTATCGTCAAACGTTCCGAGAGGCGTCGCCTGCGGGATCATTTCGGGCGGGGATCGAAGCACTTCGTCGGGGCTGTCGAAGAACGCGTCCCAATGGGACCCGCTAGAGTGTTCCCGGTCCTCGGGCTCCCATGTGAAGGTGGAGCCTGGCCAGAATTTCCTAGAAGTCACGGGCGATCATTCCCGACAACCAGGGTGGGACGCGCGATGCCGGGATGCTGCGCATCCTCAGCCCTTTCGCACGGTCGCAGCCTCGATGTCCACCAGCGAGATCCTGAGCGTTTCCACCGTTTGCTTCGCGCCCGAGAAGGAGATCAGAAGATGCCCGTCGTGCTCAATGATGTGCGGGTAGTCGACGTGGCGACCGCCGACCAGGTAGAACATGCGATCGTAGACGAGCCCGTCCTCGCTGCTGGATAAGGTCAACGGATCGCGGCCGGACGGACTGGTGTTGGAAACCAGAGCGAAATAGCCGCGCGAGGTTTGCAAAGCGAAGAACTTGCTCGTCGCATCGGGGAAATTGGTGCGAACGATCTTGCTCCAGGTCCGGCCGTTGTCGGTAGAAAACGTGCGCAGCAGGCGCCTGGACCCGGCGTTGTCCCGTATCAGCCCGACTAGGTTCTTCCCGTCGGGCAGGACATACCAGTAAGGTTCTTCCGGCTGCCCGCCGGTGTCGTAGCTTGCCATTGGATGGATTTCCCATTGGTCAAAGCCCTTGACTCCGCCGACGACCATCGTGACTTGCCGCAGATGGTCGCGGCGCGACATCATCCACAGGCCGTTCGGTAGCCTCTTGGGCGGGAAATTATTGATCGCGTCGTCCAGCACTCGCCCGTGGGCTACCCACTCGCCCGCATCCGATTCCCAGCGGAAGGCCTCGAGGCTGAGCCCAAGCCCGGGATAGCCAGGCGCGTGGAAGTGGCTTGCTAGCGCCAGCAGCTGACCTTCGCGCACCCAATAGCCGCGCGCGATCCAACCGTACCCGTCGATGCGCGGTGGACCCGAAAGGTCTCCGGGCTCGCTCCAGTTCACGCCATCTTCGCTGGTCGCGAAGGACACGCGCGTGCCGGCTTGGTCGTGGCCTGGCACCACGTCTCGGTGCTGTTCCGGCGTGACGCCCGGCTTTGGAACACCGGGGCCGTCGCTCCACATCGCCCAGTAACGGCCGTCATGCCGAGCCAGGTACGCGTGCTGGTGGACCCATCTGCCTCCCTGGTGGCGCACGTCGCTGAGGACGGCGTGTTGGGCTGTCAATCGTGGCAGCCCGTCGAAGTCAATCCCGCCAGGGTCCGTGTCGGCGCCGCTCAGACTCAGCATGAGCGCGCTTTTCGGGTTGGATTCCGGTTGCGGCCGGGAAAGATCCTCGCTGTCCTGAAGAGAGCAGCCGGTCGCGATGATGGCGAGAAGGCATGGCCAAACCCTACTCATCGGCATGTTGTAGCACCTGACCCTGCTGCGCAAGGATGGTTTGCAGTTCCTCCAGGGGGACTCTTCGCGGCTGCACTTGATGATGAACGGCGAGATGCGCGGCGGTGCCGGCGGCTTGCGCTAGCGCCATCCATGTCGGTTCCATGCGGATTGACGAATACGCCACGTGCGTGGTCGAGGCTGCCACAGGAACGATGAGCCCGTCGATTCGCTGCGGGATCATGATGCGATAGGGAACCTCGTAGGGCCGGGTGATGTGGTCGAGCATGCCGAGGTACCCTTCGAGGACGGTCGTGTCGCCTGGCTGCCTCTTCCGGCAGGGAAAGCTGTCAATCGGAAACTCGCCGATCGCAATCGTGTCGGCATGGCGGCGCGGGCGCCTGTCAGTTCCGTCGCCAGTGATGTCGTGCTCGGTCAGCGTGTACTCTCCGACGAGACGGCGGCCCTCGCGCACGTAGAGTTGGAAGGGGAAGTGCCCGTTGTCCCGGAATTCATCTCTCGGCAAGTGCAGCTCGTTGGCGAGCTGGCGGTGTTCCTCGGGCACTTCGGGATCGTTTTGAAGGAACCATAGGAGGCCGAGCGCGAGGCGTCGGTGCCTTTCGGCGATGCGATCGCGGGTGGCTTCATCCCCTTCGATGTAGCCGCGGTTCTCTTCCGGGAACGGGAAGGCGAGAGGCCGCGGGTTGATATTCACGTCCGTCTTCGAATTGGGAATGTCCGTTACGGACAAGGCGCGGACGAGCGTGTCGAAGTGGGCCGGGTTGTAGCCCCTTCCCGGCTTGACGACCTTCGGCCCGGCGAGGCGGCCGTTTTCCAGGTCCTCGAAGTAGCCAAGGTACTCTTCCCGGTCATAGCCGGGTGGCGGTTCGGCGAGCGGGTGGGAGTTCGCGGGATCCCTGGTCAGACAGAGCCGATACGTGTAGGCTGGCAGCAAGTCGCTCGCTTCGCCCGTCGTGCCGGGAAGGAACTCGCGGCGCTGGTAGTCGAAGTAGACGACGCCCGCATGCGGCTCGTCGAACTCATCCCGTGACTCGCGCCCAAGCCTGAACTCCGCGCCCGCGGCGGCATAGAGGTCGCCTTCATAGGTGGCGTCCACGAAAACGAGGCCTGAGATAGGCCGCCGTTCCCGGCTGCTGCGGTGCTCGATTTCGACGGATCGGAGTGCGTCGGCTTCCACGGTTGCGGATTCGACACGCCATCCTCGGAAGACAGTGATCTCGGACCGCTCCCGGAGCATTGACTCGAGCACCGACTCCGCCACGGACGGCTCGTAGTAGTAGCCGCCGCGGCAGAGCCTCGCGTTCTCCGAGTCGGCACCATAGCGAGCGACGTATGTCCGCTTGACCCGCCTAGTGAACTCCTGGAACAGGCCGCCGATCATCGCCCGGTTCTCCACATCGCTCTTCCCGAGGCCGCTGGCCATCATGCCGCCAACGTGTTGGTTGTATGCGACGAGAGCAACGGTGCGGCCTTGCGCTGCCGCAGCCAGTGCCGCCGAAATGCCGCCGGGTGTTCCTCCGTAGACGACGACGTCGAATGCTCCCCCCTGCAGTCCTCCAGCAACTTGCAGGATGGCGAAGAACGCGATGGAAAGCCGAGCCAGCAAGTTGTGCACACCGAGTCTTAAGGGCGAGTCGGGAAAGCAGCGCGTTCCCTTCGAGCACATCTTAAGCCCCTGCGCAGATCCGCACCCCAACAGCGTTGGCCTCACGTCCTCGCATCGTTGGTCGTTCCGCCAAGGGCGACGTAGCCAAGACGGCCAAGGCCGATCGGCCCCCCTGAGCAATCCTCCCCTGCCGAGCCGGTAGAGGGACTGGGCGAGAACGGACGAATGTTCAGGGGGCAACTTCCACGGTCGGGGTTGTCTCCGCTTCTTCCACCGCGATGAAGGTTGTGTTCGAATCGATGCCGGCGACCTGGATGACAAGCAGGACCGCGTTCCCCGACGGAGGAGCGTCCCCTAGTTCCACGTCGACTTGGTAGAGGCCAGCGAACGAGGGTACGAGGCCGGAGAAAACCACGTTCATCGGCTCGCCGCCGATCTGCACGCTAACGGACTCGACCGTGGCGGACAGCGGGTCCGCCAGGGCCGCAGCACCCGTGGCCGGCGGGTTCGTCACCGGACCGAGGCCCGTCGCGAAGATCTCCAGGGTCTCGCCGGACCGGGCTGGCCGGGATCCCGGGAACGGTCCCTCCGGCCCTGCGACGGTCCCTCCCGTGGAGGCGATCAGGGCCGCGGCCTGACCGGAGGAGTTCAGCACAAACACGCCAGGGCTGATTCGAGCCAGGGGGACCACGACCGCCGGGCTGGTCTCGTCGCCGACCGTGACGGTAAGGCTTGCCTCTGCGAGGCCGCCTAGCTCCCAGGGCACCTGGAAATTCCGCTGTCCCGGACCGGCAAAGACCTGCGGAGCGGCCGTGGCACCGTTGAAGGTCATCGACCCGCCGCCGAGATCGTTCGGCAAGGGAAACCCATCGGCTGCTGCCGTGGTTGTAGCGAGGCCAACTCCAAACGCCGTGGCCAGGCTGCCTGGCGCCAATCCCGACCCGACCTGCAAGGTCGCCGAACTCACCACGCCGACCTCGGAGATCTGCGGCGACGGCCGTGGCGCCTCGATGCGGTAGACGACGCTTGAGTCAGCGAAGTAGATTTCGCCGCCCTCGTCCTCCCCGAACGTCCTGATGCTGACCTCTGTTTCGCGGGGTCCAAGTTTTGTCCAGGCACCGTTCTCCTCAACCGCGCCAAAGAATTCGCCGGTGCAGTAGTCGGCGAAGAAGTAGGTGCCGGAGAGCTGGGGATGCTTCGCACCGCGGTAGCGATAGCCTCCGGTGACCGAGCCGCCGCAGTTTCCGCCGAGGTTCGCGTATTCGACAATCGGCAGGACCAGCGTTTCGCTGGAATTGCAGTTGGCCGACGGGTTGTAGCAGTTCGAGCCCTCCATCAGCCGCCAGCCATAGTTCTCGCCGCCCACGCTGTCTGAGGCCTGGAACGAGATCTCTTCCATCCTGTTCTGGCCGACGTCTGCGATCAACATGTCGCCAGTGAGCCGGTCGAAGCTGAACCGCCAAGGGTTGCGCAGTCCGTAGGCCCAGATCTCGCCGCGAGCGTTTGGCGTCGTCAGGAACGGGTTCGAGTCTGGGGCAGTTGCAGCAGTTCCCTGGTCGATGTCGACCCGGAGCATTTTTCCGAGTACGCTGCTCAGGTTTTGAGCCCAGTTGCTCTGGTCTCCCGCCCCACCCCCGTCGCCCATGCCGATGTAGAGGTAACCGTCGGGCCCGAAATGAATCTGGCCGCCGTTGTGGTTCCGCTGCGGCTGTGCCGCCTGGAAGAAGATCGTTTCCGATTCCGCGTCGGCCACGTTTACATCGGAGGTGACCTTGAAGCGCGAGACGACCGTGCCTCCGCTCAGGTCGGTGTAATTGACGAAGAAGTAGCCGTTCGAAGGATAGCTCGGATGGAACGCCACGCTGAGGAGACCGCGCTCGCCACCGGCTCGGACTCGCTGCCGGATATCCAAGAACGGCGTACTGAGGAGACTTTCGCCGTCGAAGATCAAGACCCGGCCGGATTGCTCGGTGACGAAGAGCCGTCCCGAACCGTCACCCGCATGCGTGATCGAGGTTGCACCCGAGACACCGCGGAACACTTCGACGAAGTTCAGCTCGTCCAGGTCGATCTCGGCGGCAGTCGATGAAACAGCGACAACGGCCAAGAGCAAGCGAGCGAGGAATCTCTGGATTGAATAGAGCAAGATTCTTGGGCCTGTTTCGAACAGTCCGAAGTATAGGGGTTCGCAATGAAACCACGAGCGCTGGTCTGACCAGGGCGAGCTGCTGCGGCCGAACCGTCCGTTGCGCCGGCGAAGACCGAGACCGGCGGCCCTGCCTGACCTCAGCCGAAGTCGCCGCGCTTGGCGGCGTCAACCAGGTGCTCCGATGCCCGCCTCGCAAGAGCCATCATCGTGAGCGTGGGGTTGACGCAGCCGATTGTCACAAAGGCCGCTCCGTCGGTGACGAAGAGGTTCTTCACGTCGTGGGCCTGGTTCCATTTGTTGAGAACGGACTTGCGCGGGTCGTTCCCCATCCGTGCCGTGCCGACTTCGTGGGTCGCTCCTCCCGGCCAGCGCGGTGTCTTGATCCTGCGGATGTCTTCGGCTCCGGCGGCCAGGAGCATCTCCTCTCCGGCCTCAGCCGAGTAGTTGAACAGGCGCATCTCGTTGTCGCTCCAGCTAACGTTCATGTGGAGCGCCGGAATGCCCCACGCGTCTCTGACCCGAGGGTCGAGCTTGACGTAGTTCTCGTAGCGGGCGAGGCACTCGCTCGATGTCCCCAGGCTGAAGCGCCAGTAGTCCTGCGATTCGTGCACAGCACGCTTGAATCCGGCCCCGAAGCCCGGGATGCGGGAAATCGCTGCGGGCGACCCGTAGCTGGAAGCGTTGCCCATCTGCGCCCCGAAGCCGCGGATCATGCCGTCCGTGTGCCGGCGATCGACATTCAGGTAACGCGGCAAGTAGAGGCCGGTGGGCCTCCGCGGTGCGCCTGCCCATTTCCGACCTTCTTTCACGGGCAGCACTCCGGATACGCCCCCGTACATGTGATCCATCACGTAATGGCCGAGCACCCCGGAGGAGTTGCAGAAGCCTTCGCCTGAGTTCAGCAAGATGCGGGTTGACTCCAAGGTCGAAGCTGACAAGACAACGACTTTGGCGCGGATCTCCCTCGGGGCGCGGGTGAGTCGGTCGTAGTAGGCGACGCCGTTGGCGAGGCCGGTGCTCTTGTCGGTGGTCACGTGAGAGACGACGGCGTCGGTCAAGACCTTGCAATTGCCGGACTTCTCGGCATCGGCGACCGTCGTCCAGACGCTTGAGAAGTACGAGTGCGTGACGCACCCGTGCTCGCACGGGCCGCAGTAGTGGCAGGGCTGCCGGCCATTCAGCGGTCTGGTCAGTATCGCGGTCCGGCCGATGGTGACGTGGCGATCGAACCGGGCGTTGACCTTTGCCTGGAAATGCCTCTCCCCGCAGGTCATCCCCATCGGCGGCTGCATGACGCTGTCCGGGAACTGCATCAGGCCGAGCGGCTCCCCGCTGATGCCGACGTAGCGCTCGACAGTCTCGTAGTAGGGAACCATCTCCTCGTAGGTCACGGGCCAGTCCTCTCCGTAGCCGTCGTGGCTGGCGGCGGAGAAGTCGAGCTTCGAGAGCCGGTAGCTCTGGCGGGCCCACGTAAGCGATCTCCCGCCGAGTTGGCGGCCGCGGGTCCATTGGAAGGGCCTGTCTTCGGGGTAGGTGTAGGGATTTCGGACGTCGTCGACGAACCACTTGAAGTTCGATTCCCGACAGGCATACTTCATGCTTTGAATCGGTCGGTTGCGGGCGATCTCCGGGGACCGACCACGGTACTTGAGATCGTACGGTAGCAAGTGCTCCGTGAATTCGGCCTCCGTTGTTCGATGGCCGGCTTCCAGCAGCGCCACTTGCATGCCGGATTCGGAAAGGATCTTCGCGACCCAGCCGCCAGTCGCGCCCGAGCCGACGATGACGGCGTCGTAGATGCCCTTGTGCTTGGCAATGATCTGCATGAGGCGCCGGAATGTCGGCTCTCGTTTAGTCTATAGTTCCCGGCCATCCCAAGGCCGCGCGCCAGAACCGAGGTGCGCACCAGCGCAGGAACCGCTTCTGCCCGGATTGCGGCCAGCTCCTGCTACGGGCTTCGAACGCAGGGCTCCAATAGTCCCGGGTGACCGGCAGATCCCAGCGGCGATCGCCACCGGATTCGATTGCTTGATGCAGCTCCTCTTCCCGAACCGTTGCACTATGCCGTGGCTCTGCGCTGATCCAGGATTTCTTTCGCGAGGCTTATCGCTTCGTCCAGGCTGCCCACAAAGTACTCACCCGGGACTGCACCAAGAACCATCATTGAATGAAGAACATCGGCTACTTCGCCCGCTAGACCTAGCACGATACAGGCCGTGTCTCGATCCCTGGCGGACTGGATCAGCTGCTCGATCGCCAGGGCAGCGCTATCGTCGACGCTGGTTGTGCGCGAAAAGTCCAGAATCATGATGTCGTGATCCTCGATGTCCGCTGTCACTGCGCGAGTCAATTCATGCGCCGACGCGATCGAGAAGCGTCCGATCAACGTGACCAGGCCGACCGGCATCCGGAACGGATCAACGTCCACAAGGTCGTCCGATTCGGGGAAGAACGCGGGGTTCAACAAGGGCAGGGATCTGACGCTGTCCAATTCATGGCGTTCTGATTCTCTGGATCGCACGACTCCTGCAACGATGAGTCCGAGCGCGACCGCCGTGATCAGGTCGACAAACACCGTGAGTCCGAAGGTGATCAGCATCACGACGATGTATTCCCGCCGGATCCTGCGGATGCGAGTGATGAAGCGCCAATCGACGATGTCCCACCCGACCTTCATGAGGATCCCGGAAAGCACTGCGAGCGGGATTGGCTCGGCCACCCTGCCGAAGCCCACGAGGAAGCCGAGTAGGACGACTGCGCCAAGTGCTCCCGCTAACCGGCTGCGGCCGCCGGCACGAATGCTGGTCACCGTGCCCATGGTCGCGCCCGCGCCGGGAAGCGCCCCGAAGAAGCCCGCGACCAAATTGCCGAGCCCCTGTCCGACCAGTTCCTTGTTGGGATCATGGCGGGTGCGGGTCAGGGAGTCGGCCACCAAGGATGTCAGCAGGCTGTCGATCGAGCCAAGCAGCGCCATGATCAGCGCAGGCTCGATGAATCCGCCGATCAGATCTAAGTGAAGCTGGGGTACGTGAAACGCGGGCCAGCCCGTCGGGATTTCCCCAATGGTCTTCGCGTCAGTGAATCTGAACAGCGCCGCGAGGGTGCCGATAGTGAGGGCAGCCAGCGGAGGCGGCAGGAACCTCGCGATCCTGCGAGGCCACAACACGCACGTCGCCAAGCTGATCGCGCCAACGACGACACAATGCGGATTCAGGTTTCCGAACGCATCGGGCCAGGCTCTGATCTGGCTCATTGGCCCTCCGGGAACTGGTTCCGCGCCGAGGAACGGCATCACCTGCAGAGTGATGATGATGATCCCGATTCCGGACATGAATCCTGAAATTACGGAATACGGGGTATAGGCGACGTAGGTTCCGATTCTGAGCGAGCCAAACGCAATCTGGAGCAATCCGGCCAGCATGACGATCGTGAATGCGTTGGCGGGGCTGTCAGCATGCAGTGTGACAAGCGTTGCCATGAGGATCGTCATAGGTCCCGTCGGTCCGGAGATTTGGGAAGGCGTTCCGCCGAACACAGCCGCGAAGAACCCGACGGCGACGGCGCCATAGATTCCGGCGATCGGTCCCAACCCCGAAGCGACGCCGAATGCCAACGCCATCGGCAGCGCCACCACGGCCGATGTCACGCCGCCGGCGACGTCGCCGTACAGGTCGTTGAGCGACCGCTTGTTCGGCGACGAGGGGGGGGCGGCGACTCCTCCAGGCGATCTCATGACCCTTCCATTTGTCAACCCGGCTGCGAGCAGGCCGGCATCCCGTTGGTCAATCTATCGGGATTGCGGTTACCGGCATGCTTGCCCAAGCCCCGCATTGGCATTGGATTACACCGGAGTGATTGTTCCATAAGCAAGCCCAGATAGCGCGTGACGTTGACTTAAATACCACAAGCCTAGCCCATCTTTGTCGTGCGCCGTGGAAAGGCGCTGTTTCTCAGCGGGTGCGGATCCCGTCCGGCAACTGTCGCTCCAGCCGGTAGCAATCGGAGCGGTTCGAGGAGGTAACGACACGGACTGAAGCACTTCGATGGAAAAGGGCCGCCTTGGGCGGTTCAGCGAGCGTGCAGGCGACAACGCGCAGTGAACGTTGAGCAGGCCTCGAAAAGGGTAACGCGGAAGCCGACCCGCCGACGAAACGGGGAAGGCTGCCAGTGGCCGGGAAGCGAGCGACGCGAGCACCGGTCAGTTCCGCCGGGGTATTGACGGTGGCATGCATGCAAGAGGGAGACAGCAGCAACACGGGAAGCCCTGCCGGTGGCGTGCACGCGCCAAACCGGAATCCCGCAAGGGACAGGCCGGGCCGGGCCGGGTGGCGGAGAGGTCCGTACTACCGGAGAGGCCGGGTAACGCTGGCGGAGGGAAGGGACCTCAGGTGAGGAGAGGTGAGGGAAAGCGCGAAGGACGCCGGGAGTGGCACCGCCTAGGACCCCGGCATTGTGTGTCCGGGAGAGCTGGAACCACCGCATGCGAAAGCGAAGGGAAGCGAATGCAGGAACGAGCGCAAGCCGGGGCGGCAGGCGCTGGCGGCAGGGCGTGAACAGGTCTGCCGCCGGGTCCGGCGACCGGCGGGAAGAAGTCGGGGGCGTGCCACTCCCGCGACGCGGACGGCATTAGCAGACGCGCCATTCCCGACGGAGCCGGATCTACCCGTGTGCGAGCGGCATGATCCCACTGGAGAGCCCGGTGCCCTAAATCGGCACGCCGGGTTCGGTGAGCGGGGAGCGGAAACGTGGCAATGCGAGAGAATGAGGCACCCGCACGACGCGAAAGCGGCGGGCAAACGGCTACTCCCTCACGCTAAAGCTGGCGCGTCGCTCCCCGACTCTACGTGTGCCGTGGAAAGGCGCTGTGTTCTAGCGGGTTCAAATCCCGCCCGGCAACTGTTGCTCCAGCCGGTAGCAATCGGAGCGGTTCGAGGAGGTAACAACACGAACTGAAGCCTATTCAGAGCCCGGAATATTCCGAGCTGATTGCTAGAGCTAGGCAGGTGCTGGTCGAAGCGGCCGAGCGGCTGGGAGTGGATGCGGCGGTGGTGAGGCGGCTGATCCGCAGCGGAATCCTGCCGGCCCGACAAGCCTGCAAGGGAGCGCCGTGGCTGATCGCGGAGCAGGATTTGCGGAGCGAGCGCGTACGGGCGGGACTGAGCGGGCGGCGGGAGCCGGACCCGGGCCAGATGGCACTGGAGTTGAGCGGTAGCGGGTCGCCGGGGCTGAGCAAGGGCGGGTAACGTTACCATGATTAGTGTGATTCTCGAAGGCAGAAGGGGAAGGCTGGAGCCACATGGCGTTGACGAACGCAGAGAAGCAACGGCGCTATCGGGAGCGGTTGCGGGAGGGAGCGCGGCCGGTGCGCTACCGTCAGGCGAAGGACCGGCGCTCGAATCCGCAACGCTGGCGCGAGGCGGTGGCGACGTTGGCGGAGTTGCAGGCGCACTACGAGGAGTGGCGGGAGAAGCTGCCGGAGAGCCTGCACCGGACGGCGCTGGGGGGGAAGTTGCAGGCGATCACGGAGCTGGATCTCGACAGCTTGCAGGCGGTCGAGCCGCCGCTGGGTTTCGGGCGGGACTGAGCGGTCCGGGAGCGGAATGAAATGGTTGCGGACAGGCCGAGGGGGTGTTTGTTCGGGAATCTGTTGGCGACAGGTGCGTTCGGGGAGCCGCCATCAACGGCCCAGCACTGGCAACGGTCTCGGCAGGCGGTTCCGCTCCAGGTCCGGCCGGCGCGCCGCATGGCCGAATTGGGGGTACAATCGGCTCTCAGGCATCGCGGGAGGTGCGCGAGGGCTCAGAACGTCCCCGTTAACAGCGGATGAAAATCCGTAAGTTGTTTTTTTCAACACTGTAGCGAGGTGTGGATTATGTTGCCACCTACGGCAGCAGCAAGAATCTCGAGTTCCGCACCACCAGCCGCAGGTGCTTGCGGTGCGCTTGGCTCTGCCAGCCGATGCGTCGGTCCCGGCAGGCCAGGTCGCGGGCCGCGAAGTCGAACAGCAGGCAGCCCAGCAGGCGCCCCTGGCAGTCGCGCAGGAAATAGCGCAGGTGCGCGCCGAATGGCTGGCGGTAGCCGAGGTAGTGGTGGCGCTGGACCCACTCGTTCCACTCCGCGACCGTTTCCGGGTTCTCGGCCAGTTCCAGCCGCAGCGGCCGCAGCGCAGCCAGCGGCTCCGCAACCGGCGGCTGGGGGTCCGAGCGGGCCGCAGTACCGACGGGCCTCTGCGGGCCGCGCCCGCGGTGCCGCTTGGGTGGCAGGGTGAGGATCTCGAGTTGCTCGAGGGTCTCGAGCACGCGGAGGGCCAGCTGGATGCTGTTGTTGCCGTTGGGCGCGTGCCAGCCGAGATGCTCGCAGATGGTGTGGCCGAGTTCGGCGCGGCTGAGTTGGGGGAAGCGGCCGACGGTTTCCTGGATGTCGGCGATCTGGCGGCGGGTGAGGCGCTTGCCGAGGAAGGTGGTCGATTTCAGGTTCTGGATGCGGGGGTCGATGGCGGGGCTAGGAGTCATCCGAAACTAAGCTGGCAGATTCGGGCGAAAAAGTCAAGCCCTTGCGCGGAAAAAGTTTGCCGGGATGTCAACATCCTTGGAATCCGCAACTTACATTACTCGCTCGGGGCTTCCACCCGCGCAACAGGCTACCGAATGCCATTGGCGCAGGTAGAATGCTAGCGGGTTGAGATCGTTCGCGAGGATGGGGTGTCCTTGAGGGCCTGGGCTGTCGGACTGCTGTCCAGCGCATCGTCTTCGATAGCGTCGGCGCGTAGTTTCAAGTGGGCGAATATCTCACGGGTCGGAGCGAGATTTCCGCCTCGCAGGGCCGCGGGCAGCAGTTTCAAACTGACTGTTCCCCGCACGTTGCCGCCAATAGCCAGAATGCGTTTACGGTCCGCCTCCAGCTTCACGACAACATCGCAATGCATGCGGGCACCGACTCCGAGATGACGGCGCCGTTGGGCGATTGTCCCATAGCTTCCCCGCCGGCTGCTGCAGAGCAGATCGCCCGGCCCGACAACGGTCTCGCCGACGTCGTATGCCGCGAAACTAGCCTGGGAAGACCCTGCATCGCGAGCCCGTATGGCTTGATCGACGTAGACATGGTGAGCGATTGAACGTCGGAACTGATTAGAACTGCCGAGTCCGCCCTCGCACATTACCCAGGAGACGAATGCCGCGGACCAGGGATCGCGCCAACGCGAGGCCAAGCCATCCGGCCCCTTCCACCTGCTGTTCTGACGGTCTACCATCCAGGATCCGTCCGGCGTTGCCGCCCAGTAGCCACCGATCGTCGATGCGACGCGGGCACCCTCGACGGGATCCACTCGCCACCAACGGCGTCGACTCCACGCTTGAGAGCCGCCATCGTTGGCTTCGTTTCCGACGAGTGAACGCTCTTCCTCCTGGATGGTTTCGTCGACGATTGAGAATCCGACGAACCCCCATTCCTGCACGGCAACGTTTACGATCCGCCGCCGTATTTCCCCGGTCGGCAGATTCCGGCACGCGCTGGACCGGACGCTCATCTGTCCCGGTGGGCCATTGACCAGTGCCGAAGGTGCTGCGGCGTCGAACTGCTCAGCGGGGAGCCGGTCCAAGGGTTTCTGTTGCGCGAGCCAGTCAGGTGTCGAAGCCAGAATCGCCACGGTACCCGCTAACGCCAAAAAGATTGCCTTCATCGAGATTCCCATCAAATGCTTGGCCTGCACTACGAGCGCTGGTTTTGGCCGAGTATACACGAGAGTCGATCGCAACTAGCTCAAGGCGTGGAGAACGCTCGCTTGTCCTCCACGGCGGTGGCCAGCTCCTGGGCACTCTGACGACATCGGTACCCACAATCTCATCGTGTCACGCTTGTTGTTCGGGGCAGTCTTTCAAGATCCAGAGGAGCCGAGCCCGACGACGGCAACAGGAAGAATACTCGACTGGCCCCGCACAGCGTCGCTGAAGCGGTAAGAATGCAGCTGTCAACGCATGGTTGGCGTCAATGCTAATTTGCACATTTTCTGGTGGAGTGCGCAATTTCGTTTGTCATTGACACGCATACGAAGCGGAATCCGGACTAGCGCGCCCAATCATGAACTGCACGTTGCAGCAGGTCCGCAAAACGTCTCGGAACCCTCGGCGGAAAGGACTGGGTCGAGTCGCCCGAGGGAGTCTCACCCTCGGGCGCTCGACCCGCCAATAGATTCAGGCGATCGGTCCCAACCCCGAAGCGACGCCGAATGCCAACGCCATCGGCAGCGCCACCACGGCCGATGTCACGCCTCCGGCGACGTCTCCGTACATTTCGTGGAGCGACCGCTTCGCCGGCGACGGGGCGGCTGGGGCTCCTCTAGGCGAACTCATGACGATTCCCCTTATGAACCCGACTATGAACAGGCTGGCAGCCGCCGATCAATCCATCACGATTGCGGTTGCCCAAGCCCGACTTTGAATCACACCGGAGTGAATTCCGCGTAAGCAAGCCCAGATGGCGCGTGACGTTGAATTACGTACCACAAGCCTGGGAAGCCTGCAAGGAAGTCCTTCCATCTGAGAGTCCTGCCTCTTGGTCCACTGCGCACTCGCTGCAGACCTGTCCGTTGCCGTCGCTCCGCCTCCTCCGGCTCTAAGCGCATCGAACTCGTCCGCAGTGCCGCCTGCCATCAAACCTGGTCCCGCCTAGGCGATCTCGATCGCCTGCTGATTGCCGTTCATCCGCATGAGCACCCTTCGGCCTGAGTGGCATTGCGCTGACCTGAAACACCATGTTCGCAACCCGACGAACGCAGGGTGAGCCGGGAGTTTGCGGTCACATGGTGTTTCAGGTCAGCGGGGGAAATCCATGCACCGGAGTTTGTCCGCCGATTCCTTCTGCGTTAGTCGCGGCTACTCATGCGCGTGCTGCCGGGACGCGAGCGGCCCCTTTTCGGTCTTCCCCAGAAGTCTCGCGGGGCTTGTTCGGGTTGAAGCGTTTGCTGCGATCGAACAATAGGCCAGTTTGATTAAGCTATAATAGCTATGTGAAAAGGGCTAGTATCAGCGAAGCGAAGAATGCTCTCAGCAGGTTCCTCAGCGATGTGCGCTCCGGGGAGACCGTGCTTATCACCCATCACGGCAAGCCGGTTGCCCAGATCAAGCCCTACGACACCGCCGAGCTGACTGCCGACGCCGCCGCCATGGAACTAGCAAGACAGGAGGTGATTGATCCTCCTCAGGCTTCGCTCGATCTCGAGCGCTTCCTCTCCGCGCCGGTGCCGCGTCTTCCTGAAGGATGCAGCGCTAGCCGCTTCATCGTCTCCGAACGGGGCGAGGATTGATGAAGTACTGGGATGCTTCGGCTCTGGTCTCGTTGGTTGTCGAGGAACCGATGAGCGCTGGGAGGCGGGCTCTGCTTCGGCAAGACCCCGCCATCGTCACTTGGTGGGCAAGTCAGGTGGAGTGCGCTTCGGCCCTGAACCGCCTCCATCGAGAGAAAGCCATCGACTCTGCCGGACTAGGGCAATCGCTCGAACGGCTACGGGCTTTCGCGGAGACTTGGTTGGAAGTCCGGCCCATGCAGCGGGTGCGGAATCGGTCGCTACGCCTGCTGCGGATCCATCCGCTCCGTAGCGCCGATGCAATGCAATTGGCGGCGGCTCTCGTCGCCTCGGGCGAGGACCCGCTGACGCTGGACTTTGTATGCAGCGACGCCAGGCTGTCGGCGGCTGCGAGTCAGGAAGGTTTCGCCATCCTATGATCCATGCGGTCTGAACATGGACGGGCACTTCTCGGCGTTCATTCCAGGATCGATCCCCTGAAGCGCATGTCTTGGCCCAATCCTGTTGGCGTGATGGTTTAGCGGGCAGCGTCGAGGGCCATGTTGGTCCGCCACCGTGGCTCGGAGTGCCTCCCCTCGATGAATGCTGTCATGGCGGAAACTCGAAACTACTTGCCGTTTTGCCGGGCACAATCCTATACGATCAATGTGGCCTGTTGCCTGGGAGGAGAATCATGCGTCACCTGATCGCCAGCTACTTGAATAACGACCTTTCCCGCCGCGGACTCTTTGAAGCCCTCGCCGGACTTGGCTTTACCGCTGCCGCGGCACAGTCCCTCGTCGCGCCCCTGGAGGCATCGGAAAGCGGCAAGGGGGCGACCAAGATGACCGGCACCGGCGGTGAGCTCGTCGTCGCCCAGATGAAGGCCGCCGGCGTCGATTACCTCTTCACCAATCCCGGCTCATTCGAAGTGGGCTTCTTCGACGCCTTCGTTGACCAAGACCGCACGCAGCTCATCATGGGATTGCACGAAGGCATTGTGATCTCGCTCGCCGACGGCTACTACCGAGCTTCGGGCAAGCCGGGTTTTGTGAACCTCCACGTAATCGCCGGGACGGCCCAGGCAGCCGGGCAGATGTACAACGCGTCGAAAGATGGCTCCGCGCTGGTTGTTACCGCCGGGCTCAATGACAACGAGCTCTGGAGCGACGACGCCGGTCTGGCTCCGCGTCCCGGATACGACCAAAAGGAAGTCAACCGCCAGTTCACCAAGATCTCTTGGGAGTCACGCGATGCCCGCAGCTTGGCGCTCATGTTGCGGCGGGCATTCAAGGTCGCCACGGCGCCGGCGGGCGGGCCGACCTACCTGGCCATGGCGCACCATGCGCTGGAGGCGAAGAACATCGAAGCATTCATCCTGCCAGGGGACCGCTTCATGCCGATGGCCAAGATGAGGCCGTCCAAGGATGCCGTTGAACGTGCCGCCAAAGCGCTAGTCGAGGCGCAACGACCCGTGTTGGTCGTCGGTGACGAAGTCTGGAAGACACACGGTTGCGACGAGTTGCTGACGCTTGCCGAGAAGCTCGGCGTCCCGGTCACGAACCAAGGCCAGGGTTACGAAAACTTTCCAGCCCACCATCCGCAGAATCTCGGCCGCTTCAACCAAAGGCACAAACTGATTGCCGGGGCCGACGTCGTCTTCAGCATCGGGGCACTGGACTTCGGAGGAAGGGTCGTCCCGGGCGGGCCCGAAGCGCCGCTTGACGCGAAGTTCATCCGTCTCACCGCGAATAGCGACATCATCAGCCGCAATTACCCGACCGATCTGGTCTTGGCGGGCACATCGAGGGAAGGTCTCCGAGACCTCAATGACGCAATCGATTCGATGACCACCGCCAGCCGACGCAAGAAGCTCGCCAAGCCGCGCTCGGCAGCGCTCGCTGCTTACACGCAGAACGCTCGCGCGAAGGCTGACGAGGCGGCCCGCAAGAACTTCGGTCAGGGCCCCGTGCATCCCGACGAGCTTGGCGCGGCGATCGCCAAGGTTGCTGATGCGAACGCGATCATCGTTCCCGAGAACCTCACGGCCAAGTTCGGCGCGTTCAACTTCGGGCATCGCGATGGCGAAATGATGCGCGTCGCCAACACAGGCAACGGACTCGGGTGGGGCATCGGCGCGGCTGCGGGCGCGAAGCTCGCCGTTCCCGATCGCCAGGTCATCTGCTCCATCGGCGACGGCTCGGTGATGTACAGCGCGTCGGGTTTCTGGACGCAGGCACGCTACGAAATCCCGGTTCTGACCGTCGTTTCAAACAATCGCAACTACCAGACCGTGCGCAATGCCTACTATCGCTATGGCGGGAATATGGTGGAGAAGAACCAGTACACCGGGATGTATCTCGGCGACCCGGAGATCAGCTTCGTCGAGCTAGCCAAGAGCCAAGGCGTGGCGGGCGAGAAGGTTAATGAGTCCTCCGAGCTCGAGGCCGCCCTGAAGCGCGGCGTCGAGGCGACCCGCGAGGGTCGTCCGTATGTTGTGGACGTTGAGACCGCCCGATACGGCGGCGGCGCCGACTCAGAATCGCACCAGAAATTCAGCCTGGCGGACAAGCGCACGAAGAGCGTCTAGGATCGGACGGAGAGATTGGGATTGATCTTTGGATCGCTCTCCAGTGAACCTGTCGCCCTGGAAGACCGGTTGACGCTGGCCCCAGTGAGGACTCCGTCGTGGTCCGGCTTTCCGGGAGCGCGCTGACCGCCGCCGAGGTGGTACCGACCCGTCATTGCCGGACAGGCCCGGGGACCCGTTCGTCCCGTGCATTTCAGACTGGGCGCGGGAGCGGGGGCGCAGCAATGGCTGGAAATTGGCGTAATCGCTAACTCGGACCCGATTGTGCCTCCGAATCTTGCTTTGAGTACAGATTTGAAGCATCGAGGCCGTCTATAATTCCGATCGACGCCATGCCGTATCGCCCCACTCGGCGCACTTTTCTGAAGAGCGCCGCCCTTGCCTCCGCATCCCTGCACCCTCCGTTTGCACGGGCTTCTCTTGGAGCCTCGAGCGACTGGCGTCACTATGGCGGATCGCTCGAAGCTACCCGGTACTCCGAACTGGACCAAATCGACCGCTCTAACGTCTCTGAGCTGAAAGTCGCCTGGATCCACGCTACTGGTGACAACCTCTTGCGTCCTGTCACCAAGATCGAATGCACGCCCATCGTTGTCGACGGCAGAATGTACCTCACCACGGCGCAAGTGCAGGTACGAGCTCTCAAGGCGGACACGGGAGAGATGCTTTGGAATTTCGACCCTTTCGAGGGGATCGAGATGCGCCGTTCAAAAGGAGTCAACCGCGGCGTGGCCTATTGGGCTGACGGTGAAGATCGCCGCATTTTCATGTCCGGCTCCGCGCAAGATCAGATGTACTGCCTGAATGCAGACACCGGCAAGCTCGTGCCGGAATTCGGAGACCGCGGCATCCTCAACTTGAAGCAGGGCCTTGACCGTGAATTGGCCGACAACACGCGTTGTTACTACGCCAGCCCGCCAGTGATATTTGAAGACATCCTGATACTCGGCGGCGGCTCGGGCAGCGAGGGCCCCGCCCCGGCCGCACCCGGGCATATCCGTGGATATGACGTTCGCACGGGCGAGCGGCGCTGGATCTTCCACACCATCCCGCATCCCGGCGAGTTTGGCTACGACACATGGGGAGAGGACAGTTGGAAGCTCTCCGGCGGCGCAAACAACTGGGGTGGCATGAGCCTGGATCCCGAACGGGGGCTGCTCTTCGTCTCGACGGGGTCGCCGACTTACGACTTCTACGGTGCGGACCGCCCCGGCGAGAATCTATTCGGGAACTGCGTCATTGCCCTTGACGCTCGCACGGGCGAGCGAAAGTGGCACTACCAGACGACTCATCACGACCTTTGGGACTACGACCTACCCGCGCAGCCGGTGCTTGCTCGCCGGATGAACGACGGTCAGTGGCAAGACATTGTCGTCCAGATCTCGAAACAGGCCTTCTGGTACATCTTTGATCGCGAAACAGGCGAGCCGGTTTGGGAGATCGAGGAGCGTCCCGTGCCAGGCTCGGACGTCGAGGGCGAGCATGTATACCCGACACAGCCGTTTCCGACCAAGCCGCCGCCTTTTGCGCGCCAGGGCTTCGGGGATGAGGCGAACATCACGGACATTTCTGAAGAGTCGCGGGCGTACATCAAGAGCCGCCTCAAGGACCTGCGAAGCGGCATGCTTTATACGCCGCCAAGCCGCGGCGGTACGGTGTACAACCCGGGGACGGTAGGGGGAACGATCTGGGGCGGTGCCAGTCACGATCCGGTAGCCGGGTTGATGTTCATCAACGCCAATAACTGGCCGAAGTATTTCACTCTGGTCGACGCGCCCGAAGGTGTCGGCTACCCCTTTCTCCACACGGGCTATCCCTTCTTCATGGACAAAGACAACTACTCCGCCGCCCGCCCGCCTTGGGGTGAGCTACTGTGCCTGGACCTCGCGACGGGCGATTACCGCTGGCGACGACCTATTGGCGAATATGCCGAGCTCAAGGCTAGGGGGATCGATGGTACAGGCACATTCAACGTGGGAGGTTCGATCGTCACAAAGGGCGGGTTGCTTTTCCTCGGGGCTACGCAAGATGAGAAATTCCGTGCCTTCGACACAAGTTCCGGCGAGATTCTCTTCGAGCATCAGCTTTCGGCTGGTGGGTATGCAACGCCATGTACCTATGCGGTTGACGGCAAGCAATACGTCGTCATCGCCGCTGGCGGCGGCGGGCGCGAGATTGGCACGGGCGGCAGGAAATCGGGTGACGAATTCGTGGCTTTTAGCCTGGGCTAGCCCACCGGTCTCGCCTCCTGGCCGAGTGACCATCCAAGACTCGGCGGCGACATTCCCGAGTTGGGGTCCCAGAGCGCAGTCGCGGTCTCGGAATGACCGCGATCTGGTAGTGCGAATCGTAGCCCGACGCGCCAAACGGATCCAACGCCTTGCGACGGACACGCTCAAGCCCGAGGCTGCGGCATTCCGCATTCGTTCAATCTCTTGCATGAAGTTCCGTGTTTCTTGTCAAGTGCATTTGCACGGACAGTGGTTCGGAAGTGTGATTTCCGTTGCCTGCTACTTCTGCGAGAACGCCTCGCTGGCGACCAGGCGCGCAATCAGGTCTTGGAATCCATACCCGCCCCTCGGCTCGGAAGCCACGATTTCGTCCACGACCAGCTCGTTTGCCGAAGTGAGTTCCCGACCGGTTCCGTATTCGAGCAGAAGCGTCGCGAGCGCTCGAGTGAATTGCTGCGGCCGGGCCATGAGATAGTCCTTGATATCCTGCGCGCTGGCGAGCCGCGTTCCGTCCGGCATCCTGCTGACCGTCTCTACCGGCCTCGCCGGTGAGTCTGAAGCGCTCTCCTGGTAGTACGAAGTCCGCCATCCTCCCACCGCGTCATAGTTCTCCAGTGCCAAGCCGATCGGGTCGATCTCGGCGTGGCATACCGCGCAGGACTCGACACTCTGGTGCGCTGTCAGAAGCTCGCGCACTGTCTTTGCTTGCGAGACGTCCGCGACCAGAGCGGGGACTTCGCTCGGCGGAGGTGGCGGAGGCGTTCCGAAGAGATTCTCCAGCACCCAGACTCCGCGCAGGATCGGCGAGGACTCCACGCCATCGCCGGTGGCGGCAAAGACCCCGGACAGACCAAGCACTCCGCCTCTCTTGGCCACGTGGCCTGGCACTTCCGGTCCGAGCGCAGTCAAGTCCATGCGCTCGGGTTCCGGCCAGAGGAGGCTCTGTCTTTGGTCGGCTTCAAGCAGCTGCAGACCGACCTCGCTCCCGAGGATTCCCCATGCAATCCGCATAGGCTCGTTCGCGTACGTGAAGTCCGAATCGATGAATTCGCGGATCGAGCGATTTTGCTGGAGAAGCTCGTCGAAAAACATCTCTGTCGATCGCACGATCCCGTGGCGGATCAGTTCGCTCCAGGCATGGCGGACATCGCAAACCATCACCGAAGCCGCCTTGCGGCCGCCCAGCCACTGGCCGGAAAAGTGCTTCACGAACTGTTGCGTTCTCGGGTTGCGCACCATGCGCCGCACTTGAGCGGAGATTCGGCTTGGTTCTGCCAGGAGACCCTCGCTGGCGACTTGCAGCAATTCGGAGTCCGGCATGGTGCTCCATAGGAAATAAGCCAGCCGGCTTGCGAGACCGTAGTCGCCCAGGTCGCTGCCTCCCGTCTCCCGATAGAGGAATTGCGGTGACAGGAGGATTTTCCGGATGCCGTAGTGAATGGCGTACTCCGCAGTCGGGGCGCTCTTCGAGTGCTTCAGGACGCTCGCAATCAAATGGTCGCTCTCCCCGTCCGTCAGCGGCCGGCGAAACGCGCGTTCCGCCAAGGGCAGGAGGATCGACTCCACGTAGGCGCGGTCGCCCGTGGGCTTGCCGCCTCCTAGGAATTGCACTTGTCTGGGTAGCGGGCCAACCGGGCCCGTAATCTCCACCCGCTCGAATCGAATCGTCGGCTCGGGAGAAGCTTCCGCCTCGGTCAGGTATGTGGCCAGCAGCTTTCGCAGGCCGTCTCGGTTGCCAGGCTCGCGGATCAGCGCGTCCGGGTACTCCCGTCGCAACCGGTTTTCGCAGTAGAAATGAACTGTCTCGCCTTTCTCAAGCAGGAGTTCCGTCTCGACGAACCCAGGCTCTCGATTGGCGACATCCACGAATCCGACCCTAGCCAAGTCAATCCGCAGCGCACGTTTTGGCAAGTTGTAGTCAGTGGGATTGAAAGCATAGAAGCCGAGGCGCAGGGGCTTGCCGTCCGCTCCTGTCTCGGCTTCGGCACTGACCTTGAGGCGAACACGGTAGACGCCAGAGGCATGGGCTGCGAACGCCTTGACCCACAGGGCGCCGGACCATCCGGCGATATTGATCCCGGTGAAGTGGAGTCCTGCGTCGTCTCCCTGCCTGACCCAAAACTTTGTCCTTGACGGATCCACTCCGATCGACGGCCGGTCCGCCTCGAAGTGCCGTTGCTGTACGCCCGGGAGGGGCACCATACGGTCCGCGATATCGATAGCGACATCATGGAACGCATCCAGATGCCCCGGCGTCAGGTACGTCTCCTCCGCCATCGTGTCGAATCGCTGGCCGGTGCTGTCGTCGGGAAACGTCACGGGCAGCCGGATTTCCCGAATCGGGAACAGGTCTCGTAACGTGTTGAGGTATTCGATCCGATTCAGGCGCCGAACGAGAGCGCCGCTGAACCGGGCGCCCTCTGCCACGGCCAAGCCGTCGGAAACGCTGTCCGAGAAGCGCTTCCGTTCGGCCGGCGATGGCTGTGGGGCGGTCTCCGGAGGCATGACTCCCCTGGAGACATACTCGCCTGCGAGCTTCCACTGTCGGAGTGATTTCGCATCGACGACTTGGTGAGGGCCCTTGTCGGCCCTGAACCCGCCCTGCGGGCCTCCGCCGCTGTGACACGCGGCGCAGAACTCGGTCGTGAACTTAGCACGGAAGGGATCCTCCGAATTCGCAGGTATCCCCGAAGCGAGGGCAACCATGCCGGTTGCAAACCGGATCTTGGTCGCCAGTCTCATGTGAGGAGGCTGTTGAGGTCGGATTCGCTCGTGCTGAACTTGCCGACGTCGAAGCCAAGTTGCTGGAGCACAGTCACATAAAGATCGCAGGCCATCGAGTTCGTGACCGCTCCCTGTCCGCATGACAGGTGGCGCTTGTGCTTGAGTCCCCCGCCGGCGACGAACAACGGGTAGTTCGTGCGCCGGTGAGCGGCGGCATCCCCCATGGCGCTGCCGATCAGGGTGATGGTCGAGTCCAGCAGTGTTCCACCATCGACATCCGGTGTGTCGTGCAGGGCCTTCAGGAAACGGGCTGCGCCCAGCATGTGGCGTTGCTCAATCGTCAAGAGTCCGTCTATTTTCTCCTGCTTCTTCCCATGGTGGGAGAGGCGATGATACCCCTCGCTCGTCAACCGACCGTCAACGAACAGCGCCCGGTCGGTAATCGGAATTGTCAACGAGATGACCCGCGTGGAGTCGTTCTTGATTGCCAGGGCCATCAGGTCCCACATCAAGTCTTCGTTGTCGAGCAGGAACGATCCATCGACGTTCTCCTCCTCGGGAAGTTGTAGGCCTTCCGGTGGCGTGGGGTATGGCTGGTCCAGCCAGTCACGGCGGCGCTCCAGCTTGCCTTCCACGGCCCGAATCGAGGTGAAGTATTCATCGAGCTTCCGCCGGTCCTCGGCGTTAGCGCGGCCGCTAACGATTCGAGCATCCCCGGTCAGGTCGTCCAGCAAGCTCCTTCCGGACTCGATCAGGTAGGTCTGCCTCCGCAGTTCCACAGAGCCGGCGCCGAACACTCGGGCGAACAATGCGCTGGGGCGCAAGGTCACGGGCATTGGGACGCCTGATGGCGTGAACGACAGTGAAGCCTTTTGCTGAGCTTCTCCGCAGCACAGCTGCAGCGACTCGTACCGGGTGTCGCTTCCCAGAGCCGGCGCGACGAATTGGTCGAGAGAAACGCTGGGGACGACATGTCCGGTGTACAGCGTGTAGACCAGTTGGTGGCCGTTGCCCGTCGGACCCTTGTGATCAAGGCCCGAAATCGTGGTGAAAGCGTCGGCGAGGCCGGCATCCTCCACCGGCTTCATCAATCTCGCCTTCTCGTTACTTGCGAAGAATTCCGGCTTGTAGAAGCCGAGTTGCGTGCCCACGCAGACGAGGCGCTTCGCCTTAGCATCCGGATGCCTCGGCGCGGCGCGAAGGGCGCCCGGCAGCGACGACAGCAGCGGAAGCGCCAAGGCATAGCTTGTGCCCTTTAGGAACTGCCGACGGTCGTGGTGAGGGATTCCAGCCATTCCTGTCTCCGGGTGACGCCAATTGAATAGTAACGCATTCACGTTCAATATTTCGAGATGTGGAACCGATTGAACGTGGGGATTCCGGACGCTCTTGGCTGGGGCTCGGCACGCCTGTGGCCGCTCTAGGAGGTGGGCACCGGCGAATGAGCTCTGAGCCTGCATCGGGCGGGAACTTGCAACGTGCACTGGAGCGCACCCCCCATCAGCGTTCCATGAGGCGGTTAGCCCAGCCTCGCTGGATTCGCCGGGGTCGATTCCACTACAGTGGGTGTCGTGCGATTCGCGATTCTTATCCCATTGGTGTTACTGGGCTGTTCGGCGGAAACGGCCACCCCCGAGGAGCAGCAAGCACGTGAGCAGGCATTCGAGGAGTCGATGCGCGGTGCTGTCTTGGACGGTCATTTTACGCTTGTTCGGCAAGGAGGGGAGTCGAGCGCGCCAGCTGACGGCGAGGAAACTGTCAGGCTGCGGAGCGAGCGTTACGAGATCGAGAAGGTCGTGAAGCGAGCTGGTGACATCTGGACATTCCACGCCCGCATTCAGTACGGGGAGCGCGATGTCACGCTTCCTGTCCCGGTCAAGCTGCTTTGGGCCGGAGACACGCCGATGGTGAGCGTGACCGACCTCGGCCTTCCCGGGATGGGGTCGTACACCGCCCGGGTGCTGTTTTACCGTGACTCCTACGCCGGGATGTGGTCGGGTGGTACGCACGGAGGGAATCTGTTCGGGCGAATCGAGCGGCCCGAATAGCTGTTTCTAGTTTGAATGGCGGTTTTTCGTCCCGCATTGGGTTGACGCTCTTCGCTGTAGACCTCAGCGAGGCCAGGCCTCAGACCGACGAAGGCAGACGCTGAGCCACCGAAATGTAACGCTATCGTCAGCCTCGCGCCAGGCCCGGGTACCTTGCGGATCCGCAGTTGTCCGGTCAGGATGGGAAGCTAGGGGAATGAGCCGCAGCCAGTCCGGGTGCTGATCCCCGGCACGCCCCGGTCGTTGCAGGACTTTGCGAGGCAAAGGGGGACTCGCCCCTAGGAATCTCGCCCCATTGGACGGATTTGGCCCGTAAGCTCCCGGAGTCGCTGCTCCAATACCCGCACTCTCTCCTCCGCAGTGCTCGCGCGATCCCTTGCGGCGCTCAGCTTGTCCTCTACCGCGCTCGCCCGATCCTCCGCAGTCCTTCGCTGTCGCTCGGATGCCTCCAGCGCGCCGTCGAACTCCCTGCCCGTCCGCGGGTCGCGAATCACCAGCACCGTCGCTCCGTTCCGCTGCTCCCCGCGCAGATCCAACCCCAGCACCCCGCTCCGCAGGTACTCGACCCCGCCCGTGCATTTGACCGACTCCACCCGGTGATACCTGCCTCCCCTGGCTCGGTAGCCCTCCAACGGCGTCCCCATCATCGTCCCCTCCGGGTCGAGCCGCCAGTACTCGCGCACCCCGATCCCCAAGTACTCCTGCGCCTTGTGCCGCGCGTCGTTCTCCGCCGTCGACGGCGACGCCACCTCCAGGACAAAGTCCGGCGCCTTGCCTTCCTCCCACACCTTGAACGTGCTGCGGTTCCCCCCGCGCCCCACGCCGAACACCACCTGCACGTCCGGCTGCAGCCAGACCCGGTTGTCGCCCCGCACGTAGTACACCACCAACTCCATCGCCACGAGCACGTCGTCGCGGTCCCTGAAATGGTGGTGCAACGCCGCCGTGGCCAGCCTGACAGCGTCCCCGTGCCAGACGCTCTGCGCGATCCAATGCCCTTCCGGGTACTCGACCGCGTCGGGCTCGGGTGCCACCGCGTCGGCGACCAGCGAGGCCCCCGTGGAGAGTTCCTTCGAGTTGGAGGCCGTCACCGGCATTGCGGACCCAGATTCGCGCACGCGCCCTTCCTTCCCAGCATACAACCGCAGTGGCTGGAGTCGCCCCAGCGCAACGGCATCGCCATCGCCACTCCCGGTAAGGCTCCGTCTCAGACCGGCAAGAGCAGGCAGGGGACCTCCAAACTTGACCTAATCGTCAACCTTGCGGCGAGTCAAGGAATCTAGGTCCTTCTTGATCGCTGTCTTCAGCGCTATCGTACTGCGAGACGTCCTACGTTGAAACCACTGACTCGTGATCTCGCCGACCAGCGTTCGACTTGATTCACTTACGAGCCGCCCGTAGGCGTGAAATACAGGTGGTAGTTCGGCCGGCGCGCTGGCCAGTCATGGATCATCGCCGTCCTGTGCGAGGGGTGGTCGTAGTGGTCCAGCACGACGTGGATGTCGAGTCCCCGCGGCACTGCCTTGTCGACGAGGGCGAGGAATTCCTTGAACTAACTCCCATGCGCGGCGCTTCCTGAAGCACCTACCGTTGACCTTGCCGGTGACCGTTGTTCAAGGTCGCGAACAAGGAAGTCGTTCCGTTCCACTTGCAGTCGTGCGTCTTCCGCTGCGGCATTCTATACGCTAGTTACCCAACTGGCATGACCGATATGCCTTTCGGGAATCGTACAAGCCGAATCACACCTTGAACACCTTCATGACCTCGTCGCCTAAGTGGTTGATAACTTTGACCGCTATGCGCCCGGACTGAGGTCTGGCGAACGGTCGAGATTTGTCGCTGTTCAGCGCGGACCAAGCTCTCTGGTCGATCTCCGCCTTGAGTGTCGTTCTGAGGGACTTGTAGGGGTCGCGGGCACCGAGGAAGTACGCGTGGCGGACAAAGAAGCTTTCCTCATTGTAGTCGGTATCAATGAACCAGCAGGCGATGCCGTCGGCACTATCGCTACGAACCTCCCCCGTGGTGGGATGAAATACGTCGACACCGTTGATCTTCACCTGCATCTGATGAGGTTCGGTACCTCCTCCCATGACTGGGAGGACTTCGATATCTGGCTCGCCAAAGATCACGAAGAGGTTACCCTTGCCGGTGTTCTTGAGATCTTCGGCCATATGGAGGTCGGCATTCATACGAGCCTTCAGAATTGGGATGCGACCCAACTTGTTAAACTCCGAGGCGTGGGCATCGTAGTTGAACGCACACGCAACGAGTACGTCGAAGCCATGGTCAGCGGCCTCCCGCGCGGCGGCAACCAAGTCTGGGCGCGAAACCGTACCGAATTCCGGGCCGACGAAGACTCCGGCGCGCTTCTTGTCAGCGAACTCATTTCTGCCCTCGAAGTAATACCCTTCCGCACAGACTAAGTCCCCGGGCCACAACTTGACTGACGAAAACGAGAGCCCGTCTCGCTTCTGAGACTGCTGGATTCCAGAAGTCCTGAGGTGCTCCAGAACCATGCTTGCGAAGTCTTGCTTTTCGCGGTGGCCGAGTCTAGATTGTTCGACTCTGTCGATGAGTTCGTCCTCTTCCCCAACCCCTAGAACACGGTGCGGAGAAATACTCTCCACGGTGAAGGGACCGGCGACGCGGACTCTTCGTTTGTCTTCGTAAGGCTTGTCATAGAGGGATTGATAGTCGGCCTTGGCTGCGATCGAATTGTCAATCTCCTCTTGGCGCTTAGTGCGTTGCGCCCACCACTGAGCGTGCAACTCCTTCGTTGTGCGTGGCCAGTCATCATTCGTCTTCCGGGGAATCTCCCATTCATTCCAATCCTTCGCAACTGCTACGTTGAACTTCTGGCGAAGGGGCTCGAGCACCTCTTGGAACCTTTCCCAGATAACGTCGATCTCAGTGTTGTTGGCGATCAATTTGAGTGTGATATGTTGTACCCGCTCATAGACAAAGCCTTGCCGGATGTCTCCACGAGTAGGCGTTATTGGCGCTTTTTTGCGGGTGACCACACCTAGTCTTCGCAATCCATCTAGACTGTCTGCAAGTAGGTAGTAGGGGTAGCGAGCACCCATAATGCGGGCGCGGGCGAGCGCCAGCGCCACGCGGGACGTATCAATGGTGATCCAGCGTCGGCCCCACTGTTCGGCAACATAGGCTGTAGTGCCAGACCCACAAGTCGGGTCGAGGACAAGATCACCCGGGTCAGTGGCCATAAGAACGCATCGTTCAACTGCTTTGGTCACTGTCTGTACAACATAACTTCGCTCACCCGTTCGAGAGCCACTACCTGTGTCAGCCCAAATGTTATTGAGAGGTTGAACAGGGGTATCAGAAAAGAGCCTTTTGTACCTAAGAGTCCCTCGAACATCACAGAGCCGATTAGCTCGTTCAAGCCGCTTGAGACCAGCTAGAGATGTTGACCAGAACCGCTTCTTTGGATCGAAACTCCTTCCGTGATACTCAAATTCGTCACGAATGTATTCATGGGAAGAAGTTAGATCACCGAGACCAAATATCGCACCTTGCTTTTGAGATAATCTTGGATTCTCCTTTTCCGCCTTACTCAATCTGCGCCACTGATATCCATCTGTCTCAATACAACCATACGAATCCTCTGAAACATCGCTGTAATCTTTCGACAAAAATAGGTTTCGAAACTTACATTGCTGCTTGTCCCGGGCATAGGCGACAAGTGAGTCAAATATTGCTGGTAGAAACTCGGATGTCCGGTTGCTCGTTGTCCGAAACTTAATCTCGACCAAGTAATTGCTTTCTCCGAACACCTCATCCATTACAGCCCGGACACGGTGAACGTTCTCATCTCCAATCTGCACAAAGATTGATCCGCTCGGGGTTAACAGATCCCTCGCTACGGTCAGCCGGTCTCGCAGATACGTCAGGTAGGAGTGAATGCCGTCCCGCCAGGTGTCCCTATACGCCTTGACCTGCTCTGGTTCACGAGTGATGTGGTCCGCCTTACCGTCCTTGACATCCCGGCTCGTCGTGGACCACTGAAAGTTTGAGTTGAACTTGATCCCGTAAGGCGGATCAATGTAGATGCACTGCACCTTGCCACGCAGCCCCTCGCGCTCGGCCAGTGACGCCATCACCTGGAGACTGTCGCCAAGGATCATCCGGTTCGACCAATTGGCGTCATGCTGGTAGAACTCCGTTCGCGCATCCTCACTAGGCAAACCGTTGAAATCGGCGAATAGGTCAGCTTGAACACCTGTATCGGGATCCGCCTTTTCTTCCTTGGCTGCTTTGCTCCTCCGGATAAGGTCATCGATCAACACTTTGGGATGAACCCTCTCCTGAATAAAGAGCGGTGGCGCTGGCACGACTAGGTCGGACCAGTCCTGTACATCCTTCCCGCGCCAGACGAGCTGCGGGTCGAGGTCTCGGTTTCGGCGGGCATAGGCGGCCTGGATGGGACTTCGGGCGTCTTCCGCCATCACTGCCTCATGCTCGGCAGAAGGGATGTTCTTGCGAGACGCCTTTTCGTGCTTGAGGGCCGCGACAACCTTGCTGCTACGCTTTTTCGCCATTCATCTTCTCCATCATGAGCGCTCGGAAAACGCAACGCCGAAGTCTGTTGCTACATGTTTCAGCCGCTTGTCTCGTGTCCACAACACGGTCCCGTCCGACTCTAGGACAGAGCAAATGAGGTGCGCGTCGATAAAGCCTATTCCGCGACCGTTGAGATTTCGGGATTCGATGCGAGACAAGACCACATCGTGGCTCAATTCTTGGATTTCCGGAAGTGATCCCATTCTTCGCAGTGTCTCTTCCCTGCTGGCTAGGTTGCCGCACGCGACTTCGCCAATCACCATCGGATGGATCATCACGTGACCGGCACGTAAGTGCTTCACTAGATCCAGTTCATTGACACGGAAATGATCGATCCACACAGTCGTGTCCACCAAGATCATTCCGAGATCCTGCTTTGGCGCCTTGGAATGTCGTCAATATCTGGAGCACTCCCCCCTACGCTAGCCAGCCACTCGGCGGCTTCGCCTCCGGTTTCGGTTCGGATCCGCTCAATCGAGCCGTCATATTCGGCCCGAACCTTGGCGTCGAAGTCCGCTTGCATTGAATGCACATCCGTGAATTCGGCAAACACCCAGCGTCCAAAAGTGCCGAGTTGGTTCACACCAGGCACCCAATATGTCTCGGTCGTCTTCTTCTTCTCTTTAGCGTCCTCCCGGCGGAAGCCCTTTATCTCAACGATCATATGGAGAAGATCATTGTCACCGTTGCCATCATCCACATCCACGATGAAGTCCGGAATGTACGTTCGCGCCTCTGAACCGTAACGGTACGGTACTTCCAAGCCGAGACCCTGGTTCTTGACATAAGCGCGGACAAGAGGATGTGACTCGGCGATGCGACAGAACTCCTTCTCCCAACTGCTGTCACATATAGCCCAGTTGACGTGGCAGTAGTTCGGGTCCGTCTGCCAGCGGGTCTTCTTCGAGGTGTGGAAACGGACGTTGATCGTCGACCCCATTGGGTTGTAGGGGTCCAGCACGGCTTTGACCGGCCGCTCTTTGCTCATTTCCTTCACGATTCCTGCCGTAATCCGCTCGCAAGCCATGTCCGCAAGAGTCTGGTACATGAGTTGGGCTGGGTAAGTGCCTCCTTTGCAGGCAAGATGGTTATCTAGCCACAGGCGGGTGACCCGCTTGAGCTGGCCAAAGAGATGCAGTTTCGGGTCTTCGTTGGCATCGCGCCACTTGGTTTCGAGGAGTCGTGCAGTCAGCCTGTACAGCAACGTGGACAAGCGTACATCTCCAAGGTGGTCGATTTTCAAATCCACACCCTCTCCGATGATCGCTTCGTTGTGAGTGATGGATGGGCCTACCATTTCTGTCGTAAGCTCCAACGTCGAATCGCTGTCGAATTTGGCGGAGAGGCGTTCGTCTGGCAGCTCGACTCGGTAGCCCTGGACGCGGGGGAACCGAATCTCGCAGGTGTCCCGCTCCGGAGTGATTGCGCGTACCTGGATCGTCTCTTGTGGCGGTCGTGGCGGGGGGACGACGGGCTCGCTCGCGAAGTTAAATGGGATCCCAAACACATCGGCATACTCGGCATCGAATATGCCCTCATCGTTCAATTCATACGACTGCCGACGCAATGCCCTTCCAACAACTTGCTCACACAATAGCTGCGTACCAAACGCCCGCACTCCGAGCACGTGAGTGACTGTGTTTGCGTCCCAACCTTCCGTTAGCATTGAGACAGACACGACGCAGCGTGTTGACCCACCGAGGGTATCCACTTTGCCGACGGTGTTCATGACCTCGCGAAGCAAGTCCTGATCAGAGAGGTTCTCTGCCTGCCGCCTGTCTCCCGTCCGCTGAATGATCTCGCGACGGAAGCGATCAATTTCGTCCCTCGCCGCATTTCTAAAGGTCGTGTCGAGAGCCGCCCCCGATTCGAGTTGCTCGCTGTCGATCAGTAACGTACGAGGACGACTAAATGGCTTGCCATCATCGTCAAAGTTCCGAAATAGCCCTAGGCGGCCGGGTATCACCCTTCTGGATCCGTCCTCCGCTTTTCGCTGGAATCCAGAGATGTAGTCGTACACAAGCTTGGATGTTGAGGTGTTGTTGCAGACAACGATGAAACATGGAGGGACTTGGGTGCCTGCTTCTTCCCAAAGTTCGAATGTCTTGACATAGTGGCCGTAAAGCGCTTCCAGGGCGGTTTGGAGTTCGACCGGAATGCTGAGCGGATCGAGCGAGGAAGCCCGTCTTCGGCCCGTCTTGGGCATTTTCCTTCCGATATGCTCCCAGAGGCTCCGGAATCTGGGCATGTCGGCGCCGGGCATGTTGTCAGCGACCGGCACACGTGGGAGTTTGACGATGCCGCTCTCGATAGCGTCCATGAGTGAGAAATCGCTCACGGTCCAAGGGAAGAGTGTCCCTTCCGCGTAACCGGACCCCCGGAGAAAGAACGGCGTAGCCGAGAGATCGATCACGCGCTGGATACCGATTCGTTTCTGGACCGATTCAAGACCTGAGATCCAAAGCCGTGCAGCCTCCTTGTTCTTTGCCGCCTCTTTTTTGGCATCTCCCTTCAGGACCCCTTCCTCGTCTTCGGAAGGCGGCTTCTCGCGGTAGCAATGATGCGCTTCGTCATTGAGCACGAAGACACTCTTCATGCCCATCAGATCTGGCATGACTCTCTGGAGCAGCTGTCCTTCCGTCTCTTGAGTCGTGATTCCCGGGCCTCGTCCTTGAAGCAGCGCACGACCTCCTTTCGAGATCTCTAGCGTCTCCCTCCGCATGAACGCGTGGTAGTTGGTGATTACGATCTTTGCGCGGTCGAGATCTCGGAGCATGTCGTTGGGAATGAGTTCGCGACTACGGTAGTAGCTGTCTGGGTCGTTCGGTTGGAGCACTCGAAGGCGATCACGAATCGTCAGGCCGGGAGTTACCAGTAGGAAGCCCCTCGTGAACCGCTGGCTCCCTGGGTGGCGGACCGCGTTGATCGTTTGCCACGCGATTAGCATGGCCATCACAGTGGTCTTCCCGGCACCAGTAGCTAGTTTCAACGCCATCCGTGCCAGGCTAGGGTTTGCCTCGCTGTTCGCTGTATCGAGATGGTCAAGAAAACGCCGACCCCTCTTGCCGAGCGTCGGGGCGACCTCACTCAGCCAGATCGCCGTCTCTGCAGCCTCGACTTGGCAAAAGAATGGGCGAAGCCCGCTAAACCGATGGTATCTCCAGTGTTTCAGCAGTCTTGCTGTTTCGGGTGTCACTCTCCACTGATTCGGATCCGGGACGCTCCGCCAGGCATCGACGGACTCGCGAATGTCATTGATGATTGCTGTCAGGTCGTATTGCTGGTCTTCCGTCGCTAATCGTCGCGCTACCTCGTCAAACACCATTTGGCGCTGGCTGTGCCCCTTGTGCACCGGAATCGGCGTGATCAACGACACACGGCGGCGCTCCTCGAGGACCTGACTCGTGGGCCGGCCGCTCTCGTCGAGTTCCCAATGGCGTGTCGGGCACTCGTATGGAGAGTTTAGGATTGGACGAGAAAAAAACTCGGTGCTCACGCTGGCGTCCACCTACCGTTCTAGTCCTATGCAGAGATGGGGTGCATCTACGGGAGTGCAGACGGAACAAAGTAGCACATCCTAGTCGGAACTTCTTATCCGCAATTCCGCGCAATCTCAATTCTTGCCAGAACCCGAGCCCGGTCTCAGGTCAAAGCCGAGGATTGCCGGCTGCTCCGCGTGCATGTCGCGAAGTGGGCCGCAAAGGGTCGGCTCAAGAAGATAACCATCCGACCCACTGACCAGCCGGATGCCGCTGCCCTCAGAGATCGATCCGACCTTGAGGAGGATGACAAGTTCAGAGCGCAACGTCTCAAGTTGCTTGCCGAAATGCACTTGACACCGGTCTGCAACTAAGCGACCGACGGTCTCGAGCGATTCAACCGCCACCACGCTCGGCTCCGGTTACTTTCGTCCTGATCGTAATCGAAAGAGGTGTTCCGATTGTTGAGTGTCGAAGAGGCACAGCGCACCTGTCAATCAAGACCAACATCGGCAATGCATCATTGCCGGTTTCCCGAGCTGGCTGTGTCGTATAACTTAATGGATTTCGGAGGCGTTCATTGGCATGCAGCTCAAGTGCCCCGAGTCGGATGCCATTCAACCGTCAGGCCGCCGGTTGACCCGACCCATCGACGCACTCATCCGAATCGTCCGCTATAGTGCTCATGCTCGGAATGCCCACTCAATAGACCGGCACCAGTTCAGCGGTACGGGGCTGCTTCGCTTCGTCTCCTCGTCCTCGCCCCTGACGCTTGCGCTCGCGCCATTCTGCATCGTAGGCCTCGCTCAGTTCCTTCGAAAACGCCTCAGGGTGACTCATCGGACGCGCGTATTTCCATTCCCACGGTTCTGTGTCGGGGATATCGCTGAAATCGATCTCCTCATCGGGGATCTGCTTGGACTCGTCCCATGCAGGCTTGGGTGCTCGCATGCCCATGTGGATCGTTAACCTGTTCCTAATTGTAGGCGCGTCCTTCACCGCGAGACGCAGGTCGGGCCGAAATGAGGCGTCTTCGCCCTGAGCGCTCGGCGAAGACGACTGTGATCACTTTGCCTTCCAACAAGTCGGTCGCCTTCCAGCGGTCCTCTTCCCCGGTCCCAGCCCGCAACACCAGTACATCCGAATCGAAGATGCGCGTTGCAGCCTCGAAACGGATTCCGTGCCTTCTGACGTTGGTCAGGTTCTTGTCGTCGTGCCACTCGAACTTCGACTCAGGATTTGGCACGCTGTAAGGGTCGGTTCCGACGCCTGTGATGGCGTCGAGTTTGGGCACTCCAACACGCGACTCCCCTGCCGAGTCCGAGCCTGCCGTCCATCCTCGACTCGGGGTTGACAGGACTAGTTGTCCGTCTGCGTGAAGCCCCGGTTACGGCCGCCTGTTTTCAGCCCAGACGTCCGACGCGTCCAGCCACATGGCTTGACGCGGTTTGGTTCCGGGACACTCCGGTGATGCGCCAAGTGGCGGCAGTCAGGGATGGGCGCAACACTCCGCCATCGCTTGCCAGCCCAGGTACGGGTGGCCTCGCGGGCGAGACCACCGCCGGGTTCATTGTGCGGGACGGGCAATGTCCAAGATCAACATCCATGCCCAAGTTGGCGACCACCCCAGCCGATGCGCATGATCGGAGACGTCGGAGGATCTGGAACGACGAACGGATGAACCGCTATGTAGCACAGCAAATGCTTGCGAGCTGCGTTGTTCGATGAAGGGTTCGAGCCGTGCAACGGCACCGCAAACGGCTTCAATTACCTCCGCATCCCCGGCCCAAGCTCACTCTCTCGGGCGGTTCCGCGTCCCTAGCTCGGCCCGGTCCGCCGGCTCGCCCGGTGCCAGCTGGACGTAGTCCCTGTAGCTGACTGCCGAGCGCGCCGGCTGATCCGGCGGTTCGGTTCGATTCTCGCGGACCCAGCTCTCGAAGCTCTCGACGAGTTCCGGGCGCGAGGAAGCCAGGTCGGTTGTCTCCGCCTCGTCCGCCTCAAGATCGTAGAGTTCGACTGGGCCATCCACCGGACTGCGGACGAATTTCCATTGCCCGTTGCGCGCGGCCTGTGCCCGCAACTCGTTGCCTCCGGATACGACTTCCCAGTAGAGCCAGTCGTGCTCGCGCTGCGTTGCATCCTCGGTCAACGTGGGAACGATGGAAATCCCATCCGTTGAGGGCTGCTGTGCCCCGGCAAGCTCTGCGAATGTGGGCATCATGTCCGGGAAGTAGGTCACGTGGTCGCTGACCGTCCCGGCCTTCACCCGGCCCGGCCATCTCGCGATTTGAGGGACTCTCAACCCGCCCTCGTACATTGAGCCCTTGTAGCCGCGCAAGCCTCCCGAGGCTTCGAAGAAGTCCTCGCTCACGTCGAAACGGGACTGCGCGCCATTGTCCGAATTAAAGATCACGACGGTCTCCTCATCAATGCCCAGACTCTTCAGCAACTCGAGCATGCGGCCCACATCGCGGTCGAGGCGCGACACCATCGCGGCGTAAGTTGCCCTGGGATTCGGAGACACGATGTAGCCGACCCGACGTTCCTGCCCTCCACCCACTTCAGGGAACTGGCCAAGGTACTCTGCCAGTGAATCGGCGGGTACTGCCAGCTCCACGTGAGGAATAGTCACTGGCAGGTAGCAAAAGAACGGTCCATCGTGATTCTTGCGGACAAATTCGAGGGCCCGCTCAAACAGCAAATCGTGTGAGTACTCTCCCCTGCCGCCGCTCTCGTTCAGGCGCAGGTTCATCCGGCCGTGGTTGAGTGTCAGCCAGAACGGGTAGAAGAAGTGCGCGTGCACCTGATGCAGGTAGCCCAGAAAGTCATCGAAGCCTTGCCGCAAGGGATGTCCTGGACTGTCCGAGAGTCCGAGACCCCATTTGCCGTAGCCTCCCGTCGCGTAGCCTGCCCCTTTCAGAACTTCCGCCAGAGTGACATCCGAGTCTTGGAGGTGCGCATCGCCGAGATTGCCCCGCACCGGCGTGTGCCCCCCGTGCAGCCCTGTCATCAGCACGCTCCGCGAAGGTGCGCAGACCGTCGATCCTGCGTAGGCTTGCGTGAAGCGCATTCCTTCCTCGGCCAGCCGGTCGATGTTCGGCGTCTTGATCTTGGTTTGGCCGTACGAGCCCAGATGGCCGTAGCCCAAGTCGTCGGCCATGATTAGGACGATGTTCGGCGGCTTGGCGACACTAGCCGCGGGCAGCAGGAATCCGAGGAGGATGGCGAGTGACTTCACGCTCCGCAAGGTATCACGTCGATGGATTCGAGTGGGCGCCTGCGGTCGAAGAGATGTTCGAGAGAGTTCGGGAGAAGCTGTCATTATGAGCTCGGCACAGGGGGTGATTCGACGTCGCCTGGAGACTCGGCAGCTCGTTGTCTTCCGCCAAGGGACGAGCCAACCGATTCGGGAACGAGCGTCAAGCTACTGTCGGTTTGAGAGCTCGAGATTGCCTTGATGAGACTAGGATTCCTCAACGCTTGCAACGAGTTACCCGCCTGGCTGCTACTCGCGTCCCCCAGTTGCACCCCTGACTCCGGCCGCATCTCTGGCCAGCCGGAATAGAGTATTTTCGGCCCACCCGTATACTGAGGGCTAACGGTTTCATGGAATCCAAAAAGAAGGGTAGGCAAGGATCCGTTGACTTGAGTTTGATCGGTCGCTAGAAGTAATTCGGAACCCTTGAAACATTGCACACGCCAAGTATTGGCTGGTAGGAAAATGAACACTCTTTCGCAACGCCACGGCTCGCAGCCCCGACAGCCGCTCGTGCCCGATTCTGGCAGCTATCCGCCAGCTTCGCGTGTGGCGCTGTGGGAGAGGAATCGTGTGCACCTACTTAGCAGGTGCGTGATCTGCGTGGTTGTTGCGGGCAGCTTGGGTGGCCTTTTCTTCACGCCGACCAACGGCTGGGCCTACGCGGCCGATTTGCTAATTCGCTCTTACTTGGCCTTTATCGGCACGGTGATGGCCCATGAGGGCACTCACGGACTGCTGGGCAGGACCCGCAAGGTCAATCGCTGGTGGGGCCGTCTCGCGTTGATTCCCACCATGGTGCCGTTCGCGAACTTCCGCAGGACGCACCTCCTGCACCACCGACACACGAACTTGGAGGGGCAGGATCCCGATCATTTCATCAAGCCCCGAGCGGATCGCGAATGGGAGCTCCCGCTCCGAGCGCTCGCAATGCCACACCACTGGTTTTTCTGGTTGCGAGACCGGAAGAGCGTCGATACTTCCCATGTCTTCGAATTGATTCTGAATTACGGCGGCATCGCGCTGGTGTACTTGCCGATCTGGCTCTCGGTCGGCACCTTCAGGCTGGTGTCCGGCATGGTTCCGCTGTTGGTGTTGGTGTCCCTCGTGCTCTGGTATCCCTTCGCGTTCAAGACACACGAAGGTTTTTCTACAGGAAGCGCTGAATCGCGCTCTCACAACTATTACGGTCGTTTCATGTACTGGTTCTCGTTCGGTTTGTCAATGCACCGGACGCACCATATGCGTCCCCACTTGGCTTGGATCGAAATGCTGCCAATTGTCGAGCGAGATCCGAAGCGGAAGGTCGCACTAAGACCCCGACGCGACATACGAATCGATAATGCGCGGCCAGCACCGCATGCCCAGCCATCGTCTTAGCACACTTGATCTCGTCTGCCTGTTGATGGACTGCCAGGAGCGGCCACTCGACTTCGCGCTGTTCCTCGAGTTCGACAGCGATCTCGGGGCGGATGCCCTCAGGCGCGGTGCAGTCAGTGCGCGCAACCTGTACGCTCCAACGCGCTGCCGTGTCGTTGACGGCTGCTGGTCGCCCTTGGAGGCGGCCTCTTGCGAGCCGGCGTTCGATGTCGCGGGGCGCGCTGGGTGCTCGGGGGAGATCGAGCGGTTCGTCAAGACTCCGTTTCGGCTCGCGAAGGAACCACCGTTGCGCCAGCTGTGGGTCAGCGACGCGCAAACGGGCGGGGGATCCCTGATTACGAGGATTCATCACTGCGCCGCGGACCTGCTAAGCGGACTGGCATGGATTCGGCATCAGCTGCGAGTTGCCGCCGACCTGGACGAGCCTTGCACAGAGCCCGGGCAATTCGTCAGGCCGACACTCGCAGATCCTCCGCCGGGAGCCAAGCGCAATCCTGGATGGGCGCGGTGCGACCCGTTGTGGACACGCACTGGCAAGCTCTCCGGGGAGCGCTGCTGGACCACGTTTTCGTTTGAGCCCGGGTCGTTGCTTGGGCTCTCCAGGACAAACGTCGGATTCACATTCAACGACGTTCTGGCGGTTGCGGCACTGGAAACATTGCACGAGTGGAATTGCATCCACGGCGAAGAGAGGCGAAGGGTGGGCATCTGGCTGCCCGTCAACATCCGTCGTGACCCCTTCAGCGGGTTCGGGAATGCCTCAAGCCGGATTCGCGTGCGCAGGGACTATCCCGACGGCTCGGGCCTGGCGGACAAGTGCCGGGCCGTTAGGTCCCAGGTTGACCGGGCGCGCGAGCGTGGCGAATGGATCGTGCCTCACAGTCCCGTGCTGTCCCGCCTGCCGTTGCGCCTGGGCGGTCCGCTCGCGCGCAGGTACTTGAACCGCCCTTGGGCTGACATGGGATCCGCGGCGTTCAGCCACGTGCAGCGATGGCCCGGGCACGGCGACCCCGTTTTTGACGGCTTGCGGGGTTTCGGTGTGCTTGGCGCCATGCACAGGCGCCACGCCCTGATGCTCGTGGCCGTTACCTGTCCCGATCGCACTTGGTTGACGATCACATTCGATCCGGCCTTGCTACGGCCGGGGGATGTCGATCGGATCCGGGATCAATACCTCGGAACGGTTGAGGCGGCCGGGAGGGAGCTATGATGCGCGCTGCTCTCAATGATGGCCTTCGGCTTCTGATTGGCGTCTCCTTGCGAATGGCTGGGGCTGTTGCGGAGATCCTCCACCGGGTGCGGGCACGCAATCATGCACGGTCCCGCGCGAGGCTTCGACGGCGGTACGGGATCAGTCCTGAGATACGGCTTGTGACTGAGGTGCCTCAGCTTGAACTGTCGGCAACTCGCTCGCCAGGCGGGTCGGCACGGGTTGCGTACACGTCCGGCACGGGCGGCGATCCGAAGCGCCTCGTCTATTGCCGCGGCCGCCTCGCCAAGGTTCGCCGGGTGTTTGTCGAATCGTTCATGCGGGCGTTTTGGACGCTGGGCGTGCGCCGTACCAGCCTGTATGTGTTCGGCCCAATGGAAGTGGACGAATCGCTAACGGGCCTGCTCTTGAGCGAGGACCGCTTTCCCGGCTATCTGACCACGCTTCAGGCGCCGTACCGGATCCATGCATGCCCCGAGCTGCGCCGATTGACGAAAACCTATGGCACCGCTGCGATGCGGCTGTGGATCCTGGCGCTCTCGAACCCCGGGGTGCTGTACAGCACCAATCCGTCCACCATGTCGGTCTTCTTTGACCAGCTGGATTCCGATTGGGAGCGATGCAGCGCCCTGGTCCGGGATTTGGTGCGGCATCCAGCGCGAATGGGTGCTGTGGTGCGTAGGGTGACACGACGCTTGGCGTCGCGAGGGTATCTTGAGCGCTTGGAAAGCATCGCCGCGAACCGGACCGGCCTGCCGATTACCGAATGGGCTCCGGCGGCATGTGTCTATATCTGCTGGACCGGCGGGTATGTGGTTCCGTTCCTCGATCGACTGGCGAAGCACTTGCCGGCTGGACGATTTCGCTTGGTTCCGATGTACTCCATGTCCACCGAGACAATCGTAACGGTCCCGGACTTCCGCGCCTCGGATATCGCGTTCCTGCCCATGGCACCCGGCGTCTACTACGAGTTTCTGGATCCGGAAGCCCCGAGGGACCCAGGCCGGCTGCTGGCCCCGGACCAGCTTGCGCTCGGTGTCGTGTATGAGCTCGTCGTCAGCCATGGCCACGGCCTGCGGCGCTACTGCACCTCGGATTTGTTCAAAGTGGAACGATTTGTCGGGAATCTGCCGGATCTTCGATTCGTGCGTCGCCTCGGTCTCGCATACTCGTTCACCGGGGAGAAGCTGACCGGCGTCCAGGCGTCATTGGCGTTCGACCTGCTCCGCTCTTCGTGTTCGGAACTTTCCGGCGAGCATGCGCTGACATGCTTCCCGTCCCTGCGGCCGGCCACCAGCCTGCCGCACTATCGGCTGGTTATTGTGTATTCGGGGCAGCAGGATCCAGGCCCGGTGCCTGGCCTAGCGGAGCGATTCGACGCAGTGCTCGGCGAATTGAATCACGAGTACCGCGCAAAGCGAGAAAGTGGAAGACTGGGCAGTGTCCGGCTCGAGCGGCTGAGCTTGCCGGAGCTTCGCAAACGACTACCTGCTGGCGGCGCGGCCGGATTGGATTCCCAGTTCAAATTCCTACCGCTCTATCCCCGCTTGTGGGAATCCTCCACATGACCTTGATGCGCTTGCCAGAGACTGGCGGGCTCTGGTTGCGCCGGCTCGTTCGATGATCCGCTCCCGCACGGGCTCTCTGATGGCACGGGCGCAGCGCGCATCCCTGCCGCAACTATCGCCTGCAGTTGGGAGAAGGAGCGGAAGTCCCGGCCTAGCAACAGGACGCCGCAACCCGCGGCTTCTGCACCCGCCCCGTCTGTTTCCGGACGATCGCCGATGTGCAGCAGGCACTGCGGGGGAAGGTCGAGATCCCGGAGAACGCGTTTGAACGGCTCGGGGCTGGGCTTGAGGTATCCCAGACGTTCGCCCGCGTAGATCGCATTGAAGGCATCCGCCAAGCCCAGGCTGGCAAGCTTGTGGCCGCACTCGAAATCGGAGAGAGCCACTTGGGATTGGAGCCGACTGCCGAATGAGCGAAGCGTGTCGGCGACTCCGGGACGGGCTCCGGTCGCTTCGATCGCGGGAGACAGCCAACGGCGCTCGAACTGGATCCGTCTTTCAATGCTCGCGTCGTCGACCGTCAGGCTCCCGCCTTGCGCCCGGACCAGTTCCATGCGCTTGCGGAACTGACGGATTTCCGCCGCAGCTGCCCAAGGCTCTCTTGGAACGCCGTGAAGAGCGGCGGCTAGCATCCCGACCCAGAGTCTCGAGGCCACTCGCCGCGTGGAGTACAACGTGCCGTCCACGTCCCAGCTGATCGCTCGCACGGCCCCGATGTCGAATCGTCTCGAGCGCATTGGCACGACCTCGGTGCTACTGTACCGCCATGCGACTCGCGCTCCCGCCCTCGCGTCATTTCGACCCAGCGAACGTCGCGCACCCCGAGCAAACGGGGGAGGTGGACTGGTCGCGCTTCAACGCCAACTTCGAACGCTTGCTCGGAACGAGTTGGCGGGACGTCAACAGAGATGTTGATTGCGGCTTTCCCCGCCGCCTGCTGCGGCTTGGCCTGGCGTTCCAGCAACAACGCCGTAGCGCGATTCTCGACTTGGAAGGAAAGCTGCGCGTCTTCTCCAGGCTGAAGTTGCCTCCGAACCCCGACATCGTCCATTTCGGGGCCGAAGTCGGCTGGGAGGCGGCGATCCTGCAGGCGCTCTTCGGCGACCGCGGGAGAGTGCTGCTGATCGACAGCGATCCGACGGCCTACCAGCGGTTCTTGCGGGCGCCTCTGTCCGCCCGCGTGAGAATGCCGCGACCCCGCAAGCGGCGCTGGATCGACATCCATCGCAATCCCGAGCGTATCGCGTATGCCCGGGAAGACTTCTATCGGGTGCAGGCGCGCGGCGAGTTCGACGTCGGCATCGACTGGGGCTTGATCGAGCACTACGACGACCCGGGCAAGCAGTCGCTGATCTCGCTGTTCCGTACCTTCCTCAAACCGGGGGGCGTGCAGATCTGCTCCTGCCCGCGGAACCGGCTTGCGGTTCGCCTCTTCTATCGCGCTTTCGCGGACGAATTGAATCTCGGATATCGGGAGCTGATGACAATCAAGGAGTTGTCGACTCACGTGGAGCGCAACGGATGCGTCGTTGAGGCCAGGCATCGATTGCCAGCCCACAACATCATTGTCTATCGAGCTCCGGATCTGCCGGCAGATGCTGGCTGAGTCCGGGCAAATCGCGCTCGCCGCTGGACCTGTCGCTCGACAGGACCCGAAGGGTCTCGACCGGCCTTTCCGGCCGCTTCGGCAGGTCTGTCGCGGTATCGAGTTTTTTCAGCGCAGGGACCTGCCATTGCGTCAAAAAAAAGAGAGATTTGCCCTACCATGGTCTGCAGAAGGATGGAGTCGAATCGCAGCCTCGTAGGGGGGGCGCTGGTCGCCTTCCAGCACTCAGGGGCGGGAAGGTCCCGAGTAGCTCTTCCGGCCGGTTGCCCAGACTGTCGAACGCCGACTCAATCCGTAGTGTAAGGTCTAGACTTCGAGCGGCCGAAGCCGCCGACAGGAGGAAACCATGAATCGATTGAAGACAATCGCTTCTGCATGTTTGATGATCGCTCTGCTCACCGGATGCGGAGACGGCGAGGCGAGTGTGTCGACGCGCTCGCTGACCGCCGACGAGTATTACCAGAAGGTCCATGCCGCCTGGCTCGGCCAGGCGGTCGCGGGCGCTCTGGGAATGAGCGTCGAGCACCTGCACAAGCGCACTCTCAAGCCCTTCCTTACCGAACTGGGGCAGTGGCCGTTGACGGACTACATCAAGACCCCTCCGCCGCAGAAGACCCGGGGGCGCAGGCAATCGTACACCGTCGATAACTGGGGCCAGGAGGGGTTCGGCCCCGACGATGACTCGCTATACCAGGTGGCGAATCTCCTGCTGATCGAGGAGAAGGGACCCGAGATCACGAGCCAGGACATTGCCGACCAGTGGCTCGCGTCCTTCTCGGTCTTCGAGGCCCGGAACTGCGGTCGCGCCGTAAGGGTGGCCGAGAGGCTGATGAGGCAGGGCGTCAGGCCTCCGGAGTCCGGCCAGCACGAACTGGGCGAGTTCATGGGGGGCCAGATGAAAGGGGAGTTCTGGGGCTTCATGCTGCCCGGCAATCCCGAAGCGGCCGCCGAATACGGGAGGATGGATGCCGAGGTTTCCTTCCATACCGCCGGCGTGTACGGCGAGATGTTCATGGCGGCGCTGACGGCCGAGGCGTTCTTCGAGTCTGACCCGACCAAGTTGCTGCAGGCCGGACTCGCGGTCATTCCTGAGGACTGCGACTACGCCAGCTGCATCCGGGACGTCATGCAGTGGCACCGGCAGTGGCCCGACGACTGGGAAAAAACCCATGAGCAGATCGATGCCAAGTGGGCGCCGGAAGGTGACAAGAACCGCCGGGTCTTTCCGAACAACGCGGTCAACGCCCTGGCGCTACTCTACGGCGAGGGCGACTTCGACAAGACGATCGCGGTCGCCGTCATGGCAGGCTGGGACACGGACACGAACGCGGGCGATGTCGGGCCGGTGATGGGAGTCATCCTGGGGCCGGGAGGGATCGCCGAAAAATGGACCAAGCCCATCGCTAACATCTTCCGCACTGACGTCAAGGGCGCCGAGGAGTGGAAGATCGACGAGCTGGCGCGCCGCACGGTGGCCGCCGGAATGCGGATGACAGAGGTGAAGTCCGCTGGCCTGGTCGAGATCGTGTCGCAATAGGGAATCGCCTGTTCGGTCCGCCAATTCTGCGATTGACGAGTACAAAGACTTGCCGATGCGATATAAACTGAGAGCGTTGCTCGGCGACGAGTGGCAGAATGCTTGTTTCGGATCACGGCCCTACGAGGCAGACGGCCCTGGTCGCGGGTTCCGCAGTCCAGAGAAGGACGCGTCCGAGTCGGCCTTCCGCCCGGTGCCGGGTTTTTCGATCGCCGTCTCTTACCGTAGTGCGATGCCCAGACTTCGAGCGGCTGCAGCCGCCAGCAGGAGGAAGCTGTGAACTTAGTGAATGCAATTCCAGCCACGTGCTTGACCATCGCCATGCTCGCCGCATGCGGCGGCAGGGCACAGGCTCCTCAGGCCGATGAGGATAGCCTGTCGATCCGCTCGCTGAGCCCTGCCGACTACCTTGAGAAGATTCACGGCGCTTGGCTCGGCGAGGCGGTCGCGGGCGCGCTGGGAATGAGCGTCGAGGGCATGCACAAGCGCAATCTCAAGCCGTTCCTCACCGATTTGGGGCAGTGGCCGCTTAGCGACTACATCAAGACACTGCCGCCTCACCGGGATCCAGACCGCAAGCAATGGTACACGGCGGATCATTGGGGTCCGGCTGGGTTCGGTCCCGACGACGACTCACTCTACCAAGTCGCGAATCTCCTGTTGATCGAGGAAAAGGGGCCCGAGATCACCAGCCAGGACATCGCCGACCAGTGGCTCGCGTCCTTTTCGGTGTTCGAGGCCCAGAACTGCGGTCGCGCCGTGAGGGTGGCGGAGAGACTGATGAAGGAGGGAGTGAGGCCTCCAGAGTCCGGCCAGCACGAAATGGGCGAGTTCATGGGAGGCCAGATGAAAGGGGAATTCTGGGGCTTCTTGCTGCCCGGGAATCCGGAAGCAGCCGCCGAGTACGGGCGGATGGACGCCGAGGTTTCCTTCCACACCGACGGCGTGTACGGCGAGATGTTCATGGCGGCGCTGACGGCCGAGGCGTTCTTCGAGTCTGATCCGACCAAGCTGCTGCAGGCCGGACTCGCGGTCATCCCTGCGGACTGCGACTACGCCAGCTGCATCCGGGACGTCATGCAGTGGCACCAGCAGTGGCCCGACGACTGGGAAAAGACCCATGAGCAGATCGATGCCAAGTGGGCGCCGGAAGGTGACAAGAACCGTCGGGTGTTTCCGAACAACGCGGTCAATGCCCTGGCGCTACTCTACGGCGAGGGCGACTTTGACAAGACGATCTCGATCGCCGTCATGGCGGGCTGGGACACGGACACGAATGCGGGCGATGTCGGGCCGGTGATGGGAGTCATCCTGGGGCCGGGAGCGATCGCCGAAAAGTGGACCAAGCCCATCGCGAACATCTTTCGCTCTGACGTGAAAGGCGCTGAGGAGTGGGAAATTGACGAGCTAGCGCGTCGCACGGCCGCCGCCGGTATGCGGATGACAGCGGCAAAGTCTGCTGGCTTGGTCCAGATCGTCACTCAGTAGGGAATCGCGAGCCGGCCCACCGCGCGATTCGCTGCGCCTCGCCTATTCGGTCCGCCAATTCTGCGATTGACGAGCACAAAGACTTGCCGATGCGATACAAATACAAAGAGTTGCTCTGCGACGAGTGGCAGAATGCTTGTTTCGGATCACGACCCTACGAGGCAGACGGCCCTGGTCGCCGGTTCCGCAGTCCAGAGAAGGACGCGTCCGAGTCGGCCTTCCGCCCGGTGCCGGGTTTTTCGATCGCCGTCTCTTACCGTAGTGCGATGCCCAGACTTCGAGCGGCTGCAGCCGCCAGCAGGAGGAAGCTGTGAACTTAGTGAATGCAATTCCAGCCACGTGCTTGACCATCGCCATGCTCGCCGCATGCGGCGGCGGGGCACAGGCTCCTCAGACGGACGAGGATAGCCTGTCGATCCGCTCGCTGAGCGCTGCCGACTACCTTGAGAAGATTCACGGCGCTTGGCTCGGCGAGGCGGTCGGGAGCGCTCTGGGGATGAGCGTTCAGAGGATGCACAAGCAGAACCTCAAGGCGTTCCTCACCGATTTGGAGCAGTGGCCGCTTACCGACTACATCAAGACACCGCCGCCTAACCGGGATCCAGACCGCACGCAATGGTACACGGCGGATCATTGGGGTCCGGCTGGGTTCGGTCCCGACGACGACTCGCTCTTCCAAGTCGCGAATCTCCTGTTGATCGAGGAAAAGGGGCCCGAGATCACCAGCCAGGACATCGCCGACCAGTGGCTCGCGTCCTTTTCGGTGTTCGAGGCCCAGAACTGCGGTCGCGCCGTGAGGGTGGCGGAGAGACTCATGAAGGAGGGAGTGAGGCCTCCAGAGTCCGGCCAGCACGAAATGGGCGAGTTCATGGGAGGCCAGATGAAAGGGGAATTCTGGGGCTTCTTGCTGCCCGGCAATCCGGAAACAGCCGCCGAGTACGGGCGGATGGACGCCGAGGTTTCCTTTCATACCGCCGGCGTTTACGGCGAGATGTTCATGGCGGCGCTGACGGCCGAGGCGTTCTTCGAGTCTGACCCGACCAAGCTGCTGCAGGCCGGACTCGCGGTCATCCCTGAGGACTGCGACTACGCCAGCTGCATCCGGGACGTCATGCAGTGGCACCGGCAGTGGCCCGACGACTGGGAAAAGACCCATGAGCAGATCGATGCCAAGTGGGCGCCGGAAGGTGACAAGAACCGTCGGGTGTTTCCGAACAACGCGGTCATTGCGCTGGCGCTACTCTACGGCGAGGGCGACTTTGACAAGACGATCTCGATCGCCGTCATGGCGGGCTGGGACACGGACACGAATGCGGGGGATGTCGGGCCGGTGATGGGAGTCATCCTGGGGCCGGGAGCGATCGCCGAAAAGTGGACCAAGCCCATCGCGAACATCTTTCGCTGTGACGTGAAAGGGGCTGAGGAGTGGAAGATTGACGAGCTAGCGCGTCGCACCGCCGCGGCCGGAATGCGGATGACAGCGGCAAAGTCTGCCGGCTTGGTCCAGATCGTCACTCAGTAGGGAATCGCGCCGCGGGCCGGCTCGCTAGCTAGTCGAGGCTCAGCGGGTCGGCGCGCGGAGCAGGGGGGCACCAATGCCACTTGCTTCAGTATCGCCGCCTGGCCTGCCAGTCGCTGGACTCTCGCGCGGCCGCCCGCACGCGTTAGGAAGACGAGACTTCCTCGCCGCGGGCGCCGCAACGGCTTTTGCCCAGCGCCTGCAGGGCGCTTCGTCCCGTCCGAATATCCTATTCGCCATCTCTGACGACCAGTCCTTTGCCCACACCGGCGCGTCCGGCGACCCTGTGGTCCGCACGCCCAACTTCGACCGCATCGCCGCCGAGGGGGTCCGTTTCGCCCATGCCTTCTGCAGTTCCCCGTCCTGCACTCCCTCCCGCGGCGCGATCCTGACCGGCCAGGACTGCTACCGCCTCGAAGAAGGCGTCAACCTCTGGAGTTCGCTGCCAGCCACGTTCGCGACGTACCCGGACCTGCTCGAAGCGGCCGGGTATCACGTCGGATACACCCGCAAAGGGTGGGGGCCGGGAAGAGTGGAGGCCGGCGGCCGCTCCCGCAACCCAGCTGGCCATAGGTACTCCGACTTCCGCGCATTCCACGAATCTGCACCTGACGGCACTCCGTTCTGTTTCTGGTTCGGCAGCCAAGACCCTCACCGCCGCTACCAGAAGGGTTCCGGCCTTGACAGCGGTCTGCGCCTTGATGACGTCCGTGTTCCGCAATTCCTGCCCGACGTGCCGGAAATCCGTAGCGACATTCTGGATTACTACTTCGAGATCGCGCGCTTCGACCGCGAACTTGGCGAAATACTCTCCCTGCTTGAGGAGCGCGACCAGCTGGCTAATACGATCGTAATTGTCACCAGCGACAACGGAATGCCCTTTCCACGTGCCAAGGCCGATCTCTACGACTACGGCTCGCGCGTTCCCCTGGCAGTTCGGTGGCCGGAACGGATCCCGGCAGGACGGGTAGCGAGCGACTTTGTCAGCCTGGTCGACGTAGCCCCGACGATCCTCGAGGCGGCCGGGCTCGCGCCCCTCCCGGAAATGACGGGTCGCAGCTTCCTTGACTTGCTGACGTCGGAAGATCAGGGCCGCATCGATTCCAGCCGCGACCATGCCATCCTGGCGCGGGAGCGTCACACCCCGTGGCGTGCTGGGCGGGTGGGATACCCGATGCGCGCCATCCGCACGGACCAGTTCCTCTACATCCGCAACCTTGAACCGGACCGCTGGCCTGCGGGAGACCCTCCAATCTTCGGAGAGGTCGATCCGTCCCCGACCAAGGACGTCATTCGCGCGCGAGAGACCGCCCCCGGTTTCGAACGGTACTTCCATGCCGTGTTCTCGAAGCGTCCCGCCGAGGAACTCTACGACATGTCCCTCGGGCCCAGCCAGATGAGCAATGTCGCCGGAGAGGCCGCCCACGCCGAGGCCCAGCGATCCCTGGCTTCCCGTCTCGATCAACGCCTGCTAGCAACCGCCGACCCACGGGCCCTCGGTCATCCGCCCACCTGGGAATCGAATCCGCACTACGGCAGGCTTTCGCCGGAGCAGCGCCGATGACCTTCCAACCTTGCTGGCAGGGTATATTGGACGCGGACCTGAATTGGAGGGAAGCGTGAACACTTCGAGAATCCACCGATCTGGCTGGGTCGCCTTGGCTGCCTTGCTCCTGGCGATGCACGTGCACGCCAGCGCCCAAGTTGCGGAGGGGGAGGGATCGGAAGAGTGGATTCGGCTCTATGAACCTCATGCCGATGACGAGATGCCATATCGCCTCATGAGGCCTCATGGATTCAACTCGAGCCAGCGCTATCCGGTCATCGTTTCGTTGCATGGCGGAGGCGGCAGGGGGGCGGACAACCGCAAGCAGCTGAGGGTCTGGAACAGGCTGCTTGCCGACGGGGCGATCCGCTCTGCGTATCCGAGCTACGTGCTCGCTCCCCAGTCACCCCGCCTATGGGATGCGGCGCACCTCGAGAAGATCAAGCAGATCGTCGCGGCATTGCCGTCGGCCGACACGGACCGGATTTACATTCTCGGCCATTCGATGGGAGGGCACGGGACGTTTATTCTCTTGCAAATCGATCCCGGCTACTTCGCGGCGGCAGCACCTTCCGCCGGAACCGGCCTGCAACAGACCGAGGAGTTCATCGACGCGTCCTTGATCAAGGACGTTCCCATCTGGGCGTTCCACGGCGACCAGGATAATGTGTGCCCGTATGAGCGCGGACAGAAGCTCTTCGCCGAGATGGAACGACTGGGTGGGAACATGAAGCTGACGACCTGGGCCGGTGACGGGCATGGCATTGCTGCGAAGATGATCAGCGGCGGCGATAACGGCAGCACGCGATGCAGCAGCGATCGCTGCGACGACGAGCCCGAGATGCTGAAATGGCTCTTCTCCCACTCCCTGGTCGACAGGGAGTGAGTCCGCTCGAGCGCGCCGCTTGCATCCCCGCTGCCGGGCCGCCCTGGAGGGCGCCCCGGGAGGACGTCGGCGGCGCCACTCTTGATCAACCCGGCTCGTCGACGGCCCAGTCCCTGTTGACCCTCCGACCGTAGTAGGGATAGAAGTCCCACGGCGCGGGGGCGCCCAACGCTCGCGGGTCACCGGTGTCGGCCAATCGCGTCATCAAACGATCGCGAAGCGCCTTCAAGTGGTCCGCCGCCGCGGGCTCGCCGGCAATGTTGCGCAACTGCCCCGGGTCCGCTCGCAGATCGTAGAGCTCGTGTTCCGCGCGGGTCCCGAATGCGAGTTCCGCAAGCCGGTCCACGGCCGCGTCGTCGCGATTCTCCATCATCAATGTCTTCGTTGGTGACGAGTCGATCTCACCGTATGGGATGCCGCGCGCGCAGTCCGCGGCGTTCGGCGAGCCGGAAGGCCAGCGGGTTGGCTCGAAATTGCGGATGTAGAGATAGTCCTTGTTGCGGATGGCACGGCAGGGGTACCCCTTTCCTCCTCGGCGGCATCCGTCATGCCGTTCCATCGCGATAAAGGCCGCGTCGCGTGACGGGTCGACCTGCCCGCTCTGGTCCGAGGCGAGGATCGGCAGCAGACTGCGCGCGGTCATGTCCTCATGGACCGCCAAGCCGGCAGCCTCAAGAAATGTCGGCGCCATGTCGCTCAGGCTGACGAAGTCGTCAACAGTCCTTCCTTTGGGGATGGCCTGCGGCCAGGAGATCGCCAGCGGCACGCGGCTGCCGTAGTCGTAGAGACTGGCCTTCGCGCGGGGGAACGGCATGCCGTGGTCGCTTGTCACGACCACGATCGTGTTGCGCAGTTGCCCGGCTTTGTCGAGCAATGCAAGCGCCTGCTCCACCGTGCTGTCGAATCGCTCGACCTCGACGTAGTAGTCGAGGATGTCATTCCGGGTGACGGCGTGGTCCGGCAGGTGCGGCGGAACGACGACTTGTTCCGCGTCCTTCCCGGACTGTGCTCCCGATCCGAGCGCGTACGGGCGGTGTGGGTCCCTGCTGCCCAGCCAGAAGCAGAAGGGCTGGTCACCCGGCTGCTGCTGGAAGAACCGGTCAAAGCTCTGGAACACGTCGCCAGCGGGATTGCGTGTCCGGCCCCCCGGCTCCAAACGGCCGGGGGCCCATCCCTTGCTGGTGTGACCGATCCTGTACCCGGCATGTTCGAGCATCTCGGTGTAGGTCGCGAACTTGCTTGGCAGCGTGCTGTGGATGTTACCGGCTTCCTCCAGCCGCCAGATCGACTGGCCCGTCAGGAGGGCACTGCGCGACGGCCCGCATGTCGGCGCGTCGCAAAACGCATGCGTGAACAGAACGCCCTCGGCGGCGACACGGTCGAAGGCCGGCGTCTTGATGACGGGATCTCCCATTGCGCCCGTATGCAGCCAAGATTGGTCGTCGGAGATGCAGAACAGGATATTCGGCCGGTCGCCCGCCGTTCGCTGCTGCCCCGCTAGCGGGATCGCCGAGCTGGCGCCCAGCACGGTGGCCGAGAGTCCCAGGAAAGAACGGCGCGAGCGCTGAGCTTCGCTCCGCCGGTTGAGTCGGTTGCCAGTATGTGATGCCATCGTCCGTGCATTCTTACACAGTGGCATCACGGAGAGCTACAGGAACTGCGCTTCTCAGTGCAATCCGCGGCTGACGCGAATCACGGCCTGACCAATGGCAAATCCCGATGCGATGTCGCCTGCGCGGCACCGATGCGAGTAAGCCCGAGAAGGCAGGACTCGTCTCGCAGCTGGACAAGACGCTACCCACCCAAGCCCGGTCGGTTCAGGTATCCTACTTAGGCATGACCCGCAGGCAAATGTTGTACGCGACCCTGGCAGCCGGTGCGGCCCCGTCCGTTCGAGCCCAGTCCAAGCCGCCCAATATTCTCTTCGCTATCGCTGATGACTGGGGCTGGCCGCACGCTGGCGCATACGGCTGCACTTGGGTGAACACCCCCGCCTTCGATCGAGTAGCCGAAGAGGGCATCCTTTTCGCCAACTGCTTCACTTCGAACCCCAAGTGCTCGCCTTGCCGGGCGAGCATCCTGACGGGGCGGAACACCTGGCAGCTCGAGGAAGCCGTGAGCCACTTCGGCGTGTTCCCGGCCAAGTGGGCCGTGTTCCCGGACCTGCTCGAAGAGGCCGGGTACCGAGTTGGCTACACCGGCAAGGGCTGGGGCCCCGGAGACTACCGGGCCGGAGGGTTCTCGCGGAACCCGGCCGGACCCGAATACGTGAAGCACACGCTCAACCCGCCGTTTCGCAGCATGTCCAACAAGGACTATGCCAAGAATTTCGAGTACTTTCTTGAAGGCCGCGAGGCCGGCCAGCCCTTCTGCTTCTGGTTCGGCACACACGAGCCTCACCGCGCCTTTCAGGACGGGGCCGGCGCGATCAGCGGCAAGCGCCACCAGGATGTCGACGTGCCCGCGTTCTATCCCGATGACGAAACCATCCGGCGAGACTTGGCGGACTATGCCGTCGAGTCCGAGTGGTTCGACACGCACCTGGGCCGGATCCTCGGCACCCTCGAGGAGATCGGCGAACTCGACAACACCGTGATCATCGTTACATCGGATCACGGCATGCCGTTTCCGCGCGTCAAGGGCCAGATCTATGAATACGGATTCCATTTGCCCCTCGCTGTGCGCTGGGGAGGCGGAGAGAAGGGCAGGACTGTTGAAGACTTCGTCAACGTCCGCGACTTCGCGCCCACGATCCTCGAATTGGCGGGCGTCGAAGTTCCCGACTCAATGACGGGCCGCAGCTTGCTTGACATCCTTGAGTCGGACAAAGACGGCTGGGTCGATCCGCAGCGAAACCGCATGCTGGTCGGCAAGGAGCGCCACGATCTTGGCCGCCCCAATGACGGGGGCTATCCGGTGCGAGCGATCCGCACTCCCGAGTATCTCTATGTTCGGAACTACGAGCCCGACCGCTGGCCCGCCGGCAATCCCGAGACCGGCTACCGCAATTGTGACGGTAGTCCAACGAAGAGTCGACTGCTGCGGGGATTCAACCAGTTCTACGGTTTGTCCTTTGGCAAGCGCCCAGCGGAGGAACTCTATCGCGTCGACCGTGACAAGGATTGCGTCGACAATCTAGCGGACGATCCGGCCCACGCCGAGGCAAAGAGCGCGCTCCGCGCGGAGTTGCAGGATCGCCTTGAGAAGGACGGGGACCCGCGGGCGCTGGGTAACGGGCAGGTCTTCGACACGTACGAATACCAGGGCTCGCGCGGCCATGCCTACTCCACTTGGCTCGAGCACAGCAAGCTCTAGTCTTCCGTGCGTCCTATACTGTTACGCTGGGGTCGGTCGAGGGCAGCCGACGTGGTGTTAGGGGTTCTTCCCCTGTCCAATTGGGGTTCACGAGGCGGGACCCGCGAGATTGAGTAGGAGTCGTCAGGAAACGAGGCAATGAAGGTATACAACGGCAAGGACGTGAGAAACGTCGGCATCATCGGCCACGGTGATTGCGGCAAGACCACGCTGGCTTCGGCCATGCTCTACACGGCTGGAGCCACGAACCGGCTTACGCTGGTTGACGAGGGCAATACCGTCACCGATCACGACGAGGAGGAAATCGAACGCAAGGTCTCGATTTCGACCGGCGTAGCTCACGCCGAGTGGGCCGGGACCAAGATCAATATCCTGGACACGCCCGGATACACCATATTCATCAACGAAACGAAGGCTGCGCTAAGCGCTGCTGACACTGCCTTGGTCGTCGTGGACGCGGTCAACGGAATCGAGGTCCAGACGGAGAAAGTCTGGGGCTTCGCCACCGAGCAAGGGCTGCCGAAAGTCATCTTCGTCAACAAGATGCACAAGGAGCGGGCATCGGTGGACGCCGTCGTGAATCAAGTCAAGGAGGTCTTTGACGTGACGGCAATCGCGACGCAGCTTCCATTGGGGACCGAAAAGGGTTTCCGCGGCATTGTGGACCTGGTGTCGGGCAAGGCCTACGAGTACCAGCTTGACGGCACCGGCAAGGGGTCCGAAACCGCCGTGCCGGCCGACTTGGCCGATCAAGTCGAGGAGGCCCGCACCAGCTTGATCGAAGCTGTTGCCGAGACCGACGAGGACTTGATGAACGAGTATTTCGAGGAGGGCACGCTGGAAAGCGACAAGCTCATTGCGGGCCTCAATCGAGCGGTTGCAGCGGGAGAGGTCGTTCCCCTCTTGTGCGGCTCGGCCTTGCACAACATGGCCATCGACCGACTTCTAGGTTTCCTTGCAACAGGCACGCCGTCGGCCGTCGACCGCGGGGAGATTGCCACCGAGTCAGGTGCCCAGGCGATCAGCGACGACGGACCGCTCAGCCTGCATATCTGGAAGACCAGCTCTGACCCGTTCTCGGGTCGCGTCAGCTTTTTCCGCGTTGTGTCGGGGGTGCTCGCGAACGACGCTCAGGTCTACAACCATCGCAGCCGGGGCAGCGAAAAGTTCGCGCGGATCAGCGCGGCGCAAGGCAAGACATTGAATCCGGTAGCGGCGCTGCATGCCGGGGACCTAGGAGCCGTGGCCAAGCTGAAGGACACGGCGACCGGAGACAGCCTGGGCACGAAGGAGAACCAGATCCTGTTCCCACCGGTCGAGGTGCCGCCGCCGTCGATCTCGTATGCGATCCAGCCCAAGACCCGGCACGACGAGGATCGCCTCAGCAGCACCATCACCAAGGTGCTGGAGGAGGATCCTTCGCTGAACTTCTACCGCGATCCGCAGACCCAGGAGTTCCTGCTTGCCGGCAACGGCCAGCAGCACCTGGACGTCGTATGCAGCAAGCTGCGCAAACGGTACAACGTCGACGTTGAGCTGCGGGCGCCGAAGATTCCTTACAGGGAGACGATTCGCGGCACTGCCGACGTCCACGGGCGCCACAAGAAGCAGACCGGCGGCCACGGGCAGTTCGGGGACTGCAAGATCCGTGTTGCGCCGCTCGATCGCGGCGGGCAGTTCGAGTTCGCTGACGAGATCTTTGGCGGCTCGATTCCCAAGACTTACATTCCCGCAGTGGAGAAGGGAGTCTTGGAGGCGGCCGCCAGAGGCTATTTGGCCGGGTACCCCGTGGTCGACTTCAAAGTGACCCTGTATGACGGTTCGTACCACGACGTCGATTCATCGGAACTGGCGTTCAAGCTGGCCGGGAGCAAGGCCTTCAAGTTGGCCATGGGAGAAGCCAAGCCGGCGCTCCTCGAACCGGTCATGAAGGTTGAGGTCGTTACCCCGATGGATTTTGCCGGCGACCTCATGGGCGATCTCAACAGCCGTCGGGGCCGTATCCAAGGAATGGACTCGAAGGGGTCGACGCAGGTCATTCACGCCGACGTGCCGATGGCCGAGATGCTGACCTACGCCAATGACCTCACGTCGATGACGCAAGGCCGTGGATCGTTCACGATGACTCAGGGGTATTACGACTTCGTTCCAGGACAGATCGCCGAGAAAATCATCGACGCGGCCAAGCGCGAGCGCTCCGGAAAGGACGAGGACGAATAAGCCATTCCTGCGGCGCTGTGCCGCGCGACCCGGACTCAAGGGCTCTCGTCAATACAAAGTATACGTATTCTGGTTCGAATCCTCCGATTCCCGGATAACCTTGATTTCCAACCATTCCGGCGTCAAAGTAGTTCGAGAAAGAATACCGGCCTACTGCCGGAATCATCCGACTCCCTGCAGAAGCGATCAATCCCTGCCAGTGCGCTTGCGCACGATCCGCTCCCGGACGGTGTCGAGCAGCGTCTCGAGTCGGTCGAGTTCGACATCATGCAGGCGCTCGTTCTGCTGGGCAGGGCGGCGCGCGATCAGGCGGTCCAGATCGACTAGCCATTTGAGATCGGCACGAACCCCATCTTGGGCGAACTCGACCGCACGCTCCCATCTGCCGTGGCGCCGCCAGACGCGCAGCACTTCCGCAGGAGCGTGAGCACGTGTGTAGGCTTCCGCAGCGTCCTCGGGGCGATCCTGCGCCTCGCGGAGCCGACCGAGCCGGTTGAAGTCGGGGCCAATCCTTTCCAGAAGCGACTCGGCAGCTTTGAGAAGTGCTTTACGTCCGGCCCGAGCTCGGCCCCAATCCGCAGCCTTCACAAGCGCATCGAAGGCACTGCCGCGCAGCAGGCGGGCCTTGGCGGCGACATCTCCCTCGTAGCCAGTGAGTCGCAGCCAGCCTTCGACTTCTGTGGTGTTGAAGCGTTGAGCCCACTGGGGGTCAGAAGCACTACTGTGGAGTCCTTCACGCAGTGCCTGTGCCGCTGGCAGCAACGCGGGCCCCAACCAGTTGGAGGATTTTTTCAGCCTACTGACCGCAAGAGCTGAATCGAGCACCTTGATCGGCGACCGCGGCTGGAGTGTCGTCCACTCCCACAGCGCAGTCACCGCTTCCTTCTCGACAGGCGCAGTCTTGTCCGATCCGCTCGCGGCCCCCATTGCCGTTTCGTACACTTCGGCGCGATTCCCGACTTGCTCTTTCGGGAGACCGTCGATAAGCAGACGCGCAGCGGTGGCGAGCAGAACTATGCGACCTTCGCGACGAACGGTAGGATCGGACACACCATTCGGCAGGTCTGGGTCTCCCAGCAGCCGGAATGCCTGGCACGCGCGCTGCCAGGCTCGGCCCGGTGCAGAGTCGACTAGAGCCCGTGCGTCGTTGATTCTCGCCAGCACTCGCTCCTCGGGGGAGGCGTCGGCGTGAGTGAAGTGATCAAGAAGGTCTTCGGTGCTATATGGCGCCGCGTCTCCCAGAATCCGCAAGCTGTGGCGCCGTTGGTCGTCATCGGGTTCGACGTCGATGAATACGAGAGTCTCTGTGGCACGGCTGAGTGTAACCCGGAAATGATCGATAGCGGTCCGACATTCCATTTGGACAACCTCGAAATCGAGGCTGTCCTCGTCGAGGGCGTCCAACTTCGCGAGTACGCGGCCTGGGTCCAGGACGCAGACCGACTGGTACTCCAGTCCCTTGGCCTCCTCTGGAGTGAGCACGCTATTTTGCAGTCGCTCAGGCACCCACGGCGGGAGCGCGTTCTGCGGAGAGAGAACCGCGACCTCATCGGCGTCCGCGAGCTGCTCCAGGAGCCGAACGGCTTCCGCCTCGCTGGGGAGGCTCACGTAGATGAGATGGGCATCGACGTGCTGTCCGCTGTGTTGGCGCCGTTGCTTGGTCGGCCGGATGCTCTTCTCGATTTCGGCGTACCGATCCGAAGCCCGGTCAACGACCTCGGCGATCCGACTGGGACAGCGGAGATGCTCCTCCAAGTGGAACTTGGCCGGAGCTCCGACACATCTCGCCAGCAGGTCGCTGAGCGGCCCCCAGTCGAAGCCCGTCGGCCGGACGGTCTGGCCGGAATCGCCGGCCATCAGCAGCCAGGGAGGGCGGCGGCGATTGCGGTCGATGGCTTGGCACAACTCGACGACGACCGCGGCCTCCAGCAGTGTCAAGTCCTGTATCTCGTCGATGACGATGCGGTCGAAGCGGTCGAATCCGTCGGGGATGTGGTTGTTTCGCAGCCGCTTTATGGCGCGGCTTGCAGCGACCAGTTCGGGAAAGACGGCCTCCACCGCTTGCGTCGGCAGAGAGCGGGCGACCCTGAGCAAAGCCGTGGCGGCCTTGGGTCCCACTCCGTCATAGTCGCTGCGCAAGAGGTGGTATTCATCTTCGCTCAGCCGTACAATGCCGTCATCATCGATACAGCCCGGCTCGCCTGGAATCGCCCGACCGTAGAGCATGGCACGCAGTTCGGCATGGAGTGCCACCTGCCGGTTCCTCCACGGTCGCGGCAAGTCGCGGCCGAGTTCGGCGATCGCGGAGTCGAAGCTGGCGCGGCTGGCCGCCAGAGTCCTCCGGAATAAGTCGGTTCCGCAGATCTCGCCCACGAACGTCGTGAAGTCACGCGCGGTGACCTCGACGTCGGCAGGTGCAAACGACGCGAACCGTTCCTCGGCGTGGTGCTTCAGAGCGCCCGACCAGGTGAGGTAGAGCACACGCTGGGCGCTCCTAGCTTCGATTGCCTTCCAAAGCACCGTTGTCTTGCCGGAACCGGGGCGGCCAAGGAGCAGACGGACCGGCTTCTCGTCCTCGACGAAATCCATCTGCGCGTCGGTCCAAGGTCGGCCGGCAATGCCATCGCCGTCGATCAGATCTTCCGGCGTTAACAGTGGCAGATAATCATCGAGACTACCCGGAGCTAGCGGCGCGTGGTCATCATGATGCCTTACCGTCCGCACGAGCATTGCGCCGGAGGGGAGCGCCAGGTCCTTCGTGATCTGGCTGCCCTGCGGCGTCCACCACAGGTAGTACTGCATGCCATTGGCACCGCCGAGCGGTGATCGGCGCCAGCCGCGATTCGCGTCCCGGCACCCCTTGACGACGGTAGTGCGTCCGTTCGCCGCCAGATGCTGGAGCACGATCCCCAATCGCTTGTAGAGGTGCGTCCATGCGCGAAGATGATCCGAAACTTCTGGATGCAGCCAGAGACCGAAACTCAGATCCCGGAAGGCTCGGTCATGCGGAGATGCGATGCGGTCCGGTTCGAACGAGAGAGCGGTGGGTGCGCTGGCCTTTGACATGCCCATCTCATCGCGGGAGGCCATCGCCATGAACTGCGGAAGCGATCCTAGGTCTGTGCGGTTTGACCGTCATGAGCCAGCGGAGATCTCGAACCTGCGGTCCCGGCTCCTTCCAGGCGGTTGTTCGAAGAATTGCCAAGTGCCGTGCCCGATTGGACCCCACTCATGAGTAGGCGTCGCGAGTTGCGGACGGGTTGCCCTGTAGTTTGTCCGCTCACCCCACGTGACCTCCAAATCCAACCGGGTCGGACTCAGCATCCGGGCAGGCAGTCTCCGAAGGGTAGTGCGTTCTCGACGGTGATGTCAACAATCATCCAAGACGTGGCTTGACCCTAGCCAAGTCGCTAGGGATCGACCGCCATTCGTCTGGCCAGCGTGCCTTAACTCTTGGCGATGGGCGGGCGGATGAAAAAAGCAAGTTGGGAGTCTTCCAAGCATCTCCTTGCGCTCTCCGGTTTCTTACCAACGAAAACGACAGCCTGTAGATTCGGCAACAGGCTGATCAGATTCTTGGTCTCCTATGCGCCCTGGCGAAGTTCGGCGGCTAGCACACAGCCAGGACCGTTCCACCAAGGCACCACGTTCAGGGAAAGAGTCAGCTCGCGGCGGATGCCGGTCTGGGCCATGAAGTGGAACGTCGCCTCTGCGGACCTGTCATCGTTGTTTTTGCTGATGAATCCTGATCCGCTCCTGGTCCCCGTCCTAAGCGTCGCCGGCCCGGGCTGCTTGAGAAGGAACGATACGTGGGCGTTGGTCCCGCCACCATCCTCCGATACATTCGCACTAACGTAACCAGGATCGGCCTGCGATTGAACGCCCAACTCATCGAACAGGTCTTCGAGACGGGCGTCAAGACCACGCCCGCGCAGATGGATGCTCTCAACCTGACTATGGCAAGCGCTCACCCAAGTGGAACCACTCCATCTGCCCACTTCCCAATTAGGAAGCTATTTCTGCGCTAACCCTAAGTCGGGTTGACAAACGAGCACCGGCTAGCCGGCGGTGGGTTTTCGAACCTTGTCGCGGCAGGCTCGCCGCGTGGCTAGGCTTCTGTCACCAGTCCCAGCAGGCTCTTGGCGCAGATGGTGCTGCCCAAGTACTTGTTGCCTCGGGGCCCGTCCCAGTGCGTCTCGAGGCTCACTGAGCCGGCATACTCGTCAGCCTTGAGCCTGGCTATTTGATCCTTCCAACCGATTTCCCCCTCGCCGATATCGCACCACTCCGGCCGGTTGGTTGCAGGGTCCATCACACAGTCCTTGGCATGGACGTGGCAGATGCGCTCGACGGGGATGTGCGCGAAACCGTCGGGAAAGGCTCGCTCTCCGGCGACGCAGGCGTTTGCCGGATCCCAAACGACTCCGTACGCACCAGGATCCAAGCCCCGCGCCGCGCGGCCCACTTCCGCACCGGTTGCGAAATGGCAGGCGTGCTCGTTCTCGATGCCTAGTAGGATGCCCGATTTGCGAGCCGTCTCTCCGCCTCGCCGCAGGATTTCCACGATGCGGTCGAGGTTCCGTTCCGGATCAACGGTGCGCCAGAAACTGAACACCCTCACGAACGGGGCTTCGAGGCGTGCCGCGATGTCCAACGCCCGGGCTAGGATGCGAGGCTGATCCTCGAAGGAGTACGCAGCCTGGAAGGCGTCGTGGTGGAAGCGCGCGTCGATATCGCCCCCCTCTGGCAGCACGCATTTGTAGACCGGTGAGGCGACGCAAATGAAGCGCAGTCCGCGGCGGTCCGCAGTCGTCTTGAGCTGACCAATCTCGTGATCCGTCATGGCGAGGACGTTCTTGTCCCAGGCCGTGCGGATTTCCAGCTCCGGAATGCCAAGCTGCTCAGCGGTTGCGCAGACCCGATCGAAGTCTTGCGAGAATTCGTCGGTGATGACGGCGACGGGGAATTCAGCCATGACTCTCCATCCTATCGGCAAGCGAACGCATGCTGACCGTTTGCGTGACGGACCCGGCTACGGGCTTAAGTGATACGTGCCGCCCGCGGTGGTACGCTCGAACCCAGTCACTCGAAGCCCTGTTCCGAACGACTCGACAAATTGCTGGCGTACGCGCTGCTGGATCCTGAGCGCTTCGTCCCGGGGCACTTCCGAGATTCTAGCGGGGATTCCGATGCGCACCGCACCCGCTTGCAGCGGGGGCAGGTTCCCGGCGAGGCGGTGCCCGACAACGGGCTGGTGGAGCTTCCAGACGGCGACCAGCCGGTCCGTTGGCCGCGACCCGTCCAGTTCGCTCGAAGTGATGCCGTAGTAATTGGGCAAGTACGCACTGACTTCGACTCCGAGTTTCTCGATATTGAAATAGGCGTTACGCGCCTGTAGAGGGTCGAACGTCCACTCGATCCGATCAATGCCTGCGGCGAGCGCATCCTTTCGCTGCCGCACCTTCAGGAGTTGGCCGATTCCCAAACCCTGGGCATCCGGTGCGATACCAGTCATATGGCTGTGCCAGTACGCCGTGTGGTCCGGTTTGATCGCGGCGAAGGCCAGGGAGAACCCCACGATCTCGCCATTGAGGTAGGCCCCGAGGCACGATCCGCCAATATGGGCGAAGATCCCGAACAACCGGGGCGCAATGAGATCTGCCTCGTCGAAGCCCCAAATCCGCCGCTGCAGTGGCAGTGTGGCCTTGAACTCCCCGAGAGTTCCGAGCGGGCGGATCTCAACGTTCCCTAGGTCTCTTTCGCGCGCTGCCATAGGTGTTCCAACTCGTCGAGCGAGTAGTCTTCGAACTCTCGCCCCGAATCCGCAATAGCCGCTTCCATCTTCCCGAACCGCGCGCGGAACTTGGCGTTCGCTCGTTTCAATGCAAGTTCTGGGTCAACACCGGAAAACCGGGCCACATTGACCGACATGAAGAGCAGGTCCCCGACCTCGTCCTCAATCCGCCCCGGATCGCCCGACTGCCGCGCTTCCCCGATCTCGCGGAACTCCTCCTCGATCTTCTCTCCCAGGTCCTCAAACCTTTCCCAGTCGAAACCAGCCTTCGCCGCCCGCTTCCCGATTTGGGATGCCTCGAGCATCGCGGGCTGGTTGCGGGCAACGCCGTTGAGCTTTCCGGTGTCAGGAGACCGAGGCTTCTCGAGGGCTTTGAGCTCTTCCCACCGCTCGGTCACCGCGTCTGCTGTGTCAAGCGATTCCTTCGCGAACACATGCGGGTGCCTGCGGATCAGTTTGTCGTTGATATTTCGCAGCACGCGGGCGATGTCGAACAGTCCCTCGGCCTGTCCGATCTCAGACTGGAACACGATTTGCAACTGCAGGTCGCCCAGTTCCTCCGCCAAGCCGTCCCAATCCCGGCGCTCAATCGCGTCAACGACTTCGTAGGTTTCCTCGACCACATACCGTCGCAAGCTGTCGAGCGTCTGCTCGCGGTCCCAAGGGCAACCGCCCGGAGCGCGCAGCTGCCTCATGATCTGCAACAGCTTCGTGAATTCCTTGGCGGCTTCCTGCATGTCTTGGCTTCTCATCGTAGCCGCCACGAGTGCTTGCCGAACACGATTCGCCTGGGTGGGCAGCCAATTTCAGGGCGGGGCAACCCTAGTTCGGCCTTGCTGACGTCAACCCTGTCCTTGCTCGGCAAGACTTGGAGATGATGGCTGCGGGTGTATGCCCGATTGTGCCGCCGATTCAAACCTCGAAAGTTCTTGCGGAAAAAATGCGCGAAAGACGGTTTGATAATAGTGTAAGTCATTGCGTTTTATGTGGTTACTATAATCATCGGCAGCAATATTTCTGTCGGCAAATTTGTCATACCGAACAAAGTGTCGAATGCAATCCAGTACGACCTGCCAATTTCGTGGGTTGGATACGACAAGTCTGCAATCGCGACCAAATTGATCGAGGCGAAGGCCGCTGTCCTCACTCTTCAATCCATGCCATTCCAGCGACGCTGGGTCCAAGATCTCCAACAGACCAAGATGGAGGTGGATGGAACTTCCCGGATCGAAGGGGCCGACTTTTTCGGAGACGAACTCGATGCTGCGATCCGATCCGAGGGGCCGGAGTTACTCTTGACGCGGTCTCAGAAGCAAGCCAGTGCGGCAATGCGGGCGTATCGCTGGCTTGCAAAGATTCCTGATGATCAACCGATTTCGGCCGATCTGATCAAGAACATGCACAAGCAGATAGTCACGGGTTGCGACGATGACCGCTGCGAGCCCGGAGTTCTCAGGCGATCAGATCAGAACGTCACGTTTGGGTCGCCTAGGCACCGGGGCGTCCAAAGTGGCAAGCTGTACGAAAAAGCATTTGAGCGATTGGTCACCGAAGCCGCTACCACGTTCCGTGGGCACGACCCTCTCGTTCAGGCCATCGCGATGCACTATCACCTCGCCGCTATGCATCCGTTCTTAGACGGCAACGGACAGACCGCGAGGGCACTCGAAGCGTTGATGTTACAGCGATGTGGCCTTAAGGGAATCTTGTTCGTTCCTATGTCGAACTACTACTACTACGAAAAGGAAACGTATCTGGCATCGCTAGCAACAGTAAGCGAGAACCGTCACGATCTGACCCATTTCTTGAACTTCGCGCTTGAGGGCGTGGAGTTGCAGGCCAAGAGACTGACGGCGAAGCTCAAGCGATCTGTCTCGCGCGAGATCTATCGCAACTTCATGCGCGAGCTCTCAATGAAGCTAGAGACCACGAGGAAGCGTGTGATCGTCAAGAGGCAACTCCAAGTGCTCGAGCTGCTGCTTGAGAAGGATGCCCCTATCGAACTGTCGAAGCTGATTGGCGAGGTAATGGAATTCAATGTGAATCGCAAGGCTCCTCTGAGCGCGCTGGTACGTGACCTTCTCAGATTGCAAGGACTACGTGCTTTGCAAGTCAGCTCTGGCAAGATGCCGGCAGGACCAATATTCATGATTTCAGTGAATCTCGACTGGCCTTCCAGGATCACAGAGACCGACTTCTTCGAAATGCTCAAGACCCTGCCCAAGGCGAAGACGAATGTGCTGGTTGCTCGTGGCACGTGACAGTTGTTCGTCCGGCCTCAGCGCCACCCTGTAGTAAGTTCACGGCGAACACCGAACTGGCTGGCGACAACTACTTTGGCCGACGCGTCGCCTCATTTCCAAATGTTACCCACCGTCCTCACAAAGATGCTACCGCGTCTCCAGTTAAGTTCGTGAGCGTTTGCTGAAGCAGCCACTACTGATTGTCGCTATGGACCATCCCTCCGCGAAGGGGCGGAGCGGTGGTGGGCGCGCGAGCGCGCCCACCACCGGAAAAGCGTCGAAGACCACGTCGGTCACCGGGCGCTGAGGCATGTGAAGGCTTCGTCTCAAGGAGATCCGTTGGTCCGGACTGCGCATTCGACCTGACCGGAATCTCCTGGCACCACAGCGGGTTCGGCATCGCGGTCGAGCGTAGCGGCAACAGCACCCGGTGACATAGCCGCACCCGTAGGCGGTCCCATCGGATCGGCCAGGATCAGCCGACGGGCCTCGAGTCGGCGCCAGTCCTTGACCCGCCGTTGCAGGGTCCGCAACTGGCCCGGAACAAACAGGCCTGGATGCTCCCGCCGCAGACGCCCGAAGAGCTCCTTCGCTGTGCGCTGCGGCTCGGCCTCCAGCCACTGCACCACGCGGGGCCAGGTCGTCTCGAACGGGTCGTGCCGGGTGCGCCACCAGCGTGGCGGTTTCGTTGCGGGCTGGTGAGTCGGCCGCACTTCCCCAGCGCGCCAAGCGAGTGCCAGGCTGCGCAGGAATCGGTCGAGTTCGGCATCGCGTTGCGGCATCGGCTGTACCGTCGCGCCCGCTGCCAGTGCGGCGAGGTGGTGTTGTACCGTGCGGATCTCGTCTAGGAGCCCGAGCGTGCCCAGCGTGCCCAGCAGCGCACCGAGACGGTCCTTCGTCGCCGCGGGAATCGCATCCGAGGCGAGCAGCCGCGCACACGGGGTCTCCGGTGGGTGATAGCGCTTGCGTACACGCGCACCCTCCCGCGTCTTCTCGGCCAGCTTGAACGCGGGCTGGAACACGTTCACGAACAGGCGCGACGCCGAGTACAGGCGCGCGAGTGTCGCGGCGGCCGCCACGCCTTCCAGCCGCCCGTACCCAACCAGCCGGCGAACCACCGCTCCGTTCTTCTGCTCCATCCAGGCTTGGTCGTTCTTCCGGTACGGCCGAGAGCGCGTCAGTTCAATTCCCTGGTCGCTGCAATAGCTGATCAGCATGTCGTTCAGGAACTCGCTTCCGTTGTCGGTGTCGAGCCCCCGGAGCGGGAATGGGAGCGCCTTGCGAAGCTGGTCCAGGGCCTCTACTACCAAGCTCCCTTCGCGCACCAGCAGGACCGCGCAGTCCGTCCAGCCGCTGGCGATATCGGTCACGACCAGGGACCAGACAAAGCTGCCGGCCATGGCCCCGCCGCAGTGCGCCACCAAGTCGGCCTCGACAAAGCCCGGGCTCGGATCCTGCCAGTCCGCGAACGTGCGTACCGGCACGCGGCCGCGCACGCCATTTTGCACGGAACGGCGCCGCCGCCGGCCGGCCGTCACGGACCGTGCTTCCGCCAGACGGCGGTCGATCGTCGTCGCGCTCACCGCCATCAACTGCTCGCGCACCTGCGGGTCCAGACCCAGGTGGCCGTGACGCTCCAGCGCTGGCACCAGAATCGGTAGCAGCGCCTTGAGGCGCTTCCCGCACACGCGGTCCGAGGCTTCCCACAGCACGACCAGCGCCTCGGTCACGGCCTGGTCATACAGACAGCGCCGCCCGCGCCGCCCCGCGAGCTTGGGTGCGTTTCCACTGAGGACGCGGATGGCATGCTTGCGATGGTATCCCGTCAGAGCGGTGAACTCGTCGAGGATGCACCCCTTCTCGGTCGCCCTGCCGGTCTGGTACCGCTCAGCCACGGCGGCGACTAGCTCCTTCCGCGCTTTGGCGCTGATCTTAGACATATTGCCTCCTTCGGTAACACGAATTGTGAGGCAACGGGGGTGTTCAAGTAGCAATCTTTGCGAGGCAATGCGCCGACGCGCAATTCTAATCGTCGCCAGGCACCGGGAAGCTTCTCGCGGCCTTTCCACCCCCTCAGTCGACCTAAATGCAGAGGCTCTCGGTCAGGACCACTCGTGCTCTCGAGTTCTGCGGGGCCACGCCTTGCACGGGCTGAATCGGTCCGGCAGATTGACCGGTAGATCAATTCCCAGTTCTACGGGCACAATCCTCTATCGGAGACGGAACGACTACCATTCGGTGCCTGGGCGGTAACTCGATCACAGCCAAGCCGCAGCTGTCCAGGCAGACAATGCCAGAATTGACAGCGACTCTGGCTGTGACACAGGCCGATCTCGCCGTAACTGGGCGCGCACCCAGTACGCCCACACTTTCTCCCGTGCTACAGGCCTCGCCCGCCCGTGCTAACTGCTTTGCAGCGTCACGCTGTTCACATCACGCGAGAGGGAACTCCGGTACGTCTCGCTGTAACCGGGGGCGCCAAAGCGAGCAGCCGTTCTTCCAGCAGTTCGTCGGCGCGCGCGAAGAAATCCTCCTTTGAGAGGGTCCCGGCATCGACGTCGGCCAAAATGGCGCGCTGCGCCGCATACTCGGGGTTCTGGATGCCGACCTTGCTCTGGAGCAGCCGCCACGCCTTACGGCGCTCGATGCAGAAAAGCACGAGCTGGCGTGAGATCTTCATCAGCACCGGCTTGTTCCCCTTGGCTGGCAATGTCTTGATGTAGACTCCGAAGTCAGGCACGTAGGCGCGGTGGTTCGGATTCAGGTGATGCCGCTGCACGATGTCGTCCTGGGTCAGACGGACCAGGATGTTCTCCAACGGGATCAGCCCCGCAGCCTGTTCCTCCCCGATCTTCTTCAAGTGGTTGCGGAACCTAGCCTCGGTCGCGCACCAGTGCGCCACAGTGTAGCGGTACGACTCGCCAGTCAGCTTGAACTTCGTCTTGTACCAATCCCCCTGCATGTTGGGATTGCCCTTCAGATCGAGCGCCTCCTTATAGGTTTCGCCCATCTGGGGATTGAATACGAACTCGGGAGCGCCACGGGAGTCGCGCACCCTCTGCGCCTGGTCGAGCGCCATGTCGTCGCCCACTCCATGTTCCGGCTGGCAGGTGGTGAAGCACTGAAAGAAGGCCGTGCCGCGGTACTCCAGCGAGTCAAGGATAGACCGGAACAGCTTGGGCGCGTTGGCGATCGACACCTGCGCGACGAATGGCGAGCCGTGACCCGCGAGAAACGTTTCCGCCACGGTCTTTTTTTCGACGCACTTGCCCTGGCTTGCCGCGCCAAACGCGTTCATGTCGCCGCCCCCGAGCATCGGGGTCGAGTCCGAGTTCTGCCCGCCGGTGTTGGAGTACACCTGCGTGTCAAGCATCAGCGCCTTCACGTTCGGGCGGTTCTGCAGAATCATCTTCGAGACGTTCTGGTAACCGATGTCGCCCATGCCACCGTCTCCGCCCACGATCCAGACTTTGGGCATCTCGATGATTTCATCGGCTGTCATCAGGTTGTCGGAGAAGTGGGTTAAGTCGTAATAACGCTGCTCGTCGATGACGTCGTCCCGCTCAAGGATCCAAGTCGCCAGCCGCTCCGGAATGACCGATCGACGGCCGTGGTCAATGATGAAGCTTTCGCCGATCAGCCAGCCGATCGTCGCCCCGTCCTGGAAGAGCGAGTTCATCCAGGGGTAGGGGTGCGGGTTATTCGGTGGCGTCGATCCGTAAACCGTGTTGCAGCCCGTGTGCGCGGCCATCGCCATGACCGACTGCCCGTTCGCGAGCCGACCGTCGAGCGCCTGCAGTTCCTGATGATTGAACGCCTCCTGGCGCATGACAGCCGTGATGGCGTGGATCAGCTCTTCGTTGGTGATCGTTCCATGGGCCTCTAGCCGAGTTGTCGTGTCGACGTCGGTGTCGCCTCCCAGGCCCATCATTGTGTGGGCCACTGTGCGAACCACCAGCGCGTGCTGTTTGGGGTCGCGCGTGGCGAGCCATTCGAGGCGAGCCGGGCCGTCGGCCTCAAGCGCATCCGCCTTCCGGCGCAGCCGATCCGCCTTGGCGTGGAAGATCGGCCGGAGAAAAGCCTCGGTGACTCCGGCGATCGCCCTGAGCACGCTCTTCTCGCCGCAGCCGGCACAGGCCCCGTCACCCGATACGAGCGCGTCGTAGTTCCGTCGCACCATCATCAGGTTGCGCAGCGTGGCGGTTTTCGAATCGGACGGGTTCGCGTTGTTGTAGAGGCCCAGGAACTTCTGCGAGGTATCCGGCAGTAGGTCGAGGAACGACGTACTGGTCTCGTGGTCGGCGTTGACCTCCTCAGTCTCCTGAACCATCTTCAACGCCTCGTGGTCGCCGCAGGCGGTCACGCAGGCCGCACACCCCTTGCAGAGGTCGGAGACGAAGATCGAGAAGATCCCGCCGGTCCCGGGCTTCTTGCGCTCGGCCGACTTGAAGATCGCGTTGGTCATCGAATAGGCCAACGGCTGCTTGTCGATGACGCTGAAGAACTCAGACTTCGCAGTTTCCGAGAAGCCGTTCAGATTGTTCGTGACATCACGGATGATGGCTGGCAGCGGGGTCTTCTCCTTCGCCGCCACCGATTCCTTCATGGCCGCGCGCGTCCGACGCTCCATTTCGGGCACGGCCGCGAGCATCCGGCCTCTCTCGCCTTCGTCGGTCACGTAGTTCGAGATCGCGGCCGTGAGGATCGTGTCGATGTCCTGCGAGCAGTTCGGGAGCGCGGTATCCGGGCAGACCGAGATACACTCCATGCACTGCGTGCAGTTCTCCGCAATGAAGAGCGGTGTCTCGCGCCGGGCCACGTACTTCGACGCCGTGTCGCCGGTGCCGGCCGCCATCACGCTCATCGCGGCCAGCGGGGACGCCGGTTGGTCGTACCCGTAGTCCGAGCGGAACTCGGAATCGAAGCTGACGACCTGCGTCACAGGCGTCCGCTCGTCCTGCCCGTCGGGAATCGCGTGCGAGCGGCAGGTCGCGCATCCCGTGCCGCCCCCGTTCGACTGCTCCAATACGGGAAGGATTGGCACGCCGCGGAGCGACGAACGGTCGGCCGCATCGAGCGCCCCAACCGGAATCTCGCGCACCCGGCTGAAGCCCTGGGTCATAACTTCCATGTTCGACTGCACGACCGCATCCCCGAGGCGGCCGAACTTCTTCGTGTACTGCTTGTGTACGACGCTCTCGAACTGCTCTCGGCTGATCTCGAACTCCTGGAGCAGCGGGGAGACAGAGAAGAACGCGCCCAGAAAGGCGTTGCCCTGCATCCGAAGTTGCAGGTCCGGACGATTGGTCGCCTTGCGAGCGATGTCGAAGCCGGGCAGCGTATACATGCGGATTTTCTGCCGGATGATCTGCGAACGTGCCCAAATCGGCAACCGTTCCCAGGCGTCCCGTGGCTCTTCGTCGGACTCCCAGATCAACGCTCCGCCTTCCGACATGCCCTCGAGTGGGTTGGTGTGGGTAAACGCCTTCGGATCGCAGCAGAGAACGACATCGACGTGGCGCAGGTCACAGTTAACTCGAATGCGCTCGGGCGCGATGACCAAGAAGTAGGCCGTCGGCGCCCCCTTCTTCTCCGAACCGTATTTGGGGTTGGCGCTAACGTGAATCACTTCCTTGGGCCGGCCGTACTCGTCGACCTCAGCGGTGCGCGCCGACAGGAAGTCATTGAAGTCACCGATGATGGCACCGAGATTCTTCCCGGTCGTGATGGCGCCCCAGCCGCCGATGGAGTGGAATCGCACGGCGATCGCCCCGTCCGGAAGGAGCGATGGGGTCTCGTCGGCCTTCACCTCGTACGGATGCGGCACACCGAGCACCATGAAGGACTCGCCTTCCACCGCTGTCCGGCCGTCGGTCCGAGCCCGCTGACCCGTGGCGTACTCATACGCCCCGATGATCTGCTCGGGGCGGAAGTCCCTGGAGCCGAGGCCGTAGATACCGTTGAACAGCCGCGGCATCCGGTCCGGGGCCACCTCCGGGAAGCCGCGCGCGACCGGGTACCCGTTCACCTTGAGCGCCTTGTTGAGCGCTGTCCGGGTGTCGCGGCCCATCGGGTTGTCACCCGCCATCGGCTCATCGGTCCGCTCGAGAATGATCACGTTGCGCTTGCCAGCCAGCGCCTCGACGACCGCGTGTTCGGGGAACGGCCGGAAGGCGTTCAGGTGGACGGAGCCGACCTTGGAGCCGCGCGTCTGACGCAGGTAGTCGACCGCCGCTTCACAGTTCTCGGCGGCCGAGCCGAGCGACAGGAACACCGTGTCGGCGTCGTCGGTCTTGTACTGCGTAACCAGCCCGTAATGCCGGCCGGTCAGCCGCCCGAAATCCTCGTAGGCCTCGTCGAGAAACGTCAAGATCGGCTCGACGAAGTTGTTGCGCCGGGCGACCACGCCCTGCATGTAGTGCTCTTGGTTCTGCACCGGCCCGAGCAGCACCGGGTTGGTCAGATCGATCATTTGCGGCACGCGGCGCCGAGTCGGCCCGAACAGCGTCCGCTGCGACTCGGTCGGGCACTCGATGATGTCCTCCGGCGCTCCGAGGAACTCGCGAATAAGTTCGGACTCGTGCCGGTAGAAGGTCCGCTCCAAGTGCGAGGTCAGGAACCCGTCCTGCACGTTCATGCCCGGGGTCAGGCTGAGTTCGTTGACGCGGCGCAAGATCAGGGCCTGGTCCGCTGCCTGCTGGGCGTCCTTGGCGAACAGGATGATCCAGCCGACGTCGAGCGCCCCGTAGATATCGTCGTGGCCGCAATGCACGTTCAGCGCATGCTTGGTCAGCGCCCGCGCCACGACCTCGACCACCATGGTCGACGCCTTGCCCGGAGCGTGGTAGTACTGCTCCATGGCATAGACGATGCCTTGGCCTGACGTGAAGTTGACCACGCGGCGGCCGCAGACCGAAAAGGCGGTGGCGCCGCCCTGGGCGGCGTGCTCCCCTTCGGCTTCGACCGCTAGCGTGTTGCGGCCAAAGACGTTCAGGCGGCCCTCCGCGAAGGCCTGCTGGTACAGCTCGCCACCCTCGGTCGAGGGCGTGATGGGATAGAAGATCCCCGCGTCGGCGATCCGCGCTTCCGTGTGGTAGGACACGAGCTGGTTGCCGTTCGCAGTAATGCGTTCACCCGGATACTTGGGACGAGTAGCCATACGATTTCTCTCCAGTGTGTCCTGAACCGGCGGGCCGCTCGCGACGGCCACCCGATCCGTCAGACTCGGATGGTGGTCATGAAAGCCACTTGGCCACCGTCCTCTTGCATTGTATCTTGGGCCGGGCCGGGCGGCAAGGGGCGTCAATACTAGCGGATGATTTGCCGACCGACGAGCTAAAACATCCTATTCCTCAATGTTTTAGGTCGATCGATCAGGCCGAAGCGGTGCAACCATTCGAGCGGGCCGTGTTCGGCGGGTGGCAGTTGGCGACTATGCTGAGCGCTGGCAACGGCGTCGCCGCCGACATCATGGCACGCACTAGGGCTCTTCCCGAGGAGCGGTCCGCAGCCGCCGTCGAGTACCCCTACTCGGACGGAAGGCGATGGCCTCGCCCTCGAACGCGGGGCGGGACCGGGGGCGAGGCAGGCTTTGTACGCGTCGCTGCGGGTGGAGGAGTACTGGCGGTTCAACCCGGCCGGGACCCTGCAGGGAGCCTCGCGGGAGAGCGGGAGAGGGAGCGGCTGGAGGGGAGCGTCTTGCAAGGAGTTGGGTACGAGCCGCTGGTGAGGGGCGCGGACGGATCGATCCGCAGCGAGGTGCTGGAGTTGGAGGTGCGGGTCGACGACCGGCCGGGGATGGAGCATCCGCTGCGCTTCCGGGACCCGGAAACGAACGAGGATCTGCCGATGTTCCGGGAATCGGAGGAGCCCGGGCCGACGCGGAGCGGGCCCGGACCGAGGAGGAGCGCACGCTGGGGGGTGCGTAGGTTGCGGCGAGGCAGGACGCCGAATCCGAAATTGATCGACGCAAGGCGCGGATGACAGAGCTGCAAGCCGGGCGCGCCACACGGAACGGACGGAAGCCCGTAGCGGCGAGCCTTTGGCGTGGAGGCGTCAGGTGTTGGAGAATGCCAAGAACATCAGGACCTTACGCTACCGTCCTAGTCCATACAGAACCGCCTGGCGGTTTCGTCAGGCTAGCGTCGGGCATCGGACCATCCATCAACATCGGCCCAATCAATGGCTGGCGAACAAACACTCTGGCATGCTTGCCTCGTATTTCCCGGCGCCGCCAAGACGAGCGTGCCAAGAACTAGTGTGCGGGTGAGATGCAGTCGTGCCACTACAAAGGCCCGACCCTCACAGCGAGTTGGATGCAGGGTCGGGTGAGGGCTATCGGCGGGGAATTTTCCGGAAAGCGTTTTGTGGTGTGCGGAAGGGCACTGGTGCCACGCCCGGCTGCACCGTCAGCAGCTCATCTGATGCAGTGGCGGCAATCACGAAGCCGCGCTGATCGAGCAGCATTCGGGAGCCCGCGCAGCATAGCAACCAAACGCCTGCGCACATCCTGTTCCGACTTGCCCGCCGGCACCGGAGCAGAAGCCGCCGAGGCATCCCGCTGTGGTACGGTGTTTTCGCCCTCGCAATGACACACCGTAGACTATCAATCTGTGCCACCGTGCTTGCCGCCGGCCTGCTCGGTTCCTGCGGTGCCGACGCGCCGGCGGCAAAGCCCAACATCCTCTTCATCGCCATCGACGACCTGAACGACTGGGTCGGCCCTTTGGACGGGCATCCCCAGGTCAAGACTCCCCACATGGATCGCCTCGCCTCGCGCGGGACTACTTTCTACAACGCCCATACGCAAGCGCCGCTTTGCAATCCTGCGCGCACGAGCCTCATGCTCGGACGCCGGCCGAGTAGCACAGGGGTCTACAGCTTGAATCCGTGGTTCCGGGAAATCGATGCATTGAAGGACATCGAATCGCTTCCGCAGTACCTCGAGCGCCAGGGATACGCGACCTATTCGACAGGCAAGATTTACCACGGCCGCTACGGCCGGGCCGACGATGACAACGAATTCCAGGTCTTGGGACCTCCCGCTGGGGTGTTGGTTCGTCCCGAGGAAAAGATGGTCCAGACGCCGCAGAACCATCCGCTCATGGATTGGGGCACTTTCCCGCACGAGGACGAGGAAAAGGGCGACTGGCGCATCGCATCCTGGGCCGCGGAGCAGCTCGAAGGCCCATTGAGCGGCCCGCAGGAGCAGCCATTTTTCCTGGCTGCGGGATTCTTTCTTCCGCATGTGCCTTGTTACGTGACGCAGAAGTGGTATGACATGTACCCGCCCGATTCAGTGACGTTGCCGGCAATCCGCCGCGATGACCGCGAGGACACGCCCCGGTTCAGCTGGTACCTGCATTGGAAGTTGCCCGAGCCGCGCTTGAAGTTCCTCGAGGAGGCCGACCAGTGGCGCAACCTCGTGTCGTCGTACCTAGCCTCGATCAGTTTCGTGGACAGCCAGGTCGGTCGCGTGCTCGACGCCCTGGAACGGGGCGGCCATTCCGACGATACCGTTGTGGTGCTCTGGTCGGACCACGGCTGGCACTTGGGGGAGAAACTCATCACGGGCAAGAACACCCTCTGGGACCGCTCGGCGCGGGTGCCGCTGATCTTTGCGGGTCCGGGAGTGTCTCAGGGCGCCCGAGTCACCAGCCCTGCCGAACTGCTGGACATCTTTCCCACGCTGGTCGACCTGGCGGACCTGCCCGCTCCGGACGGGCTTGACGGCCACAGCCTCCAGCCACAGCTCCAGGATGCCAGCGCCCCTAGGGAATGGCCGGCCATCACGACCCACAACAGGGGGAACCACGGCGTGCGGTCCGAGAAGTGGCGCTACATTCGCTACGCCGACGGCACCGAGGAGTTGTATGACATGGAGAACGACCCGCAAGAGTTTCGCAATCTTGCCTCGGACCCGCAGTACGCGGAAGTCATCGCCGACCACAAGCGATTCCTGCCCGACTCAGAGTCCCCCGCCGTGGCCGGGAGCCGGGGGCGCATCCTGATCTACGACGCTGGCAAGGTGAATTGGGAGGGCCAGGAAGTCGGTCCGCAGGATCCCATTCCCGAGCTCTGACTAAACTGGGACTTGTCGTCCGTCTCGGTCCTTGGAGTTATTCCCGCCCGTTTCGCCTCGCGTCGCTTCAACGGCAAGCTGCTGGCTTCGCTTGGTGGCAAGCCTCTCATCCAGCACGTCTACGAGCGCTGCTCGGCCTGCCCGGTCCTGGCGCGGGTTGTCGTCGCGACCGACGACAGTCGGATCCAAGCGGCGGTGGCAGCGTTCGGCGGGCACGCTGTCATGACATCGCCCGACCACGTTTCTGGAACGGACCGCGTCGCCGAGGTGGCAGCCGCTGAGGATGGCGGAATCGTCGTCAACATCCAGGGAGACGAGCCGTTCGTCAACTCCCGCATCCTCGAACAGGTCGTGCAGCCGCTTCTAGACCCCGCCGCTCCGCCGATGTCCACCTTGTGCAAGCGGATCGAAGACCCCGCGGTGCTTGCCGATCGCAATGTGGTCAAGGTCGTTACTGACCGGGCAGGCCGGGCGCTCTACTTCTCGCGCAGCCCGATTCCGTATCCCGGGCGCGCGCAGGGCTCCGCCGCGTGGGAGCACATCGGCATTTATGCCTACCGCCGCGATTTTCTGCTGAGCTTTAGCCGCATGGATCCAACCCCGTTGGAGGCTTGCGAGGGACTCGAGCAGTTGCGGGCCTTGGAACATGGGTACCGGATTGCGGTCGTCCTCACGGAAGACCATGTCGGGGTCAGTGTCGACACGCCGGAAGACTTGGAGAGAGCCCGCAGCTTGATGCAACGGCCGGCCCAGGCGTCAGCCAGCCGGGCGCGCTGAAACGCGCCCCGCGGCCCGGCTTGATGCAGGGCTCCGAGCTTTCCTACAATGAATCTAGGCAAGGCGGTCCCGCATTCTCCGGGCTGCTTGTATTTCGGGGGTACGTATGGCGGAAGACCAGGCCGGAGAAGCGGCCCGCGCTTCGATCATCAATCGCATCAAGTCCAGCATTCAGTCGGAAGGCACGGATCCAAAGGCCCGCATTCAGTCCCGGCGGCGCATGGTCGGTCTGCTAACCGGCGGCTTCCTGACAGCGAATTTCTTGATGTTCCTGCGGTTTTTCTTTCCGCGGACGATTTTCGAGCCGCGGACGCAGTTCCGCATCGGCTTGCCGGCCGACTACGCGATCGGCGTCGACACGCGATTCCAGAAGAGCAAGCGGATTTGGGTCGTGCGTACCGCTGACCGGCTGTTCGTGATCTTCGCCAGTTGCACCCATCTGGGCTGCACGCCGGACTGGAAACTGGCTGAAGCCAAGTTCAAGTGCCCGTGCCACGGCAGCGGCTACGACACCGAAGGCCGCAACTACGAGGGGCCGGCGCCGCGACCGCTGGACCGAGCAAGGGTCGAGGTCGACCCGCAGGGACAAGTCATCGTCGACACGAACGTCCTCTTCCGCGAGGAAAAGGGACGGCCCACCCAGTTCGACGATCCGGGCAGCTACATCCAGGTGTAAGGGCGGAAGGTATTCGAAGAACATGGCTGACACGAACCGCACTGACGAAGAGAAAAAGGCCGCCCCACCGGGTGCCAACGGCAGCGGGAACGGCGTTCGCACGGTCCTCGGTGTCAGGATCGACCCGGAGGAAGTCAAGAAAAAAGCCTTGATTGACCTGAAGGCGGTCAAGGAGCCGACCAAGACTGAGGTCTACAAGTCGGTTTTCCGCGTCAAGCACGACGAGACGGCTCGCAGCCGCACGCTGGGCGTGCTGAGCAACGTGTTCCTGCACCTCCATCCCGCCAAGATCAACCGCGATGCGGTTCGCTACAACTTCACCTGGGGAATGGGAGGGATCAGCTTCTACCTGTTCTGGGTGCTCACCTGGACGGGCGTGCTGCTGATGTTCTACTACCACCCGACCAAGGTCCAGGCCTTCCGCGACGTCCTGTACCTCGAGCACGACGTTCCGTTCGGCAAGCTGCTGCGCAACATGCACCGCTGGGCTGCCCACGCGATGGTGCTGACGGTGCAGTTGCACATGTTCCGGGTGTTCCTGACGGGCTCGTACAAGAAGCCGCGCCAGTTCAACTGGTCGGTTGGCGTGATCCTGCTGGTACTCACGCTGCTGCTCTCGTTCACGGGCTATCTGCTGCCCGACGACCAGCTCGGCTTCTGGGCGGTCACGGTCGGTACGAACATGGCCCGCGCCACGCCGATGCTCGGCCACGAGGGGCCGTTCGGCCCGCAGCTGGGCATGACCCCCTTTAACGACGTGCGCTTCGCCCTGCTGGGGGGCTCAATCGTTGACGCTAACGCGCTGCTGCGAGCTTATATCTGGCACTGCATTGCGATTCCGGGCTTTGCAGCGATCTTCATGATTGTCCACTTCTGGCGCGTCCGGAAGGACGGTGGCATTTCGGGACCGGCCCCGATCATGCTCGAGAGCGAGATCAAGCCGGTGCGCAGGTAGGGAGCGGCACTATGGACTGGCATCAACTCTGGACGATCGTTTCTCTCCCTGACAACGTCCCCATCGTGGGGATGCTGTTCATCATTCCATTCTTCACTTGGTACGGCTTGCGGCAGGCGTTCGCCAACGACAGGCTGGCCGGTCGGCTGGAAAGCGACAAGGACTTGGCCAAGAGCCATCACCGCAAGGTCCAGCCGTTCCAGAAGGGCTGGGTGCGGGAAGTCGCCGTCTGGCCCTTCCTGCTGCGCATCGAGTTTCTCGCGGCGGTGATCGTCACCGTCATCCTGATGGTTTGGTCGATCACGCTCGACGCCCCGCTGGAGGAACCCGCGAATCCGTCACTGACGATGAACCCGTCCAAGGCGCCTTGGTATTTCCTCGGCCTGCAGGAAATGCTGGTCTACTTCGACCCGTGGATCGCCGGCGTCGTGATGCCGACGCTGATCATCGTCGGGCTGATCGTTATCCCGTACATCGACGAGAACCCGCTTGGAAACGGCTACTACACCTACAAGCAGCGGCGCTTCGCGATATGGACATTCATTTTCGGGTTCATCATCCTTTGGTGCTCGATGATCGTGATTGGCACGCTGATCCGTGGCCCCGGCTGGATGTGGTTCTGGCCAGGCATGACTTGGGACCACAACCGGTTGATTTTCGAGATCAACCGCGATCTCCACGAAATCGTGGGGATCACGTCCCAGCCATGGATCGGCATCTTTGGGGGCTTGGTCGTAGGCGGCTTCGTGACGGTCGCCGGGTATGTTGGCCACCGGGTTATCTCGGCAACGGAGTTCTCGCGCAAGATTCTGGGCCGCATGTCGCTGCTGCAATACGCGATCTTGCAAGGATTGCTGATCATCATGCTCTCCCTTCCCGTCAAGATCGCGGCGCGCCTCCTGTTCCGCATCAAGTACGTATGGGTCACGCCTTGGTTCAACGTGTAGCTGACGCAGTCTAAAGGGTTCCAGAAACTAGGACGATTCATGGCCGAAGACAACAACGTAAAGCCGGATCCGATCACGACGAAGTCGTACAGCATCCACTTGCTGGTGTCGATGCTGCTGCTGACGGGGTCTCTCGTGTGGGCAATCTACGACGAGGTCGAGGTGATGCGCCCGTACAAGGATTACCAGGCGCGTTTCCAGGGATACTACACGGGCTTTCTGATGAAGCTGCGCCCGCAGCAGGTGGCCAGGGAGGATGCGATCCGGAACTCCCCCGAGTACCAGGAAGTCGATTCGGAGCTGCAATCGGCGGAGTCGACCGTTCTGGAGCGCGTCGCCGAGATCGACAAGCAAGTCACTCGCGGAGTGATCCCGCGCATCACCGCGTCGCGGAACGCGTTCCAGGTCCTGCGCAGCGAGATCGATTCCCTGCGCTACTTGATCGAGGTCTCCCACGACGAGGACGATAAAGACGGGCTGCGCGAGGAAATCGCCAGGATCCGCGAGCGTGTCGTCGAAGTCGACCTGCCGCTGGCCGACGGGTCCGGCCAGACCGAAGAGCTCGAGATGCAGTTCGACCAGCTCGAGGCGGAGTTCCTGGGGTTGCAGCAGCGCCGGGCGGAATTGCAGGCCGAGCGGCTCGAAGCGCTCGGCGAGGCGAACCGCCTGCGTGCCGAGCGCGACTCGCTGATGAGCGATCGCCTCGTGGGCCTTGGCGCGACGCAGATTGACGGCTTGATTTCCAAGATGCGCGACTTCAGCGTCGGCATCCAGCAGATTCACCTCATGGATATCGACTTGGTCGACCGCTGTGAGTCCTGCCACCTTGGTATCCGCGAGCCGCTCGAGATCGGGCCGACGGATTTGATCTACCCGGTCTTCCAGAGCCATCCCCGGCCTGAGCTCTTGACGATTCACGATCCCGAGGCGTTCGGTTGCTCGTCCTGTCACAACGGCAACGGCCGGGCAACGCGCAGCATCACCAAGGGGCACGGCCGCCACAAGTTCTGGCTCTGGCCGATGTACCAGCCGGAGAATGTAGAGGCCGGCTGCCAGCAGTGCCACGCCAAGGAAATCGTTACCGTGGGCGGCGAGACGCTCAACAAAGGCCGCGAGCTCTACATGAACAAGGGTTGCTGGGGCTGCCACAAGTTTGAAGGCTTCGACGCTGAGTCGGAGGAGCTCACGGGCGCCCGCCAGGACATGCGGAACCTGGTCTCGACCCGGAATGCGAACGCCAAGGAAATGCGTGTCAGCCTCGATTTGGGCGACACCTCGGCGGACGCAGCCGCGGCGCAGCGGTTCTACGCCCGGGCCGAGGAGTTGCGGCTGACCAACACCCGCCTCGACGCCGAGATCCACCATCTCACCGTGGAGGAGACGAACCTGGCCCGCGAAGTCAAGAAGTTCGGCCCGAGCCTCAAGGAAATCCGGATGAAGGACCGCAAGGAGTGGATCCCGGTGTGGGTGAAGAACCCGCACGAGTTCCGCCCCGGTTCCAAGATGCCCGTGTTCCGGCTGGAGGACGAGGAAGTCCGGCAGATTTCCGCGTACCTCTGGCAGAACGCCCTGGTCGGCGAACTGCTCCAGCACCCCCGGGGCAACGCTGTCAGCGGCAAGGAGCTATTCGAAACGCGGGGCTGCATGGGCTGCCATTCGATCGGAGAGGGCGACAGCCGCATGGGAGGCGCGTTCGCGGCGAATCTGAGCAGGGTCGGCGAGAAGATGGACTACGCGTACATGGTGCGATGGATTCATGATCCGTCCGAGGTCACGCCGGACCCGAACGTGCCGGACGAGATGCGTCCGCGCCCCGTGATGCCCAGCTTGCGACTGACTGTCCAGGAGTCTCGCGACATTGCCAGCTACCTGAGCGAGCAGCGCACCGACGCTGAGTATCCGGCGGCCGACTTCATGGACGATCCCGAGCTGGCTGCAGCTGGCCTGGAAGCTATCAGGCACTACGGCTGCGCGGGCTGCCACGAAATCGGAGGACTGGAAGAGGAAGGGCGCATCGGCACGGACCTCACGCTTGAGGGCAGCAAGCCGATCGACCGGCTCGACTTCGCGCTCAAGGGCCACGACGCGGAGAGAGAGGGCTGGCACAACCACAAGGGCTTCTTCGAGCACAAGCTGGAGAACCCCGCCTTCTTTGACGAGGGCAAGGAGCGGGAACCGCGCGAGCGCCTGCGGATGCCCAACTTCGGATTGAGCGGAGAAGAGATCAACGCGTTGACCACTTTCCTGCTGGGGGCTGTGGAAACCACGTTCCCCGAGCAGTATCGCTTCGAGCCCGAGGACGACCGTGCCGCCGTCCAGGAAGGCTGGTGGATCCTCACCCGTCACAACTGCACGGGATGCCACCAGGTCCGGCCGGGCAACGTATCGTCATTCATGTCGATACCGCGTTATGTCGACGATCCTGACTGGGCCGAGCAATTCCCTCCGCAGTTGTATACCGAGGGAGCCCGCGTGCAGCCAGACTGGCTCACTCAGTTCCTGCGCAATCCGGCCCTGAGCGACTCGGACATTCATCGCAATGGCGTCCGCGAGTACCTGCATGCCCGCATGCCGACGTTCTATTTCTCCGACCGGCAGCTGACCAAGCTGACCAAGTTCTTCATGGCGCGCGACTCGCAGCCGATACCGTACATTCCGGAACCGATGGCTCCGCTGACGCAGGCGGAGCGTTCGATCGGCAGGCAGCTGTTCACGAGCGACGCCGCGCCCTGCCTGAAGTGCCACATGACCGGGATTCCGTCCCGGGATGTCAACGCGACAGCGCCGAACTTCCTGATCGCAGCCGAGCGGCTCAAGCCCAACTGGACCTATCGATGGCTGCTCGAGCCGGCGTCGATCGCTCCCGGCACCGCCATGCCCTCGGAGCTGTTTGAACGGGACGGGGCGCGCTGGGTCTTCAGCGGCCAGATTCCAGCCCAGGCCCGCCAGTATCCCGGGGACCACGCCGACTTGCTCACGCGCTACATGTTCCAGATGGACAACGCGGAGCTACGTCGGCTGCAGGCCCTACAATAAAACTTCACAACGCTTTTTCGGAGGTAGATCGCGTGTTAAACCGTAAGACTATTGCAATCTTGGTGTGTCCGGTCCTCGCCTTGGCGCTCGTCGTCGCCTGTGGCGGCGGAAACGACTATTTCGAGGAGTTCGACGCCAAGTCCGGCGGCGCTGCTGGGGAATCCGACTCCGGAGCCCAGTCGAGCGCCGTGATGACGAACGTCGACCCGGCAACAGCGGCCACCGTTCGGGGCGTCGTTTCGTTCTCGGGTGACGTGCCCCGCCTTCCGCCGGTCAACATGAGCGCCGAGCCGGACTGCGCGAAGCTGCATGGCGGCCGCGTGCCGTCGGACCGGGCGGTCGTCAACGACGGCAAGTTGCAGCATGTTCTCGTATGGATCTCCAAAGGACTGGAAGGAAAGCGCTTCCCTGTGCGCACGGACATTGTCAGCCTCGACCAGCAGGGCTGCCTCTACAAGCCGCATGTCGTCGCGGTCCAGATGGGACAGACGCTCAATATCACGAATTCCGATGAAACCACGCACAACGTGCATCCGCTGCCGCGCGAGAACCGCGAGTGGAACAAGTCGCAGACATCGAGCGCTCCGGCGATCGACTACGCCTTCCCGAGGGCGGAGATGAAGATCGCTGTCAAGTGCAACATCCATCCTTGGATGCAGGCTTACATTCACGTGCTCGAGCACCCGTACTTCGCCGTGTCCGCGGCGGACGGCTCGTTTGAGATCGCCAACCTGCCCCCCGGCACGTACACCTTGCAGGCCGTGCACGAGCAATTCGGCGAGCAAGAGATGGAAGTCACAGTTGGCGCAAGTGACAGCCAGCAGGTCGATTTCGGTTTCACAGGATAGCTCTGCAATCGGTCTCTCAAGGCGGTCCGGGACATGCGCGGCAATTTGCAGACGACGACGCGGGTTTCCGGTGTCGCGAGCATTCCGGTGGTCCTGACTGACTACTACGACCTCGCCAAGCCGTCGATCGTCTGGCTGATCCTGATGTCGACGGTCATCGGCTGCTACTTGGCGGCCGCGGGGCCGATGCCTTTCGAGCGCGTGCTGAACACGTTGCTCGCGACGGCCCTTCTCGCGGCCGGCACCGGTGCGTTGAACCAGTGGTGGGAGCGCGAGACAGACGCCCGCATGCGTCGCACAGCGGTACGGCCGCTGCCCGCCGGGCGGGTCCGGTCGGGCTCTGCCTTGGCTTTTGCAACAGGGCTCACGGTCGCGGGCCTGGCCTATCTATTGGTCGGCGTGAACGTGCTGAGCTTTGCCCTGGGGGTTGGCACGGTCGTTGCCTACAACTTCATCTACACCCCGCTGAAGACCCGGACGTGGTGGTCCACTGCGATCGGGGCTTTCCCTGGCGCGGTCCCTCCGTTGCTCGGCTGGGCCGCGTTGCGCAACGAGGTCGGGCCGGAGGCCTGGGTGCTGTTCGGCATTCTGTTCCTGTGGCAATTCCCGCACTTCTACGCGATCGCCTGGATGTACCGGGAGGACTACGGCCGAGCGGGCATCCAGATGCTGCCGGTCATCGAGCCGTCGGGAGAGTCGACGATCCGGCAGATCGTCATGTCCGGCGTGGCGCTCATCCCGCTGTCCATGGCCCCAGCCTGGCTCGGCATGGTGGCGCCTTGGTACGCGATTCCCGCGTTTCTGCTCAGCGCGGGGTACCTGGCTTTTGGCTTCAAGCTTGCCAAGGGCCGATCCGCCCCGCAGGCGAAGGAACTCCTGCGGGCGTCGGTGCTCTACTTGCCCCTGCTCTACTTGTTCTTGCTGATCGCCAGGGCATAGGCATTCGGCTGGAAACAGTTGCAGCCTCTATCCCTTGCGGCCAGCCGGCCGCCGGCACGGTGCCGGATACGCAAGGTTACTTTGATTCGTCGCCCGTGGCGACATCTTCCATCGCCTCAGCAGATCGCTGGAGAGCGGCACTCGCGCCGTCGCGGATCAAGCTGCCCTCCGAGGGCCCCTGGAAGAACATGAAGCCGTCCCGGTCTCGCCAGGACAGCGGCCCGGCAAGGATCTTGCCCGCTTTCAGCGTCTCGACCTTGATTTTTTCGATCAATGCCAGGTATCGCGGGTCGTCGCGCGCGTACCCGGTGAAGCTCCCGATGTCGCCGCTCGCGGCGAACACCACGTCGACGCCGTCGACGGCGGCAATCTTGTCGACGATCTCGATCCCCTCCAGTTGCTCGATCATCACCACGACCATGATGTTGTCATTCGCCGCCGCCCGGTAGTCCGAGCCCCAGAGCGCTCTGTACTGGCCGCCGCCCTGGCTGCGCTTGCCGCGCGGCGGGAATTTCGCATACGTCACGCCGTCCTCCGCTTCCTTGACGGTGTCGACCATGGGGACGATGATTCCCAGCGCGCCGATGTCGGTGGCTTTCTGGATATCCCCCTCGGTTGGGGTGGGCACGCGGATGAACGGAATGGCAGGAGCGCCGCGGCAAGCCCAGATCATCTTCGCGACCTGGTCGTAGTTCAGGGGGCTATGCTGCATCTCGATCCACAGGAAGTCGAATCCGGCATTCGCCATGGCGCAGTAGACCCCGGGGTCGGAGGTATTGACCGTGCCGCCGACCACCTGCTTGCCTTCGGCGAGCTTCTGCTTCACGGTGTTGAATAATGGCTTGTCGGGGTCGGCTGCGGACGCCGATCCGGCGAGCAACCCGGCGATGGCGCCAAGAGAGAGGATGATGCGGTGTTTCACTGCGGCTCCGGATTCGTCTGGACTGCTGTCCGATTTCGAACGGCAACAGTATACACCGCCGAGCACACAGCCCGTCCAGCCGCGCGATTGCGAATCACTTCCGGGCGAAGCCTATTTGGCTTGGCTTGATCGCCACGCGAACCGGTCCCCGACCTGGTTCTTCAGGCGATAGTCCCGGACGAGCTGGTCGATTTGGACAATGTTGGTCGGGTATCTCCCGGTGTAGCAGGAATAGCAGTACTCGCCCTTGATGTCGGCCACTGCGTGCTTGAGCCCCTTCAGCGACAGGTAGGCTAGCGAGTCCGCACCCGTGTGCTCGCGAATCTCCTCGACTGACATTTGATTCGCGATGAGTTCGTTGCTATCAGGCGTGTCCACGCCGTAATAGCACGACGCGATTGTCGGCGGGCACGAGATGCGGAGATGCACTTCGCGTGCCCCGGCATCACGCATGATGCCGACGATCTTACGGCTTGTAGTGCCCCGCACCAGCGAGTCGTCGACCAGCACGACCCGCTTGCCATCCACGATGTGCCGCACCGGGTTGAGCTTCAGCTTGACGCCGAAGTTCCGAATCGACTGCTTCGGCTCGATAAACGTGCGTCCGACGTAGTGGTTGCGGATCAGCCCGTTGCTGAAGGGGATTCCCGACTCGTTCGAGAAACCGATCGCGGCCGCGTTGCCCGAGTCTGGCACGGGAACGACGTAATCGGCATCCACGGGGCTCTCTTGCGCAAGGCGGCGTCCCAGTGCCTCCCGCGATTCCTGCACGGACCGATCGAACACCATCGAGTCTGGCCTGGAAAAGTACACGTGTTCGAAAACGCATTGCGATCGAGCCAGCGGCGGCGCGAACTGCTGCCGGATGACCCCCTCATCGCTCACGATGATCATCTCGCCGGGCCCGACTTCCCCGACGTACGTCGCACCGATCAAATCGAACGCGCACGTCTCCGATGCGAACACATGCACGTCGCGCCCCTTGTGCTGCATCTTGCCGTAGGCGAGAGGGCGGAACCCGCGCTGGTCGCGGGCCACGATGATGCGGTCCCGGCCAAGCAGGGCGAGCGAGTATGCGCCCTCCAGTCGGAGCAGGGACTCGCGGAGGGCGTGCCTGAGGTCGGGCTCTCTTGAGCGCGCCATCAGGTGCGGGATCACCTCGGTATCGCTGGTGGCTTGGAAAATCGAGCCGGATGCTTCGATCTCCTGCCGCAGGGCGTGGCCGTTCGTGAGGTTTCCGTTATGCGCCACGGCCAGCGAGCCCTTGTTGCACTCCACGTAGAACGGTTGTACGTTGAGCGCGCTGGCGTCTCCGGCTGTTGAATAGCGCGTGTGGCCGATAGCCATGTGGCCCTTGAGCTCGCGAAGTTCGGATTCTCCAAAGATCTCGCTCACCAGGCCCATCGACTTGCAGATGTGGACCGTCTCTCCATCGCTGGAGCAGATTCCGGCGCTTTCCTGCCCCCGGTGCTGCAAGGCGTAGAGACCGAGGTAGGTCAGGTTTGCGGCTTCGGGGTGCCCGAAGATTGCGAAGACTGCACATTCCTCGTGGAAGCGATCTTCCTTGTCAGCGATAACCGGCGAAACGCTCGGTCTTGCTTGCCCGCTCACTGCGTCTCCAGCAGACTCTCGAACACGGTATCCCAGCTCGAGCGCAGACGCGAAAGCGGGGCTTGGAAGCACTCGGACCCGTTCAGTCGAACGGCCAGGGCGTCTCCGCCCGTTTCTCCCAGGTCCAGAATCTCCACCCCTAGTTCCGCGGCGGTCTGCTTCGCGGTCTCGACATGTTCGGGCGCGACTGAGAGCAGCATCCGCGAAGGTGATTCGTGGAAAAGCGCGCACTGCGCCGGCAAGTCCGTGCTGAGCGAGATAGCGGCTCCGACTGCGGGCGTCCCGAAGCAGCACTCTGCCAGCGCGACGGCCAACCCTCCGTTGCTCACGTCGTGAGCGGATCGGGCTATGCCCTGCCGTATGATCCGGCGGGTCGCTTCCTGCACTGCCGACTCGTATTCCGGGTCCATTGCCGGCGGCAACCCCCAGGTGGTACTGAGCACACTCTTAGCGTAATGCGTCGAGCCGAACCGTGTCGCCAGCCGGTCACCGCTCCCTGGAAGCAACCCTCCTAGCAGCATGACCCGGTGGCCACCGGCCGCGAAGCACGATCCGACCGGAGCCTCGGTATGGTCGAGGATGCCTACGATGCCCATCACCGGGGAGGGGTCGATGCCCTTTCCGAGCGTCTCGTTGTACAGGCTCACGTTCCCGCCGGTGATCGGTGTTCCGAAATGCCGGCAAGCTTCTCCCATGCCTTCGATCGATTCCACCAGCTGTGCCATGATCTCAGGTTTTTCGGGATTTCCAAAATTTAAGTTGTTGGTTGCAGCGATGGGCACCGCTCCGACCGCGGCTAGATTGCGGCAACATTCGGCGACGATGAGCTGCGTTCCGAGGCGTGGGTCGAGCGAGCAGTAGCGGGAGTTGCCGTCCAGCGCCATGGCCAGCGAAACCCCCGCTTCCTTGATCCGGACGACCGCCGCGTCGGAGCCCGGTCCCGCCGTCGTGTTGGTGCGCACCTGGTGGTCGTACTGCTCCCAGATCCAGCGCTTGGAGCCGAGGTCGGGCGACGAGAGCAGGGTCTCCAGGGCGGTCAGCAGCTCAGCCCCGGAAGCTTCCCGGAGTTCGGGACCCTCCATCGGAGCCGAGCGGAAGGGCGCCGTGTGCGGCCTGTCGTATAGCGGGGCGTCGTCGCTCAGGAACCCGTTGTCCAGCTCCGCCACGACCGTTCCGCCGTGCTTGACGCGCAACAGCCCGTCTGCGGTGACACTCCCGATCTCGACGGCGTCGAGCCCCCATTTCTGGAAGACCTCGAGCACTTCGCCTTCCCGGCCCCGCTCGGCGACCAGCAGCATCCGCTCCTGCGACTCGGAAAGCATGATTTCGTAGGGTGTCATGCCATCCTCGCGTTGCGGAACGCGGTTCAGTTCAATCTCGATGCCGACGCCGCCGCGGCCGCCCATTTCGGCCGTCGAGCACGTGAGCCCTGCCGCGCCCATGTCCTGGATTCCGAGGATCGCCCCGGTTTGCATTGCCTCGAGGCAGGCTTCCAGCAGCAGCTTTTCCAGGAAGGGATCGCCGACCTGCACGTTCGGACGCTTGGATTCGGAGTGCTCGTCGAATTCGGCGGATGCCATCGAGGCACCTTGAATCCCGTCACGCCCGGTCTTGGCCCCCACGTAAATCACGGGATTGCCGACTCCCTTGGCGGAGCCCAGGAAGATGGAGTCCTGCCGGAAAATGCCGAGCGCGAACACATTGACCAGCGGATTCGCCGTGAAGCACGGGGCGAAAGCGCATTCCCCGCCGATCGTGGGCACGCCGATGCAGTTGCCGTAATGGGCGATGCCCTCGACCACGCCGCGCGCGATCCGGCGGTTCGCGGTGCCGTGTTCGGGATCCTCCAGGGGGCCGAAGCGAAGCGCGTCTAGGCACGCGATCGGGCGCGCCCCCATCGTAAATATGTCCCTCAGAATCCCGCCGACGCCAGTCGCGGCACCCTGGAAGGGCTCGATGTAGCTGGGATGGTTGTGGGACTCGATCTTGAAGGCCGCGGCCCAGCCGCCGCCGATGTCGACGATCCCGGCGTTCTCGCCCGGGCCAACCAGAATGTGCTCGCCGCTCGTCGGCAGTTTCTTCAGGTGCAGCCGCGAACTCTTGTATGAGCAGTGCTCGCTCCACATCACCCCGATGATGCCCAGTTCGGTGAGAGTCGGCACCCTGCCAAGCCACTCGGTCACGCGCCGGTACTCCTCGGAGCTCAAGCCGTGATCGGCCGCGATCTGTTCGTTGACCTCAGCCTGCATGGCCTGCATTCACGCCCTCCGTGGCAGCGATGATCGACCGGAACACAGCGATGCCGTCGGTTGAACCCACGGCGGCGTCGCACGCTCGCTCGGGATGGGGCATCATGCCAAGGACATTGCGGCCTTCGCTCAGCACGCCGGCGATCGCCCGCCGTGAGCCATTGGGGTTGTGGCCGTGGTAGCGGAATGCGATCCGGTCTTCCGCTTCCAGGCGGTCGAGGGTCGCTTCGTCCGCGAAATAGCAGCCTTCGCCATGGGCCACTGGAATTCTCAGCACCTCCTCCGGCCGACACTCGCTCGTGAACGCGGAGTCGTTCGTTCCGGGCACGAGTTCAACCGTGCGGCAGACGAATCGCAGCCCTTGGTTGCGCATCAGCACGCCGGGAAGCAAGCCGGCTTCGACCAGGATCTGGAAACCGTTGCAGACACCCAGCACAAGCCCTCCGGCCCGTGCGAACTTGCGGACCGACCGGATCACCGGGGAGAACCTGGCGATCGCACCGCAGCGCAAGTAGTCCCCGTAAGAGAATCCTCCGGGCAGGAAGACCGCGTCTACGTCGCCAAGGTCCTCGGACTCATGCCAAATCTCAGACGTAGACTGGCCTAGATTGCGAGACAACGCGTACAAGGCGTCGTGATCGCAGTTCGAGCCGGGAAATATGACGACGCCGAACTTCATCGAGGGCGGGAAGGGTTGCTGGTGTTCGCCTCGCTGAACCCCGTAGTGTACCATCGCCGGAAAGGCTGTCTTGAAGCGATCGAATGCAGCGGACCGGCCACCGGTCTGGTCCTCCGGTAGGATGGAGCCGCAACTGCGGGTGTCCGTGGCCGGGACGGTTCGAGGGAACTGGTCCGGCTGGTGGCTGCCGCGCAGCATGGAGGCACCGAGTGCTCGGTAAAGGGATGCAAGCGCCGGAACTGCCCGGGGAAGCCGTGCCCGCTCCTGCCTTGGTCGCCTTCTTCAAGACCGACTGTCCTGCATGCCACCTCGCGCTGCGTTCCCTGGACTTCCTGGCGAGCGAACTGGATGGACGCGCACCCATCGTTGCCGTGTCGCAGGATGGTGCCACGCCCACCCGGGACTTGGCACGCTCCATTGACGTCAAGATGACGATGCGTTTCGATGCGGGGCTCGCGGCTAGCCAAGCTTACGAGCTTGAAGCCGTTCCGGCGGTTTTTCTCGTGGATGGCTCGGGAGTGATCGCGGACAGTTCCCAGGGGTTCGACAAGGCTGACCTGAACCGCCTAGCCGCGGCGCTCGCCCGCTTGGCAGGCGTGGACGAACCGCCCCCGCTTGCGGCCGATGACGGGACTCCCAGCTTCCAGCCCGGTTGCGTTTCGCGGCACCTGGAACCGGACGCTGCCGGCAGCGATGCGTCGCAAGTCGAACTGTATACGCGACGCGGCCAGCGTGCCTCGCGCGTCGAAGTGCCGGCGGGAAGCGACATCGAGGAGTTCTGCTTCGACCGCGATTTTGCCGATCCGCTGCCAGTGGTCCCGCCAACCGTGGAGCGGGTCGACCGGATGCTGGCGGCGGTCGCTCTCCCTCCTGACGAAATCATTGCCCACGTGCCGCCGAACTATGCGGCGGCGAGCGTGGAGAAGATCGCGGCCAACGCCGTCATGGCGGGATGCCGGCCCGATTACATGCCGGTCCTGCTGCCGCTCGTGCGAGCGTTGTGCGACGAGCGGCTCGATATTCACGGCGTGCAGGGCACGACGCACTTCGCGGCACCCCTGGTAGTGATTAACGGCCCGGTCCGGCAGGAGCTGGGTTTCGCTTGCGGAAGCAACGTGTTTTCGAATGCTGCCCGTGCGAATTCGACCATTGGCCGGGCGCTGCAGTTGGTCCTGCGGAATCTCGGAGGTGCCGCCCCTGGACGCATCGACATGTCCACGATGGGCAATCCAGGGCGCTTCAGCTTCGTGATTGGCGAGAACGAGGAGGCAAGCCCGTGGGAGCCGCTATGCACCGATTTCGGCATTCCGGCGGGGAGTAACGCCGCGACCCTTTACTGCGCGGAACCGCCGCGCCCGGTCAGCGAGCACAAGGCGAGGACGGCTCAAGTGCTGTTGCGCGCTATCTGTCCGGTGCTGGCAAACCTATGGAGCTATCGTGTCTGCAAGCGTCCCGAGGCGCTCGTGGTAATCGGTCCCGAACACGCCGCCACGCTCAAGCGTTCAGGCTTCAGCAAGCAGGATGTGGTCGAGTTCCTGTACGAAAACACGGGGGTCCCCGTCAGCGAGTACGACGGTGACGGCGGCGAAGGAACGCACGAAGCGGAATGGTACGAGGAGTGCGTGATCCGGGGCGTTCGATGCTATCGGAAGTTCCGCAGCCCCTCGGCGATCCGCGTCATGGTCGCGGGCGGCCCCGCGGGGAAATTCTCAGCCGTGCTGGGATCGTGGCAAACCGGTCCCAAGGGAAGCCAGATGGTGTGCCTCGGGTTGGATTGACACCCTGCCGATCCGCGCTGCTACGCTATGCAAGCTGGAGAAAGCTCGATCGGCCGTGCTGCTTTCGGTTCGATCGCGGAGGTGATTCGTGCCCGCGTTTCTTGTGAACCCCCTTGACGAGCGACTGCCGCCGGAAGCCTTTGTTCCACCGCGCCTTGAGACCCTCGCGGACAAGCGCGTCGCCCTGCTCGACATCAGCAAGGGTGGCGGATCAATCTTCCTGGACCGCCTGGACGCGCTGTTACGGCAACGCTACGGGGTTGCCGAAGTCCTGCGGTTTCGGAAACCGACGTTTGCAAAGCCGGCTCCCGAGGCGGTCCTGGCTGACATCCGCAAGGCCCAGCCGCACGCTGTGATCGAGGCGCTTGCCGATTGAGGCTCCTGCACGACGTGCAGTTTGCACGACTCGGTACGAATCGAAAACTCTGGGATCCCGGCGGTACCAATCGCCACGCACGTGTTCCGGTCCGCCGCTCGTGCCCAGGCGTCCGCGCTTGGACGCTCGGACTTCGATGCGGTCTACGTGCCGCATCCGATCCAGGACCAGTTGCCAAGCGAAATCCAGGAGCGGGCCGAAGCTGTGATTGCGAAGATCGCGGCCCGGCTGACCGAGAGACCCCAACCTGAGCCAGCGTCCGGCTGAGCTCTGTCCCGGGCCCTGTCTGATACGCTCTGGCAGGAGCGAATCCCGCTCTCGGGCAGACTGGGACGAACTGAACGCATGCCACCGACGAGATCGCGATTCCCGTTGATCGCTCCTCCCGGCGGCCGGTTCCGCGGCTGCCTCGCGACCCTTGCGGCCGTTGCAGCTGCCAGCTGCTCGTCCGGCGACTCCGGGGCGGGGCGCGCCGTGGCGAACCTCGATCTCTACGACGGGCTTGAGGCCACGCTGTTCGCTTCGGAGCCCGTTCTCTCCAACCCGACCAACATCGATGTCGACCACCGCGGGCGCGTCTGGGCCTGTGACGTGGTGAACTATCGCGAGCACTGGCGCAATAACGAGCGGCCGGAAGGCGACCGCATCTTGATTCTCGAAGACACCGACGGGGACGGCGCCGCTGACGTTTCCAAGGTCTACTACCAAGGGCACGACGTTGACGCCGCCTTGGGAATCGCGGTGCTGGGCAACCAAGTGATTGTCACCGCCGCTCCGAATGTCATCGTGTTCACCGACCAGGACGGCGACGATGTTCCCGACACGAAGGAGTACCTGTTCGTCAATTCCGGTGCTCCCCAGAATGACCACTCGACGCACTCGCTCTCCTTCGGCCCGGACGGGCGCCTCTACTGGAACATGGGCAATGCGGGCCGCTATGTCCATGACAAGGATGGCCGGCTCGTGATCGGCAAGTCCGGGAACCCGATTCTGGACAGGAACTTCGTCCAGGCCTTGCGCGACAACCAGGAGGCGGATCGACCCGAATTCGCAGCGGGTCTCGAGAGGCTGTCGAGCCCGTATCAGGGAGGCATGGTATTCCGTTGCAACCTGGACGGCACCGGGATGGAGGTGCTCGGGAACAACTTTCGCAACAACTACGAGGTGGCGGTGGATTCGCTCGGTGGGGTGTGGCAATCCGACAACGACGACGATGGCAGCTACGCCTGCCGCCTGAACTACGTGCTTGAGGGCGGTAACTACGGCTACCGGGACGAACTGACGGGCGCCAGGAACCCGGCAGCGCGTACCGGGCGGCACGAGGATGTGCCGCAGCGCCACTGGCACCAAAACGACCCGGGAGTCGTGCCGAACCTGCTGGTCACGGGAGCGGGCTCGCCGACTGGCGTCACCTCGTACGAGGGCCGACTGCTGCCCAGCGTGTTCTGGGACCAGATTCTGGCGGCTGACGCTGGTCCCGGCGTGCTGCGCGGAGTCCTCGCCGAGAAGGCTGGTGCCGGGTATTCCGCGCGGATGGTGGATATCCTCAAGGGCGAACGCGACAAGTGGGTGCGGCCGGTGGACGTAGCGGTTGCCCCGGACGGCTCGATCTTCGTGAGTGACTGGTACGATCCCGTCATCGGCTGGAACCGCCAGGAGGATACCGAGCACGGCCGCATTTTCCGGATCGCGCCTGCCGGGCACCGATATCGTATTTCGGAACATGATTTCGAAACGGTCGAAGGGGCGGTTGAGGGGCTCAGAAACCCCAGCTACGGCGTGCGATACCTTGCGTGGCAGGCGCTCGACCGTGCTGGCCAGGCCGCGGAGGGACCGCTTGCGGCCCTGTTTGCGGATGGCCCGGAAGTACGGCACCGCGCGCGAGCGCTCTGGCTCCTGGCCCGCATCGAAGGTCGCGGGCCCGCCTACGTGCTCCAGGGGCTTGACGATGCCGAAGAGGACATTCGGCTTGTCGCCCTGCGAGCGGCCCGGCGCGGCGGAATGGACCTGGTCCCGCTGATCGAAGGGCTCTTGTCCGATGCATCCCCCCACGTCCGGCGCGAGTGCGCGATCGCCCTGCGCACTGTCAATTCCCCCCGCGCCGCCGAGCTTTGGGCCCAGCTCGCATCGCGGCATGTTGCCGGCGACCGCTGGTCGCTCGAGGCGCTCGGCATTGGCGCCGACGGCAACTGGGATTCCTGCCTTGGCGCCTGGCTGGAAGTCGTTGGCACGAATTGGAACTCGCCGGGTGGGCGGGACATCCTGTGGCGATCGCGGGCGAGCGCCACGCCTGGCTTCCTAGCCAGAATCCTGAGCAGTTCCGAGGGCCGCGAGGACGGCGCCGCCCGCTACTTGCGCGCGTTTGACTTCCAACCCGCAAGCGATGCGAAGGCCCGCAACTTGCGGCAGCTCGCCTTCGGAGGTTCCGCAGCCGGCGAGCCGCATCCGTTCTTCATCGCGTCGGAAGCCTTGTTGCGCTTGCCGGCCCTTGACCTCGCGTCGAACCCGCGCGCACGGATCTCGATTGGCAAGCTACTGGATCGCGGTCCTGGAACGGAACAGTTCGCTCGGCTCGTCCAGAGATACGAACTCACGGATCGCTATCCGGAATTGCTGGAGGTGGCGGCGGGGAACAAGGACAACCCCGTTGGCATTGCCGCCGCCCGCACGCTTCTGGATGCCGGCGCCGACGACTCGATCCTCGCGTTCATCCGGTCGGAACCCGTTCTCGCGGTTGCAACGGTGGAGGCGGTCGCCAATACGCGCGCGGCGAGCGTCGTGCCATTGCTCGAGAGTATCGTGCTCGGTCCCGATCTGCCGTCGCCCGTGCGCGAGCGAGCGGTGCGCTCGATGGCCGGCTTCAGCCAGGGCGCGCAGGCACTGGTCGACATGAGGCGTCGCGGCGGGTTTCCAGCCGAGTTCGCGGAGGTGGCCGGTACCGCGATTACAAGGTCCATGAACGTGCGTTTGCGGGCGGCGGCGGCCGAGCTGTTCCCGGTCCCGCCCCTGAGGGGTGGCGAGCCGCTACCGCAGATGACGGACCTGCTCGTCCTGGTGGGCAGCCCTGAAAAGGGTGCCGGAGTGTTCGAGAGCGCCACCTGCAGCGACTGCCATGTCGTCAACGGGCGCGGCACGAATTTCGGGCCCGAGTTGTCGAAGATCGGCGACAAGCTGTCCAAGGCGGGGCTCTACGAAGCGGTGCTCGACCCTAGCGGCGGTGTCTCGCCTGACTTCCAGCTGGTCCACTGCATGCTCGCGGACTCGCAGGAAGTGTCGGGGTTCGTGATCGACGAGAGCGGCGATTCGGTGACCCTCCGGATGGAGGGCGGAGTGGTTGCGGATTTTCCGAAGGACCGGATCGTCGAGCGCCGCGAGTCGGCGGTCTCGGCGATGCCCGACGACCTGCAGGAGCAGATGAGCGCGGACGATCTCGTTGACCTTGTCGAATACCTGAGCCGCCTGCGGTAGGACCTGGGCCGGCCGGCTAAGGCAGGCTGATCTTCAAGACCCGTCCCATGTCGAACGACGGCGTGCGGCGATTCGCCAGCAGCTTCTTTTGCTCGGCGAGCGCGGAGACCAGCAAAGGCATTGCGATCGTCGAGTCGCAATGGCAATCCACCATTCTGGCTCCCTTGGCGATCTTGCCCCAGCTCTGCGACTCAGCCAGGGTGCAGCCCGACAGCCCGCCCCAATGGGGTGCGTCGGTCACGACCTGAACGCCGTAGCGATGGCCTTCCTTGCCGCGATTCATCAAGATCGCGACAACCTCGGACTGCTGGGTGTAGTTCTTCGGGGTGCCGCCGCCGAAGTAAATCACGCCGGTCGCCTTCGAGTCGGCCACGGCATTGGTGATTTCGAGCACGTCAGCCATCATGTCGAACATCAGCCGGTTCTCTCCGCGATGCCGGCTCTCGGCGACTCCGATGCCAATTGAACTGTCTCCGATGGCTGGGCAGAACAGCGGTACCCCACACTTGGCCGCTGCCGTGACGATTCCATCCTCGGAACAGTCCCGCCCGACTTCCAGTCCCAGCCGGTAAAGAAACTCCCGGGTAGTGTAGGGCCTGGCCTGGTCGAGGCGGGACGCGAAGCTACCGATCCAGAGGTCGTGCTCGCGGAACCTCACTTCGTCGGCAAGCACGTCGTACATCCGGTCGACCATTACCTCGCCGAGTGCCTCGTCATCCATGTCCGCCGAGCCCTGGTAGTGATGGAACCCCTTGGTCTCGTGGATGTCGTGAAAGAAGTTCGCGCCGGTCGAGGTGAGGATATCGATCAGGCGGTTCTCGATCATGAAGCGCACGACGCGACGCATTCCGCCGGGCACCATCGCCCCTGACAGACCCATCAGGATGGTGCATTCAGGGTCGGCCAGCATCGCCTTCCAGACCTCGAACGCCTGGCCCAGCTGGCGGCCTTGGAAAGCGGTGGCGGCCATCTTCTCCAACAGCGCAGTCGCTGAGTTGGAGCTCGCGATCTGGAACGGTTTCGTCGGATCGGCCAGGAGGTCTTCCTTGCGTGTGCGGGGGTGCATGAAACCACCTATCGTATCCAGCCGGTTCTCCGGCGAGTCACGGAATGATGCGGCGTTACTGGACGGCGATTGTTTCGAGAACAACCGCCACCCCGTCGGGGTTGCGAGCCTGGATGGCTGTGAGGGCGGGTTCCGATTCCGTGAATGTCTCCGAAACGAGGCTGTGGAGTTCTCCGAGGTCTTCCAGGTCGCTGAGGTACGCGGTGATGCGGACCACGTCCGGCAGGTGCATGAGGGCGAGATCGAGTGCCGATTCATGCAGCCGCAGCGCGCCCGCGAACTGCTCGCGGAACGTCGCTCCGCTTCCCGGCATTGCCGAAATGTACACCACGCCGCCGCTGAGCGATGCCGGGCTTGACGACGCCGTCGGTGGCTGGTCATGCATGAACAGCCGGGTGACATAGGCGTCGTCAACCGCGACGACAGTGATCTCGACGGCAATGTCGCCTGGGAGCCGCGAGAGGATCACGTTCGCCCGGCTCGGTGCGCCGCCCGGGCTGAACACGCCTTCGAGCGCGCTGTCGATCCCGGCTTGCTCCGTGGATGGGGGCAAGTAGGTGCCTGCGAGCACGACGTTGTCGAAATCCAGTCCGGCAGCGTCCAGAATGACGCCAATCGTCGTCAATGTCCGCTCTGCCTGGCCGTGGGCGCTCTCGGGAAGCTCGCCGGTTGCCGGATCGCGACCGCCTTGGCCTGACAGGTACACCGTACTGCCGGCTCTCACCGCCGGAGAATACGGTCCCATCGCGGCCGGAATCCTGTCTTCCGAGGGCCTGATGACCTCGATCCCGGACGCATCCGCATACGCTACGCACATCAGCAGGACTCCCGCGCCTTGTGGCAGTCCCGGCACTTCGAGTGTCGTCCTCGCGGGGTAGCCGCCTGCAGCGAAGTAGCTTCCGTATACCGAGTTCATGTCCGCGTAGTCATCCATATCCGCTAGGTGGACATGGCAGCTCACTACGTGGCTGTAGTCCAGGCCCGCCATTCCGAGGATCTCGCCCAGCCTGTCCATGGCTGAGCTGGTTTGATCCGCTACCGGGGCCTGAGTGTTTTCCGACGAAACCGCGCTCATGTACAGCGTCTGACCCGCCATCAAGGCCAAGGTGCGGCCATCCGCGTCGCGAAACGATTGCCTGGGTGTCTCCGCTGGCGCCGATTGGTCCGTTGGTCCTGGCCCGGGAGAGCAGGCACTCCATGCCAGAATCCCGGCAATGATCGCTGGCAGAAGGGATTTCACCGACCCAACGTAGCAAAAGAGGTGCCGGGAGTTCTCCTTCGGAGGCGGTGCTCGGTCGCAGGCGTGATAGATTCGACGGGATGAGCGGAACCAGTCGCCGCGCTTTTCTCGCCACATGCGGCGGTGGCCTCCTCGGGTCCTGCACGCGCGGGCCCGAAACGGAGCTCCCGCTGGTCCGTGCCATCACCGGGGGGCCCAAGCATCACTGGTTCGGCTATTACGACAAGCTCGAATTCGATCCGGCGAACCGGCGGGTCCTTGGCATGGAGGTCGGGTTCGAGCACCGCTCGCCGCAGCCCGACGACGAGATCCGGATCGGCATGGTGGATCTGCAAGACGGGGATCGCTGGACGGAACTGGACAGCAGCACGGCATGGGGCTGGCAGCAAGGCTGCATGCTGCAGTGGATTCCAGGATCGCGCTCGGAGGTGATCTGGAACGACCGGGAGGAGGGCGGGTATGTCAGCCGCGTTCTCGATGTCGAGACCGGCAATTCACGGACGATCCCTTTCGCCGTGTACGCGCTGAGCCCCGACGGGGCATGGGCCGTGTCCACTGATTTCCGGCGGTTGAACGACACCCGTACCGGGTACGGCTACGTTGGTATCCCCGATCCCAACGCGGAGGCATTGGCTCCGGACGATGAGGGCATCTGGAAAATCGACCTATTGACTGGCACCCGAGAACTGCTGTTCTCCGTCTCCCAAGCGGCCTCGATCCCCAATCCGCATACCGACACCGAAGGCCTGAAGCATTACTTCAATCACTTGCTCGTGTCGCCCGACGGCAAGCGGCTCATCTTCCTCCATCGCTGGCGGTACCCGCCGGGCTCGGGACGCGGGTTCGGGACCCGGATGTTCACGATCGGCAGCGACGGATCCGAGCCGCACGTGCTTGATCCGTACGGCCGTACTTCCCATTTCATTTGGCGCGACCCGGACCATGTGCTCGCCTGGGCGCGCCATCCCTCTTACGGCGAGAAGTTCTACCTCTTCCGCGACCAGACAGACGCAGCTGAAGTCGTGGCGCCTGACGTTATGTCCCTCAACGGACACTGCACTTACCTTCCGGGGAACCAATGGATCCTGAATGACACTTACCCGGATGCCGACCGACTTCAGCATCCGTATCTCTACGAAGTCAGTACGGGGCGCCGCGTGCCGCTAGGCCATTTCCCCTCGCCTCCCGAGTACAAGGGCGAGTGGCGTTGCGACACCCATCCCCGGTTCAGCCCGGACGGCACCAAGGTCGTGATCGATTCACCGCACGGCGGGGATGGCCGGCAGCTTTACTTGATCGACATCGCCGAAATCGTAAGCGCGTAGCGCTCGCGGCGGCCTGCCCAAGTGGGGGCGGCCTCCGATGCGACAATAGTGCCCATGACGCCGTCTGAACTTCGCAGTCGCCTAGAAGGCGTGATTGCGTTCCCAGTCACGAATTTCAAGTCCGATTATTCGCTTGACATAGACGGCTACCGCACCAATGTTGCCGAGATGGTGAAGTTCCCCTTGTGCGCGGTCGTGGCCGCGGGGGGCACCGGCGAGCTGTATTCGCTAACGCCCGACGAGCATCGCCAGCTGGTCGAGGCGACGGTGGCGGAAGCTGGCGAGAAGACCGCGGTACTCGCAGGGGTGGGCTTTGGCGGCGGCTTGTCTGTCGAGCTGGCCAAGCAGGCGCAGACGGCAGGCGCGGATGGCATCCTGATGTTTCCCCCGTACTATCCGAATGCGGATTTCGAGGGCTTGTTGCGCTACTACAAAGGCATCGGCGAAGCCGTCGACCTAGGGCTCTTTGTGTACTCGCGGGACACGGTCAATCTGACTCCCTCCCAGGTCTTCCGCATGACGCAAGAAATTCCGAACCTCATCGCTTTCAAGGAAGGGCAGGGGGATATCCGCGGATACCAGCGCATCATGGAGCGTTGCGGCAACCGGTTGCACTGGATCGGCGGCATCGGCGACGACATGGTCCCCGGGTACTACTCCATCGGTATCCGGACCTACACGTCCAGCATTGCCACGATCGCGCCCCGGCTCTCGCTCCAACTGCACGAGCGTGCCTCGATGCTGGACAATCCGAGCCTGGGGCGCTTGATGCGGAACTACGTGCTGCCGCTCTACGCCATGCGGGCGCGCAGGAAGGGATACGAGGTCAGCGTGATGAAGAAAGCGATGGAAATCCTAGGCAAGCCCGCCGGGCCCGTCCGGCCACCGCTGCCCGAGATCCGCCCCGAGGAAGTCACGGAACTCGAGTCGCTGCTGGCCAGATTCGAGCCTGTTCTATAGGGGCGGGCGGGCCAGGGCCTGGCAAAGCTATCCGTCTTCCCTCAAGGCCAGGCTCCACGTCACCTCTCCTCGACGGATCCAGTTGATCCCGACCCCGAGGACCGTTTCTCCTTCCGAAACCAACGCGTTCCGGTAGGCCTCCAGCTGTGCTTGGTACTCGCGGAACGCCTCCAAGGTGCTCTCCACCCGGTCGGACTTGTGGTCGAGCACCCAGGCGCCCTTCTTGGTGCGCACGATCAGGTCCGCTGTGCCCGACACTACGGAGCCGGCGGGATCGATAAACAGCAGGGGCCACTCGCGCTGCACGGACTCGACCCCGAGAGCGTTGCCAAGCCATGCCTCGAAGCCCGCCACCGCGGCTGCGATCCGCTCCGCCTCGCCCGCTGGCGCTTCCACGCCCGTGAGCGCCGCTAACTGTGCGACCAGCTCCGGCCGTGCACCCAGGACTTCGAAGCATCGGTGCAGGTAGGTGCCTAGATCCTTGCCGGACAGTCCGACCTGCGCATCCACGCCCTCGCTGTATCGCTCGGTTCGCAGGACTGGGCTGTCAGAGAGGCTGTCCGGCTCGCCCGCCAGCATCGACGGCGCGACGCTGTCCGGTGTCAACTTGACCGGCGCGCCCCTTCGCGCGATCGCGCGTCTTCCGATAGCCGACAGTTCCGGCGACTGGGCAGCTTCCTCGGCATGAAATTCATCTGGCAGTTTGAGATCACCCTCGATGACCGTGCACGGAAACCGCTGGCCGTCCACATCGAATTCGCTTGCCTCCTTGTCCACCGAGCAGCGCTCGGAGAGGATCGACCAGACGTTGGGCGTCGCTTGCCCGGTTCGCGGGTTGGGCTTGCGGTCCGCTATATACTCCGGCCACTCCAGGATCAGCTTGTCACGGGCGCGCGTGAGCGCGACGTACATCAACCGACGGTAATCCACGAGATTCGCGCGTTCCTGGAGGTACTCCGCCTCGAAATTCTGTTCTGGTGCGGTGTACTTCGGCCAGTGCTCGATTCGCACGCTGTCCAGGATTGCCGCGAGGTCGTCAAACGATTCGTAGCTCAGGCCGAGGTCTGGCAAGCGCACTCGAATCGGTTGGTCCAGGCCGCAGACGGCGACAACCGGCCATTCGAGGCCCTTGGCGCTGTGCCATGTGGTCAGCACGATGGCGTCCTCGTCGATGACCCGTGCCGGCGGCTGTTCGTCATTCTCTTCGGCCCTGGCGCTCAGCCACGCCAGGAACGTCTGGACCCCCGTGCCGTGATAGCCGCTGAGCGCTAGGGCTTCACGGTTCGAGTCCATGAACGCGCCCGCTTCCCCGAGCAGGCGCAGCAGGTTTGCCCGGGCTTGGTCACTATCAGGCCAGCGCGCGACCTCGTTGAAGAGACCCACAGCCGCGAGCGTGTCGGCAACCAGCGCGTACACAGTCCGGTCGGCGACGCCGTCAGACAGGGTGTCGAGCTTGCGGAGCAACGGATCCTCGACGCGCCCATCGTCCATCAGCTGTCGCATGCCCTGCTCGAGGCTGAGCGTTCCCAGTTCGGTGACCGCGAGGTACAGCGCGGCGTGCCGGTCTGCCGGATTGGCCAGGTAGGCCAGCGCGTTCCAAGCGATCTGGACGGCCCTTGAGGACAGCCAGCCTTCAGCTTGGTAGTTCACACGCAGGCCGCACTCCGTCAGCGCTCCTGCGCAGGCGGCTAGCACCGAATGCGTGCGGCACAGGACCGCGATATCGCTGCCCCGGAGGCTGCGCTCCAGGCCGGTGTCGCGGTCGACAATTCTCGTCTTGCCGTCGAGATGTTCCTTCAAACGAAGTGCGACGAAACCCGCTCTTACCTTGTGTCCTTGGGATCTCGCGGTCTTTTCGAATGTCACGAGCTCCAAGGGGTCACAGGGGCTATCCCTGCGTTGCGGTTCCAGTGGGCGGTATTCGTCGCCGAACAGCACGGGCCCGACGGCGTTGACGATATCCATCAGGCGGGCCTGTGAACGCCAGTTCCGCCGTAGCGGCTGGGATTGGTCAGGGTGATTTCGTTCCAGTGCTGCGAAGAGCCGCGGGTCAGCTCCCTGGAAGCCCATAATCGCCTGCTTCAGGTCGCCGACGACCAGCGTGGGAATGCCGGCTTCCCTGAGCTGCCAGAGCAAGGAGAACTGCAGGGGGTTCGTGTCCTGAAACTCGTCAACGACCAGGCAGTCGACTTGTTCCGTGAACCTCTCGAGGATATCGGGACGCTTGCGCAGCAGCCGTTCCGCTGTCGCGATCATGTCGGAGTAGTCAACAAGGCCCGCCCTGGCCTTGGCCTCCTGGTACGATCCGACCGCGTGCTGCCCCATGGATAGCAGGGCAGCTAAGTGCTTGCGTGCATCCTCCAACGGCCCGGGGTGGTCCAGCAGTCCCTCCGCTGCGATTCGCACTTTGCCCGCCAGCAGGTCGTATTCATCAGGCAGTCTTGTCCGCATGTTCGAGACTCTCACTTCGCGCAATTCCTGCCAAAGCTTCCAGTCTGTCTCGAGATCCGGCCCTGACAATGCCGTGGCAAAGTTCCGGTGGTCCCGGATGAGGTCGTTCCGAGCGGCCCGGGTCGTGCCGAACTGCTGATGGATGCTCGCGGGATACTTCTTCAGCAAGCCGGCAATGCAGTTCCTCAGCGCCTGGCGAAGCGGGGCGGCGTCTCGGGTTGGGCCATAGCGGTCGACGAGTCGGCGCGCCGCGTCTCTAGCCAGCCCTTCCCCGTCGGCCGGGGATTGCAACCCGGTTGTCCGCCACAGTTGCACAACCTCGAGACACCGCTCTCGGAAGAGATCTTCGGGCTTCATCTTCCTGTGGTGGTCGTAGTGGTAGCCGTATGCGGCCAGGTCGGCGACAATCGCGTTTGCCGAGTCCGTGCGCGCAAGCGACTGGCGAATCAGGGCATTCTGCTCGTCGTCACTGAGCAGGCGCGGGCGTGGTGACAGGCCAGCGCCAAACGCGAATTCCGTCAAGATGCGCAAGCCGAATCCATGGATGGTGGAGATGTACGCTTGCGACAGCCGCAGGGCATCTTCGACCCGACCCGCGTCGAGGAGCTCGGCGCTGATCCTCGCGCGCAATTCCGCGGCCGCCGCCTCTGTGTATGTCACGGCAACGATTCGCTCTGGAGAGACCTTGCCTGCCAGGATCCATTCGCCCAGGACCTTCTGGATGGTGTAGGTCTTCCCGGAGCCGGCTCCGGCGGGAACCACGCGCAGTGCGGGGAGGCTGTTCATCCGAGCCTCCTTGATTGGTCTTGCTCGATGATCGCGGCCCAGGGATCGAAATCCTTATACGGCTCCGGCAAGGCGAACAGGTCGATCAGGGGGCTGAGATCCATTGCGTATGCCTTGATCCCAGCCTTCTTGTCGATATACGTTCGGTCGTTCTTGAAGTTCAGGCCCACCACGCCCCGCCGCAGCTCCTTCAGGCGCGCGCGGATGATCGCCGATGCGTTGGCGGCGATGTCGTTGTCCAAGGCAACCCAACCGGGGATCGAAGCCGATTCCGTGAGGGCGGCATCGGACAGGCAGGTGCGGTCCCGCATCGTGAAGTACACGATTCCGATCCCCTCTGCTGCGGCGATCCTGTCGGCGAGGTTCGCCTCCTCGCCCTCACTCTCCCGGCCCGGCTTGCGCCGTTTCGGCCCGCCGGTCTCCGCCATCTCGCGATAGAGGCTGGCTTGGCTGTCGAACCCCAGTTCCATCTGGTTGCGCCGGCCCTCGGAGCCCGTCCATTTGTAGTCCACGATGAGCAGCCTGTTGCCCTTGAGACCGAGGATCAGATCGGCCTTCCCATGGATACCGATCCCTGACCAATACCCTTGGAGCCATTGCTCGCTTCCGAGAATCTCCGCCCCGAGTTGCTCCAGTACCTGCCGCCAAGTCTGGGCCGCTCGCACTGCCTGCTCGGCGATGTGGTGCCGCTCGAACTGCCACTGCGGGTGGCGCAGGAACGGCGCCTGCTGCTGAATTGCTCCATCAAGCAAGGCGCGCGCGCGCGAAGCAACCTGGTCCTGCGTGGGCAGTTCTGGTGCCCGGGGGAATAGATCTTCGAAGACTTTGTGAGCCAGGTTGCCGATCACCCGGGGATCTGCCGACTCGGGAGACCACAGCAGTGGCTCGGCCCCGAGCCGGCGGATCAACCAACCCAGCGGCGAAACCATCGGCATTTCCAAGCCGGTTGGCGACTCCGGCCGGACATTGCCTTCCGCGTCGGTGTTGATCTCGAGGAGGTTGCGCTCCAGGTGCAGGTCGCCGCATCGGTAGTCCCTGGGGGGACGGGGAGAGCGGTCTGCGGACAATGCGAGATACCGGATGCGGTCCAGATCCTCTCTCAGGTCGGCTTCGGCAATCAGGCTCCGACCTTCCTCCGAGCGCCTCACAAGCCGCTGCATGAACACCAGGCTTTCGGACGGCGACTGGGATCCCCCGTCCTGCAGCCGGCGCGGTACCAGGAAGGTCGCCGAATCCGAGACAGCTCGTAGTTGCCGCCGGAAGAGCAGCCGAGCACGCTGCTGCGCGTCGCTTGGCGACTCGATCGCCATGCCGCACCCCTCCCTGACCGACCGGATGCTGCGCTCTGAGAAGACGGGTGCGGACCGCATGCGACGTGGGTACCGACCTTGCGCGAAACCCAGTACGAACAAATGCCGCACCGACCGCCAAGGCTCCTGCTGCTCGCGCCACACGCTCACGCCTTCGACGTTGTAGGAGGGGGACTCTCCGCCCATGATCAGACGCGGTTTCACGGCGCGACGCAAATCGCTCCAATCGATCTCGCTGGAACCTTCCAGCTGGTCGAGAACTCGCTGCGCGGCGTCTCTCGCGCGAGCTTGATGGGCTGCGAAAGCCTCGCCACCGTTCAGCAAGGCGGCGAATGTCTGGACGGCCCGGGCAAGCGTGGCCGGTTCCGAGTCGCCTTCGCGAAACAGCGCGAGCATGGCCTTGGCTTCGCTGCTCGCCTGAAATGGAGGGCGCAGGCGGTAATCGCCGTCCATCACGGCTTGGGCCATCACGGCGCCTTCCTCCGCGCTCCAAGGCATCAGGACGGACGACAGGCAGACCGAAAGGGCCATGCGCGGAGCCGGTCTCTGCCGGCAGAACAGAAAGTGATACACGGCCTCCGGCCCGAGATCCCGACGCCAGCGCTCGCCCGGCAAGCCCGATACGGCCAGCCCGGCTAGGCGGAAGGCATCCTCGACAGCGACAAAGTAGGGGAAGTCCTCCGGGACCAATAGCCCGACCTGCGCGGGCCGAAGGTTTGGATGCTCTTCCAGGAGCGTTTGGACCATGCCGGCCGCGACCTCGGTTTCTTGCTGGTAGTCGCGGACGCCCACCCATTGCACCGACCGGTCGGGTCGCGTAGCGCCTTCGTCCGCTTCGAAGAGCTTGGATTGCAGTTTGCCCAGCGCGGATTCGGAATCCGCCTGCGGGACTGGTTCGAGCAGCCGTTCGAGCGTGACTTGGAGGTTCCCGTCGCACCGTCCCCCGACGCGTTCGGCCTCGCGGTTCAGCTTGGTGATCAGGGCGTCCTGCCAGCGAGTGGTTTGCGGGATGCCGTCGAGGCGGACCACCCGGATCGGCTGAGAGACGCAGCCCGAATCTGCACCCAGCAAATCCCGAATCGCCGCGAGATCGCCCGGGAGCCGCTCTTCAATCGATGCTGATAGATGCAACAGGTCCGCGACCAGTCGGCGCGGCCAGCCGGAAAGTCTGTCCAGGTCCGCCGACCACGGCCCACCTTGGGGGTCCGTGGCAGAGACTAGGTCCACCAGCGCGTTCTTGACGGCGTCGGCGGTCTCGTCAGGCGCGACAGCATAGCTCTCGGTCCAGAACGAGTTTTCTGCCGATGCCAGGGCAGCCTCGAGGGCACTGTTGTCCCAGTCGGCGATCGGCGGCCGGAAATACGCTTCCTGGGCGCGGTGGACGAGTTCCTGCCAGGTCCCGATGATGACTCCCGACCGCCCGCCGGCCCGGGCGATCGCGCGCCGGACCCGGCGGCCGGCGCTTTCGTCGGGGACGAGCAAGAACTGTAACACCTCTTTGCGCATCATGGCTATGCTTCGCGGGCTGGGATCTCAGATCGCTTCGCAACGCTGCGGTTTCACCATTCCGGCTCCTAGCATCAATAGCATTCTTTCTATTCTAGTCCAGTTTCAGTGCTGACGGAAGAGGCGGCAGCAGAGCGTCTGTCTATCCGGCTACACGATCGGCTCGCCAGTCTCGAACGCCCAGTCGGCGAATAGATCTTGCAGCTTCCGAGTCAGCGGTCCCCTCGCCCCGTCGCCGATCTGCCTACCGTCAATTTCGAGCACGGGGGTCAGTCCGCCCATCGTACCGGTGACGAAAGTCTCGTCCGATGTATAGAACTCACTGGTCGAGAGGTTCTTCTCGACCACTTCGATGCCGTTGCTTCGCGCCATCTTGATCACGCTGGCGCGCGTAATGCCGGGCAGGCAACTGTCCGCGTGCGGCGTGAAGAGCTCGTCTGCACGCACGAGGAATATGTTCGTGGCGTTCGTCTCGGACACGAAGCCCTGCGCGTCCAGCATGACGGCGTCGTCGGCACCGGCGTGGTTCGCCTCGATCTTGGCCAGGATGTTGTTGAGCAAGTTGTTGTGGTGAATCTTGGAATCGAGGGACTGCGGGCTGTTGCGCCGGACTGACGAGGTGATCAGCCGGATGCCTTCCGGGTCGTATACAAGGGCCTTCCACTCGGCGAGCACAATGAGCGTGCATCCGGATTGATTCCAATGCGGGCTCATCCCGGAAGTGACCTTTTCGCCGCGGGTCAGTGTCAGGCGCACGTGCGCCCCGTCATGCATGCCGTTCGCACGCAGGGTCTCGAACAGGGCCTGGCGCACCGCCTCGCGGGTGGGCAAGCCCGAGAACGCCAGCGTGTGAGCCGAAGCGAAGAGTCGGTCGAGGTGCGCATTCAGGTCCGCGATCCTGCCCTGGTAGACCCGCAAGCCTTCCCATACGGCGTCTCCTCCCTGGACCGAGCTGTCGAATACCGATACCTTGGCCTCGCGCCGCAGCTTCAGTTCGCCGCCGACGTGGACCAGGATGTCGGCATTGCGGGGATCGGGAAATTCCATGGCGTTGGCGGAGCACTTCCGCCACCCGGCAAATTATACGGCAGCGGATAGCTTGGGACCGAAGTCTGGCGGCACGGCAGGCGGGTTCTGCGTGGGGCGCGTCGCTGATATTCGCTCGGACTATAATTGCGGCAACATGCGGCCTTTTCTAGTTCTGATTGCAATGTCCGTAGCCACCGCAGCCGCGCAGTCTGTGCCCACGACTGTCTACATCAGCCTGGGCGAGAGGGCCGGATCGGTCGAAGCTTGGGATGGCTCGCTACGGGTTTCCGGAGGCGACCTCGTGCGCTTGGAAGACCGTCACTTCATGGGCTCCGACGAGCTTTCCGGTTCCGCTTCGTGGAAGGCCGCCACCCGCGAGGAGCAGATTCGCGGTTTTGCGCGCGTCAACTACAACGAAATGAGTCCGGCAGAGCTGCCGCCCACGCAGTACTCCCCGGTTGGCCTGTTCGCTGTCGTGAGCGGCGACGGATCCACGAACCTGAGTGTCCGTACCAAGCAAGGCAATTTCGCATTCCGTCTGAGCGATCTGTCAGGTGGAACGAAGGCCTTCCTGGACGGGCGCGCCACCGCCAGCATCACCCCGATGGTGGAGAAGCTGTCGAGCGAAGAGTACGAGGACGACGAGGCTGCGGCCGCCCGAGTGTCCGACGATGCTCTTGCCGTGGCATGGGTGGCCTATAAGGACGAGGGCGACAGCGTCATGTTGCGCATTCGCCGTGCCGGTTCGTGGGAGGATTCCCAGGAAGTCACCCCTGCGCCCGCCGACATCTGGCGTGCGGCGGCCGCCGCCGACGACCAAGGCCGGCTGTGGGTCTTTTGGAGCCAGCGCGACGGCACGAGCTGGGATCTGTGGGGGCGGCCGCTGACTGGCGATTCCTGGGGATCACCGCAAAAGCTCAGCGTCGCTGGTACGAACACATTCCACCGGGCCGCCTCCTCGCGCGATGGCAAGGTCTTTGTCGTGTGGCAGAGCGCGCAAGGAATGTCGCGGCAGGGCCAGTCCGACATTTGGATGCGCTTGTGGGACGGGTCTTGGAGCGATCCCATGCGCGTCAGCGATTCTCCGGCGAACGATTGGGAACCCCAGGTCGCCGGAGGCCCCGACGGCCAGGCGCACATCGTCTGGGATAGCTATCACAACGGCAACTACGACGTCTTCTACCGCTCGTTCGTCAATGGCGGCCTCGGGGAGATCGAGCAGGTCACCCGCAGCCCGCGGTTCCAGGCGCACGCGAATGTCGTGGTCGCGCCTGACGGGACGCCGTGGCTCGCTTGGGACGAGTCAGGTGTCAACTGGGGCAAGGACCAGGGCTACCTGGTCACCCCGCCGTTAGCCGTTCCGCTCCACCAGGAGCGGTCCATTGCGATCGTGCGGCGGTCCGGCGGGTCCTGGGTCGCGCCGAAAGCTGCGCTGGAGCCGTTCTACGTCTACCGCCTGTACCCGAACTTCGAGAACCCGCAACTTGCGTTCGATGCCAACGGCACGTTGACGATGCTCTTCCGCCACTGGACCCGGCAACGAGCGCATAGCATCGGGGCACGCATGATGTGGGAGACGTTCGTGACCCGTTTCGACGGGACGTCTTGGTCAACCCCAGTGCCTCTTGCCCACAGCCAGGGCTCGATCGAGAAGCGACCGGCGATCTCATCGAATGACGAGGGCCTGTTCGCCGCATGGATGACCGACAACCGGCCGTTCTCGAGCGCTTTGCCGGGGAACGCGGAGGTCTATGCGGCTGACCTGGGCGCTTCGCAAGGTCCTCCCGACTATTCCGACGGGAACTTCGCAAAGTACGTCGAACCGTTTGCCGAGGAGATCCCGGTCCATCCGTTCGAGGATCGCAATGTCGAGACGATCCGCGGTTACACCATCGCGGCCGGCGACAAGGAGTTCAAGATCTATCGCGGCGACATGCACCGACACACCGATGTTTCCCAGGACTTCAAGTACGACGGCTCCCTCATCGAGGTCTACCGGTATGCCTTGGACGCAGCGTCCTTCGACTACATCGTGCCGACCGATCACCAACTCGGCTACGACCAGGAATTCACCTGGTGGCAGGACGAGAAACTGGCCGACTTGTTCCATGTGCCGGGATCGTTCGTCCCGATGTTCGGCTACGAGCGCTCGCTCACGTTTCCCAACGGGCACCGCAACGTCATATTCGGCAAGCGGGGCACGCGCACCCTGCCGATTCCCGACGCCGAACGGCGGGGCGAAGAGCGTGCCGAGAAGCTGTACGCCTACCTGCACGAGAACGACGGGATCTCGATGCCGCACAGCTCGGGTACCGCCCAAGGCACGGATTGGTTCAACAACGATCCCGAAGTCGAGCCCTTGATGGAGATATTCCAGGGCTATCGGGCGAGCTACGAGTACTTGGGCGCTCCGCTGGCGGCGTCGCCGCAGAAACTGCGCGAGCAGCGCTCGGGCTTCAATCCGATCGGCTATTGGTGGGACGCCCTGCGCAAGGGGTACAAGATCGGCGTTCAAGCCTCCTCCGATCACTGGTCCACGCACACGTCATACGCCATGATCCTCTCCGAGGAGTTCACGCGCGAATCAATGTTCGCAGCCCTCAAGGCGCGCCACGCTTACGGTGCGACTGACAATATCGTGCTCGATTTCCAGGCCATCGACGACAGCGGCAAGCGCTACATCATGGGCGACATCATTGAGTCGCAGAGTCCTCCGCGCCTTTTGATCCGAGCGATCGGGACGGACCGGATCAAGCAGTTTGTCATCGTCAAGAACGAGCAGATCATCTACACCAGCCACCCCAACCAAGAGGAGTACGCGTTCGAATTCAGGGACAGGGGGTTCACGGCCGGATCGAATTACTACTACATCCGCGTCGTTCAGAACGATGGGCAAGTGGCCTGGAGTTCGCCCATCTGGGTCGAGTAGATTCGACGTGTCTCCCCAAGACGAACGCGGCGGGCGCGTTGCGCAAGGCGGCCTTCACCGTTGGTCCAGAGACAATATGCTTGGCGCGAGAAGACCAAACCATGACCAGTAAGCGGCGCTGGGCCGCCATGCTCCGTCTCGCGATTGCCGCCTCCGCGGCACCCGGCCTTCTTGCCGCTCAGAAGCCAAACTTCGTTTTCGTCCTAGCGGACGATTTGGGCTGGCGGGACCTGGGCAGCTACGGGAGCACCTACTACGAGACGCCCCACATCGACCGCCTTGCCGCCGAGGGCGTACGCTTTACCGACGCCTACGCGGCGGGTAACTCTTGCTCGCCGACGCGCGTGAGCATCCTCACGGGCATGTATCCGGCGTCGACGCATCTGACCGACTGGATTCCCGGGAGAACGCCGCCGGGCGTGAAGCTCGAGATTCCGAAGTGGACCAATTACTTGCGTCACGAGGAAACGGCGATCGCCGAGGTGCTTTCCGAGGCCGGGTTTGTCACCGCCGCGGTCGGCAAGTGGCACCTGGGACAGAAAGGCTGGTGGGCGGAAGATCATGGCTTCCAGTTCAGCGTCGGCGGCAGCCACGCGGGTTCGCACGCGACCATGTTTCCGCCCTATTGGCCAGCCGCCAAGATCAAGCGGCTCGGCTGGCGCCCCTTTCCCGATGAACGACCAGGCGAGTACCTTACCGATCGCATCACGCGCGAGGCAGAAGCCTTCCTCGAGCGCAACGGAGATCAACCTTTCTTTCTCTACCTCTCGCACTACGCGGTTCACACGCGGATCGAGGGCAGGCCGGAGGTCGTGGAGAAGTACCGCAAGAAGCGGCCGAGCGGTGCGCAGAAGAATCCGGAATACGCGGCCATGGTCGAAGGGTTGGACCAGAGCGTCGGCACCATCATTGCAAGACTCGAACAACTGGGGGTAGCGGAACGGACCGTTGTCATTTTCTTCTCCGACAATGGAGGCCTATCGAAGGACGGCCGCATTACCTCGAACTTGCCGCTTCGAGGAGAGAAGAGTACGGCCTGGGAAGGCGGCGTGCGAGTCCCGCTGATCGTCAAGTGGCCCGGGCATTCCGAAGGCCTGGTCGTCGAAGAACCGGTGATCAGCGTTGATCTCTTCCCGACGATACTCGACATCGCCGGAGTGGACGCGGAGACGGAAGTTGACGGCAAGAGCCTCACCCCGTTGATCGAGGGCGACCAGGACTTTCGCCGCGGGCCGATCTACTGGCACTACCCGCACTACAACGCTCACACGCCGATCATTACGTGTGCTCCCTATGGTGCCGTGCGGGAGGGGCCGTTCAAGCTAATCGAGTTCTATGAGGACGGGCACACCGAGCTATACGATCTACGCGAGGATATCGGCGAGACGAACGACCTGTCCGAGGCGATGCCGGACAAAGCCCGCGAGCTCCTGGCGGAACTCCGTTCGTGGCGTGAGTCCGTCCAAGCGCAGATGCCGACCAGGAATCCGGAGGTTGACGCGGCTCGATACCGGGAGTACAAGGAGAAGAGGCTGTGGAAGCCGGTTGACCGATACGAGCAGCAGACGGCGTTTCCTCGGCCGTAGCGCGTCCGCGTGGACCTGGAGTCTCGCTTTCCTGTTTGCAGTCACCTGGCGAACCGCTCCCCCAACGGCGCAGCACCGATCGGCATAGTGTGCCCCGAGGTCGGACGTTGCACATCCGGAGGATCGAAGCATCGGAGCTGTTGCGCGACACGGGGGTCCCAGCTAGCCTGGTCACGCGGGTTGAAGCGAGTTCTCAGATGCAACGTCGTCGATTCCTTCCACTCTTGGGCGTGCCGCTTGAAGCGAGTTCTCAGATGCAACGTCGTGCGATTCCTTCCACTCTTGGGCGTGCCGCTGACTGCCGCGAGCTGCGGTCTGCCGTTCACGGCCGACAACGACCAGCAGGAGGATTACGACGTCGTGGTGTATGGCGGCACGGCCGGCGGCATCCTCGCCGCCATCTCCGCCGTCCGGGCGGGTGCATCGGTTGTCGTGCTTGAGCCGACAGAAAAGCTGAGAGTTCCGGTGGCCAAATGCGGAAGGTCAATCCGCAAGGAAGGTCAATCGCAGGAATACGTCGCAAACGTGTATTGAGTGCGGGCAAATGGCCGCGCAGAGGGTGGAGCTTCCCGTGCGGTCGTGCATGTGTCACTACTGCGGGCAATGGATCGCGGTGCCAATGCTGCGCGCAACATTTTGTTCCGGGGTGTTAGTGCCTCGGATCCGGGCTAGAACCTTGCCGGAACGCAGGGCGAAAGAGAGCGCGAGGACGGCTGCGGCGCTATTGGCGGCGACAGAAGTCAACGCGACTGCGTGCAACCGCAAGCCTAAGGCCCGGATTTGGGTTCCGGCACTGTCGCAAGCAATTCCCTAACCTAGTAATCGACACTGCAGCCGCAGCGGAGTTCGTGGTGGACGGAACATCAGCCTCATCCTGGACAGTGCCTGTCGCAAGCCCCATGAACTTGGTGACCCTTGCCACGCTTGCCGCCTCGATCCTTGCTGGAATCCCGTCTCCAGCTGCAGCGCAAGGCATGGTAGGAGGCCGGGCTGTCTCCACGACACCGGGATTCCGCTACGAGGGCCCGCTACCCGCGATCCAATACCTCGACATTGCCGACGATGCGGGCCTCGCATTCCGGCACGTCGCGGCGAGTCCTGCTCGAAAGGACTACATCATTGAGACGACAGGCAGCGGTGTCGCGTTGCTTGACTTCGACCAAGACGGACTCCTCGACATCTTCTTCGTGAACGGGAGCCGCTGGGACGAGGACCCTTCCCGCGCTGAATTGTCCAACCGGCTCTTCCGCAACCTAGGAGGCCTTCGGTTCGGGGACGTGACCGCTCCTGCGGGATTGATCCGAGGCGGCTGGGGGCAAGGTGCGTGCGTCGGCGACTACGACAACGACGGCTACCCGGATTTGCTTGTAACTTCCTACGGGCCTGACACGCTATACCGCAACCTGGGCGACGGCTCGTTCGAAGATGTCACGGAGGCTGCCGGCCTGACAGTCCGTGATCGCCGCTGGAGCGCCGGCTGCGCCTTCATCGACTACGACCGTGACGGCTTGTTGGATCTGGCGCTGGCCAACTACCTTGAGTTCGACCGCGCCACCGTCCCCAAGCCTGGAGAGAACGAACTTTGCGAGTATCTTGGGCGTCCCGTCGTCTGCGGGCCCCGAGGACTTCCCGGAGGAACGAACGCGCTCTATCGGCAGGTCTCGCCAGGAGAGTTCGCCGACGTTTCCGCAGAAAGCGGATTCAACGAGCCGAGCGGCTACTACTGCTTCTCGGTCCTGCCGGGAGACTTCGACGGCGACGGCTGGACGGATGTCTATATCGCATGCGACTCAAGTCCCAGCATCCTGTTCCGCAACAATCAAGACGGTACTTTCACCGACGAGGGACTGCTCTCCGGTACTGCCCTCAACGCCGACGGCAAAGAGCAAGGCGGCATGGGTGCAGATGCCGGCGACTTTGATGGCGATGGGCGCATGGACATCGTGAAGACGAACTTCGATGCCGACATACCGTCCCTTTACCGCAACGAGGGCAACGGGCTGTTTACCGAGCTGGCAATTGACGCGGGCCTCGGAGTGAACACGCATTTCGTAGGCTGGGGAGTAGCCTTCTTGGATATCGACCACGATGGGCGCCAGGACGTGTTCATGACCAACGGGCATGTATACCCCGAAGTAGACAAGCTTGGCGGGAAAAGCCGGTTCCGGCAATCCAAGAATGTCTACTGGAACACCGGCCAAGGAGGATTCATTGACGTTTCCGCCCGCTCTGGCCCGGGCATCACGGAGACAAACTCAGGGCGGGGAGCGGCTTTCGGTGACTTGGACAATGACGGCGACGTCGAAATCGTCATCAACAATCTCGATGTGGCTCCCAGCCTGCTCGTGAATCGCGCCGCGAAGTCCAATTGGCTTCAGGTGCGGCTACGCGGAGTTACGTCGAATCGGGACGGCCTGGGCTCAGTTGTTCGCTTGCGGACGGGCCCGCTGGACTTGGTCCGGGAGGCGCGGAGCGGCGGCAGCTTCCTTTCGAGCAATGACGCTCGGCTTCATTTCGGACTCGGCGACAACGGACACGTGGATCGGATCGAAGTGCGCTGGCCCACCGGACGAACGGAGCTTTACGGGCCTGCCGCCGCCAATCGAGAGATCACGCTGGTGGAAGGTCGAGGTTCGCTCGCCTCTGAGGAGGATCATTGACCGGGACGGCACGGCTAGCGGGAAGCATCGCGATTTCCGCAATGCAGGCGCTGTCGCAGGAGCCCGGCTATGTGGGAGCTGTAACCTGCGGCGGCTGCCATCCACAGCAGTATGAAAGCCAGTCGGCTAGCGGCCATGCCCAGACACTCCATCGATCGGCCGAGCACCCTCTCGCTGTTGACTTCGTGCCCATGCGCCCGCTTCGCCTTGGATCGCGATACCGCTTTGCATACACGTTCGGCGAAGGGGGCTTCGCAGTGACCACCGACGATGGCGAATACGCACTGGACTTGCCGCTAGAGTGGGCATTCGGGGCAGGTGCGCATGGCGTGACGTTCGTCGGCCAATCCGACGAACGCCACTACTTGGAACACACCTTCAGCTTCTATTCGAAGGCAAGGGGACTGGCCATCACGACCGGCCACGAAGCCTCGCAGCCGGAGACCCTGCACCAGGCAGCAGGGATGGCTTACCGGGCCGAATCAGACGGGATCGGTCGGTGCTTCGCATGTCATTCGACCGGGGGGGTCTTCTTCGGCGCGGGTGGAGAGGTGCGCGTGGGAGAGGTCGGTGTGCGATGCGAGGCTTGCCACGGACCGGGCGCGAACCACATTTCGGCCATCGCCGCTGCCAACGGTGCAGGCGGGCCGCTTGCGATCAACAATCCTGGCCTCTGGAGCCCTTCGCAATTGAACGAATTCTGCGGCGACTGCCATCGCCGCCCCAAGACCCCTTCAACCAATTTCGACTACGCGGCGGCATGGAACGTGCGCCACCAGCCCCCTTACCTAGCCAGGAGCGGGTGCTTTGAGGGCAGCGTAGACCTGTCGTGCCTGACCTGCCACGATCCCCACGAGAATATCCGCCAAGGGGATACCCCGTACTACCGCAGCAAGTGTCTAGCCTGTCACCTCGGCGGCGCGCAAGAGCCGGCGGCAAGCTGTGGCCCAGTCGAACAAGCTGACTGCGTTGAATGTCACATGCCCGCTGTGGCAGTAGGGGGCCATCTCGGGTTTCGCAACCATTGGATCGGCGTGTATGCCGACTCCGACAAGACCATTCCCGCTCGACGCCCGTAGGAGCCTAGCCCGAACTTACACCAACCAGTTACGGCACCGGCACCGGCAGCACGTACGGATCAATGTGGTGCCCGGCTCCGGTCGCTCCGCTCCCTGCGTCGGCCCCCTCGCCACCCGAAAAGCGGACACTTGACCTTTGCCTTGACGTAAGCTTTGCCTTGACAATGCGTCGAGACGGTCGGTACTATCTAGTGTCTGTGACAAAACCCTCACTTTCTGCCGGCGCATAGGTAAATCTAGTTACTGTGCGGTTGTCCGGTGCCGTTCCGGTTTGGCCCCGCATGGCCGGCCCAAGGCCGGTTTCGAAGCCGGATTCGGAAACCTTGCGCACCTCTCGCGCCTCCTGCCTCTGGGCAGCCTGCCGATTCCACTCGGGCCGCTTCGCCGCCGATACGCCGCCAGTCGCAGCCGCCGCTGCCTCGCCCGCTTCAGCCGTTCCTGCTCCCGCCGCTGCAGGATCAGTCCGATGCGGTGCAGGTTCAACGCCAGCACCGACAGCCCTACCGCTCGCGCAAAGCCCTCCGGCCCCCGCGACCGCACCCGGTCCAATCCCCGGCACTCCAGGTTGTGAATGCAGATTCACCGCCGGATGCATCCGCCGCGCCTCGAAGGCTGCCTCCGCCTCCCGCTCGCCCCGCCTCGACAGCTTCCCCTTCTGCGGCAGCGCGTTCAATGCCAGTACCTTGTCCAACTCCGCCCGGTTCCCCGGGCTGTGGAAGCCCTTGTCGAAACTGCATCCCGCCAGCTCCGGATACAGCGCTTGCGTCTCCTGCACCAACGGGCGCCACCTCCACGTCCTGTTCCGTCCACATGATCTTGTAGTGCAGCACGAACCCGTGCTCGCTTTCCACGATTCCCACTGGCGCCCCCAGTTCCACCGGCCGCCCGGCCTTGCCCTTCGCACACCAGCGCGTGTGCGGCTCGAAAACCGAGAACACCTTCGCTTCCTGCGGGATCGTCTCGCCTCGCTCAAGCGCCGCTCCACCTGCTCGATCTGCCGCTCCGCGTGGTCCAGGAAGTACTTGATTTCACTGAGGATCCCCGCATCCGCGCCCGCCCCGGCCAGCTCCTCCAGCGACTCCTGCGCGCGCTCCGCGATGCTCGTCGCCTGCCGCACGTTCCTGCACCCGCTGCGGCTGGTTCTTGCGCCGCTTCGACGATCGCACCCGGTTGAACAGGCCCCGTACCTTCCATGTCAGATGCGCGCTCTGGCGCCAGCCCCCCAGGCCGCACTGCTCGCAGGCCAAAGCCAGCACCCGGATCAGGCAGCGCAGCGCGTCCCACAACAGATTCACGTCCGTCGGGTAATGCACGTCGGTCTCCACCGTGAAGCTATCGCAGCGCGCTTGCAACGGCTCGTCCGGGCGGCACCCGGCCAGCTCGTGGCCCGCCTCCACCGCCAGGCGGTTCACCGCCGCCAGCAGTTCCGGCGTCAGCAGCGCGACGTTGCGCGCCAGCGTGCGGTAGCTGAACGTCTCGGCACCCAACACGTCGCTGATGCCCAGCATGCGGCGCACGTCGCCGTGCTGATTAGCCAGGTCGTGCAAACGGTCGTAGTCGCAGTTGATGCCCTGCTTGAGCAAGCCGAGCACCAGGACCCGCCACAGTTCCATGCCGGGCCGACCGACATCCGGGTTGATCCCCGGCACCGGCGCGCGATCCTCCGTCTGCGCAGCGTCACCCTTGGTGGCGGACGCGCCCGTGGCGAGCAGGTGCTCCTCCAGCAAGGCGCAGACCCGCTCCCGCAACCGATGGTTGCACCAGATGTGCTGGATGCCCTTCAGCACGGCCGGGATATCGTCGCGGCAGCTGGCGTCGAGCTGGATGTCTTCGATGGCGGTCTGGCCGAGCATCATCGCGGGATTGAAAACGGTTCGCAAGGCGCTTCTCCTACGAAGATGATCGCAATTCGGCACGAATCGCGAGGACCGCGCCCGATCCGCTCCATCTTCGCCCGCCGAAACTCGATCGAAACACCTTGATATCAATGAAATACGGAATTACGCCGCAGACACTATCTATCCGGTCTTCGATGTCTTGGTACGGGGTGCTTTGGATGGAGGCGCAAGTCGCTCAAGATGTCAAGGTATCTGTGTTTGATTCCAATTCCAAGAGGCCAGCACAACTTACTGGAGGCAACAAATGACACAACGATCAGCAGTCAGCCGCAGCTTGCGGTTCGCGATCGCCCTCGCATGTTTCTCTTCCGTAGCCTTTGCGCAGGGAATTAGCAGGGGAACGATAACCGGAACCGTGTCTGACGCGACCGGGGCCGTGATCCCGGGTGTCGCCATAACGGCGACGCACATCCAGACCGGCACCACGCGCATTGTGGAAACCAACGAAAACGGAGTCTATGCAATTTCCTCGACGCCGGCCGGTGCCTACGACGTCGTCGCCGAAGCGGACGGCTTCCAGCGGAAGGCCATGCGAGGCATCGAACTGCAAGCCGAGCAACGCGTCGGACTCGACATCGCCCTTGAAATCGGCGAGATCACCACGACCGTTGAGGTCACCGGCGCCGCGCCGGTGCTCGAAACCGAGAGCGGCGAAGTGAGCACACTGGTAAGCGAGGTCCAAGTCGCCGAGATGCCCATCAACGGCCGGAACTGGTCCCAGTTCGGACGATTGGGCGCCGGTGTCATCGCCCAGAACACGGACTCTCGGGGTCTTGGGCAGGAAGGGAACCCCTTGCTGGCCGTGCACGGCGGACGGACTGACAAGGTGCGCTATGCCATTGATGGCATTCAGAATATGGACACTGGCGGGCAGCGCGGGATCAACAATTTCCCGCCGCCCGAGGCGATCGCGGAAGTCAAATTCTTGACAAGCAACTTCCGGGCGGAATCAGGAAGCTACGGGGCCGGAGTGGGGAACATAGTCATCAAAGGAGGCGGCCAGCAGTACCACGGGGCGTTGTACGACTTCCTGCGCAACGATGCCATGGATTCCGCTAACTTCTTTGCCACCGAAGCAGCCCCGCTGAAGCTGCACCATTTCGGTTTCACGATCGGTGGTCCGGTCTCGCTGGGAGGCTACAACCGAGACAAGAGCAAGACTTTCTTCTTCTATTCACAGTCCTTCTACGCCCGCCGGGGGCCGTCCTTCGTGGGCGCAACACTGCTGGCGAGGACGCCGACGGCCGAGATGCGGCTTGGCGATTTCAGCGGCCAGCCAGCCATCAAGGACCCTGACTCGGGCGAAAATTTCCCGAACAACCAGATTCCCGCGAGCAGGATCGATGCCAACGCCACCATCCTGCTCGACGACTTCTACCCGATGCCCAACCGCGTCGGGAACCAGAACTGGATTGCGCAACCCAGCCAGCCCACCGACTACCACGAGGAGCTGGTTCGAGGGGACCACAATTTTTCCGAGAGCGTGCGCCTGATGACTCGCTACATCCAGGACGATTGGTTCCAGGGACAGGCAAAGGCTCTCTGGTCCGCGCAATCGTTCGACACGATCCGGTCGGAGTACTCGAAGCCTGGGAAGAACCTCGTATCGAGCCTGACGCACATCATGAGCCCGGCATTGGTGAACGAGTTCACTTTCGGGCTGTCTTGGAACACTATCCACCGTCCCGCGCTGGGCGTCGAGGAGCGTCCCGCCGGTTTGAACATCCCCGAACTGTTTCCGGGCAACCCCGGAAACAAGATTCCGGACATCCGCCTAACGCAGGGATGGGGAAGCATCAGCGGAGCCAATGTGCCCTACGACAACGGGAACCCGATGCTCACGTTCCGCGACGACGTGTCGATACAGAGAGGGAATCATAGCCTTAAGTTCGGTACGGAGATCCTGCGCATTCGCAAGTGGATTGACAATTCCACGCGACCGCAGGGCGACTTCCAATTCAACGGAGGCAAGACGGGACACGCCGTAGCCGACTTCATGCTGGGACGGGCTCGCACCTACTCTGAGCAGGAAGGGGAGAACTTTCCCACCAACTGGGTTGCCTGGCAGGTCGACTTTTACGCTCAGGACGATTGGAAGGCCACGCAGAATCTCACGATCAACTACGGAGTGAGGTGGTCTTCGTTCCAAGGAGTGCTGGGAGCCGAGACTAGCGGCCTCTTCTCATCGTTCCAGCCCGAACTCTACGATCCGGCCAACAGCGTAACCGTATTGCCCAACGGACGAATCGTCCCCGGGAGCGGCGACCTGGTGAACGGTATGCTGACTCCGACCGACCCGCGGGCCGACGGGTTTGGCGGGGACGACCTCTACCGGAGGCACTACAACGACTTCGGACCGCGTCTCGGCATCGCCTACAAGGTTAGGGACGGGACAGTGATCCGGTCCGGAGCCGGTGTCTACTACGGGCCTGGACATATCGGACGGAGCAGTTTCCAGCCGCCGATCCTGCAGAATCCGCTGCTCTTCGACCCGTTGCTGAGCAACCCGGCCGGCGGGAACGCGGACATTCTGCTCCCGAGCAACGTGAACGGTCACGACAGCGAAGGGGACGCGACGCCGAGTTACCAGTGGAGCTTCGGCATACAACAGGAACTAGCGCGCGACACGGTCATTGACATCACCTATGTAGGAAACCGGGTCACGCACCTCGGAATCCGGCCAAACATCAACCGACCGGCGCCCCGCGCCGACCGCGGCAACATCAACGCCGACCGCCCGTTCCCGGGATTCGGCAACATCCTCTGGCAGCAGCCGGCGGCTACCTCGAAGTACCACGGGCTCGAAGTGACTCTCAAGCGGCGTTTCGCGCAGGGACTCATGTACGAGGCTGCGTACACGTTGTCCAGGAATCTGAGTCACGGCGACAATGTCGGCGATACCGTGCAGGACCCGCGGAACCTCGCCGCCGAGTGGGGCTTCTCCGACCTCGACCGAAAGCACCTGTTCATCTCCAACTTCCTCTACGAGCTGCCGTTCGGGAGGGCGCAGAACCCCGCCGTGAGGAAGATACTCGGCGGCTGGTCGATCGCTGGCATCGTGACCTTCCAGAGCGGCATGATGGGCTCGGCGTCCCTTGCTGGTGACAACGGCCGGGTCGGCGGGGGCGGCCCCCAGAGGCCGAACCTCTCCGGCGATCCCAACGGCGGGTCCCAGACTCTCGGCGAATGGTTCAACACTGCCGCCTTCACTCAGCCGGCTCAGGGGACGCTTGGCAATTCGCCACGGGCAAACATCCGCCTTCCGGGCTTGTCGAACTTCGATCTGACCCTGGCCAAGAATGTGCAATTCACCGAGAGCATTGGGCTTCAAGTGCGGGGCGAGTTTTTCAATGCCTTCAACCATCCTCAGTGGAACGGTGTGGCACTAGGCTTCAACAATGCCGCCTTCGGCCGCGTCACAAGCGCGCATGACCCGCGCATCATGCAGATCGGGCTGAAGCTCGTGTTCTAGGCGGGCAGCTTGCAAGGCCTGTTCGACGCCGACTGCCGTCACCCGGCGGCCGGCGTCTCTCAGGCGGGACTAAGATGGGAGCCATGCGTCCGCGCGCGAAGGCCCTGACCTGGGCCGCGGTCACGATCTGGACGGCGGTCGCCGAAGGCCAGCCGTTATCCGATCCTCAGGCGCTTGCGACGGGAGCCTACAAAGCGATGGAATCGGGCGAGGTGGCGACCGCCGCCGCCGCCTTTTCGGATGCGCTGGCTGCAGATCCGGAAAACGGCCGCCTACACAATGACCTTGGCTCTGCTCTGATGAGGCTGGAGCGCCACGAAGAAGCGCTATCTCATTTCGAGACGGCGGCCCGGCTGCTGCCGGAAGTCACCGAGATCCTTCGCAACGTCGCCCAGGCACACTTCCATTTGGGTCGGTACGCGGAAGCCTCGAGGCATCTGGAGACACACCTGGCAGCCCGGCCGCAAGACGGCAACGCACGCCATCTGCTGGCATTGTCCTATTCGCTGGCAGGTAACCCGGAAGCATCGATCGGACAGCTGGAACGCCTTCGCGCGGACGGAGCGGGCGAGCTGGCGGTACTCTATTCCCTCTCTTCGGCCTACACGCAAGCAGGGCGCTCCGAGGATGCCCAGAGCGTGGTCGAGGAGATGTTCCGGAAGTATCCGGATGCTCCCGAACTGCGGTTCATGCTCTCAAAAGCACTGGAATCGCAGCGCCAATACGAGCGCTCGCTCGTAGAAATCGACCTGGCACTGGCCGCAAAGCCGGACCTGCCCTCAGCGCGATTCCACAGAGGCAAGCTACTGTGGCACCTGCTGCGAGACGAGGAAGCCGAAGGAGAACTTGACCAAGCGGTCGCAGCCGCCCCGCGAGAAGCAGAACCCTACCTCTACCGCGGTTCGGTTCGGGAGAGAAGGGGCAAGGCATCAGAAGCCGAGGCCGACTTTCGCCGAGCCATCGAGTTCGCACCCGAGGATTACCGCTCGTATCATCAGCTCGGTCGCCTGCTGTATCGGCAAGGAAACGCAGCCGACGCGCTGCCATTCCTGGAGCATGCCCTCGAACTCAAACCGGACCACACAGAAAGCCACTATCTTCTAGGTCGTACTCTGCTGCACTTGGGACGGCGCGAGGAGGCTCAGAAATACTTGGGACGCGTACGAAAGCTGCAAGACGACGACCGCGATGAACTAGAGAGCCAAGTCACTCGCAAGGACTAGACGGGAGGTACGCCAATCAACTCGCCCGGTGCCAGGGTCTCGGCATCGGATACAGGCTTAGGCTTTTTCGGCTGCAACCGGCACAAGTTTTTCGGCACTTCGTCCTCCCTGCGCTCAGTGCGTTCCCTGCCTCTGACCGCAACATGTCACGAGCGCCTTAGGCCGTCGGAATCCCGAAACCGCGCCAGCGTCGATTGCGACCAAGAGTTGGACACTCGGGATCGAGAACAGAGCCGGAGTGCATCCCTGCTCGGTTGCCACTGGGCAGTCATCCCTTGCACCACGAACATTCCGAGCCTGCACCGGCTCCGAATTCGGGCGATTACCGAGGAGTTCCTCGCGATACACCGGATGGGCCTCTGCGGTGCCGGGGTATCCTAGGGTCATGCCGCCACGCCAACTGCGCTTTCTGCTGATCGCGCTCGCGCTCTTTCTGATCCTCGGCAGCGCCCGGGGCATCGCTAACTTCTTCATCGAATTTCTGTGGTGGTCCGAAGTCGACCAGCTACCGACATTTCTCAGCATCCTTGCCTACAAGATATTCCCGATGGTGCTGGCCACGCTCATCGGCTGGGCCGCCCTCCTCTGGGCGCACCGTCGCGGAACGGCCTTCGCGGGAGCGGACCTCGGGGAGTACTCGCTGTATCGAAAGATTGTTCCGCTCGGCCTTATGGTGCTGGCCGTTGTCTTCATCGGCTCGCAGGTTGAGTCTTGGGTAGTGATGGCCTACGCCGGGTCACGTGGTGTCGCCGCCAGTGCCGAGTACTGGACCGATCCGATCTTCGGCAAGAATCTCAGTTTCTATCTCTTTGACCTGCCCTTCTTGAGACTGCTGGTCAAGTACCTCTTCGCGCTCGCATTCGTCGGCGCCGCAGTTTTCTGGGTCTCGGGGAGAGGCTGGCAGGTCTTCAATAAGTTCCGCCGCTTCCGAGCCGACGGGGGGAACCTGGAGGAATTCGATCTTGGCCCGCAACCGTTGCTGCTACCCGGTGCCACGAAGACCAATTTCGCGAAAACCCTAGCGTCTATCGCGCTCCTCGGGGCGGCTGCATGGTTCTACCTGGGCCAGTACACGCTGCTGCTTTCCGACCATTCCTTCATGTTGGGAATGGACTGGCTGGACGAGGGTGTGAGGCTGCCCCTGCGCTTGTTGGTGGTCTTCGCCCTTGTCATGGCAATTCCCCTGATGGTCACCTCCCGGTACAAGATCATGGCCTACCTCGTCGGGGGCTCGTTCTTGCTGCACGTCGCAGTGCCGGTGGCAATGCAGTCGCTGTACGTCAGCCCCAACGAACTCACTCTGCAGCGGGACTACATCGAGCGCCATGTCGAAGCGACGCGCAAGGCGTATGCGATCGATTCCGGCAAGGAGCAGTTTCTCTCGCTCAACGAAACGCCCTCGCTGGATATCGAGGCGCACTCGACTTTGGTCGACAATATCCGGCTGTGGGACGAGCAGGCCTACACCGACACGATCACACAACTCCAGACACTGCGCCAGTACTACCGCTTCGCCGACATGGATATCGATCGCTATCAGATCGATGGCAAGGTCAAGCAGTTACTGCTTTCTCCCCGCGAGATCGATTTCGAAGCCCTGTCCCCCGAAGCTCGAACGTGGATCAACCGTCACTGGGTGTACACGCACGGCTATGGCGTCGTCGCATCGGAGGTCAACCGCACCGACTCTGATGGGCTCCCCGTCCTGTTGATCCAGGATGCCCCGCCTGTCGTCAAGATCTCTGATATCCGCATTGAGCGGCCCGAGATCTACTACGGCGAACTGACGCGCGACTCGGTCTTTGTCAACACGGACCAAGAGGAGTTCGACTATCCCCAGGAAGACCAGAACGTCACCTCCCACTATGCAGGCGGAGGGGGCTTCCCGGTGCACTCCATCCTGACGCGCCTCGCCGTCGCCATCAACGAAGGGGATTACAACATTCTCTTCACCGGCCTGACGAATGAGGGCAGCCGGATGATGATGTATCGCAACGTCAGCGAACGCTTGGAGCACTTAGCTAGCTTCATCGAGTGGGATCCCGATCCGTACCTGATGATTGCCGACGACGGGCGGCTGGTGTGGATCGTGGACGGGTACACGACCTCGAATGTCCATCCGTACTCGGCTCCGGTGAGAGTCGGCGAGTTCGGTCGCAGCGTGAACTACATTCGCAATGCGGTCAAAGCAACTGTCGATGCCTATCACGGGACGACTCAGCTGTACGTCTTTGACGAGACCGATCCGATTATCCAGGCCTACTCAAACCTCTTCCCTGGGTTGTTCCAGCCGATGGAGGCGATGCCCGCCTCGGTCAGGTCGCATGCCCGGTACCCCGATCTGATCTTCAAGATCCAGGCAGAGATTTACCGCACTTTCCACATGCGCGATCCGACCGTTTTCTACAACAAGGAAGACATCTGGGATGTGGGCAAGAGCCTAGCGGGCGACACCGGCTTGGCCGAGCCCATGCAGCCGACCTACATCGTGGCGACACTGCCTGGAGAGACCGAGCCTGAGTTCTTGCTGATGCTGCCGTTCACACCCAGCAGCAAGGACAACCTTAACGGCTGGATGGCGGCGCGATGCGACGGGGACAAGCTCGGTGAACTGATCTTCTACCAGCTCTCGAAGCAGCAACTCGTGTTCGGTCCGAACCAGATCGAAGCGAAGATCGACCAGGACCAGCAGATCGCGCCCGACATCACGCTGTGGAACCAACAGGGATCGCGGGTCTTGCGCGGCGAGATGATCGCGCTGCCGGTGGACGACAATTTCCTGTATGTCGAATCGATCTACATCCAGGCGGACACCGCTCGCATGCCCCAGCTCCGCAAGGTGGTCCTGGCGATGGGCGACAGGCTTGTCTACGAGGACACCTTCGAGCTCGCCCTGGCCGAACTCGGGTTCCGCGAGCGGACAGATGCCGCCGAGGTTTTGCGGGTAGCGGCCGAAGCGGCCGATCCCGGCAGCACTCCCAGATTGCCCACGCTGGCTGAGCGCCTTGACGAGTTACGCAAGCAGGCCCAGCAGCTGGTCGACGAACTGGCGGCGGTCGTGCGCGACACCCGCTAGCAGGGGGCGCCGCTCATGGTCCGAAACTCGGTCCGTTCCAGTTGGTACTGATCCAGCTCCGTGAACCCGGGCGAGGCGGCCGCGAGCAATGGGCGAGGTCCGCTCGCTGTCGGCATTGCGGGCGAGCCTGTCGCAGGGAATAGGCAAGCCGTTGTCCGATCGGAAGCTGGCTGGCTGGCCTGGTTGACGGGCTCGCCGAGCACCGGAATGTAGGCTATGCTCAGTTGGCGCCAGGGCGCAGATCGCGCGGCCTAAACGGGGAATGCCATCGCGACGGTCATCCATCACAAGGCGAGCCCTGCTCGGCGGGGCGTCCGGACTCGCTGGAGGGCAAGTTCTGGCCCAGTCCGAACAGAACGGAAACCTTCGCTCGAATCGACCGGACGGAAGAGGCGGGCCCGATGCTGGTAGCGAAGCTGGCGCCGCTGGCACTCAAGAGCCGGTGATCGACGAATCAATTGGCTCGCAGGTCGAGCTCTTCGTCGACCACCACAGGATCGATTCCATGGACGGGGTGGAGTTGCGCTTGCATCCGCCGAGAAGAGCTGGCCCGGCAATTCGGTTCGACCGCCCGTGGGAGGGGCCGACTTCGGCTTACGTCACCGTCTTCGAGGACCAAGGGCATTACCGGATGTACTATCGCGGCTCGCCCGGAAGCGGCCAGTCGGAGCAAACCTGCTATGCCGAAAGCGATGACGGAATCCAGTGGCGAAAACCGGATCTCGGCCTCTACGACTGGGGCGGATCGAAACGGAACAACATCGTATTGCGCGGTCTTGGCACCCACAACTTCACGCCTTTCAAGGACCCTCGTCTGGAAGTGCCCGAACAGGAGCGCTACAAGGCCATCGCTCGCGGCACCGATCCCAAGAAAGTGCTGCATGCGTTTGCTTCGCCCGACGGCATCCACTGGAGCCTTCTCTCGCCGGAACCGGTCTTCACGGAGGGCATGTTCGATTCGCAAAATCTCGCCTTCTGGGATTCGATCCATGCCAAGTACCGTTGCTATTTCCGAACGCTGTACCGGGGTGTACGCGGGATCGGCATGGTGGAGTCGGACGACTTCAGGAAATGGGAGGGTCCGGAGCCTATCACCCTTGATCCACCGCATCCGGAGCACTTCTACACGAACGCGACGATTCCCTATTTCCGAAATCCGCGCTATTACTTCGAGTTCCCGAAACGGTATCTGCCGGAGCGGCGTCGCTTGCCCGAGCACAGCGCCGACGGCGTCTCCGAAGCCGTATTCCTCAGCAGCCGCGACGGAGTGCACTTCGACCGGACCTTCATGGAGGCCTGGGTGCGTCCGGGCCGCGACCGGCGCAACTGGGGAGATCGCAGTTCAATGCCTGCGTGGGGATTGCTCAGGACCGCCGAGGACGAGCTATCGGTGTACATCAGCCAGCACTACAGGTTCGACAGCGCGCATCTGGTGCGCGCGACCCTGCGCCCGGATGGGTTTGCTTCGGCGCATGCCGGTTACGCGGGTGGCGACTTGGTAACTGCACCTATCCGATTCCGGGGACGGCAGCTGGTCCTAAACTATGCAACCGGAGCGGGAGGCTCCGTTCGCGTCGAGTCGACGGGATGCAGAGCCAGTCCGGGGAGCCGTTGCCGGGATTCGCGTTGCCAGACGCACCTGACCTCTATGGCGATGCAATCGACGAGACGTACAGCTGGAAAGGCGGCACCGACGTCTCGTCGCTCGCGGGAAAGCGTGTGCGACTTCGATTCGTGCTGAAGGACTGCGACCTGTACTCGTACCGCTTCACCGGATAGTACTGAGAGCGAGACCGGACCGACGCCCGTGTTCTGGCCCACCTTGGCTCGGTCCGCAACGGCTGGGCGTGGTCTCCCGGCACGCCACCGGAGAGGCGGGAGGAACGCCCGCGCGCTTGCCGTCAGGAAAGGAGTGACATTCGATTCCGTGATTGAGTGCCCGAACTCGATCTGTCGTGATTCCGGATAGCCTCGCGGCAGGGCGCATTCGCTTCTGCGGGCAGCTCTGGATCGCTTGGTGGAGATGGCGCCCGCTCCGCTATTGCGAATTCGACCTCGAAGAGCCGAGCCAGCACGGCAAGGCGCGGACCCGTCCCGAGTCCGCCAGTTTGCGGCTTCCTGGCGATCGGCACGTCGACGAGCCGGCTGACCTCGTGATCGAGCGTGACGCTGGCACGGATGTCTCCGAGGTTCGCAGGAAAGATTCGGTCTGTCGGTGCAATAATCGCCCCGTGAAACGAATTGCTATCGTCATCGTCCTCGCCGCGGCGGCGGCGTCCGCCCAGGCGCCGTATGACATCGTAGTCCGGGGCGGGCGCGTCATTGACCCGGAATCGGGCCTGGACGGCGTCCGCAACATAGGAATCGTCGCCGGGCGCGTGGTCGCGGTCACGGCGGAGCAGCTCGAAGGCGAGGAAACGATCGAAGCATCCGGGATGGCCGTGGCGCCAGGTTTCATCGATCTTCACCAGCACGGCCAGAGCCTCGAGAGTTACGACGCGCAGATCCGCGACGGAATCACCACGGCGCTCGAACTCGAGATCGGCGTCGAGGACATCGAAGCCTGGTACCAGGACCGTCAAGGCAAGGCGCTGGTGAATTACGGGGCCAGTATCTCGCACCCCTACTCCCGTCAGATGGCGATGCTGGGCCGCAACCCTGGCTTGGCGGGCGAATCGCTCGCAAACGAGCTGACCGCGTCGCAGATGGCCGTCCTGCTCCGCCGGATCCGGCGAGGGCTTGACCAAGGTGCCGTAGCTGTCGGATTCGGCCTGGCCTACACTCCTGGCGCGACACGCGCGGAACTCAGCGAAGTGTTCCGTATCGCGGCCCGCTACGGGGCCAGTTGCCACGTGCACATGCGCACCGACCACGAGACCTTCGCGAACCTGGAGGAGGTCATCGATTTGGCGCGCGAAACGGGCGTCCAGGCTCACGTCGTGCATATCAATAGCAGCGCCCGCGACAGAGTGCTCGACTACCTTGCCCTGATCGAGAGAGCGCAGGCGTCCGGAGTCGACATCACGACCGAGGCATATCCGTACAACCGAGGGTCCACGCTGATTCAGTCGCACCTGTTCAACGAGTGGGAGAACTACACCGATGAGCAGCTTTCCCAGTTCATTTGGGTCCGGACGGGAGAGACGCTTACCCGCGAGACATTTCCGGCAAGACGGCGCATGGGGGGTACGATCATCCTGCCGCCCCTGTACAGCGAGGAGAGCGTCCGGCACGCGATTGCGAGCCCGCTCGTCATGATTGCCAGCGACGGGATGTGGCTCAGCGGCGGGCGGGCGCACCCGCGATCGTTCGGGACGTTCTCCAGAGTGCTCGGTCGCTTCGTTCGCGAGCAAGGGGCTCTCCCCTTGCCGGAGGCGATCCGGAAAATGACGCTCATGCCCGCGAAACGACTTGAGCGACGCATTCCGGCTATGCGGAACAAGGGCCGCTTGCGGCCCGGGGCGGATGCCGACATTGTGGTCTTCGATCCAACGGCAGTGATCGATACGGGAACGTATTCGGACCCTGCGAGGAGCCCGGAGGGTATCCGGCACGTGATCGTCAATGGGGTGCTGGCGCTCGAGGACGGTGAGGTTGTCCGCAATGCGACTCCGGGGCGGGCTGTTCGCGCAGCGATTTCGTATCCGTTTGCTCCCGGGACGACTTGGACCCGTCCCGGTCAATGACGCGGGACGCATCTCGCCGAGGGCTGCGAGTTCGTCGAGGATGCTGTCGTGACGCTGCGGGGGGCTCGGTGTCGGCGGTGGCTGGGCACGGGAGATCCGTGCGCCAAGCGATCACCTTGGAGCTTGGCCCCTTGCCAGTGCCTTCGAATCGTCAGACGATCCGACCCGAACCCGCTGAGTCAGAGCCGTCTCAATAGGATGTTGCACCCCCGTCCCAGTCCGCGACAAAGATGTTGAACTCGTAGGGCGAGGACGCGCCGCGGTCGGATGAGAACACGATCTGAGTGCCGTCCGGCGAGAACTCGGCGAATGACGTGAAGCCTCCGAAATCGGTGACCTGACGGAGCCCCGACCCGTCCGCGTTGATGAGGAACAGGTCGAAGTTGCGGCTGTCGCAGTCGTTCTTGTTGGACGAGAAGATGATGCTCCCTCCGTCTGGAGTGAACTGCGGCGCGAAGCTGGCGCACCCGAAATCGGTCAGCTGGCGCATCCCGCTGCCGTCGGCTTCGGCGGTGAAGAGTTCCATCTTCATCGGCGCAGTCAAGTGCTGCCCGAGGAGTTCGGCATAGCGATCGGAGTCAGCTCCCTCAGCGGGGTGGTTGGCTCGTAGGACCAAGCTGTTGCCGTCGCGCGAGAAGAACGCGCCACCGTCGTATCCGAATGTCGTTGTGAGGCGGGTCTTGTTCGAGCCGTCCAAGTCCATTGACCACAGGTCCAGGTCACCGGATGCCATCGAGGTGTAGACGATCCTGCCTTCCGTCCAGTTGACGGTGCCCTCCGCGTCGTAGCCCTCGGCGTCAGTGAGCCGTTTGGGCTCGGAGCCATCGATGTCCGTAAGAAACAGGTCGTATCCGGCATGCACTGGCCATACATACCCCTTGCTGCGGTCCGGACGCGGAGGGCATTCGCCACCGGCCAGGTGCGTCGAGGCATAGAGGATCCCGGTGCTGTCGGGAAGAAAATAGCCGCAGGTTGTGACTCCGCGACCGGTCGAGACCATGCGCTGGTCGGATCCGTCCGCGTTCATCACGTAAATCTGGTCGCACGACGCGTCGCCCCGGGTGGACTGGAAGACGAGCTTGGCGCCGTCCGGCGACCAGTACGCCTCCGCGTTCTGCCCCCCGAAAGTCAGCTGCCGGAGGTTCGAGAGGAAACCGCTCCCTTCGGCGGGTTCCGATGTTTCCGCCGGTTCCGGCAGAGTGGTGCAGCCCGTTGCGAGTAGGGCGGAGACGCAGATCAGAGCAAGGGCACGCATAAGGACTCAATCCGGAATTATAGTCCGGCCACGCGCACCGGACGGCCCCGCCGAGCCCGTTTCGGGTCCATTGTGCAAGCACTATACATCATTTGGGGCTAAACTCTAGGCAAGGCCCTGCCAGTAGTTGCGAAGTTGATCTTCCATCCGGTAGGCTATACGGCAAGTGAACCTTGACAAACTCGGAGATTTGATCGGTTCGTTCGGTGCTCGGGCCAGCTTGGCGGCTGCTTCTAACAGGGAGGCGTCATGCTAAGGCTCAAGCAGATCGATCTCTTCGGATTCAAGTCCTTCCGCAATCGCGAGCGGTTGCGGTTCTCCGGTCGCGGCATCGCCGTCGTCGTGGGGCCGAACGGTTGCGGGAAATCCAATATTTGCGATGCCGTGAACTGGGTGCTCGGTGAGCAGTCGGTGAAATCGTTGCGCGGCGGGCGCATGCAGGACGTGATCTTCGCCGGGACCAGGAACCGCGCTCCAGCCGGCATGGCAACGGTCACTCTCACGCTCCAGGATTCCGACCGAGTGCTTGACAGCTCTTCCGGCGGCAATGGCGGACCACGGCTGGCCGATTTCCCGACGGGCAAGAAGCCTGGTGAGATTGCGGTCACGCGCAAGCTCTTCAGTAGCGGGCAGAGCCAGTACATCCTCAACGGCAAGGTCGTGCGCTTGCGCGACGTGCAGAACTTATTCCTGGGCACGGGCTTGGGGCCGAACCACTATGCGATTCTCGAGCAGGGGCGAATCGGCCAGCTTCTCGCGGCGCGCCCGCTCGATCGCCGGACGTTTGTCGAGGAGGCAGCCGGCGTAACCCGATTCAAGGTCCGGCGCAAGCTCGCCGAGCTCAAGCTCGCGAATGCCGCCCTGAACCTGGAGCGCGTCCACGACATTCTCCAGGAGGTCCAGCGGCAGGCGAACTCTTTGAAGCGCCAAGCGGAGCGGGCCGAGCGGTACGAACGCTACCGGGAGCAGTTGCGGGAGGCCCAGTGCGTGCTCTTCGCGAGCCGCTTCCGGCATACGGAGGCCCGGCGAACGCGTCTTGAGGCCGAAGTGGAGGAGGCCAAGGGGGCTTTGTTGGCGGTTAGCTCCGAGACCGCCCGGATGGAATCGGATTTCTCGCAAACCCGCGACCGCGAGCAAGAGTGGGAAGCGCAACTCGAATCCGAGCGCAACGAGCTAGCCGGGCTGCGGGTCGATGAGGAGCGCATGCGCGAGCGAGTTGAGCAGCAGGTTCGCACGGTCGCTGACAACACTGAACGCTGCCAGCAGGCGAAGCAAGACCTCGACAGCGTTGCGGGCAGGGTTGGATTGCTCGAGAAGGGAGTGCTCCAAGATCGTCGTGTCGCCGCCGAGCTCAAGGCATCGGTAAAGCGCGCCAAGCAACTTCTCGGCGAGAAGGATCTCCAGTGCGCCGTGCAAGGGGCGGCAATGTCCGAATTGCGGACCGCGGAAGAGGCCTGTCGCAAGCGCTCGCTCGAATCGCTGACTGCGATTTCTCATGCGAGGGGGCATCTAGGCAAGATCGAAGAGTCCCTCGCGAGCTACGACCGCCAGTTGACACAGACCCAGAAGCAGCGTGACGAGGCGTCCGTCGAGCTGACCCGCGCGATCGAGAAGCAGGGACAGCAGAACGAGCAAGCGGAGGGTTTGCAGGAACAGGTCAGGGTGACCGCGAACAAGCGGGACGCCTTGGTGCGTGCCGTGGCCGAGCGGCGTGGCGAGCTCGACACGTTGCGGAAGTCTGCAGAGGACCAGCGCGCCGAAGTCTCCAGTCTCGCCGCCAGGCGCGATTCGCTGCGGCAAATGCTGGAGCACCGGGCATACACGACGGAAGCCATCAAGGACATCTTCGATGCCATCGAAACGAACCCCCGCGAGGGGTTCAAGCCGCTCGGCATCCTCGCGGACTTCCTGGAAGTGGACGCGGGTCACGAGAAGGCGGTTGAGCAATTCCTTGGGGAAGACCTAGAGCACATCGTGGTCGGCGACTGGACCGAGGCTGAGCGCGGTGTGCACTTGGTGCGCGAGGAGTTCGGGGGACGGGCGGCCTTTCTGGTCCGGTCCGGCGGCGACGCCGACCCGGTCGGCTCGGAGCCGCCCTCAAGCGAGGCCCAGCCATTGACGGATCATGTGCGGCTCGTCGCGCGCAACGGCGATGCGGCCCCGGCCATGCTGCCGAAGATCCGTAACGGGTACCTTGTGCCAGACGCAGCGACAGCCGAGAGGCTCGCGCGCCAGCACCCCGCGCTGTACTTCCTGCTCTCGAGCGGTGCTTGGTATAGCGGCAACACTGTCCAGGCTGGCCGCAAGGCGACCAGCGGCCCACTGGTGCTGAGGCAGCAAATGCGCGAATTGGTGCCGCTCTTGCAAAGCGCCGAGTCGGAGCTCGCAAAGCTGGACGAGAGCATCGAAGCCGCAGAGGAAGCAGCGCGGCGAGACGGAACCGAGCTCGAGACCGTCCGGGCCCACCTGCAGAGCCTGGAAAAGGACGCTCTCGCGGTCGAGCACGAACTGCGTCAGATCGAACGGCTCGCCGGCGACCTGAAGCAAACGGAGATGGCCGCCGCAGGGGAAATCGACCGCGTCGAAGAGGAACGAGCCCAGACCGAAACACGCCGGCAGCAGGTGCTCGCGGAGCGGGCGGAACTGGAAGGAATCTACAAGGAATCGGAATCGCTTGCGGCCGATCTCGCCGCAAAGGTGCACAACGGGCAAGCAGCATTCGCTCGCCTTCAGGAGGAGCGCACTCAACTAACGACTGAGGTTGCCACGCTTGACGAGCGCCGCCGCTCGGCGGACGTCTCGCTCACTCGCACGGAATCGCTGCTGGCTGAGCAGCGGCAGCGCCAGGAGGACGCGAAACGCCAGATCGAGCAGTGGACGCAGCAGAGCGAGATGCTCCTCGCCGACAACCAGGAGCTGGGCGACCGCATCGCGAAAGCGGTGGAACGACAGAACGAACTGAGACTTCGAATTGCCGGGACCTCCGAGAATCTCCAGGAATCGCGGATGCGCACGACCGATCTCATCGAGGCCGTCCGCGACCAGCGGGCGCAGGTGGAGGCCGCGAGGCAGGTTTGCTCGGCCAGGGAAATCGAACTCGCCCGTGTGACGGCTGACAGCGAGCACCTAGCCGCCGATTGTGATTCGACGCTGGGCGAGCCGGTTTCCGCGATTGCCGAGCGCGTGCCGGCAGATCTGACTCCGGAGGCCTTGCAAGATGCCGAAGAGCAGCATCAGGCCATCACCCAGAGGATCGAGCGGCTCGGCCCAGTCAACATCTTGGCCCGCCAGGAATACGAAGAAGTAGCCGAGCGGCACGGGTTCCTGGAAACGCAGCAGCAGGACCTGATGGACTCGATCGCGCACACGCGGACGACAATCAAGGAGATTGAGACCGCGAGCCGGGAGCAGTTCGACGCGGCATTCAATGCGATCAACGAGCAGTTCCGCCACGTCTTTGCAACGCTCTTCGGCGGCGGCGTCGGGGAGATGCGCTTCACCGATCCCGAGAACCGGGACGAGTCGGGAATCGACATCGTCGCGCAGCCTCCGGGGAAGCGGTTGCAGAATGTCGCACTGCTCTCCGGCGGCGAGAAATCGCTGACAGTCATGGCACTGCTCATGGCGACTTTCCGGCACAAGCCGAGCCCGTTCTGCATCCTGGACGAAGTTGACTCGCAACTTGATGAAGCCAACACGGTGCGGTTACGGCGCCTGCTGCAGGAGATGGCGTCGGAGACGCAATTCGTTGTGATCACGCACTCCAAGGCGACGATGGAAGTTGCCGAAACGCTGTACGGAGTGACGATGGGAGAGGCGGGGGTCTCGAAGCTGGTCTCGGTCCGGATGGCCGACAATCAGAACGAAGCGGCACATGCCGAAGCTGTCGAGGAGCCGGTGTTTGCCGTCGGCGCCTGAACCGCCCCACACTTCATGCCGGTTCCAATTCCGCCCGCAATTGGACGGGCCATATAATCAAGTGTCGCCCGACGGCGCTCGGCCCCCAACTGTAGTTCGCCTCCGGGTTCGGGCGGCAACCAAATGACGCCAACGAGAGTCGCATTCCAAGGCGCGCGCGGAGCGTTCAGCGAGCAGGCCTGCATGCAGATTCTAGCAGGCACCGACCTGCAGTTCGAGCCCTGTGAACGCTTCTTCGACGCGTTCTCAGCATTGCGCGACGGGCTTGTGGAATACGCCGTCATCCCGATCGAGAATACCCTTCACGGCTCGGTTCACGAGAATTACGACCACCTCCTGCAGTTCAAGCCATCCATCCTGGCCGAGACCCAGGTTCGGATCGTGCATAACCTGATCGGACGGCCCGAGGCGACGGTCGAGGGCCTGGATTGCGCGATTTCGCATCCGGTCGCTCTGGCCCAGTGCCTCGATTTCTTCCGGCGGCACCCGAGCATCCGCGTGGAGAGCCACTACGACACCGGTGGCAGTGTGAGGACGGTGATGGAGCGTGGCGACCCGAGCCTTGCCGCGGTTGCCTCGGCGGCGGCGGCCGATTACTACGGGGCGACAATCTTGGAGGCGTCCATCGAGGACTACCCGGAGAACTACACGCGATTTTTCCTGCTCGGCGTGGAAGGGGCCGCCTCGACGCCGTACGGGGAAGGGCCCACCAAGACGTCCGTGGTGTTTGTCACGAAGAACGTGCCTGGCACGCTCTACAACTGCATGGGCGTGTTCGCGTCGCGCGACATCAATCTGACGAAGATCGAATCCCGTCCGTTCAAGGGCCGTCCCTTCGAGTACCGCTTTTACGTGGACATCCTGGGCGCTCCTGAAGACGAGCACTGTGCTAGCGCCTTGCGCTGCCTGGAGGAGATGACCGAGTCCCTTGCCATTCTCGGCTCGTACAGGTCCGTTGGGACCCGGCGAACTGCGGCAGGGGGATGAGGGCTGTCGGCCGAAGGGCCTATTGTTGGCAGGTCGACGGTTCGGACTTTACGAAGTAGCTTTTGTAGTTCTTGGCATCCGGATCCATGCAGCCGGCTAGGTCCAGGATCTCGACCTTGCGGAATTCCACGGGGTGGCTTTCGCTCTGGAGCGAGATGTAGCCGCCGTCGAGGAGCTTTCCGGGCTTCATGACCGATGCGTCGTGGCCCTCGACGTTGCGACCCCCCATCTGGGGCATTTCGTACTCCAGGACGACCTCGCCGTCGACGATATGCCGGATCACGGCATCTCCCAGCACCATCACCTCGGCGCGCACCCACTGCTCGCCGTGATAGGTCTTGGACTTTGACGGCACGCAGTGGCGGGTCACGAGCTTGCCGTCGAACACGACATGCGTGCCTGGCGTGCATAGGTTCAGCGTCGTCCGCTCGCCCGCGCCCGTGCCGCCCAGCAGCTGAACCTCGATCGAAATCGGGAAATTCTGATCCTTGCCCATGGTCTCAGGGGCGGGGGAGTGCAGCATGATGCCGCTGTTGCGCACGGCCCAGCCCGGGCCCTCCTCGGCCTGCTCGCCCACGAAGCGATACTCGACTGCCAGGCGGTAGTACGAGAACGGACGCTCGTAGAAGATGTGCCCGAAGCGCTCGCCGAAGGGACCGTACGCCTCGTATCCGGTTTGCATTGCGCCGTTCGCTACGCGGAACGTGTTGCCGAAGTTCTCGCCCAGTTCGTATCCGCGGATCTTCGGTGTCCAGCCATCGAGATTCTTCCCATTGAAGAGCTGCTGCCACTCTTCGTCAGCCGGGGACTGGGCCCCGACCGCCATCACTGCCGCCAGGGCCAAGGTTGCACCGCGCCACCACATCATCCGCAAGTATAGCCCTCAGCGGCGACCCGGGGATTTCAAGACGGCTCCGCCTGGCGCGCGCTGCACCGCAATTCAGCGTCACTAATGCTGATATGCTGCTTGAATCTCCCTTGGGGATTGCCAATTGCCATGACCGACCAAGACAACCGCCAGCTACTCGACACGCTCAAGGCAGAGGGTGCAGCCGATCCGAAGGCAGCCGCCTTGCGAGCTCATTTTTCGGCCGACGAGCTGAAGGACGGCTCGGCCGTGGCGTCGTTCGGCAGGGAATTCGCGTGGGTCATCGAGTCAGGTGATCGTCCGCACCTCTACGTCGATGACGAACCGGCTTCGCCAATGCAGCAGTTGCCCGGAGGGATTTGGCTGCACGCACAGCGCGTGCGGACCGGAACCTCGCACGCGCATTACTACCGGATTGCCGGAAGCATCCTCGGGAACAAGCGGTTCGACACAGCTGCGTATGGCGAGGATTCGTATCTGCAGGACGGCGTGCCTCGCGGAAAGCTCTCGGACGAACTGATCCACGAAAGCCCGACCTACGGAGGCTGGAAGCTCTCTTATTGGGTCTACGCCTCTCCTGGTGTCGATCCCGGCAAGCCTGCGGCCGCGATGGTCTGGCAGGACGGGCACCGTTTTCTCGAACCCGACAAGCGTTCGCGGATCAGCACAGTCGTAGAGAACCTCGTCTACAAGCGCAAGATCCCGCCTATGGTGCTCGTCCTGATTGCGCCCGGCTACATCGGGAGCCATGACAACGAGCGCTCCTACGCGCCCCAGCAAATCGGCCATATGCGGAGCGTGCAGTACGACACGTTCAACGATATCTACAACAAGATGGTGATCGACGAGATCTTTCCGAAAGTCGATCAAATGTACCGACTGCGCAACGACGGCTACAGCCGTGCGATCGGTGGCCAGTCATCGGGAGGGATTTGCTCGCTCAATGCGGCTTGGTTCCGGCCGCACGCATTCAGCCGCGTGCTATCAAGGATTGGCAGCTACGCAAGCATCCAATGGCGGTACGGGCAGGAGAACCCGTTCGGCGACTACCCGATGGGACGATTCGGCGACCGCGATCCCGCCGAGATGCTGGACGGCGGCAACATCTGGCCGTTCCTCATCCGCAAGCGGGACAAGCGCAACATTCGGATCTGGCTCGAGGACGGCACCTACGACCTGGAGAATGCGTACGGGAGCTGGCCTCTCCAGAACATCCAACTGGCGAATTCACTAAAGATGAAGGAGTACGATTTCAAGTTCAGCTTCGGCAACCACCAGCACAGCACGACGTACGGTGATGCCGAGTTGCCGGAAGCGATGACCTGGCTTTGGCGGGACTACGACCCGATGCTGACTCACCAGGACTATCGCATGGATCCGGCCGAGCACGACAAGCCGTATTTCCGCGTGAAGGTAGTCAACCGCTGACCAGTTGCGCGATCGGCGGCAGCGTCAGAATCTGGAGATCTGCTGCTCCTTCGAGGTGATGAACTCGAGTAGCACCGGCACGCCGTCTTCGGTCTTGGCGATGCCGCGCCGGATGGCCGGAACGATCTCCGCCGGTTTGGAGATCCGCTCGCCATAGCCTCCCAGCGCTCGCGCGAAGTCCGCGTAGTTGCCGGAAATGTCAGTGCTGCGGAACTTCTCGGTCGCCACCTTCATCACTGGCAGCTCGATTGCCATGCACGAGTTGTTCGACAGCACCGACATGATCGGGATCCGTTCGCGCACGGCGGTCTCGAAGTCCATTCCAGTAAAGCCGATCGCCGCGTCGCCCCACCAGTTGATGCAGAGCTTCCCGGGTTGCTCGAGTTTCGCTCCCATCGCCAACCCAAGGCCGAACCCGAGCTGAGTGGTCTTGCCCCAGCCGATGTAGCTGAGCGGTGCCTCGCACTGCCAGAACGGGGTGAGCTGGTCACGCGGGCTGCCCGCATCGTGGGTGATGATCGTGTTGCTCACGTCCACTGTGTTCAGGAGATCCCGAATGACCCGGTAGGGATTGATCGGAGCGTCGGGGCAATCGAGCTTAGCGCGCCAATCGGCAATCCATTCGGAATGAAGGGACGCGATCTCGGTCGCGATCTTGCCAGCGCGGCCCCTGGGGGTTAGGATCAGCGCCCGCACCTCCGCGAGCACCGCAGCGAGCGTCAAGCGCGCATCGCCCACGAGGCCAAGGTCGATTGGGACGTCCTTGTGGAGGTCCGCGGTGTCGATGGTCGCCTGAATGATTGCCGCGCTGCCTAGGTATCTCGGCCAGGGAATCCCGAAGGTCGTCTGGGTGAAGCTGGCACCGACGCCGAAGATCACGTCGGCGCGTTGGAGGAAGGCATGAAGCTCTCCCGAATACGACCTACCGCCGGACTGCAAGGACAGCGGGTGGGTTTCGGGAAACGCGCTCTTACCCTCGATGCTCGTGGTTACGGGAGCTTCAAGGAGTTCGGCCAGTTCTCTCAGTTCGCTCCAGGCCCGGCCGTAGTGGACTCCTTGGCCTGCGTAGATCACTGGATGATCGGCGTTGACCAGAATTCTGGCCGCTTCGCGCGCAACATCGGGGTCCGGCCCGCTAACCGCGCGAATTGACGGGCTGTAGTCCAATTCCCCAGGCAGGGCCTCGTTGAACATGTCCCATGGGATCTCAACCATGCAAGGGCCCGGGCGGCCGTTCTTGGCCTGTGTGAATGCACGGCGGATCGCGTTCGGCACTTCCGACGGAACCGTGACCTGCTCTAGCGACTTGGTGACGTGTTGGTAATTGACCAGAGAGCTAAAGTTGGGTTCGACGTTCGTCCGCGCTCGCGGATAGCCAGCGGGTAGCACTACGAGTGGAACGGACTCGCTGTAAGCCTGCGCGACGCCGCCAAATGAGTTTTCCGCCCCCGGGCCATGCTGCATGGCAAACACCCCGACCTTGCGTCCGGAGCTGAGACGGCCGACCGCTTCGGCCATGTGTAGTCCGGTGCGCTCCTGGCGCACGATGATCGTACGGATGTCCTCTTCGGCGCAGGTTTCGACGACCGGATTGACGGGATAGGCGAAGAGTCGGTCGACACCTTCTTGTTTCAGCGCCTTGGCGATTGCGCGGGCGACGTTCATCGTGGAAACATCGCTCCGGCCCTGGCTGTTGCGTAGAGATGATGGCTAGGCATTGAGTGGATTACATCATTGCGCAGCGGCGGCGCGCAACGAAGCCCGGACTTGGATCGCTCTCGACCTTCAGTCCAGGGCGTGTTCGGTCAACGCGGGAGATCCGACCTGCTCGTCGCCAAATCAGATACCATGAGGCATCGCCGATTCGGCTCAGAGAGGTAGACCCGATGACACTAGACGCAACTCGCCGCTCATTCTTTCAGGGAATGTTCGGCAGCGCCGCGGCAGTGGCCGCGGCCCAGCAGGCCCTGGCCCAGCAAGACAGCCCCAACGGCCTGCCGACGCGCAGACTCGGCCGCACCGGCGAACAGGTTTCGATCCTGTGCCTAGGCGGCTGGCATATCGGCGCAGTCCAGGACAAGAACGAAGCGGTCCGGATCATGCATGCGGCAATTGAGGAGGGCATGACCTTCCTCGACAACGCATGGGACTACCACGATGGAGGGTCCGAGGAGATCATGGGCAGGGCGCTTTCAGCGCCTGGGAAGCGCGACAAGGCCTTCTTGATGACCAAGAACTGCGAGCGCGACTACAAGGGCTCGATGAGCAACCTCGACGACAGCCTGCGCCGGCTGAAGACCGACCGCATCGACCTATGGCAGTTCCACGAAATGGTTTACGATTCCGATCCGGACTGGGTCTTCGAGAAAGGCGGTCTCAAGGCGGCCTTGGAAGCTCAAAAGGCGGGCAAGGTCCGCTACATCGGCTTCACGGGGCACAAGGACCCGAGCATTCACATCAAGATGCTCAACAAGCCGTACGATTGGGACGCCGCACAGATGCCCGTAAACGTCATGGATGCTCACTACCGGAGTTTCCAGAAGGAGGCCATTCCGGTCTGCCTCGCGCGCGACGTCGGCGTTCTGGGCATGAAGAGTCTCGGCGGCGGTATCCGGGGAGAGATCCCGACGAACACTTCCGTGACCCACGAGCAATGCCGGCGGTATGCGCTTAGCCAGCCGGTTTCGTCGCTGGTCGTGGGCATTCTGTCGATGGACGAACTCATGGCTGAGATCAAGATCGGCCGCAACTTCGAGCCGATGAGCGACGACAACAAGGCGGTATTGCTGTCCCAGGTCGCCGATGTGGCTGGGGACGGCAGGCACGAGAAGTTCAAGTCGACCCAGCAGTTTGACGGCGGTCACCACCGCAAGCAGCACGGGTTTGCGCTGGCGGACTAGAAAGCGGCGTTGAACCGCCGGCGTGGTCTAGGCTCGGCAGTGCCGGAGGCGCGGTGTCCCCGTGACTGCGATGTGTTGGCAAGTATGGACTCCGCTTGCCCGGTAGACGGGCGAAAGGGCATTCGGGAGGGCTGGCGATGACTCCCGAGGAATTGATCCAGCAACTGAAGTCAATCAATGTCTGGCGGCGGGGGGCCGAGCGCGCTCCGCACAAGGCATTGCTGGTACTGCTCTCGCTCGGCCGCGTAAGCCGGGATGAGGCCCGAATGCAGCCCTTTTCTGCAATCGAAAAGGAGCTCACAAAGTTGCTGAACCGCTTTGGGCCGCAACGCAGGAAGCAGCGCCCACAGGACCCATTTCAAAGGCTGGAGCCGGAACTGTGGGAGATATCCGGTGTGGACAACCCGACTGGCTCGAAAGATCTCCCGGTGAGCGTACTGCGGGAGAAGGCAAGAGGAGGGTTTCAGAAACCGGTGGAGGCTCTCTTGAGGAGCGACAGCGAGCTCGTTCTCCGGGCGGCGGAATACCTGCTTGCTACCGAGTTTGCAGAAAGCTATCACGACGATATTCTCGACGCAGTCGGATTGCACAGGCCTGCCGGGCAGCAGGGGGCATTCGGCGAGGATAGCCGGCAGACGGCGAGAGACCCGGCCTTCCGAATCAAGGTGATTGACGCATACCAGCATCGATGCGCTGTGTGTGGATATGACATCAGGCTCCAGGACGATCTTGTCGGGCTAGAGGCAGCTCACATCCTGTGGCACGCGCGGGGCGGGCCGGACGAAGTTCCGAACGGCCTGGCCCTGTGCGCCATTCACCACAAGGCGCTGGACCGAGGAGGGATCAGCCTGGACGACGACCTGAACCTGCTGGTGTCTCCCCAGCTACACGGGTACCATGCAGTCGACTCCTTGTTTCTGGACTTCGAGGGCAGGCCGATTCGCCACCCCAGGAAAAGCACGGACGCACCCAAGCCCGAGTACCTGGCTTGGCACCGGAACCAGGTCTACAGGCCCGACAGCGCCTAGCGGCTAACTTGTGAGCTTTCGACACTCGAAATGGCTGGCAAGGGTCATCGCTCGCCGGTGGGCTGGTGTCGTCCTTGAGTCTCGCCTGACGCGGCGTATTGCGTGCTCGATGTTCGCACACTCGCCCGCGATTCTTGGCAGTCTGCTCGGAATGCTGCGTCTGCCGGAGTGGCAGATAATGGGCGCTCGCAGCTCATCGGCACAGGCGATGCAGCTCGATTTGGGGTCATGCGGCGTGCGGTCGTTTCGCGGCACGGACGCCACCGAACTGGCTTGGCGAACAATCGAAGAGTGTGGCTGCGATTGCGCGAGAGGTTCCCCCATCCCTACACGATCGACGATGTCCGCAGGTTTATCACGCTCGCTCGCGGTGGGGCCACCGAGACCATTTTCGCGGTCACAGCCAACGAAGTAGCGGTTGGTGCGATGAGCGCAATCCTCGGAGACGACATAGAGCATTGCTCTCCGGAGGTCGGTCACTGGCTCGGCGAGCCTTGCTGGAGTCGCGGCAACGCAACACGCGCACTCACAGGGTTCACCCGCTTCGCTCTTGCCGCCTACGACTTGGAAGAATTGTACGCCGTGCCCTTCGCCTCGAATTCGGCGGCCTGTCACGTGTTGCAGAAGGCAGGGTACAGGATCGAGGGCCGCATGTGCCGGAGTGCCATCGAGGACGGCATGCTGCGCGACCAGTTCCTGTATGCCATCCTGCGCAGTGATGGGCCAACGACGGAGGGATCGTAGTGTCCCGTAGAGAGTTGGCATCCGGTTTGCCTCCCCTCGCTACGCACCCATCGTGAGGGCGCTCGCAATCACTCATTCGAGAGGGCATCTGACGGAAGCTGTGTCTTACAGGCGGGTTCCATAACCGCGTGCAGCCTCCGAAACGGCGGGAGGAAGAATCCAGGGCCCTGTTCCTGTGGCTATGGCTGCCTCTTGGCACTCTCGTACAATCTGCAGAAGTTTCCCTGCCCCTGGATTTCTTCTGTCTCTCGGGTTCAAGGTCTTCCGATCGCCCGACTCGCTAGCGGTTGCTTCTCAAGTCATAGAGCTTCATCTTCAGGTTCCGGTAGAAGCTGCCGTCCAGCGGGCGCTTCAAGGAGAACCGGTGGACAGTTGGCCGACGCACGAAAGCAGACTTCCCGTCCAGCACGTGCACCTCCAACCGGTAGGGGTCGGATGACCACACAGCGGCCACGTCGCGGTTCAGCTGCCAAGCCCTGGAATCGCCTTCCGCGGGAGTCGAGTACATGATCCAGCCCGGCGTGAAATAAAGCGTTCCCTCAGACCCCTTGAGGTGCCTTACATGCTTTGCTGGAATCGCCAGTTCGGCGTCAGGAGGCTCGCTGACAACCCGGTCCGTGGCGGGTTTGCCAATCCGGGCGACGACCTGCGCGTGGAGTTCGTCCGATAGCGTCGCGTCGACAAGCGCGAACCTGTACCAGCGATCCTGTCCCAATCTCAGTGTTGAGTCGACATATGTCTGGATGGCCACTTCCGAGGGGCTCACACGGTCGAAGTGCTGCACGTCGTCCAACGTCCATTCCAACGGACGCTTGCCCTCCTTACTGGGCTGGAATCCGATTGATCCCTCTCCGATCCGCAGGACGCCTGCGATGTCGGACCGTGCCGCCCTCTTCCACTTAGCCTCGAACGAGACTTCCGTCGCCGCGAGCGGCAGTGCGAACAGCAGTGAGACAAGTATGATCACGGCGTGGCCTCCTTCAGGGCTTGTTGCGGGGTCTGTCTTTCGGGACCGGTGATGGACCGGAGTTTCAGGTAGTAGTACAGGACAGGGAAGATCACTAGCACGACGAACGCCGAGGTAGCGACGCCACCGAAGAGCGGCGTCGCGATTCGCTTCATGACGTCGGCGCCGGCCCCGGTGCTCCACATGACCGGCAATAGGCCGAGCATGTCGGTGGCAACCGTCATTACGATGGGCCTCACGCGCGAGACTGCACCTGCTTGGATGACTCGGGCCAAGTCGCCCGGATGCACTAGGAGCCCCCTGCGCTGGTGATCTTCGAAGGCAATGTCGAGGAATCGCCAGAAGACGATGGCAGTCTCTGCGTATAGACCTGCCAGGGCGATGAGGCCCACCCAGACAGCGATGCTGAGGTTGTAGTCGAGAACGGCCAGCGACACGAACGCCCCGCTCAGGGCCAGCGGGACTCCTGCCAGCACGACCATGGACGTTGAGGTCGACCGGGTGCTCACCAGCAGGACCGAGAACACGATTACGAGCGTGAGCGGTACGAGGAGCTGAAGTCTGTCCTCAACGCGCTGCATGGACTCGAATTGCCCGCTCCAGGCGAGCGAGTATCCGGGCGGCATCGAGACGCTGCTTTCGACGGCCGCGCGCGCGGCAGAGAGGTAGCTGCCGATGTCCGTATCGGTGCCGACGTCTACGTAAACCCAAGCGTTCGGCCTGGCATTCTCGCTCTTGATGGCAGCCGGGCCGGAGGAATACTTGAAATCGGCCAGCTGCGACAACGGAAGATGGTGTCCCATCGGCGTTGTGACTAGGACGTCACGAAGCGCGGGCATGTCCGCGCGCAAGTCCCGGCGATATCGGAGATTCACCGGGAACCGCTGGAGCCCTTCGATCGTAGTGCCGACTTGTACCCCGCCAAGTGCGGTGTGGATTGCCTCCTGGACTTCGTCGATAACGAGACCGTGGCGGGCGATTGCGTCACGATCAATATTGATGTCCAGATAGTTGCCCCCCATCACCCGCTCCGCGTAAGCGCTGAGCGTGCCGGGAACGCGGCGAACCACGCTCTCGATCTCCTTGCCGAGGTGTTCGAGGACCTCCAAGTCCGGTCCGGCAACCTTGATGCCGACGGGGGTCTTGATGCCGGTGGCCAGCATGTCCAGACGGGTCTTGATCGGCATCGTCCAGGCATTCGTGAGCCCGGGCACGCGGACCGCCTCCTGCATCTCGCTTACCAACTGTTCGGGCGTCAGTCCCGGTCGCCACTGGTCCCGGGGTTTGAGCCTGATCGTTGATTCGATCATCGAGAGCGGTGCCGGGTCAGTGGCCGTGTCGGCCCGGCCGGCCTTGCCGAATACGTGCTCCACCTCGGGAAACGTCATGATGATTTTGTTCGTTTGCTGCACCAGTTCCTTGGCCTTGGCGATGGATATGCCGGGTAGGGTCGTCGGCATGTACAGCAGGTCTCCTTCCCAAAGAGGCGGCATGAATTCCGATCCCAGTCGCCGGTAGGCACCGATCGAACTGGCCAAGATCGCCACCGCGATCAGCAGAGTCGCGATTCGGTAACGCAACGCCGCTGCCAGCACTGGCCCGTACACCCACACCAGCAGCCTGCGAACCGGATTCCTCCCCTCCGATGTGCCGGACTTACGAACGGCGAGGCTGACTAGGACCGGTACCAGGGTGACGGAAAGCAGCGCGGCGCTAGCCATCGCCAGCGTCTTGGTCCAGGCAAGGGGTCGGAAAAGCCGTCCCTCCTGCTCCTGCAACGCGAACACCGGCAGGAAGGAAACGGTGATGATGAGGAGCGAGAAAAAGAGCGTCGGCGCAACCTCCTTGCATGAGTCGCGCACAATCTCCCGGCGGGGCTTGCTATTGCCATGCCGCGCCATGTGCTGATGGGCGTTCTCCACCATCACGATCCCGGCGTCGACCATCGTCCCCACCGCAACAGCGACTCCGCCAAGCGACATGATGTCGAGGTGAACGCCGAGCAGGCTGGCCGCGATGCCCGCGACCAGGACGCCGACAACGATCGTGAGAACAGCGACGATTCCGCTCAGGACATGGAACAGGAAAAGCAGGCAAACGACGCCTACGATGACGAACTGCTGGGTCAAGCTGGAGCGCAAGCTCTCGATGACCCGGTCGATGAGGGCGGTCCTGTCGTACGCAACTTCGATGGACACTCCTTCCGGCAGCTGGGGCCGCAGCTCTTCCAGCCGGCTCTTGACGCTGCGCACGACTTCCCTGGTGTCCGCGCCCTGCCGGACGATGACGATTGCTCCGACGATCTCTCCTTGCCCGTCCCACTCGGCCAGTCCCCTGCGAATCTCCGGCCCGACCTCGATTCGCGCGACATCGCGTAACTGCACTGACGTGCCGCTCCGATCCGTGCCGAGCGAGATCTTGCGGATGTCGTCAATGGACTCGATGTGTCCCCTTCCGCGGATCATGAACTCCTTTTCAGCCAGTTCGAGGAGTCGTCCCCCCACGTCCCGGTTGCTTCTCTGGACGGCCTCCTTGATCCGCGAGAGCGGCATGCCGTAAGCCCTTAGCTTCACGGGGTCGATTGCAATCTGGTACTGGCGTACATAGCCTCCGATGCTCGCGACTTCTGCGACGCCCGGGATGCCTGTCAATTCGAACCGAAGGAACCAGTCCTGCAATGACCGCAACTCGCTTAGGTCGTGGCGGTCTGACTTCAAGGCGTACATATAGGCCCAGCCGACGCCTGTAGCGTCCGGGCCGAGCGATGGCGATGTGCCTTCCGGAAGCAGTGCCGCCACTTGGCCTAGCGTTTCAAGCACTCTCGACCGAGCCCAGTACAGGTCGGTGCCGTCCTCGAACAGGACATACACAAGCGAAAATCCGAAGAACGAATAGCCGCGCACGACTTCCGCGTACGGCACGGCGAGCATCTGGGTTGTTAGTGGGTAAGTGATCTGGTCTTCGACGATTCTCGGCGACTGGCCAGGGTATTTCGTGTAGACCACGACTTGGACATCGGACAGGTCAGGCAAGGCATCAAGCGGCATCGAGCGGATCGAATAGGCACCGATGGCACCCAGTACCAGCGATGCAATCACCACCAGGAGCTTGTTTTGGAGCGACCAATCAACGATTCTGCTCAGCATTTGCGGAGGCCGGCCTTTCTAGTGCCCATGACTGTGCCCGCCATCGGCATTGCTCGAGAGCCTGTCGACCGCCGCCTGCAAGTTGCTCTCGGAGTCCAGCAGGAACTGGGACGATGTCACCACTCGCTCCCCCGCCACGAGCCCCTCCACGACCTGCAGCCGTCCGTCGCTCTCGATCCCAAGTTCGACCTCCCGGGGTACGAAGAGCCCGTCCCCGGCATCGACGATCACGACGTTCCGGTTGTTCCCGGAACGCAGGACGGATTGAGATGGAACAATGAGAGCGTCCTTGGCGCCCGGCAGCTGGATCTCGAAAGTCGCGTACATCTTCGGCCGCAGGGTCTCATCCGAATTCTCGATCTCGACGTAGCCGGTCAACGTCTGCGTATGCGGATTCATCGCCGGCTCGAAGAAGAGCAACCTGCCGTGCCACCTGCGACCTGGGAACGCGTCCAGGGAAATGTCTGCCCTCAAGCCGACGCGAAGGTCGCGGAGATGATGCTCGTAGAACTCGACCTTCGCCCAGAGGGTCGAGTGGTCGGCGACCTTGAGGATGGTCGTGCCGGGGGCCACCTGCCTACCCTCCAGTGAGTCCCCGATCTTTTCGACCACGAATCCTGAGGCCGGGGAGTAGATCTCCAGAGTTCGGCTTGGCTCGCCAGCGTCCCGCAGTTTCTCGATCTGCTGGGCTGTAAGGTCCCAGTGGCCCAAACGCTCGCCAGCCGCGCGCCAGAGCGACTCGGCGCGGGAGACAGCGCCCGCATACGCTTCGCTCTCCCGCAGCCGGCTGACATAGTTCATGGCTCCCAGGTATTCCTCCTGGGCGGCGACGAGTTCGGGGCTGTAGATCTCGAACAAGACGTCCCCTCGCGAGACTCGCTCGCCCACGGTGTTGACCCTGGGTCTCTCGATCCAGCCCCCGAACTTCGTGTTGACCGAGACCAGCTTGGCCTCGTCGTGGTCGAGGTACCCGATTGTCCGAATCCGCGCGGGGAGATCGGCTCGCTCGACCTCCGTCGTTCGCACGGCGAAGTTCTGAAGGAAATTCTTGCTTACGCGGACACCGGCAGGGCCCGCGTCTCGTCGAGGCTCGGAACTGCTGGCGATCGGCACGAGGTTCATGCCGCATATCGGACACTGTCCGGGTCCTTCTTGCACTACCTGCAGATGCATGCCGCAGGTATAGAGTTCGGCGGGCCCGGGATTGGCGTCAACCGATTCCGGCTGGGCCGGGAGATCCCCCAGCATGCCAAGTTGCCAGGCCGCAATTCCTCCGGCAACGAGTACTGCGCACACGGCGCAGGCGGCGGCGAGTCTCGATCTTGTCATGAGTGCACTCCCGATCCGATCGTCCGTTCCAGGTCGGCAACTGCCTTCAGATAGTCGGCTTGGAGCCGGGCCACGCCAAGTTGCACATCCAGGAGCATACGCTGGATATCCAGCAGGCCAGTCACCTCAACGGTGCCGTTGGAGTACGCGTCCTCGGTTGAGCGCAGCGCTTGCTCGGCTTGGGGCACCAACGCGCGCTCGAAGAGATCGAGCTGCTTCTCGATCGTTTCGATCCGGAATGAAATCGATCGGACTTCCGATTCCATCTTCCTGGCGGAATCCTTGTATGCGAACCGGGCTGCGGCGAAGCTCTCCGCAGCTTCCCTGATGCCGGCGTCGTACTTGCCGCGAAAGAGCGGCAGGGTCAAGCCGACGGAAATCGCGTACGAGTCCTTCCCGTCACCTGGAATCGGCATGTCGGCGACAGTGACTCCGCGCGCTCGGATGTTCCCCCAGCTCAGCCCTACCGTGAAGTCCGGTCGGTGCTGGAGTCTTGCCAGGTGCATCTGTTTTTCCCGCTCCTCGATCTGCAGGAACGCGGCCTTGAGTTCCGGCCGCTCGCGACGGCCGATCTCCGCCAGCGACTCGCGTTCCAGAGTCAGTGTGGGAATTTCCGTCAAGCGCACCTCAGCCACCGGAGTGTCGGCTGGAAGATCGCGCAGGGTGTTCAGCACGGCTTCCAAGTCGACCCGCTGGCCCAACAGTTGCTGGCGTCTGTGGATGGCACTCGTGATCTGTGCCTGGAGCCTCAGCACATCGCCCTGTAGTCCGAAGCCCTGGGCGTAGCGGCGACGGGCGATTTCTTCGAAATGTTCGAGGAGGGATTCGTCCTCGCGGCTTGTAGCGAGTGCTCGGTCCAAGAACCCGAGGTCGTAATATGCATGCTTCACGCGAAGCACGATGTCGGCTCGCGTAGCTTGGTACATCTCGTCGCTGACGGCGGCGGCCTTGGATGCAAGCTGGCCCTTCGCAGCGCGCTTCCCAAGGCCTGGAATCCTCTGGGAAAGTGCGAGCATTCTCTGCTGGGAGCCAACCCTCGTCTCGACAGTGCGGGCGAACTGGGTGATCGAAACACTGGGGTCGGGCATGGCGGTCGCCTGCGGGACCCGATGAAGAGTGGCCTGATATTCGGCGAAAGCCCCCAGCACTTCCGGGTTGTTTCGGAGTGCCTCCTCGACAAGCGCCTCGAGGCGATCGTCCCCGTGCGTTGCGTAAGTTTGCGGTGGGGGCGCAACAACCATAGCCATGGTTGCGACCAAGTGCATGAACATTCCCAATTCCTCCTAATCCTGCTTAGCGGACGCCAGTGGCACAGGATGCTGCGCGCTACCGGCCCGAAACGTGTCTCGAAGTCACGAGCGTTTCGGGGATTCTGGAAACCCGAAAGGAAGCGCGACCCCAAGACGCGGGCAGGGCTGAATGCCCTGCCCGGTTGCGGAAGCAGGGGGCGCTCTATAGAAGCAGCGCTGAATGCAGGATGTAGGGAGGACTGGACGACGCCGGGTCAGGAATCGACAGGGCGATCCGCCATCCGGCGGACTCCCTAAGCTGCCAAGTCATCGCCGACGACGGCGCAACGTCGATCCCGTTCGCAAAGTCGCGGATGGCCTGCGTCTCGGCACGCGCCTCAACTGCATCGGCAGCGGCGCACCCGGACTCGCAAGGCTCGTCCGTCTGGCCCGTCGGAGCCGCTGGCTCCGAACTGCAGTCGTGGGACTGCGAAAGTAGCTTGTCGGGGACGGACGCAAGGCACTGGCAGATTCCTGACCCAGCAAGAATCCACGCCAGTAGGAAGGCTGTTGTGGCCTTGGCCCGCATTGCATTCAGTTTGCACCCACCTCGGTGGATTGTCAAACGCAACAGGATGCCTGGATATTCTTCGGGAACCTCATTCCGCAGTGAAGCTGTGGCCAAGGGGCGGAGTCGGAGAGCGCGTACGTTATGTTCCCGCAGGCGGAACCCATGCTCTGATTGAAGCGCGATGGTCCCTGCCTCCGAGGCCGCGTTCTTCGACTTCGACACGCATGGGCTTGTCGGGGGTTGGGGGCGATGAGGAGAGTCCCCCAAGGCAATCGCGAACCGCGAACTGACACCGGCAGCGAAGGGTTGATGCCCTCAGTGCGCTCCTCTCCCGGCCAGCACTACCGGCACTGATCGAGCCAGGATCTTGAGATCCAGTGACAACGACCAGTTGTCGATATACTCCAGGTCCATCTGCATCCAATCGTCGAATTCGAGTTGGTCACGGCCCCGGACCGCCCAAAGGCAGGTCAGGCCAGGTCGCATGCGCAATCGTCTCCGCTGCCAAGTCTCGTATTGCTCCACCTCTGACGGCGTTGCCGGCCGCGGACCAACGAATGACATTTCGCCTCGCAGCACGTTCCAGAACTGAGGCCACTCGTCAACTGAGAACCGCCTCAGGAAGCGCCCAACGGGAGTGAGCCGGGGATCGTCGCGGATCTTGAACGCCGGGCCGTCTTTCTCGTTGAGGTGCTCGACTTCGGCCCGCTTGGCTTCCGCGTCCTCGACCATCGAGCGGAACTTGTAGCAGTCGAACAGCCTGCCGTTCAGTCCGCATCGCCGCTGCTTGAACAAGACCGGCCCACTCGAGGTTGCCTTCACCAGCAGCGCCACAAGCAGCATCGGGAGGCACAGCGCAACTAGGCTCAGGGCGGCGAACACAGCATCAAGCCCACGCTTGATCATCAGTCGGAACTCGTCGGCGGGAGCGATGGAGAACGTCAGCAGCGGCCAGTCCCCGAAGCGATCGAAGTCCACCCGGCTATGGACATGCGGGAAAAAGTCCGCCCGCACTCGCGTCTTGACGCCGTGGTTGTCGCAGAGTGCGAAGACGCTCTGGAGCTGCGGCAGCTGTTCCCCCGACACCACGAACACGACTTCGTCGACGGCCTGGTCGGTGAGCAGGGCGGGGAGGTCGTCCAGCGGCCGGATGGCGAGCGTGCGGCCAATGCGCGCTTCGTCCCCCATAGTCGTGCCGCAGTCGATGATCGCCAGGAGGTGGATGCCCAGGTGCCCGGACGATTCCAGTTCGCCGGCCATGCTCAGCGCCTTCTCGCTGTCTCCGACGAGCACAACCGATGTCTCCGTGCCGATCGCCCGGCGGAGGACGCCTTGGAAGCGACCCACCAGTGACCGCTGGGCGACCTGCAGCACGGCAAGGTAGGCAAAGAACAGTGCGAGGAACATTCGACTGACCGGCACGTCGAAATTGAGCAGGTACAGGAACGCGAGCAGAGCCGGAGCTGCCGTGGCCGTCTGGCGCAGGGTGTCAGTCAGTGCCTTCGGCCGGGTCGCCCCAGCGAGACGCGAGTAAAGGCCGGTGCCGCGACCCGCTCCAACAACCGCGACCAAGGCGGCGCCGAGGACGACCGTCTTGGCTGTCGAATCCAGGAAGAACTCGCTCATCGGAAGGGCGGTTCGGGTCTGGTAAGCGAACTCAAACGCGGCCGCCGCGATGATCGAATCGACGGCGGTCAGGAGCAGGACCGCGCGCTGCCTATGTCCTTGGAACACGCGATGCCCCCAACAGTACCAAAGCGGCTAGATGCTGGGGGCGTTGCATAATACCTACATGGACAAGAAACCAGCCGACGAGGATTCGCCGGAACGCATCCAGCCCGACAAGGTCCGCGTGATCCGGCAAGAAGACTACCGCGAGGAGTACGCCAACAGTGTCCAGGTCAACGTTAGCGTCTGGGATTTCTTCCTGCAGTTCGGGCGCCTCAAGATGCAGTCCAGTAGCGATGTGACGTTCTCTTCGTTTCTCGGTGTCTACATGAGTCCGCAGCAGGCGAAGGCCCTGCACTTGGTTCTTGCGCAGAATATCGCGCAGTACGAGTCTGCGTTCGGAACAATCCAGATCGACAAGTCCCACACCAACGTCGAAGGCGCCGCCAGGTTGGTGCAGTAGCTGGGCGCCTTCCGGCTAGGCGGAGTCCGCCAGCGCTTCCAGGGCTTGTTGCAGGAACGGGTCTCCGATTTCGTCCTGAGCTTCCTTCTTCGCTTCTGGAGTGTCGTACTCCCGATTCTGAACTTCCCGGTACCGGCGCAGGTCGCGTAGCGGAACGGGCATGTCAGGTTTCACGCCTTCCTTGTGAATGGCTTCGCCCGCGGGGCCGTGGTACTTCGCCACGGAGAGAATCAATGCGGCTCCGTCATCAAGGTCGACCGTCTCCTGAACGGCAGCCAGTCCCGCGCTGTTCTCGCCGACCACCTTGCCGCGATCATTCTGCTGGATCGCTGCGGCTGCAATCTCGGCACCGCCGGAGGTGGGCCGGTCCACGATCACCACGATGGGCAGGTCTGTCACCTTGGTCGCGGCGCTTGCCGGGAACTGCTTGTCGGAAAAATTCTGACCTTGTAGCGACGCGATCGTGCCTTCTGCCAGAACCAGATCTGCCAGTGCCATGCCGTCTTCGGCATCCCCCCAGGCGTTTCCGCGCAGATCCAAGACGAGCTTCTTGGCACCCTCGGCTTGGAGGCTGCTGACTGCATCCGACACTTGGCGCACTTGATCCGGGCCCAAGAAGTCAACGTCGATGTACCCGATGCCCCCGTCGAGCGTTCTCGATTCCACGTCTGGGAGCACTGGACCCCCTCGGACCAGCGGGTGCTCGACCGGTGATTCGTAATCGGACGAGGATCGGACCATCACGGTAACCCGGGTGCCGGATTCTCCGCTCAGCATGGCGCGCAAGTATGCCGGAGGCATCACCCGCGTGCTGACGTCATCAATCGCGTCAAGCAAGTCATTTGCCCGGATTCCCGCCTCGTGTGCAGCGGAGCCCGGCAGGACGGCGAGCACAGTGGTGTAGTTGCCCTGCTTGTAGACGACAAGCCCGGTCGACAGACCGCTGCCACCATCCGGATTGTCTTGCCGCTTTACGTATTCCGCGTATTGCTCGGCAGAGAGATAGCTGGACAGGGGATCGAGGTACTCCACCAATCCTTGGAGAGCGCCTTGGGTGACCTTTGGAATGTCGGGCTCTTCAACGTAATCGCTCTTGATCCTAGCGAGGATCTCCGTGTACACGGCCAGCGGGCGGTACGCCCCTTCCTTCTGCTCGCTCTTGCCTAGAACCGCCCCGACAACGAGCAGGACCGTGATCAGGAAAGAGGTGCAGACGAGGCTTAGTTTCAACCGCGAACCCATGGGATGCCTCTAATCATACACCGGACGTTGCGATCTGGGTTGGCTTGGAAGGTGGCCTTTTGACCGTGGAACTCCGCTGCTACCCTCCTGCGACCGGCCAGATCAGACGGACCACGGCGATCGTGATGGCGATGCCCGCCGCGGGCGGGTCGACATGGGTGTCCCCGTGCTGATGGAAGACTCGCGAGAAGCCCTCTCCCGCGAACGCGCCCACGATGCCGAAGACGGAGCCGATGACGATGTTGCCCGACGCGATCGCGGCGGCCGCGGCGGGCAGGGCCATATGATGCGTGACAGGCACCTTAAGCCCGAACTGGGCAAACACAAGCGATGCCGCCGCGATGCCAAATCCAAGCACGTCGCCACCGCGTTCCGCCCCAAGTGTCAGAGCGATGTAGGCGGAAATGATCCCGACCCCGAATCCGATCGTTCTGAGCTGGACCGCCCGCTCCTGGTGCCGCACCCAGTGCGACTGATTGTCCGGCTTGAATTGCCTGCTGGCCAATCCGGAGCGCCCAAACGCGAGCCTGGCGATCATTGCCGAGATCACTACGGTCATTGCGATCGTATCAGTACTTGGACCAAGGCCTGCGAACTGCCACAGGCCGTTGAGAGCGTATCCGACGCATCCGAAGCCACCGCCGACAAGCAGGACATCGGGGCGGTCAAGCCCCATCAGCGGCAAGGTGATTTCCCGTCCGCTGGTGATGAGGCCTCGCCGGTAGGCATAGGCTGTGGCGGCGGCACCCCCGGCAAATGAGATATGCGGTCCGAAGACCGGCCCGAACGCGACATGGGTCAGCACGTCGGTTCCACCGCCAGCGGCGGCCACGCCGGCGCCGACCAGCACTAGCAAGCCGGTGAAGACGAATGCAGGCAGCGTGCCAATCGCGGCGCCGAACAAGCCTCCACCGAATGCAGCGAGCAAGGTGATCCAATCGAATTGCATGATGGGTGGGAAGAATGATCCGGAGTGGGGGTAATGTCTGACGGACCGCTCGCGCTTCCTTAGTGGCTAGTTTCCCAGCGGCAGGAAGAACTGCGTCCCCGAGACCGGCTTGCTTAGTTCGCCCAGCAGGTTCTCAAGGTCTTTCGGGCTGCTAACAATGTCGGTCTCGGCCGCGTCGACTACCAGCACGTCCGCGGCCTTGTAGTGGTTGAAGAAGTGATCGAACGCGCGGACCGCGCCTTCCAGGTAGGAGTCGGAGATCCTCGATTCGATTCCTTCTGTCTCGGTCTCAAGCCGCTCTCGAATCGATTCCGGAGTCGCCTTCAGGTACACCGTCAGGTCAGGCCGGGGCAGTTGGTCCTTGAAATACCTGTAGTAGGTATCGTAGATCGCGATCTCGTCATCGTCGAGATTCAAGTACGCGAAGAGCTTGTCTTTCTCGATCATGAAGTCCGCGACGACCGGGACGTGAGACTGCTCGATTGCCGAGTCGGAGAGCTGGCGGAAACGACCCATCAGAAACTCCATTTGAGCCCGGAAGGCCGCGCCGGGCCGGCCCCGGTAGAAGGCCTGAAGGTGCCGGTTGCCATCGACATCCAGAATCTTGCGCCCGCGAAGATGGTCCGCCAGCGCCGAGGCGAGCTTGGTCTTGCCCACGCGGAGCGGCCCCTCGATCGCGATGTAGTGCGGCGCTTTCCTCACGACAGGCCCTAAAACTTCAGTGTGCCCTGCGCATCTCGCGGGGGGTGCAGGTTGAAATACTCGAACGCGCCTACCGTTCCCACGCGCCCACGGTGGGTCCGGTCAAGGAATCCCAATTGCATCAGATACGGTTCGTAGACTTCCTCGATGGTACTGGGATCTTCTCCCACGGTTGCCGAGATCGTGTTCAGGCCCACCGGCCCGCCCGAGTACTTCGCGAGAATCGTCTCCATGATCTTGCGGTCGACCTCGTCGAGGCCCAAAGGATCAACTTCCAGCATATCCAGTGCGGTGCAGGCGATCTCATGGTCCATCCGTCCGTCCGCCCGTACCTGGGAGTAGTCGCGAACCCTCCGCAGAAGGCGGTTAGCGATTCGCGGCGTTCCACGAGACCGGCGGGCGATCTCCTCGGCAGCATCCTCGTCGAGCTCGATCTTGAGCAAACCGGCGGAGCGGAAGACGATCCGTTGCAAGTCCACCACGTCGTACGGATTGATGCGAAGGGTGATTCCGAAGCGTGCCCGCAGCGGCGCACTGATCAGGCCCTGCCTGGTGGTCGCGCCAATCGCCGTGAACGGAGTCACCGGGATGGAGTGCATACGCGCACCCGGGCCCGTGCCCACGATCAGGTCGACCCGAAAGTCTTCCAGCGAGGAGTAGAGCATTTCCTCGATGTCGGCCAGCAAGCGGTGGATCTCGTCAATGAAGAACACCTGGCGGTCCTCCATCGTGGTCAGCATGCCGGTTAGGTCGAGTTTCTTTTGCAGAACCGGCCCCGCCGTGTAGTCGGCCCGCACCCCCATTTCATTGGCGATGATCGTCGCGAGGGTTGTCTTGCCCAGGCCCGGAGGCCCGTAGAGCAAGACATGATCGAGGGGTTCGGCTCGCTCGCGGGCTGCCTCGATCGCGATCGAGAGGTTTTCCTTGAGGGCTGTCTGGCCGATGAATTCGTCCAGCTGTCGCGGTCTCAGCGCGATGTCAAACTGGCGGTCTTCCTCAGACGGCGCGGAATTGACAATGCGCTTTCTGGCCATGTTGGCTTTCTCTAGCGCTTGATCGATTCCATCGCCATCCGGAATAGCGCTTCGAATTCCGCGGGCGCTCCGTTCTGTCTCGCGGCTCGCACGCTCCGGGCTGCCGCATCGGGACTGCAGCCGAGGTTTACCAAGACGGTAATGACATCTTCCTCGACCGCACTCCCACCATCGTCGGAGCTTTCCCTGTCGGTATGGAATGCCCCGAGCTTGTCCTTCAATTCTAGGACAATGCGCTCTCCCGTTCGCTTGCCCACTCCCGGTATCCGGACGAGCTTCTTGGCATCGCCGTCGCGGATCGCTGCAAGCAGGTCCGGCACCGGCAGGCCTGACAGCAACGCCAGGGCCAGGCGGGGACCTACGCCGCTCACTTCGAGGAACTTCTCGAACAAGCCCTTGTCTCGGCGGTCATGGAAGCCGAAGAGCGCGATCAGGTTCTCGCGAACATGCGTGTGGACATGCAGCAAGACGTCCTCCCCGGTTTCGCCGAGTCGGCTGTAGGTCTCCACGGGGATGCCGACCTCGTAGCCCACGCCGCCCACGTCGATGATGACCTTGTCGGCCTGCTTTTCGACCAGCGTTCCACGCAAGAGAGCGATCATGGCTTGGACGGGATTATAGCGACTGATCGCCCGGCTCGCTGACTATCCGGATGATCCTGGAATCGTCGCCGGCATGATCCAAATGGACTTCGAGCCGCTCGCCAGGCAGGGCCAGGTCGAATTTCTCGCCCCACTCGATGATCACCACGGCTCTTTGGTCCCAAAGGTCCTCCAAACCCAGCGTCTCGACTTCCGGCACGGTCTCAAGGCGGTACAGGTCAAGGTGGTAGACCTTCGGATCGCCGTCGTACTCATGGACTAGCGAAAACGTCGGGCTGAGCACATCCTCGGCGGGCGCGGCGCCCAAGGCTGCGACGATACCCTTGGCGAGGGTTGTCTTGCCCGCCCCCAGGTCACCGATCAGCATGACCACGGCAGGCGGCGTGAGCCGCTTGGCGATCGCGGCCCCGACCGCCGCGGTTTCCTCGTCCGAGCCCGTGCGGAACGTCACGTCGTTAGAACCTTTGCGGCCTCCAGCAACCGGGAGCTGATGTCGGTTGCCAGCATCCCCTGCTCGCCGAGGTCGCGGGCTGCGAGTTCCCCAGCAAGGCCGTGCAGGTACACGGCTGCCGCGACTGTCTCCAGAACAGGCCGGTCGGGAAACTGCGCCAGGTATGCCGCGATCACGCCGGTCAGGATGTCGCCTGAACCGGCTGTTGCCATCCCGGGCGTGCCTGTCGGATTGACGACGATATCGCCCTCCGGCGACGCGATCAGGGTGCGGTTCCCCTTGAGGACCACGTAGGTCCCCGTGCTTGACGCGTATTCCCTCGCGGTCCGCCTCCTGTCGCTCTGGACTCGCACCGTGTCGCTACCCACCAATCGCGCCATCTCGCCTGGGTGGGGCGTGACCACGGTCGGAGCCGAGCGTGCCGAAAGCGGTCCTCGCTGCATCGCGGCGAGGCCGTCGGCGTCCACCACCAACGGCAAGTCGCATGTCTCGAAGACTCGCCGGGCCAAGGCGCGGTTGGCGTCGGAGCTGCCCAGTCCCGGACCGACCGCGACGACCGACTTGCCTGCGAACCATCCTTGTTTGAAGCAATCCGGGCCGAGGGTGCCGTCCGGCAGCTCGTCGAGGGGCTCTAGCATCAGTTCCGGAGCGGCGGCGAGGATCGCAGCCGAGGCGCCGGCGGCGGTGGCTACCGTGGCGAGGCCGGCGCCGGCCTTCAACGCAGTCGTCGCTGTCATCAAGATGGCCCCGGGTTTTGACAAGGACCCGCCGATCGCGAGGACATGGCCGTAGGTGCCCTTGTGGCCGGAGCGGCTTCGCGGAGCGGTGAAACTCCGTACGTCGGCTGGCTCGGTCAGCAGCAAGCGCGGTCCCGGTAGGCCGTCCAGCACCGAGTCCGCCGTGCCGATTCGCGCGACGGTCAAGGCTCCGAGATGCTCGCAGGCGGGCGCCATCACTTGGCCGACCTTGGGGGCGGTGAACGTTACGGTCCAGTCGGCACGCATGCACTCGCCAAGCAGTTCACCTGAGTCGCTGTCGAAGCCGGACGGGACGTCCACAGCCAGAACCCGTGCGTTCCGGAAGCCGGCGTTCACGTCCGCGATGACTTGCGCCGCGAGGCCTCTCGCCGCGCCGCGCACGCCGGTTCCTAGAATGGCGTCGACGATCACCGTGGAATCGGCGATTTCCGCGCGCAGGGATTCCCACGCCGGAGGCGTCGCGGCTATGTCGGCGCGGTAGTCCAAGGCTGCCAGCATCGTCCAATTGCAAGCCGCGTCCGGGGACAGCGAGTCCGGACTCGCCAGCAGCACGGTCCTGAGGTCTAGCTGCGGAGCGTGCAGCAAGAGCTGGCGCGCGACGGCGAGGCCGTCTCCGCCGTTGTTGCCCTTGCCGCAAAGCACGAGGACCTTTTCCTTGTCCAGCCGTGGAGAGGCTGACCGCAGCTTGCGCGTCACCGCGCTCGCCGCGTTCTCCATCAGCACGATTCCGGGTACGCGCCGGCACTCGATCGTGAGGCGATCCGCTTCACGCATTTCGGCGGCGGTGAGAATGCGCTGCATCAGCCTGCGAGCTCGCGCTGCATCTTTTCGAGCGTCGCCCCCCGGCCCATGACGATCAGGACATCACCAGGTCTCAATCGAGTCGACGGGGATGGGTTGAAGCGGACCGAGCCGTCCACTGCGGTCACGGCCAGAACGATCACGTCGAATCGACGGGTCAGACCTGAATCGGCAAGAGTCTTGTTCTCGCAAATGTCGCCCTCATGGACGTGGTACTCCTCGATCTTGAGATTGACGTCGGCCTTCTCGAGAGCCGACGCGATGTCGAGGAAATTTGAAACCTGCGGCCGCAGCAGAGCCTGGGCTAGCTGGCGGCCGGTGAAGGTATAGGGTGTGAATACGGCTTGGCACCCGGCGCGCAGCAGCTTGTTCTTCGCAGCCTCGTCGGCTGCTCTCGCAACGATTCGCAGGTCGGGGTTCAAGCCCCGCGCTGACAGCGTGATGTACACATTCTGCGCGTCGCTGCCGATCGCCGCGACCAGGCCCCGGGCGCGGCGGGCGCCGGCCCGTTCCAGCGTCTCGTCCAGAGTTGCATCTGCCTCGAGAATTGGCACCCCGTGTTCGCGGGCCCATACGGAATGGTCGGCCGAGTTGTCAATTGCGATGACTGGCGCGCTGTCGTGGCGGAGTTGCTCAATGACGCCCCGGCCCACTCGGCCGAGGCCGCAGACGATGTAGTGATCCGAAAGTTTCTGAATCATGCGCTTGCTCTTTCTCTGCTCGAAGAAGTTATACAGTTCGAGTTGTAGCAGGACGTGCGACAGCATGCCGAGTGCGACGAAGACAACCGTGAAGCCGGCGAGAATCAACAAGGAATTGAAGACGCGTCCAGCCTTGCTCAGTTCGATGTGCTCCTCATAGCCGACCGTTGTCAGGGTGATCAGGGCCATGTAGAAGCTGTCGAAGAAGTTGGTGCCCTCGATCCAACGGAATCCGAGCATGCCGACTACCAGGACCCCCAACAGCAGGGAGAGGGGCACGAGGAGCTGGCGTGCCGGCCGCGGTACCTCGTCGATGATGTGCTTCATCCCTTGCGCACCACCAGCATTGTCATATCATCTTGCAAGACTGAATCCCCGGTCCACGCGAGCACCTCGGCCATCACGTGGTCGATGACCTCGCTCGCGGACAGGCCGCCAGTTTCCCGCAAGGCTTCCCGGAGCCGCGCTTCGCCGTATTCCGCTCCCGAATCGTTTTCCGGCTCGGTCACCCCGTCGGTGAACGCGACCAGCATATCGCCGCTTTGCAGTGTCAGCGAACTCGCGTCGTACGAGGTGTCCGGGAAAATCCCGACAACCATCCCGTTGACTTCGAGAGGAACGATTTCGCCGCCCCGGACCAGCAGGGGCGGCAAGTGGCCGGCGTTCGAGTATGCCAGCGTGGCGGTCCTGGCGTCATAGGCGCCAAAGAAAAGAGTCGAGTACTTCTCGGGCGCGGTTTCTGCGAACAGCTGGCGGTTTGCCCGCTCGACGACCCGAGCTGCGGCCTGAGTGAGTGCATGCGGCTGCTGGGGGAGAAGCAGCGCTAGCTGCGTGCGGACGATCGAGTGCAGGGATGCCATCACCAGCGCCGCCGAGATGCCCTTTCCCGAGACATCCCCGAAACTGATTGCCAGTGAATCGCTATCAAGCCGCACGTAATCGAAGAAGTCCCCGGACACCGCATCGGCCGGACGGCAGACCCCGAGCACTTCGATCCCTTCCATGTCCGGTCGTTGCGCGGGAAACAGCTTGGCCTGCACTTCTCGGGCGATCTCGAGCTCAGCCTCGAGATGCTGGCGTCTCTTCGATTCTTCGATCAAGCCCTCGATCGAGGCTGTCATGGAGTTGAAGGAGCGAGCCAGGTCGCTCACCTGATCGCTTCCTGAAACAGGGATCCTGTAACTGAAGTCTCCGCGGTTCACATGGGCCGTGCCGATCTGGAGATCGTGGACTGCGCGTGTCAGGGTGCGCGTCAGAGAGGCCGCAATGAAAACCGAGATGAAGACGCTGAACGCGAATGCCGCTGCCAGGACGGTGCCGCCAATGACGAGGGTCCAGAACCCCAAGTAGGTCTGCGATGCGAAGATCACACCCCATAGGGCCGACGGACGGGTTTGCAGCACGTAAGTTGCGGTTCGCAGCTGGCGGGCGTCCAGATCGAACTCCGAGGCTTCAAACGGCCAATTCAGCTCCCAGTCGAGAGCGTTCTTGGCGGGCGGGAGCTCGGACACTCTCTGCATCGACGTCGTGCGCAAGGAGCGCTCGAGCCGCGATTCCGCCGGGTCCTGGCCATTGGATCGCTCGTCAAGTCCCCGCGATCCAGGTTCCAGGACAACGATTCCCAGTCCCGGGGTCAGATCGCTCGCCAGTTCCGCTGTGATGGGAACGGCCATCACTGCCTCTCCCTGGCCATCACGGTCGCCGGTCCGCGTCATCAGGAACGGGATTCCGCCCTTGCGAACCACGACCGTCGAGTCCAGAACCTCAGCAGGCACAGAATCGTTCAGCGCGCCTTCTGGGGATGACAGCCGGACGCCGTCGATTTCCACCCGGATCTCAACCCCCGGATACACTTGGCTCGCGCCGGAATGGAATTGGTCCAACGTCGCTGCGCGCTGGTCGGCGGGAGTGGACTGCAGCTGCCAGGACAGCGCCCGAGTGCTAGCACGCATGCGTTCGGCGAAGTTGGCGAACGGCGTCGAAAAGATATAGGCGGTCAGGGAGGAGAAGGCCAATAGCATTCCCAATCCCACGAGCAGCACCCCCAGCGAGAGAGCCAGAGCGCCCACGAAGAAGAACACTGCCACCATGCGGTGCCGCACTCGCCAGAGCGCTTTCCGGCTGATCCACCTCGCGGCGCGCAGGAGCCAGAACGCCGAGACCAGGCCTCCGAATACCAACAGCAGGGCCAGCGTCAGCTGGTGGTACGATCGCAGGCCCTCGAACAGGAACTGGAGAATCCAGAGAGCGAGGCTGACCGCAGCGAGGCCGGCCAGGGCTTTCTCGACCTTGCCGGTGTGGAGCCCTAGCGAGGCCATAGGATCAACCTATTCTAGGCTTGTTTCGACATCACGGAAGGACTAGTCGTCGCGCCCTGCTTCCTTGGCCACGGTTCGCGGTCGAAATCAGGTTGCGCGCGGCAAGATCGGGAACAGGAATGCAAAACGAACCCGATCCGGTGCCGCGCCAGCCTTGGAAACTGCATTAGACTAAGACATCTATGGAGGTAGCGCGTACGTCTGCGGTTCGCCGGTGGCTCGCTGGCGGCGCGCTCGTGGCGGTTGCGACTTTGCTTTCGGCTGCCCCGGTCGAGGCCCAATCGAAGTCCGTCTTGGTTATCGACTTGAACACCGTCATCCACCCTCTCACGCACGAAATCGTGTCCCAGGGCCTGAGCCAGGCGGCCGAGGCTGGCGACGCGGCCGTCGTGTTGCGGATGGACACGCCGGGAGGACTCCTGGAGTCGACCAACGAGATCGTTCAGTCGATCCTGGCCTCGTCAGTGCCCGTCATCGCCTTCGTATCACCTAGTGGCGGGCACGCCGCGTCGGCCGGCTTCATCATTCTCGTGTCGGCCGATGTCGCTGCGATGGCTCCCGGCACGAACACGGGAGCGGCCCATCCTGTCCTTGCGATGGGAGGCGAGCTCGAGGGCACGATGAAGCAGAAGATCGAGAACGACACGGCGGCTTCGTTGCGGGCCGTGACGGACAAGCGGGGTCGTAACAGCGAACTGGCTGTCGAAGCCGTTCTCGAGAGCAAGTCCTTCACCGAGCAGGATGCGCTGGAATCCAATTTGATCGAGGTCATCGCTCAGGATCTGGATGACCTGTTCCAGCAGCTTGACGGACGGACGATCATGCGGTTCGACGGCCAGCCTCAGGATCTGGACTTAGCCGGCGCGGAGCCCTACTTCTACACCCCGAATCTGCGCCAGAGGGTCCTGCTCCCCTTGATCAACCCGACAATTGCCCTCTTGGTACTGGTGCTCGGGCTGGCTGGGATCTACATCGAGTTCACGAATCCGGGACTAATCTTCCCAGGCGTGACCGGCGGGATTTTCCTGATCGTCGGCTTGATGGCCCTCTCCCTGCTGCCGATCAATATCGCTGGAGTCGTGCTCATCGTGCTGGCGCTGTCCTTCTTTGTGATCGAGGCCATGACCCCCGTGAACGGCATTCTCGCCACCGGTGGCGTCGTCGCGATGGTTTTGGGAATCGTGATCCTTGTCGACACCGACATTCCTGAATTGCAGATCGGTTGGCTCGCGGCCGTCGGAATCACGCTGCCATTCGCCCTGATCAGCGTATTCCTCCTGAACCTTGCGATCCGCTCGTTTCGGTTCAAGGTGGCGACAGGCACCGAGGCGATGGTGGGCGAGATCGGCGAGGCTCGCACCGCGCTGGCTCCCAACGGTTCCGTGTTCGTGCATGGAGAGCTCTGGAACGCGCGTTCGACCTCCGCCTTGGCTGCCGGACAGAGCGTCCGAGTGCTCTCGGTTGACGGCATGCGCCTGAGTGTGGAGCCCTGCGGGGATTTGCTCGAAAGGGACAAAGCAACCTGAGGGCGCTGCGCGGGAGCGAAGTGAGGGGTCTCCATCGGTTCTTCTTGCCTTCTTGGCGGGGGGCGCCTATTCTGAGCAATACTCCCCATCGCAGCGCAATCAGGATTGATGACAAGGTGCCGAATCACTGGCGGAGAAAGCAGAGTGGCAATTTCCATGACTAGAGAAGGAGTTTGAGATGTTCGGGATAAATATCGGGTTGATGTTCGTGGGCATAGTCGTGCTCTATTTCATCAACAGCATCAAGATCCTCACCGAGTACGAGAGAGGCGTCATTTTCCGCTTGGGGCGGTTGCTGCCCAGTCCCAAGGGCCCGGGGCTCATCTTCGTTTTCCGCCCGATCGACCGGATTGTCCGGATCCCGTTGCGCGTGGAGACGCTTGAAGTCGCCCCGCAGGATGTCGTTACGCGGGACAACGTGACTGTGAAGGTGAGCGCGGTGGTGTTCTTCCGCGTGCTGGATCCGTCCAAGGCGGTAGTTGAAGTCAAGCATTACGTGCACGCGACCTCGCAACTGGCCCAGACGCGCCTGCGTTCGGTGCTCGGGGAGGCCGAGCTGGACGAATTGCTCAGCGGGCGAGAGAAGCTCAACGCGCGCTTGCAGGAGACTCTTGACGAGCAGACCGGGTACTGGGGCATCAAGGTTCAGGCAGTGGAAGTCAAGCATGTGGACCTGCCCGAACAAATGATCCGGGCCATCGCGCGCCAAGCCGAGGCCGAGCGGGAACGGCGAGCCAAGGTCATCCACGCCGAGGGCGAAATGCAGGCCTCAGCGAAGCTAACGGAAGCAGCGGCGATGCTCAGCCGACATCCGGCTTCGATCACGCTGCGCTATCTTCAGACGCTGAACGAAATCGGCACCGAGAAAAACACCACGATCGTGTTTCCCCTGCCTGTTGATCTGTTCCGCGGGCTCTCTAATTGGGCAAACTCCCTGGAGGCCCAGGATTCCGCAGACGAAGAGTAGGGGATCTTCCCGCCAGCGCACCCGCTTGGTTGGTCGCACTGTCCCTTGATCGCGGACTAGGAGGAGCCGTGTCGCTACGTTGCGTCAAGGGCATTGTGTAAGTTCCGACTCGGTTTACGCAGCCGGGGGCACTCTTGCAGCGTGAACGTGGGAACTCCCTGCTGCGGGGCCGTGGCCAACAGTAACAGCTGTCCGGCCGGGACTCGCGGGGAATCATGGCGCTACAACCCCTCCAATCACCGCAGCCTTCGTTACCGCCCAGGCGCTCGCCCGTGTAAACTTGGGTGATGGCTCGCAGGGCCAAGGACGAGATTGAGGTCGTATTCGGTTTCAAGCAGGTCCTAGGCTTGGCCCTCTTGACGGCGCTCGTTCTCGGCGTAGCGTTCCTATGGGGTTTCGAAACTGGCCACAAGCGCGCGACACGCGGCGGACCGAGCTTGCTGTCCTTCCTTGAGGAATCGGCGGATCCTCTCTCGGAACCGGTCGCAATTCCCGACGTGCTGCTGACCGATCGCGCCGAGACCGCATCGCTGATCGCCGATTCAGTCCAGCCGTCCGGCACTCCGCCTGCGCCTGAGCGCGAGGGCGTGGATGTGGAGCGCTTCAAGCCGGCTCCGGGCGTGCACACGGAAGCCGCGGCCGCGGCACCGACCACCCCCGCACCGGTTCCAGAGGTTTCGGCAGAGTCCCCGGCCGGGCATAGACAGGAGCTGCACTACCAGGTAGCAGCGCTGCGGGTGCGCAACAACGCGAAGCAACTCGTGGATTGGTTACGGAGCGAAGGCCTTCCGGCCAAGGTGCTGGCTGCGGGGAGCGACGGCTTGTACCGCGTTTACGTAGGGCCGTTCCGCAATGCGGAGGCTGCTGCATCCGCCAAGGAACAGTTGGGTCGGGACGGCTTCAAGCCGATGGTCCGCATGTTATGAGGCGACGGGCCGTGCGGGCTCGGCTGCTGTCAGAGGCGCAACGCTTCGATCTCCCGCGCCAGGGCCTCCTGCTCGTCACGGAGGTCCAGGTAGCTGCCCAGCCGCGCAGGATCAATGCTCTTGGTCCCTGCGGCTTCCCGAACGGCGCAGCCCGGCTCCTGGCCGTGGCGACAATCCCGGTAGTAACAGTTTGCGGCGATCTCCGAGATCTCGGAAAAGACTTCGCCTACGGTCTCCGCGCAGCTCCACGGGTGAATCTCGCGGACGCCTGGAAGGTCCATTAGCAGCCATCCTCGCGGGTGTGCGACCAACTCGCGACGGGTCGTCGTGTGCCTTCCGCGCTTGTCGCGGCTCCGGACGGACCCCACCTGGAGGTACTCTTCTTCCAACAGGGCGTTGACCAGCGACGATTTTCCGGTACCCGAGGGGCCGGCGAGCGCAATCGTGCCGCCGGGAGGCAGGTACTCTTCGAGCTCGCCCAGGCCCGCGCCGGTCGAAGCACTCGTGGCAACGACCGGGAATCGTGGCACCGCGCCCCTCAGTGCCGCCACCGCGTCGTCAGAGTTCCCGCGCAGGTCCTGCTTGTTCAGCACAATCACGGCCTTGGCGTCCGCCTCGGATGCGCACACGAGATAGCGCTCGATCAGCCGGGAGCTGATCTCGCGGTCCATGCCCGTAACGATCAGGACTGCATCGATGTTGGCAGCGAGGACTTGACGCCTTGCAGCGGACCCCGGCCGCTTGCGGGCCAAGACGTTTCGCCTCTCGAGGACCCGGGAGGCGATGCGTTCGGCAGGGTCGAACAGTACCCAGTCTCCGACAGCCACGTCGCCAAGGTTGCGGGGAAGGCTTACGCTGACCGTCTTGCCGGCGGTAAACAGCTGAGCCCGCCTTGCAGTCGCGAGCCGAACCCGTCCCGGATCCAGGCCAGGGGCATCCGCCTGGCGCTGGAAGAACGGATTCCAACCGTATCGGGCCAGGCTCATGCCAGCGCGCCGCCACCGGAAGAGCGCAGGCGTCGGGTTGCCGAATCCAGCGTGTTAGACATGAGCATTGCGACGGTCAGGGGCCCGACTCCCCCCGGAACCGGCGTGTAGGCTCCCGCAACTTCCGCCACGTCTCCCGGGTGGACATCGCCGACGAGCGCTGTGCCCGACTTGTGGAAACGCCGCAGCCTTTCCGGGGCGTGTGCCAGCAAGCGCTTGGCCTCGGCCTCGTCGGTCACCCGGTTAATGCCGACGTCGAGTACCACGGCGCCCTCACGAATGTGCTCGCGAGTCAGCAGAGCGGGCCTGCCGATGGCCGCCACCAAGATGTCGGCCTGGCGGCAAACGGCGCCCAGGTCAGGTGTGCGCGAATGGCAGATCGTCACCGTGGCATGCTCGGCCAGCAACAGGAGCGCGGCCGGTTTTCCGACTATGTTGCTGCGACCGACAATGACTGCGCGCTTGCCGGCGATCGAGATCTCGCTGCGCTTCAGGATCTCGATGAGGCCCCGGGGCGTGCATGGAGCCAGGCATGGCGTTCCGGTGAATAGCCTGCCGACATTGACAGGATGGAACCCATCGACATCCTTGTCCGGAGAGACTGCCGACAGGGCCGATTGCGCGTCGATGTGTCCGGGTAGCGGCAGTTGGACCAAGATCCCGTCAATGTCCTTCCGGACATTGAGCTGGTTGATCAGTGCAAGCAGGTCTTGCGTCGTCGATTCGGCAGGCAGGCGAAATGTCTCAGAGAACGCTCCGATACGGTCGCATGCACGGATCTTGTTTCGTACGTAAATCTCCGAAGCGGGATCTCCGCCCACCAATACCGCGGCCAGGCCGGGCTTGACCCCTCGTGCTGCGATGTCGCCGATCCTCGTTGCAAGCTCGGCCAAAATTTCGTCCCGGATCTTGCTGCCGTCGAGAATTCGCGCTGCCATACCGAAAGAATGCAGCGTAGCAGACTGGTTCCGGGCGACTGGCGAAAGGCGGATTGACCGTTTCTGGGCGGTATGCGGTTGCCGCGCCGCTGCTGTTTGTGCGTTAGTGTGTTTTGGCCTGCCTGCTGGTGCCTGCAGCCAGCAGCGAAGCCGAACGCTGCCGGACAAGTGACGCAAAACGCCAAATCACGCGACGCCGAGGTGCTGTCCGGCCTGATTGAGCGAGTCGTCTTCCACAACGAGGAGAACGGCTTCTGCGTGCTCAAGGTCAAGGCTCGAGGCCATCGCGAACTGCAGGCGGTCGTGGGCCATCTGCCTGCTGTGTCCGCAGGGGAGTGGATCACTTCTTCGGGCACGTGGGTCAACGACCGCTCCCACGGGCCCCAGTTCGAGGCCGGTTATATCAAGACCACGCAACCGAGTTCGGAGGACGGCATCGAGAAATATCTCGGCTCTGGCGCGATTCCGGGAATTGGCCCGGTCTATGCAAGAAACCTAGTTCGCGCGTTCTCCGAAAAGGTCTTCGATGTCATCGAGCAAGAGCCGGAGCGACTGCGCGAAGTCCCCGGAATCGGCCCCGTCCGCGCCAGTCGCATCACCGCAGCCTGGGACGAGCAGAAGGTCGTGCGAGAAATCATGGTCTTCTTGCACAGTCATGGTGTGGGCACGGCGCGAGCCGCCCGCATCTTCAAGACCTACGGGCCGGATGCCGTGAGGGTGATGTCAGAGAATCCATACCGGCTTGCCCGCGACATCCGGGGCATCGGGTTCAAGACGGCCGACGACATCGCGATGAAGGCCGGCATCGAGCGGACGGCTCCGGTCCGGGTCCGCGCCGGGATCAGCTACGCGCTGTCCGAGGCCACCAACGACGGGCACTGCGGCTTGCCTAGAAACAAGCTGCTGGAGAGCACCCAAAAGTTGCTCGGCGTGCCCGCGGACCTGATTGAGATCGCTCTCCAGGAGGAGATCGAGACCCGCACCGTGGTTGAGGACACGGTGCGGGAGCGGCCTTGCGTGTTCCTCGCCGGTTTGCACCGAGCCGAGGAAGGCATAGCGAAGGCGCTCGTGGCCATGGCTGGCAGCCATCCGCCCTGGCCTTCGATCGACAGCGACTCGGCGATTGGATGGGTCGAGCGAGGCCTCGGATTGACGCTTGCTCCGAGCCAAGCCGAGGCAGTGCGGACGGCGCTCCGCTCGAAGGTCATGGTGATCACCGGGGGGCCGGGTGTCGGGAAAACCACGATTGTCAACGCGATCCTGCAAGTCCTTGCGACCAAGAAGATCGACATCGGGCTCTGTGCGCCGACCGGCAGGGCCGCGAAACGCCTCAGCGACACCACCGGCATGGAAGCGAAGACGATCCACCGGCTGCTCGAATTTGACCCCGGTCACGGGCGCTTTCGCCGCGATACCGATAACCCGCTGGAGTGCGATCTGCTTGTGATCGATGAAACCTCGATGGTTGATGTGCCGCTGATGTACTCGCTGACGAGGGCCTTGCCGCCCGAGGCGGCATTGCTGGTGGTCGGTGACGTGGACCAGCTTCCATCGGTCGGCCCGGGCCAGGTGCTAGCCGATCTCATCGACAGCGGAGCCTTCCCTGTGGCCCGGCTTGTCGAGGTATTCCGTCAGGCGGCGGCGAGCAGGATCGTGGTAAACGCACATCGGGTCAACAGCGGGCGGTTGCCTGACATGGAGCGGCCGGAAGGGGAGAGCGATTTCTATTTCGTGCCCGCCGAGGATTCCGAGGCCGCCATTCGGAAGACACTCGAACTCGTCCGCGCAAGAATACCCCAGCGGTTTGGCATGGACTCGGTTCGTGATGTCCAGGTGCTTTGCCCCATGAACCGTGGCGGCGTCGGGGCGAGAGCGCTCAACGTGGAATTGCAAGCTGCGCTCAACCCGGCTGGCTCGAGCAGGATCGAGCGGTTCGGCTGGACCTTCGCTGCCGGCGACAAGGTAATGCAAGTCGAGAACGACTACGACAAGGAGGTCTACAACGGTGATATCGGGTTTATCGCCTCGGTGGATCCCGCTTTGGGTGAGCTCGAGGTGGACTTTGACGGCCGCGCGGTCGAGTACACGTTGCGGGAGCTGGACACTCTCGTCCCGGCGTACGCGACGACCATTCACAAGAGCCAGGGCTCGGAGTACCCGGCTGTCGTGATTCCCGTCATGAACAGCCACTTCGTCATGCTGCAGCGCAACCTGATCTACACCGCGATCACCCGTGGCAAGCGCCTGGTGGTGCTTGTTGGCCAGCGCGCAGCAATCCGGCGGGCGGTCGGCACTGTTTCCACGTCCCGCCGCTGGTCAAAGTTGCGCGAATGGATCCAGAGCGTTGCAGCGCGGGCCGCGGGCCGGCCCGGACTGCTGCCGGGACTTGGGTGAGGTCGCGGGGGGTCAGGCTGCTGACTGCCGGAGCCTGCCATGCTCGAATCGGAAGACCCGATCGCAGAGCGCGGCGAACGCGGGATTGTGCGTTGCGATCAGGATCGCAAGGCCTTCCTCGCGTACCAACTCGAGAAGCATCTTCATGACCGCCGCACCGGTGTTCTCGTCGAGATTGCCAGTGGGCTCGTCAGCCAGCAGGAGCTTCGGTTGCGACACCAATGCCCGGGCGATCGCCACGCGTTGCTGCTCGCCGCCGGAGAGTTCTCCCGACTGGTGATCGGTGCGCTTGCCAAGGCCCACGCGCCCAAGCCAGTGCTCGGCTTGCTGCCGGCAGGCCTGCTCTTGCATGCCGTGGATGCGCAGCGGCATGGCGACGTTTTCGAGCGCGGTGAATTCAGGCAACAGATGGCAGTTTTGCCAGACGTACCCGATATCTTGGTTCCGATATTCGGCGAGTTCCGCATCGCTCAACGAGGCGAGGGCCTTACTGCAGAAGAGCACGTCCCCCGCCGTTGGTTTCTCCAGCGCCCCGAGAATGTGCAGCAGGGTTGACTTGCCCGCGCCGGACTCCCCGACCAACGCGACACTCTCGCCCCGTGCGATCTGGAACGTCAGGCCCGAGAAAATTGTCAGCCTCTGTTCACCGCTACGAAAGCTCTTTGCCAGCCCTTCGGCGCGGATGACGATGTCAGGCATCGGCGAGCGGTCCCTGCCTCCATCGTAGCTGGATAATCCGACTTGCAATTTCGTCGGGCGCGCCGGAGGCGTCGATTCGGAGGTCCGCTCTCTCGTAGGATTCCCGACGGGTCTCGTGAAGGCGCAGGAACGCCTCACGGTCCTGTGCCAGGGGCCGGTGCGATTCGTTGTGCACACGCCCCCAGAGTGTCTCCGGATCAGCGTCGAGCCAGATTGTCACGCCGAATGATCGCAGCAAATCGCGATTTCGCTCGAACGCGTAGGTGCCGCCACCGAGGGCAAGCACTATTTGGCTGCCGCCCAGCGCCCGCCGCGCTTGTTCGCTGAGCGCAGCGTGCTCCCAGTCTCGGAAGCCGCTCTCGCCGGCCTCTTCGAAGATGCGGGGTATGGTTTGGCTTGCCAAGCGTTCGATTGACTGATCGAGATCGACGAACTGCCACCCGAGGTGCCGCGCGATCTCCCGGCCGACCGTTGACTTGCCGGATCCCATGAAGCCCGCGAGGACAATGGCACCGGTTTCCGGCCGGTTGGCCGGTGGCTGATCTGCGTGTCCGTTAGCTGTCAAATCGTGTTGTCGCTCGGTGCCATCCGCGCGATCAAGCGGTGCAGCGCAGTTGGGAAAAGGCGCTGCGCGACAACTGCCGTCCAATTGATTCGCGGTATGACTACAGTCCGTTTGTTCTTCTGCAGGCCCCGGTGAATCGCCTGCGCGCAATCTTCGGCACTGATGCTGAACCGCTCGCCGAGGTTCGGTGGCTGCCGCGAATGCCCGAGCAAGTTCTTCTTGAACTCCGTATCGACCGGGCCCGGGCAGACGCTCATCACGCGGATGCCCCGGCGCCGGGTCTCCATTCTGAGAATGTCGGCGTAGGCGTTCAACGCGTGTTTCGAGGCCGAGTAGATCCCGAGGCCGGGAACGGGCACCATCCCGGCGATCGAACTCACCGTGACCACGGTGCCGCCACGAGGCATGCTCGGCAGCAGCCTCCGCGTGATCTCAACGGGAGCCAGGATGTTGAGTGCCATCAAACGGCGTGCGTATTCCGGGTCGGTGGAGTATGACGGGCCGTAGAGGCCCACGCCCGCGTTATGGACCAGGAGGTCAAGGGTCGGGGCGGTGGCGAGAACCTGATCGCACAGTTGAGCGACAGAGTCTGGATCCTCGAGATCCGCCTCGATGATCTCGCCGCCGCCAGCGTGCCTGGCTGTTTCCTCCAACGCTGCCCGGCGCCGCGCGGTGAGCACGACCCGCACCCCGCGCTCAGCGAGCATGGTTGCGCACGCACGCCCGATTCCCGAAGACGCTCCAGTTATGAGAGCGCTCTTGCCGCGAAGTTGCATGTCGCTTCCGGACGGCAGGATGTATCCGGGAATGCATACTGTAGCATGGCCGTGAAAGCGCTCTTGCCCCTTTTCCCGCTGGATTTGGTCTTGGTTCCCGGAGAGCTCCTGCCACTGCACATCTTCGAACCGCGGTATCGCTTGATGCTCTCTCAGAAGCACTCGGAGGGCGGAGAGTTTGGCGTGGTCAGGCAGCATGCCGGAACGATTGAGCGAATCGGGTGCGCCGCTACTGTCCACGCCGTGACCGATCGATTTGATGACGGAAGATTCAATGTCCTCGTCATGGGCACGCGGAGGTTCTTGGTCCGAATGATTGATTCGTCGGAGGAGTGCTTGCAGGCGACCGTGGAGTTTTTCGACGACGAAGTGCCGGATTCAGCGGGTGTCGACCGGGCGCGGAAGCTGATCGAGGTTGCGCGGACGGCATTGGGGGCTAACCCTGACTTTGCGCCGGACTGGGGCGCGCAAGTGCATCCGGGGCTCAGCTTCCAAGTCACGGCGGGATTGCGCGTGGGTCTGGAGACGAAGCAGGCGCTGCTGGGGATGCGCAGCGAAGCAGAGCGGGTAGAGTTCCTGATCAAGCACTTGGAGGGGGCGATCGCAGGCCGCCGCGCGAGCGAGAACCGCAAGCTTGTGGCTGGCAGCAATGGTCGCTTGCGGCACTGAGGACGCTCGCTCGCCCACTATGCTGGTAGCTTCCGGATGACCGACGTGATCCGCATCGCAAACGGACAGGGCTTCTGGGGGGATTGGCTCGAAGCGCCGCGCCGCTTGATCGAGGGCGGCCCGCTCGACTACCTCGTGCTGGACTACCTGGCCGAAGTCACGATGTCGATCCTGGAGAAGCAGAAGCGTCGCGACCCGGACAAGGGGTACGCAACCGATGCCGTCGAGCTTGCTGTCTCGCTGTCGCCCCGGCTGCTCTCCAATGGCATCAGAATTGTCACGAACGCAGGCGGCGTCAACCCCGCGGCGTGCGCCCGGGCGATCGTGGCTGGCGCGCGCGAGTCGGGAGTCCGCGGATTGAAAGTCGCGGTCGTCGTGGGCGACGACATCGGCGACCGCATCGACGAGATGATTTCCAGGGGCATCCGCTTCGATGATCTCGACACGGGTCGCAGCATCCAGGAAATCCGGAATGACGTCCTCAGCGCCAACGTCTACCTCGGGGGGTTCCCGCTGGCAGAAGCACTCGCCACGGGAGCGCAGGTCGTGATTGCGGGACGATCGACGGACACGGCCCTTGCTTTGGCGCCGATGATTCACGAGTTCGGCTGGGGCGAGCGCGATTGGAACCGCTTGGCCGCCGGCACGATTGCGGGGCACATCGTCGAATGCGGGGCACAATGCACGGGGGGCAATTACTCGCTCGATTGGCAGTCCGTGCCCGACATGGCGAACATCGGATTCCCGATTGTCGAGGCCCAGCAGACCGGGGATTTCGTCATCACCAAGCATCCCGGAACCGGTGGTCGTGTCACGGTCGCTTCGATCAAGGAGCAATTGCTCTACGAACTCGGCGATCCGCAGGCTTACCTCACGCCTGATTGCCGCGCGGACTTCACGAGCTTGAGACTGCGGTCCGACGGCTTGGACCGCGTCGCGGTCGAAGGCGTTCGCGGAGGTCCGCGGCCAGCGACCCTGAAGACTTCCATCACGTACGCAGCTGGCTATCAGGCGGTTGGCACGCTGGTCTACAGCTGGCCGCAAGCCATCGAAAAGGCTCGCGCTGCCGAGGCGATCGTGAGATCCCGGCTTGATGCACTCGGCCTCGAATTCACCGACATCCATGCGGAGGTGCTGGGCGTGGACGCATGCCACGGCCCTGCGGCGGCCGCGAATCCCGATCCGCCCGAGGTACAGCTGCGCATCGGCGTGCGCGCTGCGGATCGTGCGCCGGTCGAGCGATTCAGCCGCGAGATGATTCCGCTAGTGCTGAACGGCCCGCCGACCGCGACAGGATTTGGCGACGGACGCCCGCGCGTGCGGCAAGTCGTGGCGCACCACGCTTCACTGTTGCCGCGCGAAGAGATTCGCACCAGGGTCGAAGTCTTCGAAGCGGCCTGAAGTGCTCGCGGGCTTCCGTCTTGGAGTGCAAGTCGCTGCACAAGGGGACGCTTGCGTTGCGGCGAGATGCCATGCAGGGGCCGCCGTCGGCGACGGTAGTCCGGCGCTCGCTCGCCAGTCATCCTTCGGTCCGGGCCCGGAACCAGCGTGCGCGGTCGGCTCCGATTGGCACGTCCGGCTTGGCTATGACCCGCGCCGAGAAGCGCCCGTTTTGACCATGGCTGCTAGGTCGAATCGTCCGAGCAGAAATCGACCGAGACGTTCGAATCGCCCAGTATTAATCAATCGTCTCCGCGAGTGAGCTGCAGGATTTCATCGGTGGTCAGCCCGCTCGGCGCCACGCCTCGGGCCTTCCGCATACGCTGCTCGATGAGTTCCTGGCGGCTCAGGATGGGGCGGATCGATGCGCCGTCATTGGTTTCCGCGATCGCGACCTCGGCACTGGGGAGCAGGCCGAGGCGCTGCCTCAAGCGCGCCAGAATCGTCATCTGTCCCTTCGCTGTGATCCTCATTGCGAATGCCCTTCTAGGTAAGTCCTGCATCTTGGGGAATACGATCACCTCGGAAGTTCACCCATGTACCCTACCGAGGCACGGGAAGCATGTTGCGGATCGCGGAGATCCGCCAGCCGTCCTCGGTCCGTACGCAGAGAAACGTGCTCCACATCTTCCGGTCCGGTGCATCTCCCGTTCCCTTGATCACGTACCGCGCGTCCGCGAGAGCCGTGTTCGGGGCGGGGAATCGGACTGTCTCAACAGTGAGGGTGCGGGATCCGGGATTGCGGCGAGAGCTATCCAGCATGCCGCTGACCAGGGCCTCGCGACCCCGCCGCCACGTCCCGGACGACACCAACTGGTCGGCATCGGCCGTGAACAGTAAGCGCACCGCATCGGGATCCCGCGATTCGCGCGCAGCGGCGTAAGCGGCTACCAGCTCCTTCACCGCCTGTGCCTCAGGAGGGCCTGCTGCCTGCAGGCCGGGTGCGAACGAGATCAACGCCGCCAAAACGGCGGATGGTGTGGAACGGGTCGCTCTCATGGCCGACTCCTGCTTCGGTCGTCAGTAGACGCCGACAGTCACGCCTCCGCTCTTCGGGTCCTGATACGGACGCACGTTGCGGACGCCGTCCCAAGGATACATCTCGATCGGTGGCTCGCGCTCGCAGCTGTCGCGTTCCGGGAACCGCGGCATGAAGAATTCGCGTGTCAGCGTCGTGAGCACGGTGCGCCCTGTTTCGCCGTAGCCCACGGTCTCGTCCAGATTGTCCGGATCGCACACCTCCAGGACGGCCCTGGGCTGCGGTGGGTAGTAGATGATCGCGTAATTATCGGCCGGGTCGAAAGGCTTGTGGCACGCCAGGCCCATCAGTGTGTTGCCGTACGTTGCGGCGAAATAGGCGCCTTCGAGCAATTCCTCGCGCGCGAACCGGTGGAATTCGGGCGTCATTTCCGTTCCCCCGCAAAACACGCCCGAGATTCCGTACTTCTTTAGAGAAGTGCGCTCGCACAGCCCTTCCAGCAGCTTCGGCGTGGCGAACAGGCAGCGGACGCCTGGATGCGCCTTGAGAATCGTCAGCGCCTGGTCGAGGCAATGCTGCTTGTAGCGCTCCGCTTCCTCGTAGTGGCCCCGCTTGAGCAGCTTGACAACCCAGCGCGGGTCGAGATCGACCGAAAAGCAGATCCCCCCGCGAACCTGGGCAAGGTACTCGACCGCCAGGCGCAGGCGTCGCGGACCGCTCGGCCCGAGATGCAGCCAGTCCGATCCCGGGGGGAAGAATTCGTCCGGGAGTGTCTTCGAGAACTCGGCGTAGTCTGTCCGGAAGTCATCGACGTTGATGCGCGATTTCGGAACTCCCGTCGTGCCGCCTGTCTCGAACACGTAGACCGGCTTTTCGGCCAAGCCCTTGGGCACCCATCGCCTGACGGGACCGCCGCGCAGCCACTCGTCCTCGAAGGATGGCAGTAGGCTCAAGTCGTCAAAGCCGCCAATGCGGTCCCGCGGGTCCCAGCCCAGGCGGTCCCTTGCGAAGTCGAGCCAGAACGGGCATCCCGTGGCCGGGTCGAAATGCCACGCCACGACGTTCCGGACTTGCTCGTCCAGCGCCAGCCGAGCGGCGTCGATCTGTGTCTGGAGGTCCGACATTGCCATTGCCTCAGTCGCCTGCAATCGCATAAAGGTGTGACCGGGTCATGACGTACAAGGCCCCGTTGGCAGCGACCGGGGTCGAATAGATCACGTTGCCGAAGCCGATCTCGGCCAGGACTTCCATCTCGCGTCCTGCCTTCAGCACGGTCAGGTCGCCATCCTCGTCGCCGAGCAGCACCTTGCCGTCCACGACATACGCCGATCCCCACACCGCTGCCAGCATGTCGTACTCCCAGAGCAGCTTGCCTGTCGCGCGATCGAGGGCGTGGAAGAACCCGGAGAAGTTCGGGACGTACACGATGTCGTCGTGGATCGCGACGGTTGAAATCGTCCGCCGGAACGGGTGGTGCCACATGAGATTGCTCTCGGTTATGTCCCCTTCGTCGCTGGCGTCGATGGCCCACAGATGGCCGACCCCTTCGCCGTGCTCCGGATCCTGACCGACCGCAATGTAGACGATCCCGTCAAGGATCACCGGCGTCGCGATGATGTTGTTGCGGTCTCCGCGTCCCTGCTTCCACTCGGATTCCTTCGGGTTCGCGTCGAACTTCCAGATCAGATCCCCGGTTTCGGGCACGAAGCTGTACACCCATCCGTCGCCGCCTGCGAATATGACCTGCATCTTGCCGCCTGCCTCGCCGTAGGCGGGCGAAGACCACTGGCCATGCAGGATGTTCCGGCCCGGCGAACCGTCCTCCCACAGGATCTCGCCGGTATGCCTGTTGAGCGCCAGGAAGCTGGGACTGCGTGGCGAGGGGATGTTGATATGGCTCTCGTCAACGCCGTTCGAGGTGTTGACAAACAGCATGTCGCCCACCACCAGTGGCGAGGTAGCCGCCATGTTGTGGGGGAACACTCCCAGTTCGTTGTACATGTCGAAAGCCCAGATCACGTCCCCGTCGGCTTCCGACGTGTGCTGCTCGTCCTGTACCGGGCCGTCGTTCTCCCCGTCCCGGAAGCCCTCGGCATCGAGAGCGAGGACCTCCGCTCGGTTGGACACGTAGTAGACCATCCCGTCAACGGCCGCAGGCGACGAGCACACTCCCTGCTCCGGCCAGTCGTTCACGCGGCCGGCAGCAAGCTTTTCGTGCGTCATCTGCCAGAGGAACTCCCCGTCGGACTCGCGAAAGGCCATCAGCACGCCGCGGTCGCCGCCCTGCTCCGGGTCGCGCATCAGTTCGTTGTTCGTGCCTAGGAACACCTTCCCGTCGGCGATAACCGGGTTGCCGTACGACTGGGATCCGATCTCCGCCACCCACTTGATCTTGTCCTTGCTCTTGACGTCCCAGGTGCGCGGGATGCCGGTCTCTGGGGAAACCATGTTGCGGGACCCGTTGGCCCCCCACATTGGCCAGTCGGCGCCCGCTGCGGGCAAGGTGCCCGCGAGGGCTGCCACGGCGGCGAGCCAGAGGTTCGGGATCTGGCGAGAAAGCATTTCGTTCTCCGGTGCGTTAGGGTCAGCCGCCGAACGGCGTGACCTTCAGGTTGTCGTAATGGATGTCGGCGGACGAGTAGCCGTAGATGCCCGGGCTGCCATGCTTGTGGCCCAGGTCGTCGATTGCTTCGATCGTCCACTCCGCTGGCTCGTCCTCATCTCGTGGCCACACTTTTCCGCGAATCGTGGTAGCGGGGCCATCTCCAGTCTCCACGCGCAGCTTGACGCGGTACCAGCGGTCGGGATCCCAGTCGAAGGGAACTTCCTTCGAGAACCGCTCCAACTCAGAGAGCCAGGTGCGGAGCATCAGGGACTGGGCATTGCCCATGACTGCCAGCGTGTAGCGATGCGAGACCAGGCCCATGTCCGCCATGCGGCGCCGCTGCTCGCTGGACATCATCTCGGCTTCGACTTCGTAGCCGCTCTGGCGCGGGTCGCCAACATAGACGGTCGTGCGCCAGCTGCGTGGATTGCCGGAAGGCTTCTGCAGTACCTTGCCGTTGTCTGTCTCAACGACCTTGAATCGGCCGCGAGCGGCCGACCAGCCGTCCGGCACTGAATCCGCCGCGTATCGCTCGAAGCCCTCGGCAAAGCCGTTCGCCGACTTGACGGCCACTCGCGCCACGCCCTTCAACCCGCCGACCGTAGCCGTGACATGGCCACCTTGCGGGAACTGGCTTCCGGCGGTGAATTCCCCGTTCGCATTCAGGTCGCCGTTCAGGGCGCCCTCGATCGACCAGGTCGCTTCGCGCTCCCCGATCAAGCGGCCCTCGGCATCGAACAGCCTCGCGGTGAACCGCGCTTTGCCCCCGGGCGCGAGATTGATCTCCCCGGGCACGACCTGGAGGTGCATCGGCTTTGCGTTGGCCGGTGCCATGGCGGCGGGGGCGGGCATGATCTCGCGGACCGAGCCGCGCCCCTCCTGGCTAGCGATGCAGTACAGCATGTTGTTGGTGATGAAGTACACGCGCCCGCCCGCGATCGCTGGCGACCCGTTGATCTGGGTGGCGCTACCGTCCGCGTTCTTGAATTCGTCGACATCGGTCTTCTCGGGCTCATCGCTCCCCGCCAAGCGCAAGATGTGCAGCTTGCCGTCCACGTCGGAAACGTAGAGCTTGCCGTCGCCAACCACCGGCGAGGCACGCTGGGCGATGCCGAGGTTCACCTTCCATAGCTGCTGCCCGTTGGCTCCGTCGAAGGCGACCAGGTTGGCGGAGTTGTCGACGTGATAAAGGATGCCGTCCTGGATTGCCGGCGAGGCATAGCCTCCCCCGAAGCCGTCGGCCATCCAGACCTGCTTCGGCTTGCCGTCGGTGATCTGGGTAGCGTCAAGAGCGACCAGTCGCCCCATCGCAGTGCTTTGGTCGACATTCTCCTCGCTGTGCGAGGCGTAGACGATATTTCCGTCTACGACGACCGACGAGTTGATCCCGCGCTTGGAAAGCGGGAAATCCCAGACCTTAAGTCCCGTAGACACCTGCATCGCGTAGACACCACCGTCGCCGTTGCCCGTGATCAGAAGCCTCTGCCCGTCGATCTCTCGCACGACAGGGACGGTGTAGGTGGTGTCGTAAGGGGCCTGGCCCGGCGTCGACAGCCAAACCGTTTCGCCTGTGCGCTTGCCCAGCGCGTAGAACCGGTGTCGCGGAATGAAGGTCGCCCCCCAGCCGGCCGACAGGAAGCTTACGACCAGCAGGTCGCCGTCAAGCACCGGCGTGGCTGTCCGCCCGCCGAATCCAGAGATCCGTCCGATCTCTTCGGAAGTCGAGCGCTGCCAGAGCATCTCGCCGGCCGGATCGAGCGCGATCACCATGCCCTCGACTCCGTGGGCGAAGACGTTGCCCGTCTCCGGGTCGGCGACCAAACTCGCCCAACCGACTCGATGATGCGGGATGTCCGTCTGGAAGACGTTGTAACGGTATTCCCAAGCCAGCTCTCCGGACTCAGCATCCAGGCAGGCGATCTGCTCCTGCCAGCGCTCGGTAGAATCGGGCTCGGCGAGCCGGATCATGCAAACGCGGCCGTCAACCACGACTGGTGCCGAGCGGCCGCCGTACGGCGCTTTCCACAGGAGGTTCTCGCCTTCCGGAGACCAGGCCTCGGGGAGGCCTGTATCGGCTGAAACGCCGGTCCCGTCGACGCCCCGCCAAGATGTCCAAGTGTTTTCAGAAGCGAGCGATGGGACCGCGCCCAGCGCTAGTACCAATGAGAGGGCCGCGGCTCGCATAAGGGGTTCTCGCACTCTCATTTTGTTCGATTGCAATACGTAAGCCGTTAACTAAGGCCATTGTATCAATTAGGTATGGCGCTCCGGACAGCCCGATGGTTTCGAGCCGACGCCTAGCCGTGGCGCAGCCTGAACGGGTACGGATGGAGCCGCTCCGGACCATCCATTGGTAGGATTAGAGCGAGTGTCCGAACCCTTGCCAGCATCGCCCATTCGGGTGCTCGTGGCCAAGCCCGGCCTCGATGGCCACGACCGCGGCGCCAAGGTGATTGCCAGGGCGTTGCGTGATGCCGGCATGGAGGTGATTTACACCGGATTGCGGCAATCACCGGAGCAGATTGTCAGCGCGGCGATCCAGGAAGACGTGGAATTCATCGGCCTTTCGATTCTCTCCGGGGCTCATATGGCGATCATCCCTCGCGTGCTTGACCTGCTGAAGGAGGCGGGCGGTTCCGACATCCGGCTGGTGCTCGGCGGCATCATTCCCGATGTGGATGTGCCGGTGCTCGAGGAGCTTGGCGTTGCCAGGATATTCCAAACCGGCGTCTCTCTGGCGTCGATCGTGAACTACATTCGCGAGAACCGCCCCCAGCGGACTGCCGGTTAGGGGGCCTTCAGGTCCACTTGATTTCGGGCGGGCAGGCCAGGCAAGGAAGCACGCTCCGCAACAACCGCCAATGGCTCGCACCGAAACGTTGGGAATCGTCGGCATCGGCTGTATCGGGCAGGCGCTGGGCCGACTGCTAGCTCCGAAATTCGAAATACTGGTCACGGCTCGCGGCCGGGCGGCCGAGGCTGTCGAGTTCATCGGCTCGGCAGCGCGGGCTGTGCCGCTTAAAGCTCTCGCCGACCGAAGCGATTGCGTCATCATTGCCGTGCCCGACAATGCTGTGCCGTCTGTCGCATCCCAGTTGGCGGAACATCCCCCGCGTGTGGTCGTGCAGACATGCGGAGCCCTCGGCCCGTCGGACCTGAGCCCGTTGCCCGAACGCGGCACCGCGTGCGCCACATTCCATCCCTTGCAGACGGTTCCCGACCCGCAGGCGGGAGTGGAGTCGCTACCCGGGTCCACTTTCGGCGTTTGCGGCCAAGGAGAGGCTTCCTCGTGGTGCCAGTCGCTAGCGCAATCGCTTGGCGGCACGACTCTGAGCGTCTCGGAGGATCAGCTGCCGCTCTATCACGCGGCGGCTGTCTTTGCGAGCAACTTCGCTGTGGGCCTGGTTGAAGCGGCTACCTCTCTGATGGAATCTACGGGCGCGTCTCGGGCCGAAGCTCGTAGCGCCTTGCGTCCGTTAGTGGAAGCGAGCGTGAAGAATGCGCTTACAATGAGCTTGGGGCAAGCGCTGACCGGGCCGTTGGCGAGAGGCGATGCGGGCACGGTCCGGCGTCACTTGGGCGCGATGGGCGAGATGTTTGGCACAGAGCAAGCCTTGTACCGGCAATTCGGTCGGTACCTGTTGCCGCTGGCGATCCGCCGCGGCCTGGCGCCTGAAGCGGCTGCGGCGTTGCAAGCCGTCCTGGACGAGGAGCACTAGGGTGCGGGACTTCGACCGGTCCGTGAGAGCCACGGATTTGATTCGCATGAAGCGCCAGGGCGAGCGCATTGCGATGCTCACCGCGTACGATTTCACCATGGCGCGCCTCTTGGACCGCGCCGGAGTCGACGTGCTGCTGGTGGGGGACTCGCTCGGCATGGTGGTTCTCGGGTACGACAACACACTGCCGGTCACGGTGGACGCAATCGTGCACCACACGGCTGCGGTCACGCGGGGTGTCTCGCGTGCGCTGGTCGTAGCCGACATGCCGTTCTTGAGTTGCCACACCGGTGTTCCCGATGCTGTCCGGGCTGCGGGGCGGATGGTGCGCGAAGGCGGAGCGCAGGCTGTCAAGATCGAGGGCGGGCATTCCGTCCTTGAAGTCTGCCAGCGGCTGGTGGAAGCAGGCATTCCTGTGATGGGGCACTTGGGACTGACACCGCAATCGGTGCATCAACTAGGCGGGTTTCGCAAGCAGGCCAAGAGCGCTCCGGAGGCGCGGAAGCTGTTTGAGAGCGCACAAGCGCTCCAGGCTGCGGGCGCATTCGCGATCGTGCTGGAATCAATCCCAGACGATGTGGCAATGGAGGCCACCGCCTTGCTCGATATCCCCACGATCGGGATCGGTGCTGGACCGCATTGCGACGGCCAGGTGCTTGTGAGCCACGACGCCTTCGGACTGTACGACGAATTCGTGCCAAAGTTTGTGAAGCAGTACGCCGACCTGGGGCGGCAAATGACGGCGGCTGCCAAGGAATATGTCCAAGAAGTCCGTGACGGCGCTTTCCCGTCTGTGCGCAAGCGGTCATTGAACGGAAGCTATTCCGACTAGGGAGAATGGCCACGGAGCGCATAGCGGCCATTGCCGCCCTCCGCGAACGAGTCAGCCGGGCCAAGCAAGACGGCCAACGAGTCGGATGCGTGCCGACCATGGGTGCCTTGCATGCCGGACATACTGCTTTGTTTGACCGTGCGCGGCCCGATTGCGACCTGCTCGTTGCCACGCTCTTCGTCAATCCACTGCAGTTCGACCGCCAGGATGACTTGAGGAAGTATCCGAGGGACTTCGAATCCGACCTCCGGATCTGCGACCTGCACGGCGTCGACCTGGTGTTCGCTCCCTCATCTAGCGAAATGTATCCCCGTCCGCCAGTCATGTATGTCGAGATCGAAGGCCTGACCGACGGTCTTTGCGGCGCGAGTCGCCCGGGACACTTTCGCGGCGTGGCCACGGTTGTATTGAAGCTCCTGAACATCGTGCAGCCAGATTTCGCTTGCTTCGGCGAGAAGGACTATCAGCAGCTCGTCATCGTGCGGCGCATCGTGGAGGATGCGAACCTGCCGGTACAAATCATCGGGGTGGAAACCGTGCGGGAGCCGGACGGTCTTGCCATCAGCTCGCGGAACGCCCACCTCAGTGCGGAAGAGAGGGCGTCCGCCCCTGTGCTCGCACGCTCGCTCAGGGCCATGCGGCAATCAATCCGGGAAGGGGAGTCCTCGGCGGCACTGCTTCGTGACCAAGCCAGAGCCATGTTGGACCGCGAACCGTTGGTCCGGCTCGACTATTTCGAGATCGTGGACCCAGTCTCGCTCGAGCCTGTCGAGCGCGTCGCCGGCCCGGTGCGCCTCGCCCTCGCCGCTTTCGTTGGCAAGACGCGGCTGATCGACAATGTCTTGGCGATGCCTTCCTAGAGACGCGGCAAGCCCTCGCTCTCTGCCTCGCTGCTTCCCCTCGGATCGGGACTGGTGGGAGTCGGTTACCGTGTTCCGAGGCGCGATAATGGCGTCAATGCGTTCTATTCTCTTGTCCTTGATTTGCCTGCTGATTGGTGGCTCGACTCTCGGGTGGTCCGCGCCGAATATCGTTCTGCTGTTTGCGGACGACCTGGGCTACGGGGATCTCGGCAGTTACGGGAATCCTACGATCCGCACTCCCAACCTCGATGGGCTAGCGGCGGAGGGGCTGCGAATGACGTCGTTTTACTCGGCTCCGTCTTGTGTTCCGGCGCGGACCCAGCTCTTGCTTGGCCGCTATCCGAGCCGAGCGGCTATCAGCCGCACGAGTGTCGGCGGTGACGGCGGAATCCCGTCCGAACTGATGACCCTAGCGCAGGGCTTGCGGTCGGCCGGCTACAACACCGCGATGGCAGGCAAATGGCATCTTGGGTATGCACGCGAAGAGTTCTTGCCAGTGGGCAAGGGTTTTGACCAATGGTTCGGGCTGCCGTACTCCAACGACATGATCAAGCCATGGGTGCAAACGGACGAGCCCCTTTGGCTCTACCGCAATGCCGAGAAGGTCGAGCACCCTGTCGACCAAGATCAGCTGACGGTCCGGTACACCGACGAGGTTGTGCAATTCATCCGCCAGAAGGCCAGCGAGCCGTTCTTTGTGTACTTGGCGTACAGCATGCCGCACCTGCCGCTGCGCACTGCCGGGCTGTTTCGCGGGAAATCCCGAGCTGGCCTTTACGGCGATGTGATCGAGGCGATCGATTGGTCCGCAGGGGAGGTCTTGCGAGCGATTGAGGACAGCGGCAAGCGCGAGGACACGATCGTGATCTTCACTAGCGACAACGGCCCCTGGCTCAACCTGCCGGATCGCATGCTGTCGGGCGGCGTCAGGCCCTGGCACGCAGGATCGCCAGGTCCGTTGCGCGGCGCGAAGCACACGACCTACGAGGGCGGGGTGCGGGTGCCGTTCATCGTGAGGTGGCCCGGGAGAGTGCCCGCCGGGCGTGTGTCGGCTGAGATGGGCGCGACGCTGGATCTATATCAGACCCTGCTCGCAACTGCTGGCGCGGAGGCCCCCCCCGGCGGAGACGGGCACGACTTGGCAGAGTTCTGGGCTGGGCGCGCCAGCCAGTCGCCGCGCCGCGAGTTCATCTACCACCGCGGCTCCCAGCCACAGGGCATCCGGGTCGGCTCGTGGAAGCTCCGGACGGTGGACGGGGACGAACTCTTCCAGCTGGACATCGATTCGTCGGAGCGTTACAACGTCGCCGAGGAGCACCCCGAGATCGTGGCGGAATTGCGCGACCGGCTAAGTGCGTTCGAGGCGCGTGTGGCGGCCGAGATGGCACCGGGTGAATGAAGCCCGCGTCCTATCCTCGCTGGAACACAGCCCGGACGCGAATCGAAGCGTCGACCAGTTGACTCGAGTCAAGGCAGTGGCAGCGGAAGCGACACTTCCCGTTTCGCGGTTGCCGAGAGCTTGGCCGCCTCGAGTATCTGGACTGCGTCGACGTTGATATCGAGACCCACGATATGCTCAAGCGGCTCGTCGCGTGCAACGCGACTGATCATGTACCGCACCGGGTTAGTCGCGGCCGCTTCCGGGCTGCTGAGATCCACCACGACTGACTCCTTGCGCCCGTCGCGGTAAGCGAGCTGGTCCCGGTTCATCGAGAGACTGCCCTTGTCACCGAGGATCTCCAATTGCTGGAAGCCTCGGGGGAGGTTCCAGCTTGCTTCGAAGACACCGACATGATTCGGGTAGGAAAGGACCAAGACGGCGTTGTCGTCCACCTTGGGAAACCGATCCGGCTGCAACTGGTGGGCCGTGGCATAGACGCGCTCCGGCAATCCGAGATGCCAGACCGCCCAGATCGCGTTGTAGATCCCGAAGTCGATCAAGGCGCCAGCCCCGTTGGCTTCTGGATCGGTTAGCCAGTCAAAGAACACCTTGCGGCTGAAGTCCCGCGGCGAAGGCCCGCCGTTACCTACGACGCCATGCAGCCGCCACACCCTGCCGATCTTCCCTTCCGACGCCAACCGTCGCATCGCGTGGTTCGAAGGCCACCAAGCCATCTGGTAGTTCGTCATCACCTTGATGCCGTGCTTGCGGGCGAGCTCGCGGATTCGGGCCGCGTCCCGGTAGGAACCGGCGAGCGGCTTCTCGAAGATCACGTGGACGCCGAGAGGCGCCAGGAACTCGACGATCTCCAGGTGGCGGTTGTTCTCGACGAACGCCCAGACGATCTCGGGTTCTTGCTCCTTGACGAACTTGCGGTAGTCGGAGGCGTAGTGAGCGTCCGGCTGGACCTTCTTGGCTTCCTCGACAAGTTCCGGGATGGACTCGGCCACTCCGACGAACTGGGCTTCTGCGATGCCTGAAATGTCGCGGAGCTGCCGCCAGCTATGTCCGTGCCGGAGACCGATGAAGCCGACTCTAGCCGTTTCGGCAATCGCGTCGACAGCCGGGAACAAGAGCGCGGCCATAAGCAAGAGAGGGCGCCCAATATGGCCTACGGATTTAGGTGTCACCGGCCCATTGTGGCAGACCATCCGCGAACCGAGCCGACTCGCGGCCGAACCGAGGCGCGATTCGGCTAGCGCCTGGACACACTTGACACAGGGCAATGGTTCTGCCTGTGTAGAAGGAAGGAGTGCGGATTGGGCTCCGCATTCTGAAGCCGGGCAACGAAGTCTTGTGGCGGGCTTATGTGCAGCTGCAGACGATGGTCCGCGTGACGCAAGCAGCAAGAGCGCCGTAGCAATACCCGAAACTACGCCTGCGTCAACTGCGACCAGGCGCTACACGGCTGAGGCATGTGCGAGAAACGAACGCCTAGAAGCGGACTTGGTATCCATAGCAGGGCTCCTTGCGAGTGGGTCCGGTCTGGTTGCAGAACCTCGTTGACACCTTGCACTATACACGCGGAACACGCACGTGCGGAGGCTTGCAATGCACGCAAGGCCCTGATCGAGCGATTAGCCGGTTCAACCTCGGATGCAGAATCCGCTGACTCACTCCGAACCCCTCTCCGAGATTCTCAAGTTCCGGCTCATGAGAGCATCGACATACTCGATGGCGGGACTCTTCCCCACTACCGATTCGCGGTTGCGCAGGTTCCTCGGCACCAGCTCATCGATATTTTCGAAAGCGAGGCTACACTTACCTGCCTTCCCCAGCATCGGCCCGTTTGCGGAGCGTTCCCGGACCATCGAACGGGCCGACTCGAAGTTCGCGTTGCAGACTCGGATTTCCTCGATCTCCCGCACGGTCCGCACCGCCTCGACCTGTGTGCGAGCGTGAACCCCGCTGCCGAAGACAGCGAGCACACGGCTGTCGGGGCGGGCCAGCAAGTTGGTGGCCAGACCGCACGCCGCGGCAGTGCGGATCGCCGTCAGGGAAGCGCCGTCCAGCAAGGCCTGCGGGACGCCCGTGCCCCCATCCACAGTCAGCACTGTAGTGGATCGAGGGAAGGTCGCGCCGCCGGTTCGCGGAGAACACCGAGGCGACTTTCACGACCAGGAGCGGAGCGTAGCCGGAATCCAGAGCCGCTGGCATGACCACAGTCGCTCCGGAATCAGCCCCGGTTCGCAGAACGGTCCGGGCAAGAGCCAGCAGGTCGCCTCGGGCATGGGCGGCGAATGCCTCGCGCATCGCCTCGACGGCCGCGGCCATCGGCAAGGCGCGGGCGATCTGGCGCGGACCCAGGACCCTCAAGCGGACTCGTCTCCCTGTCGCACCGAAGCGGCGAGCCGCTTGTTGCACAGGAAGAGAACAACCGCCACGATGCCGAGCTGGACGAGCACCGTACCGACGCTGAAGACGTGGTCCGCGCCGAACGGGACCAGCCAGCCCTGGGGATCGTCCTGCCACGCTTGGTAGAGCAGCCAGACGGTCAGGACGACGGCTTCGAACGGAACAACGGTGCGGATCACGAAGTCCCACCAAGAGCCGATCCTGATGTCCGAGTGTTCGTGGTTGAGTGTCTCGTCGCGAAACTTGCGCACCCCGTAGCGCCCGACAGCGAGGGCAAAGAACAGACCCGAGAGGATCAGGGCCACGCCCCAGACCCAGTCTTGATTATCAAGGACGTTCATGTTGAGCGCCGATGGCAGCCCGAGCATGAACCCGGCGGAAGCGATGCCGTAGAGCGCCTTCCTGCGGTCGAATCCCGCGTCCTCGAACGTGCGGGTCGCGACCTCGACCATGGCAATCAGACTGGTGAACGCCGCGAACGCAAGCGCCATGAAGAACAGCGCCATGAAGAAGCCGCCCTGGGGCATCGAGCGGAACAGCTCGGGCATCCAAATGAAGGTGATGCCTGTGTTGCCTTCGGAAAAGACGGTGTCCTGCACCAGCTGCTCCGAGAACGGCTGCCCGTCGCGGACAGCCTGCTCGAGCGAGCCCAGACCCCGCAGTTGGTCGGGGTCCGTGGCAGCCCTGTCAATCAGCGCCGGCACAGCCGAGAAGACCGTGCAGAAGACCATGATCCCGGCCAGCAGGCTGATGATGTTGTTAGCGGCCGGGAGCATGAAACTGTTGAGCGCAGTATCGTCCCGTTCCCGCTGGTAGGCGGCGTAGCAGAGTACCAGTCCCCAGCCGGCACCTGTGTCCCAAGCATTCTGGGTCAGGGCCTCGATCCATATCCGCGCCCTGGTCAGCTCGCTCCAGTCGATTCCGAATAGGTACGCGATGCCGTCGGACGCCCCTGGCAGCGTCACCGCGCGGGCAACGAGCACGAGTACCAGAACGATCAGCGCAGGCATGAGGACTGTCGCGACCCGCTCGATCGCCGAAACTCCCTTCGCCACGACGAGCACGGCCAGCCCGAGCATCATGGCGTGGCAGACAGCGGGCAGAGCCGAAGACGTGAAGTCGCTCCAGAATGCGCCCGGAACAGGAGACGACAGGCCGCCTCCAATCGCGGCGACCGCGTAGCGAACCGTCCAGCCTGCAACCACGGAGTAGTAGCAGAGGATTCCGGAGCAGACGCAGACCACCATCGCTCCGGTCCATGCCCATCCGGGCCCCGCGAGGCTCACGAATGCCCGCAAGGGGCCGGAACGCGTCTTTCGGCCCATGCCGAATTCCAAGAGAATCAGCGGAATCGACCAAAGGAACAGGAAGACGATCCAAGCTACGAGGAATTCGCCACCTCCGTTCTTGGCGGCGATCCGCGGGAACCGCCAGATGTTGCCTGTGCCGACGGCCATGCCGAGCATGGCCAGCATCATGGTCCACCGGGACCCGAACCGCCTTGATTCCATGGAACCGCCGCTGGGTCTCGCGGCACTCGCAGGCTGCGCATGGCCCGCGGTGCCGCGCGAGGGCGCCCCAATTGTTGCATAGCGGGATTCCGACGGCGCGCCGCTGACAATCGATCATTCCCCTTGGGCTGAACGCGAAGTGATATGGCAGAACCGCGGTGCCTGGGCGGAACTGCGTGCACTGTCGCCAGCGACGATCGCTACCTCCGGTAGACGTCCCAGGGGAAGATCCGGTGCCGGTGAGAACCACCAATTCTAATCGTCGCCAGGCAATTATTTCTGTAGTAGCCATGTATATCGAGTCCGTCCCCAATCGCAACTCGCCCCCTGCTGTCCTCCTCCGCGAATCCTTCCGCGACGGCTCCAAGGTCCGCAAGCGCACCATCCTCAACCTCTCCAAGTGGCCCCCGCACCTCGTCCAGGGCCTCCGCACCCTGCTCAAGGGCGGCACCGCCGTTGCCAGCCTGCAGGACCATTTCGCCATCGCCCGCTCCCGCCCCCACGGCCATGTCGCCGCCGTCCTCGGTTCCCTCCGTTCCCTCGGCCTCGACTCCCTCATCGATCCCTGCCCCTCCCGCTCCCGCTCCCTCGCCGTCGCCCTCGTCGTCTCCCGCGTCCTCCAGCCGCGCTCCAAAGTCGCCACCTCCCGCTGCCTCGGCCTCTGAGCCCACTCCCTCGGCGACGAACCCCCGCTCGGCCAGCCCGACGCCGACGACCTCTACTCGGCCGCGAGTCACCTCCGCATTGCTCTGCTTCGCGAACTCTGCCAGTTAGAATGGTGCATGGTCACTGAACCGCTGCCTCTCGCCCTCACCTTCGACGATGTGCTGCTCCTTCCGGCCCGCAGCGAAGTCCTTCCGAGCGAGGTGGACACGCGTACGCAAGTATCCCGCGGCGTAACAATCAACATTCCGATCCTGAGCGCTGCCATGGACACGGTGAGCGAGTCCAGGCTGGCAATCGCCCTTGCCCGGCACGGCGGTCTCGCCGTAATTCATCGCAATATGTCGATCGAGCGGCAGGCAGAAGAGGTGGATCGCGTCAAGCGCAGCGAGTCTGGAATGATTGTCGACCCGATCACGGTCTCCCCGAAAGCCCGCATCAGTGACGCCCTCGACCTGATGTCGCGATACCGGATTTCCGGCGTGCCGGTAACCAAGCGGAACAAGTTGGTGGGCATCCTTACGAATCGCGACCTGCGATTCGAGAAGCGCCTCGATTTGCCTGTCAGCGAGGTGATGACCAAGGACAACCTAGTCACGGTACCCGTAGGCACGACGCTCGAAGAGGCGGAGAAGCTGCTGCATGAGCATCGGATCGAGAAGCTACTGGTGGTTGGCCAGAACATGACGCTGAAAGGACTTATCACGGTCAAGGACATTCAGAAGAAGCGTCGGTTCCCGAACGCAGCCAAGGATGAGCAGGGCAGGCTGCGCGTCGGAGCGGCCGTCGGGGCCAAGGGGGACTACCTGGAGCGCGCGCAAGAGCTTTGCGCCAAGAAGGTCGACATTCTCATTGTAGACACGGCGCACGGCCACTCTAGCCGGGTCGAGGATGCTGTTCAGACTCTACGGAGGGAGCTTCCGAACGTCCAGCTCATCGCTGGCAACGTGGCAACCGCCGAGGCGACGCGCGACCTGATCAAGATTGGTGTTGACGGTGTCAAGGTCGGCATCGGCCCCGGCTCGATTTGCACGACCAGGATCGTGTCTGGCGCTGGAGTGCCTCAGATCACTGCCGTTTCTGAATGCGTCAAGGCGGCCGAGGGTACCGGCGTCCCGGTCATCTCGGATGGCGGGATCAAGTACTCCGGTGATATTTCGAAGGCGATTGCGGCGGGCGCTCACGCCGTGATGGTCGGCGGCCTTCTGGCAGGGACGGAAGAGAGCCCTGGGACGACGGTGCTGTACCAAGGCCGCACCTACAAGACCTACCGCGGCATGGGCTCCCTTGGAGCCATGGGTCAAGGCAGCGATCGATACGAGCAGAGCGACGAGCATGGCAAGCTGGTGCCGGAGGGTGTCGAGGGCCGCGTGCCGCACAAAGGCCCGCTCGGGGACATGGTCCATCAATTGGTCGGTGGGCTGCGTGCCGGGATGGGGTACTGCGGCTGTCGGACAATTGAAGCGATGCGCACCGACACGCGGTTCGTACGGATCTCGTCTGCCGGCCTGCGCGAGGCGCACGTGCATGACGTCTTGATCACGACTGAGGCCCCGAATTATCAGGTGGAAGGCTAGTCGCGGAAACTGCGATTCCGACGCGTCCTCGTAGGGGGTGCTTCGCCCGTGCGGCCTGAAATCGCGTGCAATACTTGAGCCTAGGGAGCATTCATGCGGAGGCGGTCCGGCATGGTTGGGCCATAGCCCCGTTGGTTGGCTTTCCTCGCATTGATCACCATGGAATTCGCAATCCCCTTGAAATTCAGCCTCATTCAAGCGCTAGCGGTCGCATGCCTCGCGGGCGTGCTGGCGGTGCCGCTCATGGCCGAGATCGACATTCCCTACAAGAAATTCGTTCTTGACAACGGCCTGACCCTCTTGGTCCACGAGGACCGCAAGGCCCCGATCGTCTCGGTCAACGTCTGGTACCACGTCGGGTCCAAGAACGAGAAGCCCGGCAAGACTGGCTTCGCACACCTCTTCGAGCACCTGATGTTCAATGGCTCGGAGCACTTCAACGACGACTACTTTCAAGCCATGGAGCGGGTCGGCGCGACGAACCTGAACGGGACGACCAACCAAGACCGCACCAACTACTTCCAGAACGTGCCCAAGCCCGCCCTGGACCTTGCTTTGTGGATGGAATCCGATCGGATGGGGCACATGCTCGGCGCAGTCGACCAAGCCAAGCTGGACGAGCAGCGCGGCGTCGTGCAGAACGAAAAGCGCCAAGGCGAGAACCAGCCCTACGCGATCGGCTATGAACTGATGACCAAGGGCACGTACCCGCAAGGCCACCCGTATTCGTGGACTGTCATCGGCGAGATGGAGGACCTCGACGCGGCATCCCTGGATGATGTCCACGAGTGGTTCAAGACCTACTACGGCGCTGCGAATGCGGTGATATCGGTTGCTGGCGACATATCCCCCGAGGAAGCTCACGAGCACGTCAAAAAGTACTTCGGAAGCATCCCCGCCGGTCCTCCGGTGGCCCGCCATACCGCATGGATAGCGCGACGCACTGGCGAGCAGCGCCAGAGTGTCGAGGATCGGGTCCCCCAAGCCCGCGTGATGAAGGTCTGGAACACTCCGCAGTGGTCCACCCGCGAGTCGACGCTGTTGGATCTAGCCAGCGACGTGCTCGCCAGCGGCAAGAGTTCGAGGTTGTACAAGCGCTTGGTCTACGAGGACCAGACCGCCACCAGCGCGAGCGCCTACGTTTACGCCCGCGAGATCGCCGGCCAGTTCGTGATTCAGGGGACGGCGCAGCCCGGAGGGAACCTGGCGGAGGTCGAGGCCGTGCTCGACGAGGAGCTTGCGAAGTTCCTGCGTGACGGACCGACCGCGGAGGAACTCGCACGCGTTCAGACCGCCTACAAGGCGCGTTTCATCCGCGGCATCGAACGGATCGGCGGTTTCGGAGGCAAGTCCGATATCCTGGCGCGCAACCAGGTCTACGCGGGCGATCCCGCGCATTACAAGAAGGTGCTTGCGTGGGTCGCCGAGTCTTCGGCCGAAGATATCCGGGCAGTAGCTGCCGAGTACCTCGCGGACGGCGTGTACGTGCTCGAGATCCATCCCGTGCCGGAACGGACCGTGTCGGAGAGCCGCGTTGACCGGTCGGGGCTTCCCTCGTCTGAGGGATTTCCAGAATTTGCTTTTCCCGCTACGCAGGAAACCAAGCTCTCAAACGGATTGCGCGTAGTCCACGCCTCCAGGCGATCGGTGCCGACCGTCGAAATGTCCCTGATCGTCAATGCCGGCTACGTGTCCGACCACAACGGGATCGAGGGTCTGGCGAAGATGACTGCCCAGATGCTCGATGAGGGCACCGATGGTCGCAGCTCTCTCGAAATCAGCGACGAGGCCACGCGAATCGGGGCGCGGCTCCGCGCCTCCGCTTCGCTTGACACGGCTGCGGTCGCGCTGTCGGCGCTTTCGGGGAACCTTTCGGAGTCGCTCGACCTGTACGCCGACGTCGTCATGCGGCCCTCGTTCCCGCAGCAAGAGCTCGACCGGCTCAAGCGCCTACAGGTGGCAGGAATTCGGCAGGAGATGTCCGAGCCGTTCACCGCTGCCTTGCGTTTGCTGCCGGGCTTGGTATTCGGTGCTGGGCACGCTTACAGCACGCCGATGACAGGTAGCGGGACCATTGAATCGGTCACCTCGTTAGTCCGCGACGATGTCGTGGCGTTCCATCGCAGGTGGTACCGGCCCGACAACGCGACGCTTGTGGTCGTCGGCGACGTGCCGTTGGAATCGCTCCAGCCGATGCTCGAAGAGCAATTCGGGGACTGGTCCGGGGCAGGCGAATTGCCTGCCATCGAGGTGCCCGCCCCGGCTGCGTCTGATGAGCGGACGGTCTACTTGGTCGACAAGCCAGGCGCACTGCAGTCCGTGATCATTGCGGGCTTGCCGGCACCGCCGACCAACAACTCCGATGAAATCGCGATCGAAACCATGAACTCCATCCTGGGAGGGAGCTTCACGTCTCGAATCAACATGAACCTGCGAGAGGACAAGCACTGGAGCTATGGTGCCCGGAGCACGCTTCCTGACGCCCGCGGACCGCGGATGTTCATGGCTTACGCGCCCGTCCAAACTGACAAGACCAAGGAGTCCATGGTGGAAATTGACCGCGAACTCCGGGGGATCCTCGGCGACCGTCCTCCCCAGGAGGACGAGCTGCTCAAGGCGCAGCAGAATCGGACATTGAGGCTGCCGGGTCAGTACGAGACCAAGGGCGCGGTGCTGGGCGCGCTGAGGGACATCTTGACCTACGACCTGCCCGAAGACTACTTCGCCACCTATGCTGGCAAGGTGCGAGCGCTCGGTCTTGCCGACATAAACCGAGCGGCGCAGGCCATCGTGGACCCCGACCGGATGGTCTGGGTCGTCGTTGGCGACCTTGCTGAAATCGAAGCGGGCGTGCGGGAACTGGGTTTCGGCCAGGTCCGCCGGCTGAGCCCAGAAGGCGAGATTCTTGAGTGAGGCCTACCTCGGCTGAATGGCTCCGTCCGACTTCTTGATATCCGTGGTCGCGACGTTCATGACGGGCAGGCCCAGCCCGCTGCCGATTTCCGAGAGCGCCTCGAAGTCCATGGGGCCGAGAATCTTGACGACCGTCACTTCGTTCGCTTCCCGGGTGACCACCGTCATGCCCGAAACCTGCTCGTCTTCGGAGTAGGAGTAGACCGAGAGCGATTCCGGCTTCTGGCGGTCTGCGGTCTCGATCAGCGCCACCCACCCGTCCTGGGCGAGTTGCCTGTGGACGGGCGCCACGTCGTCCTCGCTCGGCGGACTGCGGCGGAACCGGTAGGTGCGGCGGTAGACGGACGTCAGACCGTTCATGAAGGTCCGCACCGAGCCCGTGATGTTCTTCCGCAGGCCCATGAGCTTCTTGGCTTGATCCAGCGGACTGCCCGAAAGGTTAACCTTGACGACCTCGTCGGCCTTGCTCTCCAGATCCGCGAATTCGAGAGTGGCTGTCTCGGCCGGAGCTTCCTGCGCCCGGATTGACATCGAACCGCCGCTGGCTAAGAAGGCCACAAGAGCGAGTGCTGCGTTTTGCAGGAGTGCAGTTCTAGTCATTTTCTTTGTCCTGTAGCGGCGAGAAAGCCGCCTCTTGGGCGCGAACCCAACCGTGGCCAGCCAGCTGCAGCACCTCGGCGAGATCGCGCTCGGCGCTTTGCCTGGCGACCAAATCCTCTTGGCGCCGCGACTGCCAGCCTGGAAATGCTAGCGCGATTAGCACCGCGGCGGCGCAAGCGCAAGCTGCCAGCGCTCTTGGCACGCTGATGCGGATGCCGGTTAGCCCGAAGAACCGGGCCGGAGCTGCTGCGTGCGAACCGCGACCTTCCTCAGATCGGACTCGCTGCATGACTCGGTCGGAGAAGTCCGACGGGGCCGCGCGTCTGGTCAGCGAGCGCTGCAACTGGCCTTCAAGCTGGCTGCTTTCGTTGTTCTGTTGCATAGCAAACCTCCCTTCCCAAATGGGCGACCTTCGGCCGCAGCCGGATCAGTGCACGCCTGAGCAGAGTCTTCACCGTGTTCACTGGAATGTTCATCGTCTCCGCGATCTCGCCCAGGCGCAAGTCTTCCTGGAATCGCAGGATGACGACCGTGCGCATCTTGACCGGTAGCTCAGCGACCTTCCGCTCCAACTCGTCGGCCAGGATCGGGTCCCTCTCGACGGGATCGACGCGGCGCTCCGGGATGGCATCCAATTCCAAGTGCGGCCGGTGCTTTTTCCGGCGGGAATAGTCGATGCACTTGCGCGTGACCGTCTGGCGCAGCCAGTTGATGACATGCATGTCCGAGTCCAGTTTGTGCAGATTTCGGAACAGTTCGAGGTACGCTTCCTGCGCCAAGTCTTCAGCGAGCGCCCGGTTACGAAAGAACCCATAGGCCAAGCCGTACACCATCGACTCGCTTTGCTTGACGATCGCGGCGAACGCTTCCCTGTCGGCGAGCGCCGCGTCGAGCAGATCGCGTTGCAGAGTGTTCATCCGGCGCTCCCGGTAGGCGCGTGATTCGGCTGTCGCACTCTACTCCTTCAATCGAACCTACGCCCCTGTTCGCTGTTGGGGTTCAATTCAATCATACGGGCTAGCCGCTACGCCTTGCGTTCGTCTCCCAAGGCGAGCCCGGCGAGGCGCCGTCGCAGCGTCAAGCTGATGCTCTCTACCAGCGGCAATCAGTCGCTCGGCCAGACTACGCCCTGCTGCTTCTCCGAAACCGGCCCGATGCCCTTGTACATGAATCTCTGCACCCGCTGTCCGCGATACGTCTCGGTCGTGTAGAGGTTGCCCATCGAGTCGGTGGCGATGCTGTGCACTGCGTAGAACTGGCCCGGTTGCCTGCCACCGTCGCCGAAACTGGTCAGCAGCTCGAGCGACTGGCGGTCCAGTATGTGAATCCTCTGGTTTGTCCCGTCAGCGACGTACAGGTACTTCTGCTCTGGATCGCGCGAAATAGCGATATCAAAGGTTGATCCGTCTCCGAGCGTCTCCGGTTCCACCCAAGTCTCCTTGACGAATGTCCCATCCGTCTTGAAGGCCTGGATGCGGTCGTTCGTGCGGTCGCAGACGTAGACCATGCCGTCGTCGGAGAGGGTGACGGCATGAACCGGCGTGCGGAACTGCTGGGGCGCGGGCTCTCCGGGGGTGTAAGCGGGCATCTGCGTGTCATCGGGCACGTTGCCGTAAGCGCCCCAATGGCGTTTGTACTCCCCGCTGTCTGCGTCCAAGACGATCACCCGCCGGTTTCCGTAGCCATCGGCGACGTAGAGTTCATTCGTGCTTGCGTCAACCAGCGTCTTGGCGGGCATCTTGAAGTTCTTGAGATCGTTGCTGCCCTCGCCCATGAACGGCTTGCCGATTTGCATCAGGAGCTCGCCGGCGCTGGTGAATTTCAGGACCATGCTGTCGTGGACCCGGCCCTTGCCCATGGCGCTTTCGTCGTGCGGAAGCGCGGCCGCCGCCCGCGCGGCTCCGCGGCCGTTCCCGCCGATCCACACGTTGCCCTTGTGGTCCACGTCAATGCCGTGGTTCGAAGCCGGCCAGTCGTACCCTTCGCCCGGGCCTCCCCAATGCTTGATCAAGTCGCCTTCCTGGTTGAATGCCAGGACGGGAGGCGCAGCGAAGCAGCAGTACGAGGCCGGCGGATCCCATGTCGCGTAGAGTTCCTTTTCTTCTAGCGAACTGCCGCGGTGAATGATCCACACGTTGTCGTCCGCGTCGACATCAAGGCCTATGGTTGCGCCGAGAAGCCAGTGGTTGGGCAGGGGCTTGGGCCAGAGCGGATCGACCTCGAACATCGGAGCCATGACGGTGTCGGAGCCCGCTGCGGAACTCTCCGCGGAGGGCTCGTTCCCGGCGGGAGTGCACGCTGCCATGAGAACGAGGGCGACACCCAGTGCCGCAACTGATCGGAATTCGAGATTCATGATGGTCTTTCGCCTATTAGGTGCCCGCCATCATACTTGCATTAGTGAGAGAGCGCAAGACCTCCATGCCTCGGCCTACCCCAGTGCTCTTGCTGGTCGCACTTGCCTTGACGGACGCAGGTTCGGGCCATGAAATACCCAGCGAAGTCGTGGCGCGCATGCTGGCACGGCCCGGCGGCGCGAAATTCCAGGTGCTGGTACGCGTCCCGATGAGATCCATGCGGGACGTCGACGTCCCCGAGTTAGGGCCCGGATACCTGGATGTCGACCAACTGGCCCCGCAGTTGCCTGAACTCGCGACCCAGTGGATTGCACCGTTCGTGGTGGTCTACGAAGACGGTAAGCGTCTGCCCATGGCCAGCGCGGTGGCAACCCAGGTGTCGATTCCGTCCGACCGCTCGTTCTTGGCGTTCGAGCAGGCCCTTGCGCACACTCGCGGGTCGCGACCGGCGAATTCGGAGAATTTGATTTGGGGCCAAGTGGTATTCGATGTGCTGCTGGAGTATCCGATCCAGTCGGATCTAGCTGAGTTCTCGATTCACTCGCGACTCGACCATCTTGCAGACAGCGTGGTCACGGCACTGCAGTTCCAAACGTCGGACGGCGTGACTCGGGCCTACCAGTTCGCGGGCGACCCGGGTCTGCTGCCATTGGATCCGAACTGGTTCCAGGCGGCCTGGCGATTCGTGCAGTCCGGCTTCCTGCACATTCTGGACGGTCCCGACCACTTGCTGTTCCTGTTTTGCCTTGTCATTCCGCTACGGCGTCTGCGCCCGCTGGTATGGATCGTGACTTCGTTCACGGTCGCGCATTCGTTCACGCTGATCGCAAGTGCCCTGGGGCTTGCCCCGGACGCCCTGTGGTTCCCGCCGCTTGTCGAGACGCTGATCGCGGGCTCGATCCTCTACATGGCGCTGGAGAACGTCGTCGGAGCGGCGCGGAGACGGTGGCTGTTTGCCATGGGGTTCGGGCTGGTTCACGGGTTCGGCTTTGCGTTCGCATTGCGCGAGACGCTGCAGTTTGCGGGGTCGCATGTGCTGACATCGCTGCTCGCGTTCAATATCGGTGTCGAACTGGGACAGCTGTTCGTCCTGCTGCTGCTTGTCCCTGTCCTGGCTGCGCTCTTTCGATTTGTCATACCCGAAAGGATCGGAACAATCATCCTGTCGGCCTTGGCTGCTCACGTGGCATGGCATTGGATGGCCGAGCGCGGCGCGGTGCTGGGCCAGTTCAGCGTGGAATGGGGCGCTGCTGCCAACCCTTACGTGTGGTTGGCCGGTTCGGCCCTTCTTGGTGCCGGTGCGCTGGCGATAGCGCATTGGCGGGCGCGCTCGGCGGGTCCGCGATCGGAACCCTGATTCCTCTCGGTTGCCGGAGGGCGCTTCCCCATCGTCAAAGTGCCTGCGTCCGACCGCGCTCGTAGAAGGCCTTGATGCTGCTCCAGAGGTCCTCGACGACATCCAGCATTTGGTGATCGGTTTCAAACCATTGCAATTCAACATCCGGGTTTTCCTGCGCGAATCTCGTGGACAGTGCAGGATCCACGGATTCGTCGCGCCGCCCGTGAAGCACGCTCGTCGGCACGCTGACGGCCGGAAACGGCTCGTGGCGGAAAGCGTCTTCTAAGAACCCGTAGTCGAGAGGCGCTTCGCGCTTGAGTCCGTAGTGATACAAGGGCAAGCTTCCCTCCCGCTGCCACGTCGCCATCTTGGCGCCGAGCGCGGCGCTGATCCGGTTGGCGAAATCGAACGCTGGAGCCATCAGCACCAGGCGAGGTGCCGTGTCGGGATTGCTCGCCGCGTGCAGGGCCGCCAGATAGCCTCCGAGGCTGGAGCCGATCAACATTGACGGTCGCAGATCACGGGCGATGCGCTCGACCAAGGCCAGTTGCCGGGAAATGGTCGTGTGCTCGAAGTCACCCTCGTCCAGTTCAGGCAGCGCCACCTGGACACCAGATTCTTCGAACCGGGCGGAGACGAACAGGCCTTTGGCCGACTTCGAGCTTGAGCAGAAGCCGTGCAGGTAAAGAACGCCGGGCATGGCCCACTCCCTCAATTTTGGCATCACGGCAGCTGTTCCCTTGACAGAATGGAAGTTGACCGCGGCGCAGTCCTTCACGAATCATCCGCACCGCACGGTGGTTGCGCTCAGCATTCCCATTCTTGGCTCGCTTGTTGCTGAGCCGCTGACCGGGTTGGTCGATACAGCCTTTGTGGCGCGTCTCGGTGTCGAAGCGCTCGCGGCGCTCGGGGCGAGCACGATGCTGCTTTCGGCGCTGACGTGGGGCTTCAGCTTCCTGGGCGTTGCCACTCAGACACGCATCGCGTTGCTGGGCGGGGGCAATGAGGACAGCGGCGCCACGGACCGGAGCGCCGCGCGGCTCTGCCTCGTCGCGATGGCGCTCGCGATCGTGCTGGGCTCTGCCGTAGCAGCCGTCGGGGTGCTGTACTCCGATATCGCGGCCCGCGCCATGGGTGCGGACGGTCGGGTTGCCGAACTCAGCGTGGTGTACCTGAGGCTGCGGTTGATCGGGCTGCCAGCGATGCTGGCCAGCCTGGCTGCGTTCGGTGCGCTTCGCGGAGCGCATGACATGCGCAGCCCGCTCTGGATCGCGGCTGGCATGAATGCGCTGAATCTCGTGCTTGATCCGCTGTTGATCTTCGGCTTCGGACGGATCCCCGCCATGGGACTGGCCGGAGCCGCCATCGCGAGCAGTTTCAGCCAGTGGATCGGGGCGGCCTGGGCCGCGATGGCGGCAATGCGCCGCCTAGGACGCCCTGACGCCTTTGATTGGCGGTACGCGCGCGGTCTGCTCTCGACCGGCGTAGACCTCTTCTTCCGCGCGGCAGCTTTGAACGGGTTCCTGATCCTGGGAACGCGAAGGGCCACGCTGATTGGAGCCGAAGCCGGAGCGGTCCACCAAGTGGTGCGCAGCACTTGGTTCTTCAACGCGTTGTTCCTCGACTCGTTCGCGATCTCGGGGCAGAGCCTCGTCGCGCATTTCCTCGGCGGCCGCGATCGCCGCCGGGCGCGGCACGTAGCGCTGGTCGTGTGTCAATGGTCCTGTGGTACGGGAGCGGTGCTCGGCCTCTTGATGCTGGTGCTGGAGCCTTGGGTCCAGAAGCTATACATTCCCGCTGACGCCGCCGTGCTGTTCGCGATGCCGTGGTTTATCGCTGCCTTGACGCAGCCCGTCAGCGGGTTGAGCTTTGGCACGGACGGCGTCCAGTTCGGAAGTAGCGACTTCGCCTTCCTGCGCAACACCGTGCTGTCGGCTCTGGTCGTCGGAGCATCGCTGATGTGGTGCGTCGACGTCGATTCGCCGCTTGCGCTGGAATTTGTTTGGTGGTCCTTCACGGCCTGGGTTGCCGTCCGCGCCGTCGCTGGCACGCTGCGAGTCTGGCCGGGGATCGGCGCGGCTCCGCTTTCCGGGACGCAGTGACGGAGCGACCCGTCAGGACCGCCGGCTACTTGGCGTCCGGCAGCCGGAACGCCATCACTTTGGCCATGAAGCTCCCGGGGTTGTACTTGTTGCCGCCGCCGACGGTGATCGCCAGGTACTGCCGACCGTCAATCATGTAGGTCATCGGCGTCGCGTGGGCGCTGGCGGGAAGGCGGAATTCCCAGAGCAGATCGCCGCTGTCCTTGTCGAACGCTCGCAGGCGCTTGTCATTGGTTGCTGCGATGAACACGAGCCCTCCGGCCGTGACGGTCGGCCCGCCCAGGTTCGAGGCCCCTGTCGGCGGGATGCCGCGTTCGGTCAGTTCGTCATACTCGCCGAGCACCGTGCGCCAGCGGAATTCGCCGGTGTTGAGGTCGATGGCAGTCAGGTGCCCCCACGGAGGCTGCTGGCAAGGGTACATGTTGGAATCCCAGAAGCGACCCTGGGGTCCCGACCGGCTCCGCCACGGGATGTCAGCGTCTTCGCCGCGAGGCAACATCGAGGCCAGGGAACCGACATCCATGGAATTGATGTAGAAGGTATCGGTCTCGGGGTCAAAGGCGCCCCCGCCCCAATTCGACCCGCCGTTCGTCCCGGGGAAGAATACGGTGGGCTTGCGTAGCCGGGGGCGGAAGAGCGGACCCTCGATCGACGCGCCCTCCAGCATTTCCTGGCACTCCGTGCGCGACTCCGGGGTGACGCTCGTGATCTCGTCCTTCCGCATCGATTGCCGGATGAACGGCTTGGGCAGGACGGGCCTGGGCTGGGTCGGGTGATAGTACTCGCCGGGCAGGTCGCCGGCCGGGGCGGGGTGCTCTTCGATGTCGAAGAGCGGCTCGCCCGTTGCTCGATCGAAAAGGAAAACGAATCCTGTCTTGGTAGCGAGCGCCACCGCCTTGACCGGTGCGCCGTCCCGGACGACCTCGACCAGCGACGGCTGAGATGGCAGGTCCCAGTCCCAGATGTCGTGGTGAATGGATTGGAAGTGCCAGCGGCGGCTACCCGTGCGGCAATCCAGCGCCACTAGGCTGTTTCCGAAGAGGTTGGCGCCGGGGCGGTCCCCGCCGTAGTAATCGTACGAAGGCGAGCCCAGCGGGATGTAAACCAGCCCGAGGTCCTCATCGACGCTGGCGATCGACCAGAGATTCGCGCCGCCGCGGTCCTTCCAGGAATCGCCTCCCCATGTTTCGTTTCCAAACTCGCCGGGGCGGGGCACAGTGCGGAACCTCCAGCGGAGCTGGCCGGTATGGATGTCAAATCCCCGGATATCCCCGCTGGGCCCTTGGGGAAGCCCGTCGGAGACGCGACCGCCCACGACGAGGGTACCCGCGCACTGCGAAATCGGGGAGGTGAGGCCGAACTGCCCCTCCACCCCGCCTTCCAGCGCGCCGCCGGCAGCGTTCAGGATCCCGTCCTCGGCAAAGCTACGGTCGAGCTGGCCAGTCCGCGGATCGATCGAGAAGACGAGCCCGGTCTGGCCGCCGAGTACCAAGCGTTCCTTCTGGCCTTGTGCCCAGTAGCCGATCCCGCGGTTGATGAACAGGTTGAACCGGCCTCGCTTGTCGAGCTGGGGATCGAACTCCCAACGCAGCTTTCCGGTTTCCGCGTCGAGTGCCAGAAGGCGGTCCAACGGGGTCGGCACATAGAGGGTTCCGCCAATCATCAGCGGCGTCGCCTCGAAGGCGGAGCGCGTAGGCGTCCCGGCCTTGCCGTCGGAGAAGTCGGGGGAATCGTATTCCCACGCAACCTCCAAGCTGCCTACGTTGGCGCGGTCGATCTTGTCGAGAGGCGAGTAGCGCGTCCCCCCGGGGTCGTTGCCGTAGTGCTGCCACTCCTGCGCGGGCAGGAGCGGAACCAACAGGGCAAGGAACACATGGGCGATTCGCACGATCGGATTGTATCGCGGCGTTGATTCACGCAATCCAAGCGAGCTCCCGGCAGACGGGCCGCGTGCGCCGGGAGTTCGCTGCCGAATTGGCTCGGTGCCTAGTTGGCGGCGAAGCAGTAGAAGTAGCCGTTGCCGCCGGTGGCGACCAGGTTTGCTTGGCTGCACCCACGCGAGCCGTGCGCGGAATTCCACGAATTCGGGTTCTGGCCTCCGCCCTGGCGGTCATGATGACCGACCTGGCCACTGCCCTCGCCGTTCTTCGTCCAGTCACCGCAGGTGTGATCCGCGTCGTCGGTGAACGCCGTTCCGTCCAGCTGCGACCCGGTCAGGATGTCGTGCTGGTTCGGCGAATCGCCGCGCCCGTTCACCATCTCGCCCATCTCGGTGAGGGAATTCTCCTTGCCGAGCTTGGTGTTCTCCGAGTGCAGGTCGTCGACATTCATCGCGACCTGGACACCCTTGGCGTTGTGCCACGGACCCGCGCCGATCCGGTCCCGCGCGTTGGCCCCGGCTGCGCTGAGGTACGCCCGCCAGGTCTTGCTTCCGGCGCCTGCGGCAGCGGCGAGTTTCTGGCAGTGGGCGTCGGCACCGTCGAGTCCTCCGAGGTTGGCGCCATCTCCAGATCCGACGCTGGTGATGAAGAAGCTCAGGCTGGTGTCCTGAGCGGCTGCGGGCATTGCCAAGCATGCGAGCGCTACTGCGAATGCCATTAAGGCTGGGAATTTCATTGTTGCGATCCTCTTTCCTTGCATCCGGCTGGGTGCCGGGGGAAACCATTTGAACTGGCTTCCTTGGGATTCTAACAGACGGACGCCTCCCGCATGCGCGAGAGCCGACGGGCCGGGCCATGACATGGAAGACCAATCTGCACAGGCCGCCTTGGCAGCGAACCTGCTTCAACCGGAGCACGTGCAACTCGCCAGACCAACGGCCCCATGCCTTTGCCGCGCTCGACCGCCAGGCAATCGCCGGGACCCCGCCGTTGCAGCCTAACCGCAAGGATTTCGAGTTGCGCCAGCGTATCCGGGCGTGGGCTCTTGACGACGAGTTGTACTTCCCTGGGAATCTGGAAGACTGCCCTCAAGTGCGTGCAGGCGTACCCGCCAATAACTGAAATCTGACGCGGTTAGCATTCGGCGTGCCTGTGCTTAGCATCGTTGTTACCGCTAGCCGTCATGCTTGGCTGCGTCGGAATGCTGCCGCAGACCCGGCTATCGCACGGCTTACACGTGGGCGTGTTCGCTCTCGAGCGTCGGCAGGGCCTTGATCATCTCGCTTGACTTCTTCTCGGCTAGACGCAACTCGTAGAGCTTCTGGAGATTGAGCCAGAATTCCGCGCTGGTGCCGAAGAAGTGAGCGAGGCGGAGGGCCGTATCCCCGGTGATCCCCCTCTGGCCATTCAGGATTCCAGTAATACGATTCGTAGGTACTTGGAGTCGGCGCGCGAGCGCGGTCGCGCTCATGTTGATCTCTTTCAGCTCTTCAGCGAGATGTTCTCCGGGATGGATTGCGGGCACAGGCATGACAGTCTTCCCTTCCTAATGGTAATCAACGATCTCGACATTCTGCGGTCCACGGGACCCGTCGGGCCACTCGAAACAAATCCGCCATCGGTCGTTGATGCGGATGCTGTATTGGCCCTTGCGGTCACCCTTGAGCGCTTCGAGACGGTGGCACGGCAAAGCGGCGAGGTCTTGCAGAACGACTGCCGCGCGAAGGTCGGTCCAACTTCAGCAATGCGGCCAGTTCGATGGCGAGAAACGCTTTGATGCGCTTTCCGCCGGCGAAGTCCGCAGTTCGCTTGTCGCGAAAGCTGACAATCATCCCCAGAATGCCCGGCAGTATGAGTTACGTAATGAGTAACACCGATTACGAACGGCGTCGAGGGTGGCGCAGAGGACCAACCCGGATCGATGGGCGGGTGGCTATTTCGGTGCCAGTTCCACCGTGACCAACTCGGATCTAGGACTCCACCCATTCGCGTTTCGAACGCGGAAGTGGAAGTAGTACGTGCCGTAGGGGTTTGGGTCCCCCCCAGGAGCCTTCCAGACCCAGCTGGTGGCCTTCGCCGGTCGCTTGACCCTGGTGTTTGTCCATGGCTGGTCCCACTCTTCTGGTTCCGGCGAGCTGCGGTCGAAACGGTAGCCGTACCTGTCGACACTCGAGTTCTTCGGGTCGTCCCAGGTGAACTTGACCTGCTTGTCCGCAACCACCGTAGCGGTCAGGCCGGTAACCTTCGCCGGCCGCTGGCCTTGGGCGGTGGCCGAGGCCGCCAGGCATACGAGCACGCCGACACATGCCAGGGCGGCGAAGCACTTGTGCCAGATGGTCTTTGAGACCGAGATGTGGGAACTCATGAGTGAAGCCTCCTTCGAAGTCCTTGCTTGGCGCAAGCCGCGATGGTCATGCAGAAATCTCTCTTGACTGCAGGTTCCAGAAGGGATCCTCAGCGCTTGCGCTACGCGAGTATTGAAACGGATCAACACAGGCTTGTCAAGGCCGATGGATTGCGATCATGCAGGCGACAAGGCCGTTGCGATGGGTCAGGGCTTCTCGAGGTTGGTGCGGAGGAGCTTTCGCACGGTCGCATCGGTCGCCCGGCTCTGCCGATTGAAGGCCCGAGCCCAGGCACCTGCGAGCAGGGTCCCACTCCCGGGTCGCCGGCCGCCACAGGAATCCGAACCCGTCGCGGCCAGCCAAATCGAATTGAATCGAACTCATATATGAAACTCTCTTCGATACTCAAAACTCGTACCGCAAGCTCAATTGAGTGGCCCTTCCCGGAGACGCGCTCCTGAGCCGACCAAACTGGCTGCTGAGGATGTTTGTCTGCATTCCTCCGAGGTTCGTGTGATTCGCGGCATTGAAGAATTCAACCCGCACTTCCATCCGGTGCTTCTCGTTGATAGACATCCGTTTACTAACAGTCGCGTCAAGCCCGGAAAAGCCGGGGCCGTAGATCGCGTTGCGCGAAATCGTGCCTTGGCGCAGCGACTGCCGGCTCACAGGGTGCCTGGGCACTTGCTCGAACGCGCCAGCGTCCAAGTACTGGTAGGTGCCATTCAGCAAGCTGGTGCGATAGCCGCCTCGGACAGCAGCAGAGTGGCTTGAAGCCAGATGTCAGGACGTTGCGCAGGGCCGCTGCTGCCTTGCGATATGTCGAGGGGGTTCCCCGTTCTCAGGATTACGATCCCGCCAAGCTGCCAACCGCCCAGAATGCCTCGCCCGACTGGTCCGAGTCCGTCCGGAACGGGGATCTCGTACACGAAATCCAAAGTGTAGCGGTGGCGAATGTGGTATCCAGTCGGGGCGCGGTTGTTGGCTAAGTCGAGGAGACTCCAGGGTTCGATCAAGCAGCAGCTCAAGTCGCCGCTTGAGTACGCCATGTTGCTGGCCCAGGTGTAACTCATGTAGAACATGAGATTGTCCGAGAATCGCTTCTTGAGCGACGTCTGCAAGCTGTGATAGGTCGTCGAATCATTGCTCTGGTAGAAGCGAAAGCGGGCCGTGAAGTCTTCGCGCGGCAACAGACCCGTCACCCGATCCGGGCGGTTCACCCGCGGGCTGGTCGTCACCTAGACACCGTGGTTGCCCACGTACCCAACGTCGAGGACCGTGGTGCCGGTGAGCTGGCGCTGGATGCCCAGCGTGTACTGGATGCTGTAAGCGTTCTTCCAGTTCGGATCGACCACGGTTCCACCGAGGATTCCGGAAGTTTGCGCGTGCGATTTCGCGCTCTCGGTGCTAAACGGTAGGGGAGCCGATGGGCAGGAGCAGCGCTAAACGGAGCGTGCGGCCGTCTCGATGAAGTGCGCGAAGGTGCAGCGGGCGGAAGAGCAGGACGTAGGGCGCCGTTAGGATTGCACTTTCGCGAACAGTGCGTCCGGCCTTTGCAGCACGGCCTCGTTGCGGTCCCGCGCGTGCAGCGCCAGGTTGTGCCCCTTGCGCTGCCGCTTGCGCCCCCGCTGCCCTTTCCGCGCCAGCTCCCGCCTTCGAGGCGGAAGCGGACGCTTGACCTTTGCCTTGACAGTGCCTTGGCGAATCCTTGCGCACCCTCCTCGGTTGTACTACGCTTGCAGTGTGCGAGCGATTCGTTCGACTTCCTGGCTGGCGGCGGCCCTGTGGGCCTGCACAGGGCATGCCTCCGTCCTGATCGAGCCGGACGGTATCCGCTTCCAGAGTCCCGGACAGTCCCAGCGCATCGTGGTTCCGGGGGGTACGGACTGTGAGGCATCGAGCAGCGATCCGACGGTCGTCGGCGTCGATTCGGACCGGCTTCTCGCCCGCGCGCCGGGCCGCGCGCGAGTCCGCGTCACCTGTGCGGAAGGATCTAGTGAGACAACGGTGCACGTGGGCGAGACCGGCGGCGAGGTGGGTATCAGCTTCGAGCGGGACCTCCTGTCCATTCTCACGACCAAGGGCTGCAACTCGTCGGCCTGCCACGGCTCCCCCGCCGGGCAGAACGGATTCAAGCTGTCGCTGTACGGATCGGACCCGCGCCTCGACTACGAGATGATCGTCGGTGCCCACGAAGGGCGGCGGGTCTCGCTCGACTCCCCCGAGGACTCACTCCTGCTGGCAAAGCCCTCCTTCCGCATCGCGCACGGGGGCGGTCAGCTCATGACCCCGGATTCGGACGAGTACGCGACGATTCTCGAATGGCTGCGGCAGGGCGCGCTGTACGGCGGGGCGGGCATCCGCCTTGAGCGACTGGACATGCACCCGGCTGAGAGCGTCTTGAAGGGGGCGGGATCGCGCCAGCCCCTCGTGGTCATAGGCCGGCTCTCCGACGGATCCACCCGGGACATGACTGGCGAGGTCCGCTTCTCGGTCAACGACGAAGCGGTCGCGGCCATGGACGTAGGCGGGGCGATTGTAGCCAAAGGGCCCGGGATCGCCACGGTGATGGCCAGGGCCATGGGAAACGCCGCGACAGCCCAGTTCATCGTCATCGAGGAACCGGCCGGGGTTTCCTTCCGTCACCCGGAACCGGCGAACCTGATCGATGAGCATGTCTTCCGCAAGCTCAAGAGCGTCAATGTCGAGCCATTCCCCGTCAGCGACGAACGGACATACCTCCGCAGGGTCTACCTCGATGCAGCGGGTGTCCTGCCGACCCCGGAGGAAGCCCGCCGCTTCCTCTCGGATCCCCGGGCCGACAAGCGCGGAGCCCTGATTGACGAGCTGCTCGGACGGGACGAGTACGCCACCCACTGGCTGGTGAAGTTCGAGGACTGGTTCCGCAACTCCCAGTACTATTCCCAGGGGCGGACCAACGGGTCATTCAAGCGCTGGCTGCACGACTCCATCCGCGAGGACTGGGCGTACGACGAGACCGTGCGGGCGATGCTGACGGCCGTGGGCGACACCACGGTGCGGCCAGCGGGGAACTTCTGGCACCCGGCCATCGACTTCATGCTGAAGACGTTCGAGGTCGAGAAGGCAGTGCCCACGATCACCCGCCTGTTCCTCGGCATGCGGCTCGAGTGCGCCCAGTGCCACAACCACCCTCTCGAGAATCTCACACAGGACGACTTCTACGGCCTCGCCGCGTTCCTGGCGCGGACGCGCGTGAAGCACGGATATGGCCAGTACCGGCGCATTTGGTACAACGATCGCCGCGGCGAGATCGAGCATCCGGTCACGAAGAAGCCGGTAGCGCCCCGGTTCCTAGGCGGCGAGGAAGCCGAAATTCCGGACGGCGCGAACCGGCGCGAGGTGCTGGCCGACTGGATCACCCGCGAGGAGCAGCTCCAGTTCGCGCGCGCCACCGTCAACCGAGTCTGGTACGAGTACTTCCAGCGTGGCATCGTCGAGCCATTCGATGACTTCCGCTCCACTAACAGGGCCACGCACCCGGAACTGCTGGACGACCTCGCCCGGTTCTTCATCGACTCCGGGTTTCGCTTCAAGGCCCTGCACAGGCTCATCCTGAACTCCAAGACCTACCAGCTGGCCGCGCACACGCCCGACCGCCCAGGAGGGGAGCACCCGCTGGAAGACATCCTGTTCGCCCGATACGTGCCCCGCAAGCTCCCGGCCGAGGTGCTGCTGGACGCGATCTCCCAAGTCACGGGCGTGCCCGAGGAATTCCGGAACTATCCTGCCGGCACATCCCCGAAGGAATTGATCGCCAGCATCGGGGCCACCCACTTCCTGACGACGTTCGGACATCCCAGGCGGGACATCATGGGGGCTCGTTCCAACTCTCCTTCACTGGGCCAGGCCCTGCAAATGATGAACGGCGACGTGCTCGCAGGCCGTATGGACGCCGAAGGCTTTATCGTCGACGCGCTTCTGGGGCGGGCCCTGCAAGACCGCGATATCATTGACGCGCTGTACATGAGGGCATTTGCGCGCAAGCCGGAGACCGCGGAGAGAGAAGTGCTGAGAGGTTATCTTGCAGAGGAGCGGAATGCCGGGCGGAGCCGGCACCAGGGACTGGCGAACCTGCTCTGGGCGATCCTGAATGCCAAGGAATTCCAGATGAACCTGTAAGGAGACCCGCGATGCGCTTGTCCGAAATGCGGAGCCGATACAGCCGCAGAGATTTTCTGCGGGTGGGCGGAATGTCCCTCGGGGGCCTCACCCTGCCGCAGCTGCTGGGAAGCGCAGCGGCCGCCAGCAACATCTCGTGCCTGATCTACTTCCACACCGGGGGGCTCTGCCAGCACGACTCGTTCGATCCGAAGCCGGAGGCCCCGCGGGAGATCCGGAGCGGCTTCGGGACGATCCCGACATCCGTCCCGGGCGTGCATTTCAGCGAGCTGCTGCCTCGCTGCGCGCACGGCTTCAAGCGGTTCTCGGTCATCCGATCGATGTTCTCACTCGAAGCGATTCACGAGAAGGCCAAGCAGTACGCGTTCTCCGGCCAGCGCCCAAACAACGCCTACAAGCACCCGGTCTACGGCTCGGTGGTCGCCCGAGAACTCGGAAGCCGCAACGGCGTGCCGCCGTTCGTGGTCATCCCGCACAAGGACATCTGCGCCGACGCCGGGTTCCTCGGCCCCTCCTACGATCCGTTCATCGCCGGCGATCCGTCAACGGAGAAGTACTCGGTTCAGGACCTGACCCTGCCGACCGGTCTCGGCCTCGAGGAGGCCCAGGGAAGAGCCAGCCTCCTCAGCGCCCTGGACGCGCGTCTGGAGTCCGTCGAGAAGTCCCGGCTGGTGGAGGGCATGGATCATTTCTACCAGAAGGCCCTCGACCTGGTCAGTTCGCCACAGGCGAAGAGGGCGTTCGATCTGGGAGCCGAGCCGGACACGCTGCGGGACGCCTACGGACGGACGACCGGCGGGCAGGGAGCGCTGCTGGCCCGGCGCCTGATCGAGGCGGGAGTTCGGCTGGTCACCCTGTTCCACAACGGATACGACACCCACTCCGATAACGACGAATCGAACAAGAAGCTCTACCCCGAATTCGACCAGTCGTTCTCCACGCTGCTGGAGGACATGGATTCGCGCGGCCTGCTTGACACGACGCTGGTGCTGGCGGTCGGCGAGTTCGGGCGCACGCCTGAAATCAACCACTCGGCTGGCCGGGACCACTGGCCGGGCGTTTTCTCGATGGCGGCGGCGGGAGCCGGAATCCCGGGTGGACAGGTAATCGGGAGCTCGGACGAGAAGGGCGCGGAGCCCAGCGATCGCCCGGTCTCGATCGAGGACCTCGGGGCGACGATTTACCGCAAGCTGGGCATCGATACCCATAAGGAATACCACGCGCTCGGCAGGCCGATCCGCATCAACGATGGCGGGGAGCCTGTCCGGGAGCTCTTCGCATAGGCAAGCCATGCGGATTCCGAAATCCGTCCTAGCTGTGGTTGCGGCGGTCTCCATCGTGACTGCCGCGGAGGATCCCGCAGACCCGTGGATCGACCGCATCGAGCCGTTCGGGGGCACGCAGGGCACCGCGACCGAGGTTGCGATCATCGGCAAGAACCTCTCGATACCGGCGACGCTCGAGTTCGACTCGCCCTACCTGAGCTGGGAGACCGTGGCCCTCGAAAACGACGAAACGATTCGCGGGATCGTCCGTGCCGGGCCCGAAACCGTTCCCGGACCCCATATCGCGACGCTGAGCACGCCCTTGGGCCGCTCGAACTCGCGCCTGTTCTATGTCGACGAACTGCCCTCGTCCCGCGAGACGGAGCCGAACAGCACCGTGGAAACCGCCCAGCAGATCCGCCTCGAGGCGCAGGTCGTGCACGGCTTGATGGAGCCACTGGCCGACATTGACTACTTCGCGTTCGAGGCCACGGCTGGGGAGCGCTGGACGTTCGACTTGCGCTCGATCGAATACGGCGGCTTTCTCGAAAACAACATGACGCTCCTCGACTCCGAGGGCAAGCGGATCGCCTTCAGCGACGACCGGGACGACTATCTGGAGACTCCGTTCCTGGAGCACGTGTTCGAGCTGTCCGGCACGCATTACCTGAAGCTCGACCAGTACCGGGGCCCCCAGCGGGTGAACTGTGCCCAGAACTGCGGCTACATGCTGCGGATTGGTGACCTTCCGCTGGTCGACGCGGCTTTCCCCTTGGGAGCCCGGATCGGGTCCGAGGTGGCAGTGTCCCTCCACGGCAGGGGGCTGGAAGGCTTGGAGAGCGCGTGGCTGGCTCCGGTCCGGCGCGCCGAGTACTACCGCCTCACTTTCCCGTTCACCATCCCGCTGCGGACCGACCAGGACCTGTCAGCCCGCATCCAGGGTAGGATCGAGCGCCGCTCGGAGCGGCGCGCCGAGGTGCGGTTCAACGTCCCGGCGGACGCGTGGCGGGGGCTGTGGCGCCTCTGGGTGCGCTCGCCGGGCGGCCCCTCCGACACGATCAGCTTCGAGATCTCGGCCATGGACGAGCCGGACTGCGCGACGGTCGCCCCGACGCCGGACGGGGTGGCCTGCAACGCAGTGCTCGAGCGGCCCGATGGCGAGCACGAGTACCGGCTGGCGCTGGCGGCCGGGCAGCCTCTGGTGGCGACCACGCTGGCGGCACAGCTCGGCCTGCCGCGGATCGACACGGTCCTGGAACTGTTCGACGCGGACGGCAGCCTCGTGGCCGAACACGATGACCTCATGACAGGCCAGGGCACAGTGGTCGGGAATCCCGACTCGATGCTCCACTACAGGCCCGAGCAGGCTGGGACGTACCGACTGGTGGTCCGGGACCGCATCGGCAGGGGCGGTCCCGACATGGCCTACCGCCTCCGCATCGAGGAGCGCGAACCCGGCTTCGCGCTGTTGAGCGACCCGGAGAATCTCAACGCCCGCCCCGGCTCGACCGAGCGCGTGGGCGTGCTGCTGATCCCGGAGCCGGGCTTCTCTGAAGCGGTAGACGTCTGGGTAGCGAGCCCGCCGCCGGGAATCGCCACGGCGACGGCGACCTTCCGCCCCGGCCAGTTCTTCGGCCCCTCGGGCGACGGGGACAACGTCGTCGTCCCTGAAGAGCTCCTGTGCATCGACGTTGGCGCCGGCGTCCCGGCCGGCGACTACCCGTTGCGGATCCTAGGCCGGGCCTCGGGCGGCGGGGAGGCCGTGGAGGCGGTCTCGACGCTATGGATCGGCCCGCCGCGGAAGCGCAATGACGTGAGACGGCCCCTCGCATCGATCCGGCTGACGGTCCTCGAGCCGGGCGAAACAGGGAGCGCAGCGACCGACGAAGCGGCGGCCTCCGGCGGTTCGCCCTGAACCCGGTGCCGGACGACAGGGGCTGCGCTGCGGGCGGGGCGACCGGCCTGTTCGTGCACCAAGGGCCCGGGGACGGTGACGGCGTGGCCGGGGCGACGATCGAGCAGGGCACAAGCCTGCTGCGGACCAGCCGGGTGGACTGGGACGACGAGCAGATCGTGCAGGAGTACTGTCGGCTGGCGGACATCGAGGCCACGTTCCGCTCGTTCAAGGACGAGCTGGGCTTGCGGCCGCTGCATCACAGCCTGGGCAAGCGCGTGGCGGGCGACCTCAGCTGCAGGTTGAGAGCGGTCGCTTTCGGCGGCTGCGGGGACAGGGCCGCGGGCAGTTCAGTGGGTCGCAACGGCCGCCCGGCTCTGCCGATTGAAGGCCCGAGCCCAGGCACCTGCGAGCTTGAGCCCTCTCCCGGCCGGCCGCCACAGGCATCCGGACCCGCTGCGGCCAGGCAAATCGAATTCAATCGAATCCTATACGAAACTCCCTTCGATACTCAGAACTCGTACCGCAAGCTCAGCTGAGTGGCCCTTCCAGGAGACGCGCTCCTGAGCCGACCGAACTGGCTGCTGAGAATGTTTCTCTGCATTCCTCCGAGGTTCGTGTGATTGGTGGCATTGAAGAATTCAACCCGCACTTCCATCCGGTGCTTCTCGTTGATAGACATCCGTTTACTAACAGTCGCGTCAAGCCCGGAAAAGCCGGGGCCGTAGATCGCGTTGCGCGAAAGCGTGCCTTGGCGCAGCGACTGCCGGCTGACAGGATGCCTGGACACTTGCTCGAACGCGCCAGCGTCCAAGTACTGGTACGTGCCATTCTGCAAGCTGGTGCGATAGCCGCCTCTGACAGCAGCAGAGTGGCTTGAAGCCACGATGTCAGGACGCTGCGCAGGGCCGCTGCTGCCTTGCGATATGTTGAGGGGGTTCCCCGTTCTCAGGATTACGATCCCGCCAAGCTGCCAACCGCCCAGAATGCCTCGCCCGACTGGTCCGAGTCCGTCCGGAACGGGGATCTCGTAGACGAAATCCAGCGTGTAGCGGTGGCGAATATGGTAGTTGGTCGGGGCGCGGTTGTTCGCCAAGTCGTCGAGGCTCCAAGGTTGGATCAAGCAGCAGCTCAGGTCGCCGCTTGAGTACGCCATGTTGCTGGCCCAGGTGTAACTCATGTTGAACATGAGATTGTCCGAGAAGCGCTTCTTGAGCGACGTCTGCAAGCTGTGATAGGTCGTCGAATCATTGCTCTGGTAGAAGCGAAAGCGGGCCGTGAAGTCTTCACGCGGCAACAGGCCTGTCACCCGGTCCGGGCGGTTGACGCGCGGACTGGTTGTCACCTTGACACCGTGGTTGCCCACGTACGCAACGTCGAAGACCGTGGTGCCGGTGAGCTGGCGCTGGATGCCCAGCGTGTACTGGATGCTGTAGGCGTTCTTCCAGTTCGGGTCGACCACGGTTCCACCGAGGATTCCGGAAGCTTGTGCGTGCGACTTCGCGCTCTCGGTGCTGAACGGATACTGGACTCCGAATTGCTCGATCTGCGACCGGCTGAAACCCACTTCCGCCGGCGAGTCGGCTCCGTTTCGGATGATCTCGACCGGACCGGAGAAGAAGTTGTGCGGCATCACGAAGATTCCTGACCCGCCTCGGATGACTGTCTTGCCGGATTCGCCGACTTTGTACGCAAAGCCGAGCCGGGGCGAGAATGAGTTGTATTGGGGATACCAGGGCTCATCGGGCGGCAGGTCCGGACCGAACGGCGTGACCCGGTTGAAGAAACGGTCGTCGCGTTCGGTCGGCACCGCGTCGTAGTCCCAGCGGAGGCCGACATTCACCGTCAGGTCCGAGCTAACGCGAATATCATCTTGAAAGAAGAATCCGGCTTGCCAGCGTTGCATCTCGAATGGGTCAAGTCCGAAGTTGAATCTAACGCTACGCGGCTGGTTCGAAAACAACTCCTCCACAGTGGAGTATTCGAAGTTCGGAGTGTCTTCGAGCGCCCTTCGCACGAATACCACTTGGTACAGGCCGCCGAACTTGATGGCATGCCTTCCCTTCTGCCAGGCGAAGTTTTGCTCCAGCGTGGACGTCGACCCTTTCTTGGCGAAGCGCCGACCCTGCGAAGGCGAGGGCAGTCCTGCGCCGTTGATCTGCGGGATGCCGGCCAGTAGCATCTGATCGACTCGGTCTAGATCGGCGCGGTTGTACCCAAAGCGGGTCTCGGACGTTAGGGTCGGATGCCAGACCCGGTTATACGTCGAGGAAAGATTCTCGGTCAGACCGTCGTGTACGCGCGAGTTTCCTATCGCTACCCTGGGGCTCCTCTGGAACGGCCGCCCGCGCGTATACCGCACGGTCAGGAGGTCATTGTCGGAAATGGAATAATCGCCTCGGACCGAGGCAGTGTTGTCCTCTCGCTGGCGCGCATCCGTGCCGATGAAGTTCGAATCGACGGCGTCAGGAGAAACGGGTGGCTCCGTGGGCGCTGGCCACAAATCCCAATATGCCTTCGATTCGGGGATTGCAGCGATTGCCCGTTCCCGCACCCAGGTCGAAGGCACGGAGCCCGACAGTGTCTGTTGGGCGTTGTAGCGGTACCCCTCGAAAGTACCGAAGAAGAACAGCTTGTTCCTCAAGATTGGGCCCCCCAGAGACCCGCCGTACTGGTGGAAGACTAGTGCTGTCTTCCGCGCCAGGATGTGGTTGTTCGCGTTCAAGCCGCCAGCCTGGTATTGCTCGAACGCACTGCCGTGAAGGTCGTTGGTTCCGCCCTTCGTGATGATATTGACGTTACCAGCGAGCGTGTTGGCGATCTCGGCGGAGAAGATGTTCTTTGATACTTCGACTCCCTGGACAGCCTCGACACTGATTCCCTTGATGAAGTTGTAGTTCTGGTAGGCAGCGAGCGACGCAAACTCCGAGTCGGGCACGGCGTTTACTCCGTCCACCGCGAACGTGAAGCCACGCGGGGGCAAACCATTCAGCGAAATCGTAAGCCCGTCACTGGACGCGCCCGTGCCGAGGTCGATGATTGACGTGATGTCGCGGTTCCTCAGCGGCAAACGGTCCACCTGGTCGCTGCTAATGCTGATATCTTGCTCGGCGCTGGTGGTGTTCAACAGCGGTGCATCCGCCCTGACCTCGACCATTTCGGTGGTTGCGCCGATCTCCAGCACGAAACTGAAATCGGCTGTCTGGCCGGAGGAAAGGTTCACGCCGGACTGCACGCGAGTGTTAAAGCCGGCCGCCTCGATGGTAATCGTGTATGGACCGACCGGGATGTACGAGACGACGAACTCTCCTCGTTCGTTCGATTCCGCGGTCTTTTCCAAGCCGGTGGCCTCGTTGGCAGCAAGGACGGCAGCTCCCGGAATGACCGCGCCGGACGGATCCAGAACCCGGCCGTAGATTGTGGCGGTTGTAACTTGCGCGGACGCCGACATCGTCAGCAAGCCCGCAACCGCCAGGAACAGAATAAAGATGTCCCTTACTCGGTTCATGTTTCTCTGGCCGTGAAAAATCAGCTTTTGCATTGCACACTCCTGTGGTCTGATCGCAGATACCTATCGACTATCGAGGGTATCAGCAGAGTATCTAGCGTATACGCAGTATCGTGTGCGTGTCAATCCGTGCTGGGAAAATGGCAAAACAAAGACAGAATGTCCAATTTCCAGAACTTGGCTATGCGCTTGACTCCAGTAACCACAATATGTTGTGGTTGATGAGCATGCGCTTTAGTCCAGTGATTCCGGAGTCCGCTCAGGGTCGCTGGCGAGAGCGCTAGCAACCATCGCGTGGCGAGGGGCCGGTTCCGTTGCGACTGCCTGCTGCACGAGCCGGTAGAACAGCTTGCCGCGCGAGCGGGATGCCCTCCGGTTGAATCGGAAGGTGAACTCGTCCAGGTAGTAGTCCAGGTAGGGATGCCCGACGGCACCTTGGTGAGTTCCTAGCAGCCAGCGCTTCAACAGGGACGCGACGCGATGCACCCGTGGGAACTCCCGGTCCGTCCGGGCCGGGTCTCCTCCCGTGACCCGGGTCTCGTGGCGGTACCCGCGGGCCGCCAGCTTCGAATAGCTCGGCCAACCGTCCGTGCGCACCGCGCTGCCGGGCTCAACCGCCTCGAGAATGAACGCTTCCAAGCTGGCCGCCGAAGCAGCGGGTACCCGCTTCAGGCGAATGCGCCCGGTCCCGGCCCCGGCCTCTTCCGCGGCGACCGCGACCAAGGCCTGGTTGCCGAGCTTGCGCCCCCGCGCTCCCTTCTCCTTGCCGCCCACATCGGTCTCGTCCACCTCGACGGTCCCGCCCAGACGATCGCGTCCCGGGCGCACCATCGCCCGCCGCAGCTTGTGCAGCCAGGTCCACGCCGTCCCGTAATGGCCCAGACCGAGGACCTGCTGCAACCCGAGGCAGCAGTTCTCAGTTTGGCCTTTTTCTATCTCGCGAGCCGCTGAGGGGCCGGTAGCAAGGGACCAGTTTCTGGGGGCTTGACTTTGCGGACACCGCTTTCAAGCATAAAATGTGCCCTCCGTTTCCAATTCCCGGGTGCTCGATTCCCTTCTGGACCGCTTCCAACAAGCCGCCTCCGCCCTGCCCGATCCCCGGACCGGCTCCAACAAGCGCTACGCCGTCTCCGATGCCGCTGTCTGCGCCCTCTCCACGTTCTTCTTCCAGTCCCCCTCCTTCCTCGACTTCCAGCGCCGCATGCACGAGGAGTCCGCCCGCTCCAACTGCCACTCCCTCTTCGGCGTCAGCAAGATTCCGAGTGACAATCAGATCGGAATCTGCTCGACGGTCTCGACCCCTCCCTGTTCGCCGACCTGTTCCCCCTCTGCCTCGACACCGTCCGCGACCAAGGGGGCCTCGACCCCTTCCTGCGCCTCGACGGCCGCCTCCTCATCGCCCTCGACGGGATCCAGTTCCATGGCTCGGATTCCATCCATTGCGAGCAGTGCTCCACCCGCCATGTCGGCAGGCACAAAACCAAGCAGTTCTTCCACACCATGCTCTCGGCCACTGTCGTCGCCGACGGCCACAACCGCGTCCTCCCGCTCATGCCGCTGTTCGTCCAGCCCCAGCACGACCCCGCCGCCAACCGGCCCGACCTGACCGAAGACCAGCGCAAGCAGGATTGCGAGCGCAACGCTGCCAAGCGCTGGCTGCCCGCCCACATCCCCGCTCTGCTCCCCTACCGGCCGGTCCTGCTCGGCGACGATCTGTACTGCTGCCAGCCCCTCTGCGCACTCGTCACCGACCTCGGCGCGGACTTCCTCTTCATCTGTAAGCCCAGCAGCCACAAGACGTTATACAAACAGCTCCCCAACCGCCGCATCTGGTCCACTGGCTGGGTCCGCACCCGCAACCACCGCCAGCAGATCGAGTCCCATCGCTACCAGTGGAGAAACAACGTGCCGCTGCGCGCCGGCGACGACGCCCTGCAGGGCACCTGGATCGACTTCGAGATCGGCCGCAACGGCGAGCGCACCTACCACAATTCGTGCTTCACCAGCCTCAAGGTCACCGCTGACAACGTGGCCGCGATCGCCCGGGCGGGCCGCGCCAGATGGAAAATCGAGAACGCGCAGTTCAACTGCTTGGCGCGGCAGGGCTACAACCTCAAGCACAACTGCGGGCACGGCCGCCAGGGCCTGGCCAATCTGCTCGCCACGCTGAACCTGTTCGCCTTCGCGCTGCATGCGGTCCTGGACTGCGTGGCCGACCTGTGGCGGCAATGTCGGGCGCGCGTCGGCACCCGGCGCAAGTTCTTCGCGACCCTGGGCTTCCTCACGGAGTGGTTCTGCTTCCGCAGTTGGACCGCCCTGTTCGAGACCGTGTTGAGGAAGCGCCCGCCACCGCCCGCTCCCGGGGCGGCCGCGTGCGCCCCCGCATGACGCAACCTGCCCGCCATCCTGCCAGCGACAGGCTCCTCTTCCAGTGGCCCTCAGTGGGGGTGCGTTGCGGCCAGTCCATGACCGCGTCATTGCCGCTGCCAGACGCCTCGACCCCCCGGATACCGAGTCAACAGCCGTCCGATCACCCCGCAACGGGTTCCAACGGCGCACACAAACGCTCGCAGATTCCACCCCACACGAGTCAGACCCCCCATTCTGAGAATCGCTGAACCCGAGGGCACTCGCGCCGTTTTGCTGCACGGTCACCCACCACATCGCTCGGAGCCACATGCTCAGCGGCTTGCGCGTGCCTTGGAAGATTGTCCCGGCGGTCAGCGACGCCTGGTAGGCGCAACCGGCGCAGACCATGCGATTCCGCCTGGCGATCCAGGCCGACCCTCCCTTGCATCGCGGGCAGATGAAGCCGTCGGGCCAGCGAATCCGGGCCACATACTCGCGACACGCCTGCTCGCTGGCAAACCACAGGTCGAATTCTGCCTGAGTCTTCGGGTAATCCTCCCTCACGACTGCAACTACAACATATTGTGGTTACTGGAGTCAAGCGCATAGCCCAGTACCAGAAAAGATCAAGTACCCGGTTCTCGGGTGACGAGCCGGCCCTTCGTTGATCGGCAGGCTTGGTCGACCGGCTCCTCCCGAGTCACGCCACGCGGGCTCCGTCCCGCAAGCGCTCATTGCGTGGCGTTGGCTGAGGACGTCTCGGGCTGGGTTCAGCGCCTCTCCCGTCGAGCTGTGCCGGGAGCCTGTTGCTTAGACTTCGCTCGGTGACGGGTGCTTCCACGGTGTCCGGTACGGTCGCGCCAACAGCCTGTTGGCGTCTGGGTCGTTTCGCACCTGGCCACGCTCCGTGTCCCATGCAAGCGGCCGCTCCAGCTCCATGGCAACGTTAGCGAGGATGCAGGATGTCGTGGAGATGTGGCCTTCTTCGATATCGGCCACCGGGCGCGAACGATTGTCGACAGCTGCCAGCCAGTTCTTCATGTGGTGCCGGACGGCGGGGGCGGAGTGCAGTTCCAGATCCTTCTCGGTCTCGTCTTCCGGGTGCTCTTCAAGCTCAAACTCGACTTTGCCTTGTAGCCGCTTGGCATTCTTGTCCACGGGCACGTAGTCCCAGCGGTGCACGCTGCCCTTGAGCGTACCTTTCGAGCCGTAGATGAAGAATGCCCAAGGGTATGCCGGATCGGGAGGCGTTCCCCAGCTGCGATGGGTCCACACGACTGGAAACTTGTCGAATTCGAATGTGGCGACCTGGGAGTCGGCAATATTGGCCTGGCTGTCTTTCTGGATGAGGATTCCGCCTGTCGAGGACACACGGCTGGGCCATCCGAGGTCGAGCATCCATCGAACCGCATCCAGCATGTGGACGCACATGTCGCCCATGATGCCGTTGCCGTATTCCATGAAAGCTCTCCACCGGCGAGGGTGGCGCAGTTCGGTATAGGGGCGCATCGGGGCCGGGCCGGTCCAGAAGTCGTAGTCCAGGTATGCCGGAGGCTGGATATCAGGCGGGTCGTTCCTGGCTCGCATGTGGTAATAGCAACAGACCTCCACATGCCCGATCTCGCCCAGCAAGCCGTCCTCGACGATTCGCTTCTTGGCATCGGCTAGGTGCGGCGTCGAGCGCCTCTGCAGGCCGATCTGGACAACTCGCTCGTGCTTCCGAGCCGCGGCGAGCATTGATTGGCACTCCACGACATCGACGCCGATCGGCTTCTGGCAGTAGACGTCGGCTCCGGCCTGGCAGGCCGCGATCATGGTCAGCGCGTGCCAGTGATCAGGAGTCCCGACCAAGACCAGATCCAGTTCCTCCTGCTTCAACAATTCGCGGTAGTCGGAGTACATTCGGGGCTGCTTGCCCGACTTCTGGCGCTCTGCGGTCAACTCCGCAGCCGCCTTCAAGGAACGGCTGTCGACATCGCACAGCGCGACGACGTCGACTGGCTCGACCTGAATCAAGCGGAACAGGTCGACCTTGCCGTACCAGCCGGGCCCGATCACCGCGACCTTGCGCGGTGGGGTCGCCGGCCTGGCACCGGGCACGAGCAGAAGGCTGCTCGCGGCGGCCCCGATGAAACGGCGACGATTGGGAAGTGTGTGTTCCATGTTCGACCTCCTCGGTCTGAATTCCAGTATCATACCCACCTGCCAGGGCCGGGCCCGCGGACCGTGCACCGGAGATAGCGACGATGGCTTTCCCAACCCCGAACCTGATCCTGATTGCGGCAGACGACATGGGCTACGGCGATTTCGGATGCTTCGGAAACGGCACCGCCCGCACGGCGCAGCTCGACAGGCTCGTCAGCGAAGGGATATGCTTCCGCCAGCACTACTCCGCGTCGCCAATCTGCGCCCCGGCGCGAGCCGCCCTGCTGACGGGGCGGTATCCCCATCGGACGGGAGCGATCACCCAGCACGAGAATCACGGGCTCGATCGCATCGCGTTGCGCGAGTTGACGATTGCCGACGCGTTTCGGTCCGCCGGGTACGCCACGAGCTTGGTCGGCAAGTGGCACAACGGCACGTTCGACCGCCGATTCGAACCCAATGCCCGTGGATTCGAGGAGTTCACTGGGTTCTGCGGGGGCTGGTCGGACTACTACCGGTATCACTTGCGCCGGAACGACAGCCTGGCGGCGTCGGAAGGGCAGTACCTCACGGACCTGCTGGCCGACGAAGCGGTCGGCTTCATCGAGCGCAGCCGGAGGCGTCCATTCTTCCTCTACGTGCCGTTCAGCGCTCCGCACTCGCCGTTCCAGGCGCGCGACGGGTGGATCGCTCCGTACCGTGACCGGGGCCTCAACCGGATCGTTGCGACGACGTACGCGATGATCGAGCGGATGGATGTCGGCATTGGCCGGATCCTGGGCGCGCTGGATCGGACAGGCCTTGCCAATAACACCATTGTCGCCTTCACCAGCGACAACGGTCCGGCCTTCTTCAACCCGCCGTACATGCTCGAAGAAGGCGAGCCCACGTTCAACGTGCGGCACAACTGCGGGCTCCGGGGCAGCAAGGGCTGGATCTACGAAGGTGGCATCCGCGTGCCGATGGTCGTTCGCTGGCCAGGGATGATTCCAGCGGGTCGGACATCGGACGACCTGACCCACTTCACCGACTGGATGCCCACATTGCTTGCGCTTGCCGGAGTGCGGAAGCCGGACGGTCCGGCGCTCGATGGCCAGGACCTCTCGCCGCTACTGACCGGTCGGGCGCTGACTGTCGCGCCGAGGCGCTTCTGGCAATGGAATTACTATTGGCCGGAGGTCGGCACGAATGCTGCCGTCCGGGACGGGGACTGGAAGCTGGTGCGGCCCCTTATCAGCGGCACGCGCTTTTTCAGGGAAGAGCTTTGCGTTTCGGCTGAGGACTGGGCTCGGACGGCTGCCTTCATCGAGGCCGACATGAAGCACAAGGAAAACCCGGCAGCTGTCACGGATGTCGTACCGGTGCCTCGTCTCAGGCCCCAGGAACCGGAGCCTCCCGAACTCTACAACCTCGCGGACGATCCGGGCGAGCAAAGGGATCTCGCATCCGAGCATCCGGACCGCGTCCGTCGCATGCTCGGCACTCTGGAGGAGTGGTTCGAACGGGTCGAGGCCGAGCGCCGCACGATTGACTGGGCCGCGGACCTGTCACCGTCCGGCTGACTTCCGCGAGTGTTGGCTCCAGCCCCAAGAGCTAGTCCGCAGACGCCGGCTCGAGGGCACGTTTCAAGTACGTTGCCACAGCCTCAGCGGGAGCGTCGGAGAGCAGTTTCACATGATCGGACACTTGCTCGAACTCCCCGTTGTCCACGGCCCGGTACATGGATGTGAGGATCGCGGTTTCTTGATCCGGAATGCCGTCGTCTCGGCACACAGCCCCGAATTCGGCCTCGGAGACAGGATCGAAGGCAATGGGCGAGCCAGTGGCTGCGGTCAAAGCTGCAGCGAGTTCCGCCATCGACACGGCTTCCGGCCCCGTCAATTCGTACACCCGCTCGGAATGCCCGGCCTGCAACAAGGCGCCTGCGCTTGCTCGCGCCAAGTCGTCTCGCGAGATGTAGGCGACGCGTCCGCGTTTGACCGGATAGGGTAACCGTCCTTGCCGGGCTAATGCCGGAGCCCAGTCCACGAGCGGGTCGAGGTACATCCCGTTTCGCAGGATTGTCCAATCCATGCCGCTCAGCCGGAGCTTCGACTCCGCATATAGGTAGAACGGGGCCATCAGAAACTTCGAGTCCGTCCGAGCGGAGCTGAAGCTGGTCATGACGACCCTGCTGACACCGGCCAATTCAGCGGCTGCCAGGGTGTGCTGGTGCTGCACGATTCGATGCTCGACATCGGACATGCTCGGAATCAGCATGAGCACATCGGTTCCCGCGAGCGCTGGTACGAGTGTTTCGGGACGATCGAGGTCCGCTTGGCGGACCTCGATCCCGCCATCTGCGAAATGCCGCGCCTTCGACTGGCTGCGACAGCTGACGATCAAGTGCTCGGGGCAGGTGCCTTCCCGCAGGATCGCCTCGACGATCCTGGATCCGAGCTGGCCGGTCCCGCCGAGAATGTTGATCTTCATACCAACAGTCTATCGATGCGGCCGACGCGCGAATCCGGTACAGCAGACCCGGTACCCGACCGCGAACGGGACCGGTTCGCCGGTCTTTTCCGCGGTCGGATGGAAACGTCTTGACGGACGGGTTTAGTAGTCGTGGTCGGGTGGCGGGGCCGCGCCGGCAGGCGAATCCTCGGGGATCTCATGCACCGTGGCTTCGGTCGTGAGCATGAGTCCTGCGATCGAGGCGGCGTTCTGCAACGCGTTGCGCGTGACCTTCGCCGGGTCGATGATGCCGGCCTCGACCAGATCGCAATAGCGATCTGCCTGCGCGTCGTATCCGTGGTTGCCGCTCGAGCTGCGGACCCTCTCAGCGACGATCGCACCTTCCTGCCCTGCGTTCTGGGCGATCCAGCGTAGCGGGGCTTCCAACGACCGCCGGACGATGTTCACGCCGGTCTGCTCGTCGTCGTCCTCGAGGGTGAAGTCGGCAAGCGCTGCCGCGGCACGCACGAACGCGACGCCGCCACCCGGGACTATGCCTTCCTCGACAGCGGCGCGGGTTGCGTGCATCGCATCCTCCACGCGCGCCTTCCTTTCCTTCATCTCAGTCTCCGTGGCCGCGCCGACCTTGATCACCGCGACGCCGCCGACGAGCTTTGCCAACCGCTCCTGAAGCTTCTCGCGGTCGTAATCGGAGGTGGTGTCCTCGATCTGGTCCCGCAACTGCTTGACGCGGCCCTCGATGGCCGTCTTGTCACCGCCGCCCTCAATGATGGTCGTGTTGTCCTTGTCGATCACGATGCGGCTTGCCTGGCCGAGGTCTTCGAACTGCACGCCTTCGAGCTTGATGCCAGTCTCTTCCATGAGCGCCCGTCCGCCCGTCAGGATGGCGATGTCCTCGAGCATTGCCTTGCGCCTGTCGCCGAAACCGGGAGCCTTGACGGCCGCGACTCTCAGCGTCCCGCGAAGCTTGTTCACCACGAGGGTGGCGAGCGCCTCGCCGTCGACGTCCTCAGCGACGATAAGCAGCGGACTCCCCTGGCGCGAGACCGCCTCGAGCACAGGCAGCAGGTCCTTCATGCTGCTGATCTTCTTCTCATGAAGCAGGAGCACCGCGTGTTCCAGCACGCACTCCATGGACTGGTTGTCGGTGACGAAGTACGGGGAGAGGTAGCCGCGATCGAACTGCATGCCCTCGACGACATTCAGCTCGGTTGCCATCGACTTGCCTTCCTCGACCGTGATCACGCCGTCCTTGCCAACCTTTTCCATCGCGTCGGCGATGATTTCGCCGATGGCGTGGTCGTTGTTCGCCGAGATTGCAGCGACCTGCGAGACGGAATTGCTCTCGACCGGCTTCATCATGGCGTGGATGCTCTCGACGACCTTAGCAGTGGCGGCATCGACGCCGCGCTTGATTGCCATCGGGTTCGCGCCGGCGGCGACGCTCTTGACACCCGCGCCGTAGATTGCCTGCGCGAGGACGGTTGCTGTGGTGGTGCCGTCGCCGGCAACGTCGGAAGTCTTGGACGCGACCTCGCGCACCATTTGAGCGCCCATGTTCTCGAGACGGTCTTCGAGCTCGATCTCCTTGGCTACGGTGACGCCGTCCTTGGTCACGGTGGGGCCGCCGAACTTCTTCTCCAGAATGACGTTGCGTCCCTTGGGGCCGAGCGTCACCTTGACGGTGTTGGCTAGCTTGTTGACTCCCGCCAAAATACCTTGGCGCGAGTCTTCTCCGAACATGATTGCTTTGTCTGCCATGACGATTGTGTTTCCTCCTGGTGTGCTGCGCGAATTGCCGTTCGCGGGATCACGCGAACAGGCAGGGCGCTAGCTAGTCTTCGATCACGCCGAGGATCTCGTCCTCGGTCAGGATCACGTAGTCCGAGCCGTCGACCGTGATCTCGTTACCAGCGTACTTGCCGATCATGACGGTATCGCCGGCCTTGACGTCGAGCGGGATCACCTTGCCGTCGTCATTCTTCGATCCAGGGCCGGCCGCGACGATCTTCGCGGTCTGCCCTTTCTCCTTTGCGGAGTCGGGAATGATGATGCCGCCCGAGACCTGATCTTCTTGCTCGATGCGCTCGGCAACAATACGGTTGCCTAGGGGTTGGATTGCCATTGCTGTCGGATCCTCCGGTTTTGTGAAGCACAGCCAAGAGCCTGAGGCGTTCCACTGGCTGCCACTGTGATGGAATTCCCCGATTGTTTTTAGAAAGGCACTGCCGCAAAACGGATCTTGAAGGCCGCTCCCGGCAATTAGTTCAGGGATTTGGGGAAAGCTCCCCGAAACCCAGTGTCGCATAGCGTCCAAGCATTGTGCAAGGGCTGCTTTCCGGAGTTGTCTGCTTTCCGGAGTCGTTGAAGGATACGAAATTGCGCCTCCTGCGCAGAATCAGTGGGTGAGGATCGGGTCTTGCGTCCTGCGGTAGTGTAGTTTCATCCGGGTACCAAGGGCTTCCGCCGAGGTGGGCGGGGAGTGCGGGTCCGGGGAAGGGAGGGGAGATCTGGTGCAGTTGCGCACGATTCTGAACCGAGTGTACAAGCTGCCGGGGTTCGTGTACGGGAAGATTCGGCTGGTGGAGCGCGAGGGCGGGCAGGCCGAGGTGGAGGTAGAGGTCTTGCCGCGGGCCAACGGCAGGGCGCGCTGCTCGGGCTGCGGCGAGCCGGGGCCCTGCTACGACCGGCGCGAGCGGCGGCGGTACCAGTTCGTGCCGGTGCTGGGGTTGCCGACGTACTTGATCTACGAGATGCGGCGGGTGGACTGCCGGAGTTGCGGGAGGGTGAAGGTGGAGCGGGTGCCGTGGGCGGAGGGCAAGCAGCGCTCGACGAAGGCGTTGAGGTGGTTTCTGGCGAGCTGGGCGAAGCGGCTGTCGTGGCAGGAGACGGCGCAGGTGTTCGGGGTGTCGTGGGAGCGGGTCTGGCGAGCGGTGGGGATGGCCGTGGAGTGGGGCCGGGAGCGGGTGCAGCTGGAGGGGGTGGCGACGATCGGGGTGGATGAGATCGCGTGGCAGAAGGGCCATAAGTACTTGACGTTGGTGTATCAGCTGGATGCGGGCCGGCGGCGGCTGCTGTGGGTGGGACGGGAGCGGAAGATCGAGACGCTGGCAGGGTTTTTCGACTGGTTCGGGGAGGAGCGGTCGGGGCGGCTGCGGGTGGTGTGCTCGGACATGTGGAAGGCGTACCTGCGGGTGGTGGCGGAGCGGGCGGCGGCGGCGGTGCACGTGCTGGACCGTTTCCACATCGTGCAGAAGCTGGGCAAGGCGATCGACGAGGTGCGGGCGGCGGAGGCGAAGCAGCTGCGGGCGCAGGGGGAGGAGCCGGTGCTGAAGAACGCGCGCTGGCTGTTGCTGAAGCGCAAGGAGAACCTGAGCGAGGAGCAGGAGCCGAAGCTGGCGGAGCTGGTGAAGCTGAACTTGGTGCGACAGGCTAACTGATTGGCAGGACAGTCGGTGAAAGTCCGATGAAAGGAAGGAATAACCAACCACTTTCTCCCCGAGTCATGGGCCGGCATCCGCGAGGGTGTTGGTTAAGCGTTGACAGGGGTACGCGTGGGCAGGGCTATCGAGCAACGAAAAGCTTGAAGTTCGAGGTGCCGAGGCCATCAAGTTGGTCGAAGGCAGCACCGGCCGCACCGTCATGGTGAGGGGCGGCCGGGCCTCGCGGTGTCGAAGAACCCATGCACGCGCGCAAGTCCTGGATCGGGACCTGTGAGACCTCCCCGTTACCACGGTGCCACCGGCCGCACCGTCATGGTGAGGGGCGGCCGGGCCTCGCGGTGTCGAAGAACCCATGCACGCGCGCAAGTCCTGGATCGGGACCTGTGAGACCTCCCCGTTACCACGGTGCTTAGCGCCGTGGTCACCGAAGTGAAGGCAGTTGCTAAGCGGAGGATGCACGACGGGGAGGAGTCGGACTCAGGCATAGTACCGGCGAAGCCGGGGAACAAAGCGTGGGGAGCCACGTGGCGGACTCGGTGGAGGGAAGGCCTGGGCGCAACGGGAGACGCGAAGGGAAGGGCAGGCTCCGAACATAGAGTCGGGAACTCGCGGACACAGTGCCGCCGAGGTGCAGCAGGCCACGAACGGAGCGGCACGGCAGCCCATGACGGATGCCGTCACGACCGGAGCGAGGAGCCGGATGCGTTAACGCGCACGTCCGGATCCGTGGGGGGGCCGTTGGGTAACCGGCGGCCTACCCCGACCGGACGGTGCGGGCGTACCTGCTGAAGGAGGATTTCCAGCAGTTCTGGGAGTGTCGCTCGCCGACGGCGGCACGGCGGTTCCTGGTGTGTTGGTGCCGGCGGGCGATGCGCTCGCGGCTGGAGCCGATGAAGAAGGTCGCGAAGATGCTGAGGCGGCATCGGCCGCTGGTCTTGAACTGGTTCCGGACCGCGAGGAGCTATTCTTCGGGTGCGGTGGAGGGCATGAACCTCAAAGCCAAACTAGCTATGAGAAAAGCGTACGGGTTTCGATCCTACAGGTCCTGCGAACTCGCTTTATACCATTCACTTGGAAACTTGCCAGCTACCGCGTCAGAATTCGGTTGGGGATTGTGAAATCGTTGATATAGATGTAGTTAGACGAATTCAAGTTCTGCATACTGTGCCATTTTTCCAGTACGGAACTGCTGTCTGATCCCAATTTCGGGCTAATCCCCCCTCCGTCGGCCTTGATCCGCCGGCCCAGGTTGTCATTGTATAGATTTGGTGGCCAACATTGATGTATACTGGGACATCATGCCCGCCCGGTCCCCTGACCTGCTCGTCCCGCTGCTGGCTTCCAACTCCCCCGTCACGCTCGATCAGCTCCAGCAAGCCCTCGGCCCTGTCTCCCGCCGCACCACCTTCCGCTACCTGCGTCAGGTCCGCCATCTGCGCAGCTACAACCACAACGGCCGCTTCTACACCGACCGCGACCCCGCCCGCTTCGACCGCTTCGGCCTGCTCTCCCTCGGCGACGTCCACTTCTCCCGCGACGGTTCCCTCCCCGCCACCGTCCGGCGCCTGCTCGACGAATCCGAGGACGGCTGCACTGACAGGGAACTCCGCGCCCTGCTGCACGTGCCCGTGCACCCCTTCCTGCTCGCCGCCGTGCGCCAGGACCGCGCCCGCCGCGAGCGCCTCGGCGGCGTCTATGTCTATCTCCGCAACGGACCCGACGGCGACCGCCAGCTCCAGGCTCGCCGGGCCCGGCTGGCCGCCAGCGGCGAGGCCGATCCGGCCGCCACGCTGGAACCGGAACTGATCATCGCGGTGCTGCTGGTGCTGGTCCGCCATCCCGGGTCCCGGCCGGCGGAGGTGGCCCGGCACCTGCAAGGCCGCTCCCCGCCCATCGGGCGGGCGCAGGTGCAGACCGTGTTCGATCGCTTCGAGCTCGCCGGGAGCGGCGAAAAAGGGGGGTCTACTCGCGGCTGACACTGTTGCTGGAACAGGCCCGCGAGGCGGGCTGGACCGGCGCGAGGATCGCCCGCGCCACGCTCGTCGGCGGGTCGCCGCCACGCGTCGATTTCGTCGCCGAGCAGGGCCACTGCCGGCGCTGCGGCCGGGTCCTGAGCCAGCAGAAGAGCAAGACCCGGGTGCTGGCCACACTGGCGGCCGGCACGTTCCTGGCGCGCGAGATCCGCAAGCACTGCCGCGCCTGCCGGTCCGAGCCGGTCGCCGTCTGCCGGCAACTGGCCGGTCTGGCCCCGCCCGGCCAGCGCTACGGCTACGACCTGATCGTGTGGGTCGGGCTGGCCCGCTATCACCGCCACCTCCAGCGCGAGGAGATCCGCGCTGCCTTGGACCGCCAGGGCATCGCCCTCTCGTCCGGTTCCGTCTCCGCGCTGTGCGATCGCTTCCTGGCGGCGCTGGAAGCGCTGCACTGGCAGCGGGCCCCGGCCCTGCGTGCCGGCATGCCCCATGGCTATGCCCTGCACATCGATGCCACCTGCGACAAGGGCAAGGGCGGCACGTTCCGCTGCCTGGACGGCTGGACCGGCTGGACCCTGCACGCGGTGCGGATCGGATCGGAGAACGAGCGCGAACTGCGCCCGGCCGTCGAGCGCACCCTGGCCGCCTTCGGCGATCCGATCGCGGTCATGCGCGACCTGGGCCGGGCCGGTGCCAAAGCGGTCGCGGACTGCCGCCAGCGGGGCATCCCCGACCTGCTGTGCCAGTACCATTTCCTGGCGGCCGTCGGCCACCAGCTGCTCGATGACAGCTACGCCCTGCTGCGCAGCCAGATCGCCCGCAGCAGGTGCGCGGTCGTTTGCGGGAGCTGCTGCGAACGGCCCGCTCGGCCGCGGGCGTGCGCGCGGATCTGCCGGCCCTGCTGCTCTGGATCCTGGAGGGCGAGGGCCGCAAGGACCTGCCCTATCCCTTCTCCCTGCCGCACCGCGACTTCCACTTCCGTGGCGGGCAATTCCCCGCGGAACGGGACCGCCGACTGCCCCGGCCTCGCACCCGGGCCGAGCTCCGCCTGCTGCGGCTGGCGGCCGAGGCCTTGGCCGACTACCAGCGGCTGGACCGGCCGGGCTGGGCCGCCGACCGCCTCCAGCGCGGCTGGGCCGTGTTCTGCCAATTGCGCACCCTGCTGCGCCTGTCCGACGAGGAACTGCCGGGCGGGCCGCGCCCGCCATCCTCCGCCCCGCTCGGCCCGACGGCGGCCGCCGCCCGGCTGCGTGCCATCGCCGCCGACCTGCAGCGCTACCACCAGGACCTGCGCCAGCGGGTCCGGACGCCGGCTGCCGACGGGCCCGGATCGTTCCAGCCCGACTCGATCGTCCTCCGCTATCTGGACCGCTACGGCGACGGCCTGACCGGCCATCCCGTGGTCCGCGACCAAGCCGGACGGGCAGTGGCCGTCGTCGACCGCACCAACAATGTCATCGAGCAGTCCTTCGCCATCGCCAAGCAGGGCCTGCGCCGCCGCCTGGGTCGCGCCCACCTGGGGCGCGACTTGGAGGACCAGCCGGCCCAAGCCGCCCTGGCTGCGAATCTGCAGCATCCCGACTACGTCCGGATCCTGTGCGGCACGCTCGACCAATTGCCCCGGGCCTTCGCCGAACTGGACCGCCACCAGCCCACCCGCCCCCGGCGCTTGCAGCGCCAGAACCGGGATGCGGAACTGCGCCGACGGAACCGGGCGTGGGCCGACGACGCCCGACATTGCCCGCCCCCGAACCCACCCAACTACCCACAGGCGCGCCCAGAACTACAGGTATCCAACTGAATTCTGACGCGGTAGCTTGCCAGAGCACAGTCTAGCCCACCGATTTTGCTGAAGAGCCGAAATTGCAAGAGGTCCGAAACCGTGGGACGATGGCTATCGTGATCCGCCCTGGCCCCAGGGATCCCGGCGTCCGGCATCCGGGCGTCCTGCGCAAGATGCTGCTGGCGGTCTTCCTGCTAGGTGCGCTGGGCACAGGCATCGAGCTGGTCCTGTTGGAACACTATTCCGAGCTTGCCCAGCTCATACCGCCGGGCCTGATCCTAGGCGGCCTGGTCGTGCTGGCGATGTGGTTCCTGTCCGGTGTGCCCGCCGTCCTGCGGGTGTTTCAGGTGTCCATGCTCCTGTTCGTTCTGGCCGGCGTTCTCGGCATCTATCTGCACTTTGACAGCAACGTCGAGTTCGAGCTTGAGATGAATCCCTCCGCCGCCGGCTGGCCACTGATCTGGGCCTCGCTGACCGGCGCGATGCCGGCTCTGGCACCGGGTACTATGGTTCAGTTGGGTCTGGTCGGGCTTCTGTATACTTACCGGCACCCGATCTTCGCCGGCTCCGGCGCCAAGGAATCCGCGTTCGCGGGGGAAGGCGAAGAACACGAGGGACAAGACTGATGAGGATGTTCGATGCACCCGTTCGATCGTTAGTGCTGCCACTCGCATTGACGATGCTGCACGCCAGTTCCGCCGACGCGCAGGTCGGGCGGAACATGGGTGTGCTAAACCCAAACACGGCGACAGCGGCCGAGATGGCCGCGCTACCGCACATGAGTGAGGCCAAGGCGTCTTCGATTGTCGAAGGGCGTCCATTTCGGAGCATGCTCGAAGTCCATGCTCTCGTCGGGACGTCCCTGACCGAGGAACAGCGGGACGAGCTTTACGCGCGCCTGTTTATCCCCCTCAACCTGAACGACACGACCGAGGAGGAGGTCCTGCTCGTGCCCGGGGTTGGCAAGCGCATGGCCCATGAGTTCGACGAGTACAGTCCTTATGCCGGTCTCGCGGTGTTCCGACGGGAAATTGGCAAGTACGTCGATGACGAGGAGGTCGCACGCCTGGAGCAGTTCGTCTTCGTGCCGATTGACTTGAACACAGCCAGCGACGAAGACATTCTCTCGATTCCCAATCTGGGCAGACGGATGCTCCGCGAGTTCAAAGAATATCGACCCTACCGACAGATCGAAGAGTTCCGGCGGGAGATCGGCAAGTATGTCGACGACGAAGAGGTCGCGCGTCTCGAGCGGTACGTGACCATCGACTGAGCGGCGGCGGTCCCCACGTCTCCGCCGCGCCACGCCAGATCGTGGCGTGACGCCTTCAGGTGTGGATTCTCCGGTCGACAGCCAAGCGCCACAGCGCGGGCCTGATCACCACCGAAGGCACGGCCCCGTCCGGCATCGTCAACTAGAGGAAGAGGTGCGGCTACACCTTTGCCGATACAGACCTCCCGTGGTGTTTCTACCTATGCCCGGCCGGTCTGAAGACCATATCGTACGCCCTTTCGGGAACTCCCCCGAAGCCTCGGGTCAGGAGTGATTTCTCACGAGAAATGCCCAGTCGGGCGCTCTCGGCTATCGACTGGCTAGCTAGCAAGCAAGCTTAGGGGGCTTGTGGACTCGACCCTGCAATCAAGCTCGCCTTCGGGGATCGAGCTGTCTAGCTTTGGCGGGTATTTCGGAAATTCGTGCTTCCATCCCTCCACCATTTCGGGTATTTCCCGGGACGGAACCCAAGCCTCGACGGAAAGCGCCGTACGCTTGATATTGAACCCCTCGCGGACCGAAGGCACGATGCCGTGGGCGGCCAGCTCTGCGAGTCGCTTGTCGCCCGCGGCCTCGTTCTCGTAGAGTCCGAGCGACACGCCGTATTGCAGGGATTCGTCGCCGTCGAACAGGTAGTCCACACGAATCCATCGCACGTCTTCGAATCCGAGGTCGCGGACGCGTTCGACCTCTTTGGCGGCCGCTTCGGGAGAGCCCAGAGACGGGAGATAGAAGTGGCGATAGGCCTTGAGCCGATTGCCGTAGTGCACGGTGACGGTCTGGCCGCGCGTGAAAGGCCAGACAAAGTCCCGGATGCCGTCGATCGTATTGCGCGAAGTGACGCTGTCGACGCAGACCGAGCGATAGGTCTCGGCAGTCCCGGGCTGGATCGAGAGAATCACAGCGATGATTGCGAAGCATGGAGTTTTCACATATTTCACTCTAGAGGCGGACGGAACTTCACCCTCAAGAATCGGTCTATCTGCAAGCATACAAAGGGGATAGAGACGAATTAAGCCCTCAGTTCATTGGCGAGAGATTTGGCCGGATCGACTACGAGGAAGTCGACCGCCAGCAACGGCGTCGGCCTGGCGACCAGCGGGAACAGGGCCTCGGGAGCCTCGGGCAGCGCCGCCTCATTCGGCGTCAGCGTTGCTAAATTCGCCAGAGGCGTCCCGAGAATTTGCACCGGAAGCCCCTCGGTCGTGCTTGCTGGCCGTATCGAGTGAGCGGACGCCCGCTCCTCTTGCGCCGTTCCTGGAAGTTTTTCATTGATGCCCGGCCTGGCCGAGGCTGGGAGATGGTCGGCTTGGTCCTGGTTCTGCCCGGTTGCGAGTCCTAGACCGGGTCGGGCATGGACCACGGCTCCCGGTATTCCTTCGTGAGCAACTTGTTGGCCTCGGGGTCGTCCAGCAGCTGTTCCTTCCCAGGGTCGAAATGCAGGACGCGCCCCACGCGGTAGGCGATCTCGCCCAGATGGATGAGCCCGCACGAGAGGTGGGCGGTCTCGGCGTTCGCGATCGGTTGCTCCCTGCTGCGCACGCAATCGAGGAAGTTGTACATGTGCTCGGGGTGGCCTGTGGGTCCTCCCGCCACGCCGGGACCTTTCTCCTCGTCCTTGCCCAGATAGACCTGGAAGTATCCCCGGCGCGAAAAGATCATGTATCCCTCCGTGCCGTAGAAGGCGTTTCCGCTATCGAATCCATGGAGCCCGTAGGGGGTCCAGCCGCGGTCCTCGTACAGCAGCACCTTGTCGTCGGCGTATTGGTAGGCGACCGTCATGTTGTCCGGAAACTCGCGCTCGCCCTCCAGGGCGATGCGGCTTCCGTGGGCCGTGATGCGGATGGGGTGGGTCTCCACTCCCAGTCCCCAGCGGGCCATGTCCAGGTCGTGAGGGCCGTCACCGCCAATGTCGCCGTTTCCGAACCGTCGGTACCAATTCCAGTTCCGGTTGTAGTGGTTGGGGTTGAACACCCCGTCGTAGGGCGCTGGACCGGTCCAGAGATCGTAGTTGACGCCGGCCGGGATGGGCGCGTCGGGGACAGCTTGCCGATGGACGTGAAGTTGGCAGTTCCAGGCCTTGGAGGTCTTGATTTCCCCGATGATGCCGTCCTTGAGCAACTCGCCGGCCTTCTTTGTCACCGCGCTGGAACGCATTTGGGTCCCGTGCTGCACGATCCGGCCGTACTTCTTGGCCGCCTCGATCAAGATCCGGCCTTCGCGGAAGACGTGGCTGGCAGGTTTCTCGATGTACACGTCCTTGCCCGCCTGCATGGCGCGGACCGCGATCGGGGCGTGCCAGTGATGCGGAGTCGCAACAATGACCGCATCGACCGAATCGTCCTCGAGGACCTTCCGGAAGTCCTCGATGAGCACCGGTGTTGCCCCCCGCGCGCGGGTTACGGTCTGCCCGGCGCGCTCGAGGTTGGTTTGATCGACATCGCAGAGCGAGATGATGCGGACATCATCCCGAGTGAGGACCCGCTCGACATGGCCGTGGCCCATTCCTCCCACGCCGATGATCGAGACGCCGATCTGATCGTTCGGCGAAGCCGCGCTGGCGCGAAGGGCCAGTCCGGCTGCTGCCGCTCCCAGGGCCTCGCGTCGGGTAATTCCAACGGAACGTGTCATTTGTCACCTTGCTTGCCGCTGCGGGAATTCACCGATCATGCGACCAAGCCACCGTGCGCGCCCGTAGTGCGCTCTCAGCTTCTCAATCGAAGTCCCACTGTGGGATTCGGCCGAGCATGGTCACTTCGGATTTACCAGATCAACGTTTCTGGAGGTACGCTAACACCGCCATCTGGCGCAGTCAAGGGTCATTTGGACTTGGATTCTCGTTTCCTTGCATAGGCTTCTCGCGCCGATCCAGGGGCTGACCCGGGCATCGATTCCGTCCGCCTGATCGCAGGAGAACGGCATCGCACAGCTTCGGCAACAGTCTCCGACTCGATTGCGGAACAGGCCCGCGCAACCCCCAAGCCATCGGAAAGGCTCTTACAGGTCCGCATGAATTCTCTTGCGACAGGGACTAAGAAGAGGCTAGTCTCGGTAGCGATACGGTGCTAGGATTATCACCGAGGAAAGTAGCTCCATGAACACAAATTCGATTACGCGACGTGGATTGATCCGCTCAGCTGCAGCAGTGCCCTTTGCCGCTGCCGTCGGCAGCGCTGCAAACTCCGCGGTAACCGTCGGCATCATCGGCCTGGGAGGGCGGGGCAGCAGTCATGCTCGCCATCTAGCAGACTTGCCCCAGGCGGAGCTCGTCTCCGTGGCGGAAGTCTCCGACACCTCGATCGAGCGAGCGAGGGAGAAGGTCTCGCTGGACGGAGTGAAGCTCTACAAGGACTTGAATGAGGTTCTAGCCAGTGATGTTGACGCCGTGATCATCGCCACGCCCGTCTACATGCATCCCGACCACTTCGAAGCAGCGATCAAGTCCGGCAAGCATATCTACATCGAGAAGCCGGCGGCTGCAGATCTTGCCGGGGCGAAGAGAGTGATGCGGCTTGCCGACGCGGCGCCGCGCAACCTCAACATCACCTTCGGCTACCAGCAGCGCCACGGCATGGTCTACCACGCCGCCAAGAAGCTGATCGACTCGGGGCAGATCGGCAAGATCAACCTCGCTCATTCGCATTTCCTCAAGAGCGGCATGACCGGGAAGGAAACTGCCCGCCCGGCGCCCACGAACGAGAAGGAACAGCTCGAGCAATGGAAGATCTGGCGCGCGACGTATGGCGAGATCATTACCGAGACTTTCTGCCACAACATCGACTGCCTCAACTGGTTCATTGGCTCTCATCCGGTGAAAGCGATTGGGGCAGGCGGCCGCGCCGTGATGAAGGTGGGCGACTTGCTCGACCACCTCAACGTGACATTCGACTACGGCGACGACATTCAGGCGAATCTGGTTGGATCCTACCTCTCCCCCTCCTTCTACCGGGAGGTCTACGAGCGGTACTTCCTGGATGGCGGCGTAGTGGAGACGGCTCGCGGCTACTGGAAGTACCACCGGGGGCGAAACGACATGGTCGAAGAAAAGTCGCCTCACGACATCACGATCGACGCGCTCGAGGAGTTTTTCAGCCGGATTCTCGAGGACAAGCCGGCCAATACCGGGGTGCGCGGAGCGGAGAGCACCCTAACGGCGTTGCTGGGCCAGATGGCGATCGACCGCAAGGAGGAAGTCACGTGGGACGAGATGATGGATTCCTAGGGGCCGGCCAAGGCGGGTTGCCCTTCGCGGGGGAGATTGACAGTGACTGAACCGAGCCGCAGGCAATTCATTCGCGGCGGCGCGCTGGCGGCGGCTGGCGCGACGGCGGCAGGGGGCTACGAAAAGCCCGGCCACTTCACCGTTGACTGCCAAAGCCATTTCTTCGTGCCCGAACTCGTCGAGATGATGGCGAAGCGCAAGGACCCGCCTTATTCCTATCGCCGGGACGGCCAGACCTACGTGGTCACCGGCCTGGCGGGCCAGGACTCCTGGCACCGCCGCCTGCGCGAGAAGCACATGGATGTCGACGCGAAGCTCGCCGATATGGACGAAGCCGGGATCAGTCTGACGACGATCAGCACCAATGACCCCGGACCGGAGTCATTCGGCGCGGAGAGCCCGGCCGCGGCCCGTGTCATCAACGACTGGATTGCCGATCTCGGGAAGCGATACCCCGAGCGCTTTGCCGGCCTGATCGTCCTGCCGCTGCAAGACATGAACGCTTCGCTCAAGGAACTGGACCGTTGCGTGAATCAGCTGTCGATGAAGGGCGTGCTGCTTTATTCGAACCTCGACGGCCGGTTTCCCGACGAACCGGAGTACGCGGAGCTATTTGCCGAAGCCGAGCGCATGGATGTGCCGATCCTGCTGCATCCCGCGCATCCCGTGACCTACGAGCAAACCAAGGGCCGGGGGATGATGGCGGGGCTCGGTCTCATGTTTGACACGACGATCGCGCTCGGCCGCATCATCCTCGCTGGAATCCTCGACAAGCATCCGCAGCTGAAGCTTGTCTGCCCGCACGTTGGTGGCACGCTCCCGTATCTGATTGGCCGGATCGACCATCAGACCCAGGTCCTCGGACGCGGCGCGGAGAACATCGTCAAGCCGCCCAGCGAGTATCTCCGCAGCGTTTATTTGGATGCTGTCTCGCCAATCCCGATGGCGATCCAGTACGGCATCGATTACGTGGGCATTGATCGGATGCTGTACGCCAGCGACCACCCGTGGGTCGATCCAAAGACGATTGCCGGCCATATCCAAAGCCTGGGACTGTCGTCCGTCGACCAGGAGAAGATCTTCGGCGGCAACGCTCGCAAGCTCTTCAAGCTGTAGGTCCATGAGGCGGCGCGCGTTCTTGATCGGAATCTCGGCGGCGGCGTGCGCCCCTGCACCGCGATCGGATGAACCCGCCGCGGCTGAGGCGGAAACGTTCAAGCTCGCCGTCTGCAACGAGACATTCCAAGGCGCCGAGTTTGCCGAAGGCTGCCGGCTTGCCGTGGAAACCGGATACACGGGCCTCGAAATCGCCCCTTGGACCCTCTCCGAGGACCCAGCCAGTCTGTCGGCCGACAGGCGTCGAGAATGCCGGGCTGCGATGGCGCAGGCGGGGGTCGCCTACGTTGGACTCCACAGCCTGCTGACGGCACCGCTCGGCGAACTGCACGTGACGACCCCGGACGACGCGGTACGGGAGAAAAGCTGGGATTACTTCCGCCAGCTGATCGACCTGTGCGCGGATCTCGGCGACAACGGCTTGATGATTCTCGGATCCGGAAAGCAGCGCCGCGCGGTTGGCGGCTCCTCGATGGAGGATGCCGTGAAGCGTCTGAGGGACGGTCTTGCCTCGGTGGCCGACCACGCTGGCGACAGGGGCGTCACCATCCTCCCGGAAACCCTGGCGCCGCACCTCTGCGACGTGCTCACTTCGATGGATCAGACACGCGCGATGGTCGACGAGATTCAGCATCCGGCGATCCAAACGATGTTCGACACCCATAACGCGGTTGCCGAGATTACCCCTCACGACGAGTTGATCCGGCAGCACGCTGACCTCATCAAGCACGTGCACATCAACGAAATGGATGGCCGCCATCCTGGGACCGGCGACTACGATTTCAGTGTCCCGCTACGAGCCCTCAAGGAGGTCGGCTATGACGGCTGGCTCTCGCTGGAAGTGTTCAAGTTCGAGCCGAGCGGAGAAGAAGTCGCAAGGGTCTCTGCCCAGTACCTGCGCCAGCTCGAGAGCAAGCTGTAGCTGAACGCTTCATCCGCGCCACGGGCTTGGTTCGGGGCAGGCAAACGCTGCGTGCCGACGCCCGTTCGGCGACTAGGAAAAGCCGGGCAATCCAGGGCCTTGATTCCCCTGCGGTCCCGGCACCTGCAACCCGCCAATCGGAGATGCATCGACTGCGGGAGCACAGGGGATCCCGTGGCGATCTGGGCCCTTTCCCGCAGGCTCCTTCAGAGCAAGTCCGCCGGCTTGGCGAGCAAGGCTGCAGCGAGGCGCACCGCAGGAGGATCGAACGCGATGCGGCGTTCTGCAGCAGCGTCAAGATTGCCTGCTGGACGCCGGTGCCATTCCGAACCCGAGGGCTGCCAGGTTTGCGCGAATCCGGTCATTGAACGACAGTAGGTGCACGTCGCGGGGCAAATTCCGAACGGCCAGCGCCGTGGCTTGATGGATGGCATCGGCGGCCGCGAGTTGAGACCGGGCATGATCGCCCCGCTCCTCGTCGAGGAGCCACGCCACCACAGCGCTCGTCTCGGCGTACAAATTCACCGTTTGCCGCGTACCTCGTCCAGCAGATCCTGCACGACTCGCGAGGGCAGTCGGCGGGATGGGAGAGGGTAGATGTCCGGGCGGTTAGGGGCGCCCAGGCGAACGGTTCCCGCGCGGGCTCGGCGTCGCAGGCCGGCTTGGGCTTCTTCCTCGGCGGTATGCGTCGGGGGTCCTAATTCGGCCACGATTCGCCCACGGCGCGTGACGGCCACGCGCTCGCCTTGCTCCACCATCCGGAGGTAGGCGCTCAGGCGGTTCTTGATTTCTCGCACACCGGATGTCTTCATCCCAAACAAATGTAGCCATGTGAGGGCACAATGCCAAGGGCCCGCCAATCCCAGGCTATGATGTCCCCATTTCTCCAACGGTCTAGTGTTCGCAGTTAGTTCGCGGGTTGGGGGAGGGCTGTAAGTCATAGACCGGGCGGACTGCGAACACCGTTGCGTATGCCGTGGAAGGAAACCTGTCCAATGCGGGAGAGGAAGAGTTACAGGTGGGCGACGGACAGGCCCGCCAGGCGTCATCGGGGATCGGCTGGCTGGCGGAGGAAGCAAGATCGCTACGCTTTGGCTGACCAACCAAGTAAGCCGCAAGACGGGCTGCGAGCGGATGAAGCGACTCCGGCAAGAAGGGGCGAGTGTCCTGGACGGCACCGCTCGCTCGGGGCCTGACTCCACGAATCTCCTTTGGCCTCCAGGGCTGTCCGTGGGATACGATGAGTGCAGACCTTGAATCGCGCGGGACGTGGCTTCCGAACCGTTTGGGCCCGCGAAACCCCGTCGGATGGAAACAGTCGCAGTCCTTGACTCCGGTGGCCAATACTGCCACTTGATCGCCCGCAAAGTCCGCGAGCTAGGCGCGTACGCTCAGATCTTCCCGATCGGCACCTCTTCGGCGGAGCTTGCCGGCCACAGCGGAATCATTCTGTCCGGCGGACCGTCGAGCGTGTTCGATGAGTCCAGTCCCCAGCCCGATCCCGGACTCTTCGAGATCGGCAGGCCTATGCTCGGGATCTGCTATGGCCACCAGCTCATCGCCGGGCACCTCGGCGGTCTCGTCGAGCGCGGCGATACCCACGAGTTCGGCAGCGCCACGCTGACGGTGCGTCTCAACGGCGGCCTCTTCGACGGAATGGAGCGCGAACAGCAGGTCTGGATGAGCCACGGCGACCATGTCGCCCGCCTCCCCGAGGGCTTCCAAGTCCTGGGGCGCACCAGCGATTGCGACGTAGCTGCCATGGGGCATCCCCAACTGGGCATCTACGGACTGCAGTTCCATCCGGAGGTCGTCCACACGCCCAACGGCTCCGAGATTCTGAGGAACTTCCTGGTCAACGCTTGCGGGTGCGGCCTTGACTGGAATCCGCGGGGCCGTGTCGAGGGCCTCATCCGCCAAATCGCGAGCCAGACAGCTGGGCGCCGGGTCCTGTTTTTCCTCAGCGGAGGGGTGGACTCGACCGTGGCATACGCCCTGACAGTTCGAGCAGTCGGAACGGAACGTGTCGAGGGGGTCTATGTTGACACCGGGTTCATGCGAGACGGCGAGACGGCTCAAATCGAGAAGTCCTTCCGCACCCTTGATCTAGGGCACTTGCGGGTTTTCGATGCCTCGGACCGCTTCATGAGCAGCTTGCGGGGCATCGTCGATCCCGAGCGCAAGCGGGCCGTGATCGGCCAAGCCTTTGTTGACGTTCAAGACGAGATCCTTGCGGGCAGCCGATACGGCGGGCATGACTGGATGCTGGGGCAGGGAACGATCTACCCCGACACGATCGAATCGGGAGGCACGGACTCGGCGGACGTCATCAAGACCCATCACAATCGCGTTGAGCGGATACAGGAACTGATCGAAGAAGGTCGTGTGCTCGAGCCCTTGAGCGAGTTCTACAAGGATGAAGTGCGCGAACTTGGCCGCGCGCTCGGGCTTTCTGCCGCTCTGCTCGAACGCCATCCGTTCCCGGGTCCGGGCTTGGCAATCCGTTGCCTCTGCTCCGGAGAGCAGGCGGACCCGATTGTCGACGAGGGCATTGCGGGACTTGCCCAGAAAGGCGGGTACCGAGCGTTCCTGCTTCCGATCAGGAGCGTCGGTGTCCAAGGCGACAGCCGCAGTTACGCCCAGCTGACGGTGCTCCATTCCGGCGACTTCGCCTACGAGCGGCTGTTGCCTCTGTCGACAGCCATCACGAATGAATTCCGAAGCACCAATCGGATCGTGGCTGCGCTGGCCCCCAGGCAGATGGTGCCCTCGGAGTGGCAGATCAGGCCGGCCACGCTGACACGCGATCGAGTTCGCCTGCTCCAGCGAGTCGACCGGGCTGTTACCGAGTACTTGCGGGCCGAGGGTCTCTACGACGAGATCTGGCAGTGTCCGGTGGTCCTAGTGCCGCTGAGTCGGTCGGGCGGGGAAGCGGTCGCCCTCAGGCCGATCGATTCGGTCGATGGCATGACGGCTTCTGTCTCGACCCTGCCACCCGACGGGCTCTTCGAGCTGGCGAGCCGGCTGCGGGCAGTGGACGGGATTGACGCGGTGCTCTTCGACATCTCGAACAAGCCGCCCTCCACGATCGAGTGGGAGTGACGGCCCTGCCGCCAGTCGCCTTCAACTCGCGAGGGCGGTCAGCCACTCGCCCAGTTTCGAGCGGATACCGGTCCGTCCGAGGCCTGATTGGATCTCGATCGCGGTGGGGGCGTCCAACGTGTCATAGATTTCGAATGCCGCGGCGCATTCGGCGCGCGCCTGCTCGGCCCCCAGCCCTCGCCGCTGCGCATCCTGCGGGTTGATGACTAGCAGCGGCCGGGGTGCGATCGAGGCGTAGATATCCTTGATCTCGTAGGCCCCGATGACGCCGGGCAGGATGCTGCTCACCGGCTGCTTCATGCGGGGATCGTTGAGCATCCCCATGTAGGACAGCGGAGCCTCGATGCTGACAACGCCGGCGACGCGCGAATCGAGCGCGGCTGCGTGCGCCGCGATCAAGCCGCCAATGCCGACGCCGATGACGATCCATTCCCTCCGGTTCGTCAACTTCGGCGCGGTCGAAAGCAAATCCTTCAGCCGCTGGCCGAACAGAGGGCGTCCCAGTTCCAGGCTCCTGTAGGCGAAAAAATCGTCCCAATCGAAGCCGACCTCGACGGAAGGCATGGACGGCTTGGTGGCCCCCCACCCGCGGAGGTCGAGACCATGCACGCTGTGATTCGCTGCCACGATCGCGTCGATACAGTACCGCTGGACGATCGGGTGGTCCTTGCCCTGCTCCGCGACGAGGAAGGCGGCACCCTTGGCATACACTCCGGCGTCGAGGAATCGCGCGGGCACCTCGATGCCGACCTCAGCCTTGAAGTCACCGACATTGGTAACCTCGCGGACCCGCGAGGCAACTTCGCTGCGGTAGATCTCGAATTCGCTCGCATTTCGTACGGGCGGCAGGTCCGCGGCCTTTTCGGCTGCCCGCTCCGTATTCAGTGTGGCGACGGTTTTGGATCCGAAGGCGCTTGAGACCTGGCCGGACGGCGTGCAACCCAGCTCGGCAGCGGACAGGAGTTCGGCTGGTTCCTCGACGACCGATTGATTGCGACCCGTCAAGGCCCGCAGGAAAAACGATGCCGCCGCTTCGCGCAACTCCTGGTTCAGACCATGCGTGGCATCCGTCTCCACCAGGCCCAAATCGCTCCCTGCTCCCAGCTTCCCGTACACCTGCTCGAGTTCCGCGTGGGTTCGGCGAGCGCCCTCGATTGGGACGAAGTCCTGCAGTGCCGCTCCGATCAGCAGCGGTTTCGGCGCGAAGGCGGCCAAGAGTTCCGGATGGTCGATCCCCGCTCGCAGCGTGCCGACGAGAATCTGCTCCGGGTCGGCGATCAGCAGCGCCTCGGTTTTAGCCCGGAAGCTTGCAACCGCGCAGCTCGCGAAGGCTGCCTTGACGCGCTCGTCGAAACAGGCGAACTGCAGGGTCACCATCCCGCCGCCCGACTGCCCGGCGATGCCGATCCGAGATGAATCGATCTCGGGCCGGAGCTCGAGATAGTCCAAGGCGCGAGTCGCGTCCCAGGCGCGGTACTGCATCAGGTTGTCACCGACCAGGTAGCACTGGTTTCCCAACACGCGGTGCTCGGCGGTTCCGGTACCGAATTCGGACGCTCCCGTTTGCTCGTCGAGGAACTGCAGGCGCTCGCCCTGACCGAGCGGGTCCCAGGTGAGGACTGCGATGCCATGCCTGGCCATGAGCGCTGCGAACCGCTGGTAGCTCTCGGCGGCCTTGCCAGCGTCAGCGTGTCCGCAAGGGAAGATCAGGGCGGGCAATGGCCCGTCGCTGTCCTTCGGGCGGTAAAGGTTGGCCGTGACATGAAAAGACGGCCGGCTCTCGAAGATGATCCGCTCGATCCAGTGGTCACTCCGTTCGATCATGCCGAGCTGTCTCGCATTGAGTGCGGTGCGCTCCGGAAACGCGCCCCACATCCCTTCGAGCTGCTGCCGCACTCGCTGGCGGAGCGCGTCAAACTGCTCGGTCGATTCAAGTGCGGCGAGCTTGGAGGCACGGTGCTCGTCGAGCAGGCGCAGGTACTCCCGGTTGTACTCCCAAAGCATCGAGCCAAAGGCCGATTGGCCTGCCGCTCGTGAGAGCGTGCCGCCAGCCGCCAGCGCGGCAAGCTGGCGTCGCGTGATCAAGGACTTCGTCACGGTACCTGATGATATCCCGGCCGATGGCCGCGGGTTGCCGGCCGGCATGGGTTCATTCGACGGCCGCAGCCAGCGCCTCGCCTATTCGGGCTCTGCCGTGAACGAGTTGGGCCACGGCTCCGACCGCTTCCGCCGGATCGTCATGCTGCCAGATTTGGCGGCCGAAAATGACACCCGACGCGCCCGCCTCCAGAACCTCGCTCACGGTTTCCAGCGTGCCGCCGAGACCTGCGGAACGACGCGGTCCGCCAGCGACGAGCACGGGCTGCCCGCAGGCGTCCACGCTCCTGCGGAATTCGTCCACATTGCCGGAGTACCGCGTCTTGATCAGGTCCGCCCCGAGTTCCGCTCCGATTCGGCACGCGAGCGTGATGTCGTCACCGATATTGGCGGGGAGTTCGTCGTCTCCGCTACCGGCCATGTCCATGTGATTCCCCATCATTCGCTGGCTGAGGATTTCAGCAACCACCGGCATGCCCCAGACCCGGCCCTCGCTTGCAATGCTGCCGACCTTCTCGAGCTCTTCCGCCTCGTGCGACGCGCCCAGAGTAGCATTCATGACGACGGCGTCGACACCCATCGCGACGGCCTGCTCGACGTCTTGAAAGAGCCTCATCGGACCTGCCCCCAAAGGGCTCACGCAGCCGTCGATCCGCAATAGAATTGCCAGGTCACCCACGTGTTCGCATACTTGCTCGAGGATTCCCGGCGTGACCAGGATTGCGTCGGCTCCAGCTGGCGCGATGGCTTTCACGACATCGGCTGGCTTCTCAAGGCCGCGCACAGCGCCGGCGGCGTTCCCATGGTCCATCGCGACGACCACGGCCCGCCCGCTACGCAAGATGCGCCGCAAGCGCAGGCTCTTCCCGGTTGATTGAGTCGGCATGTTTCCTCTCGCGCCGCCCCGGCGGCGCTCCGCTACCTTCCAGTGTGCCCCATTCGCGCTGCCCGGACAGGCCGGGATCAGGAGGCCGTGAGGGTCGGCTCGAGCGGCATCGCAAGCGGCTCGTCGACCAGGAACTCCAATCCGCGCATCGCGGCCAAAGCGGAATCGAGTGCCTTCCTCGTCGTCGGTTCGAGCGTTGTCACGAAGGGCAGGTCATCCTTGTCGAAGTGCGGTTCCTGCAAGACGGCCTCGACGCTAACTCCCTGATCGGCCAAGGCGGCGGTGAGGCTGGCAAGAATGCCGGGCCTGTCGCGCACGCGAAACCGCAAGTAGAACTGGTGTACCTCCGTGCCGCTGGAGACAGGCGCATGCGGCTTCATGGTCACGTGTCCGAACGGCGGCACGCTCTGCGCGCCGGAAGCCTTGAGGTCCCGGGCTGCCGCCATCAGGTCGCTGACGACGGCGACGCCAGTTGGTGCCGGACCGGCACCCTTCCCGTAATAGAACGTGTCGCCTCCCTGGCCGTGGACCCACAAGGCGTTGTACGAGCCAGTCACGCCGGCCAGGATCGTGTTTCTGGCGACCAGCGCGGGCCGCACTGCCAGCCGCAGGCCGTCCGATTCCCGCCGGGCAGTCGCCAGCAGCCGAATCGTGTGCCCGAGCCTACCCGCGTAGGCGAAATCGATCGTGCGAATGCGCCGGATCCCCTCCACCGGGATTTGGGCCGGCGCGACCTCGACCCCGAAGGCGAGGGCAGCCAGGATGGCAAGCTTTGAGCGCGCGTCATAGCCGTCAACGTCGGCGCTCGGGTCAGCCTCCGCGTAGCCGAGTTCCTGCGCTTCCCGCAGCACGCTCTCGAACGCGGCTCCGGTGCGCTCGATTTCCGTGAGGATGTAGTTCGACGTTCCGTTGAGGATGCCGATCAATGCGTCGACTCTGTCCCCCGCGATACCCTCCCGGAGGGCAGTCAAGACAGGGATTCCGCCTGCTACGGATGCTTCCAGCCCCACCCACGCGCCGCGCTCGCGAGCGCGGTCGAGGATTTCGGCACCGTGTTCCGCCATCAGCTCCTTGTTGGCGGTGATGACCGGCTTCCCGGCATCGATGGCGGATTCGACGATCTCTCTCGCGACTCCGGTGCCGCCGACAAGCTCCGCCACGATGTCGACGTCCAGGCTGGCGACGAGTTCCTTCCAGTTGTCGGTCCGCAAGGCTGCGGGATGGAGCCCCACTGCCTCGGCGGGATTGCTGAGAACCCCGCGCGAGCAGACAGCTGAAACCACCAGGGGGAAACCCAGTTTTCTTTCGATCTGATCGGCGTTGCAGTGCAGCAGGCGGAGAGTCCCGCTGCCTACGTTACCCAGGCCGACGATACCGATACGGACCGCTGCCACAATTTCCCCAGTCTACTGCACCGGACGATTGCTCCTTAGCGCCTGGCAAAAGGGGGACCTTTGGGACTTGGGACGCGGTCATGCCCGGCTCGGAACGATCCATCGAGCCGGCTGGCGGCTAAAGCCTGTTCCGCGCTGGCGCGGGTCGCAGTTGCGATGCCGCAGAACCGGCGACCAGCGGGTTTTCGCCGCCGCCGAAGGAATTCCGGCTGACGAGATCCATTCCAGGCCAGCTGCGACCGCTGACTGCGTAGATCGCCGAAACTGCCGATTTTTCAGTGTCTTACGGGCACCCGGGTTGTGCCGAACCGGGCCATCGAGGTAGAAAAGCGCGCTGCCAATATTTTGAATAGATCGCTTGACACGGCGAGGAACTTGTTGTCCAATCAAATCGCAGAAAAAGACATAACTCCTTGTTGTGTCAATGCCTAGGGGACATTTCCCCTTGTGATGTTTTAAAGGAACGGAGGATTTCAATGCACAGCGATCAAGCTTCAAAACGAGCTTTCTGGACCATCGCGCTTTGCGCGACGGGCTTGCTTCTCAGCCCTAGCGTCCTCGCTCAGGTGACCACCGCGACGTTGCAGGGCATCGTGTACGACCCGAGCGGTGCCGTCATTCCCGGAACCGAGATCACGCTTACGAGCGATGCCACCGGCCAGGAGTTGAGCACGACGACGAGCGAGGGAGGGGAATTCGCGGTTTCCTTCATCCAGCCGGGCTCGTACTCGATCGTCCTGACTGCCGATGGCTTCAAGGCAACATCAGTCGAGGGCCTTCAGCTGGCCTCGGGCCAGCGGGCCAACATCAACTACACGTTGGAAGTTGGCGCCACGACGGAGACGGTGACCGTCACCGGCGCGGCCCCGCTAATGAACACGGTTAACGCCGAGCAGGACATCTCGCTGAACGAGACTCAGGTAGACGAGCTGCCCATGATCAACAGGGACATCACGGGCATCCTCTCGCTGGGTACAGGTGCCGCCATCGTCGGTGGCTGGACCATGTCGATCAACGGATTGGCGCCACGTGGCTTCACGATGACCGTGGACGCCGTCGATGCCGTGCCCGATGCCGAGTTCGCCGCCCTCGCCCTCTATCAGAACTTCAATTTCATCAAGGGCATCAGCCTGGAAGCGGTCGCCGAGGTCGAGACGTCGAAGAACATCTTCTCCGCCGAGACCGGCAACACGATCGCCGGAAACATCAACCTGATCAGCAAGAGCGGCACGAACAACTTGCACGGAAGCCTGTTCGAGATGTATCAGTCGGGCGGGTTGCATGCCCGCAATCACATTGTCGGAATCAAGTCGCCCCTAGTCTACCACCACTATGGCGCTTCACTCGGCGGGCCGATCATCCCCAACAGGACGTTCTTCTTCGGGGTCTTCGAGGGTTATCGCTTCAACCGGCTCTCGCCGGTATCGGGTGAGGTCTGGTCGAGGGCGATGCGGCAACGCATTGGCCAGGCCGTTCCTGCAGCGCAGGCCTACCTCGACCTGTTTCCGGAGCCGTCCGAACCAGACGGGCCCAACCTGGACCCTTCGGACTCCACTTGCGGGGCGGACCTCCCTGCGAACACCCCCTGCGTTCCGGCGGTGGCGTTCTTCCGGGGAGTCGGCACTGAAAACCGGAGGGACGACCACGCGGTCATCAAGGTGGACCACCAGGTTGGCTCCAACAATTTCCTGACGTTCCGGTATGTGCGCAGCCGCCCGCTGCGCCAGATCCCCAGGTTGGCCCTTGGCAACTGGCGGCAATGGGACGGGATCCAGGAGAACGGGGCCTTCACGCTCACTAGGATCATCAACCCGACCTTGACCTCCGAGACACGGTGGGGCACCAATGTGAACGCCATCAACCGGCTCGATGGCGCTTACGACGCGAACGAGATCCCCTTCCTGCGGGGCTTCGGTGGCCCCGGTGGCGGTGCGGAGGTGTTCGCCAAGGACGGCCACACTTCCACGCTGGAACAGACCCTCGCAAAGACGACCGGGCGGCACGTGATCAAGTTTGGCGGCATGTTCCGCTACATGAGCGGGACGCGGATCAACGAGGAGGTTCCGATCTACACATACACCACGCAGGCTGACCTGCAGGCAGGAAGGATCCAAGAAGCCCGCTACGTGTTCCCGCTGGAGAAGTTCACGTGGAAGCGTTGGTTCGGCGGCGGCTTCGTGCAAGACGACATCCGGCTCAAGCCGAACGTGATGGTGAACATCGGACTGCGCTGGGATTACGCCTCCGTGCCGCGGTCACACCAGAATGAGGGCGGCATGCCAAATATCTTCAACCGCAACGGCCCGTTCGGTCTCCCAGGCGCCACGCTCAGGCACGAATTAGGAAAGCAGCTTCTCTTCCGGCGGCAGAACCGGTTCTGGGACGCGATCTACAACATGTGGTCGCCCCGGCTGGGGTTTGCGTGGACCTTGGACGATCAAGGCAAGACCGTCGTGCGCGGCGGGGCCGGGATCTTCCACATGCCTCACAACATCTTTGCCGGCCCGATCGACACCATGTCGAACGGTCCGGACCTCCCCTCGCACCTCAACGTGGTCGGAGCCGACAACGTCGCCAATCTGGGCATCCAGTACGGAGACCCCAACGAAGTCGGGGCGCAGCTCGCCTCGGCAGGATCAGTCATCGGCGGCAATTCGGTCGATCCCCGATGGTCAGCGCCGTACAGCGCCCAGTTCACGTTGGGCGTCCAGAGGCAGGTGACCGATGACACCGTCTGGGACATCAGCTTTGTCGGCAACCGTGGAGTTCACCTGATCTTCAATCCGACCTACAACCGGCCGCTCCCTTACACGGGCGGCCAGCAGTACAGCCAAGTATTGGGGCTCGAGGACTTTCCGTCTAACTTCGGCTTCTACCAAGGGGGTGACTCGACGGGCTACCACAGCTTGCAGACGTCCTTGAAGCGGCGCTTCTCGCGGAACCTGCAGCTGAACATGAACTACACCTATGCTTGGAACTGGGCTCATTTCCGGGGCGACATGACGTGTTGCACGGGCGGGAACGATCCCCAGACGGTATGGTCGCCAAGCCGCGCCCAGCTCTATGACCTGAAGAACAACCGGGCGCCTACGCACTACCACATCCGGCACCGGTTCACCACGGACTTCTTCTACGAAATCCCGACTCCGGGCGGAGCCTCGAGCGGGATGCGGCACCTCCTCGGAGGCTGGAGCCTGGCAGGGATCTTCGAAGCAGCGAGCGGCACGCCGTTGCGGATCACCCAGGGTGGGACCCGATCGCCTGGCCAGCGGCCCGACTTCGTCGGACCCGCACATGGTGCGGCCATACGACCGGACTGGGGGTCGTCGAACCAAGGGCGGTACCAGTACCTGAACACCGACATGTTCCAGTCTGTAGAGACGGACGCGCACCGGATCGCGCTCCGGCCGGGAACGCTGTCGCGCTACGCCCTATACGGACCCGGTCTCTGGAACCTCGACGCGGCGATCGTCAAGCGGATCGAAGTCAAGGAGGGTCAGAACCTGCAACTGCGCGTTGACTTGTTCAACGCCCTGAACCATACCGTCCTGACCTCGATCCAGACCAACTCCGTGTCTGGCACATTCGGAAGGCTGAGGGGGTCTCGCGACGGGCGCAAGGTTCAGCTGACGGCGCGCTTCGACTTCTAGGGGCGCCGAAGAGAAAACCCGGCGGGGCCGTTTCGCATCCGGAATGGCCCCGCCAACGCCGAATTGGCGTACAAGCAATTCTGCAAGCGGCTCCCGTGCCAAGGCACCGTGGGCGGCTATTGTCTTGAGGAGTACAGGAGCATGCATCGTCGTTCATTCCTAGCGGCCGGATTGGCCGCCCCGCTAGCAGTTAGGGCCGCAGGGTCCGAAACCGTGAGGATCGCATTCCTCGGTGCCAGCCATTCCCACGGCGGCGGGAAGATCCGGGTGTGTCAGTCCTCACCGGACTTCGAGATCGCCGGCTTGTGGGACGCGGATCCCAAGGTCCGGGCAGAGTACAAGGGGCAGGGCATTCCGATCGTGCGCCCGAAGGCCATGCTGGAGGACGAGGCCATTGACGTGATCGCTGTCGAGGGACCCGTAGCGGACCATGCGAGCGAGGGCCTGCGCGTTGTCCGCGCGGGAAAGCACTTGCATCTGGAGAAGCCGCCGGCGCTCGATGTCGAGTCGCTCCGCGACATCCTCAACGTCGCCAGGAGCAAGGGCCTGGTCGTGCAGCAGGGCTACATGTGGCGCTACCACCCCGGCATCAACCGCATTCTGGAGGCCGCGAGGAGTGGATGGCTGGGCGACATTCACTTGGTCCACGCGACGATGCACAAGACCCTGGGCGCGGACGCGCGGCCGGCATGGGCGCAGTTCCGCGGCGGGCACATGTTCGAGCTCTCACCGCACGTGATCGATCCGCTCGTGCGTCTGCTCGGCCGGCCGAACCGCGTTACTCCGTTCCTCAACAAGCACGGAGAGTTCGACGACACCATGGCGGACAACACCGCCGCAGTGTTCGAATACTCCGGAGCGCTCGGGATCGTGGTCGGCGCGTCCCTCGCCGGAAACGGCAGCCGCTACAGGAGTTTCGAGGTCCACGGAACAAACGGCGTGGCGACCCTGCGACCGATCGAGGCCCCGCAACTGTCCTTCAACCTCGTGGAGGCTGCCGGACCGTACCCGAAGGGACCTCACAAGATCAAGCTGCTGCCTTACGAACGCTATGTCGATGACATGGCCGCCCTAGCGGCGGCGGTGCGAGGTGAGAAGCCCATCCATGTCTCGTTTGACGAGGACATCGTGGTCCAGGAGGCCGTGATCGCCGCCTCTGGAATGTAGGCCAACGTGCGCGCGGGAGCCGCGCCGCCCCACTCAAGGGTGCCCGGACAGGGCCCGCCTCAGTCTGAGGCTGTTGGAAAGCACCGAGATGCTGGAGAGGGCCATGGCCGCGGAGGCCAGGACGGGCGACAGCAGGAGCCCCGTCCACGGATACAACGCGCCGGCGGCGATCGGAACTCCCAGCACGTTGTAGCCGAACGCCCAGCAATAGTTCTGCACGATCGCGCGTTGTGTTCGCTTGGCCACTTCGATCGCCTGGCCTACGTCCGAGGGGTCGCTGCGAACCAGAATGATCCCGGCGGACTCGATCGCGATATCGGTGCCGGCGCCGATCGCGACGCCGACGTCGGCTTGCGCCAGCGCCGGGGCGTCGTTGATGCCGTCGCCCACCATGGCAACCGTGCGGCCTTCGGATTGGAGGCGCTCAATCGCCGCGGACTTCTCGATGGGCAGGACGGGCGCGAGAACGTCCTTGATTCCCGCCTCGGAGGCGATAGCCTTGGCCGCCACCTCGTTGTCGCCGCTGAGCATGAGCGTCTTCACGCCTTGGGACCGAAGAGCATTTGCCGCTCTCCGAGCCTCAGGGCGCATGGTGTCGCGGAGAGCGAAGATACCTTCCAACTCGCCGTTCCGGGCTGCCACGACAACGGACTTGCCCTCGCTCTCAAACCGGTCCAGCGTGACCGCAACCGCGGCGAGATCGGTCCCCCGCTCGGCCAAAAGGTCCCGCTTGCCAAGGATCCAGGAATCGTCGCCGATCCTGCCAGTGGCGCCTGCGCCCGGTAATGCACGGTAGTCCGCGACCCCGACATCCGTCGCTGAGCCCGCCGCCGCGATGGCCGTTGCGATCGGGTGTTCGCTGCGGCTTTCAATCGCGCTTGCCGCAGCCGTCAGTTCTTCGGTGCTCGTGGTACCGAGCGCCACGACATCGGTCACGGCGAACTCTCCAAGGGTCAGCGTGCCGGTCTTGTCAAAGACCACGGTGTCCACGTTTCTTGCGGCTTCCAAGGCGGCTCCGTCCCGGATCAGGATGCCTTTCTCGGCCGCCCTGCCGATACCCACGGCCAGCGCCGCTGGTGTCGCGAGGCCCAGGGCGCAGGGGCAGGCGATGATCAGCACGCTGACCGCGTTGCTGAGCGCCATGCGGAAGCGATCTTCCCCGGGTCCGAAGGCAAGCCAAGCGGCGAACGTCGCCAGCGCGCACACCAGGATGACCGGTACGAACACAGCCGCGATCCGGTCTGCCAGTCGAGCGGCTGGAGCCTTGGATCCCTGGGCGTGGCGAACGAAGTCGATGATCCGTGAGAGCGCGGTCTCGCTTCCCACGCTCTCGGCCTTGAACACAAGGAAGCCGTCCTGGTTCAGGGAGCCGCTGACGACCTTGGAACCGGGGTGCTTGTCAGCTGGTACGCTCTCCCCGGTAATGGGCGATTCGTCGACGGCACCGGTGCCGTCGATCACTGTGCCGTCAACCGGGATCCGTTCGCCCGGGCGCACCACCACCTCGTCCCCGACGGAGACCCCCGCCAATGGAATCTCGCTCTCCGTGCCGTGGCGCCGGACTCGGACCATGCCGGCTTGCAGTGCAACCAGCTTCTGAATCGAGGCGGATGTCCGACGCCGGGCTCTCGTTTCCAAAACGCGCCCCAGCAGCACCAGTGTCAGGATCGCGGCCGCTGTTTCGAAGTAGACCGGCGGAACGTCAATCCCGGATGACACCCATGACGGTGCCAGCAGTGCGACGACGCTGTACACCATCGCTGCACCCGTGCCCACGGCGATCAGCGTGTTCATGTCGCTGCGGCCATGCCGAGCCGCGTTCCAGGCTGCGGCGTAGAACGAGGCGCCCCCGTAGAAGACGACCGGAAGCGCCAGCCCCAACTGAAGCCACCGCGACCCGGGGAAATCGAGGCTCCCGTGGGACATGGCCAGAATCAGCAGGGGTGCCGTCAGCGCTGCCGAAACGGCCAGCCTGCGAACAAGCGGAGGCGAGGCGCGGTCGCCGACGTCGACAGCGGGATCCGTCTTCTCGAGGGCTGCCTGGTAGCCGGCAGAGGTGATTGCCCGGAGAACAGCATCGATATCGCTCTCGCGCGGATCGATACTGACCTGCGCGGCTGATTCGGTGAGACTGACCTGGCAGGAGGCAACGCCGTTCACTCCCAGCGCTGCGCGCTCGACCGACAGCACGCAGCTTGCGCAGGTCATGCCTTCGATGTTCACTCGAAAGTCAGCGAATTCCCGTGCCGGCCCTTGCTGAATCGCCTCGCCGTGCGCCGTCGGCTCGAAAGAGACCAGAGTGCTGGCGGGGCGCGGCGCGTAGCCGACAGCGGCGACCGCCTCCTCCATGCTTGCGATGTCGGCAATGGAGGGATCATATTCCACGTGCGCCGATTGCGATGCCAGATTGGCTGTGGCGGTCACCACGCCGTCCACTTCGGCCAGTGCTGTCTCCACGGTTGAGACGCAGTGGTCGCAAGTCATGCCGCCCAGCGCCAGCGTAGTCTGCTCTGGAGTTTCTCGGAACAATCGGAACCTTCTTGCCGTCGGGTCGATCCCCCTCATTCTAGGTCTTCTCACTCCAGGACCGAGCCCAATGGCATTCGGTAGCCTGTTGCGCGGGTGGAAGCCCCGAGCGAGTGATGTAAGTTGCTGATTCCAAGGATGTTGACATCCAGGGAAACTTTTTCCGCGCAAGGGCTTGACTTTTTCGCCCGAATCTGCCAGCTTAGTTTCGGATGACTCCTAGCCCCGCCATCGACCCCCGCATCCAGAACCTGAAATCGACCACCTTCCTCGGCAAGCGCCTCACCCGCCGCCAGATCGCCGACATCCAGGAAACCGTCGGCCGCTTCCCCCAGCTCAGCCGCGCCGAACTCGGCCACACCATCTGCGAGCATCTCGGCTGGCACGCGCCCAACGGCAACAACAGCGTCCAGCTGGCCCTCCGCGTGCTCGAGACCCTCGAGCAACTCGAGATCCTCACCCTGCCACCCAAGCGGCACCGCGGGCGCGGCCCGCAGAGGCCCGTCGGGACTGCGGCCCGCTCGGATCCCCAGCCGCCGGTTGCGGAGCCGCTGGCTGCGCTGCGGCCGCTGCGGCTGGAACTGGCCGAGAACCCGGAAACGGTCGCGGAGTGGAACGAGTGGGTCCAGCGCCACCACTACCTCGGCTACCGCCAGCCATTCGGCGCGCACCTGCGCTATTTCCTGCGCGACTGCCAGGGGCGCCTGCTGGGCTGCCTGCTGTTCGACTTCGCGGCCCGCGACCTGGCCTGCCGGGACCGGCGCATCGGCTGGCAGAGCCAAGCGCACCGCAAGCACCTGCGGCTGGTGGTGCGGAACTCGAGATTCTTGCTGCTGCCCTGGGTGCAGGTAAAGAATCTGGCCTCGCATGCGCTGGGGCTGGCGCTGCGGCAGCTGCCCGGGGACTGGCAGCGCAAGCATGGCTACCGGCCGGCGTTGGTCGAATCGTATGTGGATCCGGAGCGGCACCGGGGAACCTGCTACCAGGCGTCGAATTGGGAGCGGGTGGGGCAGACGCGCGGCCGCAAGGCGAAGGGCGACCAGCCGGCCAAATCGCCGAAGGACGTGTACATCCACCCGCTGCGGCCCACGGCTGATTCTTTATTCGACGGCGTAACCTCAGGCCCAAGAAGTTAGCCGAGGGGCTGGCTATTTTCCGCGCATTCGTGTATGCATGGAGTATGGACGCGCAGAAGGGTTCCGCAACCGTGCCGGTGGTCAAGGAGGTCACGTTGCGACTGGCACGGCCAGACGAGCGCCGACGCTGGGATGCGCTGATGGACCAGCATCACCCGTTGGGGTTCAAGCAGTTCGCGGGGCGCGGGCTACGCTATGTCGCGGTATGGCAGGGCGAGTGGCTGGCACTGCTGGGCTGGCAAACGGGGGTGTTCCAGTGCCGGCCGCGCGAGCAGTGGCTGGGCTGGCACAAGGCCGTGCAGTTCCAGCGCTTGCACCTGATCGCCAACAACACGCGCTTCGTCATGTTACCGGAGGGTACGGGCGTAAAGAATCTGGCCTCGCGCCTGCTGGGGTTGAATCTGCGGCGGCTGAGCGCGGACTGGCAGGCGCACTGGGGGCATCCGCTGGAGTTGGCGGAGACGTTCGTCGAGCCGCAGAAGTATCGGGGCACGGTGTATCTGGCGTCGAACTGGATCAAGCTGGGGTTGAGCAAGGGGTACGCGCGGTCGAACGGGAAGTACACCGACAAGCACGGGCAGCGGAAGGTGATGCTGGTATATGAGTTGCAGGCGGGGGCGCGGGAGCGGCTGGCGGATCCGGAGGATCGGGAGGAGTGGGGTTGTCGGCCGGTGGAGGTGCGCTACGGGGAGCCGGAACTGCGGTCGCTGCGGGTGCAGTTGCAGGCGGTGGAGGACAGTCGGAGTCGCCACGGGAGGCGGCATGAAATGGGCGTGGTACTGGCGCTGCTGGTACTGGCAAAGCTGGCGGGCAAGCACGGCGGGAGGGCGGCGGAAGCGTACTCGAAGACATTGAAGCAGTACGAGTTACGGGCACTGGGGTGCCGCTGGGACGAGCGCGATCGGCAGTACGTGACACCCTCGGACACAACCTTCCAGCGGGTCATGGAGCGGACCGATCCGGCCTCGCTGGAGCGCGTGATCCAGCGCTGGACGCAGCCCCTGGTGCCGCAGCCGCAGGCGTTGGCGGCGGACGGCAAGCGCATCCGCGGGGCGAACCGGCTGACGGCGGAGGGGCTGCACTGGGAGACAGTGACGCTGGTGGAGCATGTCACGGGCCTGCCGCTGGCGAGCCGCAGCTACCGCGAGGAAGGCGGCGAGCAGGGTGCGCTGCGGGCGTTGCTGGAGGAGGTGGATCTGCGCGGACGGACGGTGACGCTGGACGCCGGACATGCGGGGCAGGAGATCCAGCGGGCGATCATCGAGCAGCACGGCGGGCAGGTGCTGGTGCGCATCAAGGGCAACTGCCCGCAAACCTGGGCCACGCTGACGGAGCTGAACTGGGAACTGGGCGCGGAGCGGAGCTGGCAGGAAAAGCGCTGGCAGCGCTCGCGCAACAAACACTGGGAGCGGCGCTCGATCGAGGTGTTCACGCCCCATCCAAAACTGCTGCCGTACCCGCATGCCAAGCAGGCGTACCGCATCCAGCACGAGACCTGCCAACGGCCGGGCGGGCCGGTGTCGATCAGCTACAGCTACGGCATCACCTCGCTGGCGGAGCAGGCCGCATCGGCTCAGGACCTGCTGGCATTGCAGCGCCGTCACTGGCAGGTGGAGAGCGCCAACCACTATCGCCGCGATGTCTCCCTGGGAGAGGACGCTAGCCGCATCCGCACGGGTCACGGTCCATCCAACGCCGCGGCGCTGAACAATCTGGCGCTGGCGCTGCTGTTGTCGCAACGGCCAGACGACACGGTGCCGAACGCGCAAACATACTACGCGGGCAACCGTGACGAGGCGCTGCAACTGCTGTTGCATCCCGGTTAGCGCGGATGCCGCTCCGCAGCCCCGGAGTCAGGTCCGTCACGGCATCGCGGACGGCCCCCCTGCGCCTAATTGCGGCTGCCGGTGCTCCCAACTCGGCGTTGCCCCCCTCACAGCGCTCTCAGCAGCGCAACAAAACCCGATTCTCCGCGGCAATCCGCCACAGCTTCCGTGTCCCAACGTCAGATTTTCCACCATATCCCCATCCAATCAATTACGAATCAGCGGTGCGCTGCGGCCGGACTGGCAGCGGGTGCTGGCCGGGGGCCCGGCGGGCGTGTCCCGGCCGCGTCCGGCGCAGCCGGAGCCACGGCCGCAACCGGACGAGCGCTTCACTGCCCTGTGGCAGGAGATCCTGGCAGCGGTGGTGCAGGTGGCGCACGAGCACGACGCGGCCTGGATGCAGCGGCAGCGGGTGCTCAACACCCTGCTGGTGGTGCTGTTCGTCTTCCGCCTGGTATTCGCGCCCAACCGCCAGGGATATGCCCTGACCTTGCGCGATCTGTGGGCGCAGTGCCGTGCTCTGGACATCCCCCTGCCCAAGCCCGAACCCGTCTCGCAGGCCTCGATGCACGCTGCCCGCCGCAAGGTCCATGACGAAGTGTTCTTCCGCATCCACCGCGAGATCCTGCGCCGCGCACCCCCCGACGAGCCCCGCACGCTGTGGTACGGCCACCGCACCTTCGCCGTCGACGGCTCCAAGCTCAACCTGCCGCAACCCCTGCTCGAGAACGGCTACCGCCGCCCCTCCGACGGCTCGCACTACCCCCAAGGCCTGCTCAGCTGCCTGTTCCGTCTGCGCTCCCGCCTGCCGGTCGACTTCGAACTCGCCCCCCACGGCGACGAGCGCCGCCTGGCCCTGGCCCACTTGCCCGCCCTCGCCCCCTCCGATGTCGTCGTCTACGACCGCGGCTACTACTGCTTCCGCCTGCTGCACACCCACCTCGACCGCGGCCTGCACGCCGTCTTCCGCCTCAAGTCCAACGCTAACTCGGTCTGCGAGCAGTTCCGCCGCTCCGGCCGCCGCGACGGCATCGTCACCATCGCGCCCTCCGACACGGCCCGCGAGCAACAGCCCGCGGCCGGCTGGCGGCCCTGCCGCGTCCGCCTGGTCCGCTACACCGCCGGCGACACCGACTACCTGCTGGCCACCACCCTGCTCGACAGCCGCCGCTACCCCGTCCGGGCCCTCGCGGACCTCTACCATGCGCGCTGGGGCGTGGAAGAACTGTACAAGATCAGCAAACAATACCTGCAAGTCGAGCGCTTCCACGGCCAGAGCGAGCGCCTGGTCCGCCAGGAGCTCAGCGCCCATTTCAGCCTGATCGCGATGACCCGCCTGTTCACCAACCAGCCCGAGGCCGGCTTCCGCTCCGAGGCGGGCAAGCAGCCCCAGCAGGCGAACTTCCGCAACGGACTGCGCACCGTCGGCCGCCACCTGGAGGGCCTGCTCCTGACCTACGCGACCACGCTCAGCGAGACGGTCTCCACCATCCTCGCCAGCATCGCCGGCTGCCGCCAGCGGAAGCGTCCGAACCGCTCCTATCCGCGCGTCTCGCACAAGCCCGTCAACAAATGGAGGTCCCGCAAGTCCGCTCCGGCCCCGCTCTCAGCCTGACGCCTCGAAATTCCGGTGCTTCAGCGCCGGAAATCCCCATTCCCCCTTAACCGAACGCCATAATTCCTTAAACGAATGCCATTGGGACCGAGCCGGGAGTCGGATACTTCAAGGTGGCCGTCCCAGCAGCGCCGCGGGTTGTTCCGACAGCGGTTTTCAGACCGCGTTGCAACGAGCTACGTTGACACCAGTGACCGTGGTAAGCAATTGGAAGGTTCAACTTTCAATTTGTCAGAGTGAACTCGTCCCATGGCCCGATGATTCCGCGCGACATTGCCCCCGTCCTAAAGAGTCTGTTCCAGCGCTACCCATTCGTGACCGTTACGGGACCACGCCAGTCGGGCAAGACCGCGCCCTGTCGGCAGACGTTTCCTCACTTGACCTACGTCAATCTCGAAGCACCCGATGAACGCGAACTTGCCGAGCGCGATCCACGCGGGCTGCTCGCCCGAATCAGCACGGGCGCGATCCTGGACGAGATTCAACGTGTACCCGACTTCCTCTCGTACCTTCAGGTCTGGGCGGATGAGAGGGGACAGAACAGCCTCTGTGTGTTGACGGGCAGCGAGCATTTCAAGCTCTCAGATGCCATCAACCAGTCCCTCGCGGGCCGCACCGCGCTGCTTCGCCTGCTGCCGTTTTCACTTGCCGAACGACGCCGTGCGAAACCGCACGAAACGGTGGACGAGCTACTGCACCGCAGCTTCTATCCCAGGATCCTCGATCAGGGCCTCGATCCGCGGTAGGCGTTCGCGGCCTACCTCGAGACCTATGTGGAGCGCGACCTGAGGCAACTCGCCGAGATCCGCAATCTCTCGAGCATTCGTCGCTTCGTCCGCTTGTGCGCGGGAAGAGTGGGCCAGATCGCAAAGCAAACTTGTCCTCTCTTGGCGCGGACGCCGGCATTTCCCACACGACCGCGCGCGAATGGCTCACGCTGCTGGAGGCGAGCTACATCGCCTTCTCCTTGCCGCCCTACTTCGCCAACATCCGAAAGCGCCTAGTCAAATCACCCAAGATTTACTTCTACGACGTCGGTCTGGCGTCCTACCTCATCGGCATCGAACATCCGGGGCAGGTTACGAGTCAGCCTCTCCGGGGAGTGCTCTTCGAAAACATGGTAGTCGCGGAGACCCTGAAGTTCGGTTTCAATCGAGGGCTTTCGCCGAATCTGTCGTTTTTCCGCGACAGCCAGGGTCTGGAATGCGACCTCCTGATCGAAACCGGCCACGGGACGGCGGCCATCGAAATCAAGTCGGGAGCGACGGTCACTTCGGACACCTTCGGCGCGCTCGGCAAGGTCGCTGGACTGATCCCGAACGTATCCATGAAGGCCGTCATCCATGCCGGGACGAATCGCCAATCCCGGAGCGCCGGAGAGGCGGTGCCGGTCGCTGACTTCGAGGGATTGCTCGACCGCTTCAAGGTGGAGCAACGCGTAGCGACGCTCGTCCGGAAGCGGACGGGTCCAGCCCCAGCCACCTCTGCAGTCAGTGTGCTGGACCGTGTTTCCCGCCTTGAGATCCGCCCGACAATCGAAGGCCTGGAAGGATCGCTGAGGACCTTGGCGTCCCTGTTAAGCCGGACCCGGACGACGGCCCAGGTGAGCATCACAGGAGGTGGCGTCCGCGGCACCCATCTTCTCGACCCCAGCCACTGGGACCGGACCAAGGAGGAGCACATCGTCACGCCGGGCTTCTCATTGGACGATCAGAGGCCCGTTTTGCTGACGTATGTATTCCAGTTTTCGGGATACACGGGACAAGGCAACGGACCCGTCGATGTAGAGCTTGAGGTCCACTGGACGCTTGGCGGCGTCGGGTTCCAGAGGGAGATTCTCGTTAGGGAACGGGGGAGTAGCGGGGGTCTCCTGTCGGTATGCCGATCTTGAGAGCCGATCCGCGCAGTTGGACCGGATGTGCGCGGAGGTCCTCAGAGAGGCATTTGCGGCAATTGAGCGCCGGTCGGGAGGATGAGAGCGAGGTGGCACGAGACCTCTTGCGGCGGCGCACGCAGGTGATCCGGATCTTCCCCAATCCGGCCAGCTGCCCTCGGCTGATCCGGGCGCTGGCGGTGGAAACCTTCGAGGGCTGGCTGGAGGACAGTCGCTACCTGAACATGGAGTACTGGTGGGAGCACCGCCGGCAGGTCCTACGCCAGGCCGGCTGAGACTTGTTGGCCCCGCGGCCGGGCGCTTCCAGCCAGCTCCCATCGTGCCTCCCGATCCGGGCCCGGCCACCGGTGGTCAGTCTCGCCCGCACCCAGCCGGGAGCCGGACATCCCTCAGCGGGTCGCTATTTCAGCAACCGCCACGGCTCGGCAGCGGGTCAGCCTGCGTGAACACGATGGGCAAGTTCCCCGCGCCCCAAAACATCACCTGATTACCTATCCACCTCATCCCTAGTTACGGCCCGAAAGAGCGATGGATTCGCCCCTGAGCAGTTTGGAGCAAGAGTCGATGGTCGCGATGTCTTCGTATGTGGCAGGCATCAGGTGCCAGCGGGCAGGCCTTCGGTCAAGCCAAATCAGCCATCTACTGAGGTCTGAACAGCCGTTCGTGACTTGGGGTGGTGCGGTTTTGAATCGAACTGCCCGCTCAGGACTATTGCCTCAGGCTGCTAGGGCTCGCGTTCCGGCGGAGGGCTATGGGCAGCGAGGTTGCGGAGCTGCTTCTCCAATGCCTGCACTCTCTCCTCTGCTGCCCGTCTGAGTTTCGCCTCCGCACTCGCACGCTTCGCCTCGGCACTGGCGCGATCTTCCGCTGCCCGCCGCCGCCGCTCGGGTTCTTCCAGCGCCCCGTCGAACTCTTCCCCGGTGCGCGGATCCCTGAACATCAGCACTGTCGCCCCGTCCTGCCTTTGGCTGCGCAGTTCCAGCCCCAGCACCCGGCTCTGCAACTGCCAACCCCCGTCGCTGCTCGCCACCGGCTGTACCGGGCTATACTTCCCCCCGTTCGCCGCCCAGCCCTCTAAGGAGGTCTCCATCATCGACCCGTCCGGATCCAGCCGCCAGTACTCGCGCACCCCGATCCGGGCGTACTCCTGCGCCTTGTGCCGGGCATCCTTCTCCGCCGTCGAGGGCGACGCCACCTCCAGCACGAAATCTGGTGCCTTGCCTTCCTCCCAGACCTTGAACGAACTGCGGTTCCTGCGCTGCACACCGAACACCACCTGCACATCCGGCTGCAGCCAGACCTTGTTATTGTCACGCTGGTAGTACACCACCAGTTCCATGGCCACGAGCACGTCCTGGCGCTCCCAGAAGTGGTGACGCAAGGCCGTCGCGGCTTGCAGCACAGCCTCGCCGTGCGCGACGCTCTGTGCGATCCAATGCCCTTCCGGGTACTCGACCCCGGCGGGCTCCGGCGCCGCCGCGGCACCTGCTGGTGCGGTCAGGGCGGGAAGTTCCGTTTCTGTGGTGGGAGTGAATGACATGGCGAACGCGCACGCGCACGCTTCCCTCGTAGCATACATTGTCCGTCGCAGCTAGCCCGGCGCGTGGCCCGGCGGCAGAACTTGCTGCGGTCGCAGCGCTGGCAGGCCGGGCCGTGGAGTGAACGGCCGTCGCAGAGAGCCTGCTCAGACTCGGCTGCGGTGGTGTAGTCGGCGAGCAACTGAGGCAGGCTGAGGCCTTCCTGGAACGGCACCCTGTCTTGGGCATGGAGGGGGCCGGGTGTGAGAATCGCCGGGTTGTACCCATGACGGACGCATAGATTTCGCATGCAGCCAAGTAGCATCAGCGCTGAAGGCGAAACAACTCGCAACTCAAGGCACGTGCAACGCTGTGCGCCGAGAGCCGCCGCCGGACTGACCTACCGGTCAGGCCGATCTGACCAGCCGCATGTCGGCTGGCCTTGGATGCGGATAGTAGGGAATCAGGAAACACCAAAAGGGATTTGCAGAACCTTCTTGACACAACTTCGCCTTGCCGCGACGGTCGAGATTCGCACAGCCGTTCCAAGGGCCGCAGCGGAGGCCGGCGGACATCTAGCTCTACGGCCGTGCGACTGCCGGTTGTGTCGAACTCGCAATCCCTGGACAGTGACGCGACGCGGTCCGCGAGTGAGACACTAAAGGGTAGCCATGGGAGTGAGACCGGTCCTTCGATCCGTCATCGCCCTGCTGCTCGCCGGTGTGGCGCCGGGCTTGGCGGAAGTCCAGCGCTTCACGATCCTGCACGTCAATGACCTCCATGCCCGGCTTTTGCCGGATGACCGGGGACGAGGAGGCTTCGCGCATGTCGCAACCGCGATCGAGCGCGAACGGCAGAAAGCAGAGAATGCCGTCGTGCTGCATGCTGGCGACCTGGTACAGGGCTCGCCAGTGTCGACGATTTTCCGGGGCACGCCCGCGTTCGAGGTTGCGAACGCGCTCGGGATCGACGCGCATTGCCTTGGAAACCACGAGTTTGACTATGGCTGGGAGCGGATCAAGGACTTTGAAAGAGCGTCGGACGCACCGATTCTTGCCGCTAACGTCCTCAATAGCCAGGGTGATTTGTTGCTGCGGCCAGCGACAGTCTTGCAGGCGGGAGATCTTGAGATCGCGGTGATCGGGGCGCTGACCCCCAGGTTGCTCGCATTGATCAAGCCCGACCAAGCCGGGCCGTGGCGTTCCGCTGCCCTTGTCGAGTCGCTACGCCCGGTCGTCGAAGAGATGCACGAGCGCGCGGATATGGTGGTGGTCCTCGGCCACCTATTTGACGATGAAGACGAGTTGGTGTTGCGCGAGTTGCCCGATGTCGATGTCCTCGTGAGCGGCCACGATCACGGTGGCAGGCAGGAGCCCCTGCTTGTGGACGGACGTATTGGAGTGAAGTTGCGCGCCTACGGCGTCGAACTGGGGCGACTGGAGCTTGCATTCGATACCGACACGAGCCGGATTGTCCGGCACGAATGGACTCGAATCCCGGTTTCGAGCGATGGCTTCCCGGCTGATCCTGCCACCGCCGAGCGGGTCGCACATTGGGAGTCTCAGGTCTCGAAGCGAGTGGATGTGTCCATCGGCTACTGCGACCGTGCGTTGGATCGTTCGGCCGTTCAAGAGCTTGTCGAGCGGGCGATCCGGGACGTGACCGGCGCGGACCTCGCCTACATGAACCGTGGCGGAGTCCGGGACTCCCTTGGACGTGGAACGGTGACGGCGCGCCATGTGTGGAACATCCTGCCGTTTGACAACACCCTGGTCGCCGCCATGGTGCTGGGCAAAGATCTGCCGGAGGAAGCCACGGCCGGACGCCGTGTGGATCCGAACCGGGTCTACCGATTCGTGACCAACGACTACGTCGCGGGGCAATGGCGCGGGCGTGGGATACCCTTCAAGCCAACAGAATGGGTGCTCCGGGACACGCTCTTGGATTGGGTGAAGTCACGTTCCAGCGTCCCCTGAACGGCTCAGCGACCGCGCCTTGAGCGCTTTCCCGCGCGCCGTCCCGGCCAGGCAGGACATTACAACGTCGCGCTAGAAATTTGATGGCGCGCCTTGCTCCGTAGCCCTCTGGGGGCGGACAATCTATCCATGGCGCGAGTCGAGCCTTTCCGTGGAATCCTTCCTGCGATGCAGGTGCCGTTCCGGGATGACCTTTCCATCGACGAGGACGAACTCAGGCGGTTCTCCAGCTGGCTTTCCAGCCATCCCGGAATCGGAGGGCTCGTAACCAACGGTCACACCGGAGAGGTCTTTGCCCTGAGCGCGCACGAGAGGGCGGACGTCACCCGAAGCGTTGCCGACGCGGTCGCGGGCCGCGTGCCGGTTGTTTCGGGGATCTGCTGCGAATCGATTCAGGAGTCCGTCGAGCACGCCCTGATGGCGAGCGAGGCCGGCGCCAGCGGCCTGTTGGTCATGCCGCCGCACTACTGGTTGCGTTTCGGGATGCGCCACGATCACGTGATCGATCACTTCCTGGCCATCTCGCAGGCCGTGGACTTGAATCTGATCGTGCATGTCTACCCTGCCTGGACCAAGGCCCGGTACTCCTCGCGTCTGCTGGCCGAACTGGCTCGAGTCCCTAACGTGACGACGTTCAAGGTGGGCACGCGCGAAATGTCGAAGTACGAACGTGACATCCGCGCGATCCGGGCGGCAAACCCTGCCTGCACCGTCCTGACGTGCCACGACGAGTACGTCTTGGCGTCCATGGTGCAGGGCGTTGACGGTGCGCTCGTGGGCTTCGCGTCGCTAATCCCGGATTTCCTAGTAGATTTGTACGAGGCAGTCTGCGACGGCGATCTGCACGCGGCGCAGCAGATTCAGCGCCGAATCAGCATCTTGAAGGATGCTGTCTACGCCGACGAGGAGCCTTCTGGGGACGCTCACGCCCGAATGAAAGCAGCGATGGTGATGGCGGGCCGCCTGAGGTCTTCCGTGGTCAGGCCTCCGACGAGACAGCCCTCGCCCGAGCGCCTTGAGAGGATTCGGGAGGCATTGGAGGCGGTAGGGCTATTGTCCGAGCCTACGGTGCTGGCAGTCTAGGGATTCCAAAGGGCCGGCAATCATAGTGAGGTTCGATCGTAGGCAGTTTCTATCCGTTGCCGGTGCCCAATGCGCCGTCCTCGGCGCCTTGGGATGCGCGCCTGCTCCCGGCGAACTGGTCACCATCGGAGCGATGCCGCCGGGAACTTCGTGGTATGTGTTCGCCGCGACCCTCGCTCAACTGCTGCAACAGTCGCTTCCGGACGGAACTCGAGTCGAGGTCGTCGCGCGCGGGGGCGGGATCGGGAATCCGATCCTGGTTGACCGGGGAGAAGAAACCATCGCGATCGCCCAGGCGGCGACCGCCGCCTGGGCCTACAGCGGCAACCGCCTTGCCTACGAGCAGGCCCATACGAATCTCCGGGCCCTGGCGGGCGGCTTGAACCGCGTCTGGATGGCCGCGATGATGACCGAGGAGTACATCGGTCGCACGGGAAACGACACTCTCAAGAAGGCGCTTCAGTCCGGGGATCCCTTGCGGATCGTCATGAAGCCACAGGGCAGCACGGTACCGGTCGTGGCGGACATGCTCTTCGAATCGCTCGATACCGGCCGCGAGAAGATCCTCGAGGAAGGCGGAGAGATCATCCAGGTTTCGGCGAACCAAGTCTCGGCAATCCTCCGGAACGGACGCGCGGACCTGTACTTGGAGACTGCGATTCGCGGCCATCCCACGGTTACGGAAGTCGCGACCACGACTTCCGTGAGGTTTCTCGACTATCCGGAAGAGACAATCGCAAAGCTATCGGGGCCCGGCATCGAGCGCACCCCCATGCCTGAATGGTTCCGCGGGCAAGCGGGTCCGATCGATTCCGTGGACATGGGCACCGTCCTGATCACGCACAAGGACACTCCGGATGAGCTCGCCCACCTGATCACCAAGACCGTCTGCGAGAACAAGGACGTGATGGCCGAGGCCCACGGCGCGTGGGAGGACTTCGATCCGAGGCAAGCGGGCCGGCTGGAGAAGACCGGCGTGCCCCTGCATCCCGGCGCGGAAGAGTACTACAGTCTACGCGGATGGCTGTAGCGAGTCGAGACGCCTCGCCGTTGCCCACCAACAGTGCCGCGTACCTTCCCCAAGGTTCCGCTCGTTCCAGCTTCGTCCCTGCCCTGAGGGTCGGGCTTGGGGCGGTCTGGATCGCGTTCCAGGTCTACATCCTGTTCAGCCCGCAGGCTCCGCTGGTCGAGCGCCCCATGCACCTGGCGCTGGCCGCGACGCTCTTGATCTTGTGGATTCCGCTCAAGGGCAAGCGAGGCGGGCTCTTCCCGAGGGTGGCGGACGCCGCCCTGGTTGTGAGCGCCATGGGCATGGGGGCGTACTACGTGGTCTCGTCCGCGCGCTTGACCGAACGGATGGAAGGGGTTGATCCCGTCCTTCCCGTCGACATGCTCTTCGGGCTGCTGTGCCTGGCGGTTTTGTTCGAAGGGGTGCGACGGGCCGTCGGATGGCAGCTGCTCGGAGTGTTGATCGGATTCCTGGCGTACGGTTTTCTGGGCCCCTGGATGCCGGGCTGGTTGCAGTTCTCGGGATTCCGACTGGACGAGGCCATCGAGATCCTGACGCTGTCGCTGAACGGCATTCTCGGAATCACCACCGGCACCTCGGTGCAGTTCGTGTTCTACTTCATCCTCTTCGGCGCGGTATACGGCTCGATTGGAGGCGGGCGTCTGATCATCGACATCGGCCTCCGGTTAACGGGCGTGCACAGCGGCGGGTCTGCCAAGGCTGCAGTCGTAGCCAGCAGCCTGATGGGGAGCATTACCGGCAGTGCCGTGGCCAACGTTGCGGGGACCGGCGTCTTCACGATTCCCCTCATGCGCCGCGCGGGGTATTCCGCCGACATGGCCGGCGCAATGGAGGCGATCGCGTCCACGGGCGGGCAACTAATGCCGCCGATCATGGGCGTGGCGGCGTTTGTCATGGCCGAGATGATCCAAGTTGACTACGGTCGCATCGCCCTAGCCGGACTCCTGCCCGCACTGGCCTTCTACGCGGCACTGTTCCTTTCCGTGGACTTGCGATCCAGGAAGACCGGGATCGGAACCTTGTCGGAGGGCGAGCTCGAGGCCCAGCCGCCGATCATGCCCCGGCTGCACCTGCTTGCTCCTCCCGCCCTGTTGGTCGGATTGCTCGTGGCTGGGTACTCCGCCACCTACGCGGCCGTGCTCGCGAGCCTCGGCTGCGTGGCGGTGAGCTTCGCGACCAGGGAAGGCCGGCTGGTCGGACGCACGCTCGTGGAGTGCATAGAGAGCGCCACGCGGCAAGCCTGCCAGGTGGCTGTTCCGATCGCTGCCATCGGCATCATCATTGCTGTGGCGATCCAATCCAATCTCGCCTTGAAGTTCAGCACGCAGCTCATCGCCGGCAGCGGTTCATCGATCGGCGCGATGGCCTTGATCGTGCTTGGATGCATCGTCATGGGCATGGGCCTGCCGACGGTTGCCGCGTACCTGATCGGTGCGATCCTGTTCGTGCCCGCATTGAAGGATCTGGGGATTGAGGAACTGCCCGCGCATTTCTTCGTGATGTACTACTGCGTGCTCTCGATGGTGACTCCGCCGGTTGCTCTAGCTTCCTATGCCGCAGCTGGAATCTCTGGAGGCAGTGCGATCCGCACCAGCATGCAGGCGTTTCGTCTGGGCCTGGTCTGCTTCCTAATTCCGGCCGCGTTCGCGTTTGACCCTCGGCTTCTCGGCCAGGGGAATCCGCTGGAAATCGCGGCTGCCGGCGCGGCTCTGCTGCTTGGTACCGCAGGATGGGCGGTAGCCCTCGTCGGGTACTGGCTCCGGCCGCTGCGAGTTTTCGAGCGGCTTGGCGTGGGATCGGCGGCGGCCGCCGCGATCTGCCTGCCGTTCGGATCCGCGCCATGGGCATGGGCCTTCGGCATGCTTCCAATAGCCGGCCTGTGGCTGGTGCTTACGCGGCCTAGAAGCGTGGTTCCTAGCCGCGAGTCCTAGAGTTAAGAGCTGATTTCCAGTGCTTGCCAAACCGAGCGAGGAACGCGTTCTCGCCCGCACGAGGCTTGTGCTCGCACGGCACTTTGCATGGTTCGTTGCCCCCCGGCAATCATTGGGCTGCCGGGCTGCCGGCTGTCTCCTTCGGCCCCGCTCGCCTCGTGCGGAAAGGCGGGATGGGATACTTGAAATGGTGTGAATTCGCTGATGAGCGTTGATGGATCCATCGTGCGCCAATGGTCGCCATCGGAGGCGCGGCTGGCATGCCGCCAGGGGGCCCATTCCGGCACGACGCGCGGCGTGGCGATGGGCTACGTCCAGTGCAATCTGGTCGTTTTGCGCCGAGCGCACGCTTACGACTTTCTCCTGTACTGCCAGAGGAACCAACGTGCGTGCCCGGTGCTGGAGGTCTTGGACACAGGCAGCGCTGAACCCAAGCGCCTCGCCCCGGGAGCGGACCTGAGGACGGACCTACCGCGCTACGCCGTATACAGGAACGGAATGCGCCAAGCCGACACGACGGATATCGCGGACCTCTGGCAGGAGGATTTCGTGGCGTTTCTGATTGGCTCGGGAATCACGTTCGACCAAGCGCTCGAGGATGCCGGTGTACCCACTACGAAGGATCGGTGGGTGCTGCGGACTGAGTTGCCCACGGAGCCGGCGGGGCGCTTCCGCGGCCCCATGGTCGTGACCATGCGCTGGCTGCAGCCAGCGCAGGCGATTATCGCGACTCAGGTGACCGCTCGCTTTCCGTTCAATCACGGCGCGCCGCTGCACGTCGGTGATCCAAGCGCCATCGGCGCCAATCTTCGGGACCCGTACTTCGGTCCTCCCGTGGACGAGATCCCTTCGTCAGTTGTGCCGGTATTCTGGGCTTGCGGAGTAACGCCTCAGGAGGCGGCCATCGCGGCGAAAATCGACATCATGATCACGCATTCTCCAGGACACGGGTTCGTGACGGACCTGCGGGCCAGCGAGCTTGCCCTGCCGTAGGTCCGGGCATCGATTCCAGGAACGGCGGTCCTGGCCATCAATTGGCTTCCAAGTCCAGCACGGGCATTCCCAGGGCGCGGGCCGCGTCTGCCATTCGGCGATCGTAGCTCGCAAGCTCGATCGGCTGTCCTTGGCGCCACAAAAAGTCGAACTTCGCCAGATGCAAAGCATCAAGAGTGCGCACGGGAGAAGGGAATTCGTCCAAGGCGGGTTCAACCACTGGTGGAACCAATTGCACCAACGGCATGCGACCGATGATTCCGTGTGCCGCTTCGCCTGGGGACTCCGCGAGCATGTATGCGTGCAGTCGGGTCCAGAATTCGAATTCGATCAATTGGCTGGTGATGAGGGTCCCTTCCCAAAGGGTGGTCGGCGTGCTCCGGTTCTCGGCGAGGAGGAGCGCAGGGGCCACGGCGGTAAATATGCTGTCACCGATCGCTGCGGTCGCCGTCCAGGTCCGCGACGAGATCTTGTAGAGGCAGGACTGGCTTCGGCCTGGGCGGAGGGCCCTCGAGGCGCGGGGACGGCGGCGTCAACCAACCCTCGCGAACGGCTTCTGCTAGCAATGCATTCCCCAAGACCGGGCTCATTGATTCCTTGGGAGGGCGGATTTCCGCCACCACCCTGTCGCGGTCGGTAACCAGGATCGTCTCTCCGGCCGACGCCATCCGTATGTACTCGGTCAGCCGACTGCCGAGTACCCTGATCTCGACCGTTCTCATACTGCTCAACGTAGCAAGTAGTTGCTACCTCTTCGAGGATGACCAAACCTGTCGAGCGCGTCTCGTTCTGGAATTCCGGGAACCGGTGATCGAGCATTGAAGGTATCGAACTACCAACTCCTGCCGGGAATTGCCCCGTGAGAGGCGATTTTGGCCCGGCTTGCCTCTGCACTCTGTCGCGGACTGTCCTGCCACTTAGCGGATTGGGGTATTCGTTCAGCGCGGTGGGGTGGACATCTCCAGTGCTGAACGGAGTCAACGGTGGCCACGAGTGGAAGTTCACAGCTGTCTTCAAGGCGCCGGTGGCGAAAGAGGCGTTGGGCGGAGAAAAGACTGTGTGGCAGATTGCGACGAGGCATGAGGTAAATCCGAGCCAACGGAAGCGCAAGGTGAGGGAAGGGCTCGTGGAACCGGTTAAGCGGGATACCGTCCGCAGGCTTCTTCCTCCGTCCGGTTGCAGAGAAATCTGTCAACCCGTGCTGCGAGGCAGGTCGGGTTCGTTTTACCGCTGCAATGGTCATGGCCGGAAGCGTCCTGACGATGTTGGGCCTTCGCGCATTCGCTCCCCAGCAGGAACGGCAGGACGATGAAAGCAAATGGGTGTCCGATTAGGAGGCCTATTCGAGTCCGGGGAGAAATCCCTGGTCTGAGCAAAGAAAACGCGGTTTCGCGTTCTCGTCGTCGCCGATCAACCTCAACAGTTCGTCAAGGTCGTGCACGAATTCAGTTCTTGATGCCCTAAGGTACCGCCAGCAACTAAACTCCCGCCCCCCTTGTAGCCGAATTTCCAGGAGCGCGCTCTTTGCAAGCTCTCGCGCCACATTCTTTTCCCCGACGGCCCAATGAGCGACCGCCATGCATTGCAGGTAATTGGGTGCCGGAGACTCCCTAGGCTCTATCCGGTTGCACTCCAACACACGCTCGAAGGGCTCTTGAGTGACCTCGCCGCTCTTGCCCCATAGAGCCATCCCGTAGTCGAAAGCGTGATTGATCCTCATCTCGCTGACATTTGGACCCTCGCCCAGAATAGCCTCGACGCCGTCCGAGAATCTTCCTACGGCGATGGATGAAAGCGCCAGCAATTGCCTGGCCTGACTGACCACTTCAGTTGCCAGTCCAGCGGCGGTCAGGAGAGGTTGCAGCATGGCTATCGCGACTTCAGCCTCGGCCTTAGATGTATTGAGCTGTTCGGCAATCCACACCAGTTCCTCGGGTGGTTTGGCCAACAGTGCGGGCGAGCCAGCGACGCTCTTCAGGTGATCCGATCCGATGATACTGAGTGCCTGGAGCACTTGGTCTGTTGACGCCTTGGAGGATTCGATGACCTGTACAGCATCCTGCCGGGCGCCGTCCTCGTCGTCGAGTTCGCGCCTCCGAATGTGCGCGCGCTCGAGATAGACATTTGGCTCCCGGTATCCGGTCTCAATCGCCCTGTCGAACAATTCGAAGGCTTCCTTGAAACGACCAGACCTGTTGCGAAGAGATCCGAGTCGGTAGAGCACCTGTCCGTCATCCCGGTGGCTTGCCTTGACTGCCTCTAGGTGATCTCCGATCTCCTTCCACTGTTGGATCCGACGTCTGCCAGAGCGAGGGAACCGTCGAGTTGGTGCTACGTTGTCTAGGAAATCGAGGACGCCGTCACGGTCCAGTGGATTATGCCGCATGATTTCCGCTGTGACGGCGTGGTATTCCTTGGCAAGCCGGCTTCTCGGGCGATCCTTCGTGAAGATCACCTGATTGAGGAGGGAGAGACTGTCGCACCTATGGATTTTCAAGGGATCCCGAAACCCTAGGTCTTTCTCGAACGAAGCAATGCTCTCCTCGAGAATCCTGTCCTCGTCGTCTAGGTCTGGCACGTTCGACATGATGAAGTGGAGCGAGATCTCTTGATTCCCGGGCTCACTTCTTTCCGATCGGATATCCCGGACGACCTTGGTCAGTCCGCGCAGGTTTTGTGTATTGGGGAAGAACAGGATCGCGACGGCATCGGGCAACTGTCGCGTGCAGATTCCCCCGACGTCGGTATGGCCGGTGCGAGAATCGACTAACACATAGTCCGGTTTGAGATAAGCCTTCCACTGTTCTTTCAGGTCTTCAAAGAGCAAGTAGCCGTCGTGGCGCTCATAGAGCGCGCCCCAGTCGATCTTCGCGAACGTGCTTGCGTAGCTGTCTAGGTGTGCCCCTGATGGCATAATCCAGAGCCCGCCGCTGTTGCTTCCGACGCCTGACGACTCAAACACGAATTTGCCGACATCTGGTGCTTGGCCTGTATCGAGGTACTCGCTGACGAAGTCGACTATGCCGGGGACCGGGCTAGGGGGGCGGGGAAGGTCGAACGTGTCTAGGCCGGGTGCTTCTAGATCGAAATCCACCGCTAGCACGCAACGGCCGCGTTGCGCAAGCTCCACGGCGACGTTGACGAGGGCCATAGTTCTCCCTACCCCTCCCTTGAAGGAGTAGAACGTCGTCACGTACATCGGGATCAGCTCGCAAGTCGGAGCTGGAAACCTGCCTGCTTCCGACGCATGCTCTGGGACACTTCCAACTCGCGGAATCGCTGGCCAGTGACAACGGTTCCCTCAGAGGGCGCGGGCTCGGGAGCGGACAGGTCTTGCAGTTTGGTCATAATCCAAGGGGTGGTGAGCAGTCGAAGGTAGAGGTCGTTCGCCCTGTTCTGTACCACCGCGCCATTCTCCCAGCGGCTCAGGGTAGCCTCGCCGAGACCGGTGACCTGGGCGAACGCGGCCTTGGTCATCCCGTGCTGCTGCCGGACGTCACGCACTTCAGCTGGGGACAGGATTCTTAGGTGCCGGCACACTGCTTCGTGCCGGAGGCGCTCTCCCTCATGGTCTACAAACTCGAAGTCGCATGCCGTGCAACGGCGAACGGGTAGGTCAACCTCCAGGGTGACGGCGGAATCGCCGGAACCGTAGTTGAAGGTATCGGGATGCTGTAGTGTGACAATTGACTCTCCTTCGCACAGTGGGCAGACGAGGTCACCCGGAACACCGTGAACTGAATGCCAATTCGTGTCGTTCTGTACCATGATGCGTCGTCCCTTCACCGTTGTTCGGAGTAGTGGAAGCTCCTCCCGATAACTTTCTTCGGCCCCATCTGGAGCTTCACGTACAGTTCGGGTCTACCCGGTCCCAGATCGATCTTCATGACATAGCCCTTCGCACCCTTCGGTCTTTGGAGTGTCATGACCTCCACGTCCTCGCCAGCCTCCAGCCTAGAGGCGATGAACTCCCAAGCTGTTGCGTCCGTGAAGTGGGTGTCGAGCACACCGTCTGGGTTATAGACCTCGGTCGGGCGCCAATGCGTGAGCCGCTGTATAGTGAACGTCGCAGTCCGAGTCCTCGAATGGCGAGCGCGGAGAACCAACTGGCTCCTTGTAGCCGCATCGATTCCGGGGCAGCGCTTCCGAATGTTCCCGGAGGCGCTCATTCCTCCCTCCGTCTATCATATGGTCTACGAATGTCGTGTGTCAATAATATTTCGATCATATGATTCCTCATCCTTGGCGCTGCCGGGAACAGCAGCCACGTGATTTGGATGCCTGTCCGGGACGAAGACGGGTTGGAGGCGTCTGGGACGGTCTTCCGACTGCGTAGTGACAAGGATTGACGGGCACTTGCAACCTCGCATATCTCGTCGGTCACCCCGAGTGATAGAGGCCACCCGTGGCTCGGAATTGGAATCTGTGATTGTATTCGATTCGAAGTTCGACTGAGATGACGACAAGCCAGTTCGCGGGGATATTGGGTAACACGCACCCCTCCCGGGACACGATCCTCGATTGCTGTGGCCGCTCCATCGGTATCTAAGCGGCCATCATATTCACGCACGATGCCTAAGACCACTCCGGCGAAGAGCGGGCACTCAGGGGGACTCGAGGTTCAATGTCGTCACAGGGACTGGCTCACAAAAAGGTGCATGCAGCGAACAACACGGCATGGCAGCGCGCAATCGCAGTTGCAACCATTTGCGGCGGCGGAGCACGGCGAGATCTTCGCAGCCTTGACCGGGCGATACCGAGCATCCTGCATTGTGATTACCCAAATGCTCGTCTGATCCGGGTAGCAGACCCCATCCAGAATGGTGCGGGGATACGACGGAGCCGCCGCACGAGGGCAACGTTCACCCTTGGAACGTTTTGCAGTCTTAGGGTGTCTACTACGGCATGAGACACTCAATGCCGCGTTGGGGGGCACGTTTCCGCGCATCACGCCAGTCGGCAGCGCCGACTCTTCTCAATTGGTTCCAGGCCGTCGTCGCGGGCGAGTCTGCCAAATCATCTCAGCTGTGCTCGGGTACACCAGCCTCGCCGCTCCCATCCAGCCGGAGCACCGGGAAGCTGCCCAGAGGCATGCAATGGGGGCTGCTTTCGTTGTGCTGTGTTGCGCTGCTCTGGGCCGCTGCATGTAGTTCCATGAATCAGCCTTCGGCTGTCCAAACTCCACCGGGGCCGAAAGAAGAAGCAACCACTGAAAAAACTGCGGCGGAGCCAGCAGCTGCCGCACAGCCGGCAGCAGATGCGAAGCCCGCAGTGGTCGCGACACCAACAGCCGATTCGAAGGCTGCAGCTGTTGCGAGACCAGCAGCCGCTGCGCCACCCGCCCCGCCGCTCCGTACTGCCAACCGTCCTAGGCCGTCTGGAGTCGTTGGGGGTACCCTAGGCTCCTTTGTGAGCCCACAGCCTAGCGCACGTAGGCTGGAGATCCGACCCGCGTGGATTCGAGAACAGGGAAGAGATCGCTTCACCGACTTCCCAGAGAGTCCAGTCAGCGTTGTAGCCGAAAACTCGGTATCGACCTTTTCGATCGACGTTGACACTGCTTCGTACAGCTTCGTGCGCGCCTCACTGGAACAGGGCGTCTTGCCCCAAAAGAACGCAGTGCGGGTGGAGGAGCTGATCAACTACTTTCCCTATGACTACCCAGTCCCCGAAGATCGCGGCTCGCCGTTTTCAGTTACCGCTTCGCTGATGCCGACGCCGTGGAACACCGGCACCCGGCTCTTGCACATCGGCATCAAGGGCTATGAGTTGGATCAGGCCAGTCCGCCGCCTGCGAATCTGGTTTTCCTGATCGACACTTCCGGATCCATGAGGGCTCCAAACAAGCTGCCGTTGCTGGTCAACTCATTCAAGCTCCTGCTCGATTCGCTCGCTCCGGATGACACGGTGGCGATTGTCACCTACGCAGGTTCGGCAGGCGTCGCCCTCGAACCGACTAAGGCCGTAGAGCGGGGCACGATCCTTGCCACCCTCGAACGCGTCCGCGCGGGCGGGTCGACGGCCGGAGCGGAAGGGATCCGCCAAGCCTATCTGCTCGCTGATCAAAACCTTGCCGAGGACGGCGTCAATCGCGTGATCCTCGCCACTGACGGTGATTTCAATGTCGGCATCACTGACACGGAAGAACTAAAGAGTTTCGTCGAGCGGAAGCGCGAGAAAGGAGTGTACCTGTCAGTGCTCGGCTTTGGCAGGGGCAATTACAACGACGCCCTGATGCAGGCCCTTGCCCAGAACGGCAACGGCCATGCCGCCTATATCGACAACCTGATGGAAGCGCGCAAGGTAATGGTCGAGGAAGTCACCTCGACATTGTTCCCAATCGCTAACGACGTCAAGATTCAGATCGAGTTCAATCCCGAGCTGATCCAGGAGTATCGGTTGATCGGCTACGAGTCCCGAATGCTGGCACGCGAGGACTTCCGCAACGACAAAGTCGATGCAGGGGAGATAGGATCCGGCCACACAGTGACCGCAATCTACGAACTGACGCCGACGGGGTCGGGAGCAGCGCTCGTAGGAGACCTTCGCTACCAGCGCGAGCCCGCCTTGCCTGACAGTGCCTTCTCGGGGGAGTATGCGTTTCTCAAGATCCGTTTCAAGGCTCCAGGCAGCGATACCAGCGAAGTCATCACTCGACCGGTCACCCAGGCCGACGAAATCGCCGAATCCGGCATTGTCTCGCAGGAAGCCCGATTCTCCGCCGCCGTCGCCGGCTTCGGGCAACTTCTGCGCGGGGGCCGCTACACCGGGGACTTGAGCTATGACGACGTGATTGGACTGGCCATGAGCACGAGGGGTGAGGACAACTTTGGTTATCGCGCCGAATTCACGAATCTTGTCCGGCTGGCCAAGTCCGCGGCTGCAATCGATCCGCTCCGGCGCGAATGATACCCAGCCCCCACCTACAGCGTCGGTGGAGTTGCAGACGGCACTGAAGTGATCTCGCGTGAGAGCCTCGCCAACCCCGGTTGCGCCAGACCGGTGCCAAGAGCCGATCGGTGAGTTGCTCGCGGTCAAGCCCGAAGACATTCGGGATCGTTGCCTACGGATCGAGGATCGGAGCGGGATGCCGCGGAACCCCGAAGTTGAGCTGGGCCGTCATCCAACTCAGTTGCCGGTCGCGAACGCTGGCGTCGGCCTTCCCTGCATTGAATCGCTTGGCCTGGTTGCCCCGGCCTTCGGACTCGTCGACTTACTTCGGCCGGTTGATGGCTATGTCCAAATGCGATCCACAAGATACGAGGACCGACTCCGGCGGATTTCCTCACTTCAGGTCCGTGACTCGAGATCCCGATCATTTGCTCGGCTTTCCGGATCGGGGATCAGCATTGGTTCGCCTACTTGGACTCGAAGGTAAGCTCCGATTCGACATCGAACCTGCGGCAGTCGCGCCACTCGATGTCGTCTCGAAAGGAAGAGGGCCGGGTCGTGCGGGTGGCATTCCACCCCCGCACGGGCACTAAGTAGGTGCCGTCACCGATTGTCACGTAGCCGTAGGCGATTCGGAAGCCGGATTGACGGACAGGATAGTCGGGTGGGATACCCAGCGCTTCGCTGCTCTCAATCCACAGCACACGGCCCGTTTCCATCTCGATTGCGACCTGACCCCTGCTGCCGACATGGATTTCCCGTATTCGCGCGCCGGACCTGTCGTGCCCAAGCCAGAGTGCCCCGCCGCCGCGGTGACGCTTCGGCAGCACCACGTCAAAGACGTACGCCCCGCGCCCGTCTATGACGGCGTCGACGGTGCGCTCGAACTCGGCCTTGCTTTCCGGCCGGAACATCTGCCGAAGAGCGGTTCCGAACGCGCCGATGAATGGCGAGACAAGTTTGAACTCTACGTTGGACGGATGGCCGTTGACAGTGAGCGTGCGGTAGGAGTCTTGCTTGCCGACGTAACGGACCTCGGCGACAACCTCCCTGTACTGCTCCCAGGCGGAGCCGTCGGCGGAGGGATCACCGAAACTGCGGCTGACCTGCGTGCAAATGAAATTTGGCAGGTTGTCGGTGTACGCCAGCGCGATGCGGCGGGTTCGCTCGATAATCTCGGTGTCATTCGCAACCGACGTGATTCCGGCGGGTTCGGAGTCAACGCCGGGTGGCCTGACAACGCCCTGTGCCAAGGCAGCTGCGACGGTGGCGACGCCAAGAGCACCGAGTCGAGGGAAGCGGCGCACGTCGAATCGGACGTCTACGACAGTGCTTGGGACAAGACCGTCCCGGCTACGTCGGTCAGCCGAAAATCCCGGCCCATATGTCGATAGGTGAGGCGCTCGTGGTCCAGCCCCAGCGTGTGCAGGATTGTCGCCTGCAGGTCGTGCACATGAACGGGATCCTCCTCGATGCCCAAACCGAGTTCGTCAGTCTTGCCGATGACCTGTCCGCCTCGAATACCGCCGCCGGCCATCCAGACGCTGAAGCACTTGGCGTGGTGATCCCTTCCCGCTGCTTCGTCGACTCGCTCCAATTGCCCCATGGGCGTGCGGCCGAATTCGCCGCCCCAGACGACTAGTGTCGAGTCCAGCAGACCGCGTTGCTTTAGGTCTTTCAGCAGTGCGCCCGCCGGTTGATCCGTGATCGCGCAGTTCTTGCCGAGCTTCCTGTCGATTTCCTGGTGATCGTCCCAGCTGGCGTGCGCCAGCATCACGAAGCGAACGCCTTTCTCGACCATTCGCCGCGCCAGCAGGCAGTTCGTGGCGTACGGATGCGTGGGCTCTTTGCCGACGCCGTACATGTCCAGCGTCGCTTGGGACTCCTCGGTGAAGTCGAGCAGTTCCGGGGCCGCCGATTGCATGCGGAACGCCAGTTCATACGACTGGATCCGCGAAGCGATCTCGGCGTCACCTGTCTGCGCATGCCGCTCTTCGTTCAGCTTGCGGATGGCATCGAGACGGGCTCGCTGTGTGCGCTCGCTGACGCCGGGGGGATTCTTCAGGAAGAGGATCGGCTCTCCGGTATTGCGGAAGACGACTCCCTGGTAGGTTGAGTCCAGGAACCCGTTGGACCAATTGCTTGACCCGCCGCTCGACCCGCGTCCGGAACTCAGCACGACGAATGCGGGAAGGTTCTCGGACTCGCTGCCCAAACCGTAGGAAACCCATGCCCCCACGGTTGGGCGCCCAAGCTGCACGCTGCCGCTCATCAGCAGCGATTGACCGGGATGGTGGTTGAACGCCTCGGTATGCATCGAGCGCACGAGGCAGATGTCGTCGGCGCGAGAAGCGATATGCGGAATGTAGTCCGAGAACTCGGTGCCGCTCTCGCCATAGGGACGGAACACCCGGGGGCTGGCAAGCACTTTCGCGCTCGGCTTGACGAACGCCAAGCTGAGATCCTTCGTCATCGACTCGGGCAGCGGTTGGCCGTGCCAGCGCTGCAGAGCGGGCTTGGGGTCGTAGAGGTCGATCTGGCTGGGCGCCCCGGCCATGAGCAGGAAAATCACATTCTTTGCCTTCGGCGCGAAATGCGATGGCCTCGGTGCTAGGGGATTGGGCGGAACGTCCGCGGCGACAGCGCTGGCATGGCTGCCGACGAGGTACGCCAAGGCGGCCGTGTCGAGCCCACCGGCGCAGTACCGGAAGAAATGGCGCCTCGTCGAAATGTCGCGGTAGTCGGAATGATCCATGCTTGTCTCTGTTTGCATCCGACTACTCGCGGGTGATGAACTCGTCCAGGTTCAGCAGGACGCTTGCCACACCCGTCCAAGCCGCTGCTTCTGCCGGCTCCAATCCGGGTATTGCGAGCGGCATGAAATCCTTGGCGAGTTCTCGTTCCGAATCGAAGATAGCCTCCTGGTGGGAGTAGTAGTCCTTCAGGTGCCGCAGCTCGGCTGCGGTCGGTTCCCTGGCGACGCACAGGCGGAAAGCCTCGTGGAGCGTGCCTTCGAACTCTCCTCCGCTCGCTTCCAGGCTCCGAAGCGCCAGCGCTCGCGCCGCCTCCACGAACGTGGCGTCATTGAGCAGGTTCAATGCCTGCAGCGGGGTGTTGGATCGCTCCCGCGTGCAGCGCGCTGCCGTCCTGTCCGGCATGTCGAAGTTGACGAGCTGCGGATAGGGCACGGTGCGCTGCAGGAAGGTGTATAGCCCGCGCCTGTAGCGGTCCATGCCGTGGCTCGCTTCCCACTTGACCGACCCCGCGTAGGCTAGGTCAGCGACACCTTCCGGCTGCGGAGGCCGAACGCTCGGGCCCCCAATCTCGGGATTCAGTAGGCCGCTGACCGCCAGGGCCGCGTCGCGCACCATCTCGGCGGGAAGGCGCATGCGCCGCTGCCTGGCGAGGAGCACGTTCTCCGGGTCCATCCCTTCGGTCTCCGGTCGACTCGCGGACGATTGCCGGTACGTGGCGGACGTCACGATGGACTTGTGCAGCTTCTTCAAGCTCCATCCGCTGTCCATGAACTCGGATGCGAGCCAGTCGAGCAGGGCGGGGTGGGAGGGGCCGGGACTGCGTGTGCCGAAATCGTCTGCGGTCGGCACGATCCCGCGCTCGAAATACTCCTGCCAAACGCGGTTGACGGTGACGCGGGCAGTCAGCGGATTGTTGCGCGAGACGAGCCACTCGGCGAGTGCGAGCCTAGGGTGCTTACCCTGCTGCTCCATCGCAGGCAGAATGCGTGGAGTGCCCGGCTCGACCGGGACGCCGGGGGTGTTCCACCCGCCTCGGAGATGGACATGGGTGAGACGGGCCGAGTCAGAGACCGTCCGCGCGTAGGTTATATCCGGGGTTTCCGCGCGTAATTGCAGGAGTTCCGCGCGCAAGCTGACCCAATCCAATTCCTTCCACAAGTCCTTCGAGATTACGCGGTGATAATTCTTGATGAAGTGGTCCTCGAGCTTCCGCTGCTCTCTGTCAGCGCGCTCGGATCGCGGTTTCCTGGCGATGCCTTCGCCGTTGTCCAGATACTTCTGCAGTGCGTCCAGCGCGTGGTCCCAGTCGGTCCATTTCCCCGGGTTGTCAGCGGCCTCGACCATCTTGGCTTCCCAAGCCGGCTGCAGTTCGTAGACGCGGTTTTCTTCGAGCAGCTGGCGACGGCGCGCCAGGTACCCCGGAAGCGCCTTCAGGTACGGCCCCGTCTCGCCCGCCATCGGAGCGGCTATCTCCGCTTCGTCGACCGTGTTGAAGAAGGCGAAGAGGCGGTAGTAGTCTTCTTGCGAGATCGAATCGTACTTGTGGTCGTGGCACTGCGCGCAGCCGACCGTCAGGCCGAGCCAGACGGTACCGACCGTGTTCGCCCTGTCCACGGTCTCCTCGAACCGGAACTGCTCTATCTTCACGCCGCCTTCGCGGTTCTTGAGCCCGTTGCGATGGAATCCTGTCGCAACCTGCTGGTCCACGCTCGCTCCCGGAAGCGCGTCCCCCGCGATTTGCTCGATCGTGAACCGGTCGAAGGGCATGTCGTTGTTGAGCGCGTCAATCACCCATTGGCGCCAGCGCCACGCGTACGGCCTCTCGCTGTCCTTCTCGTATCCGTCCGTGTCAGCGTAGCGGGCGAGATCGAGCCACTGGATCGCCCAGCGCTCGCCGTAGTGAGGCGATTCCAGCAGGTTGTCCACGAAGCGCTCGTAAGCCTTCGGGCTTGGATCTCGCACGAAGGCATCGACGTCCCGGACGGACGGCGGCAGGCCGGTGAGGTCAAGGCTTACACGCCGGATGAGCGTAACGTCGCTTGCGGGCGGGGCAGGGTCGATTCCTTCCTGCTCCAGCCTAGCCAGGACGAACGTATCGATCGGGTTGCGTACCCATGATTCGCGCCGGACGGCGCGAGGCGACGGTTTGGAGATCGGTTGGAACGCCCAGTGGGCGACGTCCGTCGCATCCGCCTCTGCAACTGCCGCAGTCACGGGCCAGTCGGCTCCTTGATCGATCCATGCACGAAGCAGGTCGATCTCCTCGGGAGGCAAGCGCTCCCCAGCCGGTGGCATGACCAGGGGCTCTTCGCGACCGGACACAAGCCGGACGAGCCGGCTCGCCCCGCTGTCGCCCGGCACGATAACGGGTCCGGAATAGCCACCCTTGAGGGCCGCCCCGCCATTGTCAAGGCGCAACCCGCTCAGCTGCTGCGCCGCACCGTGGCACGCCAGGCAGCGATTCTCCAGGATCGGCGCGATTTGCTTCGCGAAGTCGACGCGTACCGCATTCGCGTTTTCGGGCTGCGACTGCTGGCCTGATCCTGCCTGCGCCAGCAGCGATGCAAGCAGGACAGCGAGGCACCGCGCGAGTCTTGGTAGCAAGAGGGTTGTCATTCCTTCTGATTAGAACCCTTTGACGAGCAGCCGGAACGCTCCCAGAGTAAATCCAGCACATGGTTATCGTACTCGCCCTCGTTACAGACAGCAACGCCGCAATTGCGCTTGGTTGCATCCGTGCCTAGGTCCGGGAAGCGGTTGGCACTGGCTAAGGGCAGATCACGCGAGGCGTGCACAGCCAGGGGCCGCACTTCAGAAAATTGCCCGGCGGGGAGTCCCTCCGATCACGGGTTTCGAATTTTTTTCGCTTTTCCCTTGACAATCTATATATAGATACTATACTCTACTCGTAGATTAGTTCTGCGGAGGCACGGAGCGGAGGCGCGAAGCGACACCGTTTGATTCATTGCAGGCTCCGATCGGCCCCGCATTCCGTCCCTCGCGGAACTCTCGACCATCCCATTTCCAAACAAGGAGGCTCCATCATGCCCCGTTCCCTTTCTTTCCGCGCCGCCAGGCGCGCCAGCTGCTTGCTGGCCGTGCTCGCGGCGCTTCCCCAAGCGTTGCTCGCCCAGGCTGTCAGTCCCTGGCTGCAGGCCGTGACAGTCCTGCAGACCGCGTTTACCGGCCCGATCGCGCGCGGCCTCAGCCTGATCGCGATTGTCGTCGGCGGCCTGATGTTCGCGTTTGGTGAGGGCGGCAGCAAGCGCGCCCTGGCCGGTCTGATCTTCGGTGTCGGCATGGCGATCGGCGCTGTCAATTTCATGCAGTGGCTGTTTCCATGAGCACGTCCTCGGGCACGCCCGCGAGGCACCTCGCCTACCCGGCCTTGAGCCGTCCGCTGACCGTGATGGGCTGCGAGCGGCGGCTGTTCCTGGGGGCCGCCTGTGCCGGGGCGGCGGCCTTCTCTTCATTCAACGCGCCCGTGGCCGGCATTGTGCTGTTCGCCTTCGGCTACGGTGCGGGCCTGCTGGCGACTAGGGGCGACCCCGCCCTGCCAATGGTGCTGCTGCGCTCGGCCGCATGCGGTCAGCGCTACGACCCGGCGCTGCGATCGGACGGTCCCGGGGCAGCTGAGATTGTCACGGGGGAAACGTCATGAGCCGCGAGGGAGCGTTTCCGCTACACGCGGAACTGCCTTGGTTCGGCTACGCCAGTGAAGGTGCCGTGCTAACCAAGCGCGGCGAACTGCTTGCCGGGGCTCGGTTGCAGGGCGCGCCGTTCGAATGCCGGGCGGCGGACGACCTGGACAGCGTGGCGCTGCGGTGGACGCTGGCACTGAAGAGCCTCGCGCCGGGGTGGCGGATCCGATGGCACGCACGCAAGCGGCGGCTCGCGGCGCTGCCGCAGCGAGTAGCTGGCGATGCCCTCTCCGCGCGCGCGCAGAACACTCGCAATGCCGCCCTGATCGGGAAGGGCTTGTACTCGATCGAAGCGTCCGTGTTCTGGCTGTGGGACCCGCGCCTGTCGCCGCAACCACCGCGCGAGGCGGGGGCTGGCTGGGCGCGGTCGCTGGTCGCGGCAGCCGGCCTGTGGCTCTCGCCGGACCGCACGCGTAGGCTTCTGGCTGGACAGGTCGCCGACGCCTGCGAGCGCTTCGAAAGCGCCGTGGCGGCGTTTCGCGGACTGGTGGACGACGTTACCCCCCTCGAGCCGCTGCGCTGCGAGGACCTGTTCCGTGATCTCGCACTGTCAGCGAACTCGCGGAAGGCAGCGGAAACGGCGCGATCGCTGGGAGCGGACGGGCTGGACCGCCAGCTCGCACTCAGCGATCTCGAGGCTTACCGCGACCACCTGCTGGTCGACGACGAGCGAGTCGAGACTTACGCCTTGCTGGACCCGCCGTCAGTCACCCGGGCGCATCTGTTTGGCGGGATTCTCGATCTCGACGCCGAACTCGATCTAGCGGCCGAATGGCGCAGGGAGGACACAGCGTCGTCGGGGCGCCGCATCCGGGGCGCGCGGCGCCACTACCACCAGAAACGCTACAGCATGATGGCGCATGCATCCGGGGATTCGGCATCTCCGCAGGCCCGTGGTGCGCTCGAGGACCGCGCGGCGGAAGCCGAGGCAGACCAGTTGGGCGAGGCCCTTCGCGAACTCGAGGTCGAGGGCCTGCCCTTTGGCGATCACAGCCTCGGTGTCGCCCTGCGGGGCGGGAGACCCGGTGAACTGGATGCGGTTCGCCCGGAATTGCTGCGCATCGCCGCCGCGGCCGACGCGCGCTTTCACCGCGAGACGTACAACGGTCTCAACGCGTGGTTTGCGATGGCGCCGGGAGGTCATGCCCGACAATTGCGCTGCAACTACCTGTCTGCGGCCGTGGCAGCCGATCTCGCGCCGCTATGGGCGGTGCCGGAGGGCAGTGTCCGGGACGATCATCTCGGGGACGAGCACTGGGCGGTCTTCGAGACCCGCCGCCGGACGCCGTACTACTTCACCGCACACTCCGGCGACATCTCGCACGCGCTGGTGGTGGGTGCGACGGGATCGGGCAAGAGCTTCCTGCTCAACTTCCTCTTGGCGCAGGCGCGCAAGTACTCGCCGCGGGTGTGCATCCTCGATCTGGGCGGCTCGTACCGCCAGCTCACTGAACTGGTCGGCGGGGCCTACCTCGACCTGGCGCCCGGAGATGGCGAGCCATCGTGCCGCCTCAATCCGTTCCGGGCGTTGGCTCCCACGCCGGACAACCTGCAGTTCCTGGAATCATTCGTGCGCCTCCTGCTGGACATCGAGGGCAAGACCTGCGACTCGCGAGAACGCGCCGAGGTCCGCTCGCAGGTGCTGGCGCTGTATGAGCTCGAGCCGGGCGCGCGCACGCTCTCCTCGCTACGCGAACTGCTGCCGTCGACGCTGCGTGCCCCGCTCGGGGCGTGGACGTCCGACGGCGTTCGCGGCGCCGTCTTCGACAATGCCGAGGACACGCTGACACTGGCCGACTGGCAGGCGCTTGACCTAGCAGGGGCGGCCGGCAAGCCGGACCTCGCCCGGGCGCTGCTGTACTACTTGCTGCACCGCCTTGGCGCGGCGGTCGCCGCGCCAGCCGAACTGGAGCGTTGGAAGCTGCTCGTGGTCGACGAGGCCTGGCGTTTCCTGGCCGATCCGCGCATCGGGGCGTACCTTTCCGAGGGTCTCAAGACTTGGCGCAAGTGCAACGCCGGGGTGGTCCTGGCGACGCAATCCCCGGGAGACGCCGTGCGCGACGCCGGCCTGTGCCGCACGGTGGCGGAGAGCTGCCTGACGAAAATCTTCCTGGCGAACCCCGAGGCGGATGCCTCTGAGTACGCCGAGGCGTTCGGGCTGCGGCCTGCCGAAGCGCAGGCCGTCCGGACGCTCGTACCGAAACGCCAGTTGCTGCTGCACAGGCCGGGCGCGGCTCAGGTGCTGGAACTCGGAGTCGACCGGCGCAGCTACTGGCTCTACACAACCAACCCCCTCGAGGCCGCCCGCCGCCGTGACGCCATTCGCGAACTCGGATTCGAGCGCGGCCTCGACTCGCTGACGGAGGACTGAAAAACAATGCGAATCCCACACTTGCGAACCGCCTCGGCGGCGGCACTGGCAGCAATGCTGCTGGCGGGCGTGCGTTTGGATGCGCGCACCGTGGAGGCCGGGCCCGAAGACGTCATCGAGGCGCGCGCCCGCGTGCGCTTCGCGACCGTGGTGGCGCTGCCGCCCGGAGAGCGGATCCTGGACTGGGTCTGCGGCGACGCCGAGTACTGGAGCGTCCAGGGCGCGGCCAACCTGGCCTTTGTGAAACCGACCGCCGAGGGTGTCAGCACGAACGTGACCCTGGTGACCGATCGCGGCAACGTCTACACGCTGCTGTTTCGCGAAACCGGCGGGGAGGGCGAGCCCGACCTGAAGCTGTTCCTGCGGCCGGCAGGGACCGGCGAGGAGTTACTGGCCGATCTGGAACCGTTGGGTTTCGAGCCGCGCGGGGAAGCGGCGGCGCTCGAGCGGGACGCGGCCGAGGCACGGAAGCAGGCCCGTGACGCCGTTCAACGGGCCGAACGCGAAATCGAGGAGGGAGTGGCGGCGTTCCGGGCGGCCTATCCGGCCACCCTGCGATTCGACTACGAGCTTGACGAGCGGGCTGCGACGGCCCCTTTCGGGGTTCGGGCGATGTGGCGGGACGATCGCTTCACCTACATCGCGGCGGATCCCGAGGAGGCCCCCGCACTGTACGAATCGCGGGACGGAAAGCCTTCGCTGGTGCCCTATGACTTCGCCGACGGTTTGTACGTGACCCGACGCCCGCTGGGGGACGGCTGGCTGCAGATCGGCAAGCGCCAGCTGCGTTTCAGGAGGTTGCGGGACGGGCGGGGCGGCCTCCGATGAAGCGTATCCTGGACCGTATTCCGAAGCCGGCCGGCGCTCTGCCGGCGCGGGCGCGGACGTGGCTGCTGCTCGGAGTGACGGCCGCGATCGTGACCGCGTTACTGACATTTCCGGGAGAACCACCGACGCCGTCGGCGGGCGAACCCGCCGCCCCGCCTTCAATGCCGGGAGGGTCGGTCGTCGGCCCGGGGTTGGTGGAGAGCGCCGCGCAACGCATCGAGGAAGAAGCCGCGCGAGTGTCCGCGCGGCGCTTCGAGGCGGACACGGACGTGCCGGAGCCGCGTCCGGACGGACTGCCGCATCCACCCACGCCCCTGACCCGGACTGCCGGCGGGTATGACCCGGCAGCTGCGGACGCTGCTCATGCGCTCGGACCGGAGGAGCAAATCGCGCGTCAGGAGCGCCTGCGACAGTACGAATCGCTGCGAACGCCGCCGCTTGTCCAGAGCCGCAGGAGCGAGGGAGGGCCAAGGCCAGAACCGAATCCTAGCAGTTCGTCGGAAGACGGCGGGAACCCCGTCCCGGAGGCCCTGCCCCCAACCGCGGCTGTAGCTCCGGTTCTCGTTTCCACAGGCGAGGAGCCTCGCGAGGCCGAATCCCCTAGCCCGGAAGAGGAATTGCACACACTGTCCGAAGGCGAGTTCCTGGAGGCGGTCCTGACAAACCGCCTGAGCGGAGACTTCGCGGGACCGGTCAACGCAATGGTCTCGGCCGATCAACATGACCGTACGCGGCAGCGCCTGCTTGTGCCGCGCGGCACCCGGGCGCTTGGCATGGCACACCAGATCGAGGAACGCGACCAGTCCCGGCTGGCCGTCGTGTTTCACAGGCTGGTTCTGCCGGACGGCAGTTCCGTGCACCTCGACCGGAGTCCGGGCCTTAACCAGATGGGCGAGACGGGTCTGAAGGACATCGTGAACCGCCGCTACGCATCGGCGATCGCGGCTGCAGGCGCGGTCGGCGCGCTGGCCGGGCTAACGCAAGCAGCCAGTCCGCACGACGCCTACACGTCGGGCTTCGGGTCGGCTCGCCTCGCAGCCGGCTCGGGTCTCGCCGGGGCGGCAGAGCGCATTCTGGACCGCTATCTCAACCGCATGCCCAAGCTGACCGTCCGGGAAGGGCACAGGCTTCGCATCTACCTGACTGCGGACCTACAACTCCCGGCCTACCGAACCTGGCGCGGCCCGGCCGCGGCAATCCCCATTGAAGGAGAAAATCATGAATAGGAAACTCGTCGCACTTTGCATCTTGACGCTGCTGATCGCAGCACCCGCGACCCCGTTCTGGGGCGCGTTCTTCTCCAGCCTCGGCAACGCGGTTGGCAGCGCCTTCGGGTTCTCGTCGGGCGGGCTGAGCGCTTCCGGGCTGATGCCCGTGACGATCAAGGCGGCCAAGCCGGTGGTTGACGCGGCCAAGGAGCGCCTGGCGGAGTTGCAGCGCATCCAGTCGATGGCCAGCAGCACGCTGGACCACTACTCCGGCATTGCCGGCACGCTGCGCGATCTCGGCAGCCTCGGGCGCTTCCGGGCCGACGCGAGCGACTGGCTGCGTACCACCGCCGCGAACCGATTCGGGACGAGCGGGGCGTGGGCGCGCGCCTTGAACGGCCAATCGAGTCCTGCCGCGGCCGTGGCTGCTTACGGATCCGCCGGGGTTTCGGTGCCGAACTGGAGCGGGGCGCTCCCGAGTCTGCCGGGACCTTGGCAGGATCAAGTCCGGCGAGAGCACGCCACGCTGGAACTGGCGGACGCCGCCTCGGTCCGCTCTCTGGCGGTCCTCGGGGAGCTGCGTCGCCTCGCCCCGGAGCGGCGGCGGGCACACGGCGAACTCGAGGCGTCCGCCCTGGATCCGGCTAATGCCGCCCAGGCCATGCCGGCCCTGCTCGGCAAGGTGGCCGTGGGCCAGGTGCGCCAAGTGCACGGCACCGAGCAGACAAACCAGATCCTCGACGCCCTGCTCGAAGCCGAGTTCGCCGGGCTGAAGCGCGATCGCGACCGCATGGCCCGATCGATGCAGGCGGCGGCCGACTACCGCGCTCAAGCGGTCGCCGTGCCGGTGCCGAACTGGCGGATGCCGTAACGGGGCTGACCAGGAGCGACCATCGTGCAATTCCTGCCTACCCCGCCAGCAGTCCCGCCCACGGACCCGACCGAGTTCCCGCTGACCTGGGCGTTCGCCGCGATCGACACCGCGATCAACGGCATGGTCCCGGTCTTTGTCGGCGAAGGCCTGCTGCTGTTCCAGGCGCTGGCAGCGCTTACCGTGGCTTGGTTCGGGATCCAGACCGCTTTCGGGGGCCAGGGCTTGCCGTGGTCGCGATTCCTGCCGCTGGTCCTAGCGATGTCGTTCAGCCTGGCGATGCTGCGGTTCTACGTGGTTGACGTGCCGGGACTCGGCATGCCCTTCTCGACGCTTCCGATTCGCGCGGCCGATTTCTACGCCCGGCAGATCGACGGATTCATCAACTGGAACTTCGCGCGGGCATTTCACGACGGCTGGACGGATCTGACGTCATGGAGCTTCTTCGACTTCTTGAGCGGCGCGGCATCGCTGGTGTGGACGTTCGTGATCCTGCTGTTCAACACGGCCTGCACGGCGTTGCTGATTGCCACGATCGCAGCCGGCCGCGTCGCGGCCGGCGCCTGCGCCGTGCTCGGGCCGCTGTTCATTCCATGGCTGTTCGTGCCGCGCATGGACTTCCTGTTCTGGGGCTGGCTGCGTTCGTACTTGCAGTTCTCGTTTTACACGGCTGTTGGCTGGACGTTCTTGGCTTTGACCTCGTTCATGCTCGACGGCGTCTGGCGCGCCGTGCCCGCGGGGCTCGCCGCGCAGGTCACTTGGTTTTTCTACTCCGCCGTCGTGCTGCTCGTGGCGGTGCTGGCGATGGGCAAGGTCCATGCGCTGACGAACGCCCTGTTCCAGGGCGGAGGCAGCTTCACTTCCGGGGCGGGGGCGGTCGCAACGGCCGCCGTGCGCCGCTTCGGTTCCTGAGAGGAGGCGAAGGCATGAAAGCACAAGAGGCGTATGCCGAAATCTGGGCAGAGGTGCTGGCCACGAACCGCTATTTGAAGCTCGCTCTGGGCGCGCTGGCCTTGGTGTGCGTCGGACTGCTCCTGCTGTGCTGGCGCACGTTTGACCGCTTCGAGCACCTGGCGCCGCTGGTGCTGCGGATCGATGAAGTTGGCAGGGCCGAAGTGGTGGACTACGACACGGCGGCCTATCGCCCGGACGTGGCCAAGCCGGAGGTGAAGTACTTCCTCCGGCGCTTCCTGCTGCTGCACCGGGAGCGCCGCCGGGGAGTGGCCCTGGAAGCCTGGAAGCGGTCGCTGTTGTTTCTGGACGGGACGCTGGCGCGACGCTTGCTGTCTGAGCAGGAGACCAGCAAGGAACTGGCGCGCTTTATGAGCGGGGAAGGGCCCGAGATCGAGGTGGAACTCGGCGCAGTGCAGGTGCAGCCTTCGCGCGAGGAGCCCTTCCTCGCGCGCATGGACTTCACGGAGGTCCGGCGCGACTTGACGGGCCGGGAACTGGACAGAAGTCGGTGGACGTCGGAGTTCGAGTTCCGGTTCCTGCCGGAACCGCCGCAGGACCTGCTGGGGGTCAACCCGATCGGTCTGTCGGTCACGTACTTTCGCAGCGACCGGATCGCGGAGTGACGACCAGGATGCACGTGCCAGCGCAACCGCGGTAAGCTGCTGACGCGATCCAGCAGGAGACGGGGATCAACTCCGCGGCACCATCTCCACCGGTGTCGACTTCGAGGGCGCGGACCCGGCGTTGCTTAACGCCCGTTGGGAGGCCAACCCCGACCTGCGCCCGAAGGTCGGCTACCCTGCTCTCAACAAGGGTGTAGTCAACGCCGTCAATGAGCAGTACATCGGGGCTTTTCGAGCGGAGAACTGGCTTGCGGAGTGGACTTGACGCGACCCCAGTGAGTTCGCCATGCCGTGACCGATTCCGATAGCAACGACACTCCCGGACGACGGTTGCGCCGAGAGCTCTCACTGCTGCCATTTCTCGCGCCTTGGGCCAAGTCATCCGCCAGTCGCTGAAGGCCGGTCGGCCTGTCCGGGGCCGTCCATCAGGCCCGTCACGGCGAACAGGGCTGTGGCACCTGACTTGAAGGGGACAGGACGGATAGAAAACCTCCTGACGGCCGTTCCGTCGGTGTCCGGACCACCGAGGAGAAGCGGTTCGCTGCCGCTCCCGTCCTGGGGCCGCGCAGGTTGCTCTGCGAGATAGTCGGCGGCGCGGTCGGATTGGGTCTGACACCAGGCAGGAAGTCTCCGGTCGCGCCGCCCTTGATGCCTACGGTGACATCTCCTTCGCGTGATTCCTTGCAATTCCTTGCACCATCTAGGGCTGGATCCCTGCCTGCGTTGCCACTCCTAGTGGTAGTGGTTGGGAATGCCGTGATCGACACCGGAGACCGTGATCCTCGCAACCGGACCGCGCCAGTCGTACCGGGACGGGGTCACGTCTCCCGTGCCGTGGATTCCACGGTGGATAAACACGAGACCCTCGGCGTCTTCGGTCACGCGGGCGTTACCGCTGTCCTCAGAGCAGGGCGGTCCTGGAAGATCCGTACAGGCCTCGGTGTTGGCCTCACTGCCCGCGTCCCAGGCATGTGCCAAGTAGGTGTTGGTCCCGATCGTCGGAATCGCGGCTCCGTTGTAGGCGACGAATGCGTCGTTGGTCGACACGAGCATGCCCGCGACCGACACGGCCGTATGGCCGAAATCGAACACGAAGTCGCCGCTGACCGTCTCACCGGGCCGGATGACCGTGGCCATGCCAGCCAGATGCGTTGCGAAGAGCACGCTGGGATCGGTGTTCAGCAGGACTTCAAGGGCCTGGGGGCTGCCCGTCTCGGCCAGCGTCGCCAATTCATTGCTGGCAGCGTGGCCGGGCACGAAGATCGGCGTCACACCCGGGCGGTGCGTTGCCACTACGATTGGAGCGAGCGTCTGATTGCTCAGGTTGGTGATGGAGATCCGTCCGACCGCCTGGCCGGCGATTGGGTGGGTCCCTTCGTGACTGGGTGTTGCGTGTGTGGCCGCGTGGCCGGCGGTTGCCAGCACTGCGGCTCCGATGAGTACTGAATTTGTAATTGTGCGTTTCATATCATTTACAATAACACTCGAAAATCGGAATGCAAACGGCTTTGGTATTTTTCTTTAAGTCATTTAGTATCAGTTATATCAGATGATATTTCGGTGTCTTTCCGGACCACCGGAAATGTTTGATATTATGTAAATTCCTGCCCTGGCTGCCGACCACGGAGGCGTGTCCAGATTGCACGGAATGGCTCGGGAACTGGGCCCGCTTGCGCTGCGCCCCATCGTCCGGATCGAGGGGGTCGGCGCAACAGCCGACTCGACGGTGAAGTAGCGACGGATCTCGAAACCCACTGGGTCGCGGACAACGACTGCACGCACCAGCAAGCGAATGTGAAGGCCGGGACTGGGGGATGCCATCAGTTACCCAAGCACTTCACACCGAGCTCGCGGCTGTGGCTGAAGCTGAGTGGAACCCGGCTGCGTATTGCGAGGCCATGGGATCACCGCATCCAGGGGCAAGCAAACACCCGGTCCGATCGAAAATGATCGGCGTTCCGGAGTCATGCGTTCGTTCGCAAGTCCTCCTGGAATCGCTTCGTTCAGGACCTCTTTGAACGACTGGCCCGAGTGCTTCATCGCGTTCCGGATCAGGCGTTCGGCATCTGGGACTAGCGTGACTGTCGTGCGCATGCCTACATCCGAATGCGAGCTATTCCTTGCTGTCAAGGATCAGGCATGGTGTTTCCAGCATGATCACCGCCCTCCCTGGAATTCGTGAGTCCAAGTGGCCCCCGCAGCGAGGTTGTGTGGACAGCCAAGTGCGAGACCATGCGGGGATGTCGTAGGCGGGGAACGTGGAGAGGAGGAGGATTAGGAGGCGCGAGAGAGAAAGGCGTGGAAGTGCGATGCGGACAATGCCATCAAATAGAGACGGGAGAATCTTCGTAACTGCCATTGGTGTGTACTTGGTGGTCGGTGTGCCGGCGTCGCACTACCCGGGTGTCGAGCGGTGGGGCGGGCCCGCGGATGTGCGCCTCCCAGGGGCTCCTCCTCCCCCGGCCCGGGACGTCCCCCTGCGCTCCGGCGACTCTGGAGAGGTCATTCCCTGCCACCCCCGTTTGCTGTCAGACCCGCGGGAAGAGCTGCATGTGACGCTCGTGCAGACTGCCAGGGAGTCGAAACTCGATGCCGAAATAGGCCGGCTGACGAGATCGAGAGCTGATCGCCCCTCACCCTGACAACCAACACGGCATCGCCGATCGCGCACAGTTGCGGTCCCACCAACGACATCAACACTGGCTTCGGAGGGTCAGTACCCCTCACCGCCTATGCGAACACAGGGAAGCCCGCACGCCAAGCTTCAGCGGTTCCGAGTACTTTGGCCTAGGTCCGGCCCGCGTTCCCTGCGTCTTGGAAGCCAGGCAGTGTAGGCGGAAGCCGGGGCGCTGGGACTGGGTCCGGAGTCGGAACGGGAACCTGGACGGAAGCGACACACCCGAGGGTCAGTCCGAGCGCCAGCGCTGCCAGTATCAGTTTCAGTCTTGCTGCCATCGCGAGACTTGAATGCCCTCAATCATAGCCTTCCATCGTGGCGAGGGACACCTTACGAGGCACGGCTGATTCTTTATTCGACGGCGTAACCTCAGGCCCAAGCAGTTAGCCGCGGGACTGGCTATTTTCCGCGCATTCGTGTATGCATGGAGTATGGACACGCAGAGGGGTTCCGCAACCGTGCCGGTGGTCAAGGAGGTCACGTTGCGACTGGCACGGCCAGACGAGCGCCGGCGCTGGGATGCGCTGATGGACCAGCATCACCCGTTGGGGTTCAAGCAGTTCGCGGGGCGCGGGCTGCGCTATGTCGCGATATGGCAGGGCGAGTGGCTGGCGCTGCTGGGCTGGCAAACGGGGGTGTTCCAGTGCCGGCCGCGTGAGCAGTGGCTGGGCTGGCACAAGGCCGTGCAGTTCCAGCGCTTGCACCTGATCGCCAACAACACGCGCTTCGTCATGTTACCGGAGGGTACGGGCGTAAAGAATCTGGCCTCGCGCCTGCTGGGGTTGAATCTGCGGCGGCTGAGCGCGGACTGGCAGGCGCACTGGGGGCATCCGCTGGAGTTGGCGGAGACGTTCGTCGAGCCGCAGAAGTATCGGGGCACGGTGTATCTGGCGTCGAACTGGATCAAGCTGGGGTTGAGCAAGGGCTACGCGCGGTCGAACGGGAAGTACACCGACAAGCACGGGCAGCGGAAGGTGATGCTGGTGGTGCGCCCTGGGCGCGTACGGGAGGTGCAAGTCCTCTGTGGTAAAGGAAGTAACCAATCCATACCGCTCCCCGAGCCGTGCGGTCGTTCCCGCGAGGGAACGGGCGAAGCGTCGGCAGGGGCGCATGTGGGCAGGGCTAATGAGCAACGAAATACACTTAATTCGGAGTGCCGAGGCCGTCATCAGGGTCGAAGGCAATACTGCTCGGACCGATTCGGTGAGGTCCGGGAGGGCTCCGCGGTGTCAGAGAACCCAGGCACGCATGTATGTACAAACCCGGGACTTGGGATCCCTCCCCGTTACCACGGCGCGTTGCGCCGTGGTCGCCGAAGCGAAGGCAGGAGCCGATCGGAGGATGAACGGCGGGGAGGAGTCGGACTCGGCCATAGTAGTGATGAAACCAGCGAACAAAGCGTGGAGTGCCACGTGGCGGAGTTGGCGGAGCGAAGGGCCGGGCGCAACGGGAGACGCGAAGGAAAGGCCAGGCTCCGAACACAGAGTCGGGAAGCCCCTAGGTGGGTTAGATGCTGGACCGGAACGGAGCGGCACGGCAGTTCCAGAGGGGTGCCGTCATAACCGGAGCGAGGAGCCGGATGCGTTAGCGCGCACGTCCGGATCTGGGCGGGGCCCGTCGGGTAACCGGCGGGCTACCGCGACTATGAGTTGCAGGCGGGGGCGCGGGAGCGGCTGGCGGATCCGGAGAACCGGGAGGAGTGGGGTTGTCGGCCGGTGGAGGTGCGCTACGGGGAACCGGAACTGCGGTCGCTGCGGGCGCAGTTGCAGGCGGTGGAGGACAGTCGGAGTCGCCACGGGAGGCGGCATGAACTGGGCGTGGTGCTGGCGCTGCTGGTGCTGGCAAAGCTGGCGGGCAAGCACGGCGGGAGGGCGGCGGAAGCGTACTCGAAGACATTGAAGCAGTACGAGTTACGGGCGCTGGGGTGCCGCTGGGACGAGCGCGATCGGCAGTATGTGACGCCCTCGGACACAACCTTCCAGCGGGTCATGGAGCGGACCGACCCGGCCTCGCTGGAGCGCGTGATCCAGCGCTGGACGCAGCCCCTGGTGCCGCAGCCGCAGGCGTTGGCGGCGGACGGCAAGCGCATCCGCGGGGCGAACCGGCTGACGGCGGAGGGGCTGCACTGGGAGACAGTGACGCTGGTGGAGCATGTCACGGGCCTGCCGCTGGCGAGCCGCAGCTACCGCGAGGAAGGCGGCGAGCAGGGTGCCTTGCGGGCGTTGCTGGAGGAGGTGGATCTGCGCGGACGGACGGTGACGCTGGACGCCGGACATGCGGGGCAGGAGATCCAGCGGGCGATCATCGAGCAGCACGGCGGGCAGGTGCTGGTGCGCATCAAGGGCAACTGCCCGCAAACCTGGGCCACGCTGACGGAGCTGAACTGGGAACTGGGCGCGGAGCGGAGTTGGCAGGAAAAGCGCTGGCAGCGCTCGCGCAACAAACACTGGGAGCGGCGCTCGATCAAGGTGTTCAAGCCCCATCCAAAACTGCTGCCGTACCCGCATGCCAAGCAGGCGTACCGCATCCAGCACGAGACCTGCCAACGGCCGGGCAGCCCGGTGTCGATCAGCTACAGCTACGGCATCACCTCGCTGGCGGAGCAGGCCGCATCGGCTCAGGACCTGCTGGCGTTGCAGCGCGGTCACTGGCAGGTGGAGAGCGCCAACCACTATCGCCGCGATGTCTCCCTGGGAGAGGACGCTAGCCGCATCCGCACGGGTCACGGTCCATCCAACGCCGCGGCGCTGAACAATCTGGCGCTGGCGCTGCTGTTGTCGCAACGGCCAGACGACACGGTGCCGAACGCGCAAACCTACTACGCGGGCAACCGTGACGAGGCGCTGCAACTGCTGTTGCATCCCGGTTAGCGCGGATTCCGCTCCGCAGCCCCGGAGTCAGGTCCGTCACGGCATGGCGGACGGCCCCCCTGCGCCTAATTGCGGCTGGCGGTGCTCCCTGCTCGGCGTTGCCCCCCTCCCAGCGCTTTCAGCACCGCAACAAGATCCGATTCTCTGCGGCAATCCGCCACAGTTTCCGTGTCCCAACGTCAGATTTTCCACCATATCCCCCATCCAACCGATTACGAATCAGCGGTGCCTTACGAGGGACACCTCACTGACTCATTTGCGTAGCAGGGCAGGGAGAGAGGCAGGGCGGACAGCTGTTTTTCCCGGTGCCGCGTAGTTGACGCCAGTCCCGCTACTATCTTCGCTTCCAGCTCCTCGATCTTCGAGCGCAATCCCATATGGCAATCATTGCGCGCTTCGAGAACGAGCTGACTACGAGTCTAGCCAAAGTATGCCTGACCCCTTTGCCTGCATCCTCGCGGCGGACTGCGGAGGTATAGCGTTTGTACGATCACGGTATGAAAACAGCCATCTCGCTGCCGGACGAGCTCTTCAGGTCGGCCAACGATCTGGCGCAATGACAGGGGATGTCGCGAAGCGAACTGTGCGCCGTGGCGCTCGCCGAGTATATGGCCAAGCACCGGGACGAGGAAATCACATCCAAGCTGAACGAGGTGCTCGCGGATGAGTCGACCGGCGTCGGTCCTGCGTTGCGGACAGCTCAGGCCCGAAGCGTCGGTCCCGGAGAATGGTAGTCTCGCGGCGCGATGTGTGGTGGCCAAGCCTCGAAGAACCACGTGGCTCCGAGCCCGGATTTCCTCGCCCCAATCCTCATCGTTCAGGCCGATGCCTTCAACAGGACTAGGCTCAGAACTATTTTCGGCGTGGTCCTCAGGTCGAACGCGCGGCTCGTCGACATGCCCGGGAACGTCCTGCTGCCAGCGAGGAGCACCTGCCTTCCGAAGGACTCCGTCGCCAACGTCACGCAAATCGTGCCCCTTGACGAAGACTATCTTTCCCGCCAGGCCGGGCAGGTCTCCCCCAGACTGATGGCGCGAGTCGATGCCGGGCTCAAGCGAGTGCTGGCTCTGTAGTCTCCTGGCCCGCGGTTGCGGGAGGCGGACGCGCTGGTGAAGTGCCTGGCGTTCGACCCGGTCACGGCGTGGCGGGTGTTCAGCCTGGAGCGGTACGCGCGGGACGCACCCGGTGAGCTGGTCTGGATTAACGTCTGCCTTTCGATGTTCGAGAGGCAACCGCTCTTCGACGCGTTGTTGCGCCCCGCGATCGAGAATCTGTCGGTAGCCGCGATCAAATTTGTCCTTGACGAGCAACAGCGCCCGCAGTGGGAACGCGACGTCTGGCCGAATGTGGTGGCGTGCAATGGCACCGAGAACGTCTCCGCCCCGAATGGACCAGTCTGGAGCAGGACGTGTCGTTCATTCTCGCTGACACCCTCGCTACCGGTGCCACCCAATGCCTACTCAGCTTTTGGGGCGACCCCTTCATGGCTCGCCACGTTGGCCTGAATGTGCCGCGCTACATCTTCCATGTGACCGGGTACTCTGAGCCGATCGAGCGCTTGGCGGAACTCGACCGGGAGCACCGACTATCGGGCTGAACGCAGCTCGCCGGGCATTCCGAAGTTGCCTGCAACAGTCGCCCGGAGGGGGCAGTTGTCAGTCTTCGCCCGTTCAGTCGGATTGCATTGTCGCGCTAAACACGATTCGGGATTCCAGGTGGAGACTTGAGGGTCGGTTAGCACTTGCTGGCCTTCGAGCGCGCTTCGGGTTCGAGTCAGGTACTCGCTTCTGCGTCGTATTCTACGCGACCGGTCAGACTAGGGCTGCGCAGACCGGATTTCTACATTTAAATATCTAAATATCATGTGTAATCGCAATATAGCTGTCGATATACTAATGATTATGAGGCAGCGGCTTTATCCACCGTCCGTCCAGCGTGCATTGCGAGAGCTCGGTCGAGACATTCGGATCGCGCGTAAGAAGCGACGCCTGCCAGTGGCGGATTTCGCTGTGCGCATGGGCGTGTCCCAAGGAACGCTCGTTCGGCTCGAGAAAGGGGATCCCGGTGTCGCCGTCGGGGCCGTGGCGATGGCGCTCCTAGCTCTCGGCGAACTACATCGCCTTGGGACGATCATCGACGTCTCGACCGATGACACCGGATTGATGCTCGATGTCGGCAGCCTGCCGCAACGCATTCGTAGGCCTAAGGCCTTGGTCTTTGCGCGCGAGGGCGCGCCGGAAGAGAACGAATGAGCAAGAGAACCAAGCGCGTGCGAGTCGCGTGTGGGGAACGGCTCCAATCTGTCGGCGAGATTGTGTTTGAGACTGACGGCAGGCGCCAGGCAAGCATGTTCCGTTACGCCGTCGAATGGCTCGAGAATCCCCAGGGATTCGCCATCGCGCCCTTGATGCCGCTTGGTGAATCCCCGTTCTACACGGCCGCGTTACGCGTCAATCCCCGGAACGCGCTCCCTGGGCCAGTCAGTGATGGCTCACCAGATTCCTGGGGGCGCGGCCTCGTCCGGAGAGCACGTGGCGGCGCTCTGACGGAACTCGACTATCTGCTCGCTGTGGACGACCTGACCAGGCAGGGTTCGCTACGGTACCTCGACGAAGACGGAATGCCGCTTGCCCATTCGTATCCTCCGGTACCCCGCCTGAATGAACTCGCGAGACTCAGGAGCCTGGCGAGCGCCGGCGGTAAGGGTGAGGCAATGACCGCATCGGACAGGAATCAGCTCTTGGGCAGCGCAGGTTCCCTTGGTGGCGCCAGGCCCAAGGCGAGCATTCGCGACGAGAATGGCGACTTGTCCATCGCGAAGTTCACGTCCGACGAGGACTCCATGCCGGTCGAACGAGCTGAAGTCGCAACACTGAAGCTCGCTCGAGCGGCGGGCATCAATGCCGCCTCGGCGCGCCTGGAGCTCAACGACACGAATCGGCCGGTCGCTTTGATCAAGCGGTTCGACCGCCGCAGGGGGGAACGCTTGAGTTACCTTTCCGCCCAGTCGTTCCTGGGAACCGAAGCCGCCACCGGCGCTTTCTATTCAGACATTGCAGACAGCTTGCGCGCTCACGCCTTCGATCCGAGGCGGCAGATGGCCGAACTCTATCGCCGCATCCTGTTCTCGATTCTGGTCTCGAATACAGACGACCACCTGAAGAACCACGGACTGATCCATGTCGGCGAAGGCCGCTGGGTTCTCTGCCCGGCTTTCGACATCAATCCGCAGCCATTCCGCCGGCGCCAAATGGAGACAGGCATCAGCGAGCTCAGCGGCAACGCAGCCTCCATCGAGGCCGCCCTTGAGGCGAGTTTGATTTTCGGCATGGCACCAGACGCAGCGGCACGAGAGCTGTCCCGGATGACCTCGGCCATCAACGAGCAATGGCGGCCGCAATGCCTCGCAGCGGGCATGACAGCCGAGGAGATCACGCTCTACCAACCGGCCTTTGACCACGAGGAAACCCGCATCGCCCGGAGGATCACGGCAGGTGCTCGCTCGTGACCCACTACGGTATGACGACGGCTTGCACTCGATAAGGCAGTCCCTGGGTTCGTCGATCCCCGCTCATGTCTCCTGTCCCTCACCGTCCATAGAGCTGAGCCTTTGATCGAGCCGCCCGGTTTTCCGTCCAGAACAATCGACCCCAGCCTCCGCGGGGAATGCCTGTCACGGCGGCCCACCCCACGCTGCGATCACCGCCTACGGCAAGTGCCTCGGGCCTGAGGTTCGGCCCCATTTCGCCCCTCGCGACTCAGAAATCGGAATTGATGACGTAGACGACTTCGCGATCGCGCATTTCCATGCGCCCGCCGTTCTCAAGGATGGCGGTTTTGGCAACGGCGGCGATGCGCTCAACGATTTCGCTGATCGGGGTCCGCAACTTCACGTCGTCACGCGAGATGTTGACGTACTGGTTGTTGAAGGGTTTGTCCCACCTCCTCCATGCAGGGAGGCTCAAGGTGTGCTCGACCGCAGCTTCGCCCATGCCGCTCAAGCCGTTGAGAACACCGATCAGGCCGCCGGTGGTTGCTGCCTGGTTGTCGCAGTCGTAGCCAGCCGAGGTGGCGATGCCCACAGTCTTCATGTAGTCGCCCTCGCCGTATAGCACGGCCATGACCCCGGTCAGCCCGTTGACCAGCGAGGAGACCACGCTCACTGGCGCTTCGTACGATCCCTTCTTGTACGCGTAGTACTTGGCGTGGATCTTCTCGCGCGTGTCACGCCAGTTGTCGTGTTCGGCATGCCATTTGACGACGTCGCGAATGCCCTCGGCGAAGGGTCCCTCGTCGGGCACGGCCTGGATGCCGATTTCGACCAGCTTCCGCACGTCCTTCTCGAAGAACGCCGCGCTGATCATTGCCCCGTAGGCGATGGTCGGGTGCGTGCCCCAGTCGTCGTTGGTGATGCGGGCTCCCCACAGCGCACGCTTCGCCGCGTGCTTGGTCATGCCGGGATAGAAGGCGCTCCAAATCTCGTTGACCAGCTGCGGATCGATTTGGAACCAATGCCGGTTGTTCTCCTTGCGGCCGGTGTCGGGTGCGACAAGGCCTCTGTCCATCAAGTTGCGGGCTTCTCGGTTCGCGACCCAGATGAAGTCGTTGATGTGGGTTTTCCACATCTGGGTGATCTCGGGATAGGTGATATCCAAACCGTATTTCTCTACCGCGTGCAAGGTAATGAATTCGATATCGGTATCGTCGTCGCTAAAAGCGCCCCGCAATGCGCTGGCCAGGATTGGAATGTGCCCCCTCCGGTCCCTCGCGTTGATCATCAGCTCGGGGTCCCCGTCGTAGTCGGCGGTATAGACCCGGTCCACCAGGATCGGGATGGGCTCCTCGACATACTTGTTTTCGAACGGAAAGCCGATGTAGTTGCCCAGAAGCTGGCCGATCCAGAACCCGGACAGCCGGTCCACCAGTTCGTCGTGGCTGATCTCACGTTCCTCTGCCTTCAGGCCGTTGCCGATTGCCAGCGATAGCAGCGCTAGCGCCGCGACGGTCATCCAGTGAATCACTCGCTTCATATTCGGTTCCTTTCTTTGCTTCGTGCGTTGCGAGAACTGGAACGCTCTCACCTTGCCGACGGGCTTGCGAGGGTGCTTTGGATCGTTCCTGCCCGTGCCAGCCCCATCATTGCTTCCGATGCTCATAGGGTGGCCACTCCGATCAGAGTCAGGCCGCACGTGTAGCCCAGGAACATCAACACAATGAAGGGGTTGGCGCTCTTGGGCGCCCCCTTGAATTCTCTCCAGATAAGGACGCCCCAGACCGCTGCTATCAAAGTAGCGCCTTGGCCCAAGGCATAGGAAATCGCCGGCCCGGCCACTCCAGACGCAACGACGTTAAGGCCGAGAGCCACCATCCATATCAGGCCTCCGAGGACTCCCAGAGAATGGAGCCTCGGGCCTCCGCCGAAGTACCCCGAATACGTCTTGCCACCCGCTTTCATGAAGACCGTATTGATGACAAAGTTGCTCAGCAAGAGGCCGATGCCGAAGTAGAGCAGGGCCGTGTAGGGGGTAAGGTATCCGGACTCGATTGCCGCCGTGCGGAAGTCCGGTGAGATGGATCGGACCAGCATGGGATAGAACGATCCCATCAGGCAGCCCGCTATCACGGCGAAGAGGAGGCCCCGCCCGAGGCGCCGACCGGCTACGGGCGGCAACTTGCTGTACGCAAGAGCGGACATGACCATAGCGACGACGATCAGGATGACACCGGCGGTGAGCAGCGTCGGGTCTCCCTGGGGTGTCTGGATGTAGCTCCGCACCGTGCCGATCACCAGCGCCAGTCCGACCCCGACCGGGAACGCCAGCGACATCCCGGCGGCGTCAATTGCCACGACCAGGAGTATGTTCGCGAGGTTGAACAGCGCTCCGCTGAGCAGCGCGTCCGTGATCGGCCCGCCCTCCGCCTGGCCGAGGTTGGTCATCGCGCCCATGCCGGCCGGCCCGAAGCTGCCCAGCGTCAAGGCGAACACAATCCCGGTCAGGAACACGCCTATCGCGTAGTCCCAGTAGTAGAGTTCGAAGGGCCAATCCTCCTTGCCGGCCAGCTTCTGCGTATTGGCCCACGAGCCCCAGCCCATCATGGTGGCTATGCACAGGGCGATAGCCAGTCCCAAGCTTTCTACAACAAACATTTCAACCTCCCGGAGTTGCAGCCCTCGAACTCAAGCACCTGCCTCGCTCAGAAACCGATTGACCTCACGCCGTGACGGGACCGAATTCTGCGCGCCGGGGCAGGTGACGGACAGGGCGGCCGCGGCGTTTGCGAATCTCGCCGCGGCTGGGACTGCCTGACCCTCGGCCAAGGCTGTGGCGAAGGCGGCGTTGAACACATCCCCGGCGGCGGTTGTGTCAACCGCGGTCACCTTGAATCCAGACACTCGATAGCTGTCCTGCTCGGTGGCGATCATACAGCCCCGGGCTCCCAGCTTGAGCACGACAGTGCTTGGCCCGAGGGCGAGAAGCTTCCTGGCCGCGAGTTCGATGTCGGCATTGTCGTCCATCGCGAAGCCGGGCTCGCCCAAGAGGGTCACGGTTTCGGTTTCGTTCGGCGTCAGAAAGTCGACATTGGCCAGGAGCTCTGGAGGGAGCGGCCGGGCCGGGGCGGGATCGAGAATGGTGGTCGCTCCCCGCTCTCTGGCAACTGCCAGTGACTTCTCGACCGATTCGATGGGAATCTCCAACTGTGACAGCAAGTAGCCGCCTTCCCGGAGAACGCCCAGTCTCTCGGTGGCAACTTCAGGCGTAACAGTGGCATTCGCCCCCGGCGCGATGACGATCACGTTCTCCCCGTCAGGCAGCACGAGGATGATGGCCGCGCCGGTCGGCAAGCTGGATTCGCCGACCAGGTCGGTGCTGACCCCAGCGGCTCGCAGGCTCTCAAGCAAGAGGGAGGCGAGGCCATCGCTGCCCACCTGACCGATCATGCACACGCTGGCTCCCATCCGGCCCGCGGCATATGCCTGGTTGGCTCCCTTGCCTCCGCTGAAGGTTTCGAGGCTGCCGCCTACGATGGTTTCGCCCGGCTTGGGCAGGCGGTCGACGTTCTGAACGAGGTCGGCGTTCAGGCTGCCAATCACAACGATCTCAGGATGTTCTCCCATGGCTGTTCACTTTCGAGGCGCCGCCATCGGCTCCGGTCCGGCCATCGTACCCCATGAGCTGCGCGCAGTTACGGAACGGCTATCGAAACACCACCAGATGAGTGAGCGCAATGTCGCTTCCCTCCGAGCCCGGGTAGGGCTCACCCCGCACGACAAGGCGCAGGGCGTGATTGCCGTCATCCAGGCGGTAGTCGTGCCAGACCGATTCCCAGCCCTTGGGTCGGTTCTCATCCGGATAGACATCGACTGTGCGATCCAACTCGCCGTCGAGATAGATGTCCGCCGTGCCTCCCGTCGGCAAGTAGAAACCCGAGATAATCGCACCGGTTCCCGCGAATGCGATCGTTGCCTCGGCACCCTTGGTGCCGCTGGTCTTGACGGTGTGCCGAGGGCCCCAGTTGGAGCTTCTCTCTGACCAGTCGCCCTTCCAGGACCATCGCTCGTCGGTGACGGGGATCCGCTCGACCGGGGATCCATAGTCGTCCCAGACCTCGAGCTTGGCGGGGACCGCCTCCTGGGTCTTGACGATCAACTGGTCTGCTTCGACTCTTCCCCCGTGTCGTTCGGCCATCGCGATGGCGCGCTTCTCCGTGCTGTCCACGATGGTCCGAAACGAGTAGTTCGTGTAGCTGAACTTCTCGTCGGCGATCTCTTCGATGCCGCTCTTGTACTCGTCGGGAATGCCCTCCAGTCCGAGCACCACGCCGAGGATGCCGACAGCACTGGCGGGGTTGCAGTCAGAGTCCTGGCCGCAACGCGTGGAAATCCTCATTGTCGTGCCGAAACCCCCTGCTCCGTAGAGCATGCCCAAGGCGATATAGGCCCCGTTCAGCTTGGCGTCAATATTGAAAGCGTTTGCCGCGCCTTCCGGGCAGGGTTCGCGCTTGTTCCACTTCTCCTCGACGAGGTTCCAAGCCGTGATCCAGTCTTCGGGGTGCTGATCAGACCACTCGATCACGTCCGAGATCAGCATCGCGTAGGGGCTTTGGGGCGGAAGGCAGGCCAGACCGGCCTGCACCAGCTTCCGGGGATCGCTCTCGAAGAAAGCCGCGGCGTACATGCAACTCACGAACATGCCGCCGTAGATTCCGTCACCGTGGTTCATGACACGCCCGGCCCGGAAGCAAAGGTCGTTTGAGGCCTGCGGAAGCCCGGGCGTCATCAGCCCCACGAAGTCCGCCTCGATCTGAAAATCGATATCGTTGGCGTGGGCGTTGTATTCGGGCGTACCGCTGAGCGTCGCGGGAACGCCGCGTTTCAGGGCCCGGCGCGCGGCCAGGTTCGCATGCCAGAGATGGTACTCGGAGTCCCTGAACATGATTCCGAAGTCTTCGGTGGTTGCATCAAGCCCCTTGTCGTCAAGTACCTGAGCGAAGGTCATGTCCACGTAGAGGTCGTCCTGGCGGATCGAGTTCGCGACCTTGTCCGGATTCCATTCAGGCAGCTTGTCTTCGGGGATGATCGTCTCCCGGTGGCGGAACTCGGTCGGGGCGCCGTAACTGACTCCGATCATCTGGCCCGCCCAGCCCCCGGCGATCTTGTCTCGCAGATCTGGAAGAGAGATTTGCCTGTATTCGAGTTCCGGCGCGGTCCCGCAGGAGCCGAGAGCGACTGCCAGCGCGAGCGTGCCGGTCAGCGAAGGATGCATGAGTTTCATGGGCGCGTCCTGTATCTGCGACTGTCTTGGCGAGCGTGGCGGCCGGTCCGCCGGGGGCGGCCCGATCGAAGCGCAGTGACCAAGCGGAGCCAATAGTGCCTGAGTGCGTCGCCCCAGTCAAGGGGCGGAAACGCCAGTTTCGCGGCCTTGACTTGATTGCCTCGGGGTGGGTGGCCACGGGGATACCGGATGGCAGTGGAGGGCTGCACTGCGCTGCTGCCCAATTCCGCGCAGGATGTTCAGTCCGGGAAGGGACGAGATTGAACGGCCTCGAGAAACGCCGGGTTCTGCCGTCGAAGCCGAAGCGAGAGTTCCTTGGCCTCGCGCGCCTTTTCGCGATCCCGGAGGCGGAAGTAGACCTGTGACAGGAGCAAGTGCGGCTGGGGGTGCCGGGGCTCGATCCGCACAGCCGCTTCGAGCGCATCGACGGCCTCCGTCCATTTCTTGACGCCCATCAGGGCGCGGGCCATCGCGATCCGAGCCGGCATGTAGTCTGTTCGCAACGTGACGGCGATGCCGAGCGGATCGAGGGCCTCTTCGTGGCGGCCTTGCTTGAGCAGCCAGTCCCCGTAGAAGAAGTGCGGCTCCTCGTACTTGGGATCGAGTTCGATGGCCTTGCGCAGGAAAGGGAGTGCCTCGTCGAAGCGCCCATCCTTCTGGAGGTGCCAGGCATACTCGAAATTGCTCCGCGACGAGTCCGGATAGCGATTCGCCGCCCGGGACGCGATTTCGAGGCCGGCGCTCAAGTCTCCCGCCTCCCTGCAGGCATGGATTGCCAGGTAGTAGAGATCCTCGACCTCTGGCCTGAGCCGGAGCGCTCGCATGGCGATATCCGCCGCCTCGCGATGGTATCTGCCCTTGCCGTACTCAACAGCCATCACCTGCATCAGCTGGAATTGATCGGGACGAATTTCCAGCGCCCGCCGCCACGCCTTCAACGCCTCGCCGCCGCGGCCGAGCTTCTGGCTTGTCACACCGAGGAGGTAGTGCGCGTTGAAGTCCGACGGCGATGCCGCGACTGCCCGCAGCAGCAGGGGTTCGGCGGCTTCTAGCTGCCCCGACGAAAACCGGAAGTAGGCGAGATTGAAAAGGGCGGGGAAGTAGTCTGGCGCAAGCTTGAGGGCCTGTTGCCAAAGATCGGCCGCCGCCGCAGTCTGGCCGCTCTGCGCCAGTTCCAGTCCCCGGTCAGTGAGGGCCGCAGGATCCGAGGCTTGGTGACTCTGGATTGCGGGCGGCCGGAAAAGACAAACCGTGACCACCAAGGCCCATGTGGCTCGTCTCGACACGAATCGGATCCACCTGCCGGTCACGGGACAGTCTCGACTTCGCCCGAGCCCTCTACCAGCAGCCAGGTGGTACCTCCGGCCGTGCCGGGGAATTCCTCTTTCTCGCCGCTGGGCCAGCGCACCTTGATGCTGTCGACAGCGTCCGAGTCCTCGAGTCCGAAGTGGACTCTCAAATCGCTGTGAGACACGTAGCTCGACTGGCTCATCACGGCGCGGGTCTGCCGCGTGCCGCCCGCCTCGATGGTCACAATGGAACCGATCGCTGCCTTGTTGGATCCAGTGCCGCGCAGGCTCAGCCGAATCCAGTTGCTGCCCGCGGGCAAGTCGTTCCGCAGTAACGACACCTGCTCCGCCATGTTCATGACCACGACATCGATATCGCCGTCATCGTCGTAGTCGCCGAATGCCGCCCCGCGGCTCGACCTGGTCTGACGGAGTCCGGCACCGGACAGGGCGGTGACGTCCTCGAAACGCTTGCCGGCTAGGTTTCGGTACACGAGATTCGACTGCGCATAAGTCTCCTCTAGCTTCGACTGCCGTTCCAGTTCCGGGTACACATGCCCGTTCACCTGGAAAATGTCTTGCCAGCCATCGTTGTCAAGATCGACGAATTCCACGCCCCAGCCAACGTATTTGGGATTCGAAGCCAGCCCGGCGCGCACGCAGATGTCCTCGAAGAACACGCCGTCGGTGTTGTGATACAAATTCGGGTAGTCGTCCGCGAAGTTCGTCTTGACCAGGTCAAGCCAGCCGTCCCCGTCGAAATCGCCGACCCCCACGCCCATCCCGCCTTGCTCGAAGCCGTGCTCGTTGAAAGCGACGCCTGTCTCCGTCGCGTAGTCGGTGAACGTCCCGTCGCCGTTGTTCACGAACAGGATGCTGGGCGTGGAGTCGCAAGCGATGTAGATGTCCTGCCAGCCGTCCCCGTCGAAGTCCGCCGCTGCTGCCGTGAACGCGTAGTAGTCGCGCACGTCGCGCACGCCCGCCTTCTCGCTCACGTCCTCGAACGTGCCGTCGCCGAGATTGCGGTACAGCGTCACCCCGCCAAACGGGAGACCTCGCGGGCCGCAGTAGACAGGCATGCCCTTCCACTCGCAATTGGATGTCTTGCCCGGGGGCGGAGCCGTCTCCGGATCGAACTGCTGGTACTGCGTGACGAGCAGGTCGAGCAGTCCGTCCCGGTCGTAATCGACGAACGTGCAACCGGAACTCCACTGCTTCGCATCCCCCGCGACCCCGGCCATGGCTGCGGAATCGGTGAAGCTGCCGTCGCCGCTGTTTCGATACAGGGAGTCCGCGCCCCAGTACGCCACGAACAGGTCCAGGCTGCCGTCGTTGTCGTAGTCGCCGCCGCAGACCGCGCTGCCCCATCCGGACCGCCCTAGGCCGCTGCTTCCGGTCTCGTCCTCGAATCTGCCGCCCCCGACATTGCGAAACAGGCGGTTGGTCGGCGCGTCTCCCTCGGGGAATCCTTCAAGCGTCGATCCATTGACCAGGAACACGTCGAGCCGGGAGTCGCCGTCATAGTCGAGGAATGCGACACCCGAGCCGTTGGACTCGATGATGTAGCTCTTCGTGTCCCGTCCGCCGTACGTGAATTCAAGATCGAGGCCGGCCTCTCGGGCGGTGTCGACGAATTCCGCTTCCCAGGGGAGTCCCGAGGCCTCCAGGGCCTTGACGGGCTGGGCGTTCGGGCTCGCGACTCCTTGCGCCAGGAGCGAGCAGGGAGCCAGGGCCGACAGGCAGAGCAGCAGCAGCTGAATGCGCATGACAAGAGTCGGCGCCACTTGAACCCTGAGTATGCCACAGGCACTGCGGAGTCTCGCCACTGACGAGAGCACGCCTCGCCAACACGGACGGCACACGGACTCCGATGTACCTCATCGCCAAGCACGGCCCGCCGGCCGACGGGAGCGTTCCGGGACTGCCCTACGGGTGTGGCGGGTTCAACATCGCCCTGACTCCGAGCTATTCGACCTGGATATTCCCGTTGATCGAAGCGGGCAGCCGTTTCGGGCGTTCCGCTGCTGGACATGCTGCGACACGACAAGTTCCGCATGGCGAATCTCTGGGTGCCCGAGTACGGCATTGCCGAGCGGGCCGAGGATTTCCCGCGGCTCCGTGTCTATTCGCCATATCGCCGTGTCGAAGACCGCACCGATCATCCCGCCACCCTGATCTACACGGCGGATTCCGATTCCCGAGTCGCCCCAATGCATGCCCGCAAGATGGTCGCCCGGTTGCAAGCGGCGAGCCGATCCGCCCGTGATACGAGCAGTCGGCGGGCCATGGACGCGGCAAGCCTCTGCACAAGGTTGTCGACGAACAGGCGGACATCTGGAGCTTCGTCCTGGCCCAGATCTAGATGCGGGAACCAACCGCCCGGGAGGGTGATAAGCTACCCAATAGCCGGACGAACGTTTCCCCTGAATGACCGTCAAGAGGGGCCGTCTGAGTTCGCCATCCAGGTACTGTGCCCGACGCGGATTCCGCCCACGCCCAGGTAGTGCGCAAGGCGAGCGTTGCGGGCTTGGCGGTCGCTTTCAGTAGGGTCACCGGGCTGATCCGAGAGATGGTCTTCGCCGGACTGTTCGGCGCTGGCATGCAACAAGACGCGTTCGTCGCCGCGTACCGCATCCCGAACCTGTTGCGTGATCTCCTCGCGGAAGGTGCGCTGTCGGCTGCGTTCGTAACCACCTACTCCCAGACGCTCTCGGCCAAAGGCAGGGAAGAGGCCTACGCGCTTTCCAATCGTCTCACGACCCTGCTCGTGCCAGTCTTGATCGCGATCTGCGTTCTAGGATCAGTGTTCGCGCTGACGTTGGTGAATTTCATGTTCAGTGGGTACGCCGAGATCGAGGGAAAACTCGAGCTCACTGTTCTGATGACGCGTGTGATGATGCCGTTCCTCCTGCTCATAGCGCTTGCCGCCAAGGCAATGGGTGTGCTCAATTCGCACGGCAAGTTCGGTATTCCGGCCCTGTCTTCCGGCTTTTTCAACATCACGTCTGTCGTTGCCGGACTCCTGCTCGGGTTTGCTGTCGGGTCCGGACTGGGCATCGAGCCGATCGTCGGCATGGCCATCGGTACCCTGCTAGGCGGCGGCGTGCAATACATCTGCCAGATACCCGCCCTTCGACGTACAGGGCTTCGCTTCCGTCCGATGGCGGGGATCTTTGATCCCGGCGTCCGCCAAGTGCTGCGCCTCATGGGCCCGGCCACGATCGGGGCGTCGGCCGTGCAGGTCAACGTGATGGTCAACAGCATGTTCGCTTCCCAAATTGCGGGCTCGGCCGAGCATGCCATTAACGGCCCGATGTCATGGCTCGCGTTCTCGTTCCGCTTCATGCAGCTGCCCCTGGGCATGTTCGGGGTCGCCGTCGCGTCGGCAACCCTGCCTCTGATTTCCCGAGACGCCAGCGAGGGCAGGATCAACGATTTCCGGGATACGCTGTCCAAATCCCTTGGTTTGGTGTTCCTGCTGACGATCCCGTCGGCGATCGGGCTCTTCGTTCTGAGCCGACCCCTCATCGGCGTGGTCTACGAGCGCGGGGCGTTCACGCCATTTGATACCGAGCAGACGGCCCTGGCCTTGTCGTCTTATTGCCTGGGACTCGTAGGATACGCTTCGACGAAGGTGCTGGCTCCTGCGTTCTACGCCCTCGGCAACGTGCGAATCCCGGTGTACGTGTCGGTCCTGGCCGTCGTGCTGAACTTCAGCCTGAACAAGTTCTTCATTGACACCCTCGGTCTGGGCCACTGGGCGCTTGCACTCTCGACATCGCTCGTGGCGATTCTGAACTTCGTGCTTCTATTCGCCTTCATGAGGGCACGGGTCCACGGCGCGGGAGGAAGGCGGTTGCTGGCGGCCGGAGGAAAAATAGGGCTTGCCTCTGCCGTCATGGGCGCTAGCTGCTGGGGTCTCGCCCAGATAGTCGAGTCGTGGATCGGACCGGGTACGTTTGTCGGCCGGCTCGCGGTGCTTGCCGTCGCCGTGCCCTCCGGCGTGGCTGTGCTGTACGCGCTTTGCCGCCTCATGCGGCTGCCCGAACTGGAACTCGCTCGGCAAGTTTTCCTGGCCCGCATCGGCAAGCGGAGGGGGCAGGAGACCTAACTGGTGCCAGCACGCGGATTGCCTGGCGAAGCGATGGACCGCGGCACGACCCGGGGCGGCAGCGAAGGGAAGGACGTGAGCGCCTCCCTCAGCTCGACGGGAAGCCGATCGAACGCGCCCCTCTCGTGCCAGGTGTCGAGGGCCGCGCCGAACTGCGTGTCCCGGGAAAATTCGGGCGGCTGGCCGAAGGTCAGCAGCCGGAGGCTGTCAGTCAGAGGTTCAGCCCAGATGTGCGCCAGCAGCTTCGCATCGTCTGTCTTCACCGAAGATCGTGTCGTCCGACGTGACGCTCACTATTTTCAGCAACTCCTCGGCGGTTGCAGTTTCCTTCTGGACGGTCCTTGGCATGCCCTCGGCTGCCGCGGTATCGATAGTGATGACCCGGTCCGGCATCTCGGCCAATTCTAGAACTGCAGCGGTTAGGCTTGCCACCACCTGCTTGGGTCCATATGGGAGAGATGTCCAGACCAGTGCATTGGCCTCCGTGGATCCCCACGTCATCACGCGAAGTAGTCACGCAACGCCCCAGCAAGCATCAACACGAGAATCTGTCGCAGAGGGGCGCGATGGTCTCGCTATCGACATTCGCCGACCAAGCGCGAAGCTACCTGGGAGTGATTCATGAGGTCCACGTCCCCGACTCACGGATGAGCTTGACAGCAGGGACCAGCCTCGGCTACCAACGACACACCAGTTCGCGCGCTTCGGCACTAAGCGCGATGCCTCGACCCGGGTAATGGGGGAGCAGTCTCGGCAACCTCGCCGCCTGCAGAAAGCCCTCTCAGGCCAGCGTCAGCCGAAACCCTGGAGGCGGCGGAAGTCCCCTGCATTGGCGGTCGAGAGCGGGGCACCGCCAGCAATCGCGATCGCCGCGATCACGCAGTCGCCTCGATGTCGGATCGGTCCAGAGGACCGCATTGGAACTCCGTCCACGCAATCGTACTCATGGGGAGCGCTTCGCCCTCTCGATTCCACGCCCGCAACTTCCGATTTTCCTGTGACCCTGGGGCCAGCACCCGGATCAAAAAGCTCGTATCCAGGTGAATCATTCGGGCTCGGCGTGCAGCCGCCGAGCGCCCGCGTGACGCTCGGTACGCGAATCGCGCGCCCACCGCAGTAAATCCACCTTGCGATCGCGCACCGAAGCCTGCAACCGACCGAGTGCAGCAAGTTTCGAGCTGTCATCGAGGTTCTCTTGCCCTGCTGCCAATCGGATGGCACGTCGTAGCGCTTCGGACTTCGGCACCTTCCACTTGCTCGCCAACGCCTCCAGTTCACGCACAGACTCGACGTCCAATGAGTACGTCGATTTGATGGCGGTTACGGCCAGCGATTCTCAGAATGGGGGTCTGACTCGTGTGGGGTGGAATCTGCGAGCGTTTGTGTGCGCCGTTGGAACCCGTTGCGGGGTGATCGGACGGCTGTTGACTCGGTATCCGGGGGGTCGAGGCGTCTGGCAGCGGCAATGACGCGGTCATGGACTGGCCGCAACGCCCCCCCACTGAGGGCCACTGGAAGAGGAGCCTGTCGCTGGCAGGATGGCGGGCCGGTTGCGTTATGAGGGGGCGCACGCGGCCGCCCCGGGAGCGGGCGGTGGCGGGCGCTTCCTCAACACGGTCTCGAACAGGGCGGTCCAACTGCGGAAGCAGAACCACTCCGTGAGGAAGCCCAGGGTCGCGAAGAATTTGCGGCGGGTGCCGACGCGCGCCCGGCATTGCCGCCACAGGTCGGAGACGCAGTCCAGGACCGCATGCAGCGCGAAGGCGAACAGGTTCAGCGTGGCGAGCAGATTGGCCAGGCCCTGGCGGCCGTGCCCGCAGTTGTGCTTGAGGTTGTAGCCCTGCCGCGCCAAGCAGTTGAACTGCTCGTTCTCGATTTTCCATCTGGCGCGGCCCGCCCGGGCGATCGCGGCCACGTTGTCAGCGGTGACCTTGAGGCTGGTGAAGAACGAATTGTGGTAGGTGCGCGCGCCGTTGCGGCAGATCTCGAAGTCGATCCAGGTGCCCTGCAGGGGGTCGTCGCCGGCGCGCAGCGGCACGTTGTTTCTCCACTGGTAGCGATGGGACTCGACCTGCTGGCGCTGGTTGCGGGTGCGGATCCAGCCAGTGGACCAGATGCGGCGGTTGGGGAGCTGTTTGTATACCGTCTTGTGGCTGCTGGGCTTACAGATGAAGAGGAAGTCCGCGCCGAGGTCGGCGACGAGTTTGCAGAGGGGCTGGCAGCAGTACAGATCGTCGCCGAGCAGGACCGGCCGGTAGGGGCGCAGAGCGGGGATGTGGGCGGGCAGCCAGCGCTTGGCAGCGTTGCGCTCGCAATCCTGCTTGCGCTGGTTTTCGGTCAGGTCGGGCCGGTTGGCGGCGGGGTCGTGCTGGGGCTGGACGAACAGCGGCATGAGCGGGAGGACGCGGTTGTGGCCGTCGGCGACGACAGTGGCCGAGAGCATGGTGTGGAAGAACTGCTTGGTTTTGTGCTTGCCGACATGGCGGGTCGAGCACTGCTCGCAATGGATGGAGTCCGAGCCATGGAACTGGATCCCGTCGAGGGCGATGAGGAGGCGGCCGTCGAGGCGCAGGAAGGGGTCGAGGCCCCCTTGGTCGCGGACGGTGTCGAGGCAGAGGGGGAACAGGTCGGCGAAGAGGGAGGGGTCGAGAGCGTCCAGCAGATTCCTGATCTGATTGTCACTCGGAATCTTGCTGACTCCGAAGAGCGAGTGGCAGTTGGAGCGGGCGGACTCCTCGTGCATGCGGCGCTGGAAGTCGAGGAAGGAGGGGGACTGGAAGAAGAACGTGGAGAGGGCGCAGGCAGCGGCATCGGAGACGGCGTAGCGCTTGTTGGAGCCGGTCCGGGGGTCGGGCAGGGCGCAGGCGGCTTGTTGGAAGCGGTCCAGAAGGGCATCGAGCACCCGGGAATTGGGAACGGAGGGCACATTTTATGTTTGAAAGCGGTGTCCGCAAAGTTAAGCCCCCAGAAACTGGCCCCTTGCTGCCGGCCCCTCAGCGGCTCGCGAGATAGAAAAAGGCCAAATTGAGAACTGCTGGGTTACGGCCATATCAAGAGTGTAAGGCCATACCCGAACAGCGTCTAGCTCCGCGGAATGCAAAGAGTTCCAGAGGAAACGCGACCGGGATAGGCCGACTGCGACTCTTGCACTAGGCCGGGTGCCGAGGCGAGCCTGCGTCACGAAGTGCTTCTGCATCAATCGGTTCCGCTTCGTAATCGGCTCTAGGAGCGATGGGCTCTGCGCGAGGTGATTCACTCGCTCTGCGATCACCCGCCCGATCTCGACCCATTGCGGTCTAGGAGCGCTTGCTTGGGAGTTGAGGGCGGCCGCTTGCCCCCGTGGCAGCCTGCATCAGAAAAGGCCCGCCGGGATCCCGGCGGGCCTTGATGTTTGTGCGGGACCTTGAATGGTCCCCTGGCCAAGTTAGATCAGAATGCGTAACGCAACGCCAATTGGATCTGGCGAGGGTTGGTGCTCTGACTCGTGATCTTGTTGAAGTTGCCCCGATTCATCCTCTCCTGGGGAAGGTTGAAGTTCACGTGATTCGGTAGGTTGAAGAACTCCACGCGCATTTCCACTCTCTGGCTCTCTGTCAACCGGAACGACTTCGCCAATGTGACATCGAACGAAACAATCCCGTCCGCATCTGTGATGTAGGCCCCTGCTGTGCCGAACGTGTACTCGGCCGGCACTTCGAAGGCGTTGGCATTGATCCACGCATCTGGCGTCTTGGGCCCGTTGTTTGGATTGCCCACAAGATTCGGTCGCTGTCGCGAGCGACCCGTGTTGGCAATGTCCTGGCCGAGCTGGATATTGAGCGGGGGACCGGTTTCCAGACGCGTGATGCCCTCGACCGCCCAGCCGCCAACGATCGCATCGGCCGCGCTGCTCATGCTGCCGCCAAACCTCCGACCCTTGCCGAACGGCAATTCGTAGACGTAGGAGAAGTTAAACACCTGGCGGGTGTCCCAACTGGACCGGGAGTAGTCCAAATGACGGTTGAACGGGTCCTGTACCTTGACTTCGGCCAGGGAGGACTGGCCGTCAAGCGCTTTCTGCCACGTGTAGTTCAGGTTGAACTGCAGTCCGTCCGAGAAGCGTTTCTGCACCTTCACCTGCAAGCCGTTGTACGACCCGTTGTACTGGTTGGAACCGCCGTCGAGATCCCCGAACGAAGGTATTAGTCGCCTCGGCTGCACTGCGCCAGGTCCCGGGCTCAATGCATTGTTGAACGGGGAATAGCCAATCTGCTTCCGGGTTCCGGAGCCCACGTACCCCACGTCCAGCGTCATGTCGTCCATCACTTGCCGCTGGATGAAGAAGTTCCACTGCATCGAGTACGGAGAGCGGTTCGTCGGCTGCTGCGGCCATCCGCCGATAGCGGCCGTGGAAGAGAAGGGCGGGCCCTGGTCGGTGATGCTCAGGTCGATGCCTCCGCGGTTGGGACTGAACACCTGCTGAACAGTGAATGGCCAGAATTTGCGGAGGTCCTGCAGTTCCTGGACGAAAGTGGAGTTGTAGAAGATGCCGAAGCCTGTGCGAATGACGGTCTTGTCATTCATCTGATAGGCCACGCCTAGGCGCGGGGCAACATCGTTGTAGTCGGAACCGACCAAGGCCCGCCCCCAGCCCGCCATATTGGGATCCAGACCGGTGACGAATTCGGCATCGGTCGGGACACGGCCACCCGCAGGCGCCGGCTGCGGGTTCTTCTCGGCCCAAAGCAGCGTGCCGAAGTACTCCCCGGTGGTCTCGTCCCGACGCACCCAAAGGTTGCCGAGACGATCTGTCGTGTCGTATGGACGGCTTCCGAACTGGTACATCATTCCAAGGTTGACCGTGAGCTTCTGGGAAATCCTCCAGTCATCCTGGACGAAACCGATCAGGAAATGCCCGATGCCGTTGGTCAGGGTGTTCCCCTGGCCGCGGCGGATCTCGGATGGGTATCCCAACAGGGCGTCGGCCATGGGGAATCCGCTCAGCTGTCCGTTGAATGATCCGTTGCCGTTCATGGGATTCGACGTGTTCGTGTAGAAGCGCCTCCGGTGGTACTGGCCGCCGAACTTGAGACTGTGTCGGCCAAACACCATGGACAGGTTTCCGGATCCTTGGTAGACCTCGTCCCCCGTCACGGTCCCTCCGGCTCCGCCTCCGGCGTTGTACGAGCCGAAGCCCATGCTGACCAAGGGGTCGCCGAAGACGTCCCGCTGGTACATCTCCAAGCCAGTCTGGTCGATGAAGTCGGGGCGAGTGAGTCCGCCCAGATGCCTGCCGATGCCGGGATTGTTTGGCTGATTCGTCCCGAAGGTCAGCTGCAAGACGGTCGTCGGTCCGAAAATGTGATTCCAAGTGCCGCCATAGTTGAAGACGTCGAATTCGCGATCCGCGCTGAAATTCGGATTGGAGTTGGGAGCGACCAGGTCGGCGTTCTGGTTGCTGAACCGGAAGTACACAGTGTCCTTGGAACTCAGGTTGTAGTCCCACCTCCAGTGCAGTTGGTCGCGATCGTTCGCCTGACTTTGGTTTCCGATGAAGTTATTCGTGTCGCCCGGCCGGTTCGGCCCGGACGGGTGCGTCAATTGGATGGCGGTCGGGATCGACGGGTTCTGGCGGGACAGCGGGATCTCGGCGTCCGGGAAGGGATTCCCGGTCAGAGGATCGATGATCGCTCCCGCCACCGGGCGCGACACGCCCGATGCCACGCGGGAGAAGTCGCCGGAGCGGAAGTCCGCAGGCGGCGTGGAAAACGTCTGCGTGCTGCCTCTGCGACGGCGGAAGCCTTCCCACGAAACGAACCAGAACATATTATCCGAGAGGCCGGGAATCGGCCCCCCGACAGAGGCGCCGTACTGATTCAAATTGAAGGGTACTTTTGTTGGCGAAGTGGCAGTTCTGTTTCTGTTGAAGAAGAACTCATTGGCGTCCAGCTCGGCGTTGCGGAAGTACTCGTAGACAGTGCCGTGCACTTCCCTGGAGCCGGACTTGATGACCATGTTCACGTTCGCACCCGCGGAGCGGGCGAACTCGGAACCAGTGTTCGTGGCGATCTTGAACTCCTGGATTGCATCCATTGGTGGCGAGATGCCGGGCGAGTTCATCATTTGCATGTTCGAGTCGATGTTGTCGAGGATGTAGTTGTTGTCCTGTGGCCGACTGCCGTTGACCGAATACAACTGAGTGCCGGATTCGCGAGTTCCGCGAGACTGGCTGCGCTTGCGCGAACTCGTTCCTGGCATCAACAGAATCAAGCGCGTGAAATTGCGCTGATTGACGGGAAGCCTCTCGAGTTGCCGCGTGTTGACCACGTCACCGACAGACGCCTCCTGCGTCTGCATGATCGGCGCGGCCCCGGTGACCTCGATGGTTTCCGTAACTTCACCCAGTTCCATGACAAAGTCCATTTCCACCACATCCGACACCTGCAGCACGATGCCGTCGCGAATCTGCGTCTTGAAGCCTGAAGTGGCGGCCATGACGGTATAATCACCGGGATTCAGGGGGAACACCCTAAAATTGCCCACCTCGTTGGTCTCGACGACGCGTTCCAAACCCGTGTCCAGGTTTGACACGGTGACTTCCGCCCCCGGAACGGCCGCACCCGTTGGGTCCATAACGGTGCCCACGAGAGTCGCCTGTGACTGCGCTCCCGCATCTACCGGGACGAACGCCATGATCGCGCAGGCGATCAACAGCGCGTATTTTGCATTTGGCACGAAGGAATTACCTCACTTTCCTGCGACAGGTATCTCATATATTGCCATCGGACTTTGTCCGACCGCCAATCCTGTCGCAGTCCGAGGATAGCACGATACGCGGTACCGAACTGATTGCAACTCGGGTGCGCGACATTATAGGCGGCCACTAGCGGGACATTACAGAGTTGTGGGCCCCGGAAGGCCCACTGCAGCAGGTAAGCCCTTGGTGCGATTGCGCTTAGGGCTTGCAGACAAGCCGTTTTCGGTGTGCCGAGCATGTTCGGCAGCTTGAGGGTGGAAGTCCCTTGGACAACCTGATGGAGGTGAAGTCCTAGCGAAGCGCAAGGGCGTCGTCGCGAGGCGGGGTCTGAAGGAAGCGTGGAACAAAGGCGCGAGCCGATGGACAAGAACCGGATACGAGGCATACAGCGTCGGACGAGTCGGCCGATGACGACGAAGTCCAGTTCCATCAAGGGCGCTGGTTGTAAATCCGGCGGTTGTGCGCTGAAGGCTGTCGAACTTACCTCGGGAGGTCTGCCGTCCGTCCGGGATTCCGGACTGAGGGAGGAGTAATCCGACCTGACCGGACGGCAGAAGTCAGCAGACGGCATAGTAGGCCCGCAAGGGCCGAAGGCCTGAACGAACGGAGAGGCAAGTAGGACGGCGTTTCTCGTGAGCGGAAAGCGGCAGAACATCCAGCTAGTGCTGGCCTTCCCGGTCGATGGAAGGGGTGAAGCCCCGGAAGTGGCCGGGGAAGGGACCGAATCGAGCGCGGCGAGGCGTCGGGACGAAAGCCCGGCTAGAGACGAACAGTGGATGGAGCGAGCCTGCGAGCGGAGCAACTGCAAGCGGGCGCTGGCACGAGTCCGGGGAAACCGGGGGAGTCCGGGGGTGGACGGGATGACCGTCGACGATCTGCCCGGGCACCTGCGCGAGCACTGGCCGGCCATCCGGGAACAGCTGCTGAGCGGGACCTACCGACCGCAGCCGGTGAGACGGGTGTACATCCCGAAGCCGGGCGGAGGCAGGCGCAAGCTGGGCATACCGACGGTGCTGGATCGATTCGTCCAGCAGTTGGTGGCCCAGGTCCTGCAGGAGCACTGGGACCGGACGTTCTCCGAACACAGCTACGGGTTTCGCCCGAGGCGTTCGGCGCATCAGGCGGTCGAGGCGGCCCAGCGGCAAATGGCTGCGGGTCGGCGATGGGTGATAGATCTTGATTTGGAGAAATTCTTCGATCGAGTGAACCACGACCGTTTGATGGCCCGGATGGCCCGACGGATCGGTGACAAGCGGATGCTGAAGCTGGTCCGGGCATTCCTGACGGCCGGTGTGATGGAGGACGGGCTGGTGAGCCCGGTGGATGAGGGGACCCCGCAAGGGGGTCCGCTCTCACCCATGCTGTCGAACATCGTGCTCGACGAGCTGGACCGGGAGCTGGAGCGACGCGGGCTGCGGTTCGCACGGTACGCGGACGACTGCAACATTTATGTGGGCAGTCGCCGGGCCGGGGAACGCGTGATGGAAAGCGTGACGCGTTTCATCACCGGGACGCTCCGCTTGCGGGTGAATCAGAGCAAGAGCGCGGTGGCGCGGCCATGGGAGCGGAAGTTCCTGGGCTTCAGCCTGTCATCGGACCCACAACCGAAGCGGCGGATTGCACCGCAAGCGGTGCAGCGGTTTCGGCGGCGGGTGCGCGAGCTGACGCGACGGACTCGGGGCGTGAGCCACGAACGGATGGTCGAGGACATAGCCCGCTATTGGCGGGGATGGCTCGGCTATTTCGGGAAGTGCGAAACGCCATACGTGCTGGCAAGCTTAGAGGGGTGGACCCGGCGAAGGTTGCGGTCGGCGATCTGGAAACAGTGGAAACGTGGGAGGCGGAGATACGTGGAACTGCGTCGCAGGGATGTGCGTGTAGGGCTGGCGGCTCGAACTGCTGGCAGCGCCCACGGCCCTTGGCGCTTGGCCGCAAGCCCCGCTCTTTCTTATGCACTGCCTAACGCCTACTTCGCCTCGCTCGGCCTGCCGCGACTCCAGATCCGGAAGTAGCATCACCGTTCGAACCGCCGTATACGGACCCGTATGTACGGTGGTGTGGGAGGGGTGGAGCCGTGAGGCTTCCCCCTATCCCGATTGGATTAGCCTGTATGCTGTCCACCGTCGCCAAGAAAGGGCAACCAGCCCGATCCATTGCATCGTCACCAGCAAGCCCCGCATGGTCGGTCAAACCTACCTCGGCACCGCCGAGCGGGTGGCTGGCCTGGTCTGCCAGAACGCCGCGCCGGTCCCCCCCTATTCCACCGGCCGGCGTTGCCTAACGTAAAATCGGCGGGGCCGGTCCAGCCTGAATGCTGAGCGTGCACGGCGGACGGACTCTACGCAACCGAACGGTCATCGATGGAGCGGTTCGAGGCTTAGCCTCTTCACATCCGGACCGGGCGCAGCGCGGTTACAAGGCCGCCGCCCCGAGTCGGATTGCCCCACCTTCCCAACCGATCCGCCCCGGGATAGTCTGGTGTGCGTGGTGGCTCAGGGATTCGTTCGGCGCTTCGGCGGTTGCTCCGAGTGGATACGGCAGCTTCCGTTGCGCTGGATGTTTGCGTTGGCCCAGCCCGAAGGTGCCAAGAGGTCGGCAGCACGAGACAGGCCACTGTGACGCTCCGATCCAGCCCCTGTGCCCTGCCTCCAGGAATGAAACCAAACCCTAGTTCGGTTGGTCGCGAGGGAAGGGGACCCAGCCGGGGGAAGTCGTTGGCATGCTCCACAGCTCGCCGCCTGCGGTAATGAAGAGCGTCCTCCAGTCGGAGCCGCCGAACGCGCAATTGGTGACTTCATCCACGGGGATGGCGACGTAGTCAAGCAGTTCGCCCGTCGTTGAGAGGACGTACACGCCGCCCTTGAATCGATCTGCTGATTCGTACGGGGGATTGGCGCGGTTCCGGCCCGCTGCCACGAACAGCCTGCCATCGAGGTCCATTTCGAGGCCGTCCGGACCGCGACCGTCCAGCCAGTCGAAGACCAGTGCTCGGCCGGCAGGGTCGATCGAACCGTCGTCGTGCAGGGGAAATCGCCACAGCTTCCGCGCCGCTCCTACGGTGTCATTGTTGTTGTCGGCGACATACAGGTATTCGTCCCCTGGCGAGACCAGCAGCCCGTTCGGACGGTCGACCTCGTGGGTGATGACCCGGGCGACCTGGCCAGGACTGTCGATTCGATACACCCCTTCCACGAGGCGGCCCGCCGAGTCACGTATCTCCATGCCGCTGCGCGAGCCGTAGCGCGGATCGCTGAAATAGATGCGACCCTGCGAATCGATCGTCAGGTCGTTGGGGGAATTGAACTGCATCCCCTCGAACCCGTCTGCCAGAACGGTCGTCCCGCTATCGGGTTCCGTCCGTGTCACGCGACGGTTGCGGGCTTCGCAGACTGTCAACCGACCCTGGCGGTCGATCAGCAGGCCGTTGGAACCCGCATTCTCGCGATAGACCTCGACGTTGCCTGCCACGTCACGCTGCGTGATGCGATTGCGGCCGGAGAAGTACAGCATGCCGCGAGGGTGCCATACGGGTCCTTCTCCGGCATTGATGTTTCCGTGGCTGGTTGGCTCGGCCCCAGCCGGAAACGGCGGAGCCCCCTGTGCCAATGCCTGGGCAGCCAGCAGCGCTAGGAGTTCACGGCGGCTCAACATTGCGGAACCCTCCAACCTTGAGGTTTAGGTTAGGAGACAAGGGCCATTGAGGTTTAGGTTAGGAGACACAGGGTGCCATCGGCAAACGATTTCGCCCGGGCTTTGCCGCACATTCCCAGCTTCTCTGCCGCTGCGGCTCCCAATGCACGGGGCACGGCGGGACCGCGGGCCGAGCTTCTGGTGGCGGACCGGGCCCCTGCCGTCCGGGCCGGAATGGGAAACCTGGCCGGCTGGCAGCAAGGGCCATTCCAGTGATTTAACCGGCCGTGGACCTGAGGATTCGAGTTGATGAGGACCGGTTTCCACGCTACACTGGCCGTGCGCGCAAGGCCAGACAGGCCGCTCGACTCGAGTCAGTTTTCAAATCGCGCAAGTTGGAGGGACTAAGAATGAAAACCTTATTGATGTTGATGCTCGGTGCCGGGCTCACGTGCCCGCTGCTGGCGCAAGAGAACCCGCTGAGCACCGAGGCCCGGCAGGCATGGAACCGCACGAAGAACCTGGTCGTTGCCGCCGCCAACAAGATGCCCGAGGAGCACTACAGCTACAAGCCCGCTCCCGAGAGCCAGAGCTTCGGGGACTTGGTGGCTCACACCGCGAATTCGGCGATGGGGGCCTGCTCCGGCTATATGGGCCAGAGGAAGCGGGCCGGTGTCAATGGCTCTTCTTCCAAGGCGGACTTGGTTGCCGCCCTTGAGGCCGCCGGGGCAGAGTGCGACAGTGCCTACCGTTCGCTCACCGACGCCAAGGTCTCCGAGATGGTCGAAGGCCGGCGTCGCAGTCGGTCGCGGCTTGGAACACTCTACGGCAACACGATCCACATCGAGCACGAGTACGCGCAGATGGCAGTCCACATGCGCGCTAACGGACTCGTGCCTCCGTCCAGCGAAGGCCGTTAGGTCGATTTGACCTGAATCCCAGCCGAACACTGCTCGAAAGGAGCGGATCGGTCAGGGTCTGTCTCGGCACGACGGGTCTCGGTGCCGAGGGGGCCGGCAAGCAGCCCGTCATGGATGCGTCCGCCCGGTGAACCGGCCGTGCCTCGGTCGGCGCCGGGCCGGTGGACTCGATCCAGCACTCGACTGCATGACGCGGGTCGCGCGTCATTCGAACAAGGAGGCGTCGATGCCGGGAATCAGCCGCAGGGCGTTCTTCCAGTAGATGTGCTTCAGGGTGTCATCGGGCAGGCCCAGACCGTAGAGCTGCCAGTGGGCATGGTAGCGCCGGTAGTATTTGAAATACTCGTCGCGGGTCTCGAGCACGCGCCAGTAGTTCGGGAACTCGCTGGGCACGTAGGAGTCCTTCCCGAACAGAATGCGCTCCTTGTAGCGGTTGAGGAACTCCGGCCCGCTGAACGGGACTCGACCCAACTCGTAAAGCACCGCCGCGATATCGACGTGGACGTTCGGATGCTCGTCCAGCAGCGCCCCGAGCTTGCGCAGATCGTTGCCCTGCCAGCCCATGTGGGCCAGGATGAAGTTCACATCCGGATGCCGTTTCAGCATCCGGTCCCGCTCTGCGATCAGATCCTCGAAGCTTGGCGGCGCTTCTTGTTTCCTTCGGGATCGGAGCTTGAGTTCGAGCCACCTCTCGTTGCGGGAATCCCGAGGTGCCCAGAACTCGGCAGGGTCCGCGACATGGATCAGAACGGGAATCTTCAAGCGGGCGCAGGTCTGGAACAGAGGGTCCATTGCCGGATCGTCGACGGGCACGCGCCCGCCCTGCGGATCGCGGACACTCATTCCGAAGCTCTTGAAGATCTTGAGTCCCTGAGCCCCTGCCTCCACGTCTTCCTCCAACTGGCGGGCCGCTCGCTCGGGCCAGGCGGCAGTCCCGATGCCATTGAAATTGGGATTGGCGAACACCGCGAACCGGCCCGGATGCCGCTGTCGGAAGTTCTGAACCGTAGCGCGGAGCCGTTGCCCGTAGCCGCCGCTGAGGTTGACGAGGACAGCGAGATTCAGCTCGTCCATCTCGCCGACGATGGCATCCAGGCGTTCCTGGCTGGTCGAGCCCCGGTGGTGGCTGTGGACATCAATTACGGGGAATTTGGCGCGCGGGACTTCGTGCTGGTCGACCACCAGTGTCGAGCGCGGGTCCCATTCTTCGACGCTCAGGTCCTGTGCGATGGCGCAGGTGCCGAGCAACGCGAGCAGACACGGAAACGGTTTCATCTTGGCAGGTCCCGATTCAGGGTACACCGCGACCGGGCTCGGGACCGTGTGGACACAGCCTCCAGCAAGCTCTGAGGCACCGATTCGAACAAGCCGAGGCAGTTGGCAGCGTTTCTACCTGGCGCGACCGAATCTCCTCCGTCGCGGCCTAGCTCGACACAGCGGTCTCGATGAAGCACCTTGGAGCGGGCGGAGCCGGATCCGCGCCACTCTGATGCCAAGCGGGGGCCCAATGCGTCTGCGCCAGTTGACGGCGAGTCGGCCGAGCGCGGCTCGGGAGCGTCCACTCATTGGCCGGATTTGGCCTTCATTTCCTCTATCAGTTCCTCCATCCTTGCCGTCATCCCGGGGATCGATGTCATTACTTTCTGTTGGCTCCAAGTCATAATTTCCTGCATGATCAGCGGCATTTTTTCAAGGGATTTCTGCCCGACAGCTGATTTCTGATAGGCAAGCATCTCGCCAAGCTCTTCTTCGGTGAAGTGCTTTGACAGGATTCCAGACACCATGGGATTCATCTCGGCCATGAGGTCAGACATGTAGTTCCGCGCCATTTCGCGAAGCTTGGATTCCGTTTCGGCCTCCAAATCCGGATGCCTGGTCTTCAATTGGCTGATTATTTGATTGCCAGTCAAATCGCTCATTTGATCGGCCATCTTGCCGTACTGCATGACTTCGATCAGCTCAGAGAGGACTTTTTCCTTCGATGCCTCGTCTGCACGGGCCAGCGGTGCTGAAACCCAAAGAACTGCGATTGCCGAAGCGGCAAGGACTATGCGAATTGACACAGGAACCTCCTCATTTCGTCTATTGTAACCCTGCCACCCTGAGAGGGTCAAGAAAACTTTACATTTAAAGCAGTGGTGTTCGCGCCAAGGCGAGTTCCGCATCGAGGCCAGGGGATTTCCCCACCAGAGTGCCGCGGCCGGCCAGCTACGATTGCGGTCCCGGTCGGTAGCCAGGTAGTGCCTGGGCCCGCTCCCGATCACCGTCAAGTATTCGCATTGATTGTGCTAAGTGCTTGATACATCACGAAGTCGATGCGATGACAAGAATCACACCAGCGCAAATCCAAACGCCCAGGTCGTGCCCGCATGCCCAGGAACAATGTCCAGTACGAAACGAGCCTCAGTTTTACAGCTGTCCTCGGCCGCTACCGCTCCCGATTGCAGTGCGAGGACGAGCTCTCCCGCCTGTGCTCCCCTACCGCCCTTCACGGCTTCGCCTCGGTCCGTGCGGCCGCTCGCAGCGCAACCGTGGGATCAGGATCGAAACAACCGGCAGGCCAAGGTCGATTGGCAGTTCACCACTCACGACGTTCGGCTCATGCAGAAAAGCCTGTATCCGAAGATCTTGCCGATACAGGGTAGTGGAACCCTAACAGCTTGGCTCACGGACTTCTTGGTCGAACTTCCCTTTCCTCAAAGCGCACAGCGCACTGTTGACGTGCTAGGGTGCCGCGGCACCGGCCAATGCAGTGCCAATCACTTCGCCGGAAACGATAATCTCAACACGCCGGTTTTGCTGGCGTCCTTCTCGCGTGTCATTCGAGGCCACCGGAACGGAAAACCCCAAGCCCGTCGACGTGATTGCCTCTTCGGGTACGCCTTGACTCGCAATGTATTCGCGGACGGCCTCGGCACGCCGCTCCGAAAGCCGCTGGTTTAAGTCCTCAGTGCCGGTGGTGTCGGTGTGCCCTTCCGCCTGCAGGCGTAGCCCGGGGTAGGCCAGGACGATGCCGGACAGGCGGGCGAGCTTCTCTCGGGCGGTCGGACGCAGGGCGTACTGGCCCGTGTCGAACAAGACGTCTGACATATTGACCACCAAGCCGCGTTCGGAGTCTCTCGTATCGAGCACAAGGTTAAACTGCCGCAACAGTCTGGCACGCAATTCCGCTTTTTCTCGCTCCGCCTCTATTCGCGCCCGCTCGGCTGCCTGTGTCTGCTGCTTGGCATCCTCCGCGACTCGCCGGGCGGCTTCCCGCTGCAGTTCCGCTTGGGCCCGTTGCGCAACCGCCTGAGCTCGTTCGGTGGCTGCTTTCGCCGCGGCCACTTCGGCCCGTAGCCGGTTGCGGTCGGCTTCCGCTTTCGCGGCTTCGGCTGAGGCCCTGGCGACCTCGGCTGTGGCCCTAGCTGCCTCGGCTACGGCCTTCGCCGCCTCGGCTTTGGCGCGCGCTGCTTCCTCGACTATGCGCCGCTGCTCAGCCTCTGCTGACTGTATCCGCGCGGCCGTCTCGCGCGCGGCTGCCTCGCGGCGTTCCGTCTCCAACGCCTCCGCCTCCTTTCGTTTCATACTCAGTTCGCGGGCGTCTTCCGCGAACTGAGTGGCCTGCCGTGCGTGTTGGATAACAGTTTTCCGCATCGACCTGCGGTTGAGATTGCGATCCGCTATCTCCATGCTTGCTATCGCTTTCCCAAGGATGTCGGAGGCATACTCCTGGGCGCCGCTTGACTTTGCGATGACCAGGGCGTTGCGAGCCTGGTAGACGTCAAGCGGTATCTTCTTCAGATCAACGGTAAGCGAAAGGGGGTTGGCCAACTGTTCGTATTGGCCCCGGTCGAACAACTCGTATTTTGTGTCGGTGGTCGTGATACGGCCTTTGGTCCCGTCTCGGATCTTGTTCTCCACGACGACTAGATCACTCGGCACACGCACGGCGAAATACGGTTCAGCCGTGACGATGAGCCCGAACACCTGTAGCTCCGACGTAACGTTAAGCTTGGCCCGGCCTGCGTTGTCGAGAACAAGTTCGCCGAGGTTGCTTGAGCGCCCATCCGGCGAGATGGACCACAGAACGTAGGTGAGATACTCAGTGCCAAGCTGCATGGGTGGTTTCAGGCGGTCGAATTCGGCCTGGATCTCCATGTAGCCCTTCTTGCTCTCAACCTTGGCTTCGCCCCCTGCTCCGGTCATGAGGGCAGTCCCAACGAAGTCGATCCTGGTAGCGCCACTGCGGTACTGGTAGTTGATTGCCTTCGCGGTCTTCGCCACCACGGATGCCTTCACCGCGGGGGCGGTGGCTGGATCCTCGACACTGGAAGAGCCTTCCTCTGCCACTTGGGCGTAGGCTGGTACAGCCAGAATCAGCAACAATAGCGCCGGATGTGTCATGTCTTTACCTCCTGTCTGAAAACGGGGTTCACGTCATTTTTTCGAAACGACCAGGATTTCCGTTTTTGCGCGATCAACGGGTTGCACCCACGAGCGACGGGTTTCCAGATCTGCCGGCAGTTGCTCCGCTCGCCGGCACCCCTGTGTCGCCTTCTCGTACATACCCGACGTGGAAACCAACTGTGTCTGCGTTGCAGCACGGTCTGTCCCTCATTGCCCCTCTTCCATGCACATCGTCACACGATCTGCAGATTCCAGGGTGATCCTAAATTTCGCAGCTTTCCGTGACTGATGTCCAGTGTTATTCCCGGCGGTGCAGGGAATCGTAGCGGGATCTTGCGAATGTCCGTACAGTTTGCGGCACCGATCCTCTTCGGCGGTTCGGGCGAGCGGGGATTGTCGTGGCTGCTTTGTCGTGGCTGGCGCTCGTGTGCCAGTTCGGTCTCGACTCGCCCAGCTACAATCCCATCCGCGAGTTCCGCGTCCTGCGCCTGATGATCCGCTATCGGCGCAAGCTCGTCGAGGAGCGCAGCCGGGTGCGCAACCGCATCCAGAAGCTGCTCGATCGCAACGGCCTGCAGTTGGGCTGGGTGCTGGGCGACACCTTCGGGCCCAGCGGACCCCGGCACTTCTACCGGCCGTCCTAGCGGCCCAGGAGTCGGCCTTAGTTGCAGGAGTAGCAAGCTTCTCCCGCTCGTGATGGAAACGGAAGGGGCTTCGAAGGATTCGACATCGACATTTGGAACGAGGTGTCCGACGCGATCGGGATCGATTCTACCTACCGCCTCACGCAGTTCGCCTACATGAACACCGGACTGCAAATCCTCACTTCCGTGGAAGGGGATCCCGATTGCCGCGATGCGGAAGTCTGCCAGCCGCCAACACCAAGACCGAGTCGGCAGAACTTGCCTGAAACAACTGCGGCGTGTCACAGGCCAAGGTCTTCAGGGGGGTAGAAGCATCGGCCCGAAGCGCGGTTCGCGTGACTCCGCATGGCGTATGGAGCGACGCGCCAGCACGCGAGTTTCTTATGCTGCCCTTGAGCACCACCGCGCACGTGAACGCCAGGCCCGTCCGCTCGGCGGGAATCGCGCCCGCCGGCTCACGACGGATCTTGTCAAGTGCGTTGCCCTAGGGGGTCTGAGCCGGCGGGACGGGCGGCGGGTCGTCGAAACTGCCTCCCAGCGCGAGGTGCAGGTCAACGCGATTGGCGATCCTGGCCCGCTGGAGGGTCAGCACGGCGCTCTCGGTCTCCAGCACGGACCTCTGCAGGGCGAGGATCGAGAAGATGTCTCCCATGCCCGCCCCGAAACGTTGCTCCGCCAGTCCGATGGCCTCTCGTGTGGTGCCCTGCGAGTCGCGCAGGGAACCCTGCTGGGTGCGTAGCGTATCCTCCGACGCTAGCGCCGATTCGACCTCCAGGTACGCCGTCCACATGAGGCTCTCGTAGTTGGCGGCCGCTTCATGCGCGCGCGCTTCCGTAGCCCGCACGTTTGCCTTCAGGCGCCCGCGGTTGAAGAGCGGCTGAGCGAAGCCGAGCGCGTAGCTCCAGGCCTGCAGGTTGGGGTTCACGATGTCCAGGAGCTTGTTGCTGGCGGTGCCGGCGGCGGTTGTCAGTGCGAAGCTCGGCCGCAACGCAGCCTTCGCCTGCACGATCCGGGCGTCCGCGCCCAGCAGCGCCTGCTCGGCGGCAATCAGGTCGGGCCTCCGCTGCACCAGCTCGGACGGCAGGCCCGCAGGCACCTGCGGCGGCAGGCTCGGCAGCTCCGCTCCCAGAGCCTTCTCTCCCGCGGGATACTCGCAAGCCAGCACCTCGACCTGCCGCACGAACAAGTCGCGCGCCCGCTCTCGTTCCCGCACCGTCGACTTAGCCCTTTCGATGCTGCTTTCGGCGACCCGTACGTCCACGGGAGACCGGGAACCGAACCGGTAATGCTCCTGGGTCCACTCCGCCTCCGTCTCCAGATGCTCCACCAGCGAGCGCGCGAGCTCGACCTGGCTGTGAGCCTCGACGGCCGCGAACCACGCCTTGGCCACTTGGCCGCTGAGGGAGAGGCGGACGGCGAGCCGGTCAGCCTCGCGAGCGGTGATTCCGGCGTCGGCGGCGAGCTTTTGAGAACCCAGCCGGTTCCACAGGTCCGCCTCCCACGCGATGTTGAAAGTCAGGCCCGCGTTCGAATACGTGCTTGAGAGAACTCGATCGGAAAGGCCAGGGAAAGGCAGCCCGACAAAGTTCTGGCGCTGGCGCACGCGATTGGTGCCCACGCTGATTTCCGGCCAATCGGCGAGCCCACGATGAGCCGCTCCTGGGTGGCGACTTCGATCCGGGCGGCTGCGGCCCGCAGGCTCTGGCTGCAGTTCAGCGCCTTCTGGATCGCCGCGTCCAGGCCTTCGTCGTTCAAGTAGGCCCACCAGTCCGAACCAGGGGCCAAAGGCTCGGTCGCGGCGCCCTGCCAGGCCTCGGGTGCCGGGACATTGAACTGGTGAACGGGCAGCTGCATGGGCTTCGAGCAGGCTGCCAGCAGTAGGGCTGATACCGGGATTGCGAATCGAACGTTCATTGCTATGCGGCTGGGGTCGTTTCCTGAATTCGTGCGGCTAGAGCGACATCCGTGGCTGCGGTACGGAAGCCAGCGGCGACGAACCGCACCATGGCCTCGAGCGTCCCACGCGTGTCTAAAGGATCGCATGCTTGGTCAGTCCACTGCCGGGTGCGGTTCGAATCGAGCATCGTATGCACCATCACGCCGATTGCAAAATGCATGCGACGTCGCACGTCCGTGGGGGACAGGTCGGGCAGGGCCCGTTGCAGGGCGCGCTGGAAGCGCTCGATGACAGCGGAGAACTCTTCCTCGAAAGCCGATTCCAAGTACTCGCCGGGCTCGCTGTAGAAGCGAGCGCAGAGCCTCATGAATCGCCGGCCGTGGACGGGCGACTGGGCCAGCCGGAGCACGGGGGCGTACAGAGCGGTCAGGATTTCCTCGATGTCCGGCGCACCTTCCCGTTCGATCTCGTCGAGCAGTGCAAGACGCTCGGCATTGATGGGCCGGACACGTCGGCAGAACGCCGCGCGGGCGACCGCTTCCTTCGATCCGAAATGGTAGTGGACTGAAGCGAGATTGACGCCGGCCTCCCTCGTCAGTGCGCGCAGAGACACGCCTTCCACACCGTTCTCGCTGAACAGCAGCTCAGCAGCGTCGAGAATCAGGTCCTTGGTTTCCACAGGCCGGGGCACGGCTTCAGCCAAACGTTTGTTTGAAGGATAGAAGCTTGCCGGATGGCTGTCAACCGCCGGGATAGCCTGTAATGCGACAACAGAAAAGGGACCACGCGACAGTTGAAGAGGTACCAATCTGAGCTACGGCGCGCATCTGGTTGAGGCAAAGGGAAACGGAACTAGTAGAGTCTTGTTCCTAACGTAGAGGGTTCCAGTGGGCATCTGAACGGAGCTTCGGTCCAGCGACCGCGTTCCGGGCTTCGTCTACACACCGACTCGCCTCCCGACGCCATCGTGGCTCCTTTGCATAGCAAGCCTGACGAACGCCGGGAAGGCGTCAGGTAGTGGTCGAGGGAGTCTTCCGCAGCGGGTCCTTTGAGAGCAGCGATTCGATGTGATTTGTCAGGTGGGTCTTCGAAAGTGAACCCACGTGTTTTGCGTGGACTCTGCCATTGCGATGCACGAAGAAAGTAGTCGGCAGACTCTTGATCGTTCCGAAGCCCTTGGTGGTGCTATCGTCGGCCAGCAGTACCGGAAACGTAGGTTGCAGCTCGTCAAGATACGGTCGGACTACCTCCCATCCCTTCCTGTCAACGGAAATCGCGATGACGGTGAAACCGGACTCAGTGTATTTCTTCTGAGCCTCTTCGAAGAAGGGCATCTCCTTGCGACACGGGGCGCACCAGGTTGCCCAAAAGTTCAGCAATACCAACTTGCCTTCCCAATCGCTGTTGCTCCAGACCCTGCCGTCCGCATCCCGCAGCTTGATTGCGGGAATAGGGTCACCCGCCGATAGCAAGTCGTCGTCCGCCGACGCCGAGGCGTCACCCGCTGAAGCCGACTCATGACTTATCGGATCGCCGGACTCCCGAGACCCCCTCATTTGTTCCTGCATGGTTCGCGCGAAGTGCCCAGACATAGTCCACAGCGTCGTGCCAACGGTAATCGTGAGGGCGACTGTCGCATAGACGATCAGCAGGATCTTGATCGATCTGACGTGGCTGGCCATCTCCTTGACAGCAGTCGCAACCTGTGCGAGTTGCTCGCGATCGGTCCGGTCTTCGTCTGGGTTGATTGGTGACAGCATTACGATGGGCCTTCAAGCGAATCCAGCGCATCTATCCTGCGCCTGATGCCGCTTCCGCGGCAACCTCCGTCGGCGAGCTGGGAAAGTTGCGCCAGCTCATACTAGCAGACGAAATTTCGACTCCCTAGGCCAAGAGGCAGTTCAACAGCTAAGTCGTGCATTACGGCTGGGTTAGACGCCGGTTCCCCGGATCCGCCGCCGGTTCAGTCGAGCTTTCTCGCCTTGCAGGCCCATCGCGCGCAAGCGTTCGAAAATCGGTTGAAGCCTCCCCGGACTTTCAACACTACAAGCCCGCCTTGGCGGAAACGCAGGCCTCGAGAAATAGCCCATCGGAGGGGCGATGCACAGCTCCAAGGAAGGATACCGGACTACGCTGTCGATACCGGGGCCTCAAGAGCGCGCCCTCGCGAAGCTGCGTACGCAATCCTCGCATGGGGGATCTTAGGACAAGCTATGCCTGAGCGGCCTGCCGTTCGGGCCCTGGCCGGAATCCGGAAGATCCGAATAGAACTGCGAGCAATAGCGCCGAAACATTCCGATCTCGCCGTCGGACTGGCAGAGCCGTGGTCGGGACCGGTACTGTTTCCGTCCCCAGATCACCACATCCTGAAGAACGTCGCGCTTCTGGAAGGCCAAGATGACTTTGTTCATCACCCGCGCCCGCAGGCGCAGCCGAAGGAATCTCAACCCCACGATCGGCCGCTTCGGTCTCCGCATTTCTCGCACCTGCCCGACCAGTGCCACCTCGATGAGTGTGCCATCGACAGGCGTGGCGAGCACCCACAGGCGCGAATCCATGCCGATGGAGTGCTCGCGGATGTTGACGAAAGAGTACCCCAGTCCATAGATTTCGGTGACGGCGGAGACATCGAACACGATGTCCACGATTCCTGCGATGCGCTGCGTGCGTCGGAAGTCAAAGCAGCTGTCGAGAAAGGCTCCGTCTACCGCTACCGATCCGACCCGGCTCACATTGTTGTATCCGTGCACGAACCGCAGGTGGGCCATGTCCACGGAGTTCTCGGTCGTTTCCTGGGGATGGCCGGGAAACCGGAGGGTCCGGATTTCCAATTCGCTCCAGTCCGGTCCGACCGGCGGGTCAGCGTGAAGGGTCCATTGCGCTGGCCGTCCGTCGATTCCCCACCAGGCGAAGACCATGCCGAGAAGTTCCCGCGTCTCGAACACCTTCAGCTTTGCGGACTTGGGTGCCGGGGCGAAGGGAGTGGCGACGCATTGGCCGGTCACGTCGTACTCGAAGCCGTGAAACGGGCAGACAAGGCAGCCATTGCGCACCCGTCCCCCTCCCGCAGGCCCAAGGTTGGCACCTAGCAGCCTGTGGTTTTAGTCGTCTCGTGGCCGACCCGACAAATTGGCGACGCTGAGGCCCCCCCAACTGCTCAAGCTAGCTCAGCGCCCGTTTCCGTGCGATTCTGCCCGTCGGGCGCCAAGATGCGCGAAATCGCGCCCAGTATGCCCGATAGGGCGGCCTCCAAGGGCGCATATATTGCGAAAGCAGTGCCGCCAGACAGGTACTGGCCCTGTCCTTGCAGGGTTCGAGGCGTGCCGATCCCCGTGACGGATCTCATCAGCACCCCCAGGTTGAACGCGCTGGCATGCACCAGCAGGCGCTTGCGGATGTTCTCCCGCCCGCGCAGGTGCAGCCGCCGCATCGCCCCCGTCTCGTACATGTGCGCCATCGACCGCTCGACCTTCTCGGTCCGCAGCTTCTGCAGTTGCTTCCCCTCCGCGCTGCCCACTCGCTCCCGGTTCCCCTCCACCGCCCGCTGCACCGCCGGCTTCCCCTCGAAATCCCGCTTCGCCCGCTGTGGTTCCGGGATGTGCGCCAGATGCGTCGTCCCGTCCTTCATCTTGGCCACCCGCGCATCCGCGTCCGTCGGCGATTCCCACTCCTTGTTCGACAGCGTCTTGCCCTTGCGCTTCCGGTCGACTTCCGCCAGCTCCGCCACCGTCGGCATCGCCACGCCCGAGGCGGCCGCCAGCCCCTCCACGAACTCCCGGTAGCCCTGCTGCGTGTCCTTGCGCCGCAGCGTCCGTAACGCCGCGTTCGCGAACAGCATGGTCGCGTCCACCGCGACGCTGCTGCCGTTCGCCAGGCCCGCCTCGCGCAACTGCTCCAGCACCCCTGCGAACACCTGCTCGTGGGTCTCCAGGCTGATGCGCCGCCGCGTGCGCGAGATCGTGGAGTGCTCCGGCGGGCTCGCGCTCAGCTCGTAGCCGAGAAAGGCCCGCAGGCTGAGCGAGTCGCTCACCGTGAGGGCGATGCCGCGCTCGGAGTCGATGCCCAGCAGCAGCAGCCGGAAGTACACGCCGGGGGCCAGCGAGGGGCGCCCGAGCCGCTCGGCATAGAAGGGCCGGCACAGCGTCTCGACCTCCGTGTCGAAGCCCATCGTGGCAAGCAACTCGTTGAGCTTGTCGAAGAACGGAGCGGTCGGGGCCTGGGGCAGCTGGTCCTGCGAAACGAACATCGCGATCTGCCCGGGGGTGCGGGTACCCATCGCCATGACCACTATTTTAGCGATTCCTGCTTGGAATTTGTTGGTGTTCTAATTGAGCGACTTTTACCACAGGCTGTTAGGCTGGTGAGTGCCGATACAAAGCTGTGCTGTCCCCAGGTGTTGAGGTCGGAAAAGGTTTCCGCGACATCGTGTGCGAAGCGGGACGCCGCGGCTGGGTTTGTCCTCACGGCGTCCCAAGTGGTGCTAAGGCGTGCCCGAGGCTGGAGTTTTGGCAAGTCCTCGCGACCGGTCGGCGACCTGACCCCGAACTCGGGATGACAGTTCGACGCTCTCGACACAAGTGTAGACAGCAGAATGACGGAGGACTCCTCGCTAAGGTCGAAGTTCAGGCCGGCGGCAACCGAATAGGCCTTCTCGAACACCCGAATGCCGAGATCCTTGTCATGCCGGCAGGCGACGTTTCCCAACCGTGACAGAGTATTGACCACTGCCGGAGTCCGGGGCATTCCCAAGAGAAGTTCCGAGAGCTTGTCAACGCGATCAATCGCCTGTGCCTGGCACACGGTGTGCTCGCTGTCTGGATGCTCCGAGGGTTCGTCTTGCCCATTCAGGTGCAGACCCCCAGCGAACATGACTGCCGCTAGCGCAATCGGAGCTGGACGCAGGCTATGCATCTTGCTTCGGGCCCTCAGTGCTGTGCGGGCGGGATCAAGCTCGCCCAAACGATTGAGCAAAATAGACAGACCGGTGACGCCTTCTCGCCACCGGGAAAGCTGGTCGGAACCCTCATCCCACACCGCAATTCCATCGCGTTCCAGACGCTGAATGGCTCCAATGGCATTTCGAACGTGCGTCCAAGACGGTTCGGACTCAAAGCGAGGCACCAAATCCATCAATGATGATCGTCGATCATGATAGCGAGGCATCGTTACCTCTGCCTCCGACGGGTGATGACCTACGCCCGATGGGAACAAGCCCAGCGAAGAAACTTGAATCCAGAGCCGCCCACAATGGTTCGCGGCTCAGCGCACAGCGCTGTTCTCCAGCACTCGAGTGATCCAGCTGTTCAGACTCAGTCCGCTCTCCGCTGCCGAACGGGCCGCGCGTCGGTGCAGGTCCGGGCCAAGCCGAACGTTGAGCTTGCCCGAGTAAGGCTTCTGCGGTTCGACGGCATCCTCTTGGCAAGCCTCAAGGTATTCGTCGATGGATCGGTGGAACTCACTTCGAATCCCCTCGACATCGGTTGCTTCAAATGAGGCGATCGGATAGGGGCCGCTGTTGACGACCCGTCCGTGAAGACGTCCCACGGACTCGTCTAGCTCGACCTCGGCGGAATATCCCTTGTACTCCATCATGGGTTGACTCCTATCGATTCCAGGAAAGCGGCGATGTCGCGCACCGTCGCTCTCCCGGTCTCCGTCTCCGGGTGCGGGCGATGAATCACCATCCTGTCCGCTCCCTTCTTCAACAGCGCACGCGAACCCGAGCGCTGAGAGACCTCAACGCCTGCCGCCTCGAGCATCGTGACGATGTCCGTCCACCGAATGCCTGCTGGCGTCGGTTTCGAAAACATGCTCTCCAAGATGCGCTGATGCTTCGCTAGCGTGACGACAGCATAGTACCAAATACAGTACCGATGTGCAGTCACCCAGAACGCCCCCGCCCCTTCCGACACACTCCACCGCTCTCCGATTCTATGTCCCAGCGACAGGGCACTCGCTCTGTCGCACGGGGACTCGGCTCGCGCGCGGGGTGCGGACCATACCGGTGCATGCTGGTGAGTCGTAACCACACCAGAGACAAGGAAAAGAGCTTTCTGGCAGTAAAGATCGAATAGCCTCATGCACCGCTCTCTGAATCTGGGGCTTTCACTGGCAAGAGCGTAGCGTCTCTCCCACAAAAGTCGGCCACTGCGTAGTACTTGGTCACACCGTTACGAATGATGCTCGCGTCGACACCGAAAGGGTTCTTGCCCAATACTGTTGTCAAGGATTTCTGATCTTTCTAGGAGACCGACCTAACTTGGTTGTCGCCAAATCTGAACCGACTCCAGAAGTAGCTGTCGGCAAGCTTGAATTGCCTTCCCTCGCGGAAGAAATCTGGATCGTCGTAGAGCGACGCATTCCAGATTGCGGGAAACAAGACGGCCGACTCTTCAGAATTCACGATCCAACAGGGTCCCGGAGATTCGCGATGAATTGGTATCCAGTCACCGCCGTACTCAGAAACATTGCCGAACGGAACTCACTCGAAAACTTCCTTCCCTGGATTCATGATCTGTTCGCGAACTTTGCAAATGGCCTTGCCTTGGGCATATCGATAACCCATCTTTCCCAATAGAGCAAATACGGAGAGGTCAGTAACACGAAACATTTGAAGCGCGATGCTACGTTTCGGATGGTGCGACAGTTGCAGGATAGCGGGTCCGGCAACTGCCACATGCGCGACATTTGACGACTTGACTTCCGGCGAAACCGGCCCCCGCCGCCTCGCTCCAGTCGCACCGTCGGCTCCATGTCCCGGCTCCTCCCTCTTGCAGCGCCTTGCTCGGCATCCTCCCCCCCGAATAACCCGTTTGCTCAGACCGCAAAGGTTGCGGTCACCTCCGGCGCCAGCGAGGATTCCAGCGGCAACCAAGAACCAATTGTCACTGCTCATGCTGACTCGCCCGGCGCCGGAATTCAGGGAGCGGTCGGTTCGTGGAAGCAGCGCGAAGGGGCGAGAACATCCCAAGCCGGATTTCCTGAACGGCATGCCAAGACCCCAAGCCTTGGAACGGCCTTGCTAATCCGGCGTTTCTTGATTCTCGGTCACGGCCGAGGCCTGTCGGTTTGGGAGGGTCGTCCCGGTTATCGGACCTCGCACTCCCCTCGGTCCACGTGGCCCGTGAAACGATTGGGAGAGGGGACCTTCGGCGACCGCTACCAAGCCCAGAGCCCGCAATCGCGGATCGACGACTCTTGTCACAATCCCTTCCAAGCGGCCGAGGTCAGGCTCCGGTGCCGTCGAGAGTTGACGGACTACACCACCGAAACTTGTTCTCGAGGCTGGTGAGGGCAGAAGCCGGAAGGGCCGGACCTGCTTGCCACGAGTGACAGTCGCGATTAGATCACCGCTCTCAGACACGCTGATGGAAAGAGTGTCGTCGGTTCGCTTCTCGGACTCTTGATCTGCGTTGAATTCCTGCACTGCGAGTTCGAGTGCCAGAACGGATTCCTCGAATCGCTCCGTAAGCGCCAAAGCTCGTGCGATTCCCAGTCGTAGGTTTGGACGAACATGTTCAGGGGCGCGTGCCGTCGCGGCACTTGCGAGTTGGATGGCCTCAGCGGCAGCGCTGACATCCTCGTCACTTCGATCGCTTGCGTTTCCAGACCGGTTCCAGTAGGCAGAGGCCAGGCCGAGGGCTGCTACAACCACGTGCAGATCGTCGCTCAACGTCGTAAGACCGAGACGGGCTGCTTCCAGATCACCCTGCACGATCGCCGCACTGGTACGTTTCAGGTCGAGAATGTCGCAGGGGCCGACGGATCTCGTCCTCCAGATCCGCCACAAGCTCGCGCGCCCCATCCAAGTCCCCTCGCTGGATCAGGATGGCCGCCAGGTCGAATCGGGTCCTGGCCTTGGCCCGCTCATCGGGCGCCGATTCCAACCGCTCCTCGAGCCGCCCAATAGTCGGGCCGGAAATTGCCCGAAGGCGAGCTTCCATCTTTGACGGGCCCCTGTCTTGGGCCGGCTTCGCACGTTGGGCGGCCAGGAGGCTCTCAAGGATCGGTGATTGGTGTGGGGCGTTCGACTGCGCCCAGTCCGCAAGCTGCTTCGTCAACCCGAATGCAATGGCGCTTTCGGGTCCAGGCGCGACCTTACGGAACAACATCTCGCTCGAGGATGCAACGTAGAGATCTGCAAGTCCGCTTGGAATCCCTGGCCTTGTCTGGGAAAAAGTGTATATCTTGCCTTCGGGCAGGGTTATCCTTCGGACCACAGTGGAGGACAGCCCCTGCTTCTGGGGGCCAAAGACGTAGTTGCCGAGAGCGAAGAGATCTGCAACCGATCCCGATGATGCGACCTCCAGCAGGGCGTGTTGAAACGCAGTGTCAGCTCCGGACGCCAGTTGCCGTCTCAATCCGATGAGTCCTGTGACGAACGCGAGCTGGTCATCGTCTCCTAGGTCAGAAAAGTTTTCCGCGGCACCCCGAAAGAAGCCGGCAGCCGCCTGAGGGTCGGCCCCAATGTTGGCGCGGGCGGCAAGAAGGCTTGCTCGAGGCTTCAGTCCTGACGAGTCTCCGCGGTCAGTCGGTGATCTGAATCTGAACCCGGGATGACACCGCGTCGCTTCGTGCGCAAGATTCGACAAGACTAGAATCGACGATTCCTCGTTCAGATCGAAGTCAATCCCAGCGGCAACCGAATAGCCTTTTTCGAAGACTCGGATGCCAAGTTCCTGGTCATGCCGGCACGCTACAGATCCCAGCCCCGACAGGGCACTTACAATTCCCGGGCTCCATGGCATGCGCCGGAGGCGTTCCGAGATCTGATCAACCCGAGCGATCGCCTGTGCCTGGTCTTCGGTGTACCCACTGTCTGGGCGCTCCGCGGGTTCCTCTTGCCCATTCAGGTGAAGCCCCCCAAGGAACATGACCGCCGCTAGCGCAATTGGACTTGGACGCATGTCAAGCATTCTGGGTTCCGCCCCACAGTGCTATATGGACGGCGTCGGGTGAAGGGCGGTGGAACCGAGTTCCCATGACTGACCAGTATCGCCGTGGCGACCATGCGTCGAACTTGCTCAGCGTAACTCAACACGCGAACCGAGAGCTCAGCCCTTCACGACTTCAGCCCTTCACAACCTCACGAAGGTCACTGCCCTCTTCTTCCGCTCTCAACGTCCGGGCAACCACCACTGGAAGCGCCGTTAGCCGCATGTTTTGACGGGACATGGGACACGGCCTTTTGGTTGGCAGGGCTTGTCAGGTCGTGCTTCGGGCATTTGGTGTTGGGAGACTCCGCTCACACTTTGGCACCCATCCAAAAGGGAGGGTCCGAGAATTGTGCCCGTTATGGCGTTGCGGTCTCCGCCTGTAGTTCAGTTCCGAGAGTTGGTCCAGGCATGGCGGGATCCAGTGCTCCAAGAACTGCGGATCACGTGTTCGGGTGCAGTCAGGGTAATGAACTGCTGCGCTGTTTCGACACCGCGCCGACAGCGGCTTAGGCAGGATTGCGGCACTGTGGCCGACGGGAATCGATGTCGAGGCATTGGAGAGGCCTGCCGGAAACCTCGTTCAAACGTCATTGCTCAGAGGCTCGATCCGATCCCCTTTTCCGCAGTTGCAGACTTGCATCTTTTGCGCAATCCGAGGACTAGACTTCCCCAATTCCCGCTGAATCTCCTCCAGTCGATAGCGGGAAGGGTATTCCGTCCGGCATGACCAATGCGGAAACCTATTATGTCTGGCGCCAGTCGAGACCATCGGCCAGCCCGTCGTCGGTGAGGCCCATCTGCTCCGCGGAGGGGACTCGCGGCAGACCTGGCATCGTCATGATTTCACCGCAGATTGCCACTACAAACCCGGCGCCAGCAGCCAAGCGAACTTCACGCACGGGTACGATATGGCCGGTCGGTGCGCCCCGCAACTTGGGGTCACTTGAGAAGCTGTACTGGGTTTTGGCCATGCAAATTGGAAAACTCCCGTAACCGGCATCGCCCCAATTGCGCAGTTGGTTATGAATCGATTTGCTGGTGGCAACATCATCGGCACGGTACATTCGCCGCGCAACGGTCTGCATTTTTTCGAACAACGGCAGGTCGTCGGGATAGAGCGGAGTGAACTGGACCGCGCCATGCTCCACCATGCCGACGACATGGTGTGCTAGCGCTTCGGCCCCAGTAGCGCCCTGGGCCCAATGCCTGCACAGCACGGCCTCTGTGCCCTTGGTTTTCGCGTAGGCCTGGATGGCGGCGACTTCGTCGTCGGAATCGGTGGAGAAATGGTTGATCGCGACTACCGCGGGCACCCCGAATTGGTTGACGTTTTCGATGTGGCGGCCGAGATTGGCGCAGCCGCGCTCGACCGCGCCTACATTTTCGGCGGCAAGGTCGTCCTTGCTGGCTCCGCCATTCATCTTCAGTGCGCGTACCGTTGCGACAATCACCGCGGCAGCCGGCTCCAGACCGGCCTTGCGGCATTTGATGTTGAAGAACTTCTCGGCACCGAGATCCGCGCCGAACCCAGCTTCCGTGACGACGTAGTCGGCGAGTTTGAGCGCGGTGGTGGTTGCGACGACGGAGTTGCAGCCATGGGCGATGTTTGCGAACGGTCCGCCATGAACGAAGGCGGGGTTGTTCTCGAGGGTTTGCACCAGATTCGGCTGCATTGCTTGGCGCAGCAGCACGGCCATCGCGCCGTCGGCTTTGAGGTCGCGGCAGAACACGGGTGTGCGATCGCGTCGGTAGGCCACGATGATGTCACCGAGCCGTCGCTCCAAGTCTCTGAGGTCGCGCGCCAGGCACAGGATCGCCATGATCTCGGAGGCTGCCGTGATATCGAACCCGCTCTCGCGCGGGAATCCGTTGGAAACGCCCCCAAGCGAGCAATTAATTTGCCGCAGCGCGCGGTCGTTCATATCCAGCACACGGCGCCAGACCACGCGCCGCACGTCGATACCGGCTTTGTTGCCCCAGAAGACGCTGTTGTCGAGCATCGCGCTGAGCAAGTTGTGGGCGGCAGTGATCGCATACAGGTCGCCAGTGAAATGGAGATTGATGTCGCTCATGGGCACGACTTGGGAGTAACCGCCCCCCGTTGCGCCGCCCTTCATTCCGAAGCAGGGGCCCAGCGATGGCTCGCGCAAGCAGATCGCCGTGCTCTTGCCAATGCGGTTCAAGGCGTCGCCGAGGCCGACCGTCGTCGTGGTCTTGCCTTCGCCGCCCGGCGTGGGGCTGACGGCTGTGATCAGGATCAGCTTGCCGTCCGGCCTCCCCTGGAGCGAATCGATGAACTGGCCTGAGACCTTGCCCTTGTCATGGCCGAATGGCAGCAGGTGCTCGCTTGGAATCCCAAGCCTTGCGCCGACATCCTGGATCGGCTGGAGTTTCGCGAGGCGCGCGATTTCAATGTCGGTCATGATCGAGGTTTTCGACACGGTCTCTAACCACTGTCTCGCTTTAGGTGCATCTCAATCAACGGCGCGATGAGCGGCCCGGCAAGAGCCTGCGGCTCGAATGTGTGCAAACAGTTGATTCTGAAGTAGTTGCTTGTGTTTCGACGAACGGGGTCAGCAATACGCCCGATGTTCGCAGGCGCAGGCCGGCACAACATTGCTGGCAAGTACTTGCAAAGTGCTTGGCGGCGTGGCAATACGAGTCGCAACAGCCCGGGAGCTGCCCACTCCGACCAACCGCCTGCTCGGATCCGATGGCGCAGGGAATGTTGCCATGTTCCCGGTTGATGCTGAATTGTGATTGATGGCGGGGACCGCAAGAAGACTCTCGCGGTGACCGCCGGCGAAAGGTAGCAACCCAGGTAGCTGCGGGATCTGGGGGTTTCGCCGAGACCGAGAACAGCGACACATTGGCGGAGATGGCAGCTAGTACACCTAGGGATGGGGCCTCGCTACGGCCTCCTCAAAGAAGTTGGCCATCTCTTCGAACATCCGGGGAAAGTCGTTGCTGTAGTCCGTTCCGAGCCGGACGGTGCACGCCAAGCCGAGCGCTTGCATCCTGTCTTGGAGCATGTAGCCGAAACGAGGATGATGCACGCCGGTGCCCGGCCTGGCGTCGGCGGGGACTTCTCCTGCTGAGTCGGTGTAGAACAGAAAGGCAGCCGGGTCGTTCGTGGAGAGGTGATGGATCGCGGACGCCTCTCGATACAGGTCCGTCGGTTGGCCGCCGCCAAACAACAGGGCGAAGGCTGGATGGCTCGCTGTGGCCGGACTGATCCACTTGGCGATTTCGCGGGGATCGAGCGTTGATTGCGCCCCGACTGTCCCCACGGCGGCAGGGCGCGTGGAGATCCTCGCCACTGGATCCGGCGCGCCCGGATCGCCCAGATCGTCGTGGAAGGCCAGCCACAGAGCCATGGCGGCACCCGCCGAGCGTCCGCTCACGACAAGGCGGGAACGGTCGAGGTCCCAGCGGTCGGCCTGAAGCCGCACGAACTGCACCGCGCGGCCGCCATCAAGCATTGGGCCGGGAAACGGCGCCTGCGTCGAGAACCGGTAGTTCGCCGAAACCACCGAGAACCCTCGGCGGAGACAAGCGTCGAGCAACGCCTGCGGCAGATGCCCCTTGTCACCGCCCGTAAACCCTCCGGCGTGGAAGTAGACCACGACAGGGGAGGGCGAGGGGCCTTGAGCGCGCCACAGATCGAGCAAATTGCGCTCGTGGGTGCCGTAGCGAACGTTCTCTTCGTCGGGCGGGGTCGTCACCCGCGGTTCCTTGTGCAGCCACGGGGACAGCGAGCAGCGCAGGGAGCAGAGCGAGCAGGAAGAGCCTCATTGCCCGGCCCCCAGGGCCGTGGAGTAGAGTTCGAAGCGATTGAAGCGGCGCATCGGCTCGACTGCATCGTAGTAGGGCTCGTCGAACCGGTCAACGATTCCCGACTTGCGGCTGCGGTTCTCGAGAAAGGCGCACCAGTGCAGGCCGACGACGAAGGGCTGCTGGAACGCCGCTTGCGCGAACCGTCGATAGGCCGCTCCGCGCGCCGCTTGGTCTGGCACGTACGCCTGCGACTGGGGCGACGGCGAGAGTATCTCGGTGGGCGCTAGATACAGCATGTCCGAGATCAATATCGGCCTTCCGCTGATCTCGTGCCAGCGTGCGAGCTCGCCATCCAATTGATCGATCCCGATAAAGTTGTTTGCTAGCAGGGCGTCGAAGTATTCGCCGGCGAGAGCGATGATCCATTCCGGCGTCTGCGGCGGCGCCCGAAAACGCGGTCCGAGAATCAGGTGGTTGGGATCGTAGCGGCGAATCGCCCGCGTCGTTACCTCGAAGTACCTCCGCAGGATCTTCTCGAGCTTCAGGCGGTCCGGCTCGTGGGCGAGATCGAGCCCTTCGGCCCAGGCGCCCGGGGCGGCGGAGGTGAACCCGGGCACGGCCACGTCGGCGTACCCGATCAGCAGGGGATCATCGGCCTTGTCGGCGCAGCGGGAGCGGGCGAGGTAGTCCGCCCAGTCTTCGAACTCCGGGTCGAAGACGTCCGGGTAGTGCGCCAGCGCATTGAATGACTCGATCTCGGCAAACGCCAGGTTGTAGACGTACGGAAGCCCCGCGCGCTCAAATTGTGCACGACTCCACTCGGGGGAGTGGCGGATCACCGAGCCGTCCTTGCCCCAGGCGCCGCCGACGAGTTCCTGGCTCCAGCCAATCGAGTTGAATCCCCAGGCGTGCAGCCGGCGGGCGATGCCTTCCTCGATCAACCGATTCTCGCTGCCGCCGTAGCGTTCGTGGAACAGGCCGATGTTGTCGGGGTGCTTCAGCACGGCAAGGTCGAGGTGGTTGATGCCGGCGGAGAGGAAACCGTTGCCTGCGGGATCGACGAACCACCAACGGCCGTCCAATGCCTCGAGCCGGAAGTAGCCGGATGGTCCCCCGGTGAGCGCGACCGTCCCCCCGAAGCGGTCCCGGCGCAGGTCAGCCGGAGCGTTGGCCGCCGCCGAGAGCCCGACCTGGTAAAGCTCCTCCGTATTGAACTGGCGCATTGGGCCAACCGCTTCGGCATACGGACGGTCTTCACCGTCAAGCAGGCCAGACTTCCTGCCAGGGCTGCGCCCAAACGCGCACCAGTGCCAGCCGATCACGATCGGCTTGGCATACGCCTTGCGCGCAAAACGCTGGTACGCCTCGCCGCGGGCGCGCTGGTCGGGCACGTAGGCAGGCGAGTCCGGACTGGGGTGCAGCACGTCCGTCGGGGCCAGATACGCGGAATCGGCCAGGAGGACCGGCTTCCCGGTCAGCCGATGCCAACGGTCGAGATCCTCGTCGAAAGACTCTCCCGGTCGGAAGTATTCGAGCGAGAGTACGTCGATCGTTTCCGCGGCGGCCTCCAAGACTTCCGGCAGGATGCCGTCGACCCTCTCCCCGTCGAGCGGAATCGAGCGGCCTGCCTTGTAGCGGTCGCCAAGCAGCAGATGATTCGGGTCATAGCGGCGGACCGAGTCTGCGAGCACCTGGTAGTAGCGGCGGGCGACTTCGCCGATTCGGTCGCGCCCGACGCGTTGCGCCCAAAGCGGCCAGTTCGGCGCGTCGGAGTAAAAGTAGCCGATCAGCAAAGGGTCGTTGCGAAGCCGTGCGCAGGTTTCACGCGCGACGCGATCGCACCGGGCGGCAAACTCGTCGCCGAAGACATCGGGGAAGTCCGCGTCGACGTACCACTCGATCTCGGTGAAGCGCAGCAGATGCATGTAGGGCATGCTGGCTTCGGCGTACTGCTCGGGGCCCCATCCGGGAGAGTGCGTCACGGGCCGGGCGCCGAATTCGCTGAGGAGCTCTTGGGACCAGCCAATGGTGTTGAAACCCCAGTCCCTCAGATACCTGGTAACAAGTTGCACGGTCTCCACCGAGCGGTCTCCGCTGTAGTCAACGTGATTCATTCCGGCGGAGAGAAAGCCGCGACCATCCGGCGTGATGAGCCACCACCGGCCTTGTACTTGGGCCGCTCGGAAGAAGCCTGTCGCTTCGGCTTGAACGGCTGAGGCCCCGCCGAAAGGAGATTCCGGCGACTCTGGCGGTGCGGAAGGAGACCCACAGCCGATCGCCAGCAAGAGGATCGCGAACGCGCTTGGAGCTGAGAGCCGTTTGCCCATGCTGCACTCAATCGTAGGTTCCCGGATGCCGCCGTGGGAAGCCCATCCCGCGCGGCGAGATGACGTTCGACGGGCTTTGGCGGGCGATCAACACGGGAGGGGAGTCGTGCGACAGATGGGTGATGGGCGCTGCGGTGCCTGTGCGTTTCCCGTCGATGATTTCAGCGCGAATCAGCGGGAGTTTCGGCGAATCACCCGGCCGGGCACCTGTATGTGTGCCGTCCGCCAGCACCTCCCCGCCATTCACGAATACGTGCAGGATACCCGCCGGGTATTGATGGGGACTGGCGAACGTGGCCTGGTCGGCAACGGTGTCCGCATCGAACACTACGACGTCAGCTTGGAGACCCTCGCGGAGGAGTCCCCTGTCGAGGATCCCGAGCTTCTCGGCATTCATTGAGGTCATCTTGCGCACAGCGTCCGGAAGGGCAAGCGCGCCCTGTTCGCGAACGTACCGGCCGAGAACCCGGGGGAACGTGCCGTACCAGCGGGGATGCGGGTGGGTGCCGCCTGAGGGGCCGCTGGGACTGATCGCAGCGCCGTCTGACCCCACGGAGACATAGGGCGTGCGCAGCGCGCGTAGCATGTCCTCTTCCTGGTGATGGAAGTACACGGTACGAACGCTGCCCCCCTCCTCGACGAGTACGTCGAAGAGGATGTCCAACGGATCGCCGCCTCGCGCGTCAATCAGATCCTGCATGCGCCGGCCCACGAAACGCGCGTTGGCTGGATTCCTCAGCTGCACGAGGAGCATTCGGCTCCAGTCGCCCCCTACGGCGAGATAGTGGTTGTACCAGTCCTGGTTCGCGTCGACAATGTCGCGCTTGATTCGTGCCCTCGCGGCCGGGGACCGCAGGCGCTCCAGCATCGAGTTGTTGCCGCCATCGTGGGCCCAGGGAGGAATGATCGCCCGCAGATTGTTCTGGCCTGCCGTGTAGGGATAGACGTTGGCGCGAATGTCGAGTCCAGCGCGCCGAGCCGAATCGATCAATCCGATGACCTCGTCCATCCTTCCCCAGAGCGCCTGGTCGGCAATCTTCAGGTGGATGATGTCGACGCGAATCCGTGCTTCCGAGCCCACGCGGACAGCCTCCGCCACGGCGTCGAACACGCCGCGGCCCTCGTCCCGGATGTGGGTGGAATAGATGCCCCCGTGCTCAGCGGCGACTCTCGCCAGCGTGACAAGCTGTTCGGTGGTGACAAGGCTGGATGGCGGCATCAGCAGCGAGTTCGAAATGCCCATGGCGCCCTCGCGCATGGCTTCGGCCACCAGCTCCGCCATGGCCCCGACTTGCGCGTCGTCCGCGGGTTCTAGGGCGTCACCCTTCACATACCGCCAGACTTGCGTCAGTCCCACGTAGGAGCAGATGTTGGCAGCGACTCCTCGCTCTTCCACGTGGTCGAAGTACCCGCCGAGCGTCGTCCATTCCCGCTCGCCGGCCTTGACGGGACCAGCGGACCCGCCCTCGCCAAGCACCATGGTTGTCACCCCTTGGCGGATCATGCTCTCGCAGCGGGGCTCTTCCAGAAGCGTGAAGTCCGAGTGGTTGTGGATGTCGATGAATCCAGGGGCCACGACAAGTCCAGTCGCGTCAATGACGCGGCCCCCGGCCGAATCCGACAGGTCGCCGACGCGGGCGATCCGGTCTCCCCTAAGACCAATGTCGGCGACGAAACCCTCGCGGCCGGAACCGTCGACCACCAGACCGTTCCGAATCAGGACGTCGAATGGGCTCTGCGCGAGACACACATGCCCCGCAACTGCGGTAGCGATGACCAGCCCCACACCGACGAATCGACTACCTAGTTCGCACTGCACTCTCGATTCCTCGTCTCCGAGATTCTAGCCGACCGGCCTGCCGCCAATGCTTCGCCCCAATCCAACAGCGGCGGCTCCGGCGGGCGGAACGGAGATCGCCCCCGCATGCTGGGACCCTGAGAGTCATGCTACTTACATATGTAGTACCATGTGCTACATGGAGCGAGTCGGCATTCGAGAATTGCGCCAGAATCTCAGCGTCTATCTAGCCAAGGTGAAGACGGGCTCGGCATTCGCCGTGACTGACCGGGGCAAGCCCGTTGCGGTGCTCAAGCCTCTCGCCACGGAAGACGACACGTGGCAGCGACTGGTCGATGACGGTGTGGTGATTCCGGCGGCTGGGACGTGGTCGGACATCGAACTGCCCGGCGGGGAAGTCGATTCGAACCGGACCGTATCCAAGTACCTTCAGGAGATGAGAGAAGACCGAATATGAAAGTTGCGTTCTGCGACTCCTCGGCACTGGTGAAGCTCATCGTGGAAGAGCCCGAATCAGCGGCGCTTCGGCAGAACTTGAGGACTTATTCGAAGGTGATGGCAAGCGAGCTGGCGGCGGTGGAAGTTTTGAGGGCGATTCGCCGCCGCGACCCGGGAAGGGTCGCCTTGGCGCACCGGCTGATCCGCAACCTCGAGACCGTCACTCTCGATCGAGGCGTCATCGAGCGCGCGGCGTCGCTCGACCCTGCGGAATTGCGCAGCCTAGACGCCCTACAGCTTGCATGCGCGCTTCGGCTCGCTCAACTCGATCCGGCCTTCATCGCATATGACAAGCGCATTGTTCGAGCCGCATCGGCGGCTGGCCTGCGCGCGTTTTCGCCTGCGTGATTCGTCTCCGTGCTTCGCTTTCAGAGGCGAGCGATACGGAACCAGCTTCAGGCTGAGCCGGGGTGCGGAACAGCCTTTGCAGAAGGGGCTGCGAGGAGGATCGATTTTGGGGACTCTATACGGTCTTACGCGAGGGTTGGCAAACACAAAGAAACTACTTGCGTCTGCCGCGTCGAGAGTGACGGGTATACTCTTCCAAGTCCAGTCGACTCATCCCGATTGTCCTGGCAACGCTGAGCACAATATCTTCCTTCAGTTGCTTCTTCATTGGTATCACAGCGGGCCTGGCGGCTCCAGGTGCGGTCATGACATAGTGATCGCCGCGATGTCGGTCGAATCTTTAGCCCTATCCTAGGGCAAGATCCCTAAGTTCCTTCCAGTCAAACGGACGCACTACTGAAACTTCCTAGATCATCTCCTGCGATCAATGCAGGGATCGACCCTTCTAGGAAATCTTCTCCGTGACCCTTGGAAACCCGAAACTGGATGGTATCGGCAGTTGAGGAATCCCGATCTTGGGGAGGAGTCTGGTTGCTATCGCACTTGACGAATCCAGCCTCCTGCAAGGCCTCATCAAGCACTCCGCGGCCAATGCACGACTCGAACCAAAGTTCGACAGCCTCTCTGAGGCACTCTAGGGCCCTTCTCTTGGTTCGTGCCTGTGTGGTTACGTCGGTCATGGGACAGCGGACGACCCAGTCTCTCCCATCCTGATTGATCTGCAGCAATAGCTTGACAGTGTATTCAGTCACCCTCGTGCTCCAAGCTGACCAAGCAAGCTACCATAGCAAATAACACGCACGCGGGACTACTGGATCTCATTTCACGAGGCGTTTGATAAGTCCCTTGTAATTCAGCAACTTATGCCTTAGTCGTCCTGCTGTCAAAGGCAGTTCAACGGCGCTCTGGCTTTCGATCCCTCAGATTACGCCGTTACATTTCGGGCGGTAGCGCAAAGACAGTCCTGTGGAGGTTCTTAGTAGTGGCCGGGATCGGCTTGGCATCGCGTACTTGACCAGACGGGGGCGCTGGGGTCGTGGCTTTACGACCAACGCGCTCCTGATGGCAAACCATTGTCAGCGACTAGTTGTCGACATCCTGACTGCTTGGCCACGGCAGCCCCGACGAAGTCACTTAATCTGAGCAAAGGGGAACGAAATACGATTGGCGCTTACCGGAGCTGCCGCCCTGCTCGGGCTCTCATTGATGTGGCCTGACTGTGCTGCCGGACAGGCGGCGGACGGCCATCTCGTCGGGATCGTCCTGGACCAGACCGGAGCATCGATCCCCGGTTGCGCCGTGGCGGTCGAGAACGTAGCCACGGGGGTCACCTGGAACCAGGAAACCGACGCGCTCGGCGCCTACCGGTTCAACAACCTGCCCGTCGGGCAGTACACATTGTCCGCCCGGTTGGAAGGCTTCTCCCCGAAGGTCATGGCCGGGATCGCGATAGCCCTCAACCGCTCGACCACAGTCAACGTCACGCTTGAACTGGGTCAAGTCGAGACGGAAGTGGAGGTGACGGCGGCGACTGCCCAGATCGACACGACCTCGTCCGCGACCGGCGGCTCCTTCGACTCACGCCAGGCGCTCTACAGCCCGAGCTCCGACATTGCCATGGGAGTGCTCAACCTCTCGCTACAGGGCGCTGGTGTCGCCTCGAGCGGGGGCACGGGCCTGGGACAGGGCCCGTCGATCGGCGGCCAGCGGCCCCGCAATAACAACTTCATGGTGGAGGGTGTCGACAACAACGACAAGGGAGTCACCGGGCGGGTGGTGGATGTGCCGAACGAGGCCGTCGCCGAATTCTCTCTCCTGCAGAACCAGTACGGCGCGGAGTTCGGCCGCTCCACTGGCGGCCAGTTCAACACTGTCGTCAAGAGTGGCACTAACGAACTGCATGGCTCCCTATACGAGTACTTCGCAAACCGTCACCTGAACGCGATCGACGAATCGAACAAGCGGCGCGGCATCCACGTGAACCCAAGATTGGACGACAACCGCTTCGGCGGCACGGTCGGCGGTCCGGTCATCCGGAACCGTCTCTTCTACTACGGCAACTTCCAGATGAACACGGTCGGTGTCGCTTCGGCCCCGGGACGCCCATTCTCGGCACCAACAGCGGCGGGATTTGCCGCGCTGGACCGCATCCAGGGGCTCTCGAGCACCAACTTGGAAGTCTTGAAACGCTATGTTCCGCCAGCCCCAGCAGCTGACCGGGCGACGACGGTCCTGGGCACGGAAGTCCCGATCGGCGTGCTCCCGATCAACGTGCCCGCCTACGAGAACAACAGCTCTGCGCTCGCAAGCGCCGACTACACCCGCGAGCGGGGTGACCAGGTTCGCTTCCGCTACATCCGCAACGCCTCGACGGCCATCGACCCAGCCTCGGTCCCCGACCTGCCGACGTTCACGAGTGAGAGTGAGGACAGCAGGCACCTCGCGACACTCTCGTACTTCCGGACCCTCTCTCCCGACTGGTTCAACGAGACGCGGCTTGCCTACACGCGCTCGGCGAACTCCCTGCCGGCCGGAGACTTCGAGTTCCCGGGACTGGATTCGTTTCCGAACATCTCGATCGAGCAGGACCTGGACATCCAGATCGGTCCGTACCTGGGCTCGCCCCAGAGCGGAGTGCAGAACACCTACCAGATCGTCAACAATCTCACTTGGGTCCGGGGCCGCCACACCTTCAAGCTCGGTGCGGATGCCCGTCGGAACATCACGTCCGAACTGTTCGTGCAGAGGCAGCGCGGCGACTACAACTACTCCACGCTCGAGCGCTTCCTGCTTGACTTGAGTCCCGATATCCAGGCCGAGCGCAATACGGGAGGAGGCGTGTACCACGGGAACAACACCGAGTTCTACTCGTACTTCAGCAGCGAAACCAAGGTCCGACGGAACATGACGCTGACCCTCGGCCTCCGCCACGAGTACAAGGGAATTCCGTACGGTGACACGCTGCAACAGCTCAATGCGATCTCGAGCGTCCCGGGGGTGCTGACCTTCGGCGTGCCGAAGGCCCAGCACGGCAACTTCGCACCGAGAATCGGACTGGCGTACTCACCGGGTTCGGAGGGCCGGACGGTCGTTCGGACGGGCTTCGGCATCGCGTACGACGCGTACTTCACGAACCTCGGCCAGCTGCAGAAGCCGCCGCAGCTGGAGAACACGTTCCGGGGCGACCCGACCGTCGATACGCCGAACTACCTCGCGAACGGTGGCATCCGCCCGGACCAGCGCCCGGAGGAACTGGACGAGGAAGCGGCGCGCGCCCTCACGTCGACCTACATTCCCGACCAGCACCTACCGTACTCCCTCCAGTGGAACTTCGGAGTCGAGCGAGTCGTCGCCGACCACTACACGCTGTCGGCGCGCTACCTGGGAACGCGCGGAGTCCGGCTCTTCACGCAAACCGTGGTTCCGCTACTCGCAAGGGCGGGTCCGCAACTCTCGCTGCCCACGTTCTACCACCGCCCGACCCAGTCCGAACTGGACGCGCTGACACTCACACTGGACGACATTGACGCCCAGCCAATCTCCCTGTCGGAGTTCGCCGAGGCAGGGTTCAGCCCGTTCATCTTCGCGTTTCCCAACCGGGGCAACTCGATCTATCACGGTCTCGCCATCGAAGCGAAACGAAGGTTCTCCAACGGCCTCCAGTTCATCGGCGCGTACACCTGGAGCAAGAACATCGACGACAGCACGGCAGACCTGTTCTCGACGCTGCTGTCCCCGCGCCGTCCGCAGGACTTTCAGGACATGCGCGCCGAGCGCGGGCGCTCGTTCCTCGACCGCACGCACCGCTTCACTTTCGCCTGGGTCTACGAGGCGCCGTGGTACCAGGACTCCCCGCACTGGTTCCGCAAGAACCTGCTGGGAAACTGGGTCTTCTCGGGCATGTACACGGCGGAGTCGCCGCAGTACGCCACGGTGCAGACCGGATTGGATTCCAACCGCAACCTGGACGGCGCGACGGACCGCGTCGTCGTTAATCCTGAGGGCGCCGACCGAACCGGAAGCGACGTGACTCCGCTGACCAACAGCGACGGAGCCGTGGTCGGATACCTGGCCGACAACCCGAACGCCCGGTACGTGAAGGCCGGCGCGGGGGTCCATCCGAACGGTGGTCGGAACACATTGCCCCTACGTGGAATCAACAACTTCGACGTCAGCGTGAGCAAGCGCATCTCGATCGGGGAATCCAAGGCTGTCGAAATCCGGGCCGCGTTCTACAACGCCCTCAACCATCCGCAGTTCACGCCAGGTTCGCTGAACAGCGTGCGGGCGGTTCCTTCCAACATCACCCGGAACAACCTGATCCCCGGATACCCTGTCTTCGATCGGCCCGACCAGGTCTACGACAGCCATGCCCGAGAGATCCACCTGGTGCTGCGGTTCTCGTTCTACGCCGACTATCCCGTCAGTTGGACTTTGAGGCGTTTGATCAATTCGGGACGGATCGAGGGCGTGGTGGAACTGTGTGGGACGCAGGGTTCGACGTTCGCGGTGTGTTCATGATCGTGATTTGATCCAGCCGTGTTCAGCCAGCGTTGCGCTTTGGGCTTGGGTGGCCTGGCCGAACATCTCGCCCAGCTCGGTCGATGAGTGCAGCAAAATGTTGCGACGTATGCCGCTCGGATTGCACCGCAGATGGGACCCCGCGGACCCGAGCCTCGGCGGCCTGCTGCTTGCTACCTTGGTTTGTTGCCGCGCACACCCGTCCTCGTCTCCTGGTCTTCGGGCAAGGACTCCGCATGGGCCCTCCATGCTCTCCGACGGCAGCATGACCGTTTCGACGTCCGTGGCGTGTTCACGACCGTGAGCCAGGACTTCGATCGAGTGTCCATTCACTCGACACCAGCGTGGGTGCTCAAGGAGCAGGCCTCGAGGCTGGGCGTACCGCTGTACGAAATACCGATTCCGTATCCATGCTCAAACGGCCAATACGAAGCCGCGATGGTGAGGTTCCTGGACCGAATGCGAGCGCTTCCCCAGCACTTGGTTGCGTCGACCCTCGCCTTTGGCGACCTATTTCTCGAAGACATTCGCCGTTACCGGGAGGACCGGCTCAGCGGAACGGGTTTTGCCCCGCTCTTTCCAGTCTGGGGGCAAGACACCGCCGTCCTTGCCGAGGAGATGATCGAGTCCGGGATGAGGGCAATCGTGACTGCCGTCAACCCAGAAGCGCTGCCAGCCGCCTTCACGGGCCGATGGTTTGACCACAGGCTCCTTTCCGACCTTCCGGCCGGCGTCGACCCGTTGGGTGAAAACGGCGAGTTCCACACATGTGTCTTGGACGGGCCGATGTTCTCGTCGCCTATCGAAGCCCGCCCCGGCGCGATTGTGCGCCGAGAGGTTGCTACTCACGGCGACCAGGACGATAGCCTCGCGGCCGGGGACACTCACCCGACTTACGTGTACGCTGACATATTGCCTTCGGCTTGATTCTGACGGGCCATTGAACCGCTGGCTATTCGGATAGCACTGCGGATGGTTCGGTCCGGACGGCCCGCCAAACGGGAACCGCTCCAGTCCTGCCGACTGCCTTGGTCGCGCTCCGCCTGCTGCACCCAGCGCCGCACCGAATCCGTCGAGATCCCGAATTCCTCGGCCACCTCCCGCTGACTGCGATCCCCGCCTTGCACCAACTGCACGACCTTTTCCCGGAATTCCTTCGGATAGGCCTTCACATTGCTTGATTTGCTCATCGACTGGGGCCTCCTTGCCCCCGCCCTCTCAGTCGAACACCCCCCTGCCTATCACGCAATCCCCTCCGTCCACGAAATCATCGCCACTCCACGGCGTCCTTGGAGTCATTCTTGTCCCGCTTCACGTACGGCTTGACGTACTTCGGCGGCATCAGCTTGACGTCGTGCCCTTGCGCGAGCAGCTGCCGTCCGAGGAAATGGGCGCCGCAGCAGGCCTCCATGCCGATGCGGCAGGGGCTCATCTTCGCGGTCACCTCCACCAGCTTGGTCTTGGAGTGCTGCCGCCGGGTGATAACCTTGCCGCTTTCGTCGAGCCCCGCGAGGTGCACGCTTGCCTTCGCCAGGTCGAGCCCGATCGTGACGACCTCCTGCAGAACGCTCTTGCCGGTTGACTTGTTGCTGGATGCCATAGGGTGTTTTCTCCTTCTGTCTGCTCAACTGCGGCCGTGCGCGACCGCACCCTTTAGAATCGCCGATCTGGTCGACGCTGTTGAGTGAGGGCGAACCATCCCATAACGGTTACGAGCCATCGGCGATATTTCGTTCTAAAATTATTTCAAATCAACGGGTTAAGGATGGATTGCGGCCTCGAGTGACAAACTTGCGTGGGCATGTTAGGCTAACCGCGTAGGGGGTAGTTGAGGTGAGACTATCAATAGCCAAATCACTGCTGGCAATCGGGGTGCTGACCCTTGCGTCGCCCTGCTTTGCGCAGACCGCAACCATCACGGGCCGGGTCACGGACTCGACCGAGTCGGTGATCCCGGGAACACAGCTCACCGTCACGAACGAAGCGACCGCCGCGGTCCGGGAGACCGAGGCCAACCAGACGGGGTACTACGCCGTGCCGCTGCTGCCGCCCGGGCAGTACCGCATTGTCGTCGAAATGGACGGATTCAAGCAGATCATCCGGGACGGCATCAACCTGGAGGTCGGCCAGAACGCTGAGATCGACTTTGTCATGGAAGTCGGCACTGTTAGTGAGCAGATCGAGGTCACCGCTGACGCGCTCCAGTTGAACACCGTCGAGGCCAGCCAGGGGCAGGTGATCGACAACCAGCGCATTGTGGACATGCCTCTGAACGGGCGCAACTACAATCAGCTGGCGCTGCTCTCAGCCGGAACCGTACAGCCGGTCGGCGGCCGATTCGGAGGGTTCAGCGTCGGCGGCCAGAGGACGACCCAGAACAATTTCCTGCTGGACGGCGTGGACAACAACGGTGTCGAGCTGGCTGGAGCGCAGCGCCGCTCCGAGATGGTCCAGCCCTCCATTGACGCGATCCAGGAGTTCAAGGTCCAGACCAACGCCTACGCCGCTGAGTACGGTCGCGCCATGGGTGCCGTGATCAACTTGACCACGAAGTCAGGCACGAACCAGCTCCATGGCAGCGCATTTCACTTCCTGCGCAACGAGGCGCTGGATGCGAAGAACTTCTTCGATCCTGCCAACCGTCCGAAACCGAAATTCCGGCGCAACCAGTACGGCTGGTCCTTGGGAGGCCCGCTCTACATTCCGAAAGCCGTGGATTGGCGCAACAAGGTCTTCTGGTTCGGGGACGCTGAGTGGACCGATATCCGCGAGACCAGCACGATCACTTCCACGATTCCGACCGCCGGCATGCGCAACGGCGATTTCTCAGACCTGCTGACGCAGCGGAACAAGGCGATCAGCGATCCGCTCACGGGCGAGCCGTTCCCGGGAAATCTGATTCCGATGAGCCGTTTCGATGCGATCGGCCACACCATGATCAACCTGTACCCGAATCCGCAGAACACGGATCTCGCCGCGAACTTCGTCAACCAGTCGCCCCGGAACGAGGACGTCAAGAAGTGGGACGTTCGCGCCGATGTCAACATCACGAGTCGGGACAACATGTACTGGCGCTACAGCTGGCACGACTTCGTCAGGCCGGCCGCCGTGTCCCTGCCGGCTCCCGCTTTCGGCGGTGGCAACGACCAGTTGGTGGAGGGCAACAACACCGGCGCGGGGTGGAACCATATCTGGTCGCCGAACCTGATCATGTCGATCCGCGGCGTTTGGAACTTCGCGCTGTTCAAGCGTGACAACGTGGCCGCCGCCAAGGCTCTGGCGGAGGAGCTTGGAGTGTTCAGCCTTAATGATGCCTACGGCATTCAGGGCCCTCCCGCGGCGACCCTCGGCAGCTTCTCGCTCATGAGCGTCAGCGGATATCGCAATGTCGGCGTGGGGTCCTTCAATCCCGTAGACCGGAATTCCCAGAACCGCCAGATCGTGGGCGACCTGACCTGGACCAAGGGCAAGCACACCGTCAAGGTCGGCGGGAACCTGATCCGGTCGCAGAACAACATCTTCAATATCTCCCGCCAGATCGGCCAGTATTCGTTCAACGCCAGGTACACCACCGACGGGCAGGCGGACATGCTGCTGGGCTGGGCCAACCGGTACATTTTCTCGAAGCCCCTGCTGGTGGACCTTCGCCAGACGCTGTACGCGGGATATGTCCAGGACGATTGGAAGGTCTCCTCGCGCCTGACCTTGAACCTGGGCCTTCGCTACGAGCTGGTGCTTCCGTGGACAGACATACGGGACCGGATGGGCAACTTCGACATCACCACCGATCCTGACAACCCCGTGCTGATTCCGGCCGGGTCCCGAGGGACTTCCAACTTCGACCGTGCCGGTTACAAGGCCGATCCGAACAACTTCATGCCGAGGCTCGGCTTCGCGTACAAGGTCAATGACAAGACCGTGCTGCGCGCGGGCTGGGGCCTGTACTACACCTACATGGAGCCGTTCGGTGATGCGCAGTATCTCATCGGCAATCCGCCCAACGCCTACATCGTTTCCATGAATTCCAGTGCGACGAGGCCGGCGGTCTTCCTCCGGGAGGGCCCGCCGCCGGGATCCTTGGAACTCGAGAACGCGACGGGGGTTCAGTTCATCTCTTACGAGACCGACCCCGACCTAGGCAACGCCCAACAGTGGAACGTCAACATCCAGCATGAGCTTGGCCAGGACTGGCTGTTCGAAATCGGCTATTCCGGTTCCGTCGGCAGGCACCTGCTACGCCGCTACGGCGTGAACTTCTCGCCGCCGGGACCGGGCGGCATCAACGAGAAGCGGCGCTACACGTCAGCCGAGATCACCGGCACGGGAATCGTCACTTCTCCGCTGGGCCCGATTATCGGGTACCGCCAGGACGGGACGTCGGACTACCACGCGCTCGTGACCAAGGTGGAGAAGCGGTTCTCCGGCGGCTACACGCTACTGACCTCCTACACATGGTCCAAGACCATAGGCGACACTTGCGGCGCCTCCGCCGCGGGTAATACGAGTGGTTGCGGGTACCAGGACCTGCGCCGCCTCGAACTCGAGAGGGCCGTGGACAACCAGCATGTGCCTCACCGCTTCGTGCTGAGCGGGTTGTGGGACCTTCCGTGGGGCAGGGGCCGCAACTTCGGGTCCGACTGGAACCCCGTGCTCAACGCGATCGCCGCCGGCTGGAGCGTCGGGAGCATCGTCACCGCGGCTAGCGGCCGTCCCTACAGCCTGACGGTCAACGGGAATCCCGCCAACAGCTCCGGCAGCACTGTCGTCAACCGGCCGAACACCGACGGCCGCGATCCCTACGGCGGCACCCGGACCCTGCAGGAGGACTTCGATACCAGCGTCTTCACGCCGAACAACCGCTACGAAATCGGAAACCTGGGCCGCAATACCATGTTCCAGCGGGGCTTCTTCAACTGGGATTTCTCGCTGCTGAAGAACTTCAGAATTGGCGAGAGCGTGGGTCTGCAACTCCGTTTCGAGTCTTTCCACCTCACCAATACGCCGCGCTTCGGCCAGGCTGGCAACGGTGTGGGCACCAGCGCCTTCGGCCGGATCACCAGCGCCGCTACCCCGCGCAACCTCCAGTTGGGCATGAAGCTGGTGTGGTAGGAGCGCAACGCCCGGGCACCGTCGCATCTGGCCTCTCCCGCCCGGACGAGGGGCCAGGTCTCCCGGAACACCGCCGGACGGACAAGACCTAGCGTCGGCCCCGGTTGCGGGGAGTGAGGTGCCGGGCCCGGGCGCAGGCGGTGGAGACCCACCAGGGCTGGCTGGAAGACAGCCGCTACCTCAACCTGGAGTACTGGCGGGAGCACCGCAGGCAGGTCCTGCGCCAGGCGGCCGGAAACGCGCCGGGCCCCGGTCACCAGCACCACCGGCACCAAGCTTGGGGCCGGACACCCCTGAGCGGGTCGCTCTCTGGCAGCGGCTACGGCTCTATAGCGGGGAAATTCGAATGACCACGACGCCAACGTCCACCTAAACACAAGCGCTAAGAGCAATTTTGCAGAACTTGGCTATGCGCTTGACTCCAGTAACCACAATATGTTGTAGTTGCAGTCGTGAGGGAGGATTACCCGAAGACTCAGGCAGAATTCGACCTGTGGTTTGCCAGCGAGCAGGCGTGTCGCGAGTATGTGGCCCGGATTCGCTGGCCCGACGGCTTCATCTGCCCGCGATGCAAGGGAGGGTCGGCCTGGATCGCCAGGCGGAATCGCATGGTCTGCGCCGGTTGCGCCTACCAGGCGTCGCTGACCGCCGGGACAATCTTCCAAGGCACGCGCAAGCCGCTGAGCATGTGGCTCCGAGCGATGTGGTGGGTGACCGTGCAGCAAAACGGCGCGAGTGCCCTCGGGTTGCAGCAGGTCCTCGGTCTGGGCCATTACGGGACGGCGTGGACCTGGCTGCACAAGCTGCGGCGGGCGATGGTGCGCCCGGGACGCGATCGTCTGGGCGGGACCGTCGAGGTGGACGAGACCGATGTGGGCGGCAAGGAGAAGGGAGCGCGGGGGCGCAAGCTCGGCAACCAGGCCTTGGTCGCGGTCGCCGCGGAAGAGGCCGGGGCCGGGACCGGGCGCATTCGCCTGAAGCGGGTACCCGCTGCTTCGGCGGCCAGCTTGGAAGCGTTCATTCTCGAGGCGGTTGAGCCCGGCAGCGCGGTGCGCACGGACGGTTGGCCGAGCTATTCGAAGCTGGCGGCCCGCGGGTACTGCCACGAGACCCGGGTCACGGGAGGAGACCCGGCCCGGACGGACCGGGAGTTCCCACGGGTGCATCGCGTCGCGTCCCTGTTGAAGCGCTGGCTGCTAGGAACTCACCAAGGTGCCGTCGGGCATCCCTACCTGGACTACTACCTGGACGAGTTCACCTTCCGATTCAACCGGAGGGCATCCCGCTCGCGCGGCAAGCTGTTCTACCGGCTCGTGCAGCAGGCAGTCGCAACGGAACCGGCCCCTCGCCACGCGATGGTTGCTAGCGCTCTCGCCAGCGACCCTGAGCGGACTCCGGAATCACTGGACTAAAGCGCATACTCATCAACCACAACATATTGTGGTTACTGGAGTCAAGCGCATAGCCAAGTTGCAGAAATCTCTTGACACAACTGGCGCATAGCTCGATTCGGTCCCGAAGGACGGTCTATTCTCAAGGCAATTCCGGACACCTAGGGCAACTGATCTGGTTTCCATTGCGAATCGCCCCCTCCAAGGGTTCCGTCGTCTATGGTGGCGCCTTGCCATAATGACAAGCTAGGTCCTCGTCGCCGTCATCGAGCGAGCGCCGATCTCATCAGCACGCTGCAAAGCTTCCGGGTTCCATGCGCACAGCTAGTCTCCTTCTGTCCATCGTTCTTCTACCGCTCGCCTCGGCAGAGTGGAATCAATGGCGCGGCCCCAACCGCGACGGCAAGTCGGCTGAATCCGGTTTGCTTGCCGCGTGGCCGGAAGCCGGCCCCGAGCGGGTCTGGCAGATCGAATCTCTCGGAGCGGGCTATTCTTCCCTCGCTGCTGCCAACGGCACCCTATTCACTCAGGGCGTCAAGGACGGCAAGCAGTACTTGATCGCCCTAGATGCCAAAACAGGGGAGACCGAATGGGAGACAGAGCACGGCAAGCCGTACTCCAATCGACGCGGAGACGGGCCTCGCGGCACACCCACAGTCGACGGTCCCCGGGTCTACGCGCTTGGCGGAGACGGAAACCTCATCTGCGCGGATGCCGCGACCGGTGCCAAGATCTGGGAGAGGCACCTGCTCAAGACATATCGGGGGAAGAACATCAGTTGGGGCATCAGCGAGTCCCCCCTGGTTGATGGGGACCGGCTCATCGTCAACGCCGGAGGTCCCGGCGCCTCGATTGTCGCGTTAGACAAGGCGACCGGCAAGGAATTGTGGAAGACGCAGAGCGACGAGGCCGGCTATTCCTCCGCCGTGGCTGCCGACATCGACGGAGTGCGCCAGTATCTCTTCTTCACGGGGGAAGCGGCGGTCGGCGTCCTGGCCAAGAACGGCGAGCTGCTCTGGCGCTACAGCACAGTAAGCAACAAGACGGCCAACGTCGCCACACCGGTCGTGCGCGGCAACTTGGTCTTCTTTTCCTCCGCCTATGGCACAGGCTGCGCATTGCTCCGACTGGAGAGCGCCGACGGCTCCACCAGCGCTTCAGAGGTCTACTTCAGTCAGGACATGAAGAATCACTACAGCAGCTCGGTGCTGATCGATGACCACCTGTATGGATTCTCCGGCCGGATTCTGACCGTGATGAAATTCGAGACGGGCGAGGTGACATGGCGCGACCGTTCCGTCGGCAAGGGGCAGATGATCCATGCGGATGGGCGGCTCTATATCCTTTCAGACGACGGCGTGGTCGGTCTGGTGGAACCCGATCCCGGCGAATACCGCGAAATCTCGCGCTTCGAGATTGGCAGCGGCGCCTACCCGACCTGGACGCTCCCGGTCATCGCGGACGGCACGCTGTACCTGCGCGACCAGGACCGTCTCTACGCCTACAACGTCAAGTCCCCGTAACGGCGTTGTCAGATTTGGTTCGCTTCCGGGTTTTCCAACAATCCGGAATTGGCAGAGGAACTGTTAACTTCCTCCTTACGTATGTATCGGTCTTTGTCGCGTTGATCGTCGGCGACACTTAGCCCATCCAATCGACCACGGCACCACCGCTTCCGTTCTGGCGCTGCCCAGTTGCCAGTGTCACGGTTCTCCTCGTGACGTCGCCGAATTGCCCCACGCTCGCTTCCGTGTTTTCGGTCAAGGACAGTTGAGGGTAGGAATGTCCTTGAGGGGGATTGAGGCGCATTCATGTCATGGCCTTCCACGTGGTGACGGCCTGCTCTCGAAGAAGGCGATAGTGGATCGCTTTGGGACGGCGGCGTGCCACTCGGAACAGATCCTGCATCGACCTGTGAACTGAGGGAAAGCGCTGGATGTGGGCCTCGGACTTGAATCGCCTCATTTGGCGCTCGCGCTTCCGCGTGTGCTGGAGGGAGACATCGGCCCTTTTCTTGCCGTCCTGCCTGGTACGGCGGGTAGTGGTTGGGCCGACCTCATGAAGAGCGGCCGCATAGCTTCGCAGCCTGTCGGTGAGCAGCTGCGAAAGCGATCCCCCTTGGCCTTCAACAGCTTGCCCGAGAAGCGCTTGGCCGCTCGCGCGTCCCGGCGGCGCGTGACCAGATTATCCACGATGCCTCCATCCTGGTCGACCGCTCTCCAGGAATAGCGCCGCTCGCCGCGTATCGGGATCAAGACCTAATCCACATGTCAAATGTCGCCAAGCCGGCCCTGCCGACGGCGCAGCGCACGATCGTCGGCGGGACCGAACTTCGCACACCAATTGCGAATGGCCTCGTGACACACCGTGACGCCGCGCTCAGCAAGGAGATCTTCGACATCGCGCAGGTTCAGGCTGAAGCGATGGCATTGCCACACGGCGTGACTGATGATCGCCGACCGGAATCGGTGACCTCGATACAGGGACTCCATTGATCCAGTGTCGGCGGCTGGCGACAAGTTAACACTTCCTGCCCAGTCTTCTTGATTTCCGGCTTCGCTGCGGCTATAATTTCTTGCCACAGGGAAGCACCCATGTCCACGATTCCGCACACCAATCAGTACCACGCCCGCTCACTCCCTCGGCTTGTTGCCGGGCTTTTCGTTTTCTTGCTTCTTGCCGCTTTACCCGTGTCCGGGCAGCAGACCTGTCCGCGCCCGGATGGCGTAGCTGAAAATCCGCTCGAACGCCCGAGTATAACGGCCGCCGAAGTGGCGGCGAACCCCACACCTGACAACCTGAAGAACTTCGCTCTGGCGGTGAGGGACTATTCAGCGACCGGCAGTTCCCAGTTCGAGGTGGCCTACGCCGGGTGCCTCTGGCGCCAGGAAGGCGGGGACTGGAGATCCGGAAGCGCTTTTTCAACCCTCCTGTCTTTCAACCCCGAGATCGTTTCGAACCCCTCGGCTCCGATCAACATGCGGGTGAACTTTCACGCAAGAGATTTGGGGCATATTGGCAGGCTCGTCAATCCCGGACTTGCTGCAGCCATCCTTGCAGCGGCCGTGAGTGATCCTGCCAGCGGCGGCCATGTACCCGGAATCGGTGGATACGCCATACTGACCGGCCCATACGTCGTGCTCGTCGGCCTAGATCTTCAACAGGCTCACTTCGATCCGGAACCGATCGACGACCACGTCCCGCAGGTAACGGCGGCTGACGTGGTGAATGGCGCAACGCTGAAGGCATTCGTGAACGGGGCGATCAGTCACCTCGCCGAAATCTACGAGGCCGAAGGCCTTGACGGAAGCCGCAGAATCAGGAGTGTCTTCCGCGACGAGAACGGCCCTTGGAGGGAAGGTCCCATCTACCTATTCGTCATGGACCGCACCGGCTACACGCACTTTCATGGGGCGTTCCCGAACCGGTACGAACTCCAGATCCCTACAGACACTCTCAGGGACGTGGTCACGGGAGAACTGATATTGCCGCAGATCATTGCCGCGGCGACCCGGACTGAGGCAGGCGGCTTTGTCCGGTACCACTTCGACAATCCGGATGACGACAGCGATAGCGCGGAGATACCCAAGGTCGTATTCGCCCGCGAGAACACCTTCAAGGCGGGCCACCCGGTATTGGGAGAGGTGGAATTCACCTTGATCGTCGGTGCGGGATTCTACCAAGAAGAGAGCGAAACGATATGGACGCAAGGCTGCCCGGATCACAGCATTGTCGCCAGCGCCGTCAACACGCAGGGCGAGATCCGGGCGTTCGTCGAGTGCGCGGCGGCGTACCTCGCGGAGCACGGCACGGAGGAGGCGCGGCGGGCATTCAACGAGGACCAGCGCTGGAAGCACGGGCCGACGTACGTCTTCGTCGACGGGATCGCGCAGTCCGGGGAGAACTCGCGGACGCACGTCTACCCGCCGGACCCCTCCCGGGAGGGCCTGGTGTGGGGCGAGGCGATCGACGACTTCGGCAACGACCTCTTCTACGAGGTGTACCGCATGACGCAGGTGGTCGATTCGGGCTGGATCTACTACTCGTTCCCGAACCCGGCGACGGGGCGGAAGGTGCCGAAGGCCTCGTACGTGATCGAGATCGACTGGGACGGGGACCCGGCGGTGATCGGGGCCGGGATCTACGAGCTGGACCTGCCGGCGACGTGCAACGACGACGAGGTCAGCGCGGCGGCTCTGGAGGCGGTCCCGAGCCCGGAAACGCTGCAGGCGTTCGTGCGCTGCGCGGCGATGCTGGTGGAGTCGGAGGGCTACTTGGCCAAGCACGCGCTGGAGGGGGACCCGCGCTGGAGCAGCGGGTCGAGCTACGCGTTCGTGCTGGACATGCAGGGCAACCAGGTGATCTCGGGACGCCAGGCGCGGGTGAACGGGCAGGCGCTGCACGAGTGGGGCGGCCGGGGCGGTCCCGGGGACCAGTTCGGGGGCCGGGACATGGTGGACGTGGGGGCGACCTTCGGCGAAGCCTTCGTATACTACCAGTCGTTCAACCCGCTGGCGGGAACGAGCCAGCCGAAGGTGGGGCTGCTGAAGCGGGTGGTGTCGCAGGGCGTGCCGCTGCTGGTGGGGGCAGGCTACTTCGTGGCCCCCGACCAGGCGGCGGGCAGCGCCAGCTGCTCGGAGTATTACGTGACGGCGGGGGCGATCCGCACGCGCGAGGAGATGCAGGGGTTCGTGCAGTGCGCGGCGGAGTACGCCCTGGAGCGCGGCGAGGCGGAGGCTCGGCGGGCGTTCAACGAGGATGCGCGCTGGAAGCAGGGGCAGATCTATGTCTTTGTCGACGGGCTCCAGCCGTCCGGAGAGAACTCCCGTACGCATGTGTTCCCGCCGGACCCATCCCGGGAGGGCTCGGTGTGGGGGACGTCGATCGACGGGTTCGGGACGGACTACTTCTTCGAGCTGCACCGGCTGCTGGAGCTGGTGGACGAAGGCTGGATCTACTACGCGTTCACGAATCCGGCGACGGGGCTGCGGCAGCCGAAGAGCTCGTACGTGATCGAGATTGACTGGAACGGGGAGCGGTCGGCGATCGGGGCGGGGTACTACTCGCCGGACCTGCCGGGCACGTGCGATCCAGGGGAGGTGAGCGCGGCTGCTCTGGAGGCCGCTCCGAGCGACGTGAAGCTGCAGGAGTTCGTGCGCTGCGCTGCGCTGATGGTGGAGAGGTCGGGGTACTTCGCGGGGCCGGTGCTGTCGAGCGACCCGCGCTGGAACCACGGCTCGATCTACGTGTTCGGGGTGAACGCGGAGACGGCCGAGGTCGAGTTCAGCGGCAGTGAGAGCAGCTTCGCCGTCTCGGGCAGGATTCCGGAGCTGGTGTTCGACGGGCGGGACATGATCGCGGCTGGCGCGGATTTCGGGGACAGCTTCTGGTACTACAGCTTCACCAATCCGGCGACGGGAGAGGTCGAGCCCAAGACGGCGTTCGTCAAGCTGGTGCGGGCGCAGGGGGTTCCGCTGCTGGTCGGTTCAGGCTACAGCCCGAGCACTGCCGCCCCCTCAAACTAGAGCCTTGAATCAGAGCTCCCGACCAACAGGCCGTGGTGGCGAGGCGATCATTCCGTAGGAGGGACGCGGGTAGAGCCTCGCCACTGGTTGCGGATCTGGAAGGCGTCCCACACGGCGGCTCCGATGGCGGGTTTCGTGCCCGGATGCTCGACCGCCAAGTGCGCCCGAGCAACGGGAAGCGCACCAGGCAATCAGCGGCGGTACTTGCGAGACGGCTGTGAGGTTGGCAAGGCCGGCCGCGGCGGGGAACGTGGATACAGATGCTGCAGGAGCCCGGCCGAGACATGCCGTTGACCCTGCGAAGGGTAGCCGTCTCGCCCCCTATGGCAAGTCCAGAGCCCACTCGTAGGCCGTCCGGACCTCGACTTCTGGCGGGACATCAGCCGGGAAGCCATCGCGCGTCAACGTGAGCACCAGCTGCCGTGCGTGCGGCACGAGTGGTGCGGCAGACGCAAGGGCTCGCAGTTCCCGAGAAGCCGTTCTCGGATCCGACAAGTCGGTACACACCTGAATGAGTTCGGTTTCGCCGTTCGGCCCACGAGCCACAAAATCAATTTCGTAGCCTTCGGGCGTTCGCATGTGCGTGATTTCAAACCGTCTCCTCTCCAGTTCGATCAGGACGGCCGTCTCCAAGGTGTGTCCTGCGTTCGAACGTCCCGTCCGATCAAAGAGGGGTATCAGACCGGTGTCGACGGGATACGCTATGCGGGGGTTCACCATCCGCTGGCGTTCGGATCTTGACTCCATCCAGATGACCCGAACGAGGAAGCAGTCCTCAAGGTACGCCAGCAGTAGATGCACGGTGTCCTTGGCGATCGCAATGCCTTGCGACTTCAGCGCGGAATGGAACCTCTCGACACTGAACATGGAACCGGCATTCCCGAGGAGATGTCGAACAAGCCAGCGCAGACCGGTCACATTGCGCACATCGTGGCGCTTTACCACATCGCGGAACATGGCGACGTCCACATAGTCCCGGAGGAGCTGGTGCCGAGTTGCGGCATCAATGTCTTGCGCTTCCGGGAAGCCGCCAACACGCAACCAATCCACGAACAAGCGCTCTACAAGGGAACGCCCCGAACTGGTGAGCGGTACCGGCTCGGCAAGGAATTCACGACCCTGGTAGCGGAGCGCCTCCTGGAAGCTGAATGGATGCAGCAGCACCTGCCAGCCTCGGCCTCGAAGGGCCGTGGCGATCTCCCGCGAAAGCAAGCTCGCCGAGGATCCAGTGACAAATACCTCGGTTCCGCCGGTATCCAGCAGACGCCGTACAAACCTCTCCCATCCGTCAATGACTTGGATCTCGTCGAAGAACCAAGTGACGGTGGCGTCGCCGTTCGGGTCTGGGAACTGACGACAGTATTCTTCGATCAGCGTGCCAAGATGAGCCGATTCCATGCCGGCGAGCCGCTCGTCTTCGAACGAAACGTAAGGCAAGCGCTCGATTGGCGTGCCACGCTGCATCGCCTCGCTTCGAATCTGATGCATGTAAGTGGTCTTCCCGGCCCGGCGTACGCCCATGGCAGCGGTGACCTTGCCAGGAAAGCGGATCTTGCCCGGAACGCGACGTGCTGTGAACGAAGCAATGGGCCTTGCCGCCGAATCGGCCAGCAATTCGCCCACGATCTGCCTCAGACGAGGTTGGGAGGCCACCGGAATTCAAATTCTCCTTTTAAAAGGGAGAATTGAGCTGCCCTGCCATGAATGGCCGCGAACTTCGGCCTTTCCCGCTGTTTCGAATCGGCCGTCTCCGGGGAGACTCTGGTTTCGCGGCTCTCCTGCGCCCGCTCTTGGAGATCGACATGCGCCACGCGAGCTAGATTCTCAGCGACTCGCTGGTCAGGTTCCGTGGCCGGGACGGCCGTTGGATTCTCGTGAGAAGCCGCGCTCAAATGGCACGACATGGAGCTACGCACCATTTCTCGGTGATTCGCGGTGATCCAGCTAAGGTGTTGTGACCGGCGTATCTTGAGTCTCTGTCTCGTCAACCTCGCACGGTTCGAGCAGCACCTCTGTGCCGAGTCCGTCCCGGCATCGCAACTGAAGCAGTGTCTCGCCGAATAGAAAGATGGACGCAGTCCCCATCGGAGCGGTCGCCTCGTCCGGGCACCATGTTCCTCGCAGCGTCAGCGTCAGGGTATGCTCCTTGGCGCGCTGGTAGGCGAAATGGCGCCTCGTATAGCTCAGGCCACGAGAGACTATAGCGTTTTCGAACTGCCAGCCAATGTCCCGGACGCTCGCAGCGAGCCTCACAGGTTTCGCTGCTTTGTCCTGCTCCTGGTCTTCTGTTCCTTCTTCTGCCTGCGCCTGGCTTTGTGCCCCTTCATCTTCCTGCTCCTGGACGATCACCGCAGCTGGTTGGTTGACGGTTCGTATCAGTTCGTCCTCGGGCGTGGCCGCCACCTCGTAGAATGCGTAGGCGGTCATGCTTTACTGAGGGAAATGCACCAGATGCATTGAACTGCTGTCCAGCACCTCGTAGTAGGCTGTGGTATCAGTGGCCAATTGCTCCAGCTTCGTGGCGCCGGTGTCGGCCGGGATGACCACGTACTGATAGCTGTCTCCATCCGGCTTGATGCCGTGATTGAGATAGGCCTTGACGTAAGCCCCTTCGGACGAATCGTAGTCTTCCGTCATGCTCTGCTGAAGTTTCCTGAACACCATCAGTTTCGCTGTGCTGGTCGCCAGGAAGTAGCTGTTTCCAACGCTGTCGGTCATCTTCACAGCGGTGCCTGCCGCATGCTCGAGCGAGGTGTCGAGGCCGGTCAGCTGCTCGCCGCTGACCTGCGTGGCTGAACTGGGGTCCTCAAGGTAGGTCTGGAAGAGCGTGGTGTGCGTTTCGTCCGCTTGCGTGCCTCCCGCGATGTGAGTCCCCAATGCCAGGACCTGATCGCCGACAAAGAAATAGCTCTTCCGGCCTCGCAGGTCTGTCAGAGCGGTGAACGGGACGGCTTCCAGGTCTTGCACGAAGAAGCCGTGGTCCCCCAGACTCACTCCGCCCACAAAGGTTTTCGTGTTGTAGTTTCGGTGCTCGTCCCGCTGCTCGATACCCTGTTCCCTCCGTGATGCCCGCAGGGTTCGCTGCGTGCGCGCCTCGATCGGATAGTGACTCGCCGTCGTCCCTGGCACGTGATACCAATCCCAACCGGTGGAGAGCGCGTATCCGGATCCTCGTTCGCTGACAGGGGTACCCGCGCTGAGAACCATCAAAGAACCGTATGCCCAGTTCTGCCCGAAGCTGTTCTCGCGTGTACGCAACTCGCCCTCGTAGTCCCAGAAATACTGGCTGAAGCCCTTCGCGGTCACCATCCAGTTCCCGCGCCGGAAGAAGCCCGCTGCGGCATAGGGCTTGATCCAAACGCCCGACGGGGTTTCGGCGGTGGCGATGTTCTGGTTCTGGAGGTCCGCGATCAGGCGGTAGATTCCAAGGCCGTGGATATCAACTCCGCGGCCCCCTTCATGGAAGCGCTTCCGCCGGTCGTCCGAAAAGAAGTAATCCCCGTCGAAGAATTCCCCGAAGCGGGCCTTCATGTCCAAGTCATCCAGTCCGTCCGAGTGGGCCAGGAACAGCATGGCTTTGGCAATCGCGCCGGATATGCCCTCCCCGTCACTTCCGATCAGGCGCCCTCGAAGCGCGGCGGAAGGGGAGTATTCCTGCACCATCAGCCGATAGGCATTGAGCGCCAACTTGACGGCGTCGACGTTCTCGGTCCGATAGAAGGCGGTTCCCTTCAAAAGGTAGAGCAACCGGGCGAAAGCTTCCAAGGCGAACGGACTATACGCGCCCACGTACGCGGTGCCGTGGTGAAACCCCGTGCCGTCGACCTTGATGGTTCCTTGGATGCCGGGCGTGATAGCGATGTTCCTATCGATGACCTGGTACAAGATGGCGGCCATCCTGCTCCGCTCGGCGGCACTGTCGACCAGCAGGTAGTACGGCCAGAAATAGTCAGCGAAGAGCCGCGCGCCATCCGCATTCAGATGGTACTGTTGCTCGATCGGAAAGGGATCGTCATAGGTGATGCCCGCCTCCCCTCGCGCGAACTGGAAGAATGCCCCGTGCATGGTGCCGTGATTTACTACGAGGTTGCGGACCACTGCTCGGTACTTTGCGAGCAAGCCAAACTGGTCGAGAGCGTCGCGCAGTAGAAACACGGCCTGGATGTACCCTCCCAAGCGCAGAGACACCTCGGAATAGTCGCCGGAAGTCCGCACCAATCCCTGTTCAAGGGCGTTCGAACTTGCGTTCCCCGTGTGATCGGGGAGCCACGCATCTTCTGTGAGCCCGCGGCTGTAGCTGTAGTCCAGAATCGAGAGGCAAGTCTGGAACACGCTCGCATTGCGGTAGTACGGATTCGCCTCGTCGTCGGTTCCGGGCGTGCGGTACGCGAACACCAGTGTCGGCAGGATCAGGTTGAACAGTTGGTGAAACTCGCTGTTGGCCTCTTCTCGCGCCTCGCGTTGCTCGGCCGTCTCGTCTTCCTCGGCGTCCAAGCTCGAGACGAAGTAGGCGAGTTCCCCCCGGCGGTCATAGGAAAACTCGTTGGCGCTGCGCACCGCCCTTCGAAACTTGGGCAGGAGAGCGTCCTCGAACTCCGCCTTGGCGGTTGCAGAGGTTTCATAGTCACTGGACTGGAAGAGCAAGAGGTTCTCGTATTTCGCGGCCAAATCGTCGAGGTTGCCTGAGTTCGCGAAGAGCGGGCTTGCCAGGACCAAGCACAGGCAGGCAAAGGACTTGCCGAACTTCAATGTCCGGCTTCCCGGGCGAGCCTCGGACTGCAGGCTGAATTCCGGTATCGGTCGAGATTCGGGTCGTGTTGCTGCGTTGGGCTCGGAATTCCCGTTTCCCGAACGCGTTGCATGGGTAGGCGTGGCTTTCATGCCAAGGGATTGGAAGGATCGGTTCATGTCCGCCGATTCATCGTGCGGCACCGTGGATCTCGATTGTACTTGTACGAATAGAAGGGACGGTCACCCTGCACGTCAGGGCCTGGCGCCGAGCGTGTCGCCGACGGCCGTCCAGGGGATCTCTGAAGAGACGCACTCAAGTCTCATTGGCCACAACACGCACCGATCGCATCGCTACAGCGTGAGTCGCGACGATCCAGCTAGGGCGGATCTGGAGCATCCTGGGTCTCTGGCTCCGTTGTCCCGCAAGGGCGAAGCAGCACCTCGGAGCTCATTCCGTCGCGGCATTGCAGCTGCAGCAGCGTCTCGCCGAAGAGGGAGATGGACTCAGTCCCTGGTGGCGCGGTTGACTCGTCAGGGCACCACGTCCCGCGAAGGGCAAGTCTCAGCGTGTGCTCCTTGGCGCGTTGGAAGGCGAAATGATTGGAGGTATAGTTCAGGCCGCGAGCGACGATGTCGTTGTCGAACTGCCATCCAATGTCCGGGACGCTCGCAGCCAGCCGCACAGGTTTCGGTTCTTCTTCCTGGTCTCCGGTCCCTGCTTCAGTCTGCGTCTGGGTTTCCGTCATGGCGTCTTCCTGCTCTTGGACGATCACCGCCGCAGGTTGGTTGACGATTCGCACCAGTTCGTCGTCCGGTGTTTCCACCAGCTCGTAAAAGGCATAGGCTTTGATGCTCTGCTGTGGAAAGCTCACCAGGTGAATCCCAGTGTCGTCCAGCACCTGGTAGTAGGCTGAGGGGTCGGACGCTAATGCATCCAGCTTGGTGGCATCTGTGTCGGCCGGGATCACCACATACTGATAACTGTTGCCATCGGGCTTGAGTCCGTGATTGAGGTAGGCCTTGGCATAGGCCCCCTCGGTCGTCTCATGGTCTTCCGTCATGCTCTCCTGGAGTTTTCGGGATACCACAAGTTTCGCGGTGCTGGCCGCCAGGAAGTAGCTGTTTCCGACGCTATCGGTCATCTTTACCGTGGTGCCTGCCGCATGCTCAACCGAGGTCTCGAGGCCGGTCAGCTGCTCGCCGTTGACCTGCGTGGCGAAGTTCATGTCCTCCAGGTATGTCTGAAAGAGCGTGGTGTGCGTTTCGTCCGCTTGCGTGCCTCCCGAGATGTGACTCCCCAATGCCAGGACTTGATCGCCGACAAAGAAATAGCTCTTTCGGGCGCGCAGGTCTGTCGGAGCGGTAAACGGGACAGCCTCCAGGTCTTGCACGAAGAAACCGTTGTCACCCAGACTGACTCCACCCACGAAGGTTTTCGTGTTGTAGTTTCGGTGCGTGTCCCGCTGTGCGATATCTTGCTCCCTGCGTGACGCTCGCACCACCGTTTCCCTCCGCTGCTCAATGGGGTAATGGCTCGCGGTCGTTCCTGGCACGTGGTACCAGTCCCAGCCGGTGAACAGGGCGTAGCCGGACCCTTGCTCGCTGACGGGGTCGCCCGCGCTGAAGACTGTCAGCGAACCGTATGCCCAGTTCTGGCCGAAGTTGTTCTGGCGCGTGTTCAACGGCCCTTCGTAGTCCCAGAAATACTGGCTGAAGCCCTTCGCGGTCACCAGCCAGTCCCCTCGACGGAAGAAGCCCGCCGCGGCGTAGGGCTTGATCCATGTGCCTGACGGAGGCTCCGCCGCAGCGATGTTTTGGTTCTGCAGGTCCTTGATCAGTCGATAGATACCGAGGCCCCGGATCGGAAGTCCGCGCTGCCCTTCGTAGTAGGGGTTCTGTCGTTCGTCGGAGAAGAAGTAGTCCTCGTCGAAGAATTCCCCGAAACGGGCCTTCATCTCCAGGTCATCCATTCCATTGGAGTGGGCAAGGAATGCCATCGCCTTGGAAATCGCGCCGGAAATGCCCTCTCCGCTGCCCCGGATCAGGCGGCCTCGCAGCGCTGCGGAGGGCAAGTATTTCTGCACCATCACCCGATAGCTGTCAACCGCCAGCTTGAGAGCTTCGACGTTTTCGGTCTGGTAGAACGTCGTGCCCTTCAGGAGGTAGAGCAAGCGGGCGAAGGCCTCGAGGGCGAACGGGCTGTACGCGCCCACGTACGCGGTGCCGTGGTGAAACCCCGTGCCATCCGGCTTGATCGTTCCAAAAATACCTGGCTTGATCGCGATGTTCGTGTCGATGACGTTATACAAGATGGCAGCCATCCTGCTCCGCTCGGCGGAATCGTCGATCAGCAGGTAGTACGGCCAGAAAAAGTCAGCGAAGAGCCGGACGCCATCCGCGTTGAGATGATACTGGCGCTCGATGTCGGTGGGATCGGCGTAGCCAACAGCCGCTTCCTCCCGCGCGACTTGGAAGAATGCCCTGTACATCGTGCCGTGATTGACCACCAGATTGCGGACAACGGCTCGGTACTTTGCCAGCAACCCGGCCTCGGCGAGGGCTTCGCGCATCAGGAAGACACCCTGGATGTATCCCCCCAATCGCAGGGACACCTCGGAAAAATCACCCGAAGTTCGGACGAGGCCCTGTGTGAGAGCCTCCGCGCTCGCGGTGCCCGCGTGATCGGGAAGCCACGCATCCTCGGTGAGCCCGCGACTGTAGCTGTAGTCAAGAATCGAGAGGCAAAGCTGCAGGACGGACGCGTTCTGGTAATACGGGTTCGTCTCGTCGGAGGTTCCGGGGGTGTGGTACGCGAACGCCAGTCTCGGGAGGATCCCGTTGAACAGGTTGTGGAAGTCGCTGTTGGCGTCTTCACGCGCCTCCCGTTCCTCGTCCGTCTCCTCCGTATCGCCGCCCAAGCTCGAGACGAAGTAGGCGAGCTCGCCCCGGCGCTCGAACGGAAAGGAGCCGGCGTCGCGAACCGCCCTTTGATAGTTCGTCAAGAGACTGTCCTCGAACGCCGCCTTGGCAGCGTCGGAACTCGCGTAGTCGGTGGACTCGAAGAGCAACAGGCTCTCGTACTTGTCGATCAGATCGTCCAGGTTGCCGGAATTGGCCTGAACCGTGCCTGCCAAGAGCAGGCAGAGGCAGGCGAGAGAAGCACGCAATTGCGATGCCCGACGTGCCGGGCGAGTGCCGGACGGTTCGCAGGCTCCCGGTAGGTGGTGGTGTCTAGACGGTGTCATTGCGCTGAGTGCGGGGTTCCCGCGGCTGGGACCAGTCGAATTGGTCGGCGCGGCTGGCACTCGGCGGGAGCGAATGGGTTGGTTCGCACGCTTAGATTCAACAAACGGCATGGAGTACGCGCATTGCATATATTCATGTTTGGCTGCTCTTACTCTAGTCGATTGTCCCCTCAGCCTTAACGCAAATCTGTATGCCGGCTGTGTTCGGGTTGTGGAACTGCTTGTCGCTGGCGGGACCGTTCTAGAGATCACGGCCAGGGTTTCAGCATGTCATTCGCTTGCTATGCCTGTATCGGCATCCTTGACAAGGGGCCAAACGGACATCAGGGCGAAGGCCCGCCGAACCGGTGCCCCGCGATCCTTTGCAAGTCGCACAATTCGGCGATTCGGTAGGCCTGCGCCGCATGTCGTGAATCAAGCCGACGCCGTCGCCAGCTTGGTGGCGGTGGCATCGCGGCTAACGAGAATGGTCTGCTTGTGGCGGTGGCTCGACATGACGCTTGACGATGCTTGGATGATGTGCTCTGATGGATATTATCAAGAAATTATCTTGATAATATCCATAATTACAGGAGAATTACGTGACGATTCGACATATACAGCAAGGCATAGAGGAAGGGCTCGCCAGCCTCCCAACCGCGGCTCTTCCCCCGGCTCTGGAAGGATTGAGGCAACTGCCGGTCAGTGACCGCAATCCGCAAGTGAGCATTCGCTACTTGGACAATGGCAGGAAGGTTCGAGAGGATGCCGCTGCCAGCTATTTTGACCCGGACCGATGCGAGGTAGTGATCCGATTCGTTCCACTCGAGAGTGCCCACGAGGAAGGCGAATCGCGCGAATCGGGAGTGCCCAGCTCGGCGGGGCCGGCAAGCTCATTCGATTCCGAGGCGGCATTGGATCAGCTCGTCGCTGAACTCAAGAAAGTTGAAGGCACGCGCGACTTTGTGGGGCTGAAATGGTTTCGAGATCATGCCCTTCCCCAATGCGGGCATGGTTGGTCCAGTGATCCGGCTGGCCGAGCCTCGGTGCTGCGTCGCGCGACGGAGCGCCGCCTTGTGCTTACCAGCCATGTCCCCAACCCGATTCAGCCACACCATCCGGTCACGGCGATACGGATCAATCGAAAGCATCCCCGGTTCCAGCCGGACGCTCCGAATGGCGGCACCGGATTCACTCCGGTCCGCATACGAGGCGGTTCGATCTCCGAGACTGTCCTAGGCGATAGGCGCTGACCCGGACCGATGGCGAGCGTCTACTTGGACACCAGCGCCTTGGTCAAGCTGTATGTTGAGGAAGAGGGCACGGCGCGGGTTCTCGGGTTGGTGGCAGGCACGGATGGTGGTCAGGCCGTCATCCTGGACCTTGCTCTAATCGAGTGCCGGTCAGCCGTCAGGCGTCGAGAGCGAGAGGGAGACATCTCACGAGCGGACGCTGATCGGATTCTGGACCGGCTCGAGGTGGATGCGTCGTCGTCGTACCTGGTGCAGCCTTCGAGCTCGGCGGTGATAGAGGAAGCAGCCCGCTTGATTGACCGGTATCCGCTAAGGGCTTACGACGCAATTCAGCTTGCCGGTTGCGTAGTATTCCGTGCCGGCGTTCCAGTGGGGGTGACGTTCGTCTGCGCGGATGCCCAGCTCTGCTTGGCGGCGGGCCAAGAAGGGCTGGCTGTCCTGAATCCGATCTTGAGCTGAAGCGTTTCTAGGTTCGGCGACAGGGATTGCACACGGGCATCTTGAAACGAATCCTAGCTGGTTCGGCTGAGCACTAAGCCGCCGCCGGGCGCACTTGCGCAGTCCCGGTTTTCGGTCCCATCCCTAAAGAAGTAGGGTCTTCCCGTACTGACAGGGCTGTATCAGTCCGACGCAAGGAAAAAACCCGAGGTACTCGTGAAGCAGCGTGGTCCACGAACGGGCGGCATCTGTGTTTCTTCTGAAGATTCGACATGTACAGCAGGGCACAGAGCAAGGCCTCGTCAGCCTCTCGGCTTCTGCTCTTCCGCCACCGCTGGGGGGTTGAGGCAATTGCCGGTCGGCGATCGGAATCCGCAAGCGAGCATTCGCTTCTCGGCCAATGGGTGGAAGGTTGGCGAAGACGCATCCGAGAGCTATTTCGATCCGGACGCTTGCGAGGTCGCGATCAGAGTTGGCGACAAGCTCGAATTCGGGCTTTTCCGTCCTGTCCGTGAGTTGGAAGAGGTCGGTGCCCAGGCGGCATCCGCCAAGCGAAGTGCCGGAAGCAGAAGGTTTTCCGCTGCTTCGCCACTGTCCCCGGCGAGTCTGCTCCTGCGCTCCGGTCGACCAGAATGCCACGTGTCGGAGGACGTCACCCACTGATCGGGGCGAAGGGCATCAACGGGCGAACCTGCCGGTCCGGCCATAATGAGAGCCAACGGTCGTCCCCCGGTTTGCGGCTCTGACCCGGAACTCAATTGGTTGCCCAACTCGACATTGGACGAGAATACAGTTCAAGCCGAGGTTTGGTCGAGTACGACCGACGAGGGCGCTAGCAGGCAAGGATTTGGAGAGCCGTCGAACGAGAGGGACGCGAGCCGCGATTGTCGTGGCGGCGCTCGCCGGAATGCCAGCGGTCGCGTCGCCGGCTGGCTCGGAACAGTGCGTGCAGTGTCATCCCGAGGCGGTCAGGGAGTACCTCCTGAGCGGGATGGGGCGGTCGATCTCCAAGCCCAGCCCGAACCATCCGGCAGGCGTATACGGACACGGCGTGTCCGGTACTACCTTTCGCGTGACATCTGCGGCCGAGGGGCTCGTTCAGGAGATCGAGCGCGATGGACTCAGCGCCAAGTACGCGGTCGACTACGTAATCGGATCGGGAAACGCAGCGTTCGGCTACCTTGTTCGCGTAGGCGACGCTCTTTTCCAGTCGCCGGTCACCTACTACACCGAGCATCGACGATGGGGCATGGCGCCAGGCATGGAGGCTGAGACGGATCCCGACTTCAGCCGTCCGGTGACGTCCGAGTGCTTGTGGTGCCATGCAGGCCGACCCGAACCTCTGCCGAATACCGTGAACCGGTACAAGGAGCCGTTCCTCGATCCAGAGGCGATCTCGTGCGATCGCTGCCACGGCCCGGCGGACCGACACATCCGGGAACCGACCGCCGGGTCCATATTCAATCCCGCGACGGCACCGCCTCGAGAACGCGACAGCGTGTGCGAGCAATGCCACCTTGGGGGCGCGATCCGGATATTGCACCCGGGGCGAACGTTCGGCTCGTTCCAGCCGGGCCGACGTCTCGAGGAGTTCTGGTCGGTGTTTGTGGGCCGATCGCAGGGGCAGAGCGGCCAAGACAGGTTCCAGGTTGTCAGCCATGTCGAACAGCTGGCCCTCAGCCGATGTGCCGAGCAGACAGGTGAAGCATTCTGGTGCGGCACCTGCCATAACCCACACGAGATCCCCAGCGACCCCAGGGCCGACTTCAGCCGGCGTTGTCTGAACTGTCACGAACAAGGCCTGCCCTCGGGCCATGCGGCCCGTAAGAGTGACTGCATTTCATGCCACATGCCGAGGCGGCACTCGCACGACAGCGGTCACAGCGCCTTCACCGATCACCGCATCACCCGTCTACCGATGCCTCAAGCCGACCCGATGCCTCCGGCCGAGCTGCGGCCGTGGAAGCCTGTTCCCGGGGATCTTCGTCTCCGGAACCTGGGAATCGCAAATGTCCTCTATGGACAACAGCGAGGTTCTCCGGAAGTGATCCAACAGGGTATCGAGCAGCTCAAGAGCGTCTCCCGCGCGTTTCGGAGGGACTCCGCCGTGCGTGATGCGTTGGGAACGGCGATGGTTCTCGACGGATCTCATCGGGCGGGGTTGCGATTGCTACAGCAGTCTGTTGCCGAGGGGCCCGCCGGCGCACTGCAGTACAACGCACTGGCAGCCGCGTGGTGGGCCGTAGGCAACTCTGGCAACGCCGTTTCAACGCTGGGGGAGGCGATCCGGCGGGAACCGATGCTCGAATCCAGCTATCACCTGCTGGCCCAGGTTCACCGCGAGCTTGGCCAGGCCGCCAAGGAGAAGCAGACTTGGCAGCGCCTTCTTGAGGTACGCCCCAGACTCATCAATGTGCGCCAAGAAGCCCGGAAACCGGAAGCTCTCCCGGCGCCTTAGGTCGGTTCCTCGGGCCGTCGTGTCCCGGCCATGTCAGAGTGCCCTGGTCGGCGGTGTAGATGATGACCACGTTCGGCTTGGGCGAATGAGCGGCAGCCCGGCACGCCGTCACGAGCGTTCCGCCGACCGTCCTGACGAATCCGCGTCTGGTAACGTCAGGAACCGCCCGATACTATCCAAGCGGGCGAGACCTCGCGGCCTCAGGGCCGCGGGTCGGTCGGCTCGCGAATCGTGATGAGCCGGTTCGCGGAGACCTCCCGCCGGGAGACCTCGGCGCCGGAAGGCCAGCGCACTTGCACACTGGCCGATTGCGCATTGCCCAGGCCGAAATGCAGCCGGAAATCCCCCTGCGACAGGTAGCTTCCTCCGCTGCGTACCTCTCCCATCTGGGAACGGTTTCCGGCCGTCACTGTAACTTGGGCTCCGATACGGTCGCTCCCCGCTTGGGAGACAGCCCGTACCGAGAGCCAGTTGCCGCTGGGTTCGACCCGGTTCTGGAGCAGGGAAGGGCGCAGGCCCATGTTCACCACGACGATTTCCAGATCGCCGTCGTTGTCAAGGTCCCCCGTGGCCGAACCGCGTGACGGGCGTCTCTCGGTGATGCCCGGTCCGGCTTCTGCCGAGACCGAGTGGAAGATCCCGTCGCCACGGTTCCAGAACAGCAGTCTCGGTTGAGCGAAGCTCTCAGTCGTGCCCGAACTGTCCAGGCTGCGGGCAACGTGGCCGTTGGCTGCGAACAGGTCCGGCCACCCGTCCCTGTCGAAGTCCAGGAAATCGGTGCCCCACCCGACAAAGCGGGTGACCGTTGCGAGTCCTGCGGCCACCGTCCGGTCCTTGAAAAAGCCGCCTCCCTGGTTCCGGTAGAGCGTGTTGGTGTCGGTCGCGAAGTTCGTCAGGAACAAGTCCAGCAGGCCGTCCCCGTCGTAGTCGGCGGCTGCGATTCCCATGCCCGCCTGCTCCTGGCCGTCTTCGTTGTAAGCCGCCCCTGAGACCAGCCCGACCTCCTCGAACGATCCGTCTCCGGAGTTCCGGAAGAGCAGATTGGCGGTCGAGTCGCAGGCGACGAAGATGTCCGTCCATCCATCGCCGTCAAAATCGGCCGTCAGCACGCCCAGGCCGTAATAGCGTTTCGCGGTTTTGATCCCGGCCTCCGCGGTGACGTCTCGAAACTGTCCGTCACCCTCGTTCGCGAACAGTGACATCGATTCCGCCGCCAGTCCGCGCGGACCGCATGGAATGGGCACGCCCATCCACTGGCACTGGGGCGCGTCGCCGGGCAACGGCGTGGCGTCCAGGTCGAAATCCACATAGTGCGCCACGAAGAGGTCGAGGTCGCCGTCCCGGTCAAAGTCCAGGAAGCTGCAGCCAGTGCTCCATCGGGTTCGGTCAGTCGCGAGACCACGCTCGGATGCCTCGTCCCGGAACGCCGACCCTTCCAGGTTCCGGAGCAGCGCATCCTGGCCCCAGCGAGTGACGAACAGATCGGTGTATCCGTCGGCGTCGAAGTCGCCAGCGCAAACCCCCTGTCCCCAGCCTTGCGTGGCTTCGACGCCGGCCTCAGCGCTGATCGGTTCGAACTCCAGGTTCCCGAGGTTTCGAAACAGCCTGCCGGGCCGTCCATCGGGATCGCCACCGTGCGTGAATCTGCCCGCGCCGACAAGGAAGACATCCAGTAGCCCGTCGTTGTCATAGTCGAGCAGCGCGATTCCGGTCCCCGTTGTTTCGGGTAGATAAGTAATATCGCCAATCGGCACCTCGTCTGCCGACCCGCCCAGGCCGGCATCGGTTCCGAGATCTACGTACTCAACCATGGGAGGTTCCAGGTTCTCGGGGAGCGGGACCGAGGGAAGCTCGCGCCGCTTCCCAGCCGCCATTCCTTGGGCCTCGGAAGTGTCCGGAAACGCCGCCAGAGCGCCAATGCACACGATCACGAGAGCGGCCGAGCCCCTGGCCGGAGGCAGATTCCCGGTTCGGAACCGCACTCGGGACCCTCGGCCGATTGACACGTCCGGACTTCTGACCCTACAATGTGGGCGGGTATTGTGGGGGCCTAGCGTGTTGCGCATCCGTTCCACGCTTCCATAATGGCAGCCCATTTAAAAGGAGTAGCCATGTCTATTCATCCATCGAGTTATAGCTCGCGCAATCCGCGGGTCTTGCGTCCGGCGCTTGCACTTGCGTGCATGCTCGCGGTCTTCGCTGGCCTGGCGTTTGGCCAGGCCTCGAGTTCCGCGGTTAACGGCACCGTGTCCGACCAGCAGGGCGCGGTAGTGCCAGGCACGAACGTGGTTCTCACGAGCGTTGAGACGGGCATCGAGCGCCGATCCGAGTCCAACGCGGTCGGGAACTACGTCTTCGTCAACATCCCGCCCGGCTATTACATGCTCGAGGCATCGGCCGAGGGGTTCCGCACCTCGGCTATCGAGCCATTCGTGCTCGTGGTGAACCAGACCGCGACATTCGATGTCGTGCTCGAGGTCGGCGCCGTGACCGAGTCGGTTACCGTCGAAGCGGTGGGTGCCCGGGTCCAGTCGTCCTCGTCCGAACTCGGAACCGCCATGACGGAGCAGCAGGTCGTGGACCTGCCGCTCAACGGCCGGAACTTCACTCAGTTGCTCATGCTCAGTCCGGGCGCGTCCCCGGTGAACGTAGCGCAGAACAGGGGCGGCTTTGGCAGCACGTCGGTCGGGACGTTCAGCTTCCCTTCCATTAACGGCCAGAACAACCGCAACAACCTGTTCCTTACCGACGGCGTGAACAACCAGGGCACGCTGACGAGCACGTACGCCGTTCCGCCGATCATCGACGCGATCCAGGAGTTCAAGGTCCAGTCGCACAATGACCTCGCCGAGTTCGGCGGCGTCACGGGCGGCGTCGTGAACGTTGTGACGAAGGCTGGAACCAACGCCACGCACGGCAGCCTGTGGGAGTTCCACCGGAACGACAACCTGGACGCCCGCAACACGTTCCTAAGTGACAAGGCGGCGCTCGCCCAGAACATGTTCGGGGCGACGGTCGGCGGGCCGATCGTCAAGAACAGGACGTTCTACTACGGAGCCTTCCAGGGTTTCACCAACCGCGCCCCTGCGAACCGCAACTACCAGGTGCCGACCGCGGCGAATCGAATGGGTGACCTGAGCGAATCGAACCGCCAGATCTACGACCCCTACTCCACCCGCATCGGGCCCGACGGCAATGCCGTCCGCGACCCGTTCGTCGGCAACGTTATCCCGCAGAGCCGGCTAGACCCGGGGTTCTTGTATTACCTCGAGCAAACCGTCCCGATGCCGGTCGACCTTGGCACGGACCTCGGCAACCTGAACCAGCGGGACACGACCGGCACGAAGCTGGACCAGTACGAGTACTCCGGCCGTGTGGACCACAGCTTCAGTGATGCCGACGTGGCCTACGTCCGCTGGAGCGCGCAGAAGAACGATCGGTTCGGCTCCGCCGGGCGCCAGAATTTCGCCAGCTTCATCGACATCGACAACCTGAACGTCGCCGCGAACTGGGTGCACACCTTCGACTCGACCCGCGTCCTCCAGCTGTCCTTCGCTCGGACCGATGTCAAGCGCGACACCGGCAATTCGTTCGCGAACCTGCCGGACGGGTTCATTTCCACGGTGGGCTGGAATCCGGATTACGCGGGCGGCTTCCGCAGCGGCCAGACATTCGTTCCCAATGTTGGTGTCGCCCAATACTTCGGGGGCGGCGAGCGAACCGGGTTCACCCGCACGAGCGATACGTGGCAGTACAAGGGGACCTATACCAAGGTCTCGGGTGCCCACACCCTGAAGTTCGGAGGCGAGTACAACATCATCGGCCACTTCGGCACGACCAACGACCACTCCAACAATTTCAGCACGGTCGGCACGGCCAGCCCGGCCAGTCCGGGCAGCACCGGGCACCCGCTGGCGTCCTTCCTGCTGGATGTCCCGAACGCCTGGTCACGCCGCGACTTCCACAAGCGTTCCCGGGGAGGGGCGCTGTATTCGTTCTTCGCCCAGGACCAGTGGAGGGTCACGCAAAAGCTGACGGTCAACGTCGGACTGCGCATGGACCGCACTGTTCTCCCGCATTTCGGCAACGCGGAAGAGAACACGGTCGAGTTCGGCAACATCGATTACAACGAGGGTATCTTCTGGATCACCGCTGCGCCTCCAACGTGCGAGGTCAAGCGTGTCGCGCCGTGCCTTCCGGATCCCAGCGGTGCCCTCCCGGATCGGGTCCAGGTAGCGTCGAACGGGTATGTCCAAGATCCTTGGGCGCTCAGCTGGCAGCCCCGTCTCGGTTTCGCGTACCGGCTGGACGAGAACACCGCAATCCGCTTCTCAAGCGGAATTTTCTTTGACAATTTTGCCGGCATAACCCAGAACACCCAGAATCTCGGGCATACATGGCCCGACGTCGGTCGCAAGCTGGCGAATGGTGAAAACCCGGCCGATTCCATTCCGAGTGTTTCCGCGAAGAATCCCGCACCGACCGGAATTCTGCCTACCGCGACTCCCTACAACCAGGGAGCGTGGTATTCCGACCCGCGGATGGACAACAGCTACTCGATGCAGTGGAACTTTGGCGTCCAGCGGCAGCTCGACCAGGCTTCCGTTCTTGACGTGAACTACGTCGGGTCTGGCAACCGGAGGCTTCCCCTCGGCACCTTCTACAACGTGGCGCTCACGCCCGGGAAGCGGTCCGAGGCCCGCCAGCGCGCTCCGTTCCCGCTCTTCAGGGCCAACAACTACCAGACTTCCTGGGGGCGCAGCAACTATCACTCCCTGCAGGCGCAGTACAACCGCCGCTTTTCGAAGGGCCTGTCCTTCATGCTCAACTACACCTGGGCCAAGGCGATTGATATCGGATGCACCGGGTGGTTTCGCGAGGGCTGCTCGCAGCAGAACCCGTACAACTTCAACATCGACCGCAGCGTTGCCGGGATCGACCTGACCCACAACCTGAATTTCAACTGGGTCTACGACCTCCCGCTCAAGTTCGACAATTCCGTCGCGCAGGCGATTCTTGGCGGCTGGAGGTTCAACGGCCTCGCCCTGTTCACCTCCGGGCAGCCCTACTCTACCAGCGTCAACGGCGACATCGCGGGGACAGGAATGGCCAACGGACGGTACAGGCCGGACTTGGTTGGGGATCCTGTGCTCTCGAGTCCGACGCGTGCTGCGTGGATCAACACCTCCGCGTTCGCCGTGCCCCAGACCGGGACGTTTGGCAACGCGGGCCGGAACATCCTGCGTGCAGACGGGATCAATAATATCGATTTCTCGCTCTTCAAGATCATCCAGGTCCGCGAGTCGGTCCGCGTCGAATACAGGGTGGAATTCTTCAACAGCTTCAATAGCCCGCAGTACGCTGCCCCTTCCGCGAACATCAGTGCCGGGAACTTCGGTCGGGTGCTCCGGACCGCGAACCGCGCGCGCCAGATCCAGCTGGGCCTCAAGCTCTACTTCTGATCTGCGAAAACGCCCATTCGGGCGATGACTCCGAGCCTGCCGGCCCCGCCGGCAGGCTTCCTCACTGAAGGCCATGGCGACGATCGTCGGATCTTCGTAAGCTACAGGGCAGGGACGGTTGCCCGGCGCGAGCGGGCACGGCCGTCGACGGGCATGCAATCAGCGAGAAGAACAGCAGGCCCCGGCGTGTGTAGGCGCCCTCGGCTTCAGGTTGTGGCTCTTGCTGGCCTGCTGGTCCAGGCACTCGCTGCGCAGTCGCCGGACGGCGCTCTTGCCGAAGCCGAGCGTCACCGTAGCGAAGGGAAGCCCGCGGAGGCTTTGGCCGTCTTGACGCGGGCGGCAGAGCGGTTCCCGGACCAGTCCCTTATCCATTTCAACCTAGGGTCACTGCTCGGAGAGCACAGCAGGTACGACGAGGCTGCCCGAGCCCTGCGAGCGGGCCTCGCGCTGGACCCCGCCCATGCCGAGGCACGACTCACCCTGGCCAAGGTCCTGGTCGGGAGTCATCGATACGAGGAGGCGCTCGCCGAGGTCGATCGGTATGCCCGCTTGGTGGGCGACTTGCTCCAGGGATTCGACGGCCACTATGTGCGAGGGCTGGCCTTGCGACGACTCGACCGGCTGGGCGATGCCGAGAGGGAACTACGTCGCGCCGCCGAGATCAACCCGGGCCACGCTGACGCGCTGTTCAATCTCGGCGCGGTGCTCGAGCAGCTGGGATCGGATGAGGAGGCCATGGCTTATCTGCGGAAAGCCGCGGACCTGCAGCCTGAGAATCCCGACACTCGATACCGCCTGGGGAAGCTGCTGCTGGAACTCGGCGAGACGGACCGTGGCGAAGCCGAGCTCGAGGCGTTTCAAGAACTCAGGCAGCGCGCCCAGCAGGAGTCCCGAGCGTCCGTGCTGATGCGTCAGGCCGAGCGGCGCATGGACGCCGGGAATCCCGAGCAAGCGAAGCAACTCTACCAGCAGGTTCTCCGTCAGGATCCACAGCACGCCGAGGCCCTCGCAAACCTCGGGGTCGCTTACGAGCAACTCGGCCGCAGTGACCTGGCCGAGGCGATGTTTCGCAAGGCACTCGACCTTCGTCCGGACTACGCTGACGCGCACCTCAATCTCGGGCTCACGCTTGCCGAGAGCGAGCGGTTCCGCGCGGCGCTGGAGAGTATTGCCGAAGCTGTCCGACTGGACCCCGGCCATGTTGCCGCCCGACAGGCCATGGGGATGGTGCTGACCCGGCTGGACCGGCCCCTTGAGGCAGTTCCGCACTTCCGGCGGGTCGTCGTGGAAATCCCATCCTCGGCCGATGCGCGCCTGAACCTCGGCATCGCCCTTGCGGAAGGCGGAAGCCTGGAGGATGCCTTGGCGGAATTCGACGAGGCGGCCCGCCTCTCCCCGGAGTCGTTCCGGCCGCACTACAACCGGGGACGCGCCTTGAACGACCTCGGCAGGTCGGATGAAGCCAGGGAAGCGCTGGAGATCGCAATTGGACTCAACGGACGCTATGCGCCTGCGTTGCAACTGCTCGGGGCGATCGAGCGGGTGGCCGGAAGGAGCGAGCGTGCCGTCGAATTGCTGCAGCGTGCGGCCGAATTCGATCCTGGCAACCCGCTAGTCCACTATGACCTCGGACTGGCAGTGGCCCAGGCCGGGCGGGCACAGGATGCGATCCCCTATTGGGAGAGGGTGCTCGCGCTTGATTCACGCCACAAGGAGACGCTCTATAACCTGGCTCAGGCACTGCACAGCGTCGAACCCGAACGGGCGCGGGAGTACCGGGATCGATTCGCCGCACTGAAGGCCGAGGAGCAGGATACCGATCGCGCCGGAACCCTGTGGAACTTTGCGCTCGCCGAGGCCGATCGAGAGCGCTGGGACCGGGCCTTCGAGCTGTTTCGTCAGGCCCTCGAAGCCTGCGGTAACTGTCCCGCGAGAGGGCAGATCCACAAGAACTTCGGTTTGGTCTACGGCCATTCCGGAGACTATGCCAGCGCTGCGGAGGAGCTTTCGAAAGCTCTCCAACTGCTTCCGGACGACGAAGAGATCAAGCGGGCTCTCAAGATCGTCCAGTCCTCTGGATCTCCTTGACTCAGGGAACTCCCACCAATCTTGATCGCTCCCCATGTGTGTGCAGGAGAAACGATTGTGACAAACCCGCGACGCCGACTCTTTTTCGGGGGATTATATCTGTGAGTCACATAACATGATCCGGCCCGCTGCCAGTTCGTGTGCACTACTGGCGTGGCGGAATCGGCGAGGCGACTCGAACCCCCAAGAGAGGTGAGACTCACGCCGGTTGACAGCCGGCTGCGTTTACCAATTCCGCCACGCCGGCATAGCCAACCCTGCCAGCGACCCTGCCGCTCTCACCATGACGGGTTGGGTGTGGTTCCACTATAGAATTTGGAGATTACATACGAAACTCCCGCAATAGGGGTTGACAGATTCGGGAGTTTCCTGTAGAATAGTTATGTAATAGGTTGATATGGAAGTTACTAAGAAGGGACCGGGAAAGCACTACAGAAAGGGGCTTTCGGTTTCGGAATTCTTCAAGATGTTTCCGGATGACGCTACGGCAGAGGCCTGGATCGTTCAGCGGCGCTGGCCCGGAGGGGTCTGCTGCCCGCGTTGCGGTTCGCTGAACGTAAACACGAGCGCAAAGCGCAAGTCCATGCCGTTCCGCTGCCGCGAGAAGGTCTGCGATGCGAACTGCAGCGCCAAGACCGGTACGTTCATGCAATCGAGCAAGATCGGCTACCGGGATTGGTTGTTTGCCTTCTACCTGATCTCGACCAATCTCAAGGGAGTCTCTTCCATGAAGCTGCATCGTGACCTGGGCGTGACGCAGAAGACAGCATGGCATCTGGCGCATCGCGTGCGGAAAGCGCTGCAGTCCGGCGGGTTCCCGTTCTCCGGTCCGGTCGAGGTAGACGAGACCTATATCGGCGGCAAGCGGAAGAACATGAGCAACGCCAGGCGGCAGGAGCTGGAAGGAACCGGCAGGGGCGCCGTGGGCAAGACGGCCGTGGTCGGTGCGAAGGACAGGGCGACCAATAACGTCGCGGCCAAGGTCGTTGAGTTAACTGACAAGGAAACGCTGCAAGGGTTCGTGCAGGACTGGGCCGACTTGCAGGCTACGGTCTATACGGATGAGGCCGGCGCCTACGAGACGCTGCCGTGCGACCACGAAACGGTCAAGCACTCGGTGGGCGAGTACGTTCGGGGCAAGGCTCATACCAACGGAGTCGAGTCCTTCTGGTCGATGCTCAAGCGCGGCTATATCGGAACGTACCACCACCTGAGCCCGCAGCACCTGCAACGCTATGTGGACGAGTTCAGCGGGCGCCACAACGTCCGCGAGATGGACACGCTCCAGCAGATGGGCGCAATTGTCGCATCCGCGGCCAACACCCGGCTGCGTTACAAGGACTTGGTGGCGTGAGCTGCGGACTATCCACGGGAGAGGCCGTTGCAGCGGTACCGGGACTTTCCTATACTGGCCGCCACGAGATGGCGATAGCGAACTGGAAAAGGCAGACGATCTGGACGGGGACAACCTCGCCAGCATGCGCGGGCTGAACAGCGAGTCGGTGGACCTGATCTACCTCGACCCGCCCTGCCACTCCAGCCAGACGTACAGCGCGCCGAGCGGTTCCCAGGCCGCAGGGGCAGCCTGCAAGGATACCTGGACGTTGGATGTGACGTCGCTATCGCTTGGATCGGCCTGATTGCCGCGAAGGAGCCGTGCTGAAGGAGCGCGGGCTGGTAGTCTGAACCGGGAGGGAGAGAAGTGAACAAGAAACCCAAACCGAGAACCGTGGAGCTGGTACGGACCGACTACCAGCCGACCAAGGCCGAGAAGGAAGAGGTATTCACGATCGAAGCCTCCATGCAGGAGATCGCGGACGCGGTACTGTCCCCGGTCAATGTCCGTTGGATCGACAGGCCCCGAAACCGGAGGTTGCGCAAGTGAGCTGTCAACCCCTATTTCGGGAGTTTCGTATGTAATCCCCTAGAATTTCTGTCAAAGGAAATATGGGTGACCCTGCCTCCGGAGGGCTTATATCTGTGAGTCATATAGACCCACAATTATTTCTTCAGGGATTAGGACTCGCCGTCCTTGGAGCTTGTGATCAAGTAGAGAGCAGTTTCAGGAAACGCCTCGAAACTCGCCTTAGCCGCTCCGTCAGGGAACCAATGGCACTGAACCTTCGGAGGGCCAGTGGAACTGTCCAGTACGTAGGTGACCGTCATCCGTGGACCGCCAGATTTCAACTTCAGAGTTTCGCCAATGTTGAACTGGTTCGTATCTCTCATGCTTGTTTTGTTGAACCTCAAGAACTTCCTGATTCGATAGAGAGGGAAGAAACTGGACGGATCCTACTTCTTCTTCGGCGGCGGTGGCGGTGGCGGTGGCGGTGGCGGTGGCTTGGATGGCCTGGGCCACTCGTTCCCTCGCTTGATAGGTTGGATGTCCTTCTGCGGATTAGGTCTAGGCATGAACTGCGCTCCAATACTGGTAACTTTCTTCTTCACTCTGGGTAGCGAGCTTTTCAATAAGGCTGGCCCTCGACGGTGCTTCCGATATCACAGTCGCAGTTTGCTTTGCCAAATCCTTCCATCGCTCCCTGATCACAGAATCTCGCTCTTGGTAGACATCAGCCCACAGATCCTTCCATTCGACACTCAGGCGCGACAGTTGCCGATGAATATCGAGACAGTACGCAAGTGAGTCAGTCGTCTTGCTCTCAGCAAGCCAGATATTGAGTCCTGCCGCCACGATAAATGCAACTGACACCAAGAATCCTAGATCCTCTCTGAAGAGGAACGCAACGACCGAACCGGATGACAGGACAGCAGCAAGCCATCTCAGGATTCTGTTCGAACGCTTGTGGCGTACAACCAGATAGCCGTAGTAACGACTCATCCGGTCATTCCCTACCATTCCATCCCAGACCAGCCGCGCAGTCTCTTTTGTTGCTCGTTCCATACCTATGAGAATACCCGAACCTAACTGACAGCTTACTCCTTCGGCGACCGCCGCACTACCTTGACGGGTCTGAAGAGCCTCCGGAGATTCTCCTCCATGCTGCCACCAGGCGGATCGAACTCTTCTTCTAGCTCCGCCTTGGTCGGGTTGTAGTCACTCGGGGGAATAGCGATCTCACGCGGGAGCAGGACAGTTTTCCTATTTTCTTGTAACTGTCGTTTTTTCATGGCTTTGTATTTCCCTCAGTCTATCAACTGTAGACAGCTTGCGTCAATAACCTAGCGCGCTCCGGGCTGACCGGGCAGGTCCAGAATCGCTTCAGCCTCGTCGCAGCCGATCTGAGGAAGCCCGAGAGCCTGAGCCATGCGGCAAGCCCTCTGCACTCTCGCCCGCGCAGAATCCACCTTGCGGGTTACCGTCCGGCCCGGAGTCGGACGGTTGGGATCAAGAGGGGCCGGGATGCCGCCCTTGATATTTGCCGCGAACAGGTAAATGGCGATCTCCCACACGCGACAGGAGAGCTTCGACCCCTCCATCACCGTTCCCGTCTTGACCGAGAACATCGTCTTCTCCGGGCACGTGCGGCAGCGGTGCGTCATCGACTTGTGCTTGATCCAGCAGCACGTCCTTGGAACCGCAATCCGGGCAACGAGCGCCAGTCGGCCAGCGGGCGGCCGCAAGCCAGCCACTCGCTCATTCTGAGGTGCTTGCCGATTCAGCTTCGAAGAGCAACCGGTCCACGCTAGACGGCCGCCGGACATCTCAGCCCCCGCGGGAGAGACAAGTTTACTCGCGATCACAGCCACACCAATTCAGTTGCCAATAGAGGGACTCCAGGTCTCAAGCGGTAAGAACGCAGCGATCCGGTCAAAGTCGCGGTCGAAGTGCCATACAGGCGTCCTGTGCCTGATCGCGATCGATGCGACCAGGCAGTCAACCGAGGACCGGATCTGCAATCCCCGCCGCCTGGCTGATACGTACAGGTCAGCAGCGTCGAGGAAGAGGTCAACCGCAAGCGGGTCACCGATGCGCGGAAGTCCCAGGATCTGCCATTGAATCTGCTGCGACTGCCGCCCGGGACGCAGGCCTTTAAGGACCTCTTGAATCACCGGACCGCAAGTCGCCATAGTCAGAAAATCCTCGCGGGATGCTTTGACCCGCCCCGCAAACAGTCCTATCCAGACCGACGTATCAACGAGGACCATTTACCTGTCCTGTTCTAGCTGTCGGTCGGAGTCCGCTCTCATATCGGAGAGATTCCCGAGCCATTCGACCTTACCGATGTGATCCGCCAAGCCCTGAATCCTCTTCATGCGCAGGGCCTCTCTCTGGGCAAAGTTGACCGTGGCGGAGTAGGTCTTGGCACCGAGCAAGCGCACCGCTTCTTCCAGTAGTGCCTCATCAAGCACAAGATTCTTACGTTCCATGTGTTTTCGGTAGGATTCAGCCTGCGACACAACGCAAGGACCCATGCCTAGTGCACGAGGGCATAGTATTGACGCTGGTATCTGCCTTCGCAATCCTGCGGGTCTTCAGGAGGACACGGTTATTGCGGCGGATGACGAACCCCGGGGGAATAGCTCGCGCTTGGAGAGGGCGGCGTCGCGGCCAAGAGATTCGAGTGGCGGCGGAATCAGCAGCCAAGGCATGGCCCCGGTAACTCTTGCCCCGGATGATCGTCGTCGGATGATCCCGCCAGCTAGGCCTCAGGTGGTTCCGGCATCCGCCGAGCGGATTCCGCGTTCTTGCTGTCGTCGCCACCGGAGCGGCGCCACAATTCCATCAGTACCGCTATGGTATTGCTCGCTTGGTGCGCATGGACAGCGCCCCCCATGCCGGCGCTGGGCCTGGTGAACCGTAATGGAAGAGTGGACAGTCGGCAGCGTTGTCGCGTGGGGTCGCGGTGTTGCGGAAGCCATGCACACGATTGCCTAGCGGCGAAAAACCGCCGGAATTCCTTGGTCGCCAGACACCGTTCCCCTGTCCAGCCGCCAGCCAGATATTTGCCGCTTCTCAAACCAAGGCCTATGCTGTGACGGAATGAGACAAGGGATGCCCCAGGGCCCGTCCAAGCTCCTAGGAGCGCTGCTTGCAGTCCTTCTTGCGTGGTCGCCGCCATTGCAGGGGCAGGAGCCTGACGATGACGGCTCTGGCAGCGACTACACCGACGAGCAATCGGACGCGATCGATAGGGTCGACGAATTGGTGGGCCGACTGCAGGCGATGAAATGGGGGCTAGAGGTTGTCAAGGCACTTTCGACACTAGGAGATTCTGCCTGTCCTCACAACCAAGAACTCGGCGTCCGCGCTTTCGAAACAGCATACTCCGTGGTGGCTGGGCTTGACTTTGGCTTGGAAGACGATCGGTCGATGCGCACGTTTTCGCAATTGGCGGCCGCCGCGCCGCGGTGTCACCCCAGCTTTCGCGAACGACCCCTTACTCGTCATGTGCCGGCAGCCGAACTCCGTGCAAGGGGCCTTCTCGATGCAACTTGGGAAAGTGTGGAAACCGATCCTCATGAGGCAGCCGAGTTTGCTCGAGGCGTGGCAAATGAAGTGCACAACCTGCCGGAGCATTCGCAGGTCGAATTCGTGAGAGGTCTGCGGAAACTCCGACAGCAACTTCCGACCGACGCTGACGGAGCCTTTCGCAATGCCCTGTCGAGCGCGGCAGCCGCTGGAACAACCCGGGATCTCTTCGCCTTGGGAAACTACGTTCTTGGCCCAATCCCTGGACCAGAGGTTTCCGAAGCGATAACAGCGCTATCCGATGGTTCGCATGCGTACTTGCTCTCTGCAGTGCGACCAGGGCTCCCCAGGGAACTCGTAATTCACTATGTTGGAACTGCGATCGAGATGCTGTTGACACGAGGAACGCCAACCAGGCTTGATGCCGAATCGCTTGCATTGGCGACGCAACTAGCGTCGTGGGCCAAGACCAACGCCCCTGAGCACTCATCGACGCTTGTTAGCCTGCTAGCCGCTCAGACAGATTCACCTGGAATCGGAATGCTCGTATCCGATTTCCGGGAGCAATTGGAACTCAGGAATTCAGTGGAGAGCCTCGAAGAGAAACTGGAGTCAACTGTTGACGAAAGGATCAAGTCCAGACTTAGATTTGAACTCTGCATGAAGCGGATTGCGAACGGTGAGTACAGACAAGCAGAGGATCTACTCGATGACCTGAGACCTGAGCTCCGCCGAATCCTCGGGGACTTCATCGGACTGAAGCGCGCCACGGAGGCGATCGCAAACGATAGTTTGGAAGCCGCAACGATCGAAGTTGCAGGCCTGAAGGACAGTCTGCACCAGGTCCTTGGAGGATTGAGCCTGGCCAGCGCATATTGGTCGCGGTCAATCGACGCGACAAATGGATCGGATGAGGATCGTGAAGCCGCTGATAGGGCCTTGCGGCACGCGATTGGTGCGGCAGAAGGCGTTCCTGATCATCTTCGGCCGCATACCCGTATTGCGGTTGCGGCTGTCTTGGCTAAGTGCGATCAAGGCGAAGAGGCCTTGCGAGTGCTGGAGCTCGCGTTGCAGGAACTCAGCACGGACCAATCGCACGGGGAGACTGACGAGGAGGAATCCTTGTTTTCGGTCACAGCTCATCCAGGGGGGGGATTTGCAGTAGAGATAACGGATGGATATAGCGGGACCTATGAAGACCTTCATCCGCGCAACTTAGCTGGCGCCAACTTCGAGCAGGCTGTTCACCGCCTGTCGTTGTCTCCGGAAATGGACCTGGATCGATTGGACGCCGTCGCGTCAAAGGCTCTCCACCCTCGAATGCGAGCGGAGGGATTGGTCGCCGTTGCGACGGGGGCACTCGCCAGAGCTTTCAACACAGAGACAGAGTGATCATTGAGCTATGAACCCGCGAATCTTCATTCGTTGGCGGAGCGATTCGTCATCCGGCCTTCACCCAGCCGGACCTTGCGATAGAGAAGGACTTTTCGGTGAACGAAAGCATGAAGTTCCAGTTTCGGGCGGAACTGCAGAATGCGTTCAACATCCGTGGTTTCGGTCCATCGACCTCTGTCCTGGACGATCCCAATTTCGGCCTCGTCGAATCAGCCGGCGATTTGCCACGGCAGGTTCGGATGTCGCTCAGCCTCTGCTACTAAGGCACCCCTGCCAAGCGTGGGTTGCGGAGCCACGAACACCCTCTGCGGCCCGGGCTTGCAGGTTGCGGCTTGCGACCACCGGGATCCGCACGGGACCTTGGTAGGCGCCGGCATGCCATCCGGGCCCTGTTCTCCTTGTCCGCCCTCCGAAAACCGACGCCGGCCAATCGCGCCTAAATGACCCTCGCATGCCGCATAATACTCGCAGATGAGACTGCGTTCGAGTTCCATGCAGCGCTTCTCGCTCGCAGCGCTCGCCTTGCTCGCCGTCTTGTCGGCTTCGACTGTATTGGGTCAAAGTTCGGGAGGGCAACCGGAGGCGGCTGAGCCCGAGGCCGCGCCGCAGTTGGGGGAACCTGTGCCTTCATCGACGCCCGTCGGGTCCCTAGCGAGCCAGCGAACGCAACTCAACCTCCTTGGCGAGGTTGATGCCGAGGCGGGAGAAGGGCGACGGAATGAGAACGTCTCAGTCACTCTAATCGACAACAACGTCCTTAAAGAGCTCAACAGCCGGATGGGAACGACCGCCAATCTGGTGGAGGTGTTCGACGTCGAGCGGAATTACTTCGGGGCAGAATTCGGCGGTTCCGGTTCGTCTCCGCTGCACGTGGGCCAATTGTCGACCCGCCAGGCGCATGCCGAACTGTATTGGAGCCACAGCAACAGCGCCCTCAGCACGAGATCCTTCTTCCAGGCCGGCGACGTCCAGCCGTCGCGCACGAATGACTACGGTCTGACTGCGATGACCCCGTTGGCCGGCCGGACGAGCCTCACGGGGAACCTCAGCCAGCGGCGCTTGAGGGGACAGGTAAATGGCAACATCTTGGTCCCGGCCATCGACGAGCGCGTCCCGACAGCCACGGACCCGACGGCTCGCGCGATCGTGCAGGGCATCCTCGGCGCCTTCGGCGAGCAGATCCCGAACCGGACCGACATCAATCCCAGGGCCCTGAACACCAACGGACCCCAGAACATCGATAATGACCGCGCCGAAGTCGCGCTGGGCCGGCGCTTCGGTGAGCACGATCACGTGGTTGCCCGCCACAGTGTCACCCTGCAAGAAGTCGAGGCGTTCCAACTCGTCGGCGGGCAGAACCCGGACACCACCACCCGGAGCAACCAAGCCCGTCTCACCTGGACCCGAGAGTGGTCGCCGACAACGACTTCGGACCTTTCGGCTGGCTATGACCGCATCGGTTCCCTGCTGGTAGCGGACGAAACGTCCCTGGGGCCGCGCTTCATCTTTGGCCGGCTTCTCGAGTCGATCGGACCGGACAGCAGCATTCCCATCGATCGCGCGCAGAACCTGTTCAAGTACGCTGGCCGGCTCAACCGGGTCCAAGGCTCCCACACCTGGCGGACTGGATTCTCCCTGCTGCGCAGGCAGGTCAACGGCGCGGAGGCTCTCGGGCATCGAGGCTCGTACTCTTTCCGGCGGGACTACGGGCGATCAGTCACCGAGAATTTCCTGGCTGGGGCTCCAAGCGAGTACCGAGTCGCGATCGGAGATGCCCATCGGGGCTTTCGGAACTGGGACCTTCAGTTCTTTCTGGGCGACACCTGGAAAGTGAGCTCGCACCTGACGTTGAACCTCGGCTTGCGGTACGAGCCCGTGACGCGACCGACCGAAGTGAATGGCTTGAACGCCGTGCCGTACGATTGCGACTGCAACAACTTTGCTCCGCGGTTCGGTTTCGCCTACCGCGCCAATGATCGCTGGGGCGTTTTCCGCGGCGCGTACGGGATCCAGCACGGCGATATCTTTCCGGCGACGTTCATGCAGACCCGGTTCAACGCCCCGGGCGTGATCGTGGTCCAGCTTCAGCAGCCAGACATCACGGACCCGCTGAAGGGACTCTCGGCTGCGCACCTATCCGGGGAGGGCCGAAGCATTCTGTTCCGGCTCGACCCTGAGCTCTCGAGCCCCTATTCGCAGCAATACAACTTCAGTTGGCAGCTCGAGCCGGTCTCGAACTGGAGGCTGGAGCTGGGCTATGTCGGCAGCCGGTCCTGGAAGCTGCTGCAGCAGTGGTACATGAACCGAGGCCGGCCCACCGAGGGTATCCCGTTGATTACCGCCACGATCAACGATCGCCGTCCTGACCAGCGCTACTACGACATCCTGCACACGGTCAACGGGTCACGCGGCTACTACGACGCCGCCAAGGTGGAACTCCGCGGGTCTGGCTGGCACGGATTGACGTCGACCGCATCGTACTGGTTCAGCAAGGCAATCGATCTTGGCACGTCCTATACCAACACCGCTTCCGGGCGCGACGGCCGGAGAGGACGCAGCCCGACGGAATTTGACGTTCACGGATTGATGAAGGGACCGAGCAGATTTGACCAGTCGCACGCCGCGCTTTGGAATCTCAACTACCAAACCCCGCGTGTCACCGGCGTGCCGAGATGGCTCAGGAGGACACTGGGATCCTGGCAGATCAGCTCCGTCGTGCTGGCCAAGAGCGGTACGCCTTTCGCGGTTCGGACAGCCGACTCCCCCGGCAATGGCAATGTGGATGGAGCAGGCAGCGACCGGCCCAACCTTCTTGACAGCTCCGTGCTCGGCGTCGCCGTTGACCATCCCGACACCTCCGCCCGGAAGTTGCCCGCCGAGGCGTTCGGAACCCTGGCACCGGGTGAGCTGACTGGGAACCTGGGCAACAACGTCTTTCGAAAGGACGGTGTGTTCAACGTCAACGCCGCGTTGTCGCGACGCTTCGTCTTGCGCGGGGAGTCGTCGCTTCTCTTGCGCATCGAGTCGCTGAACTTGACCAACCATCCGCAGTTCGAGGAGCCCGGCCGCGACTTGTCAGGGGACAACTTCGGCCGGATCACCAATACCCTGAACGACGGACGAGCGTTCCGCTTCAGCTTGCGGCTCAGCTTGTAGCACAGATGCCCAAATTGGTCGAAATCGTCATCTAGGGCTGCAACGGCGAATCTATTGCGTTGAGGTGATCCACACCTCCACCCGACTGGTCCATGTTCAAGTCATGGACGAGGAGAACCATCGATGGCGAGGAAGCGTTACAGACCGGAGGAGCTCGTCGGCAAGCTGCGTCACGAGCAGATTCTGCACGGTCAAGGCATGTCGAGAGCGGCGGCGAAACGGCAAGTGGGGATCAGCGAGGCACGTTCGACCGCCGGGGCACAGGAGTATGGCGGGACGGCCGGCAATCAGCTGCACCGCCCCAAGCAGCTCGAGAAGGAGAACGAGCGGCTGCGCAGCGCCGTCCCGCCCTGAAGTGTGGTTCGCAGGAACGACAAGGCGACTGGATCGCGATGCCCAGGCAGGTAGCGTACCCTCGGCGGCTGCAGGCAACCGCTTGGCCGATAGCAGGCCGTCTTGATGAGAGAATGCAGCGAGACGAGCGCCGTCCGCCCGCTGCGGATGGCCAGTGAAACGATCGGTCGCATCGGCCCATGGCGCAGAACATCCCCAGCAGCCGTCAAGTGTTCGACGCCGTGATCGTCGGATCCGGGGCAGCCGGGGGCTGGGCGGCCAAGGAACTCACCGAAGCCGGGCTCGATGTCGCGATGCTCGAAGCGGGACCGCCAACCACACCGGAGCAGTTTGGCGAGCACGTCCCCCCGTACCAGATGAAATACCGCGACACTCGTCCCAACGGTGTCGCGTCTCCGGAAATCGCCCGCCTCCGGCCGATGCATGCAAAGCAGGGAGCCTGTTCGGAGGTCAACTACAGATGGTTCGCGAACGATGTTGAGAACCCGTTCACCACTCCTGAAGACAAGCCTTTCGTATGGGTGCGCGTCCGCGCGCTGGGAGGCAGGACGCTGGTGTGGGGACGACAGAGCTACCGTCTCAGCAACCTCGACTTCAAGGCCGCGAGCCGCGACGGCGTCGGCATCGACTGGCCGTTCTCGTACGAGGATCTCGCGCCGTACTACTCGAAAGTCGAGCGCTTTGTCGGGATCAGCGGCCGCAACGAGAACCTAGCCCATTTCCCGGACGGGGAATACCTGCCGCCAATGGGATACAGCTGCGGCGAGCGTGTGCTCAAGGAGTCCGTCGAGAGCCGCTTCGGCCGTCGTGTCACCATCGGGCGCGCCGCCGTTCTGACAAGAGACCATCTGGGACGAGCCGCGTGCCACTACTGCGGACCGTGCAACCGGGGGTGCGCCACGTACTCGTACTTCTCGAGTCCGTTCACGACACTCGCCGCCGCGCGACGGACCGGTCGCCTGACGCTCTTTACCGATGCCGTCGTGTCGCACGTGACCACCGATCGAGCGACGGGCCTGGCCTCCGGGGTTGGCTGCATCGACAGAGCCACCCGGATGCCTTGGGAAATCCGCGCCAAGGTGGTGCTTCTTTGCGCGTCGACGCTCGAGTCCACGCGGATCCTCCTCAACTCGGCACCCGGCGGGCTCGCCAACTCCAGCGGCACGCTGGGCCGGTACCTAATGGATCACATGTACGGCGCGACAATCAGCGGACGGATGCCTGGATTGAAGTCGGCGAAGCCGTGGCACGGTCCGCCGCGGCGGCCAAACGGGATCTTCATTCCGCGCTTTTGCAACGTCTCGCGCATCCACACGAACGGTGTGATACGAGGCTACAGCTACCAGGGTGGTGTGATGCCTCGATTTAGCATGAACGCTCCCGGATTCGGGAGCAGCTTCAAGCGCGCGGTCCATGAAGATGCCTACTGGCAGGCCAGCCTCCACGCTTTCAGCGAGGGGCTTTCCAGCTACAACAACTATGTCGAGCTCGACCCGCGCGTCGTCGATGCCTGGGGGATCCCCGTCTTGAGGATTCACATGACTTGGACCGACAACGAGAAGGCGCTGTTTCGGGACAGCCTGGAGCAGGGCGCCGCGATGCTCGAGTCCGCGGGGGCCGTCGGCATTCGGATGTCAGCGAGACCGAAGACCCCGGGCGACGGGATCCACGAAGTGGGAACAGCGCGCATGGGGCGCGACCCGAGACAGTCCGTCGTCAACGGACACTGCCAGGCACACGACATCAAGAACCTGTTCGTCACCGACGGAGCCGCGTTCCCCGGTCTCGGTTCCGTCAACCCGACCCTGACGATGATGGCGAACACCGTCCGCGCCTGCGAGTTTCTCGTGCTTGCCTCGAGGCGGCGGGAACTCGGCTGAGGCCACCGACGCCTCGGAGCGAGGGATTCGGGCGGGCGCAGTCGAATCCAAACGAGGTCGTCCCGGTCGCACCCGCTACGCTCTGGCGCCTGATTGCCCGCCAGCATCGGCAAGACAAGCCAGATGGACTCAGTCCTTCGCCGCGAGGTCCGGCCTGCGGCGGAACGCGATAGAATTCAGGCACTGGGAGCAAGGAGACCATCCATGAGAAGATTGCTCGCCACAACGGCATTGATCGCTTCGACAGTGCTCGCGACGGCGGCTGACAAGCAGATCATCTACCCGCCGGAATTTCGGGCGGGCATGCCATTCAGCCCCGGTGTGCTGGTTGGGGACGCGCTGTACTGTGCCGGCCAGACTGGCTCCGACCTCAAGACCGGCGAGTATCCCGCGGACTTCGAGCAGGAAGTCCACCAAACATTCAAGCGCATCGGAATCATCCTCAATGCCGCCGGGTACGACTTTTCCGATGCGGTCGATGTCAAGGTCTACCTAACGGACATCTCCCAGTTCCAGGAAATGAATGCAGTCTATACGCAGTACTTCAAGAAGGACAGGCCTGCCAGGACGACCGTTGCAGTCGCCAGCCTGGTCGGCAAGGCCCGCATCGAGATTACGGTAACAGCCCGGAAATAGGGGCAACGCGGAAGGGAAAACGTTGATCAGCCGACGCAGCTTGCTCCTGGGAGGGAGCGTCGTGGCCGCGGCCCTGGCAGGGGCGCGCGGCGGGCTCTTGCGCGGCGCAGGCAACCAGACGATCACACGTTACGAGCTGATCCCGACCAAGGTTCCAATGGACGGGCGCGTGCGCGAAGCCTGGCAGCGGAGCTTCTTCCGGCAGGGACGCTTCCAGACGCACTACGAGCCCGCCATCGTCAGGCTCTTCACGGATGAAGGACTAGTTGGCATCGGCGACGCCGACATGCCAGCGGGCGCGGCACGGGCAATCCTGGATTCACTGGTCGGCACCTCACCTTGGGACCATCTGCTCGATGACCGGCTGGGCGGAATCATCGTCGCGGTCTACGATCTGATCGGCAAGGCGGTTGGCCTCCCGGTCGCGAAGCTCTTCGCGTCCCAGACCAGGAACCGCATCCAGCAAACGTGGTGGAGCCAGTGCTTCCCGCCGGAGCTGATGGCCACCGAGGCCAAGCGCGGGGCGGATCTCGGCTACCGCGTGCACAAGGTCAAGGCTCGTCCGTGGGAGGACCCCATCGAGCAAGCCGAGGCGATTTGCGAAGCCATTCCGAGAGACATGCGGGTGTGGGTGGACGCAAACGCCTGGTGGGGCTCCGTCGGCCGCACGCTCCACTTCTGCGAGCGGCTGTCGAAGTTCCACAACTATTTCGCGATCGAATCGCCGTTTGCCCGGGAGCGGATTGACGACTACCGCCGCCTGAAAGGAAAGACAGCGCTTCAAGTGACCGAGCACATGCCGGCGGACCCGATGCCCTTCGTCCGCGAGGGCCTGGTCGACGCCTTCGTAGTCGGCAAGCCGATGGGCCGGACGCTCGTGCAACGGGCCTTGATGGCAGAGGAAACCAGGATTCCGCTCTGGGTCGAGCACAGCATATCCAGCGGCGTGAACCAGGTATTCCAGGCGCACCAAGCCGCGGCCTTCCCGGGCATCGCCTATACCATCAGCATCACCCATGTGCTCGAGGACGACCTGATGCTCGAGCCGTTCGCGATGAAGGACGGATTCTATGATGTGCCGCGCTCTCCCGGGCTGGGCGTGTCGCTCGATATGGACGCCATCGAGACCTACCGCATTGGCTAGCCTTAGTGAAGGGCAGGGGAGGCCGGCCCGCTCAAGGCCACCGCTTCCTCTCGGTTCACAGCCCGGTTCAGAACCCATGCCGAGCGGACGTTAAGATCGGAAGGCGATCCGCTATCGCCATTTCCGGGAACAGGCCCTTACCCTCTGAAAGACGGAAGCGCGTGCTCACTGGCAGCAGTGACCCCTCGCCGCGGTTGGGGCGGAATCGAATCCTGCGCAAGGACCTGACAGCACGATTCCGCGAGAGAATGTATCGCAGGCCCACATAGGAGGTGCATGGTGAGAGCAAGCTCTTGCGTTCTTTCTGGCGTTTTAGCCCTGGTTGTCTCGATTGGCTGCGGACCGCAGCCTGCCACGGAAGACGCTGCCTCGGGCGAGATCGTCTTCACCGGCGCGGTTGAAGCCGACCTTGCAACGGTCGACGAGGCGGTCGCCGCCGGCCCGTTCGTGGCCGACTGGGACTCGCTGGCGGGGAACGGTGTCGCCGACTGGTACCGAGACGCCAAGCTCGGCATCTTCATCCACTGGGGCGTCTACGCCGTCCCTGCGTTCGGCAACGAGTGGTATCCGCGGCGCATGTATCTCAATGAGATCGACCGCCGCCGGAACGTCAACGTGTTCGAGCATCACTTGAAGACCTGGGGCCCTCAGAAGACCTTCGGCTACAAGGACTTCATTCCGATGTTCAAGGCTGAGAACTACGACCCGGAAGCCTGGGCGGCGCTATTCGAGGAGGCCGGAGCGCGATATGTCGTGCCCGTTGGCGAGCATCATGACGGCTTCCCGCTCTACGCCTCGAGCCACACGAAATGGGACGCCTCCGAGATGGGGCCGAACCGCGATGTCATCGCCGATCTCGAAAAGGCGGTCCGCGCCCGTGGGATGAAATTCGGCGTCAGCAGCCATCGCGCTTTCAACTACGGCTACTACGCCAGGGACGAATCCTACGACACGGTCGACGAGGAGGGCTTCGGGCTCTACGGTGAGCCCCGCGAGGACCTCGAGTTCACCTCGGGTCAGAACTTTGATTGGTTCCCGCAGAGCGAGCCGTTCCGCGACGACTGGCTGGCGCGATCGGCCGAAATGGCGGAGAAGTTCAAGGCGGACCTGATCTGGTTCGACTTCGGCATCGGCCCCCAGCAGAAGGTCACCGCTGCGGATGAGAACCCCTTCGCGCCGCACCTCAAGCGGTTCCTGGCCTACTACTACAACCGCGCCCGGGCCTGGGGCAAGACAGGCGTCGTCAACTACAAGTTCAAAGTCATGCCCGAGAACGTCGCCGTGCTCGATCTGGAGCGCGCGCGGCTCGCCGGCATGCGCGACCTGTTCTGGCAGACTGACACCTCGGTCGGCTTCACGTCCTGAGGCTACGTGACCAATCATCGCCACAAGGACGTGGGGTTGATCCTGACTGAGTTCGTCGACATCGTCTCGAAGAACGGCTGCCTCCTGCTCAATATCGGCCCCAGGGCCGATGGGACGATTCCCGAGGAAGAGGCCGAGATACTGCGGGAGATCGGCGCCTGGCTCGAGGTCAACGGCGACGCCATCTACGGCTCGCGCCCCTGGAAGATCTACAGCGAAGGACCGACCGAGACGGTCGAGGGACACCTCAGCGAACAGCGCAACAAGCCGATGGGGGCCCAGGATATTCGATTCACCACTCAAGGCGACACGCTCTATGCGGCCGCGCTCGGCCTCGCCGAGGAGGAGTGGACGATCCGGTCGCTGCGAGCCGGGGCCGAACACCTCGAAGGGCGTACCGTCTCCCGGGTACCCTTGCTCGGCTACGACGGAGACCTCGAATGGTCGCAGCGATCTGACGCCCTAGCGATCCGCAGCCCCGCATCGAGCGGTGCCAGACACGTCTATGTGTTCGAAGTGACCTGGGAATAAAGGGCGGCCCATTTCTCACGATCCAGGGAATCGACCCGCTCAACTTGCAAGGACCCGCACGCCATCGTGCCGGATCTGCGTGATCGTGTCGTCGCTGGCGCAAGCGGTTTCTGGGCGAACGTATCTTCGTCCGAGACCTCGACCGACCGATTTGGGTGCTTGGTGATCACCGCTCGGCAAAGCGTGGTCTTTCCGCTCTGCCGAGGATCAGTGAGTGTCATCGGCAGTGCGTAGATGGCGGGGCATTGCAGATCAAACGCCAAATCTCAAATCGTCACAAAGTCATATGGACCGTGACACATCAAGATTCGATGTTGAATCAGTACGGATTCTCCTCGTCAGAGCCGCCGAGGCGGGCTCAGAACTTGGCTAGGATAGCCAGTCCTCCACTACAGTGCCGTGGATGTCGGTCAGCCGGAAATCCCGTCCGCCATGCCGATGGGTCAATTTCGTATGGTCGAGGCCCAGCAGGTGCAGTGCCGTCGCGTGCAGGTCGTGGGGCGTCACAGGATTCACGGCAGCCTTGTAGCCAAACTCGTCAGTTGCCCCGTACGTCTCGCCGCCTCGGACCCCGCCGCCAGCCAGCAGGATCGAATAGCCTGGGGGATTGTGGTCGCGCCCCCGACCGACCTTCTCGGTCCCTGAATTCTGGATCATTGGCGTCCGGCCGAACTCGCTGCCGACGATCACGAGAGTCTCGTCCAGCATCCCGCGCAGTTTCAGGTCCTCGATCAAGGCCGCGATCGGTCCGTCCGACCGCTCCGCGTGGTCTTTCTGGGTCATGATGTCGTCGTGGCTGTCCCAGGGCTGGCCGTCCCCGTAATACACCTGCACGACCCGGACCCCCGCCTCGGCCAGGCGTAAGGCCATCAGGCAGCCGCGTCCGAATTCCCCGTCCCCATAGCGCGAGCGCACGTGCTCGGGCTCCTTGGCCAGGTCGAAGATTTCCGGCGCCTCGGCCTGCATCCGGAAGGCCGTTTCCATTGATTCGATGTTGGCCTCGAGCCGGGGATCGAAGCCAACGCGCTCCAGGAACGAGGCATCGATCCGGTCCAGAAGATCAAGCTGGCGACGCTGCTGCTCGGGCGTGTAACTCGCGTTGGCGATGTTCCGGATGACCGTGTCGGGCGTCTCGGCGTTGTTGCGAAGCAACGCTCCATGAAACGGGGTCGGAAGAAACGAGGAGGACCAGTTTCTCGAGGCGCCGACTGGCGTTCCCGGGCACAGAACGACGAACCCGGGCAGGTTCCTGTTCTCGGTGCCAAGGCCGTATACGATCCAGGATCCGAGTGACGGCCGGGAGCCGCCTCGAAGCGCGTGTCCCGTGTTCATCATCAGCATCGACGGCAGGTGGTTGACGCTTTCCGACCACATCGAGCGGACAACGAGGATGTCGTCGATGCGCGATCCCACCCGGGGGAAGATGTCGCTCACCTCGATGCCGCTCTCGCCATAGGGCCGGAACTCGAAGGGCGACCGCATTAGCCCGCCCGAAGCGCGGTCCGTCTTGATCTTCGGCCCGGGCATCGGCTGGCCGTCGAATTTGGCCAGGGCGGGCTTCGGGTCGAAGCTGTCGACGTGGGACAGGCCACCGTTCAGGTATAGGAAAATGACGCGCTTCGCGCGCGCCGGGAAGTGCGGCGCGGCACGCTCGGCGGCTCCCAGGGAGGCGGCCAACCCGACGGACCCGAATCCGGTTCCCAGGAGCTTGAGCGTTTCTCGGCGAGACAGTGGCATGAGTCCTACCGAACCGTGAGGAATTCGCTGGAGGCGAGCAGGACCTGACAGTAGCGATCCCAGGTCTCGGACTCCAAGTACTGGCTTGCGGCGGCTAGCTCAGTATCGTCCGGGGGCCGGCTGAAAAGCAATTCGTAGGCCCGTTTAACCCGCGCCTCCGTGCCGTTGCCGGCATCCCCGGCGAGGCGCTCTGCAAGCGCAGCCGACTGTTTGATGAAGAACGGGTTATTGAGGTAGTACAGGCGTTGCAGGGGGCCGACGGTCGCGTCGCGCGCAGGGGCATGGCTCTTGGAATCCGGGAAATCGAAGAGGGCCATGCCGGGATCGGGGTTGGTTCTGTCCACCTTGCCGTACAGCGAGCGCCGCACGTTGCTCTCCGCCAGCGCATCCGGCGGGCCTCCCGGCGTGCGTTTAAGACTGCCGGCAACCGAGAGCAATGCGTCCCGCAGCGCCTCCGCGTCAAGGCGCCTCACGGGGTTGAACCTCCACAGCAGCTTGTTGTCCGCATCCGCCTCGTGGTTGGCGGCGACCACCCGGGAACTGCGGCGGTAGGCTTCCGACAGGAGGATCGCCCTGTCCAGCTGCTTGATTGACCAACCCGAGTCGACCAACTCGGCCGCCAGCCAGTCCAGGAGCTCGGGATGCGTGGGGCGCTCTCCGAGCTGCCCGAAATTGCTGGGCGTCGACACCAGGCCGCGCCCGAAGCGCCACTGCCAGAGGCGATTGACGAAGACCCGTGCGGTCAGCGGATTCCGGGGCGAAGCGATTGCCTGGGCCAGTTCCAGCCGCCCACTGCCTTGCTCGAACCTGCCGGGCTGGCCATCGCTGAGGACCGAGAGGAAGCGTCTGGGCACCGGGGGGCCGAGGTCTTTCGCATCGCCCCGGATGGCCAGGCGAGCGTCTTTCGGGGTCTGCGCGTCCTGGAACGCGTGCAGGAACGGATAGGCTGGCGGGACGTCCTCTTCAAGGCGCTTGAGTTCCGCCGATTGCAAGTCGAGGTGCTGGCGCCAGACCCCTCCGAGGAAGCGGTGAATCTCCTTTGGGCCGTAGTAGTAGACACCCCCGGCAAACGGCAGTCCCCGTCTCTTGGCCGGAGGAGTGGCCATGTCGCGCCAAACGTAATAGCGGACCGGCTCCAGGAACTCGAGGTTCGTATTCAGCAAGGTGCGCTGGGTGCGAATGCCTTCTGCCCCGCCGAGCTTGACGTAGTTCCTGTCGTCGATCGCCCGCTTGTCCCTGTGGATCGAAAGCAATTCCCGCTCGAAGTTGCGAGCCAGCTGCCGGGCCTCGTCGAGCGATCCGCCCCGGTCCATCAGGGCGTGCCAATCGTCGAGGAAGGGGTGATCGTGCGGACGTGTCTCCAGGTAGGCGATCCAGCGCTCGAGCGTCTTGCGGTCCAAGCCTGCCTCGGACGCGACCTTCCCAGGTTCGCGCTGCTGGGACGCAACCAGATAGCTGGAGACCAGGTAGTTGGCTGTCCGCCGCATGAAGACATCGATCAACTGGTCGCGTTGCTTTTCCAGGAACAGGTCGATAGCGAGCTTTTTTTCCTTGACCTTGCTGGTTGCGGACTCGTACGCCGCTACCTGCTCCGCGGGCGCGAGCGGGTGATTGTAGGCCTTGGTGCTGCTGAACACGCCCTGCAGGGCGTAGAAGTCCGTCTGCGGTATCGGGTCGAACTTGTGGTCATGGCACTGCGCGCAGCCGATCGTCAGACCCAGAAAGGTCCGACCGGTCACGTCCACCCGGTCGTCATCGCGGTCCCGCAGAGCGTGAAAGCCCAGCGCCGCCAGATTCTCCCCTCGATCGGGCTCCGGTACCAGGTCGGCCGCGAGCTGGAACAGGAGGAACCGGTCGTAGGGCAGATCGCGATTGAAAGCCTCGACGACCCAGTCGCGGTAACGCCAGGCGTTCTTCAAAGGTGTGTCGGCATATGCCGCGGACTGCCCATCGGCATACCGGGCAAGGTCGAGCCATCGCCGAGCCATCCGTTCGCCGTAATGGGGCGACGCTAGCAGCCGGTTGACAAGCCGCTGGTATGCGCCCGGCGACCGGTCCGCCAGGAACGCGTCTGTCTCGGCGGGCGTCGGCGGGAGGCCGAGAATATCGAAGGTCAGCCGCCGGATCAGCGTGCGCTTGCCGGCCGGCGGTGCCGGTTCGAGCCCGGCCTCTTGCAGCCGTTGCGCCAGGAATCCATCGATGGCTCGCTCCGCGTCGCCGCCCGGGACTTCGGGCCTTCGCACTGGTCGGAATGACCAGAACTCCCGCGCTTCGGCAGCCAGTTCCTCGCCAGGTGCAACGGCTGTTGCCACTTCCGGCCATTTCGCCCCGGCGGCGATCCACTCTTCGAGGACCGCGATCTCAGATGCCGGGAGGGTTTCGGTCGGGGGCATTTGGAGGTCTTTGCTCGTGCGTCTGACCGCTTTCAGCACCAAACTGCCCGCAAGGTCTCCGGGAATGACTGCCGGACCGCGCGAACCTCCTCGTAGCATTCGTTCCAGGGAGTCCAGCCGCAGGCCTCCCATCTCCGAATCGGTGTGGCAGGCAAAGCACCTCGCTGCCAGAAGCGGCCGCACCTTCGACTCGAAGAAATGCGAATCGGTGGCGGAGAGGGACGAAACCGCGCATATCAGCACTGCGGCCAGACGCTTCATGGCACGAACCCGGGAGCCCGTGACCATAGGCTACATCAACCGAGCGGGAACCTGCCGTACGGGCCAACGCAGGCATGCCCTCGGACAGCGACCGCAAGATACGGAATCCCGCCATAGAGAGCATCAGAGCGGATTTCGCCACCGGAGACCGGGAAATCGGCCGAAATCAGAATCGTTCGAATGGACCTCTGCCTGGTACTCGATGGCCAGCGCGGCGATATGGGCGTCAGTCACGAGACTGGCGCCGACTCCGGCGGCGTCGAGATTCCGCTGGACATGTGCCAGGTGCTCGGTACCGGGGTTGATTGGCGTAACATGACCGTACCGAAACCAGTTCCTTACGTGCGCGATGGCTTGCGCTGGGGAGATCGGAGACGTCAGCGCCCTCGGATGGGTCATCAATCGTACGAACCCCGTCGAGACCGCCCATGGCACTCCGACTCTCTCCGTGCCGTTGATCAGGCCTTCCCACCAGCGCCTGGCTGCCTCGTGATGCGGCGCGCCATCGTTGTAGGCATAGACCAGCAGGTTGGTATCCGGCACGATCACTGCCCGCTCTCCGCGGCGAAGTCCTCCACCTCCAGTTGATCGTTCAGCTGATTGAGCCTCAGCGGATCGACGCCCGTAACAAGCCCGCTGCGATTGGGAACAACCCGGAAGGTCGGCTGTTCCGGCGCCTGTTGTCCGGGTGCCATGCCGCGTCGCAAGACATCGTTCACCACCTGCTTGAATGGCCTCGCCTGCAGACGACTCTGCGCCTTCAGAAAGTCCGCCACGTCTTCGTCCAGAGTCAATGTCGTCCTCATCTAGACATCATGATGTGCCACTATTGTGATGTCAAGATGCTAACCTGCGACATCGTGTCGCGCTGCACTTCTGGCGCGCACCTGCGGCAGGCATTCGGTGGACGGACGTCGTCACGATGCTCGAGGCGGCAGGCGTTGAGGGCCCTCAGGGTTCGGGGTCGCGTGTGCTGTTGAAGAAAGCAGCGGACAGGGTGGTGATTCTTCGCCCGCACCCAGAGACGGAGACTGGGAGAGCGACGGTGCGCGACATCGCCGCTATCGATTGCCAACAGAAGCGGAATGGGAGTACGCGGCCCGCGCAGGTGAGACCTCTGAGACGTATGCCTCCAACTTGAATGAATCGCCTGGTGGGAAGGGAATAGCGGAGGACACACCCATCCGGTGGGCTACCTGATGCCAAACGGATTTGGGTTGCACGATGTCCTCGGGAATGTACACGAATGGGTTCAGGATGGATTTGGAGACTATTCGGGAGTACCCGAGACAGATCCCAAAGGTGACAGTTCAGCTTGGTTTGGTCGAGTATTTCGGGGTGGCAGTTGGGTCGATGCACCTTCGACCTATCGGGCGGGAGCACCTGGAGGTGGCGTTGGTCGTTTCAGCTATGGCGGCTTTCGTCTTGTGAGGACAGAATCTTGAGCCATTGGGTCCAGTCCCGCTTAAAGGCACAACACTCGCGGGGCTCAGAGGAAAGACACCCGCAAGTCCGATGACGACCCGGAAAGCAGCTCCTGAAACACCTTGCACGACACCTAAGGCTATCGCCGTACCTACCGGTCTTCTGGCGCAACTCTCCCTCGACACGGCATTGACCGGCCCGCACTGATTGGTCCGGTCGCGATGTTAGTGTACGGACGGTGCATCGGTCACGCTGGCGGCCGGCACGCTCCTGGCGCACGAGATCCGCAAGCACTGCCGCCTCTGCCGGCCAGCCCCGGAACCGCAGGGGGAGGCGAGCGAGGCAGCTTGACGTTCATTCCCCAAATAGGGTCGGATCGGGGCACTGTAGTGCCACGACTGTTTTCCCCCGACCCTAAGTCATTGAACTGATCGGTTTTATTCAAGCTCGACAATCAAACTGTCGAAGATGAGTCAGGCTCCGATAAGATGGGCCGATGTTCAAGGAAATCAAGGACGAACTGTGGGCATTCGACGCTGAATGGGTACCTGACCCTAACGCAGGCCGGCTCCTGTACGACTTGCCTGACGACCTTCCTGACCGTGAGGTCATGGACGAGATGTGGAAGCGGAACGGAGCCACCGCGGAGGATCCCAGACCTTACCTCAAGACCGTACTCTGCCGGCTCGTTTCCATCGCGATGGTAATCCGCATCCGCAATCCAAGCACCAACGAGGTCACGCTGGATCTGAGGTCCCGGCCCAAGGATCCGACCCTCTTCGAAGATTGCGAGGAGGCTGCGATCCTAGACCGGTTCCTGGGATCGATCGAGCGACGGTCCCCGCAACTGGTCGGCTACAACTCGTCCGGTGCCGACCTGCCGATACTGATCCAGCGTGCCATCGTAAACGGGATCCGGGCCCCGGGCTTCTGCGAGCGGCCAAACAAGCCTTGGGAGGGCCGGGACTACTTTGCCCGGGACAACCAGTGGCACATCGATCTGATGGACGTCGCCAGCCCTCGATGGAACTCGGCCCCAACCTTGAATCAGATCGCAACCTTGTCCGGGATTCCCGGCAAGCTGGGGTTTGACGGCAGCAGGACAGCGGACGCGTGGCTCCAAGGAGACGTCGTGCGGATCGTGAAGTACAACGAGCACGACGCCCTCACGACGTACCTGCTGTGGCTCCGGATGGCACATTTCGCAGGACTGATTCCGCCCCAGACGTACCGCGAAGAGCAAGACCAGCTTCGATCGCTACTCGTCGAGAGGTCGTCTGAGCCGGACCACGAGCACTTGGGCGAGTACCTGACGGAGTGGGACCGCCTCCGGGGCCGGGTTGCTTCGAGCTAACGAGTTCTTCCCAGAGCCTCGGACACGCCGAGAGTCTGACGGGGCACCGATGGACAACTGGCTGCTGGTGCCGGATGCTGAACCGCACACTGGATTCGTCGAGATGGTCCGCGCCGGTCCGCGCCGGTCGCCGTCTCCCGGCAACTGGCCGGGCTGGTCCCGCCCGGCCAGCGCTACGGCTATGACCTGATCGTGTGGGTCGGGCTGGCCCGCTATCACCGCCATCTCCAGCGCGAGGAGATCCGCGACCTGCTCGACCGCCAGGGCATCGCCCTCTCGTCCGGTTCCGTCTCCACGCTCTGCGATCGCTTCCTGACGGCCCTGGAGGCGTTGCACTGGCAGCGAGCCCGGGCCCAGCGCGCCGGCATGCCCCACGGCTATGCCCTGCACATCGACGCCACCTGTGACAAGGGCAAGGGCGGCACCTTCTGCTGCCTCGACGGCTGGACCGGCTGGACCCTGCATGCGGTCCGGATCGGCTTGGCGAACGAGGCGGAACTGCGCCCGGCCGTCGAACGCACCCTGACCGCCTTTGGCGACCCGGTCGCCGTCATGCGCGACCTGGGCGGGGCCGGCGGCAAGGCGGTCGAGGCCTGCCGCTAGCGGGGCATCCCCGACCTGCTCTGCCAGTACCATTTCCTCGCTGCGGTCGGGCACCAGTTACTCGATGGCGGCTATGCCCTGCTGCGCAGCCGGATCGCCCGCAGCAAGGTGCGGGCCCGCTTGCGGGAACTGCTGCGCACCTCACCCGGAGTTGCTGGGGCGGACCACAGTCTCTGTGCCCAACGAGGGAGATATCGACGTGTTCACCGCGCACATCCCCAACGGTTCCAAGTATCGCCGGAAGAAGATCGACACCTTTCACGCCCTGGCGGCGGAGCTTCGCAGGGCGAGTGACTCGCCGCGTATTCTGACCGGCGACTTCAACGAGCCGAAGCTGTTCCTGAGATCGGGGTAAATCGTGACTCTTGGAGGGGAAGCTCACGAGGACTGCGGACGGTCCAAGCAGACCTGGCGTGACGACTTCGGCGACGAGCGCCCGCGTATCGAGTGGACCAACGGCGTCCCTTCGGTCCTCGGCGGAGCGTCACAGCACGGTCTGCGGGACGCCTATCGTGACCTTCACGGCTTCGAGACGCCCACCCCCGCCACGTACCGTACGCGCACCAACCCACGACGTTTCGACCATACCTTCATCTCGAGACATTTCAATGTTCTGGAATGCGACTACTACCATGAGTGGCGCGAGCAGGGATTGAGCGATCACTCGCCCATGTGGGCAAGTCTCCGCCTTCGAACGGATCAACCGGAATTGAAACAATGGGCGGACGAGGGCTCCTGAACTCAACGCCAGCATTGACCGCAGGCGCCTCCCGCCTGATCGTCCGCCAGCACGCCCCCGGAGGAGTTCCCAATCTGCTGGGTTGACACCTACAAGGCAGCATCGTAGGCCGCCAGGTCGGCCGGCGTGTGCAGACCGTCGGGTGGCAGTTGGCTCCGCCAGCCGCCTGAAGCGTCGGCTCGGAGCCTTCTCCGCTGGCCGCTGACGGCACCCACTCGTAGTCACCGAACAGGACCATCTTGTCGTAGGCGTTGTCAATGTCCGAGGGCAGCTTGCCCTGCACGGCGAGATGGCCGGTCACGTACTGCCGGAGATTGCCCGTCCACCGTCGCATCGTCACCCGGCTTGCTCACGATGGCGTAGGCGATGTCCCTGTAAATGGCGCGGTAGATTTCGTGCACGACACGGAACGAGAACGTGGTCGAGGCGGGCGCCTCCGGGGGCACCAGGCTCTGGCCGAGGGAACTCAGGTAGCCCTGGACGAGCGAGTCGCAGTACCTGCGGGTCATCATCGCCTCGGCGAACCGGTCCGAAAGGGGCTGAACCTCCTCAAGCAGTTCCTGGCGCTTCTCCGTCTCTTCCTCGGCCTTCTCCTGGGCCTTCAGGTCACGCTTGGCCTGCTGTTGTTGCTACTTCGACTGGTTCTGTGTGAGTGAGGGCGGTACGGAGACCGTCCCGACGAGCGCTGCCGACAGCGCGAGAACGCGAAATTGCATGGGTGGATTACCTTTCTTCCCGACGGATGCGGGCCGGTGCCCTCAAGGGATCTTGCCCTCGGGGCCGTAGAGTGACGGGCCTGTCGCTATAGCAGCGGAGAGTAGTACAGTGGGTCGGCATGCTCCGAATCGCGGAGTCTCCGCACTGCTGGCGAGTTGGCGAAGGGGCTTTCCGTTGGAGTGACTCCGTCTTCCGAGACACCCAAGGCCGGTTCAGACAGTGGGGGCCGGGCCCGCCACGGACTGCGGGACGGGGCCGCGTGGTCACTTGGACACCCTGGGTTCGCGGTCACCGCCTGATGCCTCGGGTTTCGGGCGGGGCCTGCCGCGCCGTCCCCCTGTGCCAAGATTGAGTTGGAAGCTGTACACTCTGACAGCATCGACCGTGCGCGTCGGCTTCGGGACCGCCGGGACATCGTCATCGCGTACAGAGGATTGCAAAGGGGATTATGTAGTTTAGTGCCCAAAGCGCCGCTTTTCCACTTGACTTATTGGCACTTTTCTACTAGAATAAAGTGATGATGAACAGAGCAAATGCACCGGGCAAGTCGCACCGCAAGGGCGTCAGCTTAAAGGCCATCATGCGCCGATTCCCGAGCAACGAAAAGGCCGAGGAGTGGTTCATCAAGCAACGCTGGCCGTCCGGAGTGTGCTGCCCGTATTGCGGGTCGCTGAACGTCCAGGTCGGATGCCAGCACAAGACCATGCCGTTCCGCTGCCGCGAGCAGGCTTGCGGTCGCAAGCGGTTCAGCGTCCGGACGGGCACGGTCATGGAATGCTCGAAGATCGGCTACCAGGACTGGATGCTGGCGATGTTCCTGGTCATGACGAACCTCAAGGGCGTTTCGTCCATGAAGCTGCACCGTGACCTGGAGGTCAACCAGCGGTCGGCATGGTTCCTGGCCCACCGGTTGCGCCTGGCGCTGTCCGAGCGGGTCGGTCCGTTCAGCGGACCGGTCGAGGCAGACGAGACCTACATGGGCGGGAAGCGTCGCAACATGTCGAACGCCCAACGCAAGCAGCTGGAGGGAACCGGCCGGGGCGCAGTCGGGAAGACCGCGGTGGTGGGCGCGAGGGATCGCGAGACCAACAAGGTGGCGGCCAAGGTGGTGGCAGCGACCGACAAGGAGACGCTGCAAGGGTTCGTGAGCGACCATGCCGAGTCCGATGCGACCGTCTATACGGATGATGCAGGTGCCTACGAGACGCTGCCGTTCGACCACGACACGGTGCGGCACTCGCTCCAGGAATACGTCAAGGGTGACGTGCACACGAACGGGATCGAGTCCCTGTGGTCGATGATGAAGCGGGCGCACAAGGGCACCTTCCACAAGTTCAGCCCGAAGCACCTGGACCGCTACGTGCAGGAGTTCGCCGGACGCCACAATGTCCGCGAGCAGGACACCATCAAGCAGATCGGCTCCCTGCGTCGCGGGATGGAGGGCAAGCGGCTCACCTACAAGGCCCTGATCAAGGGCAAGGGCCTGAAGTCCGGTGCCAGGGCGGTGGCGGCGGCATAGTGGCCCTGAACGTCAAGAACCGCACCCTGTTCCCGGGGACAACCTGCAGCTGCTATGCAGCGCCTGCAACTCATCCAAGGGAACGCTGGATCAGGCTGCGTTCGTCGCAAAGCTGGCCCGGCAGGGGCTGCGACAATAGAGGCATGCGGGGAACGCACATGCAGCGAGAGAAAACCCGACACGCAACAGAGGCCAGGGAGGTGGAAGTCCCTCCCGATACCTACCGGCCAAGCGCTGCTGAGTTGCGGGAGACGCTCAGCTTTAACGGGACTTTGGAGGAATTTGCCAAGGCTGTTTTGCAGCCCGTCAGGGTCCGTCGCGTGAAGGACTGGAAGCGTTCCCGGTAACTGCGTTTGGAGTCAGTCAGTTACAGGCGGTTTGGGCACTCAACTACATAATCCCCATTGCAAATGGGTCTACTCGGTTACCTCGTTCCCCGTATCGCGGCAAGTGGCGTGGAGCCGGCTGCGACTCAGGCGCTCGCCTACCTCCTCAGGTCCTCCCCGGATATCGCCCGGGCGTTCATTGACGTTGTGGGCCGGACCGGCATCGCACCGGTCACTGCGGGACGGATAGCGGCCGAAGAACAACACGGGGGTGTCCGTCCGGATCTGACAATCCGTGACACGGACGGAGTGGTCCGGATCTTCGTCGAGAACAAGTTCTGGGCCGGACTGATGGACGGTCAGCCGGTCGCCTATCTCGAAAAGTTGCCCGACGAGGCGTCGTCCCTGGTCGTCTTCATCGTTCCGCACGAGCGAATTCACGGGCTGTGGGACGAGTTGAAAGAGAGGTGCAGGCAAAGCGAAGTCGATCTCGGGAACGAGTCGAAGGGGGATGCCATCTACTGGGCCAGCGCGGGCCGTCGCACCCTGGCGATTACCAGCTGGAAACACGTCCTGGGGATCCTGGAGCAAGCCGCCGACGCGAGGGGGCACGCTGACCTACGCGCGGACATCGTCCAGCTCCGAGGGCTGACCGACCAGATGGACGCTGACAAGTTCCTCCCGTTGCGCGAGGGGGAGATGACCGACGTGAACGTGGCGCGCCGCATGATCAACTACACCGGCTTGATCGACGAGATTGTCGGCCGCCTCAAGACGGATGGTGTTGCCGACACAAATGGCTTGGCCACAGGGTGCGCCTACACTTACGCCGGGCGCTACCTGAGACTGAACAAGAAATCCGACGACGTTTGGCTAGGCGTCAATCAACAGGAGTGGCGCGATCGGGGCATCACGCCGCTGTGGATCGAGAGTAAGTTCTCTGCTGTCAAGGGCGGGATCGGGCAGGTTGAGAAGCTCTTCGACGACGCACACGAGAAGAACGATTGGCTCTGCATTCCGATTCGCCTCACGGCCGGGGTCGAGCGGGACCGTGTGATCGACGACGCGGTTCGACAGGTGTGCAGCATCGCCGAGCAGCTCCTGAAAGCATATCCCGGTGGATAGCGTTTAGGCCTCAATCAGCGCCTTTTCCTGGCATTTTGGCGTGAGCCAGAGATAGTGCCGGAATCGGTGTAGAGCGCGTTGCGCTGCTAGACCAATTTGAATGATTGGGAATAGGATCCTAGCTGCGGTTTCCTCGAAACCACAGGAGTCAACCCATGACGGAAAACAAAGGAATTGAGCCGCTGAACCCACAAGGCCCCGGACACCATCGTGCCGCACCTGCCTCAAACCTTCGGCGCAGGCGCAAGCGGCTTCTGGGCGAATGCACGATCGTCCGAGGCCTCGAGCGACCGAAACGGGTGCTCGAGGCAAACCGCCAGGCAAGGGTTGGTCTTTCCGTTCTCCCGGGGACCAATGAGTGTGATCGACCGTGCCTAGCGTAGGAGCTCGTCGAAGAATGATGCCATCGCTTCGAACGCTTCCATCGTGAAGCTGTGCTCGCCGCGCGGCTGATGGATCCGCAAGGCACTCTCGGCTCCGGCTTGGGAATAGGCGGGCTCCACCTGTTCGCGGAATCGGTCGACTCCCTGTCGCGGCATTCCCACGTCCGAAGTCGGAGCCCAGAGCATCAGGGGCTTCGGAGCCATCGCCGAGGCGAAGTCCCCGTGATCGCCTCGCTGGAGCATGCCCGGCACCCACCAATACGTACCGTGGTAGGAGAGCCGTCCGAGGCGGATGAACGACTCCAGCGACCCCACGCCACCGCAAATGGGAGCGGCGGCAGTGACGCGATCATCCAGGAGCCATGTGTAGAACGAAGTGATTCCTCCGAACGACATCCCAGTGACGCCGATCTTGCCCACATCGTCTCGCGCTTTCAGGAATGTCAGCCCCTGACGAATCTCGTAGAGGATCTCCCCCATGGCCGTGCGGCCCTGGATGAGCATGGCGTTGGCTTGCACGTTGATCGGCGGCTCCCGCCGGTCGAGGCCGCGCTGCGTGATAGCCAGCGCGATGAAGCCCCGCCGCGCCAGTTCACGGGCCCAGCCCAGCATCCTGGTATGGGGACTGTCGCGCCCCGGTCGTGTCCACTGCCCGGGCCCGAACTCTTGCGTCGTCATCGATTCCCGGCTACCGCTGGATCCGTGCAGGCAGATAACCGCCGGCAACCGCCCAGAAGCCTCCGCCGGCCGGATCAGGTAGGCCGGCACTGTCTCGTTGTCACTCGAGTCCCACGTCAGATCCTCGACCACGAGTGCCTGCTCGGTGACCCGGCCGTGCAATGTCGGCGAAACCGGCGGCGCGTCCACGGAGGTCTTCAGGAGTTCCGCGAACGACTGGCGGGTGACCGCCACGAACGGTTCCTGAGCGGTTGCCGCCAGTGGAATCAGCAATGCGATCGAGGTGAACCGGATCATCTCAACAGGCACCTCGCTCGGGACTCTGCCAAGCCGGGTTCTGTCCGCGGCATGCCCATTGGAGCATCTCCCACACGCCTGCGTTAGAAGTCGCCCGGACGCTGCGAAAGAGGAACGACGTCGGACAGCTCCATCATCTGGCGTCGGAATTCCGGATCCCGCATTTTCTCCCGCGGGGTATTGACTCGGCGCCGCAGTCCGAGTTCGTATCCGCCGGGTTCGTAGATCATCAACGCGCGCACGGCTTGGTCGCCCAGGACCTCCGTTTGATGCGCGGTGTCCGGCGGGATGTAGACGAGGTCGCCGGGTCCGATGACGTCAGTTTCCCCGCCGACGGTCCATTGCATCCTTCCTTCCAGAACGACAAAGGTTTCAGAATGGTACGAGTGCTTGTGCGGCGAGGACCGCATGCCCGGTTTGAAGATCTCATCGATGACGCTGTATCGGCCATTGGTCTGGTCGGCTGTCAGCATGACACGCGTGATGGCGTTCGACGAAGGCTCGTGCATCTCTGCCGCCGCGCGCTTGACGAAGAGGTGTGTTGCTGTCCCTTCGACTTCGTCACTGGCGGCGAATACGCTTGTCGATAGATAGATTGCCCCCGTGGCGAGCAGCAGCGCCGCGGCGAACCCCGCAGCAAATCCATTGTTACGTGTCACGACTTTGACTCCTTGTGCCGATCTGAGACGTGTCCTGAAGAGGAGCGTCCTCTTATCTTAGGAGGGTGCCGGAGAAGGCTGCCCTGAGGGCCTAGCGATCGCACACAGACAGCACCGAGGGGGTGGTTGCCTTAAGACAGGGGGAGTGCTGGACAGTCCTTCGGTAGGAATTCCGAGAAGAATCCGGAAAGGCTCTCCCCAACGCTGGTTTGTCCTCAGTCAGGGTCGATGGCCGGCATTCCCAAACGGCACGAGCTGCAAAGTCACGGGTGCCGCACTTCGACGTAGCCAGCCACCGTGAAGTCTCCATCAAACGCGAGCGCTTCGCGCAGTCGTCGTCGCCGCATGACTTCAAAGCTCACTGCGTCGACAAACGAATACATGCGTTCATCGTGCCGTTTCAGCCATCGGCGGGCTGCGTCTTCGATGTCCAGATCCGCATGGACCACGGCGACCCGGGGTGATCGCTCCAACGCATCAAGAAAGCTCACGGCCACCTTGTGCCCGGCTCGCTTGCGCAAGAATGTCCAAGTCTCCCCGACGACGTGGTTACTGGACAGCAGCAAGCTTGAGTCTGCGTGCCAAATCCTCGCCGCTTCGGCGTGATGCTGGTCGCGGGGCACTAACAGCGCGACCCAGAAGCCAGTGTCGACGAATCTCATTTCCCATAGACGACGTCGTCGATGCCTTCAGGATCAATATCGACGGCACCGATGAGGGCTGTCAGCGGATCGCTGGCGGTTTCCGAACCCCCGCCGTAACGAGCTGAGACACACTCTCGGATCAGCGAGGCCTTGGACCGCTTGCTTTTTTGCGCTTCGAGTTGGAGTATCTCGTCCAGATCTTCCTGGATATATATTTGTATACGCCGCATTCATAAAGTATACACATATCGAACAATGTCAACTGGAGAAAGCCGGCCGGCCCTCCAGCAACCGCGGCCCGGCAGCGTTAGCATCGCCGACCACCATGTAACCGTCTTCGCGGAAGCCTGCAACCGCACGTCGTGGCGGGCCGGGGATCAGCGCCGCGCCGGCGCCTGGTCACCGCCCAGCCGCCATGCCGGAGCGCTCCTGCCTGCCGGTGGGTTGATTCCGGCGTTGGCGAGGCTGGCTGCAAGGTCACGGTCGGTCCAAGATGCAAAGGAGCCGGGATATGCGCTGGAGTGTCGATGGTGCCAACGCCATTGTCGCCCTGCGCTGCTGTCACCGCAGCAACCACTTCTGGGAAACTCGGGCCTCCAATCTCTCATGTCGGAATCACTAGTCTGACGTGCACTCCCCTGAGAGCCTATTTGGACCAGTACTTCCACTGCGTCGATTTTGGACTAGAAGATGCTGCCGAAGGAGTAGTTGAGGCGGGCGTAGTAGTATCCGCCGCTCAGGCCCCACGGGGTGAACTGGCTGTAGGGGAGACCGAAAATCTCGGCGAAAAGGTCCATCCGTTGCGAGAAGGTGTCGAAGACATTCTGGCCGCCGAATGCCAGCGTAACCTTGTCGGTGACCGAGATGCTCGCCTCCAGGTCGACAATGTACCGTCCATCCAGGATCGGTGCGTCGGCGCCGCGGACGAACCGGGCGTCGAAGTGGTCGACCCACGCGCCGAAGTAGTTCAGGCGGCCCAGCACGCCCACCCGCCCCAGCTTCTGGTTGATGGCGGCATTCCAGCGGATCCGGGGCACGCCGCGCTCCAGGCCGAGCACGTCGCCGGCGGTGAGCAGATCCGACCCTTCCGTCAGTTTCGTATGCGTGTAGTTCAGCGTGAAGCTGAACTCCGTGTCGCCTCCCAGCCCCGGCGGCTCGTACGTCGACACGACGTCGATTCCCTGGTTCCGGCTCGAGAAGTCGTTGATGAAGAACCGGAAGAAGGCCAGCGTGCCAGCGGAGGCGATCCCTTCCGACAGCAGCAGCTCGCGTTCGTCGTCGGAAAGGGTGAAGGTTTGCGACAGGGCGAGGCGGTTGGAGACGTCGACGCGGAAGTAGTCGGCGGTCAGCGTAAACGCTCCGGTGTCGACCACCAGCCCGGCCGTCGTGTTGACCGACGTCTCGGGTTCGAGGGGCTTGCCGCCGCGGAGTTGCGCCGCCCGGAAGGTGGAGGGCACGTTGGCGCTGTCGACCAGCTGCAATGTCTCCGGGTCAATGGTCGTCTGCACGTTGAGCGTGTTCTGCTGGCCGGGCGTCGGCGCGCGGAACCCGGTGCTGACGCCGCCACGCACGGAGATCGTGTCGGTCAGCTCGTAACGGGCCGACAGCTTGCCGTTGGTCGTGGAGCCGAAGAGGTCGAAGTGCTCGAACCGGACAGCGGCGCCGACGGTCCATCGGTCGACCGGATCCCGCAGCTCGAGGTCGCCGTAGACAGCGACATTGCTGCGATTCCAGACCCCTGTGGTGTAGTCGGGAAATCCGGGGAAGCCGTTGGAGCCGGAAACGAAGCCTTGCGCGGCATACGGTCCGACCTCCCAGGACGGTTTTCCACCGGCGCCGATCTCGAAACGCTCGTTGCGCCACTCGGCGCCACCGGCGATGTTGACCACGCCCGTCGCGGCATAGGAGACATCGAAGTTGAGGTTCACGTCCTCCTGTCGGTAGAGTCCCGGGTCGAATTCCCGCGGCGTGTCGAGTCCGAGCGAGGCGTTGACGGTGTTGTTGAAGAAGAAGTCGGACTCGTGGGCACCATAGCTGGCGCTGGCGTCCCAGATGAGGCCGTTGGCCGCGACCCCGCGTACGCCGCCCACCACAGACATGTCCCGGACCACGCCGCCGAACTGGGGCGTGAACCCGCCTGGGGCGATCTCTCGGAAGGAGAAGCAGTTTGGATCCGCGAACACCTGCGCCAGGGCCGCCTGATCCGGCACGTTGTCGTTGACCCGCACCGTGGGGCAGTTCGCCGATCCGTCGACGATACCGTCGCGGGCGTCCAGGACATCGCCGATCAGCAGCGTGTTGCCGTCGTCAAGGCTGTAGATGTTGGCCCGATTGTTGGGATTGCGGAAGTAGAATCCCTCCGTCACCTTCTTCTTGGCGAAGTTGGTGTGGCCGTAGAGCTGCAAGCCATTGGAGAACAGGTGGCCGAAGTTTGCGAAGAACTTCACTTCGTCCTCGATCATTGGGTTGCCCCAAATCTGCGCCGGGTCGGCCACGGCCGTGTTGCCGGCAGCGATGAGGGCTGCCGCGTCGGCACGCTGCACGCTGCGGTTCGTCGGGTCGGCATTGCCGAACTCCAGGCTGAGGTTGGCGAACCCGCTCTCGCCGAGCGGCAGCCCGACGTTGGCGGCGATCGTGTACGCATCGCCGTCGCCCGCGCGGTAGGTGCCGGTATTGAACTCCACGCTGCCTCCCTGGCGAGCGTCCTTGAGCAGGAAGTTCAGCACACCAGCGATGGCATCGGAGCCGTACTGGGCCGACGCGCCGTCGCGCAGCACCTCCACTTGGCGCAGCGCGATTGACGGAATGGTCGAAATGTCCGGACCCTGCGCGCCGTCCGTCACGCCGGCGAACCAGGCGATAACCGACGAGCGGTGGCGGCGCTTGCCGTTCACCAGCACCAGCGTGTGGTCATGCGCCAGGTTGCGCAGGCTGGCCGGCCGCACCAGCGTGGCCGCGTCACTGATGGGATGAGTGGCGACGTTAAACGAGGGGATCAACGTGCGCAACTGGTAGTCGAGGGTAGTGGAGCCCTGGCTGACGACATCCGCTAACCGGATCGCGTCGATGGGGACCGGAGATTCGGTCACGGACCGCGGCCGCGCACGACTGCCGACGACAACCAGTTCAGTCTGCAGGAACAACTGGAGCGTGATGGTGACTTTACCCTCCGATTGCGCCACGGAGCCTTCATGGACCTGGAAATCCTCCGCCGACACGATGACCCGATGGGGCCCCGGGCCAAGACCGCAGAAGGAGGCCACGCCGGATTCGCCGGTCTGCTGCTCTCGATTCCCGATGGTGACGGTGGCGGCCGGTATCGATGCAGCCGAGGGGTCCAGGATCTGAAGATCGAGACACTGTCCGGCCTGAGCCGGTTCTTCCGGATTGCTGGTTTGTTGAGCGAACGCCGGAAGCGTCATGACCTGCAGCAGAATGAAAATCAGCCGGAAGAAGCAATCAGGACGAATAGTTGTCGTTTCAGATCGCACGGGCATTGTCGTTCTCCGCTCCCCTCAGCAACAAGGACATTTGAGCATAGTTCCGATGGCCGCTGGCCAGGGGACTGGCCCAGACTTCCCGCAAGGGTGGGCTGACTGCCTCTGGGCGTCGAGACTGAAGCCTGTCATCTCGTCGCGAATTGGCATTCCGGAGATTCCAGATGTTCACATCGCTCGATGAACAGCCCCCAGATGCCAGGTGCGCGAAAACCATTGCCCGACACCCATCGGCCGCGAGCGATAGCTCGATCTCCCGCAACGTGGATCGTTCCGATTCATGCTCGACAGGGTCGCCGATGTAGATTTCCATGGCAGGTGTCCCGCGATCCTTCATGCCACTGACCACTCCGCCGTTCCGGACGCCCGACCTCTGCCGTGCTCCCCATTTCGCCCGGTCTTGCTCAAGCCCGTCCCCCGGCCACAACAGAAGCGCGACCGCAGCTGACTCACCAATTCCCGCTTCTCTCGGCCAGAATCAGCTCGCCGATCGTTCTTTCGTGCCACCGCCTTGTGTACGCGTTGCGCAGAGCGGTCGCCGGCCGATGGCCGAGGTCGTCGAGCAATCCTTGCATCGATACCAGCCTGTCGCGCAACCCCAGTCTTACGCCGCAACGGAGACTGGCCTTGTCCGGCCCGCACAGGGTCCAATCGTCGTGGCGACCCAATGCGTGTGCCCAAACCTAAGCTTCGCCCCGGTCCAACGCGATGTCGCCAGCGCTGATCGCGAGCGCAGAACGGTGCAGGTCCGTGACGAAATGAGCGGCTGCCAGCCTGTTTCGCAATTCAGCCTCGTCAATCTGCCGCTCGGGCCGGCGACGCTGGAAACCCGTTTGGGTTTCGGTCACACAATCCTCCACGGTCTCGACTCGGTTGCCGCCCGTCAGCGGCCGCCACGATCCCGTCCGGTGCGCCTCCAGAATGACATTCGTATCCACCAGCAAGGTGCCGCGATGCCTAGGCATGACGCCTCATAGATCGGCCGCATGCGCGACGTCATGTGCCGCGAAAACGTCTGCGAGATCCTCGACCGTTACTTCGAGCAATGCAGCGGCCCGGCGCACTGAGACCAGGCCATTCCCGATCGCAAGCCCGATCACCAGCAGGAAGGTCCTCGAGAACAGCGCCAGAGGGACATCCTCCGCATCCTCGCGTCCGTTATTGCGCAATGCCGCATCCGGCACTGCCCGCGCTGTTGCCGATGTCAGGGCACCCAGTGCCACCAAGCGCCATTTCAGCGCTGACGCCGTCACGTACAAGTCGTTCGCCGCCGCATTCAACCGCCCGACCAACGCATCCAGCGTGAGACCCGACCAATCGCCGAATCGCGCCAAGGTGCTTTCAGGCATCAGAACCGCCGCCGCAAAACTGTTGGCGAGTTGTTCGACGCGACTGCCGCCGGTCTCCCTCGCCTCCTCCAGGTGCTTCGGCGGCAGCGCGTCCCAGGTCAGGACATGAAACAGCTCGTGAGCGAGATCGAAATGACGGCGACCGACGACCTCGTGGCGGGCAATCAGAACCGAATCCAGCTCCGGCAGGCGGCATGACGCACCGGAAATACCCGGATCGGCGTCGACCATGAGAACCAGGATGCCCAGCTCCCTTTCCATGACTTCCGCGAGGCGCGGCGCCGGCGTATCGCCTAGACCGTACTCGACGACGAACCGCTCGCCGGCCCGCATTGCGTCCTCAAACCGGGAATGCCGCGCAAGGCCGAGCGTGCGGCGCATGAGCGGCGCCTCCCGTCCGACCTGCGGCGCGAGGATTCGGAACGCGGCAATCCAGCGGCCCGCCCTCCGTTCGTAGGCTTCGAGCCGTTCCACGCCGACACCGGTCTGGCGCCATGAGAAGCGGCCTTCACCAGCGAGCAGGAAGGGATCGGTAAAATACTCAAGCGGGGTGTCCAGCCTCTCGGCTGCTAGCATCAATTCCTCGGCCGTAACCCGCCTGGCGCCGGTCTCGATGGCCGAAATCGTCTGCCGATCGTTGAACCCAAGAATCCCCGCAAGTTTCTCTTGGGAGAGCTTGCGTTCCTCACGCAACGCCTTGATGCGTTTTCCGATGAACTGCGTCACTATCTGACCTCCCCTGTATTCTTGCAATTCCTGATATGCATTTAAAACATGCACTTTTGTAGTTGCGACCAAGACCGAAGGTTGGCACCCAGATTCGGCAGTAGCGATCATGAGTCCACCGCGGACGCACTCACGTTCACCGGGCCTACATCGCCCCGCGCTGTCGACTCCAGCAGTTCCCCTGCCATTCGCTAAGGGCTCTGGCCGAAACAAAGTCGTCATTTCGCGATCTCGAGTGGTGACGGTCCGAGCCCCGAGCCCCGAGCCCGTTGCATGCGGGTATCGCGGCTGGGTTCGCTGCAAATTGGTCTGCGGCGAACGAACCGAGCTTCGGGCCGAGAGCGGGACCACTTCAAGCGACTACCGGGTGATTGCCCGCGCTGGCGGGGCGACTATATCCCGGCTCCGCACCGGCGTGCAGGCCGACAGGAACAGCCGCCCTACGCGCCATGCCCGGATCGCCATGTCGCACTCGACATGCAGGGGGAGCGAGCCGGCTGTCACTCGGGATGCCGCTCAACAGGAACATCCTGCGCTGCCACCGCCTCGGTCTCTCCCGCCGCGGGGGCCGAGGGATCTGCTGCCCTAGGGGGTCTCGCGGCCTCCAGCGTTTCCACGCGGGTCTCGTTGTGCACGACCCGCTCGACAACTCCCGCCGACTGCCTGACCAGTTCGTCGCTGCGAGCCAGCAGCGCTTCGAAGTTCCTGTCGCTGCGGTCAAAGAGCGCCTGGATCGCTTCCTCGCGCTTCGCCACCTCGCTTTCAAACCGCTCCTCGCGCTTGGCGGCCTCGCGGTTGATCGCTGCCTCGCGCTTGGCGGCTTCGTGGTTGATCGCTGCCTCGCGCTTGGCGGCCTCGCGGTCGATCCGCTCGGTGAGTGCCCGCGTCTCGGCCTCGCGCTTGGCGGCCTCGCGGTCGATCCGCTCGGTGAGTGCCCGCGTCTCGGCCTCGCGCTTGGCGGCCTCCCGGCGATTCTCTTCCAAGAGGATTTCAAACTCCCGTTTGCGCTTGACGCGTTGGCTCACCCAGATGCTCGTGATCAGAGCCGCGATCGCAATCAACGGGGTCGCAACCGCCGCCCCGCTACGCAGCCATTCCTCCATCGCTCCTACGTTACATGATCGCCAAACCGGGGCCTCGCCCATCGCTTCCGCTACGGGGTCGCTGTCTTCCGCGTCCGGCTCGGTTGAGGCCCGGCTGGCTTGCGCTCTGCCGAGACCGGATCGAGCGCCGTGCAGTCGGCCGTCCGTCTTGACCAGGGTTGCGTCTGATCAATGCCAACGTGAACCGAACGGCGAAATTGGCGAAGTTATTTTGGCGTGAGCCCTTAGTGTATTGCGGCGAATCTGCAGGCCGAGCTGGCGAGGCCGGGCGCCGCCCTCGAAACGAAGCTGCCGGGGCCATGTGCTGTGGTGCAGGTGGGAATGCGGGCGAGGACGAGCCGGAAGCGCTCACGTCCGGCGATCACGAGACGCCGGATGCAGGTTCCGGACGATTGAGAACGACCGTTCACAATCAACCGGATCGGGTGATCACAATCCTTCGGACTGAGCGTTCACATTCACCGGAATCTGCACCGGAGTGCGTTTGGACCGTCTTCAGCGTGAATGTCCTTGGCTTCGATACGTCTCCAGCAACTTGGCGAGACGCTCCGCAATTTTCGGATAGGCGCCAATTTCGTTCTCTTGCTCGGCCGGGTCGTCGCGAAGATTGTAGAGCTGACGGCCGAGTTCGTTCGGCCGAGACACGCGCTTCACCGTGGGACTCGCTTTACCTTCGACGTACTTCCAGGATCCCTCGCGGATTGCGAAATTACCGTCGACGCTGTGGACAATCACGGATGGACGGAGCGGCCCTGGCGAGGGCTGGCCCAGGAAAGCAGGCAAGACATTGAAACTGTCCTCGGCCGCCTCTTCTGCCGGCGGGAGCGAGTTGCCAACCACTGCCGCAACTGTGGCAAACATGTCAACGAGACTGATGGTTTCCATACTTACCGTTTCGGCCGAGACTTTGCCCGGCCAGCGAACGATGAACGGCACGCGAAAGCCACCTTCGTAAATGCTGTGCTTGCGGCCGCGCCACTTCCCGTTCACGTGCAAACCCGCCTTGTAAGCCTCTGTTTCCGGACGGTCACCCTCGGTGAGGAGAACGCCACCGTTGTCGCTAGTGAAGACCAGCAATGTATCGCCGGCAAGACCGAGTTGGTCCAGCGCGTGGATCAAACGCCCCACGGAGAGGTCCAATTCGTGAATCCAGTCCCCGTACACTCCCACGCCACTTGCGCCCTTCGTTTCTTCCGAGGGAGTGTACGGGAAATGGATAGCCACCGGAGCGAAGTAAAGAAAGAACGGCGTCCCCGGGTCCTGCTTGCGAAGCCACTCCACGGCTTCGGTCGTCAGCTCGCCCATCACGTTCTCGTCCACCCGGTGCGGCGCGTCAAACCCCAGGAACTGCCGGCCATAAGGTGTCTTGCCGAATGGTTCGACATGGCTGGAACGCAGGCCGACGGCTTTCCGATTTCGTACATAGATGCCAGTCGCATCCCCGTGATTCTGCGGCACGCCGAAGTGGTAATCGAAGCCGACGTCTAGCGGGCCGCGGTCGAGCGGCTTCGTGTAGTCAGTCCGGCCGGTCCCGTAGCCGAGGTGCCACTTCCCGATCGCCGCCGTGCGATATCCAACCGACTTGAGCAGCGAGGCGATGGTCGGCCGGCTGGTCTCGACGTGCAACGGAGATGTGATACCCAGGACACCGTGCCGCAACGAAGTGCGCCAGCAGTAGCGGCCTGTTAGCAGGCCATAGCGCGTTGGCGTACAGACCGACGACGGCGCATTGGCGTCGGTGAAATGTCGCCCCTCTCTGGCCAGCCGGTCGATGTTTGGCGTTCGAATGTGCTGCTCGCCAGCTCCATAGCTGTTCAAACTGCCAAAACCAAGGTCGTCGGAGAGGATGATCACGATGTTCGGATACTGATCGGCATCCCGTGCGGTAGCTGTTGCGGCAAGGATGAAGGTAAGAACGATCGCATTGCGAACCAGCCAGTGCAGATGATTCATTGATTGCACACCGTTCACCATTGAAGTTTCGATCCCAACTGCATCGTTGCTCCTATTGAGGCCTCTTGGATTGTTTCAGGTCTTGCCGTTGATTAAGTCGTACACTTCCCAACGGAGAGTAGCGGCGAGACGCTCAAAGAGCAAATGAGAGCGCTTCTGGAGCGTAATGTTCTCACGAACGAGGGCTCCCCAGCGTGTCAATCCTCGTTCGTCGGCCAATGGCCAGCGACGCGGTAGGCTTCGTCGGTGCCCGGCCAAGGCGGAATCGCAGTTAGAACGAACTGCAGTGGTGAATCCCCGGTGTTCCGGAACTGGAAGTGCGCACCGAGGGGAATTGAGAGCGAAACGCCGAGCGAAACCTCGACGACTTCCTCCCGCTCGCCGAGCTTGCGCCAAACTTCCCCTCTCCCGGCGAGGAAATACCAAACCTCCTCCACCGTCCTATGAGCCACTGCCAGCGAGGTCTGCCCGGGAGGCAGCGAGCAGTGTGCCATGCTCCCCCCTCCCGTCGCTGCAAGAATGCGGATTTCCGAACCGTCTGGAGCCAGCGTGTCGTAAGCCTCGGGTAGTTGTTTGGTCTGCATGGTTTTCCCTTGACCGCCGCGCTGGAGGTGGCCTTCGCCAAGCACCGCCACCTGCCGAACTCCTAGGTGTTTACCGCTTCGAAGCCACCCCACTCCACATTAGCCAAGATCACGAATTCCTACCCGCAAACGCTGCGATTGCAGCCCGGGGAGTGCCGATCGTGAGCAGGTGCTGCAGAAAACATCAATGCCTCGTTGCCGGCTAGACCCTCGCAAAGGCCATTGGGTTGCGGTTCGGGCGCCGCGCGAGAGTTGCGGAGGGGCTTCGCACTCAGTGTCAGTCACGGAACGGCGGATTCCCATCTTATCTTGGGAGGGTGCCGGAGAAGGCTGTCCTAAGCGCTATCCCCGGTCCCGGCTGCTGTCGCGGTCAGCCCGGCAACCCAGGCACGAATCATGAAGCTGGTCCAGTTCCTGCATTCGACGAATTGATGGTAGTATTTGCGCGATGAATCCTGGCTTTGTGTTCGCGGTGCTCTTCGCTATCGCGAGTCCCCTCCTTCAGGCGGCCGATAGCACTCGAATCCTGGTCGTCGTGGGTCCGAGCAAGCATCCGCCCGGCTCGCACGAGGCTGCCGCCGGCGGACGCCTCCTGCAGGGCGCTCTCCAAGGGATACGGAACGTTGCCGGCGTCCGGGCGGACCTCGTCTACGAATGGCCGCAGGACAAGGCGGTGCGCGACTCGGCTTCAACAGTGGTCTTCATCGGCGACACGTTCCCGGCCAACCGCTTCGAGAACCCTGAGCGCAACCTCGCCGACCTCGCGGCGATGATGGACCGCGGATGCGGAATCGTGTGCCTGCACTACGCTACGGGACTACTCGGCGAGGACGTCAAGCCCGATGGGGACCATCCCCTCTTGCGCTGGATTGGCGGCTACTTCGCCAACCGCTCGTGTCCTCACCACCAATCGATCGCGAGGGTGTACCAAGAAGCTCGGATCGAGGCCGAAACTCCCAGCCATCCCGTTTCGCGCGGCTGGGAGAGCTTTACCCTCCACGACGAACCCTACATCAATAACTACTTTGGCGGTCCCGCCAACCGGCTCGCGCCGAACGTGACCGCTCTGGCGACGTCGATGCTCCCGCCCGATTCGCCGCAGAGGGAAATCGTCGCGTGGGGCGTCGAGAGGCCCGATGGAGGACGCGGCTTCGGAATCGTGATGCCGCACTTTTACAAGAACTGGAGCAACGACGACTTGCGCCGGTTCATCCTGAACGGGATCGTCTGGACCGCGAAGCTGGAGGTGCCCCCCGAGGGAGTGGAAACCGATAGGCCGGATCTGGGCGCCTTCAATCCGGAGTCCGTCGAATTCATTCCGCGCAGGAGATAGGCGCGGGGTGCTGCGGGCAACTTCGCGCAAGCACTCGTGCTCGCCTCCCTGTTGCCCCTTTCTCCGAGGCGATCCTGGGTTTGGCGTGCCCTGCCGGTGTTGCGAGCAACGATAAGGCTAGTATGAGGGGGGTCGTCGACAGGATAGTATTCCGGAGATTGTCCCAGAGATGAAGCGTCTGCTGCCACTCTTTCCGATCCTGCTGCTGGTTCCAGCCCTGCCCGCCGGAGAGCCGGATCATGCCGACCTAGCTCGCCGCTTCGCCGACGAGATGATCGCCCAAGGGACAGACCGCTGGGGTCGCGAGCACAGCCCTCAGTTCGCTTCGATGCTGGTGCGGGCGAGTCCACCCGAACTGTTGCCCGACGCGGTGTTCCCGGTCGAGCCCTGCGGCGTGAACCGGATGCACGTGCAGAACCTCCCCAATATCTACAAGGGCAACAATCGCGCTCACAAGATCACCTACCGGGGAGGGGACGTCGCGTCCGATGCCGGCCTGTACCAACTGCTCTACGGAATCAGTCGCGGGACCGGCGATTCCCGCTACGCGGAAGCCGTCGATGCGTCGCTGTCCTGGTTCCTCGCGAACGCCCCGTTTCAAAACGGCCTGCTTCCTTGGGGCGAGCATTCTGGCTGGGATTTCCGCCGGGAGCGGGCCGACTACGGCTACGCCTTCGACGGAAAGCATGAGTTCGACAGCAGGTGGCCTCTCTGGGATCGCTTCATAGCCCTGCAACCCAAGGCCCAGCCAGGCGAATGGACCGCGTTCGGGATGTTCCCGAGGCACGGCGGCTACTACATCGGCCTCTAGTCGACCGCGCTGGCAGCCACGGTCAGTGAGCACTTCGCCAGCTTCATGGAACCCCGCTTGGAGAGGTTCATCACGGCCCTCGAGCAGCAGACCGACGAGCACGGCTTCGCGACTCATCTCCAGAAGCAGGAGGTCGTGTTGAATCTCCGCCAAGTCGGATCGCTGGCAGTCGACCTCGAGGCGGCCGCGGATCGTCTGGGAAAGCGTCTGCCGATGCTCTCGAAGCGTATGCGACAGCTCGCTGCGCGGCAGGACCGGGTGATCGCGATAGCCGGGGGGCACATCCATCCGCCCGACGCCATTCGCCGGGCGGGCGCGAATCCCGGAGCCGCCAGGGCCTATATAGAGGGTTTCTTCCGAGCCGCGGACCAGTACCTCAAGCCGATCCCGCCCAGAATACTGGGTGAAGAGGTTGCCGACGTCACCCAGCCGGGCCGGATTCCCGAGCAGTCCGCCAATGCCATTGAAGTGCTGCTCCTGGCGTGGTCGATATCCAAGGGAGACCGAGCCCGCACGTTCCTCGAAGCTGCCAGGGCCCGAGCACGGGAGGCGGTCGACCTATTCCTTTCGGGCGATTCCCCCCTGCCGCGCTCGATTGATCGGGCCCCCGAGCTCCTGGACGGCACCCGCTTCCCGGAATTCTACAGTTCCTACTTGGGCGGCGACGACTTGATGTGGAGTCTCTGGCGCCTGTCGCGCGCGACCGCCAGCCACTCGGGGCGCTGACCTTGGAGCCGGGTGGGGACTTGCCCCGCGTCCCGCTCGCGACGGCCGCGCTGGGACGCAGTTACCCCAGGAATGCGAAGAACTCGCCGCCCGATTTCTTGACTCCGATACCAACGTCCCTCCCGCCAATGGCAGCGGCGATTGCGATGTGCTGCATTCCGTCGACCGGGCGGATGCAGGGTGTCGCCCAGCCCCCGGCTTGGCGACAGATTGAACACCGGATCGGGGGGAGCGTGCTTGAGGGCGTGATGCCGATCCTCAACGGTGCAATCCGGGAGCACGACCTGTCCGCGCTCCGTTGCATCTCTTGCCGCGCCGCTATGCTGTTCGCCTTCGATACCGAACGCCTTCGATCCCTTCGAAGTCCGCGTCCTGCGTCCACAGTTCCGCGCCGTACTTGCGGGCGGTCGCGAGAATGACGCTGTCGGCCAGGGGCAGCTTCAGATTCACACTGAGCGCGGCCGCGCTCAAAGCAATCTCCGCTCCCAGATCCACGACCGTTCCCTGTTGCATGGCCGCCGCCGTGTGAAGTGCGGCGCTCTCGTCACGTTGCTGGAGCACCCGCTTGAACACTTCGAAGAGACTTGTCGTGGGCACCACAAGGGCCTCGATGTCTTCGATAGGCCCCGCAAAGAAGGAGGCGTTCGGACCATTGGCGAAATACTCCAGCCACGCGCTGGAATCGACGACATTCATACCCTATCTGCCGTGCGGTCGACGCTCGTGTCGATTCCCTTCAGGAAACCTCTCATTTGCCGGACCGGTCGCACAGGAATCAGCTCGATGCGGTCGCCATAGGCGATCACTTGGATTTTCTGGCCCGGCACGAGGCAGAACCCGTCCCGGATGGGCTTCGGAATTACCACTTGGTACTTCGGGGAAAGGGTCACTGTTCCCACGCGGTCTCCATCGGTGCACCTATTGTGATATCAGGATTGTATCGATCAGGCATCTCCCATGTCACGCCCCCTGACTTGTGGAGGGGGGCACAGTGCGAGCTGTACAGGATCTCGAGCCTATCGGCGCAAGTCCGAGGTGCCTGGGGAGTATCGGCGAACCCGGGGACAGCCCCCAGGTGGCGGGTCGGGGAGGACACGGACCCGATCAACGACGAGACTTCCGTCATCCTGCGGCTGCGGACGCAGGGGGAGCCTATGCGTGATAGCCTGCCTCGCGCTGGTGACGCAGGGCCAGCACGGTCACTTGGTCGCCCGTGTGACGGTACAGGGCAACATAGCCGCTGTCGCCGAAGTCGATCAGCAGTTCCCGGTATTCAGGTATTTCCTCGACAGGCCGGCCGATCCCGGGGTGCTGCCCGAGTTCAATCACCGCCTCGGTGATGGCCGCTGCGGCGCGGCGTGCAGCGACCGGGCTCTTGGGCCGTAGGAACGCGTGCAGGCGCGCCAAGTCGCGCACGGCGGCCGGGGCAAAGCCTACTCGTGGCACACCGGAGCAGCCGTCTCGGACTCCTCACCCCAGGTGGCGAGCCATGCCAGCACCTCCTCGGAGCTGGCATGCAGGCCGGTCTCTCGATATTCCTGCCAGGCGTCACGCGCCTGCCGAAAGAACGCGTCACGCGCCTCTTCCCGCTCGAGGTATTGGCGGATCGCGTCGCGCATCAGCCAGTGCTGGGTGCGCTGCCGCCTTGCTGCGAGGCGCTTCATGCGTTCGCGCGTTTCCGGATCAATCTTCACAGCTACCGAAACGGCCGAGGTGCCCATTGCTGTCCCTCCAAGTATCGCTAGGTAATACTCTACACCACCTTCACGCCGGAAAGCTCGGCTCCGGCGCCCCCATTTACGGCCGCTAACGGCTCCTAGGCGCACCCACGCCTCGACCTCGCTCTCTCTAGACCGCGCCGGGCGCGCCACTAGCAGCTCCCGGTGCCAGCCCTATCAGCACTACAACAGCCAGTGCCCGCCAGGCCAACAGGCGCCCGGCCATGCTTTCAGGGTCGCTTGTGTCCCCGTCGTGCTCGTCTGCTGCACCTACCGCACTTCTACCACCATTCCGTAGCCGCTTCGGCAGCCCAGCACCGCCACGGAGACCCGTATTTGGCAGGTCGGGGTGCTGCGGCATGACGGCCCGCCCGTCAGTTGGGAGCAAATGGAGCAGGCTATAGCCAACGGCGCGGCTGAAGAATGATCGCACTCGACACCAACGTCGTTGTCCGCTATTTGGTACGCGATGACTTGCAGCAGGCGGAGGCGGCACGGGTCTTGCTGGAGTCACTCACGGCCGAACGTCCGGGCTATGTGTGCCGTGAGGTTGCGGTCGAACTCGTCTGGGTGCTGGAACGGGCCTATCGCTTTTCCCGACAGCACATTGCGGCTGTGTTGGAAGAGCTTGTGTCGACCGAGGAACTGGTGATCGAGTCCGCCGACGATGTGGCTCAATCCGCGTTCCGCTACCCGGCGAGCGGCACGGGTTTCTCCGACCTGATGGTCCTTGCTGCGGCTCGACGATCTGGAGCGCATCCCCTTTATACCTTCGATCAGCAGGCCTCGTGGCTCGAGGGTGTGACGCTTCTCAGACCACGACGGACGTAACGTCATCTGCCTGTTCAGTCTTTCTCCCAAAGCTCCAGTTTCCGTAGGGCGCTGTTTCGGCGTCTCAGTCACTCAGACAGCCGTAATTCCGGTCTTGGTGCCGAACACCCGGACCGCTTCTTCGAGCAGTTCCTCATCCAGCACAAGACTGGGTATGTTTCATCTGCATCTGAAAGCCGTTTACCATGTCGCCATACTGCGGACCCGCAGTGCACCGGCAGATGAGTGTCCGTAGTACCTCGGCGAATAGCCGCTGGTGTGATTGGCGGAGAGCCCAGTGGCCGATTGGTGAATCTTGACTGTGGTAACTGGCCGTTGGACCCCCGGTGCCGACGACTCCCTGGCCCGCACCCAGAGGCGGAGACTGGGAGAGCGACGGTGCGCGACATCGACGCTTTCCTTGAGACCATAGGAGTCACTTCAACGCACGTTAGTTATGCGATTGGAGCCATAGAGCGCCTGGAACCCGACGGAGTTGCCTTGGATGTGGAGGGTTCCCACCAGCTTTACCGGTGACGAGAAGGCTTCACGGATCTGTCCGTTTTTCTCAATCGGTTTGGGAGAACTTCGATACGGCAAGAAGCAAGAATTGGCCACGGCACTAAGCGAGTTGACCCAGGAATCTGAGCACACGACGGGACGCATGCTCCAGATGCTTCATTCCACGTCTGACGATCCAGACGATGGTCCGGATACCGAAAGGATTACTCTCTGGTTCGACCCGATTCCCAAGTCGTCCACGTATGCGTTGGTGTCCTTTTGGATTGACGACAAGTCCCGGAGGTATCCGTGAGAATCACTCAAAACCTGCCGTGATCAACCACAGACGAATGGTCCAGGAACGAGATGAAAGCGCCAAGGGAATGCCGTCAGGTCCACATAGAATTCTTGAACCGCGTCATAGCATCGATCGGGCTGGCACGTCACACCCAACGACGCGTCCGTCGCTTTTGCACGAGTACCTGTTCATGAAAGCCAATCCGCATTGGAGCGGCCGGTCTCAGAGGGGTAGCCCCTAGCGCCATTTCGAGGAGGAGTTGAGAAATGTTTGCCACAGACCACATTGGTCTCGCATGCTATTCTGATCACTGACTAGTCAGTAGTCCGAAAGAAGACCATGAATGCCAGAGTGACCGCACTTGAGGCGAAGCTTCGATTCGGCACGCTTCTCCAGCGCGTGGCGAAGGGTGAGGAGATTGTCGTTACCAGATACGACAAGCCAGTCGCACGCATCATTCCGGCAGACGGCCGAGATCTGCGGGATGTACGCCAAGCCGTAGCCGAGCTTCGCGCCCTCCGTGGTTCGATAGCCGAGCGGCGAGGTCCCGGGCACGGTCTTGGTGACGGAGAGGTAAGGTCCCTGATCGAGGAGGGACGCCGGTGATCTCGGCGTTTGTTCTGGACGCATCGATAGCGTTCGCCTGGATCTACCCTGGTCAGGCAACTCCCGCATCGGAGACCCTGCTCGAGCTTGTCGAGTCGGGCACGGTCGCTGTCGTTCCGTCCCTTTGGTTCCTTGAGGTTTCCAACGGACTCCTCGCCGCGCAGCGTCGCAAGCTGATCACGCCCGCCGAGCGACGGCAAGGCCTGGATGGATTGTCGGCTCTCGCTCTGGCAGTCGACGAGCATGATTCTCGCAGTGTCTTTGGGCGGACCACGACACTGGCCGAGCAACACGGGCTCTCCGTCTACGATGCCACCTACCTCGAGGTTGCTTTGCGCCGGAGCCTGCCGCTCGGCTCACGGGACCGAGTGCTGTTGGCAGTTGCCCGGCAGTGCGGAGTAACAGTAGTTCCTTGAATATGACTGCGTCCGCCGGGGCGTTTGCTGAGAACGCGTTGACTCTCGTTTGTATGAGCACCACGGTTCGGCCCAGCCCTCAAGCCGAGTATGGCGCTCTGTACTCGTTTTTGCACCATTTGTTTTGCTGGGCTAAGGATAGTCGTACGAAATGAGCTCGAACACGGGCCAAGATAGCGTCCGCACGGGCCCTCGATCAGCGAGACAGATCGACACCGAAACGCTCCCGCTCCCCGCGGAAGTGCTTGTCGAGGCTATAGCCGATATGGATCAGCTCGACGTCAGCCAAGGGCCAATACGGGAACACCTGGTCGTGAACCTCGAAGACCTGCTCTTTCGTTCTTACGCCCAGCATGTTGATCAGCGCCCGAACATCGCCCTGATCCTCTTCGCGGTTCGTCCGGAGCTTCATCGCCAGAAGGTACTTCGGAGAGGCGCCGGTCACAATCAAATGCCGACCGTCCCAAAGGGTCACCGCCTCGGTATCTTCATTGATGTCACGCGGAACGATCCGGACCAGCTGGGCTACCCGGTCATTCAGCCACCGAGGATTCCACCCGAAGTCCTGCGCAACTTCCCTGGTGCATTCCAGAACCGGGTCATGGCTCTTGACGATCACGGCATCGATATCGCGCGTCATGCGTTCTGGCAGGAAGGCCATGGCCATGACTGCCCCGCCAACTACGTACAGGCAGCCGTACACGTCGCGTTCCGCGAGCTTGCTCTCCAGCGCCTCCAGGCCACGGCGCAGCTCATCGGCCGATAACCGCTGCATACCAGCGCTGGCCCCCGCGCTCATCCAGCGAGCCTGGATTGATAATCGCGCCGTGGCGGTGGAACGGCGGCGGCGAGGTCGCCAGCCACGGGAAAGGGTTCTGTCCCTCCATGCCGATGAACCAGGGCGGATCGAGGAACCGCTCTTCCTCATCGACCCAGTCCGGCACGGCTACGCCATGGAGGATCGCGATGTGCTCGGTCGTGGCCGCCAGCAGGGCATCCCATCTCCGCTCGGTCAGTTGCGGGCGCTCGGCGAGCATCCACTTGCAGATTTCCGGAGTCGCTCCGTGGAAGTAGCGCGGCAGGTCGTGGATGATCATGCGGTAGCGCATGTCATCGTCCCAGGTAGGGATGCATTCGGCGTACTGAGCTGCGCTGCAGTATTCGAATCCCATACCGGTCTCCTATCTGGACCGTAGCGCGATCCAATGGGAATGGCGAGCTGATCCGCCGCCTGGCCCGCTTGGAGAGCGCCCTGGAGGAAGTCCTTAGCGAGTCGTTTCTCGCTGACTACTGGCAGCACCTCAAGCTTAATCTCGGTTGCTGCGAAAGGCACTGGCTCGCCAGGCCTGCTACAGCGGCACGTTCCTTGAGGCACGTCACTTGAGAACGGATCCGAAGCTATCCGGCACAGGCCCCCCAGGCGCGGCACGCTGACAAATTCACGGGCGCTGCTAGCTTCGATCAGCTATTCGCGGCGCGTCCAGGTTTCGAAGTTCCAAAGTTCCGAGTCCCAGGCGTTGATCCAGACACCCTCGATGTCATTGGCGTGGGCGGAGACGAATCCGCGGTGGACCAGCGGAATGATCGAGTAGCTCCCGACAAGCAAGTCGTTGAGTGCAATCGTGAGTTGGTTGCGTTTTTGCTTGTCGACAGTGTTGTGGAGCTCGTCATGGAGCCGATCGAATTCGTCGGACTGGAAGCGCTGCACGTTCCGGCCGAGGAACGAGTTGGCCGCTCCCGGCATCTCGGCAGTGATCCAGGAACCCAGATAGCTCTCCGGATCCGGACCGCTACTGCCGTTGGCGTACATCTGGACGTCGGCGTAAAGCTTCCCAACGGTGTCCGGGCTGTTTGGGTCATCGCCGAAGAACACCGAGGAGTCGATCTGCTTCAGCTCGGTCTCCACGCCGATTTCCGCCCACCAGCGCTTGATATGCTCTTGGGTCGCTTGGCGGACCAAGTTCGTCGATGTCTGGAACAGCACTTTGAGGGGGACGCCTTCGCGTTCCCTCACCCCGTCGCCGTCGGAATCCACGATTCCGGCGTTGTCGAGAATCTCCCTTGCCAGCTCGACATCCTGGACGAGGCACTCGTCGTTGTTGGTTGATGCCTGGTCAGGCGGGGCCGGCCAGACGTTGCACGTCGGGCGTCCGGCGAGATCGCCGTAACCGATCCGGACTAGCGTGTCGCGGTCGATCGCCAGCGAGAGGGCCCGGCCGACGACCGGGTCGGTCAGGAATGGGTGGGGGTTGGTGCCGCCCGCATACTCGGACCGGAGATCGCCCAGGCTGGCATCCGGATTGGTTTGATTGAGCATGAGCCGCTCGACCAACGTGGCGAAGGCCGAGACGACGGTTCCGCCGCCTCCGGAGGCGAGCGAGTTCAGGATCTCGGGCTCGACCTGGAGATTCCAGGCGTAGTCTGCCTCGTTGAGCTGCAGGACCGACCTGGCCGCGGCGACCGCGTCGCCTCCCCCTTGCAGGACAACCTCCCCGAAATACGGCTGCCCGGATTCGACGCCGCGGTAGTGTGGATTGAACCGGTAACGGACGGACTCGTTGCTGTGGAATTCGGCCACGACGTACGGACCCGTGCCGACCGGTCCGTGGTTCGCATCGGTGCATCCGGCAGCCGCCGCGCCCAGGCAGCCGGAAAACTGCGATGCCTGGAGAATGGGGCTCGTGGAGGATACGAACGGGGCATAGCAGCCTGTGGTTATAGTGGCTCTTTCGCCGACCGAGCCAGTCGGCGGCACTGAGGGGTTCTTCAACGGCTTACACGAGTTCCGGGACGAGTTCCGGGCAATTTCCGCGGCTGAGCCCCAATAGGCCCCCAATCGCGCTCAGAAGGCCGCTATGGGCGGTTCCGAATGGCAAATAAAGGACGAAAATCTGGTTGCCCGCCGACTGCCGCCCTTGTCCCTGCAGGGTGCGGGGCGTACCGATCCCCGTGACCGACCTCATCAGCACCCCCAGGTTGAACCCGCAGGCATGCACCAATAACCGCTTGCGAATGTTCGCCCGCCCCCGCAAGTGCAGCCGCCGCATCCCGCCGGTCTCGTACATGTGCGCCAGCGACCGTTCCACCTTCTCCGTCCGCAGCTCCTGCAGGCACTTGCCCTCTGGGCTCGCCACCCGCTCCCGGTTCGCTTTCACGACCCGCTCCGCCTCCGGCTGCCCCTCGAAATCCCGCTGCGCCCGCTGCGGCTCCGGGATGTGCGCTTCCGGCCCCGCCTCGTCGAGTGCCAGCAACACCGCGTCACTGTGGTAGCCCTTGTCCGCCACCACCTGCTCCGGCGCCTCCGCTTGCGCCGCCTCGACTGCTTCCAGCGTCGCCCCCAGCGTCGCTGTGTCCCCCAGGTCCGCCGCTTGCAGCGTCGCCCCCACCAACGCCCCGCTCTCCACATCCACCGCGTGCTCCGCCTTGTGCGCTAAGTGCGTCGTGCCGTCCTTCATCTGCGCCACCCGCGCGTCCGGGTCCGTCGGCGACTCCCACTCCTGGTTGGACAGCGTCTTGCCCTTCCGCTTGCGGTCGAATGCCGCCAATTCCGCCAACGTCGGCGTCGGCACCCCCGAGGCCACCGCCAGCCCCTCCACGAACTCCCGGTACGCCTGCTTGCTGTCCTTGCGCTGCAAGGTCCGCAACGCCGCGTTCGCGAACAGCATCGTCGCGTCCACCGCCACTGTCCGCCCGTTGGCCAGACCGGCCTCGCGCAGCCGCTCCAGCACCCACCCGAACACCTGCTCGTGCGTCTCGAGATCCGCCGCCGCGTCCGCGAGAGCGTCGAGTGGTCCGGCGGGCGCTGCTGCAACTCGTAGCCGAGGAACGCCCGCAGGCCGAGCGAGTCGCTCACAGTCAGGGCGATGCCGCGCTCGGAATCGATGCCCAGCAGGTAGCCCAGCATCAGCAGCCGGAAGTACACGCCGGGGGCCAGCGAGGGACGCCCGAGCCGCGCGGCATAGAAGGGCCGGCACAGCGTCTCGACCTGCGTGTCGAAGCCCATCGTGGCGAGCAACTCGTTCAGCTTGTCGAAGAACGGAGCGGTCGGGGCCTTGGGCAGTTGATCCTGCGAAACAAACAGCGCGATCTGCCCTGGAGTGCGAGTACCCATCGCCATGACCACTATTTTAGCGACTTCTATTGGGAATTTGCTGGTATTTTGATTGAGTGACTTTTACCACAGGCTGTTAGGACTGCGATCGGCGCGGGCCGGTCGGGAAGCCCCGGCGGAGCCGTTCTCTACGGCGGCGGTCAAACTGGTTAGATTGATAAGAAACTTCATAAAGCATATGTTCATAGTTCTCCTAACTTGATAAAACAGTAATGTATATTGGTCTCAGCTCGACTCGCAACTCACAATGAAGGTTCCAACGAGAACCGACGCCGCCTTGATAGGGCTCACCTGCACACAGGCACGGACCCACGCAGGCGCAGACGCAACTCACCGATTGGACAACGATTCCCCGCCAGGCCCGCACTTGCCGCCACGCCCTAACGCCGCACTGCTCGCACTCGGTCACCACAACCGGTAACACTGTCGTGGTGGTGTTCGACGAAGCCCTGCAGGATGACGCGGCCCTGCTGCTCCCGGCAAGCGCGTTCAGCGTCACCGCCGACGCAAACCCGGGCTTCCTCACTGACACCGAAGCTGTTCGAGTATTTCCTGTCCGTGGCCGTCCTGAGGGGATTGTCAGCAGAGTGCATGCTGAAGGCAATAGACTCTTCGCGGTCCGGGTCTTGCAAGCACGTACACAACCGTTCCAAGCTGTATCAGGCGTTGGACGGAAAGGCGAAGGGGTACGTCGAACGGCTTGCGAACTCGCACGGAGTAGCTTGCCCGAGACGGGCGCTGAAGCGGTACCGAAACGATTCTGTAGAGTGGCGGTACCTGGCCGCTGGTCTGACAGATGACGAAAGGAACGGAATCCAGAGCGGCGGGCCGGCGATCAACGCCGCGCCGGACTCGTATCGCCGCCCGGCGTCCGTCGGGGTATCGGCTCGCCCAGAGGGGGCAGCCGCGACAGATCGATCTGGCTTACGGTGTGCAACCCATTCTCCGCCGGCCGGATGCGGTAGGTCGCTTCCGGCGTCCGGACCGTGCCGGCCACCACGTCGCCGTTGACTACCACCGTCAGCGTACCGCCCGCGACACCCACCAACCGACCCGACAGCGACTGGCCGCCCGAAAAGGTCGGGGCTGTCCGCTCGACGATGCCCGTGAAGACTGTGTCGTCGAACAGGTTCAACTTGAGTTCCACGCCAGGCGCGTGCTGGCCCGACGGGAGCGCGACGGCTGACGGGCGACCTGCGAGTGACGGCAGGGCAGCAGCCGACGGGGTGAGCTGCCCGAGGTCGATGGTGACCAGCCGCCGCCGTATTGCCAGAGAGTCGGGAGGGATCTGGGAAACCCTGGCAGCGGGGATGGCCGGTGCCGGCTCGGCGGCCGCGAAGAGGCCTGCCTGTTGCCCGGCCTCCGCTCCTGCCAGCGGTGCTGCCAGCAGCATAGTGACGAGCACTGCGGCGCTCGCGAAGAACGTCCGCTGGCTCAAGTAGATGCAGGTCCGATTCAGCAACAATTTATCTCTCCCATCGCAGTGTACTCCATGCCGGTCGCGTTTGATTCCCATCCCGCGCCCCGTCCCACGCACGGTAGGACCGCCGAGCGAAGTGCAGCCCTAATCGTTGCCCTCGTCGACGAGCAGATGACCGGGCCGGACCCGGTCTGATCACGTCTGGCGTAGACCGAGTCCATGGCGACGTCCGAGTGATCGGCGAGACGGTCACGGTCGACGCGAGCACTGCCCGTATCGGCGTACCGCACTTCGGAGCGTGCCATCATCCCCGCGCCTCCGAGGCACGCGGAGGCTGCCCGCGAGCGGTCCACAAGATGCTCCAGCTGTTCGAAAGGTCCAGCGATTCGACCTTGGACCGGCTCCCCGGTGCCTCCGGAAGCGGCCAGGTGAACGCATTGCCGCCGAGATCCAGCGCCGTGACTGGCCGAGGGTATCGGTCGGCACTTCGCGCTGTTCGCCAAGCCCGGGCCGCCGGTCTCGTCGTTGATTGCTGCCAGCATCGGGTCGTCACTGTGCCTGCTCCGGCAGCGTCACCATGGACGGCGGTGTGGCGGTTGGGCCGGGCGAGGCAGCTCCAGTCTCGCGGGGATTCTCGGTGCGCGCCGTCTCCCCCGGCGGGGCTGGCGAAGACGCCGTGCGGCCCAGCGCGGCGCCTGCTTGATCGACCGACCCCGCCGACACATCCTCGGCCAGTCTGTCGGGCAGCGCCCCCGTAGCCGCCTGTGACTGGTCGGCATCGTCCGCCGGCCGGTCCCGCCAAGCCGCAACGGCGGGAGCCGTGAGGTTGAGGACCGACGCGGCGTCGGCTGGGCCGTGGACGCCTGAATTTTCCGGGTCGAAGGCTACGCCCAGCGTGTCACCGAGCCATTCCAGCCGCGGATTCGAGAAACGGAGCACCCTCGGGCAATTCTCGTCCGGGTCCGTGTCCGTGCACTGCGTCTTATACCCCATGATCGATCTCCAGAAACTGGAAGGCGGAGCGCCCTCCTCGAACGCCCGCTGGTTCACGTAGCCGAACGCCGGATGCGAAGACAAGATCCTGCCTATCTGGCGCTCTGCATACCGATCGTGGTACAGCCCGAAGTTATGCCCCGTCTCATGCGCGAAGACTATGCCGCTACATCCCTGGCAAGTGAGGCCGAAGGCATCATTGATGAGAGCAACGCCTCCAACGCCCCCGCCCGGGACGAAGACCAGATGCACAAGGTCGGCCCCGGTCCGGTCGCGCGTGGCGTGCACCTCGTCCATGTAGCCGTCTGACGGATTTGCGAGACGGCGAAGATCGACGCCAGAATCGCCTGACTCGTCGTATTGCACTTCGGACCGGGCCACCAGCGCCACTCGGTGGCGCACTCCGCTCGCCTCGTAGGCCTGGTTCGTCTCGGCGATCAGCAGGTCGACCTTCGCCTCAATCGCAGCGGTGCTGCCAGCCTTGTTGCGGGCAGCCGGCGTATAGAAGACCGCCACGTCCACTGTCACCGCCTCGTCCGTGCAGGGCACCCCCGAGAAACTGATTGTCCGCAGCCAGTCCTGCCAGTCGGCTGGCGCACAGGTCTGGGTCAGCCAGATATCCAGGCTAAGAAGGCGCGACATGCGGAGACCGGCCGGAAGCGATCCTGACACGCCCCAATTATCCCTGAGATCCAGCGATTCGAGGCTGGAGAGGCCGCCCAAGGCATCCGGGATCGGCCCTGTCAACTCGTTCACGGCGAGATCCAGCGATTCGATGTCCCACAGGCGGTCCAGCGTCTCAGGGATCGGCCCGGTCAGAGCGTTGCTGGTGAGATGCAGTGAAATGAGGCTTGACAGGCTGGCCAACGCCCCAGGGATCGGCCCGGTCAGGTCGTTGTAGGAGAGGTCCAGCGATTGGAGGTTGGACAGGTTGCCCAACTGCGCCGAAACCTGCCCGTTCGGGGCGATTCCGTAGCGAGAGAGCGAATCGAGGTTGGACAGGCTGCTGAGGGCCCCGGGAATCGACCCGGTCAGGTCGTTGCGGGAGAGGTTCAGCCATTCGAGACTGGACAGGCGGCCCAGCGCCTCGGGGATCGTCCCGGTCAGCGCATTCTGGCCGAGACGCAGCGATTCGAGATTGGAGAGGCTCCCCAGCGCGGCGGGGATCGTCCCGGTCATCTCATTCCCCGCGAGAGCGAGCATTCTGAGGTTCGAGAGGCTGCCCAGGGTGGCCGGTACCGGTCCGGTCAACCTGTTGCCACTGAGAACCAGCCGTTCGAGGCTGGAAAGGTCGCCTAGCGCGGTCAGGATCGGCCCGCTCAACAAGTTCCCGCCGAGCAAGAGCCACTTAAGTCTCGACAGGTTGCCCAAGGTGGGCGGTAGCTGTCCGGCCAGATTGTTCGAAACGAGACTCAGTCCAGTGACCCGGCCGTCGGAGTCGGTTGTCACGCCGTGCCAGTCGTCCAGCGGCGCCTCCGTCTTCCAGTTCGTGCCGTTCGACCAAGCCGGGCCGCCGGTCGCGTCGTAGAGCGCTACCAGCGCCTCGTGGTCGCTCTCCAGGCTGTCGGCGACAGTCCCCGGCACTGTCACCATGAACGCCTGCGTCGCACTGAGACCCCCGGGGTCGACCGCCGTTACACGCACTGTCGCCGTGCCGAAGCCCACCGCCGTGAGCATCACGCTGGCACCATCCGCTTGGGCTGTCGCCACCTCCGGGGATGCCGACAACGCCGTGTAGCTCAGCGCGTCGCCGTCGGGATCGACGAAACCCGCCGACACGTCAACGGCCAGCGTGTCGTGCAGCGCCGGTAGCTGCGCATCCGGCAATTCCCCCACGGCGGCGGGCGGCTGGTTGCCGCCGCCTGGAATTCGGTCCCGCCACGCCGCCACGGCTGGGCCCGTGGAGTTGAGGACTGCCACTGCGTCGGCCGGGCCGCTCACGCCCGACGCATCCGCGTCGAAGGCCACTCCCAGCGGGTCATCCAGCCAGGTCTGTTGCGGGTTCGAGAAGCGGAGCAACCTCGGGCAGGTCTTGTTCGAGTCGACGCACTGCGTGCCAAGCGCCATGATCGTTGTCCAGCGGCTGGCAGGTGCGGTGCCCGCCGCGAACGTCTGCTGGTTCACGTAGCCGTACGCCGGATGCGGCAACAACGTCCCGCCTGTGGCTTGCTCCGAATACCTGTCGTGGAGCAGTCCCAGGTTGTGCCCCGTCTCATGCGCGAATGTCTCGCCACCACACCCCAGGCAAGTGAGACCGAAAGGGCCGCCCCGACTAGCGAGGCCGGCAACGTCGCCCTCGTCGAAGAGCAGGTGCACGAGGTCCGCCCCGGTCCGGTCGCGCAAGGCGTGCACATCGTCCATATGGCCGTCCGACGGATCCTCGAGACGGCCAAGATCGAGGGCGGAATCGCCCGTCTCGGCGTACGCCACCTCGGACCGGGCTACCAGCGCCACGCGGTGGCGCACCCCGCTCGCGGCGTAAGCCTCGTTCGTCTCGGCGATCATCAGGTCGATTACCGCCTCGATCGCCGCAGTGCCGCCGGCCGCCTCGCAAAGCACCCCCGAGAAATCGTTTGCCTGCACCCAGTCCTGCCAGGCGGTTGGCGCACACGCCTGGGTCACCCAGGTATCCAGTACACGAAGACTCGGCAGGCGCAAGCTGTCCGGGAGCGGTCCCGAGATGCCCCAGCTGTAGGAGAGATCCAGGGATTCGAGGCTGGACAGGCCGCTCAAGGCATCCGGGATCGGCCCGGTCAACCCGTTTCTTCCGAGGGACAGCACTGTGAGGCTGGAGAGGCTGCCGAGAGCGGCAGGGATGGGCCCGGTCAACGTGTTCTTGCTGAGGTCCAGCGATTCGAGGCTGGACAGGCTGCCGAGGGCAGCCGGGAGCGGTCCGGCCAGCGCGTCGTCGGTGAGTTCCAGCCTCGTGACCCGGCCGGAGGTGTCGGTGGTTACCCCGTGCCACTCGCCCAGCGGCGCTGATGTCTTCCAGTTCGAGCTGTTCGTCCAGGATGGCCCGCCGGTCTCGTCATAGAGCGCTGCCAACGCCGCTTGGTCACTTTGGGGGTCAGATGAAGCGCTGACCGTCGCGGCCAGCGCCTGGGTGGCGCTCAGGCCGCCCGGGTCGCTCGCCGTCACCGTCAGCGTTGCCGTACCCGCCTCCTCTGGCACGAGCCAGGCAGCGCTGTTCGAGACGGTGGCCGCGACCGTATCAGCATCACTGGACGTGGCCGCGTATGTCAGCAGATCATTGTCCGGGTCATTGAAATAGTTCGCCAAGGGCACGCTCAGCGCCGTGCCGTTCGCGGCGAGCGTCTGCGCCGGGATCGTTCCCACCGCGTTTGGCGATCGATTGCAGATGGATCCAGAGAAGTCTTGAATCGCCGCCAACCACTCCTGGAACGGGCTTTCGGCAGGCACGCACAACCCCGTGAATCCGATTCCCAGAACCGTGAGTCCGGACAACTGGGTCAGTTCTGATGGAATCGGCCCGGTCAACTCGTTTCTTCCGAGGGACAGCACTGTGAGGCTGGACAGGCTGCCGAGGGCAGCGGGAATCGTCCCGGTCAGGGCGTTCCCGTCGAGGAACAGAAACTCCAGGCTGGGCAGGCTGCCCAACCACGCTGGCACCGGGCCGCTCAACTCGTTGCTGCTGAGCGATAGTGATCGAGACTGTACAGGCTGCCGCGGGCGGCGGGAATCGTCCCGGTCAGGGTGTTCCCGTGGAGGAACAGCGATTCCAGGCTGGATAGGCTGCCCAACCAGGCCGGCACCGGGCCGGTCAACTCGTTCCAGCCCAGAGACAGCAATCTGAGGTTGGACAGGCTGCCGAGGGCGGCGGGAATCGGCCCGGTCAGGGCGTTCCGATCGAGATCCAGCGATTCGAGGCCGGACAAGTTCCCCAGGGCGACAGGAATCGAGCCGGTCAACTTGTTGAGATTCCAGGGACAGCGATTCGAGATTGGAGAGGCTGCCCAAGGCGTCAGGAATCGATGCCAGTCAATTCGTTCAAGCCGAGATACAGCGAATGGAGGTTGGACAGGCTGCCCAGGGCGGCGGGAATCGGCCAGGTCAGGGCGTTCCCAACGAGAGATAGCCATTCGAGGTTGGAGAGGCTGCCCAGGGCGGCGGGAATCGGCCCGGTCAAATTGTTGGAGGTGAGGTCCAACGATTCGAGGCTGGTCAGGTTTCCAAGGGCGGCCGGAATTGCTCCGGTCACTGCGTTTCTGCCGAGGTCCAGCGACATGACCCGTCCGGCCTCGTCGGTCGTTACCCCGTACCACTCGCCCAAGGGCGCGGCCGTCTTCCAATTCGCGCTATCCTCCAGGTCTGACCGCTGGTCGCGTCGTACAACGCGGTCAGCGCCACCCGATCCATCGCAACGCTACCCTGCGCGACCGCGTCGGCCGCTAAACCCGCGTAGACGCCAATGGCCGCCAGCAGCGGCAATGCCCTCCAGCAGCAGCGAAATCCCGTCAACGCCGCCACCATCGCAAATGCCCATTGGTTCGCGCGCTTTGCCGGGCGCGCATCCCCGCCTCATATCCCTCATACATGGCCACACTTGACCCACGCCCGTCTCGGGTCCGCCGTCCTGGCCGGCTCGCGATCCTCCGGATCAGCGCCGCGCCGGTCACCGGTGTCGCGGTCGGGAATCCTGCAGCGTCAGGCAAACGTCTGTAACCCGAGGCTTGGAGCGTGCCGCTCGCCCTCGTGGCCCTTCCGGGAAGTGCGATAGCCGCCGAATGGACTCGGCGGGGGCGAAACTATGCAGCGGTGCTGTCCACGGCTCCGGCGGGATCCACTGCCTTGTCCAGGTCGCAAATCGTGCGTTCACGCCGCTGTCCGGCCGGGACCGGTATCGCGGTGAATGTCGCATTGTCTGGCCAGAACGCCCCGAGACCGGCGATCGGACCCTAGAACAGCCCAGCTTGGATTTCCGGCCCATAGGAATCGAGTGACGATCGGAGATACCGAATGGCGTAGAGCGCCTCAAGCAAGACGAGTGGATTCCAGGCCATGGTTCATACATTGGTGATCCAAAGGGTGACTAGATGCTGCGCCAGGAGGTGTTAACACCGCCTTTACGGTTAATTGTAAGTCATAAGCATGTTATGAAAAATGTCAAGGAAAGAGAGGTCAGATGCCCGCTTTTCGGGTGGGGAGAAGGGTCGGCGTAGGGGGTGGAGCGACCGGATCCCGGCCCCCACATCACGGACTGGAACGAGCAGCGGACGTGTCGCTGCTACGTGGTGGTTACGGATCCGGGGTCAGTGTTTCGCTCGCTTTAGCCCACGCTCCGGCTAGGGCCGCCAAGTGGCGCCAATCGACCAGTGTGTGTCTTGCGGAGGCGTGCTGACTGAAGCCGCTGTCCCCGCGCCGGCATCGGTTACGCAGTCGCCCGCCTCGTCGTGGAGAGCCTGATGGAGCACCGGCGATCGGTCGAAGGTCCGCACTGCATCGTTGACCAGACTCTGCTGCGGCTGTCCATCGGGATCGAGGACGTGAACGACCTGATAGCGGACTTCGACCAAGCGCTGAGCATACGCGGTTCGACACCCGAGCGAGTCGAAGCGCAGAGCATGGATTGAGGGCATCCGAAGGCTGGCAGGTCCGTCGCCGAGTTCGAGTGATCCGACGGTTTCAGCAGCCTGTGCCTGTCACTAGCTGCGTGTTTCAGGTGGGGTGTCCGTGGCGCAGGGGGAACGTCCTTGGACCGATACAGGCGGTACGGTTACGTGCCAGCCGTGCCTCTGCGAAATCAATCCCGACGCAGTTGCTGAACTCGCCGGACTACTCCAAGCGCATTCCGTTGGCAATGTTCGCGAGAGGCTGGCAGCTGCAGGTGTACGCTTCCCTCCCGGGACATGCGGCGATGAAGCCGCCCAACACCTCGACTGGTAGGCCGCGCAGTTGTTCGCGGGGCGACGTGGCCGCCGATGAGGAGCCACCCGATAGCTGGTTCGATGGATGGCGGGGGAAATAGAATATGGTGTGGCGGGCCGGGTGTCAGCGTCGCGCTGGCATCCGGTCGCTGTCAGGCGGCTGTCGAGGTATCGGCTCGCCCAGCGGGGGCAGTCGCGACAGATCAACCTGACTTACGGCGTGCAACCCGTTCTCCGTCGGCCGGATGCGGTAGGTTGCCTCCGGTGTCCGGACCGTGCCGGCCACCACGTCGCCGTTGACTACCAGCGTCAGCGTGCCGCCCTCGACACCCACCAACCGCCCCGACAGCGACTGGCCGCCCGAAAACGTCGGGGCTGTCCGCTCGACGATGCCTGTGAACACCGTGTCGTCGAACAGGTTCAACTTGAGTTCCCCGCCAGGCGCGTGCTGGCCCGACGGGAACGCGGCGGCCGGCGCGCCACCTGCGGGCGATGGCAGGGCAGAAGCCGACGGGGTGAGCTGCCCGAGGTCGATCCTGACCAGCCGCTGCCGCATCGCCAAGGAGTCGGGAGGGGTGTGGGGAAACCTAGCAGCGGGGGCGGCCGGTGCCGGCTCGGCTGCCGCGAAGAGGCCTGCCTGCTCCCCGGCCTCCGCGCCTGCCAGCGATGCCGGTAGCAGCATGGTAGCGAGCACTGCGACGCTTGCGAAAAACGTCCGCTGGTTCACGTAGCTGCACACCTGATTCGGCAACAATATCCCGCCTAGTTCGCAGTGTACTCCGTGCCGGTCGCGTTTGATTCTCATCCCGCGCCCCGTCCCACGCACGGAGGGACAGCCGAGGCAAGTGCAGCCCCCATCGTTGCCCTCTTCGACGAGCAGATGCTCGGGGGCGGACAAGGTCTGATCGCGTCCGGCGCACACCGAGTCGATGTCGGCATCCGAGTGATCGGCGAGGCAGGCAACGTCGCTGCAAGAAGTACATGTATCGGCGTACCGCACTTCGGACCGTGCCATCATCCCCACGCCTCCGCAGCACACGCAGGCTGCCCGCGAGCAGTCCACAAGGTGCTCCAGTTGTTCGAAGGTTCCAGCGCTTCGACCTTGGACCGGCTCCCCGAGGCCTCCGGAAGCGGCCGGGTGGACGCATTGCCGCCGAGATCCAGCGCCGTGACTGGCCGACGGTATCGCTCGGCACTTCGCACCGCTTGCCAAGCCCGGGCCGCCGGTCTCGTTGCAGATTGCTGCCAGCATCCCGTCGTCACTGTGCCGGCCCCGGCACCGTCACCATGGACGGTGGTGCGGCGGTCGGACCGGTGGCGTCAGCCCCAGCCGCGCGGGGACCCTCCGTGCGCGCCGTCTCCCCGGCGGGGGCCGCCGAAGACGCCGTGCGGTTCAGCGGGTCGCCTGCGCGATCGACCAACCCTGCCGATACGTCCTCGGCCAATGTGTCGGGCAGCGCCACCGCCGCTGGCTGCGACTGATCGGCATCGTCCGCCGGCCGGTCCCGCCAAGCCGCCACGGCGGGCATCGTGGCGTTGAGGACCGCCGCGGCGTCGGCCGGGTCGGTGACGCCTGAAGTTCCCGCATCGAAGGCTACGCCCAGCGGGTCACCGAGCCATTCCTGCCGGGGATTCGAGAAACGGAGCTCCGTCGAGCAAGTCGCGCCCGCGTCCGTGCACTGCGTACTATACGCCATGATCGTTCTCCAGTAATTGGCAGGAATAGCGCCCTCCTCGAACGCCCGCTGGTTCACGTAGCCGTACGCCGGATCCGGAAACAACTCATTGCCTATCTGACGCTGTTGATACCGGTCGTGGCGCAGCCCCATGTTGTGCCCCGTCTCATGTGTGAAGGTACCGCCACCACATCGCCGGCAAGTGAGGCCGAAGGCGTCGCCGACGTCAGCAAGTCCGCCAAAACTGCCTTCCTCGAAGAGCAGGTGCACGAGGTTGGCACCGGTCCGTTCACGCGTGGCGTGCACCTCGTCCATGTGACCGTCCGACCGATTCTTGAGACGGCCAAGATCGAGGTGAGAATCGCCCGTCTCCTCGTACTGCACCTCGGATCGGGCCACCAGCGCCACTCGGTGGCGCACTCCGCTCGCCTCGTAGGCCTGGTTCGTCTCGGCAACCATCAGGTCGATCACCGCCTCGATCGCAGCGGTGCCGCCGGCCGCCGCGCGGGCAGCCGGCGTATAGAAGATCGCCACGTCGACTGTCACCGCCCCCTCCGTGCAAGGCGCACCAAGGAAACTGATCGTCTGGATCCAATCCTGCAAGGCGTCCGGCGCGCATGCCTGGGTCAGCCAGATATCCAGTGAACGGAGGCGTGAGAGGCGGAGACCGGTCGGGAGCGATCCCGACAAGCCCCAATTCCCCCCGAGATCCAGCCGTACCAGGCTGGAAAGGCTGCCCAGCGCGCCCGGGACCGGCGCGGTCAATGCATTGTCGCCGAGAAGCAACGATTCGAGGGCGGACAGGTTGCCCAGCCCCTCGGGGATCGGCCCGGTCAGACCGTTCCCGCTGAGATCCAGCAGTACGAGGCCTGACAGCCCGCCTAGCGTCTCGGGAATTGTTCCGGTCAACATATTCTGGCCGAGATACAGCGATTTGAAACTGGAAAGCCTACCCAGCCCCTCGGGGATCGGCCCGGTTAGTTCATTGTTACCGAGGCGCAGCGATTTGAGGTTGAACAGGCCTCCCAACGCCTCAGGGATCGGCCCGGTCAGTTCGTTGTTGCCGAGGTACAGCGTCGTGAGATTGGACAGGCCGCCCAGCGCCCTTGGGATCGGCCCGGTCAAGGCGTTCTGGCCGAGACGCAGCGATTCGAGGCTGGCGAGGCTGCTCAGTGTCCCGGGGATCGGCCCGCTCAGTTCGTTCTGGCCGAGACGCAGGAATTTGAGGTTGGACAGGCTGCCCAGCCACGTCGGGACCTGCCCGGTCGGGGCGATCCCGTTGCGAGACAGCGATTCGAGGTTGGAGGCGCTGCTCAGGGTTCCAGGGATCGTCCCTGTCAGCGCGTTCTGGCCGAGATTCAGCAATTCGAGGTTGGACAGCCTGCCCAGGGCGGCGGGGATCGTCCCCGTCAGGGCGTTGTTGGCGAGCTTCAGCGATTCGAGGTTGGAGAGGCTGCTCAGCGCCTCAGGGATCGGCCCGGTCAGGGCGTTCCCGTTGAGATTCAGCCCCGTGACGCGTCCGGCGGCGTCCGTCGTCACCCCGTGCCACTCGCCCAGCGGCGCGGTCGTCTTCCAGTTCGTGCTGTTCGTCCAGGTCGGACCACCGGTCGCGTCGTAGAGCGCCGCCAGCACCGCGTAGTCACCCTGCGGGCCGGAGGCAGCGGCGACTGTCACGGTGATCGACTGGGTCGCGCTCAGACCGCCCGGGTCACGTGCCTTTACCGTCAATGCTGCTGTTCCAGCTCCTCCCGGAGCGAGCCAGAGGGTGCTGCCTGAGACGCTGGCCGCGACCGTCTCAGGGTGGCTGGAAGTGACCGCGTAGATCAGCCGATCATCGTCCGGATCGCGAAAATAGCCGGCCACGTACGTGCCCAACGACAAGCCCCTCGCGGTGAGTGTCTGCGCCGGGATCGTGCCGACCGGTTCTGGCGAGCGGTTGTCCTGACAGCTGGATCCGAAGAAGACTGCAATCGTCGCCAACCACTCCTGAAACCCGCTACCGGCAGGCGCGCACAACCCCGAGTACCGGATATCCAGCGCCGTGAGTTGTGACAGTTGGGTCAAATCCGATGGAATCGGCCCGGTCAACTCGTTCCTGCTGAGATCTAGCGATGCGAGATTGGCGAGGCTACCCAAGGTGGCCGGGACCGGCCCGCTCAACGCATTTCCGGCGAGAGAAAGCACCCTGAGGCTCGTGAGGCTGCCCAGCGCAGCCGGGATCGGCCCGGTCAACGCATTATGGCCGAGACGCAGCGAATCAAGATTGGCGAGGCTGCCCAGTTCTGCCGGGATCGGCCCGGTCATCTCATTCCCGGCGAGCGCCAGCATTCTGAGGTTCGAGAGGCTGCCCAGCCACTCCGGGACCGTCCCGGTCAACGCGTTCCTGTCAAGGTCCAGCATGTTGAGGTTGGCAAGGCTGCCTAGGGCAGCCGGGACCGGCCCGGCCAGCGCGTTGCCGGCGAGATCCAGCCATTCGAGGTTGGCGAGGCTGCCCAGCCCCTCCGGGATGGCCCCGGTCAACGCGTTGGAGCCGAGGTCTAGCCATTTGAGGCTGGACAGGCTGACCAGGGTGGCCGGTACCGGTCCGGTCAACCTGTTGCCACTGAGAACCAGCCGTTCGAGGTTGGAAAGGTCGCCTAGCGCGGTCGGCATCGGCCCGCTCAACAAGTTCCCGCCGAGCAAGAGCCGCTTAAGTCTCGACAGGTTGCCCAAGGTGGGCGGTAGCTGTCCGGCCAGATTGTTCGAAACGAGACTCAGTCCAGTGACCCGGCCGTCGGAGTCGGTTGTCACGCCGTGCCACTCGCCCAGCGGCGCCTCCGTCTTCCAGTTCGTGCCGTTCGTCCAAACCGGACCGCCGGTCGCGCTCGTAGAGCGCTACCAGCGCCTCGCGGTCGCTTTCCGGGCTGTCGGTGACAGTCCCCGGCACGGTCACCATGAACGCCTGCGTCGCACTGAGACCCCCGGGGTCGACCGCCGTTACACGCACTGTCGCCGTGCCGAAGCCCACCGCCGTGAGCATCACGCTGGCACCATCCGCTTGGGCTGTCGCCACCTCCGGGGATGCCGACGACGCCGTGTAGCTCAGCGCGTCGCCGTCGGGATCGACGAACCCCGCCGACACGTCAACGGCCAGCGTGTCGTGCAGCGCCGGTAGCTGCGCATCCGGCAGTTCCCCCACGGCGGCGGGCGGCTGGTTGCCGCCGCCTGGAATTCGGTCCCGCCACGCCGCCACGGCTGGGCCCGTGGCGTTGAGGACTGCCACGGCGTCGGCCGGGCCGCTCACGCCCGACGCATCCGCGTCGAAGGCCACGCCCAGCGGGTCATCCAGCCAGGTCTGTTGCGGGTTCGAGAAGCGGAGCAACCTCGGGCAGGTCTTGTTCGAGTCGACGCACTGCGTGCCAAGCGCCATGATCGTTGTCCAGCGGCTGGCAGGTGCGGTGCCCGCCGCGAACGTCTGCTGGTTCACGTAGCCGTACGCCGGATGCGGCAACAACGTCCCGCCTGTGTCTTGCTCCGAATACCTGTCGTGGAGCAGTCCTAGGTTGTGCCCCGTCTCATGCGCGAATGTCTCGCCACCACACCCCAGGCAAGTGAGACCGAAAGGGCCGCCCCGACTAGCGAGGCCGGCAACGTCGCCCTCGTCGAAGAGCAGGTGCACGAGGTCCGCCCCGGTCCGGTCGCGCAAGGCGTGCACATCGTCCATATGGCCGTCCGACGGATCCTCGAGACGGCCAAGATCGAGGGCGGAATCGCCCGTCTCGGCGTACGCCACCTCGGACCGGGCTACCAGCGCCATGCGGTGGCTCACCCCGCTCGCGGCGTAAGCCTCGTTCGTCTCGGCGATCATCAGGTCGATTACCGCCTCGATCGCCGCAGTGCCGCCGGCCGCCTCGCGGGCAGCCGCCGTATAGACGGTCGCCACGTCGATCATCACGTCCGCCTCCGCCCCGCAAGGCACCCCCGAGAAATCGTTTGCCTGCACCCAGTCCTGCCAGGCGGTTGGCGCACACGCCTGGGTCACCCAGGTATCCAGTACACGAAGACTCGGCAGGCGCAAGCTGTCCGGGAGCGGTCCCGAGATGCCCCAGCTGTAGGAGAGATCCAGGGATTCGAGGCTGGACAGGCCGCTCAAGGCATCCGGGATCGTCCCGGTCAACCCGTTTCTTCCGAGGGACAGCACTGAGAGGCTGGAGAGGCTGCCGAGAGCGTCTGGGATGGACCCGGTCAACCCGTTCCAGCCGAGATTCAGCTCTGTGAGGCCGGGCAAGCTGCCTAGGGCGGCAGGGATGGGCCCGGTCAACGTGTTCTGGCTGAGGTCCAGCGATTCGAGGCTGGACAGGCTGCCCAGCGCAGTCGGAATGGACCCGGTCAAGGCGTTCTCGTTGAGACTCAGCACCGTGAGGCTGGACAGGCTGCCTAGCGCAGCCGGGATGGACCCGGTTAGGGTGTTCTGGCCGAGATCCAGCGACCCGAGGTTGGACAGGCTGCCGAGGGCATCCGGGATCGTCCCGGTCAACTCGTTGACGCCGAGGTCCAAGGACTCGAGATTGGACAGGCTGCCCAGGGCGGCAGGGAGCGGTCCGGCCAGCGCGTTCTGGCCGAGATCCAGCGATTCGAGGCTGGACAGGCTGCCGAGGGCAGCCGGGAGCGGTCCGGCCAGCGCGTTCTCGGTGAGTTCCAGCCTCGTGACCCGGCCGGCGTCGTCGGTGGTTACCCCGTGCCACTCGCCCAGCGGCGCCTCCGTCTTCCAGTTCGTGCTGATCGTCCACGACGGGCCGCCGGTCTCGTCGTAAAGCGCTGCCAGCGCCGCTTGGTCGCTTTGGGGGCCGGTTGAAGCGACGACGGTCACGGTCAGCGTCTGGGTGGCGGTCAGGCCGCCGGGGTCGCCCGCCGTCACCGTCAGCGTCGCACTGCCGGCCTCTCCCGGCGCGAGCCAGGCGGTGCTGTCCGAGACGCTGGCCGCGAGCGTATCAGCATCGCTGGATGTTGCCGCGAACGTCAGCAGGTCATTGTCCGGGTCACTGAAATAGTCCGCCAGCGGCACGCTCAGCGCCGTGCCGCTGGCGGCGAGCGTCTGCGCCGGGATCGTTCCGACCGTTTCTGGCGAGCGATTGCACGTGGATCCAGAGAATTCTTCAATCGTCGCCAGCCACTCCTGGAACGGGCTTTCGGCAGGCACGCACAACCCCGTGAATCCGATGTCCAGAATCCTGAGTCCGGACAGCTGGGTCAGTTCTGATGGAATCGGCCCGGTCAACTCGTTCCCCGTGAGAGCCAGCGATTCGAGGTTGGAGAGGCTGCCGAGGGCGGCAGGGATCGTCCCGGTCAGGGCGTTCCAATAGAGAGACAGCGATGCCAGGCTGGACAGGCTGCCGAAGGCGGCCGGCACCGGCCCGGTCAACTCGTTCCCGCCGAGAGCCAGCGATTCTAGGTTGGACAGGCTGCCGAGGGCAGCGGGGATCGTCCCGGTCAGGGCGTTCCCGTCGAGGAACAGAAACTCCAGGCTGGACAGGCTGCCCAACCACGCTGGCACCGGGCCGCTCAACTCGTTGCTGCTGAGCGATAGTGATTCGAGACTGTACAGGCTGCCGAGGGCGGCGGGAATCGTCCCGGTCAACTCGTTACTGGCGAGATCCAGCGATTCGAGGTTGGACAGGCTGCCCAAGGCTGCGGGAATCGTCCCGGTCAGGGTGTTCCCGTGGAGGAACAGCGAGTCCAGGCTGGATAGGCTGCCCAACCAGGTCGGCACCGGGCCGGTCAACTCGTTCCAGCTCAGAGACAGCAATCTGAGGTTGGACAGGCTGCCGAAGGCGGCGGGAATCGGGCCGCTCAACTCGTTGGAGCCAAGTCCCAACGATTCGAGGCTGGACAAGTTCCCCAGGGCGACAGGAATCGAGCCGGTCAACTTGTTGAAGTCCAGGGACAGCGTTTCGAGATTGGAGAGGCTGCCCAAGGCGACAGGAATCGGGCCGGTCAAATTGTTGGAGGTGAGGTCCAACGATTCGAGGCTGGACAAGTTGCCCAAGGGGGCAGGAATCATGCCAGTCAATTCGTTCAAGCCGAGATACAGCGAATGGAGGTTGGACAGGCTGCCCAGGGTGACAGGAATCGAGCCGGTCAACTTGTTGAAGTCCAGGGACAGCGTTTCGAGATTGGAGAGGCTGCCCAGTGCGTCAGGAATCGGGCCTGTCAATTGGTTGCCGCGAAGCCAGAGCGATTCGAGGTTGGAGAGACTGCCCAGGGCGGCGGGAATCGGCCCGCTCAAATTGTTGGAGGTGAGGTCCAACGATTCGAGGCTGGTCAGGTTTCCAAGGGCGGCCGGAATTGCTCCGGTCAATGCGTTTCTGCCGAGGTCCAGCGACATGACCCGTCCGGCCTCGTCGGTCGTTACCCCGTACCACTCGCCCAAGGGCGCGGCCGTCTTCCAATTCGTGCTATTCCTCCAGGTCTGACCGCTGGTCGCGTCGTACAACGCGGTCAGCGCCACCCGATCCATCGCAACGCTACCCTGCGCGACCGCGTCGGCCGCTAGACCCGCGTAGACGCCAATGGCCGCCAGCTGCGGCAATGCCCTCCAGCAGCAGCGAAATCCCGTCAACGCCGCCACCATCGCAAATGCCCATTGGTTTGCGCGCTTTGCCGGACGCGCATCCCCGCCTCATATCCCTCATACATGGCCACCCTTGACCCACGCCCGTCTCGGGTCCGCCGTCCTGGCCGGCTCGCGATCCTCCGGATCAGCGCCGCGCCGGTCACCGGTGTCGCGGTCGGGAATCCTGCAGCGTCAGGCAAACGTCTGTAACCCGAGGCTTGGAGCGTGCCGCTCGCCCTCGTGGCCCTTCCGGGAAGTGCGATAGCCGCCGAATGGACTCGGCGGGGGCGAAACTATGCAGCGGTGCTGACCACGGCTCCGGCGGGATCCACCGCCTTGTCCAGGTCGCAAATCGTGCGTTCGCGCCGCTGTCCGGCCGGGACCGGTATCGCGGTGAATGTCGCATTGTCTGGCCAGAACGCCCCGAGACCGGCGATCGGACCCTAGAACAGCCCAGCTTGGATTTCCGGCCCATAGGAATCGAGTGACGATCGGAGATACCGAATGGCGTAGAGCGCCTCAATCAAGACGAGTGGATTCCAGGCCATGGTTCGTACATTGGTGATCCAAAGGGTGACTAGATGCTGCGCCAAGAGGTGTTAACTCCGCCTTTACGGTTAATTGTAAGTCATAAGCATGTTATGAAAAATATCAAGGAAAGAGATGTCAGATGCCCGCTTTTCGGGTGGGGAGAAGGGCCGGCGTAGGGGGTGGAGCGACCGGATCCCGGCCCCCACATCACGGACTGGAACGAGCAGCGGACGTGTCGCTGCTACGTGGTGGTTACGGATCCGGGGTCAGTGTTTCGCTCGCTTTAGCCCACGCTCCGGCTAGGGCCGCCAAGTGGCGTCAATCGACCAGTGTGTGTCTTGGGGAGGCGTGCTGACTGCAGCCGCTGTCCCGGCGCCGGCATCGGTTACGCAGTCGCCCGCCTCGTCGTGGAGAGCCTGGTGGAGCACCGGCGATCGGTCGAAGGTCCGCACTGCATCGTTGACCAGACTCTGCTGCGGCTGTCCATCGGGATCGAGGACGTGAACGACCTGATAGCGGACTTCGACCAAGTGGTGAGCATACGTGGTCCGACACCCGAGCGAGTCGGAGCGTAGAGCATGGATTGAGGGCATCCGAAGGCTGGCAGGTCCGTCGCCGAGTTCGAGTGATCCGACGGTTTCAGCAGCCTGTGCCTGTCACTATCGGCGTGTTTCAGGTGGGGTGCCGATGGCGCAGGGGCAACGTTCTTGGACCGATACAGGCGGTGCGGTCACGTCCCAGCCGTGCCTCCGTGAAATCAATCCCGACGCAGTTGCTGAACTCGCCGGACTACTCCAAGCGCATTCCGTAGGCAATGCCCGCGAGAGGCTGGCAGCTGCAGGTGTACGCTTCCCTCCTGGGACATGCGGCGATGAAGCCGCCCAACACCTCGAATGGTAGGCCGCGCAGTTGTTCGCGCGGGGCGGCGTGGCCGCCGATGAGGAGCCACCCCACACGTCGTCGGCTCGGTCCGCCGTGTGGTCCTGCACCTGCCGACCGCCACGCCGGACCTCCACGCCTGGCGGCACATCGCGCTTGCACTCGGCGCCCGCGCCGGATAGGCCCCAGACAGCGCCTGTCAGCCGCACATACACGCATCCCAACGGCGCACCGAGCCCGCCTGTGGCGAAGCCGTCCCTGGACGGCCCCGTACCCAGGCCGTCCGCACCGACAATCAGTGTCCATCCCGCCAGCGCCCGACGGCAGCGACGCCCGGCGCGCCCGGTGCGCGACAATTACACCGTCCGCGCGGCCGACTTGGAGCCTTCACGAATAATGCAGGTTAGGGAGGGAGGAAAAAACGGGCAGAGAATTAAGGAGACCGTGTGCGAGTTGCTGGTGCAACGATTCGGCCGCGTTTCGAGGACGAATCGCGGTGTGAGTGCCTGCGAGTGTACCGAAGCGTTCGGGAAGGCATCTGCTACGCCGTTTCAGTCGGTCAGGAATAGGAAACGGAGACAGTTATTCCAGTAATTCAACAACGTCCCCTAATTCTTACAAGATGTTGTGGTCGACCATCTGTTCAGATTGACGCGGTTTCTGATGACCGTTGACAGCCGCCCCTGCTCTCATGCGCGGTCAGCTGCTGGCGGAGGGTCCGGACGTACCCAGAGAATGACCATAGCTGCAACGAGGATGGCGGGAATCGAGGCGTAGAGCACCCCGTTCCAGCCATGCAGCTCCATGACTGCCCCCGAACTCCAGGAGGCAAAGGCCGAGATACCCATAATGCTGAAATCGTTCAGCGCCTGAACACGGAAGCGTTCGGCTGGACGATGGGCTCGGGCCAGTAGCGTCGTTCCTCCAACATAGAGGAAATTCCAACCGACGCCGAGCGCCACCATGGCCAGGCCGTAGTGCAGCATGTGGCGGCCCGCCAGGCCCGCAACCAGGGTGGCGCCAAGCAGCGCCACTCCCCCAATCATCACCCGCCCGGCGCCGAAGCGTCCGATGAGAGCACCACTGATCAATGAAGGAAGGTACATGGCCAGCACATGGGCCTGGATGACCGCCGCCGTTGCCGCCAGGGAATACCCGTCGACAATATGCATGGCCAGCGATACGGCCGTCATCAAGACAGTCATGACGCCCGCCCCGATCGCGCCCCCCGTGACGGCCGCGATAAAGAAGTGGCCGCGAACTATGACGCGCAGAGGACGAGCGCCCCCGGTTGTTTCTTCCTCGGCCGAAGGGGTCATCGGCCGCAAGGCAAGGAGGGCGGCAGCGCCAAGTAAATAGCACGCCACAATAGCGGCGAATGAGCCACCGAACGGTGCGCCCGCGACCCAGGCCTCGCCCCACGACATCAGTCCCGGGCCGAGGAAAGCGCCAAAGATGGAGCCCAAAAGCACGATTGAGATCGCTTTTGGTGCGGCCGCCGCACCGACACATTCAGTGGCGGCAAAGCGGTATTGCTGAGAAAACGCGGCCGCGCAGCCGATCGTGATCGAGCCGCCACAAAGCAGCGCGAAGTCGTGAGTCAGGGTTGCAAGGAAAGCACAGGCTGCTCCGAAGGCGCCCACCGTCGCGCCAATCGCAAAGCCACGGGCGCGGCCCACGTGCGCCATGGTCCACGAAGCGATGATCGTGGAAACGGCATTGCCCACGATGAGCAGTGACACCGGCAAGGTCGCCAGGGCCGGGTTTGCCGCCAGGCTACGGCCAAGGATTCCGCCAGCCGTAACGACAGCGAACCAGCCGGTGACCCCCACTGCCTGCGCGAATAGCAGGATCGCCAAATTGAGGCTGAAGAGTTGGGAACGGATGGCCGGGCCTTGTTTTTTGCCAAAGCGCATAGTTGAGACTCAGCGGCACAATTTCAGACCCCGGAAGCGTGGCGCTATCAGACGACAGACGATATTAGCCCGGATTATTCAGGAAGGGTCCGATTTCGGTAGAAAAACAAGGGGATTACATCGAATAGTAACGAAATAGCCCCGGATCCCGCTTGACAGAACCGTCACTTCCGGCGATTCCGAGGCTTGTCGGTCCAGCGGACGTTGACCGGTTGCATCACAGCTTTCGTGATCTGCTCAAACGTAAGGCCCTCAGGGACTTCCCATTCATCGTCCAACTCTGCCCTGCTCGGCTGGTAATCGGAACGGACCAGTTCGACCGTCCTGTGTGCGGGTTTCTTGTCGGTCATTGCTCGGCTTCCAGCAGTTCCAGGAATCTTCGCAGCCTTCTCGACCCCTGCCGCTCCCCGGTCTCTCTCTGTCCAACATAAAAGTTGCAGGTTCGAGTCGATGTCCTGTCCGCCCCGGAATCGCGGAACGCTGTGGTCGATCTCGAACAAGTCCATGTCGCGAACCCGGTCACAGGACCCCGTGCACCGGCCTGCCTGCTGGGAGTGCAGAATAATCTTGCCAAACCGGGAAATGGCGTCCCCGACCGCTGGCCGTCCGCCAGAGCGAAACTCATGCGACCAACTCCTTGTACCGGAGTTGCGACTGCTCCATGCCGGACGCGATGTACGCCATTTGTTCCAGCGTGTCGAATTCACGGATGTTGTGGCGACCCGCGAACTCGCTGACGTACCGATGCAGATGCTTCGAACTGATCTTATGGAACGTACCCTTGTGCGCCCGCTTGAGCATGGACCAGAACGATTCCACGCCGTTGGTGTGGACCTGGCCGCGAACGTACTCGCCCACCGCATGCTTGACCGCTTCATGCTCGAACGGGATGCGCTCATAGGCGGAAGCCTCATCGGTGTATGTAGACGGTAGCGTCCGGGGCCGTATTCCCAGTCACGCAGCCCTGCAATGTCTCGCTGTCCGTAGACGGCACGACTCTAGCCATAACCGTGTTGGTCGCCCGGTCCTGGGCTCCGATGACTGCTGTCTTTCCCACGGCTCCCCGGCCGGTCAATTCCTTGCGCTTGGAGTTGGACATATTGCGGCGCTTCCCGCCCATATAGGTCTCGTCCACTTCAACAGGGCCGGAAAACAGGTTGCCGTCACCCGACGACAGAGCCTTGCGGATGCGGTGTGCCATGTGCCACGCGGTCCGTTGCGTTACCGAGATGTCCCGGTGCAGCTGCATGCTGGAGACGCTCTTGAGATTCGTTGCGACGAGGAACAGGGCGAAGAGCCAGTCCTGATAGCGAAGGTTCGACGCTTCCATGAACGTTCCGGTCTTGACCGAGAAGAACCGTCCGCAGCCCCGCAATTCGCTCTTGCGGCAGCGGTAGGGCATCGTCTTGTGCTTCGCGTTGGTTTGAATGCTCTCACAGCCACACCGCGGACAGCGAATTCCGTCGGCCCACCGATGCGCGACAAACCAAGCCGCAGACGCTGCGTCATCGGGGAAGAGCCGGAAGAACTGCTTGTGGGAGATCCCCTTGCGGTGTGATTTCCCCGGTGCCTTCTTAGTCATATATTATCAACCTCTTATATGACTATCTTACCGCATAGTGACGGTTCTGTCAGGCGGGATCCGGGGCTATTTCGTCACTATTCGATGTAATCCCCATTGCTTTACCCTTGTGGGTTCCGCCTGCGCGGGCCGGTGCTGGTTTGCACTGTTAACGATCACGCTGACGGCCCGGTGATCGTACGCCTGTACCATCTTGCCTTCGTGCAGCGGGATGAAATCTCCCGACGCGCTGGAGTATCGGTTGCGGCCAACAGGACACGCCCCATCCTCTCCTCAAGGTTATCGCGTGTGTGGAACAGCCGCGAGGCGTTGGTCAAGGGGAACATGCTCGTGGACTTGACCGGCCAGGCCTTCGTCTCCTGGCCGGTCGATCGATCCACCAATACGGGCAGGCGCCGATAGATGTCGGTGGTACGCTCCGCATCGCGGCGCGTGGGGAAAATCCGTGCCGTGCCGGTATGGGGGTTCACTCGCACGACGTCAGCCGCCGCGAGCGGGAAACACCGGTCCGGATCATCCAACCCAGCAGCATTATGCAATTGGAACGCGCATTTTGCCGGGCCCGGAAAGGATCTCGTGCCACGGCGTGGCCGCCAGCCCGGCCATCGACACGAGCACTTGGAGGAACGGAGCGTCGATCGAACGCATGATTCGACCGTCGAAACGGCATCTTCTACTCTTGGCCGTTTTGATGCTTGCGAGCTAGCCTTGAAGACCTAGTCACGATCAAGTAGACGGTGTAAATTCCGAGTCCAAATATGAAACAAATGAATATGAATAGGGGCAGTATCACGAAGTAATAGGAGACCGTGAAGGTGATCGAGCACGTTAGGGGCGTAGCTGTCCATTGGCTTGCAGGAGGGTGCGGCGCTTGGCGTCCCGCTAGAGATCACCGACGATACGTAGATCTCGTTCCATGTAACTTGGCCAGTCCCGTCCCTCCACGACCAAATAAGTAGGGTCGTGGATCTATGTGACTCACGGATCTAATCCCCCAAAAGAATGCCCAATCTTCCACGCGTCATCCTCGCAAGATAGATACCTCAAGTTGCTGAGGGCTTGCGGAACGGTTGATCAAACTACCTATTCGACGCCACTCAGCCGGCGTCGCTTGGGCGCCAACCGGCACTCCCGCAAGCTCGAGCGGCTCTCGCGGTTGGCCAACTCCACCCCAGCACCTGGCAACGCCCCTCCGCGCCCGCCCTCAGCGCCCGTGATCTTCGCCGGCGACCCGCTAGGCCCGAACAGATTCTCCGTGATCGCCTTCACCTTGCGCGTCGAGACTCCTTGGAAGTACATCTCCGCCATGGCCGCCACCAGCGCGTTCCCCGACACGGGAGCACGACCTGACCGGCGCGGACCTCCGCGAGTCCAACCTAGCCGGTAGCCGGCTGTTGAATCCCCATTAACCCGTAGGATCGTCGCATTTAGGCCCGGATTATCTCGTTACGGATTGGGTGGGAAACGGTCGAATCCGGGACGGGTGGCGGGTTGAGCCCTTGGCACAGCGGATGGAGTCAGAGCAATGAATCTGGATGCCGTCGAGCAGGTTGCGGATCGGGTGGTCGCAGGGGATGTCCTGCACGCCGAGCAGGGTCTGGCAATTGGAGCGGGAAGATTCCTCCTGCATGCGGCGCTGGAAGTGTAGGAAGGAGGGGGGGATTGCAGGAAGAAGACGGAGAAGGCGCAGGCGACGGCGTCGGGAACGGCGTAGCGTTTGTTGCGGCCCTGGCGGGAATCAGGCAGCGAGGCGGCGGCCTGGCGCAAGGCGGCCAGCAAGCCGCCGAAAAGATTCTCCTTGTTTCATGTCTCGCAAGACCGGGCGTCCTGAGTCAACTGCGTGCGAACTGAAACTGATCGCGCGGCGCTATCAAGAACCACCGCTCCAGTCTCAAGACTTCCCAACTGAGAATCGCTGCCTGCGGCCCAGATGACTGGTGTCAGTTTTGTAATCTATGTTATGTCTGTGGATCATCCGACGACTCTCGTGATATCGTGCTCGTGAAAAACGCTGCTCAGGATCGCATTGGCGAGTGCATGCACTATTTCCTACGCCATCCACTCATCCCTGATTTGAAACCGAGCTCTCGGTGTAAGCAGGTGCTCCGATTCCGCAATCCCGATCTAGGCGGTCTGGGTGATACTTCGGGCATCCTTGGCACCCACGAGACCAACGCAGCCAGAGGACCAGCCAACGCGGCAAGGGCGATGAATAGGATGCCGGGGGCCGTGGCGAGTTACAGATGTCGTCCGCCAGCGATCCCAGTGTCGGTCGACCCGCCGGACATCAGCGTGGCCGAGGGGGCAAGAGCAGCGATGACGGCGGGACTCAGCAGGGATCCGGGACGATCCGAGGCTATTTCCCAGACGACGACGCATGAAGGTGGGGTCCTGAGCGCCGACAGTGCAGCAGTGCCAGCGAGCTTGGCGTTCTCTAGCTGCGCGGCCGATCTCACCGCCGAGTTCCAAGCCGTGAACGGCGTTGAAGACGATGACGGGGACAACCTGGTGCTCGGCTTGGGCAGCGCCTTTCCCAGGGGGTGGGCGCTGGCAGTGCCGCAACAGCGACGGTGGGGGTCTAGGATATCGACGTCCCGCTTGGCGTGCCCGTGGCGACTGCCGGAGGGCTTCTGGAGGTCGAGCAGAACCGGACCGCGGCTGAAGCTGCTGTTCGCGCGGAGCGACGTTCGCCTGGCCTGGCGGGTCGACGCGGCCGGGAGGCTGGGGCGGGGTCAGCAGAAGGGCCTGGACAGCAGGCGGCGATGTCGGATTGGGCGAGCGGCCGGAAGCGGTGCGGCCCGAAGGCTGCAATGGATGGCGCGAGGCGCCGCACGAGGTGACTGCCAGTGGACGTGATCACTCGGTGCTTGCCGCTCGCATTGGTCTCCGCAGCCCTGCTGGGCCAGACGCCTCCGCGACCCAATATCGTGCTGTTTCTCTCAGACGATTTGCGCTGGCACCATGTCGGATTCAACGGCGACACGGCCGTGCCGACGCCCAATACCGACCGTATCGCCAGTGAGGGAGTCAAGCTCACGCAGTTCAACGTCCAGCCAGTCTGCTCTCCGACTCGGGCCTTCCAGCTTACAGTGCGTTATGCGTTGAAGAACGGCATGGATGTCCGCCCGCCCGCGGACCGGAACTACATAGCGGGCCTCTGGCCGCTGGCGCCGCTTGCCGGGCTGGAGGCGCTGGAGCTGGGAGCAAACCGCTTATCCGACTTGCAGCCGCTGGCGGGGATGGTGCAACTCAGGACGCTCTGCCTCGGAGGGAACGACCTGGCGAAGCTCTACCCGCTGTCCGGGCTTGAGGGCCTGCAAGGACTGACGGTGGCCGGGCGGGGCGACCTGGAGCCGCAGAGCGGTAGCGGCCGGGGCAACGAGCGAGCAAGCCGGAAATGACCGCTAGGTGGAACATGCTCACGTACGCCGGAAGACGACGAATAGGGCCGTCAAGGCCGACTTCGATGAAGCCGTTGCGTGACCGCCGTGACCCGCACCTGATCTCCGCGAGCGAACTTGATCGTATTCCACCGAGTGAATGCCCGCTCTTGCGGAATTGGGTCGCGGCTCGCATCGAGTGGCTAGCGCGTGCGAGTCGCCCTGTTCCGCACCGGGACTTTGATTCCGGCGCCTGGAGGCGGTTGATGTCGCGGTTAGGGCGGGTTCCATCAGTCCCCTCGCATTGCGGCGCTGGCCTCGACCGGTCCCGGCGATGCTGTCTGGATCCTGACACGGCTCCAACGAGTACCTAGGCCATCTGATTAGGCGGAAGAAAGTGCGCGTACCGTCAAAGCCCTCAGGTCTCTCTCGCACAGTTGTCGTTTGCATTGCGCTGTGGTTGATGATTCCTTTGGCAGCTCGCGCAGACGGCGTCTGCGACCGCACCAGCCAGGTGCAGGACGCCATCGTATTGGCGGTTGGATCCGACAGTTGCGCCAACGTCACTGACGACGATTTGAAAGATGTAACCGCGCTGGAGCTGCAGGGCCGATCGATTGCGGCGTTGGGCGCAGGGGATTTCGATGGACTGATTCGATTGCAAGAACTGAACCTGTCGGACAACGAACTCAGCGAGCTGCCCTCAAGCCTGTTCGATCCGCTGTTCAGCCTCCGGTCCCTGTATCTCCATGACAACGACCTCGCCTCCTTGCCGACGGACTTGTTCGACCGGCTGTATCTCCTGGATGAACTGACACTGCACGGCAACCAGCTTGCGGAACTGCCCGAGGGCATGTTTGACGACCTGTCGAGATTCAATGGACTGCTCCTCGGTCGGGACGGGCGCGGACTGGAACGAGTGCGGCAATTCATCCAGCAGCATGAAGCAACAACGCCGGAGCAGTTTATCGAGGCGCTTCCGGAGCTGCATAAGCAGCGGTTCGTATTCGTGTACGACTCCGAAGGCTTGGGCAGCGAATTCGTCTCCGGCACTCATCCAAGGGTTGTGTCCTGGGGTGCCGATGCACGCTTCGCCTTTGCATGGACGACGGACCCCGAAGCCTCGGAGATGTTCCGGCAATCGATTGAGTTCCTGATCCCGGACGGCAACGAGTGGGCGGCCGGAGTGATCGACTTCTCCGGCACCACACCCGTGATCGACCGGCCCGAAATCTGCAAGTCTTGCCACGGTGCATTGAACAAGCCGCTCTGGGGCGGGTACGCAACGTGGGAGGGAACCGAGACGACTCCCTATGCCGCCGACGTGGACACAAATGACGCGAACATGCGGGCGCTTGTCGAGTCCACCAACGACAGAATCCTCCCGCTCGATTTTTCGGGAGCCGACTTTTCGAATGGCTATCACCAGCGGTTTCTCAGCACGAGTGATGAGTTCTCCCCCTATGTTATGGCTGTGGAGGAGATCGGCATGGTGCTTGCCTTGCGTCACGCTGAAGTGCTCTTCCAGCGACTGAAGGCAGGGGGGGATTACTCCCGTTTTGCCGAGGAGACTGTCTGTTCGAGTGCTCCGGTCGATGCCGCCATTAGCAGATTCTTGGCGAGTAGCGATCAGTCGATAGGCGTAATGCTGAGCCCCGCGGATGACGTTCAGAACTCGTATGGCCTTAAGCATACAAGTTACCCGTACTACGAATACCTGACCTTCAGCCCGAACGGCACGTTGGCGGAAGCCTTGGTCTTCTTGATGGTTCACGATCTCTGGAACGACATCGCCGAAGTGCGCCAAGCCTATCGAAGCGTGTCGAATAGCGATCTCCCTGCGGGGCACATGACCAGTCTTGGGTACCAGCAAAAGGAAGTCTATCTGGTTTATCCACCGGGGAGCGCTACCGCGGAAGACGAATTGATCCAGCTTTACCGCATGCATTTCGGCTACGGCAACCGGTCGTCCTTGAACGCGATAGATTCCCTGAATCCATGGCACGTCGGTACTGTCGGCATCCATACCGCAGACTTTTGGGTCGCACAACTAGACACGATGATTCCGAAGGTTTGCGCGGCACTCAAGACGAGGGACTCGCGGGCTCACAACCTGGTCGCCAGCATTGGCGTTGACGGTGCGGTGGACCTCAGTTGGGACGCCCCCCGAGGTGACATATCCGTTACGGGCTTTCAAATTCTACGGGGGTCGCCTCAGGGCACACTCGATGTGCTCGTCGCCAACACCGGTTCGACCGCCACGACCTATAGCGACTCCAGCGTGATTCCGGGCACTGCCTACCGCTACAGCGTGGTTCCGGTTAGAGGGGGCCAGGTGGGGGAGCAATCCATACCAGTCACCATTCGCACGCCGTCGTCGGTGACGGCCACCTTCACGATGACGGCGGCGCCGGATTCGATCGCCGAGGGGGAGAGCGCGACGCTGACGGTGGCGATCTCCAACGGGGTGACGTTCGCGGAGGACCGGGCGATCGCGCTGGCGGTGACCGGAGGGACGGCGGCGGCCGACGACTACTCCCTCTCGACCGCGGCGTTGACGCTGACGGCGGGGACGGCCACGGCGACCGCAGAGCTGGAGGCACTGGCCGACCAGGCGGAGGAAGCGGCCGAGACGGTGATGGTCGCAGCCACCCTAGGGGGCGTCTCGATCGGCGCGGCGACGGTGACCATCAACTCGGTTTCGCACGACGCGACGCTGAGTGCGCTGAGCCTGTCGGGCACCGATATTGGGACGTTCGCCAGCGGGACGACCGCCTACACGGCTGCTGTTGCGCATGAGGTGTCCAGCACGACGGTGACGGCAACGGCGAGCCACGCGGAGGCGGAGGTGTCGATCGCGCCGGGTGCCGAGGTGAGCCTGGCGGAAGGCGCGAACCAGATCACCGTGACGGTCACGGCCGAGGACGGGACGACGACGCAGGCCTACACGGTGACGGTGACCCGGGCCGGGATGCCGGAGGTTTCGATTGCCGCGGTGTCGAGCGCGGTGACGGAAGGGGCGGCGGCGGCGTTCGATGTGCGGCTGGCCGAGGCGGCCTTCGAGGCGCTGACGGTGACGGTGAGCGTGACGGAGGGCGGCGCGATGCTGTCGGGGACCCCGCCGGCGTCCGTGGCGTTTTCCAAGGGCGACACCAGCGTGACGCTGAGCGTGCCCACCGCGGGGGACTTGCTGGTCGAGGCCGACAGCGCGGTGACAGCTTTGGTGGCGGCGGGGACCGGCTACAGGGTCGGCCCGGCGTCCGCGGCGACGGTGACGGTGGAGGACGACGACGCGGCGGAGTTCACGGTGTCGGCGGCTCCGGCGGCGATCGACGAGGGGGAGAGCGCGACGCTGACGGTGGCGATCGCCAACGGCGTCACGTTCGCACAAGACCAGACCGTGGCGCTGGCGGTGACGGGCACGGCGTCGGCCTCCGACTACACGGTGGTGCCGGCCGCGCTGGCGCTGGCGGCGGGGGCGTCCTCGGCGACGGCGGATCTGACGGCCTCGGACGACCAAGAGGAGGAAGCGGACGAGACGCTGACGGTCGAGGCCTCGCTCGGCGGCGTCCCGATCGGCGCGGCGACGGTGACGATCGCGTCCGTCTCGCACGACGCGACGCTGAGTGCGCTGAGCCTGTCGGGCATCGACATCGGGACGTTCTCCAGCACGGTCACCTCGTACGCGGCCAGCGTCAGCCACGGCGTCGAGTCGACCACGGTGACGGCCACGGCGAGCCACCCGGAGGCTGCGGTCTTGATCGCGGCGGGGGCCGCGGCGAACCTGGCCGTGGGGGCGAACGAGATCACCGTGACGGTCACGGCCGAGGACGGGACGACGACGCAGGCGTACACGCTGACGGTGACGCGGGCCGCGATCCCGGTCGTCTCGATCGTGGCGGTCGCGGAGCGCGTGTCAGAGGCAGATCTGGCGCGGTTCACGGTATCCCGCACGGGGCCGACGGCGCAGCCGCTGGAGGTGAAGGTACGCTTCGCGTCAACCACCTCGACGAGGATCCAACTCCTGACGGTCCGGCTCTCGCCCGGCCAGGAAAGCGTCACGAGGCGGGTCCAGGTCGGTGACAACACGATTGTGGAGGACGACGTCACGGTGACTTGGACGCTGGCGGCGGGCGCGGGCTACGCGGTGTCGACGGAGAACGCATCGGCATCGGTGGTGCTGGAGGAGAACGACGCCCCCGAATTCGCGGTGTCGGTGGAGCCAGCAGAGATCGCGGAGGGCGAGACGGCGACGGTCAGGGTGGCGATCACCAACGGCGTGACCTTCCGGCAGGCCGAGACGATCACCCTGTCGGTGTCGGGCACGGCGTCCGCGACGGACTACAGCGGCGTGCCGGCGATGCTGACGCTGGACGCGTACACCACCTCGCCGAGGTTCTCGGCGACGGCGACGCTGACGGCTGCGGTGGACGAGGAGGAGGAAGCGGCCGAGACCGTGACCATCACGGCCGCGCACAATGGTTCGGTGATCGGCTCGGCGACCGTGACCATCAACTCGGTCTCGCACGACGCGTCGCTGGCCACCCTGAGCCTGTCCGGCATCGACATCGGGACGTTCTCGGGCGCGACGACGTCCTACCAGGCGAGCGTTCAGCAATCCGTTGAGACGACGACGGTGACGGCGACGGCGAACCACTCCGGGGCGAGCGTGTCGATCGATCCGGGATCGGAGGTGAGCCTGGCGGCGGGCGCGAACCGGATCAGGGTGACGGTCACGGCCGAGAGCGGCACGAGGAAGAGCTACACGGTGACGGTGACGCGGGTGGTCGTGCCGGTGGTGTCGATCGCTGCGGTCGAGGAGCGCGTGCTCGGCCCAATTGGCGAGTTCACGGTGTCCCGCACGGGGTCGACGGCGGAGCCGCTGGAGGTGCAGGCACTTTTCGCGACGAGCCAGTCGCGAAGCGTCCAGACCCTGACGATCCGGTTCTTGCCCGGCCAACGCAGTGGGCCGCGGCGGGTCCAGGCCGGCGACAACAAGCTTGTCGAGGACGACATCACGGTGACGTGGACGCTGCAGGCGGGCGAGGGCTACACGGTGTCGGCGGAGCAGGCATCGGCATCGCTGGTGCTGGAGGAGAGCGACGTCCCCAAGTTCGCGGTGTCGGTCGAGCCGGCAGAGGTCGCGGAGGGCGAGTCGGCGACGGTAACGGTGGCGATCCCCAACGGGGTGAGGTTCCGGGAGGCCCAGACGATCGACCTGTCCGTGTCGGGCACGGCGTCCGTGCCGGACTACACGGGGGTGCCGGCGACGCTGACGTTGCCCGCGTACGCGACGACGGCGGCGACGGCGACGCTGACGGCTCCGGTGGACGAGGAGGAGGAAGCGGAGGAGACGGTCACGATCACGGCCTCGCACGGCGGTTCGGAGATCGGCTCGGCGACAGTCACGATCGCGGCGAGCGAAGCGGCGCCGCCGCTGACGGCGAAGTTCGTGGGGATGCCGGCGACGCATGACGGCGAGACGGCGTTCGCGTTCGAGCTGCGCTTCAGCCAAGAGGCCGAGATCAGCTTCCGGACGCTGCGCGACGCGGCTTTCGAGGTGACGGGAGGGTCGGTGACGAAGGTGCGACGGCTGGCGCGACCGTCGAAGCTGCGCTGGGAGATCACGGTGCAGCCGACATCCGCCGCGAATGTCGGGCTGGCGCTGCCGGTGACGACGGACTGCGCAGCAGAAGGGGCGGCCTGCACGGCTGGCGGGAAAGGGCTTTCGCAGCGAGTCTCGGCGACCGTCAAGGGGCCTGCGGAGGTGGAAGCGGCGGGCTTCTCGCTGGTGCCCGAAAACAGCCGGCCGAGCGGAATCTGGTCGGACGGGGAGACGGCCTGGGTGGCGGACCTGGACGATGCCAGGCTGTACGCGTACCGCCGTTCGGACGGGGAGCGGCAGCCAGGCAAGGACATTGCGACGGAACCCGCGCCGATGGGGCTGTGGGCGGACGGCGAGACGCTATGGGTGGCGGGACTCGGCGGAGGTCTGCGGGCGCACCGGCTGGCGGACGGATTGCGGCTGGCGGCCCGGGACCTGACACTGGAGGCCAACACGGCACCGGCGGGAATCTGGTCAGAGGGGGAGACGGCCTGGGTGGCGGATTGGCTGGGCGATACGGTGCACGCCTACCGGCTGTCGGACGGCCGCCGGGAGGTGGGCCGTGACATCAAGCTCGCGGGTGGCAATCTCATGCCTGTGGGACTGTGGTCGGACGGTGAGACCCTGTGGGTGGCTGACTGGAGGGAGCGGATGCACGCCTACCGCCTCTCGGACGGCGGGCGCGACCCTCGGCTGGACATCGAGGCGGGCGCCGGGGACACGGACCCGACGGGGCTGTGGTCGGGCGGCGGGACGCTCTTGGCGACCGGCTGGGAAGGCGGCGAGGTGCGCGCCTACCGGTTGCCGGTGGCTGTCGCCGGCGCAGCGGGCAAGCAGCCCGGCGCCGGCCTGACGGCCCGGGCGGTCAGCCTGCCGGCCATCGCGGACCCTGCGCTTCAGGCCGCGGTCGGGGCGGCGCTGGGCAAGGCTCCCGGCGAGGCGGTCAGCCCGCAGGAGCTCGCCGGGCTGGAAGCGCTGACGGCGCGCAACGCCGGGATCCGGGACTTGTCCGGGCTGGAACAGGCGCTCAGCCTGGAGGAGCTCGACCTCGGCTTCAACCCACTGGCGGACTTGCGGCCTCTGGCAGGCCTGCCTGCGCTGGAGTCGCTGAGCCTGGACGGCGCGGCAGAGGACCTGCACGCCCTAGCCCCGCTAGCGCGCCTGCAACGCCTTTCGCTGCGACACAACGGCCTCGACGACCTGGGGCCGCTGGCGGGGCTGACGTCGCTGGTCGAACTGGATCTGGGAGACAACGCGATCGCGGACCTGAGCCCGCTGGCGGGACTGGGCAAGCTGGCCGTGCTGCGGGCGGACCGCAACCTGATCGAGGACCTGTGGCCGCTGGCGTCGCTGGCCGGTCTCGAGGTGCTGGAGCTGGGTGCGAACCGTGTGCGGGACCTGCAGCCGCTGGCGGGGCTGGCCCGCTTGCAGTCCCTGCGGCTGGGCGGCAACGGCCTGGCCGAGCTGCATCCGCTGTCCGGGCTGGGGGGCCTGCAGGATCTCGGCCTGGCCGGCAACGCCGTCGAGGACCTGCGTGCGCTGTCGCACCTGGACGGGCTGCGACGTCTGGACCTGCGCGGCAACCCGGCGGGGGACCTGCGCCCGTTGCGGGCGCTGGGGTCTCTAGCCTGGGTGCATGTCGGCGGGAGCCGGATCGCGGACCTCGGGCCGCTGAATGGCCTGCCGGGGCTAACAGTGGCCGGGGGGGACGACCGGGATTCACCGAGCGTCGACGACGGGCAAAACGGGCGAGCGCGTCAGCAGTGACCGAGGCTTGCCTTGTCAATGGTTAGATGGAGCGACAGGAGGACGACGGAGGGCGCGGAAGATCCATCGAGTCCGATCAAGTTGTCCTCTGACCCAGGTAACGCCCGTTGTCTCACTGCGAGAGCGCGTGACCATCGATCAGGCGGCAACGTCCCCCGCTCAAGGGCTTGGCCCGCAGCGCGGCTCGAAAGGGCGGAGTCGCGCTGATTCCGGGCACCCTGTGGCGGCGATTTGCATAGGTACCTCGCAATGCCTGGAGCCAGCGAGTCCTTCCCCTCTCGTGGCGGACGATCTTCTCCGAGAGGTTGCCCATGCACAGGCACCTTGAGCTGTGGTTTCCGTCCGGACCTAGAACCGGCGTCGTAGCTGTCGCTGTGGCCGCCAGCGCGGCGGCCACTGTTGAATCCTACAATGTTCGTAAGATCGTCGCCTTCCATGCCCGGATCATCTCGTTACGGATTCGGCGGGCAAGCGGAATAGTCTGGGCGGGCAAGCGTGTCAGCGCTTGAGTGCGCGTGCTGGAAGCCTTGACAGATGCTGCACTTGTTCTTGAATGCGGCTCGGTACGTCCATTCGCTGCTTTCTGCAGGAGCGAATCTACTTGAGAATTGCGGCGCTCTTCTGCGGGAACAATCTGAGATCCGTCAGTCGAAATAATCTTGGCACCAGGTGCATCTGCCACAGCTCTAACTGTCCACGGTTCTATAGCCACCCCAGATTGGGGTGGCTACGAAGTGGTGGACGGCTCGGAGGTATGCCACCGTGGCCGCGTGGGGGCGTGGCAGTGTCCGCGCCCCTTTCCAGGGTGTGCCGAGCATGTTCGCCAGCTTGAGGGTGAAAGTCCCTTGGACAGCCTGATGGAGGTGAAGTCCTAGTGAAGCGCAAGGGCGTCGTCGTGAGGCGGGGTCTGAAGGAAGCGTGGAGCAAAGGCGCGAGCCGATGAACAAGAACCGGATACGAGGCATACGGCGCCGGACGAGTCGGCCCATGACGACGAAGTCCAGATCCATCAAGGGTGCTGGTTGTAAATCCGGCGGTTGTGCGCTGAAGGCTGTCGAACTTACCTCGGGAGATCTGCCGTCCGTCCGGAATGCCGGACTGAGGGAGGAGCAATCCGACCTGATCGGGCGGCAGAAGTCAGCAGACGGCATAGTAGTCCCGGCAAGGACGAAGGCCTGAACGAACGGAGTGGCAAGTAGAACGGCGTTTCTCGTGAGCGGAATGCGGCAGAACATCCAGCTAGTGCTGGCCTTCCCGGTTGACGGAGGGGGTGAAGCCCCGGAAGTGGCAGGGGAAGGGACCGAACCGAGCGCGGCGGGACGACGGGACGAAAGCCCGGCTAGAAATAGCTTAACCGGTCGAACCGCCGTATACGGACCCGTATGTACGGTGGTGTGGGAGGGGTGGAGTCGCGAGGCTTCCCCCTATCCCGATTGCGCCGTTCCTGGATAGACTCGGCAGAGTTACGGAACCGATGCACACGGTCGCTGTGATAGCCCAGTAGGGCGGCACCGGCAAGACCACGCTTGCCGTCCATCTTGCCGTTGACTTCGAAGGCGCTGGAGGCTCTGCTGCCGTCGTCGACCTCGACCCGCAGGCCAGCGCGGCGCTCTGGGGCGACAAGAGGGGGCGCTCCCCGTTCGTGGGCGCCGTCCCCGCCGCCCGCCTCGAAGCCGCCCTCGGCGCGGCCCTCCGCTCCGGCACGGACCTAGCCGTGATCGACACCGCGCCCCACTCCGAGTCCGCCGCGCTGGCCGCCGCTCGCGCGGCGGACCTGGCGATCGTCCCGCTCCGTCCCGGCCTGTTCGACATCGCTGCCCTCGACGCCACCGCTCGCCTCTGCGCTCCCGTTCGCTGTCGTGCTCAACCACGTGCCGCCGCGCGGCCGAACAGCGGACCTCGCCGAGGCCGCCGTGCGGGATTACGGCGCTGAGGTTGCGCCGGCCTGAATAGGGACGCGAGCCGCCTTCAGCGCCGGGGCGAGTCCCGGAGCGCTCGCGCCACGGCTTCGCGAGGCGATTGAGCAAGGCCGGCGCGCCGCAGGGGGGCAATCTCGCAGAGCGGGCGGTCCAACTCCAACTCCGCGCAGTCGTCGAGGACAAGCACGGGCTCGTTGGACGGGAGCAGGCGTGCCAGCGCCTGCAGCAGGGTTGTCTTGCCTGCCCCGGTGATGCCGGTCACGACGACGTTGCCCCGTTGGCTCAGGCACGGGCCGCAAGCCTCAAGCACTCCGGGGGGCCATGCGCCCATACCGAAAAGGTCTCTCGATACGTTGGTTGCCATAGAACCCACGCTAGGCGCGCGGCATCCGACTGGCAAGCACCCTCGGTCTCCTAACGCCCCCTGAACCACCCCACGGCGCGCAGCCGGTCATCAGCGGCCCCGGGCAGCGCTGGCGACGGTCCCTGCGTCTGTCGCCGACAGATCGTCCCAGTCCGATACCAGTTCCCGCCCAAGGAGCGTCTCAAGTGCATGGCACGCGAGGAGGCCGCAGCAATCGTGGCAGCGTGGACACGTGGCACCGACCACGCCTATAGCCAGGCGGGCGAATTCGGGATAGGCTCGACAATCTGACGGAGGCAATGCACGGGATCGCTCCGATAGCCCTGCGGGGAGACAGGCGCGGGCGCTCACCGTTCGCGGGCGCCGCCGACCTAGCCATGGTCCCGCTCCGTCCGAAGCCGTTCGACGTCACGGCCTCGGATTCCACGGCCCGTCTCTGCCCACTCCCCAGGGCGCCTTACGCCGTCGTGTTCAGCCAGGTCGCCGCGCGCGGCAGGGCGGGGTATCCCACCGACGAAACACGCGCTCTGCGCGCGTGTCCGTGCGACTGCCCGGGAGATCGGAATGCCTGATACAGAAACACCCAGAGCGGGCACGCGAGGACGCCGCATCGCCCGCTCCCCGCCGGCCCTCCAGGAATCGCGGTCCCGGCAGCGTCAAGATCGCCGGCCACTTTTCCCAAGCCGTCCACCGCGAGCTGCGCATGCTCGGCGCCACCCAGGGCCGGACGGTCCGGTCCCTGCTCGGAGAGGCCCTCAACGAACTCTTCCGGAAGCATGGGCGCCGGCCTATCGCCGGGGAGTAGGCCTGGGTCCCCGGACGCGGCGACCGGGCGCGGGCACACCCTGCGCCGTGGTTCCACCCAGTTCCCGGCTCCCAGGCCGCCCCTTGCCCTGCATCCGCAACTCGGCGTTACGTCGCAGTGGGCCGGGAATCCCTGCGCTTGAGTACTGGGCCCGCCGATGTCGGTTTGATCGCCGCGAGATCGTTGCCCAGGCTCAGGGCGCGAACGGTCGGCCAGAGAATCAAGCAATGCTGGCTGCTTGGAGCGCGCGGCGAAAGAAGTGGCGGTGCCTGCGCGGCTTGCAGGCAGCCAGTATGGGATCCTAGACGAACCTTGCCGTGGAGAGCGGTCGAGCCTAGCCCCATCGTTTGGACGGTTCGTAACACGGCGAACCAATAGTGAAATCGGAGGATTAACAATCTGCAATGAAAGGCGCAATTGAACTGGAATCGCTTCTGTCCGCCTGCTCGGACGACGGGTTCGATGACGGAATTCGCATCGATACCGAACTCGAGCCGCTGTCCGGCAAGGGAGGACCGGTCAAGCCAGCCGTCTACGAGGGAGGCGTCTATCAGCAGGATCGCAGGTGGGCCAAGCCTGAAGATGCCGAGCCTACGCGCGTCATCGTGATTGACAACGTTCCGTCGCAGGCGAACCGCCTGGAGGACGCACTTCGACGCCATCGCACGGCGACATGCCTGCCAGAATTCATCCTGGACCTCTCGGGATTGACTGGCCTGCCGGCCCACCTGCCCCGGAGCCTGTCGAGCCTGCAGTTCCCGCACCGGAATGCGGACGCCTATCTCCGCGACGCGCGGCTCGGAGACCAGGACTTCGTCAAGACGGACCTGGGCCGGTCGATTTTCGGCGCGACAGCCCAGACGTGCGGCCCCCTGGTTGGCTGGTTTCCCCAGGCGTTGCTGTACGGATTCTGGCAATCCCACCTGGGCAAGAAGCGAGCTAACACCAAGCACGCCCGCGCCTGGGTTTCCGAGATCGTCGGCTGGAATCCCGCGCCGACCGATGTCGTCAAGGTTCTCGGCCTGAAGGGCGACCCGCTCAACCTGAGCGTCGAAGACCGGGTGAACTCGAACCCGGACGACCGCTTGGAATGGACCATCGGCAAGGAGGCAGTCCAGGGGGGCAAGAAGGACAAGCTATCGGAGATTGGCCACGGTCAAGTGCCTTTCATGGGAGCCGATGCCGCCGCCGGACCCGTGTCCTTTGCACGGATCACGCAGCGGGCGACACTGTCCTTCGCTCAACTTCGCCGAATCAGTCTCGGGCCCGGGTATGACCGCGACGCCGACGCATCAGTTCGCGCCCTGCTGGCAGCGCTGGGGCTGCATGCCCACCAGCTTGCGTTCGGCCGGGGATTCTCGCTCCGCTCCGGTGCGGATCTACGACCCCCAGCAGTCACCGCGACATGGCTTGGCGCTACCGGGGACCGGACGTTTGCCTTTGGCGACGCGGCTGGCACGGGAGCGTTGCTGGCGAGCGCCTGCGACCACGCCAGGACGCTCGGAGTGCCCCTTGAGGGCTGGCGCAACGAGGCAGTCATCCTGGTACCCAAGGACAATCTCCGTGACGCCATACGCAAGACATGGCCCGGGTTTGCGGACTGATGCTGGCGATCTGGGTCGAATTCCTGCACGGAACGTTCCGTGGCGATCCCGATGGCACAGCCAACACGGGAAGCCTGACGCTTGGCGAATGGCCGCCATCCCCGTTTCGCCTCTTTGCGGCACTTGTAGCGGCGGACGGTACCAGGGACCGATGCAAGGTGACGAGCGGGGCTGAGCTGGAATGGTTCGAGCGGTTGCCCCCGCCGGCGATCCGTGCCGACACAGAGCCGTGGCACCAGTTCTTGCAGCCGCGATACGTGGTGCGGCACGAAGGGAAGGCGGTCCAGAAAACGCACCAGGAGTATCTGGGCCGGGAAGGCACTCTGGTTCGTCCGGGGATTCGCGTTTCTCCCCGACAACCCTGCGTGGTCTACGTCTGGGACACCACGCCACCGCCGCATACGCTGCAAGCCCTGCGTCTCCGCGCCGCCCGCGTGGGCTACCTTGGAGCCGCCGATTCGCCGGTCAGGGTTCGGGTCATGACCGAGGAACCGACCCCCATCCCCGGAGAGCAACTGCTCGAGCCGTCCGCGGATGGAAACGGTGACGCTGTCATCAACGTGCCCGCAGCCGGAGACGTCCAGAGACTCGATCGTCTCTACGACGCGTGGAGCGTCCGCGGTGCCGCCGTGAGCCGGGCGCAGTTCCCCGCGCTGCGCCACGGAGTTTCCTACCGCACGCCTCGCTCCGAGAATCAGGGCGACCGGGGGGAGGTTGTCGCCTGGCTGCGCCTGAATGCGGCAGTTACCGGCCGCCGCGTCACCGCGGTCACGGGGCTCTTCAAGCAAGCTGTCCTCTGCAGGTATCAGGAGATTCACGGCAGTCCCCCGGCCGTATTGCACGGTCACGGGTTCGGCGAGGATCGTTACGAGCTCGCCCGCTTCCTTGCGCTGCCTGACGCGGGATTCAGGCGATCACGCGGGCGGATCCACGGGCTGGCGCTTTGGATGCCACCGGGCTCCGGCGTCTCGGACCGCCTCCGGGCGCGCGATGCCGCACTTGCGGTGAAACAGCTCGTCGGCGAGGGAGTTGAGGTGTCGGTCGCGCCGCGGCTGGATGAAGAGCGTCCGATCGCCGCGAATCCGGCGAGATGGTGCCGCCGGGCCTGCCGGTGGATCACTGTGTTTCCTGCAATTCATGAGAGACACGGCAAGCTGGACCAGCGTGAAGTCGCGCGGTGGTGCCGGAATGCCGGCCTGCCAGAGCCGGTCTCGTTCCGGTCGGCGCGCGGCCCGCTAGTGCACGGGGCGGTTGACCTGGCTCCCGCGGAAGTGCACCGTCCGGGTCGTCCGGGTCGTCCGTACTCTCACGTCGAAGTGAGATTCGCGGAACCGGTGCGCGGGCCGGTGGTGATCGGTGCCGGACGCCAGCGAGGCTTTGGTCTCTGCGTGCCGGTCACCGACTGATGGGCGAATCCGCAGGATGAGTGCAACCGAACATGCGCCTGGTCGGCCGGCGCCGCCGGTCCCGAGCTTCGAAGCGTTCTATCGAGCCATCAACGGGCGCCCGCCGTTTCCGTGGCAGGCTCGCCTGGCGGCCGAAGTGGCGAAGACGGATCAATGGCCCGATGAGATCGGCGTGCCCACCGGGCTCGGCAAGACCGGGTGCCTGGACATCGCCGTTTGGTGGCTCGCCTCACAGGGGCTGCGCGAACCTCGCCTGCGCACAGCTCCGACTCGAGTCTGGTGGGTGGTGAACCGGCGCCTGCTGGTCGACGCCGCCTGGGAGCATGCCAGGTTCATCAGCAACGCGCTGGCCGATCCCGCAGCGCAGGGCATCACCGGCGCCTCCGCCGCTGTCGTCACTGCGGTCGCGGACCGCCTGTGCGGGCTCTCGACCGACGAGGACCGGCGAAAGCCGCTCGAGGTCGTCGCGCTGCGCGGGGGCCTCGGGGCGGGGCGGCCTGTCGATCCATCCAAGCCGACAGTCGTGCTATCGACTCTCCCGATGTACGGGTCAAGGCTGCTGTTCCGCGGCTACGGGTCGACGCGGTCCATGCGTCCGATCGACGCCGCGCTAGCCGGCACGGACAGTCTGGTGCTCCTGGACGAAGCGCACCTGGCACCTCATTTGCGGGCCTTGCTGCCCGCAGTCCACGAGTGCACGCCCGGGGCCCGGCCGGTGCTCGGAGCAGGCCGGGCTTGGCCCCGCCTCGTGGCGTTGACCGCCACGGGGGACGCCGGGATCCGGAATCGGTTCGAGCTGGACTCCGACGACAAGGCGCACCCGGTCGTGCTGCAGCGCCTGAGCGCCGCAAAGCCGACCCAAGTGCGTGTACTCGGTTCGGGCGACGCCGGGCCCCCGCTCGTCGAGGCGGCGCTGGGTCTGCTCGAAGAAGCTGCCCAGCCGTCCACATGCGCGGTGTTCGCAAACACGCCCAGGACGGCGCGGGCCGTGTTCGACTCCCTGAGAGGTCGGTTGACGGAGGACGATGCGGAAATCCTCCTCCTGACCGGGAGTATCCGCGAGCGAGAAGCGGAACTGATCCGCAAGCGAGTTCTCGATCCCGTCAATGGCATGGCCGCGGAACGGGACGGCAACGCCAGCCGGCAGCAACACCTCGTGGTCATAGCGACCCAGACGCTGGAGGTCGGTGCCGACATCGACGCCGAGTTCCTGGTCACGGAGGCCTGCGGAGTGCGGGCGCTGACTCAGCGCCTCGGCCGCTTGAACCGGATGGGAAGCCACCGGCATGCGCGTGCGGTCTATATCCACTGCCCGCCGAAGGCCAAGGCGAGCGGCAGGTCTGCCAGAGGTCCGGAAAGCTGGCCGGTTTACGGACAGGAGCCCGTAGATGTGCTGCGCCGCCTGCAGGAAGCTGGCGGCGGCGAGTCCGTGAACCTTTCGCCCGCCAGGGTGGGCGGCATCCTGGGCAACCCCGGAGACGACCCGGGCAGGGCGCCGGAGGTATTGCCAGGCATCCTCTGGGAGTGGGTCAAGACAACCACTCCTCCGGCCGGAGAAGCCCCTGTCGAGCCCTACTTCTCCGGGATCGCCGGAACCGACTACCGGGTTTCGGTCCTATGGCGCACTCATGTGCCGGAAGACGGCAACTGGCTTTGGCCGCGAGCCGGCGACCGCGAGACCGTCTCCGTTCCGATTTCCGAGTTTCGAGAAGCGGTTGGAGACGGGGCGGCCGTCCATCGCATTGATGTCGATGGGGTGACGATCCGCAGAGTCAGCAAGGAAGCCCTCCGGCCGGGTGACACTGTCGTGCTGCCGTCGGATGGCGGACTCATGGATGCCTTCGGATGGAATCCGACGTCGTCCCAGCCCGTCATGGATCTATCCATGGTTGGGCGGGGCGTGCCCCTCGACAAGGCGGCGCTGGGGCGGCTGGGAGTTTCCGGCCTGGACGCATCAGTCAGTCGGGCGCTGGGAATCGCGGGCGATGACGAGGATCTCGACGAAATCGATCAAGAAGACGCGCTGGCCGAGATACGCACCAAGCTGTCCGAGGCGACTCCGCCAGGCTGGGCTGATTCGGAGTGGCAAGACCTCATGGGCAGGTTGAGCGAAGGAAGAATCGTCGACGCGCCGAATGAGGCGGCCTGGCTGCTCGCGCCCGCAAGCGACTCTCGGCGAGGATCGAGTAGCGAGGAACTCGACGAGACCTCGCTGTCCGCGATCGACGTGCACCTGGACCGGCACGGCGAAGAGGTGGGAAAGCGTGCGCGGGCAGTCGCGAAGCAGCTCGGCATGGCCGCGCGCCTGGTCGAGGTCCTTGATTTCGCCGGTCGACTGCACGACATCGGGAAAGCGGACCAGCGGTTCCAGCGCTGGCTGGATCCCGACGGGAAGCTCGGTGGCAACGCCGCGAAGTCCGACCTGCCGCGCCACCTCTGGCAGAGAGCCCGCGTCTCCGCGGGATGGCCGCGAGGCGGGCGCCACGAAGCGCTCTCGGCCCTGCTGGCGGATCAATGGCTGGGGTCCTGCGATGGGACATGGGACAGGGCGTCGAGCGACCTGCTGCTTCACCTGATCGTCAGCCACCACGGGCACGGCCGCCCGCTCGTGAGGCCCGTGGAGGACGGCACGCCCGCCAAGGTATCCGCTGATCTGGGCGGAGTCCCGGTCGAAACGCCAGCCGACCTGTCCATTGCCGACTGGGAGCAGCCAGCCCGATTCCTCAGCCTCTGCAGGCGCTACGGGCCCTGGGGACTGGCGCTGCTCGAAGCGATCGTCCGCCAGTCGGACCATGCGGTGTCCGCCGGCTTGGACGTCAATCGGCCGGAGGAGTGCTGATGACGGGGATGACCTGCCCGGGCTTGCCGGCGGCTTGGCTGAACGGTTGGCTGGCCGCGGTCGGAGTGACGGTTCTCCATGAGGGCCTCCGCCTTCGATGGACAGAGGGCCAGTCGCCCGTTGCCGTTCTCACCTCCGATCTCGGCGATCCTCTGGACGAGCTCGTCAAGTCGTGGCCAGATCGCGATCTCGTGGACGGCTTGCCGATCGCGGAGTATTGGCGGGGCAACGGTCCGATGAGGCGCCAAGTGCCGGTGGACACGTTTGCCTCCCGAGTAAGAATGGCGCGCGGTCACCGGCATTCCTGGGTGCTTTCGTCCACGATGACGGACCTGGCCGTCTATAGGCAGGGGGAGGTCGGGCATGCGCCGCTCGATCCCTCAGGGCCGGGAACGATCAAGTGGCTCCACGATCGCCTGCTCAAGGTGCACACTCTTGTGCCCGCGCCTCGACGGCAACTCGAAGAGACGCTTTCCGGCTATGGCGAGCGGGTCCAGGTCAACGGGTTGGGCTTCGACTGCACCCGGCTGGGATCACTCGGCGACGCGAGCGAGAAATACGTCGATCCGGTGGTCGAGACGCTGGCTTTTTTCGGACTGGCCCTCTTGCCCGTGAGAGGGGCCGGGAAGGACGCACAGCTGGGGCCGGCCTCGCCTCGACCAGTGCAGCGAGGGTGGGGACGGAAGACCCCGGGCAGCAAGGTGAGCGCTTTCGAATGGCCAGCGTGGCGTCAGCCTCTAGACTGCGCCGGCATCGACGCCCTGCTGGATATCTGGAGGCCAGGCAGCCGGGCGGAATGGAGCCGGACGGGAGTCCATGCGGCGTGGAGGAGCGTCAGCTACCAGTCCCGCGGTTCGAGTGATCGAACAGCAGCGTTCGGGGCCGCACGCCTATGAGCCCGGAACCCGTCGTAGCGATTTCGGCGATCGAGCACTTCGCGTACTGTCCGCGGCAGTGCGCGCTTATTCATGGTGACGGCGTGTGGAGCGACAACGCGCACACGGTTGTCGGCACCCGGGTGCACCGGCGGGCTGACAGCGGCCAGCATCGAAAGGAACGCGGCTGCCAAGTGCTTCGAGGGATCCCGCTGTGGTCGGAGTCCCTCGGATTGTCGGGTCGCGCCGACATCGTCGAGATCGAGGATGGCGCGGTCCGTCCAGTCGAATACAAGTCCGGCGTCCGGCATGGCGCCGCGGCGGACCTGCAGCTCTGCGCCCAGGCGCTGTGTCTCGAGGAGATGCTGGGCGTCGAGGTGGAGGAAGGGGCCGTGTGGTTCGGCGGACCCAGAAGGCGGGTTCGAGTCGAGTTCACCAGGGCCTTGCGCCAGGACGTGAGAGATATTGTCCAGCAAATCCGGGACCAGTTGGTGCATGGTGCACTGCCGGAAGCACCCAATGACCAGCGATGCGCTGAGTGCCAGCTTCTGAATCACTGCTTGCCGGACCTGTCGAGCGCACCGGGCCGCGTGAGCAGATACATGGCCGACACAGTGTTTCGATGCGCTACCTGAATACCGTCTACGTCCGCGACCATCAAGCGAGGGTCCAGTATCGTCGCGGCGCCCTGCTGGTGTCGTCACCCGACGGCAGTCGGCGAATCCCGCTCGAAGCGGTCGATGCAGTCGTTCTCCTGGGGGCAGCCCAGATTACAACGCAAGCGATGGAAGCATGCTCGCGACGCGGCGTCCGGGTTTCATCCCTGTCCGCACGCGGATCGGTCCGGTTCGTCGTTAGCGCGAAGACAGGCGGCAATGTTCATCTGCGGTTGTCGCAGTACAAGGCGGTATCCGACGAGGCCCACTCGCTTGGATTGTCCAAGGCCATTGTGGCTGCGAAGCTGCAAAACAGCCGGCATGTCGTCAGTCGATGGGCTCGTGACACTGCTGTCGGGGAGGGCCGGGACGCCTTGGCGGATCGGGCAAGACAGATACTTGATCGCGTGCCTCGAGTACGCGATGCAACGACAGCCGACCATGTTCGAGGAATTGAAGGCGATGCTGCCCGCATCTATTTCGGGGCGATGAAGCAGGCTCTTTCCGGTACCGTCATGGGGTTCTCCAAGAGGACCCGACGGCCACCCCGCGATCCAGTGAACGCCTTGCTCGGGTTCTGCTACGGCATGGTGACCACGGAGTGCACGGGTGCGGTCGAAAGCGTCGGCCTGGACTACCAGATGGGGTTTCTTCATCGTCCTCGATCCGGCAGGCCATCACTTGCGCTCGACTTGGCGGAGGAACTCCGAGCATTGACGGACCGGTTTGTCGTTTCCTTGGTTCGCCGACGCCAAGTGGGCACCGACAGCTTTCAAGAGACCCCCGGAGGAGGGGTCTATCTCACGGATGAAGGCCGGACGCTCGTTATCAAGGCGTGGGAGGATCACAAGAATCAGGAACTGCATCACGCCGTGACCGGCCGGCAGGTGGGCAGATGGGCGCTGCCAAGCGTGCAAGCCACCCTACTGGCACGTCACCTTCGAGGCGACCTCCCGGCGTATCCCCCTTTCGTACTGGGCTGAGACATGGACGTGCTCGTCAGCTACGACATCGCCGGCACCGAGAATCGAGAGGGTGCCGCGCGGCTCCGGCGCGTGGCCAAGATATGCGAGCGGTACGGAGAGCGCGTACAGCATTCGGTCTTCGAATGCAGGTTGTCACCCGAGCGTCTTGCCCGCCTCGTCGGGGAGGTGCAGGACGTAATAGATCGAAATCGTGATTCGGTGATCTTCTATCGACTAGCCGGTGGATTCGAGGATACGCGTCACCGCATCGGTCGCAGTCCTGATCATACCGTAGGGGACCCGTGGATACTGTGAGGCGATTGCGAACCCCCGGTGATCCGCGGAGCGTGAAAGCATCGGAATAGAAATCAACTAATTGTCGAATACATTTCGTGTGTTTCAGTGTGAAATAGCGAACTCAGGGGCTGACAAATCCCCGGTAGAGTACCATGAAGTTTCGTCTTCGCAAAACATCGATAGGTTGATCGAGTTATGTTCGTAGGATCTGTACGATTAGGGTGTTGCTGGGGCTTCGGCCCCGGCCTTCGTTGAGCGTGGAAGGTACTGCCCCCAGTGTGTGCATGAATCTCGTGTTGCTGGGGCTTCGGCCCCGGCCTTCGTTGAGCGCGCACGGAGGCGGTTGTCAATCCAGCTACGGACGCGGTGTTGCTGGGGCTTCGGCCCCGGCCTTCGTTGAGCGTTGGCGAGCACGGCGCGGACCCATGCCTGCATCGTGGTGTTGCTGGGGCTTCGGCCCCGGCCTTCGTTGGGCGTACACGTCCAGCGGCAACTACGACAGCGGGGGTGCAGTGTTGCTGGGGCTTCGGCCCCAACCGCCTTGTAGGCGTCATGTCGAGAACCACCGACTCCGCAAACCGAAAATGCCCAACTGATCAGCTGTCTTACGAGAGGAGAAGCCCGAATGGCTCGCTGGAAGCACGCTACTGCAATACTTGATGCTGCTCGAAATTGGAAGCAGAGGTGCCTCCTGGAAGGCACGTCTGTGTTCACGGACGAGCACCTCTGGACCCGTTCGAACTTCGAGCAGATCCATACTCACTTCGTCGAGCGTCCGGACACCGGGGGTGACTCTTTCGAGGAGAAGGTGCGGCGGCAACTCGATGACGCGCCCCCGGAAGCGAAGCGGTTATGGGCTGAGGTGACGTGGGTATACGATCTGGTTAGAAGCAACCGTAGGCCGGAAACGAAGCTCCAAAGTGTCAAGACGGCCTGGGAATGGTCCTCGGCATCGCTGCCCGAAGAGCATTGGGCGCTGGGCGCGGTGCTGGCAGGCGGGGTTTCGCATCCGGGTCCGGACTGGAACCGGTGGCGTGAGTTCGGCTTCATCGTCACCGCGATGATCGCTTGGTTTTCCCTGCCCGCCGAGGAGCGGGAGTCTCGCTTGGCCGACCCTTGGCGTTTCGCAGAGTGGCTCGACGGACAGGATGACAGCGACCGCCGCCAATTTCGGCATACCGTGCTGTTCCTGCTATTTCCGGACTCATTCGAACGAATGCTGACAACAAGCCACAAGAGGACCGCCGTAAAGGCGTTCAGCGGCAAGCTGGCCGAGGTGCAGAGTGTCAGCGGCATGAGCGATATGGATCTGGACCGGGCGTTGCTGGCAATCCGGGAACGGCTTCAGGCCGAGCATCCCGGCGAAGAGATCGATTTCTACGAGTCCCCGCTGAGAGAGTCCTGGAGGCCTGGCTCGGCTCCAACGGCCAAACCGGAGGGGGAGGACGAGGACGAGTCGTGGTACGCGAAGAAGTTCGGGGATGCGGAAGTGTGGGCGATCGCCCCGGGCGAGGGCGCGCGCCTGTGGCGGCAATTCCGCGAGCAACGCATCGCGGCCATCGGATACGACCGGGAAGGCGATCTGGGAGATCTCAGCCAGTACGACTCCCGAGATGCCGTCCACGGCGCGGCGATCGAGAAGGGCTTCGGGAAGAATCCCGTCAATGTGTCACTTGCTGCGTGGCAATTCTCCCATGCGATCCAGGTCGGGGACATACTTCTTGCCAAGAAAGGCCTATCCACCTTCCTCGGCTGGGGCAAGGTAACCGGAAACTACCGGCACGAACCCGAACGACCCGAGTACCGGCACACCCGCAGCGTCGAGTGGCATGCTTTTGCGGCTCCCATCAAACTGCCAGGCCAGGACAAGACCGTCCCAAAGGCGTTCACTCGGTTCACCGACTTTCGGGAGTGGTTGCGCCACATCTTCGAAGAAATCGATGGCGGCCCGCCAGCCGAGCCCGAGCCGTATGGTATCGCTGAGGCGCTCAGCGAGCTATTTGTCGACGACGCGCAGTTCCGCCGGATCCGTGACTCGTTTGGACTCCGGAAGAATCTGATTATCCAAGGACCCCCTGGAGCCGGCAAGACGTTCATCGCGAAACGGCTCGCGTGGTGCCTGATCGGCTCGAAGGACTCGCGCATGATCGAGATGGTGCAATTCCACCAGTCATACGCCTACGAGGACTTCGTCCAGGGCTGGAGACCGAACGAAAAAGGCGGCTTCACTTTGCGGAACGGGGTGTTCTTCGAGTTCTGCAAGCGGGCCGAGCAGAAGCCGGACACACCGTTCGTCTTCATCATCGATGAGATCAACCGGGGAAATCTCTCCAGGATTTTCGGCGAACTGCTGATGCTGATCGAGTCGGACAAGCGTGGCCGGGACCATGCGATCCGACTGATCTACAGCAATCCGGAGGAGCGCTTCAGCGTTCCGGACAACCTCTATATTCTGGGCCTGATGAACACTGCGGACCGCTCCTTGGCGATGGTCGACTACGCACTGCGCCGCCGCTTCGCGTTCGAGACGCTCAAGCCGGCATACGGCGGGAAGTTCCGGGACTACCTGCTCAAAGCGGAGGTCGATCCCGCACTTCTCGAACGAATCATCCAGAAAATGTCGGATCTTAATAACGATATTCGAAAGGACAAGGATCTCGGACCGGGCTTCGAGGTCGGCCACAGCTACTTCGTTCCCGACGATCCTGCCGATGCCGACGAGCAGTGGTACCTCAACGTCGTCGGCACACAGATCGAGCCCCTGCTGCGCGAATACTGGTTCGACCGCCCTGATCACGTGGATGACTTGGTCAAGAAGCTCCGAGAGTGACAAACAGGAAAATCCCCATTGCCAACGTCTACTACCTCCTCTGCTACGCCTGGAGGCACATGGAGGAGGCGAATGTGGTCCGGCTCAACGAACTCGAGGGATTGCAGCAGGTCCACGATCTGCTGGGCAAGGTACTCGCCGAAGGGACGTTCCGGCTTATCCGGAGGGGCATCGACAGTGGGTACCGGGAGGTGCGAAGAGATCTCGCCGGCATCCGCGGGAAGCTCGCAATCGGCGAAACGGCGAAACGAGCGCTACGCGCCCGCGGGCGGGCTGCATGCGACTTCGAGGAACTGTCCCGCGATGTGCTCCACAATCGGATCCTGCGCTCGACACTCGGGTCGCTGCTGAGGCTTCCAGGCTTGAATCGCGATGTAAGGGCGGAGGTCCGCAACGCTTGGCTGAAGCTCGACGGTGTGCAGGAAGTGCGGTTAAACGCCAGGTTGTTCGGGCAGGTGCAGTTGGATCGGAATCGCCGGGTCGAACGGTTCCTGCTGGCGGTGTGCCGGCTCGTGCACGATCAGCTGCTGGTCGACGAACGGTCGGGAGATGCGAGGTTTGCCGACTTCACCGACGAGAAGATGGCGAAGCTGTTCGAGGACTTCGTCATAGAGTTCTATCGCCGTGAACTCGTTGGCTACCAGGTGAATCCAGGCGGGCGCCGCATCTTGTGGAACGACGACGGAACTTCGGAGAGCCAGCGATCGATGATTCCCAGGATGGAGGCTGACGTGATTCTCGAAACGGATGACCGCCGGGTCGGGCCGCGACGGATTGTCCTGGACACGAAGTTCTACCTGGAGGCGCTGGGCGAGCACTACGGGGCGCTGAAGCTTCGTTCGGCGCACCTGTACCAGCTTCTGGCCTATCTGCGAAATCGCGAGGCGACCGTGCAACCGGGTCCGAGACACGAGGGCATCTTGCTCTATCCGCTGACCGACGCGCCGTTGGGGGCGGATGTCCGCCTGGAGGGGTTCTCGATACGGGCGCGCACCATCGATCTGGGACGGGAATGGCGCCGAATCCATGCCGATATGCTGGACGTGGTTGTTTAGTCCTGAGGCGCTTGCAGCTGCCGCCGAGCGAATTCCGCATTGTTGCGATTGTCGCTACTGGAGCGGCGCCACAGGTCCATCGGTACGCCTACGGCAATACTAGCTTGATGCGTATGGGAAGCGAGTCGCAGGCCGGCGCTGAACAAGTGACCGCGCAGGATAACACTCCCCCTCTACGAACGGGCGTGCACGTTAGCGACCCCTACAAGTCCTCGCAATAGATTCCATCCTCGTCGGAATCGTTTGAGTTGCCGTTCGTGCCCTTGGCATGATACAAAGGCTCCCCTCGGTGGATGGGGCCTACGGACGGACACTGCTCCCTGATCTTTGAGCAGGTGATGCTCTCGAGCTCCATCTTGCACGCATTCTGGGCTGCGATCTGATCCGCTCTCGGGTTCGCTCCGGCAATGCAGATGATCCCGCTGGCGTATTGCTGCGCCGCGCGCCAGGTCTGATCCTCGACCACATCCGCGCAGTACGCGCCCGGCTCGTTGGGCGTGCCGGCGACAGCGGCCGCGAATTCGGGTCTTACGGCCCATTCGCATTCCACGGGCGCTACGGGTCTGGCCACCGACGTCTGCTCCGTCTCGCAATTGAGTAGGATTGCAGCCAGCGCGTCCCTCTCTTGCGTGTCGACGCTCATGCTGTACTTTCGCTTGACCCTCACCGTCTGCGCCGCCCAGAAGCACCTGCCCTCGGCTGTCAGCTCGTCGGAGAACAGGGATTGCACCGCGACGGACAATTCGCCTGCGTCCAGCTTCCCCTTCGACGCGTTCAGCGAGCCCGGGGCGAACGTGAGGTTCAGCAGATCAGCCGCGAATTCCTCGCGCTCGGTGATCGGGCGATCGCACATTCCGGACTCATCGGATTCCTTGCGAGCGACGATATGTTCGATCTCAACGTAGTGGAAATTAGGAAAGCACAGCCCGTCGTAGGGTGAGAACCGTCCTCCGTGCAGAGACGCGATATCCGGTTCCTTGTCGTCCCATCCATCGGAAATCACGCTCTCCGAGCACTCCGTCTCGGGGAGCACGCTGATGTTGCCCAGCTCGGTGCGAATTGTCGCAAGGTCCCAATCCTCGCGAGTATCCCGCTCGACTTCTGTTTCCTGTCCAAGCGCCAGGGGCGTGAGGAGAAGCGCCACGGCAGGCCAGCGAATTCCGCGACGAAGCATGAGACTCCCTTCCACCCGGTCCTAGCATGGAGCCGACCCCTGTCGCATTCGCTGAGGGCAGCGGAAAGCTTGCTTATTCGCTAGGACTACGAGGAGCGCCGGCTCGCACCGTATGTGCGGGCGTTGTATTCGGCAAGAGACCCGATAAGCGGGAGCCCTCACGAGAGCGACATCCGAAGTATACAACGAAGCCTGTCCCAGGCCGACGCTCGTTTCTTGCCAGGACAATTCTTCCTTGAAGGATGCGAATAGGGTTGGGATTGGGCCAGGACCGCACAAACGGGTCTCGTTTGTGCCCCACAGCGCAGAGTGAGTGACTTGGGCATCGCGCTTCGCGCAGTGCGGTGACGTCGGGTGCGCGCTGAGGAGTGGGGTGGCCCTGACGCGCACGCCACCGGAATCCGATTCCTCTTCGGCATATACGGGATTCTCGAGGCGGAACCGGAAGGCGTGCGATCCGTGCTGGAGGCCCGCCAGGAATTCCCATTGGTCAATGTAGTCCTTAACAGCTTTGCGAGCCTCCGATTCCGTTTCGTACGGCGTCTTGAACTCGAACGTGGCCTTGCCGTTCTCGACGCGGACGCGGAAGTCTCGTTCTTCGCAGAGCAGGGGATCGGCTCTGTCGAAGCGGACGTTTGGGCCGTCACAGACCTCGAAGATCAAGCCCTTGACGGGGCGGTCGGGCATTCGGTCGGTCCTCCTCAATAAGACCTCGTGCACGGAGGACTCCGGCCCGTCGCTGTTTCCAATAGTCCGAGCCGATCTCGTTTGGCTCGGGCACTTCGATACGGGCACTAACCAATCTCGACTCGTAGTGACGAGGCACCCACTGAAGTTCTCTCACGCACTAGAACTCCCTTCCCCTCCACTTGACCTCTCCAATTACAATCGCGTCAGCTGCCATCGGAATGGGTTCCCAGGCTTCGTGATCGCAGGCCAGCACCCACGTTCCGCCCGCTTTACCAGCTTGCTCTGTGTTCCTTCACTGGCATTTTCGCATTCCTGTTGATATGGCCTCCTCTAGGCCTGGGCCGTTCCTATGTCGCGGGCCTGTCGCTTCTTGGTTCCGCCGATCAGTAGAATCACGAGTCTCTCGCCGTCGAGGCCCTATTACATGCCGTATCCAGTCTGGCACGGGCTGCGCTGACCTCCGAGATGATCAACGGCCAGGCGGCAAGTGCAATGCGATGGCTGGGCACCGAAGGCCAAACCGGTTGCTCGGTCGTCCCTTCAGTTTTCTGTCCGCCGCTGACAGGTGGCCACCCTAGGCGAAATGGTATGTAAAATTGGACGGTTTGAACCGATGTACCGGTGCGTAAGCCGGTCTTTGGTCGCTGAAGTGTTCATAAACAACGCATTGACCGAAAGTGTTGAGGTTCTGTCCAATGAGAACTGCCAAGCTGAGGGGGCACGCTAGAAACAAGTGTAGACTTGCCCGTCTCATCCGGAGTTCGGTCTTTAGGTTTCGTGCAGCATCGATTAAGTCGTAGGCGATCTTAAGGCCTTGTTGAGGGGAAATGGTTTGTCCACGTTGGAGTGGTCCACCCACCAATCGGAGCGATATCATCGCTCGCGGCGAGAACCTCGAGACTTCAAGGTACTCTGCCGCAGCATGATCTACATCTGCATTGATTGAAGCAGCCAAGAGCAAGTCCTCCGATCCCAGGTTGCCTTTGGTGTTGGAGATTGTCGTCTCGACGTCAGCAAGACCAGACCTGAGTGACCAGTCGGCCTCGGGCGCACCCGGGGCAGCCTGCTTCCAGACGAGATCGAAAACGAAGGGCGAGTAGACCGCACCGAACAAAACGCCGAGCGGGAGCGCGGCATTGCCACGTGCGACTACTGCGATTCTGTCGCCCGTCGTGGCCAACGCCGATGCCGCGTCGTAGAGCGCTGCCTCGATCTTCGCAAACGCTCCAGGTGCTGGCTTACGACCAACGAAATAGGGCGTGACGTCGTGACGCAGGGTGAGCCCCACTGCAGACGGCGAGCGGCGGCTGTAAAGACCTATGGAAAACGGTCGGCTAGGATCGCGGTCAAGCACCCCTGCTAGACGCTGCCTTAGTACAGCTTTCGCGATCCGCCGCGCATCCTCGGGTTCAAGTGACTCTTTCCGGATGCGATCAATGTCGAAACGCTTCATCTCCTGAAAGGCTCCTGGTCGATCTAAGACTCGGTCGATATCCTCATAAGCGAGGTCAATCAGAACAGGTTTCAGAATGAATCCGTCGCGCCGCTGAAAACGATCGAGAATCGCAGGGGCTTCGACCATACGGACCATCTGCGAATCCTGCATCTCAGGGGAAACGAGCATGACTGCTCCGGAGATCTCTTCGTTGTTCAATGTCGCTATCAATTCGTCCTCTGTAGGTACCGGATTGAGATCGTCAAGGTCTCGCCAAGTGGGAACACCCCGGTCGCGGAGCGCGTCGCGCAAGAGCAGCGCTTCCGCGTCGCCGGCGTTGCGCGCGGGCGAGCGCCGGTAGGAAATGAACACCCGGCCTGTCACTTCAGTCATCGTGGTCTCCCGTCTGGGTTTCGATCTCAACTTCGCAAGGCAAGATGTGGCCCGACGCCAAGTAAGCTCGTGCGCCGATTTCCAGAACCGCCGTTCGTGAGAGACGCACAACCACCAGAACAAGGAAGTTCACTGCTCCTTCTTGGTCAGCCACAAGTTGCGTCATGGTCTTCTCGTCACAGGTGCTCGGCGCTGCCGGCGCATTCGGATGAGAGTGCCACTCTCCGAGGTAGTTGAATTGTTCCGGAGGGCCGCCGAAACGACGATGCATGGACAGGGTCTCCATACGTGCTTGCACTCCTCCTCGATGGAACCGACCGTATGTCCCAATCGCGGAGGTTTGCGTCGGTGCCTCGACAATGCGGAAATAGGCTTCATCGAACTGCTCGCCAAACAGCACCCCTCCAATCTCACGTGGGCCGGCTCGCTCCAGATCCTTCACCCAACTGTCAATGGTCCGTTTCTCAATCCTGATTCTCATGCGTGAGCGATTCAACAAGGCCTTTCACGAAATCGACATCTGGATCCACGACTTCCAACGCCGGGAAAGCCGTTCGTAGAGGCGCATCGACCTGCAACGGCCGTGTGTCGAATGGGTCCACGAAGAGCCAACCCCTCTTCAAGCCAATGAAGTAGGCCGGGGCCGGATAGATCGATGGTTCTTCGCCGATGAGGGCATCAATAGCGAACGCGGCCATATGGGCCGCAAAAACGGAGGTGTCCGCATCCGTCGCGATCAGCGGTTCGTCCTGGCCGATAGACCCGTCATAACCGCGCCCGGCGGCGAGCGGAGGTGGTTCATCCGCAGTCTCGTAAAATTGCGTCATGGCTTGACGGATGGCATGGGGCGAGGGGTCCTTCCCAGGTCGAGACCGTGCAATCTCTCCGCCGAGAGCACCTGCATAAACTGCACCCCACACGAGTGTGCGGTTGTTCTGCATCGCGATGAAGGCGAGATCGTTGAGGACATCGGAATCAGCGGTTGCATCGACGAGGAGATCGCATGCGGCAAGAGCAGAACGCACGCTGCCGGCCTCCTGGGACGAGACCTGCGCGCCGAGGGCAGTCCGCCAGGGATGGGCCTTGACGCGGGGATGGATGAGGCGCAACCGATGGGCCATAAGTTCGGATTTGTGCCGACCGACGTCTCGCCAATCAGCGTCGTGGCGCTCAAGGTTCCCAAGATGAAGAATGTCGCCGTCGACAAGCTCGAACCGGCCGATGCCGGCTCTCGCCAACGATGTGGCGATTTTCGAGCCTAGGGAGCCGAGACCCACAATGCCGACCCTTTTCTTGGCCAGTAGCGAACCATCGAGTCCCGACCTCATAGGCTCGAGCGGCCCTTCGACAGTCTCAAAAACGAGAACTTCTTCGGAGCCGACAAAATGAGCCGACAAAATGCTCTACGAGCAGGATCGACTGGTCTGACGTGCGGACCACGCATGCCCACATATTCTGCTTCGACAGCTTGAAACGCTCGCCCACTATGGCACGTAGTCGATCAACCGTCTTGATTGCCTTGACGGTGGCCGCCGGGGAGTCGACGACATGGAGATAGCCCGGACAGACTAGGTGCACGTCGCGTAGGGAGGGCGGTGTCCCGACCGGAATCGGTGAATCATCACACGAACGGGGCCTGATGCTGAGGAGATGAGCGATCCAGCACGGGAGACGATAGTCGAGGCCGACCTCGATTGGGGTCCCGTCAAGGTCGTCACCCGAGAGTGCGAGACGTGACACGGGGTCGACGTAGAACCGTGCGAACGCGCGCCGAAGCAACAGTTCGCGGGGAACGTCGTGGGCGGAAGGGGCCGGCAAGACTTCTCCTTCTTCATCCGGCGTTTCAAGGCTTAGAAGCGTGTGGGCACTACGTACCATCTCCGCGCCCGTAACGTCTGGGCTCCAATTGTCGCTTCGAATTGAGAGGCAGAGTTCCCCGCCGGGTCCGTATTGATGGGACGAGATTCGTTCGCTGTCCTTGACGGGACATACGCTAGGCGGCGATGCCGGGAAGGTGTTGTGATATGTCATTGCGAGCCGGAACCGACGGTGCGGCAACGCAATATCAAAGATCAACCTGAGTCGACCGTCAGCATCCAGGGACCAAGTGGGATTCTCGAACCAATCCTCGTCGATGGACGCAATTGCGTGGCGTTCATCGGAAAGGCGCTTCGAATCGACGATCCACCATATCATCAGGCAAACTTTGCCGGGCGCTTGGACGGCGCAGCCCGGGTGCTCCCGAAAGTGAGCGGGGACATCGTGGTGGCTGGCTTCAACATCGAAGCGTTAGCCGATTTGGGTGCCGGGAAGCGAGGTCCGAAAATGCGACGCCAATATGTCGTTGCTCGGTCCTGATCCTCCTCATCAAGGGCCAGAGCAGCGTCGTCTCGATGTTCTTCGATCTTGTCGTAATACGCGCAGAAGTCGTCCCCGCCAACACGTGCGAGGATGTTCTGGCCTGGAACTGCCGGATCTTCGATCCATGGGCAAGTGCCCGCCAGACGATTGGAGACATAGGCGTCGACAAACGCTGCGGAGTAGCTGTGAAACAGCTTCCCATAGTGTGTTTCGGTCTCGTCGAGATTGGCAGCCAGAAAGCCCTCAATCGCAAAGCTCTTGGGATGTTTGTATCGCGTGGGGTTTTCTCGTCGAGCCCATTTCACAAGCTTCGTCATCGGCTTGAAACGACCGGAGAAACGGGTGTTCTGCTCAGACGACCAAGAGGTATGGGCTTCCGGATCAGTTCTGTACCACTCACCGGTCTCACGGTTGCCGATCCGATAGAGGCCATCCCATTCCAAGTCGGCCTTATTCCTCTCGATCAAGAGGCGGATCAAGACGGAGACGTCCAAGTCGGCCTTATTCATTGAAACCGAAAGCGACACACGGTTACGCTTCAGTTTCGTGATACCCAGAGTCTCGCGCGCGCGGTTCAACGCGGCGTACAACGCTTCGACTTCGTCGGACGGCGTGGTCTCATGGAGCGGCACGTCGACAACGGCGTAGAGGTCTACATCTGGTCGGTCAAGGGAACCGTTCTTCTGGCGCGGGCGAATCGCTGTGTTACGTTTGTATGAGCCTCCGAGAAGGATCCGGTCGGCGTGAGAACCGAATTCGTCATCTCCAAAGAGGGCGTCTCTCACGCTAGAATGTGCACTGACCGAATTCGACTTCGTCGTGGCGCTCGGCTCAATATCGCGCAGGAATTCCGAAAAGCGGCTATTCGGGGTCATGGTTTCCTCCGGAGGCGTAAGCGCAAGAGATTGCGCGTGTATGTAGGGGTCAGATGTACGCGATTCAAGGGCGTTACCTCGTAGGGAGAGCGCGATCGCTCAGACGCGACGCATTCTCTTTTGCAGAGCCGGCTCTCCAGGAGCACCGTCGCGAAAAGGGATGGATGGCAATTCTGGGAAGTCGCTCTGTGCCGAAGTCCTGCAATTTGGCCTTTCATCAGTGACATTCGGTCTCCGTACCGTATCCCCAGCGCGACACGCTCCGCACTGGCGCATCAACTGCAACAAACGCAAGGCGACCTACCCCTGACACGGTCGCACCCAACCAATCAAGACACCGGCCGCCAGCAGGTACACTCGTTAAAGGGCTAAGCCAACGGTTCGACGGAGTCCCTGATACGAACCAGTCTACCCCTATGGCTAGTGCATTGTCCAGTATGGGCCCAAGATATTGACTGGGTGTTACGCATCCAGGACTTGAATCGCTGTCACGGCTTGCACCGAACAGTGCCGGCGGGCAATCATGCGCTTCGTGCTGCTGAAGTCCAAGGAGCAGCTGTCGATGTACTTGCTGCATTGCTATCGCTCGGCTGGTGGGAAAAGGGACGCAACTGACCAACCTGGCGCCCATTGTGCCCGGCCCTTGAGCTGTCAGGCAGGGATGCGGCGGGGCGTTGGTGCATGAATCGGCACCGGCTCCAACACTAATACTCCGGCCCGAGGGCATCAGTCCATCATGGAGATCGAGGGGGCGATGTCATGGCCGCACAGAAGTTGAGCCGAGTCAACCGCAAGTACAAGACCAAGTACAGAATTCGGAACTCGCGCGAGTACGAGCGTGCCCTCAGGAGCCGCGGCGACGTCACGATCTGGCTGAGCGCGGAGGCGATCGCTGCGTGGACACCACCGAAGAATGGTCTCCGCGGCGGCCAGCGGCGGTACGCGGACCTCGCCATCCTGACCGCGCTGACACTGCGGCTCGTCTTCCACCTCCCGCTTCGCCAGACCGAAGGTTTCCTCGACTCGCTGCTCAGCTGGATGGGCCGCGACCTCAAGGCCCCTGACCACACCACTCGCTCCCGCCGGAACCAAATCGTCGAGGTGCAGCCGCTGACTCGCGCCCACGACGGCCCGATCGACCTGATCGTCGATTCCACGGGGCTCAAGATCCTGGGTTCTGGCGAATGGAACATCCACAAGCACAAGGCATCGAAGCGACGCCGGGCCTGGAGGAAGCTGCACATCGGGGTGGACGAGGAGGGATTCATTGTGGCGGCCGCACTCACGCCGGGCAGCGTGGACGACGCCTCAACCTTGCCGGATCTGCTCGGCCAGATCGAGAATCCCATCCGGCGGTTCACGGCCGACGGGGCCTACGACCACCGGTCCGGCTACGATCGGATCGGCGCGGCCGGAACAGAGGATGTCATGATCGTGATCCCGCCGCGTCGCTCGGCAGTGTCGTCGGGTCCGACGGACGGTCCGTGGACGCAGCGAGAAGCGGCGCTTGAGAGGATTCGCACGTTGGGATGACGGGAGTGGCAGAAGGAGTCTGGCTATCATCGGCAGGCACGGGTCGAGAACGGGTTTTTCCGATACAAGTCCGTGCTCGGCGGACAGCTGAAGGCAAGGAACAGCAAGGCGCAAGGGAGAGAGGCCGCGATTGGGTGCCACATCCTCAACCGGATGGCTGCGCTTAGCAAGCCGAACTCCGACGCAGTGATGTCATGAACGACGGGCCAGCAAGCGGTCCAACTCGCGCCCAAATGCAATCGTGCAACAACTCCCTACCGCACCCCTACCCGTCCACTATTCCGTAGCCACTCCACCCAGCAGTGTTTCCTTGTCTGTGGATTGCACCGCCTTGGCTGCCACTTGGTTCGTCTCGCGGTCTTTCGCACCCACAACTGCCGTCTTGCCCACCGGCCCGCGGCCCGTGAGTTCCTTGCGAACCGAGTTCGGCATGTTCTTGCGCTTCCCGCCGATGTGGGTTTCGTCCACTTCCACCGGACCGGCGAACCCTGTACCCCCTTGGAACAATGCGGCACGGATGCGGTGGCTGAGATGCCACGCCGAGTTCTGCGCGATGTGCCCGCTGATGGCGAAGCGATGGGTGCGGGACTCCCATTCGTCCGTCATCGCAGGGAGCGGTCCAGGTCAGCTCGCGGGACCGCGTCGGAATAGATCGCCCGGTCGCCGTCGTGTGCGCTCTTCCGGCACCGGAAGAGCACATTGCCAGCCTCCTCGCTGGCGGCGTGCCAGCCGCGCCCCTCCTCGATTCCGACGGGCCACGTCGAGCAGTCGGCGAAAACGGACCGCAGCGTCCGCTCCGCCCGCGTCCGGAACAGCTCGTCATCGGGCCACGCGAGATGGTTCACGTACAGCGAGCCGCCCGCAGCGAGCCGCGCGCGCGCCAGCCGGTAGAACTCGACGGTGAGCAGGTGCTGGGGCAAGGTCCGCGGATTGGAGTACGTGTCTACGACGATCGCCGGCCAGCCCCCGGGGTCGCTGCGGAGGAAGGCGCGCGCGTCGGCCGCGGAGAACGTGCCGGAAGTTGACGGCGCCGCCTGCAGGAAGATCCCGGCGATCCGCTCCTGGGCCGGATCGATGTCCACGAACGCGACATCCAGGGCGCAGGGAGCGCCCCGGCCCAGGGTCATGCCCGCCGCGCCAAGGACGAGCACGCGCGTCTCGCCGGCCTCGCAGAGAGTCTTCTCGACGCGCTCGGCATAGGCCCACCCCCTGTCCCCGGCGTCGTGCCGCGATGCGGCCTGACCGGAGACGTCCAGCATGCGGCCCCCGCCGTCCATCTCGACGATGCGGTAGTCGGCATAAGCGTTGCGCTCGACGTACTCGGTCGCCTCGATCCACAGGTCGAGGGCGGGAAACAGGGCCGCGGCGAGCAGCGCCAGGGCGGGAAAGCTACGCCGGTGCGCCGCGAGGGCGGCCAGGCACAGCGCGACGACCAGGGCGATGGTCGCGGCCGCGGTGCCCAGGAAACGCAGCAGCACGAATGTCGTCAGCAGCGCCCCGGCCACGTTGCCGAAGGTGGACAGCGCGAAGACGCCGCCAGCCGCGCGGGCCGCGTCGCCCCGCGCCGAGCAGGCCAGCGCGAAGAGCACGCACTCCGCGAGCAGCCACCCGATCGGGGCGATGCCGAGCACGCAGTAGACCGCGACCTGCGCCATCGCGGGGACTGGCAGGCCGAAGGCCAGCAGCGTGCCCGCGCCGCTCAGCCAGAAGGCCGCCCAGGCCGCCGCGGCGGCCAGCCGGATGGCGAGGCCCGGACGGGGATCCGCGCAACGCGCGAGCCGCCCGCCCCGCCGGTAGCCGCCGGCCAGCGCCGCCAGGTAGACCGCCAGCAGCACGGCGGTGACAGAGACGGCGCTGCCGGCCCACGGCACCATCCTCCGCAGAGCGAGGATTTCGGCCGCGAGGCTGGCATAGCCTTCCGCCAGCAGGATCGCCCCGACCGCAACGGGCGGCAGCGGGGTCAGCGGGTGGGTCCCGAAGCCGGCTGGCACTTGCTAGCGCTCCAGCGCGATCGCGCCCGCCGGTTCGAGGAGGCGGTAGACGGCGGAGCGCCTGGTTTGCATCCCCCAACGCTACGCCACGGCCCCGCCGCCCACAAGGGGCTGCAGCTGCGCCGCAGGGAAAGAGCGCGCCGCGCGGCACTCCCGGATGTCGCGGTCAGGCCGCCGAGTCCTTGCCGGCCCGCCCCCGGACGAGGCTCTCGAACGCCGCCTCGGCGGCGGGGTCCTCCATGGCGCCCCATTCCTCGGCGTCCTTCTCGGTGAACGTCGGGAAGGACGCAAGCAACTCCGGCGTCCGCGCGATCCCGTCGGAGTCGAGTTCGTGGCAGGACAGCGAGTCCCAGAGCTCATCCTCGGAAAGGTGCTCGTATCCGGTCGGCATCGCGTTCAGCATATCAGCGACCCCGGCCCGCCTCGCGCTCCGGAACCGGAAGGGCCGGCCCGGCGTCCCGGCCGGCCGAGGCCTCCCGCCTGGCTGGCTCCATTTCGGGCATCCTCGCGGTGACGTAGCGCGAGATCCGCTCGGCGCCGTAGGCGGCCTGGTAGATCTCGCGGGGATCCTCCCGGAGCGCCTTGGCCCACTCGGCGGCGAAGCCGGCGTGCCGGGAGGGGTCGTGGCCCAGGCCCAGCCGGCACCCCGTCAGGTAGGAGTGGATCTCGGCCCGCAGCTCCTCGCGGGCGTACTCGCGCGAGCCGAGGCCTTCCGCCAGCCCGCCCGCCAGGGTGGGCCGGTTCAGCCGGGAAGGATGGCCGGTCCAGTGCCCGACCTCGTGGATGGCGGTCCGGTAGTAGGCCTGCCGGCTGGCGAACCGCTCTGGATCGGGTAGCTCGATACGGTCCCGCCCGAGGTCGTAGCGCGCGCTGCCCGAGGCCGAGACATCGATCCCGGGGACGGCCAGGATCTTCCCAACTGAAGGGTGGTGGCTCCAGACGGTGCCGGCGTGGTCAAGGCACGGAAGGCCCTCGCACTGCTCGGCGTTGTAGACGGGGGTGCGGAAGACTCGCGTCTCCCAGCTGTCGCCTGTTCTGGGGTCCTGGCCGCCGAAGCGCCAGTGGAGCGCGGTGGTCTCGCGTTCGCCGGCACGCACCCGACCGCCCTCCCGGGCGATTTCCTCCGCGGTTCCCCAGCGGGGGTCGGAGTAGCCGCGCCGGTCGGCCGCCGCCCCCAGCCAAATCGCGTTGGCCCCGCTCCAGGGCCGCGCGGTGATGCCCTCCGGGAGGGCGTAGCTGCCGACGCGCTCGACCATCCACGGAGCCTGGCCCCGCTCGGCCTGCGTTGCCAGGAATTCGGAGGCGCGACGGTAGTGCTCGGCGGCGGCGCTGATCTCCAGATCCGCGCGAACGAGGCTCCCGCCCCGAAGCTGGACCATGCGCTCCCCGCCGATGCGCACCTCCATGTCCCTCACCGGGGTGCCTCCCCGCAGGCGCAGGCGGCGTTGCAGGCCGCCGCCGTGGCGGAGCCGGCATACGCCAGGAGCCCCGCCATGACGATGCAGACGGCAACGAGCACCAGCGCGCTCGCGACCAGGCCAGGATCGGGCCGGGAATGGCGGAAGTATGTCATCGGGAACCCGTTTCCCGGGCGCACGACTCGCCGGGCTCCCTAGAACGGAATATTGTCATCGCTGCCCCCCGGAGACGGGGAACCCGCTTCCCGAGCGGCCCCCTCCCCGGGGTCCGCCCCGGCCCCGGCCTGCGCCGGTGCCAGCAGGATGACGTCGCCGGCGAAGCAGGCCACCTCGGTGCGCTGGCGCTTGTGCCCTTCGCGGTCCTCCCAGCTCCGGGTGCGGAGCCGCCCGGCCACATGGAGCGGGTCCCCTTTCCGGAGACGGTCCCTGTGATCCCTGAGCCGGTCTGCCTTCCACACGACGACGTCGTGCCATTCGGTTTCGTCAGCCCACTCCCCGTCGGTGCGGCGGTAGCTGCGGGAGGTGGCGAGCCGGAGCGTGGCCACCTCCTCGCCGCTGGCCAGTGTGCGGAATTCGGCGTCCCCGCCGAGATTCCCCAGCAGGAACGATTGGTTGATGGTGCGTGCCATGCATTCGAGGCTAGCCCGGAACGGTTCCGGCCACAAGCCCGCGGCGCGCCGCAGCCGCGGAAGAGGGCCCGCGAACCGCCCGCCGGCGTCGCGGGGATCCAGAGTCCCGGTGCTACGATCGGCACTGCCGTGCCTGGCCCGTCCGAGCGAGCGCTTGCGGAGGCCTCCCGTTGACGGAGGCCCGCGCGAAACGCCGCCGGCGCGCGCTGGAGGCTTCCGGCATCCTGCGCTGCCAGTGGCCGCTCAAGCCAGAGGGCCAGGACGACGTCGACGAGACGGCGGACGGCCTGTGGAGGGCGCGGGAAGACGCTAGCTGGGAAGCCCTGCTGCTGCGCCTCGAAACATCGTTCGCCGCGATCGAGACCGAGCACAGCCGCCAATGGCGGCGCGTGCTGGCCCGGCAGAAGCACCGGGAGAGCCAGCTCCAGGCCACCCTGGAGGCCGCGCCCTCGAGAGTCCCTCTGCGCCTGCGCAGGCTCTGGTGGTGGCTGCGCCTGCGCTCGGCCGGGGGCGGCGGGATCCGGACGGTCAAGTCCGTGCTGAAGGGCGATCCCGCGACGGGCCCCGAGTGGACCGAGGCCCTCGAGCGCAAGCACTCTCTGCAGGCGGCCGCGCTGGGCGAGCGCCACGAGCGCCAGTTCGCCCGCGCCGCTTTCGAGGCCGCGCGTGCCTACCGCGCCGACATGCACCGCCAGGTGGCGCTGTGCCGGCGGGACGCCGCCGCCGTGCTGCCCGGGCAGGCCGATCGCGAGGCCGGCGTGCAGGCCCGGCCGATGGCCTCCAGCGGCGATCTCGCCGCGCCAGGGACTGCCCCTTGATCGCCCGGCGCCGGGCCCGCGCTATGCTATGCGGCGTGAGCGAACCCAGGCGCGGCACCGACCCGGCGGGCGACTTCGCGGAGATCTGGGAATCCGAACGCCGCAACGCCAGCTACCTCCGGGTAGTCACGGGAGGGCTGCTGGTCCTGCTCCTCGCGCTGTCGACCGGCTGGTGCCGGTCAGCCAGCCGGACCCTGCAGCCGGTGTTCGTGCGCGTCGACGAGATCGGCCGCGCCGAGGCGCTCGACTACGCGGCGCTGACCTGGCAGAACGACCCCCTGCACCCGTCCACCAAGTACTTCCTGCGCCAGTTTGTCACCGACCACTACTCGCGGCGGTTCGCGACGGTCGGGGAGCGCTGGCCGCATTCGCTGGCGTTCCTGGAGCGCAGCCTGGCCGCCGCCTCCGCGGAAGCCAATCAGCAGGAGATCGCGGAATTCTCGGCCGGAGTGATCCGCGAGGAGCGCGCCGTGGAGAATCTCGTGCTGCGCATCCTGGCGCGCCCGGAGGAGCCCCACGAGGCGACCGCCGACTACGACATCGTGCGCCGGCTGAACGCGCGGGAGGTCGCCCGCGAGCGCTGGACGACGAACATGCAGTTCGTCTTCCGCGACGTCGACCCCTACGATCTGACGACCAACCCGATCGGGCTGACCATCACCTACTACGCCGAGGACCGGGCGGTGTCGTCGGGGGGCTAGGCCCGTGGTTCCCTGGCAGGTGGCGACCGGCCTGACGCTGGTGATCGGCGGCGTTTCGGCGATCCTGCTGCTGGACCGGCTGGACTACCTGGCCGACTACTGGGGCCTCGTCCTGGGCGAGCACGGATGGGTCATCGCCGCCCCGGCGGCCACGGCCCTGGCCAGCGTCTTCGCCGCGACCCACTGGGCCGCCCGCAAGGCGGGCCTGGGCGACCTCGGCCGCAAGGTGGAGCACATTGACCGGGGTCTCCACGAGGGCGGCGCCGCGCACGATCGGGACCTGGCCGCGGCCCTGCAGCGGGACCGCGCGGCGGAATGGGGCCCGGGCGGCTCGGCGCGCTGACTTCACCACGCCCCCCAGCCGCCCTTCCCGGCGGCGGACCGCCCGGCACGATAGCGAACTACGCGCCGCGCGCGCGGACAACAGCCTGGGGCGGCTCCTGGCGCCTTGATCGTCGACGACTGGCTGATCGACCGCCTGCTGCACGGCACCCATGTGTTTGAGCTCTGCGGCGAATCGCTGCGCAAGGCACAGACCCGGGCGCAACAGGCCGCTGAGGACCGGGGTGCCTCATGAAGCCTGAATTCCGGCTCAAGCGCCCGGGCGGCTGGATTTCGACCGCGCCGAGTTGGCGCGGCAACTCGGCCGCAGCCGTAGCGCCCTAGGGCGCCACTTGCGCGAGTTGCGGGCCGCCGGGGTCTGCGAACTGAGATGGCTACGAGATAGTGGACAGCTAGATGTGCAGTAGGTGCGGCAGCACCACCACTGGGCTCGCCAAACGCGATTGCGTGGCTGATGTTCAAGAAACGAGAGAATGGGTCTGTATGGGATTTCGGATTCAACCCCGAGAGATCGAGGTACCTGAGGAGGATCCGTTCAGGAACGACCTTCTGGAACGGAAGGAGCCGGCGGAGATCCTGACCCACCTCGTCGGGTCGATCGAGGGTCCATGCGTCATCGCGGTCGATGCTGCGTGGGGAACAGGCAAGACCACGTTTCTCAGACTGTGGGCGCGGCACCTACGCAACGAAGGATTTTCGGTCGTCGAGTTTAACGCTTGGGAAACGGACTTCTCTGTAGATCCCTTTGTCGCTCTCTCCACCGAAGTGACAGAGAACCTTCACGACTCCAAGAGCCCGAAGCTGGGAGAGAAAATTGAACTCACGAAGGAACTGGCCAAGGAAGTCGTCCGGGCGAGCCTTCCCGGCGTAGTTAGCCTTGTGACGTCGGGCGTCGTGGATATAAAGGCGCTCCTCGAGGCGCGGGACGGAATGTCTGAGTACCAAGAAGTGCGAAAGGCGCTCAACCATTTCAGGGCTTCGTTGCAGGACATGGCGAAGGCATTAGCCGAATCGAACAAACGTCGTCCCTTAGTCATAGTCATCGACGAGCTGGACCGATGCCGTCCCTCGTACGCTATCGGGTTGCTCGAGGCCGCGAAACATCTCTTTGCCGTGGACGGCGTAGTCTTCGTGCTCGCGTTGAATCGAGCCGAGCTCGCACATTCGATCAAGACTCTCTATGGCGTTGGATTTGACGCAGTAGGCTACCTTCGCCGCTTTATCGACGTGGACTTCCGACTCCCCGACCCGGATCGAGCAACGTTCATAGACCGAGCTTTGGATGCGGTGCAGATCTCGGATTACTTTGAGCGTACGAAGGACCAGAACGCCAAGCGTGAAGAAGAGGAAGTAGTTCGAGATTGGCTGAAACGCTTCTTCGATTCCCCCGACCTCAGCCTTCGGCGGGTTGCCAAGGCCATCCATCACCTCGGACTCGTTTTCGCGTCGCTGCGCAGCGACCAGAGATCATTTGCGATCACCGCCGCCGCCGGTCTAATTGTCCGGACAGTCGATCCAGATCTCTACTACGAGTTTCTACGCGGCAAGGCCACCGACGCCGAAGTCGTGGACCGGATCTTTAGTCGCAGTCCAGGGCTGCGCGAGATCCAGCAGGAAACCGCCGGTTGCGTGTTTGAATCACTGATCGTTCTCGCCGCCCGGGAGGTTTCGGGCGATGACGAGGAAACGATTGACTCTCCGCTGTTGCGAAGGTACCAGCAGCAAGTTCAAGAAGAAACGTCTGGTTCTACGGCTAGGAAGCACGCGCAAGACGTCCTTGAACGTTTCGAGATATTGAGCAATGGGAGTGCGGTTCTAAAGTATGGAGGCCCAGGCGGGCGCTTTGGGTTCAAGCACTCGGTCCAGCGGCTCGAACTGCTCTCCCCCAGCCTCATCGGCGAGAGGGTCGACCCAGCTGCCCCCGGCCCTGAGGTTGCTTGACGTCAGCCATTGCATTGCTTCGGCGGCTGGTCGTCGTAAGTCGCGGCCAAGGTCGCCTAGAGGGGACTGGGGAGGTCCCGCTCGTCCGGCTCGCCGGTCCGGACCACTTCGTTATCGCGATTCTCGACCACTCGCCGCGGACGGTTCACGCCCTTCTCGAAAGCCGCGTCGACCGCGGGATTCGAGCGCTCGCGGGCTTGTCGTCGGTAGGAGCCAAGCTGGTGAATACCGTCACCGTCGCGCCGAGGGCGAGCCCGATAATCACGATGATCGCCGCCAACGAGCCCCATTATGGGAAACTGGCCGAACGCCAGCCTTGGGATTAGAGGGATCATGAGCGTCGCTCGGTCGATCTGCCAGGAACTGCGAGTGCGGCTAACTCAGCCGCTGGCCCGATGATGTACTTTCTATCAGCCCGGGTTAGCCTTTAACCCGTTGGAGCCATCAAACCATGCACGGACCCCACCAGTTTCGTCTCGTGATGTGCGCCCACAAAGCCGTGGAAGTGGCGGGCGTCTGCATGCTACTGATGGGGCAGGGATCCCTCGCGGGGCTCACGCTCGGGCATCTCGGTATTGCCAGCCAGACAGGCTTGCTCGCCGTCGTACCTATACTGGGCGTCACCCTCACACGGTATGCCCGGTCCCTCGCCAATCGGTGGACATCCTCCGGCCTCCTTGCGACCTGCACGTTTTGCGCGGACGCCGTGATCCACGGGTCGCACTATCCAGGAGCCTACACCGAGGCCGCGCTCACGGCGGTCGGCGCGTTCATCTTTTCCGTGGCCGTGTCCTATACGCCGGTGGGTCGGCGCATTGACCGCCTCGCCGAGCAGCTCCGGTCCCGGTAGCCTTGTCGCCCGCCGGCCGCCCCCGGTGCGCCGAGGGCTCGGCTCCAGCGAGCCGAACCGGTCCGGGTGGAGCGTGCGCAGCAGCGTCAGGACGAGTTGCACGAGGCGCACGCGATGGGTCACCCAACGCACGGCGCCGGCCAGCTCGATCGCGTCGGTGTGCAGCGTGTTCGCCGCCTCTTCCCGGCTCGCTGCCTGCTCCGCCTCGCGGGCCGCCCGCTCGAATTCCGCCAGCGTCCCGGAGTGATGCACGGCCAGGCAGCCCTGCGCCAGTTCGTCACCGACCACTACTCGCGGCGGTTCGCGACGGTCGGGGAGCGCTGGCCGCATTCGCTGGCGTTCCTGGAGCGCAGCCTGGCCGCCGCGTCCGCGGAAGCGCACCAGCAGGAGATCGCGGAATTCTCGGCGGGAGTGATCCGCGAGGAACGCGCCGTGGAGAATCTCGTGCTGCGCATCCTGGCGCGCCCGGAGGTCGAGAAGCACTTCGAGATCGTCGTGACCGACGAGGAGCCCCACGAGGCGACCGCCGACTACGACGTCGTGCGCCGGCTGAACGCGCGGGAGGTCGCCCGCGAGCGCTGGACGACGAACATGCAGTTCGTCTTCCGCGACGTCGACCCCTACGATCTGACGACCAACCCGATCGGCCTGACCATCACCTACTACGCCGAGGACCGGGCGGTGTCGTCGGGGGGCTAGGCCCGTGGTTCCCTGGCAGGTGGCGACCGGCCTGACGCTCGTGATCGCGGGCGTCTCGGCCATCCTGCTGCTGGACCGGTTGGACTACCTGGCCGGCTACTGGGGCCTCGTCCTTGGCGAGCACGGCTGGGCGATCGCCGCCCCGGCGGCGACGGCCCTGGCCAGCGTGTTCGCCGCGATCCACTGGGCGGTCCGCAAGGCCGGCCTGGGAGACCTCGGCCGGAAGGTCGAGCACATCGACCGGGGCCTCCACGAGGACGGCGCCGCGCACGACCGGGACCTGGCCGCGGCCCTGCGGCGGGACCGCGCCGCGGAATGGGGCCCGGGCGGGTCCGCCCACTGACCATCCACGCCACCCGGAGCCGCGCTGCCAGCGCTGGCGGTATTCGCGGCTGTGCCGCGCCGCGCCCATGCGGTCGAACTCGATCTGGGTGGGAGACAGCCCCGCGCGGTAGCGAAGGTTCTGGCAACGCTTGCAGACGCTCTTGCGCGGTCCCCGGTGCGGCCTGCCGTTTACCCACAAGTCTTGTTCTTACGCAGCCTCAGATGGAGTTTGCTGTCTTGGTCGAAACGGAGACTCCGTTCGCAGGCTTGCACGATGGTGGCCAGCCGGGTGTAGCCTTCCCAGCGCACTTGGTGGCCGGGCCCGCGCAGCGCTTGCGCTTGAAGCCCAGATACCCGCCCAGCATGGTCGTCGTCAGCACTGCCCGCCCGATGTTGTCCGGCGGCGGCAGCTTGCGATCCTTCGCAAAGCCCTCCAGGACGGCGATCTCGATGTCGGAAAACAGCGTCTCGGCCGGCAGTTCCGGCGTGTCGCGGCCCAGCAGCGTCATCGCCATCAGCCGCCACGCGATCACCGCCTTGATCGTCACCGCCCGTTCGATCCACTCCCCCGTCCGATGCGCCATGTACTCCACCTTGCAGTCCGTCGTCAACACCCCGTGCCAGTCCTCGATGCGCCACCGCAGCCGGTACCATTCCAGCACCCGCTCCGCGTCCTGCCGGGACTGCACCGCCAGCGTTGTGAGCAGGAACCACTCCAGCCGCTCGGTCCCCTCCGGCTGCGCCTCCTCCCGCACGTGCACCAGGTTCAGCCGCGCCGCCGCGGCGGCCTTGTCCCGGTCCGGCAGCTCCACCGCCCCTTCTCTCGAACGCCCGGCAAGAGCGGCATCTCTGCTATATCTGGGATGGCTGGCAAAGCGCGACCGTCTATGAGAAACGGGAACTCGACAATGACGGGCTGTCCTGAGGTCCCGATGACGAACCTGCCGGCAAACCGCTCGAAAACGCATCCGCGCGCGCGTCGTGCGCCGCGCATGCGGTCGCAAGACAAGCACGGCCGGCCCGTCATCTCGGCGAAGCCGGTCGAGGAGTAGGAATAGCCGGCGGGCAATGCGGATCCCTCATTGCAGGAAACGGGTGGTGACGGATGGCGAAACAGGCAAACAACAGTGGTGCCAACCTCGGTTTCGAGGCGCAGCTCTGGGCGGCGGCGGACAAGCTGCGCGGCAACATGGAGCCCTCCGACTACAAGCACGTCGCGCTCGGCCTGATCTTCCTCAAGTACATCTCGGACGCTTTCGAGGCGAAGCGGGCCGAGCTGCTCAAGGAGCAGTTGGCCGACGCGGAGGATCCGGAGGAGTACCTCGCCGAAAACGTCTTCTGGGTCCCGAAGGCGGCCCGGTGGTCACGTCTACAGGCCAGGGCGAAGCAGCCCTCGATCGGTAAGGACATCGACGACGCCATGCTGGCGATCGAGGCTAGCAATGCCTCGCTCAAAGGTGTCCTGCCCAAGGACTACGCCCGCCCGGCGCTCAACAAGGTCATGCTCGGCGAGCTGATCGACCTCGTGAGCGGCATCGGTATGGCCGAGGAGGCTGATCGCTCCAGAGACATCCTCGGACGGGTCTATGAGTATTTTCTTGGCGGCTTTGCCGGGGCCGAGGGCAAGCGCGGCGGGGAGTTCTACACGCCGCGCTCTGTCGTCCGGCTGCTGGTCGAGATGCTGGAGCCCTACAAGGGCCGCGTCTATGACCCGTGCTGCGGGTCCGGCGGCATGTTCGTCCAGTCCGAGAAGTTCGTCGCGGAGCACGGCGGTCGCATCGGCGACATCGCTATCTACGGGCAGGAGAGCAACTACACGACCTGGCGGCTCGCCAAGATGAACCTTGCGGTGCGCGGCATCGACGCCGACATCCGCTGGAACAACGAGGGCAGCTTCCACAAGGACGAGCTGCCGGACCTCAAGGCCGGCTTCATTCTCGCCAATCCGCCGTTCAACATCTCCGATTGGGGCGGCGACCGGCTGCGCGAGGACGCTCGCTGGAAGTTCGGTGTGCCGCCGGTGGGCAACGCCAACTACGCCTGGCTCCAGCACATCCACCATCACCTCGCTCCGAACGGCGCGGCGGGCGTGGTGCTTGCCAACGGCTCCATGTCGTCGGCACAGTCCGGCGAGGGAGACATCCGCCGCAACATGGTCGAGGGCGCCGCCGTGGATTGCATGATCGCCCTGCCCGGCCAGCTCTTTTACTCGACGCAGATTCCCGCCTGCCTCTGGTTCCTCGCCCGCAACAAGAACCCCGGCAACGGCTGGCGCGATCGGCGCGGCGAGGTCCTGTTCATCGACGCGCGCAAGCTCGGACACATGGTCGATCGGACCCGCAAGGAGTTCTCCGACGAGGACATCGCCAGAATCTCCGGGACCTACCACGCCTGGCGCGGGGAGCCCGACGCGGATGCCTATGAGGACGAACCGGGCTTCTGCAAGGCCGCGACGCTGGAGGAGGTCTTGGGGCACAACCACGTCCTTACGCCGGGCCGCTACGTCGGCGCGGGGGAGGTAGAGGTCGACGAGGTACCGTTCGAGGAGCGGTTCACGGAGTTGAAGGAGACGCTGGCGGAGCAGTTCGCGGAAGCTGAGGAGCTAAGCGCCCTCATCCAGACAAAGCTTGACGAGATCAGCGCCAATGGATGACCTCCAATCGGCCAAGCCTCTCGGTGACTATGTCGGCTTGCAAAGAGGGAATACCTACAAGAGCGCCTTGCTGGGACAAGATGGCCCCGTCTTGCTGGGTTTGGCCTCTATTGCTCGGAATGGCGGCTTTCGAGCTGACAACCTAAAGACCTATGGCGGTCCTTCCGATGAACGGATGCTTCTAGAGCCAGGTGATATCTATGTGTCTTTGAAGGACGTGACGCAATCTGCCGATCTACTTGGTGCAGTCGCTCGGGTCCCAGATACGATTTCGCAAGGAAGGCTTACACAAGACACGGTGAAGCTGAACTTCAAGGATGAAGAATCCCCGAAAACATACATCTACTGGATGCTGAGGACTCCTCAGTACCGAGCATATTGCAAAGCACACGCCACGGGGACGACTAACCTAGGTCTCCCCCGCGATGACTTCCTCGCATTTCCAACACCTCCACTAACGCCCGTTCGGCGCACGCTTCTACAGCTTCTCCAAAGCCTAGACGACAAAATCGAACTCAATCGCCGGATGAACGAGACGCTGGAGGCGATGGCGCGGGCAATCTTCAAGGACTGGTTCGTCGATTTCGGCCCCACCCGCGCCAAGGTGGAAGGCAGTGCCCCCTACCTCGCCCCCGAACTCTGGGACCTGTTCCCCGATGCTCTCGACGACGAGGACACGCCGGTAGGGTGGTCGTTCGACACACTTGCAAGGCTGGCAGTTACGAATTCCGAAAGCTGGACCGCACGGCATCATCCGCCAACTGTCGAGTACGTCGACCTTTCCAGCACGAAGTGGGGCAACATTGAAGCCACCACTTCGTTGGATTGGGAAGCCGCGCCAAGCCGTGCTCGGAGAATTGCCAAGGCGGGTGACACGATCATGGGAACGACCCGACCCGGAAACGGATCATTTGCCTACATCTCAAGAGATGGGTTGACCGTGAGCACCGGGTTCGCGGTCCTTTCACCTCGCAGCGCGATGTATCGCGACTCGGTATACATTGCCGCTACCAGCGTTGAGAACATCGAGCGTCTCGCAAACCTCGCTGATGGGCATGGCGGTGCATATCCAGCCGTGAAGCCGAACGAAGTTACGGATACGGTCATTGTGTTTCCCGGAGACGAGGCTCTGGCTTCATTTGCCGATCTTGTGTCGCCAATCCGCGAGAAGATCGAGCACGCCAAAGCGGAATCTCGAACACTGGCCCGGACCCGAGACCTTCTCCTCCCAAAGCTAATGTCCGGTGAGATCCGCCTTGCCGAGGCCGAGAAGGGGCTGGAGGCAGTCGCATGAGTTCGCCGTTGGGAAGATCCGTTCGTCTTTTCTTGGTGGATGGAACCGCTACTGGCCTCATCACAGCCGAGATCATGAACTGGACAGGGCATGTGTTGGCCGGATCGCGCAGCGGCCTGCCCGCCTTTCTCAAACGTCGGGAGCTCGACCGAACTGGCATCTATTTCCTCACGGGACCAGATCCCGAGGATCCGGACACGCTGCAACTCTACATCGGCGAAAGCGACAATGTGCGCAAACGCCTCGTCCAGCACAACAAGGATGAGAAGAAAGACTTCTGGGAACGCACCTGCGTCGTGACTAGCAAGGACCAGAACATCACCAAGGCGCACGCACGCTATCTTGAGTCCCGGCTGATTGCCATTGCGAATGCCGCTGGCACCGCCACTGTCGTCAACGGGACAGCCCCGCCCCCTGTCGCTCTACCTGAGGCCGATGCATCGGATATGGAGTTCTTTGTCGATCAGCTTCGGCTGATGCTTCCCGTCCTCGGTCTCGATTTTATGCGCCTACACAAGGCCACGGCGCGGACGACGATAGACGCTACCGAAAAGCCCGGACAAGCCGATGTTGCACCTCTTTTCCGGCTGGCAAGCAAGAAACAGGGCCTCGAAGCCCAAGCGCGCGAAATCGATGGCGAGTTTGTTGTCCTGGCCGGGTCCGATGCTGCGAAGGATTGGTCGAGCACATCTGACCACAGCTATTCAAGACGGCACGCTCAGTTGATCAAGTCAGGGAAACTCGTGCCCGGAGACAAGGGTCGTCTGCGCTTTGCTGAGGATGTTGCATTTCGGAGTCCCAGTGCTGCGTCAGCCGTGATTCTCGGAAGGCCGGACAACGGCAGGGTTTCTTGGAAGGTCAGCGGTTCGAACGCCACCTACGGGGACTGGCAGTCCGAACAGGCGGTCAAGACATCGTCCGAGGCATCAAATGCCGACGATGATGGCGAGGCTGCAGGATGAAGTTCTCCGAGCGCCACGTCGAAGACGCCGCTCTATCATGGCTTGCCGGGCTCGGGTACGCGGTGTTGCACGGACCGGACATTTCTCCGGACGGCCCCACGCCCGAGCGCATCAGTTACGACCCGGTGTTCCTGACCAAGCGGCTCCGCGAAGCGCTCGAACGCCTCAACCCGCACCTGCCAGTCGAGACGTTGGAGGAGGTACTGCGCAAGGTGCAGCAGACCGAGACGCCGTCGCTCGTCGAAGAGAACCGCCGTCTGCACCGATATCTGATCGAGGGCGTACCGGTCGAAGTCACGCGTAAGGACGGTAGCATTGGCGGAGATGTCGCCCGGCTGATCGATTTCGACGACGTAGACGCCAACGACTGGCTGGCGGTTAACCAGTTCACGGTGATCGAGCACGGCCACAACCGGCGCCCCGACGTGGTGCTGTTCGTCAACGGCCTTCCCCTGGCCGTACTCGAACTGAAGAACCCCGGCGACGAGAACGCCACCCTCGAAGGGGCCTTCAACCAACTCCAGACCTACAAGGATCAGATCCCGTCCCTGTTCCGCACGAACGCCGCGCTCGTGACCTCGGACGGGCTCCACGCGCGCCTCGGCTCGCTGACCGCCAACCTCGAACGGTTCATGCCCTGGCGCACCGTGGACGGATCCGCCGTCGCGCCAAAGGGTGCGCCGGAACTCGGCACCCTCATTGAGGGCGTATTCGAGAAGACCCGGTTTCTGACCCTGATCCCGGATTTCGCCGTCTTCGGCGACACGGGCTCCGGCCTCGTCAAGATCGTGGCCGGGTATCACCAGTTCCACGCCGTGCGCCATGCGGTCGAGAGCACGATCGCCGCCGCGAGCCCCGAAGGCGATCGCCGCATCGGCGTCATCTGGCACACCCAGGGCTCCGGCAAGAGCCTGCTCATGGCCTTCTACGCCGGGCAGATTATCGCGCATCCGGCCATGGAGAACCCGACCGTCGTCGTCATCACCGACCGCAACGACCTCGACGATCAGCTATTCGGCACCTTCGCCATGTGCCGCGATCTGCTCCGCCAGACCCCGCAGCAGGCCGACAGCCGCGAGGATTTGCAAAAGGTCCTGACCCGCCCGTCTGGCGGCGTGGTGTTCACGACCATCCAGAAGTTCTCGCCCGAGCGTGGCGAGACCGACTATCCGGTGCTGACCGCTCGGCGGAACGTCGTCGTGATCGCCGACGAGGCGCATCGCAGCCAGTACGGCTTCCGGGCCAAGGTGGAGCGCAAGACCGGCGCGATTTCCTATGGCTTCGCCAAGTACCTCCGCGACGCCCTGCCGAACGCCTCCTTCATCGGATTCACCGGCACGCCGGTCGAGAAGGAGGACGTGAACACGCCAGCCGTGTTCGGCGAATACATCGACGTTTACGACATCAACCGGGGCGTCGAGGACGGCGCGACGGTTCCCATCTATTACGAGAGCCGCGTCGCCCGTATCGAACTCGATGACGACGAGAAGCCGAAGCTCGACGAGGAGATCGCCGAGTTGACTGAAGACGAGGCCGAGGGCGAGCAGGAAAGGCTCAAGCGTAAATGGGCAAACGTCGAGGCCGTCGTCGGAACGAAGAAGCGCCTTGGCCTGGTCGCCGGGGATATCGTTGAGCATTTCGAGAACCGCATCGTCGGCATGGACGGCAAGGCCATGGTCGTCGGCATGAGCCGCCGGATTTGCGTCGCGCTCTACGCCGAGATCGTCGGGCTGCGCCCGGAGTGGCACAGTGACGACGACGCGAGCGGCGTCATCAAGATCGTCATGACGGGTGCGGCCTCGGACCCGAAAGAATGGCAACGGCACATCGGCGGCAAGGCGCGCCGGGAGCTGCTCGCCAAGCGGGCCAAGGACCCCGACGACCCGCTGAAGCTGGTGATCGTGCGGGACATGTGGCTGACCGGCTTCGATGCGCCGAGCATGCACACGATGTATATCGACAAGCCCATGCGGGGGCACGGGCTCATGCAGGCGATCGCGCGGGTCAACCGGGTGTTCCGCGACAAGCCCGCCGGGCTGATCGTGGACTACATCGGCATCGCCCAGAACCTGAAAGCGGCGCTCGGCCAGTATTCGCGGGAGGACCGGGAATACGCCGGTATCGACGAGGCCGAGGCCGTCGCGGTGATGCTGGAGAAGTACGAGATCGTGAGCGACATGTTCCACGGTTTCGACTACCGGACGGGGCTAACCGGGTCCCCTCAGGAACGGCTCGTGGCACTTGCCGGTGCGATCGAGTGGGTTCTCGATATGCAGCAGCGCGAAGCGGCCAATGAGTCGACCGAGGAAGGCAAGAAGCGGGCGCATCGCCGCTTCAGCAATGCCCTGCTGGCGCTCTCCAAGGCGTTTGCCCTTGCGGCGGCGAGCGACGAGGCACACGAAATCCGCGATGAGGTGGGGTTCTTTCAAACCGTCCGAGCAGCCCTTGCCAAAAGCACGCCCGGCGCGGGCAAGTCTTCCGCCGAACGTGACCTCGCCGTGCAGCAGATCGTCAGCCGCGCCGTCGTCTCGACCGAAATCGTCGATATTCTCCAGGCCGCCGGCTTGGAGACGCCGGACATCTCCATCCTCTCCGACGACTTCCTCGCCGAGGTTCAGGGGATGGAGAAGAAGAATCTCGCCCTGGAGGCGTTGCGCAAGCTCATCAACGGCGAGATACACTCCCGGAGCCGCGTCAACGTCGTGCAGAGCCGGGCCTTCTCCGACCGCCTGGAGGCGGCGATCGCGCGCTACCACACGAATGCCATCACGACGGCGGAGGTTCTTCAGGAGCTGATCGAGCTCGCCAAGGACATCCGCGCCGCGCACCGACGCGGCGCGGAGGAAGGACTAAGCCAGGAAGAGATCTCTTTCTACGATGCGCTGGCCCAGAACGAGAGCGCGGTCGAGGTCATGGGCAACGACCACCTCCGTGTCATCGCCCACGAGCTGTTGAACGGCTTGAGAAGCACTGCGTCCGTGGACTGGCAACACCGGGAGTCGGCGCGGGCGCGAATGCGGATTCTGGTCAAACGCATTTTACGAAAACACGGCTATCCGCCGGACCTTCAGGACGCCGCCGTGCAGACCGTCCTGCAACAGGCCGAGGTGCTCTCGGCAAGGTGGGCCGCATGACAGCCAAGGCGTTTGAGATACAGGTTCAGGATGATCATCTCGCTCGCATAGCGCAGACTCGGAAGCCAGTCTTAGCGCTCGCCGAGCTGATCTGGAACGCGGTCGACGCGGACGCGACGCGTATCGACGTAACCCTGATTAACAACGATTTGGACGGACTCGAGGCTATCGAGGTCACGGACAACGGGCACGGAATCCCCTATGCCCAAGCGGAGGATCTGTTCTCGCGTCTGGGTGGGTCATGGAAGCAATCGCGCACCCACTCCAACGAAGAAAATCGCATTCTCCACGGCAAGGAAGGGCGGGGGCGATTCCGCGCCTTCTCTCTTGGCCGCGTCGTTGAATGGGACGTTCGTGCCGCTGACCCTTCGGGTGCCCTTCAGCGCTACCGCATTTCTATGATCGCGGATCGTTTGCGTCGCGTGGAGATCAGCGCCGCAGCCCCCGTCACCGATGGGGCGGGTCGGGGAGTCACCGTCACGGTATCGCAGCCCGAGAACGAGTTCCGCTCACTGCGCAACGACACCGCTGTCCATGATCTTGCCCAAATCTTCGCCCTCTACCTTCGGCAGTATCCGAAGGTCCGGATCGTCTGCAGCGGCACAGCGCTCGACCCTCGATCGGTCGAGGAGTTGTCGACCTCCTACGACTTGCCGGAGATTGAGACAACGGATGGCAAGAAGCTCCCGGTCTCGCTGGAGATCGTGGAGTGGCGCATCAAGGTGCAGCGGCGGCTGTTCTTCTGCGATGCCAATGAGTTTCCGATCGACGAGACGTCGCCTGGCATCCATGCGCCGGGCTTCGAGTTCACCGCTTACCTGAAATCCGACTATTTCGCAGAGCTTCTCGCCTCCAACATGCTCGACCTGGCCAACATGGACGCGGCAGCCGTTCGCTGTCTCAATGCCGCTAAGGGGGTTATACGCGAGCACTTCCGCAAGCGCGCCGCCGAAAAGGCCGCCGGATTGGTCGAGGAATGGCGGAAGGAGGAAATCTACCCTTACGGGGGCGAGCCGACGAACGTCGTCGAGAAAGCCGAGCGCGAGGTTTTCAACGTCCTTGCCCTTAACGTGAACACCTACCTACCCGACTTCTCGACCTCGGATGAGAAAACCAAGCGCTTCCAGTTCCGCCTGCTCCGCCAAGCCGTGGAGCATGCTCCGGCCGATCTGGCACGAATCGTTAATGAAGTGCTGGACCTACCTGCGGAAAAGCGCAAAGAGCTGGCTGAACTTCTAGATCGCACCACCCTGGCGGCCATCATCAGCTTGTCGCGCCTCGTCGCCGACCGGCTCGAATTCTTGCGCGGCCTCGAAACGCTCGTCTTCGATGAGGACCTCAAGAACAGGGTTCGAGAACGATCACAACTTCACCGAATCGTGGCCGCCAACTCCTGGATGTTCGGAGAGCAATATCACCTGTCCGTGGACGATCAGTCACTGACCGAAGTGCTCAAGAAGCACATCGAGGTCAAGGACCGGGAGGTGGAGATTGACACGCCGGTCAAGCGCGCAGACGGCTCGCGGGGCATCGTTGATCTCATGTTCTCTCGAAACATCCAACTCGCCGGCGCCGAGGATCGGGAGCATCTCGTCGTCGAGCTGAAACGGCCCAAGGTCAAGATTGACTCCGAGGTTGCGGCGCAGATTGAAAGCTATGCATTCGCGGTGGCAGACGATGAGCGCTTCCGATCCGTTCCGGCTAAGTGGGTTTTCTGGGCGGTGTCAAACGACGTGGACCAGGTGGTGGCCCGCAAGGTTTCCCAGAAGGACCGGGCGAAGGGCATCCTGTTTCAGGACGAGGAGCAGCGGATCACCATCTGGGTCAAGACCTGGAGCCAGGTCATAAACGATTGCAAGGCGCGCCTTCGGTTCTTCGAGGAAAGGCTGAACTACACGCCGGATCGGGATTCATCTCTCGAACACCTGAAGAGTACGTACCAGAAATATCTCGCTGATCTGTTCACTGCGAAGTCCGAGGCCGATGAAGTCGAGGAGGACGCCTTCGAGGTAACGGCCTAGAAGATCAGTCTTGATCAAGGGCTATTCGGCCACCGCACCCGGCAGGCCCACTCCCGCCCGGCGACTCTTCCCGGCGAGCGGCTCGGGGAGCCCGTCGCGGGCCGGGCGGTCTCCTGCAAGCTGACGAACAACCCCGACCCGGTGGTAACGCCAGTCGCGATCTCGGTTCGCATGTCGGTGTCCGTATAGACGTCAAGACGACCGCCGCTCGATCCCGCAGCGGCGCTCGCCCTGGAGCATCCCTCTCGCGATCGGTTTCATCCGCCTCCCCCTATCGTCCCGGCGCAGAACGGTCGTCCTCGCGCGTTCGCTGGAACAGCCGGTACTGGTCCCCCGGCTCCCCCCGGCCCGGCCCCTGGATCGCGCCCGCGGGCATCTCCGGAACCGGCGCGTCGCGGACAACAGGCTCGAGCGCCTTCGCCGGCGCGGCCTCCCGCCCTTCCGCCCCGCGCTCCGCGACGCGGTCGCGCTCGGGCTGCATCAAGAAGTCACTGATGTCCTGGGCGTCCCTGGCCGCGCGGTAGATCTCGCGCGAGTCTTCCCGCAGCGCCTTGACCCAATGACCCACGTAGGAGGCGCTGCGCGCGGGGTCGTGCCCGAGATCGAGCCGGTCCCCGGTCATCATCGAACTGATCTCGGCCCGCAGCTCCTCGCGCGCGTACTGCTTCGAGTAGGGCCCCTCGACGATGCCCTCCTGCAGCGTGGCGCGGTTCAGCCGGCTCGCGTGCCCCGTCCAGTGGCCCAGCTCGTGCAGCGCCGCCTGGTAGTAGCCCGCCGCCTCGGGGAAGCGTTCCCGGAACGGCAGGACGATGCGGTCGCCGCGGATGTCGTAGAACGCCCGGTCCCCGCCCGCATGCTCGATCCGCGCCCCGGATCCTTTCAGGACGCGGTCCGCCTCGGGGTGCTCCGCCCAGGGGCGCCGCCCCTCCGCCCGGGGCGGGAGGCCATTGCACTGCGTCGCGTTGAAGACGGTGTAGGTGTACACGCGTGGCGACTGCAGTGCCCGCGTCTCGTACACCGTCGCGCCCTTCTCGTCCCGCACCGGTCGTCCGTCGCTGTCCCTGGCCGCCCGCCGGTCCTCGAAGTGCCAGTAGAGGATCCGCGTCCCCGTCTCGCCGCGCTGCACCTGCCCCCCCAGGCCCTTGACCTGGTTGTAGGTGCCCCAGCGGTGGTCGTCGTACCCGCGCTGCTCGGCCACGGACATCAGCCACACGGAATTGCCTCCGCGGTAGGCTTTGCCGGTCTGCACGTTCGCCGGCAGGGCCTGCTCGCCCGGTGCCCAGGCCTGGGTCCAGGGCGCGGTACCTTTCTCGATCTGCTCGATCAGCCGCTCGGCGACCTGCCGGTGGTATTCGTCGAGCCGCCGCAGCCGGTCGGCGGCGCCCCCCTGCGAGCGGCCCTGGCCGCCCCGCCGCGCCTTATACGCCACGGTCGTCCCCCCGGGGTTGGGCTTCGGGCAGGTCCGCGGCCTCGAGGACGTCCTCGAGATCGACATCGTCGCGGAACGCTCCGTACTCGGCCGCCTCGTCCGGGTCCATTTCGATGAACGCCGGCGCTGGCGGCCCCGGCGCCTCGGGTGCCTGGCGGCCCCGCTTCCGATTCGCATGGCTCTGTGGCATCGTTCTCCTTCCCCGGGAGCGAGGCGTCAGCGGGCTCGCCGGGAGCGCCCTTCGCGCTCGGCCCGCAGCGACTCGACCGCCCGGTCTACCGTCCTTCGAGCGTATGCAAGCGGTTGCGGCTTGTCACCCCTGCGCCCGGCCAGCTCGGCGACGAGAGCCTCCGGATCGCGCGCCGCCCGCAACTCGCCGCGCACCCAGGCCCAGTCCCGCCCGCTGGGCGAGCTGTCACCCCCCGCGGATCGCCCCGGACTCCAGGCGACGGCCGCCGCCGCCGCGGCCGCCGTAGGCACGGGCAGGTCGGCAGGGAACTCCGGCACCTGCGCGATCCGCCCCGTGGAGGCCACCAGCGAGCAGGGCGTGCCGCCCCGTTTCCAGTTCCTGTAGCCCGGGATCCGCAGGACCCGGGCGACGTCGATGACCTGGGTGTCGGCGCCGTAGCGGATCGCGAGCCCCTTCGTCAGCGCCTCGGCGCGCCCGTGGTCGAGCGCGCCCCGCGGCACGCTCCACAGGACCTGGAACCGGCCCGGCGAGGAGCGCACCACATGGGTGGGCGGCGGGAGCTCGCCCGCCTTCGCGTCGGCGAGGATGCGCGCCAGCGCCCGGTCGCCGTCTTCGTCGATGTCCAGGTACACCCGCATGACGTCGCCGATCGCGCTCTTCGTCCGGCCCCAGGCGCCCGGGCGCACCGGATTGACCCCGAGGAACAGGTCGTGGCGCCCGGCGTTGAGGTGCCGCAGCCAGGCCTGCGTGCGCTCGGCCGCGACGATCTCGGCGGAATAGACCTTCTGCACGACGTCGCCGCCGCCCTCCCCGCGGGGAATCGCGACGAGCGCGACGCGGTCGCGCGCGTCGAAAAGGGATCGGATGTAGTCGCCGGGCCTCAAGCCGCGAGGGTATCCCGACCGGCGGCCGGAGTCCAGCGCTGCGCCGGGGCTAGTCGCTCTGGGAGAGCTGCCGCAGCTTCTGCTCCACCCGCGCGCGCCACCGCTCGCGCTCTTCCGCGGCCGTCTCGATCACATTGCCGAATTCGTCGTAGTCGTCGTCCGGCTCCCAGTAGGGTGCCGCCCCTTCGCCGGGGGGCTCGGGGTTGTCCCCGCCAGCCGGGTCGATGCTGTCGAGGTACGCCCACAACGCCGGCAGGTTGCCGCCCCAGTGCGCCTCCAGCCCCGCGCGGAACTCGTCGATCTCACTCCCGGTGGGAGGCACCACCTGCGGCGCGTTGAGCCCGGCCTGGTCCGCCGCCTCGTCGAAGGCGTCGCCGTCCAGATCGTAGTCGGAGCCCTCCTCCTCGCCGAGCCGCTCGTACTCGTCGACCGCCTCCGGGTCGGGCACGTAGTCCGGATCGCCCGGCTCCTGCGCCAGCAGGTTGCCGCCCAGCGCCAGGCCCAGCGCAACGGAAAGCAGGACTCGCGTCGTCATGCCCCGGATTGTACACCGGGACCGGGGAACTGGATCAGACGCGCCCGGACCTTCGCCGTCGTGCTCGCTCTATCCCTTGTCGCGCAGGTACCCGCCCGGACGTCATGGGACAGCGTCCGGGCCATTCCCGCCGGTATCCGCGTGACAGTCCGGCTGCTCGATGCGGAAGCGCCGCAAGGCAAGCGGACGGTCAGGGGCATGCCGGACTCGGCGACAGCGGACTCGATCGCGGTCCGCTCGACGTCCTGCGGACGACCCCTAGGCTGGCGGTCGAACGGGTCAGAGGGCCTACCGTCCCGCTTGAAAATGCAAGCACGGGCTTCCTACGACCCTGTTTTTGTCCAGATCAGCCCTGTATGGCGGCTTTGGCCTCAGATGCAGGAGTATTGCTCTTGCGATCAGACGGCTCTCGACATTCATCTGGTCGCCGACAACTACGCGACCCACAAGCATGCCAAGGTGCGGGCCTGGCTGGCCAAGCATCCGCGCTTCCAGGTGCATTTCACGCCGACGTACTCGTCCTGGATCAACCAGGTCGAGCGCTGGTTCGGCCTGATCAGCCAGCGGGCCATCAAGCGGGGCAGCTTCACCAGCGTGAGCGATCTCGTGCGTCGCATCCACGCGTTCACGCGAGAGTACAACCAGAACGCGAATCCGTTCGTGTGGGTCGCGACAGCGCAGTCGATCATCGACAAGATCGAAAGATTATCTACGCGAATTTCAGACTCAGCACACTGATTGACATAGAATACAAGCCCTCTACACTTAGGGCACACGATAAATCATCGTGATGGCAAAAACAGTTTTGCCAGAAGGATTAACAAATGACGAATTTCACTGGCAGATTCTCAGTAATCGCAACCATGCTGTTCGCAGGATTGGGCCCGTTAACGGCTCAAGTCGACACGGGGGTCTTATCGGGCTACGTCTATGACGACTCGGGAGCTGTCATTCCAGCTGCCGTTGTCACGGCCCGGAACACGGGAACCAGCTACGAGCTTGATCTCGAGACGAATGCTGCTGGCCTTTACGTCAGCCCGCCGCTGCCGCCAGGAACCTACCGGCTGACCGTTCAGCAAGAAGGATTCGCGTCGGCCGCGAAAGAGGTATCGCTGTATCTCTCAGAGCGGTTGGCGGTCGACTTCACGCTCCAGATCGGATCGATTACCGAGACCGTCACGGTCGAAGCTGTCGGTGAGATCCTGCAAACGGAGAACACGACGCTAAGCACGCTCCGGACGGAGCGGGAGGTTAAGGATCTTCCAGTCAACAGTCGCAACTTCGCGGAATTGCTCCGGTTCAGTGCGGGTGTTGTGCCCGGCCAGTCGCAGGCTGGCGGCCTGGCGCTTTCCCAGTCCAGGGGCAACACGACAAGCAGCGTGAACGGAAACGATTTCGGTGACAACAACTTCTCGATCGACGGGGTACAGAACAACAGCAACCACCAAGGTCAGGGGATCATGAACTTCATCGAAGTGGAGGCGATTGACCACTACCGGGTCGAGACTTCGGTTCCTGACGCCCGCTTCGGCCGGTCCGGCGCCACAATCAACGTGGGCTACAAGTCTGGAACCAATGAATTCCACGGCGTCCTGTTCCACTTCCTGCGCAACGACAAGCTCGACGCCCGCAACTATTTCGCGCGCGGCAACAGGCCACCGCTCAAGCGCAACTTCTACGGCGGTACGTTCGGCGGTCCCGTGGGCGGCAAGCAGGCCAAGACGTTTTTCTTCCTCTCCTACGAGGGCCAACGGAGCCGACAGGGCATCACCCACCTCGCGACCGTGCCGACTGCGAGCATGAAAGGCGGCGATTTCAGCGAGCTCCTGGCAGGGGGGAGCCCGGTCACAATATTCGACCCGCTCACGCATCGGCCAAACCCGGCGGGCGGGGCAGCTATCCGCGACCCGTTCACGGGCAACGCAATTCCACGCAGTCGCTTTAGCCCGCAAGGGAAGGGAGTGATCGACCTCTATCCTGATCCGAATGCCGGCGGGCTTGCGGCCAACTTCTCGACGACTTCCTCCCAACCGACCAACGGCGACCAAGGGACCGCCAAGGTCGACCACGACTTCACAGACGGCTCCCGGGCGTTCTTCCGCTTCACCAAGGCACATTGGGAGTTTGTCGACTCCAGCCGCCAGACACTGACGCCCGATGCCACTCCATTCATCGGGATCGCCGTGCCGTTCTGGCAAGCAGTCGTCAGCTACACGAAAGTGCTGTCGTCCCGGACGATCAATCAAGCGCGGGTCGGCTTCTCGCGCCAGCCGCTCGTGAGCAGCAGCTTGAATGGCGGACGCAACCTAGCCGAGGAACTAGGGATACCAAATGTCAACGTTGACCAGTTCTCGACAGGGTTATCCCAAATGGATGTAACAGGCATGGCCCGGCTAGGAGACTTCCAGTTCCGGCCGGCGGTGATCGTCTCGAACAACTTTCAGGTGAGTAACAACCTCGACACCAATCGGGGCAACCATGCGGTAAAGCTTGGTTTCGAGGTCGTCCGGAGGCAGACAAACGTCTTTCAGGCGCAGCGGCCCCGGGGCCGCTTCCAGTTCGCCCCCCTGTTCACCAACAACCCGTCGCAAAGGAGCAATACAGGTTCCGGGCCAGCCGAGCTCCTAATTGGCGTTCCCCGTCGCATCGATCTGAACGGCATCGTGGGCACGAGGGGCTTGCGACGCACGGACTGGGGAATGTTCGTCCAGGACGACTGGAAGATCACAACCCGGTTAACGTTCAACCTCGGCCTCCGTTACGAGGTTGCAGACGACTTCCCGCAGTCGGAGGTCAACGGCCGGATGCTGCAGTTCGACGTTGCCACCGGCAACCCAGCCCCCATCGGGAGCGGCAGCGGGGTCGACACGGACTTGAATAACTTTGCCCCGCGCGCCGGACTCGCATTTCGAGCGACCGACTCGACCGTGATTCGAAGTGCTTACGGCGTCTACTATTCCTTGATCCCCATCGCGCTGGGGGGAACCTTGGCATCGAATCCTCCATTCTTCGTCAACACCGCAGTTGTGAACAATCAGAACCGGTTCGACACGGCACGTACGTTGGCCGACGGACCTCTGAGAACCAGCGATCCCGACGCCCCGAACCAGAGACGAAGAGGCATTGCCGACGACTTTACCGTTCCCTATATCCAGCAATGGAATCTGGCGGTGCAGCAACGGATTCCCGGGCAGCAGCAGGTGACGATTTCATATGTCGGCTCGAAGGGCACAGGCTTGAGGCAGGGCGTAGATCTCAACCAGGCGGTGCCAGGCGATGGATCCGTTTCGAGTCGCCGTCGCTGGCCCCAACACGCGAATGTCTTGATCTTGCAAAGCCGCGGGCACTACACCTATCACTCCTTGCAGGCGAACCTGGTTCGGAGATTCTCAGCTGGGCACTATCAAGTTGCGTACACCTACAGCCACTGTATCGATGACCGGTCGATCGGCGGGATACCTGTCTCCAACCTGTCGCTGGCCAAGGGTAGCTGCGGCTTCGACATCCGTCAGAACTTGCGCGCGACATGGGGCTGGGAGTTGCCGTTCGGACGCGGCAAGGCCTTCGGCGGGGATATCGAGCCGGCGATCAACCACCTGATCGGCGGCTGGCAGATCAACGGAGGGGTGAGCCTCTACGGCGGCATCCCGTTCAGCGTGGGTGCGGGCAGCAACACATTGAACAACGGCGTGGGCGGCGTGCGCCCGGATCGGCTGAGCGACGGCAACCTGCCCCCCAGCCAGCGTCAGGTAACTCGTTGGTTCGACACAGAGGCGTTTGCAAATCCGGGATTCCGGCTCTACGGAACGGCGGGCAGGAGCATTCTGTTCGGGCCGGGCACCAAGCAACTCGACTTGTCTCTGTTCAAGAACTTCCAGGTGACCGAAGCCGTTCGGCTGCAGTTTCGGGCCGAGTTCTTCAACGCATTCAATACGCCGCAATTCAACAACCCGAGCGGTGCCGGCGTCCGGGTCGGAGCAGGCGCTATGGGGCGAATCACGAGAGCTGGCAGCGAAGCCACATTGCAGCGTACGCAACGGCAGGTTCAGATGGCGCTGAAGCTGTTCTTCTGAGTTTTAGGACAAGGTGTGCGAGCAACTCGGCCTTGCCAGCGCTTTTGGGTAGGCCGGAGTCGTTTGGCGCTTGCCGCGAAGTGGATTCGTACACTAGAAAAAGCGGCGGCCGGGACGGTCGTCGCGGTCGCAGGCGAAAGCCTGCGGCCAAAGGCGCGAAGTGATTAGCGGGCTTTACATCCCTCCCTCGGCTTGCCGGGGTCCGCGAGGCGGACGGGACGTTGAGTGCCAGCAAAAGGCGGAAGCACCATTGGCACTTGTGTATGTAATTCCCCTTGAATAGCACTCGAAGTTCAGGAAAGGCATGAGGAGAACGTGTGCGAAGAATGACGGAACAGACGGCTTGGCGGATCGTCACAGTTGCCATGGTGATTGCGTTAGTGATTCTGGCGCTGATGTGTCGCTACGAGTCTTTAGAAGCATTCATTCCGGCGGTGGCCGTCCTTGTTTGGGTTTCGTTGTTGAACGTTCTGCGCGTGTGGTGGGCAGAGCGGAAGCAAGCCCAACGGCAGGACGAGGCCAAGGTCCGCGCGATGGGCCCGCCCGCCTAGGTCCGCGCAGCATGGGGTTGGTGCTGGCACTTGGCCGCAAGCGTTGCCATTGGGTGCCCGTACCGGCCGCAGAGGACGCGATCGGACTGTGTACCGTCCGGTAGCGCGCATTCGAAGGCCTCCCTCGGTAGGGCGTCGATCTTGAGGCGGGAGAAACCTTCGGTTGTTCCGCTCATGCACCGTCCCACGGGTCCAATACATCGACCCCCATGTCTTGGAAGTCCCGAATGTTGCGTGTCGCCACCGCCATGCCGCGGGAGCGAGCAATCGCCGCAATCTGGCCATCAGCCTGGGAAACCGGACGCCCAAGGACACGGCGCGCCGCTACGATCTCCGCATAGGCGCGGGCCGCGTCACTATCAAATGGCAACACTCGTCCGGCAAACAAGCTGCCGAAGGCACGCTCGCAAGCCTCCGCAAGGCCCCGACGGCGTCTACCCTCGGGCAGCAACGCGATGCCGGTGCGGACCTCGGCCTCCGTTACCGCCGTCACGAACAGATCTCGTGGCGGCCGGTCGTCCATCCAGGCCAGAACCTCCGCGCTCGGCTCGGCGCGCATCAACTCTGAAACGATATTGGTATCGATCACCACCATCGCCGACACCTCACTCGAAGCACGGCGGCTCGCGCATCGGTACGCGGGGCGGCAACTCCAGCTCAACACCGCCGAAGGGCTTGAACAGTTCGTGGAACGCCGTCCCTAGCCCCGCTGCCGGAGCGGTCTCCCGATCAACTGCCTCGGCCAGGATCAGCCGTACCTCCTCTTCCATCGATCGGCCCTTGGCGGAGGCGCGAACCCGAAGACGGGTCTTTACTTCGTCGTCCAGATTGCGAATCGTGATGCTTGCCATTGTCACACCGCCCGGTGGGCACAAGCTTATACGATGATTGCGTTGCAATCAAGGCTTTCTTGCATGCATCGCGGCTGGGAGGTTGTGGTCGGCGTCCGAGCAGCAGTAGTCACTCCAGGAACTCGTCCACGTAATCCGTTTGGGACCGGAAACGATGGTCGGGTGTAAGCGAGGTTGAGGCACGGCTAGGACCCTTTGTGGAATGGGACATAGAGCGGACGACCCTCCCCAGGGCCACAAGCCGCGTGACGAGTGCAGTATAAGGCCCTTGCGAAGGGCCGGCAGGCCCCGACAGCCTCCGAAACGGCCTCAGTGCGGCCGCTGCCACCGTGGACGCGCCGGGGAGGTAACCCAGATCCGCCCGGGTACGTCCGAACCGTCACAGGACGCGAGATGTTCGGCCGCGACAAGACAGACAGGAAGGAGCACCTCAGCGACCCGTACCCGGGGCTGTTCCAGAACCCGCCCCTGCTGGATCCGCGATTCGACGTCGACAAGAGCTTGCCCCTGGTCCGCTACCGGATCCTGGTCGACCGCGAGGAGGACGCGGCGGGCGAGTTCCATTGCGACCACCGATTCGCCCTGGGGGATGCAACGGGTATGCTTCACGCGGGGCGGTACGCCCCGGTGGGCAAGCGCCTGGCCGAGGTCGAGGTCTACGATGCGGACGGGAACCTGCTCGGGCGCGACAAGCAGGTCCGCACCAGGGTGGCCGGCCAGAAGACGGTCCAGTGGCAAAGCATCGCCGGCCGCGGGGCTCGGGCTGAACGGACCGCGGCCAAGGTCCGCGCGATGGGCCCGCCCGCTTCGAGCCGCTAGCGGTCCAGCCCGGGCAGCGTCCTGGCCCGCTCGGGCAGGTCCGCCGATCGCGGCAGCTTCGCGCCGTCCCGGCTGGCCCCTTCGAGCTTCGCCCCGTCCATCCGCGCCCCGGCGAGCCGGCTGCCGGCCAGATTGGACTCCCGCAGGTCCGCACCGGTCAGGTCCGGCCCCCGCCGCTCGGGCGACTCGGCCCCTGCGAGCACGGCCCCCCGCCCCCGGAACTCTCGCATGTCGGTGTTTTCCAGGGTGGCGTGGTGCAGGTTGACCCCCGCCGCGTTGGCGCGCGCCATCCGCGCGTTGGTGAGGTCGGCCTGCCCGAGGTTGGTGCCGCGCATCGAGGCGTGCTCGAGCACGGCGCTGCGCAGGTCCGCATGGCGCAGGTCCGTCCGCTGGCCGCCGCTCTGCTGGAAGAGCGCTTCGGAGAAGTCCGTCCCGACGGCGCGGATGCCGTACATCCGCGCCCCGTCGAACGCCGTCCCCCGCGCGTCCGACCCGCTGAAGTCGGCCGCTCCCAAGTCGGCGCTGGAGAAGTCGGCGTGCGACATCCGCACATCGGCGAAACGGGTGCCGTAAGCGACGGCTTCGCGGAGCGTCGCTCTGTGAAGATCTGCCCCGTCCAGACGGGCGTCGACCAGCCTGGCACCGTCCAGATTGCCACCCTCGAGCCGCGTGCCGAGCAACCGCCCGTCGGTCAGGTTCGCCCCGCGCAGGTCGGCCCGCCGGAGGTCCGCGCCGTCGAGCCGCGCCCCGGCCATCCGCGCCCCGCGCAGGTCGGCGCCTCGAAGGTCCAGGTTCGACAGGTTCAGCCGCTCGAGGTTGAAGCCCCGCAGGTCCGCCTTGCGGCCGTCCTCCCCGCCGGTCTGGAGCCAGACCTCGTGGTCGGCGACGATCTTGCGCAGCTCCGCCGCTCGCTTGGCGTCAACGATCTTCTCCGCGACGATGTCGGCGAACTGCTGCAGCGCCCGTTCCTCTCCCGGCATGGCCGCCCATCACCTGCCGGGCCGCGGCCAGAAGCGCCGGGTTTCCCAGCCGTCCCCCTGCGCCCTCAGGACGTGCACGGCCGAGGACACCCCGCGCCGCCCGTCCCGCCGCTCGACGTGCACCACGAAATCGATCGCCTGGGCGACCTGCATGCACAGCACGGGCCAGGAGATTCCCTCGCTCCCCTGCAGGGCGCAGGAGGCGAGCCGCACCAGCGCGCTCTCGGCGTCGTTGGAGTGGATCGTGCTCAGCGACCCCCCGTGGCCCGTGTTCAGCGCCTGGATCAGGTCCGCGGCCTCGCCCCCGCGCACCTCGCCCAGGATCAGGCGGTCCGGCCGGTGCCGCAACGAGGCCCTGACCAGGTCCCGGATGGACAGCCCGGACCCGGTCAGCTCGCGCGCCTCCATCTGCAGCAGGTTCGTCGCCTTGAGCTGGATCTCCGTGGTGTCCTCGATCACGAGGATCCGCTCGTCATCCGGGATGACTCCGGCGAGCGCCTGCAGCAGCGTGGTCTTGCCGCTCCCTGTCCCGCCGGCAATCAGGATGTTCCGCCGCGCACGCAGGTGCTCGGCCGCCTCCGCGTACACGGCTGCCGGCAGGGATCCGGCCGCGACCAGGTCCTCGGCGCTGAACTGCCGCCCCCCGAAACGCCGGATGGTGATGGCCGCGTGCTGGACGACGGGAGGCAGCGCGATGGCGACGCGCGAGCCGTCGTCCAGCCGGGCGTCGACGATCGGGACCTTCTCGCCGGCCTCCAGCCCGAGCGGCCGCGCGATATGGATCGCGGCCGCGTAGATGTCCCCGGCGGTCAGCCCGGCGGCCGCGACCTCGACCGGCTGACGCCCGCCGCGCTCGACGAAGTACTTGCCGGGCCCGTTGATCATGAGCTCGCTGACGGTCTCGTCCTGGAAGGCCTCCCGGACCACCTCGGGCAGCAGGGACATGACGCGGTCAAGCGCCGGCATCAGGCGCTCCCGCCGCGGGCGTCCCGCGGCCTGCGCGTTGCAGTGCGATCATCCGTTCTCTCCTTTCGCGCCCAGCGCGCCTTCGCGGACCGCCTGCCAGTAGGGCTTGTCCGCCGGCAGGAAATAGGGCTTGAGATACACCCGCCTGGCGGCCATCGCGTTGTAGCCGTCGAACGGGATCACGATCGCCTGGCAGGTGCCGAGCGCTTCGAAGTCGTTGGGGTGGAAGCGCGGCTCGCGGCGGCCCTGGTAGGATCTGCCGGCGCCCATGCTGGCGCGGGCGCCCCCGGCCTTGCCGCTCAGCAGCGAGACGCCCGCCTGCGAGGTGTTCTCGCTGAAGTTGTAGCTGGCCTTCAGGCGTTCCACCGTGCCGCACATCTCGGATGCGGCCTTGGACGTGTCAGGGTCGGCCGAGGTCAGGAACACCCGTGTCCGAAACGACTGCAACAACGTCTTCCAGGCCTCGCCCCGCGTCGCGCTCTTCAGGGAAGAGATCGACTGCGTGGCCACGATCGGCACCACCCGCGACTGGCGTGTGAGGGGGAACGCCTTCTCGTCGCCTTGCGGCTCGTCCTCGCCGACCGTCGCGAACGACTGGTACTCGTCGCAGACGAAGACAGCCGGGCGCCAGTAGCGATCCGGCTGGGCGGCCATGTCTGCGGGCCGCCGCAGGGCCGCCTGCAGCCAGGCCCCCTTGAGCATGACGCCGACCGCGCGGGCCAGCGCGGGGCTCGTCCCGGCCGGCATGTTCAGGCAGAGCACCGTGCCGTTCTCGATCAGCTCGCGCAGGCGGGGCAGCGGCTGCAGCAGCGCGGGCACGACCCCGCTGAACGTCGCCCCTTCCTCCGGGACCTCGCCGACGGCCGGCGGCCCGGGGCAGAACACGCGGGCGACCTCCGGCTGGTCGAAGATCCCCAGGAACGACGAGATGCCCTCCACGACCGACGTCCGCAGCTTGCCATCGAGATTCTGCCAGTCCTTCTCGAGCCACAGCTCGAACGCGGCAAGCCGCCCCTCGGCGTCGGGAGCGACAGGCGGCCTGGAGGGCCGCTCGCGCCGCGCCTCGATGCCGGCCTCCTCAATGGCGTCGAGCAGGTCGCGCGTCATGGCCGCGGATAACCTGTCCCCCTCGCGGGCCCAGGGCCCGAACCGCTGCAGGTCGGCGGTCCGCGGCGTGAAGTCCTCCGCCCGGACCGTCACGCGCCTGGCCGGCTCGTCCCGCACGTCGGCGCGCGCCTGCACGAGCCGGCTGTTCAGCAGGCCGCTGTCGATCGCGCAGCGGTACAGGTCGCGGAGCGTCACCCAGCCGCTGCTGTGGATGCGGTGCAGCTCGATCAGGTTCCGCAGCAGATTGGTCGAGGCCTGCTGCCAGAACGGCTCCTTGCCCTTGCCGAAGAGCTGGTTGAGCAGCGAGCTGAGCTGGTACGCCAGCGAATAGGAATCGACCTCGGGAGCGTCGAGCGGGTTCCACTGCCACCGGCCGCCGATCCCGATCTCGGCGTAGTCGCCCTCCCTATTGCAGGCCTTGAGAATGGCGCGGACGTGGTGGCAGAAGTCGCCCTTGACCTCGAGCACCAGACCGCTCGCCCGCTTGTCCGGATCGGCGGCCTGCCAGCTGAAGAGCTGCGCCACGAACGGCCGCATGCAAGCGGCCGTCTTGCCGGAGCCCGTGGCCCCGAAAACAGCCGTCCCGGTGAAGAGGCCCGCAGCGGGGACCGTCAGCCATGTCGGCCGCTCGACCTCGACGGGATCAACCGGGTGGTGCTGCTCTCCGATGACGATGGCGGGCTCGGCCTCCCGACCGCTGAGCGGCCACTTGGGGAGCGTGCCGCGGACAGCGGCGGGGCCGCCGCGCGGCCCCCACACATCCCAGGCCGACAGGGCGAAGGAACCGGCGACGCCGACGCCGGCCGCCGGCCAGGCCCAGCCCCACAGCCAGAACGCCCAGTACAGCGCCGGATCGTAGACCGCGACCAGGTCCAGCGCCGGCGCCTCCCCGGGCGCGGGCCAGGGCCAGAAGCGCCAGCGCGCCAGGACAGCCACCGCGCCGAAGGCGCCCCACGCCAGCGATCGCGGCGTCATCGCGAAGCCCCCGGGGCGTAGCGGCAGCCTTCCCGCAGGGATGAATTCGTAGGAGCGACCCCCGGACGCGGGATCATGTCACAGAGTGACGATCCCGTGGTAGTCCGCAGGGCCCGAAAGGGGGGGTCGCTCCTACCGTTTTCCAAACTCCCCGACTGCCACGAAACAGCAGCGCCCCCGGAGCAAGTCGTTGGCCCCCAAGCAGATGCACACACCGCCGGTGTCACAACAGCTCTCCAGAACGTGTCACAAGCCGCTGATGGCGTTGTGACAGCCTCGACTACCACGACACGCCCCTAGCTAACACGCCGCAACCCCCGCCCAACCGAGTCCGGCCTCGCGCGTCTGAACCTCGTCTGGACGGAAACGGTCTTGGCGGTCCGGGCCCGCGGCAGCCCTCCGCCGCTGCAATTCCGCGACGTGCCGGATCGTGCCGTTCAGCCCGCCCCATCTCGACATCGCCGGCTCGTCGAGCGAGGCCAGGGCCCGCTCGCCGACTCTCAACTCGTCCATCTGGGCAGCACTGGTGCCGACCCCCGGTCCGCTGAGTCCGCACTCTTTCCACTTGCCCAGGATGTTCTTCGCCGCCGTCAAGCGGTCACTGGACAGCGACACCGCGACAAGCTCCACGCGCATGCCGCGCTCGGCGAGCGCCGACCACAGGGGGGTATGCTCCGCCCCCCAGGAGAGCAGCTCGTCATGCGTCTCACCACCGGTGTCCACGAAAGCGAACCGCGCACGACCGCCGCCGAATGCGACGGGCATTTTCCAGCCGAACGGCCTGACCGTCCGGCCGCCCTCCTTCGACCCGTAGACACGCTTCGGAAAGCGCCGGCGCTCGATCCCCAAGGACTCGAATGCCGCCACCTTCTCGGGCTCGGTCGGAAGCCAGGGCGCCCCGAGTTCCCCGATGACGAGATCCAGCGACAGCAGGCGACGGAGGAGCGTGGCGATCGCGGCGTCCCGGCGATGCCGGATGTGCTCGGCACCCAGCGTGCGGTAGACAGCGCGGGATTTCAGGCGGCAAAGCTGGCCCAGACCGGGCACATCGGAATCGGCGGCCAGGCCGCGACGCAGAAGGCCTGCGACCAGTCGCTCGGCCCGCTTGCGGCCAGTACTGCCGTTGTCCCCGACGAATCGCCCGTACTGCGACCGCAGGAACACGCCGCTGTGGAGCGCGACCAGCGCGATCCACTCCGCCGCCTCGCCCTCGAAACCAAGCTCTTGAATGGCCTTCTCGCGGCCCTGCAGGTGCGCGATCACAGCTCCAGCAGCCCTCCGTCGGCGCCACGACCGCCACCGCCTCCGCCGCCTCCGCTACCCTCGAGGGCCGCCAGGTCGAGCTTGCGCCGCGCGCGCCCGTCCGCGGCGTGCATGCGAAACCCCGCCGCGAGCTTCGCGGAGATCTCCTTGGCGCGATAGTGTCCCGTCGCGACCTCGACGTTGATGCGCCCCCCGCGACCCTCCGCGTCGAGGTACTCGATCTGCAGGTCCGGATAGATCACCTTGCCGTCCACGACCGGCACCCCCAGCGCCGCGGCCGCCCCCTGCTTGACCCGCTCGGCGGCCTCGCGCCCGGACCGGGCGCGGGCCTTCTCCGCGGCCTTGGCGACCGCCGACTTGAGCTCGGAGTCGCAGCGGATCCGCCGTACCGTCCCGCCTTCCCCTTCGAGCTTGCGGCACTCCTCCCGCCCGGCCCGGTAGACCGCGGCCTCGTGGGAGGCCTCGCGCGCCTTCACGCGGCCGCCCCAGTAGCGCTGCCCGGGATCCAGCTGCTCGCGACGCTGGCCGGCGGCCTCGCGCCGGCCAGCCTGGGTGAGGTGCAGGACCTTGAACGGCCGGCCTTTCGGCCCCCGCGCGGAGAACTCCTCGACCAGGCCGCGCCGCTTGAGCTCGTCGATCCCGCGCCGCGCGGCGTAGGGATGGCCCCCGAAGCGCTCGGTCGCGATGTCCGCCACCGCCGCGCAGCGGTAGATCCCGAGATCCTCCAGGGTCCGCGCCTGGCGCGTGGCGAAGCTGACACGCTCGCGTCGCGGATCGTGTTCCCGGCGGTGTCCGGTCCGCGATGCACGCACGCACCCGCCCCCGGCCCTGCTGGCGGTCCCGCTCGACCTGCTGGGCCCGGCTCATCGGCCGCCCCGCAGCGCCGCCGACCCCTTGACCATGACAGCCGCCTTGCCGGCCGTCGCGGTGGCCGCCAGCGCGCCCAGCATGCCGCCTCCGCTGACGCTGCCGGAGACCAGGCCGGACGCCAGTTCCGGGATCTTGAACGTGGCCAGGATCCCGGCCAGGGCGAGCGCGATATACGACACGATCCACATCAGCGCCGCGCCGAGGGCCGACAGGTCAGGCGTGAGCGACTCCCAGATGCCGTCGCTGGCCGCTCGCACGGCTGCCAGGAAAACGCGCAGGACGCAGGCGGCGACCGCCGAGTACAGCGAGTACGTCAGCAGCGTCCGCAGCCACCCCCAGAAGAGGAAAGCAAGCGGCTCGAAGAGCAGGAACGGCACGAAGATCGGCCCGAGGGCGACCGCCACCGCGATCGCGAACTGCGCCCAGATCACCTGGGCGTAGCTCAACAGCACCAGCAGCAGCGAGACGATCGCCATGAACACCGCCAGGACCGCCAGCACGGCGCCGGCGATCAGGTTGCCGCCCAGCGCCCCTATGTTGAATACCCAGAAGATGCCCCAGTCGCTCGCCGACGCGATCGCTTCGGTGAACGCCCGCGTGACGAACGCCCCCAGCCACCTCCAGGTCGACGAGTAGCTGTCGCGGGTAACCATGTCGGCGACCCACGAGCCCATGCCCACGATCGCCTCCGGCAAGGTCAGCCCGCCCACGGGCATCGGCGTGTCGTAGTAGAACAGGATCGCCCGCGGGACCATGATGGCCGTCACCAGCCGCACGAAATCCCAGCCGGAGAAGCCGCCGCCGGAGAAGGCGATCCGCACCCCGGTCCAGACGATGACGATCGCCGCGAGGCCCTCCCACATCTGCTCTCCCGCGCCCAGCAGGGGCGCGGCGATGTCGGCCAGCAGGTCCTCCGTCAGGCTGTCCAGCATGGCCTTGATCGCCCCGGGGTCGTTGGAGTGGATCTGCTGGGCCCGGGTAAGGTCGACCTGCATTGCGCTCCTCCGCTTGCCTCGAAGACGCCTTCCCCGCTAGTAGGTCGGCAGCCGCGGCGCGCTGAACGCGTCGTCGGCCCCCGCCCCGTCGTAGCGGGCCATGATCGCGGCGGTGCCGGCGAACGCCGCCTCGACCCCGGCCACCGCCGCGGCCTGGTGGGCGGCGACGGCCTCGCGCTGCGCGGCCGCTTCCTCGACCGCCAGCTCCTCTCGCAGCGCCGCGACCTGCAGCTGCGCCGCCAGCAGGTCGCCGCTGGCCGCGGCCGCGCTGATCTGCTTTTGCTGCAGGGCCGTGGCCGAGACTCCCGGGTCGGCGGCGATGCCCTCCAGCCTCTGCCGGATGTCCTCGAGCAGTTGCGCGTTGCGCTCGGCCGCCGCGGCCCGCGCGCTCGTAATGGCGTCGAGCCGCGCGATCACGTCGGCGCGCTCCTGCGCGATCCGCGCGCCGATGTCAGCCCGCGTTTCCGCGGGCGGAGCCACCACCGGACTGCCGATCGGAGTCGTCACGGGCGCCGCCGCCCAGGCGCCGCGGATGTCCGCTTCGGTCGGCAGCGGGGCCAGCAGGCCCGAGGCCAGCTGCGCCGCGCGGGTCCGGACCTGGCCGGCCCGGGTGATCCAGCCCTGGACCTGGCCCGGGGCGCCCAGCACCGTGGCCGCGGGGAACATCTGGTTCCAGTTCGCGAGGGCGCCGATGCGCCCCTCGGCGAACTGGAAGGCCTGGTTCAGCTGCGAATCCAGGGTGTTGATCATCGTCGTGGTGTTGGTGATCAGCGACGCGATGCCCGCGAGCTGGGCGTTGGAAGTGATCGCGTTATGGACGCGCTGCCCGAAAGCGGCGATGTCGAAGGTGGGGAAGCCCGCGCTGGCGCTGGCCGCCAGCAGCAGGGCCGCCGCGAACGCGCTTGCCAGAGTGTGGCGCTTGCGCCTGGATTTGGTCATGGTGTCCTCCTGGAAGTGGAATGCAACTGGAACGCGGGGCGGGGCACCAGCGCGTCGGAAGTGAAGATGACGCGCAGCCTCTGCCCGGCGCGGATGGTGACGGTCGGCAGCCTGTTCAGGTACCGGTCAAGAATCGTCTCGCCGGCGCGGCCCATGCCGGTGCCGGCCCCGGCGCGCGCCCCTTCGCTGCCGCCCGCGTACGGCTGGGAGCCGCGCAGCGTGAGTCCGGAGATCACGCCCACGGCGCCGGCCGCCCCGATGGTGGACAGGTAGTGCCGGTTCACGCGGTCCTGCAGCCCGGACGCCCCGGACTGGTCCAGCCCCCCGAACTCGAGACGGATGTAGCGCCCGTCCGGGAACACGAGGCGGTGGAACGGGACCGCGAGGCGCGCCTGCTGCCAGTCCCCGACGGCCTCGGCGCGGCCGATCGCGCGAGTGCCGCGAGGGATTAGAATACGCTGGCGGTCCCGGGACCACAGGGGGGCGGAGACGATGGCAAGCGCGGGACCGGGGAAGTCGCCCCGGAGCTGGGTGGCCAGGACCGCCTCGAGGATCTGGCCCTCGAGGATCCGCTCCCAGCCCGGAGGGTCGTCCGGCTGCGTCGGCGGCGTCGGAGCCCCGTCGGCCGGCTCGGGCACGCCAGCAGCGCCCGCCAGCCCGTGCAGTGCGGCAAGCTCGCCGGGACCGGCAGCCGCGACCGGGGCGGGCGCCGTCCGCACAGGTGGCGGCATGCCCGCCTCCGCGGCGGGGGCCCCGGCCGGATCCGCCCCCGGCCGCAGGGAGAACGCCACCACCGGCGAGGAGAGGGCCTCGTGCTCCCGCCGGATCTGGGCCAGCCGCAGCTCCTCTCTGAGCTGCCGCTCGGGGGTGTCCGGCTCCGGACCGCTGCCGGGCGAGAGGCCCGGAACGGGTCCCTGCGCGCCGGCCGCCGGCCGCCCGGGCAGGCCGCCGCCGGCAGTCGCCGCCTGCAGGCGCGCCGTTTCGTCCGCCTCGCGGGCCGCCTGCAACCGGGCGGCCTGGTCCCTGAGCCGCGCGATGGCCGCCGAGGTGGGCGAGACGACCGCCGCGCCCCCCACGGCCTGCTCGCTGATCGCCGTGTCGGCGGCGGTTTCCCCGGCAGCGCCGGCCTCGCCCTCCTCGTCGCTCGATGGCGAGGTGAGGATGACCAGGGCCATGATCACGGCCCCGCCAATGATCCCGACCTTGTTGATCACCCCCTTCGGCAGCGTGCCGAGGGGGTTGCGCGGCCGCCGGATCCAGCCGCTCACAGCAGCCCCTTGGCCGGCAGGTAGACCCAGTCGGCGCGCTGCTTTCCGATCTGCAGCCAGCCGTCCCGCAGGACGCGCTGCGCGACGTACAGGCCGTCCGCGGTGAGCTCGTACTCGACCAGGCTCGGCTTGCCGTCGCGGGACTCGTAGATCGCCGGCGACTCCGGCGCCGCGCTGCGCAGGTAGGTGTGCCGGCCGTCGTTCCACATCGCCACGACGCTGAAGGGGTCCCGCCGCGCCTTGGCGTCGAGCTTGTACTCGAACTTCATGGCGCCCGGGTACGCCGACCGGAAGGCCTCCACCTGCTCCTCGATCGTCCGCTCCGCCGCGGCCCGCGCCCTGGAGGCGTCCTCGATGGCTTCCCGGGCCGCGTCCGCGTAGCCCGCGACCTCGGAAGCGGCGACGAAGGCCGGCTGGTGGACCGGCGAGCCGATCTTGCCCCCGCCGGGATCGGCGGGCTCGCCGACCTCGACGTGCACCACCAGATCCGGCTCGCCGCCGCCCTCCCGGCACAGGAACGAGTAGATGTTCCCGCTCCGCGTGACGAGCGCCACGTTCGTTTTCTCGCCCTTGGCCTGGGGCTTGAGGTAGGCGATGTTGGCCTCCCCCTTGAGCTGCCAGAACTCGGTGTCCCCGGCGACGAAGTCGGCGATGAGCTCGTCCGCGGGCAGCGCGATGACCGTGGTGTGCCGCACGGCCGCGCGGATCTCGATGATTTCGTCGAGCGAGTCCAGCCGCACCCTCCGCGCCTCGGCACCCCCCGCGACCTGGATCGCGGCCAGCGCCCACACGGCCGCGAGAACAACTTTCTGCGTCGGAACTTTCGTCATTTTCAGTACTCCCCCCTGGCGAGGCGGTCGAGGGCTCCGGACAGCCCGTGCTCCTCGATCGCCCGCGCCCGCTTCGCGGCATCCCGCGCCGAACTTGTGTACAGCCAGTACGAGCGCCGGTCGACGTGCAGCCGCAGCACCTCGGCCTCGCCGGTCCGGCGCAGGTAGATCTCTTCCTTCGGGACCAGCCCGCGGATCTGGTCCACCTCCGCCCGCGTCAGCTGGAAGGTTTCCGCCAGCTCCTGCGGGAACTCCGGGTTGGCCAGGAACAGCCGGGTCGGCGTCGCTTCCAGCAGGCCCCTGGCCGTGTCCGCCCGCGACAGGTCCGCGCCGGACTGGGTGGCGAGCAGCAGCGCCGCATTCTTTTTCCGCCAGGTCTTGGCAGCCTCCGCCAGGTACGCGCTGACGGTCGGGTCCCGGAGGAATTTCCAGGCCTCGTCGACGACGGCGATCTTCACGCGGCCCAGGTCGGAAGGGTCGTCGATTTCGTGCCGCATCTTCTCCAGGTAGTAGCCCAGCGCGGCCTCGACCAGGTCGTCGTGCTGGGCGGCGCTGGCCAGGTCGACGACCTGCCACTCGCCCCAGGCGTCCTCCGCGCCCGCGGCCGGCGGGTTGTCGAACACCGCGCCCCAGGTGCCGTTGCCGACCCACCGCGACATCGCCGGCTTCATCCGGTTGAGCAGCGAGCCCGCCAGCGACCCGAGCCTGCGCTCCGGCGGGTCGAACCGGTACAGGTCCTCCACCAGCTTGCGGATCTCGGTGGTGTCGCCGCCCGACGTCTCGTACCCGCCCAGCTCGAGCAGCCGCCGCACCCAGCCGGCGAGGAACTGGAAGGTGCGCTCGCCCGGCGGCAGCGAGAACGGTCGCACCCGCGTAGGCGCCTGCGGGTCGGGCGAGAGCTGCAGGTAGTCCCCGCCCAGCAGTTGCGTCAGCGGCCGGTAGGATCCGCCCAGGTCGAGGATGAACACGCGCGGCCCGTACTTCACCGCCGAAACCAGCAGGAAGTTCAGCAGGAAGCTCTTGCCCGATCCGGTCTGGCCGAGGATCAGGGTGTGCCCGATGTCGCCGCCGCCGCCGCCGAACAGGTCGTAGTGGTAGGGCGTGCCCTCGCGGGTCTCGAGCACGCACAGGCACTCCTCGTCCAGGTGGCCGCTGCGCGGCGAGCCCAGTGTCGGCCCGCACAGCGGGGCCAGCGCCGCCGCGACGCCGGCGGAGACGAGCAGGGGGCGCGGCTGGTTCGCCCGCGCCGCCCCGGGCAGCCGCGCGAAGTAGGCTGCCAGCTGCCCGTAGCTCTCGCGAATGACCTTGGCGTCGCAGGACGCGAAGATGCGCCGCACCGCGGCATCGTGCCGCTCGATCTCCTCGAGCGGGCCGTGCAAGGTCAGGCCCAGCGCGAGTTCCCCGTAGGGCATGCCGTCGGCCTCGAGCTCGGCCTGCGCCTGGCCCAGCCGCGCCGCTTCCGTGTCGGCCGCCTCGTCGAGCATGGCGGAGGTTGTCCCCGCCGTGTCCTGGGCGTGGGCCATCATGCCGAAGCGCTTGGCGAAGAAGAATTTCCGGGCGGTGGCGATCCGCGACCGCGCCTTGTCCGTGGGGAGCCTGCGGAACTCCCACGACACGGTCATCGTGGCCGGCAGCTGCAGCAGCTCGCGCAGCTGGTCGGCCGCCGCCTCGGAGGGCGGCTCCACCAGGGAGTAGACCAGCGCGTCCTCGCCGCCGATCCGCAGCTGCCGGCGCTCCGCCTCGATCTCGGACTGGGCCAGGCGCCAGTGCAGCCCCGAGCCCCGCGCGGCGGGCGCCGCCGTGCCGGGACGGTTGACCAGCTCGCTGAGGATGCGGGTGGCCTCGTCGGGCCCGAGGATCCGGATCGGAGTCAGGTCCTCGACCAGCCGGCAGTACGCGTCGACGTCCTGCCGCAGCCGCACGCAGGCGTCCTCGACGTTGCTCCGGATCCAGGCCGTCCGGCGGTCCGGCTGCAGCAGGGCCTGGATGCGTTCGAGCCAGGCCGGCGCGCCGTTGGCCGAGGGCGCGGGCTTGAGGTGTGGGTCCCGTGTCCACGCGACGCAGATTTCGAGCTGGGAGAGCCTCTTTTGCAGGTGCGCCGCGCGCGCCCGCGCCGACTCGCCGGCGATTCCCTCCTCGCCCGCTTCCGCCGGGGGCAGGGGCCGGCGCAGAACGAACAGCGACAGGCGCGTGCGCTCGTCCAGCTGGCCCAGTGCCCGCACCCAGCGCTCCACGACGGCGGAGATCTGCGCGTGACCCAGGCCGGCGGTCGGACAGGGCGTGAGCCGCCCCATGGTGACCAGCTCGGCCCGCCGGGTCAGGCAGGTGCGGCCGTCATCGAGCCAGCCGAAGTAGGGGATCTCCGCCTCGAGCGATCCCGCTTCCTCGCGCGCTTTCCGGAACGCTGCCGCCGCCGAGCCTGGCATCAGACCAGGTCAACCTCGGTCCTGCGAGCCGCCTTGCCCGGGTCGTAGCGCGGCTTGTACCGCTGGGCGAGCTTGATGATGCGCAGCATGGCGGGATCCTCCCGGCAGGCGGCCACGCCGAGGGCGTAGCCGGCGGCCCCCACGACCGCCCCGAACACGAGGCTGTAGGTGGCCGTGTACAAGGCGTACGCCAGGATGCCGTTGAGGATGAACCAGGTGCGCTCGCAGCCGGCGATCATCAGCGGCCGGTTGAGGGCCTGGGAGGCAACCCACTTCCTGCGCCGGTCGTGGTCCATCAGGTCGTCAGCCAGGTCAGCCAGCCGGCCGCGCCGATGGCCATGGACAGGCCGAACAGCACGCCGGCCAGGGCCTTCTTGCCCCCGGGCTCCCCGAAGGCGAACATCAGGCCGGTGACGACGATCGCGACCAGGCTGAGCCCGCGGCCGATGGGACCGGTGAACGCTGTCGATATGTTGTTGATGGCGTTCTCCCAGGGATTCGCCGCCGCCGCGAACGCCGTGACCGCGGTGACGGCCAGGAGGGCGGGGATTCGCAGGGCGCGCGCCATGGGATGAGAGATTCGAGGTCTCGGCATACGGCGATGGTCGCGCCCGAACTGCACTCGCGCAAGGCCGCGGCGGATCACCCCAGCGGGATCGCTCCCGGCCGCCGCAGCAGCGCCAGGACATTGAGGAGGGTTTCGATCGCCGCCCCGCCCGGATCGGCGAGAGCGAGGATGTCCGGCCAGGGGTTGTCGTTCCGGGAAGGGCTCTCTCCCGGCGCAGGGCGCCGCCCGCTGTGGTCCATGGAGACCGCGGTTTGCTCCCGGCGGTAGCTGGCGGAAGGGTGCAGGCGAAGGCCCCTCGAATTCTGCTTTCGATCGCCCACGCGCATCCTACAGGCAAAGACTACAGGCAAATAGAGGTAACTACAGGAGAGGGTATATAGTGCGGGCGTCAGTATAGTGCGGGCGTCAGTGCGGCAATGTGTCAGTAGATCTGCGGCAATGCGTCAGTAGATCTGCGGAGCATCGTCAGTACATATGCGGACGAAATTTGCGTCAGTACATATGCGGACATTTGCAGCCAGGTCGATTACTCGGGCTCTGCTAAGACGCTGCGGCTCCGCGCCGCGGTGCGCTCGATCCACGCCTGGACCGATGGCGGGCAGGGGCGGAGGTAGACCCCTCGCTCCCGCGCTTCAGCGTCCACTCCATCCCACTGGGCCTTAACCGCCTCTAGGCTCTTGCGGAACATCCACCGGAACTGCCGCGGGTGCTTGTATTCCGCGCCGAACTGCGCCTCCAATGGTCGCCACGGAATCAGCGTCTCGTGCTGCAGTCGCGCCAGCCTGTACGTGAGCCATGCGTAGGCGTCGAGTGACAGGGGCGAGCGGCGCAAGGCGGCGACGATCTTCGCATCGAGCGGGAGGCAGCCGTTTCGGATCATGCTGTAGAGGTCCTCTCCGAGCGTGACTTCCAGCCCGCCTTCCGGCCACTTCGTCCATCTACGGATCGCAGGGATGCTTCCGCCTTGAGCCTCCGGCCGGTGGTCGTGACCATCTCTCGCGGCCGGGCGCTTGTCGCGGTACACGAACACGGTGCGCGTCAGCCTGGTGAGCTGGTCCCGCGCTCGCGTCGAGGTTCCCGCCGCCCCCCCGCTGTCCTTGATGCCCATCGTGGCTAGGAAGTCGTTCGCCGACTCGCCTACCTCGAAGCTTCGCCGCCGTGTCAACACCGCCTTCGTGGTCAGGTACATGAGCGCCAAGCGCGGATAGACGCCATAGGGGAGGCCGATGTGGCTGGGGGCTAGCATCGTCACATCCAGGTGGCCGTTCATCCTCCGAAACTCCACCCCAGTGACCTTCTTGTGTGGAAGCGTCACCGAGGCTAGGATCGTTGGCAGGTATAGGATCGGTGATATTGGTGGGCCGGACCTGCCGGACGCCTTCCTTCGCTTGCGGGGCGGCTGGATAGTTGTCCGCTCTACTCCCGCGGCGAGTCGGCGCTCGCTGAGCACGCGCCCTATTCGCGTCAGGGCGGCGCGCAACCCGGCCTCGCGTGCGGCGCTCTCGGATGGGTACTCCAGTACGATCCGGCCTACCTCGTCGATCCCGCAGGGTCGTTGCTCAACCAGGAATCGCCGTTCGTCTGGCGCCAGGGGTTCGTTTTCTTCGAGGGCCGCTAGCGCTTTGGTAAAGGCCAGTTGGGCGGCGGCCCGGGCCTCTTTCGAGAACCGGCCGGTTTGGTGTTGCATGGCAGCCTTTCCGGCTGCTTGGCATCCCGGCCCCCCTGGCTGGCTCGTGGACCTGCTATGTAGTCAGTTGCTAGCGGACTAACCCCTCTCACGCATCTCACTAGAGTCACTCATGATCCGGTTTGCCTTGAATAACCCGTACGCTGTCGGCGTGGCGGCCTTGACCACAGTTGTGCTGGGTATCACGTCTCTACAGCGACTGCCGGCCGATCTTCTTCCAATCTTCAAGACCCCCGCTGTTCAGATTGTGACGTTCTACCCCGGCATGCCGCCGGAGGTCATGGAACGGGACATCATGAGCCGACTCGAGCGTTGGACGGGGCAATCAGTTGGCATTGAGCATCAGGAAGCAAAAGCCATGCTAGGCGTGTCTGTCGTCAAGGACTTTTTCCGTGAGGGAATCAGTCTGGAGACGGCGATGAGCCAGGTGACCTCATACGCCGTCAGCGACATGTTCTATTTGCCGCCGGGAACGATTCCGCCGATGGTCATGCCATTCGACCCCACGGCTTCCGTGCCGCTATGCCTCGTGAGTGTTTCCAGCCCCAGCATGAACGAGAAGGAGCTCTACGATATTGCGTACTTCGAGTTGCGGAACCACCTTCAGTCAATCCAAGGCGTCATCGCTCCCGCGGTATACGGCGGGAAACTCAGACGGATCCTGGCCTACGTAGACCGCATGCGACTGGAGGCTCGTGGCCTTGGCCCGATGGATGTCGTCCGGGCACTCAAGAGGCAAAGCGTCTTCATTCCGGCAGGCAACCTCAAGGCCGGCAACATCGACTATCAGATCTTCGCTAACTCCATGCCTTCGGCGGTGGAGGAGCTGAACGACATGCCCATCGCCGTACACGACGGAGCACCCGTGCTGGTAGGCGACGTTGCCGATGTGCGGGATTCCAGCCAGATTCAGACCAACGTCGTCCGGATCAACGGTCGGCGGCAGGTCTACATTCCCATCTATCGCCAGCCAGGGGCGAACACGATTGAGATCGTTCAATCGATTCAACGGAATCTGGAGAGGATTCAGCAACGACTTCAGGAGATGGACTCATCGGTTCGGGATCTGTCGATTGAAGTGGTCCTCGATCAGTCGGTCTATGTTCGCAACTCGCTAAGGGCATTGCTGTGGGAGGGGCTGCTAGGGGCAGGGTTCGCAGGGCTTATCGTGCTGCTGTTTCTCCGTCGCCTGCGATCGACCGTTCTCATCTTGGTGAGCTTTCCATTGGCAATCCTGGCTGCCATGACCTGCCTGTATTTCTCCGGAGCGACCCTCAACGCCATGACCATCGGTGGATTGGCGCTGGTCATCGGCATCCTCATTGACCAGTCGATCGTCGTCGTCGAGTCGATCGTCCGTCACGTCGATGAAGGGCTCGACCCCTTCCAAGCGGCACTCAAGGGGGCGTCAGAAGTTGCCGTTCCGGTCCTCGTGTCAACCGTAACTTTCTGTATTGTCTTTTTCCCCGTGGTGTTTCTTTCGGGCATGGCTAGCTACCTGTTCAGCCCTGTGGCAGTGGCTGCGACCCTTGCCATGGTTGCGTCTTTCGTGTTCTCAATCACCCTGGTGCCCGCCTTTTGCGCGAGGGTGCTGAAGAGAACGCCCAGAGCGGAGGGCCGGTTCACGACTGCAGGCTTCGCGGCCGGCTACGAGAGGCTCCTACGCCGCGTGCTGGAACGCCGTTGGCCTGTCGTCACCGGTGCAAGCCTGCTCCTTGTCGTATCGCTGTTCCTGTTGCGATCGACGGGAACCGAGCTGTTTCCGGCAGTCGACGCGGGCCAGTTTCAAATCATGGTCCGGTTGCCGTCGGGAACTCGAATCGAGAACACCGAGGCCCGGCTGGCGGAAATCGAGAAGGTCCTCATCAATGAGATCGGCTTGCCGGACCCTTGGGATGAAGAACGGCATCCTGACTCCGATCTTCGGATGTTGATCACCAATATCGGCGTTCTGATGGACTGGCCCGCAGCTTACACGCCAAACAGCGGTCCGATGGATTCGTTCGTGCTAGTCCAGTTGAAGGGCAAACCGGGGAGCCCGAGTACTTTCGAATATGTCAACAGGCTCCGCTCCAAGCTCAACAAGCAGTTCCCCAGCGTGGAATTCTCGTTTGACACCGGAGGTCTCTTGACCGCCGCCCTCAATCAGGGCGAACCCGCGCCAATCCATATCCAGGTGTCAGGGAGCAACCTCGAGACATCGCACCGTATCGCGCAGATTGTCGTCGACCGGGCGGCGCGGGTAGCGGGAATTGCTGACTTACGCGTGGCCCAGCGCATGGACTACCCGATTCTCGACATCGAGATCGACCGAGTCAAGGCCGCCATGGCGGGTGTGGACGTGGATGATGTCATGAAGAACCTAGTGACTGCCACCAACTCCAGCATCGGCTTCGACCCCGCCTTCTGGATCGACGAGAGGAACGGAAACCACTACTTCATTGGCGCTCAGTACGCGGAAGAAGATCTTGTCTCGGTCGACACCTTGCGCGACATTCCGATCAGCGGGATGACTGGAGCCGATCCCGTGTCCCTCCGGACGGTAGTCAATATAAGTCGGAAAACCGGGCCGGCAACCATCAGCCATCGAAACATCACGCGAGTGATAGACGTCTATGCTGCGGTTCTTCCGGGGCATGACATTGGCTCGGTTGTAGCGGAAGTAGAAGCGAATCTCAGTTCTTCTCCGGAACTCCGGCCGATTCTTCGCGAAGTGGACCGCGGCACGTACTTTGAGGTGGCGGGGCCGGAGTTTGCCGACGCAGGCTACAGCTATCGCCTGACCGGGGAAGTTGCCACGATGCGAGATTCCCTCGACCAATTCCTACAAGGTTTTCTGCTTGCCGTGGTACTGGTCTATCTTGTACTGGTCCTGCAGTTCCGCTCTTTCCGGGATCCCTTTATTGTCATTCTGGCCGTGCCCCTCGGGCTGATCGGAGTGGGCTGGGCGCTGTATGTCGGTGGCACCCCGTTGAGCATGATGTCCGCCATGGGAATCATCATGATGGTCGGACTCGTGGTGGCTTACAGCATCCTGCTCGTCGATTTCGCTGATCGCCGCCTTCGCGAGGGGCTGATGTCAGAGGTGCGATCTGCGAAGCGGCCCGCGTCCGTCTCCGGCCCATCCTGATGACCTCGCTCACGACTGTGCTGGCGTTGACTCCCATGGCCGTGGGTGGACCGGGTGCGGAGGCGAACGTGCCTCTGGCGCGTGCCATCATCGGTGGCGTGTTAAGTGCGGCGACACTGACTCTCGTCGTAGTCCCTTGCCTCTACGTGATCTTCAAGGGATCCATGCGAGTCCGCGAAGCGGTTCGACCATGACCAGGTTTCGGATCTTCCAACTGATTGGGGCTCTCGCGGAGATACCTGGATGCACCGCATTGCGGACGTGGCGAGCGCAAGATCGAGGTCAACGTGGAAACCGGAAAGCCTGACGTAGCAATGAATCGAGAATGGGCCCTAACATCACTCTGCCTCGCGCTTGCCTATGCACTGTGCGGGCTCGGTTGCGCGGAGCCTCAAGTCGATTCGCCCGCGATTGAGGGGGATCAGGCGAGCGGCGTTCCCGTTGAAGTGCAGGTCGTATCGGCTGCCCGCGAGGACATTGTGCGACAAGTTGTTCTGCCGGCCAGTGTTGAGGCGTTTCACCGAACGACGCTCTACAGCCAGGTTAGCCGGCTACTTGAGCCGCATCGAGGTCGACATCGGGGACAGGGTGAGCCTCGGACAGCTTATCGCCAAGATCGAGGTGCCCGAGCTTCTCGATCAGTACCGGGAAGCTGAGGCCGAAATGGCCGCTGTCCAGGCCGACTTAGGCAGTGCGGATGCGGAATTCGAGAGCGGACAGGCGAAAAACCACCTGCAAGCAATTACCTACGAACGGCTCCAGAAGGTGAGGGAAGAAGATCCGGACGTGATGCCGCAGCAAACCGTCGATGAAGCCAGAACGGAGGCTCAGGTGGCTCGAGCTTCTGTCAAGGTCATCGAAAACAGGATGAACCAAATCGAGAGCAAAGTGAAACAAGTGGGGGCAGCCATGAATCGGCTGCAGACTTTGATTGACTTCGCAGAGATTCGCGCGCCGTTTGGCGGAGTCGTGACAGAGCGATTCGTGGACCCCGGGACTCTTCTCCAGGCGGCAACATCGTCCCAGGCGGTCCAAAAGATCGTTACCGTTGCGAGTATCGACACAGTTCGCCTCTCGGTCGATGTGCCGGAAGCCGAGGTTCCGTTTGTACAAGTTCAGGACCCTGCGGTCGTGACCGTCGATTCGATGCCAGGCGAAGAGTTCCGCGGCAAGGTGACGCGGTTCGCCGGGGCTCTCAATCCCGCTACCAGGACGATGAGAACCGAGATCGACCTAGCAAACCGAGACCACCGCCTTCGCCCGGGGGTGTACGGCCGTGCGACCCTGTCGTTGGACATGCGATCGGACGCCGTCACGGTCCCTGCCGAGGCTCTTCGTGTTGAGGGTGGAAGCGAATACGTGTATTGCGTGGTCAACGGCGTTGCCAAGCGAGTTGGCGTCGAGACGGCGATCCAGGACGGCATCAGTGTGGAGGTGATAGACGGGCTGGACGGGGACGAGCAGATCGTCGTGGCCGCCCGGGGACCCATCGCCGACGGCGTTCCGATCACCTCCGTTGCAATTCGATCGGAGTGAGAACGGTGAATCGAGTTCCACAGACCCTTGCCCTCCTGTGTGTCAGCCTGTTTCCCGGGCTTCTGGGAACGGCGGACGGCGAGATTGACCAAACGCCCGCGCTGACCCTGGATCAAGCCATTCAGAAGGCATTGTCGAAGAATCCCAGTCTCCGCCAGGCTGAGCTGGACATCGGCGCTGCCGAGACCCGAGTGAAACAGGCGCGCTCCAGCCGATTGCCCCAGATCGATACGGGAGGCATTGCAAAGAGGGGCCTTTCGGGCTCGGGCAACCTGTTCGGACTTCACGGATTGGCGTCCTCGCCCGAGCCGGACAACGCGGCATTCTCGGCGAACGTATACCAGGACCTGCTGGACTTCAAAAGAAGCAAATTCGAGGGACGGGCTCGACAGGCTGAGCTCGAATACTTCAACCAGACGATGCTGGCGGAGGAAGGAACGCTGATCTTGGAGGTCAAGAGGGCGTACTTCGCAGGCTTGAAGGCGCAGGCGCGCATTGGCATGGCACAGGAAGTGGTCAAGGAGAAAGCGCTCGTGATGAGGCAGGCGGAAGCGTTCCAGCGGGCGCAGCTGGGATCCCGCTTGGATGTAAGCCAGGCAGAGACCGGACTCTCCCGTGCTCGACTCAGCCTGACAAAGGCCACAGACGCTCATCAGCATGCATTGGCCCGCCTCAATACGGCCATGGGGGAGGAAGCCTTAACCGTCTACGCGCTGCAAGATCCCACGATTCAGGCAGGCGATCCTGAACCATTGGAAAGGCTGCTGGCTGAGGCTGTAGAAAGTCGCGCCGAAGTCTCTGCGGTCGATGCGAGAATCCGTGCGGGGCAGGAATGGGTCCGGCGGGCGGAACGAGAGAAATACCCGAGGATCATGGCAGTGTTCAGCGGCGGGTGGGCCCGGTTCGCGGAGCTGACCCTGAGCAGGCTATTGTTTGGAGGATTTGGAATCCAGCTTCCGCTCTTTACCGGAGGACGAGTAAAGGCGGATATCGAGGAGACGCGGCTAGGCCTGCAGAAGACCGAGGCTGCCCGCGAGGAGCTTGTCCAGGCCATCGGCCTGCAGGTCACCAAGTCGCATCGCGATGTAGTGACCGCGCTCGAGTCGATCCGGACTTCCAAGCAAGGCATGGACCAGGCTCGCGAGGATCCGTTACGAGAACGAACTTGCCGCTCTCCTCGAATTGACCGTCGCACGCACGGCGCTGGCTGTTGCAGAAAGCGGACAGGCTGAAGCTCTGTACGATTTCAAGATCGCGGAGTCGGAACTTGATTTCGCGATCGGAAGACGATCCGACTGATCGCCCAGGAAAGACCCGCCCGATGCCTGTGACGAGACCGATATGGTCCTTGGGGCGACGGCCGTGCCTTTCCCCGAAGGGTGCCTTCTCAGTGAACCTGCGGTGACGAATCCTACCATCCAAGCTTGAACTGGAAGCGAAAGGTCCGCCCGTCGTTGAGCGTGTTATTGATCTGGCCGAAGTTGGGTGAGGAGAGCGATTTGCCGGGCTCGGCGAACTGCGGCGTATTGAAGGAATTGATTGCCTCGGCACGGAATTCCACCGACCATTCAGAGCCGATAGCGATGCGACGCGCCAGGGATGCATTGACATTGGCGATCTTGCCCTTACGGAACATGTTGCGCCCGAGGGTGCCGGCCTGCTCGCTCGGTGCGTCGATGAACCGGAACGCGCTGCGTGGCAGGAGCGACGCGGCGGTGTCGGGAGATCCGACGACCCGACCCAGGACAGAGGGATCGAGGAGCACCGGCCTGTCACCCCGGCGTCCGTCGACATTGCCGAAGCCGGGGCCGTCCGAGCCGGACTCGACGGTGAAGGGCGTTCCCGACTTGAGGAGGGTGACTGTCGAGAAGGTCCAGTTGCCCAACAGCTTCCCAGCCCAGCCACCGGCCACGTTGCGGGGCACCGAATAGCCGGCTTGCAGCAAGAAAGCGTGCGGCTGGTCGAAATCGCTCAGGGCCTTTAGGTCACGGTGCGACTCGTGTTCCGTCTGCGATACCGCCACCCGAGCGTCGGGCCCGGAGGCCGTATTGGTGTAGGAGCCGCCAAGGTCGAGGGACTTGCTCAGCCAGTAAGAGGCGGTCAGCGACACCCTGCGCCAGTTCGGCGTCGCCAGCGTCACGCGGCCGGCGTCGAAGTAGCCCCGAGATCCGTTGTGGATAAAGAGGTGCTCGAAGATGCTCTGGTCAGCGCGGCGTTGGTTGAGGTTGCCGACGGTTGAAACCATTCCCGGCACCTCGCGGCCGCGATTGAGAAAGTAGGTGATGATCAGCTTGTGGGCGCGGCTTCCAATGTAACCAAGCTGTAGTCGCCAGTCCGCGCCGAGCTGCTTTTCCCAGTTGAAATTGTACTGGTGCGCATACGGCACGGACAGATCGGGGCCTAGTTCGATCACACTCGAGCGGGCAGTCGGGTCGCGCTTGGAGTGGTCGATCAGGGAGCGGTACGTCGCAATGTCGGGCCGGATCAGCACCGAGGTCACTGTATGGGGGGCGTTGAGGCGGGCCTGTCCGTAGGTAACCGGGAACAGGTCCCCGTAATGCGTGGCCAGGTTGCCACGCAGCAACCCCGAGCCGCCGGGCAGGCGGTAGGCGAACCCGAACGAGCCGGCGAAGTTGTTCAGGTCAGAGCCCATGCTGAGTTCAGTCCTGCCGGTGACATCGACAGGGCGCGTGAATGGCTCGTAGCGGAGTCCCAGGTGCAATGTCAGGCGGTTGGTGGCTTTCCAGCGGTCGCTGAGGAAAAACCGGTTCGACCAGTTGCGAAAACCGCGATGGGTCGATCCAAGCGAGACCACCAGTCGGTTCGGCAGGCCGAGCCGTACGTTTGTGATGGCGTCGTTGCCGAAGTTCGCGGTAAATACGAGAATGCCGCGCGCCCCGTCCGTCTCCTCGCCGTTGTACTGCAGGCGGGTGAGGGCAAAGCCGGCTGTGATTTCATGCCCTCCACGCGCGTGTTGCAGCGTGGCGGCCTGCCGGAACCGGTTCTGCGCCCGGTCGATCGGGATATTCGGGAACGGTCCCAAGAGGGTTAGGTCCTGTCCGCTCAGCAGAACGGGCCCAATAGCGCCCTCTGCGGGGAGAAGAAGAGATCCGAGGCGGTCGAAGCCGGTGGAAAGCTGGAGCACCGTAGCGGGCGAGAGCGATCGGCTCCACGTGAGGCGCGCTGAGTGGGACTTGGTATCCGTGTTGGGATTCTGACCCTTGACGAGCTGGAAGGCGTCGACGTTCTGGGCAGTCCAAACGTGCCGCAGCGAAAGCTTGCCGCCGCCGACGCCCTCGCGGTCGAGCTGAATCCGAGCGGTGTCCGTGTTGATGCGTTGAAGGCTGTTGGTATTGTGAGCGCGGGTGGCGATATCGGGCCGGTTCGGCGGGACATTCGGATAGCCGTCGATGATGCTCTGAACTGCCGCGCGGGTGGCTGGATCGGTGGCCAGGGGCGTACGCTCTTCGGGGAGGGGAATGAGGATGTTGCCGTTGACGCTGCCCCGGATCTTGTTCTGGGAAACGCCTAGTGTAACGGCGCCGAGAGGCCCGAGGGGGGTGGCCATGTTGAGGCCGTAGAAATTCTCCCGAGCCGGCTGCACCGACCCGACTTGGAAGAACGAGCGGGCGGAGAACACGCTGTTGTTGTGGCGCCAGAATGCGTCTCCGTGGAAGCCACTGCTTCGTCCGGGCTGAGCGTGAACCGGAAGGGTTGGAGGTTTTCCGTACTCGGAGCCGAAATAGCCTCGGTCAACCGCAAACTCGCTGACGAGTGTGGCGGTCGTGCCCAGGCGGATATTGAGTTCCTTGAGGGCGTTGTTGTCGACGAGGTTGAACTGGACGTTCTCGTTGCGGCGGCTCTCGCCCGATTCCGACGCCGTCTCGCCTAGCAGGTTGATATTGGTGCGCTCATCGCCGTCCTCGGAAGCCACGGAAGCCTCACTTTCCGGGTTAGCCTTGGGCTCGAGATCGTCTCCCTCGGCAGCAGGCTGCTGGCCAACCGCAACCGCCGCCCATCCCGCGGCAGCGAGCGCCCAGAGGGCGATGGACCGGACGGTCAGTCGGTGCGGCCGTGACATCTGACTTAACGATGCTACCAACGACTTGGTATTGGTTCGTGGCGGCTCAGGGAAGACGAGAGTTGAACGAAAAATTGCGCTCCGCACGATGTGCTGGAGTGCCCTGTTAAGTTTGACACTCGGCGTTGGCGCGCATATTCAGAATGAACGCTGACTTGAAGGATCTCAGTCCCTCGATGGTCCGAGGCCTGAACGCTGAACCGAGATCTGGGAACGGGCTTGGCCACCAATTGTCGGCCAGCTCACCCCGTCTCGACGAAGGGGTCCCGCGCCATGACACTTCCATACAGCCGGCCGTGTTGGAAGTCCTCCGAAATGATTTCATCGAGGCCGTAAACTTCCGCGTATGCCCACAGGTGTGCATCGAACCACGACATCCCGTATGCCGCAAAACCACCCAATGCTGTTCGCAGCACTGCTCCGTTCGGATATAGGATCGGATACTGGGCCAGGATATCCTCGGCCTCGCGCAGTGCGTCCAGAGCACTGAGGAGCCCAGCGTCCGGACCACCCCGAGTCGTCGCTATGATGAACTCGATGACCACTTGATGCGGTATCCGTGCGTCACCCGATTCAATTGCCGAGCGAAGGATGCCGGTGGCGATCTCCTGCTTCTTCGGAAACCGGAGGTCGAATCGATAGACCAATACGTTGGTGTCAATCAGCACTGCCACGCCGGTACAACTCCTCGCGGGTCCAACCTCGACCTGCAACAGGATCCCGACCGGCTCGGGCCTCACGAGCCCGCTGTCGCCGGGTACCGGCGTCGAATAATACAAGCCGCTGGCTTTGGCCGAGCTCGGCAGGTGCTTGCGCGACCGGGGGCAGCACACGAATGACATCGCCAGCCGCCTGGAACGAGATCGAATCTCTAGGCTCGATGCAGTACTACTCGGCCAGTCGCTTGGGGATCGTGACTTGCAGTTTGCTTGTTACCTTGGCCATATCCTTCCTCTAGCAATGACAAGATCCTTGCTATCTGGTGCATGTCGCGTGCCGACGTAGCATGCAGGCTTGATCGTTAGACAGGCGCGCTCCGCCCGCGGCGCGGCCCAACTGCTTCACTCGGCCCCAACCGGGAGTTGTGGCACCGCAGTCATGGTGCTGAAACGGTCGCATGCGGGCAAGAGGTTGACATCGGCAAGAAGATCCCGATCATGGCCGGCCTGTCGTGCCCCCTTCCGCGCGAACGATCCCTCCCTTGCCATACCGCCTCGTAGGGCCGAACGAGCCCAATGAGCAGTCAGAGATCGCGTTGTCTACGGGGGTGCTTGGGTGGTAGCCGGAGATCAAGGTCAAGTGGAATCGGGAAGACTACTGCATGCGGCAGAACAAGAGAGACTGGCCCTGGCTGCAATTGGCAACCAAGCCGACCTAAGCGATTAGCTTGCCGGCCACTTCGCCCGCGACATCGGTGAGCCGGAAGTCTCGACCTTGGAATCGATAGGTCAGCTTGGTGTGATCGAAACCGAGAAGGTGCAATATTGTGGCGTGCAAGTCGTGGACATGGACGCGGTCTTCAACCACGTTGAATCCCAATTCGTCGCTCTCTCCGATCGTGATGCCCGGCTTGATGCCGCCACCCGCCATCCACATGGTGAAGGCATTTGGATGATGATCGCGACCGTCGTCTGTGCCGCCTTGGACCATCGGGGTCCGCCCGAACTCTCCGCCCCACAAGACGAGGGTGTCGTCGAGCAGGCCTCGCTGTCTTAGATCCTTGACAAGTGCTGCGCTGGGTTGGTCGGTGTCACGGCAGTTTTTTGTCAACCCCGACACGAGCGATCCGTGCTGATCCCAGGACTCGTGGAAGAGTTCCACAAAACGCACCCCGCGTTCCACAAGCCTTCTGGCTAGGACGCAGTTGTTTGCGAACGAGGGCTTGCCCGGCTCGGCGCCGTACATATCCAGCACGTGCTGGGGCTCCTGCGAGATGTCCATGAGCTCGGGCGTGCTCGTTTGCATTCGATAGGCCATTTCGAACGAGTTGATGCGAGTCTCGATCTCGGGGTCTCCGACCTGCTTCAACCGCATGCCATTGAGGCTCCGAATCGAATCCAGAGAATCTCGTTGCAGCTTGCGGTCGACACCGGGAGGGTTCGACAGGTACAGTACCGGGTCGCCACTGTTGCGGAATTGCACGCCTTGGTACATCGATGGCAGAAATCCGCTTCCCCAGTTGGAATTCCCCCCGCTCGGGCCTTTCTGCCCGGAGCTAAACACTACGAAGCCGGGCAGATCGCGCGACTCGCTGCCCAAGCCGTAGAGTGTCCACGACCCCATGGAGGGCCGGCCGAACTGCTGCGTGCCGGTGCTCATCATCACTTGGGCCGGTGCATGGTTAAACGCGTCCGTTACGAGTGACTTGACGATTGCGATGTCATCTGCGATCGAGGCAGTGTGCGGGACCAATTCCGAGAGTTCGGCGCCGCTCTGCCCGTGCCTTGCAAATTTGAACTTCGGTCCAAGCAGGGTGGAATTGGGATCGATGAACGCGGCTCGGTATCCGTCCAGAAGCTCGTCGGGAGGCAGCGTGCCTGCGTGCTTGGCCAGGTCGGGCTTGTAGTCGAATAGCTCCAAATGACTCGGACCGCCCCCCATGAACAGGAAGATGACGTTCTTCGCGGTGGGCTCGTGGTGCGGCTGCTTGGGGGCGAGGGGATCGGCTGCTCGCAACATATCGCGCAGAGCCACGGCACCCAATCCGACACCGCATTGCTGTAGAAACCAGCGACGCGCTAGCAAGCTCGCACCTGTCCTCGTCCCTTGCATCGATTACTCCCTTGTAATTGTCTCGTCCAGATTCAAGAGCACTCTGGACAGTGCCGTCCAAGCTGCGAGTTCTGTGACCGGTACGTCTGTGTCGCCATTCCCGGCGGAACTCTCCCCGAAGGCCAACGTGACACCGTCGAGATCTCCGGACTCCAAGCGCAATCGCTGGTTCGCCAGCAGGGCCAGAAGTTCCTTGCGTTCCTCCTCTTGCGGCGAACGTGAGAGCACTCGCTTGAACGCGTAGTCCAGCCGTTGCGGGTCGCTGCCGCCACCCTCGCGAACCGTGCGACGGCCCAGCTCACGCGCAGCCTCGAGAAAGACGGTTTCATTCAACGTTACGAGTGCCTGGAGCGGTGTATTGGAGCGATCACGCTTCACGCACGCAAAGTTCCCCGTGGGTGTGTCGAACGCGGTCAGCACAGGGAAGGGAACTGAACGGTATCTAAACGCATACAGCGAGCGGCGGTAGCGCTGTGCTCCGTCATCGACATACCAGCGCTTAGGTCCATAGCTGATAGGCGGGAGAAACAAAGACTCCGGTGCAGGGGGATAGACAGGCGGGCCCCCGATCTGAGGCGTCATCAGCCCGCTGGATGCGAGCGCGATGTCCCTGACCAGCTCGCCGTCTACGCGGAAGCGAGATCCGCGAGCCAGCAGTCGGTTCTTGGGGTCCCGCTCGAGAAGCTCGGGTGTCAGGCGGGATGACTGGCGGTAGGTTTCGGAAGAAACGATCAGCCGGTGCAAGTGTTTCAGGCTCCAGCCGTTGTCCATGAACTCAACGGCCAACCAGTCGAGCAGCTCTGGGTGCGACGGATCAGCGGCCTGCCTGCCCAAGTCTTCCGATGTCTCCACGATGCCCGTCCCGAAATGGCCTTGCCAGTGCCTGTTCGCAATGGCGCGGGCGGTCGTGGGCGAGTCACGGTCCACTAGCCAACGAGCGAAGGCCAATCGGCTTGGCGTGGCTCCCTGGTCGGGCAGTTCGTGTAGAAAGCCAGGAACTCCTGCCTCGACCTGCTCTGTCGGACGCAGGAAGTCTCCACGCTGGAGCATGCTTGTCCCACGGGGCCTGGTCCGCTCATGCATCACCAGCTGGGTGGACCCTTCGGGGTGGCGGTCGCGCAGTTCCTCGATTCCGCGGTTCGCGTCGGCCCACTCCGGCACCGTGGTCCGCCAATAGCTGAAGACCGCCGCTTCTTGCTCGGCAGTGCGCTCTTCCGGGCGCACTGATGAGAGGATCTCGCGAACTTTCGCGGGAAGCGGGTCCGCTGTAGCGTTCCCCTCAGCGGTATAGGACAGACGGAATCGACCGAGGTTCAGGGATTGATTGTCGTCGGAATTCCAGCCGCCGTGCTTCATTACCAGGTTGAATTTCAGAAGCATTGGCTCCTGGGCAACCAGGGGCTCGGCTAACTGGAAGACGGCTTTGCGAGGAACGTTTCGCCGTCCCGGCCCGGCGTCTACATGCCACGCGCTCATCTCGAAACCGTCGATGGCGAAGCCGACATCCCCAAGAATCCTGCGTTTCTCGTCCTTGTCCGGGAAGAGGAACGGATCCAGCCATGTCAGCGGTGGATTGACATCTGCAGTCGCATGTTTGATGGCCAACTTCTTCCACTTCTTGGGATCGCTCTCAGCTGCGACCTGAACCTCGAACTCTGTGAGGGCGGCAGTGCCCCGGAATGATCGGCCCGGACCACCCAATGGGAGATTCGGATCGGTCAGCAACTCGAGCCGAAATGCATTGACCTCCCCAGCCTCAAGGCGGGCCTCTGGCATGACTTCGCTGCGAGTGGGAGCGTAACCATCGGCAAGTATCGATTGGTCGGGAAGGACCTGGTACTTCTCACCACTGCCGAGCTTGATATGAGTCTCGAGAATAGTCCACTCGGGCTGGCTGTTCGCTGCCAGGGCCTCCCATTCGGCCATGCGGTCACGCCAGTCCGGGCTGGCCTCTTGCAGCCTGTTCTCGATCTCTCCAATGCCTGAGAACATCTCGGCTCGGACTTGGTTTTCGGCAGGCGAGTAAACGGCTTGGACCGACTCATGGGAGTTATTGATGAATGCGAACATCCGATAGTAGTCGCGCTGCGAAATGGGGTCGTACTTGTGGTCGTGGCATTGGGCGCACTGGACAGTGAGGCCAAGCACCGCCTTTCCGATTGCGTCCATGCGGTCGAACATCGCCTCCATTCGGAATTGCTCGGGATTGGCACCTCCTTCCGCGTTGATCATCGAATTCCGGAGGAATCCAGTTGCCACGAGATCATCCTGTGATGCTGCCGGGAGCAGGTCGCCGGCGATCTGCTCTACGATGAACCGGTCGTAGGGGATATCCGAGTTCAGTGCGCTGACCACCCAGTCTCGGTAGAACCAGACTTGGCGCGGCTTGTCCTTCTCGAATCCGTCCGAATCCGCGTACCGGGCGGCGTCGAGCCAGACCCGCCCCCAGCGCTCGCCGTAGTGAGGGGAAGCGAGCAGCCGCTCCACCTGCCGCTCAAAGGCTCCGGGCGCAGCGTCCGCCAAGAAGTGCTCCGTCTCCTCCAAGGTGGGGGGCAGTCCGGTCAAGTCGAGGCTGAGACGGCGCAGCAGGGTCTCCCTGGAAGCGCGCGGAGCGGGGGACAAACCCTCCGCGTCCAGCTTGGCCAGAACAAAGCCGTCGATGGGATTGAGTCCCCAGTCAGGGAGACCTTGAGGCGGGTCAGGTCGAACAGGAGGCGCAAATGCCCAGTGCTGCTTCAATCCGACTCGGCTGCCGGATCCCGCGGGCCATACGGCTCCCGCCTCGATCCATTGGCGAATGTTCTCAATTTCCTGATCTGCCAACTGGCCGCCCATCGGCATGCGGTTGCCTGCGCCCAAGCCCGCGACGCGCTGGTAAAGGCTGCTTGCGTCGGGTGAGTGTGGAACGACGCGCGATCCGCTGGGACCGTCTGCCATCACGACATCACGGGAGTCGAGGCGCAACTGGCCTAGCTGCTGCTGCTCACCATGGCAGGCGTAGCACTTAGTCTGGAATATCGGTTCGATGTCAGCGGCGAAATCGACGCCTGCGGCCGGAACCACGAAAATGGATAGCGAGATGAGAATCGAAACGATACGCATTTTCGAGGCCCGACACACATTATATGCTCCCCGTTCTGCTCCGTACTCCGCAGGATGCTCACGCCGTCTAGCCAACTGCCGGAAAGGCCGCCGATTGAGACACTGAGGGCTCCCTGCCCTTGGCGTCGGCAGCTCCTTCAGGAGGTCTCACCTGCGAGGGACAAGTGCCGGGGGAGGTTTCTGAGCCGGGCACGCAAGCCGTCGGTACGGGGAGTTTTGATGTGGGAGATGGCGTGGTCCGATAAGCGAGAAGGGGAGAGAGCCCATGCGCGACCGTCAACTTCCAGTTGACAACAACGAAGCCACCGGCTTGTAGGCGGTGGTTGTTCACTTGTCGCTGGACAGGCCAAGCTCAGGAAGTTCGGCTACCTGCCCCAAAAACCGGCCAAGGCCGCCTGAATCCGGGACTTCCGCGAGCGCAGCCGGTACTCAGGGCCAAAGACGGGGCTGCCCGGGCCGGCCGCTCGCCGTTCCGCAGGCACAGCAACTTGCCGCACGTTCGCCATCCTCGAGCGTGAACAGCCCCCGTGCGCGCGGCCCCTCCGAAGGTTTCAGAGCAAGTAGCCATGAGACTAGACGAAATTTAAGCGCTATACTGGAATCAGTGGTCGCGCATAGCACAATTCTAGTTCGCTGTAAGTTGTCCGCCTCTGGCTACGCAGCCATGGATGGCCGCTTGCGGACCCTCAACTGGCTCTATAACAGCGCTCTTGAACAGCGCAAAACGGCTTACAGTGAACGCGGTGAATCGGTTGGTCTATATGACCAGTTCAAATGGCTGACAAAGTTACGCGCAGCCAACGAACATGGGCTTGCGCAATTCGCATTGGGGCCGCAGCGCGGCATGCTCAAGCGCCTGGACGAATCGTTCAAGTCGTTTTTCCGCAGGATGAAGTCAGGGCAGGCTCCTGGGTTTCCGCGCTTCCGTCCGATCAGCCGCTGCGCCACCATTGACGTTACAGTTGTCGGCAAGCGCATGATCCGCGAGCAGGGCAGCTTTCACGTGCTGCGGGTCTCCGGTTTCCCGCGGATCAAGCTCTACCCTTCTGGGTCGCTTCCTGCGAGCGAATCACTAAAGAATGGGCTCCTCAGCAAAATCGGTGGTTAAGGCTGTGCTCCGGTAGATTTCCAAGTGAATGATATAAAGCGAGTTCGTAAGACCTGTAGGATCTGAACCCGTACGCTTTTCTCATAGCCAGCTTGGCTTTGAGGTTCATGCCCTCCACCGCACCCGAAGAATAGCTCCTCGCGGTCCGGAACCAGTTCAAGACCAGCGGCCGATGCCGCCTCAGCATCTTCGCGACCTTCTTCATCGGCTCCAGCCGCGAGCGCATCGCCCGCCGGCACCAGCGCACCAGGAACCGCCGCGCCGCCGTCGGCGAGCGACACTCCCAGAACTGCTGGAAATCCTCCTTCAGCAGGTACGCCCGCACCGTCCGCAAGTTCAGCTTCACGAGCTCCGCCAGCTTCGGCTCCTGCTCCTCGCTCAGGTTCTCCTTGCGCTTCAGCAACAGCCAGCGCGCGTTCCCGATCCAGGACTTGCGCGCGTGCATGGGTTCTTCGACACCGCGAGGCCCGGCCGCCCCCCAACTTGATGGCCTCGGCACCTGCGCCCGATAGCCCTGCAGCTGCTCAGCACCGGCTCCTCCCCCTGCGCCCGCAGCTGCTTCTTCAGCGCGCTCGGCGGAAAAGTCGCCCGCACCGCGTCGATCGCCTTGCCCAGCTTCTGCACGATGTGGAAGCGGTCCAGCACGTGCACCGCCGCCTGCGCCCGCTCCGCTACGACCCGCAGGTACGCCTTCCACATGTCCGAGCACACCACCCGCAGCCGCCCTGACCGCTCCTCCCCGAACCAGTCGAAAAACCCTGCCAGCGTCTCGATCTTCCGCTCCCGCCCCACCCCCAGCAGCCGCCGCCGGCCCGCATCCAGCTGATACACCAACGTCAAGTACTTATGGCCCTTCTGCCACGCGATCTCATCCACCCCGATCGTCGCCACCCCCTCCAGCTGCACCCGCTCCCGGCCCCACTCCACGGCCATCCCCACCGCTCGCCAGACCCGCCCCCTGCCGTTTACACACAACTCGGACTTGACAAGTCGCTTGCTGCTGTGCCATCCCTAGGGCATGTACGAGCAACACCGGATTCCCGCCACGCTCTCGAATCCCGAAACCCTGGCGCGCGTCAAGGCGCTGATCGCGGCTGCCGGCTCGGCCAGCCGCATGGAAATCGGCCGCCGGGTCTGCCAGCTGTGCGGCTTCCTGGACGCCCGCGGGCAGCCCCAGCTGGCCAGCTGCTTGCAAGCCCTGCGAACGCTTGACGCCGCCGGCCGGATCCGACTGCCCGCACCCCGGCATAACCACCGGCGCTGCCGCCCGCGCTGTCTCGGCCGTCCCGTGCCGCCACCGGCCGGCGTGCCCGCACGGGCCGACCAACTGCGGGGGCTGGAACTCGTCGCGGTCACCGACCCGGTCCAGCGCGGGGTCTGGAACGAGTTGATGCGCAGCGAGCACCCGCGTGGCGCCGTCCAGCACGCCGGTGCCCAGCTGCGCTACCTGCTGGTCTCCGACCACGGCGTGCTGGGCGCCCTCGGCTTCGCCGCGGCGGCCCTCGCGCTGGCCGCCCGCGACGCCTTCATCGGCTGGGACGCCGACCAGCGCTGCCGCCAGCTGCACCGGGTGACCGCCCTGAGCCGCTTCCTGATCCGCCCATCCGTGCACTGCCGCAATCTCGCTTCCAAGGCCCTCGCGCTGGCCTTGCGCCGCCTGCCCGACGACTTCCAGCAGCGCTACGGCTACCGTCCGCTGCTCGTGGAAACCTTTGTCGAGAAAGGCCTGCATAAGGGCACCTCGCTGGCGGCCTCCAACTGGCGGCGGGTCGGTGAGACCGCTGGGCGGGGCCGCTTTGCGGCCAGCGGGACCGCGGTGCCGGTCAAGACGGTCTGGCTCTACCCGCTGGCGCGCGAGTGGCGGGCGCAGCTGGGCGTGGCCGAGCCGCCCGCGCCGGAGGCGCTGGGCCCGGCCGACAACCTGGCGGCGGACGTGTGGGCCGAGCACGAGTTCGGCGGCGCGCCGCTGGGCGATGTACGCTTGGGCAAGCGGCTGGTGAAGATCGTGCACAAGCAAGCGCAAGCGCCCACGAAGTCCTTCCCGGGAGCGGCGCAGAACGACCAGGCGGCGGTGCGGGGCTACTACCAGTTGAGTTCGCGACCCGCGCGGAGGCGGAACTCGAGATCTTCCGTTTCGTGGAAGGTTTCTACAACCGCAAACGCCGCCATTCAGGGCTCGGCTATCTCTCGCCGGTGGAATTCGCAGGCCTGGCACACCCAGCAGGCGGCGGCCTGTCTGATCGACCAGGCGGCGGACTCGGAGGTGCGGCCGGAGAACATCCTGGCCCCGCACCGGGAGCGCACGCTGCAGCGGATGCGGGGGCAGGCCGCAGTGCTGTGCATCCAGGACGGCACGGATTTGAATTTCGCGGAGCATCCGGGCTGCGTGGGGCTGGGCTTGATCGGCAAGAACAAGGGCTCGGCGGGGACGCTGGGGCTGCACATGCATTCGACGCTGGTGGTGAACGGGGAGGGCGTGCCGCTGGGCGTGCCGCAGATCCAGTACGAGGCGCCGGACGGGCAGGCGGAGCGGGGCAAGCCGCTGGAGCAGCGCAAGACGATGCGCTGGATCCGGGGGTTGCGGGAGTGCGCGGAGCTGGGCGGGCAGCTGGAGGGGGTGCGGCCGGTGTCGGTGATGGACCGGGAGGCGGATGTGTTCGCCCTGTTCGCGGAGCAGCGGCGACTGCGGAAGGTGGACCTGCTGGTGCGGGCGAAGCACAACCGCTCGCTGGGGAAGGACGGGCCGAAGCTGTTCGACTGGATCCGGGGGGAGGCGGCGCAGGGACGGATGCAGATCCACGTGGCGCGGCTGTCGGGGCGGCGGGCGAGCCGGGGGCAGCAGGGCCGCGAGGCGCGCGAGGCGCGGGTGGCGCAGGTGGAGCTGCGCTGGCGCGAAGTGGAACTGGCGGACCCGGACAGGCAGGCGGCGGCGCTGAAGCTGCGCCTGGTGCACGTGCGGGAGGAGACGCAGCCGGAGGGGGCGGAGCGGCTGGAATGGTTCCTGCTGACAACGCTGGCGGTGCAGACGCAGCGGGAGGCGGAGCGGGTGCTGGAGTGGTACAAGCTGCGCTGGCGGATCGAGGACTGGCACCGGGTGCTGAAGGCGGGCTGCAAGGTGGAGTACCTGGGGCACCGGCAGGGGGAGCGGATCGAGCGGGCGGTGACGATCAACGCGGTCATCGCCTGGCGGCTGACACTGATGACGCTGCTGGGACGGGACACGCCGGAATTGCCGGCGGACACGCTGTTCACGGAGATCGAACTGGCGGCGCTGGAGGATTTCGCGCAGGATCGGCGGCAGCCGCCGCCTGACAATTTGGGGCGGGCGGTGCTGACGCTGGCGATGCTGGGCGGGTATCTGAATTACAAGCGCAAGCAGTACGCGGTGCCGGGGCACAAGGTGATGTGGGAGGGCTACACGAGGCTGGCCACGATCAGCCAAGTGGTAGAACGGACCCGACGGCTAAGCGAGGGTAGCAAGCTCTATCAGAAGATGCGCTCAGCGTGACTTGTGTGCAAACGGCAGCCCGCCCCCACGACACCCCGAACACCTGCGCCGTCTCCTGCCACGACAGCCGCTTCGCCCAACTCGCCAGAAACCACCTCAACGCCTTCGTCGAGCGCTGCTTGCCCTCCGCCCACGGCACCCGCTCCACCTTCACCTTCCCGCAGCGCCGGCAGTCCACCCGCCGCATCTCGTAGATCAAGTACGTCGGCAACCCCAGCACCGGCACGAACTGGTACCGCCGCCGCTCGCGCCGGTCGTAGCAGGGCCCCGGCTCGCCGCAGCCCGAGCAGCGCGCCCTGCCGTTGGCCCGCGGCAAGACCTCTACCTCCACCTCGGCCTGCCCGCCCTCGCGCTCCACCAGCCGGATCTTCCCGTACACGAACCCCGGCAGCTTGTACACCCGGTTCAGAATCGTGCGCAACTGCACCTGTTGTCTCCTCCTTTCTCCAGACGGGAACTCCCCGCCCACCTCGGCGGAAGCCCTCGGTACCCGGATCAAACTACACTACCGCAGGAAGCAAGACCCGATCCTCACCCACTGATTCTGCGCAGGAGGCAAAGAATGTAAGGCTGACCAAGCGCGGTCGGCACTGGGAAGCATCGCTGGTATACGCGGTTGAGCGGGACGCTATGGAACCCGTAGCCAAGGCGGTAGGAATCGATCTTGGCGTCTGCAAGCGCATGACGCTTAGCGATGGGACAAGGTATCCGCGCCACCGCCGTAACTGGAAGCGCCAGCGCCGGTTGCAACGCGCCGTATCTCGCTGCAAGCGGGTCGCCAAGCTGGCAGGATTCCGGCGCAAGGAATGCGTGGCGCAACGCAACCAATGCCATCGCGCAACGACAGACATCATCAGGGCGAACGGCTTGGTCGCAATGGAAAGGCTAAAGGTCAGGAACATGACCAGATCAGCCAAGGGGTCAAAGGAGGAACCAGGCAAGAACGTAGTTCAGAAATCCGGATTGAATCGCGAGATCCTCTCCCAGAATTGGTCGCTCCTACGGCAGCAACTCAAGTACAAGGCAGAATGGGCCGGTCGAGAGTTCGTAGAAGTTGATCCCAAGTACACGTCGCAAGATTGCAATCGGTGCCACGCCAGGCATAATCCAGGTTCTTCCGAAACCTACCGCTGCGCTGCTTGCGGCTTGGTGGTAGATCGTGACGTGAACGCTGCTATCAACATTCTCGCGGCCGGGATTACTGCCGCAGGTGCGTCAACGTGGGCCGTCTGGCCGTGCGTCGTGCCAGAACCGTATGCGAAGGCTGCCTAATGGGCACTTTCGTACATAATTCCCATCACTTGAGTACTGCCACGGTGGAGTCGAACCGACCGGCATTGCCTGGCTGGGTTGAAGCTTGCCAATCTTGAGTCCGGAGGGACCAGGATCCCCGAGAGTCCCGGTTCGCTTGCAGGTCCTGACAAGGGTGTCCTCAAAACGGGCACTACACCGGCCTCCCTGCGAGGCTCTCGGCGATGTCGGCATGCGAGGGGCACTGAAGTTGGTGGGCTCAGGGGGGAGTCCTCGAAGGAACCAAACGCAACCGGCACAATTCCGCTGGCGGGGTGCGTGACCGCAGCCCCTGGATAGGCGATCGCGCACCCGGTAACTCGATCCCCTGGCTATTGTGCTTACCGATTCCGGAGTCAGGCAGGCCGCTATTGAGCTGGCATGTTCGATTCGAACGCGCCCTGTCACGAGTGCCCTTGGCGACAATTGCCAAGCTTGGGGACTGCCCTACACGAGCGTTGGCCTAGTCAAGACGGAAACGGCGTGAACTCGTGCTCTCGAGAGGACAGCAGTTCCATATACCTGACATTGATGAACAACTTCTCGCGTCCAACGACGAGTTCCTCGACCAACCCAGAATCGCAGAGGGCTCTGAGGTATGCCGAAGCGGTCTGGCGCTTACAGATTCCTGCCTCCACGAGATTGCGGATACGGCAGTAGGGTTGGATGAAGAGCGTCTCCACTAGTTCGTAGGAGTATACGCTTGGAAGTTGGTGTCTGACGTACTCCGCTGTCTCGTCTTGTAGCCGCAGGATTGCTTGGATCTTCTTGGCAGTATCGATGGCTTGCGTTCTAACTCCGTGGAGCATGTACTCGATCCATTCGCCCCATTGACCGGAGTTCGTCACGGCACGGAGGAGCCGATAGTAGTCTTGTCGCGTATGCAGGATGTAGCTCGACAGATAGAGGACAGGCTGTTCTAGCAGTTCCTTGTCGCAGAGGTACAGCAGGTTGAGGATGCGCCCTGTTCGGCCATTGCCGTCGGTGAATGGGTGGATTGCTTCAAACTGGTAATGGGCCGCTGCCATCCGAACGAGTGGGTCCAAGGCAATCTCCGTATGCAAGAAACGCTCCCAGTTTGCCAGTAGGTCTCGAATCAAGCTCTCGCCCTGCGGTGGTGTGTAGATGGTCTCTCCGGTTTGCTCGTTCGCAAGCTTCGTGCCCGGAACTTGGCGGATGCCAACATTCATGCCCCTGATCGTGTTGCAGACATCCACGGCCGTGCGGGTGGAAACTGGCTGCCTCTGCAGAAGATCGAAGCCCCGGCGAAGCGCTGTTCGGTAGCGCAGAGCCTCTTTCGTTGCTGGGTCGATGCGGTGGTCTCCGACTACGATTCCTTCGAACAGCTTGTCGGTAGTTGTCACGATGTTCTCGATGGCGGAGCTATCTCTCGCCTCGAGAATTGGGATTGCGTCTATTAGCACTGCTTGGTTCGGCACGCGCTTGCCCAATTGCATCAGTCTCTCAAGGCTCACACGAGCTTCAATGCAGAGTTTCAGGACGGTCGGTGTCTCCAACTTCGCTTTGGGCGGGAGAAGCGGAAGCTTGTTGAATGGCCGTCTCGGATCAGTATTTGCCATATGCTCCGCTGAACTTTCGAGATGAGGTTTGGTCACGACGCGCCTTAAATCGCCGCTAGCCCGGTCATCTTGCCAGCTTGTCTCCTGCAATATGATGATTTCATTATACCAAATCGACAGATGTCCAAAATATATTGATTTGTTGGTGACAAATCGACAGGATTGCCGAGTGCGGCGTGTGGGATCACGATAACGAGGGACTATCTGTGGGACCGTTTGGCCTCTCGTGTCCAGTTTGGGCGTGAGATCGCCTTGGCGTCTCTTTGTTGATGTGGGGTGAGTACAGAATCCTCGCCGGATTGCGGGAAAGATGTGCGGGAGATGTCGGCTCTCGACGATAGGTGTCGATTCGAGTGCCGGGGATCGACGGGTTTGATCGATATGGCGATCGAATCGACAGATCGTCGGAAACTGTCGAATTGCAAGACAGGAATCGACAATTCGGTTGAAAGTCTACGTGGGGTCTTCAGGCGGTGCCCTCGTGGCTGCCAAGCGATGCGATTCAGGAACCCTTTTTGACCGGCCGCAATTGCATCGCCGGAATCGATCGGGTGATGAAACGGTGGCTGTCGAGCAAGGGTGGGCCTACCACTCCGGCTCGGTCGATATACCGTTTCTTGAGACGGATGCTGCTAAGGAGTCAATTCGCGGCAAGATTTGTCGATTGGAGCGCTTGAAATCGACGTATATGATCGATATGTCGATTCGATCGACATATCGGCAGGAACAGTCGAATCGCGATGCATGAATCGACACATTGGTTGCGGCAAGACGCAGGCCACAACCTCGAAGACCGCCAGAATGCAGAACGCACTATGACCGGTAGAATAGGCACGCATGGCCATGCCTAGAAAAGCTCCACTCACCGCTGCCGTGAATCGACGCGGGTTCCTCACGACATCCGTGGCCGGAATCGGCTCTTTACTCGGTTGTAGCGACACGACCGTCGGTACGGCGGGACGGCGGGACCGTCCTCCGAACATTGTTTTCATCATGGCGGACGATCTTGGCTACGGCGAACTCGGCTGCTACGGACAGGAGAAGATTCTCACGCCCAACATAGACCGGATGGCTACGGAGAGCATGCGCTTCTCCGACGCATATTCGGGCTGCTCGGTGTGTGCTCCGGCTCGCAGCGTGCTCATGACGGGGATGCACATGGGCCACACCTCGGTGCGTTCCAATCCTGGAGGGGTTCCGATCTTGGCAGAGGACACGACCGTGGCGGAGTTACTGAAGGGGCAGGGCTACGCGACGGGGTGCTTCGGGAAATGGGGTCTTGGCGACATCGGTACGGACGGGGTTCCCTGGAAGCAGGGTTTCGATGAGTTTGTCGGCTACCTCCACCAGGCTCACGCCCACTATTTCTATCCCCACTACATCTACGACAACGAGCGGCATCTGGCCCTAGAAGGAAACGAAGGTGCTGGCCGGGGCACGTACTCGCATGACGTTATCGTAGACAGGGCGCTCCAATTCATCGAGAAAAACAAGGATGCGCCGTTCTTCTGCTACGCGCCCTTCACCATTCCGCACTCGGAATACGTGGCCCCCGACGACGAGATCTACGCCCAGTACAGCGGCAAGTTCGAAGAGATCGAGGTGCCCCAGAATCGCAACCGGCCGACACGTCTGATCCGGCCTGACCAACCGCATGCCACTCTCGCAGCCATGATCACAAGGCTGGACCGCGAGGTCGGTCGCATTCTGAATCTGATCGCCGATCTCGGCTTGGACCGGGACACGATCGTGTTCTTTACCTCTGACAACGGAGCTGCCGCAGCCAACTGGACGGACTACTTCCGAAGCAGCGGTCCACTGCGAGGAGCGAAGCGGTCTTTCTACGAAGGAGGTATCCGAGTGCCGATGTTGGTGCGTTGGCCCGAGAGAATTCAAGCGGGGTCGCAAAGCGGGCACCTTTGGGGATTCCATGACTTTCTGCCGACTGCGATGGAGTTGGCCGGAGCGGATCCTCCGGAGGATACGGATGGAATCTCGGTGGTCCCGACGCTGCTAGGGAAGGGAATGCAGCAAGAGCACGACTATTTGTACTGGGAGTTGCCTCGGTACAACGGCGCAACCGGGGATTTCTTCGACGAGATTCCGCAACAGGCTTTGCGGATGGGAAAGTGGAAGGCTGTGCGACCGAGACCGGATGGCGAACTCGAGCTATTCAACTTGGAGGAGGATCTCGGCGAGACCCGCGACGTCGCCGCGGAGCATCCGGATGTGATGGCGCGAATCGAAGCGTGGCTCAAGGATGCACGCGAACCACCCAGGGTCCAAACGGAACTGGAACACATTTGGTGGGACCGGAAGGGCTAACGCAGTTGCAAGCCCTCGCGGTCCTTGGCTTGTATACCTCTCAGCGCGCACGTTGCAGCTGTCCCACGGCCCCCTTGGCCCAGTCACTTGGCGATAGCCCTTTGGCAGCATTTGAAATTGCGTGCTCGGTCACCGCTCTGCTTCGTTCAGCACGACCAAAGCCAGGACCGGCTACCAATGGTTTGCACCATAGCCCTAACTTACCAGCCCAGAAAATAGACGGTAGGGCCTAAAAGCTTTTGAAGCAACTGCTTAGCGTCGGACCTGTCGATTTGGTGTACCCATGTAATTATCTTGTTTACTTCTTATTTCCAATTCGATAGTATTTCTTTAGTAGCCATGTACGTCGAGTCCGTCCCCAACCGTAACTCGCCCCCCGCCGTCCTCCTCCGCGAGTCCTTCCGTGTCGGCTCCAAGGTCCGCAAGCGCACCCTCCTCAACCTCTCCAAGTGGCCCCCGCACCTCGTCCAGGGCCTCCGCACTCTGCTCAAGGGCGGCACTGCTGTCGCCAACTTCCAGGACTATTTCGCCATCGTCCGCTCCCGCCCCCACGGCCATGTCGCCGCCGTCCTCGGCTCCCTCCGCTCTCTCGGCCTCGACTCCCTCATCGATCCCAGCCCCTCCCGCTCCCGCTCGCTCGCCGTCGCCCTCGTCGTCTCCCGCATCCTCCAGCCGCGCTCCAAGCTCGCCACCTCCCGCTGCCTCGGCCCCGCCTCCCTGGCACACTCCCTCGGCGACGAACTCCAGCTCGGCCAGCCCGATGCCGACGACCTCTACGCCGCCATGGACTGGCTCCTGCCCCGCCAGCACGCCATCGAGCAGGCCCTCGCCAAACGCCATCTCAGCGACGCCTCCCTCGTCCTCGCCGACGTCACCTCCACCGACCTCGAGGGCTCCCTCTGCCCCCTCGCCGCCCGCGGCCATGCCCGCGACGGCAAGCGCGGCAAGCTCCAGATCGTCTTCTCCCTGCTGTGCAACCGCGACGGCTGCCCCGTCGCCGTCCAGGTCTTCCCCGGCAACACCGCCGATCCCGCCACCGTCGGCCCCCAGCTCGACACCCTGCGACGCCGCTTCGGCCTCGCCCGCCTGGTGGTCGTCGGCGACCACGGCCTGCTCACCCAGGCCCGCATCCGCGACGAACTGCGCCCCGCCGGCCTCGACTGGATCTCCGCCTTGCGCGCCCCCGCCATCCGCGAACTCGCCCGCCAGGGCGCCATCCAAATGTCCCTCTTCGACCACCAGGATCTCGCCGAAATCACTTCCCCGGACTTTCCCGGCGAGCGCCTGCTGCTGTGCCGCAACCCCCTGCTGGCCGCCAAGCGCGCCCGCCAGCGCGAGGCCCTGCTGCAAGCCACCGAGAAACTGCTCGACCCGATCGTCGTCGCCACCCAGCGCACCCGGCGGCCCCTGCGCCGCGCCGCCAGCATCGGCCTCAGGGTCGGCAAGGTCGTCTCCAAGTTCAAGGTCCGCAAGCATTTCGAACTCACCATCGAGGAGGGCCACTTCGCCTACCGCCGCAACCAAGCCGGCATCGACGCCGAGGCGGCCCTGGACGGCCTTTACGTGGTCCGCACCAGCGTGGCGGCCGACGAGCTCGGGCCGGCCGACGCGGTGGGCACCTACAAGAGCCTCAGCGCCGTCGAGCGCGCCTTCCGCAGCTTCAAAACGGTCGACCTGAAGGTCCGCCCGGTCTACCACTACCTGGAGGACCGCGTGCGCGCCCACGTGCTCGTCTGCATGCTGGCCTACTACGTCGAGTGGCACATGCAGCGGCGGCTCGCCCCGCTGCTGTTCAAAGACGCCGATCCGGACGCGGCGCAAGCTGCGCGGGCCTCGGTGGTGCAGCCCGCGCAAGTCTCCCCGGAGGCCCGCGCCAAGGCGCGCACCCAGCGCACGGCCGCCGGCGAACCGGTCCACAGCTTCCGTACCCTGCTGGACGATCTGGCGACGATTGCCAAGAATCGCATCCAGCCTCAAGGCGGAGGCAAACCGTTCGACATGCTCACGCGACCGACGGAATTGCAGCGCAAGGCGCTCGAATTGCTCGGAGTCAGCCTGACCTGTACCCAGTAAATCTCCAGCTCCGACAATCTAAATCGCTGAAACTAAAAGAGAAACCAAGAGACCGACTACTTTCTAGGGGGGGAAGTTAGGCCTAGCCGTCGCTTGCTTGCCGCGGTCGCAGTCATACCCACCTCAAGCTGTCACGGACTAAGGTCCTGTGATCTGTGGTCGGTCGGCTATCAGCTGGCCACGGAAATTCTCAGCAGCTACAGTCGATCTCGGTACCAGGCCGCCCGTTCTCGCCAGCTGTAGCGTAGCCGTCGCGCTTCCACCAATCGAGGCCACCGATCAGTTCACGCACTTGAAAGCCAAGAGCTAATAGCTTTAGTGCGGTCCTCGTGGAGGCATTGCATCCGATGCCGTCGCAGTAGCAGACATAGGTCCGCGATTTGTCGAGCGACTCTGTGGAATCAAGGCAGATCTCCCTGTGGGGCAGATTGGTTGCCCCCGGGATGTGCTCTCGGGCAAAGGCATCGGCAGAGCGTCCATCAATGATCGTGACGGACTCTTTCTTGCCCAAAGCCTCGTAGAGATCCCAGGAATCCATTTCGTAGGCAAGCTTTCGCTGGTAGTAGTTCATCTGATCGGCGTCACTTGCGGAATTGGGTGTCACTTCCCAAGTCTACTTGGCAGTGGCGGATGCGATGTGACCGATCGCCGTGCGCTCTCCGTTTCCCAGTGTCGGAAGCTACAGTCTTGCTCGGTACTTGACAGGCAAGAGTTGATCCCGAGTCCTGACAATCCTGATTGCCCAAGCTGAGGGGTTGTGGTAGTGTCTCGTTACGCGGCCACGCGGTGCACTTGGCACTTCAAGATGGCCGCGATCGAGGAGGGCGAGTTCAATGCATCGAAGTCAACTCGGATTCCGCATAGCCGATCGCAGCACGAGGAGCTGTCTGGTAGCCAGGCTCGGAAGCCTGGCAGCCATCCTCGTTCTCGCGTTCTCCCCGGCACAGGCTCGTGCTGCTGTCGAGGGCGAACCGGGGTTTGTGTTCAACACGTTTGCGTTCCTGATCTGGGGCGCTCTTGTGATGTGGATGGCAGCCGGGTTCACCATGCTCGAAGCCGGCTCCGTACGTACAAAGAACGCGTCAGCGATCTGTCTGAAGAACATCGGACTGTACGCCATCGCTGGGCTGACGTTTTACGCGGTTGGCTTCAACTTTAGGCTCCTCAGCAAAATCGGTGGGCAAGGCTGTGCTCCGGTAGATTTCCAAGTGAATGATATAAAGCGAGTTCGTAAGACCTGTAGGATCTGAACCCGTACGCTTTTCTCATAGCCAGCTTGGCTTTGAGGTTCATGCCCTCCACCGCACCCGAAGAATAGCTCCTCGCGGTCCGGAACCAGTTCAAGACCAGCGGCCGATGCCGCCTCAGCATCTTCGCGACCTTCTTCATCGGCTCCAGCCGCGAGCGCATCGCCCGCCGGCACCAGCGCACCAGGAACCGCCGCGCCGCCGGCGGCGAGCGACACTCCCAGAACTGCTGGAAATCCTCCTTCAGCAGGTACGCCCGCACCGTCCGGTCAGCAGGCCCCCCCACGGATCCGGACGCGCCGCACCGTCCGCACGGCAGTCATCACCTCGGCGGCACTTGTCCGCGAGTTCCAGCGGAGCCTGCCCTTCCCTTCGCGTCTCCCGTTGCGCCCAGGCTTCCCTCCACCGGCCGCCACGTCCCCCACGCTGTTCTTCGCCGGTCTATGCTCCGACTCCTCCCCGGTTCTCCTTAGCGCTTCAGCCACGGCGCTAAGCACCGCCTCAGCCCGCCAGGACTTGCGCGCGTGCATCTTCGACACCGCGAGGCCCGGCTCACCATGACGGTGCGGCCGGTGCTGCCTTCGACCAACTTGATGGCCTCGGCACCTCGAACTTCAAGCTTTTCGTTGCTCAATAGCCCTGCCCACGCGTACCCCTGTCAACGCTTAACCAACACCCTCGCGGATGCCGGCCCATGACTCGCCTTCCTTTCATCGGACTTTCACCGACTGTCCGCCAATCAGTTAGCCTGTCGCAGCAGCTTCACCAGCTCCGCCAGCTTCGGCTCCTGCTTCTCGCTCAGGTTCTCCTTGCGCTTCAGCAACAGCCAGCGCGTGTTCTTCAGCACCGGCTCCTCCCCCTGCGCCTTCAGCTGCTTCGCCGCCGCCGCCCGCACCGCGTCGATCGCCTTGCCCAGCTTCTGCACGATGTGGAAGCGGTCCAGCACGTGCACCGCCGCCGGCGCCCGCTCCGCTACCACCCGCAGGTACGCCTTCCACATGTCCGAGCACACCACCCGCAGCCGCCCTGACCGCGCCTCCCCGAACCAGTCGAAAAACCCTGCCAGCGTCTCGATCTTCCGCTCCCGCCCCACCCCCAGCAGCCGCCGCCGGCCCGCATCCAGCTGATACACCAACGTCAAGTACTTATGGCCCTTCTGCCACGCGATCTCATCCACCCCGATCGTCGCCACCCCCTCCAGCTGCACCCGCTCCCGGCCCCACTCCACGGCCATCCCCACCGCTCGCCAGACCCGCTCCCACGACACCCCGAACACCTGCGCCGTCTCCTGCCACGACAGCCGCTTCGCCCAACTCGCCAGAAACCACCTCAACGCCTTCGTCGAGCGCTGCTTGCCCTCCGCCCACGGCACCCGCTCCACCTTCACCTGCCCGCAGCGCCGGCAGTCCACCCGCCGCATCTCGTAGATCAAGTACGTCGGCAACCCCAGCACCGGCACGAACTGGTACCGCCGCCGCTCGCGCCGGTCGTAGCAGGGCCCCGGCTCGCCGCAACCCGAGCAGCGCGCCCTGCCGTTGGCCCGCGGCAAGACCTCTACCTCCACCTCGGCCGGCCCGCCCTCGCGCTCCACCAGCCGGATCTTCCCGTACACGAACCCCGGCAGCTTGTACACCCGGTTCAGAATCGTGCGCAACTGCACCTGTTGTCTCCTCCTTTCTCCAGACGGGAACTCCCCGCCCACCTCGGCGGAAGCCCTCGGTACCCGGATCAAACTACACTACCCCAGGACGCAAGACCCGATCCTCACCCACTGATTCTGCGCAGGAGGCAACCTTTATGTACGTAGGTGTCGAACCCGGCGGCTGGTTTGGGTCGTTCAATTTCTTGTATGGCCCGTCGGCGGATGAAATCGCGCTATTGGGCGGCCAGGAGGGATCGGCGGCCGCGGTCATTGGGAACGGCTATTCGACTATGTCGAACTGGTTCTTCCAAATGGTGTTCGTAGCGACAACTGCTTCGATTGTGTCCGGAGCTCTTGCCGAGCGCGTGAAGATTTGGCCGTTCTTTATCTTCATCACGGTCCTGACGGCTTTCATTTATCCGGTCGTGGGCGCTTGGACATGGGGGGGGGCGGATGGCTCGCCGATTTGGGCTTCAAAGACTTTGCCGGATCTACGATAGTCCACTCCACAGGCGGTTGGGCGGCACTGGCTGGCGCTCTGATCGTCGGTCCGCGGAAGGGTAAGTTCCGGGCCGATGGCAGCGTCAAGCTGACGCCTCCGTCGAACGTCCCCATCGTGACGCTTGGGGTATTTATCCTCTGGCTAGGTTGGTTCGGCTTCAATGGGGGCTCTCAGCTTGCCATGGGCGGCGCAATAGACGCCGTAGCTGTCAGCAACATTTTCGCCAACACCAATCTCGCCGCATGCGCGGGAGTGCTGACCGCCATCTGCCTGTCCCGGCCAATCTTGGGCCGGCTTGATCTTTACTCAGGACTAAACGGAACTATTGCGGGCTTGGTTGCAGTTACGGCGGCTCCTGACATCGTTGACCACCACTGGGCCATCATCATCGGCGCGGTCGGCGGGGTCATCTGTCTGCTCGCTCTCAAGACATTGGAGGTGCTGAAGATCGACGACGTGGTTGGTGCGGTGCCGGCCCATCTGTTCGCAGGTGTTTGGGGCACCCTTGCTGTGTGCATCGCGGGCGGTGGAGACTTGGTGGCACAACTGATCGGCATCGTGGCTGTAGGTGTATTCGTGTTCGGCATTTCGATGCTTACGTGGTTCGTTATCGACAGGACCCTAGGCTCCAGGGTTTCAACATCCGTCGAGGTTCTGGGGCAGGACGTCGGTGAACTGGGCATTGAAGCCTACCCCGAGTTTGTCGTGATGCCGGAAGATGACGAGGACTGATTGATGCGCCGGCTTCTGTTGTCTTGCCGGTGGCGGAACTCGGTTTGATCACCACCGCCGGGCGCGAGTCACAACACAATTAGCACTGAGGCTGCACTCGGCAGCAAATGGATTGTGAGCTGCATGCCTAGGCGATGATGGGGCGTCGCCAGCGATGTGCGGGGGCAATCTTGCGATCGGACGGACTGAGATCTCGCCGGGCGGGCCAGTCGCCACGCGAAAACCTTGGGAGGGATTCTCATTCAAGTGGCAGAATTGGAACGGTACTGTGTCCAGACCTGTCACATCGATGTTCTCTTAGCGGCACAGAATCTCTTCATCTGTTACGAGTTCCGGGCGCGCGGCTAGGATGCCATGCTGCTTCGGACACGATCCATGGAGAACACCGACGGAGCATAAGGACAGCCGTCAAGAAATGAATCCCCGTCCCCCCGAAATGGCGGGGCGGGGATTCTAGGATCGCTTGCTCCTACTCTGGCACGACGCCGGCTAGATAGAGGATGGTCCACTTTTCGAAATCCCTCCGGAGCACCTTGAACGACACGGCCTGCCCAGGTCGGAGTCCCTTCTGAATGTCTCGGAGTTCTTCAATCGAGCCGATCTCCATGCGGCTGACTGCGACGATTACGTCCCGGGCTTGCACCCCCATGTCGTCGGCGAACGAATTGGCCGTCACCTTCGTGACAAGTAAGCCGCCGGAGATGTCCAGCTTCATCTCGGTCCGGATGCCGGGCGGGATTTCCTGTACGGTGATACCGAAGTGCACGGACTCATCGCCGTCGTTCGATTCCCCTAGTCGGACTTCTCCGTCCTCGGGATAGAGCTTCTGGCGATCCACTATCTCTACGTCGAGTGTCAGTTCCTTTTTGTCGCGAAGCACTTCCACCGGCACGGTCTTGCCCACACTGGTCGCAGCTACGACTTCGATCAGCTTCTCGCCGGAGTCGATCTTGATTCCGTTCACGCTGAGGATGATGTCTTCAGCCCGCATGCCTGCATCTTCGGCGGGTCCGTCCTTAACCACGCCCCTCACGAAGACACCGCTCTCAGCACCGTAGGTCTGAAGGAGGGGTTTGCTGTCCTCGCTCTGGAATTCCACGCCGATCGAACCGCGCGAGACCCGCCCGAACCTGATGACCTGGTTGTAGGTCTCGACCGCGATGTTTGATGCAATGGCGAACCCGATGCCATCGTATCCTCCCGTACGAGAGATGATTGCCGTATTGATTCCGATGACTTCGCCGCGAATATTAAGCAAAGGCCCGCCACTGTTGCCGGGGTTGATAGCCGCATCGGTTTGCAAGAACTTCTGGAATGGCCGCGATCGGGCTCGAGCTTCCATCTCGCGAGCCTTTGCGCTGATGATTCCGACGGTGACAGTTTCCTCGAAACCAAACGGCGACCCGATCGCAATCGCCCAGTCCCCAATGCTCGTTGCGTCCGAATTGCCAATCGGAGCCGCTTGCAGGTTTTGCTTCCCGTCGACATGGATCACGGCTAGGTCGGTCTCGACGTCGACTCCTATCAGCTTGGCGTCGTAAAGTTCCTCGTCATCCACGAATGACACGCGAATCCGTTCCGCACCTCGCACGACGTGCTCGTTCGTGATGATGTATCCCTTGGGATCCACGATCACACCCGATCCTTGGCCCTGCTGGCGTCTGGGAGGGGTTTGATCCGGCGTGTTTGGCATACGGAAGAAACGGCGGAAGAATTCCTCCTGCTGGTTTGCCTCCGACTGGCTGACCTCCGTAACTCGGATACTTACCACGGATGGCCGCACCCTTCGCGCGAGATCCGAGAACTGATTCTCGACTGGATCGGGAGGTGGGACTTCTAGCGGCGTTGCATCTGTGACGGGTTCCTCGGACTCCCTGGCTGCATCGGCCGTACCGGAAATGATGGTGCCGATCAGAATGCCTGCCACTAGTACGCCAAACACCAGCGCGAAGGGAAGCAATCGATTGTGCTTGAAGCGATCAGTAAGTGTGTTCATATCGGTTTAGACGTGCAAGGGCGGTGAAAGGTTTTGAGACCACCCGCGCCCATTATCGCCCATCGCCAATTCCGTCGTGCTCCTGCCGCGGGACAGCCAACGGTTCCGGTTGCGCCAGGCAATGTAGGCCTCCCAATCCTAGGACCAGGTCGACGCTGTGAATTCCGCACACCTCGCGATCCCGGAAGTGCTCGCCCAGAATTCGTAGGGCGACACTGTCGTTCGGGTCGTTATAGGTGGGTACCAGCACACACCCGTTGGCGATATAGAAGTTGGCGTATGTCGCCGGAAGCCGATCCCCGTCGTGGTACAGCGAACCCGGGATGGGCAGTTTCAAGACATCGAGCGAGCGATTCATTTCGTCGCGCATGCTTCGCAGTCGCTTGAGGTTGTCGCACAGGGGTGTGTAGTTCTCGTCGCGCGGGTCGGGTTCGACGACCGCAGCGATGGTTCGAGGGCCCACGAAACGCGCAATAGTGTCGACATGGCCGCTCGTGTCGTCGCCTGCAATGCCGTGGCCCAGCCACAGGATGTTGGCACAACCCAAGTGTTCCCTGAAGAGGGCTTCGTACTCTCGTCGGGAGGGCGTTCGATCAAGGCCGTGTCGCTTGCGGGATAGCAGGCACTGCTCCGTTGTGAGGATCGTGCCGGTCCCGTTGGTATCGATAGCCCCTCCTTCCATCCGAACGCGAACCTGACCGATTCGGGGCTCGATGGAAGCCCTCTCAAGTGCGTCTGCGATGAACCGCCCCACTCTTGCGTCAGCCGTCCAATTGGCGTAACGGCCCCATCCGTCGAACTGCCAGCACACTGCCTGCAGGCCCTCGGCGCTTTTGACGAAGGTGGGCCCGGAGTCCCTCAGCCACGACCGATTGGTTGGGCAGATGTGGAAATCGATGTTCCCAAAATTCACCCCGCCCCGCCGCAGAATCGATTGTGCCCGCTTTGCCTCCGCATCTGTGCGGACCAAGAGTCGCACGGTTTCGTGCTCGGTCAGCTTGCGGACAAATTCGGCAAATGCCCAGCGAGCGGCCGTGAGCTTGCCCGGCCAGTCAGAAGCGAGATGCGGATAGGCCAGCCAAGTGGCTCCGTGCGGCTCCCACTCCGCTGGAAATCGAGTGCCTGCCTGCCCGTCCGGCGTCACTTGGCGGCACGCTGAGTCAATCCGCCGTACGAATCGATCCGGCGGTCCCGAAGAAAAGGCCAGTCGCGTCGAGTGCGCTCCACTTGAGACCGGTCGCATTGAGCAATCAAGATCTCCTCGTGAGCGCCCGCCTCCGCCATGATGCCTCCCAGAGGGTCGGCAACGAAAGAGCGGCCCCAGAACTCGATGCCCGAATACCCTGCCGGTCGCATTGGCGACCCTTCCAGCGGCCGCTCGTGTCCAGTGCGGTTGATTGCTGCCACGAACGCCCCGTTGGATATCGCATGCGCTCGTTGCGCGATGCGCCACGCTTCCGCTTGGGACTCGCCATGTTTCTCTTTCTCGTCCGGATGCCAGCCGATGGCGGTTGGAAAAACCAGGAATTCTGCCCCGGCTAGCGTGGCTAAGCGAGCCGCCTCCGGAAACCACTGGTCCCAGCAGATCAGCGGAGCGACCGCACCGAACCGTGTAGCGAATACCCGAAACCCCAAATCTCCCGGCGTGAAGTAAAACTTCTCGTAGTACAGCGGGTCGTCCGGAATATGCATTTTGCGGTAGATCCCTAGCAGTTCGCCGTCCGCGTCGATGACAACCGCGCTGTTGTGGTAGATTCCCGCTGTCCGGCGCTCGAACACGGTACCGATCACCGCGACCCCGCACTGCCGGGCGACAGCGGCCAGTGCCGCCGTCGTCGGACCCGGGATCGGTTCGGCCAGATCGAAGCGGTCAACATCTTCCTCTTGGCAGAAGTACTGCGTTCGAAACAGTTCAGGGAGGCAAACGATTTGAGCGCCCTGGCTCGCGGCATCGCGAACGGAGTCCAGTGCCCGAGCGAGGTTGCGGTCCGGCTCCGGCCCGCATGCCAACTGCACCAAACCGAGGGTGGTCAGGTCATTCGCTTTGGTGGTCAAGGCCTCAGAATCACCTTCGTCAGATTGGGTTCCCGCGCGTACAGCCGGTCAAACATCTCCGGCCCGCGATCGAGCGGCACTGACGCACTCACCACGGGCAACACTTGGATGCTGCCCCGCTGCATCAGTTCCAGGCAGGCAGGGTAGTCGTTACTTGAAGCGCACGATCCCAGCACGTCAATCTCCCGGGTGACCACGCTTTGCAACCCAAAGCGTACCGTTGGCGTGATGTTGCCGATCAGTACCACCTTGCCGCCCTTCCGCACGCTGTCAACAGACATCGACACTGTGGCGTCTGCACCCACTGCTTCCATCACGAGATCCGCTCCCAAGCCACCTGTCCGCTCGCGCACGAGCGCAGGCAGGTTGACTCCGTCACCTGTCTGGATCACGTCGTCGGCACCGAGTTCGCTAGCCAGTGCCAAGCGGTCGGCGGCGAGGTCGGCGGCAAGAATGCGACCGCATCCCGCTGTGCGAAGCGCTTGGATCGTCAGCAGGCCGATCATGCCTGTGCCCACGACTAGCGCAGTGTCGCCGAGCGAAGGCTTGGCGCGGTCGACGGCGTGCACGGCCACAGAGACCGGCTCGACCATTGCGGCCTCGTCAAAGGAGACTCCGTCGGGGACACGGAACACAATGTGCTGCGGAACCGCGACGTACTCGGCGAACGCTCCGTGACGGCGGTAATCCGCGCAGGACACCCCGAGGACGCGCCGGTCTTCGCAGAGGTTGGGTCGCCCCGCTCGGCAAAACAGACAGTTGCGGCAGCAGATCATCGAGTCGAAAGTGACCCGTTCGCCGATCCCAAAGCGCTGCACTCCGCTTCCGGTCCTGGCGACCTCGCCTGCGGCCTCGTGGCCCATGATCAGCGGGGGAATCCGCCGTCCCGAACTGCCGTCGTAGCCGTGCACGTCGCTACCGCAGATCCCGCACGAACGCACGCGGATCAAGACCTCGTCGGATTGGATGTCCGGATCCGGGAGGTCTTCGAGATCTAGTTGCTTGTAGTCGTTGAGAACCAGTGCTTTCATTGTGCTGTTTTCGCTCTGGGGCAAATCCTGGTCACCCCGAAAGCTACCGCCAATCATATGGAAGGCGGCAGGAAGAGTTTCAAGATAGCGCCCAGCGTATCATCCGCAGGCTGTCGCCGAGCCGGGCATTCACCCCCAGAGCAGCGGACGGCTCGTAACCACAATGGACCATGCAGTGCTCGCAACGCTCGTCGTTTCCTCGGCCATACCGCTGCCAGGGAGTCTCGTTCATGAGTTGCTCGAAGCTATCCCAGTGGGCGTCGGTAATCAGGTAGCACGGCCCCTTCCAGCCTTCGGTGTTATAGGTCGGGTTACCCCACGCCGTGCAGGGTAGGTCGCGGTTGCCCTTGAGGAACTCGGCGTATGTCGGTGTCATGTTCATGCGGAACTCGCGGAACAGTTCCTCCACGTTTTGGAACTTCTCTTGGATCTCCTTGCGCGTCAGGAAAATCTCGCGACTTCCAACGGCCGAATAACCATACGCGGGAGACAGCATGTGGCCGTCAACGTCGAACTGCCTCAGGAAACTGTAGAGTTCCCGGATTTCGTTCATATCTGTCTCCCGATAGACCGTCGTGTTTGTGCAGACCATGTGGCCGGCCGCCTTGGCGACCCGGATCCCTTCCACGGCCTCGTCGAACACTCCGTCTCGCTCGACCGCTCGGTCATGGGTCTCTCGCAGCCCGTCCAAGTGAATGTTGAAGAAGAATCGCTTGTGAGGCTGGAATTCATGCAGCCGGGCAGGCAGGAACATGCCATTGGTGCAAAGGTAGACGTGGCGCTTGCGTTGGACCGCGGCCTTCACCAATTCGGCCACTGGCTTGTACATGAGGGGCTCGCCACCGCAGATTGAGACGACTGGCGCCCCACATTCGTCGATCGCCCCCAAGCAGTCTTCAAGCGACAGCCGGCTGGTGATTGTGTCCTCGTATTCGCGAATGCGCCCGCAGCCTGTGCAAGTCAGGTTGCACGCGTGCAGCGGTTCGAGCATCAGCACCAGCGGGAACCGCTTGCGCAGCATCGGATGCGGAGCGACAGGTTCGCCCGAGGTGGTCGTGTCTGGCAGGATCGGGAATGGGCTCTGGCTCGGCTGGGGATCATGCTGCCAATCCGAAGGGGGGAACAGAGTGTTCTTGGCGACGTAGGCGCCCATGCGCAGAGTCGTGGATAGTGGCAGCTTCATCGCTATTCCCGAGTGGCCCAGTGATTGTATTCGCCGAGGGCCATCAGTGGGAAGTACTGTGGGTACATGTGATAGCGCAAGTAGAACACCCGCGGGAAGCCCGTACCCGTGAACTCTTCCTCCTGCCATGTTCCGTCCGGCGTCTGGGTTTCCAGGAGGTAGAGCACGCCTTCGCGGGCGGAACTACTCTCAAGATCGTCAGTCGCGAAGAGAGCCATGAGTGCCCACGCTGTTTGGGAAGGCGTCGATTCGCCCGCGGCCCGGAGTGTCGGATCGTCGTAGCTAGCAGCTGACTCGCCCCAGCCCCCGTCGGGGTTCTGGATCGATCGCACCCATTCGCCTGCCCGAATGACAGCCGCATCGCGGGGATGCGCCCCCGCGGCCCGGAGTCCGCGTACCGCAAAGCATGTTCCGTACAGGTAGTTGATGCCCCATCGACCGTGCCAGCATCCGTCGTCCTCCTGTGTGTGCAGGAGGTAGTCAACGCCCTTTCGGATAGCGTCCCGGTACCGGCCCGGGGCCCGCCGGCACAGGGCTTCGAGGACCCGGCCGGTGATATCCGCGCACGCTGGGTCCAGCATGGCGTTGTGGTCGGCGAAGGGCAGGTGAGCCAGAATCGCGGGGCACTCGCCGCAGTCGAACGCTGCCCACCCGCCACTGGCCGCCTGCATCGAAACCAGCCAATCGAGGCCGCGCTGCTCCGCTTCACGCTGTCGGTTCCGGTCGGCTCCCTTGGCCCATTCGAGCGCCAGCAGCACCTCGGCTGTGTCATCCGTATCGGGGTAGTGCTCGTTGCGGTGCTCGAAGCACCATCCGCCCGGTTCCGCGTCCGGCTGGCGGACGGACCAGTCTCCGTAGCGGCGAGTCTGCTTGGAAACCAGCCAGTCGGCTGCCCGGCCCAATGCCCAGCGCACAGGCGCCGCGGAATTCGGCTGGGCCGATCCGATGGCGTACGTGGTTGATGCTGTGTCCCACACCGGAGAGAGGCACGGCTGCACTCGGAAACCGTCCTCGTCATCGAGAATCAGTCCCTCAAAGTGCTCGATTTGCCGTTTGAGCAGCGGATGATCCAAGCCATATCCGAGCTGCGTGAGAGCCATGATCGAATTCACCATCGCGGGAAAGATCGCAGCTAGGCCATCGGATCCTTCCAGATGCTCGATCATCCACTTGGTGGCTGCCCGGATCCCGCGCTGCCTCCTGCTTCCGACCGACGTAGATTCGACGAACTTGATTCCCTCGTCGAGGAATCGGAACAAACCCTTCCAACTGAATCGGTCCGCTCGCACAGTCTCGCATCCGGAGAGGAGTTCCCGGAGATCGACTCCCTCCGGCGCTCGCCGCCGCGCCTTGGTGGCGTCGAGGATCGAGAGCGGGGCGAGCATGGCACGGCTCCATGCCGACATCCCGTAGATGCTGAACGGGTGTCCGGGCGGAAGAAGGAAGAGCTCCGGCGGGATCGATGGTACTTGCTCGCGTGGGAACAGGCCAAAATAGCTCAAGTACAGTTTGGTGTAGCTATTGGCGGCCTCCACACCGCCCAACTCGAGGATGCGCTTGGCAGCGACTTGCATGCGCGCATCGCTGGCAGGGATTCCGTCCAATCTGAGGGCACTATAGGCTTTGACGGACGCACTCGTGTTGGCCGGTCCTCCCGCAAAGACATTCCAGCCTCCGTCAGCTAGCTGCTTGCCTAGAATCCACGCGCAAGCGGCGTCGACTTGGGCGCGGGTCGGCGGATTCCAGCGTCCGGCCAAGTCAGGTTGGTGGAGCCAGAGCTGCAACAGGACGTAGTCGGCGGCAAGGCTGGCGTCGCCTTCGATCTCGCCGATCCAATAGCCTTGCGAGCGCTGGCGGTTAAGCAGGAAATCACAGGCCGCGTGGACCGCCTTGAGCACCTCCTGCTGGAGGCCGTGTGATGCCGGTCGCTCGATTGCGACGGAAAGGCCTGCACCTCCAACCCAGTTCATGAACTCGAGTGAAGCTGGGCGGCCTGCTGGACCGACTGCAATTCCAGGGGTAGCGGGAATTCGATGTTCTCTTCCACCACTTCAACTTCGCGAACGGCGGGGAAGCCAAAACCCTTCAGCGCCACTACTAAGCGCTGAACGATTGACTCCGGAGCGGAAGCCCCTGCACTCACGGCGACGCAGTTGACGCCGTTGAGCCACTCGCGCCTGATTTCGGTTTCGTCGTCGATCAGATGGCCGGGCAAACCCTGACCCGCGGCCACTTCGATCATGCGCCGAGAGTTGGAGCTGTTCTGAGAACCCACCACGAGCAAGAGATCCGCAAATTCGGTGCTGCGCCGGACCGCGCCTTGGCGATTTTCCGTGGCGAAGCAAATGTCCTGCGCAGGGGGCCCTTGGATCTGCGGGAACCTCCGCCTCAAGACGCCGATAATTGAAGCGGTCTCGTCGACGCTAAGCGTGGTCTGAGTGAGATAGGCGATTTTGGGGCCGCGTATCTCCACCTGCTCGGCTTCGTCGGCAGACGAAACGACGATCGTCTGCTCCGGGGCCTCGCCCCTTGTCCCGATTGTCTCGTCGTGCTGCTTGTGCCCGATCAGGACGATGGTGTCGTGTGTTTTGGCGAATTTGACTGCCTCCAGGTGGACCTTCGTCACCAGTGGGCAAGTGGCATCGATTACGTGCAGGTTGCGTTCCTTGGCTGCCCGGCGCACAGACGGGGCGACGCCGTGGGCGCTATAGACCAAACGTGCCCCGGGCGGTACATCCTCAACGTCGTTCACGAAGATGGCTCCTCGCGAAGCCAACTCCTTGACAACATGCAGGTTATGGACGATCTCCTTGCGTACGTACAGTGGTGCTCCGTACGCGCTAAGCGCCAGTTCCACTATGTCGATTGCCCGCACCACTCCCGCGCAGAATCCACGGGGTTTAAGTAGTACGACGGACTTATCAGATACTGACGCCAAGAGAAGTCCAGATGGAATTGCCAGTATAGCCAATTGGTTCCGCCGGGACTGTCAATTGGCTAGAATACTCGGTCGGCTAGGCGCGACGCTCGAAAAATGCTCGGATTGTGCGGATGTGATCGACGCCGAAGGCTCGGATCCCGCGCCTTCCAGTCGCCGGATGCCCGTCAGGCGGGCATTCAAAGCCGCCGCAATGGCTGCTTGACCGCGGGAAGGTGGGCCCGTGATCGAGTTTGACCTTTACGTGCAAGAAGGTTGCGTGTCCGATGCACTCCGGCCGACCGTGGCAGCCTCGCTCGAGGCGGCGAGTTTGATGGTGTTGGGTGCCGAGGCTGGACCGGTGGCATTCCGCTGGACAGTGATCCCTAAAGGGTACGGATTCCGGGGTGGCCGACCTTCGACCACCTCGCTCGTCCGCGGTCGGATTCCGGACCGCTGTGACCGAAGAACCCGGGCCGACCTGCTCTGGTCAATTGGCGAGACCTGGTGCCGCGTGACCGGCGCAGGCGAAGATGAAGTGGTTGTGTCGGCTCGTGACTGGAACTGGTCAGGGTAGTTGGCGGGAGGATTGGAAGGAGCAAATGACATGCCATTCTATCGTTGCCTGATTCCTCGGGACTCTCTCTCGTACGACCAGCGTGAGCGAATTGCTGTTGCGTTCACGGATGTCCATTGCGGGATTTCAGCGGCTCCGCGGAAGTTTGTCCAGGTTGCGTTTCTCGAAACCACCGGCAACGGCGAAGTTGCAGACACTCACGGGTCGGGTGTGCTGCGATATGACACGCCGTACTTTATCGCCGGAGGAAATCGTGCGGGCAGATCTCCGGACATGAAGCGTCGCATCCTGGAAGGACTCATTGATCGCTTTTCTCAGATCGCTGAAGTCCCGAAGGACCAGATCAGCGGCAGAATCACTGAAGCCCCGGCCTCTTGGACGATGGAGGCGGGGAAGATCCTTCCGGAGCCTGGTGCCGAGCCAGCCGAGTGGTATGAGTAGGCAGCGAGTCTGCCCTGCTCGAGAAGTTGCGTGGCAGCGTTGAGCACCGCACATGGGCTATCGCAACCATCACGGGCTCGGTCGAATGCAGCACCCGATGCAACCGGTTAGCTGAGGATCCGGCCGCCTGGTCCGAGGCGGATGGCGCGCCCTGCCCACTCGACGGTGCGGCTCGCATAACTGCAAAGCCAGACCGCGCAAGATACCAGATCGCACGCGGGCAAGAGCAAGACGCTCATGGCAATGCCTTTGCATCCGACCTGAGAACTCGCGACTGCAGCCGTAGCCAGCTTGAGCGTCAAAGCAGTCACAGCTAACGGCCACAGAGTGGCGGGCGCAACGATCATGGCGAACAATGCCCATATTGAGCCGAAGCCTACGAAGAGGCCCGCGTGGCCCATCGGGCGCTGCATGCGGATGGTTCGAGACCAGCGCACTTGGCGCTTCCACACGTCTTTCCACCTGTCATCGCGCGGCAACTCGGTGACAACCACAACGGACGAGATTTCCACTGCGAGGCCGGTCGCCGCGATTCGCTGGCCCAGCTGGTAGTCGTCCCCTATGAACTGCCGGATGGGTGCGAACCCCCCAATTTCTTGTAGCGTCTCTCGCTCGAATGCCAGCGTTGATCCCAGTGCGAAGCGAGTGCCTTGGATCCAACGAGCCAGGAGTACTTGGCACGGGAACTCTGTGTTGATCCAGAGCTTCTCCAAGTGGGACGCCAAGCCGGTGCCGGTGCTGGCGCGGTACAGGCAGGTTGCCATTCCAGCGTTTGGGCGCGCAAGATCGGTGCAGATAGCCCGCAAGTAACTGGTTGGCACTCGTATGTCTGCGTCGCTGGCCACCCAGATCGGCTTCTTGGCGTGTACCGCCAGGGCTTCAAGAGCTTCGACCTTTTCGTTGGACCCAGTTGACCGGACCGGACAGGCGACCGCAATGATCCTCAGGTGCGGGAATTCGCCCTGCACCACGTGCAAGGCATTTCGGGCTTCTTCATCGGTCTCGCCGACGCCCACCAGAATCTCGAAGTCCGGGTGATCTTGTATCGCGAAGGACCGCAGTAGGTCCACGAACTCAGATCCCGCGCCCGCGGCCGGTTTGAGGATCGAAACCCCCGGGCACTCATTGGGCGGAAGCAGATCTCGAAGCGGTCGCCTGCGAAATTGGCTGATCGCGATCAAGGCAGCTAGCGAGTACACGCACGAGGCGGCAATCAAGCCGCCCAGGGGCAGCATCGGATCCACGGCAGGTCAGGCCACTCGCACGGCGTCTCTCTGCGCTACGAGGCACAGTTCCGCGGCCTTGAACGTGTGCTCTTGGGTCATGGCCTTTTCGGTTCGCTTCAGGCAATCGAGGATCAGTTGCCCGAAGTACGGGAACCCGACTGTGTTCTTCGTCGCTATCCGCCGTTCTTGCTTGCCGTCTACCAGATAGAGCTGGTCGGAGTCAGGGTCTCGACCGATGTCGAGGTATTTCCGCAGTTCGATGTAGCCGGCGGTTCCAAGGATGAAGGTGCGCCCGTCGCCCCAGGCGCCGAGTCCGTCGGGTGTGAACCAGTCGACCCGGAAGTAGTTGGTTGCCCCGTTGTCGGCGACCAGCGCGGCATCGCCGAAATCCTCCAATTCAGGGTGGTCCGGGTTGTTGTAGTTCGCGATACGGCTGGATGTGACCTTCGCATCTCGGGCGTTGCTGAAGTGCAGGAACTGCTCGATCTGGTGGCTGCCGATGTCGCACAGGATCCCGCCGTATTGCTCGAAGTTGAAGAACCAATCCGGACGCGAGGCCGCACTAAGGCGATGCGGTCCCATGCCGATAACTTGCAACACTCGGCCGATGGCGCCTTCTTCGATTAAATTGCCGGCGTAGATCGAGCATTCGGTATGCAGGCGCTCGCTGTAGTAGACCGAGTACTTCTTGCCCGTTGCCTTGACCTGCTGCCTGGCGTGCTCGACCTGGTCCAGAGTGGTCATGGGCGCTTTGTCTGTGAAGTAGTCCTTGCCATGCGCCATCACTTCGCATCCGAGCGGGCATCGCAGGTTGGGCACGGCCGCTGAGGCGACGAGCCGAACTTCGTCGTCTTGCAAGATCTCGTTCTTGCTCCGTGCTACCTGAGCTTGGGGGAAGGCCTTGAGAAACTGCTCGACCTTTGCGGGATCGGGATCGTAGACCCATTTCAGTTCAGCCCCGGCCTCGGTCAAGCCGTTACACATGCCGTAGATGTGCCCGTGATCAAGGGCCAGCGCCGCCATCGCAAATTCGCCGGGCTCGACCACCGGTCTTGCGCGGCCCTGAGGGGCGTAGTTCATGCCATCGGATTTCTGCATTGCATTCGATTGTTGCAAAGTCCGCCAGCCTCGTTCCCACTCGTGGCATCGCTACCTATACTCGATAGAGAGGCGGCGTTCCCGACCCGAAATGCGGACGGGTCGTGACGAGCGAATGGCAGCGCATACAGAGCGGTGGAAGAATTGGGTCGGCTTGGTAGCCGCCTGCGGCATGGCGCTGCTGTGGTTCACCGCTGGATTCTGGAAGCTCTCCGACATCTCTGGCTGGCAGCTCAAGTTGACCCAGTTGCTCGTGCCCCTTCAGCTGAGCCTCGTTGGAACCCTCGCAGTCGCCACGACCGAGGTCGCTGCGGGAGTGCTGCTCTTGCGCCCGTCATGGCGGCGCTGGGGGGGCTGGCTGTCGGCAGTGCTCCTGATCGGCTTCATGGCCTATATGGGCCTGAATTACGAGGCCCTCCAAGGAGAAGACTGTTCCTGCTTCCCGTGGCTCGAGCGAGCCGTCGGCCCGGCTTTCTTCTGGAGTGATGCCGCGATGCTCACCGCCTCGCTCCTTGCGGTGCGCTTCTCCGATCCACCGAAGGATCTCCGGAACGCCGGGATCGCTGTTATGGCGATCGTTGCGTTTGCCGGGGTGATGCTTGGCGTCGACCGTCTGGGTTCGAACCCCGGAGGCGAGATGCAAGCCACGATCACCGCAGCCGGGGAACCCTACAACTTGGGCGAGGGCAGGGTTTTTCTCTTCTTCTTCAATCCAAGTTGCATGCACTGCCTGCACGCCGGTCAGACCATGTCCAAGTACACGTGGCAGGCGGATTTCGTCGGCCTCCCGACGCAGGATCCAGACTGGGGGCCGGGCTTCCTCGAGGATGCCGGGCTCACCGATGTGAAGCTGTCGCCAGACGTGGAGATGTTGCGAGAAACCTTTGAGTTCCAAGATGTCCCTTACGGTGCTCTGATCAATGATGGTCAAATCGTCGACACGCTGGTGTTCTGGGAGGAGCCGGAACTGAGTCAGACGCTGCGCGAGCGCGGGTTCATCGACTGACCCACCGTTCGGATCAGGTCTCCGCAAGGCACTATCATTTCGGTTTGGCGCTACCTAGAACGATTTCTTGCAAGGTAAGCTCCGAGGCCGTCGGCTACGTCACGATGGCCCCGGTGGCATCCGTCGTGCTGCCAGTTGAAGAACTGGCGGGCAAGATCGTAAGCGTCTGCGGCAAGAACGGCGCGCGATTGGCGACGATACTGTCCCGAGGCTCGTTGGTCAGCGGCGAGACCCGGTACCGGTGGCAACCGGTTCAGGCATCGCCTGCGGACGTTGAGGATCTCCTGGCGCGATTTCCGGACTACGACCCGAACTTGGCGTTCGATGGCGCCCGATGCATCCGGATGGTTTTTCGCGACGGCCTCGGAGAATTCGAGATCACCCGCGAGGCCGGGAGCCAGAAGCGGGTGTTTCGCCGCAAGATCTTCTGGGACGACGCCCTAGCGGCTCTTGCGCAACTTGATCTTCGCTGCGAGCGCTATTCGTATTCGGAGGAAGCGGATGTCTTTGTCGCGGACCTGCCGACCGAGGTTCGGCAACAGTTGGCCGAACTCGCGCCGCGCTTGAGGTATACGGTGCTAGAAGACCGTCTCAAATCCCTGGGGGCTCTGCAGGTCTCGCTATACGCTCGACGCTCGCAGGCTGGTGGAAGCTGAGGGAATTGCTTGGTTCGCCTCCCTGGAGCGAGGTGCTGACACGGTCATGAAAAGCACTTGCGTGCCCGCGACGTCCGAGATCAAACCCCCGGGACGGGTTCTTAGCGAATGCTTGGGAAAGAGCCCTGACACGGCGGCGCGCTGGCTCGCGATACTCACCCGAACGCGGACCTGTCGCAGGTCGTTCTGGTCGAGAAACTCACAGAGCGCCGCAACGCACTCCGCTGGTTTCTCGAATTGAAGAAAGTGCGATGTCTCTGGCACGAGCTCGCAATGGATGTCCGGAAGCCGACTGTAGTCTGAGGTCCTGATCGAACAAGCCAAAGTCGTCGGCGAGCAGTGACCAGAGCGGGACATAGAGATCGATCGCCAGACCGTTACCGTGGCTCAGAACCCGGCGGGGCCCTTTCGGGCTTCCATGTCTTCGCAGGGTCGCGACGGAGTTGCCGTCGCGGCGGATCTTCCTTTTCGAGCGCGGCTCGGGTATGCCCCAACAGGTGTCCGAGTTCATGATGGGGGTCAGTACTCCCAGAATGATGTCTGCCGGGACAAGCGGAGTGTTCCGCCAAGCGATTGATTTGAATGAGGTTGCGGCTTGAATCGTGCTGTTCACCGAGGGTAGCGCCACCTTGGAAGGCAGACGGTCTCGGCTACTTGAACACCATGTCGGAGTAGTTGCCCGGCAAGGTCGGTGTGCCACACGGAACCGCGTACTTGGCCAGAGCCTCTTCATTCAGTTCGATTCCCAGGCCGGGCCCCTCCGGCAGCGCGATTGTTCCGTTCGCTACCTCTAGCGGATTAGTGAGGAGGTCGTCAATCAAGGAATTGCCGGTCCTGTCCATCTCTACAGTCAATGCGTGGGGCGTCGCGGCGACTAAGTGCATATTCGCAGTGAGTGCGACAGCATCGCTCCAGGTGTGCGGTGCGACGAAAAGCTTCTTTTCCGCCGCGCGGCGGCTGATGCGCATGGCTTCGGTCAATCCTCCGCAGCGGCAGCAGTCCGGTTGCACGATCTGGACGAGGCCGGGATCGATCAGCTCCCGAAAGCCTTGCAGCCCGAATTCATTCTCTCCAGCGGCCAATCGAATCCCGCCCAGGTCTGGCTGCAGTGCGAGAAACGAGTCCGGGTCCTCGGGAGCGAACGGCTCTTCGAGCCAATACACCCCAGCATCGCGGAGTGCGGGCAGCATGCCCCGCGCTTCGTCCAGCGAGTATCGTGCGTTGCCATCGACCAGCAGTCGGATCTCGGAGCCGACGGTGTCACGCACTGCTGCGACGGCGGCTCGATCATAGTCCGAGTTTCGCCCGAGGCGCATTTTCACGGCTCTGAATCCATCGGCGACGTGGCGTTCCGCTTCTTCGATCAATTCGGACGGCTGTGCCTTCCACAGAAGCCCGCTGGCATAGGCGGGCACGCCGGGCGCGGACGTTCCGCCCAGCAGTTCATACACCGGCTTGCCTGTCGCTTTGCCTCGTAGATCCCACAGCGCGATGTCGACGCCCCCCAGGGCGGACAGCGCTGCACCCTTCCGGCCGTACCAGCGCATGAGCGAATAGCAGCGCTTCCAGATGCCCTCAATGTTGCTCGGGTCCTCCCCGACGAGCGCAGGGCGCAACTGGCCGTCCACAATCGTCCGGACCAAGTCGGGATGCGAGTACACCGAGCCGAGGCCGACAAGGCTTGAATCCGTGTGGACTCGTATCAGCGTCGTCAACCGGGCGGTGCAAAGTCCTCCCGCGTAGCGGAAGCGCTGGCCTGCGGCGTATTCGAACCGAAGATTGATGACTTCGATGTCACGGATTCTCATGGTTCGCGCACGTTGCGCCGTGCGAAGAGAACGGTCTCGCTTCGCGTCGGCCTTGTCTTCGCAACCTACCAGAAAATCCCGAAGCTGAGCAGCGTCCCCAGCACCACGACTGCAGCCCCCAGCAATGCCGGGAAGTGTGTTTTGCGAGTTTCCGTCGACACCCGCAAGGCCAGGGCCGCCAGTTGGCTCGATCGCAGCCATCCTGTCCGTTCCAAATCCCGCGGCGCGTTCGATGGCTCCGTGCCTCGGATCGCCGTCACCGCTGTCATGACACCCGCTGTGAGCACCAAGCTGAACACGGGGCTCGCGAACTCGTTGAGGAGCGCAGGAGGAAGCAGCGCGATTCCGAAGCGGAGCGCCACAAGCGGTGCGAGCAATTTAAGGGTGCCGTACGCGATGCCAACCGTGACGCCGATGGCCGCGCTCGAGCGATGGGCCCTTGTGAATTCGCCCATGAGATGCACGGCGAGCAGCGGCACGACAAACGCGCCGACCCAGTCGAGCAGAACGAGCAGCATCCCCTTTTCCTGCAGGAGCAATGGCACGAATCCGAACGACCCGAGAATCACCAGCGGCGTCATCAGGCGGCTGGCCCTGACGTAGTAGGTGTCGTTCCGGTTCCCTACGAGCAACCGGGCGTAGACGTCGCGAACCAGGAGTGAAGGGACTGTCGAACCAATCGAATCCAGGGTCGAGAAGGCCGACGCAACAATGCCCGCGACCACTAGGCCGCGGACTCCAGTGGAAGTCAGTTCCCGAACCAGCAGCGGGAACGTCGAGTCGCGGACTTGCAGGGCAGCATCCAAGGGCATCAGGCTCGGATCCGGGTACAGGGCGCGACCCATGATGCCGACTGTCAGATTCGTAAACGTAAGGACAATCAAGACCATGCCGGCGAGCACGATGGACATCTTCATGTCCCACTCCGAGCGCGCGCCGAGGATCCGCATCGATTGAGTGTGGTTGACGGTCGCGTAGCTAAGGCCCATGATGATCCAGGCCAGCGCCACGAGCCATGCCGGTGACGTTGTGACGATCTCGTCCGACGCGGGATTGTAGGTTCCTCCGAGCAGCAGGCGGCGCTCTACCACGAGCTGGGAGTCGCCTTCGGTCGACTGGCGGCCGACATTGTCGCTGCCGACATGAAGCAGTTGCGTGGAGAGCCCTTGCTGATGGGCATCGAGCTTTCCCCTGGCACCATCCCAGCCTCCGGCAGCAGCCCATGCGGCGAGGAACAAGACGATGGATCCAACAACCATCAGCACGCTTTGCAATGCATCGGTGAGCGCGACGGACTTGAGGCCGCCCATGGATGTGTAGACCGCGGCGCAGGCGGCGATCGCTCCCACCGCCCACCATGCGGACGGGCCTAAGCCAGCTACGATGGCGAGCACGAGATACAGAGTTGTAGCGATGATTCCGAGAACCAGGGTGCGGTAGAGGGCTTGAACCAGAGCGCTGACAATGCGTGTTGCGAGCCCGAAGCGGGCTTCGAGATACTCTGCGTTTGTATACATGCCGTGCCGGTACATCGGCACAGCGAAGCGGTGTGCGAGCAGGTACCACCCGGCCGTGACGCCGACCCAGTTGGTCACCATGTAGCTCATGCCGACGGCGTAGGTGCCGCCTGAGTCAGCGACCAGGTCCCCGGAATCGATCACCGTGGCATACAGCGAGAGACCGATCATCCACCACGGCAGCGTCCGCCCGGCCAGGAACCAGTCAGCGCTTGTCTTGGTGTCGCGGCCGCGGAGAACGCCCGCGAGGATTATCGCCCCGTTAGTCAGGAGCACGATCATCCAGTCAAGAAGGCTCATGCTAAGCTGAATTCCGCCCGTGGCCATTGGGGCGGCAGCCAGACGAATCGCAGTGCTTGCCTGCTTCGTCACGGCTCCCTGCGCTGGCCAAGACACCGAGCTGTTCGAAAAGCGAATTCGCCCGATACTAGCGAATCGCTGCTTTGCCTGTCATGGGCCGGCAGCCGGTGAGGGACAGGCGGGCTTGCGACTGGACTCCCTCGCGGGCATGCTCGAGGGCGGCCGCTCGGGTCCGGCAATCGTTCCCGGAGCGGCTGATCGCAGCCTTCTCATCCACGCGGTGAAGCATGACACTTCGCTGCAGATGCCCCCCAAGGAAAAGCTGCCGATCGATGACGTCGAGATGCTTGCTCGGTGGGTGGACGGTGGAGCCCAGTGGCCGAATGCAACACCGGTCAACCTGATTCGATCTGGCGCGGACACCATTGATGCGCCGTTCACTGAGGAAGAGCGATCCCATTGGGCGTTTCAGCCTGTGCGCGACCCCGTTGTCCCCGAAGCGGCCGGAAATCCTATTGACACGTTCGTCTACGGCAAGCTAGCGCTCCGGGGCCTGGCCCCCGCCGGCCCTGCCGGGAGGAGAGCGCTGATCCGAAGGGCGTGGATCGACCTGCTCGGGCTGCCTCCGACACCCGAGGATATCCAGGCCTTTCTCGATGACGAGTCCGAGACGGCATTCGAGCGAGTCATTGACCGCCTGTTGGCTTCGCCACGCTATGGCGAGCGCTGGGGGCGGCATTGGCTTGACGTTGCTCGCTACGCCGACAGCAACGGCATGGACGACAACATTGTTCATGGCGATGCGTGGAGGTACCGTGACTACGTGATTGAGGCGTTCAACCGGGACATGCCCTACGACCGGTTCGTGCGCGAGCAAATAGCCGGCGATCTGCTTGCGGAGCGGGGGGACACGAGCCGACGCGCCGGGCTGATCGCCACCGGCTTCTTGATGTTGGGCCCGAAGATGGTCGGAGAGGACGATCCGGTCAAGCAGAGACTGGATTTTGCGGACGAGCAGTTGGCGACGGTCTCCCGGGCCTTCCTGGGGCTGACGATCGACTGCGCGCGCTGCCACGACCACAAGTTCGACCCGATTCGCAGCTCGGATTACTACGCGATGCTGGCGATGTTCACGAGCACCAAGACGGTGCTGACGTATCGCGTCACGTCGAAGCTCAACGCGACCGCGCTTGACGGCCCCGAAGCCGACCGGAAGCTGTCGGAGATTGAACGGCGATTCGACTTCCACGACGACTTCGTCACGAACTACAACCGGGCGAAGACGCCGGCGCAGGTTGTCGAGGAACAGAGGCGGGCCGTCCAAGAGGCGCTGGAGGAATATTACTCGCTACCCAAGGCCATGGCCGTTGCGGAAGGGGAAATCCAGGACCTGCCGCTGATGATTCGTGGCAATCACCTGACACCCGGAGCGGTCGTGCCACGGCGTTTCCCCGTAGTTCTCGCCGGTGCCGACCAAGTGCCAATCGGTGGCGATCGCAGCGGACGAATGGAGTTAGCGGCATGGCTCACACAGCCTGACCATCCATTGGTCCCCCGAGTCATGGTGAATCGCATATGGAAGTGGCACTTCGGGGAGGGCCTCGTTCGCACGCCCGACAACTTCGGCATGCTCGGTGATCGGCCGGACAATCCGGAACTGCTGGACTGGCTGGCTCGGCGCTTTGTCGAGGGAGGCTGGTCGATCAAGTCCATGCACCGGCTGATTATGTCTTCGGATGTATACCGGATGGCGTCGGAGCCTAGTCCGACCGCGGCCGAGATCGATCCTGAGAACCGCCTCTTGTGGCGGGCGAATCGGCGCCGCATGGAGGCTGAGGCACTGCGCGATTCGCTACTCTCCGTCTCTGGCCGGCTCGACACCAGGATGGGCGGAAAAACACTGCGCCACAAGAACTTCGCCAATCTCAATTCCATGGCGCGCTCGCGCGACCCAGAGATATACGCCGCACCGCTCCGCAGCGTCTATCTCCCAGTGCTGCGCAGCGCGCTGTACGAAGTTTTCTCGGTCTTTGACTTTGCAAACCCGTCGACGTCGAATGGCAGGCGCGAGGAGACGATGGTAGCCCCGCAAGCCCTGTTCATGATGAATTCCAAACTGATGGACGAGTCCTCGACGGGGTTTGCCGACAGGGTCCAGCGCGAGGGTGGGGCGAGCGACGCCGACCGGATCCGACGGGCGCACTTGATCGCTCTCGGCCGCCCGGCAGAACCTGGGGAGCTGTCCAGTTGGAGCGAGTTCCTGGCTCGTTACGAGGTGTCCGCGGGCGGGCGATCCGCGGCGTGGAAGGCACTGTGCCGCGTCTTACTCTCGTCGAACGAGTTCCTGTACGTACAATGAGGCCGGGATTGATGCAAGTGCCGAGGCAGCCGCGCAGGGTCTCGCGACGCGAGTCGTTGCGGCAAATGGGTGCCGGGTTCGGCAGCCTGGCCCTCACCGCGCTGCTGGCCGAGGACGCGGCGGCAGCGGGTTCTCTCGCGGTTCGCGAGGCGCACTTTGCCCCGAAGGCGAAGCGCGTGATCATGCTGTTCATGTTCGGCGGGCCATCGCATATCGATACGTTTGACCCGAAGCCGATTCTTCGCCGCGACAATGGCAAGCCATTGCCGTTTGCCAAGCCAAGGGTGATCTCTTTCCCGCGCCGGGGAGGCGACCTGATCGCCTCTCCGTTCGAATTCAAGAAGCAGGGCCAAAGCGGTGCCGAGATCAGCGAACTGTTCCCCAACGTCGCGGGGATCGTCGACGACCTCGCCATCGTCCGGTCGATGCATTGCTCCAACCCCCGTCACGGGGGCGCGGTTCTCGAGTGGCACACCGGCAGCGACACCTTCATCCGCCCTGCGATGGGGTCGTGGTTGACCTACGGCCTAGGCTCGGAGAACCAATCGGTACCCGGATATATCACGATCTGCCAAGCGTTGGCAGAGGGAGGTGCAAACAACTTCGGATCGGCCTTCCTGCCGGCCGAGTACCAGGGCACGCCCCTTGGATACGGGCACGTCAAAGCCCGTGATGCCGCCTTCCCCTTCATTGGCGACGGCCGGCGAGCGCACTTGCAGCGCCTTGAGCTCGACATGATCGCGGAGGTCTCCAGACGCCACCAAGACCGGACCGGATTGGATAGCGCCCTCGACAGCCGTATCGCTACGTTCGAGCTCGCATATCGCATGCAGACGGAAGCGCCCAGGCTGCAGGACATCAGCCAGGAAAGCGAGGCGACGAAGAGGCTCTACGGTCTGGACGATCCCGTGACTGACGATTTCGCGCGGCAGTGCCTGATGGCGAGGCGTTTCAGCGAGGGCGGCGTGCGCTTCGTCCAGTGCAACAGCAATGGCTGGGACCATCACTTTGACCTCAAGAACGCACTGACAAAGATGTGCGCGCAAGTGGACAAGCCGATCGCCGGCTTGATTCGGGACCTCAAGTCTCGCGGGCTGCTGGACGAAACGCTTGTCATTTGGGGCGGCGAGTTCGGACGAACCCCGACCGCCGAGAATGCGGACGGGCGCGACCACAATCCCCACGGCTTCACGATGTGGCTCGCCGGCGGCGGAGTGAAGCCTGGGATAACATACGGCCGAACCGACGAATACGGCTACTACGGCATTGAGAACAAGGTCCATTTCCACGACCTGCACGCGACGATCCTGCACCTCATGGGCCTGGATCACGAAAAGCTGACGTATCGTCACGCCGGCCGGGACTACCGGCTTACGGATGTTCACGGGGAAGTGATCCACGGGTTAATTGCCTGACTGCGGGATCCGCCCCTCCCAGCCGCGGTTGCAACTCTTGGCGGCGCGGTTGCAACTCTTGGCGGCGACCTGGCGGTTGCCGTGCGCGGAGCTTCGCCTTGGCGGCAGAATCCTCCGGGCCAGCAGGCATCCGCTCCCGAGCCGGTGCATGACCGGGGACTCTTGGTAGCCCTCGCGGTGCCGCTACGACCTGACCAGTTGGGGGGATGGGAGTTGCTGAGCGTACTCAGAGCTGGAGCCGGCCAATTACCGGTTGGTCCTGACCTGCCAGAATAGAGGCCGGGTACGGACTGCCGAGAGGACCGGAGGAGCATGCAGGAAACACTGTCGAGACGGACGTTGGTCACGGGCGGTCTCGCAACCGCTGCCGTCCAGAGGGCGCTAGCCCAGGCGGGAGCCCCGGGCGACCCACCCCGCATCGGCCTGATCGGCATCGGAAACCGTAGCGGCGCCCACCTTCGCGCCTATCGCGAACTTGGGAATGTCGAGGTTGTGGCCCTGAGCGACGTCCAGGCAGATCGCATGCGGGCGGTGCGCGAGGGACCAGCGGCAAGCGCCGAGATGTACACGGACTTCCGCGAGCTGATCGCCGACGAACGGGTTCAGGCCGTGGCGATCGCCGCGCCGAACTACCTGCATGCCCCGATGGCCATCGCCTCGTTGCGGGCCGGGAAGGACGTGCTGGTGGAGAAGCCCATTGGGCTCACCTACGAAGAGGCGCTCGAAGTCGCGGCGGCCGCGCGCGAAAGCGGCGGGGTGCTGGCCGTCGGCATGCAGCGGCACTTCAAGGTGGACTATCGGCGAATCATCCAAACGGTGCAAGCCGGGGACATCGGCACGCCTTACCTGTTTGCGATCAATGAGTACCGCGGAGATTGGAATCCTCGGACTTGGGGCTGGCGAGACCCCCAGACCGGAAAGATCACGCCGTGGCGCCACCTCCGATCACTGGCTGGTTCGAGCCTGCTTGAATTCTCGGTGCATTCCTATGCGTTCCTGTACGAGATGATTGGCAAGCCCCTTACGTTCTGCGCAGCGACGGGCGGGGCAGTGCACTGGCCTGACCGCGAGACCGAGGACAACATCTCCGTTATCGCGGAGTACGGAAACATCCGTCTGCAGCACACCTACAGCGGGTCCGCGCCCGGTGCCCGCTGGCACGTCACGATCGTGGGCGGAAAGGGATCCCTGCAGTACGACCAGCACACCGCCACCCTTCGCGCAACCGGTGCGGAACCCCGTGACCTGGACCTCGGATCGGAAGAGTCGGGCGGCCTGAGCATGGAGGGCCAAATGTACCAAGACTTCTTCCGCGCTGTGCGCGAACGGTCGGTTCCAGCCCTTAACGCCGACTTCGCGATCGAGGCGACAAAGCTGGCGTACGCCGCGTGGATAAGCATCGACCAGCGCCGGATTGTGACGGATGCAGATTTCGCATAGTGCGATGCCACCGTTGCGGCTCTCCGACTAGCTTGCCGCTGTGCCGAAGAGGCGGTATCGTGGATGTCGCGCGCGCATGATGGGGGTCGCGGTCAGTGTTGGCGGCCAATCGATCCGCGCGCGCCCGGAAGACCAGAGAAAGGAGTCGCGATGTCACTCACCAAGCCCGGAATGAAGATTGCACGGAGGAGATGCCAGCGTCTTGCCATGACCGCCCTTGCCGCCGCAATGTCGGCGACTGTCGGCTACGCACAAGCCCAACGGCCTGCCCATTTCCAGCCCATCACGGATGACCCGAGCCTGCCTCGCGTGCTGATCATCGGCGACTCGATCTCGATTGGGTACACGCTGCCTCTCCGCGCGGCGCTTAAGGGTGCCGCCAATGTCCACCGCCCGCCCGAGAACTGCGCGCACACCTGGCGGGGTCTCGAGAAGATCGATCAGTGGCTCGGGGACGGCAAGTGGGATCTCATCCACTTCAACTGGGGCTTGCACGACCTGAAGTACGTCGATAAGGGAGGCAAGCTCGCTCTGCCTCCTGATGGCAAGCAGGTAAGCACGCTGGAAGAGTACGAGAGCAATCTTGACAAGCTCGTCCAGCGCCTGCGGGAAACAGGAGCGAAGCTCATTTGGAGGCCGACCACGCCGGTTCCGGAGGGCGCGGGCGGGCGAATTCCCGCAGATCTGCCCAAGTACAATCAGGCGGCGCACAGGGTCATCGACCGCTATGGCATTGAGGTTGATGACATGAACGCTTTCATCGCAGCCAACAAGATCCCTCACTCGCGACCGGGCAATGTCCATTTCTCCCCGGAATCATCTGCTCAATTGGGGCAGAACAGCGCCGCCGCCATTCGCCGAGCATTGAGTGCAGACTGACCTAGCTTCCGTTTCCGGACCCTGCATTCGCCCCGGTCGTCCGGCCGCAAGGTGAGCCACGCCGTGGTTAGGTCTCCGGACTCGTTAGATTCGGTTTCCGGCTCGACTCGAGCATCGGGGGCATACCTAGATTCCAGAAGGGTGCGTACGGGAGAGCAGGCCAGGCCCTTTCCTCTCTATCCGCAAGGCGTAGACAGCCGTAAGTTTTGGGGCTTATATACAATCCTAACCAAAGCAACTAATTTACAGTTCATTGCAATCGGCTACGGGCGCTTGGTTTTCCGTCCTGTGCGCTGGATGTAGTCCCAGTCGTTCTCGCCCTTGGGCGGTGCTCCCAGCAACGCACGCATGACGTTCTCGGGAGTGTCGGGAATCGGCTCGGGCATAGGGTATTTGACCGGACGGCCTCGCGGTCGCTTGGGCTTGTCTGGTGGTTTGGTCATGGAGTCCATCCTAAAACAATCCCTGGCGCCAGCGACTTCCCCGGCAAGGACTCGGCCACGCGTGCATCCGAGTGCCTTTCCCGCCGTGGACGGTCGTGGCGGGATGGCGGCGGAGTCTCAGCGCACGGGCCAGCCCGCAGTGCGCTGAGACTCCGTGTGGCGCGGGCCGCTCATAGCGCCATTGCCCGCGCCCCGGAATCCAGACCGTTCGCCCGCTTCAGATCCTTGTACCGCAGGCGCTTGCCGCTCATCCGCAGCATGCTGTGTTCCATCTGCTCCAAGGTGTCCGCCATGCGCACATTGTGCCGTCCCGAGAATTCGTTCACGTAGCGTTGCAGGTGCTTCGGGGACATCTTGTGGTACGTCCCCACATAGCCGCGCTGGAGCATGCTCCAGAACGACTCCACGCCATTGGTGTGGGCCTTGCCGCGCACATACTCGCTGACCGAGTGCTTGACGGCCGCATGCTCGAACGGCAGCGTCTCGTAGGCACCGGCCTCGTCGGTATAGACCGTCGCGTGCGGGTCCGCGGAGTCCTTGACGAAGCCTTGCAGCGTTTCCTTGTCGGTGCACTCAACGGCCTTCGCCACGACCCGATTCGTCTCGCGATCCTTGGCTCCCACAACCGCCGTCTTGCCGACCGGACCCCGCCCCGTCAGGTCCTTGCGGACATGATTCGGCATGTTCTTGCGCTTGCCGCCCAGGTAGGTCTCGTCCACCTCGACGGGTCCGCCAAACAGCCCCTCGCCCCGGTCCCAGGTCTCGCGGATGCGATGCGCCAGGTGCCAAGCCGATTTCTGCGTGATGTCCAGGTCCCGGTGCAGCTTCATGCTGGAGTCTCCCTTCAGATTCGTTGTCAGCATGTAAGCCGCGATCACCCATTTCTGCGCGCCGAGGTTCGAGTTCTGCATGACCGTGCCGGTGCGCACCGAGAAGAACTTGCGGCACTTCCGGCAGCGATAGCTCATGTTCGGATGCTGCGCCCCGCACTGGACGTTCGTGGATTCGCAATGCGGGCAGGTCGCCCCGTTCGGCCAGCGAATCGAGGCAATCCAATCCTCCGCGGACTTATCGTCTGGGAATAGCCGGATCAGCTGAACGATGGAAATGCCCTTGCGGCGGGCCTTGCCCGGTCCCGGATGATCGTGATTCCTGCGCGCCCTCATAACAATACTATTGTAACCAATACAGCGCCGGAAGTCAAGCGATATCAATGAGTTATAGATGGATTGCCTAGGTTTTTTCTACAAGCAGAGCTGGTTGCTTTGGTTAGGATTGTATATAAGCCCCTAAGGGTTTTTTCATACAAGCAGAGCTGGTTGCTTTGGTTAGGATTGTATATAAGCCCCTAAGTTTTTGGTTTTCAACTCCATAAGGATCATGTACACGTCCTATGGAAGTGTCAGAACTCCCTAGCATTCATCAATGGAGCTGAATCAAGATGCTCCGGCGCCCTGGCGGCTCGAGAGCCTGCCTACTCCGCGCCGGTTTCCGGACCAGCGGTGTAAATCCCGGAGGCCACTAGCAGTGGCACGCCTTGCGCCAACACGCGCTTCAGATAGACGACCTTGGGCTCGGTGTTGCCGGTGACCGGGTTCGCATAGCTGTAGTACCAATAGGCTTCCCCAAATGTTTCCGCTACGTTCAGTAGGTCCCGTCCCTCGAATAGCGTTTCCAAGATCAGTTCCCGGAAATTGGCTATGTCCGGAGATCTACCCTGATAGCCGCTGAACTCGCGCGTGCCAGTCTCGGGGTTCATCGCAAAGACGTAGACGGAGCCGCTGGTCCAACGGGAATCGCGCTCCAGAATCGGGCCGGCGAAGAATCCCATCGACTCCACCTGCATCGCGGCGCAACGGACGAACTCCTCCAAATTGCCTTCAGTAGGATCAGCATCCAGAGCTGCGGCGTTCACTTCTGCGCTATTGCACGTACCGGGCAGATCACGCCGGTAGATCCCGGCTCCTACCGCTGCGGCCCCGCCGTTCCAATCAACCCTCTTGACGTACGAACTCTTCGGCTCGTCCCGGCCGGTTGTGAAGTTCGTGAACGAGTAGTGGAGCCAGCCCTCGTCAACGATTGACATGACACGGTTCAGTTCAAAGTAGAAGTCGGTTCCGAAGTTATCCACCAGCGAGCCCCAGGGATGGCCTTCCTGCGAGGGGCGGGGAGGGAAGACATGCACGATCGATTGAGCCCAGTCTTCTGTGATTTCATCGACAAAGACATAGTAAGGGCCGTGCAGCCAGCGAGCGTCTTCATTGAAGGCCCGGCGCGCCTCGGCGGTACCGTGTTCCATCACGTACTCCGCCGCGCACTCCACGAAGGCCTGAACATCTCGCTGAGTCCGAATCGCGTCGGCCGTCACGAAGTTGTCTGAGCAACTCGTTGCCTTGGCCGGCTGGTCGGCTGACACGTAGTACCCGGCTCCGACAACGAGTGGCACACCTTGTGCGACGACGCGTTTTAGCAGCCCGACTTTGCCTTGGTAAGCTCCGGTCATCGGATTGAGGGTCCGGTAGTAGATGGACGATTCTCCGAAGGTGTCACCAACACCGATGACGTCCCGGCCGCCGAACTGATCGGTCGGCATGCTCTGGCGGCCCCACTCGTGAAGTTGATTCCCATTGAGGCGGATTTCCCGGCCTGACAGGACTTGGTTACCCATCATGTCCATGACGAACGCATAGGTTGAGCCATGCTTCCAACGAGGGCTTCCCACGAGTTCGGCCATGGCAAAGTAGCCTTCCGATTCCACCTTCAACGCCGCGCAGCGGACAAACTCGCGCAACCTCTCGTCGCTCGGATCGGCATCCAGAACGGCGGCGTTGACGTCGTCGCTGTTGCACGTGCCGGGCACATCGCGCAAGTAGATTCCAGCCCCGATCGAAGCCCGGTTGCCGTCCCAGTCGATTTCCATTGCATAGGACGCTTTTGGCTCTGCCTTGCCAGTGGCCGGGTTCGAGAACGAGTAGTAGACCCACCCGGAGCGAGAGAGATCCAGAACCCGTTTGAACTCACCTACAAGATCGTTTCCGAAGTCGTCGACGAGTGGGCCCCAGGTAAGGCCCTCTCTTGATGTGTCCGGCGGGTAGACATACGCGACGGAGCCTTCCCCGGACTCAGCGATTCCGTCGACGAACACGTAGAAGGGGCCCTGCCGCCAACGCTCGTCTTCGTTGAACGCTCTACGCGCTTCGGCTGTGCCGGCCTCTTGGACGAATTCGTATGCGCACCGGACAAATGCCTCGATGTCACTCGTTGTGCGGATGGCGCTCGCAGCCATCGTGTGGTCGGCGCAACTAACCGTGTCGAGCGCCGCCGCCTGGCCTGTTCCGATTAAGAGCAGGACGGGGAAGGGGAGCAGTCGTAAACCCTTGAGCATAAAGACACTCTATCCAGCGGTGACAAGACTGTCAATGGGCGTGCCCGACTCGTGATTGCAACGCTGCAATAGCCCGTTTCGGATTGCAGTGGAATTGGCGATAGACGGTCTGTGAGTGCGCTGTAGCAGGCCTGTCGCAAGCGCCTGGCTAGCACGTCGGCGACGGGCCGCGAAGTTCGGGAATCGAGTGTGGCCGGGGTTTCGTGAACTAGTCTTCTCGGAGGACGCTCATCGGCTGGATGAAGGTGGCCTGCAGCGCGGCGGATAGGGTGGCAAGCAGCGAAACGACGGCCAACACCGTTCCGGCTCCTGCAAGAGCCCATAGGTCCGTGGGCGGGACACCGAAAAGCACGGACTCGAGGGATTTGCCGACGAGCACGGCAAGCGGCAACCCCGCCGCCACGCCCGCCGACGGTCCCCAGACCGTACGCGACAGCACCCACGAAAGCACTCTCCTCCGATCTGCGCCGTTAGCAATCCGCACGCCGATTGCGCGTTTTTCGTTGCGCACCGTGTAAGACGCCAGCGAGAACACGCCGATCCCTGCCAAGACCAGCGCGATCGCGGCAATGGCTCCGGACACCGTCGTCAGAGCCCTTTCGTTCACTAGCGCCTGTTCAGCGCGCATGCGCAGCGTCGTGGTTCGTACAGGGAACTCGACCGCAAGGGCCTCGATCCGCTCCGTGACTGGCCCGACGATGCCGCTGCTTGGCCCATCGGCTCTGACGACGAGGGTTAGATACCCTTCCGCCCAAACCCTGCCGCGCTGCGTGCAGGGAACGTAAACGGCGGGCACGTCGGACTGCCTGGTGCCCCGATAACCGCGGTCTTGAACAACACCGACCACCCGTCGATCCTGAATGCTAGCCTCGGAACCGAGCCCGATCTGCTCACCAATTGGAGAGTCGTTTCCGAATAGGTCTCTGGCGAGCGCTTGGTTCACTATCGCGACCTTCCCGGCACCGGATCGGTCGCCAGAGCCGAAGAGCCTGCCGGCCAGCAGAGGGGTCTTGAGTGCTGGGAATAGCTCGGGCGAAACACAGCCCGATGTGGCTGTCACCCCGTCCGCGGCGTTCGATGAGGCCGCTTCCACATCGAACGGCGACGGCCACGTCTCCAAGGGGGTGTTGTCGGCAAGGGCCGCCGCCCCCACCCCGGGAATCGCTCGAACTTCCGCCAGCAGTTGCTGGTAGTATCCGGTCAGCTCGCGGCCGTTGTAGCTATCCGCGACTGGTGCCAGCGAGAACGTCACCACGCCATCCAGGGTGAAATCCCGCGGTGCATAGCGGAGGTTGGAGAGCGTCCCGGTAAGAAGGGCTGCTCCGCTCAGCGAGCAGAGTGAGAATGCAATCTGGGCAGCCAGTAGAACTGCGCCAAGGCGAGACCGTCCACCTGCCAGGCGGTCGCTGCCGGCCTGTATCGCCGAATTGGGTGCGGTCGAGGTAGCGCGTAGCGCCGGCGCCAGTCCGGCGACCATTGCGGACAGCAGTGCCGCCGACGCTACGAAGGCGAGCAGGCGCGCGTCCACTCGAAGGTCGAGAGCGACTCGGCCGGGTCCACTGTCCCAAATCGCAGCCACCGCACGGCTTGCCGCTATTGAGAGTCCGAAACCGACGGCGGCGCCCGCGATGGTCAACAGCAGGCTCTCGAACGCCGTTTGGCGCAGGATTCGAGTCCTGCCAGCGCCAATTGCCATCCGGACAGCGGTCTCGCGCCGCATCGACGCGGCGTGAGCAAGCATCAAATTGGCGATGTTGACCGAGATGATCAGCAGCAGTAGCCCGACGATCATGCCGAGCACGAAGAGCGGGTCGGCGAAGGTGCGCTGATAGCGCGACGAGCCTCGTGCCGCCGATTCGACCTCGATGGTCTGCGACCTAAACAGCGTTTCGCGTTCGACGTTGGCGTCCAGCGGAATTGTGTCGTCGAGAATCGCTGGCCAAAGGACCCGTAGTTCGGATTGAGCCTCCTCGATCGAGATGCCGGGGCGAAGTCGGCCATGAATCTCCAACCACAGGAGCCGGCGCGCGCGCCAGTCGACACTTTGTCGCGCGGAAATGTAGCTGTCCAGCGGGATGATCACTTCGCAGGGCACGCCCGGCTGCAGGCATGCGAATCCCTTTTCCGCAACTCCGACTACCGTATAGGGCTGCCACGCGACCCGGATGGTAGCGCCCACTATCCCCGGATCGGAGCCGAAGCGACGCCTCCAGAAGTCATTAGAGAGAACCGCGACAGGCTGGCCCCGATCATCCCCAACCAGCGCTCGGCCCAGGGCGGCGTCCACGCCGAGCAGTTCGAAAGCATTGGCCGCGGCGACGAAACCGCCCACGCGCTCCTTCGAGCCGTCGATCTCGACCGTCAGGGCCGGGTAGGCCCAGGCGAAGAGGCCTTCCAGGCTGTGCTGGCGTTCTCTTAGCTCCTCTCACATCGCGTATGAGAACGGCAAGGCGTGAGAGACATCTGGTCTTGCGTTGGTCAGGCGAACGACTTTTTCAGGCTCGCGGATGTCGAGTGGTCTCAACAGCAGCGCGTCAACGAGAGTGAAAACGCCGGCGCTGGTCCCGACGCCAACGCCGAGCATCATAACGGCGATTGCGGTGAAGTAGGAGCGACGCAGCAGTGCTCGGGCGGCACAGCGCAGGTCCAGAAGCAAGCCGCGCATCTCAAGGGCAGTGTAATGGGCATCCGCCGACGGCGCCGAAACGGGGCCGTGCGCCATGCACCCGCAGCCGCCACTCCCCGGGGGCGGGCGAGGGTTCCCTTCGGCTCGGGCCCATGCCGAGGTTCTCGCATCCATGGCCGGATCATGCCCCGAACCACGATTCTTCCGCCGGGTCGCCAGCCCCAGTAGTGGCCGGTAGACGCCGCACCTGGCCCCAGCCACGACCTCCCGGACCCGCTACGATGAGCCATCGGAGAGCAGCGTGGCCTCACGATTCGGGAAATGGGCCCTCGTCACAGTGGCCGTTGCAGCGATCGTTCTCGCCGTGCTTGCCGGGGTCGTTCTCACCGTGTTCTACTTCGGCGCATTACCCCTGGAAGACCGGACCCTGCTAGGCGGCGCCTGCGTCGAGGCCGTGGCCGAAGGGTGGGGCCCGGTAACAATCGGGTCGTACTTGATAGCTCTGGAGGAGGGTGGCTTTGCCTTGGTGGATGCCGGGATGGACCCGGACGCCCGAGCGATCCGCTCGGCACTGAGGGATCGAGGCGCTGAGGCACGGGACGTGAAGTTCATCTTCATAACCCATGCTCACGGAGATCACATCGGAGGAATTCCGTCGTTTCCCGACGCCGAAGTCTATGCAATCGAGGCCGATGCCAGAGGCATTCGTCGTAAGGGCCTTAGGGAAGCCCAAGGGCTCGCGGCCGGGGATGTGGTAGCCGCCTCAGGAACGGACGTGGAAGTCTTCGCCTTGCCGGGCCACACGCAGGGAAGCGCTGCCTACCTGGCTTGCGGCGTCCTGTTCCTGGGTGACAGCGCCGCTGCGGCCTACGACGGTTCGGTCACGGCGAACCGGCTCTTCTCCGAGGATTCCGGATCGAACAAGGAATCCCTCGCTGCTCTGGCACAACGCCTGAAGGGCCGAGCGAGCGACGTGCAGCATATTGCATTCGGGCATCAAGGGCCTGTCGACGGCCTCGGGCCTCTCCTCGAATGGGCAGCCGCTCGCGGGCCACGGTAAGGGCCGCGAAGCGAGCGGACGAGTCCGAAGACCCGCGAATCGCCTGACGATCGCATCCGGAGTGCATCGCCAGCGTTCGGCTGCACGAACCCCATGCAGCAGCTATTTTCGGTTCGCGCCTGGCCGGGACGCCTCGTATTCTCGCCGGGTCTCCTCATCCGGGGGGTACACCCCGTAGATCGAGCGTCCGTCGAGCAGGAGCTTGCGCTGAAAGCTTTCGAGGTCTTCCTTGGAGAGCGCGGCTTCCACGACCTCTTCCGCAAGCGCTGCTGGGATGACCAGGATGCCGTGACGTTCCCCAACCAGCAGATCGCCTGGCTGTACGGTCACATTCCCGATCCTCACGGGCACCTGATAATCAACGCTCATTAGGTTGGGTCGCACCGCAGCGGCTTGACCGCGTCGCTGGTAGACCTGCAGTGGCATTCCGGCAATTTCCGGAACATCGCGGAGCGCTCCGTCCACGATGAGCCCGGTTCCTCCACGGGCCAGGAACCGAACCGTAGTGATTTCCCCCGATACCGCGGAGCGCGTGTCGCCACCCACATCGAAGACGAGGACGTCTCCAGGCTGCGCTTCCTCTGCGGACACGTAGTTCAGTTGCTTCTGCTTCGAATAGATTTCTTCCCGCAAGTCGGGCCTCGTTGGCAAGTACCGCATGGTCCGGGCCCGGCCCACCAGCCTCCGGTCGGTGTGCAACGCGTCCAGCTCGTTGATGAAGCAGTGTTCGTAGCCCTTGGCGACGAGGTACGACCACATGGCCTCCAGCGGCGCGCGGACCAGCTTTGCGAACAAGTCACGGTCGGCATCTCCAAGCCGTTCAAGCACGTACGGGCTCACCTCTCGCTTCGGAGCCTTAATTTCCAAAGTGGTCTGGCCTGCCAGGGCCGAGCACACAACCAGAGCGGTTAGTAATCGAGGGTTCATGGGATTCTCTCTCCTAGCAAGGTCTAGCCGGGCCGCAGTGTACCGCACGGCGGCCTGGTCCCGTCACATCGAGACCCACATGGGGGGCAGGAAACTCGTGCGCTTCCAGCGGCCCCGGGCGTGGGTCAGCCGTGAAACGGCCCGACCCCACGCGCTAGGCGGGCGCGCGGCTTCAGTCGGGTCGAAATCCCGAAGCTCTCCGCACTGGCTGTCCTGGTTGGCATGCAATGCATCCGCGGCACATTTTCCCATGCGGTGTGTACCGCACAGGTTGCGCTGAAGGCTGCAATTCTGGACACGAGGCTTGTTGCTGACGCCTGTTTGGATGAGCTAGCATGAGCATGGGAGACAGTTATTAATGAGTTCCAAGACCACCATCCAAAGAAGGACTTTCGTCAAAGCCGCCGCCGCCGCGCCCGCAACCGCGTTCGCAGCCGGTAGCAGCGTGTTGGGTGCCAACGACCGTATCCGTGCCGCTGTTCTCGGAGTCAACGGTCGGGGGCAGAGCCACATGTATGGTCTGCAGCCTCTCGAGAACGTGGAAGTCACGACTTTTGTCGATCCCGATCTGGAGATCGCTCGCAAGCGAGCTGGCGAGTTCGAAAAGAAGCACGGGCACCGTCCGAATGTTGTCCAAGACCTACGTGAGGTTCTCGATGACGACAACATCGATGTTGTCACCATCGCCACGCCGAACCACTGGCACACGCTTGCGTCGATATGGGCCTGCCAAGCCGGCAAGGACGTCTATGTGGAAAAGCCTGCCACCCACACATTCAACGAGGGGCTGAGTCTGATCGCCGCTGCGAAGAAGTACAACCGGATCGTCCAGCATGGTGTTCAACTGCGTAGCTCGGAAGCGATTCGTGAGGCCGTTCAGAAGTTGCGTGACGGCGCGATCGGCGACGTTTACATGGGGCGTGCCACGATCTTCAAGTGGCGCCCGCCACTGGAACCGGCTCCCGACGAAGCCCCACCCTCCACGCTCGACTACGACCTTTGGGTCGGTCCTGGCAAATGGCGGCCCTACTCCAAGAAGCACGTGCACTACAACTGGCACTGGACATGGGACTTTGGCAATGGCGAAATCGGAAACCAGGGCATCCACGAAACGGACATGCTGCAGTGGGGCCTCGACGTCACCTTGCCGGACGAAATCGTCTCGTCAGGCGGCCGTTACCTTTGGGACGACCACAGGGAGACGCCCGAGATGCTGACCACGCTGATGCAGTTCAAGCAAGAGCGCAAGATGGCCGAAGTGGCCGTCCGCTTCTGGCACTCGAACCACGAGACGCGTTCCGCCAATGGCAACATTTTCTACGGCTCGGAAGGCCATCTCGTGGTCTCGGGCTATACCCGGTGGGATCTGTACCGGGGCCGCAAGCCAGAACTCGTCGAGAGCGGCGAAGCGCCCACCAAGCACTTCGAGAACTTCATTGACGCCGTGCGAAGCCGCAAGACCGAGGACCAGAACGGTCCTGTCGAGTCGGCGCACAACGCGGCGGCTATGGCGCACTTGGGCAACATCGCTTTCAAGCGTGGCAAGCGGCTTGACTTCGACCGTCAGGAAAACCGCTTCAGCAACGACAACAAAGCGAATCAGATGCTCTCGAAGACCTACCGCGAGGGCTTCGAAGTTCCGCCGCCGGACAAGGTCTAGGCAATCGATTCCGTGCACCGGTTTGGCGGACTAGCGGTCTGCCGACGCCAATGCCATCCGTCGACAGCGGGTCCGGAGGGTGCGCAATTCTGGCGTTCCGTACGCTGGAATAGTGCCCGTACCCGGCATGTGCCGGCGCTTGCAGAGGCGTTCAGTGGCATCCCATGCAGCCGAAGTTGCGCCCGTGACACGGCTGGCAACTGATCTTGTCGAGTTTGATCTTGCCCGTTGAGTGGAGGTCGGCAAACTGTCTCGTGTGATCGGCCGGCATCAGGTCCGCGCCTTCGACATGGCATTTCCCGCAAGTGAAGGGGTTGTCGATTGCGGTGTGGCAGACGATGCAGTCCGCCATTTGCGGCATGTGAGCCGCGTCCGTCACCGAGGTGCTTTCCGCTAGTCCGCGGTGGCATGCAGCACACGCGTTCTCGCCGTTGAGGAACCGCCGGGCGTCGCCGGGCTTTCCGTGGTACTTGCCATTGTCAATGGCCGCGGCAATGAGCGGAGCGGCATTGCCTTGCTTGAGGTGAAACTCGTGGTTGAATCGGTAGCTTCTCGACTTGTGCTGGCGTCCGGCGAGCGGTTTGGTGTCAATCGCCGGAGCACTTTGACCATCGTGGCAGGCGCTGCAGAGCTGGCCGTCTGGCAGCAGGTTGTCGGCGGCCTGCTGACTGGTGTCCGCGGCCAGGTGGCAAGTCTGGCAGACCAAGCCTCGCTCGAGGTGCGGTTTGTGCGGAAACGCCCAGTCCTGCGCCACCGCCGGCAAGCAGAGCAGGAGTAACGCAACAACCTTCATGCAAGCGCCTTTCGCAGGTATCGTGCAGTGTGAGATGCTTCGCATTGCGCAATTGCTTCCGGAGGTCCGGCCGATACAATGTGGCCACCCTCCTCGCCACCCTCCGGTCCGAGGTCGATGACCCAGTCCGCACACTTGATCACATCTAGATTGTGCTCAATCACGATCAGCGTCGCGCCGCTCTCGATAAGGGTGTTGAACACCCGAAGAAGCCTGCGGATGTCGTCGAAGTGAAGACCTGTCGTAGGTTCGTCGAATAGGAACAGTGTATTCTCCGTTTGGGCTTCCGCGATATGCATGGCTAGTTTCAGGCGTTGGGCCTCGCCCCCCGAAAGCTGGGTAGCAGGCTGTCCCAAGCGAATGTAGTCCAACCCGACGGACTCCAGGACGGATAGGCCCTTGGCGATCCTTGGGTAGTCGGCAAAGAACCGCAACGCCTCGCTGACGGTCATATCGAGCACGTCCCAGATGTTCTTGCCGCGCAACTCAACCTCTAGGACGGCGGGGCAGTAGCGTTTTCCGCCGCAGTCTTCGCAGGTCATATGGACGTCGGCCAGGAATTGCATGTCAATTGTCTGGTGGCCGGATCCGTGGCACGTAGGGCAGCAACCCCGGTCCGTGTTGAAGGAGAAATGCCTTGCTTCGAAACCTCGCTGGCGGGCCTGCTCGGTCATCGCGAATAGGCTGCGGATGACATCGAAGATCTTCATGTACGTGGCCGGCACCGACCGAGACGTGTGATCGGCCAGTCCTTGGTCGATCAGGATTACCCGGTCGATATGCTGGTCACCGGTGATCCCATCACATTCCAAACTCTTCATACGCTGCAACCGGACCGATCGTTGAGGGCGGTGTTGGCCCGTCATGCTGCGATGGATGATCTCGTGCAGTAGGGTCGACTTGCCTGAACCGGAGACCCCGGATATCACGGTCAGCAAACCGACCGGGATTTCGACATCAATCTTCTTGAGGTTGTGCTTCGTCGCACCGAGGACCCGGATGAAGTTGTCATTGGCGGGTAGCCTTCTGCGCGCAGGGACAGGAATCTTCTGATGGCCCGCGAGATAGCGGGCGGTCAACGAACCGTTCGGCGATTGGATCTGGTCACGGTGCCCGCTGAAAACCACCTCGCCACCATGTTCTCCCGCCGCCGGTCCGAGATCGACCAAATGGTCGGCGGCGAGCATTACTTCCGCGTCGTGCTCAACCACGAAGATCGTGTTGCCGAGGTCGCGCAATTGCTTGAGTGTGCGAATTAGCCTTGCAGTGTCACGTTGGTGTAGACCAATCGACGGCTCGTCGAGCACATAGCAGACACCCACGAGCCGCGAGCCCAGGGAAGTAGCAAGCTGGATTCGTTGTGCTTCGCCTCCGGAGAGGGTTGCCGATGATCGGTCCAGGGTGAGATATCCCAATCCGACATCGTTGAGGAATTGCAACCGGCTTCGGATCTCCGCCAGAGGGTTGGCGGCGATTTCCGCCTCGGCGCCATCGAGGTGCAGGTCCTCGAAGAACTCCCGTGCCTCGGCGAGCGAGTATCGCAGGACATCCGCGATCGACTTCCCCTCTACGCGAACAGCAAGCGTTTCGCGAGAGAGTCTGCTCCCGCCGCAATCCGGGCATTGACCGCTCCTGCGCCATTGAGACAGCTTCGCGGCCACTTGGGTGCTCCACGCTGCCTTTTCTTCGAGCGTCTTGAGGTAGCCGCGGATGCCCTCAAAACCATCCCATCCCTCTTCGATCAGGCGCCGGTGCTCCGGGTCGAGTGCCGTGTACGGAATGTCCGTCGGGATGCGCTTGCGCTTGGCGGCCCGCATGAGTCGGAGCTTGTAATCCTTGTCCTTTCCCTGCCAAGGCGTGATCGCACCCGCTCGGATTGAGCGGTCGGGGCGGGTCACGAACAAGTCCATCGCATAGGTGGAAACCCGGCCGTATCCTCCGCACTTGCCGCAAGTGCCATGCGGCGAGTTGAGACTGAACATCGATGGTTCGGGAGTGGGGTGTTCGTGCCCGCAACTGCGGCATGAGAAGCGGTTGGTGAAGCACCGAACGGATCCCGGATCTGTCGCGCTGGCGAAACGCACCTCGCCGGACTGCGCGTAGGCGATCTCGATGCTGTCGGCTATGCGCTCGCCGATGTCTTGAGAGATCGCGATGCGATCAACCAATGCGTAGATCGGCTGCCCGAAATCCAGGTCCAATAGCGATTCCGGCGTCGAGAACTCGAAGGTCTTGCCGTTCTGGAAGAGCCGATTGAACCCATTGTTCCTGAGTTGGGCGAGCCGGGCCTTCATCGGACCGTCGAAGTAGTCGTATTCCTCGTCGAATTCCAAAGCCCGCCAGTTAATATCCTCTTCGCGGACGGGGAACAGCACGTACCAGCGGGAGCCGGGTTCAAACGCCATGACCTCGCTGACGACGTGATCTGGAACGTCCATTGCGACCCGCCGCCCGCACTCCACGCAGAATGTCCGGCCTGCGCGCGCAAACAGCAGTCGCAAGAAATCGTAGATTTCGGTCGAAGTCGCAACCGTCGAGCGGGGATTTCTCGTCGTGTTTTTCTGGCGAATGGCTACGGTCGGAGCAATGCCCAGTACTTCGTCGACATCCGGCTTCTCCATGCGCTCGAGAAACTGCCGGGCATACGACGACAGTGATTCCACGTATCGCCGCCGACCCTCCGCATAGATCAGGTCAAATACCAGCGACGACTTGCCGGAACCCGACACGCCGGTTACGACAATGAGCCGGTTGTGAGGCAGGCGCAGATGGATGTTCTTGAGATTGTGGACCCGCGCGCCGCGGATCTCAAGATGGTCCTCAGGCACTGGGAGTGAATCCGGAAAGGATCAGTCAAGCACGGCTCCGGGCCAGCCGCGCAGGTTCCATTATACGGGGCGGGGAAGCTCGCGGAGACAGTGTGCTGGATGGCCTAAACCCGGGGTTCATCCTGCGGGGCTCGTAGGGGTACACTGGAAGCGGCATGACTCCGTGGCCCGAGAGGCTCCGCGGAAGGAGAATTGATGATGAAACGATTTCTGATGCTCGTCTTGGTGGCAACGGTCTTGGCAACCGGACTGCTCGCTCAGCCAACGTTCAAGTCGCAGGAAGAGGGCGCCGGATTCATGGCGGTCCAGCAGGCCGCCACGATTCAGGAGCGGGCTAACGCTGCGGTCAAGTTCGTTGCCGATTTCCCAAGCAGTGATTACGTTGGACTGGCGAGCTACATGGCTATGCTGTCATTCCAGCAGTTGAATGATTTCGAAAGCATGATGCTTTACGGTGACATGGTGCTCACATCCTCGCCGGCTCCGAGCGTTCTGGCCGGCACGTTGATGTCACTAGCTGGAGCAATCCCTACGCGCACGCGCGAATTCGATCTTGACAAAGAGGAGAAACTCGCCAAGGCGCAGGACTACGCCACGCGCGCGATGGCTCTGATCCCGACACTCGAAAAGATGGATCCGGCCATGACGGACGACGCTTGGCTGGAGACGAAGATGGAGTTTATGTCGCAGTGCCATGAGGCCATTGGATCGGTGCACATCAAGAGGGAGAACTATGAGGCAGCCGAGGTATCGCTGCGCAAGGCCTTAGACTTGGCGGCGAATCCGGTCGCGTTCACGATGTACAACTTGGGTGTCGCCCTTTCGGAGCAGAACAAGAAGGAAGAAGCCGCGGCTCTCTTCGGCCGCTGCACTGCCGCTGGCGGCGTGCAGGGTGGCGACGGATCGGAACTTTGCGCAACATCGAAAGGTGAACTCTAAGAGGAGAGGCTCCTACCTTGGACGCCGAGTTCGCGAAACGTTGCCCACGATGTCCGTGCCGGACGAACTAGAGGAACTGGCGGAGCGGCTGGGGCATCGTTTCAGAGATTCAGCAATCTTGGACGTTGCGCTCACCCATGGATCGGCATCTTGCGATGGAACTGTGTCTAACGCAAGGCTGGAGTTTCTTGGCGACGCCGTTCTTGCCGCGGTAGTGTGCGAGGCCCTATACCAGCAGTTCCCGCAAGCCTCGGAGGGCCGGCTCACCATCCTCAAGTCGGACTTGGTCAACAACGAGCGACTTGCCGCAGCGGCTCGCGAGGCGAACCTGGGTCGCTACTTGCGCCTAGGCAAGGGGTTGGAAGCGAAACAGGGACGCGGCACGACCAGCATCCTCGCGGATGCCTTCGAGGCCGTGCTCGGCGCAGTCTATCTCGACGGAGGAATGCCAGCTGCCAGGAAGGTCGTCGAAAAGACTCTCTTCGAAGAGCGTGATCTGTCGGACAGCAAGTTCGATCCGGCCGCAAGCAATCCGAAGTCGGCCTTGCAGGAATGGCTGGCGGCCCGAAGCCTCGAGCGCCCCGAATACGTCTTGATCTCAGCCGAGGGCCCGTCGGACCGGCGTACATTTCGAGTCCGGGTGATCTGCGGGTCGTATTCCGCAATGGGCGAAGCCCACACCAAGCAGGGCGCGGAGAAGATCGGGGCCCGGCGTGTGCTGGAGCAACTGATTGCCTCGGAAGCAAGCGGTTCGAAGCCGCAGGCGGCGACTGGCTGATTACTGTGATGAACCGGCTAGTTCGCACGATGGCAATCTTGTGTGGACTGGCGTGTCTGGGGCCTCTTGTCGCCTCGGGGGAAGTCGATGAAGAAGCGTCGCTTTCGGCCGCCCGCAAGTTCCAGCGCATCATGGTGGGAGAGATTCCCAGCGGCGAATCGGTGAGCATCTCCGATGACGAGATGAATGCATTTCTTCGCTACCACGCTGCTCCGAATATCCCTGACGGAATTCGCGAGCAGAAGTTGACGTTCCGCGCAGGCGGTGCTCTCATTCAGGCCCAGGTGGATTTGGAGAAGGCGAGTGCCTCGTCGCAGGATCTTCCCTTGCTCATGCGCCTGCTGTTACGAGGGATGCGAACCATAGTCGTGGACATCGATTTCGCGGGCCAGGACGGTTACGGGGCGGCGAGGTTTGTCTCGATCATGATTGACGAAGTTGAACTTGCTGGTTCCGTTCTGGATTGGTTTCTCGAATCGTTCGCGCCTCCCGATTTGAAACCCTATTTGGTCGGCGAGAGAGCTGAACTGCCGGAGGGAGTGCGGGAGATTCGACTCGAACCCGGCAGGGCCGTGGTTGTTGCCGAGTAGAGGCCGAGAGGATCAGTCCCGGCGTGCGCCAGACCCGATCAAGCATGGATATCCCAGCAATATTCGAATACATGCGCGAGAGCCAGCCGGCCATTGTCAGATTGATTCGGACCCTCGTTGAAATCGAGTCCCCGACACACGAGAAGGCAGGCGTTGATCGCGTTGCGGATGTGATCGCCAAGACAGTCGAGGGCATTGGACAGGTCACCCGCCACTCCCAGCCGGACTACGGTGATCATCTCCTGATCGAGTTTGATATTCCGACCCGCGGCGACGGCCAGGTGCTGGGGCTCGGGCACATCGACACGGTTTGGGAGCTTGGCACGCTCGCACAGATGCCTTGGCGCGAGTCGGCCGGGCGCTTGTGGGGCCCCGGGGTGTTCGACATGAAGGCTGGCGTGGCATACATGATATTCGCGGCGCGGGCTATGCGCGACTTGCGTCTTCAGTGCCGGCGTCGCTTCGTGGTGCAGTTGAATTCTGACGAGGAAGTCGGCAGCCCGTCATCGACTGGGCACACCGAAGCCCAAGCGCGCAAGAGCATTGCGGTGCTGGTCGCCGAGCCGAGCGCCGGGCTCGAAGGCAACTTGAAGACGGCCCGCAAGGGCGGGGCCAGCTATCGAGTGGAAGCACGAGGCGTGGCATCGCATGCCGGGCTCGATTTCGCAGCCGGGGCGAACGCAATTGTGGAATTGGCCGGCCAAATCCAACGGATCGCTTCCTGGACTGACTTGGACAACGGCCTAACCGTCAATCCCGGTCTTGTCCGAGGAGGCACGGCCTCCAATGTAGTTGCCGAGAAGGCTTGGACGGATGTGGATGTTCGTTTCCCTACCAAGCGCCAGGCAGACGAGATCGCGGATCGCTTTGACGCGATCCGCGCTGACGATCCAAGCTGTTCGATCCAAGTGTTAGGCGGGGCTCGCAAGATGCCGATGGAGCGCACGGATGGTGTGGTTCGGCTGTTTCGACTAGCAGAGGAGATTTCCGCGGAAATGGGAGTCCGTCTCGGGGAGGCGTCCGTGGGAGGCGGGTCGGACGGGAACACGACCGCTGCCCTTGGCATACCGACCCTTGACGGTCTCGGTGCTGTAGGAGAGGGCGCACACGCGGCGCACGAAAGCATCCTGACGGACCGGATCGCCGACAGGGCGGCCTTGATCGCCGCGCTCGTCCATCGACTCTAGGGCGCTCCTGCCCAACGCTAGTCTGGCCTGAGCGGCGCACCCTTGCTACGGCGACGCCCGGCTGCGCCGAGTTTCACCGCTACGGCAAGTGAAGCGCATAGGAATCCGAGCAATGTGATCGGGGGCATCGCACCAGGCCAAGTCGCCGGGTCGATCCACCCCTTGTAGCCCATCGAGAGGGTGTGCCCGCAGGCTAGAGCGAGCGCGATATAGCCCATGTGCTGGGTCTGGAGCCAGCGTGCCATGCCGAGAGCGGCATACATGTAGGGCAGTGTAGAGATTGCCGGAAAGAGCAAGCAGCCGTACGCCAGGACGCCGAAGAGGAACGTCAGTTCACCAGAGAGGTTGAACATTCCTGAAGGCTCGTAGAATTTCTCGTAGTTCGCCGGACCGAGCAGTACCATGGCCATCAGGACGTGGATGGTAATCATGGAGAAACCGGCCAAGCCGAGGAACTTCGCCTTGCTGCGCACGCGTTCAGTCCCATGGGCGCCGCCGAAGAGCTTGCCCACCAAGTAGGCCAGCGCGAGGAGAGCAATTCCGGCCAGCGCAGCCGATTTGTTCACGATATAGAGCGGCAGGTGGTTCCACGCCACACCGCCTAGAACGTTGTAGCGAATGACTGCATAGGCGAGGCAGGGGATCCAGATCCCCAGAATCCAAAGGAGCCGCTCGCTACGAGGCAGGCGAATGCTGGCACCGGGATTCGGCCGGGATGCCAGTTGTTGGTTACCGGATCTAGGTCGCGATTCCAATATGCGAACACTCGATTCTATGGATTGAGGCGTGGCTCGCAGACGCTTCTAGCGGGACCAATGCCCGAGGCTGAACTGAATAGCGCCAAGCGAAGCGCACCATGGTATCACCTCCTCAACCCTAGGTTGTGACCGGGGTCCGTTGGCCCGTCGGATCATGCGCCATGCGCCGCTCAGGAAAAGGACGCGAGTTCCAATACCTCGGTCATGGTCTGTGGCAGCGGCACGCTAGGGTGATATTCCAGTCCAGCGAAGCCATCGTAGCGACCGGCTTCCTGCAACTCGTAGATCGCCCGAAACACATTGCGGTAGTTGATCTCGCCGGTGCCCGGCTGCATGCGCTCCGGGTGGTCGCCAATCTGGAAATGCCCGATCCAGTCGATATTGTTTCGGATCTGCCCGATCAGGTCGCCGTCTGTGACCTGCACGTGATAGATGTCGAAAAGCAGTTTCACGTTCTGCGAGTCAACGCTCCTTACCATCTCGAATCCCTCGCGGCCACCGGCCAGGAAGAAACCAGGCCGGGTGACGAGGGTGTTGATGGGTTCGATGACGATCGTCATCCCTGCTCGTTCCAGTAGCGGCACGGCGGCCTGCAAGCCAGCGACACAACTCTCCATTTGTTCGGACCGCGGGATACCTTCACGCTCGAAGCCGGTAAGGACCACCAACCGCCGGCAGTCGAATTGCTGCGCGACTTGCGAGGCCGTCTCGATTTCCGCCAGGAAGCCCTCGCGCTCCGCCGGATCGGTCAAGCCGCAGCCGGGCGCCCGGACCCCCTTGTTGGCCGTGATGCAGACAGCTTCGAGACCGTGCTTGCGCATGGCGGCTGCATAGGCTCCGCGTTCTTCAGGGTTGCGCCAGTCGAACATCTCGAAGCCTTCGTATCCAATGCTGCTGGCCAGTTCCAAGGCTTCGTCTGGGGAGTACTTGCGTCGCGGTTCTGGTCTCGGATCCCTGCCGTCCACCGTGTCGAGCGGCAAGCCGATGTCCTCGCCCCGGAACATGCCGCAGGTGACAGAGAGCTTGAGCCCCCGCCGTTCGGTTTCGGGCACCGGCCCGCATCCACCTGCGAATTGCGTGGCAGCGGCCATCGCCGCCATGAATTCTCTGCGTCTCATGGGACTCTCGGTTCACGCAGGGCAGGGCACTGGCCGGCTTGTAGCAGCGGTGAAACCCAGTTGCCTACGCCATTCTCCTCATCGTCAGCGGCTTCAAGTGCTCGTAGCTCATACGGACAGCTTCCGCAACGGGCATCACATCCCCGAAGGCTTGGTGGACAGTGAGGTAGCCCTCGTAGCCCACGGCGTGCATCGCGTCGAAGGCGGAGTCGACATCGACGCCGCCGTCTTCCCAGACCCCGATGTGATCCAAAGGAACGGGGCCTTTCTTCCAAGTCTCGACCGTGGTCACCCCGTCGGGGTTCAAGCGGTGGTTCTGGATGTAGAAATTGAACAGGTATGGCTGCAGCCTGCGGACCGAGGCAATCCCATAGTCCTCGCCTGCGATGAACCAGTTGGCAGGCTCGTAGATGATTCCAAAGTTTGGGCGATCGATCGCTTCGAGCACGCGCACAGAGCCGTCGACGGTTTCGAACAGGCTGGCGCAATGCGCTTGATGCGCTAGGCGGATGCTCCGCTCGGCTGCCTCGTCGGCAGATTTCTGCGCAAAGGGGATGTCTTCGTCCTTCTTCATGCAGACGCGAATGAGATTCGAACCGAGAGCGTCAGCCAGGTCGAGGTACGGGGTGATGTTGCGCAACAGCATCGGGCCCTCTTCGTTGTTGCTGGGCACCGCGAAGTCGCCGGTTACCATCGAGACCCGCAAGCCCGCGGCATCGACTTTCTCCTTCACCTGGGCGACCTCCTCGGCTGGTGTGTGCGTACCGACCTGGGAGGCACGCATGCACAGCGCGCTGTAGCCGAACTCGGCTGCCATCGCGATCAGCTCGTCGATAGTCATCGTCGAATTGCGCTTGTCAGAGAACGACTCGGCGACACGCACGGAGAGGGAGAGCTGCATGGGGGCCTCTTGCGCGGTGGGCTCGTCCATGGGCTCGGCTTCTTCGGGTTTCGAGCAACCGTACGCCGCTAGGCCGGCGGTCGCGCTGAGAAAGGTTCGTCTAGAATGCTGCACTGCGTGTCATAGCCTCCGTAGTTCGATGGTAGTGTCGCACAGGTCAGGTGTCTAGGGTTCGATTCGCCTTGCTGAATCACGCGAGAGAGCGCCCTCGAGGATACCGGTAGACATTGAGGGGGAGGCCCGCCGCGAGGCTGGCCTGCCCGCTGCCCAGCGGACCGCCGGTTCGGGACCAACCGCCCCGGCGACGCCGCAAACCTCGCGGTCCGAAAGAAACGTTGCCACCTGTATTTCGTCTGCCAGAACCTGCTCGCGGAACTGGGAGAGGTGAACTCAAGTTCACCATTTGACGGGCGACTCCAACGGCCAGTAGGCATCCGCGAATCCACGCATTGTCCTTCGGTCGGCTTCCGCAAGTACCAGCGACTGGATGCATTGCGATCGAAGTGGCCGCCGACGCCTTCGAGGTCCATGCCGCCGTCATTGGCGAGCCCCCCTATGAACTAACGCGCCAGACTACCGAGGCGTCTGCCATGAATCGCCGCGCCTCAGGGGTCTTGGGTTCGCGACTGCATGCGATCCAGTTTGTCGAGCACTGCCAATCCGCGCTCGACCACGCCGCGGGCCGCTCGCAACCGAAATCGCATTTCTGTGTCGTGCTCGGCCAACGCCCGTAAGGAGAGTTGCTCGATCAGCTTGTTCACGCTCACGCCGCGCTGCGCGGCCATCGCGGCCAAGCGATCTCGATGGGCATCAGGTACCCGGATCGTTAATGTTGCCATGTCAGTCATCCTCTCTCAGCCATTCGCCCGGCGTGACGACACGAATGCTGTCGAAAACCAGCTCGCCCGTCACGATGTCTCTCGTGTTGCTCGCAACGATCGCCTCCGCATTGCCCGCAATCGCCAGCTCGATCAGATGGTTGTCGGATTCGTCGGGTAGATTTGGACGCCAAAGGAAGGCGATACTTACCCATTCGCAGACGCTCAGGACAGCGTCCATCAGCGCTACTCGATCCTTCAAGGTGATCGACGCCGCAGAGAATAGCTCCTGTCTCGCCAGCACATCCTCGTATTCCAGAAACAGCGCATTGCTCACAAGTGGCCTGGCTTTGCCCGTCAGGCATCGTCGCAGCACCTTTCGCGCCGCGCGATCGGGCGATAGAATCGCGGAAACGAGTACGTTCGTATCGATCACGATCCGCCTCACCGCCGAATGATAGCACATATGCTATCACAGAAGTGCGTGGGGGCTATTGCTTGTGGCGTCGTGAAGATGCCGGCCAGCTACGAGCGCTCCTCGTTTCCCTAGCGATCCGGATGGCCCTGATCGCAATTGGGTCTCTCTGGCTCGCGAGCAGGAAGCGTCGTGTCTTGGCACCGAAAGACCCTTACGCATCGGAGCAATGCTCGTGCGTCTCAAGCGCCCGAACGGGGGACTTCGTTGTCTTGGGGGCTGTTTTCTGTTGAGCCGCACGAGGCGCTGTGCCACAATGGCTCGGCGAAGGCTCGCTGAAGGGTTCCGCTGCGGTTCGAGATTGGCCCGCAATTCTCTGCCGTCAACGTGGCTTCGTATCAAAGTTCCCTTAGGAGGACCGCAATGCCCAAGGTACTGATCACGATCGGGGACGCCGCCGAAGCAATGGACACGCTCTATCCGGTGTACCGGGTCCAGGAGGACGGCTACGAAGCTGTCGTTGCCGGGCCAGACGCGCGGCTCTACTCGTTGGTGATGCACGAGATCCCGCCTGGATGGGACATCACCAGGGAACAGCCAAGCTACCATCTCGAAGCGACTGTGGCCTTTCGCGACGTGAATTGCGACGAATACGACGGACTGTTCCTGACAGGCGGTCGCGCGCCGGAATACATCCGCTATGACCAGGATTTGATTCGAATCGTGCGGCATTTCTTTGACTGTGAAAAGCCGGTGGCGGTGGTCTGTCACGGGGCCGAGATCGTGGCCACAGCCGATGTCGTCAGGGGCAAGCGCATGGCAACGATACCGAAGTGCAAGTTCGATGTCGAAGTCTGCGGAGCGACATTCGTTGACGAGGGCTGCGTGCGCTCCGGCAACATGGTCAGCGGGCGCGGGTGGTTCGATCAGCATCTCTACATGGCTGAATTCATGCGGATGCTGAAGGCCTATTCCCGTGAGCGGGAGATCGCGTGGTCCGACGCACTCCCTACTGCGGTGGCAACATGACCCGGGACAGCAGACCGACTCAAGTGCGGTCTCGCGGCGAATTAGGCCTTATTGGTCCTATACGGATGGATCACGGAGTACGGTAGACTCATTCCGCATCGTGCAATCACGCCCATACCACGGCTGGTACATCGCAGCCTCCTGCTTCTTCATCCTCGCAATGACAGTGGGAATGCCAATGTACTCGATGCCGTTTTTCTACGATCACTACATCGAGGAATTCGGTTGGGACCGCGCCGAGACGACTTCCGGATTCTTCTTGTCGACGCTGCTAGTCCTTCCTTTGGGGGGGCTCCTTGTCCACCGATTCAGCCCCCGAAAGCTGATCATATTCGGTGCGCTGGCCTTTTTCGTTGCATTCAACTGTCTCAGCCGGATGGATGGCTCCTTGGCCTTCTATCGGTTTACTTGGTGCTTGGTAATGGTCGGGTTCGTGTACTCTGGTCCAGTTCCGAGCCAAGTGCTGCTAGCCAATTGGTTCAACCGGAATCGCGGCAAGGCGATGGGGTTTGCCTATTTGGGCCTTGGGATCGGCGGGGCTATTTCCCAAAAGTACGTCGCCGGGCCGCTGATCGAGGCCTTCGGCTGGCGCGTCGCCCTGCAGATCATGGGTGGCTTGATCCTGCTCGTCGTGCCGGTCGCTCTTTGGGCGTTGCGGGATCGCCCGGCTGACATGGGCTTGGTCGCCGAACCGGCGTCCGCTGTCTCGCGCGAAGCGACAACCGAGTCGCTAACTTTCGGCCAGCTACTCGTGCGCCGGCCTTTCTGGCTGATCGGTGTCGGATCCTTTCTCAGCATCGCCGCAATTGGCTCCGTCAACCAGCACATGAAACTCCTGTTCCTGGACGCGGACCTGTCCGCGTCGCTTGTCGCTGACACGACGTTTGTGATCCTGGTTTCGAGCTTGCTGGGACGTGTCATTGCGGGCTGGCTCGCCGACCGGTTGAACAAGAAGATGGTCATGGTGATTGCGTACCTGCTTGTCGCGCTTCCAGTACCAATGCTCTACGTGATCGAGTTGCCCTCTATGACGATCTTGTTCGGGATGGCCTTCGGTTTCGGTTTGGGAGCGAACTATATGCTGATCCCGCTAATGGCAGCGGAACTGTTCGGCACGGGTTCGCTGGGAAGGGTCATGGGGGTCGTCTGGCCGTTAGGGCAGGTCGGCCAAGCCACGCTGCCATTCTTTGTGGGTGCAATGCATGACGGGCTGGGCAACTACGACTTGGCTCTCGCGGTCGTATTCGCGATCGGCGTGGCAGGCGCTGGTTGCATTGCCCTGTTGCCCCGCAGGGGGGCGGTCACAGCAGCCTGAAGCAATGCCGGCCGAGCGCCGGGTCAGGGCTGGGGAAATCGCGGCGACCCTCCCAGGTACGGCTGCGAATCGAACAAGTCTCCTCGGCCATCCATTCGGGGATCGGCAGCGTCGATCAAACCCTGTGTCATGCGGACGGCCAAGGCCTTGCGGATATTGGCGTAGTCCGGATCGGCCGCCAGGTTGAGGACCTGGCCGGGATCCTTCTTCAGGTCGTACACCTCCTCAGCCGGACGTTTCGCAAACGACAGTTCGTAGTGCTTCCTGAACTTCGGATCGTCTCGATTCTGCCAGAGAAACCACTTGGTCGGCCCGTTGTCGCAATCGGCCAGCCAGGCATTGGGGGCTGCGGCTCCCCTGTAGTCGGGCGTGCCTGCCGGCCAGCGGTCAGGGGCGTAGTTCCGGATATAGAGGAAATCGTCGGTGCGGATCCCGCGTGCCGGGTAGCCGCCCAGGTTGGGTGCCTCTTGAGCGACGACATGCCGCTCGCGACCGATGAGCACGTGGTCTCGATGCTGCTCGACACGTCCCGCCCGGCCCGATGACAACAAGTCCACGAGGGATCGCCCCGAGATTTCGCCTGGGATTGCAGTGCCCGCCGCATCCAGGAAAGTCGGTGCCAAATCGGTCGTCGACACGAAGTCCGTGACTACGCGGCCACCCGGCACGCGGTCCTTCCAGCGAATCGCCATAGGCACGCGGGCCCCGGAGTCGTAGAGATTGCCCTTCGCGCGCGGAAAGGGCATGCCGTGATCGCCCGTCATGACGATCAGGGTGTTGTCGAGCTCTCCGATTTCCTCGAGCAACGCAACTAACTTGCCGACATCGCTGTCGAAACGCTGGACCTCGAAGTAGTAATCGGCCACGTCGCTGCGAACCTCGTCAGAGTCCGGGAAGTGTTCGAAGAGATGGACGTCCTCGAGCTCGATTCCGCTAGCGACTCCACTGCCTGCCCTGTAGGGACGGTGCGGGTCGCTGGCACCGAACCAGAGGCAGAACGGCATGTCTTCCGGACGGGCGTCGAAAAACCCGTCCACAGTGGGGTAGACCCTGCCGGCCGGACTGACCGCGCTGCCCGGAAAAATGCCCGGCCCCCAACCCTTGCGGTAGCTGCCGACAAAATACCCATCCGCGGCGAGTAGCTTCGGGTACTCCGCGAACGTCGACGGCCAGACACTCCAGAGATTGCCTGCTGGGCCCAGCCTCCAGAAGTGCTGGCCTGTGATGATCGCCCCGCGGCTCGGTGTGCAAGACGGAGAAGAGATATAGGCGTTTTCGATCAGGACGCCTTCCTTTGCCAGACGGTCAAATGTCGGCGTAGCAACGCTGTCGCCGTAAGCCCCGGCGTGCGGCCAGCCCCAGTCGTCCGCGATGGCCAGGACGATGTTCGGCCTGGCGGAAGAACTGAGGGGCGTACCGAGGCAGACGAGGGCCAGAGCCGAAATTGTGGTGAATCTGGTCGACATGGCTTAGAAAGATACCATGCTGCGTGTCGGCCTATTGCCGCCCCGACTCCCAGCCTGGTGCACCGGCAGCGGTCAAGACCGCTGGATGGCACCAAGAAAGGCTTGGCGCGGCTGCTCTGATTTGCCGTCGATCAGGGAACCAGCAGAAGCTTACCCATTGTTTGGCGGCCCGCTAGTCTCGATTGGGCTTCGGCTGCCTCACTTAGGGGGAACTCGCCGCCAACGGTAATGTTGAGATCACCCGATTCGATCCAGCTGAGAATGTCTGATGTCCGCCAGGTGAACTCTTCGTCCGTTGCGACGTAGGCCATCATCGAAGGCCGCGTCACAAACAGGGATCCCCGTTTCGTCAACTCCAGGGGTGCGAATGGAGGTACCGCTCCGCTGGCATTGCCGAACGACACCATCATTCCCCGCGGCTTCAGGCTATCCAGGCTTCCGGTCCAGGTCGACTTGCCGACCGAATCGTAGACCACGTCAACTCCTTGGCCGTCCGTCAAGCGACGGCACTCGCTGGCAAAGTCCTGCTTGGTGTAAAGGATGACCTCGTCGGCACCAGCCTCTCGCGCCTTGGCGGCTTTCTCCTCGGTCGAACACGTGCCTATGATCCGCGCGCCGAACTTCTTCGCGATCTGGACGATCAGCAGCCCGGTACCGCCAGCGCAGGCATGGACCAGTGCCGTGTGGGACTGCCCGACTTCGAAAGTCGACCGCGTCAGGTAGTGTGCCGTGCCACCCTGCAGCATTGCCGCGGCCGCCACCTTCGTCGGAACGCCGTCCGGCAATTTAACCAAGCGCTTGGCATTGGCAATGGCGTACTCAGCATACGAGCAATGCGGCTGTAGCAATGCCACTTGCTCTCCTACGCTGACCTCGGAGACTTCGGGGCCAACGGCAGCGACTGTTCCTGCGCCTTCCTGTCCGTTCGTGATCGGCAGTTCGGCTGGATACAGGCCCGTGCGGAAGTAGATATCGATGAAATTGACGCCCGATGCGTCGATCTTGACGAGCGCCTCTCCAGCTCTTGGTTCCGGTACTGCTATGTCTTCATAGCTCAGGACTTCGGGGCCGCCGTGCTCGTGAATGCGAATGGCCTTCATGACCGGTACTATAGCAACGGGATGCAGATTCGTAGCGTCGACGCCGTTCACTTGCGGACGCCCTTGGACCGGCCTTTTTCCTTCTCCCAGTTCTCGTACTCCGACCGCGAGGCGATGCTGGTGCGGGTCGTGACGGAAGACGGACGCACGGGTTGGGGCGAGGCGTACGGCCCGGCCGCGGTCACTGCCGCGATCGTCCGGGAGTTCCTCGGGCCGATGGTCGTCGGTCGCGACCCCAGGGCGGTTGAATCGCTGTGGGAATTGCTGTACGCACGCTCGATCGACTATGGCCAGAAGGGCGTCATGATCGCCGCCATCTCGGCTCTCGACATTGCCTTTTGGGATCTCAAGGCGCAGGATGCCGGAGTGCCGCTGTACAGGCTGCTTGGTAGCGAGCCGGTGGAGTCCATCGAGTGCTACTGGACGGGCTTTTACTTCGGGGGCGAGGAGTCACTGGAGTCACAGTGGGAGAACGAGGCCGAGCAGTGCCTCGATCAGGGATTTCGTGCCGTCAAGATGAAGGTGGGACTCGGTGTCGAGCGCGACGCGGAGTTGGTCGCTGCCCTGCGCGGATTCGTCGGGCCGGAATGCAAGCTCGCCATCGACGCAAACCATGCGTATTCCCCGTGCGAGGCAATCAATCTTGCCGGCCGCATCGAACCGTACGACATTTACTGGTTCGAGGAACCCGTGTCGCCCTTGGATCCACAGGCCTACCTGGAGGTCAAGGCTGCGACGAGCATCCCGCTTGCCGGCGGCGAGTGCGAATACACTCGGTTCGGATTTGAGAAGTGGTTCAATTCGCGCGCCTTGGATTACGCGCAACCCGATGTGTGCGCCTGTGGCGGGATTACCGAGTCGATGAAGATAGCCACGCTGGCTTCGCTTGCGAGCATCCACGTCACTCCCCACGCGTGGGGATCCGCAATCGGCCAGGCAGCCGCGCTTCACTTCTACGCGGCGAGACCTCGGCAGCCCTTCACGCTGACCCCCGAAGCGAAGCTGATCGAGTGCGACCGGACCGAGAATCCGTTTCGAACCGAGATTGTCGATACCCCGATCCATCTCGAGAGGGGCCGGTGGCACTTGCCCGAGGCACCGGGACTGGGTGTTGTTGTCGTCCCGGAAGCGTTTGAGCCCTATCTCGTCGGATCTACCAGCTGACCGATCTCCCCCGGCTACAAAGCCCGGCTGACGGCAGCCTTCCAACCCGCGTAGAGGTCTTCCTTGTGCGATTCGGACATGCTGGGCTCGAATCTGCGATCAACGCTCCAGAATCGCTCCAACTCGTCAGTGCCGCTCCAGAATCCGGTCGCCAGACCCGCCAGGAAGGCTGCGCCAAGAGCGGTTGTCTCGAGATAGGCAGGACGGACCACGGGGACGCCTAGGATGTCGGCCTGGAATTGCATGAGGAAGTCGTTTTCCGTTGCGCCGCCGTCCACTCGCAGCTCTCCGAGGCCGGCTCCGCTGTCGGATTCCATCGCTTCCACGAGATCTCGAGTTTGGTAGGCGATTGATTCCAGGGCCGCCCGGACGATGTGATTTCGACCGGCACCTCTGGTAAGGCCGGTCAGGACGCCGCGCGCTCCCGCATTCCAGTACGGGGCGCCCAAGCCAGTGAACGCGGGCACCAGGTAAACGCCAGCAGTGTCACTCACACACGTGGCGGCTTGTTCCGATTCGGCCGCGCTCTGGATCAGTCCGAGTTCGTCGCGCAACCATTGCACGACTGCTCCCGCAACGAAGACCGCACCTTCCAATGCGAACTGGTCGGAACCCGGCGCCGAAGCGGCGGTCGTTGAGAGGAGACGGTGCTCGGAGCGCGATGCGGTGTCCCCGGTATGCATGAGGGCAAAGCAGCCGGTCCCGTAGGTGTTCTTCACTAGGCCCGGTCGGAAACACGCCTGCCCGAATAGCGCGGATTGCTGGTCTCCCGCGATCCCGGCAATCGGGATTTCGGCACCGAACAGGTCACCGTCGGTTGTAGCCATCATGCCGCACGAAGGCACGATGGTCGGAAGCATCGAGCTAGGGACTCCCAGCATCGCTAGCATCGCGGGGTCCCAGGATCCCGTACGCAGGTTCATGAGCAATGTGCGCGAGGCGTTAGTGCGGTCAATGACATGCGCCTTGCCACCGCTGAGGCGGTACACCAACCAGCTGTCCACCGTCCCGAAAGCAAGTTCGCCAGCTTCCGCTCGCGCTCTAGCGTCGGGGACGTTGTCCAGGATCCAGCCGATCTTGGTGCCCGCGAAATAGGGATCCAAAACGAGGCCCGTGCGTTCGGTGACTTCATCCGCGTAGCCAGCGGCAGCCAGCTTGTCGCAAGCGTCAGCTGTCCGCCTGCACTGCCACACAATGGCAGGGGCGATCGGCGCGCCCGTGGCGCGGTCCCAGACGATCGTGGTTTCGCGTTGGTTTGTGATTCCGATCGCCGCTATTGAGTGCCAGCCCCCGCACTGGAGGGCGGCATTCTTGGCGACCAGCAATTGTGTTTGCCAGATCTCCTCGGCGTCCTGCTCCACCCATCCGCTTCGAGGGAACCTGCTCTCGACTGGATTCTGAGCCGTTGCCACGGCTTGCGCTTCGCGGTCGAATGCGACGGCGCGAGCACTGCTAGTTCCTTCGTCGCAGGAGAGTACGTACTGAGACATGAGTTCCCATCTTGTGGGATTGCGCCGGCTTCGTGCAATCGTGGCTCCGGGCCAATGCTGCAGCCCTACGGCAGGGGCATCTCTTGACTGTCTACCTCGCGCGCCGGTGAGAACGCCGGAATCGCGTTCGGGGTTCGCACTTGCTCGAGCCAGTAGACGCCATCGTAGGGCACGCTGTTGCCGCGGGTCCCGATGAAGTCTGTATCCCCGTCGCCGTCAAGGTCCCGTGGCACGCTCATGTCGAACATGCCGCGCTTGCGCCGCGAGATGTCATGCCGTTTCCATGGCGAATCCGCAGTCCCCGGGTTCTGGAACCATGCGAGCCTTCCTAGCCGCATGTCCACCGTCACTTCTGTGCCGTCCATGTCGCGCGGACCTTGGCTGTAGCTCCCGCAGAAGACGTCTTGTTCGCCGTCGCCGTCAATATCCGTGATGGTCAATCCTGTCGCGGAGTCAGGCTCCATCGTCCCGAGCCGATGCAACTGCCAGGGCATCGTGACTTCCTCCGGGTGTTCCAGCCAAACGACGTTCGGCCCGCCCTCCGACAGGAGCACGTCGAGCCGGGAATCACCGTTGAAGTCGTGGAACGCAAACATGAATCCTGTCATGCGCGTTGGACCGTAGCCTTCCGGCACTGCGATCTCGATTGGGTGCTCGCGGAATTCGATCTCATCACCGCCCAGGTTTTCGAACCAGAACAATCGCGCTTCGGCCCGTGACGAAGCGAGGACATCAAGATCCCCGTCCGAATCCAGATCTACCGGCCGGGAATTGATTGGCACAGCCACGCGAGTGAGTTCGTGCTCCTTCCAGGACGCATCGTCAAGGGGGTCGCCCGCGATTTCATACCAACTAATCGGCCGGAGCGTCGTTTCGCTTGCTCTTCCCGCCTGGCTTCCCTTGTTAGGTGCGACAACCTCGGGTTTGCCATCTCCGTTGAAGTCTGCGAAGAACACACGGATAAAGGAGCCACGCCCACTTGCAACCGACGGGATGAGTCGCTCCCAGTGCGCGGAGCGGGCGTCTTTGCCGGGGTTTTGGAAATAGATCAAATGCTCGAACTCGCAAGCCGCAATGATGTCGGGGTATCCGTCGCCGTTGACGTCGGCGATCGATACGTCTTCAGCCGCCCCGGCCTCGCTTCCTTCGGCAAGAGTTGCAAGCGTCCAATTGTCCGGATCTTCCGAACCGAACGCCAAGCGGATGTGCCCGTCGGCCACACCGTCGTACTGTGTGTCTGACTCATGGACCGACACGATGTCCTCGTGTCCGTCAAGGTCGAGGTCTCCCACCGCGAGGCCGTCGCTGCCGCTGATGGCCACGCCCCCAGTTTCCAGATCGTCGATCACGTGCTCGCGCCATGAAATGTAGTGGCCGTCCGGTGCCTGCGCTTGGCTGAGCGATTCGCCTACTAGCTGGTCCCCAGAGTCGACCACAGGCCCGCAGCCGATGGCGGTCGCACCGAACGCAGCCAGGAGCAGGGTTGAGATCGAGTTGTGTCGCATGGAGGTCGCCCCAGCTATTGGAACATACGAATTGAACCTGTCAGCCGGCCCGGACGGGCGCACCGCCAGTAACGTTGCAACTCGATGACGCAGGAGTTGGCACGGGTGTCTGAACGACTATGGTGCGCCGGCTGCAACCTTCGAGACTGCCCGATGTCTAGCGCTGCAAGGACAACATTGACTCCGGCACATACTCTACGTGGGCTCGCCAGATCCCGCTCGACGCCCTCCAACGCGACTTCCCTGAAGTAAACATATTAGATGGCCGAAACTATCGCTGCGTCGAGATCCACATTTCCCCGCCGCCTTGGGGCGAATGCGCGCGAGGGTGGGGCGCTTGGCAGGTCGCACACGAAACCGCGCATCTGTTAGATCCGGTGGAGGGCGGCGAAGCCACTGTTCTCGAAGAAGGGCTGGCAACGTGGTTTCAGGACGAACGGATGTTCCACTGCAAAGCCGCGCAGCGGTTCGTCGAGGAGGAAATGAACCATAGTCGGCCATATGCCGAAGCGCGCGAACTGGTGTGTCGTTGCAGGCCGAGGCTGGTCCCTGCTGTCAAGCTCATCCGTGAGTCGGGGACGTGGATCTCGAGAATCACTCCCAGGTAGCTTCGCACTTGGTTGGCGAATGTCGATAGCGAGACCATCGCGCCCCTCTGCGACCGATTCTCGTGTTGATGCGTGCTGGGGCGTTGCGTGACTACTTCGCGTGATCTCGTCGGGATCCGCGGAGGCCAATGAACTGGTCTGGACATCTCTCCCATATGGGCCCAAGCAGGTGGTGGCAAGCCTAACCACTGCAGTTCTAGAATTGGCCGAGACGCCGGGCCGGGTCATCACTATCGATACCGCAGCAGCCGAGGGTATGCCAAGGACCGTCCAGAAGGAAACTGCAACCGCCGAGGAGTTGCTGGAAATAGTGATCGTCACGTCGGACGACATGATCTCGGTGAAGACAGACGATGCGAAGCTGCTGGCGCACATCTGGGCTGAACGTCTGACTGACAGCCTCCGACTGCTGATCTTCGGCCAGCCGCCCGAATTTTCCCGAGACACGCAGTTCGGCGCGGCCCTCGACACCTTGCACGAGACGGCCGCGTTCGATCGGCTTCCCGTCGAGCTGAGGGAGGCGCTCACGTCCTTCCCTTCGCTGCCGCCCCCGGGGTCGAGCCGTGGTCCATCGCTTCGTCAGGCAATCCGCGTGCTGGCACCAGTTAGGTCTCGTGCCCCCTCCGCTTGCCGATGCGGGCCAGGACGACTCGCCGAGCGAGTTCCAGTTCGGGCAGCCGCATGAGGCGGCAAAGCGTGTACAGCACAGCCACGCCGGAGGGTACGGCGACGGCAAGCACCGCGAGCCGGCCGACAAACGTACCCGGTCCGATCCACGACTCGACTAGCTGGGCGAGACCCCAGCAGCAAGCGCCCATGACGGCAGAGGCGAGCCCTATTTTTGCTCCGGCCACCAGCAATCGCCTTCCTCCCGCGCCGTGGACCCGTGCCCTCATGAAGGCGAAGAGAAGCACGAAGTTCAGACTCGCCACGAGCGATGTCGAGAGTGCAAGCGCCCAGTGGCCTAGACCGAGGGTGTCAATGAAAAACTTGTTCAGGCTGAAGTTCAGCACGACGGACAGGACCGCCACGAACATCGGGACTCGCACGTTGCCGAGGGCGTAGAACGCAGGAGCCAGCACCTTCGTCGAAGCGTATCCGACGAGTCCCAGGCAATAAGACGACAAGGCCAAGGCCGTCTGCTCCGTATCAAATGGCGTGAACAGCCCGCGCTCGTAGACCACGCCGACGAGGGGTCGGCTCAGAACGAAGAGCCCGACCGCCGAAGGGATCGTGAGCAGGAACACCAGGCCAAGGGACTTGGACAGCGTATCCCGGAAATCGTCGATCCTGTTCTCGCCGCCGTCTCGGGATAGAAGTGGCAGGGTTGCCGACGCCACGGCGACCCCGAACATGCCCAGGGGCAGCTGCATGAAGCGGAACGAGTACCCGAGCCATGCCACTGGGCCATTAATGGCATGCCCGGCCGAGCCCGCGATCTGAGAAGCGAACATACCGTTGACCATCACGTTGACCTGCACGGCCGACGCCCCTATCGCGGCCGGGCCCATGAGGCGCAGCAGTTGGCGGACGCCAGGATCAAAGATCCCCGCCATCGGACGGAAGCGGAGCCCTGTGCGTCGGAGGGCGGGTATCTGGGAGATGTATTGCACGCCGCTGCCTAACAGGGTGCCGATGGCCATGCCGACGATCGGCTCGATGCCCAATCTGGACCCGACAGCAAACCCGAGCAGGAGTCCGGCAACGACAGACGTGATGTTGAAGAAGCCGGAAGACAGGGCCGGAATACCGAACTTGCCGTGCGAATTGAGCACACCCATTGCCTTGGCGGCAAGCGCTATGAGCAGGAGGAACGGCATCATCACACGCGTCATTAGAACCGTGAGCTCGAATTTGCCCTCGATCTCGGCGTAGCCAGGGAACAGTCGGTCCACCAACGGCGGCGCGAAAACTGTTCCTAGAACGCAGATCGCGATCAAGACTGGCACGAGTAGGGTCGTGAGACGATTGGAAAGCGCGTAAGCCTCCTCCTTGCCTTTGGTCGAGAGCGTTTGGGAGTAGGTGGTGACGAACGCAGCCGACAGCGCGCCTTCCGCGAGGAGATCGCGCAACAGGTTCGGGATGCGGTACGCGGCGAGGAACGCGTCGTATTGCATGCCCGCGCCGAACAGTCCGGCCAAGACCATCTCTCGGACCAGCCCGGTGACCCTGCTGAAAGCGACCGCCAGGCTCACAACGCCCGCCTTGCGCACTACCTGGGCGTGGGCGGAATCCGCGTCGGGCACAGGACCTAGATGGCGAACTCAGCCGGCCCCTCTTGACGGTCATTCAGGGGAGACGTTCGTCCGGCTATTGGGTAGCTTATCACCCTCCCGCGCGGCTGGTTCCCGATCTAGAGCTGGGCGAAGATGAAGCTCCAGATGTCCGCCCATTCGGCGACGATCTCGTCCAGAGGCTTGCCGCGTCCATGGCCCGCCAACTGGTCGTATCGCGGGAGGGTCGGCTTGCCCCTCGTGCTCGCCGCTTGCGGCCGGGCGACCATCTTGCGCGCGTGCAGTGGGTCGACTCGGGAATCGGAATCCGCCGTGTAGATCAGGGTGGCGGGGTAATCGTTGCCGTCTTCGACACGGTGGTATGGCGAATAGGCATAGTTGGCGGAATGTAAGCTGCTCGATCGGTTCCTGTGACCAAGTTGAGCAGCAAGCCCTCACTAGGAACACAGGCTCCATTTTCCCGGAACAGCTCGCTCGGATTCGCTTTTTTGGATTCTAGCGATGCGTAAACTAGGGGCCACAATGGAAATCAAACACCGTTTGGTCGCCGCATTGTCCCTCTCGGTAGTCGTGGCGTGCAACGCCCCTACCGACAGCGGGTTGGCTCCGATTCCCAATGGTCTTGTCGTACTGACGTTCGATGACGGCAACAAGTCGGACATCTCGTTCGTCGCGCCCAAGCTGAAGGAATACGGCTTTGGAGCGTCCTTCTACATCACTGAGGGCCTCGGTTACGCGGCTGACCCAAACAAGGAGCGCTACGTCTCCTGGGAGGATGTCCGCCGTCTGCATGATCTAGGGTTCGAAGTCGGCAATCACACGGGCTCGCACCCCAACATGGCCAACCTGTCCAAGGATGAGATCCTCTCCAATCTCGAAGTTATCGAGCAGCGTTGCGAGGAGCACGGCATACCGACACCTGAAACCTTCGTTTATCCGGGATGGCACCACAGCTTGCCGGTCGTAGAGGTCCTAGCCGAAAAGCGATACGTCTTTGCACGCCGAGGGGTGAGTCCCGAGCATCCTGACGGCGGCAGTGGGGCGCGCGGACGCCCATACGATCCAGCAGAGGACCATCCGTTGCTGATTCCGACGACTGGATATGTAGGTCCGAAATGGGATTTCGAAGATCTCGTGTGGGCAGTTGACCAGGCAAGGGACGGCAAGATTGCCGTCTTGACATTCCACGGAGTGCCTGCGGTGGAGCACCCTTGGGTTCACACCGATCCCCTGGACTTCATTCGCTACATGGACTACCTGAGGGATCGTGATTGCACAGTCATCGCAATGCGGGACCTAGTCCACTACGTGGATCCGACCATTGGACCGAGTGATCCGTATGAGCCGATCCGTAACAGACTCAAGGACTCAGACTAGTTGCTGCAGCTTGGATCGGTAGACTGCATTTGGAAGGCGGCGAGGACCGCTGGAATGGAACTCATCATCGTTCCGAACAGTGCTTGGGGATAGCCTGCGGTCACAGCCGGCCAAGGGCACCGGAACTCTAGTTCCCTGTGTCGTTCTGGTTCCTGCGCATAGGCTTTTCGGAAACTAGACCACGTACGGCTCTCGGTAGTTCCTGGTCAGCAGTCCATTTGCCTCCGGATCCTCAACAAACTTCGGCCCGGACTGGAGCGTCAGCTTTCGGCCGACTCGATAGCTGATGTTTGCTAAGTGACACATCGCCGCGCTCAAGTGGGCAGTTTCGATCTCGTCGTTCAAGTCTTTGTGGTTTCTTGACCGGCAGGCGGCTACGAAGTTCTGCATATGCAGACCAGTCGTATTGGTCCCCCGTCCTGGCTCGGATCCCTCTTCCATCACGAGCTCGTGACTCTCGCCATTGAAGGCCTGGAACCCCCGGTCGTTCATTGCAGCCCAGCCTTCGGTACCGTAGAACAGATTCCCGATCATGATGTTGAGGGGCACGCTGGTCTTGGGAGCTGTTGCCGTGGGTGACGGAGCATCCGAAGCGCTAGACGGGCGACGGCGCGGCGGCGGTGGCACCGAACCTTCCCCGCCAGTCAACAATCCTCTGGTTTCAAATATCAGCTCGCTGTCGCCGAAATCGAAGTTCGCGGTCAAGGTGTTCGGTGTCTCCTGATCGTCGTCATAGGCGAACTTGCCGCCATGAGCATGGGCTGCCATAGGCCACTGGGGGTCCGACATGCCCCAACGAGCAACTCCCATCTGATGCACTCCCTGGTTGCCGATATCACCATTGCCCGTGTCCCAGAACCAGTGCCAGTTGTACCGGAATCGCAGTTCGTTGAATGACCGCAGTGGAGCGGGTCCAAGGAACAATTCCCAGTTCAGGCCCGCCGGCGTTGGTGTATCGGGCTTCTTGCCGATCGATGCCCGCCGCTTGTAGCAGAGCCCCCTGGACTGGTAGATCTTTCCGATCAACCCGCCCTGCAAAGCCTCGATCGCCCTCATCTTGAAGGGAGTGCTGCGATGCTGGGACCCGATTTGCAACATGCGCTTGGTTTCACGCGCCACCTGGAGCAGCGTGAGTCCCTCGTGGATGTTGTGGGAGGCTGGCTTTTCGCAGTAGACATCCTTGCCCGCTTTCATTGCCCAGATCGACGAAAGCGCGTGCCAGTGGTTAGGAGTTGCGATGGACACGGCCTCGATGTCGGGGTCGGCGAAGGCATCTCGCATATCCCCAAACTCCTTCGCCTTCTCGCTGGTGTTCTTTACCAGCGTCGCTTGCGCCCGCTCGCGCGCCGCCTGGTTGACATCACACAGGCCCACTACGCGGGTCTCGGGTAACCGCGAGTAGGTGTTCAGATGGCCTCCGCCCCTGCCGCCGAGTCCGACGATGCCTATATTGACTCGTTCGTTCGCACCCCATACCCGCATGGCCGAAGCAGCCGTCGCCGCGCCCATGAAAAACCGTCGTGTAGAACTGTTGGTCATGTTGATCAATCACCTCTGCCAGTAGTGTGACATGCCTGAACTCGGCGCAAATGCCTGGAGTCACTGTGATCCTTCATGGAACTGCTAGGGGGCTTGCCCAACGCTCCTTTGGCAGGCCAGTTGGGGTTTCACCCACCCTGCTCGCCGTGTACTCTCTGGTGCCTGCGCTGCGTTAATTGACCAACCCGCGCGCTTTCCGGACGTCGAAGACTGGCACTTGCCGATTCCACTCGGCGCAGCCGGCCGGTGGGTCTTCCCTGTGCGAGCCGATGTTCGTAGTTGCGGACCTGATTCTGAGTAGATGCAGCGTGGCGAGGTGGCAGGCAACTTCCAAGCCACGAGCTGGGCTGCGGTAACATGAGCCAACAGTCCACAATGCGTTGTTTCGCACTCGTAGTTATAGCGGTGGCCCCTGCAGTCGGGCTGCTCTGGGCGGCCGATACCAAGGGGCCGGGTGCCGTTGGAAGTCCCTCCCAGAAAGCCTTCGAGGAATCGGTCGCGCCCGTCTTCGCGAAATGCACGCTGTGCCACAACGACCAACTCGCATCGGGTGGCCTGAACATCGAGACCTTTGAATCGGTCGACTCGCTGGCCGGGCATCGCGAAGCCTGGGAGAAGATTCTCCAAAAGGTCGCAACAGGTGAAATGCCTCCGCGAGGAGCGGAGCGTCCCGAGGATGACCAGATCAGAGCTTTCGTGGGGTTCATCGAGGCGGAGTTCGACCGCGCCGATTCAAGCGTCCCAGCCGACCCTGGCCGCGTTACGGCTCGTCGGCTGAACCGAAGCGAATACTCGCGCACGATTCGCGACCTGCTCGGCATCGAGTTTCGCGCCGAGAATGACTTTCCGACCGATGACTCGGGCCACGGCTTCGACAACATCGGCGACGTGCTCACGATTTCGCCTGTGTTGCTGGAGAAGTACATCAGCGCCGCGGAAGCAATTGCCGCCAGCGCAATCGGCGCCAACCCGTTGCCTGAAACACCGATCGAGGCCGAGTACCACACCAAGGACAAGACGATTCGACGCATCGATGTGAGCACGATTGAGGCTCGGCACCGTGTCCAGTGGGACGGCGAATACATCATTCGGATCGGCCTGCCCGGTGAGCGCCCCAAGGACGCCGCGCCCGTGACCATGGGCTTCTGGCTGGATGGCAAGCTGCTGGCAACGAAGCAGGTTGAGACCAAACCGTCAGGGCTGGTGTACTTCAGCCCGCTTTCAATCGAGGAGCTGCGTCTTCACCTGCCTGCCGGGGATCACGATTTCCGTGCCGGATTCATGGACGATCCGTTCCCCTATACGTTGTCCGAGAAGGACCGCTATAGCCGGGAAAAGAACAAGCTACTTGAATCCATCACTATCGTCGGCCCCTTCCCAACCGATGTCGAGCCGGAAAGCCGCAAGAAGATTCTCTTCTGCGATCCTGGGTCCGGTCGCTCGTGCGTCGAGCAAATCATTGCTACTCTTGCCCGGCGCGCGTATCGGCGTACAGTGACGCGCGAAAATGTCGCAGCGCTGATGCAATTCTTTGACCAAGCGCGGGCGGAAGGCCTCAACGCTCGGCAGGGCGTGCAACTCGCGGTGCAGGCAATGCTCGTCTCGCCGCACTTCTTGTTCCGGATTGAACACGATCCGAGCCCGCGCGACCCAAGCGCCGTTCACCGCGTTTCCGACTTCGAGCTGGCCTCTCGGTTGAGCTATTTCCTGTGGAGCTCGATGCCCGACGACGAGTTGCTCGATCTGGCCGAGAATGGGGGGCTGAGCAACCGCGACACGCTCGATGCGCAATTGCGCCGCATGCTCGACGACGAACGCTCCTCCGCATTGGCCGCTAACTTCGCCAGTCAGTGGCTCGAGACCCGCGCCCTTGACAACGCCAACCCTGACCCTGAGGCGTTCCCCGCATGGAGCCCAGAGCTTCGAGAAGACATGAAGGAGGAGACGCGGCTCTTCTTCGATGCCGTGCTGTGCGAGAATCTTCCGATCTCGACGTTCCTCGACGCCGACTTTACGTTCCTCAACCCCCGACTTGCAAGGCACTATGGTGTGGAAGGTCTCGAGGGCGGCGGATTCCGCCGAGTCAAACTCGAAACCGACCAGCGGGGTGGAGTGCTCGGCCAGGCCGGGGTTTTGACGGTTACCAGCTATCCGACGCGCACCTCGCCGGTGATCCGCGGCAAGTACATTCTTGAGGCGATTCTCGGAGCGCCACCGCCCGATCCTCCGGCCGACGTGCCGGCGCTGCAAGAGGAAGCGCTAGGGGCGGATGCTTCGCTGCGGCAACTGATTGAGCAGCATCGAGCCAGCCCCGCTTGTGCGGTGTGCCATGATCGCATGGACGCGCTAGGCTTTGGTCTCGAGAATTACGACGCGATTGGGAGGTGGCGCAGCAAGGACGGCAACTTCGACATCGATTCGGCCGGAGTCCTGCCAAACGGCAGATCATTCAACTCCCCCGCCGAAATGAGGCAGATTTTACTGGCGGATATCGATGAGTTTAATCGCAACCTGAGCGAGAAGATGCTGATCTACGCGCTAGGACGAGGTCTTGAGCCCTATGATAGAATTACCGTGCGAGGGATCTCACAAAGGGTGAGAGAGTCTGGCTACGCGTTTCAAACATTGATTCACGAAGTTGTGCACAGCTTGCCGTTCCAGCACCGGCGCGGCGAGGCTAGACAGGTGGCGGCAATGCCGACGGGAATTGCATCGCGATGATAGTTGGCAAGAGACTGGCCAGGCGAACGTTCCTGCGCGGGGCCGGTGCCGCCGTGGCGCTTCCGTTCTTTGATGCGATGGCCCCGGCGCTAGCTTCCAGCCGCATTCCGGGGAAGCAGCCCGTGCGCATGGGCTGGGTCTACGTGCCGAACGGCATTGACATGCGTTTCTGGAACCCGGACTACGACGGCGCGTGGCGAGGTGACCTCCCGGGAACGCTGCAGCCACTTGACAGTCTCCGGAATGACATCACCCTGCTCACCAACCTGACGCAGAACAACGGACGGGCGTTGCTCGACGGCCCGGGCGACCATGGCCGCTGTTGCGCTGCCTATCTGACCGGCGTGCACCCGCGCAAGTCCGCCGTCGACATCCGGGCAGGCATCTCCTGCGACCAGATTGTTGCCAATGAAGTGGGCTCTGAAACGCGTTTCCCCTCGCTGGAGATCGGCATTGAGGACGCGCGGCAAGCTGGCAACTGCGACTCGGGCTACTCCTGTGCCTACACCAACAATCTGGCCTGGCGCGGAGAAACGCAACCGTTGCCGCCGATACTGAATCCGCGCGAACTATTCGAGCGGCTGTTCGGCAAGGACGCTCATCTGAGCCCGGAAGCACGTGCGCAGCGAAACCGCTTCCGCAAGAGCATTCTCGACTTCGTGTCCGAGGACACCCGCAAGCTTAGGGGCGGCCTCGGACCTACCGACCAGCGCAAGCTCGACGAGTATCTCTCGTCGATTCGCGAGATCGAGAACCAGATTGAGAAGACCGAGATTGAAAACGAACAGATCGACCCGGGTCTCAACAAGCCCTACGGCGTTCCATCTGATTTCGCCGAGCACTTCCAATTGATGACGGACATGCTGACCGTTGCCATGCAGGCCGACATGAGCCGCGTGTTCACCTTCCTGGTTACCCGCGAAGGCAGTTCGCGCCCTTATCGCGAGATCGGCATTCCTGACGGCCACCATCCGCTCACGCACCACCAGAACCGTCCCGAGCGAATGGAGAAAGTTGTCAAGATCAACCGTTATCACACCGAGCAACTTGCGAAGTGGGTGGGGAAGCTGAAGTCGATACAGGAGGGTGACTCGACATTGCTAGACAATTCGATGATCATCTACGGCGCCGGCCTCTCCGACGGCAACCGCCATACACACCATGACCTGCCAACGTTGATGATGGGCAGCGGGGGCGGCACGATCAGGACTGGCCGCCGGGTGACCTACCGCAAGGAAACGCCAATCTCGAATCTCTACTTGTCGATGATGGACCGCATGGGGGCCCATGTCGAGCATTTCGGCGACTCTACGGGTCGGCTGAACGGGCTGGACCTCACTTAGTCGGGTCGGCGTTCGGCACTGCCCGCCGTTGCTCCTCTTCCAGCTTTCTCTTTTCTTCCTGCTCGCGCTCTTCGATGATGCGCCTGAGGAATCCCGGCACCTCCCTGGGGGCTGGCTGGGAGCTGATGACCTCCCGGAAGGTTTGGATGACGCGGGCCTTCTGCGACGCCTCGAGAATCAGGAAGCGGTGCTTTCCCCCGGAGTCCGGCTTGAATTCTGTTCGGCCGTCATCAAGCACTTGGATCGTTCCCGGCATGGAAGCGGTGAAGTAGCCGTCGCCCGGGCGCACGGCGTGGAGCGCAGCCGTCACGTCCCAGCTAGGGGTGTCGTAGGGCATCTCTTGGTAGGCGCGATAGGCATCGACGATCGGATGATGCTCAATCCAGCCGAAGTCATTCTCGATGGTCTGGCCAGGGTAGAGCAGGGCATCGCCGACCTCGGCACCGGACGCGACGATAGGGGTCGGCCACTCGGCGAACAGCTTCTGCGCGGCCGCGATGTCGGACTCAATGTTGTATTCCGGCCCGCCGCGCGGGTACTTGCCGCCCATCACGGAAAGGAACCGCACCTTCGCCGCGATCAGTGCTTTCGCGCCGCGCAGGTCGAGCACTCGAGCTAGGTTCGTCGCAGGCCCGGTGAGAACGACGATCGCGTTCTGGTCATGCTGCGCCGTGAGCGCGTTGCGAATGATTGCGGCAGGGTCCGCCGTGTCCGTGAAACGTTCGATCTCATGGAAGTAAAGCGGCTTTCCGTCGGCGCCTCGTTTGGCGAGGGGCGCGGTCAGCGGCGGAGTGGCGTCGGGCGACCAACCTTTGTCGGAAAGCCCGATTGCCAGACCGCGGTATCTCCGGAATCGCTCGGGTATCTCGCGATTTGCCTGATCCGAGTAGAAGCGGCCGAGCGCCTCGGCAAACGCTGCGGCCTGTAAATTCGATTTGGTAAGACTTACGGAGACGAGCCTGCACTCCGGATCTGTCCGTGAGGCGAATCCATGGAGTAACGCCAATGCCAACGTGTCGTCGATGCTGTCGCCCAAGTCGCAATCGAAAATAATTCCAACCGGCGGCTTCTCCTGTGCTGCGACCTGCATCCCGACAATCTCCCGCCTTTGGCTTCTCGTGCTCTCCTACGTTCCGCTTCGATACACACTCAGGGTAGCTTCTTGAATCTACTTTCGAGCTGGACCGTGGAAGGCCCGCTCAACGGCGTCGTCGTGGGCTGTCGAAACCGGATGGTCGCGCCAGAGCCAGCGCATCATCTCGGGTAGCACGGCACCGGGGTGTTTCTGGCTGTGCCGGCCGATACCCCAGATATAGTTCACCTCATAGCCTCTCTCTGTCAGAGCCTTCGCCATGCGGACGTTCTGATAGAACCAGTCGCGGTCCTGTTGATACTCGCCTTCGCGGCGTACTCCGCGATTGTCGTTGCGCCCGTCCTGCAAGAAGACGCGCAGGGGCTTCTTCTCGCTCTCTTGGATGATGTCCGGATATTTGCTTCCGCCTCGTCCACTCAGGTTTACGTAGGTGCCGATCATGCTGAGCACTTTTCGGAAATGGTTCGGGCGCTCCCAAGCAACCGTAAATGCAGCGATCGCCCCCGAACTTGATCCGCCTATCCCGTGGTCATCCGGGATCTTCGAGATGTTGTAGTCCTTGTAGAGTGCCGGAAGGAGCTCATCGACGATAACTCGCGGATAGCGGTCGTCGAGCGAGTTGTACTCGTCGGGCCGGTTGGTGTCGCGGTCGCCCCAGTTCGTGAGCGTGGGTTCGGGCTGGTCCGGCGCACGGCCGGGGTTGATGAACACGCCGATCATGACCGGGATTTCGCGGCGGTAGATGAGGTTGTCCATCACGTTGTGGGCGCGGAGATCGCCATCGGGATGCATGTAGGCTTGGCCGTCATTGAAGACCATCAAGCCAGCCGGCCTCGCGCGGTCGTATTGCGCAGGCACGTAAACCCAGTAAGTGTGTTGCGTGCCGGGAAAAGCCTTGCTGTTCAGTAAAGTAAACGGCCCTCTAATCTCTCCCTTGGGAACACCCTCTTGCGGGAGAGAATCAGGCCCCAGATGGTAGTGGATGTCGGTGTTCGGACCTCCGCGGCCTTGCGTAAAGCCGGAACCAGCGACAGCGGCAAGCAGCAGGCAGAAGACAGGCAATTTCATCCCCACAATTCCTCCGGTTGGCCTATTGAGCGTAACAGAAGAGTGCTTGCGCGGAACCACGCTCCCCGTTGCAGCACATAGTTGACGGGAGGGGCACAGCGGGGGGGCGCCAGAGGTGCAGACCATCGCGCAAACACTTGGAACCGCGCCATTTGAGTTGCGCAGTGGCCAATGGCCCCAATGCGACCGCGCCGTCGTTCCACGCCTAGCGAACGGCCCAGGCCACAAGTCTAAGCATCGCCTCCGGCTACTCGGACGAGCCTGCATCCCCATGTTGAATTTCACGGCACCGCCCTCGCCCGGGTCGCGAGCTACAACTCTCCTTGCAGCTTTTGCGGATGAGCGAGCCGAATCAAGATTGGGCGGGGGTGCCGGAACGCATCGACTTGTTTCCCGCCGCTATCACAATCGCTAGTCGCGGCCAACCGCCGCAGCGTCGGGCCTCGGTCCCGATGCCGGGTAGGGATCCTTGAACACGGTCCTCTTGTCGCCTTGCTCCTCCATCCACTGCTCGAGCCTCGCACGCAATTGCTTGGCGCGATCGCGATGGTCTGGATGGTCGGCCAGATTGACTTGCTCCAAGGCGTCCGCATCGAGGTCGAAGAGTTCCTCGGCCGGACGCTCGAAGTACTTCTGGAGGATTGCCGCCGCTTGGGCATCGGATTCTGCCGCCTTGTCCCAAGAGTCCCAGTACGCTCCGGCTCCGTCCCTGCGGAGGATATCCGAGTGATTCGTGTGTATGTGGTCGGGAAGCAGATTGAGGATGAATTTGAAGCGCTTGGTCCGGATGCTCCGAATCGGATAGACGTTGAACACGCCGTCCCCGCTGTGCGTGGTGAAGATCTCGCTCCGATGCTCGCTCGTCCGTCCCGTCAGAACCCCGGCAAAAGAGCGTCCGTCAATGCCGCTCGGGACCGTCCCGCCGGCGAGATCGATCAGCGTGGGAAGTATGTCGATCCAGCTCACCATGGCCTCGGTGCGGGTGCCGGGCTCGATCTGCCCGCCCCAAGCGACGATCAACGGAACCCGGATGCCCGCGTCGTACAGATTCCACTTGCCGAACGGCCACTGCCCGCCGTGATCGCTGGTGAAGACGAACACTATCTCTTCTCCGAGCCGGCGCTTGGCCTCCTCCATGACCCTGCCGAACTCCTGGTCAAGGCCCGTGATGTCGGAGTAGTACCTTGCCCTGTGCTCCCGGGTGGCGGGAGTGTCGATGAAGTAGGGCGGCAGGCTCACCTTGTCCGGGTCGTAGATGCTGTCGGAAGTGAATGGTACATGTGGACGCCGGTCACCAACCAAGAGGCAGAGGGGCCGGCTGTCTTCCCGCTGGTCGAAGTATTCCGTAACGGTCGCGGCTAGATTCACCGGTGGTTGCGAGTAGTGGTCGAATTCGTACTCGGGCTTGGCCCGGCCGTGGGAGACCTTGCCGAAGACGGCCATCTCGTAGCCCAGTTCATTCAGCGGAGCCGTCAAGTACGGCGTTCCCGGCCTTGGATACGTGTGGTTCGCTTCCGCGCCGTTGCGGGCCGGCATGAGCCCAGTCAGCAATGCGGCGCGGCTAGGGGCGCAGGCAGGGGATGCCACGAAAGCGTTGTCGAATGTCATTCCCATCGCCGCCAGTTTTTCGACGTTGGGAGTCCGCAAGTCCTTGGAGCCGTAAACTGTTGTGTCCAGCCTCCCGAGATCGTCGGTGAAGAACACAACGATGTGCGGCCGCGAATGCGCCGCAACGGCCGAGACTAAGCCCAGCGCGATGGTGAAGAGCAGTCTCGTTCTCATGATTTCCGTACGGGTTTGCCCAGGCAGAACTCGCGTTGGACAGTGTATCCAATGTGCCGGGGCGTGGTGCTCTGGCCGCAGGAATACCAGCCCGAAGGGCGAGTCTTGGCCAGCCAACGGAGACCCCTCCGAATCGCGGTGACTCTTGGCAGTCGGGGACTAGAACGCCACCTCTAGGCTGAACTTGAATGCCCGTCCGTCGTTGAGTGTGTTCGTGATCTGCCCGAAGTTCGGCGACGTGAGTTCGCGACCGGGCTCGGCAAATTGCGGGTGGTTGAAGAGATTCAGCGCTTCTGCCCTGAGAAGGGCCGTTGCGTCGGCTCCGATTCCCCAGCGCTTCGATAACGCCGTGTTGACGTTGAAAATGCCATCCTTGCGGAAAGTGTTCCGGCCGAGATTGCCAGCGGTGGCGGTGGGTTCAATGAACGCGAAAGCTGAAGTGGGCAGGAGGCTGGCCGAGGTGTTCGGATCGTCCACTGATCGACCTAGCACGGCAGTGTCGAGGAGGTTCGGCCGATCCCCTGGCGATCCGTCGACGTTGCCGAATCCCTGACCATCTGACCCGGCCATCACATCGAACGGAGTTCCGGACTTCGCCAGCACGACCGTGTTCAGACGCCAACCGCCCAACAAGGCTGCGCTCTTCCCACCCGGGCTCGGCACGCTCCAAGTCGTCTTGATCAGAAGGGCGTGAGGCTGGTCAAACGAGCTCACAGCCCGCATCTCCGCGTGCGAGTTGAATTCCGATTGGCTGCGCCCTAGCCTCCCTGAGCGGCCCGACGCGGTGTTCGAGAAATCGTTTCCCAGGTCGATCGCCTTGCTCCACCAGTACGATGCCTCCAGTGTCAGACCCTTCCAGTTCGGGACGTTAAGTACGATCTTCGCTGAGTCGAAGTAGCCCCTTGAGCCGTTCAGCACAAGGCGGTTGTCGAAGAAGCGCGGGTCCGGCCGGCGGCTATTCACGGTACGCGTGGTCTGGGGGATTCCCGGCACGGGTTGGGCGCGATTGGTGTACCACAGAGTGAGCAGTTTGTGGGTCCGACTGCCGACATAGCCGAGGTCGAGCGTCCAGTCGCCGCCAAGCGGCAGTTGCCAGTCCAGTCCGTACTGGTGCGAGTACGGGGTTGCAAGTTCCGGGTCCATCGAAAAAACCGTGGACCGTGCTTGGGGGTTGAGATCCCCAGGCTTCAGGCGCGCCAGCGGACGTACCAGATCGGGGGCCTGCAGGGTGACGTTGATGTTCTCTGGCGGGCTGAAGCGCGCTTGGCCGTACGTGACGTCGAAGATTTGCCCGTAGTGGATTCCGTACGACCCTCTCCAAACGCCCAATCTGCCGAGGCGGTAAGCGAACCCGAACCGGGGTGCCAAGTTATTGCAATCGCAATCGTACGGAATCGACGTTAGCCCCAAGACTTCCCGGGGGGTAGTGACGGGTTCGTAGCGCACTCCCAGGTTCAGCGACAGCGAGTCCGATACCTTCCACTGATCGCCCAGGTAGTACTGCATTGCCCAGTTGCGGAATCCCCGTTGGATATTGCCAATCGCCACGCGATAGACGCTGGGCGTGCCGAGCCGGATGTTGGTGATGGCATCGCGATCGAAATCATTCCGGAAGAAGAACAGACCTCGATGGCTTTCAGCCTCGGAGCTGTTCACCTGCCTGCGTGTCAGCTCCGCACCGAAGGTCCACGTGTGGTCGCCTCTCAGATGCTCGGCACGCGCTGCGTAGGTGAATCGATTCAATGCTCGGTCGATCGGGATGTTCGAGCCGGGGCCTAGAAACTCCACGACAAATCCGGTCAAGATCAGCGGCCCAACTGCCGACTCTTCGCTTACCAGCAGGCTGCCTACCCTCTCGAACCCGACAGTGAAGTCGGTTGTCGTGGTCGGTGACCAGTTTCGATGCCACCCTGCGGTTGCCACGTGGTTCTTGGTTGTCGTGTCCGGATTCTGGCCTCCCACCAACTGGAACGCATCGACCTTCTGACCCGTGAAGCCATAGTGCGCGACAACATGGGCCTGATTCCCGGTTGACTGGCGAAGCCGGACGGAACCTCGGTCGTTGTCAATACTCTGCACGTCATTCGTATTCAAGGCTCTTGGATTGATGTCTGTTCGGTTGGGCAGCTCATCCGGGTAGGCGTCCAACAGCCGCTGGACGTACGCCCTCGTCTCGGGGTCCGTCGCTAGCGGCGTTCGCTCGTCGGCAGCCGGCACCAGCACATTTCCGTTCACATTGCCCCGGGATCGCAATTGAAACCCGTCGAGCATCAACGACGAGCCGCGCCACGCCGGCATTCCGACCGTGAATCCGAATGAGTTGTCGTGGGCAGGTCGCACTCCTCCGGCCTGGAAGAAGGATCGCGCACTGGTCACGCTGTTCTGGTGGGACCAGGTCAGTTGCCCGTGGACGTCCGCTGATGGTGCCAGCGATGCCTCCGTGATCCGCTTTGGAGGCTGCCCGAACTCCGACGCGAAGTAGCGGTGTTCGATCCGCAAGTCAAGCGGCAGCGTGGCGGTCGTCCCCATGCGGGTCGTCAGTTCGCGCAGGACGTTGTTGTCGATCAATGTTATGCGGACGTTCTCGTTCCGCCGGCCTTCACCCTTGTCGGCGTCCACTTCGCCCAGCAAGTTGAGCGCTGTTCGACCGGTGTCACTCTCTGGAGATGACTCCGGAGCGCTCGGAGTGCTGCCGGGCTGTTCACCAGGTTCGTTCGGTGGTTGCTGGGCTGGAATGGCAACCGCGGTGACCACCGCGATGAGCCAAGCGAGAACGAAATCCCTCACGTCCCGGAATTCTCGCACACCCGAGGCAGGCCCTATTCCGACAGCCATCTTCCCGGACTCGGCTCCAGCCCCAGTCCTCAGAGGCAAGCGCTATGAATGGTCGCGGTCTCGAGTGGATTGACGTGGTGCACGCCTGGAAAGCGCTTAAAGTCATGATCAGCAGAACAGATTGTCGCTCCGTGTTCGATCGCCAGAGCAGCAACATGCGCGTCCGACGTCAGATTGCCCGAGGTGCCGGTCATGCGAATCAGATTGCGTAGGATCGGCCAATGGCCATCGGTCGGCGCGACCATGTTGACAAAAGGCTGATTCAGCCACGACTCGACAAGGTCAATCGCTTGGTCCGGGTGCAGGGGAGACGGAAACACGTGTGGATGCGTCGCGACCCGCAAGAACGCGAGCACGCAGATCCACGGTAATCCCACGTCTACGGTTCCCGACAGCGTCTTATCCAGCCAACTGCGCGCCGTCTCGTGTTGTCGCGCATCCAGATTAACGGCGTAGATGAGCAGATTGGCGTCAACGAGGATCATTTCCTGAGTTTGAGCTTTCGCGCAATCTCCTCGTCCTCGAGACGGTCGGCCAGTTGTAGTGCCTTGTCGAGGTCATAGCGGTCATCGACAGCGCCCATGGCCACCGGCTCCAAGCAATAGGGCCTTGCCATGCTGGCGATCCGGCCATCTCGGATACCGGCCCGCAGGGCATCGTTGACGACCTGCTTGAAGGACTTTCCTGATCGGTGGACAATCCCCTTGAGTTGCCTCGCGAGAGCGTCTTCGAGTGTCAGTGTGGTTCGCATGGACTGTTCCCGGCCGTTCTCGGTTGTGTGCTCATCATAACATCGACTAAAGTAGCATCAATACATCAACGTGATGGAGGGGGCGGGGCTGAGCAGCTGATCTGCGAGGCTCCGGCTCAGCGCTGGACGCATGGGGCAATGCCGCGGTGATCGCAGTCACCACCTGCAACGGGGGCCAATAGATCCCACCCATATATCGCCCTACAGGTCCTGCAATATGAAATCCACTCTGAGTCTCGCGTAGCAGTGCCGGCGGCGCGAGAGAGTGTTGTTGGTGGGGAATCGCGTGGAGTTGATAACAGCAGATGGGGACCCCGATATTTCTGGAGAAGGGCGACGAGCCATGGAAACGCCAAGATACACAGCGCTGGTATGCCAATCCGATGGTTGGTGGTTCCGATGGGTTGAGCAGATCTCCGGAATTAACGGTCAGGAACGAGCGAAAGAGGAGTTGTTGGAGTCACTTGAGATCTCACCACGAGAGGCTGTTGAGGACGATTCCAGCATTGACCCACTTCCGATCGGCGTCGTCTAAGAGCGCGAGCCGTTGCATATACGAGCCGAGATGAAGCGGGTAGACCTTTTGCGTCATTTGGAGCGGCACGATTGCGCGCTAGTGCGAGAAGGTCGACGGCACTCTTGGTGGCGCTGTGAAGTCAATGGCAAGCGGGCCGCGATCCCCAGTCACAGGGAGATCCCCAAACTACTACTCGTTACAGCTTCCAGCGGTTTAAGCGAAGTCTGGGACTGGATCACCCAGGATGGCGGCGGAGGTAGCGATGACGGCAGCAGCGACGACGCTCCCTACGATCGCCCCTAGAATGACTATGAGGATGGGATTGGACTGGGGAAAGGGACCATGAAAGCAACGACAGAGATTCATCGCAAGAGGCTGGACTCGCAGCACGTGCTGGGCCTTGCTGGCGGAGGGGCCATGGGGTATTGGGGAACGGAGTGGCTGCCGTTCCTTGCCGCGCTTGACCTGCCGGTCCGGTTCGTCGGTGTGGCCTTGTGCATCTATTGCCCGATCCAGCTGTGCAGACACGTGCTCCGTGAGCAGTCCTTCCGTGAATTCCTCCTCAGAAAGCGTCGGTAGGGGCGGGTATCCGGATACCGCGCTCTCGGACGCTACCGCTTTACCGGCTAAAGATATGCAAGGCCATCCCCCTACCAGGACGAGGGCAATTGGCGAGATGACGCCGTGCTTCCGGGACCCTCATGGTGGGTTTCGACGGAAGAGCGAGCGCCAGCGGTCTTGCCAATCGGATGGGCAACCGGAATGCGGAGTGCGATGGCTGGTCCGGACCTACTGGCCCTTGAGCCGCTCGGCCAGTCGATCGGTAATGCGGTCGATCATAGCGGGCATTGACGCCGTCATCACGGCCTCCACCTGCTCTCGGATCGCTTCCCGAGATGCTTCCGGCTTAGGTTGCTCGAGAGCTCCCTTGACGAGATCCTCGACCAGTAGCACTTTGCGTGTTTTGCCTTCTGCCAGTATCCCTGGTTCGGGGACTTCATCGGCTTCTACGAGAGCGGTGAGAGCCTCGGCGGACAAGGGCTTTTGCAGCACTGAATGGACGCCCGCCTGCGTGGCCTCGTTGTCGTCGACTGTGTCTAGTGGACCTGCGAGCAGAACGAGTTGCGTGTCAGCCAGTGCGCGCTGCGCGGTGATCCCCCGGCAAATGTCAAATGCATCGGCCGCAGGAAGCGAGACATCCATGAGCACGACGTCCGGGTTTGCTTCCGAGATTCGCTCAAGCAGGTCGGCACCGTCTGCAGCGCCGCTGATTTCGTGGCCGTCAGCGCCGAGCACCTCTTCGACCATGCGCTGGACATGAGGATTGTCGTCTGCAACAAAAACCTTGGCCACGGTTGGTTATTCCGGTCTCTCGGACTGCTCGGAGTTTGCCCCCTGCTGATTCAGGCGGGCGTCGGGCTCGGTGTCTAAGGCGCTCTGACCAGTAACCGTCTCCACAGTCACGTCCGCGCTCGGCGTGATCCCGGTCGCAGCGTCAGCCGCGGCCTGTAGCCCTGGAGGGGTTCGAGGCATCAGCGTGGTCATTGCCGGAGCGCCAGCCTTCGCGGCCTGACCCAGATTGGGCCTGCCACGGAAGAGGCCCCAGAACTTACCCATGCGTCCGGGTTCGACCCTGTTCTCGATGTTGTATTTGTGCAGTTCAAACCGCTCGGGATCGACCGGCGGCGCGTTGCGTTCCATAGCGCTGAGCTTTTCTTTCGCTCGGTCGAAGAAAGGGCTCATTGGATAGTCCGAAACGATCCTGCGGTAAGCGGCGACCTGTTGCTCTTCGTAGTTATCGCCCAGCTTCTCGTAGTTGTCGCCGAGCTCCCAAAGGGCTAGGTCGGCCTTGCTGAACAGCGGGTAGTGATCGGTGACGGATTGCAGGCGATTGGCGCCGGCGCGGAAGCTACCCTTACTGACATAAAACAATCCCACCCGGTACTCACCCTCGGCGATGACCTCTTGCACGTTACGCAGCCGCTGCTCGGCTTCGTCCCGGAATACCGTGTTCGGGTACCGCAGGAGGAGTTGCCGGCACTCTTGGTCGGCACGCACTGCATGGAGGTTGTCGCGATCCGGCTTCTGCAGCTGGTCGTAGTGAATCTCACAGATTTTCAACTGCGACTCGGCGGATTCCTCCATGTTCGGGAAGAAAGTGATGAAGTCCTTGTACTCGGCCTCGGCCTGCGCCAGCCCGCTTGAAGTGCCTTCGCGGTACCAGCTGTCGGCGATGGCAAGCTTGGCCTTGGCGATGTACTCGCTGTCGGGATAGGTGTTGATCAGTGTCTGCAACGTGATCCTGGCGAGCTCGTACCGGTGTCGCTCGATGTTCTCGATGGATTTGTCGAAGAGGATCTTGTCGGGTTGCTGGGAGTCGTTGGCGATCGGGTTGTCGTACGGGCTGCGACCACACGCGAACGCGCCCAAGAGTAGCGCGCTGCATACAGCGACGCGCAGCAAACGTAGATCCCGCATGAGTTTCATGATACGCCGAACGGCCATTGACATCTTCTCAGACTTCTCCTCTGTCTTGCTACGCGCTGGTTAGGGCGGGAAGGTTCGCCCGTTTCGCGAGAGTCTGCACAGCGCCGGCTATGTCACCGGTCCGGAAGACGCTCGAGCCCGCCACGAGGATGTCGCAACCGGCCGCGGTCAGAGCAGAAGCGTTGTCAGCATTGACACCGCCGTCCACTTGGATCTTAAAGCCGAGCCCGCGGTCTTGCCGAATACGGGCGAGACGGGCGATCTTGTCCAAGCTGGCTGGCAGAAACTTCTGTCCCCCGAAACCAGGATGCACGCTCATGACCAAGATCAGATTCGCTTCCGGGAGAATCTCGTCCAGTGTCGACAGCGGAGTCGAAGGATTCAGCGCGACCCCAGCTGCCGCCCCAAGTTCCTTGATCCGATTCAAGCTGCGACCCAAGTGCGCGCATACTTCCTGGTGGATCGTGACCATCCGAGCGCCCGCGGCGATGAAGGCCTCAAGGTAACTGTCCGGGTCTGAAATCATCAAGTGGCAGTCGAGGATCAGGTCCGTCGAGTTCCGCAGCGATTCGACGACGGGCACTCCAATGGAGATGTTGGGCACGAAATGCCCGTCCATCACGTCCACGTGAATCATCTTCACGCCCGCACGCTTGACTTCTTCGACTTGCTCGCCCAGCCGGGAGAAATCGGCAGCGAGAATCGATGGGGAGATTTCGGACATCGTTTGCGCCACGCCCAGACGCGACGCCCATCAAGCACCTATTTTAACAACCCGCCTAACCCCCAAGGGTGAGAGAATGACCGTCGCGGTCGGCATGTGCTTGCTGTCCAACGGTTTCCGGCTAATCGGATTCGCATGCAGGAAACCTGACGCTAGCCGCGTGCCAATGACGGCAATTGCGCAGAGCAGGAAACCTCCATCCAGGGGTGACAGGATCCATTAGTCCGACGTCGGTGTCATTGGCAAGTCATTCTTCCGGAAATCAAGCTGGTATTATCTCGTTGCGGAAATCCCCCGAAATGCAGTACTCCCGATTTCGAAGCCCAGTGGGCGACATCCACATGCTAGCTAGCCGGCACGGGTTGGCAGGCGTCTATTTCCCGGCCCAGGTGGAGAGGATCGAATCCCGGCTCGCTCCTTCAGGTCGACAGCGAGGCCATGGAAACATCTGGCTCTTGCAGGCCGAGGCGTTCTTGGCGTGTTACTTCGACGGCGATCTGCACTACTCCCCGGATATTGAGTTGGACTTGCGTGGGACTCCGTTCCAGACCGAAGTATGGCGTGCACTCGCAGCCATATCGCCAGGTGAGCGAATCACCTACCTCGAGCTAGCCGCAGGCCTCGGGAGGCCGGAAGCCGTGCGGGCCGTGGCCGGTGCGGTTGCTCGCAACCCCGTTTCGATCTTGATTCCGTGCCATCGGGTCGTTGGGTCGAACGGCAGCCTGACCGGCTATGCCGGCGGGCTGCCAATCAAGCGGCAACTCCTCGACCACGAGTCAAGATGTGCTGCAGCGGTGGAGGTCGCAGCCGCCTGAAAATGCAAGGCGGCACGAGCCCGGGAGTGAACGTATAGCAATGCCAGCAATGCGTTATTTGGCCCTGTTTCTGAGCGCGCTGCCCGCGTTCGGCGCGCTGCCTACACCGGATTCTCATTTCGGTCATGCCATGGGGGCAGATCGCAAGCTCGTCCGCTGGGCGGATGTTGTTGGCTATTTCCGGGCACTGGATGCGGCCAGTGACGCGGTTGTGGTGAACGAGCTGGGCCAGACCACGGAGGGACGTCCGCTCATTGTCGCGGCGATTGCCTCTCCGGAGACGATCGGGGACCTGGAGCGGTATCGCGGCATTGTTGCCAAGCTTGCGGACCCTCGATCGACCGATCCCGATGTCGCTGCCGAACTGGTCGTAGAAGGCAAACCCGTGATACTGATCACCTGCTCGATCCATTCGACGGAAGTGGCTTCGACAATGACGGCAGCGCAGTTTGCGCACGACCTGCTAGCAATCGACACGCCCCGCCACCGCGCGATTCTCGAGAACACGATCATCTTGCTGGTTCCGTCGCTCAACCCGGATGGCGTCGACAAGGTCCACGCGTGGTACGAACGCTGGCTGGGCGGCCCTCACGAAGGCGCACCGATGATCGAGCTCTATCACAAGTATCTCGGCCACGACAACAACCGCGATTGGTACATCTTCAGCCAGCAAGAGACGCGGCTAGTTGTCGAGAAGCTGCACAACGCATGGAGGCCTCAGATCGTTTATGACGTGCATCAGATGGGGACCGAAGGTGCGCGCATCTTCGTGCCGCCCTGGATCGATCCAATCGACCCCAACATCGACCCGCTGATAGCTCAGCAGGCGAACGCCTTCGGCACGGCGATGGCGGTCGACTTGACATCGGCGGGCAAGAAAGGGGTACTGGTCAACGGCATTTACGACTACTTCTCGCCTGCCCGTCACTACCAGAGCTATCACGGTGCGGTGCGTTTGCTGAGCGAATCCGCCAGCGCCCGCTATGCGACCCCGGTCACGATTGAGCGTTCGGCGCTTACCCGCAAGGGGCGCAACTACGATGCCCAGTCCAGCAGCTGGAACTTCCTCGAACCTTGGCAGGGAGGCGAATGGCGGCTGCGGGACATTGTCGAGAACCAGCTCATCACGTTTGAGTCCGTGCTCTACTCGGCGGCGCTGCGCCGAGTGGATTTGCTACGGAACTTCTACAAGATCGGGCAGCGAGTCATCGAGCGTGGGAGCGGTCGGGCCTTCGTCGTGCCTCGCGAGCAGCACGACCGGAACGCCGCCACGCGATTGCTCCGAACGCTGCGGTTCGGTGATGTCGAAATCGAGCGTGCCGTGAAGACAGCCGAGATCGGCTCGAAAACGATTCATGAAGGTGATCACATTGTCCGGCTTGATCAACCTTATGGCGCGTTTGCGAAGACCTTGCTCGAGGTGCAGGAATATCCCACTGCCCGAATCTATCCTGACGGCCCTCCCAAGCGGCCGTACGATGTGACGGCCCATACGCTGCCGTTGCTGATGGGCGTCGAGACGTTCGAGTTAGAGAGCGAGGTGAGCGATATCAGCTCGCCGGTCGACGAGATCGTTCCAGCTCCGGGGCGGCTTGCGGAGGGGAACGAACTGCTGCTATCGCCCAGTTTCGATTCGAGCTGGATCGCTGTCAATCGATTGCTGACGGCGGGAGTTCCCGTGCATCGACGGAGCACAGATGGTGCTTTTCTGATTCCAGCCGACGAAACGGTGCGCAACCGCCTGCAGGGACTGGCCACGGATCTTGGACTTGATTTCGAGGCCAGCGACACGGAGGCGGCACAACACGCGCGCTTGCGACGTCCGCGCGTCGCGATCTATGCCGGGCATGTGCCGATCATGGATGAAGGCTGGACGCGCTGGCTCCTGGAGCACTACGAGTTTCCGTTCGAATCGATTGGAAACAAAGAGGTTGTCGCGGGCATCGACGGAAAGTACGATGTGCTTATCCTCGCAGATGCGAGCGAGCAGGTGTTGGCAGACGGCTATCAGCACCAGTACGGCGAGGGCGAATCCATCGTGCCGCCTGAGTACCGCGCGGGCATCGGCAAGCAGGGTGCCGCAGCGCTCAAGAGCTACGTATCAGCGGGAGGGACTATCCTGGCGCTCAACAGGGCTGCCTCGTATGCGATTGACGGGCTTGGCCTGCCGGTGGAGAACGTGGTCGACAAGGTGAGCGATAGCCGCTTTTTCGCTCCAGGGACGCTAGTCAATGTCGAAGCGGACCTATCGCACCCTCTATGTTTCGGAATGCAACGGGAGTCGGCCGCCTGGTTCGAGTCCGGACCGGTGTTCCGCGTCCGCCGCTCGCACTCGACGCGGGTGGGCCGAGCGCTACGCTATCCCGCGTCCGGCGTGCTGGCTTCGGGATGGCTCCTTGGCGAGAGCTACATGGCGGATCGCGTGGCTGTCGTGGATGTCCCGGAAGGCAAAGGCCGCGTGGTCTTGTTCGGAATCCGGCCCCAGTACCGGGGACAGTCAAACGCAACGTTCAAAATGGTGTTTAACGGGCTTTTCCTCTAAGTCGGCCCGGATCGGCTGTGCCGTGAACTACTACAACTATTTCACGGAGATCGAGGATCACTTCCGACAGGCCCGCAACAGCGGAATGTTCATGTTCTCGCCGCTCGATTGGGCATTGATCGAAGCGTGGAAGGACGGTGGGGTCCCGCTCGAAGCGGTCCTCAAGGGGATCGACAGGGCATTCGAGAAGTACCACGCCCGCAGAAGACGCGGGAAAGTGAATTCGGTAGCGTATTGCACGCAGGAAGTCTTGAGCGCGGCTCGGGACCTGGCTGCCGATGCCACCGTTCCTGCTCAGGCCATCCCGCCAGGACTGGATGCTGGCCGGCTGGCGGAGTTTCTTGACGAGCGTGTCGAGGAACTTCGCGGTCTGGCGATCAAGCCCTCGCCAGGCCAGGAGGTGTTTGCCGGGGCGGTCGCCACTCTAGAGGAGATGGCCAAACAGGCCAGGGCGGGGGAGCTGGATGACCTCGAGGCTGCCGAGCAGCGCCTCACCGTCCTTGAGGACAGGGTCGTGTCGGTGGCGATGACTGCCTTGAGCGAAGAGCAGCTCCTGGCGATGCGGCGCGAGTTGGACGACCAGCTGAGACCCTACCGCAGAAAAATGTCCGCCGAACAGATCGTCATGATGGAGCAGCGTTTCATGCGGCGCAGGAGCTTGGAGCAGTTGGGTTTGTCACGTCTGAGCCTGTTCTACCTGGCCTGACGGACGAGCTCGTTGGCGGGCGCATAATGAGATCGTGATCCACGATTTGATCTTCTATAACGATGAGATCGTCCCCAGCGACGCCAGAGTGCTGCGTCCGGGCCAGGTGGGATTGTTTACCGGATGGGGCGTGTTCACGACACTGCGGATCTATCGAGGCATTCCATTTGCCTTCGAGCGGCACTGGGAGCGTCTGCAACGGGATGCCAGTCTGCTGCACATCGAGATGCCCGCCAGCCGCGATGCCTTGAGAGCGCGGCTGGTGGAACTGGTCGCACGCAATCGCTGCCCGGAGTGCAAGCTGCGCCTCAATATCATGCGCAGCAAAGGCGGATTGTGGGAGGGACCGGGTTCTGGGCGGGTCACCGATGTGGTTGCCTTCACCTCCGACGTGACGCAGGGGCCGGAGGTCGTGCAACTCGGGCTCTGCGAGAACGGCAGGCACGCCGACTCTCCGTTCGCCGGAACCAAGACCCTGTCCTGGGTGCACAACCTGACGCTTTTCGAGGATGCCCGTCGAAGCGGATTTGCTGATGTTGTCTTGCTCAACGAGCGGGGCGAGGTTTCCGAGTGCACCTCGGCAAATATCTTCGCGGTCATCGACGGACAAACGTATACCCCTCCGCTAGAGAGCGGGTTGCTTCCCGGCGTGACCCGTCGGGTGATGCTGGAGGATCTCGCGGCGCCAGTGGAGGAGAAGACCCTCTACAAGGAAGAGCTCTACAGCGCCGACGAAGTGTTCATCACTTCGTCCACCCGCGAGCTCATGCCGGTAGACAGGATCCTCGATCAACCGCTGAGAGCTACCGGCTGGCCCGTCATGAAACGGATCAGGAATGAATTAAGGCTTTATATTAAGAACTACGTGCAAACCGCTCTGATTGCTTAGTCCTGAATCAGTCCATTCGATTTCAGAAATGCCCGGATCGTCTTGTCGATCATGGTGGTTTCGTCGGGCGAGAACCCGCCGTGCCCGGCCCCCTTTACCGTGAGCAACTTGTTCTGCACGCCTGCCAAGTCGAGGCGCTTGTGCAAGTCGACTGCATGCGAGTACGGCACGACGTTGTCGGCATCTCCGTGGATCGTCAGGATCGGCGGAAGTCCCTCTCGGACGTGATGGATCGGAGAGACGGAGTCGGCAATCTCTTTCCTGTCGCGCTGGCTGCCCAGCCATGACACCGTATAGTTTTTCTGGTTGGGTTTGCCAGCCATCAGGTCTGCGACGTCCGTGATGCCGAAGTAGTTGACGATCGCTGCCACCTTCGGGACGGCCTGCGAAATGCATTCGGCGTCGAAGCCTGCCGATTCCGATAGCATGCCGGTCGTGAGAGACAGGTGCCCGCCGGCGGAGTGACCCGTGACAACAATGCGTTCGGTATCGAAGCCGTATTGCTCCGCGTTTCGGATGACCCATCGCAATGCGCAGCGGCAGTCCTCCACTGCCGCCGGCGCACGCGCGACCCTGCCGAGCCGGTAGGCGACGTTGACCGCGTTGAAGCCCATCTCGAGATAGGGCATGAGCGAGAGCATGGCGGCCTCCTTGGAACCGCCGACCCAGCCGCCGCCGTGGATGTAGATCACCGTTGGCCGCGGAGTCGACCGGTCGCGGCGCGCGTAGACATCGAGCTTCAGCTCGACATTGCTCGCGGTCTTGTAGGTGATGTTGGAGCTCACGCCGTACCCGCTCCCGACCAATGCGGCGAATTCCGCCGAATCGCGCGGTAAGGCATGGCTGGCGAGCAAGAGCGGGAGGGCTAGAAGGAGGGTCTGCCGCATGATTGGACTCCTTGAGGCGGCTGCGCCGCGAAGTGTTAGGGTGTGGGCTTGAGCCCGCTGAGCCTCATCAGGCAACTTCGGACTGGGGCTAAACCAGCCCCGGGCTACCTGTTTCTGGGAGCCGAGCCATTCTACCGCAGCCGCTGCCGCAAGGCGATTCTGACAGCGGCGCTGGGTGACGAGCCGGACGCGACCGCAATTGTCGAGATTGACCTCAGCGACAGGCCGCTAAGCGACTTGATCGAGGAAGCGCAGACGATGTCCTTGTTTTGCGCGGACAGGCTGGTCATTGGCCGCAACGCGGAGCAGGCCGTGCCCAAAACGAGTGGCAATGCCGCCAAGGAAGCCAAGGAGTTGGTTACCAGCTACTTCAAGGACCCTGCGCCGGGGACCGTAGTCATCATCGAAGTCACGAAGTTCGATTCCCGCGACCGCGACGAGAAGAGAAGACTGACCCGCGCCGCGGGGTTCTTCGACGCTGTTCCGGTCACGCTACCGCTGGAGGCGCTGACTGACGCAGAGGCACGGAACGTCGGAATGCACCTGGCGAAGCAAATGGGCGTGGACATTCCGCCGGAAGTCTTGGGAAATCTGGTCGACATGCTGGGGGCGGACGCTTTTCGAATCGAGAACGAACTCCAGAAACTGGAGCTGTTCGCTGGCGGCGAGCGTCAAGTCACTCGGACGGATCTTGACGAACTGGTTCCCGAGGCTCGCCAGAGCGGAGTGTTCGAGTTCTCGCAGGCGCTGGCCGCGCAGGATCGCGAGAAGGCTCTAGAGTTGCTGGACACGATGGCAAAGGCCGGGATGTACTGGCCAATGCAACTGAACCTGATCGCAGGGCTATTCCGCCAGGCCTTGGCGGCGAAGGAACTGGGACTGCAAGACGCGCGTCAAATAACGGCCAGACTCAAGACGTACGGGCTGAACGCATGGCCGGATAGAGCGAGGCAGCTCGAGGGCATCGTATCGCGTTTCGGAAAAAAGGAGCTGCGTGACGCGCTAGTCGCGATCTACGAGGCGGACCGCAGTCTTCGCAGTGCCTCGCCTGACGATCGAATCGCGGTTCAAATGCTTGTGATGAAGTTGACGCACTGAGGGCGCCCGCAGCTAGGATGCGGCCTGGACCTTGTTTGCGGCCAGTGCCAGGGACGCCTTGATCCGATTGGCCTTGTTGCGGTGGATGACACCCTTCTGCACGGATTTGTCAACCAAGCTGACTGTCGGGCTTAGGCGGGCTGCGACCTCGTCCTTGTCATTGGCATCCGCAGCGGCGCTGAACAACTTGAGGTTTGAGCGCAAATGGCTCCTGCCCGCCTTGTTGCGGTCATAGCGCCGGGCCGTCTGGCGGATGCGCTTCATTGCAGACTTGTGATTTGCCATATGTCGCTGCTTCCAGCATAGCCTTGCCGTGTGGAACGTGTCAAAGCACGGAAACTTGCGGGGGGGGGCTTAGGGACGGGCGATTTTGGCAGCGCTCTTGTAGCGCTACTAGTCCGCGAGAATGACATACGCAAGGCGGATTCTGTGCTCAACTCTGCGAGGCACCTCCTATATGTCTCAGCTCGTCCTTGCTCAGACTCGTTCTCGCCAACCTGCACCTTCTTCCCGAGGACGATCCTGAGAATCATTCCTAAACGAATAGGAGGGATCATTTTCCAACCACTACAACAGGCAAGCACTGCCTACGGGAGATCGGGAATTGACTTGACAGCACATTGGAGTTAATTTCTGAGGTAGAGGCTCGGCCTCGTATGTGGCCCTGTGCCTTAATGTGCAGGTGTGGCAGGCGAGGCGTTGCCTCTTCCCGGACATGGATCGCGGTACCACCGTTGGCCTCGTATGGCGTGGCCCTGTGGTCGTGCCCGCTCTCGTCGATGAAGAACAGCCGAGCCATTTCGCACTAGTCACCGAGATGTTCCTTGCGTATGTTCTACCTAAGGACTCGCAACTCCAATTTGTCACAGCGACATCTTCCACACTAGTGTCGCCCACCCAAATTGGCGCCGCCGTTTGGCCCGTTGCACTTCCCGTTTCGTCATGACTGCAAGCCATGGTCTTTGTGGGACAGCGGTTCGCCTTGCCGTCCCGCACAGCGGGAAGGTACCTTGAAACCGCCAGGCGGTTCACAGGCTTTCCATGCCCGCACTGTCCTCCCGGCGCAAGCAACAGCTCCGGGACTTACTTCTCGCAAACCTGACGCTGGTTGCGACCTTGCTGGCCTCATTCGCTGGGGCCGTGCTGCTGCATTCGTTCACCGACAACGCGATCGCGCTGAGCGCAATTCCGCTGCTCGCCGCGACGATCGTGGTTACGACGGTTGCAGTTGTCCTCCATCCGGCTGCGACATGCGAGTCGCTTGGGCTCGGCAGTCGGGCGATTCCCAGTGCCTTCTGGGGTGCGCTGCTCGGAGCCTTGGCGTGCGGCCTGGCTGTTGCCGTCTCGGTCTTCTTTCAGTGGGGAGCCTTGACGCCCGTGGATCCATCCGTGCTGCGCTTTGATTGGCGGGACACGTGGTTTGTCGGTCTAGCGTTGCTGATGATCGGGGCGATGGGCGAGGAGCTGTTCATGCGCGGTTTGCTGCTGCAGCTCCTGGCACGCGCCGTGGGTCCGGTCGCGGCGGTCGCCGCGACATCAATTGCCTTCGCCCTCTTGCACGGCGCAAATCCGAATGTCACGGTGATCGCCCAGATCAACACCGCGCTCTTTGGTGTGCTGTTCGGCATAGCTGTCGTGCGAAAACGGTCACTTTGGCTCGCCGTCGGGCTGCACTTGGGCTGGAACGTCGCACAAGGGGTTTTGGGGGTCAATATCTCAGGTATTACAATGAGGCTGACCGAGCTTAACTTCGAACCTCGAGGAACTGGTTGGCTGGTCGGAGGCGATTATGGCCTGGAAGGCGGAGTCTTGGCGACATGCATGGTGGTACTTCTTGCCGCCGTCGTCTGGGTGCGCCCAAAGCCGGGCGGTCCGGAGCGAGTCTTTTGGGATGCCGCCAATTCGGAGGCTTCAGAGCCGGTTAGTATCGGGGGCAGCTTGCTCGGTGATCTGCCTGGCCGCAATCTCGACTCCGGCGGCGCAGGCAAGCACCGAGAGGTTGACGGAGGCGCAGCGCGCCACCCTCATTCGGAACCTGAGCGCTGAATACGGCACGGCCAAGGTTCTGATCCCCCGATCAAAGAAGCCGCTTGTCTTGCGGCCCACGGGGCAGTACGACTTGCAGCAGTGGTCCGACGCTATGACGAAGTTCGGACCGGCAGCTCGCGTCGGGGACTTGGTGCAGATCACCGCGATCCGATTCGAAGGCCAGAAGCTGGTATTCGACATCAATTTCGGCATGGGCGGAGGTCGCAAGTGGTGGCATCGGATCCAAGTCGGTGGGGCCGCCGGCAGGGGGACCACCCTTGGCTCGACCCAGAACACCCATGCTCCCGGCGGAACAAAGCTCGCTTTGGTATTCCCGGAGGCAATTCCGGTCAAGTCGGCCGCAGAGTTCAAGTCCATGCTCAAGCCGGTCCTTGACTTCGAGCAGCGCTCTGCCACCCAGCTGTACCTAGACACGATCGATGTGAAATACCGTGAAGCGATCGAGAAGAAGGAAGTGATCGAGGGCATGGACAAAGAGATGGTCCTGCTCGCAAAGGGCAGGCCGGTCAAGAAGGTCCGAGATTTCAAGAATGGCATTGAGACGGAAGACTGGATTTACGGCGAGCCACCGGGCGAGATTGTGTTCGTGACATTCCTCGGTGGCGATGTGATCAACGTCAAGGAAAGCTACGCGGCAATCGGCGGCTGGGTCAAGGAAACCAAACAGATCGAGCGCTGAGGCGCGACCGGCCAATCTCCGGCGATTCCGAGATACAGCGCTAGCTCAGTGCGACAGCTTCCAGCGCTGGCCGAGCGCGTCGGCGGCTCGGATCGCGTCGCGGACCATTTCAGGCTGCACTTCGAACGGTTCATTGTGGATTGTCTCGCTCGTTGCGGTAGAGCGCTGCGCAACGGCATCGAGCATTTCAATGTCGGACGCGAGCAATCCGATATCGGCGAGCGTGATCGGGAGACCGACGGCATGCGAGAAGGTCAGTACCTTGTCAATCTCGTGGCTCGGCTTGCCCTCGAGCACGAGCTGCACGAGCGTCCCGAAGGCTACTTTCTCTCCGTGATAGTACGCGTGAGTGCCGTCCGCGACTGTCAGTCCGTTGTGAATGGAGTGGGCGGCAGCAAGGCCCGACGACTCAAATCCTAGCCCCGACAGGAGTGTATTGGCTTCGACGAGGCGTTCAAGTGCGGGTGTGACCACTTGTTGCTCGGCAGCTGCGAGGGCATTGCAGCCGTCTTCGATCAAGGTGCGATAGCAGAGTTCGGCCAACGCCAGCGCACTGGAAGTCGAAGCCCCGCCTCGCATGTTCTTGACGCGGCCCTCTACGCAAGTGCGGGCTTCGAACAGCGTCGCAAGCGCATCGCCCATGCCTGACACCAGCAGCCTTGGCGGCGCGCAGGCAATGACCTTGGTGTCGACCAGCACAAGATCCGGATTTCGCGGGTAAACCCGGTAGTCCACTACTTGGCCGAGCTCGTCGTATAGAACCGAAAGGGCGGAGCAGGGTGCGTCGCTGGATGCCACGGTCGGACAATTCACAACAGGCAAGTGGAGGTCCGCAGCGACTGCGCGGGCAGTGTCCAGAACTTTTCCGCCGCCGGCGCCGACAATCACCTCGGCCCCGAAGTCCCTGGCCGCTTCCTTGACCTCCTCGATTTGCTGGTGGCTGCACTCTCCACCGAAAGGTTCGACGGCGTACTCGATGCCTGCGTCTCCGAACGTCTCGTTCCATATGGCGGCGAGCTTGGAGGAAGCGCTCGTTCCGGCCAGAACCGTGGCCGGGCCGCGAAGTCCGATCCGATCCATTTCCAGCCCTAGGGATCTGGTGGCATCCGGTCCCTGGGTGTAGCGTGACGGGGAAGAGAAGACCGATAGCATGCTCAGGATTGTAGCCCCGCGCGGGGCGGGGAAGACTTTCCATCTGTTGCGATGCCTCGTCCAGCCCGGATGGCCAGACGCGGCACGATACACGCCTCCGCGTTGAGCAGCCGCTATCCCTTCTATGCCGCTCGGAGGCCGCTTGGCCTGGCGTTTCGGGTCCCGTGGGTGCGTGCTAGACTACTTCGCAGAGCGGGAGTAGTTCAGTGGTAGAACGTCAGCTTCCCAAGCTGAATGTCGCGGGTTCGATCCCCGTCTCCCGCTCCATGCTTGCAACAACGTAGTCTCCGCCATTGTCACCTCCGGGCTCCGGCTCGCGAGTAGCGGGAGTGCTGCACTCAACCGAAGTGGTGCGCGATTTCATAGCTAGTGCTGCGTCCGCCGGCCTCGCTCCGCTTGAGGATTCCGCGTTCGACGAGACCCGTGATGTCACGGAGAGCAGTGTCCTGGGAGCACTTCGCGATCTTGGCCCACTTTGAAGTTGTTAGATTGCCTTGGAATCCTTCGAGCAGGCGGCCGAGCATCTTCCGCTGACGCTCATTGAGCGGCACGGTTCGAATAGATTCCCAAAAGCGCGCCTTGGCGAGCACTGCCTCAAGCATGTCTTGCGTCCTGTCGATGGCTCTTCCGAGGCATCCGAAGAACCAAAGCATCCACCGAGTGACGTCCAGCGTTGATGTCTGCGTCCTCTTCAGGATCTCGTAGTAGTCGGCACGCTCCTGTCGTATTTGGGCGGACATGCTGTAGAAACGCTGTGCGGTCTGCTCCGAGCGCGCGAGGAGCATGTCGGCGAGCGCACGGGCGACACGCCCGTTTCCGTCATCGAGCGGGTGAATCGTAACGAACCACAAGTGTGCCAGTGCAGCCTTCGACACATCGTCAGTCGCCGCCGAGGCGTTGAACCAATCCATAAACATGGCCATTTCGCGATCGAGCCGGTCCGCCGCCGGCGCCTCGAAATGAACTCGCTCGCGACCGATGGGGCCGGAGACGACTTGCATCGGACTGGTCGCATCGTCTCGCCAGGCGCCGACCTGGATGCGTCTCATGCCACTCCGGCCTGTCGGGAAAAGGGAGGCGTGCCACGCGAAGAGCCTTTCAGCCGTCAGTGACCGGCTATAGTAACGCGTCGCGTCGAGCATCATCTCTACGATGCCTTCAACTTCGCGGTCCGGATGCTTCAGTCCGGCAATGTCCATGCCAAGACGCCTTGCAATCGATGATCGGACCTGTTCCGGGTCTAACTCTTCCCCTTCGATCTCGCTCGTCTTGAGGACGTCCTCGGTGAGGGTCCGAAGGACCGCCTGCTGCCTGAGATCGAACCCGAGCGACTCCATTCGACCGATCAAGCGGCCCTGCTGATGCCGAAGAGCAGCCAGCGGCTCGGCAAGAGCTTCCTGGCTCCACGTCAAGCCGGGCCACTCCGGCAACTCGTGGATGTACGTCGGTGACGCCATCGTTTGGCTTCTGCGGACATTATAGCACTATTCTCCGCATAATATGCGGTGAATAGGCGGACTTTTCTCCGCACTAGCTGTCATCGGGATGACTGCCCCGCTCGGGTCGGTTACCGAAAGGGAGAAGTTGTCGTATTGAGACTAGCGGGCTCAGACCGCCGTGGGTCAACGCTGTGTGACTCCAGGATCTCTATTGACAACACGTGACTTTTCAGGCTGGATGTCGATGGTTCGATCTCCGTCTCCGGGCTGAAGTTGAGAGAACAGGCTGCCAGCCCGGGAATCGGCAGGGCGAGACGGTCCGGGGCAGCCGCTTCACCGCTTCCAGGCGGCGATCGACCTCCGCATTCGCGCGAGCGTCATGTTTTGCGAGCGTTCAGGATCTCGGCGGACTGGGTTCACTCGGTGCCTAGCGCACGAGCGAAGAATCGCATCATCTCCGGCGCCGTCTCCTCGAGATTGGCCCTGAAGACTCCGTGGCCGCTGCCGTCGGTGTACCGCTTGTAGATGACGTCCGTGGCGCCAGCCTCCTTCAGCGCCGCGACGAAGTCATCCGAATTGCTCACGTTGACGGTGCTGTCGGAAGCCTCGTGGAAGAGCAGGAACGGCGGGGCATCGGCGGAGACGTATGTCATCGGCGCTATCAGGGTCTTGTCCGCCTCCGTGCCGCCGGGAACGTTGGGCCGGGTCGGGGTGGCGGAAGCGGCGACAGCCTGGACGGCGCTGGAGTGCTCCTGCCAGGGACCGGAGTCCAGCCGCTTCTCACCGTGCGAGAGTCCGAGCATGGCCACCAGGTGCGCGCCGGCGGAATTTCCGTAAGCCCCGATTCGATTGGGATCGACATTGTATTTCCCTGCATGCGCTCGCAGCCAGCGCACCGCGGACTTGACGTCTTCAACGCATGGCCGTTTGGTGCGGTCGAGCCGGTAGTTCACATTGATCGCCACGTATCCCCTAGCCGCGTAGTCGAGCATGAGTTCCACGAAATTAGCGTTGCGCTTGTCTCCCCGGACCCAACCGCCCCCGTGCACGACGACGATCGCCGGGCGCGGATTGTCAGGCTCGGCCTCCGGCATGGCGAGGTCCAGATTCTGCAATTCGTGGCCCTCGCGGTAGGGAATGTTCAGCTCAAGCAGAACGCCGTCGGCGGCGCGCTGGCGCACCTGATCATCGGTGATCAACTGCGGCGTTCGACGGGCAGCCTGGTTCCGCGAAAGTTGTTCCGCCAACGCACCCAATTCCTCTCTATTGACATGACTGTCATTGTTCGCATCGATGCGACGGAAATTGCTTTTCATCTGGCCGGTGGACTCATCGAGCGAAATCCGGCCATCTTTGTCCGCATCCTGGATCCTCAACCAGTTTTCGATGCGCTGTTCATTGGACGGGGTGACCTGCGCAATCGCGACTGCGCAGGTCACTCCCACGAGGAGGAAGGCGAAGTACTTCATCGTTTGACTCCCAATCCGAATCCTTACACGCTGAGCGTCAGGGCTGAAAAGCCGCGGAAATTCGGGGTTGTAACGCGACTGGCGCTCGCGAGGTCAACCTCCCATTTCCGGCTCAGTGCAAGTAGCGTACCAAACAGTGTTTGCGCCATCATGCGCCCCAGCGGGGCCCCCACGCAGAAGTGAATTCCCTGGCCCATGCCGAGGTGGCGCTTGGTGTCGCGTCTTACATCGAATCGATCCGGGTCTTGGAACTCCCGTTCGTCGCGATTCGCCGAGCCAATATGCAGTAGCACTTGTGATCCCTGTGGAATGACCTTGTCATGCAGCAGCACCGCTCGTGTCGGGCAGCGCACGAACCCTTGAGCCGCAGCATCCCACCGCATGCTCTCCTCGATCGCACCTGGGAGGATCGAGAGCTCTTGCTTGAGGAGCCGGTAAGTCTCCGGGTGCAGCGCCAAGGCGTAGGCGAGGTTCGTGAAGAGATTGTTTGTCGACTCGAACCCGGCCGTCAGAAACGTCATCGTCGTGACCACGACTTGCTCGCGGTTCAAGCGCCGGCCACCCTCTTCGGCTTGGAGCATCGCGCTCATCAGGTCTGCCCCCGGCTGCGCGACGCGCTCCTCGGCTAGAGCTCCCAAGTATTCGTTCAGAGTGCGCATCGCCACCACTTGCTTGGGTTCTGCTCCCGCAGGTGCGTCTTCGCGCTGAAAAAAGTCGTCGAGCCACCGACGAAGCCGGATGAAGTCCGACTCCGGAACCCCGAACATTGCCCCCAGGACACCTGCGTTGAACGGTGCGGAGATGTCTTCCACGAATTCGATCGTGCCGCGCTCCCGCGCCTCTGCTGACAACACGCCAGCCATCGAGAGGACGCTCGGCTCCAGTTCTTCCACCTTGCTGCGGGTAAAGGCTTTCTCAACGAGGCTACGTGCGAAGCGATGGTCCGGCGGATCTGTCGTGCCCAAGGTCCTTCCGATCCGCTCGGGGATGTCGTTGAGCAGGTTTCCGCGTCGTTGTGACGACCACTTGCGCCAATCCTTGAAGGCACCGGAGACGTCCTTGTAGCGTGTCAGGACCCAGATATCCTCGGAATCGGAGTAGTGCACCGGATCCTCGTCCCGCATGCGACGGTAGATCGGATACGGGTCGCTGGATGCCGTGATGGAGAGCCTGTATGGTGTCACGGACTTCTCCGGGCGAGGTTTCTTGCCAGCGCGGGAGCGAGTAGCCTCAGCAGGACGAATCGCTTGGCGGCGATACCGGCCCGTCTGCGCAGCTCGGCGTTGCCCCTGCAGCAAAGTGCCAGGTTGGCGTGCCGGAGGCGTGTCCCAGGCGAATTGGAGAATCCGTTCGCCAGCTCAAGAAAACTTGGCGCCATAATGTATCTGCGATACTATCCGAAGGTGTTGCGTAGACGCAATATATTTTAAGCGCAATCACTGCAGGGAGGCCCGTTCCATGCCGAATTCACTCCGCTTGACCGTGTCGGTGTTGCTGGCGCTAGCGAGCGTCGCGACTCTTCATGCACAGAGCCGAGCCCAAGGGAACCGCGAGTCTCGCCCTGGGTTCCAGCCGCCCGAGGGCATCACTGCTCACCGAGACGTGGTCTATGCGTCGGTCGGTGATCGCGATCTCCACCTTGACCTCTACGTGCCTGAGACCAGGCCCGCGAATCCCATGCCGCTGATCGTTTGGATCCATGGCGGCGGCTGGCGAGGGGGATCGAAGGAGGGTCTTCGCCGGCCAGGACCCATCCTCGAGCAGGGCGGCTACATCTTGGCCTCCGTCGAATACCGCCTGAGCGGTGAAGCCATCTTTCCCGCGGCCATTGCGGACTGCAAAGCGGCCGTGCGCTGGTTACGCGCAAATGCTGCAGAGTACGGTATCGATCCGGACCGGGTGGCCGTTTGGGGCTCGTCCGCAGGTGGCCATCTTGTCGCGCTGCTCGGCACGGCCGGGGATGTCAAGGAATGGGACGCAATTCACGCGGAGAACCAAGATGTCTCTTCCAAGCCGACCATCGTTTGCAACTGGTTCGGTCCGACTGACTTTCTGCGAATGAATGACTTCGAGGGCCGGATCGACCACAACGCTGCCGGTTCCCAGGAGTCCGAGTTCATCGGTGGCCCGATCCAGGAGCATCCCGACAAGGCGCAAAGGGCAAATCCGATCACCTACGTCTCCCCAGACGATCCGCCAATGCTGCTTATGCATGGTGAGAAGGACCGAGCGGTTCCGTACAATCAGAGCGAACTGCTGTACGCAGCGCTACAGGAGGCCGGTGTGGAATCGCGCCTCTACAAGGTGGTCGGAGCCGATCACGGCTTCCGCAATCCAACGAAGGATACTCCCGAGTCACTTTTCCAAATGGTTGCCGATTTCTTCGACCGCCACCTCAACCCGTAGCGCCGTGGCCAAGCTCGTGAAACTCCTGGCTGTGCTGGCCCTCTGCGGGCCAGTTCCGGCGCGAGCCGTGGCCGCGAGTCCCGACATCCTCTTCATCGCCATCGACGATCTCAACGACTGGGTTGGACCTCTCGGTGGTCATCCCCAGGCGAAGACGCCAAACATCGATCGCATCGCGGCACGGGGGGTGACGTTTACGAACGCCCACTCGACTGCGGCTATCTGCAATCCGTCACGCAGTTCACTGATGAATGGAATGCTGCCCTCCTACATCGGTGTGTACGGCAATAACGACGATTGGCGGAACTCGCCCGCGCTCGAGGGCAAACCCGTGTTGCCGCTCTTCTTCCAGGACAACGGCTACCGAACGCTCGGCGGAGGCAAGCTCTTCCACAGCCACACCTACCGTCCCAATGCATTCTATGGACTGCTCCCTCGCAAGGGGTTTGACGGCTACTACCCGGCGATGGACCGACAACTGCCGGAGGAGATTCGTCCGCTGGGCTGGCCCCTCAACGAGAACCCCAACCTGGTTTTCGGATTCTTCGACTGGGCTCCGGTAGCGGCCGAGGACTCAGCGACGGGCGACGGCCAGGTCGTCTCCTGGGCGGTCAGGCAGATCAGCGCGAAGCACGACAAGCCGCTATTCCTCGGTGCCGGAATCTACCGACCTCACCTTCCCTGGTACATCCCCCAAACGTACTTCGACATGCACCCGCTCGAACATGTCGAACTGCCGTCTACGATTCCGGATGACCTTGACGATGTCCCTGGAGGGGAGCGCTACGCCGCCAACCAGCGGGTCCACCAGTGGGTCCTCGAGGCGGGTAAGTGGAAGGAAGGCGTGCAAGGGTATCTGGCCAGCATTAGCTTTGCTGACGCCATGATTGGCCGGTTACTGGATGCTCTGGATGCGAGTGGGCGCGCGGATCGAACGATCATTGTGCTGTTTTCCGATCACGGCTGGCACCTTGGCGAGAAGGGCCAGTGGCGCAAGCAGTCGCTTTGGGAAGAGTCGACCCGCGTACCACTGATCGTCGTTGCACCAGGCGTCACCGCAGCTGGCAGCCGATCAGCTGCGTCGGTCTCGTTGCTCGACTTGTATCCGACCTTGGCCGAGCTCGCTGGCCTCGATCCGCCGGAGCACTTGCAGGGCCACAGCCTGTTGCCGCTTCTTCAAAATCCGGGTGCTGAGTGGCCGCACGTTGCGATCACGACCCACCTCTTTGGTAACCACGCTGTGCGTACACGCGATCACCGCTACATCCGTTACAGGGATGGTGGAGAAGAGCTCTACGACCACCGCAACGACCCGCAGGAGTGGCGCAATCTAGCCTCGTCTCCCACCCATGCTGAACTCAAGAGTCGTCTGGCTAGTCACTTGCCGAAGGTCAATCTGCAGCCGCTGGGTCGTCTCGGACGTCAGCGACGGCCGGACCAGGGCGGCTCTCGAAACGGTCGGGTGCTTCGGCCTGCAAGATAGGGTGTCGAGCGAGCCGGTGAAATCGAGAGAAGCGCTGCCGAAATAGCAACTGACCGTCGTCAATCTGGCGACTTCAAACGCGCTCTGCGAACAGCAGGATCTTCGCGCGGCCAGCCCCCAGCTTATCGACGAGCCTCGGTGCCAAGCTGGCTAGCGATCTATCGGCGGGATGGGTTTGTCTGGGTTCAATTCCCCGGTAGGCGTCCGTGGCCTGCAGTTCTTCCCGGCCTTTCGCGATATCCCGCGGCGATTTGCCCCCTTCATGCTCGATTGCCGGGTTCGCGTCTGCATCCAGGAGTGCCGCTCTGTTCTCCGGTGAACCCTGTTTTGCAGCCCAATGCAAGGCTTGCCAGCCCCGCCCGTCACTGACTGTCACTAACGCACCCGCTTCGAGAAGCTTGGCTATGGTCTCGGGTGTGCCGAACGCCGAGGCGAAACGCGAAGGCGTTCAGCCGTACTTGGCCCTCGCCTTCGGATCCGAGCCAGCAGCCAGCAGGAGCGCGATGTCTTCAGGCGTGTTTGCCATTGCCCCCTGAGCTCGGTCGTGCCAAGCCTCCTCTATGGCGCCAACCTAGCCGATATCCGGTTGTTGTCGGGATCGGCACTTCTGTTCTTGTCGCTCTGCCTCCTAGCGAGCTACCTTCCAGCTCATCAGGCGACCTCGGCGGACCCTGGCCTGAGTCTCCGACTTGAGTAGCGTTGCTCAGCGCTGACAACTATGACGCGGCGTGTGGATCCTGAATCCTCCACTGGCATCTCCATCTTGCTTGTAGAACAACGGTGCAATTGCGTGGTCGCTGTCGACCGAGCATCCGCCTAGTCTCCGGACGTGCTCGCTGGGTCCGCTCCCGCCCTGGATGTACCTCAAGGGCGGCTCGACCGGAACCTTCGAGGAGGCCGTGCGCCACGAAGGCGGCGCGGAGGGCACCGCCCTCCGGGCAGCCGTGCTGCACGAGAGATGAGGGTAGGTCCCTCGGAGCCGCCGTGCAGGCGGAGGCTTCAAACCGCCCACCGCTGCTGCGTTTAAGACGCGTGGTGGTAAGCAGGTGGGAAAAGGCCGGGCGATGACCCGGTCAGGTAAGGATTGCGGAGTCGAACGTAAGTGAACCGCTGATGACGTGTCGAAAAAGTTCTTTAGATGACGCGTGGTGGTAAGCAGGTGGGAAAAGGCCGGGCGATGACCCGGTCAGGTAAGGATTGCGGAGTCGAACGTAAGTGAACCGCTGATGACGTGTCGAAAAAGTTCTTTAGATGATGTCGAAACCGGGGCGAGGTCTCTTCCCCGGGACAAGGCCGGGGGCAACCTGTTTACTGCCCGGTCGGCATCCGGCATAAAGGCGGCGAGAACGCAATCCGGGCTTCTATGTTGGTCAGGGTGCGCCGTGGACCTAGTCTTTGACTACTCTGGACTGGGTTGCGAAGCCCGGCGTCCAGCTCCGTTGGATGGCCGGGGAGCCATCCGCACCCCCTGCGGCTTAGCGGGGGGCGAGGGCCGACCCGGGGGCCTGCAGACCCCCGGGTCGGGCGGCGGGTCGGACCGTTTCGGGCTGGATTCGAGGAATCGGAAATGAGCTTGGTCGGCCCGCCGCAACCATCCCCCCGAGGCCTGGACGAAAGGTTGGGCGCGAGGCCCGGATTGACGAGAAGCCAAGGCCGGGGGATGGCTCGCATTGACTGTACTGCATTCCGGAGGAACTCGAATCATGAATGACATGGAACTCGCTGCGACGGACCTCGTCGCTGGCGTGGATGTCAGCAAGGCCCAGCTCGACATGCAGGTCGAGCCGGGCGCTGCCACCCGCAGCTTTCCCAACGCTGCCGACGGCTGGCGCGCGGCGCGCGACTGGCTGCGCGGGCTGGGCGTGCGGCGCGTAGTGCTCGAGCCAACGGGACGCTACCATCGGGCCCTGCAGCGCTGCCTCGACGAGGCCGGCCTGGAGATTGTCCTGGCCGACCCGCTCCAAGCCCGGCAGTTTGCGCGCAGCATGGGTCGGCTCGCCAAGACCGATCGCATCGATGCCGCCATGCTGGCCCTCTTCGGGCGCCTGCCGGGCCGGCGCCGGGCGCTTCCATTGGAACGCAATCTCCAGCAGCTGAAGGACTTGCTGTCGGCCCGAGCCGCCTGTGTCGAGGACCGGACAAACCGTCGCAAACGCATCGCCGAATTCGATCCCGGACCCGCGGCGGCCGCGCTCGGCCGCCTCAACGAGGCTACCGACCGCGAGATCGGTGTGCTCGACCAGGCCATTGCCAAGGCCCTCGAAGCCGACGAAGCCCTGGCTCGCCGCGCCGCGATCCTGCGGTCCGTCGCGGGTATCGGCCCCGTCTCCGCGGCTGTGCTTTGCGCCGACTTGCCCGAACTCGGCAGCATCGGCCCCAAGCAGGCCGCGGCCCTGGCCGGCACGGCGCCGTTCGCCAGCGACAGCGGCGCATCCCACGGCGCTCGCCACATCCGAGGCGGGCGCCGACCGCGCAAGGTGCTCTACATGGCCGCCATCGCCGCCCGCCGTTGCAACCCCGACATGCGCGCCGTCTACCAGCGGCTGGCCGACCGCGGCAAGCCCCATAAGGTCGCAATAACCGCCGTCATCCGCAAGCTCGTCGTGCTCGCCAACGCCTTGCTTCGCGACGACCGCCTCTGGCAACCGCAGGTCCCGGCCAAGGCCTGAATACTGGATCGCTCCCGACCGGCCCTCCGCCCAGCGGCCCGAGGCGTAACCGAAGACCGAACATCCGAGCCGTACAGAACACGCAAGCTAGATTCTTTCTGGCAATCCCCGAAATATCCCTTGACATCGAACACGAAAGCTCTTGTGTGGAACTTGGGAACCTGTCGTGCTGATGAGAAGGGAGAACCGCAAGCGGCAGAACCGTGAGTGGGAGAGTACCGATGCAGCGCACGGGGGCGGAGTGGCCCGTATTAGTGAGCAAGGTCCTGTAATGGGACTGGAGCGAAGGGGCCACCTCAACCGGCATGGCCCGGTGGGGCAACCGGGAAACCGGGAGGACCCTGCCGGGTCAGGCACCGGGTCCGCGGAAGCGGGCGGGGCTGGTTGAGAAGAGCCGGATGCGTAGAGATGCGCACGTCCGGTTCCGAGGGGGCCTGGGGGTGAGATTCCCCCGGGCTACCCGACTTGCGCAGACACTGTCAAGTTAACAGACTCGAAGGCGGTCTTTCCTCCAGGTGGTCAGATGCTTTTTCGGTTAGCAAACACACGGAACCGTTTTCCAAGTTGCGAATGCCTGCGCTCTGAGGAGTCGATGATGGATCGCTTTGAGATGATGGCGTGCAAGTCGGAACAGGTTGTGAATTGGACCGTGTGCCGGGAGAAACCATTGGACTTGTGTCGCTGACTCACTGGGGACTCCTTGGGCGTCACCGGCACCCTGTCGTGGGGAGGTAGAGAGAATGCGAATTCGAAATCTTGGCGTCAGGCTGCCAGGGGTGGTCATGGGCGGTTGCGGGTCGATCGGGGAGAGTCGAGCAGTAGCAGCCATGGAGCCGCTGGGAATGGACCTTCACCGCAACGGATTCCGCCGACTCAAACGTAAGGCGGACAGTAGACCTGACGGAGATCAATCTACGCCAGCACGATCAAGTCTCCCGAATCAGCGTGGGGCGATGGCACTGTCATGAAACACTCCCGCGAATCCAGTCGTTGATCTGGTACAGTGGCACGGCCATGGCTTGGAGCAGACGCGCATTCCTGTCCAGCGGCTTCGCTGCCGCCGCGGCTTGCACCTCCCAGGCGGCACAAAGGAAATTCACGATCGCCTTCGTACCGGGAAGCATTGGCATCAAGGCGGACCAGGGTCGCTCGATCGAGCTCGCCTCGAAGTACGGATTCGAGTCTGTCCAGCCTTTCGGCAAGCAACTGCTGAACGAGGGTTCTGCAGCGTACGTCGATGCACTTGAAGCGGCCGGTCTCAAGTGGGCCGCCGCGAGCCTCTCTGTGAGCCTCCGCGTTGACGAGGCTGCCTTCGCAAGCGGTCTCGCCGAACTACCTGCGGAAGCCAAGGCCTTGCGGCAAGCCGGAGTCGATCGAGTCGGGACTGCGATTTCGTCGTATAGCGAGGACCTCAACTATCTGGACAATTTCAAGGTCCACGTCGGCCGCCTTCAAAAGGTCGGAGCAGTGCTGGCTGACGAAGGTTTGCGACTCGGCCTTGAGTACTTGGGCACCAAGCGACTTTGGACCAGGCGCCGCCACGCCTTCGTGCATTCGATGGCAGAGTGCCGGCAACTCATCGCCGAGACGGGTCAGCCCAACATCGGCGTTGTCATCGACAGCTGGCATTGGTGGACGGCCGGCGAAACTGCGGACGACATCCTCCAGCTGGAGAACAGCGACGTCGTGTCTGCCGACCTCAACGACGCCCCCAGCGGCATTGAGCGCGACGAGCAGTACGACAACCGCCGTGAACTGCCCATGGCAACTGGCATGATCGACGCCAAGGAATTTCTGGACGCGCTGGTCAAGATCGGATACGACGGTCCGATTCGTGCCGAGCCATTCAACCAGATGTTGGACGCTATGGACGACGATCAAGCTAGCCGAACAACCGCCGACGCGATGCGCAGGGCCTTCTCGCTAGTCGGGTAACGGGATGGCGGCGGCTGGTAGTTCCACGCTGCGAGGCGACGGGGGGCGGCTCGGCGCTATCATTCGATAGATTGCTACGGACTTCGTAATAGTCCGATCTGAAGCGGTCAGCCCTGGAGACAGTCTCTTGCGGGCACCGTGCACTTGGTGAATCAGTGAACGTGAATCAATCTGCAACATCGCAAGGACCCGCGAAGCCCCGCCTCGTTCCACCCGGCATCCTTTGGCCGTTTCTCCTGCTGACCAGCTGTTTCGCATGGTGGGGCCTCGCGAACAACATGACGGACACGCTGCTGGCGGCGTTCAAGCGCATCCAGAGCATGTCGGACTTCCAGACCTCGCTGATCCAAATCGCGTTCTACGGATCCTACTTCTGTTTCGCCCTGCCCGCGGCGCTTTTCATTAGGTGGCGCTCGTACAAGGAGGGCGTCCTGCTTGGCCTCGCCTTGTTCATTGCCGGCGGCCTGCTGTTCTATCCAGCCAGCAGGACGATGGAGTACTGGCATTTCCTGGCAGCGCTCTACATTCTCGCCGGCGGACTGTCGATTCTCGAAACCTCGGCGAACCCCTACATCGTTCAACTAGGGCCCGAAGAAACCGGCACCCAGAGGCTCAATCTCTCCCAGTCGTTCAATCCGATCGGCTCGATCCTCGGCGTCGTCATCAGCAAGTTCTTCATCCTTTCCGAACTCAGGCAGCTGTCCGCCGATGAGCGCGCTGCCATGGCGGCCGAAGACTTGCGATCGGTGCAGGCCGGTGAACTGGCAGCTGTGATGGGGCCGTACGTCACGGTCTCGGTCATCTTGATCGTGATCTGGATTCTCATTGCCCTCGCGAAAATGCCAAGGGTATCGGAAGCTGCCTCAGGGAAGGCGCGGGAACGCGGTTCAGTTGCCAGCCGATTGCTCAGGAACAGGCAATACGTGTGGGGCGTGGTGGCACAGTTCTTCTATGTCGGTGCCCAGATTGGCGTCTGGTCGTTTACGATCCGCTACGTGATGCTGGAACTGGACCTAAACGAGGAGCAGTCGTCGACCTATTACATTGCGGCGTTAGTACTGTTCGCTGGGTCGCGGTTCGCTTGTACCGGACTCATGCAGTTTGTTTCGCCTCGAAAGATTCTTGCCAGCCTGGCCCTGGCAGCAGTCGTTTGCTGCCTGCTGGTCGCTTTGGTTGGGGGACTCATTGGCGTCATTGCGCTGGTTGCTACCTCGGCCTGCATGTCGCTCATGTTTCCGACCATCTATGGCTTGGCAGTGCGTGGCCTTGGCGCTGACACCAAGATCGGCGGCTCGGGGCTGATCATGGCGATTCTGGGCGGGGCCGTCCTCACCGCGGTCCAGGGACAGGTTTCCGATCTAACCGGCAGCATCGGATACTCGTACTTCGTTCCGCTGATCTGTTTCGTCGTGATCTTCTTCTACTCGGCCTCCGTGGTGCGCAAGCCAGTCCCGGCTCGCGCATAGACCGATTCGACCAAAGGCAGGAGAGCGAAGACGTTATGCGCATGCTGTTAGCTCTGGCCCTTGCGATGCCGCTCGCGGCCGCGCGGCCCAACATCGTACTCGTTCTAGCTGACGACCAGGGGTGGGGCGAAACCGGCTATAACCGGCACCCGTACTTGCAAACCCCGGTGCTCGACGAGATGTCAGCGTCCGGCTTGCGCTTCGACCGCTTCTACGCTGCTGCCCCCAACTGCTCGCCAACCCGGACTTCAATCCTCACGGGTCGTCATCCCAACCGGTCGGGTGTCTTCTCCCCGAACCACACGACCCGCCCCGAGGAGATTACCGTAGCCCAGATCCTCACGGACGCTGGTTACCGGACCGGTCACTTCGGTAAGTGGCATGTTGGCGCTGTCAAGGCTGCCTCCCCGACCAATCCTGCCCGGATGGGCTACGAGGAGTATCTCGCGCACGACAACTTCTTCGAACTCGACCCCCCGCTGAGCCGAAACGGCGCCGACCCGGAGATTATCCAAGGCGAGAGTTCGGAGATCTGTGTCGATGCTGCAATCTCGTTTCTTGAAAGAGTCCGAGGTGAGGGCGATGCCCCATTCTTCGTTACGCTCTGGTTCGGCTCTCCCCATAGCCCTTACCAAGCGCTGCCCGCAGACGCCGCACTTTATGACGATGTCCCCGGACGTGATCTTGGGAACCGGTTCGCCGAGATCACGGCCATGGACCGAGCTCTGGGCCGATTTCGGCAGGTCCTGCAGACCATGGGAGAAGCCGAAGACACGCTGCTTTGGTACATGTCGGACAACGGGGTCACAGTCGAGGGCATTCCGCAGGACCAGCGCGGCGGGCTCTTCAACGGCGGCTGGCGCGGTCACAAGGGATCGCTGTACGAAGGCGGCTTGCGGGTGCCTTCCATCATCGAATGGCCCGCGGTGATCCAAACCCCCCGCTCCACTTCGATCCGAGCCGTCACTACGGATGTTCTCGCCACGCTGCTGGCACTGTTGGACCTGGAACATCCGGATCCCGGCCGGCCATCTGACAGCGTTGATCTCTCCCCGCTGATTGAAGGGCAGGGCGTGACCGAGAGGCCTGGCCCAATCGGGTTCTGGCGTTACAACCGGGGACCCGAAGCAGGGAACGAGCGGTGGATGGACCCCGAACTGACGCGAGGGACGACGCCGACCGTTCGAAATCCTGGGATCGACTTCGTGAATTTCAAGCATCCTTTCGCAAGGACAAAAGATTTCGGTGGAGTGGCGGCCTGGACGGAGCGGCGTTACAAGTTGGTTCGGGTCGGCAACGAGGATCCGGAGCTTTATGATCTGCTGGCAGACCCGCGCGAGCGCCGCGATCTTGCGGCCGATCAGCCAGACCGAGTGATGTCAATGCTGCAAGAGTTGGAGCAATGGCAGCGATCGGTTGAGCGTAGCCTGACTGGCGCGGACTATTGACGATCGGTCGCTACCTACGCCAAGCCGTCAGATTCCCCGCGTGGTCTTGTCTGGATTCTGGCCCATCTTTAGCACGCTATTCTGCAACTTACTCAGTCCAAACGGGTTGCGCGTCAAGAATCTGGCGTCTGGCACTACATTCCGTGAGTCTTGTAGATCGAAGCGGCTAGGTGATTGGATTGTAGATGCCTCCGGGTGACCCGCCGATGCCGGGCGCGTCGCCTTGCACGCGTGCAGGCTGCTCCCGTCTTCCCGGCGAAACGCCGCCGTTACCCGCTGCTCCCCTGCCAGCCGCTTGCGCAGCGCTTTCCAACTGGCCAGTTGCGACAGGCGAAGCTGGGTCAGTTCGCCGAGTCCGACAGGAAGGCGAAGTGAATGACTTTGTCGGGGTTGCCTGACCGGTAGCGCTGAACGAAGGCGTTGTCGATCGCGACCTCCATGGTCCAGCCGTCAACGAGTTCCCTGAGCGGCGGCTCCGGCGCAACAGCCGGATAGCCAATCACCGGGAAGTCGTCCAGAAGCTCATCGAGAAACGGAACCACCAACTGCTCGTATCGATCCCCGTCGGATGACCGCTCCGACATGAGGCGACTGAGAAGTGCCATGGGGGCAGGGTAGGGGCGAAAGCGGTCTGGCGTGAGCCTCTCGACGGCCCAGATTGCATCGGCTGGAAACACGTAACGGATGCGGTCGCGCCCCCCCGCTCGGAGCATGCCGTGCAGCGTCATCTGAGTGTTCCGTAGAAGGCAGGTCATGAAATCGCCCCCACTGAAAACGACGCGCTCGGCGTCGACCACCATCTCGTGCTCCTGCCCCTCGCTCACGATCGCCAGATCGGGCTCGCGATCCTCGGTGTACCAGTACGGATAGTCGAGACTGACGAAATAGACGACCGGGTGCCCACGCTTCTTGAACTCGCCCACAAGGCGGTCGATTCCGGGTTTGGCGACCGCGGTGTGGTCGAATCCGTCCATATTGGCGTGGCCGACGAAGAGCAGTTCCTTGCCGGCGACACGGTCGACCTCCGTGTGATGCGTGGCGGGCATAGGCGGCCTCGCCTCCGGCTTGACATCGATCGACAGCACTCGTTCGCCACCGTCGCTACGTACGAGCACGTCGGTTCGCCCGGGCGACACTGCTTCCAGCCACCAGGTGTTGACCACGCGGACGATCGCCGGATCCTCGGGCACGAGCCGATACTCCTCGACCTGGCTTGGCGCTCCATCCAGGTGTTGGAAGACCGAGTAGCGGATCTGTTCACCAATCCGCAATTGCGAGTGCGCCGGGAAGACTTCGAGACGCGTGGGGGGTACCTGCGCACAGCTGCCAATGACGACCGCCGCAGCGACACCGCAAGCACCCAATCCGAACTTCGGGTTCGTCATTTCCAGCATCAGCCCCCGCATGGCAGGCGGCCTTGCACACTGCCTCCGCTCTGGCTTGCGCCCGATCCCTGCTGGGGCCACCGTAGCTCATGATGGCAAGCGATCGGGAGAGTGTCAAAAACGGCAGCACTCTAAGACCGGCACTCAGGCGGAGCCAACTCTAAGGCTGACGAGAGAGGGCCGGAGGCCGACACCCGATCGGAGAGGGGCGATCCCGGTTGGACTCCCATGTGACACAGATTTCAAGCTGTTAGGATGACCGCTTAGTGGTTGGCGGGATGCGCGGAGTTTGTGGTGAGCATCGCGGCGTTCCCCTCGCGAAAGCAATCTCGTTCTTGCTGACTGTCATGTCGCTCCTGGCGACGAATGGAACCGGTAGGGCCCAGGACTGGAGCGTCACCGAACTGCACTACCAAGGTGGAAATGCCCTGCGCCATCACGCGGTAAGCCCCAGTGGGTTTCAGCAAATCCTGACACTTCAGCACGCGAGCGGCTGGAAGTACGGCGAGAACTTCTTCTTTGTAGACATGACGTGTTGTGATGGGTCGGCCGCGAATCGGGACATCTACCTCGAGTGGTATCCCTACTTGAGCCTTAGCGCGGTCACCGGACGGGACATCTCATGGGGACCGATCAGGGACATCGGACCGCTAGGCGGTCTGAACTGGGGGGCGCAGTCCAAGTTCGTCAAGATCACTCCCGGTTTCCGGTTCCAACTCGACCTCCCTGGCTTTTCCTTCGCAAACCTCGACTATCTGTACATGGTGGACAAGAACCAGGGGCTGGCAGCTGGCGGGGCTCCAGGAGCACTGAACTGGGTACCCGCGCCCCATATTGGGTGTTGCTGCAGCCCCAGTTGCGACTTGACATTGGCAAATTACTTGCCCGGCAACCAGGGCGCTTCTTTGCCGGAATCGAACTCCATGCTTGGGTCAACAAGTTCGGTTTCGAGGACGCCGACGAGGTCATCCCCCAACTCCTGCTGGTTTTTCGCTTTTAGACGATCATTGAGCGGGCTACAATACTCACCAATCTGGGAGGGGATGTGTTGATGCCTATGAAGCTTGCCGCTCTTGCGTTGGCGCTTGGTTGCTATGCCGGCGCTGCCGAGGTTTCGTTTCCGCTCATTTCCGAAGATCGAATCCCGGTTATGGAGATTCGGTTGACCGAGACCGCATACGGGGCGATCCGCAAACCGCCGGGCTTGGGGCCCTTCCCGGCGATCGTCTTCCTGCACGGCGGGCTCGGGCAGAGTTCGATGGCGAATCTGCGCCAGAACGCCGTACAACTGCCGGCACAAGCGCGGTTCTTGGCCTGGGGCTACGTGACCGTTACGGCGACGAGGCGGGCCATCCGTCACGACCCACAGGACCGAGGCGTGGTGGATGACACGCTCGCGCTCGTCCGAGCTGTCCGCGAAGTGCCGTTCGTGGACGCGGAGAGCGTTGCGCTCTATGGAGGCAGCGGCGGAGGCACGCTGGCGCTTGAAGTGGCTAGTGTCAGCGATGAACTCGCGGCGATCGTCGCCGGCGAGCCGGCAACGATCATCTACATGGAAATGTTCACGCGAGATCACGTGATTCTCGACGACGACGGCAAGCCGACCAGAGACCGGCGCTGGGATGTGATGAACCAGGGTGCGAAGGCCCTCTATACGGAGAAAATTCGAGAGATCACGCGCCGGAAGCTCGCCGGACTTACTACGCCCACGCTGATCCTGCACGGGGACCAGCATGCATTGAAGAGGTTCAACCTCGGAGTCTTCATTCCCGAGATGGAAGCGCTCGGCAAGCCGGTCACTGTGAAGCTATATCCTGGCGAGCCCCACGGATTCTACTGGGGGCAAGGTCGAGACCCGGCACAGGCCCTGATAGCAAACAAGGATGCCGACGCGTTCTTAAGGAAACACCTTCGGGTTATGACTCGACCGGTCAACCCATCTTTCACCACGCCGACGATGGTCGCGCCAATGAGGCAGCCGGCAGCGAACCGTGGGCAATAACCAAGCAGAATCTGGTTCCCGGCAGGCTGCCCATGACGCTTCGCGAGGGCTCGGCGGTCTCGATTCTCGGTCGAATCGGCTCAGCGAGGGCCGAGGAGGACCTACTCTCGAACCGACGGATCCTGCGGAAGATGCCAAGAAGAAGGGAGTTGAACCTTATTTGACGATGCCGAAGAAGCGCGCTGGCGAGCTCGGGGATCAGGAAGGGAATGGTCGCCCGTGAGGTCGCGCCGGCAGTCAATCACCGCACTGGCGGCGCACACCTTGGCATCTCCCTTGCGCCCCTTGAGATCTACGGCTTATCTCTACCTGTTTGTGGGTGTTCTGGTCGTTTTGGGAGTGCTACCTGCAACGGCGCCGCTCATCGGGCAATCACCCGAAAGCGCGGTCGAAGATTCGGGCGCGATCCTCGCAGCCGAATCGAGTCTCGTGGTGGTTCCGCTGCATGTGTACAAGAACAGGAAGTCCGTCGTTGGACTCGGCGAGCAAGCGTTCGAACTGGTCGAGGACGGGGTGGTGCAAGACCTCGCGTTTGTGGATGGCCCTGTCGGACGCCGAGATCCGGCCAGAGGGCGAACCGTACCCATCGAGATCATCTTGCTCGTCGACGTCAGACACACGGTGAGAATTGATTTGCTCGACATTCGAAAGATTCGCAACAGTTTCTTTGAGGGGATCCAGGACAATGTCTCGATTTCGGTCTATGGGTTCGGGGACAATCTCAAACGCATTACCGGACCAACTCGAGACATCGCCAAAGTGCAGATTGCGCTTGAGATGGCGTACTCTTCCGGGGATGGCCACATCCCCGTTCTCGATGCGCTCGTTGCAACCGCGCGTGACGCGGCGAGCCGAGTTGGAAACGCATCCAGAAAGCTGGTCTTGTTGTCGGGCGACCTCAACGCCAGGAACTCCGGCGCGATCCCACACTCGGCACTGGACTTCGAGATCCCCGTCTATGACGTATGGCTAAGTCATCAAGCACCCAGCACTATGGGAGGGCGAGTTGCTTCTCTCCGGGCTACCCCTTTGTTGCTAGGTCATCAAGGACCTGGCGCCAAGGGAGCACCCCGGAAGCAATTTGGCAACCGGAATCAGAAGCAAAGAACGGCACCTCTTCACGAATGCTGCCCCTTAGGAATGGAATTGAGCCGAGAAGAAAAACAAATGGGACTAGATGCTTCGGAGCGGACCAGCGGTCATCGTTCCGACTGGAAACACCACCAGAATATGACGGTGCGCGCCTACCTGAAATCCATCGCCAAAGTAGCTCAAAACGAGTACCTCGCAGGCTACTATCCGAGCCGAAAGGGCGACGAACCCGTTGCCCGTCAGGTCGAGGTCCGGTTGAAGGCCAAGGGCATCGGCCAACTCTACGATGGCAGGCGCGTCATCGTTCATTGACCGCGCGCTGGATCGGCTGGACCTGGGCGGATGTTAAGACTTGGCAATCGCTTGGATACTGAGCCCAGATCGAGCTCCGAGCGGAAGCGGAACTCATCTGGCTGGCGTCTTTCGAACGACGCCGAACTTCTCGCCAGGCGTAGGTCTTGAGGCGTTTGATCGGAACTTGGTGGACGCCTATGCAAGGCAACAGTGTGCGGGCCGACCGGTCCGAGAGGATTCCGAGTTGGGGTTGCCGGAAGCGGGGTTCCGACCGCTTTTCCGAAGCCGCTCCAGTTCCCGCAGGCGGGATCAGCAGCCGCTTGCGGATGTTCTCGTGCCCTCGCAAGTACACTCGCCGCGACTCGCCGCTGCCGTGCATGTGGGCTCTTGACCGCTCCGCCTTGGCTGTCCTGCCTTGCCCCTCCACCGCCTCGGCTATGAATTGACTGGCAATGGAGCATTGAAGGCTGCTTGCTAGCTCCTGCGCCTCGGGTACGAGGCTAGCCGTCGGGGGCTGCCCTGGGGGCAGGAGGGCAGAAAATCTCGGGGCACCACGGCCGGTTAGCGCCGTGGCGCAAACGATCGTTTCTGATCGAGTAAGACAACCGACAGCACTGTCAAGCATGGGCTGGAACCACGACCACCATTCCCACCGAATTGACGGACTCCCGCCCGTCGTTGCAGGCGGTTCCGCCAACATGCCGGAATCTCCGAACGCCGTGTGCCAGAATGGCTTCAGACCACGCTCAGTCAGTCTGGTCAGCGGCAGTGTCTTGCCGTGCCCAGGTCGGATGCCGGTGCCGGGCAGGAGTCAGGTCAAGAATCTCGACGCGCCGATCCATCCTCCGATCCAATAAACTGGCTCCTCAGCAAAATCGGTGGGCAAGGCTGTGCTCCGGTAGATTTCCAAGTGAATGATATAAAGCGAGTTCGTAAGACCTGTAGGATCTGAACCCGTACGCTTTTCTCATAGCCAGCTTGGCTTTGAGGTTCATGCTCTCCACCGCACCCGAAGAATAGCTCCTCCCGGTCCGGAACCAGTTCAAGACCAGCGGCCGATGCCGCCTCAGCGTCTTCGCGACCTTCTTCATCGGCTCCAGCCGCGAGCGCATCGCCCGCCGGCACCAGCGCACCAGGAACCGCCGCGCCGCCGGCGGCGAGCGACACTCCCAGAACTGCTGGAAATCCTCCTTCAGCAGGTACGCCCGCACCGTCCGCAAGTTCAGCTTCACCAGCTCCGCCAGCTTCGGCTCCTGCTTCTCGCTCAGGTTCTCCTTGCGCTTCAGCAACAGCCAGCGCGTGTTCTTCAGCACCGGCTCCTCCCCCTGCGCCTTCAGCTGCTTCGCCGCCGCCGCCCGCACCGCGTCGATCGCCTTGCCCAGCTTCTGCACGATGTGGAAGCGGTCCAGCACGTGCACCGCCGCCGGCGCCCGCTCCGCTACAACCCGCAGGTACGCCTTCCACATGTCCGAGCACACCACCCGCAGCCGCCCTGACCGCGCCTCCCCGAACCAGTCGAAAAACCCTGCCAGCGTCTCGATCTTCCGCGCCCGCCCCACCCACAGCAGCCGCCGCCGGCCCGCATCCAGCTGATACACCAACGTCAAGTACTTATGGCCCTTCTGCCACGCGATCTCATCCACCCCGATCGTCGCCACCCCCTCCAGCTGCACCCGCTCCCGGCCCCACTCCACGGCCATCCCCACCGCTCGCCAGACCCGCTCCCACGACACCCCGAACACCTGCGCCGTCTCCTGCCACGACAGCCGCTTCGCCCAACTCGCCAGAAACCACCTCAACGCCTTCGTCGAGCGCTGCTTGCCCTCCGCCCACGGCACCCGCTCCACCTTCACCTGCCCGCAGCGCCGGCAGTCCACCCGCCGCATCTCGTAGATCAAGTACGTCGGCAACCCCAGCACCGGCACGAACTGGTACCGCCGCCGCTCGCGCCGGTCGTAGCAGGGCCCCGGCTCGCCGCAACCCGAGCAGCGCGCCCTGCCGTTGGCCCGCGGCAAGACCTCTACCTCCACCTCGGCCGGCCCGCCCTCGCGCTCCACCAGCCGGATCTTCCCGTACACGAACCCCGGCAGCTTGTACACCCGGTTCAGAATCGTGCGCAACTGCACCTGTTGTCTCCTCCTTTCTCCAGACGGGAACTCCCCGCCCACCTCGGCGGAAGCCCTCGGTACCCGGATCAAACTACACTACCCCAGGACGCAAGACCCGATCCTCACCCACTGATTCTGCGCAGGAGGCAATAAACTAGGATAATTCGGCGTGGTTTGCTTCAAAGGAATCTAGGTTTGGAACCGTAGCGTGTCGCATACCCGCCCTCGACGGAGCTGCAAGACCGTCCTCCCGCATGTTTCGATCTGGGCATGCCTACTGGTGATTGCACCGACTTGGTGTCTTGCCGCCCCGCAGCAGCCCGGGACGACAGCGCCGGTTCGATCGGCCGTCGTCACGTTGATCAACAGTCCGATCGTCATTGACGGCTCTCTCGACGAGACGCCGTGGCGCCGGTCGCCGAAGATCGGTGAGCTGGTTCAGCGGATCCCACAGGCTGGGGCGAGACCGACGGAGCGAACCGAAGTCACGCTGCTCTACGACAAGGACAACCTCTATATCGGTGTCATGTGCTACGACTCCGAGCCCGACCGGGTGAACGCCTCGCAGATGGCCCGTGACGCCATGCTCAATCCGGACGACCGCCTGAGCATTATTCTCGATACTTTCCGTGACCAAAGTAACGCGTTCCACTTTTCCACAAATCCGAATGGTGCCCTTGTCGATGGCCTGATCTTCGCGAACGGAGAAACCAACGACGACTGGGACGCTATCTGGATTGTGAGAACAGAGCGATCGGACGAGGGCTGGAGCGCTGAGTTCTCCATTCCGTTCAAGAGCCTGAGTTTCCCTTCCGGCGAAACGGTCTGGGGATTCAACATCAGTCGCATCATCCAGCGAAAGCTGGAGGAGGTCCGATGGACCGGGGCCCGCTTTCAGACGCAATTCTTCCAGGTTTCCGAAGCAGGGGAAATCACGAACCTCGAAGGCCTCGAGCAAGGTGTCGGCCTTGATGTCCGCCCATTCATTGCGCAGCGCTGGCTGCACGAAGGGGTTACGGGAAACGATGTCGTCCGCGGAAAGCCCGGTCTCGACCTGTTCTACAACCTCACTCCGAGCCTGCGCCTGTCAACCACAGTCAACACCGACTTCGGCGAGACCGAAGTGGATGCGCGCCAGATCAACCTGACTCGGTTCTCCATCTTCTTTCCCGAGAAGCGGTCGTTCTTCCTGCAAGACGCCGGCGTCTTCAACTTCGCTACGACGGGCATCGACCAGCCCGGGGGCATTCCCAACACCGGCGCTGAGATATTCCCGTTCTTCAGCCGCAGGATCGGCTTGCTTCGCGGACAGGAGGTGCCGATCGACTATGGGGTCAAGCTAACCGGCAAGGCCGCTCGCACCGAGATCGGCGTGCTCAACGTGCGGACTCGTGAGGTGCCGGGCGTTGATGCCAACAACTTGTTTGTCGGCCGCTTCAGGCAGAATTTTCTCGAGCAGTCCTACGTTGGCGCGATCTTCACGGGCGGCGACCCTGCGAGACAGTCCTCGGGCGGCGCCTTCGACGCTCCGGTCAGTTCTTCGATCAGCAGCACCATGGGCGTTGACATGCGCCTCGCCACTTCCAACTTCTTGGGCACAAACCGGAACATGGTCTTCAACGCTTGGGGCCTCAAGAGCAACAAGGAAGGAATCAGCGACAAGAATGCTTCCTACGGGTTCGGGGCCCACTATGCCAACGACAAGTTCCAAGGGCAGATAATGTGGCGCGAGATTCAGGAGAATTTCGATCCGGAACTCGGCTTTGTGCAGCGCAGGAACGTTCGGATGCTGAGGGTGGGAGCCAGCTTCAATCCGCGGCTCAAGCCATCGTCGGGCATTCAGCAGATGTTCCATGACGTCTTCTACACCCGATTTACCCGACTTGACAACGGACTTGTGGAAACGGAGAAGTTTTACTTCACACTTGTTGACTGGCACCTGACATCTGGCGACTCGCTCCACAGTTTGTTTGATCTGAATCCCACTTTCGAGCGTTTGTTCGAGCCTTTCGAGATTTCACCCGGTGTCGTGCTTCCCGCAGGTGAGTACCGCTTCATGCCGATGCGGATCTTCTTCACCTCGGCCCAGAAGCGCAAGTTCCAGGGGAGCATCGGCTTAACGTTTGGGAATTTTTGGTCGGGAACTGCCAAGACCGTCCAGACGGGCTTGAGGTACCAGCTTCCCCCGAAATTCTCGATCAGCCTCAATTCCAACCAGACCTTCGCGCAACTACCGGAGGGCAATTTCATTGCCAGGATCTTCAGCACGCAAATAAACTACGCCGTCTCGCCGTTCTTGTCGTTCTCCAATCTGGTCCAGTTCGACAACCGGTCAGGAAATCTCGGGCTGCAGAGTCGCGTGCGCTGGACACTGAAACCAGGTAATGACGTGTTCTTCATCTTCGGCCAGGGATGGATACAGGAACTGGGGGGCTTTTACGACTTCCGGCAGCAGGACTCGAGATTGGCGACCAAGTTGCAGTACACGTTTCGGTTCTGAGCTGCCCCCTGCCGAGAGTGATACGGACAGGGTTTCGTCGGTGTGTAGTCAGCGCACTGCCAAGGATTGCATCAATCCCGCCTTGTGGGACCAACGAGAGTAGACAAACCAGATGAATCTTGCTCGACTGCTCGACGCCAGGCAGAGTCCGGTTTGTCTTGCGAAATCCAGATTGGCAGGGCTTTCGTGGACCTCCGCGGCGAGCGGCCGGCGTGACCGCGAAGTTTTACCGGCTCTTCACGATACCGACCCACGGGGTGGTGTTAACTGCTAAGAGAGGTCATTCGCGCAATGAATCGTCTTCACTTTGCTGCTCTGGCATTGGCATTCGCCGTCTCGACAACAGCCGGGGTCGCCCAGTCGCAGAGGCGGATGCCGCTCGAACCGGGAGATGCATTCCCGGAACTGTACGTATACGATGCGACCGGCAAGCCGTTCAATACCAAGAGCTTAACGGGGCAGTATACGGTTCTCGTCAACGGATGTTTGACTTGACCGCCCTTCATTCGTAACGTCCCCAGGTTGGAGACGGTCTATCGCGATTACTCGCCGAAGGGTGTCCGGTTTGTTTACCTCTACAAGGCGCTGGCACATCCCGAACTGAACGGCTACGTCAACCCGGTGACCCTCGAGGAGCGCCTGATGCACATCGAGGAAGCCAAGCGCACCCTGGGGTCGGAGATCTCCTGGATTGCCGACACCATGGAGAATGACTTGAAGCATGCCATCGGGGACCGCCCGAACTCCGAGTACCTTCTCGATCCCAAGGGGCGTGTCCTGCGGGCTCGCGATTGGAGCGACCCCGACCAGTTGCGCAGGGACCTGGCAGAATTCGTCGGACCGGTCGAGAGCCCGACCCAAGTCTCGGACCTGAAAATGAATATCAAGCCGGTGCCGGAGCATGCTCCGACCGGTGTGGTTCCTCGGATCGAAAAGCCCGGGACCTATCGCACGCTGATGTCAGAACCTCAGCTTGCGAAGACAACCGAGCCGTTCTATACCAAGCTGCGTGCCGAGGCCGATCAGGGACTGCTCAGGTCAGGCGAGGGGAAGCTCTATTTGGCCTTCTTGCTGGACCCGCTTCACGGCGTGCATTGGAACAACTTGGCACCGGCGATGGACGTGGAACTGTCCGCCCCCGAGGGCGTAACAATCACTCCAGCGAAGTTGCAAGGACCGGAGGTCGAGGAAGACGCCGATGCAGACCCGCGCGAGTTCCTTGTTCATGTGAATCGTGGCGATTCGCAAGAGCCGTTAGGGATGAAGTTCCGCTACTTCGCCTGCACGGAAACGTGGTGCAGGCCAGTCACGCAGGAGTACTTGATCACTTGGGATCTGGACCGCGACGCCGGGCGGGTGAGGTCGGGCAGGATGGATTCTAGCCGTATCTCCGGGGCGGGGCGGGGCACCGGCGCGGGTGGGAGACGCGGCCAAGGAGGCCATCCAGCCGGGCCGGGTGGCGCTCGTGGCTCGGAGGGTTTTGTCGAGCGACTCTTGGCCGGTGACCTGGATGGAGATGACCGGCTAGCCCCCGAGGAGCTTCCCGAGCAAATGCGGCTGCGCTTCGACCGGATTGACCGGAATGCAGACGGCTATGCCGACCCTTCGGAAATCGAAGCGATGATGCAACGCGGCGGTGCCGCGCGCGGCGGATTCCCTGGCGGTGGGGGAATCGGCAGTCTGCTGCGGCGGGACACCGATGGCGACGGTAAGCTCAGCATGGAAGAGGTCCCGCCAGAATTCGAGCCGCGCTTTGAACAGCTCGATGCCAATGGCGACGGGTTATTGGAGCGGGACGAACTGTCCGCCATGCGCGGTCGCGACCGTGGCCCAGGTGGCCGCGGGGGCGGCAACTGAGGCCGAACCCCGACAAAGCTACTAGTCGATATAGCTGTAGCGCTCATCAAGACCGAGCGCTTCGATCGCCTCCGGGCTCGGCTCGGGCCTCAGATCGCGCTCAGCGAAGTATTTTGCCCTCTCCCACTTCATGGCACCCCCGACTGCCCTCGGATCCTCCGTTTGTTGAAGGTACTGCTGCAATTGCGACGCCAACTCCGCTTTGGCCGATTCGTGCGACGGGTCCTGAGCGACATTGTTCATCTGGTGCGGATCGGCGGCTAGGTCGTAGAGTTCCTCCTCGGGCCGTTTTGAGAACGCGAGGTCGAACAGCGATCGATACTCTGGGTCGTCCGGTCGTTGCAGCAGAAACATCTTCGTCGGGGAGGGGAATTGCAGCATGTGAGCGTCCACGTCTCCGTAAAGCGGCGGATCACCAGCGGGCCACAGGTCCGGCAAATAGTTTCGAATGTAGAGGTAGTCACGTGTCCGCAGCGCCCTGGCGGGGTACCCGGGACCACCCTGTCTCACAAACGCGTGCCTCTCTCGGGCGGTCACGACAAACGAGCGCTGCTGATCCACGAGTCCGGCCCGATCCGACACCAGGATCGGCACGAGACTTTTGGCGGTCATGTCCTCTGGAATGGCCAATCCGGCCAAGTCGAGCATCGTTGGCGCGAAATCAGTCAGGCTGACGAAGTCCTCGACCACCCGACCGCCCGGAAACCGTCCCGGCATCGAAACGATCAGCGGCAGTCGCGTGCCCGCGTCGTACAGGTTCGCCAGCCCCCGAGGCATCTGCCAGCCGTTATCGCTGGCGATGATGACGACCGTGTCGTCGATCGCCCCGAACTCGGATAGGAGTGCCAGATGTCCACCGACTTCCATGTCGAAGTGCTGGATCTCGGCGTAGTAGTCTGCGATGTCGCTGCGAACGGAAGGAGCATCCGGCAGATAGGGCGGGACCGAGATCGAGTCTAGGTCGAAGCCCGCCTCTTTGCCGCCGTTGTTGCGGTATGGCCGATGCGGGTCTCGTGAGCTGAACCAGTAGCAAAAGGGCTGCCCACGCTCGCGCTCGTTGTAGAACTCCTCAAATGATCCGTATCTCTGGCCAGCCGGATTTCGAGCCCATCCACCAGCTTCGTAGTTGCCTGGTCCCCAACCCTTGCCTTCGTAGCCGACGAGATAGCCGGCTTCCTCGAGCAAGTCTGTGTACACCGCGAAGCGACTAGGCATCGTTCCCCAAAGGTTGGCACCCTCTTCGAGCCGCCAGATATCTTGGCCCGTCAACATGGCTGCCCGAGCGGGAGTGCATGACGGTGCCGGGCAAAACGCATGCGTGAAGCGCACCCCCTCTTCCGCCACTTTGTCGATATTCGGTGTCTGTAACGTCTCGTCCCCGTAGCATCCGAGGTGATTCCATGAATGGTTGTCGGACATGAGAATCAGGATGTTGGGCGGGGCCAGATCCACCTGCGGAGCGCATCCGACCGTTGAGGCCAGGCCAATTGCAAAGGCCAGGAAATGCAGGACCCCGGACCGACGGAACCTCGACCTGATGGCAGTGCCCAGCCACCGCCGCGAACTCCTGGTGCTGTAGGGTCTGTCCCAACGAACCTCGCGGCGATTGGGTGAGGCCAATCCCGAGGGCGTCATTGCATTCCGGAATGGAAACGGCTGGCTTGAGCCGTGCCACGAACTCATGGTTGGTCGCATTGTGCCTCAATGATATTGCATGACTTGCACCTGCTGCCTCAGGAGGTGCAGCATACGATTTCCTGCAGACAGGTACCACATAAGCCGCTTGGAGCATGACAACGTCCAACCTTGAGCTGAGTGCCCGCACACAGCGCGGGGTGCCGCTGGAGTCTTGCGGGCCCGTCCCGCCGGTAGCGGCCAGCTCCGTCCAGCGCAGGTCGAGGCTTCTGGCGGGCGGCGACACCTGTGGCGCACGAGTCAACGACGAGCGGAGTGCCCCCGCCGATGGGCTAAGTGTTAACTGCGCTCCGCAAGCTCCCGATATCGACACATACTTGGTAACGGGGCGCTCGCCGCCTAGTTCTGCCGCGAGCGTTGTGGCGGATCGTTTGGTACGCTGAGGCCAGCTTCAGAACTCGTGGAGTGAACGTCTGAGATGAAGCCACTCGCTTGGGTGGAGTCTTTATTTGGGCTTCTGTAGTGGATTGGTCACGCTCTCTGCTAGCACCAATCGCCACGGAGGATTGATGATCTCGCAGGCAGACTTAGCTTTGTACGACCGAAGTGGTCGGTTGGCCGCCGTTGCTGAGGTCAAGAACAAGCGCGGAACGTCCCCCGAATGGGCCGCCCAGACACGGCGAAATATTCTTGCCCATGGCAGGCCCTACAACGCCGATTTCTTTCTCCTTGTAACGCCAAGCCGCCTATATGTGTGGAAAGACGCCGGAACCGACTCCTCTCCGATTCCTCCAAGCTATGAGGCGGACACGCAATCTACCTTCGCACCGTACTTCGAGAGTGCCGGTGTGGATCCTGATCGGATCAGCGGCCACGCATTCGAACTAGTTGTTGCCGCATGGTTGAGTGATGTCACCCGGGCGGAAGAGACAATGGACGGTCTTGGACCCAGTCAGAGTTGGCTGGTCAAGTCTGGATTTCGCACCGCTGTCAAAGATGGTCGGATCGATTATCAAGCGGTGCTGTGAACGTTTACGTTGAATCGAATTTCGTCCTTGAGCTTGCATTGCTTCAGGAGCAATGCGAGAGCTGCAAAGCGATCCTAGGGTTGTGCGAGGCGAAGAGGGTGCAACTCGTGATTCCGGGCTATTCCCTGGCCGAGCCTCACGATACGCTATTGAGACGGCAGAAGCAGCGAAAGAGACTTAAGAAAGAGTTCGATGACGAGATACGCCAGATTGCTCGAACTGCGATCTATTCGGAGCGACTCCGCGATTTTGGCGACTTAACGGCACTGCTGATCAGCGTTGCTGATGAAGAAGCAAAGCGTCTCGACGAAGTGCGTGAACGCCTAGTGAAAGCCGCTTGCGTGATACCCCTTGACGCGCCGGTTTTGGCTGCCGCAACGCGATATGAGAGGAAACATGACTTTTCGCCGCAAGACGCGCTTGTCTATTCATCCGTGCTTTCCCATCTCCAGCGAAGTAGTAGACAGGAATGCTGTTTTTTGAACAGGAACTCAAAGGATTTCTATGATCAGAACATCGTTGATGAACTTGGCAGCCTTCCGTGATTGATGTCAAGCGTTTTCTGCCGTAATTCGTGGATTGATAGCGGAATCTTTCCACAAGGCCGTGCAGTTGATGCGACCGCTTCCCGTGGGCGGCGCGAGCGAGGTTTCACTCGAAGTTGGCAAGTTGCATTTCGATCTCATCGCATGCGGGCCGAGTATGGCGGTTCGCTACGCGGAGGATCCCGGTGTGGCTCGTGACGCGCTGGCGCGGTCTGAGAGGGATCTGGTCGCGGCCAGGAGGCGGGCGCGGCTTGGCGGAGCCCGACAGGTGATCCTCTCCGGTTGGAATCCCGTGCATGCCAGGAGCGGCCCCGCGCGCACGAAGCCGTCCGTGGCGGCAGGGACGGGCAGCGGGCGCGGCCTTGACCGCGCGGGAAGCGGCCCAACCCACGCTGCTCCCTGCGGCTTGCAGTGACGGTGCTTGCGCCGGTAGTCAGAGCGTGGCGGGCAGCGGTTCCCCCTCCGCACAGAGCGAGATCGAGAACAAGCAGACGCCCGAGCCTGGTCTCGCCACGGCGTGGGCCGTGCGATGCATTGGCCACGGCAACGTTACCGTTCACTGCGCTACCTGCACCCAGCTCGTGATCGAGCCGGCTGTGCCGGGCTGGCTGTGGCCCCGTTCGGATCTTGCTTCAGATTGCGATGAATGGGATCGCCTCGGAGCGCAGGACGGGCCCCCGCTCAGAAGGCCTGTTGCGAGCTGGCCATCCCGGAGGCAGCAGCTTGCACCTGCCGGCAGCAGTTGGTTGAGCTGGAACGACGGCAACAGGCTGGCAATCGGTCACGGGAAGCCTGGAGAGTGTGCCCTCAGGCAGGCTCTGCCTCTCCCGGATTCGCGATCGATTGCTGGCAGTGACGTTATTGCGGTTTGCTCGAGTCTCCATGCAAAGCGGCAAACTGCGGAATCCGGGTTCAGGGTGCGCCCACTTCCCGCTCCCGACGCTCCAGTGACGCGAGCCGACGGCGCAGCCTCGCGACTGCGCACTCCGACCGCGCCACGTCGTCGCCGAGCTTGGCGGGACGGGCCTGCTCGGCTGCCAGAGCCCGCCCCGCCGAGATGGCTTCCCCGTGTGTGTCCGTCACCTCATTTTCAGCATCCGGCAGCCGGGCCGCGCATTGTGGCGTCGCTTGCCACCCCGTGCGCAGTGTCGCGGCCGCGGTCCCTGCCGCGGCTTCCGCAGCCCAGTTCCGCAGTCCACGCAAACCGGGGAGCCCCTGTCGTCATGCCAGAACAACGTCGTCTCTGGAGAGTCACGGATTGCCGGTTGGCCGGCAAGGCAACAACCCTGCCGGTCGGTCCGGCGTGCAGGGAAAAGGAAAGTGAGCCACAAGCAATTCATCCGTCTGGATTCCGCAGTGCGGCAGTGGCGCTGGGAACCGTACTCCACGTCGCTTCAGGCAGACCACGCTCGCTCGACTGTCGCGCAGTCGGATGCCGTACCCACAGGGTGCGCCGGGGACGGATTCCAAGTGCAGTTCCTTCAATACGTTACGGAGTGTCTGGTGGCGTTCCGCCGTCTCCGGCGGCCCCCGCCCCGCAGCAGCCACAAGGCCCGCTGCGAGGCCAGCGTGCCTCAAGCCGAGGCCCCGGCCGCAGGGCTGGCGGGTGTCCATGGGCGGTCGTCGCGGAGCAAGGCCCCGAGCAGTCCGAGCAGCTTGCGCATGACCGCGACCAGCGCTACCTTGTGCGGCTTGCCCCGTTCCGTCAGGCGTGCGTAGACGGTGCGGAGGTCCGGGTTGCAACGGATGGCGGAGGTGGCCGCCATGTACAGGACCTTGCGCGGATGCTGACGACCGCCGCGGATGCGTCGGCGGCCGTGATGGCCACCGGAATCGCACGCGTAGGGTGCGAGGCCGGCCAGCGCGGCGGCTGCGGCCGGTGTGGCGGAGCCGAGTTCGGGCAGTTCGGCGCACAGGCTGGCAGCGGTGAGCGGGCCGCAGCCCGGAACGGAGCGAATGATCTCGCTGCGCCGGCGCAGGCCGGGATCGGCGTCGATGCCGGCCTGGATAGCGGCGTCGACCTCGCGGACCTTGGGCGCGAAGCGGTCGAGCAGGGGCTGGAGCAGGTCGGCGGCCGGGCCGGCGGTCGCGGAGGCGTGCTTGCGCAAGGCAGCGCCCTGCTCGACGAGCTTGCGACGCAGAGCGAGCAGGTCGCCCAGTGCCTGCTGATTCGCGGGCTTGGGCGCAGCGCTCTGGAGATGGTCGAGGCGGGCGTAGCGGGCGAGCATGGCGGCGTCGACCCGGTCGGTCTTGGCCTGCTGGCCGAGAGAGCGGGCGAAATTGCGCATGCGCTGCGGGTTGGCGAGGACGACAGTGACGCCATCGTTGTGGAGGCCTTGATGGAGTTCGCGGTGGTAGCGGCCGGTCGGTTCCAGGGCGACCCGCCGGGCATCGAGTTGGCTGAGCCAGTTGCTGAGGGCCTGGTGGCCTTCGTGCGTGTTGGCGAAGCGGCGCTCGCACGCGGCTGGATCGACGAAGACGTCGAGCCAGTGCTTGCCGACGTCGATGCCAGCGACAGACTCGGCAGGAGGTGTCGGGGGAGGTGTCATGCGTTGATTGGTATCCTTTCCAGTGGCCAAGGGGATTCCCGGGAACCTCTACTTTTGAAATGCGGGCCAGAACCCCAACTTCCGTTCAGGTCTTGCGGGAATTGCTGCGGCGGGCGATCCAGCTGCCCAACGGTGCCAAAACACCCAGTTACGAAAACGATCCGACCCGCCGCCCGCTGCCGGGCCTGGCCAGGCCCGGCAGCGGCCTCCCCGCCATGGGGCGGGGAGATTCTTGCTCAGCCAGTCGCCAGCGACGGCGACCAGCAGAAACTTCCAAGCTGCACCCTGCGGGATGTCTGCCCGCAGGAACGGACCAAGGCTGTTCAGCGATGGCAGGGAGGGCCTAGCTTCGGTCGCTCCGCTCCCTCCGCTAGGCCCTCCCTGCCATCCATTCGCGAACACCCGGCTGCTCCTCGGTCCCACTCCCTAACATAAAAGTTACAGCTGTAAGCTCTTGCCCCGGTTCGACAGAGGATACGAGTATATTCTTCGGGGACTGCCCGTTAGCGATAGTGATGGGTAGGAGGGAAGTGGCGTAACCCGGCGACACTGTGACCAGGATCAGCCGCGGGTCGCCGTGCGGCGAGAATCGCTGGGAAGCGCTCGATTGCTACTGAATCTCCTGCGGAAGCAGTGCTTGCGACAGAGCTTGTGATGCCTGGGAGTCGAATCTAGAATATGCGCTGTAGTGCAAATTCGTCCCAAAAGGTTCTGAACAGCCTGCTTCAGCTATGCAACTCCAACAGCCAGCTCATCGGCCATCGGTTTCCCTCTTTAAGGTTCTTGGTCGCCGGCTCGTTGATGGGACCACGTTCCTTGCTCCCGACAGTCGTCTGCCACGCCTGTGAACAAGAAACCTTCTGCGCTCTAAGCTGTGGTAGGCAGGACATGTGCGGTTTTTTGGCGCGCAGCCCTCCGAAGCGCATAATGGACGGCACGAATCGGGAAACTGCCAGCAGTTCGTGGAGCGAGTCTCCAAATGGAGAGCACGGGAGTCAAGACATTCGTCATGGCAGCCTGTGGTCTCTATGGCATATGTCGAATCTGGCCTGACACCCCCGATCCGATATTGCGAATGCAGATGATTGCGCAGTTGGCCCTGTTAACGGCACTGATCGCCGTGCCGCTGGCGGCTCAGAACAGAGTTCCAAATCCCTACGGAGCCGGCGAGCAATGGGGCAGCCTGCCTCCAGGGAGGTCTTGGGGCTCGACCAGCGCGATCTATCCGGACCAGGATCGGAATGGCGCTCTCACCGGAAGGATCTGGGTGGCCGAGCGTTGTGGGGGAGGGCATTGCCGTGAGAGCGACCTCGATCCGATCTTGCTCCTCGACGAGGATGGAAGCCTAATCAGAAGCTTCGGTGCCGGCATGTTCATATGGCCCCACGGGATCCACGTGGATCGTCGCGGAAATGTCTGGGTGACCGATGCGGTCCATACCGATTGCGAGCCGGGTCCGAGCCAGGGCAGGGGACACCAGGTCCATAAGTTCAGCCCCACTGGGGAACTGCTGATGAGTCTCGGCAAGGCTGGGACACACGGGGCCGGCAGGGACACGTTCCGCTGTCCGTCGGACGTCGTCGTTTCTCACTCAGGAGACATCTTTGTCGGCGATGGCCACAACCACGGCCACGGGGGCAACAACCGCATCGTCAAGCTCACGAGCGCAGGTGAATTCGTCGAAGCCTGGGGTACACCCGGCTCGGGTCCTGGCGAATTCCTTGGCATTCACGCCCTGGCTCTCGACTCCCAAGGTCGCCTATTTGTGGGGGATCGGGCCAATTCGCGCATTCAGATCCTGGATTCGGACGGAACCCACCTCGCGACTTGGACTCAGTTCGGCTCTCCCAGCGGGATCTACATCGACGAGAATGACAGGATTTTCGTAGCGGACTCGGATTCAGGCTTCGATCCTGACTCCAGCGGTGAGCCGCGGAATCCGGGATTCGCCCGCGGCATTTATATCGGCGACGTGCGGACTGGCACGGTGGAGGCGTTTATTCCCGATCCGAGGCCGGACTACACGAGAGTGACAAGCGGCGCTGAGGGGGTTGCCGTTTCCGAGGGGGCAGTCCTTGGCGCCCAAGTTGGCGGTTCCAGGGGCGTGTTGCGCTATCCGCCTGCCGGGGATCAGTAGTCGAGACGGGTTTCAAAGTTGGGGAGGGGTGAGTGAACCAAGGCCCCACCATTCAGCTGGGCACATTCGGGCCGTGGCTCAAGATGCGAATCCTCCCCCAAAGCGGTGCTCGGTGCTGGCGAACATCGGACCCCACCGTTCGAAGGCAGCTGCGTTCTTGCAATCGCCCGACATCCCACGCTCAACGCTCGCTGGCGTTAGACCGAGGTTCCCCGGAGATTCGCCCTCTTGGTCTCGCGCTAACGCATTGATTCCACTTGAGTTCCTGCGCTTTGCAGTGGACTAGGAGTTGCATAGTCGTTCCCATGTAAGTTGAATTTTATAGCGGTATTAGTCTTTTCTTTATTGATACTGGAGATCAGATAGGACTATGATGTTCCCATGTACGTCGAGGTCGTCCCCAACCGCAACTCGCCCCCGGCCGTCCTCCTCCGCGAAGGCTGGCGCGAAGGCCCCAAGGTCCGCAAGCGCACCCTCGCCAATCTCTCTTCCTGGCCCCCCGCTAAGGTCGCCGCCCTCCGCAAGCTGCTCAAGAACGAACCGCTCGTCAGCCCCGACCAAGCCTTCGCCATCGTCAGCTCCCGCCCGCACGGCCATGTCGAACTCGTCCTCGAGGCTTGCCGCCAGCTGCGCCTCCCCGCTCTGCTCGACCGCACTCCCTCGCCCCACCGCGACTGTGTCCTCGCCATGGTCGCCCAGCGCCTGCTGCATCCCGCCTCCAAGCTCGCCACCACCCGCCTCTGGCACGCCACCACCCTGGCCGCCGAACTGGGCCTGCAGGACGCCGACGAGGACACTCTCTACGAGGCCATGGACTGGCTGCTCCAGCGCCAGAGCCGCATCGAGAAGCGGCTCGCCAAGCGCCACCTCGGCGAGGACGCCCAAGTGCTCTACGACGTCTCCAGCAGCTACTACGAAGGCCGCACCTGCCCCCTGATGCGGTTCGGCTACAGCCGCGACGGCAAGCGCGGCCGGCCGATCGTCGTCTACGGCGTGCTCGCCGACCGCCAGGGCCGCCCGCTCGCTGTGCAGGCCTATCCCGGCAACACCGCCGACCCCGCCACCGTGCCCGACCAAGTCGAGACCCTGCGCGACCGTTTCGGCCTGCAGCGCCTCGTGCTGGTCGGCGACCGCGGCATGCTCACCGACACCCAGATCGAACACCTGCGGCAATACCCCGGCCTCGGCTGGATCTCCGCCCTGCGCCACGCCGACATCCGCCAGCTGGCCGCAGAGCAGACCGTGCAGATGTCGCTGTTCGACCACCGCAACCTCGCCGAGATCCGCTCCCCGCTGCTGTACCCCGGCGAGTCTCGTGGTGTGCTGCAACCCGGGACTCGCCGAGCGCCGCCGGCACAAGCGCGAAGCGCTGCTGACGGCCACCGAGGAGGCCCTCGAGCGCATCCGGCGCGAAGTGCAGCGGCGGACGAAGAAGCCGCTGCTGGCGACCGCGATCGCCGAGAAGGTCGGGCGCGCCAAGCAGCGCTTCAAGGTCGCCAAGCACTTCGAGACCGTCATCGAGGACGGCCGCTTCGAGTTCTCCCGCAACCGCCACGCGATCGAGCGCGAGGCCGCGCTGGACGGCCTGTACGTCATCCGCACCAGCCAGACCGACCTCCAGGCCGACGACATCGTGCGCAGCTACAAGCAGCTGACGCGTGTCGAGCGCGCCTTCCGCTGCCTCAAGACAGCGGATCTGATGGTCCGGCCCATCCGCCATCGCAGCGAGGACCGCGTGCGGGCGCACCTGTTCCTGTGCCTGCTGGCCTACTACGTGGAATGGCACCTGCGGCAGGCCTTGGCTCCGCTGCTGTTCCAGGAAGAGGAACTGCAAGCCTGGCAGGCGCGTCGCGATCCGGTGGCGCCGGCCAAGCCGACCCGGCAAGTGCAAGCCAAGAAGAACCGCCGTACCACGCCGGACGGCCTGCAACTGCACAGCTTTTCGACGCTGATGCACGCGCTCGCAACGCGCTGCCGCCATCAATGCCGCTTGCGCGACGATGCGGACGGGCCCACCGTGGAGCGGCTGACCGAGCCGACGCCCTTGCAGCAGCGCGCGCTTGAGCTCGTCCGTGCGTTCCCAGGCAACGACAACTCCAATTCCTGATAAACGAATACATACCAAGGACTTACCTTGGATCTAGTCCGGGAACTTCAGGTTAGACGCAAGCCAAGTCAATTCCGTCCACAATTTCGCTCCGTCGTTGCGGGCGGGTGGCCCCGGCGTGCTCCGGCCGCTGGTGACGATCCGGGTGATTTCGTCACGTAGACGCGAGACCACGGCCGGCTCTTGACCGGCTACGTCGTTCATTTCGGCCAAGTCGGCGCTGAGGTCATACAGTTCGAACTGCGGCTCACCCGGCTTGGCCTCGACAAGGCGGGGCGCTAGGCTTCCGCCTGAGCCCCGGATCATGTTGAGTTTCCATCGCCCGTCCCGAATGGCGAAATAGCCCGCTGAGGAGTGATGAATAACAGGCGGGCGCGCCGGCCGCTGCTCGCCCTTCAGGATCGGGAGGAAGCTCACGCTATCCTCGGCTTCACTAGGTCCGAGTTCCCGGCCCAGCACGTCGGCCATGGTCGCTAGCACGTCAGTCTGGCAAACGAGGTCGGAGGAACTCTGCCCGGGTTCCGCGACAGCTGGCCATCGCACGACGAACGGCACTCGGTGCCCGCCTTCATACAGGTCACGCTTGCCGCCCCGCAACCCGCCGGCACTTGCGTGGCCAAATCGGGTCAATCGCTCTCGGTAGGTAGTCTCGGGGCCGTTGTCGCTCGTTACGAGCACGAGGGTGTCTCGTGTCAGATCGTTGCGGTCCAGAGCCTCGAGCAAGCTCCCGATATGAGCGTCAGTCTCCATCATGAAATCGCCATATGCTCCCGCCTCCGACCTCCCCTGAAACTCCGTGATCGGGATCACGGGCTTGTGCGGGGACGTGTAGGCCACATACAGGAAGAAGGGCTCGTCACTGTTGTCTGAGGCGAAATCGTCGAGCCACTCAACCGCCCGCTTCGTGAATACGGTCAGGACCTCTTGGTCGTCGAAGCTCGGAGCGACCTCCAGTCCGCCGCCATCTCTGGAGGAGGCGTACGGAGGAGTGATCCGGTAGTCAGCGATGGCGATCTCGTTCGGTTTCTTCTGCGTCCAAAGGGTCGGAGGATCGAGGACGCGGCGGTCTTCGATGTACGTGAGCACTCCATAGTTCATTGAGGCCGGGATCCCGTAGAAGTAGCCGAAGCCTTTGTCGACGGGACCGTCGAGAACCGGGCGAGACCAGTCTCGGCTCCCCTTCTTTCCTTGGAAGGTCATGCCCAGGTGCCATTTGCCAACCATCGCCGTCCGGTAGCCCGAGTCCCGGAGGAAGGAGGCCAGCGTTGTCCTGCCATCCGCGATGAGCCCCTTCCCCTCGGCTCCCATGACGCCCTTCTTCATTCCGGTCCGCCAACTGTAGCGACCGGTCAGCAAGCCGTAGCGCGACGGCGTGCAGACGGTGTCGGGAGAGTGGGCGTCGGTGAAAGCCACGCCTTCGCGGACCAGCCGGTCCAGACTAGGGGTCTGGAACTTTGACTCGGGGTTCAGAGCGCTGACGTCACCGTAGCCTTGGTCATCGGTATAGATCAGCAGCACATGCGGCCGAGGCGGTTGTGTTGCCGACATCAGCGGTCCGGCGGCAAGGCCCAATACGGCGATGCCCGCAATTCCCGCAAGATTAGGGTGGCGGCACTTGGCTATGCGATCGAGAATCTCTTGGATTGCCGTTCTGTGATCGTGTTGCACCGGACCAGTCTAAGCCTTGGTGGGACTCGATCCCCTTGACGGCAGTCGCGTCAATCTGCGGCTTGCAGTTCCGCCGAAGGCGCATTGGATGGGATGAAGAGGGCAAGACGACAGTTCCTTTGTTACACCCGCCCACTGGAGCATTGGCTCCGGCCGGCCTTGCTGAAACCAGGTGGCGGCGACTCGTCCTGGGAGGCTACGGTCCTAGGGGCCTTGATGCAGACCAGCAATCGTATCGGGCGGGAACCCAAATTCGACACTGCTATCCGTGACCAAGTGAAACGAAGCTCCGCCGTCCCGATTGTGTGTGGATGCGCAGGTGTGTAATAACGGTTGGTCATTCGCCATGAATACTCACTTTTTCGCAATCATCTGTCCGATGCGTCCGCGATTCGCCTGGAGTACCCGCCTTCAGGCCTACGCCGGCTCCCCTCGTCCCACGGCGGCAGCTGCAGCCGAGAAACCGGGCGGCTCTCAATGAAGGACGGTTGCCGGGAATCGGGGCCAGGCACGGATCGCGAGTGAGTGATTGCGATGCTGAGAATCGGAGACGCCGCCCCGGATTTCGAGGCCCCGGTCGACGGCGGAGGAGTGATTCGGCTCTCGGATCTCAGGGGCCGGAAGGTGGTGCTGTACTTCTATCCGAATGACAGCACCCCCACGTGCACAGTGGAGGCCTGCACGTTCAGGGCGATGCACCCTGGGTTCGCGGCGAAGAAAGTCGCAGTCGTGGGCGTCAGCGGTAACAGCGTCGAGTCGCATGACCGCTTCAAGGTGCGGCACAGGCTGCCGTTCCCGCTAGTCAGCGACCCCGATCGCAGGATCGCAACGGCGTACGGGGCGCGGCGCAAGAAGAAGCTGCTGTGGATCGAGTACATGTCGTCCGTTCGGACGACGTACGTGATCGACGAGGAAGGCAAGATCACGGCGGTCTACCACAATGTCGCCAATGTGTTCGCGCACGCCTCGCGCGTGCTTGGGGACATCGAGAAGCCGGCTTAGTGGACTCTCTTTTGGCGTGCCAGTATCTGCACCATTTTTGGCTAGTGATCCCACGGGAATTCGCTGCTTTGCAGCCTGTGGGAGGTATTCGAGGAAAATCGAGCTGTGCTAGCGTGATGCGGTGCCGCTTTCGAGAAAGCAACGTGAAGACATTCGCGCGGTCCTTCTGAAACGGGGAGGGCCACAACGGTGCCCCTGGTGTGGAAGCGACACTTGGGCACTTGGCTCCGAGCTGTATTTGCTGCAGCGATTCGAAATGGGCAGACCACCACATCTGGGAACGGGCCAACCTTGTATTTCTGTGTCTTGCGACGGATGCGGAAACGTACAGGTTTTCAACGTGTTCGTGCTTGGCATTGAAGATCTAGTCGGATGGACTCCAGAGGACGGCGAGGAATGAAGGACGCGAACGGAGAGGACTGGCGAAACCCGCACGCAACGACTATGCAATCCTATTTCAATTCCCAACCTACCGGTCGAGTGGCGCTGCCAGCACAGCCCCGCTTGCCGAGGTTACGCTTCCGGGGCTGTCCTCTCTTGGTGCCCTGCTCATTCTGAGCAGCCTTTCGATTCCGTCGGGCGCGATCCCCTAGCCGGGGTCCCCGCCTAGAACGAAATGCTGTAGCTCAGCCCAGGCTTCCGGCTCCGGACGAGCAGGAATGTGAACACGTGCCGCTTGTAATTGAAATTCACAAGCGGGTGGACGTTGAAGCCATCGAAGATCACCATCGAACTTAAGCTCTCGGTGAACCCGACGTTGATGCCGCCGATCATTCGCAGGCTGTCCCGATAGGTCCCGTATGCCAGGCCGAAGTACGGAGCGATCGGCAGCTTTGTCTCTCGCTTGAGATTCTTGCTCGCGGTTGCGTAGAAGCTTTGCCCGCCGGGCGTTCCGATGCGATCGGAGCTCGTGCCGACGATCACGGCGGGTATTTTCGAGCTCTCCCTTACAGCCAGCCAGTTCACTAAGGGATTGGCCCGTTCCCGAGTGGAGAGCGGGTTCACCTCGACGCCCGCTTGCAGCCTCGGCGTGATCCGGTAGGTCAGCGTGGAGCGCACGCGGGCGCGGCGCGCGCTGCCGGGGATGGCTCTGGCACTGAAAGCGAACCTGTTCTTGTTGCTGCCCTCTGCCCCGCTCACGGCGCGGCCTTCCCCCGGTCAAAGTGGTCACGATGGCACTAGCGAGGCCCCTTCCATGCCGACTCCGCCGTGTGCGTGATCCTCGCCGTCCGCATGGTCGTGTCCGTCGCCTTCGTGGGAGCCGGGCAAGTCCGGCACTTGACTGATGAAACGCTCTGGCGGCGGGCCCTGCGAACCAGAGAGGAGGTAGTTCAGCCGGCGCTCGAGCTGCCGTCGCTTCAGCGGTCCGAGCAACCGGAAAGCAACGCGCCCTTCGCGATCGATGATGGCAGTCGCGGGAAGGGCCGTCGAGAGCCCGAAACGCTCCATGTCGTGCGCTGTCGCTCCCGTCCAGATCCGAAACGAGATCCCGCGTGATTCAAGGAACGGCTGGATTCTTCCTCTGGTGCTGGCGTCATCCGCCGAAGCTCCGATGAACACGACGCCCTGACCGGCGTAGCGGTCCTGCAATCGATCGAGCAGGGGCATTTCCTCCGTGCACGGCACGCACCATGTCGCCCAGAAATTGAGAACGACAACCCGCCCGGCATGGGTCGCGATGTCCCGAGGCTCTCCGGCCAGGTCCGGAAGGGAGAGGGCCGGTCGGTCGGATGATGCTGCGGAGAGAATCGAGGCTGCAACTAGGCACGACGCGACTGCCGACAGCTTCATCCCGTGGGTCCTTGGGGCAGGACGTGCAGCCGGGCTAGCCCCGCAGCCCGTCCGAGAGGCTGTCTCTAGCGCTGCTCCAGAGGAACGCCAATCCTAACGGTGACCGCACTCTGAACAACATTATAGTGGCGCCGGCTCGCCTACACTCCTACCCGAGGTCTCTGCACACGACTACACTGCCACGCACCTCGCTTCGCCTGAAGGCGAGCATCTGCGACGCAACGCCTCCTTTCGGCCTGCTGGCCGATTCATAACTGGCTTCGAGTTGCCCGTCAACACCATAAGGCGATCCGCATCAGGTCCGAAGACGTCGAAAAGGAACGGATTCCGACTCAGTTCCACGTACCGGGCGTGGTCCAGCGGGTCGGACCTGATTGGCCGGATGTAAGGGCAGCGACAACGGGCATTAGAAACACGCTGATTGAGGTCACGATTTCGCCAAACGATGCAGGAACATCATCCTGCCGAAGCCGGGTCCGGAACGCCGTCCACTGGATCTGCTTGGAAGCGATGAAGGGTTCGGTGAAGGCCTCGATTTCCACGGGCAGCGACGTGCCCCGGCGCTCAAGCGTCAGCCGAACAGCTTCGACCAGGTTGGGTCCGTCGAAATCGAACTGGCGGGACAGCAGCCAAATGTCGTAGAAATCCTTCATCCGGCTGTTCAGTACCCCCAGCTTAACGATTGCTTCCAGCTTTTCCGCAATGGCGGACTCGCGACTGTAGCAGAGCAGCCGCGCCGCCGGGAAGTCCAGCATGGTCGGGACTTCGGCCATTTCCGGCGGGGGATAGACGACGTCACCGAAACCTACGTCGACCTGCATGTGGACTCTCGCAGTGCCCAGGACACCCGGAAACCGAATCCGGAGCCCCTCGTACTCGGTACCCTCAGTGATCCGTTCGGTGCGGATGGAGCCCGGATCGAAGACGAGGCCGTCCGGTTCTACATCGACGGCGAGGATATCGCGCACTTGGGCGACAAGATTGGTCTCGGCCTTGCCCGACCGCCCAAGCAGGTCGATGTCCATCGTCGGCGAACGCCACACTCTCAGCATCAACGCCCACTTGAGAACAAACCGGTCGGCGTGCGCGGATCGGGACAGACGGTAGAGGAACCGCTCCATGGCGAAGTACTGCAGCAGCTCGTTGAACGGGCGCCGCTTCGTCCTGGCGCGATTGAGGAGGCGCTGGCGGACCGACGCGGACACATTGCGGGGCAAACTCACAGGGCCTCCAGATAGGGCCGCATTGCCTGATCCTCTCGACCCGGCAGACCTTGGCGTGGTTCATCAGCGCCCTGATATCGAAGCCGTTTCGTTCCCTGTGGAGCCTGAGCGCCTCCAGCACCACATCCATGCCGATCTTGCTGCGGAACTTGAAGCAATCTGCCAGGGACTTCTCGCGGCTGTATATCTTGACGGTCACGCCATCGATCCGATGGATTTCGATCCCCGACTCGTAGGCTTCCACGGAGAACCGGTGCGCCTGGATGAGGGGATAGTCCAGCGACGGTGCACGCGAGTGTCGTGGAACCGCTACAGACACAGCGCGGGGGATCTGGGTCGTTATGTCGTGATAGGCCAGGGCGGAGACTAGGCAGACCACGGCGCTCGGAAAGCGCAGGCCAACCGTCACTAGGTCGGGGTTGCCGATGGGAGGCAGTTCCGCGAGCCGGTAGATACCCCGGCTCACCGGCTCCACTACGCCGCGGTCCCTCAGCGAATAGAGCACGTAGCGGCTGATGCCATGAGCCAGAGCCTCGCTCATGCGAAGTTGGCCGCCGTGCTGGCGGAAGATTTCCTCAGGTTGTTCTTGCATGACCCGAACCAGACAAACTGTATTTATTTAATCATAAGTGGTAACAACTTGTTTCAGTGCGTTTCCGAGCGGGAACGGTAATACTAAGCCCGACAGTGGACTCACCGAGTGATAGCCAGGGTTACGATGCTGCCCTGCACGGAAATGGGTAGCTCCGGTGGCGCCCTGCGCCTGTCTCAAGGCTACCCTCGCCCCCCGCTAAGCCGCAGGGGGTGCGGATGGCTCCCCGGCCATCCAACGGAGCTGGACGCCGGGATTCGCAACCCAGTCCAGAGTAGTCAAAGACTAGGTCCACGGTGCACCCTGACCAACATAGAAGCCCTAAGCTCAGACTTCCTTACATCGGCCGAGATGGCCAGACAGCGTAGGTCAGCCTAAGCTCCTACGGTTCATAGAGTTTTAGTCGTTTCCGAAGTGCCAATTGGGGTTGCGCCGACCCGCTATGACTGTTATAATATGTCCATGGAAAGCCCGAGCGAGGCCCTGCCGCGACCCACCGGACTGCCCGCGGCCCTGTCCCTGCAGCCGCCGGAGGCGACCGCTGTCAACGCGCAGCTGAGCTTCCTGGAGGACAGCGGCCAGGTGTATTGGTTCCTGTACCTGCAAGTGTGCGACTGCTACCTGCAAGGCGATCGCCCGGCGCGCGGGCGCTGCCTGGCGCGCTTCCTGACGTGGGGCGTGGCGACAGCGGCGGAATTGGCGCAGGCGCTCGGGATCAGCGTGCGCACGGTGACGCGCGCGCGGCTGCGGATGCAGCGGGAGGGGGAGTCAAGCTTCGGGCGGCCGCGCCAGCCGCGGCGGCGGCACGGGATCGAGGACCCGGCGGTGCTGGCGCGGGCGGCGGAGCTGCTGCAAGGGGGCGCGAGCTTGCGTGGCGTGGCGCGGGAGTTGGAGCTGTGCTTCGAGACGCTGCGCCAGTACAAGCGCGAGGGCTTGCGGGCTGAGGCAGTGTAGCAGGCTGCAGCCGGGGATCGCGGCGCAGCGCGAGAGCGGGCGGGCAGCGGCCGCGGGAGCGGGCCGCTCCGAGCCGGCCGGGAACTTGGCGGCGGACGTTCCCGAGGCTGCTGGCGCGGGTCTGGAATCCGGCGGGGCGCTCGGCGCGAGCGGCGCGGCAATTCCCGCCGAGCCGACTGCGGGCAGCCCGCCCGGCAGCGTGGACAAGGCCGGCCGCAACCGGCGCGACGCGGCCGCTGCGATGGGCCGGGCGGCGCGGGACGTTGGCGGGCGCGTCGCGGCCAGCCTCGGCCTGCTGGCCGAGCGGCTGCCAAGCTTCGAAACCACCGCGACCGTTGCCAACGGTGGCGTGCTGACGGCCGTCCCGGCGCTGCTGCAGGCCGGCCTGCTGCGCCATGCCAGCCTGCTGCGCATTCCGCCCGGCTTCTACGGCCTGCGCTCGGTGCTGCTGCTGCTGGCCTTCATGCTCCTGGCGCGCGTGCGCAACGCCGAGCGCCTGCGCTACGAGCAGCCCGGCGAATGGGGCGCCCTGCTGGGCCTGGACCGCTGCCCCGAGGCGCGCACCTTGCGGCGCAAGCTGGACCAGTTTGGGCTGGCTACGAAGTGGTGGACAGTTGAGGGTGCGGCAGAGGGTAGCGACTCCGAAGAGGGCGGCACCATGGTGGCGTAGAGGGCCTGGAGAAGTCAAGGCGACATCCTCTTCATCATCCCCTCTCTTCGCTTTCTCCTCCGCAGTCTCGAAGTAGGCGTCCGGACCGGCCCCGGGTGGCCTTGGTTGTGCCAAATCTGGCCAGGCACGGTCGCTGGCAATGGTAGGTGTCCAGCGACAACTATTCTTGCCGGTGGCGACAACTAGAATTGCCGGTTGTGCTCCGTAAGTTGGAGGGCGGCAGAGGGAGCCCGAAGGGCGACCAATGCAGCCCTCGGATAGTAGCAGAGGGAGGGGGTAGCAGGGGGAAGCGCAGCCTCCCCCTCTCTGGGAGAGCAAGGCAGTCGGCAGTGCGAGAGGGGCCAGGGGGCGAGCCCCCTGGCCCGGAATTCGGCGCCGTTGGTCGGCTGCTTTTTTGGCGATCGTGTGACCGCCATAGCGGGGAAAGCGCTCGCGCTGTGGAACCGCCCCGGCTGGAGGCATTGCTGGAAGCGCTGCACGGCTACCTCTTCTCGCTTGCCTCGCCCTGGCGCCGGCGCGCTTGCTCGGCCCGGTAGCTGGCAATATCGAGTTCCAGAATCACCGAGTGGTGCACCACCCGGTCGACCGCCGCCGCCGCGGTCATCTTGTCAGGGAAAATGCTCTGCCATTGCGAGAAGACCAGATTGCTCGTCAGCATCACGCTGCGGCGCTCGTAGCGTTGCGCCAGCAGTTCGAAGAGCACTTCCATCTCGGCACGGTCCTGCCGGACGTAGCCGATGTCGTCGAGCAGCAGGCACTCGAAGCGGTCGAGGCGGTCGAGCTCGCGGCTCAGCCGCAGTTCGCGCTTGGCCCCGGCCAGGCGCTCGGTCAGCGCGCGCGCCGGGGCGAACAGCGTCGAGTGGCCACGCTGCACCAGTTCGGCACCCAGCGCCGCCATCAGATGGGTCTTGCCCGCGCCCGGATTGCCGAAGACACACACATTGACGGCGTCGGCCAGGAAATCCCCCTCGCACAGCACTGGCAGGCGGCCCCTCACGCCTTTGGGAAGACGCAGCAAGTCCAGCGTTTCCAGCGTCTTGCCCCGCGGCAGCCGGGCTTCCTTGGCCAGTCGCGCCACGCGCCGGTCGGCCCGCTCGACCGTCTCGACCGCGGCCAGTTCCGCCAGGTAGCGCAACGGGTCCCAGGCCTGCTTGCGGGCCTGTTCCGCCAGCCGTTCGCAATGCGCCGCGAACGACGGCAGGCGCAACTCCTTCAGGCGTCCTGGCAGCGCTGCCAGCTCCGGCCCCTTCACGACAGCCCCCGCGTGTCCGCCAGCAACTCGTCGTAGACGTCCAGGTCTGGTTCCGCGATGCGCACCTCCGGCGCCTCCGGCCGCGGCGGTGCCGCGGCCGCCCGGACGCGCTCGAACGACGGCCGCTCGCCAGCCTCCAGGCAGCCCTGCAGGGCCGCCTCCACACGGGTCTCCAGCGTCGTCGCCGCCAAGTGCAGGATGCGCACGTACTCGAGATCCGCGTGCCCCTGCGAGCGCCCCTCGCAGAGCTTGTCATAGGCCCGCCGGAAGGCCTCTGACGGAAACATCTCCTCGCGGTAGCGGTATTGCGCGAAGGCCCCCGGCTTGCGCAACAGCGCGTGCGCCACGTGCCGGTAGTCCACCCGGCCCGGCTGCTTGCCCAGCGCCCGGTCGTGGCGCGCCACCAGTTTCCCGCCGTAGTGCAATTCGACGCGATCGGTGTACAGCCGCGCCGTCAGCTGCTCCCCGATCAGCCGCGACGGCACCGAGTACGCCTTGCTCGCCACCCGCACCACGCTCCCGCGCGTCACCGTGCGCCGCTCTTCCCGGTACACCGGCAGCCGCCGCGGCGGCAGCGGCCGCAACGCCGCCTGCTCCGCCGCCAGCCGCTCCCCGCGCCGGCTGTTGCGCTGCCCGGCGATCTCGTCCAGCAACCGCGCGTAGCGCTCCACGGAACTGAAATCGCGTGTCCCGCTCAGGCGCAGCCGCTGGTCCACCGCGGTCTTGAAATGCCCGTGCGCCGCTTCCACGTCCCCGTTCTCGTGCGCGTTGCCCGGATAGTTCCGGCTCGCCGCCAGCCCGTAATGCGCCAGGAACTCCTCGTACGCCCGGTTGAACGCCCGCCCGCCGGACTGGCGCAACTCGTGCGTCGCCGCCGACAGATTATCGGTCCGGTGCTCCCGCGGCACCCCGCCCAGCTCCCACAGGCTCTCCTGCAGTCCGCCGACCAGCGCCTCGAACGTTTCCGAGCTCGCGATCGCCACGCTCTCCCAGTTCGAGTACGGCAGCACGAAACGGTATACCAGGTGCTTGTACCGCTCGCCCCGGATCGTCACCCCCAGCGCGCCCATGTCGGTGAAGTCCGACTGGCACTGCGCCCCCGGCTCCCGCTCCTGCTCGAAATAGACTTCCCGGTCCGGACCCTGCCGCACGCGCCAGGCCCGGAATCGCCGCTGCAACGTCCGCAACTGCCCGGACTGCAATTGCCCCGGATGGCGCCGCTGCAGCTCCTCGAACACCACCTTCGCCTGCAGCCCCGGGTCCGCTCGCAGCAGGGCCTCCGCCTCTGGCCACAGCGCTTCCAACGGATCCTCCCGCGTCCGCCAGTGCCGCGCTGGACTGGGGTCGCTCGGAAGCTTCCCGCTATCGCGCCATTTGCGAGCCGTGCGCTCGCTCATGCCCGCTTTCGCCGCCGCCGTTGCCAGCGGCTTGTTCCTTCTTAGTTCCTTCATCAGTAGCCTCACTTGTTGGTTTTTGATCAACGCCTCCACCCTCCCTGGGAAGGGTCGAGTCTAGCCGCCAACTACGAGGCTCACCCGGAACTTTTAATTGTCGTTACCCGGAATTTCTAATTGTCGCTGGACACGCGGGCGCCGGAGTGAGTCTCTATGGGCTTGGGGGCGCCGGATGCGGCGATCCGCACGTTCCCGGAGTGCGGATCCCGGCCATCGCGTGGTTTCAGGCGAATCGGCCGAACAGCCAGGCATGGGCCGTTCTGGCGCGAATGGTGGCGCGCGGGGAAGCCCATAGACGGGTTTTGGGCGGGCCGGCGGGTCTCCGTCCCGGCAACTCGCGTCTACGGGTCCGCGTCACGGGTTGCCGCAAGGGGATTCAGGCCACGGTGGCCGCAGACCGGACCCGGGCTTCGTCGTAGGCGGCTTGGCGGCGCAGCCAGAACGAGGCATTGGACCAGCCCGCCGCTTCCATCCGCCGGGCCAGGTCCGGGGTGACCGGGGCGCGGCCGGCCAGCACGTCGTTCAGGGCGTCCAGCGAGACGCCGAGCAGCGCCGCGGCGGCAGCGGCGTTCAGCTCGTCGCCGAGGCAGCCGTGGAGGATGCTTTCGCCGGGATGGGAGGGAATGAGCATGGCGGGCCTCGCTTAATGGTAATCCACGAGCCGCACGTCGTAGGCGTGGCCGTCCTCGAAGCGGAAGACCAGGCGCTCCAGGCGGCCGACCCGGATCGAGTGGAACCCGGCGCGGTCGCCGGCAAGGGGATGCAGGCGGTAGCGCGGCAAGGCGATGTCGCGGAGCGAGCGGGCCTGGTCCAGGTCGGACAGGGCGGCCCGCACGCGCCGGCGGAGAGCCGGCGGGACCTTGCGGTAGTCGTCGGCGCGGGCGGCGCGCTCCATGCGCTTGTCGGCGAACGTGCGGATGGGCATGCGCGTTCAGAAAGGCTTTCCCGGCCGTCCGGAGTCGGTGACGGTGACGCGGCCGGGGGAGCGTTCGACGACGGCGGAGACGGTGGCGGTCCAGGCGAAGCCCTTGCTGTCGGTGACGGCGATGAGGGCGCCGGGGAGGTTGTCGGGGAGGCAGTCGGCGGCGGGTCCGGACAGGGCGGATCCCCAGCCGTTGTCGAGGCGGCAGGGCCGCCAGCCGGGGATCGGGGCGGGCGGCGCCGGCGGGGGATCGGCAGGGGCGGGATCTGCGTCCGCGGGGAAGTCCTGCTGGAGGGCGTCGAGCAGGACCTGGCGGGCCCAGGCTGACACATTCAGGTGGCGCTGCTGGCGCAGGGCGGCGAGGCGCTCGAAGGCCTGGCGGGGGAGGCGGACCTGGAGGGCGGGATTGCGGGGCACGCTTCCATGGTACCGGTAGTACCGGCATCCCCGCAGGTATCGGGAACACCCACAGCGATGAATCCGTTGGGTTGATCCAAGCGAGCGTAACCCGCACCGCGACCGCAAGGCAACCTGCCAGCTCGCGACTTGACCGAGTGACGGGGGCGGATGGGCGCGCCGTTCGCGAAATGCCGGGGGCGGGAGCGACCCCCCCGAAAACGGCCCTCGCTTACGCATTCGGGCCTCCGGCGAGGTCGCTCCTGGGAGTTTCCCTGCGGGAAGGCCGGCCGATCGGCTCTCTCTCGCGTTTAGGGCCAGGGCGGGCCCCAAACACGGAATCGACAGCGAGCCGCGCACGGCCCGGAAACGCCCACGGCGGGCGGTTCTGGCGGACCTGCCGCCTTCCCGCAGGGATCAATTCGTAGGAGCGACCCCCGGACGCGGGAATGTCACAGCGTGGCAGGCCCGTGGTAGTCCAGGGGGCCCAAAAGGGGGGGTCGCTCCTACCATTTTCCGACCCCCTTGGCCTGCCGCGAGACGGTTCACGCATCCGTGGAAGCCCTAACCCCCCAGGCAGATGCATGAAACACAGATGTCGCAAGATGAGGCCGGAATCTGTCGCAGGCACCTGATGCGTCCGCGACACGCTGGACTGCCACGGCATGCGGCGCAATGGCCCGCCCGCCCAGCACGGCTAGCCCTCCACAGCCCCCGCCCACCCCAAGCGCAGCGACCGGCCCTGAAACGCATCCAGACGGACCCGGCCGGGGCCATCCCACCCCGCTGCATCCCTCCGCCGCTGCAACTCGGCGACCCGCCTGATCGTGCCGTTCAGCCCGCCCCACTTCGACATCGCGGGCTCGTCGAGCGCAGCCAACACCTTCTCGGCCCGCTGCAACTCGTCCAGCTGGGCATCATTCATGCGCGCCCCCGGCACCCGGATCCCGCGCTCCGTCCACCGCGCCAGGATGCGCTCTGCCGCCGTCAGGCGCTCACCGGAGCGAGCCACTGCGACCACCTCCGTGCGCAGGCCGCGCGCCCCGAGCGCGGACCACAGCGGGGCGTGCTCCGCACCCCAGGAGAGCAGCTCACCTTGCGTCTCTCCACCGATGTCCACGAAGACGAAGCGCGCCAGGCCGTCGCCGAATGCGACCGGCATCTTCCAGCCGAACGGCCGCACCGTCCGCCCGTGTCTCCTCGACCCGTAGACCCGCTTCGGGAGCACCTGCCGCGGTATCCCCAGCGCCTCGAATGCCGCCACTTTCTCTGGTTCGGTCGGCAGCCAGGACGCCCCGAGCTCGCCCAGGACGAAATCCAGCGACAGCAGGCGCCGGAGGAGCGCGCTCCGCGCGGCATCCCTCCGGTGGCGGATGTGCTCGGCGCCGAGCGCGCGGTAGACGGTCCGGGATTTCAGCCGGCAGACCCGGCCCAGGCCCGGCACCTCGGAATCTGCGGCGAGGCCCCGTCGCAGCAACTCGGCGGTGAGGCGCTCAGCCTGCTTGCGGACGGCCTGCCCGCCCTCACCGCGGAACCGGCCGTAGTGAGCCCGCAGGAACACACCGCTGTGCAACGCGACCAAGGCGATCCACTCCGCATCCGTGGCCTTGAAACCGAGTTCCTGGATGGCCTTCTCGCGGCCCTGCAGGTGCGCGATCACAGCTCCAGCAACCACTCGTCGCCGCGGCCCTCCAGTCTTGCCAGGTCGGGCGCGCGCCTGTCGTCCACGTTGTCCGGGGCGTTGTCGGGCACTCTCGCATTGTAGGGCCGTCGGCCGGGCTCCCGGCCGGCAACTCGCGGCTATGGGCCCGGGGTCACGATAGCCCTGCCGGATGCTCGGACGGAGCCAGTCGCTATGTCGGATGGGTTGAAGTGGAACTGACCACATTGAGATCGTCGATTTGCCGACAGCAGTAACCCGAGCGCGCCGGCGCGCTCCACGACCCCGCCACGGACAACGTGCCGGAGCTGCGCGGGTGGGGCGTGCCATGCCGACCGCCGCGGAACATCGCCGGTGCGCCCAACATGGCCCTCGTCTGGACGCGCCACTGCGCAACCGTCCTCGAGCTGTTCTGGAAGATCGAGCACCCCGGCCGCGACGTCAGCCGGGACCAGCTCGTTCTCTGGCGCGACGGCGTGCTGGACGCGGAGCTGCTGGAACTGCTGGATGCCCTCCGGGACGAGGCCTGGTGCCATCGCGCGGGAGCGGCTGGGCGAGCAATGTCCCGCTTCAGGTCCGTACAGGGGCTATCCCTAGCGCGGCCCGGTTTCCCGGATCGCCATAGACGGTTTCCCGCGACCTGGAGGTCTTCGGCCAGCGCCAAAACCAGTCTATGGGGCTCCCAGCGCCGCGGATCCGTTCGAAATGGCCTAGTTTTGGCCGTTTGGACCGGTGCGGCAGGGGGCAATACCCGCAGATTCGCTGCAACGCCGGGATGAGCCCATTTCCGCCCCGCGGCGGGGCATTCTGATCGACGTCGCCGCCCCCGGCTGCTGATCGTCATCGAGCAGCAGGAAGACCCGGCCCAGCCAACCAGCCAAACAGGATGCCGCTGGGAGCGCAGCCAGATACCAGGGAATCCAATGCAGCAATGCAAACGGACTGATAACGAGAAGGATGAGCAGGGCCTTCAAGTACGGCGATTCAGGCCAGTAGCCGCCCGGCATGCCGTTCATGATAGCTTGCCGCACCCGGCGGTGCGCTCCACTATCCGCCATGCCCGCAAGGGGCTCCCGGCGCGCCCATTCGATGTCCGATAATTGCCAAGGTCATGCGATCCCGTGATTTTTGAAGAAGTCATACCAGAAGTCCACGGCACGGCTGACGACATCGCGGAAAGAGTGCGTACGGCCGTCGAGCAGCTCGATTTCAAGCCGCGAAACATCAAACTCCTCACTGAACTCTCTGGAGAAGTCCCCTCGGTGATGGCGAGCCTCCTTGATACGCGGTGGGTGCCTTGTGATCTCTGCGTGTTTCGATTCGGTGCAAATATCCTGTAAGTAGGCGAGTTCAGGGCAAGTTTCTTTGGTGTGATTCTGGAGGTTCCGCAAGCTTGGAAACGGGGAATTGGAACCAAGCACGTTGAATACTTGATCACAGAGATGCCATGCTTTACAGGCGCACTCACGAGCCAGATCCTCATTTAGGTCGTTGTCCTCAAACCTCTTCACGGCAGTCCTAAGTGCCTCAAACGCTGAAGGCGCATCAAGACCGAATGAGCGTGTCATTCGTCAGTCTCTCTCCGTCCGGGTAGTTGCCGCCAACAGCAGCTCACGGTGCGGAAAGCTGGGCGATAGCAGCGGCTACGTGCCCGCGTCAGGCGGCGCACTGCGCCCGGCGACGGGCCTGGGCGAGGTCGTAGGCGGACTGCAGTTTCACCCACAGGTCGGCGGTGGCCCAGCCGAGAGCTTCCATCCTGACAGCCAGGTCCGGCGATATGCCGCTCTCGCCAGCGAGAATCCGATCAAGTTCGGAGGGGGGTAGATTGAGTTGTCGTGCCGCCTCGGAGACAGTCGTCGAGTTCCCCAGGCAACCCTCGCGGACGAGGGCCCCGGGGTGCGGGGGGTCGTGGCGCAGGCGCTCCACGGTTCTCTGGATCTGCTCGGCGGGAATCGAACCGTCAATGGCGTCCATGGCTAGCTCCGATGGTAGTCCACCACTTCCACATCATAAGCGTCGCCGTCTTCGAAGCGAAAGATGAGGCGCCAGTTCCCGGACAGTTCCAGGGAGAAAAACCCCTTGCGGTCGCCCTTCAGGGCGTGCAGGCGGGCTCCGGGCAGGTCCAGGTCGGCGAGCGAATCGGCCCGGTCCAGAGCGTTCAGCAGGGGCTCGATCCGGCCGACGAGATCGGGTGGCAACGCGCGCCGGTCGCCGCGGGCGAAGCGCTTGGTGCGACGGGTCCCGTAGGAGCGGATGGCCACGGAGCCATGCTACCCGAGCCGGGTCGGCCGCCTCGGCAGCCGGGTTCCGACGAAGAGATAGACGGCTCCACCACTGCCCTCTTTCCTGTCCGATAATTGGCGCTGTCGCGCGTTATGCCGCTCCGGAGCACAGGGAGTCGGTTCGGGGGAACTGGCCCGTAACCAGCGGCTGACAGGCAGATTCCTGCGCGAGCTGCGAGTGTCCGTCCGAGCCATCGAAGGTGTTGAAGGCCGCGCACTGCCCTCGAACACTCGGGAACTATAATCGCCTCATGCGCATTTCGATTGCGCTGGCTACAGGTTTCGCCATCGTCGGAACCGCACTCGCCCAGCTGCCGCCGGACATCATGGTTGACCGGCATCTGGTCCGGGCGGAGCGCCTCCTTGCCGGGGAGGACTTCGGGGCGGCACTCGAGATGGACGCGATCATCGCGCTGCAGGAGAAGCACGATCTCGCGTTGCCTGACGAGTTCGATTTCAAGTACGCGGAAGTGGCCTTCGCTGCGGGCCGGACCGGGGCAGCGATTGACTCCCTGAACGACTACTTGTTGGCAGCCGGCCGATCGGGCGAGTTCTATCAGCAGGCTCTGGAATTGCTGGACAAGGCCGAACTGGCGACGGACGCGGCTGGGGCAGCTGCCGAGGCGGCCGCCGAAGCGGCAAGGAGGAAGCCCGGGGAAGTGCGGGTGTTCGACGGGATGGAGTTCGTCTGGATTGCGGCTGGGGAATTCCGGATGGGCTCGACGAGCGCGTTAGCGGACGATGACGAGCGGCCGGTGACGCGGGTGCGGATCAGCCGCGGCTTCTGGCTGGCCAAATACGAGGTGACGCAGTCGGAATGGCAGGCGGAGATGGGAACGAACCCCTCGGAGTTCTCAGGTTGCGGGAGCTGTCCCGTGGAGACCGTCTCGATGACGCGCAGGAGTTCATCCGGAGCCTGAACGGGCGGGCAGGCGGGAGCCGCTACCGGTTGCCGACGGAGGCGGAGTGGGAGCACGCGGCGCGGGCGGGGACGGCCGGGGACCGCTATGCCCCGAACCTCGACGCGATCGCGTGGTACGGCGACAACAGCGGGGGTCGCCCGCAGCCGGTCGGTCGGAAGGCCCGAACGCGTGGGGCCTGCACGACATGGGGCAACGTGTACGAGTGGGTGCAGGACTGGTTCGGGGACTACCCGGACGGATCCCGGGGGGCCTGGCTCGGGCTCGTACCGGGTGGCCCGGGGCGGCGGCTGGGCCGGCGGCGGCAGGGGCTGCGCGGCGCGCGGGCGCTCCACGGCCGGGGACCGCTATGCCCCGAACCTCGACGCGATCGCGTGGTACGGCGACAACAGCGGGGGTCGCCCGCAGCCGGTCGGTCGGAAGGCGCCGAACGCGTGGGGCCTGCACGACATGCTGGGCAACGTGTACGAGTGGGTGCAGGACTGGTTCGGGGACTACCCGGGCGGCGCGGTGACGGATCCCGGGGGGCCTGGCTCGGGCTCGTACCGGGTGGCCCGGGGCGGCGGCTGGGCCGGCGGCGGCAGGGGCTGCCGGGCGCCGAGTCGCTCCAACGGCTCGCCCGGCGCCCGCATCGGCGACCTGGGCTTCCGCCTGCTGAGGACGGAGTAGCCCTGTGCGCTCTTACCCTTTCACCCTCTGCAACGCAACGAACCGAAGGGCGGGCGGGCACCGCGACGGCGGGCGCGTGAGCGCCCGGACCGGGCGGGGCCCTGACCCGGCCGGCGGCTGCTTCCCCGGCGCCATGGAAGGGCCGGAGGCCTGCCCCTCGATGTCCGATAATCGCCGTTATGGGACATCTTTCGCTTCCGCAGGAGCCGGAGGCCTCCGCCCCCCGCGGGCTGGCAACGAGCGATGCCGAGCGCGTCCGCCGGGCGCTGGCCAGCGCGCTGGCCGCGAACACCCGGCGCGCCTACCTGGGCCACTGGGCCGCCTTCGGGGCCTGGTGCTCCGGGCACGGCTACGCCCCCGCCCCGGCGCTGCCCGAAACCGTCGCCGCGCACCTGGCCGCGCTCGCGGAGACCGTCTCCGCGGCCACCCTGAAAGTGCGGCGGGCCGCGATCGGGGCCGCCCACCGAGCCGCCGGGCTGGACGATCCCGCCGGCAGCGAGCTCGTCAAGAGAGCCCTGGCCGGGCTGGTGCGGGAGAACGCCGCGCCGCAGCGGCAGGCCCGCGCCCTGGGCCTGGCGGAGCTGGCGGCGATCAAGGCGACCGCCTGCCAGCCGCGCACCGGGCGGCAGTCAGGGCGCACCGAATCCCCGGAAAGGGCCCGCGGGCGCGGCCTGGCCGACAGCGCCCTCTGCGCGGTGCTTTTCTACGCCGGGCTGCGCCGCTCGGAAGCCGCGGCGCTCGCGTGGGGCGACATCGAGGCCTCCGCGGACGGCACCGGGTTGCTCGCCGTCCGCAGGAGCAAGACCGACCCGGAAGCCGAGGGCAGCGTGCGTTACCTGCCCCGCGAGGCCGTGCGCGCTCTCGAGGCGATCCGCCCGGAGGATGCCGGTCCGGAGGATCCCGTGTTCGGGCTCTCGGGCCGGCAGGTCGGCAGGCGCGTCGCGGCGGCCGCGCTCGGGGCCGGGCTGGGGGAGGGCTTTTCCGGGCACAGCGGGCGCGTGGGCCTGGCCGCCGAGCTCAGCCGCGCCGGCGCCTCCACCCACGAGATCGCCGCGGCGGGCGGCTGGCAGTCCGCCGGCATGGTGATCCGCTACACGCGCCGGGAGACGGCGAAACGGGGAGCCGTGGCCCGCTACCTCGAGGACCGGCAGGACCTGCCCGGCTGATCCGGCCATTCCACTTGTCGCTGTACCGGCATGCGGTGCTGGCGGTCAACAGGCCTGTCCCGGGCGCTTTCCCCGCCCCGCACGATCCTGCCGCTGAGAGGGCGCTTGGCAGCTGCTGGCAACTGGGAGTGCGCAGGGGCGCGCGCTGCCGCACGGAGACGGCCTCCGATCCACCCCAAGCCGTCTGCGAAAGCACTCCGCGATAATCCAGCAGTGCACGTGATCGCATTGACCAGGCCGGCCGCTTGAGAGCTGGCGGAATCAGGCCGCGGCCACTCGTCGGAGGCGTTCCCGGGCGAGATCATAGGCTGCCTGAAGGCGCATCCAGTACTCGGCGTTGGACCAGCCGATCCGCTCGAGATCGAGGGCGAGCTGCGGGGTGAGATCGGTCTTGCCGGCGAGGAAGGCGGCCAGTTCGGCCTTGAGGATCCCGAGCTGGCGAGCGGTCCCGGTCTCGCTCCGCCCTTCCATCCAGAGGTCACGGACAATCGGTCCGGGGTGCGAGGGATTGAGCATTGGCAATGACCGCCCTGGTGATAGTCAACCAGATCGACGTCCGAAGCGCCACCGTCCTCGAAGCGAAAAGTGATTCCCCAGAGGCGCGAGACGCGGACGGCCCAGAAGCCGGCGCGGCCGCCTTTCAGCGGGTGCAGGCCGGGGAGGTTGCCGGCTTGGTTGATGGCGGACAGGGCACGAGCGATGCGGGTGACCTGGTCCGGGGGCAGCCCGCGGGGATCATCGTGCTCGGCCAGCCTGCGGAGGCCCTTGTGCCGGAAAGAACGAATCACGGGCGCGGGCGTCTAGACAGAGAATCGGGTACGGAAGCACCGAGCAAGCGCCGCCACACCAGACTCCATTATGCGCCGAGGCGTTCCCCTCACTCCTTCTCGCCCCCCTCAGCCAGCGCGGCGAGGGGAGCGAGACCGCGCTGGGCAAACAGGAGGTCCAGCCCTTCCAGCACGCAGCTGTGGATCGATCGCTCTTCCTCGTAGGCGACCTTGCGTACCTGCCGCCACGCAGGGACCGGCAGGTACAGGGAGAGCTGCTTGCGGGCCGGGGTGGACCGCTGGCCAACATCCTCCTGCTCCGGCTGTCTGGAGGGTGGCGGGGTCAGTGCCGTGAGATTGACTCGACTCATGGGGTGTTCTCCAATTCTTGGCGGAGCCACGTCCAGAGGCTCCGGATCTCGTCAGCAGCCTTGCCGCGAGGCTCGAACTCGGTGACTCCGAGACCGAGAGCCTGTGCATCGGCATAGGCGTTGCGAAGGGCAATGCGGCATGGCGAGACAGGGGCGTGGGCGGCAAGGCCTTGGGAGGCGTCGTGAGCTCGCCTGTGTCCTCGGGACGGCACCTGTGTTAGCACGAACGCAGCCGCTCGGGCCACCAGGTGCGCTGCTTCCGCCGTCCGGGTGGCGGCAAGCATGTCGGGCACGGTAGGCCGGCAGGGAATGAGGCAGAAGTCCGAAGCGCGCAACGCGGCATTGGAGGCGGATTCCGCCCCGGGGGTGTCCACCAAGACCAGGCCATAGCTTTGCCTGGCCGCTTCCACGGCAGCAGGGATCTCCGCGGGAGATGCCACGCACATCAGGTCCGGAACGTCCGCTGATCGGCTGCTAAGCCACGCATCCGCAGTCCTTTGCGGATCGGCGTCCAGAATCACGGTACGGACGCCGTCACTGGTTGCCGCGACCGCGAGCGAGCAGGCCAAGGTGGTCTTGCCCGACCCTCCCTTCCGGGTTTGCAGCGTCACTGTGATCATGTTAACCAGTTATAGCGTTTTAGAGTCAACGCCTGTTAAGATCATAACATCATGGAGCAGGGCCTAGACTACCAGCGCGACGTGCTGCCTCGCCTGACTGCCGAGGCGGTCTACTCCGGATCCATCGAGTGGGCCAGCCAGCGCGGTCGTTACTGGCTGGGGCGCTGCCCGTTCCACGATGATCGCGACCCGAGATCACGGCGGTTCAGCGTGGACACGCAGACGCTTGGCTGGCGCTGCTTCTCCTGCGGGCGCAAGGGCGACGCCATTCGTTTCGTGAATGGCGGCCAGCAGCCGACTGGCGCGGCTTTCGGCCAAGCGGTCCAGGAGCTGGCTCGACGAGCGGGCGTCATCGATACGGGCGCATATAGGCCTGCGGAGAAACGTCCGAACAGGGACCGGCCTAGGCGACAGGCACCCCGTCCGGACGCGAAAGCGTTGGCGCTATGGGCGGCCAGCCAAGCGGCCGGAACCGCGAGTCCAGCCGCGCGATACCTAGCTCGACGATTCGTGTGGCCGCTCGAGGAAATGCCGGTACCGACAGATGTGCGCTGGATCGCGGCGGCAGACGTGCGGCGCATCCTAGCATGGCCGCCCGACCGGCTGCCCGGAGACGGATGGTCTGGCTGCCTGGCCGTTGGCTTCCGTACTCCCGGAGGCGACCTAGGAGCAGTCAAGCTGGAAGCGCTGACGGCGAATGGTCGACCGTGCCATCCGCGCTGGAGGCGCAATGCGGGCAGAACGGCGGGCCTGCGCTTCACGGCCTGCGACCTGCCCGGCGAATCCGTCCATGTCGGTGAAGGCGAGATCACCGCGCTGGCCCTAGCCGTCCAATGCAAGGCAAGGGGCGCAGGAATGGCAGTCTCGTTCGGGGGCGATGCCGGCATGAAGAACGCCACGGCGGACTTGCTGCCCGATGACGGGCGCTCTGCGGTGATCCACGCCGACCGGGATCCAGCGGGACGGGATGCTGCGTGGAAGCTGCAGGATACCCTGCGATCCGCAGGTCGCTCCGCCGAGACCGCCGGCCTGCGAGAGACCGAGCGCGACAAGATGGATGCTGCGGAGGCGCTCAGCTACGCCGTCCGAGAGCGGACGGCGATCCAAGAGCTCGACGGCAACCTAGACGCGGCCGAGGCCGAGCGGGCGGCGTGGCGCGGTGTGCTGGCGATGCTGAGAGAACTGGAACTGGAACTGTGAGAGTGACCAACTGGAAAGAATGGGCGCTCGAAGCGCGCAGCGCATGGCGCGACGCGCAACCGCAGGACCAGGACGGAGGCGGCAAACCGGATCGCTGGAACGCCATGCGAGCCGATCTCCTCGCGGCCCTCAGCAGCGATCCGCTGTGCTTCGGCATTCGCCCGGGCGCAAACATGGCAGCCGCACTGAAAGCGGCAGCGGACGTAGCGGACGGCCCCGCGGCACTGGAGGAGCTGCGGGCTCGGCTGGCTGACGGGGTTGCTCCTCGCTATTCATGGCGCCAGGCCGGCAGTTCCCCGCCGACTGCCCGCGACTGGCTGGTGCATAACTGGCTCCCCGCGGGCCGGGCCGGAATGCTGGTGGGAGCGGGCGGAACGGGCAAGTCGAAGCTGGCACTGCAGCTGGCCTGCGGAGTGGCGTCTGGACACGGGAAGTGGCTACCCGGCGACGATTCCGACACGGGTGACGACATGCCGTTAGCGCCCCAGAAGCAGCAGGTGGTGGTAATCGCCTCCTGGGAGGACGAAACCGATGAGGCGGAGCGGAGGCTGTACTGGATGGCGCACGAGGACGGCGGCAACCTGCCCTGGGCATGGGGAGACCAGCTCGAGGACCGGCTGCACTGGCTCGACATACGCTCGCGGGGTCCGCTCTGGGGGCCAATCGAGGATGGCAGCCGACATGTCGCAACGCGCGGAGCGCTGACGCCAGCGGGCAGGCGGCTGCGGCATTACTGCGAGAGCGTCAAGGCCCGACTGCTCGTCTTAGACCCAGTGGCCGCGGCCTACGGCTCCGACGAGAACGTGCGAGCACTCGTGCGACAGTTCATGGCGGACTGGGATGCCTGGGCGCAGGGAGCCGACTGCGCTGTCATGCTGATCGCCCATCCACCCAAGAGCGCTGCCGACTACTCAGGGTCGACCGACTGGCAAGGCGCCTCGCGCTGGCTGTGGACAGTGAAGAAGACCGCCCTGCCGGATCCGACGGCACTGGGATCGAGGGTGCCCGCGAGGAAGGGAGTGAAGCTTACGCTAGAGAAATCCAACTACAGCCTCGCTGGGAAGGATCTGTGGATGCGGATACGCGGTCGAGGCGATGGATGGGAGGTCTGTTCTGCCAAGGAATCAGCCGAAGCCGTGGAGAGACCAGCTGGACAGAATAACGTCGAGGAGAATGAGGCGTACGACGAAGGACCGATTTTCTGATGACCACGTGGAAAAAACTCAACGCTAAGATCCTCGCCGCATCAACCGGCGCTGAGATCCTCGCCGCCCTGCTCCGCGGCGAGTGGCACAAAACTCACGGCCTAGAGAAAAACTTTCCTCCCGCGTTGGCCTTAACCGAACCGACATTGAACGCATGGCTGCCGGACTGTCCGATAGAGACGCGGATTGAATCGGAGCGACTCCTCGACGAAGTGCTGGGCGTGGAATCCGTCTGGTCCGTACCGGAGAACGAAGCAGACGGTCAAATGCGCGCCCTGCTTGCAATGCCAGAAGCATCTCCCGGCAAGCCCTCTTTTTTGCGTTGGTCTCGGCGGACTATCGCGGAAGTGCAAAAGAGCTGGACCGCCAGCCGACCCCGCGTCAAGCATCCGCTGGCTCCGCTGGTGCGGGAATGGCTGGCGAAAAGCGGAAACACAATTTCCCGAACGAAAGTAACCGTAACCGCCCGTGGCGGCATGGTACGGCGGCCGAAGCGGTTCTCTAAGCTGCTACATGCACCGTGGGAACAAGCATCAGTAGATGCTGCGAGAGTGGACGGCGAACCGATAGCCACTCCGGTTCCCGATGTTCCTATTCCAAATCGCAAGACTCGTCTGCATTACCGAATCGGCGAGCAGCTGGAATTCCCCGGCGTTCAAGGCCCACCGCCCCTCGCACCGGAATGGCGACTGGTAACCGTGGGCGGCTTGGGCAGAGATGGAAAATCCGCATTGCCGAGCGACATGCTAACCCTGACAGCGATCGCCCAGGCATTGACAGGCCAGATGGAACTGGCCGATGTTGACGGAGCTGCCCTTCTAGCTCTCACCAAGGATGGCGAGTTCCGCCGTCCGAGGAAAAGTGATATCCGACGCTGGAACGAGGCCACCCTAGCCCTGCGCGGCACGGTCTTCATGGACCCTGACACGCACAAGTGGCTGCCACTAGCCGAGGTTACGGCGCTGTCCCAATCGACTGTGATCGCCCCTCCAGAATGGATGCGTGGCAAGCGGCTACTGGAGAGCGGCGGATGGACACTGACCGCCGATGGAGGCAAGGCATCGAAGGCAAGGCGGATCGCATCAGCGGATGCCAGCATTGCCGGCCGACTTGTTACCGCAATGGAGTACTGGCTAGCCGCACACTGGGACGGGCGCAAGGGAATTGCCGCAAGCCTGCGACCGGCTATCGGCAAGAGCGGACCCGGGCCAGTAATGGATCTGCCTTGGCGTGAACTCCTGCGGCTGTCTGGATTCACCTGGGATCCAGCCGACCCGGTCGCGGACAAAGCTATGCAAGTTCGATACCGACGAGCCGTGGAGCGAATGCGCAAGGCCGGCTACATCGTTTCCGCCGGCCCGCTGGCCGAAGCCCAGGCTGGCGATTCGGTCGAGATCATTGGCATCCAGCGCGCAACGCGAGCGCGACCAGCCGGTCTCCGGATCCGTGCGTCAGCGCGGTTCGTGGAGGCCGCAAACCTATCCGTACAACGTGAAGGCCGAGGCTTCGAGACTGTCCCCCTGATCGAATGGCTAGGCGGCAACCCAAAATCAGGCACCGCGGAATAGCCCGTTCCCCAGTTCGGAATAGCCCGTTCCCCAGTTCGGAGGCTAAATCATATTCAAGTTCAATTAAATCAATAGGTTACTCAGAAATTGAGTGGTTTCCCTATGGTACCTCAGACTTCCTTACATCGGCCGAGATGGCCAGACAGCGTAGATCAGCCTAAGCTCCTACGGTGCATAGAGTTTTAGTCGGTTCCGAAGTGCCAATTGGGGTTGCGCCGGACCCGCTTTGACTGTTATAATATGTCTATGGAAAGCCCGAGCGAGGCCCTGCCACGACCCACCGGACTGCCCGCGGCCCTGTCCCTGCAGCCGCCGGAGGCGACCGCTGTCAACCCGCAACTGAGCTTCCTGGAGGACGGCGGCCACGTGTATTGGTTCCTGTACCTGCAAGTGTGCGACTGCTACCTGCAAGGCGATCGCCTGGCGCGCGCGCGCTGCTTGGCGCGGTTCCTGACGTGGAGCCTGGCGACAGCGGCGGAATTGGCGCAGGCGCTCGGGATCAGCGCGCGCACGGTGACGCGCGCGCGGCTGCGGATGCAGCGGGAGGGGGAGTCGAGCTTCGGGCGGCCGCGGCGGCGGCGGCGGCGGCACGGGATCGAGGACCCGGCGGTGCTGGCGCGGGCGGCGGAGCGGCTGCAAGGGGGCGCGAGCCTGCGTGGCGTGGCGCGGGAGTTGGAGCTGTGCTTCGAGACGCTGCGCCAGTACAAGCGCGAGGGCTTGCTGCCGGGGATCGCGGCGCAGCGGGAGAGCGGGCGGGCAGCGGTTGCCGCAGCGGCAGCGGGCCGCTCCGAGACGGCCGGGAACTTGGCGGCAGACGTTCCCGAGGCTGCTGGCGCGGGTCTGGAATCCGGCGGGGCGCTCGGCGCGAGCGGCGCGGGAATTCCCGCCGAGCCGGCCGCGGGCAGCCCGCCCGGCAGCGTGGACAAGGCAGGCCGCAACCGGCGCGACGCGGCCGCTGCGATGGGCCGGGCGGCGCGGGACGTTGGCGGGCGCGTCGCGGCCAGCCTCGGCCTGCTGGCCGAGCGGCTGCCAAGCTTCGAAGCCACCTCAACCGTCGCCAACGGTGGCGTGCTGACGGCCGTCCCGGCGCTGCTGCGGGCTGGCCTGCTGCAGCATGCCGGCCTGCTGCGCATTCCGCCCGGCTTCTACGGCCTGCGCTCGGTGCTGCTGCTGCTGGCCTGCATGTTCCTGGCGCGCGTGCGCAACGCCGAGCGCCTGCGCTACGAGCAGCCCGGCGAATGGGGCGCCCTGCTGGGCCTGGACCGCTGCCCCGAGGCGCGCACCTTGCGGCGCAAGCTGGACCAGTTGGCCGCCGACCCCGAGGCGCTGCACGCCTGGCGCGCGGCCCTGGCCGGGCAGTGGGCCGCGGACGATCCCGCAACCGCGGCCACGCTGTTCGTCGATGGCCATGTCAAGGTCTACAGCGGCAAGGCCAACCTGCCCAAGCACTTCGTCTCGCGCCAGAAACTGCAGCTGCCGGCCGCGGCCGGCTACTGGCTCAACGCGCTCGGCGGCGCGCCCCTGCTGTGCATCCACAAGCAGGTCGATCCGAAAATGGTGGCCGAGATCCGCCACGGCATCGTGCCGCAACTGGAGGCGCTCGGCCTGCTGGCGCCCGCCGCGGGCGCGGCGGCGGAACCGCGCCTGACGCTGGTGTTCGACCGCGAAGGCTGGAGCCCGCAGCTGTTCCGCTGGCTGGCCGCCAAGGGCATCGCCTGCATCACCTGGCGCAAGGGCGCGCAGACGGAGCGCTGGCCCGACAGCGAGTTCCGCCCGGAGCGCGTCACGGTGCGCTCGCCCTTGGGCGCGGCGACGCTCGAGGCGCATGTCGCCGAGCGCAAGGCGCCCCTGCTGCCGGGCTGCGAGGCGCGCGAGGTGCGCTTCTGGATCGACCGGCGCCTGCAGCCGCCGGGCAAGAGCGGCCAGCCGCGCGAGCCCGTGCCGGCGGCGGGCCGGCCCGCCGCCGGCCAGCGCCAGCCGTCGGTCATCACCACGCACCCGCGCCTGTCGGCGGCGCAGGTCGCCGGGCTCATGCGCTCGCGCTGGGCCCAGGAGAACGTCTTCAAGTACCTCAAGGAGGAGTTCGGCCTGGATTCGCTGCCGCAGCGCGGGCTGCTGCCCGTCGAGCCGCACACGCGGGTGGTCAACCCCGCCTGGCGGCTGATCCGCAAGGCCCTCGACAAGCTCCGCAACAAGGTCGGCAACCTGCGCCGCAAGCTGGCCCGGGAAAAGGCCCGGCCCAGTGCCGGGCACGCCGACAAGGTCCGCGCACTGCACTCCGAGATCAACGCGACCGACCGCTGGATCGAGGGCCTGGAGCATGCGGCCCGGCACGCCGACGAGCACGTGCCGGCGGGCGAGTTGTCGCCGGAGGAACGCCTCATGGCCCTGCCCGTGCCGCTGCGCAACCTGCTCGACTCCCTGCGCATGATCGCCTACAGGGCCGAAACCGCGATGGCCGTCGCGGTCGCCCCCGAACTCGGCAAGCCCGAAAACGCCCGTGCGCTGCTGCAGGCGCTGTTCCGCAGCGACGCCAACCTGGTCCCCGATATCCGTGCCGGCACGCTCACTGTGCAGCTGCTGCATCTGGCGAGCCGCTCCCAGGACGCCGCTCTAGCCCCGCTGCTCCGCGAACTCAATCAAACGCGCACCGAGTTTCCCGGCACCTCGCTGCGACTCGTCTACGAACTCCTGCCCGACGACCATCCTACGAGCGCTGCCCCCCGCCCGCAACTCGCTGTCTAGCCGGAAAACCACGACACCTCATTCTGGTCAGATGTCAGGAAGTCTGAGTCTGGTGACCAAAGGCGGCGGCGACCAGATTCACGGCTCGCTTTTCTGGTTCCACCGCAACGACAACCTGGACGCCAACCTGTGGGAGCGCAACCGAGCGGGGAATGCCAAGCCGGAATTCAAGCGCAATCAAGTGGGGTTAAACATCTCGGGCCCGGTCTGGAAAAAGAACGGGATCTACGGTCTGTTCGGGTATGAGGCGATGCGGTTGCCGTCCGCTCAGACAACCGTTCAAACGATGCCGCCTGGGTTGGAACGCATGGGCGATTTTTCGCAAAGCTTCAATGGAAACGGTTCGCTGCAAGAAATCTACGATCCATTTACCACCCGGGCTAACCCCGACGGCGCCGGATTTATACGCGACATCTTCCGGGGCAACGTCATACCAGCCGCACGCTTCGACCCGGTCGCGGTTAACGTTCTGAAGCTGTTTCCGAACCCGACGCGGGACGGAGTCGGCGTGACCAACGTGAACAACTACTTCAAGACAGTTCCTTTCCGACAAGAAGTCGATCGTTACGACACGCGGGTGGACTGGTCCAAGAGCCAGACGTACAGCACGTTTGTGCGTTGGAGCAGGTCCGATTTGCTGAACAATAACCCCCGCTTTTTCGACAATGGCGCCGACATTGGATTCGAGAACGGGCAGCCTTTCTACAACGTCAGCTGGAGCAACACAATCGTTCCTTCGTCGACTTTGGTGATCAACGTCAACGTCGGCACGGGCGGCGGCCATCGTTTCGCGAATCCTATTCCCAACGTGGACGGGACCAGCTTGACGGACCTCGGTTATCCGCAGTCGTATGCCGATCAATTCCAGAATCAAAACCTGGGTCAGTACGCCCTAAGCGAGTACACAACGATTGGACGCGGCCGCTTGTTCCAGAATGTTCGAAGGACTCATACCGGTGGGGTCAATGTCAGCAACGAGCGTGGGAATCACAGTCTCAAGTTCGGGTTCAATTTCGAAGCCATTCAGTGGAACTTCATCGATTCGCGCACGCCTGAGCTTTCGTTTAACAGAGGCCCGACGACGGGACCTGTGGCCGTCGGCAACAGCGGCGTTGTTGGAAACTCGGTGGCCTCGCTGCTGCTCGGTGTGGGTGGCGGCGGCGTGAGATTCTCGGGTGACCCGGCGTTTACCCAAAAGTACACTGCGTGGTATGCGCAAGACACCTGGCGAGTTACGCCGGAACTGACTCTGACTCTCGGCCTGCGCTACGAGCAACAGCACCCGCGCACCGAGCGCTACGAGCGGCAGGCGTTCTTCGACTTCAATGTAGTCAACCCGATCGGAGATGCCGCCGGATTCCCAGTCCGGGGAGGAACAAACTTCACCAATCAGGATGACCGCGGCATCACGGCGCTAGACACGAAGGATTGGGCGCCCCGCATAGGGTTGAGCTACAAGGTCAGCGACAGGCTGGTGATGCGCGGCGGGTACGGGATCTCTTACTCGCAAACGTACATCGAGCCCGGGGTCAGCGGCATGGACGGCTTCGATTTGAGGTCGACGTGGGAGACCAATCCTGACGGGGTCATTCCGGTCAATCTGCTCAGCAACCCTTGGCCGAACGGTCCCGACATGCCAACCGGCACCGCGTTGGGCCTCGCCACCGCTCTCGGCGCCAACGTAAACGCTTGGCCGCGGGATCACCCGACCCCGTACATTCAGAGCTACAGCCTGGATTTTCAGTACGAGCTGGCCCCGGGCTCGGTCTTTGAGATCGGCTACTCCGGGAATCGGGGCCGAAAGTTCGCCTGGGGTTCCAACCGAAACTTCAACCAGGTGCCGATGAACTACCTGAGCATGGGCGAGGAATTGAACAATCGCGTGCCCAACCCGTTCTTCGGACTGATCTCGTCCGGCCCGCTGAGCGGGAGGACGGTGCCAATGCATCGATTCCTGCGGCTCTACCCACACTTCAACAACGTCAATGTCGCACGAAGCAGCAAGGGTGCCACTTCGAATTTCGACGCGCTCTATATCAAGTTCACGCGCCGCTTCGCTGAAGGCCTGACTATCCTAAGGGGGAGCGCAGAAATAACTTATCAGTTTGGACAGGGAGAGATGGTGTAGTTCCACTTGGGGATGGGCTCGTTGCGGGTGATGTTGAGTGCTTCCATCTGCTCGTGGCTGATCTGGATGCCGGTGGGGTATTCGTTCCTGTTGAGCCGGGAGGTCACCACCAAGCCGGTGCGGGTGGTAGTGGAAGCGATGTAGTTGAGGATCAGATCGAAGGACTCCAGCGGGCAGCCCGACCAATTGCGGCTGATCTCGCTGAAGAGGCGATGTTCGATCGGGTTCCATTTTGAGCATCCTGCAGGATAGTGGGCCACGGTGACGGGGAGCCGGTGGACATTGCAGAAACGGTGTTGGAGGGCGTACTTCCAGGCGCGGATGCGGTAGGAGTTGCTGCCGCCGCAATCGGCGAGGAGGATGAGTTGGGAGGCATCGGGATAGCGGGAACTGCCTTCGCTGCGCCACCAGGCATCGAGGTTGTCGACGGCGAAGAAGGCGGTGTCGGAGGAGACGCCGACCGAGACGAAGCCGCGGTTGGCGAGCGTGTCGTAGATGCCGTGGGGGACGGCGAGGCCGGAGGCCTGGGAACGGAAGTCGTGGTCATTGACCGGGACGGGGGCCGGTTCCCAGGAGACGCCGGCGTTGCGGAAGCGTCCGACCAACTCTTTCTTCTTGGTATATGCTGGGCTCCCAGATATGTGGAGTTGATTCTCTAAGGCACTGCAAGGATTGACCTTCTCTTGCCCGGAACTCCACATATCCGGGGAGGTCAGGCCTTCAGAGGGTCTCGAGCCAGTCAAGAAGTGTCGGATCTGAACGCCATTCCGACACTTCGGGTTCGGACACCACTCCGAGACTCCCGCCTTTGGCGACCGCCGTGCGCTTTGCTTCCAAGCTGACCGTGGCATAGCGGTTCGTCGTTTCGACCGACTCGTGTCCCAGCAGGTGGCTGATCGTGACTAGGTCGACCCCTGCCTGCAGGTGATGGCTGGCCATGGTGTGGCGCATCAGATGGGGATGGATGCGCTTGGTCGCCATGGTCGGGACTTCGGCGGCGGCCGTACGGCCATGCTTGTGCAGGATGTACCGGACGCCCGAACGATCGAGCGGCCGACCGTACCGGTTGCGGAACAATGGCCTGTCGTCGTCGGGGCCGACGCCTCGGTCGGCTAGCAGGGTGCGCAAGGCGTCCGCCGTTTCCGGCAGTAGCGGGCAGATGCGTTCCTTGCGGCCCTTACCACGGAGCCAGATCTGCCGGGGTCGTTGCAACTGCAGGTCGCAGGGTCGCAGGTCGATGAGTTCCTGGACGCGCGCTCCGGTGTTGTACATGGTCAGCAGAAGCGCACGGTCCCGGCGGCCGGGCGGGGTCGTGGGATCCGGGGCGGCCAGCAGTGCACGGGCCTCGTGCTCCTCGAGGTATTCGACGACTCGTTGCGGGCCGCGCTTGAAGGGGACCGCGAGGATCCGCTGACACAGTTCGAGATGCTCGGGATGGCGGGCCGCGGCGAAGCGGGCGAAGGCGTGGGCCGCGGTGAGCCGGGCATTGCGGGTGGCAACCGAGTTGCCGCGGCGGGTTTCTGCATGCTCGAGGAACGCCAGCAGGTTGTCGGGGGCGAGAGCGGGGAAGTCCAGCGTCTTGGCGGCGTATCCGAGCTCGTCGACCAGGAACTGCAGCAGCAGTTTGAACGAGTCGCGGTAGGCGAGTACGGTGTGGGGGCTGGCACCACGGACCTTGGGCAGGTAGTCGAGGAAGAAGTCGCGCAGGGCGCGGCCGAGCGAGGTGGGTCCGACCTCAGGCATGGCTGTGCTCCTGGGGCGGGGCCACGATGGTCCGGGCGTAGTCAGCGAAGCGTTCGCCAGCCTGCCGCACGACCGGTTCGATCAAGTTGAGGTAGTACGCCGTCGAGGCGAGCGAGACGTGTCCCATCGAGGCGGCCAGGACCGGCAGTTTGGCCTGCGGATCGGTGCCTTGGCGGTACCAGCCCAGCAGGGCGTGGACGGCATGGGTGTGACGTACGTCGTGAAGGCGTGCCGGACGGCCTGCGACGCCGACAATGCCGGTGTCGCGGAACAGGCGGCGGAAGCCGAGATCGATCCCGCGTACGGAATAGGGGCTGGAGCCGTCACGGCCGTGGGCCAACAGCGGGGCGTCCGATCCGTGCGGGAAACGGCAACGGGCTGCGAGATACCGATCAGTGGCGGCAGTGGCACTGTCGCTGAGAGCCACGAGGCGCGACTTGTGGCCCTTCGACCCGCGCACGAGGAGGGTACGCTGGTCCAGGTCGCAATCGCCGAGCGTAAGCCGGACAAGTTCCCCGCAACGGCTGGCGAGATACCGATCAGTGGCGGCAGTGGCACTGTCGCTGAGAGCCACGAGGCGCGACTTGTGGCCCTTCGACCCGCGCACGAGGAGGGTACGCTGGTCCAGGTCGCAATCGCCGAGCGTAAGCCGGACAAGTTCCCCGCAACGCAAGCCGGAGGTATAGGCGAGCGTATCGTCTGACGGTAGACCGCAGGCTGCAACGGAGAGCAAGTCATGGCAGGCAGGCTGTCGGCCGCGCTCAACAGGTCCAGGATCTGTTGTTCAGAGAAGATCAGCGCGGGCCGCTGCGGGCCAGCATCCGGGAACCCCGCGGGGTCGGGCACGAAGCAGGTAGGGTCGCTCCGCCGACGGTACAGGCACAGGCCGCGGGCGATGCGCAGGTACTGACGGCGCGAGGCGGGGGCAAGGCGCCCGAGAGTGAGCGCCCAAGCGGCGAAGCTGGCCTGGGTCAGATCGTGCTCGCTGTGCGCAGCGAGGAAGCGGTCGAGATCGCCGAGGATGCCGGCTTCCCCGACGAACTGGCGGCCCAGGGCTTGCTTGCGTTCGACGTGGGCCTGGATGTCCGGCCCCAGGCAGGATCGAAAGGTGGGGAGTTGTGTCATCGCTGCCCCCCGTTCCAGTCGGGCAGCTCGAGGGCGGCCGCCCGCAAGTCGTCCGAGTGCAGCCGCAGATACGTTCCGGTGCTCGCCACACTGCGGTGTCCCAGCAGGTCCCCGATGACCTTCACGGACGTGTTCTGGCGCAGCAAGTGCAGGGCCAGAGCGTGGCGCTTATCTCTTGCACGAGATAAGCGCCATTATCTCTTGTACTGTTTTATCTCGAGTTACTGTTGGAGATCACGCCAAGTGGCGGCATTCCCATGGAGTTTTCGCCGCTTGTGTTCATTACACCCGACATAATCGGTTGGCCTTCAGAGACTGCCCAGAAAGGCGAGAAGAGCGTCAGGCGGCTGGTATCGTCCCGAATCGCCTGTTCGCGGCGATGTCTTGGCAAGTGCCTGCTCTTTCATTGCGAGCGTTGCCTCGACATAGATCTGAGTGGTCTCGACGCGCTCATGTCCAAGCCAGAGAGCGATGACCGACCGGTCCACGCCGGCCTGCAGGAGGTCCATCGCGGCGGTGTGACGCAGGATATGGACGGTAACCCGTTTGTCTGCCAGTGACGGGCACTGCTTCGAGGCCGTCTCCCGATGCTTGTTCAATATGTACTGCACGCCGTCCACGCTGAGCCGATTGCCCCTGGCGCTGGGAAAGAGCACGCGGTCCGAGCCGTGTGGGGGTTCCTGCAACCACCTCTTCAGCACATTCCTGGTCGGCTTGGCCAAGGGCGTACAGCGCTCCTTGCGCCCTTTTCCCACGACGCGCAGGTGTTGGCCATTGCCATCGACAAAGTCGTCGCGCTTCAGTCCTGTCATTTCGGACAGCCGAAATCCCGTTTGCACGGCGGTGAGAATGAAGGCGTGATCGCGCCGTCCCGACCAGGTGCCGGTATCCGGTGCCGCGAGCAGGGCATCAACCTCGTCCGGTGTGAGGAAATCGACCTGCTTGCGCGTGTATTGCTTGCCTGGGATGGCGAGCACCCTCTGGATTTGTTCCGCATGGCTGGGCAGTTCGAAGGCCGCGTACCGAAAGAAGGAATGAACCGCCGCAAGCCGCGTGTTGCGGCTGCGAACGCTTATTCCGCGCTTTGTTTCCAGCTCCTCGAGGAAAGCCACGACCAGCGGCGCATCGATCTGCTCGAATTGCAGGTCCGACGGTTGTCGTTCGAGACGCAGCTGTGCGAAGAGCAGGAGTTGGCGGAAGGTATCCCGATAGGATTTGATGGTGTGCGGGCTCGCCTGGCGCTGATTCATCAGACGCTGAACGAAGAATCGCTCCAGCAGGGGCGAAAGGCTGGTCGTCTGGGTCATGACTGGTCCTCCCAGCGGCTTTCGAGGCGGCGCATGGCCTCGCGCATCAATTCGGGCGAGGCTTCGAGATACCATTGCGTATCGGCGACCTTCACATGACCAAGCCAGGTGGAGAGGATTGGCAGGAGACGATCCGGGTCCTGATCGTGCCGATACCAGTTCACCAGGGCCTTCGTTGCGAAACTGTGCCTCATGTCATGAAGGCGTGGCCCGTGACTGTCGGTTTTGCCGCGCAGGCCAATCAGGCGTGACAGTTTGTGGAACGTGCGGGTGATATTCGCATGGTCGAGCCGCTTGCCCCGGCTTGAAACAAACAGGAAAGGCGTCACCGGACGCCCCTGCCAGTGACGCTCGCGCCGGGCGATATAGTCGACAAGGACCTCGCAGGTCGAACCGTGCAACGGAACAAGACGGTCGCGACCGAATTTGGCACCGCGTATGGTCAGCACCGCGGCGTCGATATCGACATCCCGGAGTTCGAGATTGCACGCCTCACCCACTCGGATGCCTGCAACGATCAACAGGCCGAACAGGCAATGGTAGAGCCAGGGATTCAATGCACATCGTTCGTAGGCGTACGGCATGTCGAGCGCAGCCTGCAGCAGCTTCCGGATCTCCTTGTCGGTATACAGATGGGGTTTTGCCCGCTTCGGTTGAAAGGGCAGCAATCCGGGTGACGGGATCTCGGTTCGTGCATCGGCGGCCTTGCGATGGCGTGTGAACACGCGCACGTAGCTCAATCGCTGCGCCCGATGCGACGGTTGGGCATGCACGGGCTGCTGCGCCCAGGCAAGGGCCAGTTCCACGGTGATGAATGGCGCCTGCTTCTGTTCCATGAACGTGGCGAAGGCGAGCAACGCCCGGCGCGTGCTGTTCAGTTTGAACCCCAGGTTGCGCCGCATATCGATGTACTCATGGATGGCTTCGCGAAGCGTGTTCATTGGACACCTCCCGGCCAGGGAAGGGCCAGTGCGCGGAGAGCCTCCAAATCAACCTTGGTGTAGATCTTGGTGGTGTCGGGATCGGAGTGCCCCAGAACGTCGCCGATCTCGGCGAGCGAGGCCCCGTTGTGCAGCATGTCGGCCGCGAGACCGTGGCGGAACTGATGTGCGCCGTTTGTCGGAGCGACCACGCCGGCACATTGGATGGCGCGGCAGACCACGCAGGAAATTCCGCTCGACCCCCGGAATCTGCCGATCGGGGCCCTGACACGCAGGAATACGTGCCGACTTTGACACGGCGGCCGGCCGTGACGCAGGTAATCGGCGATCGCCTCACCAACCTCCTGGGACAGGGGCAAAGTGGTGCGCTTTCCGCCTTTCGTCCGCGGTCGCAGCGTTCCGTTGACCCAGTTAATGTCATCGAGTTCGAGGAACTGGATCTCGCACGCACGCAATCCCAGCCGTGCAAGCAGCATCAGGATGGCATAGTCGCGACGGCCCATGGCGGAACTGCGATCAATACTGGCCAACAGCTCGGTAACCTGATCGGCCGAAATCCCTCTCGGTATCTGTGGCATGCACCAGTTGGCGACCACTGGAACGGCGGCGATCAACTCCGGACTGGTCTCGCCGAGATAACAGGCATATCGGAGAAAGGACCGTAGCGCGGTGGCCATGACCTTCGCACGCTTCGGGTGCAAATCCGGCACCTTGCGTTGAACAAACCGGACGACATCGTCGGCAGACAGGGACGAGAGTGTTACAGGCCCCGAGGCGAACCGGTGCTGCAGAAGGCTCTGGACAAACGGCAGGTATTGCGTGATCGTCGCCCGTGCCAGGCCACGCATCTGTCGCAAGTAGTGTGCATAGGCCTGCACGCAACGCTCGGCATCGGTCATTGGACCTGCGGGCGCCTCTTCGAACGAAAGCACGCCCTCTTGCTGCAGAAAATCTGTCAATTGCCGGAGTGTGGTGCTGTCGCCTTGGCGGGGTCGCAGCCTTCGCGCTCGATGCTGCAGGTATTGGGCAGGGTGATCCGAGTTGATGTCAGCGAGCTCGATTGCTGCCTGCTTGAGCCATTGGCTGAAACAGGCTGCCAGCAGGATCTTGTAACCAGCCGTTATCCGAGCGTAGCCCTGTGCGCTCACCCAATCCGCGAACGCATCGAGCCAGCCCGCCAAGGGACCGTCGCGCCATTGTGGGCGGACAAGTTGGTTGCCGGTGGCATTGCTCATTTTGAACTCCTATCCTCATTGAAGGGAAACGATTGGAGTTCAGATTATGTCGTGTAATCATCGAAATCTTACATGAAATATATGGCACGACCGAATTTCCACGAGATAAAACAGTACAAGAGATAATGGCGCAGACAGTGCGGCGTGGCAGATTTGACAGCGGGGACAGCGACACGCATCCAATGCGAGAACGCGTGCTGAATGCCCGCGGTCGACAGCGGACGGACCGGCCGACGCGTGCCGAGGAAGACCGCACGAAGGGTGCTCGGCGGGCGGGAGTGGCGCAGGTAGTCGGCCAGCGCGGCTCCGGCCTCGTCGGTGAGGGGCAGGGCGAGCGGGGCCCGCACTTTCGGCCGCTGCACGCGGAACTTCTCGGATCTCCATCCGATATCGTCGAGTCGCAGGGCCGCGACCTCGCTGATGCGCAGGCCGTAGGTGGCGATGAGCAGGAACATGGCGTAATCGCGACGGCCCTTGGCGGTGTCACGGTCAATCCCGGCCAGGAACGCCTGTACGCTCTCCCAAGGCAGCGCACGGGGCAACGCCCTTGCACACGAGGCACGGGGGCCGTCGATGCACAAATCCAGCCTGCAGGGATCTCGCCGCGGCCTGCCAGGAAACGCAGGAAGGAGCGCAGGAACGAAGCCCTGTTCTGGAGTTTTGACAGGCCGCAGCCCGTGGCGAGACGCATCATGAACGCTTCGAGCTGCGGTTCGCTGAGGGCTGTCAGTGCGGCCGGGTTGTGATCGAAGCCTAGGAAGTCGAGCAGGCCCAGAGCGAGTTGGCGATGCTCTGCCTGTGTCGAAGCAGCCAGCCCGCGCACGTGCTCCAAGTACAGGCGATAGGAGTCGACGAGTTGCTCGCCGGGGGTGGGGACGGTGGTTGCCAGCAAGCCGTCCTGTTCCAGGAAGTCCGCCAGGGAGCGCACCAGGGCCGACAGGTGCCGGTCCTTCTGGGACTTCCCGGCGGTCAGAGCCAGGAGCTGGGGTTTACAGACATGGCTCAAGTCGCCGAGACGGCGTTCGAGCAGCAACTCCTCCAGGACGGGTGCCTTGCGGACGCGCCCGCGGATGGCCTGAGCGGCAAAGCCGTGATCGGAGAGCCAGCGGGCGAACCCGTCCAGCAGCGGGCCAAGCAACGGTAGAGCTAGGAAGCGGGCATGCGCCCGCGGAAATAATTCGATCAGCATCGTAACCTCCGTTCGTTTCGCATGACGCCAATGGCGGCGCCGGTAACGAAGGTACTCTGCTATGACCGAACTATGTGCAGTTGAAAGTTATCTAACGCTTTTTCCTGCAGTGCCTTAGAGAATCAACTCCACATATCTGGGAGCCCAGCATATACCAAGATATGTGCAGCTGCACATATCTTGGTATCGATACTGAGAATCGGGGTGTTGCGGCGGGCGCAGTCACGGCGGAGGTGGTCGATGAACTCGAACTGGTCGTTGCGTTCGGCGGGAGAGGTGGACGGGATGCACTTGTGGTTCACACGCAGGGAGTAGCCCAAGGCGCGCAGGAGGCGGGCGACGGTGCGCGGGGACACCGGCAGTTCGAGGACATCGGTGAGGTGGTCGGCGAGGTTGCGGGTGGTGCGACGGGTCCAGCGCAGGTCGGAACAGGGGTCGCCAGCGGTGTCGTGGCGGAGCAGAATGACGAGTTGGACGGTCAGCGCAGGCTTTTTTTTTCGAGCGCCTTGCGCCCGCCCCCGGGCTTGCGGACCCGCTCCGTCTCGTAGTCCCCGGACAGCAACTGCTGGCGCCCCTTGGCCACGGTGGCCGGGGCTATGCCGAGTTGGGCAGCGACCCGGCCGTCGCCACCCCGTCCGTGGCGCAGCGATTCCAGCCCGGCATACAGCCGGCGCTGGCGCTCGTCCAGCACGCTGAACAGCGTGCCGGTGGCCTGCCGGATCTGCTCGTCGCCGCTGTCGGGCGACGCTGGTCCGGGCCCTCCCGCCAGCAGCACCCGTCGGGTCCGCAACTGCCTCTCGCGCCGCTGCGGCGTCGGGGAGCAGTACAGGAACCGGCCGTCGAGTTTCTCGCGGGCCAAGCGGCGGGCGCGGACCAGCTTGCCCAGCGCATTCCGGACTTCGACCTGGACGATCCGACCCAACTCATCGGCGAACCGTCCCGCGGGCGCTTGCTCGACCAAGCCAGCAGCCGCGGCGAGCAGGGTCCCCGAGCGGGAGAAACGGATCCCTTGGTAGGACCACAAACCGTGCTCGTCGTAGGCGGCCAGTTCGTCCAGAGTGTAGAAGCGGCCACAGTGGGAATAGCTGGACCGGCAGCCCGCCGCCACCAGTTTGCGGCACACGGTGCGTCGGCTGGCGGTGCCGAACGCCTCCAGGATCTCGTCCAGCTGCGCGACGGTTTTCTCGCGCAGCAGGGAGATGACCGTTTGGGCAGCAAAGGTCTCGGTTCTCATGCACACCTCCTAAATGGCATAATGCGTATTCCATGATATCGAATATGCCATTTAGGTGCTCACTGGGAGCCGCAATTGCACCAATCACACCGTATCGTACCCTCGCAACCCCCGGTCGGGGGCTCCCGGGGTCGGCCAATAGGCGGAAAGGGCTACGCTTGCCCTTAGCCGGACCGGCATTTCATGGCAAATTAGCCGTCAGACCAACTAAGTTATTAATTCGCCGCCCCTTAGCAGCTACCAGTGGGCCAGAGCAGAGGACAATGCATCGGAGGACCAAGGCTGGTACGTGAGCGATGCATTCCGCGATGTTTTCGACCCGTCTAGTGACTATTCGGTGAGCGCCCACGACCTTCCTCACGATTTCGTTACGAATCTCGTCTGGGCGCTCCCTGTTGGGAAAGGTAAGGCATTCGGGGGCAACATAGGCGGGGCGCTCGATGCGATCGTAGGCGGCTGGCAAGTTGCCGGCACCATCCGCTTTAGCGCAGGGGTCCCGATCAATATTCGGACGCCGAACACGCTGGGCGCATTCGGCTATGGCGTAAAGCGGTCAAACGTCGTCGCGGACCCCAAGCTCAGCAACCCGACGCCCGAACGCTGGTTCAACACGGACGCCTTCGTCGCGCCTAGCCGTTTCGAGCAAGGCACGGCCCCGCGATACATGAACGGCCTCAGGCAGGACGGCATTGCCAACGCTGACATATCCTTGAGCAAGAGTTTTCGAATCCACGAGAGGATGTCGGCGCAGTTGCGAGCCGAGTTCTTCAACCTCACCAATTCACCGGTGTTCGGTGTGCCCATCGGCGGTGGGCCGGTGACAGTTACCAACGGCGCATTCGGACGAGTTGTCCGAACCATTGGGGCACCTAGGCAGGTTCAAATGGCGTTGAAGCTGCTCTTTTAGCAGGAAACGTAGCTCAGCAGCGATGGGCACGGAAAGTGCTCGACAGCAGGTGCGGAAGTAGGCGCACAGGCCAATATGCGCCTGGGCGAAGGGGACGGCGTTGGAGAACAACGCCGATATCCATTGCGCGCCTTGGGGGCATGTACAGTTCGCAGTTACTGGACCCGTGATCCTACCGGCGGCTGGCAGTGGTATAGCAGCCGTCGCAGCACTACGCCGCCGTGGACGGTGACCAGATGCTCCTGTCCCGGACCTTGGCAACGCGCAGGTTCCCCCTCTGGTGCACCGGGGAGGAACACTGGGCTATTGCTGCTCAGTCTCGCATAGCAGGGTGGCCACCAAGGCGGCGCCGGTCCGCTTCGCCGCGGTCACCGCCAGACGCAGCCGCACCTCCCCCAACTGCTCCAAGCTGCGGACGAACTCGGCCCCCGGCCAGGCCTTGCCCGCCCTGAGCCGACGCCGACAACGGGGCGGACCGACTCGTGCCGGCGGCAACTCCAGGCCCAGCTCGGCGGCCAGCTGGGGCAAGGCCTTGGGTGCTGAAGCCGCGCACAACCGCCCCCGCTGGTTCCGCCAGCCATCTCGCTCGCACAGCCCGCGCCCCAAGGCCGCCCGCGACAGCTCACCCCGCTGCAACTCCCGTCGCAGCCACTTCACCGTCTCCGGCTTAAAGGTGCGCATCCCTACCCGTACTCGTCCTGTTCTACAAAGACACTCCGTCCTGTGTTAACTGTGTCCCATCGCTAGCACCTTGAGTTACCTGGGCTCTATAATCGGCATTGATGCCGAGGCAACGGCCTGTTTTGGTCGCCGTGGCCCTAACGCTCGTCCAAGTCTTCGCGTTCGGACAGTCTGTCGACGCCACAGCACTGGCGCAGGAAGCGAGTGCCGCCATGAGGGCCCGCGACTTTGGAACCGCCGAACGCATTTACCGCCAGTTGGCCGGCTTGTTCCCTGAGGAACCAGGGCTCGCTCTGAACCTCGGGCTGGCTCTCTATTCCTCCGGAAAATTCCCAACGGCAATCGAGCAATTGGACCGCTTCCTGGAGGCGCGCCCGGACCACGCTCCGGCATGGCTGCTCGTAGGCATGTCCTATCAGAAGCTCGACAACCCGTCGAAGGCTATCGATCCGCTTCGGCGAACAGTGATGCTGGACCCACGCAACAACATCGCACGGCTGGAACTGGCAGATGCGCTGCTGCGGTCCCATCAGCCCGAGCGAGCCAGGAGTGAGTTCTCGCGACTGGTTAACCAAGACCACGACAATCCGAAGGCTTGGCTGGGGCTCGGCCTCAGTTACACGGAGCTCTCCAGCATTGCCGCTGAGGATCTGGAACATACTGCCCCGAACTCGGCGTACCACCAGCTTCTCCTCGGCCAGTCGGCGCAGGCCCAAGGCAGATTCCGAGCCGCTTTCGCTCACTATCGGGCGGCAGAAGCGATTGACGAGACGGCTCCCGGCATTCATCAAGCGATCGCCGCAGTCTACGAGGAAGCCGGGCATCGCGACTGGGCCCGCGCCGAACTCGCGAAGCGCGTATCAGTTGAGCCATGCGACCGAAGGCAGCTGGAATGCTGGTTCGAGTCCGGTGCCTTCGACCGAATCCTAGAGGCGTCCGAAGAAGCTATGACTCCAGAGGCCTTGTATTGGGGAGCCCGAGCCTTCGCCGAGAAGGCGAAGCAAGCGCACAGGCGGCTCCTTGCACTTCCTCCCTCGTCGGCCGCCTACCGCTTGGCGGGAACCATCGAAGATCTCGCTGGGAATCCGCGAGATGCTGTGGATGCCTGGCGGAAGGCAGTGGAGTTGGAGCCCGGAAATCTCTCCCTGCGTGTCGGTCTCCTGCGGGCGCTCAGCGCCGCCGGGCTGCACGAGGAATCGATCCGAGAGTCAGAAACCCTTCTGACGCAGCGACCGGACTCCGCCGATGGGCGCTTCTACTCCGGAGACGCGCTGCTCCAGTTGGGCCGTCTCGACGAGGCGATCCCCCGGCTCGAAGAGGCCGTCCGAGTCTCGAACGGCGATGCCAGCATGCGAGCCTCCCTGTCGACCGCCTATTTGAGTGCCGGTCGCGGTTCCGAGGCGATCCCCCACTTGGAGGCTGTGCTTCAAGAGCGAGAGAACGAACGCCTGCTGTTCCAGCTGTCGCGAGCATACCAAGCCGCCGGGCGGCCCGAGGACGCGCGAGTTGCCCTGCAACGTCGGAGTGCCGCGATCAGCGCGCGAACAGTGACACGGATTCCGAATGAGATTACCCCGCCGTAGGGTCGCACCGGTAAGGACCGCCTGTACCGCTCGGTTCTTCGTTGCAGCGGTTCTCGTTTTTCTGACCGCGATCGGGGCCTTTGGCCAGATCCGGTTTCGCGATGTGGCGTCTGAAGCGGGGGTGGATTTCGTGCTGGAAAGCGGGCCGACACCCCGGAAGCCGATGATTGAGGCCGTGGCAGGTGGCGTGGCGGCGTTTGATGCAGACGAGGACGGGTTGATCGACATCTATTTCGTGAACGGCGCCGACGCCGGCTCGCTCCGGAAGCGGGGGCCGAGTCACTGGAACCGGCTGTATCGGAATCTGGGCGGGATGCGATTCTCGGATGTCACCGAGACGTCCGGTGTGAGCGGAATCGGATACTCGATGGGCGTCGCCGTAGGCGACTACGACAACGACGGCGACGGAGACCTGTTCGTTGCGGGCTATCGGGCGAACATCCTCTACCGCAACAATGGGCGCGGCGAATTCACCAATGTCACTTCCGAGGCCGGGATCACCAGTTCAGGCTGGTCTGTCGCCGCCGGCTGGTTCGACTACGACCGCGACGGTGCGCTGGATCTACTCGTCGTCAATTATCTAGACTGGGATCCCGCCGACGATCGATTCTGCGGAGACCGTGATAGGGGCCTGAGAATATATACTGCAGCCCGACCTACTGGCCCGGGCTGCCGAACACCCTCTACCGGAACCGAGGCGACGGGACATTCGAGGATGTTTCCGAATTGTCCGGACTGTCGCGGCACGTCGGCAAGGGCATGAGTGTCGCATTCGGCGACTTTGACCTCGACGGATGGGTCGATGCGTTCGTTACCAACGATACGGAGCCGGACTTCCTGTTCAGGAATCTCGGCAACGGAACATTCGAGGAGACCGGACTACTCACGGGCGTTGCGCTCGCGTCGGACGGTGCCCCGATCTCCAGCATGGGGGTCGATTTCCAGGACTACGACAACGACGGTCTCCCGGACATCCACGTCACTGCGCTGAACCGGCAGACGTTCCCGCTGTTCCGCAATGTCGGCGACGGCCTGTTCGAGGACACGACGGCACGTAGCGGGCTGCATCGCCTCACGGTCTCGAAGAGCGGTTGGGCGACTAAGTTCGCAGACTTCGACAACGACGGCTTGAAAGACTTGTTCGTCACGGCGTCGCATGTCAATGACTTGGCGGGAGAATTCGAGAACGCATCGTACCGCCAGTCGAACGCGGTCTTCGGGAACAGCGGCCGCGGAACATTCGAGGACGTGTCGGAAGAAGCCGCAAACTTCCTTCCTGCGGTACACCGTGGAGCGGCGTTTGCCGATTTCGATGGTGACGGACGCGTCGATGTGGTCGTATCGGCTATAGGTGGGCTGGCGGAGTTGTGGCGAAACTTGAGTCCGTCCGGGAACCGATGGCTGGGAATTCGGCTGATCGGAACGGCGAGCAACAGGGACGGAATCGGAGCGCGCGTCCAGGTCGGCAGGCAGGTCCTGACGGCCAGTTCCAGCTCTGGCTACGCTTCTTCCTCGCTCACGCCTCTTCATTTCGGGCTCGGGGCCCAGCCTGACTTGGAGCTCGTCCAAATAGCCTGGCCGGACGGAGCCCAACAGACCGCCAACCTGGACGGCCTTGACCGGGTCATTACCATCACAGAGCAACTGCCGTAGGGCCAGAAATTGCTGGTAACAGAGTCCGTAGATTGCGGAGATTCGCGGGGCTCCCCTCGTCCTCTCTGGACCGACCGTCGGGACGCCCTTCAGTAAATGATGAATTCGAGCAGGTTGCCGTCTGGATCCCTGATGTACCGGCTGATCCCGCGAGCCGTCCCCCCTTTTAGTCCGCCCGTGCGCTCGATCGGTCCTTCAATGATCGCCACGCCCGTGTCCCGGAGCTTGGCAATCAGGGCGGCTTCACTTCCATCCCACACGAAGCAGAAATCGCCGCACGGCGGCTCTGCGGCAGGAGCCCGGAGGGTAACGCTCGGTCGATGGTCTGCCAGACGCTCGGTCGATGGAAGTTGATCTTGTGGTCGCCGAAGTGGACGGAGCAGATGCCCCTACCCTCGTTCACGTGGAATCCGAGCTTCCGGTAGAAGCCCACCATCGCCTCGACATCGCGCATCGGCGCAGCGACGTGGTCAAACCCGCTGACCCGGCCCGATCCCTGCGCTCGGGCCCGTCCGGGCCGGGCCGCGTGACCGGCCAGCGCCAACCCCGCCCCGGACGCCGCCAGCCGCCCGAGAAACACCCTGCGAAGAAAGTCCCGCATTGTCACCTCCCTATTCCCGGATTGTCCCTTCCGCCGTGAGTCGCGACGGATCCCAGGTTGCCACTCGCATCTCGTAGTGGTAGTCATCCGAGACCTGCGTGTAGAAGGCCGTCACGGCCTGGCCGGCGCCGGTTTGGACCGTACTCGGATAGCCGCAGTCTGAGCGAGGGCAGTCCACGATCCGCACGGGAGGGCCCCAGGTCGCTCCCTCGTCATCGCTGATCCGGATGTCTACGCCGAAATTGTTCCAGCACCGGTTTCCATGGCTGAGCAGGACTCGCCCGTCGCCGAGCCTCGCAAGGTTCCCTGTGATCTGCCGTGGCAGGGTCAGGGGCATCCTGCGTGCCCAGGTCCGTCCGTCGTCGCTGGACGCGAACAGTTCCAGATGGACGTCACGTCGCTCTCGGAACTCCCGGCTCGCCGCCAGCCACCGCCCGCCGCCAAGATGTAGGATGTCTGTCTCGTTGCCGCCGGGATGGAGCCCGACAGCCCCGCCCCAGGACTGGCCGTCGTCGGTGCTCCTCAGGAGGAAGCAGGACCGGGACTCGCCCCTGCGCAAGTAGGCCGCCACCCGCAGAGAGCCGTCATCGGAGATACGGATGTTGCCGAACGGGATAAACTCGTTCTCTGAGCCAATGCCGGTAGAGTGCGGTGCTGGAAAGGAGCCGCCCAAGGACCATGTCGTGCCTCCGTCCGAGGATCGGCATACCACGGATCGTAAGGGGCGGGTATGCGGCGCGACGGGTTCGCCCCTCGGTTTTCTGTCAGCCCATCCACTGCAGAGCGCCACTACGTCTCCGTTGGCCGCGATGCCGGCAGCGCAGTTCATCCGGTTCGTTCCCGGCACATGCGGCGCCACGCGGCTGAGAAACCGCCAGATTTGCCCGCCGTCCCGACTTGCCCAGCAGTCCAGATCCCCTTCCCACAGGCCGTGGCAGGGCTGGTTGAATATCAGCGCCAGGATCGTGCCGTCCGGGAGAATCTGGCAGTTCGGCCACGCGCAGACCCCTTGGATTGCGTTTCGGTCGCTAATGGCAGGGTATCCTGACGGACCTTCGGCGGCGGCAGAAGCGGCACTCGGTGCTGCAAGACCCATTAACAGGGCGGCCGGACCGGCCTGAAGACCCTTCAGCGCGTCGCGACGACCGATGACCATGGCAACACTGTAACCTCTGACTTCCGGGAATTGGGCATAGTAGCGACCAGAAACGGCCCCGAAGTGGTATCTCCGCGACTAGGACTATGACTGGCGCTGGCGCTCGGAACAGCCTTCGCCCAAACCAAGGCTGTAGCCGCTTCTGTCGATTTCGGGCGTGAAGTGCAGCCGCTTCTTTCGGACCCCTGCTTCGCCTGCCATGGACCGGACGAGGCGCAGCGCCAAGCCAGCTTGCGGCTGGACCTGCGCGAAGCGGCTCTTGTTCCGTCGGGCGCGGGCCGAGTTCCGATTCTTCCCGGGGATCCCTATGCTAGGGAGCTTCTCCGTCGCGTGGAGTCCGGGGATCCCGCAACGCGCATGCCGCCCGCGTACATGCAATGTCCCTGACATAAGCACGATGGGAGCCGGATTTCCTGGCAGACCTCCAAGACTTGGATTTAGAAGCACTTACACTGTTTTCGGAGCGGCTTCAAGAAACCCCCTTGACATCCTGGGCCGGATTTGCCATGGTAGTCGAGAACTAGTTTCCTGGGAACGGCCATGGATCCCCGCATCGAGCATCTCAAGTCCACCACCTTTTTCGGCAAGCGCTTCACGCGCCGGCAGATTGCCCAGATCCAGGAGACCGTAGCGACGTTTCCGGCACTGAGCCGCAAGGAACTGGCGCAGACGCTCTGCGAGCACCTGCGCTGGCACACCGCCGCCGGCGAGAACCGTGTCGCGGCCTGCCTGGGCCTGCTGGAGGTGCTGGAGCAGGCGGGCATTGTGACGCTGCCGCCGAAGCGCGCGGAGAAAAGGCACGGGACGCGCAAGCCGCTCACGCGGACCGCCCGCACGGACGCGCAACCGCCCATCCAGGACCGCCTGGGGGAGCTGGCTCCGCTGCGCCTGCAACTGGCGGAGGGTCCGGAGCAGGCCGGGCTGTTCAACGAATACGTCGACCACTATCACTACCTGGGCTACCGCCAGCCGCTGGGCCCGCAGCTGCGCTACTTCCTGCGCGACCGGCACGAGCGCCCGCTGGGCTGCCTGCTGTTCAGCCAGGCGACGCGCTCGCTGGCCTGCCGCGACAACTGGGTCGGCTGGCCCGAGGGCGCCTACAAGCAGCATCTGGACTTGGTGGTGAGTCAGCCCCGCTTCTTGCTGTTTCCGTGGGTGCGGGTCGACAATCTGGCCTCGCACGCGCTGTCGCTGGCCGCCAAGCAGCTGCCGCAGGACTGGCAGCGCCGCTACGGTTCCCGGCCAGTCCTGATTGAGACGTTCGTGGATCCGGAACGTTTCGGTGGCGTCTGCTACCGGGCCGCCAACTGGCTCCGCCTCGGCCAGACCCGGGGCCGCCCCGACGCCGGGCGGACCCGCAAGGACGTCTACGTCTATCCCTTGGCGAAGCACTGCCGCGAGATCCTGCTGCACGGCCCGCCCAAGCCCAGGCCCAGGCCCAGGCCGCCGCGCACGCCCGCACCCGTGGCGGTGGTCCCCGACGAGGCCTTCGTCCGCCTGTGGCAGGATCTGATCGGCGCACTCAGCGCCGTTGCGACGGCCCACGACCAGCTCTGGCAAGTGCGCCGCCGCGTCCTCAACACCTTGCTGGTGATGCTGTTCGTCTTCCGCCTCGTGTTCGCACCTCGTCGTCAGGGCTACACCGCCACGCTCGCCGAACTGTGGGACCACTGCCGCGCCCTCGACGTGCCCCTGCCGCAGCCGGCACCGGTCTCCGACGCAGCGATGGTCCGCGCCCGGCGCAAGGTCCACCCGGAGGTCTTCCGGCAGTTCCACGCCGAGATCCTGCGCCGCGCCGACCGGCCCGGCCCCCTTTGGCACGGCCACCGCGTCTTCGCCGTCGACGGCTCCAAACTCACCCTGCCGCGCCCGCTGCGGGAGGCCGGCTACCCCCTGCCGAACGCACAGGCGCACTACCCGCAAGGTCTGCTCAGCTGCCTGTACCGGCTGCACTCGAAGCTCCCCGTCGATTTCGACCTCCACGCCCACGGCGACGAGCGCGCCGCCGCGCGCGCCCATCTGCGGGCCCTGGCACCGTCGGACCTGCTCGTCTACGACCGCGGCTACTACTCGTTCGAGCTGCTCTGCGCCCATCGCCAGCGCCGCCTGCAGGCCGTCTTCCGCATCCGCCGCAAGGCCGGCCACGCCCTCGACCGCTTCATCGCCAGCGACCTTACCGACACCATCGCCGAGATCTTCCCCGGCCCCGCCGCCTTGCGCGAGCTGTGCCGCAAGCATCCCCGCGTCGAGTGGCGACCGGTCCCGCTGCGCCTGGTCAAGTACACCCACGGCGGCACCGAGTACGTCCTCGGCACCACCCTGCTCGACCCTCAGCGCTACAGCGTCGCCGCCTTGGCGGACCTGTACCATGCCCGCTGGGGCATCGAGGAACTGTACAAGATCAGCAAGCAGTTCCTCCAGGTGGACGAGTTCCATGGCCGCACCGAGCGTCTGGTGCAGCAGGAACTGTGGGCTCACTTCAATCTCATCGCGATGACGCGCAGCTTCACCAACCGCGACGCGGCCCTGTGCCGGGCGGCCGTCCCGGCCGACGGCAAGCCGCCGCCACAGGCCAACTTCAAGCACAGCCTGGCCGTCGTGTCGCGGTATCTCGAGGCGCTGCTGCTACGCCACACGAAGTTCGTGCGCGAAACCGTCACGCGCATTGCTGAGTGTGTCGGGATCGGTCGGCGCCGGCCCCGCCCGAACCGCTCCTACCCGAGACGCTCGAAGCGACCCGCCCCGAAATGGTCCCGACGCAAACCAGTCCCAGCCTAGCTGCCTAGAATCCCGAAAACCCGCTGCCAGGGGACTCCGTCGCAGCTCGAAACCTTAAGTCAGCGGCAAAATCCTTAAGTCAGTGCCATTGCGCGTACATGGGCCATGCGCCCCGCGAGCCCGCAGAGGTCGCGATTCTGCGTAGGTGGATTGAGCAGGGCGCCGAGTGCTCGACTCATTGGGCGTTCACGGACCCGTGAGCCCCCCGCCGAGCCGCCCGTCTCGAACCCTGACTGGCCGAAACGCCCGATTGATTCCTTTGTGTCTGCGCGTCTCGATGCCGAAGGCTTGGAACCTTCGCTTGAAGCGCCGGAGGCTCGGTGGCTACGGAGGGTGAAGGTCGCCCTCAACGGCTTGCCGCCAAGCCCTAGTGAGATCAATGCCCTCGAGGACGCGGTCGAACGCCTGGGAGAGGAAGCGTACGACCTTGCCGTCGAGCAAGCCCTGTCCTCCCCGCGCTACGGAGAGCGCATGGTGATGGACTGGCTCGACGTCGCCCGCTATGCCGACACCCACGGATTCGAGGGCCGCGTGGATCGGGCGAACGGGACGCACCAGGACCGGCTGGTGAAGAAGCTGCATTTTCGGGAGATCGCCGCGTACGGACCGGCGAACGAGTACTTGACGAACGAGTACCTGCCGGAGCACAACGAGCGTTTCCAGGGGGCACCGGCGTCGGAAGCGGACTACCACAGCGCGCTGCCGCGGGGGCTGGACCTGCGGCAGGTGTTCTGCCTGGAGGCGGAGCGGGTGGTGGGAGCGGACATGGTGGTGCGCTTCGAGAACCGCTTCTTGCAGTTGCGGGTGAAGCGCAACCAGCCGGTGTGGCCGGGGATGTGGGTGACGGTGCGGTAATGGCGGGACGGGAGCGAGGAGGTGCGTCACGAGGGGGTGCGGATCCGCTACGAGGAACTCCTGGAGAGGCCGGCGAAGGCGCCGAAGCCTGCGCGCGGGGGGCGGCGGCCGAGCAAGCCGGCGGACAGCCTTCCCTGGCGGTACTATCCGACTGTGGCGCCGAAGGCATGAGCCGGAATGCGCTGCCAAGGCGGCTGTGGTCGCTCGCTCCCTCGGCCCGACGCCCGAAGCAGCATCGCAACGACGGGGGAAAATCCGCGAAACCCGCAGCAGACCCCCCCGGATGAGCGCAGTTTTGGTTTGCCATTGACAACCCGGTCGACTCCGCACAGATAGCGATCTGAAGCCGCGACGGACCCGCTCACGCCAACTCCGACTCCTTCATCCGCTTCGGACCCCTCCCCCGAAACTAGCGCCCCTCACCGAGGGGGAAGTGCAACCTCCCTCAATTCAAAAAGCTCAATTCTAAATGCGCAAGACACAACCTGGTATCCAGATGCCGCCCCCGCGCCGCCTATACTATGCTCAGCTGCCTACGGGGAGAATGTCGCCAACTTGGGTGCCTTGCCGCCAATCGGAGTGACCCCGCTGGACGGAAACCCCAAGCTTGAGGGCCTGATAGGATGGGTCAGAGCCCTCGATTGAGTGCCTGAATTCAGGAGGCAAATTTGATTGCCAAGAAGAATCTCGCGGACGGGTTTGCCGCGTTTCAGGAACCCTGGTCGCCAAGAGTTGCGGGCGACATCAACAATTTCCATATCAGACTGGTCAAGCTCGAGGGCGAGTTCGTCTGGCACAGACATGATGAAGAAGATGAGCTCATCCTTGTGATTTCGGGCCGCCTGCGGATGGAGTTTCGTGATCAGGAGGCTCAGGTCGTCGGGCCGGGAGAGTTCATCATCCTCCCGCATGGTGTCGAGCACAGGCCCGTTGCCGAGGAACCATGCGAGGTTGTGCTTCTGGAGCCCAACACGACGCTCAATACCGGCAACGTCGACAATGAGCGAACAGTTCGATTATTGGAGCGCATTTGATCGATGCGGTCCGCAATCAAGCCGAAAGCAATGGAGTGGACGCCTCCATCTAACAGCATCAAATCCACCACGAAGAAACCCGTGGTGAGTGCGTTCAATCGACGAAGGGTGACCTGAGCGAACGTACGGGGACCGATCCGTCACTCAGCAATTCGGCAGCGGCAGTACGATCCGGCGGATGCGCTACAAGGCGAGCGTGCTCAACCGCGCCGTGATGTCCTCGAGGCCACCGTTATGCTCGATCCGGCCGACGCCTTGGGACGCTTCATCACGGCGCGGCAGCCAAGTGCTGAGGCGGAGGTCTGCAAAACCTTTATTCGTGGGTTCGATTCCCACCCGCGCCTCCATTCCGTAACTGCTTGAAATCCATATAAGTCGTTTTACTCCAATAGATTATGAACCATGATTTGCACTGCGGCGTACGGCTGCAAAGGTGGTCTCGGGAGCAAAGGTGTTCGACCGTGCCTCGTCGGCGGCGCTGAAGTCGGATCCGAAGACCGGGGAGGTGCTGGAGTGGAACCCGGTGTTCGCCGACGTGACCCAGCGCATGGGGCTGGGGGTGGACCTGTGCTGGCCGGGACGTCCGAATCAGAAGGGCGTGGTCGAGAGTTTGGTCGGCTGGGTGAAGGCTCGTTCTTCAAGGTCCGGCGGTTCCGGGACCGGGCCGACCTCGAGGCGCAGCTGGCGAGACATGTTTTCATCGGCTGCCGGACAATATGCAGGACCTTTATTGTCCGCCCGGAAGGGCAGCGCCAGGAACGGCATGCCCGCTACTCCGTCCGGAGAGTCTTGACGGGCGTGTCGGTCACCAACCTCCACGCCGGTCCGACGCTCGCTACCGCTCCGATGATCAGCAGTATCGCTGCTGCGCTGAGATAGGACAGGACATCGGTCCCGGGAACCTCATAAAGGAGGCTCTCCAGCAATCGCGACAGCAGCAGGGCAGACAGCAGCCCAACCGCGAGCCCAACACAGATCGGCAACATGGCGGAACACACGACGGCTGCAATGAGGCTCGTTGGCGATGCCCCGAGCGCGATTCGGATCCCCATCTCGCGCGTCCGCAACGAGCTTGTGTATGCTACCACTCCGTAGACTCCAGCCGCGGTCAGCAGCACAGCCAGTGTTGCCAATACAGAGAAAATCCACGCGGAGAAACGCGGACGCCACGTAGATTCGGCTATCGTATCGTGCATGGTCTGCACCTTGACGATGGGCTGGCTGGGATCCACTTTCCAGACCGCGTTGCGGATGGCGCCGACGAACGACAAAGGATCGCCGGGCGTGCCTACGACGACGGTGGACATGAACGTCGCGAAAATGAACTGCCGCATCGGACGATAAATCTCGCCCTGTATCGGCTGGTCATAGCTCACCCGAGACGTGTTCCGGACCACGCCAACGATCGTCACGACAGGCGCGCCCTCTTCGGCCGAGGGCAGGCGCTGACCGATGGGTGAAATGTTCGGAAAGACCTGCCGGGCTATATACTCGTTGACGATCGCGACCCTTGGAGATGTAGCCTGATCGGCGTCGTTGAAATGGCGGCCCGCGAGCAGGGGAATACCCATGACCTCGAAGTATCGGGGAGTAATCGTGCGGGTCGACATCGGGATGGACCGGCCATCCGGATCGGGAAGCACCGTCGAGCTGCTGACTCCGGAGAGCGGCAGATTGTTGACGACGGCGGCTGCCTGGATTCCCGGCACGGTCTCAACCTGCCTGAGAATTTCATCGTAGTAGGCTATCTGCAGCGGGCGCGTATCATACTTGCCCGCGGGCCGGATTGGCGTTCTTACACCCAGCGGGACCCGGAGCGTGAGAACGTGATCTGGCCGAAAGCCGAAGTCCTCCTGCTGCAGGCGAACCAAGCTGTGAATCATGAGGCCGGAGCCAACCAGCAAGGCACTGGCGAACGCGGCCTCCGAGCCGATGAGGAAGGAAAACAGGCGGGTCGAGGCTTTCGGGCCGTTCCCGGTGCGCACGCCGCGAAGAACGCTCTGCAGATCCGCCCGAAACACCATAACAATCGGCGCAAGGCTGCACAACAGGGTGGTTAGCAGGCAGATCGCGCCATTGAACAGCAGGACGCGTCCATTCAGCGAGACCCGCTGAAGGTGCGGCAACTGGTCCGGCAAGGCCGTCAGGTGATCCGACAGGACCTGCACGGCGAAATGAGCTAATGTCAGCCCGGCCGCGGTTCCCAGCAGCGCCAATACAAAACCTTCGGCGACAAGCTGACGGGCAACCCGCCAGAAGCCTGCGCCGAGAGAAATGCGAATGGCAATCTCTGGCTGGCGCTGGACTGCGCGGCTTAACAGCAGACTGGCCACGTTCACGCATGCGATCAGCAAAACCAGCCCGACCGCGGCCAGCACAAACAGCAGGGTTAGGTCGTACTTGCGATCGGACCTGTCATTCCAGGGGTGCACGGAAATCTTCAATCCGGCTGCCTGTTTGGGGTTTTCCTGCTCGATCTGTCGCGCGACGACTTCCAAGGCGCTGCTGGCTTCCGCAAACGTGACGCCGCGTTTCAGCAGAGCCAGCACCTCAAACAAGATCCTGATTCCCTACGACCTTCATCCAAAGTTGAGCGGCCCATGGTCGAGTAGGACGCGTCTTACAAATTCAGAGGAGCGGCAGGAGAGGTCCGCTGGTCTCGTCGCATTGTCGTCACCCGGCCCGGACCAGGCATAGGCAGCCACTTCAAATAATGGCTATATATTCGCTTTTATTGCGCTATATGCTTGATATTTAACGACTTCCATGCGATAATAATGAGTATCCGGAGCGATTCCCCCGCGACTTCATGCCCAAGAACAAGGTCCAGTTCCAGAAAGGCCTCAGCCTCAAAGCCTTCCTCGACAGCTACGGCTCCGAAGCCCAGTGCGAGCAGGCACTGATCCGCATCCGCGCCTCGACTGCCCCGCCTGCGGCGGCTCCAGCTTCTGCCGCCTGCGCTCCCGCCGCCTGCTACAGTGCAACCGCTGCAAGCGCCAGGTCTCCCTGCTGGCCGGCACCCTGTTCCAGTCCACCAAGCTCCCGCTCACCATCTGGTTCCTCGCCATCTACCTGCTGGCGCAGGCCAAGAACGGCATCTCGGCGCTGGAGCTGGGACGCCAGCTGGGCGTCAACAACAACACCGCCTGGCTGCTCAAGCACAAGCTGCAGCAGGCCATGCTGGAGCGCGACCGGGGCCGCAAGATGAGCGGGACGGTGCAGATCGACGACGCCTACGTCGGCGGGCAGCGACGGGGCGGGAAGCGCGGCCGGGGCTCGGAGAACAAGACGCCGCTGGTGACCGCGGTCCAGGTGACGGAGGACAGCGAGCAACCGGTCGTGCTGCGATTGAGCCTGGTGGAGGGCTTCCGCAAGGCGGAACTGGAGCGCTGGGCGCGGGAGCACCTGGAGCCGGGCACCACGGTGAAGTCGGACGGGCTGGCCTGCTTCGGCGGGGTCGAGGCGGCCGGCTGCCAGCACGAGGCCAGCGTGACGGGCGGCGGGCCGGGCAGCTGCGAGACGCCCGGGCTGGTGTGGGTGAACACCGTGCTGGGGAACGTCAAGCGGTCGATGGACGGGTCCTACCACTCGATCAAGCCGAAGTATCTGGCGCGCTACCTGGCCGAATTCCAATACCGCTTCAATCGTCGCTACGATCTGGCTGTGCTGCCGGAGAGGCTCTTGCGAGCGGTAGCGGCGACGCTGCCGCTGCCGCACCCGCTGCTGGCCGCCGAGCCCTTCTGCGGCAGCTAGAACCCGCCCTGACGGATCGGGGCCATGCGGGCGCGATCGCTCGGTCTAACGCACTCGAAGCCGCCCCTGCAGCCAGCAGCCTGGCCGCAGGAGCTGGCGAGGCAAGCCTGCCCACCGAATGGCTAGCGTGCCCTGGGAATCGTGCTCGCTAGCGAGGATCCCGGCACTGAAAGGACTCGCTTCGCACCAATTCTCAATTTGGAAGCCTTCATGCCAGCCCGTGAGCATCCGGGCTGCCGAAAGAGAACGCAGAGCACTGGGATCAGCTGAAGTCGCGAAGGCTGGACGAGCAATTCGGGCTCAAATCGACTATCACGGGTGATCCTGGGCCGTAGACTCGTACCCTAGGACACTCGGAAACCCTTTCGTAGACTCTCGTCTCGGTTTAGGATGGAGATTCTAGGGAATCAGGAACAAGATTGGGAGCGCCGGTCTGACGCGGAACGGAATCCAGACGTCAATGTCCGATGACGGGAACCCGAAGTCGCGCGGCATGACCCCAGCTACGGTCAGAACTTCGTCCGAGACGGTGACCGTGCGGCCGATCATGCCTGGGTCGGCGCCGAACTCACGCCGCCAAAGCACCGCCGGTCGTTCTGAGCACCGCGACTCTCGTCCGAGCACCGAAAAAAGGGCGCCAGAGGTGCGGACGACGATAATCTGGTCCGGCTCGCCGGCTGCGGTCAGAGTTACTGTATCCCGCAGATAAGGTACAGTGGCTTCGAAGAGATCTGTGCGCTCGCGCCACCGAAAGTAATCGGCAGCCAGAACTCCGTTGATGGGGCGCTTGGTTGCTGTTTCATCGATACGCGCCAAGCGCTCGGCCGATTTGTATGGCAAAGGCCTGAGCAGAACGGCGTCGACAATACTGAAGACGGACGTCACGGCGCCGTTTCCCAGAGCCAAGATAGAAACGACGGACACCATGAACACCGGATTTCGGCCGAGCCACCTCGCCGACAAGACCAAATCGCTGATCATCTCGTAGGTAGTAGGATACTGGGCATTGTGAATTTAACGGCGGTCGCCACGCCGAACTGCAAGTCGAGGTCGTATGGTCCCAAGACTCGATCGGGCGCTGTCAAGTTGCTAGCCCAGGCGCGGTCCTGGGACACACTGAGCTCGAGCGAGATGTCAGCTCAACAGGCACAGGTCGCCTCCCGCCACTCTACAAAAGCTCTGGATCGAAGGATGCGATGATTGATGGCGCTGAGGTGGTGACGGCCAACACGGAAAAGGTTTTGAATCGGACTATGGACGGAAAGGAAAAGCTGGGCCTGGGCCATTGACTTGAATCGGCGCATCTGGCGTTCCTGCTTGCGGGTGTGCTGGTGCGAGACTTCTGCTCGGTTGTTCTCGTACTGACCGGTCCGATGGTGAACCGATGGAAATACCTCTCGGTGAGCCGCCGGATAGCTTCGAAGCTTGTCGGTCACGAGCTGCCAGGGTGGGTTCTCTTGATGCTTCAAGGCCTTGCGAAAAAACCGTTTAGCAGCTCGACGGTCTCTCTTCTTGGTCACCAGGATATCGATCACGTCACCATCCTGATCCACCGCTCGCCAGACGTAGTGGAACTGGCCGCGGATCTTGATGAAGACCTCGTCGACAAACCAGATGTCACCGAGTCTCCCCTGTTTCCGCCGAAGAGTTGGAGCATAGGCAGAACCGAACTTTGAGCACCAGTACCGAATGGGCTCATACGAGACGAGAATACCGCGCTCGGCGAGCAGGTCCTCGACATCTCGAAAGCTGAGCGTGAAGCGATGATAGAGCCAGACTGCATGGCTGATGATTTCGGGCGGAAAACGGTGACCTCGGTAGAGTAATTCCATGCAAGAATTGTCGTCGACCGCTGCTCAACTTGACAACACCCCAACAGCAAATCGAGACACGCCACACTACCTGTCTCGTCCACCTCACCCGCATCAAGTCTATGGAGGAAATCACCCGTGATGGCCTGATTAAGCCGACCGTTGGAGGGATGTCGGCAGGAATGCCCTTTGCCGGTTACGGCCACAGATGCGCTTCACTGGACCCTCACGACGGGGGCCAAATAGATGTTCCTGTATTTGACGGTCGTGTGGTCTCCCTGTAGATAGATCGGCCCAGGTGCGGAAGGATCGGTGTAGATGGCCCCGGCTGTCGGCCCGATGATCGGCTGGTTGTCGATGACCTTGACTCCATTCAAGACGACCGTCACGTGCCGGTCGACCAGAGTTAGATCGTAAGTTTGCCATTGCCCTCCCGGTTTTCCGGCATTCGTCGAAGGGGCGATCCGTCCGAAGATCGCGCCAGGTCCCTGGATCCCTTGCATCCGACTGTCACGATCGATCACCTGCGCCTCGTACATTCCGCGCAGGTAGACGCCGCTGTTGCGGTTTGCTTCGACCAGAAACTCGATGTGGAGCCAAAAGTCTTCAAACTCGGCTTCCGTTCTCAGATTGGAATAGTCCCCGGTCGGGCTGAAATCGGTCTTGGTCGTGGTGTTGACCAACATCCCGTCTTGGCCGCTCCACCCGTTGATCTTGTCGGATTCGTGCTGTCGCCAACCGGTGAGGTCCTTGCCGTTGAAAAGCAAAATGGGGAGCCCGAACCACACCTTGGACAAGTCCGGAGGCGACTCGGGCATCGGCGGAATTCGCTTTCCGGTAAAGCGGATTCGTTCGCTCACGCTGCCGTCCGTGGAAGTGCGGACGATCACGCCTTCAAGTTTCCCGTTGTTAACGCCAACGTCTACCGCCGATTCGATAAAGACCTCGCTCCCTTGGGCCATGCGTCTCCGTCTCAGCGAAAACTTGACACGGCTGTTGGCCACTTCGGTGACGCTGTAGGGCCCGTCGGGGCCAATGTAGACTCGCATGTGAACCAGCGGGCGCCCGTCCTTCTCAACAACGCTCATCCATGCCGGTTCTCCGGACTCCAGATCTAACGACCAGTCGCCCAATAACTCCTTGGGCGCTGACACCGCCTTCAGGGCCGAAGTCGAGGCCAAAGCGAATACACACAAGATGGAGAGGGAGGATAGAAACTTCATGTTTTTCATGGCGGTCGTCATGGGCTGATGCTCGTTCCGGTTTATTGCTTGATCACTGAGGCGCCTTGGGTTCCGCATGGCTGGGATGTCCTCAAACGGCAGTGGCGCATCGCAGCCACCTTCAGCTCTCGGGCACAGCTTCCATGAGCAGCGTCAAGGCATTTTTCAGGCCCTCGTCACCTGGACTTGAGCCTTTGTAGTGTCCCAGGCGCACGACGACCAGATCGTGGGAGGCAATGATAAAGGTTTTCTGGTTTCCGACGCCCGCCATGTAGTACGCGTCTTTCGGAATCGGGTAGGTGTCCGTGCTGTTGATCCAATAAAAACCGCCATAGATGGGACGGCCGTCGGCCACCCACGCGGGCGCCGGCGTGCTGACGAACTCCACGAAGCCTTCTGGAAGGATACGCTGGCCGCGCCAAACACCGTCTTGCAGGTACAGGTTGCCCAGACGCGCCCAGTCCCGACCCGTTCCGAACTCATAGCCTTGGATCAGAAAGTTGCCGTACGGGTCGGTCTCCATCACCATGTCACGAATGCCGATCTTGTCGAAGAGTTCCCGCTGGGGGAAGGAGTGGTACTCTTCCCCGCGTCCTTCGACGCCGAGCCGCACCAGGTAGTTCGTCAGGACGGGATCACAGTTCCGGTAGCGCCCGATCGTATTCGGCGGCCACTGCAGCGGCCTCGTCGCGGCCCATTTGAACGAGTCCATTCCGCCTGTGTAGAGATAGAGGTGGTCGGGGTATCCCATGGCAGAATCATATTCAGGATCGCTACGGTTTACGCAGCGGACCCCGCTCGATATCCGCAGGATATCGGCAATTCGGATCTCTCCCCGCGGATCCCCTTCCCGTTGCCATTCCGGGACAGGTGCTGGCTCCCAGAGGTCGTAGACCCCTTGCTAAATCAGAACGCCCATCAGCGTCGCGGTCAAGCTCTTGCCCATCGACCAGCTTTCAAGTGGCGTGTGAAGGTCTAGCCCGTCGCGGTAGTGTTCAGCGATAAGACGTCCTTTCCAGGTGACGACGAAGGCGGCGGTCATGCCCTCGGCCGGCTCGAAGGCGGCTTGGACGGCGGCCCGGACCTTCGCCTCATCGAGCTCAGCCGGAAACGGTTCGTCGGGCAGCACGTCGCCCATCGGCCACGGCTGCATGTCGGGATCGGGAAGCGAGCTCGTCACGTCGAAGGGCTCGAAAAGGAGCCCATCCTCCTCGAGAGGGAACGTGACGCAGCCTTGATCGCCGAGGTATTTGGCCGTACGCACCACGCCGTCCGGGAGCGTCAGGTGCACCAACTTCCTCTCCATGTCGACTTCGCGCTTCGTTACTTTCGAGCGCTCGTCGTAGTCGCTCGTGAAGTAGCCGACGTTCTCGGCGGCAAAATCGGCGTCGAGTCCTGTGATGAATACAGCCGAGCACAGGATCTTCGCGAAACCCGCGGTGTGATGATGGAGAGGGTCACCTGGAGGGCCTACCCACTCGGTGGGCAACTCGAAGGACTTGGCACGGGCCACGAGCGCATCAACTTCTGAAACCCTGTTGTCGGACTCAGACGACGCTTCCTCGGTCCCCCCCTCGTTCACGCAGGCGAGTAGGACGAGCAAGAAGAACAAGACTGCGGCAAGGCTCAATCGATTCATGAGTAATACTCCTCATCTTGCTGGAAGCACACTACCCTAGCCGACAAGGGAGGATCTGGCCGCACTTCGTGGTCTTCGAGGTCGTTGAAGTAAGAGGGCGACCGGTAGGTCAGCTTTGCCAAGGTAAATCCCCAGCGCAGACGATTCAATTCTAGGCCATTGGTATTCTGCCACCACAAATTCCGGTGGTGGTGGTGGGATAGTGGAGCGTATTCGCGAGTATGTTGCGGCGAGAAAACCCGCAGGGTCTCTCCGAGACCGGCGCTACCCCGCTGGTTCCTGATTGTGCTGCCGACGCGGCACCATGGAATTGAGATTGCAGTAGTACGGTACCCTACCTGATCCAAGGTCTCGACTCGTCAGATTCGTGGCATGTTGAGTCCGCTTAGAAACTATCTGCCTGGCGAATCAGAATTGCCGGTTGTGCACCGGAAGTTGGATGGCGGCAGAGGGAGCCGGAAGGGCGACCAATTCTGCCCCCCTCCCGGCGACAGCTTGGCATCAGCAGTGGAGTGTCTTGATTCGATTGCATAAAAGATCAGAAAATGCTACCTTATGCACATGGAATCAGAATCGCGGCGGCTACGCGCCAGAGACTATATCGGCAATCTTGCCGCTGCAGGGCGTTATCACTTTGCTTCGAGTGATGCCCGGAAGGCGCTTGGCGTGTCCGCCGACGCCGCCAAGCTCGCTCTCAACCGGCTGGCCCGGCAGAAGATGATTGCCCAACCGGCACGGGGCTTCTATGTGATCGTTCCGCCGGAATACCGCTCTCTAGAATGCCTGCCGGCGGAGCAGTTCATCCCGGCGCTGATGCAGCGGCTTGAGCAACCCTACTATGCCGGGCTGCTATCAGCCGCGCAGTACCACGGCGCTGCACATCACCGGCCCCAGGCATTCCAGGTCCTTCTCGACAAAGCCCGCCGGCCCGTCTACTGCGGCCAGATGCGCGTGACCTTCATCGTCCGCAAGAACCTTCGGAATGTACCCGTGCAAAGCCTCAACACGCCACGCGGCACGATTCGGGTCTCGACCCCGGAAGCAACGGCCGTCGATCTCGTCGGCTATCACCGCCGCGTCGGCGGGCTCGACCATGTGGCGACCATCCTCTCCGAACTCGCAGAGCAGATCGATCCGCGGAAACTGGTGACGGCCTCGCAGACCGCGCCCATCACGTGGGCGCAAAGACTCGGATACCTACTCGCCATTGTCGATGCCCACGAAAAGGCCATCCTCCTCAAAGCCTATGTCAAGGATGAAGCCCGGCAAACGGTTCCGCTTCTCGCCGGCACATCCCGCGAAGAAGCGTCTCGTGACGCGGACTGGAAGCTCGTCGTCAACGCCCACGTGGACCCGGAACTATGATCCCGCGCGACTATATCAGCGAGTGGCGGGCGCAGGCGCCCTGGGTGCAAGATTTTCAAGTCGAACAAGACCTTGCCATCAGCCGAGCGCTCATTGCGATTTTCTCCCATCCGGTTCTTGGAGAAGCACTGGCCTTCCGGGGCGGTACGGCGCTCTACAAACTCCACATTCATCCGCCGGCCCGCTATTCCGAAGATATAGACCTTGTGCAGGTCAGGTCCGAGCCGGCCGGGCCGATGATGGACGCGATACGGGAAGTCCTCGATCCCTGGCTTGGAAGGCCACAGTGGAAACAGACCGAAGGACGCGTGACCTTCGTTTACCGCTTTCAGTCCGAGGATGTGCCGCCCCTTACGCTCCGGCTGAAGGTGGAAATCAATTCGCGGGAACACTTTGCAGTCTACGGATTCACGCGGCTGCCATTCACCGTCTCCTCGCGCTGGTTCGAAGGCAGCAGCGAGATCGTCACATATGCGCTTGATGAGTTGCTGGCCACCAAATTGCGCGCCCTCTATCAGCGCCGAAAAGGCCGCGATCTTTTCGATCTTGCAGTCGCACTCGACGAAACGGCGCTCGACCCGGATCGAGTCATTGCTGCGTTTTCGCAGTATATGGAGCATGGCGGCTACGATGTGACGCGCGCCCAGTTTGAACAGAATATGGAAGCGAAGTTGCGCAATCCGCAGTTCAACGCCGATATCGGGCCGCTTCTCGCAACCGGATTTTCTTGGAACGGCGAAGAGGCAGCGGAAAGCGTCCGCTCGCGGCTCATCGGGCGATTGCCGGGCGACCCTTGGAAGGTTGGCGACAAATCTGAGGGAATCGCGGAGTAGACACGATCAGGGGGATTGCCCGGTCGCGATTCTTTCGGGTCTCTGCCTTGCGCGGGAACAGTCGGATCGAGCGGATCTCGTTCCGGCTGAGAAGCATTTGCTTGTTTGACTTGTTGAGCGATATTGCGGTGTCTGTGATCCCGGCAAGCTGGCCCTTGATGCGCTTTGGTGGATCGGTGCCGGTCTGGACCCTCACCTTGGGCAGGAAATCGGTACCTTCCACGGTGGCTCGCATTTCGTCCCATCCAAGCTCCAGCACGATCGTTTCAGCCTGTGCCTGCCCTGTGACCAGCAAGTAGGCACTGAGCAGGATAACAGGAATCCTGGCACTCTGAATATGCATGTTGGGGCTTCTTCCGGGTCGCAGCAATCGTTGAATTCATCGCTGAATTGCGCGCTTGTTCCAGCACTATCCCTGCCTGCTAATTCATCCTCCTGGAGCCCTCACGCCTCGAATTCACGGAGCAGAGTGCCCCAGCACGGAATAACTACGTCAATGCCAAGCGGGGGCGGTCCTTCCAATTGCCGCGGGTGAAGTCGGGGAACTGCACCGGTTGGCAGCCGCTCGCGACTGACTGTTCGGTGAGAGCCGAAATAGTGCTACTGGTCACCGAATCATAAACATCCCAGTCCGGCAGACGCCCCTCGTTCAAAGCCCGGACCAATCGATGCCACTCGAGCGGTGTGCGGGAGGCTCGTCCGCCGTGTCCTCGGATCGATTCTCGTTGGGGGGGATTGTAGTCTCTCTCCACGGGATGCTGAAATCTTTCCAACCACGGTCCGGCTGGTTCCCACGCGTGTTCCTGAGGGCTGACACCGTCCCGATAGATCTGGGAATTGCGCGTCGGAGTGTAGCGGTCGCCGAAATAGACGCCCTTGGTGCACTGTAAGCGGTAAAAGGATCGCGGGTGAGGGGTGTTGGTGTCGAAGTTCAGCGTTATCAACTTGCCACCTGCCGTGCGGATGAGCGTCGCGTTGAAATCCCCCTGTTTCATTTCCATGGAGGAGAGGGGGTGCTCCTCACCGTAGTAGCGGGCCGCGAATTGATTCAGGCAAACGGCCTTGGAACTCATCGAGACAAGGAAATCGAAGCGGTCGCCGTGGTTGATGTCCAGCGCAGGCATAATCGCGCTCATCGGGTGGTCCGGGTAGAGATTGCCGTTTCTCTCGATCGAATGCGCCAAGCGCCAGGGCTCTCGCTCCGGATCGAATTTCACCAGGCGCAGGTCGTGCACATAGCCCGCCTCGGCGTGAATCACGTCGCCTAGCAGGCCCTCCCAGACCATGTTCGCCACAGCGAGGCTGCGAAACCCCTCCAGGCCCAAGGTGCCCCACCGGCCGGTCATCTCCCAGGTCTCGACGATCTCCCAAGCTTCATCGAGCGTCAGCGCAATAGGCACCTCGCTCACCGCGTGCTTGCCGTTGCGCATGGCGGAGAGTAGAACCGGGGTGTGCCACTGCCAGGAAGTCGAGCAAATCACGCAGTCCAAGTCTTCTTCCGCGCACATGCGCTCGAAGTCGGTCTTGGTCTTGCCGTAGAGTTTCGGCGATGGCTTGCCCGACGCTTCGACCCAGCGCTTCGCGCGGTACAAATACGCGTCATCAATGTCGCAGATAGCGGGAACCTCGACGCCGTCGATTCCGAGGGCCGCATCGAGGTGGTAGGAGCCGCGATCCCCTACTCCGACGAATCCGATTCGGATGGGGCGGCCGTCGATCGACCCCTGCGTGATCGTCTGTGCGGCAGCGACGTCGGTCGGAGCCGCAGCCATTCCGGCAGCGGTCACTCCAAGAAAGCCGCGTCGGTCCAGATGCTTGGTCATGACTGTCTCTCCTTCGCGTTTGCGATCGTTTCGGTGGATCAGTCCGCCTCGGACACAATCGGCGTCTTGAGTTCAGGCGACCGAGATCGGCAGCTGCGTCCTCCACTTGCCCCCGGTGAACTCGGGGAATTCAACGTGCCTGCTGCCGCTGGCAACCGATTGCTCGGTGAGCGGCGCGATGACACTCAAGGTCACGGAGTCATAGACATCGAAGTAGGGAAGCATTCCTGCACGGAGCGCCTTGATCAACAGCTGCCAGGTGAGCGGCGTTCTCATGGTACTACCGCCCTACCCGCGCAGCGCCGGCTGGTCCGGCGGGTTGTGGCTCTCAAGCAGCCGTGGCGATACTCCTTCATGTAGGGCGCAGCGTCCTCCCACCGGTGGCTCTCAGGGCTGATGCTGTCGAGGTAGATCTTGAGCCCGACTATGCCGCGGCTATCAAGCAAGACGCCATTCGTTCCCTGGATCGGCGTGGACTCCTGCGGATGGGGCGTGCTGGTATCGAAATTCAGCGTGACGCTCTTGCTGTCCACAGGCCCGCTGGAGCTATTCCAGGAAAATCGAGCTGTGCTAGCGTGATGCGGTGCCGCTATCGAGAGAGCAACGTGAAAACATTCGCGCGGTCCTTCTGAAACGGGGAGGGCCACAACGGTGCCGGTGGCGTGGGAAAGACAATTGGACACTTCGTTCAGAGCTGTATTTGCTGCAGCGATTCGAAATGGACAAAGCGCCGCACCTTGGAGCGGGCCAACCTTGTATTTCTGTGTCTTGCGACGAATGCGGAAACGTACAGGTTTTCAACGTGTTGGTGCTCGGCATCGAAGACCTAGTCGGATGGACTCGAGAGCACGGCGAGGGATCAAGGCCGCGAACGCATGGCCAATCAGGGTGCTAGCCGTTCCAATGCCGTCGGTTCCATGAACTGATTGTTCGTCACCGTACCCGGCGAGTGAATATGAGGCTCCCAGCGGTGCCATCCTGATCCTTGGCTGATCATGTTCCCCTTCTTGCAAGTCTCCCGTTCAGCCAAGCCTGCGATCTCTAAGTCGACTGCGAGGCCGCGGAGCCGCTGCTGCAATATACGGCAAGCTGATCGGTCCCGAATCCGGGTGGCAATGCCCACCGCAGCGGGCATGACTGTCGGCTCTCTCTCACCACGAAACGCCGAATAGTTCCTTCATGGCCGGCGTCCTTCCCCAAGGCTTGTCGGGTAGCTGATCGACAAGGGTCTTGAACACGCGGCGAAACGACTCCGCTATCGACTCTGCGGTCAAAGCTTCCACCTGAACGACCGGTAGCAATGGGCGCTTGTCGAGCAAGATGCGTGGATGGGCCAACTTGGAGAACATGCGCTCCTGGGCCTGTGCCCGCGAGATGGTCTGGCCGGAAAGGCCGAGATAGCACCTGAATATCTCTAGGATCCGGTCGACATCGAGGTCCTCGAAGACCCCAAGCGCGAGTGCAAGGTCGTAGAGATCGCGCCCCTTGTCGCGCTGCAGCAGCGCACGGAACTTGGTCGACAGCATTTCCTCGCGGAAGTATGTCGGAATGGCCGCTCTACCGGAAAACCAGGGATTCGCGACCTCCAGCAGCAACGCCGCCGGCGGATCGAATGGTTCGATCTCGCGGGTGTTGATCTCGATCTTCAGCCGGATCGGCACGCCGCTACCATCCTCAGCCTCGATCCGGAAGCGAAACTTCGGCGCGAACGGGCTCTGAGCGAACTGCGCCCGCACCAGCCACGGCTCCAAAACAACACGGAGCCGATCGAGGATCGGCCCAATCGGACCGGCAATTGTGCGGACCAGATCGATATCCTCCGAATAGCGCACGGGTGCCGGAAAGTGCAGCTTGTTCAGTGCCGTGCCTCCGCGAAACCGCAGCGCGTTGCACAGCATTTCGTCCGAGAAGATCTCGACCAGAGCGCGGCTGATGATGAGATCCTGCTCGACCTGTCGCTGGTCGGCTCAGGGAACGACATTACCCCAAGCTACGACATTCTGCGCCGGGATCATTCGTCCAGCTCCGGCACGCGCCGCACGATGACGCGCCATCGAGAATCGTACTTCAGCGGTTCAGGCGCGAAGTCTGGATCCCGTGCCTCCTTCCGGTCGAGTTCGGTCCAGGGCAGCGATCCTCGCCCCTGCAAAGCCTTCAGCATCGGCCCCGTCAGGGAGTCATGGCCGAGATTCTCCAGCAGATGCCCGAGACGCTCACAATCGGCCGCTCCACCAGCGCTGAAAGGGCGGCGAGTTCATCGGGCTCGATCTTCTGTCCAAGGTCCGAGAGGACCGTGGCGACATTGTCACTCCCGCCGGACGCCTGTGGATAGCGCAACAGATCGAGAGCCGTCAGCGCGGCCGACGAAATCTTCATCGTGCCGGTATCAGTCTTACGGTTCTCGATCCCTGCCGTCACCCCTTCCATATCCTTGCGGAAGTAGAAGACGATCAGATTGCGGCCGGCACGGATCTTTGGAAGGCGTTTGGCCGAGACGACCTGAAACTCCATGACGGCCTGATGCGTTGCTCCGTGCAACTCCGCGACCTTGAGGAGTCCGACGTAATAGGCGTGGGCCTCATGGCGCATGAGCGCGTCGATATACCAGGCTGGTGGCGGCGCCCCCCACGACGCAAATTGCGGTGGAACGACAATATAGAATCCCTGCCGCGGCTTTACCAGCGCCTTGCGCCGTTGCAGCCGCTCGGCGGCATCCAGAAGCGCGCCGTGCCCGACGCCGAGCACCTGCTCGGCCTCCTTGGCTGTGAAGACCGTTCGACCCTCGGAGAGTAGGCCGCTGACATAGCTTGACAAGGCAGATCGCTGGTCATGAAGCATGATCTGTTATCCGCTTTAAGAACGGAATTATCAACATGAGTAGTGATTGGCAAGAAAATGGTGTTGAAAAACCCGCACAAAGAACGGATATATAAGTCATGTCGTTTGGCCCAATTGGCCCCGCCCTGACCGCTCGGAGTTCCTGTCCAGTCCCCGCATGGGTGAGGATGAACGAGCATCTGGCGACGAACTGGCACTAGGCGGGCGTGCCGCTCAAAGCAGTGCGAGGCGCGACCCTGCTCTGAAGTCTGCACAAATCGATGACATTGATCGAGGCTCCGGCCAGCGAGCCGGTCCGGGTCGAGCGGAGCGGATCGCGGTGTCAGTTCCGGGCATTCTAGAGCAGTTCGGAGCGCAAGGCCGGCCCCACGCAACGTGTCACACGGGGCGTCTTCGCGAGATCGGCTTTAGTCCGCGTCAGGGCCTTGTCCGGGACCACTCGGATCGAATCTTAGAAGCATGACAATCGACTCCGTGCCCACCCGATTGACGATCGGACTTGCCGACGTTCTCCGAAAGCCAAGCCGTTCATAAAGACGAATTGCGGGGTTGTCGAGTCTGACGCTCAGGCTTACTCCCGAGTAGCGGGTCTTGCAGAGGCTTAATAGAGCTTGCAGAATTCTTGTGCCCACTCCCAGCTCGCGGGCAGTGGAAATCGTTCCAATCGCCAACTCAGGTATGTCTTCGCCGACATAGTCTGCGCCTGCTTCCTCACGGGAGAATAACCGCACCCACGCACAGCTGATCGGATACCCGACACTGTCGGACTCCGCTACGACGCCGAGATCCCCCTGTCGACCCCAGTCCTGCCAATATCGCGTTAGTTCATGGTCACGAAGGGCCTTTTGAATCGGCTCGCCAGATTCCTGCATTCGAGCGGCCAGCGTCAGAAAGCTAATGATTAGGGCCGATTCACTCGGCAAAACAGTCCGAATTCTTACATCCATTGCCAAATCCTGCCTCACCAAAATTCGAGCATAACTCACCATGCTGCAGGCCAAGAGCTTGGTGCTCCTGGGTCTGTCAGCCGGTCGAAGATTGAGAGGCTGGCCCCCGAGAAGCCTCGGGAGACGCCTGGGCAGGTCGGTGCGATCGGCGCCAGTAGGAAGCGAGTCCCGCGCCTGCGACAGCCGCCCAGGGACCTTCGACGGCCGAGGGGACAGCAGCCACTCCGCTCTGCAGCACGTCGAATGCTAAGCCGGTCGCCATTCCTCCATTCTGCATTCCAACTTCAATGGAAACAGTCCGGCTGTCGATTCTGTTTAGACCGAACGCGCGAGCACTCCAGTAGCCGAGTGTGAAACCTGTCGCGTTATGGCAGACCGCAGCGCCAAGCAGAGGCACGGCCACGGCTATCAGATCATCACGGGAGAGCGCGATCGTAATCGCGATGACGGTACAGATTCCCCACATGGAAACACCGGGGAGCCAGCGAGAGGCCCATGTGGCAAAGCGGTGCACGTAGCGATTGACCAGTAGGCCGGCTAACACGGGAGCAAGAATCATTCTTAGAATCGAAATCATCATCGGTGCCGTCTTGATTGGCAGATACTGTCCGGCTAGTAGCTTCATCGCAACGGGGGTCATGAGCGGTGACATCATCGTTGAAAAAGCTGTCATGGTGACCGACAGCGCCAGATTCGCGCCCGCTATGTAGGTAATCACGTTTGAGCTGACACCACCGGCACAGGAACCGTACAGGATCAGTCCCACTGCCACTTCACGTTGCAGGCCGAACAGCTTGGCATATGTCCAACCCATCAGTGGCATGACGGTGTACTGCAAGCCAAGACCAATCAAGACAGCTTTCGGCATTCGAACGATTCGGGCGAAATCCCCAAAGGCCAGAGTTGTGCCCATCCCGAACATGATGAGTTGCACTAAGGGAATAACCGCCTGCTTTAGCTCACCCCCCCCCCACGAGATGAAAGCCTCGGGATAAAACATGGCGCAGGCAGAAAAGGCTAAGACCCAAAGAGCGAAAGACAACCTTTGAAAGGGCGGGGAACTGAGAGCCGCCAGCGCAAGCGCCGCGAGTCCAAGAGTGACACCGATGCCCGATAGATCATCGATGCCTACCAAGCTGAAGGCTAGGGCTGCCGTCACAGCACTACCGCTGAGAGCCAGCAGAAAACGTGTTGCGTTCGAACCTCGTGACCTCTTCACTTGACTAGCTTTCCACGCTGCCGGAACACCCACTCAGCGCAATCAGCGCCAGCAGCGCTGCGGGAATGAACCACGTGCGGCTCAGATCCGGGTTCCTCATCGCAGGTTCCCGCTCATGCAACCGCCAGCTCTGCAACCCCCGCCAGTGCTCGGAGGATCTCCTGCTCCTGTTCCGGCGAGCTCTGAGGCATTGGCGCTCTCGGGAATCCGCCGTCACGCCCTTGGAGCCTGAGCGCGGTCTTCACGTTTGCCGGAAGATTCGGGTGATCGATTGCGTTCCAGAGGCCCAACAGGTTGTCGTGCAAACGTTTCGCTCGCTGGTGATCTCCCTCCTGAACGGCATTCCATAGCTCAACGCAACATTCCGGAACCGCGGTCAGAATCGCGGCCACCGCACCGTGGGCGCCAAGACTGAAAGACGGGTAGAGAAGAGCATCCACCGCCGAGAGAATCCGTACGCCCTTCTGTCGCAACTCCTGGGAATCAGCAAGCACGAGCAGGTCTGCCAAAGCTTTCATATCGCTAGCGCTCTGCTTGACTCCGATCACACCGTCGACTTTTCGCAGAATGCGCGCTAGTAACTTGGGCGAGAGATAGGACCACGGCACGACGTTATAGATGATTACCGGCAGGCCTGTAGCTTGAGCGATCCGATCGAAGTGTCGCGACATCGCGTCGTCGTCCGGACGGAACAGATAGTGCACCGGGGTCACCTGCAGCGCCGCCACCCCGAGATCGGCCACCGCTCTCCCCCGTTCGATCGCTGCCTGCGTGCTGTCGCAGATGATTCCAGTGATGACCGGAATCTGTCCTTTCGCTTCTTCTGTCGTGGACGCCGTGATCCTCAGGGTTTCGTCTGTGGTAAGCGTGTGACCTTCCCCGGTGCTACCGCACACCGCAACGCCATGCACCTTGGCCGCGAGCATGTGGCGCACCTCGGCCCGGTGCAGCCTTTCATTGACGTTCCCTTCCACATCGAAAGGCGTAATCATCGGAGGGACAATTCCGGAGATATTGTGATTTGTCATAGCTTTCTCACCAAGCGGGTCGTTATCGAGGCCTCACATCGCAAGGCCGACGGATTAGAGCTTACATACAATCGTAACCATCACTGCGGCGGAACAATGCCGGGGTGGGGCAAGACCGTCGGGCTAGCTGAAGGCTACAAGAGTCTAAACGAGACCAATATCTGAGCGAGGACACGGACCGGCTTCCCGTTCTTTGTGCCGGGCGCGAATTTCCACTTCTAGACGGCCTCGATCGCCCTTTCATCCAAGCCGAGGCCGAGGGGCCGGAGAACTCTGATGTTGTGAGCTTTGCCATCTTCCCAAACCTCCAATTCAAGAAGAACTACACCCTCGAAGTTGGCTTCTTTGGCCTTTTCCGTATACCTGGGTTCCCTCTTGCGGATCAGCCTGGGGCTCTTCATTCATTGAATCACTAATGCGAAACAGGGCGGGTTCGGCCGCAGTGATGTCCACGGCCGGGGGAGAGCGTTCTGGCGTGTTAGTAATGACCTCTTCGGGTTTCAAACGACCAGTGACCATTTGTCCACACGCGGACTCGTTTGCACGCAGATACTCGACTAGGAAGGTATCTAGCAGGTTCGAGAGTTCCAACATGATGGTTGCTCTTGTCCCGTCGCGCACTCCCGCGGCTTTCGAAAACGTCCAGACGGATCCGATCTCACCGCTTGCAATGTCGCGAACGCGTTTCTTGTACTTCAATTGAATCGCGTACCCGCTCATGTCCACGTACAGGGATGGCGGGTTATCTGATGAATAGAGATGCGCCTCTCGCAAGCGACTCTCAGCCGCCGCCCGTACATCTTTCATGTAAATGCCAAGACCCAGTGCACTTCCAAAGCCATGGCCGACCTCCAGCCCCATCGGCTTGCAATCATCAAATAGCTGGAAGCGGCCTGAGGTCCCGAGGTCTTGGCCGCCCGCCGCTGGCATCAACAGAACTCCGTATACCACGGCCAGCATCGCGCGCCATGTCATTGCGAGACAGTCTAGCAGCGCGGATCAACAATGCAATGCGCGCCGCGAGACAGTGGGCCACTCCGATGAGAAGTGTTTGGTCAGCGACGTTCACACCATCGGCTTCGAGGGCGTATAGTCGCTATTCAAGCGGTCAACCGTCGGGACCGTCCACAAGACTAGCGCCAAGCGCCTGGACCGCCATTTGGAAGAGATGGAGCGGCGGTTCAACAACCGTGACAATCCCCACATCTTCCGGGACGGCACTGACAATTCATGGACTGCCGTCATTCCAGATCAGACCCCGACCAGCTGCCTGAGGGTCTTTCGATCACCCGCAACGGCCCGCATGTTCTCGGCCTTCTTCCCGGGGTCCCGATGGTCGACGTATTCCATGTGCAGCGAGAGCGGCGTCCCGGGAGCAACTTCGGCACTCACCATTCGCAGCAATTCCGGATCGACCTGGCCTTCGCCCAACGGCACGTTGACCGCCTTGCGCCCTTCCCAGCCAAAGTCCTTTATGTACAGGGCCCGAACCCGATCACGGATCAGCCGCCAGAGCAACGGCCAGGACTGGCCACCCTCAACTGTCGCGTGACGGACATCGAACACCGCCGCGATTCTGTCTTCAGGAGCTCCCTCGAGCAAGCGGAGTTGATCCCAGATCGACGCGCCCACAAGGTTCTTTCCAGCATGGTTCTGGTACAGCCCCATGATCTGGAAGTCATTGAGGTACTCACCCAAGCGGGACACGGTCCGGCGGTGCGTCTCAAGCTGATCCAGAACAGGCCTCTCCAGGTCATAGCGGTAGTAGGCCATGCGGAAGAAAGGGACGCCGAGACCATCGGCTGTGCGAATCACACGCCGCGCGAGCGGATCTTCGGCATCGTTGATATCGGTCGTGATCAGCACGACCTTCCTCCCCCGCTTCTCCAAGGCACCAACTAGGCGGGGCAAGTCTTTCTCGACGTTTTCCGGTTCGACCTGTCCGCCCTTGCGGACGGTCGCCTCGATTCCATCGAAGTCATTTTCCTCAAGAAAGGCGGCGACTTCGTCGTAGGAGAGCCATTGAAGGTGCTTGCCGAACGTGATGACCGGCCCGATTCGGCGGTCCGAGGCCCGAGTGGCGCTGGCCAGGGCGGCGACTCCGCCCAGTCTCAAGAGGTGTCTCCTGTTCATGCTTGCATCCTCCACGCTTGCTGTATCCCACCATAGCCGAAGCGCCGGCGTCCAGCCTCCTCCATATGCATGCGTCGGAGATTCGGTAGGGAGTTCGATGGGTTGAGGCAGCCGGCTGGTACACGTACCGCCAGGGAGACGCCTCGGAGCTGCTAGAGGATTGAAAGGCCCCTGCGGGGAATTGGGTTGCGGATCGAGAGCCTAGGCTGAATGTGGCATCGTTGATAGCCTACATCCGCACCAAGAGGGGCCGGGGACCAGGGAATCCTTCTCCTCCGAGGCCACGTGACCTGAAACGGCTTCTCCCGAAGTGCTAGGGAAGAACGGCAACAAGACGATTCCACATCGGAAAGGAGAACTGTGGCTGGCATCCAATTCGACACCAAGAAGCTGAAAGGCGGCCTCGCAGCACTGCTCGGCGGCATTGTCCTTGCAAGCGCGATTCAAGGCGCCGAGCCGCCGGAACACGTGCTCGAGTCAACTCGAGTGCGAGGCGCCGCCGCCAGAGCCATGGTGAACCTGGACCGGCGTATGATCTGCTGGAAGGGAGAGACGCCGCGGTTCGACGGTCAGGTCAGTCAAGGCGAATATGCCGATGCCTCGCCGTTCCGGTGGAATGCCGAGTGGGTCGAGGCCATGAAGCAGGAAATCACATCTCCTGGTGATCTCGACTTCGAGGGCTGGGTTAAGCATAACGGTGAGCATCTGTATCTGGCTCTCGACATCACGGACGATACGTTCTACGGAATCGAGACTGGGCGCTGGCTGCCGAAGCAGGATCCGAACGCGCATGTAATTGGCGAGCGGGAAAGGGGCCGTCCTTGGTTCGGCGACATGATCGAGGTCCTGATCTACGGGCGCATGCTGAATGTTCAGGAGGCGATTTCCGACGTTACCGGTGACGGTCGCGGTGTGCAGATCATATACAACCTGACGAAATCGCTTGAAGGCGGGGTTGGCGCTCCGGGAATGTTGCCCCACGGGCCGAATCGAACAGTCGAGTGAGGTGGTCCGATGTGTTTAGACCACTGGTCGGTGAATTTAAAGTGGACTCCGCTACTGCTCTGACCTACCGACCAAGGTGAGTATACCTCAATTGGAGATCATCATCATCCCGTCTCCTCGTCTTGCTCTTGCTTGACCGCTGAGGGGATCTCGCCCCCTCCGAGAGGGGCTGCTTGGTCCAAATCCGAACAGGCACGCCCCGCAACTTGCTCGGTCCGCGACCGCCAGTACCGTTCGCAGCGCTCGAGTGAGATCTCCCAGTGCTTCCAGCAACCAGCGGGCAGCCTCTCCTGGCGCACTTCCTCCACCAGACCGGCGAAATAGCGTCTGGCTGCGGACCGGCTCGCTCCCAGGCCGGTCGATCATGCTCGTCAACTGCCGTACGCTGCCCAGCAGGATCGCCCGCCGCACCGTTTCGAGACTCACCCCGGCTCGCTGCCAGTCCGCCGCCAGACGCTCGTCGGCGGGCCCGAATCCAGCTTGCACGCAGGCGGGCTTGCTGCACATCTCCCGCACCCGCTCGACATACGCACCCACCTCCCCGGCCGCACCTGCCGCGGTCCGCGCCGCCGCCTCCGTCCGGCCCTCGTAGGGCCAGTACTCCTCCCGCACCCGCAAGCGCGAACCGCGATGCTGGTTGGGGGCCGCCTCCAGTTCGCAGATCCCCTGGCTGACCAGCTCGCGCAGGCAGCGTCCCAGGCTCGCACGGCTCCTGCCCAACTCCCGCGCCAAGCCGCTGCTCTCGAACTCCAGCCACCCGCTGGCCCGCTCGGCCCGCAGGCACACGTACGCCAACACCTTGAACGCCGGATCGCTCAATCTCCGCAGCGCCCGCTCGCACCCCTCGCCGGCGGCAAACCAGCCCCCACTGCCCGCCGTCAGCCTCATCGCTCAGTCCCGCCCGTAGCCCAGCGGCGGCTCGACGGCTTGCAACTCGTCGAGCTCCACCTCGCTAAGCACCCGCAGCTTCGCCCCCAGCGGCGTCCCGTGCAGACTCTCCGGCAGGCTCTCCAGCCACTCCCCATAGTGCTCCTGCAACTGCACCAAGGCCGCCACCGCGTCGCGCCAGCGTTGCGGATTCGAACGCCGGTCCTGCGGGCGGCGGTAGCGGACCGGCCGGTCTCCCTCCCGCAGCCGGGCACGATAGCGCCGTTGCTTCTCTGCGTTCGGCAAGGCCATGCCGTCTCCTTCCGCCTCCTCGCTCCGCGGCCGATGCCACTGCAACAGGTAACGTTACCACGTCTCCGGCCGTACACCCGTGGCGCTTGTCCGGGTGTTCCAGCAAACAGCGGGGGGCCTGCATGCGCGGGTCGACGCAATTGCTGGAATGCAGTTGCATGGAGCCCGCAACCGAGCCGCCCGGACACGCATAACTCCTTTGGTTGCATGCCGATCTCGCGTCCACTCGGCACTCTCTCCGCCAGCGCGAGCGGAGGCATGCGCACCAGCGGGCCGTCCGCGTGCCGAACAACGAGGCGGTCCCGTCCGGCCCGACCTCTCCGGCCCGCCGGTTGGCGTCCGGCCCAGCCAGCACCCCGCACACGCACTCTCATCGCGGCCTGCTGCCCGCTGGCAGCATTTCCCACGGCGTCCTCCCCGCCAGCGCCGAATGCGGCCGGGTCCGGTTGTAGAACGCCAGCCAGTCCCCGATGACCGCGCGCGCCGCGAACCCGTCCGGCATCTCCTGCAAGTACACCGCCTCGTACTTCAGCGACCGCCACAGCCGCTCGATGAACACGTTGTCCATCCAGCGGCCCCGTCCATCCAGCGACACCCGCACGCCGGCCTCTTCCAGACAGCCCGTGAACGCCCGCGACGTGAACTGGCTGCCCTGGTCGGTGTTGAAGATCTCCGGCGGACCGAACCCCTCCAGCGCCTCCTCGACCGCCAGCAGGCAGAACTCCGTGTCCAGTGTGTTCGACAGTGCCCAACTCAGCACCGCCCGGCTGAACCAGTCCATCACCGCCACCAGGTACAGGAATCCCCGCTGCATCGGAATGTAGGTGATGTCTGCGCACCACGCCTGGTGCGGCCGCTCGATCGCCAGGTTCCGCAGCAGGTACGGATAGACACGGTGCTCCGGATCCGGCTGGCTCGTGCGCGGCTTGCAGTAGACCGCCTCCAAGCCCATCTTGCGCATCAGCCGCCGCACCTTGTCCCGGCCGGCCGGATAGCCTTCCCGTTGCAGATGCCGGCTCATCTGCCGCGTCCCGTAAAACGGATGCGCCGTGTACAACTCGTCCATCCGCCGCATCAGCGCCAGCTGGTCCGGATCCGCCTCCCGCGGCTGGTAGTACAGCCCGGACCGACACACCCCCAGCAACCGGCATTGCAGGCGCAGACTCGCCTGCGGGTGGTCTCTCTGCACCAAGCTCTTGCGCGTGGTCCGGCTCAGCGTTCCCACGCGCGCTTCAAAAAATCCCGTTCGACCACCAACTGCCCGATCTTCTCGTGCAGCTTGCGGACCTCCGCCTCCCGCTCATCCTGACCGGGCCCGGCAGCCCGCTCGAACAATTCGGCCAGTCTCTCGCTGGCCGTGCGCTTCCATTGGCTCACCTGGTTCGGATGCAGTTCGTGCTTGGCTGCGATCTGCTGCACGGTTCGGTCCCCGCGCAACGCTTCCTTCGCCACCCTCGCCTTGAACGCCCCCGTGAACGTCCGTCTCTTCGCCATCGTTGACTCCTTTCAACCTTGACGAAGTCCACCTTAGCGTGTGGTCCAAAATCCCCGGACCACCTCTGAGAACTGGGAGAACAACAAGCGCTGGATCCTTGACGACATCATCGAGACTCGAACAGCGATTTACAAACCGGAGAATCGTTACACGGTGGAACTGCGCATCCGGCTGGATGGAGGAATCGAAATCACCGAAGGAGGGTACTGGGCGGACGGCATGGCCGACACGCCCATCGGCTTCAACCTGTCGATAGGCGACGTGGATACGGAGGACAAGTCGCCGGACGGCCTACTGCATCACGAAACGTGGTGGGCCGGCAAGATGACCCCCCGCAATCGGACGCCGAGAGTAAAGCTCTGGGGCGCGCTGGTGCTGACATCCCAGCGGAAGGACGGGGCGGAGCCTTCGGCTTCCGGGAGCAGCCAGTCGAAATGACAACTGCGAACGCATAGCATCTTGCCGGTCAGCTTGCCTTGGCCACCGCCCCTAGCGCTGCCTCGATCTCTACCCGGCGCGTTGAGATCACATGAATCGCTGGAAGGGTGACGCCTCTGACTCCCGTTCGCCGGGCCAGGTTGTGCGCCGCCTTCCAGACATCCTCGTCGATCGCAAGTTCTCGGAGCGTGCTGGCGAAATCTCGCAGAACCTTCTGTTCCTGTTGTCCGCAGGCACCGTTCCAAAGCTCGAGCTGCACTGGCGGACACCAACAGGCCTGCCCGGCCGTCAGCGCTGCTACGACGCGGGCACGGACGGTCGGATCGCCGGACGGTCGGAGCATGTGTATCCGGGACGATGTATCGATGAGAATCAACCGATTAACCCTTTCGCCGCATGACGTGAAGTTCTTGTGGTGAGATCAGATCGGCGCAAGTACCGGCATACCGTGTGAGTTCTGCCATGCGCATGCGCCGGCTGAATTCCGTGATGGCGCCGACGATGGCTTCGCGTTTGGTTTTCGCCCTCGTGAACTTGATGGCATCTTCAAGTTCACGGTCGGGAATATCCACGGTGATTTTCATATTCCAAAAAAAGCTTCCAAGGGAAGCGGTGTTAAATCATTCGATATTCCAAATGTCTGCTATCCAGCATCGCAATACGGGGCATGGAGGAATCGTTCTCCCTTGGCCTCCACTATGACATAGGGAAATCCCTTGGCGTTGAGAAGCAGGAGGTCGACACAGCCTTTGGATGTCTTCTGGAATTCGTTGCCCTAAGTATCGAGGTCGAACGTCTTGACCGTGAAGTTCGGCGCCAGGCGGATGTTGGCGGGTTTGCCAATCTCGGCGAAGAAACACCAGCCAGCTGCTTCGAGCAGTTCGTTGATCTTTATCCGCGCGGTCACTTCGTTCATGGGGACTTACTTTCTTTGCTGACGTCTTGTGGTGAGATTGACGCTTCTTCCAATGCGCTTTCCCAAATGAACAAGGCTTTGAGTTTCAATCCACCTTAGCGAACGAACTGGACCTTGAGGTGAAACCCGTCGCGTTCCTGAAGGCAGCCAATGACTTCGAATAGGTTCCGGGCTTGCGGATTGCCGTTCGGGCCAAACATGCGCATCAGGCTCTTGGGCGACTTGGCGGTCAAACCACCTAGCTCCTCAAAACCCACGGTAGCGTTGATATAGTCGCGTAACAAGGCCTTGCCGGTATCCACATCGCCGGAAAGCAGGCACTCGATCCCTTCCCTGAACAGGTCCTCGCCGAAGGCCGGGTCGCGCTTGATACGAACCTGAATCGTCTCTTTGAAGTGTCGTGTCAAGGTCATGATTCTCAAGTCTCCGGTCGCTTGCGCTGCTTGTACTCCAGCCAGAGGTCTCTGGCGGTCTCGATATCCTGTTGCTGACGCTTCTTGGTCTTACCGCCCAAAAGGATGATCAGGGCATCGCCGTCCTTGCCGAAATAGACCCGGTAGCCGGGGCCGAAATCTACCCGGCATTCGAGAATACCGGCGCCGACACCCGTGACCTCGCCAAGAGCATTGAGAATCAACCCTATCCGAATTGACGTTTCTTCTCGCCCCTTATCGGCGTGCGATTGTGAGAGCTTCGCTCCAAGATTCCGCCCGCGATCAGGGTCAAGGCAGCGTCTGGAAGGGGTCAATCGCCGGGATCCCGAGCGGCCTGAAGTGGCGTAGATTTCGCGTCAGGATCGTCAGGTCGCGGCACCCGGCCGTTGCCGCGATAGCTGCATCGGCAAAGCCGGGCGAATGACCGGCCGCTCGCGCTCTATCCGTCAGTTTCCCCGCCAAGCGCGCCGCTGAAGCATCGAACGGCAGCACCCTCTCCCCGTAGAGATGAAGTACGAACTCGAGCCAATCCCCAATCGTGGCGGCCTTGGAAGTGGCCCCGGCCCGTTTCAGCTTGGCGATCCCGCTGGAAATCTCGGCCACGGTGACCGCCGACACGAATAGTTCGTTTGAATGCGCATCCATCCATTCGATCAACACCACGGATCGGTTGGGTCGGCCAGGAGTCCCGACCGACAGCACATTGGTGTCGACAAGATACAAGCACAGCTCCTAGAGCTCGATGTCCCTTGGCGGGCTCATGTCACGCGGCGGCAGAACGCCGTCTTCGAGCGTCGACGAAAGCAGCAACCGGCCAAAGGACGGCACGCGGCGGAGGCGATTCCATTCATCGACCCCAAGGATGACGGCCCGGGGTTTGCCGTGTCGGGTGATAACGGCAGCCTCCCCGTGCGCCGCCCCCTCCACAAGGGCCGACAGTCTGGCCTTAGCGTCGCGCAACTGAACCTTAAGCATGAGAACCTCTCGAGAAAGAACTATTGTAGTCACAATAAGCCATGACGCGAGGAGTGACAAGAGGAGGTGGTCATCGTCTCGCAAGGGACCGCGCCTTGAACGCGCACCTTGCAGCGACCGCCCGCGTTGGCTGGACCAGCACACCGGCTTCCTGCGGGCGCTCCGCTTGCCGTCGCAGCAGCTTGTCAATGTTGCCCTCGCGGTCGCCGTCCACAATCGTCGCGGATGCAGGCTCCGGCGCTTCAGTTCCGCGCCCCGCTAGAGACCTCCGCCTCTCGGCAGGCTGCCTTGCGGCCTGACGATGGCGCGGGATTTCCGGCTAAGCGGCTTACCAATCTCAGCCATCGACCTGCCAGCGAAACTAGAGCTCCAGCTCCCACCCCTCGCGGAACGACGGCTTCACATACTTGTTTGCCTCGTCGCTGTTGGTAAACCGCATGTTCTCGCTGTCCCACTCGAGCTTGCCCGGAACGCGAAACGCGATCATGCCGAGCACGACCCATTCGGTGTAGGGCCCCGAGATGCGGAAGTCCGAGCAGGCTGCATCCCCGCCTTTGCAGGCGCGCACCCAGTCGGTCATGTGGCCCGGCGAACGCGTCAGCAGTTGCGGCGGCAACTCGTAGTCCGCCCAGCGCTCGGCTGGCAGCAGGTGCACGCCTTCGCCGCGCGCAACCGTCGCCATCATGCCTTTCGATCCGACAAAGACGGCCCCGTTGCTCGACAGCACGCCCGGTTGGGACGGATCGCCCCGGCGCTCGTACCCGAATACTTCGACACCTGGTCCTCCCGCGCCCGTCGGCGGGCCCGTTCGCGGCCCCCGCGGGCCTCGCCGTCTTGAGGGCTGTGGCTCGGCTCCGCGTCCCTTGGCGCTGAGGTTGTTCGCCTGTGGCAGGATCGTCTGCTCGTCCATGCCTGGTACGCGATAGGCCTCCTCTTCGGTCGGCCTCGGCGAGTCATGCCAATAGACCGAAACGGGCGGCATCTTGCCGCGCGCCGGAAAATCGTATTTGAGTACCGCTCGCGTCGGAAATGTCCACTGGCTCGAGTCGACCTGCCGCAGCAGTTCCACGCTCGTTGGCGCTCCCAGTTGCAGCGCCAAATTCACCGGGCCCAGCACGTGGATGCCCCAGTTGCCGAGTTGGCCGGTTCCGAAGTCGAAGTGCCCCCGCCAGTTGTACGGCGTGAACGTGGGGTTGTAAGCACGCATGTCCGCGCCGCCCAGCCACAGGTCCCAGTCGAGCCCAGAGGGCACGGCCGTCTCGTCCGGCATCGCGGTCAGCGACACCGGATGGGTTCCCGGCGACGACGAGGCGTGCACTTCCCGGACATCGCCGATCTCGCCAGACCAGAGAATCTCGCCCGTGGCGCGAATGCTCTCGTGCGAGTAGCCCTGATTGCCCATCTGCGTCGCGACGCCGTACTTCTTGGCTGCGTCGGCCATCAAGCGCGCCTCCCAGGGCGTGCGTGTCAGCGGCTTTTCGAGATAGACATGCTTTCCAGCCTGCATGCAGGCGAGCGCCGCCGTCGCATGCATGTGGTCGGGGATGCCGATGGTGCAAGCGTCGATGTTCTTACCCTCTTTCTCGAGCATTACGCGGAAGTCTGTGTACTTCGGCTGCTTGGCGTAGCGCTCGAAATTCTGCGCCGCGCGCTGGTCGTCGACGTCGCACAGCGCGACAATGTTCTCGGTCTGGGCCGCTTGGTTCAAGATGCGACCGCCCTGGCCGCCGCACCCGATCGCCGCCACATTCAGCTTGTCGTAGTAGGGCTTGTAGCCCATCGCCCGGAGCGACTTGACCGTGCCGTAGCCGCCCGACGGGATTGCGCCCGCGAGTAGCGAGCCGAAGAAAAAGTAACGTCGGGAAAGATCGTGATTTGCCATGACTTGCCTCTATCGTACCCAGTGGCGATGGTGGCACGCGCAACTTTCGGCGTCCCGCTCACCCTGGCCTTTTCTCACCTGTTGCCCGCCACTCATTCCGCTCGAACACGCAGGTTGCGGAACCAAACCGGCGATCCGTGATGTTGCAACACGATCGGCCCCGGACCCTTCAGCCCGTAGCCGGGCATCTGCCTGAACTTAGTCTTCCGCACTCGGTCCAGCATCTCCATAGAGCCCATCTCGAATTCGAACAGCTTCTCTCCGTTGAGCCAGTGTTCGCCGTGATTGCCGTGCACCACGATGCGCGACGTATTCCATTCACCGACCGGTTTGAGCGATTTCTCATCGGCCCAGTGAAGGAGATACAAAGCGCCGCTCGCGGATCCGCGCCAGTTGTCATTGGTGCGGTCCCGAAGGGTGTCGTCTGAGATCTGATACTCGAAACCGATGGCACCGCGCTGAATACGGGCTTTTTGTGCCTCTGGCTGATTCGGCCGGAATCTGGCGCTCGTCCACTCCTCGTGCACGTTGTACTTGACACCCGAGTTGCCTCTCTCGGCGATCTTCCACTCGAACCGAAAGTCGAAGTCCGAGTACTCGACAACCGTGCGCAAGTCGCCTCCCGAGCGGTCCCTTTGGGTGCGAATCATGCCGTCTTCGATCACCCAGCTTTGGCTCGGCAGCGGGTTGCCGCGCATGCCGGTCCAGCCGTCGAAGCTCTCGCCGTCAAATAGCGGCTTGAAGCCTTCTTCGCCCCCGTAGGCAGTTACGGCGCAAACGAGAAAGAGAGTCAAGAAAATGGATCTGACAGACATATTTGAAATCCGCAATGTGGATCAAGACAGGGGCGAGAACGCTCCGAGCTCCAGTGTTCGAGATGTCATCACCGTGGCCTTCGCCTTTGACGATTCCCGCCCGCCGGGCGCCCGAGATACGGGTGAACATCGAATATATCTCCGCGGCCCTGGACCCGTGGATCCGCTAGGGCGTTGAGATCCTGGAAGAGGCGCACGACGAGCCCTAGGCGAATCCGGTGAAATGCCACGTCGGCAGCTACGTTCTTCACCTGTCCGGGATCATTGCGCAAATCGTAGAGCTCTTCGGCTGGACGCTTGCCGAACGCCAGCTCGTAGTATTCCTTGACAGCGGGATCCTCACGATGCGTCCACAGGTACGTCTTGGTCGGACCGTTGTCGCAGTCGGCTAGCCACGAGTTGGGGACAAAGGCCAGCTCGCGGTTTGGCGTGCCGGCAGGCCAGCGCTCCGGGTAGAAGTTGCGGATGTACAGGTAGTCATCGGTGCGAATCCCGCGAGCCGGGTAGCCGCCCGAGTTGGGTGCCTCCTGGGCTCGCACGTGACGCTCCCTACCGAATACAACGTGGTCTCGGCGAGGATCAACTCGACCCGATTCGCCCGAGGTCAACGTCGAAAGCAGCGATCTTCCGGTCATCTCTGCCGGCGCGCTCAAACCCGCGGCGTCCAACAACGTCGGTGCGATGTCCGTAGTCGAAACAAAGTCGGTGACTTGGCGGCCTCCCGGGACGCTGGCCTTCCAGCGGATTGCCAAGGGCACTCGCGTGCCGGAATCGTACAGGTTGGCCTTGGCGCGCGGGAACGGCATGCCGTGGTCACCGGTCATCACGACGATCGTGTTGTCGAGCTCGCCCATCTGCTCGAGGCGTGTGAGGAGCTCGCCGACCTCGCGGTCGAATCGCCCGACCTCCCAGTAGTAATCCGCGACGTCGTTGCGAATTTCCTCTGCGTCCGGATAGTGCTCGAACAGGTGGACCTTGCTGACATCGATGCCGCTCTCGGCACCCGATCCTGCGGTGTAGGGACGGTGCGGGTCACTTGTTCCGAACCAGAAGCAGAACGGCATCTCGTCGGGGCGAGCTGAGAGGAATTTTTCGACGCCCTCGTAGCTCTTGCCAGCCGGGTTGGCGGTGCTGTCAGGGTGTTGCCCTGGTCCCCAGCCCTTGCGATAGCTGCCCACAAAGTATCCTTCGCTGGCGAGCATCTTGGGGTATTCGGCGAACTTGGACGGCCAGATGCTCCAGAGATTGCCTCCCGACTCGAGACGCCAGAACTGTTGGCCCGTCAGGATCGCGCCGCGGCTGGGCGTGCAAGAAGGAGACGAGATGAAAGCGTTCTCGAACAGCACTCCCTCATTCGCCAGCCGATCGAACGTAGGCGTCTGGACGGCTTTGTCGCCGTAAGCGCCCGCGTGTGGCCAACCCCAGTCGTCCGCGATGGCAAAAACAATGTTGGGCCGGCCCGCCGCAACAACTGGAAGAGCCCAAAAGAGTGCAACCATCGCGACGAGGTTTGCTGATCGAGACGTCATGCTAATGAGATTCTAGTACTCTTCACCGTCGCGGAACTCATTGTTCCAGAATTCCACACCCAAACCAATACCGTCCCCTTATTGCTACTTGTCGGTATAACAGGTGGGGAAACAAGTCAAACAGCCCGGAACAGGCTTGATTTTGACCCTGATTGGGCCTGGCGGGCAGCTAGACTAGAGTTGAACTCAGCAGCGGCCAGCTGGGTCTTCGTGCGAAACGACGCTGCCTGTCATGGACAGTCAGCCTCAAGGAGGATTAATAGATGACGTTCCCTCGAATTGCATTCGCAGCATGCCTGCTCTCATTTGCCCTTGTCGCGCTTGCCGCTGGCTCCGTTGATGGGGAGTGGGAAGCCGAGATGCCCGTCAGGGATGGAACTACCCCCGCTACGTTGCATTTCAAAGTAGACGAGGGGGGCAAGCTCACGGGTTCCATCACCAGTTCCCGAGGAGAAATCGAGATTAAGGATGGGAAGGTGGCAGGAGACCAGATCAGCTTCAAGCAGGTGTTCGGCAATCGCCCGATCACGATCATCCTCACCGGAACCGTAAAGGGGGATGAGATCCAGTTCAAGCAAGAGGTGCCCGAGTTCGATGCCGTGCGGGAATTCGTGGCGAAGCGAAAGAAATAGCGAAGTCCGATCGCACTAGCGTCAAGCCCCGTCTACTCAATCACTGGACGAGGACGATACCTCCGCATACCAGTTCTCATACAGTTCGACCAGCTCTCGCACCAGCTCGGGCCTCTCCTCCGCCAAGTTTTGCGTCTCAGTCTTGTCCTCGGCAAGGTTGTACAGTTCCCACGGCGCCTCGTCGCCGCCCCGATTCTGCCCTGAAACGATCTTCCAGTCGTCCCGCCGCACCGCCCGCCCGCGGCCCCACTGGAAGTACAGCGGCTTCGATCGCTTGGTCTTCTCACCCCTGAGTACCGGCATCAGACTCTCGCCGGCCACCGGATGAATCGGCTGCTCGTTGAATTTGCTCGGATACTGCGCTCCGCCCACCTCGGCCAAAGTCGGCATCACGTCAATGAAGTGGCCGGGGTAATCGTGAATGACCTCGCCGGCATTGTAAGCCGACTCCTCTGAGTCGATGAATCTCGGCCAGTACACGATGAACGGCGTGCAGATGCCACCCTCGTAGCTGTAGTTTTTGTAGAACCGATACGGCGTGTTCCCGACGTTCGCCCAGTCACGCTTCAGCGAAGTCCATCGCTCCATGGTGCCGATCTCGCCATCGCCCGGAATGTTGTAACCGCTTGTCACGTTCTCGGAGGAAGCGCCATTGTCCGAGGCGAAGATCACGAGCGTGTTCTCTTCCTGCCCCAGCTCCTGAACCTTTGCCAAAATCTTGCCGATGTTCTGATCCATCCGATCGATCATGGCCGCGTAGACCGCCATCTTGAGCTCTTCGGTCTCCTGCTCTTCGGTCGACAACGAATCCCACGGCCGGTGATCGCTGGCGGACAGTGGGAACGTATCGTCGACCAGTCCCATCTCCAGTTGCTTCCGATAGCGCGCCTGCCGAATCGCCTCATAGCCGTCTTTGTATTTGCCCCGATACTTCGCGATATCCTCGGGCCATGCCATCAACGGATCGTGCGGGGCTGTATACGCTACGTAGAGGAAGAATGGCCGCCCGTCGTCCTTGTCCTCCTCCAGATACTGGATCGCGTAGTTTGTGAAGTAGTCTGTCGTGTAGAAATCCTTCGGTGGCGTATAGGGCTGGATCAGCTTGTCATCGATGCACCAGGCACGATTCGGACGCTTCTGTGCGGGCTTCCCTTCGCCGGGCCGCTGGCTACCGGGATTGAAGAAATTGCAGGCCCCGTCGCGCAGCCCGTAGTAGCGATCGAAGCCGCGATCGTAAGGATTTTCCGTCCCGTGATGCTTTCCCGCCCAATAGGTCCGGTACCCGCCGGACCGCAACACTTCCCCGAGTGTCACGCCGTTTTGAATCACGGCAGCTCTGCGGTCCATCCCCACCTGCTGCGCGTACAGCCCGGTCAACAACGCCGCGCGAGACGGGAAGCACTTCGACGTATTGTGGAACTGCGTGAACCGCAGCCCGCCGTGCGCTAGCCGGTCCAGATTCGGGGTCGCGACCTCACTCCCGTACGGCCCGATGTCACTCCAGCCCAGGTCATCGGCGAGGATCAGAATGATATTTGGACGCGGCGACTCGGCGGCGGACGCCAATGCGCACACCGCGCCGGCAAGGATGCCAACGGTAACTAGTGTCTGTGACAAAACCCTCACTTTCTGTTCCGGCGCATAGGTAAATCTAGTTACTGTGCGGTTGTCCGGTGCCGTTTCCAGGCCGGTTTGGCCCCGCATGGCCGGCCCAAGGCCGGTTTCGAAGCCGGATTCGGAAACCTTGCGCACCTCTCGCGCACTCCTGCCTCTGGGCAGCCTGCCGATTCCACTTCCCGGGCCGCTTCGCCGCCGCTACGCCGCCAGTCGCAGCCGCCGCTGCCTCGCCCGCTTCAGCCGTTCCCGCTCCCGCCGCTGCAGGATCAGTCCGATGCGGTGCAGGTTCAACGCCAGCACCGACAGCCCTACCGCTCGCGCAAAGCCCTCCGGCCCCCGCGACCGCACCCGGTCCAATCCCCGGCACTCCAGGTTGTGAATCGCAGATTCCACCGCCGGATGCATCCGCCGCGCCTCCGCGAAGGCTGCCTCCGCCTCCCGCTCCCGCCCCGCCTGCGACAGCTTCCCCTTCTGCGGCAGCGCGTTCAATGCCAGTACCTTGTCCAACTCCGCCCGGTTCCCCGGGCTGTGGAAGCCCTTGTCGAAACTGCATCCCGCCAGCTCCGGATACAGCGCTTGCGTCTCCTGCACCAACGGCTGCGCCACCTCCACGTCCTGTTCCGTCCACATGATCTTGTAGTGCAGCACGAACCCGTGCTCGCTTTCCACGATTCCCACTGGCACCCCCAGTTCCACCGGCCGCCCGGCCTTGCCCTTCGCACACCAGCGCGTGTGCGGCTCGAAAACCGAGAACACCTTCGCTTCCTGCGGGATCGTCTCGCCTCGCAGCAAGCGCCGCTCCACCTGCTCGATCTGCCGCTCCGCGTGGTCCAGGAAGTACTTGATTTCACTGAGGATCCCCGCATCCGCGCCCGCCCCGGCCAGCTCCTCCAGCGACTCCTGCGCGCGCTCCGCGATGCGGCGCGCCTGCCGCACGTAGTCCTGCACCCGCTGCGGCTGGTTCTTGCGCCGCTTCGACGATCGCACCCGGTTGAACAGGCCCCGTACCTTCCATGTCAGATGCGCGCTCTGGCGCCAGCCCCCCAGGCCGCACTGCTCGCAGGCCAAAGCCAGCACCCGGATCAGGCAGCGCAGCGCGTCCCACAACAGATTCACGTCCGTCGGGTAATGCACGTCGGTCTCCACCGTGAAGCTATCGCAGCGCGCTTGCAACGGCTCGTCCGGGCGGCACCCGGCCAGCTCGTGGCCCGCCTCCACCGCCAGGCGGTTCACCGCCGCCAGCAGTTCCGGCGTCAGCAGCGCGACGTTGCGCGCCAGCGTGCGGTAGCTGAACGTCTCGGCACCCAACACGTCGCTGATGCCCAGCATGCGGCGCACGTCGCCGTGCTGATTAGCCAGGTCGTGCAAACGGTCGTAGTCGCAGTTGATGCCCTGCTTGAGCAAGCCGAGCACCAGCACCCGCCACAGTTCCATGCCGGGCCGACCGACATCCGGGTTGATCCCCGGCACCGGCGCGCGATCCTCCGTCTGCGCAGCGTCACCCTTGGTGGCGGACGCGCCCGTGGCGAGCAGGTGCTCCTCCAGCAAGGCGCAGACCCGCTCCCGCAACCGATGGTTGCACCAGATGTGCTGGATGCCCTTCAGCACGGCCGGGATATCGTCGCGGCAGCTGGCGTCGAGTTGGATGTCTTCGATGGCGGTCTGGCCGAGCATCATCGCGGGATTGAAAACGGTTCGCAAGGCGCTTCTCCTACGAAGATGATCGCAATTCGGCACGAATCGCGAGGACCGCGCCCGATCCGCTCCATCTTCGCCCGCCGAAACTCGATCGAAACACCTTGATATCAATGAAATACGGAATTACGCCGCAGACACTAACTAGGTGTTTCATGGCTGCGGACTCCTTGCTCGTCAAGTCTAGCGGACTCCCGAGTGCGCGGAACCGCTGTGCAGAATCCCATGGTGCTCGGCGGGTGGTGGCGGCTCTGGTTACGTTCGAAATGCTGACTGTAATCGCAAACAGATGCGGGTGCACTTCGAACAGTTCGACACCAACGGCGCGGCAGCTGACGCGGGACTCCGAGCGAAGTCGCTAGTTGAGAAAGCTGCTCGAGACCGCACGCTTCGGCTAGGCTTTCAACGCTTTCATCGAAGACTCGACTAGGAAAGCCGAGCGGCTGATACCATGCGCTCGGGCATAGTCGTCGATTTGACGGAGCGAAGCCTCTGGAACCGTGATGTTCACACGAACCGACTTGATTGCTGAGTGAGGGATGGGGGCTAGGAAGAGAGCAACGAAGTCGTCTCGATTCCTTAGGCCAGAAAGAATTGTTTCTGCATCGGTGGGGCGAGGGATCTGCTCGTCATATTCGGTCATGACGGCAACGTGACCAGCTAGAGCTTCCCGCCCCAAGGCTACCGCTTCCTCGATCGTTGTACCGGAACTGATACACCCCGGAAAGTCAGGGAAATCGACACCGTAATCGGTGTCGTTGTCCCTTCTGATGACTGCAACATAGTTCCGCATCTCGCCCTACTCCTTTTCTCGCATCCCTGCCTGTCGGAGCACGGACGCCAAGGTGCCCTTAGGAATGTCCCGTTTGGGGGTGGGGAACCGTAACCGTACCTAGCTTTACCGGATGCCTTAGATGGTGATGACTTCCAGTTGCTCGGACCTGTTTCCACCCGTCACGCTTCAAGAGTCTCAGCAGTTGCCTACTGTCTACAGTGTGTATTATACACATCGAGAGTGCCGCGTCCACGATCAAGCGTGGTGTCAATGGCAACTGAAGATTGCGCACTCTTGGGGAGGCTCACAGCGGGTTTAGCGGACTTCCCCCAACCGTTCCCAATGGGGTTCAGGCAGAGGGCAGAGGGAGAGGAGCGACCGGAGCCCGCCGCCTGAAGCCGTGCTGCGGCGGCCGATGCAGGAACGGTTCGGCCGAAGGACATTCGTGACCAACCGGCGGGAGTGGACGGTGCAGTTGGTGGTGCAGGCCTACGTGGGACGGCAGGAGATGGAGTGGGTGTTCCTTACGCCGCACAGGGGACAAGTGGGAGGGCTGGGTGCCGATCCACCACTGGACGGATAGAAAGGTCCGGCTGCTTCCTCACTTGCCGAGGGCGCGCACGACCGCTTCGGGGTCGCGATCAATCACCGTTAGGAGAACTCGCGCGGCGCGGTCTGGAACACGGCGTCCCTGTTCCCAATCCTGAAGGGCGCGCGCATCGAGGCCGAATCGGTCCGCGAATCGCTGGCGACTCAGCTTCATGCGTTTCCTTAACGCGCGAATATGCTCGGCGGCAGGGTCGTCGACAATCCGACTAGGAAGTTCGACTTCCCCACGCACGTGGGCAAGCACTTCGCCCAACGCGGCTTCGATTTCGCGACCCACCTCGGTGCGTTCTGTTGTCATTTGCCTATCCCCTCTTTCTTGATTGCTGCCACCAGCCGCGACAGGGTTCTCTTGTCTGCCGGGCTCAAGTCTTGGCGGTCGGCCTTCGAATAAGCTGCAAGCATGTAGATGATCTTGGGACTCGCATGATAGAAGTAGATCGTCCGAATTCCGCCTCGCTTGCCCCGTCCAGACCCAGCCCACCGCTGTTTTCGAATGCCCCCGGTTCCGTGAAGGACAGGTGCCGCATCCGGCTTGGAGACGATCGCCGCCTCCAATTCTCTGCGATCCCTGTCTGACACGAGCTTCCGGATTGCACGTTCGTAGGCTCGTGTGAAGAAGATCCTGACGAATCTTGAGAATGCGGCAATGCCGCAACCATGTCAAGCCCCCATGATTGACGGACGGGCGACGCGGCAGACTCTATCTCGATTACTTTGTGCGCTCTCGCAGCAACGGATTCTACACGTCGACTTTGACAGGCTGTGGTTCTGTCTCGGACTTTTGATCGCACACCGTGGAGCCATGTAGCCTCTTGCCAGCGACTGCTGATCACTTGATCGATTTTCTCAAGCGTCAGAGCCCCCCGGGGATGCACTGTATGGTCCCTGCCGACTCTCCAAGCGATGCCTGTCCAGCACTAGCTCACCTGTCTGCCACTACCGCGTCAGAATTCAGTTGGATACCTGTAGTTCTGGGCGCGCCTGTGGGTAGTTGGGTGGGTTCGGGGGCGGGCAATGTCGGGCGTCGTCGGCCCACGCCCGGTTCCGTCGGCGCAGTTCCGCATCCCGGTTCTGGCGCTGCAAGCGCCGGGGGCAGGTGGGCTGGTGGCGGTCCAGTTCGGCGAAGGCCCGGGGCAATTGGTCGAGCGTGCCGCACAGGATCCGGACGTAGTCGGGATGCTGCAGATTCGCAGCCAGGGCGGCTTGGGCCGGCTGGTCCTCCAAGTCGCGCCCCAGGTGGGCGCGGCCCAGGCGGCGGCGCAGGCCCTGCTTGGCGATGGCGAAGGACTGCTCGATGACATTGTTGGTGCGGTCGACGACGGCCACTGCCCGTCCGGCTTGGTCGCGGACCACGGGATGGCCGGTCAGGCCGTCGCCGTAGCGGTCCAGATAGCGGAGGACGATCGAGTCGGGCTGGAACGATCCGGGCCCGTCGGCAGCCGGCGTCCGGACCCGCTGGCGCAGGTCCTGGTGGTAGCGCTGCAGGTCGGCGGCGATGGCACGCAGCCGGGCGGCGGCCGCCGTCGGGCCGAGCGGGGCGGAGGATGGCGGGCGCGGCCCGCCCGGCAGTTCCTCGTCGGACAGGCGCAGCAGGGTGCGCAATTGGCAGAACACGGCCCAGCCGCGCTGGAGGCGGTCGACGGCCCAGCCCGGCCGGTCCAGCCGCTGGTAGTCGGCCAAGGCCTCGGCCGCCAGCCGCAGCACGCGGAGCTCGGCCCGGGTGCGAGGCCGGGGCAGTCGGCGGTCCCGTTCCGCGGGGAATTGCGCCACGGAAGTGGAAGTCGCGGTGCGGCAGGGAGAAGGGATAGGGCAGGTCCTTGCGGCCCTCGCCCTCCAGGATCCAGAGCAGCAGGGCCGGCAGATCCGCGCGCACGCCCGCGGCCGAGCGGGCCGTTCGCAGCAGCTCCCGCAAACGACCGCGCACCTTGCTGCGGGCGATCTGGCTGCGCAGCAGGGCGTAGCTGTCATCGAGTAGCTGGTGGCCGACGGCCGCCAGGAAATGGTACTGGCACAGCAGGTCGGGGATGCCCCGCTGGCGGCAGTCCGCGACCGCTTTGGCACCGGCCCGGCCCAGGTCGCGCATGACCGCGATCGGATCGCCGAAGGCGGCCAGGGTGCGCTCGACGGCCGGGCGCAGTTCGCGCTCGTTCTCCGATCCGATCCGCACCGCGTGCAGGGTCCAGCCGGTCCAGCCGTCCAGGCAGCGGAACGTGCCGCCCTTGCCCTTGTCGCAGGTGGCATCGATGTGCAGGGCATAGCCATGGGGCATGCCGGCACGCAGGGCCGGGGCCCGCTGCCAGTGCAGCGCTTCCAGCGCCGCCAGGAAGCGATCGCACAGCGCGGAGACGGAACCGGACGAGAGGGCGATGCCCTGGCGGTCCAAGGCAGCGCGGATCTCCTCGCGCTGGAGGTGGCGGTGATAGCGGGCCAGCCCGACCCACACGATCAGGTCGTAGCCGTAGCGCTGGCCGGGCGGGGCCAGACCGGCCAGTTGCCGGCAGACGGCGACCGGCTCGGACCGGCAGGCGCGGCAGTGCTTGCGGATCTCGCGCGCCAGGAACGTGCCGGCCGCCAGTGTGGCCAGCACCCGGGTCTTGCTCTTCTGCTGGCTCAGGACCCGGCCGCAGCGCCGGCAGTGGCCCTGCTCGGCGACGAAATCGACGCGTGGCGGCGACCCGCCGACGAGCGTGGCGCGGGCGATCCTCGCGCCGGTCCAGCCCGCCTCGCGGGCCTGTTCCAGCAACAGTGTCAGCCGCGAGTAGACCCCCCTTTTTCGCCGCTCCCGGCGAGCTCGAAGCGATCGAACACGGTCTGCACCTGCGCCCGCCCGATGGGCGGGGAGCGGCCTTGCAGGTGCCGGGCCACCTCCGCCGGCCGGGACCCGGGATGGCGGACCAGCACCAGCAGCACCGCGATGATCAGTTCCGGTTCCAGCGTGGCGGCCGGATCGGCCTCGCCGCTGGCGGCCAGCCGGGCCCGGCGAGCCTGGAGCTGGCGGTCGCCGTCGGGTCCGTTGCGGAGATAGACATAGACGCCGCCGAGGCGCTCGCGGCGGGCGCGGTCCTGGCGCACGGCGGCGAGCAGGAAGGGGTGCACGGGCACGTGCAGCAGGGCGCGGAGTTCCCTGTCAGTGCAGCCGTCCTCGGATTCGTCGAGCAGGCGCCGGACGGTGGCGGGGAGGGAACCGTCGCGGGAGAAGTGGACGTCGCCGAGGGAGAGCAGGCCGAAGCGGTCGAAGCGGGCGGGGTCGCGGTCGGTGTAGAAGCGGCCGTTGTGGTTGTAGCTGCGCAGATGGCGGACCTGGCGCAGGTAGCGGAAGGTGGTGCGGCGGGAGACAGGGCCGAGGGCTTGCTGGAGCTGATCGAGCGTGACGGGGGAGTTGGAAGCCAGCAGCGGGACGAGCAGGTCAGGGGACCGGGCGGGCATGATGTCCCAGTATACATCAATGTTGGCCACCAAATCTATACAATGACAACCTGGGCCGGCGGATCAAGGCCGACGGAGGGGGGATTAGCCCGAAATTGGGATCAGACAGCAGTTCCGTACTGGAAAAATGGCACAGTATGCAGAACTTGAATTCGTCTAACTACATCTATATCAACGATTTCACAATCCCCAACCGAATTCTGACGCGGTAGGTCTGCCACGAGTAGGGCACTCCACCTTCAGTACTTCACAGTCATCGTCGCGGGGAAATGCCTGAAAGTTGGTGATGGTTAGGCCCAACTTACCCCGTCCAGTAACTAGACTGGCATTTGCGGACCCACAGGGAGTATAGCCCCTAACTTCTTTGCCTTCAAGGGCTTCGCGCGATTGCGAAGGCCGCGAGCGAGCCTCTGGCAGCCCAATTCCGCTTCCGCAGACCTGAAATCCTAGTCATACATTATCGCTAGGTACGCTTGACAGAATGGGATGAATATGGTTTAATCAAAACAGATAATGACCAAGCCCCCTTCTCGCTAGCCTAGTCATACAATGCACATCACCTCCAGCTTCGCCCGCAAGGCCCCCTGCCACCTCCTCCGCGAATCCTACTGGGAAGACGGCAAGGTCAAGAAACGCACTCTCGCCAACCTCTCCCCCCTCCCCCAGAACCTCATCGACCTCCTCCGCCTCGCCCTCGCCAACCGCCTCCCCCTCGGCAACGACGGCTCCGGCCTCCTCCCCGGCCCCGCCCGCCAGCACGGCGCCGTCAGCGCCATCCTCGGCACTATCCGCCATCTCCGCCTCGACCGCGTCCTCTTCCACCGGCCTTCGCACTCCCGCTCCCTCGTCCTCGCCATGCTCGTCTGCCGCCTGCTCCGCCCCGGCTCCAAGCTGCGCGTCGAACGCGAACTCGGCCCCGCCGGCCAGTCCACCCTCGCCGCCTTGCTCGATGTCCGCAACGCCTCCGCCGACGACCTCTACCAGGCCATGGATTGGCTCGCCCCGCGCCAGCACGCCATCGAGCGCAAGCTCGCCGCCGCCCACCTCGACGGTGCCCCCCTCGCCCTCTACGACGTGAGCTCCTCCTACCTGGAAGGCTCCCGCTGCGAACTCGCCGCCCGCGGCTACTCCCGCGACCACCGCGGCGACCGGCCCCAGATCGTCTACGGCCTGCTGTGCAGCCCCGCGGGCTGCCCCGTCGCCGTGCAGGCTTTCGCCGGCAACACCGCCGATCCCTCCACCCTCGCCGACCAGGTGCGCGCCCTGCGCGAGCGCTTCGGCCTGCGCCGCGTCGCCCTGGTCGGGGACCGCGGCATGATCGCCCAGACCCGCATCGACGAGGACCTCAAGCCGGCCGGCTTCGACTGGATCACCGCCCTGCGCAACGACACGATCCGGCGGCTGGCGAACGAGGAGGTCATCCAGCCCGGCCTGTTCGACACCTGGGGGCTGGCCAGCGTGACGGGCGAGGATTTCCCCGGCGAGCGCCTGCTGGTGTGCTTCAACCCGCTGGTGGCGGCCGAGCGGCGGCGCAAGCGGGCGGAGCTGCTGCGAGCGACCGAGACGGAGGCGGCCCAGCTGGCGGCGCGCTACACAGCCGGCAAGTACGACCGGGACGAGTTCAACCGGCGCCTGGGCGGGCTGCGGCGACGCAAGATGGGCAAGCACTTCGAATGGACGTTCGAGGAGGGCACGGGGGCGTTTTCCTCGCGGCGGAAGGAAGAGTCGATCCGGGCCGAGGGGCGCCTGGACGGGATCTACGTGATCCGCACGAGCCTGGAGCAGGAGGCGCTGGGGGACCGCGAGACGGTGGCGGCATACAAGAGCCTGGCGCGGGTCGAGCGCGCGTTCCGTTCGATGAAGTCGCTGCTGGCGGTGCGGCCGGTGTTCCACTGGAAGGAGCGGCGGGTGCGGGCGCACCTGCTGCTGTGCATGCTGGCCTACTACGTGGAGTGGCACATGCGGCAGCGGCTGGCGCCGCTACTGTTCGCGGACGAGCGGGAGGATCTACCCGGAGGTCCGGTCAGCCCGCGGCAGCGGTCGGAGGAAGCGAAGGCGAAGGATCGCACGCGGCGGACCCAGCAGGGGGACCTGCCGCTGCAGAGCTTTCCGGATCTGCTGGGGAGCCTGTCGTCGCTGACGGCGATGGAGCTGCGGCTGGAGGCGGCACCGGAGCACCGCGTGCAGGTGCTGAGCGCACTTGAGCCGCTACAGGAGCGGGCGTTCGAATTGCTGGGAATCCAGCCGCACGCGGCCCCGCCCCTGGAACCGGACCGGGCCGCCCAGTCGGAACCTAGTCACCAGGAGCAGGTTTGAAACCAAGCGGAAAGCCGTCGGAGAAGCGGGGAATCTTCAGTGCTTCGGAGGTCTAACCCATTCCATGACAACGACTTCTAGTCAACGAAAATCCGTCGCAACCTACTGCACGGCCCATGCTTGTACCGTGGAAGTTGGGGTTAGGAGGGAGGTGGCGTATCCCGGCGACAATGTCGCCTAAGTTCTTTGCTTTGGAAAAGGAGGATACGCCATGAGCAAGAATACATCAGAGACGACTGTGATCCCGATCGAGCAGGCCACGGCCTGGTCCCCGGACCCGCTCACAGAGGTTCTCAGAACCGGGGCTCAGCGCCTGCTCGCGCAGGCTGTGGAAGCCGAGATTGAAGCCCATCTCGCCGACCACAAGGAGCTCCTCGACGATCACGGACGGCGACGAGTCGTCCGTCACGGACACCGGCCCGAACGCGATGTCCAGACGGGCATCGGACCGATCACGGTGCGCGTCCCGCGCGCCAGGGATCGCACCCCCGACGCATCCGGAGGGCCCATCCGGTTCCGCTCCGCGCTGTTGCCGCCGTATCTGCGGCGGACCCGCTCGCTGGAACGGCTGCTGCCCTGGCTGTACCTGAAGGGCGTCTCCACCGGGGCTTTCGAGGAAGCCTTGCGCGCCTTGCTGGGGCCGGAGGCAGCGGGCCTGTCGGCCAGTACGATCAGTCGCCTGAAGGCGGGCTGGGAACAGGACTGCGAGCAATGGAGCCGCCGCGACTTGAGTGACAAGCAGTACGTCTACCTCTGGGCTGACGGGATCTACTGCCAGGCTCGCTTGGAGCAAGAGAAGCAGTGCCTGCTGGTGCTGATCGGGGCCGATGAGCAAGGCAACAAAGAACTTGTCGGTCTGGCGGACGGCTATCGCGAGAGCGAGCAGAGTTGGCTCGAGCTGCTGCTGGACCTGCAGCGGAGGGGCTGGCAGGCGGGTCCGGATCTGGTCGTCGGCGACGGGGCCCTGGGCCTGTGGAAGGCCCTGCGCCAGGTGTATCCGAGAGCTCGCCACCCAGCGCTGCTGGGTGCACAAGACGCGCAACGTGCTCGACAAGCTGCCCAAGGGGGTGCAGGCGCGGGCCAAGCGCAACCTGCAGCAGACCTGGATGGCAGAGACCCGGGAGGAGGCGGGCCGGGCCTTCCAGCATTGCGTGGCGGCCTACGAGGCCAAGTACGAGAAGGCGGTGGAGTGCCTCGCGAAGGACCGGGACGATCTGCTGGCGTTCTACGACTATCCGGCAGAGCACTGGCGGCACTTGCGGACGACGAACCCCATCGAGAGCGTGTTCGCGACGGTGCGGCTGCGGACGGTCAAGACGCGCGGGTGCCTGAGCCGGAAGACAGCGTTCGCGATGGTGCTGCAGCTGGTGCTATCGGCCCAGGAGAAGTGGCGCCGGCTGAATGGGCCAAAGCGACTGGCGCAGGTGATCGAAGGAGTACAATTCAGGAACGGAATTCAAGAAGTTGGACGCGCCGCCTGAATCCAGCGTCACCAACTTTCGGGCATATCTCATCGTCGCGGCAGCCGGTGTCGAGTTGGATGTCTTCGTCGGACCTTTGGCCGATCCTTAGCGAGGATTGAGGACGGTCGCATGGGCTTCTCTCGGAAGATGACCGCAATTCCGTGCGAACCGCTCTGAGCGTGCCCGAACCGCCCTGTCTCCGCCCGCCGGAAGTTAACCGAGACTCCTTCACATCAAGAAGAAACGGACCCATGTCGCGGACACTATATAGTGTCTGTGACAAAACCCTCACTTTCTGTTCCGGCGCATAGGTAAATCTAGTTACTGTGCGGTTGTCCGGTGCCGTTTCCAGGCCGGTTTCGAAGCCGGATTCGGAAACCTTGCGCACCTCTCGCGCACTCCTGCCTCTGGGCAGCCTGCCGATTCCACTTCCCGGGCCGCTTCGCCGCCGCTACGCCGCCAGTCGCAGCCGCCGCTGCCTCGCCCGCTTCAGCCGTTCCCGCTCCCGCCGCTGCAGGATCAGTCCGATGCGGTGCAGGTTCAACGCCAGCACCGACAGCCCTACCGCTCGCGCAAAGCCCTCCGGCCCCCGCGACCGCACCCGGTCCAATCCCCGGCACTCCAGGTTGTGAATCGCAGATTCCACCGCCGGATGCATCCGCCGCGCCTCCGCGAAGGCTGCCTCCGCCTCCCGCTCCCGCCCCGCCTGCGACAGCTTCCCCTTCTGCGGCAGCGCGTTCAATGCCAGTACCTTGTCCAACTCCGCCCGGTTCCCCGGGCTGTGGAAGCCCTTGTCGAAACTGCATCCCGCCAGCTCCGGATACAGCGCTTGCGTCTCCTGCACCAACGGCTGCGCCACCTCCACGTCCTGTTCCGTCCACATGATCTTGTAGTGCAGCACGAACCCGTGCTCGCTTTCCACGATTCCCACTGGCACCCCCAGTTCCACCGGCCGCCCGGCCTTGCCCTTCGCACACCAGCGCGTGTGCGGCTCGAAAACCGAGAACACCTTCTCTTCCTGCGGGATCGTCTCGCCTCGCAGCAAGCGCCGCTCCACCTGCTCGATCTGCCGCTCCGCGTGGTCCAGGAAGTACTTGATTTCACTGAGGATCCCCGCATCTGCGCCCGCCCCGGCCAGCTCCTCCAGCGACTCCTGCGCGCGCTCCGCGATGCGGCGCGCCTGCCGCACGTAGTCCTGCACCCGCTGCGGCTGGTTCTTGCGCCGCTTCGACGATCGCACCCGGTTGAACAGGCCCCGTACCTTCCATGTCAGATGCGCGCTCTGGCGCCAGCCCCCCAGGCCGCACTGCTCGCAGGCCAAAGCCAGCACCCGGATCAGGCAGCGCAGCGCGTCCCACAACAGATTCACGTCCGTCGGGTAATGCACGTCGGTCTCCACCGTGAAGCTATCGCAGCGCGCTTGCAACGGCTCGTCCGGGCGGCACCCGGCCAGCTCGTGGCCCGCCTCCACCGCCAGGCGGTTCACCGCCGCCAGCAGTTCCGGCGTCAGCAGCGCGACGTTGCGCGCCAGCGTGCGGTAGCTGAACGTCTCGGCACACGTCGCTGATGCCCAGCATGCGGCGCACGTCGCCGTGCTGATTAGCCAGGTCGTGCAAACGGTCGTAGTCGCAGTTGATGCCCTGCTTGAGCAAGCCGAGCACCAGGACCCGCCACAGTTCCATGCCGGGCCGACCGACATCCGGGTTGATCCCCGGCACCGGCGCGCGATCCTCCGTCTGCGCAGCGTCACCCTTGGTGGCGGACGCGCCCGTGGCGAGCAGGTGCTCCTCCAGCAAGGCGCAGACCCGCTCCCGCAACCGATGGTTGCACCAGATGTGCTGGATGCCCTTCAGCACGGCCGGGATATCGTCGCGGCAGCTGGCGTCGAGTTGGATGTCTTCGATGGCGGTCTGGCCGAGCATCATCGCGGGATTGAAAACGGTTCGCAAGGCGCTTCTCCTGCGAAGATGATCGCAATTCGGCACGAATCGCGACGACCGCGCCCGATCCGCTCCATCTTCGCCCGCCGAAACTCGATCGAAACACCTTGATATCAATGAAATACGGAATTACGCCGCAGACACTATATAATTCCCTACTTTGGTTGCTTCTGTGGCCGGCAAGTTGATCCTTCGATATAGCAAGCTACTGTCAGGCGCCATATGTCCGCGGTACGCTCACGGGCCCTCCGAGGACGCGGGGATGGACCTCTTTGCTGCAGAAGAGGCCGAGTTGAGGCCACGGGAGTGGAAGAGTGTGCGGACCGGGATCTGCGTGGAGATTCCTCCCGGCTATGAAGGCCAGGTGCGACCACGAAGCGGACTGGCCCGGCGCCACGGGCTGACGCTACTGAACAGTCCCGGCACGATCGATCCAGGCTTCCGTGGCGAGATTCAGGTAACGCTCATCAACTTCGGACCCGAAACCTACCATGTCCGCGCTGGAGACCGGATTGCCCAATTGGTTGTCGGCCCTTACGCGAGTGTCCAATGGGAACTGTCGGAGACGCTCGCGGAAAGCGAGCGAGGGGCTGGCGGTTTCGGGTCGACCGGTCGCTGAGCGGTCTGCGCCTAGCCCTGCGCTCGGGTTCACTGCCGGTATAGAAACTCGTTCAGGTTGAAGAGAGTTTGGCAGAGATCGACGAGGCCGGTCGGCGTCGATCCGACGAATCCAAGCGCCTTCGAACGCTCGCTTGCAGTCGGTTTCCTCGACAACGCCAACTCGAAGGCCCTGTCGACTTGAGCACCGGCGTCGTGGCCTGCTTCGACAGCGACTCGCTGAGCAAAGTACTTGGCTTGGAGCAGCACCTCGGCATTGTTCATCAGCAGGAGGGCCTGCGGCGCGACTGTGGAGCGGGTGCGCCGGCTGCACGAGGAGACCATGTCGGGCTGGTCGAATGCCTCGAACATCGGGTATCGGATCGAGCGCTTCGAGAAGACGTATACGCTCCGCCGCCAGCCTTCCGGATCGCCGATTGATAGTCCCGGCCAGGTCCGGCTGGTGCTGGACTGGAATAGCGAAGGGTCGATGAAGGGCCGCACAGCCGGGCCCCCCGGCGACCGATTGAGTGTGCCGGCCACGGCCATGATCTGGTCCCTGATGGCCTCGATCTCGTACCTGTTCCGGCTTTGCCTCCAAAAGTACTTATTGGTGCCGTCCTTCGCCAGGTTTGCTGGATTGTCCCGGCTTTCCATGCGATAGGCATCGGAGGTCAGGATCAACCGGTGCATATGCTTCACGGACCACCCTGAATCGACGAATTCGGCGGCCAGCCAGTCCAACAGGGCTGGATGCGAGGGGAGCATGCCGGTCTTGCCGAAGTTGCTCGGAGTGCGCACGATGCCCTCTCCGAAGTGGTGCTGCCAGATGCGGTTTACCATGACCCGAGCCGTCAGCGGGTTGTCCTTCGCAGCGATCCACTCGGCGAACTGCCTTCGCCGCCGGCTGGTCCTTGCCTCCGGCGGTGGTTCGGAGAAACGAGGCTCGGTCCGTGCGGCCACGGTCAGCACGCCGGGGTTCATGAGTGATCCCTTGCTGCCCGGATCGCCCCGGTGGAGGAAGTACGAAGGCAGGGGATCGCGGCTGTCCTCGGTGATGGTTCGCGCTGTCGGATACCCCTCTGGCTTACTGGCGTCTAGCTCCTTGATGCGCGCCTCGATCTCCTTGATTTCGCCGAGTTCCTGTTCCGACATCCTGGCCAAAATGTCGCTGCGCTTGATCTGCTTGTAGAGCGCATCGACCTGCCGGGCGTTGAGGCGCTGCCCGGTGTCACGCTTCTCGGCGGGTGTTTCCCATGCGGTCCGGTAGTACGACGGGTAAGTATCGAGCTCGGCTTGGAAGAGGAATTCGCGGTGCGGTTTCTCGATTTCCGTCAGACGGTTCCTGAGTGGCTTCTGCGCTTGCGCGATTTCCTTCAGCGCTGCCTTGTGCCGGTCGACTTCTGCAGGACTGACCAGGGGGTAGTCGACCTCTTTCGTCGAGAAGAACACTGCCTGCATCTGGTAGTAGTCCTTCTGCGCGATGGGATCGAACTTGTGGTTGTGGCAGCGGGCGCATTGCGCCGTCACCGCTAGGAAGGTCTGCGCCGTTGTCGCGACGTTGTCGTCTAGTTCGTCCATGCGCGTGCGCTCGTCCTTGATGTTGTTGTCCAACACCATGCGCAAATACCCGGTCGCAATGTTCGCCTCGACAGAATCGGGATTGATCTCGTCTCCCGCGATCTGCTCGAGGATGAACTGGTCGTACGGCTTGTCGTTGTTGAACGCATCAATCACGTAGTCGCGATAGCGCCACATCGTCGGCCAGTCGAAGTCCCGTTCGTATCCGCCCGAGTCCGCATAGTGGACCAAGTCCAGCCAGTGGCGCGCCCAGCGCTCGCCATAGTGCGGAGAGTCCAGAAGGCTGTCCACCAGCGCCTTCCATGCTTTCTCCGAATCGTCGTTCACGAAGGCCGCGGTTTCTTCCGGCGTCGGTGGCAATCCGATCAGATCCAGATACACGCGTCGCACCAAGGCGCGCTTGGCCGCAACGCCATTCTTCTCAAGCCCCTCTTCCTGTAGCTTCCTTTCCAGGAACGCGTCAATTGGATGGCCGTCGCGGTTGCCCGGCACGGTGGGCCGCTCTGGCTGGGCGAACGCCCACCAGGCGCGCTCCTCTTCGGTGATCGGGCGCTCCTCCAGCTTGCGCAGCGCCTCCCGGCGCTCAGCCTCCTCGTCCGACACCACACCTTCGGGCATGGGTGCGCCGGCAAGAATCCATTTTCGAAGGACTTCGATCTTCTCGTCGTCAAGCTTGCCAGTTGGAGGCATGAACGGCTTGACCTGATGATTGACGAGCTTCCAGAGCCAGCTTCCTCCCAGGCTTGCTCCTGTCACTGCGGCACCACGTTCGCCGCCCAGCAAGATCTTGTCACGGGTACGCAGATCTAGACCGGACTGCTGCATGGCGGCACCGTGACACACCTGGCAGTTCTCTTTGAGAATGGTATTGGCCTGCTCCGCTAAGTCGGATGCACCCGCCAGGAGCGGCACGCAAACGATTGCGGTCAGAATTCGCAGTCCCATATCTCAATCCATTGTCATCGGTGCCGCTGGTTCGTGCAACAGATGTTGCCCGCCTGGGCGGAACGGCCGGTCTAGCTCTCCATTGCCGTGGACACAGGTCGGAGATGCCTGTGAACGCGGTAGGGAGTCTGGCCCAGTTACCTTCGGCGTCTTCTGATCGCAATGCTAACGCGTAGTGCCATGCGCCGTGAAAGGTGGACCGGTTGATCGAAAGGCTCTCAATTCCCTCGTGGGTGACGGATACACAACGGTTCCCCTCCGAGCGGATGGTGCGCTTCTGACCAGTGGCGTGCACTCCCTACATCAGCGTCGACGGCACCATCCGCAAGTGTGACGGGTGAGGGGGCGATCCCTGGTCGAGAGACCGCCAGTCTCGGGTAGCGCTCCTGCGGGGAACCTACCGGCGAAGCTCTGCTTCGCTCTCAAAAGGATTCAGCAGATCCACACCGAATTGGTCAAAATCAAGCACGTTCCTGGTGACGACAGTCAGTCGATGCACTACGGCGGTTGCGGCGATCATCGCATCCTCCATCAGGGTGTCGGAACGCCGATGCTTGAGCCGCGCCCATTCGCGGAACGTGGCAGCATTCATTGGGAGGACGTTATAGGAGAGAATCACCGCGCCGAGCCAAGCTTCCAGTTCCAGTGCCTTGACGAGGTCCTGCTCGCGAGTCAGTTCGATACCCGCTTGAATCTCCCCGATCGTAACCACGGACAGAAACAGGTCGTCGGCAGCCGCAGCTGCAGTCCAGGCAATAACGGCTGGATGCGGACGAGGCCTGCGTAGCTCGGATACGTCATTCGTGTCGAGCAGATACACCGAATTACTCGAAGCTAGGGGACGGACGGCGGCCGCGCCGTCGTCGCGGGGGCGTCAACATGTCGGTACGGCCCTCCGGGGCTAGCAGCAGGTCCTTGAGTTCCGGCCTAGCTCGCTTCTGCATTTGCTGCCACTGCTCGATCGGCACCAGTACAGCCGCGTCGACGCCTCGCTTGCTTACGATCTGGGACCCTTCGGCGAGACTTGCCTCGAGCAACTCGCTGAAGCGTGCCTCGGCGTCCTGAACTGGCCATGTCCTGCTCACGTAACGAAACCTCCACACACAAGGGACTAGGCATCAGACTAGTCCGGCGCCTGTTTGAAATCAAGGCACAAATCCAACTATGTCAAGCCAAGGCTTCGAATTCCCGGATTCTGCTAAAGCGATAGTGTTCGATTCTCGGGCTCCCGGTAGATCTGTGCGAGCGGTCAGCAGCCTGGATGCCAGACTGGCAACGCGCCGCTTCGCCACCGCTGCAATCTCAATTGCAGACGGTGGAGCGACTTCGGTTTCAGAGTCCGTAGCCCAGCCGCATTCCTTTCGTTCAACGCGAATTCCCGGCCGCGTTTCAACGATGAGTGGACGCTTGACGGGTGGCTCAACCCACCGGGCTCGCCCGTATACTTGAAGGCGGAACGTCAGGCTGTGCCACGCGCCTACTTCGATCACAACGCCACGACCCCCGTGGATGACCGTGTCCTGGAAGCGATGATGCCGTATTACCGCCAGGTATACGGCAACGCTTCGAGCGTGCATGGATTCGGCCAGTCAGCCCGGCAAGGGGTTGAAAAGGCGCGTCGACAGGTTGCGAAGCAGCTTGGATGCGCGGCTCGTGACATCGTTTTCACGAGCGGCGGCACGGAGGCGGACAACTTGGCCGTGTTCGGGACGGTGCGAGCCGTGCGCAACCTGAGCCGGCATGTCATCACGAGCCAGATCGAGCACCCAGCGGTCTTGAACGCTTGCCAGCAGCTAGAGCGCGAGGGCGTGGAAGTGACCTACCTCGCAGTTGGGCGCGACGGTGTCGTGGCGCCCTCCGCCGTGCAGGCTGCATTGCGGCCTGAGACGGTTTTGATCACGGTGATGCACGCTAGCAATGAAGTTGGCACGCTACAGCCGATACGCGAGATTGGGGCCATTGCTCGCGAGGCGGGCGTCCTTTTCCACGTGGACGGCGTCCAGAGCTTTGGGAAGGTTCCAACGAACGTGGACGATCTTGGCGTTGATTTCTTCAGTTTGAGCGCCCACAAGATTTACGGGCCAAAGGGCGCGGGAGCCCTGTTTGTGCGTAGAGGCGTTCAGGTCGCGAAGGTGCAGTACGGCGGAAAGCACGAGCGGGACCGGAGACCTGGCACCGAAAACGTCCCTGGCATCGTCGGGCTTGGCGCCGCCGCGCAGTTGGCCGGTGCCGATCGCGAGGACGAGGCCAAGCGGGTCGAGCGGTTGCGCGACCGCCTGGAGCAGAGAGTGCTCAGCAATGTCCCGGATTCCCACCTCAATTGCGCGACCGTGGATCGACTGCCAACTACGTCCAGCATCCGCTTCGACCACGTGGAATCCGAACCTCTCCTGATCTCCCTGGATCTGCAGGGGTTCGCGGTGTCCAGCGGTTCGGCCTGCTCGAGCGGCTCTGCCGAGCCATCCCACGTTCTCTCCGCTGTCGGACTGAGCCGTGACCAGGCCAAGTCCACACTGCGATTCTCGCTGGGGCGTCAGACCGATTTGGACCAAGTGGATGAATTGCTGGCTGTTCTGCCTGGGATTGTTGCCCGATTGAGGGCTTTATCGCCGGCGTGGGCAGGGCCCGCCTGACCCGACAAGACGCATCGTGCGCAGATCTGCAAGACTGGAACGGTGCTAAGTGGGACCATGCCAAGCTTTCTTTTGCTAGGCCTCGCCTTGGTGGCTGGGATTGCGATGCCGATTGCAAGCGCGGCAGAGCCTCCGATCCAGCAACTCAAGGATCTTGCTTTCGGCCACCAGCCCGAAGCGGCGAAGAGCTTGTTCGAGGCAACCCGTCCCAAGGACCAGCCGCTTGGCGCGGAATGGCTGGCGGCGATGTCGTGGGTCGCCCGGGCCGGCGCGATCGGACGCGATTGGGAGATGGCTGCCGACTACTCCGAGCAGACACTGAAGGGCTGCGAGTGGCTCTTGGCCCGGCGGGCGCTGGACAAGAATCCGAATGCACCGTTCCCGATCGCCTTGGGTGCGGCGATAGAGACGCTTGCGAAGTTCTACGACGCGATGGGCGATCGCGGTCAGGCGATCACGTTCCTTCGTGACCAAGGGCAGAAGTTTGCCGGCACGTCCGTCGAGACTCGGCTCAACAAGAATCTCATGCTGCTAGACCTCGCGGGCAAGCCAATGCCCGTGCTCGAGACCGGCCAATCGCTCGGTCCTGCGCGTCTCGACGCTGCCGACCTGCGGGGCAAGGTGGCCCTGTTCTTCTTCTGGGCGCACTGGTGTTCCGACTGCCGCGAGCAAAAGCCGATTCTTCTCGAGTTGCAGCGTCGCTACGCCAGCCGAGGGCTCGAGATCGTGGCTCCAACGCGATTGTACGGATATGTCGAAGATGGGCGGGATGCTGGACCTGCGGAAGAGCGGCAGTACGTTGTAGCCGAGCATGTTCGCGAGCACCCGTTGCTTAGTGCGGTCCCGGTGCCGCTGAGCGGGAAGAATTTCGTCGATTTCGGAGTTAGTACTACGCCGACCTTGGTGCTGGTGGATCGTGAAGGGATCGTTAGCCTGTATCACCCGGGGAGCGTGAGTGAGAAGGACCTCGCTCGGCGGATCGAGGAACTGCTCTAGCGGACGCAACGCGTCGAATCCGCCAGCGGACCCTGAGGCTCATCAGGGGCGCTTTGATCGAACTGGTCGCCGCCTTACCCTGATCAAGGCTGAACGGTGTGCAGAAGCGGCATGCCGTGCAGGCCGAGTTTCAGATTCTCCACTGACATCTCGGCCATCTTGTCGCGGGTCTCAAGCGTCGCGCTACCCAGATGTGGGAGGATCGTGACGTTCTCCATGCCGAGCAAAGGATGGTCCCGCGGGAGCGGCTCCGGATCGGTCACGTCAAGGCCCGCGCTCTCGATCTCCCCGTCGCGGAGTGCTTCCAACAACGCGTGCGTGTCGACCACTGGTCCCCTCGCGATGTTGACAAGGGTTGCCGTGGACTTCATTTTCCGCAAGGCTGCGGCATCGATGAGGTGACGGGTCTCGTCCGTGAGAGGGCACGTCAGCACGACATAGTCGGAACGCTTGAGCAGATCGTCCAGCGACACGTACTCGACGCCCAGTTCCTCCTCGTCCCGCAGGCTCCGGCGTCGGTTGCGGTACAGCACGCGCATGTCGAAGCCCAGAGCTCGCCGGGCGACCTGGCGTCCGATGCTGCCAAGCCCGACAATCCCCAGCGTGCTCGAATGTGCCTCTCGCCCAAGCATGTAGCCCGGGTCGTAACTTAGGAATTTGTCCGAGCGCGCGTACCGGTCGCCCACGACCACGCGCCTCGCTGCTGCCAGCAGCAGGGCGAATGCCGCGTCCGCCGTCGCGCCGTCTAGGATATGCGGAGTGTTGCCAACGGGGATCCCGCGATCAGCAGCGTCAACGATGTTGATATGGTCCACTCCGACTCCGTAGTTGCTGATTACCCTCACTCCAGGGAGTCTGTCCAGCATTGCTCCGTCAAGATGCGGGTGGCCGTACGTGTACACGCCGTCGATGGTCTCGGCGGAGCCATCGACAGCGACCTGCCACGGGAGGAAGTCGATCTGATCGCCCGCGAATTCGATCACGGTGGGATCCAAAGGCCCGTCGGCGATAACTGCAAATCTCGGCACGTGAGAGCGCTATTGTAGACCGCCCAGGAAGCCCCCTGTCCTTTGCCTCCAGCTACGTCGACAGTTCTCCTGTCAACGGGAAGCCAACGTATCGCTTCACATCAAGCAGTGAGCTGGCTACACACTCAAAGGCTTGTGGCCATGCACGCTGCATACAGCGAGTGCCTAGTGCGAGTTTTGGAAGATCCTAGCCTTCCATCGATCAGGAATTGACTCAGCTTGGTCCGATTCCGCGGAGGGTCGTCGGCAACGGAGAGGTTGGCGTCGAGTTGCGAACCATCCTGCCGTAGGATCGGTGATGGCTCGACCGACCCCGAGGTAGGCGATACGGTTGCCGGAAGCCGCTACGACTTGGTCCAGCGGGTGATGCCTTCGACCTGGACTTCGGTGACGCGCCGCTCGATCTCCATGTATGCCAAATGTGAAAGCGATTCGGCCATCGCAAACCGGCGATCGAACAGGCTCCGATTCGCACCCCAGACGGCGCCCGCAATCTCGAATGCGTCCATCGGCTCCTCGCCTAGCACCTCGATGATCGAGTCACACCGCCGTACGTGGTGGCGCTTCGTATTGTCGATCCATTCCCGGTGACCCTCGAAGGGTCGCCCGTGCGACGGGACGATCTTCCCGGCTTCCAGGCCGCGCAACTTGTCCAGCGTTACCAGATAGTCACCAAGCGGGTTGGCTCGATAGAACCAATGCACGCCGATGTTGGGCGTGACACGCGGAAGGATCGCGTCCGTGGAGAAAAGGACCCGCTGTTCAGGGCAGTAGAAGCAAAGTTGGCCGGGCGAGTGCCCGGGGGCCGCAATTGCTTCCAGAGTCCCTCCCTGGAATGCGATCCGCTCGCCGTCTTCCAAGGGCCCGTCGACAACCAGCCGTTCGGAGACCTTGGATCCGACTGCAGCTTGCTCGCGCAAGGTATCGACCTGCGTTCCTGGCATGCCGTGCTGTCTCAGAAATGCGGCGGTCTCGGCGAAGAACTTGCGATCCGGGCCTAGTGGCTTGACCAGTTCCGCTTCGAGCGCCGGCATGCGCACCGGTGCCCCGGTGCGGCGACGAAGCTCTGCCGCCGCGCCAACATGGTCGGGGTGGAGGTGGCTCACCAGGATCCCGGCAATCGAGCTCCAGCCCGAACCCACGCTCTTCAGGGCCGCTTCCAGGGACTGCAGCGACTCCTCCGAGCGAATGCCCGTGTCCAGCAGCAGGTCCCCCTCATCGGTGTGGAACAAAAAGACGTTGACACTCGTCAGAGCCCAAGGGAGCGGGAGGCGGATTTGCCAAGCTCCGTCAGCGACCGGCCACACTTTAGGAGCTAGGGATGGAGAAGGCAAGGGGAAGGGGGTCCGTTACGATCGCACGGAAACCCCATCATACCGACGGAGTTGGGGACGTGGAATCTTGTTACGCTGAGGGCAGTCGCTGGTCCCGGATGAGGTCTCTTCTGAAGCTGCTAGCCACTTTGCTTCTGGTGGTTGCCGGATCGGCTCAGGCGGCGTCGGAGCCCGCCGGGAAGCTCAACTGCGGCGCGGACAAGTTCGGGCCGTTTCTTGACTTCGAGTTCCGATTTGTAACCGGTGCGTGGTTCAACCTGCCGGTAAAGCAGTTCGTGGGAACGCGATTCACCCTGGACTTGAACATCATCGTCGAACCGGTGAACGACACCCCGGGTGACCCGATCATCATGGAGGATTTCATGAGGTCCCCGGATGTCGTTCCGTTGGGGACCAAGGGCGCGGTGCGTTTTGGTGGGGCATTTTCCACAGGTCTCGGCCAGTATCGTATGCGTTGGCGCATCATCGACAATCGAGGGCGGAAATGCTTGGGGTCGAGGCAGTTCAAGGTGGCCTTGTCTCGTGGGGAAAGAACCATCGAGGTGACGCTTGCACCGGGAGAGATCGAGGATGCGACGACGTACCTGTTACGCCCGGAGTTCCCGGCCGACCGCCCTCACCTACGGTCGCCGCAGCGGCTGAAGATTTTCGTCAGCTTGGATGTACTGGGCAGAAGGAGGCTACCGGTCCGTCCCCGGATGACGGATTTGCTGCCCCATTTCTCGGCGTTGCGGCAACTCGTGCGTAGCCAGGAATTCAACGAGTTTTCAATAGTTGTGTTCAGCTTCGAGGATCAAAGCGTCGTGGCGCGACAGGACTATAGCCCAACTGTCGATTTCCCCGGACTAGGAAACATCGTCGATGAATTGGAGCCTGAGACCGTCGACTTCGAGGATCTCTACTACGGCAGCGAATTGCAGTTCTTCACGAGCATGCTACTGCAAGAACTTGCAGGCTCCAAGACTCCGACAGCGGCAGTCTTCATTGGACACGAGACGAAGTTCGGCAAGGAGATTTCCAGCCGAGCTCTGAACCGACTCCGGCAGTTGGGCGCATCGTTCGCGTTTCTCGACGTTTCCTACTTCGTTTGGCGGGGAGTGATGGGCAACTTCGTTCGAGCCATGAACGGCAGGGAGTATAAGCTGCGCAAGCCGTCGGACCTAGCCAAGGCGGTGACTGCCTTCGAGGGTCAAGTGAGAGCGACCAAGCTGCAGTAGCGGTCTTGGCCAAGTGGCAACTCTCGGGATTGCCTTGGATCCAACGTGCGGGAAGCGCCGCAAGCTGGAATAGTCGTTCCCAAAGGGAAGATTGGCCTCTAAGCACACGGTCGGGGCCGCGGTGGATCGCGCCCGAGGATCAACCGGTACGGCCAACGGCCCCCTCCGCCGTCGAGCATGTGGACCGGTCCGAGCCCGGTGAACGCTGGCGGGAAGCGGCAGGGTCGGTCTATTTCCAAGTCACCTCCATCGCGAAGAAGTGGTCGAAGACCTCCCGCTTCGGATGGTTGGCATCGTTCTTTTCTGGACTTCGTATGTAGAAGTCGAGCTGCTGGAGTGCTGGATTCACGGCGCCTGCTTCGGATGCCTTGCCGTCAAGCGGGTAGTTGGCCACCAGATCCCGACTGCGCATTCCTTGGGTGACCATGAAATGGATTTCGTAGTTCTCGTAGAGCGCCTCTCCATTGAGGGTTGCTGAGCCTAGGCCCCATCCAGCCACATAGAGCAAGCTCTTCGGCCAATTTGCGTCGCCGCAGCCGGAATCTCCGTGCTCGAAGAGGTAGGCGGCAATCCCACCGTCCTGGCACGGTGAGAATTCCTTGATCTCCTCCAGATCAATGACGTAATTTCCTTCCGGGAGTTCCAGTTCGGCCCTGAACACGCCAGTGTTCGAGATCTCGTCGACGTCGATTTCAGCCGTTCCACCCACCGGACGGAGGGTTGAGCCGTCATTTCCCATGTGGTCCCAAGGGCTTTCGTCATTGAGGGTGCCCACTTGGAAGATCCGGCTACCAGAAATGATGAACTTGCCGTCGTAGAGGTCGTGCTGGCCCGGAGCGTAGAGGCCCATCATGGTGCCTGGCTGGGACCGCGGTCCGCGTTCGACAGTGTCAGCCGGAGCACTGTCTGACGGGGGAGGGGCTCCGCAACCGACCGCTACAAGGGAGGCGAGTGCCGCGAGGCAAGTCACCGCATCGATCCGGCTCCTGATAGTGGGGTGGGAACAGCGTGACTTCACGCTTGGAAGCCTACCACAATGCCCGAACGCCAGCCCTTCGATGGGACGCGTGGCGGACTCCGCTGCCGAAGCCGCGCCGGGCCCTGCGTTTAGGCTCATGTCTGGTTGGAAACAACCCCCTCGTGCAGGCTCACCTCTCGGTCGAGAACGCTCCGGCTCGACAGAGGAGCTTGCGACGTGGGAGAATCGGCATTCTCGCTGCCCGGGGCCGTTGGCGCCCTGCAGATGACGTGGGCGCGTCTCCACCGCCAATGTTGCTGGTCCATCCATCGGCGTCGATCGCGGAGACCGCGCGTGTCGCAAGCACCGCCCGGCTTGGACCGGGCGTTGTTGTCGGAGAGTATTCGATCATCGAGGACGATGTCGAGATCGGCGCGCGTTGCAGAATCGAGCCGCATGTCGTCATCAAGCGCTGGACTTCCCTCGGGACCGACAACGAAGTCTCTACCGGGGCGGTTCTCGGCACCGATCCTCTGGACAAGGCGTTTGGCGGGGAGCAGTCCTACTTGCGAATCGGCGACGGCAACAAGATCCGTGAGCACTTCACGATTTCGCGAGGCACGGCGCCGGAGTCTGAAACCGTGATTGGCAACGGCAACTTCATCATGACGTCCGGTCACATTGCCCACAACTGCCGGATCGGCGATAACGCCGTCATCGCCAGCGGGGCGTTGATTTCCGGGTATGTTGAAATTGAAGATCGAGCCTTTGTGTCAGGGAACATCGCCGTCCAGCAGTACTTGCGGATCGGTGAAGTCGCGATGGTGGGCGGGATGACCCGAGTGAATCAGGATGTGACCCCCTATTTGACTCATGTCGGTCCCACCATGGCCGTGCACGGCTTGAACCTGGTGGGTCTGCGGCGGGCCGGACTAGATGCCGGCGATATCGACCGTATCCGACGTGCCTACCGCATACTCTTCAGATCCGACCTGCCGCTTGCCGAGGCGCTCGCAAGGGTGGAGTCTCAATTGGACGGGCCGCATGTCCGCCACATGGTCGAGTTCATTCGAGCGTCGAAGAAAGGCGTATGCCGGCGCAAGGGCAGAGAAACAGGAGAGCACTGATGTACAACGGAATCGAACACACAGCGATCGCCACGCAGGACCCTGAGGGTCTCGGCCAATGGTACGAACGGAATCTGGAGATGCCAATCGTCCATCGGTACGGCGGGAACGTCTTCGTGCGTGCCAATGACGGCACCATGCTTGAACTCATTCCATCCGAGGGCGATGCCGTCCAGAGTTCCATGCGGACGCCTGGCATCCGCCACCTGGCGGTCAAGGTCGACGACTTCGACGAAGGGGTCAAGGATTTGCAATCCAAGGGGATCAAGATCGTACAGTTCGTGGAAGCTGGCCCGAATCGCCTGGCTTTCTTCCTCGATCCGGAAGGCAACATCCTGCATCTCATTCACCGGAGCGAGCCGATCTAGGCACAGCCTGCCTCAAGCAGGCTTCAATCCGAGGCATCCGCGCGAATCGCGGTCAAAACTCGTAGTGCGGTAGGCTTACACGCGTGCGACTTGCTTGGATCCCTCTAGCCCTGTTGATCGGATGCGTTGCGGACGAGCCCGTGCCCAGGTATTTCCTGGAGACTGCGACGAGCATTGACGCCTCGCAGACAGAACTTGTTGTTCTGCGGGATGACATGGGCGGCATCGAAGCCGCGATCGCGCCGAGCAAGGGAGGGGAACTGAGTGGCCTGCGCGTCCGATACGGCGGCGATTGGATCGAGACCCTCCAACTGGCGCGCGACTACGCCCCGCGCGAAGGGTTCATGGGGAAGGGGCCGTTTCTGTGGCCTGCGACCGGGCGGAACTTCCCACCGGACCTGGTGGAGCGCCGACACGCGGGCGAGGCATTCGATGGAGGGGCGTACGAGCATGGCGGCGTGCGGCGCCCGATGCCGATTCACGGATTCGCAAGGGACTTGCCCTGGCGGCTGGCCGAATCCGGCGCGGACGGGGGCAATGCCAGGGCGATTCTAAGCCTTCGCGACAGTCCCGACACACGCCGCATGTATCCGTTTGGATTCCTATGCACTGTCGAGTACGTGATCGCGGATGGAGCGCTTGAAATGCGCTATGTCGTGGGGTCTGCCGCCGACAATACCGAGCCGATGTTTTTCTCGATCGGAAATCACATTACCTTCCTAGCGCCGCTCGTTGACGGCAGTGATCCGCAAGACATGGTGCTCTCAAGTCCTTCGAGCATTGCGATTCTCAAGACAGACTACGGCATTCCGACGGGCGAGACCCAGCCGCTGTCCTATGCCGACGGGATTTCCCTGGGAGACTACCCGCCCTTGACCGCGACATCGCTGACCGGATATCCCGCTGGCCAAGACCCCTACATCGAATACCGGGACCCCGCCGGTCTGACCCTGCGGATCTCGCATAACGCCAGCGAGATTCCTGATCCTCCCGTCATCCTGTTCAACGTCTGGGGCGATGTCCGCAACGGGTTCTTCAGCCCGGAGCCGTGGGTCGGCCTGCAGAATTCGCTAGTCCAGCGCCAGGGACTGATCTACTTGGACCCGGGCGAGGACTTTCGATGGACCGTTCGGGTCACCTACGAGTAGCGATTCCCCCGGCGAAGCCGCTGACGCCTCCCGGTCGCGAACCGTGCGTTGGTTCCCTGTGGATGACCTCCCGAATCGTCGCCAGATGCTGCACGGGAAGCGGACTTTGGCGAGCCCCGCTAGCTGACTGACGGCGCCAGCCTTCGGTGACCTGATAGAATGATGGTGTCACTAGGGCGATGGCGAACGCTGGCGCGATGCACCCTCTGCGAACCCTGGCCATCGATATCGGGGGCTCTGGGCTCAAGATGATGACTCTGGGGCCGTTTGGTGAGCCCCTCAATGAACGCGAGCGTCGATTGACGCCCAAACCCGCGACGGCATCCGTGGTACTGGCCGTACTGGAAGCGATGATCGCGGAGCAACCGCCCTTCGGCCGCATCGCTGCGGGCTTTCCTGGAGTCGTCGCTAGCGGCAAGACCCTGACCGCCGTGAATCTAGATCCATCGTGGATCGGCTTTGATCTCGGCAAGGCTTTGAGCGAAATGGCTGGCGTGCAGACACGGGTTGCTAACGATGCGGATATCCAGGGGTTGGCCGTGATTGAAGGCGTCGGAACTGAATTCGTGCTGACCCTCGGGACGGGGCTTGGCTCCGCGCTCTATGTCGATGGCAGGCTGGTTCCGAACTTGGAGATTGCGCACCACGTGTTCCGCAAGAACAAGACTTACGAAGAACACCTCGGGATTGCAGCACTTCATCGTCTCGGGAAGATCCGCTGGAATGAACTGCTTCGAGAGGCGGTTGACCAGCTTCGGATCACCTTCAACTTTCATCGGCTGTTCATCGGCGGCGGCAATGCCCGGAAGGTCCGCGAGCCAATTGCAGAAGACGTTCAGCTAGTGTCGAATCGTGCCGGCCTCCTTGGCTGCATTCACCTTTGGGCCCCGGAAGTGGGTCAAGGCAAGCTGCTGGAAGGTCGCTCGGCCAAGGTTGTGGTCGCGGCTGCCGTGGCCCAGTAGGCCCGTACGTCCGTCCGTCCTTGCAGAAGATCTTCTGCGGTCTTGGGACCCATCGCGACCAGCGCAGTCGCGAGAGCGTCAGCTTCCAAGCCAGTCGGCGCAACCACGCTGACGGCTAGCGAAGTGTCGGTGCAGTGGTCTTGGAATTGACTGAGGATGTGGGAACAGCGCTTGCCGTCGATCTCGTAGAACCGTTCGCGGCTCCCGGATGTGGACACAGCTTGGTTGCGCAGCACTAGCCTGCGTTCGATACCGTCGCGAACTCCAACCGCGTCCAGCGCGACTTGCCATCCGGATTGCCCGGGCGGTGGGTGGCCGACTGCGATATCCCCTGCCACTGAGACGATGGCGCGGCCGGCGCCCATTCGGCTGAGAACTCGCAATGCCTCGTCCGCGATGTATCCCTTGGCGATTCCGCCGAAGTCCAATTGCACGCCTCGTCGGCACAAGAATACGGTGCGCTCGCCATCGTCTAGCACTACGCGCCACCAGCCCGTGAACTCTCTCGCCTCTGCTAGCGCGAGTCTGGCACTCCGTGTCCGGGGCGCGCCTTGCTCGCGCAATAGACGCGTCACTCTCCCCACGGTTGGATCGAAGGCGCCGCCAGTCTTGCTTGCAACATCTAGAGCGTGAGCGAGCAGGGTGGAGAATTCGGCTGAAACCGGCATGGGTCGCCGCCATGCCAGTTCTTCGACGCGTCGAACCTCGGAATCGTCCCGATAGCTCGAGAATTTCCGCTCCAACGTCGCAACGCGGTCAAATGCAGTGCGGAACAGATGGGCGGGATTGACGTCATGCGGGACGTAGGCTTCAATCCGCACGATCACCCCCAGGTGGGGCTCTTCCGCGACGATCCGGTGCAGGGAGCCGCTTTCAGCGGCGGCGCCTGGCAACGCCCAGCAGAGAAGTGCGGCGACCAGCAGGGCCCTATTTCTTGCCCGTTGCCGAGTTCCAATAGGCATACATGTCTTCGGTAGATGGCAGTTGCCTCGGTCGCACAAGGCGGAATCCCAGCCAGGGCGCGTCGGTGTGATACCAAATGCTCTTGGGTAACTGAGGATCCTGCATCTTCCAGTCACGCTCCGAACCTCGTCGCGCTCCGCAGCGGAGAGATGCGGCGCTATCTATCCAAGACCCGCCACGCACCACTCGTGGGTAGAGCCGGTCTGCCCGGACCCACGGAGAGACTAGCACCTCCTCTCCGACCGGATAGGACTCCCGGTACTCATCCAGCGTCCATTCCCATACGTTGCCGTGCATGTCGTACAAGCCCCATGCGTTTGGCTTGGTCATCCCGACCGGCTGGTACTGGTAGTCACTGTTGTCCGCGTACCAACCGTGCTCGTCTAGATCCGATGGCTGGTTGCCGAAAGCGTACGCCTCGCCGCTGCCGGCTCGGCAGGCATACTCCCACTCGGCTTCCGTGGGCAGCCGGTAGAATCGACCCGTTTTGGCGCTAAGCCACTGAGCGTACTTGCTCGCGGCGTGCTGAGTCATGCTGATTGCGGGGAATCCGGTGATGCCCATGCCGAAGCTCATTTCGACGTAGGGCGGGGTTGGGCTCGAAACCGCCGCTGCGACTTCGTCTGGATCCCGGTACACGTCCGCGATGCGCAGCATGAACCCCCGGAATTCGTCCCACCTGACTTCGTGAGACGCCATCCAGAACGCATCCAGGCGAACCCGCCTTCTCGGGCCCTCATCCGTATCGCGTCCTGTCTCGTCGACTGGTGTTCCCATTAGGAACTGCCCGGCCGGAATAGGCACCATTCTTATCGCGGTCTCCGCCTCCGGCACCGGTTCCTCGTAGGCGTCAAACGCTCCTTTGTCGCCGCCGCCTTGGGAACTCGCCGCGATCCGTGCCCGGATCCGGCGCACAAGATCCATTTCCTCCCCGTCAACCGGTGGCCCCGCGGTCTCCGGTGCGGCTTGCAAGCGGCCGTCCCACTCGGCTCCGCCGAGAATCCACTCCCGAACCGCGGCGATCTCCTGATCGGAAACGCGTGGGCCAGTCGGCGGCATGGCACCAATCTCGCTGGCTGGAATCAACATCCGTCCGAGGAGCGGGCTGCGGTCGGGCTGCCCCGCGACGATTGACGGCCCAGCGGCACCGCCCTTGCGCGCGCTCTCCGATGTCTCGATGTTCAGGCCGCCGAGCTTGTTGGAATCGCTGTGGCATGCCAGGCACTTGGCTGCGAGGAGCGACCGGACTTCTGTATCGAAGTCAGCAGCGGCTGCCGGAAGCGCAGCTGCCAGGACGAGCGGGATCAGCGTTCGCACGGCTAGGAGAATGTCGTTTGTCCCGGTCGGGCCAGAGGCGGTACGTCCAGTGACATGTTCCACCGGAGGACGTCAGGAAATCGCTTTTCCTGGGACTGCATCCCTTGCTCCCACGTGAGTTCTTGCCCCGTGTAGGCGGACATCCGCCCTAGGATGGCAAGCTGGGTGCTTGTCGCCATGCGCACCCCGTCATTGATCGGCTCTCCTCGGCGAATCGCCCGGAAAAGCACGTCGTGTTCCTCTTGGTACATGTTGTTGTTAGGTCCCTCGTAGGCCCAAGGGTTCTCACCCTCGATGCGGGGCATCAGCCCCCGACCGATCGTCAGCCGTCCCTTTGTGCCGAGAATGTAGTCGGAATTCTCGCGGTGACATCCCGTGATCTGGCGGCACGCCAGGAATGCCCGGACTCCGTCTGGGTATAGGTAGTTGATCTCGAAGTGGTCGAATATGTTACCGTCGTTCGCTGGAATCTGGCGTCCGCCGACAGCCACGCAGCTCTCCGGAGGCTTGTCGCCCATCGCCCAGGCGATCTTGTCCGCGCTGTGAACGGCCTGCTCAACCAATCCGTCGCCGCTGAGCCACACGAAGTTGTACCAGTTGCGGATCTGCCACTCGACGTCGCTCATGCCTAGCGGCCTCTCGAAGGCAGGAGGCATCGGCTTGACAGGACTCGTGTAGAAGGTGGCGTAGTAGGCGACGATGTCACCGATTGCGCCGGAATGAACTTGGTCCATCGCGGCGACCAGCATGCTGTTGTAGCGCCAGCAAAAGCCCGCCACGAGCGAGAGCTGCTTGCTCTCGGCGCGCTTGACGGTTTCCATCACCGAGCGCACTCCGGGGACGTCAACCGCCATTGGCTTCTCGCAGAACACATGCTTGCCAGCGTCAATCGCTGCCCGCAGGTGCTGGGGGCGGAACCCGGGCGGGGTCGCGAGAAGGATGACATCCACGTCGCTGTCAATCACGGACTGAAAGGCGTCAAGACCGAGGAACTGGCGCTTCTTGGCGACTCGGACTTTGTTCTTGCCTTCGTGGCGGTCCTCCACCGCGGTGAGGCATCTGTCGATCCGCTCTTGTTCGATGTCCGCGACCGCCGTTAGGACAGCGTAGTCGTCAGCTTGTAGGGCTTGGGCCGCTGCTCCGGTTCCGCGACCCCCGCATCCAACTAGCCCGACCTTGATTTCTTGGCTCGATTCGGCCGCCCGGAGCAGGCTAGCCGCACCTGCCGTTACGGTTGCACCGCGAAGGAACCCGCGTCTCGATGGAGTGGTTGGTTTCTCGGCCATTCTGAGGTCTCCCTGTAACCGCATTGTCGCCTACCCACGAGATGATTACCATTGCGGATGTCGCTGGGGCTTGACGGTCTTACTATGGGGAGCAGGGCATAACGATGGTCAAGCCGCCGGATCCGAGTCCTGTGATGGACGCCTGCCGAGCTGTCGCTGCGGGGATGCACGCTGCCCGCGCGGCACTGGCTGTCGTGCTGGCCCTTGGTGGGCCCCTCTTTGGGCAGGAGACGCTCGACGCGGGAAAGCTCGGAGAAGCGGACGAGCGCGAGCCTGCTTTGGCCATCGTCAACCTCGACTTGCTGGACAGCCGGGACGGATACTCGATCCCCGCCGATAGCAGCTTCTTGCCCGGAGAGACGGTCCATGTTTATTTCCAGATCGCCGGATACAGCGTAGGCGAGGAAGATCGGGTTGTGCTGCGATACGCGCTCGACGCGCTCGACCCGGATGGAAGGCCCTTCTACATGGCAGAGGGTGGCGAGTTTGATGTTGAACTGGCTCCCCAGGACGAGAAATGGAAGCCGGCTGTGCGCTACTCTCCCAAAATCCCGCAGCATGCTGGAGGTGGGAATTACAGCATTCGTATCGCGGTGACTGACGAGCTGGCGGGAGAAACCATCAGTACGGAGCTACCCATCAAGGTCGATGCCGACCGGATCCTGGTATCGGACGAATTGCTGATCCGAGACATGCGGTTCTCGAAGTCCGACGGGGGAGCGCCGCTGGATGACCCCGAATTCAAGGCAGGGGAGCAGATCTGGGCGGCGTTCTTCATTACCGGCTATAAAACGGCTGACGATAACACCTACGATGTCGAATCCTTCGCTTGGGTGCTCGATTCCGACGGAGAGAGGATGTTTGAATTCGAGTCCCAGGACGATGCTGGCAATCCATACTATCCGCGTTTGTGGCTGCCTGCGAAGTTTCGACTGGATCTCGAAGACACCATTCCTCCCGGAATTTACACCGTAGTGATACGGCTCCGTGATCGCATCGGGGATTCCGCGGTGGTCCAGAGTTACCCATTCCGTATCCGTTGAGCGGCCATGGCGGTATAATTGCAGCGTGTCACTGACCCTGTCCACCATGCTGCCGATTGGCACCAAAGCACCCGATTTCTCGCTTGTCGACGCCGTATCCGGCCGGCAAACATCCTTGCAAGATGTCTCCGATGGCAAGCGGGGCTTGCTCGTGATGTTCATTTGCGCGCACTGTCCGTTCGTGATTCATGTCCAGGACGAACTCGCTCGTATTGGACGCGACTACGAGTCGGACGGACTCGGAATCGCGGCAATCTCCTCCAATAGCGTGGTCTCGCACCCCCAAGATGCCCCCGACAAGCTGAAGGCCATGGCCCAAGACCTTGGCTTTGTATTCCCGTATCTTTACGATGAATCCCAGAACATTGCCAAGGAATATACGGCGGCCTGCACTCCGGATTTCTTTCTCTTCGATCGCGACAACTCGCTTGTATACCGCGGACGGCTGGATGCAAGTCGTCCCGGCAACGGAGTTCCTGTGGACGGCCGCGACTTACGCGCAGCGATCGACGCACTGCTTGCTGGCGAGGCCCCCCTTGCCGAGCAGGTTCCCAGCGCCGGCTGCAATATCAAGTGGGCTCCGGGCAACGAGCCGGCCTACTTCGGCTAGCGATTAGGTCGAGCGCTCGCGCCCGCTGCTGAAGCGCCCAGCGTGGTCAGGAATCCAGCCGCTCAGGGTTGCCCGGATCGCTTCGATTCGCGTGGGAGCGGCCTACGGCCGGACGCCACGGAATGCAGACACACCTCTAGCGTCGCGCGCGCAGTCTAAGCTTGGCGCGCCGGATTTTCGGCAGCTCGTTGTGAGTAGATCTAACGACGAAGAGCTTATGCCGCGCGGCTATAGCTGGCCCGGGAGTGTGCGACGCCGGAGCAGTCGTACACGTCCTGGCAGTACACGCAGAGCGTAGTCCACGGGATTGCTTCTAGCCGCTTCGGGTTGATCTCGGCGCCACAATCCTGACAGATGCCGTACTCATCGATTTCGAGCAGCTTCAGTGCCGTCTCCACCGCTTTGCGGGTCACCCAGTCGTTGTTAATCACGCTGATGGTAAGATCCATCTCGAAGCGGTTCTGCATCTGATCCATTGGATCGTTGCAGCGTTCGCGGATCAGTTCGTCGCGGTTGTCGCGCCGGGTGAGTTCTTCGAGCTTGCCCAGCAATTGCTGACGCACCTCGTGCTTTTTCTCTTGAATCATAGTGGGTTCTCCCTTCGTGGTTGCTGACGAGTGTCGTTGCTGACAGTAGGCCTCCCGGATTTCCGGGGGGCTTGCACTCATTTCGCGGTACCTAGCATCAAAGTATAGATGGAAACCACCGGCAAGTGGTTGCACTTCCGGAAAAAATTTTATTAATTTGCTCAAATTGACCCGATTACGGGCTTTAGCACTCCGTAAGGCAGCGTTTGGCGAGTCGCAGTACGTTGATCATCATGGATTTCGTGAGTCGTCCAGTTTGGGTGTTTTGCCGGCTCGGGTGGTAGCTGCAGAGAAGCGAGGTGCCAATCCCTGGTGGATGGTACAGGGCGCCGTGCGCGAAGGGATAGTCCTTTTTCCTCATTGAGACACCGTTCAAGCACATCACAGCCATGTAGGCGTCGAGGGCCAAGCGTCCCAGAACGAGTACCGTGCGTAGCCGTCGCAGGTGTTGAATCTCGCGTTGGAGAAAGTCGCGGCAGGCCGCGAATTCGGCCGGCAGCGGTCGATTCTGCGGCGGAGCGCAGCGCACCGCCGCAGCAATATAGCAGTCACTCAGTGTCAGGCCGTCTCCGATTGCAGTTGACGATGGTTGCGAGGCGAAACCCGTTTCATAGAGGGCTCCGTACAGAAAGTCGCCCGAACTGTCCCCGGTAAAGACCCGGCCTGTGCGGTTCGCTCCGTGCGCTCCGGGTGCCAATCCTACAAGCAGCAGGCGTGCCTCCGGATCCCCGAACGACGGAACCGGTCGGCCCCAGTATTCCCATTCTCGATAGGCCTTGCGCTTGGCGGCGGCCACGTGTCGGCAATGCTCGACAAGACGGGGGCAGCGCGTGCACGATACGACCTCGGCAGCGAGCGAGGCCAGCGCCTCGGTTTCCTGCGAGCGGCACACGAATTCCCGAAGTCTAGCATTCGGTGCGCGGGCTTCGGCATCGATCGCGCGGGTCGGACTGTCGCGCGGATCGGACCGCTTGGGTGACGCTGGCACCGCGGGTGCGCGACAATTCTGTGAAACCTACGCGGTGGCCCGGTCTTCCCAGTAGTCTTCAAAGCGATTGGAGAGCTGTGCGCAGCGGAGGGCGATGATCGCATTGGCTCCGTCCACGGTCCAGAACATCCCCGAGCGCTTCAGGCGGCCGCCGATCACTGTGCGGCAGCCCGCTTCAATCACGCCGGAGCCGACGAAGAGATCCTGGCGGCGGAACTCGGCATAGCGCATGCGGTCGGCATGGCCCTCGAAGTAGGCTGCCTGGATCCGCACCTTCTCGCTGAGTTCGGGCGTGTCGGCCCGGATGCCTCGCAGGGACCGGACCAAATGCTCGATGCGCCCCTCGTCGAGCTGCTTCTTGCGCCGGCGCACCCAGCGGCGGCGCTGCTTGCGGTCCAGCGGGAACAGGTGCTGGCCCAGTTCCCAGAGGTGCTCGCGAGAGTGGTAGATGTCGACGATCTCGATGGCGTTGGGGAAGTAGCTGCGGCTCAAATTCCAAATCCATGCTGCGCCGTCGCCGATCACGACCTGGCGGTCGGCGCAGTGCAGGCCGCGCTGCCAGGCCTCGTGGTAGAGGCGCTGTCCGAACGCTTGTGCGTCCTCGATCGCGCCCGTGTAGGTGGTCGATCGCGTGTCCCGGACCGGCCGGCCCTCGGCGTCCAGAGCGGTCTGCGTGAAGATGCAGCCCAGCTTGACCTCGCGGGTCCGCGCCGTCGCGCCGTCCTTGCCCTGGCGCCCGGCGGATGCCGCGGCCGTGACCGGGATGCCGGTGCCGTCCAGCTCGATGTAGAACGTCGGAATCGGCTCGCCCGGCTGGGGCGGGAACCCCCGCAGAGCCGCCTGGCAGCGATCCGACTCAGCCCGCGCCGCCAAGTCGCTGCCGATCGCGTGGGCCTGCCGCTCGACCGCTTTGACACTGACCTCGATGCCCGCCAGTTCCTCCAGCAGCGCGCGACCGCGCGCGAACGGCGTTTCGCCGCCGACCACGGCGAGCAGGCGGCGCACGCCCGGCGAGTACTGCGTGCCCTCGATGTCAAGTTCGCGGTCGAGCGGGGCCGCACCCCGCCAGCAGTGCCGGCAGTGATAGTAGGGCCGTCGCAGGCTCACCACACCGAGCAGGCTGACCAGCTGCTTGGGCCGCGGCCCCTCGCAGCGCATGGGGCTGCCGCAGGTGCACAGCGGCGGCTGGCCCTCGTCCTCGGTTTCCTCCAGCAGCTCTTCCAGCAGCCGCGCCCCGGCCCTGTGCAGGGCCGCGCGAGTCGCCTGTTCGAGAGCTTCGAGGTCGAACGCGCCGACCTTGCGCCGGGCGTTGACAATCACTCTCAGCAGGCTCCCGACCTCGGCCTGGACGGCGGCCTGGATCGCGCGCAGCGTTTTTTTGGGGCACCTGGGGCAGTTGCTCCAGATCCTGCATCTGGGGCGGGCGCAGCTGGCAGATGCGCTCATTGACCTCGACGAGTTCGGCGCTGAGCTGCTGGAAGCGACGGAAAGCGGCCACCTCGCGCTCGGCCTTGCGGAGTTGGACGGGATCGGAGAGCGTCTTGTGGACGGTCTTGCCGCGGAGCTTGTAAGAGAGACGCACCTGGGGGCCGTGGCCGGGATGGTCGTCGCTGGCGCAAGCGCAGTTGGGCTTGCCGCAGCGGCGGAAAGAGGCATGGACGGAACCGCGCCGGAAGTCGCCAAGCTGGGCGATTGCGAGCAGGAGCTGCGAGCGCCGTGCTTCCAAGTCGGGCAGGGAGTCGGGCATGGGCCCTCCTTTGCCTGAGGGTAACTTATCCCCTCAGAAAAGGAAAGCCTAACCAGACACACGGTGCCTTATTCACAGAAATGTCGCGCACCCTGGCACCGCGGCCAGCTTGCCTCAGCTTCTCCGATCTGGTATAAACTCGCACACGAGAACGCAACGGCAGTTAAGGATCATTTCTTCCGTATCACGTCGGCAGGTAGGCGGACGTGCACTAGGGCCGTGCAGGGCAACACGCTCAAGGCAGGCAATAGCGGACGGGAATCCAAGCGGCCGAAGAGCCAATCTAGGCGCTCGGCGCTCTTGGGATAGGCACGTTCCGGTGACGCCAAGCCTCGGCCCGCGCCTCGGCTGGCACCGGAATTGGACAAGGGAGTGAGTCCGGAACGAGTGGCCGAAGTGCTCCAAACGGAGCAATTCGACAAGGCAGCAGCCTTGTTCCAAGCTGGCAAGTACGGTTTGGCGCGCCGCAATCTCGAGAGGGTGCGCTTGGGTCCCAACGCTTCGCTCGCTCACCGTGCGCTGGTCTACATCGAGATTTGCCGGCAGAAAACGGCCAAAAAGCGTCCCGATCTCGAATCGATCGACGACTATTACCACTACGCCTTGCAACTGGTAAACGACCGCAGGCTGGATGAAGCGCTACGCGTGCTCAAGAGGGGGCTCTCAAAAGACTCCGGAGCGGCGGATCTGCACTACTTGAAGGCTGTGGCGATGACGCTGGCGGATGAGGAGCGCGCTGCCTACCTAGCCTTGAAGAAGGCTATTGCACTGGATTCCGACATCCGTTTCATCGCCCGTGGCGACCCGGACTTGCGGGTACTGATCGAGCGCGAGCCCTTCGCCGGGCTGATCGCGAGCCCTTCCCAGCGCTAGTCTTTCGACGGCGTGAAAATCACGATATGCTGCCGCGGCAGGAATTCGAGCAGCTCGACAAAGTCGAATCCGGCCGGCTCGATCTCATGGCGCACCTCTTCGACAGTCATCTTGTGCAACGGATGGATCGGGATCCAGGGCTCTTCCTTGCGGTATTCGACAACGACGAGGCGACCGTCCGGTTTCAAGGCGCGACGCACCTCGCCCATGGTCCGCGCCGGGTACGCTAGCTCGTGGTACACATCCACCAGCAACACGAGGTCTGCCACGCCTGCGGGTAGCCGAGACTCCTCCTGAGCCGACAGGATCGTCTCGACGTTTCGAATGCCCCGCTTCTGGATGTTGGCGGTGAGCATGTCGAGCATTTCCTGTTGGATTTCGACTGCGAGGACTTTGCCGCTCGGGCCCACGCGTTCGGCCAAGCGCCACGTGAAGTAACCCACGCCCGCCCCCAAATCGATTACGGTTGCACCGCGGGGGATCCGCAGAGACGACACCAAGCGGTCAGGCTCCTCTTCCCGCTCTCGCTCCGGTCTTGTCAGCCAGTCAGCGTGCACGTGGCTCATCGTCGGTGCGATCTGCCGCGGTGCGGACGGAGAGGTGCCGGTGCCCCCGCCTGCCGGGCCTTGCCCCGCTAGCCGGCAATCGCCTCCCGTCACGAGCAGTGCCGTGCCGGCCAGCACGCTTGCGAGGAATGCTCGGGACGGATTCATGCCGCTGCCTCCGATGGCGCCAGCAAGCCGTGGCGCTTCATCAAACCGCGCAGATCCCGCCGGTCGTCCGCAGCCATCTCAACTAGTGGAGGACGAACGCTACCGGAGCGGATTCCAGCGAGGGCCATGGCGGACTTGATCATCGATACCTTGTACCCAGGGCGCCGGTTCCTTAGTTCGTACATGGGGATGACCAAGTTGTCGAGGATGCGATTGATCCCCTCGAAGTCCCCTGCACGAGCGAGATCACGAATGCGCATCGTTACCTGAGGCATGAAGCAGGCCAAGCCCGACGTGAACGTCTTGACTCCTAGGTTCCAATAGCTTGGCACGTACGGTTCGGCCATCCCGTTGATCCAGTGAAAGCGGTCCCCGAAGTGCCGCCGGACATTCAGGTAATGGGACAGATCACCGTGTTCATCCTTAACCATGCAAATGCTGTCGGTGCGTTCTAAACGCTCCAGTAATTCGAGCGGCAGCGTTCCGCTCCACTTGGTCTGGTAGAGGATGATGCCTGCACCCGCGGCGTCCGCCACGCCGCGATAGTAGTCCGCGATGCCCGCGATGCTCTTGTCGGCCATGTAGGGCGCGACGCAGAGAATCGCCCGGGCGCCGGCGCGCACGGCGAGTGCTGCCTGTTTCCTGGCCATGCTCCAACTCTGGCCTGCGCCGAATATCAGATAGGCGCGCTTTCCCACGACTTCTGCGGCGATTTCCGTGATCCGCTTGTATTCGTCGAGGGTCAACGAATGCAACTCCCCGTTGCTGCCGCAAAATGTCAGGGCTTCGAGACCGCTGCCGACCATCAGTTCCGCGTGGGCCCGGAGCGCGTTCTCGTCAAGATTGAGGTCGTTGTCCCATGGCGTGACTGGAAATCCGATGGTGCCGTGCGGGATGTCGTCTTGGAGGTTGAGGGAGTTCATGCGGCTCTCGAGGGAGCCCCCATTATTTCAACTCTCGACACGGTTCTGGAGTTTTGTTCGTGAAACGGCTCGTGTGGTAGATTAGAAATTCCGGAGCCTCGCAGCGCGGATTGTCGCTGAGCCCGTAACCCTTGCTTCCCTCGCGCTCTCCGAGCGATTTCTAACGCCCGAGGATCATACTCGCTGGGCCCATGAACCGAGCAGTCGCCAATCGCTACATCACAGCGCTGACCGATGTCCTGTTGGAACCCGGGTCCGGCTTGGCGCCTGAAGCCGCGCTCGAGCAACTCCAGGAATTCGGCGGCACGCTGCGCGAGACGCCCGACCTCGAATCGGTGCTGCGGTCGCCGGCGATTCCGCCTGAACAGAAGCGTGATTTGATTGCCGGTATCAGCGAGCGGTCCGGCTGGTCCCAGATCGTTCGGCATTTTCTCTGCGTTGTCATCGAGCACCATCACCTTGTCCATTTTGGCTTGCTCTTGCAGTGCTATCAGTCGTGGCTCGACGCATTCCGAGGCCGTGTCGAAGTCGAGATCCGCGTAGCGCAGGAGATCGACGATGGCCAGCGCGCAGCCCTTGAGCAGCGGTTTCGGGACCTCACGGGAAAGCATGTACGCGCGTCCTATGTGGTTGATTCTTCGTTGCTAGGGGGCAGCGTCGCGATGGTTGGCTCCACTTTGTATGACGGCTCTCTGCGGTCTGCGCTCGGATCGCTTGCAGCCGGTATCGCGGCCGGGGACCGGTGACCCGGCACCGGAAAGGAAAGAAATCGCATGGCCCAGATGAACGCCGCAGAGATCTCGCAGTTGATCCGCGAGCGAATCGAGAATTATGACTCCGCGATAGAAGTTGCCGAGGTGGGATCCGTCATCTCGCTCGGTGACGGGATCGCCCGCCTGCACGGTCTGGAACGAGTCATGGCAGGGGAGCTACTCGAATTTCCCGGGGGGATTGCGGGAATCGCGATGAACCTGGAAGAGGACCAGGTGGGTGCCGTCATTCTGGGCGACTACTCGGCGCTCAAGGAAGGCGACCAGGTTCGGCGGACCGGGCGCATCATCTCGATTCCTGTCGGCGATGCGATGCTCGGGCGGGTCGTAGACGCCTTGGGGCAGCCGCTGGACGGCAAGGGGCCTGTTGAAACCACGCAATTCAACCCTGTGGAGCGCATTGCTCCCGGGGTCATCGATCGCGAACCCGTGAAGCAGCCGATGCAGACGGGACTGAAGGCGGTCGATTCCATGATCCCGATCGGGCGCGGGCAGCGCGAGCTGATCATCGGCGATCGCCAGACTGGCAAGACCGCAATCGCGCTTGACACGATCATCAATCAGAAGGGCGGCGACATGATCTGCATCTACGTCGCCATCGGGCAGAAGCGCTCCACTGTTGCCCAGGTCGTCAAGACGCTGGAACAGCACGGTGCGATGGACTACTCGATTGTCGTCGTCGCTTCGGCGTCGGATCCCGCGCCGATGCAGTTCCTGGCTCCCTTCGCCGGGGCGGCGATCGGGGAGTTTTTCCGCGATAGCAGCCGGCACGCGCTTTGCATCTACGACGATCTTTCCAAGCATGCTGCGGCCTACCGCGAAATCTCTTTGCTGCTCCGGCGACCGCCGGGCCGGGAGGCTTATCCGGGCGATGTCTTCTACCTGCACTCGCGGTTGCTCGAGCGCTCGGCAAAGCTGAGCGAGAAGCTGGGCGGCGGATCGTTGACCGCGCTGCCGTTCATCGAGACCCAGGCAGGGGACGTCTCGGCGTACATCCCGACCAATGTGATTTCGATTACGGACGGACAGATATATCTGCAGGCGGATCTGTTTAACGCCAATGTCCGACCTGCGGTTGATGTTGGTATTTCGGTGAGCAGGGTTGGCGGCAACGCACAGACCAAAGCGATGAAGTCGATTGCCGGCACACTGCGCCTTGACTTGGCGCAGTACCGGGCGCTCTCGGCTTTCGCGCAGTTTGGATCGGATCTTGACAAGGCGTCTCAGCAGCAGCTTCATCGGGGCGACCGCCTCGTGGAACTGCTCAAGCAACGGCAATACTCCCCACTGCCTTTTGAGAAGCAGGTCGCGATCATTTTTGCCGGCACGAAGGGACACCTGGACGAGCTCGACATCTCCCAGATCGCGGCCTTCGAGCAAGGCTTCTATGACTTCCTTGACCGGCAGGGCGACGATGGCGTGCTGGCGATGATTCGCGAGCGGAAGAAGCTCGACGACGACACGTCCACAGCGTTGCAGGACGCGATCAAGACATTCAAGGAACAGTTCCTGGCGCTGCAGTCGATGGCGAAGGCCAGCTAGCAATGCCATCGCTGATCGACCTGCGGCGGCGGATTCGCTCCGTCGAGAACACGGAGCAGATCACCAAGGCCATGAAGATGGTCTCGGCGGCCAAGCTGCGCCGAGCGCAGCAGGCTGTTGTCAACGCCCGCCCGTACGCCGCCTTGCTCGAGAGCATGATTGGCAGCGTGCTGGGGCAGGGCGGAGAGGACGAGATCGCATCGAATCCGCTTCAGGAACAGCGCGAGTGCCGCAATGTGCGGCTACTCGTGCTCGCAGGCGAGAAGGGGCTGTGCGGTTCCTTCAATAGCAGCGTACTGAAGGCAGCCGTCCAGTTCGCGGGCGAGAGGGCCGATCATGGCATCGAATACGAATTGCTCGGACGCAAGGCCGTCGATTTCTTTGCCAAGCGCGGCGAGCGGGTCACCGGCAAATGGGAACAAGTCTTCGCCCATGTGGAACACGCCACTGCGACGCAGGTTGCCACGGACGCGATGCAGAGCTTCCGGGACGGCGGGGCTGACGAGGTTTGGATCCTCTACAACCGGTTCGAGAGCGTCCTCACGCAGGACACGACGATTGAAAAGCTGCTTCCGATCGTGCCGCCCGAGGCTGCTGCGGGCGGCGGTCTTGGCGGTTACGAGTACGAGCAGCCTCCCGAGCAGTTGCTGGGAGCGTTGCTGCCGAAGTGGGTCGTTACAAAGGTGCATCTGGCGATGCTCGACTCGGCCGCCGCCGAGCATGCCGCCAGGATGACTGCGATGGACGCCGCCACCCGCAATGCCGGGGAGGTGCTGGAAAAGCTCCGGCTTCATCTGAACCGAGTGCGCCAGGCAAGCATCACGACGGAAATTATTGAGATTGTTTCAGGCGCCACGGCCCTGGAATAGACGCGAATGTGCGAGGGAACACCAGAATGCAAAACGTTGGGAAAGTGATTCAGATTGCGGGGCCCGCTGTTGACGTGCAATTCTCCGGGGGGCACCTGCCGAAGATCTACAACGCCGTCAGAGTCTCCAGCGAGGGTTTCGACGTGCCAGCGCCGATCAACGTGACCTGCGAGGTGCAGCAGTACCTGGGCGAGGGCCGCGTGCGGACCATCGCGATGCAGCCGACGGACGGAATGGTGCGGGGCATGCCAGTCCAGGACACAGGCGAGGCCATTTCCGTGCCCGTTGGCCCGCAAGTGCTCGGGCGCGTGCTGAACGTTCTGGGCGAACCGGTTGACGAGCGCGGTTCAGTGGATACGGAGCAGCGGTTTCCGATCCACCGCGCCGCGCCTTCACTCGAAGACCAATCGACGGAATCCGAAATCCTCGAGACCGGCATCAAGGTCATCGATCTGATCGAACCGTACGTGAAGGGCGGGAAGATCGGCCTCTTCGGTGGCGCCGGGGTGGGCAAGACGGTGATCATCATGGAGTTGATCAACAACATTGCCCTCCAGCACGGTGGCGTGTCGGTCTTTGCGGGTGTCGGCGAACGTACCAGGGAAGGGAACGACCTCTGGCTCGAAATGCAGGAGTCTGGCGTGGTGAACCCGGACGACTACACGAAGTCGAAGGTCGCACTGATCTACGGGCAGATGACCGAACCGCCCGGAGCGCGCTTGCGTGTCGGGCTAACGGGTCTTACCGTGGCCGAGTATTTCCGCGATGTCGAGGGGCAGGACACGTTGCTGTTCATCGACAACATCTTCCGGTTCACGCAGGCTGGTTCCGAGGTTTCGGCACTCTTGGGGCGCATGCCATCCGCCGTTGGGTACCAGCCCAACCTAGCGTCCGAAATGGGCCAGCTCGAAGAGCGGATCACATCCACCAAGAAGGGCTCGATCACGTCCGTGCAGGCTATCTACGTCCCGGCCGATGACTACACGGACCCGGCCCCGGCGACCACGTTCACGCACTTGGATGCCACGACGAATCTTTCCCGCGAAATCGCTTCGCTGGGCATCTACCCAGCGGTTGACCCGCTGACTTCGACCTCGCGCATTCTCGACCCCAATGTCGTCGGCGACGAGCATTACGAGGTTGCGCAGTCTGTGAAGCGGGTGCTGCAGCGAAACAAGGAACTGCAGGACATCATCGCGATCCTTGGCGTGGAGGAACTGTCGGACGAGGACAAGCTAATTGTGGCCCGGGCGCGCAAGATCCAGCGCTTCCTTTCCCAGCCCTTCTTCGTCGCCGAGCAGTTCACCGGAACCAAGGGCCGTTACGTCAAGCTCGCCGACACCATTCGCGGCTTTCGCGAGATTGTCGAGGGCAAGCACGACGACCTTCCTGAGCAGGCGTTCTACATGGTCGGGACGCTTGAAGAGGTCCAGGAGCGTGCACGCGAACTCGCGGCGTTGTAGTAGCGATGGCAGCAAAGACTCTCCAGCTAGAAGTAGCGGTTCCGGACGGGCTAGTCCTGGACGGTGCAGCGGTTAGTGTCCAGATCCCCCTTGCGACTGGATATATCGGGGTGTTGCCAGGCCACGCCCCCCTGTTGGCGGAACTCGGCACCGGCGTGCTGACGATGTCCTCTGCAGAGGATTCCATCCTGTACCTGGCATTGGATGGCGGCGCGGCCGAGATCCTTCCTGACCGAGTCCGCATTCTGGCCGACAAGGCGGAACGCGCTCAAGACATTGATCGAGAGCGCGCCCAACAGGCGTTGGAGCGGGCAAACTCGCGGTTGCAGCTGGGATCGCTCGAGATCGACGTTGACCGTGCGCAGCAAGCCCTGGCTCGGGCTCAGGCGAGGCTGGCAGCTGCCGGCAGATCGTGAACTGCTGGCTGGCCGGTCACAGCTGAGGTCGGAAGCGAGCGAGCGAACGATCAGGTTTGATCGCTGACGCAGTGGTTCGTCAGGTCTCCGATGCCCTCGATGCGAACGGTACAGACGTCTCCCGGCTTGAGATAGACGGGCGGTTTGCGCGCCATGCCGACACCTGGCGGGGTACCGGTTGAAACGATATCGCCGGGGTCCAGGGTCATCACCGCCGACAGATACTCGAGCAGGGCGGGCACGTCAAACACCAGCTGGTTCGTATTGGAGTCCTGCATCGTCTCCCCGTTCAGTTCGAGACTGATGCGCAGGTTGTTGGGATCGTCAATTTCGTCCTTCGAAACGAGTTCCGGTCCCATAGGGCCGAACGTATCGAATGTCTTGCCGATAGTCCATTGCGATGTCGCTAGCTGGTAGTCCCGGGCGCTGACGTCGTGAACGCAGGTGTAGCCGAAGACGTAGTCCTCCCAGTCCGCCGCCACGACATTCTTGGCCCGCTTGCCGATGACGAACGCGAATTCCGCTTCGTAGTCAACCTGTTGGGAGATGGACGGGAGAATGATCGGATCTCCGGGACCGCACACAGCATTGCCGTATTTCGTGAACACGGTGGGGGTATCAGGGATCTCCAAGCCGGACTCGATCGCGTGGTCCCTGTAGTTCAATCCGATACAGATGAACTTGCCTGTATTCGGCAAGGGCGCGTGCTGGCGCACCTCTTCCAACGGGAATCCGTGGGCTCCACCCGCTGCGAGTTCGGCCGCCCGGGCCAAGGCACTGGCTCCCGCCTCGAGCAAGGAAATCACGGACGGATACCCGATCTGGGCGAGGCCGAGCACCTGTCCGTCGGCAACAATGCCCGCCTCTCGCTGGTGCGAGCCGCAACTGAAGGTCGTCAAACGCATGAGAATTCCTATCGTACGACGGACTGGCGGAGTGCCAATCCGGCAGGAGTGGACGTGCCGCTACTGGCGGCTCGATGACCTAGCCGCCATGCATCGCCCAAACGAGGATGCCGGTCAAGGTTGCGATCGCCAAGAGCGCGTACAAGGTTCTAATCTGCCATCCCGGCAGGGTGAGCCTCGGAGGTTTGGCCCGCTTCGGTGCCTTCAATGACGGCGCTGGACCCGGCGCTGCGATCGTTCGGCTGCGGATCGCTTCCAGGGCCTCACGATTCGTGATCATGATCGTGCAGGAATTCGGGCCGGGTATTGTTTCCTCCAGGCGTCGCTGCACGTCTTCCGGGCACTCCTTCGCCGAACGAAATACTTCCGTGCCTTCGTCGGTCCCGACGATAATGCTGGAGGTCTTGAGCACCCACTTCATGGCGTTCACTTTAGGGCAGGGAGTCCCAAGTCCGATTCTGCAGCGAATTCGCTCACAAGCTGAATGAAGCCCAGTGACGCCCTGGACAAGGCCTTGTCTCGCCGGTAAATCAATCCAATCGTTCGAATCATCGGCAGCGGGTGCAATCGAATTGCCTTGAGCCTCCCGGTCGAAATTTCCTCCCGGGCGCTACTGACTGCCATGAATGTAACACCAAGCTCGGCTTCGGTGAAACGCTTTTGCATTTCACTGGACTCGAGTTCCATTGAAATCCGCATCTTGTCTTCAAAAGCGTCCAGATACTCATTGATCCGAGTCCTCGTCCGACCCGTCTTCGGCAGGAGCAGGTCTTCCTGGACGATGTCTTCAGCACCCACCGTCTTCCGGTTTGCAAGCCGATGCTTGGGCGCAGTAAACAAGCGGATTTCATCCGAGTAGATCTGGACGACCTTGAGCTTCTTTTCCTGGAGAGGGAGTTGAGTGATGCCGAAGTCGACCGAGTTGTCGAGCACCGAGTCGATAGTGCGGGCGCCGTAAGACCTCACGACCTGCATTTGAACCTTGGGGAACTTCCCCCGGTAGCGCGCGAAAACCGCTGGCAAGACATGGATGCAGGTTGCCTCGTTCGCAGCGATGCTCATCTCGCCTTTAGGGACATTGTCGAGTTCCCGAACCGCATCGAATCCCTGCCGGCGAAGGTCTAGAATCTTGCGCGCGTAATCGGCGAATATCTTGCCTCCCGTGGTCAGCGTGATGCGACTGCCAAATCGGTCGAAGAGCTGGGCTTGCAGCTCCTGCTCCATCTGGCGTATCTGCGCGCTGATCGCCGGCTGAGTGCGAAAGCACGTCTTGGCTGCTTTCGAAAAACTATTCAGGCGAACGATTTCTAGGAACGTGTGTAGCTGATCGAAGTCCACAACCCTCTACGTGGTAGCAGCTGATGGCTAGAACCCAACAGCCGTGATGCCCACCAAGCGCCGCATGGAACATCTTACACCAAACGGTTGCTGCCAAAATGTTGCTGGGCTAGCCGTTCCCGCATCACGACAGGAAGGCAATCGGGTCCCCGACCCGGTGCCGAAATGACCTCGGCAACAGGCCGTAGCGGCCGCCGTTGCGGTACGGCAGGGGCTGTCAGTCAGCGCGGAAAGGGACGGCACTGATGCCCACGGGGCGGATCCTGCGCTCGTACAACCCACGGCTAGAAGGGATGCTTCTATGCTTTGGTCAGAGCTTGTTCGACCCAGTCGTGGCATCGTCCCCATCATGCTTCGTCCCCGGCAGTTGCGAGCTTCTCCTGAAATCCGAGTCCCGGGCGATCAGGGCTAGAGCGGGCCCCGATTCGCTTGTCGGGGCAGGGCGATAGAATGGGGATCTCCGCTCTTTCCATGAAGCCACGGATCTTTTCAGGCATGCAGCCCACCGGAGAGCTGCATATCGGCAATTACTTGGGCGCGCTACGCAATTGGGCGAGGATCCAATACGATTACGACCCGATCTTCTGTATTGTTGACCAGCATGCAATCACGGCACCCCACGATCCAAAACTCTTGCCGGATCGATGTGAGCAGGTGGCGGCATTGTACCTGTCGGCCGGGCTCGACCCAGACCACTCCGCTGTATTCGTTCAGTCACAAATCTCCGAGCACGTCGAACTCGCGTGGATTTTCACTTGCGTAGTGCCGTTCGGCTGGCTCGGGCGAATGACGCAATTCAAGGCGAAGACGCAGCAGGCCGGTGGCAGCCAGGACAGTGTTGGCACGGGGCTGTTCATGTACCCAGTGCTGATGGCGGCTGACATCTTGCTGTACCAAGCAAGGTACGTGCCAGTCGGAGACGATCAGTCGCAGCATATGGAACTCACGCGAAATATCGCTCAGCGCTTCAACAGCCTCTATGGCGAATCCTTTGTCGTGCCGGACGCGAAGATGCCGGGGGTGGGCGCCCGGATCATGGGCTTGGACGATCCGACCAAGAAGATGAGCAAGTCGGCCAAAGCGCCGAATCACTTGATCAGCCTGCTCGACCCTCCGGGACGAGTGCGTAAGATTGTCGGTCGGGCTGTCACCGATTCGCAACCCGGTGTGAACTGGGCCGCCCCGGGCGCCGGAGTAGCGAACTTGCTGACGATCTTCCAGGCGTTCAGCGATTGGACTGACGACCAAATGGAAGCGCATTTCGCGGACATGCGATACGGCGACCTCAAGAAGCAGGTCGCCGAAATGGTTTCCTCCAAGCTTGAGCCGATCCAGGTTCGCTATTCCGAACTAATGGATTCCCGCGATTACTTGCGCGGCGTGCTGCGCGGTTCCGCGGAGCGCGTGGCGCCCATTGCGGAAGAGACGGTGCGGCTGGCCAAGCAACGCACTGGCTTGTATTTTCGCTAGGGACCTGGCGGTGGCGTCCTCGGTTTCCCTACGCGGCTATCGCGACCTGCTCCGCCGGTACCCGAACTTCCGAAGAGTGTGGATCGCCCAGCTCGTGAGTGGCTGCGGGGACTGGTTCTATTCGGTAGCGATCTATACCCTGCTGCTCGAACTGACCGGGCGCGCGGAGTATGTAGCTTGGGCGGCGATCCTGCAAATCCTTCCCATGATGCTGATGGGGCCATTGGCCGGCGCCGTCAATGATCGTCTCAGCCGTCGCAAGGTGATGCTAGTCAGCGACTTGGTGCGTTCCGTTCTTGCTCCTTGCATGCTGCTGATCACCAGGACGGAGCACATCTGGCTGCTCTACCTGCTGCTGGCTCTCGAAATCGGGACGGCTGCGTTCTTCGAGGCCGGACGCAACGCGATCTTTCCGAGCTTGGTCAAGCGGGAAGATCTGGTCTCCGCGAACGCCCTCGGTTCGACCACTTGGTCGCTGACGGTTACGTTGGGCTCGGCACTAGGGGGCGTGGTGGTCGCTTACTTCGGCCGTCCGACGGTGTTCATTGCGAATTCCCTCTCGTTCTTGGCTTCCGCGTGGTGGGTTTATCGCCTTGAAGTATTCGAGCGCCATCTGGCGGGGAGGCGCAAGCAAGCCTGGACCGAGGCGATCAGCTTCCGTCCGGTTGTCGAGGGCTTCGCTTACATGATTCGCGACTGGCGCCTGGCTATCTTGCTGACACTCAAATTCGGCCTTGGCATCATGGGCGCCCGGGTTGTGCTGGTGACGATCCTTGGCAGCCGCGAATTCGCGGTCCAAGGCAGTGCCGCGCTTGGAATGGCGATGCTGCTGGCTTTCCAGGGAGCCGGTTCTGTGCTTGGGCCCCTGTTGCTTGGGCAGAGGATCACCAAGAGCCAAGCCTCGATGCGGATGGCTGTCCTGGCGGGGTACTTTGCCGCTGGCTGCGGTTACATCCTGTTCAGCCAGACTTTCTTCGTGCCGCTAGCCGGATTGTTTCTAGTACTGGCGCATAGCGGGGCAGCCCTTGTGTGGGTCTGCTCTACCACGCTCCTGCACTTCAACACGGACCATCGCTATCTCGGACGCGTCTTTGCCGCGGACATGGGGCTGTTCATGGCCACGGCATCTGTCTCCACTTATTGCATGGGCCAACTGCTCGACATGGGTGTCGCCGGGCGCATTGGAGCACTCTGGCTCGGTTGCGCGATGTTCGGGCCGGCAGTCATCTGGGCCGGTTCAGTGCGCAGGTTCCGACGTGAGGACGCCGGTGCCGATCAAGGGACGTGAGCGCGCACGGCTTGCGCACCAACTCCGTCGACCGGAAAGCGGGCTGCCTCGGCCGGGACCAGGAAGGCGTCGCCTCCCTCGAACGGGATTCCGGCCATCGACCCGTAGCCCTCGATGCAGACCAAGACGTGGCTGCGTCGTTGGTCTGGAATGTAGATGAAGGGAGAATCCCAGCTCAGGAGTTCCGTCACGAAATAAGGGCACTTCCCCAAGCTCTCGACACGGCAGTTTCCGTCCTCCACGAGCCGGGGTGTCTCGGGCACGGGGCGGGAGCGCATATCCGCGGCCTCAATTGCTCGCTCGACATCAAGGGTGCGTCGCCGACCATTGAAGTCGGACCGTTCGTAGTCGTAGAGGCGGTATGTAACGTCGGAATTCTGCTGGATTTCGCACAGTACCGCCCCGCCTCCGGCTGAATGCATCGTCCCTGCAGGCAGTAGCACGCACTGGCCCGGACGCGCCGGAACCCAGTTCATGAGCCCGTCAATGCTGCCGTCCTTGGCTGCGTTGGCCAGTCGCTCCGGGTCGAGGCCCGCATCGAGGCTCAAGCCCAGGCGCGCGCCGGGCTCGGCCGCGATCACGTACCAAAGTTCCGTCTTGCCTTGCCGGTCCTCGGATTGCCAGTCGTCCGGATGAACTTGGATCGATAGGTTTTCAGCGCAGAACAGGAGCTTGGCGATGATGGGCAATCGCGGCCCGTCTCCGCCGCTGTCGGGCCAGCTAGGTCCCATGATCCGGTGCCCGAACTCCGCGAGTAGCAAATCGACTCTGCGCCCGCTCAGGGGTCCGTGGGCAACTTCGCTCCCATCGTGAAGGCACCAAGCCTCGCCGATCCGACCGTCGACTTGGCCCAGCACCGGTCGAAGGTCTTGCGTGCCCCAGATTTTCTCGCGAAGCGAAGGTCGAAACTTCAGTGGCTCGAGTCGATTCACGGCAGTCCAGTAATGAAAGCCCGGATGCGCCGGATGCCTTCCTCGAGCTCCTCCATGGACGCGGCGTACGAGAGGCGGACGTGCTCGGAAGTGCCGAAAGCCTCTCCCGGCACAATTGCGACGTGGGCTTCGCCAAGCAGCTTCCTGGCAAAATCCATCGACGAGGCAATACCGCCCCTGCCGAAGGCGCTGCTGATGTTCGGGTAGGCGTAGAATGCGCCGTTGGGCTGCGGACAGTGCACGCCGGGAATGTCGTCTAGGGCGGCGACCACGTACCCTCTGCGTTCGCGGTATTGCTCCAGCATGGCGTACACCGCGTCCATCGGGCCGTTGAGCGCCTCGATTGCCGCTTTCTGGACGATCGAGCTGGGATTCGAAGTCGCATGGCTTTGAAGCTTGTTGACGTTGCCGATGAGTTCGGCCGGCCCCAGCAGGTACCCAAGCCGCCAGCCGGTCATGGCGAACGTCTTGGACAGCGATCCCGAGACTACGACGTGATTCTTGGCATCGCTCGCCGCGGCGACGGAGAACGGCACTGAGTCGTATACAAAGTGGCTGTAGCACTCATCGCTGAGCAAGACAATCCCGCGGCTGGATGTCAGCGCGAGTATCCTATCGAATTCGTCCCGTTCGACAACCGCGCCGGAGGGGTTGTTCGGGGAGTTGACGACTAGGACCTTAGTGCGGTCCGTGATGGCGCTCTCCACGTCGCCAACTGTCAGCGAGAAGCCATTGGCCTCGCTGGGCGCCACCGCGACCGGCTTGCCTCCGTAGTAGTTGATGACGTCGAAGAATGTCACCCAATAGGGAACGGGCAGAATCACCTCGTCGCCCGTGTCAATGAGCGCCGCCAGGCAATTGAAGATGGCGTGCTTGCCGCCCACGGTCGCGATGCACTCGCGGGGCTCGTAAGCGGTCTGGAATTCCCGGGCGTGCCAGGACACTATGGCTTCCTTCAGCTCGGGGATGCCGCCGGCTGCCGTGTATCTCGTGAAATTGTCGTGAATGGCTTGAATGCCGGCTTGCTTGATGTTGTCCGGGGTTGGGAAGTCGGGTTCGCCTGCTCCGAGCGCGATGACGTCGACACCCTCCCGCTTCAATCTCGCTGCTTCTGCGGTGACGGCCATGGTGGCAGATTCGCTGATCCGCCCGACCCTGTTCGAGAACGTCATAAGTTCACCCTAACCATTTTTCTTGTGTGGCCCGAGTATCGACCGCAGGCGCGCCGCGACATGGGGTGGGACGAATTCATCGATCTGGCCGCCGTGCCGACAGACTTCCTTCACCAGCCGCGAGCTTAGGTAGCTGTACGCTTCCGAAGGCAGCATGAACACCGTCTCGATCTCCGGTTCCAGCTTGCGATTCATCAATGCCATCTGGAGTTCATACTCGTAGTCCGAAACTGCCCGAATACCGCGCAAGATGAGGCGCGCGCCTTCCTGCCGGGCGAAGTCGACCAAGAGGCCGTCAAAGCTTGCCACGCGAACGTTATCGAGATCTGCGACCGCCTCTCGAAGCATCGCTATTCGCTCCGGGAGGGGAAACGCACATTCCTTCGAATCATGCTGCAGCACGGCCACGACGAGTTCCTCGAACTGTCGTGATGCGCGCTCGATCAGGTCGAGGTGACCGTAGGTGATGGGGTCGAACGACCCCGGATAGATTGCGACCCGGGTACCTGTCACAAAAGGCCATTGTACTTGGCCCGCTTCGGCCGGACTCCAAGTCCCTCAGATTCAAAGGTGCTCATTGAACCATTCGATCGCCATCTGCTGCGCCTGCTCCCTGGCCTCGCGGTAGATTCCGTAGTGCTTGATCCCTGGAACGACCACCAGCTTCTTGGCGCCCGAGGCGGCAGCATGCGCCTTGATGGCGTGATCACGGTTGTCAAAAAGCTCCTCGTTCTCCGCGACTACGAACATCAAGGCGGCGTGGGAGGCTTGCCGCGCCAGTTCGACCGGGGCGTAGTGCATGAGCTTGTCGTGGATGGGGGCTCCGCGCAAGGCGCCCACCGTCACCGCGCCGGGTTCCGGGTAAGATAGCTCGCCTCGGGCCCGCCTCGTTGCTTCCTCGAGCGTGCGTGCCGTTTGCTCGCTGTCGGCCACCACGAACCGGGAGTCCATTCCGCCGACTTGACTGAATACGGCCTTGACACGCTTGTCGTGAGCCGCTGCGTACAGCACGTGCCCGCCCGAGTAGCTGCTGCCCCAGACGCCGATGCGCGAGGTGTTGCACATTGGTTCGGACTGGAGCCAATGAAGCGCGTTGAGCCAGTCCCGACCCTGCTCGACCGGATCGACCACTTCGCGAATCGCGATGACTTCGGCTTCGAATCGCCTTGGAGTGCCTTCCGGCGCTGGCTCGGCGAGGATGACACGGGGTTCACTATTACCCCAGCCGCGGTAGTCGAACGCAACCGCGAGGTAGCCCGCTTTCGCGAACTCCACGGCGTCTCGTCGCAGGCCCCGCACCGTCCCTCCCCAACCGTGTGCCATGAGGATGCAAGGCAGCTTCTCACCGGAGTTGTCTTTGGCCGAAAAGATCTCGGCGGCTAGGCGGGTTCCCTCGCTGTAGATTGTCTCCGCGCGCCAGTCGATTCCGTCCGGCGCTTCCCATGCGATCTGCGCTAGAGCATTCGGTGCGAAGAGCAGAAGGACGGCGACAGCGACTGGCATGCCGAACATAGTATCCGACGGACCTGTGCGCCACGAGTCCGTAAGCACCTCTCGAGACCGATATCCTTTGTCTCCAGCCGCCGGAAGTTGCAGATCCGGACTTGAGACTCCGATTCGAGTCAACGCGTTTGATCCCGCCAGATTCCGACGCAGTCAGCAAGTCCGTTTGGACCGGGCCGGATGCAGACTGTTGAGCCGGTCCCGGCATTGCCCGACCCAAGAGGGGATACGCGCGACAGGTCGTGTTCCTCCGTGAGACACTGTCTTCCGAACCGCCCTTCGGCCCCGATGCTGCCGATACCGATCTGGCCTCTCGGGTTCCGATCCTTGGTTGTCAAATTTCGGGAGAAGAACGACGTGTTGCCGCAGCGAATAGCGATTCCTCTAGCCGGAGTGGTTCTGTTGCTCGCGTCGACCGGCGCTGAGGCGCAGACCCGCGGGGTGGCGGATTTTCTCGAGACCCTCGTCGATTTGGCAGAGCTCGCTACGACGGACTTCACCGAGACGCGGATGCTGTCGAGCTGGGACCGTTCGGGTGCGAATGACGATGGATTTCGACCCGAGTGGGTGCGTCCGGACGGGGTTTATGTCATTGCAGACCTCCAGGGTCCCGGTGTTGTCACGCGCATGTGGACAGCCAGGCCGGGCGGGGTCTGTCGATTCTTTGTCGACTCCTCGGCTCGACCTGCCATTGAAATGCCTTGTCGCCAGTTCTTCGCTGGCGGTAGCCCGCCGTTCGTCCGGCCCCTTGTCGGCCCGATGGGCGGCGGCAACTACTCGTTCTTCCCGATTCCATTCGCGGATGCGCTGCGGATCGAGATCGCGCCCAACGACGATGTTCCCGGGAGCCCTTACGGCGCGTACCACCACGTCAGTTACAGGAAGTTCCCGATCGGGACGCCGATAGCGTCCTTCCGGCTCCCGCTCGACCGGGAGGAGCAAGACGCGCTGGAGCGGGTGCTCGGCATTTGGCGGCAACCGGACAGGCTTCGAGCCGGCACGGGTCGCCAGGAAGTATCCGAGCAGGCGACGCTCTCACCGGGCGAGGCGCGCGCGGTCATTGACCTGGGCGGCACAGGCATGATCAACGCACTCTATTTTTCCCTTGATGCCGAGAGTCCGGCGGCATTGCGCTCGACCGTGTTGCGTATCTACTGGGACGACGGGGAATCGCCGTCGGTCGAGGCGCCGGTCGGCGATTTCTTCGGGAACGGCTATCGCAACCGGCCATTCCGCTCATTGCTCATGGGCTTGTCCGAAGCAGGGGAGTATTACGCTTTCTTTCCGATGCCGTTCGAACGGCGCGCACTGATCGAGGTGGCCAACGAAAGCCCGGTCGAGACCGTTTCAGTCCGGGCGCGCGTTCTCTATGACTGGGCGCCAATCGCCCCTGACGTTGGCCGGTTCCATGCGAAGTGGAGGCGGCAGGAGATGGTGGGCGTCGATCTGGATGGCAGGAATCGGAGCGACGACCACAACTATTCGATTCTCGAGGCGCATGGCAGGGGACGCTATATCGGCGCGACGCTCAATGTCTGGAATCGTCAGCTGCGCTGGTGGGGCGAGGGCGATCCGATGATCTTCGTTGACCGCGAGAGATGGCCGCCCAGCCATCACGGCACCGGCACCGAAGAGTATTTCAACGATGCCTGGGGCTTTCATGAATTCATCGAGAGCGTCGGTGCCGACCCCGCACGCAGGGAGCGGAACGTCATTCCAGTGTCCGGCGTGCTCGAGTCGGGCCTCAGCTCGCCCGGCCGGCTCTTCGGCCCGAACGCGATCTTCACCTTCCATGTCGGGGATTCGATCCCGTTTCGCTCGAGCATTCGCGTCAGCGTCGAGCACGGTTCGGAAAACGGACTGACGAATGATTACTCGAGCGTCGCCTATTGGTATGCGCTACGCGGCTCGACGGACTTTTTCCGCATGCGGCCCGAAGCCGAGCGTCGCGTCCCGGCACTGCCCGGGAGCTGGGAAGCGGCTCGGCTCGCCAGACTGAGGGAGTACGCTCCCGAGCTTCGACGGCGCATTCTTGAGACCGCCTCCGCCGTGCAGGGTTTCCCGACCGACAGGAGGCGCCACCCGGAGAGGATTCGGATCCTGCGCATGGTGTTCCAGGTCTACGCGTGGCTGGGAATCCCCGAGGCCGAGCGCGACCGCCTCTACAACCGCATGGAAGAGGCCCGCAAGGGGCCGCTCGCGGCACGCTGGCCCGTCATGGACGGCATCTATCGCGAGTTGGGCGGGCTGTTGCGGGACTAGCACCGACCTGCTCATGAGTCTTGGATCCTGAGGCGATTGATCCGTTTTGGGGTGGCTGCATGGCATCGCAATGTACCGTCGCGCCAGCACGTATCCGCAGAGGCCCGCTTCCGGGAAGCCCTCGTCGAACGACAGCCCCACGGCCCTCACGCTGACCCGCGTCCGCACGCCGATCTTGAGCAACATGAGTCGGATCGTGTCAAATTGTGCCCGCGCCAGCCGGGTGCCCTGCAAGCCCCAGCGCTGCGGAACCTCCAGCAGCACATAGGCGAACGCGGCGAAGTACAGGCGTAAATGGTTGGCCCGCTTCGTCTACGCTGAGGTGCAATCCGCGAAGAGCGCCAACTGCTGCTGCTAGATGCGGTTCTCCGTGCCCCCCTGGCACAGTACGCCTCCTCGCAGAGCGCGCGCGCCGAACAGCGACCCCGGCCCTGTGGCGGATCGGTCGTAGGGCACGCATATACTGGAGGGCGATGCCTGCCAGACGCACATTCCTCGCCGGCGCGGCCGCCCCGATGCTTCTGCCTTCCTCTGCAGTTGGCGCGAACGACCGCATCTCCATCGCTCTGATCGGCGCGGGCGGCCGCGGCCGCCGAGTGATGGCGGCCTTCCGCGAACTCGGCTCCCCCGTCCCCGCCGTATGCGACGTGTACGATCCCAACCTTGTCAAGGGGATCGAGGAAGCCGACGAAGGGGCGCGCGGATATCGCGACTACCGGGAAATCTTGGAACGCAAGGACCTCGATGCGGTGCTGATCGCAACGCCTGACCACTGGCACGTGCGCATGATGCTCGACGCGGTCTCGGCAGGCAAGGACGTGTATTGCGAGAAGCCGATGTCACACTCGATCTCGGAGGGAGTGCGTGCGGTGCAGGGGGTCCGGGCCACGGATCGGATCGTGCAGATCGGGATGCAGCGCCGCAGCACGCCCTGGGTTATCGAGATGCGGCAATCTGTCGCGGACGGCGCGATCGGAAACATCACCATGGCGCGTGCGGAATGGAACTGGGCGATCTCGAGACCGCTCGACAACTCGGCACTTCCCGGAGAGCTGGACGAGGAAAGGTTCCTTGGCGGGTCCGCTCGCTCCCTCGAGCCCATGATGTTTCGGAAATGGCGCTATTTCTGGGCCTTCTCCGGGGGCAACATGACCGACCAGGGCACCCACCTGATGGACGTGATCCAGTGGTTCGCTGGCGTCGGGGCGCCGCGGTCGGCGGTGTGCCAGGGTGCAGTGATCGGCATGCGGGGATCACAGACGCCCGACAGTTTCGCCGCAGCCTTCGACTACGGCTCCTTCTTGGCCAGCTGGAATCTGAATTACAACAACGACTACCAAAACGGCTGGACGATCGAACTGCTAGGCGACAACGGAACAGTCGTGCTGAACAACCGCGGATACCGCCTTTACTCTGCACCCTGGGCGCAGAATCCGGAGCCGGTGAGAGTTCACGAAGACCGCTTGCCAACGATCCCCCACGTGCGCAACTTCCTTGAATGCGTCAAGAGCCGCGAGCAACCGAACGCGCCGGTCGAGGTGGGTCACACCGCCGTGTGCGGACCGCACCTTGCCAATATCGCCTTCCACCGCAGGTCCGCTGCCTTCCTGAACCCGGAAGCTACGGAAGTCTTCTAAACCGAGGTTCCCCGGAGATTCGCCCTCTTGGTCTCGCGCTAACGCATTGATTCCACTTGAGTTCCTGCGCTTTGCAGTGGACTAGGAGTTGCATAGTCGTTCCCATGTAAGTTGAATTTTATAGCGGTATTAGTCTTTTATTTATTGACACTGGAGATCAGATAGGACTATGATGTTCCCATGTACGTCGAGGTCGTCCCCAACCGCAACTCGCCCCCGGCCGTCCTCCTCCGCGAAGGCTGGCGCGAAGGCCCCAAGGTCCGCAAGCGCACCCTCGCCAATCTCTCTTCCTGGCCCCCCGCTAAGGTCGCCGCCCTCCGCAAGCTGCTCAAGAACGAACCGCTCGTCAGCCCCGACCAAGCCTTCGCCATCGTCAGCTCCCGCCCGCACGGCCATGTCGAGCTCGTCCTCGAGGCTTGCCGCCAGCTGCGCCTCCCCGCTCTGCTCGACCGCAGTCCCTCGCCCCATCGCGACTGTGTCCTCGCCATGGTCGCCCAGCGCCTGCTGCAGCCCGCCTCCAAGCTCGCCACCACCCGCCTCTGGCACGCCACCACCCTGGCCGCCGAACTGGGCCTGCAGGACGCCGACGAGGATACCCTCTACGAGGCCATGGACTGGCTGCTGCAGCGCCAGAGCCGCATCGAGAAGCGGCTCGCCAAGCGCCACCTGGGCGTCGACGCCCAGGTGCTTTACGACGTCTCCAGCAGCTACTACGAAGGCCGTACCTGCCCCCTGATGCGGTTCGGCTACAGCCGCGACGGCAAGCGCGGCCGGCCGATCGTCGTCTACGGCGTGCTCGCCGACCGCCAGGGCCGCCCGCTCGCCGTGCAGGCCTATCCCGGCAACACCGCCGACCCCGCCACCGTGCCCGACCAAGTCGAGACCCTGCGCGACCGTTTCGGCCTGCAGCGCCTCGTGCTGGTCGGCGACCGCGGCATGCTCACCGACACCCAGATCGAACACCTGCGGCAATACCCCGGCCTCGGCTGGATCTCCGCCCTGCGCCACGCCGACATCCGCCAGCTGGCCGCAGAGCAGACCGTGCAGATGTCGCTGTTCGACCACCGCAACCTCGCCGAGATCCGCTCCCCGCTGTACCCCGGCGAGCGTCTCGTGGTGTGCTGCAACCCGGCCCTCGCCGCGCGCCGCCGGCACAAGCGCGAAGCGCTGCTGGCGGCCACCGAGGAGGCCCTCGAGCGCATCCGGCGCGAAGTGCAGCGGCGGACGAAGAAGCCGCTGCTGGCGACCGCGATCGCCGAGAAGGTCGGGCGCGCCAAGCAGCGCTTCAAGGTCGCCAAGCACTTCGAGACCGTCATCGAGGACGGCCGCTTCGAGTACTCCCGCAACCGCCACGCGATCGAGCGCGAGGCCGCGCTGGACGGCCTGTACGTCATCCGCACCAGCCAGACCGACCTCCAGGCCGACGACATCGTGCGCAGCTACAAGCAGCTGACGCGTGTCGAGCGCGCCTTCCGCTGCCTCAAGACAGTGGATCTGATGGTCCGGCCCATCCGCCATCGCAGCGAGGACCGCGTGCGGGCGCACCTGTTCCTGTGCCTGCTGGCCTACTACGTGGAATGGCACCTGCGGCAGGCCTTGGCTCCGCTGCTGTTCCAGGAAGAGGAACTGCAAGCCTGGCAGGCGCGTCGCGATCCGGTGGCGCCGGCCAAGCCGACCCGGCAAGTGCAAGCCAAGAAGAACCGCCGCACCACGCCGGACGGCCTGCAACTGCACAGCTTTTCGACGCTGATGCACGCGCTCGCAACGCGCTGCCGCCATCAATGCCGCTTGCGCGACGATGCGGACGGGCCCACCGTGGAGCGGCTGACCGAGCCGACGCCCTTGCAGCAGCGCGCGCTTGAGCTCGTCCGTGCGTTCCCAGGCAACGACAACTCCAATTCCTGATAAACGAATACATACCAAGGACTTACCTTGGATCTAGTCCGGGAACTTCAGTCTAAACGGCGAGCGGACCTCCAGGCTGGCTGGTAACAGGGTTGGCGGGACCGTGTCCCACGACACGGTTCGCACTAGCCCGACCTGCTCAGAATCCAAGACTGGTCAGAAGACCCGGCTAGCGCTCTTGCCCGGCAGGCAACGGCTTCAAGGCGATGCCTGGGACAGCACGCTGTCGCCCTTGTCCTGAGCGGGTATGGCTGGATAGAATTGGGCTCCTTCCGGCTTGGTGGAAATGGTTCTCTCAGGCAGGAGGTTCTCGCCGGAGAAACCGCTGACGGCGATTCTCATTCTCGAAACCGCAAGCTCTTCGATGCGGTCTCGCGACAGCGGGGCGGCCCGCAGCTGGCCGCTCGCCCATAGGTCCATTTGATTCAGGTAGAAGGGGCTTTCCGGGTCCTCGCTCACCCCGGGCGCGATCATCGCGCGCGAGTTGTCGATATCGCTCAGATCAACGATCTGGCTGTAGGCGTTCTCCGTCGGCGACCAGATGCTGCCGCGCTGAACGACCTCCATGCGCGGCGACTCAGCGTCGAGCGACGGATCGACCGACGGCAGGTCCATGCGCGCGCTGCCTTGGTAGGGCATCCGGAGGATGGCCGGGTCCCCCCCCTCGTCCCTGGCCAGCCGCTGACCGGCCGCGCGCAGCCATGCCAGGAGGTAGTTGCGGATCTGCGGGTCTCGCGGTGTCGCCTGGTCTTGGGCGAATCGCGCTGCCAGCAGGCGCCCCAGGTGGCAAGCCCCGGACTCGCCCGAGCCGAAGCGCCGGGTCAGTCCCCTGAGGCGGAACGTGTCTCCCGCGGTCGCCGCCAAGGCGCTGGCCGCGCGAAAAGCGGGATCGCTGGTACGGAAACTGTAGTTCCAATCCTTGGTTGCTTCGAGAATTCCGCGAATCAATGGATCGTCCGCGCCGTCCTCTTCGGCGACCTTGCGGGCAGTCGGCAACAGCGCGGAAGTGGCGGCATGCATGTCGTCGCGATGCACGTCGGACTCGAGCGACTCGACAGAGAACCGGCGGTCCCCCTCCAGCAGCTGCCGCACGCGCCAGGCGCGCGAGCCGCTGCCGGTCGAGCGGATTCCGAGGTCGAACGGATACCAGGCGCCGATGGGACGGTTGTTGCCGTTGCCGATGAACCCCACGTCCGGATTGAACATGCGCGGCATCTCGTCCCACGGCACCCGGCCGAGGACCTCGTCCTGGCCCGTCCAGCCCTCCAGTGCCATGCGCCGCGATCGCTTCGTCAGCGGCGCATGCGCGACCGTCGCGTATCCGATGTTCCCCTCGACGTCGGCGTATACCATGTGCAGCCCCGGCACGTAGTAGCTCTCCAGCGAGTCCAGGAACTCGGTCCAGTTGCGCGCCGCCATGCGCTCGATGAAGGAACGGACGGACGTCCCTCCGTCGTGTGCGGACTTGTAGTAGCTGACGTAAGCCTCTCCCGGTCTCGCTTCTCTTGCGAAGGCATTGAAGACAAACCCGTGGTGGTTCGTGAGGACCTCCTGGACGACCGGCCCCATTCCCTTGACGTCGATCCGTTCCAGCCTCCTGTCGAAGGGCACGGTCTCGCCCTCGCTCACGAACCCCGTCGCGTCGGCGGAGAGCCGTTCCAGGAACGTCACCGTGGAGCCGGCCCCGAGGGCGGTCGCGCCCATGGCCACGCGCCGGTTGAAGCCGATCAGCATCCCGGGCACTCCCGGCATGCTGATGCCGCGCGCGTCGAAGCGGCCGGCGCTCAAGTGGTACTCGTACCAGATCGACGGGTTCGTGACCGTGATTCGCGGCTCGCTCTCGAGGATCGGTTTCCCAGTGGTTGTGCGCTCCCCGCCCAGGACCCATGCGTGGGAGAACTTGACAGTCTCGCCGCTGGCGTCTGTGCGCAGGAATGCCGGCGTGCGCTGGCGCGCCTTGAGGCGGGCGTACACCTCGGTGTCTTTTGCCATTTCCGGTTCGGGCACGGCGACGAACTCCTCGTCGATGGCCATGGCCCGCGCTTCGAGCGCGCCCTGTTCGCCAAGTTCTTCGACGAGCTCGTTGTATTCGCGATAGTTATTGATAGCCCCCTCGTCGAAGAGCCTGTCAAAGAGATCGGCGACGGCCAGGATCGAGAGCAGCGGGTCGGCGCCGGTCCAAGGCTCCGGTTCGATGCCCAGGCTCGCGAAGCGGCGTTTCATAGCCTCCGGGTTCCCGGCAATCCAGGCGTTGACTCCCGCGGCGTAGGAACGCAGCCAGCCCTTCAGCTCTTCCGAGGACGCTTCGAAAGCTTCATTGGCGTGGCGCAGCAAGCCGGCCACCCGGAACTTGCGGTCGTGCTCGATGTAGTCCTCGCCGAAGGTCTCGGCCATCCGGCCGGACGCGCGCCGCCGCCAGATCTCCATTTGCAGGATGCGGTCCTCGGCGCTGACGTAGCCAAGGCCGAAGAAGCCTGCGTTCTCGTCGGCAGCGAAGATATGGGGCACACCCCATTGGTCGCGGACGACTTCAGCGGTTGGAGCGGAGCTGCACGCAAGGCAAGCGAGCGCAAGGATTGCCGCGAGCAGCGCTCGGGGCGCCATAGTCGAATCGGTGGAATGGTGCTTCATGCCAGCTTCTCCCTCGGACCGTGCTTGCGCATTTCCCTGCGGTCGAGCAGGTCCGCGATGTGGTCGCCCGCGCGGGCGGCGAGCGCCATGATCGTCAGTGTTGGCTCCAGCGCCGTGGCGGACGAGAATGCCGCCCCGTCGACGACGAAGAGATTGGGTACGTCGTATGAACGGTTGTAGCCGTCAAGCACAGCCCTTTTGGGGTCGGAGCCCATCCGGGCCGTGCAGACTTCGTGGATGCTCCAGCCTGGCTGGGACGCCTCCTTGCGATGGCTCAGGATCTCGATCCCGGCGGCACGGCAGATCTCTTCGGCCTTGTCGTTCATGTGCCGGACCATCTTGTGCTCGTTGTCGCCGAACGCGAGGTGGATCTTGAGGCAGGGAATGCCGTACGGGTCGGTGTGGCCTCCGGGGTCTAGCTCGACAAAGTTCTCCGGTCGCGACAGCACCTCGCCGTTGGTCGTCATGTTGACTACCGCCGGGTAGATGTTCTTGACGCGGTGCTTGAAGGCGGCCCCGAATCCATCGAGGCGGTGGGCATGGCCCGGGTAGTCCGACGTTCCGCTCCAGCATTCGAAGCTGTAGTTGCGGATGAAGTCGGCTTCCTCGGGATTGTCGACATTGACGAACGGAGGGACGTAGCTGGCGCCTGGGTGGCCGTCCTCGGGATAGCCGGGCATTTTGCCCCGCAGGACCGGGGCGATACCTGTGATGCGAGCGGCCATCGTGTGCTCGGACAGGTTCCTCCCGAGCTCGCCGCTCGAGTTGCCGAGGCCGGCGGGATAGTCGCGGCCCCGCGAATTCAGCAGGATCTTCGTCGAGGACAGGGCCGACGCGGCAAGTACCACGACCCTGGCAGAGGCTTCGTAGTCCTGGCCGTTGCGACGGTCGACGTACGAGACCCCGCGCGCGAAACCCTCGTCGTCTGTAAGCACTTCGCGGACGATCGCTTCCGTCTTGATAGCGAGCTTGCCCGTCTCCTGGGCGAGGGGGATGAAGCTCACTCGCGAGGAGAACATCGAGCCCGTGCTGCAAAGGCGGTTGCAGTGGCCGCAGAAGTGGCAGCGGGGCCGGCTGAAGTCGCGGCTCGTCACGACGGCGACTCGCGTGGGAATCAGTCGCATCCCGAGCTTCTCGACGCCCTTGCGCAGGACGTGCTCCCCGCAACGGAGTGGCAGAGCCGGCTGGAACTCCCCGTCGGGCAGGTTCGGGATGCCTTCGCTCGATCCCGCGACGCCGATCGTGCGCTCGACGAGCGAGTAGTACGAAGCGACGTGTTTGTAGCGAATCGGCCAGTTGATGCCGAAACCGTCGCGCGACGCGCACTGGAAGTCGTAGTCCGAGAAGCGGAAGCTGTACCGGCCCCAGTGAAGGGTCTTGCCGCCGAGGGCACGGGAACGCACCCACATGACGGGTTTGTCGTCGGGAAAGATGTAGGGCTCCTCGGAATCGGGGAGCATCGTTCGCTGGTTATAGACGTTGGTCGACTTGTTGCCGCGATACCGCAGCCGGTCGCGGGCGGAAAGCTGTCCGCGAAACTCCAGGTCGAAAGGCATCTTGTGGTGTATGTTCTCGACGCGCGGATCGATGTCCGGGCCGGCTTCGAGCAGCAGGGTCTCGAGACCCCGGCGCGTGAGCTGGTAGGCGGCCGCGCCACCGGCCGCGCCGCTGCCGACGATGATCGCGTCGTACACCTGGGCCTTCATCGCCGGTGTTCCCCGTGCGTGCAGCCAGGCATCTCCGCCTGGTAGGTGTTGCCTTCGTACTCGAGCTCTTCGAGCAGGCCTTCGCGGGAGGTGTAATACCCTCGGATGGTGAGATCCTTGACTTGGCGGAAGAAGCCGTCGCCGCCCTCGCTCATCGCCGTCAGGATGCGGATCTGTTCTTGTACGGGCAAGACGGCGAAGCCGCTCGAGAATGCCTTCTGACAGCGCTCGTCAAGCGCCGCCAAGCCGCCCAGGAACGCGTCGCGCTGATTTGCGAGCATCCCTTGCTCGAGCATCAGGTCGATATAGCGATAGACATTGGCATCACGGGCGCCTGGCGTGTCGGTACGCGGGATGATCAGTTCTGAGAGGACATCGACTGTGCGGGCTTGCTCCGCGCTGAGAACTCGCGGCTCCCAGTCCCGCTGAGCCAGTACCTCGCGTTGCGTCGCGGTAAGCGAAAACACTCCCGCAATGATGGTTTCCAGGGCCTCCCGCCGCTTCATGCGCAGGACTCCTTCAATACAGTCGGCTCATGGTAGCATGCGATTGGTGCCAAAAGGATTCGTTGTCGTGACGGTGAAAGTGATCACAATATCGTTGGTTTTTACGCTTGGGCTCGTCGCGCAGGGACTCCAGCCTGTCCCGGACTTTGACAATGACAATCCCATCGTTACGCTGACGCAGACCGCCAGGAGCGTTCCGCTCGCAGCCGGTCATGAGCAGTACCACCTCGACTCGCTCCACTACCTGTTCCCGCTCGAATCGTTCGGCATCCCCGCGGACGACCCGACGCTGGCGACCGACGGGCGGAATTCGACGAAGCAGGCCTTGCGGCGCTACAAGCTGGGGGACTATTCGCTCGTGAAGGGGTGGGTGAACTACGGCGGCGGCCGACGCAACTTCCTCAATATCGGCTATCGCTGCGATTCAACCGGAAACACCTTCGCTGGCGAAGTGCGGCTAACGCTCGGCGTGGGGACGCTCCGGCACGAACTCCCAATGGGCTACGACCGTGGCACCGGCTGCTATCAGCTCGAGATCTGGGCCGTGCAGCCGGCGTCGGAAGCCGCCCTTCCCGGCAGCCTCCGCGCCCTCGCCCGCGACGGGCGCCTGGTGCTGGACGAGACCGCGCTGCCAGGCAACCCGCTCGACTACGTGGCAGAGCGCTTGCAGGGTACTCTGTGGGACGTCGGCGATCCGGACGACATCAATCACCCCCTGCGTCCCGCCGGGTTGACGCTGACATTCCACGACTCCCACGGTAGAGTTGACGGTCCGCACAAGGTAGCGTTCAAGATGGTGCGGCGCGGATACGATGCCTTCCGCACCCGCCGCTGGGGAAACAACCCTCATGCCGGAACCGGGAGCACTCGCGGAACGGTCTTCTACATCGCCGGCAACGCAGAACCCGATGGCATCCTGCGCTCCGTCGAGCCGGGTGAGCCTTTGGCCGACGGATCGCCCGCTCCCGCAGCGGTCACGGAACGCTTCTACACAGCGAAGTACATGATGCTCGTAGAGTTTGGCCCCTCGGCCAGCATCGGCGTTCACCGCCACACCGACTACATGGACTCGTTCTGGGTCTTTCGCGGAAGCGGGATGGCGGTCGTCGCCGACGCGGTCCCGATCGACGGTACCGAGCAGACGGTCGAGCTGCGGCGGCTGCGGGCGTTCGAAGGATTCATCGCCAGGCCGGGGCAAATGCACGGGATGCTGAGAGACACCGGGGAGGAGCTGGAGATCTTCGCTTTCGGGACGGCGAACTAGCGCTCGAGCTCGATGACGCCCGCCGAGGCGAGGTTCTCGAGTCGTTCCACAACCTGGCTCAGGATGACGGGTCCGTACAGCGGGGACCCGCCGTCGAGGCTCTCGGCCTTCAGGACACGGTAGATTTCAAGGGCGTTGCGGTTGCCGTCGACCAGGCTCTCGAGTTCAAATCGGAGCGCGCTGCCTAGAGGTGGATCGCTATTCGCGACCGAACGGCGCCGGGAAAAGATCTCCGCCAGCGTGCCGCGGTACCGCGGGACCGTCCGCTGCGCCGCTACCTCCGCCTCCGTGAGTTCGCGACGGGGAATCGCGCCGTCGCCCGAGTGGGCCATGAACGCGGCTTCGAGTTGCGTAACGCTGACCCGGCCGAGCTCTTCGACCCGTTCGGCCGATTCCTCGACAAAGCGCTCCCGGGCCGCGTCGGCTCCCGCGAGGCGACGCACAGACCGAACGTTGTCGGCGGCGTATCGCGCGGCGATCTCCAGCGAGTCCCTCGCTGCAAAAAACCGTCGTGCTAGCGGCACCGGCTCAAACTTCCCCTCTAAGGCTCCCGACGGGGCGCGATTCGGCGAATAGCCCGGCGTGGATTGTCCTTGGAGGAGACGTCCGGCCAGCTTTGCCATCCGCGCCACGAGTTCGCCGCCACCATGCGAGACCTCATTGACCAATGCGGGGACAACCGACTCGTCGGCAGAGGCGACGTAGTAGCCGACGGCGGCCGCCAGCAGCGCGTAGCGGCGTAGCTGCGTAGCGTCGACGTTGTAGATCGTGTCCTGGTTCGAGTGGATGAAATAGTTCGGGAAGGCGGTGAAATGAGTTGCCGGAATCCCGACCAGGCCGTGCGAGAAGGGTTCGTGATCGGATGTGGGGTAAAAGGGCGTCATGAACGCCCGGAAGGCGTCGCGTGAACCCCCGGCGGCGAAGAGCGGGTCGCTGAACCTCTCGTGCTGATTGATCATGCCGGTATTGGTGTCGATCACGTGCCGCACGAAGTGTTCGACGACATCGTTCAAGTAGGTCGGAATCGACCATGGAGCCCGCTCAAACACAGCGGATGCCCCGAGCTTGGGCTGGTCCTCTCCGATCAGCTCCTGGTTGATGTTGATCAGGATTCGCTCACGCTCCGCGGGGAACTTCGCGAAATAGGCATACTCCCCGTGCACCTCCGGCGCGAACCAGAACTGGATGTCCCGACGCGGTCTGCGGATCGTCCCGCGCTCCACCAGCCTCAGCACCGCCCTGGCGATCTCAATCATGTTGGCGCAACCGGACGCGGCGTCCGTGGCGCCGCCACGCATGTGGTCGAGATGCGAGGTGTAGACGATCGCTTCGCCCTCGATCCCGGCGCCGGGGATCGTCGCGATCAGCAGGTGCATCTTCCCCGGCGTGACGAATTTCGTGCGAACGCTGGCCGAGATCACCACTTCGTGGCCGGCACGCAAGAGCTCGCGAAGATCCTCGGCCGTGTGGAGGGAGACCGAGAACGCCCAGGTCGGCTCGCGGCCGCCAGTGCCCTCGAGAGGGACGCGTTGCCAGCCCATGTGGTCGGGGAACTGGAATGCCGGACCGGGCCAGCGAGGCGCGCATGAGATGACCCCGGCAGCGCCGAAGCGAAACACGGCCAGCCGGAAGACATTCTCGAGACGCCCGCACGCCAGAACGATCTTTCCCTCGACTTCCCGGCCTTCGTAGTCAGCCTCCGATAAGCCGTCGCCGACATCGACCAGCCGCGCAGTTGACTCTCCCGACCGGCTGTAAAGCGCAACGGCCGTTCCCGAGTCGGCCCAGCTGCCGATCTTCCTCTCGACCGGCTCGCGCATCCATAGCTCGCCGCCGAGACCTGTCCAGCTGGGTTCATGGAATGGCAGCTCGACCACGCGAATGTCGCTCACGCCGATTTCGCGCAGCTCTTGCTCGACATAACGCATGGCCTCGACGTAGCCGTCACTGCCAATGTTGCGGTCGAACTGCGAGATAGCGTTTGTCCATTTCCAGCTCCGGTCGCCGGAGATCTCGTTGCGCAGTGCGTTCCATTCGCCAGGGGGAAGCAGGGTTTGGTCGGCCCCGGCGGACGCGACTAGCAGGAGGGTGATTCCGATGGAGCGCACGGACCTATCCTACTTGCCTGCCGTGATACAATCCAGTGGCGGCGGCCTATGTACGAGATCGTCGATGGCCATCGAACCTACTACGAGCAGCACGGCGACGGGCCTTATTTGCTGTTCGTCCACGGGCTCGGCGGCACTTCCTCAATTTGGTTCGCTCAGGCCGAGGCGCTTGGCTCGCAGTTCCGGACAACGGCCTACGATTGGCCGGGATCGGGTTGCTCGGCATCGGGGGCCGAAGAGTATTCCGTCGAGTCGCTTGCCAAGCACGCGAGTTCGTTGTGCAGGCAACTGGGCATCTCGAAAGCCGGGGTGGTCGCGCACTCGATGGGAGCTGCGGTCGCGATCACATTGGCCGCGCGCGAGCCGGGCCTGGTCGCTGCCTTGGCATTGCTGGGCCCGGTGACGAAACTGGGCGCGGCCGGCGTCGACGCGATCACCAAGCGCGCCGCGGCTGTCAGGGAACGCGGCATGGAGGCGGTCATTGATGCGATTCCCATCGGGGCGCTGGCCCCGAAGACGCGCAACGAAAACCCGGCTGTGCATGCGCTTTTCCGGGCGTCCCTGCTCGCAAACGATCCCGAGTCCTATGCCCGCGACTGCGGGGCTCTCGTGCGGGCGGACGCGGACGTCCCGGCGTCGAGGGTCCGGGCGCCGACGCTGTTGATCGGCGGCTCCTCGGACCCCACGGCACCGGCGGCCAGCCTGCAGGCCCTGGCCTCCCGACTCGCTGACGCCGAGACGGTCGAGATTCCCGACGCGGGCCACGCCATGCAGCTCGATCAGCCACAACTCGTCAGCGCGGCGTTGGAAAGGTTCTTCGAGACACGGATATGAGGCTGATCACGTTCCATGACCATCGGGGGGCTAGGCTGGGCGCGGAAGCCGGCCAGCGCGTGGTGGACCTGGGTAGCGCCTTCCGCTCAGTATTCGGAACCGGCGGGCCGACCGACCTGCTGGCGCTCATCGACGGCGGGTCGGCGCTGCTAGCCGCCTGCCAGCAGGCAGTCGATCGCTGCGTGCAGTCCCCGCGCCACTCCCGGGCGCGGCTGGAGGACGAGGGAGTCCTGCTGGGTCTCGCGTCGGTCCGACCCCTCGCTCCGTTACGGCCGCGCGCGATCCTCTGCTCGGGCAGCAACTACTGGGACCATCGCGGAGAGAAACCTCCGGTTCCGGAAGACGACCCAGAGTTTTTCCTGAAGCTTCCCGATTTGGTCACGAATCCCGGCGATCCGGTCTTGCTCGACCCGCGCGTCACCCGAAAACTCGACCACGAGACTGAGCTGGCGATTGTAATCGGCAAGGAAGGCCGGCATATCCCAGCTGCCCAGGCGAGGGAACACATCTTCGGCTACACGGTCATGAACGACGTGACCGCTCGCGACCAGCAGATCCGGCGCAACCCGGCGGGCTACTACGAGTACTTCCTGGGCCCGGGGAAGAACTTCGATACAGCGGCGCCGATGGGCCCGGTCGTAGTGACCGCGGATGAGATCGCCGACCCCCAGAACCTGATCTTGCGGAGCTTTGTCAACAACAAGCCGCGCCAGCATGCCAGCACCGCGGACATGATCTGGGGGGTCGACGCTCTCGTGGAGTTCTTCTCGAAGTTTGTGACGCTGCGACCAGGCTTCGTGATCTCCAGCGGGACACCGGGGAGGACCGCTTGGGGCTGGGACCCGGAGGTCGGTGGCAAACGGACGCAGGAACGCCCGGAGCCGCTCTACCTCGGTCCCGGAGATGTCGTGCGCGTCGAGATCGAGAAGATTGGCGCGCTCGAAAACCCTGTTGCCGCAGCAACCGAATAGGAGGTGCACCATGGCCGAAATCCATGCGGACCTGGTGGTTCACAACGCTCAGATCGTCGACGCCACAGGTGGAGACGCGTTCGAAGGCTCTCTGTTCGTCGAGGGTGATGAGATTTCGGCCGTCGAGCGCGGGCCGCTCAATGGCGACGCAGCTGCCGGCGCCAAGCGGGTTATCGACGCGGGTGGCGGCACGGTGATGCCCGGCATGTGCGACGGTCACTGGCACCCCAGCTACTACGACATCATCGACTTGACCAAGCTCGACCTGGCGCCGATCGAGGAGAGCGTCATTCACGGCGTGAAGCACTGCCAGCTGATGCTCGAGTGCGGCTTCACGATGGCTGTTTGCGCCGGCGCGCACTATCGGATCGATGCGGTGTTGCGCGACTCGATCAACAGCGGCGAGATCCCCGGCCCGCGGGTCTTGGCTGCCGGCCGGGACATTTGCCCGACTGCGGGCCTCACCGACTGGAATCCCGACTTCTGGAAGCTGGGCATCGACGGCCTGACGATGATCTGCGACGGCGAGGACGAAATCCGCAAGGCCGTACGCAAGAACGTCAAGCAGGGGGCGGACGTGATCAAACTGTTCGTTTCGGGCGAGGGCGCCGTCGCGAGTTGCAACCAGTACGCCTGTACGGTGACGAAACGCGAGCTGGAGGTCTTCGCGGAAGAGGTCCACCGCCGGGACAAGTTCGCCTCGACGCACGTGCGCGACCGTCACGGAGCCCGTATGTGCGCCGAAGTCGGCGTCGACATCATCAACCACGCGACGTTCGCCGACGACGAGACACTCGAGATCATCCGGGAAAAGGACCTCTTCATCGTCCCCGCGCTGGGGTACATCTTCGGCGTGTTCGAAAACGGAGACAAGTTCGGCCTCGATGACGAGTTTCGTCGTAACACCGACGCCGCGGCCGACCGCGACCATGGCTGCGAGGTGATCCGCAAGGCGCATCAGATGGGCATTCGCGTGGTCACGGGCGGCGACTATGGGTTCGCATGGGTGCCGCACGGCAGTTATGCCTGGGACCTCGAGCTCTTTGTCAAGCACATGGGTTTCAGCGAGATGGAGGCGATCATCGCCGCTACGAAGCACGGCGCGGAACTGCTGCGGATGGGCGACAGGGTGGGTACTTTGGAGTCCGGCAAGCTCGCGGACTTTCTCGTGGTGGACGGCGATCCGCTTCTCGACATTTCCATCCTGCGAGACCAGAGTAAGCTCCGCTACGTGTTCAAGGACGGGAAAGCCGTGGCGGAGCGAGGGCGGCCCGCGTGCCACTGCCAGCAGGCGCCGGCATGAGCTTGCTGCGCGGCGCCGCCTCTTTGCTCGCGCTGCCTGCGCTGGCCGGTGCCGCATCGGCAGTCGTCAGCTTGGACGGGGCCTGGCTCTACGCCTACGACCTGGGCGCAGAGGCTGCGTCCCCCGGTTCCGAGGATTTCTTGCTCGAGCCGGTCAGCATCCCGCACAACCTCCGCGACTTTTCCGGCGAGCCGGTGGGCTCGGGCCGCACGCTCTGGTTCAGGCGGAGCTTTCAGGCTCCCGAGATCCAGCCCCGCAAGCGCGCGGTGCTGCGCGTGCTCAACGCCCCGGAACCGGAGGTCTGGATCAACGGCAGGTTGGTCGCGGCGGGCGCGAAGGACTCGTTTTTCCTGGACGCGGACGTCTCGGCCTTCCTGCGGCCTGGCGAGAACCTGATCGCCCTGAGAACCAGGGTTCCCGGGGTTCAGGGCGGGGTGTGGCTGCACATCCTGGACCCGGTCCATTTCGAGACCGACGGAGTGCAGCTCGACACTCCGGGCTGGCAGGGTGGGGCCACCGCGCTAAGGCTGCGAACGGCGATTGAGAACGATTCGACCGTCCCAGCCGAATGCGAGATTGGCCTGCGCGTAACCGGGCCCGGCGGGCGTGTGCTCGCCGAAGCGCTCTCGACGGTGAGCGCGCTCGGAGGCCGGACGGAAGTCGAGCTGCTGACGCCGCGAATCGAGGATCCTCCGTTGTGGTCGCCCGCCAGTCCCCGGCTTTCCACCGTGTCGGTCACGCTGCGAGTGGACGGAACGGAATCGGAAGCCCATGAATTCGCGTACGGTTTCAAGTGGTTCCGCTTTGACGCAGAGAAGGGATTCTCGCTGAACGGCAGGCGATTGAAGCTGCGTGGCGTCGTCTATACGTCCCCCGGGCCCGGGAACTTCCCGGACCGCGAATCGCTCTGGCGCTACGAGATTGACCTGCTCAAGGGCATGGGCGTGAACTTCATCCGGCCCACGCCCGGAATGGACGACACGTTTTTCGCTCATTCCGACCGGGCAGGCATCCTGGTGACGGCGCGCGTGCACGACTACGGGGAGACGGAACAGCTCTGGGAGAACATGCGCCGCGATGTGCGCCAGAAGTACAACCACGCGTCACTCCTGACCTGGAACGTCGTGGGCGAGGGCGCATGGGAGGGGCGCGCGGAGTTTCACTCGGAGACGGCTCGAGCCCTGCGAGAGCACGACTCGATTCATCCGGTGCAGTGCAACGAACTCGGCTGGCGGTCTCCGGGCACTGTCGGTCTGATTGATGTCGACATCGCCGGAAACGGCAACTACACCGGCTGGTACGAAGGGACCCTCGAGCACATCGGACCATACATGGACGGCTACCGGGACCTGATCCGGGAGCGCTATAGCCGCGCGCTGCCGATCCTGGTTTCGAACTACGGGGCGGCGTCGGATCCCGGGATCCACACGACGCAGCCGCGGCGCAATGACTACTCCGAGGAGCACCACACCGAGTTCCACAAGCGGTGGTACCGGGAACTCGAAGCGCGGGAGTGGATGAGCGGCGGTCTGATCTTCTGTTTCCGCGACATCGACGGCGGCCAGGCATTCCGCCGCCACACGTGGAAGGGCGTGCTGGACCTAGCCGATCGCAAGAAGGACGCCTACTATTTCTACCAGAGCAAGTGGACCGACGAGCTCATGGTCCGGATCGCCGGCCAACGCTGGGCCCAGCGGGATCTCTGGCCGCCCGGGGAGCCCCAGAGGATCGAAGTATTCTCCAATGCGGACCAAGTCGAGCTGTTCCATCAAGGGGAATCGCTGGGGCTCGGGACGAGCTGGGAGGTCGCGCTCAACTCCGGCGAGAACCGATTCCGGGCTGTCGCCGCGCGGGGCACGGCGAGCGTGGCGGATACCGCCGGAGTCGCAGTGCGCTATCGTCCGCCGCCGCCGGAGGTCCGGCTCGTTCCGGAGAATGGCCGAGTCCGCCTCGCTTGGCGGCCCATCCCCGCGGTCGAACGCTACGAGGTGTTCGAAGCGCGGAAACCGGACTTCGATCCGGTGGACGCCAACCGGATCGGCTCGACGGCGGGGGCGTTGTTCACCGCCGCTCCCGAGTCGTACGGGACGTACTATCGCGTCGTCGCAGTTTCCGGGAACGCCCGCAGCGAGCCGTCCGCTCCGGTCGGCTGGGGCGCAGCGGCGCTGCAGTGGCGATTCGCGCAGGATGGCTGGCTGATCGGCTCGCCGCTGTTGGCGGACCTGGACGGCGACGGCTTGCGCGAGGTGGTGGTCGGGTCCTACAGCGGGGAGCTATTCGCGCTGAGCAGCGGCGGCGAGCTACTGTGGCGAATCTCGGCGGGTGCCGGAAAGACGATCCTGTCCTCCCCGCTGTTCTTGGACGGCGACGAGCCCAGGATCGTCTTCGCGTCGAACGAGGCGCTGCTCGCGGTGTCGACCGATGGGAGGATCCTGTGGAAGCGGGAGGGCATCCGAACCTTCGACCGCAACCCGAAGGCGCCGGCCGCCGGTGACCTCACAGGGGATGGCTCGCCTGATGTCGTGGTTGCTTCCGACACGGGCGAGCTCAGGGCGTTCGACGGGAACGGCGGGGAACTCTGGAGCTATTCGACTGCGGGGGAGCGGAATCGCGGCCTGCAGCTCACGACGCCTGCGATCGTCGATCTTCAGCCGGGCAAGGCCGTTCTCTTCGCCGCGGACGACGGTTTCACCTACCTGCTTGATGCCAGCGGCAAACTGGTCTGGAGACGAGACAACGAGCTGGGCGACGCGGTGCCGGGCCACCCTCCGGTGCAGATGTGGCCAGCGGCGGGGCCTCTCAACAAGGGCGGGCCTCCGCGGATCGTGAGCGGTGCGGGCCACTTGAAGGTGTGGGATGCAGCCGGACGGCTGCTTTGGGAGCGTCAAGACCTCCATGGTCCGGTGCAGATCACATCGTTGCTCTCGGGGGAGGAACGCCAAATCGTCATCTACTACCGCAATCTGCTGACAGCGGTTGATCCGCAGGGCCGTGACGTTTGGAGCTTCGATCTTGGTGGCCGCCGCGACTTCTTCACGCAACCGTTGGTCGGCGCTGACGTCAACGGGGACGGCGAAACCGATTTGATCGGGGGAACGCGCGGAACGTTTCTCTATGCAATCAGCAGCCGTGGGAAGGTGTTATGGAAATTCCCGACCGGCGACGAGGTCAGTGCCGCGCCCGCGGTGGGCGACATCAACGACGACGGCTACACGGACGTGGTCTTCGGATCGAGAGACGGCTACATCCGGATGATCGGCGCAGGCAAGGCCGCGGCGGCGTCCGCGATGTCGCACGAATACCGGGGCGGCCCGCGCAGGGCGGCGAGCTTCGGCGAGTGACCAGTAGCCGGGCAGCTGAAGCGCCGCGGCCACGCGATGACTGGGGGTGACAAGTGAAGTTTTCTCAATGCGTGACGCTCCTTGTTCTTGTCGGCGTTGGACCGGTGGCGGCTGACGACCGATACCGGTTTGACTTTGGCCCCGCCGGTTCGGACGTCCAGGAGGGCTACCTCGGCGTGACGCGCGACAGCGTCTATGCGCCCAGCCTCGGCTACGGATTCACCGAGCAGCCGAGCGAAGCCGAGACGATCACCGAGAACGACACCGTGTTCGACACGAATCGAATGCAGCCTTGGCGCGTGATTGACGGCATGGTCGATCTGGACGACCGGACGCGCGACTACGTCGCCGGAACGGCCTTCGGTTTCCGAGTGGATCTTCTGGACGGCGCCTACGACGTTGTCGCCACGGTTGGACATCGCACGGCCCTGCACCACTTGCGCGTTGTCGCCAACGGCGATCGCGTCGCGGACGACCTCTCGGTTTTCACCTACAACTACGCCGACCGCGGCGGGCGCAATGAACGATTGATCGGCGGTGTCTATCGGGTCAGTTTCACGACAAGCGTGCAAGACGGCAAGCTTGTCCTGAGCTTCTCGGGTGATCCGGAAGGCCAGGCGAAGCCTGTGGTGCTGCGCAGTTCCCAAGGTCGCGAAGCTCGCTTCGAGCTCGGTGGCCCCTACACGCGAAGCTCGCTGATATCTCTCGAGATCGCCCCGCAGCAGGGTCTTTCGCTCGCGTGGCGAGACGCGCGGCTGGAAGCCTCTCCGGATGCGCCGCCAGAGGTTGTCCGCACGGTCCAGGCATTCAACGCGCAGCGCCTGGAACGGGTTCAGCAAGAAGCAGACGCGATCCCGGATGCGAGAGACCGCGCGTACGCCTGGCTCGCCATCGCGGGGCATCCGTCTATTGATCGCGAAGCCGAGGCCCGCGCCATCCGGCGCTCCGCCGGGATTCTCGGGCAGCGCTTGGAGGCAGACCCAGCGGACGCCAAGGCCGCGGAACTGCTCGAGGAGGTGGAGCTGTTCCGGGAGGCAGTACGGCTGTTCCATGATCGCCGCACGGGCAACACCGAGCTCCGCATGATCGGCAATCTCCACAAGGCGCATTCGATCTGGCGCCAGTTCGGGGAAAGCCATCCGTTTCACTACAAGGGACTGCTGTATAGCGCCCGCGCGTTCAAGGGCATGGTCCCGTTCAGTTTCACCCCCAAGCCGGAGTACGGGCTCGAGCTGATGCGGCGGGTGGAAGCGAAGTTCCCCCGGAACAAGTACGTTCGGCTCTATCTCCACAACGAATGGGCGCCGCCCGATTGGACGCTTGATGAATACCCGGCGCCTCCGGGAACGCCCAAGTGGGCCGAGGTCTTGCGGCGCGCCTATGCGCAGGCAATCGGCTTCGGAGAGTGGTGGGCGGACCACCGCCAGCTGGAGAACGGCTCGATCGGGGGCGGCTGGAACGATGACGTCGAAGTGATGCCGCTCTTCGCCTTGGCCTGGTGGGTCAGCCCGGATGCCTCGGCCAAGCTGGGACGGATGGTCGAGAGCTTCACCGAGGGCCTCTGGGCTTCTGAAGACATCGATCAGCGGCGGGCTTTTTCCGCCGCGTTCTTTGACGCCGAGCATGCTGCCGAGGACCAGGGCAACTCCTTCCCGTACTTGACCGCGTTGTTCTACGGAAACCCGCGCTATCTCGACTGGAACCGCAGGACGATCCTGCACTTCCGCAACTTTCTCACCGGAGTGAACGAGAACGGCCGGCGACACTTCCGGAGCCACCATTTCGGCTCGGCGCGCTACTCGCTGGACCTGTCGCCGTCGCACGTCGAGGACGACGTGGAGGCTGCGATCTGCTATCGCGCGTTCGGTCCCGTTCCTTGGATGCATTGGTACAACGGCAACCCCGTTGCGGCAAGACTTCTCCTCGAGCACGCAGACAGCTGGTTGGCAGCGGCCATGAGCCGGGACAAGGGCAAGCCTGCGGGCATCATCCCCTCGCAGCTGGGATTCAACGACGAGATCGGAGGACCCGCGGAGGACTGGCTCGGCCGCCCGGGGCTGGGCGGCGGAGGGCGCTGGCCGGCGTACAACCACTATCTGCAGAACTTGCTGCTCAGCGCCTATCGCGCTTCGGGCGACCGCAAGTACCTGGCGCCGTTCGAAGCGACACTGGATTTGCTGGACGGATTCGATGGCGGGTCAGGGAGCTACGAAGCTGCCGCGGCCGCGGCCGCGGGCTCGCCCGCCTGGACGTACAACCAGATTCTCGGTGCGTCGTACTTTGCCGATTCGTTCTTCGCGATTCGCCAGATGACCGGCGACGAACGCTACGACCGCTTCATCCGCCGGCGCGGCTCGCCATACCTGAAGTACCGGCTCGGCGGGGATCGGGCCGTCTTGGTCGAGGACCTGGAGAGGATCAACTCGCGCGTGCGCGTGCGCTGGCCGTTCTCGACGACAGACGGCGTGATGACTGACCGCATCGCGTACTTGCCCCAGATGATCTCCTACATGATCGGAGCTCCGGTCCTGCAGGGGTTCCAGGGATTCCCGAGCCATGCCGCAACGTATCTGAATACGCTCGGCGAGTTCGCCGCGGTGGTGGAGGAGGCCGGCAGTTCGCGTCTGCGCCTCAGCTACTACTCGTTCTGGGAGACCCCGCGGAGCATTGGAGTGCGCCCCTGGCTGCTGGCGCCTGGCGGGCGGTACCGATTGCGAGCGCTGGCGGGAGGCAAGGAGATCGAGGCACGGGAGTTCACCTTGGAGGAGCGCGGCCAGCCCGTCACGCTCGCGGTCCCGCCTCGCGAGGAGGTGTCGATCGAGATCGAGAGGCTGGGCGAGCCCGCGTCTCCGGCACCGCCCAGGGCGGACCTCGCGCTCTCGGGGCACGATTTGCAATGGAACGTTGAAACCGACCAGATCGAAGCCACCCTGCACAACATCGGCAGCGCAGACGCGCGCAATGTCGAGGTCGCCTTCTACCACCAAGTGGGTGGCGAGCGGACGCTGCTGGAGAAAGCAGTGATCAGTCGAATCGGCGCCCCCAACGAGTTGCAGGCCGAAGACGTCACAGTCGGTTCGTGGGGCCATCGCAACCTGCTCCGCGAGGGGGACGACGTAGCTGTTGTGATCGATCCGGGGGGTGCGGTTCCAGAGATCACGCGGACGAACAACGAAGCAGTTTTCCGCCTCTACCTGAGCGCGGACGAACGTCGGCGGATGCTCGCCAAGCGACTGACGACCCACGACCGGCGCAACCTGCTGCGGCGCTACGGCTACGCCGAGCCGCCAACTTCGAACCGCCCGTCGATCCGTTTCCTGAAGGACTTGGAATACGGGGCGGACGACCCGGGCATGCAGCGCCTGGACGCTTACCTGATCCAGCGCGACGAGCCCGGTCCAGCCGTGATCGAGTTCCACGGAGGAGGCTGGCGCAGGGGAGTCAAGAGCGTCCTCCATCAGTACGGCGGGTTTCCGCGAATGCTGATCGAGAAGGGGATCTCTCTCATCTCGGTGGATTATCGCCTTACGCCCAAGGACACGTGGCCGGCGCAGGGCGAGGACGCGCTGGGCGCGATTCGCTACGTTCTCGATCGCGCGAACGAATGGAACATCGATCCCACGAGGATCGCCTTGCTCGGGGGGTCGGCCGGGGCCCACCTCGCGCTCTGGGCCGGCTTTCAGCCCGATATCGACGTGGCGGCAATCGTCGACCTCTGGGGCCCGTCGGATTTTTCAATTGCGAACGCCCGCATCCCGCGCGGAGACGCCTTTACGGCTCTGTTCGACTGCACGATCGATGAATTCGAATCCCCGGGCGAAGATCTGGCTCGGCTGATTCGAGACGCCTCACCGATTGCCCACGCATCGCGGGATTCGCCACCGGTGTTCATCGTCCACCAAGGACCGTCCGACGTGACTTCGCCGAGCGATCCGCGCATTTCCGGAGATAACCTGGGGGCTCATTCACCGGCCTATGGGCTCCAACTCGCGGAACGGCTGAGAGGCCTGTCGGTTGACCACCAAGTGATCATTTCGCCTACTGCCGGGGCCGAATTTCAGCCGATCGCGCTGGAATTCCTCTCGCGGCGATTGGGCATCCGCGAGTGATCATGTGTGGCCGATGGCCTCACCCCTGCGCCTGCACTGCGGCAGGTCAATAGCGGGCCATACGACCCTAGAAGAACAACTTCAGCGCAAACTGCACCTGCCGCGGGATGCTGTTCGTCGCGAGCACGCGCCCGTCGACGGCCGGGTTCCCCCGGATCCGCGGGCTGCGGTTCGCCGCAGATCTCCCGAACGTCGCCACGTTCACCCCCGGGACGCTGAACTGCACGTGGTTAAACGCATTGAACAGTTCCGCTCGGAACTGAACGCGATAATGCTCGCCAAAATGGAAGTTCTTCATGATCCCAATGTCCCAATTGGCCATTCCGTCCGAGCGCAGGATGTTGCGGCCCACATTGCCTTCGTCCGGCAGGAATCTGTTGGCCGCGTTGGGGTCGGCTGGCTTCTGGTGCGCGATGAACGCCGAGCTGTCGAACCACATCTCCGGCGTCGGGTTCGCCACTTCGCCGCTGCCGATGCGGTCGGGGAGCGCGGCGACCGGAACTCTCGCATTCGTGGTATTGCCGCCCGCCCAGAAGGGGTGGAAGGGCGCTCCACTTTGGTATTGCGAGATGATCGATAGCTGCCAGCCCCCCACGATCGCTCCCGCAGGGCCGTCCCGGCCGCTGAGGAATTTGCGATTCGAACCGAATGGCAGGTCCCAGACGACGCTTCCGACGAAGCGGTGCGGCACATCGAAGTCCGATGGGCCGTACTTATTGAAGCCTCCTCCGGTGTCACGATCCTCGCTCGAATAGTCGAACGCCCGCGACCACGTGTACGCCGCCGAGAACGCCAGACCCGCGGAATAGCGCTTTTCCAGACGGTTTTGCCAGGAATGGTAGTTCGACGTGCTGTGCGCGTCGTGCAGCACCACATTTGCCGGTACGAATGATGGCCGGTTAGCCGGCAAAGTGATCCTCTCGCGGCTCACCAAGTGAGTCCCCATCTTGCCGACGTAGCCGGTCTCGAAGATCAGGCGGTTCGCCAAACTGTGTTGGATCGTGAAGCTCATCTGCTGCTCATAGGGCCACGCTTGGTTGCGGTCGAATGCAACCGGGCTCCAAGTATTGGGCGCGATCGCTGTAAGCGTCTCGAACGCCGGAAACGTACTGTCAATCGACCCCGGCCCGCCGTTTTGCCGAATCGAAAACGGCGGCTGGGTGATCATCTGCTCGCCGATGTTGCCGTTTCTAATGACCAAGTAGTACAACCCGTAACCGGCGCGAACGACAGTCTTGTCCCCAACGGGCCGCCACGCCACTCCGATCCGCGGAGCGAAGTTATTCCGATCGGTGTCGATCATCGAGGGCGACAAGCCGAGCCTCCCGCTCGGGACCAGCGAATCCTGGACTAGGGGGAACAGCAGGTCGAACCCCGGCGCGTGGGTCGCCTCGGAACGTGGATCGCCGTCGCCGTCCAGGTCTGCGAAGATCACCTCCCCGCTGTCCGGGCTGACCGAAGCCCCTCCGGCGATCGCCGTCGGGAACAGATTCACCTCGTAACGCATCCCGAGGTTGACCGTCAGCCGCGGCGTGACTTTCCAATCGTCCTGCACATAGTAGTGAAAATTGCGATAGTCGATACCGGTCAGCGTGGTGGGAATCGCGCGCCGGCCTCCCCCGACCTGGCCCATTACGAAGTCCGACCAAGGCGTTCGCCGGCCCGAGGTGCGACTGCCGTTCATCACATAGACACCCCGCGCAAACAATGCCAGGCGCGTCTCCAGATCCTGCATATAGAAGTCGACCCCGGTCTTGATCGTGTGCTTGCCCTTGATCGAGGTGAGATCGGCCTTCCAGGAGTCCGTAGGGTAGGTGACCCGCAGCGGATCGCGCGTGCCCTGCATCTGCAGCCAGTTGCCTCCAAAACTGAGTTGCGGGGCTCCGGGGTAGAACTGCGAAGTGAAGTCGGCGCCTTGAATGCCAGACTCGACAATGTGATTCGTGCAGCCATCCTCCGAGAAGCAATTTGGCCCGACGATTCCAGACGAATCGAAAATGGATCGAGAGTACTGCGCGCTGACCAGCAGCGTGGGAGAGAAGGTATGCGTCCAGTGGCCGAGGTACTGTCCGCTGCCGATTGTGATCGAGTTGTTGGCCAGGTGATTGGGATTGGTCCCGACACCAGGGTTGCCTTGGTCCCGCCGGGCCCAGAAGTAGCGGAAGTAGACGCGATCGTTGTCGCTGAAGTTGTGATCGGCTCGCGCGCCAACCTGGTCGGCGTCTGACGATGTCTTTGGAGCGGAGATCAGCAGATTGCCGGCAGCGTTAGGGCTGGGCCACCAGCCCCGAAAGTAGCGGTAGCTCGAATGCCACCGGTCTTCCGGAATCACCTTGTCGGGAAACGGCACGTTGCCGGCGGTCGGGTCCATGATCTGCTGCACTCCGGGCGATTGAGAAAAATCCGCCTGCATCTCGAGCGCTGTCGGCACGCGGTAGGTGCTTGTTGCGCCTTGTCTCAGGCGGTTACCTTCGTAGTTGGCGAAAAAGAACGTCTTGTCCTTGATGATCGGACCTCCGATTGTCCCGCCGAATTGATTTCGTTTTACGTTCGAGTCGGCGTCCCCGGGATTGGCCAACTGGTTCTGAAAGAAGTTGTTCGCCGCCAAGGCGTCGTTTCTGATGAACTCGTAAAGGTTGCCTCGGAACTGATTGTTGCCGCTCTTGGTGATGACGTTGACCACCGCCGAGCCGCGTCCGTACTCCGCCGTGTAGGAACTGGTCTGGATCGAGAACTCTTGGATCGCCTCGATCGACGGCGAAAGCTGCGGCTGGCGGGTGTTGGACGAGTTCGTCGTGACGCCCTCGACCATGTAGTTCTCGGTCCCCGGACGGGCGCCGTTGATCGAGAAGGTGCCGGCTTCGCCGAACATCGACAGCCCCGACCCGCGCGGCGTTACACCGGGAACCAGTAGTGCGAGGGAGGTGAAGCTGCGCCCGTTCAGGGGCAGCTCGACGATCTGGCGATTCGTGATGACCTGTGAAATTGTGCTGCTGTCGGCCTGCAGCAACGGCGCTTGAGCTATGACGCTGACGGTTTCCGCTATGCTTCCGACCGGCAACCGAAAATTCTGGCGCGCCGTCTGGTTGACCTCCAGCGTGATCTCCGTCTGCGCGGCCTGGAACCCGTCGGCCTCGGCTCGGACAGTGTAGGCGCCGACCTGCAAGCTGGGAATGTCGTAGTTGCCTGTGGCGTCGGTCTCGAAGTCTCTCTCGAGATTCGTGGCCTGGTTCGTGGCAGTTACCCGTGCGCCCGGGACTACCGCACCTGACTCGTCAGTGACCGTGCCGACGACCCGGCTATTTTGAGCGAGGAGAGAAGCGCAAAGGACCAGCCACCCACCCAGCGTTGTGATTCGCGTGAACCAAAATCTCTTAGTCATTTCTGCCTCCTGCAATACGAATTCAGGATGGTGAGCCGAAGCTTCAGTACAGTGGATTCGCCCTGTTGAAAGAAATTTCTCCTGATCGCACCAATCCGTATTGCACATGAAGTACAACATCGCATTGATTCGATGTCAAGTTTGTTCTTCAACGGATTCATGCTTGGCAGGGTTTGCCGGGATTGAAGCCGAATACCCCGGGAATAAAGGTACTTAGGACTCGCGCCAAAATGACTTATCCAATTTAGTGGTTGGTCTGGTACGCTGGACCTAGTGGCTGCCTTGGCCGAGAGCCTGCCAGCGAGGTTCGCAGCGCTGCGACCCCTGCTGGATGAGCGGACGCGTCGCATCTGGGCTGCAGCGGAAGCCCGGGCGATGGGGCGGGGCGGGATTTCGCGGGTCGCCGAGGCGACCGGCCTGTCCCGCAGCACGATTCGGGTCGGGCTGGAGGAACTGGAGGCGGGTCCGGGGGAACCGGGCGCACGGCTGCGCCGGACGGGCGGTGGGCGCAAGGCCGCAACGGAGAAGGATCCCGGGCTGGCGGTGGCACTGGAGCGGAAGTTGGACCCGGTGACACGCGGGGATCCGATGGGACCGTTGCGCTGGACCTGTCGCAGTGCGGAGCGACTGGCACAGGAGTTAACGGCGGAGGGCCATGCGGTGAGCGAGCGGACGGTGAACCGGATGTTGCACGGGCTGGGTTACAGTCTGCAGACGAACCGCAAGACGCTGGAAGGCAAGCAGCATGCGGACCGGGACGCGCAGTTCGACTACATCAGCCGGCGGGTGCAGGAGTTCCAGGCCGGGGGGCAGCCGGTGGTTTCGGTGGATGCCAAGAAGAAGGAGTTGTTGGGGCCCTACCGCAACGGGGGCCGGGAGTGGCGGCCGAAGGGGCAGCCGGAGGAAGTGGATGTGCCTGATTTCCCCGACAAGGAGCTCGGCAAGGCGATCCCGTACGGGGTCTACGATCTGACGGCGAATGCGGGCTGGGTGAGCGTGGGCGTGGACCACGACACGGCGGAATTCGCGGTCGAGACGCTGCGGCGCTGGTGGCGGGAGATGGGGCAGGCGGCCTATCCGGAGGGTGAGCGCCTGCTGATCACGGCGGACGGAGGCGGTTCCAACAGCAGTCGCAGCCGGTTGTGGGAAGTGGAGTTGCAAGGGCTGGCCGACACCCTGGGCCTGCGCATCTCGGTCTGCCACTTCCCTTCGGGGACCAGCAAGTGGAACAAGATTGAGCACCGCATGTTCTGTCACATCACGCAGAACTGGCGGGGACGGCCCCTGGTCAGCCGCGAGGTGGTCGTGAACCTAATCGGATCCGTATCGACGAAAGGCGGGCTGGCGATTCGCTCCGAACTCGACGAGAGCAGCTACGAGACAGGCCGGAAGGTGACGCCGGAGCAAATAAACGCTCTGTCCATTAAGCGAGACAAATTCCACGGCGAGTGGAACTACACGCTCACCCCACGACATTAAATGGATAATTTGTTTTGGCGAGTGTCCTTAGTACTGTTGAAGTCCGCCATCTGCCAAGGACCCGGATCGTGGTAACGGGGAACTTCTTGCGGATTCTTGCCAAGGATATGCCGTCCGGTCGCTGCGATTCCTAAATGTTCCCTCTTGTAGGAAGCCCGCGATGGATTGCGCCTGGCAAGAGCATCACTGTGCGCCAAGGAGGCGGTTGGTGTGGGCATCGTCGAGCAGGGCAGGTTGTTGCGAACGACATGCCTCGAGTGCGAGGCCGCGGAGCGGACGGTAGTGAGCGAGCGGCAGGTGCGCCGCGGCTCGCCGTGTCTGAAGTGCCGGCTTAGCGGGGGCCGGGGCGTCTTGGTCGAGGACATCGAGAGAATCAACTCCCGGACCGGCAAGCGCTGGCCGTTCTCGACGACGGACGGCGTGGTGAACGCCCGCATTCCTTACCTACCCTGGATGATCTCCCACATGATTGGGGCAATCGCCCGGCAGTTGTTGCAAAGCCTCCCAAGCCACGCTGTGACGTATTTGCATGCGCTCGGCGACTTCGTCTCCGAGGTGGAAGAGGCTGGCAGCTCACGCTGCGCGCAAAGCGGCTCGCCACGCCGGAACGCCGCGTACTGCTGCGGCGCTTCGGCTAGTCCGAGCCAGGCAGGTCGCACCGCGCGGGCGGCCATTCGCCCGCGACCGTCTGCGTAGGTCGCACGTCGGCGCGGGGTCGGATCCAACGCCGCGCCGACGGTGGAATGCCTTAGAAGAACAATTTCAGCGCGAACTGCACCTGGCGCGGAATGCTGGTCGTCGCCAGAATGCGGGCGTCCGTATCCGGATTCCCTCGGATTGTCGGGCTGTTCCCGCGGGAACTGCCGAAGGAGCCCCTTCGCACTCCTGGGATGCTGAACATTACATGGTTGGCCGCGTTGAAGAGCTCCGCCCGGAACTGCACGCGATAGCGCTCTCGGAAGTGGAAGTTCTTCATGATCCCGAAGTCCCAATTGTGCATCCCGTCTCCGCGCAGGATGTTCCGGCCCACGTTGCCTTCGTCCGGCAGGTAAAAGTTGGGCGAATCAGGATCACGCGGTTTTTGGTGCGGGACGAACGCCTCGCTGTCGAACCATTTCGCCTGCGTGGGGTTGTCTATGTTGCCGTGCCTGATCCGGTCCGGGAGGTTGGCATACTGGACGCGGGCATTGGCGGTGTTGCCGCCTCCCCAGATCGGATGGTAGGGCGGGCCGCTCTGCAGTTGCGTGATGAACGAAATCTGCCATCCCCCCAAGATCGCATTCGCCGGTCCCTTCAGCTTGCCGAGGAACTTGCGGTTCGCGCCGAACGGCAGGTCCCAAACGACGCTGGTCACAAAACGCTGCGGCACGTCGTGGTCCGCCGGGCCGTACTTTAGGAAGGGCCCTCCGATGTCGCGGTCGACGCTGGAGACGTCAAATGCGCGAGACCAGACGTAGGATGCCGAGAAGGCAAGGCCCGCCGAATAGCGTTTCTCCAGCCGGGTCTGCCAGGAATGGTAGTTGGACGTGCTGTGCGCGTTGTGCAACTCGACGGTGGGCCCCACGAACGGGGGACGGTCAGGCGGCGTCGGGAATCCCCGGGTGCGGCTGATCAAGTGCGTTCCCATCTTGCCGACGTAACCGGTCTCGAGGATCAGGTTGTTCGCCAGGCTGTACTGGATCATGAAGCTCATCTGCTGCTCGTAGGGCCAGGCTTGGTTCCGGTCGAAGGCGACCGCGAACCAATCCCGAGGCCCGATCGCCTTCAGGGTCTCCAACGGCTGGAAGGCGCTGTCGATCGGGCCAGCTCCAGCGGTTCGCCGGATCGAGAACGGCGGCTGGGTAAGCATGAGCTCGGCAAGGTTGCCGTTCGCGGTCGTCAAGTAATACAACCCGTAGCCGGCGCGAATCACCAGCCCGTCCACCGGCGGCCGCCACGCCAATCCGATCCGCGGACCGAAATTGGTCCGGTCGGTGTTGATCATGGAGGGGGCCAGGCCCAGATCCCCGCTCGGCACCAGCCAATCCTTGACCAGCGGGTAAATGAAGTCGAACCCCGGCGCGTTAGTCGCCTCCGTGCGCGGATCCCCGTCGCCGTTCAGATCCGCGAAGATCAAACTGCCGGTGTCGGGGTCGACCGAGGCCCCGCCGGCGATGGCCGTCGGGAACAGGTTCAACTCATAGCGCATCCCGAGGTTGAGCGTCAGCCGCGGGTGGACCTTCCAGTCGTCCTGCAAGAAGTAGTGGAAGTTCCGGTAGTCGACGCCCGTCAGCGTGGTGGGCACCGCTTGGTTGGCATTGGTGATCTCGCCCATCACGAAGTCCGACCAGGGCGTCCGCCTGAACGACGTGCGGGTGCCATTCATGTTGTAGTTGCCCCGCGCGAAGAGCGCGAGGCGGGTCCGGATATCCTGTGAGTAGAAGTCGATCCCTCCCTTGATCGTGTGATTGCCGTTGATCCAGGTCAGGTTGGCGATCCAGGAGTCTGTCGGGTAGGTTAGCTCGAGGGGGTCGCGCGTGCCCTGCATCCGCAGGAAATTGCCCCCGATGAGCCGGATCTGCGGAGTGCCTGGATAGAACTGCGAGCCGAACTCGCTCCCCTTGATTCCTGACTCCACAACGTGATTCGTGCAATTGTCCTCCGCGAAGCACTGCTGTCCGACCACTGAGTACGTCTCGTAGTCAACCCGGGAATACTGCGCGCTGAGCAGCAGCGTGGGTGAAAACGTATGGGTCCAATGTCCGATGTACTGGGCGCTGCCGATGTCAATCGCCTGGCCGGCCAGGAGGTGGGGCTGCGACCCCAGGCCCGGGTTGCTCTGGTCCCGACGATGACCGAAGTAGCGAAAATAGACCCGGTCGCTTTCTCTGAAGTGGTGATCCACCCGAACGCCGACTTGGTCGCTGTCCTGGGAGGTCTTTGGAGCGGACGTGGTCAGGGCGCCGTCGGGGTTCCCCACGGGCCACCATCCGCGGAAGTAGTTGTAGCTCGAATGCCAGCGCCCGGGAGGGACGATGTTGTTGGGGAACTGCATGTTGCCAGCGGTTGGATCGACGATTCGTTGCACGCCGGGCGACTGGGAAAAGTCGGCTTCCATCTCCAACGCCGTCGGAAACCGGTCTCGTCTCTCTATCCCTTGCCGTAGCCGGTTGGCCTCGTAATGCCCGAAAAAGAAGGTCTTGTTCTTGATGATCGGACCGCCGATTGTCCCTCCGAACTGGTTCCGCTTGAGGTTCGAGTCGGCTGACTCCGGATCGGGCAACTGGTTCTGGAAGAAAGTGTTCGCGGCGAAAATGTCATTCCGGAGGAACTCGAACAGGTTGCCCCGGAACTGGTTGTTTCCGCTCTTGGTGACGACATTGACCACCGCGGAACCGCGCCCGTGCTCGGCCCCGTAGCTGCTGGTCTGGATGGAGAATTCCTGGATCGCTTCGATCGACGGCGACATCTGCGGCTGGAGAGTGTTCGATGCCTTCGTCATGACTCCTTCAATCATGTAGTTCTCCGCGCCGGGACGGGCCCCGTTGATCGAGAAGGTACCTGCCTCGCCAAACATCGAGAGCCCCTGACCGCGTGGCGTGACGCCAGGGACCAGCAAGGCGAGGTCGGTGAAGCTGCGACCGTTGAGGGGCAATTCCACAATCTGTCGATTCGTGATGACCTGCGAGACTGTGGGGTCATTGGTCTGCAGCAGCGGAGCCTCCGCCAAGACATTGACGGTTTCGGCGATGCTGCCCACAGCCAACCGGAAATCCTGTCGGACGGTCTGGCTGATCTCCAGGGTGATTTCCGTTTGCGCCGACTGAAATCCGTCGACTTCAGCCCGCACGAGATACGACCCGACTTGCAAACTCGGGATGTCGTAATTGCCGGTGGCGTCGGTTTCGAAGTCCCGGGCGAGATTGGTTGCTTGGTTGGTGGCGGTGACCCGGGCGCCCGGAATGACCGCCCCGGATTCGTCAGTCACCGAGCCGACTACCCGACCGTTCTGGGCTAGCAAAGAACTGCAAAGGACGAGCCATCCACCCACCGTTGTGATTCGTGTGAACCAACGATTCTTTGTCATTTCTTCCTCCTGCAATGCGAATTGAAGGCGGCGGATAGATGTTCGGTGCAGCGCTATCGGTGCCGTTTGATGAAAATCCCCCTGATCCTTCCAATCCGTATTGCAGATGAAGTACACCATCGTATTGATTGGATGTCAAGCCTATTGATCGACAGCCAAGCTTGGCGAAGAATGATGGGCTCTCAGGCCAACCCCCTTGAAAAGACAAGCACTTAGTTCTGTTGAAGTCCGTGAGTCGCCCACAATCCAGATGACGGCAACGGAAAATTGCTCCTAGGGGTTGCGGGAAAGGGGCAAGGTCCGGGCGCAGCGCTTCTATCATCTCTGCCATTTGGTGCGAGCAGGCGAATGATCGCGGCCGGCAAGGACATCTCGCTGCGCAAGAACGAGATGTTCGGAGGGCATGGTTGAACGGGATTCCGACAAGGCCATCGAGCACTGTAAGGCAGCGGAGCGACAGGCGGGGAGCAAGCGGAAAGGCCTGGGCACCGTGTCCGCGAAACCTAATTCTTGTAAGGCCCAAGGAGGCAATCTTGCAACGGGAGCGGGGGGGCGCTTTCGGGTAAAGGCGCCGTCGCTGTGGACGCTCGGGGAGGGGCTCTGGAAGGTGACGGGGTGTCTTGCGGTGCGATTCTGGTCGGCTGAGCCGTCAGCGGAGCTTGTGTGGACGATGTCGGACTAGCTGGCCCGCTAAAGCCGGCCGCCAGCAATCGCCTTCGGAACCATCAACGACACGGGAAACGGCATTCCAAGGGGCGGGTCCCATGATTTGGCTGCAGGGCAATGCCGACGAATATGCAGCTAGCAAGGGAACGAGCTATTCAGCCGCCGAGCGCTACATTTCAATCAGCGCACATTGAAAATGTTCCAGCCATCGAAAGGCCATTGATGTGACGCAGTTCCCCCAGTTTGAGTAAACCCATGTAAAGACAAATGGGTTCGATCGATCACCCGGAGAAGACAGTGGGCAATGATGCCTCAAAGATCACTTGAATTCCAAGAGCCTACGGGGTACTATTACCAAGAAGGAGTCCGTATAGCTATGCAAGCAAGACGATGCGACGGTGTCAGGCGCCGGGACATGTTGAAGGTCGGCTCGCTGGCGTTCCTAGGGATCACGCTACCGGAATGGCAGAAGCTTCGGGCTAGCGCGGCGGGAGCGAAGTCCTGCATTTTGATCTGGCTTGACGGCGGCCCCAGCCATCTGGACACGTTCGACCTGAAGCCGGATGCCCCGATCGAGATTCGCGGCAATTTCAAGCCGATCCCCACGGCCGTGCCGGGCATTCACATCTGCGAGCATCTCCCGAAGATCGCACGGCACATGAAGAAGATCGCGGTGGTGCGGACCGTCACGTCCGCGATCGGGGAGCACGACCAGGCAGGGATCTACTTGAACACGGGGTACAAGCCGACGCCCGCGTTGGTGTACCCCGGCTACGGCGCCGTCCTCAGCAAGCTCAAGGGGGCCGGCGAAGCCATTCCTCCGTACATCGCGGCGCCCCACGCGAGGCCCTACATGGGGCCGGGCTACTTGCCGGGCTCCTTCGGGCCCTTCAATGTCGGAGACGACCTGCGCAGGCACACGGTCAAGGTGCGGGATCTGGACTTCCCCGTCGGAATGAGCGAAGAGCGGATGCGCCATCGGCGGAGCATGGTGGAGAAGCTCGATTCCTTCCAGCGCTCGGTAGACGAGAGTGCGGCGGCACGCGACCGCGGAAGCTACTTCGAGCAGGCGTACCGCCTGGTGACAGCGCCCGCGGCCAAGAATGCCTTCGATCTGTCCCAGGAATCCGAGGCGACGCGGAGGCGGTATGGATCCAAGATCGGGCACAGCTGCCTGTTGGCCCGGCGGCTGGTCGAAGGAGGGGCGAAGTTTGTCACTGTGGTCGACGTCGGCTGGGACACCCACTTGAAGATCGACTACAACCTGACCTATGGGTTCCCCGGCAAGCTTCCGGGGCTGGACGCCGCGCTGAGCTCCCTGCTCGAGGACTTGGAGGATCGCGGGCTTCTCGATACGACCTTGGTCGTCGTGATGGGCGAGTTCGGACGGACGCCCAAGATCAACCCGCGCGGCGGGCGCGATCACTGGCCCGGGGCCAACTCGATGCTGTTCGCCGGCGGAGGAGTCCTGGGCGGCCAGGTGATTGGGAGGACGGACGCGCGCGGCGAACTGCCGGCCGAGAATCCCGTCTCGCCCGAGGACCTGGCGCGCACGCTGTACACCCTGCTCGGCGTCAATCCGGACCAGACGTTCGAGACCTCCGACGGCAGGCCGATTCAGCTGGTTCATGGCGGGCGCGTGATCCGGGAGCTGATGACGGGCTGAAGCATGAAGCCCGTCTCGCTGCTTTTGGCCTTGGGCCTCGCCCCGGCCTTGCTGTCGGGCCCGATCACTCAGGTTCGCTTTTCCCCGGATGGCGACGTCCTGGCCCTGGCGGGCGGGGAGACCGTCCGGCTAACGCGTTTGGTTGGGCCCCCGCGGCACGACGAAGTGCTGGCAACCGGAATCAAGCAGGTCTTCGCGGTCGACTGGAGCGCGGATGGAGAATGGCTGGCCGTCGGCGGGGGGGCGCCGGCGCAGTCCGGCAGGGTCGAGTTCTGGAAACGGGAGGGAACTCAGGCGGAGCGCAGCTGGACGGGTTTCAAGGACCTGGTGTACGGATTGGATCTCGATCCGCAGGGCCGGTGGCTGGCAGCGGCCGCTGCGGAGGGATATGTCTCGGTGTTCGACACGCGAACCGGGGCGGAGCTGGCCAAGCTGGAAGGCCATACCGCTCCTGTCCTTTGCGTTGGATTCTCACCCGACGGCAGTATCCTGGCGAGCGGTGGCGCCGACCGGTCCATCCGCCTATGGGACACCGGGAGCTGGAAGGAGCTGCGGACGCTGGTAAATCATAATGGCGCCGTGCACGCGGTAGTCTTTGCCCCGGACGGCCAGACGCTCTACACTGCGTCGTTCGATGCCACGGTGCGGATATGGGATCCGGCTATTGGACGCATGAAGCGTATCAATCGGGGCTACGGCAGGGGCTTGCTCGGCATGGCCTACCAGGCTGAGGGGCATCGCCTGCTGACGGGCAGTGCCGGGGGGCGAGTGTTCCTGGCGGAGGCCGACACGGGCGAGATCGTGGAGGAGATCGCTTCGATGCCCTCGCGCAAGACCGCGTGGGTCCAGACGGTCGACGTCTCGGCGGATTCCAACTGGTTCGCTTGGGCGGACAGCGAGGGCCGCTATCAACTGAAGAGGGTGCGCCGATGAGTGCCCTGCGAGCAACTCGGTTCTTGTTCCTTGCATGCCTTCTTGCAAGTGCCGGATTGGCCGAGGAAACTGTCTACTCAGGGCCGCAGCCGGGAGAAGCGCTTCCAGCCTTTGAAGCTTTAGCCGTCAACGGGCCGCATTCCGGAAGGGTGCACGACTTCGTCACAGAGTACGGCAACGCTCCGATCCTGCTCGTTTTCGCGCACCACATCGACAGAAACGTGTACGGGGTCTTGTGGCCGTGCGACCGCTACGCGGCCGAGAGAAGCGCGGTTGGCCTGAGGACATTGTTTGTCTACTTGGCGCCGGACCGCGTGTCCGGCGAGCGGCGCATGCACCAGGTCAAGAAGTCGCTGACCTTGGAGGTGCCGGCGGCCGTGGCGATCGACGGTGTGGAGGGTCCGGGGGCCTACGGGCTCAACCGGCAGGTGGCCATCACCGCCATCATCGCCAAGGATCGGCGGGTGGTTGCCAACATCACGTTGGTGCAGCCGGGCCTGGTCGACGCCCCCAGGATCATCGCGGAGGCGGCCAAGCTGGTGGGCGGTCATGTGCCCACGGGTAAGGAACTTGCCGATCACGGGCCCCGGTACAGGATGAAGAGTGCTGTCCGCACGCCGTATGAGGGCCCGTTCTCGGAGTCCCGGAGCGGGTTTGTCCAGGAGTCCAAAGAAACTCCCGACTTCGTGACGCAGGTGCAGCCCAAGATGGTCAAGGCGGGCTGTTTTTCGGGTGGGTGCCATGGTGCGGCGGCCGGCAAGGGAGGATTCAACCTCTCCCTGCTCGGCTACGATCCGGAACAGGACTATGAGTCGATTGTCCGGCAGTACTGGGGCAGGCGAGTGAATTTCGTCCGCCCGAGCGAGAGCCTGGTGCTGCAGAAGCCAACGTTCCAGGTGGTCCACGAGGGGGGCATGCGTTTCTCGCGGGACTCGGAGACCTATCGCGACCTGCTGGCGTGGATCGAAGGAGGAGCGCCGTTCCGGTCCGTGAACCCCAGGCACATCACGAAGCTCGAGGTCGTGCCCGCCTCCCGGACCGTGGAGCGGCCCGGCACGGAGGGGCAGCTGCAGGTGCTGGCGAGCTTCTCGGACGGGAATCGCGAGGACATCACGGCGTACGCCCTCTACATGTCGAACGACGACTCGATTGCATCGGTGGATCAAGAGGGGAAGTTCACGGTCAACGCCGTGGGCGAGACCAGCCTCAGCGCCCGCTACATGGGTCTGTTCGCGAACGCGCGTGTTGGGATGCCCTTCGGCGGCGATCGAGAGATTATCGCCCGCCGGGTTGCGGGGCAGTCCTCGTTCATTGACGAGCTGGTCGGACGGAACCTGGTCCGGCTCGGGATCGAGCCCTCGGCGATCTGCACGGAGGCCGAGTTCGCTCGGCGGGCCTATCTGGATATCATCGGCACGCTCCCCGCTGCCGCCGAGGCCCGGGCCTTTCTGGCCGACGACCGGAGTGACAAGCGGAGGCGGCTGATCGAGGAACTGCTGGCACGGCCGGAGTTCGGCCGGTACTGGTCGCTGTGGCTGCTCGACGTGTTGCGCGTCAACGGACGCACCATCGGGGTGGAAAACCTGGCGGTCTTCGCGAACTGGATCCGGGAGGGGCTCGAGCGCGACAGCTCCCTGGGCACGATGGTCCGGGAGATCCTGACGGCCGAGGGCGACGGAACCGAGGTCGCCGCTGCCAATTTCCTGCGGAGGGAGACCGATCCGAAGCTGCAGATGGAGCTGACTACCGAAGCCCTGATGGGCTCCCGCTCCCGTTGCGCCCAGTGCCATAATCACCCGTTCGACAGCTGGACGCAAACCCAGTATCACCAGATGGCCGCGTTCTTCGTGCGGGTCAACAAGACGGAGAAGGGCATCACCTTGGCCGATCACGGAGAGATCGAGCACCCCAAGACTGGCGAAACCGTCACCCCAGGATTTCCGGACGGAAAGCTGGCGGAACTGGATGGCCACGCGGACCGAAGGACGGCTCTTGCACGCTGGATGGCCTCGCCCGAGAACCGCTATTTCGCCCGGTCGATGGCCAACCGAATCTGGGCCCGCATGATCGGGCGCGGTATCGTCGAGCCGGTCGATTTCCTGAGCGCCAGCAATCCGCCGACAAACCCGGAGTTGCTGAATGCGCTTGAAGCGTTCTTCAAGGGGGCGGAGGGTGACCAGAACAGGCCTTACTCGGTCAAGGCTCTGATCCGAGAGATTGTTCGGAGTGAAGCCTATCAGCGGAGCGCGACGGCCAGCGGCAACAATCAGCGAGACGATCGGTTCTACTCCCGGGCCTTGGCGGGGGCGCTCGACGCCTACGCTTTCGTCGACGCGCTATCTCAAGTGACGGGGGTGAACGAAGCTTTCGCCGAGCTGCCTCCGACGACCCGCGCAATCGAGGTCGCCGATGCGAGCGTGGAATCCTATCTGCTCGATGTCTGCGGTCGTTGCCGCCGGCAGGGCTCGTGCGACGAAGCCAACTCGGCTGCGGGTGGAGTGCGCCAAGCATTGCATCTGATCAACGGCCCGGCGCTGAACTCCAAGGTCAGCGCGCCCGGGGGCAGGTTGGACCGGCTTCTCGCCAGCAACGCGTCGCCGTCGGCGATCGCCGAGGAGTTTTACTACGCGGCCCTGAGCCGTCCTCCGACAGACGAAGAGCGAGAGTACTGGCTCTCCGAGGTGAACCGCTCTCAGGGAGCCCGGGCGGTTTACGAGGATCTGGTGTGGGCTCTGCTCAACACACGACAATTTGTCTTCAACAGGTGATCTCATGCAAGAACGCTCATTTGGACAGGTGCGCGCCGGAACACTGTGCGCGGTTCTCCTGGGAGCGGCCACGCTCCTTCCGGCCCAAGGGGTCGTATACTCGGGGCCTCAGGCCGGCGAGCCAATCGAGCCCTTCTCCGTATTGGTCGTCAATGGGCCCGAGGGCGGAACGGAAGTCGACTACATCTCTCGTTGGGGGGATGATCCGAATATGCTGATCTTCCTGCATCAGCTCGACCGCAACGTCGCCGCGTTGCTGCGACCCTTAGAGCGGTTCGCCCAAGACCGCTCCGAGGCGGGATTGAAGTCGCTGATCGTCTTCTTGCACGACGACAAGATCTTCGCCGAGCGGAGGATGCAGGCCGTGGTCAAATCCCTGGACATCAAGATTCCGGTCGGCGTTTCCGTGGAAGGGGTCGAGGGGCCGGGTGCCTACGGGCTGAACAAGAGCGTCGCGATGACAGTCCTAGTGGGCAAAGGCCGGGAGGTGACAAACAACCACGCGATTGTGCAGGCAGGCGTGGTCGACGCTCCCAAGATTCTGAATGACGTTGCGGCCCACGTGGGAGGCAAGGTCCAAACAGCCGACGAGATGATGGCGGAAATCTATGCCCGGCAGGCCAGGGGCAGGATGGAGCGTCAGCAAGAGGCAATGAAAATGCAGTCGGAACAAGCCAAACCCAAGGAGAACAACTGATCCCCCGCGCCTAACTAGCCGGATCGGACCTGGCTACCAGCACTCCGGGAGAAGCCTTCAGGGCACAATTGCATCAGGAACAGACCACTGTCTTGATTGGCTGTCAAGCTCGTTAGTCGACAGCTTGTTCTTGACATCAACTGATGCAGTTCCCGGGAGGACAGACTGAGAGCACAAGCACTTAGCACCCGTGATGTCCACCATCCCGCTTTGGCCCAGGTTGCGGCACGGAGGACGTTCTCTTGGAAGCGCTCTTGAATGCGGGTTCCCGAATATGGGTCAAGCGGAAACCGGCGGTCTGGTCTGGCGTGGCGGTCGTTTGCTGCATCGGTCAACGGTTGGACAGGCTGGCAGCTCAGATGAGACATGACCTCATGAGCGAATCTCGCGGCCATTCGTGCTAGTGGTCGACTGGACCGGGTTCTACGGTCTCTCAGGCACGACTCAAGGCTGGCGCCCGACAGCCTCGACGCGGACAACACAAAGCCGTTGCGGGGGCAACTGGAAGCTCGCCCGTGCATGCTTGCCGTCGCTGACGAACTCACCTTGCAGCAGTTCGCGCCCGGCGTCTTCGACGATCAGCGTGTAGCGGCCGGGCTCGAGCAAGTAGAACTCCGCGGCCAACGACCGATCCTGTTTGCCGAAGTGGAACAGTTCCGCTCGCAAGCCTCTCGTCCCCGAGTCGGTCACAAGCGCGGCGATCTCGCGTGGCGGGGTCAGCCACCGGACGGCGTTCAGCGGAAAGTAGCCAACACCCCCCGGGTCGCCGGTCGCGGTGGAATAAAGCAGTCCGAGGTCGGCCAGTGCGAAGTTCCCGACCGACTGCTCGAACATGAAGTCTTCGAGGAAGATCGCCGGGAAGCTCAACACCCGATCGGTATATCGCACTTCGCTGGTGAAGCCTTCGAAGTTGGGGCGAAGCAAGCGGGCGAGGTTGCGTAACTCCGAGGTCAGCGCGGACCGATCACCGCGGAGCCGAAAACTCATGTACGGATCTTGTTCCCGCTCGAAGAACCCATCGAACTCGCGGTCTCCTGTCAGCATGCGGAGCTTCGCCAAGGTGCCGGTCAGCCAGTCCATTTGTCGCGCGCACCAAGCTTCGGATCCGGGCGTCGGATCGACCTTGGGCGGGTTCTCAAGATGTCGCATACGGATCTCCGCCATCGAGCGCAACGGCTCCAGATACGATTCATCGCCCGTCACGTGATAGGAGAGCAACAGGGTATTGGGTATCATCTCTTGCCGTAGCGCACTGGGCCAGAGATAGAGCGACTCCTGATGATGATTCCCGGGATTCCACCATTGGTCCGTCACCCCGCCAACGCGGCCGTCCGGCCAGTGGATTGCGCTTGGCATGATTCCTGCTGGCTTGCCGCTTTCGCTGCGGGCCGTGGCGTCAATCCACGTTGCCATCCAGCGCGTGACGAGCTCTTCGATTCTCGCGTCGCCGGTACGTTGCCAGTAGAGCAGGGCAGGCTGAATGGTGCGCGGGTGGTAGACCGTGTCGCACGCGCGCGCCGGATTGTCGTCCACGCCATCCACATTGAAGTAGGTGCTCTTGAACTGAAAGAAGCCACGCTGATTGACACCGGTCCACTTCGTCTCCATCAACTCGACGATCCGAAGCGCTCGCTGGATCCACAGGTCATTGCGGGGCTCGAGATGCATCATCGGAGTCAGCACGTCGGCCGTGTCCTCGGCCGTGTGCTCGACATCGGACATCCGCGAGGTGTAACCGCCCTTCATGTGCGGCTGCGCCAGGAGCGCTTCGGAGAAACGCGCCTGGGCGGCGGCGAGCTTGGGGTCTTCGAACGGGATTAGAGCCGGAACCTGCCACCTCCACATCTCGCAGTCATCCCCCCAGCCGCCGCCGTACGCGCCGTTCGGCTGCGAGCGGTTCTCGATCCACCACTCGGCGATATCGACGATCCGCTCCAATGACTCGCGTTGATAGACAGCCCAATCGGGCGCGTCCCGTGCGGCTGGGTACTGTTTTCGGGGAGGGATGGGTTCGCCCAGATACATCCGCGCTATGGGGTTCTGGGGAAAGGCCTCGACCGTGGCCCTCGAGATCCGCTCGCGCTTTGTCGAAGTACCGGCGGCGCTTAGCCGGGTCTTTGTTGACGCCGCCGTGCTCGAGTACGACCCAGGTCAGCATGCGTCCGCGATAGAAGCGGGCGATCGGCTCTAGCGGTGAATCCGTGGCTATTTGGAAGTCGTAGGCGAGGGTATCCAAGACCTCCCGCCCAAAGTATCCAAGCGAGTCGGAGTGAATCCAGCGGTCGATCTCGTCGGCTAGG
>CBDCFO010000007.1:0-1011073 GCA_965216215.1 Bryobacterales bacterium | reverse complement strand
GTTTGGAGGGTGACGAAGGTGCGTACATGAATGTTGACAACGCTGTTGCAAGTGTTATTTTCCAATCAACGGTTAATGTGAAGAGAGGTGCCGACGATGACTTGGTGGGATTCACAAGTGACATCGCCTTGGACGCGCGTCTGCGGCACGAGAACGTCAGGGTACCGGATACGAACGACCATCGATGCCACCCTCAATGGCAGCTTTGTTGGCGACAGCATTGAGGGGCCGCTCGGAGTCTTGGGTACCTGGACGGTCACGGGCCATCTCGATGGCGCTTACGGTGCGGACATCGAGGGCCCATAGCAGCTGACTCTCGACTCGGTCCGGTCCCGCGCCGGTGACGGCGCGGGGTTGCAGGGGGGGGCGGATTCGCCCCCCCCCTTTTTTCGGGGTGTGCCGAGCATGTTCGCCAGCTTGAGGGTGAAAGTCCCTTGGACAGCCTGATGGAGGTGAAGTCCTAGTGAAGCGCAAGGGCGTCGTCGTGAGGCGGGGTCTGAAGGAAGCGTGGAGCAAAGGCGCGAGCCGATGAACAAGAACCGGATACGAGGCATACGGCGCCGGACGAGTCGGCCCATGACGACGAAGTCCAGATCCATCAAGGGTGCTGGTTGTAAATCCGGCGGTTGTGCGCTGAAGGCTGTCGAACTTACCTCGGGAGATCTGCCGTCCGTCCGGAATGCCGGACTGAGGGAGGAGCAATCCGACCTGATCGGGCGGCAGAAGTCAGCAGACGGCATAGTAGTCCCGGCAAGGACGAAGGCCTGAACGAACGGAGTGGCAAGTAGAACGGCGTTTCTCGTGAGCGGAATGCGGCAGAACATCCAGCTAGTGCTGGCCTTCCCGGTTGACGGAGGGGGTGAAGCCCCGGAAGTGGCAGGGGAAGGGACCGAACCGAGCGCGGCGGGACGACGGGACGAAAGCCCGGCTAGAGATAGCTTAACCGGTCGAACCGCCGTATACGGACCCGTATGTACGGTGGTGTGGGAGGGGTGGAGTCGCGAGGCTTCCCCCTATCCCGATTGTGCCGAGCATGTTCGCCAGCTTGAGGGTGAAAGTCCCTTGGACAGCCTGATGGAGGTGAAGTCCTAGTGAAGCGCAAGGGCGTCGTCGTGAGGCGGGGTCTGAAGGAAGCGTGGAGCAAAGGCGCGAGCCGATGAACAAGAACCGGATACGAGGCATACGGCGCCGGACGAGTCGGCCCATGACGACGAAGTCCAGATCCATCAAGGGTGCTGGTTGTAAATCCGGCGGTTGTGCGCTGAAGGCTGTCGAACTTACCTCGGGAGATCTGCCGTCCGTCCGGAATGCCGGACTGAGGGAGGAGCAATCCGACCTGATCGGGCGGCAGAAGTCAGCAGACGGCATAGTAGTCCCGGCAAGGACGAAGGCCTGAACGAACGGAGTGGCAAGTAGAACGGCGTTTCTCGTGAGCGGAATGCGGCAGAACATCCAGCTAGTGCTGGCCTTCCCGGTTGACGGAGGGGGTGAAGCCCCGGAAGTGGCAGGGGAAGGGACCGAACCGAGCGCGGCGGGACGACGGGACGAAAGCCCGGCTAGAGATAGCTTAACCGGTCGAACCGCCGTATACGGACCCGTATGTACGGTGGTGTGGGAGGGGTGGAGTCGCGAGGCTTCCCCCTATCCCGATTGTGCCGAGCATGCCCGTTAGCTTGAGGGTGAAAGTCCCTTGGACAGCCTGATGGAGGTGAAGTCCTAGTGAAGCGCAAGGGCGTCGTCGCGAGGCGGGGTCTGAAGGAAGCGTGGAACAAAAGCGCGAGCCGATGGACAAGAACCGGATACGAGGCATACGGCGTCGGACGAGTCGGCTACTGACGACGAAGTCCAGATCCATCAAGGGCGCTGGTTGTAAATCCGGCGGTTGTGCGCTGAAGGCGAACGAGCTTACCTCGGGAGATCTGTCGTCCGTCCGGAACTCTGGACTGAGGAAGGAGCAATCCGACCTGATCGGGCGGCAGAAGTCAGCAGACGGCATAGTAGTCCCGGCAAGGACGAAGGCCTGAACGAACGGAGAGGCAAGTAGGACGGCGTTTCTCGTGAGCGGAAAGCGGCAGAACATCCAGCTAGTGCTGGCCTTCCCGGTCGATGGAAGGGGTGAAGCCCCGGAAGTGGCCGGGGAAGGGACCGAACCGCGCGCGGCGAGGCGTCGGGACGAAAGCCCGGCTAGAGACGAACAGTGGATGGAGCGAGCCTGCGAGCGGGACAACTGCAAGCGGGCACTGGCACGAGTCCGGGGAAACCGGGGGAGTCCGGGGGTGGACGGGATGACCGTCGACGATCTGCCCGGGCACCTGCGCGAGCACTGGCCGGCCATCCGGGAACAGCTGCTGAGCGGGACCTACCGACCGCAGCCGGTGAGACGGGTGTACATCCCGAAGCCGGGCGGGGGCAGGCGCAAGCTGGGCATACCGACGGTGCTGGATCGATTCGTCCAGCAGTTGGTGGCCCAGGTCCTGCAGGAGCACTGGGACCGGACGTTTTCCGAACACAGCTACGGGTTTCGCCCGAGGCGTTCGGCGTATCAGGCGGTCAAGGCGGCGCAGCAGCAGATGGCTGCGGGCCGGCGATGGGTGGTAGATCTTGATTTGGAGAAATTCTTCGATCGAGTGAACCACGACCGTTTGATGGCCCGGATGGCCCGACGGATCGGTGACAAGCGGATGCTGAAGCTGATCCGGGCATTCCTGACGGCCGGTGTGATGGAGGACGGGCTGGTGAGCACGGTGGACGAGGGGACCCCGCAAGGGGGTCCGCTCTCCCCTTTGCTGTCGAACATCGTGCTCGATGAACTGGACCGGGAGTTGGAGCGACGCGGGCTGCGGTTCGCACGGTATGCGGATGACTGCAATATCTACGTCAGCAGTCGCCGCGCCGGGGAACGAGTGATGGAAAGCGTGACGCGATTCATCACCGGAAAGCTCCGCTTGCGGGTGAACCAGGGCAAGAGCGCGGTGGCGCGGCCATGGGAGCGGAAGTTCCTCGGCTTCAGCTTCACGGCACACCGCCAGCCGAAGCGGCGGCTCGCACCGCAGACGGTGCAGCGGTTCCGGCGGCGGGTGCGGAAACTGACGCGACGGACGCGGGGCGTGAGTCACGAGCGGATGGTTGAGGATCTGGCCCGCTATTGGCGGGGATGGCTCGGCTATTTCGGGAAGTGCGAAACGCCATTCGTGCTGGCGAAGTTGGAACGATGGACCCGGCGACGGCTGCGGTCGGCGATCTGGAAGCAATGGAAACGAGGGAGACGGAGGTACGCCGAGCTACGCCGCTTGGGCGTGGGCGTGGAACTCGCCGCACACACGGCTGGTAGCGCCCACGGCCCCTGGCACATGGCCAATAGCCCCGCTCTCCACCGCGCCCTCCCGAACGCCTACTTCGCTGCGCTGGGGCTGCCGAGACTCCATGTTCGGATATAGCTTAACCGGTCGAACCGCCGTATACGGACCCGTATGTACGGTGGTGTGGGAGGGGTGGAGCCGCGAGGCTTCCCCCTATCCCGATTGCCGAGCATGTTCGGCAGCTTGAGGGTGGAAGTCCCTTGGACAACCTGATGGAGGTGAAGTCCTAGCGAAGCGCAAGGGCGTCGTCGCGAGGCGGGGTCTGAAGGAAGCGTGGAACAAAGGCGCGAGCCGATGGACAAGAACCGGATACGAGGCAGACGGCGTCGGACGAGTCGGCGAATGACGACGAAGTCCAGATCCATCAAGGACACCGGCTGTAAATCCGGCGGTTGTGCGCTGAAGGCTGTCGAGCTTACCTCGGGAGATCTGTCGTCCGTCCGGAATTCCGGACTGGGGGAGGAGTAATCCGACCTGACCGGACGGCAGAAGTCAGCAGACGGCATAGTAGCCCCGCAAGGGGCGAAGGCCTGAACGGACGGAGGGGCAAGTAGAACGGCGTTTCTCGTGAGTGGAATGCGGCAGAACATCCAGCTAGTGCTGGCCTTCCCGGTCGACGGAGGGGGTGAAGCCCCGGAAGCGACAGGGGAAGGGACCGAACCGCACACGGCGGGACGACGAGACGAAAGCCCGACTACAGACGAACAGTGGATGGAGCGAGCCTGCGAGCGGAGCAACTGCAAGCGGGCGCTGGCACGAGTCCGGGGAAACCGGGGGAGTCCGGGGGTGGACGGGATGACCGTCGACGATCTGCCCGGGCACCTGCGCGAGCACTGGCCGGCCATCCGGGAACAGCTGCTGAGCGGGACCTACCGACCGCAGCCGGTGAGACGGGTGTACATCCCGAAGCCGGGCGGAGGCAGGCGCAAGCTGGGCATACCGACGGTGCTGGATCGATTCGTCCAGCAGTTGGTGGCCCAGGTCCTGCAGGAGCACTGGGACCGGACGTTCTCCGAACACAGCTACGGGTTTCGCCCGGGGCGTTCGGCGCATCAGGCGGTCGAGGCGGCCCAGCGGCAGATGGCTGCGGGTCGGCGATGGGTGATAGATCTTGATTTGGAGAAATTCTTCGATCGAGTGAACCACGACCGTTTGATGGCCCGGATGGCCCGACGGATCAGTGACAAGCGGATGCTGAAGCTGGTCCGGGCATTCCTGACGGCCGGTGTGATGGAGGACGGGCTGGTGAGCCCGGTGGACGAGGGGACCCCGCAAGGGGGCCCGCTCTCACCCTTGTTGTCGAACATCGTGCTCGACGAGCTGGACCGGGAGCTGGAGCGACGCGGGCTGCGGTTCGCACGGTACGCGGACGACTGCAACATTTATGTGGGCAGTCGCCGGGCCGGGGAACGCGTGATGGAAAGCGTGACGCGTTTCATCACCGGGACGCTCCGCTTGCGGGTGAACCAGAGCAAGAGCGCGGTGGCGCGGCCATGGGAGCGGAAGTTCCTGGGCTTCAGCCTGTCATCGGACCCACAACCGAAGCGGCGGATTGCACCGCAAGCGGTGCAGCGGTTTCGGCGGCGGGTGCGCGAGCTGACGCGACGGACTCGGGGCGTGAGCCACGAACGGATGGTCGAGGACATAGCCCGCTATTGGCGGGGATGGCTCGGCTATTTCGGGAAGTGCGAAACGCCATACGTGCTGGCAAGCTTAGAGGGGTGGACCCGGCGAAGGTTGCGGTCGGCGATCTGGAAACAGTGGAAACGTGGGAGGCGGAGATACGTGGAACTGCGTCGCAGGGATGTGCGTGTAGGGCTGGCGGCTCGAACTGCTGGCAGCGCCCACGGCCCTTGGCGCTTGGCCGCAAGCCCCGCTCTTTCTTATGCACTGCCTAACGCCTACTTCGCCTCGCTCGGCCTGCCGCGACTCCAGATCCGGAAGTAGCATCACCGTTCGAACCGCCGTATACGGACCCGTATGTACGGTGGTGTGGGAGGGGTGGAGCCGTGAGGCTTCCCCCTATCCCGATTCGGTGGTGTGCCGAGCATGTTCGGCAGCTTGAGGGTGAAAGTCCCTTGGACAACCTGATGGAGGTGAAGTCCTAGCGAAGCGCAAGGGCGTCGTCGCGAGGCGGGGTCTGAAGGAAGCGTGGAACAAAGGCGCGAGCCGATGGACAAGAACCGGATACGAGGCATACGGCGTCGGACGAGTCGGCTACTGACGACGAAGTCCAGATCCATCAAGGGCGCTGGTTGTAAATCCGGCGGTTGTGCGCTGAAGGCTGTCGAACTTACCTCGGGAGGTCTGCCGTCCGTCCGGGATTCCGGACTGAGGGAGGAGTAATCCGACCTGACCGGACGGCAGAAGTCAGCAGACGGCATAGTAGGCCCGCAAGGGCCGAAGGCCTGAACGAACGGAGAGGCAAGTAGGACGGCGTTTCTCGTGAGCGGAAAGCGGCAGAACATCCAGCTAGTGCTGGCCTTCCCGGTCGATGGAAGGGGTGAAGCCCCGGAAGTGGCCGGGGAAGGGACCGAACCGAGCGCGGCGAGGCGTCGGGACGAAAGCCCGGCTAGAGACGAACAGTGGATGGAGCGAGCCTGCGAGCGGGACAACTGCAAGCGGGCACTGGCACGAGTCCGGGGAAACCGGGGGAGTCCGGGGGTGGACGGGATGACCGTCGACGATCTGCCCGGGCACCTGCGCGAGCACTGGCCGGCCATCCGGGAACAGCTGCTGAGCGGGACCTACCGACCGCAGCCGGTGAGACGGGTGTACATCCCGAAGCCGGGCGGGGGCAGGCGCAAGCTGGGCATACCGACGGTGCTGGATCGATTCGTCCAGCAGTTGGTGGCCCAGGTCCTGCAGGAGCACTGGGACCGGACGTTTTCCGAACACAGCTACGGGTTTCGCCCGAGGCGTTCGGCGCATCAGGCGGTCAAGGCGGCCCAGCAGCAGATGGCAGCGGGCCGGCGATGGGTGGTAGATCTTGACTTGGAGAAATTCTTGGAGTTGTCTTCATACTGCTCTCCGATTGATGCGAGTTGTGCGAGCATGTCCTTGTTGAGTCATAACCCGTTCCGTTTCAGTGCTTTGAGGCATGATTATGGTGATCGGCCGGTAGCGGGCTCGTCGGACTTGACTCATTGCAACTCGGCTCTTCAGGCCATGCGGGCGGCTCGAACAGGCTCGGGAGGTCATCGGCGGGGAGCTTGATCCGCAATCCGCCACGGCGTCCCCGACGAATTGTCACCGCATCCAGCTTGCCGCGCTTGATCCATTCCAGCACCGTCTGCCGGGACACGCCCAGCCGGGCCGTGGCGACTTGCATCGCCACGTAGCCCGCGGGCGCCTCCTCCACGAAGTGGCTGCGCAATTCCTCGGTGAGACGAATTTGCCAGGGAGCTCCCGGCGTGATCTGCTCGCCGGACAGAAACCCGTCGTTCAGCATGCGGTGGATCGTTGACGTGGCCACGCCCAGCGCCTTGGCGGCTTGCCGGACGCTGACGACCTCGCCGCCCGGAGGCCGTTCCGGCGGCCGGAAGCAAGGGATCTTCCGGTGCGTGCGCAAGCTCGAAACGCGGGACTGGGTGAACCGCAACCCGCGGGCGGTCCTGCGGCCCTGGCGATTGAGAATTCCGGCAATGACCGCGTCGGGGTAATGCGCTGCCAGCCGGCGCAGCAGCTCGATCGTGTCCTCGTCGGTGCGAACGGTTGCCTGCCGGTTGCGCGGACGCTCGATGGCGAGTTCGGTCGAGAGCCCGCCGCGCCACACCAGCCGGATCCGGGCGCGCGGCTCGTTGCGGGGCGCATGCAAGACCACTTCCTCCAGCACCGCCCGCAGCAGTTCCTTGCGGTCCCGCGCGGTTGTCGTCGGGGCGTCCCAGGCCCGGGGCAGGTCCTCGCCCAGCGCCAGCAGCGCCTCCCGCTGCTGCGCGCTCAGCTCCCGCGGACGCTCCCGCTCGCCCAATGCCAGCTCGGACCGCTCCCGCTCCAGCTCCTCCAAGCGCTGCTCCCACTCGCGCTCCAGACCGCGGGCCACGCGGCGGTTCTCCGGGTCCACCGCCCGGTAGGCGCGCTCCGCCCTGGTCGCCTCGTAGGCGGCCCGCTCGACCGCCAGGCGCCGCTGCGCCAGGACGGCGTCGCGGTCACCCTCCACCTGCTCGATGGCCCGCAAGGCGGCCTCGGCCCCGCCAGCGCGGACAGCCTCCAGCACGCTGGCGGCCACGGCTTGGTCGACTTGCGTGCCGCCGATTTGCAGGCAGTAGGTGGCCCAGCCTTCCACGATGTTCTGGCCGGGGCAGTGGTAGTTCGGCGAGGAGAGTCGTCCGAGGTAGTGGGTGCGCAGGGGACGCCCGCAGTTCCCGCAGATGGCGAGTCCCTGCAGCAAGGCGGATCCTTCTCTCACGGCTCCCCCGGCACTGTGCGGGCGCGGCCGGCGGTTGGCCCCGATGCGCGCCCGGTTGGCCTCGAACGTCTCCCAGTCTATATAGCCGCGGTGATGGCCCGGCAGCAGCACGCGCCATTCCGCCCGCGGCAGGCGGCGCAGGCGCTTTTTCATGCGGCCGTGCTCGTCGAGGTAGCGTTCCTGGCGGGACTTGCCGAAGGCGTAGGCCCCGGCGTAGACAGGGAAGCAAACCCGCAGGGCTGGCCGAGTTTCTGCATCCCGGGGTTTGTCGATGCGCTCCGCTTAAACCTGGTCGGCGGGGTCGCTCTTGCGGGCGCGGCGCTTGGATCCAATCTCGCTTCCCGCGCCTGTCAGTCGGCGGGCGAGGGAAACGATGGCTAGAACAGCCGGATCTTGGCAACCGAGTGGTTCAGTGGGATGGTTTCGGCATCTCGTAATGAGGGCGGCGGCTCCAGCTTCTGCTCCCCGTACAGCTTGAACCAGGCTTCGCCTGCCCTGGGATCGACGCTGATCAAGGCGTAAGAGCTGTCAGCGTACAGCGCCAGCCGCTCGAACCTGTGACCCTCCGCAGTCTCTCCGTCATCCGCCGCTCCCACGCTCAGGACCCACGACAACGGACGCGCGATGCCGTAGGTGATGGCGCTGGAGGTGAGTTGGAAGATGCGGCGGCCCGCCGCATCCTCGATCGAGAACACCGCCGACACGTGCACGTCTCCGCTAAGCACGCACACCCGGATCCCCCTTGCCGCGGCCCCGAACAGCACTTCCAGAAGGGCTCCGCGCTCCTCGTCGTGCAGTTCGTGCTCCCAGGAATCCCGGAGATCGTCACCGAGACCGGCCTGCTGGATCAGCCACCGCTCGTCGGCGTTCACCAGGCCAGCCCTCGTGTGCAGGACCGGCACCGCCGAAACCACGAACAGAAAACCCGTATCCTCGGGATCCAACTCCTCCGCCCAGGCGGCGAACCGCTCGAACTGCTCCCGCCCCAGGATGCGGAAGCTGTCGCGGTCGATGTCCCGCTGGCCGCGCCCGTCCAGCACGTAGTAGGCACAGCCACCCCGGCGAAAGGAATAGTCGAGGACTCCCTCCTCGGTACGGGGGTTGTGGCTGTGCTCGTACTCTTCGTACGCCTTCCCGGCCATCCGGAACATGCGGGCCGCAAGCTCGCGCCCGTCGTCGTCGGTCAGGCCCTTCTCCTGCAGGTCAGGGAGCATCCTGCGCAAGCCATCGCCGTCTTCGCCGAAGTAGTGGGAGCCCCAGCCGTCGCCGATCTCGTGGTCGTCCCAGATCATGTAGGTGGGGAAGCTGTCGAAGACCTCCTGTACGCTCTGGAACCCCCAGTAGCCGCGATAAATGTCCCGGTACCAGCTGAGCATCGATTCCTCGTCCGGCAGCAGTTCCTCGCCTTCCCTGCGCATCCGGCGGTTCAGGTAGCGCCAGATGTTCAACGTCGGCACGCCGTCGGCGTAGCACTGGTCGCCGCCTGCGATGACAAGATCGATCTCGCCGGCGTGGCGCTGCAGCGAAGTGCCGAGGTAGTCCCACATCTCGAGATTGCGGACTTCCGTGCGCTTGTTGAACAGCCCGCTTTTCTTGTACGGCATGTGGCACGAGAACAGAGCGAACTGGAAGGGTCTTCGCTCGTCATAGCGAGGAGGGGTACGGAAGCTGCGCAGCCGGTTGTGGCCTAGCAGCACCCGCTCGTCGTCGCGGGAGTGGAGAACATATCCGTAGCGGGTGTGGGGGACGAGATCCTCCAGATCCAGCACGATGGTCGTGTCGGAATCCTCGTCCTCAATCGCGAAATCCTCCCTGCGTGCGCCCGGAAGCGAGGCCTCCGCCTCGTCCGGGCTCAGGGGAACCCGGCCCAGGCTTTCCTTCAGGGCCGATCGTGCGTCGGCATCCGCTTCTTCGTCGGTCGGGTAGAGCAGCAGCGTGAAGTTCCCGAGCCCTCCGGTGCGAAGCCACAGCCGCACGCTGTTCGGGGTTGCGTGGCCCACGACGGCCGCAACCTCCAAGGTTGGATTCGGCCAAGGGCGATCCGTCTTGAAGGCAAACGAGTCGGGTGCGTGAGTTGGATCGGCCATGCCAATCTGTAGCGGATACCACCCTAGAATGCCGCGAGGAGGATTGCTCCTATGGCCAGGGGCCGGCGTTCAATCGCTCCGCGCGCTCCATTCGGAAACAACAACGGAAGACGCGAACGGCTACCAGGCGCCGGTGCCGGTTCGCTGGGCGGGGCATTGCGAGGCGCCTCGCCAGTCGCGGGGCCCAAGCGGCGTAGCTGCGTGGCGAGCAACGAGGAAGAAGCGCGCGATGCGACACGGCAATCTTGATCTGGAAACGGCCCTGGTGCTGAAGGAACTCCGGCGTCGGCTCGAGCAGGACGGCAACCGCGTGCCGGCCTCGATTCTCGACGAGACGATGAATCTCGCCACCTGGAACATCCGCGAGTTCGGCCAGCGGAAGCGCCAGGAGAAATCGCTGCACTATATCGCCGAAGTGATCGGACGTTTCGACCTGGTCGCCTTGACGGAGGTGCGCCGGGACCTCAGTGAACTCCTGCGAGTCATGGAGATCCTGCCGCCGTTCTGGGACTTCGTCGTCTCGGACTACGGTGGCGACCGGGCGGCCAACAAGGAACGGATCGCGTATGTCTTCGACAAGCGCGTCGTGCGATTCGCCGGACTTGCCGCCGAAGCGGACCCTCCCCGCAAGAGGGGTCTACAGGGCCGGTACGAGTCGCGGTTCACTTGGTGGCGCGCGCCCTACATCGCGTCGTTCCGCTCGGGGAACTTCGACTTCGTGATCGTGACGGTTCACCTGCGATGGGGCAAGGGCGAGAAGGAGAGGCTGGTGCCGCTCAAGGAACTGGCAAAGTGGGCCAGCAAGCGCAGCAAGGACGAAGGCGGGTTCGATCGCGACATCCTGGTGGTAGGGGACATGAACATTCCATCGCGGGACAGCGTGCTGTTCAAGGCTGTCCGGCGCTACGGACTGAGACTCCCGAAAGCGCTCGCAGAACTCGGGAAGACCGCGGCGGGCACGAATCTATCGCGGAGGGCAACCTACGATCAGATCCTGCACCGCGCAACCAACCCGAATCGCTTCACGGACCATGCCGGGGTCGTGGACTTCTACATGGGTGACTACAAGAGCCTGTATCCAGAGATCGATTCGCTCCACGCATTCACATTCGAGATGTCCGATCACCTGCCGTTGTGGACCCAGCTCGACACATGGATCGAGGACGAGCAGCTCGACTCCATGCTGGAAAGACTCGGCGATGACGGCTGATCGCACTGCCCGACGTCGGCAGGGCGAGCCCGGGCCGGACACGGCCGAATCACGGTTCGAGAAAGCGCCTCGTCGTCCTGAATCGGATCCTTAGGCATAGGATGCAGCTCTCCTCTGCGGCTACGACTTCAGCCGGTAGCGAGCGGATCGCGGCCGTGCGGGCTGATGCTCGCCGAGCGAGCGTTGCTCAAGAGGTGCCATTCGATTCGGAAGCCCTGCGTCGATGGCTTCGGCGATCGTCGGACACGGAGGGGGCGGCTCCGCAGGGTTGTCCGTATGCGCCGGACCCTCGCTTCCTCCATTTGATTCCGCAGTAACGTTCGCGATTGCTGCGCCGCGAGAGGCCTGCGAACTGGCGCTCGCCGATGTCCATGAGGATGGCGTCGAAGTGGCCTGCATGTGAAGCGACCCATTCCAGCGGCGGCGCGCATCGATGCAGTTGTGGGCGGATCATATCTCGGAGGGCGGTCTCAACGGATCAGGGCGGCGGTGATCGCCAAGGCCCTCGGGCGAGGGGGGCGTGACGCCCAGCACGCACTCATGCTGCGCGGAGAGTCTTTCAAGCGGCTTGGCTGGCGGGTCCAGGAAAGTGGCGGCCGTTGTCATTCGAGACCAACTCGCTGACAGGAAGTTGAAAGCCTCGCTGCTAGGGCCGAGGGCAGCGGCGAACTGGTCCGCAATTGCTTCCGATCGGGGCGAACTTGCTGAGCGCGTGCTGGAGTTCCTGGAGCCCGACATCAGGAAACGCCCAGTACTCGAGCCCCGTCGCCTTCCCTCGTCGATGATGCCACGCAGGATTTCGAAGAGTCCCGGGATTCGCTGCACCTCGTCGAGGACGACCAGCCTCTTCTCGTGAGCAAAGAGATACCTCGCAGGATCTCCGAGCTTTCGGGCGTGATTGGGATTCTCCAAGTCTAGATATACGCTTTCCCTGCTGTCGGCAATGGCGCGGGCCAAGGTAGTCTTGCCGACTTGGCGGGGACCGAGCAGAGCGACCGCCGGGAACAATCCGAGTCGGGAACTGACGTCGCGGGCGATGCGTCGAGAAATCATCCCAGTTATGGCACTGGATGCCAGATTTACGGGGTTACTGTGTCTTTTCAGTTGCGCGATTCCAAGTCGCGCCGGATTCGGTGGCGCGTAAGGCCGACGAGCTGCACGGCTTAGTGCTCTGTTTCATGAGTTCGCTAACGCATTGTCCGGCTGCGCGGCGAGTTGGTAGCTCGGCGGGCCGGGTGATTGCATGCGCTTGAGCAGTTGCCGCAGGTAATCGCGCGTGAACATCCATTGCACTGACACCGTTCCGGCCCCATCGAAAGAACGAGCAGCCTCGGTGGAGCAGAGGACCGGGGTGTAGGTCCGTTGCCTGGTCGGACCCAGATGGCTGGATGGGGTGGCCGCCGCCGCAACCCACGCGCGCGTGCTAGTAGTATTCGGTGTCGCGCCTGTTGCTGAACGTGTTCCAGCCCGCGTTCAAGCTGGCGGAGAAGATGCGGGAGGGGCCCGTGTGCGCAAGCGCTATCACGCACCGGAAACCCCGTGCGCACGGTTGCTGGCCTCGGATGCGATTGCCGCCGTGATGAAGGACCGTCTCGGCGCCCTGCTCGGCACGCTGGACTCGCTCGGGCTCCCGGACGAGATCCGGACCGAGTAACACCACCTGGCCGCGCTGGCGGCGGGCGCGACGGTTCATCCGATGCCGTAGCGGGATGCCGAGCTCGACCGATTCCTGTGCAGCCTCGCCGTCCCTTGGCGGGCCGGGGAAGTGCGGCCGACGCACCGGCCCGCGGCGAAAGCCCCACGCTGGTGGCGTCCCCGCCGCGACCCGTTCGAGACGACGTGGCCCCGCGTGGTGCAGTGGCTGGAGGCGGAGCCGGATCGCACCGCGAAGGAACTCTTCGACCGCCTGCGACGGGAGCCTCCTGGCATGTTTGTTCCCGGCCAGTTGCGGACGCTGCAGCGTCGAGTCAAGGACTGGCGCCGACTCGAGGTCCGTCGGCTGATCCTCGCCGACCCGCTCGACCGCGATGCCGGCCCGGAAGTGGCGAGAAAGATTTCAATCAGGTCGACCGCGCATTCTTGATCGGAAGGCCGGGCGAAGACGGCGCGCCCCCCACTGCGCCGCCCTTTGCGGAGGGGCGGTACTCAGCGACTGTCCGTGGCCGGGGATCCAGAAGCCCTCACTGGAGAGGCGGTAGCACCTTTGTGAGGACGGTGGGCAGCATCTGGCTCTGAGGCAACACGCCAGAGTAGTTGTCGCCGGGTCTCGACCCCGCGAGCGCTTGCCGTGCAGTGCCAGGTTGCCCGATCGCCGTTCGATGGCCATTCGGATTCCTTTATGTATATTGCGAGTATGTATATTGCGATGAACATTCGTGTATTGACACAAGAGACCAATTTATTCATGTCGAATCCTTGACATACGACTTGAATCAGTAACAGAATAGTAGCAACGCGGCCGTCGAGTGCCTTTAGGTGGTCGGCGGGTGATGGCTTGTGGGGAACTGAAACGCTCCCCACAGTCACAGTCACAGAAAACAAGGAGAAACGCATGAACAGCAATCGAGTCAAGCGCACAATGGGGCTTCTTTTAATGAGCGCCCTGCTCGCGTTCGGCCTAGTCGCGTGCGGTGGGAATGAACCCGTCGCCGTAGCGCCACCGGCGGCACCCCCGCCGGCACCCCCGCCGTTCCAGCCGGAAGCCGTAGAGGTTGCCCTGGGAGCGTCGGGACAAAGCATTACCCTGACGACCACCCCCGCCGGTGGATTCACACTGAACGGGGAAGCGGTATCTACCGGAGACACGCATGCCGCGGACAACGGCAACTACACGCTGACCCTTGACGGCGGCACCTGGACTGCGGCGTTCGCGCCGGGGTCGATGGATGTCGCGCTCGGCGGCAGCGGCGCCAGCGTCACGCTCATGCAGCTTGAGACTGGCGGCTACGGGATCGACGGCACAGCCATTGAAAGCGGTGGCACGCACACCGCGGCGAACGGCAACTACACGCTGACCATGGAGGACGGCGTGTGGATGGCAGCGTTCGCGCCGGCCATGCACGACGTTGCGCTCGGCGCCAGCGGCGACAGCGTCACGATCGTGCAGATGGAGGCTGGCGGCTTCTCGCTGAACGGCGAGGCCATTACGGCGGACACCACCGCCATGGCATCCAACGGCGCCACCTACGGCGTCGCGCTCGGGGCCGACGGCCCGATGGTCGTGTACATCCCGAGCTCGGTGACCGTCATGCTCGGTGACCTTGGCGGAGAGCTCATGCTGACTCTCGCCGAGGACCAGATGACCTACATGCGCGACGGCGCAGAGTTCATGACCGGAACGGTGGTCATGGCCAACGAACGTTCCTACACCGTGACCATGGGCGAAGGCGGCTGGATGGCCGAATTCAACAAGCCCATGGTGGACGTCGCCCTCGGTGGGAGCGGCAACACCATCACGCTGATCCAAGACGAAATGAGGGGCTGGTGGTACGCCCCGGAACAGCCCGCCAACAACGGCGACACGTACACGATGGGTGCCAACAACTACTCCTTGATGCTGGCTGATGACGGCATGTGGACCGCCACGTTCGCGCCGAACATGATGGAAGTCACGCTCGGCATGAGCGGCGAGAGCATCACGGTCACGCAGGTGGAAGCCGGCGGCTACATGTACAACGAGATGATGGTCGGCGACGGTGCCTACGCCAGGGCGATGAACGGCGCGGGCTACTCGCTCATGATGGGCGAGGACGGGACGATCACGGCATCGTACATGTCCGATCCGGTCAGCGTCATGCTCGGCACGGAAGGCGGCACGATCATGCTGGTGCCCCAGGAGGACGAGATGACGTGGCACAAGGACGGCGAAGTGTTCATGAGCGGCGGCGAGGTCATGGTCATGTTCGACGACAGGACCAACACCTACACCGTCACGAGGGATGCCGAAACCGGCATGTGGAGTGCCGCGTACGTGCACTTCATCGCCACGGTCGACCTCGGCTCGAGCGGCGAGACGCAGGATTTGATCCGCGACGAGATGGGCGGATGGTGGACCGACCCCATGACTCCGTTCGAAACCGGCGGAAGCATCACCGCGGAAAACGGCAACATGTACACCCTCACCTACACCGACGAGGGCTGGAGTTCCATGTACAACCCCGCCACGATGGCGATCATGGGCACCGACCTGACGGCCGTAGCCAACGAGAACGACGGCGGCTACACCATCATGGGCCTCGCTGACCAGACCCTCGACGAGAACGGCATGGGCGACGTCATGTCCCCGGACGGCAACTTCCGCGTGCACATGGACGAGGACGGCAACCTGATGGGCGTGCAGTACGAAGAGGCGATCAACACCCAGGCTGCCGCCGCGAAATCGAGGGGGTTCAGCATCGGCACTGGAGTGGCCAACAACAAAGACGTGGTGAGCGTTGACAACGCCAAGACCGAAGGCGTCAACGAAGCGGGCACGATCATCACGATCAACGGCGACAAGCATCCGATCGGTGACCTGTTCCAGGACGGCGAGTCCACGGTCGATGGCGCCAACATCATTGCCGGCAAGGACGGCGTCCTCTCGGAAGTGAGCACGCTGGCCGCCCAGATCAAGGGCCTGATCGCCGTGAACACGCAAGAGAATCCCGACGGCGAAGGCACGCAGACCGATTTCAGCGACTCGTTCCGAGCCAAGTGGAAGGCCCTCGACACGGCCCTCGACACGGTCTTCGGTGACGGCGACGGCGATGCCGAGGTTGACACCGACTACGACCACATCGCCGCGCTTGGCGAAAACACGCTCAGCGCAGTTGCGGTCGAAGAAATGGTCGAGACGCTCGACAAGATCGTCGCGGCGCTGTCGAGCGAGGATGGATTCCTGGCCGCGGCCGCGGACGACGGAGTCTTCGAGGGCTCTACCGCCGGCGGGAACAACGCCGCCACCGTCGCCAAGAACGCCACCGCGACATTCAACAGGATCGCTTCGACCGCGACCGTGAACATGGCGCGGACGGCGAACACGCGCTTCGGCGTCTACTTGAGGAGTACGACCGACACCGCCGACGTCAAGCTCGCGAGCGCCTCAATGGGCGCGTACGCCTACAGCCCGATGAAGGCCGCGAAGTTCGCGGACCTGCCCCAGGCCGGTGCCGCCGAATACAATGGCCGGACAATGGCCATCAGCATGGACGGCGAGACGATCTACAACGGCGACATCTCGCTTCAGGTCCGGTTCCGCGGCAAGCGCGTGAGCGGCCTGGTCGAGAACCTGGTGGACGGGGACGGGGACGGCTTCACGTACGGCTTCGGCACGGTCGCCGCCATCATCCTCGCGGAGGCGACCATCGGAAACGACGGTGACTTCATGAAGGATGCGGAGAGGACCAGCCAGGTCGTCTTCACGGCGGAGCCGGGCAGCCCGCAGGCCACAATTCTCGCGGACCGGGCCGACGATCAAGAACCCGACACCGACGAATCCGGCAGCTCCTTCGCGGGCCAGTTCGTCGGCAACGGCGCGGCGGCCATCGGCACCTGGGCGATCAATGCCAGCACCGATGACGCCGAGAACCTCACCGCGGCGTTCGGCGCGGAGAAAGGCGCCGACGTGCCCGAAACGGCGCCGACGGTCTCGGGCGGCGGGATAGCCATGACGGTGTTCACCGCCGGAAACGCCGTGAACGCCAAGACTGGCGTGATCACGATCGTGCCCGCGAACCCCCGACGCAGACGCCGCCCGTGGAAAGCGGTCACCGTGAAAGGCGCGGACCTGTTCGACAGCGGCGGGGCGGTGATGGACGGAGACGCCTTCGTCGCCTCGGCGATCAAGGAAATCGAAAGCCAGCTCCAGCGGCTGAATGCCTTTATTGCACTGGACGAACTGGGGACCACGCCGGAGGACGAGACGGCCCCCGACGCTGGCAGGACTTCAGTTTGGGCCGCTCTGGCGATAGCGATCAACACGGTGGTCGGAGAGATGGGGAACGAGATCTTCGCACCCGACGACTACGACGTGACCGATGCCGACGACAGCGATGCCGATGACGCCGCCAAGAAAATCATCGCCGACGTGCTTGACGCGCTGTCCAGCAAGACCAAGTTCAGGGCTGCACTCGACGAGGACGGGGCCCTCTACGGCACCATGGGCATCATCACTGGGAAAAACGCTGCGAAAGATGCCATCTTCGCCCGCGTCGCGTCCAAGACCACGATCGAATACGGGCGCACCACGTACACTCGGTTCGGCGCCTGGAACCGCGTCGACTCGGCCAATGCGACAGACCCTCCGGCAGCGGCAGAGGCCAATCCCAACGGCAGGTTCGCCTACAGCCCGCTGTCAGCCACGTCCTACGCCGTAAACGATCCGAACTTCCCGCTTGGCGGCAAGGCCACCTACGAGGGAGATACGATCGCCCGGTCCACCACCCCAGGCGACAGGATCAACACCTACTACGAGGGCAGCATCAAGATCGACGTTACCTGGGGGACGGATCTCGGGACTGCTGGGCAGGCTCAAGAAGTCGGCACCATCAATGCCTCGATCAGCAACCTGCGTGACTCCAAGGGCGTGTTGTACGTGAGCGGACGCGACGCAAACGACGACACTGTCCCAGGTAACAACGTGGAAACCATCCTGTTCACGGCTGACAACATCAACGTGTCCAGGGCCGCGGCCGACGACACGCTGTCCTTCGGTGTGACCGGCTCGGCTGTCCGCGTGCGGCACACGGATATCCGGCAACCGGATCTCTCGAACAGCGACGGCGCCATCGCCGGCCAGTTCGTCGGCAAGGTCATCGACGGCCCGCTGGGCGTCATCGGCACCTGGGGTGTGACTGGCTTTACCGGCACCGACAATCTCGAGGGTGTCTACGGAGCGGATCTAGCGCCGTAGCTCGCGGGAACTCGACCCCGCGCCGGCAACGGCCGCGGGTTTCTCAGGGGGGCGGAAACGCCCCCCTTTTTCGGTGTGCCGAGCATGTTCGGCAGCTTGAGGGTGGAAGTCCCTTGGACAACCTGATGGAGGTGAAGTCCTAGCGAAGCGCAAGGGCGTCGTCGCGAGGCGGGGTCTGAAGGAAGCGTGGAGCAAAGGCGCGAGCCGATGAACAAGAACCGGATACGAGGCATACGGCGTCGGACGAGTCGGCCGATGACGACGAAGTCCAGTTGTTCACCATCAAGGGCGCTGGTTGTAAATCCGGCGGTTGTGCGCTGAAGGCTGTCGAACTTACCTCGGGAGATCTGCCGTCCGTCCGGAATTCCGGACTGAGGGAGGAGTAATCCGACCTGACCGGACGGCAGAAGTCAGCAGACGGCATAGTAGCCCCGCAAGGGGCGAAGGCCTGAACGGACGGAGGGGCGAGTAGAACGGCGTTTCTCGTGAGTGGAATGCGGCAGAACATCCAGCTAGTGCTGGCCTTCCCGGTCGACGGAGGGGGTGAAGCCCCGGAAGCGACAGGGGAAGGGACCGAACCGCACACGGCGGGACGACGAGACGAAAGCCCGACTACAGACGAACAGTGGATGGAGCGAGCCTGCGAGCGGAGCAACTGCAAGCGGGCGCTGGCACGAGTCCGGGGAAACCGGGGGAGTCCGGGGGTGGACGGGATGACCGTCGACGATCTGCCCGGGCACCTGCGCGAGCACTGGCCGGCCATCCGGGAACAGCTGCTGAGCGGGACCTACCGACCGCAGCCGGTGAGACGGGTGTACATCCCGAAGCCGGGCGGAGGCAGGCGCAAGCTGGGCATACCGACGGTGCTGGATCGATTCGTCCAGCAGTTGGTGGCCCAGGTCCTGCAGGAGCACTGGGACCGGACGTTCTCCGAACACAGCTACGGGTTTCGCCCGGGGCGTTCGGCGCATCAGGCGGTCGAGGCGGCCCAGCGGCAGATGGCTGCGGGTCGGCGATGGGTGATAGATCTTGATTTGGAGAAATTCTTCGATCGAGTGAACCACGACCGTTTGATGGCCCGGATGGCCCGACGGATCAGTGACAAGCGGATGCTGAAGCTGGTCCGGGCATTCCTGACGGCCGGTGTGATGGAGGACGGGCTGGTGAGCCCGGTGGACGAGGGGACCCCGCAAGGGGGCCCGCTCTCACCCTTGTTGTCGAACATCGTGCTCGACGAGCTGGACCGGGAGCTGGAGCGACGCGGGCTGCGGTTCGCACGGTACGCGGACGACTGCAACATTTATGTGGGCAGTCGCCGGGCCGGGGAACGCGTGATGGAAAGCGTGACGCGTTTCATCACCGGGACGCTCCGCTTGCGGGTGAACCAGAGCAAGAGCGCGGTGGCGCGGCCATGGGAGCGGAAGTTCCTGGGCTTCAGCCTGTCATCGGACCCACAACCGAAGCGGCGGATTGCACCGCAAGCGGTGCAGCGGTTTCGGCGGCGGGTGCGCGAGCTGACGCGACGGACTCGGGGCGTGAGCCACGAACGGATGGTCGAGGACATAGCCCGCTATGGGCGGGGATGGCTCGGCTATTTCGGGAAGTGCGAAACGCCATACGTGCTGGCAAGCTTAGAGGGGTGGACCCGGCGAAGGTTGCGGTCGGCGATCTGGAAACAGTGGAAACGTGGGAGGCGGAGATACGTGGAACTGCGTCGCAGGGATGTGCGTGTAGGGCTGGCGGCTCGAACTGCTGGCAGCGCCCACGGCCCTTGGCGCTTGGCCGCAAGCCCCGCTCTTTCTTATGCACTGCCTAACGCCTACTTCGCCTCGCTCGGCCTGCCGCGACTCCAGATCCGGAAGTAGCATCACCGTTCGAACCGCCGTATACGGACCCGTATGTACGGTGGTGTGGGAGGGGTGGAGCCGTGAGGCTTCCCCCTATCCCGATTGGGTGTGCCGAGCATGTTCGCCAGCTTGAGGGTGAAAGTCCCTTGGACAGCCTGATGGAGGTGAAGTCCTAGTGAAGCGCAAGGGCGTCGTCGTGAGGCGGGGTCTGAAGGAAGCGTGGAGCAAAGGCGCGAGCCGATGAACAAGAACCGGATACGAGGCATACGGCGCCGGACGAGTCGGCCCATGACGACGAAGTCCAGATCCATCAAGGGTGCTGGTTGTAAATCCGGCGGTTGTGCGCTGAAGGCTGTCGAACTTACCTCGGGAGATCTGCCGTCCGTCCGGAATGCCGGACTGAGGGAGGAGCAATCCGACCTGATCGGGCGGCAGAAGTCAGCAGACGGCATAGTAGTCCCGGCAAGGACGAAGGCCTGAACGAACGGAGTGGCAAGTAGAACGGCGTTTCTCGTGAGCGGAATGCGGCAGAACATCCAGCTAGTGCTGGCCTTCCCGGTTGACGGAGGGGGTGAAGCCCCGGAAGTGGCAGGGGAAGGGACCGAACCGAGCGCGGCGGGACGACGGGACGAAAGCCCGGCTAGAAATAGCTTAACCGGTCGAACCGCCGTATACGGACCCGTATGTACGGTGGTGTGGGAGGGGTGGAGTCGCGAGGCTTCCCCCTATCCCGATTGTGCCGAGCATGCCCGTTAGCTTGAGGGTGAAAGTCCCTTGGACAGCCTGATGGAGGTGAAGTCCTAGTGAAGCGCAAGGGCGTCGTCGCGAGGCGGGGTCTGAAGGAAGCGTGGAACAAAAGCGCGAGCCGATGGACAAGAACCGGATACGAGGCATACGGCGTCGGACGAGTCGGCGAATGACGACGAAGTCCAGATCCATCAAGGACACCGGCTGTAAATCCGGCGGTTGTGCGCTGAAGGCTGTCGAGCTTACCTCGGGAGATCTGTCGTCCGTCCGGAATTCCGGACTGGGGGAGGAGTAATCCGACCTGACCGGACGGCAGAAGTCAGCAGACGGCATAGTAGCCCCGCAAGGGGCGAAGGCCTGAACGGACGGAGGGGCGAGTAGAACGGCGTTTCTCGTGAGTGGAATGCGGCAGAACATCCAGCTAGTGCTGGCCTTCCCGGTCGACGGAGGGGGTGAAGCCCCGGAAGCGACAGGGGAAGGGACCGAACCGCACACGGCGGGACGACGAGACGAAAGCCCGACTAGAGACGAACAGTGGATGGAGCGAGCCTGCGAGCGGGACAACTGCAAGCGGGCGCTGGCACGAGTCCGGGGAAACCGGGGGAGTCCGGGGGTGGACGGGATGACCGTCGACGATCTGCCCGGGCACCTGCGCGAGCACTGGCCGGCCATCCGGGAACAGCTGCTGAGCGGGACCTACCGACCGCAGCCGGTGAGACGGGTGTACATCCCGAAGCCGGGCGGAGGCAGGCGCAAGCTGGGCATACCGACGGTGCTGGATCGATTCGTCCAGCAGTTGGTGGCCCAGGTCCTGCAGGAGCACTGGGACCGGACGTTTTCCGAACACAGCTACGGGTTTCGCCCGAGGCGTTCGGCGCATCAGGCGGTCAAGGCGGCCCAGCAGCAGATGGCTGCGGGCCGGCGATGGGTGGTAGATCTTGATTTGGAGAAATTCTTCGATCGAGTGAACCACGACCGTTTGATGGCCCGGATGGCCCGACGGATCAGTGACAAGCGGATGCTGAAGCTGGTCCGGGCATTCCTGACGGCCGGTGTGATGGAGGACGGGCTGGTGAGCCCGGTGGACGAGGGGACCCCGCAAGGGGGCCCGCTCTCACCCTTGTTGTCGAACATCGTGCTCGACGAGCTGGACCGGGAGCTGGAGCGACGCGGGCTGCGGTTCGCACGGTACGCGGACGACTGCAACATTTATGTGGGCAGTCGCCGGGCCGGGGAACGCGTGATGGAAAGCGTGACGCGTTTCATCACCGGGACGCTCCGCTTGCGGGTGAACCAGAGCAAGAGCGCGGTGGCGCGGCCATGGGAGCGGAAGTTCCTGGGCTTCAGCCTGTCATCGGACCCACAACCGAAGCGGCGGATTGCACCGCAAGCGGTGCAGCGGTTTCGGCGGCGGGTGCGCGAGCTGACGCGACGGACTCGGGGCGTGAGCCACGAACGGATGGTCGAGGACATAGCCCGCTATTGGCGGGGATGGCTCGGCTATTTCGGGAAGTGCGAAACGCCATACGTGCTGGCAAGCTTAGAGGGGTGGACCCGGCGAAGGTTGCGGTCGGCGATCTGGAAACAGTGGAAACGAGGGAGGCGGAGATACGTGGAACTGCGTCGAGGGATGTGCGTGTAGGGCTGGCGGCTCGCACTGCTGGCAGCGCCCACGGCCCTTGGCGCTTGGCCGCAAGCCCCGCTCTTTCTTATGCACTGCCTAACGCCTACTTCGCCTCGCTCGGCCTGCCGCGACTCCAGATCCGGAAGTAGCATCACCGTTCGAACCGCCGTATACGGACCCGTATGTACGGTGGTGTGGGAGGGGTGGAGCCGTGAGGCTTCCCCCTATCCCGATTGGTGTGCCGAGCATGTTCGGCAGCTTGAGGGTGGAAGTCCCTTGGACAGCCTGATGGAGGTGAAGTCCTAGCGAAGCGCAAGGGCGTCGTCGCGAGGCGGGGTCTGAAGGAAGCGTGGAACAAAGGCGCGAGCCGATGGACAAGAACCGGATACGAGGCATACGGCGTCGGACGAGTCGGCCAATGACGACGAAGTCCAGATCCATCAAGGGCGCTGGTTGTAAATCCGGCGGTTGCGCGCTACTGGCTGCCGAGCTTACCTCGGGAGGTCGAGTGTCGCTCCGGCTCCCCGGGCCGAGAGAGGACCGATCCGACCAGACCGCGTACCAGGACCGAGCAGACGGCATTGCAGTCCTAGCGGGGAAGACGGTCCGCACGCACAAGAGGCGAGCACGGCGGCGCTTCTCTCCAGCAGCGGTCGGCAGAATATCCAGCTATTGCTGACCTTCCCGGCGGAAGGCGGGGCTGAGCCCGCCGGCAGCCTGCTGCCGAGTCTCGTCACATGCGGCCCCGAGGACTGTCGAACGCAGCCTCCGTGGTTGCCGTGCAGTCTCCTGCGCCGCTTACGAAGGCAGCGTTCGAGCGCCGATTGCCTGATGTACAATGCCAGTGCACCGGGAATCTGCAGATGCCCGGTGCATGGCTTGTTAAGGGACAGCACCTCCGGCCCCAGGCAAAGCAGGCAAGGAGAAACGCATGAACCGCAATCGAGTCAAGCGCATGGTTGGGTTTCTCGTGACGAGCGCCCTGCTTGCGTTCGCTCCCGTCGCGTACGGCGGGGATGCACCCGTCACTGTGGCACCTCCGCCGGCCCTGCCGTTCCAGCCGCCCGCCGTTGAGGTTGCCTTGGGAGGATCGGGACAGAGCACTTACCTTGAAGACCACCGGGGCCGGTGGATTCACGGTGCATGGGGATCCAGTAACCAACGGCTCTCTGCATACCGCGATGCGGGGCGACGACGGCACGTTGGTGGCGTCGTACGTGGACGACCCGGTCACCGTCACGCTCGGCGAAGTGGGCGGCACGATCATGCTGGTGCTCCAGGACGACCAGAAGACGTGGCACAAGGACGGCGAAGTGTTCACGAGCGGCGACCAGGTCATGGTCATGATCGACAACAGGACCAACACCTACACCGTGACGATGGACATGGAGACCGGCATGTGGAGCGCCGAATACCAGCCGTTCAACACGAATCCCATCGCTCTCGGCGCTTCCGAGGAATCAGTGATGCTGATCCGCGACGAGATGGGCGGTTGGTGGGTCGAAATCGATGCTGTCAAGGAAGCGTTTGGCACCGGCGACACCTATATGGCAGCAAGCGGCAATGTCTACCAGCTCACCTACGGCGAGGGCGCCTGGAGCGCCATGTACCAGCCGGTCACCATGATGATCATGGGCACCGACCTGACGGCCTCGGCCAATGAGGACGGCACCGGCTACACCATTGTGGGCCTCGCTGACCAGACCCTCGACGACAAAGGCATGGGCGACGTCATGACCGAGGATGCCAACTACCGCGTGCACATGGACGAGGACGGCAACCTCGTGGGCACGCAGTACGAAATGGCGGTCAACGGCAACAACGACGGCGAGGCCGGGCATTGGGTCGACACCGGTTTCGGCGACAACAGGGTCGTCGTGATTGGTGATGACGCCGAGACCACGCCGAACGAAGCGGGAACGATGATCACGATTGACGGCGAAACGCATTCGATCGGCGACCTGTTCATGGACGGGGAGTCGACGGTCGAGGGCGACAACATCGTTGCCGGGGTCCTCACGGAAGTGAGCGCGCAAGCCGACCAGATCAAGGGCCTGATCGCCGTAAACGTGCAAGAGGGCGAAGATCTTGCCGACCAGACCAATTTCGCCGACCAGTTCCGAGCCAGGTGGAAGGCCATCGACACGGCCCTCGACACGGTCTTCGGGGACGGCGATGACCTCGAGACTGACGCAGACTACGAGCATATCGACGCGCTTCCCGGCAATGCTGGCGAGAGGCTCAGCGCAGCCGCGATGGAAGCGATGGTCGAGATGCTCGACGCGATTGTCGCGGCACTCTCGGACGGAGACGCATTCGCGGCCGCGGCAGCCGAGGACGGAATCTTCGAGGACGGGTTTACTGGTGATGCAACCATGCGCGCGACCGCCTCCGGCAAGGCGTTCAACGCCATCGACTCGACCGCGACCGCGTACATGGTACGGACGGAGAACACGCGCTTCGGTGTCTACTCGAAGCAGACGACCGACACCGCCGACGTTGCACTCGGGAGCGACTCAATGGGCGCGTACGCCTACAGCTCGATGAATGCCGCGCAGTACGCGGACCTGCCCCAATCCGGCGGCGCGTCCTACGATGGCCGGACGATGGCTGTCAGCGTGGACGGCAAGACCATCTACAACGGTGACATCTCGCTCGAGGTCCGGTTCCGCGCCAAGCGCGTGAGCGGCTTGGTCAAGAACCTGCTGGACGGGGACGGCAACCTCTTCGAGTACGGCTTCGGCGAGGTCGCTGCCATCATCCTCCCGGAGGCGGCCATCATGACCGACGGCTCCTTCATGCAGGACCCGGACAGGACCGGCCAGATCGTGTTCACGGCGGAACCGGGTAGCCCGCAGGCCATATTGCTCGAGGACCCCCCAGTGACAGTCGTCGGCGATGTCGAGGTAGTCATACCCGGCAGCTACTTCGCGGGCCAGTTCGTCGGCGACGGCGCAGCGGCCATCGGCACCTGGGGGATCAACGCCAGCACCGATGGCTCCGAAAACCTCGCCGCGGCGTTCGGCGCGGAGAAAGGCGACGACGTGCCCGAAAGGGCGCTGACGGTCACCGGCGGCGGGGTGAGCAGGACGTCGCTCACCGGAGACGGCATCAGCGCCGTGGACGACGACGGCGTGATCACGCTCGGGCCCGCGTTAACCGTGAATGGCGCGGACCTGTTCCTCAGCGGCGGGCTGACGATCAACGGAGAAGGCTTCGTCGCCTCGGCGATCGAGGAAATCCAAAGCCAGCTCGAGCGGCTCAACGCCTTCATCGCACTGGACGAGTTGGGGAGCGAGAGCATTGCCGACACCGGCAGGAGCACGGTCTGGACCGCTCTGGCGACCACGATCGAAATGGTGGTCGGAGCCAACAACGGGGACGAGGTATTCGTCGCCACCGACTACGTCACGACCAATGCCGACGACACTGATGCCGATGCCGCCGCAAAGGAAATCATCGCCGATGTGCTTGCCGCCCTGTCATCCAAGACCAACTTCAGGACCGCAGTCGCGGAGGACGGGGCCCTTTACGGTGACAGTGGCTTGATCACTGGGGACGACGCTGCGATCGATGCGGTCTTCGACCGCGTCACCTCCACGGCCACGGTTGAGTACGGGAGCACCCAGTACACCCGGTTCGGCGCCTGGAACCGCGTCTCGACGGACAATGCGACCACGGCCCCGACTCTGCCGGGGGACAATCCCAACGGAGTGTTCGCGTACAGCCCGCTGCGAGCCACGGCGTACTCCGTGAACGATCCGAACTTCCCGGCAGGCGCCAGCGCCACCTACGAGGGCACGACGATCGCGCGCGGGAACGATGCCGACAACACCTATTACGAGGGAAGCATCACGATCGGCGTCACCTGGTTGGCGAGTCTCGGGACTGCTGGGCAGGATGCCGATGTTGGCAGCATCACCGCCTCGATCACGAACCTGCGCGACTCCTCGGGAGCGTTGTACATGGTTGACGGTAATGGCGTGGAGACCATCCTCTTCACTTCTGACACCATTAACGTGTCAAGGGCGGGAGAGGACAACACGCTGTCCTTCAACGCGCCCGGCACTTCAGTTCGCTTGCGGCACGCGGAAATCCGGCAAACGGACGTCGAGTCGACCGATGGAGCCAGCATCGATGGCATGTTTGTCGGCAAGATCATTGACGGGCCGCAGGGCATCATCGGTAGCTGGGGCCTGGCAAACATTCCCGACGGCGACGACCTCGAGGGTGCGTACGGAGCGGATCTCCCGCTGTAGCCAGCAGGCATTTGACCCCGCGCCGGACGAGTCGGCGAGAGACGACGAAGTCCGGATCCATCCCATTGCAAGGGCGTTCGGGAGCGGCGGCGCGGACTGCATCGTCAAGCCCTTGTCGCCGACGGAGCTGACGGTGAGGGTCCGGGCGGTGCTTCGCCTGCGGGCCGAGCCGAAATCCTTCCATCTGGGGGGCCTGGCCATCCACTACAAGCAGTGCCTGGAAACCCTGGCTGGTCGCGTGGGGGATTGCGGGACGGGAGGCACCGCGCAAGGCAGCGCGATCGACTACCGGACAACCGGGAAGACTCCGGGACTTGGACCAGACGCCCAAGCTCGCCTCGATCCTCTCGCGGAGTCAGACGGCGGGTGGTCGAACGTCATCGCAGGTTGTCCAGGACACCGCACCGTGCGGCTATCTGTGATGGATCGACCTGGATTATCGCGTGTCTTCCGCCGCCGGCCGGACGTATGCGATAGGTCGAGCCATGAACACGGGAGGCTCCCGTAACCACGCTCCCGTTGACCACCAGCGTCATGGTTGCCCCCGCGATTTCCGCCAAATGGCCCGAAAGCGAATAGCCGCCAGAGTAGGTCGGTGTCCGCCGCTCAACGATGCCTGTCACCACGATGTCATCGAACAGGTTGAGCGTCAATGCCGAGTTCCAAGCAGCGGAAGCACGCGACTACATCCCGAGGTCGACGGTAACCTCGCGCAGCCCTAGCGGCCTGCTATCGGAAGAGGCGACGGCGCGAGGCGAGGCAATGACCTGCCCCTTCGGCGCGACGGTGCCGAAGAAAGCGCCGCCCCACGCCTCCGTCGCGCCCCCGGACGGCTTCACCGGCATGGATGCTGACCGCGCTAGCGATGGGGTGCTCTTCGACGGCGACTGGTTGCCAGAAGCCCGGGCCCGGAAGTTCGCAACTGAAGTCCGCGTGATGTTAAGCGTGCGTGCCGCCTCGGACGGACCATCGAAGGCCATTGTCCGGTTGTCTCCAGGCAGGCCCAACGGTTGGCGATGATTGGTCTTGTTCGGATTCGAAAAGCGCATTAACCAAGTGCACCTGAAGCCCGCATCGCGACACTGACTTGGGTAGGCCATAAGCGTGAACCAGCGCGTCACCGCGGGCGCCATGCCCGAGCAGGGCCGCTGATTCACGTAGCCGTAGCTGAACGGAAACACTGCACGGGATGATGTTTCACGACGATCATGGCTAAGGCCCATGTTGTGGCCGAGCTCATGAGCGAGAAACCTGGAATCAGAATTATTGCTGGTAACACCGAAACTCCCCGGCCGGTACGCTATTGCCGGTTGCGTATCGGCGAACAAGTGAACGAGGTCTGCGCCCAACCGGTCGCGAATTGCGTGGACCTCGTCCATAAAGCCATCCGACGCCGCTCGAAGCCGGTATAAGTCTGTTCCAGAGCTTCCCGACTCGGTGTACTCCATCGCTTCGTTGGCCACCAAGACCAGACGCTGATTCACTCCGCTATCGATATAGGCTTGATTGGTCTCGGCGATCATGAAATCTATCTCCGCTTCGATTGCAGCGGTCCCGCCCGCTCTCGAGGCGGCCGCAGGCGTATAGAAGACCGCGATGTCGATCTCCGTGATTGCGGCAGCTGGGCGGCCGCATCCCGAGGGCATGAACCCGATCGTCGCCAACCACTGCTGAGTCTCCACATCGTCGGGAAGACATAGAGTGGTCGCCATCAGGTTGAGACTTGAGAGTGGCAGCTATCGGAGCCCCGACGGGGCCATCCCGGTCAGGTTCACATTGAAGGCAAGATGCAGTGATTGGAGGTTGCTCAGTTGGCTCAGGCTGGGTGGGATCGGGCCACTCAGCCCGTTGTCACGAAGACTCAGCTGTGTGACGCGGTTGTTTCCGTCCGTGACGATCCCGAACCACTGCCCAAGCGGCGCGGCGCTCAGCCAGTTCGTGCTATTTGTCCAATTCGGCCCGCCGGTCGCATGGTACAGAGCCTCCAGTACCTCACGGTCCGTTGTGGCGACAGTGCCCGGATCTTGGATCGTAACCGCGACCGTATCTGGCAAGCTGGTGGTGACTCCAGACGGTAATGGTTGACCGAAGCCGAGGACGACTGTCTCGCCGTCGTCGAAGTGGTTGTCCTCGACCGCGGCGATGACAAAGGTCGCCTCAGTGGAGGGAGCCGTGATTGTGACGCGCTCCGGAACTCCCGCATAGTCAGATCCGGTGGCCCTGCCTCCCGGCAGGACCGCTAGGTCGATCGTCGCCGACTGGATCGGAACCTCGCTCTGATCGATCAAACGCACCCTCAACTGTCCACCACTTCGTAGCCACCCCACTCTTGCGCGCGTAGGTCCCGTGCGGCACGAGGCGGCAGCCGCCCTGGGGATGAAAGCGGCAGGGCGGCGGACTTGCATCCCACCACGCCTTGCGCTTAATGTAGTCCTCGACGGTGAGGTCCGTGCCGTATCGAATCTGGATGGAGCCGTCCACGGCCCGGCGAGTGGAAGTCGCGCGGGCCACCCTTATTCAACCGGGCCGGCTCCCAAGATGCAATCGTGGCGGGGCCGGCCCGGTTCGCTGCTGGATCCGCAGGGCGGCCGCAATCCACGGAACGCGCCGCCCCTGACGGCGATCCGTTCATCGCTTCGAGACCCGGCCTGGCCAGCTTCGCGACCAGCGTTCCCGCTCTACGACACCGTTCCCCGTGCCAGATTAAACCGATTTCCCACCCAATCCGACACGGAATAATCCGGCTCAAGATCGCGACGGTTTAACGAATCATTGTGGGAAACAACAGACGTCTTTCGTCGAGCACTCCGCCGCATGGGTCTCGCTCGCAGCCAGAGTCTCGAACCACGAAATGCCGCCGACAGGCGTCCCGTCGCCAGCCTTGGACGACCGCGCTGCCTTCGTCGCGTGGGTCGAGCAAACTTGGCAAGCCAAGCATGCACAGCGGACCTGCCCCCAACGCCCAGTCCCATCAGGCGGCTGAATCGCGACGAGTACAGCGCTACCGTCCGCGACCTGTTCGACATCCAGATTGATGTCAGCGAGATGTTCCCAGTCGATGGCGCTGGCGGGGAGGGGTTTGACAATGCCGCCGAAACCCTGTTTCTATCGCCCCTGCTGGCCGAGAAGTACCTCGCCGCGGCAAGGTTCGTGCTCGATGTTGCCGCCAAGGAGTTCAAGTCCCGCACCAAGATCTTCGTGGCCCGGCCCCGGCATGACCGAGACGGAAGCTGCCAGAGCCATCCTCGCGAAATTTCTGCCGACGGCATTTCGCCGGCCGGTCAGACCGGCAAAGGTCGCATCGTACGTCCGTCTAGTGCGCCGGGCGCGACGGCGCGGCTCGGACTTCGAGTCGGCGATATTTTTCGCGGTGCGCAGCGCCTTGGTCTCCCCCGACTTCCTATTTCATGTGAGGGAAGATACAGCTGTTCCCGCCTCGCGACAGTATGCCCTGGCTTCGCGGCTGTCTTACTTCCTCTGGGGCAGCCAGCCCGACGAGCTGCTGCTTGACATCGCGGCTGCCGGGAGGATAGATGACCCAGCCGTGCTCGACCGCTTGGTACCGCGCATGCTGCGTGACGACCGGGCCCTGGAGTTCTTCTCGCGGTTCACCGAGCAATGGTTGCGGACCCGGGAGTTGGAAGGCACCCACGGCCCCGATCCCGAGCTCTTCCCGGAATACGCCGCCGATGCCGAGCTGCGCGGCGACATCCTGCTGCAGCCGGTGTTCTTCTTCCGCGAGGTGTTTCGCGAGAACCGGTCCGTGCTGGAGTTCCTCGATTCGGACCCATCCCGGGGGCCTCGAACGGGCTGGCCGCCGTGCCCGCTACGGCGGAGACACCGGTCGCGATCAGCGCTTTCAGGCAGCTCGCGGCAGATCGCTCTCGAAACAGCCGCACTCAGATGCAACATTGAGCCAGGCTGAACCCATCGTGGTAGCATGTTGCGTAAGTTCTTCAACCGAACCGGGTCCAGCACAATCAGGGGGTAGCATAGCGATGCACACACGTTCTCTTCTTGCCCTAGTCGGCACCGCACTCTTGTTCGCGGTCTCGCCAGTCCTCGCTCAGCAGTCCGGCCTCACCGGTACAGTTACTGACACGACCGGCGCGGTCATTGTGGCCGCCGACGTGATCTTGGCCAATTCCGACACCGGCGTGACGGCCACGACCCAATCGAACGAATCCGGCGGCTTCAACTTCACGCTGGTGCAGCCTGGCACCTATGAACTGCGCTGCGAGTCCGTTGGATTCAAGACCTACCGCCAGTCGGGGCTGGTCATGGAAACGGGCCTGACCAAGACCGTGACGATCCAACTCGAAATCGGGGAGATCACAGAAACCATCGAGGTGACCGGTTCCGCCCCGCTGCTCGAAACCGAGAACACAACCGTCGGTCAGTTCATCGAGCGCACCACCGTCGCCCAAATGCCCGTCGGCAGCCGCCAAGCCGGCCAATTGATCAAGCTGGCTGGCAATGTCACGTTCGCCACCTCCGGCGGCGGGCTCTACGACCTACCCTTCTTCTCCATGGCCGGCGGCCGGTCCCGCAACCAGATGTGGCACCTCGACGGGGGCGTCGTGCAAAACATGGCGCTAGGCATTGCCCAGCTCAACCTCAACCCGCCGGTAGAATCGCTGCGCGAGTTCAAGGTCGAGTCCAACAACTACGCCGCAGAATTCGGGCGGAGCGGCAATGGCCTGATCATCATGAGCACGCGCTCGGGCACCAACAACTTCAATGGTGCCGTCTATCACAACTTCCGCAACGATGCGCTCGACTCCCGGACGTTCTTCGCGCCTAGCATCGCGCCGCTGCGCTACAACATTTTCGGCGGCTCCCTGGGCGGTCCGATCAAGAAGGACAAGACCTTCTTCTTTGTCAACTTCGAGGGCCAGCGGCGTAGCGATGGCGTCACCATTGCCAACACCGACGTGCCCCATCCGATGGAGAAAAACAACGGCGATTTCTCGGCACGTGCGGATTTTTCGTTGATCGACCCGCTCACGGGCGAGCCCTTCATGGGCAACAAGATCCCAGCCTCCCGGATCGATCCTCTCGGCAGCGCCTTCGCCCGCCTCTACCCGGATCCCAACAACCCCGGGCCGCTGACTTCTGCCCCTCGAGACAACTACGTCAAGAATGTCTCGAACCGCGGCGTGTCGGACTTCCTCACGATCAAGATTGACCACAACTTCGGGCAGAAGGACCGCATCTCTAGCCGCTTCAGCAACGTCAACGCACCAGCCGAGCCCGAGCCCGTGTACCCCAACGAGTTCGCCGACTTCCGGGCTTCGAAGCAGACTCGCTCGAACCTCGTGTCCACGTCTACTTGGAACCACAACTTCACCACCACGATGGTGAACGAGTTCCGCTATACGTTCGGCAACCGCACCTTCACGACCCGCGGTCTTGGTACCGGCAGCGGCAAGAACGGCGAGTTAGGCGTACCTAACGTCGACCCAGAATTCTTCTCCACCGTGAACTTGACCGGCTACACACGCCTCGGAGCGGGCAACCAAGAGCGCATCCAGAAGCCCATCCGCACCCATCAGGTGGTCAACAACACCTCTTGGTTCAAGGGTAACCACAGCATCAAGTGGGGTATGGAGTACCGCTACTCGCGCAACCAAGATGACTTCAACAGTGCCGCAGGCGGGAATTTCAGTTTCAACGACCGGGCCGTCGGAGACGGACTGGCGCAGCTCTTGCTGGGCTGGACCACCCGCGGCCAACTCATCGACACCGACATTCTCAACACCCGCAGTGACTACTGGGGCTTCTACGTGCAGGACAGTTGGAAGACTACCGACAAACTGACGCTGAATCTGGGCCTCCGCTGGGAGATCGACACGCCCCGCTGGGAGTTGAACAACAACCAGAGCGGGTTCGATCCGCTTGCCAACAATTCCGTGTGTGACTGCCCTGGAGCGATGCTCTTTGCCGGCCGCAACGGTCGTGGCAAGTATGCCCACGACCTCGATGGCAACAACCTAGGGCCACGCATCGGACTCGCTTATCGCGCCACGAACACCACCGTGATTCGAGCCGGATACGGCGTCAACTACAACGGCGCCTACGCTCGGGCGGTTCCGTTCACGCAGTTCTGGACGTTCTCCCGCACGCTGGACATCACCTCGCCCGATGGTGGCTTTACTCCCGCCTTCATGCTCAGCGAGGGACTGCCAGCGGTGCAGCCATTCACCGATGCCGATCGCGTGGGAACGTTCGGCGCGACCATCTCCGGGCGTCGCACAGTTTCTCCGGACTACATCCAGCAGCACCAGCAAAACGGCTACTCGCAGCAGTGGAATGTCACCCTCCAGAAGCAGTTGCCGGACAACATCCTGCTGGAGGCCCAGTACCAAGCCAACGTCGGACATAAGCTGGGCGGCCAAAACTACAATCAGAACATGATCCCGCTGGTCGGCGGCAGGGGGCCGGAGACCCAGAGTCAAAACGCGCGATTGTTCCCGCAATACAACGCCGTGTGGGTGGAGAGCCCGGACTGGGGCAACTCGACCTATCATTCGCTGAACCTGAAGGCGGAGAAGCGCTTCTCCAGCGGCTTGAGCTACCTCATCAACTACACGTGGTCGAAATTCATTGACGACGTCGAGTCCGCCAACGAACTGGGGGGCGAGCAAAACAACGGCTACACGCACTTCCAGCTACGGCACCTTGACAAGGCGCTGGCGGGCAACGATATCCGCCATCGCGTAGTCGCAAGCGGAGTTTACGAACTGCCCGTGGGCCGCGGCAGGGCGCTCTCGATAGAGAATCCCGTTCTCAACGGGATCATCGGCGGCTGGGGTCTCGGCGTGATCGGAGAGTCCCGCACGGGGTCTCCGTACGGCATCATCGAGCAGAGAAACCAAAGCAACACCTTCAGCCACGGCCAGCGACCCAATGTCGCGGGCGACCACGTACTGTCAGGCGGGCGTTCCAAAGAGGCCAAGCTGTTGGAGTGGTTTGACACCTCCCAGTTCACCGCGCCTGGCGTGGGCGTATTCGGGAACGCGCCGCGCAATGTCTGCTGCGGGCCGGGTTTCGCCGTCGTGGACGTGTCGATTCAGAAACGGTTCAATATCACTGAGAAGTCGCGGCTGGAATTCCGGGCCGACTTCTTCAACATCGCCAACCACGCCAACTTCAGGATCCCCGAGCGACGCCGCGGCAATTCCGGTTTCGGACGCATCCGCGGCACGATCGGCACCGGTCGTCAGACCCAGCTTGGCCTGCGCCTCGAGTTCTAGGACGCCGCCAGGCAGCCTCGCTGGATCCCCATGTCCGGCCCGAACAGCAGTTCAGGCCGGACACAGCCGATCGGCTTGCCCGATTCCGGGATTGGTCGGTGACCTGATCAGCCCCCAGTACAATGCACGCTAGGTGAAGGCGATTCGCGCAGCATCGCTGGCCGCGTGGGCGGCGCTGGCCTGAGGCCAGGATGCGGACTTCAGCCTGCAGGTCGACTTCGGTCGCCAGCGCCCGGTCGACCGGGTGCTCGCGAGAGTCGATTCAACCCGCGACGTCTGGACCGGAGAGCAGGACTACGCAGCAATCGACTCGGAACTGAAGGCCATCGCCAAGGCGCTACTCACACAACCGAATTCGTTTGAGCCACTTAAGGAGCATACCGGCGATTTTCGAGCCCTCAACTTGGCCGAATTCAAGATTGTCGCGACGGGCCGCGGCAGCGTGGCGAGCAACGTCGCCCGCATCGCAGTGCGAGTCGAACTCGGCGGAGAGGCGTCCGATGGCAGCCTGCTTTCCAAGCTTGGGGCAATGGACATGTCCTGGGCGGAAACGCCGACAGGCTGGAGCCTGCGCGACAGCAGTTGCAGCGCCTCGTCACGGTTGCCCGCGTAGTACGTTTGCGCGTTCGGCACCGTGTCGTCTGGCCGTTGCGACAACAGCAGCGCCAGCGCCAGATTGTTCAGCGCCGCGGCGTTGGACGGACCGTGACCCGTGCGGATGCGGCTAGCGTCCTCTCCCAGGGAGACGTCGCGGCGATAGTGGTTGGCGCTCTCCACCTGCCAGTGACCGCGCTGCAACGCCAGCAGGTCCTGGGCCGATGCGGCCTGCTCCGCCAGCGAGGTGATGCCGTAGCTGGAGCTGATCGACACCGGGCCGCCCAGCCGTTGGCAGGTCTCGTGCTGGATGCGGTACGCCTGCTTGGCATGCGGGTACGGCAGCAGTTTTGGATGGGGCGTGAACACCTCGATCGAGCGCCGCTCCCAGTGTTTGTTGCGCGAGCGCTGCCAGCGCTCTGCCTGCCAACTCCGCTCCGCGCCCAGTTCCCAGTTCAACTCCGTCAGCGTGGCCCAGGTTTGCGGGCAGTGGCCCTTGATGCGCACCAGCACCTGCCCGCCGTGCTGCTCGATGATCGCCCGCTGGATCTCCTGCCCCGCATGTCCGGCGTCCAGCGTCACCGTCCGTCCGCGCAGATCCACCTCCTCCAGCAACGCCCGCAAGGCACCCTGCTCGCCGCCTTCCTCGCGGTAGCTGCGGCTCGCCAGCGGCAGGCCCGTGACATGCTCCACCAGCGTCACTGTCTCCCAGTGCAGCCCCTCCGCCGTCAGCCGGTTCGCCCCGCGGATGCGCTTGCCGTCCGCCGCCAACGCCTGCGGCGGCGGCACCAGGGGCTGCGTCCAGCGCTGGATCACGCGCTCCAGCGAGGCCGGATCGGTCCGCTCCATGACCCGCTGGAAGGTTGTGTCCGAGGGCGTCACATACTGCCGATCGCGCTCGTCCCAGCGGCACCCCAGCGCCCGTAACTCGTACTGCTTCAATGTCTTCGAGTACGCTTCCGCCGCCCTCCCGCCGTGCTTGCCCGCCAGCTTTGCCAGTACCAGCAGCGCCAGCACCACGCCCAGTTCATGCCGCCTCCCGTGGCGACTCCGACTGTCCTCCACCGCCTGCGACTGCGCCCGCAGCGACCGCAGTTCCTGCTCCCCGTAGCGCACCTCCACCGGCCGACAACCCCACTCCTCCCGGTTCTCCGGATCCGCCAGCCGCTCCCGCGCCTCGACGAACGTCTCCGCCAACTCCAGCGGATGCCTGTCCAGCGACAACTAGAATTGCCGGGTGGCGACGATTAGAATTGCCGGTTTAGCCTCGCGCGGTTGGTAGCTACGATGGCCCTTTTGCAAGGAGGGCCAGATTGTGATCGAGGACCAACAAGTGAGGCTACTGATGAAGGAACTAGAGAAGCAGACGCCGCTGATCACGGCGGCGTCGAAAGCGGGCATGAGCGAGCGGACGGCTCGCACGTGGCGCGATGCGGGGAAGCTGCCGAGCGAGACCGAGCGGGAGCGAAACTGGCGGACGCGCGAGGATCCGTTCGAGGAGCTGTGGCCGGAAGCGCAAGCGCTGCTGGCGAGCGATCCGGGGCTGCAGGCCAAGACAGTGTTCGAAGAACTGCAGCGCCGCTATCCGGAGCGGCTGAAGCCGGGGCAGTTGCGGACGCTGCAACGGCGGTTCCGGGCCTGGCGGGCGCGGGAGGGGCCGGACCGGGAAGTGTATTTCGATCAGGAACGGGAGCCGGGCGTGCAGTGCCAGTCGGACTTCACCGACATGGGCAAGCTGGGAGTGACGATCCGGGGCGAGCAGTACCAGCACCTGGTGTACCGTTTCGTGCTGCCGTACTCGAACTGGGAGCACGTCGAGATCGCGGGATCGGAAACGTTCGAGGCCCTCGCTGGGGGCCTGCAGGAGAGCCTGTGGGTGTTGGGCGGGGTGCCGCGTGAGCATCGGACCGATAACCTGTCGGCGGCGACGCACGAGCTGCGCCAGACGGGCGGGCGGGCGTTCAACCCGGTGTACCAGGAGTTCCTGGCGCACTACGGTCTGGAGGCGAGCCGGAACTGGCCGGGGAACGCGCACGAGAACGGGGACGTGGAATCGGCGCACGGGCATTTCAAGACGGCGGTGGAGCAGCGGCTGCGGCTGACCGGAACCCGGGACTTCGGCTCGGTCGAGCGCTACCGGCAGCTGCTGGGGGAGATCGCGGACCAGCGCAACGGCGGGCGTCAGGAGCGGCTGACACTGGAGCGGGCGGCGCTGCGGTCGCTGCCGGCGCGGCGCCTGCCGGTGTACCGGGAGGTGCAGCGCACGGTGACGCGAGGGAGCCTTGTGCGGGTCGCCAGCAAGGCCTACTCGGTGCCGTCACGGCTGATCGGGGAACAGCTGACGGCGCGGTTGTACACGGACCGGGTGGAACTGTATTTTGGCGGGGAGCAAATAGCGCGGCATGACCGGGCCGTGGGCAAGCAGTGGGGGCGGGTGGACTACCGGCATGTCGTGCATGCGCTGCTGCGCAAGCCGGGAGCGTTCGAGCAGTACCGCTACCGCGAGGAGCTGTTCCCGGCGCCGGCATTCCGCCAGGCCTACGACCGGCTGTGCGAGCAGCGCGTGCAGCAGAACGCCGACCTGGAGTACGTGCGCATCCTGCACCTGGCGGCAACGACCCTGGAATCGCGCGTGGAGGCGGCGTTGCGGGAGTGCCTGGAGGCCGGCGAGCGACCGTCATTCGAGAAGGTCCATGCGGCGGCGGCTCCGGCGCGGCCGGAGCTGCCCGCAGTGCACATCGGAGAACCGGATTTAGCGGCCTACGACGCCCTGCTGGGCGGCGGCGGGAGGCAGCGATGACAGCGGCGGAACGCGCCTCGCTGGTGGCACAGCTGCAGCAGCTGCGGCTGCCCTCGTTCGTCGCGCATTGCGGACGGCTGGCAGAGCAGGCTCGCCAGCAGGGCTGGGATCCGTTGCAGTACTTGGCAGAGTTGGCGGAGGTGGAAGTGGTCGAGCGGGCCGACCGGCGGGTGGCACGGCTGGTGCAGCGAGACTAGCTGCTGTTCTAGCGGGTGGAAGTCCCGCCGGCGCAATTCTCAGTTTGGCGCCGTAGTCATATCCGGCAGGCACTCGGGGTGACCCGGTGACCTGAAAGCCCGGAAGTAAAAGCCCTGGGAGGCCACGCGGCCCTAGGTCGCGGAGGTCTGGTCAGCCCGGGGGGCGAGCAACCAGGAGGGCCGTAGCGAGAGCGAACGGATCAAGCGCCGAAAATCATCTGCCGCATGAAGCTGATTGAAGCGGAGTTTTGGAGATGCCAAGGGTGTCAGTCTTACCCGATGGCCAGTGCCGGTACGGAAGCAACTGAGAGGTGCACGGACCGGGTCCCCCGGCGTATTGAAGGCGGCAATCCTGGAGAGAACAGCAGCGAAAGTCCGGAAGGTGGTGCAGCGAGGCTAGCTGAAGTACTAGCGGGTGCAAGTCCCGCCGGCACAATTCTCAGTTTGGTGCCGTAGTGATATCCGGCAGGCACATGGGGTGACCCGGTGACCTGAAAGCCCGGAAGTAAAAGCCCTGGGAGGCCGGTGGGGCCGGAAGGTCGCACTGGTCTGGTCAGCCCGGGGGGCGAGCAAGCAGGAGGGCCGTAGCGAGAGCGAACGAATGAAGCGCCGAAAAGACATTCCCGCATGAAGCTGATTTGCGGGATGAATGGAGTTGCCAAGGGTCTCACCTTTACCCGATGGCCAGTGCCGCTGCGGAAGAACTGAGGAGCACGCAGCGGGGCTCCCGGCGTATTGCAGGCGGCAATCCTGGACAGTACAGCAGTAAAAGCCCGGAAGGTGAGGAGGACAGACAGGATGATCCAATGAATGTCAAGGACCGGGCCTATAACCGGCGGATGCCGGGAAATGGCCGGGAGTTCTCCTGACTGGCGGATGAGGTCGGTAAGCGAGGAAGTCCGGGACAACATAACCCGGACGGAGCGAGGACCTCTGGGCACAGGTGGCGGCGAGGCCGCCGGGGGGGTGCCGCACACAGTGGCGGCGTACCCCTGCGGCGGGCCGGGTCGTCGAAGGACGGAGAGAACGCGGGAAGCGCGCGGGGGCATGGCCGGATCAGCCTTAACCTCGGCGGTGCTGCGGAAAGCTCCGTGCCGAACTGCAAGGTGCCTGATGCTTGAAGCCGTACCGTGGGAAAACCCGACGTACGGATTTTAGGGAGGGCGGCTGGAAACGTGGCCGATGGCGGAACTGAGAACCCACCCTGCAACCGAAAGGGCAGGGCTGGAAATCCTCCGCCTAAGGGTGCGCGCGCCAGTGCCCTACCCGACAGGAGGACAGACAGGATGATCCAATGAATGTCAAGGACCTGGGCCTATAACCGGCGGATGCCGGGAAATGGCCGGGAGTTCTCCTGACTGGCGGATGAGGTCGGTAAGCGAGGAAGTCCGGGACAACATAACCCGGACGGAGCGAGGACCTCTGGGCACAGGTGGCGGCGAGGCCGCCGGGGGGGTGCCGCACACAGTGGCGGCGTACCCCTGCGGCGGGCCGGGTCGTCGAAGGACGGAGAGAACGCGGGAAGCGTGCGGGGGCATGGCCGGATCAGCCTTAACCTCGGCGGTGCTGCGGAAAGCTCCGTGCCGAACTGCAAGGTGCCTGCTGCTTGAAGCCGTACCGTGGGAAAACCCGACGTACGGATTTTAGGGAGGGCGGCTGGAAACGTGGCCGATGGCGGAACTGAGAACCCACCCTGCAACCGAAAGGGCAGGGCTGGAAATCCTCCGCCTAAGGGTGCGCGCGCCAGTGCCCTACCCGACACCAAGGAGGCCCGGCTGCCTCGCGGCAAGACGCTGGACACACTGGACTTGCTACGCCTTCCGAAGGCCGTCCGGGGGCGCCTGCCGGTGCTGTGCGAAGGCGAGTTCCTGAGCGCCGCGGTGAACGTGTGCATCTTCGGCAATCCGGGTGCTGGCAAGACCCACCTGATGGCGGCCCTGGGGGCCGCCCTGGTCAAGCGCGGTCACCCGACGCTGTTCGCCCCGGCCCGCGCCCTCACCGAGCGCCTGGCCGCGGCCAAGCGCGAGCTGCGGCTGAGCCGCGAACTGGACCGCCTCGACCGCTTCGCCTGCCTCCTGCTCGATGACATCGGTTACGTGCGCCAGGACCGCACCGAAATGGAAGTCCTGTTCGAGCTGCTGGCGCAGCGCTACGAGCGTCGCAGCGTGATGCTGACGAGCAACCTGGTGTTCTCGCAATGGGAGCGCATCTTCCCGGATCGCATGACGGCCGCCGCGGCGGTGGACCGCGTGGTGCATCATTCGGAAATCCTCGAACTGGATATCGCCAGCTACCGGGCCGAGCAGGCCCGCCAGCGGCAGGCAGAGGACGGCTAGTCGGCAGTGTGTCCGGACTGGGTTCAGCGGCGTTTCGAAGCGTCCGAGCCGGAACCCGCACAGGGCTCCGACCTTGGGTGGCGGACATCCTGCATGGGTCGCAGGAGAAGGGTATGTGACCTGACGACGGTGCTGGGCGTGGTCCGCCGCCAGGTCATGGGCTGGGTGGCTGGGCGCATGGCAGACAGGTTGTTGACGGCCTTGGGAACGCGCGGCAGTGTCGCGGGCTGAAGGGTCGGCGAACCGCTGGGAGCCCGGTTGCTGCGGCAGTCCGGGATGTGCAGGCAACGGGTCGAGGAGTGTGGTTCGGCTGGCGGTGCCAGGCGCCCCGGCCCGGCTGGGCGTGTCCCTGTAGACCGACCTTGAATGGCTCCAGCGCGACAAGCCGGATGCCGTCGCGAATCCGCCGGGGACGGCGCCGCGGGCTGCCCACCGCTGCCCCCCGAGCCTGGACGCGGAGTGTACCCTGTCGAACACCGTTGAGCGTTGCGAGCCTGCAGGCCGCGCCGGTCTCGGTCTCGCGGCGCTCCAGCCACTCGAGCCGCCCGCGCAGCCTCTCGACTTCACGCTGCACCCGTCCCGCCGCGTCCCGCAGCGCATCCAGCCGGGCCTGCTCCGCTACCAGCGCCCGCCGCACCGAGGCCGCATCCCAGTGCGTGTACTCCACCGCGTGCCCGGGCACCCGCGCCCGGGCACGCGCATTTCGCCGGCGCTTGCCGCAACGCGGGCAACGCCGCGGCAGCGGCCCACTCCGTGGCTGCCGCAGGGCCACCCCGCAGTCCGCGCAAACCAGAGCCTGCATTCAGCTAGTCTCGCATAACTACGCCTCGCATGAGTCATAGTTATGCCGGCCACCCTCCCGCGACCCCTCGCGCGACCCTACGGACACTCAACTCGGGTTCGCCCACCAGGGAGGGACCAAGCCTTTCTCTGCCACCATGCCAGGGCAGCACCGGTCGGTTCAGGCTGGAAGTCTTCGAGGCAATCGTGGATTCTAAAACACAAACGGTCCGATGGTCCGGATGGGCCGCCCGCCAGAACTGGGGGGCGAGACGAGGGAGACCCTGCGCCACTGACAGCCGCACGCATCGGGCGGAACCGGGTTGGGGCTGCACGCCAGCTTGCCATTCCGGTCATTGCCGAATGGGTCCCATTCGGCCGTACGCAACTTGGGAAAACGGGACCGCCCCTGCTACCAGCGAGGGCGGCTTCGGCTCGCTCTCCAACCGGAGCGAAACCCTGCAAAAATAGTTGTCGTCTGCCGAATAGTTGTCCTGGAAGAGTCCTCCGGCCTGAGGGCCTGCTCAGAACCGGCGTGGACACCACCAGAAACGGCACACTCCACCAAGGCGTGCCCGGGCCTGCGGCGCACCATCTTTGCACGGTAGGCGCCCTCGTTCCCCGGCAGTATGCGGGGCTGCTGCCTTGGATGCCATGCCCCGCATGCGCGCCAAGAGCAGGAGCTGCGAAGCACGGTCCCAGCGGCTGATGCAGCTCCCGCGGCGGCCGCAACCGCGTCCGTCTCCGTCACGCCCTCGATCACGGCCATCTCGTCCGCCGTGAGCACCTCCCGGCGTGTCGGCGCGTCCCGGGCGTACGGTCGGCTGAACACACGCCAGGCCGTCGACCAGGCACTTGCAGGGCCTCCGCGTCCCGCAACCGCCGGTCCTCGATCCGCGAAAAAACTTGACAGCCGGAAATTTCGAGCGCCGCTGAAGACCAGCTCACGATGCGCTCCGCCCAGCGCTGAGACCCCCCTCTCGACAGCAGCAGCCACTCCAACTCCGCCGGCGGGTCCGGCTCCAGCGCCCACACCGGCACCGGCGCCACCGCTCCGGGAAAAAGCGCTGGCGGCAGTCCACCCGCCCGCCGGATCTCCGTCACCGCCGTCCGGCGTGGCTGCCGCGCCCGCTGCAAGGCGACTGACCCACCTTGCGGATTAATGCCACCACCGCCGTATCTTCGGCCCAGTCCGGCGCGGGCTCGATCGGCCGGATCATCTCCGAGCGGCACGCCGCGTCCCACGCCCGCACCTTGCGCTGCCGCCCCAAGTGCACCCGCAACCAAGGTCACCCGGCTTCCTCCGTCCGCTCCGCCTGCCGCTCGAAATTCGACATGTCGCTCTCGCGGTCCCCCAACCACGACGCCCTGCGGTTTCTCCCGCGCCCCAGTCCTGACCCTGCTCGAACTAGGTCCAGCGCAAGCCTGCTCAACATCCGCCTCCGGGTCGGCGGCTGCTCCGGCCGCGCCCACCGGAGCGCTCACCCCCAGCGGACGCCCGCCTTCCGTGCCCCACCGTCGGTGCACGAACGGCCCCCGGGAACTGCTCGGCGGTCCGCAACGGCCCCTGCTCGTGCAACCCTGCAGGTTCGTGTAGTTCAGCGTCGTCGGTCCTGTACCAGCAACACTGTCGACTCCACCTGCACCCGCTCCAGCAACGCCTCCCGGTGCGGCTGCAAGTATCCCGATCCTGCACCTTGCATTGTGCAAAAGGCGCGTCGCCGCCCGCAGCTCCCCCTGGTGCGGGAAGATTGCCGGCAGATCCTCCCCCGGATGCCGCTCCCAGCTCTGCCCCAGCCGCTCCAGCCGCTGCCGCAGCCGCCCGTCGGCAGGTCCGAACGCAGGTTCCCGCCGTGCCCAGTTCGCCTCCTCGTCCAGCACCAACTCCGGGTACTGCCCCAGCTTCTGCTCCGGCTTCCGGACAGCTGCTGCTGGAGTTCGCATCCAAAGTGCCAGCAGCGGGACCGGCCTTCGTCTCCACCGCCTCGCCCGCTCCCGGCGGGAGCCCCTGCTGGTCCCACGCACTGCCAGCCGGCCGCCTTGAACTCGGCCCGGTCGCGAAGCTTTGAGCAGGTCTTCGAAACCAGGGCCGAGACTCGGTGCGCCTGCGAGTCCCGGGCCAGTCCTTGATCGGTACGTGCGAGGCCTTTCGGGACCTGACGCCCGGGACCAGCACAAAGCGGTCGTGGCGAGGAGCTTGATGTGCGCTCCGCGCGTGCGGTCGTCGCACTCCAGGAAGGCATCGCGCGGCCCCAGCCGCGCTGCCGCCACGAGCCTCGAGCACGCCCAGCGGCCCGTCGAATCCGCTGCCAGCAGATAGCGAGCCGCAGCCGGGGGCCCGGCCCGGGCCCAGCGGATGGTGCTGGTCGAGCAGTCCGGCGCAGCCGCCGCTCCGCGGAGGTGGCCCGCACGCGTCCTCGCCGAGTTCCGCCGGGCCGGCAACGAACCGGCGACGGCACGGGCCGCATCCGGGCTGGACTCGCCGCGGCAGGCGGGCGGACCCGGCCGGGCCGGCGCACGGCAGGTCGCTTGCCGCAACTCGGGCAAGCACCTTGCGGCTACCGGCCGTGCACTACTCGCCCTGGCGGCGCCAGTCCTCCCGCTCGCATTGTACCCCGCGACTCCAGGGCCGCCCGCGACAGCTGGCCCAGCTGTAATGCCTCTCGCATGCCAAGCGATCGTCTGCGGACGGAAAATCCGCAGCCCTACGCCACTCCACTCCGGCGCACAGAACACCGCTGCCAGTGTCAAGCACTGTGTCCGGTCGCCAGCATGCCAGGGCAGCACCGGTCGGCCTTCAGGCTCTCTTCAACCCACGAGATTCTAAAACAAAAACAGAGAAAATGTTCTGGGGGGCTAGCCCCCCAGAACCCTCCCGAGCCTCCCCAACCCTGCCCACTGCGCCTCACCGACAGGGGGGGAGGGGCTCCGCCCTTCCCCCTGCCACCCCCTCCCCGCACTACGACAACTCGCAGCCAACGGGACCGCCCCTGCTACCATACGAGGGCGGCTTCGGTCGCTCTCCAACCGCGGAGACGAAACCGGCAAAAATAGTTGTCGTCGGCGGCAAGAATAGTTGTCGCTGGACAGTCAACGGCGGCGAGGGCCTGCTCATCGGCGTGGACACCCCGGAAACGGCACACTCCACCAAGGCGTGCAGCAATCTGGGCGCGGCCCTTCTTTCCATGCGCAGGTTTAGTAGCTACACTTGTAGTGATATGCGGGGCTGCTGCCTTGTATGAATGGGATGAAGCCAAGAGCCAGGAGAATCTGGCCAAGCACGGTCTCAGCTTTGATGATGCAGACACCGTGTTCTCCGGACCATGCGTCACGTTCGAAGATACCCGCTTCGATTACGGCGAACCACGATTCATTACTCTGGGGCAGCTTGAGGGCCATGTGGTGGTGGTCGCGCACACGCCGCGAAAAAACAACACGCGGATAATTTCAATGAGAAAGGGCAATCACCGTGAAGAAAAAGCCTACCAAGAGCGACTTGAGACGCCTTGATGCGATGAGTGATGCGAATATCGATTACTCCGATATTCCGGAACTCGATGCGGCCTTCTTTCGGGATGCGCGGGTGGTGGTCCCGCCCGGGAAAAAGCAGCTGACAGTGCGTCTGGACGCGGACGTGCTGGCGTGGCTGCAGGACCAGGGCAAGGGCTACCACAGCCGGATTAATGCCATCCTGAGAGCGTATTATGAGGCCCATCGGGATCGGGCCAAACCTTGAGCGGCGACCGAAAAGGCCGAACGGCATCCGCATCAACGACCAATGGCGCGTGACGGGCAACGATCCAACCAAGGTCGACCGCCTCATGAAGGGACTCGATCGCTTCTTGGAACGGGATCGGGGCCGCGAGTTTCTTGGATTCGCAACCCAGTCCAGAGTAGTCAAAGACTAGGTCCAGAGCGCACCCTTACCAACATAGAAGCCTGGACGGACGGCAGCGAGCCGCTGCTGCCGGAGCGGGAGGAGCAGTACGGGCATATCCAGCGGAGCCTGGTGCGGTTCGGCTACAGGACGCTGCGGCGGGCCGAGCGGGGGCTGGTGCTGGAGTATCTGCGGCGGACGACGGGGCTGTCGCGATCGCAGGTGACTGGCAACCGGCGCTGGCAAGCGTCGCTGCGGTCCCTGTGTCGCATGCGAGAGGGGGCCGGCCCTCGCGGTGGCGGCCAACGCTGCGATGCTGTAACGTAGACGCAATGGTGGAATGGGCAACAGCCGAGGTGCGAGCCCTCGGCGTCCTGATTGCTTTTCTCGCGCTGCTGGCAACGCTCGCGTACAGGTGGCTTGTCGGGCACCAGCGGGACTTTCAGATGCTCTTGGAGCGGATCGACAAGGAGGCCGAGAAGCGGGAGCAGGCCTTCGAAAAGGAGGCCGAGAAGCGGGAGCAGGTGACCCGAGCAACCATCGAGCGGATCGACAAGGAGGCCGAGAAGCGGGAGCAGGCCTTCGAAAAGGAGGCCGAGAAGCGGGAGCAGGCGATCCAGGCAGCCCTGGAGCGGAGTGACAGGACTTTCGAAACGCTGACGGCCCGGGCCAACGAACTGGCGAAGGAGTTGGGCGGCATCGCCCAGCGCACTGCGCGCAGCGAGGGAACTCTGGAGGCGCTAGCCGCCGGGGAGCCTCGTGCGGGATCGAAGTCGACGTCCGCTCCGGACGAGCCGCGCACGGTGGCCGCTCAGCAAGTTCCCGGCGAGCCGCCCGCGGAATGAAATAGCGTGCGCTCGCCAAGCTCCGGGTGGCAACGATACCGGCGGCGGCAGGCCGCATCCCGATGCCGCCAGGTGCGGCCGGGCCGGCACCTGGATCGGTTGCCGCTCTGCAAGCATCTAGTCCGCTACCGGTCCTGTTGAACCTGCATGGCGGCGGGCACGGACGACATTGGGATTGTGGTCGATCTCGGCAGTAGCGGGGATGTCCTGACGTTTGTCTGGGACGAGATGGGCGGTTGGTGGACCGATTCCGAGACGCCATTCCACTCCGGCGACAGTCACGCGCTGGCCAACAGCACCGTGTCCAGGCTCATGTTCGAAGGCGGAGAGTCGACTGGCACCGACCTCCCGGCAACGATGACGATCCCCGGCACACTGCCTGACCCGCCCGTAGCGCACCCATCCCGTAGTACTGAGGCAGACCGCCATGTCCCGGTTCTTCCATGCGGGCGTGGACATGGTCACGATCGGGCGCTGGCTGGGCGGCGCCGTCCGGCGGATATGGTTCATATGACAGTGCTCGTCATTCAACGGCCGCTGAGGCGACCGCAAGATGCCAAGACCTGGAGAGGCTCCATCTGCGCGGACGCGCGATGCGTCGCCAGCACAACCGCAGGCAGCGCCGGTTGAGGAGAATCTGAGCGCAAATGCAATCCGTGTGATCAAAGGGGGCCGCAAGGATCACGCCGCAGGACGCACCTATTCCTTGGCTGAGATCAAGCGGGAGTTGGGAATCGAGTCCTGATCTGCGTCGCGTCTCCCGCAAGTCTGGGAATTCGCTCATGCGACGATCATGAGCGTCGGTACGAATCACGCCGGTCGAGGATGGCGTCAACCTCAACGACCCTTTTGTCCGGCTGGGTGAAAAACACGTGCCAATCGCCAACCCGGAGCCGGAATCCTGTTTGAGTCTGTACGCGCTTGACGTCGCCAGCACCCGTTTCCGTGTACCGCTCAGTGCCGTCAACGATGCGCGTGCGAGTTGGCGGGTCAATCCGGCGCAGGTCGCGACAAGCCCGAGGTGAGAACACAACAAGCGCGTCAGCCAATCCGTCCACTATCGCTGATCCTGGGGGATGGGCCGACCACCCTGATGCTTGCGATCCTCTGCGGTCCCGAAGGCATTCCGGGCTCCTCTCCGCCTCTCTCTGGTGTTTGCCGAACTTGACGGGCTAACCCACGTCTGGAGGTCGGGAAAGTTCGAGGAGCCCGGCTCCGGTCGCTCCGCTTCCTCCGCCGGCCACCTCAAGCCCAATCGCAACGAAGCGGGAATGTCCACGAAACCCGCGGCGGATCTCCCTCCCGAAATGTGTGCAATTCGATTGACATTGACAGTAGCGGGAGGATGAACCCCAAAGATGGCCGGAAAGCCTATGAGTTTTCCAGGCAGCCACCTGGCAGTGTGGAATTGCCGCCGTTCAGGTTCCGGATCAACAGGGGATCTTGCTCCGGACTCCACAGTAGTCGCCACTCCACATCTGGGAGGGGCGGGGCTCGGTAACGACCCCGTCCACTCGGTGCCTTCAAGCAAACGGATCGATGAGTGCTACGCCACTGGCTTCAAAATCTCGCCGGTTTCGGGTCGCAAGCTGAAATCCGTGAGTGAGGGCAGTTGCGGCAGTGAGACTGTCCTTGATCGGCATCGTCTTTCCGATAGAACGCAGATGCGCCAGCAGTTCGGCCCAGCGCGACCCCGTCTCGGCGTCCCACGGCACGCAGTGAACGCGCCTGGTGACCTCGTCGAACCAATGGTGGAGATCTCGGCGCCGTCGTCCAGGTGGAAGCAGAAGGATACCGAAGCGTACCTCCCCGAGAATCACAGGATCGATCGCCAAGTTGCTTTCGTTGCGCCTCAACCACTCGATCACCCTTGGATCCGGACTCGGCTTGGTCGCCTCGCACAACACATTGGCGTCGACAAGACACGTCATGATTGTGATCCAAGTGAATCGGTAGACTCCGATTCAATAGGCGCAAACCAGCCCTTCACAGGACACGCGAGCAGTATGTTCACCAAGCCTTGGTTGTCAGGGCCGGCGGCTACCAGACGATACTCTCCTCTATCCACCCGTTCTATGTCAAACGCTTGGCCAGGCTCAATCTTGTCCTGATTGCGGAACTCGGCCGGTATGACGATCTGCCCCTTCGACGAGATCACAGTCTTCATGCTACGTAAGATAACGTCTTACCTGGAAACCGTCAAGTCTGGGATTCCCTGGCAATACGTTGAGGTGCCCGGGTTTCTTGGACAGCTGGCTGGCTGAGAATAGTGGACTTAACTGCCGAACTGGTGAGGCTTTGCCTCAGGCCGACGGTAACCGTTATGGGAGAGCCGGGGTCTGCGGGTCCCGTCGGAACGGCCACGAGGCTGGGGCGAGCGCGGACAGGCACAGTCGCGGAACGCATAAGGGGCGGGGACTCGTGGCACAGGGCCACGGCAATCGATGCTTGCAGGGCGGCGACCGATACAGGTGCCGGCCCGGCCGGCCGTCACTTGGCGGAATCGGGATGACGGCCGCTGCCGCCAGTGGCGTTGCCACCAGGAGCTTGGCGAGCGCACGCTAGTTCATTCCGCGGGCGGCTCGCCAGGAACTTGCTGGGCGGCCACCGCGCGGGGCTCGTCCGCAGCGGACGTCGACTTCGATCCCGCGCGAGGCCCCCCTGCTGTCATCGCCTCCAGCGTTCCCTCGCTGCGCGCAGTGCGCTGGGCGATGCCTGCCAACTCCTTCGCAAGCTCGTTGGCCCGGGCCGTCAGCGTTTCGAAAGCTCTGTCACTCCGCTCCAAGGCTGCCTGGAACGCCCGTTCCCGCTTCTCGGCCTCCTTGTCGAAGCCCTGCTGGCGCTCGGCCGCTTCCCGATCAAAGCGTTGCTGGCGCTCCGCGGCTTCCCGGTCAATGCACGCGGTGATTTCCCGGGTTTCCCGCTCCCTTCTCTCAGCCTCCTTGTCACTCCGCTCCAAGGCTGCCTGGAACCCCCGTTCCCGCTTCTCGGCCTCCTTGTCGAAGCCCTGCTGGCGCTCAGCCGCTTCCTTGTCAATGCGTTGCTGGCGCTCGGCCGCTTCCCGATCAAAGCCCTGCTGGCGCTCCGCGGCTTCCCGGTCAATGCGCGCGGTGATTTCCCGGGTTTCCCGCTCCCTTCTCTCAGCCTCCTTGTCACTCCGCTCCAAGGCTGCCTGGAACCCCCGTTCCCGCTTCTCGGCCTCCTTGTCGAAGCCCTGCTGGCGCTCAGCCGCTTCCTTGTCGAAGCCCTGCTGGCGCTCGGCCGCTTCCCGATCAAAGCGTTGCTGGCGCTCCGCGGCTTCCCGGTCAATGCGCGCGGTGATTTCCCGGGTTTCCCGCTCCCTTCTCTCAGCCTCCTTGTCGATCCGCTCCAAGAGCATCTGGAAGTCCCGCTGGTGCCCGACAAGCCACCTGTACGCGAGCGTTGCCAGCAGCGCGAGAAAAGCAACCAGGACACCGAGTGCCCGCACCTCCGCTGTTGCCCATTCCGCCATTGCTTCTACGCTACAGCATCGGCGCGTTGACCGCCGGACTGAGCGACGCCTGCCCCCTCTGGAATGCGACAAGGGTACTGCGGAGGTGCTTGCCATCACCGTCTGCGAGACCGAGCCCGCAACAGCATCGAAGCATCGCCATTCCGGCCTCACGCGGTTCTATCGCGTCTCGCGGCATCCCTCTGTTCGGTAGCGCTCGGCAGGAACTGCTGCCCTTGCCAACTCCCCACCACGGCCCGCCCGGTTACGGCCGACGAGCATGTAGAGCGGCGGCTTGTGAGGGCTCCGGTCGCTGCTTCGCACTGCGGCGCGAACGCCGCCGTCATGGTCGCCCTGGGGAGTCGGTAACCGTACAATGGCAGCTGGGAAGCCCATCGGCTGGAGTCCGAGATGACCGTAGCGCGAACCGTCGCCGACCCGCTGGCTGAGCGTACGACGCTCGAAGTCGAATGCGTCGACCTGAGGTGGCTGTCCACGATCCGTACCTGCCCCCGCGCCACCCGCCTCCAACGCACCGTCGCAGGCTTCGACCGGGAATTCGAACGCCCTTGGGAGGGATATCCGCTCGCCGCCTGATCCGGACTGAGCTGCCAAACTTGACTCATTTGTCAATCTCGTATGGGCTCAAGGAATCCAGCGAAGTGCAAGGGCGTCGTCGCGAGGCGGGGTCTGAAGGAAGCGTGGAGAAAAGGCGCAAGCCGATGGGCAAGAACCTGATACGAGGCATACGGCGTCGGACGAGTCGACTGATGACGACGAAGTCCAGATCCGTCAAGAGCGCTGGTTGTAAATCCGGTGGTTGTGTGCCAATGGCGGCCGAGCTTACCTCGGAAGGTCGAGGGCGGTCCGGTGCCCCGGTCCGAGAGAAGAACGATCCGACCAGACCGCGTACCAGGAGCGAGCAGACGGCATGGTAGTCCTCGCGGGGACAAAGGCCTGCACGAACGAGAGGCGAGCACGGCGGCGTTTCTCTCCAGCAACGGTCGGCAGAATACCCAGCTGGTGCTAGCCTTCCGGGCGGAAGGGCGGGCTGAGCCAGCGGGCATCCTGCTGCCCAGTCCCGTCACACGCGGCCCCAAGGAGTGCCGAACGCAGCGTCTGAGGATGCCGTGCAGTCTCCTGCGCCCCTCACCATGGCAGCGTTCGATCCCCTGAGTGCCTGATGTACAATGCCAGTTTGCCAAAAATGCTTGGTGATGCATGGTTTGTTAGGGAGCAGCACCTCCGGCTCCAGGCAAAGCAAGCACGGAAGCTTGCATGAACCGCAATCGAGTCAGGCGCATGGCCGGGCTGCTCTTGACGAGCGCCCTTCTTGCGTTCGCGCTCGTGGGGTGCGGGGGGGGCGAAGCCGTCACGGTGGCACCGCCTCCGCCCCCGCCCCCGCCGTTCCAGCCGCAGCCCGTCGAGGTGGACTTGGGTGCGTCGGAGCAAAGCATCACCCTGATGACCACCGAGGCCGGTGGATACACGCTGAACGGGGACCCGGTAACCAGCGGCGCCACGCACACCGCGGCCAGCGGCAACAACTACACCCTCACACTTTCAGGAGACACCTGGACCGCCGCGTTCGCGCCGGAATCAATGGATGTCTTGCTCGGCGCCAGCGGGCAGAGCATCACGCTCACCCAGCTTGAGGCGGGCGGCTACGGGATCGACGGCACAGCCGTGAAGACCGGCGCCACGTACCCGGCGGCCAACGGCAACAACTACACGCTGACCATGGCAGACGGCGTCTGGACCGCCGCGTTCGATCCGATGATGATCGAGGTCGCGCTCGGTGCCAGCGGCGAGACCGTTACGATCGTGCAAATGGAGCTTGGTGGCTACAGCCTGAACGGCGAGGCGATCACAGCGGACACTACCAAGCAGGCATCCAACGGTGCCACCTACGGCGTCGGTCTCGGAGAGGACGGCATGCCGATGGTTGTGTACATCCCGACCTCGGTCCCCGTCATGCTCGGCATGTACGGCGACGAGATCACGCTGACCCTCGCCGAGGATCAGATGACGTACTTGCGCGACGGCGAAGCCTTCGCGTCTGGCACAGTGGTCATCTCCAACGACCGGCACTACACAGTGACCATGGGAGAGGACGGCTGGACGGCCGAATTCATCAAGCCCATGCCGATCGTCCGCCTCGGTCAGAGCGGCATGGCCATCACGCTGATCCAGGACGAGGCCATGGCTTGGTGGATCGACCCGGAGACCCCCCTTGCCAATGGCGATACCCACACCGTGGGTGCCAACGACTACACCATGACGCTGTCTGACGGCACGTGGATCGCCACGTTTGCGCCGAGGAGCATGGAAGCCACGCTCGGCATGAGCGGCGAGAGCGTCATGGTCACGCAGGTGGAAGCTGGCGGCTACATGTACAACGGCATGATTGTCGGAGACGGTGCCTACGCCATGGCGACCAACGGTGCCAACTACGAGCTTGTGATAGACGAGGACGGGATGCTGATGGCGATGTACATGGCCAAGGCGGTCACCGTCAATCTCGGTGACCTGGGCGGCACGATCACGCTGTTCCTGCAAGAGGACCAGATGACCTGGCTGCTGGAAGGCGAAACCGAAGCGTTCATGAACGGGCGCGTGATCAGCATCGAAAGTATCGGCAACACCTACACTGTCACGTTGGGCGAAGACGGCATCTGGACCGCCGTCTACAACAAGGTCGAGGTCCCGGTCGATCTCGGCACCAGTGGCGAAGAGCTGACCCTGACCCGCGACGAAATGGGCGGCTGGCGGACCGATTCTGAGACTCCGTTCAATACCGGCGACACCCGCACGGCGGAGAACGGCAACATCTACACGCTCACGTTTGAAGGCGGAGAGTGGACAGCCACCTACGTCCCGGCCACGATGATGGTCGCCGGTACCGGCTTGACCGCCGTTCGCAACGAGGACCAGACGGCTGAGCCCGGCTACCACATCATGGGGGACCCCGACCAGAAGCTCGACGAGAAAGGCTTGGGCAGCGTTATGTCCCCGGTCGGCAACTTCCGTGTGCACATGGCCGCCGACGGCAACCTCACGGGAGTGCTGTACGAATTGGCGGTCAACGGCGAGAACGACGGCAAGGCCGGGCATTCGATCGGCGGCGTCTCGGTGATTGGCGACGACGCCAAGACCGTTCCGAACGAAGCGGGAACGATGATCACGATTGACGGCGTCAAGCATTCGACCGCCGACCTGTTCAACACGGGCATGTCGACGGTTGAGGGTGACAACATCGTTGCCGGGGTTCTGGAGGAAGTGAGATCGCTGGCCGCCCAAGTCAAGGGCCTGATCGCCGTAAACGAGCAGGAAGGAGATAACCCGACCAATTTCGGCGACCGATTCAGGGCCAAGTGGAAGGCCATCGACACGGCCCTCGACATGGTCTTCGGGGACGATAGCACCGACGACACAGCTAACCCCGAAAACGAGACTTACGATCATCTCGATCGCCTCCCCGGCGCAGCTGGCACGGCGCTCCGCGAAGCCGCAGTGGAAGAAATGGTCCAGATGCTTGACGCCATCGTCGCGGCGCTGTCGGACGCCGACGCACTCGCGACCGCGATTGGCGACGACACAGTCTTTAAGAGCGAGAGGATAGCTGGCAATGCCGCCCAAGTTGCGACCAAGAGCGCCAACGCGTTCAACGCCATCGACTCGACCGCAACCGCGTACCTCGCAACGACGGAGAACACCCGCTTCGGCGTCTTCACCAAACAAGAGCGCACGGCAGCCGACGCAAACTTCGGAGACCCCACGTTCGGGGTGTTCGCATACAGCCCGATGAAGACTGCGAGGTACGTGGACCTGCCGAACACCGGTACCGCGCTCTATGCGGGCCGGACATTGGCCGTCGATGGCGCGGGCAAGACGATCTACGACGCCGACATCTCGCTCCAGGTTCGTTTCCGCGGCAAGCGGGTGAGCGGCCTGGTCTGGAACCTGATGGACGGTGACGGGAACGCCTTCGAGTACGGCTTCGGCAAGGTCGCTGTTATACGCCTCGCCGAGGCGACCATCCTGAATGATGGCACCTTCATCAAGGATGCGGAGAGGACAAGCCAGATTGTCTTCACGGCGGATCCGGGCAGCCCGAAGGCCGTAACACTCGCGGATCGCACGGCCGATGGCGATACCGTAGCCGGCAGTTCCTTCGCGGGCCAGTTCGTTGGCGATGGCGCGGCCGCCATCGGCACTTGGGCGATCAATGCGAGCACCGAAAAGGCCGAGAACCTCAGCGGCGCGTTCGGAGTGGAGCGCGGAGAGGACGTGTCCGCCAGAGGGCCGGACACCGCGGACGGCGGTGCGAAATCCGTGACGTCGCTCGATGGGACGCAAGCAGGCATTGGCAGTGTGAACGACAACGCCGTCATCACGCTCGCGACGGATCTCACCGTGAATGGCACGGACCTGTACGTTTCCGGTGGCACGACGATTAACGGAAGGGGTTTCGTTGACGAGGCGGTAAATGCAATCGAACGCCAGATCAACGTCCTGACTGCACTCATCGACCTGGAGGAGTCGGGAGAGGAAGCAGCCGCGGACGCCGGGAGGGCCTCGGCCTGGGCTCGGCTGGCGGAAGCGCTCGATGCCCTGTTCGGAGCAGGGACCGGTGTCCAGGTCTTCAGCGGCAACTACCCCACGGGCATCGGCGGCGATGAAGATGACGACGCTGCCGGCGACAGGATTGCTGACGTCCTTGACGCGCTTTCCAGCAAGGCCAAGTTCAAGACCGCAACCGCGGAGGGCGGGATCCTTTATGGCACGGGCGGCCTTCTGGGAGGGGCAGCGTTCGGGGACGTATTCGACCGCGTCATGTCCACGCTCACGGTTGAATTCGGGAATACCAAGTTCACCCGGTTCGGCGCTTGGGGACGTGTCTCGACGACCCATGCCAACATGGCCCCGAGCGCGAATAATGCCGATTCCGTCAATGGGGTGTTCGCGTACAGCCCTCTGGCTGCCACGACATACAGCACGGCCGATCCGAACTTCCCGGCAGGCGCCAGCGCCACCTACGAGGGCGCGACCGTCGCCCGCGGATCCGATGACGCGAACACCATCTACGAGGGCAGCATCACGATCGTCGTCAATTGGGCCCGGAATCTCAAGACCGCCACGAACGTCGGCACCGTCAGTGCCGCGATCGACGGCTTGCGTAACTCCGAGGGCGCGTTGTACATCACTGGTGGCATTGATGTGGCCACCATTCTGTTTACTGCTGACATCAGTGTCGTGCGGGACGGAACCACGAATACGCTGTCCTTCAATGCGGACAATACGAATGCGCGCTTGCGGCACTCGAACATTAGGGTCCCGGACGCCGAACACACCGGAGATGCGAATTTCGACGGCTTGTTTGTTGGTAAGGGCATCGATGGTCCGCTCGGCATCATTGGCAGCTGGGGTCTGACCAACAGCAGCGGCGACGACCTCGCGGGTGCCTACGGAGCGGACCTCGCTCCGTAGGAAGCTGGCGTTTGACCCCGCCTCGCCAACGGCAGTAGGTTACTCACGGGATGGTCACGCCCTGATCCCTGGATTGCGAACGCAACGCCGCCAAGCCGTGGATGCCCGCCTATATGGACTTGCTGCGTCCCTACCGGCCCGTCTTCCTCTTCGTCTGCAAGACCAAATCCCGCAAGCGCTCATAGAAGCTTCCGTACCACAAACTCATCCATTCCATGGGCTGCGTTAAGCTCCGCAACCGCGAGCGCCGGGATCGCTTCCGCTGGATGAGTGGGATGCCGGTGCGCGACAGCGACGACACCGTGCAGAGGGCAGCTGGGTCGAGTCCGGGCTTTGGTTTTCCGCGACGGATCTGCTACGACACGCCCGACGGCTCGGTAGTCCCACTCCTTCCCAACCCGAACCGCCATTCTGGGAACGCATAGTGACGTAACTTAGGGCCCTGGCCGAAACAAAGTCGTCATTTCGCGATCTCCAGTGGTGACGGTCCGAGCCCCGACCCCGTTGCATGCGGGTATCGCGGCTGGGTTCGCTGCAAATCGGTCTGCGGCGAACGAACCGAGCTTCGGGCCGAGAGCGGGACCACTCCAAGCGACTACCGGGTGATTGCCCGCGTTGGCGGGGCGACTATATCCCGGCTCCGCACCGGCGTGCAGGCCGACAGGAACAGCCGCCCTACGCGCCATGCCCGGATCGCCGTGTCGCACTCGACATGCAGGGGGAGCGAGCCGGCTGTCACTCGGGACGCCGCTCAACAGGAACATCCTGCGCTGCCACCGCTTCGGTCTCTCCCGCCGCGGGGGCCGAGGGATCTGCTGCCCTAGGGGGTCTCGCGGCCTCCAGCGTTTCCACGCGGGTCTCGTTGCGCACAACCCGCTCGACAACTCCCGCCGACTGCCTGACCAGTTCGTCGCTGCGGGCCAGCAGCGCTTCGAAGTTCCTGTCGCTGCGGTCAAAGAGCGCCTGGATCGCTGCCTCGCGCTTCGCCACCTCGCTTTCAAACCGCTCCTCGCGCTTGGCGGCTTCGCGGTCGATCGCTGCCTCGCGCTTGGCGGCTTCGCGGTTGATCGCTGCCTCGCGCTTGGCGGCTTCGCGGTTGATCGCTGCCTCGCGCTTGGCGGCTTCGCGGTCGATCGCTGCCTCGCGCTCGGCGGCCTCGCGGTTGATCGCTGCCTCGCGCTTGGCGGCCTCGCGGTCGATCCGCTCCTGGCGTTCTCGGGCCTCGCGGTCGATCCGCTCGGTGAATGCCCGCGTCTCGGCCTCGCGCTTGGCGGCCTCCCGGCGATTCTCTTCCAAGAGGATTTCAAACTCCCGTTTGCGCTTGACGCGTTGGCTCACCCAGATGCTCGTGATCAGAGCCGCGATCGCAATCAACGGGGTCGCAACCGCCGCCCCGCTACGCAGCCATTCCTCCATCCCTCCTACGTTACATGATCGCCAAACCGGGTCCTCGCCCCTCGCTTCCACTCGATGTCCGACCCTTTCCATGTGGCCGTGCCGTTGCGATTCGCCGACCGGGTCTTCGCGGTCATGACGCTCAGTCCCGAGCACACCCTCCGAGTCATCACAAATTGACCGGAGCGCGCGCGGAAGTATCTCGATACGTTCTTCGGCTGCTACCACGACGAAGTGACCGAACGGCTCTGCGCCGCCTCGATCGAGGTGACGGGCGATCCCGTGTCCGAAAAGACCGCCGCCGAGAACTGCTCAGCACGCCTTGGGCGAACGTCAGGCTGCTAACCAGCATTGAGTCGTGGGCCTACCTCATGTAGTTCCAAGAGGGAGGATCTGGTCCGCCTGCGACGGGAGAACCGGTGGTTGCGGATGGAGCGGGAGACCTGGCAAGAGCCGCGGCCCGGTTCCCTTGGGAGACCGATTCGATTCCCTAAGGAGATTCGAATCTAGTGATGGGGAACGAAAGCGATCACCCGAAAATCGTAATCTTGAGGGCGGCCGCCGCTTGAAGCAAGCGTTTATCGAGCGACGCAATCGGCAGTGTACGTCGTAGAGCGACCTCGAGGTAGGCCCCGTCATATACCGAGAGGTTGTGCACCCGTGCCAACGCGACAACGACGCTCCCATCATGAGCTTGGTCGAGGGAAATACGCAGTTGACGGAGGTCCGCCAGAGTTGCCGCTGTATCAGCTGCACTGAGCCGCCCCCGCCGTTCGTTCATCACCAAGGCGTTCCGCAACTCGTACCACCAAATACCAGGGACGACCGCTCCGTATTCGACGACGCGATGCATGGCATTTTCAGCAAGTGGCTCTGTCTCGTCTTGAAGGCACCATGAGAGAATGACCGAATTGTCCAATACGATGGCGCTCAAAACTGATGCCCCTCATGCACCGTCTCGAGCAATTCAGACAACGATGCTCTTTTGAGGTGCTTGCGCCGCTCAAGAATACGCCACGCCGCCTGCCGACTGCGACTTACCGCGTCGTCTTCCACGGGCACCAATCGCGCCACGGGATGGCCTCGGCGAGTGATGGTCAGAGTCTCTCCTCTGGCAACGCGGTCAAGAAGATGAGCTAGATGGGTCTTGGCCTCGTACGCTCCCACGGTGTCCATTTATAGATCTCCTTACAGACTAGTCTATCAGACTAGCCTATTGAATTCTTCTCCGAGGAATCACTAAGAAGTGAATGACTCCTCTCTGGCCTGAGAGTCTAGGAGGAAAATCTGTGGCCGACGACTAGAACACGCGCGGCCAAAGTAGTTATCGCCGGCCAGGAAACCGCTCGCTCGCCACTTCCGCGAATCTCGCGATCGACTCACAAGATCCCGCAACGAGATCCGCTGCCCATGGACTGCTCCCCGATGGACGCAACGTCCCGGAAGCGTGCGGATTGTCCCCGGTATTGCGCAGTGCGTGAACGACCTGCACCGATGCCGCTTAACGGATCTCTCCGCTGCGGAAATCGATACGGAATCGGCTGTGGTCAAGAACACCAGACCGCAAGCCTAAAGAGGTACCCGTCTCCGAGAGCGCACGACCCTCGAATGGTCTAGCGTGCCTCGTAAAGTACGCAGCCGAGGAAAATCTGGGGCTCAATGGCGACCCAAGATTGCACCAATCCCGTGATCGAGCTGCGTCAGGATTCGCTAAGTTCCACCCTCAGCGTACTTTGCATGAGGCGATGCAACCACGACTCTGGGGCGCCTGTCACAGGCTGCGTCCAAGATTCTAAATTCCCCAAAATTCCCCTCCGAAGCCCCCAAAACGCATGCTATACTGAGAATCCTAAAACAAGGAGAGGCATTTATGACTCAGAATTGGACGAATCCGATCTTTCAGCGGGTCGGGTTCGCGGTGTTGCTTGCCGTCATATTGGCCGCTTGCGGTGGTGGGGAGCCAGCCCCCACCCCGCCTGCTCCCCCACCGTTCCGCCCTCAGGCGATCACGGTAAACCTCGGTGAGCACGGCGGCTCCATCACCTTGATGACCACCCAGGCTGGTGGCTACACCCGGGACGGGCAGGCCTTCACGAGCGGTACCGAGGTGGAAGCCGAGAATGGGAACAAGTACAGGGTGACGCTTGCTGGGCAGGCTTGGTCGGCGGAGTTCTTGCCGCCAGACGCCGTGCCGGTGGAACTCGGCACGAGCGGTGACACGGTGTCGATCACCCAGCTGGAAGACCGCAGCTACCAGGCGGACGGCCAGCCGCTGGGCGAGGACATGATCGTCACGGCCGACAACAGCAACATGTACCGCCTGACGCTGGTCGATGGCGAGTGGATGTGGGAGTTCGTGCCGCCGGACGCGGTTTCGGTGCAGTTGGGCACGAGCGGCGACATGGTTTCGATCACCCAGCAGGAGGACCGCAGCTACCTGGCGGACGGCGAACGCCGCTGGGCGAGGACGGGATCGTCACGGCCGATCAACAGCAACATGTACCGCCTGACGCTGGTCGATGGCGAGTGGATGTGGGAGTTCGTGCCGCCGGACGCGGTTTCGGTGCAGTTGGGTACGAGCGGCGACATGGTTTCGATCACGCGGCAGGAGGACGGCAGCTTCCTTGCGGACGGGAAGCCGCTGGTTAGCGGCGGCATTGTGCCTGCATCGAACGACAATATGTACCGCCTGACGCTGGTCGATGGCGAGTGGATGTGGGAATTCGTGCCGCGAGCCGCGGAAATGCTGGCCTTGGGCACGAGCGGCGACACGGTTTCGATCACGCGGGCAGGAAAGCGGCAGTTACCTTGTCGACGGGGATCCATTGCCCGGAAACCGCATCGTGACGGCCGACAACGGCAATATGTACCGCCTGAGCCTGGACGCTGCGGGCTGGTCGTGGGACTTCGTTCCGCCAGCCCCCGTGGAACTGCCAGTTGGGGACCAGTGGCGACACGGTTTCGATCACGCGGAGGAAAATGGCAGTTACCTTGTCGACGATCGGTCCCTGGCTAGCGGCGGCGTTGTCGAGGCCTCGAACGGCAACCGCTACCGCCTGAGTCTGAGCGGGTCGGTGTGGTCGTGGGAATTCATAGCGCCGAGTGCCGTGGCAGTTGCCGTTGGGAACCAGCGGCACTGCAGTGCTGATCACCCGGCGGAAGACGGCACCTACCTGCGTGGACGGGCAGGCGCTGGCCGACGACAGGGTCGTGACAGCCGCGAACGGCCATCAGGTACCGATTGACGCTTACGGGGCAGACCTGGTCGGCGGACTTCGCGGCGACCCCCTTTTCTGTCAACTTGGGACGGTTCGGCGGAACCCGCACGGTGGAGCTGAGAGAAGACGGCAAATACTGGCTGGGTAACACGGAGATCAATAGCGGGGACATCATCACGGGAGACAACCAGAAAAGGTACAAGCTGGAACTTCGGAGTGGAGTTTGGCTGGCGTGCATCAGCCGGACCAGATCAGTGTGCCCGTCGGCGACTCGGGTCAAGTTCTCGTGCTTTTTCAACTAGAGGACGACACCTACTATTTCGGCAATCGAGAAGTTCAGAGCGGCGACACGGTCACGGCCGATGATGGCAACGAGTACACGTTGACGCTGGACTCCGCGACCGGCATGTGGACAGCGATGTTCCAGACCGGAATGGTCACCATCGAGTTGGGCGACAGCGGCGAGTCCGTGGAACTGACGAGGCTCGCGGACGGCACCTACGAACGGGACGGCCAGGCATTCTCGACCGGAACCGTGGTCTTTACCAACGCCGGTGTCGGCTACAAACTAGACTTGATAGGGGGGGAGTGGACGACGAGGGTATATTGTGTTACTGGCACCCCACCTTGTGCCGACGGCACGGGCACGGGCGGTAACACTGGTACTGGTGGAAACACTGGTACCGGCACCGGCGGGACCACAACGACGCGGTCGGATAATCTCGAGACGGTTCAGTCACTGCCCGCCGATAGGGATCCGACCTTCAGGGATAAGGACGGGGACCCCGACCCGGATGAAGGGACGACCTTGGTAATCACCGGCTCGAGCGGAAACACCACTCCCCAGGAGTATGAGATTCAGGACCTGGTGGGAAGGGGTTTGGTGACCAAGACACGGACCTATGTCGACGCGGCGAGGGCGGAGATCCAGAAGATCCGAGACGATATCCAGCGGAAAGTCACGGCCGGCGTTTATGCTAACGAAGCGCTCGACCCGCACGAGGACATCCTCGGCGAGGGCAAATCCTGGGACCAAGTGAAGACTGCGCTGGAGGGCATCTTCGGAGATAGTAACGATCAAGTCGCAGCCGCGGCGAGCTTCCTGGGCGACCCGCCCACTGGCCGCCGAGACGATAACTTGGATCCCGACGAAGTCGCTGATGTCCTCGAGGTCATCGACGAGGTATTGGACGCGTTGTCCAGCCTCGACAAGTTCGAGGACGAGGTCTTCGGTGACCTCATCACAGATGCCAGCGCCGAAGAAGCATTCGGGGCGGCCTTCTCGAAACTCCAATTCGGGTCCTCGAAGAACACGCGCTTCGCCGCCTATGCCATCCAGCACGATGGTGGCTCGGCCTCCGGGGCCGTGTCATGGGATGTCGGCGCGTTCGCGTACAGCCCGCTTGAGGTGTCCAACCGGACCATGCTTCCGCATCGGGGCGAGGCCGAGTTTGAGGGCGACACCGTTGCAGTGCAGGCCAGTATCGCGACAGGCGGAACTCCCACGCTGTATTCCGGCGACATCACGTTGAAAGCGCGCTTCAGCACGGGTCGTGTGCTGGGCTTTATCGAGAACTTACGGGACGAGAACAACGACAAATGGACCTACGACGGCAAGACAGTCGAATCCATTCGGCTGCCGATCGGCCAAATGGCGGCCGACGACGCCACTTTCGAGGGGAGCGGTGACAGCGATCTGCGCTTCCTTTCGGAAACCCCTCGCTCGACGTTCCAAGGGAAGTTCGTGGGAGACGATACGGACGAGGCGGACGCGGTTCTAGGCACTTGGACCATCGCGGAACTCTCAAACGTCCAAGGTGCGGTCAGCGGCGCATTCAGTGGCGAGTACACCCGGACCAGAACCTCGCCGAAGCTGGCGCTGGAATCCTCGCCAAGGGGCTCGCGTTCCGAAACATCCATCGATTCCGCCCCCGATGCCGACGGGGAAATCGGAACTGGGAAGCTTCGAGGGCATAGCTGCCTCGAGGCTGTACTCGCGCGGCACTTCCACCTTCAGATCGACCGACTCGAATCAGACGCTCAGCGAGACCCTCGCCCAGGACGTGTCGCTCAAGCTCACCGTCAACTACCGCAAGACGAATTACACACGGTACGGCGTATGGGAGCAGGAGAGGACGGAGGCCGATGACAGCGTGAGCGTCGAGAGTCAGGGGGTCTTCGCGTACAGCTATCTGGAACCTACGGTTTTCTCCACCGAGCCGGATTCCGACCATGTCTATCCCCAGAACGTCTCGGCTACCTACAGCGGACAGACGATCGCAATGGAGCGTGCGAGCAGTGACTTGACCGATCCTGTAACCTACATCGGCTCGATCGAAATGACCGTCAATTGGAATTCCACGCTTACAGGCAACAATGGCGCGGAACTCGATTCGGTTGTGATCCGGACGCTGCGAAATGGCAGCACCTACTTTGCAGTCGACGGGGAGGCCGTGGACCGCATTGTGCTAACCGGATCTGTCAGTTGGGTCGGGGGCGACGGCATTCGATTCGTGTCGACCACATCGGATGGGATGGATGTCTGGTACCGGGATCCCCTGTTGAACCGATCGAGGTTGGGCGGCAGCCATGACGGAAATTTCGTTGGCTTGAGCATTGACGGACCCGTGGCAGTGATTGGCAAGTGGTCCATGAGGGGCACGAACACTGGTACTCTCATCGAGGGCGCATACGGTGCCGAGCTCCAGCCGTAGCGAGCGGTACGGTACTCGGTAGCGTCTCTCTAGGCTGGGTTCGGCTTAACGCGGCTTCGCTGTCGGGGCGTCCGCATGATGATTTCCGCCCTGTCCGGAATGGAAGGCTGCCGCTTTGCGCCAGTAACGTTGCTAGCCTTGTGTGAAATCTCGTGCGATTCAATCCCTGATCTCATCTAGCGGATGCACCCGGAAACCATTAATCCGTCACACTCGTGCATCGATGCGAGATACGTCGGATTGCCAATCCGGCAATCGCCAGTCCGCCGTAGCTAGGCTGGCCTGGTGCAACTGCGCGGTTGCAGCAATGATCCGATCTGGGGGGCCCGGTACAAGTCGCTAAGCGAGGCGTCTCGAATGCCGACTTGCCCGTCTAACGCCGGTTCTCGCACGCCAGCCGCCAAAAGATCCCCGCGCCACTCTGACACCTTCATGTCGAGCGAGAGCCGATTCTTCTCGACCAACATCGCGACCTCCCAAGAGCGAATGGCGGACACTACCAAGTCACCGTTAGCCAAGGCGCTATCCGCTAGGGCACGGCAGGAAGTCCCTAGACGGGAGAAAGATCGAGCCAGACGACGACGTGGGTGTCGAGGAGTATCAATCCATCGCCTCCCAGGGCTCTTCAGCGGGCGAGACAATGTCACCGAGAATCTGGACTGGACCGGCATGAAGCCCTGCGATCGCCTGGCGCTTCCCGCCGGACGGGAGCAATGTTGCTACTGGTTTGTCATTCTTGGTAGTGAAGAGCGGCTCCCCGGTGTTTACCACCTCGTCCATCAACTGAAGGCACTGGGCCTGAAACCCTGAAGCCTCGATGCTGTTCACAACGACTGCCTTGCACCCTAATTGTGACTCTAGTGGATTCTAGGTAGAACTTCATTCCCCAAATCCAGACTACCTGCAAGCAAGCAATGTAGATAGCGGGGGTTCAACCTGTCGGGTTCCCGCCAACAAATCGCGCCGGGTCGACCCCTGGCAAGTCGAATGCCTTCCACTGTAAGGGCGTTGGCCTAGCATGCAGCGGGAAGGGGTGCTCCGGGGCCTCCGGCAGCGCCACCTCGTCCAGTGTGAGCGTGGCCAGATCCGCCAGCAGTGTTCCGAAACTGTCCGCCGGCAGCCCCTCGGGTGTCCGCTTGCCGACGACTTTCGCCTGCGTGCTCTCCGACAGCTGCGCCTTCTCCACCGGGGAGCGGCGGCGCTAGCGGGCCGTCTCCCGGTCCTGCCCCTCGAACAGCGGCGGCGCCAGCCGCTGCCGCAGGTGCCATTCCACGTAGTAGGCCAGCAGGCACTGAAACACCTGCCCGCGCATGTGCTCCTCGTTGTGGGCGTACGCCGGCCGGACCTCCAGTTGCCCCGTCTTCAGCGAGCGGAACGCCCGCTCCACTCGCGTCAGGCTCTTGTAGGCCGCCACCGTCTCGTCCGCACCCAGGCTTGTCCGGATGATGTACACCCCGTCCAACTGCACCTCGATCGCGAAGTGCTGGGCCACCGTCTTGCGGCCCACGTCGCGGCCAGCCCGCCGGTTTGGCCGTCACCCTCCTCATCCACTCCGATGTGCAGCTTGCGCCAGTCCCGGCGTTTCTTCGATGCCTTGCAATTTTCGGCTTCCATGCGCCGGAACCCAGGATCTTGAGCGCGTGGAACCGACGATCAGGTCGATCGGGCCGTCGAGGGCGCGGCTCAGTGGCCGCATTTCGACGATTTGGTTCCGGCGGGGGAGGGGAGTGTGATCCGAGACATTGAGGTCGAGGCGTCTCCAACTGGGCAGGGGGTCGCGGAAAGCCCCGGTCTGGGGAAGCGGCAGGCGGAAGACGAGCCGCAGGGTCAACGCGGTCAAGAGGCGGGGTTCGAGTACCGCCGCTGGCCGCCACGGAGGCCATTCTTCGGAGGTGTCCACGCACCGATTGCCTTCTCACTCAGCCCAATCGTGATGTCGCCGCGGATCCTGAGGGCACGCTCGTACTCGCTCCAGTTCCGAATCCTGTACTTGGTCCTGTACTGGCGACGACCACCGTCGGCTCCAGGAGATATTCTCAATTGGTTGGAACGGGCAGCCTTTGCCATTTCGCTAGACTCGGGACCCCGGATCGAGAGTCCGGCCAATCTCAAGCAGGCGTCCAGGTGAATTCTCCTCTTGTCGAAAGTCCTCGATGGCCAGCGCGAAAGTTGACTGCGAAGCCCTTGGTCGGGCCGCTCGTAGCGGTTCGTCAACTGGGTAACAGCGCCTTTGAGGGGGCTGCAGCTGCCTAGCGTCGCTCATGGGCCTGTGGTGCCGGAGCACGGTAGGCCGATTCCGGCCCGAAGAACGTCCACTCCTCGAGCCAGTTGCGCTCACTGAATGCTCCTGCCGCACGGCTTGGACCAGCCAGCGAGTCTGGCCTCGGTCGTGGGTCCGGATTCGCCTCGCGACGTACGTTTCGCAGCATCGGGTCGGTAACGGCGTCCAAGCCTGAGGAACCCAAGAGAGCCATGCGGGCTATATTGCGCAAGGGACAGCGGCGCGCGTCCGCGAAACGGTTCGGTGAGTTCGCGGAATCTGTCATGCTACGCAGTTGCCGAGATCCCGCATTCAATGAGCTCAAAGACACCCTGGGGCTTTGGTTTCCACCAATGCACCAAAGATCGAATTGATTCGACTGGTCGACAATCTCGCGGCGGCATCCAGCGGTAAAGGACAGACCATTTGCCGTGCCTCCGACGCTTGCTGGAGCGTCTGCCGGCTGCATTTTCGTTCCCCAACGCAGTCTCTTGCATCGCCGGCAGTCACGTGATTCAGGCGCTGGCATGGTACAGACTCCAGTCCGGGACAATAGCCGATTGCGCATAAGCATGCTAGACTTCAATCCTTGAAACAGGAATTGAGTGAAATGGCCTTCCTTCGTTCACTGCTGCGCTTTCCCTGCGTCGGATTCTTGGTGCTACTTGCTCTGGGCCTCATTGGCTACGGCGAACAGGTCAGGGCGCAGTCTGTCCTACCGGAGACGGTCGTGGTCGAGTTGGGCGAGCATGGCGGTTCAATCGTACTGATGAGGACGCCAGCGGGCGGCTACACACAAAACGGCCTGCCGTTTCAGAGTGGCGACACGCTCGTGGCCGCAAACGGCAACGAGTACCGCCTGACACTCAGCGCCGGGGAGTGGTCTGCGGTGTTCGTTCCGCCTCCGCCAGCGGCCGTGGCCTTGGGTAGGAGTGGATTGGCCGTGCTTGTGACGCGGGCCGAAGACCGCCAGTACCGCGCCAACGGCACGCCCATCGGGCCGGACGGTCTGTTCGAGGCAGCGAACGGAAACAGCTATAGGCTCACGCTCACAGCCAACGGCTGGATGTCGGCGTTCATTCCAATGAACGTCCAGGTGCCCTTGGGAACTCACGGGGGAGTTCTGACGCTCCGCCAGGAGGAGGACGGCAAGTTCTGGCTGGGAGATGAAGTGTTCGAGAGCGGTGTAGTCGTCACCGGATCCAACGACGGCTGGTACCGGGTTTCGCTGGTGGACGGTTTCTGGTACGCGGATTACATACCGAGGGGCGTCTGGGTGTCTTTCGGTACGCCCGGTGAAGGCGTCGTCTTGGTTCGGCAAGAGGATGGGACCTATGCGAACGGCGGCCAAGTGGTGGAGAACGGATCGCGGGTAGCTGCTTCCGACGGCACGACGTACACGCTGACCATGAGGAATGGAGTCTGGGTTGCAACTCTGGCCTCAGGACCTGGACTCCCCCCGGACCGCCCTGACCCCAATATCGGCAGAAGATCCGACACTCTAGCGGCCTACGAGGGCAGCCAGCCGGAACTGGTGGCGGACGAAAACGGCAATCCGGGGAGGGTGCTTAGTGTGGGCGGCTCGGAGTATTCGGTCTCCGAGTTGTTCTCGCGCGGTGGAGTAACTCGGTCGGAGACGTTCCGGGACATGGCGAGGGGAGAAATCAGGAGCCTCCTCGACCAAATGAAGTTGCTGATCCGGATCGCCGAGGTCGGCGACGACGACCTGTTGTCAGCGATTGAGGACAAGTGGGACCGCTCTGCCGATGCTCTGGAGGTTCTCTTCGGAGGAGAAGCGGGTGCTGTCCTGGGGAGCTTCCCCGAGGATGACGGAGAGATGGACACCGCCGAGGCCGTGGCCGTGCTCGAAGATGTGATCTCTGCCTTGTCCAGCCTCAGGGCGTTCGAGCGCGCCCTTGATGACGGAGTGTTCCGGAATTCCACGAGTGTGGACCAGGACAATGCGGGAGACGTCTACAGAGCCCTGCGGAGCTTTACGAGGGTGCAGTTCGGATGGACCGCGAACACCCGGTTTGGATCGTACGAGAAACGGGAGCGCGACGAAGACGCGTTTGACGACCTCAATGTGCTCGGCGGGGAGGACGGCATGGGTGTGTTTGCCTATAGCCCGCTCGAGACTGCAAGGACGGCGGATCTGCCGCGCGGAGGCGAAGCCTCCTACATCGGCACGACATTGGCCGTGAGCGGCGGCGACGATCCGGATTTCTACTCTGGAACGATCGAATTGCTAGCCCGATTCAGCACCAGGCGGGTTAGTGCCTTGATCACGAACCTTGAGCGCGAGGATGGAACTGGTTGGAGGTATGCATTCACCGAAGTAGAGTCGATCAGTCTTCCGAACGCCTATTTAGGCGGGATCAGGACTTCCGCCTCGTTCCAGACGTCGGGAGACGCCAGCATCGCCTTTCCCTTGGTGCCCGGCAGCCCGTCGGCCAGATCTCTTGAGAGCGACTTTGAAGGGAGGTTCTTGGGCAGGGGCACCGACTCCGGCGATGCCGTCATTGGCACCTGGAACCTCCAAGACTCTCGTGGCGATGCATTGCTGACGGGGGCATTTGGAGCCGAGCACGAGTCGACGACTACCAGGCCGCGCTTTCAGATCAATGACAATGGTGCAGTTTCGAGGACGTTCCTCGGAGCCGAGCCTGATGACAACGGCGACATCTTGCTGGGCGGTGGCGACGAGGACGGCACCCGATTCGATGTCTCACGGCTCTATTCCGCCCGTGGCGGCCTGTCGACCGGCGACCGCCTGTTTACCGTCGTGAGGAGGGAGATTGCCAAGGAACTCAGCCTTTTGGATGTCATTATCGAGCTGGACAACGACACTCTCCGACAGAACCTTTGGACGAGGGTGAACGAGGTCCTCAATAGCAGGATCTTCGGCGGAGACGTAGAGGATCCGCTGGGCGCAGACTATCCGACAACGCGGCGTCGCGATCCCGACGATACCAACGCGGAGGAAGTCCTGACGGAGGCGTGGGCGGCCCTGGCCAGTGTCTCGAGCTTCAGGAACGCCCTGGAAGAGGATGGCGTGTTCTATTCGGTGCGCGAAGCCGCCAGCGATCCGGCTGCCATGTACGCAGCGGTCGACCACGAGCTGCCGGTCGAGTATCAGCATACGAACTATACACGGTTCGGCGGATGGACGAAGCTGCTTGGAACGGCTGCGTCCACAAGCATGACGGTCGATGCGGATAACCCGCCCGATGTCTTCGCATACAGCCCACTGGCGCAGACGGTGTATGAGGATCTGGATCCCGCGTATCCGAGCAACTTCGTCGCGAGCTACATCGGGAGGACGGTCGCAGTGGACGTCGATGCGGACGCTCCAAGGATCTATGAGGGCAGCATTGACTTGTTGGTCGAGTGGGGTCTGAACCCTCAGAGTACCGTGATCCATACAGTGATCCAGGGTCTCCGTACCACAGATGTAGGCGACATGTTTCAATACCAAGGCGCGGATGTCGATGCGATCTTTCTCTCGAATTTGAGAATGCGTAGCGGGTTCGGCGAGGCTCTCGAGTTCGATGAGACGCGGCCCGACGTCCGCATCCGATTCGAGAACATCAGGCTTGGCGAACGAACCTGGAGCGGTAGCGCTTCCCAAGACGGCACGTTTGTTGGCAGGAGCCTGGACGGCCCCCTAGGTGTGATCGGCACATGGAGCCTTTCGGACTCCTCCCTGGACATCGATCTCAAGGGTGCATACGGCGCTGACCTTACCCCGTGACACCCGGCTAACCCGCGCCAGGTTGACCCGGGGTGTGGCGTTGAGTGGTCGCAAGTCCTGCGGGGATAGCGGTCGGCTGGTTGTGCCGACAAGGGCGGAGCGAAGCGTCTTCCACACACGGGCGGACATTCTCCTTGTGGTGCACGTGGCAGGGCGCTCGAGTGCCCCCACGCGAGCGGGTCGCTATCTTGGGCGGACATCTCTACCAAGGCATCGGTCGCCGACTGATGGGGTGTAAGTGAAGGAACTGCGGTGAAGGATCGAGCCTGAGTCTGCCGTCTTCGAGGATGCCGCAACTGGCATCCGAAGGGACTGTGAACGGCAAAGAATCAGATTTGCCGGGAGCCAGCCCAACGGCTCAAGCTTCTCGTCTCGGTGCAACCGTCTCCAAGACAGGTTCAGGGAGGGACTGGTTCTTCGGAATCGAGTGCTCGCTCCAATCCGAATGAAAGGGGCCTTCTCTCAGGCCCTCAACCAACTTAGGCTTCATCGGTCTCTGAAATTCCAGACATCCCGTGGCCAGTGGTAAGACGCCACTGGACTGTTGACAACCGATTTGTTGACAACGAAATCGTTGTCCGTTGGCTAACCCGCGCCAAGTTGACCCGGGCGTGGCGTTGAGTGGTTGCAAGCCCTGCGGGGAAAGCGGCCGGCTAGGCGTGCACTTGCCTGCGGATGAATTGACCCAGCAGGGGCACTGAGAAGGAGTACTGCCCATGCCGGTTCTTGTAGACCAAACCTTGAGACGCCAATGCAACCAGCATCTGATTGACATGACTACCGCCGAACGGTTTCTCCAAGTACCGTCGCGATTCCTCGACCACTTCCTGAACGGACAGACGAGCACGGAAGCGAGGGCCCGTCGAACGTCACGGTTTCGTGCGCACCACGGTGTCAGGTTACCTCTTCTCAGTCAGCCGGCCAGACAAGTACTTGTGGATGACGCTGGACAGCAGCGTTTGATAGGGTATCCCTTCTTCCCTAGCCCGCGCGTGAGCGAGGCTGAAGTCGCGCTCGGTTACCCGCAGATTCACTCGCTTGGTCTTGTTGAACGTATTGCGAGCCGCTTGGCGAGCCACCTCGGCTTCGCGTTCAAGGCCAGCAGCGGAGCGCAAGTCGCCTCGCTCGAATCGGTCCAGAATGTCACGTTCTTCTGCGCTCAATTTGTCGTTCACGATGGCTGCCTCCTCCGATATCCTCTCGTCGCCTTCCGGCTGGGGATGATCGTCTTCAGAAACTGTGTGCCGTCGGCCTGCTTCACAAAAGGCACGAGGTGAATATACTCGTCGGCCTTCATGACGTAGATCATCTGCCTAGGGTAGCGATCTTGATTCGGGTCCTCCAGCACGTCCACCAAGCCACCTTGCTCTATGGCGGAGACGACGCTCTCGAATGAGATTCCTCGCTGCTCAATGAGTCGTTTATTCTTCTCCATGCTCCAGTCGAAACTGACGCTCACAGGTCAATCATAGCACGATGTGTGCATTTCGGAAACACTGCTCGGGCGCAGGCGACTTCGCAATCGCGGCCACGACAGTTAGCTGCTGCTCGCTATTCCAAAATGCAATGCGACACCAGAAAAAGGGCACTCCGGCCGTTCTAAGTGTCGCCAGCCAGCCGTCGGGCCGTTGCCAAGCTGATCCTATTCGCGCATTTGCCTGTGGATGAATTGACCCAAGAAGGGCACTGACAAGGAGTACTTCCCATGCCGATTCTTGTAAACCAAACCTTGAGACGCCAGTGCAACCAGCATCTGATTGACATGACTACCGCCGAACGGTTTCTCCAAGGACCGTCGCGATTCCTCGACCACTTCCTGGACGGTGAACTCGTCTAGAGTGCCGTCGTCTGCACGGACTGGTGACGCAGCAAGGTGCCGACAGCCTCCGGCGAGGTGCCGTCGCGCAGCAGATGGGTGGCCCGCGAATGGCGGAACAGATATGCGGCCGGAAGACTATCACCGTTGATCCCGGTCCGCTTGATGGCCCACCGAGCGATAGCGCTGACTGGAGTGGCGATGATTTCGTGGACGGAGGGGCGCGCGTGCGGCACTGCAAGGAACGGACTCTCGGTTCCGGCGCTGCTGGAGGACGCCTGCCGTGCGCGCAAGGGCTCGCTGCCGCGGGTGGTGCTGGCGGCGTTTGCGAATGTCGCGCTGATGATCCTGCGGCTGCTCAAGGCCACCACCGTCAAGCGCGCGATGAAGCGCCTGTACCGCAACGGCGCCCAGGCCGTGGCCCAGATTATGCGCTAGCCGCTCTCTCCCAGCGCTCCGGCCAGCCCCGGCCGACCGGGAACGGGCCGAACTGCATTCCAGTGTGCAGGCACGCCCCGCTCCTGTCTCTCGACGGGCTGCCTGGCCGGCTCCCTGGGCTCGCCATCATCTCAACCGCACTCGATCCTGTTCGGAACGCGCTCTATGTAGCAACTCGCTGCACCACCCAGGCAAACTTTGAAATTGCCTGGTGCGCCCGCTAGCACGTTGACCACGCTGCCGTTCACTTGGAAGGGGTTCGCTTGTAGATGACCTTCGTCCGGTTGAACGCGAAGAACCCGACGGCCGAGATTGGCGCGATGATCGCGAGGTTCACGAATCCGTGTCCCGTTGCGTTCAAATCGAGGTCCTGTCCCCTCAACGGGGCGGCCAGTACGTAGACGCCGAGGTAAGCGGCAACTACGGCGACGTAGCCGGACATCCGCTTCAATATCGGTCGCCGCACGCGAAGGGCCGCAATCTGATCGCGCTTGAACGTCCGGTTCACGCCGGGAGACACGGCAAGCACGACGGACGTCGCATCGGCGCTTACGATCTGCCCTTTCACGGTCGCGTACCTACGTCCCCCGGCAGGCGGCACTTGATCGATCTTCAGCATCGCTTGCGTCCCCCCCGGCTGTGCCACTACCCTGATCCAATCCGGCTTCGCTCCCCTCCAGATTGGTCCTAGATCGTCCTTACCATTACACACGCCAGTTCCTAACAGTAATGCGACGAATAGAAGGATGGTTCGTTCAACGACTGACATGCGGCATCACCAATTACTACAGTAACGCCGGCGGCCCGGGCGCATGGGCTGCGACGAATCGCTGGCCGGGACCGCTCTCTTTCTGCTCATCTCGATCGGGAGCTGGGGACTGGCGCAGTGGCAGTCGAGCCGGATCCGGAGCCGCAGCGAGAGAGTGGAGCGGCTGGACCTCGAGATCGAGGAGCGGACGCGGGTCCTGGAGCAGCTGAACGCGGGAACCTGGGGGATCCGGCTGCACGAGGCGGCGAACGGGAAGTACATCGTCCTGCCGCCGGGATCCAGGACGCTGGATCACAACGACCGGGCGGCGGTGCCGGTCTGGACCGTGGAAGAGCAGCCGGCGATCAAGCTGTCGCTGCCGTGAGGAGGGCGCATGACCGAGTTAGAGAAGCACTTGAGCGAGGCCTTGCGGTCGCTGTCCGCGCAGTACGAGCGGGAGCAGAGGAGTGCCGCCGCGCGGATCTCTGGCTTGTCCGGGCAAGTGACGACCTTGCGCGAGCAGGTCGAGCAGCTGCAAGGGCATGTGAACGACTTGGCGACCGACTACTCACAGCTCGCTAAGGACTACAAGCGGATCGCGAACGCATTGGACAAGCTCTCGAAGCGCTGAGGCCGCGGACGGCTCGCAAGGGATGGGTTCCGCCGCGGCGGAACCGGGTCGACGAGCTGCTCCCGTCATTCCCGCAGCGAGATCGCAGTCGAAGCGGCCCGTCACGGTGAGGCAGGACCATGTCTAGAGGAGCAATAAGCGGGATGGCAGCGCGGCTCTGGATTGGCCGCCGCTCGATCTGCTGCGCAGGTAGAATGCTTGGTACGAGGAGCGAAGACTCCAACCATGAGCAACTGTCGAGCCACCGGCCGGATGGAAGGATGAGTCCCTGCGAGCCCAGATTGAACGAACGGCGAAGCTACTTGTCTCGAGAAGGGTGCTGAAACGGTAGACGAGAAGGCCGCGAGATTGTGTCAGTCTTGGATCGGTCACTGATTGAAGCTTATGGTCTCAGGGAGCAGCCGCTCTTGGACCAGATTCGAACGATGCGGACAGGTAGCGCCCACTACCTTCAGGAGGTGCAATGAACGTTCTTATCGGCCGAAGTCGTAGCCGCTGCGGTCGGTTCGAGATGCTCCCGGGCTTCCCACAACCGCCGCCCTATCTCGCCAGTACCGTACCCCGCAGGGGGCGGCTTGGCGGGCCGGGACAGTGACGGCTTGCGGGCAAACCGATCCATTCATCTCTCCGGTGTGGTCGCGACTCGCCGGCATGGACCCGCGTCCCGTCCACGAACGGATGCCCGTGCGACGGAGGAAGGGATCGGCAATGGCCCTTCAAGAAAAGGCCTGTGAATCGAACGGTCATACCGTACACTTATGGCATGACCGTTCGCTCGGTCCGTCACCGGGGATTGCGCTGTCTGCTCGAGGATGACAACCCCCGGTTCCTGCGGCAGGACCTCGTCGACCGGGTGCGCAAAATCTTGACGGTACTCATTCTTGCCGAACACATCGATGGGTTCATTGCCGGCGCCCCGCCTGGCTGGCGTGTGCACCGGCTCTCCGGTGACCGGCAGGATGACTGGAGCGTTTCCGTCTCCGGCAATTGGCGGATTACGTTTGCCGAAGAGGACGGTTACATCGACCGCTTGAATTTGGAGGACTACCACTGATGGCTACTAACGGCATCAACGTCAACATGACCCCTTCGCATCCGGGCGACTTCATCCGCACGGAGGTCATCGAGGAATTGGGTCTCAACGTAACAAGGGCGGCCCAGATCCTCGGGGTCCGCCGGGCGACGCTCTCGGCCCTGCTGAACGGCAACGCGGCCCTGTCGGCGGAGATGGCCCTGCGTATCGAGAAGGCATTCGATATCAGCATGGACATGCTGCTGCGGATGCAGGCCTGGCACGACGCCTCGGAAATGCGTGCTCGGGCAAATGAGATCGTCGTAGAGCGGTACGAGTCAGCTTGACTGACGGCCGGTCTTGCGAATGGGATCACCACATTCTTCTATCGGTCCACATGAGAGGCCGCACGGCACGCGGGTAACGTGTGTCAACTAGACCATTAGTCGTGAAGGGAGAAACAAGATGGCGATGAAGAATCCCCACACCCTCAACTGTCCACCACTTCGTAGCCACCCCACTTATCAACTGCACCTGAGAAAGTGCCTAGAGCTGTTCGAGTGCCTCAATCAGCAAGCGGTGATCAGCGCCCGCAATGACGCAAGGAAGAAGAGGACGGCACAGCAGAGACTCCAACGCCTCTGGGCCGATCCGCTAAGTGTCACGGCTTATAGTGGCACCAAGGTTCGCTGGTGGAGCCTTGCTGGTGGCGTTTCTTCGAAGGGAACGTACGGGGGTTCGCCCCCTCCGGATTGGCTCGAAAGGCCACCGGCATGGGATCATTCGTCAATTTGGGTGCGCGATGGCAAACCGATCGTTGCAGTGTCACAACCATACCCGTGGCTCTTGAAGGATGAAATCGAACGCCTAAATAAGTTTGCAAGCACATATGGCCTCCGTTTCAAAGTCTCGAACTACCCGTCATGGCACTATCCGGGTCGATGTTGGTTTATCGAATGGTACGGGGAAGATAGCATCGACCCCGATCTTTTGCCACTGTAATTCGGACCCAGTGCCAATCTAAGAGGCAGGACGACTTGGAATTCCTCCGCTGCCTGCCGGGACAATCGTGGCTTCTATTCCGGAAGGATCGAATTGCTGGTCCAATTCACCACTAGGCGCGTCAGTGCCATGATCACGGGCTTGGACTGCGAGGATGGAACCCTCTACAGGGGCGTTGAGGGTGAGCGATCTTCGGTTGAGCGCTCGCCGGTCTCAGGTAGCGTTGCTTGTGCGCAGCCTATTGCAGAAGCTCCGGTTCGCGTTCAAAGGGATTCAGCACCTCCACTCCGAGTTGGTCAAAGTCGCGAACGTTTCGGGTGACGACCGTCAGTCGATGCACCACGGCAGTGGCGGCAATCATGGCATCTTCCATCAGAGTGTCAGAACGGCGATGCTTGAGCCGTGCCCACTCGCGGAATGTGGCGGCATTCAGGGGAAGGAGATTGTAGGAAAGAAGCACCGCACCCAGCCAAGCTTCCAATTCCTGGGCCTTGGCAACATCCTGTTCCCGAGTCAGTTCAATCCCCGCTTGAATCTCTCCGATCGTCACCACGGACAGAAACAAGTCATCGGCAGCCACACCCTTAATCCAAGCAATGACGGCTGGATGCGGACTGCGCCTTCGCAATTCGGATACGACATTGGTGTCGAGCAGATACACCGACTTACTCGAAGCTGGGAGATGTACGGCGACGATGCCGCCTCCGTGGCGGCGTCAGCATGTCGGTGCGTCCCTCTGGGGCCAGCAACAGTTCCTTGAGTTCCGGCCTAGCCCTCTTCTGCAATTGGCGCCACTGGTTGATCGGCACCAGCACAGCCGCTTCCACGCCTCGCTTGCTCACGATCTGTGGCCCTTCTGAGAGGCTTGTCTCCAGCAACTCGCTGAATCGCGCCTTGGCGTCCTGAACGGGCCATATCCTACTCATGTATCCTATTCTCCACTCAGAGAAGACTAGATATCAGACTAGTCTAATGTTCGCGTGGAGTCAAGCAACCACAGCTGTGTCAAGGCAAAGCTTGAATGTTCGGTTGTCGGGCGGCGAGGGGCGGCGGCGTTGGGAGCGGAGCGACCGGAGCCAGGCCCCCTCGTGGCTCCGCGCGCGCCGTCAATGGCGTGGATGAAGGACTTGCTACTCGCCACGCAATAGCCGACGTCCCGCCGGACAACTGGCGCACCCGTTCGACATCGTTGTGATCGGCACATGGACTCTTTCGGACTCCTCTCTGGATATCGATCTCAAGGGTGCGTACGGGGCTGACCTCGTTCCCTGACCGGTGGCCAGTTCCGCGCCGGACTGGTCGCTGGCGTGGGGCCGCTTGAGTCTCTGGGCTGCCCCACCTTCTCGGTGAGAGCGTTGACTTTTCCACACGAATTCCCAAGGGAGTGCTAGAATCTTACGGCTCGCATTGTGATCGGAAGCTGTGCAGCTAGGCTGGTTGCCATTTGGAATTGGCGCGGGCTGAGGGTGAATCCCGGAAGGGGATCTTGTGGGGTCGCCCAAGTAGGGAGCTTCGACCATGCAACGAAAGATGCTCATGGCGGGTGGCATAGCTGCTCTTGTCACCATCGCGTTGATTCTGGGCCCCGCTGCCGAGCGGCTGTCTGCCCAGAATCCGACATCGGTCACGGTAACGCTCGGCGCGCACGGCGGCGAGATCACGCTGGTGCGCCAGGAGGGCCAGACGACGTGGATGCAGTCAGGCTCGACCGAAGCGTTCACCAGCGGCACCGAAGTCCCAGTCGAGTACATGGGGGTGACCAACACCTACCTCGTCACGCTGGACACGGATACCAGCACCTGGAGCGCCGAGTACCAGCCCGTCCGTGTGATGGTTGCCCTTGGCAACAGTGGCGAAACGCTCGAAGTGATCCGTGCCGAGAACACCACTTGGCAGCTCGATTCGGAGACTCCGCTCAACAGCGGCGACACCCACATGATCGAAAGCGGAAATACGTACGAGCTGACTTACGCCGATGGTGAATGGAGCGCCCAGTACGTCGCGACCACGAAGATGATTGGCGACACAGGCCTGACCGCCGTTGCCAACGAGGACGGCTCCGGCTACACCATCATGGACCTGGCCGACCAGACGCTCGACGAGACTGGCATGGGTGATGTCATGTCCGAACTTGGGAACTTCCGCGTTCACATGGACGATGACGGCAATCTCGTCGCTGTGCAGTTCGAGGAGCCGCTCGACGGGGAAAACATGACCAAGGGTACTTACTTTGGCGACGGCATGGTCACGGTGAGCGTGGACGACCCGAACACCGACCCCAATGAAGCGGGAACGATGATCATCATTGACGATGTCAAGCATGTGACCGGCGACCTGTTGAAGCCGGCCGAGCTTGACAGAACCCTCGCCGAAGTGCGGGAAGAGGTCGAAAGTCTGGTCGCCCAGATCAAGGGCCTGATCGCCGTCAACGACTTGGAGGCGGATGACGCCAAGACAGATTTCTCCGACCAGTTCAACGCGAAATGGCATGCCATCGATGTGTTGCTCGACAAGGTCTTCGGCGCTGACAGGACCGATGCTGGAAATGAGAGCGAGATCGACAATATCAGTTCCCGCCCCGCGGACACAGGCGAAATGGGCGAACAGCTGGACGCGGTTCTCGCGGCGCTGGCGGACCCAGACACACTCGAGACTGCGACGGTAGGGGAGGGGGTCTTCGAAGGGAAAATGATCACCGTCGGAGCGCTGTTCGGGACGGGTATGTCGACGGTCGGGGGCGAAAGCATTGTCGCCGGGGTCCTGGAAGAAATTGAAACGCTGGTCGCCCAGATCAAGGGCCTGATCGCCGTCAACGACTTGGAGGCGGATGACGCCAAGACAGATTTCTCCGACCAGTTCGACACAAGGTGGCATGCCATCGATGTGTTGCTCGACAGGGTCTTCGGCGCTGACAGGACCGACGTTGGAGATGAGAGCGAGATCGACAATATCGAAACGCGTCCCAGCGACGCAGCCACAATGGTCGAGCGACTGGACGCGGTTCTCGCGGCGCTGGCAGATCCGGATGCATTCGCGGCTGCGATGGACAGTGACGCAATCTTCGAAGGGAAAATCACTGATGACGAAGAGATCAGCGCAACATTCGATGTCGTCGATTCGACCGCGACCGCCTACCTCGGAAGGACGGAGAACACTCGCTTCGGTATTTTTTCGAAGCGAACGAGGAGCACGGCCGCGGACGGACTCGGAGACGCTACCTACGGGGTGTTCGCCTACAGTCCGATGGAGCCTGCATTGTACGCGGACCTGCCGCGCACCGGCGCTGCGAACTACACGGGCCGGACAATGGCCATCGACGGCGATGGCGAAGACATGTATACCGGCGACATCTCGCTCGAGGTCCGGTTCCTCGTCAGGCGCGTCAGCGGCGTGATCGCCAATCTGCTCGACGGGGACGGGAATCGCTTTACCTACGGTTCCGGCGATGTCGCTGGCATCATCCTCGCGAACGCGACCATTTCGACGGACGGCACCTTCGACAAGAATGGAGAGGAGCGAGCCCAGATCGTTTTCACGGCCGTTCCCGGTAGCCCAGGGTCCGAAACCCTTGAACGCCTTGTAGATGACCAAGGTGATCCGGCCCAGTCGACTGACCCGAATGCTATGGACGTCGGCAGCGATTTCGAAGGCCGATTCGTCAGCAGCGGCGCGGCGGCAATCGGCACTTGGGCAATCAGCGCCAGCACTGACCAATCCGAGAACCTCACGGGGGCGTTCGGAGCCGAGCGAGAAGAGGCCGTGACTGAGCAGCCGACAAGTACGGACGACAGTGGCGGGAAGTCCGAGACGAGTCTCAGTGATCACCCCACCGTGACGGCGGACATTGTCAGCAGTGTGGATGCAGAAGGGGTGATCACCCTTGTGTCTACGCCCGAGATCACAGTCAATGGCACTGACCTGTACAGTGCCGGCGGGGCAGTGATCAATGGCACGGGATTAGTCGGGGAAGCACGGGAGGCCATCGAAAGCCTGCTCGGCCGCCTGAGCACCTACATCCACCTAGGTGAGCTGGGCGAAGAAACAATCGCCAACAACGGAAGGGAACAGGTCTGGGACGAAATCGCCGGCGCAATCGATCGCCTGCTCTTCGGTAGTGGTAGCGGGACGGCAATCCTCGATGCCGCCGCCGACATCGACACTGGAAACTACCCCACCGACGACGGGCAGCGCGACGATGACGCCGCCAAGGTCGTGATCAATAGTCTCCTTGATGCGCTCTCCACTTCAACCAAGTTCACGTCTGCTGTCGCGGAAGACGGAGTCTTTTTCATTGATGCCAACGACGATGACAATAACGACAACCTGAATCCCGACACGGGAGTTGTGACTGCAGACGATGTCTTCAATCGCGTCCGGTCCACGGTCACGGTCGAGTTTGCAAGCACGGCCTACACCCGGTTTGGCGCCTGGAACCGGGTCGCAACGGAAGTCGCGAACGTGGAACCAAGCGAGCCCGCCAATCCCAATGGTGTGTTCGCGTATAGCCCGCTGGCGGCTAGTACATACAGCCCGCAAGATCCGAATTTCCCGGGAGGCGGCGAGGCCTCCTATGAGGGGGCGACGATCGCCCGGGACGAAAGCAACAACTACTACGAAGGCGGTATCACCGTCAATGTCACTTGGGCGGCGAACGTAGGCACCGGCACCACCGCCACCAATGTCGGCAACGTCACCGCCGCGATCAATAATCTGCGCTCCAATGGAGCCTTGTACACGAATGGCACAGTGAACGGCACTGTTGACACGATCCTCTTCACCGCTACCGATATCAATGTTGCCAGGAACGATGACAATAGTTTGTCCTTTGACAGTGATGGCGGTGGAATCCGTTTGCGCCACTCAAATATCAGGATTGCCTCGGACGGAACCACCACCGGCGACATCGACGGCCTGTTCGTCGGCACGAGCATTGACGGACCGCTCGGCGTACTCGGCAGCTGGAGCATGGAAGGGGATGCTGGCGAGGACCTCGTTGGCGCGTATGGCGCTGACCTGGTGCCGTGACCTTCTCGGGTAAGCGCCGCACAAGCTTGACATGAGAGTGTCGCTGGATCGCCGCAAGCCATCTGAGGACAGCCACGCACCGTAGGGTTTTCGTGCTTTGGGAGAATCTAACGCCGAAGCTCCGTCTGCCTTTCGAATGGATTCAGGACATCCACTCCGGGTAGATTCTGAGCAACGGTAGCGTCGAGGCGGTTTCAGCGAATGTCTTCAGCTTGACCGTTGCGGCATCATGGTCGAATGTGATCTCCCCGCGAGCCAGTTTCGTGCCGTAGAGTTCAATGGAACCCTGCGCGAACCGGTGGCCGGCATCGACAAGAACGGCGACGCGATCCATCTCAAGATTCTCGCAAGAAGAAAGGCTCCCGCAGGAGCCTTTTAGTAAGCCGCCCGTTGATTCGAACTCTAGCTCGGGCGGCTTCCGGTAGCTTCCCGACATCTGAGGAACTTGTCGACTGCCCCAAAGCGGGCCAAGCAGGCGACGTGGTGGCCGGGACGATGGGGAAACACCCTGACGTGCCCTTGGGTTCCCTTCTCTCGTCAGAGCGACCAGCCTAGAACGGTAGTCATCAGACGTCAAATTCGGCTGCTCGGCCTAGTGGTCCAAGACAGGTGGTTCTGCATGAGCTACCCAAAGACGGTCTGGCCTTGGTACATGGGGATAATCTGCACGGAGCCCGCAATTGGGCATGTTCATGTCGGTTTCGGTATCATTTGGCCCGTTCTTCTCCTTCAGCAAGCACACTGACAATAATTTCGACAACATCCGGAAACTCGATGTCGTCCTCCGCTATCACTTCTGATCCCAGTGTCCGGCACCGCAAGGGGCGAGGTGACCGACAATAGGCCGCCCCACTTTTCGTCGGGGAGGTGATTGGCGCGAACGGAAGACTCGATGGATCTCGGGCAGCAACTGAGCCAATGCCGTTCCAGCAATGGCGCAACCTGTAGCCTGAGCATCGGAAGGTGCACCGGCCTATTGTAGTTTTCAACTGCTTGATGGCGGTGCGCTGCTGCTCTCAGCGCGTGCGTTGGTTCGGCGGACTTCCGCAGCTCGTGCAGGAATCCGCGCCGCCAGCCGCTGCCCACGGGTCAGTTCCCCCGAACCGGCCCCCTGTGCTCTGGGTGTCGGCGTCGATCAGGATACGGCGTCGCGAGGCGGGAACGGGCCTATTCCGGCGTGCCAGCGAGTTTGTGGGTAGTGCCCCCGCACCGGTCCGAACGGCTAAGACCAAGCCATTGCGCACGGACCTGCGAGAGCTGTAGGAATAGTCGTAGCGTAGAAGAACCGAAACCATGATCCGCTCGATTCGCCACCGCGGCTTGCGCCGCCTCCATCTCCGCGGAGACAGGCGTGGCCTCCCACCTGCGCTGGTGCCGAAGATCAGCAACCTCAGTCGTGCGAAGGATCCGCACGACCTGCAGCTGCCGGGGTACCGCTTGCACGCATTGTCGGCGAACTTGGAGGGATTCTGGTCGGTCGACGTGACCGCGAGCCTGCGGATCGTCTTCCGTCACGAGGACGGTAACGCTTATGATGTGGATTTAGTGGACTATCACCGAGGGCATGGACGTGGCTGACGAACGCATTCCCGAGGGCTCCTGGATCGATCAACATCCTCCGCACCCCGGCGAGACCATTCTCCACGACTGCCTGGGCGGGGCGCTGAGTGTCAGCGAAGCGGCCAGGAGACTGGCAGTTCCCCGCAGTGCGCTGGACCGGGTACTGAAGGGCACCGCGCCGGTCACAGCCCGGCTGGCCCTTCGCCTCGAGGAGCAGGGTTGGTCGAATGGGGAGTTCTGGCTGCGGCTACAGGCTGCCTACGACCTGGCCATGGAGCGGCTGCGCCAGACCGAAGCCGCCTGACGCTCGACGCTGGGTCGTGCGGCACGCTGACCACGAGTGGGCGGGCTCCACAATCAACGTCGCCGAGCTGGCGAGAGCCGAATGTGCGCCGCGCCGCGGTCGCGCAAGCGCACCGGCTATTCCGATAGCGTATCGTCCTAGCCAACCCTGTCGCGTATTCGATCTGGTGTATCAGAACGACCATGTCCAGGATGTCTTGGCTGGTGACCGAGCCCAGGAAGCGGTTCGTGCCCCTCTCCAGAACCGGCACAACCGCCAGTGACTGGTCGGTCATCTCGTAACCCTTGACTAGTGATCAAGACAATTACTCCGATTGCCTATCAGTGCAGTGGCAGCCGGGGACGCTGAGCGATGATGAAATGCTCAGCAGCAAAACGGAGCAGCTCAAAGTACGGAAGCGGTTCCACTATGGACCCAAGGAATCGTACGGCGACGACAACGCCGATGCAGCTTGGAGCGACTGCCACGACGTGTGCGCAGCCCGGGTATCATAGATCACGCCCGACAGGGGTGCCTGTAAAACGGCCCTTGGAATTACGTTACGCCAAGGCCCTCCAGTTCGGCCGCCACTGACACCCGCTCGTCCAGACAGACAAACTTGAGCGGCCCGGCCAGTTGCTCGTGCACCAACAACGCCGCGCCAAGCTGACCCGCATCGGCGGCACGTAGCGGATGCCGTGCCAACAGTGCATTCGCTCGGGACCGAACAGCTAGCACGTCAGTCACTTCGTCCCAAGTGCTGGCCAAGGCCTCGAAACGCCCAAGCACTTCGCGACGTTGCAGACGTGACAATGATCCTTCTCGTGCTCGACGTTCAATCGCGCTGACGATCTCTGTGTGGGTCCACACCCATGTGATGATTTGTTCGTCTTCGGCCAACCACTTCCGAACCAAGCTGCTTGCAGGCTCAGCGACGACCAGCGGCACGAGCGCAGAAGCGTCCCAATATCTCACAGTCGGTCATCCCGATCCTCGGCCAGTGCCTCCGAGACGCTCACCGGAAGCACCAGTGGTGGCTCGTCAAGTACAGCGCTTGCTCCGGCCTTGCCTGGCCTCAGCAGGCCTTGGCCGATCATCCGCTCTCGGACTTCCCGGTGGTCTCCCGCAACAGGTGGGACGAGCCTTGCGACCGGCGTGCCGCGATCAAGGACCTGAACCTCGCCTCCCCGACGAACCTCTCGAACGAAGCGCGAGAGATTCGCCTTTAGCTCGGAAATCGAGACCGTCGTCATTAAGACTAGTATGGTCTTGAGCTTCAGACTAATCAAGTCACAACACGAAAAGTCACGGATTGAAGAGATGCAACTCCTTCAGAATCAATTATCTCGATCGAGTGACAAGTATGCCTGCCAGACCTCTATTCGTGGGTTCGATTTCCACCCGCGTCTCCATCTCCTGAATTGGCGATATTTTGGGCACTCTCAATGTTCGCTGCGCTCAGGGGTTGTCTACCACTCTCGGCCTGCCGACCTTGTTCAGGCCGCTCCGGCGCGGTCGAGGGAGACGGGAGTTGCACTCGTGGCGTAAGGCTCGATCTCCCGCTCGATCTCCAAACGCAACGTGCGCTCAGCGACATCCAGATCGTGTCGTGTCTGGAGATTGATCCAGAACTCCGGCGTCGTGCCAAAGTAGTGCCCAAGGCGAAGCGCGGTATCGGTCGTAACGCCGCGACGTCCGAGCACGATGTCGTTTAGCCGCGGCCGCGGAATCTTGAGCGCTCGGGCGAGCCGGTACACGCTGAGCGCCAGCGGCCTTAGGAATTCGTCGCGCAGGATCTCACCCGGATGCACGGGCGGCAGCCGCCGCCCGGTAGCTACATCGGAGAAGTCGACCGCTCGCCGGTCCAAGTCTTCGCGCTTGATGGTCATACTCACGCCTCCTCAATGGTAGTCGGTGATCTCGACTTCCCATGCTTCGCCGTTGCGCCAGGCGAAACAGATACGCCATTGATCGTTGATACGAACACTGTGCTGGCCTCGTCGGTCGCCCCGCAGCGCCTCAAGACGATTGCCAGACGGTGAACGCAGATCATCGAACCGCACAGCCGCATCAATCACCAGAAGCTTCGCGCGTGCCCGCGGCTGGAGTTGCAACGGCAGTCCACGAACGGCATGACCCGCAAAGACCGCCGCCGAGCGCTTGTCTGCAAAGCTCCGGATCAATCCCCAACGTAACGTAGATCAGTACGTACCGTCAAGCGTTACTGCCGCCCTCCCCGTGCGATCAGCCCAGTCCTTTTCGTGCCATGCCAATGTGGCCTCAGGGACCGCTGCCGGGATTTCCAATTGCCATCGGCCAGTCCTAGCACAACAATCTACATTCATCCGCCAAGAGATCTGCAAACCCTTTATCCGTGGGTTCGATTCCCACCAGCGCCTCCAGTTCACAACTCCCTGATATGGCGTTATTTGCCCTTATTCCCAATCACATACAAGCGCTGTGACGCGTTCAGTGAGGGTGGGATACTCGATGATGAGTGTCTATCCGTCGACGTCGCCCTCATCCGGAACGACCTGACAGCAAGCCGAGAGCCCGTCGATCCGACTCGCCAAAGCGGTCCGCAGGGCTCCACGAATGTATCCGCTGCACGTCGACCTGAGTTCATTGAACAATGCGGCTCGTTTCTTGCTTGACGGCCGGCTCGCGATGGTGGGATCGCGCTCCCCTTCGAAGCCAAGACCGTCGCGGGACACCACGAGATCGATGTCCTCGGACAATCGGTTGATAAGTCCGAAGGCCTTGGACAGGGACGCCCCACCCTTGAAGAGCAGCCTCGGATACCCCTCGGGACGCCGGTTGAACAGCGCGTCCAGCACCAGGCAGACCCAAACGTCCTTCTTCACGAAGCCCGGCAAAGTATCGAGGCGAGACGCTACCGCTTCGAAGACGTCTCGCCTGTCCTGCTCCGGCAAGGCGACGAGCGAGTCGAAGCCTCCGGTCATACGGCAACGGCCTGATCGCTCGCGATGCTGCGCGCCAACGGCAATGCCCACCCAGGCAGATCGCGGCGGCTGTGCCACAGGTCGAACTTCATGTTGTCGGGAAGATGACGACTCAGCGTTGAGACGATCTCTCCGTCTGCGGCTGCGCGAGGACCCAACCACCGTAGAGCCTGAACCACCGGCGCGGCAGGTCTACCTGCCCACTGCATGACGCTCCATGGATCGCTCTTGGATTCGCTGATGGTCTTCGCGATTTGATTTAGCGACCTTCCTAAAGGGAATTGTCTTGCTGTGATTCGCCATTCTTCTTCGCTCCTCTAGGCCGTGGCCGTGCGCCACATGTACTGTACGGAGGTGCCGTTCGGGACAAGTATTTCGACGTAGTTGCGCTATACGTGTAGGAGGCGCCGCTGCAGCAACGACTGCATGTCACGCCGCCCGTCGGCGATGACGAGGACGGAGACCGTCTCCCCGATCACCCGGTAGATGATGCGATAGGGCTTGAAAAAGACCTCCCGGTACTCTCGAATCCCGATGTCGAGCAGTTCGCTCAGAAAACGCCCGCGCTGCGGATGCGCGGACAGGCCCTGGAGAGCCTCCTCAATCCGGTCCAGCACGTAGTCCGCCCGGGCCGGCGAATCGTGGCGGTCGATGTAGTCGCAGATCTCTTCGAGGTCGCGGGCCGCGTCATCCGTCAGTTGAACCCGAAAGGCCATCAGCGCTCCCGCAACTGCGTGATCACATCCGTCGCGGTTCGCACCTGACCGGCCTCGATCTGCCGGTTGCCCAACGCGAGCATCTTGAGCAGCGCCATGGCTTCCTGGGTCTTCTCGAAGCTGTCGATGTCCTGCAGGACCACCTTGGCTTCGCCGTTCTGGGTGATGACCAAGGGCTCTCCCTGGTCGCCGAGCGTTCGTACGATCTCTGAGGCGTGGGCCTTGACGTAGCTGATCGGCTTGATCCTACTTGACAGTTTCATGGGCGCCTCCTCCTCTACAGTCTAAATATAGACCATAAACAGGTCCGACCACAAGCGCGGATCTTGCCGATTGGGCACTGCCAGCAAGTGCCATTGGGGTTGTGCGGAAGAGGAACGTCCGTCGTCGCGGTTGGATTAGGCTCGCTGTCTCTCGCATGGCAGGGAAACGCAGAGAATGACGAGCAAATGGATCAATGTTCGAATCCGCTGAAAACGTGCGGGACTGATTGCCCCGCAGCGTCGAAGCCGTCTGGGCGTAGCGCGCCGCTGTCTTGCGACCGCCGTGCCGTTGTCTACCGCCTGGACTGCGCGTGCACCTTGAGTGCATCGGCGACAGCGCCGCTCTTGGAGACACCCGTGGTCGATGCCCTTCACAATGACGCCGTTCCGGTCGATGACCACAATTGTCGGTACGCTCGTGACACCGTACCTCGAAAATGTCGCCGAATCCTTGTCGTGGAGGGTCGGGAAGCCGATTCGCTGTTCTTCGAGCAGGGTCTGGACTTGGTCTGGGTACTCGTCAACCACGCCCATCAGTGCCAGATTACTCTCGCCGTACTTCTTAACTAGTGCCTGCGCCAAAAAGCGTTAGGCATTGATTTTGAATAAGTTGGGTGCTGATCCGCGGACGAAAATCGTGCGATTTCTGCCGAGAATACAGGAATTCAGTCGATTTGGGACAATATTGGCACGAGAAACGCCATGCGAGCCGTCCAGAATCCCGAGATGAACCTCGGACAAGTTGCCATTGAAGACATTCAGTTCGACGCACGCTGCCGTGACGATATCCCGGCCGTTCTGAAGGGAATCCAGTACATCTACTGCAATCTGGAGCTGCGCAAGAGGATATTCGACCTGCTGGAGGGCGCAATCCTTGCGGGAGCGAATTCCTCGGATGACGGCGAGGGCGAGGGCCGGAAAGGTGTCAATCCCGACCGCGGCCGTCCCGGCATGGAACTGTGGAATATTCTGGTGCTCGGACTTCTGGAACAGGGGATTAACTGCGACTTCGACCGGCTGCATGACCTGACTGCCAATCACCTGAACTTGCGCCGGATGCTGGGGGTGAGCGACTGGTTCGAGGGTGCCCTCTACAGCGGCCGGACGCTGACGCGCAACGTCTCGCTGCTCACTCCGGAATTGCTCGCGTCGGTCAACCATCTCGTGGTGGCAGCGGGTCATGCACTGGCCGGGCACAATCCGGGCGCTACGCTGCAAGCGCGCGCCGACTCATTCGTCGTCGAAACCCACGTGCATTACCCGACCGATGTCAGCCTGCTGTGGGACGCGCTGCGCTGCCTGATCCGCCTCACCGCTGGCGCGTGCCGGACCTACCGGATCGCGGGATGGCGCAAGCGAGTGGATCTCACATTCCAGGTGCGGAGGCTGTTCAACCGGGTGCGGTCGTCGCGGCAGAGGCAGCAGCGGCCGGAGCGGGTGCAGGCTTACCTGCGGCAGGCGCTGGCGCTGGCCGCGCGGGCGGAAGCGTCGCTGGAAGCGCTGGCGGCAGCCGGGGCCGAGGAATGGGTCTGTAATGAAATCAAGGCTTTCGTAGCGCACGCGAGGCGCCAGGCCGACCAGCTTGACCGGCGCGTGCTGCAAGGCGAGAGGATCCCGCACGAGGAGAAGGTGCTGTCGCTGTTCCAGCCGCACACGCGCTGGTGCATGAAAGGCAAGGTGGGTCGGCCGGTGGAACTGGGCGTGCCGGTGAGCGTGGTGGAGAGCGAGCACCAATTCATCCTGCACTACAAGGTGCACTGGACGGAGGCGGACGTCGAGATGGCGCAGCCGCTGGTGGAGGACACGCAGGCGCTGTATCCGGAACTGGCGGTGTGCAGTTTCGACAAGGGGTATCACAGCAAGGCGAACCGGGAGCGGCTGGACGGGCTGCTGGAGCTCAACGCGACGCCGGCGAAAGGCCGCCTGTCGAAGGCGGCCAGAGAGCGGGAGCAGTCTCCGGAATTCGTGGCGGCGAGACAGGCGCATCCGGCAGTGGAATCGGCGATCAACAACCTGGAGCGTCGCGGTCTGGAGCGGGTCTGGGCGGCCGGCAGCGCTGGCTTCGAGCGGATCGTCGGGCTCTCGGTGCTGGCAGCGAACCTGCATCGAATCGGGCTGCTACTACAGCGCAGGGACCGGAAACTGCTCAAGAGGCAGAGGCTGCTACGAGCGGCGTAGCGCTATCGATCCGACGGAACCTGTATCCATTATAGGCGAAATAGCGGCACCGGAAGGAACCGGTGCTCGATTTGTCTCGGACGCATTACTTATTGGTTATTACGGCCGCATGGTGTCAGCTATATTTCACAGAATCTGCTGTAATCAGGCCCCATAATTTGTCCATGGATTGGGTGCTCTAGACATTTTCGTAGAAAATCGGGTATTTTGTCGCAAGCACTATTTAGAGTGGGAAGATCTAGTGGCATTCCCCTGCAGCGATTCACATCCGTGAGGAATAAGGTTGTTCAATCAGTCGAGAGCCAGCCGTATGACCGGCCCTGGACTACTGGTTATTTGCTGGCCAGAAGTGTTCGGAAACAATTGGACTTGGACGACAGTCCGCTCGCCACATGGCGGACACTAAGTCAGGCTATCGAAGAGCCTCGCATCAAGGATGGTCGCTTGCCTCGATCCAAGGCGTTCAACCGAGCTACACTCCTTGACGGGGTTGTGACTTTCAATCCAGATGGACTTCCAGCTTTTGCTTTCCCCTCTGCCGTAAGTAATCGAGCATGCAGGTTCCGGTTCTGCCGCGGTCTGGCTGAATTACTGTCAGCGCCTCGATCAGATGCTCTTCTGACAACCGCCCATTCAAACCGACAGCAGCAAGGGCGCGCGTTCGCTGCAGAGTTCCTTGCACCGTCGGTCGGCTTGCAAGAGTTTGCACATCACGGTGTGATGAGTGAGGAAGATGTCGAAGATCTGGCTTCGCGATTCGGTGTCTCTCCCTGGGTGATCGAGCACCCAGTCGAGAACCATGGCATTGCCCAGATCAGGGGAGGAGTTCCCCGCGAACCGTTACGGATGCCTGGTTGGCTTCCGAATACTCAGCACTGAATCCAACACTGGCCGCATTCGCCCTCAACTACGAACTCCCGCGACAGGGGGCGCGACTGGCCCCAGCCCCCCGCACTCCCCCAGCCCAAGAGTGGCATCGCCGACCAGTACGCTCTCAACCTCCCCCACTGATCTTGCCCCACTCTCGCCCACCTTTACCCGCCTCTACACCCTCGCGGCATCTAACAAGCGTCAACAGGAGTATGCTGGGGCTGGAATCCTTGGCGGAGAGCCTGAGTCGCGTCTCCCGCAGAATATAAGAGCGCCTTCCGGGCCGGGGTGGCTTCCAGGCTTGGCGGTGAATACGCGGGGAAGCGCTCTCTCCGAGCGGCGGTTCCAAGGCTCGGAGGCCCTCTTCCACCGCGGAGGCAGGAAGGGAGGAGAGGGGATGATGATCTGGTGCTGAGGTACACGGCGCAATGCGTCGATGTTCAAGGCCGGACACCGGACCCGATGGGCTGGACCTACCGCATAGACGTTCCGACGCCATCCGGCCTCATTGCCGGAACGCGGGAGGCCGGGGAGGTCTTTCACGTTCGCTACGGGGAGATCGCTGCCGATTCGTGGCGCGGGCGCTCACCGCTTACCAGTTCGCGGCGCGACCTGTCGGCGCTGGCCTCGCTCATGGCTGCCATCGACTCGGAGGCCGCGAAACCTACCGGAACCTTGGGCTGACCGGAGGAACGCTCACGGAACCGCAGTCAGTGGAGTTCAACAAGAATGCAGGCAACCTGAGAGGCCATACGCGACTCGCGTTCACTGGCCGCGAGGCTTCGAGCTTGGGCCGCTTCCGCGTCGGTTTCCAGCCGGAACCGGAGGCGCGGCAATGGGCTGCCGACCTGACTTCGAGCGCCTACAGTGCTTGCGGGATTCCGGGCGGGCTGTTTGCTATCGGCGGCGCTGGTACAATCCGGCATGTCCGATCCAGACGCGCTCACGGCGATGAATCTCTGATGGCTGGCAGTGGCGGACCCCCTCCCCGCAAGCTTCGCGTCCATGCGTCCGAGGAGGCCAAGCGGGAGGCGATTGAAGCCTACCAGCGGCGCAAGGAACTGGCAGCCGAGGCCGCGAACGATCCAGAGGCCCACAAGCGGCTGATGGCCGAGCTTCGAGGCGGCGCGCGGCGAACCTACCAGCGCGGGAGTCGAACGGTGTACTGATGGAACCTGCAATCGCTGTCAACAAGCTGCTGGCGGACCTAGCGAACCGGGGGGCAGATCCGGGCTGGAGTGGCTACGAAGTGGTGGACGGGTAGGGGTGCGGTAGCGCTCTTTCTGGCACACCCCGCAGACCGACATTCGCAGTCCGAGATGAGGGGTGTCCGAATACCGCCTGCAGCAGCTCGCCTTGCTCCGCCGCCCTGACTTTTCCGACCTCCGCCGCCATCATGGTGCCGCCCTCTCTGGAGCTACCGCACCTCTAACTGTCCACCCTCTCGTAGCCACTCCACCTCGCGTCGAAGACCACCACGCCCACCGGCGAGGTATCGATCAGCGCCTCCAGGTCGGCCCGCGCCCGCCGTTCGTCCCGGTACCTGCGGGCGTTGGCGATTGCCGCCGCCGCCTGCGCGGCGAACATCGCCAGGACCTCCTGGTCCTCCCTCGTGAATGCCCGCCCGGCATCCTTCTCCGCAAGGTAGAAGTTGCCGACATGCGCGCCCTGGTAGCGCATCGGCGTCCCCAGGAAGGTCTTGTAGGTCAGGATGTCGCCGGCAAAGCCCAGCGACTCGAGGTGGGCGGGCACGTTCTCGATCGCGAGCGGTTCCGGGAGATCCCGGAAGTACTCGTGGAGCCTCGCCCTTTCGGGCAGGTCCAGCAGCCCCTGGCGCTCTTCCGGGCTGGAGCCGGATGTCAGGAATTCCTCGACCTCCCCCGCCTCGTTCAGGGTGATCAGGCAGGCGTAGCGCGCGCCGGTCAGCGTGCCGGCCATGTCAACGACCTCGCGCAGGACGGAATCTAGGTCGAGGCTCTGGCTGATGCGAAGGCTGGCTTCGCTCAGCCACGACAGGCGGTTCCGCGGGATCTCGCCGTCGCAGCTTGTCGCTCTCGCTCACTGTGGCCTCCTCGGCTCGATTGGAGACGGTTCCGGCTCCCGCTTCGCGCGTCGCCGGCCAGATGGACGATTCGGATCCAAGCCCCACCGGAGCGCACTATTCTCATTGAATCTTGTAAAAACCACAAACCCGCCACAAATCGCGGCTGAACCGCCATGGGACTTCCATACGCCGCTGATAGCTTGTCTCCGTGATGGCGTCCGTCACAGCCGAAGCGCGTGCGCGGCGATCCGCAAGCCGCTTGTGTGGACTGCGATTGACACCGGCTCGCGGGACCGCGGCGGGCTTCTCGGCCGCCGGTCCCGGCCGCCGCGTCCGGCTACTCGATCAGCGGCATCTTCGACTCGTCCTCCTGGCCGGCCCGCTGGCCGCCGCCCTGGACAGCGCGAGCATGCCGAGGTCGATGGTGACCTCGCGGCGGCGGATCGTGATGCCGTCCGGCTGGGCCGCGGCGGCGCTTCGCAGGGCCGGGGGCTCGGCTGGGGCAAACAGGCCGCCCTGCCCTTGGGCCGCGGCGGCGGCACCTGCTGCTGGCAGCGCGGCCAGCAGCGTCACCACTAGGCCCGTCCGCGCCATGGCGCCCGAGTGCCGTCGTTGGGGGTCCTTGACAAGAGTCATCGGTTCAGTCCTCTGCGAAACGAACCGAGCATAACACAGTAAATTAGAAAACAAAAATCAATTAATACACGTACATAGGTTCGGCTATCCCGGCCGTCCGGACCTTCAGAGGGAGTGCCAGCTTGCGACCGACAATTCGCGTGACCACGTGCCAGCGATTCGCCGCCCGTCCCCGGGCCGGCCTGCAGGGCGCAATGCTGCTGGTCGCGGTACTGGCCGCGGGCGGGGCGCATTCGCAAGCCCAAACGAGCGTGGCCAGGGACCGGGCCGCGCTGGTGGCGCTCTACAACGCGGCGGGCGGACCGAACTGGACGCAGAGCGAGAACTGGCTGAGCGACGAGCCGCTGTCGAGGTGGTCGGGTGTCACCACGAACGGTCCGGGACGGGTCACGGGGCTGGACCTCGGATCGTCCGGGTTGAGCGGCACGCTCCCAGCCGCGCTGGGGAACCTGCGCGCCCTCGAGGAATTGCGGCTTCAGGGCAACGACGCCCTTACCGGGGGGCTGCCCCACAGTCTGCCGGAGCTGTTCCGGCTCGAAACGCTCAGCCTCGGCTCCACCGATCTTTGCGCGCCCAGGACAGCCTACTTCCAGGCATGGCTGGGGCAGCTCCGCTCCTACGACGTAGAAAATTGCGTGCCCGAGGAGGAGTCGGTGATCGACGTGGCAGTGTCTTACACGCCGAGCGCACGGGACGCTCTGCGTGGCACGGAGGCGACCAAAGCGCAGATCGATCTCCTGATTCAGGAGGCCAACCAGGCGTACGCGGACAGCGGCGTGCACCAGAGTCTCTCGCTCGTCGCCGCGCGGGAAGCGAAACTGCTCCAGTCAATCTTAGCCACGCATGTGAGGCGGTTCATGAACCCCGACGACGGCTACATCGACGAGGTGCACGCCGTGCGCGATGAGGTCGGTGCAGACATTTGCGTGCTGCTGGTCGGCAAGACGCCAACCGGCAGCACAGCCGTCACGACGCTGGCGGAAGCCTCGGAAGCTTTTGCGGTGGTCGGCGCCCTCAGCGGCAGTGGCAGTTTCGTTCACGAGCTCGGACACCTCCAGGGAGTCGCGCACGACCGCTACCAGGACTGCAAGATCAACGGCTCCTGCCCGGACGAAGCCGGTACGGACGGGTTCGGCTACGTGAACCAGCGGGCCTTTGCCGCGGGCGCGCCGGCGTCGTCGCGGTGGCGCACGGTCATGGCGTTCAACAGGCAATGCGGCGACAACGGGATCGATTGCCCGCGGTTGCTTCGCTTCTCGAATCCGGATCTGGTCTACCCGGACCCAGGGGGAGATCCGATCCGATGGGAGCCACCGGAACCCACCGTGCGACTGGGATGACCGGGCCGGCGAACGCGGCTCGCAGGCTCAACACTCGACGCGAAGCGGTGGCCAATTTCAGGCTCGGGCCGAAGAGTTCGACAGTTTCGATCTCTGCGTCCGTCAGCCCGGTGACGGAGGGCACGCCAGCCTCGTTCACGGTGGCCCTGGACAAGGCGCCATCGACGGCCCTGACCGTGGCGCTGAGCGTGACGGAGAGCGGCTCGGCAGTGGCGGGCACTCCGCCCGTGTCGCTGAAGATCCCCGTGGGCATCACGACAGCGACGCTGAGCGTGCCCACCGAGCAGGACGCGGTCGTGGAGTCCGCCAGCACGGTGACGGCGGCCGTGGTGGGCGGGACGGTGGGCGCCCCGGACGTGCAGGAAAACGGCCTTGACGCCCTGTTGGTGAGCTGGAGCGGGCCGGACCCTGCCGATCCGCGTATCACCGGCTACGACCTGCAATACCGCAAGAGTGACGCAGCGGCCTGGAGCAACGGCCCGCTGGACCATGCCGGCACCAGCGCGGAGATCGTCGGGCTGGACAGCGACACGAACTACCAAGTGCGTGTGCGCGCTCAAAACGCGGCGTTCGAAGGAGCGTGGTCGGATCCCGGCGAGGGCACGACGGCGCTGTGGGTCGCCGCTCTCACAGTCGGGGGCGGGCCGGCCCCACGGAAGTACTGGGGGTACTACGGGAGGGCCGGTGACGAATTCGGTCGCCTCGCACCCAAGTCATTCACCTATGGCGGGGTCGAGTACGGGACGGTCATCCTCGCCTGGTTCCGGGGCCCCATCAGGACGCACGATTTCGGACGCGGCACCCACCTGACGGCGGTGGACCTGGTTACGTCGGGAAACCGCATCCCGGACGACTGGGTGCTGCGCTTTCACGAGAGCCGGTTCCACGGCAGCGACGGAATTCGAGCCACTCTGAGGGAGACCGAGGAAAAGATTTACTGGATCGAGCCCGACATTTCCCTGTCATTGGGCGAGACCTACGAGGTGGCGTTCTCCCGGCTGCCCTCTGCGGAAAAGGATGAGGATTTCGATGCGACGGCGCCTCTGACCGCCGAGTTCGTCGGCCTGCCAGAGACGCACGACGGCACGACGCCGCTCACGTTCCAGCTGCGGTTCAGCGAGGAGACCGAGCTCAGCTACACAGCGTTCCAGAACGGCCTCCTCGAGCTGACCGGAGGGGATGTGTCCACTCACCGGGAGGCCGCCGATGGCGGACGTTTTTTGGAAGCGACTGTATAGGGAATCGCCTTTGTGGCATTCCTGTTTCTGTGGATCGGGTTGGTCTACTACGGGGAAGTCTGGGCGTATCGGCTCATCGACGCCTGGAAACACCACCATAACCACCACGCATGCGTCGACGCCTTGCTGACGCTGGAAATTCAGTCAGCGATCCTCTTTCCCAATCCTGGTAGCGAAACGAGCAGATCTCGCAGCCGCTTCCTGATCACTCCGCGCACCAGTGGACGACTTCTGCCAACGCGCTTTCCTTCAAAGCCAGACGAAGGTTGGATGCGGCACCCAGAGAGTCATAGCGGGCGACTGCGTAGCGGTAAACGTCTTGCATCTCCGCCTCGCTGAGCCCCTCCTCGCGCTGGCTCTGAGGCCCGATCACCGCGACCTTTCGCGGGGCGATTGCGCCGATCAGGTCGGGTAGGTCGTAGGCCGTGAGGGCGCCAGGCACAAGGGCGGTTGTCGGGATCGTGTAGTAGCGATTCATCACCACGGAAGCGTACGTGGCGAGGGATTTATCCAAAGCCAGCCAGCGAATCTCGGGATTGAACGCGGCAGCGTGGATTGCAGTGGGGCCCATCGAGCCAACTGCGAGCAGGCCAATCCCGTCGGCGCGAATCCGCTCGTCGGACTGCAGCCAGGCGATAACGCGGGTGAGATCTTCCGCTTGAAGCCCCACGACACTGCTCCCGATTAACGCGCCCTCGTAGAAAGCAGCGTTGTGATCGGTCTGTCGGCCGATCCTGGGGGCGGTCTCGCCAACACCGATCACATCGGGCGACAGCACGGCATAGCCTGCGGCGACGAGCTCCGTGATGGCGACTCGTGGTTGCTTGCCTTCCGGATGCAGGTAAACCACGGCAGGGTGAGGACCGCCGCCGTCGGGCAACGCTAGCAGCATTGGGATCACGGAGTTGGGCCCGCCGTCCAGAGCGTGTTTCTCAAGCCGGTAGCCGTCCGATTGAAACCCCCCGCGATAGATTCCGTCGTCGCGGGCGGCCGGCGAACGATAGCCGGACAGCTCGCGAGCGTTGGCAAGGATCCGCGAAGCGTGACCTTCGCGACCTCGCGACTGTTCGAGTTGTTCGAGGAGGCGGGAAGTCTCCTGGCGATTGAGCGAGAAGACCGTTTCTCCCTGGAATGCAGTCGCCACTTGTCCGCTCGCGGTGACGCGCAACTCCGCCTCCGACTGCGCCGCATAAGTCCCCTCGGAGGCGCTACCATCGACTCCGAGGTGTTTCATCAGGAAGGCGTAGGAGGCCTCACTAGTCTTGCGAGTGTAGCCGTGGTCGTGATCATCCTCGACCCGGCCGAAGTTCTCCGGCGCGGCCAGGGCCTGGTAGATGCGGCGCATCGCGGCATCGGTCTCGCGCGCGCCCTGGATGGGGAAGAAGTCGTGTGTGGTGGTGAGCAGAAGTGTGGGTTTCGGCGCGCGCGCGAGCAGCCAGTCGGCGTGCTCGATTCCGTATCTCAGCCCGTGGAAGAGGTTTTGCTCGGCATCCGTAATGCCGTAGATTTGCAGCATTCGGCGGTAGCTAGTGACAAAACACGAAGGGACCGCGACCTTGACGCGGTCGTCCACTGCACCGGTATAGACGGTCAAAGTGCCGCCACCGGAATTGCCGGTAACGCCGATCCGGTCCGGGTCGACCTCAGGCCGCGAGGACAGGTAATCGATGCCGCGGATGGCGTCCCAGATGAAGTAGCGGGAGAGCGACACCCCAGCGAGGAAGCACTGGTTGCCCACGTAAGAGTGTATCTTGTAGTGCGGCACATCCTGGCGGCTCACAATCGGTTCGCCGCTCTCGGGATCGAGTTCCTGATGACGCTCGCCCTGGCCGATCGGGTCGTAGGTCAGCACGACGAAACCCTTGTGGACGAGGTTGAGGCAGGCATTCTGGTAGTGCGCGGAGCGGAAACCGCTCTGGCTGTGACCTGGGATGTAGAGTATCCCGGGACGGGGCCCGCCCTCGCGCTCGGGCACGTAGAGCGCCGCGGTGACGTGGAAACCGGGCAACGACTCGAATATTACCTTTTCGATCCGATAGCCTTCGCGCTGGATGACGCCGACCGTGCGAGCGTTGAGGGGCGTCTTCTCAGGCCAGGGACCGAGGAGCTGATCGAGCGTTTCACGGACGTAGGATCGCCGCTGCTCCCAGCCCGCAGCCGTTTGGATCATCTCGATATTCCGCTCGCGACCGCGGAGCAATTCGAAGGCTCGCTCGTTGAGTCGACGGAATAGCATGTATCCGCCGTCCTGGCGTTCCACCCAGCGGTCGTTGCGGTTGAGCCAATCGCTGAGAACGGCGTAGTCCTGGCCCTGAGCCACAAGCGTCAGCGGGATTAGGCAAAAGAATAACCATTTCACCATGGGGACATCATACAGGCTGAGTGCTTGCGGCACAACCTGAAGTGTCCCGCCTCAGCTGGAAATGGAGAACAGCGTTCCGCCGTTAAGCTAACGGAGAGGACGCGTGAGAAAAGCACGGAAGCACTACACAGCCGAAGAGAAGGTCGCCATTCTGAGGCGCATCTGGTGGACAAGGAGCCGGTTTCGAAGCTCTGCGACGAGCTGGCGCTGCAGCCGACGGTGTTTTATCGCTGGCAGAAGGAGTTCTTTGAGAACGGCGCCGCTGCCTTCCAGACCAAGAACCGCAGCTTTCGCCAGCCGGAGCAGGAGCGCATCGAGCGGCTGGAGAAGAAGATTCAGACCAAGGATGAGGTGCTGTCCGAGTTGATGGCCGAGCACATCGCGTTAAAAAATGCCTTGGGGGAGCTCTGACCAAAACATCGACGCCGCCTGACGTGCGCGACGAGATCGTCGATTTTGTACGGCGCTGGTCCGAGAAGACCGAGATCAGCGCCGGGCGTTTCATCCAGTGGCTCGGCGGCGCGTCCAGCAAGTTCTACTCCTGGCGGCGGCGCCCCGGCTCTCTCAACGGGCACAACGGTTGGGTTCCCCGGGATTTCTGGCTGGAAGAGTGGGGGAAGCGGGCCATGCTCGAGTTCTATCGCGAGCATCCGCTGGAAGGCTACCGGTGGCTGACGTACATGCTGCTCGACACCGACATCGTAGCGGTCAGCCCATCGAGCGTCTGGCGGGTGTTGAACCGGGCGGGCCTGCTGCGCAAGTGGAACGGCAAGGAGTTGCGGAAAGGAACGGGCTTCCAACAGCCTCCGGAGCCGCATCAGCATTGGCAAATCGACGTTTCCTACATCAACGTCTCGGGCACGTTCTACTACTTGTGCAGCGTGCTCGACGGCTACAGCCGCGCGATCGTGCACTGGGATTTGCGCGAGGCGATGCGGGAAGCCGATGTCGAGATCATTCTCGAAGCCGCCAAGGAGAAATATCCGCAGGCCAAACCGCGCATCATCTCCGACAACGGGCCGCAGTTCATCGCCAAGGACTTCAAAGAATTTATCCGCATCTTGGGGATGACGCACATCAGAACATCGCCCTAACTATCCGCAGTCGAACGGCAAATTGGAACGATGGCACAAATCGTTGAAAGCCGAATGCATCCGGCCGGGCGTGCCGCTGACGCCCGAGGATACGCGGCGGCTGATCGCGCGCTACGTCGAGCACTACAACACGCTGCGGCTGCACAGCGCGATCGGGTTCGTGACGCCGGCGGACATGCTGGCGGGACGGCGGGAGGAGATTCACGCCGCCCGCGACCGCAAGCTGGAAGCAGCCCGACGGCAGCGTCAACTGCGCCGTCAGCAGGCAGCTTGAGAGTTGGAGTTACAATCTTTGAGCCGGGTGAAACGGAAGCGGGCTCTGCCGGGAGGCAACCCTGCCGAGGGATAGCCCGGCGGGCTCATCGAGACGATGCTCGCGGGCGCGGAAGTCGCCTTTCGCGCTCGCCCCAAAGCCTCATCGGATCGAAAGTCCCCGATGCCTTGAAAATCCCCGCCCACAGGGCGGTGTCTACACTACCGCGGAGCGCTCGCTCTCCCGTTCCGGCTGAACCGGCACAATTTCGCGTTACATCGAACTCAGCCTGTGTTTCATCCGGGAGGTCCAAATACCACTCCTCGATGAGGTCGTTCCCGGCTTCAGAGCAGTAGTCCACAAACTTCCACGCGGCCAGTATGTGATGATTCTGGAAAGTCAATATTGCATTACGCCTCGCCGCCAAAAGCTGTTCCTTGACACTGCACGGCGATCTGGCAGATAATCTCTTAATCTCTTCATGAGTTCTTCGAGCAGGCGGGGATGGATCAAGGGGGTGACGGCCGGAGCGCTGCTGTCGACTACGAACGTGAACGCGCAGAGCGCGCCGTCTGGGGAGCACACACTATTCTGGGGGGATCTCCATAACCACAGCGCAGTCGGCTACGCGAAGGGGTCGCTCCAGCGGACCTATGATGTCGGCGCCGAGCACCTCGACTTCATGGCTTTCACGCCACACGCCCAATGGCATGATATGCCCCAAATGCCGAACCAGGCACACATGAAATGGGTGAATGGCTTCAAAGTCACCAACGACGCCTGGCCCAAGGTACAGAAGATGGCGGCTGGACACAACAAGGCCGGTGAGTTCGTCTCATTCCTCGCCTACGAGTGGCATTCCAGCTTCTACGGGGATTACTGCGTCTACTATCGCGATGACGATATGCCGCTCAGATACTTCGATGACGTGCGCCAGCTGCAGAAATACGCGAAGGAGACGAACACGACAATCCTGCCACACCATCTGGCGTACAAGCAGGGCTGGCGCGGAGCAAACTGGGACTACCTCGATCCGTCAGTGAGCCCGGCGCTGGAAATCTTCTCCGAGCACGGCCTGTCGGAATGGGACCGCGGAGCAGGCGACTTCATTCGTCACAGCAACGGACCGCGCTGGAGCAGGAACACTCTTCGGGCTGCGCTTGACCGCGGCTTCAAGGTCGGCGTGATCGCTTCGTCCGACGATCACTTCGGCCACCCCGGGGCGTACGGCGAAGGGCTGGTCGGCATCTACGCAAAGGATCTGAGCCGTGAGGCACTGCTGGACGGTCTCTGGGCCCGGCGGACTGTCGCCGTGACCGGCGACCGCATCGGTCTGGAAGCAACTCTCAACGGCCATTGGATGGGAGCGGAGTTGCCCTACACCGATGACCGCGATTTCAACATCCGCGTGGAGGCTCCCGACGAGATCGACCGAATTGACCTGATCAAGAACGGGCGCGTCATCAGCCGGCACTTCCCTGAAGACCACGCCGATCCGAACGGGCCTTGGCCAGGTGAGGGTCTTTGCCGGCTCGAATTCGGATGGGGACCGTGGGCGGCGCTCAACATGGCCCGGGTGTGCGATTGGGAAGTGTCAGTCACAGTAAAGAATGGGAAGCTGCGATCGGTGACGCCCTGCTACCAGTCGGGTCCGTTCGAGGAAGAGAAGCGGAACAAGATTCTGAGCCAGTCGGAGAACTCATGTAAGTTCCAACTCTACACGTCGCGGAAGGACGCTTTCGCAGAGCGGGCGACCAACTCGATGGTGTTGCATATTGCCGGTGGACGGGATGCCGTGCTGGAGATCAAGCTGACGAAGCCGTCGGAGTTGCAAATGCGCCGCACCCTGGGCGAACTCGCCGAACACAATGAGGTCGAGTTCACCGGTCAGTTCACGAGCGAATCATTCATTGTCCACCGGATAGTGACTCCAGAGTATTTCCGGACAGCCTTCAGGGTTGTCGACAAGGGCAAACGCGGCAAGACGGATTGGTACTACGCGCGGGTCACGCAGACGAACGGACACCAGGCGTGGTGTTCGCCGTTCTGGGTTGGATAGAGATTAGTGCGGTATTCCCCAACGACAATCAGACGTTTCAATCGCACCGCTGGCTATATGCTGGGGCGTGCCGAGGATGGCAACATAAAATCCTGGTTCAGAATCTCATTCGGCGAGTTCGCTGGAGTGTTTGATGACGAACTCCACGTTCCTGTATGCTAGCGTCAACCACAAGGAGGTACGCAACACATGGATCGTAGGCATTTTGTGATGGGATCGGCTTTCGCCGCTTCGAACGCCGCCGGCGCGGGTCCAGCGCGGAAGCCAAGTGACACCTTGCGCGTCGCCGTCGTCGGCCTTCGAGGCCGCGGACGGGACCACATCAAGGGGTTTGGCGCACTTCCCAACGTGGAACTCGCCGCATTGTGCGACGTGGACGAGTCGCTGCTGACGACGCGTCTGGATGACGTTGAGAATGCCGGGCACAAACGGCCCAAAGGCGTGGTGGATTTCCGGAACCTCCTCGACGACCCATCCATCGACGCAGTCTCCATCGCCACCCAGAATCACAATCACACGCTGCAAACCATCTGGGCCTGCCAGGCGGGCAAGGACGTCTATGTCGAGAAGCCCTGTTCGCACAACATGTTCGAGGCCAGACAGATCGTCGCCGCCGCACGCCGGTACGACCGCATCGTCCAGCACGGCTCCCAGAGCCGCTCCTCCGTTGCCGTTCAGGAGGGGATCCAAGAGCTGCGCGAAGGCCTCATCGGCGACATTTACATGGCCCGCGGCCTCTGCTACAAGTGGCGCGATACCATCGGTCGCGCCAAAGAGGAGTCCGTGCCCAACGGCGTGCACTACGACCTCTGGCAGGGCCCCGCGCCCGTTCGCCCTTTCACCCGCAACCGCTTCCACTATAACTGGCACTGGCAGTGGGACTATGGCAACGGCGACCTTGGCAACCAGGGCATCCACCAGATGGACGTCGCCCGCTGGGGCCTGGGCGTCACCTACCCCACTCGTGTCAGCGCCATGGGCGGGCACTTCATGTTCGACGACGACCAGGAGACCCCCAACACCATGGTGGCCACCTTCGAGTTCGACTCCGAGGGCAAGCGTAAGATGCTCGTGTTCGAAGTGCGGCACTGGGTGTCGAACGACGAAGTCGGCATCCGCGGTCCCAAGAAGGGCGACAAGTGCGTCGGCGACATCTTCTATGGCTCGAAAGGCTTTCTTTCCGTCGGCCGCGGCTTCTACCGCAGTTTCCTCGGCCGCGAGCAGGAGCCCGGTCCGTCCAGCCGGGGCGGAGGGGACCACTACGCGAACTTCGCCAAAGCCGTTCGGGCCGGCGACCGCAGGCTGCTGCATGCCGAGGTGGAGGAGGGCTCAATCTCCTCCGTGCTAGTGCATCTGGCCAACATTTCCTACCGTCTGGGCCGCAGTCTCGAGTTTGACGCCGACACCTTTAGCTGCCCCGGCGACGACGAAGCCAACCAGATGTTCACCCGAAACTATCGAGCGCCCTTTATCGTGCCCACAAACATCTAATGCCACAACCTGATCCGCTCTCGTAGCAGGGGGAGCGCCTAGGCGATTGGCGGGAGGCTCGGACATACCAGCGGCTCCGCAAATTGGAGTCCTCCTACGGCCCAATCTTGCGATTCGACGCAAGGAAGTGATCGACCTCGCCTCCAACAACTACCTCGTATTGCCGATCATCCGAAAGCTCGTGGAAGCCGCCCTCGCAGCCACGCGCAAGTACGGGGCGGGCTCAGGCGTGGTCCGCACCATCTCCGGCACGATGAGCCTGCATCTTGAACTGGAGCGCCGCATCGCAGCGTTCAAGAATATTGAGGCTCGTGTCGCGTTCCAATCAGGCTTCGCCACCAACCGATTGGTCGGGGCGGAATCGCCCGGGTCGTCGAGTCGACGGGGATTTCGCGCGACACCGTGCGCACGGGCCTGAAGGAAGTGCAGGCTGGCGTACTGGAGTGGCGATGATTTCGTGGACGGAGGGGATTGCGTGATAGGCAGGGGGGTGTTCGCCTCCCAGGCCGGCCGCGAGACCGAGACCCGCCTGCAGCACCTGCTCGAGCTGCGCGGCATCGGCCTGCTCACTGGCGAGGCCGGCTGCGGCAAGACCAGCATCTGCCGCCGCGTCACCGCCAGCCTGCATCCCGGCCTCTTCCGCGTCTTCTACGTCTCGCTCACCACCGGCTCGGTGCTCGACACCTACCAGGCCATCGCCTGGGAACTCGGCCTCGCCGGCGAGTCCAAGCAGTTCCCCGTGCTGGTCATCGACGAGGCCCACCACCTGCGCAACGACGTGCTCGAGGACTTGCGCCTGGTGACCAATTTCGAGATGGATTCCGAGCACCGCCTGTGCCTGCTCTTCATCGGCCTCACCGAGCTGCGCCGCCGGCTCTCGATGGCCGTCCACGAATCCCTCGCCCAGCGCATCGTCGTGCGCCAGCATCTGGCCGGCCTCGACCGCGACGAGCTCGAGCCCTACCTCGCCCATCGCCTGAGCCTGGCCGGCTGCCAGCTACCGCTGTTCGAGCCCGCCGCCCTCGAGGCCCTCTTCCAGGCTTCGCGCGGCCTGCCCCGCCGGATCAACGGCATCGCCCACTACGCCCTCGCCGCCGCCGCCATCGACCAGGCCCGCGCCGTCTCCAGCCAGCATCTCGAGCGCGGCTGCCAGGAACTGGCCAAATGAACTCCCCGCCCGGCGCACCGCGCTGGCGCGTGCGCGCCGACCGCGTCCGCGACGTCCCGCTCGAAGCGCTCGCCGTCGAACTCGGCTACCGCCAGGACCCGCGCAACCCGGCCCGCTGGAAACTACCCGGCTCGGCTCTCAGCATCACCGGCACCCGCTTCTTCGACCACTGCCGCGGTGGTGGCGGCGGCGGCGCGATTGACCTCGTCATGCACGCGCGCGCCTGCCGCTTCGGCGAGGCCGTCGAGTTCCTCGAAAGCCGCGCTGGCCTCCCGCTGCCCGCCGCAACGCCGTCTTCCTCTGCCGCAACCCCCAGCGCCAACCCACCGGCGCCGAGATCGTCGGCACCCGCCCCGCTCCCGACGGCCGCACCTTCAAGGGCATGGCTCCCGGCTCCCGCAAGGCCCACGGCGGCTTCTGGCTGCCCGCTGCTGCCCCCGACCATCCCGACGCCCTCCTGCTGGTGGAAAGCGCCGTCGACGCCCTCTCCGCGATCCGCCTGCTGGCTCCCGACCTGCCCCCCGACACCCTCGTCGTCTCCACCGCCGGCATCGCCTCCGCTTTCCATCCCTGGCTGCTTGCCTTCGGCGCCCCCCAGACCCTCTGCGCCTACGACGCCGACCCCGCCGATGACCAGGCCGCCGCCGCCAGGCCCCCAACTGCAGCCGCCTCCGCCCCGTCGGCGCCAAGGACTGTAATGCCGATATCAGCATTAGGACTGGAACGACCTGAAGCACTCTGGCGTCAAAGGGCCGCGTTAGGCGGTTCAGCGACTGCGGCCTTCGCCGCAACGCTAGCCAGCCCCGACACAAGCATCGCTCCGCCGGGCCACGCCACAACGCGCCGCCCATCCCTGCTACCGGCGGAGGGAAGGGACCGCAGGTGATCCGCCGCGGCCTTGCGTTCGAGAGGGCTGGACCCGACCGCCGAAAGCCGAATACCAGGCCTGCCGCCGGGTGCGGCGACCGCCGGGAAGAGGCCCCCAACTGCAGCCGCCTCCGCCCCGTCGGCGCCAAGGACTGGCTAATCAGCCGATATCAGCACTTAAGGACTGGAACGACCTGCTGCGGCATTCGCCGCAACGCTAGCAGCCCCAATCGCTAGCGCCGGGCCACGCCACAACGCGCCGCCCATCCCTGCTACTAAAAATCCGCCGCGGCCTCTTCACCCGTCCTAACCCGAGGTCTGCCCACACTCCCTCAACTCCTTCCTGCATAGCGAATCTACTTGAGAATCCTGCGCCTCAACTGCAGAAACAATGTGAGATTTCCCTAGCGAAATAATGTGGGATACAACGTGCGCCGTGGAAAGGCGTTTTCTTCTAGCGGGTGCGAACCCCGTGCAACAACTGTCGCTCCGGTTGGTAGCAGCCAGGGCGGTTCGTGGAGGCAACGAAATGGACTGAAGCACTCTGGCGTCAAAGGGCCGCGTTAGGCGGTTCAGCGACCATGCGGGCGAGAACGCGAGTAAACGCCGAGCAGGCCTCGAAAAGCATGATGCGGAGGCCGACCCGCCGTTGTATCGGGGAAGGCAGCCAGCGACCGGGAAGCGAGCGACACAAGCACCGGTCGTCTCCGCCGGGGTATTGGCGCTGGCACGCATGGAAGAGGAAGGGAACAGCAACACGGGAAGCCCTGCCGGTGGCGTGCACGCGCCAAACCGGAATCCCGCAAGGGACAGGCCGGGCCGGTCAGGGTGGCGGAGAGGTCCGTACTACCGGAGAGGCCGGGTAACGCCGGCGGAGGGAAGGGACCGCAGGTGAGGAGAGGTGAGTGAAAGCGCGAAGGACACCGGGAGTGGCATGGCCTAGGACCCCGGCATTGCGTTCGAGAGGGCTGGAACCACCGCATGCGAAAGCGAAGGGAAGCGAATGCAGGAACGCGCGCAAGCCGAGACCGCAGGCGCAGGCGGCAGGGCGTGAAGAGGCCTGCCGCCGGGTGCGGCGACCGCCGGGAAGAGGCCGGGGGCGTGCGACTCCCGCGACGCGGACGGTATCACCGGACGCGCCATTCCCGTCGGAGCCGGATCTACCCGTGGGCGAGCGGCATGATCCCACTGGAGAGCCCAGTGCCGGAAATCGGCACGCTGGGTTCGGTGAGCGGGGAGCGGAAACGTGGCTAGGCACGAGGGTCAGTGAGGCACCTACAGATGGCGAAAGCCGTAGGAACAACCCCAAAACAGCTACTGCCTCTTGCTAAGGTGCGCGCGTCGCTCCCCGACTCTACAGTCCGGTAGCGGAAGTCCTGGAACACCCGCGCCGCTTGCCCCGTCCGTTCGCACGCCTGCCGGGCCTGCTCCAGCTCCGGGGCCAGACTCCGTTTCAACCTGGGATTCTGGGCGATCCCCAGCACGTACTCCACGCCCTGCGCTTCGCACCAGGCCATCAAGTCCTCGCGGCAAAACCCGCTATCCCCGCGCAGCCAGATCTCCACCCCGGGCCAGCGCTTCCGGATCCGCCCCACGATGCGCTCCAACTCCTCCACCGTGCCCGCCGCCGCATCCCGGTCCGCCGTCCGCAAGCGCGCCCCCAGCAGCTGCTGGCCGCAGAAAATGTACAGCGGCAGGTAACAGTAGGTGCGGTAATAGCCATGGAAGAAACGGCCCTCCTGCCGGCCATGCAGGGGATCATCCGTCGCGTCCACGTCCAGCACGATGCGCTCCGGCTGCGGCCCGTGCCAGTCCAGGAACAGGTCCACCAGCAGGGCATCCAGCCGCGCGGTGTCCGCCACGATCTTCTTGTAGCGCTCCCCAGCCTCCAGCGCCGGCCCCGTTAGCTCCATCCGGTTCAGCGTGCTCTTGCCCGGCGGCAGCTCCTGCCAGCTTGCCTTGCGCCCGCCCCGGCCTGCCGCCCCGCACAGCAGCGACCAGAGCTTGCTCTGGCGCAACGTATCGTGATCGTTCAAATCCTCGTAGCCCAGCGCCAGGCCCAGCACGCGCGCCGCCACCAGCACCTCCACCGGATGCCCCGTCCGCTGCGCCAACTCCCGCGGCAGCAGTCCACCACCATCTGAGCCGAGCTCCCCACCGTCAAATCGACCGACAACTCGCTGCCTGCGCAGGCCCCCAAATTCCAGTCGTTCTGTGGTACACTCTGTAGTCATAAGGTCGTCGTCCTATATCGTGGTAAGTTGTTGATAATAAATAAATTATACCACAAGACACGGCCTTATGCCCTACCCCTCTTGAGAAATCCGGGCTAGGCGGTCGCGGCCTTGCGGCGTCGGGACCTGGCGACGAGTTCCTTGTAGCCCTCTGGGACCCGCATGTGTTCCGGGAGGGCATGTCCGATGTAGTTGGGGGTGTGCGTCTCGTCGATAACGGACAGCTTGCCCTGATCGAGGAATTCCTCGCCCGTCACCCGGACGCCCCAAACGCCAACCAGGTTCGCGACTGGCTTCAAAACTTCGCGAACGGGAGTAGGATGGAACGTCTGGAGGAATTCGCATGAATCGAAGAAGCTTTCTCGCCACAATGGGTGCTGCACCGGCGTTTTTGTCGTGTGGCGCAAGGGAGAAGCAGAACGTCCTGTTCATCGCCGTAGACGATCTCAATGACTGGATCGGTTGTATGGGCGGGCATCCGGACGTCAAGACGCCCAATCTCGACCGGCTCGCCAGCACCGGGACGCTGTTCACCAATGCCCACTGCCCCGCGCCGGCCTGCAATCCTTCCCGCGCAGCCATCATGACAGGCATCCGGCCGTCGACCTCCGGTGTATATCTGAACTCGCAGCCCTGGCGGCAGTCGAAAGTGCTCCAAGCGGCCGTCACGTTGCCGCAGCATTTCATGGCCCACGGCTACCGAGCCGTTGGGGGCGGCAAGATATATCATGGACGTCACCCGGATCCGCCGAGCTGGCAAGAGTATTTTCCCTCGCAGCAAAAGCACAGGCCGGATGACCCGGTGCCGCCGGAAAGGCCGGTCAACGGAATTCCCTCAACCTCCAACTTTGACTGGGGCCCGCTGTTGGACTCCGATGCCGACATGGGAGATATGAAGGTCGCCGAATGGGCGTCGGACGAGCTATCGAGGAAACAGGACGACCCGTTCTTCCTTGCCTGCGGGATCTGGAAGCCCCACCTTCCCTGGTACGTGCCGGAGAAGTATTTCGACATGTACCCGCTGGACCAGATCACGTTGCCCACCATCAAAGAGGACGACCTTGATGACGTCCCACCGATGGGCGTGAAGATGGCCAACCCACAACGCGACCACCGCAATGTGATCGAGCACGACCAGTGGCGGCAGGCCGTCCAGGGCTACCTCGCTTCCATCAGTTTCGCCGACGCCGCGCTCGGCAAGGTGCTCGACGCGTTCGACGCCAGCGCTCACAAGGACAACACCACCGTCATCCTCTGGAGCGACCACGGCTGGCACCTCGGCGAGAAGCTCCACTGGCGCAAGTTTGCTCTGTGGGAAGAGGCCACCCACAACGTCATGATGATCAACTCGCCGGGTCTGACCAAACCCGGGTCGCGATGTGATCAGGCGGTGGAATTGATGGACATCTACCCCACGCTGGTGGATATCTGCGGCCTCGCGCCACGTAACGAACTGGAGGGGACCAGCCTCAGGCCGCTTCTCGAAAACCCCGCGCTCGAACGCGAACGTCCGGCGCTCACCACCCATGGTTTAGGCAACCACTCGATCCGGAACGAGAAGTGGCGCTATATCCGCTACCGCGACGGTACCGAGGAACTCTACGACCACGAAAACGACCCGCACGAATGGACTAACCTGGCCGGCGAGCCGCAACACGAAGGGAAGAAGATCGAACTCGCCCGCTGGCTGCCCAAAACCGACGCGCCGGAATCTCCGCCCGTGCAATAACGCCGTCAGTCCACGATTGACTGACACACGGCCACTTTGAATTTGGTATTGCCTGCGTATTTGCCGTTGATGCAGATCTGGAGCAGATGTGGCAGGAGGCGTACCTGCTCGCAGCAATTCTCAGGATGGGGGGGCTGGCTCGTGTGGGGTGGAATCGGCGAGCGTTCGTGCGTGCCGTAGAGAGGCAGTTGCGGGGTGATCAGGGCGGCTGGGAACGCAGGCCGGGGGGGGGCTCCTCACCATTTGCCAAGGCCAAAAGAGCTAAGAAAAGGGGCAGCTACTCCCAGTGGGCCTGGCGAGACTTAACCAGGGGGAAAACCCGAGTCATTCCCAAAATGGCTCTTGAGGCACCGCCACGTTTCCCGTGGCGGTCTGCCTGCTGCCAGGCTCCTGCAGTCAGGGGAGGCGCTGCGCCCTCCCCCGAACCAATGGCATTCGTTTAACGGCCAAACAGCATTCGTTTAAGGGTTCAAGGGGAATTCCGGCGCAGCGGGCCGGTTTTTCGCGCTTCAGGCTGTGGTTGCAGTTGCGGTTGCCTTGCTGGACCTCTATTTGCTGGCGGGTTTCCGGGAGAGGCGCGGGAAGGAGCGGTTCGGGCGCTGTCGCTGGCGGCACGCGGCGATGCCGGCGAGGATCCGCTCGACGGTCTTGCCCAGCATGGCGGCGTGCTCCAGGAACAGCCCTTCCAGGTGCCGCGCCACAGTGCGCAGGCTGCTCTTGAAGTTCGCCTGCATCACCGGCTTGCCCGGGTCCGCCCGGAAGCTCTCCTCGCTGCGGTTGGTGAACAGCCGGGCCAGGGCGATCAGACTGAAGTGGGCGAACAGCTCCTGCTGGACCGTGCGCTCGGTCTGGCCGTGGAACTCCTCCACCGTCAGCAGCTGCTTGGAAATCTTGTACAGTTCCTCGATGCTCCAGCGGCCGTGGTACAGGTCGGCGAGGTCCCGCACGCTGTAGCGCTGCCGGTCCAGCAGGGTGGTGGCGAGGGTGTAGGTGGTCGTGCCGGCGGTGTACTTGATGAGGCGCACCCGGCAGGGCTGGAAGGCGGCCTGCGGGCGCTGACGCAGCGCGTCGGCGCTGGGCGTGACGGTGACCGTGTGATCGGTGCGGTCGCCGAGGATGAAGTCGCGGAACAGGGCGGAGGCGTTCCGCTGGAGGCGGAAGACGGCCTGCAGGCGGCGTTCGGCGTGGGCGTGCAGCAGCTGGAAGGAGTAGTAACCGCGGTCGTAGACGACGACATCGCCGGGGGCGAGCGCCCGGAGGTGGGCCAGGGCCGCCAGGCGCTCGTTGCCATGGGCGAGCAGGTCGAAGTCGACCGGGATGCGGGAGCGCAGCTGGTAGAGGCAGCTGAGCAGGCCCTGCGGGTAGTGGGCGTTCGATGAGGGCGTGCGGTAGCCCTCTTGGGCCAGCGGGCGGGGCAGGTTCAGCTTCGAGCCATCGACGGCGAAGATCCGGTGGCCGTGCCACAGTTGGCCAGCCGTCTCGCGCGGGGCTTGCTCGAGAATCGCCCGGTGGATACGCCGGAACACGTCGGCGTGAATCTTGGCGCGGGCCGCGCAGATCGACGAGGCCGACAGCGGCTGCGGCTGCGGCAACGCGACCCCCAGCCGGCGGCACTGCTCCCACAGCTCGGCCAAGGTCAGGGCATAGCCCTGGCGGTCGGGCGCGAACACCAGCCGGAAGACGAATAGCACCACCAACAGGGTGTTGAGGACCCGCTGCCGCTGCTGCCACTGCCGGTCGTACTCGCCCGCCGCGCCCGGCCCGTGCAGCAGGATGGGGTTTGAAGTGGCTACGGAATGGTGGACAGTTAAGGTTGCGGCAGATGCGACAACGAAGCAACTGTGTGCGGTGGTGTTGAATCCATCATCGCCAAGGGGGGCAGTAATGTCAATCCGTGTGTCAAAGCAAAGCTGAAACGTCCGCTTCTCGGGTGTCGAGGGGGGCGGCGTAGGGAGCGGAGCGACCGGAGCATGCGGTGAAGCAGTCTGCAGCCTGACCTTCGTCTGGAACAGTTTTCTGGCTGGCTTGACAAATGGTGAGGAGTCCCCCCCGGCCTGCGTTCCCAGCCGCCCTGATCACCCCGCAACTGCCTCTCTACGGCACGCACGAACGCTCGCCGATTCCACCCCACACGAGCCAGCCCCCCCATCCTGAGAATTGCTGCTTGATGATCGATCATGTTTGTCCGATACTCGATTTTATGTTATGGTTGAGAAAAATGAGTCATCAGGTCATGCTGTACCGAAGGGTCGTCGCCGATCCAAGGTCCGCGTTCGGCATTGAGCACGATGAATGGGTGCCGAAACCTGGTGGTGTTGCCAGCCGGTCGTCCAGATCGACGATCAGCAGAGGGGTAGTGAACACAGCCTCAGTCTGCGAATGGCAATTCTCCACGCGCAGCGTCATACAAGAGGATTAAACCAAGGAGTTGAAGAATGTACGGTTTCAAGATGTTCGCTCGTTGGCTCGTGGGCGGAACTTTCGTTCTGCTCGCGGCGTCTTCCCTGCCGGCTCAAGGAGTCGGCACGATTCACGGCACGGTCACCGATCCAAGTGGAGCGGCGATACCGGGCGTCGCGGTGGAGGCGACTCTGGTCGAGCGCGGCCTGTCCCGAACTGCCGAAACCAATGTTCAGGGCGACTTCGTGCTGCCGTTGCTGCCGATTGGCGGCTACAGCGTCCGCGTGGAGGGAGACGGCTTCAAGTCCTTCGTTCGTGACGATATCACGCTGACCGCGAGTGAGAACGTGCGGGTTGACGCCAAACTCGAAATCGGCAGTGTCACCGAGGAGATTACCGTGACGGCTGGAGGGCCGCAGGTTGACAGCCGTTCGTCCCAGGTAGGCACGCTAATCGACGACCGCCGGGTTGTTGAACTTCCGATCAACGGCCGCAACATCGTGAACCTGGCAGTTCTGCTGCCTGGCGTCTCCAACGTGAGAGCCCCGCAGACTTTCACCGGTGACCGCAGCGGCCCCACCCTCTCGGTATCGGGCGCTCGCACCAATCAGAACCTATTTCTGCTCGACGGCGCGCACAACAACGCGCTGTTTCGAAACACGGGCCTGTACAATCCTCCGCCTGACGCGCTACAGGAAGTTAAGGTTCTGACGAATGCCTTCAGTGCTGAGTATGGGCGCAACGCCGGCGCGATCTTCAATATGGTCACTCGTTCCGGGACAAACGACTACCATGGCTCCCTGTGGGAGTTTCTTCGCAACCACAAACTCAATGCCCGCAACTTCTTTGCCGGGTCCGAGATCCCGAAGCTGATTCAGAACCAGTTCGGTGCGGCCGTTGGAGGTCCGATCATCCGGGACCGACTGTTCTTCTTCGGCTCCTACGAGGGACTGAGAATCCGGCCGGACGCGCTATCCGCGAGCGCTTTCACCCTCACCGCGGCCGAGCGCAGTGGCGATTTCTCGCACCTCGGAAAATCAATCGTGGATCCCGATACAGGGAACGTCATCCCGAATAAACAGATTCCTGCCAGCCGCTTCGACACGGTAGCGGACAACGTCTTGAGCAGGGGCCTAATGCCGTTGCCCAACGCCCCGAATGGCCGGTATCTAGAGACTTTCCCGACGCCGGTTGACAGCGATCAGCTCCTGGTGCGAGCCGACCATCACAGCGGCAACCACACCACGCACGTGCGCTACAACTTCAACTCTGCTTTTTCCACGCAGGGTCGGGGCCAGATTCCCACCTACTACTCCCGCGACACGAATGTGGACATGCACTCGGTCACGGTGGGCGACACGTACACGATACGGCCGAACCTGCTGAATAATTTTCGCATCAGCGGCTACCGCAGTTTCTCAACCGCTTCGACGGAGAATAAGGTTCACCTCACCGATCTCGGCGGCATTATGCCGGTCTTCGGGCCGAAGTATCCACCCTCCTTCCGAATCTCCGGCCGGGTCACGCTGGGGAACGACTCCGGGCCGGTCGAGCCGCTGGTAAACGAGTCGTTGCAGATCGCCGACAGTGTTAACTGGATCAGTGGAGACCACAGCGTCAAGGCTGGTTATGAATTCATGCGCATGAGGTATCTCAACCGAGCAAGCTCCAGGGCGAGCGGTTCGTTTCGGCTCACGGGCCAACTCAGTGGCGACCCGGCCGCCGACTTCCTGCTCGGGCGGCCTGCCCGCATGGACTTGCGCACTCCAATATCCGAACAGGGTGGTATCCAGTACGCCCACTACTTCTTCATCCAGGACGACTGGCGCGTCCACCCGCGCCTGACGCTGAACCTCGGGCTGCGATACGAGGGGCGTGTTCCCTGGTTCCACGAGAACGATTGGTGGCAAACCTTCCGCCCTGGGCAGCAATCGCAGGCCATTCCCAACGCACCGGAAGGCATCGTCTTTCCCGGCGACAACGGCATTCCGCGGGGCACCGTGGCGATGGACAAGAACGACTTCGCTCCTCGCTTCGGCTTTGCATGGGATCCGTTCGGCAACGGGCGCACCTCGGTGCGCGGTTCCTACGGGATCTTTTATGAGACTCTCAATGCGGACATGATCCAGAACGATGGCCAGCCTTATCGGTATACGTTTACCTTTAACAGCCCGCATAGTCTCACCGATCCGCTGCGCGGCCAACCGGAAATCCCACTCACGATCAACACGGTCGACCCCGAATTCGTCGGGCGCCAGCAGCTCTCATTCCTTGAACCAACGATGCGCTCACCATACGTACAGCAGTTCGGTTTGAACGTGCAACGGGAGATTGTCCCGGATCTCATGGTTCAGGCCGGCTATGTGGGCAGGCTGTCTCGCAAGGGCTTTCTGGTGGTAGCGGGCAACCCGGCCCCTTATCAGGAGGGGGCAACACTGCGCAACATCAACGCCAGGCGAATTCACCAAGGCTTCGGTAACAACCGGGAGATTTCCGCTCAGGCCAACTCTAACTACAACGCGCTGCAGGTCGAGGTTAACAAGCGCTTCAGCAAGGGCTTCTCATTCCAGATGGCCTACACGTGGGCCCGCTCGATCGACATGGATTCGGGCATCACCACCAGCATCAACCGATCGCCGCCGAACCCGTTTAACATCCGCTCACAGTTCGGCCTCTCCGAGTTCTTCGCCAAACACACCTACTCGGCGTCGTGGATCTGGGAACTGCCGCGACTGTCTAACCAGTCTGCCGCACTCCGGACTATAGTCGGCGGCTGGCAGTTCAACGGCCTGATCACGGCCCACACGGGCAACCCGTTCGATGCGATTACCGGTATAGACAACGCCTTGATCGGCACACGCAACCAGAGGCCCAACGTGATCGGCGACCACAGTCTTTCTGACGGCCGCTCGCGCGGCGATAAGATCCTGGCGTGGTTCGATCGTTCGGCCTTCGCCCACCCAACCGAGGGGACCTTTGGTGATGTCGGTCGCAATGCTCTAATCGGTCCGGGTGCGTTCAGTGCGAATTTCGGCCTGTTCAAAACCTTCATGATTCCAGGCCGGGAGGGGATGAGGCTGCAGCTCCGCAGCGAATTCTTCAACGCCCTCAACAACGTCAACCTGGGCAACCCGAACGCGGCAATCAATGCTGGAAGTCGCATGGGGAGGATCACCGGCGCGGGACAAGCAAGGGTAATTCAGTTCGCACTCAAGTTCTTGTTCTGAAGTCCTACATGGAAATGTTCAATCGCAGGCGTTTTCTCCAGACAACGGGTCTCGCGTCGGTCGCAGCTTCCGCGGCGAAGCCCCGACCTGATGATCCCGGTAAGCGACCCAACATCCTTCTGATTGTCGGTGACAACATGCAGTGGGGGACTATTGCGAATCGCTCGGAGTGCCGAACCCCCAATATCAATCGGCTGGCTTCGGAAGGACTGCTGTTCAACCGTTCTTACACGACCGCCGCCGTCTGCAGCCCTGCGCGCAACGCCTTGCTCACGGGCGCTTTCAATTGGGACTTCGGCACCTACAATCAGCCGGATAATTCCTCGGCGATCTCCAATGACCCGTTTCCCGATGTCGTTACCTACGCGCAGCGCTTGAGCGCGGCAGGTTATCGGCTGGGTTATAACGGTAAGTGGCACACCTCGACCAAGCGCTCGCCGCTTGATTTTGGCTACCACGAGATCGGCGCTCCCGATCGCTATCGCCGTGACCTTGCCAATCTACCCGACAAGCTCGGACTGAAGAGACCCGGCGAGGCTGAGGTCCGCGTGCCTGTCAAGACGATCTCCTGGCCGGGCAGCAAGCCCTTCGGATTATGGGGATATACCGAGTGCGAGGAGGAGGAAACCCTGTGGGCCGAGACTGCCGCTGCGGGCGTCGACATGATCCGGCGACTCAGCCCTAGTTCCAGCCCCTGGATGGTCGAGGTCCATTTCCCGGAAAGGTCCCGGGGCTGGCCCTTGCGCAGCTACCTTGAGCGGTACGATCCCCGCGACATTGCGGTGTCGCCCAACTTTCACGACACCTTCGACGGCAAGCCCGGTCTGCAAAAACGCGACGCGGAGACGTACGGGGACATGTCCGAGGCAGACTACCAGCAGGGCCGCGCCCACTACTACGCCTCATTCGAGCAATTAGACGCTCAGGTCGGACGTTTGCTCGACACCTTGGACGAGAGCGGCGAAGCCCACAACACGCTGGTCATCTTCACCGCCGATCACGGCGCTCCTTACGGATCTCACCACATGTGGATCCCCAACTTCGCGCCTTACGAGGAGCTCTATCGCATCCCGATGGTCGTGCGCTGGCCGGGCCACACCCCACCCGGCGCGGAATGCAACAGTCTTGTGCAGCTTCATGACCTTGGGCACACCTTCGTCGACGTTCTTGGTCTCGACCCGCTGCCCCACCGCCATGGAGTCTCACTGGCACCGCTGTTCGAGAATCCCAATCGCGAGGAATGGCGCGACATGATCTTCGCGCCGTGGTATGGGCAAAACTTCCCGCTCATCCACCGCATGGTCATCACCGGCCAATACAAATACGTTTTCAACGGCTACGACTACGACGAGTGCTACGACCTGCTGGCAGATCCGTACGAGCTGCGCAATATCGCCTATGAAAAGTCGACGTCAGCCGAAGTCGGAGACATGAGGGCCCGCCTGTACGAATTGATGAACCGCTTCCGCGACCCATTCGGGGAGAACGCGACCGATCCAGGCAACCCCCGTTTTCTCGCGCAGCGTTACCTGCCGCAAGGCCGCAGGCTGTAGGATGAATTGTCGCGCCTTTCTCGTTCTCGTCAGCCTGCTCCCTACGACACTTATCTTCGGCCAGCCGTCCGCCTCCACTGAGGTGGTCCGGCCACCGGGGGCGCTCGAACTGGTGGGGTTGCTCCGCGACGACCGTGCGCTGAACCGTGCGCACGATGTGGAGTTGCAGGGCGACCTCGCCTTCGTTCCCGGCAAGGGTGGATCGCTGGCGATCATCGACATCAGCGATCCCACCGCTCCCAAGCTGATTTCTTCCCTGGTCGATTCCGTCGAATACGAGGACGCCGAAACGGTCCTGCCGATGGGCGATGTGCTGCTGCTCGGGACCCGCGACTTTCTCGCCATCGACATCAGCGACCCGGCAGACCCGCGGGTGCTCAAGAAGATCGCGGACCGCCCGCGAATCGACCGCATCAACGGTATGGCACGATTCTCCAACCATCTCTTGACGGCGAACAAGTCCGGCTACATCGGTGTGTTCGACATCAGCAATCCGAAGGACCCGAAGTACGCCGAGGCCCTCCATTCGGCCGAAACCGGCGGTCCGAAGCGGCCGCACGATATCGCGGTCTGGGGCAACCACGCCATCATCGTCGACACCCTGCAGCACAAGCCGTCCAGCGTCTTCATATACCGAATCGCCGAATCGGGCGCAAGCAAGCCGCTGCCAGTCGCGAAGTGGACCATTGTGGGCAGGGTCTCCAACAGTGACAACCAGGGCGACCTGCAAGGGGCCAATCGGGTAGTGACGTGGGGCGGCCGGTATGCTGGCGTCGGCGCATTCGAGCCGGACCGTGTCGGCATCATCGACGTCTCCAATCCCACGCGGCCACGGCAGCTAGCCAACATGCCGGTCTGCGACATCGACGCGACAGGCATGGCCATTTACGGCTCCATGCTGCTCGTCAGCGGCGGCGAGTGCGCGGAGGCAATTGACGTCACCGACCCTTCGCGACCGGTTTCCGTTGCGCAGTACCGCGGTGGGCGGCTGTTCCCCACCCGCCGCTACGACCAACATGTCAGCGGAACGCCGCGCTATGACAACGGCCATGATCTTGTCTACCGCGACGGCTACATCTACGTCACCGCACAGAACGACAACAGCCTCGGTATCCTGAAGGTGACAGACCCGCGAATTCGAAAGCTGGCCGAGACCCAAGTCAGATGAATCGTCGGGATTTCGTCCGAGCAACCGGGCTCGCTGCGCTTGGAGCCGCCGCCGCAGGTTCGGCTTACCGAGGGTGGATGGGAGTGCTCGAGCAATACAGTTCGGAGTGAAACTGCGGCCGGACAATGAAGGAGGAGAAGAATGCACCAATGCTGCGCGGTAGGCTGGATTCTCATTAGCCTGCTCGGCGCGACAACTGTCTATGGCGAGCCAGCCGCCTCATCTGAAGTGGTCCGACCGCCAGGGGCGCTTGAATTGGTGGGGGTGCTCCACGACGACCGTGCGCTGAACCGTGCGCACGATGTCGAACTGCAGGGCGATCTCGCCTTCGTTCCCGGGAAGGGTGGATCGCTGGCGATCATCGACATCAGCGATCCCGCCGCTCCCGAGCTCGTTTCTTCACTCGTCGACCCTGTCGAATACGAGGAGGCTGAAACGGTCCTGCCGATGGGCGATGTGCTGCTCCTCGGGACGTCCGACCTGCTGTCCATCGACATCAGCGACCCTGCAAATCCGAGGGTGCTCAAGAAGATCTCGGACCGACCACGGATTGATCGCATCAACGGCATGGTGCGCTTCAACAACCATCTCTTGACGGCGAACAAGTCCGGCTACATAGGTGTGTTTGACATCACCAATCCAAAGGACCCGAAGTACGTCGAGGTCCTCCATTCGTCCGAAACCGGCGGCCCGAAGTCTCCGCACGATATCGCGGTGTGGGGCCACCACGCCATCGTCGTCGACATCAAGCGGCACGAGCCGGCGAGCATAATCATTTACCGAATTGCCGAACCCGGCGTTCACAAGCTGCTACCAGCCGCGAAGTGGACCATTGTGGGCCGGGTCTCAAACAGCGACAACGCGGGCGACCTGCAAGGGGCCAACCGGGTCGTGGTGTGGGGCGGTCTCTATGCCGGCGTCGGCGCGTCACAGCCGGACCGCGTCGGCATCATCGACCTCTCCGATCCTGCCCGGCCTCGTCAACTCGCCAACATGCCGGTCTGCGATATTGGTGCCAACGGTATGGCCATCTACGGCTCGTTGCTGCTGGTGAGCGGCGGCGAGTGCGTGGAGGCAATTGACGTCACCGACCCTTCGCGACCGGTTTCCGTTGCGCAGTACCGCGGTGGGCGGCTGTTCCCCACCCGCCGCTACGACCAACATGTCAGCGGAACGCCGCACTATGACAACGGCCATGATCTTGTCTACCGCGACGGCTACATCTACGTCACCGCACAGAACGACAACAGCCTCGGTATCCTGAAGGTGACAGACCCGCGAATTCGAAAGCTGGCCGAGACCCAGGTCAGATGAATCGTCGACAATTTGTCCGTGCCGCCAGCCCGGCGCCCCTCGGTACGGCTGCGGCGTCACAGGCGCGAGGGAAGCCGAATATCCTGCTGATCTGCGGCGACAACCAACAGGCCGACACGATCGCAACCGTTCACTCTGCCGGACACCGAACATAAACCGCCTTGCATCCGAAGGGATGTTGTTCCACCGCGCCTACACCAACGCCGCCGTGTGCTCTCCGGCACGCAACGCGCTGCTGAGCGGGGCCTTCAACTGGAAATTTGGCACCTACAATCACCCTGACCAGGCCAGCGCGGTATCCAACGATCCGTTTCCCGACGTCGTCACCTATCCGAGCATCTTGCGCGAGGGCGGCTACCGGCTTGGATACTGCGGCAAGTGGCACACGTCGACGGTGCGGATCCCCACGGACTTCGGCTTCCATGAAATCGGCGCTCCAAACCGCTACAAGCGTCGTGCCCGGGAGAAGCTGATCCGCGATGGCTGGGCGCTTCTCGATCGCCGGCGCCGCCGTCAAACCGTGCGCAAAGTGAAGTGGCCCGGTTCGGAACCGTTTGGGTTGTGGGGCTACTCGGAAGGCGAAGTAGAAGAGACGGAGCTGTACGACGTGGCCGGTGCGGGCATCGACATGATCCGCCGTTTCTCGGGCGGGGATCAGCCGTGGCATGTCGAGGTTCACTTTCCGGAGGCATTTCGCGCGTGGCCGCTGCGACAGTATCGGGAGAGCTACGACGCCGGCGAGATTACGGTGCGGGCCAACTTCCACGACTCGTTTGATGGAAAGCCGAACATGCAGGTTCGGGAAGCGGATTCATACGGGTCGATGACGGAGCGCGACTACCAGGAAGGTCGTGCGTTCTACGACGCTTCGTTCGAGCAAATGGACGAGCAGGTGGGTTGCGTACTCGACGCGCTCGAACACAGCAGCCAGGCCGACAACACCCTGGTTGTATTCACCGCGGACCATGGCGCTCCCTGGGGCTCGCATCGCATGTGGCTGCCGTGTTTCGCGCCCTACGAGGAGATCTACCGGACTCCTATGGTGGTCCGTTGGCCGGGGCGGGTCGCAGCCGGTTCCGAGTGCCGCCGCCTTGCGCAATTCCACGATCTGGGACACACGTTTCTCGACATTGCCGGAATGCGGCCGCTGTTCGAGGATCCGAGCGGAGACGGCTGGCGCGACATGATGTTGTGCCCTTGGTACGGGCAGGATTCTCTCATGATCCAGCGCATGGTGATCACCGAGAGACGGAAGTACGTCTAACGCATTCGACTTCGACGAGTGCTACGACCTGGAGGAGGACCCCGGCGAGCTGACCAACATCGTGAACGATCCCCGGCAGTCCGCCCAAGTGGACGACATGCGCGCCCGCCTGTATGAGTTGATGGCCCGTTTTGACGACCCGTACGGTGACAACGGCACCGCCGTGAATTTCACGGCCCCTCGCTACCTGGAGCGCGGTCGGCGTTTACCCTGAGGGAACCTACATGTCCGACCTCACGAATTTGATGAATCGCCGCGAACTCCTCCGACTTGGAGGCGCCGCGCTGGCTTCGGCCAGCCTGGGACGCGCCGCGTTGCCTCATTTCCAAATGTTACCCACCGTCCTCACAAAGATGCTACCGCGTCTCCGGTTAAGTTCGTGAGCGTTTGCTGAAGCAGCCATTGCTGATGGTTGCTATGGACCATCCCTCCGCGAAGGGGCGGAGCGGTGGTGGGCGCGCGAGCGCGCCCACCACCGGGAAGGCGTCGAAGACCACGTCGGTCACCGGGCGCTGAGGCATGTGAAGGCTTCGTCTCAAGGAGATCCGTTGGTCCGGACTGCGCATTCGACCTGACCGGAATCGCCTGGCACCACAGCGGGTTCGGCATCGCGGTCGAGCGTAGCGGCAACAGCACCCGGTGACATAGCCGCACCCGTAGGCGGTCCCATCGGATCGGCCAGGATCAGCCGACGGGCCTCGAGTCGGCGCCAGTCCTTGACCCGCCGTTGCAGGGTCCGCAACTGGCCCGGAACAAACAGGCCGGGATGCTCCCGCCGCAGACGCCCGAAGAGCTCCTTCGCTGTGCGCTGCGGCTCGGCCTCCAGCCACTGCACCACGCGGGGCCAGGTCGTCTCGAACGGGTCGTGCCGGGTGCGCCACCAGCGTGGCGGTTTCGCCGCGGGCTGGTGAGTCGGCCGCACTTCCCCAGCGCGCCAAGCGAGTGCCAGGCTGCGCAGGAAGCGGTCGAGTTCGGCATCGCGTTGCGGCATCGGCTGGACCGTCGCGCCCGCTGCCAGTGCGGCGAGGTTGTGTTGTACCGTGCGGATCTCGTCCAGGAGCCCGAGCGGGTCCAGCGTGCCCAGCAGCGCACCGAGACGGTCCTTGGGTGCACGACACTATGTTTGGATTTCGGCTTGGACACATGGGTTTTCGGCCCGTTCAGCCCAGAAGTCCTCGTAGTTGCCGCTGAGAACGCAGCAGCGCAGGGCGAGGATGGCGTTGGCACCGCTGACAGTCCAGTACATTCCCGAGCGCTTGAGGCGTCCGACCACCGTGCGGCAGCCGGACTCCACCACTCCGGAGCCCACGCACAGGCCCTGGGCGCGGTACTGCGGGTAGCGCATGCGGCTGCGGTTCTTCTCGATGTAGTTGGCGCACTTGTTGGCTTCCACGCAGGTGCCGGCGTGGGCGCGCAAGGCGGCGAGCAGGCCGTCGATGCGGCCCTGCTCGAGGTCGTCGCAGCGGGCGTCGGCCCAAGGCTCGACCAGCGCCTTGTTGTGGGCGCAGAGCGCCTTGGCAACCGCCCACAGCTTCTCCTGCGCGTGCCAGAGATCGACAATCTGGATCGCGCCGGGGTAGTCCTCTGAGGCGATGCGCCAGATCCAGCTGGCTCCGTCCCCCAGGATGACGCGGCGGCGGGCGAGCGTGAAGCCCCGTCGCTCGGCCTCGCGACGCATGCGCCGGGCGAACTCGCACGGGTCCGGATCGGTGTCGCGGCTGGCGGCGCTTTCGATGGCAGCGGTGTAGCTGACCGAGCCCGGGTCGCGCACGGGACGGTCCGCGTCGTCGCGCGACTCGGCCGTCCAGACGACGGCCAGCTTGACCTCGCGGGTGCGGGCGGAGCCGTCGGGCTGCTTGCCGGGGCGCCCGGCCGTCTCGCTGGCCCGGACCGGGACGCCGGTGCCGTCGACGCCGAGATACGCCGTCGGGGCGGGAGGCAGTGCCGGCGCGTCCGGACCGAGCCGCTCGCGGGCGGCAATCTCGCGGCCCAGGGCGGCGGCAGTGCGCTGCACGTGCTTGGTGCCCACCCGTACGCCGGCGAGGTCAGCGAGCAGTCCGCTGGCCTGGGCGAAGCTGACCAGCGCGGCGCCCGCACCGGTCATGCGGGTCACGCCCGGTGACAGGTCAGTGCGGGCCATGCCCAAGGCCCGGTCGCGAGGGAAATAGCCGTGGTGGCAGTCCGGGCAGTGGTAGTAAGCCCGCTGCAGGGTCAGCGCGCCCAGGACGGTTTCGAAGGTCTTGGCACGGCGGCCGGCGTAGTGTGCGGTCTGCCCGCAGGGGCAGGGCTGGTGCGGGCCGCATTGATCGCCGAGGTCGTCGCTGAAGCGCCGTTCGACCGCCCGTGCGGCCAGTTGCAGCGCCCGTTGGCGCAGACGGGTCTCGAGGGCCTCGAAATCGACGGAGTCGGCGGCCCCGGGAGCTACGAAGCGGGCGATCTCGGCTTCGATGGCGGGGACGAACTCCTGCGCGCAGGCTTTTTTTTTAACGGCCGCTGGGCGGAGGCCGGGCCGACGCTTTGGAGCCGGGCATCGGAGAGTTGCTCGCTAACCTCGATCAGTTCGCCAGTCAGGCGGCGCAGGCGCTGGCATTCGGCGACTTCGGCGCGCAGCACCTCGGCATGCCGGGCGGAAAAGGAGCGGGTGGTCTGCTTGCCGGCCGAGTTGAAAACGAGGCGGAAGTAAGGGCCGTGACCGCGATCGCCCTGCTGCTGGCAATGGCAGGCGGGGCGACCGCACTTGGTGTAGATTTCGCTCACAGTTCCGGGGCGCAGTTCGCCGATGGCGCTGATGCTGGCCAGGATACTGGCGCGTCTTTGCTGCAGGGCAAGGATGGTTGCAGAGAGGGGAGCGGGGGCGGCCATATCTTGATAATATAACTTATCAAGATATGGCCGCCCCTCGGCGATGGAAGCACAAGGAGTTCCAAGGTCAGTCCCGCAAAATCAGGCCGGGATCAAAATGATGTCATGCACCCACGGTCCTTCGTCGCCGCGGGAATCGCATCCGAGGCGAGCAGCCGCGCACACGGGGTCTCCGGTGGGTGATAGCGCTTGCGTACACGCGCACCCTCCCGCGTCTTCTCTGCCAGCTTGAACGAGGGCTGGAACACATTCACGAACAGGCGCGACGCCGAGTACAGCCGCGCGAGTGTCGCGGCGGCTGCCACGCCTTCCAGCCGCCCGTACCCGACCAGCCGGCGAACCACCGCTCCGTTCTTCTGCTCCACCCAGGCTTGGTCGTTCTTGCGGTACGGCCGAGAGCGCGTCAGTTCAATTCCCTGGTCGCTGCAATAGCTGATCAGCATGTCGTTCAGGAACTCGCTTCCGTTGTCGGTGTCGAGCCCCCGGAGCGGGAATGGGAGCGCCTTGCGAAGCTGGTCCAGGGCCTCTACTACCAAGCTCCCTTCGCGCACCAGCAGGACCGCGCAGTCCGTCCAGCCGCTGGCGATATCGGTCACGACCAGGGACCAGACAAAGCTGCCGGCCATGGCCCCGCCGCAGTGCGCCACCAAGTCGGCCTCGACAAAGCCCGGGCTCGGATCCTGCCAGTCCGCGAACGTGCGTACCGGCACGCGGCCGCGCACGCCATCTTGCACGGAACGGCGGCGCCGCCGGCCGGCCGTCACGGACCGTGCTTCCGCCAGACGGCGGTCGATCGTCGTCGCGCTCACCGCCATCAGCTGCTCGCGCACCTGCGGGTCCAGATCCAGGTGGCCGTGACGCTCCAGCGCTGGCACCAGAATCGGTAGCAGCGCCTTGAGACGCTTCCCGCACACGCGGTCCGAGGCTTCCCACAGCACGACCAGCGCCTCGGTCACGGCCTGGTCATACAGACAGCGCCGCCCGCGCCGCCCCGGGAGCTTGGGTGCGTTTCCACTGAGAACGCGGATGGCATGCTTGCGATGGTATCCCGTCAGAGCGGTGAACTCGTCGAGAATGCACCCCTTCTCGGTCGCCGTGCCGGTCTGGTACCGCTCAGCCACGGCGGCGACTAGCTCCTTCCGCGCTTTTGCGCTGATCTTAGACATATTGCCTCCTTCGGTAACACGAATTGTGAGGCTACGGGGGTGTTCAAGTAACAATCTTTGCGACGCAATGCGCCCGGATTTTTAATTGTCGCCAGACACGGGGGTCGAGGAGGCGCTGGACGCGCTGGCAGAGGGGACGCCAGTGGTCCCGCTGGATGGGGAAATGGCTGCCCAGATTGAGGAGGGTGCGCTGGCGGACTTTGTCACCGACGCGCTGGGAGCGGACGAGGCGGAAGGTGAAGTATTCCTTGCCGTCGCGGGAGCGGGTGCGAGTGCGACAGACGAACATACCCCCACGGGAGCACGGGGCGGGCGGGAAGTCAAGCTTTTTCTATATTTTATGGTACTACATTCCGGATCCAGCGAGGCCTTTGACGGAAAATCAACGACTCATGCGCCCGAAAGGCCGGAATTCGGTCGAAATCGCCTCTGACCTGACAACCATGGGCTAGAGGTCCGCGATACGTCGGTAGTCTAGAGGAGTAGCGGAGTCCACCCTAATTTCACCGACCAGCTGCCTAGACAACCCGGACCACACCAGCCATGAAGCTCTCTATTGGCTACGCTCTTATTGCCCTCAATTTCGGTCTCTCCCTCTTACAAGCGGAGCAACCGAACGTCATACTCATCATGACCGACGACCAGGGCTATGGGGAACTATCCAGCCACGGGCATCCCCATCTCAAGACGCCCAACATTGATCAACTCCGGGAAGAGAGCGTCCGACTCACAGACTTTCACGTCTCTTCGAAATGTTCGCCCACCCGGGGAGCGTTAATGACAGGAAGGCATTGCAGGCACGTGGGGGTTCGCGAAGCTGACAACGGCCGCAATATCATCGGGAGCAAATTCCCCGTGTCCGCTGAGATCTTTTCCGCCAATTCGTACGCTACAGGAATCTTCGGTAAATGGCACCTCGGCGGCCACTACCCTTTCCGCCCACAGGATCGCGGCTTCCAAGAGACATTGGTCCACGGCAATGGCGCCCTTGGGACAACCGGCGATATATGGGGCAACGACTACTTCGATGACATCTATTGGCGCAACGGCAAGAAGGAACAGGTCAGAGGCTATTCCACGGACGTCTGGTTCAGAGAGTCGATGGCGTTCATGAAGCGTGCACGGGACAACGGCAACCCCTTTTTCTGCTACTTGCCGACGAATGCCCCGCACGGCCCCTTCATCGTTCCCGAAGAATATGCCGACCCTTACAGAGAGGTGGCGGGCCGGTACGCCGATCGCTTCGGGATGATCAGCAACATCGATGAGAACGTGGGACGGCTTATGGATTTCCTGAGAACCTCGGGCTTGGAAGAAAACACAATCTTGATCTTTCTCACCGACAATGGCGCTGCGCGGTTCGGTGACAATGCCGGGATGCGAGGCGGGAAAGGCAATGGTTATGACGGCGGGCATCGCGTCCCGTTTCTGATTCGCTGGCCGCAAGGCGGAATCACCGGCGGCCGGGACAACGATACGCTAACCGCTCATATCGATGTCTTGCCAACCCTGGTGGACCTTTGTGGACTTACGGTTGGCGAGGGGGCAATTTTCGACGGAGTCAGCTTCAAGCCGCTCTTGACGGGAGCAGCGAAACCGGAATGGCTGAACCGGACCCTCATTGAGTCGTACTCAGGAACGGTCATGACGGAGCAATGGCGATTGGTGGCCGGCAAGGAGCTTTACGATATTCAGCAGGACCCGGCCCAAGAGAACGACGTCGCGAAAAATCATCCCGAGTTGGTCAGACAGTTCCGCGAAGCGCTCGAGAAGAACAGGGAAAACGACTATACGGTCATCCCGCGAATCCAAGTTGGCTCTGAGGAACAACCTCATCAGGAGTTCACGATCTACCATTGGTACGACCGGAGCGGATTCTTTAGTCAGAAAAAGATAACCGAGGGCGAACTCGTGAATGGAGTCATCCCGATCGAGGTCACGGAATCGGGCAGATTCGAATTCACCCTGCGTCGTTGGCCGCCGGAGCTAAATTTGCCGATCCGCTCCAAGCCAAGCAATCGAGTAGCGGGATACAAATTGTGGGGCGGGAACTGGGCCGCCCAATCCAAGGCGTTGGACATTCGATCCGCCCGGCTGAGGGTCGATCGGTTCGATCAGACAAAACCGGTCACGGACAAGATGGCGTCCGCCGTTTTTGCTGTGGACCTGAGAGCTGGTGAGACGGATATCGAAACGTGGTTTCACACGGGCGCCGGCGAAACCCTAGGAGCGTACTACCTGGGCGTTCGCCGTCTGAAGTGAGGAAGATGGAGACCCTGTTCAGTCGACTTGGACTCGACCGCCGACCAGGTCGTTTTGTAGGGCTTGATCGAACACTCCGCGCAGTGAGAGGGCCTTTCCTATGGGCGCTCAGTGTGGTCTTTTTGTCCGCGTTGCCGTGACCTCGAACTTGTGACAATTTCTGTATGAGAACGCGAAAGCCGGGCCTGGTTTGGGTGTTGCTGTGTTGCGTGCCAGGCGGGGCGAATGATCTTGAGTGGCCGGTATATCTGGGCGGTAAGGACCGCTCGCATTATTCGACGCTAGACCAGATCAACAAGAGCAACGTTGGCCAACTCGAGGTGGCCTGGACGTTCGATACCGGCGACCGCGGGGAGTTTCAGGCCAATCCGCTGGTCGTCAGGGGCGTGCTCTATACCGCTTCGCCAAAGCGGAAGGTGATGGCGCTCGATGCGGCGACCGGTAAGGAGATCTGGCGCTGGGATCCGGCGAGCGTCTTCAAGGGAAGGATCGCCGCGCGGCAGCGGGGCGTCGTCTATTGGGAGGATGGCGAGGATCGGCGCATCTTTACGGGTGTGGGGACGTATTTGTATGCGCTTGATGCCGATACGGGCAAGCTGATCGAGAGCTTTGGCAAGGGCGGCTCGATTCACCTTGGCGAGGGCATCGAGGTTCATGACCGGCCAAGGCCGCCGAGCGTGAGGATCAATACGCCGGGGGTGATCTACGAGAGCCTTTACATCGTCGGCGGTAATACCACCGGGCCGGGCACGATTCGGGCGTATGACGTGCGAAGCGGCGAGATGGAGTGGGTCTTCTATACGATTCCGCGGCCGGGCGAGTACGGGTATCACTCTTGGCAGCCGGATTCGTACAAGACCGCCGGCGGGGCATCGAATTGGTCGGGGCTGTCGCTCGACGAGGAGCGGGGCATCGTCTATGCGCCGACCGAGACCGCCTGGCCTGATTTTTGGGGAGGCGACCGCCAGGGGGCGAATCTCTTTGCGAATTCGGTGATCGCGTTAGACGCCAAAACCGGCAAGAGGATTTGGCATCAGCAGCTGGTTCACCACGATTTGCTCGACAAAGACCTGCCGACGCCGCCCGTGCTGCTGACCGTGACGCACCACGGGCTCAAGATCGACGCATTGGCACAGGGAACGAAGAACGGGTTGCTGTTTGTCTTCGACCGCGTGACGGGCGAGCCGCTGTGGCCGATCCATGAGAAGCCGGTTCCGCAGAGCAGCTTGCCGGGCGTGGAGACTTGGCCGACGCAGCCGTTTCCGACAAAGCCGCCGCCGTTGACGCGGCAGATCTATACGGTGGACGACGTTTCGAGGGTCTCCCCTGAAGCGGCGGCCATGACCAAACTGCGTTACGAGCTGGTCGGTTCGTTCGGGGCGTTCCCGGCGCCGAGCGTGAAGGAGACAATCATCTTTCCGGGTTTCGACGGGGGGATGGAATGGGGCGGCGGGGCGGCGGACCCGGACGGGATCTACTACGTCAACGTGAACGAAATACCGTGGATCTATCAGTTGGTTTCGACGCGGGGCGAGGACGGAGAGCTGCTTTCGATGGGCGAGCGCGGGTACCGCATTCACTGCTCGTATTGCCATGGGATCGATCGTGCGGGCGATGTGGATGCGGGCCTTCCCTCGTTGCTCGAGATCGCCGAATCGGGAACGGCCGAGGATGTCGCCAGAGTGGTGAAAGACGGGGGTGGGGGAAGGATGCCGGGGTTCGGCTCTCTCGGGGCGGGTCAGCGGCAGGCGATCGTCGACTACTTGTTCGGTCGGGAAATGCCTGAGTCGGAGTACGCCGACCTCGGGCGGAGAGGGCGCGGTGCCCGGCTGGGAGACCCGCCATATTCCTTCGCGGGCTTTCGGCGCTGGCTCGATGACGAAGGGTATCCGGCGATCAAGCCTCCTTGGGGCACGTTGAACGCGGTGGACTTGAACACGGGCGCGATCAAGTGGAAGGTCGTCCTCGGTGAGTATCCCGAGCTGACCGCGCGAGGGATTCCGCCAACGGGCACGGAGAACTATGGAGGGCCGGTCGTAACGGCGGGCGGCTTGATCTTCATCGGGGCTACGGCGGATGAGACGTTTCGGGCGTTTGACAAAGATACGGGAGAGATTCTGTGGAAGGCGAAGTTGCCGTTTGGCGGGAACGCGACGCCGAGCACGTACATGGTTGATGGGAAGCAATACGTGGTGATCTCGGCGGGCGGAGGCAAGTCGGGCCGACCGGCCGGCGGTAAGGTGGTCGCGTTCCGGATACCGGATTGAACGGCCAGATCCGAGGTTTCAATATCAACATGTGCGCCATTGACGAATCGGCTCACCTTCTCGCTGTCGCTCTGCTTCTTGCGACAACGCCCTCTCTTCAGACCCAGTTTTGGTCCAACCCGATTCCAACTCACTTGCCTACGACGCCTCTGTGGGTAGCATGACCGCGGTGCCAGGAAACGCAGTCTCTGAGCAACCGGTGCCGGAGAGGCGCGCCGCATTCTGAGAACACAACCAACTGGGGCTCCCGAACTGAGGACACAGGGTTGGCATCGTGTTGCCGCGGAAACTCAACTCTCCCTCCAGCTGAAGGAGACTCCGTTCGCAGTGAAACGGGTGCGCCGACCCTATCCGGTTTCATCCGGGCCAACCGGCCCTACTCGATTGCTCCCCTTCGCACGCATAGCACGAGCAACCCATTCCGTCCGCAGATCGCAAGACCGCAAATCAATTCAGCCGGTGTCTCATCGATTGCGATGGTGGCAAGGAACACCGTGCTCATGCGCTTGGCCGCGCCTTGTCCTCGACCGGCCATTCCTAGTGCGCTTGCGCGCTTGGGCTAGATCGTAGGCGCCTTGCAGGCGGATCCAAACGTCTGCTTTCGACCAGCCCTGTGCCTCAAGCTTCAGGGCGAGCGAAACGGAAATACCCGCGCTTCCGTTGAGCACGCGGGAAAGCGTCGCTCGCGACACGCCGAGTTTGGCGGCCGTCTCGCTCACGCCCATTCCGTTCAGGCAGCCGTCGAGAATGGCATGACCGGGATGAGGCGGGTTGCAGCCGACCAGGGATACACTTCGGGACAGACCTCCCTGGGCTACGCGTACCGCTGGGGCAGGAGGGGTGTCTCCAAGGACCTGGTCGAAGCTGCTCGCTGGTACCGACTGTCCGCCGAGCAAGGGTCAGCCGCTGGACAGTCCTATCTCGGCTCGATGTACATGGAGGGGAACGGGGTCTCGAAGGACTTTGCCGAGGCACTTCGCTGGCAGCGTCTCGCCGCAGACCAAGGATACTCCAGGACCCAGTATTACCTCGGCCATCATTACTACTACGGCCGGGGCGTGTATTCGGACACGACCGAGGCGGTTCGCTGGTATCGCCTCGCAGCTGAACAAGGGTACCGCCTCGCGCAGCACCAGCTCGGCCTCTGGTACGAGGCTGGGCTGGGAGGACTAAGGGATCTTTCCGAGGCAGTCCGCTGGTATCGCGTCGCAGCAGACCAAGGTGACGTTGGGTCCCAGGTCAGGCTCGGCTTTCTTCACTACCATGGCCGGGGCGTGCCCAAGGACGCGGCCGAAGCGGTTCGCTGGTATCGCCTCGCAGCCGACCGAGGGTACTCCTATGCGCAGTGCCGTCTCGGCCTCCTGTACCAAAAAGGGGAGGGGACTCCGAAGGATCCTGCCGAAGCGATCCGTTTGTATGGCTTAGCGGCAAAGCAGGGATATGCTCCGGCGAAGAAATGCGTTGAGTCTGGCTATGTGCAGTGTTCCGATTGAACCCCTGCCGCACAACCAAGTGCTTGCGGAGCGAGAGTTGACCAGCCCGGGTCCTTGTTCAAGGATGTCGACAGGGTCGCCGATTCATTGCTGTCGCGGCTAGCCGCCGCCTCGCACCTTGTGGCCTTCCGCATTGGTGATGGCGTTATCGCCGAGATCACCGTCCGCCGTCGCGCGGGTGTCGCTCCAGATGAGTCCTCCGTTCAGTCTCGGTTCGGACGCCGGCATGCTGATGCCGTCCGGGTCGCGGTCCCATTCCCGGATGAATGCTGCGAGAAGCACGAAGTCAGGCAAGCCCTTTTCTGACCCGGACCTTGGGTCTCAAGACCTCGTCCGCACCGACGGCATCCCATTTGATCGGGCTGCAATGAGACCCGCTGCGAACAAGCAGAACCAACCAAGGTGGATTGCTGCCCCAGCACTTGCTGGCCATGAAGCCCCCCCTGCGGGAGAAGGATCTTGAGGATGTCGCGGTACAACTGAAGGCCCTCCGCATGTGAACAAGAGGAATCGCTTTCCAACGACAACAGCACCCTGCCACCCAGCATTCTCGAAGTCGCCCAAATGCAGTCAAGGCTCGCGTTCTCCATCTCTGCCCCTGTGGGTCGAGTTGACGAGGCCGAGCCCGACCCGAGCGGGCGAATCCCCGCTTGTGCAGTGGCCGCCGTTCAGAGATCGTCCAGCAGGCGGACGGCTGCAACCGCCCGAACATCCCTTGCGAGAGGATAGGTTTCCCCGCCTGCATGGATGACGTCGATCCGGCTGAGCCCGAAGTCGCTTAGCGCCGTCTTCATCGACGGCGTGAGCGAGGGCGAGGATGTGCGTTTGACCTCGATTCCGCGGAGCTGCGTACCGTGCTGCACGACTAAGTCGATCTCGGCACCGCCGTGCGTTGCCCAGAAATAGCATTGGCGATCGTCCAACCCAAGAGATTGGATCGCGGCCTCGATCACAAAACCCTCCCATGAAGCCCCGATTTTGGGATGCCGCTCGAGGTCCCTACGGGTGGAGATTCCAAGATACTGGTGGAGGATTCCGGTGTCGCGTAGATAGATCTTGGGCGACTTCACTTGACGTTTCTTCAGGTTTGCAGCCCAGGGCTTGAGAGCTCGAACTATGTAAGTGCTCTCGAGCACTGAGAGATACCGGCGGACGGCGTGGTGGGCTACCCCAAACGCTCGGGCGAGTTCCGAGCCATTCCATACTTGGCCGTGATAGTGGCTGAGCATGGCCCAGAACCGGTCCAGGGTCACGCTGGGTATGTTGATGCCGAATTGGGGCACATCGCGCTCGAGGAAGGTGCGGATGAAGTTGGTCCGCCATAAGTAACTGTCCTCATCGCTGGGAGCGGTCAGGGAAGGAGGAAAGCCTCCTCGGAGCCAACTCTCCTGGCCCCGTTTCTGAGAGCGAGATTCCGGGAATGGGATAGTTTGCGACACGCCCAGCCAGACTCTCGGAGCTTTGGCGCAAAAGCCTTGGCGCGGCGCGTCCTGGGACGAGGAACCTTGCGGGCCTCGCCGGGCGATCTGCTAGCACGCGCAGCGCCGGGAACAACTCTGATCGTCGCTGAATCTCGTCCAGCACGATGAGGTCTCGGAGCGGGCCAAGGCTCAACTCGGCATCGGCGAGATACGCTAGATCAGCACTGGATTCAAGGTCGAAGAAGTGGGTTTCGTCATTCTCAGCGCGTGTGAGAGTCCGGGCGAGGGTCCATTGCGGGAGACGATCCTCGAGTGCCTGACCGCGCAGGTGCGGACCAAGCTCTCGCAGCAGGCGGTCAGCATACGCGTAAGGTCCGGAGCGCCTGGCTTTAATATTCCGTTACAATTTGATCAATGCCCTATCGCGTGCTTTTGGTTGAAGACGAGATCGGCATGCGCATTGGCTTGGAGGACAGCCTCCGCATCGTGGGCTACGAGGTAGAGACCGCCGAAGACGGCGAGGAAGCCTTTCGGCTCGGCTCGCAGGGCGGATACGATGCCATCGTTCTCGATTTGATTCTGCCGTTGAAGGACGGTGTGACGGTTTGCCAGGAATTGCGAGGCAAGGGTATCGACACGCCGGTCTTGATGCTGACCGCGAAATCGCAATTGGAAGACAGGTTGAGAGGCTTCGCGGTGGGTGCCGATGACTATCTGGTCAAGCCTATCGAGGTCATGGAGTTGCTCGCGCGGATCCGGGCTGTCTTGCGTCGGAGCTCGTCGTTGGGCGCTGAACGAGCGCTGGGGGTATTTGAATTCGGAGACGTGAAGGTGGATGCAAATCGGTCCATTGTTCGGCGCGGCAGCGAGCGCCTGACGCTCTCTGACAAGGAGTACAAGCTCTTGCACTTTCTTGTGACGCACCCGTCTGAGACGATACCTCGGGGCCGCTTGCTTGAAGAGATTTGGAACTATCCTCCGGGAGGCCGGACACGAACAGTCGACGTGCACGTCAATTGGCTTCGCAGCAAGATCGAGGATGACCCAAAGAATCCTCGGTGGATCCGGACGGTCTACGGTAGAGGCTATCAGTTCATCCCCGACTAGTCTGATGCCCTGCAAGCGGAGCCTGGCCAGATACAATGCGCTGCAGAGCGCGTCCGTCCTGACCGCCTCCAGGCCCAGCGAATCGGTTGATTCCGATTGCAGCAGGGCCTCGCCATCGCCTCGGGGTTCAGCAATTTGGCTTACTCTGAAGCCTGTTTCTCTGCGGCAGCCATGTCGTGCTGGATCTGCCCTTGGAGCAGTTATTCCCTCAGCTAGACGAACTCTTCCGTCAGGGCACGGAGGTTGTTCCACCTGGCAATCTCCTGTTGGGGCGCTCGAGGGCACGGGGAGGTGCCACGGGTGACGGTCTTGCCGCGCCGGGCTTGAAGTTAAGCGTCTAGTAGAAGCCACGGCCGGGAACAAGTCAGCCACCTTTCTGGAAATCCATGGTCGGTGCAGGAAAGAGTCCAAGCACCCGTTGTGATCAACACCGAACAAACGCCAACATCCAAAGAATCAAGTCTTTGCGATGCCCGTGATTGCCCTTGATTGCGCCCTCCAAGTAGGTCCCTAATTGCTAGAGTCTAGCTTGAATGCTGCAAGTTCCTGAGGTCGGGTAGTGGCCAGTATTTGCGATCGGCGGTTACCACAGAGGCAACGTTCTGGGCGCTAGTTTCTGCGGTCTCCCGTATACTGCTATCAATGCCCTATCGTGTGCTCTTGGTTGAAGACGAGATCGGCCTACGCGTTGGCTTAGAGGACAGTCTCCGCATCGCGGGTTATGAGGTGGAGACTGCCGACGACGGCGAGGATGCCTTCCGACGCGCCTCGGCGGGCGGATTTGATGCCATTCTCCTAGACTTGATTCTTCCGTTGAAGGACGGTGTAACCGTGTGCCAGGAATTGCGGAGCAATGGTATCGACACACCCGTCTTGATGCTTACCGCAAAGTCGCAATTGGAAGACAGGTTGAGAGGCTTTGCGGTGGGTGCCGACGACTACCTGATCAAGCCTGTCGAAGTGATGGAAATGCTTGCTCGAATCCGGGCTGTCTTGCATCGGAGCTCGTCTTCGGGCGGTGACGGCAGTGGTCCGGTATATGAGTTCGGGGACCTGCGGGTGGACTCCAGGCACGCTGTCGTTTGGCGTGCCCACGCACGTCTGTCGCTCTCCGAGCAGGAATACAAGCTCTTGCAATATCTCGTGACGCACCCGAATGAGACGTTAACTCGAAAGCACCTTCTCAAGGAGCTTTGGGATTCCCACCCGGGGGGCTTGTCACGAACAGTCGATGTGCACGTCAATTGGATTCGCAGGAAAATCGAGGATGACCCCAAGAATCCTCGCTGGATCCGGACCGTTTATGGCAAGGGCTACAAGTTCGTGCCCGACTAGTCAGCTGCTCTGGCACTTGCTCCCTCCGGCAGATTCCCAATCTCCACGCTCTCGGAACTGAGACTTGGTTTTTCGGGCAAGCTTCACGGACTTGTTCTAACCGTACTTTGGGGCGGCGAGCCCGATGTCCGGGTTTGCCGCTTGCAGTGCAGGGAATGGCTGAGAGCTCCAAGTTCCCTCTGGTCGTCTATCATGAACGTGCCGGAATTGTAGCTATCTGTCAGAGTTCGAAGATGCGGTGAGTAGCGGCTTCGGCATGTGCGGGCGCTTTGCGTGCCTCCTTAACCGCGGTCTTCGCGCAATTGGCAGCCGCTCAGCGTAACCGATGTCATACCGACGGCAGATCACCATCTGGATTGGCGCCAGCTGCGTGCTCCTCGCCTTGACCGGGACCCTGCAGTTCCTGTGGATTGGAAACGTAGCCGATTCGCAAGAGCGCCTTGAACGGAACTCGTTGAACGGATCGATGAATCTCGTCACCACGGACCTCCGTTCCAAGCTGCGGCTCTTGCTGACTACGTTCAAAGCGACGGTGGACTTGGATCAGGAGCGCCGCCTGGAACAATACTTGCAGTGCTACTACTCGTGGCACGAGTTGTCGATGCACGGGCCCGTGGTCAAGCGCATCCTCTTCTATGACCTGTCGGCCAGGGGGGTCGGCGACCTTACCGAGCTAGATGGCGATTCCAAGAGCATCCAGCGCGTGAATTGGGATGAGGACTTGGTCTCCGTTCGCCGCCACATTCGCAAGTTCGGATTCCCGCCCGGACGCGGGGTCAAAGCGAGGTGGCCTGCGACATGGACCTTTCATCCCCAGGCAATGGCCATTTCCCGGCCGATGGTGACGGATGGCCCGAGTCAGCGCCGCAGGACCGACTGGCTCGCGGTAACGGGCTACCTGATTCTGCAGTTGGACCTGGACTTCGTCCGGGACCGCTTGATTCCCAACGTCCTGCAAGACCACTTCAGCAGCAGTTCAGCCGGGAACGCCCAATACGTAGTGACCCTCACTCTCGATGACGAGCACCTCTTGACGTACGAACCCTTAGCCAGACGGCGGCTCATCCCACTGACACGGGGACCGTGGCCTTTGCCTATTCGCCGAGTTCTCTTCAGGAACGGGCCGGGGCAGACCGGACTAGGCCGCCGGACTACAGCAAGCACTTACTAGCGCGAACCAACGTGCCCGAGGCCGTTAAGCAGCGTGGTGGGGTGGACCAAGTGGTGCTGTGGACTAATGCTGGATTGTCGAGGCTACAGGAACTCGGCGTCGCCTCGTCCGACTCCCTGTTGACGGCCGACCTGGATGACGAGGACCGACCATCCCTCCCTGTAGACGTACTTCGACGTTCATCTGGAATGCCGAGGCTAGTCGTGGCGGCCGAAGAGCGGCACACGATGTACTTGGAGGCAAGGCATGTGGGAAGCTCGTTGAGCGATCTCCTCAACCGCAGGTACATCCGCTCGCTTGCGACGGGGATGGTTGTACTCTTGCTGCTCTTGGTGGCGACGGCAATGATCGCGATGACCGGGGGCCGGGCGGCGCAACGGGCGGAGGATCGAATGGCGGCCGTCGCGTCCCAGTCGCACGAGTTGCGTACCCCGCTGGCGGTGATTCTGGTTCTCGCGGACAACATGGTCAAAGGGATGCTTGGGCACAGCGAGAAAGTGCTTCAGTACGGAGAGCTGATTCGCGATTATGGAAAGCGCCTCCGCAAGATGGTGGACCGTGCTACGCAGGCATCCGCTATCGACTCGCTAGAGAGGCGCTACAACCTCACCACCCTGGATGTCTCGAAGGTCGCTAGAGACGCTTTCGAAGAGGTGCGGCCGCTCATTGACGATGCCGGATTCGCGGCGGAAATCTCCCTTGCCGAGGGCTTGCCGTTGGTGCGGGCCGACCCAGAGGCTCTCCGGCAATGCGTGGGTGACCTGTTGAGCAACGCAGTGAAGTACGGCCTGCCCGGGCGTTGGGTGAAGATCGAGACCTGCGAAGCCCCTGCGGGTCCGGGCAGGGAGGTGCAAATCCGTGTTCATGATCAAGGGCGCGGAATTCCTGCACGCGAGGCGCGCAAGATTTTCGAGTCGTACTATCGAGTGGCAGACGATTCGACGCCGCCAGTTCCAGGCTCGGGCCTGGGACTGACGCTCGTGCGGAAAATGGTGAAGCGGATGGAAGGCGAGGTGACACTTGAGAGCAATGAAGGCCAGGGCAGCGTGTTTACGATTCATCTTCCCGTTGCAGCCTGAGCGGCAGGTCCCGGCGACAAAGATTGCATGGCCGGGAATCGGCCAGCGTCGGACCGAGCCATGACGTGGAACAGCCATTGGGCCGTTGGGCGATAGGGCGTCGGCGGCGATCCCTGCCGACATTTCTCGAACTGCTATCCGAGCTTGTGAGTCATTGACCCCGCCGGCCGCGGCCCCGTTAGCCGGTCGATCGATCATTGCCGGAACTCGCCCGGTCCGCGCTGTGTGCCGGAAAGTAGTCGAGCAAGGCGACGTCACCGACGACCTTGACGACGTCAAGCACGAGTTCCGGGGCATGCGCCGAGCCCGGCTCGGTCGAATCCGCTCCGTCCGCCTTGCTGACTTCCAGGACGCTGCGAGCGCCTTCAGGGAGGTCGATGGCAATCAGCCTCCCATTGAGCATGATGTCGACCCGGACACCAGGGATCACTCCGCTAGCGATATGCGAACCACCTTCCGGTTGCGCTGTCAATTGGACATGGAGCGCGCGTTCGTCCGGCGTCCAGGTCGTTTCCAGGTGTGCCGCGAATCCTTCCTTGGCGACGAATACGGTCAACGGCAGATGGCCGGGACGCAAGTTGAGATTCGCGCAGCCCCGCTCGTCGGATTGTGCGGACTTCCATGTCTTGTCGGGAAAGAACGCGACCACCTCGGCGCGGGCAACCGGTTGGCCGTGAGCGAAAACCTGAACGGTGGGTGGCAAGCTCGGGGGAGCGGCCGAACGCACCAGCCGCCACGGCACCAATCGGCTGTCGGAACGCTGCTGGAGTTCGCTGCCGCCGTACATCAGGACCAGGTCGCACTTTGGGCGGATGCCCTCGACAATTGCGCCCACACGTCTCGCGGTGCGCAGCAGGCTCGACGTCGGCGTGGCAGCGGATTTGGCCTCGATGAGCGTCAGGCTGTCCGGTTCGTCGACCAAGAGATCGAGTTCCGTCCCGTGGCTGTCCCGGTAGAACGAAAGGCCGCCACTCCTGCCGCGATGCGTGCGGTGCTTGAGCACTTCCGAAACGACCCAGGTTTCGAACAGAGCGCCTCGCAGCGGGTGCGTACGAAGCTGGTCAGGTTCTCGAATGCCCAGAAGCCAGCACGCCAGGCCGGTGTCGTAGAAGTACAGCTTCGGCATCTTCACCAACCGTTTGCGCAAGTTGGTATTGAAGGCAGGCAGGTGAAAGGCGATGAAGCTCGCTTCCAGGATGCTGAACCAGGCCTTGGCGGTTGGCTGGGAAATCCCGCAGTCGTCGGCTAGGGAGGAGTAATTGAGGAGTTGCGCCGAACGCCCCGCACAGAACTCCACGAAGCGCTGGAACGTCGTGAGGTCGCCGACTCGGCCGATCGCCCGCACATCCCGCTCGATATACGTGGCAACGTAGGAACGCAGCCAATCAGAGGGGTTCAGGCTCCGATCGAGGATGCGGGGATAGCCTCCCGTAAAGAGGGCCTCCTCGAGTCCTTCCGGGCACTCCGGAAACCGCCTGGTCTCATCCCAGGACAAGGGCAGCAGCTGATGCATCGCGGTTCTGCCAGCCAGCGACTGGCTGACCGATTCGAGCAGTGCAAGATTCTGAGACCCGCTCAGGATCCAGCGCCCCGGAACGGGGTCAGCGTCGATGATGCCCTGCAGATACGACAGCAGGTCCGGTACGCGCTGTACCTCATCGAGCACGGCGCCCCGCGGAAACTGCGCCAGGAATCCCCTAGGATCCTCCTTCGCGAACGCACGTTCGTCCGGTGCCTCGAGCGACCGGTATGAGTGCTCCGGAAACACCGTCCGGCATAGCGTTGTCTTCCCGCTCTGCCGAGGGCCAGTCAGTGTGATGGACGGCGCCCAAGTGGCCGCGTGTTGCAGATCGAACGCCAGATCTCGAAATATCACAAGAGTAATGTATCATATACTGTGCTATTTCAAAATTGCACTTTGAAATAGCACAGTTCTATCCCTTCGCACCCAATGACTCGAAGGACAACTCGCGCCAAGTGAGCACCCGCTCGAAGTGACGAGGGTCGATTCGGCTGCGATAGCACCGGCCCCCGCCAGTCGCAGAGCCAAGATGCCCATCCTTCCATTCGGCGCGAGCGCTCAACAACCAGCGTGGCGACCTTGCTGCGCATCACGGCCGTTTCCCTGCAACGCCGGAATTGGCCTTGGGAGCGGCCATCGTCCGGGGCCGTCGCTAGGCTGACGCGGGGCTGGATCGGCCGAAGCAGTGAGGGACGGGCTCCGTCGGCGTCCAGGATTCGCCGACGTACCGCGTCAGGCAGTACTCCCAGTAGCCGTGCGTTCCGATTCCCTCGGAGGTATGGCGGAGGACCCTCTTGGCGGCCACAAGGACGTTCCCGCGCTTGCGGAGAACGCCTCCTGGAGTGGCTGGGCAGGCGATAGGAGGCGGCCATTCGCCAAGGCCACGACTCGCACTTCGCGATTCGATCCGATGACCACTCCCGGTTGGCGCGGCCGGATATTGAATCCGGTGTCCTTGTCGAGCTAGCCAGGCCAGCTGCAGTCTGGCCTGGAGATTGTTTCGTCGGCCACTCGGACTTGCCCTATGGTGGCTTAGAGTACCCCAGTTCGTTGGAGACTTTCCATATGCGGGCGTTTGGGCCTAAGCTACTCTCTGACGCTGAAGCTGTTCGTTCCGTTGTGGATCACCTACCTGCTGCCCGGTGCGACTCCAGGCTCGATCATCGCAGTCCATGGTCAGAGCCAGCGGAGGCGACGATCTTGCAGCGACGAATTCGCGCGGCAAAGTCGCGCAGAAACTCTTCACGCCATCGGTTCACGGTGACCGCGCCGAGATGGGGTCCTTCGGCGAAAGCGCGGTCCGGATCGTCGGTCCACCAATGGGGATGTCGCGCGGATGGCCGACTGGTAGCGTCGGGCACCGGATCGACGCTGGTGAATGCACCTTCCAGTCCATCCAACTCAGCAGCGGTGCTCCTTGTTTGACAGGACCAGCGTTTGGTTTCCTTCGGCACGAACCGGAAGCGGTAGCCCAAGGGGCCTTCGTAAGACGCTGGGAACTCCTGCCCATCCACCACCAGGCTTGCCACAGCGCCTTTTGGCCCCGGCAACACAAGTTCCAGCAGACCGAACGTCTCGAGCTCATCGTCAAACGTGGTGAGCCGGTTGAAAACGCGCTTGGGCCGCTCCCATGCGCGTACGAAGCGGCCCCCCCAGCCGGGCTGGGAAGGGTCCTCGGGGGTGCCCATCATGTAAGTCGCCGACGGCGTATCGCCCATCTTGATCACGCCGCCCAAGTGGTCTGTGAAGTAGTCGCCCAGCGCGCCGCATCCCCGGATGTGAGTATCGACAAAGCTCCGGTTACCCAAATCACCCGACTGATCCCCGCCCTCGAACCAGCCGCGGTAAGTGGAATTGTTCTCGATGATCCAGAGATCCGGGTGATTCTGCTCGATGTAGTTGTAAGCGGCGGGGCTCCACTTCTTGTTCGGACCGGCGATGAAGTACACGCGCAACTTGTTTTTGATGGCCGGATCGTCGTGCAGTGCCTGAGCGACATCCTCAATTGTCCCCCACACCAACACGTAGAGCGGCCGCGGGTCGTCGCTCCGAGCGCACTCGATGATCCACTTGGAACCCTCCGTTGGACGATTGTAGCCTGCCCCCACCGCGAACTCGGTTTCTCCCTGTTTCGTGATCGACCGCAGATCGTCGGGACTGGGGTATCGGTCCGACCAAGTGCGCAGATTCGGGTAGTCCGCCTCGTATTGATCGATCACTTCTAGGATGTGCCGCGTGCGGCCCGGCCCCCAGGGCGATGAGACGAGACCTTCGACGTCGAAGAGGTCGGAGTAGACCAGGAAGTGCACCATTGACTGGAAGTCGTCCGGGTCCGAGCCTCCAATGTCGGTGGAGACCAAGACACGGTGATGCTCTCCGGATTCGGGACTTGCCGGCTGGGCGCACGCAAACCCGGACAACACCGACAGGCCCAGCGACCCCTTCAAGAATCGGCGTCTGTTCATGGAACACATTCTGTCACCCCGCTTGCCGGTTCACCTAACGTATTCCGTGTTTCGCTCGCCAGAGTGGGTAGTCCTCGTCGACGAGCGTGGCTGCCCAGGTACCGTGGTAGCTGTAACCGCTACGGCGCTCATAGCCGATCTCCGAGTAGTCGTAGCGGTACACCGAGTCGCGGTCTAGATACAGCGGTCGGTCGGTGCCTAGCTCGTAGAACCGCGCCCATAGCATCGGCGCCTCCGGGATCGCCAAAGTCTCCCCCAGAACGTCGCCGCTATGCGAAACGGTCAGCGATTTGTGCCTGCGACAAAACCGCTATCTGACTGCAACTAGCCGGTTTGCAGTGCATTTTGCGGACCCCGGATGGGGCCTTCGGTCAGGCGCCGCACGGAATCGCCCATACCTTCATTGTAGGTTTGGGAGGGATTGCGGAGCTTTGGACCTAGCTCGCTGGAGGATTCTCGCTCGCGGCCCAGGTCGGGCCAGATTGCTCGATCTCAGCCTGGAATCGCACTCTCACAGCCCCATGGACGGCTGCTAGATCTCGCGGCTGTCTCCAGCCCCACAATACCTTGTGCCCTATGCTGAAAGCCATGGCACCGGCGCCTCGCCAGCCTCTCAATCTTCCTGATAACGCCAGTAAACTGCTTCTGGCGGCCCAGCCGGTTCTTGCCCGGTTCTTCAACTTCAAGCACCTTGCCATCGGCGGCGGAACCGCTCTCTCCGCACGCTGGAACCACCGATCCAGCTTCGACGTCGACCTGTTCACCACCAAATTCGAAGTCACCAGTCGAGTCCACCGCAGACTCTCCGAATTCGAAGACGCAGTCGCCAGCCAACTAGGCGACCTCGAACTCTTCTGTGCCCTTGACCGGGGAGAGATCCTGTTCCCCGACAGGGGGTCCGTCTCCTGGCTCCACGCGCCGCGCATCACCACATCCGGCCTTAGTCGCCAATTCGAACCGCACTCCGGACTCGCCATGGAAACAAGCGCCGAGATTCTCGCCAAGAAACTCTACTTCCGCATTTACCTAAACTACGACTACCTACCCCGCGACCTCTACGACCTCGCTTGGGCAATCACCCACGAACCACTCCAAACCATGAAAGTTGCCACTCGCATCTTCACCCCACGCGACCGCAATATCCTCGCCAATAGCCTTGCCCACCTTCCAGCCAATGCAATGCAAGCAGAGGGACGGAACAAGTTACTCGACCCGCAAGATCCAAACCTTGCGAAAAACGCCATCACCATCATTCACGACTACTTTCGACGCAGCCCATCGACCGAACAAACCCGATGACCTACTCCTTCCCAATCAAGCTCTCCAGGCTCGACTGGCAACAGGTCGGCCACTTTTGCCGCCATCCCGACCAAATCAACACCCACTCCCCCACCGACGAGGAAATCATCGCACTGCAAACCCTTGACCTCCGGAAACTCGCCGACACTCCACGCCGCCCCGCCTATGGCGACTTCGCCTATCCGGTCAGCCCGCCGCCGCTCCACCTGTTTAGCGAACCCAGCCACCACGCCCGCTCCCGTCAGCTATACGATCCCCGGCACTTCACGATCCGCTCCCTGCTGGCCCGCTATTTCGCCGGCCACCCCCGCCCGCCGACAGCCCTGCGCGTCCGTCAGCTCCTGCTTGCACCCACCGTCTCTGCACACGACCAACCCATCCTCTTCCAGCTCTTCGCTTCCATCACGCCAGGCGAGCTCCGTGCCCTCCAATTCCACGAAGCCCTCACCCTCTACGAACTCGCTCGCGCCATCCACCACTCCCAAACCCGCAGACGGGATCTTTGCCGGATCCTGCAACAATTCCTCCCATCTTGATGAAGGGACTTGCAGCCCCCGCCGCAGCTGCCTCCTGTCAATCAATCCCCCAAATCAAGGCCAGCCTGCTCAAGTTACACTCGATGGCACTTTTGCGTTAAGAGCCAGTCTCGACAGTGCAAGCAGGATGCCAGCGAGTGACGTGCGCGGCAAGCCATCGCGCACCGACGCAAGCTGCTTGAGTCCGAGCCTATGGTTCAGAGTTTGACCTGCGGATCGCTGCAAACTCCGGGCCGCGTTCCGTACACGACCGAGTACGAGGCCCGGGTCCAACCGCCACGTGCGGTCTCGACGTCGAGCCGGTCGCCCGACTTCCAAATTACTATCGCCTTCGCGCGCGGGCAGCCAGGCGGAGTTTCTTGCCGCAGGTGCCGTGCTCCCGCACCTCCGACAGAACTTGCCCCTCCGCCTCCGCGACCAGCACCGCAACAGTCAGGCCTCAATGTCGGTCAGCGGCCGCTGCGAGATCGTCACGGTGTCCCCTTCCGGCCGGATTCGGGCAGCGCTACGGATGAACTCCCGGGCTATTCCTGGAAAAGGGCAATGGCCCGGTCCAGGCTGTCACGGTCGCCCACCAGCACGACTGTGTCGCCGGCCCGGTAGTGGAAATCTCGTTCGCGACGGTAGATGGGCTGACCCTCCCTGACCACGGCGATCTGCACGGCACCGGTACGTCGCCGCAGCTGTAACGACGTTGCGCTCATTCCGGTGACGTCGGCTCCGTCCCTGATTTCCACCAGTTCCAGGACGTCGTGAATACCCAGATGTTTCAGCGCGTCGAGCCGTAGGTCAGGCTCCGTTGTGCCACGAAACAGCCCGTAGTGTTCCTTGCGCACCGTGGCGGTTTCCTGCCAGATCCGGTTGATCGGGATCCGGTAGCTTTCCAGCGCCTTGGCAAACAGTTCAATGGAGACTTCAAACTCTTCCACCACCACGTCTGTGGCCCCCAGCGACATGAGTTCATCGATTGAACGCGTGTATCGCGTGCGCACGACGATCTGAGCAGTAGGATTCAGATCACGGGCGACCGAGACACCACGCCTCTCCTCGGTCGGCGAGGAAATCGCGAAGACGATGATGCGGGCGCGTTGCGCGCCGACGTGATTCAGGACGGCCGGCTGTGTCCCGTTACCAAACGTCACCGGTAACCCGTCTTCGCGTGCGTTGCGGACAAGATTCGCGTCGTGTTCGACGACGATGCACGGGATGCCCGCCGCATCGAGCACCCTTGCAAGGTACCGTCCGGCAACACCGTAGCCGACGATGATCGTGTGGTCAGCCATCTGGTCGGCCGAAGCGGCATCCGCGGGCGCAAGCCCCCCCGGTCCTCTTCCGGACGGTGCGATGCGCTCGGCGACGGACCTTGCGCTGCGAATCAGAAAGGGCGTGGCCATCATCGACAGGACGGCCGCGCTGAGGAACAACTGGTAGTCGCCTTCGCGGAAGAGTCCCAGGGGCAGCCCCAACGCGGCGAGCAAGATCGAGAATTCACCGATCTGGGCGAGGCTGAGGCCGCTGATCAGCGCGGTTGTAAAGATCCCGCCTGCGGCGAGGACCGATGCCGTCACCAGCACGACCTTGAGTGTGAACACCACCGCCAGCACGGGAACGAGCACATCGAGCTGCGCTACCACCGCGGGAACGTCGAGCAGCATGCCGGTGGAGATGAAGAAGATCCCGCTGAACACGGCCCGAAAGGGCCGGACGTCCGACAGCGCCTGCAATCCGTATTCCGACTCGGAGATGACGAGGCCGGCGATGAACGCGCCGATTGCGAGGGAAAAACCCGCCCATGCGCTGACCAGAGCTGTACCTATTCCGAAGAAACCGATGCACAGGGTGAACAGTTCGGGGTCGCGGAATAGCACGATCCGGTTCAATGTCTTCCGGACTATGAATTGCCCGCCGATCACCAGCGCCGTGATGGTCGCAAGCCCGCGTACGAAATCCATGCCAACCGCGCCCATGTCCGCACCCTCCAGGCCAGTCAGCACCGGCAACAGGAGAATTAGCGGCAGCACGCACAGGTCCTGGAACAGCAGGATGGAGATGGCGGAGCGGCCCTGTGCCGAATCCAGTTCAGCCCGGTCGGCGTAGGTCTTGGTGACGATGGCGGTCGAAGACATTGCGGCGAGCATGCCGTAGAAGATTGACTGGCCGGGCGGAATGCCGAAGGCCATTGCCAGTGCCGCCACACCCAGGAGTGTGCCGCTCACCTGCAACCCACCGCCGATCAACACCGTGCGAGCCCATTGGCGTACGTAAGAGAGCGACAACTCCAGTCCCACCTCGAAGAGCAACAGGGCGACACCAAGTTCGGAGAGGAGTTCCACCTCCTCCGTGGCACTGATGAGCCCGAATCCATTGGGCCCGACTAGGACTCCGGCCACCAGGAAGCCCACCAGAGGTGGGGCCGACAGGCGGTGCGCCAGCGCGACGATAGGGATTGCCATGCCCACGAGCAGGGTCAGGTCGAGCAGCAACCTTCCTTCGTGCACGGTTCCTCCGGCCTCAGCTACCCGCTCGGAGAAGGGGGCAAGGCGTCAGGGCCTGCCGGTGGACGGGCCATTCCTCGACGCTGGAATTGTCCTGAGCCGAGCCCGGGAATTCCTTGTCCGGCACCGGCTCGATCGCCCGCAGATCCATGGTTTCTGCTTGCACCGGGAGCGTCCCCGTATCGATCGCTGTCGCCAGGTGTGTCAAGTGGCCGGCGCTACGAGCCTGCGCTACGCGTTCTTGGGGTTGTTTCGTGGATGCCATCAAGGGACGGATGAGGTCTGTGACGGTCCGTGACTGTCCACCATGTTCGACCAGATCTCATCATAGCCGCGAGGGAAATAGCTTTATGGAGGAGAATCGTCGTAGAGATCGAAACGGCTAGCACCGCTTTGTACTTGATCGATGCGTCAGGTGCGAGAACCGGTGTGCAGGAAGCGTTCGATGTAATGTCGGTTTCGGTCTCATGCGGGCCTTGACGGCGGGCCTTGACCGCGGGCCTTGACCGCACCGAGCCTTGAACCCCCCTCGCGCCAAATCTATGAACTGGAAGACTGAACCGTCCAACGGTATCTCCATTGGGATAAACTGAGGCGTCGGGTTGGAAGCACCTGCACGTCGGCAGGAGGGCTTCTCAGCCCCGCGACTCGATTGGAGGTCCCATGAGACTGACCCTCGCCTGCTTGCTGCTTGCCGTTTCCCCGCTTCTCGCAGAGGTGCCCTCGCCGGCTCACCAGATTGCCTCCAGTGTCCAGGCCGCACCGGAAGAACTCCGCGCGGGAGCGACAGTGTTGGGATACGATTCCGCTGGATCAGTCGCTGTTCTCCGCGAGGGCTCCAACGACTTGCACTGTCTCGCCGACACGCCGGGCAACAAGAACTTCTCAGTGGCTTGCTACCACAAGGACTTGGAACCGTTCATGGCACGCGGGCGCGAATTGTCCGCACAAGGCTTCAAGGGCAAGGAACGCCATCAAATCCGCTGGAAGGATGTCGACGAAGGGCGCGTCGAGATGCCGCGCGAAGCGCGCATGCTATACGTGCTGACCGGCAAGTCGTACGACGCGGCGAAGGACGAGGTGCTGGAACCATATCTGCGGTGGGTGGTTTACACACCGTATGCAACCCCGGAATCGGTGGGGATTTCGGCGACCCCGGGCGACGCTCCTTGGCTGATGTACCCCGGCACTGCCGGCGCGCACATCATGATTAGCCCGCCCAAGCCGTAGAACCCGAGCACTTCCTCAAAGGCGTCTTCGTGCCTACTAGCTAGTGAAGTTCTGAGACAAGAATGCGGCCACCGGTTGGCCGGGCTCGAACAGGTGGACCGCCGCTGAGGCTGCGCTCCCTGCGTCGAATGCCATGACCCTAGTTCCGAAGCGCTTCGTTTGACGGAGGATAGCCCCCCGCCACGGTTCCTCTTCCAGTGAATGCGTAGCCATCGCTCGAACCCCTGGACTGAATTCCCACGGGAAGAGGGGTATGTGACTGGAGTTCAGGCGAAGTTGATTTTGAGGGCACGGTTGTGGAGCCAGGGGATGGAAGTGGTGGAGTCGGAATAGCCGGCCTCGATGAGGTAGGGATTGTGGGCGCGGGCCATTTCGCGATGACAACTAGCCGCAAGTGGTGGGAATCGAACGGATCACAGGGGAATCAGGCCAGGACGGAGGCGAGTCGGTGTCGTCCGGATGCGCGTGCCGCGACCCATGGAATGATTTGGTGAACTAGTGGATAACCATGCATAGGATCACGACAACAATGACATCACTGCGACTACGGGGATCACAGTCTGCCCAAGCGTGTGGTTCAGCACCACCAGGGACCACACGGACTGTCAAAGCTAGGAATATCCTTGGCAATTGGTGCTGGCCGCCACCGCGCGGGGCGCTTGGACCTCGGCCTCGGATGGAACTCGGAGGTGCTCCCTGCGCGTCCGTGGGGCCCCTTCGAAGCCGGGGAACGGCCGGGGTTTGGGCTATAGTGGGCCATTGCAAGCTTAGGAGGGCACAGTTATGCAAGACCGCAGATTCTTCGTCACGATGGCGTCGGTCGCCTTGGGTTCGGCGATGGCGCCAGGCGGAACGCCGCCCGCCCGGGCGGCGATCGGTGCCGGCGTGAAGACCGGTGCCAAGTCCGAGAAGCTGGAGCACCCGTTCGGCGTGCAGCACATCTACTACCAGGGGCCGACCAACGAACTGAGCGTGTTTGAAGGTGGCAGCCTGCGGCTGAACCCCGGGATGGAGCCGCATCCGCCCCACAAGCATCCGGAAGAGGAGATCATGGTGGTGACGGAAGGCAGCGGCGAGATCTCCGTGGAAGGCAAGGTGACCAATGTCAGTCCCGGATCGATGATGTATACCAACGCCAACGAACTCCACGGCGTCAAGTGCACTGGAGCGGAGCCGCTGCTCTTCTACTACTTCAAGTGGCTGAAGGCCTGACAAGGGCGATCCGATGGCCGATTCGAAGACATCCCGGCGATTGATGATCGCCGGGGCCGCTGCTGCGGCTCTTCCGGTACCTGCCGAGGCGCAGACGCAGGCTGTGGAGCGCAAGGTCCACTGGAGGGGCGAGAAGCCCGGCAACCCCCTGTTCAGCCCGGTCGTGACATTCGGGAACCTTGTCTTTGTCGCGGGCAAGGGAGCGCACTTCGAGGGAGACATCAAAGCGCACACGGACCATGTCCTCAACACCATCAGGGAGGAGCTGGAACGGGTCGGCTCGTCGATGGACAAGGTCCTGAAGTGCAACGTCTACCTGAACGATCTGGCCGACTACCAGGCCATGAACGAAGTATTCCGCGGACGGTTCGGCGAGAATCCCCCCGTGCGCACGACGATCGCCGCAGCCGGGGGCATACCCGGCGACTCGCTGGTCGAGATCGACGTTATCGCCTATGTGTAGGTGGCCTCGGGCTCCGCGGAGACACAGCCACCGGGACTTGCGAGCATCCGCGCCGGAACGCCGCTAAGGCCTAAGCGGGATCCATAGAGCCCCCCGTCGCCCTTGCCTGCTACGGGCAGATCCAAAGGCTGGTTGGCCAGAGCAGCAGTCGCTTGACCAGCCGTTCGACGGATGCGGCTGCAGGCTCTTGAACTGGCCGGCGAATTCTCTGTCCAACTGCGCGCGGTGGCCCGTTCGCTCAGCGAACTGATTTCGGACCGGTGGCATGTTGTCGACGAACCCGGCGCCGTCCTCCCGGAGCTCGGCGATCGTAGCCGCACGCAGGCGCTCGAGCGTGCCCCGGAACTCGGGCTTGATCGCCAGGTTGTCGAGCTCTTCGGGATCGTTCTTGAGATCATAGAGTTCCTCGAGGTCAGGCACCAGCGGGCGGACGTACTTGTAGCGGCCCTCAACGAGCATGACGTACCACGGCACGTTGGAATGGATTGCTCCTTCCCCCTCGGGGATCTCGTCCGTGTCCGAGCCGTACATTCGTCCCGTGGCTGTTAGCAGGACCGGATGCGGCCACTCGCGCTGGGGATCTTCCAGGAGCGGAGTCAGGTCCTCCCCGTGCATCTCCCACGGCAGGTCGATGCCCGCAAAGCGAAAGATCGTGGGGACCAGATCCACTCCCCCGACCGGGCGCGGACTGACCTCGCCTTCCGGAATGCGGCCCGGCATCGAAACTACCAGCGGCGAGCGGATGGAAGCGTCATACGGCGCGACCTTTTGCCGCATTCCGTGCTGCCCCCAGGCAAACCCTTGGTCGGATGTCCAGATCACCAGGGTGTTCTCCCGCTGCCCGGATTCATCAAGAGCCTTGAGCACGCGGTCAATGCCTTCGTCCAGCGCCAGGACGCCCTGGTGGTATTGGCGGGTCCAGGAGGTCAGCGAGCGTCCGCCAGCCATTGGAGTGCCGTCTGGCCCCGGCTTCCAGAAAGCGAGTTTCTGGGCCCAGTCGGGCTTGCCCGGGCGTGGCGGGAAGATGTCTGCGGGGGTGTCGAAGTCGATTCCCGGATACGCCTCCAAGTGTCGGTCTGCCGGTGTGAACGGGCCGTGGACCGCGCCGTAGCAGAGCCACAAGTACCAGGGTTTGTCTGCGTCCCGGTCGTTGCCGTTGATCAGGTCCACCGCCCAGTCGGTGTACTGGTCGCTCGAGTAGCGCTCCAGGACCTTGGTTTCGCCGCCTTGGTAGGTGATGGGCTGGTCGTAGTAGTAGTTCCCGCTTGTGGTCGTGTACTTTGGTCGGTTCCAGACGATCTGGAAGTCCCAGTCGCGCCCGTACCCTGTGTCGGTCCCCGTGTGCCACTTGCCGATCTGGGCGGTGAAGTAGCCGTTCTCGCGAAACACCTTCGGCCAGAACGGAAGTATTTCCGGATCATACGTGCTGCCCGGATACGGCCCTTCCATCCGCATCGATTGGACTCCAAACTGATGGAATCCGGTTAGCAGCGTTGCCCGGGAGGGCATGCACCACGTGCCGATGTAAGCGTACTCGAAGCGCACTCCTTGTGAAGCCAGCCGGTCCATTGCGGGGGTCCGCACCCACGGGTATGCCTGCGGATAAGCCCCCACGGTCCGGTACGAGTGGTCGTCCGTGTAGATGAACAGGATGTTGGGGCGTTCCGGAGTGGCCGGCGCGCCTGCCACGACTCCTGCTGTGAGTGCGCACAGGATCGCGGAAGCGAGAGTTCGAATTCGCAGAGTTGGCATGGTGTTTCCCGCTTCGGGCGTTAGCGGCGTGCTTGGATTGTACATCCGCCGCCGCCTTGCAGCTACTGGCACGATGCTTCGACGCCGATCCGTCGAGCAGATCGACCCGGCTCCCGGCTGCCATCTCCTAGCGCACTCTCACTGTCATCACCAGAGTGTCGAGATCGGAGCCGCGGCCATTTGATCGCCGAACGGTACGATCCGGAGATGGTCGAACAGAACCGGGCCCAACGCGTGCTCGATGGCGTTGAGGTTGGGCTTGTTCTGCCTGACCTTGATGACCGCGCCGTCGACCGTGATTTCTGTATGCCGTGTCACATGCTGTCCTCGCGTTCCGGCATGCCCTGCGTTGCGCCTGGTCAGGCGAACGCCGGCATCACTTCCTTGACGAATAGCTCCAAGGACCGCTTCTGCTCCTTCATGCCGAGGCCTAGGCTCGCGTAGTAGGTGAAGTGGTCGATGCCGAGTTCTGCGTAGGCCCGGAGCTTCGCGATGACCTCGTCCGGAGTCCCGAACATGAGGTTGCGATGGAGCATGTGCGGGTCATACTCGCCCCGGTTCTCGAGATCCGTGAGATCGATCGTTCCGGGAAAGCCGTCGGAGACGTCAGCGAGGTTCTTGAACAGGTTCTCGAACTGGCCGAGCTGGCGCATCGCGGCCTTCACCGGCACCTCCCAATCCACCTTGCGCTCGTACACCACCGTGTGGCGCATGGTGGCGAAGATCGGCCGCGGCTTGCCGGGATTGTCGGCCAGGGCTCTCTCCATGTGCCCCTTGTAGAGTTCGATTTCCGACATTGGACGGGTCAGGGGCCAGGAGAGGATGTTGCACTCGTGCTTCACCGCGAAGTCGAACGTGTCCGGCGAGCGCGCCGCGATCCAGATCGGAGGATGGGGTTTCTGCAGCGGCTTCGGCACCGAGGTCGCGGCCGGAAAGGACCAGTACTCGCCCTTGTGCTCGTAGTCGCCCTGCCACAGAGCCTTTACCGCCGGCAGCATCTCGTGCACGTACCGGTATCCGTCCGTACGCTTCAGGCCGGGGTGCATGCGGTCGAACTCGCGCTGGTAGGCGCCGGAGCCGATGCCGAATTCGAGTCGCCCGCCGCTGTAGAGATCCAGCAGCGCCGCCTCGCCTGCGGCCTTGATGGGGTGCCAGTACGCCGCCACCACTACCGCCGAGCCGAGCCGTATCCGGGACGTGTGGGCCGCCCACCACGTGAGGATCTGGAACGGATTGGGCGCGATCGTCATCTCCAGCGCATGGTGCTCGGCCGCCCACGCAATCGCGAACCCGCCCTCGTCGGCCATCTGCACCATTTCCAGCGTATGGCGCTCGACATCCGTCATGTCCAGATCCGGCGTCAGGCGCTCCATGTTGATGGCTAGCTGAAACTTCATGATGCAACGCTTCCCGGACCGAACATGTCGGGCATCGACTGGAGCGTATCACGCTGACGGCTGCTGTCCTTCCCGACCGCGACGCAGACGGCCCATCCGTCGGAAGCTAAGCATCACGAGCCCGCCCGGCGGAACGGAGTCACCTGCGGCGCTCCCCGTCGAGCTACGCCGCCCTGTAGTCCATGAGTTTGACGCTGGCGTCGCCGGTCCTGCGATGTTCGACAGCCCGTCTGACGCCCTTGATGCGCCCCATCGAGGCTTAGTCCATCCGCGTGGCGCGCAGGCCCTTCCAGGTGCTGTAACACATCGCTACCAGCACTAGCGCGAACGGAAAGCCGGTTATGAGGGCGGCGGTCTGCAGCGCCACAAGTCCGCCGCCGACGACTAGGGTGATGGCGACGATCCCTTCGAATGCACACCAGAAGACGCGCTGAACGACCGGCGCGTCGAGTTTGCCTCCGGAAGTGATGGTGTCTATGACGAGAGAACCGGAATCAGACGAGGTGACGAAGAAGACGATCACCAGGACGATGCCGATGGAAGACGTGAGGCCTGCGAGCGGCAGTGCCTCGAGCATCATGAACAGGCCCAGTTCCGGTTGTTGGGCCTGCACTGCCGCGACCACGGCGTTATCGCCGCCATCGAGATAGTGCGACAGTGCGGTCCCCCCGAAGGCATTCATCCAGAGCGCGGAAACCAGCACCGGGACGACCAACATGCACCCGACGAGCCCGCGCACCGTGCGGCCGCGCGAAACCCGGGCGATGAACATGCCAACAAAGGGTGACCACGAGAGCCACCACGCCCAGAAGAACGTAGTCCATCCGTGCATGAAATCGAAGTCGTCACGACCCACCCAGTTACTGAGCGGTCCGATTGCAGCGAGATAGTGGCCGATGCTCGCGACAAACCCGGCCAAGAGGTCGAGGGTCGGCCCCACCGTCAGCACGAACGCGAGCAGCATCAGGGCCAGGACTAGGTTGGCTTGGCTCAGGCGCTTGACGCCCCTATCCATCCCGGCAACCACCGACACCACCGCGATGGACGTGATGCCGGCGATTATCAGCACCTTGGTCGTGTCGGTATCTGGCACGCCGAACAGGTGGGCCAGCCCCGCCGCCGTCTGCTCGGCGCCGAGGCCGAGCGACGTGGCCAGCCCAAATAGCGCGGCGAACACCGCGAGGACGTCGATCACGTGGCCGAAGCGGCCCCAAACCGCCTCGCCCAGAACAGGGTAGAACGCCGACCGCAGCGTTAGCGGCAACCCGAGATTGTAGGCGCCGAAGGCTAGTGCGACCGCAACGACCGCGAACATCGACCACGGGTGCACGCCCCAGTGAAAGATGGCGGAGGCGATGGCCATCCTGTGCGCGGCGGCGGAGTCCGCGGCATCGACTCCAAGCGGTGGATTCAGGAAATGGTCGATCGGCTCCGCCACCCCAAAGAACATCAGGCCAATGCCGATCCCGGCTGCGAACAGCATGGCGAACCACGATGAGGCCGAGTAGTCCGGCTTGGCGTCCGGACCGCCAAGCCGGACGCGACCCAGCGGCGTTACTACCAGCAGCAGACAGAACAGGACGAAGACGTTGCCCGCGCCCATGAACACCCAGTCGAACGTCGAAGTGAGCCAGGCGTACAGACCTTCGAAAACGCCGCCGGCGACGTCCCGGAATGCCAGCACGCCGGCGACGAACCCGATGATGGTAAGGCTGGCGACGACAAATACCGGGTTATGGATATCGAGCCCGAGGACCTGTACGTTGTCCTGGCCGATCTCGTAGTCGGTCTTCGTGCCGATAGTGGCCATGCGGGATCCCAACCGTACCCGGTTTTCCGAAGAGCTCGCGGGTTGACTCCGGTCGCCAGGGCCGGCGAGTCCCGCCGACAATAATACAACTGCTCTAAGCTGATCGCAGCCTCTCCGGCCGATATCCTGCAAGAACTTCGACCGCACCTGCCACGGCTGACGTAGTTAGCGCGTACAGCGCTGCGGAACCAATGACTCGAATCAAGAGAGTTGCTGGCACGGAGTTCCCTCGCCCGCTGTCCGGGAGTGCTTGGATTGGACTGCACCTCCGTAGGCACACTGCTGTCCCCAGCTAGTCGGTCGAAGCAGAAAAGCGGTCTTCGAGAAGCCATGCCGCTCGTCTACGCCGGAACCAAGAAGCGCTCTTCAGGATGGCAATGGCAACAGATTGCGCACTCTTGGCGACTGACACATCATGAGCGGCTCCCTGCTCATGATGTTCTTTCTTGACATTGACACGTGTCACAGGTGCTTACCCCGCTCCTCCAGGCGACAAGCCCGGCCCGTAGGTCGCGGAAGGATACCGCGGACCGCACCGCCATCCTCGGGTTCGGCCGTTCCCGGAGGTGTCTGTTTCAGTTCGATGTACTGGCTTGCACGATGGAGACAACCACTGCTTGATTTCAAGAAGGACGGAATGCCTGCCAACCTGGCGCGGTAGCGCCTATACTTGACAGCAATGAATCCGCTTCATTGCAGGCAAAGCTCATGGCGCAACTAACCGTCCGGAATGTGTCCCCGCAAGTAGTTCGGTCGCTCAAGAGCAGAGCGGCCGCCCATGGCCGTTCCGCCGAGGCCGAGCACAGGGAGATCCTTCGCAGGGTGCTTCTTGAAGGAGAGCAGAACTTTGCCTCTCGGGCCGAGGTGCTGCGACAACGTCTTAGATCCTCCATCGACAGCAGTGAGATCATACGAGCCGACAGAGATCGGGACAGCTCGACATGAGGGGCTATGTCGTCGATGCCAGTATCGTTGTGAAATGGCTTGTGCAGGAGAAATGGTCCGACGAAGCATCGCGCCTGCTTGAAGCCAAAGCGACGCTGATTGCTCCGGAACTCCTTTTCGCAGAGGTCTGCAACGCGCTGTGGGCGATGCATTGCCGTGGTGATATCGATGTTCAGGATCTTGCCGATGCTACCGATTCGTTGAGGGTGGCACCGATTGGGGTTCCCTTCTCCATGCGTCAACTCGCCGCATCTTCTGCCCGGCTAGCCGTTGATCTCGACCATCCGGCCTACGACTGCTTCTATCTCGCCCTTGCCATTCAGGAGCAGTATCCGGTTGTCACGGCTGATGCGCACTTCCATGGGAAGGTGAGCGGCCACCCTTACCTGGCGGATCGGATCACGCATGTGGCGGCCCTGGATCTTGACTAGCGCTCAATGCCAGTCCTCGCGCAAGTCGTGGCTGTGGGCTGGCCCCGGAAGGCAGAACCGAATGCCAAAGCGCTGATGATGGTTGCTTGGGCGACGGCCGTCATTGGCCCCGCTGCGCACGACGAGACGACCGCGACCAGGACGAGATCACGCTTGAAGGAACGCCCCGGATCGCGATCCCCGGGGCCGGCGTCTGCTGGTCTGAATACCCAACTACAGATTTGGATGTGATTGTTTCGGCTCGTCCAAGCCGATGACGCGCTTGAGTGTCTTGTTGCCTAGCCATGCAATGGCGGGGCGTTCGTCGCCGAATCCGGCGGCGATTAGCAGGGGGTTGTGGGCGCGGCGGCCCAGGCGGACCTCGACGCTGTATTGGTGGATGCGCACGGTGGCGGCCGCGCATGCGCTCGTGCCCAGCCCTCACCGTTTGCTGCGCTCTTGCTAGAATCACGGGCGACAGCCTCCAAGCAAAATACCTATGACCGTCTTGCTCGCTCGCCCCCTGACCTTCATTCTGATTGGCCTTGCTTTGACCGTTGTGGCCCCCTTGCGGGCTCAGGAAACTGTCTCGATCCTCGTTCGATTCGGCTTGCTCGACACTGCCGAGACCCGCTGGGATGGGTCCGTGTCCGTTTCGGCTGGCGAACTGCTGCGGGCCAGCGACTGGCACCCGAGGCCGGAGAATGCGGTTGATCCTGGCGGCACGTGGCAGTTCTCCACGCACAAGGGCGCCAACTACAACTGGCGGGCCTACGAGAACCTTCCCGACCGGCCCGTGGAGATCTACTACTGGACGCCAGGGGTCGTCCTCGACTTGAGAGCCGCGCCAGGCGCCCAGGTGAGCATCTCGACTGCCCAAGGGGACTTCTCTTTTCCTCTAGCCGATGCCCGGCTTGGCGAGTCCCTCGAATTCCTGGACGGAGCGGCCGTGGTCGAACGGGTGCCAACCGTCGAGAAGCTGTCGACCGGTGAGTACGAGGACGATTTCGTCGCTGTTCTCGACGGATCCGAGGGCCGTGTCCGAACCGCCTGGGTCGCTTACCGTGACGGGGCGAACGAGATTCTCACTCGTGCCTATGACGGAACCTCGTGGGGGCCCGCCGAGACCGTTACCGAGGAGCCCGGTGACATCCACATGGTCAAGATGGGCCGGTCCGGCGACGGGGCGGTGTGGTTCGTCTGGGCCCACCAAGCGAACGGGAACTTCGACTTGTACGCTCGCTCGCTGCACGAGGGGGCTTGGGGCTCGACCACGAGACTGACTGACGCGCCCCAGCCTGATGTCCTTCCCGCCCTGGCCACGTCGACGGACGGAAGCCTCTGGCTCGCTTGGCAGGGATTCCGGGACGGCCAGTCCGACATTCTCGCGAAGCGTCACGACGGCGACGGCTGGGGTGCCGAGCAGGTCGTCTCCAGATCCAGTGCCAACGACTGGGAACCAGTTGTCGCAGCAGGCCTCAATGGGGAGATCTACATCGCGTGGGACAGCTACGATGCTGGCAATTACGACGTTCTCCTGCGCATTTGGGACGGCGAACGCTGGCTTGCGGACGTGCCCGAGACGATTGCGGCCACGCCTCTCTACGAGGCGCACGTCTCGCTTGCGGTGGATGCGCGGAACCGCCTCTGGGCGGCTTGGAACGAAAGCGGGTTGAACTGGGGCAAGGACACGGGATTCCTGTTGCCCGTCGAGGGCACGCTCCTGTACGAGTACCGCTTTATTCAGGTCGCGGTCCGAGACGGCCTTGCTTGGCACGAGCCGGTGGCTGACATCAACGCCTCGATGCTGCCGCGCATCGATAGGCGCCACAATGACTTCCCGAAGCTCGCAACGGACGCTAATGGGAGAGTGTGGCTGTTCGGTCGGCATCGCACCATCCGCCAGCGTGACATGCCGGACGACACCCCGCTGCACCGCGCGGCGTGGCAGATTTGGACCTCCACCCTCGACGGCGGCCGTTGGACCGTGCCGTTTGAATTTCCCTCCAGCGCTGGACGGCAAGACGTGCGATGGGGTGTTGCCTCTGACGGAGCAGGTGGATTGGTCGCGGCCTGGCAGTCCGATGGACGTGATTTCTCAGAGTTTCTCCACCAGCACACCGATGTGTTTGCCGCCAAGCTCCCGAAGTTCGCCCGGGATCTCCGGGATCCGCAACTGAGGCTCCGCCCGGAACGGAGGGTACTGTTCCACAATGTGGCACCCACGGAGGCGGAGGATCTGGAGCGGTTGCGCAACTACGAGATCACGTCGGCGGGCCGCACCTACAAGATCTATCGTGGGGACACCCACCGCCACACTGAGTTCTCGATGGACGGTAACAACGACGGTTCGTTGTTCCAGACATATCGGTACGCTCTCGACGCGGCCAGCCTGGACTACCTGCTGGTCAGCGAGCACAACTTCCGAGGGGGGCCGGACATCGACTACATCAACTGGGTGCTGCAGCAGGCGGTCGACGTGTTCTCCGTTACCGACCGCTTCCAACCCTTTTACGGCTACGAGAGGTCGATCCGGTATCCGGGCGGACACCGCAACATTCTCCTGCCCAAGCGCGGGACACCGACCCTGCCGATCATTCCGGAAGAGTCGAACCACGCACAGGGTGCCGGCCGTCTGTACGCGTACCTGCGAGGCAACGGCGGGATCGCGATCTCGCACACGTCGGCGACAGGAATGGGCACCGACTGGCGTGACAACGACCCCGAGGTCGAGCCGCTCGTGGAGATCTTCCAAGGCGACCGCGTCTCCGCCGAGTACGAGGGTGCGCCCCTGGCTGCGCATCGCGAACGCCCTACCACTCAGGCAGGCGGCTTCCAACCTGCCGGGTATGTCTGGAATGCCTGGGCCAAGGGCTATAAGCTTGGCGTTCAGGCAGCTTCAGATCACCTCTCGACGCACTACTCGTACGCTTGCACGATCGCCGAGGACTTCACCCGCGAAGGCTTGCTGGACGCGATGAAGCTGCGGCACAGCTACGGCGCTACGGACAACATCATTCTGGACTACCGTCTCATGGCGGACGGCAAGGAGCACTTGCAGGGAGACATCGTCCGTGTCGACGGCACTTTCCGGCTGGAGGTGAAGATCTTCGGCACGGCACCGATCCGCCAGATCGACATCATCAAGAACCAGGAATTCCTGTACACCCGTCAAAAGCTCCCACAGGATTTTGCGTTCACCTACGAAGACGCTGGCAAGCAGGCTGGCGAGGACTACTACTACGTCCGCGTGGAACAGAACGACGGCAACGTCGCCTGGTCGTCGCCGATCTGGGTCACCACGAACTAGCTGTCATCCGTCTGGAATAGGCGATTCCGGATTGGGGTTGCCCTAGCCGTTCTTCCTGGCGGCACATGGGTCTCCAAAGTCTCCGAAACCGACGACGGACCAAACTGTTCCGCGGCAAGTCCACAAGCCTTTGATTCGACCGGCCGGACCGAATGCGATCAGCGTTACGTAGGCCATGAGCGGAGATCGTGTGCATCGGTAGTCTCTGCCTCCTCACCGGTCCGAAGCGACGCGGAGAGGCTGATTCCCTCGTGGTTGTTAGTAGTGATGCAGCCGATTCGGGATACGAATCGGTTGAGCAATACAAGCTTCAATCCAAATGCACCAGCAGAGGGGCGCTTTGTTGAGCCATTCCTCTTTCTGTTTTGGGCATGGTCCACCCAGCCCAGCAGCTTCGTGCTATTGCGGCAAATCTAGGGGATTATATACGAAAGTGCCCACTTAGTCGCATAATAGGCGAACATTAAGCGCTATATTGGAATGAGTGGTCGCGCATACCACAATTCTAGTTCGCTGTAAGTTGTCCGCCTCTGGCTACGCAGCCATGGATGGCCGCTTGCGGACCCTCAACTGGCTCTATAACAGCGCTCTTGAACAGCGCAAAACGGCTTACAGTGAACGTGGTGAATCGGTTGGTCTATATGACCAGTTCAAATGGCTGACAAAGTTACGCGCAGCCAACGAACATGGGCTTGCGCAATTCGCATTGGGGCCGCAGCGCGGCATGCTCAAGCGCCTGGACGAATCGTTCAAGTCGTTTTTCCGCAGGATGAAGTCAGGGCAGGCTCCCGGGTTTCCGCGCTTCCGTCCGATCAGCCGCTGCGCCACCATTGACGTTACAGTTGTCGGCAAGCGCATGATCCGCGAGCAGGGCAGCTTTCACGTGCTTCGGGTCTCCGGTTTCCCGCGGATCAAGCTCTACCCTTCTCGGTCGCTTCCTGCGAGCGAATCACTAAAGAATGTGCCTCCTGCGCAGAATCAGTGGGTGAGGATCGGGTCTTGCGTCCTGGGGTAGTGTAGTTTGATCCGGGTACCGAGGGCTTCCGCCGAGGTGGGCGGGGAGTGCGGGTCCGGGGAAGGGAGGGGAGATCTGGTGCAGTTGCGCACGATTCTGAACCGGGTGTACAAGCTGCCGGGGTTCGTGTGTCCGCGTTGCCTCAAATGAGGATGTTACCCGCTTGCCTCACAGAAATGTTACCGCTTGTGTTCCGGGAGCCTGGCGGAATCGGTCTCAAGAAAGCGTGGCAGTGCGCGCCCCTGCAAGCAGATAGCTCCTTCCTCGTTGTGTCCGGACCGACGACATAGTGTCTCCTTGGGTAACACAAATTGTGAGGCAACGACCCCTGCCCGGTAGCAACCTTTGCGAGGCAATGCGTCGTTGCGACCGGCCTACTGAGGAAAGGAGCAATTCTGTCGGCGCTACGCCGCATGGGCGAAGCGGTGGCCGCATTCGACTTGGTGGTGGAGCGGTGTTTGGAGATCGAGTCTGACGACCTATCGGAAGTGGTCGAAACCGCGCTCCTCGATCGAGCGTTGGTCGAGGGGGCATCGGGAAAGCCCGATAGGGCCGTGCAGACAGCAACTCAAGTGTTGAATCGAGTTCCGAAGCCTGGACTTCGAAAGCGGATGCGGGCATTGTTCATACGTGCTTACTGGAGTCTCGACTGCGGAGGAGAGCCTGCCGCAAAGCGAGACATCGCCGCAGCCCTCCAGTTGCTCCCGGAGTGCGACACGGATCTCGCGAAAGGCATAGACTGGCTCATTCGGTATACCGCCTCTCTGGGCAACGCTGATGTGCTTGAGTTGATCAACTTGTCGCCGGCGAAAGACGCCTTGCTACCTCTAGTGACCGCACTAGATCAAGAATTGGGTCGCGAGCCTAGGGTAGCGATCGAAGTCGTTGAAGTTGCGCGTGATATTCGACGCCACTTGAAGGAGCTTCGAGAAAGTCAGAGTGCCGAACCTCGCGTCGAACGCGCTTCTTAGATGGCCTAAGGGAGATCCAGCCCGACCTCCTGAAAGGTCTTAGATCCGGAGGCGTTCGATCCATTTGGGACTGATCGATAGCCTGGCAACGGTCCGCGGAGCATCGGATCGGAGCAAATGCCGGGTCAGGGCCGCCAGACGATCTCAAGGACGGGCCGATCCGACGAGATCCCGCGCAAGCTCTGTCACGACCAACGTAGAGCGGTTGCTGCGGTTTGACCTCCTGCCTGGCTGGCCGGCTTGCAGGCGGGCTCTACTTCCGTACCAGAACAACCCAGTCTTCGTTGGCGTCTGACGGAGCCTCACCCAAGCTGCGGCGGTCACCGCCTGCCACAGTGTCGACCGAACCTGTTTGCAGGGCTCCGCCGTTGCGCGGGTCGAGCCATCGCACCTGGAAAGTCCCCGAGGCCTCGCTCAGATCCAGTGTCGCGGTACCCCCTTCAGGCAGGAAAACCACGTAGACGTCGTCGGTCTTGGCGAACGCGTAGCGACTGTTGTCGTGTTCTTCGTTTCCGGCCAGAGCGTCGGCGTTCTTCATCTCCCAGAATGGGATGTCCTGGTCGTGGAAGAACGACAGCGCAAACCTGCAGTAGTCCCACGTCCGGTCGCGGCTCCGATAGTCCTCGGCGATCAAGTCGTTCTGTGGCAATTGGTATCCGAAGTAGTACTCCACTCCCGCGCCGCCGGCCATGAGGTTGCCCCACAGCGTGTATTTGCGGACGTCGTGCAGAGTGTGGACTGGCTTACCCTCGTCGTCCTTGCCGTCGAAGCCTTCGTACCCCGGATCGGGGGGCACGCCTTGCGAGGCGGGGTTCTGTTCGTCGTTGGCTACGACCCAGGTGTGCCCTGCAGCCTCAGACTCCCTCACCCACTTGAGCGTCTGTTGGTGCGCGGCCTTCCAACTGTTCTGCAACGAGACGCCTGTCAGCACTTCCTCGCCCAGCAGCGCGGCGTAGACATCATCCTGGTCCTGCGGAAAGGTGTGTACCACGATCAAGTGATCGTACGGGTCGATGTCGTGAATGTAGCCGGCCATTGCTAGCTGTTCTTCCGTCGTTTGCGAGTTCTCCTCGCCGAGGTTCCAATTCAGAGCCAAGGCGTACCCGAATCGCGCAACAAGCTCACGCAGGTACAGTTTCCGCTCCACACCGAGTGCTCCGCCGTCGAGAGCGGCCTCGATCTCCGCGGGCTCTCGCTGCCGCCCCCTGCGATGGTCGTCGAGCTCGTTCTCCTGCAGCTTGAAGTGCAGGTACAAGCCGCGGCTCTGGGCGTGGTCGAAGACGATCTGCCATTGATCGAGCTTGGATATGTCGAAGTGCAGCTTGTCGAGCCGCGCGGCGTGCGGCCAGATGTTGTCACCGTCGCCCTGCACGTTGTAAGTCAGGAACGAGAACGCGTTGAGCTCTTCGTCAGCCAGGTAGTTGAGGGCGCCGATAATGCCCTTGCCATTGCCCTCCTGCCAGGTGGGGTCCCCATCCCGCCAGTCCGCCGCATGCGGGGCCCAGGTCTTCAGCTCGGTCTTCTCGGTCGACGTGCCGTCAAAGTCCTCGTACGCCAAGAACGTCTCCGGCGCATCAGGCCCGGCCTTGAGAAAGCGGGTGCCGTCACCGGCGAATTTCAGGTAGCGCTCTCCGACGTACTCCAGCCGCCCGCGCGCCCGGAAGTCAGGAACGGTCTTGTCGCTCGCGGCCACGGTGAACTGTCCCTCTGCGCCGTCGAACGGAGCGATTGGCTCGCCGCCGCCGTTGACGGCCGCTCGAGGACCGTTCGAGAACGACACTTCGTAGTTCCAGACGCCCGTCTTGTCCGGGGACACGTGCGCGCGCCATTTGTTGCCGGCTGTCGCGCTGGTCTCGGCGGCCATGCCGTCAGCGGCGAAGTAGCCCGGGACTGCATAGGAAGGCGAACCCGACTCGTGCTCGAAGCGCACGGTCATCGCGTAGTCAGTGAAAGGGTTGACGCCCTCGGGGGAGTCCGCCTCGGAGGCTTCCGGGCCATCAATCGTCAGCGTAACCTTGTGCCATTGCTTGAGGTCTCCTGAGATCTCGACCTCGGGCCCCGCGCAGCCGGTCCACAGCAATCCGACGGCCACGAGCAGGAGTATTGGTTCTTGGTGTTTCATCATCGTGGATCGTCCGCCGCCCGAAGCCCTTCGAGAGTTATCCCCATCGCGGCCTGATTTAGACCGGGGCATTCCGTTCCAGCTGTCCCGATGAATCCAGCGTAGGCGAGTTCGAACCGCCTGGTCAAAGTCCCCATCGGCCCTGGCCGGAGCGGCACCAGCTGTTACGACTATCTGCAGCCATTCCCATGTTGTCCTCGACCCCGGAGCTTCTCGGAATCCATCCCCTCGTCTCAGCAGTGCCGCCCGTCGCGCGGCACGACATGCTCTGTGCGCAGGGATGGCCGGCATGGAGGCCCTGCTCGCGGTCAGCGCGCGATGGAAGCCGGCAAACTGCAAATCCTTCGTGCGGGCGGGCTAGGGGGTGGATCCGCTGAGCGCTTGGCGTACGTGGCGGCCGCCGTCGCATACCCCCGCTCTGTAGTGGAAAGGCGTCCGATACCTGTTGTGGAAATAGAGGTTCGTGCCGGTGTAGAACGAGGCGACCAGCGCGTTCATACGGGGTTTTCGACGGCTACGTCCATGTGCAGTGCACGCTTCAGTAGGCGCGCTTCACTGGGCCGGCGTGTAGTGGCCCCGAAACTCCTCATACGCAGCGAACAGCCACTAATCAGGGGCCGAATGGCGGCACCGCAATAGGGGCGCCCGGTATCAGACGGAGTGACTGGCCGGATGTGCGGCCGGGGGCTGACGGCAGGGTGTGCCGCCCGCAGTTGTTCGGAGCAGGGCGGTGCTAGAGTGGGGGCCGGGCCGAATGTGCCCATCGCAGTGAGAGAGGGACCATGGTGTTGCTGGTTCGTAACCGAGTCAAGGACGTCGACAGGTGGAAGCGTGTATTTGACGGCTAGGCTGCTGCGGGAACCGCAGCCGGTCTGACGATCCTCAAGGTGTGGCGCTCGGTTGACGCGGTAGACGAAGTGTTCTTCCTGCTGGAGGTCGAAGATCGGGAGAGGGCGGAAGCGTTCATGGCTTCGCCGGAGTCTGCGGCGGTCGGTGTCGAGGCCGGTGTGCTCGACGGCGAAGTCCATTTTCTCGACGCATTTCCTCCGTAGTTGCGGCATTGAATTGCAAGTTGATGATCGCCGACGAGAACTCGTCAGGTGCCGCGAATCGCTTCTTGGCTTGATCAGGTGGCATCCTTCCGAACTCCAGTCACCGTGTGGCTGCACTCTTGGGGCCATTGATCCATTTGACGCGAGTTCGCACCACACGCTACAGGTGCGCACCGCTCAGACGCGCCGTCTCACGCAGCTTTAGGCCAGCAGCCGTCCCTTGGCTCGCGAACCGGCTCCCTCGTTCAAGTGCTGCCGCGGAGGGACCGTCGCGAACGGCGATGCGAGCAGGTTCGTCGTCTGCAGGGCCCACCACTCTGATCTTGTAATGTATTGAAATTACTAGACTTAGACAGGAATCAAGAAGTTCGTTACTACTAGACATACGTAAGCGTTCGGGAGAGCCGTGGTCTGCGGGTCCCGTCGGAACGGCCAGGAGGCTGGGGCGAGCGCGGGCAGGCACAGTCGCGGAACGCATCAGGGACGGGGACTCGTGGCACAGGGCCACGGCAATCGATGCTTGCAGGGCGGCGGCCGATACATGTGCTGGCGCCCGGCCAGCCGTCACTTGGCGGAATCGGGATGACGGCCGCTGCCGCCAGTGGCGTTGCCACCAGGAGCTTGGCGAGCGCACGCTAGTTCATTCCGCGGGCGGCTCGCCAGGAACTTGCTGGGCGGCCACCGTGCGGGGCTCGTCCGCAGCGGACGTCGACTTCGATCCCGCGCGAGGCCCCCCTGCTGTCATCGCCTCCAGCGTTCCCTCGCTGCGCGCAGTGCGCTGGGCGATGCCTGCCAACTCCTTCGCAAGCTCGTTGGCCCGGGCCGTCAGCGTTTCGAAAGCTCTGTCACTCCGCTCCAAGGCTGCCTGGAACGCCCGTTCCCGCTTCTCGGCCTCCTTGTCGAAGCCCTGCTGGCGCTCGGCCGCTTCCCGGTCAATGCGCGCGGTGATTTCCCGGGTTTCCCGCTCCCTTCTCTCAGCCTCCTTGTCGATCCGCTCCAAGAGCATCTGGAAGTCCCGCTGGTGCCCGACAAGCCACCTGTACGCGAGCGTTGCCAGCAGCGCGAGAAAAGCAACCAGGACACCGAGTGCCCGCACCTCCGCTGTTGCCCATTCCGCCATTGCTTCTACGCTACAGCATCGGCGCGTTGACCGCCGGACTGAGCGACGCCTGCCCCCTCTGGAATGCGACAAGGGTACTGCGGAGGCGCTTGCCATCACCGCCTGCGAGACCGAGCCCGCAACAGCATCGAAGCATCGCCATTCCGGCCTCGCGCGGTTCTATCGCGTCTCGCGGCATCCCTCTGTTCGGTAGCGCTCGGCAGGAACTGCTGCCCTTGCCAACTCCCCACCACGGCCCGCCCGAACGCTTACAGACATACCACTTTTGGATTTGATCAAATGCCAATCCTTGAGGGGTGGACCGCGCTTGCATCGCTCGATTTCCGCGGACTTGGTGGCGAAAACACCCGCTATCTGCGCGACAGCCGGTCCGTTATCCGTCCCCCGTGTCCGGCTGCAGATTCCGGGCGATCGTGAACGCTGATTCCGATTTATCGTGAACACCCGTTCCGATTTATTGTGAACGCCGAACCTGTCCTACTAGGGCAGGGGTTGAGAGGCGGCGGCTGTGGTCCCGCAGTCACGGCCTGTCCCGTTTGATTCCCTCCCGCCCAAAGTCGGGGTCGACCGTTGGGATCCGTGTTTGCAGATTGATTCCCACGTGCCGCGTGGATCCGTTCGGACTCGCACCTTCGAGGAGCCGTACGGATAGCCGAGCGGCCCCCATCGCTTGGGGTAGCATGTTGAGGGCTGGGTGGCTGGCCGGTCTAGCCCCGGAATGGACGGGAACAACGGCGGTGAGCGTCGGCCGTTCCCTGATGAGGCGATAGATCGACCAGAGCCGAAGAGGCCGTAAATGAAGACCGCTCTCGCACGCGATTCGAGCGCCGTTGGGTTGCTGTCTGTAGTCGCTGTCTTGCTTGTCCTCGGCACTTTAGCCTGCGAGGGCGAGGAGCCACCGGAGGCGCATGAGGTGCCGCCAAGCACACCCGCAGATGCCGAATACTCCGACGCTGGTAGTGCCGGTGAGGGCAGCGAGTTAGCCTCCCGCGACGACGGCTCGGCCAAGCAACACGCCAGCTGGTGCGGCTCCGGCGCGACTGTCTTGACCAGCTTCCAGACTCGAACGAGCGGCAAGACGGTTTCCGTTTGCGATGAGGGCGATTCCCTCACTTACATGTTCGGGCGCCTCGGCGACGAGCCGGAGTTGGTGTACTCGGGGCCGGTCCTCGGAAGCGCTTCCGGAACCGCCGTCTTGTGGGGTGAGGGCGTGTCGAGCCTTGCCGACCTGGCCGCCGATCTCCATAGCCCCGACAGCGTGTGGGGGGCGGATCCGTTGGTCAGCCAATTGGCGGAGGCGAGTGACACCAAGGGATTCTTCTCGATCAGCGCTATTACGGGGCTACTCGATCAGTCCGTCTACGTTTTCCGAAGAGGAGGCTGGGAATACGCGGTCATTTCGGAGTGGGGTCGGGGCATGAACCTCCCTGAGATGGCAGGGCACGAATCATACTCGATCTCGGTTCGTTCCCCGTCCGGCAAGACGTACTACCCGGATTGACGGTCCTGACGACAGCGAAACTTCCTCCATCTGACGATAGATGCTCGCCTTGCTCGACAGAGTGAGCCGTTCGACCTCCCGGCGGCGGAGGATTCTGGCTTCCACTTGCAACCTCCCCTGCAACTGCGAATCCGCATGATGCCAGCAAAGCTGTAGAAAGCACAGGAATCCTTCGTGCCGCTGGCTTCGGGTTTAAGCACGATGGCGGGGGCGATCAGCGGCAGCGGCAAGAGCAGCATCAAGAGGGACACCCGACTGCTCTTGGAACGCCCTCGGCCAGCGGCATTCGCCGGATTCAGGCGTAGGGTTGCCAGAGCCGCCGCGAGAGCTGCAATCAGTCGAAGCCGGGCCCGGCGGGAAAAGAGCACCCCGCCAGGTTCGATGACGCCTGTGAAGCCCAGCAACCATGGCAAGCAGTACGCAGCCATGCCGATCACCGCCAGGGCAGTGACCCGAAGCAGGTGCTCCGCCAGGGAACGGTAGAGCGGAGGCAGGAAGACAAGCTGGGGAAAGACCGTATGCACCATGTGCGGCAGCCAGCCGGTCGGTGCCCTGAATGTGATGTTCTTCCGCCCGATGAGCATGTCTGCCAGCTCTGCAGCGCTATAGGCTCTCCTGCCGCGAGGGACATTCTGGCGTTTGCCCGACTCGCGCTGAAAGGCGCGCGGTCTCTCCAGCTTGGCCCGGAATTCACCGGCGCTGACCACCAAGCGGAGGGTCTCCAGCTTGACCGGGCGGCCCGATTCGTCCTCCCCTATCAGAACGAAGTCCCGCAGATTCGTCACGAGCACCATCCGATACCGTTTCCAGTAGCGCCTGACCTGATCCCCCTGCGCGGCAGCCAGGCATCATCATCAAGGCCCTTCACTTCGATGACCCCGCGTTCGGGGACTTGGCTACGACGCGGTCTGCTTCGCGGTGTAGAGGCCAAAATCGGGATGGCCCGCGCCCTGGTCGGCTAGTTCGGCAACGCAGAAAACCTTCGGACTGAGCACCTTGCCAACGGAGTTGAACAGGTTGGCCTAGGGGCCCATAGCTCGACCGTTCGCCAGTCGCGCCGCCAGAGGCGAGCACGCGCCGAAGATCCGTGAAGTATGCCTCAACCGCTGTGGCGAGTTGCTGGCTGGTCCCTTTCATTGCTGCGGTCGAAACGAAGCGAGAAAAACCGAAAGAGCGCCTTGGCAGGTCGACCGTCCACTACGTCTCCGCTATTGTCGCAGTGGCTGGCAGATGGCGAAGTCTCTTCTCGGCCGGCTTGTCCGATTCGCGGTTCTGGATTCTCAGTCGTCGTCGGGTTTCAATGGCGCGATGCATGGCGACATTGCGTCGCCAGGAGCTGAACCAGATGAACGTGCAGGTGCACCGGGCCGTGAGCGATCTGACCGGCCAGATCAGCCTGCCGATCGTGCGGGCGATCGTGGGCGGGGAGCGGTACGCGCGGCAACTGGCGGCGCTGCGGGCGCGGGCGTGCCTTCGTCCAGTGACTAGGCGCTCAGCGGTGCTTCGTCGCTGGCAGTGTTGCGGAACCATCGGAAGTAGGGCCCACCCCTCACAATGACCCTGTTCCGGGCTACTCTCTCAGGGGTACCCGTGCAGGCGGCGCGGTATGCGCTCGGTAGGCGAGCACTGCGGGCAATGCGTCGAGATCGGCCCATGGTCTGCCAGTGGCCTGACGGTCGGCCTGAGCCGCTTGCACGGGGCCTTCCGGCTTGTTGGAATGTACCTTGCCGTGGTACACTATGGTTGGTGGCGATACGGAGCTTCAAGCGCGGCGCGGCTGAGCGGTTATTCCATCGCAACGATGCCCAGGGCATCAATCCGGAGCACGTGCGGCGGCTGCGGGACATTCTGGACGCGCTGGACGGGCCAAAGCCGCTGCGGGCGCTGTCAGCGCCGGTATACCGGCTGCATCGCCTGCATGGCAAGCGGGCAGGCGACTGGAGCGTCCGGGTATCGCACGGCTGGCGCGTGACGTTCCGCATGGACGGCGAGGACGTGCGGGCCGTCCGCTACGAGAACTACCACCACTGACGGGAGGACATCATGGCTGAGATTGAAGCGAGAGGCGATGCGTGGCAGCGGCTGAACCCGCAGCATCCAGGCGGTGCCATCGCGGACGCCTGCATCGGGCCGGACGCGGCGGAGCATGGAGGCGCGGCGAACGTGAGCGCGGCGGCCGAGCGCCTAGGCGTGGATCGCAAGACGCTGTCCCGCGTCATTCACGGCCATTGCGCAATCTCGCCGGAAATGGCCGTGCGGCTGGAGTCCGTGGGCTGGGGCAGTGCGGAATCGTGGCTATGGCGTCAGGCCCGGTACGATCTGGCGCAAGCCCGCAAGCGGCTGTCCGTGGCTGCCTGACTTGCCCGCGAATACGAATAGATTGCGACTAAGGAAACGCTCATGAGCGGCGATCGTCTCACCCCTACGGCATGAAACCCTAGTCGGAGACATCTTCGGTCTCAACGGGCGACGCATCCTCGATGGCTTGGTGGCGCAACAGTCCCCGGACACGATCCTCGCCAGCCTGACCGGCCACCTGCGACGCAAGCTCGAGCCTTTGGCCGAGACGCTCGCCGCCACGCTGGACGCCGAGTTGCTGTGCCAACTGCGCGGCCATCTGCAGGCCTGTGACGACGCCAGCGCGCTCGTCGCCGACCAGGACCGTCGAATCGCCGCGGCGGTTGCCCCCTGGCAGGCCCAGTTGGACCTGCTCCAGACCATCCCGGGCATCGACTGGCCCAACGCCTGTGCCTTGCTGGCCGAGATCGGCCCTACGCCGGCGCAGGACGGCCCCGACGCGGCCCATCTCGGCGCCTGGGCCAGCGTCTGCCCCGGCAACAACATCTCCGCTGGCAAGCGCCACTCCGGCCGCGCTCCCTGGAGCTACCGCACCTGCTGCACCTCTACCTGTCCACCATCTCGTAGCCTCCCCATTGTCTCGCGCTTGGTTGCCCAATGCGGCAGCAGCACACTCAGCACATCGGACGAAGTGATCAGGTCGACACGCTTGCGCCCCAATTGCGGAAGCACGTAGTCGCGCATACGGGCCCGCCAAATTTTCTCCGAGCGACCGCTGTCTCTCCAATTGGCGGCGTGGATCGCCAGCACCCTCTCGCTCGCCTCTGCGAGCGTCGGGATGGAGTTGCGTGGGTCATGTCCCCTCGCAACGGCGCGGCGATTCTCCAGAGCGGCCTGGCGAGCCTCCGTCAGCGTGACGATCGGGTACGAGCCTAGACCGATGCTTGTAGGCTTGCCGTTGATCCGAAGCCGTTGGCTCCAGGTCCTCGAATACCCTCCGAACTTCATCGGCTTCACAAGCAGCGAGAGCCCGTGGCTGCCTCGTCCGTCGCCGTAACGTCCGGGTCGGGTCACCGTCTTGACGAATGTCGCCGAGAGCCGTTTCGCGGTTCGTGTTCCCTATGAGGTTATGCCTTCAGTTATTACTTTCATGGGGGGAACGCCCGAAACCGCACCTTACCAAAAGATCCTATAACTATAATATCATCAATGAATTAAGGATTCCCCCTGAGACTTGCGAACACCCCCGGATGCCGTGCATTTGTGGTTGCAGGGGCCGCCACTACTCCGCTCGGTGTGCCAGGAACGTCAGCAATGCCTCGTTCTGCTCGACTGCCGGTTGCCCTGACGGCTTGAGCTATGTCGGCATCGCGTTGCAGCGCGCGGTCAGCTGGACGAGACGGCGGCGGCAGTGCTCGCTGAGACAACCGCAACCATCGCCTCCTGTTGCGCATCGAGAACCGATTGGATGGCCTGGAGCGCGGCCATGTCCCCGACGCCCTCCTTGGCTGCGCGCGCGGTGTCCTCGGCCAGTTCAATCCCAGCAGCCAGCGAGAGCGCGACCTCGTTCGACGGGCGTGGCTTGGCTTGTCGCAGACGTTCGCGGTACCGGAGCACACGGTCCACCGTAGCGTGCGGAGCCCCTTGAGTGAGGGCCAGAATCGCCATCTCGTCGTAAGGGCTTGGCCAGATGCGTTCGCCAGCGCTCTTCAGGCGCTCTGCCACGGAGCAGAACCGGGATACGCCCGCATCCGTTCCCCGGGGGTCAACACCCGGCAAGTGGGATACCAGTTGCAAGGGGTTGCTCCTACGGAATCCGGCGTCGCGAAGATTGTCATAGACACGTTCGATGTTGGCGGTCAGGGTTCCGACGGATTCGCTGCGGCTGGCAGGTCGTTCGCATCGGTCAGCCAGAAGTGATCCTTCCGCCAGCGTCTGTAGATTAGTCCAAGCCGAAGGAGATCCTGTTCCGGTGTAGGGCGCCCATGACTGTGAAGGGCAAGCAGCAGCGCGGCCAGCGTTGGACCGAGCCCGAGTCTTGGCATCTTGTGCTCCCTGAACGCGTCGAGTGTCTCGGTTATCCGCCGCCGCACGTCAGCGGGATCGAGTTGCCTCCGTAGAAGCATTGCCGCCACGACGTAACGGATCTCGGACTGAAGCGGGCTCGCCCACCAGGGAGTCCCTTCCCGAAGTCGTGCTGCCGCCAGTTCCAAGCGGTCATAGTTGATCGTCGGGCCGGCCGCGCCGAGAGTCAGGGCCACGAAGCGAAAGGTGGCGACGCCCTGGGACCAGTGTTTTTGCGCCCGGATTTGATTGAACGTATGCAGGTAGCGTGCTACGGGATCCCCCACGGGCTCCATGCCTGTAATCATAGGGGTGCGCCAACTGCGTAGTCGCGGGTTGGAATCAAGTCCAAGGCAGAGCTGTAGCCTGAGGAACGCGGCAGACCCGTGTGGCGCAGCAGCGGGTCGGAGCAGGACAGCGCACAGCCCGGCGAGCAACGAGGAGACCCTATGAGACGATTCCATGTCCACGTGAAGGTCGAAGACCTGGCCGAGGCCCGTGGATTCTACACCGCTATGTTCGGCCAGGAGGCTCTGGTCAGCAAACCTGACTACCTGAAATGGATTCTCGAGGACCCTCCACTGACATTCGCTGTTTCCCTCGCTACGACTGGGCGTTCCGGGATAGACCATCTCGGATTCCAGGAACCATCAGACCGGTCGCTTGCCGCGCAAAAGACTCGGTTGGATGCGGCGAGGGTTGCGACGATCGACGAAAAGGGAGCGAATTGCTGCTATTCAACGTCCGACAAGCACTGGGCGCAGGATCCGGGGGGAGTTGTCTGGGAAGTCTACAGGAGCATGGGAGCGATCGCGACTTACGGTGTGGGTCTGCGGCCTGACCTCGTTGAATTCGCCCCGATGGCCGGCCAAACTGCAATTCACGACGAATCCTGACGCCCAGCGGATCCAAGTCACACCCGCAGCGATCCTCGCCACGGCAGGCCGCCACGACCGTAAGTCCGCTTTCGTCCCGCTAGGCGCGATTGGATGCCATGGCATCACGCAGCGCAGAGGTCGAGCGAGATGCGAAGATCAAGATCGGCATCTGCTAGGTGATGGCGTTTCTTGGCTACCTCGCGCGGGTCCGAGCCTGATCTATGGGAACGCCTAGAAACCCGCGGACACTTCTGGCCCAGCTTGGGCACTATCTCGACGACGCCACCGGCGCGGTCGCGCCCCCAATCCACCTCTCAACCACGTTCGCCCGTGACCGAAACTACGACCAGATCGGACCGTACGCCTACTCGCGTGAAGGTCATCCGTCGCAGAACATCCTCGAGAAACTGCTGGCGGAATTGGAGGGCGGTTCAGATGCCCTAGTGTTCGGCGCGGGGCTTGCGGCGATGCATTGCTTGCTTGAAACAGTGCCTCACGGCAGCCATGTGCTCGCACCACGTGTCATGTACCACGGTGGTCAGAGCTGGCTGCGCCGGTTGAAGTCGAAGGGTCGAATCGCCCTGACCCTGTTCGACCAGACGGACCCAATGGCGGTGGGCAGGGGTATCGTGCCAGGAGAAACTGCTCTCGTCTGGATCGAAACACCGATCAATCCGACCCTGACGGTCTTGGACATTGAAAGAATTGCCGAGGCGGCGCACCACTCAGGTGCGATTTTGGTCGTCGACGGCACATTGGCTCCGGCCCTGACAACACGCGCACTGGATCACGGTGCCGACATCGTTTTCCATTCCATTACCAAGTACGTTAACGGGCATAGCGATATGCTTGGCGGTGCCCTGATCGCCCGTGCCGACGACGAGCGCTGGTCAGAATTACAGGAAATCCGCACGCTTACAGGCGCGATTCTGGATCCGTTCTCTAGTTGGCTAGCGCTGCGCGGTCTTAGGACGTTCGCGCTGCGTTTCGACGCAGCCTGCGAGAACGCAATGTGCTTCGCCCAGCGAATTCAGGGCCACCCTGGGATCACCCGGGTGCACTATCCAGGGTTGCCGGATCATCCCAATCACGAGATTGCCCGGAAACAAATGAAGGGAGGCTTTGGCGCGATGGTGTCGGTCTGTGTCGCGGGAGATGCCGAGACGGCTAAGAGGGTCGCAGCCAACACCCAAGTGTTCCTGCCAGCGACCTCGCTAGGCGGCGTCGAGAGCCTGATCGAGCATCGCAGATCTGTCGAAGGTCCCCATAGCGTCGTGGACCCGACCCTGCTGCGCCTCTCGATCGGGATCGAGGACGTCGACGATCTGATCGCAGACTTCGAGAACGCGCTGTCGGCAAGCAATGGCTGAGCAGTTAACAGGCGGCGCCTTGGAAACCAATGCGGCGGGGCTCGGCTGGTTCCCGCTGCCGTTCGAGAGACACTGAGGAAGTGCCTGAGATGAAGCAGTTCGTTCGGCAATTGCATGTTGAGACCAGGGGCAAGGGCTTGTCCGAAGTTACCCGCCCGATTCTTGACTGGGTATCCGGGCTTGGCATCGAAACCGGCATGCTGACCGTATATATCCGCCACACGTCAGCGTCCTTGACGATTCAAGAGAACGCGGACCCGGATGTCGTGCATGACCTTGAGAGCTTCTTCGCCCGGCTGGTGCCCGAAGACAATCGCCTATACCAACACACGATGGAAGGGCCGGATGACATGCCGGCTCATATTCGGACGGCATTGACTCAGACGCACTTGGCGGTACCTGTCGTCGATCACAAGCCCGCGCTCGGGACTTGGCAGGGAATCTACCTGTTCGAACACCGCCGCCATCCTCACCGTCGGACTCTCGTCTTGCACGTGGTTGGCCAATAGATTCCGGCCCGCTGCGCCCGCAGAAATCCAGCATCTTCCGGCCCTTCGTGCCTGGTGCGGGCAAGCGGGTAGTCCTGATCGAGTGACTTGTTGTGTAATCGATTCCCATCTTGAATTACTATATTGAACAAAATCATTCAATATAGTAATCTAATGGTATGGCGGAGTTCCACCGCGACGCGCTAGAGACACTTCTGACTCGGATGCACGAAGACCCGAGGTGGCTTATTGTCGTGTCGGGACCACGCCAGTCCGGAAAGACCACACTAGTCCGCCAAGCATTGCATCAATCGCATCTGCCGAGCATCTACTTTGCCGTGGACGGGTTCGAGAACCCCGAGATCACCAACCTGACAGGCTATCCGGAGGAAACATGCTTTTCGACGGTGCCGAGAGACAGGTCTTGGCTTGTTCAGACCTGGGAGCGGGCGCGTCGAGAAGCGCGTCGATTCCCCCATGGACTCGTACTTGCCTTCGACGAGATCCAACAGATCCCCAATTGGTCGGCAACGGTCAAGGGCCTGTGGGACGCAGACCGACGTACTGGTTGCCCGCTTCGCGTTGTCGTCCTAGGGTCTGCCCCTTTACTGATGCAAGGCGGGCTCACCGAGAGCTTGATGGGCAGGTTCGAAACCATTCCCATCACTCATTGGTCGTTTGCGGAGATGTCCGCGGCGTTCGATTTCGATATAGAAAGCTACATCTACTTCGGAGGTTATCCGGGACCTGCGAACCTGCTGCCCGACCATGGGCGTTGGTGTCACTATGTTGAGACATCCATACTGGAACCGACTGTAGAGCGCGATGTCCTTGCAATGCAGAGAATCCACAAGCCCGCGCTCCTCAAGCGCTTGTTGCGCCTTGGCGCGGCGTTTTCCGGACAGATTCTCTCGTACAACAAGATGCTCGGGCAGCTCCACGATGCCGGTAACGCAACCACGCTCGCCCGTTACCTCCAGTTACTAGCAAGCGCGGGCCTCATCTGCGGCTTGGACAAGTTCGCGGCGAGCAGCCAGAGGCAAATGGCGTCCAGCCCAAAGCTCAACGTCCTCAACACCGCGATCATTGCGGCGTTCAGCGGATACGACTTCGCGGCAGCCTGTGCGGACAGGAGTCACTGGGGCCGACTCGTGGAAAGCGCCGTAGGTGCGCATCTAGTGAACACTGCGACACGCGACATCAGCGTGTGCTACTGGCGCGACACACCGTACGAAGTCGACTTCGTCTTGAAGCGCGGGTCCGCGCTAGTTGCAATTGAGGTCAAGAGCGGATCGCGACCCAATCGGGTCAGTGGTCTCAGAGAGTTCGAACGACGGTTCTCCCCGCTACGCTCGATCATCGTTGGTGAGAATGGCGTTCCGGTGTCGGAAATGCTATCGACACCCGCTGGGCACTGGTTTGACTCCCCATGATCCCCTTGCCCTTGGTCAGCCGAACTGTCGTGGAGGCCACTGAGGGCCAGCCTGGAGACGATTGTGTCGAGCACTCGATCGAAAACTACGAGGACTGCAGGGCGTTCGTTCTTCTTGGGGAGTCCGGGGCAGGGAAGTCGACCGAGTTCAAGCGAGCCGCGCAGAAGACCGCGAACGGGCACTACGTTACCGCTAGGGACTTCATCGCACTTGCAGCTCGCCCCGAGTGGCGGAACAAGACCCTCTTCATCGACGCGCTAGACGAGCGCCGAGCCGGGTCGCCGGATCGGCGCACACCGTTGGACGAAATCCGATCGAAGCTCGGCCAGCTTGGCCGACCCTGGTTCAGAATCTCTTGTCGGTCCGTGGACTGGTTGGGCCTCAACGACCAACGCCACTTAAGTGAGGTTTCTCCAGATGGAACTCTGAAGATTCTCCACCTCAATCCCTTGGCGGATCGCGATGTGATGGAGCTCCTTCGCCGGTCGAACCTGATGGCCGCTCCGCAGGAGCTTGTCGAGACGGCCGAAAATCACGGACTGGGGGAGCTGCTACGGAATCCACTGACGCTCCAGCTTCTTGCCAAGGTCGTCGCGAAACGCGACTGGCCTCGCACCCGCGCCGAGACCTATCTTCGAGCTTCAAGAATGCTCCTCACAGAGCACAACGAGGAACATCAACTAAGTACCCGGTTGCACTTCAGTGACGATCAGAAACTGCATGCTGCAGGTCGGCTGTTTGCCATCAAGACCCTTACTGGCACCGAGGGGTATCGAGGCTCCCCGAATGGTAGGGAATCGTGCACCAGTATTAGCGATGCCCAGGTGCAAGACCCGCGTATCGCAGACATGGTGCTCCATAGCGGATTGTTCAAGCGAGGGGAATCGGGCCAATACATTGCCTTCCATGAAGCAATTGCGGAGTTCCTGGCTGGCCGGTTCCTCGCGAGCCAAGCGAACGGAGGATTGCCGATTGGTCGCATTCTCTCGCTGATGACCGGATACGACGGCGTCATTCTCCCGCAGTTCCGCAGTGTTGCGGCGTGGATGGCCGCACACTCCCCGAGGTATCGCCGACAGCTGGCCTCGGCGGACCCTATCGGCGCAATACTGCATGGTGATGTTGCCACGTTCTCCGTTGACGACAAGATTCATGTCCTCGAATCGATCAGCACGAAGAGCAAGGACAATCCTTGGTTCATTACGAACGTGCAGTACGACGACCCTCGTTTCGGAAGGCTCGCTTCGGCGGATATGGCGGAGTACTATGCACGGAATCTGGGCTGCCCGTCCCGAACAGATTCTCACCAAGTCCACGCGTTCTTCTTGCTTGCCGTGCTCAAGCACGGCAGGCCGGTATCAGAACTGTCCGAAGTGGTTCTACGAGTTGTGGAGGATGGCACTTGGTGGCCCAGGGTTCGAATCGAGGCGCTTCGGGTCCTCTTGGGTTTGCCGCCAAGCGATTGTCATCGGCAGGAAATCCTGTTGCGCCTCCTGCGCCGGATCGATTCAGGCGAAGTCTCCGACCACGACGACGAACTGCGAGGTTTCTTGCTGCGCGATCTATACCCTGTAGTGATCGGCCCGGATCGGATCCTGGAGCACCTTCAGTGGCCAAGAGAGCCGAATCTCATCGGTACCTACCAGGCATTCTGGAATGGATCAATCGCCAAGAAGTCGACCGCGTCTCAACTGGCCACCTTGATGGACAGCCTTGCTGAACGGTTCGCGGAAGTATCCCGGATCCTCGGCGGAGGCATGATTGGTGAGAGTCCATTCTTCAATTTCATCCCGTCGATTGCTCCGCGGGCAATCCTGGCGTCTGGCGGCGATGTCGGGACGCGTCGCCTGTTTGGATGGTTGGAGATCTTCACGCATCCGGAGCTGCGCATTCCCCGCAACGATCAGGACCTTGTGCGTTCGTGGCTTGCCGCCCAACGAGACCTGCTTCGCGGAGTCTTTCAATGCTGCGTCGATCACTGCCTGGAGCAACCGGATTTTGGCAACTGCCTGTCACGGATGGAACATAGTCTGGGTCTCGACACTGTATCCGACTATGCCCAGATGTGCCAGTCTGCCGCTGCCTGCATCGGAAGTCCCGAAGCTTCGCTTGTGCTCCAGGAGCGTGCACGCAATTCTCGTGATGCCGCCAGTTCCCACGCCGCTCAGCAACCCGGTGCTCTGCCACCCCCTGCCCAGCTTCGCGAAGCGCCGGCATTTCTTCGGCATCAATACCAACACCCCTTTCGAGGGCCGCGATCGCCGGAACCTTCCGCGGATCCCTCGGCCCGGCCGCAATACGAGGAATTCAAGGCGCACGAGTCCGCGCTTCGCAAGAATCGGTGTCATCCGGCGACCTTGTTTCGCTTAGCCCGCATCTACTTTGGCGAGGGACCCGAGAATCCGGCGGGGCTCCCTGACATGCGGCTCCGGGTCTCCCTACTCGATGACAGGGAGCTCATCGAAGCGGCTCGTCTCGGACTTCGGAACGCGGTCTTTCGCCAGGACCTGCCGAGTGTCGACGAGTTCGCCCGCATGTTTGACAAGGGCCAAATCCACCACTTGGCCCTGCCGTTCTTGGCGGGCATCGAAGAAATTGGACTCGACGGGCCTGTGCGATTCTCTCCAACCGGTGGCGTTTGCAAGCGTCTGGCTCTGACACTGCACTTTGGGGTGCCTCGGATGAATCCGGATCCGTGGCGGAACGACTCGGCGGTGGTGGACTGCCAGTCCGCTCCGGCTTGGTACACGCGCCTGGCTCGCGACGAGCCGGCCGTTGTTACTCGCGAGTTCGTCCGTAACGCCCGGTCGCAACTGCGGAGCGGGACGAGTTTGCTGGCGCATGTCACCAGCCTGGATTCCGAACCCGATCGTTCCACGATTGCTCCCACGGCGATCGTGGATACACTCAGGATGATTCCTGCACGCGCTGGCACTCCCCAGTTGGAGTCTCTGGCAATCTTGCTGGCACTAGCACGCCGGCACTGTGCCGAAAAGGAATTCAATGCGGTGGTTGAGAACAAGCTGCGGAGCCGGTCAATGGCAGTCGCCCAGAGGGTCTATTGGCAGACTGCTGCGTTCCTGGCGGCTCCGCAAGCCCATAGGGCGGCAGTCCAGGACACTGTGAGTACGAGCCAGCGTCGGATTCGGTCCATGGCGGAGTTCCTCGGGCAATCCGTTCGTGATCAGTCTCAAACCAGCCTGTTCGGGCGCCTGGATGCACCCGACCTTGAGCTGGTCATCAGGATGGTCGGATCCTGTTACGGCCCCGACTCGTATTCTTCTGCAGTCGTGAACGGCCAATGTGTGCCTTGGGGACCGAGCATCGACCATGTCATGACAGAGCTGATCGAGAGATTGAGTCGCTGTACTTCGCGAGCCGCGACGGAGGCGCTGGAGCGTACCCGCACTGACGACTCCCTCAAGCCTTGGTGGTTCCCCCTCGGTCGCGCGGCGGACCAGCAACGAGCGATGCGCCGGGAGGCGGAGTTCTCCTATTGCTCGGCTGATGCGGTTTGCCGGGTGCTCGACGGGCGTGAGCCTGCAAACCCGGCTGATCTCGCTGCTCTGACTGCCGACGCCCTCGTGGAACTCGCTGACAACATCCGGGACGGGAACACCTCCGACTGGAAGCAGTACTGGATTCGAGACGGGAATGTGGACGAGTGGCGCCCACACCATGAGAATGACTGTCGAGACGCATTGCTGTCCGACCTTCGAAGCCGCCTGTCCAACCTATGCATCGATTGCCAGCCGGAGCCAAACTATCTGGATCGCAAGCGTGGTGACATTCGCGTAGCTTTTTCTGACTACGGTGTTCCGATCGAAATCAAGAAGAGCGACCACCGTAGAGTATGGAGTTCAATCCAGTCCCAGCTGATCCCGAAATACACACAAGATCCGGAATGCGATGGGTGTGGAATCTATGTTGTGCTTTGGCTTGGCAGGGAGCTTCTTCAACCGCCACTGACCGGGCCAAAGCCTTCAAGTCCAGCGGAAATGCGCGATCTGCTCGTTGAGTCGCTGGCGGAAGATCAAAGACGCAAGGTCTCGGTGGTTGTCGTGGACGTGTCAAGAACTCGCGAACATGCACTCCTGGCGTAGTCGCGCTTCGCCCCGCTTTCCCGTTACCGGGCCGGGCCGGTAGGCCGGCCCCGTTCCATCCCTCGGTTGGGCCACGGTAGCTTGACGGGTTCGCGCCGGGAAGGTTCGGTGGCCGTGCGCTCCGTCGGTGATGTCTCACGGCCGGGATCGTTCGAGCGCTCGGAGCGGTGTCCTTCTCGCTCGATCGCGGCCATCCGCGCATCGCGCTCCGCGACCCGGTCGCGTTCGGGTTCCATCAAGTAGTCGCTGATGTCCTGCGCGTCGCGACTCGCCCTGTAAATCTCCCTCGAATCGTCCCGTAACGCCTTGATCCAGTGATTCACGTACGACGCGTTTCGCGAGGGGTCGTGCCCGAGACTTAGCCGATCCCCGGTCATCATCGAACTGATCTCGGCCCGCAGTTCCTCGCGCGCGTACTGTTTTGAATACGGGCCTTCCACGATGCCTTCGCGCAGCGTCGCCCGGTTCAGCCGGCTTGCGTGCCCTGTCCAGTGTCCCAGCTCGTGCAGCGCCGCTTGGTAGTATCCCGGAGCGTTCTCGAAGCGTTCCTTGTACGGCAGCACGATACGGTCGCCCTTGATGTCGTAGAACGCTCGGTCCTCTCCCGAGTGCTCGATCCTGGCACCGGTCCGCTTGATCAGTTGCTCGGCCCCTTCGTGTCCTTGCCACGACCTGTGGCTCTGCCGTTCCGGCAGTCCCTCGCACTGCTCGGCATTGAAGACCGTGTATGTGTACGCCCGTGGCGCGGACAGCGCCCGCGTCTCGAAAACTGGGTTGCCTTTGCCATCCAGCACCGGAAGACCGCGCTTGTCCCTGGCCACCCGCCGGTCCTCCAAGTGCCAGTACAGGACCCGCGTCCCTTTCTCGCCCCGGCGCACCTGGCCGTTAAGGTCATGAACCTGCTTGTACGTGCCCCAGCGTTCGTCGGAATAGCCCCGGCGCTCGGCCACGGACATCAGCCACACGGAATTGCCGCCGCGATAGGCCTTGCCGGTCTTGACGTTGCTCGGCATCGCCTTCTCGCCGGGCTGCCATGCCTGGGTCCATGGAGCGGTGCCACGCTCGATCTGCTTGATCAGCTCGTCCGCCACATGGTTGTAGTAGTCCTCGACCTTGGAGCGTGGGCTACTGCGGGCCATCGTCGGCCCCTTCCCCGAAGTCCGCCGGATCCGTGGCCGCTTCGAACGCCTCTGCGGCGTCGACGTCTTCGTCCAGCCAAGCGCCGCAGATCTCGGCCGTAGCCAAGTCGGTTTCCACGATTACGCCCGGCTTGAGCGCCTGCCCGACTTCATCTGCCGTCCGCGCCCGTCGCAGGGGCGCAATGCGCCCGCCCGGAGCCCGCGCAGTTCCATCCGTTCGTCTCATGTCTTGTTTCTCCCTTCGGAATCGGCGGCCCCTTGCACCCAGCCGCCATGCACTTCTCGCGCAGTTCCATCCGTTCGTCTCATGTCTTGTTTCTCCCTTCGGAATCGGCGGCCCCTTGCACCCAGCCGCCATGCACTTCTCGACATTCCCAGCGCCGCGCGGCCGAGTCGAAACCATCGACCCAGAGCGCTTCTGTCACGTATCGGCGGCCGCCGTGTCGCTCCAGGTGGAGAACCAGGTCGATCACGTCGCCGATTAGGTCCTGGACTGCCTCGTACGGCAGCCCTGTCCCGGCTTGCAGCACGCACGAGGCACAGCGCTTCAATGCGTTGTATGCCGAACTTGCGTGGAGGGTCGTGAGCGATCCGCCGTGGCCGGTGTTGAGCGCTTGGATTAGGTCCCAGGCCTCCCCGCCGCGCACCTCGCCCACCACGATCCTGTCGGGCCGGTGGCGCAGGGCGGCCCGCACAAGGTCTCGTACCGTGACAGCCGGCGCGCCCTCCGATGACCGTCGCGCAGCGAAGCGCAGGGCGTTAGGATGCTCCAGCGGCAGTTCGACTGTGTCCTCGATCACTATCACCCGCTCGTCCTGCGGCACCAGGGCCGCGACCGCGGCCAGCAGCGTGGTCTTGCCAGTGCCCGTGCCCCCGCTGACGAGAATGTTGCGGCGCCGTTCCGCGGCCTCCCTCGCAGCCGCCTCCGCGGCCGGCGGCACGCTTCCGGTGCGCGCCAGGTCACCCAGCGACAGCCGCCGGCGCCCAAACTTGCGGATCGTCATCGCCGGGCCGCCGAAGCTGCATGGGGGCAGGGCAGCCGCGATCCGCGATCCGTCCGGCAGGCGAGCGTCCAGCAGCGGCCGCTCTTCGCTGATGTCGTCTCCGAGGCCGCGGGCGATCGCCAGGGCCGCCTGGCGCACCTGCATCGCTGTCACCCGCACTCCCGGCACGGCCTCCAGCCGACCGCCGCGCTCGGCGAAAACGGCGTCCGGGTTGATCATCACCTCGGTCACCGACTCGTCTTCGAGCAGCCCCAGCACGGGCTTCAGAAACGGCGCGATCAGGCGGAATTCTGGCTGGTTGAGCAGGCTCACGACTTGCCCCTTTTCACGGTCGAGGCACGATTTCCGTGGAGTCGGCAGACTCGAGCAATCAGGGCTCGGAGATGGAAAGGCATATTAAAGATAATATTAGCTATATATAGATATTCTGTCAAGCACTGCCCCGAGGCCCCGCTCACAGCTGGCCCTTGTCCAGCGCCTCGAAATAGGCTGTCTCCTTTGGCAGATACCAAGGCTTCAAGTAGCAATAGGTCGGCGGGAGCGGGTTGCGACCGTCGTAGGCCATGACGATCGCCTGGGCGTTGCGCAGTTCCGCGAATGCCGCCGGGCGAAACACGGCTTCCATCCGCGGCGCGTAAGACTTGGTCACTCCGTAAGTGCCTTTGCCTCCCCCGGCCCGCCCGCTCAGCAGGCCGACACCCGACTGCGAGGATTCCGAGATCGAGTACTGCTCCTTGAGCCGCTCGGCTTGGCCGCACGCCTCCGATGCCAGCTTGCTAGATGCCTCGTCCGCCAGCGTCAGGAAGATCCGCGTCCGGAATGTCTGCAGCAGGGTTCGCCAAGACTCGCCTGGCAGGGTCGACCGCAACGAACTGATCGACTGTGTCGCTACCAGCGCCACCAACTGCGCCTGGCGCGACAGGCTGAAGAACTTCTCGTCGCCACCCGGATCGCTCTCGCCGACCGTCGCGAAGCCTTGGTACTCGTCGCAGATGAACGCGATGTCTCGCCACTGCCGGTCAGGCTCGGCCGCCATGCGTGGAATTCGTGCCAGGACCGCTCTCTGGAAGTCCTGCTTGAGCATCACGCCGATCGCCCGACCCAGTGCGGGGTTGGCCCCGATCGGCAGGTTCAGAGCCAGGACCGTGCCGGCCTCGAGCGCTTCCTCCAAAGGGGGCAGCGCCCAGCGCCCGCAGTACGGGCGACGTTCCCGATAGGCCTCCTTCGGGGGGCAGAAGACATCGGCCACTTCGGGCTGGTCGAATAGCGAAAGGAACACGCTCACGCCCTCGACGATCGAACTGCGCAGCCGGGAGTCCAGCTGCTTCCAGTCGTGGCGGTGCCAGGTGACGATCGTGGCCAGCTGGCGCTGCGCCTCGCCGACCGGTTCCGGCTCCCGCAGCGAGTGCACCGCGCCATCCTTGGTGAGTGCGTCGACCAGCTCTTGGTCTGCAAAGACAGTCATTTCGCCGGACAACTCGTCGAGCTGCCAGGTCCGGAGAGGTAGGTTCGGCACGCTTCGGGCGTAATCCTCCATCGCCATGCGCACCTCCGGAAAGTAGCTCAAGGCCGCTCGGGCAGCGTTGATCTTTGACTCCAGGACACTCTCGTCCAGCGCCGCCCGGTAAACGTCTTGGAGCGTGACATAGTCGTCCGCCACGCGGTGCAGCAAGATCACGAACTTGACCAGGTTCGTGTAGGCCTGCTGCCAGAACGGCTCCTTTCCCTTTCCGAACAGCTGGTTCAGCAGCGAGGCGATCTGGTAGGCAAGCGAGTACGGGTCGAGATCCGATTCCAGCGGGTTGTAGCACCAGTCCCCGTCAAGGCCCAATTCAACGTAGTCGCGTCCGCGCCCGCCTTGCTCGAGGATTGCTCGAACTTGGTGGCAGAAGTCGCCCTTGACCTCCAGGACCAAGCCACCGGGTCGCAACTCCGGCTTGTCCGCGTGCCAGCCGAGGATCTGCTCGGCGAAGGGGTACATGCAGCAGGATGTCTTGCCAGATCCGACCGCCCCGAATACTGCTGTGCCCGCGTGCAATCCCCTGCGCGGGACCGCCAGCCAGCCGGGCCGCTCCGAGGGACCGGGCTGCGTGCGCCGGTGCATCTCGCCGATCACAACCTGCGGGTCGTCGCTTGCGGGCCATGGAGGCAGTCCAAGCCGCTTTCGTTTCCTTGGCAGCCGCTCGAACAGCAGTCCGCCGATCACGACAGTCATGCGCACCGCGCAGTACGGGGCAACGGTCCAGCAACTCACATGGACCCACCACAGCACCTCGTAGGCGATCGGCGAGCGGGACGCGATCAACGCGAGGAACGGATTTTCCGGGCTCCAGGGGTCCAGCCAGCGCCAAAGGCCGGCTCCGACCAATGCCGCTGTGCACGCGAGGAACTGCGTCATCGTGCGCACCGCCTGCCGGGCCCGGCCAAAGCTCGTACAGAATGCACTCCTACCCGAGAGCTACCGCGGGGCCCGGGCGGGGATTTCAGCGGGAGCGGGGTCGACGGGTGGCGGAAGTCGATCCGACAGCGAGCAAGAAAGATCATCATATAGATAATATTACACCAGTGAGCAGCAGTTTGCTTGACTTAATATCTATAATTAGATATTTTTTCTTCATGCGAGCCGTGTTTTCACTGCTCGGCGGGATGCGTGATGGCGCGGGTAGCTCTGGGATTGACGATTTCGATTTGCGGCTCGGTCGCATGGCTGGCGCTGGAGGTGTTCAGCTATCTGGCTCCGTTCCGGGACGCTCTGACCGACCAATTCGGCACGGTGATTGCCGCCTACTGCTTGGCTGCCGGGTTCGAGGTGTTCGCGCTTCTGTATGGCCTCTGCCGCCGCCTGGGGCTCGGAGACGCCGGGCGCAAGCTGCGACGTCTCTAAGACGAGGTGCGTAGCGGCTCGACCTTCGACAGTGAGCTGGCAGAACGGCTGCACGACCAGAGAGAGGGGGATGCGTGAGCGCTCGGTGGCACGACGATAGAAGGAAGCAGCCGGCAAGTTCGGCAGGCAAGCCGGAGTGTGAGCAAGCCCTCGGGCCACCAGGCCGTAGTCCCGCGGACCGGGGGAGAGAGTGCGAATCCAGGCCCGCGGACGGGCAGGTCGGTTCCCGCGAACGCGCAACTGAAATCCTCTGCGACGTGCCAGCCGGGCATCGTGACCGAGCAGGCCGCGGAGTCGCCGTGTGGGGGCGCCACCGCTTGGCGGCCGACAGTGTCGAGGCTCTCCGAACCGTCGGGATCTTTCAAGTGGTGAGATGTGATGATCTCGCCGATTCGTTCTCCTCCAGGCGGCGCGCCCGTAGTGCGTTGCGGAACCTTGAGAGCAGGGGATTGCTCAGGATCGAGCGATTTCAACGGGGCCGTGTTCGGATCGAAACCGCATCGCTGACCCGGAGCGGCAAGCGTGTCCTGACGAGACACGTGGACCCGCGGCACGCCGATGACGACGGGGCCCAGGCCTATCGGACGGGTCCGGCATGCGAGGCGCAAGTCCTTCACGACACCTCCGTCTACCGGGCGGCCTGTCTCGAAATCCAGTCGATCATGGCCCGGGGCAGCCGAATCCTGCGGGTCCGGACGGAAGCGGATCTACAGAGACTGGCATCGCGGTATTTCGCCCGCGCCAGGCGGGAGGGCGATGGAATGGGAAATGCGCGCTCAGCGGCGGCCGCCGCACTGGGCCTGGCCGAGCATGGAGGTCGCCTCGCCTTTCCTGACGTCCGAATTGAGTATCGCGAGCCTGGAAATGGTGGCGGAGCTTCCGGCGGCGCCGCGGTCGACGTGGAAGTGACTACGCCGGACTACCGCGGCAGCGCGCTTCGCGCCAAGGCCGCTTCCGGATTTCGGCTCTACAGCATGGCGCCGGACGGAAGCCTGTCTCTGGACCAACCCGGTCACGTCCAAGAGCTCGCACGATGACCGGGAGCAACGCGCAGCCACTCCGGCACAAGCTGGCGGATGGAACACCCGGAACGGAGTTCCGCGCCCGTGTGGGCGAGCGCTCCAGAGAACTGGCGCGATTCGGCTACAGCGAGTACGATGCCGCGTTCCTGGCTGCGTCGGCACTGCTCGGAAGCTATTTCCTGCGCCGGCAGTACCGGGCGTGGGGAGGCCGGAAACCGGGGTCGTCGGAATCTCGGTTCCTGTCGATGGCCGAGCAACTCGGGCATGCCAAGCCGCTCGTGCGGAAATCCTTGTACTGCATCCATAGCCGCCAGGTGTTCGCGGCAATCGGCTGGTCCGGCAGGGCTGGCAGGCCGTTGGCGAGCCGGCGTTACGTCAAGCAGCGGCTGCTTGCGCTGGATTATTTGATCGAATCCGGTGACGGCCATCGCTGGCTGCTCGACGAGGCCGAGAAGGTGGCCTACTTTCGGTCGCTGGGCGTCGATGGTCGCAACCTGCCGTCCGGTCGTCCGAACAGTGCCGGGAAGGTCCGGCACTTCCCCAGCGCCTTTCCGATACGAGCGGCAGGAACTGGCCGCCCCGAGGTTGAGTTCGTCTACGCGCATTGCTCCGCCACAGCGCTCGGCATGGAAAAGCACCTCGGCTGCCACGAGCCTCTAGCTTCAGGATTGAGGGCTCGCGGGACCGACTGCGCTTGGACAGTGCTGGCGGATAGCCCGAATCAGTTCCCGCGATTGCGGCGTGCGTGGCGGCACTGGCGGGACAAGCGGATGCGGGACTGGGCGGAGCTGGAGTATTTCGGCCTGCGACAGGCGGTCAAGACCCGGCAATGGCGCAAGCTCAACACTGAAAAAGCGCTCCGGTACGCGGAGCTGTACGCCACCCTTGAGGATCCTGGCACGGAATCCCGGTACCGAACCTGGCTAGACAAGGGGGCTCCAGAGCGTGTGCCAGGCGGTGATTTCGCTTTGGGTTGCCGGTACCGAGAGGTGCTGTTGCATCACGACTACGGAGTGGCCGACTATATCGAGCAGCATCCCGCTTGATTTCCTCGATGCCGTGCCCTAGGGCGGGGAATCGGCCAGCCAGGAAAGCAAGGCTCTTCGTCGGTCTCGGGGGCCCCCATCGCTGCAAGATCGTCGTCAACGAATCTGTTGTCAACGATTCCGTTGTCATTCTCATCTGCCACGACCGCGCTAGGCGCACCCCGTGGCCACGGCAAGCGCACGACAGACTTGACGCATCTTGGCGTCGCACAAAGACCCGACGTAGCGCTCTAGGTACCGTTGTTCAACCGTCTGGACGTGATCCAGGTTGATAGCCGAGTCGTGCTTGAGCCCTTCGGCAACACCAACGGTTACTTCGCTCGGCAACGCCCGAATCGTGGACGTGATCGGTGCCACCATCGCTGTCCGCAGAAGGGAAAGGACCTCTGGGCGCGTCAAGATGACGACCGGCCGCCGCTTGTCAGCCGCCCTGAACCGGTATAACCAGATCTCCCCCCTTCTGGGCATGGTCAAGTGTTCTCCGGCCATGCTCCCTCGGAGGCCCATCCTTCCAACTCGTCGTCGATGCTTGCAGCGCCACCATACCCTGCTTGATAGCGAGCAGTGATTGCTGCAGCCTCTTGACGTCTCAAATACTCGACCGCAGCCTGGCGCAGGACTGCCGAACGACCACGCTTTTGAACTGACGACTGCCGATCCAACCACTCAAGCAAGTCTTCGTCGAAAGTAACTTGGATGGCCTTCATAGCTATAATTATTCCACCCAAATCATAAACAGACAATACAATAGAAAAGTCCCTATTCTGGATGGAGCATCCGATTCAAAATGCAACGTGGCAGACGCTTGCTGATAGGGTTCCCCCATACTTGGCCCCTCAAGAGAGACTCAGCGGGCGTTCGCAGGGTCCTTGAAGGCGAGTGCGAAGATGCCGGGATTGCTGTATCCGCCCTCCGTCCCGGTGGGCGTTTGCAATCAGTGAATTGCTGTCGAGTAACGGGGCGACGCCGCCGTTGCGATCCGAACGGCGTCAGCGGAGCGCATCCAGCAAATCCGCCGCCTCGGCCGAGCCAGGATGCTGGCGGAGTGCCTCTTGGGCAGCCTCTCTTGCCTCTTGGATCCGCCCCTGCGTCGCAAGCGCCTGGACTTCCAGCAAGAGAGCCCCGAGGTGACCGGGTGCCAACTGCTTGGCCCGCTCGATGGATCTCATTCCCTCCTCCATGTCGCCGGACTGCAACCGGTAGCGGGCTATGTTGAGATGCGGTCCGGGTGCTTGAGGGTCGGCTTCGGACGCCTTCAGGAACGCATCCAAGCCGCTTGCCGCTTGCCCGGTCTGCAAGTACAGGACGCCTAGGTTTGTATAGAGAGCACTGCTTTCGGATCCAAGCTCCCGCGCTTTTTCGTATTCCCGCAGAGCGGCTTCGTAGTGGCCTTGCGATGCAAGCACCGCGCCAACGTTCTCCCGGAATCTCGGATCGTCCGGTCGCGCTTCAGCGGCTTTGCGGAACAGTCCCTCCGCAGCTTCCAGTTGCCCTTGGGCGAAGCGGATGGATCCTAGGACCGAAAGTGCCTGGCCGTCTTCCGGCTGTGTCGCCAACGCTCGTTCAAGGAGTTTCTCGGCTTCGGCGGTATCACCGCGTTCAGCGAGCAGGGTCCCTAGGTTGACATTCGCGTCAGCCAGGCCGGGCTCAAGGGCGAGTGCCTCGCGAAGCAATGCCTCCCCAGACTCGCTCTCGCCATCTGCAATCAAGGCTCCGGCCAGGTTGTTCAGGACGAATGGTGTGCGCTCTCCTCGCGCCAGCGCCTCGTCGAACATCCTCCGCGCTGGCGTGGCTAGGCCTCGCTCGGCGAACGCCGCCCCGAGCTCCTCGAAGTCCCTGCTTGCTCCCGAAGCCGCCCAGTGCCCGGCGAATGGAAGTGCCTCGCCGCTCCCATCCGTGACATCGCGCAGGATCGCGGTCGCATCGACTTCGCCACGGTAGACCTTCACGATCCGGCCGGCCTTGTCGACCAAGAAGCTTGTTGGGATCGCAAGGGCTCGCCGCCGGTCAAAGAGGCGCTCGTTGAGAATGCTGTAGGCTTCCGCCGTCTGGGAATCGGTGAGCAACACTTGGTAGTCCAGGCCTAGGCCGTCGGCGAAGTCTCGCACAGCGCCTGAGTTACTCTCCTCGTCCACCGAGACGGCGAGGATCTCGACGCCTAGCTGTGCGAAATCATCCAATCGATCCTGAAACTGAGCGAGCTCCCGCCGGCACGGCGGGCACCAAGTAGCCCAGAAGTTGAGCAGCACTGGGTTACCGCGCTTGTCCGAGAGCCGCACGGTCTCGCCTGCGTCGCCAGCGGCGCGGAGTTCGAAGTCAGGAACGGGCACAGGCTCCGCAAGCCATGTGCCCGGGCTCAGTTCGCGCGAGGTGGTCCCGGCCGGTTCGGATGCTGCAGGGGGAGTATCTGGCAGCGGCACGCTTCGGAACGCCGCCGCTCCCTCCGAGAGTTCCACCAATCCACCCTGCGGTGGGTCTTCGAACTGCTGGACGGACCCCAGCGGCCAGCGAATCCGGATGCTGCGCACCGTCTCTCCCTCGCGCAGCCCGAATCGCGCCAGGCGAGACCGTTGGGACAGGTACCCGCTGCCCGAAACGATCTCGCGCATCAGCGTCCGCTGGTCCGTATCCACCCAGACACGGCCCCCGACACCGTCGCGATTGCTGCGAGTCCCTTGCAGCCGGACGGTCAACTGCCGGGATTGCCCCGGTCGCAGGTCATTGCGAAATGCCCGCAACTGGCGCCCGTTGCGATTCTTGACGATCAAGTCCTGGTCGCCGTCCCCGTCGAGGTCTAGCGGAACGAACGCCCTCCCGTCGGAATCGAGGTCGAGACCGCTCGTGAAGGATATGTCATCGAACGTCCCGTCTCCGCGGTTGCGGAAGCACAGGTTGCGCTCCCGACCGCTCCAAGTCCCGTCCGAGCGGATTAAGACGTTGATCGCACGCCAAGCGTCGGCATAGTCTTTCGAGCCCTCGGCTCGCAATGGCGATTGCGACACGACCTGCCGCCAGAAAAAGCTTCAGAGGTCATCCAGACGCTCACCAGTGATGTACCCGTTCTGCACGAAGAGATCGAGCAGGCCGTCTCCGTCCAGGTCCACGAAGTCGGACGCCCACGCCCAGCGCCCGGTCCGAACTCCGGCTGTGTCGCTGGCATCGCTGAAACCAGCCGGCCCGTCATTGCGGAACAGGGAATTCCCTTGCGCTTGGCGCTGGAACTGAGCTCGCTCCCGCTCGCCCGGTGCCACAGAGTCAAACCGTGCGCTTGTCGTGATTCGCTGACCGGCGGACGACCACATGTTCGCTGTGTAGAGATCCAGGTCTCCGTCGTTGTCGTAGTCGCCCCAAGCGGCTGACATGCCAGCTCCCAGGTCCTGGACGCCGAGTTGCTCGGCAACGTCGGCAAACGTGCCGTCGCCGTTGTTGCGATATAGATTGTTTCGGCCAAAGTCGTTTGCCACGTATATGTCGGGATCGCCGTCGTCATCGTAGTCGCCCCAAGCCGCGGCGAAACTGAATCGGGTGTTGGTCGGATCGAGCCCGGCCTCTTTGGAGACCTCTGCGAACCGTCCCTGCCCGTCGTTGCGGAACAGCAAGTTCGCGGGGCCGTTGACAGCGTCGTAGTACGGTGTGGGCGCGTCGTAGTCCGCCCCGGGCTGCCAGAAGTCGTAGGCGCACACATAGATGTCCAGGTCGCCGTCAAGGTCGTAGTCGGCCACCGCAGAGCCGGTGAACATCGCCGCCTTGGCGGGCGGCACCTCCAGCCCCGCGTCAGCATCCAGTGCGAACCGACCCTCACCGTCGTTGCGGTAGAGGAGCGGCGTCGAGGCGATCAGGAACAGGTCCTGATCGCCATCGTCATCGAAGTCGCCAAAGAGGCTCATCGAGGTGTCGTCGAGGATGTCCAGTCCCGCCCGCCGGGTGGCATCGGAGAAGGTGCCATCTCCGTTGTTGCGGTAGAGGCGATTCGGCAGTCCGCTCGGCTGGCTCACGTAGAGATCATCCAGCCCGTCGCCGTCGAAATCCCCTAGCGGACTCCTTGGTGCCCATACACCGAGACACCCAGCGCCGCGTCCAGTGAGTCTCTCCAGTGGTCCACTCCCACGCCGAGTTGCTTGCTGAACGAGTCGATCCCACCGAATGTCTGGTCGGTAATCTCCGAAAACCCGAAGGCGCCTGCGGCGAGATCGCGAAATACTGTTGGCACGGCTGTCTCGAGCGTCCAGCCGTCTGGACCCTCGCGCCAAGACATTTCCAGCATTCCCAGCCTGGAGAGCAGACCCCCGCTGGATGAGTCGCCGCCCAGTTCCGCTCGGGCCAAAACGTGGGTAACATTGCCTGAATCGTCGTCCCGCCGCGTCGAGAGGATCTTGAACTCAACCAGTCGCAAGGACTGAAAGCCGTGTGTCTGTTCCCGCAGCGCTTCGAACGAGCCAGAGTCGTCAATCAAGGCTTGAGCGATGCCCTTGAGTTCGGTGTCAATCGCTTTGTAGTCCCGCTCGCCGATCCAGGTGTCTTCACTAGGGTCGACCTTGGAGAGCACCCGGTCGATCGGACGTTCCAAGAGAAAGTCGACGTCCAGCCTGAAGTCCGAGTCTTGGGCCCCTATCGTGGAGGCGCAGGCCGCCATCAACACTGGCGCAAACGCTCTCACCGGATTTCCATTTTCCTCCCGCCCTTGGCTCACCGTCCTGCGACATGGCCGTGTGTGGGAGCGGAAGCGATTCCATTCCAGTCTAGCGGGGAAGGGACTGCTCGCAGGCTCAACCTGACATTCGTGCGCGTTGACCCCGTACAGGAGCGGATCGCCGTCAGCTTCCGCCGGTCGCTCGGTGCGTCAGGGCAGTCCGGCGATGTCTCTTATCGGATCGTTTCTGCTGTCAAGGAATGCGTTCTAGGATAGTCAGTTTTCAGTGTTCGGGCTTCCAACGGTAGCTCCCGCGGTCCGGCCGGAACGGGGATCAAAGGGCAAGAACATCCAGTAGCTGTCTGAGTTGGTTGTCGTATTTGGCCGCGCGCTGCAAATCGGCTAGGTCGAACCGTCGGATCATCTGAGCCGCCTTCGGGGGCTTGTCGTACTCGGGCCAAAGGTTCCGTAGGTGTCCCTTCACCGTGTTTCTCGTGATCGTTCGGTGCTCGAAGCCCTGGTGAAGCCGAACGAGCAACCCTTCAAGGTTGGGATCCTGAAAGATAATCTTGAAGTCCAGTCCGGACGCGATGGCCACAGCGTCACGTCCTGCTCGCCGGTCTGTCTCAACACGGTCCCGATCCAGCAGCACCAGTTTTTCGCTTAGATGGTTGCGTCCGGAATGTCTCTTCAGCGAGCGATGGGCTTCCTGGACCACGGATACCGTGTCACCGCCGCTTCCGGTGAAGACGGTCAAATTAATGCATCGGTCGTTCTCGTTGCAAACGTGCTGTAAGAACCGCAGGAAAGCCTGTTCGCTCTTTCCCTCGACTCCGAAGAAAATTGCTCGCCGGGGCTTGATCGGGCGACGGTGGCGCATTTTGAATTAGCCGACGTGGGGAAGTCCACCCAAAACTCCTGCCCTGTACTTGGGATAGAGACGGGTATCGCGACGGAGACTCTGAACGTCTTGAGCTCCATGCAATCGAGTCGCGCCGTCCAAGGTCTTCTCGAGAATGAAGACTTCCTCCTTCTCTAAGTCGTCCAGCAGTCCGACATTGTGCGTTGTGACAAACAGTTGCGCGTCTTGGGGGTTGGTGTCTCGCGATCGGAACCAGCTGAGGATCTCGCCGGCGATATCCACGTGAAGATCGCCGTCCAATTCGTCAAACACTGCGGGAATCCCTCGGGCAAGTGCCGTATGAAGTTGGGGCAGAACATGAAACAGGCGCTTGGTGCCACTTGACTCAAAATGTAGTCCAAGAGGAAACCCGAGTCCTTCGTGATCGAAGAACACATTTTTTTCCCCAATCGAACCAGCAGTAGTCACATTGGAAATCCCTAAGTCACTGCGCCGAATTTGGTTGACAAGCCAACTCCTCAGATCGGGACTGTTGTCGAACATTTCGGCTACTAGCTGGGTCTTGGGACGAAAGGCCTCGTAGTGCACTATGTTGGTCAGTGCGCTGAGGTCTCTCAGCCAACCGGCGAGGCGCGCCGCTACCGGAACGTTTAGCTGGGCAAGGGTGGAAATCACAGATCCATCTGGAGGAACCGCCTTGAGGCGCGGGTCGCTTGCCGTGACGCCGAGTTCGCCCGAACCGAAAATCGGACCATCCGGTCCTTGCCGCTGAAACAAGCGGCGAGGGCGTCCCTTGGGGAAGTAGGAAAGGGCTTCGTAGCGAAAGCGCTGGCTGTTAAGTAGCCCGCGCTCGCGCTCGGCGACTAGTTCGTATCGGAAGAGCTGCTTGGTTTCGCCAGGTGTGAGCCAATCCCCCTCGAACTCCAAACAAACCTCTGTTGGCTCGCCCATGCTTTTCTCCGAAGAGAAAGGCGTGAGCAGTGTGATCGGGGAGCCGTCGTGCCCGGGCAGCACAGGTAAGCCTGCCACGCGGGCTGTAGCGACCAACGCATCGAGTAGAGCCGTTTTTCCCGATCCATTGGCCCCCATGAGCGCAACGACCGATGGGAGGCGGATGGTTGGCTTGGCACTGCTGAGCCGAAATCTCGGTAGGTCAGGCGTGGTTCTCGGAATGCGGAGGTCAAGGACGACCGTTTCGCGTATCGAACGGAAGTTAGATACCGAGAAAGTGTGAATCATTTCCAAATCATAACAATTTTTCGTCATAAGTTCGATATCTGGTTGGAAACCTAGGGCCAAATGGTAAATCTCTCGTGTCAAATCGCCATAAGCGATGCTCGGATCAGTTGCTCCGAGATTGCCGGGTCTAGGCGCCGACGAACGCCAGCTGCGACGACCCCCGAGACTGTCTCACTCCGTCACCGCTCTGGCCAGAGTCGTTCCGCGAGCCTGATTGGTTGCGGGATGGCATGCTCCGATGCTTTGGCATCGGCCAGCGTGGCAATCCTGGTACGAATCGTCTTCAACAGCCTCCGTTCCAGCTGGGCTGAAGCTGGCAGTTTCTCGGAAGCCTCGGAGAGATTCGCCCTTGCCTCTGGCAGTTCCTGGCGACGGTCTGCGGATGACTGGGACAAGGACTGGCCCCTCAGTGCCAGCCACGCGGCGGAAGAAGCCCCCGAACCTCGCGGGCTTTCGCCTATGCAGCCTGCCCGACCGTGCGTAATGTCTTCTGATGCACCAGAAAGGCGTGCATGAACCGATCCAGGTCTCCGTCCAGCACGCGGTCGACGTCGCCCATCTCGAGCTGGCTCCTCAAGTCCTTGACCAATCGATAGGGGGCCAGGACGTAGTTCCGAATCTGGCTGCCGAAGTCAATACCTAGCTTTGACGCTTCGATCTTGTCCGTCTCGGACCGCTTCTTGCGCAATTCCAGGTCGTACAGCCTCCCTCGCAGCATCTTCATCGCAGTTGCCTTGTTCTTGTGCTGTGAGCGCTCGTTCTGGCATTGGACGACGATGTTGGTCGGCAAGTGCGTGATGCGCACCGCCGAATCGGTCATGTTGACGTGCTGCCCGCCGGCTCCGCTAGCCCTGTAGGTGTCAATCCTGAGGTCGTCGGTGCGGATGTCGATCTCGATTTCTTCGTCGATCTCCGGATACACGAACACCGCGGCAAATGACGTGTGCCGGCGCGCGTTTGAATCGAATGGCGATATCCGCACCAGTCGATGCACGCCAATCTCGGAGCGCATCCTGCCGTAGGCGTACTCGCCTTTGATTATCAAGGATGCTGACTTGATGCCGGCCTCTTCTCCGTGCTGCACGTCGGAGATCTCGGTCTTGAAGGACTTGCGCTCGGCCCATCGCAGGTACATGCGCTGCAGCATCTGCGCCCAATCCTGCGCCTCGGTTCCACCCGCCCCGGCGTTCAGGGTCACGATCGCGCTAACGTGGTCCTGCTCCCCGCCCAGCAGCGATTCCGTTTCCACTTCATCGAGCCGTCCGCCGAGCGCTTTGAGTTCTGACGCGCACTCGTCCTCGACTGGCTCGCCTTCCATTCCGAGTTCCAGGAATGCCTCGAGGTCGGAGATCGCGCCTTCGATCTCCTCGTCCACCGAGACGGCGACGATCTCGACGCCTAGCTGCGCGAAAGCATCCAATCGGTCCTAGAACTGGGTGAGCTCCCGTCGGCATGGCGGGCACCACATAGCCCAGAAGTTAAGCAGCACCGGGCTGCCGCGTTTTTCCGAGATCCGCACGGTCTCGCTTACGTCCTCAGCGGTTTCCACCGTCCCCTTAAGCCATCCAGAGCATCTTGACTGGCATCGCGAAGAGCCTGCGGCTTGTTTGCTGAATGCGTTCTCCGTCATGAAGGATGATGCCGCAAGCGAACCGATCGCCCAAGGCTTCTCTCAGGCGTGCCAGTCCCCTGAAGTCCCTAGGGCGGACCGTCGCGCTCGCTTTGACTTCTATGCCGACAATCTCGCCCGGTGAACGCTCCAAGACCACATCGACTTCGATTTGGTCCTTGTCGCGATAGTGACTGATAGTCGTCCACCGATCGGATAGGGCAGTGGCCTTGGCCATCTCCGCATAGACGAAGCACTCGAGAAGCGGCCCCAGCTTCTGCCGGTCCTTCGCTATGTCCGTCACCGCCACCCCCCGGAGCGCCGCGAGCAATCCGGAATCCAGGAACTGCAGTTTCGGTGTCTTGACGAGCCTTCTTAGCTCGTTGCCATGCCACGCGCGGACACGGCGGACTAGGAATATCCGTTCAAGCAAGGTGAGCCAGCGATCAACTGTCTTGCTGTCGACGCCCAGCCGGGACGCTAGGGCGGACATGTTAAGCAACTGGCCCGTGGAAATAGCCGCGTGGTCGATTAGACGCCTCATAAGACTAAGCTTCTCGATCCCGGCCATTTCGGAGACATCACGTTCGGCGAGCATGTCGGCATAGGTGCGCAGCCACTTTGCACGCCGCGCTGGAACGATACGGGAAAGGGCTTCGGGAAACCCGCCGGAGACCACACGTTCGGTCAAGCTAGGTGTCGGCCCTGTCACCGCATGGTTCGGAAAATCCCCCGCGAAAGCCCGATCAAGGAAACCAGGCACGCCGGCGCCGGTAACCTCTGCCTGGGAAAAAGGCAGGAGTTCGACCACTTCGACGCGGCCCGCAAGCGAATCGGGAGAGATCGAGGCTTTGAAGAGATCGGCCGACCCGGTGATCAGGTAGCGCCCGGGGTGCGGGTCTTCATCGACCGCCTGCTTGAGGGCAAGGAGGACACCAGGCGCGCGCTGGATCTCATCAATCACTGCGGTGGGGAGTCCTCGCATGAATCCCGCCGGATCGTCTTCGGCAAACCGCCTGAACTGATCGTCATCGAGCGTCATGAATGGGCGGCCGTCATCAGTGGCGATACGACGAGCAAGTGTCGTCTTGCCGGATTGGCGCGGCCCCACGATTGCGACAATGCGCGTATCTGTCAGCGCCACGCGCACCAGCGTCTCGGCATGCCGCGCCACGAATGTTCCAAGGGGTGCCTTCCGATTTGGCATGAAGTGTCGTCTGATTCGGAGTATATCTCCGTTCAATTCGGAATGCAATACCGTCTAATTCGGAATAATAAGCCGTCTAGTTCGGAATTCATTCTGGAATTCAACGCATTTGGCATCGCAATTCAGGAGTGCCACCCCGCTTGGTTGAGGGTGTGCAAGGCACCGGTTAGTGGATGGTCGACCGGGGCGCCATTCGGCCTCCGCCGGACCCTGTGGTCCGACGCCTGCGATCAAGCGAGGATCATTCTTCGGACCCGTCTCAGTTGTCCACTAGCGTCCCTTCCTTAGGCGGTTAGTTACCGGCAGCGAAGGCGGTGCCTCGGGGCTTCATCTGGAACGACTACGGAGCGGTAGCACCACGAGCGGTCGAGACAGCTGGTTGGCCTTGTTGAGCGGTGGGTTAAGTCCAGGATCTCCAATAGTGAAAACGTCCTCAGGGACACTTACGATGAGAGCGTGCGTTGAGCCGCTTGGGACAAGTGCGGAGCCCACCGGGTCCTCCCGATCTAACAGCAGTTCTCGCATGCATTGAGGACCATGGGGATCCGTCGCTAGGTAGAGTCGAGGAGAAGCGAGCCAATATGGTCTCGCTTCAGCGCCAGACAATACCGCTCGCTGCCGAGATCTTCAGTGCGCGACCCGGCAGGGGATGCCCCGAACCTCGCGGGCGTTCGCCTATGCAGCCTGCCCGACCGTGCGTAATGTCTTCTGATGCACCAGAAAGGCGTGCATGAACCGATCCAGGTCTCCGTCCAGCACGCGGTCGACGTCGCCCATCTCGAGCTGGCTCCTCAAGTCCTTGACCAATCGATAGGGGGCCAGGACGTAGTTCCGAATCTGGCTGCCGAAGTCAATACCTAGCTTTGACGCTTCGATCTTGTCCGTCTCGGACCGCTTCTTGCGCAATTCCAGGTCGTACAGCCTCCCTCGCAGCATCTTCATCGCAGTTGCCTTGTTCTTGTGCTGTGAGCGCTCGTTCTGGCATTGGACGACGATGTTGGTCGGCAAGTGCGTGATGCGCACCGCCGAATCGGTCATGTTGACGTGCTGCCCGCCGGCTCCGCTTGCCCTGAAGGTGTCAATCCTGAGGTCGTCCGTGAGGATGTCGATCTCGATTTCTTCTTCGATCTCCGGATACACGAACACCGAAGCAAATGACGTGTGCCGCCGCGCGTTTGAATCGAATGGCGATATCCGCACCAGTCGATGCACGCCAATCTCGGAGCGCATCCTGCCGTAGGCGTACTCGCCTTTGATTATCAAGGATGCTGACTTGATGCCGGCCTCTTCTCCGTACTGCACGTCGGAGATCTCGGTCTTGAAGGACTTGCGCTCGGCCCATCGCAGGTACATGCGCTGCAGCATCTGCGCCCAATCCTGCGCCTCGGTTCCACCCGCCCCGGCGTTCAGGGTCACGATCGCGTTAACGTGGTCCTGCTCCCCGCCCAGCAGCGATTCCGTTTCCACTTGATCGAGCCGTCCGGCGAGCGCTTTGAGTTCTGACGCGCACTCGTCCTCGACTGGCTCGCCTTCCATTCCGAGTTCCAGGAATGCCTCGAGGTCGGAGATCGCGCCTTCGATCTCCTTGTCCGTCTCGACGATGCGGGTCAGGCGCTTGCGTTCCCGTAGAACCGTCTGACTCTGGGACGCCTTGGTCCAAAAGTCCGGTTCCGCGATCCGCTTTTCGATTTCCGAGAGCTGCTTGCTGCCAGTCGCAGCGTCAAAGATACCCCCGGATTACTTCAGCACGGCTGCGCACGGTCTCGAATTCGCGCTGTAGGTCGTCTAGGATCATGGTGCCAAGGAGTTGGTTTCATTATCGCAGAGCGCCGTGGCGCTCCTGCCTCGCGATCCAGCCCACCGCTGCCGCTGCCGCCAGCACGCACAGCCACCAGCACCACTCCCCGTATCTCACGTATCCGGTAATGTTTGATCGGTAGCCGAACTGCACGTCCAGGCTGTCTTGCAGGAATGACGGGAGCGCTGCATCGACCCTTCCGGCCGGGCTGATTGCCGAGGTCACTCCGTCGTTCGTGGATCGCAGGATCCAGCGGCCGTTCTCCACCGCCCGCATCCGGGCGATCAACAGATGCTGCTCCCGTGCTGCGCTGCGGCCGTACCAGCTGTCGTTGGAAATGTTCACCAGCAATTCCGCGCCGCCCGCAGTGAACTTGCGGATCGACCGCGCAAAGACCGACTCGTAGCAGATGAACGTTCCGATCCCCCGGCCATCGGCACTCGCTACCGAGATACTCGTCCCCGGCTGGAACATGCCGGCCTGCAGCGTGATTTTCTCCACGAAGTAGTGAAACGGCCACGGCACGAACTCCCCGAATGGCACCAGATGGATCTTGGAGTACTGCGACAGCAGGTTCCCGTTCCGGTCCAGCGTGACCGACGAATTCCGCGGTCGCTCGCGATTGCCGTCCTCGTACGAGATCGTGTTGAACACGAACGTTGCCCCGGACTCGCGCGCGACCCGCTCGAAGTATGCCTTCGACGCGGGGTCATCGAAGTAGTACGCGGATACCGGATACTCCGGCCAGACCAGCAGAGAAGGCTTCTGGCCGTCAGTCGGCGCCTTCGACATCTCCAGCATCTTGACCAGATGCGCCGTGCCGTGCTCTGCGGCCCAGCTTGTGCGCAGCAAGTCCGGATGCACGTTGGGCTGCATCAGCCGGGCCGTTTCCGTCCTTTCCAAATCCTGCGGAAGGGGCGGTAGCAAGGGAAGCGCCAGCAATGGTGCAAGCGCCAGCAACGGCCGGGCCGCCCGCCGCAGGATTGCCAGCGCGACGGCGCCGTTGGCTAGCGCAAACACTGCGGATGGCCCGTAAATTCCTGTCCAGGGCGCAAGCCTCGATACCTGCGGTGCAGGGAAGTCAAGTGCGGCGTTACCCAATTGAGTCCACGTGAAGAAGATGTACTGGTGGCTCCCCTCGATGCCGACCCACAGCACCGCAAGCGCGGGCACCGCCCACCAACGCCCGAGCATCGGGCCAGCCAAGACCGCGAAGAGGCCGCTATGTAGTGCCTTGACCACGAAAAACGCGATAAACAGCAGTCCCGCGACGATCGGTGCAATGCTTGCGTAATCGCGCATCACTGGATAGATCCAGTAACACGTACCTCCCCAGAACACCATCCCGGACAGCCAGCCCAGGACGAACCGCCGCCTCGGCGATTCGCACTGCAAGACCACTAGCAGCGGGACCAGGCAGACCGGCGCCAGCCAGGACCAGGAAAACCGCGGATATACCAGCACTTGGGCCAGCCCGGAAAGCAGCGCTCCGCCGATCGCCGCGTATATGCCGGCCCCTGCCCCCAATCCGCTGATCATTGGCTCATCAAAGCCTGGGCTTCCACGGACTCCGCCATGTACGAGCTCCTCACGAGCGGTCCGCTAAAGACCGCTCGAAACCCCAGTTCTTCGCCGTATTCCCGATATTGCTCAAACACTTCGGGCCTGACGAACTCTTCCACGCGCAGCCGGCGCCTCTTCGGCTGCAAGTACTGCCCGATCGTCACGATTTGCGTCTCCGCGGCCCGCAAGTCTCGGAGCAACTCCTGGACATCTGCCGCGGATTCCCCCAGGCCTACCATCAGGCCGGACTTGGTCAGCACCTGCCCAGCGCTCCGCCGGGCGAAGCGGAGCACTTCCAGGGAGCGGCCGTACACTGCCTGCGGCCGCACCCGCGCGTAAAGCCATGCGACCGTCTCCATGTTGTGGTTGAACACGTCGCATCCGGAGTCCAGCACACGGGCGACTGCGTCGAGGTCTCCCAGGAAGTCCGGCACCAGCACCTCGACCCGCGCTTGCGGGAGCGCCCGCTTGACCGCCCGAACCGTGGCCGCGAAGTGAGCCGACCCGCCGTCGGGCAGGTCGTCGCGATTGACGCTCGTAATCACTACGTGGCGCAATCCCATCCGTTGCGACATGGCTGCGACCTGCTCGGGCTCGTCCGATGCCAGTTCGTCCGGGGAGCCTTGCGGCACAGCGCAAAACCCGCACGTGCGCGTGCAGGTGTTGCCTAGGATCATGAACGTCGCCGCTTTGCGCGCAAAGCATTCATGGATGTTCGGGCAGCGGGCCGATTCGCAGACCGTGTGCAGCCCGCGGCTGCGCAGCTCAACCTTGAGTTCGTGCAACGCGCCGAAGTGCGTTTCCGGCTTCCGCAACCATTCCGGGAGCCGCGGCGGACGGCGACTTACGGGCATTTCGTCGATCCGGACCAGATCCATTGCCGTCTTCCACTTTACTAAGTAACGCGGCGTCCTCCCCGGGACCCGCAGCGACGCCGGCGCCTGTTCCTGATCGCCACCCAGTGCCGGTTCGCCCTGCTGCCGGGCGCCCGAATCCCGGCTTCACGGCAGGGGCTGGAATGGGAACACAATGGGGCAGAGCGCGGCTCCGAGCACGGCGAGCAAGAGCGTCAGCGGGGTTCCTACACGGGGGAAGTCGAGAAACTTGTAACCGCCGGGACCGTAGACCATTAGATTGGTCTGGTAGGTGACCGGCGAGAGGAAGCTCAGCCCGCAGCCGAAGATGAGGCTGAAGGCAAAGGGTTCCAAGTGCAGGTTGAGCTCGCCGGCGGTCGCCTGCGCGATCGGGAACATCAGCGCCGCGACTGCGTTCTTGTGGATCACTTGCGAGAAGACCGTGGCCATCAGGATGATCACGAACAGCACGCCGCGGTTTCCCGCCCCCAAGGCGCGGCAGGCCTCGAGCAGCCAGGTCGCCATGACGGTAGCGGCTCCGGTCTGTACCAACGCCATACCCATGCCGATTGAAGTCGCGATCGTGATGATGACCGGCAACGAGATCTCGGCGAGAGCCCTGCTGGAGGTGATGCAGCCCATGACGACCATCAGCAGCGCCGCGGTCAGGCAGACAACTACCGGCTCGAAATAACCCGTGGTCAGGCCGACGACCAGAAGGCAGAACACCAGGGCCGATCTTCCGAGCCGGTTGTGCCTCGTGGGCTCGAACCCCGGCACGATCGAGAGCAAGTAGAAGTGGCTGGAGCTCCGGTTGGCGCGAGCGAACCCTTTCGGGGCCTCGAGCAGCAGGGTGTCCCCGGGCTCCAGGCGAATGTCGGCGATGGCCTGTCGCAGCGTGACCCCACTGCGACGGACCGCAACGACCGCAGCGTGGAAGAGCGTTCCGAATGTTGATTCCCTGACGGTCTTTCCGGCCAGCCGAGAACCCGCCGCGACGACGGCCTCGACCAGTTCCCGATTGCCGGGATCGGTCACGGCGCCGGGCTTCTCCCTCTCCGGCGGGGCTAGGCCCCGGACACGCAGCAGTTCGACCACCGCGTCCGGATTCCCCGCGAAACCGAGACGGTCGCCGGCCAGCAGGGGAGTGTCAGGCTCCGGATGGGGGATTATGCGCCCGTCTCGCTCGATCTCGTACAGCCCTAGGCCGTCGTGCTGGGACAATCCGGACGAGGCGATGGTCGCGCCAGCTAGGGGCGAGCCCTTCGGGACGTTCATCTGGACGGTGTACTGCTCCGCATCGACCGTGGCTTCCTGCATGGGGAGCCGGTTGGGAATCAGCGCCCGGGACAGCGCCATTAGGTAGGCGACGCCGACCACGGCCGCTGGCAGACCCAGCAGGGCTGGGCCCCAGAACTTCAAGGCGTGCCCCGGAGCGGGCAGCCCCGAAGCGCTCAGGTACTCGAGGTACAGCCCCATCACAATCAGATTGGAAGCGCTGCCGATCACGGTCAGTTGCCCGCCCAGAATCGACGCGAAGCTGAGGGGAATCAGCAGCTGGGACGAGCTGACGCGGATTCGATCCGCCCAGTCGCGCACGATCGGCAGGTACATCGCGACGACGGGCGTATTGTTGATGAACGCGGAGAGCACGGCCACCGGTATCATGAGCCGGAACTGCGCGGAGGCTAGGGACTTCGGGCGGCCCAGCAGGTAGGGTGCCGCGGCGACCGTGGCTCCGGTCTCGTGCAGGCCGGCGGCGACCACGAACAGGGACGCGATCGAGATCGGAGCCGGATGGGAGAATCCCGACAGGGCGGCGGAGGGCTCCACCGTGCCGGCCAGGATCAGGAGGGCCAGCCCGGAAAACATGGCCAACTCCACGGCGACGCGATTCGTCACGAGTGCGACGACGACTCCGGCGATGATGCCGACGGCGATCAATCCATCCAGGGACACGATTGCGACTCTAAGGATATCGGACAGTTCTCGGCCACGCCGCACGCCACGGACCGGTGGCTGCGGACCATTGGGCGCTTGCCAGACTTCTGCCGCTCCACGACGGCGAAGTGGAGGCTCTGCGGGTCACCGTCGATCACCCCGGTGCGTAGTTGCTGGGAGACGACACTGCGGCACGGCTGGCAGCGCGCAGCCTCAGAATCGAGTCCGGCGGGACAATCGGCATTCTGGTGCGCTCCATACGTCGAAAGCAGCGCTTCAGGAACGCAGCCGTGACGATTCTTCGCAAAATTCCATTCCGGTCAAGCTAGGCGCGCGAGCCGGGTCAGCCGATTCCGTGAAACAGCGGGCTGGTGAGATAGCGTTCTCCGGCGTCCGGCAGGATCACCACGATCGTTTTCCCTTCGAATTCAGGCTCTCGCGCCAACCGGCTGGAGACCGCCACGGCCGCTCCGCAGGAGAGCCCGCTCAGCAGACCTTCTTCACCGGCTAGCCGTTGCGCGTATTCGATGGCCTCTTCGTCGGACACGCTTTCGACTCGGTCGACCGTGTCGAGGTCGAGCGTGTCGGGGATGAAGCCTGCCCCGATCCCCTGAATCTCAGTGATTCCGGGTGTCATCGGCTCGCCGTTCAAGTGCTGTCGGATTACGGGACTGCACTCCGGTTCAACGCCGACAGTGACGATCTGCTTTCCGCGAGCTTTCTTGAAATACGTCGAGATGCCGCTGATCGTTCCGCCCGTGCCAATTCCCGCGACCAGCACGTCGACATTGCCATCCGTGTCGTCCCAGATCTCCGGCCCGGTCGTCTCGTAATGGATGCGCGGGTTGGCTGGATTCTCGAACTGCTGCAGCATCAAGTACTTCCCGGGATTCTCCTGCACCAGCTCCGTCGCGCGCTGCACTGCGCCGTACATGCCCTCGTCTTCTGGCGTTAGCTCCAGGCCCGCCCCCAGCAGCTTGAGCACCTGGCGCCGCTCGACGCTGTAGTTGGAAGGCATCGCGATCATCAGCTTGTAACCCCGCGCGGCTGCCACAAACGCCAGCGCAATGCCTGTATTCCCGCTCGTCGCCTCGACAAGTTCCATGCCCGGCTTGAGGACGCCCCGGCGCTCGGCGTCCCAGATCATGGACGCCCCGATGCGGCACTTCACCGAGTAGGCCGGGTTGCGCCCCTCGATTTTCGCCAGCACCGTCGCTTTCCCGCCGCCGCAGATTCGATTGAGGCGCACGAGCGGCGTGCCGCCGATCGCCAAGGAGTTGTCAGTGAATATGCGAGCCATTCCTAGATCTGCCAATTGAGCACGCGTTTCGCGCGCTTCTGCCGCCAACGCTCGACCAAGTCCGCAAAGGTAGTTCGGTCCACCACACAGGATAGCGCCCGCTCGACGCGCTCCCACATCTCAGGGAATGGAGAGTCGCCTGGCTCGTTCTCGAACGGCCGCTTGGGCGCTTGGAATGGTCCGTCGATCTGCCGTAAGATATCCCCCACTGTAATCTGGTCCGGCGGTTTCGCCAGGAAATAGCCGCCGTCGGCACCGCGCCTTGACCCGAGGTAGCCCCCCTGCTTGAGCTGGGCAAGGATCATCTCAAGGAACTTCTGGGGGATCTTCTGGCTCTCCGCGATCTTGGCGATCTTCACCGGCTGGGGGTCTCCGTTCCGCGACAGTTCGAAGACTGCTCGCAATGCGTATTCGCCTTTGACAGAAACATCCATGACTAATCCCTACTATCCTACTAGAGATTAGGGGAATTCCTCCCGTAAACGCATTAGCCCAAGGATTTATTGCATTTGCGGCACTCGCTGCGGCGCTTTGCATTGAGGTTGCCACAGGCCGGGCACCGGTTGTACGCAAGGCGGCAGTAGATGTTGGTGGCGACCACGCCGCTGGCGAGGATCAGCACGAAAAAGGCGATGAACGTGAGGACATCCTTCACGGCACTTCCAGAATGCCACACCAGCTTGGGTGGACCTCCGGCTGCGTCCCAACCGAGTATGGTGCGCCCCCGGGGGGACCCTGCCTGGCTAGCGTGCCGCTTCGGCTACCCGCCGGCGATCACGACCCGTAGCTCCAGCGCCACAGCGAAACGCCGGCCGTGAATCCCGCCCCGACAGCCGCCATCAGCACCAAGTCGCCCTTCTTGAGCCGTCCGGCCTCGATCGCGTCCCGCGTTGCCAGCGGTATCGTGCCGCCAGTCGTGTTGCCGTACTCTCCGATGTTGATGATCGCCCGTTCCAACGGCAGTCCCATGCGCTCGGTCGCGGCCACGATGATGCGCCGGTTCGCCTGGTGCGGGATGAACAGGTCAACGTCCGCTGCAGTGTACCCGTTGCGCTTGAGAACGGCCTCGCAAAGCTCGACCATCTTGTGAACCGCGTAGCGGTAGACCTGGCGCCCTTCCTGATGGACGAAATGCAGCCCGGCGTTCACCGTGTCATGCGTCGCGGGCTTGGCGCTGCCGCCTGCCGGCATGCACAAGTAGTCGCCGCCGGATCCGTCCACCTCGTTGATGAAGTCGATCAAGCCCCCGTCCCCGTTGGGCGCTGCTTCCAGCATGAACGCCCCCGCGCCGTCCCCGAAGAGCACGCAGGTTGATCGATCCTCGTAGTTGACGATCCGGGACATGATATCGGCGCCAATCACCATAACCCGCTTTTGGCTGCCGGACGAGACCAGTTGCGCCCCGGTCGACAGCCCGTACAGCAGGCCCGAGCAAGCCGCGACCAAATCGAATCCCCAGGCCCCCTTGGCTCCGATCTTGTTCTGCACCAGGCAGGCCGTGGCCGGGAACAGCATGTCGGGCGTGACTGTGCACACCAAGATGACATCCACGTCCGTGGCCGCCACCCCGGTTTGCTCCAAGACCGCCTTTGCAGCTTTCGTTGCCAGGTCCGAAGTCGTCTCGCCGTTCCCCGCAATGTGTCGCTTCTGGATCCCCGTGCGGCTCACGATCCATTCGTCGGACGTGTTGACGAGCTTTTCGAGGTCCTCGTTGCTCAGGATGTTCTCAGGGACGTAGCAACCGACACCGGTGATCTTGGCGGTAGCAGGACGCTGCTTCAACTTGGAGGCTCCAATCGGGCACAACCATGCGCCGCATACTATGATACTGGCACGGGAACGGACCTGCCGGCGAAGCGACCGAGGAACTCTTGTGTGGGTACCCAAGTGGCAGCGTGACCGGGCCAAAGGCGTCGATTCTCCGATCCCGACCCAGGTCGTTTCTAACGAAGAGATCTGGCCGCGGCCGCAGCACCCTCTTCAAGCCCGCTGGGAACAGCGCATCGGCGAACTCGCGGCGGCCAACTCCAAGCGGATCGGTCTCGACCGACGCGCCTTCATGCGTACCAGCATGGGGCTCGCGACCGCTTTCTGGGCGTCCAACGAGGTTCACGGCCAGCGTTACTGGGATGTCGACAGGGAGGAAATGTTCGAGCCCGTCGCGCACGAGGAGAAGTGGCCGAAGGGCGAGTACTTCGTGTTCGACGTCCAAGCGCACTTCACCAATGGCTTCGCCCTGGATTTCCGGCATTCGGAGTTCATGCGAAACATGGGCTTCGATCTGGCCAACGACCCCGACGCATACAGCTTCAACACATTCTTCAAGGAGATGTTCCTGGATTCGGAGACCGACATGCTGGTCATCTCCGGCGTGCCGGGCAGGGAAAGAAACCCCACCGAGGAACGTCTCGAGCGCGCTGCCATCGTCGCCGAGGGCGAGCAGGTCGACCCGATGGCTGTCCGCGGCGGCGGAGTCTTGCCTAGCTGGCTGATGGCGGCCCGCCGGGACGACATCAACCACATTGCCGCCGGCCGGCGCGCCCTCTCCCAGAGCAACTGCGCTCCGAACCACTACTGGAACACCGTGACCGACACGCAGGACCGCGTCGCGCTGAAGGAACAAATGGAGCGCGAGGTCAACGAGTACAAGACCTCGTCCTGGAAGCTCTACTGCCACTTCGACCCGGGACGCTCCGGCCACGGCTTCCAGCTCGATGACGAGGCCTCGGCATATTTCTACGAGGTTGCCCGTGAACTGGGGCAGACGATTGTCAGCGTTCACAAGGGCTACGCTTCGCAGTCCCGTCGATTTGGCCACCTTGCAAACCCCAAGGACGTCGAGAAAGCTGCTCTCGACAATCCGGACTTCACCTTTGTCGTCTACCATTCCGCGCTCAAGCATGGACCGACCGAGCCGGCGTTCGAGGATCCGGCATTCTTCGACCCCACGACCGGCGACTTCGCCTGGCACGATGTCCTGATGGACATCAAGAGGCGCAACCCGAGCTTGGACAATGTCTACTGCGAGATCGGCAGCGCCTTCGGGACCCTGGCGATCGCGCATCCCGTGATGTGCATGCACTTGATGGGCAAGAACATCCAGCACTATGGGGCGGACCGGGTCCTGTGGGGCACCGATTGCCTCTGGTGGGGATCGCCGCAGTGGTGCATCGACGCCTTCAAGCGCTTCCAGATCAGCGACGAGATCTGCGAGAAGTTCGGCTACGCCAAGATCACCAAGCAGGACAAAGCTCGGATCTTCGGACTAAACGCAGCGAAGATTTACGGCGTGGATCCCGATCCCGCGCGGCGGGCAATCGGCGATGACGACCTGACCAGGATCAAGCAAGCCTACCTGGACCGGGGGCTCGTACCCGACAACGCCGCCCATGGCTGGGTGCGGGCCGAAGCCTGAGCGCCCAGCTTACCGCGCCGGCAGTGGAAGAAATGCTTGGGACGCCTAGGGAGCGGCCTCGATGACGCCGAGCATCGTCCACTCTTTCAGCTTGCGCTGGATGCTCTGCACGTTAGTCGACTGGGTTTGCCCGGAAGCCTTGATGAACTCGCGGTATTCATAGGCCGCTTTCTGGAATTCGGCGCGCTTCTCGTGGATCATTCCCATGATCTGGTAGGTCTGGAGAAACCGCGCGGCGTCCGTTCCGGCTCTGATCTTCGCGACCATTTCCTCCGCGACTTCTGACTTGCCGGTGTTTAGCGCGGCAACCGCAGTCAGGAACTGGACGTTGCCAGCGTTTGGATTCAGCTTCAGGTACGCTCCGCCGAGATATTCGAGGTTGGGCCAGTCCGACTCCTTGACCGCCATCTGGATCAGCGGCTCGTACGGCTTCAGGTAATCCGGGTCGGCCTCAATAGCCTTCTCGAAGGCCCACCGCGCCCCTTCCGCGTCTTGCAGCCCGACCAGTGCGTCGCCCATGGCAGCCCAAGCTGCTGCGAACTGTGGATAAGCCTGGGTCGCCTTCTCGAATTGAGCCACGCTCTTCTTGTAGTTCGGTGTCTTCTTGCCCAGCTCGCGCAAGCCGCTGAAATAGGCGTTTTGGGCTTTCTTCGGAGCTTGGAGTGTCAATACGCTCACTGCATTGCCAACCAAGCCGTCCAGGCGATGCAGCACGATCACGCCGACATCGTTGTTGCCCATCGAGCTGTAGAACCCGAGTTGCACGTCGTCGGAGCGGTAGCCGGATAGCTCGGCCCGCAGCGTGCTTGAGCTGAGGTCGAAACGCCCCAGGCCAACCTGGCGAACGCAGTCGTCGTTGTACGCCCCTCCAGCTGACCCGAAGCCTCTTCCGGCTTGGCCGCCGGAAACGCTGGCGTCCGAAGTCAGCATGGTCATGTCGCCCCCGACCTGGAAGCTGAAGCGCCCCTTTGTGTCTGTGTAGCCCTCCGGATAGTTGTTGCCCATGCACAAGCGGGTGACAACGACGGGCTCCATAGGCGGCTGGCCGTCGTCAGTCACCACGCGCCCGTGCAAGTACAGCGGGCGCTGCTGCTGCTGAGCGCCGAACGGATCTTGGTTGAACGGATCGCTCCGGTTGGTTTGATTCTGATTGGGGCTGTTGGTTTGGGTTTGGGTCCCCGTGTTTCCGCCGGTGTTGCCGCCGGTGTTGCCGCCGGTGTTGCCGCCGGTGTTGCCGCCGGTGTTGCCGCCGGTGTTGCCGCCTTGGCCTTGGCCCCAAAGCGTTACCGTCCCAACCAACAGGCCTGCCAACAGGATCGTGAGGCCAGATTTGCGCATCACCGTTACTCCCTTCACTGCCCGTGCTAGGCAGTTCGCTGCATGAAGACTAGCACAAGCTGAAGCAACAGCAAAGCAAAAAACGGTACATGTCCTGCGGAATTGGAGGTTAACCCTCCCCAATGGATTCAGCAATGAAGCGTTCTTGTGTTGAGGGAGGTTCACTCCCCCGGAGAGAAACAGGAATCGCTGGAGGGGGAACAGGTCCGGGAGAAGCCACTGGCGAGTAGCGTCACGTGCGAACGGAGTAAATTCTTCTGATTGGTAGGAATACCACGGTGTCGGAATGGCCATTGTTGGAAAACGACTCAATCCGCCCAAAATTGCTTTAGTCAACACATGAAGGAATTCGCGGCCAAGGAAGCAAGGAATCAGTTCGGCCTTCTGCTTGACACCGAGTATGGCGAGCCGGACCGGGTGACCGAGAAAGGAAGGCCGGTCGGGGCGATGATGTCGATGCAGCGGTACGAGCGCCTTCGAGGTGCTGCCTGGGAACGGTTGCTGAAGACCATGGATGCTATCGCGGCCGCGGCGGCTGAGAACGGCTTGACCGACTCCGAACCTGAATCGCTTCTTGCCGACGCGAGCAAAGAGTGTCGTTTTCGACACAAACATCCTGATTATTGCTGCCCTACAGCCAAGAGGGCCGTCTCGTGCGGGAATTGATGTGGTCGCGTTCGCTGGCGGCGCGGTCATGGGTTCGCACGCCACGTTCGACAAGGTGCGAGCCAGTTTGAACCGTCCCAGGTTTGACGCGTGTGTCACTCGGGAGGTCCGACCTGTCTACATTTGCCAGCTTGAGGCTGTTTCCGAGCGGGTATCCATCATTGGAGCGAAGCTGGGGTGTTGCGACCCGGTCGGCGACAAGATGCTTGAGACGGCCCTTGAGGGAAGAGCCGACTGTTCGGTCACGCCAGACAAGGATCTGCTTGTCATGTCTCCGTTCTCGGGGATTTCGATCCTTGGTCCGAGACAATTCCTCGCCTACTAGTCGATGCTGCTCCATCGCGCCGCTCGGGCTCGAACGCGGTGCGCGCTCAAAGGACGCAGATCCGTTCGAATCGAAAGCATCGACCCTCCGGCCCGACCACCTAAACCGTGACCGCGGCGGGGCGGCCGTTGTCGAGACTAGATTTTGCATTTGGTCGCGCTGATGCTAGGCTGAACCTTCCATGCTCATCCGGCTCGTAGTTGCGCTCGCTGTGGCCGCCACGCTCTGCTCGGGCCAAGCCCCCGCGGAAGCGAAGGAAGACCCTGGCCTGGTCATCAGGGCCGAAACAAACCTCGTCCTCGTACCGCTCCATGTCTCGAAAGGCAAGACCCCAGTGACCGGGCTGGGGAGTGATGCGTTCGAAGTGCTCGAAGACGGCCAGCTTCAGGACATCGCCCTTGTTGACGGTCCGGTTGGACCGGGCGAAGACGCTGCGCAACGGCGGCGCGTGCAAAAGGAGATCATCTTTCTAATCGACATGAGCGCGAACTCGTCGAACTGGCCGGTGTTGGATGATGAAACGATCCGCAAGGGCATGCTGGACGGCCTGACCGAGGACTTTCAATTCTCAATCTACGGAATCGGAAGCACACTGAGGTATTTCACAGGGCCGACTCGCGACCCTGGCAGCCTGGCGCGGGCGCTTCAGGAGGCGTCTATGTTCAGGAAAGAGGGGAGCGCTGTCTTCGAGGGAATCTACAATGCGCTCGGGCATGCAGCAGCGCGTGGCGGGAATGTCCGGAGGACGCTCTTTGTCTTCTCAGACGGTGTCGACACTACGACATTCGAAGCTGATCACGTCGTGGCTGTTGCCACTATCCTGGGGACCCCCGTCAACCCGGTAGTGGTTGGCGGATTGAGGGCGGATCCTGGCGGGTTTTCCGCCCCGCAAGCGCAAGGAACTCTCCCGTCGCGCACTGTCCGCCAGCGCACGCTGCGCGGAGCCGATTCCGCGGCCCACTTCGGGAAGTTTGTGAGCCTAGACCGCAAGACAGGCGGGCGTAGGTACGACATCGACAGGGTGGACTGGATGTCGCTCCGCCGCGTTACGCAGTCAATATCAAGACTGGCCCGGACGGAGTATCTTGTGGGCTATCGTCCTCGCAACGTGGACACGGAAATCACGGTCCACGAAGCGACGGTTCGCTTGAAGGACAACAAGATCGGCAAGCTGCAAGGCGGTCGGCGCTCGGTCTATCACTAACCCCGAGTCATTCTCCGCCCCGGGGCACGGGAAGGCCGCCCAAGTGGTTCTGATGCTAGGCTGAACCTTCCATGCTCATTCGGCTCCTAACTGCGCTCGCGGTGGCCGCCACGCTCTGCTCGGGCCAGGCCCCTGTGGGAGCGAAGGGAGACCTTGGCCCGGTCAGCAGCGCCGAAACAGACCTCGTTCTTGTGCCACTCCACGTGTCGAAGGGCAAGACCGCTGTGGCCGGACTGGGGATTGACGCGTTTGAGGTGCTCGAAGACGGCGAACTTCAGGATATCGCCTTTGTTGACGGTCCGGCTGGACCGGGCGAAGATGCTGCTCAACGGCGTCGCGTTCAAAGGGAACTCATCTTTCTGATCGATGTGGGCACCAGCTTTTCGAACTTGTCAGACCTGGTTGATGCAACGGTCCGCGTGCGCATGCTGGACGGTTTGTCCGAGAATTTTCAATTCTCAATCTACGGAATTGGAAGCAGCCTGAGGTATTTCACAGGGCCGACCCGCGATTCCGGCAAGCTGGCTCGCGCACTTGAACAGGTTTCCGGCGTTCCGCAATCTCCGAGCGCTATCTTCGAGGGGATTTTCCAGACGCTCAACCATGCGGCGGCGCGTGGGGGGAGTGTCTGGAGGAAGGTCTTCGTCTTCTCGGACGGATTCGATCACACGAGATTCGACCCGGATCTGGCAGTGCGTGCCGCCAATGAATTGGGCATAGCCATCAATCCCGTAGTGATTGGCAGTAAGGTCCTGAATGCGGGCATTTTCGATGAACCGCAGGTGCCAGGAACTCTACCTTCGGCCTCGGCGCGCCAGCGAATGATGCGCGGGTCGGACGACGCGGCCCGCCGCGGAAGGTTCTTCAGTCTAGGCCAGAGGACCGGCGGCCGTAGGTACGACTTCGACCAGATGGACTGGGTGTCATTTCGTCACGTCACAAGGGAACTCTCATCACTGGTGCGGACCGAATACCTTGTCGGCTACTATCCTCGCAGCGTGGACAAGGAAGTGACGGCCCACAAAGTGCAGGTTCGCCTAAAGGACAAGAAGACCGGCAAGCTCAAAGGTGGCCGACGCATGGTCCGTCACTGAGCCGAAGCCATCTTCAACGCCTGGCGTGTCACCGCACACCCCCTGATCGTGCCCGGTCCTACGTTACAATTGTGGCTTCATGCGCGTCGCAATCGGGGCTGACCACGCTGGCTTTGACCTCAAGGTGGCGATCCTCCGGGAGGTGTCCGAATTGGGCCACCAAACCGTGGATGTCGGCGCTCATTCCTTCGATCCAAACGACGATTACCCCGACTTCGCCGTGGCAGTTGCGGAGGCCGTTCGACAGGGCGATGCCGAGCGCGGCATCATCGTTTGCGGCAGCGGCGTCGGGTCCAATGTGGCCGCCAACAAGCTCAAGGGCGTCCGAGCGTGCATCTGCCACGACACGTACTCCGCCCGCCAGGGGGTCGAGCATGACGATCTCAATGTCTTGTGCCTGGGAGGGCGGATTGTCGGCCTTTCGCTGGCTTCGGAACTCGTGTCAGCCTTTCTAAATGCTCGCTACAGCGCGAAGGAACGCCACGCCAGGCGATTGGGCAAGGTTCTCGACGCGGAGCGGCGCGGATAGCGCCGGGCGGCGTCTACCAGCGAAGGGCCGGTATTCCAGATGGAGCATCTCCAGAGCCTCCTGTACTGGATTTCGAACGCCTTCCTGCTTCCCGCGCTGCTGGCGATCCTCCTCCTCTTCGTGTATGCGACCTACTTGGCCGGGGGAGTTCTTGCCGAAGCCTTCGATCGCAAGGTCAACCGGGAGTCGTTGCGGAGGCTCTACGGCGGCGAACCCAGCCGGGACCGGTTTCTCGGCAATGACTGGAAACTCGCGCTAGGCCGCTTCGCGCAGGCGGCTGCAGACCACCCGGATCGCTTGGACAAGGCCGTCGCCGACATCGAAAACGATCTGCGCAAGCGCGCGGAGAGGCTGGCGGTCCTGTCGCGCACAGGCCCTATGCTGGGTCTGGTGGGGACGCTGATTCCGCTGCAGCCTGCGCTTGCCGCGCTCGCCGAGGGCGATATGCAGTCGATGGCGTCAAACCTCTTGATCGGCTTCACCACCACGGTTGTCGGTCTCATCGTCGGCGGCACATCGTACGCGCTCGGTGTCCAAGTCCGTCACTGGGGGCGCCAGGATCTCACCGAGATGCACTACTTGATGGATACCTGGCTTGACGGGTCGGAACAGGACGGGCCCGATTGATGGCCCGCCGATCCGCCAGGCCGTCAGACCCCCGCAGTTGGATGCGACGCGCTTCGTCGGCCCTTGATGCGCCGGACGACGCCGATCCGCTTGCTGGCGTCGTAAACCTCTTCGACGCCAGCATGGTCTTGGTGGTGGCGCTGATCCTGGCGCTGGTAGGCGGCGCCAGCATCGCCGATGTCGCGGCCCGGATGAGCCCGCAGGACATCACTATCGTCACCAATCCCGGCCAGCCGGACATGGAGATGATCGTCAAGCGCGGGAAGCGGATCGAGCGCCTGCGCTCCAGTGACGAGCGCGGCGAGGGCCGCGGCGAACGCCTCGGGGTGGCTTACCGCCTCGAGAGCGGGGAAGTCATTTACGTTCCCGAGGCAGAGTAAATCCGGCCGCGGTGGTACTCTGTAGGCTGCTGAGGCTGCATTGAGGACTGTATTAGAAGCTAGCGTAACCGGCGAAATGCTGGCCTTGGAAGATCGGTGGGGAGCCCACAACTACCATCCGCTGTCGGTGGTCGTGGCGCGTGCCGAGGGTCCGTGGGTATTCGATATTGAAGGACGGCGCTACCTCGACTGCCTAAGCGCGTACTCGGCCGTAAACCAGGGCCATTGCCATCCCCGCATCCTCAGGGCATTGCGCGAGCAGGCAGAGCGAGTCACGCTGACGTCGCGCGCCTACCGCAACGACCAGCTGCCCCTGTTTTGCCAGGAACTCGCCGAGCTCTGCGGCATGGACATGGTCCTGCCGATGAACACCGGCGCCGAAGCGGTCGAGACAGCGATCAAGGCTGCCCGTCGCTGGGGGTACATGCGCAAGGGCATCGCGCCTGGGCGGGCTGAGATCGTAGTCTGCGAGAACAACTTTCACGGCCGCACGACGACGATCGTGGGGTTCTCGTCCGACCCGATGAGTCGGGAGGGCTTCGGACCCTTCACGCCGGGATTCCGCCTGGTTCCCTTCGGTGACGCGGCTGCGCTGGCTGCGGCGATCACTCCCGACACCTGCGCGTTCATCGTGGAGCCCATTCAGTGCGAGGCCGGCATCCTGATGCCTCCGGAAGGCTATCTGGCCGAGGTGGCGGCGATCTGCAAGGAGCGCAACGTGCTGCTGGTAGTCGACGAGATTCAGACGGGTCTTGGCCGGACCGGCAAGCTGTTTGCCTGCGACCACGAAGGCGTGCAGCCGGACGCGTACGTGCTCGGCAAGGCGCTGTCGGGCGGATTCTACCCCGTGTCGGCCGTTGTTGCCCGTCGCGAGGTGCTCGATGTGTTCGACCCCGGCAGCCATGGTTCGACCTATGGCGGGAACCCGCTCGGATGCGCAGTTGCCCGTGAGGCACTGCGCGTGATACTGGACGAGGACCTCGTCGGCAGGTCGGCCGAGCTCGGAAGTTGGTTCCTGCGGGAGCTGGCCCTGATCTCGCATCCAGGAATCGTCGAAGTGCGCGGTATCGGGCTGCTGGCCGGCATCGAGTTGCGCAGCCCGGCCCGGCCGTATTGCGAGCGTCTTCAACGCATGGGAATGCTCTGCAAGGAAACGCACGACCAAGTCATCAGGATTGCCCCTCCGCTGGTTGTCGGGCGCGATGACCTGGAATGGGCGCTAGGCCAGCTTAGGACTGTCTTCGCTGACAGATAGAAGTCCGCCGGGCTGTCGAGCGATTCGAGAATGAGCTCATTGCTGCGGAGAATCTTGCCATCCTCAGACCGCGGGTGACTTGTGCAACGCCGAGTCCGGCCCGGTCGTCGTCCGTCTTGCGGGAATTGGAAGCGCGACCTGATCGGAGCACGGGCGCTCGAGGCGAGCGATCCCCGCTTGCCTTACCGAATCAAGGAAGCTGCCAACTCTAGCGCATCTACCGGCCAGAACCGCTTCGGGCGAGGACGGAACACATGCTTCTGTCCGGCTGCAGGACGGCAGTTGCTCAGGCACTCGGCCCATCGCGCGGGAATCGCGTCCCTGCCGTGCACGGCACCGAGGAGCGCCCCGCAGATCGCTGCATTGGTGTCGGTGTCCCCGCCCCGCATGACGGTGTCGACCACCGCTTCCTCCAGGTTTCGCGCATGCAGGAGCTGCCAAAGGGCGTTGTGAAACGCGATCAGTACCCAGCCCATCTGGTGGACGTACTCCGCTGGCGGGGCGGTCGTGGATTCTCGGATGACGTCAAGAAGAGAGGCCCGGGCGTTCATGTCCTCGGCCCAGCCTGCGATCCGCCGGTGGACATCCCGGGCTTTTGGTGCCGTCCTGACAGCGTCGGCAATTGCCATCGCGAACAGCGCGTTGGCCTGTCCGCAGACCGGATGCGGATGGGTCAGTGCCGCGTCCTGCCGGGCCCACTCGGCCACGTCCGCCAAGGCATGCCTTGCCCCGAAGATTCCCAGCGGGCTGACCCTCATCATCGCCCCGTTGGCTTGGCTTTCCGGGTCGGGCCGTCCCCGCAGGCCGCTGGTGATTGTGTTGCCGCGATCGAACGGATCCGAGTCCAGCCAGGACACGTAGGCCTTGCGGGCTTCCTGGGCTTGGTATCTTCCATCCCGAGCCAGCAAGCGCGCCAGCGACAAGGCCATTTCGGAATCGTCTGTCGGCTGCCCGGCTATTGTGTTCCAGGTTCCCCCGTCAACGAGATTCCGTACCCCGTCAGGGTATTCCTGGCGAATGCGATCCGGGCGTTGGAACTCCACCAAGCTTCCAAGTGCGTCCCCCGCTAGCTGGCCAAGCAGGCATCCTTGGGCCCGGGCCAGCGCGCCAGTGTCGACGGGATCCTGATCGATCGTGGTCATAATGTTCCTGTTGTATTGTGTCCGCGGTCGCCGGCGGCATCCACGGGATCGGATGCGCGTCCGCCCCGGAGCCGGAATCAGCTCTGGCGCGGTCGGAAGGCATTCTCGCAGTTGTTCGCTGAACGTGCCCGATGGAGCGATGAGGCCACGAGCGTGGGGGCTGCCACGCCACTACCGGCTGGTTCGCATTGGGTCGGTCGATGCAAGTATCTAGTGTGATGCCCCGGAAGTCCGTTGACAGTAATTCCTGAGCGATTCCACGAGCTCGTCGGCGGGTCTTTTCCAGATCAATGGCTTGGGATCCTCATTGTGCACAGCCGGACACTCCCTGATTGCCTGCTCCAGCGGCAGCGTGCTGTTTTACGGACTTGCAAGATGACCAACCGACTCGGTCAAGATGGTCTAGGATTGAGGCGCGGCTTAGCCTCGGTGGTCCCCGGGCGTCATAGGTCTTGCCGCGAGATTCCCGAGACGACAAGGACAACCCGAGTCACGAATGTCGGTGGTCAGCGTCAACGAGCTAACGTTCCACTACGGTTCCCCGACGAGCCCTGCGGTAAGGAACATCTCATTCCGCATCGACGGTGGCGAGATCTTCGGCTTTCTCGGACCGAGCGGGGCTGGCAAGTCCACCACACAAAAGGTGCTGATCGGGCTGCTGCGGCCCTACCACGGGACCGTCTCGGTGCTGGGGCGAGACCTCGGGGCTTGGGGTGCGGACTACTACGAGCGCATCGGCGTAGCGTTCGAGCTGCCCAACCACTACCTCCGCCTGACCGGCCTCGAGAACCTGAGGTACTTCCGGTCGCTTTATCGTGGCGAGACCCGTCCGCCGGAGGAACTGCTCGAGCTGGTGGGTCTTGAGGACGACGGCGAGCGCCTCGTCTCGCAGTACTCCAAAGGGATGAAGACTCGGCTTGGGGTGGCGCGTGCCCTGCTGAACGATCCGCAACTCCTGTTTCTCGACGAGCCGACGGTGGGGCTCGACCCCATGAATGCCCGTCGCATCAAGGGCCTCGTCAGGGACCAGCAGCGGGCCGGGCGCACCGTGTTCCTGACGACCCACGACATGACGCTCGCCGACGACCTGTGCGACCGCGTCGCGTTCATCGTCAACGGTGAAATCGCGCTTGTCGAGTCGCCGCGCGACCTCAAGCTCGCCCACGGCGCGCGGACGGTCGTGATGGAGTACAGCCTCGGCGGCCGCGCCGGGCACCGGGAGTTTCCTCTCGAAGGCCTCGGCGGCAACCCCGAATTCCTGGCGCTGCTGAACGACGCCACGATCCATACGCTCCACACCCCGGAAGCGACCCTCGAGGATGTCTTCATTCGCGTCACCGGCCAGGGCTTGCAGTGAGCCGATGCACAGGCTGGCCGCGACCATTCGCCTCGATCTCCGGCTGCAGGTCCGGAACGGCTTCTATCACGCCGTGGCGTTCGTGCTGCTGTGCTGGCTCGTCCTGCTCACGCAGCTTCCCGAACTCGACTGGGGTTACCTCCTGCCCGCCATCGCCTTCGGGAATCTCGTCATGGTCAACTTCTACTTCGTGGCTGGGCTGTTGTTGCTGGAGAAGGGAGAGGGGACGCTGGAAGCCCAGATCGTGACACCTCTCTCTAGCTGGGAGTACCTGGTCTCGAAGACGGTGACGCTGACCGCGCTCGCGCTCATCGAGCAGTTAGTCATCGTCTGGTTGGCGTACGGCAGCGGCTTTGCAGGAGCGGCCCTGGTCAGCGGGACGGTTCTGGCTGCCATTCTCTACACTCTCGCCGGGCTCGTTCTCGTCGCTCGTTTCGAGTCGATCAACGAATACCTGTTCCCGTCGGTTCTCTTTGTCATGGTGCTCTCCCTGCCGCTGCTGCACTACTTCAATGTCTGGGACGCCTGGCTTCTGTACCTTCATCCGTTCCGGGCACCGCTGGTGCTGCTGACCGGGGCGTTCAAACCGATTCCGCCGTGGCAGTACGCCTACGGCGTGCTGTATTCCGTACTCTGGGCGGCGCTGCTGCTGGTCGCCAGCCGCCGGGCCTTCGACCGTTTCATCGTCAACCGGGACGGGGACCGCTAGTGCCGACTGCGACTGCCGTGATTCGCGCCCTCGGCCCAATTGATGTCAAGAGCGTCATGCGGGACAGCATGCTGCGATGGTTGATCGGCACGCCGGTCTCCCTCGCCCTGCTCTGCCGGTGGGGTGTGCCGGTGCTTCGCGGCTTGCTCGCCGAGCGGTACGGATTCGACTTGGCCACGTACTACCCGCTGCTGACGAGCTTCCTTGTGTTGATGGTCCCTATGCTCATGGGTTCGGTTGTCGGTTTCCTCCTACTCGATCAAAGGGACGACCGCACCCTCGCTGCGCTGCAGGTCACGCCGCTTACCGTCGAGGGCTACCTGCTGTACCGAATCGCCGTGCCGATGGTGGTGAGCATCGGGATGATGGTGGCTACAATCGCGATCACGGACTTGGTAACCATGGGAGTGGTCCCGGCGCTGATCGCCGCCGTCCAGGCAGCTCCCGTTGCGCCGCTTTACGCACTATTCGTCGGCGCCTTCGCGTCGAACAAGGTGCAGGGATTTGCCCTGCTCAAGGCTGCGGGCATTCTGACTTGGCCGCCAGTTCTCGCCTACTTCGTCTCCTCGCAATGGCAGGAGGCATTCGGGATCGATCCGCTGTACTGGCCGGTCAAGGTGTTCTGGATGCTGGAATCGGGCGAGACGGGGGTGTGGCTCTACTTTCTCATCGGCCTGTCTTACCAGTCACTCTTGGGGGCCGTCCTGCTCCGGCGCTTCAAGACCGTGATCTCCCGCTAGCCATCGGGCACAGGGCGCCCGTCGCTCGTAGTAAGTCCCGTTATCTACGCCCGGACTGCCACGGTACGTCGAACCCGCTCCCAGCCCACCTTCCCCCTGTGACGGTGCATCTTGTCGCTGCTGCGCGCCACCTCGCCCGCGATCCCGGACTCGACCCCGCCCGCCATTCCGTAGCCGCTTCGATACTAACCGGTAGCGCGACCCCTGCGAGGCTGCCCGCCATGTCCGGAATTGCTTCTACTTGGGTAACTTACGCGTCGAGAGAGTGCCTTGCGAAAGCTGGATCTTTGGATTAGGGCAGATACTCGCCGAGATCGAGCCTCAATAGAGCCTCGATTTCAGGCGTTTCCAGGTTTTCCATCGTCACCACGTGGAATCCGGTATCGATCCGCTTCGGAGGAGTTTCCCCACGCAATGCCTGTAGCACGGTCTCGACCGCCTTGCGGCCGATCTGGAAGGGATCTTGCACCACCAGCGCGCGGACGACCCCCTCGCGGAAATCCCGCTCGAGAGTGTAGGTCCAGTCAAAGCCAACCAGCTTTACGCTGTCGTGGCGGCCCCGGTTACGAAGCGCCTTGGCCGCACCGATCGTGGCCGGCTCGGCCGATGCAAACATCCCGTCCAGGTCCGGGTGCGCCGTGAGCATGTTTTCCGAGACGGACAGCGCGAGTGCGCGATCGGAATGGCAGAACTTGAAGTCGACAATCTTGATGTCCGGGTAGTGTTCGGCAAGCGTGTCTTCGAAGCCGGCCTCGCGTTGCATTGTGGAATCGGCGCCGGCCACCATCTTGACGATTACGATCCGGCCTTTGTTATCCAGTAGTTCGGCCAGCGTGTGGGCGGCTGTCACTCCCGCCTCGTAGTTATTGCTCGCCACGAATGACACGTACTGGTCGGTGTTGATTCCGGAGTCGAAGATCGTGACCGGAATGCCCTCCCGCGCGGCGCGCTCGACGACTCCGATCAGGGCGGTCGCCTCGGTCGGGGCAATCACCAACCCGGCGACGCGGGAATTGATCATCGCATCGATGATTTCGATCTGGCGCGAGAAATCAATCTCCGTTGACGGGCCCTGCCACTCGATCTCGACTCCTGCCTCGCGGGCGGCTTCGGCAGCTCCCGCATGGACGGAGCCCCAAAACTCGTGCGCCACAGCCTTCGGCACCACTCCGATCCGAACGCTGTCGGATCGGTTGCATCCGGCCGAAGCGAGCAAGAGCACCGCGGTTGCCAGGAGTTTCCAACTCGTCTTGCGCATATTGGATCTCTGCATTCTTGTGCAAGCGGGCCCTGATCGGCGATCCGCCCACCGCCCGAGTCTAGCGCCTCTCCGCGCGAAGTTCCCGAATTGCCGTCTGGACAGTGGGATCTCGCCTGATCTCGACTTCGTCTCCTGCAGCTACCCCGACCGTCAGATTGAGCACTTCCTGCTTGAGCATCGAGCGGATGAATTGCAGCGTTGACGACCACTCCGCAATCGAAGGCCGGATGTGCCGCTCCGAGAGGAAGCTCTGGAAATCGTCCAGCATCGAGTTGTCGGCCTCGAAGGTCTCATCGAAACCGGAGCGGTTCGCCACATAGTCCCGCACGAACTCCAGGAACGAATTCGTGGCCAGCATGGCCTGCTCGAATTCGGAGAGCGGGCGTGGACCTGCGAGCAGGTCTGGCTCGATGCCGCCACGCAGTTCGGGTACGGAATCACCTTCATCGCAAGCCGCGAGCTGGAATTCGCCGCAGCCTCCCAGGGACCGCTGGATCGTCCTGCCCTCAGGTGTCTGGTAGAACGCTGTCGTCAATGCCAAGGCGGTGCCTGCGCTCAGTTCGTAGACGCTCTGGACCAAACCCTTGCCGAAGCTGCGAAGCCCGAGAATCCTCGCCCGCTGGTGGTCCCGGAGGGCACCCGTCACGATCTCGGCGGCGCTTGCTGTCCGCCCGTCGATCAGAACACGAATCGGAAATCTGTAGGGCTCGAACCCGGACGGCACCTGCAATTCCTCCTTGGGGCCATCCCGGCCGTCCACCCAGAGGAGCCGGTTGCCCGGCTCCAAGAAGAACGCCGCGACTTGCACGGCCGATTCGACGATGCCTCCGGGGTTTCCCCTCAAGTCCAGCACCAATCCCTCGAGGTTGTTGCCGCCCATCGCGTCGAGCGCCTCGCTAAGCTCCCTGGCAGTCTCGGCTTCGAAGTTCAGAATCTTGATGTAGGCGAGCCCGGGCTCGATGAGAAAGTGTCGCGAGACGCTCGGGTCGGCCATTTCGGCGGGGATCAGCGACATTTCGATCAACTTGGTGAAGTGGGGGCGCTTCACCATGATCTCCGCCCGGCCCTGGCGGGCATTTCCAAGAACCGCGACAAGCTGCTCGACAGGCAAGAAGGCCAACGGCTGCCCGTTTAGGATCAGGATCTCGTCCCCTGGAGCGATGCCGGCCCGGGCCGAGGGGCTGTCCGGGAGTGTTTGCAGAACGATCACCCGCCCGGGCAGGATGTTGACGACGCTGCCAAAGCCCTTCTCGGTGGATCGCTGCATCTCCTGCAGGCTCTCGAATTGGTTCGGGTCGAGAAAGGCCGAGTGCGGGTCGAGCCTTCGCAGCATCGCGGGGAGCGCGCCGCCATAGATGGCTGCGGCCGGGTCGAAGGGCTCGGCCAGCTTCTCGTCAAGCAATCTGAAGACTTCGAGAAAACGCGTTAGCTGTTGCTCCAGTGGCTCCGTCTCGTCTGGAAGCGTCGCCGCCGTCCCGACCGCCGCTAGAAGCAGACCCAATACTGCTTTGGGCTGTTTCCGTCGCACCTGAACGAATTATATTGCAGCCAATGGGACGCTCTGGCAAACCAGTTGCAGGTCAGCGATCCCCTCTCGCCAAAGAACCGTGACCGTGGGGTCCTGCCGGTCGGTTGGAATCGAGGCCGTTCCAGCGCCGGGATGACGCCAACGTCTCACCAGATGTGCAGCCGGCTGACCCGCTGCCTACCGGCCGAACACGATCTTCTCCCTGCGGAACAGGTACGCGGTCAGGGCGAGGAACAGGATAGTCGCGGCCACGGTAGCCGATGTGGCGATTGCCAGCGATAACGGCTCGGGGGCCTTGCCCTCCAGGACTTCGGTGATCAAGATGAATTGGCCAAGAGTCGGCGTGGCAAGCTTCCACAAAGAGGGCTCGATTGGAGACCCCATTGACAGTATCATCGGGAGCATTGGAACCATTACCAGGAAGGAGGTATAGGTCTGCGCTTCCTTGTACGACCGCGCGAGCGTAGAGATAGACATCAGGAGCGCTGCACCGAACAGCGCCAGCGGAAGCACGATGGCAACCATGACGCCGAATTCTGGCATGCCGATGTCGAGGTCCAGACCGAGTCGCTGCATCGGCGAGCGGTCGAGCACGATCATCAGCATCCCAGTTGACAGAACCAAGCTCGCCCCCGCGAACACAGCCGAAGCGAGCCACTTGCCGCAGACGATCGAGAGACGGGGCACAGGGTTGAGCAGGAGCGGTTCCAGCGAGAGGCGCTCCCGCTCCCCAGCCGTGGAGTCGATTGCGATTTGCAGGCCGCCGATAAAGGCCGTCATGAGCAAGAGAAATGGAATGAACGAGAACGCCATCGCCGCCCGCTCTTGGCTGGTTGCCAGGTCGATCGTCTTGATACGCACCGGCTGAGTGACTTCCGGACTGATCCCGCGGGTGATCAGCCTCTGGGTGGAGATTTGCGCGCCGTACGCTTGGATCAAGCTCCGGAGGCGTCTGGCTGCCCGCTCGGCTCCCGAGTCCGAGGTATCGATGACGATCTCCACCTCCGCCGCACGCGCGTCCGCGAAGCGTGAACCAAAGTCCTCTGGTACGACCAGCACGAAATCGTGCTTGCCATCGCGCACGGCTGCTCGAGGCTCGCTGATGCCAAGCTCGATTTCGACACCGGACTGTTGGTCCAGCCAGTCGATCAACGCCTGTCCGTGCTCGGCTCCGACCACGGGCACCTTGAGTCGTCGCGCGCGCTCCGCATCATCGGAGACCTTGTTGAACCCGACCAAGAGTATCAGCGGAATGATGGCCAGAGGCACGACCGCGGATAGGATCGAGCGTCGATCGCGGCCGCCGTCGAGCAACTCTTTGCGGAGCACGACTCCGAGCGACGCGAAAAAGTGCTTCATTGCGACGCCCCGCTATTCTGTGTCAGCGCCACGAAGGCATCCTCAAGGTCTTCCCGGCCCGTCGCGGCACGCAAGTCATCGGGCGTGCCGCGAGCCACTACTCTTCCGTCCCCAACGATCACGATCGAATCGCAGACCTCTGCGACCTCGTGCATGATGTGGCTCGAAAACAGGACACAGTTGCCATTGGCGCGCAACTGGCGGACCAACGCCCGAATCGCGCGCGTGCTCAGTACGTCGAGCCCGCTCGTTGGCTCGTCCAGCAGGATGTTCTGGGGCTGGTGCACCAAGGCTCGGGCGAGGGCTACCTTCGTTCGCTCGCCGTGCGAGAATCCCTCGGTTCGCCTGTCGGCGATCTCCTCCATGCCGAGCCTTTCCACCAGTGCCTCGCAGCGCTGGTCTGCATCGCGTCCGTGCAAGCCGTGGAGCCGTGCGAAGTATTGCACGTGCTCGCGCGCCGTCAGGCGGGGGTAGGTGCCTCGAGATTCTGGCAGCGCTCCGATGCGCCTCCGGGCCGCCATGGGATTCGCAGCAATATCGATTCCATCGATCGAGACCTGACCGGCATCGGGCTTGATTAGACCGTAGATCGCCCGCAACGTCGTCGTCTTTCCGGCGCCGTTTGGCCCCAGCAGGGCCGTGACCTCCCCGTCCTCGGCTCGGAAGGAGATCCCGTCCACCGCAACGACTTCGCCGAATCGCTTTCTGAGGTCGTGGACTTCGATCATTGCTCCCCTGCCATGGTCGGGCCCCCGTGCGTAACGAAGAACGGCGGCCGCTTGAGCTCCTGCACGCACGCGTCGTCAAGCGCGGCGGGGTCCGTGTCACGAATGAATTCCTCGATCAAGTCCGGAACGCAGCCCGACGCAGACGTTCCGTGGGCTAGGCCCGGGACAACGATATGGCGGCCATTCGGGAGATTCTCCACGGCCGTCTCCCCCCAGCGCGGCGGCGTGACTGGATCGAATTCGCCCGAGAACACCAACGCTGCAACGTCGGAGCGGACGGGCGCGTGGTAGTTTTCCGTGATATTCCCCCATTCCCGGCCGGAGCAGATTTGCTCCCAAGCCTCGGCCACCGAATCGCCTAGAAACGTGCCGGCCGATTCCCGGCGCCATTCCTGGTCGTCTATCCACGGAAGGTCTTCTGCGCAGACGACGGAAAAGAACATCCCCAAGCTGATCTTGGACTCCTCAGGGTCGCCTTCCGCAGCGACCGCTAGCGCGAGGATCCCACCGAAATCCCCGCGGTGCGCCTGGTCGATTAGCATCGGGACCATCGATGCTGTGGAGGGATCGTAGAGCGCTAGCCGTAGAGTTGGCATGACAAGATCTCGTCGAACTACGAGGTCCACGTCCTCGCCGGTCCTGGGATGCTTCACACCAACGCGAATTGGTTGCCGCTCCAGGCGATCCAGTAGTTCGGCGAATTTGTGGCGCAAGCCGGGGAATCGCTCCCTGCAAGGATCTTCCGCCTCGCAAGCTTCAAATACAAGGTCCAAGGCACGCTGTCCGTCAGGGGCAAACGATTCGGGCAGCTTCATTGCAAGCGGAACGGCACCATCGAGCACGACGCTCCGGACGTGCTCGCCGTGTCGGCGCAAATAGACCAGCGCCGCCCGGGTTCCGTACGAACCGCCCCACAGGTTGATCTTCTCGTAGCCGAGTTTCTCGCGGACCTCATCCAGGTCGTCCATTGCGACCGGGGTTGTGTAGAACCGCAAGTCGGCGTCGTAGCCTTCGAGGCACTTCCGCACAGTCTCTACGAAGTGATCGGTGCTTCCGAACAATTGCAGGTCGTCCGCATCCTCGTCGCAGGGCAGGCCGTTCGACTTGCCTGTGCCGCGCTGATCGACAAAGACGAGATCCCGATCCTGGCGCACGTCGCCGAACATCCTCGCTAACATCGGGCTCAGCTGCGCAGCCGCCTGGCCGGGACCACCGGCCAGCACAAACACCGGGTCGGGCTGCGCGTTCCTGCTTCTGGCCGGATAGACGACCACCTTCAGCTCAATCGTGCGGCCGGTCCCGCTGTCGCGGTCCTCGAAGACTTGGACGGTGCCGCACCGGGCGTCGTCCGGCACCTCGCCCGGTTCGCACCGCTTGAGCAGAGTCTGGCTTTCGACCGGTTCAGGGTCCCCGGCGCAAGCCCAGGGGAACCCGAGAACAGCACTACAGAGAATGGCGTGACGGAGCCCTAGCAAACATCTAATATAGTGTCTGTGACAAAACCCTCACTTTCTGTTCCGGCGCATAGGTAAATCTAGTTACTGTGCGGTTGTCCGGTGCCGTTTCCAGGCCGGTTTGGCCCCGCATGGCCGGCCCAAGGCCGGTTTCGAAGCCGGATTCGGAAACCTTGCGCACCTCTCGCGCACTCCTGCCTCTGGGCAGCCTGCCGATTCCACTTCCCGGGCCGCTTCGCCGCCGCTACGCCGCCAGTCGCAGCCGCCGCTGCCTCGCCCGCTTCAGCCGTTCCCGCTCCCGCCGCTGCAGGATCAGTCCGATGCGGTGCAGGTTCAACGCCAGCACCGACAGCCCTACCGCTCGCGCAAAGCCCTCCGGCCCCCGCGACCGCACCCGGTCCAATCCCCGGCATTCCAGGTTGTGAATCGCAGATTCCACCGCCGGATGCATCCGCCGCGCCTCCGCGAAGGCTGCCTCCGCCTCCCGCTCCCGCCCCGCCTGCGACAGCTTCCCCTTCTGCGGCAGCGCGTTCAATGCCAGTACCTTGTCCAACTCCGCCCGGTTCCCCGGGCTGTGGAAGCCCTTGTCGAAACTGCATCCCGCCAGCTCCGGATACAGCGCTTGCGTCTCCTGCACCAACGGCTGCGCCACCTCCACGTCCTGTTCCGTCCACATGATCTTGTAGTGCAGCACGAATCCGTGCTCGCTTTCCACGATTCCCACTGGCACCCCCATTCCACCGGCCGCCCGGCCTTGCCCTTCGCACACCAGCGCGTGTGCGGCTCGAAAACCGAGAACACCTTCTCTTCCTGCGGGATCGTCTCGCCTCGCAGCAAGCGCCGCTCCACCTGCTCGATCTGCCGCTCTGCATGGTCCAGGAAGTACTTGATTTCACTGAGGATCCCCGCATCCGCGCCCGCCCCGGCCAGCTCCTCCAGCGACTCCTGCGCGCGCTCCGCGATGCGGCGCGCCTGCCGCACGTAGTCCTGCACCCGCTGCGGCTGGTTCTTGCGCCGCTTCGACGATCGCACCCGGTTGAACAGGCCCCGTACCTTCCATGTCAGATGCGCGCTCTGGCGCCAGCCCCCCAGGCCGCACTGCTCGCAGGCCAAAGCCAGCACCCGGATCAGGCAGCGCAGCGCGTCCCACAACAGATTCACGTCCGTCGGGTAATGCACGTCGGTCTCCACCGTGAAGCTATCGCAGCGCGCTTGCAACGGCTCGTCCGGGCGGCACCCGGCCAGCTCGTGGCCCGCCTCCACCGCCAGGCGGTTCACCGCCGCCAGCAGTTCCGGCGTCAGCAGCGCGACGTTGCGCGCCAGCGTGCGGTAGCTGAACGTCTCGGCACCCAACACGTCGCTGATGCCCAGCATGCGGCGCACGTCGCCGTGCTGATTAGCCAGGTCGTGCAAACGGTCGTAGTCGCAGTTGATGCCCTGCTTGAGCAAGCCGAGCACCAGCACCCGCCACAGTTCCATGCCGGGCCGACCGACATCCGGGTTGATCCCCGGCACCGGCGCGCGATCCTCCGTCTGCGCAGCGTCACCCTTGGTGGCGGACGCGCCCGTGGCGAGCAGGTGCTCCTCCAGCAAGGCGCAGACCCGCTCCCGCAACCGATGGTTGCACCAGATGTGCTGGATGCCCTTCAGCACGGCCGGGATATCGTCGCGGCAGCTGGCGTCGAGTTGGATGTCTTCGATGGCGGTCTGGCCGAGCATCATCGCGGGATTGAAAACGGTTCGCAAGGCGCTTCTCCTACGAAGATGATCGCAATTCGGCACGAATCGCGAGGACCGCGCCCGATCCGCTCCATCTTCGCCCGCCGAAACTCGATCGAAACACCTTGATATCAATGAAATACGGAATTACGCCGCAGACACTAATATAACCAAGCGGTCAATGATGCCAAGAGGAGTTTACAACCGCTGCCTAGGTTTCCCCGGCAGGGCAGGTTGGCATCGTGGCCATGGGTTTCCCCTGGTGCGGAGCCGGGGCTGCTGCTGGAGAGCGACCCGCTGAGGGGTGTCCGGCCCAAAGCTTGGTGGAGGCGGCGCAGGACTCTTCGGACGCCCGTCTGGATCGTCTGGGTCCCTTCGCGTTCATCCGTGGTGGCACCAACGCCACTGGCTATTGCTTGGCTTGGCGCTTGGTCAGCACACGCCTGCTGGGGGTATCGCCGAGCGCTGCCATTGGTGGGCTCTCCTGCGGTGCTTCGAGTTGTCCCATTCGGCGTCGAACAGGAACTTGATTCTGTGAAACTTTCGTAGCGGAGCGCCCCTGGACGGCACGTGTGAGACCGGTTCCACGTGCTTTCCGCTGGCGGCCATGGCTCGCCGTGCCCGTGTGCGATTTGGCTCGCCCGCGCAAGAATAGTGTCGTCGAAGCCTTGGAAGGGGAGGGTGTTGACAGTTGCGCCATGAGCCTTGTGCTGTGTTAGCAGAGGTGGTTCGCGCGCTTGTACTCGAGCCTACGAGGTGGTTCCCAAATGTTGCGACGGCGCAATGAACCAGTGTGTTCCAAGAGGTCGGAAAGTGTAGGAACTCGCTGCAATGACCGTCGATAGCGAGCTTGTCTTGCTGGGAGACTTCGCCTTGTATATCATCCTCATCGAAGAGAGTTGAGTTGCGAGATGAGGCTGTCGGGCGCACCTGAAGTTGGCAGGGAAAGCAAAGACTGACGAGCCAGCCCCGTGCATGGTGGGCACGCACCGCATGGCGATCTCGCCAAGACGAGCCCTACGGCAGTTCCGGCGTACCGTAAGCTTGGAAGCGTCGTCTGGAGCTTGAGTGCGAGGCTGGCAGGACAGAGCTATCGAATGGGCCCGCACAAGGACACGCTAAGGAGGATTCTGGGCGGTCGGTCGGATGCCAATATCCGATTCGGCGACCTGTGCAGTCTGCTTCGGAGCCTGGGGTTCACCGAACGGGTGCGAGGGAGCCCTCACCTCGTCAGAAGCGAAGGTGTCTCCAGGAGAATCAATCTGCAACGCGACGATGGCCACGCGAAACCCTATCAGGTGTCGCAGGTCCGTCGAGTGATCCTGAAGCTTAAACTGGAGGAGGACGAGTAATGTACAAGTACGAGATCATTCTTTGCTGGAGCCACGCGGACGGTGCGTTCGTGGCCGAAGTGCCCGAGCTTCCCGGCTGCATGGCTCATGGAGATACGCAGGAGGCCGCCCTCAGGCAGATCAATCAAGCGATGGATCTCTGGATTGATACTGCCAGAGAATTCAGAGATCCAATTCCCGAACCCAAGGGCGAGCGTCTGATGCTGGCGTAACGGGACTTCGGCTTTCCCGGGCAAGAGAACTAGTTGAGGTGATGACGCCCTAACTCAGGCCGACGCATCACCTCGTGTCCCAGTTCGTCGGCTGCAAGCATGTTAAGTGTCGCTGTGAGCATTTTCCGGAGACTAGCCGTGCATTTCCCCGGAATACACTGATGAAGCAAAAAGACAGCCCGCAATACCACTCCCGCTCAATGGCTTGGCATCCGTGCATTCCGCGGCAAGTCCCCAGTACTCGAACGGAATCCGTGTGGAACTGCTTGGACGCCGAGTTCCTGAAGCACCTTCCAAGAACGGCATTGGATACGACCCGCCAGAATAGCGCCGGGAACACCAAGTCCGAATAGCCATCGCCGCGGAACGACTACAGGATCGTCGACTCGGTCGCCGTTACAATTGGCAGGCCGCTGTCCCGCAAAGGCGAGGTTATACCGTGCAGACTTCCAAGCTCTCTCTCGTACTGGCCATAGCGTTGCTGGCGCCGGCGCAGATAGTCGGCGACAGCCCCGATATTCTCTTGATCGCCGTCGATGATCTCAACGACTGGGTCGGTCCGCTCGGCGGACATCCTCAAGCGAAGACACCCAACATTGACCGTCTTGCCAGTCGGGGGATGATGTTCACCAACGCGCATATCACGGCGCCGCTGTGCAATCCGTCGCGCGCTTCGCTGATGAGCGGGATGCTGACGTCCTCCTTTGGGGTTTACGTCAACCGTCAGGACTGGAGGGAGGCTCCGGCGTTGCAGGGCAAGCCCGTGCTGCCGCTGTTCCTCCAGCGGAACGGCTACCGCACGCTCGGCGGCGGCAAGCTGTTTCACGCCGCGACGGTCAATCCGCTGCAGTTCTACGGCCTGCTCCCGAAGGAAGGCTTCGATGACTACTATCCGGCGCCGAACCGGCAGCTTCCGGACGAGATTCGACCGCTGGGCCGGCCGCTCAACAAGAATCCCGGGTTCATCAGCGGGTTCTTCGATTGGGCGCCGGTGACCGCCGAGGATTCCGCGATGGGTGACGGCCAAGTCGTTTCGTGGGCGAGCCGGCAGCTCCAAGCGACGTTTGACAGGCCCCTTTTCCTCGGAGTTGGGATCTACAGGCCGCACATCCCGTGGTACGTGCCGCAACCCTACTTCGACATGCATCCGCTGGATCGCGTCGAGTTGCCTGCAACCGTGCCCGACGATCTGGACGATGTGCCCGGGTCGGAGCGCTACGCCTCGAACCAGAGGGTCCATCAGTGGATCCTCGAGAGCGGCAACTGGGAGCGAGGGGTGCAGGCGTATCTCGCGAGCATCAGCTTCGCCGACGCGATGCTAGGCCGTCTGCTCGACGCGCTGGATGCGAGCGACCGCGCGGAGGAGACGATTGTCGTCCTGTTCTCCGACCATGGATATCACTTGGGTGAAAAGGGCCAGTGGCGCAAGTACACGCTTTGGGAGGATTCGACCCACGTCCCGCTGATCGTAGTTGTGCCTGGCATCACGACGCCTGGAAGCCGGTCGGCGGCTCCGGTGTCTACGTTGGACATCTATCCGACGCTGGCGGACCTCGCGGGACTGGATCCCCCCGGTCACTTGCAGGGTCACAGCCTTAGACCGCTGCTGGAAAACGCGGGAGCGGATTGGCCCCACCACGCGATCACGACCTACCAGTTCGGCAACCATTCGGTGCGGACTCGTCACTACCGCTACATCCGCTACGAAAACGGGGACGAGGAACTCTACGACCACCGTGATGACCCGCACGAATGGCGCAACCTCGCCACCTCGCCCGCGCACGCTGACCTCAAGGCGCGCTTGCGATCCTTGCTCCCGACGGTCAACGTCGAGCCGATCACCGCTAATTGGCGGTAGTTCACCTTTGGCCGAGCCATTGCGACAGGAATGAGGTCTCCAAGCTTGAAGTACGGGCTCGGCGCGGGCGGCTCGACGCTTTCACGTTTCGGTGGCCCAGGGGATTGATCGCCAACGGGACCCTGCGAACCGGATGGAGGCTCTAATCCGTAGCGTCTGCAGAAAGCATCCCAGGCCGACGAGCGGATCTAGTCGGGCTAAGCACGAGCTCGCGTTCTACAGCTCCGAGGATCTGACGCCGTCCGATTTCTACCGAAAGGGCGATGCCGACGAGGCACGTGACGCCGCCAGGCTCGTGGTGGAACTGGTACGTCCTCACGTCCTGGGCGAGGCATCCGACTGATTATCGCACGCCTGTCCTTCAGGAGTGCGGCGCGTGTTCCGTGGCAGTGTGCACGGAATCGCCCACGTCGCGGAGAGGGCCTTCCTGGTCCAGCCTCGGGTTCCGCGTCAGCGGATCGACAGCCTAACGTTCAGACTCACAGCGGATGCTGGATCTGAAGCACTTCGTACATCCGCACCACCGCTCGTGGATCGACCCTTTTCGCCCGGGCGCCGTAAGCGGGCTCGTGGGCGCTCAAGTCGACCTTGCCGGCCGCTTCTTCCGCCGGAATCCCCTCGGAGCGAAGCTTCGAGACCTGCGTCCATAGATCGCGCAGGTAGCGTTGCAGGTCGTCGATCTGATCCCGCTCGCGAAATGGCGTGCCGTGGCCCGGCACGATCACCTCGAAGTCGAGCGCCTTGAGCCGTTCGAGGCTGGCTGGCCATTCGTTGACAAACCCGTCGCCCATGTACGGCAGGCCGTTCGCGCCAGGCGCCCCCACAAGGAAATCACCCGTGAAGACGAGGCGTTCGGCCGGCAGGAATACCATCGTGTCGCCACCGGTATGGCCGCGTCCGACGAAGTGCAGCTGCACCTCGCGTCCGCCCTTCACGAGCTTCATCTTGTCCCTGTAGGTCACGTTCGGCGGCTTGACCTCTGTCTCTTGAATCGCATTCCAGTGGGCTTCGAGCACGCGCAGGTTGGTTTCGACCCGGACCCGCGCGGTAGCGTCGGTCTCGGAGGCAGCTTGCACCTTCAGTTGATCGATCCGCCCTGGGATGGCTGCGGAAAACGTCCGGTTCGTGCGCTGCCCAAGCACGTTGGCGAGATGTTGCTCTCGGACGTACTCGTGCCCGATGATCTCGACGTCGTCGCCAAAAACCTGATTGCCGTGGGAGTGGTCGAAGTGGAAGTGGGTGTTGACCACGTACCGGATGGGCTTCTCGGTCACCTCCGACCGGATCTCGGCGACGAGCTTGCGTGCCGCGGCAGGCGAAACACTCGTGTCGACGATCATCGCGTGGTCATCGTTGACGATCACCAGCGAGTTGCTCATTGTCGTCATCGCGCCGGTTCCGGTTGCGAAGAAGACCCCGCGGGCGATCTCCTCGAATCGCCATGCCGCCTTGCCATCGGTCGGATCGGTTTCCTTGGTCTGGGCCAGGATGCCAGCTGCCACGATCACCACCAGTGCGGCGACCCTCGTTGCGTTCGGCCGTTTAGTGAACATGGTGTTCTCTCCCCGCAATCCGTAGTGGCCGAGTCCGCCCCGCCCGCGGCTTCGCCATCACTCGCCTTGGTAGTCGACCCAGATCGGGCTGCCCCAGGCCATGTTGTTGTCTTCCTGAATGACTCGCACGTAATAGTAGTGCGAGCCCGTTTCGATGTCAGAGTCTGCGTAGGAAAACGTAACTTCGCTCACATCCGGATGCGCTGTGTACGCAAAGGTATTGTCCTTGATCACGTCAATCTGCTTGATCTTTCCCGTGCCGATGATCCTCACGTCGAAGCGCGGCGCTTCCCGTGTGGAGAACTCCTCGCCCATCGCGTGTCCGCCGCTCTGAAAGTCGACGATGATGTAGTCCGTCGCCGCGTACGTTCGCCGTGCATGGAGCGAATCCCAGATGCCCGAGTACGTGCGATCCGGCGTGTACACCGCCGCGTAGGACATGTGGGTCGAGCGATGGTCAGAGCTCGCGATGAACCCCATCTTGTAGCCCTTCTCCAACGCGTTCCAAATGAAGCCTTTCGGCCTCATGTCCCCGGAAGTGATGTAGCCTCCGACGACGATCCGTTCCGCGGTCGCGCTGCGGGGTGCCCCCAGGTACTCGTAGGAGTCGCGATTCCCCTGGAACATCTCGACCAAGCGCTCGGCTTCTTCGTCGTTGTAGCGCCAGTCCGTTCCCATCTGCGTGGCGGACGTGTGGGGAATGCTGATCGCTTTCGGCCGTCCGCCGGACAGCAGTTCCTTCCACAGCAGCAGCATGTCATCCTCGGCGACGCCGTTCTCGCGGTCTCCCGGCTTGATTCGGATGGGGTCGTAGCCGCGTCCGTTCCACACGATGTTGCGATGGCCGTCGGGATAGGCCACCGTGCGCTCGTAATTCAGCAAGGGATAGAAAACGCCGGGGATCTTGTAGATGTCAACCGCCTTGTCCACCATGCGCCACATGTAGGCGGTATCCGCCTTCTCCGGGAGCACGTGCTCGGAGGGTCCCAGGAAATCCATCCCCGCAGCGTCAACGGCGTATCGGTAGCAATCGTAGAGACTGCCGTCGCTGTAGCCGTCAAACGACAGGTCGGTATGGCGATGCAGGTCGCCCCATGTCACGTGATACTTCTCGCCGCCCACTTCCATCTGGTAGGTCTTCCACAGTGGCGCGGTCAGCTCGGGCAGGGCATCGTCGGCAATCTCCGGGGCCGCGAGATCGTCCGTTCCTACGAAGAACTCGTCTTCGACTGCGCCGCCCGCAGTCTGCGTGAGATCGAGCTTCCCAGCGTACACATCGTATTGCCAGAATCGATCGTTCTCGGACGGATAGCTCTTGCCGTCTGTTTGCGACACGATCCACAAGTCTCCCGATGGATCCACTGCTGCCGCGGGCCGTTGCTCGTTACGACCGTCAGAGAAGGGAAGCCAGACCGGCGACGTCCACCCGTTGCCGTCAAACATTGTGACCTTGTAGTCCCAGTAGGGGAAGATCGAACGGGCTGCGACTGACGGCGGATTGGCGCGACCCAGGGTGCGGGTCCGCAGGATTGCCCAGACGCGACCCTTTCCATCCACGTGCAGCATTGGGTATTCGGTGTAGGTCTGCCGGGCGCTGTCGAGGCCCAGCGCCATCCAGCTCCCGGTGATCGGGCTTGGCGGAAATCGATGGTCGATCGGCGGGACGGGCCTGGCGATGCGTCCGCGATCCAGCACTCGCACTTGCGCCTGGCGATGGAAATAGAGCCCACTCTCACCGCGGTGGATCCCGCTAATGCCGTAGTGGTCTTTGCCCCAGTTCGGCCCCCCGTTGTCCCAGGCCATCCAAAGTCGGTCGCGATGGTCGTAGGCCAGGCTTGCGTGGGCTTGGAAGTCCTCGCTTGCCGTGATGCGTTCCAGGGGGCCTAGGCTGCCATTGGCGAACCGGCGCAGGAAGATGTCGTAGTTGCCATGCCGGTAGCTGTCCCAGGCAATGGCTGCTTCTCCCCGCGAGTTGATTGCTATCGAGGGCTCCCAATCGTTGGCTGGATGCTCCGTGACTTTGCTCGGCACCGACCAGGTGTCACGTTTGCGGACCATCAGGGAAATGTCTGTGTTGCCGTTCGCACCGGATTGGTAGGCCAGGTAGACATCCCCGTTAGGCGCGGCCGCCATCCGTGGAAAAGTATCCGGACCGGGCCCGTGCGTGAGCTGGCTTCCCGACGGCATCCCGCCCAAGGCATATTCCACCTTGTAGAGATGCACCACGCCGTTGCTAATCCTCGACGCCACGGCGGTCACGGCATCTGGCCGATTCGCAATCAGGGCGACCTGATAGTATTCGCCGTGCGGGGCGAGGGTTATGGCCTCGTCCCACGTAGCGCCGTCGGCCGAGGATCGCAGCTGAATCGTGTCCGCGCCGTCTTCGAAGGCGATCCACGCCACCCACACGCGACCATCCGGGCCGATGGCGATGGCCGGGTAGTCATCGTCCGCCAGGCTTTCCGACATCCGCTCCGCTCTCGGCACGCGCTCGACCCGGACACGCCGGTCCAGGAGTTCCAATGGCTCGTGAAAGCGGACCTGATCCGCACGGAACGCCGCCTCGCCCTGTGCGGTCTTGATCGCGACGCGGGTCGCGGTGCCGCCATCCACGTCCACGACAACGCCCTTCCAGCGCGTCGGAGAGAACGCGGCTTGGTCTTTGGGCTCCATCTGGAGATTGCCATCCCACTGGTTGGCGCAGCTCCAGGTGGACTCATCGAATGCTTCGCCCGGACCGAAGTGATGGGAAGCCACGATCGATGCCGAGCCAGACGTCGCGGACAGCGACCCGCTCCAATCCGCGACGTCTGCGTCGGCACCCCCGAAGAGGATGCGGAATCGCTGATCAGCGGCGAGCGGCAGTGCCGCGACAATCGCTAGGAAACAAACGACTAAACGGGGGGACGGCAGTGTTCTGGTCATTCGGGGCCCGGCGGGTGTCGCCCCAATCATAGCCAAGGGAGCGCGGATGGCGGCATCCGGCCTGGGGACTTCGCGGCGATTGTCGAATGCGGGCTTCTGTCACTGCAACACTAGCCGGCTGCTCGAAGCAATCAGATGACGATGGGCGGTGAGATTGTGCGGATGCGGTGCGGCTGAGGACGGCATTCCCGGCTATCACCTTGCGGCGGTCAGAGAGTGCAAGTGAGTGGCCGCAGGGATTGGTTGTGAGCACGGACGACCACCGCCGGGGCCGCGACGCAGACGAGCCGGGCGGTCCTCCGCGCCATCGCCGGAACATCCTGAACAATCCCGGAAAGCCCGGCAACTCGCTTGCGATTTCCGGTAAAGTTCTGCGATTGCCCTTGCAATCCCGGCCGGGGGATTCCAAGCCCCGGCCTGCGCGCCCTCTAACGATGTCCGATAGTTCCGCTTGATACGTCGGCCCTGCCCGACTAGCGACAATCCAGCTTCGCGAGGTGATCCTTAATCTTGCGATGGCGCGGTACGGGCTGGGAAACACCCGTCCCAAGATTGCGATACCAGTCATGCTTGGTACCGTGCCGAACCAGCACGCAGCCAGCCTCTTTGATTGTTTTGACGAGCGCGGTTCGTTTCACGCGACAGGGCTATCGGCCACCCTACGGATTCCTGGCAGCTCGTCGCTTGTGATGTCCTTGTAGAGATCCCGGAGGTGGGATTCGAGGTCTTCCAGTGTGTCTCCCTGGGTCCAGTAGTCGGGGAACTCCTGGAGATAGCCGACCCAGGAGCCGTCTTCTTCCCAGCAGACAATCTTGACTGTGTGCATGCTGCTCCTCTTCAAGTGCCGCTGGGCGAGATCGCAAGCGTTGTACGAGTACGCCATGTCGCGGCGGCATGACGGCGAAATGCGGAAGGTCGCTGGTGGATGGATGATGCCGTCAACGCGAGGACGGCCCGTTTCCGCTTGACTGCGAGGCATCGCGCGTAAGAGTCCGCACGCCCGTATCGCACCAGGGAGTTCCGCTGGCGCCCTGCTCTGTGTTCCACAACGCATTATGGGACATCTTTCTGTTCCGCACGCGATCGCAACGAGCGAATCCGAAAGCCCAGGGCGGCAGGAGCGACCGCTCGCGAAATCACGCGCGACGAAGGCCTGTCAGTGCGGCAGGTACGCAACATCGTTTCGGGGGACCGCGGACGACAACGTACGAACCCGTGACGGACTTCGTCACTACGATACGCAAGCTCCTGTGGCGGGAGCGAATGTCCGAAGTGGAAAGCCCCGAGGACATCGGCGATCGGCGGCACCGTCTATTGGTCGCGGTCTCCCTTGGTCTGGACCGCCGTGCCGGGCCAGTCTCGTCTACATCGTCTCGAACCGCCACCTGCGGCTGTGCGTGGCGATCGCCCGTGAGTGGACATCCCCGCATGATCAGGCGAGCTAGACCGGGCTTGTCGTAGATCCCATGCCTACCAGCCCTGAGTGGCAAAACCTATAGCGAAAGGAGTAGCCCTAGTTCAGTGCGAATGGGCAATTCTTTGCGATTCAACCTTCAGGGGTCCACAACCTATGTTGAAGCGACGTAGGCGACTGCCCTACAGCGAGACTAGGTTGCAAATCAAAATCCTTCAAGGGAGCCTTGAAGACTGAGAACCGGTTTCTTCAGTAGCACCTGTTGGCAAGAGCGGGTTCAGGAAGCCTTCCGGCCGTACGACACCGAGCAGGTTAGGATGTCTTGCGTGATCGAACTATGGCGAGGGACTTGCAATCTCGCTTCGTAAGCATTCAGTGTGGGGTGGGTTGGAGCCGGAGCGTGTGCTCCGGGTAAGGATTCAGGTGGGGGCCAAAGAGTCGGTCTTGCGGGCAATCGAGCAGTGAGCTCGCGTCGCGAGGGCCTTGGTGGTGTAGCCCGGAACGCTGGATCCGGGTGAGAGTGCGCTGGCCGGCAATTTTTCGCCACCCCTTGACTTTTCGCTTCCACCCTGTCAGGGTGGGGTGGGTAGGCCCCTCGATTGGACCCTCGCATCCGCCAGCTCCGATCCACCACCTTCGGCGGCCAGCGCCTCACCCGCCGGCAGATCGCCGACATCCAGCAGACCGTCGCCACGTTCCCTCTGCTCAGCCGCACCGAACTGGGCCACACGGTCTGCGTGCACCTGCGCTGGCAGACTCCCAACGGCCGCAACCGCATCCAGCAGGCCATGGGGTTGCTGGAGGAGCTCGAACGGCTCGGCATCCTGACCCTGCCCACCCGCCAGGGCCCCGCAGGAAGAGATCGCCGGGCCGCTGGCGGACCTGACGCCGTTGGAACTGGAGCTGGCACGGGAGCCGGAGCAGGTCGCGGCCTGGAATGCCTGGGTGCAGCGCTATCACCCGCTGGGCTACCGCCAGCCGATCGGCAATCACATTCGCTACGTGCTGCGCGAGCGGCGAGGGCGGCCGCTGGGGTGCCTGCTGTTCGATTTCGCGGCCCGCCAGCTGGTTTGCCGAGACCGCTGGATCGGCTGGCAGCAGCAGGCGTATCGCCCGCACCTGCAGCTGGTGGTGAGGAACGCTCGCTACCTTTTGTTCCCCTGGGTTCGCGTGAAGAACCTGGCGTCCCACGCACTGGGGCTGGCGACACGGCAATTGCCAAGGGACTGGGAGCGGCTGCACGGGTACCGGCCGGTCCTGTGCGAGTCCTATGTGAATGCGACACAGTACGCGGGAACCTGCTACCGGGCGGCCAACTGGCAGCGGATCGGGGAGACGGCGGGGCGGACGAAGGACGGGCCGGCCAAGGCGAAGCCGCCCAAGCAGGTGTACGTGTACCCGTTGCAGCGGGACTGGCGGCGGATCCTGCGGCACGGGCGGGCCAGGGCGAAGAGGTAGCCGGGGTCGGGCAACGGGATGGATTCGCAAGAGCACGATCGCAACCGGCAGGAGTTGGCGGCGGCGCGGGCGGAATCGGAAGCGCTGCGGGGGGAATTGCAGGCGGCGCAGGAGAAGATTGCGTGGCTGGAAGCGCGGTTGGAGGAGATGCTGCGCGCAGTGTTCGGGCGCAAGAGCGAGGCGGCGGGCCGGGCCCCGGATGAGGGCGCAGGAGACGAGCCCGGCGACGATTTCCAGCCACCCGCCGGCGGCCAGCCCGACCGCAAGAAGCGGGGTCGGAAGCGGGGCCGGAAGCGGGGTACGCCCAATCCGGGTCGTGTGGGCCACGCGGATCTACCCGTGCGAGACGAGTTGCTCGACCTGCCGGAAGACGAACGGTGCTGTCCGAGCTGCGGCAAGGCCTATGTCCGGAGCGGGACCGAGGCCAGCTGGCTCTACGAGATGGACTGGCAGGCCGTGGCACGCCGGATCCGCCGGCAACAGTACCGGCCGGCCTGCTCGTGCGCGGCGGCGCGCAGCGTGCTGGCACCGCCGGCGCCGCGGCTCGGCGAGCGCACGCAGCTGGGCACCAGCGTGTGGGGCTGGTTCCTGGTGCAGGTGTTCCTCCTGTTCCGTGCCCAGGCCGCGGCGGCCCGCGATCTGGCGGCGCTGGGCTTGCGCGTGCCGGTCTCAACGCTCTCGCAGGGGCTGCGGCGCATGGCCAGGCTGTTCCAGCCGATCGACCAGGCCATCGCGCGGCGCCAGGCGGAGGCCGCCGTGGCCCAGGCCGACGAGACGTCCTGGCCGGTGCAGTACATCGCGGGACAGGACAACGCGAAGGAGGCGCCGGAGAGCGGCGGCAAGCCATTGTACTGGCTGTGGACGTGCCTGACCGCCGACACGGTGCGCATGCGCATCCTGCCGACGCGGGGCTCGCCCTCGGGCGAGCAGTTGCTCGGGAACCTGGGCGGGAACGAGCAGGACCGGGCAGGCCAGGAGGTCATCGTGGTCTGCGATCGCTGGAGTGCCTACAAGGCCTTGGCCCGCAAGTCGTCCGGGCGCATCGTATTACAGTTCTGCTGGACTCACCAGCGGCGTGATTTCCGCAAGGTGGGGACCGGCTTCCCGGACCTGAAGCCGTGGGCCGACGCCTGGCTCGACCGCATCGGCACCGTGTTCCATCTGGCCAAGCTGCGGCGGCGGGCCTGGCGGCCCGCCCTGCCCTGGGACGGGCAGGACGCGACCTTCCGCAAGCGGCAGGAACAATTGGAGGCCGCCTTCGACGGCCTCTTCCAGGCCGCGCGCGAGGAGTTGCTCGAGTTGCGCGTTCCGTGGATTCTGGAACTCAATCGTCCGCAGCCGCACGGCGGCGAACTGGCCCGGCTGGAGGCCCGGACTGCGCCGCTGCTCTCGCTGCTGGAGCACCGGGAAGGCTTGGGGGTGTTCCTGCGAGACGCCCGCGTACCGCTCGATAACAACGCTTGCGAGCGCGTCCTGCGGGGTCCGGTCATCGCTCGCTACACCAGTTTCGGGTCGGGCGGGCCGCAAGGAGCCAGCATGACGGGGCTGCTGTTCGGCGTGTTCGCGACGGTGCGCCTGAACGGGCTGAATCCCTACTCCTGGGTGCTGGACTATCTCGCGGCCTGCGCCCGGAATCGCGGAGAACCGCCCCAGGACCTCGACCCATGGCTGCCCTGGCGGATGGACGAGCAGCGCCAGCAAGAACTCCGCCGGCCGCCCGTCGGCTGGCAAGGCACTAGCCAGCACCCGACGACGGCAACCGACAACGAGCCTCCCACGGCCCTTCCATTGGCAGCCTAGCTCACGCCTCGTGCCAGGGCCATCCGGTCCTATTGCGCGACACCCCTACCACCTTGCGCCCCCACACTGAATGCTTACTGCCAGTCCTATGGGGTTGGGGCGTCTTGTCGAATGAACCCCTCGGCCTTGAGTTCTTCCCACAGATCTGAGGGGATCTCCTCTCGAAAATAGGCTACATTCTCCTCCACTTGATGCGGTTCCTGCGCTCCGGGTATGACACTCGCCACGCTGGGATGGGCCAAGGGGAACTGTAGTGCGGCAGCCGCCATCGACACGTTGTGGCGACGGCAGACCTGCTCGATCCGCGAGACCTTGTCAAGAATCCCGGGACGCGCGTCATGATAGTTGTGCTTTGCGCCTTCGATCGCACCGGTGACTAGGATTCCAGAGCTGAACACGGTTGCCAGGATGATTCCCACATTGCGTTCCTGGCATAGGGGCAGTTCTTCCAGAGCGTCCTGCTCCAGGAGCGTGTAGGGCCACGCCAAAACGAAGAAGTCGAGGTCGAATCTTTCCAGAAACCGAGGGATCCCTCCCTGCTCGTTGATTCCGGCCCCGACCGCATGGACTTCGCCGGTCGAACGCAACTCCTCGAGAGCCCGCCAGCCGCTGCCGGTGAGCTGGTCCAGGTAGGTCTGCAATTCCGTGCCGTGATGGCAGAGTTCAAGGTCGTGAATGACCACCAGGTCGATGCTGTTAAGCCGCAACCGCTGCACGCTGTCTTCGTAAGAGCGCATGATCCCGTCGTAGCTGTAGTCGAAGACATGGTCGAAGGGAAGTCCGCCCAAGAAAAGTGGCGGCTTGAAATTGGCCTTGACCTCAGGTGCTTTGAGAATGCGTCCCACCTTGGTGGAGAGCATGAACTCGTGGCGTGGCTTTTCGAACAGAAAACTGCCTACCCTGTGCTCGCTGAGACCAAGTCCGTACCAAGGCGCTGTGTCGATGTAGCGAATGCCGTGTTCCCAGACTGCTTGCAGAGTCCCTCGCGATTCCTCTTCGCTCACTCTAACGAAGAGCTCTCCGAGCCTTGCTGCACCGTATCCAAGCTGTGTCAATTGCACTTGCGTACGACCGAGCTTTCTTGTCTCAATCGGGTTCATGCATCCTCCGCTGCCAATCGACACTACCACACTGTTGAGTACCTTGCGGACGACTTTGTAGCGTGAGCGATTTCCGCGAGATAGTCCGTCGAGTTCATGTGGTAGCGTGGCGAGTTGTTTGGGGAGGGTCCGGTCGTTGTCTAAGCGTTTCTTCGAGGTTTCGAACTGGCTTAAAGCATGTCATCGTAGTGAAGTAATTCGACTCCGAACTGGATGCAATCTTCTGCCGATTCTTGGCAGATCGGCTGCCAAGGAACCGCGCACTAGCCGGCAGACAATAACTATACTAGAAGTCTGAACAGTCGCAGTGCCGTGATTTACCTGCTCGATGAATCTCTAAACTAGGGCAGTGCGACCATGCCGACAGACTAACGAGGATCTTTTTCACAGGTCGAACTCCTCTGATAAAGACTTCAGTTCATGGATTTGATGAAGTCGGCGATTGCCTCGCCAATGTGGAACGGCGAATCCTCTTGGATGTAGTGTATTCCCAATACGGTTTTCTCTTTCTGATTTGGCCACGTTCGGCAAAATTCTCGTTGCCGTCCTGCCAAAATAGAACCTGGGTATGCATTGATGAATAGCTTCGGCAAGTCACTAGTAGACAACCACTGACCGGTGCGATTGATCATCTCAATCACATCTTTTGGCTCTCCTCCAATCGGACATTCTCTTGTAAATGTCAGAGTAGGTCGCCGCGATTCGCCTGGTTCTAGATATGGCTCGCGATATCTATCCATCACAGGTTCTGGTAGGTTTCTGACCATACGCGTCTGAATCGTTTCAATGAAAAAGTTGTCGTTAAGAACTAAGTCTTCACCCATTGGTGAACGAAATTGCTTGAATAGATCCCGCCTAACATCAGGCCAATCGTCCCACTCCAACGGCAGAACCAAAGTTTCCATGTAGGCAATACCCTTGATCTTGTCTTTGTGGCGGTGGGCCCAATCGAACCCAATCGGACCACCCCAATCGTGCAGGACCAGAGTAATCTTATCGCCAAGGTCCATCGTTTCAAACCAAGCATCCAAATATCTAGATTGGTCAGCTATTCTACATGGATCCAGGAAGCTTTCCCGAATCTCCGCATCCCATGAGATCGGGGGCAACGCAGCGCGCTAGCGGCTGGGCATATGGAATGATATTTCGCCATACATAGGAGAATGTGCCATTTCCATGTAAGAACACGACAGGGTCACCGGTTCCAACATCGACAAAGGACATCTCGCTATCCAATACTTGGATGCGTTTTCGATCATGGGGGTCGACCTCTGGGATCTTGCGGCTGGGCATTCGGCTCCCTCCATTCCTCGCTGTTCGAGCTGAGCTCCAAGCGTCGAACAGCCTACGACGTACTCTACCACGGCTGACACTCACAGCCTTTTCCAACGAGAGATGAGCCTGAAGCGAGGGGTTGATTCCAACGAGAAATGAGCTTTCGTGTTCGATGTCAAGGGATTTTTCGGGGATTGCCAGAAAGAATCTAGCTTGCGTGTTCTGTACGGCTCGAATGTTCGGTCTTCGGTTACGCCTCGGGCCGCTGGGCGGAGGTCCAGTTCGTGGGCAGCGTGGAGCTGGATCGCACTACCTGGCCGCTGGGAGAAGCTGCGGAAGCGTTCCCGTTCCGCAGCACCGACGAGTTGCAACGGTGACGCTCGGGAGCGATCCAGTATTCAGGCCTTGGCTGGGACCTGCGGTTGCCAGAGGCGGTCGTCGCGAAGCAAGGCGTTGGCGAGCACGACGAGCTTGCGGATGACGGCGGTTATTGCGACCTTGTGCGGCTTGCCGCGGTCGGCCAGCCGCTGGTAGACCAACGGGACGGGGCAGCGCTGCCTCGACGAGGCCGGCCTGGAGATTGTCCTGGCCGACCCGCTCCAGGTCGCAATAACCGCCGTCATCCGCAAGCTCGTCGTGCTCGCCAACGCCTTGCTTCGCGACGACCGCCTCTGGCAACCGCAGGTCCCGGCCAAGGCCTGAATACTGGATCGCTCCCGACCGGCCCTCCGCCCAGCGGCCCGAGGCGTAACCGAAGACCGAACATCCGAGCCGTACAGAACACGCAAGCTAGATTCTTTCTGGCAATCCCCGAAATATCCCTTGACATCGAACACGAAAGCTCATCTGTGAATTGGAAAGGACTCTCACACTCTCCTCACCCTTGGGGCTGCAAGTTCCGCTTTGCCGATGTCGGGAACGAGCGGACCTTCATTTATGGCTCGTGCGCCAGTTTGTGCCCTGAGCGGATTCGTTCCAGTCCTGACTCGCGATCGATTCGGTCGTGCACGCACGCTTGGCCAATACTCTGACCTCGACTCCATGGTTGTGAAAGGGAAGGTTGTAACCCCGAGCCGCATTCGACGGAACGACTCTCGGCCAAGCACCAACACCTGTCGCACCAGACGGTGTCGGCGCCACGGGCCTGATTCTGGCTAGACCAGCCGAGTGCGAGGGCATGGAAGATTGCAATTGGCACGGTATGGATGATTAGAGAGGGCACCGTCTAACGCGAGCGGGCCTCAATATGCTGTGAACCTAGGTAGTAGAGCTGATGCCGACCACGATCACCGAAGTCGAATTCCACATCTTGTCCGCCCCAGAGGAGTCGCGGCCGCATTGGGTCAGCCTGATCAAGGTTCCCAAGGCCAACGAGCTACTTGTGCGTATGCGGTCGAGCGACGGCGTCGAAGGATTCGGGCTAGCGACGAGCTACACCGACATCTCCCCGATCGTGCAGGTCGTGAAGGACGGGATCTCCGAGGAGATCCTTGGGATGGATGCACTTGCCCCCGAGCGTCTCTACCAGAAGCTGTTCGGTCTGACTTCGAACCGAATGGCAGCCGAGCACCGCTGGAGCCGCGAGGCGCTGGTTCGCATTTCCTCTGCCGTCGACCTTGCCTGCTGGGATATCGTTGGCCGCACGGCCGGCCTTCCTCTCTACGCCTCTTCGGCGGACACCGGAACAAGGTCCCGTGCTATGTGACCTGCGCCTACTACCGTGACGGCAAGGACGACTACGAGCTGCGCGATGAAATCCAGATGCTGGTAGGCCAGGGGCATCGAGGATTCAAGGGCAAAGTCGGCGCTGGGGATCTCGCCGAAGACATCCGGCGCATGGAGATCCTCCGCGACGTCATCGGACCCGACCGCGACCTGATGGTCGACGTCAACCGCGCCTGGGAGCTCAAGACCGCCATCGAGGGCGCGCGACTATTGGAACCGCTAAAACCGGTCTGGCTCGAGGAGCCGGTCCGTTGGACGGATGACCGACGCGAGTTGAAGCTGCTCTCGCAGCGTACCTCGATCCCGCTTTCGGCCGGCGAAAGCGAACTCACCAGCTATGGTTGCCGCGCCTTGCTCGAAGAGCAGGCGATCCAAATCCTGCAGTTCGACTGCACGATGTTCGGCGGCTTCACTGAGGGGCGCAAGCTGGCGGCACTCTGCGAGTTGAACCATGTCGATGTGGCTCCCCACCACGACTGCTTCATTCACGGGCCGCTGGTCGCCGGCAGTCCGGCCGGCCGAATCGTCGAGTCCTTCACCGATCCCGAGCGAGACCCGCTGCAGGCCGAACTCTTCGAGGATGCCCCCGAGATCGCGGATGGCTGGCTGACGCTGAACGAGCAGCCCGGGCTCGGGCTGACCCTTTCGGAGGCGGCCGTCGCGAAGTTCGGAGCCCGGATTCAGTGACCCCAACTGTGCGGCGCCGTTGCGACGAACCGCGCAAGGAAAACCCGAAGCAAGTACCGATAGTTCCAGTGCTGGGAATCAATCAGGCCTTGCGGTACTGTTGATCCAGTTCGTCGGTCTTGCGATGGAAGTTGACCCGGCGCTCTTCGGTGGAAGGACTGGTCGCCAGCCAGGTGTCTACGATCTCCTTGGCATGGATCTCCCCGGTTAGCCGCATCCCTAGAATGATCACATTGGCATTGTTGGCCAGTCGAGCGATGCTGGCGGTGAAGCCGTCAGGGCAGAGAGCTGCTCGAACGCCGGGTACCTTGTTCGCCACGATCGTGACTCCAGTCCCGGTGTTGCAAAAGATGAGACCTTGGTCGCACTTTCCCGCCCCGACGGCTTCAGCTACGTCGCGGGCAGCATCCACATAATCCGCCTCCTCTCCGGCCAGTCTGCCGCAGCGGAGCAATTCGATGCCCTTGTCTTCCAAATGACCAGTGATCGCGTGCGTCAAGTTGCAAACGGAGTCACTGCCTACCGCCATCTTCATGGTTCCTATTCTTTGGTCCGGGATTGATGCCTGTCAAGGGTGGGTTTCGACCGAAGTGCGGCCATCCATTTCGGAACCCGCAAGCGCGGTCTGCACTCGAACCCGGTCTCGGCGCCATGCATACCGGCCCTCCTTATGAGGTGACGCCTGCCTGACCGACGGGCCGCGCGTCGGACCCCAGTCAGGCCCTGTCGCGACACTGGCGAGGATTCCAAGCACTAGCCTTGGCAAGAATTCCACGATAGGCTCGCCGCAGGAGCAACGTAGGAAGTGGTTTTCGAATGGCAAAGGCTCCTCGCTAGGCGACGGCGACATCTCACGAATCGGAGGAACGGCGGAGTCAATAAAGCGCGCGCGAGCAAATGCTCGCGGGAGCATGCGCTGCTGGGGACCCCGCAAGAGCTCTTCATCGGTATTCAAACAGGCAGTCGCGCGTTTTAGAGCCGTTGCGACTACTCGTGGGTACAATCCACTAGGAAGTATCGTCTTTTCGTCGGTAACTGAAGGGAGCGGAGCAGCAAATGCGGATTGGACTGGTCGCCTTATCTTTGTTCACACTTGCAGCTGCAGTTGCGGAGGCTGCTGCAGATGGTGTGTTCGAGCACGGCGAACGTGTCGCGTTATGGCCGGACGGCGCCCCGGAAGGCAAGGGAAGTGGCCCGGAAGACACACCGTCGGTCGCAATTCACTTTCCGGCTGCGGAGAATGCCACGGGGACGGCGATCATCGTGAATCCGGGCGGTGGATACAGAGGATTGGCCTCCTATCACGAAGGAACACAGATTGCTCGATGGTTGAACCAAGTCGGGATCACGGCCATGATTCTGAGGTACCGGTTGATGCCGAGGTACCACACAAGTGCGGCCCTGCTTGACGCGCAACGGGCCGTGCGGTTCGTCCGGCACCACGCCGAGCGAATTGGTATTAGCACTAGTCGAATTGGAATGATGGGATTCTCCGCAGGAGGGCACCTGACAACCTGGGCCGGGACAGATTTTGCTGCAGGGAATCCAACAGACAGGGATCCGATCAATCGGCAAAGCTCCCGACCGGATTTTCTGGTACCCGTATATCCGGGTACTTCAGCAAGTCTGCTGGGTCCCGAGGAAAGGAAGTACATCCGTTCCACGGATGTACTGGTTACAGAGGAAACTCCTCCAACGTTCCTTGTCCATGCTTATGACGACCCGATGGTTACCTCTGCTCACAGCACCGTCTTCTTCCAGGCGCTGCTCGACGCGGGTGTTCCGGCGGAGATCCACGTTTTCAGCAGTGGCGGGCATGGAGGAGGCCTAGGTGCTGGTGACCCGATATTCGGCCAGTGGCCGGAATTGGCTATGCGATGGATGCGCCGTAACGGCCTTCTCACCGACGCACCGCGAGTGAGTGTTTCGGGAAACGTGCGTCTCGACGGCAAGCCGTTCCCTTTTGGCCGGATCACCTTCATCCCTGACGATGATCGAAAGCCGACAATTGCGGCCCAACTCTATCCCGGCAAGAAAGGGGCCTTCACGATTACCGAGCGTTACGGTCCAAGCGTCGGCAAGTACCAGGTCGAGGTGCGTCGGCTGTTCGCGAACATGTCGACGAGGGACGGCGGGTCGCCTCCCAAGGCAGGGTCGGAGACCTTCCGGACGGTCGGTCCTGATAGCAGCGATCCGATAGACGTCGAGTTCTATCCTGGCAATAACGAGGTCATGATCGAGTTGGAGTCCGCCGCCGCAAATGTGGAGAAGTGAGTTTGTACGCGCTGAACGAAGATCGATAGCCCTTCAATTTTTCAGATGGCTAGGACCGTGCCGCCGGACTTGGCCCAACTCGATCAAAAACCCGGTCTTAGGCCCTCACAATCTCTATCTCCGATGGCGAATCGATCTCTGTTTGAATCACCCCCTTGCTGTCTCGAGCGTGGGATACCTGGACCACGCCGTAAGGCGTCGGAAACGTGCCGGCCGCCCTCTTGAGGTCCCCCAGGTGGGGATCGACAAGTAGCTTTGAGCAGCCTGGCGCTAGCGGGCGGAACCCCAGAACGTGCTCGCTGAGCCATGCGGTCGGACCCGTGCCCCAGCCGTGGCAAAGGCTGTGTCGCAGGCCGATATAGCACCAATCCCCGTGATCTGCGTGGATGCACTTCATTCCCTCGGGAACGCGTTCGTCAATCGGCGCGGAGTTCTCCACCCAAGTGATGTCGAAGTTTTCCCAGAACGTGGTCGCGCCCAAGTCGATCATCTTTCCCCAGTAGTCACGGATTAGGTCGATACCGCCCTGGTGGTCTCCAGCCTTGGCGCGGGCCTCGAGCACGTAGTATCCGTTAAACGTCGAAACATCGTGTAGTGGACTCACGGCAAGGACATCCTCGTTCGCCTTTCGTGCGTCGCGCACGCCAGCGAGAACCATAAATGCGACCGCAGACTTGCGATTGGTCCTCGCGAAATCGTATTGGCGCAATCGGCCAGCGACCTTGAGGTTTTTCTCCTTCGCCTCGGCATCGCCTAGGATCCCGCACAGTACCGCTCCCGCCTCGAAGACTTGAACCATGTGGGCCTGAACGCCCGCCTCGACAGCGTCCTCGCGAGATCTCGTCGGCCAATCCACGAATCCGCCTGGCAGTTTCTGCGTGGTAAGCATTCAGTGTGGGGTGGGTTGGAGCCGGAGCGTGTGCTCCGGGTAAGGATTCAGGTGGGGGCCAAAGAGTCGGTCTTGCGGGCAATCGAGCAGTGAGCTCGCGTCGCGAGGGCCTTGGTGGTGTAGCCCGGAACGCTGGATCCGGGTGAGAGTGCGCTGGCCGGCAATTTTTCGCCACCCCTTGACTTTTCGCTTCCACCCTGTCAGGGTGGGGTGGGTAGGCCCCTCGATTGGACCCTCGCATCCGCCAGCTCCGATCCACCACCTTCGGCGGCCAGCGCCTCACCCGCCGGCAGATCGCCGACATCCAGCAGACCGTCGCCACGTTCCCTCTGCTCAGCCGCACCGAACTGGGCCACACGGTCTGCGTGCACCTGCGCTGGCAGACTCCCAACGGCCGCAACCGCATCCAGCAGGCCATGGGGTTGCTGGAGGAGCTCGAACGGCTCGGCATCCTGACCCTGCCCACCCGCCAGGGCCCCGGGCGGGGCCGGCAGAGGCCGGTCGTGCCCGGGGCGGGCAGCGACCCGCAGGAAGAGATCGCCGGGCCGCTGGCGGACCTGACGCCGTTGGAACTGGAGCTGGCACGGGAGCCGGAGCAGGTCGCGGCCTGGAATGCCTGGGTGCAGCGCTATCACCCGCTGGGCTACCGCCAGCCGATCGGCAATCACATTCGCTACGTGCTGCGCGAGCGGCGAGGGCGGCCGCTGGGGTGCCTGCTGTTCGATTTCGCGGCCCGCCAGCTGGTTTGCCGAGACCGCTGGATCGGCTGGCAGCAGCAGGCGTATCGCCCGCACCTGCAGCTGGTGGTGAGGAACGCTCGCTACCTTTTGTTCCCCTGGGTTCGCGTGAAGAACCTGGCGTCCCACGCACTGGGGCTGGCGACACGGCAATTGCCAAGGGACTGGGAGCGGCTGCACGGGTACCGGCCGGTCCTGTGCGAGTCCTATGTGAATGCGACACAGTACGCGGGAACCTGCTACCGGGCGGCCAACTGGCAGCGGATCGGGGAGACGGCGGGGCGGACGAAGGACGGGCCGGCCAAGGCGAAGCCGCCCAAGCAGGTGTACGTGTACCCGTTGCAGCGGGACTGGCGGCGGATCCTGCGGCACGGGCGGGCCAGGGCGAAGAGGTAGCCGGGGTCGGGCAACGGGATGGATTCGCAAGAGCACGATCGCAACCGGCAGGAGTTGGCGGCGGCGCGGGCGGAATCGGAAGCGCTGCGGGGGGAATTGCAGGCGGCGCAGGAGAAGATTGCGTGGCTGGAAGCTGGAAGCGCGGTTGGAGGAGATGCTGCGCGCAGTGTTCGGGCGCAAGAGCGAGGCGGCGGGCCGGGCCCCGGATGAGGGCGCAGGAGACGAGCCCGGCGACGATTTCCAGCCACCCGCCGGCGGCCAGCCCGACCGCAAGAAGCGGGGTCGGAAGCGGGGCCGGAAGCGGGGTACGCCCAATCCGGGTCGTGTGGGCCACGCGGATCTACCCGTGCGAGACGAGTTGCTCGACCTGCCGGAAGACGAACGGTGCTGTCCGAGCTGCGGCAAGGCCTATGTCCGGAGCGGGACCGAGGCCAGCTGGCTCTACGAGATGGACTGGCAGGCCGTGGCACGCCGGATCCGCCGGCAACAGTACCGGCCGGCCTGCTCGTGCGCGGCGGCGCGCAGCGTGCTGGCACCGCCGGCGCCGCGGCTCGGCGAGCGCACGCAGCTGGGCACCAGCGTGTGGGGCTGGTTCCTGGTGCAGGTGTTCCTCCTGTTCCGTGCCCAGGCCGCGGCGGCCCGCGATCTGGCGGCGCTGGGCTTGCGCGTGCCGGTCTCAACGCTCTCGCAGGGGCTGCGGCGCATGGCCAGGCTGTTCCAGCCGATCGACCAGGCCATCGCGCGGCGCCAGGCGGAGGCCGCCGTGGCCCAGGCCGACGAGACGTCCTGGCCGGTGCAGTACATCGCGGGACAGGACAACGCGAAGGAGGCGCCGGAGAGCGGCGGCAAGCCATTGTACTGGCTGTGGACGTGCCTGACCGCCGACACGGTGCGCATGCGCATCCTGCCGACGCGGGGCTCGCCCTCGGGCGAGCAGTTGCTCGGGAACCTGGGCGGGAACGAGCAGGACCGGGCAGGCCAGGAGGTCATCGTGGTCTGCGATCGCTGGAGTGCCTACAAGGCCTTGGCCCGCAAGTCGTCCGGGCGCATCGTATTACAGTTCTGCTGGACTCACCAGCGGCGTGATTTCCGCAAGGTGGGGACCGGCTTCCCGGACCTGAAGCCGTGGGCCGACGCCTGGCTCGACCGCATCGGCACCGTGTTCCATCTGGCCAAGCTGCGGCGGCGGGCCTGGCGGCCCGCCCTGCCCTGGGACGGGCAGGACGCGACCTTCCGCAAGCGGCAGGAACAATTGGAGGCCGCCTTCGACGGCCTCTTCCAGGCCGCGCGCGAGGAGTTGCTCGAGTTGCGCGTTCCGTGGATTCTGGAACTCAATCGTCCGCAGCCGCACGGCGGCGAACTGGCCCGGCTGGAGGCCCGGACTGCGCCGCTGCTCTCGCTGCTGGAGCACCGGGAAGGCTTGGGGGTGTTCCTGCGAGACGCCCGCGTACCGCTCGATAACAACGCTTGCGAGCGCGTCCTGCGGGGTCCGGTCATCGCTCGCTACACCAGTTTCGGGTCGGGCGGGCCGCAAGGAGCCAGCATGACGGGGCTGCTGTTCGGCGTGTTCGCGACGGTGCGCCTGAACGGGCTGAATCCCTACTCCTGGGTGCTGGACTATCTCGCGGCCTGCGCCCGGAATCGCGGAGAACCGCCCCAGGACCTCGACCCATGGCTGCCCTGGCGGATGGACGAGCAGCGCCAGCAAGAACTCCGCCGGCCGCCCGTCGGCTGGCAAGGCACTAGCCAGCACCCGACGACGGCAACCGACAACGAGCCTCCCACGGCCCTTCCATTGGCAGCCTAGCTCACGCCTCGTGCCAGGGCCATCCGGTCCTATTGCGCGACACCCCTACCACCTTGCGCCCCCACACTGAATGCTTACCTCGCTTCTTTGGTGAGATCGACGGTACAATCTTGCCTGGCTGAACGGGAATCGACCTTGGTATCCTCCTAGTCGCCGATGAGACTCCTGGCGCTCGCGATTTTCCTCGTTTCCCCCCTGCGTTCCGAGCCCATCCTTTGGTATGACCGGCCGGCCGAGGAGTGGGTCGAGGCGCTCCCTGTCGGCAACGGCCGGCTCGGGGGCATGGTCTTCGGGCGCATCGGGGACGAACGGATCCAGCTCAACGAAGACACCCTTTGGGCGGGCGCTCCCCAAGAGCGCGACATCCCCGGAGCATTCCGGCACCTCCCTGAGATCCGCCAGATGCTGTTTGACGGCAAGTACGTCGAGGCCGAGCGCAAGATCGAGGAATCGATGATGGGTGAGCGGGTCTTTCCTAAGGGATACCAGACCCTAGGGGACCTTTGGCTCGATGCAGAAACGTCGCAACGGCCCAGCAACTACCGGCGCCAGCTCGATCTCGAGTCCGGCGTCGCGCGGACCGAGTGGACCGATGGAGCCGTCAAGTTCAGCCGCGAGGTCTTCTCCAGTGCGCCGCACGGCGTCCTGGTCGTTCGCATCCAGGCGGACCGCCCCGGGGCACTCTCCACCACTGTGCGCCTCGACCGCGTCGTGGACGCAGAGACGACAGCTGCCGGCAACGAACTGTTGCTCCAGGGCCGCGCAAGCCACGAAGGGGAACAGCTCGGCGTGCGCTTCGAAGCGCGGCTACGCGCTCACTCCGAAGGGGGGGCCATCCGTGTCGACGGCAGCTCTCTGCTGATCGATGGTGCCGACGCCCTCACCCTAGTCCTGGCGGCTGCGACCGACTATCGCGATCGCACACCGAGCGACGAGACAACTCGGCTCCTCACAGCGGCCGAACGCGTCGGCTATGCCAAGCTTCGCGAGTCTCATGTTGCCGATCACAGTGCGATCTTCAACCGAGTCTCGCTCGAACTGGGCGGGGAGGCCGAGCGCCGCCGCCCCGTCGACGCGCGGTTGCGGTCGATGCAGGAAGGCAAAAGCGATCCGGATCTGCTTGCCACCTACTTTCAATTTGGCCGCTATCTTCTGATGGCCTCGTCGCGTCCGGGCTCGATGCCAGCGAATCTGCAGGGAATTTGGAACGACAAGATCTCCCCGCCGTGGAATTCCGACTACCACATCAACATCAACGTCCAGATGAACTACTGGCCCGCCGACGTGGCCAATCTCTCCGAGATGCAAGAGCCGCTGTGGGATTTGCTTGACAACCTTCGCGTGCGCGGGCGCGCAACCGCGCGCGAACACTACAACGCCCGCGGCTTCGTCGCGCACCATACGACTGACGCTTGGTGGTGGACCAGCCCGATCGGCCGCGCCCAGTACGGCATGTGGCCGGCCGGGGCAGCCTGGACATCGCGGCATCTATGGGAGGCTTACCTCTTCAACCAGAACAAGGCTTTCCTGCGCGAGAGAGCGTATCCGGTGCTCAAGGAAGCGGCAGAGTTCTTCCTTGACTGGCTTGTCGAGGATCCGCGGACAGAAAAGCTCGTCAGCGGGCCGGCCACGTCGCCGGAGAATGCCTTCCTTACCAAAGACATGGAGAGGGCCAGAGTGACGATGGGGCCGGCAATGGACCAGCAAATCGTCTGGGATCTCTTCACCAACGTGCTAAGCGCCGCCGACGAAGTCGGGATCGATGACGAGTTCACCGCCGAGGTCCGCGAGAAGCTTGCCAATTTGGCCGGCCCGCAGATCGGCAGCGATGGCCGCCTCATGGAGTGGCGCGAGGAATTGGTGGAGGCGAACCCCGGCCATCGCCACATCTCGCACGCCTTCGGACTGCACCCAGGAGCGCAGTTCACGATCAGGGGAACGCCCGAACTTGCCGCCGCGGTCCGCAAGTCGATCGAGCACAGGCTGGCCAACGGTGGGGGCCACACCGGATGGAGCCGCGCATGGCTGATCAACCTGTGGGCACGCCTCGAGGACGGCGAAAAGGCTCACGAGAATCTCAATGCGCTGCTCGCCAAGTCGACGCTGGACAATTTGTTTGATACCCACCCGCCATTTCAGATTGATGGCAATTTCGGCGGCACCGCGGCGATCGCGGAAATGCTGCTGCAGTCGCACGCAGGAGAGATCCACCTGCTGCCGGCATTGCCGGCCGCCTGGAGCCATGGATCGGTCCGGGGCTTGAAAGCCCGGGGAGGGTTCGAGGTCTCCATCGCCTGGGAGGACGGTAGGCTGGCGAGCGCGGAGATCTTGTCGAGCTTCGGCAATGACTGCCGCGTGCGCATCGCGGGGTCCGATGATGTTCGGACGATCGCAACCGACCCCGGAGGGACCTACTCCATCAAGGGGTCGCATCCGTAGCAGCGATTGAACCTTTCTGGCCGGCAAGGACAGGAGCCGCCGACGTCTCTGGCAGAAGAGGCGTGGACGCGGAAGGACTTTCCCGTCGTGAGCCTCGCGGGCCTAGCCGGGGACCCCTTGGAGGAAGAGTGCCCGGACGCAGCCTGTCCGGACTTGGCTGGCGGAGGCGCAGTCATTCTGATCACCTGTGTGCCCGGCGGCTCGAATTCGCCGGTTTCCCTGGTGACTTGCATTGTGATATCGATGTGATATCATAATGCAATCACTCGGAGGCATTCCATGATTCACGAAAAAACAATCGGTGCTCGGTCTGGTCTAGCCGTCCTGCTCTTGCTGTTGGGGGCGCTCGCCCTCGATGTTGGCGTGATGATCTATCTCGAGGAGTGGGTCTACATTGTTCCGATCCCGATCATTCTGTTCCTCATGTTGGGCGTTTTCGTCGTCGCCCCCAACCAGGGCCTGGTTCTCCAGCTCTTCGGACGCTATGTCGGCACAGTCAGGGACCAAGGTCTTCGATGGGCCAATCCGTTCTACACGAAGCGCCGGATCTCGCTACGCGTTCGCAATTTCGAGACCGAGCGCTCGAAAGTCAACGACACGGACGGCAACCCGATCGAGATGGCCGCCGTTGTCGTCTGGAAGGTGACCGACACGGCCGAGGCCACGTTCGAGGTGGACGACTACGTCAACTTCGTGCACGTCCAGAGCGAGTCGGCAGTCCGCAACCTTGCGACGCAGTATCCGTACGACAGGCATGAGGAAGAGCAGATCTCGCTGCGAGCCAATACCGAGGAAATCGCCGTCCAGCTGAAGACGGAGATCCAAGGCCGGCTGGACACGGCCGGCGTCGAGGTCATCGAGGCACGGATCACTCATCTGGCGTACGCTCCCGAGATTGCGTCTGCAATGCTGCAACGGCAGCAGGCTGGCGCCATCATCGCTGCGCGGACCCAGATCGTCGAAGGCGCCGTCAGCATGGTTCAGATGGCTCTTGACGACTTGTCCACCCGCAACGTCGTTGAACTCGACGAGGAGCGCAAGGCAGCCATGGTGAGCAATCTCCTCGTCGTCCTGTGCGGCGACAAGGGTACGCAACCGGTGGTCAACGCTGGGAACCTCTACCCGTAGGGGGCCTCTCAGAGGCTCTTGCTCGGGCATGGTGGCGGCGAACTTGCAGCAGTGAATGGACCCTAGAAAATCGTTTCTATTGCGCACTGACCCGGAGGTCGTTGCCGCGCTGCGCCGTTGGGCGGCCGACGAGGTGCGCAGCGTCAACGGTCAGATCGATTTCATCCTGCGCGGTGCGTTGCGCCGGGCGGGGCGGTTGCCGGGGCGGGTGGAGCCGCCGGCGCCAAAGGAACCGGACGTCGGCGAGGGGCGCGCGCGGGATTCGAGTGCTGAATAGGCCGTGCCGGCGCTGCTCGATTGCGAACGCGTCTCGGTCGACCGCTCCAACGGGCCGAACGGCTGGGTCACGTCGCGTGGATGCCTCGTCGACCGCGTGTCCAAGTAGAGCGCTGGTGGGCCGAGCACTTCGAAGACCCAAGCACCAGCTCGGTTCACAGTTGTTATTCGAATTCAGTGCGCGCCAGCCCCGATTGCCGGACAATCGACTGCAACGTCCCGCGGCGCAATTCGCCATGATCCGGAACCGGGACCGTAACCGTCCGGCCCGCCTCCAATTTCTGCATCACAATGTGGCTGCCCCGTCTTCTTACTTCGGCGAAGCCATGGGAGTCTAGTATCCGACATACATCCCGACCGGAGAGAACCCGCAGCCTAGCCAACGGCCACCTCGACATGGGTGACATAGACTTCCGTCCCGGAGCGCCGCTCCACCTCCTCGGGGGATGCGGTCTCGAAGAAAAGGGTCAGCGCTTCTTCGAGGTTCTTGCGCGCTTGGGCCACACTGTCTCCTTGGCTGGCAACATCCACCTCCGGACAGAGCGCCACATATCCGTCGCCTTCTCGTTCGACTATCGCCGTCAACCGCCTGTTCATGATTTGACCTCTTCCCGAATCTCCCTTGCCCCTCAATGATGACGGATTCTGGCATTTTTGTCTGCTGGCAACAATGACGTAGCCGCCCGGGAAAGGCGGCAAGATCCCCGCCGTTCACGCACACGCCCGCCCTGCGCTCCCCGTCCGGCAGCTCGAATTCGACTAGGCTGCCGGCCTCCAGCGCCACCAGCACGCGCCCCTCGACACGGTGTCACACCGGGCGCAATTCCAGCACGTCCTTCATCCACCGGAAGGCCGCCTCCACCCGCCACAGATCCTGGTAGGCCCGCACCGCCTCCACCGCGCTCAGCTCGGTTTCCTCCGTCTCCAGCAGCCAGTGCCCCTCGCGCCGCCGCTCGGCTGCGCAGGTGGCGTTCTCCCAGTACTCCGGCTGCCCTGCCGCGTCCAGGACCCGCCCGGCGGCGTCGATCAACGCCGCCGTGTCCCGGCGCTCCCCGCCAGGCCCGGGACCGCCCGCCTGCTCGCGCGCCTTCCGCTCCCGCTCCGCCCTTCGGGAAGAGGCTCGTTGCTGCGTCCTTGATTCCATTGCCGTGCCGAGGAACGACCATCTCCTCGGCCTCCGGAGCTAAGAGAGTGGGAAACAGATCGGGGAATAGCGACTTCTGCGGCCGACCGAGCCAGACATTGGGAAGGCGGACGCCAGCGGCTTAGCGTCAAGCCGCGATCCGCTTCGTTCTCGAGCGCACGCACCAGGTGCGCCATGGCAGTGACCGCGACTCTGAAGCGGCAGACGAACGCGTGCACAGAGCATGTTGCGGCGAATCATTCTCGTTGAACCGGCGCCTCCGGCCCTGGAGCACCAGCGCCAGGGGAGCACGTGACGAGGAACGAGGTGCCGCCTTGCCTGCATGATATGGTTATCCATATGAAGACAACCCTCAACATCGACGATTCCGTAATGCAGCGCCTGCGTGAAGAGGCGCCCAGGCGCGGCACGACGATGTCCGCTCTTGTGGAGGCTGGCCTTCGCCACGTTCTGGCAAATCCCGTCGCGAGCGGTGAAAAAGCGGATGCCCTGCCGTCGCTGCCATCGTGGAACAGCGGTGGGCACTTGGTAGATATCGCCAACCGCGACGAGCTCTACCGTGTGATGGAAGAGAAGTAGTTGCTGGTCTTTGATACCAACGTGCTGGTCCACGCGGCTGATGAGCACTCGGACATCAGCGTGCAGTGCCGTAGCCGGCTGGATGAAGCGCGTCGCGATCCCGTGCCGGCGTTTCTCACTTGGAGCGTTTGCTATGAGTTCCTGCGCGTCAGCACTCATCCACGCGTGTTTCGCTCGCCCTGGGCTCCTGAAGCGGCACGCGGCTTCATCGCGAGCCTGACGACCTCCCCGGGATTTCAGATGCTGGTTGCTACGCCGCGTCATGCGGCCGTCCTGGCGCGGACACTCTCGGAACTGCCGGACCTATGCGGCAATGTGATGCACGATCTGCACACGGCTGTTCTGATGCGGGAGCATGGGGTCAGCCGGATCTGCACCCTCGACGGCGATTTTCAGCGGTTCCCGTTCTTGACGGTGGTTGATCCGTTGGGCGGGTCAATAGTCAACCATTGATCGCGATCAGAGCGCACAGGCAACCGACCGAGGTAGCGCTGCGGCTTGACCCGGTAAGCGCTGCGGCCGCGTGGGAATCCGATCCGCCCTAGCCTTGGATCCGCACGAAGACCATCAAGGCAATGGCGAAAGCCAGCCCGGCTGCGAGCAGAACGGAACCGATTCGACGCTCTTCGTACGTCATGAACCAGAGATAGATTCCCGACGCTCCCATAAGAAACAATGCGATCGACGTCAGGAGCATCACGGCACCCCACAGGTTGATTGTGGAGCTTTCATGCCAGAATCCGTAGGTGAAGTGCAGTCCCATTAGCATGCCGGTGAAGGCCAGCCGGTTGGTCCTGACTTGCGCTTCGGTCGCGCCGGCCTGGTACTGGATCTGGTAGTTCGTCCCCATCCGGCGGATCGCCAAGCTGAAGCCTCCGTCTTGTGCGGTCTGGACCCGGGCGATCTCCCCGCGGAGTCCGTGCTCCGCCATCAAGTGCAGTCCGAGCGCTCGAGGCGTCCCGGCTTCGCTTGGGTCGACCGAGTACGTCTCCTCGGTGACCGTCGGTTTCGCTGAGAACCAGGAGCGGTGAGCGAGGCGAACCGAACTGAGCATGTACACACCCAGCACCAGCGCAAAGACCAGCCCCAGGATCAGATGAATGTTGCGCATCAAGCGATACATGCCATCACCTCAGTGCCAGATACAGGCCGATCGTAGCCGCCGAGCCCAGCCCTGCCGTCCAGAGTGCCCATTGCATTCCGGGCCGGGTTGCCAGCCACATGTAGAAGCCTGAAACGATCATGAAGATCACTGCCCACATCGAGAACTGGTTGTAGGCGCCCCACAAATGCACTTCCCATCCCGGATTGTGGTGCCGGAAGGTCTGCATGTGCATGATGTTGAGGAATCCCCCGAGAGGGCTCGGCGCGCGCTCGACCCGAATCACGTTCTCTTTTTCCAGCAAGAGGATGCGACGCGTGCCGTTCGGCGTCAGGTAGCGCACCTGCAGGTGCCCCTCCGGGTCACGGTTCGGCTTGCGGCCGGGCTGGATGAAGGGCAGTCCGGAGGCGGCGATCATCGCATCGGTGACCTCCTGGTCGGTCGCTGAGCCGTTCGCTCGGAACTCGATCGTGCGCACTTCCGGCTCGGGACGGACCCGATCGGCTGGCGCGGGAACGAAGCTGGCCCAGACCCCCACGATTCCCCAGACCGTGAAGCCAGTGAAGCTCAGCAGGCCGGAGTAGATATGCAGCTTCTTGACCCAGCGATACATGCTTGGAAGCCACGCGGAATGACCGCAGCCCAAGGGCACGGGGATTGTACTACACGCTCGTTTGCCCAGGCTCGTCCGCCAGGGCGCCGATCCCGAGTTCTCGTGACTCCCTGCTATGCGGACTGGCCGGGACGCGGGTTCTCCTGCATTCCTTCCGCTTGCCTGCCGAGCCTGGACGGCCGACTTCGAGTCGAAATGCGCGTAAAGTCTTGGAACTTTGGGAATTATGCGCCAAAAGATGCAAATTTTTCGTTAATTTAACGGAACGAAACAGGTGCTTGAAGCGTCATTAGGAAGAGTAGGGAAGAAGTTGATGAGCAAGAGGTTCAACCCAGCGGCTGCGGTTCCTCAGGACGCCTCGCTTGGAATGCAGCAACCGGATAGCCCGCCCGACGTGCGTGTCAAGGAGGAGGCGTCCCAGCCGGAGGACAATGTGCGGCTGTACTTGTCCGAGATCGGCACCGTGGCGCTGCTCGACAAGTACGGTGAGGTGGTCCTAGCCAAGCAAATGGAGCGCGGCGAGGGGCGCATGCGCAAGGTGCTGTCACGTAGCTCGTGGCTCTGGCGGGAACTGACGGAACTGCGCGGTCGGCTCAGCGCCAGCCCGCAGATCGGGCGCCAGCTGATCGAGGGTGGTGCCGGAGCTGACAGCCAGACTGTCGCGAGCAAGATCCGCAGCTTGAGGCTCCGGCTGGCGCGGATCGAGTCGATGCTGGAGGCGACCGCCGAGGCCAAGGCGCGCCTGAACGAGGCGGGTACGCTGAACTTGCCTGAGCGTCGCGCCCGCCGGTACCGCTACTACCGGCAAGTTAGCAGGGTGTCCCAGGCGATCCGTAAATTGCCCTTGCACCCGGACGTGTGGCGCTCCTATTCTGCACGCTTCGCCCGGGACGTAGAACGGCTGGGCCCGGCGGGGCACATGGGTCTGGAGTCGTTGCCTCTTGATGTCCACGAGGCGCGGCGGCAGGAGCAAGCCTTGGCAATCGGGCGCGCAGAGGCGGAGGTTGGCAAGCAAGCGCTCACTGAGGCCAATCTGCGTCTCGTGGTTTCGGTGGCCAAGAAATTCGTCAATCGCGGATTGCACCTGCTGGACCTGATCCAGGAGGGCAACATCGGCCTGACCCGGGCGGTGGAGAAGTTCGACTACCGCTTGGGCTTCAAGTTCTCGACGTATGCCACCTGGTGGATCCGGCAAGCCATCCTGCGTGCGCTGGCTGACCAGTCGCGGACGGTGCGGATCCCCGTGCACATGAACGAGCAGCTCAACAAATTCAACCGCGCGGTGCGTGTGCTCGAGAAGGAGTGCGGCTATCCGCCCACGAACGAGCAACTCGCCGAATTCCTCGAGATCGAGCCGGGCAAGGTAGAAACGCTGCGCCTGATCGCGCTAGCGCCGGTCTCGCTGGAGACGCGCGTGGGACCGGACGGAGACTCGGTCCTCGAGGAGATGATCGAGGACAAGAAGTCGCTGTCCCCCATGAAGGGGATCACCGACGCGGACATCGAGCAGGAGGCCACCGCGCTCCTCGGAGGTCTCCCCGACTTCGAGCGCGAGGTGCTCCGGCTGCGTTTCGGCATCGGGCACGACCGCGAGCACACGCTGCAGGAGATCGGCAAGAAGTTCGACCTTACCAGGGAGCGCATCCGCCAGATCGAACTCAAGGCGCTAGCGGTTCTCCGGGACCCGAAGCATTCCGAGCGCCTCCGCTGCCTGCTGCCGAACTGACATCGGGATGCGCATCGAGGGCAGGTTCGTCCGCGTGCGTTGTGATACTCTCAGGATCGCCTCCCAAGAGGCAGGTGTCGCATGTCTTTGGCGAGAACCAGTCGGATGGCACGGCTGATTGTGCTGCCGTCGCTGTGCTTGGTCCCCGTACTCTGGGGCCTGCAGTTCTGGGGGTACGGCTACGAAGATCCCCGCTGGTATGAATTCGATCCCGACCCGCGCGCTGAGTTCCAGTTCGTCCGCTACGCCTACAGCGGCTACGGCGGAGGCGGCTACCGCGGCGGCGGGCGCCGTGGCGGCTGGAGAACTGACTGGCCGGCGGCTGAATACCACCTGACCAACGGGATCAGCCGCCTGACCGTGATTGACACAGCCTATGGCGGGAAGTCCTTCGACCCGATGGACGAGGAACTGTTCGATCATCCGTGGGTCTATGCCGTGGAAGTGGGTCGGTGGTACCTCGACGACCGGGAGGCCGGGCGCCTGCGGGAATATCTGCTCCGCGGCGGATTCCTGATGGTTGACGACTTTCATGGCACCTACCAGTGGGCCGCCTTCGTGGACAGCATGCAGCGGGTTTTTCCTGACCGGGAAATTATCGAGGTACCCGAGAACGACCCGATCCTGCACACGCTCTACGATTTGGACCAGCGCACGCAGATCCCGGGGATCCAGTACCTGAGGAGCGGAGTCACCTACGAGGACGACGGTTACACGCCGCATTGGCGCGGCATTTATGATGACGAAGGCCGCTTGATGGTCGCTATTAATTTCAACATGGATCTCGGAGATGCTTGGGAACACGCCGACTATCCGGCGTATCCCGAGAGCATGACCGCGTTGGCCTACCGCTTTGCGGTGAACTACGTGATCTACGCGATGACGCACTAGAGTGGCGGCGGTGTTTGAATTCCTGTTCAAGTATCCTCCTGCGGCCTTCGAAAAAGGCGAGTTCCTGTTCGCCTCGGGATGGCCGGTATGGCTGTTGGCACTGCTGTCCGTAACCGCTGGCGGCGCGCTCCTGTGGCACGCCCGGCGCGGGCCGAGCCGCATTAGCACGCGGGCGCTGTGGGTGGTCTGGACGCTGCAGGCACTGGCCGTAGCACTCGTCTTGACGATGGTCTGGCAGCCGGCCCTGGCAATCCAGTCCCTCAAGGGCCGCCAGAACACTGTCGCGGTGCTGGTCGACACCTCGCGCAGCATGTTGTTTGGCGAGGCTGGCGTTTCCCGCCTCGCGCAGGCGTCCAGCGCGTTGAGCGAGCAGGTACTGCCCGCGCTGGAGGAGAAGTTCCGGTTGCGGTACTACAGCTTCGCGTCCTCTCCGGAGCGGGTGGAATCGCTCGCTCCGGAGAGCCTGCCGGATCCCGGCTCCAGCAGCGGGATCGGCGAATCCGTGCTGGCCGTGCTCCGGGAATCGACTGCGGTGCCCTTGGGCGCTGTGCTGCTTGTGAGCGACGGTTCCGACAACACCGGGCGGTTCGGCCGGGACCTGATGGCCGAGATCCGCAAGTACAACGTCCCGGTGCACACGATTGGCGTGGGCCGGGAGCGGATAGCCGGGGATATCGAACTGTCGGAAGTGTCGGTTTCCGCCCGGTCACTGCCGAACTCCCGTGTCAGCGCCCAACTGGCCCTGCGGCATGACGGATTGGAACAGCGGTCGACCCGGATCACCGTCAGAACCGGATCCAGCGTGCTCGCTACGCGGGACGTGACGCTCAAAGAGGGCGAGCCTGTAAGCCGCGAGTGGATCGATTTCGGAGCCGGGGAATCCGGTGTCCGCGATCTCACCTTTGCCGTGGAGCCTGTCCCTGGCGAGGAAATCGAAGGCAACAACGTCCGCCGGCGTGTGCTGGATGTTCCCCGCCGCCGCCGCCGGATCCTGTACGCGGAGGGCGAGCCGCGCTGGCAGTACAAGTTCATGCGGCGTGCTGTGCAGAAAGATGCCAGCGTCCAGCTCGTCACGATGCTGCGCACTTCGACGAACAAGTTCTACCGCCAGGGAGTCGACACCCCGGAAGAGCTCGCCGATGGTTTTCCGTCCGAAGCCGAGGAACTGTTCGCGTACGACGCCTTGATCTTGGGAAGTTTCGAGGCGGCATTTTTCACACCCAAGCAGCAGGCTGCGATTCGCGATTTCGTGAGCCGGCGGGGGGGCACTCTGATGATGCTGGCCGGCCGCAATGGCCTGGGGGCAGGAGGCTGGCAGCACTCCGAGCTGGTTGACGCTCTGCCCGCAGTGCTGGATCCCAGCGAGAACTCGTTCGTTCGAGAGAAAGTGGCCGTGGGGCTCACGATCCAAGGTCGCGATTCCCTGATCTGCCGCTTGGACCCGGATCCAACCAGGAACGCCGAGCTCTGGCGCGAGATGCCGGAGCTCGCGGATTTCCAGCGGCTCGGCGAACTCAAGCCCGCAGCCATCACCCTGCTCTCGGTCCAATACGGCCGCGACACCCTGCCGCTCCTCGTGCGCCAGAACTACGGGCGCGGGCGGTCCGTGATCTTCGCCACGGGAGGCAGCTGGCGCTGGCGGATGGGCCTTCCCAGCGATGACCAGCGCCACGACACGTTCTGGCGGCAGTTGCTCCGCAGCTTGGTTGCCGATACCCCCGGCACGGTACGCCTGACGAGCGACCGGACCAACTACGCCGACGAGTCGCGCGTGCAACTTCGCACGGAAGTGCACGCGAAAGACTACGAGCATGCCAACAACGCTCGGGTCAATGCTGTGATCACCCCCGAAGTCGGCTCTCCCCGGACGATCGAACTGACGCCTTCCGCGACCGAGCCGGGGGTGTACGAAGCGGAAGCTGACGCTCCTGAACTTGGCGTTTACCGCGTGGAGGCGACCGCCCACCTCGGTGACACCCGCCTTGGCGCGGACTCGCTTCACCTGCGCCGTGAAGGTGGCGTGGCCGAGGCCTTCCGGCCCGAGCGGAACGCCAGCCTGCTGGCCCGTCTGGCCGACCAGACCGGGGGCCGCTACTGGGAACTGGACGATCTCTCGAGTCTGCCCGGCGAGATCCGCTTCTCCGAGGCTGGCATCACGGCACGCGAAGTGCTGGACCTGTGGGACATGCCTGCGCTGTTCTTGCTGCTGCTCCTGTTGCGCGGCTCCGAATGGCTGGTCCGTCGGAGGTCTGGAGTCGTATGACCGGCCTGACCGCACGGGTCGCGGCCCGCCTCGCAGTCTGCTTCACGCTCGTGTGTGCGGCCAGCTTGGCTGTGCCCGCGGCGGGTGCCGCGACCTACTTCCTTGTCATTGAGGGGCTCGGCGGGACGCGAGCCTATGCGGAATCGTTCCGTGACCAGGTTGAGGAGATGCTGCCCGTCCTCCGCGAGACAGCTGGCAGCGCCGATGCCGTGCGAGTCCTTGCCGGCGGGGAGGCGACGGCCGTGCGCATCCAAGCGGAATTCGAGGAGCTGTCTGGGGCTGTCGCGCCCGGTGACTCGCTCGCTGTGTTCCTGGTCGGGCACGGCACCCACGACGGACGAGATTACAAGCTCAACATTCCCGGTCCGGACATCACGGCGAGCCAGCTGAAGTCCTGGCTTGACTCAGTTCCCGCCGCCCCCCAGCTCGTCGTCAGTTCGACGAGCGCGAGCGGCGGCGCCCTCGAGACATTGAAGTCGGCCAGGCGGATCGTCATCACAGCGACCAGGAGCGGGCGTGAGACCACGGCAACTGCCTTCGGTACCTATTGGGCCGAGGCGCTCTCCTCTGTAACTGCCGACACCGACAAGAACGAGACGATTTCGGCTCTGGAGGCCTTCCGCTATGCCGAAGACAAGGTGAAGGCGCACTACGCAGACGAAAAGCGCCTGGCCACCGAGCACCCGGTCCTGCAAGGCGAGCGGGCTGAGGGCTTCCTGCTGGCAAGGCTCGGGGCGACGGCAGCCATGGCATCGGATCCCACCAAGCGACCTCTGCTTGAACGGCGCCAGGACCTGGAAAGGCGCATCTCGGAGCTGACGCTCCGCAAGGACGACATGACCACGGACCAGTATCTTGACGCGCTGCAAGCCCTGCTCTTGGAAGTGGCGGAGTTGCAAGAAGAGCTTGACAAGGCCCCCGGTACCGGTGGCGAGGAGCAGCCTTGACCGGCGCCCGCGTCGCGGCCCTTGGGGCCGGCGTCCTCCTAGCGGCCGCGGTGCCGGCGTGGGGGCAGCGCGGCGCCGAGCGCGGCGCCCGCGATGCTGCGCTGAACCGTTGCGACATGCACCACGACCAGGGCCGTCCGCTGGAAGCGAAAGGCTGTTACCGCCAGGTCCTGCGCGAGGCGGGTCCGGCCGCGCGAGCCGAGGCGCATTGGATGCTGGGCGACCTCAAGGCAGCGAACGACGAGTTCCGGGAGGCGGTGAGTCTGGAACCCGAGAATCCGGATCTGCGCGTGCGCTGGGGATACCTCTACATCCAGTCGCATCAGCAGTCTGAGGCGGCGAAGCTCTTCGAGGAGGCGTTGCAGATCGACGAAGAGCATGTTCCCGCCATCCTCGGCATGGCCCGCGTGATGGCGTCTCGCTTCGAGGGTAAGACGGACGAAATCATCAGCAAGGCTCTCAAGCAGCGCCCGCGCCAAGCCGAGGCCCATCTGCTGCTTGGGCGGATGGCACTGGAGGAGGGGGAATTAGAGCAGGCGCGAGAGTTACTAGAGGAGGCACTAAGGCAATGCCGAGAGCTCGAGATTGCTCCCCTTGAGGCGTTTGCCCTCCTAGCGTCGCTCGAGATGCTGGAGGGGAAGCGCGACAACCCATGGATCGACCGCGCTCTCGAGTACAACCCGGGATACGGTCAGGTGTACGCCGAGCAGGCCCACTACTACGTCATCACCCGACGCTACCGCGAGGCGACCGAGCGCTTGCGCAAGGCCGTCGAGATCGCGCCCGGGCTCTGGCAGGCCCATGCCGAGCTGGGTGTTAACCTGATGCGCGAAGGCCTTGACGAGGAGGGCCGCCGGCACCTCGAAATCGCCTACTCGGGCGACCCCTATAGCGCCAAGACGGTCAACACGCTGCGCCTGCTCGACAACTACGATGATTTCGAGACAGTCGAGAGCGCGGACCCCGATGACCCGGAGGCCCCCGGAGCGGTCTTCCGGCTGGGCCGCGAAGAGTCCGACTTGCTGCGACCTTACGTGCAGGATCTCACTGCGCGGGCCATCGCCGAGTTCGAACGCAAGTACGACTTCGAACTGCAACGCCCGGTGCGGGTCGAGATTTTCCCGAATCACGACGATTTCGCCGTCCGCTCCATCGCCCTGCCGGGAATCGGCCTCTTGGGCGTCACCTTCGGATACGTGGTCGCGATGGACAGTCCGTCGGCCCGCCCGCCGGGCGAGTTCCACTGGGGGACGACACTCTGGCACGAACTGGCGCATGTCTTCACGCTGGAGTCTACCGACCACCTCGTCCCACGCTGGTATTCGGAAGGGATCTCCATGTACGAGGAATGGGTCGCCGACCCGCGCTGGGGTGAGGCCATCAATCCCGATTACATCGAGGCCGTTCGCGGCGGCAAGCTGCTGCCGATCGCGGAGCTCGACCGGGGCTTCGTTCGACCCCGCTACCCGGGCCAGGTCGCGGTGTCCTACCTGCAGGCCGGCTTCGTCTGCCGCTTCATCGCCGAGAGCTGGGGGTTCCCGAAACTCGTCGAATTGCTACGCGGCTTCGCCGAGAACCGGCCGACGCCCGAAAACATACAATCCGTCCTCGGGCTCGATGCGGAAGAGTTCGACAAGCGCTTCGACACGTTCATGCGGGAGGTCCTCGGTCCCGCCCTGGATGGATTGCCGCGCTGGCGGCGGAACCTCAAGGCCGCTCTGGAGTCCGCCAGCGAGCAGGATTGGGAATCCGTCATTGAACCGGCGCTGGGGGCCTGGAAAGAGTATCCGCAGTTTGTCGGCGCGGGGAACTCGTATGTGCTCCTCGCCCAGGCCCACGAAGAGCTGGGTGATCGCGAAGCGGCAATCGCCCAGTTGCAGGAGTACGAGCGGCTCCGAGGCCGCCGGCCCGAAACCCTGAAGAAGCTCGCGCGCTGGCTCGAAGAGGCCGGACGCAACGAGGAAGCGGCTTACACCTACGTCGGCCTGCTGTACAACTCGCCCCAAGACCAGGAGGTCCACGCCCGGCTAGGGGAGCTGTTGCTGGAGGCTGGGGAGCATGCCACCGCGCTGCGCGAGTTCGAGAGCGTGCTTGCGTTGGATCCCTTGGATCGCGCGGCGGCCGAGTACAACGTTGCCAGAGCCTACGTTAAGATAGGCGATCTCGCAGAAGCTCGGGTGCATGTGTTGAACGCCCTCGAACGGGCTCCGACATTCCGTCCAGCCCTGCAACTCCTCCAGCAGGTCAAGCGTTAGGAACATAGATGGCTACTCTTTTGCCCACAGTCCAAGGCGAATCCGAAACCGAGGAACTCGTCGCCTCGTTCATGGCTTCGATGGACCGCATACGCAGTCAAGTCCGCCTGATCATCGTCGGTCAGGACGAGGTGGTCGACAACTTGCTCGTCACCCTGCTCGTGGGCGGGCACTGCCTGATCACCGGCATGCCCGGGACCGCCAAGACTCTCTTGGTGAGTACGCTGGCATCGGCGCTAGGCCTGACGTTCAAGCGCATCCAGTTCACCCCCGACCTGATGCCCACCGACATCACGGGCACTGACATCCTCGAGGAGGACACCGCGACCGGCCGTCGCAGTTGGACGTTCGTCCAGGGGCCGCTCTTCACGAATGTCCTGCTCGCCGACGAGGTCAACCGCACGCCGCCCAAGACCCAGGCAGCTCTGCTCGAAGCGATGCAGGAACACTCTGTAACCGTGCGCGGCACCAGCTACCAGCTGCGGCCGCCATTCTTCGTGCTCGCCACCCAGAATCCGATCGAACTCGAGGGCACCTATCCGCTTCCCGAGGCCCAGCTCGACCGTTTCCTGTTCAACGTGCTACTGGACTACCTCACGCCGGAGGAGGAGGTGGAGGTGGTCGACCGGAACACCGCGGGCACGCCCCTGCCCAAGGTCGAGGCGGTCACGACGGCCGACGACATTCTGAAGTTCCAGTGGCTCGTGCGTCAGGTGCCCGTCTCGGAGCCGATCCAGAAGTACGCAGTGACACTGGTGCGCGCGACCCGGCCCACAGATCCGGAAGCGCCGGAGATCGTCAAGAAGTACGTCAACTACGGCGCGAGCGTCAGGGCGACACAATTCCTCGTACTGGCTGCCAAGGCCCGCGCGCTGCTCGACGGTCGCTACCACGTCGAGGCTGCCGACTTGCACGCCTTGGCACCGCCGGTTCTGCGCCACCGCGTGCTAACGAATTTCTATGCCGAGTCCGACAAGACCACGGTTGACGATGTGCTGCGGGCGATGATCGAGGCCAAGCCTGCGCCCTTGGAGGAGTGACTGCACGATGATTGGGAGGCGGCTAGCCGGGCAAGCCCGCGAGCGAGGAGCTTGAGGCGATGGCCATCCAGCAACTTCTCGACCCCGCCGTCCTGGCCCGTCTCGCGAACATCGAGCTCGTAGCCAAGACGGTCGTTGACGGGTTTCTGCACGGCGAGCACCGCTCGCCCGCGTACGGGTTCAGCCAGGAATTTGCCGAGTATCGCGCCTACAGCGAAGGCGACGACCCGCGCCATATCGATTGGAACGTGCTCTCGCGCACCGATCGCGTCTACATCAAGCGCTTCCTCGGGGAGACCAACACCCATCTGATGATCTTGGTGGACTGCAGTGCCTCGATGGGCTACGGCTCCGGGGAACTGACCAAGCTTGACTATGCCCGTTTCCTGGCCGCCGCCCTGGCGTACCTGTGCACGCGGCAACACGATGCCGTCGGCCTCGTGATCTTCGACGAGCAGATTCGCGAAGTGCGTCGAGCCGCGTTCAGGCCGCGCCATCTCCAGAGCATCCTGCATGTGCTGGAGCACGCGGAGGCGGCGACCGGCACGGACCTTGACGTGCCGCTCCAGGCGCTTCGCCGCCTGATCCGGCGCAGGGGGCTGGTGGCGATGATCTCGGACTTCTTCGTCGACCCGGATCGAATCGTCAGGTCGCTGAGGACGCTGGCGTACCAAGGGCAGGACATCGTGTTCTTCCACATTCTGGATCCCGGAGAGCGCCGTCCGGACATCGGGACGGCTGCATTGATGGAGGACATGGAGACGGGCGAGGAAATGGAAGTCTCGCCGGACTATGCCCGGCAGGTCTATCCGGAACTGGTCCAGAAGCATGTGGACGCCTTGCGCGAGCGTGTCGTCGGCGAGGGGGCTGACTACGTCCTGCTAGACACTTCCGAGCCGCTTGACCTTGCCTTGCGCGAGTACTTGCTGTTCCGGCAGAGGAGGCGCTGACGAGATGGACCTGCTGTCTCCTTGGTTCCTGGCCGGAGGCCTCGCCGTTGGCCTGCCGCTGTGGCTGCACCTGATGCGCCGAACCAATCCCGTCCGGCTGCCCTTCAGCTCGCTGATGTTCTTCCGCAAGCGCACGGAAACGACGGTGCGCGAGCGCCGCCTGCGCTACCTGTTGCTGCTGGCCTTGCGGCTGGCCCTGCTGCTGCTACTGGCTCTGGCGTTCGCCAAGCCGATCTGGGAGCGCCCCCCTGCGGCACTCGCCGCGAGCCTGCCGAGACTGCACATCATCGCCCTCGACACGTCGCTCAGCATGCGGTACGGCGACCGCTGGAGCAGGGCGCTCGAGGAGGCGCGGGGAATCGTCGATTCTTTGCGCGATGTCGACCGCGCGCAGGTTTTGGCGAACGGCCCCTCGGTGCGGGTTCTCACGGATGCGACCCGCGACGGAGCCGCTCTGCGCCGGGCGCTGGCGGGCCTCGAGCCTACGGATGCCCGCAACAACTACGGTGACGCGATCGAGGCGGTCCGCAATCTCGTCGCGAACGAAAGCTCTCCCGTCGAGGTGCACTTGATCTCGGATTTCCAGAACTCGTCGATGCCGGTGCGGTTCCAGGACCTGGTGCTGCCCGAATCGGCCGAGTTGAGCGTTCATGACGTTGCGACCGCAACCTTCTCCAACTGGGCGATCGAGAGTGTCAGAGGATCGACTCGGATCTACGCAGAAGAGCGCCCTCGCATCGAGGTGAGCGTTGCCAGCTTCGCCCCGGAACCCGCTACCAAGACCGTGTCGCTGGAGATCGACGGACGCGTTGTGGGCAGCCTGCGCCAAGAGGTTCCTGCCGGAGGGCGGACGACCTTTGCGTTCGAGATACCCGACCCTCCCCGCGGATTCAGCCGGGCCGAGTTCCGACTGGAACCCCCGGACGCCTTGCCTGCCGACGACGCGCGGCGCGCGGCGCTTGACAACACCGAGCCCGAGCCCGTGCTATTCGTGTCGGCAGATTCGCGACAGCGCGACCTGCTGTATTTCCAAACCGCGCTTGGCGCGAGCGCGGCGGCCCACTTCCGGATCGAGAGCGCATCGCTCGATGCGGCGGCGAGGCTGGATCCGGCGGGCTACTCGCTCGTGGTGCTGTCCGACGTGCCGGAACTCCCGAGCGGATTCGAGTCGCGGCTGGCGACATGGGTGGAAGCTGGCGGCGCCGTGTTCGCGGCCCTCGGACCCAATACCGCCCTGGCAGGGCGCGTCCCTCTCACGGGCCACGAAGTCGAGCAGCCGTTGTCTGCGGAGCGGGGAAACGCTCCGTTCCAAGGTGCTGGCGAATCGGACAGTTCGCATCCGGTAGCGAGTGCGGCCGAAGGCTTGCGCGCCGTGAAGTTTTTTCTGTATGCGCTCGTGCAACCCCGTGAGAGTGATGCAGTCCCGCTGCGTCTCGGCAACGGGGCCCCGCTGTTGGTCGAGCACGAAATGGGCGGAGGCCGCGCCCTGCTGTTCGCATCCTCCCTGGATAACGTCTGGAACGACCTGCCCCTGAAACCGGTGTTCGTCCCGTTCGTTGCGGAAGCCGCGCGCTATCTGAGCGGTGCCGAAGCCTCAACCGGCGAGGCACTGCTCGGCGACATGCTCGAACTGGGCCGCCGCCGAAGCTCCGACTCCACGGTCCAGGTTGCCGATCCGACCGGCCGGCCCGTCCTAACGCTGTCAGACTCGGTGAATCGTGAAATGCTACCGCTGGACCGGGTCGGATTCTACGAGATTCGCGGCGGGCGCCGGGCAGAGATCGTCGCCGTCAACACCGATCCCCGGGAATCCAATCTGCGCCCCGTCGAACGGGACGTTTTGGAATTGTGGCAGTCGACAGGCCAGGCGTCGGACACGCAAATGGCCGCCGCGGGCGTGCCGCCGGCCGAAGTGCCGCCTTGGCGGCTCTGGAGGCTGGCACTCGTGTTGCTTTTGCTGGCTGTGCTGGTAGAATCATTCGTGGGTAATCGGCACCTTGATGCCGTACGGGGCGACTGACTCTATGATTCTCGAGCCGCAGGGACAGACAAGGGGCAGCCTTGATACGTATCTGGGCTCCATCGTCGGGCGTTTGCGCGCGGCAATTCTGACACGCGGTTTGGGCGCGGTGGCTGCGACGGCGTTCGCGGTCACCGGGATTTGCGTGTTCTTGGCCAATCGCGCAGCGTTCTCGCCCGCCAGCGTGATCGGATCGCGAGCGTTCCTGATCGTTGCCCTCGCTACCGTGGCCGGCCTGTTGCTCGTGCTGCCGCTACGGCGCTTGGCGCGCGGTCGCGCCTTCCTCCGAGCCGCGGACGAAGCGGAGCGGCGGACGCCGGAGTTCTCCGGGCGCCTGCGTACCTGGGCTGACGAGCGGGAGCGAGCCACGGGCGGAGGGCGAGCGGAGAGCCCGTTGCTGGTCTTGCTCGCCAGGGACACCGAGCGGGCGGCGGCGAGCGTTCCGCTCAATTCGATCGTCAACCGCGCCGCAATCATCGCATTGGCCGGCGCGGCCGGTGCGATCGTCCTTGCCTTGCTATGGCTGGGCACGTCCGGGCCGGGTTACTGGCAGTACGGCACGGCCAAGCTGTGGACCGGCTGGTTCATCACGCAAGACGAGCCTCTCTACGAGTTGACTGTGGAGCCGGGCGACGCGACGATCCGGCAGGGCGGGCGGCTCGATGTCAGTGCGGTGCCATTCGGTTTCGAGCCTGGCACGATGCTGATCCACGCCAAGTTCGAGAGCAGCGTCGACTGGGAGAGGGCTCCGATGGGCCCGCAGCTGGACGGTCCGGGGTATGCATTCTCGTTCTCGATGGTGCGGGAGCCGCTGCGCTACTACGTCGAGGCCGGCCGGTTGCGCAGCCGCGAGTTCGAAGTTGACGTTGTTGCCATGCCTACCGTGGAGTCGATCCGCCTTGAGTACGAGTTCCCGGAGTGGAGCGGCCTTGACCCGCTGGTGCAGGATCCGGGAGGCGATGTGCTGGCAGTCAAGGGAACTCGTGTCGCGGTGATCCTCACGACCGACAAGAAGCTGGACGATGGAATCTTGGTTGTCGGAGACGAGGAGCTGCGGTTGCGAGACAACCGGGCGGAAATCGAGGTCGAGGAGGATTCCGTCTACCATGTCGCCGCCATCTATCAAGGCGAGCGCGTTCGGCTGACGGAGGACTACTTCATCACGGCCGAGCCGGACCGGGAGCCGAAGGTCGAGATTCTCGAGCCGGGCCGCGACTGGCGCGCGAGCAGCATCGAAGAGGTTCGGGTTCGGATCAAAGCGACCGACGACTTCGGCTTGCGCGGCGTCAAGCTGCATTACGCGGTGAACGGCGTCGACCAGGAACCCGTCAATCTCTCGCCCCGGCGGGGGGCCACGGAGGCCGCTGCCAACCATCTCTTCTACCTGGAGGAGCTTGGCGGCCAGGAAGGCGTGAAATCGCTTCCGGTCGTGACGGCCGGGGACCAGCTGCCGCCGCCGCTCCCGGAGGCCGGCCTGCTGCCGGGAGACCTGGTCAGCTACTATCTCGTGGCGGCGGACGCCAAGCGCGACGTGCGCAGCGATATCTACTTCATCAATGTCCAGCCCTTCGAACGTCGTTTTTCCCAGTCTCAGCAGGCTCCGGGACAGGGTGGACAGGGCGAGCGGCAGGACGAGATTTCGCGGCGTCAGAAAGAACTTGTCATCGCGAATTGGAATCTGATCAAGGAGCGTGACTCCGATGACGGCCGGGACGAGGACAAGCTGCGCGAAAGCGCGGAAATGCTCTCCCAGCTCCAAGCCACGCTGATGCAGCAGGCGCAGTCCCTCGCCCAGCGGACGCGTGCCAGGCAGCTGACGAACGCCGACCCCAAGGTCGCGCAGTTCGTGGAGTATCTAGAGCAAGCCGCGTCGTTCATGGAGCCGGTGGCGACCGCGCTGCAGGAGTTTCGGCTCGATGACGCCGTGTCCCCTGCGCAGCAAGCGCTCCAGTACCTGCTCCGAGCGGAGAACCTGTTCACAGACATACAGGTCTCGAGGGGCCAGGGAGGAGGCGGGGGCGGGGGTGCATCGCGTGACTTGGCCGAGATGTTCGAACTTGAGATGGATCTCGAGAAGAATCAGTACGAGACCGGTAGCGGCGCTTCCGGCCAGCAACTCGAGCAGGAAATCGACGAGGCGATGAAGAAGCTCGAAGAGCTGGCACGCCGACAGGAGCAGCTGGCGGAGCGCGCCCAGGACCGCTCCAGAGCAAGTTTCGAGCAGCGCTGGCAGCAGGAGATCTTGCGGCGTGAAGCGGAGGACTTGAAGCGGGACTTGGAGCAACTTCAACGCCGGCAGGAAAGCCAGCCGAGCCAACGCGCCCAGCAGGCTCAGCAGGCTCAGCAGGGCCAGCAAGGCCAGCAGCAAGCGAGTGGCCAAGGTAGTCGGGGCCAGCAAGGCCGCGCCGGCTCGGCTGGTCAAATGGAGCAAGCCATCCAGCAACTCGACCGGGCTACTCAGGAGATGGAGCGGACCAGTCGCGGCGAGGATCCCCGCCAAGCGGCTGCCAGCGCTTCCCGCCAACTGCGGGAAGCGGTCGATAGGCTAGCGCAGGATAGGCGTCAAGCGAGCCAGGCCGCGATCGAGCGGATGGCGAACGCCGCGGATGAACTGACCGAGGAGCAAGAGGAAACAGCGGCTGAACTGCAGCGATCGCTTAGAGTTGCCCTCGACGCGATCAAGGCTCAGGGGGGGCAGCAGATCGGACAGCCCCCGACAGGCATGACCCGCGAGGAAGAAATCGAATTGGCGGAGCGCAAGCGTGCGATGGGCGAGCGACTGGCCGAGATCGAGCGGGGCATGCAAGAGCAAGCCCGGCTATTGCGGGAACCGAACCAGAAAGCTTCCCGGGCCTTGTTGGATGCTTTGCGCAAGTTGCAGGAATCACAAGCCTTGCCCACCATCCAGTACGCAACCGACTTGATCCAGCGCGGGATGGCACCGTACGCCGCGAGCAACGAGGAAGGCGTTTCCCGTGCATTGCGGACACTGCGCCGCAATCTCCGGGACGTGCAGGAAATGGCCGAGTCCGAAGGCGAGGGCGACGATCGCGCGCTGGCTCGCCTGCTGACCGATGTGGAACGGTTGCGCCAGGGCTTGGAAGAGGCTGCCGGGGGTGGAGACCGCGACGCCGAACGCGGGCAGGCGGGCCAGCAGCGGGACGGTTCGCAGCCTGGTTCTCAACCCGGAGGCTCCCAGGGATCCGGCCAGGGCGGCGGCCAGGGGCAAGGCGGCGACCCGAACCGTGACGGCAACGCCCAGTCCGGCGGTGCGAACGGTGGGCAGCGCGGCGGCTGGGGCGGCGCAGGCTCTCTCGGGGATGGTCGTTGGCGCGGCTACTTCGGGCCGCGACCTGTAGACCCCCAGACGCGCGAGCGAATGGAGCGAGCCCTTGAGGAAGGGGCTTTGCAGGTACCGCGCATGACACGCGAAGTGCAGTCGTCCGAGGGATTCGACCCCCGCGATGTAGCGGAACTGCGTCGCTTCGCCCAGGAACTGGGCGAAGGGCGGTTTCGCGGTAACCCTGAATTGCTTGAGGCGGAATACCGCAAGATGGTAGCTCTGCTCGAGCAGCTGGAAGTGACGCTGCGCAGGCAGGTCGAACTTGATGACAAAGAGGAGGTGCGGGCGATCGTGTCCCAGCCCGTGCCGGAACTCTACCGCGAGGCGGTCGCGGAGTATTACCGCAGGCTCGGTGGATCGCAGTAGCCCATTCCCTCGTCCGGAGCCTGGCATGGCCACGAGGCCCAACCGCGCTTGGCAGACCCGCTCGGGGTTCGCATCGCCACTGGTCGGGCTAGCTGATGAGATCCGCGGCAATATTGTCCGGTCGGAAGTCGAGGGCGGACTGCGCCTGAGTTCCCTGAGGGATGGCTCGCGCGTGCTGGTAAAGACGATCAATCGACTCTACAAGCTCGAAATCCGGGGCGGCCAGGTGTGGATCTCCGGGCATCCTGAGTACTGTCCCAGACCCGTCCATGTCAAGGTGCGCGGATCCAGTTGGGGAGGCTCGATGCTGAAAGTCGCCTACTTGGGTCGTGGCATGCAGATGGAGTTCCAGCATCCTACACATGCAACTGTGACCACGTCGCGAATCGTTTCGATCCACATGGATTGACCGCACGGAGCGGCTGTTTCGCTACGCAATCAGAGCCTTGACGTGGGCGGTGACTCCGGCGGCCAGCCCGGCGAGACTGTATCCGCCCTCCAGTACCGACACAAGGCGGCCTCGCGAGTGCTTGTCTGCCACCTCGCGCAGCAGCGATGTCATTTCGCTGAAGTCGTCGTCCGTAAGCCGGAACTGGCCGAGCGGATCGCCAAGCCTGGAATCGAAACCGGCTGAAATCATTACGAGATCCGGCCGGAACGCGTCGGCCGCTGGCATCAGCCGGGCGCGGAACGCCCCGAGAATCTCGTCACGCCCCGACTGGGCCGGGAAGGGGCAGTTGATCGTTGTGTTGCGACCGTCGCCGTCGCCGGTTTCGGAAGCGCTGCCGGTTCCCGGATACCAGGGGGACTGGTGCGTGCTGAAGAACAGCACGTCGGGGTCCTCGTAGAAGATGTCTTGCGTGCCGTTGCCATGGTGGACGTCCCAGTCAGCGATCAGGATCCGTTCCAGCCCGCGGCGCCGGATGGCATGACGGGCGCCGACGGCTACATTGTTGAAAATACAGAATCCCATCCCCTGGTTCGGGCGAGCGTGGTGTCCTGGCGGACGCAGGACACAGAAGGCCTGTGTCGCAGGGCCGTCCACGATAGCATCGACCGCTTTGATGACGGCGCCGGCAGCCGCGCGCCCGGCCCCAAGCGAACCGGCTCCCACGTGCGTGTCGCCGGTCGACAGTGTCCGCGCGCCCGCCCCGATCTCACGTTCCACCAATCGAACGTATTCCGGGTCATGGCACAGTTCCAGGTCCTCTCGACTTGCGGCGGACGCTGGAGCTCTCTCCATCCGGCCCGCTAGCCCGGACTCTTCCAGGGCTCGCTTGATTGCTTCGAATCGCTCGGCCCGCTCTGGATGGCCGTGCGGCGTCCGGTGCGCCAGGGATGCCTCGGGAGAGAAAAGGACCGTGGAGGTCATGCCCGCAATTGTAGCCAGTGATCCGAACAGGGCTCTTGCGCGGGGCTAGAATTGGTCCGCTCCGCCTGGCCAGCACGGCGCCAGGTGAACGTCCGCAACGAGGCTGCCTGCGAATGGTGTCTAAAATGAACGCAGCCTCGGCTTCATGGATCGATCCGATGAGATTGCTCGGGAGATCAAGTCCCTGAAGCCTCTTCGGCCCGGGCTCGACGATGGTGACGATTCGGAGGATGACATCGACCGACTGGACGCTCGGCACCGAGAGGAGGACCTCGGCGATGGCGAGTTGTTTGACGAGGACGGAGACGAAACCGCATTCCTCGGCGAATGCGATGGGGACGAACTGTCCCATGACCGTGTCGGCCGTGCGTCGGGACAGCGTGCAACTCGATGCCGCTTGGTTCCGCGTGCTGCCTTCCGCGCCCCTGGGGTAGTGAACGTGCGAGTCGAGTCACGGATGTTTCTGCATAGGCACTGGCCATTTACGGTCATCGTGCTTTGTGCGCTAATGCTCGCGCTTCTGGCGGGACTTCAATTCGTTTGGACCGGCCAGCTAAGCCGGGCTCAGGCGGCAATGATGAAAAATTCGCTGGATGGCTCCATGCGGCAGCTCTATCAGGAAATTGAACGAGAGTTTCTATCCCTGATTGGCAATTTCCAAAGCGACGTCCGGGGGGCAACAGGTACGGAGTGGGAGGGCCATGCGGAAAGCTACTCGCTTTGGTCCGAGACCAGTTTCCATCCGCAGCTGGTTCGCCGATTGCTTGTTGCTGTGTACGATCCGGGCGGGGAGGAGACCTTGCGAGAACTGAGGTTGGGCACGGGCGAGATGGTCGATGCAAACTGGGAGCTCGAGTTGGAGCCACTCAGGGTGTCGATTGCGGCCGTCCAACGCAACCCCCGCCGTGGGCGTAGTTCACGGTTGTTCGGTTGGACCTTGTTCCCTGAAGCGAACGCTGTCGCTCGACCGTTACAGGAGTTCGGAAGGGCTCGCGGCCAGCCCCTCCGCCCGGCTCGAGGTGGCGTGCGGCAGGGGGTTCTCATTGTTGTCATTGACTGGGGATACTTTGTCGAGACGATGCTGCCGACATTCGTCGAGCAGTTCTTCGCCGGACCCGACGGGGACAGGCTTTACGAAGTTGCGCTTGTGGCCGGAGATGATCGAACGTTCATCTATCGCTCAGATCCTGCCCTGGATCATGAATGGCTGGTAGGAGCGGACAGTAGCACGACGATTCGATTGGTGAGGGAGCCCTCCGCCCGCCCGCTATCTCAAGGGCTGGGCCCGCAAGCCGAGCGTCGTTTCCAGCCGTTTGGCCGCGGGCGGCTCGTCTTGGCAGGCAGCGGTCCAACGCTGGACATCGAGATTGCGGCCAAGCACGTCGCGGGATCCCTGCACGCCGTGGTGGAGCAGCAGCGACTGTGGAACCTCGCGATGGGATTCGGCGTGCTGTTGCTGTTGGCCGGCGCCATGGCGCTCGTCATCGTCTCGGCGCGCCGGGCGGCGCGCCTCGCTGGAATGCAAATGGAATTTGTTGCCGGCGTGACCCACGAGTTGCGTACGCCGCTGTCAGTGATTTGCTCGGTCGGGGAAAACCTTGCCGACGGGGTGACTGCGACGAGCCAGCACGTGCAGCGCTATGGCGAGTTGATCCGAGATCAAGGTCGCCGGCTTGCCGACATGGTTGAGCAGACATTGCAATTCGCGGCTCTGGAATCGGGCGAGCGCCGGTTTCAACTGCGCCCGGTTGACCCGTCGGCCATCGTCCAAACTGCCGTGGACCAAGCCCTGCCCATGATCGAGCAGGCGGGTTTTGTGCTTGAACGCGACGAGACCCCCGAGCTACCGACTGTCACGACCGACGAGAGGGCCGTCCAGCAGGTACTTGCGAACCTGCTGAGCAACGCAGTCAAGTACGGCAAGCCAGCCCGCTCGGTGCGCATCGAGTCTTCGGTCGAGCGCGCCGGGATCAAACCCGAGGTCCAGATCCGGATTCGCGATCGCGGCATGGGGATTCCAGCGAAGGAAGCCCGGCGGATCTTCGATGCCTTCTATCGAGGTGCTGCGGCGGGCGAGGATAATATCCAGGGTTCCGGCCTGGGCCTCAAGCTGGCGCGGGACTTGGCGCGCGGCATGGGCGGAGATCTCTCGGTCCGAAGCGATCCCGGCCACGGCAGCGAATTCACCTTGCACTTGCCGATACAATCCGCTGCACCTACCTGAGGAGAGCTTCATGGCCAGAATCCTGATAATCGAGGACGAGGTTGGCATCCGCATGACCGTTGCCGATCGCTTGCGATCCGAGGGGCACGACGTCGAGACGGCCGTGGACGGGAGGGAGGGCTACGAACGGGCCTCCCAAGGCGGTCTCGATCTGATCGTTCTGGACTTGATGCTGCCGAAGAAATCCGGCCTTGAAGTTTGCCAGGATCTGCGCGACAAGGGTGTCGCGACGCCACTGCTCATGCTGACTGCCAAGGGGCGGCTGATGGACAAGGTCAAGGGATTGCGAATCGGTGCCGATGACTATCTCGTCAAGCCGTTCGAAATGCTTGAACTGGTGGCCAGGATCGAGGCGATCCTGCGTCGCGACCGCGCCAAGAGCGGCACTGACGGGCTGCAGATCTACAACTTCGGCAACATTCGCCTTGACGCCAAGCAGACAGCGGTGTTTCGCGATGGGCAGCAGCTTCAGATGTCGGCGAAGGAGTTCCATCTGCTGCTCTACTTCGCTCAGCATCCTCGCGAGACCCTGTCTCGCGGCGAGTTGCTGCGGAAGGTTTGGAACTACCAGGCAACGCCGACCACCCGGACGGTCGACGTGCATGTTGGGTGGCTCAGGCAGAAGATCGAGGAAGACTCGCGCCAGCCGCGACGGATCGTCACCAAGCACGGCTTGGGATACATGTTCAACCCCGAATAGCGATTGCTGTCGGTCTCATCCGCTTGCAGCTGGTGCGTCCCTGCTAAGCCAGCTTGAGTATGCGTGCCGCGTTCCCCGATAGGATCTTGGCAATCGCGTCATCGTCCGGTGCGAGCCGACGCACTGCGGCGATGCCCTTTGAGCCGATGCAGTCCGGCCCTTCTCCGAGCGTGTCGTTGCAATCGCTGGCCCAGAGCAGCCGGTCTTGGTGGCGCGCGAGGAACCCCTTTGCGTGATCTTCGTCACGCAGCATCGAATTCAAGCCCGATCCGGCGGAAAGGTCCCCGTAAACGTTAGGGTAGTCGGACAGCAGACGGTCTGTGATTCCGCCCGCGTCAACCGGAGTCTTGGGATACATCACCGCTTGATCGTGATTCCTGTCGACATTGCCCCACCAGGTTTGGGCGTGCCCGATGAAGTTGACTGTTGGGAAGCGTTCGACCATTGTGTGGAAGCGTTCGATGCCGGTGTTGTAGCGCTCGTGCTGGAAATGCAGCAGAACCGGCACGCCGAATTCCCGCGCAATCGAGTAGATCAACTGCATTGCCTGCGAGTCGCATGCGACAGGGAACTTCTGCTCGCCGATTCCCTTGGCGCCCATGGCCAGGTACTTCTCGAGGACCGCGCGCGTCTCGGGAAGGTCGGGGAGTTCGTTGGCGAAGTAGACGAAGTGGGCAGGGAAGCGCTCCGCCAACGAGACAGCCGATTGGTTGCGGCCTGCCCCTGCGTCCAAGCCCAGTCTGGAGCCGGCCGGCAAGAGGACGGTTAGATCGACCCCCATCGTTTGCTGGTGCGCTACGAGGTCTTCATCGGACCGGTCCAAGTAGTTTGTGTGCTGATGGAAGTCGATCACAGCGGGCCTCGAACTGCCGGTTTCTGCGGGTTCAGGTGTCCTATCGCTGCATCCGGAGAGCGTGGCGGCGCCGGCTGTCGCCGCTAGGAGATCGCGTCTGGAGAAACGTTGCATGCTGCTTGGCCAGCCTTAGGATGGCACGGTATGCGGGGGCTCCGCGACAGAGGCCCGGCCCCAGTCCACTCAGCGAACGCAGTTCGGTTGTCCTCCGAATCGCCTAGTTCGGAGCGACAGCGACTACAAGCCGAGCTGCGGAACGGCAAGATCAGTAAACCGTGACCATCAACAGAACGGCCCGCCGTGATCATGCTTAGATAGCTGTAATGTGTCCTTTGCTTGCACTGACCAAGGAGGAGGCTGCATGGACCAGCATCTTAGCATCATCACCCTGGGTGTAGACGACCTTCCGCGGGCACGCGCGTTCTACGAGGCGCTCGACTGGCGTGTAGCAACAGAGGAGAGCGCGGATTCCATCGTATGTTTCACGCTCAACGGAATCGGGTTTGCCCTGTATCCCCGCGCCATGCTCGTCGAGGATATCGGTCTGGAGGGCGCCAGCGGCGTTGCGACGGGAGCCGTCACCTTGGCCCACAATGTCCGCGCACGCGAGGACGTTGCTACGGTGCTTGCCGAAGCCGAAAGCGCTGGCGGTACCATCGTCAAGCCGGCCCAGGATGTCTTCTGGGGCGGCCATTCGGGATACTTCAAGGATCCTGACGGGCATTTGTGGGAAGTTGCCTGGAACCCCTTCTCGCCACTTGATGACGACGGAAACTTCGCTTGGTAGCCAGTAGGTTGCGGCATGCCAGAAACCGCATTTCGGTGAAGAATCAAGCGGAGCGCCCGGGTCCAAGATCGAAGGCGAAACGCCGACAGGATGGCCCCCGGGCGCCGCAACGACGAGTTGCCAGCCTACAGCCCGGAACGCAAGTACGCGAGCAGGTCGGCAAGATCCTGGTCCGTGAGTGCCTCTTCCAAGCCCTCTGGCATCAGTGATACGGCAGATTCGCGGAGTTCCGCGATGTCCTCCTTCAGCACTGAGATGTCCCTGTTCTCGCCTCGTAGCGTAACGCTGGCGGTAGTCTCAGCGACTAGGATACCGTCGTAGAAGCGTGCGTCCGTGGTTTCCAGGAGGTAGTTTCGGAACCGATTCTCGATCGCGTAGCTCGGATCGAGAATGCTGGTCAGCAGATCCTCGTTGCTGCGATTTGTCACCCCCGACAGATCCGGACCGATGCGCCCGCGCGATCCGTTGGAGAGATGGCAGTTCGCGCATTCGCTCTCGAACACCTTCTTGCCCTGCGATACGTCGCCACGGATGTCGAGCGCCCCCATGTACCGCGCAACGATCTGGCCGCGATCACCCAGTTCGCTAGGCAATTGGACCGCGGCAGATCGCCGGACGCGCTCGTTGGGATGCTGAGAAAGGCGGATTCGGGTGATCGGTGCCACCTCGTTGGCAGCGATTCGGCCGTCGGCAATCGCTCCGAGGAATGCCGTGGCGAGAGAGTCCCGTCGGATCAGTATTTCCGCGACAGAGGATCGCGTACCCGCTTTGTAAGCTGGCCATGCCGCGATCAGGATGTCCGACACTTCTGGCCGGTTGAAAGCCGCCAGGGATTCGGCCGCTGCCGTTTGGAGCGCGGAGTCGCTAGCCGTCCTTAGCAGCAGCGCGAGAGCACCCGACACCTCCTCGAAGTTCCCGCCTTGAAGGGTCCGGGCGGCAATCACGCGCCGAGAGAGCGGGACGCTCGGGTCGAGGGCTTGATCGCTTGCCCGCTTGACATGAGCCGACAGGTCGAAGAACCGAGCAGCTTTGGCTGCCGCGGCTCGCACCGCCTCGGATCCGTCGCCCAGCAGCGCGTCCATTGGCGCGCTCGCGACACCGGTCGGCAATCGGCGGCCCTCGCGCAGGGCGAGACCGTCAGCCAGACCCTCCAGGGCCATGACTTTCCACGGCTCCGCAGCGAGGTGTTTAACCGTAACCAGTCCCTGCAGAACGCCCTCGATTTCGCTTGGGCTCCTGCCGGCTCCGATCACCCTGGCAACCCTGCGCAAGTAGTCCTTGCGAGCCTTCGATGGGTCGACGAAGAATTCCGACTGATTCCGTACGAGCCTCTCGAGTACCGGGGCAGCCATCACAGGGGGTGCGCTTAAAACCGCGAAGTGAAACCACGGAGACTCGGGGAAACGGGCGAGTCCCGTGGCGTAAGCCTCGAATAGCGCCGGCGAGGCGGGGAAGTCGCCCGCCGTCAATGCTGCCTGGAAGGCGACCCGTGGCGACTCGTCGCCGATCGCTTCCAGCACTTGCTCGAAGAAATCCCCGGGAAATCGCTCGGTTAACCGCAGGGCGTTCTCCCGGACAGCCTCGTCGGAATCCACCAACGATTCGCCGACGAGGTCCGCGGCCAACACGTTGAGTCCCTCGAGTACCCACAGGGCATGCAGCCGAGACTCGGTCGTCGGCGCCGATCTAGCCATGGCTCCGAGAGCCTCGACAACCGATTCATCCTGGCGTTCAAGCAGCAGGCGATGGGCAGTGCGGCGGTGCCAGCCACTTGAGTGTCCAAGCAGGCCGACCAATTCGTGACTCGTAGCCATTCCCAGATGCACGTTTCGCGGCTCGCTCTTTGGCTTGTCCGGCACAATCCGATAGATTCGCCCCAGCGTGTCGCCTGCTCGGAAGTTCATCTTCAGGCGCTTCTTGATGGCGTCCGGTATGAAATCCGGGTGTTCGAGGTATTGGCGATAGTAGTCGACCACATAAAGGTTCCCGTCGGGGGCGTTCGAGAAGTTGACCGGCCGGAACCAGTTGTCGGTCGATGCGAGGAAGTCCGCGCCCTCCGGCCACCGTCGCGCCGAGTAGGTCGGTCCGGATGGGGTGAGAATGTCGCAGTGCACGAGATTGCCGTTCCCCTCGCCGACAAACACACTCCCGCGCAACTCCGATGGGAATGCGTCGCCTAGGTAAACCGTTGTGCCGCTGGCGGCTGTGAAATAGCCTTCAAGCCGTTCGGCCCTGCCGGGCCGGGTCTCGGCGTAACGCTTCTGGCGGGCGACGGTTCGATCGATGCGCCATTGCTGGGGCTGGCTGAGAGGGAAGACTGCCGCTGCTGGCTGCCCGTGATCGGAGATGTCCTGCTCGGGGCGCTCGAGCACTAGGTGCGGATTTCGCGGCAGGTAGCCCGGCGGGAAGACGGTGTGTCGCAGGTGGACCGTGTTGTGCGCCACGAACCAGTGACCCCGTTCGTTGTAGTCGTGTCCGAACTGCGCATTCCCGGGTGCAGGCTCCCCGAGGCCTCGCAGCGGATGGAACCGGAATTCGCGATTCCGCACCGTTGCGGTGGGTGCGTCCGGCCGCCGCAGGGAGCGCACCTCTCCCGGATTGCCGAAGTTCACCACATAGAACCAGTTGTCCAATCCGAGCCGCGGATTGCTGATGCGGGTTTCCACGTTAGGGACGGCGAATCCGGTGTATAGGGTTTCGCGGACATCGGCCTGATGGTCCCCGTCAGTGTCCTTGAGGAAAAGGATGTCCGGGGCCGCCGTGACGATCAGCCCGCCCTTCCACGGAGCGATCCCCTCGACTGCCAAGAGCCCCTCGGCGAACACGGTATGCCTGTCAACCATGCCGTCGGAGTCGGTGTCTTCCAGGTACTTGATCCGGCTCAAGGGTTGCTGGCCCGTCGGAGGATCGTGCGGATTGTCGAGCAGTTCGGCGACAAAGACACCTCCTGATTCATCGAATGCCATTTCCACGGGATCGACGACATGGGGTTCGGAAGCGAACAACTCGATGCGGAAGCCGTCAGCGATGCGAAAGGACTGCAATGCATCGCGCGGCGAGAGCGGTCCGGGTGGAGCGGAACCGCAAGAGGACGCGAGCAAGCATGCGCAGAAAGCGCAGCCGGCCGAAGCTCCGTATATCCGCATCGTCACCACGGGCAGTTCGTGACTATTGGCCGGCCTGTCGCGACACGCTTGTCCATCAAGGAATTCCGGCGCCCTTCCGCCGCGCCTTGACATAGCTTAGAGTGTCCTGAACCCGTACGCTGTGGTTTCCGGCGTTGTGCCGTCACGCTGACGTGGACGACACGGCTCGGTTCATTTGCTCGGAAGCCCGGAGGGCAAAGGGACGTTGGCCGTTTCCCCCCAATCCGATCTCGGATACGCGCTTCCTGGGTCGGGGTTGCGCCGGCGGGTGACACGAGCTATCAGCGCCTCGGTACGCTGCGGCCTTGCTTTCGAAAATCGTCCATCATCGCGGTGAGCCACTCCACGGCCGGCGGATGCTCGCCCCACAAGTCGGTCGTCTCGTACGGATCCGCTTCCAGATCAAACAGGTATCCGGTACCCTCCATGGGCTGGACACGCTCCTCGCCGCGGCCGAACACGATCTTCCATCGCCCGTCGCGCAACGCGAATGCACCGCCCCCGGAATGATGCACTATCGCCGGCCGGGCCGGTACGCCGCTTTGGGAGCCTTCGAGCGCGGCCAGCATGTTGAAGCTGTCTTCGCCGGCATCGTCCGGCAACGTCTCCCCGACGACTGCGGCGACTGTTGCAAGCAGGTCGACCAAGGACGCCGGCTGGTCGCTGACGGTGCCCGCCGGGATCCTCTGGGGCCAGGTGGCGATGAACGGCACGCGGTGGCCGCCCTCGTAGATCCGCCCCTTGAATCCGCGCAATGGGCCAGCGGACCGATGCCCATTGGAAACAGTTGCCGTGCTCTCCCGGGCTCCCGGCTCTAGAGAGCCTCGCAAGGGTCCGTTGTCACTGGTCACGATCAGCAGGGTGTTCTCCGCGAGTCCGCGCTGCTCAAGAGTGTCCATGACCTGACCGACTACCCAGTCAACTAGCCAGACCATGTCACCACGCACCCCGGCCGCGCTCCTGCCTGCCGCAAACTCCGGAATCACATGCGGCGAGTGCGGTGCCGACAGCGCCAAGTAGACGAAGAATGGCGTCTCGGGCTGCTCCTCGTGCACCCGCTCAATGAACGCGGTGGCCTCTTGGGCAAACCGCACGTCGACGATCTCGTTCACCCAGTTCTCCGCCGTCATCCCCGAGCGCCAGCTTCCGGCCGGATGCCGGTAGGTGGCCCTCTCCATCCCGAGAAACACGCCGTTCCGGATAAAACAGAACGGCTCTTGGTCGGTCGAGCAACCGGCCGTGTAGAATGCCTCGTCGAACCCTAGATCGGTTGGCCCGCCCGAGGCGCGCGTCGAGAAATCAATGCTCGCGCCGACCTCGGGGTCGGGGTCCGGCCCGGCGTACCACGGCAGGGGCTGGCCAAGATCGACTTGCTTGCCATCCTTGACGGCGAAGTCGAGCCCGAGATGCCACTTGCCGAACATGCCCGTCCGGTAGCCCTTGCCGTTCAGCAGCGATGCAAGAGTCAGGCGATTCGGTTCGATCAGCGGCGGTTCGTAGTTGAACAGCACAGTGCGCTGCAGGCGCGTGCGCCAGCAGTAGCGCCCCGTCAGCAATCCGTAGCGCGAGGGCGTGCAGACCGAATCCGCTGAGTGCATGTCCATGAATCGGATTCCCTTTGTGGCGAGTCGATCCATGTTGGGTGTTGGGATGCGCGATTCGGGGTTGTAGACGCTCACGTCGCCGTAACCCATGTCGTCGGCGAGGACGAGGACGATGTTGGGTAGCGCTGGATCGGGATCGACGTCATGGACGCAGGCTGTGCAGGCCAGCGCCATCCACAGCACCGCGAGGCTGACTTGCGGGCGCAACCATGGAGCCTGGCGCGGCCTGCCGTGCAGGCTCCGTGGCTCACACCGATGCCTTGGCTGCAGCAACGCGATGCGGCTACTGCGGCTTCTTCGGTTGGCTGGCCGCATCTTGGGCATTCTTGAACCGATCCCCGCCTGTGCCGAAGGGAATGATGCTGTAGGATTCGTCTGCCTTCCGAATCCCCATGTACGATTCCAGGCGCGTTTGGAGTCGCTCACGTGCGTCCGCATGCTCGGACTCGCTCACAAGGGCATCCATGCTGTAGCGCGTTTCGTCGCTGGCAACCGAGACGTCGTACAAGCGCCCGTCCTCGTGAAGCCGAAAGCGTTCGTCGCGAACGAGGTACACATCGCCCTCAAACGCCATGGAGAAGTCCTCGCGATCAATGCCTGGCTTTCCCAAGAGGGAATGCGAGAGGTCCATTCCGTCGACTGAATGCTCGATTTCGATTTGTGCGATTGCACCCAGTGTGGGTAGCACATCCATGAGGGAGAAGAACGCATCGCGTTTTCCTTCAGGTATCATTCCCGGCCAGCGAGCGATCAACGGGACCCTGGTTCCTGCCTCGTTCATGGTCCGTTTGCCGCCCTTCACCCTGAACGGCCCCAATCGGCTCTCCAGGTTGCTGGCCGTGCCGTTGTCGCCCGTAAACAGGATCAATGTGTCTTCGTCGAGACCAAGCTCCTCGATCTTGTCCAGGAACTTGCCAACGATCGCGTCCATGTAGGTGATCATGTGTCCTGCCTTTTTCTCGTTCGGGCCGAGGTCGTCGGGGAATTTGCTTTCGGCAAGAGCCTTCGGTCCGGGCGGCGTAACCAGCGGGCTGTGAATGAGATTCATGGGATAGTAGGCCAGGAACGGCCGATCCTGATTGCGTTCGATGAAATCAATGAGGAAGTCGCTGTAGTAGTCGGGCCCGAAGATCTCCTCGTCATGAGTTCGATACGTTCCGTTTTCCCAGTTGTGCGGACCGTAGTATCGACTGCGTCGCTCGTCGTCCCAGTACTGTACCCAAAGGCAATGCTCGTCGAAGCCGTGCGATGCCGGTTGGTCAGGGTGGGTCTGGAAATCTCCTAGATGCCATTTCCCCGCAATGGCCGTGGCGTAGCCCGCCGACTGGAACACCCGGGCAAATGTCGTCAGGTGCACGGGAAGCCGGTTGCTCCTTTCCGTGTCGAGGGGGCTGTCGAGACGTTCCAGGACTCCTGTCCTGTTCGGATGCAGGCCGGTCAGGATCATCGCCCGCGTGGGGCTGCAGACGGGAGTGGCGAAGGCGTTCTCGAAGCGTGCGCCATCCCGTGCCATCTGGTCTAGACGCGGTGTCGCGAAGATCGTGTTTCCATAGCAGCCGAGTGTTTCCGCCCCGAGGTCGTCCGCCATGATCAGGATGATGTTGGGCCTCCTGCCGGACGTGCGCTCCGCTTCGCCCTGACCGGAACTGCAAGCGAGGGTTCCCAAGGCGAGCATTGCGGCGATGGCGTTGACCGGGCGCATGGGCTCAATTCTCGTCTGACGCGGTGCTTGGCCACAGGGCGTCGTTCGATTCCGTTCTACGGTACATCAGCCGACCCAGTCGACGGGCTCCGATCGAAGATCGCAGTTGCGAGCCTCGTGGAGCACCACGCGCGGTAGTGAGGGATACTGCCGAGACCGCTTGGGAAACAGTGTGCTGACGGTCCCAGCCATGATCGGAGCGGGCGCTGGGAAATCAGCCTTCAGCGCAGGAACGCTCGAGCAACCAGAGCGGCGGGAGCACCTCGACCACGTCGGCAAGGGTCGACCCGTCCTTGTAGGTGAGAGTGTTGCAACGACCGTAGAGGGCTCGGGGGCCTCTCAGGGCAAAGCACCTGATCATCAGCGCATCCGCCTTGATCCGGAAGAACCGGCTGGCATGACTCTCATGCGGGATCTCGAAGTCGTTCAGGATCCCGCCTAGTGGCTGTCGGCCCTCCAGAACGAACTGCTTCTGCGTCTCGGACAGTCGACTGAGATCGATTCGGATGGCGCCGAACTCGATTCCCCGGTCGGAAGAGTTCAGCCGCAATGTCACTTGACGCGTCACGATCGCCCCTTGCAGCTCTTGGCGGAGCACGTCGAGGTGGATCCGCTCGCCGAAGAAACTCTCTAGCGTCGGGGTCATGTCAGTGTCGTGACACAAGAGGCTCCGTGCCGGCTGCGGCATTTCCTGGGCTTCGAGGACACAGGTCTCCAAGGCGATCAGTCCAACTGCCCCGTAGAAACGGCGGAGTGGCGCGAATCGATCCGAGTCCGGTTCGCCGGGCAATTCGTGTGCACGAGACATCAGTTGGTGCAGGGCGGGACGGCGTGACTGGACCGGGGAGGTGCCAGACGCGCTCCGAGGAGTCGCGGCCTCAATCGAAGGGCGCACGCCAGCGCGTCCGCATGTAAGGATGACGGCGATGCGCCCCAAGTTACCCCGAACGGTCCGCTGTGGGCGCCTTGAACTGCGATGGACGATTGGTGGTGTGAAAGGGCATGTCGCTTCCGGAATGCCCAGCGTTGGTTAGAGCGGGCGTATCCGCTCGAATTCAGTCGATTCGATCGGTTTTTCCACTCCCGGCGATCTAGTGACGGAAGTGCCGTACCCCCGTGCAAACCATCGCCAGGCCCAGCCGATCCGCCGCCTCGATCACTTCGGCGTCGCGCATGGATCCCCCCGGCTGGATCACCGCGGTCGCCCCGAACTTCGCAATCTCCTCCACGCCGTCGGCGAACGGGAAGAACGCGTCCGATGCCGCCACGCTTCCGTTGAGCGGCAGCCGTGCCTTCGTCGCTCCGAGGCGGGCCGCATCGACCCTGCTCATCTGTCCGGCTCCGACGCCGACCGTCTGCCCTTCGCGAGCGTACAGAATGGCGTTGGACTTCACGTGCTTGGCGACCTTCCATGCAAACCGCAAGTCGTCTGACTCGACCGCCGAAGGGGGTCGGCTGCTTACGACGTCGAACCGCTCGGGGCTCGTCTCGGAACGATCTTCGTCCTGCACCAAATACCCGCCGGAGATGCTCTTGAGGACCGTGCCGGGTACCGACGAATGGATCTCGAGCAATCGGATACTCCGCTTTCTCGTTAACACCGCGATTGCGTCCGGCTCGAATCCGGGTGCCGCGATTGCCTCGACGAACAGTTCGGACATCAACTCCGCCGTTTCGAGGTCTACTGGCCGGCTGGTTGCAATGACCGAGCCGAATGCCGAGACAGGATCGCATTCCAGCGCCTTGCGATAGGCCTCTGCGAGCGATCCGGCTTCGGCGCAGCCGCATGGATTCGTGTGCTTGATGATCGCGACAGCCGGGCGCTCGAATTCCAAGGCCAGCTGCCAGGAGGCGTCCAGATCGACCAGGTTGTTGTAGGAGAGTTGCTTGCCGTGCAACTGCCGGGCGCCGCCGATGCCGGTCTCGCCTGTCGTGTAGAGCGCTGCCTGCTGGTGGGGGTTTTCGCCGTAACGCAGCACTTGCTTGCGCGGCACACGGAGGTCCAGTTGCGGGGGCAGTGCCTCCCGTTCTGCGCCCCCAGGCGCTTGGCCGACGTCGAGGCAAGCCAGAGTGCCGGCGATTGCCCGGTCGTATGCGGCAGTCGCGTCGAAGGCCTTGCGGGCCAGTGTCCAGTGCGTTGCCACCGATAAGGAGCCTTCGGAAGCCAATTCTTCGCCAATTGCGAGGTAGTCCGACGGGTCCGTTACCACCGCGACATCGCGGAAGTTCTTGGCGGCTGCCCGGATCAATGACGGTCCTCCGATGTCGATGTTCTCGATCAATTCGTCAAACGTTGCCCCATCGCGGGCGGCGGTGGCCTCGAATGCATAGAGGTTGACCACGACCATGTCGATGGTGGCAATGCCATGCTCCTCCAAGGCACTGAGGTGCCCTGGATTCGAGCGCACGGCAAGGATGCCCCCGGCTATCCGTGGATGAAGGGTCTTGACCCTCCCGTCCAGCATTTCAGGGAAGCCGGTGACTTGCGATATTTCCTGGACATCAAGGCCCGCTTCTCGCAAGACGCGGGCCGTGCCTCCTGTGGAGATGAGAGCGGTTCCGCAAGCGGCAAGCTGGCCGGCAAACTCGACCAGGCCCGTCTTGTCAGTAACGCTGAGCAGTGCTCGCCGGATTTGCGGCATAAACGACCATTGTACGGGCGCAGACCACGTCAACCCGGGCGGTGGGCGCAACCTTGGGTCGCGCCGCCTTTCGGCTGCCGGACCCCTGAGCTAAGCCGAGACTGGTGATGCTTTGGAGTACAGTTCTTGCAGCGAGCAGACTTGTGCTGCGCGCTTCCTGCGCGCCGCGATGCCGTTCACCGCCGCCTTGGCCGCACTCAGCGTGGTCATGCTTGGTATGCCCTGCTGGATCGCCGCGCTGCGGATCTTCTTCTCGTCCTCGAATGCGTACGGCCCGGCGGGGGTGTTCACGATCAGGTCGACCTTGCGATCCGCGATCAGGTCGAGTGCGTTCGGACGGCCCTCGTTGACCTTCATCACAGTTCGGCATTCGAGGCCGGCACCGCGCAAAGTGGTCGCGGTGCCTCTTGTGGCGTAGATCTGGAACCCGAAATCGGCGAACTGCCGGGCCATTTCAAGGCATTCCTTGACTTGGCGCGAATTGACGCTGAGGAACACCGAGCCGGAGTCGGGCAGGGTCTGCCCGGCGCTCAGCTGCGCTTTGGCGAAGGCCTCGCCGAACGACGAGCCAATCCCCATGACCTCTCCGGTCGAACGCATCTCCGGGCCCAGGAGCGGATCCACGCCACTGAACTTGTTGAATGGGAAGACGGGGGACTTCACGCAGACTTCGTGGGTCGGAAGCACGCCCTCGGGCAATCCGAACTCGGCCAGCTTGCGGCCCATCATCAGGTTGACCGCGATCTTGGCCAGCGGGACTCCGGTCGCCTTGCTAACGTACGGCACTGTCCGGGATGCCCGCGGGTTGACCTCGATGACGTAGACCTTGCCGCGATGGATCGCGTACTGCACGTTCATCAGTCCGATGACGTTTAGAGCCATGGCAAGGCGCGTGGTGTAATCCGCAATGGTTTCAAGGGTGTTTGCTGGAATCGTCTGTGCTGGCAGCACGCACGAGCTGTCCCCGGAATGGACCCCGGCTTCCTCTATGTGTTCCATGATGCCGCCGACCACGACATCGCTTCCGTCGCACAGCGCGTCTACGTCGACTTCAATGGCGTTTTCCAGGTAGCGGTCGACCAGGATCGGCCGGTCCTGGGAGTACACAAAGGCGTCGCGCATGTAGCTCTCGACGGTTGCAGCATCGTAAGCAATGACCATCGCCCGCCCGCCGAGTACATAGCTTGGTCGAACCAGTACCGGATAGCCGATCTGCTTGGCTGTCTCCAGCGCTCCCTCAGCGCTCGTGGCAGTGCCGCCTGCGGGCTGCGGGATGTCGAGCTCGTTGAGCAGCCGGCCGAAGCGGTCCCGATCCTCGGCAAGGTCGATCGATTCCGGATCGGTGCCGATGATCGGCACGCCGTGGGCCTTGAGCGGCAGCGACAGCGTGAGCGGCGTCTGCCCGCCGAACTGGACGATTACGCCGTCCGGCTTCTCCGTGTCGCATATGTTCAGGACGTTCTCGAGCGTGAGGGGCTCGAAGTACAACCGGTCGCTCGTGTCGTAGTCGGTCGAGACTGTTTCCGGATTGCAGTTGACCATGATCGACTCGCAACCCAGTTCCTGCAGGGCGAAAGAGGCATGGCAGCAGCAGTAGTCGAACTCGATCCCCTGGCCGATTCGGTTCGGTCCGGAGCCGAGGATCATCACCTTGCGGGCATCGGTCGGCGCGGCTTCGCACTCCTCTTCGTAAACCGAGTAGAGGTACGGCGTGAAGCTCTCGAATTCTGCCGCGCAGGTATCGACGCGCTTGAACACCGCGCGGATGTTCCAATCCTTGCGCCGGTTTCGCACGGCCGTCTCGGTCTCGTTCCAAAGGCGCCCGAGGCGGTTGTCGGAAAGACCGTACCGCTTGGCCTGCCTGAGCAGGGCGGGTGACACCTCGTCCAGGCTCGTCTTGGCGAGTTCCTGCTGGAAGTCGACCACGGTCTTGATCTGAGCCAGGAACCATGGATCGATGCCCGTCATCTCCTGGACTTCTGCAACCGAAAGGCCCTGTCCCATGGCGAAGCGGATGTAGTTGAGTCGATCCGGATTGGGTGTAATCAGTCTCTTGGGGATCAGGTCCGCACTGTAGACATCCGATCCTGACTTCCGACCCGTCTCAAGGGATCGAATCGCCTTCCAAAGCGCGTGCTTGAAGGTCGACCCGATGGCCATGACCTCGCCAATCGACTTCATTTGCACGCCGAGAACGGGTTCGCTGCCAGGGAACTTCTCGAATTGCCACTTGGGGATCTTGACCACCACGTAATCGATGCTTGGCTCGAAACAGGCCGGTGTCTTGCGGGTGATGTCGTTCGGGATTTCGTCCAGTCTGAGTCCGACCGCGAGTTTCGCCGCGATCTTGGCGATTGGGAATCCGGTGGCTTTCGAAGCCAGCGCCGAACTCCGCGAGACCCGCGGGTTCATTTCGATCACCAGCATCCGGCCCGTTTCGGGGTTGACCGAGAACTGCACGTTGGAGCCCCCGGTGTCGACTCCGATCTTGCGGAGGCAGGCGAGCGATGCGTCGCGCATCAGCTGGTACTCCCGGTCGGTGAGCGTCTGCGCGGGAGCGACAGTGATCGAGTCGCCGGTATGCACGCCCATCATGTCGAAGTTCTCGATCGAGCAGATGATGATGGCGTTGTCGGCTAGGTCGCGCATCACCTCCATCTCAAACTCTTTCCAGCCGAGAACGCTCTCTTCGACCAGCACCTCCCCAACCGGCGAGAGCTCGATGCCCTTGCGGAGCAGGGAGTGCATCTCCTCGGAGTTGTACACCATGCCTCCGCCCGTGCCGCCCAAGGTGAAGCTTGGCCGAAGCACCACGGGGTAACCCACTTCGGCGGCGAAATCCAAGCCGTCGTCGACGTTCGACACCAAGCGCGACCGAGCCACTTCCAGTCCGATCTCGATCATTGCCGCCTTGAATGCCTGGCGGTCTTCGGCACGCCGGATGGCGTCGAGGTTCGCGCCGATCAGCTCGACGCCGAACTCGTCCAATATGCCCTTCTCGGCGAGCGCGACAGAAGCGTTGAGCCCTGTCTGCCCCCCAACGGTGGAGAGCAGCGCTTGAGGCCGCTCTCGCTCGATGATCGACCGCAGGTATTCGGTCGTAAGCGGCTCGATATAGGTGCGCTCGGCCAACTCCGGATCGGTCATGATCGTGGCCGGATTGGAATTGACGAGCACTGTCTCGTAGCCCTCGTCGCGCAGGGCCTTGCAAGCTTGCGTGCCCGAGTAGTCGAATTCGCAGGCCTGGCCGATGACGATAGGGCCCGAACCCACAATCATGATCTTCTGGATGTCGGTCCGTTTCGGCATGGTCGGTGCTTAGGCTGGGAATTCGGTGGTTGTCGCAGTCATGCGCAGTCGAGCATCAACTGGCGGAATTCGTCGAACAAGTAGCTCGAGTCGTGCGGGCCCGGGGCCGCCTCCGGGTGGTACTGCACGCAGAAGAGGGGGTGGCGCTTGCTGCGAAACCCTTCGATGGTGCCGTCGTTGAGGTTCGTGTGGGTCAATTCAATCGACGAGCTGTCGAGCGAGTCTGGATCGAGCGCGAACCCGTGGTTCTGGGAAGTGATCTCGACCTTGTTTGTCCGGCTGTCCAGCACCGGATGGTTGCATCCGTGGTGGCCGAACTTCAGTTTGTATGTCTTGCCGCCCAAAGCCTGTCCGAGCACCTGCAGTCCGAGGCAGATGCCGAAGATCGGGACGCGGCCGACAAGCTTTCGAATCTCCGCCGCAGGCCCGCCTAACGGCTCCGGATCGCCGGGTCCGTTCGAAACAAAGACCCCGTCCGGCCTGAGTCCTAGCACAGCGTCGGCGGCCGTGGAGCACGGCACCACAGTTACGCGGGCGCCGATTCCGGCCAGCTGTCGCAGGATGTTGCGCTTGATGCCGAAGTCGTATGCCACGACGTGGAAGCTGTCCGCAGCTTGCACCGCGGGAAGCCCGGACGGAAGGCAGTTCGGCGGTCCTTCGGTCCACGAGTAGCGCTTTGCCGTCGAGACGCCGCTGGCCAGGTCGAGACCCGCCATCGACGGTGCCGAGCGCGCCTTTTCGACGAGTTCTCTCGAGTCCGTGCCGAGGGAGGACACGACCCCCCTGAGCGCGCCTTGGGTGCGGAGGTGCCGTACGAGCGCCCGCGTGTCGATGTCTGTGAGAATCGGGACCCCGCAGGAGGACAGGAATTCGTCTGCTGCCTGCGACGAGCGCCAGTTGCTGGGAGCGAGGGAGAATTCGCGAGTGACCAGTCCCTCGATGTACGGTCGATCGGACTCGCTGTCAAAGGGGTTCGTGCCGTAGTTGCCGATGTGCGGTGAGGTCAGAACGACGATCTGGCCGCTGTAGGAGGGATCGGTGAAGATCTCTTGGTATCCGGTGAGCCCTGTGTTGAAGACCACCTCGCCGACCGCCTCGCAGCGAGCACCGACGCCCTGGCCGTGGAAGCAGCGGCCGTCTTCGAGCGCAAGAGTGGCAGGAAAGCTCATTGGCATCTTACTGGACAATGCCGAACCTTTCGGGCGGCCAGTAGACGAAGACAGCCTTTCCGGTGATGAACGATTCGTCGACCGTGCCCCAAGTGCGGCTGTCGTTCGATGTATTGCGATGATCGCCGAGAACGTAGTACTGGCCGTCCGGGACCGTCACTGGAGATTCGGTCGACCGGTCGCGGTATTGGGGCGGCACGTACGGCTCGACTAGCGGGCGTCCGTCGACGGACACGGTTCCCTTGCGGATTTCAACCGTCTCGCCGGGGAGACCGACCACTCGCTTGATATAGGACCGCGAGAGATCTTCGGGCAGCTTGAACACGATCACGTCCCCTCGCTGGATGTCGTCGATGCGATACAGGAACTTGTTAACGAAAATCCTCTGCTTGTCCGCTAATTCCGGCAGCATGCTGGTGCCCTCGACCTTGACCGGCTGGCAAAGGAACACGATCACGACCGTCGCCAGGGAGAGCGAAAGGAGGATGTCCCGGATCCATGCCTTGAGGTCCATCCGGAACGCTCGACGGATTGTCGAGGCATGCGGCGGCGCGTTCTCCGGGTTGATGGGATCCGCATCCATGGATCGAATGGAATGAAGGCCGCCATCGCGGCTCAAACCAAACTTCATTTTAGCCCGGCCAGCCTTGGCGGTGGTGCTCGCTGTTCAGTGCCGGGACTCAATCGATCGATGATTGCTGTCGGTTGGCGCACGGCGGTGGACGAGCGCCTGGTGCTTCTGGCATTCGTGGAGGTCATTGCCTCGTCCGCCACTCCCAGCAGGGCGCGGCGATCGCAGCCATTGCCGGGCACTATGCGACCTTTCATGGTCATGGACCGAGGTCCTGAACTCAGCGATCCGACCGATGGGTCATAAGCCTCGCATGAGCGATTTCAAGCAATTTCCTGATTGCAATACCAGCAGCCAGAGGTTTCGGCGACATGCGCAATTCATGGCGTGCTCTCCAGTCCGTGGTTTCGCGGCGATCGAAGACGTGCAATTGATGTGCGGGGATTGCACGGCCAATCGATCCCCAGACGCCACGGTGGGTCCAGAACAAGCTCGAGGAGTTTGCACGACGGGTGCTGCCTCGATCAGCGAACGAAATGTGTCGAATCGCCGTCGTGTGACCGTTCTTCTGGCGGTCCGGGCGCAGCACCCGCCACAGGTCAGTCTATGGGCAGATGATCTCGGTGGTTCCGCCAATGCGAACTGTTCGGCCCGATCCACTGCTGTCGGACGGACACGCCGCAGCCATGATTGCGTCCCGCCACGCCACGTTCGATTCGAATTCTGCGCAATTTGGGCCCCTGCACTCGACCGATTGACCGTTGTGGTTGACGATGACGGCCGGAGGCTTCTCGCCGGTGATTGAGAAGGTGATCGATCGCCGGCTGCCCCAAGTGTGAGATCCCCGGAAGTCCCGGTCTCGCGGCATCACCGTCACCGTCACCTCTCCGTCATGCCGCAGGAGCAGGCACCTGAAGTAGTTGTGCCGCTCCAGTGGGTCTGCCCGGTTCGCCTCCGCGCTTCCGGGTGGCGCTGGCGTGTCCTGGCAAAGCGAGTACGGCACTGTGCGGTCAATATACACGGCTCCTGGTAGATTTAATGACCGATTTTCTATTGCCATGCTCAAGTATACTGTGTCGCTGTCCTGTATGTAGTCCTGCACTTCAAACACGATGGACAGATCCCGATTCGGAACGTCCTGTAAGTTGATCACTGACCCGTCCTCGAGCGGTCCGATGATCCGGTCGGTGTCGGCGTCCACCAACAGGCCGGTCGGCGTCCAAAGCCGGTGACCACCACAGTCTGCGCGGCGGTAGGAACCGCCAGCAGCAGGGCGAGCACGATAGCTTTGACGCAATTCATTCTGTAGTTCTCCTTCATTGATTGCCTGACCGTTTCGAACTCGGAGTGTCCGTACCGGGGGCCATGGTTGGACTGCCGTCTCGTCGATCGCGCTCCTTGGCGAATCGCTGCGGCCTCCAGTAACTTTACTACTAGATTACAGATTCGATAACTTACATTAATGGGTAAAGTATTTAACATATGCATGCGGAGTTCGACAGGCGAGGCCTTCGGGATGAAGGCGCGCAGTAAACAAGAAGACAGGGTGCGCGTCCAGTAACTTTACTACTAGATTACAGGCCGAATTGTCAATGATAACTTACATTAATGGGTAAAGTATTTAACATATGCATGCGGAGTTCGACAGGCACGAGGCCTTCGGGATGAAGGCGAGGAGGAGGACGCAGTAAACAAGAAGACAGGGTGCGCGTAACCGCTGCCAGCGCCAAGTTCCTTGGCGAATGAAACCAGATGCCTGGATTCAATGTCTCAACAACTGACGGACGATCGCGAGCACTCCGGCGAATCTCTACTCGGCCGAACAGGTTCGGCTGGCTCTAGAGTTTCGGCAGCCTGCCACGCCATTCGCCTGCCGGTGAGCGAGGCATGGGAAATCCACGGGAGGAGATCCATCGGCCGACCACGTGCATCCGACGTAGATCAGAGCTTGTCCGAATCCAAACGGTACCAGGCGGGTGCACGTCAGGTTTTTGAGATTTCCCTAGGTCGAGGCTGATCGACTTGCCCAGAAGTCCTCATAGCGACCAGACTTGGTGCAGCAACGGAGCGAGAGGATGGCGTTGGCACCGTCGACGGTCCATCTCATCCCGGACTGCTTCAGGCGCGACCCGACAATACTCTTGCAGCCGCTTTCCACCACCCCCGAGCCGACACACAGTCCGGCGGCACGGAACGCCGCGTAGCGCATCCGGTCGCGATTCCGCTCCATGTAGGTGACACAGTGGCGGGCTTCCTCGCAGTCACTGGCGGACCGCAGGGCCGCCAGCACCGCCTCGAACTGACCGGTCTCCAGTTCGTCGCAACGCTCGTCCGCCCACGCCTTGATCCGGGCGTCGTGGCCCGCATGCAGCTGCCGGGACACCGTCCAGAGATGCTCCTCGGCGTGGAACAGGTCGACGATCTGCACGGCCCCCGGGAACTGCTCCTGGCAGAGCGACCAAATCCAGATCGCTCCGTCGCCCAGCACCACGCGCCGCTGGGCTTGCGGGAATCCGCGCCGTTCGGCCTCGCGGCGCACGCGTTGTGCGAACACACTCGGCTCGCGGTCCGTGTCGCGGCTGGCGGCGCTCTCGATCGCCCCGCAGTAGCTGAGCGAACCCCGGTCACGCTGGGGACGGCCGGTCTGCGGGTGGCGCGACTCGGCGGTCCAGGCCGTGACCAGCTTGGCCTCGCGGGTCTTGGCCGAACCATCCGGCTGCTTGCCCGCCCGCCCGGCCGTCTCGCTCGGGCGCACCGGCACGCCGGTGCCGTCGATGCCGAGGTACATCGTGGGCGCGGCCGGCGGCTCGGTGGCGAAGACCGCGCCGGAGCGCTCGGCGGCGTCGATCTCGCGTCCCAGCGCTTCGGCGGCGCGTTCGACGTGTTTGGGGGAGATGCGCAAGCCGGCCAGGTCGTCGAGCAATGCGGAGGTTTCGGCGAAGCTGACGCAGGCCGCCACGGTGCCGACCATGCGCGTGGCGGCCGGAGAGAGCGAGGTGGCTTCCAGTCCCAGGGAGCGGTCGCGCGGGAAGAAGCCTGCGTTGCAGGCCGGGCAATGGTAGTAGGCCCGGCTGAGTTCGACCGGGCCGAGCGCGGTGAGGAAGGTTTTGGCGCGGCGGCCGGCGTAGCGGGCCGGCTGGCCGCAGGCGCAGGGCAGACGGGGACCCTGCCAGTCGGAGCCGTCGGCGTTGAGCCTGTCCTGGACGGCGAGCGCCGCGACCTGTAGAGCATAGCGCCGTGCGGCGGTCTCGACAGCCTCCAAATCAAGCCCACCGTCCGGGCCGCGGCTCAGCAACGCCTCGATCTCAGCCTGGATGGCGGCGGCGAACGCGGCGCCGAGAGTTTCGGTCCGCTGGCTCGGCCAAGCGGGTATCGCACAGGCGCTCGCTGACCGCGATCAGTTCGCTGGTCAAGCGGCGCAGGCGCTTTTTACCGGCGTCGGTCGCTGGCTCGGCCAAGCGGGTATCGCACAGGCGCTCGCTGACCGCGATCAGTTCGCTGGTCAAGCGGCGCAGGCGCTGGCATTCCTCGACTTGGGCGCGCGTTTCGGCAACACGTGCAGCGGGGATCGAGCGGGTGGTCTTGCGGCCGCCGGTCTGGCGGTCGAGCAGGAAGTAGGGCCCGTGGCCGGGATCATCCTCGCGTTGGCAGCGGCAGGTGGGCTTGCCGCAGCGCATGTGTTTCTCCCGGAGGGGTCCTGGGCGCAAGTCGCCAATGGAGGCGAGTTCGCTGCGGATGCGGTCGCGTTGTTGCTCAAGGACGGATGGGTCGTGGGGGTCAGACATGGGGCCTCCTGTCTTTACTATAACTGCCGTAAAGACAATGCTGGCAGAAGATCTTGCAACTAATGCGACATGTCTGCCGCGCTCGGCTGAATCACACCGATCTCAAAATCGGGACGTACACCCTATCTGGCGGGCATGTTGACAGCGTGGGATAGTCCCATACACTAGTACATGTCGTTAGAATTACAGGGGATGCTAGGTTTCTCGACAATCCGTCGCGCGCAGATACCGGGATGGATCCTGAGCGTGGCTCTTGGTGTGTCCGCTAGCCAGGCACAATTTTTTCCGGCCAGTCTTGGTGAGGATGCGGCAGAGGATTCCCTCCGGGACGCGGAACTCGAACGGGACCAGCTGTTCGCAAGCGTCCTGGCGGAGCGGCGCGACCGGGCGCATGCGCGCTTGGAAGGTGCCGTGAATACCATTCAATCGCAACCGGTCTGTCCGGCATTTGTTAACACCGTCCAGCAGGAGCCTGCCTTTGGAAAGAAGATCTTCAGCCCTTTCGTCGCTCGGTTCGCTTCACCACCGGTCCGACCGCGATGGAGGGGCGTCGCGCCCGAGGGCGAGTCGGCGAGCGGATTGTTCAACGACTACATTTCCGCGCCTGTGGTGCAGGCCAAGTGCATCAACTGCCATGTTGCAGGAGGGGTTTCCGGGCACACTCGGCTGGTGCTCTCGCCGTCCACCGTCGCTGACCACGAGGCGCTGAACCTGGCGGTGTTTCAGACCTTCCTCGCGGACGTCGAGGGAGGAGCCGACCTGATCCTCAACAAGATCCAGGGGGCGGAAAATCACGGCGGCGGCGTCCAGGTCGCAGCTGGATCGACGGACTTCGCGAACATGGAGAGCTTCCTGCGCGCCTTAGGGGGCGAGGTCACCTCGGGGACGCTGTCGCCGGACACGCTGTTCGACGGGGTAACGATGGCCTCGCCGGCGAGAACGCTGCGCCGCGCGGCGCTGCTGTTTGCCGGACGGCTCCCTACCCAAGCCGAGTTCGCGGCGGTCAATGACGGCGAGGAATCCAGCCTCCGCACGGCGATCAAGGCGCTGATGGCCGGGCCGGGTTTCCACGATTTCCTGATCCGGTCGGCCAACGACCGGTTGCTAACGGACCGGGACCGCGCCAATGTGGTCCGCTTCGGCCAAGTGGCTTTCGTCAATCTAGCGAACAAGCGCTACGAACTGTCCGAGCAGGCCGTTGCCGACGGGTACGAGGGGCCGAGAAGCTCGCCCGCCTATAAGCAGCACGAACGAGCTGTGCAGTATGGCATGGCGCGCGCTCCTCTGGAACTCATTGCTCACGTAGTCGAAAACGATCTGCCATACACGGAAATCTTGACGGCGGACTATATCATGGCCAATTCGATGGCCGCGTATGCCTATGATGTTGACACGGAATTCGACAATTCAGACGATCCGACGGAATTCAAACCTTCGGAAATCGCTGGGTACTACAGGCGAAACGGCTCCCGAGTCGTCCAGGAGGATCCCGTGCTAGGCCGCCGTGTCGTCAATCCAGGCAATCTCTCGACCGACTACCCGCACGCCGGTATCCTCAACACAACGGTCTTCCTAAAGCGTTATCCGACCACCGCCACGAATCGCAATCGAGCCCGGTCGCGCTGGACCTACTACAACTTCCTGGGCGTGGATATCGAAAAGTCGGCGGCCCGGACGACCGACCCGGACGCGCTGGCCGACACCAACAACCCCACAATGAACAATTCCGCGTGCACGGTCTGTCACATTCCGATGGACCCGGTAGCAGGCACGTACCAGAACTACGGCAACGACGGACTGTACCGCGACCAGTACTACGGGGACGACTCGTTGCCGAAGCTGTACAAGACCCCGCAAGACGGGACGGTGTCGCCATACCAGGCGGGAGACACGTGGTTCCGCGACATGCGCGAGCCCGGATTCGGCGATGCGAAGGCGCCGAGCGCGGACAATAGCTTGCAGTGGCTGGCTGAGCAGATCGTTGCAGACGATCGGTTCGCCAAGGCGGCTGTAAGGTTCTGGTGGCCAGCAATCATGGGGGTGGAACTGGTAGATCCCCCTGGCGACACTGATGATTCGACCTTCGAGGCACAGCGAGTAGCGTCGGCGGCGCAGACCCTGGAGATTGACGATCTGGCGGTCGCATTCCGGGAGGGGATTGCCGGTGGTGAAGCTTATAACGGGAAAGACCTCCTGACGGAGATCGCGCTCTCGCCGTGGTTCCGGGCCGAGTCAGTGACGGGAGAGGACCAGGTTCGCGAGGAGGCGCTCCGCGATGCAGGCGTCGCCAGACTGCTGACTCCGGAAGAGTTGGTTGTAAAGACAGACGCCGTTACCGGATATGTCTGGGGCAGGCGGTTCCAGGAGCCTTTCGGGCGCAGCGAGGCGAAGAGCAAGCTCTACGATCCGCAGGGGTATACCGGTTACAAGCTTCTCTACGGGGGGATCGACTCGGATGGGATCATCGAGCGCACCGGTGACATAACCCCTCTGATGGCGTCGGTTGCCCAGAGTCATGCTGCCGAGGTGAGCTGTCCCATCGTGCAGCGCGAGTTCTATTTCTGGTCCGAAGAGAATCGCCTGCTCTTCGACGGAATCACCAAGTTCGACACTCCCTATTCCGAGACAAGCGGCGAGTTCGACGTCACGGCCGAGTCTTGGGAGACTCGGCAGGAGGTTGCGTTGGAGGTTTCGTTCGCCGCGGGGACCAAGACCATTCGTCTCGAATTCACGAATAACCGCGTGACCGGAGAAGTGGCGGAAGGCGAGGCCGTACCCGATCGCAACCTGAACTTGGATCGCCTGGTGGTCCGAGACAGCAGCGGCCTGACCGTATCCGAGCTAGAGCTCGAGACGTCCGACCGCCAGAGTTGCGGCAGGCAGCGCGATGATTATTACAAGATGGTGGGAAACTGCTCGCTGGAAATTCCGGTTGAGATTGCATCCGCTGGTGTTTACACGGTCCTTGTCAAAGCCCATCAGGACCGAGCCGGAGACGAAGCCGCCCGCTTGGAGATCACGGTGGAATCCGAAGACGGCAGTTCGGGCGGCGAGATGGCGATCCGGACTGAGCTCGCCCAGTTGCACCAGCGGCTCTTCGGTGTGACTGTGGCCACTGACTCCGCGGATGTCAACGAGGCATTCGATCTGTTTGTCGAAGTCTGGAACCGCAAGCGAAGCAGTGAAAACGCCGCTTTCGTCAAGTCGAAATTCCGTTGCGACACTGCTAGCGATCACCTTTACGTTGAGGGGCTAGTGGATGATGTCATGGACTATACAGCAGGCGGCGCCAGCCGGGTCAGTACTACTCTCATCAATGAGTACATCCGAGCTACCGACAGGAGCGACCCGCACCATGTCGTCCGGACATGGGTGGTCACCCTGGCGTACCTTCTGACGGATTATCGGTACCTGTACTTCTAGGAGGGATGCCATGAACCGCCGTAGCTTCATGAGAGTCATGCTGGGAGTGGGAACGGCGTCGGGGTTTCGCGTGCCGTTGGCGAACGCCGCGGACTACAGCGGGAAGCTGTTCGTGTTCATCCAGGCGGACGGCGGCTGGGACCCCACGAGCTTTTGCGACCCGAAGGCGAACGTGGCGGGAGAGCCGACGATCAACAATTGGGCGGAGAGCGCCGAGATTCGGCAGTCTGGCAATATCAAGTACGCTCCGTTCGCGAACAACCAGGCGTTCTTCGAAAAGTACTACCAGCGCATGCTGGTCGTGAACGGAGTCGACGCGCAGACGAATTCGCATTCAGCCGGTACCGTTCATAATTGGAGCGGACGGATTTCGGAAGGCTATCCCACGACGACGGCACTGCTGGCCGCGCACAACGGTGCTGGCCTCTCGATGCCTTATCTGAGTTTCGGAGGGTTTTCGTACACGGCCGGGGTCGCCGTGTTCACCCGGCTGAACAACCCCACAGAAATCCGGACCATCGCCAAGCCCGAGTTGTACCTCGGGGACCCCGAGAAGCAGGCGTTCTTCGGTTCGGAGGACTGGGCGTCGATCACCAGTCACCGGGACACGCGGCTGGAGCGGCTTGCCGCCGCGCCCAACCTCATGCCGCGAGACGCTCGGAACCGGGACCTCTATGCCTCGGCCCTCGGACCGGATGCCGCGGAGGGCCTCCGGTCGTTCGCCGACATGATCCCCTCAGGCGATGACCTGCAGCCGACGGAGGAATTTGATCCCTACCGAAGCACTCTCAAGCGCCAGGCACAGCTGACGCTGCTGGCCTTCAAGGCGGGTGTCGCGGTCAGCGCTGACTTGCGCCTGGGCGGGTTCGATACCCATGACGAGCATGACCGCGACTATGGCTGGTTGCTCGGGAACCTGACGGACTCGGTCGACTACCTCTGGGACTACGCGGAACTTCAGGGAGTGGCGGACCGCCTGGTGGTCGTGATGGGATCGGATTTCGGACGGACGAACAAATACAACGCCGAGGCAGGGAAGGACCACTGGCCGATTGGCAGCTTTGTCGTGATGGAGAAGAATCGAACCTGGACGAACCGAGTGGTTGGGGAGACGAACGAGTTGCACTTCGCGCAGAAGATCAATCCCGTGACGCTGCAGCGCGATGACACCGGTGGAGCGCTGGTCCACCCGAGGCATGTTCACAAGGCACTGCGAAAGTACCTGGGGATTGCGGAAACAGAGGACAGCAAGCGATTCCCGTTCAACAACACAGAGGAATTGCCGCTGTTTTCCTGATTGCAGGCTTGCGCCGACCCGGTCCCTTGAACATCGCGATGGCGAGCGCCGAGCGTAGCTATCCGCACCTTGCCCGGCTACACTGTCGGGGGAGGTTGGTATGCAACGCATGACCCGTAGGGAACTCGGCAAGACCGCAGCCGTCGCTGGCGCGCTCTCCGCCAGTGCAAGGGCGCAAGGTACCTTGATCGAGAAGAGGCCATTGGGTCGCACCGGCGTTGATGTCGGCGTTCTCGGCATCGGGACCTCTCCGCTCGGGCGCGATGGCGTTACGCAGCAAGCGGTGAACGACGTGATCTCCGCTGCGGCGGATCACGGCATCAACTACCTCGACACAGCGCCGATCTACGCCCAGTCCGAACGGCGTCTGGGGCCGGCGCTGAAGGGCAGGCGCGAAAAGTTCGTACTGGTCACCAAGGTCGAAGCGACTTCAAGGCAAGATGCTACCTGGCAGGTTCAGGAGAGTCTCCAAAAAACCCGTGCAGAGTACTTCGATCTGGTGCATCTACACAATGTCGGGCGCACTGACCGTTTTCCGAGCCTCGACATACTGCTGGGCGATGACGGTGCGCTGGCCGGATTGGAGCGCCTGAAGGAGCAGGGGTTGGTGCGCCACATCGGCATGACCTGCCACCTGCGACCCAAGCGCGCGCTGCCGATCCTGCGGTCGGGCCGCGTCGAGGCCGTCATGGCCGCAGTCAATTGCATCGACCGCCACATCTACAATTTCGAAGAGACCGTGTTCGAGGAGGCTGCTGACCGAGGTCTTGGCATCGTCGCGATGAAGATTCTCGGTGGCGCGCAGGGCAACGGCGCGATTCTCTCCGACGAACCGCACTACGGGCGCGCGGTTCGATACGCATTGGGCATACCCGGCTTGTCGGTCGCAATCATGGGGATGAAGTCGGTCGCGGAGTTGAGCAAGGCCGTGGAGACAGTCCAATCCTACGAGCCGCTCGAGGGCGACGACCTCACGGAAGCGATGGAAGACGGGAAGCGCAGAGCGGCCGCTCTTGGCGAGCATCGCGGACCGGTAGTCTGACTGCGCAATCGGGCTCGCGGGCCCTACATCTTGTACTGCCCGAGATCCTCTTCGCCGAGATTCTCGAGCCATTGGCGCAACTCTTCGCTGTTGGCCTTGTCGTTCAACGTCGGTGACAGCTTGGAGGACTCGATCACCTGTTCGCTTACGTAGATCGGGCAGTCGAGCCGCAGAGCCAGTGCCAAGGCGTCGCTCGGCCGAGAATCGAATGCAATCAGCTCCCCGTTGCGTTCCACCCAGATCACCGAGAAGAACGTGTCGTCCTTCAATTCGCTGACGACGACCCGTCGGATCCAAGCCTCGCATCCATGCAGGACGTTGCGCAGCAGGTCGTGTGTCATTGGCCGCGGAGTCGCGACCTTCTCGATCTCAAGGGCGATCGCATTAGCCTCGTACACACCGATCCAAATGGGCAGCACGGTCTTGTTGGACAGGTCCTTGAGGATCACGATGGGCATGTTTGTGATGGGATCCATCATCAGCCCACAGATTCTCATCTCGACTTCAGCCATCGTTGTCTCCTTCAATTTAGAACCCGGAGCCCCTGGAAGGCGGGTTCGGATTCGGCCGCGGCGAGTTCGCCGACCAGCGAGTTAGGACCCGCCGCTGTGACCTTGACTTGGCAATAGTTGCCGCGCAGGTCGCGCCCGACCGCGAGGGCCTCGGGGTCCGTGAAGTTCAACACTCGGTTCTGCGTTGTCCTCCCGACCCACTGGCCGAACTTTTCCTTGTACCTCTCGACCAAGGCCTCTTCATGGCGTCCGATCAAGGCAGTGTTGTGTCGCAGTTGAATTCGCCGCTGGCGTTCCTGCAATTCACGCAGCCGCCGTCCCTTTTCCTCTTCCGGGATCTGCGGCAGTTCGGCTGCCGAGGTGCCCTTGCGAGGCGAGTACTTGAACGAGAACACGGACGCGTAACGCACTTCGTCGAGCAGTGACAAAGTCTCTTCGAATTCCGCTGCGGTCTCGCCAGGGAAACCCACGATGATGTCCGTGCTGAGTTCGATCGTCCTCTTCGCAGCCCGGAGCATCGCGACGCAGCGCATGTACTCGTCGCGCGTATAGGTGCGTCGCATTCCTCGCAGCACGCTGGTCGAGCCAGACTGAACCGGCAGGTGCACCCAGTCGCAGAGCGCCTCGTTGCGGTCGATGGCCTCGGCGATGTCCGGCGTGAAATCGGCCGGGTGCGAGGTCGTGAACCGGACACGCCGGATGCGGGGCAGGTTGCCGATCTCGTCGAGGAGCCTGGCGAAGCTCCATCCTGCCGCGGATGGGTCACGGTAGCTGTTGACCGTCTGGCCGAGAAGCGTGATTTCCGTATATCCGCTAGCCGCGAGTTCACGGGCCTCTCGCATGACCGCCTCGCTTTCTTCCGGCCCGCGAGTGAATGGCACGACGCAGTAGGCGCAGGACTTGTCGCAGCCCTCGATGATGGTGATGTAGGCGCTGTACGGCCGGTCGCGCTCTACCCGCGGAGCGTCGAAGGTCTCGATGGTCTCGAGGTCCAACCCGGTGACTCTCGATTCGCCTGACTCCACTCGGTCCAGGATCGCGGGCAAGGCGTTGTAACTGGCCGAACCGCACACGAAATCGACGTGCGGAGCGTATTCGAAGATGTCCTCGCCATTGTGCTGGGCCACGCAGCCTAGCACTCCGATTGTCTTTCCGGCGGCCCGTCGCTTCACCCCGGCAAGCCGGGAGAAAACCTTTTGCTCGGCTTTGTCGCGAATGCTGCATGTGTTGTAGAGCAACATGGAGGCATCGTCGGGCGACGGAACCTGGCTGTAGCCCTGAGACTCAAGCAGACCGCGCACCTTCTCGCTGTCGTGGACGTTCATCTGACAGCCGAAGGTCTCGATGTAAAAGGTCTTGTGCACGATGTCTGTTGCAGCCGATCCAGCAGGCGAGCGGGGCGCATGCCGAATCATTTCCTGCGGGTGAGCCTAGCGGCTAAGCGAAGTATAGCAACCGCTCTAAACTGCTACAGGCGGTCTCCCTAGAGCTACCTCCCCGGACTCCGGCTCAGCGTCTCCGGCGCCAGCCCAGCAGGAACACCGAGGCTAGGATGCCGAATGCCGCCATCGCTGTCTCGGGACTCAATCGGACAGGATCCATGCCGTCCCCCGAGTCCTGAGCGACGAGCCTGCGGCCTTCGACGTGGAGGCCCGTGCCGTCACGCAACTCGTCACGGAGGACCGCAGCCAGCAGCGGCTCATCCGACGCAGCGACACGCACTTCCAGGAATTCCTCGAAAGGATGGTTGTCGGTTGTGCGGATGCTGCCGGATGCCCCGTGACGGTCCAGCGACCGGACGTACTCCAAGGCGAGACCCTCCAAGACTTCCAATGCCGGGTTCCAGTAGCCCTTGCGGGCCGCTTCGACCAGTACCGCCATCATTTCCTGATAGGCGAATGGGTTCTCGGAGTCGAACCATTCCGGCAGGCCGAGATCCAGACTGTCCTGCAGGTAAATTGCGTGAACGCGATCCCAGACGGAGGAGTCGATCACATCCGGCTTGGTCACTTGCCAGCCGAATAGATTGGTGGTGGTCTGCGCCATCTCGACGGCGCCCGAGAAGCCCTCGCTCTGCAGTTCCCGAATCCACTTGGGGTTCCAGAACTTGCCGCGGAGGCCACGCGCCAGCGCTTCGTGCGCTGTCTCCAGTCGCGGCTCGAGAGGATCGCGGACATCGGCGAGATAGGTCTCCGGCGCGGTTCCCGTGGTGTCGCGCACCGCCATGGTCATGCCCCCGAGGTACTCGAAGTAGTGATCGAGGGTAAGCGCTCCGACCACGTTTGTCGAGCGGCTGAGCGTGACGGCGTCGGTGTGCCGCAGATGCTCGCGGTACGCTTCCGGCACGGTCTTGCCCCATTCGAATCCCTCGGTATACACGGCTCCCGTTCGAGCGAGGTACGCCTCGGTCAGGCTGGTTGAAGAGGAGTAGTTCCCGCTTCGTTCGATAGATGTCACGAGCCCCGTGCCATAGCCACCCGCGGAATTGCTGAAAACGCGGGCACCCGCCAGGATGCGCGCGTCCGCGGCAGCCATGCCCGCACGCTTGAGTTCACGCTCGGTCTCGGCTCCGTGCTCGGCGATGTAGTTCTCGCCGTCCCGCGCGGTCGCCGCGAGCCGGGCGGCCTTGTCGAGCAGCTTCATCCTGTCCGGGAAGGTGTCGCGAAACAGCGACGCCGCCTGAACCACCACGTCAATGCGCGGACGGCCGAGATCTTCCGCCGAAATGAGCTCCACGTCCTCCACCACGCTGCGGTGATCCCAGACGGGCTGAACGCCCATCAAGTGCAGGATGTGCGCCAGGTCCGTGCCGTGCTGGCGGATCAGTTCGGTGTTCCAGAGAGTGAATCCGATCTTCCGCGGCCAGCGGCCGAGCCTCGATCGCTCCGCTTCCAGCTGTTGCTCCGCCAGCAGAACCCCGAGCTCCCAAGCGGCCTTCGTGGGCACCTCCGCGGGATTGATGCCGTAGAGGTTGCGGCCTGTGGGCAGAGCCTGCGGGTTGCGCAGGGGATCGCCGCCCCCACCGGGCGGGACGTACCCGCCGGCGAGGGCGTCGAGGGTGTGGTCGATCTCGTCCGGCGTGCGGGCGAAGGATTGAGCGATCTGGTCAAATTGATCGGCAACCGCACGGATTGCGGCGGGACGCTCGCCGGTTTCCAGCGCTCGCCGGACGGTCCGCGTCGCACGCCTCCTGGCATCGGTCGAGCAGTCCGCTGATTCCATGCCCTCCGGGCATCCGAACCTTTTCAGGAACTCTCCTCCCAGCATCGCGGCAACCATCGGTGCCAGGTCACTCGGCGCGCTGGGTTCGCCATGCACATGCAGGCCGATCGGAATCCGATCTTCCTCGATGAGGTGGATGTGGCGTCCAAGGGCTTCGATTTCGCTGTCATCCGGAGCTTCTTCCTCCCAGTTGGCAGCGAGGTCTCGGTCGAATCCCTCTGCCCGGGCCATGTTCCGGATTTGCTCCCGAAGCCGCTCCTTGAGAGCTCCGTCCTGAGCCGAACGGAACTGCCGGATCGTCCGGTACAACTCGGCGACCTTCGGCTCCTCGCGGGTGATCTCGGCCGCGTCGACCGGAGGGATCTGGTGGCTCACCGTGACTGCTGCCCCGCGGCGTTTCGCGATCAGGGCCTCGCCGACGTTGTCCATCACGTAGACGTAGAGATTCGGCAGGGCTCCGATTGTCCGGTCGGACCAGTCGTCCGCCAGCTGGCCAAGCGGCCGCCCGGGTAGGAACTCATGGGTGCCGTGGGTTCCGTAGTTGACGATCGCGTCCGCCTTCCAGACTTCCCGCAGCCACCAGTAGACCGCCAGGTATTGGTGGGGGGGAGGTACGCGGTCGTTGTGCTGGAGCTTCGCGTCCATTTCCGCGCCGCGCACGGGCTGCGGCAGGACGATGACGTTGCCGTAGTCGAGCTTCGGCACGACGAACACCTTCTCGCCATTGGATTCCAGCACCATTAGGTTTCCGGGCGGCGGGCCGAAGGCCTCCGTGACTTCGTTGCGCATCGCCTCCGGCAGCCCATCGAACCACCGACTGTAGCCTTCGACGGGAAGCAAGAGAACGCCGGTCTGCTCGGAGAGGCGCTGCAGGTCGCGGGGACGTCCCAAGGCGACGTTGCGGCCCTTCTCGAGCATCTCGTGCAGAAGCGTTTCTGCCTTCCCCGGCACGCCCTCAATCGAATAGCCTTCGCGCTTCAAGGCTGACAGGAATCGAATCAGACTGCGTGGCACGTTCATCCCGGCCGCCGTGATCCGGCCCTTGCCGATGCCCGAGACGTAGAAAATCGCGATCCGCTTCTTGGAACTCGGCTCCCTGCGGAGGCGGACCCAACGCTTGGCGCGCTCGACCATCAGCCCGATTCGCTCGTCCCGGAAGGCTTCGTAGCGTCTCCCGTACCAGGCGGAATCAAGGCCCTCGATCAATGTCGGTTGAATCGCTCCGTCCAGTTCGGGCACCATCGCGCCCATGATCAGGCCCGCGTCGCGAATTCCGGCGCGGGTCTGCTGGTAGTCGGCGAACGACTCTCCCGTGAACAGCAGGGAGAGGCCGCGGAGCACGGGCACATCCAATTTCTCGTCGAGCACCTCCACTCCCTGCTGGCCGAGCCACCAGCGGCCGTGCTTGCGAGAGATCAATATGTCCGGACGGTACTCGACGGCAAACGGGGCCACCTCGGCGGTACCGAAGATCGACGCCGTGTTGAATCCACCCGCCTCGAAGGCCCGGATCACGGCGTCGGTGGCCTGGCTCATTCCGAGCCGCCAGCCGTCGGCGAAGTCGATCAGCACTCTGGGGGCGCCCTCGGTGGCGCGACCGGCGGACTCGTACCAGCGCTCGTACTCGGAAGTCGATGTGAACAGGGCTGGCGAATCCGGATGATAGTACCCGTCGTCGGGGGTTGGCTCGGGTGGCAACTCCTCGAAGTCCCTGCCGAGGTAGCGTGACGCGGCCGTTTGCAGCAGGCGGGCCATGTTCGTCACGCCCCCGAAGCGCCAATAGTCGTCGATCCACCTGTCCGGGCCATCGAAGTCCGCGTTGCCGACTCCTAGACGGGGAGCGTCGTGTGCCGGCAGGACGATTACGCGAGCGCCGGCCTCGCCCGCTTCCCGCAGTGCCTGGCGTACCGGTCGGCTCAACGGGTCCGAGCGCCGTCCGCTGACGAATATCGCCTTGTAGCGGCTAAAGTCCGGCTCTGCGAGTCCGGGGTCGTCCACACTTTCCGGACTCCAGTAGGCATAGCGCACTCCGCTCTGCTGGGAGCTCTCGGCGAGCAGGAAACGGTACATGCTGGGAAATCCCAGGAACAGGATTCCAGGCTGGGAACTCAGGTACAGCCCTGCCGAGGCAATGGCCGCGAGAGCCAAGCCGCACAGCCAGAGGGCCTTGCGCGATTTCGGGAAGGAGAGTGGCATGGGGCTCGGAACCCACTGTCCCGGGAGGGATGCCGACCAACTACTATCTTATCCGCCTAGGCGTTCCCAGGCATCGGTAGCTCGGGTGTGACCAGTCCGATCAACTGGGCCCGAACAGCCTCGATCCGCCCCGCGGCATCTCGAGTCCGTCGAGTTCTCGTGTCGCTTCGGATAGTATCAACGCGGGCCTTGACTGCTCGGGAAATAGGGTCACGCACCGCGATCCTGCCGGCTGGGATTCAAGGGCGGCGAGGGGTTGCGTTCGAGAGAACGGCAACAAGCAGCGCCAACGAAAAGCGCATGGCGATCGAGAGGCGGTGGTGCTGCGGGCAGATTGCCGGACGCTGGGAGCGACCTGCGCGGTTCGCTAGAATGCATGCGTGATACGTCTGCTCGCTACGACTTCGCTGCTCTTCGCCTCGCTGCTTCCAGCTGCGTCCGACACGCCCAACATCCTCTTTGTATTCACCGACGACCACGCCTACCAGGCCATCAGCGCCTATGGGTCGATGATCAATCACACCCCGAATCTCGACCGCATTGCGCGGGAGGGCATGCGCTTCGATCGGGCGCTCGTCACGAACTCCATCTGCGCGCCCAGCAGGGCTGTCATTCTGACGGGCAAGTACAGCCACCTCAACGGCGTGCTCGACAATCGCCTGAGGTTCGACGGTTCGCAGCAGACTTTTCCGAAGCTTCTCCGGGAAGCTGGCTACCAGACAGCGATTTTCGGCAAATGGCACCTGAAGACAGCCCCCACAGGCTTCAATTCGTGGGAGGTTCTGCCGGGGCAGGGAGCCTACTACAACCCCGATATGCGGGTCGGGCCGGATGACACGCGTCGCCAGCACGAAGGGTACACCACCGACATCATCACGGACCTGACCCTGGAGTGGCTCAAGGAGCGGCGGGATCCCGGCAAGCCCTTCATGCTGATGAGCCAGCACAAGGCGCCGCACCGCAACTGGATGCCGGGGCCCGAGCACCTGACTCTTTATGACGGCCAGCACATCTGGGAGCCTCCGACACTGTTCGACGATTACTCGGGGCGGGCCTCTCCCGCGGCCAAGAATCGCATGGAAATCGCGCGACACATGGTGTCTGCTCACGATCTAAAGATCAATCCGCCTCCAGGGACCCCCGAGGACGATCCGGTTTTGCGCCAGTGGATGAACAGCTATGGCCGGCTCAACCCGGAGCAAAAGGCGATTTGGGACGCGGTGTACGAACCGAAGAACCAAGCGCTCCTGGAAGCCAACCTGCAGGGCAAGGATCTGATCCGCTGGAAGTACCAGCGCTACATCAAGGACTACCTGCGCTGCATTGCCTCGGTTGACGACAACATCGGAAGGCTGCTCCGGTACCTGGACGAGACCGGGCTTGCCGAGAACACGGTGGTTGTCTACAGTTCCGACCAAGGCTTCTACCTGGGCGAGCACGGATGGTTCGACAAGCGTTGGATGTACAGGGAATCGTTGCGCACGCCGCTGATCGTGCGGTGGCCGGGAGTCGTCAAGGCAGGATCGACGAACCGCGATCTGGTGTCGAACCTCGACTATGCCGAGACGTTCCTGGAGATCGCTGGCGTTGACGTGCCGCCTGACATGCAGGGCCGCAGCCTGGTTTCGATCCTCCAGGGCGAAACGCCGCGCAATTGGCGCAAGGCATTCTACTACCACTACTACGAGAGCCAGACAGCTCACGGCGTTCCCGCCCACGAGGGCGTGCGCACGGATCGCTACAAGCTGATCCGCTTCTATGAGAGCGACGAGTGGGAACTGTACGACACGGAGGCGAATCCGGAGGAGACGCAGAGCCTCTACGGGCGGGCGGCGATGAAAGAAGTCACAGCCGAACTGACGGCGGAGCTCAAGCGCTTGCGCAAGATGTACGGCGTCACGGGGCCGGCCCTGTAGCGGCAGGGAACTGGCCTGCGATTGCTGCATGCAGTCGGGAACGGAATCAGTTGCCGCCGAGTGGTGCCACTCCGGCGACCGACTCGTTGCCAGCACCAGGATCGGCAAGCAGCGGTTGAACACTTCGAGGGGATCCGCGGCTGCGGAGTGCTCGCCGCACGCCAGGGTGCTCCGCGCGACCGCGCGCAACGCCAGAGTCCCCGGACATCTTGCGGTTGCTTTCGCCCCTGAATCGTTCTTGCTCGAAGGCTGGATCGCTACAAGCGTTATCCCGGTCTGCAAGACCACTGGTTGACGAAATCGGTCGCACCAAAGCATTCCCCGTGGGGGACCGTCGAGGACCCTGACGGAATTGCCTCGCGATACCCTCCGGCCCCAGCCCTAGGGCCTTTGCTGGGAACCACGGGGTCTCTGTCCCGGTCTCTGTCCCGGGCCTCGTCCTCTTTGCCCGGGCCCCCGCCTGGGCGGGTTGAACTGGGGCTCGACACCGAGCGCGCGGCTAAGGGCAGCGTAGTCCACATTCAGGGCCCGGGCGGCCGACATGTAGTTCATCGGCGTGACCCGACCGTCTGTCAGACCGAGGGCCTCGGCGAGCTTCGTCTCGTCGATTCCGAGATCCGCCGCCGCCTTTGCTACTTGCTCGGGGCTCGGGCGAGGATCCAGCTGCGGACCACGGCCGCGCTGGCCTGCGCCTGACATCTGGCGATCCTCTTCCCGGCCGGCATCGGCGGACGGCGTGCCTGAGAAGCACCCCATGATGTACGGCCAGGTTGCCGTGGCGTGGTAGTGGTACTTTCCGCTGTGGTCTTCGCCAGTGTGCCCGTTGCACCGATCCAGATACTCGGAGCCATCCTTGGGTGTGAATCGATATGCGTCCCAAGCGTCGATCGTGGGGCTGCGCAGCTGTTCCCAACTGCTCTTGAACTCAACGACCTGCGAGCACTCTGTGTCGGCGCAGCCGAAGGGGCCGTATACCGGGAAGCCATCGGCTGCGAAGGCCAGGATCGGCGAGGCCTCGCCCGGCTTGGCGCCGGTTTCGAAGCAGGACTGGACCAGGGCGTGGTAGTGGTACTGCCGTGCTGTGTGCCCCATGCAAGAGTCCATGATGGCGTTGTAGATCGGGTCGCCGAATCCGGGGGGCGGCACGGAACCTTCGTTCGGGCCGAATAGCGGGATGCCGTTAATGGCTACGCCCGATGGACCGAGCAACGGGAGCTGGCTGGGCTCCTCGGCCAGCTTGGGATTGAGCGTCATGCGGTAGTCGCGGTTGAGTTCCACGAGCGGGTTTGGCGTGATCTGGACGAACTCGTAGTGCGGGATGGCATTGCTGGAGACGACCAGCGAGCCGTCCTCGCACTTCACCTCGAGGCGCGGCTTGGCGTACCCGTCTCCTGCACCCGCGGTCTTGCTCACGTCCATGAAAGCGTCAGTCGGACAGCCTGAGTCATCGGCCGCCAGCGGCAGCGCGAACGCCAGTGCGCAAATCAGGAGTTGCTTCATGTTCGATGGTTCTCCGCGGCCCTCGGTTCACTCAGGCTGTGTCTGAAATGACGGAGCCAAGCATAAGCTTGTTTCCCCCTTGCCGCAATAGCTGTCGTGATTCGGCGAATTCTTGCAAAGCCTTTACGTGCCGCGCTTGCCCTGGAAGTCCCAAGCATCGATGTCACCTGTTCCGCTCCGGATGGCTCCTCGAGTGTCTCTCAAACACAGCTAGCTAGTGTCTGTGACAAAACCCTCACTTTCTGTTCCGGCGCATAGGTAAATCTAGTTACTGTGCGGTTGTCCGGTGCCGTTTCCAGGCCGGTTTCGAAGCCGGATTCGGAAACCTTGCGCACCTCTCGCGCACTCCTGCCTCTGGGCAGCCTGCCGATTCCACTTCCCGGGCCGCTTCGCCGCCGCTACGCCGCCAGTCGCAGCCGCCGCTGCCTCGCCCGCTTCAGCCGTTCCCGCTCCCGCCGCTGCAGGATCAGTCCGATGCGGTGCAGGTTCAACGCCAGCACCGACAGCCCTACCGCTCGCGCAATGTACGGCTTGCCGAGCCCTCCGGCCCCCGCGACCGCACCCGGTCCAATCCCCGGCACTCCAGGTTGTGAATCGCAGATTCCACCGCCGGATGCATCCGGCGCGCCTCCGCGAAGGCTGCCTCCGCCTCCCGCTCCCGCCCCGCCTGCGACAGCTTCCCCTTCTGCGGCAGCGCGTTCAATGCCAGTACCTTGTCCAACTCCGCCCGGTTCCCCGGGCTGTGGAAGCCCTTGTCGAAACTGCATCCCGCCAGCTCCGGATACAGCGCTTGCGTCTCCTGCACCAACGGCTGCGCCACCTCCACGTCCTGTTCCGTCCACATGATCTTGTAGTGCAGCACGAACCCGTGCTCGCTTTCCACGATTCCCACTGGCACCCCCAGTTCCACCGGCCGCCCGGCCTTGCCCTTCGCACACCAGCGCGTGTGCGGCTCGAAAACCGAGAACACCTTCGCTTCCTGCGGGATCGTCTCGCCTCGCAGCAAGCGCCGCTCCACCTGCTCGATCTGCCGCTCCGCGTGGTCCAGGAAGTACTTGATTTCACTGAGGATCCCCGCATCCGCGCCCGCCCCGGCCAGCTCCTCCAGCGACTCCTGCGCGCGCTCCGCGATGCGGCGCGCCTGCCGCACGTAGTCCTGCACCCGCTGCGGCTGGTTCTTGCGCCGCTTCGACGATCGCACCCGGTTGAACAGGCCCCGTACCTTCCATGTCAGATGCGCGCTCTGGCGCCAGCCCCCCAGGCCGCACTGCTCGCAGGCCAAAGCCAGCACCCGGATCAGGCAGCGCAGCGCGTCCCACAACAGATTCACGTCCGTCGGGTAATGCACGTCGGTCTCCACCGTGAAGCTATCGCAGCGCGCTTGCAACGGCTCGTCCGGGCGGCACCCGGCCAGCTCGTGGCCCGCCTCCACCGCCAGGCGGTTCACCGCCGCCAGCAGTTCCGGCGTCAGCAGCGCGACGTTGCGCGCCAGCGTGCGGTAGCTGAACGTCTCGGCACCCAACACGTCGCTGATGCCCAGCATGCGGCGCACGTCGCCGTGCTGATTAGCCAGGTCGTGCAAACGGTCGTAGTCGCAGTTGATGCCCTGCTTGAGCAAGCCGAGCACCAGGACCCGCCACAGTTCCATGCCGGGCCGACCGACATCCGGGTTGATCCCCGGCACCGGCGCGCGATCCTCCGTCTGCGCAGCGTCACCCTTGGTGGCGGACGCGCCCGTGGCGAGCAGGTGCTCCTCCAGCAAGGCGCAGACCCGCTCCCGCAACCGATGGTTGCACCAGATGTGCTGGATGCCCTTCAGCACGGCCGGGATATCGTCGCGGCAGCTGGCGTCGAGTTGGATGTCTTCGATGGCGGTCTGGCCGAGCATCATCGCGGGATTGAAAACGGTTCGCAAGGCGCTTCTCCTACGAAGATGATCGCAATTCGGCACGAATCGCGAGGACCGCGCCCGATCCGCTCCATCTTCGCCCGCCGAAACTCGATCGAAACACCGTGATATCAATGAAATACGGAATTACGCCGCAGACACTAGCTAGTAGGGGGCGAAACCAGATCACCGTACCTCAAGCGGAGGCTCGCGGGTCTGCATGTACGGCTTGCCGAAGCTAGTCCTTGATGGCAGTTTCGAGCCACGGCTTGCGCGTTTCTCGCGGCGATCCTTGGAGGGCGGCTGGATTCCGCGGCCTTCCGCCGGCAGCCCCTTTCGCACCTTTTTCTCTGCCACGCGGCCGGCCGGGCACGTCATCGCTGCCCACCGACGGAGCCCGAGGCATCGCACGGAGGCTGGCAGTGAGTTCGTTTGCCAAGTCCGGCTTTACGTCAATCAGGTCCGTCTCCTCGTAAGGGTCGTCGCCGATTCGATAGAGGTACGTTCCCGTCTCGTCGGTCCCGCGCCGGGTGAATGTCACTAGCTTCCAGCCTTGACGAAAGACAGCGTAATTCCCGTCCACGCCGATAATTGTGTCCGGACGCTCGACCTGCTGGTCGTCCTTTAGCGCCGGCCACATGTCGACACCGTCGAAGGCCTTCGTAATGCGGGGTTCGACGCTGGCTGCGGATGCAAGCGTCTGGAACCAGTCATGGGCCGTGATCATTTGATCGAACTTCTTGCCCTCCTTGAGGACACCCGGCCAGCGGATCGTCGCTGGCACGCGGATGCCGCCTTCGAACGCGTTACCCTTGCTTCCCCGCAGGGGTAGGTTGCTAGCGCCAACGTTGCGGCCTCCTCCGTTGTCGCTGGCCCAGACAACCAGGGTGTCCTCGGCCAGTCCCTGGTCCTCCAGCGAATCAAGGATCTTCCCCACGCCTTCGTCCATGGCGCTCACCATCGCCGCGTAGGTTCGCCGCAATTCGTCCTCGATGTCCGAATAGGGTTCGATGTGCCGATCCGGGGCCTGCAAAGGAGTGTGGGGCGCGTTGAACGCGACGTAGAGGAACATCGGTCTCGACTTGTCACGGTTCTGGATCTTCGATACCGCGTCGGCCGCTATCAATTCAGTCGAGTAGCCCTCTTCCCGCAGGACTTTGCCGTCACGGTGCCAGTCGAGGCCGCCCGACCAGATATGGGTGAAGTAGTCGACTCCGGGGCCAAGATGCCCGTACGTCTGGTCGAAACCGCGACGGTACGGATGCCAGGAGACGCGTTCCAGGCCGAGGTGCCACTTCCCGGTCAGGAAGGTTTGATAGCCCGAGGCCCTGAGCGTCTCGGGGAGAAGGTGCTCGTCCAACGGCAGTCCGCCTGTGGTCCCGATTGGCATATGAATGCCCAGCCTTATCGGGGACCGCCCTGTCAGGAAGGCCGCTCGTGTCGGGCTGCAGAGCGGAAACGCGTAGTATCGATCCAGCTCCAGGCCCTCCTGGACCAAGCCGTCGATGTGAGGGGTCCTGATCTCGCTACCGTGGTAGCCGACATCGTTCCAGCCGAGGTCGTCGGCGAGCATGAACACAATGTTGGGCTCGGCGCTGGCGAGCAGCGGTAGCCCTAGGCATAGGGCAATTCGAATGAGCATGGGGGTTCGTTGGCGTTTAGATGCTTTGCGAGCCGAGGTGGAGGCCGACCGCAGCGCCCTGTTCTTCGCTGTCCGCGAGTGGCCAAGGTGCTGTCTGTGACGAGCGTTGGATCTGCGGCGACCCTGCTTCCGCAACCTGTCTTCGGAGTCTTGGTGCGCTCGAACAGTTTCCCGCTATTCGGGCGCTAGGTCAAGCCCTGCGCCTCAGCGGGCAGGAACGGAAGCGGCTGCGTCCGAAGTACAATTCCTAAATGTTCCGGTTGATCGCGTCAACACTGATGGTCGTTTCAGTGGCGGCGACGGCGGTCGGCCAAGACCAGCCGAACTTCCTTTTCATTCTTGTTGACGACATGGGCTGGACCGATCTGGGGGTCTACGGAAGCGACCTTCACGAGACGCCCAGAATCGACGCCTTCGCCGCTAGGTCGATGCGTTTCACGAATGCCTACGCGGCGTCCCCTGTGTGCAGTCCGACCCGGGCTTCGATCCTGACGGGCAAGCACCCCGCGAGACTGCACATGACGGTCTGGCGGGAAGCTGCGAAGAGTCCTCCGCTGAATCGCCAACTCGTCCCGCCCGTGACTGCGGACCGCCTACCGCATCAGGAGGTCACCTTGGCCGAGGTGCTTCGCGAGGCCGGCTACCTGGCGGCGCACGTAGGCAAGTGGCACCTTGGGACGGCCGAATTCTACCCTCAGACCCAAGGTTTCGACTACAACGTCGGCGGAACCCTCTGGGGCGCGCCGCAAACATTCTTCTTCCCCTATAGCGGTTCCCGTCCGTTCGCTGGGCTGCGGTATGTCCCGCACCTGGAAGGCGGCCAGCCCGGCGAGTACCTGACGGACCGGCTCACCACGGAGGCTCTCCGGATCCTGCGCCGCGAGCGAGGCCGGCCATTCTTCATGCACCTGGCTTTTCACACGGTGCACACGCCGATCGAGGGCAAACCCGAATTCGTGGAGCACTACCGGGGCAAGCTTCGCGAGAGTGCCCGCCACAGGAATCCGCACTTGGCCGCCATGGTGGGCTCCTTGGACGAGAACGTCGGCCGCATGCTTGACGCTCTCGATGAACTGGGCGTCGCCGACAACACCGTCGTTATCCTCACTTCGGACAACGGGGGTTTCGTTAACAAGTACGCTGGATTGCAAGTCACAGACAACTCGCCCTTGCGATCCGGCAAGGGCTCGCTGTACGAAGGCGGCGTCCGCGTTCCAGCGATCATTCACTGGCCCGGCGTGACGCCGCCTGGCTCGGTTGGCGACGCGGCCATCAGCACCGTGGACTACTACCGCACGATCCTTTCGATCGCTGGCCTGCAAGGCGATCGGAGCCACAATCGATTCGTGGACGGAATCGATCTCGTGCCCTTACTGAAGGACCCTGCATTCGAGCCGGACCGCGAGGCGCTCTTCTTTCACTATCCGCATTACTACGCGACGACCTCGCCCGTTAGCGCGGTTCGGGTCGGGGATTGGAAACTGCTGCGGTACTACGAGGGCTCGCGCGTCGAACTGTACAATCTTGCGGACGACCTCGGCGAAAGTCGCGACCTCGCGGCGGAGAAGCCTGACCTGGCTGCGGCGCTGCTCGCCAGAATCGAGGCCTGGTGGGCGCGCGTAGACGCCCAGCATCCGTTGCCTCAGGGCGGGGCTTGACGGGCCTCAGTTCCAGCTGAAGCGGCTGGCGATCTCGCTCACGCTGCCTTCCGCTGCGACTCGCCCGCTCTCGAAGAAAACCGCTCGATCCGCTAGCGCTTCCGCAAGAGCGACTTCGTGAGTTACCAGGACCTTGGCTTGGGGCAGCGACTGGAGCGTGCTCACGAGCGCCCTCTTGCCGGGAGGGTCAAGATACGTTGCCGGCTCGTCTAGCAGAATGATTTCTGGTTCCATTGCCAATACCCCGGCGAGGGCTGCCCGGCGGCGGTCGCCCGCGCTCAAATGGTGGGGCGGTCGTTCGCGCTGTCCGTTCAGACCGACTTGGTCCAAACACCGGTCAACCCGCTCCCGAACGGTATCGGCGTCAAGATCCATGTTGAGCGGCCCGAATGCGACATCCTCCTCGATCGTCGGCATGAAGATCTGGTCATCCGAGATCTGGAACAAGATGCCGACGCGCTGCCGGACCTTGGACAGATTCGCCTTGTTGACGGGCATGCCGCAGACCTCGACCGTGCCTTCGCCCTGTAGCAGTCCGACCAAGTGATTGAGGAATGTGGTCTTGCCGGATCCGTTAGCCCCGAAGACAGCGACAGTCTCGGACCTGCGGAGGGCGAAGTCCACGTTACGCAGGGCCTCGACTCCGTCCGGGTAGCGGAAACTGAGGTTTCGCACGTTGATCAAGAGATCGTCCACTCATGCCCATTGTATGAGCCTCTCGGGCATTCGTCGGGCCATGGCCCGTGCCGGCCGCAACCAGCGGGCCGATTGCGGCCAACCGGATTGAGGTGAGTCCGAGGTCGAGCGCACGGGCCTGATCCGGGGCGGCGCTGGATTCCGTTCTTGAGTGGGCGTTCGGGTTGTTGGATCCGGTTCATTCACGATTTCCCCATTCGGACTGCCGGCTACTTTCGCGAATGCAGGCCGAATGAGGTCGATCCGCAAGAGCCTGTTCCCATAACGTGAGTGGTTGAGAGTCGCGCCTGGACAGGCAAAAGCCAGGGAACGCAGCAAGTTGTGCAATGAACACGGCTTGAACCTGCCGTGAAGTTCCGTTTAGGGGGACACCTGCCCGACCTGGCTGAAAGTCTGGAACGAACTGGGCGTCGAGCCAGTCGGCAGTGTTGCTTCGGACTTGAAGTACTTGCATCATCCCTGCGACCGGCAACGCCCTATGCGCAAGGCCGCTTCGAATTCTTGGGCGCGTTGAACGCCAGCCGCCATCCGGGACCTGCTCGTGTCGCTGAACCACAAGTTGCTCCAGGAACTGCCGGGCTCGCGCGCGAGCCGCTACTGGAGCTTGGTTCGCCGGCGCTGCGAGTTCTCTGAGTGGAATCGGGCGGCCGTGCCTCCGGACTACCACTCGGGGCTGGAGGGGCACTGCTACCCGGTGCGGTAGGAGCTGGCGCGACATGGAGCGTAGGCGCGCCTGACGGCCCGGTCCGTGAAACTCAGGTATCCGGCCACACCATGCGAGGGCGCGAAGCGACAAGACCGATTCGGAAGAGGGCTTCGCTCACCCGCAAGCCTACTGCGAGTCCTTCTCCATCATCGCTACGATTACATCCTCGCTGACTCCCGCCTCAACTAGACGAGACAGGGCCTCGACAGAAAGATCAAATTCGCAGTTCGACGCGGTCTTGATCTTGCTGATCACAACCTTTAGAGGAATCTTTGCCTGTGTTAACTGGATGACATCGGCGTTGGAAAACGCCTGCTGTACTGGCTCTTCCTGTACCGTCGAGGTCGTTGTACTATTGATTTGCGTATTGGCGATTGGCAGGTTCGATTGGTCTAGCACCTCCGGTTCAGCCAGCGCCCTCCACTCCTCCACTGTTCTCGTTGTCTCGGAAATCGCGTCCCATATGATCGTCCGTTCCGGATTCAGGTCAGCTGCCCGCTGAAAGCTCTCCAGCGCTAGGTCATGCTCTTCTCTTGCCCGGTAAACGACGCCCAGATTGTAGTGTGCGTTGGATCGGAATTTCTTATTTGGGGAGTTCATGCATATCCTGGCGTTCTCCGCCGAGAGATCTAAGGCACGCTCGAAATCCAAACCCTTGAAAGTCTGGTGTGCGGCCTTGAGGTTGCAATATTTTGACTCGGTGTCGAAGAATACGAAATCGTTCCTCACCGGATACGGCAAGAACCATTGCGCCATGCGGTGAACCACTTGCCTGGCGGCAATGTCTCTGACCCCGGTTTCGGATGGGAATTCTGGATACCCTTGTTCGGATTTGTTGGAATCCGAATGCGAAAATCCTAGCATTCGCACTTTGAAAATGCGACCGGTCGCCAAGTCAATCGCTTGGACGGACACGCCGAGGAACGACTCGGTCTTGCTGTAGTAGACCGGAATCTCGTAAGTCTCCTCAATCCTTGTCTCAGTTCGCTCGGTCCCGGCCTCCTGCCTGGTGCCGGTATTCGTCGTCCCAGCCCGGGTACTAGTCGGCCCAGCCCGGGTCCTTTCGACCTGCTCGGAGTCGCTCCTCGTCGTCTCGGTCCGCGTGACGTACCTTTTCCGCTTCTCGGTCCGGGTGTACTCGCTCCGCTCGGTATCGCACCTGTCCTCCCTGACAACGAGCATCACTGTTGGACCCAGAATGTTCCCGATCTGAAGCGCTCTTGACGGATCGACGAATGTGCCAAGCGACTCACCGCGCTCGGCCAGCCTATGTACAAGGGCGTCGGTGTTGATGACGTCGACATCGTTCACGGCGAAGTAATTGCTCAGAGCTTGGATGACCCCGTCCCCGCACGCTCCTACGGCGACCGGAGCGAAAGCGACGCTTTCCACAAGCACTACATGGGGAGGGTGCTCCAAATCCACCGATACGCATGGGTTGAAGACGCTGGCGGCACCTGAGCATGCCCCTGTGGCCACAGGGTTCGATGCCAATGTGACACAGAGACCATACAGTACCTTAGCCACCACACAAATCCCATGACTGGTCAAGTGCGGGCGTCTGGCGGATCGCTTAACGGATTGATTTTGACTCGCTTCCACGATGCTGTGCCCTTTTCACTGAATGGTCGCTTCTCGTGATCAGTCCTCTCGGAAGCTATGGCAGTGCAACAAGATTGTAAGCGCCGTGGCATTGGATTCGTGCGTGTTGTCTTGCGGATTTAGAAATGAGCTGCGCGGAGTCGACCGCGTTGTCAATGTAAAACGACAATTGCGCGGTCTGCCCGCAAAAGTAGTTGTCGTCAGCGGCGGCAATTCTAAGTGGCTGTAGACAGGAAAGGGCTGCTTTGCGCAATAGACCGTGCGGCAAGGTGCAATAGCTCTGTAGAATCACAACTGTATGTCACGCCTTGTCTCCCTCGTGATTCTCTGTGCCTCGCTGCTGCCGGCTGCCTCTGACAAGCCGAACATCATCTTCGTCTTCACCGACGACCACGCTTACCAAGCCATCAGCGCTTACGGCTCGATGATCAATCACACCCCGCACCTCGACCGCATCGCCCGCGATGGCATGCGCTTCGACCGGGCGTTGGTTACCAACTCCATCTGCGCCCCCAGCCGCGCCGTCATTCTCACCGGCAAGTACAGCCACCTCAATGGAGTGCTGAACAACCGCCTCGAATTCGACGGATCGCAGCAGACGTTCCCGAAGCTCCTGCAGGTGGCGGGATATCAAACGGCCATCTTCGGCAAGTGGCACCTCAAGACGGCTCCTACCGGCTTTGATGCCTGGGAGGTGCTGCCGGGGCAGGGAGCGTACTACAACCCCGACATGCGCGTGGGCCCGGATGACACGCGGCGCCAGCACGAAGGCTACGCCACGGACATCGTTACCGACCTCTCGCTGGAATGGCTCAAGGAACGGCGCGACCCCGACAAACCGTTCATGCTCATGAGCCAGCACAAGGCCCCCCACCGCAACTGGATGCCGGGGCCGGATCACCTGGCCCTATACGACGGCCAGCACATCTGGGAGCCGCCGACCCTGTTCGACGACTATTCGAACCGGGCCTCGCCCGCGGCGAACAACCGCATGGAGATCGGCCGGCATATGGTGCTTGCAGGCGATCTGAAGGTCCCCCCGCCGCCAGGGACTCCTGAGGACGATCGCCAACTCCAGCAATGGAGAAGGATGCACGGCCGGCTCACCCCGGAACAGCAGGCCGTCTGGGATGCCGCTTACGGGCCGAAGAACCAAGAGTTCCGGGAGGCGAACCCCCAAGGCAAGGACCTGATCCGTTGGAAGTACCAGCGGTATGTCAAGGACTACCTGCGCTGCATCGCCTCGGTGGATGACAATGTCGGGCGGCTGCTACGGTATCTCGACGAGACGGGACTTGCCGACAACACAGTCGTCATCTACAGTTCGGACCAAGGGTTCTACCTCGGGGAGCACGGCTGGTTCGACAAGCGCTGGATGTACCGCGAGTCGCTGCGGACCCCGTTGCTGGTGCGGTGGCCGGGAGTCGTCGGGCGCGGTTTGGCAAACAGCGACCTGGTTTCCAACCTCGACTACGCGCAGACCTTCCTGGAGATTGCTGGCGTCGAGGCGCCCCCTGAAATGCAGGGGCGAAGCCTCGTGCCGCTGCTGAAGGGCGAGACTCCCAGGAACTGGCGCAAGTCCTTCTACTACCACTACTACGAGAGCCAGGTGGCCCATGGTGTGCCGGCGCACGAAGGAGTGCGCACGGATCGCTACAAGCTGATTCGCTTCTACGAGAGCGACGAATGGGAACTGTACGACTTGGATCGCAACCCGGAGGAAACGGAGAGCGTCTACGGGCGACCTGCCGTGAGGCAGGTCACTGCCGAATTGATGGCAGAGCTCAGGCGCCTGCGGAAGATGTACGGCGTGACCGAGCCCCCGCTCTAGCGCCGGCAAGCGAGGAAGCGGAGGCCTTCGAGCTTGACTTAGCCCGGCCGGCCGGGCGCGCAGTCAGTGAATGACGACGCGCTTGCCCCCGTATAACTTGCCGGCGCCCTCGGCCTTCAGGCGCACCTCGACCCGACGCGCGGTCGGTTGGTCGCCAGCTTGGCGCGGGTAGTATCCCACGACATACTCGCTTTTGGCCATCTTTGCGAGAGACTGCAGGAGCGCGCGCGTCGCCTTGCTGTTGGGATTCTTGAAGTCGAAGCTCTGGCCTCCGGTTCGCACACCAAGGTCGGCGAACACCTTCTGGCTAAGTTCACGATCTCGCAATCGAGCTTCGGGGCTCACGACCCGATTGTCTGTCTGGTCCCAAGCTTCCCTGCTGTTCTGTCGCCGGTAGAAGCTGTCGACCCCTCGATGACCCGACCCGATTTGGGTAAGCTCTTTGTGGCCCAGCACGACGGGATAGATGGGTATTCCGAAGGCCTGTGCCGAGCGGGCGGGCAAGTCTGTGTCGAGGTTCGTCGTGCTCAGCCCGTCCGAGAAGACAACCAGAATTCTGGAGGTGTTGCCTCCGCGGTTCGCCGCGTCGCGCAGCGTCTGCATGATCGCCTCGAACACCCTGGTATGGCCGTCCGCGGAATCGAATGCCATCTCGAGCGCGCCCTGAAGCTTGGCGACGTCGCGGGTTGGGCCGGTGAAGCGCATGAGCTTGTGCGCGAATCCGTAGACCGAGATCGAGACGTTGTCCCGCATCCCATCGATGAAGCTGTCACGGACCGCGCGAATGTCGAGCAACCCGGGCTTCATCACGCTGTGACTGACATCGAGCAGCAAGATGATCTCGGTGGGCACGGATCGTGCTTCGCTTGGATCTGCGCTCGGGCCATCCACGAACGCGATCTTCTGGACCACCCCGTCCTCAAGCAGTTCGAACGATTCCTCGCCCAGACCGTCGACAGACTTCCTGTTCTTGTACACATGCAAAGGCACGATCACAAGATTCGACTCGGTCGTGATGATCAGGCCCGGGTCTTCGACCGCGCTCTCGGGCGATTGCGCGATGGCCGGCAGTGCCGCCAGCAATATTCCCACCAAGAGCAGAATACGCATAGCAAGTAGAGCTTAACAGCAGACCAAGTGTCGCGCAATAGACGAGCCCCCGCGAGGTGCCTTCCAGGCAGTCTGGGAAGTGGATGCCCGGTATAGTCCCCATGGAGCGTCGATGTGCGTGTGCCGGCCGCTTGAAGATCCGACCTGCCCGGAGCGTTCGTCGCTCCAGTTGCCGGGATCGAGACCGAACTCCAATCTCGGGATGCTCGCTCTGCTAGTGAACGAGGGTCCTTCGTCCACCGTAGAGCTTACCGACGCCCTTGGCTTTCAGCCGGACCTCGATATTGCGCTCGCTAGGCTCATCGCCCAGACTGCTTGGATAGTAGCCCACGATGTACTCGGATTGGGTCAGAGTTGAAATCGATGACAGGATGCTCCGGATTGCGATACCGCTAGGGGTCTTCAGGTCGAAGCTTCGGCCGCCGGTCTGCTCCCCGAGTTCCGCGAACTTCAACTGACTGGTTTCTCGATCTCTTGCTCGTGCCGCGCGTTGCGTGTTGCCTGCCCCGCCTTGGTTGTTGCCACCGGTTGGTGCCGGTGGAGTGTAGCGTCCGTTCTTCCGTGGATCGAAGTTGATCGTTTGGTCTTTCTTGCGTACGTTGCCGCTATCCTTGGTTTGCAACCGGCCGATGTTGTTCAGGTTCACTTTGCGCTGTTGGTTCCCGGGCACCTTGTGCCCCAGCACCACCGGATAGATGGGCATCCCGAGCAGATTTGCCGCGCGAGCGACCCACACTGGCTCAAGCTGCGTTGTGCTCAGCCCGTCCGAGAACACCACCAGCATCCTGGACGCATTGCTTCCCTGGCTCGTCGCGTCGCGCATGGCTTGGATCATCGCCTCGAACACGCGGGTATGACCATCCTCGGCAGCGTACGCCATTTTGAACGCATTCTCGATTCTGGCGGTGTTCCGAGTCGGTCCCGTAAAGCGCGTGAGCTTGGCCGCGAATCCGTAGACCGAAATATTGACGTCGTCCCTGAGCCCTCCCTTGAGAAAGGTATTGCGAATCGCTTGGATCGTGAGCAGCCCGGGTTTCATCACGCTGTGGCTGATGTCCATGAGCAAGATGATCTCGACGGGAACAGTTCGGCCGCTCCCGGGACCCTCCGCAAACGCAATGTTCTGAACTGCACCGTTCTCTAGCAGTTCGAACGCTTCCTTACCGAGGCCTTCGACCGGTTTCTTGCCCTTGTACACATGCAGCGGCACGATCACCAAGCTGGACTCGGTGGTAATGATGAGTCCGGGATCTTCCTCCACCCCATCCGAGGTCTGGCCGGCGGCCGGTATCGCTGCCAGCAAGAGCCCTGCTAATAGCCACGCGTACATGGGCAGTCAGAGTCTAGCAGCGAATCAACCGTCATGCCAGTCAAATACATGTCAAGCCAGTGTCTTTGTAGTGATCCCAGTCTCGTTCGTTACAGCGCTGCTGAGACCCGAGACCTGCATGTTCGGTCCCCTGCACCAAGCCCGGAGTGTCGACCAAACCGGGCCAAGCATGCCTTGCCACGCACGAGAGCGTGGATATCCCGTGCAGGCAGGCCGCGCGCGTTGGCTGCCGCCGCGTTCCCGCTATACGCCCGGAGATCTCGTCGTTCCGGATTCTGTGATCGTGACTGAATTCCGATCTCGGAATTCACACCCCCTCAGTGAACGATCGTCCGTCTTCCGCCATACAGCTTGCCGTTGCCCTTCGCATTCAATCGCACCTCGATCTCGCGCTCGGTTGGCTCGCCGCCCAGACTGCTCGGATAGTAGCCCACGATGTACTCGGACTGTGCTAGGGTTGAGATAGCTTCCAGGATGCTCCGAATCGCCATGCCGCTGGGGATCTTGAGGTCGAAGCTTCGACCGCCGGTCTGCTGTCCGAGATCCGCGAATTTCAATTGACTGAGCTCTCTGTCCTTTAGTCGCGATGAGCGATTTTGCGAGTTTTTATTGCCGACCGTCGGCTTGCCAGTCCCGTTGTTGCGCCTCCGAGGATTGATGAAGTCGTCCTGTGTTTTCGTGCGGGTTTTGCCGCGCCTGCCCGTGCTCAGCTGGCTTTGGATGTTGGCGTTCTTGCGCCCCTGGCTATTTCCGGCCGTCCTGTGGCCGAGCACCACTGGATAGATGGGGACTCCGAGAAGATTCGCCGCCCGCGCTACCCAGACCGGGTCGAGCTGCGTTGTGCTCAGGCCGTCCGAAAACACGACCAGCATTCTGGAGGCGCTTCCACCTCGGTTCGTCCCGTCGCGCAAGGTTTCGATCATCGCCTCGAACACGCGGGTCTGACCATCCTCGGCAGCGTATGCCATTTTGAACGCATTCTCGATTCTGGTGGTGTTCCGAGTCGGTCCAGTGAAGCGCGTGAGCTTGCCCGCGAATCCGTAGACCGAAATATTGACGTCTTCCCGCAGGCCTCCCTTGAGAAAGGTGTTGCGAATCGCGTGGATCGCGAGCAGCCCGGGTTTCATCACGCTGTGGCTGATGTCCATGAGCAAGATGATCTCGACGGGAACGGTTCGGCCGCTCCCGCAATGGCATTCGTTTAAGGAATAATGGCGTTCGGTTAAGGGGGAATGGGGATTTCCGGCGCTGAAGCACGGGATTTTCGAGGCGTCAGGCTGAGAGCGGGGCCGGAGCGGACTTGCGGGACCTCCATTTGTTGACGGGCTTGTGCGAGACGCGCGGATAGGAGCGGTTCGGACGCTTCCGCTGGCGGCAGCCGGCGATGCTGGCAAGGATGGTGGAGACCGTCTCGCTGAGCGTGGTCGCGTAGGTCAGGAGCAGGCCCTCCAGGTGGCGGCCGACGGTGCGCAGTCCGTTGCGGAAGTTCGCCTGCTGGGGCTGCTTGCCCGCCTCGGAGCGGAAGCCGGCCTCGGACTGGTTGGTGAACAGGCGGGTCATCGCGATCAGGCTGAAATGGGCGCTGAGCTCCTGGCGGACCAGGCGCTCGCTCTGGCCGTGGAAGCGCTCGACTTGCAGGTATTGTTTGCTGATCTTGTACAGTTCTTCCACGCCCCAGCGCGCATGGTAGAGGTCCGCGAGGGCGCGGACGGGGTAGCGGCGGCTGTCGAGCAGGGTGGTGGCCAGCAGGTAGTCGGTGTCGCCGGCGGTGTAGCGGACCAGGCGGACGCGGCAGGGCCGCCAGCCGGTCTCGGGCTGTTGCTCGCGGGCCGTGTCGGAGGGCGCGATGGTGACGATGCCGTCGCGGCGGCCGGAGCGGCGGAACTGCTCGCAGACCGAGTTGGCGTTGGACTTGAGGCGGAAGACGGCGTGCAGGCCGCGGTCGCGGTGGGTGTGCAGCAGGCGGAAGCAGTAGTAGCCGCGGTCGTAGACGACGACATCGGAGGGGGCGAGGGCGGGCAAGTGGGCCAGGGCCAGGCGGCGCTCGTCGCCGTGGGGGGCGAGTTCGAAGTCGACCGGCAGGCGGGAGCGCAGACGGAACAGGCAGCTGAGCAGGCCCTGGGGGTAGTGCGCGCCGTCGGAGGGGCGGCGGTAGCCGTTCTCGAGCAGGGGTTGCGGCAGGTTGAGCTTGGAGCCGTCGACGGCGAAGGTGCGGTGGCCGTACCACAGCGTGCGGGGCTCGTCGGGGGGTGCGTGGCGCAGGATCTCGCGGTGGATGCGGAAGAACACTTCGTCATGGACCTTGCGGCGGGCAGCGTGCATCGCGGCCTGCGAGACGGGTTCGGGCTTGGGCAGGGGGATGTCCAGAGCACGGCACTGCGCCCACAGATCGCGCAAGGTCAGGGCATATCCCTGGCGCTTGGGCGCGAATACCAGGCGGAAGACGAACAGCACCACCAGCAGGGTGTTGAGCACCCGCTGCCGCTGCATCCAGGCCGCGTCGTGCTCGTGCGCCACCGGCACCACCGCCGCCAGGATCTCCTGCCACAGGGCAGTGAAGCGCTCGTCCGGTTGCGACCGTGGCTGCGGCTGCGCCGGACGCGGCCGGGACACGCCCGCCGGGCCCCCGGCCAGCACCCGCTGCCAGTCCGGCCGCAGCGGGTGGATGTACACGTCCTTCGGCGATTTGGCCGGCTGGTCGCCCTTCGCCTTGCGGCCGCGCGTCTGCCCCACCCGCTCCCAATTCGACGCCTGGTAGCAGGTCCCCCGGTGCCGCTCCGGGTCCACATACGATTCGACCAACGCCGGCCGGTAGCCATGCTTCCGCCGCCAGTCCCCGGGCAGCTGCCGCAGCGCCAGCCCCAGCGCATGCGAGGCCAGATTCTTTACCTGCACCCAGGGAAACAGCAAGAATCTCGAGTTCCGCACCACCAGCCGCAGGTGCTTGCGGTGCGCTTGGCCCTGCCAGCCGATGCGCCGGTCCCGGCAGGCCAGGTCGCGGGCCGCGAAGTCGAACAGCAGGCAGCCCAGCAGGCGCCCCTGGCAGTCGCGCAGGAAATAGCGCAGGTGCGCGCCGAATGGCTGGCGGTAGCCGAGGTAGTGGTGGCGCTGGACCCACTCGTTCCACTCCGCGACCGTTTCCGGGTTCTCGGCCAGTTCCAGCCGCAGCGGCCGCAGCGCAGCCAGCGGCTCCGCAACCGGCGGCTGGGGATCCGAGCGGGCCGCAGTCCCGACGGGCCTCTGCGGGCCGCGCCCGCGGTGCCGCTTGGGTGGCAGGGTGAGGATCTCGAGTTGCTCGAGGGTCTCGAGCACGCGGAGGGCCAGCTGGATGCTGTTGTTGCCGTTGGGCGCGTGCCAGCCGAGATGCTCGCAGATGGTGTGGCCGAGTTCGGCGCGGCTGAGTTGGGGGAAGCGGCCGACGGTTTCCTGGATGTCGGCGATCTGGCGGCGGGTGAGGCGCTTGCCGAGGAAGGTGGTCGATTTCAGGTTCTGGATGCGGGGGTCGATGGCGGGGCTAGGAGTCATCCGAAACTAAGCTGGCAGATTCGGGCGAAAAAGTCAAGCCCTTGCGCGGAAAAAGTTTGCCGGGATGTCAACATCCTTGGAATCCGCAACTTACATTACTCGCTCGGGGCTTCCACCCGCGCAACAGGCTACCGAATGCCATTGGCCGCTCCCGGGGCCTTCGACAAACGCAATGTCCTTTGCCACTCCGTTCTCGAGCAATTCGAATGCTTCCTTGCCGAGCCCCCCGACAGACTTCTTGCCCTTGTACACATGCAACGGCACGATCACAAGGCTGGACTCGGAGGTGATGATCAGTCCGGGATCTTCCACCACCTCTGCAGATGTCTGTCCGGCAATCGGAATCGCCGCCAGCAGCAGTCCCACCAACAGAAGCTCTCGCATCCGCAACCAGAGTCTAGCAGTGGAGCGCTGGTAGGACAATCGAAGCACGATTCGAAATGCCATTCGACCAATGATTTACCTAGATTTGTCACCAAGACAGCTGAACGCTGCGCTCTCGGGTAACAGATGCCGTTTCGGCGCGATGATCCGCCGCTGCTTCGGGCCGGCGGATCGCGACGCGCCTCGCAGTCTTGCAGATCAGTTACCGGCGTGCGAAATGCCCATTGAACCGTGCCTCGATCAAGCCATCGCTCAGCCGTCTTCGACCAAGGCTACCGTTCCTGCCACGAGCCTCCGGACGAGTCGGCTATCGGACGCACCGGGTGGTGCGGACTTGAAGTCAAACCCGTCAAACATGGATCCGAGCGAGCGTTGCAAGGTCATGTTGATGCCTCCGACGATTGCGCGACGAACTAGCCGGTCACCGGTAGCCGACGAGAGGTCGAGGAACTGCCCGTAGGCTGCCGACGATCGAATTCGAAACGCAGTCTCGCCTGACGCTCCCGTTCGCTTCCATGTGCCCGAAACTTCCAGCGCAGGCGTTCCCGGGCCCGATCCAGTTGGCCGCGCGATGAGGTAGTGGGCCTTGCAATACTCCGGATCGGTGACGATGCGGCTCTCGATGAATGTCGTCCCAGGATTGGCAAGGTCCTCTTCGTACGACCTTGAGATCTTCGATTCGTTCGGCACCATGCTGCTGTGCCCGGCGAGGACTGGTTGCGGCTTGATCCACCTCAGCCAGGCCGCGTTCGGGGGTTCCGGGGGCAGCGCGTGGCAAGGCACCAGTTCCAAGTTGCGGGTCACGAGCCGGCCGGATGTGACGTGGACTAGGTATCCGAGGTCCGTCTGGACTTCCCATCCGCCACCCTCGGAACGCTTGGCACGTTCCCAGTCCCAGCCGAGCGTGTAGCGGACTTCCTCGCGGACAATCGGGTCGCCGTCGCTGTCGCGCGTGTCGATCAGGACGTCGGCTCCAATCGGATCGCCGGACACTCCCCATACGGAATGGTCGTTGGCGCTGAACTCGATTTCGAGGCGATTGATCCCCTCGCGCAGGAGTTTGGCAGGGATGTGGTGCCACGGCGAATACAGGCGAGCGGCCTTCTCGCCGTTGACATAGAGGTGCGCATGTCCTTCGTTGGGAACGGCCGGGCCACCGACGTCCTGGGGCGTGAATCGGAAGTTCTGGGTCGTCAGGACGATGTTGAACCCGTCCATCCGGTCCGGCACAAGCCGGACCTCCATCGCGGGGACCGGTTCACCTGCCGGAACGTCGATCACCGGGTGTTGGGAATGGTCAACCGCCGGCAGCGGGGAGTCTTGCGGCCATGCCGCGATCGCCGCCACCAGCGCCAGCGCCAGCAACGGCGGGCGAAACGCCCGCATTCGAGCTAGCCGCACTTGTTGTCGTCGCAAGGACGGAAGCAGAGGACCTTGTGATCGGGCGTCAGCGTGCAGCCGACCGCATCCTCGTCACTTTGGCCGCACCGGAAGAAACACTCCGGCTCGCCCGGTGGAGCTTGGTTCTGGCGGGGACGTCGCGGTCTGTCCGGCCTTCCGAGCGCCTCCATGAGCCGAGCAGGCTCCACTGCCAGGGTGCGAGCCGAGGCTGCCAGGTTGCTTGGCTTGATATTGCCTGGGTCGGCCCTGAGCGCCTTGGCAACCGCCGCTGCATCCTTGCCCAGTTCCTGCGCCGCTGCCTCGACCTCACCTGCCGTCGGCCGGCCCGGCCCGGCCCGTGGACCTCGGCGCCCAGGTCCCGGCGGCGCGGCCCGGTCTCTTGCCCCTTGCGCCGGGCCGCGCGGGCTCGGCCTGGCCTGACTCACCGCCGGAGGACGGGGTCCGCGGTTGGGCCCGACTGCGGTGCCGGAGAAGCACCCCAGAATATAGGGCCAGCTCTCGGTTGCGTGGTAGTGGTAGTCCCCTGCTGGTCCGGTGTGCCCGTTGCAGGCGTCGAGATACTCGGCGCCCTCCTTTTCGACATAGTCGTATGCGTCCCATGAGTCTTGGTGCGGCTCGCGGACTTGTTCCCAACTGCTGCGGTAGCGGATGACCGCGGTGCATTCCTCGTCGGCGCAGCCCCACGGACCGCGGATCGGGAACCCGTCGAAGCCGAATCCCAGGATCGGAGACGGCTCGCCGTCCCGGATCCCTGCGCTCAAGCACTTCTGCACCAACGCGTGGTAGTGGTATTCCATCGCGGTGTGCCCCATGCAGGTGTCCAGAATCGAGTTGAAGATTGGATCGCCGAACTGCTCTTCCTCCGGAACAGGGCCCTCGTTCGGGCCGTAGATGACGACGCCGTTGACCGCGAGCCCGATGCTGCCCAGCAGTGAGATCGGCGTGGGCTCGCTCGCCAGCGCCGGCTTGGCGGGGATCCGGAACTCGTAGTCCTGTTCCTTCAGCGGATTCGGAGTGATCTGCACGAACTCGTAGTGGGGGATGCCATTTGAACGCACCACCATCTCGTCTCCTTGGCAATTCGCCTCGACTCTGGCCTTCGGGTACGCTGGGCCCGCTCCCGGCGCGTCAGACACATCGAGGAAAGCATCGGCCGGGCACGGCGGGGACTGAGCTGCCACGACGCTCAACGTCGTCGAGAGAATCAAGGCCAGGCTGAACCGGATCATTTCAAGGGATTCCGAACGCATCATAGCGAGCCCGGGAGGCTGGTGCATATCCGCGCCGGCTGCATTTCTCAGTCCGCCACCGTTGGATGGGTCTGTTGTAATGCCACGCCGGGCACTAGCGGGCTCGCGTCCAGGGCCCGGCTGGTGATTGCGGAATCGCTGACGGCCGCCATGGCGAATTCCGTAAGAGGCTCTTGCCGTCAATCCACAGGCGTGATATCGACGATGGCCGTTAGGTGTATGGCCCTCTGGGCAGGCCGGTCGAGCGGGCGAGTCCAATTGTCCTGGCCGACTATCGCTCGAGATGTTCACGGAAGAACGAGATCGTCTTGGGCCAAGCCTCGCGTGTAGCGGCCAGATTCGCCCCTTCTCGTCCTGACTGCTGACGCAGGAAGCCATGTCCGGCTCCTTCGAACTGATGGGGTTCGTAGGCCTTGCCCATCTGCCGCATGGAGCGCACTGCATCCGGGATCGTCGCGTTCACGCGGGCGTCGTCACCGCCGTAAAGACCGAGCACGGGCGCTTGGACCCTGCTCAACAGACTGCTCGAGGGAGAACTGCCGTAGTACACGACTGCGGCATCCAGGTCTTTCTCGTTGGCGGCGAAGTTGAAGCTCGTGCTGCCTCCCCAGCAGAAGCCGACAGCGCCGAATCGACCGCTTGCCGAAGGCAGGGAAAGCCCGTGGCGCGCGACTGCAGTCAGTCGGCGCGTCACGTCTTCCACGCGGAGGGACCGCACGAGCGCGACGGCTTCCTGGCGGTCCGGAGGGGTGCCGCTGCCATCCGGGCCGTGTCCCGAGAGCAGGTCGGGAGCGATCGCAATGAATCCCTCGGCTGCCAGCTGGTCGGCTACCGCTCGAATCCAGTCCGTCAGGCCGAAGATTTCGTGAATGACAACAACTACCGGTGCGCGGGTCGCCCGCTCGGGGTAGACGACCCAGGCGCGGATGGTGTCTCCCCAGCGGCTGGCGTCGGACCGTCCCTCCGTGATATCGATCCATTCGCCGTGGCGAGGCGACTCGTTCAGTGCGGCCAACGCCGTTTCCCCGTCGGGAGGGATGGTTTCGGCCGTCGCCAGGCCAGTCAACGCGAGAAAGATCCACAGGATCCGTGTGAGGCCTCGTTGGCTGAGGTGCTTATCTTGTTGCATTGTTCCTCCGGTGCGTGGGCGGCCCGATCAATTTCCCAGTCCCTGGCAGCAACGATCATCCGACCGCTGGCTGAAAGCCTAGGGCGTGCTATGATCCAGCTTAGCTAAGGCGACGGGAGTTTCGACCCTTGACCGCTGCCTATTACTTTGCCCGGCTTGCCGGGTTGACCGCTGCACAGGCCCGTAGCTCAGCAGGTTAGAGCGCTACCTTGACACGGTAGAGGTCAGCGGTTCGAGTCCGCTCGGGCCTACCATTCATCATCTACAGCCGGATCGAGTGCGAAGCATCGGATAAGGTTGGGTCCGAGTGGCGCCGACTGTCGGTTGACCGCGTGCCAGCCTGAGCCCAATCGTTCTTTGCGGTCATGTCGAGGCGCCCACGCTCCGGAGATAGCCCACCACCGAGTCCTTGCAGGACCTGGAAGCCCGGTAGGCGTCCTCGGTACCCCAGCTGTCCATCTGAAACCACTCTTGGAAGCCACCTTCATGGAGGATCGAGCAGAGTTTGGGAATGTCGTAGAGGCCTTCCCCGCAGGGCAGGTGCCGGGACGTCCCGGCGCGACCGTTCGGGAACGGGCGCAGCGTGGAATCTCCGTCGCAGAACTGGACATAGCCGATTCGGTCCACGCCTAGCTCCAGCAGCAGGTCCTCTGGGCGGCCCTGCGACCCGTTCAGCACGTCGAAATGCGAGGGGTCGAAGATCGCCTTGAACTCGTCCATTCCGACCGCGGCGAAGAGCTTGCGGTAGCGCTCGACCGAATTGATGAGGAGCGGAGGTTCCCCCTCGATCGCAAGCAGGATTCCACGCTCGTCCGCGTAGCTGACGACGGGCCGGACGACGTCGGCGAACCGCTCGATCAGCTGGTCCTCGGCGAGTCGCTCGGGCACCCGTCCCGCCGACCAAAGACCCATCGCGTCGCAACCGAACTTGACTGCGAGGTCGACCTGGCTCTTGAGACGGTCTGTGTACTCGCTACGCTCGGACGCTTCGTCCGAGACGGGGTTCACGCCGCGAACGCCGGCTTGGATCGAGAACACTTGGAGCCCGTACGACTCGATTTTTCCCCGTTGCGACCGAATCGCGGGATCGTCTTCGGGATCAGGGTATCCGCCGCGCCAGTTGCCCCACAGTTCAATCCCGTCGAATCCCTCGTCGCGGGCGAACTCCAGGATCTCGTCGTAGACATACCGCTTGCCGTGGTGGGTCTCGGACGATCCGAATCCATTCAGCCCGATAGCGAGTTTCCATGGGGACGGCGACGATTCGTCGCGGCCAGGTTCCTGGGGGGTGTGCCCGCATCCAAGCGTGGCCAACTGGGCAAGCATCGCCCGGCGGGTTAGCGTCGGCATATAGGAATCCTCGCCTCCGTCACCAGTGGCACATACCGGTCGGCGCCGCTTCACACTACCATGTCCGTCGGAGGTAGAGCGCGGAGCACAGTTCCCGGACGTCGTCTGCGTTCTCCCATGGACCCCTTCCTGCGTATGGACGAGGAACTCGTCACCGGTGCTGCCGCTTCGTCCCGCCCCTGATTCGCCTTCTAGAATGACCGCGGGTAGTCTTGCATGGAGACCGACCGGTGTTGACGCATCTCCATCTCGCGGTTCGTAGCCTGCAGCGATCCCCGCGGTATTGCCTGGCCGTGATCGCCACGTTGGCGCTGGCCATCGGCGGAGTAACCGCTGTCTATGCCATGATCCACGGAATCTTGCTGCGCCCGCTGCCATATCGGCAGCCCGATCGGTTGGTGCTCTTGTTCGAGTTCGTGCCGCAGCTCGCCGGCGCCGTCGGCTCGCCGTTCTTGCCAGTCAACGCGGTGCATTTCGTGGAATGGCGCGAACGCGCCTCGAGCTTCTCCGACATGACTCTGTACTGGTCGGCGGAACAGACGCTGTCGGATGCCGGGGCCAGCCGCCCCGCCAGGGTCGGCGTCGCGCAGGTCTGGCCATCGTTTCTCAGCACCCTCGGGGTTGCTCCGCAACTAGGGCGAGATTTCCTGGACCATGAGGGCGAACCAGGCAAGGGGCACTCCGTCCTGATCAGCAGCGGCTTTTGGCGCGACCGATTCGGTTCTGCGCCAGACGTGCTGGAGCGCAAGGTCGTGCTAGACGATCACGCCTACAACGTCGTCGGCGTCCTGCCGGACGGCTTCAGGTTTCCCGACACGTCTGCGGCCTTGCCGGCTTTGGGGCTTTCCATGAACATCGAGATTCTACGGCCCTTCGAACTCAGGAACCGGAACGACGAGGGGAACTTCAACTATTGGGCAATCGGTCGGCTCAGGAGCGGTGTGGAAGCCTCTCGGGCGAAGGCCGAACTTGACACCGTGTGCTCGGGAATCGCCGCGGCTTGGGACGAACCGTTTGACTTGTACTCAATCGTCCGCCCGCTGCACTCGGCGATGGTTGGCCGCAGCCGGCTGCCTTTGCTCCTGTCGTTCGCCGCGGTTGGATTGGTCTTGTTGATCGGATGCCTCAACCTCGCCAACCTCGCCTCGGATCGCGTGCGCAGTCGCACGGGAGATATCGCGCTGCGCGCGGCGGTTGGAGCCGCCCCTGGAGTCTTGGTCGCTCAATTCCTGCTGGAAGGCCTCGTGCTGTGCATCAAGGGCGGTGGGGCCGGCCTTGCCCTAGCCGCCTGCTTGACCGTGGCGCTTCAGAATTGGCGCGCCACAGATCTGCCCCTCCTGCACTCGGTCTCCCTAGATCCCGCCGTGGTCCTCTTCGCAGCAGCTGCAAGCATCTTGTCTCTATGCCTCTTCTCCGGGATTCCCGCCCTGTACGTAGCAAGGCTGTCTCCGCATCGGGCACTCAGCTCGTCGGAACGGGGCGGAACTCCACCGCGCGCTGCCAGACGCGCTGCCAAGGCGTTCATGGCGGGTCAGGTTGCTCTCAGCGTGATCCTTGTCGTCGTTTCCGGCCTGCTTGTCCAGAGTCTCCGGAACGTACTCGACCAAGATCCTGGCCTGAAGGTCGAAGGGGCGGCGATCACCGAGGTTTCGGTATCCGGTCAGAAATATGGAGGCGCACGCGGCCGGGCGAACGCCTTCAACGAGATGCTGCGGGGAATCGAAGCGCTTCCAGGCGTGCTCTCGGCAGGCGTCGTTTCTAATCCTCCCTTGGGCGGCTTTCGAAACGTAAGCGACATATCTGCGGTCGGGGAGGCCGAGCGCCCGGGAGCAGGCCGTCCCTTCGCGAATTTCCGGTGGGCTAGCCCAAACTACTTCGCAGCCCTGGGAATCCCTATCCTTAATGGCCGGGTCTTTCGGGATTCCGACCCGAGTCCGACTCCTGTGATCGTCAGCGAGAGCGTCGCCCATGCCCTGTGGCCCGGAAGGGATCCTCTCGGACGCCAGCTGACAGGCCGCCAAGGAGAACCGCTGACCGTTGTGGGGGTATCCGGCGACATTCCTGTGGAGTCCTTGGAGGCAGGTGGTTCGTTGGTCGTTTACCAGCCGCACTGGTACGACTCCGCGCCGGACAGCATGTGGCTGGCCTTGCGATCGGCGCATGATCCCGCCGGTCTCGCCGACTCCGTCCGAGAGACCGTTTGGAATGTCGATCCCGAAGTTCCCGTTGCCGCCTTCGAGCCAGCCCGGAATCTCATCGATCGCTCTGTCGCTTCGCGCTTGTTCATTTCGACGCTGCTTGGGCTGTTCTCGCTTGTCGCATTTGCATTGGCCAGTCTAGGTGTCTACAGCGTCGCTGCCGAGTCAGCCTCTCGCAGAACGCGTGAGGTGGGGATTCGATGCGTCTTAGGGGCTTCCGTCGAGCGGGTTCGCAGGGGCCTTGTTTTCGAAGGGATGTATCCCGTCGCCTTCGGGCTCGCGGTGGGAATCGCCTGCGCCTATGTTCTGGCCCGGCTTCTCCAGGGCATGCTCTTCGGCGTTGGAGTGGCGGACCCGGTCACGTACCTAGTCGCTGCTGGATCCATGACGCTGGTGGCGCTCTGCGCCTGCTACGTTCCGGTCCTCCGCGCGTCCCGGGTCGCGCCGACTGCGGCATTGCGCGAGGCGTAAGACCGGCTTGACCTGGAACGGGCCAGCGCCGCGCTTGAACATCCGGAATCGCCGCTTCCGCGGCTGTGGACCGGAATCCCCCTCGACGCAACGGCCGGGAGCGTCTAGCGACCTCTATCGGTAGGAGACCCAGATCGGGCTCCCCCAAGCGAGCGATCCGTCCGATTGCTCGACGCGGATGTAGTAGTAACTCTCGCCATGCTCGGCCGAATCGTCCCGGTAGTCGAACGCGGCTTCCTTGGTGCCCGGCTCGATTGTGTAGACGATCTCGTTGTTCTTGACGAGCACGATGCGTTCGATCGGGACTGTGCCGATCGCCTTGGCACTCACGACCGGCTGCTCCGATGTCTCGAAGGCATCGCCCATGATGTGGTCGTCGATCCGCATGTCGACGATGATGTTGTCTGTGGCAGCGTACGTGTGGCGCTGCTTCATCGCATCGATCAGGGCTTGCCTTGTCGGCGGTCCGTCTGCCGGTACCAGGACGCAAGCATACGAGTCATGGGTGCCGACATGGTCTGAGCTGGCCTGCACTCCGATCTTGATCCCCTTGGCCCAGGCCTCCCATACGAAGCCAGCCGGCCTCCAGGCTTCCCCGTGATGGTAGTAGCGCCTGTCTCGGGTTTCGGCTCTCGGAGCGCCGGGGTATTCGTAGGACGCATGCAGGCTCTGGTAGATCTCGACAATCGGTTCGACTTGCGGATCGCTCTCGCGCCAGTCCGTGCCTTGGTCCGACCCAGAGGTATGGGGCGTCGATATCCCGCCGTTGCGGCGCAAGTACGGGAACAGGACATCGCCCGTGTTGATGGATCCGTTCCGCTCGCCCGCCTGGATCGGCATCCACCGAACCCCTCGATGCGCGAAGACCGTATTGCGGTGTCCGTTGGGGTAGGGTAGGCTGCGCTCGGTTCCGAATAGCGGCCAGAACCGTCCGTCGACGCGGAAGACATCCTCCGACTTCTCCGTCCGCCACCAGTTGTATTCGACTCCTGGCACGTTGTCTCCCCCGTACTGGTGGTCCCCGACCATCATGAAGTCAAACTGGCCCGCGGTGATTGCGTAGCGGTAGAAGTCGATCAGCCCGCCCTCGCCGATGCCGTCAGCCGAAATGTCCGTGTGCCGGTGCAGGTCCCCGCGCAGGATCCGATAGCTCTTGCTTCCCGCCTTGTAGCGGTAGGCGCGGATTGCCGCGGTGTCCTCCTCTTCATTGGGGTGTACAGGCACAGAGGTCGAGGGAGCCTCTCGGAACTCTGACAGTGACACGTTGCCGGCCGCCTTCCAGGCTGCGTGGGAGGGGTCGATAACGGTATAGGAGACGTGCGTGGTTTGAGCCGATGGGGAGCCGCGGTTGACTGATTGCCTCGGCGAGCCGAATGGCCGTGCGTCGCGGGACCACGCGAACCAAAGCTGCCCCCTGGTATCGAGAGCGCTCGAGGCCCACATGTCGTTTCGGCCGTTCGTCGCGTGCAGTTTGGTTGCGGGCAGCCAGCCGTTTCCGTCGAGGCGGGTGAGCAGCATTTCCCAAATTCCGCCCGCGCCCCAGTTGTTGTTGACCCGGCTCGTCACACTCGTCAGCGACCGCATCATTGCCCACACATGGCCCTCGGAATCGACGGCCAGGCGGGCCTGCTGGACGTAGTCCCTTGATCCTGCCGGGATGGCCTCCATTACCTCGGGAGCTTCCCTCAGCCGGCTTCCCTCGAGCACGGCGACCTTGACGGATCGCAACCGGTACAGGCCTGCTCCGCCGCCCGGTCGGAAGCGCTGGCTGCTCCAGTCCTTGCCCCAATTGGCTTCTCCGCGGTCCCACGCAATCCAGAGTCCGTCCGAGGCGTCGCAAGCAAGGGACACGTTGGCGTCGAACCCGTCGGACCGGGTGATCTGGCGAGGCGCGTCCCACCGCCCGTTCGGTCGGAGTCTCCGCACGTAGATGTTGAAGTCGCCCGCGCCGTAACCGTCCCAGCCGACCCAGACGTTACCCTTCGAATCGGCGGCTACGTCCGGGGCCCAGCTGTCATCGTGGGCCGGTTCGGACACAATCGTCTCCGGCGACCACGAGGAACCATCCCATACGGCATGCAGGATGCGTGAAGTCCGGTCCCTGAATCCCTGCCATGCGACATGGACATTGCCTCGGCTGTCGGCGGCCGCCCGGTGATAGATGTTCTCGCCGGTGCTCGCCAAGCTCTCGACCTCCGCTAGCCCGTCGGCCGTCAGCTCCCGTGCGAACAAGCCCCAGGCACCGGCGGGAGACTTGCCGGACCAAACGACTACGACGCTGCCGTCCCGATCGACCGCGACCTCAGTTCGGAAATTGTCGACGTAGCGGTCGGGCGAGACCTGGATCGGCTCGTCCCAGGCTTGGCCGTCGTGCCGCGCCAGCCACACCGAGTCCCGTTCGTCCTGGTACGAAATCCAGGAGACCCAGACCCCTCCGGCGGGGTCGGCTGCCAGGTCAGGGTAGTCGTTGAATGTGTCCCCTCGGGTGAGGTCTGTCGTTGTCGGGATGCGTTCGGCCCCAGCGAGCCCATCGAGGAATTGCAGGGGACGGCCGAACTCGAGTCCGCCTAGGGGGAAGGAAAACGTTCCCTGTTCCGTTTCCGTCCGGATCACCGACGCGTCGGTCGCGTCGAGTGTCGCTACGACCCCGTTCGGGATCATGGCGAACTGACGGGTGTGGACTGGGTCGTAGCCACGTTGGGTGGTGGAATCGGCGTAGCGCGTAACGCGGTTGGTGAGGAGCCAGCCGCCTGGGTTGACGATCTGGTCCCTGCCTTCGAAGTGGACGCCGCTCAGTTGCAGCACCTGGCCGGGAGACACGCTGACCGATCCGTCCCACCGCTGGGGTGTGAACCGGTCCAGGCCGAACAGCAACCGCAGCGAGACCGTGGAACCGCTCGGGAGAGTCTCATTGATGAGGGGGACCTGGGCGGAGCTCTGGATCGAGGCAAAGACGAAGATCGCCAGTGCCACGCGAGGGAATCGATTCCAGCACCGCATCAACTGCATTGGCACTATTGTGCCCCTTCCGTGCGTACCTCGCTGCACCGCCCGGCCGAGTCTGCGGCGCGCGCCTGTCGCGAGCGCAGCCAAGGGAACGCGGGCATTCGCACTGCCGCTCAGTCTCGTGCCTGGGAAAGTCGTTGCTCTCGATTTCGTTCGCGGAGGTTGAAGATCCCAGGCTGTCTTACTCGGAGTAACCGGTTGCCGCGACAGCATTCCTGGCTGAATTGGCGTTGCCAAGGCAGATCCGGCGAACCTGCTCCATGAGGATTGCCCGGAAGCGGGAATTCCGGTCGAACGGCGTGCCGTGGACGGTCAGGGAGTGACGCGGCGAAGCCAGTCGTCATGCGCCTTCTTCAACCGTGCAACAACCTCCGGACGGTCGGCGGCATGGTTGGTCGACTCGGGACGGTCTTCGGACAGGTTCGCAAGATACAGGTCGCCCATCTCTTTGCGAGGAGCGTGCTTCGACTCCAGTCCGGTGGTGTCGCGCCCGTTGCCGATCAGTTTCCAGTCGCCTTCGAGCACGGCCCATTGGTCCTGCCACATCCAGTGGAACACCTCGTGTTGGGAGGGAGCGTCCGCCGACTCCAGTACCGGGCCGAGGCTCTTGCCGTCGATCTCGTAATCGGGCGGGTCAATGCCGCAGAGTTGGAGGATCGTGGGGAAGAAATCCATATTGGAAATCGCCTGGTCCCGGGTCTCGCCCTCGGGAATCAAGCCCGGAAAGCTCATGATCGAGGGTACCCGCACGCCACCCTCGAACATGCTGGCCTTGGCTCCGCGCCACTTGCCTGTGTTGCCACCGCCTCCGTTCGCCCCGTAATTCTGGTCCCAGTTCGCGAACTGCTCGGTCGAGTGCCCGTTGTCACTCATGAACACGACCAGCGTGTTGTCGCGCAGGCCCCACAGATCCAAGGCCCGGAGCACCTGCCCGATTCGATCGTCCGTGGTGGTGATCATCGAGGCGTATGACCGCCTCGGCATTGCCATGCTGTCGTACATCTTGGCGAACTTCGGGTCGGACTGTTCCGGGTAGTGCGGCACGTTGAAAGCGCAAAACAGGAAGAAGGGTCGGTCCTTGTTCTCAACGATGAACCGGGTGGCTTCCCGCACCACCAGGTCCGGGAAATACCGGCCCGTCTCGTGGACCTCCTCTCCGTTCCGGTACAGGTCGTGGAACGGAGGCCGTTTCTGGTTCGAATGCATGAACTCGTGCGCGTAGTTGTCGATGAACCCGCCCAGATGCCCGTAGGCCTCGTCGAATCCCTGATCGAGCGGCTGGTGGCCGGGCTTGGCCCCGAGATGCCACTTGCCCGTCAGACCGGTTCTGTAGCCGCTGTCTCGCAACACCTCTGCCAGCGTCACCTCGTCAACGCTCATGTTGCGGCCGTTCTCGTCCAAGGGATTGTTCGAGAGCCAGCTGGTCACGCCGGACCGCTGCGGAACGCGGCCGGTCAGCAGTTGCGACCGCGATGGGCAGCAGACGGTATGCGCGTAGGCCCGCGTAAAACGGACGCCGCGCCCGGCGAGCGCGTCGATGTTGGGGGTATGGATGTCGTCCGATCCGTAGCAGCCGGCATCGAGCGTTCCCTGGTCATCGGTGTAAATGATGACGATGTTCGGCTTGCCGGTCCGAAGAGCAGCCTGGCCTGCCGCGCCCAGAACTCCGCCAACGGCTCCGAGGAACCCGCGTCTTGTCAGTGCTGCCATGGCACCTATGCTATCCGACTGCCGCAGCGACGGCACAGCAGCGATGATCCGATCCGTGGCGTGGCGGCTAGTATCCCACCGCCTTGTTCACCACGTTAGTCAGTGGCTCGCCCCGGGCGAATCGCCCGATATTGCCTGCGATCACCCCGAGGCGACGAATATCTGATCCCTTGGCATGCGACGCCACATGGGGCGTGATCACGACATTGTCGAACTGCCACAGCGGGTCATCCGCTGAAAGCGGCTCGGGGTCGGTAACGTCCAGGCCGGCACCGGCCAGTTTCTGGCTGTCGATGGCCTTGACCAACGCGCCCTTGTCATAGAGCCGGCCCCGGGACACCGCGACAAAGTAGGCTCCGCGCTTCATGGCGTTGAACTGCTCCTCCCCAATCATGCGCTCGGATTGCGGCGTCAGCGGCGTAGCGATGAACACGACGTCGGCTTTTGGCAACACATCGTTGAGCTGATCCGGCTTCACGATCGTTGGCACGAAGATGTTGACAGGGATGTCTTTCGGGTCGACACCGATCACGTTCATTCCGAAGCCGTGGGCGCGTTGCGCGATCTGCATCCCGATGCCCCCCACGCCAACCACGACAGCTGTCATGCCCGGCAGTTCGGTCATGCCTTTGGGCGCGTCAGAGCGCGACTTCCATTCCCGGCGGTTCGGGAGGTAGTAGTGCAGGCCTCGAGTCATTGAAAGCAGCAGCGCGAAGGCGTGGTCCCCGATCGTGGGTCCCTGCACAACCTTGCAGTTGGTGAGTGCGACGTCGCTCTCCATGAACTCGGGCCAGAAGGAATAGGCTTCGACCCCCGCACTGGTCGACTGAACCCACTTCAGCTTCTTCGCCTTGGCGAACTGGTCCTTGCTGATGCCGCCGATGATGCCGTCCGCGTCGACTAGCTCCTTCTCGAAGGCCTCGGGTGTCCGTGCGGCAACCACGTCTGCGTCATTGCCTGCTTCCTGCTTGTATCGCTCGATGGCGTCCGAGTCGTACGCGAAGCCGCCTGAGAGCGCGCGGACGACTATCTTCTTGTCGGCCGCGACCCCCAGCGTCGCGAATGCTACGAGCAAAATACAGATTCGTTTCATCGGTCCCTCCCGCTCCAGGAAAGTCTACCACCGTGTCAGTCGATCCGTAGGAATCGGACTGCCGGCGGCAGGGCGGAAGGCCGCCCAAGCTCATGGCTATCTTGAGAAAGTCCGTCGGCGTCGGCGGGGGGAGCGGGCGAACGCCCATCGTCGGAGTTCACTTCATACGTGATTCATATGCTAAATCAATGTAATGTATACTCTATCTAATCGCATTCTCCGGCAACGCATCCGCCGCCCCCCCCCCCATATGCGCTAACTTATTGATCGCCACCAAAGAAATCCGCGATCTGTGATCGGCGCTTCCGAGGATTCTCCGCTAGTTCCGCCGAAATCGCCTGCCAGTCAGCGAGTGTCTGCGACAGCGGAATCGGCGGCTCGATCGCTCGTTGCACCTGGTTCCAAACGAATTTGAAGTCACGCCAGGCGCTGCGTGGGCGATCCCGGTCCCACTTCGTACCCCCAGGGGGAAATGGCGCTCGCGTGGTGGATCAGTTTCTCGACCAGCAGCGCAGCCAGCAGCTTGCCGTACAGCCACGCCTTCGCGCTGTCGTCGTCGTACTTCGGCAGGCAGCCCAGCTGGGCCAGCGACTTGAATCGCTTGAACGTCAATTCCACCTGCCAGCGCGTGCGATACCACCCCAGCACGTCGGCGGCCGACCACTCGCTTTCCGGCACGGTGGTGAACAGAATGACGTACTTGGCCAGTTCCAGCGTGGCCGGCTGGACCGTGCGCCCCTTCCGGGAGGCCTCCTTGCGGATCTTCGCCTGGGCCAGGCGGACGGCCTCTTCGCTCTTGCGCAGGCCGCAGACCCGGCCCGCCACCGGCGCACCCTCGCTCGCCAGCGCACGGGCCGCGACGGACCCGATGATCCCGGGACTGTGCAGGGGCCGCAGGCAATCCACCAGGTCCAGCGTCGTGCCGTCTTCCTTTTCCAGCAACAACGATCCGCTGTTTACCCGCACGGTCACCTGGCCCCCTGCCTCGGCCACGTACTGAATCCCCCGACCCGTCGAATACCCGCGATCCGCCAGAATGCAGTCCCCCGCCGCGATCGGGAACTGCTTCAGCGACTCGCCCGTGCCCGCTCCTTCCGTCCGCGTCAGCTTGAAGAAGTCGCAGGTCAGCGACGGCAGCCGCACGCTGTAATGAATCCGCCACAGCGAACCCGTCCGCCCCGCCTCGCTCACCGTCGTCGCATCGAAGGCCCGGACCTCGCCACTGTCCGCCGCCGTGGTGGCGGCCAGCCCTTGCTCCCGGAACAGCTCCACGCACAGCGCCTGCAGCCAGTCCCGTGATTTCCGCAGCCGTTTCAGCAAGGCGACGTCCGACAGGTCCGCCAGATCCGCCCGGCGCGCTCGCACCACCGTCTCGCGCAGCGAGTGGCCACAGCCCAGATGCAGCAGTAGTGTGCGCAGCAGGTTCCCGGGCGACTTGTGCTTACGCAGTTTCCTCAGCGCTCCGGTCTGGCGCGCCAGATCCTCCCAGTTCGGCGGCAGGAAGGAGACCAGCAGCCCCCAGTCCTCGTTCAGTGGTTCACTTGTCTCCGGGTTCACTTCTTTCGCCGGGTGCCTATACCACCCTTCCAAAATCATACCCGGCAGAATCTGTGATGTCAACCTATAAGTTAGCTCTTATGCCCCCCCCCCCCAAATTATCCTTATCGTGTCGATAACCGCGGTCCGAGAGCGTTCTGCCTTTCTAGACTAGGAACGTACTTAGCGTTTCGCTCTCCTCTGGAGCGATCCCCGAATCAGTTGAGAACCCCGTCGTTGCAGCGGATTCCCGTTGGCGCGCCCGCGCCGCGAAGAGTCTGGAGGGAGAACTGCGTACGAGGGAGGCATTGCTCATGGTGGGGGCTCGGAAGACGGCGGTCGTAGTCGGCAACGGCCTGGTCGGGCACCGCTTTTGCGAAAAGCTCGTCGAGTTCGATGAGCGTCGCGACTATCGCATCGTCACGTTTTGCGAAGAGCTCCGCCCAGCCTATGACCGGGTGCACCTCACGTCGTACTTCGCTCATCGTGATCCCGGCAAGCTCGCCGTGGCGCGAATCGACTGGTATCGCGAGAACGGCATCGAGATCCATGTCGGCGACCGCGCCCGCGAGATCGACCGCTCGCGCAGAGTCGTGGTATCCGAGGCGGGGCTCGAAATACCTTACGACCGCGTGGTCCTGGCGACAGAATCCCGTCCGTTCGTGCCGCCGATCGAAGGCGTCGACAAGCGCGGGGTCTTCGTCTATCGCACGATTGAGGACCTCGACGCGATCATCGATTACGCCAAGGGCGCACGCAGCTGCGCCGTCATCGGAGGCGGCCTGCTGGGCTTGGAGGCAGCCAAGGCAGCCTACGATCTGGGGCTGGAAACGCACGTCGTCGAATTCGCCCCGCGCCTCATGCCTCGTCAGATCGATGACGCGGGCTCCCATCTGCTCGTCCGCAAGATCGAGGAGCTCGGCGTCCGCGTGCATTTGCAAACCTCCACTCGGAAAGTCCTCGGCAACGGCAAGGTCAACGGGATGGCGTTCGTCGACGGAGCCCGCCTCGACGTGGACATGATCATTGTGTCGGCTGGCATCCGTCCCCGCGACGAGCTCGCAAGGCATTGCGGTTTGGATGTTGGCGAGCGCGGCGGGGTCGTGGTCGACGACGCGCTGAGGACTTCAGATCCGGACATCTATGCCATTGGCGAGGCGGCCCTCCATCGCGGCATGGTGTACGGCTTGATCGCCCCGGGCTGGGACATGGCCAATGTCGCCGCCGGTCGCTTCGTGGGCCGCGACGTGTGCTTCGCCGGCGCCGATCTCTCGACAAAGCTCAAGTTGATGGGCGTCGATGTTGCCAGCTTTGGCAACTACGAGGCCCCGCCGGAAGAGGCCCCACCCCTCGTGGTGGAGGATCCATTTTCGGGCGTGTACAAGAAGCTGCTGTTCAGCCCTGACGGCAAGCGGCTTGTCGGAGGCGTGCTCGTCGGTGATGCTTCCGACTATCCGATGCTCTCGGTCCTCGCCAGGACGGGCGAGGAATTGACGGCCAAGCCCTCGCATCTCGCGGGCGTCGGCAGCGAGGGCTTGGCGGACAGCACCGCGGGTATTGGCGATAGCTCCCAGGTCTGTTCCTGCAATAACGTGACTAAGGGGGAAATCTGCGCCGCGATTCGGGATGGGGACCTGGACACGGTGAATGCGGTCAAGGAATGCACCGCAGCCGGGACTGGCTGCGGCGGCTGCCTGCCCCTCGTGACGAGCTTGCTGAACGCCGAGCTCGAAGCGGCGGGCAGGAGCGTTGAAAGGAATCTTTGCGAGCATTTCCAGTACAGCCGCCAAGATCTCTTCGACATTATCAAGATCAAGGGAATCAAGACCTTCGGCGAATTGCTCCGCAGCTATGGCAGCGGTTCCGGGTGTGAGATCTGCAAGCCGGCGACGACGTCAATCTTCGCCTCGCTCTGGAACGAGAGCATCACTGACCCGAGCCATCACACGCTCCAAGACACGAACGACCGCTTCCTGGCGAATATGCAGCGCGGCGGGCTCTACAGCGTCGTGCCCCGCGTGCCGGGCGGCGAGATCACGCCAGACAAGCTGATCGCCCTCGGGACCGTCGCCAAGAAATACGGGCTCTACACCAAAATCACTGGCGGCCAGAGGGTCGATCTGTTCGGCGCGCAAGTGCATCAGCTGCCTAGCATCTGGGAAGAGCTGATCGCGGCCGGGTTCGAAAGCGGGCACGCTTACGGCAAGGCGCTGCGCACAATCAAAAGCTGTGTGGGGACGACTTGGTGCCGCTATGGGGTCCAGGATTCCGTCGGTTTCGCCATCCGCATCGAGCAGCGATACCGTGGGATCCGCGCCCCGCACAAGGTCAAAGGAGCGGTCTCGGGCTGTGTCCGGGAGTGTGCTGAAGCGCAATCGAAGGACATCGGGCTGATCGCGACCGAAACCGGCTACAACCTCTACGTTTGCGGCAACGGCGGGGCGAAGCCTCGACATGCGGATCTGCTGGCCTCTTCCCTGGACGAGGACACGGCGATCCGGCTCATTGACCGGTTCTTCATGTACTACATCTCGACGGCTGACAAGCTCACCCGCACGGCAGTGTGGATCGAGCAGCTCGATGGCGGGATCAAACGCCTGAAGGACGTCGTTGTTCACGACGCGCTCGGTATCTGCGAGGAGTTGGAGCGGCGCATGCAGTTCCTGGTGGATAGCTACCGCTGCGAGTGGAAGGAAGTTGTCGACGATCCCGAGAAGCGGAGGCTGTTCCGGCAGTTCGTCAACACCGACGAGATCGTTCCCGGAATCGAGATCGTGGGCGAGCGCGGCCAAAACCGTCCAGTTGACTGGCCCAAGGATGGCGTGCTGCTGGACCAGATCAAACTGCCTGACGGGCGCACTTTGAGGGATTCCACTCAGAACGGCTCCACGAGCCCGCCGCGCAAGCTGTCTTGGGTACGGGTCGGAAAGATCGCCGATTTCCCGCCGGGCGGGGGCGCGGCGGTGAAGTACGGCGCGGCGCAGATCGCCGTATTCCGCTTGGCGGGCGGGGCAGGCTGGCGCGCTTGCCAGAACATGTGCCCGCACAAGAACGCCTTTGTGCTGGCTCGCGGCATAACCGGCAACGCCGATCTGACTCCCAAAGTGACTTGCCCCCTGCACAAGAAGCCCTTCTCTCTCGAGACCGGCGAGTGTTTGTCGGGCGAGCCGTATGCGCTGAAAGTCTTCCCCGTCCAGGTCGCTGGGGACGGGGTGTACTTGCTGCTGCCGCCGGAGAAGCAACTTGACGTGCTGCTCGCAACGGAGATGCACATGGTGCACGCGGCCGATGCCGCTGCCCTCGGAGCTTGCGTAGCCTGTGCTTGACCAGACGCTGTCGCACGCTTGGCGCGTGCCAGCGTGCAGGAAGGAGATGGAGTGAATACCGAAGCCATTGAGGAGCTGGACGCGATGGATCCCGCAGAACCGCGCGAGACGCCGGACCCGTCCGCCGACCGGTCACCCTTGGACAAGGGAGACTCGCACCTCGAGTTCCTCCATCGCATCAGCGGGAGGCTTGCCGTAGCGGATCCGCTGCACGAAGTGCTTGACCAGATCGTCGAGTTCCTCAACATAGTGATCGGCGCCGACTCCTGTTTCGTGTATCTGCTCGCAGAGCAGGACCTCGTCTTGCGGGCCTCCAAGAATCCGCATCCGGAATCGGTCGACAACCTGCGGATCCCGGTGGGGCAGGGCATCACGGGCTGGGTCGCTGAGCATTGCCAGGCCGTGGCGATCGCCCGGGACGCGATGCTGGATAGCCGCTTCCGCGTATTCAGACAGCTTCCCGAAGACTGTTTCCAAGCGATCCTCTCGGTGCCCATCCTGGCAGGTGGAAGGTTGATTGGAGTGGTCAACTTGCAGCATCGGGCGCGGCACGAGCATTCGCAACTCGAAGTCAATCTGGTTTCCACGATTGGGCATCTTGTCGGCGCGGAGGTGGAGCGGGCGCGGCTGGACTGCGAGGTGACCAAGCTTACCGGGCAACTCCAAACCCGCAAGTTGCTCGAGCGCGCAAAGGGCATCCTGCAGCGCGACCTGAACATGACCGAGGAGCAAGCCTACCTCAAATTGCAGCAAGAGAGCCGCAGGCGCCGCATTCCAATGAAGCAGGTTGCAGAGGCCGTTGTCCTTTCCGACGATCTCCGCAGGCCGCAGGAAAGCTGACCGCGTGATTGCCTTGTGGCTCAATCGCGTTCGGCGAGATCTCTTCCTACCGTCACGGCGATGGTGTTCGGGGCGCGATACTGCGTGCGTTGTACGGCGGATGCGGAGCCGCATGCTGACAACCCGGGACCGACGCGCTGCGCCCACTGCGGATTCCTGGATTGCCGTGCTGCCGTTTTCGGGCGATGGCTCGCTGCCACGTGCCCACGCATGGTCCCGGAAGGGGCTCCTTCGAGACTGAAGGACTTGCCGCCGAGCGGCCAACGGCGTACGTTGGATAATGGGGGAAGGCGCTGGCCGAACCCCTGCGACCTCCTATGCCCGTCGCGCTCGGACAAAGGGGAGCGTTGGCTTAGGTGCTTGGCATGGCTAAACAGCCGGACAGAATCCTCATCGTGGACGACGAGCCTGATCTTGAAAGGCTCTTTCGACAGAGATTGCGGCAAGAGATCCGTGCCGGCACCTATTCCCTGGTGTTCGCGCACGATGGCGTCGAAGCGCTGGAGATCCTTGCTGGGCCCGAACGCTTCGACCTAGTCATCTCGGACATCAACATGCCCCGCATGGACGGGCTTGAGCTGCTTGACCGGATTCCGATCACTCCAGACATACGTGCCGTCATCGTGTCCGCTTACGGAGACATGAAGAACATCCGCATTGCCATGAATCGCGGGGCTTTTGACTTCATTACCAAGCCCGTCGATTTCTCCGACTTGCGCATTACGATCGAACGGACGTTGCGCAATCTCAGCGAGTGGCGCGAGACGGTTGCGTCAAAGGACCGGCTGGTCAAGATTGAGAACGAGCTTGATGTTGCCCGCAGGATGCAGCGGTCGATCCTCCCAAAGAAATTTCCCGCAGGTCCCCAGTACAAGTTGCACGCCAGCATGCGGACCGCTCGGGCCGTCGGGGGAGACTTCTACGATTTCATGATCCTGGGGGACGGTCGCGTCGGGTTCGCCGTTGCCGATGTGTCTGGCAAGGGCGTGCCCGCAGCTCTCTTCATGATGTCCACCCGGACGATGCTGAAGGGTGCAGCAATCGGCAGCAGTAATCCCGGAGAGGCGCTTGCCAGCGTGAACAACCTTCTCGCCGATGACAACGCGGCGATGATGTTCGTGACGATGCTCTACATGATCTTTGATCCGTCCAACGGCCGTCTCACGTACGTAACTGGGGGCCATGACGGCCCTGTCCTCGTGCATGCCGATGGAAGCGGGAGTGAACTGCCGAGGACCGGCGGGATCGCCCTTGGCGTGATCCCGAATTCGAAGTACGAATGCCGTACCGTCACTGTTACTCCGGGCGACATTGTTGTGCTCTACACCGATGGAGTGACCGAGGCGCGCAACGTGGCCGGAGGGCAGTTCGGGATGGAGAGGCTCTGTAGCGTCTTCGATGGCAATCCGCCGGCCGACCCAGAAGCTGCGATCAGAGGCGTTTTTGACGCGATACGCGACTTCATCGGCGATGCCCCCCAATTCGATGACATCACCTGCGTTGCGCTCCAATATACTGGAGGCTCGGCTTGACTTAGCCACAGTGTCTGCCTGTCGATTCGGATTCGTCGTCATTAGCGGCACGGGTTGATGCAGTTAGGAGGGGTGGCACTAATCAAGATCCTGGGCTAGCCATGCTTTTCACAGTGAGATGCATGTTGGCAGAGCGGCCGATCAATGCCGCAAGGCTTGGGTACGGCGGATCCCGGCGCGCGCGCGAGCTTGCAATCCAGTGCGATCCGGGCCGGCGCACCAATCTGCTAGCAGGCTTGAAGCAGGCGTTCGGCACGTTGAGCGAAACGCATGCTGTGGAAACGGATGGACCTGTCGCGGGACTGGCTCTCCGAGTTCCCGCATGGCATTCCACGATCGACATGGCGAGGGCCGCTGCTCGCGAAGGCACTGGCCGCAGGAACCGATTGGCGCGGGGCAGCACGAGGAACGAATGAAACACTATCTTTCGTTTATCACCGTTGGCTTGGTGATGGGAGTTGCGCCGGCCAGGGCAGCGGAGGTGGGGATTTCGGACGACCGGGTTCTCTTTGGCCAGTCCGCTGCGCTGACCGGTCCTGCCGCGGATCTGGGCACCGGTGTACGACTGGGAATCCAGGTTGCTTTCCGCGAAGTCAACGCTCGCGGCGGAGTCCATGGCCGGCGCCTGGAATTGCGGACGCTGGACGACTCCTATGAACCCGAGAAGGCGATTGTCAACACGAGAGAATTGATTGAAGGGAGCGACGATCCCGTCTTTGCGCTGATCGGCGCGGTCGGAACGCCGACGTCGCGCTCCGCCGCTCCGATCGCCTTCGCTGCGGCGGTGCCATACCTGGCTCCGTACACCGGTGCCTCGCTGCTGCGCCAGGTCGACGAGCTCCCCAACGTCGTGAATCTGCGAGCCTCGTATAATCAGGAAACCGAGGAGATCGTCGACTATCTGCGAACCGCCTTCAGCCTGAGCCGGATAGCTGTGCTGCATCAAGACGACTCGTACGGCCGCGCCGGTCTGCAGGGCGTGCTGGATGCTCTCCAAAAGCGTGGGATGGAGCCGGCCGGTGTGGCTTCATACGTGCGCAACACCACGGCTGTGAAGACAGCGGTGCTCGACCTGCGCGCCAACAGTCCCGAAGCTGTGGTGCTGGTCGGTGCGTACCAGCCGGTAGCTGCCGCGATTGCGTGGGCGAGGCATATCGGCTTCGATCCGGTTTTCTTCACGATCTCCTTCTCGGGTGGAAATGCGTTGGCCAGGGAACTGGGCACCAGTGGGGACGGCGTATTCGTCTCCCAGGTGGTTCCGTTTCCGATGTCCCCCAATCCGGCTGCCGTGGCCTATCGGCGCGCGCTGGCTGCCTATTCGCCGAAATCGGTGCCCGGTTTCGTTTCATTCGAAGGCTACCTTGCGGGCAGGCTGGCGATCGTCGGCCTTCAGCGGACCGGCCGCGATCTCACGCGCCAGCGTTTTCTCGACAGCTTGCTGCTGGCTGAACCGATCAGTCTAAATGGCCTGGCGCTCACTTATGGCGAGAATGACAACCAAGGTTCTGATGCGGTCTTCCTGACGGTGATCCGCGACGACGGAAGCTTCGGCGAGATCTCCGGACTCCCGCCAGGAGGGGCTCGGTGAGTCGGGTTCTCGATATCATCCTGCGCGCCCGCTTGCGATCGCAGCTGTATATCGGCATCGGCGGGGCGGTTGCCATGACGCTGCTCGCTACGGTTGTTGCCTGGGTTTCGTTCGACCGCGTGGCGGACTCCCAGCGGCTGGTGAACGAAGGTGCCGTGCCCGAGATGGCAGCCGCGTTTGGAATTGCCCAGCAAGCCGCCGCGGTCGTCGCTGCCGCACCGCGGCTGACGGTTGCGGAGTCGGTGGAAGAGCTTGGCGCCACGATCGAAGAACTCGACGTTGAACTGGAGACGTTCGCCAGCCAGGTCGACTCGCTGTCCCAGGCAGGCACCGAACTTGTGCGCGCCCGAGGACGCGAACTCAAAGCCAACCTCGAATCCATCGAGGCTTCGGCCACCGTGCGGTTTCAACTGGCCGAGCGCAGCCAGGAGCTGCGAGACTCGCTCCGGGCTGTGGAAGCGGAGTTGAACGCGATACTCGTCACTGCGATCGATGACCAGTACTTCTACACCATGACGGGTTACAGCGACATCAGTTCGGGTCCCGACCCACGCGAGCTGCATTTCACCGAGGATCAATTGGACCGGTACCGAAGGCTAGCCGAGCTTCAGGAGGCTTCCGCGATTGGCACCCAAGTGCTGGCAAACGCATTCAGCCTGCCAGACCGCGCTCAGCTCGAGCCGTTGCGCGAGCGGTTCGAGGCGTCGGCCGAAGGGATCCGGCGGAATCTGGCGGCGCTTGGATCTGTCCCGGTGGTTGCGCAACTTGAGCCGCTATTCGACCAATTGGTGAGCTTGAGCGTGCAGGAGGAGGGCATTTTCGATGTGCGCGAGCAGGAGCTCCGGCTCTCCCAGTTCCAAAGCAATTTGCTGGTGGCCAATCGCGCGACGGCCACCGCGCTTGTTTCCGAGGTAGAAGGCCTGGTGAGCCGCGCGCGTGAAAGCGCCCTGAACGCTACCCAAGCTTCGCAGCAAGCGATCCTGACGGGCCGGCAGTTCTTGCTCGCACTGAATGTCGTCAGCACCGTCGGTGCCGTGCTGATTGGATGGCTGTTCGTTGGCAAGATTCTCTTGCGTCGTCTCGAACAGCTGTCGACTTGGATGCGCCGCATGGCGGCAGGCGATCTAGAGACGAAGGTCGAGGTGCGCGGCCGCGACGAGGTGGCCGACATGGCTGCTGCGCTCGAAGTGTTCCGCAGGCACGCGCTGGAGGTACAGCGCCTGAACCTTGTCGAGAAGCTGGCAGAGGAGCTCAAGGGCAAGAACTCCGAGCTCGAAAACGTGCTCGGGGAACTGCGCGCTGCCCAAAACCAGATCGTCATGCGCGAAAAGCTGGCGGCGCTTGGCGAACTCACGGCCGGCGTGGCCCATGAAATCAAGAACCCCCTGAATTTCGTGAAGAACTTCGCGGAGGTTTCAGCGGAGCTCCTCGAAGAGCTGCAAGAGCTGCTGCCCGAGGGCAGCGAGCCCCTGAGCGAAGATCAGCGCGAGGAGGTCGGCGAGATCTGCCAGGACCTGATCGAGAACCTGGACTCGATTCAGCAACACGGGGCCCGGGCGAACCGCATTGTCCACGACATGCTGCGGATGGGCGGGGGCTCGGGCGACCGGGTTCCGACGGACATCAACGTGTTGGTCCGGGAGCACGCCAACCTCGCGTACCACAGCGCCAGGGCAACCGATTCGGAATTCCAGCTCACCATCGAGGAAAGCTTGGACCCGAGCATGGGCGAGGTCGATGTCGTTTCCCAGGATCTGGGCCGGGTCGTGCTGAACATGGTGAGCAACGCCTGTTACGCAACCGACGAACGGCGGCGCGAGGGCGCGGCGGAATATGAGCCCACCCTGCGAATCGAGACGCAGCGAACCGACGGGCGGGCGTTGATCCGCGTTCGCGACAACGGCAACGGGATGCCGCAGGAGGTCGTCGACAAGATCTTCAACCCGTTCTTCACGACCAAACCGACCGACAAGGGCACGGGGCTGGGCCTGTCTCTATCGAACGATATCGTTCGCGAGCACGGCGGGGAGATTCACGTCGAGTCCAAGCCCGGCCAGTACACCCAGATGACGATCGAACTTCCTGTGGGGGCGCCGTCGCTCGCCGTGTCCGAGTAGCTCGATCGCGGGCCCAGTGACAGCGCGGATCGGGGTGTCCCGAGGAATGGTCGCGATCGGGAACAGTCCACTACGATCCGAAGGAGTCGAGCGCAGCTGCCCTCGACCCATGGACCGGGATAATCTTGTCGAAGCCGCTGATTTGGAACACTTCGCGGATCGGGGTTTGCAGCGAGCACATCGCTAGCTTGCCGTTGTGCCTCCGCATCGTCTTCGCGATTAGCAGGATAACCCGCAGGCCTGCGCTACTGATATAGGTCAGCTTCTCTAGGTCGATGATCATGGCGCGATCGCGCTGCGAGACTGCATTGCTCAGCGCCTCTTCGAACGCGGCTGCGTTTGTTCCGTCGACGCTGCCCCGAGCCTCAGCGATCAGTACATCGTTGATTCGATCAGTCACGATATCCATGGTGTCTTCCGTTACCCCTGTGTTGTTGCCGGCAGAGTGCGGCAGTGCCCACCCTTGCCGCCTACCCAAGCCGTGGCATTCTATCAGGATTTCCTTGATTGGCTAGCAGCCTGTCCTCCAATGGTGGTCGCCAGCGCATCCCCGACCCGTCGAAGTCACGGCGGGGGAAATCACGAGGACTCGCTGTCAGAACTTGATTGCAATGACCAGGTAGGAAAACGTGTTCCCGTCGCCCGGGGAGCTTTCCTTCAGGTACGGTCCCGGAAACATGTAACCGACCCCTCCTCCGAGGCTGATATCTTTCGTCAGCGCCGCCGAGAACACTGCGTTGACCTCGTCTCCCACTTTCGACTCCGTTGCCCCCGCGGGCGGCGGCGCTACGGACAGGCGGCCCCCGACGTTATAGAGCGCGTCGCGGTTGCTTACGAGCCAGTAGGAGTGGAAGTCGAATTGAAGTCCCAGCTTCTCGTGGGGCTTCAATTCTGTGCCCAGGCGGATGTTCTTCAAGTTTCGCCATCCGACCAAGTCGTTGTAGCCGTACCATCTGTGTGCGGTCGGGTAAATGTCGACAAAGCCGCCTGCCACGCCGTCGTCGGGATCGGCGTCTCCGGAACCGAAATTGTAGTGGGCGTACAGTCGCGGGTCCAGCTTGGCATCGATGGAGTAGCCCAATTCCAGGTAGTACCCCCAAGCATCGATCGCCGCGCCCGCCATCTCGCCCCGCTGCCCGACGAGTGCAACGTTGTAGTCCCATGGCCCGAGGTCTGTGCCCCAAGCACGCAATCCCGTGGTGTAGCGGTCAAGGTCGCCTCGAACGTTCAGTTCGTTTACCACCACCGGTGTCGTTTGCCAGAGGACGTAAGGCTCTAGCGTGGAGCCGGGGATGACGTTCTCGATGGCCGCGTAAATGCCGTGGAGGTTGTTGCCCTCGGCCGACTGATTGATGCGCCGGAACGGGTCGTTCTGCACGACAGAGGCCGAGAAGATGTCGATCTTGGCGCGTGGGTGCCCGCAGTTCCACTTTCACCGCGTCGAAGGCTCGTGAGGTGTTAGCCCAGTCCAGCGCGCCGACGAGGCGCTGGTCGCCGTACGCCAGCAGCTGCCGCCCAACCGTGACGGCGACCGGGGACTTGCTGCCGCCAAACCGAACGTACGCCTGCCGAACGTCAAACCCGTCCCGGAACGCGCCGATATTGCCCACTCCTTCGCGGATGGCCGGTGCGCGCGAGTCCTGGCCCTGGAATCCGAACTTGAGCCAGTCGGCTGGCTCGATTCCGATATCGATGCGCGTTCGGACAAGCGCGTAGCCATCGTCGCTGCCGTCGCGGTAGCCCAAGGACTGCCGGTTCTCGTAGCGGACACGGAACTCGCCCCCCAGCGACAGCCAGTCCGGCTGCCCGGTCGAATTGGCTGCTTTAGGCGGGCTGGCGTCAGTCTTGGCGGTTTCGTCGGCCAAGGCCGGGATCGTCGCGACCAGGCAGATGTAGATTGCCCGTTGCGCCAGCGCGGCGAGCGGTCCAGCACTCCAAGGCTGTGCGCGTCCTTCGCGACCGATCCCGCTGGTGTTTCCGCTGGTGCTGGAGGAGGGGGTCGAACCCTCATGCCCGATAAAGGGCGCTGGATTTTGAGTCCAGTGCGTCTGCCAATTCCGCCACTCCAGCATCTTGCGAAAAGCCCAGAAACCCGGCATTCACCTCGACCCCATCGCGATTTCGAATCTGTCACCGTGCAGACCGGGACATCCAAAGACACGCAGCGATTTCGTTCATCCTATGGTACATAGAACCCCGGTAGGATTCCACACATGGGTTCCTGAGGTGTACAGGGTCGCGCTTCTTGGGCTCGCGTCTTGCTGCGTGGCCCGGTACGGTCGCGCTAGCGGCTGCCACCGCTCGCACCGGATCCGAGTCCAGCCGGCTCGGTCCGGTGCGCGACAATGTCACCCATGACGGAGTCGCGGACAAGGTGTGCCGGGGTGATCGGTTTGGGAGACATGGGGATCGGTATCGCCCGAAATCTGGTGTCGGCCGGTTTCCCTACGGTCGGGTTCGACCTTCGGCCGGAGCGGCGTGAACTGCTGGAGGAGTTGGGCGGACGCTCCGCGCCGAGTTGTGCCGCAGTTGGCGCCCAAGCGGACGCCCTGTTCGTGATGGTGCTCAACGGCGCCCAGGCCCACGACGCCTTGCTCGGGGCAGGGGGCGCCCTTGGCGGCATGCGCCCCGGCAGCACCGTGACCGCCACCGTCCTCCCGTCGGAGGTGAGAACTCTTCAAGAGCCGATTGCCGCCCAGGGCGTCCGCCTGATCGACACGCCGGTCAGCGGCGGCAAGGCGGGGGCCGAGGGGGGCAGTCTGACCCTGATGGCGGCCGGCGACTCCGCCGTGCTTGACCGCAACAGCGACGTGTTGGAGGCGATCTCCAAGGAAGTCTTTCATGTTGGCGAGGAGATCGGCCAGGGACAGGTCGTCAAGGCTGCCCTCCAAGTCCTGATCGGTTGCACCTTTGCCGCCACGTTCGAGTCACTCGTGCTGGGATCGAAAGCCGGCATCAAGGGTAAGACCCTCTTCGAAGTGTTTCGCGCCAGCGCTGCGGGCAGCCCGCTCTTCGAGCATTGTGCAAGGCAGGTCCTGGATCGGCGATTCAAGGATACCGGTAGCCGGATCGGCACGATGTATAAGGATCTCGGCATTTCGATCGCCGTGGCAAGGGAAGCCGGTGCGGCGATGTTCGCGACGAGTTCCGCCTACGAGTTGTTTCAGGCGGGCATCTCGCGCTTTCCCGACGAGGACAACTGGGCCGTGGCCAAGGTGCTCGAGGAAATCGCCGGGACCAAAGTGACTTGGTAGGGGTCACATGGCAAGGCTGGGCGTCATCACGGATGGAATTAGCCGGGAACTCGAGCGTGCGTTGGAGGTGATGCGCGAGCACGGCCTCCGGAACGCGGAACTCCAGTACGTCTGGGACCGCGAAGTCGGCGACTTGGACGACAGCCGCCTCGGGCGGGTCCAGGATCTCGTGCGGCAATACGAGATGGAGGTCTGCTGCCTGTCGCGGCACAACTTCGCGGGATTGGCCGTGGGACAGACCGAGATCGGCGACGCCGCCCACGCTCGCCACATGGGTGCCCTGCGGCGCTGCATCGCCGAGGCCAAGGCGCTCGATTGCACCTTGGTGCGGATTATGAGCTTCCGCAAGGAGATGATCCTCTTCGGGTCAGGCGGCGCTGAGGAGTGGAACGTGGCAACCGGGGCCTGGGACGCGTTCAAGCGCCTGCTGGCACCTGCTCTGGAACTTGCCGAATCCGAGGGCGTTACCCTGGTCGTGGAGACTGGGAACAACGCCATGGTCACGTCTGGATATCTGGCGAGGCGGCTCGTCGATGAAATGGGCAGCGCCCGGCTCAAGGTCCTCTGGGATCCCGGCAACGGCCTCTACTGCGCCGAGCCGGCCTATCCCGATGGGTACGCAGCCGTCCACGGCTGCCTCGCGCATGTCCATGTTAAGGACGTCTGGGTGGATATTCCCAAGGCTACCGTGCGGCAGTGCCGTTTCGGCGAAGGCCAGATGTCAGCCTACTTTGACGACATTGCCGCGGGCCTCGCGCGGGACGGTTACGACGGGGTGGTGTCGCTCGAGAGTGTCTACCGGCCGGCCTGCGGCACGTTCGAGGACGGGTTCAGGGCCTCGTTCCCGGCATACCGGGCGGCGTTTGGCTAGGCCGCTACCGCCCGGTACGCCGGGGCTGGCTTAGCTGGCCTGCGCCGCCGACCCGTTCGTGGGCTGCGGGTCGGCATCCGCGATCGGCAGTTCCAGGGCCTGCCGGACCTCCCGCTCGAGCCGGTTCCGCACGTCGAGGTTCTGCTTGAGGAACACCTTGGCGTTTTCGCGGCCCTGCCCGATGCGCTCGCTGCCGTACGAGAACCACGAGCCGCTCTTCTGGACGATCCTCTTGGCGACGCCGAGGTCCAGCAGGTCGCCCTCCAGCGAGATGCCTTCCCCGTACATGATGTCGAACTCGGCCAGCTTGAAGGGCGGAGCCATCTTGTTCTTCACCACCTTGACCTTGGTCCGGTTGCCGATGACCGCGTCCCCGTCCTTGATCGCGGCAATGCGCCGGATGTCGATCCGCACGGACGCGTAGAACTTCAGCGCCCGGCCCCCCGTGGTCGTCTCGGGGCTGCCGAACATCACGCCGATCTTCTCGCGGATCTGGTTGATGAACAGGATGCAGCAGTTCGATCGCGACACCTGGCCGGTCAGCTTCCGCATGGCCTGGGACATCAGCCGGGCTTGCAGTCCCACGTGGCTATCACCCATCTCGCCCTGCAATTCCGCGTGCGGCACCAGCGCCGCCACCGAGTCGACCACCACGATGTCGACCGCTCCGGACCGAACGAGCACGTCCACGATCTGCAGCGCCTGCTCGCCGTAGTCCGGCTGGGAGACCAGCAGGTTGTCGACATCCACTCCCAGCTTGGCCGCGTAGCCCGAATCCATCGCGTGCTCGGCGTCGATGAACGCCGCCATGCCGCCCTGCTTCTGCGCCTGGGCGACAGCCTGCAGGGCGAGGGTGGTCTTGCCGGACGATTCGGGGCCGTAGATCTCGACTACCCGGCCCTTGGGGAAGCCGCCGATTCCGAGTGCGGCGTCGACCGAGACCGACCCGCTCGATATGACTTCAGCTCCGATCCCGGCGTCGCGCGCGCCCATGCGCAGGATCGATCCCTTGCCATGGTCCTTTTCGATCTGCCGGATCGCGTCTTCGAGGTTTTTCTGCCTTGTGGGTTCCATGGGAACGCTCCTTCTGTGAGTGGACTCAACACCCTCAAGATACCATAACAGCGAACAATTTGGGAAAACAGAGCAAGAATTTGGAGTGTTTTCTGGCGTTATCGTCCAAAAACTGGTCGAATTCGACCACGCCGCGGCTCCCCTAGTTGGGCTCGCCCGGCAACGGGGCGTAGTACCCGCTGCGAACCCGCACGGTCGCGTTGCGGTGCTTCGTGCGCACTTCGACCGAATGGAACGATCCGTCGTTCGCGAAATGGCTCGGAGAGTAGAGGATGAAGTACTGATGGCGCAGCTCGTTGGCGATGTTGGCGAAGGACTGCTCGAGGTCGCGCGCCTGGAACGGATGATAGGCCAACCCTCCGGTCTCCTGGGCAAAGCGCCGCAATGTCTTGTCCCCGTCCGCGGCGTGTCCGGAGCGGTTCGTCGAGACGGTATAGACGACGGTCTCGGCCTTGTGAGCCATCTCGAGGGCGTCTTCCCTTGTCACCGTGCTGCGGTTGTCCTCGCCGTCCCCGATGACGACCAGCGCGCGACGGAATTGCTCCTTGGGCTGGTCTTCCGGTAGCTTGTCGCGGCAGGCGTAGTAGATCGCGTCGTACAGGGCCGTGCCGCCGCCAGCCCGCAGGCGCCGCACACCGTCGGCCAGTTCCTCGATGTCGTTGGTGTAGTCGACGATCAACTCGGCGCGGGTATCGAAACTGACGAGGAACGCCCGGTCAAGCTCCTCCGCGAGCACGCCCTGCAAGAATTCGATTGCGGCCTCCTGCTCAAACTTGAAGCGGCCTCGAATCGAGTTGCTGGTGTCGAGGATGACGCCGATCCGCAACGGGAGGTCGCTCTCGCGGTCGAATTCGCGGATCTGCTGCTGCCAGCCGTTGTCGTAGACCTGGAAATCCTTGCGGCCCAGATCGGTGATGAAGCGGTTCTTCTTGTCCGTGACCGTGAACAGCAACGGCACGCGCGCAACATCGACCTTGATGATGTCCGCTTCGGAGTCTGTGTAGACCGGATCCAGGTTGGGCTTGCTGGTCTGCTGCGCCAACGCTGCCGCGCCAACAGCGACGACCGCCATCATTGCGACGAAACGCGCGAACATGACTGCATTATAGCCCGAGCGGTGACAGCCAGTTCGCGAAGTCAGCGGGTAGCGGAGCTTCGAAACGAAGCCTTTCGCCGCTGTCGGGATGCTCGAATGCGAGCGACCGGGCGTGCAGCAAATAGCGGTCCAGGCCCGGGAGTTCCGGCAGCGCCTTCCTCGCTCCGTAGAGCGAGTCGCCCACGACTGGATGGCCGGCGCTGGCCAGATGCACCCGCACCTGGTGGGTGCGTCCCGTGTGGATCTGCACCTCGGCGAGCGCGAACCGGTCCGAGCCGCGCAGGCGGCGCATGTCGCTGATTGCCTCCCTGCCGTTCGGCGCGACTGCCATCTTCACCCGGTTGCGCTTGTCGCGCCGGATTGGCATCTCGATCCGCAACCACCACAGGCCCCCCCGCATGACCGGACGGCCGTGTCGCAGCAGCTTCGGATCATCGTGGGGGTCGGCCGGAAGCCGCCCCTCGACAGCCGCCCAGTAGCGCTTTTCCACCTGCCGGTTCTGGAACTGCGCCTGCAAATGGCGGTGCGCCGCATCGTGCTTGGCTACCACGAGCAGCCCTGTCGTATGGCGGTCGAGCCGGTGGACGATGCCCGGTCGCAGTTCGCCCGAGGCGCCCGAGAGGCTCGTTAGATGGTGTAAGAGCGCGTTCACCAGCGTGCCCCTGGACTGGCCGGCTCCGGCATGCACGTTCATGCCCGCAGACTTGTCGACCACCGCTAGATGGTCGTCTTCGTAGACGATGGCAATGTCGATTGCCTCGGGCTCGGCCCTCAGCGGCGGTCGTTCGACGGGGTCAACCGCTAGGGTCTCCCCCCCACGCAGCCTTCGCGACGCCTTGCACTCCGTCACGCCGTCGACCTGCACCCGGCTCGCGCGGATCCATTCCTGGACTTGAGCACGGCTGGTTTCCGGGATGCACTTGACGAGGAATCGGTCGAGACGCTCGCCTTCCGCTTCCGGTCCAGCGTCTAGCACCATCGCCTTCAGAGTGCCACACGTGGCCGAATCAAGCGCTGCAGCGAGAGTGCCGGCTCGCAGTGCTCTCGCTTGACGGTCGATGTGGAATGTGTAATAATGCATTCAAATGAATATTCATGCAAGTGTGTCCGGCGAGTTCCGGGGCGTGGGGACGGCGCATTTCTTGCGGGACAGCGACCTGTCTGCCCGCGAGCTGCGCAGCTTGCTGGACTTGGCGTATCAGATCAAGATCGAGCCCGAGTCCTGCCGCGACGCGCTGAGGCACCGCTCGATCGTCCTGCTGTTCGAGAAACCGTCGCTGCGGACCCGAATGACATTTCAGCTTGCCGCGACCCAGCTCGGCGGGGACGCGGTCTTCCAGGATCACCGTGACGGCCGGATCGGCGAGCGGGAGCCAGCCAGGGACATCGCCCGCAACCTGGACCGCTGGTTCGATGCGATCGTGGCACGGACGTATGCTCACAAGACCTTGGAGCACTTGGCGGAGTGGTCGAAGGTCCCGGTGATCAACGCTCTCAGCGAGTCGTGTCATCCGTGCCAGGCGCTGGCCGATTTCCTCACGATCCTGGAGCAATTCGGTTCGTTCGACGGCTTGAAGATCGCCTACGTGGGCGACGGCAACAACGTCGCCCACTCGCTGATGTACTGCGCGGCCCAGCTCGGCATTTCGATTTCAGTCTGCGGTCCGCCGGGGTTCGGGCCGCGCGAGGCCGACCTGGCGATTGCCAGGGCCGCGGCCGAAGCGAACGGCTCGACCGTGGAGGTAGTCCAGGACATCCGCAGCGCGGTGCGAGACGCTGGGGCGGTCTACACGGACGTGTGGACGAGCATGGGCTGGGAAGAGGAGACGCAGCAGCGCCGGATCGCCTTCGAGGGCTACCAGGTCACCGAAGCCGTGATGGCGTTAGCGCGTGAGGACGCGGTGTTCATGCACTGCCTGCCCGCGTTGCGCGGCCAGGAAGTTAGCGACGCGGTGATCGAGTCCGATCGGTCCGTCGTGTTCGACCAAGCCGAGAACCGCCTGCATGCCCACAAGGCGCTGCTGATGACGATGGTGAACGGGGAGTGACGCGGATCATGGCAACAAAACCAACGAAAGTCGCGCTGGCTTACTCAGGGGGCCTGGACACGTCGATCATCATTCCCTGGCTCCGCGAGCACTACGGGGCGGAAGTCGTCGCGGTTTGCGGCGATGTCGGCCAGGGTGCGGGTGAACTCGATGGCTTGGAGGAGAAAGCGCTCGCCAGCGGCGCCTGCGAAGTTCATGTGGCGGACCTCCGCGAGGAGTTCGTGTCCGACTATGTCTGGCCGATGGTCCGCGCTGGTGCGGTGTACGAGCACAAGTACCTTCTCGGCACGTCCATTGCCCGGCCCCTACTGGCCAAGCTCCAGGCTGAGGTTGCCCTCCGGACGGGCTGTGACGCGCTGGCGCACGGGGCCACGGGCAAGGGCAACGACCAGGTGCGCTTCGAACTCGCCTACAAGGCCATGGCGCCTCACCTAACCGTGATCGCTCCATGGCGCGAATGGGACATCGTTTCGCGCGAGGACGCGATTGACTACGCCGTCGGCCACGGCATCCCGATTCAGCAGAGCAAGGAGAAGATTTACAGCCGCGATGCGAACTTGTGGCACATTTCGCACGAGGGCGCGGAACTCGAAGATCCGGCCAACGCACCTTCGGACAACGTCTGGACGCTATCCGAGAATCCGGTAGACGCGCCGGCAGCCGGCTGCGACGTCACGGTTGGCTTTGAAGCGGGCACGCCCGTGGCTGTCGACGGCGACCGGCTCAGCCCCGCCACGATTGTCGAGACCTTGAACGCGACCGGCTGCAAGCATGGTGTCGGGCGGATCGACTTGGTCGAGAACCGTTTCGTGGGGATGAAGTCGAGAGGCTGCTACGAGACGCCGGGAGGAACGATCCTGATGGCTGCGCACCGCGAGCTGGAAGCCTTGACGCTGGACCGGGCGACCCAGCACTACAAGCAGAAGCTTGCTCTCGACTACGCCGAGCTCGTCTATGACGGCAAGTGGTTCACGCCGCTGCGCGAGGCGTTGGACGGGTTTGTCGACCGGACCCAGCGCCACGTGACCGGCGCCGTGCGCCTCCGGCTCTGCCAGGGACGCATCGACGTGCTCAGTCGCGAGTCTCCGTACTCCTTGTACGCGCCGGAGGTAGCCAGCTTCACAATGGGCGACGAGTACGACCAGACGGACGCCGCGGGCTTCATCAACCTCACTGGGCTGCCGATCCGGGTCCACGCGTCAGTCCAGGGCGGCCTCGCCGCCAAGAAGGGCGGGGCGCAATGAAGCTCTGGGGAGGCCGTTTCGAGGCGGGCCCGGCTGCGCTGTTCGAGCGGTATTCCGGTTCGCTGCGGTTCGACAAGCGGTTGTTCGAGGTCGATGTTTACGGCTCAAAGGCCTTTGCCAACGCCTTGGCGCAGGTCGGGATTCTGACAGCCGAAGAGCGCTCGCGGATTCACGCGGCCTTCGATTCAATGCTGGAAGCGTCGAGCTCGCCCGGCTACTTCGACGCCGACGACGAAGACATCCACACCTTCGTCATCCGCAAGCTGGGCGAATCCGTCGGTCCACTTGCGGAGAAGATCCACACGGGCCGGAGCCGCAACGAGCAGGTGGCAACGGACTTCCGTCTGTGGACGAAGGCCGCGATCCGCGACACACAGCGCCAGCTGGAATCACTGATGGGGTCGCTGCTCGCGCTCGCCGAGCGCGAGCCGGACGCGCTGCTGCCCGGGTACACACATCTACGGCGTGCCCAGGCGGTGCTGTTCTCGCACTACTTGCTCGCGTATTTCGAGATGTTCTGGCGGGACTGGCAACGGCTCCAGCAGGCCCACGAGCGCACCGATGTCTCTCCGCTTGGGAGCGGCGCGCTGGCGGGGAGCGGCTTTCCGTTCGACCGGAATGCGATGGCCGTCGATCTAGGCTTCGCAAGCGTCTCCCAGAACAGCCTCGATGTTGTCTCCGATCGCGACTTCGCCCTGGACTTCCTATACGCGGCCTCAGTGACAATGCTGCACGCCAGCCGGCTGGCGGAAGATTGGATCCTCTACAGCAGCGAGGAGTTCGGATTCCTCGAGATGGGGGATGAGGTCACGAGCGGCTCGAGCCTGATGCCGCAGAAGAGGAATCCAGACGCGCTGGAGCTGCTTCGAGGCAAGACCGGGCGCGCGTGCGGCAACTTGCAGTCGCTGATGGTGACGCTGAAGGGGCTGCCGCTCGCCTACAACCGCGATCTCCAGGAAGACAAGGAATGCGTGTTCGAGACAGCCGACCTAGTATCCGAATCGATCGGGATTCTCGCGCTTTGCGTCGACACAGCGCGCATCCGGCCCCAGGCGATGGAGCGCGCAGCCGAGGACGGGTGGGTCTCGGCGACCGCGCTGGCCGAGATCCTGGCTCGCAGCGGGGTGTCGTTTCATCGCGCTCACCAGATCGTTGGCGGGATCGTTCTTTCCAGCGTGAAACAAGGGAAAAGGCCTCGGGATTGGACGCTTGACGAGCTGCGGGAGTTCGCTCCGGAACTCGATGAGCGGGCTATGGCCGCCCTTGCTCCGCGCCAGGCGCTCGAGAACCATGCGGTGCTGGGCGGGACGGCTCCGGCTGTCGTGCATGCTGCGCGCCAAGCCGCGAAGGCGCGTCTGGAGAGCCTCGGGAAGGTCAAGGGAAGCGGCGTGCGCTGATGAGCATCAAGCCCAGACGGCAGCGCGAGATCCTGCGCCTGATCGGCACGGGCTCGATACGCACACAAGACCAGCTGTCCTCTGCGCTTGCCGCCTTGGGAATCCAGGTAAGCCAGGGCACGCTCTCGCGGGACCTGCGCGAACTTGGCGTGGCGAAAGCGCCGGACGGGTACTCGGTGCCGGACAGGAGGGAGTCGGTCGCTCCCGCGCGGAACGGCTTGGCTAGGGTCGCCTCCCAGTTCATGCTCGACATCCGCACGGCGCAGAATCTAGTCGTCTTGCGAACGGCCCCCGGCGGCGCGAACGCGCTCGCGCAGCACTTGGATGCGGCCGCATGGCCCGAGATCGTCGGCACGATTGCGGGCGATGACACGATCTTCGTGGCGATGACGGACTCGCGGACGGCCGAACGAGTCCGCCAGCGCCTCGCGGCGCTTTGACCGCAACAGCTGCGACCAGTCCCTGGCGGCGGAGGGATCGAGGGTCGCGACTCCCCTGCTATCCTAGCCGGCGAGGGAGCGATGCAACGCCGAGCGACCAGGAAAGCCATGACCGGACCTTCGCTAGTGGGTCACATCGCGGTTGTGACCGGAGCCAGCAAGGGTCTGGGCAGGGAGATGTCCGAAGCGCTCGCGGCAGCCGGGGCGAAGGTTGCGCTGGTCGCACGGAGCGAGGCTTTGCTCGAAGATGTCGCGAACGCGATCCGCGAGCGAGGAGGCGAAGCGGAGCATATCGTGGCTGATGTCACCGACGAGACGGCGGCGTCCGAGGTCGAGCAGACTGTCCGCGAGACCTTCGGCGTCTGCGACATCCTCATCAACAATGCCGGGATCAACAACCGCAAGCCCATCGAGGAGTTCTCGTTCGAGGAATGGCACGAGATTCTGGACGTGAACCTGACTGGGCCCTTTGCGATGTCACGCGCTTTCGTTCCGGGCATGAAGCAGCTGAACTGGGGGCGCATCATCAACATGACGTCGATCATGTCCCACGTCTCGCTCCCCAACCGCACCGGGTACTCCACGACGAAAGCGGGCTTGCTGGGCTTCACAAAGGCTCTCGCCCTCGAACTGGCACCGCACAACATCACTGTTAACGGCATTAGCCCGGGCCCGTTCGCGACTGAAATGAACCGCCCGCTGATCGAGGATCCCGAAAAGAACCGTCAGTTCCTCTCGCGCATTCCCCTTGGCCGTTGGGGCAAGGTCCGCGAGATCGGGCAGCTCGCGACCTACCTGTGCTCCGATGAAGCGGGCTTCATCACTGGCACCGACATCGTGATCGATGGCGGCTGGACCGCGCAGTAGCGCGTTGGCGCGGCGCGGGCCGGGATCATTGCTGGGCTTGCCAATCCGGGAGCCGGACGAATCGGTACCCTCGATCCCTGAGCTTGGGAACGATGCGGCGGACGGCTTGGATCGTCTGCGTCCGATCCGTGTGGGCCCGGGTCTCCTGACCGTCGTGCAGGCACACGATTGCACCGGGGTCGGCGCGATCTTCGATGCGTGCTGCGATCCGATCCGCGCTCCATTTCCAATCCATTCCCATCACGCTCCAATGCACGCCGATCAGGCCGAGATCAGGAAGCACGTGCCTTAGGGCGGTCGCGCGCAGCCCGTAGGGAGGCCGGAAGATCGTCACGCGGCAGCCCGTGGCCGCCCCTATGGCGTCCTGCGTCCGGGCGATCTGACGCTGCACAAGATCGAACCGGTAGAAGGGCAGGCACGGATGGGAGAATGTGTGATTGCCCAGCGCATGGCCTGCCTCGACGATGGCTCGGGCTGTCTTGGGCTGGCGTTCGACGTTTCGCCCGCAGACGAAGAACGTCGCTGGCACGCCCAGCCCATCGAGGACGTCAAGGAATCGCATCGTCTCGTTGCTCGGTCCGTCATCGAATGTCAGCGCGATATCGCTCGCATCGGTCCGCAGTCGGTGATAGCTCGGCCCCCAGCGCTGGGATGTGGGCCACGCGGAGGCGTGGGCCGCCGATGCCAGCCCGGCTGCCGCAATACTGAGCGGCATCCCAAGGGGCAACCACGAATCCATATTGGGAATTCTAGCCAATGCCTCGCAGTAGTGCGCTCCCTGATCCTCGCAATGCCGCCGCATTCCGGCCCGACAAGTGACGCAAGAGAGAGTTTCGTCGCGAATCGCGGCCGCTAGCTAGCGGTCTCGGCGAACAAGGCATCCCTGGGTGCTGGCGCGGCACCCGGAGTGCGTCACGCCCGGCGGTCAGAGGAGCGACGCTCAAGCTGGCCGACATGTTCCAGTGCTCGCTGCACGATGCTCGCCTCCACGGTCGCTTTTCCGTGGATCCGTCCTGCTGCCAGGATCGGGCCGGATGTTTCCAGATGGCTGCCCACAACCTCCGGTGTCTCCCGGAACCGGCTCGCTCGAGGGCTGTCGAAGCGGCTTGTGCTGCCGCCATTTGCCGTCACTCTCGAAGTGGACTTATAGTGATACATTCATTAGGTCAGGCGGCCTGCTGGACCGAACCAACATGCCGAGTGCGAAGGATACAGAGCTTCATTCCCCGCAAACCGAAGCGGCGATGTTCTACGGACTGTTTCTCCGTGGTCATTCCGCGGATTCGCTGAGGGCGGAAATCGACGTCTCCCCCCAGCTCTTCGACAAGTGGATGCGGGCGCGCGAATATGATCAGGACTTTCGCGAACAGCTTCGGCGGCTATACGCCTACAGGAAACGGGTACTGGCGATCTTCGACTCGCTCGTGTCGAGCACGCACACGCATTCCGCATGGCAGTAGGCACTTGAACCAGCCGTTGGCTTGGCACAGGGCCGGCATCCCGCAATCGTAAACTCGAGGACCCCATGGATCTCTACAACCCTTCCGAAGATTTTGTTGCGCGGGCGAACGTACCGCGAGGAGACGCCCATCAGGAACTGATGGATCGCGCGGAGTCCGATCCGGAGGGGTTCTGGGGCGGTCTTGCCGAAAGCGAACTCCATTGGTTCAGGAAATGGGACAAGGTGCTCGACGAGTCCGAGGCTCCGTTCTACCGGTGGTTCATAGGCGGCCGGACCAACATGTCCTACAACTGTCTCGACCGTCATTGCGAGACTTGGCGCAAGAACCGGGCCGCTATCGTCTGGGAAGGCGAGCCCGGCGACCAGCGGATCTTAACCTACCAGGAGCTGTTGCGCGCCGTCCGGCGGTTCGCCAGCGTGTTGAAGTCGCAGGGGTACGGCCCAGCGGACCGCGCAATCCTCTACATGCCGATGGTGCCGGAGCTGCCTGTTGCCATGCTCGCTTGCGCCAGACTCGGCATCACTCACAGCGTCGTCTTCGCGGGATTTTCGGCGGAAGCACTGAAGACTCGCATCCTGGATCTCGAGGCCGGAGTAGTGATCACGGCGGACGGCGGCTGGCGGCGCGGCAAGGTTGTCCCTCTCAAGCCAGCCGTGGATGACGCGCTCGAGGATTGCCCCAACGTGCGCAATGTGATCGTGTACCGGCGGGCCGGAAACGAAGTTGCGATGATGGCTGGCCGTGACGCGTGGTGGCACGACCTAGATGCCGATGCCAGCGAAGACTGCCCAGCCGCCGAACTGGATGCCGAGCACCCGTTGTACGTGCTGTACACGTCAGGTACCACCGGCAAGCCCAAGGGGATTGTCCACACTACCGGCGGGTACCAGCTGCAGGTCTCCATGGCGATGCGCTGGGTATTCGACGTCAAGGATGAGGACACGTACTGGTGCGCGGCGGATGTCGGCTGGGTCACCGGGCACAGCTTCATCGTTTACGGCCCGCTGCTGGTGGGCACCACGACCGTCATGTACGAGGGTGCGCCGGACTTTCCCGAGCCAGACCGGTTCTGGAGAATCGCCGACAAGTACAAGGTCAACATCTTCTACACCTCGCCCACCGCAATCCGTGCGTTCATCAAGTTCGGTGACGACTATCCGGCTCGCCACGATCTTTCGAGCCTCAGGCTGCTGGGGTCCGTAGGCGAGCCGATCAACCCCTCGGCCTGGGAGTGGTATCACCGCGTGATCGGAGGCGGTCGCTGCCCGATCGTCGATACCTGGTGGCAAACCGAAACCGGCTCCATCATGGTGTCGCCGCTACCGGGATCGACGCCGCTGAAGCCCGGGTCTGGAACGTTCCCCCTGCCTGGCATCGCGGCTGACGTCGTGGACATGGAGGGCAATTCAGTCCCTCCCGGCGGAGAGGGTTACCTCGTGATCCGCAAGCCTTGGCCAGCGATGTTCCGCACTCTGTGGGGCGATCCCGAGCGCTTCATTCAGACCTACTGGGGCCAGATCCCGGGAATCTATTTCGTAGGTGATGCCGCCCGCAAGGACGAAGACGGCTATCTCTGGGTGCTCGGCAGGGTCGACGACGTCATGAACGTCAGCGGTCACCGGCTCTCGACCGCCGAACTGGAGTCCATGCTTGTCCGCCACGAGGCGGTCGCGGAGGCCGCTGTCGTCGGTATGCCGGACGAGTTGACGGGGCAAGCGGTAATCGCGTTTGTCACTCCGATCCAAGGCCACGACCCAACTGATGAACTCGCCGCGGAGCTGCGCGAATGGGTGGCCGTCCAGATCGGAAAATTCGCTCGGCCGAAACAGATCCGGTTTAGCGATGCCTTGCCAAAAACTCGGTCCGGCAAGATCATGCGCCGACTGCTGCGCGAGATCGTCACTACGCAAACGGTTACCGGTGACATCACGACCCTCGAGGACCTGTCTGTGATTGACCGGCTCGGTGCCCAGCAAGATGAAGAGTGAAGCCGCGGCGGTGCCGACCGTTCTCACGGGCTTGACACGACCGCCCCAAAACGGCAGAGGTGCAGTTTGAGCGAATACACCGACGAACATGCAGCTGCGGGAGTCTCCGACAGGCTCTCGTCGATCGAGACATGGCCCAACCAGTACCGGGGGCGCGGCTACACCGTCGAAATTGATTGCCCCGAGTTCACGTCCCTCTGCCCGAAGACTGGCTTGCCTGATTTCGGCACCTTGATCGTGAAGTACGAGCCCGCGGAACACTGCTTGGAGCTCAAGTCATTTAAGATGCACCTGCTTGAGTACCGCAATCTGCCGATCTTCCAGGAAAACGTGGTGAACAAGGTCTTGGATGCGGTGGTCGAGGCTGCGGCGCCGGTGCGGGCGAGGGTCGAGGGGCACTTTGAGGCCCGCGGGGGCCATTCGACGGTGATAGTGGCCGAGCACTGCCGATAGCCGGCGGGCGGGGCTGCCCCGAAAATGGGTAGCTGCACCTGACTCTTCCGAACTCGCCTGCCCCTCGTTACGTAGCTACCCAGCAGAACCCTTGCGGGAATCGCCGGAAACCGCTGCCTTGCGGAGCGCCTCGGAGCGCGGTCTTACTTGCGGCCTGAGGTGTCGCCAGCCTGCTTGATCACACTCATTGCTGTCGCGATGATCGATGAAACATCAGCCATGTTCGCCGGCAAGATCATTGTATTGTTCTCTTTCGCCAGCATGCCGAGCTTCTCGACATACTGCTCAGCGACGCGCAGCTGCACGGCTTGAAACCCGCCGGGAGCCTCGATCGCTGCAGCCACCATGCGAATCCCCTCGGCCGTTGCCGTCGCAACGGTCGTGATCGCAGCAGCCTCGCCTTCCGCTTCATTGATCTGTTGCTGCTTGTTCGCTTCGGATTCCTTGATGACCTTCTGCTTCTCTCCCTCGGCAGTGTTGATTGCCGAGTCCCGGTGGCCTTCCGAGTCCAGGATGTTGGCGCGCTTCTCGCGCTCGGCCCGCATCTGCTTTTCCATGGCCTCGAGGACGTCGCGCGGGGGATTGATGTTCTTGATCTCGTAGCGGAGTACTTTGACGCCCCAGGGTTCTGTCGCTTTGTCCAGTTCGTCCACGATCTGCGTGTTGATGGTCGCCCGCTCCTCGAACGTCTTGTCGAGTTCGATCTTGCCGATCTCGCTACGAAGCGTTGTCTGAGCAAGCTGGGTGATTGCGAAGAGATAGTTCCCGATGCCGTACGAGGCACGCTGGGCGTCCAGCACCTTGAGGTACAGGACGCCGTCAACGCCCACTTGCACGTTGTCGCTCGTGATGCAGATCTGTTCCGGGATGTCCATGGCAGCCTCTTTCAGCGAGTGCCGGTAGCGGATCGAATCCAGGAACGGGATCAGAATGTGAAAGCCGGCATCGAGGATTCCGGCATATCTTCCAAGTCTTTCCACAACGTATTGGCTTTGCTGGGGCACGACCACAGCCGTCTTCGCGACGACGAGGATCACCAACAAGACCAGTGCCGCCAGGGCGATCAAACTCATGTCCATTTCTCAAAATCTCCTTTGCGCTCAGCTAGTCGGACCGGATCCACAGGGTCAGCCCGTCGATCCTTTCCACTCGGCACGATTGACCGGGGCCGATGGGGGACTCTCCTGCGTTCCTCACGTTCCATGTCGTTCCGCGCAGCTCTGCCTTGCCGTTGCCGTTTGGAACGACTTCATCCAGCGCCAAGGCTCTCTCACCGACCAAGCTATCAACATCCACATCGGGCACCCCGGCGTGCATCTTTTTCAAGAGCGGGCGTCGGAAAACCAGGAGCGAGATCACAGAGAGGCCGGTGAAGACCACGCCTTGCAGCCAGAGCGGCTGCGCTAACCCCAGAGCAGCTAGCAGACCAGCCGCCAGGGCTCCGCAGCCGAAGAAGAAAAGATAGAAACCACCTGGCGATGCTAACTCAAGAGCCAGCAGCGCCAAGCCAGTTACCACCCAGATCCACCAATCCATGTTCAGTCGAAGTTCCGGAAAGCGTCGGCGTCGTGACCATTCAGTCGCGAAGCAGCCGACTACTTATTGTAAGGGTTCTGGATTGGCGCTCCCGATGCGCGACACTTTTTGTTCGGTTCTGCGGACTAGTCCGAAACCCCGGAGCAACCTCCTAGGTCCCCCCCCAGATGCTTTCCAGTCGCTTGTCCCGACCGCAGTTCCAGCGATAGAACTTGTAGCGCACAGCGTTCTTCTTGTAGTAGTCCTGGTGATAGTCCTCGGCCGCGTAAAACTCTGCCGCTGGCAGGATTTCGGTCCGAATCTTGCCGAGGCTCGACTTTTGGCTAACCACCGAAGCTCTCGATTCCTCGGCCAGCTTCCGCTGTTCGTCCGATAGCGCGAAGATCGCAGCCCGATACTGGGGGCCCTTGTCGCAAAACTGACCCCGGGAGTCGAACGGGTCGACATTTCGCCAGAACACTTCGAGAAGGGTGGCGTAGTCGACCTTTGCCGGATCGTACTCGATCCGGACCGCCTCGTAGTGTCCCGTCCGACCGGACGAGACCCGCTCGTATGTGGCGTCCTTCGCAGAGCCGCCAACGTAGCCCGAGATGGTGGAAAGAACTCCGTCAAGCTTGTCGAATGGAGGCTCCATGCACCAAAAGCAGCCGCCAGCGAAGACCGCTGTGGCCGTCTCGGCTGTCGTTTGAGCCCCTGCAGGCTGAGCCGTGGTAGCAGCGATGCCCATTAGGAATACAGTTGTAGCGATTCTCATGTTTCGCACCTCAGCCTTCCGCCTTGAATTTCATTGCCACGCCGTTGATGCAGTGGCGCTTGCCGGTGGGTGGCGGCCCGTCGTCGAAAATGTGCCCGAGGTGCCCGCCACAGCGCCTGCAGTGAACCTCTGTGCGCGTCATGAAGAACGACCGGTCGCTCCGGGTCCCGACAGAGTTCTCAATCGCCTCCCAGAAGCTGGGCCAGCCAGTTCCGCTCTCGAACTTGGTCTTCGATGAGTACACCGGCAGGTCGCAGCCGGCGCAGTGGAAGATGCCGGCGCGCTTCTCCCTGTTCAACGGACTCGTTCCGGCCCTCTCGGTGCCTTCCCGACGCAGCACGTAGTACTGCTCGGGGGTGAGGAGTTTCTTCCATTCTTCGTCAGTGCGCATAATCTCGAATGTCGGCGCTGATCGATCCGCAGCGATTGCGGAGACGCCAGCAGTGGTGGCAAGCAGGAGTGATCGTCGTGTGCAGCTAAGCATGTTTACCTCGCGTCGCTCCACCGGTGCCATCGTATCTCGCGGGCGGCACAGCCGTCCATTTCGAACCAAGTGCCTCCGAGAAGGCCGACGGTCGAGCGACTCTGCATTTTTTGACGCGCGCCGGGGAATCGCGGTTTCGACGGACGCTCTGACAATCGGTGCGCAAGTGTGGTGGTGTTGCCACCTCGGCCAAGGCCACATCCGGCCCGGTGAGATGGTCCTCCGCTAGTGTAGACTCCGCCCACTCCTGTCCGGCCCGTGAGTCGATCAGGGCAGCGACCAGTCCCGACGGATCAACCACGGCCGTTACTTCCGATGGGCGTCACGGGCACGCAGGATGTTGGACGGTGCCACGTGAGGGCCGGCTGCTTCCTTGCGATCGCCAACCCGTTCCAGCCACGCTTCGAGCGAGGAGCCGGATGCGGTCCGTTCCAATTCGCAGCGGAGGAATTCCTGCATGGACTGGCGCTGCAACGCAGCGCGCGCGACGATCTCATCGCAGACTCCGGATGTCTCGGATGATGATCTGGACGGGCATGCATGCAATATTCCACCAAGGACTATGGTTCTCTTGCAACGGGGAGAGGTGACGGAAAGCTGTCCTCGGCCCAGGTGCAGCGATCTTGCGCCGACGGGGATTTCGGCTACGACTGTTCGCGCGACATCGGGCTTTGCATGCCGACCGCGAGAGGAGGATCGAACCGTGTTGCTCTCTGCGTCCTTGGCGCTGCCCCCCTTCTGCGATGCATGCGGGGAACACGCGATGCTTGTCGGCCAGAGCCACTGCTGTTATCCTTGCGTCAATCGAGATTGTGAATTGGCACCTGATTCCGGTCTCGATTCTGGCGCCAGGGTATTTAGCTCCTTACGGGATAGGCCGGCGGGGATTGGGGGTATTCCGAGGCTGGATGTTCGCGAGTGGCGTTGCTGGATGGCAGCTTGGAATACATGCCGAGTGTCTGAGCGGTCGATAGCGCTATATCCGTCTCGTGGCTGGGGCCACCAGTTGGCCATGCTTTGCTTCAACCTGGAACCTTGCGGCTCGACATCGGTCGTCGGTGACTGGTCCGGATGACGCGCTTTCCGCTCTCCGGAACTCCCTGTGGCGTGGCACCGCGTGATTCGAGGCAACACAGTCTCAAGCGCACGAAGAAGCCAGTCGCAGAAAAACTGCGCAAGTCGTGCCGTGCTGTGGGGAACGGACGAGCGTACCAGCCTGAACGAAGCCGCCTATTCTTGAGATTGGCCAGCCAGACCATCCAGTTGGCCGCGAAGTCCCGGGAGCTTGAGCGCCGCCCGGAATGTGAGGATGCCGAGGGCCCCTGAGCTAGATTCACGGGCTTGCGGTCCGGTACCAGAAATGCATAGATCCATCCATCAATCCGTCAGCGCCTTGGCGCTCATAGCCATCGCTCTGCCCGCCCAGGAAACCGAGCCGGAAAGGCCGCCGGGGCCCCTCACGTTGGCGGCAGCTGTAGACCTGTCAACTCGCAACTTCCCGGCCGTCCGGGCGTCGGCGGCGGAGATCTCAGCGGCGGAGAGCGGTATCGCCCTTGCGAGAACGGCGTACCTGCCGCGGGCGGACATGCGTCTTGGCGTCAATCGGGCGACCCGCAACAATGTCTTCGGGCTGATCTTTCCGAACGGCGTGATTCCGGGAATCTCCGGACCTGTTCAGGATGAGTCCACCCTTACCAGTGGGTTTGGGAGTTCGGCAGGCGTCCTGCTTTCGTACGAGCCCTTCGATCTTGGCCTGCGGCGGGCGAATGTCCGCGCCGCGGAAGCTGCCAGGGAGCGCGCCCAAGCGGGCCGAGCCGTGACCGAGTACGAGGTTTCCCTGGCGACGGCAGGTGCCTATTTGCGAGCGGTTGCCAGCCGACGCGCTATTCGCGCGGCCGGGGCGAACGTGGAGCGCCTGCAGGTTTTTCATGACGCCGTTCGCGTGTTAGTCGAGAACGATCTGCGGCCGGGCGCCGACCTGTCGCGCGTGCAGGCGGAACTGGCTCGCTCCCGATCGGACTTGATTCGCATTCAGCAGGAGGAACAGCTGGCGCTGGCTTCGCTGGCAGAATGGCTCGGATTGGCTGGAGATTCCGTCGAGATCGATCCTGCTGGGTTGCTGGGCAATCCGCCCGGCGAAGCTCTGTCGGAGGGTTCCGTGGACGACCACCCTCTCGCGGTAGTGCAGCAGGCCGAGATCGCCGTCAGCGAGGCGCAGCTCGAGGCGATCAGCAAAGAGTGGCGTCCGCGGTTTCAGGCCCAATCAGCCCTGTATGGCCGCGGAACAGGCGCTCGGCTCGACGGATCGTTTCAAGGGAGTGGCCACGGACTTGTGCCTGCGGAGGGGAACTGGGCGGTTGGCTTCAACATGAGCTTCGACTTGCTCGACTACAAGCGCAACCGGGCCGAGCGTCAGATCGAGACGCATCGCCTGGAGCGAGATCGCGCCCGAAGGGCTGTGGTCACGCAGGAACTGCGAGGTGAGGTTGCCCGAGCGAGGATCGCGGTCGAGTCCGCTCGCGCGATTGCCCAGAACACTCCGGTTGAGCTCGAAGCTGCGAAAGCGCTGGAAACGCAAGCCCAGGCGCGCTACAAGGCCGGTCTCGGCACCGTGGTCGAAGTCGCGGAGGCCCAGCGGCTGCTTCGGCAGGCCGAAGTGGATGACTCGCTCGCAAACCTCGGAATCTGGCGGGCGCTGTTCGAGCTCGCAGCGGCGCAGGGCAAGATGGACGAGTTATTGACGGCGGCGAGCCGGTAGAAGGATCAAACCATGTGGCTCATTCACGCTGCGATGCGGCGGCCGATTACAGTTCTGATGGTGATTCTTGGCGTGGCGCTGGCGTCCGCGCTGGCGCTCACCCGCATGAAGGCCGACATCTTTCCGGACCTTGGCACTCCGGTCATCTACGTTGCCCAGCCTTACGGCGGCATGGACCCGGCTCAGATGGAAGGGTACCTCGTGAACTACTACGAGTATCACTTCCTCTACATCCGCGGGATCGACCATGTCGAGTCGCGCTCAATCCAGGGCGCGGCACTGATGAAGCTGCACTTTCATGAGGACACCGACATGGCGACGGCCATGGCGGAAACAGTCGCGCAGGTCAACCGCTCGCGTTCGTTCATGCCACCGGGGACGGTGCCGCCCTTCATCATGCGCTTCGATGCCGGCAGTGTGCCGGTCGGCTATCTCGTGTTTTCGAGTGAGACCCGCGGCGTGGATGAAATCGCGGACTTGGCACTGTTCCGCGTGCGGCCCATGTTCTCGCGGCTCGAGGGAGTCTCGGCACCGCCCCCATTCGGGGGCAGCGCGCGCAGCCTGGTCGTGCGCGTGGATCCAGACAAGCTCCGCAGCTACAGCCTGTCGCCGGATGACGTCGTCCAGGCGATCGCGAAGACCAACACAATCTCGCCGTCTGGCAGCGTCCGCATCGGGGACAAGAACTATCTAGCGCCGGTCAACTCGACCGTCGCGCAGGCGGCTGACTTGAACGACGTGCCAATTACGAGCGGATCCGGACCCGCGGTCTATCTCCGCGACGTCGGCTACGCGGAGGACGCCGCTGACATCCTGACCAGCTACGCACTTGTCGATGGCGCTCGGGCCGTGTATATCGCCGCGACCAAGCGGGCCGACGCATCAACCCTCGAAGTTGTGCAGCGCGTGAAGGACTCGCTTCCGACGTTTCGCGCGGCGATTCCGGAGGACATCAACGTGTCCTTTGAGTTCGACCAGTCGTTCTACGTCCTGAATGCGATCCGGGCCCTGACGATCGAAGGGGCACTAGGCGCGTTATTCACCGGCTTGATCGTGCTGTTGACTCTCGGCAGCTTTCGCAGCGCAATTGTCGTTGTGATGACGATACCGATTGCGCTGCTGTCGGCCACCGTTGCGCTTTGGGCGGCTGGGCAGTCGATCAACTTGATGACCCTCGGCGGACTGACTCTCGCCATCGGGATTCTTGTCGACGAATCGATCATTGCCGTCGAGAACATCCACACGCATCGAGCTCAGGGAAAGCCCGTGGCGAAAGCGGTTCTAGAGGCGAGCCGGGAAGTGGTCGTTCCCCGAATGCTGGCCATGCTTTGCGTCGTTTCGGTGTTTGCGCCGTCGTTCTTCATGACGGGCGTGGCTCAAGCGATCTTCGTCCCGCTAGCTCTGGCCGTTGCTTTTTCGATGATCTCGTCCTACTTTCTTGCCAGCACCTTCGTCCCAGTCATGGAGACCTGGCTTAACCGCAGGGCGAGCCGGGCGTCGACCTTCCGGCGGAACTGGTTCTCGACCGTCCAGGACGCTTTCGGCGGCGTATCGCGGGGTCTCGTCGCGCTGCGCTGGCCGATTCTCGGTCTGTACCTCATCGGTACCGTGGGAATCCTGTACTTCGTCGGCGGCAGTCTCGGGACGGACATATTCCCGCGGATCGATACCAACTCGCTGCAGATGAGGGTGCGGGGCCCGTCAGGGACGCGCGTCGAACGGACCGAGCGGATCGCGCAGCAAGTCCTTGATGCGGTCGATGAGATCGTGGGGGCGGAAAACGTCGAGAAATCAATCGCCTTCGTCGGCGTTCAGCCGTCGAGCTTTCCAGTCAATCTGATATTCCTGTGGACCGGCGGACCGCACGAAGCGGTCATGCGCATCGCACTCAACCCTGACTCCGGAATACCGACGGCGCAGGTTGAGGAGGAGCTGCGCAAGCGGGTGTCGGAACTGGCGCCGGGCACGCAGATCGCGTTCGAATCACCTGACTTGGTCAGCCAGGTCATGAGCTTCGGATCGCCGACGCCAATCGAGATCGCGGTTGCCGGCCCGGACCTGGCCGAGAGCGAGTCCTATGCTCGTGAAGTCGTCGCGCGACTCGAGAAGGTTGACTATCTGCGCGACGTTCAGATCGGGGAACTGCTCGAGTATCCGTCTGTTGAAATCAATGTAGACCGGAAGCGCGCGGCGCAGCTGGACGTGACAGTCGAGGAAGTCGGCAAGGCGCTTGCCCCCGCTACGTGGTCGAGCCGCTTCACAACACCCGTCTACTGGGCCGATCCGCGATCCGGCATCGCATACCAAGTCCAGGTGGAGATCCCGCAGTCGATGATCCAATCACTGGAGGATGTCTCCCGGGTGCCAGTTAAGAGCCACGGCTCCATTCCTACGTTGGTGGGAGACGTTGCCAAAGTCGAGTTTGGCCAGGCGGTGGGTGAGTACCACCGATACAACATGCAGCGCATGGTGACCGTGACGGCCAACGTCGTCGGTCATGACTTGGGTCGAGCCGCGGCTGACATTCGCGCGGCACTGTCCGAACTGCCCGCGCCGCGCGGGCTCAACGTTAATGTCCGCGGCCAGGTCAGCCCGATGGAACTGATGACCGGCAGCCTGGAACTGGGCCTGCTGCTGGCAGTTGTTGCCGTATTCCTGTTGCTGGCCGCATATTTCCAATCGGTCAGTGTCGCCTTCGCTGTGATCATGGCGATTCCCGCGGTACTGTCCGGCGTGACCTTGGCATTGACGCTGACCGGCGTGACACTCAATATCCAGTCGTTCATGGGCGCGATCATGGCGATCGGCGTCTCAGTTGCCGACTCGATCCTGCTGTGTACGTTTGCGGAGAAGTTTCGGCGCGTGGGCATGTCTTCGATCGATGCCGCTGTCGAGGCCTCGCGCTCGCGGATGCGCCCGATCCTGATGACAAGCGTCGTGATGATTGCAGGCATGACACCGCTGGCACTTGGTGCCGAGCAGACTGCTCCGCTTGGGATCGCAGTCATTGGCGGACTCGTCGCGTCAACAATAGCGGCCTTGGTCGTGATCCCGTCAGTCTTCGCCGTGGTTCAACGGAACGCGTCGATTTCGTCGTCTTCGATCGATCCTGAAGATCCCGGTAGTCCGTACTACGCCGGCGCTCCGACGCCGGATTCCTCCGTTGCCTAAGGGAAAACCCATCATGCGTATCACCATCCTTGTTGCACTGCTCCTCTCCACGACACCGATCCTGAGCCAAGAATCCGGAACCGTCCGTACCGAGCTGACCCAAGTCATATCGAAGCCCCTGGAAGCGACGATGGTCATTCCCGCCGAACTCAAATCCTTCCAGCGCGTGGACATTCATGCCAAGGTGACGGGCTTTGTGGAAGCAGTCCATGTGGATCGCGGCTCGTTTGTCAATGAAGGGGAACTACTGGCGACGATGAGCGCGCCAGAATTCGAGGCTCAGCGCATCGAAGCCCAGGCGAGGATTCCAGCGGTCGAAGCCCAGCAAATCGAGGCCAGAGCCAGGCTCGCTGCGGCCCTGAGTACCTTTCAGAAGTTGTCCGAAGCAGCGAAGACTCCCGGAGTGGTCGCTGGCAACGATGTCGTGTTGGCTGAAGCGGCGGTAAACGCCGAACACGCGCGGATTGATGCGCTCGACCGGACCATCGCCGCCCATGAAGCTTCGGTCCGAGCTCTCGAGGAGATCGAAAAGTACCTGATCGTTAAGGCGCCGTTCGCTGGTGTGATCACCAAGCGCCAGGTGCATGCCGGCGCGCTCGCGGGACCTCAAGGTAACGCAGCCATGCCGTTGTTCACGATCGAGCAGGTGTCGCGACTGCGGCTCGTTGCCGCCGTTCCCGAAGCGTACAGGCAAAGTATTAAGCGCGGCCAGAAGGTGCAGTTCAGCGTCGCCGCGTTCCCGGCAGAAACCTTCACGGGGGTTGTGGCGAGGCCGGCCTACGCCGTCGATCCCAAGACCCGGACGATGCCGGTTGAGTTGGATTTCTCCAACTCCGGGACCAAGCTGACGCCCGGCATGTACGCCGAGGTCCAGTGGCCGGTCCGGCGCTCGGGCGAAACGCTGTTTGTTCCTACGACCGCGATCAATGCGACCACCGAGCGCATCTTCGTGATTCGAGTCGCGAACGGCAGGGCCGAATGGGTCAACGTGCGTCGTGGCCTGTCGGAGGGAGAGCTTGCCGAGGTGTTCGGTGACCTCGTTGCGGGCGACACGATCGTATTGCGTGCGACTGACGAGATCAGGTCGGGAACGCAGGTCATGCCGCGATAGAGGGTGTCCGGCTGCGCGTTGGTCCCGGAGTCGATGGCCAGTGCGGTGCGCACATCTAACCCGGCTCGTTTTCGTTGATCTTGCGGTAGAGTTGCACTGTCAGTCGGTGAGTGGCGTGAGATTGCGAAGCAGGTCTTAACGGCGTTTCGCAGTGTCCCCATTTCAGGGTGGACACTACCAAGGGATCGTTCCTGATCCACGTCCTGATTCGGGCACTTCCGATGGCTAATGTAGACGGGTGCCGTGGTGCGGTCGAGCGGTCAGAACGAGATACTGGTCGTGAATTTTGGCGTGAAGCCCTTCTCAATCATGGCTGTCCAGGCTACTACCTTGCCCTGTCCCGATTTCCAGAATTCCAAACACAGCGAGAGGTACCTCAGCACAACCTCAGATTCGCCTCGTTCGAGCAGTTCGCTGGCTAGGGTCATGTCTGGGCCCATAGTTCTCAGTAAGGGCGACTCCGGAGGTTCTCCAGCGGCGATCAGGCGAGACTTGGCCTCTTCAATGTCGTCCTCCAAGAGCGCGAGTCGACCCAGCATGAGATTTCCGTAATGAACGTTTTCGCCATGAATCAAGTTTGCTCCAGTCCCTTGCAGCAGCGCATCAGCATACCCTCGGGCCTTTTCGATTTCTCCAGCGTCAAAGGCTGCAGTACAGATGTACCGCAAGAGGGATCCACGTCGCGGTTCGTCCGACAATTCATACGCGAGCTCGTATTGTGCAAGCGATCGCTTGGCCGCCTCGGCATCTCGCTTGCCATTCGGGAGCCGGCTGTCGGACCGGTGCAGCTGCGCAAGGGCCCTAGCCCAATCCGGGTTTGACTCGTCAAGGGATTGGGCGCGTTCGAGGAGTTGGATTGCAGTCCCGCGATCACTGAACGTCGAGAATCTTGCCGCATGTCTCAATACCTTGAGGTTGTTCGGATCATGCTCGAGATGCCAGGACCATTCATCCCTTCCTTCGACGTAGGCATCGACATTGAAAGTAGGTCGGATCGTGCTCTCATAGCTATTCAGTAGATTCGATTCGGGTGCGTTCTTGATGAACCAAATGACATGTTCGCTGTGTCTTGCCAGAGCTGAACGGTTCCCGTACTGCCGGCAGTAATAGCCCACGAGCCGGGCTCGCGCGAACAGATCCTTAGGATTCTCGGCAAGCTCTTTTTCGAGCGCAGCAACCGCTTCCGACGTGAGGCTACGGCCCAATTTCAGCTGGCCGCTCAGGTCTTGCGCGAATGCCGATGAACAGAGCCCGGTTCCGACCAGCAAGGCTGGGACAGCGAAGAAGAACCTGATCGGCATCTTGAACCTCCTTGAGCGACCCAAATCGTCAATCTAACAGCCAGTGTATACCCCGCGCGCGGACTTCAAGCTCCCGAGAACCCATCGCGCTCGATGCGAGATGATCGCGGTGTGGATCGAACGCGAATGAAGCCCCTCAAATCGGCCTTGGAGATGTGAGAGTGTTGCCTGGATGCCGCTGCGAGACTACATGTGCCTCGTCCCTGCGGGAGTCCAGGATGCCTGGCAGTTCGGCGGTTGATGCGAATGAACGAGGCGAGCCCTTCAAGTTCCTTGGCAACTGTCGAACTGCTCGCCCCGATTCTTGGAAACGCCCTGTCGAACATCAATTGACCGTTTGGCGACAGATGGAAAGTAGGCGCGCTACTCCAAGCCCGTCGCGGACCGCTGTCAGTAGATTAGGTTCGCGCCGAAGTCTGGAATCCTGCCTTCCGCCACCTGCTTGGACCATACGCGTAGTTTGTCCTTGGCACTATCTGTATTCCAGAACTTCGAGCACAACTCGAAGTATTCGAGAACGATCTCCCTCTCGCCTAGTTCGACTAATTCCTTGGCAAGTGCCATGTTCGGGCCGAACGAGTTCAACGTTGGAGCACCCGATGTCCCGCCCGCCGAGATTAGACGACTCTTGGCCTCTGAAAGCTGACCCTCGGCAAGTGCGATTCTCCCGAGTATCAGGTGGCCGTGGTGTACTAGCGTCCCGCGATTCCGGGACTGGCTGCTCCGGTTCAGCATGGATTCGGCGTACTCTCGGGCCTTCTCGACTTCGCCGGCAGCTAGGGCTGCCTTTCCAAGTCCTTCGATTAGGTGATCGCGACTTCGCTCGTCGGACAATTCAAAAGCTCGCTCGAATTGAGCTAAGGCCCGGGTTGCGGCCTCGGTGTCTGGTGCTCGCCGACTGCTCTGCATGTCTAGTGAGTGCAGCTGCCCTAACGTTCGAGCCCACAATGGGTTTGAATCGTCAAGTGCCTGTGCCCGCTCGAGCAGCTGGATTGCGGTTTCTCGGTCGCGCATGCTAGTGAACTCAGCCGCATGTCTCAGAATCTTGAGATTGTTCGGATCGCTCTTCAAGTGACTGGACCACAGGTCTTTTCCTTCCCTGTATGCATCGACACTCGAGAAACGATCGATCCTGGTCTCAGAACTAGCCCACACGTCGGATTCGGGTGCGTTCTTGATCAACCAAAGGACATGTTCGTGCCGTCTTGCACGAGCCGAATCGTCCCGGAACTGCCGAGCGTAATACCCGACGAGCTGAGCTCGCGCAAACAGATCCTCGGGGTTCTCGGCAAGCTCCGCTTCTAGTGATGCGGCCTCTTCCGGTATGAGGTTTCTGCCCGTTCGCAAATAGTCGCGAAGATCCTGTGCCGCGGCCGACGAACAGAGCCCGGTTCCGACCAGGAAGGCCAAGGCACAGAAGAACAACCTGATTGGCATGTCGCACCTCCAAAACTATTCAAATGGTTGTGCCGCCACTCAGTATAGGAGAGCCCCCCGCCGCGCAGATCATTCGCGGTAAAACAGGGGGGCGAGTCCAACCCGTTGGAGCGAAATCCGGAGCCCAGTGCCGGGGACGATGCGCATCGTCCGCCCCCAGCGCACAAGCTGGTTCCACCAAAAAGGTTGCCTCCTGCGCAGAATCAGTGGGTGAGGATCGGGTCTTGCGTCCTGGGGTAGTGTAGTTTGATCCGGGTACCGAGGGCTTCCGCCGAGGTGGGCGGGGAGTTCCCGTCTGGAGAAAGGAGGAGACAACAGGTGCAGTTGCGCACGATTCTGAACCGGGTGTACAAGCTGCCGGGGTTCGTGTACGGGAAGATCCGGCTGGTGGAGCGCGAGGGCGGGCAGGCCGAGGTGGAGGTAGAGGTCTTGCCGCGGGCCAACGGCAGGGCGCGCTGCTCGGGCTGCGGCGAGCCGGGGCCCTGCTACGACCGGCGCGAGCGGCGGCGGTACCAGTTCGTGCCGGTGCTGGGGTTGCCGACGTACTTGATCTACGAGATGCGGCGGGTGGACTGCCGGCGCTGCGGGCAGGTGAAGGTGGAGCGGGTGCCGTGGGCGGAGGGCAAGCAGCGCTCGACGAAGGCGTTGAGGTGGTTTCTGGCGAGTTGGGCGAAGCGGCTGTCGTGGCAGGAGACGGCGCAGGTGTTCGGGGTGTCGTGGGGGCGGGTCTGGCGAGCGGTGGGGATGGCCGTGGAGTGGGGCCGGGAGCGGGTGCAGCTGGAGGGGGTGGCGACGATCGGGGTGGATGAGATCGCGTGGCAGAAGGGCCATAAGTACTTGACGTTGGTGTATCAGCTGGATGCGGGCCGGCGGCGGCGGGGGTGGGGCGGGAGCGGAAGATCGAGACGCTGGCAGGGTTTTTCGACTGGTTCGGGGAGGCGCGGTCAGGGCGGCTGCGGGTGGTGTGCTCGGACATGTGGAAGGCGTACCTGCGGGTGGTAGCGGAGCGGGCGCCGGCGGCGGTGCACGTGCTGGACCGCTTCCACATCGTGCAGAAGCTGGGCAAGGCGATCGACGCGGTGCGGGCGGCGGCGGCGAAGCAGCTGAAGGCGCAGGGGGAGGAGCCGGTGCTGAAGAACACGCGCTGGCTGTTGCTGAAGCGCAAGGAGAACCTGAGCGAGAAGCAGGAGCCGAAGCTGGCGGAGCTGGTGAAGCTGAACTTGGTGCGACAGGCTAACTGATTGGCAGGACAGTCGGTGAAAGTCCGATGAAAGGAAGGAATAACCAACCACTTTCTCCCCGAGTCATGGGCCGGCATCCGCGAGGGTGTTGGTTAAGCGTTGACAGGGGTACGCGTGGGCAGGGCTATTGAGCAACGAAAAGCTTGAAGTTCGAGGTGCCGAGGCCATCAAGTTGGTCGAAGGCAGCACCGGCCGCACCGTCACGGTGAGGGGCGGCCGGGCCTCGCGGTGTCGAAGAACCCATGCACGCGCGCAAGTCCTGGATCGGGACCTGTGAGACCTCCCCGTTACCACGGTGCTTAGCGCCGTGGTCGCCGAAGTGAAGGCAGTTGCTAAGCGGAGGATGTACGACGGGGAGGAGTCGGACTCAGGCATAGTACCGGCGAAGCCGGGGAACAAAGCGTGGGTGCGCCAGGCTAACTGGCCAAGATCAGGAGGTGGAAGTCCTCTATGGCAAAGGTAATAACCAGACCATGTCATTCCCCGAGCCGTGCGGTCGTTCCCGTGAGGGGGCGGGCGAAGCGTCGGCAGGGGTGCATGTGGGTAGGGCTATTGAGCGACGAAATTGTTGTGATTCGGAGTGCCGAGACCGTCTACGCAGTCGAAGGCAAAACCGCTCGGACCGCGTTGGTGAGGTTCGGTGAGGGCTCCGCGGCGTCCAAGAACCCAAGCACGCATGTACGATCGAAGCCGGGACCTGGGATCCCTCCCCGTTACCGCGACGCGTTGCGCCGTGGTCGCCGAAGCGAAGGCAGGAGCCGATCAGAGGATGAACGGCGGGGAGGAGTCGGACTCGGCCATAGTAGTGATGAAACCAACGAACAAAGCGTGGTGTGCCACGTGGCGGAGCTGGCGGAGCGAAGGGCCGGGCGCAACGGGAGACGCGAAGGAAAGGCCATGCTCCGAACACAGAGTCGGGAAGCCCCTAGGTGGGTCAGATGCTGGACCGGAACGGAGCGGCACGGCAGTTCCAGAGGGGTGCCGTCACAACCGGAGCGAGGAGCCGGATGCGTTAGCGCGCACGTCCGGATCTGCGCGGGGCCCGTCGGGTAACCGGCGGGCTACCGCGACGGAGCCACGTGGCGGACTCGGTGGAGGGAAGGCCTGGGCGCAACGGGAGACGCGAAGGGAAGGGCAGGCTCCGAACATAGAGTCGGGAACTCGCGGACACAGTGCCGCCGAGGTGCAGCAGGCCACGAACGGAGCGGCACGGCAGCCCATGACGGATGCCGTCACGACCGGAGCGAGGAGCCGGATGCGTTAACGCGCACGTCCGGATCCGTGGGGGGGCCGTTGGGTAACCGGCGGCCTACCCCGACCGGACGGTGCGGGCGTACCTGCTGAAGGAGGATTTCCAGCAGTTCTGGGAGTGTCGCTCGCCGCCGCCGGCGCGGCGGTTCCTGGTGCGCTGGTGCCGGCGGGCGATGCGCTCGCGGCTGGAGCCGATGAAGAAGGTCGCGAAGACGCTGAGGCGGCATCGGCCGCTGGTCTTGAACTGGTTCCGGACCGGCAGGAGCTATTCTTCGGGTGCGGTGGAGGGCATGAACCTCAAAGCCAAGCTGGCTATGAGAAAAGCGTACGGGTTCAGATCCTACAGGTCTTACGAACTCGCTTTATATCATTCACTTGGAAATCTACCGGAGCACAGCCTTGCCCACCGATTTTGCTGAGGAGCCAAAAAGGTAGAGCAAGGCCCATCTGGAGGAGAATTTCAGGCTGACAGCTTAGCAGCGGGTCTACGAGGAGACTTGCACGACGGGGGTGCCCGGCAATTGCGGTGTTTCCAGCGACCATTTGCGACCGGTGTTGCCCCTGGAGGCGGCGGACCCACCTTCCGGCGTTCCATGAACGTAAGCGGGCGACAGCTAGTACATGGCGACGGGCTTCCTCCCTGTCTCAATCTCCTCGCGGAGAGCCCGACGTTGCAGGACAGACTTGCGCACTCTTGCCAAGCAGAGACAAAGGTCTTGCAGCTGCCTAGCCAAACACTACCTCGGTCGACTCCACCAGGATCTGGATCATTTCGTCGAGTTGTTCCCCAGCTGTGACGAAAGGCGGAGCAAGGCAGAAGACATCTCCTCGCATGCGGCTGAACAAGCCCCGTCGCTGGGCTTCGGCGTTGAGCCTCTGGCCGATCTGCTGGCCGGGTTCGAACTCCTGCTTGGTCGATTTGTCTTCGACATACTCGATCGCGCACATCAGGCCCTTGCCCCGCACATCCCCGACCCGCGGATGGTCGGCTAGCGCCGCTCGCAGTCCGGCGAGCAGGTAGTCACCCTTCACGGCTGCTTGGGCGGGCAGATCCTCGCGTTCGAGAATCTCCAGATTGCTCAGGGCTACGGCGCAGCCGACTGGGTGGGCGCTATAGGTGTAGGCGTGCATCCAGGGTGATTCGCAACCATCCAGAACCTCGCCTATCGGCTCCGTGACTCCGACTCCACCAAGGGGAAAATAGCCCGATGTGATTGCCTTGGCGAACTGCACCAAGTCAGGTTCCACGCCCCAGTGGTCTAATGCGAACCACTTGCCCGTCCGTCCGAAGCCAGTGATCACCTCGTCGGCGACCAGCAGGACGTCGTACTGATCGCAGATTGCTCTGATACGGGGGAAATAGTCGTCTGGTGGAACGATGACTCCGCCTGCCCCCTGAACCGGCTCCGCGAGAAACATTGCGACCGTTTCCGGGCCCTCCCTGAGGATCGCCTGTTCCAGTTCGTCGGCAGCGGCGACTCCGGCGCTTTTTCCCGCAGGCGCTTCGTAGCGGTACGGATAGGGGGAAGGGATCTGAAGGAATCCGGGCACGCGCGGTTCGAACTGCGGCCAGTAGCTGGAAATGCCGGTCGCGCTCATCGCCGCAAGGGTCACGCCGTGATAGCCCCATTGCCGGGAGACCACTTTGGTCTTCTTCGGATAACCCCTTGACTTCCAGTAAGATCGAGCAATCTTGAAACTGGTTTCGCTGGCTTCGCCGCCACCAGAAGTGAAAAAGAAACGTGTGATTGACGGATAGGTCAGCGCGGCAAGCCTCTCGGCCAGTTCGATGGCCCGCGGGTTCGAGCTGCCGGAGTATCCGGAGCAGTACGCGAGCTTCTCCATCTGCTGCTGAGCGGCCCGGGCCAGTTCTTTGCGGCCGTGGCCGGCAACGACGTTCCACAAACCCGAGAGCCCGTCAAGGTATTTGCGCCCGTCGGCGTCCACCAGGACGGCACCCTCGCCGCCCACCCAAACGTGGCCCAGCTGGTGAGCGCCTGGGCTGTGCAACGGGTGGATCAAGTGGTCGCGGTCACGCGCTAGGAGTTCGTTTTTTATCGATTGCATTGCGCAGCACCTTCTTGGAGCCAGTTCTGGAGCGGGTTCCCTCAATAAATCTAGCTCCTCAGCAAAATCGGTGGGCAAGGCTGTGCTCCGGTAGATTTCCAAGTGAATGATATAAAGCGAGTTCGTAAGACCTGTAGGATCTGAACCCGTACGCTTTTCTCATAGCCAGCTTGGCTTTGAGGTTCATGCCCTCCACCGCACCCGAAGAATAGCTCCTCCCGGTCCGGAACCAGTTCAAGACCAGCGGCCGATGCCGCCTCAGCGTCTTCGCGACCTTCTTCATCGGCTCCAGCCGCGAGCGCATCGCCCGCCGGCACCAGCGCACCAGGAACCGCCGCGCCGCCGTCGGCGAGCGACACTCCCAGAACTGCTGGAAATCCTCCTTCAGCAGGTACGCCCGCACCGTCCGCAAGTTCAGCTTCACCAGCTCCGCCAGCTTCGGCTCCTGCTTCTCGCTCAGGTTCTCCTTGCGCTTCAGCAACAGCCAGCGCGTGTTCTTCAGCACCGGCTCCTCCCCCTGCGCCTTCAGCTGCTTCGCCGCCGCCGCCCGCACCGCGTCGATCGCCTTGCCCAGCTTCTGCACGATGTGGAAGCGGTCCAGCACGTGCACCGCCGCCGGCGCCCGCTCCGCTACAACCCGCAGGTACGCCTTCCACATGTCCGAGCACACCACCCGCAGCCGCCCTGACCGCGCCTCCCCGAACCAGTCGAAAAACCCTGCCAGCGTCTCGATCTTCCGCTCCCGCCCCACCCCCAGCAGCCGCCGCCGGCCCGCATCCAGCTGATACACCAACGTCAAGTACTTATGGCCCTTCTGCCACGCGATCTCATCCACCCCGATCGTCGCCACCCCCTCCAGCTGCACCCGCTCCCGGCCCCACTCCACGGCCATCCCCACCGCTCGCCAGACCCGCTCCCACGACACCCCGAACACCTGCGCCGTCTCCTGCCACGACAGCCGCTTCGCCCAACTCGCCAGAAACCACCTCAACGCCTTCGTCGAGCGCTGCTTGCCCTCCGCCCACGGCACCCGCTCCACCTTCACCTGCCCGCAGCGCCGGCAGTCCACCCGCCGCATCTCGTAGATCAAGTACGTCGGCAACCCCAGCACCGGCACGAACTGGTACCGCCGCCGCTCGCGCCGGTCGTAGCAGGGCCCCGGCTCGCCGCAGCCCGAGCAGCGCGCCCTGCCGTTGGCCCGCGGCAAGACCTCTACCTCCACCTCGGCCGGCCCGCCCTCGCGCTCCACCAGCCGGATCTTCCCGTACACGAACCCCGGCAGCTTGTACACCCGGTTCAGAATCGTGCGCAACTGCACCTGTTGTCTCCTCCTTTCTCCAGACGGGAACTCCCCGCCCACCTCGGCGGAAGCCCTCGGTACCCGGATCAAACTACACTACCGCAGGAAGCAAGACCCGATCCTCACCCACTGATTCTGCGCAGGAGGCGTAAATCTTAAAGGGTTTCCTGCGGTGGCCGAATCCCTGGAGCTGTGGGTCGGGCCGATGGCCGGCCGCGTCCGCAAGACCTTTCACATGCACCAATGACGAATCAGCTTGGTGTAGAGCTGCGCCCCCTGCTCAAGTTGGTCCAGTAGAATCCATTCGTCCCGGGTGTGCGCCTGGGCGATATCTCCGGGACCAAGCACCACCATCTTCTTCATCTCCGTCAGGGCAGCACCGTCGGTTCCGTAGCAGACCGTTTGACTCCGTTCGCTCCCGGACAGCTCCAGCACCTCACGGACAAAGTCCGAATCAGGGTCCACGTACAAGGGCCGCCCTGCCCAGAGCAGTTCGAAATCGATGCCGCACTTGGAGGCGGCTGCCCGGGAGCGCTCAATCAGGCATTCCGCATCGTGCCCGGGCGCTGGCCGGAAGTACACCGTGCAGACACTTCGCGCCGCTGTCACGTTCACGGCCCTAGTGTGATCGTTGATCCCGATATTCCAGCTGATCCCCGGCGGGTCAAAACCTGAATCCCGCCAAGCGGGATCCTCCTGGGTCTCGTCGTGGATTCTCCTCATCTCGCTGAGAAAAGGGATCATGGCCAGGTTGGCGTTGGTCCCTTCGTTGGTGCTGGAATGCGCGGCCCTGCCGTGCGCTGTAGCCCTGAATCCATAGGTTCCCTTGTGAGCGTGAACGACATTGAGCATTGTCGGCTCCCCGACAATCCCGTTTGACTCCCCTCGGACCATTTCGTGGAAGAACCTGGATCTCTGGGCGACCTGAACCGCTCCGTGGTAGCCGACCTCCTCGTCCGCGGTCAGCGCGATGTAGAGCGGGGCTCGCAGCTCATCGTTGCCTGTCTGTTCGGCGGCTGCCAGCATCGAGCCGATCGACCCTTTCATGTCGCAGCTGCCAGCATCCAGCATCGAGCCGATCGACCCTTTCATGTCGCAGCTCCCGCGTCCGTATAGCCTGTCTCCAATGACGCTTGGCTCGAAAGGCCCGCGCTCAGCGCTGAACCAGGAATCGGCTGGCACGGTGTCGGTGTGGGCGAAGTACGCCATACCTCCAGTTCCGGCCCCTTTCTTGCCGATGATGTTGACCTTTCTGACGCCGGCGAGGTCCGCGTATTCGAGCCTCTCAATGTCGAAGCCAAGCGCGGCAAGGACGCCCTCGAGGTAGTGGCATATCGAGGCGTTGGACTCATTGCTGACGGTGGGGAACTGCACTAGTTTCTGGGTGTGCTGAAGCGCGTTCATGTTTTTGAGCCCTCGTCCAAGCCCAGCTCGAGAGGCCGGCCCTTGACGGCATTGGAAAGAGTATAACGGCGGGTTAGGGGTCGCAGGAGCATTCTGGAAAGCCGCAATCGATGATGGAATGGTCGCCAGCTGGAACGACCAGTCCCGGCCTGCTTGCGCAACCTGCCCGCCATCCTGCCAGCGACAGGCTCCTCTTCCAGTGGCCCTCAGTGGGGGTGCGTTGCGGCAAGTCCATGACCACGTCATTGCCGCTGGCGGGCCCCCGGATTGGGCACGCGCAGAGTCTCCGCATTGGCAGATCGGTGCGACGCCGGAAGCGGATGGTTCTTGAGACATCATCGTTCGTGCTAGAATTCATTCCGAATCCCGTGCGCCTCCACGCCCCGCTAGCTGCGATTGCATTGGCCTCCGCGGCCGTCCATTCACCCTGCGCTCAGGGGGCAACCATCCAAGTCGATGCGACCGCGCTGCAACAGGAGATTGACCGTGCCCCGCCGCACTCGCTGCTGATGGCGGATCCTAGCCAGCAGGTCGAGGTTGACGAGACCATTCGCATCGCCAAGCCCCTCACGCTCGTCGGCCTGAATATGCGCTTGCAGCCAGGGCTGGCGAAGACCCCGATCCTCGAGGTGCTTGCCGAGGACGTGCGGATCCGTGAGTTTGTTCTGGAGGGGAACGGTGACTCGGTCGAGCAGTCTGACCGGGCTCCCCTGATCGTGGTCCGTCGCGGGCGGTTCCGGATCGAGAACGGCCAGACCAACAACAGCGCGAAGGACGGCGTGATGATCACGCCTGTGCCAGAGCACGGCGACATCGAGCACGGGGTGATCCGCAACCTTACCGCCCGAGACACGATTCGCGACGTAGTGTCGATTGGCGGCCGTGGCGACGAGGGTTTGTACGTGCGTCACTTGGTCGTCGAGAACATTCGCAGCTATGGGTCGAGGTTGCGCGGGCCGGTCGAGGTCTCGGACGGCAGCGAGCACATCACGGTCCGTGACATCTACGCGGAGTCGAGCTTCTACGGTGTCGATGTCCAAGACCACTCGCGGCCGGGCATGATCAACCGTCACATCGTGATCGACGGCGTCCAGGTGAAAGACTGCATCACTGCGGTCCGAACGGCCAACCGCGACTTCGGCCACGACGGGCTCACGATCCGCAACGTGACCGGTACCGACTTTCGAGCGCATGACGTGTGGAGCCCCCTCCATGTCCGAAACACCCGCAACGTGCTCATCGAGAATGTCAGAATCGCAGGCGGCCCGCGGAACCGTCCGTGGGTCTACGTCCAGAACAGCGACAATGTCACGCTGCGCAACGTGACCCTAGTCGAGGCCGGCACCGACGGGGCCGCGCTGGTTGTGGAGGATGCGGAGAACGCATTGGTGGACAATGTCGTCGTTGCGGGCGAGAGACAGCCGAAACGGGGCGTCGAGTACCGGATCAGCGCTGACGAGACATTCGGCGGGTTGAGGATTCGTAACGTCGTGGCGCCTGGAGCCGGGGAGGCGGGCATCGTCGTGGAGAACTTGAGCCAGTCCGGCAGGCTGGCCTCCTACTCCATTACGGACAACATCGCAACGGTCAAAGCCGAAGGCTCTCCCCGAGGTGGGACGGTCGAGAGGAACTTGAGCGTGCAGCCCGCGCGCCCAAAGCGATGAAAAGCGCCGTTCCCGCACCCATGCGCACACCGGTCTGCGAGGCGATCGGCATTGACTATCCGGTTTTGCAGGCCGGGATGGGCATGATCGCGCGAGCCGAACTCGCGGCGGCCGTCTCGGAAGCCGGCGGCTTGGGTGTGATCGGCACTGGACTGAGCATGCAGCTGGACGAGCTGCGAGAGCAGATCCGAGCCGTCCGGAGCGCCACCAAGAAGCCGTTTGGCGTCGACATCCTCTTCGCAACGATTCGGACCGAAGGCAGTGCGGTCTCCCGTTACACCGACGCGGTGCAGGGACTGATTGACGTGACCATTGAGGAGCGCGTCCCCGTGCTGATTTCCGGCTTGGGCAGCCCGCGCGGCGCGGTTCCGGAGGCCCACGCCAGCGGAATCTACGTGATGGCCGTTGTTGGCGCGGTGCGGCATGCTCAGAAGGCCGTTGCCGACGGCGTGGATGCGGTGATCGCTTCCGGGCGCGATGGAGGAGGGCATGTCGGTGAAGTCGGTACAGCGGCGCTTGTGCCTGCTGTCGTGGGCGCGGTCGATGCGCCGGTTATCGCGGCCGGAGGCCTCGCCGACGGGCCCAGCCTGGCTGCTGCGCTGGTGTGGGGCGCCCAAGGCGTGTGGCTCGGGACGCGCTTCATTGCGACCGCCGAGGCCAGCGCGCACAGCAACTACAAACGGAAGATCGTCGATACCGGCTCGTCGGGCACTGTCGTGACGCGAGGCCATAGCGGGAAGCCGTGCCGCCTGATCCGGAACTCGTTCACCGACTACTGGTCGGACCATGAGGATGAGATCCAGCCGTATCCGTTGCAGGCGCTGGAGGTCGGCAACCCCGCCTCCACGCGAGGTAGGCTCGAAGGCGACGCGGAGCAAGGCGTGCTCCCGGCCGGCCAGGGCGTCGGAATGATCCGTAACGTTCCGTCGGCCGGTGATGTCGTCCGGGACATCGTCAAGGAAGCCCGTTCGGCGATTGGCGCTGCCGCCGGTCTTTGAAGGCCCTTTGCCCGTTCAGCCGAGCTAAGTGACGAGCTGCGGGATCGGCTCCCCGTGCACGTCGGTCAGGCGCATGTGGCGCCCGTTGAAGAAATACGTCAGCCGGGTGTGGTCCATGCCGAGCAAGTGCAGCATCGTGGCGTGCAGGTCGTGGTAAGTGAGCACCTGCTGCTCGGCCTTGTAGCCGAACTCGTCCGTCGCTCCGATGGACTGCCCCCCGCGGATGCCGGCCCCGGCCATCCACGCGGTCATCGCGTGGGGGTTGTGGTCGCGCCCTAGCCCGCGTTGCGAGATCGGCATGCGCCCGAACTCCGAATGCCACACGACCAGCGTGTCGTCCAGAAGCCCGGTCCGCTTCAGGTCCTTGAGCAACCCGGCGATCGGGCGATCGACCTCGCTGGCGTGCAAAGTGTGGTTCTCGACCAGGTTGCTATGGGCGTCCCAGGTGTCGATGTTCTGCTGGCGCAGAGCGCCGCTGTAGAGCTGCACGAACCGCACCCCTCGCTCGACCAGCCGTCTCGCCAGGAGGCACTGGCGCCCGAACGGCTCCGTCACGGGATCGTCCATCCCGTACAGCCGCTTGGTCTCTTCTGTCTCTTGCGAGACATCGACGGCTTCGGGGGCGCATCCCTGCATTCGATACGCGAGTTCGTACGACGCGATCCGCGCGGCAAGCTCGGATGAGCCTGGATGCCGCTTGGCGTGCTCCTCGTTGAGTTTGGCGAGGTGGTCGAGGCGAGCGCGCTGCTGCTCTGGCGCGAGCAGGTCGCTCGGTGGCAGGAGGTCCAGGATCGGATCGCCTTGCGAGCGGAAGACAGTACCTTGGTACGTCGCCGGCAGGTAGCCGCTGCTCCAGTTCGCGGGTCCCGAGAACGGGCCGCCGCGGTGGTCGTACACGACGACGAAGCCCGGCAGGCTCTGGTTTTCCGAGCCGAGTCCGTAGGTCACCCAGCTGCCCACGCTCGGATGGCCCATCAGGACCGATCCCGTGTTCCATTCGTAGTGCGCCAGCACGTGGTCGTTGGAACGCCCCTGGCACGAATGCACGAAAGCCAGGTCGTCCGACATGGCCCCCATGTGAGGGAAGAGCTCGGACACCAGCTTGCCGCAGTCGCCGTACCGCTCGAACTGGAACGGACTTCGCATCAGCGGGCCCGGGAAGCCTTGGCGCACCCGCACCCGGCCCTTGCCGGTCAGCGGCTGCCCGTGATGCTTCTCCAGCATCGGCTTGTGGTCGAACGTGTCGACATGGCTCACCCCGCCGCTCATGAACAGCGAGATGACCGCCTTGGCCCGCGGCTCGAAGTGCGGCTGGCGGGGAGCCGTCGGGGATGTGATGCCTTGCGTGTCGCAGGCATTCTCGGCGGCGAGAAGACCGTCCTGCTGGAGCATCGCGGCGAGCGCGATGCCGCTGATGCCCTCTCCCGCCCTGAACAGGAAGTCCCGGCGCGGTACGAAATGGTCCTTAACCGACATAGAGGAACTCGTTCAGGTTGAGGATCACGTCGCACAAATCCGTGAGGGCAGCCAGAGCGTCGCCCTTGTGGTACCGCGCTTGGCGTTCCAGGAACTCCAGATTGGACGCCATCTCACTGTCCGTTGGCGCACGGCTGAGACCGATCCGGTAGGCCTCGCGGATTCTCTCGGAGGCGGTCGGGGTCAGGGCTGCGACCCGTTCGGCGAAGTAGCGCGCATGCCGCAAGGCGAAATCGTTGTTGAGCAGCGTCAGGGCTTGTGTCGGGACTGTCGTCGTGTTCCGCTGTTCGCAGGTGACGTTCATGTTCGGCTGGTCGAAGACCTCGAACAGCGGGTATCGCAACCCGCGCTTGCCGTAAGCGTAGACACTGCGCTTCCAGTTTTCCGGTCCGGGCTTGGCCATGTCCCATTTGCCATTGAGGAACGAATCGCGCACCTCTTGCGGGATCGGCGGGAAGAACCCTTCGCCTCCCGCTTCGAGATTGAGATTGCCAGCCGCGCCGAGGATGATGTCGCGAATCACCTCGCCCTCGAGGCGCCGCTGCCGGTAGCGCCAAAGCATCTTGTTCCCCGGATCCGCCTTGCCAGCCGCGGGGTCACTGTGTGCCGAGGCCATCTGGTAGGTGTCTGAGGTCATCATCAAGCGATGCATCGCCTTGATGCTCCAGCCCTGGTTCACGAATTCGGTCGCGAGCCAGTCGAGGAGTGCCGGATGAGTGGGGCGAGTGCCCATGCTGCCGAAGTTGCTGGCGGTCGACACGATGCCTTCGCCGAAGTGATGCATCCAAACCCGGTTGACCATCACCCGGGCTGTGAGCGGGTTGTCCGCCGAGGTGATCCACTTGGCGAGCGCCAGCCGCCGACCGGTCGAAATCCGATGTTTGGGCTGGTCGGGCTTGAAAGCACGGCCCTTGGCTAGCGCCTCGATATAGCCCGGATCCACCACCTCCCCCTTGGTGCGGTAGTCGGCGTTCGGCAGGAAATGGGCCGGTGGCGGTTGGTAGCTCTTGGTCGGAAGCCACGTACCCTGGATTCCGCTGAAATCCTCGCGATCCCCTTTTCCAGGCTGAACTTCGTCGCCGAGTCCGTTCGGGGCAAAGCGGTAGTCGCCGTCGCGGATACCCATCGCCGTGGGCAACGGTTCCGGGAGCTGGGCTTCGAGTTCCGAGACCCGTGCCTTGAGCTGGGCGATTTGCTCCTTGTGCTCGGCGCTGGTCAATTCACCGAACCCGCCGGAATTGACCGTCTGCACTTGAGCGGCAAGCAGTTCCTGCCCGGGCGACCGCTCCGCTTCCGGCGTACGCACCGCGATCTGAATCTCTTCAGGGAACTTGTCCAGCGCCTTCATGCGGGCCGATTTGCGGTAGGGTGCTTCGATCGCTGCGATCTGCTTCTTGACCGGCTCGATCTTGGCGTTAACGGCGTCCGTCGCGGCTTCGTGACGGGCGACCGTCTCATCGTCAGCCAGGGGAAATTCATACCGGATGTACGGGAAGAACACGGCCATCGTGCGGTAGTAGTCCATTTGGGAGATGGCGTCGAACTTGTGGTCGTGGCAGCGCGCGCAGTCAACTGTCAGTCCCAGGAAGACCCGCCCGGTGGTCGCGATCATGTCGTCCAGGTAATTGAATCTGTACTGCGGGTTGTCCTTTTCCCTGAACAGCACACGGGGTCCGACACGCATCATCCCGGTTGCGATCAGCGAGTCGTGGCTGGGGTTCTCGACTTCGTCGCCCGCTAGCTGCTCCTGCACGAACCGGTCGTAGGGCTTGTCGTCGTTGAAAGCCTTGATCACGTAATCCCTGTAGCGCCAGGCGTTGGGCTGGTCGTAATCGTGCTCGTACCCGGAGGAGTCCGCATAGCGGACGGCGTCGAGCCAGTGACGTCCCCAGCGCTCCCCATACCGCGGCGAGTTGAGGAGATTCTCGACGAGCTGGGCAAAGGCCTCCTTCGAGGGGTCTTTCGCGAACTCGTCGACCACGTTCGGCGGGGGCAGGAGCCCGACCAAGTCCAGATAGGCCCTGCGGACAAGAGTCTGCGGATCGGCTTTGGGAGCTTGCTGTAATCCGGTCTCGGCGAGCTTGTCCTGCACGAATGCGTCGACCGGATGCGCGTACGGTTGCGGCGGCGCGTGTCGCTGCGGGGCATTGAACGCCCACCAGGTCTCCTTCGCTTCCGCCTGCCCGGAAGCGGCCTTCCATGGAGCCCCTGCGTCAATCCAGCGCTTCAGGGTCGCAATCTCGTTCGGCGCAAGCGTGCTGCCAAATGGCATGCGCGGCTCGGTCATACCCGCCACATGGCGGTAGAGGGGGCTGCCCTCGGGGTCGCCGGGTTGCAGCGAGGGCCCCTTTTGCCCGCCTCTTAGCAGCGCTTCGCGGCTGTCGACGCGCAGGCCCGAGAGCTGCTGCTTCTCGCCATGGCACTGGAAGCAGCGCTGTTCAAGAATAAGTTCGACCTCGGCGGCCAAATCAGGCTTGCTCGCTCCCGCTGCCGACACCGTGCAAGGCACTAGAAAACCGGCAATCGCGAGCGTAACGCGATACATTCGTGACACTCCTCTTCGTTTGCAGTGTAGGGAAGCTGAGCCATATGGTCAAGTTGCTTCAGCAGGCAATGCCTCCCTATGACCCCAGCTTTTCGCCGTATTCTGTGTTTCGGGTCGCATTCGGAGCATTTCGGGTAGGCGACCCCGCCCTCGGATGACCTTCGATCGAACGGGAGTTCCTGTATCATGAGCGCCATGTCCCGCCTCGCGAGACGGTTCGCCCCGCTATTACTGCCAGCGTTCATGGCGACCGCTGCCACAGTCCCGGTCAACCTGGACGACTACCGCGAGGGGCCCGTCAAGGTGAGCGCAACCGATGCCGAAGTGGAGGTGCAGTGGCAGGACGAGGCTGGCCGCGACTGGACCGTTTCGTTCCGGCGCGACCCGTCCAAGCCGCTGATTGCCTCCTTGAGCGTCGGCGAGAACCTGATCCTGCGTGACGGGCGACCGTATTACCGCGTTGAGACAGGGATTCGGCGCAAGGGCTGGAACGCCTTCTTCGACTACCCGCCCGAGCATCCCCAGGGCACCGCGGCTTTCTTCGGCACGCTCGACCTGGAAGGGCTGCGCGTCGAGACCGCCGGCAATCGGGTTCGAATCCACTGCGGGGGCTTTCGCGCGGGGCCGTTCGCGGGCTCGGTGTCGTATACGTTCTTCGCGGGTTCGCGCTTGATCCAACAGGCGGCCGACGTTTCGACCAACGATCGGGATGTGGCGTTCTTCTACGATGCCGGCATCGAATTCATGGCTCCGGAGCAGTTGCTTCCTGGCCGGAACATGGACACTCCGTACGCTTACTACGACACGCAAGGCCAGCTGCGCAGGCAATCCGCCAATGGGTTCCAGCCAGAGCGCGTTCCGCACAAGGTACGCTACCGCGCCATGGCAACGGCGGCCGGCCAGGGCAGCATCGCGGCATTTCCCGCGCCGCATCAGTTCTTCTTTCCGCGGGATTTCACTTCGAACCTCTCACACAACTGGCATCGGTCCTGGCGGGGAATGGTGGCGCTGGGCATTCGCCAGGTGCGCGACGCCAACTGGCGGTTCTATCCGTGGATGAACGCGCCCCCCGGCAGCCAGCAGGCGCTGTCGCTGTTTCTCTTGGCGGGGGACGGGCCGCCCGAGGCCGTCCTCGAGGACGCCTTGCGCTACACCCACCGCGACCGTTTCCCGGCGCTGGATGGCTATAAGACACTGGCTGCGCACTTCCACCTGGCTTACACGATTCAAGCTCTCGAGGAGGCCAAGGATTGGGTCCCACCCTTCAAGCCGGTACTGCAGAACATGGGAGTCAACGCCGCGATCATCATGGATTTCCACGGTGACGGCCACCCGCGTGACCTAACGGAACTGCGGCTGCGCGAGCTGGACAGCTTCTTCGAGGTTTGCAAGCGGCAGTCCGGAAAGGATTTCCTCCTAATCCCCTCCGAAGAGGCCAATGTCCACTTCGGGGGCCATTGGGGTCTCGTATTCCCCAAGCCGGTGTACTGGTGGATGAACCGCCCCGATGGAGGAAAGCTCGCTTCCAAGCATCCGAAGTACGGCACGGTCTACAGCGCCGCCAATGCTGACGAACTGCTCGAATTGGTCCGGCGCGAGGGCGGCTGGATGTACCAGACCCACGCCCGGACCAAGGGGTCGACCGGATATCCCGACGCGATTCGCGATACCGAGCATTTCCGGGACCCGCGCTACTTTGGCGCTGGCTGGAAGGCCATGCCTGCGGATTTGTCATCGCCGCGCCTTGGTGAGCGCCCCTTGACGCTGCTGGACGACATGCACAACTGGGGGCTCGACAAGCGGCTCCTCGGCGAAGTCGACGTGTTCCAGTTCGATCACACGCACGAGGTCTACGCCCATATGAATGTCAACTACGTGAAAGCGGACCGCCTGCCGGGCTTCGCGGAGTACGGAGAGCTCCTCAAGCCATTGCGAGAGGGAGACTTTTTCGTCTCGACCGGGGAAGTGCTACTGCCCTCGTGGGAAATCGGCGGGAGCGATGCCGAGATCGAAGTGAGCCTGGAAGTGCGCGCGACGTTTCCCTTGCGCTTCGCTGAGATCGTCTGGGGTGACGGACAGGGAACCCATCGCGAGATCGTCGACTTGTCCGACACCGGGGAGTTCGAGAAGGGCTCGTTTCAATGGAAAGTCAGGGCGCCGGGCTGGAAGTGGGCGCGCCTGGCGGTCTGGGACGTGGCTGCCAACGGGGCGTTCGTCAATCCGGTCCGCCGCTAGCGGTCCGGGAACGGTTGCGGCAATGCCCCTCAATTTGGATACGATTCTCCTGTGCAGTCCACAGTTCTACGAGGCACCGGTTTAGAGGTTTCGAGGGTCTGCCTCGGGACCATGACCTTCGGGTCGCAGGTCGAGGAAGGGGAGGCCGCCCGTATGGTCGACTACGCGCTCGATCAGGGAGTGACTTTCTTCGACACGGCGAACGTTTACAACGCCGGCGTCTCGGAGGAAATCACCGGTCGGGTCCTCGGCAGGCGGAGATCGCACATCGTCTTGGCCACGAAGGTGCGCGGGAAAATGGACGCCGCCGGAGGCGGCTACGCCGGGCTGAGTCCCGGGGCGATCCGGCGCGCCGCCGAGGAGAGCCTGCAGCGGCTAGGCACCGACTACATCGACATCTACTACTTGCACCAACCGGACCGGGACGTGGCCATTGCCGACTCGCTCGAGGCGATGGACGGCCTCCGTCGCGAAGGCAAGGTCCGCTGGATCGCTACCTCGAACTACGCGGCTTGGCAGATCGCGGAAATGTTCGCGATCTCGAAAGAGAGGGGCTTCCGGGCCCCCTTGGTTGCCCAGCCCATGTATAACGTGCTCGCGCGCGGGATCGAGCAGGAATACCTTGCCTTCACGCAGGGGTTCGGTGTCTCGAACGTTTGCTACAACCCGCTCGCGGGCGGCCTGCTGAGCGGGAAGCAGTCATTCGAGAAAGGGCCGCTACCAGGAACGCGCTTTGATGGCAACGCCATGTACCTGCAGCGTTTCTGGCACGAAGAGTACTTCCGGGCAGTTGAGATGCTGCGTGCCGCCGCCGATGGGCTCGGGATCTCGCTTGCCGAACTGGCGCTCCGCTGGGTTTGCCACAGGCCGGGTGTCGACTCCGTGATCCTGGGGGCGTCGAAGTTCGCGCATCTCGAGCAGAACATCCGCGCAGCACGCGGCGCGGCCCTGCCGGAAGAGGCTCTAGCGACGTGCGCCGCCGCATGGCAGGCGTTGCTCGGTCCCACGCCCAACTACAACCGCTGAGGGCGGCATTTGCCCTCCTCGCAGTGCTGCGCGTCGGGTCTAATGGCGGTCTTTCCGCACTGTGGTCACCTCGCCAGTCGGCAGTCCGAAGTACTGGGGCCAAGCGTGTGCGTCGGAAGATTCGCACCTCGGTGTTGCAGGGGAATCCAGCCCTCGTGCCTGCCTATTGGCCGTCGGCTAACGCCGAATTCGCGCGTTGTCCTCATCATTTCGCTGAGCGACCGCCGGGGAAGGGCTATGAGAACGGGTCGTAGCATCCAGAGCAAGGCTTTCGGAAGGCTGCGAGTCAGCGAGATTGCCCGGTGCTCGGCGATGACGCCCGTCTCCGTCTGCTCGAAACGCCAATAGACCCGCAAGCGCCACAGGTAGCCGTTGTCATTGCCGGGAGGCCTCAGCGACTCCTCCGGATGCCCTGGCCGGTCGACCTCGCGGATGCTGATGCTCCGCGAGCGGCCCCACCAGCGAAGGTCGTCGATGGGGGCGAATTCTGCCTGGTGTTCCGTCTCGAGTACCGCTGTCAGGACGTTCTTGGCGAGCATCCGCATTGCCACGCGGTACTTGTGGCCGTCTCGCTCGAGGATCTGAGAGCGGATCACGGAAGGGGCGTAGGTGGTGGCGTGCGTATCGTACGAGGTGACGATGTTAACCACTTGCTCGACACTCACGCCTGGTATGAGAACTGCCGCGCTCCAGTCGTGAAGCAAGCCCTCTTGAATCTCGCGCCAGCCTTGCCCCGAGGAGGGCTCCACGACGATCTTTCTCTCCGTGAGGTCATGCGCCCGTTTCGAGTTCTCTGAACTCCACAGAAAGGGGGACTCACCCGCTAGCCGCTGAGAGAACTGGTGCTCAGCGGCTTGCGCGTAGACTTCGAATTCTCGGATCGTCTCGGGTTGCAGCTGGGCCTGGGCGCTTACCGGATCTGGGAATGTCAGATGCCACAGAGCGACGGCAAGTGCTGCGGTTCGAAAAGCATTGCGGTCATGGCGTCTCGCGCACGATGACCGGTGTCGAGCCGGTCCGTGAGGGGAATCCCTCGGTTCCCTGCGCGAGGCGTTCCTCACTGCGATCACGCGCCCTTCAGGTAGCGACGCGCTTCCTTCATCACACGCGCCAAACGCCATAGGGCCGGAGTCATCGTCGGTATTGCCATGAATCGCACGTCGCGTGGATGGAATCGAGCACAGTTGTCAGCGACGGTTTCGCTCCGACCACAATCTCTATCACGCAGAAGCATTTGTCGATGCCCTAACGTGTCGCGCCTTTAACGTTCCGCGCGACAAGGAAACCGAGGGACTTCTCTCCGCGGTAGCCGCATGTCTGGATGGTAGTGACCGAGAAGAAGATTACGCAGGTCACGAGGATCTAGATTCCGATGCCAGGCAGCGCCTGTTCAAACGTAGCTGCAGTCACCGTCACTCTGCCCCTTTCTGTGTCCCTCCATCTTTGTGTGCACAGGATGGTCAGCGCGGTGGAACTGCACACAATCAACGTGTCGGTCACAGAACCGAGCACCGCGACCAAACCCTTCTGGACCGGTTCGTCCGTCTTGGCCGCTCCGAGAGACTCGGCTTCCCAGCCGGCCGTCTCCAGCAAGGCCCTGAGGAGAGCTACGGTCTCGACCTCCGCGAGTGTGGGTGCTAACCGATGCCGCTCGTACTTGCCCGAGGGGTGGCACACCTCGTATGCAAGAGTTGAGTCCCGACTTGCGTGTAAACGGCAGGCCGCGGTATGCCAGTTCTGGCAAGGAGAAGGCCATGCGTCGCCTGGGCGATGCATGCGGTCCTGACCGAGATAGGAATGCAAAAGTCAGCCTTCCCGACCGAAAAGCACCTTTTCAAGTGGCTGCGGCTGTCGCCACGAACGGCGACCCTGGGGGGCCGGCCTTCGCCCCACCCCAAGGCGGATCATTCCGGACGAAACAAGTTGCTTCCACCACCATGGAGGTCAGCAGCGGGCTCGGCAGTCACGCCCATTTCCAAATGGTACGCCCGGCAGGATTCGAACCTGCGACCTCTTGCTCCGGAGGCAAGCGCTCTATCCAGCTGAGCTACGGGCGCATACGCCATAAACCCCATCATACAAGAAGGATCCAAATCCCAACCCCCTATGGGCTGCAGCGCTGATACGATAGCCATACAAGTCGATCTTCCGGCGAAGATTGGCCGGCAACTGCGGTTGAGCAAGCATATAGCGTGTGCCTTGCGGTCTGTCCCGCGGCCATGCCGGTCCGGCGGACGAACGGTGGCAGTCATGCGCTCGTTTTGCAGATTCGCGCTCATCGGTTGGTTTCTGGCTGGCTCCTGCTGGGCCGCCGAGTCGATCCCCCAAGCGGACCACGAAGGGGACCGCTTGTTCGCAACAGAGATCCAGCCTTTGCTGGCCGCCAAGTGCCTCGCGTGTCACGGGCAGACCCCCGATCTGGTGCTGGGCGGTTTGGACTTGACGGCTCGCGAGGGAGTGTTGCGCGAGGGCAATTCCGGCCGTCCGGCAATCGTCCCCGGCGATCCGGACGGGAGCCTCTTGTACCAGGCGATTTCCGGCGGGGAAGGCGTCCCACCCATGCCGCCGAAGGAGAACGACCGGCTCGACGTCAATCAACTCGCTCATGTGAGGGAATGGATCGAGCACGGCGCCCCTTGGCCGGGCGAGGCTGAAATCGACACGATCCGGGCCGCATCCCGGCCTCAGTCTGCGGATGGCGCTCGCGTCAGCGTTGTCACCAGCGGCGGCCAGACCGAGGCATGGACGCAGCGGCTCTACGACCCCGAGGACATTTGGGCCTTTCAGGCAGTTCGGAAGCCGCCGGTGCCGAGCGTGGCTGCCCGCAACCCGATCGACGCGTTTCACCGGGCCAAGCTCGCGGATGCCGGAATCGATCCCGCTGCTCGGGCGGATGAGCGAGCGGCACTGCGACGGGTGTACTACGGACTGACCGGCTTGCCCCCGACCCCCGAGCAGTCTCGCGAGTTCCTCGCGGATGCGGATCCGGGTGCTTGGGAAAGGCTAGTGGACCGCCTTCTGGACAGCCCTCGCTACGGCGAGCAGTGGGGTCGGCATTGGCTCGATGTCGTGCGCTACGCCGATACCGCCGGCAACTCGAACGACTACGAACGCTCCAACGCGTGGCGCTACCGGGACTACGTGATTCGCGCCTTCAACGCGGACAAGCCGTATGACAGGTTCGTGATCGAGCAACTCGCGGGCGACGAATTGAACCCGGACGACCCCGAGATGATGGTAGCGACCGGATTCCTGCGGATGGGCCCGTGGGGCTCGGCGATGGTTCCCAAGAAGATGGCGCGCCAAGCGTATCTCGACGACGTGGTCCACAGCGTCGGCCAGACATTCCTCTCGATGCCGCTGCGCTGCTCAAAGTGCCACGACCACAAGGTCGATCCAATCCCGACGCGCGACTACTACCGGATCTACGCCGCCTTCGCGACAACGCAAATGGCCGAGCGGCCTGCCGGATTCCTGCCTGAAGAGAACCTGGCCAGGTTCGAGGCAGGGCGCGAGCATGTCGCGAGACTGGGTGGCTTCGCTACCGAGCGCAAGGAAGCGCTCGAATCGAAGGCCGAGGATGCGGCCAGGGAATGGTTTCGCGAACGCGGGATGGAAATTGTTCCGCCCAACAAGCGGGGCCAGCTGCCCGACGACAAAAAGCCTCCGCGACACTACGGCTTGACAGCGGCCGAAGAGGGCCGGCTCAAGGTGCGCAAGCAGGATGAGTGGATTTGGACGCGGCGGCTGGAGCGCTACGAGCCCTTGGCCCAGACGGTCTTCAACGGGCCCGACTACATACCGGGCAATGGCCGAAAGCTTCGTGTGCCTGAAAAGCTCGACACCAGCTGGCGCCCGGAGTCCACGGTTCTGGATGGGGGCTCCGTGCACGCGCCGGGCGAGCCCGTCAGTCCCGGCGTCCTCAGCGCGACGCACTTGCCGACGGGCCGTTCCGGCGGGAAGGACCCGTACGCGCTGCCGGCCGATCTGGAGCGACGGCGCCTGGCCTTGGCCGAGTGGATTGTAGACCCTCGTAATCCGCTCACCGCCCGGTCCATCGTCAACCGTGTCTGGGCGTATCACTTCGGTCGAGGCCTGGTTGCCACCCCGAACAATCTTGGGGCGCTTGGCGGGAAGCCGACTCATCCGGAACTGCTGGACTGGCTGGCCGCGGATTTCGTCGAGCATGGTTGGTCGATCAAGCGGCTGCAGCGCATGATCGCGACCTCCGAGGTATACCGCCAAAGCGGACACCGAGATGACATGCAGGATGTCCGCACGCTGGACCCGGGCAATGACCTGCTGTCCTACTTCGCGCCGCGCCGGCTGGCGGCGGAAGAGTTCCGTGACAGCATGCTCCTGCTCTCCGGAGAGCTGAATCCGGATATGGGCGGAGTGCCAGCGATGCCCGAGATCAACATGGAAGTCGCCCTGCAGCCGCGCATGATCCAGTTCTCGATCGCTCCGGCATACCAGCCTTCGCCGACTCCGTTGGAGCGCAACCGGCGATCGATCTACGCCTACCGCGTCCGGGGCCAGGCGGACCCGCTGATGGAGGTGTTCAACCAGCCCAATCCCAACGACTCCTGCGACCGGCGCGACGCTTCCGCGGTCAGCCCGCAGGCGCTCACGATGATGAACTCCGACTACATTACGAGTCGGTCCATTGCGTTCGCCCTGCGATTGGAGCGCGAGGCTGCGGACCTGGGCAGCCGAGTCGTCCGGGCTTACCAGATCGCCCACAACCGTCCGCCAGAACCGGATGTGCAGCGGATGCTGTCGGACTATGTCCACGTCATGGAGGCACGCCATAGAGCGCGCGATCCGCGCAAGGTGGCCTATCCGACTCGCATTACCCGCTCGCTGGTGGAGGAATTCACCGGTGCGCCGTTCGAGTACGAGGAATGGTTGCCTGTCTACGAGCGCTACACTCCAGACGTCCGGCCCTGGCAGGTCGGTGCCGGCACGCGGGCTCTCGCCGACCTTTGCTTGCTACTGTTTAACTCAAACGAGTTTGCGTATGTCTACTGATCGGAAGGACCCGAGAATGTCGTTCGATTTCCGGAACAACTCGTCGTCCGGACATCGCATGGGCCGTCGCGACTTGCTGTACGGCCTCGGCGCGTCTTTAGGCGCGGTGGCCTTTACCGACCTGCTAGCGGGAGATGCCCGGGCCGCGCCCGGCCCGCTCGCACCGAAGGAGCCCATGCTCCCGGCCAAAGCCAAGGCCTGCATTTTCGTTGTGCTCGAGGGCGGTCCCGGGCACATGGACACCTTCGACCCGAAGCCCAAGCTCCGCGAAATGCACCTCAAGGAATCGGTGCGCGACCCGAATCAGGTTCTAGTGGAAGTCACCGCCAAGACGTACTACGTTGGAAGCCCGTTCGGCTTCCGCAAGACCGGCAACTCCGGAATCGAGATGTGCGATCAGTTCGTGCACATGGCAGACGCGGCGGTTGCCGACGAGCTGTGCGTATACCACGGTTGCCAAGCGCAATCGGTGAACCATCCGGACGCTCTTTATCACATCAATACCGGGAGTGCCCTCGGGGCAGATCCCGGTGTCGGGTCGTGGGTTACCTACGGGCTCGGCAGCTTGAACCAGAATCTCCCCGGCTACGTCGTGATGGCGGAGCTGGCGTTTCCCCAGGGCGGGGCGGGAAATTGGTCGAACGGATTCCTGCCGGCCCACTATCAGGGCACTCTCCTGCGCCCGTCGGGCTCCCCGCTGCTCGATCTTGAGCCGCCTGAGTGGAAGACCCGCGAGCAGCAGCGCGAGAGCCTCGACATGCTGGCGGAACTGAACCGGCGGCACTCGGAGCGCCATCCGTCCCACGACGAGCTCGCCGCGCGCATGGAGAGCTACGAACTTGCGTACAGAATGCAGGCCGAGGTTCCGGACATCGTGGATCTCAGCCGCGAGACCCAAGCGACGAAGGAAGCCTACGGCCTGGACGAAGAGCCAACCCGGGCCTTCGGACGGCAGTGCCTGCTGGCTCGCAAGCTGGTGGAGCAGGGCGTGCGGTTCGTCCAGATCTTTTCCGGCGGCTGGGACAGCCATGACTTTCTGGAGAGGAACCACTCGTCGCGCATCCGCAGCGTCGACAAGCCGCTGGCTGCCTTGATCCGGGACTTGCGGCAGCGCGGCATGCTGGACGAAACGCTGGTCGTGTGTTCAGGGGAGTTCGGCAGAACACCGGACAACAATCGTCGCGGCGGAGTGGACCCCAATGGCCGTGGGCATAACGCTGACGCGATGGTGGTGTTGATGGCCGGAGGCGGGACTCCAGCGGGAACCGTGGTCGGAGCCACGGACGAGGTCGGCAATCGCGCCGTCGAAGTCGTCCATCCGCTGCGGGACTTGCACGTGACGTGGCTCCGGCTGATGGGACTGGATGACAACCGCCTGACGTATTTCCACGGCGGGCGCTACAAGCAGCTGTCGCAGACAGGTGGGCAGCTGATCCCGGAACTGATCGCCTGACCGCCCGGCGGCCTACCGGCCTTGGTTGGTTTCCTCGAGAAATCGCTCCCAAGGCACCGCCTCCCCGTGTATCGGAGCGACAAGGGCGGGCGAGAGGCCGTTCTGGATCACGTTGTTGTAGAAGGCGCGCTCGATCTCAGTCGGCCGGGAAACGTCATCCGGCAGCAGGCCGGGGTCGTATAGGTCGGCTTCGATCACGATCCGTTCTCGGGGCAGGTAGGCCATCAGCATGCCCTCGACGTGCATCCCCAGGCCTTGGACGTAGTAGATCTCCAGGAACCTTTCTCCGTCGCCGAGGATGTATTTCTCGTCGACATCCTCAATCGTGTAGCCCTCGGATATTTCCGTGGGCGGATAGAGCGAGACCATGTCCGGCTCGAGAGTGCGGGGCACGTAATTCAATAGCTCGCTTTCGTAGAAAAGACGGTTGCGCTGGTGGGTGACGATCGTCGCCCCGATATGCAGGTACGTGCGCAGCCCGCCTAGGTGATCGTAGTGGTCGTGGGTGTTGACGAGGAATCGAATCGGCTTGTCCGGCACCAGTTCGACGACCTTGTCGATCACTGCCAGCGAACGGCGCTCGTTCAGCGGCGCTTCGATCACGACAACGTAGCCCGAGAGTTCGACAGCCACGCTGCTGTGTGACCTTCCGCCGAGGAGCCACACGCCCTCGGCGAGCCTGCGGGCATCCACGGAATGGTCCGCAGGGGCAGCCTGCCGGACGGCATCTGGTACGGCGAGCGGTTCGCAGTCGTTGGCCGTCATGTCGGGGAAGCTGCCGCCGAAGCTGTTGTGGCCGCCGGTGATGAGGGGGACCTGCCGCTCGTCGTCCCAGCCGTCATGCTTGTGCCAGCCCGCTGGGAACGTGATGCCGTCTCCAACATCCTGCCAGGCGGTGAACTCGTGCTCGTAATTCATATCGCCAAGCACGGGATGAGGCACCCTGGTCTGCGTCCGCTGGACGATGTTTCCCTCACGCACGGTGGCGTTGACACGATACTTGCCGAGCACCGTGGCGGAGACCACGGTTACTTTCTGGATGTTGCTCGTCGTGGCTCCGTCCCGGCCGCTCTCTCCCACTTCCCATCGCCAGATGGCGCTGGGTTCCGCTCCCGGCATCCTGGCCGCCTTGACGAAGCCGTGCGGTGTCATCCAGATGTCGAGTTGCCACAGGTCCGCCATGGCCGGTGCCGCCACCGGCGCTCCATCGACGCCGTCGACATGCCATGCATCGGAGCCGACCACCGCGAACATCTGGCGGTCGCGCCGCTGCACGGGTGTCCCTCCCAGCCACCCCGATCCGTACTTCCAGGAGGCCGGGTTCAGGGCGGGCTTTCGCCTGAATCGCTCGACCGATGTTCGGCGGCCGAAATCGATGGTCCGTGAATAGTTTTCAAGGGGCTCGCCGCGAGGCCAGTCCGTGCTCTGCGCGATGTTCTGGCCGACCATTCCCGCGTAACCAGACCCGGCGAAGCTGATGCAGTTCAGTTGGTCAACGCCCATGGCCTTGGCGGCTCGATCGAGCACTGGGAGAGGGTCGATGTGTCCAGTGGCAGGTGCCTGCGCCGGAGCGTGCGCAGCAACTATGGCTGCGGCGACTAGGGGGCCGAGGATTCGTAGGTACATCAACACACACCCTGGGCGGAGCCCCGCGGTCTTGGAAGCCCTTGAGTATAGGCGTATGGCAAGCATCCTCGCACGCCACGCTTCAGGCCACGCTTCAGGAACTTGCAGCGTGAGGGTCGGTGCAAGCTCCAGATCTGATCTCCCGCCAAACACAGGCTTCCATCGGTTTAGCGGAGGGCCGTTTGGCAGGAGCGACGCTAGAGGTGTCCTGTAGTTTCAGGAATTGACATGACCTGCGGATCAAGCCCGTCTCGCCTCGATGCCAGACGGGGAAACCGATTGATCTCGATCCCGGCCGCGGCATCGAACCACGGGACTAGTGAGCGGCTTCTTTCGGCCCGAGCAGCTCTAACCGGCGCATCCATTCCTCCATGCGATGGGGCCAGGTCGTCACGGGCTGCTCCGTCCGGCGCAGGCCGTAGCCGTGACCGCCGCTCTCGTAGACATGGAGTTCCGCCGAGACGTTCGCCTTCTTGAGAGCGATGTAGAGTTCTGCCATCGCAACAGAGCGGTCCCGGTCGTCATGTGCGATCACCATGAAGAACGGAGGGCAATCCTCGGTGATTGTCGCTCCCTCCGGAATTCCCCCCGAATAGATCGGAACCGCGAAGTCCGGGCGGAACGGAACGTCGTCGAACTTGTCCACCGGCTCGTAGAGGCGATCCTTGACTAGGGCGGAGTAACGCGTCGGCGAACCTCCTGCCGAGAACCCCATGATCCCGATCCTGGCCGGGTCGACTCCAATCTCCTGCGCCCTTCCCCGAACGAGGCTAATCGCCCTCTGGCCATCTTGCACCGACGCGAGCCAAGGCTTGGCCGGGTCTCGAACCGGAACTCGGTACTTCAGCACGATTCCCGTGACGCCGATCGAATTCAGCCATTCCGCCACCTCGGTTCCCTCCAGGTCGTATGCCAGGATCCTGTGGCCCCCTCCCGGCGCGACAATGACCGCCGTGCCCGTATCGATCTCAGCCCTCGGCTTGAAGATCGAAAGGTTCGGGGCTGAGACGTTCGTCAATCGAATGACGCGACGGCCGGCGACGCTCCGACCCTCGGGTCCCGTGCTATCGAACTCAGGAGCAAGTTCCGCGCTGTCCCCGGGTGGATTCCCGGGCCATAGATCCCACACTAGCGGCTCAGCAGCATGGGCAGGGGCGATAGCCACTCCCCCCAAGAGAATTGCCGCAGCAAACCAATCCTTCACTGACACACTCCCTTCAACGACGTGATGTCCCCGCCATCATAACTGCTCTCCGGGCCTCGACCTCCGAGCGCGGAATGGGCGGTATACTCTGGACGCGATGCGGTTCCTCAGCACTCTCCTGCTAGTCGCGCCGGCACTGCTGGCGGCGCAGACGGCCGACTGGAGTGTCGGCCTCGCGACAGTCGACATCACACCGGCGGAACCGATACCCATGTCGGGCTATGCGTCGCGGCGAGCACCGTTCGAGGCGATCGCTCAGAGGTTGCACGCCAAAGCCATGGCCATTGAGGGTCGCGAGGGCGGACGGGCGCTGCTGATCACCGCTGACATCCTGGGCTTCACAGAAGAGCGGTCCGCATCGATCTGCCGCCGGCTGAACGAAAGCGACGGACTCTCCAGGGACCAGATCCTGCTTAACGCGTCGCATACCCATGCAGGCCCCCTCGTCGCGGGTTCGATGATGGCGTTTGTACCTGAATCAAGCCGCAGGGACATCGAGCGCTACATCCGTGAGATGGAGGACAAGATTGTCGCGGGTGCGCAGAAGGCCTTGCGGGACTTGCGGCCAGCGCGCCTGTCCTGGGGGTGGGGCGTCGCGAACTTCGTGATGAACCGGCGCGAGTTCACCCCGAACGGCGTGATCCTCGGCACCAATCCGAGCGGTCCTGCCGATCGCACTGTTCCGGTTCTGCGGATTGCTGGCGCGGATGGAAGGCCGAGAGGCGTGGTTTTTGGTGCTGCATCCCACTGCACCACGCTGACCGGAAGCAACATGCGCATAGCCGGGGACTATGCCGGCTACGCGCAGCAGTTCCTTGAGACGAGCAACCCGGGCGTTCAGGCGATGTTCGTGACGGGCTGCGCCGGGGACGCCAACCCGTACCCTCGCGGCACGCTCGATCTGGCCAGGCGTCATGGCAGCGAACTGGCCGCAGCGGTGCAAGATGTCCTCGGTGGCGAACTGACGCCGCTCGAAGGCCCGCTCAAGACAGAGTTCCGGAGAGTCGAGTTGCCGCTGGTCGAGCATTCGAAGGAGCAGATCGAGGAAATGCAGGTCGGAGCGCCCTCGTACCGACGCTTCTTCACGCAAGGCGCGCTGGGCAAGCTGACCAGGGGAGAGCCGCTGCTCCGGTCCTATAGCGCGCCCTTCGCGCTTTGGCAGTTCGGTTCTGACCTGACGTTAGTTGCCTTCAGCGGCGAAACGGTTGTCGACTACGTGCGCTTGACCCAGGAGGCACTCGGTCCGCTGAAGCTCTGGGTCAGCGGATACAACAACGATGTATTCGGCTACCTTCCCACATCGCGCGTCCTGAAGGAAGGCGGCTACGAGACACGCGGTCTCTACGTTGAGTACGGATTGTTTCGGCCCGGAGTCGAAGAGGTCGTCATACAGGCCGTTGAGGCGATGGCTCGCAGCGTCGGCCGCCTGAAGGACTGAGACGCTGCGGGCTTTGCAGGGCAGGGCCCGGTCCTTGCGGTTCTGGGAATGTCACCCACGCGGTGCCGCTTCAGGCGAACATTCGGCTAGGATTGCTCTTGGCACCAAGTTGCCGGGGAGATTGCGATGGCAAATCGAAAACCAAACCGAAGGGATCCGGGTCGCAGGGAACTGCTGGCCTATTCGGCGATGTTTGGATCCGCGTTCGTGGCCCGTCAGGGCCTCGCGGCCGCATCGGCTGCCGCGCTGCAGGGGCCGTCGCCCTCGCGCCCGGTCCAAGGCATGAAGAAGTCGATCAATCTGTGGGCCTTCCCATACCCCGACAAATGGTCGTTGAAGGAGTGCTTTCAGATCGCCAGGGATGCGGGGTTCGATGCGGTCGAACCCAACTTCAATCTGGAAGGGGAATTCTCGGCAGAGTCTTCAGACGACGAGATCCGAGCCATCAAGCTGATGGCTGACGAAATCGGGATTGAGATCAGCGGAGTCTGCTCGTTCCTTTTCTGGCCGTACTCAATGAGCCACCCTGATGCGGAGCGCCGTGCCAAGGGGATTGAACTGGCCGGACGCATGGCGGAGTCTGCCGCTTTGCTCGGTACCGGCAACCTGCTTGTCGTGCCAGGAGCCGTTTACGCACCGTGGCTCGAAGATTCCATTCCGGTACCGAACGATGTCTGCGAACGGCTGGCGCGCGAGGCCGTCCAAGAGCTGATTCCGCGCGCGGAGAGCGCCGGCGTGACGATCAATATCGAGAACATCTTCGCGAATGGATTCCTCTTCAGCCCGCAGGAGATGGCAGCGTTCGTCGATAGTTTCGAGAGCGAGACAGTCAAGGTGCATTTCGATACCGGGAACATCATGCAGTACCAATTCCCGGAGCACTGGGTGCCGATCCTCGGGAAGCGCATCAAGAACATTCACTTGAAGGAGTGGGACAAGCGGACCCAGGAATTCAACCTCAACACATTCCGAACGCTGCTCGACGGAACGACGAACTGGCCGGCTGTGATTAGCGAGTTGGAGCGAATCGGATACGAGGGATACCTGACCTTCGAGTACTTCCATCCGTTTCAGCACTACCCGGAGGCATTGATCTACCAAACTTCAGATGCGCTGGACCGCATGCTAGGGATGAAGGGCTGACCAGTGCTCTGTAGATGGAGTCGCGTCGCGACAGACTCCCTGCTCACGACATTCATGTGCCTACCCAATCTCGGGGCGTCCAAGCGGAACTGCCCTCACGGACGTGCAGGGGTGAGCGGCTTGGGAATCCGTGGAGGTTGACGGATCGGGGAATCAGCCGCTTCTCTCGCATTGGAGGCGGTTGGCCGGGATCCTGTTCGAGCCCCGGCGGGTCTTTGAAGACCTGTCGAGACATCCTCGATGGATTCTTCCTGTAGTGATCGGCGTGGTGCCGTCAGTGGTCATGGCCATGACCGTGGGATTGGGACCGTTACTGTGGCTTCAGCTTGATCCTCGGGGACTATCGCTTGGAGACATTTTCGTTCCATTCCTAATCATGCTCGTCTCAGTAGTTGGGCAATTCGTCGTACAGATTGCCTTTTTGCTCCTTGTAGCGTTCGCGTTGGTCGGTCTTATTCGGGTGCTCGGTTGCCCTCTGAGCATTCGTCATGCTCGTGCCATTGTTTCCTACAGTCTTGTTCCGTGGATTCTGGTCAGTTTCGCGCATGCGGTGTTTCGGGCCGGGGTCGCTCTGTTGCAGTTGGAATCGCCGCTCCCGCACTGGTTCTGGCTCAACGTTGCAGCGTTCCTTGACCGGTCCGCGTCGCATCCCTTTGTCTATTCCATCGCCATCCAGATCGGCGTCTATCCTCTTTGGCAATGGCTGCTGGTCGCCCTCGGTCTTACGATCGTGGTGAGATCGGTCTCCTTCCGGGTCGCGTTGGGCGCAGCGGTGATCGCACTACTTCTGGTCGGTTCGATCTGGAGCCTGGCAATGATGTTTGTGTATAGGCTTGTTGATTCAAGACTGCTTTGAGCGAATTGCGCGGCCCGAAACTTGACCGCCAGCGAATATCCCGACCTGCGCCGCGCTGAAGGCTGAAGGCTTGAGGCGCTTGTCTGCGTTCGACCATGTGGACCTGCACGCGAGGCCGGAAGTTGCTGGAAGAACGGGACTAGGTCCCGAGGGTCTGGAGACAAGGGTCAAGGCCAAGTAGTGAGGGCCGTCTCTCGTGCCGCCGCTGGCCACGGAGACGTCAACCAGGCGGCAAGGTCAGGACGTTCCGACGTCCCTTGCCCATACGGACCTCGCGGGACTGGAACCGCGCGATCTAGTGGCTTGGGCCCTGCATGGGTTCGAGTGCCACCCTCACTCTCAGCAGATCCCCAAAGGTGGTAAAGCCGCAGTTTACAGTCGGCCTGAGCTGGCTTGCCGGCGGCACTACACTAGCGGCATGGCCTATTGCCCAGATCGCCGGGAGTTTCTGGCTACCGTTGTCGCCTGTATGGGTATGCCTGGATGTGGATCAGGACGGCCCTCCTCCGGCTTGGAACTCTGGTATCGCCAGCCCGCGGAGCGTTGGGTCGAGGCCCTGCCGGTCGGGAACGGGCGCCTCGGAGCGATGGTCTTTGGCGGAGCGTCAAGCGAGCGGATCCAGTTCAACGAGGACACTGTTTGGCAGGGGGAGCCGCATAGCTATGCACACAACGGTGCGCATCGCTGGCTTGGCACCATCCGCTCGCTCCTGCTCGAAGGCAAGCAAGGAGAAGCCGAGGCGCTTGCGATGGAGCAGTTCATGAGCGAGCCCCTAAGGCAGAAGGCATACCAATCGTTTGGCGATCTGGTGATCGAGAGGCAAGGTGTCGATGACTCCGCGATCTCGGAATACCGGCGCTCGTTGGATTTGGACGATGCGGTCGCGCGAGTTTCATTCCAGGCGGGCGAGGTCAAGCATTCCCAGGGGGTTTTCGCCAGCTATCCGCGGCAAGTGCTGGTAGTCAGGCTGGCGGCTAGCGGCGGCCAGGGTCTCGCCTTTGCCGCCAGACTGGAATCGTCTCACCGGCTAGAGACTGGTGATGCCGTCGACAATGGCTTGCGCATGCCCGGCCGGGTTTCTGACGGGTCGATCCGATTCGAGGCTCGGCTCTCGGTTGAGACCGACGGCGATGCATCGTTCGATGACCACGAAGTGCGGGTCGTAGGCGCCAGTCAAGCCACATTGGTGCTGGCAGGTGCCACGAATTTCGTGAACTATCGGGATCTCTCCGGCGATCCTGCGGCGCGCAACGCCGTGACTCTCACGGGTGTTTCCGGCATGCCGTACGACGAACTTCGCCGGGAGAGTGCCGCGAGTCACGCCGCGCTCTTCCGTCGAGTGGATCTGGATCTGGGCACATCTGAGGCTGCCGCCGAGCCCACCGACGAGCGTATCGCCGGGTTTACTGATCGGGCGGATCCCCAGCTTGTCACGCTCCTATTCCAGTACGGCCGCTATCTGCTGATCGCCTCGAGCAGGGGAAGCGGACAGCCGGCCAACCTGCAGGGCCTTTGGAACGAGCTGGACGAGCCGCCTTGGGAAAGCAAGTACACCGTCAACATCAACACCGAGATGAATTACTGGCCCTCCGAGGTGACGGCCCTGCCCGAGACCCACGAGCCGCTCTTCGCGGCATTGCGGGAGGTGGCGGAATCCGGCGCGGAGACGGCTCGCGAGCACTACGCGGCACGCGGCTGGGTGCTTCATCACAATTTCGACTTATGGCGCGGCACCGCGCCGATCAATAATTCGAACCACGGCATCTGGCCGACCGGCGGAGCGTGGCTCTGCCAGGATCTGTGGCAGCACTACCTGTATGGCGGTGACGAGGATTTCCTGCGCGACACTGCGTACCCGCTAATGCGGGGAGCGTCGGAGTTCTTTGTCGACACGCTTGTCGAGTCCCCTGACGGTGAGTGGTTGATCTCAGGCCCGAGCAATTCACCTGAGAACGGCGGCTTGGTGATGGGGCCGACGATGGATCACCAGATCATTCGGAATTTGATGGGCAACACGATTGCCGCGGCCAGGATTCTTGGAGTTGATGCCGAGTTCAGCGAGGAGTTGGGCCGCGTCCGGGCGCGGATCGCTCCGAACCAAGTCGGCCGCCTCGGGCAGTTGCAGGAGTGGCTGGAGGACGTGGACGACCCGGAGAACAGGCATCGCCATGTCTCCCACCTATTCGGCTTGCATCCGGGCGTCGAGATCACGCCTTACGGCACGCCGGACTTGTTCGAGGCTGCCCGAACCTCGCTGGAACTGAGAGGAGACGGCGCGACCGGGTGGTCGATGGGCTGGAAGGTCAACTTCTGGGCGCGGCTGCTGGACGGCGACAGGGCGTTCAAGATTCTTGAGGGCCTGCTGGCACCCGTCCAGGGCCGGCGGGTCCCTCGCTTGGACGGGCGCCGGGGCGGACTGTATCCGAACATGTTTGACGCGCACCCTCCGTTTCAGATTGACGGGAACTTCGGCGCCACGGCGGGTATCGCCGAGATGCTCCTCCAGAGCCATGACCCGTACGGCGCCCCGTTGCGGTCAAGTCCCGTCCAGGATGGCAAGGAGGGCTTCCTGCACCTGTTGCCTGCAGTGCCGAGTGCGCTGGCGACCGGCAGCATTCGAGGCTTGCGGGCGCGCGGGGGCTTCGGTGTGGCGATTGACTGGCGCGAGGGACAGCTGGTTCGCACGCAAATTGAGTCTCGACTCGGTAAGCCCTTGACGGTACGGTACGCCGGGTCCGAGATCCGTCCGCGACTGGCGGCTGGCGAGACCATCGAGCTGACTCAAGAGTCCTTTCCGACTACCCCCGCGGGATAGAGGGTCCGCGCGTTTGGCACACAATGGGTGGGTTCGTGTCAGCCACTGAGCCGCTTCTCGATTTCCTCGAGCGGCACTCCCATGGTTTCGGGCATGATCTTCAAGGCCCAAACTAACTGCAAGACCATCATGCTCGCGTAGAACGCAAACGTGTGCCCTCCCGACAGGTCGGCAATCACTGGAAATGTCCAGGAGATCAGGGCCGCGAAGACCCAGTGCGTGAAGCTGCCAAGTGCCTGGCCCTTTGCACGGACCCGATTTGGGAACACTTCGCTTAGATAGACCCAGATCACGGCTCCCTGACCGAACGCGTGGGACGCAATGAACACCATCAGGCTCACCAGCACGACAGTGCCGCCGAATTCCGTGAACTCGGTACCGTAGCGGTAAAACGCTGCGGCCGTGGCAGCCAGACTAAGGATGTAGCCAATCGAGCCAATCACCATTAGCTTGCGGCGTCCGAATTTGTCGATGACCAGCAGCGCGGCCATCGTGAAGACAAGGTTCGTGCAGCCCACGATCACGGCTTGCGCCAGAGAGGAATCCTCGCCCGCGCCCGCCATGCGGAAAATATGGGGCGCATAGTACATCAGCGCGTTGATGCCGGAAAGCTGGTTGAATGTCGCGATTGCCACGGCCAGCGAGACCGGGCGGCGGTATTTCTGCTGGATGAGAGGCTCGTTGGCGCTCTGCGCTGTTTGCAGTAGCGAGTCCTCGATTTCCCGGAGCTCGCGGTCGACATCGGAGGCCCCGACCATTTCGAGCACCTGGGCCGCTTCTGCGCTCCTCCCTTGCGCTACGAGCCAGCGCGGGCTCCGCGGGGTCAGGAACATCAGTGCGAAGAAAACCGCTGCCGGTAGCGCCTCGATGCCAAACATGATGCGCCATTCGATCGCGCCAAAGTCCAGAAGCGCGACCGCATAGTTCGACATGTAGGCGACCAGGATGCCCAGCACAATGTTTAATTGGGTGATGGCGACGAGGCGCCCGCGGAAATTAGGCGGGGAGATTTCCGCGATGTACATCGGCGCCACGACCGACGACGCCCCGACTCCGAGGCCGCCTAGCCACCGAAACATGAGGAAGGAATACCAGTCCCAAGCCACCGCGCTGCCCACCGCGGAAACGAAGTACAGGATCGCAATCCAGAACAGTGTGCTCCGCCGCCCGATCCGGTCTGCGGGCTGGCTGGCGAAGAGCGCCCCCAGGATAGTGCCGATCAGGGCGCTGGCCACAGTGAAGCCCAGGCCAATTCCCTCTAGGTCGAAGACACTGCGCAAGTGATCCGTAGTGCCTGAAATGACCGCGGTGTCGAATCCGAAGAGCAGGCCACCGAGCGCAGCGATGATCGAGCATCGAAGCAAAGTAGGATTCATGGTGTTAAATGAGTCAAGTTACTGACAGACCTTCTGGCCAATCAAGCGATGGTATAGCATCGCACAGGGTCAAGGCTCGGGTTTGCTGTATCCGGCTCTGGGCCGGAGGAGTCCAACAGACTAGCGATGATTCGGGGATTTCATGTGGGCGCTTGCCATCGCTGTCGTCCCCTACCCACCGTTCAGGCTCAAGTAATTCTCAGTTCTGCGGGTCGTCGCGCCGCCTCCAGCAAGGCAAGCGTGGCCGGGGTCGTGCTGGTCGCGACGGTTGTGTTCGCTCTCGGGGCCTTTGCCCAGGGTACTTCCAATAGCGACAGCCGCGCCGCCTACACGGTCTTGTTGGAATCCCCTTCGGTCGGGGAACGTCTTCGCGAGCCGTCCGGCCCCAAGCAGGCAAGCGTTCTTCCCAGAAGAGATGCAACGACTGTCGGGTTCCTGCGCCGGGAGGTTGCCTTGACACAGGTTCCGGTGATCGACTCGATCGAAGCGGAAGGCGCACAGGTGCTTGGTTCCGCAAGCCACGTGTTAAACGCGGTCTTCGTTCGCGCGACGTCGGAGCAGGCCGAGGCGATCCGAAATCTCCCGGGCGTATCGGCAGTGGTGCCAAGTCGGCGCCACGAGGCGATGGTCATGGGTGTTTCGGACATTGTCCACGTCTCGGCGGCCCGGATGAGGCCGGTTGGTTCCGAGTTGTTCGGAGACGGGATCAAGATCGCGATCATCGATTCGGGCCTGGACTTCGAGCACGAAGCTTTCCAGGATGATTTGCTGACAGCGCTTCCGGAATACCCCAAGGGCGACGCCGAGCACCTGGCGTATGCGACCAACAAGGTCATTTCCGTGCGCTCGTATGTCGAGATGCTGAATTCCAAGAGTCTTGAGAGTTCGACGCCCGACGACTACACTCCCCGAGACATTGGCGGGCATGGCACGGCTGTTGCGATGATCGCCGCCGGTACAAGTGTCGAAACGGACTTGGGTGAGTTCAGCGGCATCGCGCCTAAGGCGCGCATCGGCGTGTACAAAGTCTTTGGAACCCCGGGCGTGAACTTCTACACAGCCGACCACGCAGTGATCGCCGCAATTGACGACGCGATCCTGGACGGAATGGACATTCTGAACTTGAGCCTGGGGCATTTGGCCTTCTGGCGGTGGGACTCCTCCGGCCGGGACTGCGGGCAGGGCACTTTGACAGCGGCGTGCGACCCGCTTGCGGTTGCAGCCCAGAATGCCGTTGAAGACTTCGGGAAGGTCGTTGTCGTCGCGGCCGGGAACTTCGGCTTGCGAGGGTCGCACCAATTGCCCGCGCTGAACACGGTCAACTCTCCCGGCAACGCTCCCGCAGTGATCACCGTAGGCGGAATCGGGAACGCCTTCGGCGATTTCCGGGAAGCCGTCCAAGTCGCCGGTCAGTCGTTTGCGGCCTTGAGCGGTAGCGGGCCGGATGCTGACGGGCCTCTCACGGCCCCGGTCATGTCAGCCTCCGACTTAGGTGACGCGCTCGGTTGCGAACCCTACGCCGCCGACGCTTTGCAAGGGGCCATCGTGATTGTCGACCGTGGCGATTGCTTCTTTCAGCAAAAGGTGGAGCATGCCGACGCGGCGGGTGCTGTCGGTGTCTTGGTCATCAATCACGAGGGCGATGAACTGGTCGCAATGGCGCTTCTTGGCGACACCGACATCCCCGCGTTTTTCATCGGGGCATCGGATGGCGCCACCCTGCGCACTCTTCTGCCGGAAGCGGAAAGCGTTCTCACCCTCGATCCCACGCCTGTGGCCGAGGCGCAGTCGTGGAACTACGTCTGGTCCTCGACTGGGCGCGGACCGACGCTTGCGCTATATCCGAAGCCGGATGTTGCCGCGCCCTCACACTTGCTCTACACTGCGATTCCCAAGTACAACGACCAAGGCAACTTGTTCGCTCCCAGCGGGTTCACCCAGCAGAGTGGTACTAGTTTCGCCGCCCCGGTGGTTTCCGGTGCCGCCGCCCTGGTCTGGGAGGCTCATCCCGCCCTCAATTCGCGCCAGGTGGCGTCGGCCTTGATCAATTCCGCGGACGCGGAGTCCGTCCTCGAGGACGACCTGCCGGCGCGTCTAGCCTCGGTCGGGGCAGGAGCTCTGGATATTCAGGCGGCCGTTCGGACGGTTGCAACGGCAGTGCCGTCATCGATTGGATTCGGCTCGGTGGGAGACGTTACGCTCCCTGTACGTCGGCGGCTCGTTGTCTACAACAATCTCATTCACACCGAGACTTTTCAGCTGTTTGTCGAATCCCGTGACGTCGATTCCCGAGCCCGAGTCCTGATCAACGGCAGTCGATCCAAGAGCATGCGGCTCATCCCTGGCGGGAGCGTCGTATTCGAGATCACCTTGGCAGGTACCCGCCCGCCTCCTGGGTCGTACGAAGGGCGCCTGAAACTGACGGGCCTGAGTGGGTCCGGCGACATCTCGATTCCGTACTTGTACGTGGTGGGAGACAACGAGCCGTACAACGCTTTCCCCATACAAGGGCAATTCGAGACGGGTGTCGAAGGGGAAGAGGAGAGTCAGACCTTGGTGGCCAGGGTCACGGACCAGTTCGGCGCGCCCGTGGTCGAGCGTCCGGTCACGTTCCGCGTAGCCGAGGGCTCGGGCGAGATCGAGTGGTCCGTTTCCTCGAGCGGGTCGACGGGATTGGTCTACGGCAGCGTGCGGTACGGTCCGGAAGCGGGTTCGCAGAGTGTTGTGGCCACGATCGGAAGTCTCGATCTGACATTCAGCTACGAGGCGACCGAGACAGTGCCTGAGGTCACCAGCATCCATAACGCCGCCAGCCAGTCTTCCGCGCAGGGAGTTGCCCCCGGATCGCTGGTCACGATCCGGGGCACTGGATTCGCCGAGTATGCCTCCGGTCCGCCTCAGGCATATCAGGCAAGCCGTCTCTCGATCACGCGCAAGGGAGTCTCCGTCGCCTTCGACGCGCCAGCCCTGGGTGTCAGTGCCGCGGGCAGGATCCTGGAGATTGGCGAGGATTGGGTCACAGTGCAGCTGCCTTGGGAACTGCAGGGAGGGACCGAGGCATCGGTGAAGGTCCGATCGGGCCAGAACAGCGCGCCGTTCGCTTTTCGACTGGCTACGGCGGATCCCGGCATATTCGCCTTCGAATCGGACGGGCTTGCCATGGCCTGGGCCACCGCTTCGGACGGTACGCTGGTGTCCTCGGACGCGCCAGCGTCGCGAGGGGCCGAAGTGACGTTTCTCATGACGGGCAACGGACCGGTCGAGTCGGCGCCCCCGAGCGGCGAAGCCGGCGAAGTCGTGGTCTCCACAGTGGATACACCTGTAGTCCAGATCGGCGGAATTGCGGCCGATGTAACATCCTCGGGATTGAGTCCAGGGACGGTCGGCTTCTACTCAATTGCAGCCATTGTTCCGGAGTCGTTGCAAGCAGGGACTCATCCAGTTCAAGTCACCGTGAATTCGGCGCAGAGCAACATTGTCCAGTTGCCAGTGCAATAGCTCTTCGAAGCCTCCGATAGCCGGCCATGGACATCGCGGGGAAGCGGTCTCGAGCCCGTATTCGCCACGGAACCAAAGCAGGACTGCACCCCTCTACGGGCGTTCTGTTCTCCACGAGCGAGTGGGTTGAATCCCGGTATAGCTGGAGCGAGCCGGAAGGAATTCCTCGGGCGGCCATTGAATTGCCACGCGAGCGGGGCGGATGTAGACTGTATGTCCCGCAGCCGGTCACTTTCAACGCAGTTCCCGAAACCTTGGTCGTGCATTCGAATCCTTGGCGATTCAGTGCTCCGAAGATCCGGGGACTGTGCTGGCCGCAGGTCGGGTTTCCGGTTGAAATGGGTTTGAGGTCATCACGACAGCAGTCCGGAAGGCTGTCAGCCACGCCGGACGCTCGGTGTCTGCAATCGAGTCGGCGTGTCTTCGCTGGTAGGTCCATCGCCATGACTTGCAAACCCGCGGGAGAGGCAGCATGAAGGGCAAGTTCATCCGTTCATCAGAGGTGCAGAGGGACACGGTGCCGTGGGGGTCGCTGGCTTGGTTCAGCAGTCCCGCCACTTCGAGTGCGAAGGCATTGGTGGTTATTGAGGTGGATCTCAATCCGGGCAGCGGGCACGATTTTCACAGGCATCCCAACCAAGAGGAAGTCATCTACGTGATCGACGGCGAGATCGAGCAGTGGGTTGGCCAGGAGCGACGAATGCTCGCGGCGGGCGACTCGGCGTTCATCGGTGCCGATGTCGTGCACGCCTCCTTCAACGAGAGTGACCGGAACGCCAAGCTGCTGGCCATCCTCGGCCCCTCTGTCGGGGCGCAGGGCTACGAGCTTGTGGATGCCGCCGAGCAGGAGCCCTGGGCCTCTCTGAGGTAAGGCCTCATCGACGATTCCAAGCCGCGATCCCTATTCCTTCGGCTGCTGCTCCAGAGCGATGTCCTTGAAGGCCCGTACCTGTCCGGTGATCGCTTGCTCGGTCGGTAGTCGCTCGATGCTGCTGGCACCGAAGAAGCCCACGATCCCCCGCGCATGCTCGAGAACGTAGCGAACATCGTCTGGCTCGCTGACGGGGCCGCCGTGACAGATGACCAGGATCTCCTCCCGCACTCTCGTTGACGCATCGTGAATGGCCTGGATTGCGGCGACCGCTTCGCCCAGCGACCTGGCTGTCCGGGCTCCAATCAATCCCTTCGTGGTCAGTCCCATGTGGGCGACGAGAACGTCGGCTCCCGCATCGGCCATCGCGACCGCTTCTTCGGGAGTGAATACGTACGGAGTCGTCAGCAGGCCCAGTTCGTGAGCAATGCCGATCATCTCGACCTCCTTCGAGAAGCTCATCCCGGTCTCCTCCAGGTTCTGCCGGAACAACCCATCGATCAGCCCCACCGTGGGAAAGTTCTGCACGCCGCTGAATCCCATAGCCTTGATCTCTCGCAGGAAAGTGTGCATCAACCGGAACGGATCCGTGCCGCACACACCCGCGAGAACCGGAACGCTCCGCGCTACCGGCAGGACCTCGCGCGCCATCTCGACGACGATCTGATTGGCATCCCCGTAAGGCATCAGCCCGGACAGCGAGCCGTGCCCGGCCATGCGGAAGCGACCGGAATTGTAGATCACGATCAGGTCCGCGCCTCCGGCCTGGGCGCATTTCGCCGAGATGCCCGTCCCCGCGCCGGCCCCGATGATCGGGACTCCGCGGCACACCTGATCCGCGAGCCGCGAGAGAATCACCTCCCTTGGCATTCCGGGCATTCTTGAGTCGTGGTCCATGGATTTCCTCTTTAGGACGATCGGGCTTCCTCAGGCTGGCCCATCGCTGCCTCGAGACCCGAGAAGCTGCAGCAGTCCGTCTGCCACCGCTTCGGCGAACGCGGGGTCGTTGATGTTGACGTCCAGTTCGTAGACTGGGATCTCCGGACGAAGGGCCTCCTTGATGGACCGGAACAGGGCATTGTCCGCCTCGGGCCAGTGAAACGGCTGGCCCGGCGCGGAGATGGCGGAGACTCCCTTGAGCGGCAGGTAGACTGCCGCCGGCCCCTGGGATGGGTTGAGCCTTTCCGCGAGGCGACGCCCCAGTTCCCAGTTCTCCTCGGGTGTCGTTCGCATCAATGTCACGTTTGGGTTGTGGCGGTACAAGCGACGCTTGCGATACTTCTCCGGAATCGATTCCGGGGCCCAGAAGTTGACCATGTCCAGACAGCCCGGCGCCACTATCGCGGGGGTCCCCGCCCGGGCAGCGGCCGTCAGGCGCGTGGAACCGGCACTCATTACTCCGCCGGCGAGCTCATCCGCAAGTTCCGTGGTCGTGACGTCCAGGACCGCAGCGATGAAACCACCCGAGACGAGACTCTCCATGGTTTGCCCTCCCGCGCCGGTCGCATGGAAGACTAGGACTTCGAACCCGGACGCCTCGAAACGTGAGCGGGCCGCTTCGACGCATTGGGTGGTGTTGCCGAACATGGACGCTGCAATCAGCGGCTTGTCGCCGCTCTCCGGAATCTCGGCCCGTGCCATGGCTGACACCGCTGCCGCGGCTCGGACGATCACCTGCCGGCTGATTCGGTTCAGGCCGCTGATGTCCACGATCGAAGGGATCATGGTGATGTCCTTCGCGCCGACGAATGCCGTGACGTCCCCTCCGGCGATGGTCGAGACCATGACCTTGGGAACGCCCATAGGCAGGGCTCTCATGGCGGCCGTTGCCATCGTGGTACCCGCGCTCCCACCGAGGCCCACCACCGCGTCAATTCGTCCGCGCGCGTAAAGGTCGGGCACGATCTTCTCAATCCCACGAGCCATGGCACCCACTGCCCGGCCCCGATCCCCGGCCTCGGCCAGTGCCTCGACCCGTTCGCCCGCTGCCTCCGCGACCACGCCGCGGGTCACGTCAGGCTCGAACGCCGGAGTCCCGAGTATTCCCAAGTCGACAACGAGCGTGTCACAGCCGTCCGCTCGCACCTGCTCCGCGAGGAACCCGGCTTCGACTCCTTTCGTATCCAGCGTGGCCATGACCAGGATCGTCGGCATGGTGATCACGAGTCTACAGCCACGCGGCCATCGCTCGCGACCAGCCAAACCGCGGCGGACACCGGTTCCAGTTCCCCGTTTCCGGTTCCCATCGGGGCTTCTCGGCAGCCGGGCTGGCTCTTGGTGGTAGCGCCTGCAGGCGCGTGGGGCTCCCTATGCGTCAGGAGCTCGGCGGCGTCACGCCAGGAGACTGCATCCACCCGCTGGAGGATCTGATCTGGCAAGATACCCAAGGCTGGGTCACGCCAATCCAGACCTCGAGGCGTCCCAAGTTGCAGAGCAAGCGGGTGTGGGCAACCCATTCGAGTTCGCCGTAGGCGGCAAGACGGACGAGATGCGCGGCCAGCCGATCCAAATCAAGATAGGGCGAGTAGGACCAACCAGCCAGGCAGTCGGCCTGGAATCCAGTCCGCGAGATCCAGCACGAGGAACTCCGGCACATTTCAGGTGGCGCGATTGCCGGCATCGCACTCGCTCGAATGGAATCCGGAGCGTTGGGCCCCGAGAATCGCATCTGGACACTCCCGAACGGCATCGAGACGCTCGTCTGCGAGATGATCTTCAAGAACGGACGCATGGCCTGGAGTCGCAACGGCCGGACGCACCGGGACTGCCGCATGCTGCGTCTCGGTTGCGGGCGGCACCGCGAGTCTCGATGGGATGGCAGCCCTCGTTGACATTGCTTCCAGCCGGCCGTTCCGGACCCTGCAGCCGGTGGGGCTTGCATCCGTGAGATCTCAAGCGACAATCGTCGGCACGCTGCTGGTTGCAGGATGGCTCTCCGTTCCCGGCACGCTCATTTCCGACGAGTGGCCCGAGTGGCGGGGAGCCGGCCGGCGCGGGGTCTGGAATGAGACCGGCATTGTCGACCGGTTTCCGAGCCAGGGGCTCGACGTGGTGTGGCGAGCGCCGCTAGGTTCCGGCTACGCCGGTCCCAGCGTGTCTGGCGGACGGGTCTTCGCGATGGACTTTCAGCCCGGCCGCGGGCTTGAAGGTCACGAGGGGCTGGTCGCTCTTGACCAATCGACTGGCACGCCCCTGTGGTCGCGCCGGTGGCCGGTCGACTACGCGGGCATCGAATACGCTGCGGGGCCTCGGGCAACACCTACGGTCGACGGTGACCTGGTGTACGTCTTGGGCGCGACAGGCAGGCTTGTTTGCGCACGTGTTCTCGACGGCACCGTGGTATGGGAACGCAGCTTTCCTCGCGAGTTTCGCACTGTGCTTCCCCCGTGGGGGATGGCCTCCGCCCCGCTCGTCCATGGGGACCTGCTGATCGCGGTCGCGTACGGCCGGCCTCGCGCCAAGGTCGTGGCGTTCGACAAGTTCTCGGGCGAGGAGGTCTGGCGGGCGCTCTCGTCCGAGGATTCCGGTCCAGGCTATTCGCAGCCGATCCTCTTGCGCCACGAAGGCCGACTGACACTGATCGTCTGGCATGCCGGAGGCCTTGCCGCGATCGAGCCCGGATCAGGAACCGTGATTTGGCAACAGCCGTTCCGCACCCGGATGGAGACACCGATCGCGACCCCTGTATGGCAAGAGCCGCATCTTCTCGTTTCTGCGTTCTTCAACGGCTCCCGCCTGTACCGCTTGGCCCGCACGGACCCCCGGCTGGTATGGAAAGGCACCAGCGACAGCGGCGTTGACACGGACGGGCTTCACGCTTTGATGAATTCGCCGGTGATCGACGGCGACCACATCTACGGGATCTGCAGCTACGGCCAGCTGCGCTGCCTCCGCCTCGCAACCGGTGAACGAGTCTGGGAGACGCAGGCCGTCACGCGCGAGAAGGCTCGCAACGCCTCCGCATTCATGGTCCGCAACGGCGACCGCTATTTCATCATGAAGGTGCGGGATGCGACATCAAGCCTTTTCCAACGAGAGATGAGCTTTCGTGTTCGATGTCAAGGGATATTTCGGGGATTGCCAGAAAGAATCTAGCTTGCGTGTTCTGTACGGCTCGGATGTTCGGTCTTCGGTTACGCCTCGGGCCGCTGGGCGGAGGGCCGGTCGGGAGCGATCCAGTATTCAGGCCTTGGCCGGGACCTGCGGTTGCCAGAGGCGGTCGTCGCGAAGCAAGGCGTTGGCGAGCACGACGAGCTTGCGGATGACGGCGGTTATTGCGACCTTATGGGGCTTGCCGCGGTCGGCCAGCCGCTGGTAGACGGCGCGCATGTCGGGGTTGCAACGGCGGGCGGCGATGGCGGCCATGTAGAGCACCTTGCGCGGTCGGGGTCGCCCGCCTCGGATGTGGCGAGCGCCGTGGGATGCGCCGCTGTCGCTGGCGAACGGAGCCGTGCCGGCCAGGGCCGCGGCCTGCTTGGGGCCGATGCTGCCGAGTTCGGGCAAGTCGGCGCAAAGCACAGCCGCGGAGACGGGGCCGATACCCGCGACGGACCGCAGGATCGCGGCGCGGCGAGCCAGGGCTTCGTCGGCTTCGAGGGCCTTGGCAATGGCCTGGTCGAGCACACCGATCTCGCGGTCGGTAGCCTCGTTGAGGCGGCCGAGCGCGGCCGCCGCGGGTCCGGGATCGAATTCGGCGATGCGTTTGCGACGGTTTGTCCGGTCCTCGACACAGGCGGCTCGGGCCGACAGCAAGTCCTTCAGCTGCTGGAGATTGCGTTCCAATGGAAGGGCCCGGCGCCGGCCCGGCAGGCGCCCGAAGAGGGCCAGCATGGCGGCATCGATGCGATCGGTCTTGGCGAGCCGACCCATGCTGCGCGCAAACTGCCGGGCTTGGAGCGGGTCGGCCAGGACAATCTCCAGGCCGGCCTCGTCGAGGCAGCGCTGCAGGGCCCGATGGTAGCGTCCAGTTGGCTCGAGCACTACGCGCCGCACGCCCAGCCCGCGCAGCCAGTCGCGCGCCGCGCGCCAGCCGTCGGCAGCGTTGGGAAAGCTGCGGGTGGCAGCGCCCGGCTCGACCTGCATGTCGAGCTGGGCCTTGCTGACATCCACGCCAGCGACGAGGTCCGTCGCAGCGAGTTCCATGTCATTCATGATTCGAGTTCCTCCGCAATGCAGTACAGTGAATGCGAGTCATCCCCCGGCCTTGGCTTCTCGTCAATCCGGGCCTCGCGCCCAACCTTTCGTCCAGGCCTCGGGGGGATGGTTGCGGCGGGCCGACCAAGCTCATTTCCGATTCCTCGAATCCAGCCCGAAACGGTCCGACCCGCCGCCCGACCCGGGGGTCTGCAGGCCCCCGGGTCGGCCCTCGCCCCCCGCTAAGCCGCAGGGGGTGCGGATGGCTCCCCGGCCATCCAACGGAGCTGGACGCCGGGCTTCGCAACCCAGTCCAGAGTAGTCAAAGACTAGGTCCACGGCGCACCCTGACCAACATAGAAGCCCGCAGGGGGCTCTCCAGGAGGTGTGGGAATCATCGGAGGGTGATCTTGCATCTCGATCTGGAGACTCATTCGAGCCTGGACGATCTGCGCGGGTTTCTCGCGGGCAACGCGGACGAAACGGTCCTGGTGCCGGAGCGGAAGCGGGCCTACGCGGATATCGGACGGGTGTTGCGGCGGTTCTCGTATTGGCGGCTGGAGCGGGCGGACAAGGGCCTGGTGCGCAGCTATCTGGTGCGCACAACGGGGCTGTCGCGGGCGCAGCTGGCGCGGTTGATCGCCCGCTATCTGGCCGACGGGGAACTGGCGGACCGGCGCCGGGGCGCGGCCAAGCCGTTCCGGCGCAAGTACGAACGGGCGGACATCCTGCTGCTGGCCGAGACCGACGAGTTGCACGGGACGCTGTCGGGCCCGGCCACGCTGGCCATCCTCAAGCGCGCCTGGGAGGTCTTCGGCGACGAGCGCTTCCGGCGCCTGGCCGGGCTGTCGAACGGGCATCTGTACAACCTGCGGAAGAGCCTGGCCTACCTGCGGCGGGTGGGCCGCAAGGACCCCACGCACCCGGCCGGGGTCACGATCGCCGAGCGGCGGCCGCCGCGCCCGGAGGGGCAGCCGGGCTACCTGCGGATCGACACGGTACACCAAGGGGATCTCGCTAAGGTCAAGGGCGTCTATCACATCAACGTGGTGGACGAGGTGACGCAGTTCCAGTTCGTGGGCAGCGTGGAGCGGATCTCGGAGCACTACCTGCTGCCGCTGCTGGAGAAGCTGCTGGAAGCGTTCCCGTTCCGCATCCGGGGTTTTCATTCCGACAACGGGTCCGAGTTCGTGAACTACCAGGTGGCGGCCCTGCTGGAGAAGCTGCGGATCGAGCAGTTCACCAAGTCGCGGCCGCGGCGCAGCAACGACAACGCGCTGGTCGAGAGCAAGAACGGGACCGTGGTGCGCAAGCATCTGGGCTACGGGCACATCCCGGGCCGGCACGCCCGGCAGCTGGACCAATTCAACCGCGAGGTGCTCTCGCCGTACCTGAACTACCATCGCCCCTGCCACTTCCCGAGCGAGCAGGTCGATGCGAAGGGCAAGGTGCGCAAGCGCTACCGGCGGCAGGACATCCTGACGCCGTACGAGAAGCTGAAGTCGCTGCCGGGGGCGGCGGACTGCCTCAAGGCGGGGATCGACTTCGCGCAACTGGACGCGCAGGCCCGCGCCCTGAGCGACAACGAGGCGGCGCGGCGGCTGAACGCGGCGCGCGACGAGCTGTTCGCTGCGATCCGCAGCGAGGCGGCGAACGCAGCCTGAAGGGCCCGTTCAGGCTTCTATGTTGGTCAGGGTGCACCGTGGACCTAGTCTTTGACTACTCTGGACTGGGTTGCGAAGCCCGGCGTCCAGCTCCGTTGGATGGCCGGGGAGCCATCCGCACCCCCTGCGGCTTAGCGGGGGGCGAGCCGACCCGGGGGCCTCAGGACCGTTTCGGGCTGGATTCGAGGAATCGGAAATGAGCTTGGTCGGCCCGCCGCAACCATCCCCCCGAGGCCTGGACGAAAGGTTAGGCGCGAGGCCCGGATTGACGAGAAGCCAAGGCCGGGGGATGACTCGCATTCACTGTACTGCATTCCGGAGGAACTCGAATCATGAATGACATGGAACTCGCTGCGACGGACCTCGTCGCTGGCGTGGATGTCAGCAAGGCCCAGCTCGACATGCAGGTCGAGCCGGGCGCTGCCACCCGCAGCTTTCCCAACGCTGCCGACGGCTGGCGCGCGGCGCGCGACTGGCTGCGCGGGCTGGGCGTGCGGCGCGTAGTGCTCGAGCCAACGGGACGCTACCATCGGGCCCTGCAGCGCTGCCTCGACGAGGCCGGCCTGGAGATTGTCCTGGCCGACCCGCTCCAAGCCCGGCAGTTTGCGCGCAGCATGGGTCGGCTCGCCAAGACCGATCGCATCGATGCCGCCATGCTGGCCCTCTTCGGGCGCCTGCCGGGCCGGCGCCGGGCGCTTCCATTGGAACGCAATCTCCAGCAGCTGAAGGACTTGCTGTCGGCCCGAGCCGCCTGTGTCGAGGATCGGACAAACCGTCGCAAACGCATCGCCGAATTCGGTCCCGGACCCGCGGCGGCCGCGCTCGGCCGCCTCAACGAGGCTACCGACCGCGAGATCGGTGTGCTCGACCAGGCCATTGCCAAGGCCCTCGAAGCCGACGAAGCCCTGGCTCGCCGCGCCGCGATCCTGCGGTCCGTCGCGGGTATCGGCCCCGTCACCGCGGCTGTGCTTTGCGCCGACTTGCCCGCACTCGGCAGCATCGGCCCCAAGCAGGCCGCGGCCCTGGCCGGCACGGCTCCGTTCGCCAGCGACAGCGGCGCATCCCACGGCGCTCGCCACATCCGAGGCGGGCGACCCCGACCGCGCAAGGTGCTCTACATGGCCGCCATCTCCGCCCGCCGTTGCAACCCCGACATGCGTGCCGTCTACCAGCGGCTGGCCGACCGCGGCAAGCCACATAAGGTCGCAATAACCGCCGTCATCCGCAAGCTCGCCGTAACAGCTCGTCGTGCTCGCCAACGCCTTGCTTCGCGACGACCGCCTCTGGCAACCGCAGGTCCCAGCCAGGGCCTGAATACTGGCTCGCTCCCGACAGGTCCTCCGCCCAGCGGCCCGAGGCGTAACCGAAGACCGAACATTCGAGCCGTGGAGAACACGCAAGCTAGATTCTTTCTGGCAATCCCCGAAAAATCCCTTGACATCAAACACGAAAGCTCATCTGTGAATTGGAAAGGACTCTGTGGTACGCAATAAGCGCGGAAACCACCAGGAAGGCCAGGCAGACCACGATCATCAGGGGGACTAGAGCACTCACGACACAATAATACTAAGCGTGCCGAGACCGGCCAGCAGGCGATCTACGACGCGCTCGGCATCGACGCCTCACCCGGAGGCGTCCGCAGGCTGGTCGTCTAGCCGCTTGAATTCACGACAACACACGGAATGCAGTACCAGACACCAAATTCTTGACGCGCAACTCATTTAGTTTGAGCCAGTTATCGAATAAGGTGCTCAAGATGGGCTAGCGGTCTAGTTCAATTGCCGTTGAAGGCACCCTGCCCAGCAGGGTCGCCAGAAAGAACTTGTGCTCGTCTGGCCCGCGATCCGAAGAACGCAACGGCTCCGCGGCCGCTCCATCGTGGAATCCCGTATCATCTTCAGTCAGTAACGCCGGGATCCTGCGTCTCCAGCATCCGGGCACAAATCACCGTGCCAGCCACGGACCTCAAGGCTCTAGCGATACGTCACGGACCGACTAGTACAGTTGTTGGACGTGTTCTCCTCGCCGGGAGCCTCTACGATGCACGCTCGAAACGTGAGTGTCCCAAAGGTTACGGACCCTACTTGTACACGGCTGATCGTTGTCGTTGCACCCGAGTCCAAAGCTGGTATGTCTCGATAGGTCGAGCTGCCGAATCGCAGTCTCGCAGGCTGCGATCTATTCGGTCCTCGGTTGGCCACCGTTACCGACATGCGGATCGGGTCGCCGGAAGAAGCGACAATTGAATAGTGGAGGGTTGCGCTCGATACTGCGAGATCATATGCGGGAAACGGCCCCCCGCCGAAGACCACCACAGCGGTTGAACAGTTGTTCCCAGTATTCGATTCTTCCGCCACCAGATCGACGCAAGCGCCGTAGTAGTAGGTTCCCGCGGCCGTCGGGGCCGGCAAGGTTATCGTCTGGGAACTAGCGCCATCAATGGCCAGCGCGCTAACTGCGTCCGTGCCAACCTGCGTGTCGCTGGTCGAAATCGTCCTGTCGTCCGAGCGGTAGTAGCGCAGAGTCGTAGCTGCCGAAACCTTGGTGCCACGGTTGCGGACAGAGGTGGTGAACACGAAGGACCCCTCGCTCCCCGGGTTGTCGTCGCTTACCGAAGGGGACTCGACCACCAAGTCGGGCACTCTCGCCCTGACCCTGACGCGCCTGGAACTGGAACAGTTGTTGTCGGTATAGGGCTCCCCGGATACCGAACCGACGCAAGCGCCGTAGTAGTAGGTTCCGACGGCCGAAGGAGCTGTCAGCGTTATCGTTTCGGCGCTGGCTGCCTGTCGGGAAAGCGCGCCGACCGCGGCCGTACCAACTTGTGTGTCACTCGTCGAAATCGTGCTGTTGGTCGAACGATAGTAGCGTAAGGTCGTGGCGGTGGACGTACCGGTTCCCCGGTTGCGGACAGTGGCCCGAAACTCGAAGGATTGCCCAGTCACCGGTATGGACGAGCTCACCGAAGTGGTCGAAATCACCAGGTCGGGCGATGGAGCGATGGAATTGATGACATAGACCTTGTCGTCGGAGGAGTCAACCACGTAGAACCTGTTGTTGGCGAATGCGATCCCTAATGCGTTCCTATTGGCCGAATCCAGATCGAAGTCGGAAGTCGAATGGCGCTGGCCCGAGGATTGGTACGCGTAGACCTTGGCGTCGATCCAGTCGACCACGTATAGCCTGTCGTTGGCGAACACAATCCCTTCCGGATTGCCGTTTACGCTAGCCAAGTCGAAACCCGCGCTCTGCATCTGGCTGGCGCTGACGGTAACGCGCACGGCAGTGGAACAGTTGTTCTGGGAATTGGATTCCCCGGACACCCGATCGACACAAGCGCCGTAGTAGTAAGTCCCAGCGGTGGACGGGGCGGTCAACGTCAACACGCTGGAACCGGTTCCTCCAGCGGCTAGGGCGCTCACTGCAGCGGTGCCGATTTCCGTATCGCTGCTCGAAATCGTTGTGTTGGTTGAGCGGTAGAAACGCAGGGTCGTAGCGGCGGACGCAGCAGTTCCCCTGTTGTTGGTCGTGGCCGTCAGATCGAACGATTGCCCGGACTCCAGGGTGTCATCGCTGGCCGTAACCGAGCTAACCACCAGATCGACAGTGGTCATCTGCGTGGTGGCCACTGTCACAACGAAGTTGAGCGTAGCTAGTGTCTGCGGCGTAATTCCGTATTTCATTGATATCAAGGTGTTTCGATCGAGTTTCGGCGGGCGAAGATGGAGCGGATCGGGCGCGGTCCTCGCGATTCGTGCCGAATTGCGATCATCTTCGCAGGAGAAGCGCCTTGCGAACCGTTTTCAATCCCGCGATGATGCTCGGCCAGACCGCCATCGAAGACATCCAGCTCGACGCCAGCTGCCGCGACGATATCCCGGCCGTGCTGAAGGGCATCCAGCACATCTGGTGCAACCATCGGTTGCGGGAGCGGGTCTGCGCCTTGCTGGAGGAGCACCTGCTCGCCACGGGCGCGTCCGCCACCAAGGGTGACGCTGCGCAGACGGAGGATCGCGCGCCGGTGCCGGGGATCAACCCGGATGTCGGTCGGCCCGGCATGGAACTGTGGCGGGTGCTGGTGCTCGGCTTGCTCAAGCAGGGCATCAACTGCGACTACGACCGTTTGCACGACCTGGCTAATCAGCACGGCGACGTGCGCCGCATGCTGGGCATCAGCGACGTGTTGGGTGCCGAGACGTTCAGCTACCGCACGCTGGCGCGCAACGTCGCGCTGCTGACGCCGGAACTGCTGGCGGCGGTGAACCGCCTGGCGGTGGAGGCGGGCCACGAGCTGGCCGGGTGCCGCCCGGACGAGCCGTTGCAAGCGCGCTGCGATAGCTTCACGGTGGAGACCGACGTGCATTACCCGACGGACGTGAATCTGTTGTGGGACGCGCTGCGCTGCCTGATCCGGGTGCTGGCTTTGGCCTGCGAGCAGTGCGGCCTGGGGGGCTGGCGCCAGAGCGCGCATCTGACATGGAAGGTACGGGGCCTGTTCAACCGGGTGCGATCGTCGAAGCGGCGCAAGAACCAGCCGCAGCGGGTGCAGGACTACGTGCGGCAGGCGCGCCGCATCGCGGAGCGCGCGCAGGAGTCGCTGGAGGAGCTGGCCGGGGCGGGCGCGGATGCGGGGATCCTCAGTGAAATCAAGTACTTCCTGGACCACGCGGAGCGGCAGATCGAGCAGGTGGAGCGGCGCTTGCTGCGAGGCGAGACGATCCCGCAGGAAGCGAAGGTGTTCGGTTTTCGAGCCGCACACGCGCTGGTGTGCGAAGGGCAAGGCCGGGCGGCCGGTGGAACTGGGGGTGCCAGTGGGAATCGTGGAAAGCGAGCACGGGTTCGTGCTGCACTACAAGATCATGTGGACGGAACAGGACGTGGAGGTGGCGCAGCCGTTGGTGCAGGAGACGCAAGCGCTGTATCCGGAGCTGGCGGGATGCAGTTTCGACAAGGGCTTCCACAGCCCGGGGAACCGGGCGGAGTTGGACAAGGTACTGGCATTGAACGCGCTGCCGCAGAAGGGGAAGCTGTCGCAGGCGGGGCGGGCGCGGGAGGCGGAGGCAGCCTTCGCGGAGGCGCGGCGGATGCATCCGGCGGTGGAATCTGCGATTCACAACCTGGAGTGCCGGGGATTGGACCGGGTGCGGTCGCGGGGGCCGGAGGGCTTTGCGCGAGCGGTAGGGCTGTCGGTGCTGGCGTTGAGCACCGCATCGCTGATCCTGCAGCGGTGCTGGCGTTGAACCTGCACCGCATCGGACTGATCCTGCAGCGGCGGCGGGAACGGCTGAAGCGGGCGAGGCAGCGGCGGCTGCGACTGGCGGCGTAGCGGCGGCGAAGCGGCCCGGGAAGTGGAATCGGCAGGCTGCCCAGAGGCAGGAGTGCGCGAGAGGTGCGCAAGGTTTCCGAATCCGGCTTCGAAACCGGCCTTGGGCCGGCCATGCGGGGCCAAACCGGCCTGGAAACGGCACCGGACAACCGCACAGTAACTAGATTTACCTATGCGCCGGAACAGAAAGTGAGGGTTTTGTCACAGACACTAGCTAGATCGCCGTCGGCGTCGCGGACGGTGTACGTCATGGTGTACGTGCCGGCTGCTGTCGGCGTGCCCGCCAGGACGCGCGTGGTGGCATTGAAGCTCAAGCCGGGCACGCTGGGAGCGAGGCTGTAGGTTAGAGAGCCATCGCCGCCGCTGGCCGCCGGCAGCGTCAGGGGGCTGATGGCGGTCCCTGCCTGGTAGGACTGGTTGGTTGCTCTCGCGCTACCGAAACTCGGCTGTGAGCCGCCGCCCGCCGGCGCCACGGTCAGGACGTTGTTGGTGGAGTACTTCCCCCTCACGCCGCCAATGCTGATTTCCGCCACCCCCCGGTACTGGCCGGCCTCGGTCGCCGGAGGCGAATACGCGCAGACCGAGCCATTACGGCTCGTGTTCGGAATTTCAGTCCAAGCGCTGCTTGCATCGGCTCTCCTCTGCCATTTCGAGCTGTGGATCGTGTAGGTCACGCCGTTCAGGGTGGTGTTGCTGAAGTTGACGCACTGGCCAGAGCTGGCGAAGAAGAACTGCACCCTCCCGCTGGACACCGTCCAGTTGGCGAGCGGCGTGTATTCGTCGGCCGCAGGCGCGGTCTCCCCAGAGTACGCGTAGACTTTCTCGTCGTCGGAATCGTCGACCACGTAGAACTTGTTGTTGGTAAACGTGATCCCCGATGCGCTCTCATTGGCGGAATCCAGAGCGAAGTCGGAAGCCGCATCGCGCTGGCCTGAGGACTGGTACGCATAGACCTTGTTTCCGGTCCAATCCGCCACGTAGAACCTGTTGTTGGCGAACGTGATCCCATTTGCCGTCTCATTGGCGGAATCCAGAGCGAAGTCGGAAGCCGCATCGCGCTGGCCCGAGGACTGGTACGCATAGACCTTGTTTCCGGTCCAATCCGCCACGTAGAACCTGTTGTTGGCGAACGTGATCCCGGACGCGTCCCCATTGGCGGAATCCAGAGCGAAGTCGGAAGCCGCATCGCGCTGGCCCGAGGCGGTGTACACGAAGACCTTGTCGTCGGGGCCCCGATCCGTCACGAAGAACCTGTTGTTGGCGAACGTGATCCCTGTAGCGTTAAAATTGGCGGAATCCAGATTGAAGTCGGAAGCCGCATCGCGCTGGCCCGAGGCGGTGTGCGCGTAGACCTTGCCCGTATCGTCAACCACGTAGAACCTGTTGTTGGCGAACACAATTCCTTGCGGATTGTCGTTTACGCTAGCCAAGTCGAAACCCCCGCTCTGCATCTGACTGGCGCTGACGGTAACGCGCACGGCAGTGGAACAGTTGTTCTGGGAATTGGATTCCCCGGACACCCGATCGACGCAAGCGCCGTAGTAGTAAGTCCCAGACGTCGACGGGGCTGTCAGCGTCAACACGCTGGAATTGGTTCCTCCAGCGGCTAGGGCGCTCACTGCAGCGGTGCCGATTTCCGTATCGCTGCTCGAAATCGTTGTGTTGGTTGAGCGGTAGAAACGCAGGGTCGTGCCGGCGGACGCAGCAGTTCCGCTGTTGCTGGTCGTGGCCGTCAGATCGAACGATTGCCCGAACTCCAGGGTGTCATCGCTGGCCGTAACCGACGCAACAATCAAATCAACAGTGGTCATCTGCGTGGTGGCCACTGTCACAACGAAGTTGAGCGTAGCTAGATCGCCGTCGGCGTCGCGGGCGGTGTACGTCATGTTGTACGTGCCGGCTGCTGTCGGCGTGCCCGCCAGGACACGGGTGGTGGCATTGAAACTCAAGCCGGGCACGCTGGGAGCGAGGCTGTAGGTCAGGGAGCCATCGCCGCCGCTGGCCGCCGGCAGCGTCAGGGGGCTGATGGCGGTCCCTGCCTGGTAGGACTGGTTGCTTGCTGTCGCGCTACCGAAACTCGGCTGTGAGCCGCCGCCCGCCGGCGCCACGGTCAGGACGTTGTTGGTGGAGTACTTCCCCCTCTCGACGCCAATACTGATTTCCGCCACTCCCCGGTACTGGCCGGCCTCGGTCGCCGGAGGCGAATACGCGCAGACCAACCCATTCTTGCTCGTGTTCGGAATATCAGTCCAAGCGCTTTGGTCATCCGCCCGTTTCTGCCATTTTGAGGTGTGGACAGAGTGGAGCACTCCCCCAATGGACGTATTGCTGACCGTTATGCAGCCGGCGGAAGTGGTGCGTCCGTACGTGACCGACCCGGTGGAGACGGTCCACTGATCCAAGCGCGGATATGCTTGGCTGAGAGCGGACATCTCGACGAGCTGGCGGGTGAAGATCGTGCCGTCCTCGTCGTGGGAAACGATCGCGATTCCCGTGAACTCGTGGTCCCCGCTGATCTCCACCAAGCCTAGATCTCCGGACGAGCACGTCAGGGAACTCGCGGTCTCGATGAGCGCCTGCCCGAGCGCCGCGATCTGGACACTCGCCTGGCAGGTGCTGCTCGTGTCCGAAAAGTCGCGGTATTGCAGCTGGTACGTCCGCTGCCCGGTCGCGCTCGGATTGATCAAGATCACCCTCGTCGTGAAGTCGGACGTGTTGTCGGAGTAGAGCCATGCCCGCTTGTACGTCGAGGTGGGAGGGATTCCCGCCCTGCCGACAGTGCCGTCGGTGTCCTCGGCGTAGAGCATCGCCGAAACGCTGAGCGAGGCGTCGGGATCGGACGTGAATTCAGCCCAGCCGATCTTGAGCGGATTCTGGGGCAGGATCACGATCTGCCCGCCACCGTGGGCGCCGACCGGGGCTTGGCGGCTGGACCTCGGCACGGCGCACGTAGCGCAACTGCCTTGAATCGGCATGGTGAGAGCCGTGCCGTCGGCGCCGAGAAACCGCAAGCTGTATTCGGCGTCGGAATCCGTGATGTTGGCGATCTCGAGGATTGTGTACAGCTTTCCGTAGGCAGACGTCTCGGCGGAGGCGATCACGGGGATGATGAGCTTCGCGCCTGAGAGGGTGATATCTCGCCCGTCCAACTCCGAGGTCGCACTGTAGGCCCCGGCGGAAATGACGCCTGTGCCGCCAAAGGAATCCCGCGTCGGATTGGGCTGTCCAAACGCGGGAACGCATAGAACCAGTGCCGCTAGGCAGATCCGCCAAGTGCCCCCGTGTGCCTGCGTCTGGGCAGCCAGGAACGGCGGACCGGCTGCCAGCGGGACCACGAGCATGGCTCCAGTTCCGACGGGCTTCTTCTGGCAATGCATTTCCGTCTCCCTACGATCGGGCCCGGCAGGGCCAGCGCCCCGATGCAGGCTCGCCAGGCGGTGTTGCGCATCATCGCTATCGAGTCTCGGGCGGTTTGCGGTCTGGCACCAGAGGGTCTATGCAGAGTATCCCATACATATGTGTTGTTTATGTGGCGTTTGGCTCTGAATTTGTGTACTTTTCGTGTCCTCCCTGCTTGCGCGCCTCCCGTACGGCGGGGCTGGCGTTTCCGTGAACATGGTGCCGGCGTTGGACCCAAGGCGGCGCGCGAGTCGCTGTGGGTGCGGCAGAAGCGCACGGTCGTGGTGCTCGGCCCGACCGGGATCGGGAAAAGCTAATCTGGCCCGTGCCTTGGCTCACAAGGCCTGCCGCGACGGTCACAGCGCCCTGTACACACGCATGGCGCGGGTCGACGCCCTGGTCGTCGACGACTGGCTGATCGACCCCCTGCAGGAGCTGGAACGGCGGGACTTCCTCGAGATCCTCGACGACCGTCACGGGCAGCGCGCGACTGTGCTTGCCAGCCAGCTGCCCCGGGACACCTGGCACGAACGCATCGGCGACCCCACCAAGGCCGATTCGATCCTGGACCGCCTGCTGCACGGCGCGCATGTGTTCGAGTTCCGCGGCGAATCGCTGCGCAAGGCCAAGGCCCGGGCGCAGCAGGCCGCCGAGGAAGGGGGTGCGTCATGAAGCCCGCCTTCCGGCTCAAGCGCCCGCACGGCTGGTTCGCCGCCGGGGCCGAGTTCGAACGGGCCATCCAGGCCCTTTCTGACCGAGCGTTCAAGGGTTTTGCGCAGGTGTGCTTGCGGGCCGAGCGGGCCAACGGCTGCCTGGAGGTCGAGCGCGACGGACTGGCACGGGAGCTGGGCAAGAGCCGTTCGGCGCTGGGACGCTGCCTGCGGGAACTGGCGGCCAAGGGGGTGTGCGAGTTGGAGGCGGCGCCGAACCAGCACTGCCGCTCGCGTCTGCGGGTGCGACCGGAGTACTGGCCGTACGAAGTCCGGGAGGAGCCGGCCGGCCAGGAGCCGGAGAGCCTGGGTGGCGAACCGGTCCGCAGCCTGCGCTACTTCGCCAGCTTGCTGGAGGAAGTGGTGACGGAGTCGTTCCCGGACTCCTACTGGCAGCACCTCGAGTTCAACCTCCGCCGTTGCGAGCGGCGCTGGCAGGAAGGGCGTGCCGAAGCGCCCGGAAGTGCCCGTCCAGATTTGGAACAGGCAGATCTGTCCCGAGAGGATCGGAAGCCCTCCTCCGCAGCGGAGGCAGAAAGGGAGGAGAGGGGATGATGATGATCTGGTGTTGAGGTACAATTACCGCGGTCGGTAGTGCAGAGTAGTAGCGGAGTCCACCTTAAATTAGCCGACCGGCTGTCTAAACGCCCCGGACCCCCTCAGATGACACGTTTTCGACACAACTGCGAAAGTGGCCGTTTCATCCCTTAAACTAAGGTCTGTGCAGAGTCTCATCACATCAGGGCGATGGATTCAAGGCTCGATAGTCCGACCAAGAAGGTTTCCAAGTTCGCTTGTATTCCGCGGGCGCTAACGAAGACTGTGCTATGTCGTTTCGTGCCTTCTTAGCCACCTTCAGCGCACTCGCCTGTCTCGTGATCTCGCCGCTGGAGCTTATCCGTGCATCGACCTTGACTGCCAGTAGCGCTCCCTCGTGCTTGCCTGGCGACTTCCAATCCTTGCCAGCACGGAGTGTTGTCATTCCTGCCTCAAAGCACGCTGTTGGGTTGAATGTTGGCGAAACCCTGACTGTGCGGCTGATCTACTTCGTTCCTAGCGACCGCGAAGCCCAGGACGACATAGACGAGAAGCTAGATTCGATGATAAGAAACGTACAGGCATCTTATGCAGAGCAAATGGAAAACCATGAGTTTGGGGGCAAGACGTTCAGATTCGAAACCGATGCAGAAGACAAGGCGGTAGTGCATCATATGACAGGAAACTACGCCGACGCTCACTATCAGGAACAGCCATGGATCTGGGAAGAGGTCAATGAGCAATTTGACTTGTCACAGAACATCTATTTCGTGGCACTAGATGTGAGCAGCGAGGTTCTTAACGGAGCCTGCGGCCTCGGCACATCCAACGGTACTGAAGGAGGTATGGCACTGTTGCCAGCCTCGGGCAAGGTCTTGCTTGCCGAACACGGGTGGAGTTGCTTCACAACTGCCCATGCTGCCCATGAACTCGGACACGCATTCGGATTGGCACACGATCATTTCCGGAATACCACCCGGAGTCCGTCCTCATATCACACCGACTGGATGGTGACATCCTTCCATGCCGCGAAATGGTTCGACGCCCATCGCTACTTTAACGTTGGCAGCACCTATCCCGAAAGCGATGAGCAAACGACCATTGAAATGCTTCCAGCGCTCTCGGTCCCACCGCTCTCGGTCCGCCTTCGGTTCCAGTTGAGCGATCCCGATGGACTCCATCAAGCGCAGTTGCACAACGCGGGCGGTGAGGCAATTGACAGTCAGGGAGTGGAGGGGCAAGCCGCCACCGTCGAGTTTGTCACAACCGAAGTTACTAAAGCCCCCGGCAATAGAGTGAGCCTACGTGTTGTGGATGTACACGGAAATGTAACAGGCCAAGAGCATCCAGTTGACATCACAACGCTGCTTCCAGAGGAAGCTGTGTCGACTCCAAATGCAAACCTGGGCTCGTTAGTGAGACAACGCCTTGGCTTGAGCTCTGATGATACTGTCACGCAGATAGACATGTTGAGACTGATGGGTTTCGAGGCTACTGGTCTTGAAATAGCGGATATTTCCGGACTTGAATCGGCCGTGAACTTGAAAGAGCTCTTTCTAAGTGACAATCAGATCGCGGACCTCTCTCCCATTGCAGGATCAACAATCCTGGAATCATTGGACCTAAGTCAAAACAACGTATCGGATATCTCATCATTGGCAGGTATGGCGAATCTATCGGCCCTTGCGCTATCAGGCAATGCGGTGACAGATCTTTCGCCGTTGGCGGAACTAGCTGTCCTGAACTCTCTGGAACTTCGTGGCAACGCAGTGTCGGATGTCTCGTCGCTGGCAGGACTGGCGAATCTCGGTTTCTTGGGTCTCAGAGGAAACCCCGTGACAGATCTCTCGCACCTGGAGGGGCTGGCATGGCTGTCACACCTGGACCTCGTGGAGACCTCGGTGACGGATCTCTCGCCATTGGAGCGGCTGGCCCGCCTAGCCAAGCTGGACTTCGGTGGAGACTCGGTGACGGATCTCTCGCCTGTGGCGGGTTTGACCCGCTTGACACAACTGGAGATTGTGGGGGATTCGATTTCGGATTTCTCGCCTTTGTCGGCGCTGACCCAACTGACGCATCTGGGCTGCCGGGAGTGCTCCGTCTCGGACCTCTCGTCCTTGACGGCATTGCACGGGCTGACCCAGCTGGAACTTGGGGGGAACGCGGTCTCGGATCTCGCACCCCTAGCAGGTTTGACCCAGCTGGCGTATCTCAACTTGGCGGGAAATACAGTATCGGATCTGTCCGCCTTGGCAGGGTTGATCAATCTCAGATCGTTGAATCTCTGGGAGAATCCGGTTTCGGATCTCTCGCCCCTAGCGGGTTTGACGCACCTGGGATTCTTAGGGCTCTGGTTCAGTCCGGTTTCGGATCTCTCGCCCGTAGCGCGACTGGACGCGCTGACACACTTGCACGTGGTGGGAGGCTCGGTGGATGACTTGTCGGCACTGGCAGGGCTGACCCGGCTAGAGGAGCTGAACGTCTCGGACAACTCGATTTCGGACCTGTCTCCCCTGGAGGGGATGACCCACCTGAGTAACCTCTACCTTGCCAGCAACAGCGTTACTGATATCTCGCCCCTGACAGGACTGACCGGTCTGAGAGAGCTCGACCTTAGTGGGAATCCCCTCAGCGAAGGCTCCATCGATACCCACATCCCTGCCCTTCGCAGCCGAGGGGTCACCGTACTATTCGAGGATCCGTCATAAGTTCCGCTGTCGCGCGTTATGCTGCCCGGGAACACAGGGCGGCACAGGCAATTCGAATACAACTTTCGGGAACTGCTTAAGATTGATGAGCAACTACTCAAAGCTGCCCATGCCGAAGCCAAAGCCGAACGCAGAGGCTTAGCCCGGATATCTCAGTGCGCCGTGGAAAGGCGCGTTTTCCTAGTGGGTTCAAATCCCACCCAACAATTGTCGCTTTCGGTTGGTAGCAGCCGGGGCGGGTCATGGAGGTAACAACATGGACTGAAGCACCCCGGTGTCAAAGGGCTGCGATGAGCAGTTCAGCAACCATGCAGGCCGGAACATTCGTGAACACCGTGCAGGCCTCGAAAAGGGCGATGCGGGAGCCGACCCTCCTGAGATTAGGGGAAGGCCGACGACAGGTCGGGAAGAAAAGCGACAGAGGCACCGAGCTGGACCCGCCGGGGTAGTGGTGTCGGCATGTATGGGAGAGGGAAGACGTAGCAACACGGGAAGCCCTGGCGGTGGTGTGCACGCACCAACCGGAACCCCGTAAGGGGCAGGCCGGGCCGGGCAGGGTGGCGGAGAGGTCCGTACTACCGGAGAGGCCGGGTAACGCCGGCGGAGGGAAGGGACCTCAGGTGAGGAGAGGTGAGGGAAAGCGCGCAGGACGCCGGGAGTGGCAGTGCCTAGGACCCCGGCATTATATGTCCGCGAGAGCTGGAACCACCGCATGCGAAAGCGAAGGGAAGCGAATGCAGTAACGAGCGCAAGCCGGGGCGGCAGGCGCTGGCGGCAGGGCGTGAACAGGCCTGCCGCCGGGTGCGGCGACCGACGGGAAGAGGCCGGGGGCGTGCGACTCCCGTGACGCGGACGGCATTAGCGGCCGTGTCATTCCCGTCGGAGCCGGATCTACCCGTGTGCGAGCGGCATGATCCCACTGGAGAGCCCGGTGCCCTAAATCGGCACGCCGGGTTCGGTGAGCGGGGAGCGGAAACGCGGCAAGGCGAGAGAATGAGGCACCCGCACGACGCGAAAGCGGCGGGCAAACGGCTACTCCCTCACGCTAGAGCTGGCGCGTCGCTCCCCGACTCTACCCAGAGCTGCGCACGGTGCTCATCCTGAGCTGCAACAGTCGCCGATTGGGCGCAAGTGGAGGCTAATCCCGGAGATTTGTCGCCATCCAGGGTATCCGCAGCGATTCCAACTCGCTGCCAGACCCAAGTCCAGCGAGGAGTGGCCCTCTTGGCAGGCCTGCTGGCCGCCTGGCCCGCAATCCGGGCGCACTTCCGCCTGGCCTCGCCCCTCGGCGCGCCACATCGCTCCAGTCCGGCCGTCTGCGCCGCTCATCCCGGGCAACCTCTTGGCCTCCGATCCATCAGCAGCCTCGCAATGCTCTCGAAGAGTTCCCTGTGCGGGTACGTCGAGGAGAAACGCAGCCATACCTTGCGCGCCGTCACCCGCACCGCCACGGCCACCTTCAGGATCCTGCTCCGGATCGTGCCGCTTTGGGCCCGCGCCAGCGCACTGCCCGCCAGCCCGTACCGGCGAATGATCAGCATCAAAATGCCGGCGAACACCGAAAAGTACATCCGTAGCTGGTTCGCCCGCATCGTCGCCGTCGATGTGCGGTCCGCGAACAGATCCAGCTGTTGCTCCTTGATCCGGTTCTCCATCTCGCCGCGGGCGCAGTACAGTTCCTCGTACAGCTGCCGGCCTGCTACCGCCTCCCGGCTCAAGCTGGTGACCACGAAGCGCGGGTTCGCGCCGCGCTGGCCTGGCAGCCACTCTGCCTTGCCCACCACTCTCCGCTTCCGGCCCCAGCTCTTCAGCGTGCGGTAGCGGAAGTCCCGGAAACGCCGCGCCGCCTGGCCGGTCCGCGCGCAGGCCTTGCCCGCTTGCCGCAGCTGCCTGCGAATCTGGCCCAGCAAGCGGCTGTTCCGCGCCAGGCCCAACACATAGTCCACTCCCCGCTGCTCGCACCAGCTCATGAGCGTGTCCCGACAAAAACCCGCGTCCCCGCGCACCACGATCGCGGCCTGCGGCCAGCGCTGCCGGATGCGCCGCACGATCCGCTCCAATTCCGCAACCGTCCCCTCCGCTGCCTCCGCCTGCGCCGTCCGCAGGCGCGCGCACAGCACATGCTCTCCGCACGTGATGTACAGTGGAGTGGTTACGGAATAGTGGACGGATAGAGGTGCGGTAGCGTTGTTTCTGGTACACCCCGCAGACCCACTTTCGCAGTCCGGGGTGAGGCGTGTCCGAATACCGCCTGCAGCAGCTCGGCTTGCTCCACCGCCCTGACTTCTTAGCCCTCCTCCGCCATCATGGTGCCGCCCTCGTCGGAACAGCCGTACGTGCTGCACTCTCAACCGTCCACTATTCCGTAGCCACTCCAGCCCGGCCAGCGTCGATTTCCAGGTACGGGCGTTCGCGCTGCAGGCGGCCGGGATCCAATGCGCGGTCGCCGCGGCCAGCCCGGCACCGCCCGAAGTGCTGAGCCGGGCGAGGGGCCAGATCGGCGAGGTGTGCAGCAGGCTGGCGGCGATGTCCGCGAGAGACGGGACCAACTGCCGCTGCCCTGCCGGTTTCGGGCCATGACCGGTCCTACGGGTTTCATGACGTCTGGGTGAACGGTACCTTGTTGATGGAGTTTATTTCCGATACTGGGCTATGCGCTTGACTCCAGTAACCACAACATGTTGTGGTTGATGAGTATGCGCTTTAGTCCAGTGATTCCGGAGTCCGCTCAGGGTCGCTGGTGAGAGCGCTAGCAACCATCGCGTGGCGAGGGGCCGGTTCCGTTGCGACTGCCTGCTGCACGAGCCGGTAGAACAGCTTGCCGCGCGAGCGGGATGCCCTCCGGTTGAATCGGAAGGTGAACTCGTCCAGGTAGTAGTCCAGGTAGGGATGCCCGACGGCACCTTGGTGAGTTCCTAGCAGCCAGCGCTTCAACAGGGACGCGACGCGATGCACCCGTGGGAACTCCCGGTCCGTCCGGGCCGGGTCTCCTCCCGTGACCCGGGTCTCGTGGCGGTACCCGCGGGCCGCCAGCTTCGAATAGCTCGGCCAACCGTCCGTGCGCACCGCGCTGCCGGGCTCAACCGCCTCGAGAATGAACGCTTCCAAGCTGGCCGCCGAAGCAGCGGGTACCCGCTTCAGGCGAATGCGCCCGGTCCCGGCCCCGGCCTCTTCCGCGGCGACCGCGACCAAGGCCTGGTTGCCGAGCTTGCGCCCCCGCGCTCCCTTCTCCTTGCCGCCCACATCGGTCTCGTCCACCTCGACGGTCCCGCCCAGACGATCGCGTCCCGGGCGCACCATCGCCCGCCGCAGCTTGTGCAGCCAGGTCCACGCCGTCCCGTAATGGCCCAGACCGAGGACCTGCTGCAACCCGAGGGCACTCGCGCCGTTTTGCTGCACGGTCACCCACCACATCGCTCGGAGCCACATGCTCAGCGGCTTGCGCGTGCCTTGGAAGATTGTCCCGGCGGTCAGCGACGCCTGGTAGGCGCAACCGGCGCAGACCATGCGATTCCGCCTGGCGATCCAGGCCGACCCTCCCTTGCATCGCGGGCAGATGAAGCCGTCGGGCCAGCGAATCCGGGCCACATACTCGCGACACGCCTGCTCGCTGGCAAACCACAGGTCGAATTCTGCCTGAGTCTTCGGGTAATCCTCCCTCACGACTGCAACTACAACATATTGTGGTTACTGGAGTCAAGCGCATAGCCAAGTTCCGATAATTGGCACAGCTGACGCGCGTCATGCCGCCCCGGAACACAGGGGGCCAGTTCGCGTGCAACAACCCAAGCTGCATGAAAAGGAGAAAGAGCCAATGAATGGGGAATTATAACTTTGAGTCACATACTCTCTTCGCCCAAGTCGTCGCTTTTGGCGAAAACGCTATTTCTTCCGGGATCGTCACCATTATTGACTGCTGCTCGGACTAGAAGCGACTGCGCGCATACCACACGCGGCGAGCGGCAGTGACGCCGCGCTCCGGGCTCGGTCCACCGGCCGGTCACCGTTAGGCAAGGCGGATTTCCTCCCGCTCGGTATTGTCGCTTTTCCTCACCGCCGGACCGGCCGTCAAGGTCAGCACGATTTCCTGTCCGATTACGACCCACAGTGGCGCCGCTGTCTCTCGCTGTGGCGGCTCTTAGGCTCCCATCTTGGTTTGCTGACCTATCGGGCTCCGCAGGCGCGCTCGACCCGCGGCAGCAGCGCCGCCAGCCCTTCCAGCCGGAACCGCACCGTGCGCACGCCGCCCTCCGGAACGACCCGGTAGCGGAACAGCACCTCGCCCGGATCCTCCTCCGCCAGCGCCCGCGCCAGGATCAGCGCGCCAGCACGGACGCCCAGGTAGGCGTCGCTGTAGTCCGGAGCCGACGACGACCAGGTCCGCTCCGCCGGCGGGTCCGAGCCGATCCGGTAGGTGGCGCGTCTCGGCTGCACCGGCGCCCCGCGGTTGCGCGACCGGAACCCCGGTAGCCGCAGCACCCGGTTGCAGTCCGTCGCGAAGAGGATTGTTCCCGAGCCACTGTGTCAGAGGCACTGGCAGGCAGGAGTTCGCATGCACCAAGACAGGCCGATAGCACCAAGCTGCCGACAGCGCGCAAGGGGGCTCCAAGCGATCCGCCCGTGGCGCGTCGGTTCTGTTGGAAGACATGAGCTCGATAGACCCACGCGGCCTCCTGACAGCCGCCTGCCGCGCCGTGCCCGCCAAGAAGTGCACCGCCGCCGCTTCCCGAAAAACGGAGTCCATGCCGAGGCTCTCGCCGACGGGTAGTCTGGCAGCGCTCAGCCTGGACCGGCGGTCCGGCAGGGTCTCGCCCTCCCGTGGCAACTCGTCGGCCTCGACCACGCTTCGCTCCCTGGTTCGGCGATGGGAGACGGACGGACGCTGACCACGGCTACGAGACGCCGCGGGACCCGAATTGCACGAGGTTCGCTGACTTCCGCCGTAAAACACACAAGACCATCACGCCAACAGACTGACACTTCACGATAATTACATATTGAGTGTTTAAACTAGAGGCGGCAGGGCTCCATGTAACGCTGTCGTCAGCTGTCTCAAACGACGGGTCGTCCGGGACAGCCGACGACGCCCCGGGTTGCCTCTCAGCAGCAGCCGCGATTCCGTCATCATCGGGGTGCCAAGCCGGAGGAACAGGTATGAGTGGGAGTTGGATCAAGGCGTGGATCGTCACCAGCATGCTAGCCGCTTCCACGGCGCAGGGAGCGACCCTGTACCAGCGGGACGGGATCACGCTCGAGGGGACGATTCAGATGGTGACCCGCGGGGCCGGCGTCTGCCAGGTGCTGGCGGAGCGCCATCCGGCGGAAATGTACGAGCGAATCAAGGCGAACCACGGCCAGCCGCTGCACGTGTGGCGGATGGACTTCGCCGCGCGCAACGGCTCCGGCAGGAAGCTCGAGCACCTGACGGCGCATTTCAAGATCGCCTCGGAGTGGCCGCCGTGCACGAACTGGACGGGGCCGGAGGGCCGCTATGTCCAGCCGGTGCAGTGGGCGGGCAGCTTCGAGGTGCTGCAGCGGCCGTACGGGATGGAGCCGGGCCAGCTACCGCCGGACATCATGGCGGACCTGCACCTCCGGCAGGCCGAGCAGGCGGCGCGCAACGGGGACGCGACGGGGGCTCGGCGGAAGGCGCCGCGTGCTGGAAGGAACTGGCCAGCGGGGCGGGAACGCTCACGTGGGTGCGGGGTAGCGACGAAGGCGAGTCCACCGGTCTCCTCCGGAACGGCAAGCGGCACGGCGACTGGGTCTGGCGCCACCCGGACGGGACGACGAGTACCCATACCTGGATCCGCGGTGAGGAGCAGTGACGCCGCCGGGCGCGCTCCGGGCGGCCCCTTTTTCGATGTCCCATAACAGGCATTCCCGAAGAGGTAGTCCAAGCACGAGACGCCATGGTCACGGCCATCAAGGAGAGGCTGGGTGCAGAGTTCTTCAGTCACACGGTGGTGTTCGCGCGGACTCCGATCGGCCCGGACCTACTCACGGGCCTGCCCGCCGCGGCGAACGTGACGCGCCTTCGGCTCGGGCTAGAAGGGACGTGGCGGGGGATTGAAACGCAAGGCGGCGCGACGCTCGTGCCGACAGCGGAGATCGGGCTTCGCCACGACGGAGGCGATGCGGAAACCGGATTCGGCGTCGACGTGGGCGGCGGCGTCACCTGGTCACATCCCGGAACCGCGTTCTCGGGGACGCTCAGCGCACGTGGGCTCCTGAAGCACGAGTCCGGGGGCTTCCGAGACCGGAGGATCGCGGGCTCGCTTGGGTTCGACCCGGATCCAGGGTCCGATCACGGCTTCTCGCTCACGGTGTGCCAGACGATGTGCGCGCAGGCCTCGGGCGGGATCGACACGCTGCTCGGGCAGGGCACGCTCAAGGGGCTCGCGGCGTGAGCCGACAAACGACGAGGGCGGCTGCGGCGGTCCGCCGCGCTGACGGGCGCGTCATGCGGGCGCCCCTTCTGAGCATGCCGCGTCGGGTCGCATTGGTTGGCCTGGTCTTCGCGTGTTCGCTCACGACGCTCCTCCCCGATGCTGTAGCCCAGACGACCCTCGTCAGTAATACTGGGCAATCACCGAGCAATACTGGCGGAATCGGCACTGTCGGCTTCGGGCTTTCGGATCCACAAACGGCACGGGCCCAGCAATTCAGCACGGGAAGCAACCCTGCCGGGTATACGCTCTCTTCAGTCAGCTTTTTTATCTCCAGTTGGAGCAGCGGTGATTCCGTAGCGGTAGAGATCTACAGTGATTCGAGCGGCAGTCCGGGCTCCGAAGTATATGCTCTGACCAACCCGATAACCGTCAGCGACGGCCTCAACACTTTCACAGCGCGAGCGGACTCGGTACTGGCCGCAAAAACAGATTACTTCGTCTACATACGTGCACTTGCGGGGGACTTCGGTGGAAGTTCAACACTTTTGGGCGCAGAGGATTCCGAAAGCGCGACGGGCTGGAGTATCGACGACACCAGTCTAAACAGCATCGACAATGGAGCAACTTGGGGCAGAAGTTCTCCGATAGTTCGAACAGCAATCAGCGGAACGGTCAACGTCGCCCCCACGCTGGCGCTGACGGTCGACGCGATTGCCACGGACGGCACGGTGAACATCGCGGAGAAGGCGGCGGGATTCGCGATCGCGGGCGGGACCGGCTCGGAGGGCGGCGTGAGTGTCGCGGTGAGGGTGGGCGCGGCGGAGCTGATGGCGACGTCCGCCGCGGCGGATCCGGCGACCTGGTCGGTGAGCGTGCCGGCGAACGCGGCCTACATTACCGGGACGAGCGTGGCGGTGTCGGTGACGGCGTCGAAGACGGGATTCGCGTCGCCGAGCGCGCTGACGGGCACGCTCGGGGTGGACCTGGCGGCGCCCTCGGTGAGCTACGCGGCGCCGGCGTCGCTGCAGGTGGGGGTGGCGCTCGGGGCCGTGACGCCGAGCACCAGCGACACCGACATTGCGTCGTACGGCGTGAGCGGTCAGCCGTCGGGCCTGGTCATCGACGGGACGACGGGGGCGATCAGCGGCACGCCGGACACGGCCGACGCGAGCACCGCGAACGCCACGGTGACGGTGAAGGATACGGCCGGCAACCCGGCGACGGCGTCGATCGCCTTCCCGATGGTGGCCAAGGGGGACCAGGTCCTGACGGGGTTCGCCTACAGCCCTGACACGGTGACGTTCGGGGACACCGCGCCCACGCTCAGCGCCGGGGCGCAGACGACGCTGTCGTACTCGGCGACGCCCTCGACGGCATGCACGGTCACCGCCGCGACCGGTGCGCTGACCCTGGCCGGGGTGGGCAGCTGCGTCGTCACCGTGAGAGCGGCATCGAGCGCCGACTACAAGCAGGCGACGGCCATGTTCACCGTCACGGTGCAGGACACGCTGGCGCTGACGGTCGACGCGATTGCCACGGACGGCACGGTGAACATCGCGGAGAAGGCGGCGGGGTTCGCGATCGCGGGCGGGACCGGCTCGGAGGGCGGCGTGAGTGTCGCGGTGAGGGTGGGCGCGGCGGAGCTGATGGCGACGTCCGCCGCGGCGGATCCGGCGACCTGGTCGGTGAGCGTGCCGGCGAACGCGGCCTACATTACCGGGACGAGCGTGGCGGTGTCGGTGACGGCGTCGAAGACGGGATTCGCGTCGCCGAGCGCGCTGACGGGCACGCTCGGGGTGGACCTGGCGGCGCCCTCGGTGAGCTACGCGGCGCCGGCGTCGCTGCAGGTGGGGGTGGCGCTCGGGGCCGTGACGCCGAGCACCAGCGACACCGACATTGCGTCGTACGGCGTGAGCGGTCAGCCGTCGGGCCTGGTCATCGACGGGACGACGGGGGCGATCAGCGGCACGCCGGACACGGCCGACGCGAGCACCGCGAACGCCACGGTGACGGTGAAGGATACGGCCGGCAACCCGGCGACGGCGTCGATCGCCTTCCCGATGGTGGCCAAGGGGGACCAGGTCCTGACGGGGTTCGCCTACAGCCCTGACACGGTGACGTTCGGGGACACCGCGCCCACGCTCAGCGCGCCCAGCGGGGCGCAGACGACGCTGTCGTACTCGGCGACGCCCTCGACGGCATGCACGGTCACCGCCGCGACCGGCGCGCTGACCCTGGCCGGGGTGGGCAGCTGCGTCGTCACCGTGAGAGCGGCATCGAGCGCCGACTACAAGCAGGCGACGGCCATGTTCACCGTCACGGTGCAGGACACGCTGGCGCTGACGGTCGACGCGATTGCCACGGACGGCACGGTGAACATCGCGGAGAAGGCGGCGGGGTTCGCGATCGCGGGCGGGACCGGCTCGGAGGGCGGCGTGAGTGTCGCGGTGAGGGTGGGCGCGGCGGAGCTGATGGCGACGTCCGCCGCGGCGGATCCGGCGACCTGGTCGGTGAGCGTGCCGGCGAACGCGGCCTACATTACCGGGACGAGCGTGGCGGTGTCGGTGACGGCGTCGAAGACGGGATTCGCGTCGCCGAGCGCGCTGACGGGCACGCTCGGGGTGGACCTGGCGGCGCCCTCGGTGAGCTACGCGGCGCCGGCGTCGCTGCAGGTGGGGGTGGCGCTCGGGGCCGTGACGCCGAGCACCAGCGACACCGACATTGCGTCGTACGGCGTGAGCGGTCAGCCGTCGGGCCTGGTCATCGACGGGACGACGGGGGCGATCAGCGGCACGCCGGACACGGCCGACGCGAGCACCGCGAACGCCACGGTGACGGTGAAGGATACGGCCGGCAACCCGGCGACGGCGTCGATCGCCTTCCCGATGGTGGCCAAGGGGGACCAGGTCCTGACGGGGTTCGCCTACAGCCCTGACACGGTGACGTTCGGGGACACCGCGCCCACGCTCAGCGCGCCCAGCGGGGCGCAGACGACGCTGTCGTACTCGGCGACGCCCTCGACGGCATGCACGGTCACCGCCGCGACCGGCGCGCTGACCCTGGCCGGGGTGGGCAGCTGCGTCGTCACCGTGACCGCGGCATCGAGCGCCGACTACAAGCAGGCGACGGCCATGTTCACCGTCACGGTGCAGGACACGCTGGCGCTGACGGTCGACGCGATTGCCACGGACGGCACGGTGAACATCGCGGAGAAGGCGGCGGGGTTCGCGATCGCGGGCGGGACCGGCTCGGAGGGCGGCGTGAGTGTCGCGGTGAGGGTGGGCGCGGCGGAGCTGATGGCGACGTCCGCCGCGGCGGATCCGGCGACCTGGTCGGTGAGCGTGCCGGCGAACGCGGCCTACATTACCGGGACGAGCGTGGCGGTGTCGGTGACGGCGTCGAAGACGGGATTCGCGTCGCCGAGCGCGCTGACGGGCACGCTCGGGGTGGACCTGGCGGCGCCCTCGGTGAGCTACGCGGCGCCGGCGTCGCTGCAGGTGGGGGTGGCGCTCGGGGCCGTGACGCCGAGCACCAGCGACACCGACATTGCGTCGTACGGCGTGAGCGGTCAGCCGTCGGGCCTGGTCATCGACGGGACGACGGGGGCGATCAGCGGCACGCCGGACACGGCCGACGCGAGCACCGCGAACGCCACGGTGACGGTGAAGGATACGGCCGGCAACCCCGCGACGGTGTCGATCGCCTTCCCGATGGTGGCCAACAGGGTCGCGGTCGTGCCGACGGTGGCTTCGGTAGAACTCTCCGATGCGGGCAGCGACGGCGCGTACGGGATCGGGGAAGGGGTCACGGCGACGGTGACGTTCAGCGAGGCGGTGGACGTGACGGGGACACCGCAACTGGAAATCGACGTGGGCGGCAATGCGCGGACGCTGAGCTACAGCTCCGGGACGGGCACGGCGGCGCTGGTGTTCAGCGGCTACACCGTAGCGGAGGGCCACACGGACCCGGACGGCATCGCGGTCGGTGCGAACAAGCTGAAGCTGAACGGCGGGACGATCCGGAAGCAGGACTCGACGACCGTCGACGCCGTCATTACGCATGTGGCGTTGGAGGCGGACAGCGGCCGCAAGGTGGACGGGGTGCGGCCGACGCCGGTGACGAGCGGCACCAATGCCCCCCGGACCTCTGTCGACGGCACGCAGGTCATCCTCACCTTCAGCGAGGCGCTGTCGGCGACGACGGCGGCGGGCACCGCCTTCACGGTGACGGTGGCGGGCGTGGCGCGCACCGTGGACACGGCGGCGGCGAACGGGATCGAGGTGACGCTGACCCTGGCCTCGGCGGCGGGCACCGCCTTCACGGTGACGGTGGCCTACACCGACCCGACGGCGAATGACGACGCGAACGCGGTGCAGGACGCGGCGGGCAACGACGCGGCAACGTTCGCCGCGCAGACGGTGGCCAAGAACGTCGCGGCCGTGCCGACGGTGGGGCTGGCGTCTACGGCGGTGAGCGCGGAGGAAGGCACGAGCCTGGCGTTCGAGGTGCGGCTGGGGGCGGCGAGCGCGCAGACGGTGACGGTGGCGTACGCGACGACCGGCGTGACGGCGACGCAAGGGACCGACTACAGCGGGGCGAGCGGGACGCTGACGTTCACTCCAGGTGGGCCGCTGAGCCAGACGATCGCGGTGGCGACAACAGAGGACGCGCTGGACGAGGACGACGAGACGTTCACGCTGACGCTGAGCAGTCCCGGGAACGCGACGCTGGGGACGGCCTCGGCGACGGGCACGATCGCCGACGATGACAGCGGCACGTCGGCGGTCTCCCTGTCGCTCAGCCCGGGCAGCGTCGCCGAGAACGCGGGTACCACGACTGTCACCGTGAGCGTCTCGCTCGGCAGTGCGCCACGCCCTTCGGACTCGTCCGTGGCCATAAGCGTGACGGGTGGGACGGCGACGGCGGGGACGGACTACTCGGCGGTGAGCGCGTTCACGGTGACGATCGGGGCGGGCGAGACGAGCGGGACGGCGCAAGTGTCGTTCGAGCCAATTGAGGACAGCCTGGCGGAAGGTGACGAGACCGCGATCTTCACGGGCAGCGCCGCGGGGCTGGCCGCGGGCACGGCGACGCTGACGATCACCGACAACGACCAGTCCGGGAGCGCCCAAGACCAGGGACCGCCCTCGATCACGCTCTGGACCGACAGGGTCACGTATCAAATCGACCAGGAGATCCGTCTGTACCTTGACCTCGACCCGAACGGCGACGAGCGGGAATACACGGTCTTCTTCTGCCGCGAGAATATCGCAACAGGCGAGCGGCTCTACCTCGCGCCCCGGCGGCGATCAATGGCGCTGTGGAACGAAGTCGTCGACCAGTACGGAAGGGTCGAGAACGCTCGGACCGAGGGGAGCATCGAGCGCGTCGAGGCCGAGTTGATCTGGAAAGGGAAAGTACCCTACCCGGGACTGTGGCACTTCGTTGCGGAGATCCGGAGCCCGGGCACGACTCAGGTGCTGAAACGGGCCTATGCGAAGTTCGCCGTTCCGCGCGACGGCGCTGTGCTGCTGAACCGGCGTGGAACCGAGCGGTTCATCGAAACGGACACCCGACTCACCGGCAATCGGGTCTACAACCTGGGAGACCGGCTGTATGTGAAGCGCGGCGCGACGCTCACAATCGACGCGGGCACGGTGATCCAGGCATGGCGTCCAGAGGCGGCGATCATCGTCGAGGAAGGCGGTCGGATCGTAGTGCGGGGGCGTCGCGAAGCCCCGGTCGTGATGACCTGCGCAGCGCCTGTCGGACACAGGGATCCGGGTTGCTGGGGCGGCTTGGTGGTGCGTGGCACGGCAACGGCCAGCAGCGCTCAGACGGTGGTGGAAAGCGCGTTGCCGGACTGGCGTGTCGGCGATGACGCGGACGGGCCAGACGGCTCGAGCGGGGAGCTGCGCTATCTGCGAGTCGAGTTTGCCGGGGGCGGGTCGGTCACCGATGCTCCGTCCTCCGCGCTGGTCTTCCACGACGTTGGTTCCCGCACCGTCATCGACCATGTCCAGGTCCACGCCTCGGCAGGTGACGGATTCTCGTTCCGCGGAGGCACGGCCCACTGCGGCTATTGCGTCGTAAGCGACACGCTGGGGGATTCGGTGGCCTGGTCGGCGGGCTGGCAGGGCTCGGCGCAGTATCTCTACGTCCATCAAGGGGCGCAGGCGGCTTCCGGCATGCATGGCAAGGATGCGGACCAGGTGATGCCGTCTGCCGCTCCGAGGTTCTACAACATTACGCTGGTCGGCGGATACAACATCGGACTGCTCGGTGGAACTCCCGGCGGCAGGCAGTCCATCGGGCCCGGTATATCCCTTGACCGGGGGGCCGCGATCAAGGCGCGGAACGTGCTGGCGATCGGATTCGCCGACTTCGCCGTCGACGGGTCGGCGGCAAGCTTCACAGGCGGTCGCAGCAGCATTTCGGAAGCAGTCCTGACCAACTCCGGCTACAGCCGCTCCGGATCGTCGCAGATCCGTGGGAGTTTCGCGCCCTACATCGAGTACATCAAAGTCAATCCGGACCTGATCAACGTCCGGCACGAGGCCAACCCCGACCCGCGGCCGCGAAGCGGCTCCGTGGCGCTCCGGCTCGGCAATGCCGCGGTGCCTTCGTTTGACGACAGATTCTCGCGCTCGGCTCACTACGTGGGCGCGTTCGGCAAGAAGAACTGGCTGGAGGAATGGACCTTTTTCGGCGCCGAGCAGGACTACGAGGTGCCCGTTGACTGACAGCCGGCCGCGCTACCGGAACTCCTCGGCCCGGGGGTTCGGGCGCTCTCTCGAACGAAGCGTAAGAATGCCAGCCCGCGCTGGGTGCGACTTCGCGAGCCGGCGCGGACAGCAGCACGAAGGAATCCATCAATGAAAACGAATCGAATCCTGGTCACGGCGCTGCTCTTGATGTCGGCAGGCTGGTTTGTTCCCGCAGGCCAGTGCGACCCCGTCGACACGACGAGCAGGGACGAAGCCTCGCTGGCGCGACCCACGTCGGCGAAGCTTGCGATCTGGACCGACCAGCTGGGCTACCTGCGCTGGCACGATCGGATCAACGTCTACCTGGCCATGGATCCGATGGGGGACCGGCAGCTCTACCACGAGTTCATCTACCTCGAGAACATCGAGACCGGGGAGCGGACGTACCTGGTGCGGGACGGCAGCGCGCCGCGCCTGCGAGACGAGATCGTCGACGTTCGTGGCGAGCCGCCGAGATGGCTTGGCGGGGAACGCGTGCGCTACCTGCCGCCAACGAGGATCTGGGCCGGGCGTGCGCTGGTAGCGGGGTACTGGCAATTCGTTGCCGAACTGCGGAGCCCCGACACTACCGAGGTCGTCAAGAAGGCGCACGCGAAATTCGTCGTGTCGGCGACAGTGCCCGAGGTCATCGGGGCAGACGGCGGCGACACCGAGATCTCGACCGATACGACGTGGACCAACGACAAGATCTACGCCATCCGGAGCCAAGTGTTCGTCAATGCTGGCGCGACGCTGGCCATCGAGCCGGGAACCCTGATTCGCGGCCGCGGACCGAGAGCCGTCATCGTGGTCGAGCAGGGCGGCCGGATTCTGGCGCGGGGGCGCCCGGACGCGCCGATCGTGATGACTTGCGACGAACCGGTCGGGCAGCGCTTCGAGGGTTGCTGGGGCGGCCTGGTCGTGCTGGGAAACGCTCCCATGACGCGCGGCTCGGGACGGGCGCTCGGAGTCGCTCCCGACACCCGGTCAGTGTACGGGGGCGACGATGCCCTGGATTCGAGCGGGGTGCTGCAGTACCTGCGGGTTGAGTTCGCTGGGGCCGGCTCCGGTTTCGGCACGGGTCCCGGCGGCCTCGCTCTCTACGGCGTCGGTGCGGGCACCTTGATCGACCATGTCCAGGCCCACGCCAGCGCGGGCGATGGCATCTTGTTTTCCGGGGGCACTGCCAACTGCACGTATTGCGTGTCGAGCGGCGCCAGGGACGACGCGCTCGCCTGGGCAAGGGGATGGCAAGGCACCGCCCAGCACGTATTCCTCCAGCAGAGCCCTGCCGGGGGCGACTGCGGCATCGAAGGCGAGAATGACGAACTGGGATTCGACAGGCTGCCCCGCTCGGCCCCGAAACTCTACAATCTCACTCTCCTCGGCGGGGCCCTGCAAGGCTTGGAGGGTACCTCGCACAGGGGCGGCATCTTGCTGCATCGCGGTTCCGCGGTCACGGTGAGGAACGTGATCGTCATCGGATTCCCCCGTGAGGCGATCGACGTGCGGGACAACTCGGCGTCCCTGTTCTCGGATGGAACGAGCACCATCGGCAACGCGATCATTCATGCCAACGCCGGCCGGGCGGGCCATGCGCAGATCAACGGGGGCGTCGAGGCGAGCGTGGCCTTCCGGGACGTGGAGCCGATGCTGGTTGACAGCGACTATCAATACAGCCCCGACCCGCGTCCGAGGCTCGACTCCCCAGCGCTCAGGGTCGGTGCGGGAGCCGTGCCGCCGTCGGACGGAATGCTGGACACGGGCGCACAGTACATCGGTGCTTTCGACGATTCGAACTGGCTCGAGGAGTGGACATTCTTCGGCGACGAATCTGACTACGTGCCGCCGGAATAGCCGGCGAACCGGGAGGCACGCGTCTTGTGAACGGATCGGGGCATCCTGGCCAGCCACCCAGGGGAGGGAGCGGCACGAGCCCGGCTCAGCGCAGATGGCGGAACGTTCCGTCCAGGGCGGTCGACGGCCTGGCCCTGCTTGCCGCCACGGCCGGGCCCTTGGCGGTGTATGCGGCGACCCTGCCCCGGGGGACCGTCCTGGAGGACGACGGGCTGTTCCTCATGGCCGGGGAGCATCTCGGGATCGCGCATCCGCCCGGCTACCCGGTCTATACCGTGATCCTGCACCTGTTCATGAAGCTCCCTTTCGGGAACCCGGCGTTGCTGGGGCATCTGTCCAGCGCTGTCTTCGGGGCCCTGGCCTGCAGCGCCGTCTTCCTGTGCGCCCGGCTGCTGCGCGCGGAAACGTTGCCCGCCCTCGCCGCTGCGTGGCTGTTCGACGCCTCCGAGCATGTGTCGTCCCAGGCGATCATCACCGAGGTCTACGCCCTGAACGCGTTGCTGTTCGCCCCGGCGCGCGCGCTGACCGAGCGCCTGGCCGGGGCCAAGCGCGAACTGCGGCTGAGCCGCGAGCTCGACCGCCTCGACCGCTTCGAGTGCCTGCTCCTCGACGACATCGGCTACGTCCGGCAGGACCGTGCCGAGATGGAAGCACTGTCCCCGCTGCCGCTAAGCCCACAGCCGGACAAGGATGCCGATGGGCGCGACGGCAGCGCCGATCATCACATGAAGCCTGCGGAGGCGGGATTCTTGGGTCGGCGAGATAACGTCCAGCCTGGGTGTCGAGCTTGGCTATCGCTTGGGCAATGATAAGGGGCCATCCTAGTGAGGGCCTACCCATGATGCTTCAGCCGCCTTTGGCGGAACATAGTGATTGCACCGGCTGTCCCTGAACCAGCGACAAGTACGGTCGGCAACGGTGTTGGGATTGCCGTGAGCACGGCGACCAAAAGGCCCTTCCCAACAGCAAGCCCCCGATTGTCCCGTGGCGATCCGTGGTGCTGCATGAGGCCGGTCGCAACACCCAAGACGATACCGATCGGGAACGGACATGAGCCAGCCCACAAGTCCGGTGACCACCGTTCCGCTGAAGAGCGTCGAGTCGACAGCGACAACGACAACGGCCACCAACGGGTGAATGCCTAAGGTTGCGAGCATGGTTCGCGCAGAATACCACTGGAAGTTCCTCCACGGCCCGGGCTGCTCCTGCAGTTGCCCTCGCCCACGCCGGAAGGGGCGGAAGGGGCTTTGCCCCGATCGCCTAGCTTGCCCGCAGGACTTGCTAGGGCACGCACTGACACGCCGACCTCCAGGGCAGTGCGGAAGCCGTCCGGACTACCGCTACAGGCGCCGCCGCCTAGAGGCGAAGATCCGCAAGGCGCAGGACGGGCTCCGGGCCGTCTTGGCCGAGCTCGGCGAGTCGGGCGGTGGCAGCCGCGAGAATGCCCTGTAATGCCGCCTGAATCGCGCACGAGCGCGCTTCAGGCTCTCGGACGAGGGGGTTTTGTGCTCCCGGCCCCAAATCGCTTCAGAGCGCGAAATTGGGCGATTTGAGGCCGAGCCCCGAGGTTGCTTTAATGGCGGTATCGTGTTGAGAGTCTTCGGGAAGGTCGTCTTCTGGGGGATCGGCGGGGCGGGTATCGTGTTCACGCTGTATCTGCTGGCCAGTGCGGTGCTAAGCATTCCCGGCTGGTTGCTCGGGCTTGTGTCGGCGAGGGATATGGCGATGGGCGTTGGAGCAGTGCTAGTGGTTGCGCTTATGGGCTGGGTGGTCAGCTGGCAGGCAAGGTTGCAAGCGCGGCTGCGGAAGCGCGCTCGTCTGCACACCCTGCACAGCGGAGTGCGACGGTATGCCGAAGAGGCCCATGCCGAGAACATGCGGATACTGGCAAGCGAAGGTCCGGACGTACTCATGGCCAAGATGCGAGAGAGGTATTTGCCGGAATGGGAGCGGGACTTGGCTGAAAGAGAACGTTGGCTGCTCAGCGAGAAGGAGTCGGGCAGGTTGGAGCCTGGCGCAGCTGAGATGGAGCTGAAGCGGTTGCGGGACTACCGCTCACGGCGGCGAGCAGCTGACTGAGCCGCCTGACCAGCAAGCCCGTAGAGCGCCCGTCGCCAAGCACCTCAAGGACCGACAGGAACCGCCCGGGCTGATCCGGCCGCGGCCATTCCGGGCCGATAAGGGGGGATTATTAGACATCTTTGTGCCGATGAACCCAGCGACATTGTCCGCGTTCCGGGCTCGGTCCACCGGCCGGTCAGGGACGATCCGTGAGGCAAGGCGGGTTTCCGCCGGCTCGGTCCAGTCGCTTTTCCTCACCGCCGGACAGGCCGTCAAGGTCAGCACGATCTCTCGTCCGGTTACGACCCGCAGTCTCGCCGCTGTCTCTTGCGGCGTCGGCTCTAACGTTCTCATCTTGAGTTGCTGGCCCATCGGGTTCTGCCGGCACGCTCGACCTGCGGCAACAGCGCCGCCAACCCTTCCAACCGGATCCGCACCGTGCGAACGCTGCCCCCCGGAACGACCCGGTAGCGGAACAGCGCCTCGCCCGGATCCTCCTCCGCCAGCACCCGCGCCAGGATCAGCGCGCCGGCACGGACGCCCAGGTAGGCGTCGCTGTAGTCTGGAGCCGACGACGCCCAGGTCCGCTCCGCGGGCGGGTCCGCACCGATCCGGTAGGTAAGACGCGTCTCCGCCGCCCCGGAGCCGTCGCCGTCGGCGACCCGCTCGAAGGCCTCCAGACTCAGCAGGACCTCGAGCTCCCGGTAGCAGGTGATGGTCAGACTCGGGAGCACCAGGGCGCCTTCCGCGTCGCGGTGCGGCGCTTCCCCCCGCCGCCGCAGGATGACGGACGTCTCGTCGGTGATCGGGTCCGTCTCCTCCCCGACCCGCCACCCGGGGCTGTCCCCGGGTTCGGCAACGCCCTTGCCCGGAGCGTCTCCCGGCGAGTAGCAGGTGATGCGGCACGACGCGGGCCACCGTCACGCCTGGCTGGAACGGGGCGATCTCAAGGCCAGGCAGGGACAGTACTCGGGGATGATCGCCGACTACGACCAGGCAATTCACCTGGATCCGCGCAATGCCAGGGCCTACGTGAACCGCAGCCTGGCGAAGTCGGAACTGGGGTGGCACGACGACGAGCCGCGGTACGAGCACAGGGCGGTTCGCCAGGGAATTCGTCGACTCGCCCGTCGTCGGCCGCTCCGACAGGACGCCGAGCGCGAGGCGAAGGTCCTCCACCCGGCGCGCCAGCGGCCCGACCGTGTTCCAGCCCGTCATGGCCGCCGGCGCCCTGGGCACGTGTCCGTCTGACGAGATGCGGCCCGCGGTCGGCTTCAGGCCGACGACGCCGCAGAATGCGGACGGAATGCGGATGCTGCCCGCGATGTCCGCTCCCAGCCCCAGCGGCGAGCCACCGGCGGCAATAAGTGCCCCCTCTCCACCCGAGCTGCCTCCCGCGGACCGGTCGAGGCGCCACGGATTCCGCGTCAGGCCTATGATGGGGTTGTTCGTCTCCATCGAGCCGCTCATGTCCGAGCAGCTCGACTTGCCCAGCACGATGGCCCCGGCTGCCTTCATGCGCCGGACGGCTTCAGCGTCCTGTTCCGCGACGGGCTCGCGCAGCCGGTGCGAGCCCGCAGTGAACCGGACATCCGCCACGGCGAGCGCGTCCTTGACCGTGACCGGGACGCCGTGGAGTGGTGGCGGATCGGCGGGAACGCCGGCCTCGGTCAGTCGCCGCGCCGTGCTCCGGGCCGTGTCAAACGTTGGAGTGATCAGCGCGTTGATGTGCGGCTCGACCTCGTCGATCCGCACGATGTGGGCATCGACGACCTCCAGCGGGCTCGTGTCCCCGACGCGGATTCGGCGCGCCAGTTCCGCTGCGCCGACTCGCGTCAGCTCGTTCATCGCGGGACCGCGACCACGAGCTGTTCGAGTTGCCATCCAAGGAGGAATTCCGTGTCAGAGCCTGATCCCTCGCTGGCGAACGAGGATCGCGTCTTTGAGGTCTAGGTTCATGTGTCAAGACCCTGCTGGACGAAGAGAGTCGTCATGGCTTGATAAGGGGATTATAAGGGATGGTGCCCAAAAGCATCCCGTCTAGCGGACATGATTATTTCGTAACTCCAAGATAAATAAGACACTTACGATTGCTGCGGTGGGCGCCATTTGGTAAGATGATGAATAGAGATGACGATCAAGAAAGCACCGGGCAAGAACACACGCAAGGGCATCAGCATGATTCAGGCCATGAGGATGTTTCCCCACGACGCTGCGGCCGAGGAGTGGTTCATCCGCGTCCGCTGGCCGCACGGACCGCAGTGCCCGCATTGCGGGGCCGGTTCCCACCGCGTCCAGTCGGGCGCGCAGCACAAGACGATGCCGTTCCGCTGCCGCGATTGCCGCAAGCGGTTCTCGGTGCGCATCGGAACCGTCATGCAGGACTCGAACCTGGGCTATCAGGTGTGGGCCATGGCGATCTATCTGTTCATGACCAGCCTGAAATCCGTCTCGTCCATGAAGCTGCACCGTGACCTGCACATCGCGCAGAACTCGGCGTGGCATCTCAGCCACCGCATCCGGGCCGCATTGTTCCAAGCTGGTACATTCTTCGCCGGCCCAGTGGAAGTGGACGAAACCTACATCGGCGGGAAGCGCAAGAACATGCCGCACTCGGTGCGCAAGGAACTCACGGGCCGTGGGCCGGTGGGCAAAACGGCCGTTGTGGGTGCGAAAGACCGCGAGACGAACCAGCTGGCAGCCAAGGCGGTGCAATCCACGGACAAGGAAACCCTGCAGGGATTCGTGAAGGATCACGCCGACCGGCAAGCGACCGTCTACACGGACGACGCGAGTGCTTACGAGACACTGCCGTTCGAACATGAGGCCGTGAAGCACTCTGTCAGCGAGTACGTTCGCGGACAGGCGCACACCAACGGAGTCGAGTCGTTCTGGTCCCTGCTGAAGCGCGGGTACTACGGGACGTTCCACAAGTTCAGCCCGAAGCATCTTGACCGCTACGTGCAGGAGTTCGCCGGTCGTCACAACCTGCGCGAGCAGGACACCATCGAGATGATGGGCGCGGTCGTGCTTGGCATGGATGGAAAGCGGCTCAAGTACGATGAGCTGATCAGAGACAACGGGCTGGATTCCGGAGCCCGTGGATGAGCGCCTTGGAACTGAACACGCTCTACTACGGCGACTGCCTTGACTGGATGCAGCGGTGGGACGATCAGTGCGTAGACCGGATCTACCTCGATGGCAAGCCATGGGCACAAGGAACACTGTTCCAGGAGGATTTTCGATGAAGGACACTAAGAAATCGAAGCCAGTGACCAGACTCCAGCCGCGCCGAGTCGAACTTGTGCGCCCGACCTACCAGCCATCCAAGGCCGAGCTTGAGGAGTCGATCCCGCTACCGCAGATGTCGCTGGAGGAGGCCGCCCGCAGACTCATGGAACCGGTCGAGATTCACTACATCGACAGGCCCCGGCGCGAGAGCTAGAAGGGATGCTTTTGGGCACCATCCCTTATAATCCCCCTTGATAACCGCTCTGTTCTCTAGCGCCCGCTTCGCCGTTTCCAGGCGTGATTGCCCTTGCTGCGGTACTTGGGATTGGGCAGCGAGCTGGGAGCGGGCAGCTTCGAGCTTCGCCCTGATCTGGGCGTAGTACTCACTGCGCGACATACCTTCCACGTGCGGGGTGTCGTTGATAATTTGCTGGTAGATGCTGTCGACCCGCCTCCGTGGTTCCACCAGTTCGATCCTGCCTTGCTCCTGAATGATCCGTTCATGCACAGCAGACCGGATCTGTTGCTGTCGAAGAACTTGCTGTTGCATGTCGCCATCGCGGTTCAGGAACGGGTAGCCGTTCTTCCTCCTCTCCTCCAGCATGGCCGCGAGCAAGGCTCCGGAAAACTTGGTGTACTTGATGAGTTCAGGATCGAAGTCCTCAGCCCCGCGGAACTTCAGGAATTCGGCAATGCGTGTCCGTCCGTACCGATAGGCTATGAACAGCGGAGCCGCAGGAACCTTCTCTTCCACGAGCTCGTTCACTGCGTCGATCTCCGCGCCGTGATTCGCCAGGGTCTCGGCCACGGCGTAATTCCCGGAGTAAGCCGTGTAATGCAGAGCGGTATAACCGTGGTCGTCCACGATGCGAGGATCGGCCCGGTACTGAATGATGAGCGGCTTGACTAGATCGATCGCATCGGCGGATCCGTCCTTGGAGGCGAGGCCGAGGGCCGTCGTTCCGGTCGTCTCTTCGATGGCGTCGAGATCTGGCGTCAAGGGCATCGCTTGCAGCGCATGGTCGTAGTGCCGGCGAGTCAACTCGTAGTGAAGCGGGGATGAGTCGTAGAGGGCCTGAAGCCCCGCCGGGACAACCTCACCGCCGGCGAGTGGTACTGGTGGGGATTGTTGGGCCAGTCCGATCAAGGCTGTTACAGGCGAGCGCCGCATTGCCGGATTGACCACCAAGCCCTCATCGCTCAGGAAGCGTCCCCATAGACGGCTTGGGCTGCTAGACTGTGCTGCGGAAGCGCCTGAACCGGTGACGCGACGAAGATGGCTTGGCACCAAACAGACTCAGTGGATTAGGACAGATGGCACAGCTACAAGCAAGCGACCGCATTGATGAAGAATCGTTCCTGAGGGAGGTGCGCGGATGGACGGACGATGGTGGCGATGCCGCGTCCGCGGTTGGCGGGATTCTCGATTGGTCGAAGATTGTTGGTCTGCGGCGCGAGTTCGCCTGCACGAAACGGGGGCCGCAATGCTTGATTCAAGGCACGTGTACTGGATCCCACTGTACGAACTGCGGGAGCCGAGCGGGTTCGAGGTGGTGCTGGCGAACTTGGTGAAGCACCCCGTAACTACCCGACACAAGAACACTGGATGTTCGATTGCCGCGATGTCCTGGTCGGGATCGTTCTGATACCTTGATGGAGCCATGGAGAGGCCGCAGGCGAGGGCCGATTCCGATGAATGTCCGAAACGGGTGACAGCCCCATGCTTCCACAGCGGGAGGCTCTCGGCAAAGCCGGGGACTAGAAAGGGGAGGGTCTTGAGACGGACCTAGCGGCGGGAGAAACGCGCTATCGGCCGACCACCGGTCCCGTAAAGCGGGTTAGTTCAAAGCAATGATGCGTAACGTGAGCCTCGCAGTGCATAAGCGTCGGCAGTCGGATTCAGTCTGTCCGCCCTCCGACTTATGTGCACTCAATGGAAGAGGAAGGGAACGACGGACCTAGCGGCGGGAGAAACGCGCTATCGGCCGACCACCGGTCCCGTAAAGCGGGTTAGTTCAAAGCAATGATGCGTAACGTGAGCCTCGCAGTGGATATCATAAGCGTCGGCAGTCGGATTCAGTCTGTCCGCCCTCCGACTTATGTGCACTCAACTGGATATCATCGGCGTCTGTCGAGATATACCCGCATCCGCTCATAAGACCCGGGTTTCCAGGAACTTGCAGAACGAAGTGACGAGACTGCAGTTAAGGCTTGAGCCTTGGCCTTGTAAGAATCGCAAGAGGTTTTCCACCCCATGGTGCGGTGACACCGCGAAACCGGTCTTGAGAAACGTCTCGCCTAGTCGGATTGGTCCCAGAACAGACATCTCGTATTATCGTTTCGGGCATATAGGCATCTTGAGAGTATACTTGGCAAGTACGTTCGTGAGAGCAAGATGATCACGTATGTCGGCAGCGATTTGTTCCAGTCCCCAGCCAAAGTTCTGGTAAACACCGTTAACACTCAAGGCGTGATGGGGAAAGGGCTTGCGTTACAGTTCAAGCGTATCTACCCGAGCATGTTCAAAGAGTATCGAGACTACTGCGAGCGCGGATTATTCGGGATTGGAAGACTCCACCTATACAAGACTCATCACAAGTGGATCCTGAATTTCGCAACCAAGGAGCATTGGCGCAAGCCATCGAAGGTCGAGTATATCGAAGAGGGGTTACAGACATTTGCAAGGGAGTATGCGAGAAGAGGAATCTCTTCTGTCGCATTTCCGGCACTTGGGTGTGGAAATGGGGAACTGGACTTCGACAGTCAAGTCAAGCAACTAATGGAGATGTACCTTAAAGAAGTCCGCATTCCCGTGTTGATATATCCCAATGGGCCTCGGGCTGGCCTACCGGAACACAAGGACACTGGGAATATTGCTGAGTGGCTTCGGTCAGAGCCAGCGTCACTACCATTCGACGAAGTCTGGGGGGATGTCATGGCCTTGTTGGAGCACCGAAACCACTTCAATACTTCTGTAAAGGAAAACTCCTATACGGTGCGGGTGCAGAAAGACCCTCCGAGCATGACCATCACTTCGTCCGGGCGAGTTTACAATATCCGAAGTGACGAATTGCTGGAATTTTGGCAACAACTTCGGGACTATGGACTCACCTATAGGGGTATTATACCCGAACACTACCGTATTTCTTATCTAATTCCAGTGTTTGAACAGCTTCCATATGTGCAAAAAATCTCTGTCTCGGATTCAAATCTGCGTCTCAAAACACAGCCAACAGTAGGACTCCAAGTAGTTCCAAGTCCGTCTAACATCGAAGAAGCTCCAGGTAGTTTATTCGGTTCGGCTATTCATGCCATATAAGTCGGATGCAGAAGCGATCCATGAACACATGCTCGGCCTTCCATCCAAACTTAGACTCGACAAGGCTAGACGCTGGTGGCCGAAATGGCTGTTTCGCTCAGATCACGTTGAGAACGTTGCAGACGTTCTCAACAGTGGGCGACTATTATCTCGGGAGATTGCCGAGAGTAATGGCCTTATTAAGAAAGATAGTGCTGGTAGCCAGTTCATTGTGGAACTTACACCACCACTGAAGCGATACGTACGCCTATATTTTCGCCCTCGAACTCCGACCCAATACGCGAATGAGGGGATTCGCCCAGAGTCCATGATCCAGTACGGGGCGCACATGCCCGTTCCAATTTACCTACTATTCTCGGTACGTCTTCTGAAAGAAGATGGCGTACTATTTAGCAATGGGCGATTGACTGCAGATGCTGAAATTGGCGGAACCTTCGAATTCCTCAAGAGTATCAATTTTGGTCATGTGTACCATGATTCGGGTGTAGGGCCCCTCGGGTCAACTCGACGCTCGGAAATCCTGAACGCTCGGCACTCTGAAGTTCTTGTCCTAGATGAACTATGCCTTGATCACTTGAAATATGTTATTTGCAGATCTGAACCCGAACAAGATACACTGTTGAATCAATGTTGAATCTTCTCAATCCAGGAATTATCGTTGAACCGGGAGACAAGATGTAATTATCTGAAAGAAGTACCAATTGGGTTGACCGAATTATCGTTGAACCGGGAGACAAGATGCTTTTCCACAAGAGAGGAACATTTATCCATGAGTGTGAATTATCTGAAAGCGGTTGCAAGTTTAGGTTCTATGACAATATCCCTCACGATGGCGGGGGCCATTTCAGCTGAATGTCAAGTGGACTTTTGGAGACCGGATTAAGTCTTACAGTGAAAACGAATTTATCGTTGATACTAATCTCCTTAGGTTTGGGTTCAATAAGACTCGACCGCAATACCGAGTTAGAATCACTCTCAATAGTGATTTAGCTTACCAAAATGAATATGACATGTCCCAATTGTTAGATTCGATTTTCTAGCACTAACGGAGTAGATTTTTCTATCTACGATCGCCTCAGACTCTTACCATAGACACTACCGTCCCTGATACTCTTCTCTCGGGTCGAGCCTGCAGGTGATGCAAGCTTGACGCCTTGGCTTTGTCGACGACCACTTCTTGCCAGTTTTTCGCTGCTGCTTGGCCGAGGCAGATCGATCAATCATTCACCGGGACACGCTACTTCTCGAAGAGTTCGGACCGCGCAAAGGGCGCTTCGGTTTTATTCTTGACTACATGCGACAACGCTGCCCCAATAACTGCCAGACGGCGCTGGACACGAGCATGAGAGCCATGGCCATGTTGAACACGCGCAGCCATCGGTGGTCTAGCGCCTTCGCTTCCCCTACCGCCCGGGGCCCGACCAGGCCCTCTGGAACAGCCGGTACTGCCCGCCGCGGTCCGGCTCCAGAAGGGGCGGCGGGGGAGCGGCGGCGCGGCTTGCCTCCCGCGTCTTTTCGAGGTCTGGTTCGCGGGGCCGTTGTGGCTCTCGCTCGCTATCGCGGTCCGGATCCCGCGCACGCGTCCGGCCCAGCACGTAGTCGCTGATCTGCTGCGCGTCTTGCGCGGCGCGGTAGATCTCCCGCGGGTCGTCGCGCAGGGCCTTGACCCAGTGGTTGACGTAGGACGCGCTGCGCGCTGGATCGTGCCCGATCTGCAGCCGGTCGCCGCTCATCATCGAGCTGATCTCCGCCCGCAGTCCCTCCTTGGCGTACTGCTTCGAGTACGGACCCTCCACGATGCCTTCCAGCAGGGTTGCCCTGTTCAGCCGGTCCGGGGTGCCCCGTCCAGTGCCCCAGTTCGTGCAGCGCCGCCCGGTAGTACGTCGGCGAGTTCGGGAACTGCTCCCGGTACGGGAGCGTGATGCGGTTCCGGCGGCCCCGTTCTGGCCCTCGTCCGTGATCCGGGCGCCCGTGGCCTGCAGCACTCGCTTGGCCTCCTCGACCGGGTTGCCACCGAGGTGGGCGGAACGGCGACCAACGGGAGCCCCGGGGGAAAGCGGAGCCCCGGATCCCGGGCGTGGATGTGATCCTCATCATCCTGTCTGGGTGGGCCCGGGCCCGAAACGGGCAGGCAAGGCCGAGCCTGCTGGAGACGGCCCGTCTGCAACGCCTGCGCGACCGACGCGGAAGCAGCCCGGGCGAGTGCTATCGATTCGGTTCGGGGAAAGCGTCGGATGAATGGCAACCGGCGTCACCTGTGCGGACCTGCTCGGCGACCTCGGCGGCGAAGCCAGATTCGCTACGCTCGCCGCAACCACAGCGCTGGCCCGGCTGCGCATCCCCCTCGCACAAGGCACCCCTCGCAAGGGATACTGGTAGCGGATGCAGCCTGCTCCAATGCACTTCGCAATGTTGGGGTTCTCGTACGCGAGGCGGCCTCCGCAAACGACTCGCAGCGTGACGGCAGACCGCGAGAGGACTCACCCCCGCGATTGGACGCGGGGATCCGTTAGCCCGTCACGCGATCTTGTGTATTGCGTATGAGCCACTCGGACTGGCCCTACCCTGGCGCTCGGTGGTGGAAGTTCGACTTCCACACGCATACCCCCGCCTCCTCGGATTCGTACTGGGCTAGGCCCGGGGTGGATCTGTCCCCTGAGGAATGGCTACTTCGATTCATGGCCGCTGGGATCGACTGCGTGGCTGTGACCGACCACAACAGCGGTGCTTGGGTGGATTGCCTCAAGCAGTCGTATGCGCAGATGCAAGCACAGTGCGATGCGGGGACGTCCCCGCCAGGCTTCCGCCCTCTGACGCTGTTCCCGGGGGTCGAACTGTCCGTGCAAGGCGGCTTCCACCTGCTCGCGATCTTTGATCCCAGCGCGTGGAAAAGCGACGTGGACGCGCTGCTCGGGACTGTCGAGTACCAAGGGACTCCGGGCGATTCCGACAGCGTGACCCGGAAGGGTGCGCCCGAAGTCGTCGACGCTCTCATGCGTGCCGGAGCGATTCCCATTCCCGCTCACGCCGACGCGGAGTCGGGCATGCTGCGCTTAGGGGAGGGCAACAGCCCGTACCTGGATGCGAATACGATCCGCCAAGTACTAGACGATGGACCGCTCCTGGCAGTCGAGTGGCGGGACATGAGCAACGCGCTGCCGACTTGCGTCGAACGGCAGGCAAGCGGACTGGCGCGGGTCCTCGGCAGCGACTGCCACAGCTTTCAGGGCGCTTCGGCGCCTGGCGGCCGGTACAGCTGGGTCAAGATGGCGGATCCGACGTTGCAAGGTCTGCGGCTGGCGCTGCTGGACGGCAACGGCGTCTCAATCCGGCGGAGCGACGACCCGCACCCCGCTCCGCCCGCTCCTCCAGAGCACTTCATCACCAGAATCGAGGTCGAGGATGCCCGATACATGGGCAACGACCTTCCTGCAGCGATCGAGTTGACGCCGTTGTTCAACGCCTTGATCGGGGGGCGGGGCACGGGCAAGTCGACGCTGATTCATGCGTTGCGGTTGGGCTTCCGGCGCCATGAGGACCTTCGTGCGCTCGGAGAGGGCTCCGAACCTGGACGCCGATTCCAGCAGTTCCGCAAAGTGGCCGCCGAGCGGGATGATGAAGGCGCGCTGCGCGCGGACTCGGAGATCCGTGTCGAACTGGTTCGCGACAGCGAAGCGTACCGCCTGCGATGGCGGCAGGACGGACACGGGGACTCTGTCGAGCGGAAGCGTCCGGATGGCACATGGGAGCCGGCACGCAGCGGGGCGATCACCCCTGAGCGCTTTCCCATCCGGCTGCTCTCCCAAGGGCAGATCGCCGAAATGGCGGGCAAGGGCCGCAAAGCGCTGCTCGACGTGATCGACGAGGCAGCCGGAATCGCAGACTTCATGCGTAAGTTCCAGGAGGAAACCGAGCGCTACCGGGCCCTGCGCGCAGACATCCGGGCGATCGATCGGAAGCTGGAGGAGCGCGCGGAACTGGAACGCCAGGGCGAGGACCTAGACCGCAAGATCGCAGCGTTCAAGCGTTCGGGGCATGCCCAGGTGTTGCAAGCCCATCAGCGAGCGCTTCGCCAGTGCCGGGAAGTCGACAGGACGCTTGAGGAATTGAGGGCGATGCCGGGGCGCATTGAGGAGCTGGCGCAAGACCTCCTGCTCGACGATTGGTCCGCCGAACTCTTCGACGCCATGAAGGATAGCGATGCGATCGAGTGGGGCTTGGAGGCAAGGCAAATAGTTGCAAAGGCCCGCGCGGACCTTGCGGATTCAGCCAGGGCTCTCTCCAACGACACGCAGGCGCTCGCTGGCGACGAGCGGCTCGCCGCTTGGCGCTCGCGCGCGGACCAGGCCCGCACAGACCAGGTGGCATTGCAGTCGGCGCTCTCCGAACAAGGTGTTGGCAGCCCTAAGGATTTCACTCGCTTGGTGCGCGATCGGCAGCAGGTTGCCCTGGAACTGGAGCAGTTGGACCGGCTGCAGCAAGACCGGAAGAAACGCTTGGCAGACCGTAAGGCGCAATGGAAGCGACTCTTCTCGGCCCGGCGCGCAATCACCGGGGCGCGATCCGACTTCATAACCAAGACCTTGGCGTCGAACAAGTTCGTCCGCATGGAAGTCGCTCCGTATGGATATGACATTGAGAGCAGTCTGCGAGACCTGCTTGATGTCCACGACGACCGGTTCCGGGACGATATCCGGTCGTTGGTTCCCAGCGAGAACTCCCTGGCAGGGATCTCGCTCCAGCAGCAAACGAGGATTCGGGAAACCGAGTTGAGCGATATCAGGAAACGACTGATAGGAGCCGATGACGAATTCGGCGGTCATTTCAGGAACTACCTGGAGCGTAAGCGCCGGCAGCCCGAGTTTGCCGACCATATCCGCTGCTGGTTTCCGGAGGACGACCTGCGCATCCAGTACAGCCGGTCAGGCGACGGACGAGACTGGACCGACATCTCCCATGGATCGCAAGGCCAGCGTTCAGCCGCTCTGCTGGCATTCCTGCTGGCGTTTGGCGACGAGCCGATCGTGCTGGACCAGCCGGAGGACGACTTGGACAACCACCTGATCTACGACCTGATCGTCCGCCAGATCCTCGAGAACAAGCAACGGCGCCAGCTGGTCATCGTCACTCACAACGCCAATGTCGTAGTCAACGGGGACGCGGAACTCGTGCATGCCCTTGACTTCCGTGGGGGCCAGTGCCGCGTTGTCCAGAGCGGAGCGCTCCAGGACCCGAACGTCCGAGAGGAGGTCTGCCAGATCATGGAGGGCGGGCGGACGGCATTCGAGCGCCGGTGGGCGAGACTGGGACGCGATGTCTGAGCGTCTGAAGCGGTGGAGCGACCTCCACGAACGGATCATTCTTGGCGAAGACACCTACCTGGAATGCAAGGAGGTCCGATTCGCGAACGGGAAGCTTCGCGAGCCCGCGCAGAATGATCTGGCAGACGAATTCGCTGCCCTCGCAAACGGCAGAGGGGGCACGCTCGTGCTCGGAGTGACCAACAAGACACGTGACGTCGTAGGGGTCCCTCGCGACCGCCTGGACGCAGTCGAGGAACGGCTCTTCCAAGTCTGTGTCGATTCCATCGAGCCGCCGGTGATTCCCGTCATCGAACGCCTGACCTTGCCCGACAGTGCCGGGGTCAGCCGGAACGTGATTGCTGTTGAGATCCCGCGTAGCCTGTTCGTCCACAGGAGCCCCGGCGGGTACTACATTCGGGTCGGTTCGTCGAAACGGCCGATGCCAACGGAGTTGCTGGCCCGTCTGCTGGAGGAGCGCAGTAGCACCCGTCGGATACGGTTTGACGAATCGCCCGTCTCGTCAGCAACGCTGGCCGATCTGAAGGAGCCGTTCTGGCGTCGCTTCCTTCGGTCACCCTCCAGAGACTCACCCCAGGAGCAACTCGTCAAACTGGCGATGCTCGCAGAAGACGAATCTGGGCAGCCGAGGCCAACCGTTGCAGGCCTGCTTTTGGGAGCGAGGGATCCTGAAGCCTTCTTGCCAGGAGCATTCATTCAAGCCGTCGCGTACCAAGGCACCGAGATCGCAGCTCCCACCGAGCAGGCCTATCAGCGCGACGCCGCTGACATAACCGGGCCTTTGGACCGCCAGATTTTCGGTGCATGCGACTTCGTGCGTAGGAACATGCGGACGGCCGCCCGCAAGCTTCCGGGCGGTGGCCGCGAGGACTTGCCACAGTTCGACATGCTGGCGGTGTTCGAGGCCGTTACGAACGCAGTGGCGCACCGAGACTACGCGATCACAGGCAGCAAGGTGCGTTTGCGCCTGTTTGACGATCGCCTCGAACTGTACACTCCGGGGCACTTGCCGAACACGATGACGCCCGAATCGCTGGAATATCGTCAGGTGTCGCGCAACGAAGCCGTCACGAGCTTGCTGGCTCGCTGCCCGGTGGCCCGTCCCGAGATTGCAAGCCATCGTTCGCACATCATGGACAAGCGCGGAGAGGGCGTGCCGATCATCCTGTCTCGGAGCGAGGCCCTGTCCGGCAGAAGGCCGGACTATCGCATGGCCGACGAGTCGGAACTGATTCTGACGCTGTACGCAGCAAGCGTACGGTGATGACCGCGCGACCGCCGGAGCAGGCACTTCGGAGTGGAGCGTCACCTCGAAGCCGTTGCGGTGCTCGCGAAGGCCCACGAGCGGGAGTCGCTCCGCCGCGGTTCTCTCATAGAACCTGTCACACTCGCAACCGGTCCGCGTGCACCCTTTGACAGGGTTCCGAATCCTCTCGGTCGACTCAATCGACGATCACAACATCGAACTTCCTAGCGCCCGGGGCCCGACCAGGCCCTCTGGAACAGCCGGTACTGCTCACCGCGGTCCGGCTCCGGAAGCGCCGGCGGGGGAGCGGCGTTGCGGCTTGCCTCCCGCGTCCCTTCGAGGCCTCGCTCGCGGGGCCGTTGCGGCTCTCGCTCGCCATCGCGGTCCGGATCCCGCTCGCGCGCCCGGCCGAGCACGTAGTCGCTGATCTGCTGCGCGTCTTGCGCGGCGCGGTAGATCTCCCGCGGGTCGTCGCGCAGGGCCTTGACCCAGTGGTTGACGTAGGACGCGCTGCGCGCCGGGTCGTGCCCGATCTGCAGCCGGTCTCCGCTCATCATCGAACTGATCTCCGCCCGCAGCTCCTCCTGGGCGTACTGCTGCGAGTACGGACCCTCCACGATGCCCTTCAGCAGGGTTGCCCTGTTCAGCCGGTCCGGGTGCCCCGTCCAGTGCCCCAGCTCGTGCAGCGCTGCCTGGTAGTACGTCGGCGGGTTCGGGAACTGCTCCCGGTACGGCAGCGTGATGCGGTCCCGGCGCAGGTCGTAGTACGCCCTGTCCTGGCCGTCGTGCGTGATCCGGGCGCCCGTGGCCTGCAGCACCCGCTCGGCCTCCTCGAGCGGGTTCCAGTTCCGCGGCCTCTCGTCCGCCACGCGCGCCGGCAGCCCGTCGCACTGCTCGGCGTTGAACACCGTGTAGCGGTACACGAACGGCACCTCCCGCGGCCGCGTCTCGTACGCCGGCTGGCCCTGCTCGTCCAGGACCGGCTTGCCGTTGCGGTCGCGGGCGACCCGCCGCTTCTCCCAGTCCCAGTACAGGATCTGGCTGCCCCGCTCGCCCCGGCACACCTGGCCGCCGACCTCCTTGACCTGCTTGAACGTGCCCCACCGGTGGTCGCCGTAGCCGCTTCTCTCGGCGACGCTCGCCAGCCAGACCGAGTTGCCGCCCCGGTAGGCCTTGCCGGTCTTGACGTTCGCCGGCAGCCGGCGCAGGGGCTCGCCGGCCGTCCACGCCTGCGTCCAGGGCGCCGTGCCGCGCTCGATCTGCTCGATCAGCGCGTCGGCGACCTGCTGGTAATACTCCGCTGTCCGCTCCGCGGCGGTGGGCCCTCCGCTGGGCCTGCTCCGGCGCGCCATCAGAGCGCGCCGTCCTCGCCCTCGGGGGGCTCGAGGTCGCCGTAGGGGTGCAGATGCGCCTCGAGCACGTCATCGAGGTCGTCCTCAAGGTCGGCGTCCCCCGGCGGGGGGGCGCCGCACTCGGCGGCCACCCGCTTCGATGTCGCCACGGCGTAGCCCCGGGCAAGTGCCCGGCCGACCTCTTCGGCGGTCTCGCATTCGATGAAGAGTTCAGGTTGCTCTCTCATGCCCCCAGCATAGGAATGAACCCGCATCCTGGGAAGACCCGCAGGCCCCCACGGGCGGGCAGCGCGCGTCCTGCGAGGGCTTCACCGGCCTGCGGAAGGCTCCTCCAGGCCCGTAGACGGCTCGGGCGGCTTTAGAGCACGGCTGACGGTCCGAAAACCCGTCTATGGGGCTCTCCGGCAGCGCGATTCCCGCGGGAAGGGCGAATCGGACCTGGATTTCATCCCAGGGCACCGGCCGGCTATCGCCGCACGGCGGTGGAAGCGAACTCCCTCGGGCTTCCGCCGGCGCCTTCAGTCCAGGGGCTTGCCGTAGTCAATGCAGCGCGAGGGGGCCCATCGACGGAGGGGTCAAATACCGACGCCAGGATCTCTTCGAGCGTGAAGGCGTCGACGCCCTCCTCGTGGAACGACGCCCCACACTGTTCTGCGACCTTTTCCGAGCAGGTGATCGAGTGGCCTTGGTAGAGCGCCCGGCTGACCTCCTCCGCTGTGGCGCATTCGACGAGCGTCCTCGGCCTGTCCATGCGTTCAGGATAGCCTTGGCGGAGCCGATGCGCGTCCGGATCGCCGAAGCTCCCTCGGCCGGCCGTGGCGGACGACGGATTCAGTCCCGCAACTGGTCGTGGTCGGGGCCGGGCGGGGGGACGTGGCGGATTCGCTCGCGGTGCCACTGCTGCAGTACGGTGCCGTTGCTCCCGAAGCGGCGGTTCTGGCACGTGAACTGCCGGAGGCCAGTGACCGCCGCAGGGCAGCGAATGCGACTCGACGCTAGCCTTCCCAGTCGGCGGAGACGCCGGTCAGGATGTAGTCCCAGTCAGAGTCCGGGGGCGGTTCCCGGTCACCGTAGGGCCGTTCCACCGCCTCCAGGATCTCCTCGAGGGTGAAGGCGTCGACGCCCTCATTGTGGAACGACGCGCCGCACTGCTCCGCGACCTCTTCCGAGCAAGTGATCGAGTGCCCCTGGTAGAGTGCGCGGCTGACCTCCTCCGGCGTGGCGCATTCGACGAGCGTCCTCGGTTCGTCCATCCCTTCAGGATAGCCCTAGCGAGACGGACCTCTCCTGCCTTCCCGCCAGGGGCAAGGAGATTCCCGGGAGCGCTCCTCGTTCCGCCCGCCTCCGGAGGCCTCCATCCACGCCCGCGGGCGGTCCCGCTCGAGCGCGAGCACGCAATCGCAGATCCGCTGGGCCTCGCGGGAGGTGCGGTCAATCTCCAGCGGATCCTTGCGCAGGATCTCGATCCACTGCGGGTGGAAACGCGCGTGGCGCGCGGTGTCGTGCCCGAGCTCCAGCCGGTCGCCTACCATCATCGAGGCGATCCCGGCGCGCAGCTCCTCGCGGGCGTATTCCTGCGAACCGTAGCCGGCCGCGACTCCCCGCGTCAGGCAGGCACGGTTCAGGCGGTCCGGATGCCCCGTCCAGTGGCCGAGCTCGTGGAGCGCCGTGCGCAGGTACGCGTCCGGATCAGGGAAGCTTTCCTCGGACGGCAGTTCGATACGGTTCGCGCGCAGGTCGTAGCGTGCCCGGCCGTCCCGGGATGTCTCGATCAAGGCGCCGGAACTGCGCAGGATCCGCCGCGCGCGTTCCTCCTGCCAGATCGGCGCGGCGCTCTCCGGCTCCCATTCGACCAAGCCCCCGCACTGCTGCGCGTTGAACACCTTGTAGGGCTGCGCCACGGGCGCGTTCGACGGCCGGCCGGACCGGTGCCAGACCAGCACCGGCGTTCCTCGCTCACCCCGCCGGACGTAGCCACCGCACTGCCTGGCGGTTTCGAAAGTGCACCAGCGCGGGTCCCGGTAGCTGCGCTCCGCCGCTACCGCCGCCAGCCAGACGCATGCGCTTTCGCGCACCCGAAGCCTAGTCGAGTAGCTCACCGGCAACGGCGTTTCAAGCCCGTCGAACGAGCGCATCCAGGGAGCCGTCCCCTGAGAGGCCTGCCTCGCCAGCAGTTCCGACACCGCCCGGAAGTGCTCGCCGATCTCCGTTTCGTTCATCCCTCGTTGCCGCGGCATGCTCGTCTGTCCCGTCCGAGTCCCAAGGCCCGCGAGCGCCGCTGCTGGGCGGCCATCCTCCGTCGCGGGGCCCTCTTCCTAACGCGCTCCGCAGGCCCGCTCGACCCGCGGCAGCAGCGTCGCCAGCCCTTCCAGCCAGAACCGCACCGTACGCACGCCGCCCCCGGGAACGACCCGATAGCGGAACAGCACCTCGCCCGGATCCTCGTCCGCAAGCGCCCGGGCCAGGATCAGCGCGCCGACACGGACGCCCAGGTAGGCGTCGCTGTAGTCCGGAGCCGACGACGACCAGGTCCGTTCCGCCGGCGGGTCCGAGCCGATCCGGTAGGTGAGGCGCGTCTCGGCCGCCCCGGAGCCGTCGCCCTCGGCCACCGGCTCGAACGCCTCCAGGCTCAGCAGCACCTCCAGCCCCCGGTAGCAGGTGATGGTCAGGCTTGGGAGCACCAGGGCCCCTTCCGCGTCGCGGTGGGGCGCTTCCGCCCGCCGCCGCAGGATGACGGAGGTCTCGTCGGTGATCGGGTCCGTCTCCTCCCCGACCCGCCATCCGGGGCTGTCCCCGGATTCGCCGCCGACCTTGCCCGGGGCGTCCCCCGCCGCGTAGCAGGCGATGCGCGCGACGACATCTTCAAGCGCCAGGCAGGGATCCTGCGCCGCCGCCGGCAGCGCCAGCAGCACCGCGGCGACCAGCCGGGAACGCGGCGCCATCCCACCGCCTCTCAGCGCGACGGGCTCTGCCCGGGAGCCAGCGACCGCTCGGCGTTCCTGACCGTGATACGGGCGTAGTAGTCCGGGTTCGGCTTGTCCGGGCGGCGGCCAGCCAGCTCTGTTTCGACCTCCGCCGGCTTGCGGCCTTTCTTGAGCTGCTCGCGGGTCCAGGCCCAGTCCTGCCCCGACTTCGTCACGTCCCCGCCGTAGCTGCGCGACGCCGAGGCGACTCCCTTCCTCCACGGACCCGCCCCCACGTCCCGCGGGGCGTATTCCGGTAGCGGCAGGTCCTGCGGGAAATCCTCCAGCCTCCACGGCGGCCCCTGCGAGTAGCGCAGCAGTTGCACCGGCGCCCCCCGCTTGCGCGACCGGAACCCCGGCAGCCGCAGCACCCGGTTGCAGTCCGTCGCCGCCCGGTCCGTCCCGTAGTGGTGCGCCAGCCGGCGCAGCATGTCCTCGGCCCTGTCCGTGGCGGTCACCTCGATCCGCCACAGCACCTGGTAGCGCCCCGGGCTCGTGCTCACCACCGCCGTGGGCGGCGGGACTCTCCCGGCCACGTCATCGTCGTCGATCCGCTTCAGGACCGCGTCGCCATTCTGATCGGCGTCCAGGTACAGCCAGCGCGCCTCGAGCACGTCGCCCTTGCCGCGGCGCCACGCGCCCGGTTTGAGCGGGTTCGCGGTCGCGTAGATGTCCCACCCGTGCGCGTTCCGGTACCGCAGCCAGGCCTGGGTCTTCGGCGCGGCCGCCAGCGACGCGGACCAGAACTTGTGCAGGACCTTGCCCTTCTCCTCTCCCTCTTGCTGGATCAGGACCACTGCCAGGCGGTCCTCCGGTTTGAAGTTGGCCCGGATGTATGCCGATGCGTCACGCCTCATGCTGTTCTCTCCCTTCCTGCCGGAGGCGGCCAGACCGTCTCCGTCTCCCAGGCCTGCCGGCCCGGGTCGTAGCGGTGCACCCGGAGCGCCTCGCCCACCATGCGCACGCCCTGCCAGCGCGCCACGTGGATCACCAGGTCCGTCACCGCCCCCACGATCGCCGCCAGCGCCGGCCACGGCACCGCCGCCGAGCCCTCCTGCATCAGCGCGCAGGTGGCCAGCCGCATCAGCGCGTCCTCGGCCGTGTTGGCGTGGATCGTCGAGATGGCCCCGCCGTGACCGGTGTTGAGCGCCTGCAGCAGGTCCCAGGCCTCCGCCCCGCGCACCTCTCCCACGACCAGGCGGTCGGGCCTGTGGCGCAGCGAGGCCCGCACCAGGTCCCGCCCCGCGCACCTCGTCACACGACCAGGCGGTCGGGCCTGTGGCGCAGCGAGGCCCGCACCAGGTCCCGGATCGTCGGGCCTCAAGCCGCCTGGCGTGCGGCTGGTCGAGATTGATCTCGGCCGTGTCCTCGATGACCAGGTAGCGCTCGCCCGGCTCGAGGTCGTTGAGCAGCGCGCGCAGCAGGGTCGTCTTGCCCGACCCCGTCGAGCCCGCCACCAGGATGTTGCCATTGGCCGCCAGCACGTGCCGGGCCACCTCGAGCACTCCCGGCGGCAGGGTCCCCGACTCGACCAGCTCGGCGACCGTGAACGCCCGCGCCGCGTGCTTGCGGATCGTCAGCATGGGCGCCTCCGAGATCGGCGGCAGCACCCCGGCCACGCGCGAGCCGTCCGGCAGGCGCGCGTCCAGCAGCGGCTCGGCCACGCTGATGTCGGAGTCCAGGCTCCGCGCGATCTGCACCAGCGCCCGCTCCAGTTCCCGGTCCGTCCAGCCCGGGATGTCGGCCGGCGCGAGCACCCCGCGTCGCTCGACGTAGACATCGTCGGCGGCGTTGACCATGATCTCGGTCACCTCGGGATCGAGCAGCAGCTCTTCGATCGGCCCGAGGAACGGCAGGATCGGCGCCAGCGCCCGCCGCGCCGTGGCCTCCGCCGACATTGCGGCACCGGCTTCATCTGGACTCGGAAGAGCGGTCCCGCACGGGTTCCCGTTGCCGTTCCCATTCGGACCCACGGCCTCCGTTCCTTTCCGCCGCGGTCTCACAGCTCCCCCTTCTCCCGCTGGCGGAAGTAGGGCCTGTCCCGCGGCAGGTAGTGCGGCTTGAGGTACACGCGCGTCGCCGGCAGCGCCCGCACGCCGTCGTAGGGAACGGCGATCGCCTGCGCGTTTTCGAGTTCGCGGAAGTCGCGCGGCTTGAACTTCGCCTCCAGCCGCGGCGAGTAGCTGCGCGAAGCCGACAGGCTCCCGCGCGAACCGCCGGCCTTGCCGCTCAGCAGCGACACGCCCGCCCGGCCGGCCGACTCGCTGAACGAGAAGTTCGGCTTCAGGAACTCCGCCTGGCCGCACAGCTTGGAGGCCTCGCCCTGGCTGAACTCGTCCTCCAGGCTCAGGAAGAGCTTCGTCCGCAGGGTCTGCAGCAGCGTGCGCCAGGCCTCCCGGTCCCCGACCGCCGAGCGCAGCGAGGAGATCGACTGGGTGGCCACCAAGGGGATGCACCGCGACTGGCGCGAGAGGGCGAAGGCCCGCTCGTCCCCGCCGGGGTCGTCCCCGCCGACCGTGGCGAAGGAGTGGTACTCGTCGCACACGAACACCGCAGGCCGCCAGAAGCGCCCCGCGTTGGCCGGGTCGGCCATCGCCTGCGGGCGGCGCAGCAGCGCCTGCAGCCAGCACTGCTTGAGCATCACGCCGAGCACCCTGGCCAGGGCCGGGTTCGCGCCCGCCGGCATGTTCAGCGCGATCACCGCGCCGGACTCGACCAGCTCCGCCATCGGCGGCAGCAGCCGGCGCCCTCCCGCCGGATCCTCTCCGGGACGCGGAGGGCAGAAGGCGTCCGCGACTTCCGGCTGGTCGAACAGCGACAGGAAGGACGAGATGCCCTCCACGATCGACGTCCGCACCTTCGGGTCGAGCTGCGCCCAGTCCTTGCGGACCCACCGGTCCACCGCCTCGAAGCGCAGGCGCCGCGTGCGGCGCTCGCTTGCGTCCGGGGCGCCCTCCAGCGGGCCCAGTGCCAGCGACGCCGGCACGATCCGCTGCGGGCGGCGGCCGAGAGCCGCTTCCAGTTCGGCGAAGTCCCCCTCCGCGGCCGGCGTCTCGTAGCCCCCGCCGGGAACGGGGGACCACTCCCAGCGCTCCAGGGCTCCCAGGTGCTCGGCGAGATCGGCGGCTCCGATGCGGGCCCGCTCGACGGGGACTGCCACCTGCGTTCCGGCCGCCGCCCACTCGGAGGGGATGCGCGCGCCCGCCTCCTCGAGCCGCCCGAAGAACTCGCCCTCGCCGGCGATGGCGAGGCGGTAGACGTCCTGCAGGGTGAACCAGGGGTGCTCCTCGAGCCGGTGCAACTCGATCGCCGCGCGCACCAGGCTGGTGTAGGCCTGCTGCCAGAACGGCTCCCGGCTCTTGCCGAAGAGCTGGTTGAGCAGCGAGCCGACGCTGAAGGCCAGCGAGTAGGAATCGATCTCCGGCTCGTTGAGCGGGTTCCAGGCCCACTCCCCTTGCAGGCTCAGCTCGCGGTAGTCCTTCCCGCGGCCAGTCTCCTCCAGGATCCCCCGGACCGCGAAGCAGAAGTCGCCCTTGACCTCGAGCACGAGCGCCGCGGCCCGGCGCTCGACGTCGCCGGCCTGCCAGCCGAGGAGCTGCCTGGCGAAGGGGTGCATGCACGCGGAGGTCTTGCCCGAGCCGACCGCGCCGACGATGCAGATGCCGGTGTAGAGGCCGCGGGCGGGAATCGACAGCCATTGCGGGGAGGCCGACTCGACCGGGTCCGTCGGGTGATGGATCTCCCCGACCGTGACCGAGACCTCGTCCGACACCGGGTCGTACGGATCCGTGGGCAGGGCCCCGCGCGCGGCCCGTTCGGAGCGCGAGCCCGGACCCCAGACGGCCCAGGCGGAAATGGCGGATGCGGCCAGGACGGACCCGGTCGCGAGCGGGGCCAGCCACCACCAGGAGCGAAACAGCGCGTAGGCTACAGGGTTGCGCAGCTCGATCAGGTCGAGGATCGGAACCGTGCCGGAGGGCGGCGCGAACTCGGGGTGCAGGTACCAGGCGGCCGCGCCAGCGCCGGCGGCGATCGCCGAACGCGCCGTCAGCACGGCGATCCTCCCCGCAGGGGCCTGTGGTTCGGCGGCGGGGCGCTCGTTCGGGGAAATGGCCGGGTTGAACGGGAATTGCCCCTCGTCTGAACCGGATCGGCCACTCTCGCTGGACAGGATCGGGTCGGGCAACGTCTTGCAGGGGCGGAGGTTAACGTTTTGGCCGGGGCGGACGGGCGAACCTTAGCAAAAGGTCGGCGGGGCGGGAGCGACCCCCCCCCGAAAACGGCCCTCGCTTGCGCATGCGGGCCTTTCGAGGAGGTCGCTCCCGGGATTTTTCCTTGCAGGAAGGCCGGGCGGCCTGAACGGCCGCTAGGCATGTCGGCGTACGCCTCATGCAGGGTCCTCCGGCATTGCGATGCGCGTCGATGTCCAAGCCCGCGTCTCGACCTGGACCGGGTCGGACGCGAAATCGTTCCCGCGCCGCGCGTAGATCTCCCTGGCGGTCTCCAGTCCCAGCGGCAGGCCGCCGATCGAATCGAGTGCCTCCTCCGTCTCGGCCAGGATCGCCGCCTTGATCCGCTGGATCGTCGCCGCGTCCTCGTCGGCCGCGCCGAGCTTGTCCGCCGCCTTCTGCAGTTCCTTGGCCGCCGCGTCGGAGAGCGCGGCGCGCGGGGCGACGTGAACGAGCTCGATGACGCAGCCCGCCGCTCCGAGCGCCCGGATCAGGGGCCCGTAGGATCCGAGCCAGGACTTGACTCGCGCGGTCGTCGTCCCCGCGCTCACGCAAGCCACGACGGCGCGCTGGCGCACGCAATGGCATTGACTTAGTTGCAGAAGCGCATTGACTTAAGAAATTCGGGTTCGGGCTCGATTTTCGACGGTGTCAGGCTATAGCTGGACTTGCGGTTCCGGCTGCCTTGCGGTTCCTCCACTTCGTCTCGGGCTTGCGCGAACGGCGCGGGTAGGAGCGGCCCGGACGCCGCCGCTGGCGGCTGGCCCCGATCCCGTCCAGGATCCGCTGCAGCACATCGCCCACCGCCTTGGCGCGCTTCAGGAACAGCCCTTCCAGATGGCGCCCGACCGTGTGCAGCGTATGGCGGAAGTTGGCCAGCACCGCCGGCCGACCGTGCCCGTCCGGGCCCTCCCGGAAGGCCTCCTCGCTGTGGTTGGCGAACAGCCGGGACAGCGCTGCCAGCGTGAAGTGGGCGTACAGCTCCTGGCGCACCAGCCGCTCGCTGCGGCCCCGGAACTGCTCCACGACGAGCATGGTTTTGCTGATCTTGTAGTACTCCTCGAGGCTCCAGCGGCCATGCTAGAGCCGGGCGAGGTCCGGCCCCCGGTAGAGTGCGGCGTCGAGCAGGGTGGTCGCGAGCGAGAAGACGGTCTGGCCGACGGTGTACTTGACCAGCCGCACCCGCAGGGGACGCCAGTCGGCCGCGGGCTGCTGGCAGCGGGCCTCAGCGGTCGGTGCGAGGGTCACGACCGCCTCGTGGCGGTCGGATTGGATGAAGGCCTTGAACGCCGTGTTGGCGTTGCCCTGCAGGCGGAACACGGCGTGCAGGCCGCGCTCGGCGTGGGCGTGCAGCAGGGCGAAGGAGTAGTAGCCGCGGTCATAGACGACGACGTCGCCGGGGGCGAGGGCGTCGAGATGCAGCCGGGCGGCACGGCGCTCGTCAGCGTGGGCGTGCAGGCCGAAGTCGATCGGCAGGCGGGTGTGCAGCCGGTACAGGCAGCTGAGCAGGCCTTGCGGGTAGTCAGCCGTCGGGGAGGGTGTGCGGTAGCCGGACGCGACGAGCGGGCGGGGCAGGTTGAGCTTGGAGCCGTCGACGGCGAAGGTGCGGTGGCCCAGCCACAGGCTGTGGGGCGGGTCCGGGGGGCCTGCGGCGAGCACGGCGCGGTGGATGCGCAGGAAGACCTCCTCGCTGACCTTGGCGCGGGCCCGGCAGATCGCGGCCGGCGTGACCGGCCGCTCCGGCAGTGCGAGGTCCAGGGCACGGCACTGCGCCCACAACTCCGCCAGCACCGTGGCGTAGCCCCGGCTGTCCGGCGTGAACACGATGCGGTACACGAACAGGACCACCAGCAGGGTGTTCAGCGTCCGCTGGCGGCGCACCCACTCGCGGTCGTACGCGGACGCCACCCGCGTCAGCGTGCCGATCAGGCCCTGCCACAGTTGCACGAACGAGGCGTCGACGCTGGCGGGCTCGCGCCGCTGGCGGGTGCGCTTGGGCGGGCCGTTGAGCAGGATCGAGCGAAAGTCCTGCCGCAGCGGGCGCACCCAGACCTGCTTGGGCGTCCTGGCCGGCTGCGAGGCGGTCGCGCGCGCCCCTGTGGTGAGCCCCAGGCACTGCCATCCAGCCGCCCGGTAGCAGGTCCCCCGGTGGAGTTGCGGGTCGACATAGGTCTCGCACAGAACCGGTCGCGAACCGTGCGCCCGCTGCCAGTCGTCCGGCAGCTGGCGGGCCGCCAGCCCCAGCGCGTGGCTGGCCAGATGCTGCACCGAGACCCACGGGAACAGAAGATATCTTGCATTCCGCACCACCAGATGCAGGTACTTGCGGTGGGCCTGCCCCTGCCAGCCGATCCACTGGTCGCGGCAGCCGAGTTGGACCGCCGCGAAGTCGAACAGCAGGCAGCCCAGCGAGCGGCCGTCACGGTCGCGCAGGAAGTAGCGCAGGTGCTGGCCGAGCGGCTGGCGGTAGCCGAGCGGGTGGTAGCGTGCGACGAATTCGTTCCACTCCGCGACCGCCTCAGAGCCGCTCGCGACCTCCAGCCGCAACGGGGTGAGCGCGGCCAGGGGCACCTCGATGGCGGGCCGGGGAGCGGACCGCGGGCCCGGCACGAGCGGCTCTTGCCGGCCCCGTCCGGGGCGCTGCTTGGGCGGCAGGGTCAGGATCGAGAGCCGTTCGAGTTCCTCCAGCAGACGCATCGCCAGCTGGATGCGGTTGCTGCCGGAGGGGGTCTGCCACCGCAGGTGCGCGCAGATGGTTTGGCCCAGTTCGTTGCGGCTGAGTTTGGGGAACGTGCGGACGACCTCCTGGATGTCGGCGATCTGCCGGCGGGTGAGGCGTCGGCCGCAGAAGGTGGTGGACTTGAGATTCTGGATCAACGGGTCCAAAGCGGTTACCCTCCCGATTCAACCTGCCAGAATTCGCCGCTAAAGTCAAGCGCATTCGCAAGAAAATCTTTCCTGAGCCATAAGCTGCTGATCTCAAGGCGATTACGCTCCGAGTCCACCAGGCCTAAGGCTCCACGCACTCGGTAAATGCCATTGCTGGCGCACGGGCTCGATCGCCAGGGGGAACTTCTCCACGAAGTACCGCGTCGTCTCGCCGTCACCGTCCCTCGCCGGGTAGAGCTTGCTCGGCCACGCCGCCGGGTCGATCCCCGCTGCCTCGCACGCCTCGGTCTTCGCGCTCTCCGTCGGCAGCCAGGCCTCGCCCGGATGGTCCAGGACGTAGTCCAGGCAGAGCAGCCGCTCGATCGCCTTCTCCCGTGCGGGCTTGCGGCGGTTGCGATTCTCCGGCTCGCCGAGGGCGCGGTAGACCTGCTTCGCGTGGATGTGCACGAACCGGCCGATCCCGGCCAGCTCGAGCTCGGTGGCCAGCTCGAGCTCGGTGGCCAGCTCGAGCTCGCACAGCCTGGCCGCGATCCGCGCCGCTTCCGCGCGGTTGGCGTCGGCTGTCGGCCGGTCCAGCCATTCGCGCACCTGGGTGCGGGTGAACACTCCCGAGTGCAGCGCCGCGAAGGCGGCCCACTCCGCCGCCCGGGGCGGCAGGCCCGTCGCTTCCGCGACCGCTGTTCCAGCGTCTCCATTCGTCATCTAGAACTCGAACTCCTCCTTTCCTCCGATCCCTCCGCCGCGCCCCTCGGTCTCTCCGAAGTCGATCCGGTCGCCCCCGCGACCCTGCCGGCCGCCAGTCCCGTTCCGTCCGAGACCGAGCGCGTCGCGCATTTTGCCGGCGGCCGCCGAGCCGCTGGCCGCCAGGTGGAAACCCAGCGCCGCCTTCGCCCGGATCGATCCCGCCTTGTACGAGGCCGTCACGACCTCGACGTTGGCCCGCCCGGACTCGAGCCCGGCCCGCTCGCCAGCCGGCTCGTACTCGATCTGCACGTCCGGGACGTGCACCTTGCCGCCTTCCACCGGGAGTCCCAGTTCCCGGGCCTTGCGGTGCTGCGCCTCGCGCGCCGCCCGGTCGCCTCCGGCCGCCCGGGCTCGCTCCGCGGCCTTGGCCAGCTCGCTCTTCAGTTCCGCGTCGATGCGCACGCGGGTGATCCGGAAGCCCTCGCTCTCCAGCTCGGCGATCCTCTCGAGCGCCGCGCGGTAGACGGCCGTGTCGTGGTGCGCCTCCGCCGGTTTGACCAGCCCGTGCCAGCGGCGCTGCCCCGGCCGCCCGTTGCGGGCCGCTTCGCGCGATCCCGAAGGCGTCGCCGCCAGGACCAGGAAGGGCCTGCCCTTCGGGCCCCAGCCCGTTCCCCGGACCACGAGCCCGGCCGCCTGCAGCTGGGAGACACCCCTGCGGGCTGCGAAGTCGTTCCCGCCGAAGCGGGCGTCGGACAGGTCTTGGAAGCTGACCGCGCGATACACCGCGAGGTCCTCCAGGGCCTGGCGCTTGCGCTCGGCGAACGGGACGTGCCGCTCGTGCGGATCCCTCGCGCGATTCCTGCGGGTCCGCGATTCCTGCGGGTCGGCCTCCCGGCGGGGTTCCTGCCGGGGCGTTCCGTTTCGCGCCCGGCCCGCTTCTCGCCGCTGCGCCTTCCTCCCCGCGTCGCGGGCGTTGGCCGCCGCCCCCCCGGCTAGCTGGGCCGCCTCGCGCCCGGAGGGGCGTCTCGGTCCGGGCCGGGGCCACATCCGCATCTCACAGGCCCTCCCCGGTCCGCTGCCGCTGGAGAGCCCGGGCCAGGGCCTCGTCGTGCGGGGCGTCGGAGCGCAGGCCGGTCTCGAGCACCTCCATCTTGCGCCCGAGGTCGCCGATGCCCAGCCAGCGCGAGACCCGGTAGATCGCCGCGTAGAGGCAGATCGCCGCGGCCGCCAGGTACAGGGCGAGCCAGCCGCCGTAGGCGCCCAGCAGCAGGCCCATGTGCGGGCGCATCCACTCCATGCGCTCCATGAAGACTCCCGCCAGCACGCCCCAGGCGACCATCGATAGCCCGGTCGCGATGCGGTTCGGCGTCAACGCGCCTCCCGCAGGTCCAGCGCCCGGGCAGTCTCCAGGCTGACCACGAACAGCCCCAGGGGGTTCGTCGCGATCAGGGCCTGGGACACCGGCGCGAAAGTGAACATCAGGTGCGCCGTCCACTGCTCGCGGCCGCGCTCCTCGCCGCGCACGTAGTCGGCGATCTCGTACTCCGCGCTTGCCCGGTACGGCGGTTCCGGGCTCGGCTCGATGCGCAGCAGGATGTTCTCCACCTTGGAGACCTCCGTGACGGGGCTGCGCGACACCAGCGCGATTTCGGGCGTCGTGCGCTCGATGATCGGATAGGCCGCGGCGGGGGACAGGAACGTCAGGCTGCGCGTCCAGCGCTCCTGCACGGTGGCGGGGTTGCGCCCGAAGTGGTCCGCCAGGAACGAGTGCAGGAAGTACTGCACCGCCGGGTCCGTCGCGGTCGGGTTCGCCTCGACCGCCTCGTACTTGACGGCTTCCGCGCGACCGACCTCGTCGACCCGGATCACGACCGGCTTGAGCGTACGGCTCGCCGAGGAGCACCAGCCCGCCGCGAGCACCAGGCACAGGGCGGCGAGCGCGGCCGTGCCGATGCGCAGGTGCCGGGCGGCCACCACCGCCTCGCCCCAGATCTCGGCGAACTGCTGGGCGGGTTCCGCCTTGGGCGGCCGTTTGGTACGCTGCTTTTCCCGGGCCTTCGCCGCGGGCCGGAAGGGGTTCCTCATTCTGATCCTCCGTCGCGCCGGGGCTTCGTCAGGGGCAGCTGGCGCCCGGCCATCCCGCCTAGCACTTGCCCGGCGGTGGCTGCCGCGCCGCCAGCCGCCGAGAGCGCGGCCGTCGCCACGCGGCTGCCCCCGATCCCCAGGGGCTGGCCCGACAATGGCGACAGCAGGGGGCCGGCCCCGCCGGTGAGCGAGGCACCGGCACCCTGCAGCGCAGGACCCATCGTGGCCGCGGCGGACCCCGCCGCGCCCTGGGTGACCGCTTCGGCAATGCCGCTGCCGGCCGCGCCGGAACCGGAGACCAGCCCGTTGGCCAGCGCCGGGACCTTGATCATGCCCATCAGGGCGGTGATCGCCAGCAGGAACGCGGTGACCGCCGACGCCAGCAGCTGCGCTCCCCCGCTGCCCCAGTCCGGCATGCCGACGACAGCCTCGACCTGCACTAGCAGCGCGTCCATGAACGTGCGGATGACCGCCACCGCGACGGCCCCGTACAGGCTGTACGTGATGACCGTCTTGAGCCAGCCCCAGAACAGGAACTCCATCGGCCTCCACAGCAGCCAGGGCACCAGGATCGGGCCGAGCATGATGCAGATGCTGATCGCGACCCCCGCCCAGACCACCTGGGCGACTCCCGCGGCCAGCGTGCCGATCGCCAGGGCCACGAGCACGGCCGCGACCGCGGGGCCCATCAGCATGTACAGGCCGATGCCCGCCCCGCCCGTGAACAGGGCTCCCAGCATCGTCCAGACCTGCCCGCTGAGGCTGGCGTTGGTGAACATCCCCCAGATGCGGGTGAGCCGGTTCAGCATGTCGCCGAGGGCGGTCGAGAGCATGGTGTCGATCAGCCAGGCCCCCTGGCCCGCGATCAGCTGCGGGATGCTGCCGCCGGTGCCGGGCAGCTCGTTGTTCCAGAACGTCAGCAGCCCCAGCACGAACGCCACCTTGAGCAGGTAGTTCATCAGCCCCGCGGGATCGACCTGGCCGCCCAGCGCGTAGGCCGCGCCGCGCTGCACCACGCCGATCGACGCTAGGCTCCCGGCGAGGACCGCGCCGGCTGCCAGCACCGGGGGGCTCGCGGCCGCGAAGAAGCCCGACGCGGCCTGCTCGAACACCCCGATCACGTCGCCGGGGTTGTTGCGCAGGAAGTCCGCGACGGTCGCGGGATCGTGGGGGACCGCGGCGGCCATCTAGCCCCCTCGGCTCATCCAGCCCAGCGAGAACAGGCCCTGCACGGCAGCCTTGGCGGCACCGTTGCTCTGCAGCGACTGGATCCGCGCCCGCTCCGCGTCCAGGGCGGCCTTCGAAGCGGCCATTTCAGCCGCCGCGTCGTTGCGCTGCTTGGAGCGCTCCTCGGTCTCCACCGTGCCCGCAGCGGCCGCGATCCCCTCCACCTGCGCCAGTGAGGCCAGCAGTTCGTTCGCCGTCAGCTGCGCGGCCACCAGCTTCTGCAGCAGCGCGGTCTGCGAGGCGTTCTCAAGGTTCGCCGCCTCGCGCTGCTTTGCGTTGGCCGCCTTCGCGCTTTGCACGGTCTCTGACGTCGCGCGCGCCGCCTGGCGCACGGCCGTCCCCAAGGTCTCCTTGCGCTGCAGAGCCCCGAGGGCCGACTCGAGGGTATGCGCGACCCGGCCGCCCGGCTCCGCCCCGAGGGCGCTTGCCAGCGCCGCGGCGCTGACCGGGTTTCCCGTGTAGGCCCGCCAGTTCGCGGAAGGCAGGTCCGATCCGGCCGTCGCCGTCAGCGAGTCGAACAGGTCCCCGTGCGCCGAGCGCAGGTCCGCTGGCAGGGACAGCGTGTCCTGCAAGAGCGATGTCGAGCCGGCGTACAGGCCCTGCCAGCCCGAGCCGAGCTGCTGGACCATGCTCCCGACCGCCGACACCTTACCCTCGATGCGGTCCTTCATCCCCTCGATCTTGCCGATCGTGGAGGTCAGCTGGGTGAAGCGCTTCTCTGCCTCCTGCAGCAGGCTCGCTGTGTTCGAGACCAGCGTGGCCATCTGGGCGATCTGCAGGATGGACCCGATGATCGCTTTCACCGGCGCCGCCGCCAGCAGCAGCGCTAGGCACGCCGCGAGCGCGAACGCCCGCCCACTTCCGAGAACTCGCATGATTTCCTCCTTCTGCTACCTTTCCGCCGGAGCTTTGGGCACCAGCACGTCCGAAGTGAAGTACACGCGGACCCGGTGGCCCGCGCGGATGGTGATGGTGGGCAGGCGGTTCAGGAAGCGCTCCGTGATCGCCATGCCCTGCTGGGCCATGCCCGCGCCCGTCCCGGCCCGGATGCGGTCGCCCGATGTCCCGTAGGCGTCCGCGCCCTGCGCCGACAGCCCCGACAGCACGCCCACCGCCGCGGTCGCCCCGAACACCGACAGGTAATGGTTGTTGACGCGGTCCTTCAGGCCCGTCTCGCCGACCTGGTTCAGGCCCGTGAACTGGTCGAGGCTGACGTAGCGGCCGTCCGGGAAGATCAGCCGGTGGAATGCCACGCCCAGCCGCGCCTGGCCCCACGCCGAAACGGCCGTGGCGGTGCCCAGCACCCGGCTGCCGCGCGGGATCGCGATCCGCTGGCGGTCCCGCGTCCACAGGTCGACCGCGACCATCGCGTTGGCCGGCCCGGGGAAGTCGCCCCGTAACTGCGTCACCAGGACACACTCCAGGAACTCGCCCTCGTAGACCCGCTCCCATCCGGGCGGGTCGCGCGGCTCCGCCAGCATCGGCGGGGCGTCCGCGGCGGGCGCGGCGGCGGGGGCCGCCGGCGGGGCGGGAGCGCTGCCCGCAGCCGGCATGGCTGCGGCTCCGCCGGCCTGCAGCAGCTGGCCGTACTGGCGCGGGTCCTCCAGAGCGCGGGCAAGGCTCTCGTAGAGGCGCTCCTCGGCCGACTTCGCGGGCGGTGCCCCCGCCGCTGGCGCGACAGCCGACGCTTCGCTTTCCGCGGCGGGAGCGGGAGATCCGCCGCTTTCCCGCTTTGCGGCGGTCAGCACGATCTGCGGGGCGCGCAGCGATTCGTAGCGTCGCCGCGCCTCCAGTTGGCGGATCTCCTCCTGCACCACGTCGACCTCCTCGTACTGGCCTTCCGGCAAGTACTCCTCCGGGCGGAGCGTCCCGGAAGGGTCCTGCAGGTGCGCGTCCACAGCCGACTGCAGGGTCCGCCGGCGCTTCTGCTCATCGAGGCGTCGGGCCGCCTCCGCGAGCGCGGCGCGCTGCTCGGCCTCGTCCAGGTCCCGCAGCGAACTCGCCACGGCCGTATCCGCCCGGTCCATCACCGCCGGCGAAGGCGGGGGCTGCGCCTCCGCGGGGTTCGGCGAGGGCGGGGGAGCGGCCGTCTCCTGCTGCCATGTCGACCAGCCGACTGCGAGCACCAGGACTCCCCCGCCGCCCCAGATCAGCAGCCAGCGCGCCCGTGCCGGCACCGCTCCGGAGGGCTCCCGGATCCGATCGACCCAATTCGTCACGGCAGTTCCTTGGGCGGGTCGTAGCGCCACTTCAGGCGGCGCTTGCCCACCTGCAGCCAGCCCGCCCCGACCACGTGCCGCGCCACGTACAGCCCGTCCTCGTAGTCGAACGCCACCATCGCCGGCTGGCCTTCCTTCTCCTCGTACAGCGCCGGGGCCTCGGGGGCGTCGCAGAGCAGGTACGTGAAGCGCTGGTCGTTCCACATCCCCCGCACGTGCCACGGGCTCCCGGCCGCCTCCGGCGGCAGCCGGTAGTCGAACCGCAGCGTGCCCGGGTAGCGCCGGCGGAAGTCCTCGACGCCGCGGTCGAGCAGCTCCTGGGCGGAGCGCTTCGCCTCCCGCGCCTGGTCCCGCGCCAGCGCCGCCTGGCGCTCGTAGTCCTCGAGGGCGCTCGCGGCGACGAACCGCGGCGCCTCCAGGGGCGTGCCGATCCGCTGCGGGCCCTCCGCGTCCGGCGGGGGCCGGTGCAGGTAGACCTTCAGGTCCGGCTCGTCCCCCTCCGTCGCCGTCAGGGTGTAGATCCGCCCCTTGTCCGTGATCAGCGCGACGTTCGTGCTCACCCCTGCCGCCATCGGCTTGAGCAGGGCCACGTTCGCTTTCCCTTCCAGTCCCCAGTACTCCGAGTCGCCGCACACGAATGCCAGGATCTCCTCGTCCTCGGGCACCACGATCACGGTGGTGTAGCGCACCTTTGCCGCGATCGGCACCACCGTGTCGTCCGTCACCTCCACATGGCGCGCCGACGCCGCCTCCAGCGCCGGCTGCGCCCCGGCGGCCAATAGCATGGCGCCGCCTGCCAGCACCGCCAGGGATTGTGCTCCCGTTCTCATCGCTTGCTCCCTTCTCCCTCCGCGAGCCGCTCCAGCGCCCGCTCCAGGTCCCCGTCGCAGGCGGCGATCGCCCGGTCCCGCGCCGCCGCATCCCGCGCCGAGCTCGTGTAGAGGAAATAGCTCTTGCGATCCACGTGCAACTGAAGTGTCTCGGCCTCCTCCGGCCGCCGCAGGTACAGCTCGCGCTTCGGCTGCAGCTTGCGGATCGTGTCCGTCTCCGACGGCGAGAGCGCGAACAGCCGCTCGTAACGCCCCGCGTCCATCGACGGGTTCGCCAGGAAAACCTTCGTCGGGCAGCTCTCCAGCAGGGCGGCCGCGTTGGAGCCCTCCGAGACGTCCACCGCCGACTGCGTCGCCAGCACCAGCGCCGCGTTGCGCTTGCGCCAGGTCTTGACAGCCTCCAGCAGGTACCCCGCGATCGCCGGGTCCCGCAGGAACTTCCACGCCTCGTCGACCACCAGGATCTTGAGCCGGTCGCGCTCGTTCTCGTCGTCGATCTGCGCGCTGAGGCGCTCCAGCACGTACTGCATCGCCGCCGAGGCGAGATCCTCGTATTGCGCCGCCCCGGCCAGGTCCACCACCTGCCAGTCCGCGAGGCCCTCCAGGCTGTCCGCGGACGTGTCGAAGATCCGCGCCCACGCGCCCGTCCCGTGCCAGCGATCGAGCGCCGGCCGCATCTTCACCGGCAGGCTCTTGACCAGCTTGCCCATGCGCCGCTCCCGCGCCGGCCGCCGGAACAGGTCCTCCACGCACTGGCGGATCTCGGACGTGTCGTCGCCGCCGGCCTGGTACCCGCCGATCCCCAGCAGGTACGCGATCCAGGACGCCAGGAAGCGGTAGGAGCGTTCGGAGGCCTCCAGGCCGAACGGGTTCAGCGCCGTCCCGGCGTCTTCCGGGGAAAGCGCCAGGTAGCTGCCGCCCGCCAGCTTCGTCAGCCAGCGGTAGGACCCGCCCAGGTCGAGGATCGCGATGCGCGGGTTGTAGCGCAGCGCGTTCACCAGCAGGAAATTGAGCAGGAACGACTTGCCGCTCCCCGTGCTGCCCAGCACGATCGTGTGGCCCACGTCCGAGCCGCCGAACAGGTCGAAGTGGTACGCCGTCCGGGCTCGGGTCTCCAGCACGGCCATCGCCGGCGCCCCCAGGTGCCGACTCCGCGGATGCCCGCGCGAGGGGCCGAACAGCGGCGCCAGCGCCCCGGCCGCCCCCGCGCTGACGAACACCTTGCGCAGCTGCCGCGGGCGCGGCTGGCCCGGCTGCCGCGCGAAGTAGGCGCCCAGCTGGTAGTAGCGCTCGCGGATCAGCTTCGCGTCCATCTGCCCGAAGATCCGGTTCACCTCCGCGAACGAGCGCTCCGCCTCCTCGGCGTCCCGGCCGTGCAGCGCCAGGCACAGCGAAAGGTCCCCGTAGGCCACGCCCTCGCTCTCCAGCTCCGTGCCTGCCAGCGCGATGCGGTCCGCTTCGGTCGCGGCCGCCGCGTCCACCATCCCGCCGCCGCCCATGAGCTGGCTGGTCGCGCTGTAGCGCTTCTGCCAGAAGTGCCGCTGCGCCGACCGCAGGCGCTTCCTGGCCTGGTCCGACGCGCTCGGCGCCCATTCCCAGCTCAGTTCGAGCGTCCGCGCCGGCAACCGCAGGATGTCCTCCAGCTGGTTTGCCCGCGCCTCCGAGGGCGGTGCCAGCAGCGAGTGCAGCGTCACCGCCTGCCCGTCCACGCGCAGGTGCGACGGCTCGGCCTCGATCTCCGACAGCGCCAGCGACCACGACAGCGGCGCCTTCCCGTTGAAGCGGCAGCCCGCCGAGCGGCCCGGGGCGTTCACCAGTTCGCTCAGCACGTGCGCGGCCCGCTCCGGAGCCAGGATCTCCAGCGGTGTCAGGTCCGCCACCAGCCCCGCCGCCGCGTCGACCGCATCCCTGAACTCGCGCGCCTCGCGCGCGATCTCGGCCACCGCCCAGGAGGACGCCGAGCCCTTGGGGCCCAGCATCTCCCGCGCCCGCTGCAGCGGCGTCGCGCTCTCCCGCCGCCGCTTCAACTGCGCGTCCCGCGACCAGGCCACGAAGACGTCGAGCGTCTGCAGCCGGGGCTCCAGGAACCGGCGGCGCTCCTCGAGGGCGCGGCGGGCCAGCTCCGCCCGGCCCCCTTCGGCGGCAACCCCCGAGGCGAAGCCCCGCGCGGGGCGCCGCAGCAGGTACAGGTAGACCCGGGTGCGCGACCCGGCCGCCGACAGCAGCCGCACCCAGCGCTCCAGCACGAAGTCGAGGTACTCGCCCGGCCGTCCGCTCGCCTCGTAGGTCTCCAGCGCGGCCAGCGTCACCAGCTCCCCGCCGACCGTCAGCAGCGTGCGGCCATCCTCCAGCCAGCCCCAGTAGGGGATCTCCTCGTGCAGCGGCGCCGCCCGCTCGTGGGCCAGCCGGAGCGTTGCAAGGTCCTTCGGCATCAGCCGGACACCTCCACCGTCCGCGGGCGCTCCGCCAGCTTGCCCGGGTCGTAGCGCGCCCGGTAGCGCGCCGAGTTCGCCACGATGCGCAGCATCTCCGGGTCGCGGTAGTGGGCCAGCAGGCCAAGCGCGTACATCCCCGCGAACAGCAGCAGCGGGCCGAAGAAGGCCGCGAACAGGTTCATCGCCGCCACCGAGGTGATCAGCGAGAGCAGGAACCAGCGCCGCTCCACGCCCAGCACGGTCAGGGGCGCCGAAAGCGCCGCGATCGCCGGCCAGCCGCGGGTTCCGAGCGCGGGCGACACTACAGCGTCGTCCCGAAAATCCAGTTCAGGAACTGGGCCGCCAGCAGCATCAGGCCTGTCCCGAAGATCATCCCGCCGACCATCTTCTTGCTGCCGCCGGACTCGTCCATGGCGAACATCGCGCCGCCGATCACGATCGCGATCAGGCTCACCCCGCGGGCAAAGACTCCGGTGAAGAACGTCTGCATGACGTTGATGCCGCGCGTCCAGGGGTCCGCCCCTGCTGGCGGCGGGGTCGCCGCCAGCAGGGGCGCGTTCGCCAGCACCAGTACCGAGACGGTGCGCGCCGCGAGGGCCGCGCCATTGATGAATCGCGCCTTGCGCGTCTTTCGCATGTCTTCCTCCTCGCGCCCTGTGCGGCGCGCCAATCCAGAATCGCCGCCCGGCCGCGCGCTGTCCACGGATCCGGCAAGCCGGGGGCCGCATCCGGGGACGCGGTCCGCAATGGAGCGCCTGCACAGAGCCGGAAGCGCCGCCGCGCGCCGCAACCTTCCCCTGGGTCCCGAACACGCCGCCGCTGCCCGTGAACCGGGGAACTTTTCCCGGCTGCGCAGCAGCGGCGCCTGTGGCAGCCGGCAGCGGCGGAACGCCCCCCTGCGCCCGCGCATCCTACAGGTGGATCTATCGGGGGCTTACAGGCAGCTATAGGAGAGATATATCGTGCGGTGTCACCGTTTCTGCGCAGGCGCGTCACTGTTTCTGCGCAGGTGCGTCACCGTTTCTGCGCAAGGGGAGCACCTGAGAAAGCGTCACCGTTTCTGCGCAAGGGGAGCCGCAGAGAAAGTGTCACCGTTTCTGCGCAAGGCAGCTAGCGAAGGAACGCGTCCCTGGCGCTCGATCGCTCCAGCCAGCTGAGCACCGACGGCGCGCATGGCCGGAGCAGCAGTCCCTTCTCGCGCGGCTCGGCTTCGATCCCGCGCCACAATCCCTTGATCGCTTCCAAGCTGCGGCAGAACTTCCAGCGGAACTGGCGGGGGTGCTTGTACTCGGCTCCGAACTGGATCTCGAGCGATCGCCACGGGACGACCGTCTCGCGCTCGAGTCTCGCTACCCGGTAGGTGAGCCAGGCGTAGGCATCCAGCGCCAGCGGCGACCGGCCCAAGCCGTCCAGGATGCCTGCGTCCAGCGGCACCGACCCGGACCTGGCAATGGTGTAGAAGCGCTCGCCCAGGGTGACTTGCACTCCCCGCCCGGGCCAGGTCACCCACTTGTCGGCGAGCACGATGTTCCGGCCGCAATCCTTCGACCTGTCGTGGTAGGAGAACGAGGTGAGGCAGAGCCGCCGCAGCTGCTCGCGCGCTCTCGTCGAGGTGCCTTTCGCGCCACCGGTGTTGGCGATCCCCATCAGCGCCAGGAAGCTGTTCGCCGATTCGCCCACGTAGAACGTCCGCTCGCGGTGGAGCAGGGCCTTGGTGGTGAGGTGCATCAGGATCAGGCGCGGGTACATGCCGTACGGCAGGCCGGGCTCGCTGGGCGCGACGAGCGACAGGCGGAGGTCGCCGTTGACCCGGCTGAATTCCGATCCCGCGACCTTGCTGTGGGGAAGGGTCACCGAGGTCAGGAACGTCGGCAGGTAGAGCACCTTCTGCTTCGGCGGCCCGCTCCGGTGCACGCCGTTCTTTCCGTTCCCCCGGGGCGGCGCGGCGACCTTGCGGTCCAGCCCGGTGGCAATCTGGTCCCCGCGAAGCTGGCGCGCTATCCGGTTCAGAGCCGGGCTCGATCCAGCTGCAATCACGTCGGCAGCCGAAGCGAACTCGAGGACGATCCTGCCCTCTGCGTCGATGCCGGAAGGCCGCTGCGAGCAGAGGAATCGCCGGTCGGCATCCGTTAGCCCGCCGCTCGTCTTCAGGGACTGGATGCCCTTCATGTACGCGATCTGGGCGGCAGCCCTCGCCTGCTTCGGCGACGGCTTGGTGGAATGGGTTTGCAAGGCAGCCTCCTTGGCTGCCTGACAACAGGATGCTCCCTACCCGTGCTCGGTACACAACATGTAGTTATTTCATCAGCAACGACCGCGGCGAGCTGATCATTGCCCGCCTATCCCCGGGCGGCTACACCGAGATCAGCAGGACATTCCTCATCCGGCCGACATCGGCGCCCGCCGCCCGCCGCGAGCTGGGGGCCGTCAATTGGTCGCATCCAGCCTACGCCGGGCGGAGCGTGTTCGCGCGGAATGACGAAGAGATCGTGTGCGCATCGTTGGCTGCGGACTGAGCGGACATGTCGGCCCGCTCGCTGGCCAGCCGGTTGCGCGAAGGCGACCCGCCTGGGTGGGTGAACCTTGCGGATGACAGGAATCGAAAGCTGTGGCTGGACCTCCGTGTCATAACCGAGGCGGACGCCGCGGCCATTGCCAGGCGGATTGCCGAGACCCTCCGGAATCCACGCGTTCCGGCCGAGGGCGTTCCCTATCACGACCTGTACTGGTCCGAGCGGCGCCTGCTTGAATGGCCGGCCTGGCAGTAGCCTAGCCCTCGCGAATCCGTCGCTTCTTCGGGTCGTACTCGACCCGCCCTCCTCGCACGAAGCTCTCGTCGGCGAGGATAGCCGCGATCGAGTGGTTGAAGCCGGCCTCGATAGGCGCGTTCGGCTCTTGCCTTGTCCGGACGCACTCCAGGAAGTTCAGCATGTGCGGAACGCCCTCGGCCTCGGGTATCGTCTCGCTGGCACCGATCCGGTCCTCCGCTTCAACCGTGTCCCCGCTGATGACGAACGGATCGCCCCAGCGGGTCGCGTCCATTTGCCCCCGCGTCCCGAAGAACTTCAGGTAGCTGTGCCCTCGAACGCCGAACGTGGAACAGTAGCGGACCAAGAATCCCTGCTCCGGGTACTCCAGCGTCGTTTCGACCGAATCCGGCACGTCGAAGCCGTCCTGGTGGCCGACGAACCTGCCCGCCATCGTGACCGCCCGGGCCGGCGGCCCGGAACCCGTGACGTAGTGCACGAGATCGAAGTAGTGCACGCCGAGGTTGCTATGCGGGCCCTGCGAGAAGTCGCGGTAGCCGAACCAGCCCGCGTGCTGCTGGGCATTCCAGGGCCGCGCCCTTCGCTGCATGAGGAACCGTTTCCAGTCGGTGTCGCTCTCTTCCAAGCGCCGCTCCGCGTAACGGTACCAGTAGGGCGTGTAGCTGTTGCGCGCCTGCTCGATCTTGAAGACAGTGCCCAGGCCGCCGCCCTGGACGAACGACCGGGCCGCGACCGACGACGGGAAGCTGCGGACCTGGGTGCCCATCTGCACGACGCGGTCCGAGGCTGTGACAACGTCGTATGCCTTCTTGAGTTCCTTGAGGTCCATGGCAAGCGGCTTCTCGACGTAGGCGTCCTTCCCGGCCCGCACGGCGTCGATCAACTGCGTGCAGTGCTGGTGGTCGGGCGTGCCAATGATCACGGCATCGATGTCATCGCGTGCGAGCAAGTCCTCGTAGGCGTGAACCTGGTCGGGTGCATTGCCCGTGGCCTCGCTGACCCGGGTGGCGGCCTGTTCCCGGTGCTGGCGCCAGACATCGCAAACCGCTCGGACCTCGACATTGGCCTCTTGCCGGAACTTGAGCACCTCTCCGAGGAGATTCCTCTGCCCGCATCCGAGGATCCCGACGCCGACCCGGTCGTTGGAGCCAAGCACTCGAGTGGCGGACAGGGCTGAAATGGTTGAACCGGCAACGAAGTTTCTGCGAGTCATGCGCCAAGTTTACCCGGTAGAAGGGCGTGCGGCTTGGGTTGCGGGCCGCCGGAGTCGCTGCTGAGAGCGGATTCTCCCGCTATGGGGGCGAGCGCAACGGATTCGGGCCTCCACTGCCCGGTTTCACCGTCAGGCGTGCGTCAGGTGCATCCCAAGCAATCACGTGCAGGCTACCTCGCTTGCTCAGGATCGCGAGATGCGCCGGGAGGGTCGATCCGGCCGCTACGTGCAGAGCAGGCTCTCGACTTGCGATAGCTCCGGCACGCGACCGAACTGGCAGTGCAGCGCACCGGACGCGCAGCCGAATCGCAGGGCTGCCGCTTCGCCCTTGCCTTGCGCCATTGCGAGGGCGAAGGCTCCGTGAAACACGTCGCCTGCCCCCGTGCTGTCGATTGCCACGACAGGGAATGCCGGAACGACTCCTCCGGCGTGAGCCACGCCCCGGTCCCCCAGCGTCACGGCCCCCCATGTTCCAAGCCGCTGGATCTTCTCGATCAACGCTTGGACGCCTCCGTGCCTCGTGGCGAGATCCTCGTCCGCGATCGCGTGGGTTGCGTGTCGGGCGATTGCCCAGATCTCGGGCCCGTTCTGGTCGAAGTCATGGACGATCGGTATTCCCCGCTGGGCCGCTCGAATGGCGACCCGCATGCCGCCCTCGGGCCAGCGGCCGTCGATGAGCACCGCGTCGGCTGAATCGATGGCTTCATCGGGGATCCAGTCGGCTTCAGCCGGCATGCCGTCCCCGAAATATGGAAACAGGAAGCGCTCCCCGTCCGGGCGGATGAAGACCTCGCAGGTAGGGCTCGTGCCCGGGAAGGCGCGGTACCCAGTAATGTCAACGCCTTGCGCTTGCAGCAGGGTCGCGATCCGGTCACCAGCCGGATCATTCCCGCGCCGACCCCAGAATGAAGCCGTACCTCCCAGCCGCACTGCCGCCACAGCTCCTACCGTCGCCGAGCCGCCGAGCGCATCGAATCGCTTCGAGGCTGTCTCGCGATGAAGCTTAGGCGGGAAGCGTTCGACAAAAAGCCGCGTGTCGAGAAACCCCATTCCGACGCACAGGACGTGCACTCCCGCCTGGCCTGGCATAACCGATGGGCCCGCACGACGCGGGCTCGCAAGGACGCAGTGTAGCCGATCCTGCGCCGGGCGTTCTAGATCGAGACGCCGAGGAGCCCCCGGCAGAGGAACGCTGTCAGGATCGAGATCCCGAGGAACCAGATCGCCCAGTGGGCCTCCCACCCGCCAACCCCGACCTGACGTGACGGGTAGGCGATGTCAACCCTTGTTACCGCGGTTGCTTCGTAGCGGGCCTCCCCGGGCACCAGCAGCAGGCGTTGCCACCATGATCGGGCCCTGCCACGGGAGACATAGGCCTGGCCGCCTCCCGCGACAGCCGTCTTCGAAATTCGCACTGCGGGCGTCTCCAGTGCGATCTCGTCCTCGCCGTCCAAGAGGGCTCGGATCCGCCAGACGACCTCGTTCGTGGCCGTCACGGTAACCGAGTCGCCTTCAACGGCGAACTTGTCCGAGCCGTGGAGCGCCAGTTCCGTTCCAGGAAGCTCGGTTGCCGCGGTTACGAGAGCGGATTCGCCGACCCGTAGGGGCCGTAGCCCGTAGACCGAGTCGAAGTGCGCGTACAGCACGACCATCGGCAGTGTCAGGACCACCGCGGGTCGCAGCATGTGGCCCACATAGCGGAAATTGTTGGCGATCAGCTGCCCTTGGGCGCGGAACAGTAGGCGAGGCTCGTCTTGGTAAAGGCGCATCTCCAGAAGATGGGCCTGCATGCGCTTCTTGGCCCTTTCGATCGACCGCTGGTTCGAGGTCTTGCCCACGACCCAGAGCATGCCGATCCCGATCAGGGCGGAGACGACTGCCAGGCCAGCCAGCGGTGGCAGGAAGTCGAAGAGCCGGGCATATCCCGACACGACCGCCCGCAGGACCGCGTTGAACCCGTCGACGATCACGCCGGGCACTCCGTCATTCGATGTAGCCGAGGCCCTGCATGCGCTTCGCGATCTCTTCGTCCGAAGCGCCTTCTTCGATTTGTGCCAGTTCCCTTTCGATCACGTGCTCTACGAACTCCTGCGCCGAGGAGTAACCGCCCGCGTCGGCGCAACGCTTGATGCGCTCGAACAGTGCCTTGTTCAGTTTGATGGTCGCCGACAATCCGAACATCTTAAGCTTCCATCATACTTCCGATACGGGCGGAAGCCCGCCCGGGAGGGCGCGGAGCTTTGCCAGCCGGCTTGCCGCCGTGTTGGCGGCATCCGCGATGGAATCGGCGTCCAGCGGCCTTAGCACTGGCACCTCCGCCAGCACTTCGGTGTGCCCGAACGCTTCGATGGCCCTGCGGTTCTCGGGATTCTGCTGACCCACCATGACGACTCCCGCCACTCGGATCGAGCGCCGGCGCAACTCGCTGATCGTGAGCAGGGTGTGGTTGATCGTGCCCAGTCCGGATCGAGCGGCGATCAGGGCCGGCAGCTCCAGTGCGGCGATCAGGTCAGCCAGCAGTTCGCTGCCATCGAGCGGAACGAGCAGCCCGCCAGCGCCTTCGACCACCCAGAACCGATCCTTGCCGAGATTGCGTCCGAACTGGGCGAGCGTCTGCGAGTCGATCTCCTCGCCGGCAAGGCGTGCCGACAGGTGCGGCGACAGGGGCCGCGGCAAGCGAACGCCCTGGTCGACGATCTCGTCGTCGGCGCACGCGCCCAGGCGGCGCACTTCGTCCGTGTCGTCATCTTCTTCAATGCCCGTTTGGATCGGCTTCCAGTAGCCGACCCGGCCATACCGCCTCAAGGCCGAGACCAGCACGCTCGATACGACGGTCTTCCCAACCCCGGTATCGGTTCCTGTTACGAATACGCCGGCCACAATCCAAACTCCTCCAGAAGGTGGCGCAAGTGCTCCCCGAGTTCGAGAACGTTATCGGAAGTCACGGATGCGTTGATCGAGATCCGTAGGCGGGCCGTGCCCTCTGGTACCGTTGGCGGCCTGACCGCCCGCACGTCAAAGCCCTTCTCGCGCAGCCGTCCGGCGATCTTTACTGCTGTCGCGCTGTCGCCGACGATAACCGGCACGATTGGCGAACTGATCGCCTCCATGGCCACCTGTCTCCGCAGTTCCGCGCCAAGGCTGCGGATCGTTCGGCGCTGGCTGGCGGTGTCCGGCAACAGGTCAAGCGCTTCCGATAGCGCTTCGGCGATTGCCGGAGGTGGTGCCGTGGAAAACACGAAAGACCGAGCCGCTTGGATCAGGTAATCGGTTGCCCACACCGGCCCGCAAACGAACGCGCCGCTCACGCCCAGCGCCTTTCCGCCGGAGTTCACGGAGAGAAACACGCTGTCCCCGCAACCCTCGTGCTCGATCAGCCCGCTGCCGTTATCCCCGTAGACGCCGACCGCATGGGCCTCGTCCACGATGAGATTGAACTCGAACTGCTTGCGCATTGCGGCGTAGCGGGCCAGGGGCGCTCGGTCGCCGTCCATGCTGAAGAGCGACTCGGTGACGACGAAACGCTGGCCAGCGCACGGCTCCCGGCCGATCGTTCGCGCCAAGGCGGCTTCGTCGCAGTGGGGGAATACCACGCGCCTGGCCTTGGACAGCCTCATGCCGTCAATCAAGCTGGCATGGTTCAACTCATCGGAGAAGATCACGTCTCCTTCTCGGGGGAAAGCCGAGAGCACGCCGAGGTTTGCGGCCCACCCGCTCCCGAAAAAGAGCGCTGACGGCGTTCCTTTCAACTGGGCGAAGCGTTCCTCCACCAAGCGGAAGGCAGCGCGGTGCCCGCGCAACAGGCGCGAGCCGGTGGAACCTGCCCCGAGCCTTTCGGCGGCCTCCGCGAACCGCCGGCGGATCCGCGGATGCCGGGCGAACGCCAAGTAGTCGTTTGAGCACAGGTCGATGCCGGAAGGCTCTTCGAGGGACCGTTTCAGGCCCCTGTCCTCGAGATCGCTCAAGCGCGCCCGCGTGCGGGCTTCCAATTCGCTGCCAGATGCCGCCATCGCTGCTGCCGCCCTCAGCGGATTGCGCTAGGGCACCTCCGCCTCTCACCTACGGACGCGGGGCCGGGGTAGCGGTAAGGGGCTCGCTGCAGAGCCGCATGCCCATCTTGGCGAGGAGCCGCCCGTCCTCGTCCTCCTTGGGGTTCGGCGTGGTCAGCAGCCGCTCTCCCAGAAACACCGAGTTCGCGCCGGCTAGGAGGCACAGCGCCTGGCCTTCCTCGGAGAGTTCAAGTCGGCCAGCGGACAGGCGCACGATCGAGGAAGGCATGAGGATCCTGGCCGTCGCGATGACCCTGGCAAAGTCCAGCGCGCTGACCGCAGGTGCTTCCGCGAGCGGAGTGCCGGGGACCCGGACTAGGCTGTTGATCGGTACGCTCTCGGGATGAGGGTTCTGCCCGGCAAGTTGCTGCAGCAGCCCCAGGCGGTCTTCGACGCTCTCGCCCATCCCGATGATGCCGCCGCAGCAGAGAGTGACGCCGCTGCGGCGCACACGGGCTAATGTGTCGAGCCGCTCTTGGTAGGTGCGGGTGGTGATGATTTCGCCGTAAAACTCAGGGCTTGTGTCGAGATTGTGGTTGTAGGCCGTCAGGCCCGCCTCCGCCAGGCGGTCGGCTTGGCCTTGGCTGAGCATGCCCAGCGTGCAGCAAGCTTCCATGCCTAGCGCCCGCACGCCGCGGACCATCTCGATGACTCGGTCGAACTCCGCGCCCTGGGGCGCGTCGCGCCAGGCTGCACCCATGCAGAACCGTGTCGCGCCATTGGTTCTCGCCTGGCGCGCTCTGTCCAGCGTTTCCTCGACGCTGAGCAGCGTCTCTCGCTCGACATCGGTCTTGTAGTGGGCGGACTGCGGGCAATAGGCGCAATCTTCCGGGCAGTTGCCCGTCTTGATGCTCAGGAGGGCGCAGCCTTGGACCGCATCCGGATCGTGGTACGCGCGGTGCGCGGTTTGAGCCCTGTAAAGGAGTTCCGGAAGCGGTAGGTTATGGATCTGCCGGATCTCGTCCCGAGCCCAGTCATGACGCAGCATGTTGGTCCATTATCGTATGTTGCTGTGCCGCCCGCTCGAAGCCGGTTGCCGGCTCGTGGCGTTCGCGTTCCGCACAACCCTGAATCTGGCCATGCTTGTGATGGGTCAATATGCTTGCCTGCGCAAGCGCATCCGCAGCTGTCCGGCGGTGCCCGGCCCGATGTTACGATGGGCTTGTAGTCGACTCGCGCTCGCTAAGTCTGCGTGTCGAGTTTGGCGCGGGCGCCGGGGAATGCGGCCGGCAGTTCGGTACCGGCTTGGTAGGTACACCGATCGCCCGCACGGATCCGCAGGGGATCGAACCCACCACGAGTCGGAGGTCTGGCATGGCTGCACAGGTCAACACGCAAGAGGAGTGGTTCCCGGATCCTCTGGCCGACGACATCAGGCGATTGGTCGGCATCTGGACCGAGCAGTGCCGCATGCAGCGCTTGTGGGACCGCGATGAGGCCCTTTGGACATCGTCCGGAGAGTCCGCCTGGCTCGGCTGGCTAACGATCATAGGAGAGCAGATCGCGGATAGCGCCAGCCTCCGGGAATTCGCCGACCAGGTGGAAGGGCGCTACACTCACGCGGTCCTGCTCGGGATGGGTGGTTCCAGCCTTTGCCCGGAGGTATTGCGCCTGTGCTGCGGCAAGCGCGAGGGCTTCCCCGATCTACGGGTTGTCGATTCGACCGACCCGGTTCAAGTCAAGGCTTGCGAGGATTCGATCCAGATCGAGTCGTCGCTGTTTCTTTCGGCCAGCAAGTCCGGCTCGACGCTCGAGACCTCGTTGCTCACTGAGTACTTTCTGGATCGACTGACGAGTCGTGTTGGATCCCGGCGTGCCGCCGAGCGGTTCGTGGCCATCACCGATCCGGGTTCGAAGCTCGATCGGAGCGCGACGGCTCGCGGATTCGGGAGGGTGATGTACGGCGTGCCCGCGATCGGAGGCCGGTACTCGGCGCTCTCGAACTTCGGAATGGTGCCGGCGGCTGCGATGGGTCTGGATGTGGATGCGCTGCTGGGCAGTGCGCACGCGATGCAAGCGGCCTGCTCCCCCGCCGTTGCCGGCCATGCCAATCCAGGCTTGCGGCTGGGACTGATTCTCGGGGCCGCTGCGCTGGCCGGCAGGGACAAGCTGACGTTTGTCGCATCCCCGCGTGTCGTTTCCCTCGGAGCCTGGATCGAACAGTTGGTTGCTGAGTCCACTGGCAAGCGCGGAAAGGGCATTGTCCCCGTCGAAGGCGAGATGCTTGGTGCGCCCGAGGACTATGGGGATGACCGCATTTTCGTTTCGTTCGCACTGGATTCCGAGGCCGATCCGGCTACCGAAGCCGTACTGGAGAGCCTCCACCGTCGGGGCCATCCTGTCGTGCGGATCGGCATTCGCGATGTTGGCGACATTGGCCAGGAGTTCTTCCGCTGGGAGGTGGCCACCGCCGTGGCCGGTTCTGTGCTGGGAATCGATCCGTTCGATCAGCCCGATGTCGAGTCCGCGAAGGTCGCCGCGCGCAAGCTGACAGACGCCTACGAGCAGGAAGGCTCGCTGCCGTCCGAGAAGCCGTTCTTCCAGGATGTTCGGTTCCAGCTGTTTGCAGCGCCCGATCACGCCCGCCGTTTGCTGGACGGAAACGCTGCGCCGGAAATCGGATCCTTGGTCCGCGCGCATGTAGCTACCGCTGGGGCAGGGGACTACATCGGGTTACTGGCCTTTGTCCGCAGGGATGCGGAGACGGTTGCCGGGCTTCGGCGCATTCGGGAAGGCGTTCGCGCGTCGAGGAGGAACGCGACCTGCGTCGGGTTTGGCCCGCGATTCCTGCACTCCACCGGGCAGTTGCACAAGGGGGGGCCTGACAACGGAGTGTTCGTTCAGATCGGTTGCGAGGACGTCCAGGATCTCGCCGTTCCTGGTCGTGACCTGACGTTCGGGGTTGTGAAGGCGGCGCAGGCGCTCGGCGATTTTGACGTCCTCACCGGCATGGGACGGCGCGCCTTGCGAGTTCAAATTAGGGGCGACCTAGGCGAGGGACTGGCCGGATTGGCAGCGGCCTTTGGCGAAACGGGTCAGTAGGAGCGGGGCAGGCCCAGGACCCTCTCGGCGATATAGCTGAGAATCAAGTTGGTCGAGACCGGTGCCACTTGGTAGAGGCGCGTCTCGCGAAACTTGCGCTCGACATCGTAGTCTGTGGCGAAGCCGAACCCGCCGTGGGTCTGCAGGCAGGCGTTTGCCGCTTCCCAGGATGCGTCGGCAGCCAGCAGCTTGGCCATGTTCGCTTCAGGACCGCAGGGTGCGCCTGAGTCGTATAGCTCCGCCGCATGGAATCGCACCAGATTTGCCGCCTCAAGGTGCGCGTGCGCCCTGGCGAGCGGAAACTGGATGCCTTGGTTCTGGCCGATAGGCCGACCGAAGACGACTCTTTCGTTCGCGTACTGGCAGGCCTTGCGCATGAACCACGAGCCGTCGCCCATGCATTCGGCCGCGATCAGGATGCGCTCTGCGTTGAGTCCGTCCAGCAGCGCCCGGAACCCGTCGCCCTCCTCGCCGATCAGGTTGCTTTCCGGCACCTCGAGCCCGTCCAGGAAGATCTCGCAGGTGTGATGGTTGAGCATGGTTCGCAGTGGCCGCACTTCGATGCCGCGGCCGTTGGCATCGGCAAGATCGACCATCAGAATCGAGAGCCCCTGGGTTTTCTTTTCAACCTGGTCGGCGGGCGTGGTGCGGACCAGCAGCAGCATCAGGTCCGAATGCATGACCCTCGACGTGAACACCTTCTGGCCATGCACCACGTAGCGGTTCCCGCGCTTCTCGGCGCGGGTCTGGATCTGAGTCGTGTCTGACCCGGTAGTCGGTTCCGTGACTCCGAATGCCTGCAGCCTGAGCCGTCCGGCTGCAAGCTCCGGCAGGAACCGCCCTTTCTGCGCCTCCGTTCCCCTGCGGGTCAGCACGTCCATGAGGTACATCTGGGCGTGACACGCTGCGGCGTTCCCGCCCGATGCATTGATTCCCTCCATGATTAGGCTCGCTTCGAGGATCCCTAGGCCGCTTCCCCCGTATTCGGACGGGATCAGGGCCGCGAGCCAGCCTCCGGCAGTCAGCGCGTCCACGAACTCCGTGGGGTAGCCTTCGACCGCGTCGAGCTTTCGCCAGTACTCGCCTGGAAAGTCCGAGCAAACCTCGCGGACTGCATCCCTGATTTGCTGCTGCTCGGCGGTGAGCGAGAAACTCATGCGGTGCTTTGCGCTCTCTTTGGCACCAGTACCGTCCGTTTCAGCGTCAGCACGGTCTCGTTGCGCTGGTTGAAGCCGCGGCTTTCCACGTAGACTAGGCCGCGGTCTGGTTTCGACCTGGACTCGCGCAGGTTGACGATTCGGCTTTCGGCATAGATCGTGTCGCCATGGAAAACGGGGCCGACGTGCTTGACTTCGCTGTAGTCGAGGTTGGCGATCGCGCGCCCGCTAACGTCGGCCACGCTCATGCCGACCACAATGCTGAAGACCAACGGGCCGACAACGAGTCGCTGTCCGTGCTGGGTGCCCGCAGCGTAGTTCGCGTCGATGTGAAGAGGGTGCTGGTTCATCGTTAGCAGCGAGAACCACGTGTCGTCCGCCTCCGAAATGGTCCTTCCGGGCCAGTGCCGGAAGACCTGCCCGATCTCGAATTCGTCAAAGTAGCGTCCGAATGCCATCAAATCCCGATCCTTGGCGCTTGGCTTGCTTGCTGCGTGGGTGCCCCGACGCCCATTATGAATGCAGCAGCGCACCGGTTCGATGGACTCGTTCAAGCCACGCAGCATCCTGTATGTGCCAGGCGATAGCCCCAAGAAGCTTGCCAAGGCGGCAGGGGTGCCTGCCGACGGGTTCATCATCGATTGGGAAGATGCCGTGGCGGAAGACCGCAAGGACGCTGCGCGTGTCGCAACGATTGATGCGATCCCCTCGCTGCTAGACCAGGGCAGGTATGTATTGGTGCGCCGCAACCCCTCCCCGGGAGTGTTTGCCGACGCTGACGCCGAGGCGCTTCGGGAGTGCGCTCCCCATGGTGTCGTGATCCCGAAGTGCGACGCGATCGAAGACATCGAGCCGACGCTGTCCGAACTGCCCGACAGCGTGATGGTCTTTGCCATGATCGAATCGCCGAAGGGCCTGTACAACGCTTACGCCATTGCACGTTGCTCGTCTCGGGTCGCTGGCCTGATGTTTGGAGCCGAAGACTACTCGGCGTGGCTTGGCATTGTCCGCAGCGCGGGAGAGCCCGAGCTAGCCTACGCTCGGGGCCATGCCGTGAACGTCGCGCGCGCGGCCGGCCGCGAGGTGTTCGACTCACCTTCCATGCAGTACCGCGACTTGACTAAAGTGCGGGAGGCGGCTGTCCGTGCCAGGCGTCTGGGCTTCACTGGACAGGCAGCAATCCATCCCGCACAGGTCGAGGTCATCAACGAATCGTTCTTGCCGTCAGACCATGAAATCGGCGAGGCACTTGCCGTACTGAGCCGGTACGAGGCCCACGGTGGCGGAGTTTCGGGCTTCGAGGGTGCCTTGGAGGACAAGCCCGCAGTCCTCGACGCGCTCAGTCGGATCAACGCCCGCCGACGATACCAGAAATAGATCGCACAGCCTGCGCGGCGGAGGCGCGTCGGTGCTGTGGAATATACTCACACTGATGGTCCCATCCACAGCAGAGCGGGATGTCGGGAGTCTCCTGCATCCATTCACGAACCTGTTCCACCACCAGGAGAACGGGCCGCATGTCATCACCCGCGGGGACGGCGTCTGGATCTACGACGAGGACGGGAAAGGCTACATTGAGGCGGCCGCCGGCTTGTTTTGTGCATCGCTGGGCTTTAGCGAAGAGCGCTTGGCCGAGGCGGCCTACCGGCAGATGAAGACGCTGCCGTTCATGCACTTGTTCACGTCGCGCAGCCATTCGCCAGCGATCGAGCTTTCCGAGCGATTGCTGAAGCTGGCGCCGGTGCCGATGTCAAAAGTGTTCTTCGCGAATTCGGGGTCCGAAGCGGCCGACACCGTCATCAAGATGGTCTGGTACTACAACAACGTCCTGGGACGGAACGAGAAGAAGAAGATCATTGGACGCATCGACGGCTATCACGGCACGACGGTCGGGGCGGCAAGCCTGACCGGCATCGCGCGGAGCCATCGCAAGTTCGACCTGCCGATCGCAAACGTGATCCACACGTCACGGCCCCACTACTATCACGGAGCCCGTCCTGGTGAGTCCGAGGATGCGTATTCCTCGCGCCTGGCCGAGGAACTCGAGCAGCTCATCATCGACGAGGGCCCGGCCACAGTCGCTGCTGTGATCGCCGAGCCCGTGATGGGGTCGTGCGGCGTTTTGCTGCCCCCGCGCGGCTATTTTGAAAAGATCCAGGAGGTCATTGCCAAGTACGACCTGCTGTTCGCTGCCGACGAGGTGATTTGCGGATTCGGGCGGACTGGCAATATGTGGGGCTCGCAGACCTACGGCATGCGTCCGGACTTTGTCACCACAGCCAAGCAGCTCTCCTCCGGGTACGCGCCGATTTCCGCCGTAATGGTCAACGAGAAAGTCTACCGGACCCTGCTCCAGGGCAGCGAGGAAATCGGCATCTTTGCGCACGGCTTCACGTATACCGGCCATCCGGTTTCCGCTGCCGTTGCGCTGGAATGCCTGAATATCTACGAGGAGCGTAACATCGTCGAGCACGTGCGGCGGGTCGGCCCCAGGCTTCAGGACGGATTGCGGACGCGCTTCGCCGATCACCCGCTCGTTGGCGAAGTGCGGGGAGTCGGACTGCTTGCCGCTGTCGAACTCATCGAGGACAAGGTAGCTAGGAAGCCATTTCCACCCGAACTCGCAGTTGGACCGTACTGCGCGAGCAGGGCGATGGCACGGGGCTTGGTCTTGCGGGCACTCGGCGATTCGATGGCGTTCTCGCCACCCCTCATCATCGAGGAGCCGGAGATCGATCTTGTGTTGGATCGTTTCGGCGAGGCCCTTGACGATACCGCTGAATGGCTCGCGAGCAAGTAGTGCCGGTCCAATCCGCTCGCCGCCATCTGCCAGCTTCCTGATTGCAGCTGAGACTTCCTTACCCTAAGCTGGCGGAGACACGGCATGGCGGTTACCTACCCCGCCTGGCCAGCTAGGGGGGCTGCGAGGTCATCGCCGAACTCGTAGCACCGAGATACGAGCGCAGGTAGGTCTACAAGGGGGTTCGCGATGAGGAAGATTCGCTACAGCTGCGCCATCAGCCTGGATGGATACATCGCAGGGCCCGGCGACGAGTTCGACTGGATCGCCGTCGATCCCGATATCGACTTCCAGGAAATGTCCGAGCAGTTCGACACGTACCTGCTCGGCCGACGGACATTCGAGGTGACCGGTGGGCATGGGTGGTCCGCGTCGCCAGGTATCCGGACATTCGTGTTCTCGCGAACGCTGCGCCAGAGTGCCTACAACCACGTCACGATCGTCGGCGAGAACTGGAAAGAGGTGGTTCGGTCGCTTCGCGAGGAATCGGGAAAGGATATCTGGCTGTTCGGCGGAGGCTCCCTGTTCCGTAGTCTTGCCGAGGAAGGATTCGTTGACACGGTGGAAGTAGCGATCATCCCGATACTGCTCGGTAGAGGCATTCCGCTTGTCGCCGAACCGGCTAGGCAAATCGCGTTGACGCTGACGGAACACAGAGTCTACGAGAAGACGGGCACAGTCAGTCTGGTGTACGATGTCAACCATTCCCGTCACTAGTCCTGTCAAGGAAAAGCAATAGCGTCTTGTCACGGGGCGGGGAGAGCGGATCCCGCTTCAGCCCGGCTGGGGGGAGGACGGCAAGCGATGAACACTGACCGATTGGCACTGCCGGGCATCCTTCTGCGGGCAACTGTCGTTCACATCGTGACGTACTTCGTAGCGGGTCTGCTGGCATTGACGCTCCTCGACTAATAGTCACTCTGGGCCGAACCAGGCCTGAATGGTTTCACGAGACCGTTGGACGATCCGATGGTCATGGCAGGACTGCTTTTTCAGCCGATCCGAGGGTTGCTGTTCGGCGCTGTCTTCTACTTGCTACGCAAGCCGTACTTCGGCACGCAGTACGGCTGGTTGACGATGTGGGTAGTGATGGCTGTGTTGGGGATCTTTTCTACATTCGGTCCTGCGCCTGGCTCGATAGAAGGATTGATCTTCACGACTCTTCTCAGGGTCCAGCTCTGGGGCTTTCACAGCGAGCTGCTCGCGCAATCGCTGGGGTTGTTGGGCATCCTGTTCTACTGGGTTCGTCACCCTGAGAAGCGATGGTTGACGTGGGCGCTGACTGGAGTCTTCTTCATCGTCTTGGCCTTACCCACGATGGCTCTCCTTTCAAGCTTTTAGAACACAACCTTCTACGGAATCGAAGGGAGCCCTTACGAGGACTCATAGCAGCTGGACGGGGTCTCAAGAAGGTGTGTTCCCGCCGCATCGTCTTGAACCAGAATCCTCGACATCACGGTCGTTCAACGAGAATCCGCAGCAGATGCAAATGGCGTTCTCGATGACGGCAGCCGGGAAATGGTGCCCCGGGCTGTGTCCAGGGTGCTCTGCGACACCCCCGCAGGGAGTGTCGCCCCGAAATCTGCCGGTGCGGCTCTCTGCAATGGTTCGGTGGGATGCCGTCACGGCTCTAGACAATCCCGTACGGTAAAAATTCCGCCAAGAAATCCCCTTTTTCGCGTGAATTGTCCCGTACGAAAAAATTATGGCTGATTTGAAGGCATCCCAGAGCCCGGCTTACGGATCTGTTCGGTCCTCACTTGATTTCGGCCAAGTGATGCGTGCACACCGGAGGAGCAGAGGCTGGACGCTCCGTCAGCTGGCGGGGTTCGCCAATCTCAGCATGCGCTTTCTCTCGGAACTAGAACGAGGCAAGGCAACTGCTGAAATCGGCAAGGCTCTCCACGCGTTGCAGCTGCTTGGTCTGGAAGTCGTGATAGCGCCGAGACAAGAGGTGCCCCAGGTGCTTCGGAGGGGCGTCAGGATCGAATCGGAGCGTTCTGGATGAAGGCTAGCGACCTGCTCGAAGCCTGGTGCGGGAGCCAGCGCGTCGGTCTGCTCCGGCGTCGTCCGTCCCAGGGGATGACATTCCAGTACGAGTCGGCATGGGTTCATGGAGGCGACTTCGCGATCTCTCAGTCGATGCCCCTGGATGCGTCCGAGTTGACCATCGGCGACGACCGGGCCCACAGTTTCTTCGCGAACTTACTTCCAGAGCGTGCGGCTCGGACGCTTATTGCTCGACGGCACAGCGTTCCGGACGACGATTTCGAGTTGCTGCGAGCGTTTGGTGGGGAATGCGCCGGCTCTCTTTCGGTCTTGCCTGATGGCAGCGAGCCCGATTGGTGCGACCGCCACGCATACGAACGGATCGACGACAAAGAACTCGGATCGATGATATTTCAGCGAGGCTGGGAATCTGCGGATTCGTCGGGGAACGTCGCTGCTAGGCTCTCGCTGGCCGGGGCACAAGATAAGACGACAGTGAGGCTCAAGAATGGGCAACTCTACCCCCCAAGGACAACGCCCCATCGACCCACATTCTCAAGTTCGATTCCCTCGAATACTCCAATGTGCTTCCATACGAGTGCTTTGCCACGCTGCTAGCCAAGTCTGCGGGCCTGCCGGTCGTCGAATTCGAATTGCACACAGTTGGACTGGACACCTTCGCGCTGGTCAGGCGTTACGATCGATATCTTGGGGACGACGGTCGGATCCTGAGAATGCATCAAGAGGATTTCTGCCAGGCGCTGGGCTACAGCAGCCGGGAGAAGTACGAGGGTGAGGGCGGGCCGTCGTTCGCTCGCTGCTGTCGACTAGTACGCGAGGTTTCTGCCGTACCCTCGGACGATCTGGAAAGCTTGTTGCAGTGGCAGATCTTCAACGTGCTGGCGGGCAACTCAGATGCCCATACCAAGAACCTGTCATTGCTTTACAGGCTGGACGGGGCGATTCGCCTAGCTCCCTTCTATGACCTGGTTCCGACGCGCGCCATCGCGAATCTGAATCACCATCTAGCGCTTGCCGTAGGTGGTGAGCGAAACCCCGGCAACGCGGGTCGGAACCAGTGGAAATCGCTCGCCGCAGAGTGTGGGATCAGCCCCGGAGTCGTCGCGTCCATGGTTGAGGGAATCGCTGAGTCGTTACGTGCGAAGACAGGTGAGACCAGGGAGCGGTTTGAAGACCTGCATGGCCCCTTGCCCGCGCTAGACCGAGTGGAGCGGCTCGTCGAACAGCAATGCAAGCGCGCGATGCGACGGGATTGATCCTTCCCTCGCGGGAACCTCACATCCAAGACAGCCGCGGGCGTGGACAGCATCGACAAGCTCGACTGAAGCACCATTCGCCTGCTGGAGTGCTCGAGCGCCAGATCGAATAGCAGCTTTCCGCTGTGTGGTCCCTGTCGGGGACCGCTGGCGATCACCAGTCAGCGTTTGGAGCAAACACCGCCCGGGGAGCAAAGCCGGATCAGGATAGCGAGCGCCGCTTCAACGTAGGCCGCTCGTCAGCTTCTTCGTCATCGTCGACTTCACCCGGGAGGATTGGCTCGTCGTTCGTGCGCCGCTTGAGCGTCGGACGGTTCGGATCCTGCTGTGTCGGCTTGCGTCTCGCGTTCAGGCGGGCCAGGCGGTCCTTGACATCGGCGAATTCGCTGCTCGTAACTGCGTACTCCGGCTGCTCAGGCAGCAGTTCGTCAATCGTCTTCTGAACAGCCTTGATGCGGGCTTCTGTTAGTGGGTGCGAACTGAAAGCTTTCGCGATAGCGTTCTTGTTCTTCTTCTGCTTTGCCTTGAGCCGCTCGAAGAACTGCACCATCGACGCCGGGTCGTAGCCTGTCTTGTACATGTACTGCACACCGAGGAAGTCGGCATCCTTCTCGAACTCCCGGGAGAACTTCAGCATGGTCATCGGGACCGCGAAGTTGGCAGCTTGCTGGATGCCATAGCCGGCCCATCCCCCGATGAAGAGCAACGGGATGCTCGCGTACTGGATCAGCTGTCCCCGTGTCGCGCTGCGCGTTCCGTGCCGAGCTGCGACATGCGCGATTTCGTGGGCCATCACACCTGCTAGTTCGGCTTCGTCCTGCGCCAGTTCGATCAGCCCGGTGTTGACGAAGAAGTAGCCGCCCGGCAGGGCAAACGCATTGACTTCCTCCGAATCGATCACCTTGATGGTGAACGGCACCTGGGCGTCGGAGTTGTTGACGATGTTCTGGCCAATGCGGTTGACGTACTCGGCGATTACCGGGTCATCGACGATCTTGGCGTTTTTCTCGATCTCGCTTGCCAGTTGTCTGCCGAGCTGCGTTTCCTTCTTCAGGCTGTAGAAGTTGATTGCCTTGCCGACCCCGCGGTCGCCAATCTGGTTGACGTCTTCCTTGGCGTTCTTGGGTTCGCGCTGGGCGCTTTCCGGGGGCGCTTTTACTTCGGCCTGGGCGAGCCCGACGACGAGAGCCGCCGGAGCTATGGTGATGAGGATTCTTGAGAGTGTGCGTTTCATGTTGGACCTCGGTGAATGGGGAAGGGAATTGCAGCCCCGTGATTACTCAGACGCGGATCGTTCCAAACCCGTTGCGCACGCCGGCGCCGCGCCGGTTTCCGGCCCATCTGGCAGGCATGTCTCCCAGATGGATACGGTGCATCGCCCGTACAATACGAATTGAGTCTTGACGTGGTCGTGCGCCTCGCAGTGGCGGTGCTATGCATCGCAGGATTAGCTTCTGGTTCGACCGGAGCGGACGATCTCCGGGCGATCAGGAATATGGAACTTGACCCGGACCGGTGCTACCGCGTGCGCGATGTGTTCCTGGAGCGTGAGGACGCGAAGTTCTTTTTCACTGACGGGCACTTGATCTTTGCTAGGCCAGTCTTGGGAAGGGATGTCGCCGCGCTCTTCCTGGCCACGACTCCCACCGATACCGGCGAGCTGCTGCTCATCCCACCCGACCCGGCCGAGCGACAGTCGACGGCACGCTTTCTTGGCGAGACGATCCTGAACGAGAAGTTCCGGAACGCCATGCTGTTCTTCACCGACGACACGGCGGAGCAACTCCACGCGGCGATCCTGCAATCGCCGGGAAGCAGGCTCGACCCCGACGAAGGCGCTCGTATCGCGCCGCGCTGGTCCATCGTCCTGCGCAACCTGATCGAAGGCTCTGCGGCCCGCGCCCTCGTCGATCTCTACTCGGGGCGGCCGGCATCGGACGGGTTCTTCGTGGCTGCTGTCCGCGGCAGCGCCCTCGGGCGGTTCGATGTAGTGATCGACCCGACGATGCCCGAGCAAGTCGTGGCGGGCCAGTTGGTTCGATCGGGCGGCAGAGCGTACTACGAGGTCTGGTGCCGGTTCGAGGCACGCTCGGTCCGCGAAGGCCGGCGCGAGCCGCTGGACGCGCTGGCGCAATTGCATGACTACCGGATCGACGCCCGCCTTGGAACCGACCTGTACATGCAGGTCAAGGTTGCCGCGATTGCCGTTGCTTCCCATTCGGGAGCACGGGCGATCGGTTTCGAAATCTCCGACAAGCTCGAGATGACAGCAGTGCGGATCGACGGCGAGGAGGTTGAGTTCCTGCAATCACGACAGCCCCAGGGGGCGAGCAGCCGCGCGGACAGTTCGCTGGTGGTTGCGGTCCTGCCGGAGGCGCTGCGTTCAGGGGAGACGCGCCGCATGGAATTCGAGTACCGCGGCAGGGTCGTTTCGGATGCAGGCTCCGGAGTGTATTCCGTCTCTGACCGAACCAATTGGTACCCCCGCATTGGCAATGACCTGGCGTCCTACGATCTGAGCTTCCGCTACCCAGGGAGACTAGACCTGGTTGCCACGGGCACGCGGGTCGAAGACTTCGTCGACGGAGGGATGCGAGTATCCCGGTTTGAAAGTGGCAAGCCGATCCGGCTGGCCGGGTTCAATCTCGGCGACTACGTGGCTACCAGCCGTGAAGTGGATGGTTTTCGCATCGAGGTCCGCGCCACGAAAAAGGTGGAGCAGAGGCTGCAGCGGCCCCAGGTCTCGGTTGTGATGCCGCCCACCACACCGGCCTCACGGCGACGGAACCGGAGCGAGCCGGCGGTCGTCGTCATGACCAGGCCGCGTGTGGAGAGCCCCGCTGGTGATATTGAGAGAGTCGCGGATGAGAGCGCAAGTGCGTTCGCTTCCTTCCTTCGGTGGTTCGGAGAGCCCGCGATGCCCGTCACTGTGATCTCGCCCGTGCCGGGCGACTTCGGCCAAGGGTTTCCCGGCCTTGTGTACGCCTCCACGCGTAGCTACTTTCAGCGGGGCGACAGCCCGTTACGGGACTTGTCGATCGGGTCGCAGCGCTTTTACGCCGACATGATGCGACCCCATGAGATATCGCACCAGTGGTGGGGCAATGTCGTGAGCGCTCCGTTGGGCAAGGACGCGTGGCTCATGGAGGCCCTGGCAACGTACTCGTCCTTGCTCTGGCTCGAGGAGCAGAGGGGGGTCGGGGAGCGTGACGAGGTCTTGGGTGAGTTCCTTCGGAACCTCGTGCGCAAGTCCGGCGGCGAGTCCGTCGAGAGTGCCGGACCCGTCGTGATGGGCAGGCGCTTGCGTACCGCCAAGCTCCCTGAGGCGTACAGGATCATCGTTTACGAGAAAGGCGCGTGGATCATTCACATGTTGCGCGGCATCCTCGGTGACGATCGGTTCTTCGCCTTGCTGCGGGCACTGTGCGATCAGCGGGGATCGGGAGCGGTCACAACGGAGAGCTTCCGGGCGTTGGCGGCGGAATTCGTGCCGGTCGACTACCACGACCCTAGTCTCCGGGACTTTTTTGACCAGTGGGTCTACGGCACCGGCCTGCCGCGTTTGTCGGCCGAGTGGGAGCAAGCCGCCCAAGGCGGGCGCCATCACTTTAGCCTGCGACTCGCGCAGGGCGGGGTGCCCGAGTACTTTCCCGTACAGGTGGCGGTGGAAGTGCACACGCTCCCAGGTCGATCGCTCGTCAAGAATGTCCTCGTGGGTTACGGTGGTGACGACGAGGGCTTCTCTGTGGTGTTGCGCAACCCGGCAACACGGGTCGTGATTGACCCGAATGGCTGGCTATTGGCGGAGAAGCAGTGAAGGTGGCCGGTTGTGCCCGACGCCTCTGCGGGCACCGGCATAGGGCCTTCCGCGACACGGGTTGATAGAATTCAAGGCAGGCGAGTGCAAGAGCGCATGCGAGTGAATTCCTTGAAGTCCCAAGTGGGGGTCGTGGGGGCGGTCGGCTTCGCACTCGCGTGCGGCGCGGCTTGGTGGATGCTCGCAACCGCCCAGACCCCGGCGAGCTCGCGCGGAGGGGTCCTGCTCCAGGAAGCGCGAAATCTCGGCAAGGCCTTCTACGAAACCCCCGGGTCTTCCCGGCAGGCTGTCGAACAGCTAAGGAAGGCGCTGGACCTGAATCCTGACTCTGCGCGAGAGCACCTGAACTTTGGCCTGGCGCTTCTGCGGGCCGGGGAACGCGAAGAGGGGATCGACCACATCGTCACGGCTCAGAAGCTCGATCGTTCGCTGCCCCACACGTACTTCAATCTCGGGATCGAATACAAGAAGTCCGGCGAAGCGGAGAAAGCGATTGACCAGTTGCTTCAAATGGAGCGGCTCCGACCGCGCGAGGCCAAGACGCAATACAACCTCGGAGCGTTGTACAAGCAAATCGGGAACACGCGCCGCGCCATCGAGAAGTTCGATCGGACGATCGAGCTTGACCCGTCGCTTGCCGCTCCGCACTTTCAGCTGTTCGGCATTCTTCGGCGCACTGACCCCGAGCGGGCGACTCAGGAACTCGAGATATTCAAGGGGCTCAAGGCGGCGACCGAAGACGCGGCGGTCGGGGAGGACGTCGACTGGAGCTTCTATTCGGAACTCTACGACCCGTCGCTCGCGACCGGTGACGCAGCTCCTGCGGTTCCCTACAAGTTCGAGACACGCGACGTCGCACGGCTGGACGGGGACGCGCTTGGTGCGTCGAGCCTGGACCTGAACGGGGACGGGTTCGCCGACGCGATCATTTGGTCCAGGCAGAGCTCTGTCGCGCTCTTGGGCGGTGCGTCCGACGGTCCGGAGGCCGCACCGGTCAGCTTGGCGGGTGCCAGCCACTATGGTGCCGGAGATTTCGACGGCGACGGCCTGGCCGACCTGTGCCGTGTAGACGACAACGGGGTCGAGGTCCTCGTGAACGATCAGGGGCAGAGGTTCCGGCAGGCGTTTTCGCAGGCAGGCGGATTCGACCTGTGCATGTTCGCCGACTACGACCACGACAACGACTACGACCTCTTTGCGCTCGGGCAGGAAAAGCGCTTGTTCCAGAACGATGGAGAGGGATCACTGACGGATGTCAGCGGCGAGTTCCCATTCGGTGAAGGGAGGATCCGGGGGGCCGCCACTGCCGAACTCTTCGAGGACAACGGCCACGACTTCATCGCGGTCTACGGGGATGGCGTCAGCGTGCACCAGGATCGCAAGCTCGGCGTGTACGGCGAGGCGGTCGAGATCGAAGGCGCGACCGTGCCTTCCGGGCGTGTCCGCGTGGACATCGTGGATGCCAATCATGACGGATTCCTCGACGTTGCCGTGACCGCGCAGGTCGAGACACTGTTGCTCCAGAATCACTACGGCGAATTGCGCCGTGGTCCGGCCATCGCGCGGGTTGAGGCGTGGGCGGATTTCGAGTTGCGTGGGCGGGTTGACGCCGCCACCGCGAACGGCGTGCTGGCCAACCGCGGCGGGCTCGCGTTCGGCGAGATCGACTCCAGCGACGAACTGCCGCCTGGATTCGCCGTCTCCGGGGACTACGACGCCGATGGCAGGCCAGATCTTCTCGCGGCCGGACCAGAAGGGGCCGTGAGGTTCGCCGCCAATCGGACCGAGACCGCCAATCGCGGCCTGACGGTCCGGCTCGAGGGCGTCAAGAGCCCCGCGATCGGCGCGGGCGCAAGGGTTGAGCTCAAATCTGGACTCGGCTATGCCAAGCAGGTGTACCGCGGGACACCGCTGCATTTCGGCCTGGGCCCGGCCCAGGGGTTTGACACGATTCGCGTGACCTGGGCGAACGGGCTGATCCAGAACGAGATGCCCGCGGAGCCCACGGCGGAGGTCAAGATCAAGGAGGCCCCGAGGCTGTCCGGTTCGTGCCCCATGGTTTTCACCTGGAACGGACGGGAGTTCGAGTACATCAGCGAAGTCCTGGGGGTCGCCCCCCTAGGAGCGAGCCTCGCCCGAGGCACTTATTTCCCGGTCGACCACACCGAGTTCGTCACGATTCGCGGTGACCAGTTGCGCGACCGCGACGGGTACCTGGACGTGCGATTGACCGAAGAGCTGCGGGAGGTCGCCTATATCGACAAGATCCGCCTGATCGCGGTCGACCATCCGGCTGACACTCGCATTCTCACCAGCGAGAAAGCCAAGGCCCCGCCCTTTCCCGACTTCAAGCTCTTCGGTGTTTCATCGGCCATCAGGCCGGTGGCCGCTTCGAACCATCGCGGCGAGGACGTGCTCGCCAGGGTTGCTGCTGGTGACCGCCTCTACGCGGACTTCGGTCGCGACTACGAGAACCGGGCCGAGCGTCACTCGCTAATGCTGGAGTTCCCGGAGTTCGACTCCGAGGATGCCGTGCTTTTTCTCGAAGCCTGGGTTGACTGGTCTTCGGCCAGCAGCATCGTGGCGGCCTCCCAGACCAAGAGCGCGGCTGTTCAGCCACCGTTCCTTGAGGTCTTGGACGAGCGTGGCGAGTGGGTCACCGCCGTAGCCGATGTCGGCTTGCCCGGGGGCACGCTCCGCACGATCGCAGTGGACCTTCGCGGCAAGATCCCTTCTGGCGCGCGCATCATGCGCCTGACGACCAACATGTGCGTCTACTGGGACTCGGCGTATATCGGCGTCGGAACGAGCGAACCTGATGCTCGGCTGACCCACCTGAGCGCGACGACTCCCCGCCTGCGGTTCCGGGGCTTCTCCCGGAACTACGTCACGGACGGTCGCGGGCAGCCGGAGCGATTCGACTACCAGGAAGTCTCGGCAACGACGAACTGGAACCCGACGCCCGGGCGCTACACGCGATTCGGCGATGTGCGGGAACTCCTCGACCGCGAAGACGACCGATTCGTGATCATGGGTGCTGGAGACGAAATCGAGCTACGCTTTCCCTCCGCCGGACTTCCCCAGCTCCCCGCAGGCTGGACACGGGACTACTTGCTCTTTGTTGACGGCTGGGCCAAGGAGAACGAGTCCAATACAGCCTTCGGGGACTCGGTCGAGCCGCTGCCGTTCCACTCGATGAGCGGGTACCCCTACGGACCGGGCGAGGCGTACCCCGGAACGCCGGAGCACCAGGCAGATCTGAGCCGGTATCACACGCGGCCCGCGATGCGCCTGCTCAGACCGCTGGTGGCGCGGAGCACTCCTAGATGACGGCGGACGCTGGCAACGGTTCGGCGGAGATCGCTGCCGAGCCATCCGGATGGCCGCCGCGACTGGCCGGCGCAGCGTTTCTCTTCCTGCTCGTCAACTCGGGCTGGCTCTGGGCGTTCCCGAGAGCAAGCCTCTTCTACGTTGCCAACGTATTGCTGCATGTTCTGGCGGGCATCGCTCTGGCCGCGGGCATGTGGTTTTCCGGGGCCCGCGCGTTCCGTCGCGTGCGTTCTGATCGCCGCTTGATGGTCGCTCTTTCGGCGTGTGCCGTCCTCGGAGCTGTCCTTTGCGTTATCGGGGCCACTCGGCCCCACTTCACGATCGTCCTGCTGCACGGTGCCTGCGGCTTTGCCGGAGCGCTGTTGCTTGCATTCGCGTGGCGCGATCGCCGGATAGCGGCTTGCTTGACGCTCGCCCTGCTGCTTCCGGCTTACTCGGCCGTTCGTGACAGGTGGCTTCCGCCCGAATCGGAGCGCATCCTGAACCCGGTCGACGCGCCCCTGTCGATGGAGTACGAGGGAGGGGGCAGCGACAGTCCGTTCTTTCCCTCAGCCTCGCAGACCTTGGCCGGAGGGAAGATACCTTCCGACTTCTTCCTGGAATCGGCTTCCTGCGGGGAGTGCCACAAGGATGTCTACGAGCAGTGGCAGTCCTCGATGCACAGGTTCTCCTCGTTCAACAACCAGTTCTATCGGAAGTCGATCGAGTACATGCAGGAGACCGCCGGCGTGGAGGCATCCAAGTGGTGCGCGGGCTGTCATGACCACGCCATGCTGTTCAATGGGATGTTCGACGATCCCGTGAAGGGCCAGTTGGACACCCCCGAGGCGCATGCCGGTCTCGGCTGCGTTTCGTGCCATTCGATCGTGCACGTTCCGGACACGATGGGCAACGGCGGATTCGTGATCGAGTACCCGCCGTTGCACCACCTCGCCTCCAGCGATCTGGGCTTGGTGCGAATGGTCCACAAGTACGTTACCCGCACCGCGCCAGCCGCCCATCGCCGTGCGTTCCTGAAGCCCTTCATGCGCGAGGACGGTGCCGAATTCTGCTCTTCGTGCCACAAGGTTCACCTCGATGTGCCTGTCAACAGCTACCGCTGGGTTCGCGGCTTCAATTCGTATGACAGCTGGCAGGCCAGCGGAGTGTCGGGCCAGGGCGCCAGGTCCTTTTACTACCCGGAGAAGCCCCAGGATTGCGCGGACTGCCACATGCCGCTAGTTCCTTCGGATGATCCGGGCAATCGCGACGGCATGGTGCGGTCGCATCGTTTCGCGGCGGCCAATACCGCCGTCCCCTATGTCAACGAGGACGCCAGGCAGCTCGAGGAGGTCCAGCGGTTCTTGCAGGACGGCATCATTTCGGTGGATGTTTTCGCCGTTTCGCAGGCGATTGAGGAGAGCACGGGGCCGCAGATGCTGCGCCAGGACGGGCAGATCGCCGCAGCCACCGGTTTTGCGGTGGGCGAAGAAGCCGGTTCGCGGCGCGGGCCGGTCCTGCTGCGGGACGTTGGCAGCCTCGCCGCTCCGATCGACCGGACCGGGCCAGTGGCTGAGCCCGGCGAGACCCTGCGAGTCGATGTTGTCGTGCGCACCCGCAAGGTGGGGCATTTCTTTCCCAGCGGAACCGTTGACGCCTTCGATGTGTGGGTGGAATTCGAGGTGTTTGACGCGTCTGGCGAGAGAATCTTCTGGAGCGGGCGCGTCGCCGGCGATGGCGCCGGGCCCGTTGATCCGGGAGCCCACTTCTACCGCACCCTGCAGGTTGACGGCCACGGCAACCCCATCGACAAGCGGAACGCGTTCCACATGCGTGGGTTGGTCTACGCGCGCTTGATCCCGCCCGGCGCGGCCGACATTGTGCGCTACCGCGTTCCGGTTCCTCAAGGCGCTGCCGGCCCCTTCACATTGCGCGCCAAGGTGAACCACCGTAAGTTCTCGCACGCCTATACCGCGTTCTCCTACGCGGGACAGGCTGGCGAGGGAGAGTTTGGCGATGGATTCGACGACCGGGAGTTTTCGTTCGATCCGAAGGATATTCCCGCTGACGTGGCCGGTGGCATCAAAAATCGAATCCCGGTCCTGCCAATCACCGAGCTCGCCTCTGCGCAAACCCAGCTGCGCATCGGCGCCCGGTCGGAAGAATGGTCGCCTAGCGTTGAGAGATCGGACTGGGAACGCTGGAACGACTACGGTATCGGGCTGTTGCTGCAAGGGGACCTCAAGGGCGCAGAGCACGCCTTCAGACGCGCCGTAGAGGCTGACCCCGACAATCCCGACGGCTGGCTGAACACGGCCCGGTCCATGGTCGAGGAAGGGAGGACGGCTGATGCGGAGCCGTTTCTGGAAAAGGCACTGGAGCTGTCGCCGGACTTGCCACGAGCGCTCTATTTCCGCGCCCTCGCGCACCGCTCAGCAGGCGACTACGACCAAGCTCTCGATGATCTCCGAACGGCCTCGCGTCAGTTCCCGCGGGATCGCGTCGTGCTGAACGAGATCGCGAACATCCTGTTCTTGCAGCGCGAATACGAGCAGGCGGTTGCGGTGCTCGACCGCGTCGCGCGCATTGATCCCGAAGACCTCCAGATGCACTACACCAAGATGCGATGTTTCCGCGGCCTGGGAGACACGGAGGCGGCGCAACGGGAGGAGGCGCTGTTCCTGAGGTACAAGGCCGACGAGTCGTCTCAGACCCGCACCGCCGAATTGCGCCGTTCCAGTCCCGAGGACAACAACGAGCGCCAGCCCATTCACGAGCATGTATCCGTACCGCTCTAGACTCGCCATCCCGCTCGCCGTTTGCGCCGCGGTCGCCTGCGGCCCGTCTGGCGGCGAATCGGATCCGGAGTTGCCGGTACCGACGCGAGTCCCCGTAACCTTCACCGACGTGACCGCCGAGGCGGGGATCGAGTTTGTCCACCACAACGGGCGATCAGGCAGGAAGTACTTGCCGGAGACGCTCGGTTCAGGCTGCGCGTTCTTCGACTACAACGACGACGGGCGGCCTGACATATTCCTGGTGAACTCGCGGCCTTGGACCGGGGACGCCAGCAACGTCACCTCCAAGCTCTATCGCAACGAGGGCGCAGGACGGTTCTCGGACGTCACGGAGCAAGCGGGCTTGGCGGGCCCGATGTACGGTCTGGGCGTTGCTGCCGCCGACTACGACAACGATGGTTTCCAGGACCTGTACGTCACGGTGCTGGACGGTGACCGGCTCTTCCGCAACCGCGGCGACGGCATGTTCGAGGACGTTACGAGGGCAGCGGGCATTGACAACGCGCGGTTTGGGACCAGCGCGGCGTGGGTCGACTACGACGTTGACGGCCATCTTGACCTGTTCGTAGCGAATTACGTCCAGTGGACCGCCGAGGGGGACTTGTGGTGCTCGATGGATGGTTCGACCAAGACGTACTGCACCCCGGAGTCTTACTTCGGTCAGCCCTCCGCTCTGTACCGGAATCGCGGTGACGGAACATTCGAAGATGTCGGCGAAGCCGCCGGGGTCGCCGACCCGACGGCCAAGGCGCTCGGCATTGCCATCTTCGACTACGATTCGGACGGGCTGCCCGACATCTTCCAGGCCAACGACACCCAGCCGAACAAGCTGTACCGCAACGAAGGCGATGGCACGTTCAGCGAGCATGGCGTCTCGGCTGGAATCGCTTACGCCGAGGACGGCAAGGCACGCGGCGCGATGGGAGTCGATGCGGCTGACTACGACCGGACGGGACGACCGCACCTGCTGGTGGGGAACTTCGCTAACGAGATGCTGAACCTCTTCCATAACGAGGGCAACGGGCTTTTTGTCGACGAGGCTCCGACTAGCGAAATCGGCCGCGACAGCCTGCTGTCCCTGACATTTGGAGCCTTCTTCTTCGACTACGACCTCGACGGCTACGCCGACATATTCTGCGCCAATGGGCACCTTGACGAGGAAATCGAGATTGTGCAGCCGGCTGTCAAGTTCGCGCAGGAGCCACAGTTGTTTCGCAACGACGGAACGGGCCGGTTCGGGCTTGCATCCGGCGACGTCGGCAGCGACTTCTCCGAGGCGTTGGTCGGTCGGGGCGCGGCCTACGCCGATTACGACGCCGACGGGGACTTGGATGTCCTAATCACAACGAACGATGGGCCTGCCAAGCTGCTGCGCAACGACGGCGGCAACGCCAACAACTATTTGAGGGTGCGTCTGCAAGGAACCCAATCGAACCGCAGCGGCTTGGGAACACAAATCGCCCTGACCAGCGCTTCGGGAACCCAGGTCCAGATTGTCCGCGGCGGTTCGAGTTACTGCTCGCAAAGCGAGACGGTGGCGACCTTCGGTCTAGGCCAGGATGCCGGGGTCGACTTACTGGAGGTCCGCTGGCCGGGAGGATCTGTCGAGGTCTTCGGCGGGCTGGAGATCAATCGCGAGATCCAGCTAACCGAAGGTCAGTCGCTCCAGTAGACTGGCTCCAGTCCGTGCCCGGCCGTTCGGGGCTTGCGAAGTTCGAACGCGACGAGGCAGCGGAGCCGCTTCCAATCAGTCGTACTTGCGCAACTCGAGCTTGGCGATCGCCTCGCGGTGGACTTCGTCCGGTCCGTCTGCCAGACGCAACGTTCGCTGGCTTGCCCACGCGCTTGCCATGAACGAGTCCTCGCAGACCCCCATCGCCCCGTGAGCTTGGATTGCGCGGTCGAGTACGCGCAACGCGACATTCGGGGCGATAACCTTGATCTGCGCAATCTCTTGCCGCGCGACCTTGTTGCCGACGGTGTCCATCATGTAAGCGGCCTTGAACACCAGCAGCCGGAGTTGCTCGATCTCCATGCGTGAGTCGGCGATGTCCTTGCGCAGCGCACCGTGCTCTGCCAGCGTCTTCCCGAACGCAACCCGGCTCTTGGCCCTGCGGCACATCGCTTCGAGCGCGCGTTCCGCGATTCCGATCGATCGCATGCAGTGGTGGATCCGGCCCGGTCCGAGACGGCCTTGGGCGATTTCGAAGCCCCGTCCCTCGCCGAGCAGTATGTTCGAGGCGGGCACGCGCACATTCTCGAAGGTGATTTGCGCATGGCCGTGCGGGGCATGGTCATAGCCGAATACGGGCAGTAGGCGCTCGATCGTAACGCCCGGGGCGTCGAGCGGCACCAAGATCATCGCCTGCTGCGTGTATTTCGGTGCATCCGGGTTGGTCTTGCCCATGAAGATCGAAAGCTTGCAGCGTCTCTCACCGGCTCCGGACGACCACCACTTGCGCCCGTTGACAACGTATTCTTCACCGTCCCGCTCAATCCGGGAACGGATGTTTGTGGCATCGCTCGATGCTACATCCGGCTCGGTCATCGAGAAGCACGAGCGGATTTCGCCAGCCAGGAGGGGCTTCAGCCACTGCTCCTTCTGCTCGTCCGTGCCGTACCGCACGAGCACCTCCATGTTGCCGGTGTCTGGAGCGGAGCAGTTGAATACCTCCGAAGCCATGGGAGAGCGGCCCATGATCTCGCACAGGGGGGCGTACTCGAGGTTCGTCAGGCCGGCTCCGTACTCGCTGCTGGGGAGGAATAAGTTCCAGAGGTCTTGGGACCGAGCCTTTGACTTGAGTTCCTCCAGTATCGGAGGATGCGCCCAGCGGTCGCCTTCGGAAACCTGCTGCCGGAACAGCGCCTCGTTGGGGTAAATGTGCTCGTCCATGAAAGCGAGCAGCGTCGCACGGAGGTCTTGGACCTTTCGGGAGAAATTGAAATTCATGGATGCAGGTAAGTCCCTCGGCAGTTCGCCATTGTACAGGGCCGAGTCTCGGGAGGGGCATACGCGCGCCCGGCCTATGAGGGGCGCGCCGCAAGCCGGCCCGTTGCGACCCCGATCAGCCGAACTTGCGGTTTTCCGCCGCCCTGACTTGGCTTTCGTCCATGCCCAAGTGGTGCGCAAGTTCGTGCCACAGAGTCTCGTAGATGGCCTGTCGCAGATCGCCTTCCGCGCATTGTTCCAATGGGCGCTGGAAGATCGTGATGCGATCCGGCAGTGCCATCTGGTAGTACCAGCCGCGCTTGTCTAGCGGCACTCCCTCGTACAGGCCCAGCAGCGTCCCCCCTGGAGGAACGCCCGCCGCGTCCAGTTGCTCGTGGCTCGGCTCGTCCTCCACAACGATCACGAGATTCGAGAATTCCCTGCGAATGGACTCAGGGATGCTGTCCCAAGCCTCGTCAACCCATGTCTCAAAGCGGGTTCTGGAGTACCGCATCGCAATTTCCGGAGAGCGCAAGCGTCAGCCCTACCGGCTGCCAGAGCTACCCCACGCTTCGAATCTCGACTGCAGGTCTGTATCAGCTGTCCCGCCCTTGTGGACGATGACGCGATAGCGGAAGCGAAGTTCTTCGCCCTTCGCCAACGTGATGCTCCCGTCTCGGCTCTCGTCGGCGTGGAAATCGTGCTCACCGAAGATGTTGGCCGCGAACAGCCCGTATCCCCGAACGTGCCAGTAACTGGGATGCTTCGGATTGCCCGGATGGTCGAATATCGCCACCCCCATTGGCTCGCCCGAAATGCTCCCGGAGTAGTCAACCCATGCTGATCGCTTGCCCCACGCGTTCGCTTCTGTCTCGTGCCCTTCCGCGTTTACGATCCTGCCAGTGCGGGGAATGCCTTTGGCGCGCATGTGCTGTTCCTCGAGTTCAGTTGCCAGCCGAACCGCGAAGGTGCCTTCCTTCGTATCGCCAAATAGCACCGGATCGGTTTCCGCCACCAAGACGATATCGAAGTCCACGATGTTGTCCTCGCCCTCTCGCTGAAAAGCCATCGTGCGCCGCTCTGTCAAGAGGAGATCCCCGCCGGGAGCCTTCCAGCTAAAGCTGGCCTCGATTAGTCCCTTCTCATCGCCGGACTGGACCGCGTCAATCTCGTTGAACTCGATCGTGCCCTTGTCCCCACGGGATCGCTGGCTCTCTTCGTTGGCCCAAAAGTCGACTCCGTTGACTGCGCCGTGGCTGAACCAGACACCGCGATGATGGGGGTGGTCCCGCTGTTCGCCGGCGATCTCCTCCATTGGATAGCCGCGCGTGACCATCGTGCCGTCGGCTGTCCGCAACGGATGTAGGTACGGCTTGGTCGCTTCCGTGCCGAAGTAGAATGCTGTGAACGGCTGGCCGTCGATCGAGACGGCAATCTGATCGCCGGTGCGTTCCAGCAGGACCTCCGCGGCAGGCAGCGCGGGCAGGATTGCCAGAGACCAGAGGAGCAAAGCCCGAATCATCGCTCCATTGTCGAACATCGTGCAAGCGCGGGTCGACAGACCGGCATCGGAAGCCGACAACGGAGAGCGGACGCGGCCTCGCTCCCAGCCAACCACGAACTTCAAAGTCCGGATTCGCATTGTCGCCCAGATCGGAGTGCCCAGCGGAGCAGCACCCGTTCTGATCTCGGCAAGTCGCTGAGCCAGCGGCATGGAGAGGCCGACCACCTCTGTCCGGTTCGCCACCCCAGAACCGGACATTTGACCCTTGCCGGGAACTGGAAATCTAGGCTTTTCCACGGTAGGCCGGCTAGACACCTTGACAGGGCTAGTACAATCGCTTTACATTAAAGTGCTGGTTAGTTCCGTAGGACATTTTGAATGATCAAGCAAGACCTTGTCAGCCGCGTAATCAATCGCTCCGGCCTCAGCCGGTCCCAGTCTCAGATTGTTGTTGAGACGATCTTGAGATCGATGAAATCCGCGCTGGCACGAGGCGAGCGGATCGAATTGCGCGGGTTTGGCGTTTTCGAGGTGCGCCCGCGCAAGACGGGCATCGGCCGCAATCCTAGGACCGGCGAGGTCGTCGAGATCCCAAGCGGGTACACGGTTCGCTTCAAGCCCGGCAAGTTGATGCGGTCCATTTAAGAACGTTGCCCGCGCCCGGTGGGGTTTGCTGGCTTCCTTCTGGATGCGATGCCGGAGGGGCGCGCTTCGCTGTTTCCGTCTTCGGCTGGAGAGGTTGGGTTGCGAGCGAGATCCAGGTAACGGCCGGTTGTCGGCCTGATGACGCATCCAACCGTGACGCGCACCCGTAGCCGCCCTGACTGGTCCGCCTGTGAACGGGACGCATCCCAGAATCTGGAGGAACGCTTACGAGGAAGCGAGTAATGCTGCGACGCGGTCGTTTGCGGCACCATCGAGTCCGATAGTGGAGGCGCGCCGTAGCCAGCGCGAAGAGGACTCCATTACCCTTATTCGTGAGTTCGATTCCCACGCCGCGGCCCCATCCCGTAAACCCATGAGCGAATAGTATTGCAAGCGCCCGCGAGGTGCTTGTCGGCTGGGCCGAATGCCGCCTTGGACGCAGTCGGGGCCGAGCAAGGCTTTGCCCACCCTTGCTATCTGGCGGCGCACGAATATCACGACAATCGGGCCACGGTCCGTCGCAATCTGTCGGGCTGGAGGTGTCTCGCGAGCACACCGTGGACACCGAACCGGGCCTGCATCGCGTCCGCACCAAGACGGCTCGATGCGGAGTAGGCAATCACCGATCCGCTGGTGACATCCACAGTCCGGACCAGACTGGATCACTGGGCAACAAACTCGTGGATCCAGATGATCGCAAGACGGCGGACTCGTGCTCGGACGATGCGTAGTGAAAGTCACATCGGTGGCTTTGGTGCCCGAAATTGGCTTGAGGGCTCGACATTCTTCGGGGCCCAGTCGGACTAGGCGCCGAGGTAGGAACGGGTGATCTGCTGCTCGCGACCATTACGGCGCTGACGGGTCATCTACCATGGGCGTCCTCCGCGGTACGGAATCATCGCACAAACAGTAGGCCAGGGCCTCTCGATACCGGGGAGAGCGCGTCAAGCCCGAGTGGATACCCCAACCACCTCGAAACCGAGCGCACGGGCCGCCGTAGCTTGGCGCCGATCATGCGTGCCGAACAGGAGACCCGTCTTGCGGTGTTCCGCGAAAAGCTGGGCGCTAGCCAGATGGACCGCATCGAGCGTCTTAACGAGGGTCGGCATTGGTTGCCCTGCTCTGCGCAGAACCTCAGGGGTCAAGCGAATGAGCCCGATGGCGCGCTCGGTCGCCGCGAGCGCCTGGTGAGCACTCGCCAGCCCATCATCATCAAGTGCGCGGTCCAGACGCAGACGGTCGATTGCGCGCCGTGCCTCAACGCCCATCAACTCGCTCGAATACGCGCGATCCCACCTGCCCCATTCCAGCATGGGGTCCCCGTCGCCAAGCAACGCGCGAAGTACCGCGCTGGTATCGAGATAGATCGTCACCGATCGGCCCGATCAGCACGCAGCAGCGCAACGACGTCGATCGGTTTCTTCAGCCGAATGCGCCGCCCAACCGGCAGGCATTCGGTATCGGTCGCCTCCCGCACTTGAACTCCTCCAGCATGAGGGTCAACAGGCACAAGGCGAGCGATTGGTGTCTTGCGGTCACACACCGTAACCGTCCCTCCGTTGCGCACTTGCGCGAGGTATCCGCTCAGCTTCGCCTTCAGTTCCGACACCTTCGCTGTCTCGTTCATGACCTCATCAGACCATATATGGTCCAATAGCGCAACCTCGGAGCCAGCCTGTCGAGGGTGGCGAGCGCATACGAGCCGGAGAGCAGATTACCGAAACGGTTGGGGGTGGACAGCGAGACCCGTAGCGGCCCCCCTCAGATGTGCGCAATTTTTGGTTGCCATTGACACTTGACACTGATAAAGACGACGAAGCGAGTCTACAAGGCAACTCCACGGGGAGCATCCCCTGCGGTCACGACAGGAGCCGATCCTCGCACAGTCGGGAGTGTCGCAAGTCCTGAGAGCGATTCTGCTTCGTCGCGAGGAGCTAGCGGCCGACCGGACTAGCCAGACCACGACTTGGGGAATAGTGGAAGGCAATCGCGGCGCAATGCAGAGGGCCGCCCGGGCATAGGCCGGATGCTGGTGCTCAGGGTTCACCGACGACTAGTCCGCACATCGGCAACGTGTTGCGAGACAGCGACACCTAGGTAACGAATCCCGGCGTGTTCGCTATGCCGCGTAAGTCTCACAAGGTACGGAATGCCTCTCCGGAACCTACATGACGTGCTGCTCGACTCCGTGTGGATCCGCATCTGTGCACTTTCCAAGGCGGGTCGCCACATGAACAGACGCCGTCATGAACTCGTCTGGAACGAACAAGTTGCAAGGGTTTGCCAGATGCTCTGCAAGATCTCTGTCCGTCGGTTGGATGCCTTCCTGCCTGCATCTCGTAGATCCTTGGGAAAACAGGAGTTTCCTTTCCTCCTTGCGACCCAGGTAGGGCGCGCGGCGACCCGTCGCGGCCTCCGAAACTCCTGAGCCGTAGGGTCCATGTTCTCCTTAGTTGCATAGAGTATTTTTATTAGTTAGAGTATAAAACAGATTTAGGCTGCCCTAAATCATCTTTGTACGATGCCGCAAACGCGTGCCTTGCTACCGCTGGTACTTCTGATTGCCTGGAATTCAGCCCAGTCCCAGTCGGCCGCGACGCTGGAAGGTACCGTCGTCGATGCGCAGCAGGCCGCTGTTGCCGGAGCCTCGGTGTGGGTGACCCATGCTCTCTCGGGCTTCGAGCGTGAACTCGCAACCGACGGGCGGGGCCAGTTCTCGTTCGGGAACCTCCCGTTCCAGGGATACGTCCTGCGGGTGGAGCGAGACGGATTCCGTCCTGCGTTCCGATCAATTGACCTCAGATCGAGCGTGACCGTGCCGCTTGAGATCGCCTTGGAGATCAGTGTGAGTGTGGAATCGGTGCTGGTGAACGCTCATGAGCGGCTTGATCTGCTCGACACCCAAGCTACGGGAACGAGAGCACAGCTGAGCCAGCGCATCATCGAGAAACTGCCGATCGCGCCGGGGGCCCGGGGACTGGAGGCGGTCTTGCTTGGCTTTCCAGGATTCGCTGCGAATGCGAATGGCACAATCCATCCGCGCGGAGCCCACAACCAGATGACTTACGTGATCGATGGCATGCCGATCAGCGATCAATTCTCCGGGCAGTTTGCAACTTCGATCGACCCGGGCCTCGTGCAGAGCCTGGAACTGTTCACTGGAAACGTGCCTCCGGAGTACGGTGCCAAGGTTTCCGCCGTTGCCAATATCACAACCCGGTCCGGATTCGACGGAGGCGGTCGGACGTTCGGCGAAATTGAACTGGGCGGCGGTGGATTCGACACCGTGACCCAGGCGGCCCGAGCCGGAGGCACGCGCGGAAGCCTCGCTTGGTTTGGGTCAGTTTCCAACATCAAGAGCAACCGCTTTCTGGATTCCCCCTCGTTCGACAACCTGCACAATGGCGGCAATGCCCAGCGTGGATCGTTTCGGGTGGACTGGCAGCGATCTGATCGGGAACTGTTCCGCTTCAGCGGAATGGCAGGGCAGTCTTCGTTTCAGCTGGCGAACTTGCGCAGTCAGCATGCAAACGGGCAGGCCCAACGCCGGTCGCTCGACGATCTGTCGTTCGGGCTGGGCTACGTGCGTGCGCTGTCACCATTTGCGACTTTCGATTCCACCACCTCGTACCGCGGCACGTCCGCACGGCTGCTGCCAAGTCCGGGCGACACTCCCGTGACTGCGGAACTGACGCGCACGCTGGCGACGCTGGCGACCTTCAACCGTCTCGACTGGCAGCACGGAGCCCAAGCGATCCAAGTCGGTATCGACGGCCAGCATTTTCCTGTCGGCGAGGACTTTGTGTTCGGTCTGACCGATCCGCTGCTCAACGACCCTGCCAGGCCAGACTTCAATCCCAATCTTGTGCCGTTCGATCTGTCGCGGGGCGGGGCGCGATTCCGCTTCAGCGAGCGCGGCTCCGGGCAACTGTTCACCGTGTTTCTTCGAGACCGCGTGAACTGGCGTCGGTTCGTGATCGATCTCGGACTCCGGTATGACCGCTATTCGATGGTGGTGCGTGCAGCGCAGCTCCAGCCCAGGATCGGGTTCGCGTACCACCTCAAGTCGAGCGGCACGGTCTTTCGGGCTTCCTACAACCGCAACTTCCAGACGCCGCCCAACGAAAACCTCTTGCTCGCCAATTCGATGGAATCGGCGCTGCTGGCCCCGCCGGATGTCCGGCGCACCTTCAATGGCGGCGTGATCCCGATCGAGCCCCAGCGCCAGAACGTGTACGAGGCTGGCATCCAGCAGGACCTTGCGGGGCACGCCTCGCTGGACCTCGCTTTCTATCACAAGGACTCTTCGAATCCCCAGGACAATGACAACTTTCTCAACACCGGGATCATCTTCCCGACGTCGCTGGCATTTTCGCGCGTGAACGGATTCGAGACTCGGTTGGTCGTGCCCATGGCGCGGAGGGTCTCGGGCTCGTTCAGCCTCACCCATTTCAGGGCGATTGTGACGCCCCCGTTCACGGGCGGGCTGTTTCTGGGATCCGCGGCGCTGGATTCGCTGACGGATGGGCCGTTCGTCATCGACCATGACCAGGCGCTCGGAGTGACTGGCAGCCTGATCTGCAGACCGGCAAAGCGTTGGTGGTCCAGCTGGCAGGTTCGCTACGACAGCGGCTTGGTCCCGAACCCGTCCGATCCAGCTGAGGTTGCTGCGGACCCTGACTACTACGACCAGCTCCCTTACGTCGATCTGCACGGGGATCCTCCTCGAATCCGCCCGCGCACGATCATCGACGCCTCGCTTGGATACGAGCACTACCGGGGCGACCGGCGGGCATGGGAAGTCGCATTCCAGGTCTCGAATCTCACGAATCGAAAAGGACTCTATAGTTTTCAGTCCGTGTTCGTTGGCACCAGAGTCATCCAACCGCTGACGGCCAGTGCCAAACTACGGATCTTTTGGTGAGTTCGCCCTCTTCCGTATCATGGGCGGAAGGGCCGTTTCGGACACGGGGCTGGGTCCGGAGCCTTGAATCCGGCACCGACCCCTGACACCACCGACGGGCTGCGGAGGACCCCACTACTCAATGCACGACCACACGGACCGATTGGCTCGCTTGCGCCGCCGCTTGCGCGGCCGGGCGATGTATGTTTCGGCGCTCCCGAACATCCGCTACCTAACCGGCTTTACCGGGAGCACCGGTCATCTGCTGGTCACGCCGGAGGAGACCACGCTGTTTACCGACGGCCGCTACCGGTTGCAGGCGAGCGAGCAAACAAGAGGGATCCACGTCGAAATCTCCAGGGGGGACTCGCGGCCCGCCTTGGTAGGGCGAGCGGGCGCGCTGCGCCTGCGACGCCTGGCGTTCGAAGCCAACCGGCTGGACTACGACACCTATGCGTTTCTCGCCGGCAGCTTGAAGAATTGCCAGCTCGAAGCGTTGCGATCGGCAGTCGAGACGCTGCGAATGCGGAAGAGCGCCGCTGAAATCGAAGCCATTCGCCGGTCTGTCGAATTGAATTCCAAGGCATTCGAAGATGTTTGCGCCCGCGTCGGGCCGGGATGGACTGAATCTGACGTTGCTGCGGAGATGGAATTCGCAATGCGCAAGCTGGGCGCCGAGGGAGCAGCCTTTCCGACTATCGTCGCCAGCGGGACGCACGCAGCCCTGCCGCACGCCGAGCCACGTGCCGAACAGCTCCTGCAGAAGTCCCTCGTCGTTGTCGACCAAGGTGCTATACTTGACGGCTATTGCAGCGACATGACCCGGATGATCGCTCTCGGCCATCCGGACGAAACGCAAAAGAAGCTGTTCCACGCCGTCTTGCAAGCCCAAGCTGCCGCAATTGATGCGATCCGTCCAGGCGTGGAGTGTCGCACCGTCGACAATCGGGTCCGGCAGGTGTTGAGAATGACGACTGTTGGAGGCATAAGGCTCGATTCGAAGTTCTCGCACTCGACGGGCCATGGGCTGGGGCTGGAGATTCACGAGGGGCCCCGCGTCGGCCCTAGACAGCGGCAACGCCTTGAACCCGGCATGGTCCTCACGGTCGAGCCGGGTGTGTACATGGAGGGTTTTGCGGGTGTCCGGATCGAGGATGTAGTAGTGGTCACCGAGACCGGCTGCGAGGTGCTGACCAAGACTCCGCGGGAGCTCCGAGTGCTGGAAGGATCGGGAAGATAGATTCATGGCCAATCCCATCAGGTACAAAAAGGAAGTCGAGGAACTGGCCAGAATTCTCGACGAGCAGCGCTTGACCGAGATCGAGTACGAGGCGGGGGGCCTCCGCATCCGGGTTGCCCGCAAAGGGGCGCCGGTCGTGGCGGTACCGGCTGGTCCAGTCGCTGCGGCCGACGCGGGCGAAGCTGCCGCTGGTGTACCCGCCCAAGAAGCGGGTCAGACAGTGCGGTCGCCGATGGTCGGCACGTTCTACGTGGCCGCGTCCCCCGAATCGCCGCCGTTCGTAGGGATCGGCGACCGGGTGCGAAAAGGGCAGGTGATCTGCATCATCGAGGCGATGAAGCTGATGAACGAGATCGAATCCGAGTACGACGGCGTCGTGGCCGAGAGGCTGGTCGAAAACGCCCAAGGCGTCGAGTTCGAGCAGCCGCTCTTCAGGATCACGGCCGACTAGGGCTCTGCCGGGCATGTTCGAGAAGGTTCTTGTCGCGAACCGTGGAGAGATCGCGCTGCGGGTGATCGCGGCTTGCCGCGATCTGGGAGTACGGACAGTTGCGGTCTACTCGACAGCAGACCGGGACTCGCTTCACGTCGCCCATGCCGACGAGGCCATCTGCATCGGCGCGGCGAAGAGTTCCAGCAGCTACTTGAATGTGCCTGCCATCATCAGCGCGGCGGAAATCGCCAATGTCGATGCAATCCATCCGGGCTACGGTTTTCTCGCCGAGGATCCGGGTTTCGCCGAGATTTGCAGGGACTGCGGAATCCGTTTCATCGGTCCTAGCCCGGAAGCGATCCGCTTGATGGGCGACAAGGCCCAGGCACGGAGGGCAGCCAAGAATGCAGGCATTCCGGTCTTGCCGGGTGCCGATGAGCCGTTGCAAACCATTGACGAAGTCCGCTCGTGGGCAGCCGAGACCGGTTTTCCGGTGATACTCAAGGCCTCGCGCGGCGGCGGTGGCCGAGGAATGCGCATCGTGCGCGAGGCAAAGAATCTGGAAACTGGATTTGATCAGGCCCGTTCGGAAGCCGAAGCGGCATTCGGCTGCGGCGAAGTGTACTTGGAAAAGTATGTTGAGCGGCCCCGGCACATCGAATTTCAAGTGCTTGGCGATGATCAGGGCAATGTCGTCTCCCTGGGCGAGCGCGAGTGCTCGATCCAGCGCCGCCACCAGAAGTTGATCGAAGAGGCGCCGGCGAACGGGTTCAGCGCGGACCTGCGCGAACAGATGGGCGAGATCCTCTCGAGAGCGCTCGGAGAGATCCAGTACTCAAACGCCGGGACCGTTGAGTTCTTGATGGACGAGGATGGCCAGTTGCACTTCATTGAGCTGAATGCTCGCATCCAGGTCGAGCACCCGGTTACCGAAGCGGTTTCCGGTATCGACTTAGTGAGGAGCCAGTTACGGCTTGCGGCCGGAGAACCGCTGAGCGAGGTCTTGCCGGGACCTCCGGAAGTGAGAGGCCACGCGATTGAGTGTCGCGTCAACGCTGAGGATCCGGTGACATTCCGGCCTTGCGCCGGCCGAATCGGCAGGTACGCGGCGCCGGGAGGGCCGGGTATCCGTGTGGACAGCGCCGCGTACTCGGGAGGTAGCGTGCTGCCCCACTACGATTCGCTGGTGGCCAAGGTGATTGCCCACGGAAGAAACCGCGAGGAAGCGATCCAGCGAATGCAGCGGGCGTTGTCGATGTACGTGCTTGATGGAATCAAGACATCCATACCACTGCACCAGCGGATTCTAAACGAGCCCGCCTTCGTCGCGGGACGGTACGACACCAAGTTCATCGAGGAACTCGGACTCTGACCCGGTCGGCAAGGCCCTGGCGATCTAGAAGCGAGCTGAGCGCGCGGTTCGCTGCTCGGCCTGTGATCGATTCCCGTGCGAGCCGCCGGCGAACGAATTCGAGGCTCCGTTCGCCTACCTGGACCTGTACCATGAGGGGTGATTCCAGAGCGGTGGTTCTGGTTATCGAATTGACCAGTAGTTCAGCGTCTCAGCACTGCCTGTGACGACCAGGGCGCCTACCAGCCCAGGCTCCGGCTCGAGGTGAAGCACGCTATAGTGCGGATCCGGCCTCCCGTCAGTGGCAAGCACAGCAGGTTTCAATCCCGGCGAGAAGACAACCTCGAAGGTCTTGAAGCGGTTCGAAATGCCGTGGCCGATCGCCTTCACATAAGCCTCCTTGCGAGTCCAGCACGCGAAGAACGCCGCTTGGCGCTGGGCAGCCGGGAGCTTCCCTAGGGCGCAGACTTCGCCTTGCGCGAAGAACCGTTCCGCTACAGCCCCGAAATTTCGAAGCCTTCGTGGCGTCTCCAGGTCAATGCCTAGAGGTGTCCGGCCGATCGCGAACAGCATCCGGTCCCGTGAGTGAGACAGATTGAAATGCAGGAGCGAGCCCGCATGCCTGCCACCGAGGGCGGGCTTTCCATCTGACCCGTAGGAGAACTCGATTTCACCTGGCGTGTCGCCCACGTATGCCGAGATCAGTCGCCTCAGCAAGATTCGGGAGGCCGTGAAGCGGCGGCGGGGTTCCGGCGCCATTCCCTTCGCATATGCGGATTCGTCCGGGGAGAGGGTTGACAGCTCCGGTCCTGGCGGATCCCGCCTCGGGGCCAGCGAACCGAGCCACACCTCGACAGTGCGCCCTGGAAGAACCGCTCCACCCGGCTGCGGTACCGATCGCGGCGAAAAGGCTGGTCCCATAGCTAGGACGATACAACACGGCCCGGGAGGTTCCGTCCCCGTGCCAAGCGGAGGATCCCGTTCCGCGCCGATGGGCAACGGCAAGAAATGGCTACAATTTCCCGAAGTTGCTGCAACTGGCCTCGGACGCCTGGGCTCCCACCGGCTAGGGCGCATCGCCGGGTCAGGCGCCCCATTGGAATGCCCCGCATATTCGACAACATCGAGAGCAACCTGCTACCGGTGTTGCGCGACACGCTAAAGGTCTCCCATCGGGCGGATTTCTGTGTCGGGTACTTCAATCTGCGAGGCTGGCGGGCTGTGGATTCGGTCATCGAACCCTGGCCCGGCGGGCCACGGAATTGCTGCCGAGTTCTGGTTGGGATGCAGCCACCCCCGCAGGAAGCGTTCCGTCAGTCCTTTCATGCCGGAGGGTCATTCGATGAGCTTGACGTGCAGACGGCCGAACGGCTCAAGCGGCGGCTGGCAGAGGAGTTTCGAGACCAGTTGACTGTCGGTGCGCCGACGAACGACGACGAAGCGGGGCTCCGGCGGCTTTCCCGCCAACTTCGGGCCAACAAGGTCGTTGTGAAGCTCTTTCTAAGGCATCCGCTCCACGCCAAGCTCTATTTGACCTACCGACTCGATCCGGTTACCCCGGTTTCCTCGGAAGCAGCAACCTGACGTTTACGGGGCTCAAGGGCCAGGGAGAATTGAACATCGATGTCTTGGACCAGCAGACTTGCCAGCAGCTGGCCCAATGGTTCGAGGACCGCTGGCAGGACCGCTGGTGCGTCGATATTTCGCAGGAACTGCTGGAGATCATCGATGAGAGCTGGGCTCGCGAGGAGGCGCCTCCGCCGTACCACGTGTACGTCAAAATCGCGTATCACCTCTCGCGCGAAGCCCGCGCGGGCCTGAACGAATTCCAGCTGCCGCAGGAGCTAGCCGGAATCCTCTTCGACTACCAAGCTGAGGCCGTCAAGATGGCGGCGCGCCACCTCAACCAGCGTGGTGGCGTCCTCATCGGGGATGTTGTCGGCTTGGGCAAAACCCTAATGGCGACCGCCCTGGCCAAGGTGTTCGAAGACGATCACGGAACCCAGACCCTGATCATTTGCCCGAAGAGCCTCGTCCCGATGTGGAGAGAGTACCGCAAGCGCTACGGCCTGCGGGGAACGGTGCTTTCGTTGGGGAGAGCGCCCGTCCAGCTACCCAAGATCGCAGGGACATACCGCTTGCTCCTGATTGACGAGAGCCACAACCTGCGGAACCGGGAGGGGAAGCGATTCAAGGCTCTCCAAGAGTACATCCGGGAGGTGGATGCGAAGGTGATCCTGCTGTCGGCGACGCCCTACAACAAGACGTACCTGGATCTTTCGAGCCAACTGCGCCTCTTCGTGTCGGAAGACGCAGATATCGGCGTGCGTCTCGAACGGCTCGTCCATACCTTCAGGGACGAAGCCTCCTTCTACGCCAAGCACCACTGCCATTCCAGGACCCTTGCCGCATTCGAGAAGAGCGAATACGCGGACGACTGGCGCGACCTGATGCGACTGTTCCTCGTGCGCCGGACGCGGAGCTTCATCCAGCGGCACTACACCGACACCGACAAAGCGTCAGGTCGGGCCTACCTTACCTTTCCGGATGGGTCGCGATCCTTCTTTCCCGTCCGGATCCCAAAAACTGTCCGTTTTCCGATCGACCCGGACAACCCAGAAGACCAGTATGCGCTCCTGTTCTCCGATCGGGTTGTTGACATCATCAACAGCCTTGAACTGCCGCGATACGGTCTGGGGAACTATATTCGTGAACCGCTGACCGACTACTGGACCGCTCCCGAGAGGCGGATCATCGGCGATCTCTCCCGTGCCGGCCAGAGAATGATGGGCTTCTGCCGGACGAATCTCTTCAAACGCCTCGAGAGCAGCGGCCACGCGTTTCTGCTCTCGATCGAGCGGCACATCCTGCGGAATTTCATCCACCTGCACGCGCTAGGCGTGGGCGGCGACATTCCGTTTGGCGGGAACGACTCCGCAGCTTTGGACAGCCGCTTCAACGACGGAGACTCCGACGTATTCGAAATTGACGGTGTCGGCCATTCGCACGACACGCCGGACGTGGCAACAGGCGGCCCTTGGAGCGAAGATGCGTTCCGCGAACGAGCGGCCCGCGCCTACGAGACATGCAGGACGAAGATGCACTCGAACTTTCGCTGGCTCTCGGCCGCCCGCTTTCGGTCCGCACTCTCCGACGATCTTATTTCCGACTCCCGACAACTCCTGCGGATCCTCGAAATGTCCGGCCCATGGCGACCGGACAGCGACAGCAAGTTCCAGCGGCTCCTCGACCTGGTGCGCTCCCGGAATGACGGCGACAAGGTGCTGGTCTTCAGTCAGTTCGCCGACACCGTCAACTACCTTGCAGAGCGCATGAAGCGAGCGGGGGTGCCCAAAGTGGAGCCCGTGACCGGCAGCAGCGACAATCCAACCAGTCTCGTCTGGCGGTTCAGTCCAAGAAGCAATCTCCGGGATCGCGTGTCGCAGGGCAACGAGCTTGATGTGCTCGTAGCGACGGACGTCTTGAGCGAAGGGCAAAACCTCCAGGATTGCGCGTTCGTAGTGAACTACGACATGCCATGGGCAATTGTGCGGTTGATCCAGAGGGCGGGCCGAGTTGATAGGATCGGCCAGACATCCGAGGAGATTCTTTGCCATACCTTCCTTCCAGCCGAAGGCGTCGACCGGATCATTCGCTTGCGATCCCGCATTCGGCAGAGGCTCCGTGAGAATGCAGAGGTCGTCGGAACGGACGAATCATTCTTCGAGGACGACGAGAACGCCGAGGCGGTTCGAGACCTGTTCACGGAGAAGGCTGGCATTCTGGATGACCCTGACGACGATGTCGACCTTGGCTCCATGGCCTATGGGATCTGGAAGCGCGCCATCGAAGCCGACCCGGCTCTGGAGGGACTGATCGCCGAATTGCCTGACGTCGTCTATTCGACCAAGGCGCACAGGGCTGACGCAGGTCATCCGGAGGGTGCCCTCGCCTACATCCGGGCGGCCGATGACTACGATGCCTTGGTTTGGCTAGATGACCAGGGCAATGCCGTCAGCGAGTCGCAGTTTGACATTTTGCGGGCGGCCGAGTGCGAACCGGACGAACCCGCGCTGCCGCGTCGCGAGAATCATCACTCCCTGATCAGGAAGGCCATCGAGGTGGCAGCAAGGCAGGGTGAGAGGGTTGGCGGGCAATTGGGCAGCCGCAGGAGTGTCCGCTTTCAGGTCTACAAGCGACTCGCGCAGCACGTTGAGAACATCAGTGGATCGTTATTTGACACGCCCGAACTGCATCGCGTCATTGACGACATTCGGCAGTTTCCGCTCAGGCCAGTGGCTCGCGACGCTTTGAGTCGCCAGCTCCGCGCTGGTATCAATGACGCGGATCTGTCCACGCTGGCTATCGAGTTGCGCGAGGCGGGGCGACTCTCCATCGTCAGCAGACACCAGCAGGAGGCGCGTCAGCCTCGCATTATCTGCTCGCTCGGACTAGATCCGCTGGAGAGCTCGCACCAATGAGCGCCGTTAGGGGGTGCGCACTGCGACTGGAGCCTGGGCGCGCGGCCGGGACAACTCTCCCTGCGGCCGTTCGCCGAGTATGACACACCGGAGCGTCTTGCCAAAGCTACAAAGCGAGAGACCGCGGATGCCTATCGGACGCCGCTTCTCTACACCGAGTTTGCTGCCGAAACCCGCGTGCCTTCGCGGCTGCAACCGAGATGTCGCTACCCCGCAATGGATATCTGACTGGAACGAGACTTCAATGTAAGGGTCGCACTTCCCACCGGGCGACGGCGAGTCTATTCGTATCCCGGAACGGGTGGTGCGGTCGGCCCCGAGACTACCGGAGGCCCGCCTGCGGTGCGGTCGGCCTCAAGTGCGTTAGTCGTGGACCTTGGGCCTGTGAGAGCGTCCGTGACGGATCTCACATGCAAGTCCCGTTGGGGGAATGGAATCTCAATGCCCTCTCGTTTGAACGCGGCGAACAGCTTGAAGTACAGTTCGCTGGCGATCACTCGCGGCGTCGTCACTTGCCTCGTCGTCCACACGCGGAGGTCGAAGTTCAGCGAACTGTCACCGAAGCCGGTGAAGATCACGTCCGGTGCTGGGTCTTGGAGGACATCGGGATGGGCTTGTCCGACCTCGAGCAGGATCTCTCGGACATGCTCTGGGTCGCTTTCGTAGGACACGCCAAGCGGCACATTGATGCGGACGTTCCGGTCGTTCAGCGTCAGATTCGTTACGCGCGATTCGATGAATTCCGAATTCGGGACGATCATCACCACGTTATCGTTCGTGCGAACCCATGTCGCCCGGGCCCTGATCGTGACAATGTTCCCCTGAAGATCTCCCACTTCCACCCGGTCGCCCACCTTGACTGGCTGCTCAAAAAGCAGGATCAACCCCGAGGCGAAGTTCTTGGCGATGGTCTGGAAGCCAAGTCCCAGGCCAATTCCAAGAGCGCCGCTGAAAACGGTGATGGTGCCCACGTCCAATCCGATCGCATGCACTGCGGTGAGTGCGCCGAAGACGAACAGTGAATAGGCGATGATGCGCTGCAGGGCGAACTTATGCCCTTCGTCGAGGTCAATCCTGTCGAGGAACCGGACCCGGATAGACCTGCTTACCAACCTGGCCGCAAACCACAGAAAAACGACCAGCACCGTTCCTTGCAGCACCAGCAGCAAGGTGGAGCCGTAGCTTGCCTCCGAGAAGAAGGGCCGGTTCCAGAGCGCGACGAGAAAATCCGACAGCACCACCAAGAAGGGTCCCGTCGGCGGTTCGGCCATCAGCAGCGCGAGGGCGAGACCTGACAAGCACACCAGTGCTGCGATCCATTTCCACAGGGTCCGTGCGTGTTTCATCGTGGTGCGAGTTCCAAGACAGTTAGGTAATCGAGATCTGCTCACTCGAATGGACGAAGAGCACGTCGTTGGCACCGCCGTAGCGCATGAGCGCCTCAGGCGCCGAGTTCGGTTCGAAATCGGACCTTTCCAGGCCAGCGATCACAAGGTCAGCTGACGCAGATCGCCGCTCCACCTCGCGTTCCAGCGAATCGCCGGCGCTACATGCGACTGTTGTCACGTTTTGCCTTGAGATTGGCAGTCTTCCCTCGGTCATCAATCTCGAGAGCTTGTCCGCTTCGCGCTCGGCGTCTCCGGACTCGAAGCACACGAACATACGGATCTGCGCCCGTCTCCATTCCGGGTGCCCGACGATGATGTATGCGAGCAGCATCATCATTGCGGCGTTCCCCAGACTGTCATCGGTAACCCACACGTGAATGGATGCACGGTAGCCGAATCGGTAGTGCGTGGACCGCAGCACGAGGACGTTGAAGAACGATCCCGATACGAGCAGGGAACCTTGTGCCACCTCGTCGATCTCTTCTGGACGATCCTTGTCGAACTCCAGCAGGACGCAATTGTTCGGGAGCCCGGATATTCCCGGCAGTTGCAGCGTCTGGCCCAATGCCATCTGGAACGAAGGGCTGATCAGTGAGTCGACGAAGATGCCGGCTCCGCTCACTTCGGTTCGCTCTATCAGTGCGTTCACCTGCGTGCGCGCCTCGATCTCCTCAGCGAACGAGTACTCGCCTTGAAAGAACTGGATGAACTGCCCGAACCCGTGCCGATGGCAGATCCATCGCAACAGGTCGAAGTGTCCCAGCCGGCGCTCTCCGAACCGCGTCACGGCGACGATCGACGGGCGCCAGCCCCCCATCGAACCTTCCATACGATTCTTCTGCAGCACGATTTGGAGCCGCCTCGTCAACTGGAACATCGTCCCTTGGAAGATCGCTGTCAGATCCCGCTCGCCCCGGCGGGAGCGCCGGAGCCCCGCGTAAATCGTCATCATCAGTAGCAACGAGACGAAAGCGTACAGGACATTCATCTGGATCATCATCAGAACGCACATCACCGCTCCCAGTAGTGACAAATACCAGCGGGAACGGAAGGTTGGACGGTAGGAGGGGTTACCTGCGAAGTACTCCAGGAATGAGACCGCGCACAGTGCGCCGTAAGTCACCATGAAGAACATGCTGAGTATCTGGGCGATGAAGTCGATGCCGCCTGCCAACACGAATACAATTGCAATAGCGCTCGAGACCCATGTCGCGTATACCGGCTCTTGGGCGTCTCCCCGGCCTTGCCTTAGCAACCGATTCAACTGGGGCACTGGCAGCACGTTATCGCGCGCCAGCGCCTGCAGCGTCCGGGGAGCGACGAGGATCGAGCCTAGGGCCGAGGACAGGGCGGCCGCGCCCAGCCCGAAGTAAATCGCCGGTCCCCAGATCGCGATTTGCACCATCACGAACTGGTCCGCTGCGAGCGCTTCCGGTGTGGCGCTCCCCGCCAGCTTGACGGCGACAATGGCGTAGATCACCATGCCTGCCAATGTCGCGGAGATCGTCCCGACAGGGATGCTTTTCTGAGGGTCTTTAAGATCCCCTGATAGCCCGAGCCCCGCAATCATTCCTGTGAAAGCCGGAAAGCACGTGGCAAAGACTGTGCCGAATCCATCGCCGTTCTCAATGCTTGCCGTGATGTTGAGGCCGTCCGGCTGGATCGACTCGGGCCCCTCGCCCAGCAGAAACGCGCCGATCGCCGCGCCGAGGATGACGCTGACCACCCACAGCGCACGGACGCCCAAGTCGGCTCCCTTGGTCAGCATCAGGATCGCGAGCAGGACGGTGCTCGGCAGGCTGACCCAGCGCGGGTCCACAGTCAACTCGTGTGCAGCTGCGAGCCACTCGTAGGCTGGTTGGAACGCCTCGGCGAACGCAACTAGGTAGAAGGCGATCGAGATTGCCTGGGAAATGTAGAGTGCGATGCCGATTGTGCCGCCGATGCTGGTACCGAACGAGCGGCTGATGATGAAGTATGCGCCACCTCCAGCCACGCGCCGGTTGGTAGCGATTTCTGACACTGCCAGAACAGTAGGAATGGTGACGAGGTGCCCGACGATGATGATGACTAGAGCGCCCCACAGCCCGACGTGCCCGACCGCGTAGCCGAATCGGAGGAAGAGAATTGCTCCTAGGATCGTGCAGATCGATGCGAGGAATACGGGGGCGGTCCCGAATCCGTAGCCCGACTTTGCCGACTTGCCGGAGCTCTCGCGGGCCGGTTCGAGACTCTTGCCAAGCAATGGCATCTTCTACTGCGGCACACGCCACGGCAGGTGCGCGGCACGGCTCTCACTCTAGCAATTCCCGTGGCGTGGCGATTTCGGCGCCGGGCGTGGCTCCGGCGGAAGTTAGTCCCCGCTTCCCGCTGTAGGCTGCCCACAGGATTCCACCGAATCTGGCCGGAACATGTCTCGGTCGAGGAGTACCCCGATCCGACGCGCGGTCGGGCGGACGCGAGAGGATTGTGTCTGTCTGACAGTGGATGCCGGTCCGACCTTGGACCTTGATCGGCCGGGGCCATCGCGCCGGCATGCCGAATGAACTCGAAGGGAGGTTCAGGAATCCTACGAGGGGTGCCCCGCAGTCGCCCATGCAGGCAGGTTTGGCTGGTAGGTGACCCAATTCAAGGGGTTATCTCGAACGTGCTCCCAATTCGAGGCCGGCCGGTTCAAGGGCAGCGCCTGCCGGTCTGGCACCCGCCGGTTCGGCGGATGCTCGAATGCCCTGCGGGATGGCAGCGGACGGGTTGTCCCGAGGCCCCCCGATTTCCGGGAACCCGTTACGACGGTGCAGCCGGCCGGCGCGCGCGGGCTCTTGCCACGACGTTGACATGTCGCTCTTGCGCTAGCGCATCGGCGGACACATCATCCCCCTTTGTTGTCAGACTTTGGTGCCGGAGCCGTATGCTCTCTAGTAGGTGCTAGATTCTTGCTATGTTCAGGACACTTACGGTTTACTTTGCGTCGATCACAGTGCTGGTATTGGCAGCCTCCAGCTCGCCCGTGCACGCTCAGTCTGCAACCGCTAGCGACGAGCGCCCCAACATCATATTCCTGCTGCTGGACGACATGGGCTATGCCGACATCGGCGCCTACGGAAACACCTACCACCGCACCCCGAACATTGATCGGTTGGCGGCGGAGGGCATCCGTTTCACCGACGCGTATGCCGCTGCCCCGAATTGCTCGCCGACCCGGGGAAGCATTCTGACCGGACGCTGGCCTGCCCGGACGGGCGTTACCCAGTACTTGCCCGGCAATGTCCTGCCTCACGCGAAGATGTTGCAGCCTGAACTGCCGACCGGGCTACCGCTCGACGAGCCGATTCTTGCCGAACCGCTGGCCAGAGCAGGGTACACGACGGCCTGCGTCGGGAAGTGGCACTTGGGCGGGGGCGACTACGGCCCGGAGCGGCGTGGATTCGGCGAGAGCTTCGCGTCGGGACATTGGGGGGCCCACTCCACGATGTTCGCCCCGCACGGATTCATCACCGTGCCTGGTGCGAGGGAAGGGGACTATCTCACGGACGGGCTCACAGACGCCGCCGAACGGTTCATCGAGCGGAACCGGGACACTCCGTTCTTCCTTTACCTGTCCTATTACTCGGTTCACGGACCGATTCAAGCCAAGCCCGAATTGATCGATGCCTATGCCGGCCGCCACGATCCGAGCGGCCGTGATCACGCCGTTTACGCCGCGATGGTTGAGGGCGTGGACCGCTCGGTCCAGCGACTGATGGCCAAGTTGAAGCAACTCGGGCTTGATGCAAACACCGCCGTCTTCTTCTTTTCCGACAACGGCGGCGTGCCGCAGAGAGCGTTCAATGGAGGCTTCCGATCCGGCAAGGGTTTCGTCTGGGAGGGCGGAATTCGGGAGCCACTGATCGTACGCTGGCCCGAATCCATTCGAGCTGGGTCGATCGACGACACACCGGTCACCAGCGTGGATTTCTATCCCACGATTCTCGAAATGGCCGGTGTCGCCGACATCCCCGGACACACGGTCGATGGAGTCAGCCTGCTACCTCTGCTCGAGAGGACTGGGAGGATCGACAGGCCGGCGCTGTTCTGGCACTACCCGCACTATTCCAATGCCGGATCCGCCCCGATGGGCGCGATTCGGCAGGGCTCCTGGAAGCTCCTCGAGTTCTTCGAGGACTCCCATGTCGAACTCTACAACCTCGACAATGATCCTGCCGAGTCAACCGACCTGGCGGGAGCAGATCCTCAACGGGCTCGATCAATGCGCGCCGACCTGGCCGCATGGAGAGATTCGGTTGGTGCCCGGATGCCGCCCCCGAACCCGGAATTCGATCCCGCCAAGGCGAAACAGAGGTACGGTTTGCAGTACAAGGCCGCGTGGGATCCAACCGACCCCTTGCGCCCCCGTCGCTGAGCCACACCCATGCTCGGTGTCTCCCTGCGCGAGCAAAGCGACCCGGCCCGACGACTTGTGCCGAGATCCCTGTCGTTCGAGCACCGCCGCCGAACCGCAGAGAGCGCTAATCCCCGGTCAGCGATTCCCCAAGGAAGTCTTGCATGGCGCGCCACGACCGCCTGTCGGCTTTGGCGTCATAGACGGTGCCCATCTCGTGGTTGTTAGCGAGGGGATTAGTGAAGGCATGCTTGGCATTGCCATACGCATGGATCTGCCAGTCCGCGCCACCTCGCGTCAACTCATCCGCAATCGCTTCGACCTCCGGCGGCTTTGCCATTGGGTCGTCCCACCCATGCAGCACTAGGAGTTTCGCCAGGATTCGACGTTCGTCGAGGTTGTCGGGCCGCCCCAGAAGGCCGTGAAAGCTTACCCCGGCCCGAAACGCGGCGCCAGTGCGGGCTAGATCGAGCACGCACAGCCCGCCGAAGCAATAGCCGATCGCGGCTGTGCGAGCTTCGTCAACGCCACCGAGACCTTTCAGTGCGTCGAGCGCCTGGTTCATCCGGCGTTGCAGTATTGCGCGGTCTTTCAGGAGCGGGGCCATCAACTGGGCGTTTTCGTCCGGGCCGCTGCCGACGACGCCGTCTCCATACATGTCGACGGCAAGCGCGACATACCCAAGCTTCGCGAGGTCAATTGCTTTCTGCAACTCGAATGATCCGCAGCCGCCCCAAGCATGCGCCACCAGCACGCCGGGGGACGGCTCCGAGACGGATGGATCCCAAGCCATCTGGCCACGCAGCGTAGTGTCACCGTCTCCGTATTCGAGCGGGCGCGTCTCAATTCCCATGGATTCTCTCTCCGAGTCGCTGCCCTGGGCCAGTCCGGTGGTCCTCAGCGCAGCCCTCATGTTCCATTATCTGTATGCGGCCGGAGCCCGGCAACCAGGTGCGGCTTGCCCAGCAACCCGTTGGTTCCGCGCAGTCCCCGAATCGGAGATCACGAGCTTCCAATGCCGTGGCACAAGCCATGGGTTGTGATTGGTGGGCGCAGCGAGCCGCCCACCAAGTCCTGGAATGGCAATCGCCGGAACCGGTCGACGGTCCTGGCCAGGCCCCCGCTCGCATCCAATGCCCCACGGAACGTTGCCAGGCCATCCATCCGCCCCAAATGGATCAATCGCCTCAGAATCCAAGACTCTTGAGAGGTGCGGGCAAATGCGGAAGCGAATCCGGGCAACGAACTGAAGGTAGGGTGGCCATCCGTCCGCAGCAGGCTCCGTGCCAGCAACAACGGGAGTGTTTCCCGGATTGCCCGTTCCGCTGGCAGGTCTCGGCCTGAGGGTGGCGGTCCGGATGCCGCGCTAGAATGACCGAGATGCCGTTAGTCGTGAACGGAGAACAGGTTGAGGACGCTGTCCTGAGCCGCGAGGCGGAAGCGATGCGCCAGCGCTTCGAGCAGCTTACCGAAGAGCAGCGTCAACAGCCTCAGTTCAGACCGGGTGCGCTGGAAGAGACGGCGGTCGAGTGGGCACGCGAGAACGTCATCGAGCAGGTGCTCCTGCGGCAAGCGGCGCTCGCGGATGCCAGGCCGCTCGATCCTGATGTAGTTGAGACAAGCGTTCGAGACATCATCGAGCGGCACGGCGGAGACCAGAAATTCGCGGAGTCAGGAATAGATCCGGACCGGCTCCGCGCTGACGTCGAGTCGCGCCTGAAGGTTGACCGATTGATTGCTGAGCTGACATCCAGGGCGAAGTCCCCCAAGCAAAAGGAACTGGCTGACTCTTACCGCCGCAACAAGGACCGCTTTCGCACCGAAGAGATGATCCGTGCAGCACATATTGTCAAGCACGTCGAGAAGGGCGTGGCGCAGCAGGAAGCCCGAGACGCGGCAGAGCGGCTGTACGCGAAGCTCCAAGACGGGTCCACCTTCGCGGAGCTTGCCGACAGCCAATCGGATTGCCCAGGCGGCGGAGGCGACCTGGGGTATTTTGGCCGGGGCAAGATGGTCGCTGAGTTCGAGAATGAAGTCTTCGATCTCCAGGTCGGTGAAACAAGCGGGGTCTTCCAGACCGTATTCGGGTTTCACATCGCGAAGGTGCTTGACCGCAAGCCTGCCGGCTTCCGGCCGTTCAGTGCCGTCAAAGCCGAACTCGAGAAGGAGATCATGGATGAGCGGCGGACCAAGCTGCTAGAGGGCTACGTGGACCGGTTGCGGGAGTCGGCGACGATCGAAGTCCTCCAGCCGAGCAAGGGCTCGGCGGCCTGAGGGCACCGTGCCCGCGCCACCGGTGCTGGCACGGAGTGAACCTGTCCGGCTGGGCCGGATGGACCTGAACCCGCTATTCGCCGGACCCGGCCCTTCGTCGCGTGGGCGGGTTGAAAGGTGTCCGGTGTGTTGTGCCGATTTGAAAGTGAGCCCTCGTTAGGATTTTGAAGTGAGTGGTGCCCCTAAGCTAGCCCTCTCAAAGGAGGGCTAGAATGCGCAGAACAGAGTTGACCGCAATCGGGTTGAAGCGTCACGAGGTGCTGAGCAGGGTTGAGCGGAAGGAATTGAAGCTGCGCGAAGCGGCGGAGCTGATGGGAGTGAGCTACGCGCAGGCGAATCGGTGGCGCAGGCGGCATCGAGAAGCGGGGGCGATCGCGTCGCGCCAACCCCTACGACACCGCCAAGGCTGAGAGTGTTGTCAAGACTCTCTCCCCCGGGCAGCCCCCGGGAGCAACGTCAGGCGGGGGTCAAGCTGATCTCCGAGTTCATGACGGCGGTCGGGGTTGCATCCGTACACCTGACCGGCGGCGGAAGCGAAGCCTTGATCGACTACCAAGACGCCAACGCCGCCGGAGAGCTCCGCTTCCGGGTGTACCTGTTTCGCACCGGCAGCAGCGGATAGTTCCACGGCCTCAAGCAAGCCGGCGTCTCGACCGGTCTTGGCGACAACCGCCTGAGCATCGGGGCCGTCAAGTACGCCGCCGCCGGCTCAGCGTCGGAGCGCAACATGCGAATGAGCAATCCATTCCAGGCTTGCCCGGAGGACTACGGTATCCTGACCATGGCACAAGAGGAGAAGATGCGCTCGATGTTCGCCCACCTGACGGACTTTGTCGTCTTGGCCGAAGACCCGCGCGAGGTTGAACCGGACCGCGTCAAGGGAATCGACGTTATGCGGATCTTTGTGGGCGGAAATCCGGTTCATTCCAAGGCTTGAATCGAGGGAGGACGACGTGATGCTTGGGGTAAGTTCGAAATTCTTTTGCACGGCCGTGATGGTGCTCTCACTACTGCTTGGCCTGCTCGGGAACTATGGGTGCGGGTCACCGCCGACGCCGGTCTCCAACGCCGTTGTGTTCGAGGGCGCGCGGCTGATCGTTGGCGACGGCAGCCCGCCGATCGAGAACGCCGCGTTCGTAGTCGACGGTGGCCGGTTCGACCAGGTCGGCCCTGCGGCCGAGCTAGAGGCTCCGGTCGGCGCGATGCGCGTGGACCTGACCGGGACGACGGTCATGCCCGCTATCGTCGACACGCACACTCACCTCAACCAGGAGCGCGACGCCCTCATCGAAGACCTGAGCGCCAGGGCGCGGTACGGGGTGGGTGCTGCGATGAGCCTCGGGCGAGATACGCGCGACCTGTCGATCCGCGCGGAAGAGATTCCTGGCGCGGCCCGCTTTCGCTCGGCCGGCGTCGGGATTACCTCGCCCGAGCCTGGGCGTTCGGAAATTCCCTACTGGGTGACCACCGAAGACGAAGCCCGTCAGGCTGTGCGGGAGCAGGCGGGAAGAAAAGTCGACATCATCAAGATCTGGGTCGACGATCGCAATGGACAGTACAAGAAGCTGTCACCCGAGCTATACGGAGCAATCATCAACGAGGCCCACGAGCACGGCATTCGCGTCACGGTCCACATCTTTGCCCTCGAGGACGCAAAAGGGCTCTTGCGTGCCGGGATCGACGCTCTCGCCCACGGTGTGCGAGACACGGATGTCGACGAGGAGATCATCGACCTGTTTGAGGAGCGCGGAGGCATCGTATTGGTGCCAAACCTCCCCAATCGCGGAGTGGCGACGGACTTGAGCTGGCTGAGCGGCTCCCTTCCGCCCGACGAGTTGGAAGAGCTGCAAGCGGCGGCCGTCGAAGACGCCGACGCGCAGGCCACCTTTTCGATTCAGGCGAGAAACCTAGCGAGACTGAGCGCCGAGGGCGTCACGATCGCGCTAGGGACCGACGGCAACACGCCATGGGCACCGCACGTCGAGATGGAAGACATGGTGGCCGCCGGCATGACGCCGGCCCAGGTCATCGAGGCCGCGACTCGCAATTCAGCGGATTTGCTACGCCTCGCGGACGCTGGAACTCTCGAAGTCGGCAAGCGGGCGGACTTCCTGGTGCTCGAGGCCAATCCGCTAGACGACATCACCAATACGCGCCAAATCGTAAGCGTCTACTTGAAAGGGGAAGAAGTCGATCGCTCCGCCTCGGCCCAATGACGGCTCTCTGGTTTTCTACTACGTCGTCGTACTGGGTGTCGGCTTCTGAGCCGGGGAATGCGAAATTACTCTCGTCCATTCCTTCGACATTCAGGACGCGGGCAGCCGGTGTGCCGTCGAGGGCGGCCGGGAATCGATTGAAGGCGCTGTGCGGAACACCCCGGGCACAACGAACTTCGAGCCGCGCTCGGTCGGAAATCTCGCACTCCGAAAAGGCGCTGCCGAACTGCAGGTGCCCCTCCTCGAAGCTCCGGGACAAGAGCTGATGCGACCGAATCGAGTGCGTCTCAAGAAGGTGTGAGTCCGTCAGAGTCCCAACGCACTGAGGACAACCGTTCTGCGGAGCCTCAAACCGCGTGCAAACGTAGAGGAAGAGAACGCATTCGTAGCCCCGTCGCGGCGAATACGGCGTTCGCCAATGCCGGCGCCACGGCGATGATTGGAGTTTCGCCAGCACCGGCGGGTTCGATGTCGGGCCGATCGAGCAAGACCGTTTCCATGGGCGGTACGTCTCGGAAGCGCGGTACGGGGTATTGCGAGAACGAGCCGTTCAGCAGCTGTCCTTCAGCGAAGCGGATCTCTTCACTCAGCGCTGCGCCCAGACCTTGGATCACGCAGCCCTCGACCTGGGCCTGGAGATTGCGGGGATTCAGGATCGCTCCGCACTCGAACGCCGAAACTAGCCGCTCAACCTCGACGCTTTCGCCCGCGACACGAACCTGCGCGCAGATGGCGATGTAGGAGCCTTTCTCGAAGCCCGCGGCGATGCCCGTCCCGCGATTCCGTCCAGGCGACTGGCCGGGCGACCAGCCGATTTGATCGGCCGCCGCCTGGAGGACGTTCGACAGCCTCTCGTCGTTGGAATTTGCCAGCCGAAACTCGAGCGGATCGAGGCCGGCGGCCTCGGCAAGTTCGTCCATGAAGACTTCGCGGGCGAAGTTATTGCCGGTCGCCCCGATGCCCCTGTATGAGCCTTCGCGCAGAGGCGAGTCGCACGGGAGATACTGTGTGCGGGCATTTGGAACGGCATAGGGCGTCTCGATCCCCGCTGTGCCCGGGTTGTAGGCGGTGAAGTCCCAGGCGACGATCTTCTGGCCACTGAGGCCCGCCCGCGTCTCGAAAGCCGCCGCCGGTCGAAAGTAGGCCCAGGCGAACTCCTCCGCGCGAGTCCAGCGCAGCGAGACCGGCTTGCCGGCCGCTTTGGCCAATCGTGCAGCCTCGATGGCGACTTCGCCCGTATGCTTGCCACCGAATCCTCCGCCGGTGTCGGGCACAATCACCCGCGTCTGCTCGGCCGTCAGGCGGAAAGCCTCCATCAACTGCTCGCGAACGCCGAACGGGCGTTGCGTGCCGGTCCAGACGGTCAGCCGGCTTTCATCCCACTCGGCGACCGCTGCACGCGGCTCCATCGGCGCATGTTGGACGTAGGGAATTTCGTAGGAAGCAGTGAGGGTCTTAGCAGCCCCGAGCGCGGAGTCGACATCGCCGCGCTCGCGGCGGCGCGGACCGCGACGTCCCTCGCCGCTGGTCTGCGCACGTTCCTTCAAGTAGGAGCCGAGACTCTCGCTCGACGGATGCGTCGCAGTCCGCCATTTTGCGGTCTTGCCTATCGCCTCCACCGTGTTCCGCGCTTCGAAGGACGATTTCGCGGCACAGCCGGCAAATCCGTCATCGCGAATCGCTACTACGCCCAGCTCCTTGCCGGGCGTGAGATCTACGCTTTCGAGCTGTGCGCCGTAAGACGGCGGTCGCAGCACTGCTCCGTAGAGCATGTTGGGGCGCACGATGTCCGAGGGATAGCGGTGAGCGCCGGTAACGATCTCTCTCGCTTTGGTCTTGAGCAGAGCCCGGCCCAACACAGTCCAATCGTCGATCTCCGTGAGCCGAACTCCCCTGGGAGCGCTATCGTCGTCAGCCGAGGTCAGCCGTTTCGATCGTGCCAAGTTGGCATAAGCGAGCCGTTTGCCCGCGTGGACGACGGCGCCGGATTCAACGCGCAATTGAGAAGCATCGAGGTTCCACGCCTCCGCCGCGGCGCGCACGAGCATCTCGCGAGCTGCAGCGCACGCCCGCCGGACCACCGGTACGGTAGATGGCGTCGTCCGGCTGCCCGCGGTCGAGCCGTCGTCCGGCGTTGTCGCCGTATCAGCCAGCATCACCCGCAGCGCTTCAGGGGCGACGCGGAGCTCTTCGGCCGCCGCCTGGAGGATCTCGGTTCGCGACCCCTGCCCGACCTCGACCTTGCCCGTCAGGACGGTGATCGATCCGTCCTCGCCCAGGTGCAGCCGCGTCGAAGGCGGGATCGCAGCGGCTGCGACGCCGGGGCTGAAAACAACCTTGCCCGCGGCCGTGACGAGCAGTCCGGCCCCCACGACAGCGATCCACTCACGGCGGTCCAACTCGAAGCGGTACGCCGGGCCCTCGGCGAGCTCCTTGCGATCGGGCTCGAACAGATCTTCGCGGAATCGCTCAGGCATCGCTCGCCTCCGAGGCGCGGGCGGCCAGCTCCACCGACGCCAAGATGTTGCCATAGCCGCAACAGCGGCACAGGTGCGGGTTCATGGCGTCGAGGATTTCCGACCTGCTCGGCTTTGGATTCCGTTTGAGCAGCGCCGTAGCTTCGACGATCAGTCCGGCCGTGCAGTATCCGCATTGTGCCGCATCCCCATCAATGAAGGCCTGCTGTACTCCGGTGAGTTGGTCGCCTACGGCGAGGCCCTCGATCGTCGTAACGCTCTTGCCGTGCACGCTCGAGACGGGCGTGAGGCAAGAAGCCTTGGGTTGATCGTCGATCAAGACCGTACAGGCGCGGCACTGGCCCTCGCCGCAGCCGTATTTCGTCCCGGTTAGACCGAAGTCCTCACGCAGGACCTCCAGCAAGGGGCGGTCCGGCGGCGACTCCGTGTTCAGATCTCTTCCGTTTACGCTAACTGCGAATCGCGCCATTTGTTTCTTTCTGTGCCGCAGGCACGGCGTTCATCATAGCTGGTAGGCAGTCCGTGACCTAGCAATCCCAACCCGCCGTTCCCGAGCTCGAGCGCCTCGTGTAGGCTACCCCTCCAGGACGATACCGCCCCGAAGGCACAGTCCTGGCTTTCTCAAGCAGCCGGTGATTGCACTAACCGCTACGCGGTGTCGGTGGCCGATCGATAGCGCGTTACTTCCTTCGTCGCTAGGTCCGTCTGCAAGGGCCACCTCCCCGAACCTCGTGCCCCCCCTCCCGAGGGGGGAAGCGCAACCTCCCCCAAACTCACAAGAAGGCCGGCGTCTAAATCCGCAAGACATTGAAAGGTGCCCGGTGAGGCGAAATCCGGGTAAGCGTGATAGAATCGCCCAAGCCAGTGCCGGAACAGCGCGACATCCAGGGTGCCAGCGCCTCCTTCGCGACGGATCCCAAGATCAGCCAGCCACTGCGAGTGCACGGGCCCCATCCTTGCTGTGTCCCCAGCGTTGCCCGGGCGCGAATTCTCGCCGAATCCGAGAGCCTTGCTCTCAGAAGGCCGATCGCCAGGAACGGCTCGGCCAGCGCGATGTCCAGCGTCGAAGGCGGGAAATTCCTGATGGGCACGGAAACTGATTTGGGGTTCCCGGCTGACGGAGAGGGCCCCGTGCGGGAAGTCCTTCTCGATCCGTTCTACTTGGATACGATGCCCGTGACCGTCGAGTCCTTCGCCGAGTTCGTCCAGGCCACGGGCTACAAGACCGAGGCGGAGCGCTTCGGCTGGTCTTTTGTCTTCCACAAGCAACTGCCGGAGGATCGCTATGCTTCGCTTGTCGACGACACGGTTGCCGGTCACGAATGGTGGTGCAAGGTGCGTGGCGCGGACTGGCGGCATCCCGAAGGGCCTGATTCGAACGTCCGCGATCGTCCGGACCATCCTGTGACGCAAGTCTCGTATGCCGATGCGCTTGCCTACTGCAGCTGGGCGGGCAAGCGCCTACCCAGCGAGGCCGAATGGGAATTCGGCGCTCGTGGAGGGCTGGAGCAGGTCACGTATCCGTGGGGCCAGGAACTCGAGCCGGGCGGACGGCACTTGTGCAACATCTGGCAGGGCCGGTTTCCGGATGTCGACACCGGCGAGGACGGCTATCGCGGGACTTGCCCCGTCGACGCATTCCCGCCGAACGGGTTCGAGCTGTACTCCATCACCGGCAATGTCTGGGAATGGTGCTATGACTGGTTCCATCCGACGTACCACGTCACTGCCACGAAGACCAATCCGGTGGGGCCTCCCCGCGGGAGCGCCCGCGTGATGCGGGGCGGGTCTTTTCTTTGCCACGCTTCGTATTGCAATCGGTACCGCGTTGCTGCGCGGACATCGAACACGCCAGACAGCGCGACGAGCAATCTAGGCTTCCGCTGCGCCATGGATGTGTGATGCTTCCGGATCCGAAGGTAGTGCGACGCCCTCATGCTTCCGGGATACTCCGTGGCATCTGCTTGCTAGCCCTGTTGGTGGCGCCCTGGTCCTGGTCCCAGACAGCCGAGGCTCCGCCTGCGGATCCGCCTGCCCCGGTTCCCGTGGAACAACCGCTCCCTTATAGCCACAAGACCCACGTGGCATTGGGCTTGCAGTGTCGTGACTGCCACCAGATTGCCGATCCGGGTTTCGCTGCGGGTTATCCAGCCGAAACGACCTGCATGGCCTGCCACACCACCATCAAGACTGACAGCCCCCACATCCAGTTGCTGGCGAAATTGAACTCGGCGGGCGAGCCAGTTCCGTGGAATCGGGTCTACCGCGTACCCGACTTCGTGTGGTTCTCGCACGCTTCGCATGTAGAGGACGCCTCGATCGACTGCGAATCCTGCCATGGGCCCGTAGCGCAAAGGGACGCTCTTTTTCAGGAAAAGCCAACCACAATGGCCGCCTGTATGGACTGCCACGCAAGGAATAGCGCCCCGAATGACTGCGATCTGTGCCATGATCCGGGATAGGGCTCTGAAGTGGCGGCATGGCGGACCCGGTCCGCAGCCACACCCTCTCCGGGTTTAAGATGCGGCTCTCATTGCTGGGATCCACCGGATCGATCGGGCGCAACACCCTGCAGGTTGTCCGGGAAATCGAGACACCGGTGACTGTAGTCGCGCTCGCGGCGGGGCGCGATGTGGACGAACTGGTCCGCCAAGTCCTGGAATTCCGCCCGGAACTCATCTCCGTTGCCGACCCCGAGGCGCTGGGTCGCCTGCGCGACGCTCTGAGCGGCGTCAGCGGCTACGCGCCGCGTTGCGTGTGCGGGCCCGACGGCATCCTTGCGGCCGCCGTGGATGTCGACTTCGATGTGCTCGTGTCCGCAGCCGTCGGTGTTGTTGGCCTCGATGCGACCTATCAGGCGGTGAAGGCCGGATGCTGCGTAGCTCTCGCCAACAAAGAGGTTCTTGTGGCCGGAGGTGAGCTGGTGATGGCGGCCGCGCGTGCCTCTGGCGCCGACTTGCTGCCCGTCGATAGCGAGCACAACGCCGTCCACCAGTGCCTGCGAGCCGGCAGCCGGGACGAAGTGGAGCGCGTGATCCTGACAGCGTCCGGGGGCCCGTTTCGAACGACTCCGCGCGAGGACTTGGCGGCAGTCACGCCAGAACTCGCGTTACGCCACCCGACCTGGAAGATGGGCCGCCGGATCACAATTGATTCCGCCACGATGATGAACAAGGGCTTCGAAGTGATCGAGGCTTGTCGGCTATTCGACTTGCAGCCTGAAACCGTCGATGTCGTGGTCCACCCGCAATCGATCGTTCACGCGATGGTCGAGTACCGTGACGGTTCCCTCATCGCGCAACTGAGCCCGCCCGACATGAAACTGCCCATTCGTTACGCACTGGCCTATCCCGCCCGCGAGGCCACCCCCCGGGAACGCATGGATTGGACCCGTGTGCCAGAATTGAACTTTGAGCCGCCGGACTTGGCAAAGTTTCCGCTCTTGGGGCTCGCCTACGAGGCGCTTCGCGTCGGCGGCTTGGCAGGCTGCTTGCTGAATGCAGCCGACGAAGTGGCGGTGGAGGCTTTTCTGAGCGGACGGATTCCATTCTTGGGCATCGCCGAGGTTGTCGAAGCGACGCTGGCCGCAAACTCGCGGCGCGACGCTTCCTCGATTTCAGAAGTTCTGGAGTGCGATCGCGAGGCCCGGGCGCAGGCTTGGGATCTCGTGGGCCGCATGGCTGGCACGCGTGTTGCTTACTCGCATGCCCCGGCCGTCTAGCGCTGAAGGCAGACGAATCCGATGGTCAACTTTATTGTCGTTCTCAGCGTTCTTGTCCTGTTTCACGAACTAGGGCACTATGTCGCCGCGCGCTATTTCGGTGTCACCGTCGAGGCCTTCTCGATTGGATTCGGCCCCCGCATTCTCGGTGTCAAGCGGAACGGTACGGACTTCAAGGTCTGCCTGCTGCCGTTTGGCGGCTACGTGAAAATGGCGGGCAATGCCGTCGTCGGCGGTCCCGCCGGCGATCCCGGCGAGCTGACCTCCAAGCCGCGATGGCAGCGCCTGATCATTGCCTCGATGGGGCCGATCTTCAATTTCATCCTCGCGGTCGGGTTGCTGGCCGGGCTCTACATGTATAACTTCGAGCAACCTGTTTTCCTCGGCGAGGAGGCCCGGCTCGGGTACGTCAGGCCTGAATCGCCCGCAGCTGCAGCCGGCATTCAACCTGGCGATGTCATCCGCTCGCTGGACGGCGCGACGACGGCCACCTGGAAGGATCTCACGTTGAACGCCGCTGTCGTGGCCCAACGCAAGGTCGAGGTCGTTTTCGACCGCGATGGCACCACGCACAGCAGCGAAATCCTGATCGGTGGCGACGATCAGATGCGGGAACCCGTCGACACGGGCTGGAGCCCGGCTCACCGCGTCAGGCTGGACTCCACAGCGGCCGGATCGCCTGCTGCCCAGTCCGGATTGCGTTCCGGTGACATGTTCGTGAGCGTGGACGGCGTCGCGATCGTCGCGATCGAGCAGTTCGTCCAGATCATCTCCGGGTCCGGTGGGCGGTTGCTGGAGATTGCCGTTGACAGGGAGGGGGCCCAGCAGGTGTTCGCCACGCGCGCAAGCCTCGACCAACCCAGCGGCAGCTGGCGCCTGGGGGTGATGCTCCGTCCGCAATACGATTCCATTGACGAACCGCTCCCGGTAGGGCAGGCCCTGGAGCGCTCTGTAGCGGACAACTACGGCTACGCGGGACTGATCCTGCGTACATTGAAGAACCTCTTTCTCGGACATCTCTCGGTGAAGACGCTGGAGGGGCCTGTCGGGATCTACCGGCACACCCAGGACGCTGCCTCCTACGGGCTGGGGCCGCTGATTCAGCTCATGGCCCTGATCAGTGTCAATCTCGGCATCATCAATCTCATGCCCATCCCGGTGCTTGACGGTGGCACAATCGTCCTCCTCGTGGTGGAATCGCTGCTGCAGCGGGATGTCAGCGAAGCCATGAGAAATCGAATCACTCAAGCCGGGATGGTGCTCATCCTGCTCCTGTTCGGAATGGTGATGTACAACGACGTGATGCGTCAGATCTTCCCCCCCTGATCTTGCGTCGCAAGCGCGTTCTCGCGGGAAGGTGGAATTCGGCATCGCCGGCATGCCAGAATGGGAGCACCGGGAACAAGAGCCATGAAGAGAATTTGGAAAATCACGTCGCCGCATCGTTGGATATTCGTCACGGCCCTCGTGCTTTGCGCCTTGCCAGGCCAAGCCGCCGCGCAGACAAAGGTTGCTGTCATTAACTTCCAGAACGCGCTGCTCGAGACGGCCGACATGAAAAAGCAGTCTGCGGCCCTCGAATCCAAGTACAAGGATCGCCAGGACGAGCTAACCGCAATGTCTGCGGAACTGCAGGAAATCCAAGGAAATCTGGAGACCGCAACCGGAGCCGAGGCTCAGAGGTTGCAACTCGAAGGGCAGCGGAAACAGCGCACCGCCCAACGCTTGACCGAAGATCTGCAGTCGGATGTGGAGTTCGATCGCCAGAACATTCTCACCGGTGCAAGTGCCCGGATGCGGACCGTGATCGAGCAGTTGCGCGTGGATCGCGGATTCGACCTGATCGTGGATGGCGGGGGCGTTCTCGCTGCCAGCGCGCTGATCGACCTCACGGCCGACGCCACGCGAGGGTATGACGAAAAGCATCCCGCGAACTGACAGCGGGCCCGCCCCGGTCATGGAGTACCTCGGCGGCTATGGCACCAAGGGGCTGCTGGCCGAGCGCATCCTCAAAATTATTGTCCTTACCCTCGTCCTGGCGGCCGTGCTCGGGCCGATCTACTACGTCTTTTTCCGCAATTGGCCGGAGGAGCGGCTCGCCAAGCGATTCTTCGATCAACTCCGGGCCGAGCAGTACGCGGAGGCGTACAGGCTGTGGGGGTGTTCCGTCGAAGAGCCCTGCCGTTACTATCCGTATGACGAGTTTCTCGAGGACTGGGGCCCGCAAGCCCCGTACGGCAAGTTGAACGAGTACTCTATCGGACGCTCCTATACCCAGCCGAACGGTGTGATCCTGCGGTACCAGATCAACGGGGAAGAAGGCGATCCCCTGTGGGTTGAGCTCGAGCCGCCGAAAATCAATTTCGCGCCGAACTAGCCCGGCGATGCCCGGTCTCGCGCTCAGGCGCTGCTGACGAGTTCTCGCCAGAGGGCACTGTAGAACCGCAAGTAGCGATCCGGCTCGCAGCTTTGTGCCGTTTCCGCCAGAGTGTAGCGGCTGTAATCGATCGACTTGAGCAACTGGAACAACTCGCGGTGCGGATAGTCGGGCAAGTCCCGAATATGCACGTTCCGAATGAAGCTCTTGAGCAGGTTGAACGCCTCCTGGATCGAGCCGTCCCGGATATCGGTCGGATTCGAGTTCCAGCAGATCCCCACTGACGGGTGGCGGCAGCCGTCCATGATCGCTCGCATGACCTCGGGCTGCTGGGTGTCGCGGCCGTGCACTTCGACCCAGATCTCGATGCCGAAGCGCTCTGCGTGGTCGCCGCACGCCTGCAAGGCCTCCGCAATCCGCCGGACCGTGACTTCCTGAGACACTCCCGTCGGCAGGCCGTTGGGGCGAACCTTCACTCCCCAGCACCCCAGGTCGTGCGCGAGTTCGACGAATCGGCCGGTCTCCTCCACGTTGGAGCGCCGCACTGCCGCGTCCGGGGAATGGAATTCGCACGCGGACCCCAGGCTGAGCAGGCGCACGCGGCTCGCCTCAAATCGCTGCCGGACCCGATCGACATCCGCCGGAGCCATGCCGGGCTCGACTCCGTGGCGGTGCGTGCTGCGAAGTTCGACGGCCTCGAACCTAGCGGCCTCGAGCTTCTCGATGATCGTCTCGATGTCCCAGTCCCGACCAACGTTGTAGGTGACAAGTCCCAGTCTCATTGCTGTGCCTTTCTCTTCAGCTCCGGCGCTGCCGTTCCCGCCGAACCCGCTCTATTGTTACAGACAAGGGGCTCGAATTCACCGCCACGCAGCCCAATTCGCGCGACGTTTGAGTTCTTCGAACGCCGCGAACGGTGTTCTTGGCGCTCGCTTGCCCTCGATTGTTGCGGCCCATAACACCACCCATTGATTAGATGACGATTTCATATACAAGATATTGCAACTGAAGCACTTTTCGTCCGGCATGCTGGATTTCTCCTTGACAGCGCCGTGCCCGGGGATTGACAATATGGTGGTCAGAAGTGGTCAACAATGTTACAAAGTGAGCCAAAGTGGACGAAATGGCCTCATTGGTCTCCGCTTTCGGCGGGTTGCTAGGGGAAATCGGCAATGTTCCGCGGAGTCCAGACAGGAAGCGTCGACGACAAGGGTCGCTTGAAGCTGCCCGCGTCGGTGAAGCGCCTGCTGAAGGACCTTTATAGCCAGCTAGACATCTTTGTGACAAGCCTCGATGGCAAGACCGTGAAGGTTTTTCCGATCAGGGAATGGGAAATGGTAGAGGCCCGGCTCGCCGAAAAGTCGACGGGCCCCGACCAAGCGCAGACCGGCGCCGTCAAGAACAGGATCCTGTTCCAGGCGAACCACTTCGGAGCCGAGGAGACCTTGGACGGGCAGGGGAGACTGCTCGTGCCCTTCGTGTTGCGGGAATCCGCGGCCATGAAAGGTGCGGTCAGGATCCAATGGCAGGCCAATCACATGCTCGTGATGAGCGAGGCCCGCTACAAAGAGGCCGCCGAGCAGAATGCGCTGACCGCCGAGGACCTGTCGCACGCTGCGGATTTGGGGTTGTGATGAGTTCCGCTCCGCAGCATTTCCCAGTGATGGTCGACGAGATGGAGCAGTATCTGCTCGCCTCTGACACCGACCGCCCCGAAGGCACCTATTGCGACTGCACGGCAGGTGCCGGCGGTTATGCCCACCGCATCCTCAGCCGCGCGACACGGCGCACGCTGGTACTGATCGACCGGGACCGGGGCGCTCTGGATCGCTGCTGCCGCCGCCTCAGCGGGTTCGGCGACCGAGTGCGTTACTTCCATGGCGGCTTCTCGCGGATCGGCGAGGCGGTGAGCGGATCCCAGCCGCTGGCCGGGATCGTGGCGGATCTGGGGCTGTCGCGAACGCAGATCGGTGATCCCGGCCGGGGATTCAGTCTGCGGTCAGACGGACCGCTGGACATGCGCTTCGACTCGACACAGGAATTGCGCGCCGAGGATTTTGTCAATCGAGGCAACGAATCCGAGCTCGCGGACCTGCTGTACCGGCTTGCCGACGAGCGCCACAGTCGGCGCATCGCACGGGCAATCATCCGTGCCCGTCCCATCCGCAACACGCTGCACCTGGCGGAGACAGTCTCAGGTTCCGTTTCCCATCGTCAGCAAGGTCGAATCCACCCCGCCACCAAGACGTTCCAAGCCCTGCGGATGGCGGTCAACGACGAGCCCGGCGAATTGGCCAAGCTGCTGGACGCCGCTCCGCGCCTGCTTGCCCCCGGCGGGCGTTTCGTGGTGGTCAGTTTCCATAGCGGCGAGGACCGCATGGTGAAGCACTCCTTCCGGAGCCACGCCCGCTCCGGAGTCTACAAGCTCGTGACTCGCCGGGTTGTACGCCCCTCGGCGACAGAGGTGGACCTGAACCCGCCTAGCCGGAGCGCCCGCTTGCGGGCGGTCTGCCGGACGCGGCAAGAGTTCGCCCGCACATAAGGATCGGTACACATGGAGAAGACTAATAGACTGAACGCGCCGCTGCCGGGACAAGCGCAGTACGGCTGGAGTACAGCCTCCCTGCCGCAACAAGTACTGCGCGATGTCCCGCGCGGCGGCGCCATCCCTCAGTCTCCCGCCCCAGCGCCCTTTGCGCCGATGGAGGGTGCCGTGCTGTACCAGAAACGGATCGATAACAGCGGCGTCCGCTACCGGCACGACCCGCGTGACCGGGACGCCATGCGCAGGCACCTCAGTTGGGGCCTGTTCGTCGTGTTCCTGCTCGTCGTGCTGTTTGCGCCGCGCCTCTGGGTAAGGCACTTGGGTTACCGCGAGGCGCAGTTGACGGAGACGATCACGCAGTTGACTTTGGTCCGTGACGGGTTGAAGGTCGAGCGGGGCCGGCTCGGGGACCTTCGGCGCGTGGCGGCGCTGGCGGAACAGAGCGGGCTCCAAGAGACTGACGAAAGCAGCTACACGTGGTTCGCCCCGCGGTCCGTCGATTCAGCCTCGCAAAGTGCCGTTGCGCTGCTGATCGACAGAAAGGAGTAGGGAAGCGTTACCGCACAGACGGTGACTCGGATCCTGGAGAGATCAGGAGGAGCGGAGTCATAGGTCAGCGATTGCGCGCGTGCCTCTCATGAGCAAGACCGGGCCAACGACGCGAGGATCTCGGCGACCGCACGCGAAGGCGCTGCCAAACACCGGACTGGGCAGGCACCGTCACACTCGCGTGCTGGCGGTCACGACCGCCGTCGTTTTCTGGGGTCTGCTAATTGTTTCGCGCCTGCTGTACCTGCAGGTCGTGCAGGCCAGCCACTTTTCTCAGAAGGCGGCTCGACAGCAGCAAGCCAAGGTCGACATCCCCGCCCGGCGCGGCGGCATCCTTGACCGCCACGGCCAGGAGCTTGCCTTAAGCACCCCAGCCTCTTCCATCGGGGTGTTCTCTGACAAAGTAGAGGACCCGAAGGCATTGGCGGCGACCCTCTCCGAGGCGTTGAACGTGTCTCAGTCCGTGCTGTACGAGCGGATGAAACGGGGCGGGTTCCAGTGGCTCAAGCGGCTAGTGACGCTCGCCGACAAAGAGCGCGCCCGCGGTTTGAACCTTGATGTCCTGCACTTCGAGACGGAGAGCAAACGCTACTATCCTCATGGCACGGTAGCGGCGCACGTGCTCGGCACGGTCGGCATTGACCACCACGGGCAAGCCGGAGTCGAGCAGAGCTTTAATTCCGATTTGCAAGGCACGCACGGGCAAGGACTTCTGCAGTACGACGCGCGCCAGCGACGCTACGGCCGCCAGGTTCTTGTACCGGCTATTGCCGGCAGCGATCTCGTCCTGGACCTTGATCTCGGACTTCAGTCGCTTGCCGACTTGGAGCTTGCCAAGGCGGTCGAAAAGACCAAGTCGCGAGCCGGCACGATCGTCCTCATGAAGCCGGACAGCGGCGAGATCATGGCCATGTCGAGCTGGCCCCCCTTCGACCCCAACGACCTCACGCGCAGCCAGCAGGACATGGAAAACCTGCGCAACTTTGCCGTTGGCCACATGGTGGAGCCGGGCTCGACGTTCAAGGTGCTTACCGCAGCCGCAGCGCTTGAAGAAGGCTTGGTCACCACCGACGACGTAGTCGATTGCGAAATGGGCGGCATTTGGATCGGGAGTCGCAGGATTCGTGACCACAATCCGTTTGGACTGCTCACGATGCCGGAGGTGCTCATTAGATCGAGCAATGTCGGCATTATCAAGATCGGCAGCCGCCTGGGCGAGCAGCAGTTGCACTCGTACATCAAGCGGTTCGGGTTCGGCACCTCCACGGGAGTTGCCCTCCCCGGCGAGGCAGCCGGCCTGGTCCGCCCACCGAACCATTGGAGCGGATCGTCGTTCGCCTCCCTGTCGATGGGGCAGGAGGTCGGCGTGACGGCTCTCCAGATGGCACGTCTGTTCGCGGCCGTAGCGAACGGCGGGACGCTAGTCAGCCCGCGCATCGTGCGTGCGCTCCGCCCGAACGGGGGGCCCGAGATCCAGTTCGAAGCTAAACCTGGAGTGAGGGTGATCAGCGCTAACACGGCTGCCACGATGCAGGCCATCCTCGAGCAGGTCGTGGAGTCCGGGACGGGCCGGCTCGCTCAAATCCAAGGTTATCGAGTGGCGGGTAAGACAGGTACCGCGCAGATGATCAACCCAGTCTCGCGGTCCTATGTGGATGGTGACTACCTGGCGAGTTTCTGCGGGTTTGCACCTGTCAACGACCCTGTCCTGGTCGGGGTAGTCATGCTGTATGCCCCTCGCGGGGAGTATTACTACGGTGGGCGCATTGCGGCGCCGCTTTTCGCGTCCGTGATGCGACAGGCACTCCGTCAACTCGACCTGCCTCCATCGAACGGCCTTCCGCAGCAGCCGCCGGCCTCGCCGGCGGATTTCCCGGATCGCATGCTGGCTGACTTCGTGGAAGGCAGCCCGGCCGGACCCGTTGGCGAGCAGTTGCTGGCTGCAGTCGCCAGCCAGCCAGCACCGGCACCGCCGCGCAAGGCTAGCCGGTTGGCTTCAGCGCATGAGATCGACCGCGCTGCTGTGAGTGGAGGTCCCGTCCAGCCGGCGCTCGAGGCCCCGCCGCGAACGATCGAGCCTGCCCCAGGGGCGCGGCCGGCCTTGGCCCCGGACTTGCGGGGCTTGACGATGCGCGAAGCGTTTTTCATCGCCACCAGCATGGGCATTAGAGTCGCGCCCAACGGGAGCGGCGTGGCGTACAAGCAATCTCCGGGGCCCAACGAGATGTTGGCGCAGGATCAGGTCTTGCAGCTCTATTTCGGTCTTGCCCCGGTTGACTCGTCCGTGACTGATCGTGGCGCGAAGGCAGATGGCGGATGAGGCTCGACAAGATGTTGGAGGGATTCGCAGCGGAAGCCGTACCGCCGATTGAGGTGGCGGGACTGCAGTATGACTCCCGCAAGGTGGAGTCCGGGGAAGCTTTTTTCGCTTTTCCCGGCGAGCGCGTTGACGGGCACGCATTCGTGCCCAAGGCACTGGAGGCAGGCGCAGCGGCAATCGTGAGCGAACGCCGGGCGCCGGATGGGATTGGAGCGTGCTGGGCTCGCGTCGAGCACGGGCGGCGTGCCCTGGCTCACGCCAGCCTGCGTTATTACGACCGTCCGGACCGTGACTTGAGCGTGACGGCGGTGACTGGAACCAATGGAAAGACCACGACCGTCCATCTCATTGACTCGCTGTTGCGTTCGGCGGGCAAGACCACCGCGCTGCTCGGCACAATCGAGCATCGCGTGGGTGCATTCGCCGAGAAGTCGATCAACACAACACCGGAGTCACTCGACATCGTCCGATTCTTGGCTCGGCTGCGAAGCCTCGGGGGAACTCACGCCACGATGGAGGCCTCGTCTCACGCACTGGAACTGGAACGCATTCGCGGTCTTGAATTCCATACTGCGGTTTTCACGAACCTAACTCCGGAGCATCTGGACTTCCACGGCGACATGGAAGCCTATGCGGCATCCAAGCGCCGCCTGTTCGAGGGGGCCGGTGCAAAGCCTCCGCGATACGCAGTCGCCAATGCCGACACGGAGGCTGGCCGAAGCCTCCTGCGGATCGGCAAGTCAGAAACGGTTTCGTATGGCCGCGCCGCTGGTGCCCACGTCAGAGCCAGGCGAGTCCGGTCCGATTCCAGCGGATTGCGCTTCGATGTCGAGACGCCCGCAGGCCTGATTCGCGCCGAGGTGCCGCTTGTCGGTGACTTCAACGTAGAGAATTCCTTGGCGGCTATCGCCGCCGTTCAGTGCCACGGCTTGTCGACTTCCGAAATCGAACTGGGCCTCCAAGCAGTGGAGCCCGTCCCAGGCCGCTTCGAATTGATCGACGAGGGCCAGCCGTTCTTGGTTATCGTGGATTACGCCCACACTGCGGACGCGTTGCAGCGGCTGATCGAGGCAGCCAGAGCGATTGCGAGCCGAAGCCAGCCTCCGAGCCGCGTGCTCGCGCTCTTCGGTTGCGGCGGAGACCGGGATCGGACCAAGCGCGCGCCGATGGGCCGCGTCGCCGGCCGACTGAGCGATTTCGCGTTGCTCACCTCGGACAACCCGCGTGGCGAGGATCCTCTTGAGATCATTCGCCAGGTTTCCGTCGGCCTGCGCGACGGCACCGCGCGGTGGGCCGTGGAACCTGACCGCGAGGCCGCCATCCGGGCCGTCCTGGACGAGGCCCGCAGAAACGACGTCGTCCTTGTTGCCGGCAAGGGGCACGAGACCACGCAGACGATTGCAGACCGGCGCGTGGAATTCGACGACAGGGTTGCGGCGCGTTCCGCGTTGCGGCAGATGGGGTACACGAAGCAGTGATCGTGCAGCTGTCCCAGATATGCCAATGGCTCGGCAATCCCGTAGGGGAAGTCGGAGGCGAAGCTTGCGGCTACTCTATCGATTCGCGGACGGTCCAGCCGGGAGAACTGTTCTTTGCGATTCGCGGCCCCACGCATGACGGCCACGACTACGTCCCGGACGCGTTCCGTCGCGGTGCGGTGGCCGCGGTGGTAAGGGCTTCCTTCGAAGCCGAGGGCAGGGGGCCCCTCTTGCATGTCGACGATCCCGCGGAGGCACTTCGGATTGTCGCGGCCCGGGCGCGACGGGAGTGGGGCGGAACGGTCATCGCGGTGACCGGCAGCAGCGGCAAGACCACCACCAAGGACGCGATTGCGACGCTGCTCGGAGATCTCGTGCCGGTGGCCAAGTCCGAGGGCAACCTCAACAACGAGTACGGGTTGCCCCTGTCGCTGCTAAGAGTTCCTTGCGAGGCTCGAGTGGCCGTTGTCGAGATCGGCATCAATCATGTGGGCGAGATGCGATCGCTCGCCGAGATCGCAGCGCCCGACATCGCCGTTGTGACCAATGTCAGCGAGGCGCACGTGGGCAATTTCTCCTCGGTTGATGAGATCGCAACGGAAAAACGCGGACTCGTCAAAGCCCTCCAGAAAGATGGAACAGCCGTACTCAACGCAGACGACAGGCGTGTGAACGCCGTTCACGTAGCGCATGAGGGGCCCGTCGTTACATTCGGCATCGAGCGGTCCGCGGATGTTCGGGCCGCCGACGTCGTGGAACTGGGAGCGGAGGGTGCCCGTTTCAGCGTGGGCGGCCAGGGCATGGCATCAGCGCTGCTCGGCCGCCACAACATCTATAACGTTCTCGCAGCCATTGCTGCGGTGCAGCCTCTGGGATTCGGCCCCGACCGGGTGAGCGCCGCCGTCGGCCGGCTGCGTCCCGCCGCCATGCGCGGCGTTGTCCGGCAGCGCGGGGGCGTGACGTTGATCGACGATTGCTACAACGCTAGTCCGGCGGCGATGGCAGCGATGCTGGACGTCTTGTGCCAGACGCGGGCAGCGCGTCGAATCGCAGTGTTGGGAGAGATGCTCGAACTCGGCGCAGCCTCGCGCGAACTGCACCGCCAGGTCGGCAGGGCCGTTACAGACGCAGGGGTCGACCATTTGATCGCTGTTTGCGGCGATGCGGCGGAAATCGCGAAGGCGGCCGGCGGGGCCGCTGATTTTTGCGAAGACCCGCAGGATGCCGCGGACGTCTTGGCCGGATTGGTCAAGCCCGGCGATGTCGTCCTTCTCAAGGCCTCGCGCGGCGTCGGGCTCGAAAGAGCCCGAGATGCGCTGCTTGAGACGCTTGGGCAGCGGGAAAGGACCGTCGTGTAGCCGCCATGCTGTACCAGTTCCTTTTCGAGCAACTGTACCCGTTCCTCAGCCCCTTGCGGGTTGTCGGCTACATCACTGTCCGCTCCGCCTTGGCCACCCTGACTGCACTCGTGATCGGGCTGCTCCTCGGGCCGTGGCTCATTCGCAAGCTCAAGCAAGCGCAGATCGGGCAGTACATCCGCGAAGAAGGGCCGCAATCCCATCACGCGAAGGCCGGCACGCCCACCATGGGCGGGCTGCTGATCTGCTTTGCGGCCATCGTGCCGACTCTGCTGTGGGCGGACTTGGCCAATCCCTATATCTGGATCGCCATGCTCGCCATGGTGGGCTTCGGCGCAATCGGCTTCATCGACGACTGCCGCAAGGTGTCCGAGAAGCGCAGCCTCGGGCTGCGCACCTGGACGAAGTTCGCATTGCAGGGCGGCATGACCCTGATCATCTGCTGGCTGCTCTTTGTCCTGAGCGAGCGCGGCCTCTATTCGATGGAAGTCACCTTGCCGTTCTTCAAGGACATCCGGCCCGATCCGGTGATTCATGCGCTCGCTTCCCACTCCCTGACGCTTCCCTTCGCCTACACCCTGTTCTTCGGGTTCCTGTTCTTGGTTCTCGTGGGTTCGACCAACGCGGTCAACCTCACGGACGGACTGGACGGGCTGGCGATCGGGCTGGTGATCATCTGCGTGGGTGCGCTCACGATGCTGGTCTACATCTCGGGTCACAGCGAATTGTCCAGTTATCTCGACATTCCGAACGTGCCGCTCGCGGGAGAACTGACGATCTTTTGCGCCTCGATCGTCGGCGCGAGCCTTGCCTTTCTGTGGTACAACGCGCACCCGGCGCAAGTCTTCATGGGAGATGTCGGTTCGCTCAGTCTTGGCGGGGCGATCGGCACGATCGCGGTTCTGGCAAAGCAGGAGATCGTTCTGCTTTTTATCGGAGGCATCTTCGTTATCGAGACGCTATCGGTCATTGGCCAGGTGGCCAGTTTCAGGCTGACCGGCAAGCGGATCCTCCGGATGTCTCCCTTGCACCATCACTTCGAGCAGATCGGCTGGCCTGAATCGAAGGTAATCGTGCGTTTCTGGATCGCCGGATTCGTCTGGGCCCTGCTGGCGATCAGCACGTTGAAATTGCGATGAAGTTCGAAGGCAAACGCACACTGGTCATCGGCCTCGGAAAGTCCGGGCTGGCCGCCGTGCGCTTTCTCCTCGCCCGCGGTGCGATTGTCGCTGCCGCGGACCTGCGGGCCCGCAGCGACCTGGTCGGGGCGGTGGAGGCGCTCGCGAATCTGCCTGTCAGCCTGCACTTCGGTTCGCACCCGGATGCCCTGCTCTTGGACCAGGACCTCATCGTGCCGTCGCCGGGCGTGCCCTGGAACCTTCCCGGCCTCGACCGTGCCCGCCGCAGCGGGGTCACAGTGTGCGGGGAACTCGAAGTCGCTGCGTCCTCGCTGCAAGGGAGCGTGATCGGCGTCACCGGCACCAATGGCAAGACCACGACGGCAGCGCTCATTGGACATGTCCTGCACCAAGCAGGCGTTCCCGGGGCTCTCGCAGGCAACATTGGCACGCCCGTTCTCGACATTGTTGACGACTCGCGCCCCGACCATTGGCACGTGCTGGAGCTGTCGAGCTTCCAGTTGGAAGCGAGCCGGTCCTTCCGCTGCCACGTCGCAGCCGTCCTGAACGTCACGCCGGACCACTTGGACCGCCACGGCGGGTTTGCCGAGTACGCCTCGGCGAAAGCCCGGATCTTACGGAACCAGGAGCCCTCAGACGCTGCGGTGCTCAACGCCGACGATGGCGCGTGCGTCGCCATGGAGCGGCTGGCGCGTGGAAGGGTGGTTCGCTTTGGCTCGACTTGCCGTCGCGGATTGGCCGCTTGCGCGGAACACGGACGAATCCGGTACGAGGGCAGGGACGTCGTTGGGACCGACCTGCAAATCAAGGGTGTTCACAATCTCGAGAACGCCTTGGCAGCCGTTGCCGCGTGTGCCCTGGCCGGGGCCGAACTGGCTGCCATCGCGGAAGCGCTGCGGACGTTCCGCCCGGTGCCGCATCGGTTGGAGTTCCTTGCCCGCGTGCGAGGCGTTGCCTACTACAACGATTCCAAGGCGACCAATGTGGCTGCTGCTGCCCAGGCTTGCCGGTCTTTCGCGTCCGGTCTCTGGGCGATTGTCGGAGGTCGCGACAAGGGTTCGGACTTCGGTCCGCTGGCGGCGGTCTTGCAGGGCAGGGCGAAGGCGGCACTTCTCATCGGGGAAGCGGCTCCATTGATCCGGAGGGAACTCAACGGCTGCGTGGAAACCATCGACGCCGGGACGCTCGAGACAGCACTGGAGTTCGCGGCCGGGCGCGCCGAGAGCGGAGACACAGTGTTGCTCGCTCCGGCCTGTGCCAGCTTCGATCAGTTCGAGGACTACATCGCCCGTGGCGAGGCCTTCCGGCGTCTCGTCAGGGAATTGGAGGATTGAGATGCCGGCAATGCTGCGCTGCGATCGGATCCTGGTCTGGACCACTCTCTCCCTCACTCTGTTCGGGTTGCTGATGGTCTACAGCACGAGCGCCGTCACCGCCCAGTCAAGTTCGCTACACATCGCCAAGCAGGTGGTGGCTGCCGTGATTGGGTTCGCGGCGATGTACGGCTTGATGTTCTTCGACTACCGCTGCCTGCGAAACCCCAAAGTCGTATTCGTCGTGCTGGGCGCTTGCGTCTGCCTGCTGCTGATTGCAATGGCTCTTGGCTCGGGTGCGAACACCCGCCGGTTCCTCCGCCTGGGTCTGCTTTCGCTGCAGCCATCCGAACTGGCGAAGCCTGCGGTCATTCTCTTCTTGGCGTACTTCCTCGAGCGCAATCGTGACCGGATGGACCGCCTTGCGTCCCTCGTCATGCCTGCCTTTGTGGTCGGATCCCTGGCAGCGCTGATCCTGGCCGGCAGGGACTTCGGCACGACATTCTGTCTTGTGACCATCGCTGCGGCAATGCTCTTCGTCGCCGGAGTGCCGCTGTTCTATTTCGCCTTGGGAACAGTACCCGCCATCCCGGTGCTCTATTTCGCCGTGTGGCAGGTTGAGTACCGCCGTGCTCGGATCTTCGCGTTTCTCGACCCCGAGGCAGATCCGCTAGGCATCGGTTTCCAGGTCCTGCAGTCCCAGATCGCAGTCGGGTCAGGGGGCTGGTTCGGCAAAGGCTGGATGGTCGGCAAGCAAAAGATGCTCTTCCTGCCCGAGGCCCATACCGACTTCATCTTTGCCACCGTGGGCGAAGAGCTTGGCTTGATCGGGACATTGCTCCTGGTCGTTGCCTTCTGCCTGTTCCTGTGGCGGGGGGTGCGTGCGGCGCTCGGCGCTCCCGACCTCTTTGGCGCGTATCTGGCGACCGGCATCACCGCCATGATTGTCGGCCAAGCGATGCTCAACATGGGCGTTGCCCTGGGCCTGCTGCCTACCAAGGGCATGCCGCTCCCATTCATTAGCTACGGCGGTTCCTCGCTGATCACCGTGCTGGTCTCCTCCGGAGTCCTGCTAAACGTCAGCCGATTCGGACGATGACAACGAAAACCATGCCAGGCAAGCGCATCATCATTGCAGCCGGCGGCACCGGCGGCCACGTCATACCTGCCCTCGAGGTGGCTGGCGTGCTGCGGGCTCGCGGCTGGGAGTGCGCCTTCGTCGGAACTCCGAGAGGATTTGAGAATCGTCTAGTGCCGCAGGCCGGCTTCGAGCTGCACCATGTGCCGATCGGCTCCCTGAACCGGGTCTCGATGCGGCGCAGGCTCAACACCTTGCTGTCGGTGCCGTGCGCTCTGGCGGTCATGCTCGCGCTCGTGCGTCGGGTGCAGCCCTTGGCCGCGCTCAGTCTCGGAGGGTATTCGTCGGGTCCGCTGGTTGTGGTATGCGCGCTTCTTGACGTGCCGTTGGTCGTCATGGAGCCCAACGCCCGAGCCGGCCTGGCAAACCGTTTGGCGGCGCCGGCGGCCCGGCGAGCCCTGCTGACCCACGGCCAGGCCGCGGTGTCCTTCCGGTCGGGCACATGCTCTCTGACGGGCATGCCGGTGCGCAGCGAATTCTTCCGGACCGCTCCCAGGCAGCAAGGGGCGCCATTCACCGTATTGGTCCTCGGCGGCAGCCAGGGGGCTGCCCGCTTGAACCAGGCAGCCGTGGACGCGGCCCGCAGATGGCAAGCCGAGGGTGCCGGTGCGCCGCGTCTCGTGCACCAAACCGGCGAGCGCGAGCACGCGGCCGTTGCTGAGGCTTACGCCGCAATCGGAATCGAGGCCGAGACCGCGGCGTTCTTCGATGACATGCCGGAACGGTTTGCCCAGGCGGACTTGGTCATCTGCCGTGCCGGCGCGTCCGTGATCGCGGAACTCTGCGCTGCGTGCAAGCCGAGCGTTCTGGTGCCCCTCCCTTATGCTGCTGACGACCACCAGCGGGCCAACGGTGCGGCGCTAGTGGAAGCCGGCGGGGCCCTATTGGTGGAGGACGCCGAATGGACTGGAGTGCGGATGGTTCATGAGATCGCTTCGCTGGAGGGGGACTCCGGACGCCTCGAGGCTATGTCGAAGGCGCTCGCGCCCCTAGCCCGCGCGAAGGCAGCCCACGATGCCGCTGACGCTGTGGTGGCCGCAGCCAAATCGGCGGGAGGGATTCAATAGCCATGCTGTTTAGCAAGGGTGCCTTCCGCAAGCGCCGGCTCCACTTCATTGGAGTCGGGGGCATTGGCATGAGCGGGATTGCCGAGATCCTGCTGAATCTCGGCTACACCGTATCGGGTTCTGACCTCCGGGCCTCCCCGGTGACCGAAAGGCTGCGAGAGCTCGGCGCGGTTGTTCAGATTGGGCACGCGAAAGAGCATTTGGGAGACCCGGAAGCGGTCGTTACCAGCTCAGCGATTCCCGCGGACAATCCGGAACTGGCCGAAGCTCGGCACCGCAAGGTGCCTGTGATTTCGCGCGGCGAACTCCTTGCGGAACTGATGCGGGTCAAGTACGGAGTGGCCGTTGCGGGCAGTCATGGCAAGACGTCAACGGCCTCGCTCTGCGCGGCCGTGCTCGCGAGCGGTGCTTTGGATCCGACCGTGGTGATCGGCGGGCGCGTCGCGACGATGGGCTCGAATGCACGGCTTGGCAAGAGCGACTACCTGCTCGTCGAGGCCGACGAGTCGGATGGCTCATTCCTGGCGCTGGATCCAATCATCGGCGTCGTCACCAATATCGATCGCGAGCACATGGACCACTACGGTTCGATCGAGCGCTTGATGCAAGCCTTCGAGGATTTCACCAACAACTTGCCCTTCTACGGTGCAGCGATCGTTTGCACGGACGACCCACTCGGCAAGCGGCTGGCTTGCCGGGTTCGGCGGCGCTGTCTTACCTATGGCCTTCGCGCGGACTCGCCGGATGCCGATGTCGTTGCCGATGACATCGAGCTTGGCCGGAGCGAAGCGACCTTCCGGCTCCACCGCGCGGGCGAGGATCTCGGGATCTTTCGAGTGCGAGGTGTCGGCCTGCACACCGTCCGCAACGCCATGGCTGCGATGCTCGTTGGCCAGGAGCTGGAAATCCCGTTGGATCGCATCCGGACCGGACTGGCGGACTTCCATGGTGTCGACCGCAGGTTCCAGGAGCGCGGAACGGCGGGCGGCGTGACTGTCATTGACGACTACGGCCACCATCCCACTGAGATCCGCACGACGCTGGCGGCGGCGGCAGCTTGCGGCTACCGGACTGTCAATGTGATCTTCCAGCCCCATCGATACACCCGTACCAAGGACTTGGAGGAAGAGTTTGCCGAGTGCTTCGCGGACTGTGACCGCCTCTGGGTAGTGGACATCTATTCCGCCGGCGAGGATCCACTGCCGGGGGTCAGCAGTCCCAGCCTTGTCAACAGGATCCGCCGTGCCGGGCAGGCCCGCGCGGCCTACTGCAGTTCGATGCAAGACGCTGTCAGGCAGGCGCTTGATCACACGGCTGCCGGGGATGTGCTGATCACCTTCGGGGCCGGCAACATCTGGATGGCGGGCGAAGAGTTCCTGAAGCAGGCAGGAACCCGTGGCGACGACTCGCCGGGTTCCTGCGCGGGAGTGGGTGCGACGCCGTCGCCAAAGGAGGCGAAACAGCTTTGAGAGTCAAGGAAGGCAAGATCAAGCGGGGCGACGATTCAGCGGCCTACCTGCGCGTCCCGAGGCCATTGAAGGCCGTGGGCAGATGGACGCCGAGCCAGGGGTTCAAACGCCGCGCCCTCGTCCTGTCGGGGTGCGCCGCGCTGCTGTGCTCAGGGCATTGGCTCATCTACTCGGTGCTGCTTGAGGCCGCTCCTTTCCGGGTCGACCCTCACCAGGGAGGCCTGGAGGTGGAGGGCCTTTCCGCGGTACGCGCGGAAGAGATCACAGCGGTGTTCGAACAGGACCTTGGCCAGAGCATGGTGTCTGTTGATATTTGGGAGCGTCTGGAGCAAGTGCTTGGGATTCCATGGGTCCGCAGCGCCCGCGTCGGCCGGGTCTGGCCCAACAAGATCGCGGTCTCCGTCGAGGAGCGCATTGCGGTTGCGTTCCTTCGAGCGGGGGACGCGGACGGCATTCGAATGATCGACAGCGAAGGGGTGATCCTGGAGCCGCGCATCGCGGGCGACGGGACTCTTCCCGTTCTGACCGGCATTGATGCGAGCATGCCGCTTGACGAGAGACGCAAGCGAATCCGGCTCTTCGAAACTGTTCTGGGGGCCTTGGCGGATCGAGGACTCGGCCAAGCTGTCTCTGAGATCGATGTCTCAGACGAGAGCAACGCGGTTGTGCTTGCCAAGTATGAAGACCGAATGGTCAAGCTTCAGATGGGGGACCGACATTTGCCGCACCGTCTCGACGTGTTTCTGAACTACATCGAGGCTTGGCAAGCGGAATTCGGGCCCGTTGAATCAGTCGATCTGCGATTTGAGAAGCAAGTCGCGGTGCAGCCAGTGAAGGATCGAAAGGAGAGAGGATGACAGATAGGACCAATACATTTGTAGGCTTGGATCTTGATGGCTCGCGGATGCGCTGTCTCGTAGCCGTCGAGGATAAGCGGCGACTTCGCTATCTCGGCTCCGGAGCTACGCCTCCGGTCCCTTGGGATGAAGGTGCCGCACGAGATCCGCAATTGACCGCCAACGCGGTTCTCGAAGCCGTCTGCCATGCCGAGAGGGCGAGCGGCCTGACGATCCATTCCGCAGTAGTGGGTGTCGGCGGGGCCCATGTCAGGAGCAACCTCGTGAAGACTGCGGTACCCGTGCCGGCGGAGCGCAGCGTGGTTGAGATCGCCGACGTCGCCAATGCTCTCAAGAAGGCCTCGGGAGCATTGCTCGGTCCAGAGTCCACCGCTCTCCAACTCGTGCCACTTGAATTCGTCGCGGGCACCGGGCGGCCCGTACAGAACCCGATCGGGCAGCCCGCCCGCCAGTTGGAAGCGAGAGTGCGGGTCATCTCGACCCGGACCGACGAGCACGAAAGTGCCAAGCAGTTGGTGAACGAAGCGAGCGTGTGCGTGGAGGAGACCGTCTTGGGTGGCTTTGCTGCCGCGTACGAGACCTTGGAGCACGCCGATCGCGCCAACGGTGCCGTCCATCTCGGAATTGGGAAGACCGCCAGCAGCTTGGTCGCCTATGCAGGTGGGCGGCTGCGGCTTGCCTGCGGTCTTCCCGTTGGAGGTGACGACGTGGTCCATGACGTTACCCGGGCTTTCGGTACGACCCCTGGGGTCGCGGAGTCCTTGATTTCGGAATATGGCAGCGCCGTCCACACATCCGTGAGGACCCGCTCGTATGTCGTGGTGCCGAGCAACGGGGGGCAATACGAGCGTAAGTTCGCAAGGCCGTGGCCCTGCAGCATGCTCGACAAGCTCATCGCGCTCCGTATCGAGGAGTGTATGGTACTGGCTAGGGACGAACTCCGGCGGGCAAGGCTCGCCACAGGGGAGGTCCGCTCCCTAGTCATTTCGGGGGACCTGGCGGCATTGCCGGGGATCGCGGAAATGGCGCAGTCAATCACCGGGCTCAGGTCCCGCATCGGAACACCGTCGCATCTTGCCGCTCTGCCGGACAAGCTGCGGAATCCCGAGTGGGCTTGTGCCGCAGGCTTAGTGCGCTATGCGCACCGTCTCGCAGATCGTCGTAGCGACGGCAGCGAGACCAAACCAGCATTCGAACAGACCAGACACCAGGAGAAAGCAGCATGACCGAACAGAAGCACCCTAATGGCGAGCCGGCTCACGTCGAGCGCTCCGCGATGAAGTTCACCCTTGAGGAGGTGCCGAGAAGTCGCATCGCCATCAAGGTGATCGGCATCGGCGGCTGCGGCGGGAACATCGTCAATCACATGATCGAGGCGGGCGTGGAAGGCGTCGAGTTCGCCTGCCTCAACACCGATGAGCAGGCGCTCGGCGGCTGCCGAGCCCAGACCAAGCTGCTGATCGGCAGCCGAGTTACCCAAGGGTACGGCACCGGATCCGATCCCGATGTCGGCCGGGAGGCTGCCATCGAGAACACCGAGGAACTCACCGAGTTGCTCGAAGGCACGGACCTGGCCTTCCTGGTGGTTGGCCTCGGCGGCGGGACCGGGACCGGAGCGACGCCGATCGTCGCCCAGATGGCGAAGCAGATGGGCGCGCTGACGGTGGCGGCTGTGGTCAAGCCCTTCGCCTTCGAAGGGAAGCACCGGAACACCGTGGCCGATGAAGGAGTCGAAACTCTCCTGGGGCAGGCCGATACCGCGATCGTCGTACCGAACGAGCAGCTTCTCGAGCAAGCTGAAGCTGGCAGTGGCTTCTTCGATGGATTCGGCATGGCGATCGAGCGCGTGCGGGACGCCGTGAAGGGGATCAACGACATCATCTTGAGGCCTGGCATCATGAACGCCGATTTCGCGGACATCCGCGTGGTTCTGCGCGACGCTGGTCTAGCCGCGATCGGTTCCGCCCAGCGCTCCGGCCGTGACGCCGTGATTCAGGCTGCCCGCGACGCCGTCAGCAGTCCCACGATGAAGAATGAAGGACTGCGATTTGCCCGCAAGGTGCTCGTCAACATCACCGGATCAGGGCAATTCGGCATGCACGACGCTAGCGAGGCCTTTCAGCTGATCCAGCGCGAAGTGGCATCTGATGCCAACTTGATCATTGGGACTGTCCGAGACGATTCGATGGGCGAAGCTGTCCGCGTGATGGTGCTTGCCTCCGGCTTCGCCAGCGAGACGTTCCGTTTGGAATCGCCTGAGGACGCTTCGACGTCCCATGAACAACTTGGCGGGGCCATGCCTTCGTGGGATTCCGAACCCACAGTCGAGGTCGTTGACCACAATCCAATGGAAGCGGAGCCCATGGTCGAGCATGTCGCTACGGCGGGGGCAGGCACGGGCCGTCCGACCGAGCCCGCACCAGCGTCGGCATCGGACGAGCGCATGCCAAATGGCAGGCCGCTGGAGTTCATGCCACCTCCGAAGATCCAGGATCAGGACTCGGATCAGGATGAGGCTGAGTTCGAGAAGCCCGCTTTCTTCCGGCGCCGCTCGATCTTTCGGTAGCGCGGGAGCGGACGGTTCGTTAGTCTCCCCGGCTGGGTGCTATAACGGAGCGATGGACAGGCGAAACTTTATGGCAGCATCCTCGGTCGCCGGCTTGGCGGCAGGTTCGGCGGCGGCCCAAGCCGCAGCCGAGAATCAGATCTACGAGTTGCGTTGCTACCGGCTGCGCAACTCCAAGGCCGGCCAGTTCGGACGGCTGACGGGATTCATGGAATCCGAGCACCTGCCCATGTCGAAGAGGCTGGGCGTAGTGCAAGGCTACTTTCGCGTCACGCTTGGCGAGTTCACCCCGCGGGTGTACACCGTGTCAGCCTTTGACTCCCTGGCGGACATGGGGGAGAAGATGGCGGCCAAGCGAGCCGACAAGGCTTGGATGAAGGCTGCCGCCGAGTTCGGCATGCACGACGATGCGCCGTACGACCGGGTCGAGAGCTGGCTGCTGCGCGCATTTGACGGCATGAAGACGATCGAGGTGCCCGAAGAGCCCGCCAAGCGGGTGTTCGACCTACGGATCTACGAGCAGGAAACATTCCGCGACACCCAGGAGAAGATGCGCATGTTCAACGAGGAAGAGATCCAGATCTTCCGTGACTGCGGCATTAATCCGGTGTTCTTCGGGGAGACCATCGTAGGTTCTCACATGCCGAGCCTCATCTACATGTCGCACTACGCGGACATGGATGCGCGCGCGAAGGCGTGGTCGGCGTTCGGCAGGAACGAAGACTGGAACCGGATCAAGAACCATCCGGGCTGGAGCAACGCGGACATCGTCTCCACAGTCTCGAACATATATTTGGCCGGCTTGCCGTTCTCCCCGATCCGCTAGGCGCGGGGCGCCGTTGCGTAGGCGCCCTAGAATAAGCCCAGTGCGACGGCGCAGCTTTCTCCAAATCGGCTCCGCGCTTCCGGGCATGGCCGCTGCTGCGGCCTGCTCCTCCCGGCAGGAAAGGCTGAACATCCTCTGGATCTTCGCCGAGGATTTCTCGCCGGACCTGGGCTGCTACGGCAACGAGCTGGTCCACACGCCGAATCTCGACCGGCTGGCGGCCGAGGGCGTGCGGTACACCCAGTGCGTCTGCACTGCACCGGTGTGCTCGGCCGCCCGCTCGGCCCTGATGACCGGGATGTTCCAGACATCGATCGGCGCTCACCACCACCGGAGCCATCGCGACCACCGGCATGACCTGCCCGAGGGCGTGTTCACCGTCACCGAGCTGTTCCGCCAGGCGGGCTACCACACCTCGAACTGCCGCAAACCAGCCCCAGGGCTTCAGGTCGGGGGCAAGACAGATTTCAACTTTCATACCGACAAGCCCTTCGACGGGGCGGACTGGGACGAGCGGCCGGCCGGCGCGCCGTTCTATTCCCAGGTGAATTTCGGGGAGACACATCGCCAATTCCGGCGGTTCGAGGACGCGCCGGTGGATCCTGCGGAGATTCACCTCGCGCCTTACTACCCGGACCATCCGGTCATCCGTGAAGACATCGCGCTCTACCTAGACACGGCCCAGCACCTTGATGTCAAGGTCGGCAAGGTGATTCAGCGGCTCAAGGATGAAGGACTCTACGAACGGACCGCCATTTTCTTCTTCGGCGACCACGGGCAGGCCCTGCACCGGGGCAAGCAGTTCCTCTACGAGCAGGGAATCCTCGTGCCATTGATCATTCGGGTCCCGGAGGGTTTCCGGCCTGCGGGCTTCGAGCCCGGGACGGTCGACAACCGCTTGCTCCAGCACATCGACATCACGGCAACGTCCCTTGACTTGGTTGGGATCGAACCGCCTCCGGGCATGCAGGGTCAAGTGTTCCTCGGGGAACGCGCCGTTCCCGAGCGCAAGTACGCGTATTCCGCGCGTGACCGCTGCGGGGAAGCCGTTGACAGGATCCGCTGCGTGCGCGACAAGCGCTGGAAACTGATCCGGAACTTCATGCCCGAGCGGCCTTACGCTCAAAAGAGCTACTACAAGGACGCGAACTATCCCGCGCTCCAGGTGCTGCGGCAGTTGCACGCCGCAGACGAGTTGGAGGGCGCGCCCGCGCAGTGGATGGCACAGCGAAGACCGGAGCTTGAACTCTATGACCTGGAGTCCGATCCCCACGAGGTCAACAACCTCGTGGAGCAAGCTGAACATGCCGGCCAGCTCTTCCTGCTGCGGGAAGAGCTCGATTCGTGGATCGAGGAATCGAATGACCACGGTCGGGAAGCCGAGGATGCGCTGCCTGCCGAGTACGCGCTGAACACCATGGTCAACGGCTGGTACGCAAACAACGGAAAGCTGAGCAAGGAGAGCGGCGTGTTGCGGATGGAATGGCCGGGGCAGGGTTCACGCGCCCATGAAGCGGTCGTGCCGATTGTTGCGCCCGGCGGTCAGATGCGTCTCGTGCTCGAACTCCGCAGCGGACGGGAGCAGGAGATGGAAGTCCGTTGGGGCACGCCGGCGAATATGCGTGCCGCCGGGCTTGCGAACGTCGACTTGCCGCACGGGGATGGCTGGCAGACCGTCTCGGCAGACATCGACTGCGACGGCTGCCTGACGAGGTTTTCGATTCGGTTCGGTCGCGACGCTGGCGTGGTGGAGTGTCGCAAGGCCACTCTCGTGCGCAGGGACGGCTCGGGTTCGATTGGGGATTGGACGTTTGCCTGATCCCGGAGCCGAACGCCTGAGATTGGCCCGGCTCGGGCCTGCTCTCCGTGTCCCCTGGAGATAGCCGCCAAGACACTCTTGCCAAGGATCGGGACCGGGATTTCCCGTTTGCCTGCCGACAGCGTGTCCTTCGCTTCCGTCGTCGCTCGACCTTCCGATAGCTGGGCCGCGGGCGAGTCGTCGAACCGCTTGGCCGGGTGGTATGACTGAGCGAACTTCATGGCAACTTCTTCCATGGCCGGTTTGGCGCAGGTTCGGAGGCAGCCGCTCAAGCCGATGCTGGCGAGAATCAGGTCTACGAGTTGCGGTGCTACCGCTTGCGCAACTCCAAGGCTGGCTAGTTCGGCCGGTTGGCGGGGCTTATGGAATCCGAGTACCTGCCCATGCCGAACCGACTGGGCATAGTGCAAGGCTACCTTCGCGTCACGCTTGGCGAGTTCGCCCCGCGCGTGTACATCCTGTCGGCCCATCACTCCTTGGCGGACATGGGCGCGAAGATGGCGGCCAAGCGAGCCGACAAGGCCGGGGTCGAGGCCGCCACCGAGTTCGGCATGCACGACGACCCGCCGGACGCCCGGGTGGAGAGCTGGCTGCTGCGCGCGTTCGACGGCATGAAGGCGATCGATGTGCCCGAAGAGCCCGCCAAGCGCGTATTCGACCTGCGGATCTACGAGCAGGAAACATGCCGCGAAACCCAGGAGAAGATGCGCATGTTCAACGAGGAAGAGATCCAGATCTTCCGTGACTGCGATATCAATCCAGTGTTCTTCGGGGAGACGATCATGGGTTCTCACATGCCGAGCCTCATCTTCATGGCGCACTACGCTGACATGGATGCACGTGCAAGGTCGTGGTCGCCGTTTGGCAAGAGCGAAGGTCGGAGCCGGATCAAGAACCACCTGGGCTGGAGCAACATGGGCATCTTCTCGACCGTCTCGACCATCCATTTGGCTGGCCCGCTGCTCTCGCCGATCCGCTAGTCCCGTTCTGCCGTCGCGTCTGCGGGACTAGAATAGGACCGATGCGACGTCGCAACTTTCTACAAATCGGTTCCGCGCTTCCGGGCTTGGCTGCGGCTGCGGCCTGCTCTTCTCGAAAGGAAAGGCTGAATATCCTCTGGATCTTCGGCGAGGATTTCTCGCCGGACCTAGGTTGCTACGGCAACGAACTCGTCCATTCTCCGAATCTCGACCGGCTGGCGGCTGAAGGCGTGCGGTACACCCAATGCGTCTGCACCGCGCCGGTATGTTCGACCGCCCGCTCGGCCCTGATGACCGGGATGTTCCAGACATCGATCGGCGCCCACCACCACCGGAGCCATCGCGATCATCGGTATGACCTGCCCGAGGGCGTGTTCACCGTCACCGAGCTGTTCCGTCAGGCGGGCTACCACACCTCGAACTGCCGCAAACCAGCCCCGGGGCTTCAGGTCGGGGGCAAGACAGATTTCAACTTCCATACCGACAAGCCCTTTGACGGGGCGGACTGGAACGAGCGCCCGGCCGGCGCGCCATTCTATTCCCAGGTGAACTTCGGGGAGACACATCGCCAATTCCGGCGCTTCGAGGACGCGCCGGTGGATCCTGCGGCGATTCCCCTCGCACCGTATTATCCGGACCATCCGGTTGTCCGGGAGGACATCGCGCTCTACTTGGACACGGCCCAGCACCTCGATGTCAAGGTCGGCAAGGTGATTCAACGCCTGAAGGACGAAGGGCTCTACGACCGGACGGCCATTTTCTTCTTCGGCGACCACGGGCAGGCCTTGCACCGGGGCAAGCAGTTCCTCTACGAGCAAGGAATTCTCGTGCCATTGATCATTCGGATCCCGGAGGCCTTTCGGCCTGCGGGCTTCGAGCCCGGAACGGTGGACGACCGCTTGCTCCAGCACATCGACATCACGGCAACGTCTCTTGACTTGGCCGGAATCGAACCGCCCACGGACATGCAGGGTCAAGTGTTCCTAGGGGAGCACGCCGTGCCCGAGCGCGAGTACGCGTACTCCGCGCGCGACCGTTGCGACGAGACTGTTGACAGAATCCGCTGCGTGCGCGACAAGCGCTGGAAGCTGATCCAGAATTTCATGCCCGAGCGGCCGTACGCCCAGCAGAATATCTACAAGGACACGAGCTATCCAGCGCTCCAGGTGATGCGGCAGATGCACGCTGCAGGTGAGTTGCAAGGCGCGGCCGCACAATGGATGGCACCGGGAAGACCGGAGCTTGAACTCTACGACCTGCAGTCCGATCCTCACGAAGTCGAAAACCTAGCCGAGAATGGCGAGCATGCCGATAAGCTCGCGCTGCTCCGGGGAAAGCTTGATTCCTGGATCGAGGAATCTAATGACCATGGTCGGAAACTCGAGGATCCGCTGCCCGCCGAGTACGCCCTGCGCACGATGGTCGATGGCTGGTATACCAACAACGGAAAGCTGACCAAGGCGGGCGGCGCGTTGCACATGGAGTGGACAGGGCAAGGTCGCCGGCCCCATGCGGTGGTCGTGCCGATTGTTGCGCCCGGCGGTCAATTGCGGCTGGTCCTTGAAATTCGCAGCGGTCAGGCGCAAGGATTGGAGGTCCGCTGGGGCACTCCAACGAACATGCGTGCTGCCGGGCTTGCCAAGGTCGATTTGCCGGCAGGCGATGGATGGCAGAACGTCTCTGCGGACATCGACTGCGAGGGATGGCTCACGCAGTTCTCGATTCGGTTCGCTGGCGACGCGGACTTGGTGGAGTGTCGCAAGTCCACTCTCGTGCGCAGGGACGGCTCAGGTACAGTCGGGGAGTGGATGTTTGCTTGATCTTGGAGACGTCGGCCTGAGATCGGCGCGGCTCGGGCCTGCTCCCGATAGTCCTTGAGGATCGCGACTAACCCATTGTCAACAGGGAGCATGTCCGGGATTCCCGGTCCGCCTGCGACCGGCGCTTCCCCTTGCGTCGAACACAGAAAAAGGGCCGCGCCGAAACGCGGCCCCTGTGTGTTTGAAGCGATTGCCGGACGCTTACCAGCCGAGTCGTAATCCGATGCGGAAGAACCGCTCGTCGATGCCTTCGCGTCCGGTGTTCCGGATGCGATTCAAGAGCATGAAGCTTCCCGATGTGACGCTGGTGCTTCCTGGGCGCTCGAAGTGCGGCGTGTTGGTCATGTTGAAACCTTCCACACGGAATTGCAGCTCCAATTTCTCGGTGACTTGGAAGTTGCGGAAGACGCCCAGATCGAGGTTGGCTAGACCTGGCCCGCGTAGGCTATTCGGGCCGCATGTGCCAAAGCGCGGCCCGACCGGCTGTGCAAATGCACTTGGATCGATCCATATGTCATTGCTTCCCCGCTTCACGTATTCGGGCTCTCCCACGCAATCGGCGATCTGGCTCGATTTCTGGGCATTCAACTCACCCGAGTTCGCACCGACCGAGAACGGAGTGCCGGTATACAAGCTCATGAGACCGTTCAACTGCCAGCCCCCGAGGATCACTCCGAGCGGGTGGTCGACTAGCATGTTCTTGCCCTTGCCGAACGGGGTCTCGAAAATCGCCGTCATTTGGAAGTTATGACGGATGTCCTGGCCCAGATCGCCGTAGTTGCGATTGTAAAAGCGCGGGATCTCAAAGTATCCGATTCCAGTCCCGGAATCCTCGCCCGTGTAACCCCGTCCGTGCGACCAAGTGTAGGCTAAGTTCATCTGCAGCCCGTTCGAGAAGCGCCGTTGCAACTTCGTTTGCAGCGCATCGTACTTCGCGGTGCCAAGACTGCCGTGGAGCCTGGTGTCGGCGGTCCGTCCGAACTTCATGAACAACTGCTGGCCCGCTCGGCCTAGGCCAATATCGCCCCAGTTCTGTTCAAGCCTTGTCAATTGGTTGACTGAACGCGTGGCGACATAGCCGGCAGTGCCGATCCAGTTCCCAAAGCGCCGCTCTAGAGTCAGGTTCCAAGACTGAATATAGCCTCTGGTCAGGTTGTTCGTGTCCATCGTGTTGACCGCTGTGTTCAGCGGCAGATCGAGGACACCGTCTCCGAGCGAGGGTTCGTTGATCACGTCAAGGCCTTGGCGGAGTGTCGTGGCATAGCCGTAGCTGCTCGGAAGACCGGGCCCGTCCTTGGCCATGATCGGGAAGTTCGTGCGCAACGGCCGCGCCCAGTTGAACGGGTCAACCGTGATTCCATAGCCGACGCGAAGGACAGTGTTGTCGTCCATGCGGTATGCGATGCCCACGCGAGGAACAACATTGTTTTTTCCGATGTCGATCCCGCAGTCTGTCGGAATCGAGCCGGCCCCGCAAGCCCAGATCTTATTGTTGTCAAAATCATATCGCTCTAACCCCCGCGTCGCGCGAGTCGGGAACGGGTAGATCTCGTAACGCACTCCATAGCTCAGGGTCAGCTTGGGCGTGACGTTCCAGCGGTCTCGGGCGTAGAAGCTTAGCAGTCTTGTGCGCGTAAAATAGCCGTTCTCGTTGAACTGCCATATCTTTCCCGCGTTCTGGGGCAGTCCGAGCAGCCACGCTGCATGGGAGTTGAAGTCGTTGCCGCTCGGGCCGCCCCGCAACTCGGTCGTGTTCTGTCGGAAACGGAACTCTCCGGACGCCGCGCCCGTGCCTCCCGAAAATTCCGGCTGGTTGTGGTCCAGATCCTGCAGGTAGATATCAGTGCCGAAGCGGATGTTGTGCGAGCCTTTCGTCCAGTTGCCGTTAAAGACGAACTGGTTCTGCGGATCGGAGCGGTAGTACGGCATGAAGCTGTTCGAAACCCCGAGGCCTTCGAAGCCGTCGATCCGAAGTCGCGGCCAGCCGCCGTCAATGAAACGGTCCGACTGCAGGCCGGGGATCCCAAGCACGGTCCAACCGAGATTCTCGTCTAGGCGTTGCTGCTCGACGTTCGTGTCGACGAGCGTGTAGCCGTAGTACCCATCGATCAGGAAAGTTGGCGAGATGACATGCGTCAAAGAGATCGTTCCCGAATAGGTGTTGCCAAACCCCGATCCTGGGTTCGAGTTTGTGGGATGGAGCCGGTTGCCGCCGAACTGGCCGAGAGTCTGGCCATTGGTCATCCGGTAGTCAAGCATGCTGAACCGGATGAAGCCGCTCGTCGTGTTCGTCAGATTGAAGTTCGTCTTGGCGTCAACTGTGTCGCGGAAGAAGGTCGTCGAGCCATCAGCAACGTAGTTCTGGGCGAGCGCCAGTGAACCGGTGCCGGCTTTGTTCGGATTCGGAAACGCGGAATTGTGGATCATGTTTGACACGCCAGAATCGATCCGCCCCGTCGGCACCATATTGTTGGGAAACGGAGTCCGATCCCTCGCGTAGCCACCGTCGGTCTGGTCTTGGATCCCCGTCAGTGGATCGTAGATCTCAGTCGGCGAACCGGATAGGTCACCGAACCGCATTGCCTCTGTTGGCAAGTCGATAAACCGCTGGGCGAACTGGGATTCGCGCGTTCCTTCGTAGCTGAAGAAATAGAACCACTTGTTCCGTTTGATCGGGCCGCCGACCGTGCCGCCGAACTGGTTGTTGATGTACTTCGGCTTCGCAGATTCGCGGTTGCTGAAATATGGGTACGCCTTGAAGTGGTGGTTCATGTGGTACTCGAAGGCGGATCCGTGGACGTCGTTCCCGCCAGACTTGATCTGCAGGTTGATCGCCGCTCCGCCGGCCAGTCCCTGCTCGGCATCGAACGAGTTGGTGACCACATTGACCGTCTCGATCGACTCCAGCGCGGGGTTGTAGCCCGTCATGTGCGGCACCCAGATATTCGTCGAAGACGCGCCGTCGATCCGGGTGTTGTTGTTTGAACGGCTCGTGCCGTTCACCGAGAACCGCACGGCGCGGCTTGGATTCGTCGGCACCGAGTGCGCGTTCTGCGGCGGCGAGAAGCCAGGCAGGGTCACGAACAGCATCTGATAGTTCCGTCCCAGCGGGACCGGCACGTTCCGAAGCGTCGTCTCGGTGACTTCCTGCCGCACCTCGGCACGGTCTGTCTGCAGAGTTGCGGCCGAGGCCTCGACCGTAACTGTCTCTGTGATCTGTCCGATCTCGAGTTGTGCGTCGACGCGCGTGGTGTTGTTTTGGGAGACCACAACTCCCGTCGTGGTAGATACCTGGAAACCATCGGATCGGACAGTCACCGAGTAGCTACCAGTGTTGACCGTCGCGAAGCTGTAGTTGCCCGACGCGCCGGTGGTCGTTTCGCGAACCTGACCGGTCGCTTCGTTCAGGATGGACACCTCGGCGCCGACAATCGCGGCTTCCGTCGTGTCCGTTACGAGTCCGTCGATGCCGCCTTGGATCAGCTGAGCCTGGGCGGTCGGCAACGCGAAAACGCAAAGGGCGAGCAAGCAAATGGCATGCAGCAAGGCCCACTTGCGCACGCAAGTAGATTCTTTCATCAAAATCCTCCTAGGAAAACCGTCAATCACCTGCTTGGCTCCCAATCGGAACCCCCTTGACCCCGTACCAGCGCCAGCAGTTGTAAGAATGATGTAACTATAGCACACCTTCGGAATTGCTCGCGCAACCTGTGGTGCGACTTTCTTGGCGATGCGCGGAACTGACTGCAACGCAGGTCTAGCGGTGCTCCCACGGATCGTGGCAAGTGCCATTCGGTGACGGTCAGGGCGCAGGGGTGAGCGCTTCGAGGGATCGCAATGTCTGATCGATTCTGCTGACCAACTCCGGTTGGTTGTAGCGTGACGCCTCTTGGCGCGCAAGGCGCAGATGGCCAGTCGCGGCGCCACGGTCACCGGCGACCAACTCGGCGCCCGCGAGTCTGAACAGAAACTCGGGCCTAAGGTCGGACTCCTCCTTGATAGCTTCCTTGAAGGACCGCAGAGCCTCCGCCACGTTTCGCTGGCGCATCCGCAGCATGCCCAGCTTGTAGTGGGAAAGACCGTGATCGGGGCGGTTCTTGAGCGCCCTCTGATACCGGTTTGCGGCTTCATCGAAGTGTCCATCCTCCTCCAGCATCTGTCCCATGTTGTGGTTTGCTGACGCGTGGTCGGGATTCAAGGCCAGCGCCTTCGCGAACGCCTGCCTGGCTTCGGCCGCCTTGCCCGTTGAGTAGGCAATCACGCCGTAGTTGTAGTGCAGTTCGGCGCTCTCGGCTCCCGCATCGAGGCCGAGCCGGTACTGCGTCCCGGCCTGGTCTGCCTGGCCCTTCGACCCGTAGAGGATCACAAGGTTGGTTCGGGCCTGCACCAGCAACGGATCTTCGTCAAGAGCATTGAGGTGCAATCGGACGGCTTCGTCGTGCCGCCCCGCGTCCATGGCCTCGACTCCGCGCTTGAGGAATTCTGCCGCACTGACCCGTAGCGAGCGCACCGCGGTTGCCAGCGGGTCGCCGTCTCGCGGTTCATTGCCCCGGTGGCGCTCGAACAGCTCCAAGTGCGCCCTGGAATCGGCTTCCGACCCCTCGTCGCGATAGAGCAGGGCCAGCGCATAGTGAGCCGCCCCGAAGGTGGGAGCCACCGTCACTGCCCGGAGCAGATGCTCTCGAGCCTCGTCAATGCGGTCCACAGCCGCGGCGGCACGGCCCAGCCCGTAGTGGATCCGAGCGCTGCCCGGGGCCGTCTGCAAGGCCTCGCGAAAGACCTCCAGGCTTTCTTGAACCCTGCCTGTCTCGAAGATCGCGTCGGCCAGGTGCCAACGCGCCGGAACTGATCCGGGATCCAGTTCAACACAGCGGCGGAAGCTCCTCTCCGCTTCGGCATGCCGTCCCAGGGCGGCGAGCGAGACGCCCTCGTAGTACTCCCAACGGAACGGGTCGGCACCAAGCGACGCCGCGCGTTCGAAGAAGTCGACCGCGAGTTCGTGCTGACCGTAGGCCTGCAGCAGCATGCCGGCCTTGCCCGCCAGTGCCGCATCGGACGGGGCGGATCGCAGGGACGCGATTACCGGGGCGAGTTGCTCTTCGAGGGCCGGGCCCAATGAAGTTCCGTCGACTGACGGAAGCGGCCCCGGGTCCGGTGCCGAGTCCGAGCAGGCCACCAACACGCACGCGCAAACTCCAAGATGCAAGCGAGTTCGCACAGGGCCATTCTAATCCGTGTGGGTGAATTGACCGCAGCCCGGCTACGCGCTACTATGGATTGCGGGAGTGGTGTACCCGCTTCCAGACCACTATCCGGCTATGTCGACCAATACCTATGTTCCGAAAGCATCGGAGATCCGTAATGACTGGTATGTCATGGACGCGGATGGGAAGACGCTCGGTCGCTTGGCGACAGCGGCGGCCACCTTGCTCCGGGGCAAGCACAAGCCCGATTTCACTCCGTTTCTGAAGACCGGCGATTTCGTCATCGTGGTCAACGCGGAGAAGGTCTGTCACCGGCAAGAAAGAAACCGACAAGCGGTACCATCGGCACACCGGCTACCCGGGCGGTCTGAAGACTGAAACCGCCCGGGAGGTTCGCGCGAAACATCCAGAGCGGCTCGTGCAGCGGGCCGTTGCCGGCATGCTCCCGAAGAACAAGCTTGGCCGCCAGTTGAAGACTCGACTGAAGGTCTACGCTGGCGCGGACCATCCGCACTCGGCGCAGCAGCCGAAGGTCTGGGCGCTCTGAGGCGCCGCACGAGAAGGGAATCGCCTTGGCAACGAATCAAGTTCAGTATTTGGGCACCGGCAGGCGCAAGACGGCTGTTGCCCGGGTGTTCTTGCGTCCCGGGTCTGGCAAGATCCAGATCAACGACCAGAGCACCGACCAGTACTTCCCGACAGAGTCGCTGAAGTCCAAAGTCCGCCAGCCTTTGCGCGCGAGCGAAACCGATGGCAAGTTCGACGCCCTGATCTTGGTCCATGGCGGCGGGAAGGCTGGCCAGGCCGATGCGGTCCGCCTCGGGATTGCCCGAGCGCTTCAGAATTTCAATCTTGAACTCCGCCCCCTGCTCAAGAAGGGCGGCTACTTGACGCGCGACCCGCGCAAGCACGAGCGCAAGAAGTACGGGAAGCCAGGTGCTCGCAAGCGGTTCCAATATTCGAAGCGCTGACCTGAGTTCAAGGCCAGTTTCATCGCGGCCGGCATCCAAATCCTGCTTGGACGGATCCGGCTGCCCGGGGCGGCTTCGCTGAAGCTGCCGTTAACTCGCGCACAGCCAAAACGGAGGTACCGTGTCGCAAATCACAATGAAAGAACTGCTCGAATCAGGCGTTCATTTCGGGCACCAGACCAGGCACTGGAACCCCAAGATGAAGGAATTCATCTTCGGCGAACGCAACCACATCCATATCATCGACCTGCAGAAGACGCTCAAGCACTTCAAGCACGCCCTGGAATTCATCGAGGAGCAAGCCAGCAGGGGCAAGACGATTCTCTTCGTCGGCACCAAGCGCCAGGCTCAAGAGGCAATTGCCGAGGAAGCCAAGCGCTGTGACATGTACTACATCAACCATCGCTGGCTCGGCGGCCTGCTGACGAACTGGGTGACCGTGCAGAAATCCCTGGATCGCTACAAGGAATTGGAGCGCCTTGCCGGGGAGGAGGAGTACGAGGGCCGGAGCAAGAAGGAGATCTCGCGTCTTGAGCGGGAGCGCAAGGCGCTGCACGCGAACATCGCCGGGATCAAGGACATGCCCGGGGTCCCGGACATGGTCTTCGTCATCGATACGCGCAAGGAGGAGATTGCCGTTCACGAGGCCCGGAAACTAAACATCCCGGTCATCGCGGTCGTCGACACCAACAGCGATCCCGACGAAGTCGACTATGTCATCCCGGGGAATGATGACGCATTGCGATCCATCTGGCTGTACACCAAGAAGGTATCGGAGTCCGTCATGGCGGGCCGCGCCTTGATTCCGCCACCGGAATCGGAGACCGACGAAGAGTCCGAAGTCCAGGAAGGTCTTGATGCGCCCGCGGCTGAGACCGTGGCCGCGACGGCGGAAGTTTGATCGTCAGCGGGCCACAAGAGTTGATTTTGCGGGGAGTTCTTGACGGAGAGGTGTGCAATGGCAGAGATCAGCGCTAGACAGGTAAAGGAACTGCGCGACAAGAGTGGCGCGGGCTTCATGGAGTGCAAGAGGGCATTGGTCGAGACCGACGGCGACATGGCCGCCGCCGAGATCGCTTTGCGCAAGCGGGGCGTGGCGATTGCCCAGAAGAAGAGTAGCCGTGCCGCGAACGAAGGTATCATCGGCAGCTACATCCACGCAGGATCCAAGCTCGGTGTGCTAGTTGAAATGAACTGTGAATCGGACTTCGTTGCTCGCACCGAAGACTTCCAGAAGCTCGTCAAGGATGTCGCGATGCAGATCGCCGCAGCGGATCCGCAGTACATCACCAGGGACGCCGTTCCCGCGGATGTGGTCGAGAAAGAGCGCCTGATCCAGCGCGACCGCGCATTGCAGGAAGGCAAGCCCGAGCGAGTCCTTGACAAGATTGTCGACGGGCGGATGGGCAAGTTCTACGAGGAAATCGTCCTCGTTGACCAACCCTTCGTAAAGGAGCCCTCAACGACTGTCGGAGACATGATCCAGGCCACGATCGCCCGGCTTGGCGAGAACATGGCGATACGGCGGTTCCAGCGGTTCAAGGTCGGCGAGGATTCCTAGTCGGGAACTCGGCTAGGCGGCTTGGGGCGCTAGCGGCGGGTCTGTATCTCGCCTTGACGGCGCCTGGCCCGCGGTTTGGATGGGGCTTGGTCCTGCGGGCACTGGGATCCAGGGTCCGGTTCCGGTGCGGATGGAATCCCGCCCGAGATCCGCGGCTCGACCTATTTGTGTCTTGACCACCTGTATCGGACTGCTATGGAGGTGATCCGAGGGACGCTCCGCCTTGGTCCCCTCAGGGCCGCGTCACGTCCGACACCTAGTTCTTGTCGGCAGCGGACAAGTGCCCGGGCGGGCGGAGGCTGGCAGTTCGGGATTCCAACTTGGGAGCGACCACTGCCTCAGGTGCTGGTCTTGGGGGCCCATCAGGCGTGGGGTCGATCCAGCGCTCCAGGGAGACGGTCTCTGGAAGGGTATTGACTTGCCCGCCGGAGCCTGCGCTGTTCGAAACCAGCCGGCTTGTGACTCGTTGAATGGCTTGCTTGAGGTCGGCAACGTCGATGACGCCGGTGCTAGTGAGGACGGGAACTGCCGCGGCGATGCCGAGCATGAGCCGCAACGACCGGAACGCTGAGAGCGAGGACCGTAGTACGTAAAACATGATTCGTATTCCTTCCCGCACAGAAACTGTGCTGTTATTGCAGGATTCGACGCTCGTAAGGTGGATTGGGTTGCAGCTGGCCTCCTGCGATCTGCCAAGCGATCGAAACCAGCGCCCAGCCGGTGCGCAGGCTGCGCTCGGGATATGATGGAGCCATTCCGGGCATGCATGGACGGCGTCGCATCGTATTCAAGCTTTCCGGCGAAATGCTTGCCTCCTCGGAAGGAACCGGCATTGATCTCGGCAGGCTGGCGTGGATAGCCGACGAAATCAAGTCCGCCCGAGAGACCGGGTGCCAAGTCGCCCTCGTTGTCGGTGCCGGTAATTTCGTGCGGGGCTCCCAGCTGGCTGCCAATGGGGTTGAGCGGTCAACCGCCGATTACATGGGGATGCTCGGAACGGTGATCAATGCGCTGGCCTTAGGGGACTTCCTCGCAAAGCGAGGCGTTTCGGTGCGCGTGATGAGTGCCATTTCGATGGAGCCGGCGACAGAATCCTACAAGCGAGCGGCGGCGGTCTCTGCCCTGGAGCTGGGCGAGGTCGTGGTATTCGCCGCCGGCACGGGCAATCCGTACTTCACAACGGACACAGCCGCCTCCTTGAGAGCGATTGAAGTGGGTGCAGACTTGCTGGCAAAGGCCACCAAAGTGGATGGGGTCTTTGACAAGGACCCGGCGGTCTATCCGGAGGCCAAGGCCTACAAGAGGGTGTCGTACGATCAGGTGTTGGCGGACAGGCTTGGAGTAATGGACGCGACTGCCGTCGCGATGTGCAGGGACCACGAGCTGCCGGTCCTGGTATTCCGGCTGGACGCCGATGGAATCTTGGAGCGGGTGGCTGCGGGCGAGGCTCCGGGCACGCTCATGGCTTAGGCTGTTTCCTAGGGAGGATCGATTCATATGACGCATATCCATGGCGAGACGGTCGCTGAAATCAAAGCCGACGCGAAAGCTCGGATGGGGAAGGCGATCGCTGACCTCAGTCGTGCTATGGCCACAATTCGGACAGGTCGCGCCTCCATCGCCCTGCTTGATCCAATCAAGGTCGACTACTACGGCACCCTGACTCCTCTGAGCCAGATGGCGACGCTGTCAACGCCTAGCTCGACCTCGCTGGCGGTCCAGCCTTGGGATGTGTCTCAGATCGGGGCGATCGAGAAGGCGATCCGGGCTTCGGATCTGGGAATCAACCCTGCCAACGACGGCAAGATTATCCGCCTTGCGATCCCGGCCCTGACGCAGGAGCGTCGCAAGGAACTCGTCAGGCTGCTGCACAAGGTGGTCGAGGATCATCGCGTAGCCGTGCGCAACATCCGCCGCGATGCGAATGATGCGATCAAGCGGTTGGAGAAGGGCAAGGCAATCTCCGAAGACGAGCACCGACGCGGGCACGATGAGATGCAGAAGATCACCGACGGCTGCATCCAGGAAATCAACGACGCCGGGGAACTCAAGGAGAAGGAAATCCTCGAGATCGGCTAGTGGACCATGCAGAGCGTCCCAGCAAATCAGCGGGGCGCGTTGTGATGACGGAAATCCCCGATAGCTCGCAGGCTGGGTGCCGACCGATTCTCGCAGACTTCCCGCGCGTCTATCCCATCATCGACACCGCGTATCTGGACTCTGCGGGCGTCGGCGTTACGCTGCTGGCATCGGCAATTGCGGACGCGAAGGGCATCCGTATCGCGCAGTACCGGCACAAGGGCTCCTTCACGCGTGCTCGATACGAGCAGGCGAAGGCTGTTGCCTCGATTCTCAAGGAGCAGGGCGTTTGCTTCGTAATCAATGACCGCGCGGACATTGCGCTGGCCCTCGGGGCTGACGGCCTCCACGTCGGGCAGGCTGATCTTCCGCCCAGCGTTGTCCGCAGGCTGGTTGGCCGTGGAATGCTCTTGGGATACTCGACTCACAACCGGGATCAGTTGGCCGACGTCGAATGCCAGTGGGCTGACTATCTTGCGATTGGTCCGGCGTTCGCCACGGCCAGCAAGCCGAACCCCGATCCCTCAGTTGGTTTGGAAGGGATCGCCGAGGCCAGGACGTTGACGGCCAAGCCGCTTGTGGCCATCGGCGGAATCACATTGGAAAACGCGCGTGAAGTGCTCCAGGCAGGGGCCGACAGCGTTGCGATGATCTCCGGTGTCTCCCCGTCGAGCCTCTCCATGTGGACGGACTTGGAGCGCTGAGGTCCGAGCGACCGGCTTCTCAGGGGATGGCCTGCAGTCCGCCGCCCGTCCGGCGATCTGGAATCGGACCGGAAGGCAGGCAGTAAGATGGGAAGTTCGTGCGGGAGGCAGGATGCCGGCACGGACAGCATTCATGTCTGGTGACGAAATTCGTGAACAGTTCCTGAGCTACTTCGAGTCGAAGGGGCATCGACGAGTCCCCAGTTCCTCGCTGGTTCCCGCCCGTGATCCGACGTTGCTCTTCGCCAACGCGGGCATGAATCAGTTCAAGGACACGTTCCTCGGCAACGAGGAACGCGGTTACTTGCGCGCGACCACTTCCCAGAAATGCGTTCGCGCAGGCGGCAAGCACAACGACCTCGAGAATGTCGGCCGCACTAGGCGACACCACACCTTCTTCGAGATGCTCGGCAACTTCTCCTTCGGGGACTACTTCAAGGAAGACGCGATTCGGTTCGCCTGGGAACTGGTCACCGAGGTCTACGGGCTTCCAAAAGACCGCCTCCTTGTCACGGTGTTTCGCGAGGATGACGACGCGGCGAAGCTCTGGACGACTGTGGCCGGTGTCCCTGCGAGCCGAATCTTTCGCTGCGACGAGAAGGACAATTTCTGGCAGATGGGCGATACCGGGCCTTGTGGCCCGTGCTCGGAGATTTTCTTTGACTACGGGCCGGAAGGCCTCGAGCCGGGGGAGGCTGCCGACCCGTTTCCGGCGGATGTCTCCCGCTACGTCGAGATCTGGAACCTCGTCTTCATGCAATTCGACCGGGACGACGAAGGCAACCTGCATCCGCTTCCGAAACCCTCGATCGACACCGGCATGGGCCTTGAGCGCACGGCTGCCGTCCTGCAGGGGAAGCTCTCGAATTTCGACACAGACTTGTTCCTGCCGATCATCGAACGCGCTGGCGGGATCCTCGGCATTGAATACGGCGCCCGGAAAGACACCGACACTGTCTTGAGAATCGTCGCGGATCACAGCCGCGCCGCTACGTTCCTTGTCCATGACAACGTCATGCCGGCCAACGAGGGCAGGGGATATGTCCTTCGCAAGATCATTCGCCGTGCGCTGCGCCATGCCCGCATAGCTGGCTTCGAAGGCCTGTTCCTTCACAAACTAGTTGGTTTCGTGGCAGATCGCATGCACGGCGCCTATCCCGAGATCCAAGACTCGGTTGGCAGGGTTGCCCGGATCGTCAGGGACGAGGAACAGCGCTACGAGCGCAGCTTCGCCGTGGCGGAACGGGAGTTCGAGGCAGCCCTTGAAAGAGTCGAGAATGGCACCTTGCTAGGCTCTTCCGTGTTTCGCCTGTACGACACATTCGGCTTGTCGCTTGACGAGCAGCAGGAATTGGCGGGCGAGCGCGGATTGGCGCTCGACCTGGCGGGCTTCGAAGTTGAAATGGGACGCCAGCGGTCCCGGGCTCGCTCGAGCTGGAAGGGTGGCGCTCGGGCCGGTTCCGAGGCGGATCCAGTATTGGTGGAGATCAGCGAGCGCGGCGGCACGGAATTCTTGGGCTACGACCGGACGCGGGCCAGCGATTTGACAGTGATCGCCCTTCTGCAAGATGGCCAGTCCGTTCCCGCAGTCTCCGCTGGCAAACAGGTGGAAATTGTGTTCGACCGCACTCCGTTCTACGCGGAAGCGGGTGGCCAGGTCGGCGATCGCGGGGTGTTACTGCGAGGGTCGGCGGACGTCGCCCGGGTGCTTGACGTGCAGGCTCCGATTCGCGGGGTCGCCGTGCATCGCGCCGAATTCAATCAAGACATCGCCGTTGGCGACAGCTTGGAAGGGGTCGTGGATGCGAGCTTGCGGGATTCTTCCAAGCGCAACCACACCGCGACGCACCTGCTTCATGCAGCCCTGCGCAAGGTGCTTGGCGCACACGTCAAGCAGGCCGGGAGCGTCGTCGCGCCGGGCCGGTTGCGTTTCGACGTGACGCACTATGCCGCGATCGAGCCCGGTGAGATCGAGGAAGTCGAGAACCTCGTGAACGAGCACATCCTGTTCGACACCGCCGTGCTGACTGAAATCAAGGATCTCGATGAAGCGGTCCGGGGAGGGGCGATGGCCCTGTTCGGAGAGAAGTACTTCGATCGAGTGAGGGTGGTCAGTGTCGGCGATTTCAGCACAGAGCTTTGCGGCGGCACTCATGTGGCCAGAACAGGCGAGATCGGCGTTTTCAAGATCGTCACGGAGACGAGCAGTGCCGCAGGGGTCCGCCGGATTGAGGCCCTGACGGGTTTCGGCGCTTTGAACCAGTACAGGCAAGCGTCTAAGGACATCCAGCGTGCCGCGGTCATGCTCAAGGTGAGGGAGCGCGGCCTTGTCGAAGCCGTGGAGAAGCTCATTGCCGAGCACCGCAAGCAAGATAAGGAGATCGACGCTCTGAAATCCAAGTTGGCTCGTTCCGGCGTCGCCGATCTAGTTGCGCGGGCCAGGGAGATCGACGGCATGCAGGTGCTGGCCGCCAAGTTGGACGACGTGGACCGGGGCCAGTTGCGTTCGCTTGCCGACGCCTTGCGTCAAAAGCTCGGTTCGGGTCTTGTAGTTCTGGGCACTGTTACGGAAGGCCGCGTCGCGCTGGTTGCGGCAGCGACCAAGGACGTGGCCGGGAAGAAGGTGCACGCAGGGCAAGTGATCCGTTCCGTCGCGCAGTTGGTCGGCGGCAGCGGCGGCGGACGGCCAGACATGGCCGAAGCGGGCGGCAAGGATCCCGACAAGCTGGGCGATGCGTTGGAGCGGGTCTACAGCCTTGTGGGCGAAGGCAGGTCCACATAGACCGGGGAGGGCTACTTGCGCCGCGGTCGGCTCGGCCTCATTTCAACCCGGCTGGCCAGATTTCGAGCCGGTGTCTTGATCAAGTGGAGCGCCGTTGACGCGATTGCAGCCGGGTCTAACTTCCAGTCGGCGTTCTCCGTGCCGGAACTGAATTCGGTCTGCACGCTCCCTGGCATGATCGTGCTCACCCGGATGTTGTCGTGCCGCAGGTCCAGCATGACCGCTTCGGTGAAGCCGGCGAGGCCGAACTTCGAGGCGTTGTACGCCGCTCCGCTGGCGAAGGGATGCTTGCCGGCCAGACTGCCAATATTCAGGATGAAACCGCCGCCGCGCCGCTTCATGCGGGGAACAGCCAGGTGCGAGAAGTAGAAAGGCCCGCTCAGGTTGGTGTGGATGACGTCGTCCCAATCCTCGGGGCTTAGCTCGCCGACTGGCGCAAACCGTCCGATGCCGGCATTGTTCACCAGGATGTCCACGCCGGCCAGTTCATGGTCGACGAATGCGAAGAATGCCTCGGCTTCATTCCATTGGCCAACGTCGCAACACCGGCCGACAACGCGACCGGAACCTCTCATATCGCCCAGGGCCGACTCCAACGAAGCCTGGTTGCGGCCGCAAATCGCGACATCGACACCCTCCGCTAGGAGCGCTTCGGCAATGGCTCTGCCGATGCCGCGGCTGCCTCCGGTGACGATTGCCGACTGCCCATGTAGATCGGTCATGCCACCGGGGAATCTCGTCCCGGGCGTGGTTTCCGGGCCATGCCGGGAGCACCGCCTTCGATACAATAGCATTACGTGACCAGCACCGATTCCAACCACTCTCCGAACAAGAATCTGTCCGGCTCGGTGGGGGATCGGATCGACTCCCTGTGCCAGGATCACGCCTCGAGCCTGAGCGCCGAGATTACCCGAGTTGCGGAGGCCGAACTAGCGCACGCCAAGGAGGAATTGGCCGCCGAGAGCGGCGTGCAGCTGGACGGGCTGGCTTCTGCAATTCGTAGGATCCGGGAGGCCGAGGAGCCGGTCGGCGTGCTCACAGAACTTGTCGAAGCCGCGCCGCTGTTTTGCAATCGGGCCGCGCTCTGGCTGCATCGGGATGGCCGTGTGGTCGGATTTCGCGCTGCTGGGTCGGGCGGGCATCCCGACGTGGATGGCATGAAGGCACTATCGCTGGAGTGCAGTGCGGCGCCCGCGATCGCACACGCGGTGCAGAGCCGCGACACAGTGATCACCCAAGGGGCAGGTCACAACCTCTCTCCAGAACTGTCGCAGTGCTTCGAATACGGCGACGAGCAGGAAGTCCGCGTGCATCCCCTCGTGTTGCGTAACACCGTTCTGGCGGTGCTCCTCGTTGATGGCGATTCTGTTCATGTTGCCGCGATCGAGGCGATGACTCTTGTGGCCGAAGCGTGGATCGAGGCACTCGGCTCGCGTCCGGGTCGGACGGACGGAGGGCAGCAATAGCGCGGATGTCATCTGTCTTGGGTAGGGTAGGCGGGTTGGCCGCTAGAGTACTGAGGGCGGCTGTCGCCTCTTCCGGCTTGCTCGCGCTGGCCGCGTCCGCGTTCGTGGCGAGGCCGGCCGGAGCGGTCGAGATTTCCCCCGAGCTCACGGAACTGAGTCGCCGGCTCGCCACGAACCGCACTGCGGAGAACTTTGACCTGCTGCAAGCGTTTGCCGACAGCGCTTCGAACACCGAGAGCGCCTTCGCGGGTTACGCCATCGGGATGGCGCGGTACCAAGAAAAGGACTACACGGAAGCCGAGAGATTGCTGGCGAGAGTGCTAGGTAGTCTCGGTGTCCTCAACCACTACGCGGCGTACTACCATGCGCGCTGTATCGTTCTGGCGGAGGACTTCCAGAGAGCGCTCGGTCCGCTGGAGAAGTTCGGCAAGCAGTATCCGGACAGCCGTTTCCGCCCCGCCTCGGAACGGCTCCGAGTCGAGAGCCTGCTTCGATTGCGGCAGTGGGATCGCGCTCGCTCGGTGCTCGCGGAAAGCCAAGGACTGCTGGAGGATCCCGTGCGCCTGTACTTGTCCGGTCGCGTCGAGCACCTTGACGGCAATCTCCGCGAGGCTGTGGGGCTCTACCGCCAAGCGTACTACCAGTTTCCATTCAGCGATCAGGCAGCAGCATCCGAGACCCAGCTTGACCAATTGCGTGGTCGGATGGGCAAGGCATACCCGGCCGCTCCAGCCTCCTGGCGCCTGGAGCGCGCGCAGAAACTGCATGCCGGCCGTAGCTACTCGAAAGCGTCCGCTGAGTTCAGTCGGGCACTGGCCGGTGGACTGCAGGGTGCCAAGCGCGATCTGGCGGTCGTTGGCAAGGCGGTGTCGGACTATTCCCTCGGTAGGACGAGGTCGGCCTACACGCCGCTGGCCAAACTGCGGCCCAGCGATCCCGGACTGGGAGCCGAAAGGCTGTACTGGCTGGCGGTCTTCGAGCGCCGGCTGGGGCTGGTTCGGCCACTGTTGTCCAGTGTCGAGAAGCTGTCCCAGCAGCATCCCAGCTCGCCGTGGTACGAAGAGGCTCTCCTGTCAGTCGGGAACTACTACTACTTGAAAGACGATCGCAGAGAATATCCCCGCTGGTTCCGTCGGCTCGAACAGACTTTTCCCACCGGGAAACATGCTGCCTACGCTCACTGGAAGCTCTGTTGGAGAGCTTGGCTCGACGACGGGCGCGATCGCCGGAAGCTGCTCACGGAGCATGCCGAGCGCTTCCCCTCCGAACCGACGTCGGCAGGGGCTCTCTACTGGTTGGGGCGGCTCAGCGAGGAAGAGGGCCGGCCGATTGAAGCGCAGTCCCACTACCGGGCGGTCAGGGACGCGTTTCCCCACTACTACTACGGAGTGCTAGCAGGCAAGCGGCTTGCCGGCGATGGCGTTGCAGCGCCCAAAGAGATCATCGACCGCTTGCCCAAGCCCCGGCAACTCGATTCCGTGCCAACCCCCGCGACTCAAGCCCTCTTGGGTGTGGGCACCTTGCTTGCCTCGCTCGGATTCGACGACCACGCTGTGCTGGAATTCCATCGCGTCGATTACAGCGAAGCCGATTCCTACCTCGCGGGGGTCGAACTGGGTCGCTTGCACAGGCGGCGCGAGGAGCACTTTCTTGCCCTCCGCGCAATGAAGCGCTATGCCTTCGGCTACTTGCGGATGCCATTTGAAGCGCTCGACATCGAGTCTTGGCGCCTTTTGTTCCCGCTCGGATGGGAGGAGCAGCTCAGGGCCCGCTCAGAGAGGCACCGCCTGGACCCGTATCTCGTGGCCGCCTTGATTCGACAGGAATCGGAGTTCAAAGCGGACGCGCGATCCCACGCCGGCGCTCTCGGATTGATGCAGATCATGCCGGCCACGGGGCGCCATCTGTTCCGAAGACTGGGAATCCCCGGGTTCACCAGTCGCAAGCTGACCGTGCCGGATATCAGCTTGCGGCTGGGCACGTTCCACCTCAAGGAGGTCTTGGCGCAGTTCGATGGCGAGTTGGAGAAAGGCCTTGCCGGATACAATGCGGGCGAGCGTCGCATCCCCCGCTGGATGCAACTCGGCCCTTTCGAGGACTCCCTGGAGTTCGCTGAGACGATCCCTTTCAGCGAGACCCGCGGTTACGTCCAGTCAATCGTGAGGAATCGCGCAATGTACGCGCGACTCTACGGGAAATAAGGCGAAGCGATCGCGGCCCTACTACTAGCCCAGTTCCGACGGATGTTCGCGGCTTGCGGGGGCGTGCGATCCCTCTACGATCCTTCCGTCCTTCATTGTCACCACGCGATTCGTGCAATAGGCTGCTGCGTCGGGGTTGTGGGTGATCATTAGCACCGTTTGGTGGAGTTCCTTGTTGAGTTTCTTCAATGTGTCCAGCACGGCCAGGGAGTTTTCGGAATCCAGGTTCCCTGTCGGTTCGTCGGCCAAGAGGATCGGCGGTTTGTTGACGAGCGCCCGCGCGATAGCGATCCGTTGCTGCTCGCCGCCCGACAGGGCGAACGGCTTGTGATGCAGGCGATGCGCGATTCCGAGGATGCGGATGATGCGTTGGAAATGCTCCTCGTCGGCACCCGCTCTGCCGGCGATGTGCTGGGCGATGCGGATGTTCTCCTCCGCTGTGAGCGTTGATAGCAGATTGAATCGCTGGAACACAAACCCGACTGTTCGCTTGCGCAGTTGCGTCCGCTGGGCGTCCTTGAGCTGGTTGAGTTCCAAGCCGTCAACTCGCACGGTGCCGCCCGATGGTGCGAGCATGGCGCCGATGATATGGAACAGCGTTGACTTGCCGGAGCCGGACGGCCCCAGCACGGCAACGAATTCCCCGGCGGCGACCTCTAGCGAGACTCCGCGGAGAGCCGACACGTCGACCTTTCCCAGCCGATAGACCTTCCTTAGGTCGTTGACCTTGATGATCGGTTCTTCTAGCACTGGCAGATCTCGATAGGGGCCGCGTTACTCGTAAGACAGGATCTCGCACGGGTCGGCCTTGGCCGCCTTCAGGGCCGGGTACATCGCTCCGCCGATCGCTCCGACAATTGTCAGCACTGCCGCCCCGGCCATCCATTCCGGATCGAGGATCACAGGGATCAGTGGATAGCGCACGGCCACCAGGCGCTGGCCTAGCACGCTGAGCCCGTACCCCAGCACGATTCCCACTGCACTGACAACCAGCGTCTCGCGCAGGACGATGCCGCCGATGTAGGCCTTGGACGCTCCGATCGCCTTCAGGATCCCGATCTCTTTCGTGCGCTCCAGAATGGCCGTGTACATCGCCAGCATGACCACGATGAACCCGATCACGACTGCAATCGAAATAATCACGTTGACGAATTGGGACGAAAGGTGGCGCACGTTCGTCGCCGTGTTCGCCAGGAAGGCCTCCACGGAGATTACATGGTGTTCCGGCAGCAGCGCCCGCAGTTCCTCGATCAGCTCGAGCGCTAGAGAGGGATCGTGCAGCTTGACATAGACCTGGCTGAATCTGCCTTGCCAGCCCTGCAGTTCGCCCATCGTCTCGGACGGTATGAACACCCGTGACATCTTGCCAGTCTCGATAATCCCTGACACCCTGAATTCATGCCCCATCAGCTCGATGCTCTCGCCGATGCCTATTCCCTCTTGCTCGGCGTAGACCTCGTCGATCAACGCTTCGTACGGCCCTTCGTAGACCCGGCCCTCGAAGATCGCGATACCGCCACTCATGGCGACGAGTTGCTCCCAGTCGACTCCGGTGATCGTCTGCAGGTTGCCGGGCGTGAATACCATGGACCCCATCGCCTGGCTGATCTGCGGATATCGCTCCATGAGTATGCCCGGGAGCTTCTCGGAAATGTCGGCTCCGGAAATCGTGGCACCGGTGATCTCGGGCCGGATCATGATGTCCGCTCCCACCCCCCGAGTGCGCCGCAGAGTCTCCTGCAACAGGCCCTCCGAAACGCCCACCATCATTACGATCATCATGACCTCGACAGCTAGGGCGAGGATCGTCAGACCGGTGCGAATCGGCCTGTGGAAAAGGTTGCGTAGAACCAGTCGGTGGATCATGGCTAGCTCAGGGTGCCTCGGGAGAGCGCTTGTCGATAGTTTCGACTTCAATCCCGCTTGGTAACGTGAGGTCGAAGGACGAGTCTGGAATCTCTTCGTTGACGCCTGGTTTCAGGATCTCGAGGTCAATGGTGTAGCCGTCCAGAGGGCGTTCGATCTTGATGAATTGCGGGTAGGGCAAGCCGCCGTCTTCGTGCCAGTCGCGATACCAGGCGTCGGTCACGATCTCCGTGCGATGGTTAAGGATCATCAATCGAGCCAGTTCTAGGTCGGAGCGCCCGAACCAGTACTTTCGGGAGATTCGCTGCTTCCCGTCTTCCCCTTCCTCGGTCTGGATCAAGATCTGGTAGCCTGCGTTGCCGTACATCTCGATGTCAAGCAGCACGTCGTCGATTCTGTTGATCGGGTCCAGCATGATGGCGTCCAGAATGTGCTGCGGGCGCAGGTTCTCGACACGCTCCTCGGAAATCTCTGTCAACTCGTTCCGGCCTTCGTAGACCCTGTTCCGCCACGGTATGAAGACTTGGAACGCATTGCCGTCGGAGACCATGTCGTATACCTTCGCGATACCGCCGGGAGCTTCAGCGTTCGTCCGGATCCAGCCAGGCCTGCGGGTGAGGAGCGCGCCCCGGACATCGCGGTAGCGGACTTCCTTGGTTGCATCGGCGCTCTGGACGGTCAGCGTGATGTCCACGGAGGCCTTCATCGACTCCACTGTGGCGATCCGCTGGACTGTCTCGATGAGTTCAAGGCGACTCGCGGTCCGGAGCACTGACGGCGCCGGTGCAAGTTCTGTGGTTGTGGCGAGCACGCCGCAGCCCACCGCAGTGCACAGATGCACCAAGACTGCAATGACTCGCAGAGGCATGGGTGAATCTCGGGGAGGTGGGCGCACTTAAATTGCTCCCCTTAAGTAATTGTAACAAACAATATTGCCGGAATCCGTCTTGCCGGGCCGTCGCGCTATCATCGGCGAAAGGCCATGGAGTCCGGTACTCAGTTTGCTGTCGCCCCGGGCTTGGACGAACTAGCTGCAGTTGAGCGCGAACTGGCCTTTTTCCCGGCCCGCAGGAGGAGCCCGCGGAGACTGACTGGCGCTCAGCTTGCCCGGTTCAATGCGTACGGATACCTGACGGGCTTGCAGGTCTTCACCGCTGCGGAGATCGCGGCTGTCCGGGCTCGGTTCGACCAGCTTCTCGAGGCCGTGCTCGCCGAAGGCCGCGACAGCTATTCGATCAGTTCCGCGCACTTGCTGCACGCTGACGCCTATGACTTGCTCACCGATAGGCGCATCGTCGACTACGTAAAGGACCTGCTGGGCGACGATGTGGTTGGCTGGGGCTGCCATTACTTTTGCAAGATGCCGCGCGACGGCAAGCGCGTCGCCTGGCATCAGGACGCCACCTACTGGCCCCTGACGCCGTCAAAGACAGTGACCGTGTGGCTGGCCATCGACGATGCCGACACCGGCAACGCCTGCATGCGCTTCATTCCTGGGTCGCACCTCCACGGGCCGTTGGATTTCGAAGTTGATGACCAGGATCGATCAAATGTCTTGAACCAGACCGTCGCCGATGCTGAAGCGCTGGGCGAGGCCGTGGACAATGAGTTGCGCGCCGGAGCGATCTCGTTGCATAACGACCTGCTCCTGCATGGATCCGAAGCCAATGAGTCTGACCGGCGCAGGTGCGGACTGACGTTGCGGTACTGCGCCGCCGAGGTGAAGGCCTATCTTGGCTGGAATCGCAAGGGCGTGGTCGTCAGCGGTTGCGATATGAGCGGTCACTGGGCGAATCCCCCGCGTCCTAAGCGCTGAGCTGGAAACGGGGCTTGTTGCGTCGGCCCACGACGGAGGTAGACGGGTCCGCCGCTGCCCCTTTCCCCTTTTCGGGACGCAAGCGCCGGGCCGTCTCGCTGGCCCGATTGAGACTGAGGCAAAGTCATGGTGCCTGCCAGAGACGAAGCGATGTGTGACCCGCGATGTATGCGAAGTCCCGGTCGGCCGTCAGCATGACGAGGTCGTGGCGGATGCAAAGCTGCGCCAGCAGGGCATCGATCGTTCCGACTTGAATGCCTCGGCGACGGCTATGCATTGCGCAGTTGGGCCGCGTCGATGTGGTCATCGCGAGTCGGCACGACCATGGCGATGTCCCCAAAGAGATCGACAATCCGCGCCGCGTCACCGGGTCCCCGCAAGCCCTGCAGTATTCCCTGCAGCACGATGCCGGTTGTGCAGATTGTCTGGCCGCTGCCGAGCGCTTCCTGCAAGCGCCTCACTTCCGACTGTTCCTGCGCCGAATCCCGCCTAAACGCCAAAGACCAGACGCTGGTGTCGACGAACAGGCTTCACTTGCGGGCCCGCTCGCGCTTGTAGTCGTATTCGCCGTCCCAGTCGAGCTTCCCGAACAGGTCAAGCAGCCGTTCCTACCCCCGCCGAGCGATGAATTCGCGCAAGGCACGGTTGACCGTGGCCTTCTTGGGTGTGCCGAGCATGTTCGCCAGCTTGAGGGTGAAAGTCCCTTGGACAGCCTGATGGAGGTGAAGTCCTAGTGAAGCGCAAGGGCGTCGTCGTGAGGCGGGGTCTGAAGGAAGCGTGGAGCAAAGGCGCGAGCCGATGAACAAGAACCGGATACGAGGCATACGGCGCCGGACGAGTCGGCCCATGACGACGAAGTCCAGATCCATCAAGGGTGCTGGTTGTAAATCCGGCGGTTGTGCGCTGAAGGCTGTCGAACTTACCTCGGGAGATCTGCCGTCCGTCCGGAATGCCGGACTGAGGGAGGAGCAATCCGACCTGATCGGGCGGCAGAAGTCAGCAGACGGCATAGTAGTCCCGGCAAGGACGAAGGCCTGAACGAACGGAGTGGCAAGTAGAACGGCGTTTCTCGTGAGCGGAATGCGGCAGAACATCCAGCTAGTGCTGGCCTTCCCGGTTGACGGAGGGGGTGAAGCCCCGGAAGTGGCAGGGGAAGGGACCGAACCGAGCGCGGCGGGACGACGGGACGAAAGCCCGGCTAGAAATAGCTTAACCGGTCGAACCGCCGTATACGGACCCGTATGTACGGTGGTGTGGGAGGGGTGGAGTCGCGAGGCTTCCCCCTATCCCGATTCTTCTCGCCACCGATCGCAAACGCCTTCCCAAGTAGTTCGGGATCGATGCCGAGGTTCGTCGCCATTGTGTGATTCCCTACACAATTCATCACACAAGACCCGTTCCAATACCGAGAATCCTCAATGCATCGCCGGTATCAGAGCAGGCGGCGGACTGCCTAGCCCTGGCTGCCAAAGCACCGCAGGTTCCGTGCTTGTGACCAGGCAGCTGGACCGCTGCATTGGCCGGCGTGTCTGCTGGCATCAGGCAATCAGGCCTGGGCTTCCCTTTGGCTACACTCAAGGATTCACATGGATACCTTCGGGCTGCGCATCCCCTTTATCGACCTCGCGATCATCGTTGCCTACATGTTCGGCATCCTCGCCGTCGGCGTGCTGTCGGTGAGGCGGCAGAAGATGACCGGCGAGGTCTATTTCCTCGCGGGACGCTCGCTCGGCTGGGTCATGATCGGTGCCGCCCTGTTCGCGTCGAACATCTCCACGATCCACCTCGTGGGCCTTGCCGCGTCCGGCTACAACGAAGGATTGGTCTGGGGCAACTTCGAATGGATGGCGGCTTTCACCCTGGTGATCCTGTCCCTGTTCTTCGCGCCCTTCTACTTCCGCAACAAGATCGAGACGCTGCCCGAGTATCTCGAGCGCCGTTTCAATGCAGCCGCCCGCTCGTTGCTGGCGTTCATGGCAATCCTGGGCGCCCTGTTCATCCACATCGGCATGAGCCTGTACGCGGGCGCGACCGTGTTTGAGCAGTTTTTCGGAATCGATGTCGTGACCTCGATCCTGATCATTTCCGTCGTGACCGGGGTGTATACGGTGCTCGGTGGGCTCAAAGCCGTGGTTGTCACCGAAGCGATCCAGACGGTGTTGCTGATTGGCGGGTCGATTCTAGTAACGGCGCTCGCGATCTTCGCCCTGCCAGAACACGGCATCAGTACGATGGCCGAGTTCCAGGAAAGGCTCCGGCCCCAGCAATTGAACATGGTCTGGAGCGACAACTCGGTTGGCTTGGCATGGTATTCCGTGCTGCTTGGCTACCCGGTGCTGGGCATCTGGTACTGGTGCACGGACCAGACCATCGTGCAGCGTGTGCTCGCCGCGAAATCGGAAAGGGACGCGCAAATCGGACCACTCTTCGCCGGCTTCATCAAGGTGCTGCCCGTCTTCATCCTCGTGTTGCCGGGCGTGATCGGCTTCGTGCTGTACGGGGACCAGATCGGCGACAACGCCAACCAAGTGCTGCCGGTCCTCATCCAGGAACTTGTTCCCACGGGATTGCGGGGCTTGATTTCGGCTGGGCTCCTGGCGGCGCTGATGAGTACGATCGCTGCGGCCCTCAATAGCTGTGCAACGCTCTTCGCGGTCGATATCGTTGCACGGGTGCGCCCGGCGACCAGTGACCAGGCACAGGTGCGGATTGGTCGCTGGAGCGCTGTCGCCGTGATGTTGCTGGCCATGCTGTGGTCCACACAGGGCGACAAGTTCTCCAGCATTTTTGAAGCAGTTCAGGAGATTGGCGCGGCGCTCGCGCCCGCGATAACGACCGTGTTCTTGTGGGGCGTGTTCTGGCGTCGAGGCACTGGGCAGGCTGCCGTCACCACCTTGGTATTCGGTTTCTCGATGGGTGCTGCAGCGTTCATTCTGGACTTCAAGGATGCGGAAGGCTTCAAGCTGATCACGGACGGCTGGGGCCTTCCCTTCATGCTCCAAGCGTTCTGGATGACCGTCATTTGCAGCGCGGTGTTTTACGCCGTCAGCATGTTTACGCCGCCGCCCCCCGCGGAAAAGGTGGACGGCTTGACATGGGAGAGCCCGTTGACGGCGCTTACCCGCCGCCGGGCCGGCGAAGGCACCGACCCCCGCAGACTCGCCTTGGCACTGTGCGTGACGATCGGACTGCTCTATTGGATTTTCCGCTAGCGCCTGCCGGCAGCCGTGCGGACAGGAGTGATGATGAATCTCCCACGAATTGTCGTCCCCGACGACTACCCACCCGTTCTTGGGCCCAGCGCCGCGTTTCGGTTCCTCGAGGAGAGGGCCGACGTCCAGTACCACGACAGCCTGCCCTCCTCTCAGGCCGTATTGATCGAGCGGATCGGCCAAGCGGAATCGGTGATCAACATCCGGTCCTCGATCGAGTTCGGACGTGAGGTGTTCGCAGCCTGCCCTAACCTGCGAGTGCTCTCGCTGTGGGGCACCGGTACCGACCACGTGGACCTCGCGGCGGCCGCGGGCCACGGCGTTACGGTCACGAACACCCCGGGCATCTCGGCCGTCGCGATGGCCGAGCACACCTTGGCTCTCATGCTGGCTGTAGCCCGTGACATCCCACGGATCGACGCCAAGACTCGGCGCGGGGCATGGCCGTGGGGCTTTGTAACGCAGCTCCACGGCAAGACCCTCGGTGTGGTCGGACTCGGTGCAATCGGCCTTCAGGCCGCGCGGATCGCCAAGGGCATAGGAATGGAGGTCATTGCTTGGACCCGCACTCCCGAAGGAAAGCCGCTGGACGGACTCGGCTTGGAATTGGTGGACTTGGAGACGTTGTATGCGCGGAGCGACGTAGTTAGCCTGCACGTGCGGCTGACGCCCGAGACTACCGGCTTGGTCGGGCGCCGAGAATTCGGAGTGATGAAGGATACGGCGATTCTAGTCAACACGGCTCGAGGCCAGGTCGTGAACGAGGCGGAATTGATTGAGGCGCTGGTTGGGGGCCAGATCGCCGGAGCGGGGCTGGATGTCTTCGAGAGCGAACCTCTTCCGGAGAACCATCCACTCGCAGCGCTATCGAATGTGGTCATGACGCCGCATTCCGGCGGTGTGACCGCAGAAGCGCTGGAGGCTGGGCTCCGCCTGTCCATTGAGAATGTCTTTGCTGCTCTCGCCGGGAACCCTCAGCACCGAGTGGTGTGAGTTCCTAGCGACTGGCTCCCCCACCCCACTACAATCGTGTCGCGGGCCCGAGGGCGCCAGGGGGCTCGAAGAATGGGGTATCGGATGACACTTGGATTCGTATCCAGGTTGGCTGGGACCGCGGCGTGTCTTGGTGTGCTTGGACTTGTGGCCGGCGATGCGACCGCCCAGACCGGCACTCGCCCGCCGAACGTCGTATTCATTCTGGCCGATGATTTAGGCTGGCGCGACACCGGCGTTTACGGCAGCGCGTTCTACGAAACACCGAACATTGACGCGCTTGCCAAGCGAGGCATGAGGTTCACCAATGCCTACGCCGCGGCACCGACTCTGCTCGCCTACGCGCGCCAGCATACTCACGGGCCTTCACCCGGCCCGCATTGGCATGACCACCGCTGCCGGGGGTGTCGCGAGAGTCGTTCTAGACAAGGCGCTGCGAGAACGCGGCCCTGCGAACCAGCCCGCGCTCACCGCCGAAAGCGTAACCCGGCTCCGTCTCGAGCACTTCACCCTGGCCGAGGCGTTCAATGCTGCCGGCTACAGGACAGGTCATTTCGGCAAGTGGCACGTTGGACGCGAACCGTACGACCCATATCAACAGGGATTCGATATTGATCTGCCTCACACGCCCGCCCCTGGACCGGCGGGCGGATACCTCGGACCGTGGAGTTTCTGGCGAGGCATGGGCCGGGCCGGCGAGCATATCGAAGACCGGATGGCGACCGAGGCATCGGATTTCATGCGGCAGAATTCGGACCGGCCTTTCTTCTTGAACTACTGGTGCTTTTCCGTCCACGCGCCCATCCAAGGAAAGCCACGACTCGTGGAGAAGTACCGAGAGAAAGCCGATCCGGACAACGAGCAACGAAACCCGATCTACGGCGCGATGGTCGAGAGTCTTGATGACGCCGTCGGCACCCTCGTGAAAACCATAGATAACCTCGGCATCGCGGAACGCACGATCATCTTCTTCTTCTCGGACAACGGCGGCATGGTGCACCGATTCACTGACCGCATTGTGGTCACGAGCAATGCCCCGCTACGGAGCGGCAAGTCGTCGATCTACGAAGGCGGTGTCCGCGAACCGCTGATTGCCGTTTGGCCGGGTGTCACCGCACCGGGCGCGGTAAGTGACGAGATCGTCCAGAGTGTGGACTTCTATCCGACGCTGCTCGAAATGACAGGCCAATCGCCGCGCGCCGGTCAGGAATTCGACGGCGTTAGCATCGTCCCCGCTCTCCGGGGCGAGAGCTTGGCTCGGGAGGCGATTTTCACCCACTCGCCGCACTACACGGCCGCCACGCTGCACCGCCCGAGCACGTCCGTGCGGAAGGGCGATTGGAAGCTGATCCGCTACTACTGCGACGGTCCTGGCCAAACCGACCGCTACGAGCTGTACAACTTGAAGGAAGACATAGCCGAGACGAAGGATCTTGCGCAACGGGAGCCCGCCAGAGTTACTGAGATGCAGGCTCTGATCGAGCGCTTCGTGAGAGAAACCCAGGCTGTGGTTCCCGTACCCAATCCAAATTACTCGGAGGGTCTGGACCCATTTCCGAACGGGCCGGCGATCCGATCCGAATAGTGTGGGTCGCTGGCGTTTCCCGCATCCGCGGGATCGGATTCCCGAGCCGCCGCGGAAACGGTGGCGAAACGGGCACTAGGGTCGGAAATCAGTTACCCTATCCGCACATGGGCATTGTCCCAGTGCGGAGGTCTTTCATGCCGGAGAGCAGAAGAGAATTTGTCAGGGCAGCTGCCGGACTAGGACTGGTTGCGAGCGCGGCCGCCGCAGACCCCGTGCCGCGGCGCAGGTTCGGTAAGACAGGACTCGATGTGAGCATCTTTGGCTTGGGCGGGGGGCGTGTGGGCACTCACCGCGACGAGGCGGAAGCGCTTCGCACCATCCGACACTGCTACGAGTCGGGCATCAACTACTTCGACACGGCAGCGGCAGGCGCATATGGGCTCAGCCAGCGGCGCTACGGGATTGCCTTGGAAGGGGTTCCTAGGGACCGGCTGATCTACGGCACCAAGACCCGGCATCGCACCTACAGCCACTCCGAACTGGATCTAAACCAAAGCCTTGCCGGCCTCAGGACCGACTACCTCGACCTTTACCAGATACATAACGTGATGCACATGAAAGACATCGACTTCGTGTTCGGCCCGCGGGGCGTGATGGAAATGATCGAGAAGGCCCGTCGGGACGGAAAGGTACGCTACGTCGGCTTCACCGGGCACATGGATCCGAGAACCCTGTCGAAGATGCTTGATGCCTATGACTGGGATACAGTCCTGATGCCGCTCAGCGTCACCGATGGCGCCAATCAAGACCTCAGCTTTGAGCGCACCACATTGCCGCGCGCGGTGGAGAAGGATCTCGGCATAATGGCCATGAAGACGACCGGCGTCGGCGTGCTCCACGAACAAGGGATCTCTTCGCTGGAGGAGAACCTGGACTATGTTTGGTCGCTTCCGATTTCGACAGCCATTCTCGGTTGCACGACGCCAGAGCAAGTAGACAGGGACATCCGCGCAGCGCGTGCGCACCGCAAGCTAAGCGAGCGCCAGATGAGCGATCTGCGCGCCAAGTGGTCAGGGTCGGACTTCGCGCGACTTGAATCCTGGAAAGTCGACCAAAGCGCCACGATGGCGTCGTCTGGAAGACTGTACGTCGGGGACTGAGTGACAGGCCCGGTTGGGGCCGCATACCTCCCGGCGACGTTCCTCGCAAGTGGCCTGGTTCAACCGCAGTGGCTACCTATTCGAAAGCGATTTCGGCTACATAGAGACTAGGCATGACTTGGTTCCAGCCCTCGGGAATGTCATCGAACGCCAGCCGGAAATCTCGCTCGATGGATGGCGCAAGGCCATCGCCCGCGCGGACGATTGTCGACAGCGTCCGGTGCAATTCGACGCCGTGGATGTCGAAGAAAACACAATTCAGGCGGATGCTGCGGACTTGCCGGTCCCCGAGGTTGCTGATTTTGCCGGTGATCTCGACAAGCGTTTGTCCAAGCGCGTTGTCTTTTGCCGACATCTCCACCCCTCCGAGGTCGAGGCTGGGCAAGTAAACACGGGCAGCCTCGGTCAGAACTACCTGCTGCAGCGGGCGCTCGGAATCCGTTTCCCACTGCAAGTAAGCGATGCCAGCGACCACGCTGGCTAGCGCCAGCGCGATCATTAGCGGTACGGCCCGTGACCGCCCTTGTCCCTTCTGCTGGCCCGTATCAAGCATCGGGGGGCGGCTCAATCCAACCCGGAGCTAGCGCCGGGGACGACTGAGCCTACTGTCATGATGCCAAACGAGGTCTTCCCATCGCCTGATCAGCGCTCGAGCCAGTCCACAAGCGCGTTAGCAGAGCCCCGACCATTCTCAACAGCCAGGCTGTCGGCTCGACCCGCAGCATTGAACGCCGCTTGGAAGGATCGGACAGGGAAGCCGACATGTCCGTTGTGGAGCAGGACCCGGGCGTCCGTTACCAAAGCTGCAACCGCTCGAAAGTCGCCAGCCCGCCGCAGGCCAGGAATGAACAGCCCCTCAACGTAGTGTGAGTCATCGGTGGCATCGAATTGGTCTAGGTCTGCGGCGACGGAATGAACTCCACGATCGAGCGCAGCGGCGAGCAGCACCCAGAGTCCGCCCCGTCCTCGCCCTACGAGATTGATCGCGTCGGCTCCGGTGGCCTCCCTGAGGAACGCGGCTGCGGTCAAGATGTCCTGAACGCGGTTGGCGTCATCGCTTCGATTGAACACGTGATAGTACTGCTCGGCCCGTCGGCCGGCTCCACCAATGTCTCGATCGGCCACGGCCGATCCCGTCTGGAATGCGTCGATCAACAAGACGGGCGCGCTGCGGCTGCCCAAGGCTTGGACGACTTCCGAACTTGCAGCCAGTTGCATGCCGGCAGGATCGATGACCAAGGTCGGCCGGTTCTTCTTGGAATCGGCATTCACGTACTTCGCTGGAATGCGATCGCCGACGCCCTCCCGTCCGAGCAGCAGCTCGGCAGATCCCAGAGCCCTGTAGTTGACGTCACTTCCGGATGGCACTTCGGCAAGCAGGGAAAGGCTAAGGCGTTCGCCAAAGGCCGACTTGGCGCGAGCCAGGGAGTCCGCGTCGCGCACTGCCAGAGCCAAGGTATCGGACTCGGCCGCTGCGATCCGCTGGCGGACCAGGTCCTCGAACCCGACGGCCCCTGCTGGCAGGGGTCTTCCCCAGAGGTAGAGCAGCAGGCTCAGTTGGTCCGGGCGAGCCGTGGATTCGGAGAAGGATTCAGAGTCGGCAGCCGCCAAGATGTGCTTGCCAAAGAAACGGTAGACTGCCTCCCGGCTGTCTTGGTGGTAGTTATGCGGCGAATCGAACTGCCGGAACTCGACGTTGGATGCCGCATCGAGGAGGCTGTAGACCCCTTGTACCGCCGGAAACTCCTCGGTTGGCAGATTCACGGTCCAATCGCCGGTCGCCGCCACCAGCAGCTGTGGTTTGGGTGCGAACGCTGCGGAGAACTCGACGTTGTTGGTGTCGATCCGCAGTAGCGGAGCGTTTTCGCAAGCCGAACCGCCTTGCATTTGGAACGACACCATGTTGACTGGCGCCGAGTACCCGATGCGGTCGTCGACAGCTGCCAAGAGAAAGGCCTGAGTCGCACCTCCTGAGGCGCCTGTCACACCGATTCGGCTGCGGTCGACGTCCGGTAGTGCCGCTAGATAGTCGACGACACGGACACTGTTCCAGAGCTGCAGCCCGAGCGGTCCGAACAGCCACAACTTCTCCCTGGGGCCGCCGAAGCCGTGAGGCGTCTGCATGGTGTCGTTCCAGCCGACCATGTCGTACGCGAACACAACGTAGCCCTGGCGGGCGAAGTTGATGGCCCGGCTGGGCACGGAATTGAGCTCGGAGTTCTCGAACCGGCCGTACCGCCAGTGTCCATGGGGAGAAACCACCGCTGGGTGAGGGCCTTGGCTGCCTACCGGACGGTAAAGGTTGCCCCCGAGGAAATACCCGGGATAGGTCTCCAGCAGCACGCTTGTAACCGAGTAGTCAGCGTGCTCGATCACCTCGCCAATCCGGGGATTTAGCGGTGCCTTGGCAGGCAAGGGGAGCAAGCCTGCCGAGAACAGGATCTGCTTTCGCAGGAAGGCGGAGCGGTCTTCCCACTCGGATCTGGAATATGGCGGCACGGAGTACTTCCCGTCCGTGTGTCGGATCCCGGTGTTGCGGCTGTCAAACTCCGGCACTTGGGCGGGCGCCACAATGCTGGCGGTGATCAGGGTGAGTACCCACCGTGCTGTTCTTGATTGCATCCCTGCAAAGGCTAGCAGAGTCTGGTTGTTTGGACTATCGCTTGCAACATCGCCATGGCGCCCTGCTTCCGCCAATAGACAGCTCCTCGACACTGCTGAAACTGATGCCCGCGCAGATTGCTAAGTGCCGCTTGCTCAGCCTCCGCCTGCAATGCAAACTGCAAATCCCAGATGTCCGGCGGGCGATTGTGACGCGCAGGCCCGAGTCGAGCCAGAGGTCTCTCACGCATTCGTCCGGTCCAGCCCCGCACAGACGGACTCGCGCTTGCCTTTCGGGGGTCCGGAAATATCAGTCCGGGCCACTCGTCGCGCCGGTTGTGAAACGATTCCCAGCGGATCGATTCCCTAGGTCGTTGAGCGTGGATGCGATTGCCAATTGCGCCAGACTTGGTAAACGAATACCGGAAGGCAGGGTTCGTGCATCCGGTGGATGTCCTCGACGTTGCCGAGGCGGACGATTACAGGTCCAGATACGAGCAGGTAGCCGCACTGCTCGGCGGATCGCCGAAGGCGGTCCAGATGATTCAGGTCCATCGCTTCTACCCGTGGGCGTGGGAACTGTGCACCCATTCCGCAGTGCTGGACGCCGTGGAGTCGGTGCTCGGGCCTGATATTCTGCTTTGGTCCGCCTCCGTGTTCCCCAAACCTCCGCGCGACCCGGGCTTTGTGACCATGCATCAGGACGGTACGTACTGGGGGCTCGATGGTGGCGAGGTCACCACGGCATGGGTCGCCCTGACCGCCAGCACGAGGGAGAGCGGCTGCATGCGGCTGCTTCCGGGGTCGCACCGGTTTGCCATCTTGCGCCACGAGGATACCCACGGCGCCAACAACCTCTTGACGCGCGGGCAGCAAGTTCAGGCGGACTATGACGAAGTCGATGTCGTTGACGTGGAACTGCGCGCGGGGCAGATGTCCTTGCATCACGTCCGAGCTATCCACGGATCCCACGCCAACAGATCCGACTGTTCGAGGATCGGATTGGCGATTCGCTACATGACGCCCGACGTCAAGCCGGAAAAGCCAGGCCAGAGCGCAGCGCTGGTCCGTGGCGAAGACAGTTTTTGCAACTGGCAGCTCCACACCGGCCCGCCTGACTTCAGGTCGCTGGAATCCGCTGTACGGGAGCACCAGGCGGAGGCGGCGCAGTTCGTAACGGCATTGACCCGGGACTAGCAGACTCTTGCCAGCCGCACTGAAATGACTGCGACCGCCTGGTTCCTTGCACTTGCCCTCAATGCGGCTGTAATCGCTTCGGGCTGGTTGCGATCCCGGAGACCGCGCGACGCGACGGATTGGCAACTTGCGGCCCGCCAGCTTGCGTGGCCTGCAGTCGGACTCTCGCTCTTTGCCACAGCAATCGACAGCGGGGATTTTGTTGCCGTGGTTGGCGGGGCGTACCAGTTCGGGATCGCCTACCTGTCGACCTGGTGGCTGGGCATACCGATCGGCTGGTTGCTTGCTACCAGCGTCGTGCTGGTTCCGATCTACCGTGCCGGCTTCTTCACCAATGCCGAGTACCTAGAAGCGCGATTTGGACCGGCGATGCGCGTCGTTGGTGCGGTGGTGCAGATCCAGCAGCGCACGCATGTAATGGGCAACATGGCGTACTCGCTGTTCCTGTTGCTGGGCGCGGTAACGGGATGGGGAGCGGGCGCTTGGTGGGTCGTTGTCTGCCTCGCTGTCCTGGCTGCGATCTACACGGCTAGTGGGGGGCTGCGCGCAGTGGTCGCCACTGACTCGTTGCAGGCAGTTCTGATCGTGATCGGTTCCGGGATCCTCTGGTGGGTGGTGTGGTCCGGAGTCGGCGGTTGGGGAGCCCTCCGAGCCCGCCTCGCCGCTGTCGATCCGGACATGCCGGAACGCTTCCTGAGCTACGGCGGACTCGCCGGGCCGGGTGCTCCGCTAGCGCTCGTGCTGTTCGGGTGGATTACCGTTCATGCGGCTTATTGCATCGTGAATCATTCGCAAGCGATGCGATTGCTAGGGTGCCGGCAGGAATGGGACATGCGGGCGGCGGCGACCCTGGCATCCGTCGCGCTGATCGCGGTGATGTGGTGCAACGTCTCGCTTGGAATCATGGCGCGGGCGCTCTACCCCGATCTCGGCAGCGTGGACGCCGCCTTCCCGACCGTCTTCGTCAATCACTTGGACGGGGGACTGGCTGGATTGGTCTTCGCCGGTGTGCTAGCCGCCTGCGTCTCGACGTATGACTCGATCGGTTCGGCCCTCGGGGCGGTGTTCACGCGCGATGTGTTCTGTCGGTTTCTCGTTCCCGGGGCCGGTGCGCGGGCCAGCTTGCTCGCGACTCGCGCTGCGGCGGTGGTCTGCATCGGCGCCTCGTTCCTCTATCTGCCGTTCCTTGGCCAAGGCATGGTCGCGTTTTACCTGCGGCTCTCCAGCGTCGCCGTGGTGCCACTCGCGACCGTCTTCGTCATCGGCGCTCTCACCCGGGCGCATCGTGAGTCCGGCCTCGCTGGCATGCTAGCGGGCGTCGCGTGCGGCGTCGTGTCGATGTTGGGCGACCGGTTCGACTGGCCGTTGCCGGAGTGGATGACCAGTGTGTGGTGGAGTTACCTGTGGGCGGTGTCCATCACCGGTAGCGCTATGGCCGCGTGGTCCTTGCTGCGGGGCCTAGCCGATCCGGTGTCGGTGAGGGGCTTGACCCTCGCTAGCTGCCGTCGGGCCGAATCGTACGCTGGCGTCGGCACGGGCTGGCTCGAGCGCTCGCGGGCTGCGTTGGCGTCGGACACCGCATCTCGGACGGCCCGTGCGAGCCGGTGGCGCCCCGAGCGTGCCACCGCCCTCCTGATCGCGGCCGCCGGCGCGTTGTTTTTCATTGCATTTCGTTGAATGCGAGACAAATCGAGGCGCCACGTATGTGCCGCCCTGCTGGTCGGGCTGTCCTAGGATCCCGTTGCAAAGTTGCCGACCGCCGGCCGAAACGCTATGCTGTAAGCGTCCGATGGGCATTTGCTCATCTGGGGATCCTCCTATCCGGGACTGACCCCGAGGTACCGCGAGCCGGTTGCCTCCAACTTCCCAATGACCGTAGGCGAATTGCATCAAAAGGACATCGAGTCTCTCACCCAGCTAGCCGAGGACTTGGAAATCGAGGACTGCACAGGGATCCGCAAGCAAGAGCTGATCTACAAGATCCTTCGTTCCCAGGCTGACGAGGAGGGCCTGCTTCCCGTCGAGGGCGTTTTGGAAATCCTGCCCGAGGGGTTCGGCTTTCTGCGCTCACCGGTGTACAACTACCTTCCAGGGCAAGACGACATCTACGTGCCCCCGCAACTGGTACGTCGCGACGCCATTTGTAACGGCGACACTGTCGAGGGCCTAGCGCGTGCGCCGCGTGACCGCGAGAACTATTTCTCGCTGGCTCGCGTCACTAGCCTGAACTTCTCCGAACCCGAATCCGCTAGAACGCGAATCCATTTCGACAACCTCACCCCGTTCTATCCGAAAGAGCGCTTGCATCTCGAAACGGACAAGCAAAATTTCAGCGGCCGTGTCATGGACCTGATCACCCCTCTGGGTATGGGACAGAGGGCATTGATTGTTGCTCCCCCGCGTACTGGCAAGACCATGCTGATGCAGTCGATCGCCAATTCGATCACAGAGAATCACCCCGAGGTGGTGTTGATCGTTCTGCTGATCGACGAACGCCCCGAAGAGGTCACGGATATGCAAAGGTCCGTGAAGGGAGAAGTCGTGAGCTCGACTTTCGACGAACCGCAGACACGCCACGTCCAAGTGGCGGAAATGGCAATCGAGAAGGCGAAGCGGCTCGTGGAGCACAAGAAGGACGTCGTGGTCTTGCTGGATTCGATAACCCGGCTCGCCCGTGCATACAACACGGTCGTGCCGTCCTCTGGGAAGGTGTTGACCGGCGGCGTGGACGCAAATGCCCTCCAGCGCCCGAAGCGGTTTTTTGGCGCTGCCCGCAAAATCGAGGAAGGCGGTTCTCTGACGATCGTCGCGACCGCTCTCGTGGACACGGGCAGTCGGATGGACGAGGTCATCTTCGAGGAGTTCAAGGGCACTGGCAACATGGAGCTGCATCTTGACCGGAAGCTGGTCGAGAAGCGGACATTCCCGGCTATCGATATCCACAAGAGCGGCACGCGCAAGGAAGAACTTCTGCTCGACCCGGAGACTTTGCGCAGAGTCTGGGTCCTCCGCAAGGTGATGAGCAACCTGGGTACGGTCGAGTGCATCGAGCTGCTGCTGGACCGTATGTCCAAGACACGGAGCAACGCCGAATTCCTGGCTTCGATGAAGAGCTAGCGCGGTGCTCGGCAAGAAGGTCAAGACGAACATCCGCGTGCGCTACGCGGAAACCGACCAAATGGGTGTGGTGTACTACGCGAACTATCTGGTTTGGATGGAAGTCGCGAGGGTAGCCTACTGCAGTGCCCTCGGCTTTGAGTATCGCGATATGGAGCGCGAAGCCGGAGCGTACTTGGCGGTTACCGAAGCTCGCTGCAAGTACCGCTCCCCAGCACGCTTCGACGATGACGTCACCCTTTCGTGCTGGCTGACAGAATCGCGATCGCGTACGGTGCGCTTCGGGTACGAGATGTGGCGGGGCGACGAGCTCTTGGCGACCGGCGAGACGCATCACACTGTCATGGACGCCCGGGGCAAGATGATCCGCATGCCGGAGGCATACCGTCAGTACTTCCCCTTGAGCCGCTAGAGCCGTCGGTACCGCTGCCCGGGCTTGGCTCCCGTAGCGGCGCCTGGACACGCCTGCCGCATCCACGGGTTGTGACGGAAGTCGATCTGGACGGCCGGGCCGGGAACAGGACATCCGGGATATCGGACTGCAGGAGCGCGTTCGGATCCGTTCGCCGTCCGATGCGGGTGCTGGCTTGGCCTTGATCTTAGTTGGCTGCGGATTCGGACCCGCCTCGTATTCCCGTCGCGCCAGGGAAAGCAGTTCACCAACTGCTGCTGCGATTCGACGAATCGACTTCCATGCGCCTACTCATGCCTCAACGCGACCATCGGATCCACCCTTGCCGCCCGTCGTGCCGGCATCCACGTGGCACTCAGCGCGATTCCGGCCAGGACCACTGCGATGACCAGATACGTCACCGGATCGGTCGCACTCAATCCGTAAAGAAACGACGCCGCGAACCGCGATGCCCACAATGCGCTAGGCACGCCCAGGGCAAGTCCAATCGCAATCAGTACCACGCCTTCCCCCATCACTTTTCCGAGCACTTGCAAATAGTCTGCGCCCAAGGCCATTCGAATCCCGATCTCGCGCTTCCGGGTCACTACGGCAAACGCCATGACGCTATATAGTGTCTGCGGCGTAATTCCGTATTTCATTGATATCAAGGTGTTTCGATCGAGTTTCGGCGGGCGAAGATGGAGCGGATCGGGCGCGGTCGTCGCGATTCGTGCCGAATTGCGATCATCTTCGCAGGAGAAGCGCCTTGCGAACCGTTTTCAATCCCGCGATGATGCTCGGCCAGACCGCCATCGAAGACATCCAGCACATCGACGCCAGCTGCCGCGGGCGCGTCCGCCACGGGTGATAGACGGAGGATCCCGCCGCCGGGGATGCTGATGGAACTGGGCATCCAGCCGTTTGCACGACCTGGCTAATCAGCACGGCGACGTGCGCCGCATGCTGGGCATCAGCGATCAGCTACCGCACGCTGGCGCGCAACGTCGCGCTGCTGACGCCGGAACTGCTGGCGGCGGTGAACCGCCTGGCGGTGGAGGCGGGCCACGAGCGGGTCTGCGCCTTGCTGGAGGAGCACCTGCTCGCCACGGGCGCGTCCGCCACCAAGGGTGACGCTGCGCAGACGGAGGATCGCGCGCCGGTGCCGGGGATCAACCCGGATGTCGGTCGGCCCGGCATGGACTTGCTGCGAGGCGGGTCCTGGTGCTGGTGTGCGGCTTGCTCAAGCAGGGCATACAAGATCAACTGCGACTACGCACCGTATTGCATGCGACCTGGCTAATCTGGCAGCGCGCTGCCGCACGGCAGACGTGCGCCGCATGCTGGGCATCAGCGACGTGTTGCGCGAGCGGTAGGGCTGTCGGTCGTTGAACCTGCACCGCATCGGACTGCCTGCAGCGGCGGGAGCGGGAACGGCTGAAGCGGGCGAGGCAGCGGCGGCTGCGACTGGCGTTCAGGGAAGTGGCACGCTGGCGCGCGAACGTCGCGCTGCTGCGCCGGAACTGCTGGCGGCGATGAACCGCCTGGCGATGTGAGGCGCCTTGCGAACGTTTTCAATCCCGCGGTGCTCGGCCCGGACCGCCATCGAAGATCGACGCCAGCTGCCGCGACGATATCCCGGCCGTGCTGAAGGGCATCCAGCACATCTGGTGCAACCATCGGTTGCGGGAGCGGGTCTGCGCCTTGCTGGAGGAGCACCTGCTCGCCACGGGCGCGTCCGCCACCAAGGGTGACGCTGCGCAGACGGAGGATCGCGCGCCGGTGCCGGGGATCAACCCGGATGTCGGTCGGCCCGGCATGGAACTGTGGCGGGTGCTGGTGCTCGGCTTGCTCAAGCAGGGCATTAACTGCGACTACGACCGTTTGCACGACCTGGCTAATCAGCACGGCGACGTGCGCCGCATGCTGGGCATCAGCGACGTGTTGGGTGCCGAGACGTTCAGCTACCGCACGCTGGCGCGCAACGTCGCGCTGCTGACGCCGGAACTGCTGGCGGCGGTGAACCGCCTGGCGGTGGAGGCGGGCCACGAGCTGGCCGGGTGCCGCCCGGACGAGCCGTTGCAAGCGCGCTGCGATAGCTTCACGGTGGAGACCGACGTGCATTACCCGACGGACGTGAATCTGTTGTGGGACGCGCTGCGCTGCCTGATCCGGGTGCTGGCTTTGGCCTGCGAGCAGTGCGGCCTGGGGGGCTGGCGCCAGAGCGCGCATCTGACATGGAAGGTACGGGGCCTGTTCAACCGGGTGCGATCGTCGAAGCGGCGCAAGAACCAGCCGCAGCGGGTGCAGGACTACGTGCGGCAGGCGCGCCGCATCGCGGAGCGCGCGCAGGAGTCGCTGGAGGAGCTGGCCGGGGCGGGCGCGGATGCGGGGATCCTCAGTGAAATCAAGTACTTCCTGGACCACGCGGAGCGGCAGATCGAGCAGGTGGAGCGGCGCTTGCTGCGAGGCGAGACGATCCCGCAGGAAGCGAAGGTGTTCTCGGTTTTCGAGCCGCACACGCGCTGGTGTGCGAAGGGCAAGGCCGGGCGGCCGGTGGAACTGGGGGTGCCAGTGGGAATCGTGGAAAGCGAGCACGGGTTCGTGCTGCACTACAAGATCATGTGGACGGAACAGGACGTGGAGGTGGCGCAGCCGTTGGTGCAGGAGACGCAAGCGCTGTATCCGGAGCTGGCGGGATGCAGTTTCGACAAGGGCTTCCACAGCCCGGGGAACCGGGCGGAGTTGGACAAGGTACTGGCATTGAACGCGCTGCCGCAGAAGGGGAAGCTGTCGCAGGCGGGGCGGGCGCGGGAGGCGGAGGCAGCCTTCGCGGAGGCGCGGCGGATGCATCCGGCGGTGGAATCTGCGATTCACAACCTGGAGTGCCGGGGATTGGACCGGGTGCGGTCGCGGGGGCCGGAGGGCTTTGCGCGAGCGGTAGGGCTGTCGGTGCTGGCGTTGAACCTGCACCGCATCGGACTGATCCTGCAGCGGCGGGAGCGGGAACGGCTGAAGCGGGCGAGGCAGCGGCGGCTGCGACTGGCGGCGTAGCGGCGGCGAAGCGGCCCGGGAAGTGGAATCGGCAGGCTGCCCAGAGGCAGGAGTGCGCGAGAGGTGCGCAAGGTTTCCGAATCCGGCTTCGAAACCGGCCTTGGGCCGGCCATGCGGGGCCAAACCGGCCTGGAAACGGCACCGGACAACCGCACAGTAACTAGATTTACCTATGCGCCGGAACAGAAAGTGAGGGTTTTGTCACAGACACTATATAGTCCCACTCCGGCGACGACCACTGACAAGAGCCCGCAGAGCATAGTCAGCACCGCCATCAAACGATCGAGCAGCATGGTCCGGCCGAGTTGCGCCGTCATTGTAGTCACTTCAAGCGCTGGCACGTCCGGAGCGAGCGCGCGGATCTCGCGACGTAGCGCGGAGATCATGGGGTCCGTTTCGCCCGCTACTCGCACGTGCAGGACAAAGTGCGCGCGCGTGTTCTGCCGGAACTGGCAGCGCGCTCCATGAGGGACTCCGTGCCGAAGGCAGCAGATCGCGGCCCTGCGTCCACCTTTCTACGCTGCCGTTCTGGCAGCCAGGAGCGCGGCGCCGGGCCCTTCTTGTCGGGGGGGGGCCTCCTCGCGATTGCGTACGCCTTGACACTAGCAACTGCACAGCTAGGGGTGCGCGGCTGCCGTCCGGCGGTGCACGGGCGGACCCATGCGCGATCCCGCCGGGTCGTTTGAGCCGCGGCTAGAAGGTGATTCGCAACCTCATTTGCATCTGGCGCATCGCCCCGCGCCGTCGAGCGTCCCGAAATCGGCCAACGATCAGCTCATTCGGGGATCCCATGCCCTGTACCGCGTGGTAGTCTTATGTCGCGCCACGAGATGGCAGCTGCGTACGGATTCCGAACGATGGAATCCTTAGGAGGTGGTAGTGATGAATCGTCGGAGTCTACTCGGCATGGCGTCGGCCGCCGCGATCCCCTTGGCCTTCCCGGCCCTGGGCCGCGTCGAGGACGACCTGCGAATTACAGGCGTCCGGTTGGTCAGGATGCGCCCCAAGCGCCCGGTCCCTAGCTACGATCCCGAGCCAGGATCCTGGTCGACGGGCGGCGTCGAGGTGGCCAACCCTGTCTCTATCTACCCAAAGTACAAGCCCATGCGGAGCCTCTTCCGCGCGACCGGGCCTCGAGCGGGCAGTTTCTGGGTGGAGATCTCGACCAACAAGGGCGTCAAGGGCTACGGTCCCGGTGGCCCAGGGGGAGGAGTGATCGTCGAAGACCATTTGCAGCGGCTTGTGATGGACGAGAACCCTCTTGATATCGAGCGCCTGTGGGACATCATGTGGCGCTCCACGATGTCCTACGGTCGCAAGGGTGTCACCGTCAATGCGATCTCCGGCGTTGACATTGCCCTCTGGGATATCGCTGGCAAGGTGTGGGACGCGCCGGTCTGGCGCCTGCTGGGGGGGCGGGTCCATCCGCGCATTCCATGCTACTGCACCGGTAACGACATCGAGCAGCACGTCGAGTTCGGATACAAGCGCCTCAAGCTGGCCTTGCCATACGGCCCGGCGGACGGCCGTGAGGGCATCCGCAAGAACGTCGAGCTTGTCAAGCGGGCGAGGGCGGCGGTCGGCAGCGACGGCGACGTGATGATGGACTGTTGGATGGCTCTGACGGAGCGGTACACGCTCGAGCTAGCAGAAGCATTCGAGCCCTACGGCGTCTACTGGATCGAGGAAGCCCTGCCCCCTGACGACTACGAGGGCTTCGGCCGGCTCCGCCGTCAGATCACTTCCACGCGAATCGTTACCGGCGAGCACGTCTACACGCGCTACGGATTCCGGCAGCTCCTGCGAGTGAACGGGGCGGAGATCTGGCAGCCCGACATCCACTGGTGCGGTGGGATGAGCGAGCTCGTCAAGATCGCGCACATGGCTGCGGCGCACGACATCCCAGTCATTCCCCACGGTGGCGGACAGCGCGACGCGGTTCATTTCATCTATGCCACGCCCAACGCGCCCTGGGCCGAGATGTTCATGCCCGCCCCGGGCGGGCCGGACATCGTGTACGAGAGATACGAGGACGACAACAATCTGACGCGCGGTCCGGAAGGCATCTACACGCGTCCTTCCGATGGGCCGGGCTTCGGTTGGGACGTCGAACCGGCGGATTGACCGCCGAAGGGCGAGTCGAGTGGCTGGCGCTAACTAGACCTTGGCCTCTGCGATGGGCCAAGCTTGCCCCGGGGTCCGGGTCAATGGTACTAACTTTAGGTTTGAGGGCCTGAGCGCGGTCCGTTTGCAGCCTGCGAGCACGCCGGTCACGGTCATCGGGGTCGGCATTGACGGCTAGGTGGTTATGGCGGCTTGACGCAGCCGGGACCATGTGGGAGCCGGTTGCAGCGAACGCCGGGCGTAGGAGCGGTTGGGGCGTGGCTTGCGCCGGCCGATCCCGACCCACGCGGAGATGCGTTCGAGGGTCTCGCTGACATACGCAGAGTGGCGCAGCAACAGACCCTTGAGATGGTGCGCCAGCGCGGTCAGGCTGTGCTTGAAGTCGGCCTGCGGGGTCGGCTTGCCGTCCGGCGGCCGGTCTGCCTGGCAGCCTGCCGCGTTGCGGTTGGTGAACAGCAGTGTCATGGCGATCAAGTTGAAGTGCGCGAACAGTTCCTGCTTCACGAGGCGTTCGCTGCGGCCGTGGAACTGCTCGATCGCCAGGAACTGCTTGCTGACCTTGTACATCTCCTCAATTTCCCAGGGGGCACGGTAGAGGTCGGCCAGGGCGTCGGGCGTGGCCCCGGGCGCCGCTTCGCGGGGCGCTTGGCCGGCAGCGTCAGGATGCCGGCCCGTTCGAGTGCCTCCAGTAGGCCCAGGCCGGCCGCGACACGGTTGTCGCCGGCGGGCGTATGCCAGTGCAGGTGTTCGCAAATCGTCTGCGCGAGTTCCTTGCGGCTCAGCGCCGGGAACGTCGCCACCGTCTGCCGAATGTCGGCGATCTGCTGGCGCGTGAAGCGCCTGCCGAAGAAGGTGGTGGACTTGAGATTCTCGATGCGGGGATCCACGGCAGTTCCAGAGAACCAGTTCTTGCCTACCATGGCAAATTCGGGCTCAGCTGTTAAGGGGTCTTTTGAGGCTGGCCAGCAAGTACTGTAAGTACCGCTGAATCAATGCGTTGGAGATCGGTCAGAAACTCTGGGCCCCGTATTGCGTCGGTTAGGGCCATTGGGGTCCGGGTGCCGTGGAGCGGCACCCGGACCCGGGGCATCCCGTATCAGAAAATCACTTTCAGCGCCAGTTGCGTCTGGCGAGGCAGGTTGGCTTGCGACGCGACGATGCCGAATCCGCCTCTGCCGACCGTGGTGCCGGGATTGTTAAAGATCGGGTGGTTCGTGGCATTGAACCACTCTGCGCGGAACTGCGTCGTCACCCTCTCCGAAATCTTGAAATTCTTGAAGATCGAGAAGTCGACCGACTCGACGAAGTCACTCCGGAGCGTCGAGTGGACGCGGCCGAGGCTGCCGAAAGTGTAGGGTGCGGGGATCGTGAACTGATCCGTGTCAAACCACTTGGCAATGGTTGGGTTGTCGAGCCTGGCATCGACGCCGGTCGAGTCCGGGTACTGCCTGCCGCCGAACGAGTGGCTGGTGTTGCCGGGCGTGCCGAACCGGAGCGGCAACCCGCTGTTCAGGGTGGCGATCCCGTTGATTTGCCACCGGCCGAGAACAGCGTTCAGCGCTCCGCTCCAGCCACTCCCGTACTTCTGTCCGGTCCCGAACGGAAGTTCGTAAGTGAAGCTTCCGATGAGGCGGTGGCGCTGGTCGTACGGAGACAGCGACTTCTCGCAGGCCCTGCAGTAGTAGTTGCGCCACAGCGCTGAAGTCCAGGCGTTGTCGCTGCCATCGGAGATCAGCTTGGAGAATGTGTAGGCAACGACCGCGTTCCCTCCTCCCTCAAAGCGTTTCGTGAATTTGGCCTGCAGCGAGTGGTAGTTGGAATTGCCCCAGCCCGGAGCGGAGAAGACTACACCCGGATACTGCGGATACGGTGTCAATAGCTGGCCGCGTTGCACCGTGGGCTGTGACATGATGCCGGACTCGACCACGCCGTGCAACGGATTCTCGACCCGGGTCAGGATTCCATTCTCCGGAGAGATCAGGCTGGGATGCAACTGGTCCATCTGCCACCCGTTGCGGAAGGGAATATGGGTACCCTTGTTGCCCGCGTAGGCCAATTCCACGGCGGACCGCGGGCCCAACTGCTGCGCGATCGTGAAGTTCCACTGCTGGTTGTAGGGCGTGCGCATGACCGACGGCACCGGTCCGTTCCCATTCAATCCGTTGCCCGCGGTCAATCCGCCGCGGGCGCCCGGCGGCAGGATGACGCCGTCCGGGAATGGGTCGTTGAGCCTGTGGTGAGGGTTGACCTGATCCAGCGATGTCAGCCAGGGCGTAGTCGTGGCGTATGGCGAAGTCGGATAGTAGTTGGCGCCCCAGGGCGCCATGGCGAAGAACATGCCGTAGCCCACCCGGATCACCGTGCCCGATGTCACTTCGTAGGCAAGGCCCAATCGGGGAGCGAAGTTGTTCCACTCGGGGTTGCGCAGATTGCGGCCGGTCTCGAGATCCTTCCCTGCGAACTTCCAGCCTCCACGGAGATCGAGCCCTGAAGCATCGCTAAGCGGACTGCGGACATCGGGGTCGAAGATGGAGAATCGGTCGTACCGCTCGGTCAAGCCCGTCTCGGCGTCCCAACGCACTCCGATGTTAACGGTGAGCTTGCGGGAAATCTTCCAGTCGTCCTGGACATAGCCGCCAAAGGACTTGCTGGAGAAGGCCGGTCGGATGCGGTTGTTGATTCTGCCGCTGTTGCCCGTTCCCAGCAGGAACGAAGCGTAGCCGAATCCGGCGTTCGACGAGACCTGTCTCGGGTCCGGCCCCTGTGTCATGCCAGCCGTGAACTGGTAGAACATTTGCCACGATGCCTGCATGTGGTTGATCAAGTTGACGCGCCACTCGCCGCCGGCCTTGATGTTGTGGCTGCCGACAACCTTGGAGTAGGTGGCGTTGATGGTGTGGGACATGTTGGCTGACCGGAAGTTCCAGTGATGCCGCAGGCCTGGCGCCGTCATCTCCGCGATGCTGAACTCCGGGAACGCCAACAGGTCCGCTCCGTTCTCAAGATGCTTCGGGAGGCCGAGCTCGGAAGGCTCGAAGCCTAGGAACCATGAGCCGCGGTCGAGGATCGAGCGCGCGAAGCCGTAGCGCACGCTGAGCAGGGAAGTCGGCGTCAGCGTGTTGCTGTACTCGAAGGCCCCGTTGTTCAGCGCCTCGTTGTTAGTGAAGCAGCCACCGTCGGGGCAGCCGGGCCCTGGCCACAGCTCCGGTGCCGAACTCACCACGTCAAGCAGAGTATGGCGGACGAAGATGCGCTGGTTCTGGCTGATCTGGTGGTCGACCTTGAATACATTGCGGTTCGAGTTGTTGGGCCTGCCGCCGGCGAACTGGAAGTTGTTGCGGCCAGTGAAGGCCTGCCCCGGCTGGTTCGGCTCCGCCCCGTAGTAGGTTGCCGTCGTGAGCGCCACCGGATCCATCGCCGAGGCCGGAATCTTGTTGCCCGGGAACGCGTCCCGGAAGAACTGGCCTGGACTTGTTGGGTCCTCCTGTGTCGACATTGGATCGTAGATCGTCCGGAGTTGGCCTGCCGAGTTGAACGTCTCTGAGAAGTCGCCGGCGTTCTGGAGGCTCGTCGGCAGAGTCAGGTTTCGAATCGCTTGAGTGCGCTGGCGGCGGCCTTCGAAGGCTTCGAAGAAGAACGTCCGGTTCTTGACAATCGGGCCGCCGATGCTGAATCCGAATTCGTTGCGCTGGAACGTGCCTAGCTCGTTCCCCGCCCGGTTGGCGAACCAATTGTTCGAGTCCATCTTGTTGTTGCGCAGGAAGTCGAATGCCGTGCCGTGCAGCTCGTTGGTTCCCGACTTGGTGGTCATGGTAAGCACGCCGCCGCCGCTTCGGCCGTATTCGGCCGAGTAGGAATTTGTTTGAATGCGAAACTCCTCGATCCCTTCGATCGTCGGTAGTGCGCTGTTCGCGTTCATGTTGTTGGTGTTGGAATTCATGGTGACCGGAACGCCGTCCATCATGATCATGTTGCTCGAATCGCGACCTCCGTTGACCTGGAAGATTCCGATTGAATGAAACCCTTCACGGAACTTGCCTCGAGCCGGGTCCCGCGTAAAGACGCCGGGTGTGAGCACCGCGAGCGAGTAGACGTTGCGCCCGTTCAATGGCAGGTCCATGATCTGCTTGTTCTCGACGACTCCGCTCAGTGTCGAGTTGGTGGCCTCGATCAACTGCGCCGTGCCAGCGACGGTGATCGATTCCGTCACCTGGCCGAGTTCGAGCTCAATATCGAGGCCCGCCTTCTGCTGCGTGGTGATCGGGAATGGTTCCAGTACGAATCCCCGGAATCCCTCGCTCTCCGCGGTGATACCGGGAATGGTTCGATCGCCACGCCCGGCACTACAGCGCCCGACGAGTCTGTTACAAGGCCAGAAATAGAACCTGCTGATGTCTGGGCATTCGCCCCGGCTACGATGAGAACGCCTGCGGCGATTGCCGCCAGGGTGTGGAGAAGCTTGTACATGTGACCCCCATCCGGGGCCTGAACCGCTTCTGCGGAACCTCTCCTCGTCGCGGCGTCTACGCTAATCTCGCCGCGCTTCCTGAAGTTGCTCCGGAAGCTGCCGCTAGGACCCAGTGGAGACACTATATAACGTAATCCGTAATTCGTCAAGCACCTAAACGGACCTGTCAAGGCAAAGGTCAAGTGTCCGCTTTTCGGGTGGCGAGGGGGGCCGGCGTAGGGAGCGGAGCGACCGGAGCCGGGCCCCCTCGTTAGATCCGCTTACGTCGCGACCGACTGGATCCCGGACGGATCCGCGCCGCGTGCAAGCTAGCGTCCCGCCTGCGACTGCCGCACCTCCGCCATCCTGGCCGCGGCGCGCGCCATCGCGTTCCACGGATGGTCCTGCGCAGGCTTGGTCGCCCGGCCCCCCCGCTGCTTGCGCAATGCCTCCTCCACCGTCCGGTTCACGCTCTTGTCGTCGTCCAAAGGCACCGCCGCCGGCCCCGTGGCCAGCAGTCGCGCTTCCAACTCCCGCCCCTCCCGCAGCACCCTCAGTTGCCCGTCGTAGCTCTCGCAAACCGTCACCTGCGCTCCCCGTAACCGGTACCCCCGCCCCTCGCCCTGGATCCCGTACTCGCCGTTGCGGAACTTGAACGTCAGGTTCTTCGTCAGCTTCCGCATGTGATGCGGGCACAGGATCCGGTCCAACTCGCTGGCCTCTAACCCCGTCTCCCGGTGCGCGTCCCCCGGCGCATTGCGTCGCAAAGATTGCTACTTGAACACCCCCGTTGCCTCACAATTCGTGTTACCGAAGGAGGCAATATGTCTAAGATCAGCGCCAAAGCGCGGAAGGAGCTAGTCGCCGCCGTGGCTGAGCGGTACCAGACCGGCACGGGGACCGAGAAGGGGTGCATTCTCGACGAGTTCACCGCTCTGACGGGATACCATCGCAAGCATGCCATCCGCGTCCTCAGTGGAAACGCACCCAAGCTCCCGGGGCGGCGCGGGCGGCGCTGTCTGTATGCCCAGGCCGTGACCGAGGCGCTGGTCGTGCTGTGGGAAGCCTCGGACCGCGTGTGCGGGAAGCGTCTCAAGGCGCTGCTACCGATTCTGGTGCCAGCGCTGGAGCGTCACGGCCACCTGGGTCTGGACCCGCAGGTGCGCGAGCAGTTGATGGCGGTGAGCGCGACGACGATCGACCGCCGTCTGGCGGAAGCACGGTCCGTGACGGCCGGCCGGCGCCGCCGCCGTTCCGTGCAAGATGGCGTGCGCGGCCGCGTGCCGGTACGCACGTTCGCGGACTGGCAGGATCCGAGCCCGGGCTTTGTCGAGGCCGACTTGGTGGCGCACTGCGGCGGGGCCATGGCCGGCAGCTTTGTCTGGTCCCTGGTCGTGACCGCTATCGCCAGCGGCTGGACGGACTGCGCGGTCCTGCTGGTGCGCGAAGGGAGCTTGGTAGTAGAGGCCCTGGACCAGCTTCGCAAGGCGCTCCCATTCCCGCTCCGGGGGCTCGACACCGACAACGGAAGCGAGTTCCTGAACGACATGCTGATCAGCTATTGCAGCGACCAGGGAATTGAACTGACGCGCTCTCGGCCGTACCGGAAGAACGACCAAGCCTGGGTGGAGCAGAAGAACGGAGCGGTGGTTCGCCGGCTGGTTGGGTACGGGCGGCTGGAAGGCGTGGCGGCCGCCGCGACACTCGCGCGCCTGTACTCGGCGTCGCGCCTGTTCGTGAACGTGTTCCAGCCCTCGTTCAAGCTGGCCGAGAAGACGCGGGAGGGTGCCCGTGTACGCAAGCGCTATCACCCACCGGAAACCCCGTGTGCGCGGCTGCTCGCCTCGGATGCGATTCCCGCGGCGACGAAGGACCGTCTCGGTGCGCTGCTGGGCACGCTGGACCCGCTCGGGCTCCTGGACGAGATCCGCACGGTACAACACCACCTCGCCGCACTGGCAGCGGGCGCGACGGTCCAGCCGATGCCGCAACGCGATGCCGACCTCGACCGCTTCCTGCGCAGCCTGGCACTCGCTTGGCGCGCTGGGGAAGTGCGGCCGACTCACCAGCCCGCGGCGAAACCGCCACGCTGGTGGCGCACCCGGCACGACCCGTTCGAGACGACCTGGCCCCGCGTGGTGCAGTGGCTGGAGGCCGAGCCGCAGCGCACAGCGAAGGAGCTCTTCGGGCGTCTGCGGCGGGAGCATCCCGGCCTGTTTGTTCCGGGCCAGTTGCGGACCCTGCAACGGCGGGTCAAGGACTGGCACCGACTCGAGGCCCGTCGGCTGATCCTGGCCGATCCGATGGGACCGCCTACGGGTGCGGCTATGTCACCGGGTGCTGTTGCCGCTACGCTCGACCGCGCTGCCGAACCCGCTGTGGTGCCAGGAGATTCCGGTCAGGTCGAATGCGCAGTCCGGACCAACGGATCTCCTTGAGACCAAGCCTTCACATGCCTCAGCGCCCGGTGACCGACGTGGTCTTCGACGCCTTCCCGGTGGTGGGCGCGCTCGCGCGCCCACCACCGCTCCGCCCCTTCGCGGAGGGATGGTCCATAGCAACCATCAGTAATGGCTGCTTCAGCAAACGCTCACGAACTTAACCGGAGACGCGGTAGCATCTTTGTGAGGACGGTGGGTAACATTTGGAAATGAGGCAACGCGCCGGCCAAAGTAGTTGTCGCTAGCCAGCCTGAAGGCGGTCTGGGAACAGGACTGCGAGCAATGGGACCGCCGCGACTTGAGCCGCAAGCAGTACGTCTACGTCTGGGCTGACGGCGTCTACTGCCAGGCTCGCCTGGAGCAGGAGAAGCAGTGCCTGCTAGTGCTGATCGGGGCCGATGAGCAAGGCAACAAGGAACTTGTGGGCTTGGCGGACGGCTACCGCGAGAGCGAGCAGAGTTGGCTCGAGCTGCTGCTGGAGCTGAAGCAGAGGGGCTGGCAGGCGGGTCCGGAACTCGCCGTCGGGGACGGGGCAGGGCCATTTTTTAGTCCGAATCCGAGGCGGAGCACGGTAGTAGTGGGAGGGGCCGCGTCTGCCTGCTAGACGCTGCGACCTGCGAGTGGCAGCGCTTTCCGCTGCCAAGACTGGACATTTTGTTGTCAGTCTGTCAGGGTAGGGTCTAGTGGCGTCGCCGACCGGCTTGCGGGATCTGGATTTGCGCTCCGTGCGCGTGCGCCCCACGCGGGGTGCGCAGGAGCACCGGCGCTGGGACCGCTTGGTGGCGACCCACCACTACCTGTCGTTCGAGGGCCTGTTCGGCAAGGCCCTGCGCCATGTCGCGACGCTGGGGGAGAGCTGGATCGCACTGGTGGGCTGGCAGGCCGCCGCGCTCAAGCTGGCGGCCCGGGACCGCTGGATCGGCTGGTCCCCGCAGCAGCAGCGGCGCCGTCTGCATCTGCTCACGCAGAACTCCCGCTTCGTGATTTTGCCCGCTTGGCAGGGCGCTCCCAACCTCGCCTCGCGGGTGCTCGGCCTGAGCCTGCGACGGCTCTCGCACGACATGCTGGCGGTGCATGGGTTCCCGAGCCTGCTGGCGGAGTCGTTCGTGGACCCGCAACGCTTCGCCGGCACCTGCTACCGGGCCGCCAACTGGCGCTCGCTGGGCTTCACCGGCGGCTACGCACGCCTGCCGGGTGCCACGCCGAGTTGGCGCCAGCACGGCCAGCCGAAGGAGATTTTCGTGTACGAATTGCAACCCAACGCGGCCCGCCAGCTGGCCCAGCCCGAGGACGATCCGGCCTGGGCCGGCCCGGCCCGCAGCGAGCCCCCCGACGCGCAGACGCTGCGCAGTCTGTTCGAGTTCCTCGGCGAGGTGCCCGAGTACCGCCATGCCCGGGGCAAGCGCTACGGGTTGCGCACCGTGCTCGCACTGGCGGTGGCCGCGCGCCTGTGCGGCTACCGCGGGGTGACCGCTTTCGCCCAGTTCGCGGCCCTGCTGAGCCAGTCGCAGCGGGTGGCCGTGCAGTGTTTCTACAGCCCCAGCCAAGGCTGCTACACGAGTCCGTCGATCACCACGTTCCACAACATTCTGGCGACGTTGGAGCCGCAGGCACTGGAGGCCGCGCTGCGCGAATGGGCTCTCCAGCAGAGCGGGCAAGTGCAGCCACAGCAAGACGATACGGACTCGGAGAGCGCTGCTAGCGGCGCGCGCAGCGGGGGCCCGGGGGGCGGCGGCCCGGCGGTTCTGCCAGGCATCAGCATGGACGGCAAGGATGTACGCGGCGCCTCCAAGCAAACCGAGCACGGTCGCCGCATGCTGCTCGCGGCCGTGGAGCAGGGCAGCGGCGTGGTGCTGGGACAGCTGGAGATCGACAGCAAGACCAACGAGATTCCGGCCTTGCGGGACCTCGCCAGGGAACTCGAGCTGGCCGGGCGCGTCGTCACCGGCGACGCGCTGCACGCCCAGCAGGAGACGGCGCGTTGCCTGCTCGACGAGTGCGGGGCAGACTACCTGATCACGGCCATCAAGGACAACCAGCCAACCATGCTGCAGGACCTGCAAGCGATGGACTTCAGCGCCTGCCCGCTGGTCGAGACGCTGGACAAGCAGCATGGCCGCATCGAGCGCCGCCGCTACTGGGTCAAGGACATCAGCGCCCCGGAATGGGACGGCTATGCCGCCCTGTACGGCCGCCAGCAGGCCATCCGCGTCGAACGCCAGCGGCACCATGTCAAGACCGGCAAGACCAGTTGCGAAGTGACCTATGCGCTCACCTCGCTGGGCCCCGCGCAGGCCACTGCGGAACAACTCGCGGCGCTGCTGCGCAACCACTGGGAGATCGAGAACCGCCTGCACTATGTGCGCGACTTCACCTACGACGAAGACCGCTGCCGCGTCTATGTGGGCGACTTGCCGCGCAATCTCGCCTGCCTGACCAACACGGCCATCTCGATCATCCGCGGCCTGCCCCAGTTCCGCTACCTGCCGGAGGCCAACCGCCATTTCGCGGCGCGCCCGCAGGCGGCTCTCGACTTGCTGCTCAAGCCGCCCTCGCCCTAGCCATGCGACCGCCCGCCAGCCTGCCGCGCTACACCTTGCGAGGCGTAACACCACCGCTGTGGCGGCACTGTCCAGCGACCCGTCCCGGGCGCTGCGAACACCGGCCCCGCGCCCTCGCAACAGGCCTTTGGGGCTCCCACGAGATGCTCCGCGCTGGGAAAGGCGCCGGCAACGGCTGCCGGCCTGCTCCCAACAGGCGCTTGCTGCCCCAACGAGATGCTCCCCTAGCCGCGCGAGAAACGATCCGACCCAATCAGACGAATCACGTCACGACTAAAAAATGTACCTGGGGGACGGGGCACTGGGCTTGTGGAAGGCCCTGCGCAAGGTATACCCGCGTGCGCGTACCCAGCGTTGCTGGGTGCACAAGACGCGCAATGTGCTCGACAAGCTGCCCAAGGGGGTGCAGGCGCGAGCGAAACGCTGCTTGCAGCAGATCTGGATGGCAGAGACCCGGCAGGAGGCGGACCGGGCCTTCCAGCATTTCGTGGCGGCCTACGAGGCCAAGTACGAGAAGGCGGTGGAGTGCCTCGCGAAGGACCGGGACGATCTGCTGGCGTTTTACGACTATCCGGCAGAGCACTGGCGGCACTTGCGGACGACGAACCCGATCGAGAGCGTGTTCGCGACGGTGCGGCTGCGGACGGTGAAGACGCGCGGGTGCCTGAGTCGGAAGACAGCGTTCGCGATGGTGCTGCAGTTGGTGCTATCGGCCCAGGAGAAGTGGCGCCGGCTGAATGGTCCAAAGCGACTGGCGCAGGTGATCGAAGGAGTACAATTCAGGAACGGAATTCAAGAAGTTCGACGCGCCGCCTGAATCCAGCGTCACCAACTTTCGGGCATATCTCGTTCGGCAGGTTCTCAAGACGATCGAGAAGCGGGAGGTGCTGTATGACTGATCACTATACCTATCGGGTGACATGGTCCACTGAAGATCGCGAGTACCTTGGCCATTGCCTTGAGTTTCCGTCTCTCACTTGGCTGGCGTCGGAGCCAACGAGTGCTTTCGCCGGGATCCGCCACCTGGTGCACGAAGCACTAAGAGACATGCGAACTATCGGTGAGACACCGCCGGAGCCTCTGGCAGATCGGACGTATAGCGGGACGTTCCTAGTGCGAGTTCCGCCCGAGACTCACCGCAAGCTCGTTCTTAAGGCACTGGAACAGGGGGTCAGTTTGAACCGGCTTGTAAGCGCGCGACTGGCCGAGTAGGCTCGGGGAATGGAGCCTTGAACTTTCGGTCGCTGACCGGCCCGGTCCGAGTGGATTCCTGCAACACTTCCGATTCCCCTCGCGGGCTGTCGACTTTGGCTGCAGCGCCCCCCGAAGGGACGCAGGTCATCCCTGGTCGCCAAGAGGCTTGCGGCTCTGCGGGTCGGGCCCACTGACGGAGCCTTGATTGGCTCTACTTGTGTTGGGACTAACGAATGGTTTGAGCACTCTGGGTCTCGCGATTGTGAGAGGAATCGCCTTCGGCATTGCATCGGCAAGCCCTGCCAACTGACCTAGCGTGACACTACGGTGGTAGAGTGGCCACGGCATGAATCGCATCGACCGACGCCGCTTTCTGGGAGCGTGCGGGGCCGGTCTCGCACTTAGCTGCGCCCGGCACGAGACCGCCGAGACCCTGCCCCCTGTCCGTGCGATCACCAGCGGTCCGAAGCACCACTGGTTCGGCTACTACGACAAGCTCGAGTTCGACTCCGCCAGCCGGCGGGTTCTGGGCATGCAAGTCGCCTTTGAGCACCGGTCCCCTCGGCCCGAAGACGAGATTCGTATCGGCATGGTCGACATCGAAGAAGGCGACACGTGGACCGATCTCGGAAGCAGTTCGGCGTGGGGCTGGCAGCAGGGCTGCATGCTGCAGTGGATTCCAGGGTTCGATTCGGAGGTGATCTGGAACGACCGCGAAGACGACAAGTATGTCAGCCGCATCCTCGATGTCGATAGCGGCACGATGCGCACCATCCCTTCGCCCGTTTATGCACTGGGTCCGGACGGGTTGTGGGCCGTATCCACCGACTTCCGCCGGTTGAACGACACCCGTTCTGGCTACGGATATGTGGGCATTCCTGATCCGAACTCGGATGTACTCGCGCCGGAGGACGTAGGAATCTGGAAGGTCGACCTGACGACCGGCGGGCGTCACCTGCTGATTTCCGTGGCCCAGGCCGCCACGATCCCGAATCCTCACAGCGAGACCGAGGGGATGAAGCACTACTTCAATCACCTCCTTGTCTCACCGGACGGCTCGCGCCTGATCTTCCTGCATCGCTGGCGGAACCCGTCGGGCTCGGGGGGCTTCGGAACCCTCTCACTTCATCTGGCGAGACCCGGACCACGTGTTCGCATTCGGAACCCGCATCCGTTCACGATCGGCAGCCCGACCACGTCTTGGCGTGGGCCTGGCATCCGTCCCACGAGAGCAAGTTCTACCTCTACCGGGATCGGACCGAAGAAGCGGAGGTTGTCGCTCCGGACGTCATGCGGTTGAACGGCCACTGCACCTACCTGCCGGGAAACAAGTGGATCCTCAATGACACCTACCCGGACGAGTACCGCCTGCAGCACCCCTACCTCTACGAGGTGGCCAGCGGTCGACGCGTGCCGCTGGGCCATTTCCTTTCGCCGCCTGAGTACACAGGCGAATGGCGTTGCGACAACCACCCGCGCTTCAGCCCGGACGGTAAGAAAGTCGTGATCGATTCCCCCCACGGGGGAAGCGGTCGGCAACTCCACCTGATCGACATTTCAGGGATAGTTGGGGCATAGCCTGCCGGTTGAGCCCGGCGGGCGGCGCCACTCGGAATGGCTGAGCCGCGAGAGGTGCTTGGGACCATCGTCGAGGTCCATTTCTCGGTGTTCTTAGAGCGTGTGGCACCTTCGATATCGAGCGGTCCGGTCGATATCGATTGCCGCGACCTCCTGCGGTCGAAAGGCCTGCAGGGCTGGAGTGGATGCCTTCCGAATGCCGCGACCCCCTTGATCAGGGTCCGTCCGTCCCTGTTGCCACTTCGCCGGCGTCGAGGAGCTTCCTGATCGCATCTGTAGTTTCGGTCGGTCGAACAACCTTGCTCAGGCGTTCTGGATCGCCGTCCGTGTTTTGCCGGTGGAGCGATTCCTGGAACCGTTCCTGGTGATCTGCGAGATCGAGCGGTGTCTCGCCCTGGTCGTTCTTCCAATCGATCGGTGCGCCTTTGGAGTGTAGGTACTCGATGAGGTCAGGAGAGCGGTTGCCGGCCGCGATGTGCACGATTGTCTGGCCCTGGCGCGGCAGGCTGACTGCCTTGACCGGATCGGGATAGCGGTCGTGCGGATCGTACCGCGCTCTTAGGTCGGCACCGTGGGCGATCAATTCCTCTACAACGGCCATGTCGCTCGCGACCACGGCAACCGAGAAGGGCGTGTGGCCGTCCGTGCGCCGCAGATTCGGGTCTGCACCTGCATCCAACAGCATCCTGACCATATCCAGATTGCCGGAGTTCGCGGCGATATGGAGTGCCGACGAGCCCGGGGAAGCCGGGTTGATTCTGACGTCGCCGTCAGGTCCTGGGGTCGGGTACTTGGTTTGCCCGTCCGGGTCCGCTCCCTCGTCAAGGATCCGCCGAACCAGTCCCAAGGCATCATCCGGCCAGAACGGCGGCGGATTCGGGGGCCGGTCGAGCGTCAGTAGAGCGGGCAGGGTCCGATACACTCCGTCTGACCTCTTGTCTTGTGGTCGCGCCACCCATGCCACCGCTAGGGCCGCCGCATGCAACGGTGTGTATCCCGCTGTGTCGGCGTCCGTCGCTGACGCGCCCCGATCAAGCAGGATATGCGCCATGTCCACGTTTGGCGAATAGTGCTGCGAGCTGCCCGCTCGTGCCGGGGCGCCTTGGCCCGGCTGGAAGTTGCCATCGGGGGGGACCCAGTTGTAGAGTGCCGCGAGCAGAAGGGAAGTCCCGTCGGCCGCCTTCTCGTTGACATCGACACCAGCGTCCAGAAGCATGCGGACCGAGGTCAGGTCGCGCTTTCTCGCCGCGAAGAATATGGCGCTGTGGCCGCCTCTCTTGCTCGTGTACTCCCCGTCCGAATTCCAAGGAATTCCGGTCTTGCCAAGCGTGAAGCTGGTCGGGATGTACACCGTGTACTTCGCTTCCCAGGTTCGGGTGACCGCGTGGACATCCGCACCGTGGTCAAGTAGCAGGCGGACTGCGTCTGGATTCCCTGCGGCCCACATGAGCGCCGTCTGGCCGAATCTCTTCTCGCGAGCATTCGCGTCGGCTCCGCGTGCGAGCAGCAGCTTCATCACGTCGAGCTGGTCCAGCCGCGCCGCTGTCATCAGGGGCGTTTCCCCGTTTTCGCGTTCGGAATTGGGATCCGCACCATGCTCCAGCAGGAGTCTGGTCACCTCCGACGCCCCGTTCTCGATCGCCATGGAAACCGGGCCGATGCCGAATGCGTTGGATATGTTCGGGCCGGCCCCGGCCGTCAGCAGCAGCTCTGCGACTGCCGAATTTCCCCGAATTGCCGCCCAGGCCAGCGCCGTCGAGCCGTCCGCCGCCATGGCGTTTACATCTGCCCCTCGATCAAGTAGCGCGGCCACGGCTCCGGGGTCGTCAGAGTGCGCGGCCTCGACGAGTGCCTCCCCGATGCCTGCGGCCGAAGAGTAGCCAATCGCCAGGAGGCCGACCAAGGCCATCTGTGAAGCAACCCGGGACCGGACCATCGTTCTACACCTCCACGCGGTTGAGCCTGCCTGTGCTGTCGCCGAGTTTCTCGGTTGGCACGCCCACCTTGTCGAGCATGGTCAGGTAGAGGTTCGTGAGAGGCGTCGTGTCGCCCGGGTACACAACGTGCCGCCCCCCGGCAACTCGCCCGGCCGCCCCGCCTGCCAGAATGATCGGCAGGTCCCGCTGGCTATGGCTCGTTGGCACGCTCAGGCTGCTGCCGTACATGATCAGCGAGTGGTCTAGCAATGTCGAATCTCCTTCCTTGAGCGCGTCGAGTTTGGTCAGGAAGTAGGCGAGGAGCTCGCACTGGTTCACGTTGATCTTTGCTAGCGCGTCCAGCTTGTCCTTCTCGAAGTTGTGATGCGAGATCTCGTGATGCCCCATCGAGATGTCCAGGTGCGGGAAGTTCATTCCCGTGGCCTCTCGCCCGTAGAGAAATGTCCAGACCCGGGTCAAGTCTGCCTGGATTGCCAGGGTCTGCAGGTCGAACATGAGCTTGACCTGCTTAGGCCACGTGTCCGGTATACCGGGAGGACGCGTTGTGGGAGGAAGGTCGACGGGAGGCCTCTTCATCGCGACGTCGATCCTTCTCTCGACGTCGCGAATCGACTCGAAATATTGGTCCAGCTTTCGGCGGTCGTCGGTCCCGACCTCCGCCTTGAGCTCCGCGATCCTGCCGGAGACGGCGTCGAGCGCGCTCTGGTCGGCGGCGTCCCTCCGCCGGGCAGCCTCAGGGTCGATGCGGCCGCCCTCGCCGAAGAGCCGTTCAAAAACGAAGCGCGGATTCTTCTCGAACGGCAGGGGGTTCGTGGCGGTCTTGAATACGGGGCCGGGTAAGTTGCTTGTTTCCTCGGTCGTGAGTTCAAGGGAAGCGAACTGGGTCTCCTTCCCGAGGGTTCGAGCCGCTACCTGGTCCACCGAGATTCCGACCTGGACCTTGCCTTTTGTCGGCTCGCATCCGGTCATGAACGACGCCATGGCTCTGTCGTGGAATCCGGCCTTCGAACGGTCGGGGTCGGAAGAAAGGCCGGTCAGTACGACAAATTTCTCCCGATGCGCGGCCAGCGGCGCGAGCGCTTCGCTAGCGCCGTAGTCCGAGCCCTCCCCTTGAGGCCGCCAGCGGTCACGGTCCACTCCGAGGGGAAAGTAGATAAATCCGAGGCGCCGAACGGGCGCTGCATCGGTCAGCCTCTCGGCGGTCAGGGCCGGAATCATCGCGTCCAGGAGAGGAAGCGCGAGCGCTGTTCCGGCGCCCCGTAGGAATGTCCGGCGGGGAAGGTGCTTTCTGGTTACGAACACGGTTGGCTCCTCTAGCTCTCGGGGGACTGTCGCATCTGGAACGGCACGCTTGAGATCACTTCCAGCACCAAGTCCGTGAAGCGGTAGCCATCCGCTTCGGTGTTAGCAAGGATCGTTCGGACGGTCGGCTGGTCCCTGGCGTTCAATTCCCGTCCTAGCGCGTAAATCAACAGGCGCTCGACTGTGGCGTGCGCAAATCTGGCTGGCTGCCTCAGCAGCAAGTTCTTCAGTCCTTGCAGTCCTTCGATGGTCTCTCCGTTGGCCAGGGATCCTGTCGCATCGACTGCCTCGCCATGCTCCTCGGTCCTCCACCGGCCGAGGACGTCGAAGTTCTCCAGGGCAAATCCCAGAGGATCTATTCGGGCATGGCACGAGGCGCATGCGACATCGGCCCTGTGCCTGTCCAACTGTTCCTTCGCACTAAGGCTGCGGCCATCGTCTGCCTTTTCCTTGAGCGGCGGGATGTTTGCTGGAGGGGGCGGAGGGGGCGAGTTCAACAGGTTGTCGAGAATCCAGGTCCCGCGTAGTACCGGCGAGGTTCGGGCCGAGTGAGACGTCAGCATCAGGATGCTGCCTTGGCCCAGTAGCCCGCCGCGTTGGGATTCGCCTTTCAGGGAAACGCGCCTGAATGCTGGGCCGATCACTCCGTCGATGTCGTAGTTCCGCGCCAGCCTCTCATTCAGGTAGGTATAGTCCGCTCCCAGCAGGTCCAGGACACTGCGGTTCTCGCGGATTACGCTGCGCATGAAAAGAAGCGTTTCCTCTTGGAAGGCCGACACTATTGACGGGTCGAATTCGGGATAGGCTTTACGGTCCGGCTTGACCTTCCCGAGCTTCCGCAATCCGAGCCACTGCGTCGCGAAATTGTTAACCAGCGTCGCGGCTCGTTGGTCTGCTAGCATGCGGCGGACCTGGCCGTTCAGAACTTCCGGATCCCTGAACTTGCCGGCGGCGGCTGTATCGAGCAGTTCGTCGTCGGGGATACTGCTCCACAGGAAGAACGAAATGCGTGAGGCGAGTTCGAAATCGGACACTGGAAGCGGCCCCTTACGAGTCGCTCCCGGTTGGTCGAATTCCAGCCGGAACAGGAAATCGGGTGCCAGTAGGATGTCCCGCACGGCGGCAGCGATGGACTCGTCGAAGCCTGATTTCTGGCGGGCACTTTCGTAGGGGGCAAGGAGCGGGCGCAGATCCGCGTCCGAGACGTTCCGCCGATAGGCTCGTCGGGCAACAGAGGCAAGGATCTTGGAGGCGCAGGCGGGTTCGTCCGCTACCTCCTGGGGCCTACAGACGAAGACGCGGCTGCGGCTGGGCGTCTCTCCGACACCGCCAGGGTTGTAGGGGCCGGCGATTTCGATCCTCCCCAGGACGGGCGGGCCAGGAAGGCCGTCGAACGCCGATTCCCCCGAGGTCATGCCCCCGATTTCGAACAGCTTTACGCGCTTGCCGTCGATGCGGAATTCGATGGTTGGCCGGTTCGCGGTTCCCAGCAGGTCCAGGGGCCCACCCAAGGCCCGGCCTCCCATGCCGCTGACATCCGAAACCGGGCCCTCGCGGGCGGCCCATTCGTCGGGAAAGGTGACGATCACAGCATGCGGGCCGGCCTTCAAGCGGACCTTCGTGCGAAACAACCGCACTCCCTCGGTTGGTGTCAGGCCCTGCTTCTCGAGGAACGCTCGCAACTCGTACTCTCCGTCGTAGGGGAAGTGATGGCCCACCCGGATGCCGCCGCGCGTTCCGTACGGCATGCCCATTCCTTGCCAGAGAGCTTGCGTGGCGTTTCTCCGGAAGATCTCGACCACGGGCGAAGGGTCGCTGACGCCCACCGCCAGCTGGCTCACTTGACGGGCGGCCTTGAGGTACCTCTCGAGCAGGAGTGGCGACATCGAAAGGGCGTCGGCGATGTTGTCGAAGCCCGCAGCCTGCCCGTCCGGCGGCAGCCGATCCGCTATGGGGGCCTCGACGGCGAGGATTTCGCGTACCGCATTGGCGTATTCTGTACGGTTCAGCCGCCGGATGACCGTCCGTCCCGCATAGAGCGCCTGGCTCGCGGCGGCATCCAGATCGTCGATCAGCCCGGCCCGGAATGCCTCGGTCACAACGTCGGGGGCGCGCGGCGCTCCTGCCGGGGGCATCTCCCCGGCACCGAGCTTGCGGATGACCTTCTCCCACACGTCCGGTCGGGCCGGCGGATCCTCGGAATCGACGGCGCCGAGCGACATGTTCCCGGCCGGGGAGTCGCCGGAGTGACAAGTCAGGCAGTACTGCTGGAGAAAGGCGTCGCGGCTCTGCTCTCCCGCCAGCAGGAGCGATGGCAGCGTCATCAGCAGGAGGACAGCTGACCAGCTCCGAAGCCTTCTCCTCTCCGGTGCGGACGATACTTGGTACTCGATTAGAAGCTGGATCAATCCTTGCCTCTTGGCTTGCGATGTCACGTTGGAAGACCCAAACCACTTGTATTGTACAGCAGAAATGCCGCCTCTCTAAGTGTTTCCCCTTTGTAAATCAAATTTTTCCAGTGGTGGATTGCCTCGCCGGAGAATCTATGCGCCGTGTCTCCTCAGCCCGCTTCTCGTGATGGCTTCACCTCCGCAAGCGGTCACCGCCAGTCAACGGACGGAATCGGGCTTGCGGACCGGGACCGTCCCGGCCGGTGCGACAATGGGCCAGATGACGCCTTCCGAACTCCGAGGCAAGCTCGAAGGGGTGATGCCTTCCCGGTCACCAACTTCAAGCCCGACTACACCCTCGACATCGACGCCTATCGCACGAATGTTGCCGAAATGGTGCGGTTCCCACTCTGCGCGGTGGTCGCTGCCGGAGGCACCGGCGAGCTGTACTCGCTGACACCGGACGAGCACCGGCAGCTGGTCGAGGCCACCGTCGCCGAGGCCGGCGGCAAGACGGCAGTGATCGCGGGCGTCGGATTCGGTGGCGGGCTTTCCGTGGAACTCGCTAAGCAAGCCGAGGCCGCGGGAGCGGACGGGATCCTGATGTTTCCGCCGTACTATCCCAACGCGGATTTCGAGGGCCTCCTGCACTACTACAAGGCCATCGGCAGCGCGGTCGACCTAGGGCTGTTCCTCTACTCGCGGGACACGGTCAACCTGACGCCCTCCCAAGTGTTCCGCCTGTCGCAGGAGATTCCGAATCTCATTGCCCTCAAGGAAGGGCAGGGAGACATCCGCAACTACCAGCGCGTGATGGAGCGCTGCGGGAACCGGCTGCACTGGATCGGCGGCATTGGCGACGACATGGTGCCTGGCTACTACGCGATCGGAGTCCGCACCTACACCTCCAGCATTGCGACGATCGCGCCCCGCCTGTCGCTACAGCTCCACGAGCGCGCCTCCATGCTCGACAACCCCAGCCTGGGGCGCCTGATGCGCAACTATGTCCTTCCCCTCTACGCGATGCGAGCGCGCCGGAAAGGCTATGAAGTCAGCGTCATGAAGAAAGCTATGGAGATCCTAGCCCTGGTTCGCCAGAATCTCGGGAAACGATCGGCCTTGGGGCTTTTCGCTGAGTCGACCGTAGCCGGAAACACGCCACTATTCGTCGATCGGATGTTGTGTATTCGCTATATGTTTCATTTGTTATTGGATTATGAGTTGTCTAGCTCGATGTAGTGCCAAGTAATTAATAAGGTTTCAATTTGTCCTTGACTTCTCCCGCCCGCCTCTGCCACCCTCGGCATAGGCACCCCCACCGTGTTCATCCGCGCTACCAAAACCCACTCCGTCCGCGGCCAGCCCGGCTGCTGCTTCCGCCTCGTCCAGTCCGTCCGCTCCGGCTCCTCGGTCCAACAGAAAACCCTCCTCAACCTCGGCACCAACTATGCCGTCCCGCGCTCCCTCTGGTCCGACGTCACCCGCTCGCCGACGATATCCTGCGCGGACAAGCCCCGCTCTTCGCTGTCCCCCACGAGGTCCTCGCTGCCGCCGAGGACCTCGTCCGCCGTCTCCGCGCCCGCGGCTTCGCCCCCGAGGGCCACTCCGACAACGACCCTGTCTCCGTCCGCCTCGATACCCTCGACCACGACAACTCCCGCTCCGTCGGCGCCGAGCGCCTCTGCCTGCACGCCCTCGACCAACTCCGCTTCCCCGCTCTGCTCCGCCAGGCCGGTGCCTCCGCACGCGATGCCTCCATCGCTACCGCCCTCGTCCTCGCCCGCATGCTGCATCCCTCCTCCGAGCGCGAAGCGCACCGCTGGCTCCGCGACAGCAGCACCACCCTCGAACTGCTCGGCCTCGATCACTCCACGGGCGTCTCGCTCAACAAGCTGTACCGCATCTGCGACCTGCTCTGGAAACAGCGCGAAGCTCTCCAGAGCGGCCTTTTCGCGCGCGAACGGGAATTGCTGGACCTGCCCGAGACCATCGTCTTCTACGACCTGTCGAACACTCACTACACGGGCCGCGAGAACGCCACCCTGCGCCTGTTCGGTCGCTCCAAGCAGAAGCGCAACGACTGCCCGCTGGTTTCCCTGGCGCTGGCCCTGGACGGGTCCGGCTTTCCCCGCCGCTGCGAGATCCTGGCCGGCAACGTGTCCGAGCCGGGCACGCTGCAGCCCATCCTGGAGCGGCTCGACGCTGGCCGCGAAGCCGGGGCGCAGCGGCCGACCGTGGTGCTGGACGCCGGCATTGCCAGCGAGGAGAATGTGCGCTGGCTGCGCCAACAGGGGTGGGACTGGATCTGCGTCAGCCGGGAAGCCAAGCCGGAGCGCCCCGAGGGCGAGCCGACAGCGGAGGTGCAGACCAGCAGCGGCTACTGCGTGCGGGCCTGGCCGCTGAAGGCAGAGCCGGGTGCCGAAGAAACAGAGTCCAAGCGGGAGCCGGAATTGCGGGTGTACGCGCTGAGCGAGGGCCGTCTGACCGCTGAGTCGATTCTCAAGCGGCACCGGGAGCGCTTCGAGGGGGCCCTGCAGGCCCTGCACGAGGGGCTGTCGAAACCACGCTGCATGAAGCAGTTGGAAAAGGTGCAACGCAAGGTCGGACGGCTGGTCGAGCAGCACGGGAAGGTGTCGGCGCAGTACAGCGTGGAGGTGGTCGCGGGGGAGCAGGGCAAGGCTGCGGCCGTCCATTGCAGCCGCAAGCAGCAGCACGCGGCGGCCGACGCGGCGGCCGGGGCCTACCTGCTGCGCACCAGCCACGTGGAGTGGGACGCGGAACGCGTCCTGCGCACGTACTGGGAGCTGACCGAGGTGGAGGCCACCTTCCGTTCGCTGAAGTCGGAACTGGGGCTGCGCCCGATCTGGCATCAGCTCGACCGGCGTGTGTCCACGCATCTGTTCGTGGCCGTGCTGGCCTACCACGCGGTGCATCTGCTGCGGACGCGGCTGAAGGCGCGGGGACTGCATCTGAGCTGGCAGTCGATCCGGGACCGCCTGGAGAACTGGGTGCGGGTGACGACGACCGTGCAGGCTGCGGACGGCAAGCCGCTGTGCAGCCGTCAGGATGTCCGCCCGGGAGCCGAGGCCTTCGAGATCGCACGAGCGGCAGGCCTGGTCCCGCGGGTGCACCGGCGTCGGATCCGCAAGGCGGACTGACGAATGCTCACAAAATGTAGTGCCAAGTGGGCCGAGGGTCCCCGTGCAACGCATTTTGTTTCAATGACTTACGAAATTTCCAAGTCACGATTTGGCGAACCAGGGCTAGGCAAGCCAGCTGGCCCCGTGCGTCCTCCGCTGCCGGAGGTCCGCCCCGAGGAAGTCAAGGAAATCGAGGCGCTGATGCGTCGCTTCGAACCCGTTCTTTGAAGCGAGCCGGGCAGATTTCAGCGGCTGTCTGGGCCGAACTGCATCATCACGACCTCGCCTCGGCGAATCCGGTTGATTCCGATACCACCGAATGGCCTTCACCGGTCACCAGCGTAGCAATGGCACTGAAATAGGCTAGTCGGAATCTAGATTTCTCAGCAGACCTCCAATGCGTTGATTCGAGTGCACTTGCAGATTTTCTTGAAGGATCGCAACAACCCCCTTAACATGCGAGCCCGGATTTGCGATGGTAGCCAAGAACAGGTTCCTTGGTGGCTGTCATGGACCCCCGCATCGAGAAGCTCAAGTCCACTACCTTCTTCGGCAGACGATTCACGCGCCGGCAGATCGCCGCTATCCAGCAGACGGTGGCCACGTTCCCGGCCCTGAGCCGCCAAGAACTGGCGGAGACGATCTGCGAGCACCTCAACTGGCGCACGGCCGCTGGCGGCAACCGGGTCGCGGCCGCCCTGGGCCTGCTGGAACAGCTCGAGCAGGCCGCCATCCTGACGCTGCCGCCCAAGCACACGCAGAACATGCGCCCGGGACCGCGGCAGCCGGTGGCCGCGACCGCGCGCACCGCTCCCCAGCCGCTGATCGCGACCAGCCTGCGGGCCCTGCAGCCGCTGTGCCTGCAGCTGGTCGAGCAGCAGGAGGACACCCAACTCTGGAACGAATTCATCGAGCGGCACTGAGGTGGCTACGGAGTGGTGGACAGTTGAGTGTGCGGCAGATACGCAACGAGCTGGTCCCCGGCGTCGAGCAGTTCCTGCTCGTGGATGATGTTGTCGCGGTCGAAGATGGTGCGGCTCTTGTGGCCGGTCAGGAGCATGCCGACCCGCTCGGGCACGCTGGCGCGGATCAGGTTGCGGGCGGCCGTACGTCGGCAATCGTGCGCCGGGAGTAATGCCGGGGGGCTACTGTTCGCAGCGCGGGATGCTCCATGACGTCAAGCGCGGCGTTCTAGTCAGCCGCAGTCAGCCCTTGCTTGGTCTTCACCTCGATCATCAGGCGGCAGTGAGGCCTGTCATGCATCGCCGCCCGCTTTCATGATCGCGGCAAAGACTTCCGGGTCGGTGACGCCTTCGGACCCGATCAGCAAGACACGAGCATTCGCACCGAGCCCAAGCGTGCGGCGCATGTCTTCGCAGTCGGCAGCGGCGATCAGCGCCGCCAGTCCCGCAACGGCGCTTTCGCCGGCCTCGATTTTCGGCTCGTCTCCTGCCGGGCAGGCAAGCATGCGCACGGCGGCGCCAACGAAGCTGTCGGGAATGGTCAGAAAGTCGCTTGCCTCTTCCGACAGGACCTCCCACGCCAGTGCGGACGGTTCGCCGCAGGAAAGACCAGCCATGATGGATTCTTCTTCGATTCGAATGCTCGTCGCCTTGCCTGCCCTTGCGCTCTCGAAAAGGCAGGCCGCTAGCTCCGGTTCGACAATGACGACACGCGGCGCCTCCGCTCCCCAAAATTGCCGGAATCCGGCCGCGACTGAGGCCGCCAGCCCGCCGACACCGCCCTGCAGGAAGACATGCGTCGGAGCCTGCGCAGTCGCGTCGCAGATCTCCCGCGTCATAACCCCGTAGCCCGCCATCACATCCCGCGGCGGGATGGCGTAGCTAGGCCAGGATGTATCGGAGACGACAAACCAACCGTTTGCTGCGGCTTCCTTGCGCGCGTACGCCACTGAGTCATCGTAGTTGCCGTCGATCCGGATCACGTAGCCGCCCAAGCTCCGCATGGCCTCGGCGCGCGTTTCGCTGACGTTGGAATGGATGTAGAGACGGCAAGACGCGCCGAAACGCTTGCACCCCCAGGCAAGGGCCCGGCCATGATTGCCGTCGGTGGCCGAGACCAGCGTGACCCTGGCAGCCCAATCCGTATAGTCGCCGTTTCGAATGTCGGCCATCGACACATTGCGGCCCAAACCTCGCGAGATCTCACGCTGGAGAACGCGCAGCGCCGCATATGACCCGCCAAGCGCCTTGAAACTGCCCAGACCAAAGCGCGGGCCCTCATGTTTGTACAAGATCTTCGCGATGCCCAGACCGGCCGCAAGACCCCCAAGTTCCACCAGAGGGGTAGGTGCATAGCCTTCCCACTGCGTGATCTCCGCAACGGCGTCCGCGAAATCAACGGAGGACACGACACGCGTTGCGGCGTCGCCTGGGCGAGGGAAGCCCGCGACATGCCTGAGTGTGCCGCTGTCAAAGCTGGTGGACATTCGATTAGGCCACCGATTGGCGGGTCATTATGCGCTCAACTCTTTCAGAAGAACTGGCTCAACCCGGAAGGGTTGGTCACGCCGCCTGCCGGTGATACGTCTGCCGTTGCCCGACGCGGACACGTGTTCCGTCAGCGCCTTGCGGAACAGGCGTTTGGCCGCCGCGGCATCGCGTAGGCCCGAGAGCATGAAATCGATCGCTCGGTAGAGGTAGCACCAACGCCCTTGACCCGAACGTCGGTCTCATCGACACGCCAGGTTGACGTGCGGCGAGTGCAAGAACGCCGGCTTGGCAAAGCGAGGACACAAGTGAAGAGCGGTATCGAAGGAATGCCCTGGAAGCACGGACTTCCAGCCCGCTACACGTCAGCGTGAGCTGAAGTGACGGCCTTCTGGCTTGGACGATGGTGCGACGAACACCATCTCGTGGGCTCGGCGGCTCTCGGGTGTATAAAGGGGCCATCCGGGGCAGGCAAAACGGAAATCCCGGTTACAGTAACGATGGCGACTGTCTCACGAAATCCATCACATCATACCGCCACGGGTGGCACTAGGGGCCAGAACACCCATCGCAGTCCGCCAACCCCGGGCGGCGGGCCGCTCGGGGCGAGGAGGGGGCCGCTTCAAGCGGTATCCCAACTGTCGACGAATCGTACAAGTCAAGCATGTGCGGGATGGAGGGGCAGACCCAGTAACGAGTTACCGATACTGTTAGGGCATGAGCATCCTGTCTTCTCGGGCTGACGGCGCTGCGGAACCCGTCGCATACGCCGCATTCCTGAAGGCCCATCCCGAGTACGACCGCACGAACGCGGTGGACGCGTTGCGTGCCTCCGACTATCGCCGACTCGATGCCGGGCGCCACGTCTATCTGGACTACACGGGCGGCGGTCTTCACGCGGAGTCGCAGGTCCGCGACCATGGAGACCTGCTGAACCGGCACGTTTTCGGCAACCCACATTCGGCGAACCTCACGTCGTCCGGGATGACGACGCTGGTCGAGCAGTGCCGGCGGACGGTGCTGGCGTGGTTCAACGCCGGCGACGACTACACGGCCGTGTTCACGCACAACGCGACGGGCGCGCTCAAGCTGCTCGGCGAGTCATACCCGTTTGCCCCGGGCGGTGCCTGCCTGCTCACGGCCGACAACCACAACTCGGCCAACGGCATCCGCGAGTACGCGACCGCAAAGGGCGCGTCGGTGGCCTATGCGCCGCTCACCACGCCCGACCTCCGGATAGACCGCGCACGCCTTGGTGACCTGTTCGCCAGCGCCGAGGCCTCGGCGGACAATCTGTTTGTCTATCCTGCCCAGTCGAATTTTTCTGGCGTGGTGCATCCGTTCGAGTATGTGGATCTGGCGCATGAGGCCGGGTGGGACGTACTGCTGGACGCAGCGGCGTATGTGCCGACCAACCGGCTCGATCTGCGCGCGGTCCGTCCCGAGTGTGTCAGTGTGTCGTTCTACAAGATGTTCGGGTATCCCACCGGGGTTGGCTGTCTGCTCGTCCGCCGCGCGGCGCTCTCGAAGCTGCGGCGCCCGTGGTTTGCCGGGGGCACGGTGAACTTCGCAACGGTCGCGGGCCGGCATCACATCCTGTCGCCGGGGGAAGCGGGCTTCGAGGATGGCACGCTGAACTATTTGGCGATTCCTGCCGTGGAGATCGGCCTACGGCACTTGGCCTCAGTGGGCATCGAGACGATTCAGACGCGGGTGCGTTGCCTCACCCGGTGGATGTTGGAGCGGCTCCTCGAGCTCCGGCACAGCAATAGCCGTCTGATGGTGCGCATCTATGGGCCGGTGACGATGGAGGGGCGGGGCGGGACCGTGACGATGAATGTCTACGACGCGGACGGCCGCCTGCTGGACTACCGGCGCGTGGAAGAACTGGCCAGCCAGGAGCGCATCTCGCTGCGCACCGGCTGTTTCTGCAATCCCGGCGCCGGTGAAACGGCCGAGGGGTTGTCCGAGACAGACATGGCGGCGGCCCTCCGCGAGAGCGCCGACATGACACTGCCGCGGTTTGTGCAGTTTGTCACGCATCGCAGCGGAAAGAGCGCAGGAGCCCTCCGCGTGTCGCTCGGCCTGGCCAGTAACTTCGCAGATGTCTACCGTTTGGTGCGTTTTGTCGAGAGGCTGCGCGACCAGACGCGGATGACCGTTGGCGATGCGACGTTCGATATTGAGTCGTGCCGCGTGATTCGCGACGGGAGTTAGCGACCGCGCTTGGAAAGGGGGATTTGCCTTATTCTCCGGGATCATCCGGGACTCGGCGTGTCGCTCTTCATCGACCAAGTCTGCCACGCTCCCCGGCGTCATCCGGCTCTCGCCGACCCGCTTCAAATCAGGACGCCTCGCCCTCGTCGGTGCCGGTCCAGATGGCGCGAGCCTTGCCTTCTGCGACGGCGTAGAACCCAAGCTCGCGCCCGATGCGCGCCATTCGCGATCCAGAGGATCTGGCCTGTGTGCATCGCGAAGTGCTCCACGACGTGGTAGATCGCGCCCATCCGCGTCACGTCGACGCCCTGAGTCGTGACGCGCGATTCGATCGCCGCCGGGTCGAGTGCCGCCAGCACGGCGTCTGACTCGTCCACCGGCGCGAACTCCAGATCGCGGCGCCGATCGACGGGCCGGCCGCCGACTCCCCCGACGATCCACTGCCGCACGTTGCCCGCCAAGTGCGGACTGCAACTCGCCTCCGGGCTAGCAAAATAACCTTCCGCCTGCCCCCCTTGGGCTAGCGCACGAGCGGCGCGCGGCCCTCGGGGAACAGCAGGCGGTAGGAGGACAGCTCCCAGGCGATCCAGATCCCGAAACTATTCTTCGACGTCGTGATCCCGTCCCGTCGGCGGAGCCCTTCGAAGGGCGACGCTCCCGCTGCCCACCGCCTGGCCCCCCCGTCGGAACGGTTGGAGAAAGTCCGCTAAACCCGCAGCGGGCCTCCCCAAAAAAGTGTGCAATTGCCAGAAGTGTGAGATTTTCGGTTGCCATTGACACGTGGCGGAGCGCTCGCGGTTCGCACGATCGCTGGCGACCTAGACGCGTCCAGCCGAGTGTCCCTAGCTGCCGCAGTGACCTGGGCGGTGAATGCTTGACCTGGGTGTCGACCCGCGTGCCACTGTCGCTGGTCTACACTGCTAGCAAGGCTATGTTTCGACGAATCTGTGTCCCAATCCTTCTCTGTCTTCTAGGCTCAGTTGCTTGCGGCGGATCCGAACCTGCCCCTAGCACCGCGGCCTCGGAAGAATTTCTTCAATACGAGCCCGCTGATTCCACCGAGAACGGCCGCCATATCGTGTTGATCTCAGGCGATGAGGAGTACCGCTCGGAAGAGGGCCTCCCGATGCTGGCCAGGATGCTGTCGACGCTGCATGGCTTCCGTTGCACGGTGCTGTTCGCCGTAGACCCCATGACTGGCATCGTCAACCCCCATGTGAACACCAACATCCCTGGGAGCGGGAACCTAGACGACGCTGACTTGATGGTCATCCTGACACGCTGGCGGGAATTGCCGGACGAGCAGATGGAGCCGATCGATCGCTTTCTCATGGCGGGCAAGCCGGTCATTGCCTTGCGGACCGCTACGCACGCCTTCAAACCGAAGCCCGAGGCCCACAGGCAGATTCGTGCGTATCTCCGTAACGTCTCGCGCGCGGACGATCCGCAATCCATCCCATTGCCAGACATCGCGCCGGACGCCTGGAGCGCGTACGACCACTACGGCGACGGCTACACGGGGCCCAAGGAAGAATGGCGAGATGGGTTCGGCCGCCTCGTGGTAGGAGAGCGCTGGGTCGCGCACCATGGCCGCCACAAGCACGAGTCGGCTCGCGGGGTCATCGCCGAAGAGGCCGCCGATCATCCGATCCTGCGGGGGGTGGATCCGGATGGAATCTGGAGTTCCGCAGATGTGTATACGGTCCGGCTTCCGCTCCCCGGCGACTCCATGCCATTGGTTTATGGCAAGGTGATGGCTCGCGTCGGCGAATACGACGAAGAGGACTCTCGCTACGGGATGCGACCTTCCGACGACGAGCCGATCGAGGGCAAGAACGACCCCTTGATGCCGGTTGTATGGACAAAGACTTACCAGCTTCCGGGAGGAGAGCCAGGCAGGGTACTGTCCACGACGCTCGGAACCTCGACGGACCTGCTCGAAGCGGGCGTCCGCCAACTGCTTATGAATTCCGTGCTCTGGGCGCTTGGGATGGAGGACGCCATCACTGCTGACGGTGTGGCATCCGAACTTGTAGGCGAGTTCAACCCAACGAGGTTCAACAATCATCCGCCGGAGTACTGGGTGGAGCGGGCTGCGAAGCCGGCTGACTTCCGGTAGGCGCGGAATCAGTTGCGCAGCGTGGCGAGCGCCCGGACGGCGTCCTCGCCGGTCGGCGTCTGGAACGCCCGGAGCCCGAAATTCGGCAGAGCGGCGAAGATATGGTCGAAGATGTCCGATTGGATGCCTTCGTACGCTACCCATTCCTTGTTGGCACTGAAGGCATACAACTCGAGCGGCAAGCCGTGCTCGCTCGGCTGGAGTTGCCTTACGATCAGAGTCAGTTCCTCGTTGATCATTGGGTGCGAGCGCAAATAGCCCACCAGGTACTGCCGGAACACGCCCACATTGGTCAGGCGACGCCCGTTTGCAAGCACTGACTCGGTCACTCCGTGCTTCCGGTTGTAGTCCGAGAGCTCCGCTTCCTTGATCTCGACGTACTCCCGCAGCAAGTCGATCTCCTTGAACTGGGCGATCGTCTTGGCATCGCAAAACCGCACACTGGAGATATCGAGGTAAATCGAGCGCTTGATCCTTCGGCCGCCGGACTCGGACATGCCTCGCCAGTTCTTGAAGCTTCCCGCGACGAGTGAGTAGGTCGGGATCATCGAGATCGTTTTGTCCCAATTCTGGACCTTCACGGTGTTCAGGGTGATCGCGATGACGTCCCCATCGGCACCGTACTGGGGCATTTCGATCCAGTCGCCCACCCGCACCATGTCGTTGCTCACCAACTGTACGCCTGCCACCAAGCCTTGGATACTGTCCTTGGACATGAGCAGCAGGATTGCGGTCATCGCCCCCAGACCGCTCAATAGGAGCACCGGCGATTGGCCGGTCACGATCGAGACCGCGATGATCACAGACGCTGACACCAGCAGGATCCGGACAACCTGGACATAGACCTGGATCGGGAACCGGCGCGCGATTTCGTAGGTGTTGTAGATGTCCAGGCCGACAGACAGAACCACGTTTGCAGTTGTCAGGACAGCCGCCAGCATGTAAATCTCCGCCCCGCGGCGCGCCCACAAGACCACGGCTTCCGACGTCACTGCCAGCGGCGCCAGCGCGTGGATCACGATTGCCGGCACCACATGCGCGAACCGCCTGAACGCCTTCTTCTCGACCAGCCTGTCATCCCAGTGCGTTTGTGTCTTGGCTGCCACCCGCTGGATCAAGCGGACGAAGCTCTTCTGGGCTATGTAGTAGGAGGCAGCGGCGGCCAGCGCCAGTCCCACGATGTCCACCGCGCTGATTGTCACCGCGGCTGTTTCTGGGTCCATGCCCCAGGCAAGAAGTTGGGACTGAATCCGATCGATCATTGGGCCGTTCTTAAGATGAATACCACAAGGCTTGCGCCCGACAGCCTATCCGTGTCGAGTACGCGCTTGCCGATCCTACGTGTCCAAGCGCAGCCTGCACACGACCCCGACATCGTCGCAGTACCACATCCATCCGGCTTGAATGGTCATTCCATGAGGCAACGGGTCGGTGTCGGCAAGCTGGATCTTGGCGTCAGTCTCGCCTGTCTCGGGATCAAAGCGGTAGAACGCGTTGTCGTTGGACTCCGCGCACCAGAGCCAGCGGCCTTCCCAGCCCAGGCCGTGCGGCCTGTTGCCAGCCGTAGCGAATTGTTTCTCGATCTGGAATGGTCCAGGATCGATTCGGTAAATCTGCTGTGCCGGGGGCACCGACACCCACAGCTTCCCGTCCCGCCACTCCATGCCGTGCGCGCCGGTTGCGTTCCGCGAACGCCGCGGCTGAGGGTTGGCGGGTGCCGGGGCCGGAGGTGCCAGGGGGCTGCGCCTCGGGGTGGTCCAGGCCACGACCCCGGATCCCGGAGAGTCGAACCGTCGCAGTGTCTTGCCGGTGTGGGCGTCGATCTTCAAGATCTCGCGACTGTAGGTCGACGCAGTCCACAGCGCATTGCCATCGAAGGTGATTCCGCTGCCCGCCTCGGTGTCGGTATCGAGCTCCCGGAGGGTCTTGCCCGAAGCGTAATCGACCAGGTAGGCGCGGTTGTCGCCCTGGTCCAGAATCCACAGGCCTTCCGCCGTTCCCTGCAGGCCGTTCGGTTTGGGTCCGGGCGAGTCAAAGACGGTCTCCACCTCGGCGTGACGGACTTTGAGCCTCGCTAGGGCGGGGCTTGCCGCGACCAGTCCCATGAATTCGCGTCTGCCGATTCGCATGATGTTGCCTCCGTCCCTCGGGCTGTAACCTCGACTTGGCGTGCCAAGCTTGGGGCCGTCCTGATTATAGGGGCCTACTCGATTGTTTCGGGCAGCGCGACGTAATTCGAAGCGTCCGACTTGTGGAATTCGCCTTCCGGGATGTCAACCAAACGCCGCTCCGATTCCGGCAGGTCGCTGTATGACAGGATCTCTCGGCGGGACGGGTTCTTCGGAAGCAGATCGCCCAGAGCCTGCTTGATCTCGGCATGCTTGTCGTCGTTGGCTAGGTTGGTCCATTCCATGGGGTCGCGGTCGTGGTCGTAGAGTTCCTCCCCGTCCTGGTAACGGGTGTAGCGCCATCGCTCCGTCCGGACCGTCATCCTGTCGGGGCTTGTGCTCGTGATGGCAGGCTTGTCCCACGGTGCGTCCGGGTCGGTAAGGAGCGGGCGCAGGCTGCGGCCTTCCAGTTCGGGCCTCTGCGGCAGTTCGCACAGATCCACCAGGGTCGGATACAGGTCCAGGAGTTCGACTGTTCGTCCGCTCTTGCGGTCTCTGGCCGTCACGCCGGGACCCGCCAGCATCATCACGACTCGTGCTGAGCGCTCCCAGAGCGTGAACTTCCTCCACTGCCGCTTCTCCCCTAGCTGCCAGCCGTGGTCGCTCCACACGACGATGACCGTATTGTCCGCGTTGGGTCCGTTGTCGAGCGCGCGCAGCACCCGGCCCACATTGGTGTCGGCGTAGTTGATGCAGGCCAGGTAGCCGGCGACGGCATTGCGCCATTCGCCGTGGTTGGTGACGCTGGTGTGATCGCGGAAGCTCCTCAGGGCTGACTTGGGCACGTCTTCGATGTCGTTTGCCAGAGTCGGAGGCAGCTCCGTGCGCTCCGCCGGAAAGCGATCGAAATGCGTCTGAGGGGCGTACCACGGCAGATGGGGCCTGTAGAAGCCGACGGCGAGGAAGAACGGTTGGCTGTGCTTCTCGCCCAAGTAGCGCTCAGCCCAAGCGGCGAGCTTCGTATCCTCGGTCTCTTCCGCGCTCGCAGCGATCCCGCTCCAGTCGAAATGGCCGGTCCCCGGAATGCCGTTGGCAGGTTTATTCGGCGGGTGCAGGAATCCCTTGAACTGGAAGTAGGCCTGCCACGAGGCAGCCTCGTTCATGGGGCCGTGGAAGGTCTTGCCGCCGCCCAGGACTTCGTAACCGTGCAACATGAAGTGCTGTGGCAGCGTCACGGCGTCCGGCATGGCGTCGCGCCACACGTCCGTGTTGCGATAGACGCCTGACGTGGACGGGCGGATACCGGTCATCAGGCTCGTCCGCGATGGATTGCACGATGGGGCCTGGCAATAGGCGCGTGCGAACGTCACGCCGCGTTTGGCGAGACTATCCAGATTGGGCGTTTGCGTCTGCGGATGCCCGCCAAGCGGCCCGATCCAGTCGTTCAGATCGTCCACGCCGATGAACAGGACATTCGGGCCCTTGGTGCGCGGGCTCTGGGAGAAGGCGAGGGCCGCCAAGCCTAGAACCAGCGCTATCAAGCTGACGGCTCGAATCGTGGTGATGGGGATTCTTGGCATGGGCTGGTGCAATGGCTCGATCAGTCCGGCAAGACGTCCATGATACTGACTCTTCAACGTTGCGCGTGGCGGCGGACAGTATTCTGGTAGGGGGAACGGCAACTTGCGCACCAAGAGATCTGCTGGAACGCCGTTCGCACGGTCAGGGAGCGGCAGGAGCGGAGAGGCTCCACCGCCGGAGGTTCCCGGCGGCCCGAGCGACGGCGGGGCGAGCGTGCTAACAGGCTGGCGACGTTGGCTCTACGTCGGGCTGGGCTGCCTGTTTCTCGGTCTTGGGAGTCTTGGGGCGGCTCTTCCGGGCCTGCCGACAACACCATTCCTGATCCTGGCGAGCTACTTCCTCATCCGTTCCTCTCCGAGGCTGCACCGAAGGATGCTGCGGTCCAACACTTTTGGGCCTCTGTTGCGGGACTGGGAACGCCATCGTGGCCTGAAGCGTCGGGTCAAGGTATTCGCAATAGGGGCCTGTTGTGTGATGATCGGCGTCTCGATCGGCCTCTCGATCTTGTTCGATAGCCTGTCTTGGCCCATCCGCGCGGTGGTGGCCGGCGCGGGCGCATATGGGATCTGGTTCGTCGCTCGGCTTCCCGAAGTTCCCGAATCCAGCTGATACCGAGCCCCGAGAGCCCGTGTTCGGCAGTACAATACCCGGCATGCGGCGGTTGGGGCTGGGAGTGTTTGCGCTGGCCTTGGCTTGCCTGCCGGTTCCGTGCTCAGGCCAGGAGATGCCAAACTTCGTTGTAATCTTTGCCGACGACTTGGGCTTCGGTGACCTCGCCTCCTACGGCAACCGCCACATTCGCACGCCAAATCTCGACCGGATGGCCGCAGAGGGCATCCGGCTGACCAACTTCTATGCCCAGAACGTCTGCGGCCCTTCCCGGGCGGCCTTGCTCACGGGTTGCTACCCGATCCGCGTGGGAGAGCCCGGCAACGCCAAGGGCGCGCACACGGTGCTGCATCCCGACGAGCGGACGATCGCCGAGGTGCTGAAGCCGCAAGGGTATGTGAGCGCGTTGGTCGGCAAGTGGCATCTGGCAGGCGGGGGAGGGCACGAGCGTGGCCCGGGGACCGGGCCCTACAATCCCGACCTCATGCCAAACAGCCAGGGATTCGATTACTTCTACGGCACTCCGTCGCACAACGGCACGACACGGGAGGTCATGCCGAATGGATGGAAGACCGAGCTGATGCGGGACGCGGAGGTCTTGGAGAGCCCAACCGATCTGACTCTGCTCACGAAGCGGTACACACAGGAAGCCGTGGCATTCTTGGAACGCAACCGGGATCTGCCGTTCTTCCTGTATCTGGCGCACACCATGCCGCATGTTCCGCTTGGAGTGTCCCCCCGCTTCAAGGGCCGGTCGGTCCGAGGGCTCTACGGCGATGTTGTGGAGGAGCTGGACTGGAGCGTCGGTGAGATCCTGGGGACGCTCGCGCGCCTCGGTCTTGACGACCGCACTCTGGTCGTATTCACGTCCGACAACGGCCCCTGGATCGAAAGCCACCTTGGTGATCACGGTGGGAGCGCCGAGCCCTTGCGCGGGTTCAAGATGTCCACTTGGGAAGGCGGCTTGCGCGTTCCCGCGATCTTCCGCTGGCCTGGCCGGATTGTTGCCGGCCAGGCCAGTGACGAGATGGCTTCGACACTCGACCTCCTGCCCACGTTCGCCGCGCTGGCAGGCGCGAGGCTTCCCACTGACAGGGCTCTTGACGGCCTGGACCTCGGGCCGTGGCTTCTGGGTGATTCCGCCAGGAGCCCCCGGCAACGCTTCTACTACTTTGCATTCACCCACCTGCAAGCGGTTCGCGACGGGCGCTGGAAGCTGGTGCTGGATCGCCCGGCGAATCCTCCTTGGACGAGTTGGTACGGCCGGATGATCGACTCGGTTGCGACCCCCGAGCTCTACGACTTGGAACTGGATTGGGGCGAGAGCCGCAACGTCGCCGAGCAGAACGCGGATGTCGTGGCGCGACTGATGCGGCTTGCGGAAAGCGCGCGCGCTGAGATCGGCGACTTCGATCGTGTCGGGTCCGGTGTCAGGTTCTTCGACGCGGGACCCCGTCGCCCGAGAATGGAGGCGTGGCGCAAGTGAGTGCAGCCAAGGGTGACGCGGGCAGTCAATTCCCGACCTGGTTGCAGTGGGTAAGGCAGGGCAGGGTGACCGTCGCATGAAAGCTGGACGGCGCGAACCACGTGGCCTGGTCGAAATCGCAGCAGCCTTTCTGCATCTAGGTGTGACCGCCTTTGGCGGCCCAGCCGCTCACCTTGCGTTGCTGGAGAACGAATTCGTTACCCGGCGAGGGTGGCTGTCGCGCCAGCGATTTCTGGATCTCATGGGCGCGACCAACCTGATCCCGGGCCCAAATTCGACCGAGATGACAATGCATATCGGGTACGAGCGTGCCAAGGGCCCCGGCTTGGTAGCCGCCGGCCTTGGGTTTGTTCTGCCGGCCGCTGGCATCACGGCCGTGCTGGCTTGGATCTACGTAGAATTCGGAGCTCTGCCCACTGTCGAGCCGATCCTTGCGGGCGTGCGTCCCGCGGTGCTGGTGGTGATCTTCGGAGCCGTATGGAAACTCGGCCGCAAGGCGATCCGAGGCTGGTTGCTTGGATTGATCGGCGTGGCAGTAGTCGCGGCTGTATGGGCAGGAGTTGGGGAAGTCACGGCATTGCTGGCAGGGGGGGGGCTGGGCGCCTTGCTGCTTCGGATTCCCCGTTCCTCAGCGACGGTAGGCGTGCTGGCCCTGATGCTTCTGGAACCTGTCCGCGCGCTGGCCGCCGCCGCCGAGAACGCAGATCTAGCCAAGCTGGGGCTCTTCTTTCTCAAGGTCGGAGCGGTGCTTTACGGATCCGGATATGTGCTGATCGCCTTTCTCGAAGGCGGCCTTGTCGCGGACTACGGATGGGTGACCCGGCAGCAGCTTCTGGACGCGATCGCGGTTGGGCAATTCACCCCGGGGCCGGTTCTGACCGCAGCAACTTTTCTCGGTTTCCTCGTTGCGGGCCCAGTCGGGGCAGCCGTCGCGACCGCCGGGATCTTCCTGCCCGCATTCGGTTTCTCGTGGATCCTGAACCCCCTTGTAACGCGGCTGCGCAAGTCTGCGACAACGGCAGCTTTCCTTGACGCGATCAACGCGGCCGCCGTGGGCCTGATGGCCGCGGTCGCGATTGACCTGTCCTCGAGCACGCTCTCCACCCCGGGGGCGTGGGCCATCGCGGCCACTGCCGCGGCCGGCCTGTTCGTGGCCCGCTGGCCCGCAGTGTGGATTGTCGCGGGCGGCGGTGCGGTCGGAGGGCTGGCAGGTCTCGCAGGCTGGTTTTGACGCCTTCTCGAAACCGCTACGGCATTTTGACCGCCCGCAAGCCGGCGCTCATGACGCCGTAGCGGGCGAAGTGATTCGGAGCGATATCGTAGTACATGCAGGCCGTTGCGCATCAAGCGCGACGAGACTGCATGGGAGGAATTGCATGAACGACTCACCGGCCCCCTACGGGCGTCTGGAAAGGCTCTTGGATCGTGTTGACTTCACTTGGAACGTCAGCGGGTCCTTGTTTCGGTACATCGGAGAACAAGGCCTGTGGATGACCCGGTTCCGGCCCGGCGGTCCTCACGGCCTCTGGATTGCGGGCCACTTGGCGTACTACGAGGCAGGGACCCTGAGGCTCTACACAGGCCTCGATGCCAATCCTCTGGCCAGTTGGAAGGAACGCTTCGGAAATGGCAGCGACTGCCTCGACGACCCGACCGCATATTCTGACCCCGCAGGCATTCTCGACCTGCTCGAGAAGGACAGGGGAGCGAACCGCGAAGCGATCTCCGCGATGAATGACGCCGATCTCGACGCATCCGTTCCGGCCAACGAGAGACTCAAGATCCGGGATGTGCAGTCGCAAATCGAGTTCATGGTTTGGCACGATTCGCACCATGCGGCCCAGCTGGGAGCGATCGTCAACACTTACAAGCAGAGCCTCGGCGGCTAGGCCGCCGATTCCAGCCAGTCGCACGCCTATTGCAGGTCTGGTTTGGATCCCTCGTTCCAGTAGATCTTGAGATTGTGGGTACCGCGCCCGGCGGCGACGATTTCGCTCCGGCCGTCGCCGTTCAGGTCCGCGACCGTGAGGTCCTCGGTTGCCATGCCTCCCCAGTCGACGATCTGCACCTTTCCCGTTCCGGGGTCGTAGACTCCGACGCCCGGGCGGTCGTAAGGCATGCTTCCCTTGAGTCGCCAACCGAACGCGAGTTCCTCGTCCTCGTCGCCGTCAAGATCAGCCGCCCAGAGAGCGTGGCCACCACCGACTCGCGTGACCACCGCGCTCCGGATCCATCGCTGCCGGGGATTCGCGGGTTCGGCGTAAATCACGATATTATTCGCGTGCCACGGTTCTACAGTGGCGATGTAGCGTTTGCCGGACGCCAGAGTGCCAAGCTTGATTTCTCCGGCACCGCGGATCGATTCCCCTAGGTGTCCCAGGCCGAGTTGCGTCCTGGTCCAGCCGTCCGGGACCCGATCAAGCAGGTGGACACCCTCGTAAGATGCCACCAGCAGTTCGTCGGAAGGGTCCTCATCGAAGTTCAGAACCCAGAAGTTGTGCACGATATGAAATGAGTCATCGATCACTTCCTGTGCCCATGGCGTTGTCTCCGGCTGCTTGGAAGGGGTCAGGGCCAGCAGCCTCGCGCCATTGCCCAACCAATGTCGCGGGCCGCTCGTGCCTCTGCCGTGGAGTGGCGCGACAACCAACTCGGCTTGGCTGTCACCGTTCGTGTCTGCCCAGCGAATCCGGTGCGTTGTCGGTTCATTTCCTAGCGGAAACAGCTCCCATTCGGCGTGCTCGTCGTCAGTCCGGCGGATCCACTGCAGCGTGCCACCGCCTTCCGTGTCGCTTGGACGCCAAGCTGCCCCGATCGCGAACTCCAGCTTGCCGTCACCGGTGATGTCCTGGGCTGCTATTGCCACGTTATCTGCCTCGGTTTCGGTGTCCAAGATCACTCGCTTCTCCCACTCGGGGTTGCTCCACCAGATGACCTGCGTCTCGTTCAGGGCGACGATATCGATGTCCCCGTCGCCGTCCACGTCCTCGCACAGGACCGCGTACCCAATGCCGAGGTCGCCCTCAATCACCTGATGGCGAAACCCGACTGCCCCGTTCACGGCGCTCGCGAACAGACCGGCCAAAGCTACGCTGCAAATGAACCTCTTCATGGCGATAGCGTAGCAGCGTGACCGGCACGCGTTTGCAGCCATTGCAATCTCGGTCCCCGATCTGCCATCGGCAATTGCCACGACCTGCGCACAGCCCGAGTCTGCCAGTGTCGCCGTTGAAGTGCCGAGCGCCCGCGATCAGGTCTCCGGCTGAGCGCACGAAGTGGGCTGACACGGGAAATGCCGCTGACTGGGGGGCCAGCAGCTAGGCGCCCGGCGGCGCTACGAGCCGGAGCTGCTCTCGGACGCCTTCGCGAGACCTCGGGGCTACTCGGACGCCTGCCCTAGGACTTGGCCGTCGGCCAAGAGCCTGGCTCGCAAGACCTCATACGGGAGATCCTGCACAGCAATGCCTGCGTCCATCGCGAGCACGGCTGCCGTTGCGGCGGATTGACCGAGGATGAGGAACACCGGTTCCATGCGGATCGAACCATAGGCGACATGTGACGACGACAGACACACCGGCACCAGTAGGTTCGTCACCTCGTCTCGCTTCGGCGTCAGCGAGCCGTAGGCAATGCCGTACGGCCGCAACGGCTTGACGCCGATGTCACCTTCGTTCCGCACGGACCCGTCCTCCGCCACGTAACGCTGCACGTGATGCGAATCCATCGCGTACGAGCCCATGCCCACCGGATCCGGGGCATCGCGCTTGGCGAGGCACTCGTGCTCGGTCATCACGAACTCCCCGAGCATCCGGCGTGATTCACGGACGTAGAGCTGGTGCGGCCAATGGCCAGTGTCGACGAATTCATCGGCCGCTAGGCCCCACTTGGAGAATTCCTCGCGGACGTCGATGGGAACGCGTGCGTCGTTCGCCAGGAAGTACATCAGGCCTTGCTGGTAGGTCTGGTGTTCCCGGATGATCTCGTCACGGAGTTCGTACGAGCCGTCCGGGTAGCCGTAGTTCATCCCGATGTTGTCCGTGCTGAACGGACCGTGATTGTTGGTGTCCGTCTTGGCGTTGGGAATCGGGTCGAACTTGCGGAACGTCTCACGCCACCCGGTGTCTAAGACACGAAGGATCAACTCGTACTCACCGGGGTCATACTCCGCGGGCTTCGCGAAGGGTACCCGGTTTTCCGGCACTTGCGTGAGACACATTCGGTAGCAGTACGCTTGAATGCGGTGGTCCCCCGGCCCATTCGAGCCGGGTGGGTCCGGGCTGATGCGCGGGAGCAGCCCGCTTGTTGCGTCACCGCGGATTCTGTACGGATCGATTCCGTCCGGGAAGAAATGGCGGTGGTGGCGCGCATCCTTCTGGACGCCTGCCCACTCTTCCCCGTAAGCCTCGGTGCTTTCCCGGCCAACGGCGTACGAGACGCCGGCGGCGGCCAGCAGGTCTCCTTCATAGGTTGCGTCGATGAACGCCGCGCCCCGATACACTACGCCGTCGCGGGTGGCGATGCTCCGAATTTGGCGCCCTTCGACGATCACTCCATCCGCGCGGTCGAGCCACTTGCCGCGACGGACGGGAATGCTGTGATCGCGGACTAGCTCTTCGAATATGTCTTCGGCCACATGCGGCTCGAAGATCCACATCGTGCGGTGCTCGCCGTCCACTGCCGGCGTTCCTTGCCCTCGATTGCCGTACTCCTCGCGGTCCTGCCAGACCCAGGCATCAGGATGCTGGTAGTGTTGCCAGACTAGAACTCTCTCGCTAGACCGCCGATCACGGCCTTGTTGCCGGTATCAGTCCATCCCAGCCCTCCCGCCGACAGGCCTCCGAGGGGCTCGTCGGGCGAAACGATCACAACAGACTTGCCCATTCGAGCCGCTTGGACGGCCGCCGCCACTCCCGCCGATGTGCCGCCGTAGACAACGACATCGAACGTCTCTGCGGGTGATTCGTGCTGGCTTGGATTACAACCGCCGGAAATCGCGGCGATCAGCGTGGCCAGCGCGATCGAAGTCGAGGTTGCGAAGCTGCGCATGCGTAGCCTGAGCGAAGTCGGGTCCGATTGCAGTGTCATTGGGTTCAGGGGCTCTCCGAAGCCGAACACAGTCTACCTGCCATGTGCCGCGCGTACCGTCCCGGAGGGCTGTTGGCTGCGGTTCGATGCTGGCGTCGGCTCGCGGCTAGCAGGAAGTCACGTCAAGGTCCGCCTCGCAGAGGTCCCTGCCGAGCAGCTGGACAGCGTCGTGATGTACTGCGTCCAGAACGCGCCTGGCTTGCCCGGCGGTGGTTGCCACCGTAACCGCCACAACAACGGAGTCTTGCCAGCTCTTTTGTTGTGCCACTTCCGCCACGGCGACGTTATGGCGTCTCTTGATCCGGTCCTTTAGCGAACGCAGTACCTGCCGCTTGTCCTTGAGCGACCCTGAGTGCTCGATTCGGATGCGCAGGCTCAAGGTTCCGATCGCGTACTCCATGAATCGGGTCCCGTCCCACCCTGGCCGGCGACAGGCGCCAAACCGCGTTCGACCTCGCTGGCTGACGACCTGTGCGTGGCGGGCCCAGGCCCCAATCAGACGGAAATGAGATCGTTGATGTCCTGCGCCAGTTCGACAGTCTTGAAGAGCTCGATTTCGTCGCCTTGCTTGACGTCGTTGTAGCTCTCGAGGTGCATGCCGCACTCCTGGCCGGCGCGCACTTCCTTGACGTCTTCCTTGAACCGCCGGAGCGAGTCCAGGTTGCCTACGTGGACTACGACATTGTCCCGCAACAGACGTGCCGATGCGCTGGACAGCGCCATGCCGTCTTCCAGCATGCAACCCGCGACAGTTCCGACATTCGTGATGTGGAAGACTTCGAGCACTTTCGCGCGCCCCAGTGTCTCCTCCTTGCGGATCGGCTCGAGCAGCCCGGCCAGAGCCCGCTTCAACTCGTCGATCAGTTCGTAGATGACCGTGTGCAAGCGGATGTCGACGCCTTCATGGTCCGCAAGAGCAGCGGCCGATCGCTCCGGCCTGACATTGAATCCCACGACGATCGCTTGGGCGGTTATCGCCAGCAGGATGTCCGATTCCTTGATCGCTCCCACGCCGGTGTGAATCACGCGGACTTTGACCTTGTCGCTGGTGAGCTTGGCAAGGGTGTCCTGGAGCACGGTGGCCGATCCCTGGTTGTCGGACTTGAGGATGATCGGCAGTTCCTTGGCGCGTCCGGAAGCCAGCTGCTCCTGGAACTGCTCCAGCGATAGCCGCGCAGTCTGTGCGATCGCCTGTTCGCGGGCCTTCTCCTCGCGGTACTCCACGATCTTCTTTGCCCGGTCCTTGTCTGAGATCACAGTGAGTTGGTCTCCGGGTTCCGGCAGGTCTGCGAGGCCGAGGACGACGACCGCCGAGGACGGTCCTGCTTCTTTCACCTTGCCTCCGCCGTCGTCCATCAAGGCCCGCACCTTGCTGAGCACGGCCCCGACGACAAAGGTGTCGCCGACACGCAAGGTTCCGTTCTGGGTGAGCACGGTAGCCACGGGCCCCATGCCGCGGTCGAGCTTCGCCTCAAGCACGACACCAATTGCGGAACGGGCTGGGTTAGCCTTGAGCTCGCCCACTTCGGCCACGAGGTTGATCATGTCGAGAAGGTTGTCGATGCCCTCGCCTGTCTTGGCCGAAACCTGACAGAAAATAGTGTCACCACCCCACGCCTCCGGCACCAGGCCGCGATCCGAGAGCTGCTGCTGGACTCGGTCCGGTTCTGCCTTGGGCACGTCGATCTTGTTGATCGCCACGATGATCGGAACCTTGGCCTCCTTCGCGTGGTCGATTGCCTCGATCGTCTGCGGCATCACGCCGTCGTCGGCTGCGACAACCAGCACGACCACGTCAGTCACGGAGGCGCCGTGGGCGCGCATTTTTGTAAATGCCTCATGGCCGGGCGTGTCGATGAAGACGATGCGCTTGCCTTCCCTGGTGACATGGTAGGCGCCGATCGCCTGGGTGATGCCACCTGCTTCCCGGGCCGCCACGTTGGTAGAGCGAACAGAATCCAGCAGCGAGGTCTTGCCATGGTCGACGTGCCCCATGACCGTGACGACTGGCGGGCGGATCTCGATGTCTTCGAAGGTTTCTTCTTGGTCGACATCGAGGACGGCTTCCTCTTCGAATGTCAGTTCCGTCGCGGTCGCGCCGAAGTAAACGGAAATCTCTTGGATGCTCGCGAGTTCCAGCGGCTGGTTGATCGTGGCGAACTGGCCTTTCTCGACAAGCGACTTGATGACTTGGCTGGCCTTGAGGCCCAGCTTCTCGGCGAGTTCCTTGACCGATGTGCCGTCTGCCGCGAAGATCTCCGTGTTGACGGCCTTGGGCACCTCGGCCTGATGCTTGCGCTGCAGGATCTTTTTCTCTGCCAGGGCTTCGAGGTCCCGCTTGCGTTGCTGCAACGATCGTGGCCGGCGCTGGCCTCCTGGTGCGCCTCTGCCCGGCCCGCCGGGGCGGCCGGGGGCACCGCCTGGGGGCCTGCCAAAACCGGGCATCCCTGGACGCTGGCCACCAAACCCTCCGCCTGGGCGCTGCCCGCCCATTCCTCCGCCCGGGCGCTGCCCGTATCCGGCAGGCGTGCCCGGTGTTGGGGACGGAATGCCGGGCATTGGAGAGGTCGTGGCCGGGCGCTGCACGATCGCCTGTCCCGGAACCAAGATGTGAGGCTTCAAGGGCCCTGCTCCTGTGGGCCGCCGGAAAGCAGCCTCGGGTCCTGCCCGTCGCGACCCGGGGGGCTGGATCGGGCGCGTTGGCATTCTCGGACGCTGGGGCCTCCGGGGCGGCTCCGGAGATTGCGGGGCACCGGGGATCGTCACGGGCCGGCTTTGCTGTCTGGAAGGGGCTTGCGGACTTGGCTGGACGGCTGGCGACGGAATTGGCGGTGCTTGGCGAGCCGGGGGTTGAACCGATTGCTGGGCCACCTGCAGCGCAGGGGCCGGTACCGGGCTGGAGACGTTCGGGGTTGGAATTGAGGGCACCATGCCGCCGACAGTCACGCCTGCCGTCTTCGGGCGGCCCGGGACCAGATTCGCGTTAGGTCGCGAGATTTCCGGCCCGGTTGGGATGACAAGCGGGATGTCGGGCTTTTCCAGGCCGTGGTCAGCTAAGTCTGTTGCCCGCGCCGCGCCCTCCGGCTTCGGTTTCACGATCGGCTCGGAAGCGGGTCCCGCTGGCGCTAGCGGCGGGGCCATAAGAGCCGGAGCTACCGGGAAATTGGGAGGCTTGACGGGCGGAGCCTGCACTGGTGGCGTGATCGGACTTCGAACCGGAGGGCGGAAGGCGCCACCCGGAGGGCGCGCTGGTCCGCCACGGCCGCCCACCGGGATCAATGGCCGCAGGTGGGCTGAGTCAGCCCGGAGGTTCCGGGGCGTAAAGAAGCTGGCGGAGAGCCTCGCTCGTCTCCGCAATGGCAGTTCCAATTCAGATGGCGGAGCACTAGGCGCTTCCTTCTGACGTCCCTTGAATCGGTCGCGAACCCTTGCCGCCGTTACGCCGTCCAACGAGCTGGAATGGGACCTCACGTCCTCAATACCGAACTCCGGCAGTACGGCGATGATCTCGCCGGACTTGACTTCCAGTTCCCGTGCTAGCTCATTGATTCGAATCGTTGTGCTCCTCTCGTCCCAGCTCCTCGGCCACACTCGCTAGGACCCTTCCGTGACCGCTGCGGGGATCGGTGCATTGGGCACACCATCCTCCTTAGCGGCTTGGCTCTCCTGTTGCCCCGCCAACTGAGACTCCGCATCCTCTGAGGGGCCTCGGTACCGGTTTATTCTACCAAAGCCTTCGAGTTCCTCCACGTCGAAGTCGATCTCTTCTTCTTCGTCCTCGCCGACAGTTTTTGATTCAGGAACGCCCGGCAGGACCGGCGCTGCTTCCGCGGACTCCTCGGCGGAATCCTCGTTCTGGCCGAAGGCCTCTGCCTGTTCGGCCCCTCTGGTTTCCTCCGCCGGCACCGCACCCACTGTCCTGGCAAGGTGCGCATAGCATTGGCTGACCGCAACCTGAATGCGTTCGATCAGTTCGGGCCCGACGCTACGGATCTCCATCAGCTGCTCGGGCGTCCTGTCGGCCAGTGCTTCGACGGTTGCTGTTCCCGATTCGACCAGCCTGTCAATCAGGCCTTCGCTCAGGCCGTAGTCCAGCAACATGCTGACCGGCGTCCCGCCACCGCTGATCGCGGCCATCGCCTCTTCGACTTCCTTGCGTTTCTCGTCCTCGCTCTTGATGTCGATGCGCCACCCGAGCAGTTTGGCGGCGAGCCGCACGTTCTGGCCCTTCTTGCCGATCGCGAGCGAGAGTTGGGACTCGTCGACGATCACTTCCATGCGTCTGTCTTCGGGGTCAAGCACGTTAACCCGGATGATCTTGGCCGGGCTCAGCGCGGAGAGCACCATTTCGAGCGGATCTTCGATAAACGGAACGATGTCGATCTTCTCCCCCCGCAACTCACGGATGATGGTTTGCACCCGCATGCCTCTCATGCCCACGCAGGCACCGACAGCATCCACATCGCGGTCACGCGATAGGACGGCGATTTTGGTGCGCTCCCCTGCCTCCCGTGCGCATGCCTTGATCTCCACCGTGCTGTCGTAGATTTCAGGCACTTCCTGCTCGAAGAGCCGCTTCACCAGTTCCTCGCTGGCGCGCGAGGCCACCACAGCGGGGCCACGTGCGGCTTTGTCGATGGACTTGATGACAACGCGAACACGATCGCCCGGCTGGAAGGTCTCGAGCCTGGACTGCTCGCGCCGTGGCATGCGAGCCTCGGTCCGCCCTAGCTCCACGATCACGTCGGGCCCCTCGGTCCTCTTGACCGTGCAGTACTCCATCGTGTTGATGCGATCTTCGAACTCCGCGCAAACCGTCTCGCGCTCCGCCTCGCGGATCTTCTGGAAGATCACCTGCTTGGCCATTTGGGCCGAAATTCGCCCTAGTGGCGCTGTTGGCTTCCGGAAGCGGACTTCCGAGCCGACCTTGGCCGACGGGTCGTGCCTGCGTGCTTGCGCCAGGCTCACCTCCTTGGACGGATTCGCAACCAGATGAGTCACCGTCTTGACGGCGTAGACATCCAAGCCTCCGGTCTCGGTGTCGATCTCTGCCACCAAGTCCTCTTCGGTCTTGTAGTGCTTGCGGGCAGCGGCCAGCATCGCGTCCTTGACGGCATCGCGGATGATGTCTGGATCAATACCCTTGTACTGGCTCAGTTGCTCGATTTCCGAGAATATGCCCCGCGCCATTTGATCTTCCTCCAGACTCTCAGACAATCCCTAGATTTCCACGACCAATCGAGCTAGCTCGATATCTGCAAAAAGGATTTCTAGTGTTTCCCCACCGGCGATCCGCAGCGACACTGCGCTTTCCGAATTGCCTTCGATACGGCCCGTCACTTGTCGGATTCCGTCCAGCGGCTCGCGCATCCGCACCTTGGCCGCACGGCCGATGAACCGATGGTAGTCACTAGGCTTCGAGAGCTTCCGGTCCAGGCCGGGCGAGGAAACCTCGAGACTGTATGCGGATGGAACGAGGTCCTCGACATCGAGGACGGCGGAAAGCTGGCGGGAGACTCGTTCGCAGTCGGCGTGGGTCACGCCGGCTTCCTTGTCGATGAAAACTCGCAAGGTGCCCCCCCGTGATCCACCCTTCCACTCGGCTTCGACCAATTCGAGCCCCTCGGAGGCGACGATCCGCTCGGCCATGCTACGAACCTGCTCCACCAGTGCCTTGCCCTGAAATGTCATCCGCGCGATTCCACAAAAAAAGCGGGCGCAAGCCCACTTCCGGTTACGGCCGAAACTGTGACTAATGATATCGTATCGTCTTTACGATTCCGAGGCAAGCATTGCCCAATATGTGGTCGGGCCCCCTGGCGCGCTTCGAGGCGCCCGTCCGTTGCCGACACCGCGGGTGCTCGGCGCGAGGAGTTCCCGTGCATGATCGTCTCCAACGTGACTGCCGGATACCGTACCTGACCAACGTGCCCCCACTGCCGGCAATACCTTCCCCCAGAATGCGGTTCCACCGGCGGTAGGTGTCAGCTGATTGATCTGAGCCTTTGCGCATCCCACTACAGTGGGCCGGAGCCGGAGGCCACGGTCGAGAGCCCAAATCCAACATGACACTGTCTTCGTCGCGCGGTAGAGATTGATTTCGATCATCTTCTCGCGGCGAGTCTCGACTGGTTCATGGCCCCATGGCGGTTGCCTGTCATGGCCCTGTGCGGCCGATGGTTACACGCTGGAACTGGGGCGCTAGAATGGCCTTTGATGTCTACTTTCGAGACTGTTGGCCGTGTCGAGCGGTTCGATTCCGCACTTGACGCACTGATTCCCCGAGACGCCGCCATCGAACTCCTTGAGGTAGGGTTCGCATGGTCAGAAGGACCTGTTTGGGTGGCTAGTGGCGGCTATCTGCTCTTCTCCGACATTCCGCGAAACGCAATTATTCGGTGGAGCGAGCGGGATGGAGCTTGTATCTGGATGCAGCCTTCCGGGTACACAGGTGTCTCCTATTACGGCAAGGAACCGGGGTCGAACGGCCTCACGCTGGACAGCGAGGGGCGGCTGCTGGCATGCGAGCACGGCGACCGCAGAGTCTCTCGATTGGAATCGGGAGGGGGAAAGAAAACAATCGTTGACTCGTACCAAGGCAAGCGATTGAACTCCCCAAACGACCTGGTGCTTCGGTCCAACGGCGATCTCTATTTCACTGACCCTGCATATGGCCTGCACCGCCGTTACGAAGATCCGACGCGCGAGTTGCCGTTCTGCGGGGTCTACCTGGTCCGTGGCGGCGAGCGCGAAGCGGTGCTCGTGAGCAAGGACCTCGAGAATCCCAATGGGGTTGCGTTCGACCCGGAGGAGCGGCATTTGTACGTCACGCAATCCAATCCGCGAAGCGCGGTCGTCATGCGATACCCCGTGGTTTCCGACGGCACGCTCGGGTCCGGTGAAGTCTTGGCGGACTTGACCGGCCGCACGCTCGATGCGCCAGGCCTTCCTGACGGCATCAAGGTGGACATCGCGGGGAACATCTTTACCACCGGTCCTGGCGGCGTGTGGGTGATGACGGCCGACGGCGGCATCTTGGGGCGCATTGTCACCGGGCTTCGGATTGCAAACCTCTGCTGGGGCGGGGATGGCTCGACACTCTTCCTGTGCTCCGACGACTACCTTTGCCGGATCGAGACATCGACAAGCGGCCGGATTCCGGGGCCGCCTGCCTAGCTTCCGGCTCCAGCGGTCTCCGAGTAGTAACTGGCAAGGGTTGCGCGGACCTGGTCAGCCGTATCTGCGAAGGTGAGCTGCGAAAGTCTCCGAGCCCGAACAGGATGCCGTTAGGGTGCGTGAGATCGAATGCGGGCTACGTCTTTGGACGGAAGACCCGAATGCCTAGATTCTCGAGGGCCTGGCGTAGCGAACTGTAGTGCTCCTCGTCGCGGTACGTCCCAATGATTGCCCCTCCAGAGCCTGCGAACTTGGCGGTCGCTCCGGATCGTCGCGCGGCCTCCACCATCTGCCGGTTGGCGTCGCTGATTCGATAGATCCTCGCGCGCAAATCGAAATTCGCGTCGATCAGCTGGCCGAACCGTTCGGTGTCGCCGGCAAGCAGCGCGTTGCGGCCTTCTTCCGCAATGCTTGCCCACTCTTCCATGGCGTCCACTACAGCTGGTTCGCCCGACTCGAAGCGCTGGCGCAGGTTGTTGTGGAATATCTCCGTTCCTTCGCTCAGCTTCGTGCGGTAGGCCACATACAGGTTAGGCAGAAGCGAACTTTCCAAGTGCTCGTAATCGCCGAAGCCCCGCGCGTCCATCAGTCTTCGCGCGAAGTTCATGAAAACCAAGCCCTCGTAGACTTGCACCACCCGGTCCTGCAGACCTGCGGAGACTCCAAGCTCCTTGGTTTCCGTCTCAAGAGCCAGATTCGCCTGCACCGGCAGCGGAATCTGCACGTCGTAGAACTGCATCAATGCGCGCAGCGCCGACGTGATGATCGCGGAAGATCCTCCCATGCCGAGGCGCAACGGAATGTTGGATTCGTACTCGATTGAGAAATTGCGATCGTGCAGTTCGATGCCCTCTGCCTCGCAGTAGTCGGTGAACCGCATCAACAGGGCGCGAATGATGCGGATGCCTCCGTAGTACCCGCGCCAGCGGGTATGCTCTCGGAGGTCATCAAGGTTCTTCCAGCTGGGGATGTCGGCGTCGGACGGCCGAATCTCAAGCCGTGCGCTCGGGTACAGCAGCGTGCGCGAGCGGAAGTTTCGCAGGGTCAGCGCGATGGTCTTGCCGAAGTAGCCGTCGGAAGGGTTCCCCAAGACCCCGGCCCGGGCGTAGGCAACGGTTTCGATCACTGCCGGTGCCTAGTCGGACGCGCCTATTTGTTCAGGCGTCAGATCCTCCGATGCCGCCTTGCTTGAGGCAGGTAGCAAGAGCCAACCAAGCACGTAGGCCGCAATGCCTGGAAACAATGGTGGAATCAAGGCCGAGAGCACCCAGACGATACGGATGACGGCAACGTCTTTGGCGAAATATTTCGCAACCCCGGCGCAAACGCCCGCGATCATCCTGCCTTCCCGTTGCCGACGGCATTGCCGGACCCGGCTTACGCGACCCGACCCTTTGACTGCGCGGCCGCACTTGCTGCAGAAAGTGTCGCCCTCTTCAATCTCGTAGCCGCAGTCTTCGCAGAACATGGCCCGCCCTGAGCGTATTGTAGCGTGGCACTGAACGCAACACTGTTGATATTGCCGACAGCGCGGCGTCGGGTGTGCTGGTCGAGCCACGAGGGGGCACGTGCCTGTCCACTCCGATCGAGCCCAGTTCCTGCGCGAGCCAGGATCCGACGTGGAATCCGCTCTCGCCAGCCTGTTGCCAGCGCAACCCGGTGGGCATCCGGCTTCGGCCGGGCCAGGCGGCCCCGTGACCAGCATCGCCACCTAGCCGAACTCGCCAAGCCCCTATTCCCCGCAATCCCGATCAACAAGGGGGAGATATAAGCCTATTGAAAACAGGCACTTAGGGGAGTATGATCCCAGTATGAAGACCTCCGGCCGGCGAGTCATCACGCGTTCTCCGGAAAACAGCGAGACGCCGATCGATGCCTTTCGCAGCTGGGTCACGCCGAACCCCGACTTCTATGTTCGAAATCACTTCGATAGCCCGGAGGTAGACATCGCGAACTGGGCGCTCGATGTTTCCGGCTGGGTTGAACGGAAGCTTCGGCTGACTTCGGAAGATCTCGATCCGATATCGCAGACAAGCCTGTTCGCCACGCTCGAGTGTGCAGGGAACGGCCGCTCGTTTCTTGAAGGTGACGTGCCTGGCGTGCAGTGGGGCGTTGGCGCCGTTGGCAATGCCGAGTGGTCTGGCGTGCCAGTGCGGTCCCTGCTGGAGCCGGCTGGGATCAGGGACGGCGCGGTCGAAGTGGTTTTTGAGGGTTCTGACAGCGGTCCCGAAGGAGGGGCCGAAGGAAATGTGCGCTTCGCTCGCAGCCTCCCGCTGGACATGGCATTGCATCCCGACACGTTGATCGCGCTGCGCATGAACGGCCAGGTTCTCACACAGGAGCACGGCTATCCGGCGCGGCTGGTCGTGCCTGGATGGTACGGAGTCGCGTCCGTCAAGTGGTTGCGGGCAATCCGGGTTGTCAACGAGCCGTTCCGCGGATTCTTCCAGAGCGTCAAGTACACCGTCAAGAGAAAGAGCGCGCGGGGCATGAGCGAGGAAGTGGTCGGAATGATGCTTCCGAAATCCGAGATCACTCGCCCACAGCACGGCGAATGCCTAGCTCCCGGAGCGCGCTCGGTCGAGGGCGTCGCTTGGGCCGGTCCGGAGGCCGTCGCGGCCGTGGAATTGAGCTGTGATGGAGGGGAATCCTGGAGGCGTGCCGAGCTGGTAGGCCCCCAGCGGCGCTACACTTGGACTAGCTGGCGGATCGAGTGGGAGCCTCCGCGCCTCGGGGAGTACCGACTGTTGGCACGCGCCATCTCCGCCTCCGGGGAGATTCAGCCTGGACGGCACAATCCCCTTCACGGCGGCTATCACATCAATTTCAGCAGGCCTCTGGTGGTTTCGGTGGCAGACTCCGGCGGAAAGAAGCCGCTCGTATTCTCCATCTGATTCTCTCTTGCAGGGCGCGAGCAAGCAGGTGTCGCGCACAATGAGGAACTTCGCGAATTCCAGGTCATCAAGGGCGTATGCGTCCCGCCTTTCGGCCGACCGTAGCCCATGCGTGATGGGGTTTGAATCTTGGAGGGCGTGCTAGCTCCGACATCCATCCCGGTGCGCTGCGGGTTGCGCTCTGCAGTCGCTTGTAGCGGTTGGAACTGGGCAGCGGGATGCCGCTACCGCAGATTCGTTGGCAGGATCTTGGGCTGCCTTCCGGCCGCTACAGTCAGTTCATACAGCAGCGTCGATGCCTGTTCAATAGGCCACACATCTGCAGTTGAGATGGCGGTTCTGCCCCCCTTGTCAATCGGGTCTGGGTCTGCACCTCGTTCCGCCAGGAACCGGATCACGTCGCAAATCTCGTCCGGCGTTGCAACGAATAACGTCAGCATCACCGACGCGTGCATGACTGTCCTTCCGATCGAGGTTCTCGCGCTGACATCGTCGTCCATCGTGTAGGCGTAGCGGATTACCGGCATCTGGGCGCTCTGTACGGCGAGCATGAGCAAAGTGGCGCCGTCCTGCGTCTTGGCGCCGGGGTCTGCTCCTGCAGCCACAAGCTGCTTCATGACCTCCAGGTGCCCTCCGAGCGTTGCTGCCAGTAGCGGGGTGTCCTCCCCGTCGGGACGCCGAAGGCTCCGTGGTGAGCCTAGATCCGGAAGCGTTGCGGTGCGCCTGTTCGGATCCGCGCCCGCCTCCAGCAGCAACGAGACGGATTCGGAATCGCCGGACTTTGCCGCCGAGTACAGAGGTGTCCGTCCGTCCCTATCCGCGGCCGAGGGATCGCCTCCGGCTTTCAATAGCAATTCCAGCGCTTCGAGGTGCCCGAAAGCCGCCGCGACATTGGCGGGCGAACTTCCGTCCGCCGTGCGCGAGTTCGGGTCAGCTCCCGCTTGCAGCAGCGCCTTGATCGAGCGAGTGTCGTTGCGTTTGACCGAGAAAGCTAGCGCAGTGAAGCCGGTCTTCGACGAGACATCGACATCTGCCCCAACCTCTACTAGCGCCTCAACCGCGGCGCTATGGCCTTCGGCCGCTGCCCACATCAGCGCCGTCTGGCCCCGTTGCGATTCGATTTCGTCGAGCTTCGCTCCCCGGTCGACCAGCAATCGGACCGCTTTCTCCAAGCCCGTGCCCGCCGCCAGCATCAGAGCGGTCTCTCCGTTCCAGCGCCTGGCACCTGGGTCAGCCCCCGCCGCGACCAGCGCTTCCACGGTTTGCTCGTCCCCGTTAGCGCTTGCGAGCGTGAGCGGCGTGTCCCCGTAGTCGTCACGGGCGTTCGCATTCGCCCCGGCTGAGAGGAGTCGCCGGGCCGTCTCGCGGTCCTGCAAGTGCACGGCCCAGGCAAGGGCCGTCGAGCCGTCCGGCAGCCTTGCGTTGACTCCGGCCCCTTCAGCCAGCAGTCTGGTCACGGCCCCTTCGTCGCGGTCCTGAACGGCTCGTATGAGGTGAGTGTCCGGGCTGCTCGCCGCGATCGCAGACCATGCGAGGCAGACCATCAGTGCGAGATTGCCAATCTTGACGGCTCGTAGCCCCGCGACCGTCGGTCCCCGGTCAGGAACGCGTCTTGCACGCACGTCGTGCCCTCAGCTGTGGGTGAGACCCTCGAGCTTGCCGGTGCTGTCACCAAGCTGCTCAGTGGGTGCGCCAGCTAGGTCCAGCATGCTCAGCAAGAGGTTGTTCATCGGGGTTTCGCGCGGGAATCGCAAGTGCCTGCCACCGCGAATCCGCCCGGCTCCGCCGCCCGCGAGCACGACGGGCAGGTTGTGGTGGGTGTGCTGGTTGCCGTCAGCGATCGAACTGCCGTAAACGAGCATCGAGTGGTCCAGCAGGGATGCATCGCCGTCGGCTGTTGCCCGCATCTTCTCCAGCATGTACGCGAACATCGCCACGTGATGCTTGTTGATCGCGATTGTCTTGGCGATCTTCTCGGGGTCGTGCGAGTGGTGAGTCACCGCATGGTGGGCGTCCGGCACCCCGATTTCCGGATAGCTCCGCCAAGTGCCTTCGCGGCCCATCATGAAAGTGGTAACACGCGTCAGGTCAGCCTGGAATGCTAGCACCTGCAAGTCGATCATTAGTTTGGCGTGGTCCGTGAAGTTGTCCGGAGCGCCACCAGGACGCTCGATGGTCGGAAGCTCGTTCCCGCTTTGGGCCTCGGTCTTCGCGATCCGCCGCTCAAGGTCGCGGATCGCCTCGACATACTCCTCCAACTTGCGCCGGTCTTCGGCACCGAGATCTGCCCTTAAACGAGCAAGATCCTCACGCACGAAGTCGAGAATCGTCCGCTGTTCCCGCAACTTCGCCAAGCGCTCGGCAGGGTCGGTACTGTTGCCGTCACCGAAGAGCCTCTCGAACAGCCGTCGAGGGTTGTCCTCGACTGGGTTGGGAGTCGTCGGTGAGCGCCACGAGATCGTGTTGGTGTACGCACAGCTGTAGCCCGAGTCGCATTCGCCGGCGACGCTCGCCTCCTCCACTCCTGTTTCGAGTGAACCGAACTGCGTGTGCTGGCCCAATTCTCGGGCCGCGATCTGATCTGCCGAGATACCTGCCCGTATGCCTAGACCCTCTGTCTTGACTGGCCGTGCCCCGGTTAAGAACGTGGCGCCCGCTCGCGCGTGATCCCCCGGACCGTCGCCGCCCGCACGGCCATTGACCTGCGCCAGGCCGCTGAGAAATGTCACGTGCTCGCGATACGGCTCGAGCCCTTGCCGATCTCGCTGAATGCGAAGTCCGACCCCTCTCCCTTGGGCGTCCACTCGCCTTTGAGGTCGATGATCCCGTTCGGAACGTACACGAATCCCATCCGAAGAGCCGGCTTGGCTGCTCCCGCGCGCGTAGCGGCCATTGCTGGAACCATTGCGTCCATCATGGGCAGGGCGACCGAAACTCCCAAACCTCGGAGCACGCTGCGCCGGGAAATGAATTTCTGCGTCACGATCATCGATCCAGACTCCTCTTCATTTGAAATGGCATGCTCTCCGTCACGGCGACGATCATGTCCGCCAAGCGGTAGTCCACTCGCTCGGCGTCGCGAGCGAGTGAGCGAACCGTAGGTCTATCGTAATACTCCAAACCTCTTCCCAAGGCGTATGTAAGCAGCTTTTCTAGGACAGTTCGCACGAAAGCGCCTCGAAGATCGGTCGTCAAGACACGTCGCAGCTCCACCGGGCCGTCGAAGGCCATTCCTCCCGGTAACTCGCCCGAAGCGTCGATGAGGGCCTCCCCGTCCCGTTCACGCCACCGTCCGATCGCATCGAAATTTTCCAAAGCGAACCCGATCGGATCCATCCGCACATGGCAGCTCGCGCAGGTCGGGTTTTGGCTGTGAATCGCCATCAACTCGCGGAGGGTCAGATGCTCGCCGTCTCGAGTGGCTTCTTCAAGATCCGGAATGTCTGGCGGTGGCGGAGGGGGCGGCATACCAAACAGATTCTCGAGCACCCACTTCCCGCGAATCACGACCGACGTGCGATTCGGGTACGAAGTCAATGTCAGGATGCTTCCCTGTCCCAGCAGCCCGCCCCGCCGCCCGTCTTCGAGGCGCACCTCGCGGAACTGCGGCCCGTGGACCTGTCCCAACCCGTAATGGGCCGCGAGCCTTTCGTTGAGAAACGTGCGGTCGGAGTCCAGCAGGTCGAGGACGCTGCGATTCCTGCGGAGAACATCGGCGAAGAAGAGTTCCGTCTCGCGCCGCATTGCGGATCGCAAGTCCGCGTCGAACTCGGGGAACAAAAGCTCGTCGGGCTTGGCCCGCTCAACGTTCCGAAGTTCCAGCCACTGGCCGGCGAAATTCTCCACCAAAGCCCAAGATCGGCGGTCCGCGAGCATCCTGCGGACTTGCCGGACAAACTCCGCCGGTTCCTGCAATCGCCCTTGCTCGGCCGCGGTCAGCAACTCGTCATCGGGCAGACTGCTCCAAAGGAAGAACGAGAGCCGCGAAGCCAGGTCGAAATCGCCTATTCGGTACGGCTGGCCTGGCCCGATGTCGCTGGGCTCGTCTTCAATTCGGAATAAGAAGCTGGGCGCTACCAGCAGGCCTCGCAACGCCCTCTCGATTCCCCGCTCGAAGCCGCCTTCGGCGCGACCCATATCGTACAGCGCCATGAGCGAGTCCAGGTCCGACGCTTCAATAGGTCGCCGATAGGCCCGGCGCGCCAAGCGGGCAAGGATTTGCTGCGCGCACGGTTTTTCCTGCGACGGTTCGTCCGGTTGGCACGAAAAGATCCGGCGGCGGCTCGGCGTGTCACCGGGCCCTTCGCTGCCGAACGGACCCTCGATTGCAATGGACTCGACCCTGTAGCGAGTTGCGGAGTCGGGCAGGCTGACCAAGTCGATGCGCCGGCCGTCTATCCGGACGTCGAGGGGCGGCTGGGGCTCCCTCGAATTGCCGGAACTGGAGGGGCTCGTTCGCTCCGGGCGTGCCGAGCCCCTCGGAAACGTGAAAGCCAGCACGCGAATGCCTGCCTGGACTGTCAGTCGAAACCTGTGCTGCGGATAGTTCGTCCCGCTCTCACCAGTTCGAAGCAGGGTCGAAATCACGTACTCCCCCGTGAGCGGAAAGTAGTAGCGGATGGCGGCGCCCCGGGTCGAACCGAGGGGCAGGTCCTGCCGCGTGGCTGGTGCGTGGCCGGCTTTGCGAAAGCCGGTTTCCCTGTTCCGAATGTAGGTGTCCTTCTGGGGGCCGGCCGGCCCGGAACCGATCGCGAGATGGCTGACGCGTCGTGCCGCATACATGTAGCGGTCGAGCAATGCCGGGGAAAGGGGCAGCACGTCGGCGATGTTGTCGAATCCGTAACCCGTATCGTCGCCCGGCAGGATCGCTCGTAAATCCAGGTCCAGATCAAGGAGATCTCGGACTGCGTTCGAGTACTCCGCCCGATTGAGGCGGTGAGCGGGCGGTCGCCCCGGATTCGGGCTCGCAACGGCGGCCGAATCGAGGGCGCGTTCTAGGTTCCCGGCGAAATCCGCCCGGGCGGGTCCGGCGCCAGCACGCCAGCCGGGGGCATCTCGCCGGACGCGACCCTTCGCAGCACCTTTTCCCAAAGACCCGGATCGTGGGCGATGTCTGTTGGATCTAGGCCTTCCAGAGACACTTTGGCCATGCGCGTGCCGTGGTTGTGGCATGCAACGCAGTACTGCGCGGTCAGGGCACTGGCCCGGTCGCTTGTGTCGGCGAGCACGGAACCCGGATGGAAAACCAACGCACCGAGAGCAGCGAAGACGGATCTGGCTCGGGACCGTGGCAATGAGAGTATCCTACCGAGAACCACATCTGCCTTCGAAATCATTTTTTCTTTCGGCTCCTCAGCAAAATCGGTGGGCAAGGCTGTGCTCCGGTAGATTTCCAAGTGAATGATATAAAGCGAGTTCGTAAGACCTGTAGGATCTGAACCCGTACGCTTTTCTCATAGCCAGCTTGGCTTTGAGGTTCATGCCCTCCACCGCACCCGAAGAATAGCTCCTCGCGGTCCGGAACCAGTTCAAGACCAGCGGCCGATGCCGCCTCAGCGTCTTCGCGACCTTCTTCATCGGCTCCAGCCGCGAGCGCATCGCCCGCCGGCACCAGCGCACCAGGAACCGCCGCGCCGGCGGCGGCGAGCGACACTCCCAGAACTGCTGGAAATCCTCCTTCAGCAGGTACGCCCGCACCGTCCGCAAGTTCAGCTTCACCAGCTCCGCCAGCTTCGGCTCCTGCTTCTCGCTCAGGTTCTCCTTGCGCTTCAGCAACAGCCAGCGCGTGTTCTTCAGCACCGGCTCCTCCCCCTGCGCCTTCAGCTGCTTCGCCGCCGCCGCCCGCACCGCGTCGATCGCCTTGCCCAGCTTCTGCACGATGTGGAAGCGGTCCAGCACGTGCACCGCCGCCGGCGCCCGCTCCGCTACCACCCGCAGGTACGCCTTCCACATGTCCGAGCACACCACCCGCAGCCGCCCTGACCGCGCCTCCCCGAACCAGTCGAAAAACCCTGCCAGCGTCTCGATCTTCCGCGCCCGCCCCACCCCCAGCAGCCGCCGCCGGCCCGCATCCAGCTGATACACCAACGTCAAGTACTTATGGCCCTTCTGCCACGCGATCTCATCCACCCCGATCGTCGCCACCCCCTCCAGCTGCACCCGCTCCCGGCCCCACTCCACGGCCATCCCCACCGCTCGCCAGACCCGCTCCCACGACACCCCGAACACCTGCGCCGTCTCCTGCCACGACAGCCGCTTCGCCCAACTCGCCAGAAACCACCTCAACGCCTTCGTCGAGCGCTGCTTGCCCTCCGCCCACGGCACCCCAATGTCCCTGACATAAGCACGATGGGAGCCGGATTTCCTGGCAGACCTCCAAGACTTGGATTTAGAAGCACTTACACTGTTTTCGGAGCGGCTTCAAGAAACCCCCTTGACATCCTGGGCCGGATTTGCCATGGTAGTCGAGAACTAGTTTCCTGGGAACGGCCATGGATCCCCGCATCGAGCATCTCAAGTCCACCACCTTTTTCGGCAAGCGCTTCACGCGCCGGCAAATTGCCCAGATCCAGGAGACCGTAGCGACGTTTCCGGCACTGAGCCGCAAGGAACTGGCGCAGACGCTCTGCGAGCACCTGCGCTGGCACACCGCCGCCGGCGAGAACCGTGTCGCGGCCTGCCTGGGCCTGCTGGAGGTGCTGGAGCAGGCGGGCATTGTGACGCTGCCGCCGAAGCGCGCGGAGAAAAGGCACGGGACGCGCAAGCCGCTCACGCGGACCGCCCGCACGGACGCGCAACCGCCCATCCAGGACCGCCTGGGGGAGCTGGCTCCGCTGCGCCTGCAACTGGCGGAGGGTCCGGAGCAGGCCGGGCTGTTCAACGAATACGTCGACCACTATCACTACCTGGGCTACCGCCAGCCGCTGGGCCCGCAGCTGCGCTACTTCCTGCGCGACCGGCACGAGCGCCCGCTGGGCTGCCTGCTGTTCAGCCAGGCGACGCGCTCGCTGGCCTGCCGCGACAACTGGGTCGGCTGGCCCGAGGGCGCCTACAAGCAGCATCTGGACTTGGTGGTGAGTCAGCCCCGCTTCTTGCTGTTTCCGTGGGTGCGGGTCGACAATCTGGCCTCGCACGCGCTGTCGCTGGCCGCCAAGCAGCTGCCGCAGGACTGGCAGCGCCGCTACGGTTCCCGGCCAGTCCTGATTGAGACGTTCGTGGATCCGGAACGTTTCGGTGGCGTCTGCTACCGGGCCGCCAACTGGCTCCGCCTCGGCCAGACCCGGGGCCGCCCCGACGCAGGGCGGACCCGCAAGGACGTCTACGTCTATCCCTTGGCGAAGCACTGCCGCGAGATCCTGCTGCACGGCCCGCCCAAGCCCAGGCCCAGGCCCAGGCCGCCGCGCACGCCCGCACCCGTGGCGGTGGTCCCCGACGAGGCCTTCGTCCGCCTGTGGCAGGATCTGATCGGCGCACTCAGCGCCGTTGCGACGGCCCACGACCAGCTCTGGCAAGTGCGCCGCCGCGTCCTCAACACCTTGCTGGTGATGCTGTTCGTCTTCCGCCTCGTGTTCGCACCTCGTCGTCAGGGCTACACCGCCACGCTCGCCGAACTGTGGGACCACTGCCGCGCCCTCGACGTGCCCCTGCCGCAGCCGGCACCGGTCTCCGACGCAGCGATGGTCCGCGCCCGGCGCAAGGTCCACCCGGAGGTCTTCCGGCAGTTCCACGCCGAGATCCTGCGCCGCGCCGACCGGCCCGGCCCCCTTTGGCACGGCCACCGCGTCTTCGCCGTCGACGGCTCCAAACTCACCCTGCCGCGCCCGCTGCGGGAGGCCGGCTACCCCCTGCCGAACGCACAGGCGCACTACCCGCAAGGTCTGCTCAGCTGCCTGTACCGGCTGCACTCGAAGCTCCCCGTCGATTTCGACCTCCACGCCCACGGCGACGAGCGCGCCGCCGCGCGCGCCCATCTGCGGGCCCTGGCACCGTCGGACCTGCTCGTCTACGACCGCGGCTACTACTCGTTCGAGCTGCTCTGCGCCCATCGCCAGCGCCGCCTGCAGGCCGTCTTCCGCATCCGCCGCAAGGCCGGCCACGCCCTCGACCGCTTCATCGCCAGCGACCTTACCGACACCATCGCCGAGATCTTCCCCGGCCCCGCCGCCTTGCGCGAGCTGTGCCGCAAGCATCCCCGCGTCGAGTGGCGACCGGTCCCGCTGCGCCTGGTCAAGTACACCCACGGCGGCACCGAGTACGTCCTCGGCACCACCCTGCTCGACCCTCAGCGCTACAGCGTCGCCGCCTTGGCGGACCTGTACCATGCCCGCTGGGGCATCGAGGAACTGTACAAGATCAGCAAGCAGTTCCTCCAGGTGGACGAGTTCCATGGCCGCACCGAGCGTCTGGTGCAGCAGGAACTGTGGGCTCACTTCAATCTCATCGCGATGACGCGCAGCTTCACCAACCGCGACGCGGCCCTGTGCCGGGCGGCCGTCCCGGCCGACGGCAAGCCGCCGCCACAGGCCAACTTCAAGCACAGCCTGGCCGTCGTGTCGCGGCATCTCGAGGCGCTGCTGCTACGCCACACGAAGTTCGTGCGCGAAACCGTCACGCGCATTGCTGAGTGTGTCGGGATCGGTCGGCGCCGGCCCCGCCCGAACCGCTCCTACCCGAGACGCTCGAAGCGACCCGCCCCGAAATGGTCCCGACGCAAACCAGTCCCAGCCTAGCTGCCTAGAATCCCGAAAACCCGCTGCCAGGGGACTCCGTCGCAGCTCGAAACCTTAAGTCAGCGGCAAAATCCTTAAGTCAGTGCCATTGCACGGCACCCGCTCCACCTTCACCTGCCCGCAGCGCCGGCAGTCCACCCGCCGCATCTCGTAGATCAAGTACGTCGGCAACCCCAGCACCGGCACGAACTGGTACCGCCGCCGCTCGCGCCGGTCGTAGCAGGGCCCCGGCTCGCCGCAGCCCGAGCAGCGCGCCCTGCCGTTGGCCCGCGGCAAGACCTCTACCTCCACCTCGGCCGGCCCGCCCTCGCGCTCCACCAGCCGGATCTTCCCGTACACGAACCCCGGCAGCTTGTACACCCGGTTCAGAATCGTGCGCAACTGCACCTGTTGTCTCCTCCTTTCTCCAGACGGGAACTCCCCGCCCACCTCGGCGGAAGCCCTCGGTACCCGGATCAAACTACACTACCCCAGGACGCAAGACCCGATCCTCACCCACTGATTCTGCGCAGGAGGCTTCTTTCTTGTGACTGACCGCGTCGGGCATGATATGATCAACGAATTCAGAATAGCGGGAAGTACGCGAGACAACGGAGGAATCAACACATGTGGAAGACTAGGTACGGGTTGCTTGCAATCGCCGTCATTGTTCTATGCTTTGGGCTGTCTGCCTGCGCCGTCGAGGCGCCGGTAGAGGATGCGGCTAGCGAAGCCGCCGCCGAGCCCGACGCTGCTAGCGAAGGCTCTGGCGAGACCGAAGGCGGTGAGGAAGGCGCCGAGCACGACGGTGACAGCGACGAAGCTGAATCCAGTTCCGGAGAAGAGTAAGAGGGACAGCGACCCTCTATCAGAAACCTAGGGTTCTACGCGGCATGGGTTCCGGTCCGCCCTCGCGTTCGATCCCCCGGACGGCTTTGTCCGGGAAGGGGAGAGGCTCACCTGTTAGCTGCAATGGAGCTAGCTCAGACCGAGCGAATAGATCCTCGACCCGGGCCGCACAGCAATGAGAATGCCGCTAGCGGAAGCGGTATTCGCGAGTTGGACTGCTGACCTCGGCCTATCGGCGTGCTGGAATCGACATTCGGCGTTCACGCCAAGTTGGAGAGATCCGGCCTGCTTCGGCGTTCCAGATGAAAGCATTCACCCCGACCGCGACCGGCGCTCCCTGAACCGAAGATCAGGGGATTGCTGCAATACGGGCGTAGTAGTTCGCACCGCTCCGTCCGGTTCGGTATAGTCTGCACAGGTGCGACTAGCCAGCGCAATCCTTACCGCCCTCTTGGTGTCGGGCAGCATCATGGCGTCCGACTGGACGCGCTTTCGCGGGCCCAACGGAAGCGGCGTGGCGGATGACGGTGCGCTCCCGGTCAGATTCGGTCCAGGCGCAGGCGTCTTATGGGCAACTGCAGTTCCCGCAGGTAAATCGTCCCCGGTCCTGACTGAGAACCGCGTGTTCCTGACGGCGCATGAGCAGGGCGAACTACTCACCCTGGCAATCGATCGAGTGACAGGCGATGTTCTTTGGCGCCGCGTGGCACCGTCCCGGCGACTGGAAACGATGAACCGCTTGAACGACGAGGCGTCGCCGACGCCAGTCACAGATGGGACGAACGTCTACGCGTTCTTCGGCGGGTACGGTCTTGTCGCTTACGGGCCGGCTGGCGACGAACTCTGGAACCTTCCGCTCGATCGGTTCACCAACTTCCACGGCATGGCCGCCTCCCCAATCCTGGCGGACGGCAAGCTCATCCTGATCTGCGACCAAGACTTGGACGCCTATGCCATTGCGGTCGATCCCGCCAGCGGTGAGATCCTTTGGAAGACCCCTCGTCCGGATTTCGTGCACAGCTTCTCGACGCCCATCGTGTTCCAAGGCGCCGCCGGCAACACCGAAATCATTGTTCCCGGCTCGTACAGGATGACCAGCTACGCGCCCGACGGCCGAGAGCTGTGGCGGCTGGACGGACTGACCTATCAGGTGAAGTCCGTTGCCGTTGTAGACGGCGAGCGTCTTTTCTTCAACGGCTGGGCGCCCGGCGGGGAACCTGCCGTGCGCTTGGAACTGCCTCGATTCGAGGAAATGCAGGAACGATTTGACTCCGACGGTGATGCCGAACTGACGAAACAGGAGGTTCCCGAGGACTGGCATCCAGGCAGCTGGGAAATGCATGACCGGGACAAAAACGGAACGTTGAACGCCAGGGACTGGGCCCACTACCGGGCGCGTCGTGTCTCCGAGAACTCCTGCATGGCCATTCGGCTGGGCGGGCGGGGAAACCTGACACGGTCGAGCGTGCTTTGGCGGCATCAGAAATCGCTGCCCGACGTAGCGTCGCCGATCCTCTACCGAGGAGTGCTTTACTTGGTGCGCAACGGTGGCATCGTGACGGCCTTGGATCCGGTAAGCGGGCAAGTCCTCAAGCAAGGCAGGCTGCGGGAGGCGCTCGACGGATTCTACGCCTCGCCGGTGGCGGGCGACGGCAAGGTGTACATGGTCAGCGATGCTGGAAAGGCTGCGGTGATCGCAGCGGGCAGTGACTGGAAAGTATTGCAAACCAATGATTTGGGCGAGGCAGTATACGCTACTCCGGCAATTGGCGATGGCTGTTTGTATATCCGCACGGCGACTCGCCTCTATTGCTTCGGCGGGCCCGGCCAATCGATTGCAGCTTCAGGGAACCAGGTTGATCCGGGCCAGACGCGCTAACATTCAAGTCTTGGAATTCGGGATCAAGAGGAACACAATGACCGAATCACTGAATCGGCGTGACGTGCTGCGTCGAGCGATGGCGGCAACTGCACTGCCGTTCGTCGCGTGCAGCGACGACATGGAGGTGTCCTCCGCCGCGACGAGACCGAGCATCATTCTCTGCATGGCCGACGACCAGGGCTGGGGAGACACCGGATACAACGGGCACCCGTACTTGAAGACTCCACACCTGGACGCGATGAGCGAGTCCGGGCTGCGGTTCGATCGCTTCTATTCCGGAGCTCCAGTGTGCTCCCCGACCCGTGGTAGCTCCTTGACCGGCCGCCACCCTTTCCGGTACGGAGTGGTGACGGCGAACGCAGGCCATGTCCGGGAGCAGGAGATCACTCTTGCCGAACTGCTCCGCGAGCAGGGCTACACGACCGGGCACTTCGGCAAGTGGCACCTCGGGACGCTGACGAACGACCAAGAGGACGGGCGCCGCGGCGGGCGAAGGCCCGAGCACTACGCGCCTCCGTGGGAGAACGGCTTCGACCAGTCGTTTTCGGCGGAGGTGCAAATGCCGACTTGGAATCCCATGGAGAACCAAGCGTTTCCTTCGAAATACTGGACTGGGCCGGGACAGTTCGCTACCGAGAACCTCGACGGGGACGACTCGCGGGTAATCATGGACCGCGCGATTCCATTCATTCGCGGCGCTGTCGAGGAAAACAACCCTTTCTTCGCCGTGATTTGGTTTCACGCGCCGCACAGCCCGGTCGTGGCAGGCCCCCGACACAGGGCGATGTACGCGGATTTCAGCGAAGGCGAGCAACACTACTACGGCTGCATTACCGCCTTGGACGAGCAGGTCGGGCGGTTACGAGCGGAACTCCGTCAGCTGGGTGTCTCGAATGACACTATCGTGTGGTATTGCAGCGACAACGGGCCTGAAGGCAGGACGCCTCAGGTTCGCGCGAATCGCGGGTCGAGCGGGGGCCTGCGTGGCCGCAAGCGCAGCCTCTTCGAGGGCGGGGTGCGCGTGCCCGGGATCTTGGAATGGCCAAGCCGCGTCGCAGGCGGCCGGACCACGACTATACCCTGTTCAACCTCCGATTATTTCCCTACAGTTGCTGCGGCTTTGGGAATGGAGGGGTCGCAGGACGGGAGGCCGATGGACGGCATTAATCTGCTGCCATTGATCGACGGAGCGATGGAACGACGGGGCAAGCGCATCGCATTCCAGTGCCCGGATAACGGGGAGCGGTCGGTGCTCAGCCGTCTCGGGTCGCCGGACCACGCTCTAATCGGCGATCGCTATAAATTCTTGTCCTACCTTGACAAGGAACGCGCCGACGAAGATATGTTGTTCGACCTTGCCGCAGATCCTGGCGAGCGCCACAACCTTGTGGCGGAACTGCCCGATCTCGCCGCGGAAATGCGAAGCGAGCTGAAGGACTGGGATGCCTCCTGCGCACGTAGCGGCGCCGGTGAAGACTACGCTTCGGGGTGACGGTTCGAGGCGAAATGGCTTGAGGAGACACGCGTGAGGCACAATCGTGAAGATGTTGGCGGCCAAGCCCCACACAGGCTCGGTTTCGGCTAGGCCACAGTTCGAGGGCATCGTTGCCCGACAAACTCGCTGAAGCGGGTTTGCTTGTGGATCGCCGCGACATAGCGTTTGTCCTTGATGTTGGCCCGCAGAAGAAGAATCGCTTCCGCCTCGCGCTACTGCATCTGCGTACCGCAATGAAGCGAAGTACAGTCGCCTAGCCAAATCACACCGGGGTCTCATTGATTCGCTGGCTCAGGGAGGCCGCCTGGCGGGAAGACAGGCGGTCAGCGATGCGGTTCTGTTGCCACGAGTCGCCGTGGGGTTACAATTCGAACAACGGCCCGACAGTCTTGCAAGGTGCTGCCGGATCCGCGACGTCTCTGGCCCGACGAGGTCATAGCGGTAAGCCAGCTTGGCGCGGCGCACTGGGTTTAGACGCTTGAAACAGATTCACCGGACTGGGAGTCGAAGTGCAAGTTAGCAGGCGAAGCGTTGGCTGGATTCTAGCGGGAGTTCTGTTTGCACTCGGAAGCGCCAGAATTCACTACCACGTAAAGGTTGAAATGCCACGCGACGATGGATCCACCAAGCAACTGGGGGACATCCGTGTAGGGAGCGAGTCGCCCGGTTTTTCCGCAACCGACCTGCACGGCCAGCCGGTCGCGCTGTCGGAATTCAGAGATCGAAAAGTGGTTGTCGTGGATTTCTGGGCCATGTGGTGCGGCCCCTGCCTAGTGGCGATGCCCGAACTGCAGGAACTGCACGACGAATTCGGGGGACGGAGCGTGGAGATGGTCGCCGTGAATCTTGGCGAGAGTCCAGAAGAAATCCGGAGCTTCCTGGATCGGAAGGGATACACCTTCCGTGTAGTGGCGGACCAGGACGGGTCCATCGCCAATCGCTTCGGAATCAGGAGCATCCCGACGATGCTGGTCATAGGCGCCGATGGCCTCGTCAAGCGGATTCACGTCGGCTACAACGCTGCGAGAGTGAATCAGCTGAGGCAGACCTTGGAAAGCCTGACCGAGGAGATCCAGCCGGTAGAGCCGGATGTCTTGTAGGAACGGCTCATGAGCATCATTCGCACCGAGAACCTAGGGAAGGTCTACAAACGGGGCACGACTGCCCTCAACGGGCTCGATCTTGAAGTGCATCCGGGCGAGGTGTTCGGGTTTCTCGGGCCCAACGGCGCGGGCAAGTCCACGACCATTCAACTCTTGCTGAATTTCATTCGACCTACGACGGGAACCGCCTTCCTGTTTGATCAACCCGTAACGTGCACGGAGTCCCGAGAGAAGCTGGGATACCTGCCTGAGTCCGTGAACTTACAGACCTACTACAGCGGCCAGCGACTGCTGGAATTCCACGCGGGGTTGTCAGGCATTGAGGCCGGAGCGCGTTCGCAACGGGCAGCTGAGTTGCTTGAGCGGGTGGGCCTGCAGGACGCCGCAGGAAAGGCTGTGTCGCAGTACTCCAAGGGCATGCTGCAGCGCCTCGGGCTGGCACAGGCTCTGATCAACGATCCTGAGCTGCTGATCCTGGATGAGCCTACCTCCAATCTCGATCCGGTCGGGCGCCGCGACTTCCGCGAAATCCTGCTGGATTGCAAGGCCCGCGGAAAGACGGTATTCATTTGTTCGCACATTCTCTCCGAAGTCGAATCGGTGTGCGACAGAGTGGCCATTTTAAAGCAGGGCATTCTGGATAGGATCGGAACGATGGAGGAGTTGTCCGGTGCCAAGGGGTTCAAGATCGTAGCGCGAGACTTGCCGGCAAGCGCGATCGATGCGCTGTCAGCTTCTGGCGCGCGACTGACACTACACGGCAAAGAAATCACCATTGTTTGTGGCGACGAGGCGGTGCGCGCGGAGGTGGAGCGGTTGCTGAGAGAGAGTGCAGTGGACATCGAGCGCGTTGAGGCCGAGACTCAATCGCTAGAGGAGATATTCTTCGGAGCCATAGACCGAAAGGCGGTGTCATGACTGCAGCCCTGTTGATCGCTGTCGACAGCATTCGTGCCTTGCTGCATCAGCGCCTGTTGGTGGCACTGATGCTGGTCGCATTGGGCTTGACCGTCGTCTTCTCGGTGCTTGTCACTGAGTCGAAGGACTTCCTTCTCGATGCGACCGAACAAGCGGCGTTGGCGGAGGGCAGTGAAATTGACGAAGAGCAGATGGCAGAGGTGCGCCGGAGCCTGGAGGGGTCGGGTTCAATGTTCCTGGCCTTCCTCTACTGGGCTACCGCCCTGGCAGGCTCGCTGGTCGCGCTGTATATTTGCTGTACCGCGGTGGCCGGTGACATCCGTCGCGGCACAATTCCCCTCATCTTGGCCAGGCCGGTGACCCGGACGCAGTTCTTGTTAGGAAAATACTGCGGCGCTGTGGCTGTCTTTTTCACTTACTCGGTGTTGATCGGTTGCTCACTGGCCGCGTTTACGTACGCAAATCAATTGGACATGAATGTGGCAGCCCGCTATGCCCCTTGGCTCATGTTTTGTCAGAATCTCATGCTCGGGTCGGTCGGTCTGTTCTTGTCGCTTCTGATGCACCCGCTCATTGCGGCGATCCTGGCCTTCTTCGCCAGCGCTACGTTCCTTTCCTCCCCTAACCCCCTCTATTTCATCCTGCCGAGCTACGACAGGTTCAATGTCTTCTCGCTGATCTCGCAAGGCAGGCTGATCGCGGCGGAAGATGTCGCCATCCTCACTGTGTATGCCTTTGATGTGACGGCCATCTTCCTGCTCTTCGCACTCTGGCGGTTTCGCTCCAAGGAACTCTTGTAACCGCGGTTGCCCGGAGCTGTCCTGGCTTGCTGTGCGCGGCGTATTCGAAATGCGTGCAGCGCGTCGATAGCAGCCCCGTGCCGACTCGAACCCATTGGCGGGGAACCGTTCCACGGGGGTGGCTGCACGTCCCCGCAACGGAGAATCGCTGGCCCCCTCCTGCGACTGCAATGGGCTCGACTCCCCGCTTGCGCCTGGGGTGCCTCCGAGGCAGTTGTACAATGTGGGCGTCTAGCGATGAATCGACGACAGTTCCGAGCGCTCCAGGCGAGGCGCAAATTCCTAGGGTCCGTAGCTGGGGGCGTTGGGCTTACGGCTTTAGCTGACTTGCTCGCGGCCGACGGCTTGACTGGTGCAGATCCCCTCGCGCCCAAGGCACCGCACTTCGCGCCCAAGGCCAAGAACGTCATCTTCATGTTCATGGAGGGCGGGCCGAGCCAGTACGAACTGTTCGATCCCAAGCCGGAACTTGAGCGCTGGGACGGGCAGTCCTTGCCGGATTCGATTACCAAGGACCTGACACTGGCCTTCATCAAGCCCACTGCCAAAGTGATGGCGAGCCCATACAAGTTCGCCCCGCAGGGCAAGTGCGGCATGGAACTGTCCGAACTTGTGCCTCATCTGGGCAGCGTCGCCGATGAGATTTGTCTCGTTCGCTCGATGCACGGCGATGCGTTCAACCATCACCCAGGCCAGCTGCTCCTGTTTACCGGAGCGACGATCCCCGGGCGGCCCACTCTGGGATCGTGGTTGCTGTATGGCTTGGGCAGCGAATCGAAAAACTTGCCTGGTTTCGTGGTGCTCACGTCCGGCAAGGGCACTTCCGGAGGCACAACGAACTTCTCGTCGGGCTTCATGCCCTCTCATTACCAAGGGACGCTCTTCCGCAATCAGGGCGACCCCATCCTGTACCTGACTAACCCTCCCGGCGTGACCAATGAGATCCAGCGCGAGACGATTGGCTTTGTCAATGACATGAATCGGATCCGCCATGACGAGGCGGGAGACGAGGAAATCGCCTCCCGCATTAGCGCCTACGAGTTGGCGTTCCGCATGCAGACGGAAGCGCCTGACCTCGTGGATCTTTCCGGTGAGTCGCCCGAAACGCTCGACATGTACGGGATCGAGAGCGAGAATCAGCATCGCCGCCAATACGCCACGAATTGCCTGCTTGCGCGGAGGCTCGTCGAGCGCGGAGTCCGCACGGTGCTGATGATGGATGCTTCGTGGGATGACCACACATACCTCAATCAGAAGCTGCCGAAGCGCATGGAAGAGACTGATCAGCCCACGGCGGCTTTGATCAAGGACTTGAAGCAGCGGGGCCTGCTAGACGAGACGCTTGTTGTGTGGGGCGGCGAGTTCGGCCGCACCCCGATGGTCGAAATCCGCAAGCCGGAGGAGGCTGCGAACGCCGGCCGTGACCACCAGCCCACCGCGTACTCGATGTGGATGGCCGGTGGTGGAATCAAGCCAGGGCACGTGCATGGTGCGACCGACGATCTGTGCCTGAACATTACCAAGGACCCCGTGCATGTCCACGATCTCCAGGCGACGATCCTGCACCAACTAGGATTCGACCACGAGAAGTTCACGTATCGATTCATGGGCCGAGACTTCCGGCTCACTGACGTCAGCGGTTCCGTCCGGACCGGCTTGTTGGCGTAGTCTCCCTTCTCGACCGGCATTCGGCCGGGGTCACTCCGGAAAAGTTGAGAAGGCTCTTCCCTTTCTTGTTCTACGCGTGGAGCTTCCGTCAGGTTACCCGTTGCTTCAGCCCTCGCCGCAATTTCGTGCCCTGCGGGGAGGGTCGATTCTCAAGCGTCTTCCGTCGCCGCCCGATTGACAGCTGCGGTCGACCTGTACGTGGCTGTGTTCCACTTCGGAACAGGCATCGCTCCGTTTGCCCTCGGCCTAGGCACTGCTGACGGGCGTCTTTGTTCTGCTCCCGATCTCCGAATCACCGCGGCGCCCCGTTGCGTGCTGTAGGTGTGCATCGCGCTTGTGCGGGCGACTCTCTGCCGCGCAGCGGCTTGAGGGCTGCAGAACTAGTGAACTGCCTTGGCATAATGGGCTGTGGATACCGTCATGTCCCGACTCTTGCCTCTCTTGCTTGCCGTTGTTTCGAGCGCTCTTGCCCAGCCCGAGCGCCCTAATATCCTCTTCGCGATCTCGGACGATCAGTCCGCGATGCACGCCGGTGCCTATGGCGATACTTCGATCAAGACACCCGCCTTCGACCGCATAGCTCGTGAGGGTGTGCTGTTCAACTACGCCTTCACTGCGTCTCCTTCCTGCGCGCCCTCGCGCAGCGCGATACTCACGGGCCGCAATATTTGGGAACTCGAGGAGGGCGGCATCTTGATGGGCATCCTGCGAGCGAAGTTCACCGTCTTCACTCTCTTGCTCGAAGACGCTGCATATCAGCTGGGTGCTACGGGCAAGACATGGAGCCCGGGGCGCTTGGAGGGTTGGGACCGGGAAATCTTCGGACAGAACGACAGCAGCATCAAGCTGCCCGAGGACCAGCGGCGCCCCGGCCTGAATCCCACCGACTACGCAGCAAACTTCGCAAACTTCTTTGAGAATCGCGACCCGGCCAAGCCGTTCTTCTTCTGGCTGGGTACTTCCGAACCGCACCAGAGCTACGACGTCGGTGCGTGGAAGAATGCGGGCAAGCAGCTCCAGGATGCGCGCCTGCCAGGCGCCCTGCCTGACCACCCGGAAGTCCGCGGTGAAATCCTCGACTACGGACTTGAAATCGAGCATTTTGACAGCCATCTGGGACGGGCTCTTGCGATTATCGAAGCGGCCGGCCAACTCGACAACACGTTGGTGATCGTCACCAGCGACCACGGCAATCCGCTGCCGCGGTCGAAGTGCAACCTCTACGACTCGGGTATTCAGGTGCCTCTCGCGGCGCGCCTGCCGGGTGTGATTCCAGGAGGGCGCAGTGTCGATGACCTTGCGAGTCTCATCGACATTGCCCCCACGATCCTCGAGGCAGTGTCTGTCAGCATTCCGGAGGAAATGTCAGGCCGGAGCCTGTGGCCGATCATGCAGTCCGAAGCGTCCGGCTTAATCGATGAATCGCGGGACTTCGTCGTGGCGGCATTCGAGCGTCACACGATCGCCCGCCGGGGCGGCGTGGGCTACCCGATGCGCGCGATCCGTACTCACGATTACGCCTACATCCGGAACTACGAACCGGATCGCTGGCCTGCGGGAGATCCAGACTACAATGCCCCACCACAGGGCTTTTTTGGGGATGTCGACCGTGGTGCGACGAAGACGTTCCTGATGGCAAATGCCCTCAAGCCCGAAATCCGGCCGTACTACTTGATGGCTTACGGGCGTCGGCCCGCTGAGGAACTCTACGATCTGCGCAACGATCCCGATCAGCTGCGGAACATCGCTGTGGACCCTGCATCGAGTGAGATAAAGCAAACACTGATATGGCGGTTGAACGAGTACCTTCGAGAACACGACGACCCCCGCCAGCGTGGTGCCACTCATTGGGACAGCTATCCCTTCATCAACCCCCGACGATTGCTGGAGAACCCGAACTGGAAGCTCGAGGGCATTGCGTCGCCGCTACCGGAACAATAGAGCGAGCTATTGCGGCTTGGAAGCCGTCATGTCAAAGACAGCTGAACGTCCGACGTCGCGGTTCGCGCCTTCCGACTTGAGGCCGTGCTCGGCGTTCCAGGAGGCAATTTCCTTGTCCGAAGCCCGGGCGAACCAGTTGTCGTAGTAGGGGCGCTCGGCTTCATCCATCCACCGGTCGAGTCGCTCCCATAGTTCCTTGCGCGTCGCGGCAAATGCCGGATCGTCCAACAGGTTCGTATCTTGGTAGCCGTCCGCGTTGGCCCACAGGCGGTGTTCGCCGTCTCCGGTCACGGCGTAGGTGAAATCGTCCGTGACCACGGCGCGCCAGATGATTTCGTGGCGGCTGCCGCCATTGTTCATGTTTGAAGGGTGTGCCAGAAATACGGAATCGGGTCGCGCGGCGCCCGGCTCTCCCCGGATGAGCGCCGACAAGTCGGTGCCGGGCAACGAGCCAACATAGTCAGCGGATGGTCCGAGCTGCTCGTCCCCTAGGTTGGCCAAGGACATCAGGGTAGGGAACACATCGATGGTCGAGGTGGGGGCAGCCGAGCTTCGGCCGGCCGGAATCTGCCCCGGCCAGCGAATAAGGAAGGGAATTCTTGTCGATTCGTCGTTTGGGTGGCGCTTCTGGCCGTACGCCACCCCGTCGACCCCGGTCATGCCCCCGTGGTCGGAAGTGTAAGCAAGGATCGTGGAATCCGCGATGCCGAGTGCGTCGAGACGTGCCATCACAAGCCCGAGGTCGTCGTCCATTCCGCTGATGAGCGCGTGGTAGTCGCGATGCTGGTCGAAGTCACGTGTGACGTCCAGCGGATGGAAGGGCAGGGCTTCCTCGTCCGGATAGAGAGCTTGCTTTTCTTCTGGCGCGTCGTGGAACGGTCCGTGGGGCGGGTTTACCGAGATCACCGCGAAGAACGGCCGCCTGTCCTCGGCGGACGAAGCGATCCACTCCAACGCCTGTTCGGTCGTGGCAGTCGAGTTCGAACGCCCCTCCCATTGCAGGTATTCGCCGCCATCGACCGAGTAGCGGCATTTGCGGTGATTGTTGGTGCCCTGCCAGACGACGGACTTGTCGAATCCAAAGAGCCCGGCGTCACGACCCCCCAGGTGCCACTTGCCGAAGTGCGCGGTCGCATAGCCCGAATCGCGGAAGGCCCACGCAACGGTGCCGCGGGTCTCTTGGTCTTCCGGCATGTCGACACGCTCGGCCAGCGACATGTGATTGGCCATCAATCCCTGCTGGTATGGCCACCGACCGGTCATCAGGAGCGCCCGGAAAGGAGTGCAGATCGGCAGGTTGACGTAGTGGCGGTCGAGCGAGGTGCCTTGGCTGCGGAGAAGTTCCATGTTCGGCGTTTCGACAGGGGGAGTCTGGGTGAAGGACATGGCTCCCCAGCGGTGCGTGTCGCTAACGAACAGGACGACATTCGGCGGGTCGAGGGGTTCTTCTGGAAGGGCGGAGCAAGCCGCCAAAAGCGGAAGCAGCAGGCAGACACGCGAACCCCAAGTAAGCATTGGCGAGCATTGTAGAACACTGTAGCGCAGAGAGCCCCGCTTCGATGAGCGGGCGAATTGTTCGCTGGAAAGTGGTCTTTAGCAGGAGCCGACGCGATGGATTGGCGCGCGGTACCGGAGCGAAAGTGCTCGGTTGCTCAGGCGGTACCGCCCCCGATTCCAAAGAGTCACACCTGGGATCCGTCTGCAGATGCCAACCACGCTAGCAGCCTGTGGTAAAAGTCACTCAATCAGAACACCAGCAAATTCCCAACAAAAGTCGCTAAAATAGTGGTCATGGCGATGGGTACTCGCACTCCCGGGCAGATCGCGCTGTTTGTTTCGCAGGATCAGCTGCCCAAGGCCCCGACCGCTCCGTTCTTCGACAAGCTGAACGAGTTGCTCGACACGATGGGCTTCGACACGCAGGTCGAGACGCTGTGCCGGCCCTTCTATGCCGAGCGGCTCGGGCGTCCCTCGCTGGCCCCCGGCGTGTACTTCCGGCTGCTGATGCTGGGCTACCTGCTGGGCATCGATTCCGAGCGCGGCATCGCCCTAACTGTGAGCGACTCGCTCGGCCTGCGGGCGTTCCTCGGCTACGAGTTGCAGCAGAGCCCGCCGGACCACTCGACGATCTCGCGGACGCGGCGGCGGATCAGTCTCGAGACGCACGAGCAGGTGTTCGGGTGGGTGCTGGAGCGGCTGCGCGAGGCCGGTCTGGCCAACGGGCGGACAGTGGCGGTGGACGCGACGATGCTGTTCGCGAACGCGGCGTTGCGGACCTTGCAGCGCAAGGACAGCAAGCAGGCGTACCGGGAGTTCGTGGAGGGGCTGGCGGCGGCCTCGGGGGTGCCGACGCCGACGTTGGCGGAATTGGCGGCATTCGACCGCAAGCGGAAGGGCAAGACGCTGTCCAACCAGGAGTGGGAGTCGCCGACGGACCCGGACGCGCGGGTGGCGAAGATGAAGGACGGCACGACGCACTTAGCGCACAAGGCGGAGCACGCGGTGGATGTGGAGAGCGGGGCGTTGGTGGGGGCGACGCTGCAAGCGGCGGACCTGGGGGACACAGCGACGCTGGGGGCGACACTGGAAGCGGTCGAAGCGGCGCAAGCGGAGGCGCCGGAGCAGGTGGTGGCGGACAAGGGCTACCACAGTGACGCGGTATTGCTGGCACTCGACGAGGCGGGGCAGGCAGCGCACATCCCGGAGCCGCAGCGGGCGCAGCGGGATTTCGAGGGGAAGCCGGAAGCGGAGCGGGTCGTGAAAGCGAACCGGGAGCGGGTGGCGAGCCCGGAGGGCAAGTGCCTGCAGAAGCTGCGGACGGAGAAGGTGGAACGGTCGATGGCGCACATGTACGAGACCGGCGGGATGCGGCGGCTGCACTTGCGGGGGCGGGCGAACATTCGCAAGCGGTTATTGGTGCATGCCTGCGGGTTCAACCTGGGGGTGCTGATGAGGTCGGTCACGGGGAGCGGTACGCCCCGCACCCTGCAAGGACAAGGGCGGCAGTCGGCAGACAACCCGGATTTCGTCTTTTATTTGCCATTCGGAACCGCCCATAGCGGCCTTCTGAGCGCGATTGGGGGCCTGTGGGGGCTCAGCCGCGGAAATTGCCCGGAACTCTCGTCCCGGAACTCGTGTAAGCCGTTGAAGAACCCCTCAGTGCCGCCGACTGGCTCGGTCGGCGAAAGAGCCACTATAACCACAGGCTGCTAGGGCCGGTGCGATGCGATAAAGCGAACGAGGCCATCCAGATCACAAACGATTTGCGAGCCCCCGTCGACGAACCGGCTCTGTCGGCAAACGAGAAACGTCCGGTTGGCGTCGATCAAGTTCGCGTTCGCGTTGAGCCTCGCTAAGTCATTCCGACTCGGTCTCGTAGTCAGCTTGGCCTCAAGAGCCCAGAGTTCTGCGCCTACCTGGATGACGAGATCGATCTCTCGCTGGTCGCTGGTCCGGAGATAGTGCGCCTGAAAGTCCCGGTCCGAGTGCTGCAAGGCAGCCAGGGTTTGTTCGATAACGTAGCCCTCCCAGCTTGCTCCGACCCATGGTTGATGGAATAGCGCGCTTTCGTCAGGCACGTTTCGGAGCGCGTGCAGCAAGCCGCTGTCGCGCCAGTACACTTTAGGACTCTTGATCAGCCGCTTCCGGATGTTTGCGTGAAAGGGGGGGGGGGCGCCTCACGAGGAAGGCCCCCTCCAGATAGTCCATATAGCGGTTGATCGTGTGATAGGAAAGCGCCATGCTCTTTCCGATGCTGCTTGCGTTCCACTGCTGGCCGTGCGCTATCGCGATCATATGGAGGAGACGCTGCGTCACTCCGAATCGCGCCGGAAGGCCCCATGTTGGGAGGTCCCGGAGAGCAAGCAGTTCAAGGTAACTCCTCTGCCAGCGAGGGAAACCCTTGCCGGTCAGCACTCCCCCGTCGGGATATCCGCCGCACAGCCAATGCCTTTGCCGTTGGCCCTGACTGGCCAGCTCCGACCCTGTCAGGGGTGTCAATTCCACAACCGACAGCCGGCCTGCAAGCGATTCGGACACCTGAGACATTAGAGCTGGGGAGACCGAGCCAAGTAGGAGGAAGCGGCCGTTGCGCTTGCGATCCATATCAATCGCGCTTCGAAGGCGCGCGAACAGATCTGGCCAGGCTTGCGCTTCATCGAAGATCACCAGGTCCTCGCTGGCCGTCAGCGCTGGCCATTCGATGTCGGCGCGCAGACGGTCAGGCTCTTGCTCGATATCGAAGTACCGGCCATCGAAAGAGGCGGCTAGCGTTGTCTTGCCGCTCTGGCGAGGTCCGACCAAGGCAACAGCCGGATAGTCGGCTAGCCGAGCACGCAGGACCGATGCCACCTTTCGATCGAGCATGTTTGTATTTTCGGCTCCTCAGCAAAATCGGTGGGCAAGGCTGTGCTCCGGTAGATTTCCAAGTGAATGATATAAAGCGAGTTCGTAAGACCTGTAGGATCTGAACCCGTACGCTTTTCTCATAGCCAGCTTGGCTTTGAGGTTCATGCCCTCCACCGCACCCGAAGAATAGCTCCTCGCGGTCCGGAACCAGTTCAAGACCAGCGGCCGATGCCGCCTCAGCATCTTCGCGACCTTCTTCATCGGCTCCAGCCGCGAGCGCATCGCCCGCCGGCACCAGCGCACCAGGAACCGCCGCGCCGCCGTCGGCGAGCGACACTCCCAGAACTGCTGGAAATCCTCCTTCAGCAGGTACGCCCGCACCGTCCGCAAGTTCAGCTTCACCAGCTCCGCCAGCTTCGGCTCCTGCTTCTCGCTCAGGTTCTCCTTGCGCTTCAGCAACAGCCAGCGCGTGTTCTTCAGCACCGGCTCCTCCCCCTGCGCCTTCAGCTGCTTCGCCGCCGCCGCCCGCACCGCGTCGATCGCCTTGCCCAGCTTCTGCACGATGTGGAAGCGGTCCAGCACGTGCACCGCCGCCGGCGCCCGCTCCGCTACAACCCGCAGGTACGCCTTCCACATGTCCGAGCACACCACCCGCAGCCGCCCTGACCGCGCCTCCCCGAACCAGTCGAAAAACCCTGCCAGCGTCTCGATCTTCCGCGCCCGCCCCACCCCCAGCAGCCGCCGCCGGCCCGCATCCAGCTGATACACCAACGTCAAGTACTTATGGCCCTTCTGCCACGCGATCTCATCCACCCCGATCGTCGCCACCCCCTCCAGCTGCACCCGCTCCCGGCCCCACTCCACGGCCATCCCCACCGCTCGCCAGACCCGCTCCCACGACACCCCGAACACCTGCGCCGTCTCCTGCCACGACAGCCGCTTCGCCCAACTCGCCAGAAACCACCTCAACGCCTTCGTCGAGCGCTGCTTGCCCTCCGCCCACGGCACCCGCTCCACCTTCACCTGCCCGCAGCGCCGGCAGTCCACCCGCCGCATCTCGTAGATCAAGTACGTCGGCAACCCCAGCACCGGCACGAACTGGTACCGCCGCCGCTCGCGCCGGTCGTAGCAGGGCCCCGGCTCGCCGCAGCCCGAGCAGCGCGCCCTGCCGTTGGCCCGCGGCAAGACCTCTACCTCCACCTCGGCCGGCCCGCCCTCGCGCTCCACCAGCCGGATCTTCCCGTACACGAACCCCGGCAGCTTGTACACCCGGTTCAGAATCGTGCGCAACTGCACCTGTTGTCTCCTCCTTTCTCCAGACGGGAACTCCCCGCCCACCTCGGCGGAAGCCCTCGGTACCCGGATCAAACTACGCTACCGCAGGAAGCAAGACCCGATCCTCACCCACTGATTCTGCGCAGGAGGCGTATTTTAGAATCAAATTTCTAATTTGCAAACGGAAGAGCGGAAAAGAGCGCCGGACCCAAGACCCTGAATGATTGAGAGCACGGCGTGCTTGCGTTGCTAGAAGGCGGTGCGCGCCAAAATGTCGTGGGCCGGTTATCCCCCTTGGGTGAGTGGTGGATCGGCGGATCGAAACATTAGGAAGGGTGATGCCGAAGGCCGCTATTTCACGGACTGCTCGGGGACTTGTCCAGGACCTGATCATGGTCGGTTCGGCGACCGGCCGCAGGATGCCTGAAATGCCGTCGGGGCCCAGGCCGGGCGCAATCAAGACGCGGTCCGGGACCGCACTGAGAAGGTATTCCTGACTCGTACCGACTTCCAAAAGTAGTTCGTCCAAACGATTGCCCATCCCAGGGAGCAAGACACGATTGCTGAGAGCGTCAGTATTACGGCCAGTTGCTCCTCGCCCCTCAATGGCGCTTGGCCCTCGCCACCGAATGGCAGCAAGAAGACGTTCAGCGAACGCAGAGTCATCAACACCACGGTGATCCACAACATCGCGATGTTCCATTGCGGCGCTCTGGGAGACTTCAATGGAATGAGCACCAACGGAATCGCCAGCACTAGGAAGATCGCGACCATGAGCGAATAGGGATAGTCGAAAAACCACCCGGACAGGCCCATCGAATAGGTCATGGTGAGCGGAATCGAGCCGATGATGTAGACCAACAGCCAACCCGTAACGCCCTGCACGCTGTCTACCTTCATCAGAGCTTGGATCCTTCCCTGACGGGCACTTGAAGGCTCGGCGCGAACCCGACATGCGGGCTGGCACCACTGTGTCGGTTCCGCGTCGCTGGCGGCGAATTGGGCACGGGCGACTGCAAGCGACGGCCTTGGCCGGCCACTGGTGCATCGAAAGACGCTGGCCGCAGCCTGGCATGGGGCTCTGCCGGGCGGGGTCGAAGTGCTGTCGGCATCCAACGGCTGCTGCCCGTCATCCGGTCTTGGAAATAAGCTCTCCTGGGTGTGCCAGGAGGAGTTGGCGGGGGACGGGGAATTCGCTGCCCAAGGCGCATGCGCTCCTTGCTAAACGAATCCGCTAGGTTCGAGTGAAGATCGAATCGCTCAGCGTGCCGGTGCTGTCGGAGAACGATTCCTGCTCGATGGCGAGGGATCGCAAGATGCTGAGGTACATGTTGGACATGCGGGTTTCGCCGTCGCGCCAATATCCTCCATGCTTCAGGCCCATATTGGATCCTCCAGCGACCAGGGTCGGCAAGTTTCGGGAAGTGTGCGTCGTGCTCGCACCGCTGCCGAACAGCACGATCGTGTTGTCGAGCACGCTGCCATCCCGATCCTGGTAGCTCTCCATTCTCTCGAAGAAGTGCGCCAGCTGATGGCTCAGGAACAGGTCGTACTTGGCGAACTGCTGTTGGCCTTCCTTGTCGGTCGCATGCGAGAGCTTGTGGTGGGTGTGCGAGAGTCCCAGCTTGAGCGGGAACGTGTCGCTGATACCCATGCCGTCCTCGCGGTTGAGCATGAACGCGACGGACCGGGTGATGTCTGCGTCGAATGCTAGCGAGATCAGGTCGAACATCGTGCGATAGTACTCAGCCGGTTCACCATCCGGCGTGGCGTCGAGGTTGAGATGCGAGTAGTCCTGCTTCTTTATCGGGATGTCTATCCAGCGTTCGGATGCGATCAGGCGCGATTCAACTTCGTTCAGAGCGGTCAGGTACTCGTCCATCCTCACCCGGTCGGACTTGCCGAGCTGCTGATCGAGCGAACGGGCACTCTGGGAGACTGCATCCACCAGCTTGACGCGTTCGCGGAGGCTGTCACGTGCCGACTCCAGCGATCCGCGGTCACCGCGGAATAACCGGTTGAACACTCGCCGCGGGTTGTTCTCAGCCGGAATCGGACGCCCGTCCAATCCGTAGGAAATCGTTCCAGTGCGGGAGAGATACCCCGTTCCGGCGTCAATCGAAAGCACTAGCGATGGCTGTCGGCAATGCTGCTTTGTGTGCAGCGCTACCACCTGATCGAGTCCGACGGTGTTGTACGTCCCGCGTTTCGGCTTGTGCAACGGGGCGCCCGTCAGCCACATGTCGGAGCAGGTGTGCGGGTCGGCCTTGGGGCCGCTCGGATGGTACAGCCCGCCCATGAAGCTGAGGCGGTTGCGGAAAGGGCTCAGAGGCTCGGTCGATCTGCCGAACACGAACTCGCCGTCGCGCTCGGCGGTGGGAAACCAGCTCCATTCGTCCAGGAGGTTTTCCGAGCGAGGCAGCGACATGCCATTTGCGGTGTAAAGCGCGCAGAAGCGCCGGGGAGCGCGCTCGGTCACTTCCGCGCCCATTGCGTCAAGCACCGGCAACGCCAGGGCGACACCCCCTATACCGTGCAGGAAGGCGCGTCGATCAATGTTAGGCCTGATGCTCATTGGTGTCTCCGGACGGGTGCTCCCGGTGGCGTGCTACTTCTCGAGGAAGAGCTTGCTGCTGACGACGTACCGAAGCATGTCTCTCATGCGGTAGCCGTCGGGCCTAAGTCTCGTTCCGTCCTGCTTCAGATAGTTTAGCTCGCTGTATTCCAAACTGCGACCGTTTGCGTACGTTGCGAGGTGCTTCAGGACACTGAACGCGACCTGATCGATCCGGTCTTGGGCCAGATAGCGCTTCAGTTCACTCACACCCGACACCGGCGTGCCGTCAGGCAGCTCAGACCGCGCGTCCACCGCTACCTGCTTGAGACGCCCGCCGGCGTCGAACTCTTCAAACGGAATACCCCAAGGATCGATCTTCAGGTGGCATTGAACGCAGCCAGGCTGGCTGCGGTGCTGCATTAGCCGCTCGCGCAGGGACAGCCCCTCCGTGTCTGCGGACAGGTCCGGCACATTGGGAGGAGGGGGGTCGGGCGGCTCGGCCACGATTCGGCGGGCCAGCCACGTTCCCCGCTTCACCGGGTTCGATTCGCGGCCGTCCGACAACCCGGCCAAGATGGCTGCTTGCGTCAGGACGCCGCCGAGTCCGGGCTGGTCGTGACGGATCGGCACGAACTGGAACCCGCTCTCGACCCGGTCCGCCAAGTCGTAGTAGCTTGCGACGACTTCGTTCGCGACCACGAAGTCGGAGTCGATCAGGTTTCGCACCGGCAGGTTGTTGCGGATCAGGTACCGAAGAAACTCCACCGGCTCTTGGCGCAGCTGGGAGCGCGTTTCACGCGTGAGCTTCGGGAACCGCTCTCGATCTGGCTCCAGCACGTCGAACCGGTCCAGGTTCAGCCATTGGGGAACGAATTCCTCCACGAACCGCGAGAATCGCGGATCGTCGATCATGCGCTCCACCTCCTCGTCCAGGTGCTCGTCTAGTTCCCCGCCGTCGGCCAGTTGCATCGTCGCGCTGTCCGGCGGTCCGTTCCAGAGGAAGTAGGCCAGCTTGGAAGCCAGCTCATGGTTGCTGATTGGCTCCGGGTCGGGCGTAGCACTGCTTTCGACCAAGAACAGGAACTGTGGCGATGTAAGCGCGACGAGCAGCGCGTCCTTGACGCTTTCGACGAAGGTCTTTCCGGCTTCGGACGATTCCTGGTAGACCCCAATGAGGACAGATTCCTCCGCAGGGGAGACCGGGCGGCGGTACGCACGGGTTGCGAAACGCCGAATCATCTCTTGCGCGTGGGCGGGCGTGTCGTGGTGGCGGTCCGAGTCGCCGAAGATCTTCCGGTGTGAAGCTGGCGGCCACGTCTCGTATAGTGGCCCCTCGAATTCCACGGACCGGACGAGTAGCCGCGGCATGTCACGGCCGTCGGTGTACTCGCTGCGGACCGCGATTTCACGGACCCCTGCCAGATAGTTGATGTTGTCTTGCTGGGTATCCGGGCTGGGGAAATCGCGAATCGCTCCCTCGAAGACGAAACGTGAGAGCTTGGTGCTGTCCGCGGTCTGCGCCTGCCCGACCTGGGAGAACGTATGGCCGCAATCTCGTCGGAATCCCATGTGCACGCCGATTCGCGGGGAGCGCTCCTCGAACGCACGGAAGCGGCGCGCGACCGGGTCTTCGGAAACCAGCGGCGTCAACACGATCCGGGTAAGTTTCCTCACGCCTGTGAGCTGGGTCCCGACTTGAAGCGGTCCCGCTGCGAGCCGTGCGGCAAGAAACGCCGGTTGCAGCAAAATGCCGGAGAACTCCCGCTCCCCCAGGCTTAGGGTCACTTCCGGTCGCTTGTCGGCAGGTGGCTTGGCAAAGCTCGCTCCGGGCTGTACCAAGGCTTGGATCTCTGATTCGTCCAGCGCGCGACGATAGATGCGGACATCGTCCAGGTTTCCACGGAATTGGTTTCCGTCCGGAACGCGACCGACATGGATGTCCAGCCGCGGGTTGTCCACGTCTTCTGGGCCAATCTCTCCGCTCGCAACTTGGTAGCCGTTCACGTACAGGCGGGTTGCGTTGTCTCCCCGCCTTACCACGGCGGCGACATGCTGCCATGCGTTGTTGCGTATAACGCCGGGAGGGGAAGTCACGGCCCCGTTCGACTCGTTGTCGGGTCCCGCTGTTTCGATGCGCAGGGCACCTTGATTGGTTGGCATGTCAAGGTACCAGCCGTGCTCCCAGTTGTACCTTCCTAGGGCGACAATGCCCGCTTTCCGCAGTTGCTTCGGCCGAATCCACGCGGCAACCGTGAAGTCACCGTCGCTTACCCCCATGGAGGCGTCACGGGGAATCACAAGCGAATCGCCATCGCCGTCGAGAGAGAGAGCTCGGCCAAAAGGGGAATTGACGAGTCGCGCATCGCCCTCCAAGCGGCCAGCATCATTGCTGTCGAGCGGCCAGGCCCCAACCAATCCGTCGCCAAGCCGCGACGAATCCGCAGGGCCCGTAGGCGGGGCCAGGGGCGTTTCGTAGATATCGACTTGATAGATGCCGTCCTTTCGGATCGTCACGGTTTGCGGCCTGCTCGAGTCGTGTGCGACGACGGCATTTGGTTCGGACCGTTGCCGGGCGGGCATGCCCTTGTCTAGCAACAAGCCGTCGTCATATTTCGCGGCGGTGACCGTGACACGGAAGCGCCCGTCGTCGGGAAGCTGGCGCATCGAGATCTTGAAATTCGCCTTGGGGCCGAACGTGCCTTCGCTTCGGAAGATCTCGTCAGTTGGGATGGCCGGGCGAAGCAGCAGGCCCTGAGGCACCGCGTCGAAAGGATTCCCCTTGGGATAGCCCTTGCTACCCCGCATGCCAGCGTACACGGCGTGATAGATGCTGTCGAAGTCTCGCCAGCCGCGGACAGTGGCGTTTCCCCTGTAGCCCTCGTGGAAGCGGTAGTTGGTACGCATCCGAATTGGCTCGAAGGCGAACGGCTTGTCAGGCACGAGTTGCGTCACCGCGTAGTGCCGGTTGTCGAGCAACTGGCTGTTTGCGCCGAGAATCAGTTGCTCGCGGAGCGGTGCGGGATTGACTGACCTGCCCAAGTCGACGCGGAAGTTCTGGATCGAGGGTTTCCAGTCCGGATCGACCAGGGAACGATCAAGCGCCTGTTCGGCGACCTCGAGATATGCCTCCATCAGCAACGGGGACAACTGGAGTGTCTCGGCATTGTTCACGAATCCGTCTTCGGAAACGGCGTCCGGGGGGAGGATCTCCGTTAGGTCCTCGTCCAGCAGCAACAGCTCTCGAAGAGTGTTGCGATACTGCGAGACGGTGAGACGGCGCACAACGCCGTTCTTCGGCACAGGCCGCGACCGAGCGATTTCCAAGGCTTGGGCGATCCATTCCAGTGTTTGCCGACGCTCCGGACCCGACGGCTGCGGCGCGCCCTTCGGGGGCATGGTCGCGTCCTCCACCCGTCGCTGCACTGCTTCCCAAATGCGCAGGTCCCGGTCGGCGAGTGTTGCGTCCAGCCGGTCGAGCCGAACTCCCGCCATTGCCGCGTCTCCGCTGTGGCATAGGACGCACTTGCTCTGCAGGACCGGCTGCACCTGCTGCTCGAATGAGGCCTCGAGCTCCGACGAAACGCTCTCTGCTGCGTGGGCTGGTCCAAGGCGTCCCGACCAAGCGCTCCATGCCGCCATTAGCGCGAGAAGAGCGCAAGCGGTCCGCCGCCGAATCCAGAAATTCCTTCCTGTCATGCGATTCGCGCATGTCGGGCCGTTCTGCGGCGTCCCCCGACCCTATTCGTGCGCTAGAGCCATGGTAACCCGTTGATCCAGCCGGTTCGAATCAATCACCCTGAATCGGCGTCGCTCGCCCTGATTGGTGCCCGGCCACCCTGTGTCTCAAGGACTCACTCGTAGTGTGGGGCCGATGCTCGGAACGAAGCGACTATTGCGTAGCAATTTCGATTCTGAGCTCGTTGATCCCAGGCACGATGTCAACAACGATGTCGGCATCCCCCGGAGAGGCCTTGGTGAACTTCTCGGCATCCTCTATCGAGTACGAGCCGCTTGCAGGAGCCGAGAAATCGTTGGCAACTCGGTGCACCTCCACGCGATACCGTCCCGCGCTCGGGCCGGCATTGCCCTCGATCTTGAATGTTCCCCGGCCGCGCCGGCCCATGTAAGCCATGGCCGGAGGATGGCGGTCGTTTTCGGGGATCAGTGTGATCCAGCCCCAGTACAGTGGTTTTCCATCTAGCAGCACAGTGCCGCTGACCTCGATGCGCTCTGCATCTGTCAAGAACCCCTGGCGCTGCAGCCATCCATGAAGGAGAGCGGGCCACTGACCGAGATCCGGATCACCGGGCGCGAGTCCTGTGCCATGCGGGCCAAACGCGAAGATATGCATTTCGGCCGAGACTCCCGCGTCAAGCAGCGCCTCGTAGAAGGCAATGCTGTGTTTCGGCGTTACCGTCCGGTCTGTGTGGGTGTGAAGGAGAAATGTAGGAGGCGTCGATTCCGTCACATCGAGGGACGTATCGTAGTACGTTTCCACGTTGCCGCGAAGCAGTGTTCCCGTCACAGCTGGATAGACCGGCACCAGGAAATCGGGCCGGGAACTGACGCGCTCAATCGGATCGTCCGCTTCTGCGTCCCCTGCGTCGAACGAGGTCCCGACCGCGGTCGTCAAATGTCCTCCGGCCGAGAATCCGAGGACGCCGATCCGAGTTGGGCTGATTCCAAGCTTGGCGGCGTTTGCTCGGACATACCGCACCGCTCGCTGAGCATCGAGCAGCGCGACGGACGATTCGTACTTCGGCAGCAGGCGATAGCGCAGGACAAATGCGTTGACTCCAATAGAGTTCAACCACCGCGCGACCTGCAAGCCCTCATGGTCCGACGCGAGAATCCGATATCCCCCACCTGGATTCACCACGACCGCTGCACCCGTGTTCTTCTCGGTCTTGACTAGGTGGATGGTCAGGGCCGGCTGGTCGACAGCTTCCTCTCCCTTCGCTCCGGGCGCTCCACCAGGCCACAGAAGTACTTGTTCGTGGCCCAGGACTCCGTCACCGGAAGCAATGCCGATCCCGCATGTGAGTACGAGGATGCACAGTGAGAGGAGTCGCATTGGATTCTGCCTTTCATTCTGCCCAGCTGTGGAATGGGCGCGGCTAGAGCTTATCATGCTCCGGCTGTGCGGTGATCGTCGGCAGACGGTCTCGGCGAGCCTTGTTTCGGGGAGCTTGGCGGGTGTGCCTCGGCTACGGGATCCGCTCCTGGCAGTTCGCGCGAGCGGAAGCAGCAACGGTGCCGTTGTCCGTCGCAGTCGGTTTGACCGCGCGCTTCGGCTGAGTTGTCGACAAGTGTCCTTGCCCCGCGTGCGAGAATAGCACCTGTGAATATGGAGTAGTTGCGTTGCGACAAACTCCCGACGGAACTGAGCCATGACCACCCATCGACTGCCAGCCTTTATCCTTGCTGTGTTCTCGGCTGCATCAATTTGCTGCGCCGCCGACTGGAACGACCTCATCACGCCTCGACTTGAAGCTTGGGAGTCGCTCGGCGACGGCATCTGGAGGGTCACCGACACCGGCACTTTGGTTGGATATCGGAGGCCGGTAATCGATAAATTGTTCGGCGGGTCAGAAACAATCTCGAGGCAGCAGTTCGAGGACTGGTTCAGGACGCAGTCCTGGCTCTACACGAAGAAGGAATACGGCGAGTTCGACCTGCATATCGAGTACTGGATCCGTGTTCCGGGCAATAGCGGAATCTCGATCCGTGACCCGACGCGTGCAAAGTTTGCAACGGTGCAACCTGCCGACTACGAAAACACTCCGGCCCACCACGGCTACGAGGTACAGATTAACGGCTCGAGCGATTCGAGTAATCCCAGCGGGAGCCTCTACACCTTCGTCCCGGCGAAAGAGGGCCTCCAGAGGGATGGGCAGTGGAACTCGTTCGACATCGAATCGAGGAACGACGGGATCAGAGTCAGCGTCAACGGACAGATTGCCGCCGAGCATGCCGGCGATCCGGATCGGCCCAAGACAGGGCCAATCGGCCTGCAACTCCACGATCAGTTCAACTTCGTCATGTTCCGCAATATTCGTATCCGGGAAGTCGATTCCTCCCACTGAGATGGTTTGCTTGCTCACGGCATTGATGCTCGTCGCATTGATGCCTGCGCCTCTCATAGCCGACTGGCCGCAGTTCCGCGGCCCCAACGGATCCGGCGCGTTGGAGGCCACCAACCTGCCAGTCGAGTTCGGCCCCAGCAAGAATGTGCTCTGGAAGACGATTCTTCCGGCAGGCCACTCCTCTCCAGTACTGGCAGGCGACCGCATATTCCTTACCGCTGCGGAAGGTGGAAAGCTGCTGACAATCTGTCTCAGCCGCAAAGACGGGAAGGTCCTTTGGCGCCGGGAGGCACCGAGAAGCCGGATCTCGGAAATGAACCGGTTGAATCATCCGGCCTCGCCTAGTCCGGCCACTGACGGGGATAACGTCTATGTCTTCTTCGCCGATTTCGGGTTGCTTTCGTACGGCCCGGATGGCAATGAGCGTTGGAGGGCTCCTCTGGGCCCCTTCGACAATTGGATGGGCATGGCGTCTTCGCCGATCGTTGCGGATGGCAAGGTGGTGCTCGTTTGCGATCAAGACAGTGGTTCCTTCATGCTTGCAATCGATCCCAACAGTGGGGCTGTCGTTTGGAAGACAGATCGCTCCGAATACACGCGGGGGTATTCGACCCCGAGTGTCTACCGACCGGCCGACGGCCCGGCGCAACTGGTCGTGCCCGGGTCCTATCAGGTTGGCGGGTACTCGCTTGAGGACGGGGCGAAACTCTGGTGGGTGCGAGGGATTGCGTTCGAAGTGAAATCCGTAGCGGTCACCGATCATTCAATGCTCTATGTGCACGGCTGGTCCTCGACCGGCAACAGCGTCAACGAAAAGTTGCCGCCATACTCCGAGGCGCTGGCGGAGCATGATGCCAATCGCGACGGCCGGTTTTCCGAGCAAGAGGCATTCCTGCCGATGATGCGGGAACGATTCAGCAGCTACTTCGACTTCGACAGGGACGGCTTCGTCGATGAAGGAGATTGGAACAACACCCAGTCGCGGCTGGCCGCCCGCAACGCCTTGCTGGCAATCAGGCTGGGCGGGCGGGGAGACCTGACGGAATCCAACATCGTCTGGAGCTACCGGAGGGCGCTCCCCAATGTCCCCTCGCCGCTGCTGTATCGGAACGTGCTCTACCTTGTGAAAGACGGAGGCATCCTTACCAGCTTGAACCCGCAGACCGGTGCGGTGTACAAGCAGGGCCGCTTGTCGGCGGCCTTGGGGAAGTATTGGGCTTCGCCGGTTGCGGCCGACGGGAAGGTGTACGTGGCAAGCGAAGAGGGGCAGGTGACCGTACTGCGGGCTTCAGGCGAGTGGGAGATCCTGTCCACGAATGATCTTGGCGACGGCGTATTCGCTTCCGCCGCGATTGAACCGGGGCGAATCTACATTCGCACCCGTCAGGTGCTGTACTGCTTCGGCGAAGGGAACTAGTCTTGGCCGCCCGAGTCATTTCATGGCGGACAGAAGAAGGGAGAACACTCTTATGGCAACAAGCCGTAGACGATTCGTAAAGAAAGCGGTCATGGGCGCCGGCCTTGCGGCAGCTTCAGCTTCGCGCCCGTCACCCGCGCAAACGGCCGCCAGCGACACCGTGAATATCGGCGTGGTGGGGTTCCGCGGTCGCGGTAGAACTCACATACGCGAATTTGCGGGGATGCCCGGCGTGCGCGTTGGCTATCTATGCGACATCGATGAGCGCCTGTTTCCCGATGCCGTGGCGGAGGTCGAGCAGATCGGTGGCTACACGCCGCAGACGGAGACGGATATCCGCAAGCTTCTCGAACGAGACGATCTGGATGCGATATCGATTGCTACTCCCGATCACTGGCACGCGCTGATGACCATCTGGGGGTGCCAGGCCGGCAAGGACGTGTACGTCGAAAAGCCGTGTTCCTACACGCTGTGGGAAGGTCGCAAGATGGTCGAGGCGGCCCGCAAGTACGACCGCATGGTGCAGGTTGGCTTGAATCGGCGAAGCAGCCTGCGGAGTCGCTCCGCGGTTGCGTTTGTTCGCGGCGGGAGTTTCGGCACTCCCTACCGCGCCAAAGCCATCGTCTATCGGGGACGGATCAATATCGGCCGAGTGGAGGAATCATCGATTCCCGAAGGTGTGAACTGGGACCTTTATCTCGGACCGGCCCCCTATCGCGCGTTCACCATGAATCGCTTTCATTACGGCTGGCATTTTTTCTGGGACACCTCCACGACCGAGGTGGGCAACAACGGAGTCCACGCGCTCGACGTGGTGAGATGGGGACTCGAAAAGAGCGTCCACCCGGTACGAATCCACTGCACCGGAGGGCAGTTTGTTGAGGACTCGGATTCGGAGGTGCCCAACGTCCAGGTAGGCACCTTCGAGTATGCCGACGGCACGCTAGCCGAAATCGACGCGACTACGCTTTATAGCCCGACGTTTGGAGGAACCCGGATGGGGACGTTCTTCTACACCGAGCAAGGCTATGTGTCTTCTGTCGGCGGGTGGACAGCAACACGCGGGGAGTTTACGCCAAGAGATGAGCCAGATCCGCCCTCAGGGGTCTCGATGCGCGCTAGCAGACTCAGCTTCCCCGAGATGGAGTACCTAGCCGGGCCGCCGATTCCAACGCTCGAGGAAGAGCCAGTCAGCCTCTTCCAGAATTTTATCGATTGCGTGCGCTCGCGCAACCGGAACGCCTTGCGCTGCGAGATCGAAGACGGGCATCTTTCGACATCGCTCTGCCATTTGGCGAACATTTCGTTCCGCACCGGCCGGAAGTTGGTCTTCGACCCGGATACCGAGACGTTTCCTGGCGATCAGGAAGCGGACCGCTATCTGCGCAGAGAGTATCGCGAGCCGTACGTTGTACCTGATCAAGTGTGATGTGCGCAGCGACCACGCCCGCCTTGGGAAGTTGGTCGAGACTGGAGATGCTGGCAGGCGGGAGGGCGTCCATTTGTCCGACGGAAACGGCTGTGCCGGACTCTGCCATCGAGCTAGCAGCAGTCAATGAGGCTCCGATGAAGCTGGCGGGGCGGGCGGATGCTAGTTCACCGCATGCAGCTAGCTCGCGCGAACCGAAGCCCTGCGATTGTCTCGCATCGCGTGCCACACCGGCCAGAACGCCGCGCCGCCGCGCCCAGCGAAACCAGAAAGAGGAACGCTGCTACTGAACTCAAGACAACCGGGTCAGGCGCGGAGGTGCCGTGCACTAAGTCCGCCCTCAGTCTGCTAATCGCGGCGACAGCCGAGGTACCGAGCACGAGACCGGCGAATCGCACGGTGCACGCTACCATGTCGCGCAGTACACGGTTTCGTTGCGCGCCCAGCCCTGTCTTGATCCCAATTTCGGTCTCGCGGGCGGCCGTTGGAAGCGCCCGCCCGGCGTGATCGAACTTGCTAGAATTCCAGCCGAACCGAGACTTGCGCGAGCCGTCCGCTTGACCCCACAAGGACGCTGCTGACACGACCGAAGTTCCCGCGGCCGTTACGCAGTTCCGGGTTTCCGAACAATGCCCTGTTAAAGAGATTGTAGAAGTCACCGCGAAGCTGCAGCCTATGTTTCTCAGTGAAACTAAACCACTTGTGGACCGAAAGGTCGAAGCCATTGAATCCGGGCCCGCAGCAGACGTTTCGAGGGCTGTTTCCAACCGCCCCGACGCCAGGTGACTCGAACAGAGCCGGGTCGAAGTAGGTGTTGGCTCTTACGTTGGAGCGCCAACTTGAGAGACGAGAGAACGACCCTAGCAGGTTCGGCCTTTGCGCATGGGAGAAGGCGTTCATCCGGTTGGTGTTTTCGATCACGCCAATCGCCACTCCGTTGCGAAACTCGGATATCAACCCGATGCCCCAGCCTCCGACCAGCGCGTTGAGCGCGCTGCTCTCGATCGGGATCGACCGGTCCTTGCCGAAAGGCAATTCGTAAACGAGACTGCCGATGAACCGGTGGCGCACATCGTTGCCGGAAATCGATTTGTCAAGATGTCGCAGGGAGATGTGGGTGTAGCCGTTGCCCTGTTCGCCCCCGAGCTCGGTTGCCGCCTCGACGTCGTCGATGAACTTCGACCACGTGTAGTTCAGCAAGAAGTTCATTCCGGCGGAGTAGCGCTTTTCGGCCTTGACGTTCATCGAGTGGTACGCCGAGTTGCCCCATGCGGGGCTCTCGTGAAACACTCGGTTGAACTGCGGGAAGGGCTTAAGGGCATGGGATTGCGTGGCCGGCCCCCGGCCACCGACCAATGGAATCATGTTGATGTTGACGTTCGCTCCGCCGAGGTTGTGGCCTACGTTGCCGATGTAGCTGATTTCGGTCAGCAAGCTGCCCGGCAGTTCCTTCTGGATGCCGAAGTTCCACTGCTGATGCATTCCGTTGTGCTGGTTCTGCTGGAAGAAGTCAGGGTCGAGGCGCGGGGAACTGCCAATCGGTACCGCGCCGAGCGCGGGCGTGAGGTCCTCGCGCGGCACCGGCGGCATGCCGTCCATCAAGCGGAAGGCTCTCGTGAATCCGCCATCCGGCGATGGGAACGAGCCGCTCAGGCTGAACCCGTTGAAGAGCGTGAACGGCACGGCTCGGGCGTACATGCCGTTGTAGTTAATGCCGTATCCGCCGCGTAGGACAAGGCCGCGAGCAACCTCCCAAGCGAAGCCGAAACGCGGTCCAAGGTTGTTGGCGTCGAAATTGTGCGCGTACTTGCTCCGGCCGTCCCTGCCCGAAAAGGTGACGACGCCCGGGCAGTTGCACACGGGATTGGTCACGGTGGGGTCGAATCCGCTTTGGCGGTTGTCCTGCCGCTCCCAACGCGGTGTGTCGAGTTCCCATCTCAGTCCGACGTTCAGGGTAAGGTTTGGCGTAACCTTCCAGTCGTCTTGGACGAAGAACCCGTAATAGTCCGTCCGGCTCTCCAAGATGTCGGCATCGACGAGCTGTCCCGACCCGACATGACCGAGTAGCAGCTCGGCAAGGCCAACGCCCGTCGCGCGGTTTCCGAAATTGAAACGTCCGCCGGTCGATTGGTTGAAGTCATCGACGTTCATGGCGAATCGCCACTCCCCGCCCATGCGCACTTGGTGGTTGCCTTTGATCCAGGTGTAGGTGTCAACGAACTGCCACGTCTCGATCGGTGTCTGGACTCTCTCGTGATTGCCCGCTCCGAGCGTCGAGAGCTCGTTGACAGCGATGCGAGGCGAGGCTTCCGGATTCACGCCGGGAATGCCAAGCTCTCCATTCTTGCCCGAAAAACGTCCGGCAGCGCGGTTGATGTGCAGGCGCCGTCCCCAGTTGACGCGAATGTCCTGGATCAAGGTCGGCGAGAAGTGATGGATCCAGCTACCGGTGACGTTCGTGTGGCGATTTGCACGGGTGCCCGCTCGAGGGTCCGCGAAGTCGTTCGGGAAGACGGCGGGTACTACCTGGGGATTCCGGGAGAACTGGAAGCGTCCGTAGGCCCGGTCGTTGTTGCCGAAGTTGTGGTCCACCTTGGCCGTATAGAAATCTTGCGTAAGGACGTTCGACGCGTTGTTCACGAAGTTGTCGGCAGGAGCCTTGGTGATGTCGCTGGCTATTTCCGGAGACGGAGCCGGGTACCAGCTGGCGAACTGGCGTCCCAGCGGATCCATTCTGCTCTGCGGGATTCTGTTCTCGGGGAATGTCCCGCCACCGCTCATCGGGTCTCGGAGTTCGAGGCCGGCGCGATTCGAGAAATCTCCCTGTACTTCTAGCGGGTGGGGAACGTCGTCGCTCGAGTAGGTCACGCCGTCGCGACGGCGCCCGCCCTCGTAGTTGAAGAAGTAGAACGTTTGGTTCTTTGCGATCGGCCCGGCTGCCGATGCCCCGAAGATGTTGTATCGAAGCGGTGCCTTGCTGGGCGCAAAGAATGTTCGAGTGTCAATCACTTCATTGCGGAAAAACTCGTAGGCGGCACCATGAAACTCGTTCGTCCCGGAGCGTGTCGTCATTACGATGAAGCCGCCTCCCGCTCTGCCGTATTCGGCCGAGTAATTGCTCTGTTCCACCTTGAACTCCTGGAGTGATTCGGCGGGCGGGTTCAGCCCTAGCTGGGCGATGCCGAGTGACATGTTCTGGATGACCGTGCCGTCCAGCGTCCACATCTGGTTGCGGGACCGACCGCCTGCCATCGAGAAGAACGGGAGCGCTTCCGCGCCGCCCTCGCTGCGATAGGTGACGTTACCGAGCAAACGTACCAGCGAGGCGCTGCGACGACTCGCGAGCGGCATGTTGAACACCGTGTCACGCTCGATGAACTGGCCGACGGTGGAACTCTCGGTCTCGAGGAGCGGCGCTGCCGCATCGACCTCGATCGTCTCGGTGACGTCGCCGATCTGCATATGGATGTCGACCCCACGCACTGTGCCGGTTTCCAAGACGATGCCCGATTGGCTGTACGTCTTGAAGCCCTCGAACTCGCAAATCAGCTCGTACTGGCCAGACGAAACGAACGGGAAGTTGTAGCTGCCCGAAGTGTTGGTCTCGGCTTCCAGCGTGACACCCGTGTTGATATTGGAGACCGTGACTTTGGCTCCGGGGATCACCGAGCCCGAGTCGTCCGACACCGTGCCGGTGAGTCTCGATTGAGTTTGAGCCGCCAGCGGAACAGCGGACAAAATGAGTGCCACCGCAAAGAGCACTAGAAGAGCGCGGGATTTCATGAATTCTCCTCCTGTTTAACCACACAGCACGGCAAAAGCACCGTACACGCAGCATTTTCGTCTGGATGCTAGCAACCTCGTAATGAGATAGTCAAGGGCAGCGTTGTCTACGGGTGCACGACATGGCTGTGATTTTCTGCTGAGCTAAGGGGCGGCGAATTAATAACTTAGTTGGTCTGACGGCTAATTTGCCATGAAATGCCGGTCCGGCTAAGGGCAAGCGTAGCCCTTTCCGCCTATTGGCCGACCCCGGGAGCCCCCGACCGGGGGTTGCGAGGGTACGATACGGTGTGATTGGTGCAATTGCGGCTCCCAGTGAGCACCTAAATGGCATATTCGATATCATGGAATACGCATTATGCCATTTAGGAGGTGTGCATGAGAACCGAGACCTTTGCTGCCCAAACGGTCATCTCCCTGCTGCGCGAGAAAACCGTCGCGCAGCTGGACGAGATCCTGGAGGCGTTCGGCACCGCCAGCCGACGCACCGTGTGCCGCAAACTGGTGGCGGCGGGCTGCCGGTCCAGCTATTCCCACTGTGGCCGCTTCTACACTCTGGACGAACTGGCCGCCTACGACGAGCACGGTTTGTGGTCCTACCAAGGGATCCGTTTCTCCCGCTCGGGGACCCTGCTCGCCGCGGCTGCTGGCTTGGTCGAGCAAGCGCCCGCGGGACGGTTCGCCGATGAGTTGGGTCGGATCGTCCAGGTCGAAGTCCGGAATGCGCTGGGCAAGCTGGTCCGCGCCCGCCGCTTGGCCCGCGAGAAACTCGACGGCCGGTTCCTGTACTGCTCCCCGACGCCGCAGCGGCGCGAGAGGCAGTTGCGGACCCGACGGGTGCTGCTGGCGGGAGGGCCCGGACCAGCGTCGCCCGACAGCGGCGACGAGCAGATCCGGCAGGCCACCGGCACGCTGTTCAGCGTGCTGGACGAGCGCCAGCGCCGGCTGTATGCCGGGCTGGAATCGCTGCGCCACGGACGGGGTGGCGACGGCCGGGTCGCTGCCCAACTCGGCATAGCCCCGGCCACCGTGGCCAAGGGGCGCCAGCAGTTGCTGTCCGGGGACTACGAGACGGAGCGGGTCCGCAAGCCCGGGGGCGGGCGCAAGGCGCTCGAAAAAAAAAGCCTGCGCTGACCGTCCAACTCGTCATTCTGCTCCGCCACGACACCGCTGGCGACCCCTGTTCCGACCTGCGCTGGACCCGTCGCACCACCCGCAACCTCGCCGACCACCTCACCGATGTCCTCGAACTGCCGGTGTCCCCGCGCACCGTCGCCCGCCTCCTGCGCGCCTTGGGCTACTCCCTGCGTGTGAACCACAAGTGCATCCCGTCCACCTCTCCCGCCGAACGCAACGACCAGTTCGAGTTCATCGACCACCTCCGCCGTGACTGCGCCCGCCGCAACACCCCGATTCTCAGTATCGATACCAAGATATGTGCAGCTGCACATATCTTGGTATATGCTGGGCTCCCAGATATGTGGAGTTGATTCTCTAAGGCACTGCAGGAAAAAGCGTTAGATAACTTTCAACTGCACATAGTTCGGTCATAGCAGAGTACCTTCGTTACCGGCGCCGCCATTGGCGTCATGCGAAACGAACGGAGGTTACGATGCTGATCGAATTATTTCCGCGGGCGCATGCCCGCTTCCTAGCTCTACCGTTGCTTGGCCCGCTGCTGGACGGGTTCGCCCGCTGGCTCTCCGATCACGGCTTTGCCGCTCAGGCCATCCGCGGGCGCGTCCGCAAGGCACCCGTCCTGGAGGAGTTGCTGCTCGAACGCCGTCTCGGCGACTTGAGCCATGTCTGTAAACCCCAGCTCCTGGCTCTGACCGCCGGGAAGTCCCAGAAGGACCGGCACCTGTCGGCCCTGGTGCGCTCCCTGGCGGACTTCCTGGAACAGGACGGCTTGCTGGCAACCACCGTCCCCACCCCCGGCGAGCAACTCGTCGACTCCTATCGCCTGTACTTGGAGCACGTGCGCGGGCTGGCTGCTTCGACACAGGCAGAGCATCGCCAACTCGCTCTGGGCCTGCTCGACTTCCTAGGCTTCGATCACAACCCGGCCGCACTGACAGCCCTCAGCGAACCGCAGCTCGAAGCGTTCATGATGCGTCTCGCCACGGGCTGCGGCCTGTCAAAACTCCAGAACAGGGCTTCGTTCCTGCGCTCCTTCCTGCGTTTCCTGGCAGGCCGCGGCGAGATCCCTGCAGGCTTGGATTTGTGCATCGACGGCCCCCGTGCCTCGTGTGCAAGGGCGTTGCCCCGTGCGCTGCCTTGGGAGAGCGTACAGGCGTTCCTGGCCGGGATTGACCGTGACACCGCCAAGGGCCGTCGCGATTACGCCATGTTCCTGCTCATCGCCACCTACGGCCTGCGCATCAGCGAGGTCGCGGCCCTGCGACTCGACGATATCGGATGGAGATCCGAGAAGTTCCGCGTGCAGCGGCCGAAAGTGCGGGCCCCGCTCGCCCTGCCCCTCACCGACGAGGCCGGAGCCGCGCTGGCCGACTACCTGCGCCACTCCCGCCCGCCGAGCACCCTTCGTGCGGTCTTCCTCGGCACGCGTCGGCCGGTCCGTCCGCTGTCGACCGCGGGCATTCAGCACGCGTTCTCGCATTGGATGCGTGTCGCTGTCCCCGCTGTCAAATCTGCCACGCCGCACTGTCTGCGCCATTATCTCTTGTACTGTTTTATCTCGGGGAAATTCGGTCTTGCCATGTATTTCATGTAAGATTTCGATGATTACACGACATAATCTGAACTCCAATCGTTTCCCTTCAATGAGGATAGGAGTTCAAAATGAGCAATGCCACCGACAACCAACTTGTCCGCCCACAATGGCGCGACGGTCCCTTGGCGGGCTGGCTCGATGCGTTCGCGGATTGGGTGAGCGCACAGGGCTACGCTCGGATAACGGCCGGTTACAAGATCCTGCTGGCAGCCTGTTTCAGCCAATGGCTCAAGCAGGCAGCAATCGAGCTCGCTGACATCAACTCGGATCACCCGGCCCAATACCTGCAGCATCGAGCGCGAAGGCTGCGACCCCGCCAAGGCGACAGCACCACACTCCGGCAATTGACAGATTTCCTGCAGCAAGAGGGCGTGCTTTCGTTCGAAGAGGCGCCCGCAGGCCCAATGACCGACGCCGAGCGTTGCGTGCAGGCCTATGCACACTACTTGCGACAGATGCGTGGCCTGGCACCGGCGACGATAACGCAATACCTGCCGTTTGTCCGGAGCCTTCTGCAGCACCGGTTCGCCTCGGGGCCTGTAACACTCTCGTCCCTGTCTGCCGACGATGTCGTCCGGTTTGTTCAACGCAAGGTGCCGGATTTGCACCCGAAGCGTGCGAAGGTCATGGCCACCGCGCTACGGTCCTTTCTCCGATATGCCTGTTATCTCGGCGAGACCAGTCCGGAGTTGATCGCCGCCGTTCCAGTGGTCGCCAACTGGTGCATGCCACAGATACCGAGAGGGATTTCGGCCGATCAGGTTACCGAGCTGTTGGCCAGTATTGATCGCAGTTCCGCCATGGGCCGTCGCGACTATGCCATCCTGATGCTGCTTGCACGGCTGGGATTGCGTGCGTGCGAGATCCAGTTCCTCGAACTCGATGACATTAACTGGGTCAACGGAACGCTGCGACCGCGGACGAAAGGCGGAAAGCGCACCACTTTGCCCCTGTCCCAGGAGGTTGGTGAGGCGATCGCCGATTACCTGCGTCACGGCCGGCCGCCGTGTCAAAGTCGGCACGTATTCCTGCGTGTCAGGGCCCCGATCGGCAGATTCCGGGGGTCGAGCGGAATTTCCTGCGTGGTCTGCCGCGCCATCCAATGTGCCGGCGTGGTCGCTCCGACAAACGGCGCACATCAGTTCCGCCACGGTCTCGCGGCCGACATGCTGCACAACGGGTCCTCGCTCGCCGAGATCGGCGACGTTCTGGGGCACTCCGATCCCGACACCACCAAGATCTACACCAAGGTTGATTTGGAGGCTCTCCGCGCACTGGCCCTTCCCTGGCCGGGAGGTGTCCAATGAACACGCTTCGCGAAGCCATCCATGAGTACATCGATATGCGGCGCAACCTGGGGTTCAAACTGAACAGCACGCGCCGGGCGTTGCTCGCCTTCGCCACGTTCATGGAACAGAAGCAGGCGCCATTCATCACCGTGGAACTGGCCCTTGCCTGGGCGCAGCAGCCCGTGCATGCCCAACCGTCGCATCGGGCGCAGCGATTGAGCTACGTGCGCGTGTTCACACGCCATCGCAAGGCCGCCGATGCACGAACCGAGATCCCGTCACCCGGATTGCTGCCCTTTCAACCGAAGCGGGCAAAACCCCATCTGTATACCGACAAGGAGATCCGGAAGCTGCTGCAGGCTGCGCTCGACATGCCGTACGCCTACGAACGATGTGCATTGAATCCCTGGCTCTACCATTGCCTGTTCGGCCTGTTGATCGTTGCAGGCATCCGAGTGGGTGAGGCGTGCAATCTCGAACTCCGGGATGTCGATATCGACGCCGCGGTGCTGACCATACGCGGTGCCAAATTCGGTCGCGACCGTCTTGTTCCGTTGCACGGTTCGACCTGCGAGGTCCTTGTCGACTATATCGCCCGGCGCGAGCGTCACTGGCAGGGGCGTCCGGTGACGCCTTTCCTGTTTGTTTCAAGCCGGGGCAAGCGGCTCGACCATGCGAATATCACCCGCACGTTCCACAAACTGTCACGCCTGATTGGCCTGCGCGGCAAAACCGACAGTCACGGGCCACGCCTTCATGACATGAGGCACAGTTTCGCAACGAAGGCCCTGGTGAACTGGTATCGGCACGATCAGGACCCGGATCGTCTCCTGCCAATCCTCTCCACCTGGCTTGGTCATGTGAAGGTCGCCGATACGCAATGGTATCTCGAAGCCTCGCCCGAATTGATGCGCGAGGCCATGCGCCGCCTCGAAAGCCGCTGGGAGGACCAGTCATGACCCAGACGACCAGCCTTTCGCCCCTGCTGGAGCGATTCTTCGTTCAGCGTCTGATGAATCAGCGCCAGGCGAGCCCGCACACCATCAAATCCTATCGGGATACCTTCCGCCAACTCCTGCTCTTCGCACAGCTGCGTCTCGAACGACAACCGTCGGACCTGCAATTCGAGCAGATCGATGCGCCGCTGGTCGTGGCTTTCCTCGAGGAGCTGGAAACAAAGCGCGGAATAAGCGTTCGCAGCCGCAACACGCGGCTTGCGGCGGTTCATTCCTTCTTTCGGTACGCGGCCTTCGAACTGCCCAGCCATGCGGAACAAATCCAGAGGGTGCTCGCCATCCCAGGCAAGCAATACACGCGCAAGCAGGTCGATTTCCTCACACCGGACGAGGTTGATGCCCTGCTCGCGGCACCGGATACCGGCACCTGGTCGGGACGGCGCGATCACGCCTTCATTCTCACCGCCGTGCAAACGGGATTTCGGCTGTCCGAAATGACAGGACTGAAGCGCGACGACTTTGTCGATGGCAATGGCCAACACCTGCGCGTCGTGGGAAAAGGGCGCAAGGAGCGCTGTACGCCCTTGGCCAAGCCGACCAGGAATGTGCTGAAGAGGTGGTTGCAGGAACCCCCACACGGCTCGGACCGCGTGCTCTTTCCCAGCGCCAGGGGCAATCGGCTCAGCGTGGACGGCGTGCAGTACATATTGAACAAGCATCGGGAGACGGCCTCGAAGCAGTGCCCGTCACTGGCAGACAAACGGGTTACCGTCCATATCCTGCGTCACACCGCCGCGATGGACCTCCTGCAGGCCGGCGTGGACCGGTCGGTCATCGCTCTCTGGCTTGGACATGAGCGCGTCGAGACCACTCAGATCTATGTCGAGGCAACGCTCGCAATGAAAGAGCAGGCACTTGCCAAGACATCGCCGCGAACAGGCGATTCGGGACGATACCAGCCGCCTGACGCTCTTCTCGCCTTTCTGGGCAGTCTCTGAAGGCCAACCGATTATGTCGGGTGTAATGAACACAAGCGGCGAAAACTCCATGGGAATGCCGCCACTTGGCGTGATCTCCAACAGTAACTCGAGATAAAACAGTACAAGAGATAATGGCGCTTATCTCGTGCAAGAGATAAGCGCCACGCTCTGGCCCTGCACTTGCTGCGCCAGAACACGTCCGTGAAGGTCATCGGGGACCTGCTGGGACACCGCAGTGTGGCGAGCACCGGAACGTATCTGCGGCTGCACTCGGACGACTTGCGGGCGGCCGCCCTCGAGCTGCCCGACTGGAACGGGGGGCAGCGATGACACAACTCCCCACCTTTCGATCCTGCCTGGGGCCGGACATCCAGGCCCACGTCGAACGCAAGCAAGCCCTGGGCCGCCAGTTCGTCGGGGAAGCCGGCATCCTCGGCGATCTCGACCGCTTCCTCGCTGCGCACAGCGAGCACGATCTGACCCAGGCCAGCTTCGCCGCTTGGGCGCTCACTCTCGGGCGCCTTGCCCCCGCCTCGCGCCGTCAGTACCTGCGCATCGCCCGCGGCCTGTGCCTGTACCGTCGGCGGAGCGACCCTACCTGCTTCGTGCCCGACCCCGCGGGGTTCCCGGATGCTGGCCCGCAGCGGCCCGCGCTGATCTTCTCTGAACAACAGATCCTGGACCTGTTGAGCGCGGCCGACAGCCTGCCTGCCATGACTTGCTCTCCGTTGCAGCCTGCGGTCTACCGTCAGACGATTACGCTCGCCTATACCTCCGGCTTGCGTTGCGGGGAACTTGTCCGGCTTACGCTCGGCGATTGCGACCTGGACCAGCGTACCCTCCTCGTGCGCGGGTCGAAGGGCCACAAGTCGCGCCTCGTGGCTCTCAGCGACAGTGCCACTGCCGCCACTGATCGGTATCTCGCAGCCCGTTGCCGTTTCCCGCACGGATCGGACGCCCCGCTGTTGGCCCACGGCCGTGACGGCTCCAGCCCCTATTCCGTACGCGGGATCGATCTCGGCTTCCGCCGCCTGTTCCGCGACACCGGCATTGTCGGCGTCGCAGGCCGTCCGGCACGCCTTCACGACGTACGTCACACCCATGCCGTCCACGCCCTGCTGGGCTGGTACCGCCAAGGCACCGATCCGCAGGCCAAACTGCCGGTCCTGGCCGCCTCGATGGGACACGTCTCGCTCGCCTCGACGGCGTACTACCTCAACTTGATCGAACCGGTCGTGCGGCAGGCTGGCGAACGCTTCGCTGACTACGCCCGGACCATCGTGGCCCCGCCCCAGGAGCACAGCCATGCCTGAGGTCGGACCCACCTCGCTCGGCCGCGCCCTGCGCGACTTCTTCCTCGACTACCTGCCCAAGGTCCGTGGTGCCAGCCCCCACACCGTACTCGCCTACCGCGACTCGTTCAAACTGCTGCTGCAGTTCCTGGTCGACGAGCTCGGATACGCCGCCAAGACGCTGGACTTCCCCGCTCTCGCCCCCGACAACCTGCTGGCGTTCCTCGAGCATGCAGAAACCCGCCGCGGCAACTCGGTTGCCACCCGCAATGCCCGGCTCACCGCGGCCCACGCCTTCGCCCGCTTCGCCGCGGCCCGCCATCCCGAGCATCTCGAACTGTGTCAGCGGATCCTCGCGGTCCCCTTCAAGCGCGGCCCGCAACGAGTCGTCGAATACCTCGAGGAGCACGAGGCCCGTGCACTGCTGGCCGCCCCGGATCCCACGACCCCGCCCGGCCGCCGGGACCGTGCGCTTCTGCTGACCATGTACAACACCGGAGCGCGCGTCCAGGAACTCATCGACCTGCGACCCTGCGACCTGCAGTTGCAACGACCCCGGCAGATCTGGCTCCGTGGTAAGGGCCGCAAGGAACGCATCTGCCCGCTACTGCCGGAAACGGCGGACGCCTTGCGCACCCTGCTAGCCGACCGAGGCGTCGGCCCCGACGACGACAGGCCATTGTTCCGCAACCGGTACGGTCGGCCGCTCGATCGTTCGGGCGTCCGGTACATCCTGCACAAGCATGGCCGTACGGCCGCCGCCGAAGTCCCGACCATGGCGACCAAGCGCATCCATCCCCATCTGATGCGCCACACCATGGCCAGCCATCACCTGCAGGCAGGGGTCGACCTAGTCACGATCAGCCACCTGCTGGGACACGAGTCGGTCGAAACGACGAACCGCTATGCCACGGTCAGCTTGGAAGCAAAGCGCACGGCGGTCGCCAAAGGCGGGAGTCTCGGAGTGGTGTCCGAACCCGAAGTGTCGGAATGGCGTTCAGATCCGACACTTCTTGACTGGCTCGAGACCCTCTGAAGGCCTGACCTCCCCGGATATGTGGAGTTCCGGGCAAGAGAAGATCAATCCTTGCAGTGCCTTAGAGAATCAACTCCACATATCTGGGAGCCCAGCATATACCAAGAAGAAAGAGTTGGTCGGACGCTTCCGCAACGCCGGCGTCTCCTGGGAACCGGCCCCCGTCCCGGTCAATGACCACGACTTCCGTTCCCAGGCCTCCGGCCTCGCCGTCCCCCACGGCATCTACGACACGCTCGCCAACCGCGGCTTCGTCTCGGTCGGCGTCTCCTCCGACACCGCCTTCTTCGCCGTCGACAACCTCGATGCCTGGTGGCGCAGCGAAGGCAGTTCCCGCTATCCCGATGCCTCCCAACTCATCCTCCTCGCCGATTGCGGCGGCAGCAACTCCTACCGCATCCGCGCCTGGAAGTACGCCCTCCAACACCGTTTCTGCAATGTCCACCGGCTCCCCGTCACCGTGGCCCACTATCCTGCAGGATGCTCAAAATGGAACCCGATCGAACATCGCCTCTTCAGCGAGATCAGCCGCAATTGGTCGGGCTGCCCGCTGGAGTCCTTCGATCTGATCCTCAACTACATCGCTTCCACTACCACCCGCACCGGCTTGGTGGTGACCTCCCGGCTCAACAGGAACGAATACCCCACCGGCATCCAGATCAGCCACGAGCAGATGGAAGCACTCAACATCACCCGCAACGAGCCCATCCCCAAGTGGAACTACACCATCTCTCCCTGTCCAAACTGATAAGTTATTTCTGCGCTCCCCCTTAATCTGGTGCGAACCTCGAATCACTGTCTGGTTCTGGTTGATCTCGATCGTGCGGATCGGTGTTTGGATGCGCTCTTGGTTGCCGGGAACCAGCGATGTCAGGCCGTTGACGTTGAACCGTGCAAACGATTCCGGATTGACTCCGGCGATGCCGTACTCTCCGTTCTTGCCTGAGTTGCGCGCCGCCGAGCGGTTGATGTGGAGGCGGTCGCCCCAGTTGAACCGAAACTCGTTGATCACGGTCGGGGAGAAGTTGTGGATCCAGTTGAGCGTCGTGTTGTGGTGTCGGTTCTTGCGGATCCCGGCACGCGGGTCGGCGAAGTCGAACAAGAAGGGGATTACATCGAATAGTGACGAAATAGCCCCGGATCCCGCCTGACAGAACCGTCACTATGCGGTAAGATAGTCATATAAGAGGTTGATAATATATGACTAAGAAGGCACCGGGGAAATCACACCGCAAGGGGATCTCCCACAAGCAGTTCTTCCGGCTCTTCCCCGATGACGCAGCGTCTGCGGCTTGGTTTGTCGCGCATCGGTGGGCCGCCGGAATTCACTGTCCGCGGTGTGGCTGTGAGAGCATTCAAACCAACGCGAAGCACAAGACTATGCCCTACCGCTGCCGCAAGCGCAAATTGCGGGGCTGCGGACGGTTCTTCTCGGTCAAGACCGGAACGTTCATGGAAGCGTCGAACCTTCGCTATCAGGACTGGCTCTTCGCCCTGTTCCTCGTCGCAACGAATCTCAAGAGCGTCTCCAGCATGCAGCTGCACCGGGACATCTCGGTAACGCAACGGACCGCGTGGCACATGGCACACCGCATCCGCAAGGCTCTGTCGTCGGGTGAGGGCAACCTGTTTTCCGGCTCTGTTGAAGTGGACGAGACCGATATGGGCGGGAAGCGCCGCAATATGTCCAACTCCAAGCGCCAGGAATTGACCGGCCGGGGAGCCGTTGGAAAGACAGCAGTCATCGGAGCCAAGGACCGGGCGACCAACAAGGTTATGGCTAGAGTCGTGCCGTCTACGGACAGCGAGACATTGCCGGGCTGCGTGACTGGGAATACGGACCCGGACGCTACCGTCTACACCGATGAGGCTTCCGCCTATGAGCGCATCCCGTTCGAGCCTGAAGCGGTCAAGCATGCGGTGGGCGAGTACGTTCGCGGCCAGGTCCACACCAACGGCGTGGAATCGTTCTGGTCGATGCTCAAGCGGGCGCACAAGGGTACGTTCCATAAGATCAGTTCGCAGCATCTGCATCGGTACGTCAGCGAGTTCGCAGGTCGCCACAACATCCGTGAATTCGACACGCTGGAACAAATGGCGTACATCGCGTCCGGCATGGAGCAGTCGCAACTCCGGTACAAGGAGTTGGTCGCATGAGTTTCGCTCTGGCGGTCGGCCAGCGGTCGGGGACGCCATTTCCCGGTTTGGCAAGATTATTCTGGACTCCCAGCAGGCAGGCCGGTGCACGGGGTCCTGTAACCGGGTTCGCGACATGGACTTGTTCGAGATCGACCACAGCGTTCCGCGATTCCGGGGCGGACAGGACATCGACTCGAACCTGCAACTTTTATGTTGGACAGAGAGAGACCGGGGAGCGGCAGGGTGTTCAGAGACGGGCGGCAGCGAGGGCCTAGCGGAAGGAGCGAAGCGACCGAAGCTAGGCCCTCGCTGCCGCGGACGCCATCGCTCAAGGGCCTTGGTCCGTCCCTGCGGGCCGGCGGCCCGCAGGGTGCCAGACTGGAGTTTCTGCTGGTCGCCCTCGCTGACGACTGGCTGAGCAAGGATCTCCCCGTCCAGTGGCGGGGAGGCCGCTGCCGGGCCTGGCCAGGCCCGGCAGCGGGCGGCGGGTCGGATCGTGTATGCAACTGGGTGCCTGGCACCGTACAACAGCTGGATCGCCCGCCGCAGCAATTCCCGCGAGACCTGAACGGAAGTAGGGGCTCTGACCCGCATTCCAAAAGTAGAGGTTCCCGGGAATCCCCCTGGCCAGTCGAAAGGATACCAAGCAACGCATGACACCTCCCCCACCAGCTTCCCCCGAGTCCGTCGCCGGCATCGACGTCGGCAAGCACTGGCTCGACGTCTTCGTCGATCCCAGCGCACTCGAGCGCCGCTTCGCCAACACCCGCGACGGCCGCCGCGCCCTGTGCCACTGGCTCCGCGAGCTCGGTGCCCGGCGCGTCGCCGTGGAACCGACCGGCCGCTACCACCGCGAACTCCATCAATGCCTCTATGACGCCGGCGTGAAGGTCGTGCTCGCCAACCCGCAGCGCATGCGCAACTTCGCCCGCTCCCTGGGCGAGCAAGCCAAGAGACCGCATCGACGCCGCCATGCTCGCCCGCTACGCCCGCCTCGACGGCATCGCGGGCACCGCGCCCAAGTCGGAGGACCAGCGGGCACTGGTCGACCTGCTCGCGCTCCGGCGCAAGCTCGTCGAGCAGCGCGACGCCTTGCGCAAGCACGCCTCCGAGACCGGCGACGCGGCCGCCAGACTGCTCGCTTCCCTGCTGAAAGCCTTTGCCGCCAAGATCCAGCAGGCCGACGACGCCATTCAGGCCGGCATCGAGGCCGCCCCCGCCCTGCGCCGACGTAGCGAGATCATGCGCTCCGTCCCGGGCTGCGGCCCGCTGACCGCCGCCAGCCTGTGCGCCGAACTGCCGGAACTCGGCTCCGCCACGCCCGCCGAGGCCGCCGCCTTGGCCGGCCTCGCGCCCTATGCTTGCGATTCCGGCGGCCATCACGGCCGCCGCCGCATCCGCGGCGGTCGCCAGCATCCTCGCAAGCTGCTGTACATGGCCGCCACCTCCGCGATCCGCTGGAACCCGGCCTTGCGCACCTTCTACACGCGTCTCACGGCCCGCGGCAAGCCGCACAAGGTGGCGCTGGTGGCGGTCATGCGCAAGCTGCTCGCCCTGCTCGGGGCCTTGCTCCGTGACGACCGCCTGTGGACACCCGCAGGCCCTCCTGCCGGGTCCCCGGCCTGAGGGAAGTTGAGTAGGGGTTAGCATTTCCATGATTCACGGAACGCTCGATCACACAGCACCGCTGCCGGAGGGCTCACCAGAAACCTCCGCCGACTACGGCTACGGCTGCCTCGTCTGTAGCGCGGCCCTGCCCGTGGCCCGTCGGGGCCCGATGCCCGTTTACTGCCGCCGCTGCGCACGGCGCCTGCAGAACCTGCGCGCCCGCTCCGGCTCCGTCCCCGCCGCCGACCCGCGCTCGCCCGTCCCGCGTCAGCGCCTCGCAGGCCGCGCCGCGATCTTGCGCACTGCGATCCGCAACGCTCGAGCCGAACTCGATGAGGTCGAACGGCAACTGGCCGATCTCGACCAGCTCGCGCGCGACCTCGCCCGTGCCGCCGAAGAGAACCGGCGGCGCAAACTGTACGGACATCTGCAAGATTCCGCTACCAGTCCCCGGACCGGCGGGGAAAACGCTTGACATCAATCACGGAAGGCTGTTGTGCCCCCCGTGCAACCGCCGCCAGGGGTCGAGAAGGCTGCGAAGATTCCTGGAACTGATGGAAGCCGCGCAATGACCGACAAGAAACCCGCACACAGGACGGTCGAACTGGTCCGTTCCGATTACCAGCCGAGCAGGGCAGAGTTGGACGATGAATGGGAAGTCCCTGAGGGCCTTACGTTTGAGCAGATCACGAAAGCTGTGATGCAACCGGTCAACGTCCGCTGGATCGACAAGCCTCGGAATCGCCGGAAGTGACGGTTCTGTCAAGCGGGATCCGGGGCTATTTCGTCACTATTCGATGTAATCCCCAACAAGAAGACGCCGGGTACGCTCTGCGGGGCTTTCACATGCATGAAGCGAACCGAGACGCGGTCTTTGTCGGACACGTTGTGATCCCACTTAGCCGTGTAGTAATTCTGGTCCAGGCCGTTCGACGCGTTGTTCACGTAGTTGTTCGCAGGGGCTTGCGTGAGAGCTTTCTCTACGTTTGGGTCCGGATACAGCTGGATGATCTGGGCGGCAAGCGGATCAAACCGGCTTGCCGGAATCACGTTGTTGGAGAACGCCCCGCCCATGGGATCGTTCAGCGTCAGCCCCGCGCGATTCGAGAAATCCCCGCGCTTTTCGGGTATGTGCGGAACATCGTCGCCCGAGTAGGTGACGCCGTCGCGCCGTCGCGCGCCCTCGTAGTTGAAGAAGAAGAAAGATTTGTTCTTCTTGATCGGGCCCCCGAGCGATCCGCCGAAAATGTTGTAGCGTAGCGGCGCGGTTTCCCTCGCGAAGAACGAGCGTGCGTCCATCGCGTTGTTGCGGAAAAACTCGTAGACCGCGCCGTGGAACTCGTTGGTCCCGCCACGGGTTGTCATCAGGATGAAGCCCCCGCCAGCACGGCCGAATTCAGCGGAGTAGTTGCTCACCTCCGCCTTGAACTCTTGCAAGGACTCGGCGGGCGGGTTCAGACCCAGCTGCTGCGTCCCGATCGCCATGTTCTGGACGACCGAACCGTCGAGCGTCCACATCTGGTTCTGCGAGCGTCCGCCCGCCATTGAGAACTTCGGGATCTGCTCGCCGCCGTCCTCGGATCGGAACGAGATGTTTCCCATCAGTCGCACGAGCGAGGCGCTGCGACGGCTGATCACCGGCATGTTGAAGACGGTTTCCCGCTCGATGAACTGGCCGACAGAAGACGTTGCCGACTCAAGTTGCGGAGTCGTTGCTTCCACCGTGATGACCTCGGTCAATTCACCGATCTCCATCTGGACGTTCACCGTGCTCGTCGTTCCCGTTTCAAGCACGATGCCGGTCTGGTTCGAGGTCTTGAATCCGTCGACCTCCGTCTGCAGCGAGTAACCACCCGGGGCGACGTACGGGAAGATATACACTCCGGATTCGTTGCTCTCAGTAGTCGCTTCCACACCCGTGGCGCTATTGCTTAGCATCAATCGGGCTCCTGGAATCGACGCGCCCGTAGTGTCGACGACGGAACCGGTCAGACGGCTTTGGTCCTGAGCCCAGGCAGTGCCTCCAGCCAAGACTATGCCAAGCGCCAGCGATTCTCAGTTTGGCCTTTTTCTATCTCGCGAGCCGCTGAGGGGCCGGTAGCAAGGGACCAGTTTCTGGGGGCTTGACTTTGCGGGCACCGCTTTCAAACATAAAATGTGCCCCCCGTTTCCAATGCCCGAGTGCTCGATTCCCTTCTGGACCGCTTCCAACAAGCCGCCTCCGCCCTGCCCGATCCCCGGACCGGCTCCAACAAGCGCTACGCCGTCTCCGATGCCGCTGCCTGCGCCCTCTCCACGTTCTTCTTCCAGTCCCCCTCCTTCCTCGACTTCCAGCGCCGCATGCACGAGGAGTCCGCCCGCTCCAACTGCCACTCGCTCTTCGGCGTCAGCAAGATTCCGAGTGACAATCAGATCAGGAATCTGCTCGACGCTCTCGACCCCTCCCTCTTCGCCGACCTGTTCCCCCTCTGCCTCGACACCGTCCGCGACCAAGGGGGCCTCGACCCCTTCCTGCGCCTCGACGGCCGCCTCCTCATCGCCCTCGACGGGATCCAGTTCCATGGCTCGGATTCCATCCATTGCGAGCAGTGCTCGACCCGCCATGTCGGCAAGCACAAAACCAAGCAGTTCTTCCACACCATGCTCTCGGCCACTGTCGTCGCCGACGGCCACAACCGCGTCCTCCCGCGCATGCCGCTGTTCGTCCAGCCCCAGCACGACCCCGCCGCCAACCGGCCCGACCTGACCGAAGACCAGCGCAAGCAGGATTGCGAGCGCAACGCTGCCAAGCGCTGGCTGCCTGCCCACATCCCCGCTCTGCTCCCCTACCGGCCGGTCCTGCTCGGCGACGATCTGTACTGCTGCCAGCCCCTCTGCACACTCGTCGCCGACCTCGGCGCGGACTTCCTCTTCATCTGTAAGCCCAGCAGCCACAAGACGTTATACAAACAGCTCCCCAACCGCCGCATCTGGTCCACCGGCTGGATCCGCACCCGCAACCAGCGCCAGCAGGTCGAGTCCCATCGCTACCAGTGGAGAAACAACGTGCCGCTGCGCGCCGGCGACGACGCCCTGCAGGGCACCTGGATCGACTTCGAGATCGGCCGCAACGGCGAGCGCACCTACCACAATTCGTGCTTCACCAGTCTCAAGGTCACCGCTGACAACGTGGCCGCGATCGCCCGGGCGGGCCGCGCCAGATGGAAAATCGAGAACGAGCAGTTCAACTGCTTGGCGCGGCAGGGCTACAACCTCAAGCACAACTTCGGGCACGGCCGCCAGGGCCTGGCGAACCTGCTCGCGACGCTGAACCTGTTCGCCTTCACGCTGCACGCGGTCCTGGACTGCGTCGCGGACTTGTGGCGGCGCTGCCGGGACAAGGCTGGCACCCGGCGCCGCTTTTTCGACAAGCTGCGCGTCCTGTCGGAGATGTTCTGGTTCCCGGACTGGCACGCGCTGCTGACGACCATCCTGAACCCACCACGCCGACCCTCGGCGGTTCCGGCGCACCCGCCTGCTGCCCCGTCATGACGCCCTACGCCTGCCCTCCGGCCGCTGCCGGGCTCCTGCGCGAGCCCACGCCAGAGCCGCGCCTCGACCGGCCCGCCCACCGACCCAAGCCCCTCGCAGACGGCCCTCCAGTCTCTGCTGGCGGTTCCGAGCGGCCTGGCTTGCTTCCCACAAGTAGTCCCTGCCGAGTGCGACCGATCGCGATGACCCCAATACCTTGGTCAGACCACCTATTTTGAGAACTGCTGGCCAAGCGCTAAGACAGCTAGGCGGTATGCGCAGAAATAGTAATTCCTCATGAAATCCCCTTTTGGCAGATCCAATTTCCCGGACACCCCATCCGTGACTGAGATCTTCCGCCCACCAGTATATGTCACCGTTAGCCGAACTGTGTATGTCGATTGGGCGTATGGGCGTACGACTTCGATTTGATTCCTCGGGCAGAGGCGCGAAGAGTGTTGGAAAACAAAAGGCTAGAAGCGGAGCTATCTGACAGCATGTTTGACTGTCAGGAAATGAGGCCTCCCAATGCCCGCATCCTCGGACTTGACAACCTTGCAGGCACGCCGCGACGACCTGCTCCAGCGCATGGCTTCGATTGGGGCTTATATACAATCCTAACCAAAGCAACCAACTCTGCTTGTAGAAAAAACCTAGGCAATCCATCTATAACTCATTGATTTCGCTTGACTTCCGGCGCTGTATTGGTTACGATAGTATTGTTATGAGGGCGCGCAGGAATCACGATCATCCGGGACCGGGCAAGGCTCGCCGCAAGGGCATTTCCATCGTTCAGCTGATCCGGCTATTCCCAGACGATCAGTCCGCGGAGGATTGGATTGCCTCGATTCGCTGGCCGAACGGGGCGACTTGCCCGCATTGCGAAGCCACGCACGTCCAGTGCGGGGCAAAGCATCCGAACATGAGCTATCGCTGCCGCAAGTGCCGCAAGTTCTTCTCGGTGCGCACCGGCACCGTCATGCAGAACTCGAACCTCGGCGCGCAGAAATGGGTGATCGCGGCTTACATGCTGACAACGAATCTGAAGGGAGACTCCAGCATGAAGCTGCACCGGGACCTGGACATCACGCAGAAATCGGCTTGGCACCTGGCGCATCGCATCCGCGAGACCTGGGACCGGGGCGAGGGGCTGTTTGGCGGACCCGTCGAGGTGGACGAGACCTACCTGGGCGGCAAGCGCAAGAACATGCCGAATCATGTCCGCAAGGACCTGACGGGGCGGGGTCCGGTCGGCAAGACGGCGGTTGTGGGGGCCAAGGATCGCGAGACGAATCGGGTCGTGGCGAAGGCCGTTGAGGGCACCGACAAGGAAACGCTGCAAGGCTTCGTCAAGGACTCCGCGGACCCGCACGCGACGGTCTATACCGACGAGGCCGGTGCCTACGAGACGCTGCCGTTCGAGCATGCGGCCGTCAAGCACTCGGTCAGCGAGTATGTGCGCGGCAAGGCCCACACCAATGGCGTGGAGTCGTTCTGGAACATGCTCAAGCGCGGCTATGTGGGGACGTACCACAAGATGTCCCCGAAGCACCTGCAACGCTACGTGAACGAATTCTCGGGACGGCACAATATGCGCATGGCGGACACCTTGGAGCAGATGGAACACACCCTGCTGCGGATGAGCGGCAAGCGCCTGCGGTACCAGGATCTGAAGCGGGCGAACGGTCTGGATTCCGGGGCGCGGGCAATGGCGCTATGAGCGGCCCGCGCCACACGGAGTCTCAGCGCACTGCGGGCTGGCCCGTGCGCTGAGACTCCGCCGCCATCCCGCCACGACCGTCCACGGCGGGAAAGGCACTCGGATGCACGCGTGGCCGAGTCCTTGCCGGGGAAGTCGCTGGCGCCAGGGATTGTTTTAGGATGGACTCCATGACCAAACCACCAGACAAGCCCAAGCGACCGCGAGGCCGTCCGGTCAAATACCCTCTGCCCGAGCCGATTCCCGACACTCCCGAGAACGTCATGCGTGCGTTGCTGGGAGCACCGCCCAAGGGCGAGAACGACTGGGACTACATCCAGCGCACAGGACGGAAGACCAAGCGCCCGTAGCCGATTGCAATGAAATGCAAATCAGTTGCTTTGGTTAGGATTGTATATAAGCCCCCTTCGATTGGCGATCTGCGGCCGGGATCGCTGGTACCGCGCTACCGCAAGTGCGGCAAAGCGAATTGCCACTGTGCGGCCTCACGGGCGCGTGGGCACGGGCCGAGTTGGTCGCTGACACGCGCACTCGGCGGCAAGACAGTGACGCGCGTGATTCCGGCGGATGCAGTCGAGCGGACGCAGCGCCAGATTGCCGAGTACAAGCGCTGGCAAAGGCTGAGCGGGGAGTTGGTCGAGGTCAGTGAGCAGCTGTGCCATGTGCGCTTGGAAGCGGCGGGTGAGCCGGCCTCGAAAGCGGGGAAAAGGGGCAGACATTGCGATGCTCTGCCGGCGCGACAGTCTCTTGAGGGCGTGCCGGGGGACACAGCCTCTTCGCGGCGTCGATCGACTTGATCGTAACAAGCCATGCCCGCACCCAAGGGGGCTGGTGCGATCCCCGCTTACTACAGAGCGCAGCACCTGTGTCAACGCTCCTGGCCATCCAGGTTGAAGGTTGAGGCTGTGTTCTCAGAACTCCAGCCAGAGGGAAAGCTGCGACCTGCCGCCGCCTGTCCCGTGCACCGTGGTCGAAATCATTCCAAAATCCCCACGACCGCGCCGCTCTCCCGGATTGGCGAGCTGCGGGTGGTTGGGGGAGGTTGAAGAAGGCCGCCCAGAACTGCAGGCAGTGTCAATTGAAGGCATTGGCTGGAAATCGCCGGATGAAGGTCAGTCCAGGACGAGTTGTGTCAAGGACGGAAATCATGCGGACGGCGCGCGTCTTGCAGGCTACAAGAAGAAACGGCCCCCGGCCCATTGGCTCTCGCAAGCCTGATCCGAGACGGCTGGCTAGCGCGACGAAGAGTCGGTTGGAGCGACGCCCGGCGCAAGTGCCAGCGCCCTCTCCAGAGACCTGAGCTTGACTGCAGCGAGGCTTCCGACGAATTGAGTCAGCTGCGACTCCTGCAGGCCGAAAAGCTCATCGCAATGCACGCTGCTCCCGTGTCTGAGCCCTTCGTCTATCCCAATATCGACCTGTGCCGCAAGGCCGTGACGCGCGGAGTCCACCGGGGCGCAGATGATAGTCGAGAACCGGGAGTCGATCAGTGCCTTACGACAAAGAACACGCGAAAGCGCCTCGGATTGCGTGCGCAGGGTGTAGCGATCCGGTAGAGGTCGCGCCTCACTGTTCCACCTGGTAACCCAGCACGTCGACCGCCTCCTCGTTGAGATCGTCAGCATGCAAGTTGATGGTGTCTCGGCCACACTTGTCGACCGTAGCGCGTTCCAGTGCGGGCAAACTTTGCCGCCGGAGCCGATCAATCGCCCGGGATCGGCTCTCTCCAGTCAAGGCAGTCGTGTCGACGGCTGCCTGGACTCGCTCTTCGAGTGTGATAGACGCCTTCAATTTCGTACCGCAATGACACCGACGACTACGGCCTGTCCGAGCAATGGATGCAACGCCCAATCACCCGGTCCGTGCTCAGCTTGGCGCGCACGGACCGGGTGACCGTGAGCGATGCCCCCGACGGATCGCACGGAGGCGCTTGCGAGATGCCACCACCGGCGAACCAGTCAGATTCCGTCCGAGGGCGAGACCGTTGTCTCGAGAACCGCCGTCGTCTGCTCGACGAGCACGCTGACAGTCGAATCGAGTGCCTCGGTCAGGACGCCGGGGAACAGGCCGACAGCAAAGACGACAATCGCGAGCGGCACGAGGATCAGGATCTCCCGTGGTCCCAGATCGGGCAGCATCGCCGCGGCGCGAGAGGTAGGCTGACCCAGGGCGACGCGCTGCAGCATCCAGAGCATGTACGCGGCCGCCAGAACGATCCCGCCCATTGCGAGCAGCACCTTGAGCATGCCCCCGTAGGACGTGCCCACCAAGACCAGAAACTCGCCGACGAAGTTCGCGGTCCCGGGGAGCCCGAACGAGGCGATCGAGAAGATCGACAGCAGCACAACGAACCGAGGCATCGACTGGTGAAGGCCGCCGTAGTCGCTGATCATTCGGCTGTGGGTCCTGTCGTAGAGCAGGCCGATCGCCAGGAACATCGCGCCGGTCGAGACGCCGTGGGCGAACATCTGCATCACGGCGCCTTGGATACCCTCGCCGTTGAAGGCGAAGATCCCTAGCGTTACGAAGCCCATGTGGGAGATCGAGGAATACGCCACCAGCTTCTTGAGATCGGACTGGGCGAGCGCCAAGCATCCGCCGTACAGGATGCTGACGACAGAGATCCAGAGAACGACGGGCGCGAACGTCGCCGACCCTTCCGGCAGCGCGGGCAGGCAGATCCGCAGAAACCCGTACCCGCCCATCTTGAGGAGCACGCCTGCCAGGATCACACTTCCGGCTGTGGGCGCCTCGGAGTGAGCGTCAGGGAGCCAGGAATGAAATGGAATCATCGGAAGCTTGATCGCGAACCCTAGAAACATTGCTGCGAAGATCCATGTCTGGGCGTCCTCGGCGATGCCTGTGGCGATGATTTGCTGCAAGTCGAATGTCCGGCCCGCCTGCAGGTAAAGGCCTAGGAGCCCGACGAGCAGGAGAAGGCTTCCCGTCAGGCTGTAGATCACGAACTTGATCCCCGCCCGGATTCGCTCCGGCCCGCCCCACAGGATGATCAGGAAATACATCGGAATCATCGTGACTTCCCACAGCATGAAGAAAAGGAACAGGTCCATCGCTGTGAAGACAACGATCATGGCGCCCTCGACCAGAAGAACCAAGGCCATGAACGCTTTGAGCTTGCTGTCGATCGACTTCCACGACGCCAGCACGCACAGGGGCGTCAGCAGCGTCGTGAGAAGCACCAGGACTAGGCTGATGCCGTCGACGCCGACGGCGTACTGAATGTTAAATGTCGGCATCCATTCGGCGCGTTCGATGAACTGCATCCCCCGGGCAGAATTGTCGAAGCCCGACCAGAGTGCGAGAGCAAGGCCGAGAGTGACGAGAGAGCTTGCCAGCGCGCAGCGCCGCACCCAGGCGTCGCTGCGCACCAGCAGCACGGCGAGAATTCCGAGGAAGGGCGCCGCGATCAGCGTACTGATCAGGTGGTCAGTCAGAAATGGTGTCATTTGGGGCCCCGTCTTGATTGCGGCATTCTCGAAGTCATTGCAGCATCCCTACATAACCAGCCAATACGTCAAGCTGATCGCCAGCACTAGCCAGCAAACAATGATCACTAGGTGATGGCGAAGTGTGCGCGGCCCGATTCTTTGTAGCGTCTTACCCGTGTCGTCCGCAAGTCGACCGAAGCGCTCCAGTGATTCGTCCGTACCCCTCCGGTCCACGATTCGCCACAGCCAGCCTGAGATTCGGACCAGTCCGCCTGCTGTTACCTCGGGGGCTCTCCCGATCACGCCTGTCTCCGCGGATCGCTCCAGCCATCCCGCATACGCGACCGCGAGACCCGCGACTCGATGCACGGAGCGGTTGATCAACTTCGTTTCGGCAGTCCGCTCTAGCCATCCGGCGCACGCGACCGCAAGTCCCGCGACTCGATGCACGGAGCGGTTGATCAACTTCGTTTCGGCAGTCCGTTCCAGCCATCCGGAGCACCCGCGCACCAGCCTTGCGATTCCGTGCACCGCTCGGTCGATCAGGCGCAGATCGAAGTCACTCCACAGCCATCTCGAGAACCGCAGCGTCGGATCGACCGCGACAGCGCGGTGGATCTCGTCGAAATACAGCTTGTTCAGCAGGAGGACATACGCAGTCTTGGCCCAACCGCGGCTTGCGAGAGGCACCGTGGCGGGCCTCAGGTGGCGGTAATACGCGAATCCCCAGCCGCCAACAGCCGCTGCCAAAGAAGCGCCCAGCGCAACCGAGAGCCCGGCCGGCAGCGCGGTCCCCGGTCCGGTGGGAAGCGCAGGTCCCAAGAAGTCGCTGAACCGGGACCACACGCCTGCGAGCAGCACGCCCCCGGCGACGGCCAAGGCGGCCAGGCCCGGCACATGGGCCACCGAAAGGAGCTTGGGCCGGGCACTGACGGACCCGCCGACGGCTTGGCCGAAAAGCGAAACAACGCCGCGAAACACGTACAGCGCGGTCAGGAAGACTGTCGCCAGCGCGATCACCCAGAATGCGACGCGCGCCGACAGGACCTGCTGAGCGATCCAGATTTGCTCGTAGGGACCGGAGAACAGAACCAACGGCGGGATGCAGGCAAGCACCAGCGCTCCCAGTGCCAGGGGCCGGAGACGCTCTCCACTTGCCGCGCCGTTCCCGTGGCCGTGCCCGCCGGTCGCCTTGAGCGCGTCCCCGCTAGCAAGGAACAGGAATCCCTTCAGGAATCCGTGTGCCAGCAGATGGAAGATGGCGGCACTGAACGCACCGACGCCACAGGCAAAGATCATGAAGCCAATCTGGCTGATCGTCGAGTAGGCTAGCAGCTTCTTGATGTCGCTCTGGGTGAGGGCAACCAGCGCCCCGTAGAGCGCGGTGACCCCGCCCACGACGGCGACCGCCACCATCGCCGTCGGCGACAGCAAGAGCAGAGGGCTGAACCTCACCAGCAGGAACGGCCCGGCGTTGACCATCGTCGCGGCATGGATCAGCGCCGAGACCGGCGTCGGCGCCTCCATGGCGAACGGCAGCCATACGTGCATTGGAACCTGGGCAGACTTGCCCGCCGCCCCACTTAGCAGGCAAAGGGCGATCAATGTGTTCTTCTTGATCTCGAATCCAAGCAGCCCGAGGGTCTGGCCGTCCATGCTGGACACCCGGGAAATGATTTCCTGGATGTCCAGCGTCCCGTAGGTCGCGAACGTCAGGACCACCCCGAAACCTAGGCCGACATCGGCGACGGCGTTGACAAGAAACGCCTTCGTCGCGGCCCGGCCGGCCTCCGGCCTCGCTGCCCAGTGGGAGATCAGCAGGTAGGAGCAGATCCCCATGATTTCCCAGCACATGTAGGTCACGAGCAGGTTATTGCTCATGACGAGCATCGTCATGGCGGATGTAAACAGCGCTATCAGAGCGAAGAACCGCCGGTATCGGGGGTCGCCGGTCATGTACCGGGAAGAGTAAACGTGCACGACGAAGCTGACGCCCGTGACCAGAGGCAGGATAAGCACCGCGAGCTGGTCCGCGTAGAGGCCGACATCGACCACGAGATCACCCACGTCGAGCAAGCGGTAGAGCTGGACGGAAATCGGACCGTTGCGGGCGACTTCGGCAAGCGCTGCCAGGGAAAGGCCGAACGAGCCGGCCACGGCCGCGATCCCGACTCGGTGGCTCTTCTCAGCGAAGCTCCGCCCGCCGAGGGCCAGGACCAGAGCCGCCGCGAAAGGAAGAGCGGGAATCAGCGCGTAAGCGGACATGCTACCGAGACTCGCTTCCAGTGGATGGCATGCCGTGCGTGCAGGTCATAGGGTCAGACCTCCCGTCGCGTCCATCAGAGCCTTGACGATCTGATCGTTCCACAGACCCAGCCCGAGCATGGCCGCGGCAAGCGCGGCCATGCTCGCACGCAGCGCCCATGGCGTGGCCGTGCCGTCCGCCTCGGCGTTTCCGTCGCCGCTCCGGACCAGTCGCTCCAGAACCTGCGCGAAATATCCGAGCGTCACCAAAGTGGTCACGACAACGGCTCCTGCCGCCAAGTAGTTTTCGGCCTCAAGCGCGCCGAGGAGGATGCGCAGCTTACCGAAGAATCCTCCGGTAGGGGGAAGTCCGATCATCCCGAGAGCCACGACGACGAACGTCCCGATCGCCCACGGGTCTCGAATGCGCGCTCGCCCGGCGTCGTCCAGCGAGAGGATGCCGTACCGCTGGGCGAGGATGCCGGCAAGCACGAACAGCGTGCACTGCATCACCGCATCGTTGAGCAGGTAGTACAGGGCCCCGGTCAGTCCGGTCTGATTGGCCTGGCCGATTCCGATCAGCACCAGACCGACATGCGAGATCCCTCCGTAGGCGAACATGCGCTTCAAGTCGCGCTGGCCCAGCGCAACGCACGCCCCCCCGACGGATGCCAGGATCCCTATGGTGGAAACGATGGCGAAGATGCCCGCGACTCCTGGCCCTTCAGCGGCCATCACCCAATAGAGGATTCTGACCCAGACCAGCAGCGCAATCTTCGTGACGAGTCCGGCCAGCAGCGGCACAGCTGCCGTCGGCGCGTCGCTGTAGGCGTCCGGAAGCCAGCCGTGCAGTGGCATGAGCGCCATCTTGATCGCGAGGCCTACGAACATGAAGATCAGACCGCCCATGACCGCTTTGGATCCAAGCAATCCGGGCATTTGCTGGGCGAGATCGGCGATGTTCAGTGAACCCGTCGCGGTATAGAAATAGCCAACGCCCAGCAAGTAGAACGCCGTGCCAAGCGCCCCCATGAGGAGGTACCGAAACGCCGATACCAGCGCCCGGCCCCCCGGTACCGCCACCAGCGCGTACGCAGAGAGGGACACAACCTCGAGGAAGACGAAGATGTTGAACAAGTCCCCGGCGTAGATTGCGCCGGTCAGCCCGGCAACCAGCAGCAGTACGAGTGTGTAGTACGGAATCGGATGCTCGTCGCGGGTGCGCTCATCGATTGCCCCCCCGTACAGCAGGCAAAGCACGCCGAGCGCGCTCACGCCGCAAACCATGATCGCCGCTACAGAGTCCGCAAGCCATTCGATTCCGACAGGAGGCAGCCAGCCGCCGAACGAGTACCGGATCGGGCCGCGGGAAATCACGACCCAGAGGCTTGCTATCGATAGAGCGGCCATCCCAGCTGTCGCTCCCAAAGCCAAGGGACGGCAGATTGCCTTGGACCGGTGACCGGCCAGTGGCATGGAGATCGCCGTGGTCAGCGGGGCGAGGAAGACCAGCGCTGGAAGGTGTTCGGTCATCCCAGTTTCTTCAAGATCTCGTCCTCGTCCAAGCTTCCGAACTTGCGGTAGATTCTGGAGACCAAGCCTAGGGAGACGCCGAGGGTCGCGATCTGGACCACGATCGCTGTCAGCGTCAGAACTTGCGGGAGCGGATTGACGTACATTGCGGCATCGAAGGGACCCGTCGCGCTCAGGATCACGGGCACGGTCGCGCCGTCCTTCGCGCCGGTCGTGACGAGGAAGAAGATCACGCTGGTCTGGACGATATAAAGCCCGATCAGCTTCTTCACCAGATTGTGGTGGGTGATTGTGATGTAGAGGCCCCAGAGCAGGAGCAGCACGAAGGCAACGAGGTTCGGCCGGTGCATCGCCGCGTCGATAAACTCAGGCATCGGATGCCCCCCCCTCCCCGCTGCGCGAGAGGCTGAAGACGATCGAGATCGCTGCGACGGCGACATCAAGCGCGACCCCGACCTGGGTCAGTAGGATTCCGGCGAATCGCCGGCTCGCATCCGAGAGGCCGGGTATGGGCGCGTGCGAGTAGTCGAGGTACTGGCCACCGCCAATCAGGCACAGACCCCCGACCGCGACAAAAACGAGCAGGCCGACGCCATCGCCCGAGAGCAGGCTCCTTGCCCTCCTCGCAGACCGGCCGTTTTCACCGAAGACGAGCAGGCCCAGGACGAGGCTGGCCGAAATCATCACGCCCGCAACGAAGCCGCCGCCAGGACCGTACTGTCCGAAGAAGAGCACGTACAGGGCAAAAATCTGAACCAGCGGAATCAGCAGCGAGCCCATGCGCCGGACGATCAGGCTGTCGAATGGCGCCCCGATCATTCTTGGCCCCTCCCGAGCAGCAGCCAGCAAGCGATTCCCGAGGTAAAGACCACGATTGTCTCAATGAGCGTGTCCAGGGCCCGGTAGTCCATCAGAACGGACGTGACGACGTTAGGGGTCTGGGTGTCGCGGAGACTGTTTTCGAGATAGTACGGCGAGACGTGAGTGCTGGCCGGCGAGCCGGGGTCGCCGAAGCTCGGCAGGTCGTTCGCGGCGTACAGCAACACGAAGCCGAGCAGGGGCAATGCGAAGATCGCGACAACCGGGGGCTTGGGCCGTTTGATTCGAGTGTCCTCGGGAGCCGTACGAAACAGTGTCAGAAGAAAGAACACCGTCGCCAGCCCGGCACCCACGACGGCCTCGACGAACGCCACGTCCGCCGCTCCCAGCCAGGCCCAGATCAGCGCCAGGAAGAAGCTGTACGATCCCAGCAGGAGGACGGCGCTGATTAGATCCTTGACGATGATCGCGCCACCTGCCGTCAGGATCAGCAGCACGAGCAAAGGCAGTTCGAAGGAGTATGTCAACGTCTGTCCTCCCCGACCGGCTTCTCCCCTGCGCGCAGAGCCGCCCGAACCGTAGTGTGAGAGATGACCGGGTTCACAAGGTACAGCAGTGCCAGCACCACCAGGATCCGGAGGGTGTTGGCGCTGAATCCGTGATAGACGGCGAGTCCGGTAAGCAGGAAGAACGCGCCTAGCGAGTCAGTCAGCGCCACCGCATGAGAGCGCGCGAAGACATCCGGCAAGCGCACCATCCCGACGGCCGCCACGACGAGGAAGAACAGGCCGAGCGCGATCAGCGTGGTCACGAGCACCGACATCTATGACTCCCCCCTCTGCTCCAGGTACTTCGCGATGGCTAGCGCGCCGACCAGATTAAGCAGCGCGTAGCCTGTCGAGATGTCGACGAACATGTCAACTCGCTCGTAGACGGTGCCCATGACGATCAGGAGAATGATCGCCTTGGTGGATATCCCGTTCAATCCCAGAACGCGGTCGTAGAGTGTCGGTCCCCGGATAACCCGGTAGAGATACATCGCGATCAGGACCGCGATCAGGTCTTGGACCAGTAGCAGGCTCATTCCTGCTCGCCTCCGGGACCGAATACAGACGCAACTTTCCGTTCCAGGCGGCCGCTCGTAACGTCCAGCGTCGACTCGTCGTCCATCGCATGCACGAGGAGTTCCTCGGGGCTTGCCTGGACTGTCACCGTGCCCGGGGTGAGCGTGATGGAGTTGCCCATCAGCGTCACCGCCTCGTCGTTGCCCAGCCGGACCCGATGGCGGAATACCTGCGGCTTGATCGGCAGGCGGGGGTGAAGAATCAGATAGGAAAGATGCAGGCCGCTCAGCAGGATTCTGCTGAAGAGCCACGGAAAGAAAATCAACGCACGTGCCCAGCGAACCGTGTGCGTCCTCGACACGGTTGGGTCTGTGCAGAGCAGGGCGACGATCAGGGCGCTCGCCAGGCCCACTGCCATGTGGGCTGGCCTGAAGCTCTCCGACAGCAGCAGCCAGAGAACGAACAGAAGCAGAGTCCAGAAGACAAGCCGTCTTGAATATCGGTTGCGCATGGATCTAGGCGGGCTGTTGCAGGGCAATTGCGCCCCAGGTCGCGTCGGGACTGTAGCGATGGAACTCGTTTGATTCGGGGTCGTACGCCACAAGATTCACCCATTGGTTGTGGAACAGGGCCTGCAGCAGGTCGTGCTTCCGGATAATTCGGGAAATCCTGTCCGTCGGCGCCTCGATGATCGCAAGCAGACGCATCGGCTCGTGATACCGTCGCGCGCCGTCCGCGACGCCTTGCACCGGCAAGCCGCCTTGTAGGTCCCCTTGGCTCCCAAGCATGACGCCCACCCCACCGACAACGTTGTGGATCACCTTGCTGCCGCTTCCGTAGACCCAAGGATCCACGGAGGAAAAGTAGTACTCCATGTTAATCCACTCGCCAACGATCAAGGGAGCGGTCATGATTCGCTCGAGAATTCCGCCGTCGCTGTCGGACGACGGGTCGTAGGAATGCAGGAACACCCTCGATTCCAAGTCCAGCCCCTTGGTTAGCTCACGCCTTCCGATCAGGAATGCCGCGTTGCTCGATAGGCCCCATTCGGGCCGGGGATTTGCCCAGTCGGCGCTCCGGCCCAGCGCATGCAGCGCCGCCTGTTCGGGCTTGAGGCCCTTCGGAGCACCCGGGAGCTTGACAAGGCGCTCCTGGGCTTGGACCGCGCCCGCCGCGACCAAGTCCGCGTCCAGCCTGCGCAGGTCCTGCTCGTGGCTTGGCGGCACGTCTTCGAGGTCGTAGAATCTGATTAGATCCGTGGTTGTATCGTGTTTGCCAGCGACGAACCACACATCGCCGGGTATTGTCAGGCCTTGCGCCTCGATCTCCCGCCGCACTTGGGGATCGTTCGCCATCGCAGCGAAAACGCGGGCGTTCGGATCGCCGTGCGCCCCACCGCAGGCACCGCAGTTGTAGGCGGCCGCATATGGGTTGTTGTCCGATGCAGCCCCGTGTCCGCAGACGACCACCAGGCGGGCGAGCCCCTGTGTCAGCCCGATCATTCGCAACCCGTTCGCGACGAATGTTGCGCGCTCCTCGATCGTGAAGCCCGCCGGACCCCGGGGCGTGATCTCGACCCTGTCCATGGGCAAGTGCGTCTTCAGCTCACTTCGGAAGCGGTCCCGAATCCAGGCTCGCACTCTTGCATACGGGCGGTGGATCAGCGTCTTGCCAGCTAGGCCGATGCTAAACAGGAGACCCAGCGCGTCGACCAGCATGAATGATCCGATCGGATTCTGCTTGAGGTCGTGAAAGAGGTCGTCTCCCAGACGCCGCCACCGCGTTCCCGAGGCGTATCGCTCCAGCGGCCCTTCCTCTCCGGGCCGCGGCTCCTCGTCAACCGTGCGCCCCGGCTTGAGCAGCACTGGGCACAGTGCGAGCGGGTCGTGGCCGTCGAATTCCTGATGGCTGATGGGAATGCCGAAGAATCCCGCATAGCCGAATGTCTCGTATGGTCCCCGCGCCTCGATGTGTCGCCGCAAGGGCTCCGAGCGAGCGTCGATGCAGAACATCAGCTGCGCTCGCGACCTCTCGCCGGATGCTCCGCCTTCCCTGCAGTGATCCGTGATCCTCCCAAGAATCCGTTCTGCATAGGAGTCCTCGTATGCCGCCAGCCAGACCGGCCCGTGCATTTCCCCCGGAAGTCTATCGAGCCACTGCAGCAGCACCTGCGCCCCTTCTGGGGACAGCGCTCGAATCTGCCGAGCCGTCAGCCCGAGCCGGACGGCGAGCAGATAGAGCCGGCTCGATGCTGTTCCCGGATCCTCGTCTGCCGCGAGATCCCCCGAGCGCTTCCGCGCGTGAGCCATGAGCCCGGAAAAAGTTCCGGGCACGCCGAGGTCCCGTCGGCAAGTTGCTTCGACAAGCTCGGCCTCGTAGAACAGCCGCACGGCGAGGTACTCCACCAGATCGACAGGGTGGTCGCGCTGACCGGGGTACTGGGGGTTCTCGCTGCGCCACCGTATGAAGCCTGCCCACCCCGGGAGCTGTGCCGCCATGCGCGCCTGGTAAGCACCCCAGCGCTCACGCGGGATTTCCAGGCGGACCAGGCCGAGCGCTAGCGCCTCCTCGGGCGAATCCGGGAGAACTCTAACTTTCGCAGCGAAACTCCGGATTCCGAGGAATCGGCCGGAGCGGTCCCTTTGCGCAAGTTCCCTCCAGCTGCGATAGAAGCCTCGCGAACGGGATGGCATCTCCCATCCTGCCATCCCCTCGTCCAAGAAAGCCGACAACCACTTGATCATCTGCTCGTTGATCGACTCCACGACCGACGCAGCCCCCAGGGTTCCCAGCCAGTCGCTGAGCGTCCGCCAGCGCGGCAAGTCCACCGCGGCGGCCGGCCCGGTCGAGTCCGGGCTCAAGGACTCGCACACTGCTGTCGAAGCTGCAAGGAGGTCCCACCGCCCTGCAGTCCTGGCCTGCCACTCAAGGACCGACTTCCCGGGGACCTCGACGCCCTCTGTTAGGTGGATCCAAAGGACTTCGTCCGACCCGACTGACCGGTCGTCGACTCGCACCGGCTCGGACTGGCTGGGCGGGCACGCTCGATCCAGGGCGCGACGCAGATGCTCGTCCTTGATCCTCCCCTGGCGTCGGAGATCCCGATACTCGCCATTCGAAAGGAAGCCGCGTCCCCCGGTGAGGTTGGCCGCTTCCCGCACCGCTTCGGCGAATGGCAGGTTCTCGTAGCCTCGGACCGGATTCCGATACGCGAAAGTCTTAAGAGGCCAGATCTGGGCGGCGGGCCGCCCGGCTTCGTCGACCTGCGCGCGAAGCGCCTTTTGCTCCTCAGGACCCATTGAAAACGTACCTGTCGGATGACTCAGGACTTTCTCACACGCGCCGCGGTCGGTTCGTCGGACACTGCGCTATGCCGATCGAGTCCTCGGATTTCCAGGCTCGCCCCGTCCTCCTGGAATTCCTTCCTCATTTCCGCAAGGCGGTCCATCACCGTGTGGTCCACCAGAGCCGTCGCGGACAGGTCGACAGTTAGAGGAGTCTCGCCCTTGAGCCCTTCGAGCCGCCTCTTCAGGCCGATCCACGTGGAGAACACCGCCGAGTCCTTCACGGTGACGGTGGACCCGTCGCCGGCCGTGTCCACTTCAACGCGAAGTCGGAACAGGGATGCGAGAGGCGCTCCGTTCACGAGATGGATCAGCGCCTTGACCAGGATCCCGATGCCAATGCCGACAAGCAGGTCCGTCGCCAGAACACCAACGATTGTGGCTACGAAGATCACGAGCTGTTCGCGGCCCACGCGGTACATGTGCAGGAACTCCTTCGGCGATGCCAGACGGAAGCCTGTGTAAACGAGCATCGCGCCGAGGGCGGCCAAGGGGATCTGGTTGATCAGTGCAGGTGCCAGCGCCACGAAAACCAGCAGGAACAGCCCGTGGTACATGTTTGCGAAGCGGGTCTTCGCGCCGTTGTCAATATTGGCCTTGCTGCGCACGATTTCCGAGATCATCGGCAGACCGCCCACGAAGGCGGCAGCGGTGTTGCCCACGCCGATCGCCAGCAGGTCGCCGTCGTAGTTCGTCTTTCTGCGGTGGGGATCGATCTCGTCCACCGCCTTGGCGCTCAGCAACGATTCGAGGCTCCCGATCAACGCGAACAGGACGATGTACTTGAACCCGGTCGCGGTCGCAATGCCCGAGAAGTCGGGAAATGTCAGGGCCCCGAACATGTTCTGGGGCACGGAGACGAGAAACTCGGGACCGAGCCCGTAGTGCAGCCCCAACGGGACGGTGATCAGCAAAACCACGAGCGGCGCCGGAATTGCCCTGAGACCGGGAACCTTGAGCAGCGGATAGCCGAACATCACGACCAGGCTGATGATTCCGATTACGCCTACCTGCGGGTGCATTTCCGCGATGAACCCCGGGATCCCTGCCAGCAGTTCCAGGGGCGTGCCCTCCGATCCCTGTCCAAGGGTCACCGGCAGCTGCTTGGCGAAAATGATCACGCCGATGGATGCCAGCAAACCGTGCACAGCCGCGCTGGGAAAGAATTCGCCCAGGATCCCCGACCGAAAAACGCCGAACAGAATCTGAATCGCGCCGGCGGCAACTCCCACTCCGAGCGCTAGGCGATACGCCTGCAGGTCCGCCGCGGGATCGCGTCCGGCAGTGAATCCGAAGTCCGTCACACAGCCGATTGCGATGACGATAAGCCCGGCAGCCGGGCCCTTGATGGTCAGCTCCGAGTTACTGAAGAACGTGCCCACGACCCCGCCGATGATTGCGGTGAAAATGCCGGCAATTGCGGGGTATCCGCAAGCAAGCGAAATCCCTAGGCACAGAGGCAGCGCGATGAGGAACACGAGAAATCCCGACAGGAGGTCGGAACTCCAGTAGCGCTTGAAGCCTGGTCCGTTTCCGTGGGGCGTGTCCGGGCTCATAGTGATCAACATAACATTGCAGGAAGGTCGATTGCAGTGGCCTGTCTCGTCAGGTGCAGCCGCTAGATCTCGTGAGGTCATCGACCCCGCACGCTGCTTTCACAGCGATGCGCTGGTCGGAGGCCCTACCTTGCCAATTCTTATCCCGCGCAGCGTGCTTAGTACTGGTGCAAGCTCCTGTTTTCCCCGCTCCTTGAGTGCCTGCTCGACCGCGTCGGCACACAGATGGTCAGTCTGCCGGTGACGCGGTTGCCCCAAGGGGCGAGGAGTTGCGCCTCGTGCCCATGCTGCCGGCGAGCGATCCCGAGTGCAAGGCTGTGAGGCGACTGGTCTCTTGTCGTGGTTGCTTGGACCGGCGCATTTGGGCATTCGGGGATCGAAGTCCCAACGGACGCGTTGTACTATCCTGAAGGTTCCGCCGGACATCCGTTGCGGGACGGCGGGCTCCCTAGTTTGCAGTTGCATTAGGAGGAACTGTGCGCACACCTGTCATCGCCGGGAACTGGAAAATGCACAAGACCGCCGCTGAGGCGCAGGCGTTTGTGGACGAACTCAGGCCTGTTGCGGAAGGCGCTACCGATCGCGAGATCATCATCGCGCCGGCGTTTCCTGCACTTTCGGCCGCCGTGGACGCTGCCAGCGCCACCAATATCCGGATCAGTGCGCAGAACCTGCACTGGGAATCGCGCGGTGCGTACACGGGGGAAGTTTCGGCGAGCATGCTGACTGCGATCGGCTGCACTCACGTGATCATCGGCCACAGCGAGCGGCGACAGTACTTCGGCGAGACAGACGGTACCGTGCATTTGCGGACTCTGGCCGCCCTGGAGTCAGGCCTGACTCCAATCGTTTGCGTTGGAGAGACACTCGCCCAGCGCGAGGCCGGCAACACTGAAGCTGTGCTGAGAGAGCAGTTCACAGCCGGCGTGGGCCAACTGGAAACAACGCAGTTCGAGCAGCTGATCTTGGCTTACGAGCCGGTCTGGGCGATTGGGACGGGCCGCACTGCAATTCCCGAGATCGCCGAATCCTCCCATGAGTTGCTGCGGTCGCTGGCGGAAGGGCGTTTCGGAGCGTCAGCGGCAGCTGCCGTGCGCATCTTGTACGGGGGCAGCGTCAAGCCTTCCAACTTCACTGAGCTGCTCGCTTGCGACAATATCGACGGAGGGCTGGTCGGGGGCGCTAGCTTGGATCCGGAATCGTTCGCTGCGCTCGTGCGGACATGAATAGCGCCGTCCGGGCATAATGGAAGAACAACATGGTGATTCTGCTAACAATCCTGCACGTGGTGGTGAGTTTCTTCCTCATCATCGTCGTGCTCCTGCAGAGCGGGAAGGCCGCCGACTTGGCGGGTGCCTTCGGCGGGATGGGATCCCAGACGGCCTTCGGCCCGAGGGGTGCGGCGACGGTTCTCTCGAAGGCCACGACCACCGCCGCCGTATTGTTCATGTTGACGTCGATCACGCTGGGAATCATGCAAGGACGCAGGATCGTTGGTCAGTCGGTGATTGATCGCAGTGGCATTGCTCTTGAAGAAGAGGCCGAGCCAGCGACTCCGGATGTTCCGGCTCCGGCCGCTCCCGTGAGCGCCCCGTCCGAGGCTGAAGGGGAAACTCAGGAATAGAGGGCGAGTCGCGGCCCACGGCTCCCGCCTGCGATTAGGCGATTTGGAATTAGGCATGCGGAGGTGGCGGAATTTGGCAGACGCGCTAGCTTGAGGTGCTAGTGGGAGCAATCCCTTGGGGGTTCGAGTCCCCCTCTCCGCACCATTTTTCAATGGTTAAGGTTGTTCGGAAGATGAAGACGCCGTTGGCTTGCCGGCGTTCCGACAAGGTTGCTGTCCGTGGCTAGAATCCATCTGTCGGGACTCGGAGTTCTGCTGATCTGAGAGAGACGGGCCGCTTCGGGGCGTTCGATTCGCTAAGCTTCAAGACACCCTTGAACTCAGGGCGACCCGCAGTTAGGTCGTGATCGTCATTTCGCCAGGTGGCTTCCGACTTGGCCGATCCTGGCCCCGCCATAGATTCCCCACCGGGCTTGGTTCTCGCGCTGGTCGTAGGTGTCGATGTCCCTGACGATCGCGGATGGACTAGTGCGGGTGAACTCGCGAATACGGGTGCCTTGATCCGTGGAGCCCCCGGGTGCGAGAACCTCCTCCTAGGTCAGCGACAGGTCCGTCACTATCGCCCTGCTGCCTTAGAAGAGAAGGACATTACCAGTTTGCGGCATCACATCCGCTTCGCCCATTGCGAAGGTCGTCAGGCGGTCAACCGCCGGTTGTTGAGAAATCCACAGCTGTTTCACCGTCCGCGTTTTCTCGTTGAATTCTCATTCGACCGTCCGGTTCCAGGTCCGTGCGGGAGAGAGCGGAGGGGCGAAAGGCCGAGCGGGCGTACCTTGGGAACTGAAGCACTTGCAGCGATCAAGTGCACAGAGCCGACACGGATACCACTGCCGAAGGCTGTCGCAGGGCCTCCTGCTGATCGAGGTGTTGCCCAACATGAGTCTGCATTGGTTACGCGGCCGTTCGCGTTTTACAGGAAGAGTGGCGGACAGATGCATGATAATGTCATACAATAAGGAGGAAAACGCTCATGGCTGCGAATCAACTCGTCCAAGCCCGCATCAATGGGGCCGTCAAGGAAGAAGCGGCCACCGTGCTGGCCGCCATGGGCCTGACCCTTTCCGACGCCGTGCGACTGCTGCTGACCAAGGTGGCGCAGGAGAAGGCCCTTCCGTTCGCTCCACTGATTCCCAACGCGGTCACCATCGAGGCGATGAAGGAAGCCCGAAAGGGCAACCTGCCCCGATTCGGCAGCGTGCAGGCGCTGCTCGACGATCTGCATGCGGGCGATTGAGCGCACCAACCAGTTCAAGCGCGATTACAAGCGCGAGTCCCGCGGGCGGCAGCGGGCGTCTCTCGATGCCAGCCTGGTGCCGGTCGTCGAAGCGTTGGCCCAGGATGCACCACTCGAGCACCGGCACCACGACCATGCGCTGAGCGGCGAGTGGGCCGATCACCGCGACTGCCATGTGAGGCCGGACCTAGTGCTGATCTACCAGAAGCCCGACGCCGGCACACTGCGGCTGGTCCGCCTCGGGTCCCATGCCGCGCTGGGGCTGTGACTGGATGCCGCGCGAGAAGGCAGGTTGGACAAAGGCCTGCCGAAGCGCTGGCGGTGCCTGCCCGGTAGGGTCAAGGCCACGTGGGTCTGCAGGCGGTTGGAGCGGCGTAGTACTTGGCAACTGCGCCTCTCCGTAGGCCTCGGCCTTGATCGCGGCCCGACTCACTTTCAACGTCGACGCGGAGACTGTCTCCGCGATATCCGGGGCCACTCGCGTCTTGTGCTGGCGCAGAGGCCAACCCTGTCCGAATTGTCCTCTGGGCTGACCTCGATTGAAAGCGCCGTCCGCCGCACCAGTTAGCAAATCCGGAACAGAGACCTTGGAATCCCACGGTCAACGGTCCGTCCCTGTAGCCCCCTCTCCCTGCAGGGGCTATTGTAAATAAATATTGACAAAACGATCAGGGGTCGTACAATGCGCCTTTCAGAACCAGCGCGAAGGCTGAACAAATGCGAGCAGCTCCATCCACTCCTCCTGCTTTCCCGGCATCTTGCCCGCTTCTCGAGAACGCCAATGCTGCCCACGAGTGGGTCCCTTGCTGTTCGAAGTACTCACCATCCCCGGAAGGGACACTAATAACACGCTCTCTACAAGCAGGCTCCCGGACCGTAGCGATCACCGCGTTGATTTTTTCAGCGATCGCAATATTGTCCCGTCGCATCGAGTTTCTCGCTCCAGTGAAGGAGTGGCTGGTGCTCCTGGCACTCCCGGTGGTCGCTGCCAGTCTGAACGTGTGGCGGCTAAAGAGGCGGGAAAACAGGCAGAGTAGCGCTGGCCGGGGAGAAACTTAGCAGTGGAGAAATGTTGGATACAACGTGCGCCGTGGAAAGGCGTTTTCTTCTAGCGGGTGCGAACCCCGCGCAACAACTGTCGCTCCGGTTGGTAGCAGCCAGGGCGGTTCGTGGAGGCAACGAAATGGACTGAAGCACTCTGGCGTCAAAGGGCCGCGTTAGGCGGTTCAGCGACCATGCGGGCGAGAACGCGAGTAAACGCCGAGCAGGCCTCGAAAAGCATGATGCGGAGGCTGACCCGCCGTTGTATCGGGGAAGGCTGCCAGCGACCGGGAAGCGAGCGACACAAGCACCGGTCGTCTCCGCCGGGGTATTGGCGCTGGCACGCATGGAAGAGGAAGGGAACAGCAACACGGGAAGCCCTGCCGGTGGCGTGCACGCGCCAAACCGGAATCCCGCAAGGGACAGGCCGGGCCGGGCAGGGTGGCGGAGAGGTCCGTACTACCGGAGAGGCCGGGTAACGCCGGCGGAGGGAAGGGACCGCAGGTGAGGAGAGGTGAGTGAAAGCGCGAAGGACACCGGGAGTGGCATCGCCTAGGACCCCGGCATTGCGTTCGAGAGGGCTGGAACCACCGCATGCGAAAGCGAAGGGAAGCGAATGTAGGAACGAGCGCAAGCCGGACCGCAGACGCAGGCGGCAGGGCGTGAACAGGCCTGCCGCCGGGTGCGGCGACCGCCGGGAAGAGGCCGGGGGCGTGCGACTCCCGCGACGCGGACGGTATCACCGGACGCGCCATTCCCGTCGGAGCCGGATCTACCCGTGGGCGAGCGGCATGATCCCACTGGAGAGCCCAGTGCCGGAAATCGGCACGCTGGGTTCGGTGAGCGGGGAGCGGAAACGTGGCTAGGCACGAGGGTCAGTGAGGCACCTACCGATGGCGAAAGCCGTAGGAACAACCCCAAAACAGCTACTGCCTTTTGCTAAGGTGCGCGCGTCGCTCCCCGACTCTACAGGAGCCTGTCCCCATGCATCGGGCCTTAGCTGTCCTCTTCCCCGTAGTGCCGTTGGCCCCGGATGCCGCGCAGGACCCTGCAGACGAACGGGAGCGGTTCAAGCTCTGCAATGTCCACAAGCCGTACAGGCCAGAAGGCGCCGAATGCGTGGGGGCTGCACGACATGCTCGGGAACGTGCGGGAGTGGGTGCAGGACTGGTACGGTCCTTACCCGCGCGGGACTGTGACGGATCCCCGGGGTCCTCGATCGAGCTCGTCCCGGGTGTAGCGGGGCGGCGGCTATTTCGACGCCTCCGAAGGCTGCCGGACGTCGAAGCGCGCCACAGCCCTGCCAGAGAGCCCTCGCAGCTTCCGTCTGCTGAATCGGCTAATCTCCAATCTAATGGCCGATAAGAGGGGACTAGCGGTTCGGGGTTGTCTTGCCGGGTATGCAGTACCGAATGAATGCGTGACGGTTGAGAGGAAGCAGCAGGTCAAGAAGGTCCGCAGACTGAGGATGGAAACATGACGGTTAAGACGTCTAGGAGCATCTTTACGTTCGTAGTGGTGATCTTTACGGTAATCGTTGTGCTTTCGTTTCTCTACGAGTCTTTCGATCCACTGGTTCGTTGGGCGTGCTACCTGGTCATCCTTGCGACGCTGAACAAGGCACTGGCCAAGCGGCGGGCAAACCGGGAACTTGCGCGGACGTCGGGCGAATTCCCGAGATAGCGGCACTGCCAGCCGCGGGCTGTTTCGCTGACACGCAAGTACGCGGTCAGGAGCCTGGTTCACGCTCTCTTCCGTGTCCGATCATTCCCTTCTCCCTGCCAGTGCTCGGGCCGCTAGGCTCAAAGCGAGCCTAGCTGGTGTTCCCGGGCGAGTACACGCCCGGGGAGGCCGAGCGCATGGGTGTTCTACGATTCCGCGGCGGCCACAAGACCCGTCTATGAGGCTCCTAGCGCCGCGGATCCGTGCGAAATGGCTTGGTGTTAGCCGTTTGGATGGGTGCGGGGGGGGGCAATACCCGCAGAATCCCTAGAACGCCGGGATGGGCCCGTTTCCGCCCCGCGGCGGGGCATTCTGATCGACGTCGCCGCCCCCGGCTGCTGATCGTCATCGAGCAGCAGGAGGACCCGGCCCAGCCAACCAGACAAACAGGATGCCGCTGGGAGCGCGGCCAGATACCAGGGAATCCAATGCAGCAATGCAAACGGACTGATAACGAGAAGGATGAGCAGGGCCTTCAAGTACGGCGATTCAGGCCAATAGCCGCCCGGCATGCCGTTCATGATAGCTTGCCGCACCCGGCGGTGCGCTCCACTATCCCGCCACGCCCGCAAGGGGCTCCCGGCGCACCCATTCGATTCAATTGGCGTTATGGGACACGTTTCCCTCCCGGAGGCGCTGGAGGCTGCCCCGGACTCCGGCGCGCATCAACTCTGAAACGATAGTGGTATCGATCACCACCATCGCCGACACCTCACTCGAAGCGCGGCGGCTCGCGCATCGTTTCGCGGGGCGGCAACTCCAGTTCAATACCACCGAAGGGCTTGAACAGTTCGTGGATCGCCGTCCCTAGCCCCCCTGCCGGAACAGTCTCCCGATCAACTGCCTCGGCCAGGATCAGCCGTACTTCCTCTTCCATCGACCGGCCCTGGGCGGAGGCGCGAACCCGAAGACGGGTCTTTACTTCGTCGTCCAGATCGCGAATCGTGATGCTTGCCATTGTCACACCGCCCGGCGGGCACAAGCCTATACGATGATTGCGCTGCAATCAAGGCTGTCTCCGATGCATCGCGGCTAGGAGGTTGTGGCCGGCGTCCGAGCAGAAGTAGTCACTCCAGGAACTCGTCCCGGCAATCCGTTTGGGACCGGAAACGATCGTCGGGTGCAAGCGAGGTTGAGGCATGGCTAAGACCCTTTGTGAAATACGACATGGAGTGGACGACCCTCCCGAGGTCCACAAGCCGCGTGACGAGTGCAATATAACGCCCTTGCGAAGGACGGGCAGCCCCCGACAGCGTCCGGAACGGCCTCCGTGCGGGTACGTCCGAACCGTCACAGGACGCGAGATGTTCGGCCGCGACAAGACAGACAGGAAGGAGCACCTCAACGACCCGTACCCGGGCCTGTTCCAGAACCCACCCCTGCTGGATCCGAAATTCGACGTCGACAAGAGCTTGCCTCTGGTCCGCTACCGGATTTTGGTCGACCGCGAGGAGAACGCGGCGGGCGCGTTCCATTGCGACCACCGATTCGCACTGGGGGAGGCAACGGGCATGCTTCACGCGGGGCGGTACGCCCCGTTGGGCAAGCGCCTGGCCGAGGTCGAGGTCTACGATGCGGACGGAAACCTGCTCGGCGGCGACAAGCAGGTCCGCACCAGGGTGGCCGGCCAGAAGACGGTCCAATGGCAGAGTTCGCTCGATTGCGTCGAGCGATCCTACCGGACCGCGGCCAAGGTTCGGGCGATGGGCCCGCCCGCGTCGAGCCGCTAGCGCTCCAGCCCGGGTAGCATCCTGGACCGCTCGGGCAGCTCCACCGATTGCGGCAGCTTTGCGCCGTCCCGGCTGGCCCCTTCGAGCTTCGCTCCCTCCAGCCGCGCCCCGGCGAGCCGGCTGCCAGCCAGATTGGACTCGCGAAGGTCCGCGCCGGTCAGGTCCGGCCCCCGCCGCTCGGGCGCAGTCGCGGCATGGCGTAGGGTAGATATGACGAGCATTGTTCTACCCAGAGGATCGTGATGAGTCTCAACATCAAGAACGACGAAACCTGCTTGCTCGCCCGCGATTTGGCGACGTTGACTGGTGAGACCATGACCGGCGCGATCACCGTCGCGTTGCGCGAACGCCTGGAGCGTGAGCGGCACCGGCGCGGCGCGGACTCCTTGGCTCGCGAACTTCACGCGGTCGGAGAGCGCTGCGCCAGGCTTCTGGGGCCGGGGCCTTCGGCTGTGGAGCATGGCAATCTGCTCTATGACGAGCGGGGTCTGCCCAAGTGATCATCGATACGTCGGCCATCCTCGCCGTCTTGCTCGGCGAGTCGGACTCGAAACGCTATGAGGATGCGATCCCGCGGGCATGGCCTCGTCGGATGTCAGTGGTCGCGTTGCTCGAAGCAGCGATGGTTGTTGAGAGCAGGGGTGGAACAAGGGCGGGACACGAGCTTGATGTGCTGCTACAGAAAGCGGCGGTTGAGTTGGTGCCTGTCACGCCCGAACATGCAATCGCCGCGCGGCGCGCTTGGCGGCGCTTCGGCAAGGGGAACCACCCGGCATCGCTGAACTTCGGAGACTGCTTCGCCTATGCGCTCGCCGAAGCGACCGGCGAGCCGCTGCTGTTCAAGGGCGAGGACTTCGCACGCACCGATGTCGAGGCCGCATGATCGGAACATTGAAAGGTTCGATTGCGTCGGTACTAGCACGGATGACCGACTAAGGAGACGAGCGGGCGTCGAAACTTGTGCCGGTGTCGGCGAGGAGACTGTCCGCGCATCGTTGCCTAAGTGGCCTACAGGCTGGCGCGGGAATCTTGGCTTGCAGTGTGGGGTTTGCAGCCTGAAGCGAGCCTCCTCGCACTCCAATATATGGTTGCTGGACCGAGCGAGGGCAGGCCCCGCGGGAGTTCGAGTCACGCTTGCAGCGAGGCTCGCTGGATGGTCTGCTCTCAGTGGCTTCCGCTTCAGCTTCCGTACTAGCTATTCCCTACACGTGCGTTGGCGCATGAACCGGCTCGATCTCCGCTCCGACGCGCAGTACAATCGTCGTCGAGTTGCGGGCGGAAGCCCTGTGCGCCGCCCGATGGACCACGAGCGCCGCAGCCCGGCTGCGGCCAGCCAAGGAGATCCAGCATGAGTCCGAGTGCACCCACACTGCTTGCGGCAGCTATGGTTTTGTTGCAAGCAGGTTGTGCCGAAGTCGACAAGGAAAAGGTCCTCTTCTCGAGTCAGCCGATATGGAGCAGCGGCACGGAAGTCTCTGGCGGTGACGGCATCGCTAGGTTCATCGATGTCGATCGCGACGGGGATCTTGATTTCGTCACCAGCGCTCCCGATCCGCGTCGCTGGGTTGCCTACCGGAACAGCGATGGCGAAATCGCTCGTGAGCCATTCTGGGAATCCTCGGAAACGACAGACTGCGATCATGTCGACGTGCTCGATTTTAACGATGACGGCTGGACTGATCTGGCGGGCACGCACGAGAGCCATTGCACGTTGTACTTCAATCGGTCCGGTGAGTTCGGAACGGCTCCCGACTGGGAGACGGGGTTGATCGCGAACGCGAATCAGATCGATTTTGGCGACTTCGATCAAGATGGCGACCTAGACATGGTCATGGCTGCGGGCGACCCGGTGAACGGCGTTGCTGTGTTCGAGAACGAGTCCGGAACACCTTCCCCGCAGGTTTCCCGCAAGCTCGGACGGGAGGAATACTCAGAGAGCGCGATCTTCGCTGACTATGACAGGGATGGCGATCAGGACATCGTTGCGGCGTACAGGGAAGGCGCGATAGTCCTGTTTAGGAACTCGGATGGCGAATTCGACGATGGGACGACGATCTTCGAGGACTCTGGGAGTCCGTGGACCCAGCGGATCTACTGGCGAGACCTCGATAGCGATGGCCAACCGGAATTGTTCTGTGCCAAGGGTCCGTGGGGCAATCAGCTCGGAACGAGCCTGCAGCTGGCTGTTCGAGATGCTGGCGGCGTGCCGGAAGTCGTGTGGAGCAGTTCGCCGGATACTGCGTTTCACGGGTTCGAGTTCGGAGATGTCGACCGGGACGGCGACCTCGACATGATCGCTGCGGACTACGCGGGCGGAGGCAGCGTGCACCTCTATCTGAACGATGACGGGCAGCTCTCATCCGAACCCTCATGGTCTGTGAAGACCAGTGGCCGGACCCACGAAGCCGTACTCGGAGATATCGATGGGGACGGCGATCTGGACTTGGCTGTGGGTTGTCGGGACCAGGCCCATATCTTCGAGAATCGCCTGGCGGATGGTCCGTAGGACCTGGTTCGAGGGGTTTGAATCTCGGCGCCGCACATGATCTTGTCGATCCGCTGGCTTGCCCCGGGGGCGCTCCCGTCTTGACGATGCCGCCGTAAGGCACCCAACCCGGGTTCGTCGTGCGCCGTGGAAAGGCGCTGTTTCTCAGCGGGTGCGGATCCCGTCCGGCAACTGTCGCTCCAGCCGGTAGCAATCGGAGCGGTTCGAGGAGGTAACGACACGGACTGAAGCACTTCGATGGAAAAGGGCCGCCTTGGGCGGTTCAGCGAGCGTGCAGGCGACAACGCGCAGTGAACGTTGAGCAGGCCTCGAAAAGGGTAACGCGGAAGCCGACCCGCCGACGAAACGGGGAAGGCTGCCAGTGGCCGGGAAGCGAGCGACGCGAGCACCGGTCAGTTCCGCCGGGGTATTGACGGTGGCATGCATGCAAGAGGGAGACAGCAGCAACACGGGAAGCCCTGCCGGTGGCGTGCACGCGCCAAACCGGAATCCCGCAAGGGACAGGCCGGGCCGGGCAGGGTGGCGGAGAGGTCCGTACTACCGGAGAGGCCGGGTAACGCTGGCGGAGGGAAGGGACCTCAGGTGAGGAGAGGTGAGGGAAAGCGCGAAGGACGCCGGGAGTGGCACCGCCTAGGACCCCGGCATTGTGTGTCCGGGAGAGCTGGAACCACCGCATGCGAAAGCGAAGGGAAGCGAATGCAGGAACGAGCGCAAGCCGGGGCGGCAGGCGCTGGCGGCAGGGCGTGAACAGGTCTGCCGCCGGGTCCGGCGACCGGCGGGAAGAAGTCGGGGGCGTGCCACTCCCGCGACGCGGACGGCATTAGCAGACGCGCCATTCCCGACGGAGCCGGATCTACCCGTGTGCGAGCGGCATGATCCCACTGGAGAGCCCGGTGCCCTAAATCGGCACGCCGGGTTCGGTGAGCGGGGAGCGGAAACGTGGCAATGCGAGAGAATGAGGCACCCGCACGACGCGAAAGCGGCGGGCAAACGGCTACTCCCTCACGCTAAAGCTGGCGCGTCGCTCCCCGACTCTACACTCCCGCCCACGAACAGCCGAATTTCCGTCGATTTTTCGCTGAATCGACAGAATGCTTGAATTCCGCGGACGGATAAACCCTTTGCTATCAGTGACTTTACATTATATTGCAATTTGATCGCCCCTTTGTAGTGACATAAAATAGTTTTGTTGGCTAGCTGTTGTGCTTCTGTTCGCTTCCGACTGCGCCATGCTGGTCGCACAGTGTTCATCCGCCGCGTCCACACCCGCCCCCGCGCCGACTCCGAGCCCTACGCCTCCTTCCGCCTCGTCCGCAGCGTCCGCTCCGGCAACTCCGTCCGCCAACTCACCCTGCTCAACCTCGGCGCCCAGTTCGCGGTGCCCCCCGCCCAGTGGCCCGCTCTCTGCGAACTGATCGAGTCCATCCGCTGCGGCCAGTCCCTGCTGCTCGAACCCGATCCCAGCCTCCTCCGCCCCGCCCAGCAGATCGCCGAGCGCCTCAGCCTCTCCGCCCTGCCCGACCCAGCCGACAACGACCTCGCCCGCGTCCATCTCGACTCCCTCGACCACCGCTTCGTCCGCTCGGTCGGCGCCGAGCGCCTCGCCCTCCACGCCCTCGACTCCCTGCGCTTCACCGACACCCTCCAGGCCCTCGGCGCCTCCTCCCGCGACGCCCGCCTCGCCGCCGCCCTGGTCCTCGCCCGCATGCTGCGGCCCTCCTCCGAGCGCAAGGCCCACGTTTGGCTCACCCAGCGCAGCGCCGCCCTTGAACTGCTCGGCCTCGAATCCGGCGCGCCCCTGTCCCTGTCCAAGCTCTACCGCATCGGCGACCTGCTCTGGGAGCACCGCGAAGCCCTCGAAACGGCTCTCTTCCGCCGTGAACGCAACCTCCTCGACCTCCCCCAAACCATTGCTTTTTATGACCTTACCAACGTCCACTACCACGGACGGCCCCGTAGCGACCTGCAACACGGAAGGTCCAAGCAGAAACGCAACGACTGCCCCCTGGTCACCCTCGGGCTGACCCTCGACGCCGCCGGGTTCCCCTGCCGCAGCGAGATCCTGCCCGGCAATGTCTCCGAGCCCGCCACCCTGGCCAAGGCCATCTCCCGCCTCGGCCAGTTGTACGGCGACGGGCCGCGCCCGACAGTGATCATGGACGCCGGGCTGTCGACCAAGGAGACGATCGCCTGGCTGCGCGCGCAGGGCTACGACTGGATCACGGTGCGGCGGGGCGGCGAGGACCCGCCCGCGGACGATCCCGAGCTGACCTTCCGCACCCGCCATGGGACCGAGGCGCGGGCCTGGCGGCTGCGCACCGCGGACGGGGAGAGTGAGCTGTGCCTGTGGAGCGCGGAGCGCCAAGCCAAGGACGACGCGATCCTGGCGCAGCAGAGGGAGCGTTTCGAGGGCGCCTTGCAGGCGCTGCACGCGGGGCTCGCGAAGAAGGGCTGCACGAAGCGCTTCGACAAGGTCGTGGAGCGGCTGGGCCGGCTCAAGGAGCGCTACAAGCGGGTTGCCGGACAATACGCTATCCGCGTCGAGCAGGCCGCGGCCGCGACGGGCACGCCGCCAACAGCCCGTTCCGGGAACGCGTCCGGAAACGCTTCCGGGGCGACGGACAAGAGCGGCACGGCCGCCAGCCAGGCCAGCGCCGCGAGCCGGCAGCGCCAGCAGCCCGCCAAGCCGGTGCTGGCGACGGCCGTGCTCTGGGAGCGCAACGACCAGCATGCCCGCAAGGACGCCCGGGCCGGCACCTACGTGCTGCGCACCAGCCACACGGACTGGGACCTGGAGCGGGTGGCGCGGACCTACTGGCAGCTGACCGAGATCGAAGCCACGTTCCGCAGCCTGAAGTCGGAAATCGGCTTGCGGCCGATCTGGCACGCCAAACAGGACCGCATCCGGGCGCACCTGTTCATCGCCGTGCTGGCGTACCACGCCGTGCATCTGCTGCGTCGCCGTCTGGGCGCGCACGGCTGCCACGACAGCTGGGAGACGATCCGCTGCAAGCTGGCCAACTGGATGCGCCTGACGACCACGCTGGTCACCGCCGACGGGGAGCGCATCGAGTGCCGCCAGGACTCCCGCCCGGACGCCGAAGCCGCCGCACTGGCCCGGGCCGTCGGCGTTCCATTGCAACTGCACCGTGTCCGGACTCGCACGCCGCTCGACTGAAATCGACGCCTACCGAAAAATCCTGTAGTGACATACTGGAAGTGCGCAAAGTATCAAGTGATTGGTGCATAAGGACTTAGGGGTCCACAAAATCTCAGAATGACGAACTCGGGCCAAGGCTTCGAATCGTCCGTATCTATTGGCGTGCGCGGGGAGCGTCGAAACAACTCGGTAACGGAGGTCCCGAGCCGTTTCTCGCTTGGCTGTCTCGCATTCCGCTTTCGCCAGACTGGCTTGTCCCCGGGCCATAGGGGCATTCATCACCGTCTCTCCATCGTTTCAATGCCAGCTTCGACGGGTTCAATTCGTTCGGATGGGTTCTAGTCCGGCAGCTTCCTGGCTCCCAGGTCGCGACCTGCTTGGTGCAGGGTCAGTGACGTCACGGCGCCATCGTCCTCCGTGTGAAACGTGATTTGGGCGTCGACGACACGGTAGAAGAACTCAGTCTCCGACGAGGCGAAGATCTTGACGCGCGGCTGGCCTGTTGCTTGCGCCGAGAACTGCCTCTCGTCGCGCGTCACGGTGATGATGAACCCAGGCTGCAACTCGTAGCGGCCGACATAGCGCTGTAGCGTCGACTCTGGCAACGAAATCGTCTCAGCCGGGCCGTAATCGACAGAATCAACTCCCTCGGAAAGCCGGATGGCGCGCTGGTCAAGCCCGTTCTGATGGAGGATAAGATGATCCACCGTCCCGCGATCGTTGCGTTCGAAAGTGATCTGAGCTTCTACCACTCGCAGGAAGAATCGGGTCTCCGATTCCGGAAACACTTCGAATCTGTTCTGCCCCGTGAGCTGGATAAAGAGCCGATCCTGCTCTTGGCTGACGGTGATGACGGCGTTCTTGGCCAATTGATACTGGCCCACGTAGTCGGCGTAGACCGCCGGATCGACCTCAACTTCTGTTCGCTGCTTCGGTGGCGGAGCAAGTTTGAAGCGCGAGTCGAGCAGATGGAAGCCTAGGTCATCGACACTGTGCGCGGTGTTCGATAGCACCACGACTCCAGTCTTGGATTGCAGGTCGAAGCCGACGAACGACCGATATCCGCCAGTTCCGCCGTTGTGCCAGACGATTTCACGCTGGTGCGCGCTCCGGATGAGCCACCCGAGCCCGATTTCCATAGCCGGGGCGGGGAACGTCCGGCGGGAAACGTGGGTCGCCGCCAGCGCCTCGCGCAGCGGCGAGTCGCGGACCCCCAGATTCGCTTCGACGAAGGTGAGCAAATCGTTGACCGACGAACGCAAGGCTCCCGCACCCGCGAAGGCAGGAATGTCCCAGTTCGCGACCGGTTCGAGCGCTACGTCGTGTCCCGGGGCCAGCCTCTCCCTGAGAGATGGTGTCAGCGAAATTGCTGTATCGACCATTCCGAGCGGCTCCAGAAGCCGGGTCGACACCAGGGTTTCGAAATCGGCACCGTCCATGCGTGCGAGCGCGTGACCCAGCAGCCCAACCCCGAGATTCGAGTACTCGACCATTTCGCCAATATCACGAGCTAGCTCGTGCGAGGACAGGAATGAATTCAGCTTTGCGACGGTGTAGTCTGCGTACGGATTTGCCGGGTCAGCGGGGTCCAGGTTGTCCGGCAGACGGGGTAATCCGGAGCTGTGCGTAGCCAGATGGAGCAGCGTGATCTCGGTGCCGTTCCGGGTTGGTATCCGCACTTCGGAATCGAGTAGACGCTGGACCGGTGAATCGAGTGCGATGGTTCCTTGAGCGACTAGATCGGCCAAGACAATCGACGTGAATACCTTGGTGATCGAACCGATCTCGAAAATGGTGTCACCATCCGGCTCTTTGGGGTTGTCAGTGGCGAGGCGACCGTAGCTAACAACGCGACGCGCTCCGGGCTCGATGACGCCGATCACGATGCCGAGGCTCCGCCTCTCGTTGTCAACCCTCTCGACCAGGAGTCGGCCGATCTCGGTATCGCCTGGAACTGGGGGAGCGGGCTCCGCGCCGGAGCACGCTACGCAAGCCAGTAGCAGCGCCACCACGGTCTTGATTTGTTGCGTCATGAATCTACCTAGTGTCTGTGACAAAACCCTCACTTTCTGTTCCGGCGCATAGGTAAATCTAGTTACTGTGCGGTTGTCCGGTGCCGTTTCCAGGCCGGTTTGGCCCCGCATGGCCGGCCCAAGGCCGGTTTCGAAGCCGGATTCGGAAACCTTGCGCACCTCTCGCGCACTCCTGCCTCTGGGCAGCCTGCCGATTCCACTTCCCGGGCCGCTTCGCCGCCGCTACGCCGCCAGTCGCAGCCGCCGCTGCCTCGCCCGCTTCAGCCGTTCCCGCTCCCGCCGCTGCAGGATCAGTCCGATGCGGTGCAGGTTCAACGCCAGCACCGACAGCCCTACCGCTCGCGCAAAGCCCTCCGGCCCCCGCGACCGCACCCGGTCCAATCCCCGGCACTCCAGGTTGTGAATCGCAGATTCCACCGCCGGATGCATCCGCCGCGCCTCCGCGAAGGCTGCCTCCGCCTCCCGCTCCCGCCCCGCCTGCGACAGCTTCCCCTTCTGCGGCAGCGCGTTCAATGCCAGTACCTTGTCCAACTCCGCCCGGTTCCCCGGGCTGTGGAAGCCCTTGTCGAAACTGCATCCCGCCAGCTCCGGATACAGCGCTTGCGTCTCCTGCACCAACGGCTGCGCCACCTCCACGTCCTGTTCCGTCCACATGATCTTGTAGTGCAGCACGAACCCGTGCTCGCTTTCCACGATTCCCACTGGCACCCCCAGTTCCACCGGCCGCCCGGCCTTGCCCTTCGCACACCAGCGCGTGTGCGGCTCGAAAACCGAGAACACCTTCGCTTCCTGCGGGATCGTCTCGCCTCGCAGCAAGCGCCGCTCCACCTGCTCGATCTGCCGCTCCGCGTGGTCCAGGAAGTACTTGATTTCACTGAGGATCCCCGCATCCGCGCCCGCCCCGGCCAGCTCCTCCAGCGACTCCTGCGCGCGCTCCGCGATGCGGCGCGCCTGCCGCACGTAGTCCTGCACCCGCTGCGGCTGGTTCTTGCGCCGCTTCGACGATCGCACCCGGTTGAACAGGCCCCGTACCTTCCATGTCAGATGCGCGCTCTGGCGCCAGCCCCCCAGGCCGCACTGCTCGCAGGCCAAAGCCAGCACCCGGATCAGGCAGCGCAGCGCGTCCCACAACAGATTCACGTCCGTCGGGTAATGCACGTCGGTCTCCACCGTGAAGCTATCGCAGCGCGCTTGCAACGGCTCGTCCGGGCGGCACCCGGCCAGCTCGTGGCCCGCCTCCACCGCCAGGCGGTTCACTGCCGCCAGCAGTTCCGGCGTCAGCAGCGCGACGTTGCGCGCCAGCGTGCGGTAGCTGAACGTCTCGGCACCCAACACGTCGCTGATGCCCAGCATGCGGCGCACGTCGCCGTGCTGATTAGCCAGGTCGTGCAAACGGTCGTAGTCGCAGTTGATGCCCTGCTTGAGCAAGCCGAGCACCAGGACCCGCCACAGTTCCATGCCGGGCCGACCGACATCCGGGTTGATCCCCGGCACCGGCGCGCGATCCTCCGTCTGCGCAGCGTCACCCTTGGTGGCGGACGCGCCCGTGGCGAGCAGGTGCTCCTCCAGCAAGGCGCAGACCCGCTCCCGCAACCGATGGTTGCACCAGATGTGCTGGATGCCCTTCAGCACGGCCGGGATATCGTCGCGGCAGCTGGCGTCGAGCTGGATGTCTTCGATGGCGGTCTGGCCGAGCATCATCGCGGGATTGAAAACGGTTCGCAAGGCGCTTCTCCTGCGAAGATGATCGCAATTCGGCACGAATCGCGAGGACCGCGCCCGATCCGCTCCATCTTCGCCCGCCGAAACTCGATCGAAACACCTTGATATCAATGAAATACGGAATTACGCCGCAGACACTACCTAGTCCATAGTGTTGCTGCGTTGCATCCCAATCCTAGGAGTCGAGCCCACGAACGAGGTTGCTTGCCGAGTGTTTCAATCCATCGTCCGCCGGTAGTCGTTGGTGCGTTGAGATGGAAAGCAGGCACTCAATGGCAAACAAGAAGCGTACGGCAGGGAGGGCTTGGTTGCAAGAAATGGGCTTCGAGCAGGATGCGGAGTCGGCACGGAACGCGATCGAGGTCCAGAGTCTGGCTCTTCCTCTCAGGGGGCTAGCGGAAACCGAAGTTGCCCCATACCCCGAAATGGTCCGACAGGCGGGTCCCGTTGGCACACTTCTTGTGCCAGATCTGAATGCTGCGTCGGGTCAGGTCCGGCGTGTGCGCGATGTGATCAATCGACAAGCCCGGTGCCCCTGCCAACTCCCCTTCCGTCGCGAACACAAATCCTTTGAACGCTCTCTTGAGCGCCTCGTGCACCCTGTGCGGCACCCATGTTTGCGGAATCTTCTGATTGAAGTCTCCTAGAACAACGGTTCGCGGCTTGAGGTACTGGCCGCGCAGATTTTCGAAGCCTGCGAGCCAGGCTTCGTGATCCTGCCATGGTTTATGGTTCCTGCTTCCTCCTTTCACCTGCGCACCGTGCCAGGGGATGCAGACGCCAACGACGGTCAGGCACGCCCCTGAGGTGGTTTCAGTAGTACCCGATACGAGCCTTCCTTTCGGAAGTTCCTCCGAACCGATGGCGTGGGTGTGGGGAGTCCAGGGTCGCTTGCTCCACAGCAGCACCTTCCGGCGGCCTTGGTGGATTGGATAGCCCCAATCCTTGCCTGCGTCGATGACATGGCCTCCATCCGGGAGAATCTCCGCGAACCCTTCCGTTATGCACAGGATGTCGCAATCGGTTGCGGCGAGTTTGTCGCTGATGATGTTGCCGCGGGTGCTGCCTGGCTTGGCCCACTCGGTGTTCCAAGTGCCGATTCGGATGGTGGGCGGGTCGCTGCTTTCCTTCATTCGATCGCGGTTGAGGTCGCTCCAACGGATTGTAGCGGCCTCTATCGGGCAGCATTGCAGCGATCCAGCAACCACTTGCTGATGCAGTCGTTTGTCTGGCTGGGCGAACACTTCGCTTCTCTGCCGCGCTTGCGCCGAGGGATGCAGATTTCTCGGGAGCAGGGCTCTTGGGAGCTTGCTTGCGGATACGGCATGTGGCATTATGTATAGGCGAACAAAATACGAATATATGTCTTGTGCCACTGCACCGCCGAAGGATATCCGCGCGCTCGAGGCTCTGGTCCGAGAGCGCGGATTCGGCTGGACCCTCCCGAAGCAGCGAAAACTCCGCCGTTCCCCTGTGCCGAGCGGGATCGGGTGGCTGGACTCCCGCCTTGGCGGGGGCCTTCCCCGCGGCGCGATTAGCGAGGTGACCGGGCCATGCTCGTCAGGGCGCACGGGCTTGGTACTGGCCGCGCTCGCCCGGGCGACCCAGGCTGGCGGGATTGCTGCGTACGTTGACGCGACTGACTGCCTGGACCCTCGTTCGGCCGGGCAGGCAGGAGTGGTGTTGGAGCGGCTGCTGTGGATTCGCTGCGGCGCGGGGGAGGGGACCCGTCGTGATCAGGGCGAGCGGAGGCTCTCGCGAATGGACGAAGCATGGCAAACGGTGAACTTGGTTGTCTCGTCAGGCGGTTTCGGTGTGGTCGTGATCGACCTTGGAGGACTCTCGAGGCGTCAGCTGGGAGGCTTGCAGGCACGGACGTGGACACGGCTCAAGCATGCTGTGGAGGACACGCCCACGGCGTTGATCGTGCTGGCCGGAAAGCATTTGACAGGAAGCGCTGCGGACGTGGTGCTGGAACTGCGCCGGGAGCGAACCGAGTGGGATGGCCTGCTGGGAGGAATCGGCATTCGCGCGGAAGTTGTCAGGCACAGGGCGCGCGAAGCAGATCGCATGGGCGCGGAGCTCGAGGCATGACGGCTCGATCTTCCGGCAGGGGATCCCGTGGCGCCTCCCTGTACGCTTCCGTGCACGTTCCGGACTTCCCGGTTGCGGTGCTGCAGGCGGGAGAGAGGAGCCCGCGGCCAACGGCGGTCACTTGTGGCGAGCCCCCCAACCGGTTTGTCTACGCCGCTGATGCTCCCGCCCGGGAATGCGGTGTGCGCGATGGAATGGCACTGGCCGCGGCGCAGGCGCGCTACAGCGCCGCGGGGGCGGGGCAGCCGCTGCAGGTCTCTGCCGCGACATGGAGGCGGAACGCAGAACGCAGGCTCGGCTGCTGAAGCTGGCGGAGATGTCGACCCCTGTGTTCGAGGATGTCGCGCCGGGACTTCTGTCGCTCGATTTTGCAGGCCTGCCAGACCCGTACGCCTCGGCAACTGCACTGGTCTCGGGAGCGGCCCGGCTCGGCCTGAAAGCCAATGTCGGCGTTGCCCGGAACCATTTTGTCGCCTTGTGTGCGGCGCGCACGCAGCCGGGAGTGACTCATGTGTACCCGGGACAGGAGGCTGGTTTCCTGCAGGAGTTGCCACTCAGCACGCTGCCGCTGGACTGCAAGGATCTCCAAACTCTTGAGCGCTGGGGTGTGCGCAAGATCGGGGAACTGGCGGTTCTGCCGAGAACCCGGATGGCCGAGCGTTTCGGGGAGCGCGGAGTCCGCATGGTGCGGCTGGCTCGTGGCGAGCAAGACTCGGTGCTGCGGGCCTACCGGCCGGGAGCCCAACTGGACCTGAGCCGGGATTTCGATTGGGAGATCGGGGAGATCGAATCGCTTGCCCTCGCGATGTCCGACATGCTCGAACAGCTTTGCCTCCGATTGCAGGGCCGGGACCAGGCCGCGGCGAGCCTGACCACATGCTTGCGGCTGGTTCAGGGCGGGATGTTCCAGAGAACGATCAATCTGCCCTATCCGCTGAGTGACTCGCGCGCCTTGCTGACCTTGGTGCGAATCGATTTGACGGCGCACCCCCCGGGAGGAGCGGTCGATGGCGTGCGCGTGTCGGCCGAGCCCGCCGAGCGCCGACAAGTGCAGTCGTCACTGTTCGCGCCGGACTTGCCTGATGCGGAGAATCTGGCGGTGACCTTGGCGCGACTGGCCTGCCTGGTGGGGGAGGAGCGGGTTGGCGCCCCGCTGGTTCTGGACACGCACCGGCCCGGAGCGGCGGCTCTCGAGGCGTTCCGTCCGGCGTCGGGAAGGAGCATGGCAGGGCGCAATACGGGGGACGGAACGGCCCTCGCAGCTGTCGCTGGCAGGCCGGCTGCGACGAGCCCAGCGAAACTCCGGCAGCAACACCGTGAACTCCGTTCTCCTCAGCGTGTCCCTCCATCAAGAAGCTCTTTGGTTTTCCGCTGCTTCCGCCCGTCCCGTCCGGCAGAGGTGGCCTTGCGCGGGGGGCGTCCCGTCCGGGTCGACGCGTGGGAAGTCCGGGGACTTGTGGCAGCATGCGCCGGGCCTTGGCGTGTCTCGGGTGAATGGTGGACCCCGGACGGCTGGCAGTACCAGGAATGGGACGTCGAAGTTGGAGGACGCTTGTACCGGGCTTGCTGCGAGAGAACGACGGGGAAGTGGTTCCTCGCGGGAGAGTACGACTAGCCGCGAGCGGCGGGGGATCCGGATGTACGTCGAACTCCACAGCGCGTCGGGTTTCAGTTTCCTCGAAGGGGCATCAGATCCGGAGGACCTGCTTGGCGAGGCCGCGAACTTGGGTTACGAGGCCTTGGCACTGTGTGACCGCGATTCGGTTTCCGGGGCGCCTCGCTTCTTCCAGGCCGCTCGTGCAGCTGGCGTGCGGGCGCTGGTCGGTTGCGAGATCTCGCTTGACCAGCCGGATGTCAGGAAGGGAACACCCAACGCGGTCCTGGACCGGCGCCTGACCGTCTTGGTAGAAAGCCGAGAAGGCTATCGGAATCTCTGCCGACTGCTCACTCGTGTGAACCTGCGCTCGCCCAAGGGGGAGGGTCGCGCCCGTTGGGAGGATATCGAGGAGTATTCCTCCGGGCTGGTCGCGCTGCTTCACGATCTCCGCGACGAAGACGAAGTGCGCGGCATCTTCGGTGCCGGGAGCGTCTATGTCGAATTGCAGCGCCACTTGCTCCGCGAGCAGGAGCGCAATAACCGGGTCCGGATAGAGTTCGCTCGCTCGCACCGCTTGCCGCTGCTCGCAACGAACGGAATTCGCTACGACACGGCGGACCGCAAGCATCTCTACGACGCGCTTGCCTGCCTGCGGTTCAAGCGCAAGCTCGATGACGCCGGCCGGCTGCTCGATGCCAACTCCGAACGCTATCTCAAGCCTCCCCGGCACATGGAACGGCTCTTTGCCGATATCCCCGAGGCGGTTGCGCACGCATCCGAACTCGCCCAGCGCCTTGATTTCACGCTGGAGGATCTGGGGTACAAGTTCCCGCAGTACCCGCTACCGTCGGGCGAGACGCCCACTTCCTTCCTGCGCGGGATGACTCTGCGCGGAGCGTCCGAGCGCTACCGCGGCTCGTCCTGCCGCGAACGGGCGTTTCGCCAGATCGACCGCGAACTGGCGCTTATCGCCAAGCTCGACCTCGAAGGCTACTTCCTGATCGTTTGGGATCTGGTTGAATTCGCCCGCCGGCACGGCATCCTCTGCCAGGGAAGGGGATCGGCAGCCAACTCGGCAGTCTGCTACTCGCTTGGCATCACCGCCGTCGATCCTGTCGGAATGGACCTGCTCTTCGAGAGGTTTCTTTCGGAAGAGCGCAGCGAATGGCCCGACATCGACATCGACCTGCCGTCCGGAGACCAGCGCGAGCGCGTGATCCAGCATGTCTACGAGCGCTACGGGCAGCGCGGAGCCGGCATGACGGCTAACGTGATCACCTACCGCAGCAAAAGCGCCGTGCGCGAGATGGGCAAAGTCCTCGGCTTCCCCGAGGAGGTGATCGGACGGCTTGCGAAGTCGATCAACGGGTTCGAGTATGTCGACAGTCACGATGACCTGCTCAACCAAGCGCGAGAGGCTGGGCTCGACCGCGACGACCCGCGAGTCGCGCACTGGCTGCGGCTGTGCCTTGACATCCGGGGGCTGCCGCGCCACCTCGGCCAGCATTCCGGCGGCATAGTCATTTGCCAGGGGGATCTCGATGCTGTCGTCCCGCTCGAAAACGCGCGCATGCCGGGCCGCGTTGTTGTGCAGTGGGACAAGGAGGATTGCGCCGACCTCGGCATCGTCAAGGTGGACTTGCTGGGCCTGGGCATGATGGCTGTGCTCGAGGAGGCGACTGCGCTCATCCGGTCGCGCGGAGGCTCGTTCGATCTCGCCCGGATCCCTGTCGACGATCCCGAAACCTACCGGATGATCCAGAGCGCAGACACAGTCGGCGTCTTCCAGATCGAGAGCCGCGCCCAGATGGCGACGCTGCCGCGGATCCGTCCGGCCTGCTTTTACGACCTCGTTGTCGAAGTGGCGATCATCCGTCCGGGCCCGATCACGGGCAACATGGTGCATCCTTACATCAACCGGCGGCTGGGACGGGAGCCTGTCCGCTACGCGCACCCGTCGCTCGAGCCGATCCTCAAGCGCACGCTGGGAGTGCCGCTCTTTCAAGAGCAGCTTCTCCGCATGGCGATGACCACGGCGGGCTTCACGGGCGGCCAGGCTGAGCAGCTCCGTCGGGCGATGGGATTCAAACGCTCGGTCGAGCGCATGGGAGAGATCGAGGCTCGGCTGCGCCACGGTCTGGCGCGCAACGGTATCGAGGGAGCCGCAGCTGACGAGATCGTGCGTTCCATCTCGTCTTTCGCGCTCTACGGTTTCCCTGAGTCCCACTCGGCGAGCTTCGCGCTGCTCGCCTACGCAAGCTCGTACTTGAAGGCGCACTACCCGGCTGAGTTTCTCGCCGCCCTGCTGAACTGCCAGCCAATGGGGTTCTACTCTCCCGCCGTCCTAGTGAAGGACGCGCAGCGGCACGGCGTGCGCGTGCAGCCGATCGACGTGAACGAATCGGTCGTGCGCTGCGCGGTCGGCGATACGCCGGCAAGGGCGCGGAGCACTGCGCAGGGCGCAGCCTCGAGTGTCCGCCTGGGCCTCATGTACGTGGGGGCGTTGCGGACCGAGGCAGCTAGCGGAATCGTGCAGGAGCGCATTCGGGCGGGGAGTTTCCGCTCGATCGGGGAGTTCGTCCGGCGCGTCCGGCTGCGGAAAAACGAACTCGATGTGCTGGCGGAGATCGGAGCGCTCAATGCGCTGGGAAAAAAGATGCACCGACGCGAGGCACTGTGGCAGGTCGAGAGCGTCTGGCGCCCGAAGGGACCGCTCTTCGAGGGTCAGGATGACGCGCTGCCCGATCCGGGTCCGCTTGCTCCGATGCGTCCGCTTGAGCGCCTCGAGGCGGATTACCGTGGCTCGGGCCTGACGGTCGGAAAGCATCCCATGTACTACATACGCGGGCAGACTGCCGGACTGGGCATACTTTCATCGCGGGAAGTCGAAGCTGGCTCGGATGGCCAGCGCGTGCGGGTCGCTGGGGCGGTGATCACTCGGCAGCGGCCCGGAACCGCAAAGGGCTTCTGCTTCGTGACGCTTGAGGACGAGACAGGGGTCGCGAACCTGATTCTGACTCCGCAGATCTTCCAGACCTATCGGTTAACGGTGATGAACGAGCCCTTCCTGCTGGCGGAGGGGATCTTGCAGAATGCCGAGGGTACGGCCGCCGTGAAGGTAGACATGCTGCGGCCCCTGAGCACGCCGGCTCTGGGCATCGAGTCGCACGATTTCCACTGACGACGAATCCCTCAACGCGACCAAAAAAGCGGCCAAGCGGCCGCGAGCTGGTGCTATCATCGGCCCGGAGGCCAGCACAATGAATCGCAGAAGTTTTCTCGGCGGGGCCCTAGCGGGCGCACCAGCCCTCGCGGCTGCCGGCGCTGCATCGGAGCGTGGCGAGGTGCCCACCAGAGTCTTTGGGGAAACCGGTGAGAGACTGACCGTCATCGGCCAGGCCGGAGGCCGGTTTCCGCTTTGCACTTTTGACGAGGCGAAGGCGATTGTCCAGCGCGCGTATGACCTCGGCATCAACTACTTCGATAATGCCCACAGCTACTGGGGCGGACGATCCGAGGAAGTCTTTGGGGCGGTCCTGCCACCGGTGCGCAAGGATGTCTTCATCACCACGAAGAGCACCAAACGGACGCGGAAGGGAGCCGAAGAAGAACTGCGCCTGTCGCTGAAGCGGCTCAAGACCGACTATGTCGATTTGTGGCAGATCCACGCCGTTGGCGAAATGGACGAAGTCGACCAGATTTTCGGTCCCGGCGGAGCGATCGAAGCCTTCGAAGCTGCCAAGAAGGCAGGAGCGTGCCGCTTCATCGGTTTCACGGGGCATCGCGACCCCAATGTGCATATGGCGATGTTGGACCGCTATGACGACTACGACACGATCTTGATGCCCCTCCACCCAGCGGACCCGGCGTATCTGAGTTTCGAGAGCATGGTGCTGCCCGAGGCCCGCAAGCGCGGCTTGGGCATCCAGGGGATGAAGAGCCTCGCCAACGCCAAGCTGCTGCAGTCCCTAAGCGTCAGGCAATGCATCCAGTACGTCCTGAGCCTGCCGATCCACTGCCTGGCTGTCGGCTGTACGACGATCGGCCAGATCGAGGACGACGTGCGGATCGCGCGTGAGTTCCGCCAGTATGACGGCAAGGAGATGACCGCGATCCGCGACCGCGCCAAGAATCTCGCCGGCGCGGGTCTTGAAGATTGGAAGCGTGACCTGCAACAGGCGTCGACCCGTCCAGAATACACGGGAGCCTAGCCATTGAATGAGGCCGCTTGCGAACGACGAGGGGCTTGCGAGTCGAAGCGGGCCGTCTGTAGGCCCGACGTCGCCCCCCTGTCCCGACGCGCGTTGCTGGCTGGGCTCGTAACCGCGAAGGCTGCTCTTCCGGCAGGGCCTACCGTCGGCCTCAGCTTCGGCTCGTACGCCCTGTGGATGCTGACGTGGGAAGACTCGCTCGAACTTATCGCGCGCACAGGGTACGACGGCGTCGAACTCGCTCTCATGCCGGATTGGCCGACCGAACCGAAACTGCTGTCCGCGAGGGACCGGCTGCGGATCCGGTCGAGGCTTCTGGATCTTGGGTTGGCCCTGCCGGCGCTGCTCGAGAACCTTAGGGCGCTGGATCCAGTCCAGACTCAGGCGGAAAACCTGGAGCGTCTCCGACGTGCGATTGACCTCGGTGCTGAGTTGGCACCGGGGAAGCCGCCGCTCTTCGAAACAGTGTTGGGACGCAACCCAGGCAAATGGGACGAGATCAAGCACGAATTGGCGAGTGCCGTGGGCGAGTGGGCCCGCGTGGCGGCCGACGCCGACACGGTCATTTGCTTCAAGCCGCATGCGAACCATGCCGTGAACAACGTCGACCGTAGCCTTTGGCTAATCAGTCAGGTGGGCAGTCCGCACTTCCGCTGTACTTATGACTACAGCCACCTCTGGCTCGCAGGACACGATCTCGTCGAATCGCTGGATGCGTTACTGCCAGTCAGCCCCTACGTTCACCTGAAGGACGCGAGAGGGACTTCAGAAGACTATCGCTTCCTTCTTCCAGGGGAAGGGGAGACGGACTACGTGACGATGTTTCGTCGTATGCGTCGGCTTGGATACCGGGGGTACGCCAATGTCGAGGTCAGCGCCCAGATCCACAAGCATCCAGACTTCGAGCCTATCTCGGCCGCCAGAACGTGCTACGACCGCATGGCGACCGCGTTCGAGGAAGCGCAGTTGCAGCGTCCGTGAGTTGGTCACGCCAGGTCGCGAGTTCATGCCCGAATCTACGGCCCCACCTTGGGTCCCGCGGAATATCGAATGCAGATCGGCAATCTATGCGAGCCATGCCGGTATGCATACCGACGGCAGCCCAGTCTCCGACCTCTGGAATGGGGGCGGCCGCCTCCGGGCCGCCGAGACGCTTGCTTTCGGCAAACTCACCCCGAAGATCGCGCATCGCGACGGATCCGGTCCCGCGTCCGATCCAAGCCGACTGCTGCCAAAGCCAGGCAACGTTCTGCCTCCGGCAATCGCCCCACTAGCCAGCTGGAACTCGATGGGCTTCGCTCAGCCCCCCGGCCTGAGTTGCGGCGATCTGATGCGGCAATCGATCACCGCCCCCGTAACCCGACACGACCCCACCCGCCCGGCATCGAGCCGGTCGGCTGGGGTGTGGTCTCGTCGTTGCGCCTAGAAATAGTAGGACAACGATGCTTGCATGATCCTCGCGGGGCGAGAGTTTGCGATCAGTCCTCCCTGAATTCCGTCGAACGAAGCGGCCGCCACGCTGAGGTTGCCGAGCTGCGCCGCGTTGAGGGCATTGAATGCGTCGAGGCGAACCTGCAGCCTCCGCCTGTTCTCGAACTGGAAGTTCTTCTGCAAGCTCAAGTTGACATTAAACTGCCCAGGCATGTCCAGGATGTTGCGGCCGGAATTGCCGGGATTGAAGGGCTCAAAGCCGTGAGCGCTCTGAACGCACTCGATGCCGTTGTTGTTCTCGGTGCCGAAGCAGGGAACCCGTTCGAAGGCGGTAATGTCGTACCACGGAAAATCGACGCCCTTGCGGCCAGGTCCCGCGTTGTCGGGCTGGTAGCCGTGTGCGATCCGGTTGGGGCGTCGCGACTCGCCCGCGTTCAAGTCAAAGTTGGAACTGAACACGGTAAAAGGCTGTCCCGAATAAGCCCTGACGGTCGACGCGAGCTGCCAGCCGCCCAAGACAGCCTGAACCGGGCCCCGCATCCCTGGAAGGAAGTGGCGCCCCTTGCCGACCGGCAGCGGATAGCGGGTAGCGATTGTGACGACATGGCGCTGATCGAAGTTCGAGCGGCCGCGATCCAGTTTTAGGTTCCGGTTATCCAGTGCCCCCCCGGTCCCCACGCGACCGTCGTTGTGCGTCGAGGCATCGTCGATGGACTTTCCGAAAGTGTAGTTGACGCGATAGAAGAACCCGCTCCGGCTCCGTCGGCGCAGCGAAGCCTGCATCGAGTTGAAGGCGGAGTTGGCACCGAACGAGTTGTAGTTCAGGTTGTTGAAGCCCTCGACCGGGCGAGGGAAAATATAGTTGCCGTTGGCGCCGACCGTGGCCACGGCCGGGTCCCGGATTGGCAGGTTGAGGTTGTATCGCCGCTGAAGATGCGTACCCTTGGAACCGACGTAGCCGATCTCGACGACCTGCCCGCCCCCGACGTCGCGCTCGACAGTCATGTTCCAGGACTGCAGGTATGCCGAGGGAGGATCGGGGTCGAAGGCGTTCACGTTGTTGACTCCCGCGCCAGTGGTTGCCGCTCGGCCCTCCGGGAAGGGGTGCTGGATTGTGGGCAGCGGTATGCCGGGCCTGTTGGCTGAATTGAATGCCTGGTTGAACGTGAACGGGAACCCCCCGGCCAACTGGCTGCGAACCGGCCCCAGCAGGTAACCCTGGTAAAAGATCCCGTACCCGCCGCGGAGCACGCTCTTGTTGTCTCCGAAGGGCCGCCAGGCGAAGCCGACCCGGGGAGAGATGTTGTTGAAGTCCGGGTCGATCAGCCGGCGACTCATGCCGACATCTGCGGCTAGCGCAGTGCGGCCGGTGAGCCCCTGCGCCTCGAGCAGCTCGGCGAGATTCGGGATGTCTTTGTCTCCGGCAAGCACAACCTGGTTCAGGTCGGGCCGGTACGTGGAGAGGCGGTCGTTCACGTCGTACGGCGGCAGATCGAATTCGTAGCGGACCCCCAAGTTCAACGTCAGGTTCCGGTTCACTTTCCAGTCGTCATTGAGGAACATCCCGAATCCATCGGCGCGCAAGGCGTTCTGTGTTGTCGAGACCCTACGATTGGAGTTGGTGAGCCGGCCCAGCAGTAGGTCCCCAACCGAATGCTTCGTGAACTTGCGATTAAACACGAAGGTCCCCCGAGCGTTGTTCCACTGCGGTTGATCGTAGAAGGTGCGGTTGAAGTCGAAGCCCATTTTGATCGTGTGCGCTCTCTTGATCCATGAGAGCCGTCCGGTAAACTGCAGGTCCATGATCTCCTGCTCATTCGGTGTGTTCACGGCCTGCCCCAGCGGCCAGTGGCCGTTGACAGTGACGCGCGGGAGCCCCACGAGGTGCGCGGGTAGATCCTCCGGCACCGGCAAGCCGATGGTGGCGGGATCGTCGTCAGCGCCGATCGAAGTGACGAAATTGTCCCGCTGGCTGTAGCCGCCGGCGAATTCCAGCACGAGCGTGGGCGAGAACGTGTGGGTGTGACGCACTGAGAGAAGCGAGCGACGGTTGCGGACGGTGTTCCCCCAAATCGCCAGGGGGCTTCCCGCGAACGGGGCTTGGAGATTGTTGAAGCGCTTCTGGTAGCTGGCCGAGAACGTATCCTTGGGCGAGAAATTCTGATCGAACTTGGCCACCATCTGATGCCAGTCGTCGTCGTCCTGGGCGACGTTATGGTGGTTCAGGCGCAGGTTCAACGCGCTACGGCGGCCTTCGACTTCGGCCGGCACCGGGTAGAGGTTGATCAAATGGAGCGCGGCCGGTTCGTGGAGGGAAGCGGGGATCATCATGTTCGGGAAGCAGCCCTTCTGGTTCTTCGCGTTGCAGGCGCCCTTCCGGTCTGGATCATTCAGATATAGCGTCTGCAGATCGCCGTTGACCGGCGGCTTCCACAGATCGGGGGAGTCACTGAAGTCCCCGGCGCGCTCGGCCGCGGTCGGGACCCGGCCGTAGCGCGTCTGCTGGACCGAGTTGTAGCGGCCCTCGTAGCTGAACAGGAAGAAGCTCTTGTTCTTGATGATGGGACCGCTGAGGGTGCCGCCGAACTGGTCGCGCCGCAGGCGGAGCCTTTCCAGGTCGAACAGCCGCCTCGCATCCATGAACTCGTTGCGCTTGTATTCGAACAGCGAGCCGTGGAACTGGTTCTGACCCGAGCGCATCGTGATGCCGACAATGCCCCCGGAGAACCCGCCGTACTCGGCGGAGAAACCGGACGTCTCGACCCGAAACTCCTCGACGGCGTCCAGCGGCGGCCGCACTTGCGCGCCGCCCCCGACCGGGCATAAGCGCTAACTTATAGGTTGACATCACAGATTCTGCCGGGTATGATTTTGGAAGGGTGGTATAGGCACCCGGCGAAAGAAGTGAACCCGGAGACAAGTGAACCACTGAACGAGGACTGGGGGCTGCTGGTCTCCTTCCTGCCGCCGAACTGGGAGGATCTGGCGCGCCAGACCGGAGCGCTGAGGAAACTGCGTAAGCACAAGTCGCCCGGGAACCTGCTGCGCACACTACTGCTGCATCTGGGCTGTGGCCACTCGCTGCGCGAGACGGTGGTGCGAGCGCGCCGGGCGGATCTGGCGGACCTGTCGGACGTCGCCTTGCTGAAACGGCTGCGGAAATCACGGGACTGGCTGCAGGCGCTGTGCGTGGAGCTGTTCCGGGAGCAAGGGCTGGCCGCCACCACGGCGGCGGACAGTGGCGAGGTCCGGGCCTTCGATGCGACGACGGTGAGCGAGCCGGGGCGGACGGGTTCGCTGTGGCGGATTCATTACAGCGTGCGGCTGCCGTCGCTGACCTGCGACTTCTTCAAGCTGACGCGGACGGAAGGAGCGGGCACGGGCGAGTCGCTGAAGCAGTTCCCGATCGCGGCGGGGGACTGCATTCTGGCGGATCGCGGGTATTCGACGGGTCGGGGGATTCAGTACGTGGCCGAGGCAGGGGGCCAGGTGACCGTGCGGGTAAACAGCGGATCGTTGTTGCTGGAAAAGGAAGACGGCACGACGCTGGACCTGGTGGATTGCCTGCGGCCCCTGCACAGTCCCGGGATCATCGGGTCCGTCGCGGCCCGTGCGCTGGCGAGCGAGGGTGCGCCGGTGGCGGGCCGGGTCTGCGGCCTGCGCAAGAGCGAAGAGGCCGTCCGCCTGGCCCAGGCGAAGATCCGCAAGGAGGCCTCCCGGAAGGGGCGCACGGTCCAGCCGGCCACGCTGGAACTGGCCAAGTACGTCATTCTGTTCACCACCGTGCCGGAAAGCGAGTGGTCGGCCGCCGACGTGCTGGGGTGGTATCGCACGCGCTGGCAGGTGGAATTGACGTTCAAGCGATTCAAGTCGCTGGCCCAGCTGGGCTGCCTGCCGAAGTACGACGACGACAGCGCGAAGGCGTGGCTGTACGGCAAGCTGCTGGCTGCGCTGCTGGTCGAGAAACTGATCCACCACGCGAGCGCCATTTCCCCCTGGGGGTACGAAGTGGGACCGGGATCGCCCACGCAGCGCCTGGCGTGACTTCAAATTCGTTTGGAACCAGGTGCAACGAGCGATCGAGCCGCCGATTCCGCTGTCGCAGACACTCGCTGACTGGCAGGCGATTTCGGCGGAACTAGCGGAGAATCCTCGGAAGCGCCGATCACAGATGGCGGATTTCTTTGGTGGCGATCAATAAGTTAGCGCATATGCCCCGACCGGGTTGCGGTTGCTCACGCCGTCCACGTAGAAGTTCGTCTGGTCACCGCGGGCACCATTGATCGATGCAAACGAGCCGGCCCCGCGCCCCTTGGGCACCACTCCGGGAATCAAGTACGCCAGTTCGGTGAAGTCGCGTCCCAGCAATGGCAGGTCCTGAAGCTCTTCGTACAGGATCACGTCGCCCTTGATGGCCCCACGCTCAAGGTTGAGCGCGGGCGCCCCGGAAGTGACAGTGACGGATTCCGTGACTACGCCGAGCTCGAGCGCCACGTCGAGCCGGACTTGCTGGCCGGTTTCTAGACGAAGGCCCTGCTGGACATACCGCCGGAAGCCCTCCGCCTCCACGGACAATTCGTAGTCCCCCGGGTTCAGGCTGATCAGCGTGAAGTAGCCGGATTCATTGGATTCGACCTCGGTCTCGATGCCGGTCCCGATGTTCCGGATCACGACCTTGGCGGCCGGAATCGCCAGGCCTTGGGAATCTGCGACCACCCCCGTCACGTGCGACAAGGCGATCTGCCCGTTCCCCGGACTCCCGCATACCAGCAGGAGCGGAAGTGCTAGTAAAAAGACTCCCCAACGATTGATCGACATTGCGATACCTCCCGATGCGTTCCCGCTACACGGATTTCGAAGGCAAGTTCGGAAATGCACCCAACACCCCCGATAAATCCTATGCAGCCCTGCTAAGCAATCTAGGAGGAGGCGCCCAGAATGTCAAGGTACCGAGTCTAATTTTCGCACTTGTCAAGCGGATTCAATCAATTTCTCGCAAAAAGGCTCCAATTCTTCGATGTCCTTGGGGTCACTTTGGCCCCGGCCGGGCTCAAACATTCCTGGAGACGGCAGTGATGCGAGGCCTGAGCCGCTCACGGCAGCCCGGCCCAAGTCGGCCACTCGGATGATTCCCTCCAATGGTCAGGCAGTGACCTGCTTCATCGCATGGGGCCGGCCGTACCGAGCCTGCCTTGCTGCGTTTAGGACGCTCGCCACGAAATGCTGCTGGATCTCTGCGAAGCGTTCCATGCTGAATTCAACCCGGCTGCCACTTGGTCGCCTCTAACTGCTGCGGGCCGATCGGGCGAGGGCACAAGGATGTGCTTCGGCGCGAGGTTCGTACTAGGATGGACGTTGAGCAATTCCGGATTGCAACCCGATCTATGAGACTGCCGCATCTTGCAGCACTCGGACTCGCAGGATTGGTGCCATTGGTCGTCGCTGGCGGACCGGGCGAGGAGTCGGATGCAGCCTGGAAGCAGCATGCAATCGACCGAGGACTCAGCGGCGGTGACGGTGTGCGCATCGATGATGCGGATGGCGATGGCGACTTGGATGTCGCCGTTGGCTGGGAGCAGGCGGGGACCTCGCGGCTCTACCTGAATCCCTCTGCAGGGAAGGGGTCCAAGAAACCTTGGCCCAAGATCGACGTCGGTCCGGCGGTGGCAGTCGAAGATGCGGTGATGGCAGACGTGGACTCTGACGGGAGGATGGATGTCATCAGTGCAACCGAGGGCAATTCCCGTCGTCTTTTCGTGCATTTTGCCCCGAGGGCGGATGACTACGCCAAATCCGCAGCGTGGTCGACGCTGGTGTTCCCCGAGGAAGTGTCCGGCGACCGGAGGTGGATGTTCTCGACGACGTTCGACGTGAACGAAGACGGCCACTTGGACATCGTGGCCGGTGGCAAGGGGGCCGACGCGAAGATCGGTTGGCTTGAGGCACCGCCAGCTAACCAGCGAGACCTTGGCTCGTGGAAGTTCCACCCCATCGGGGACGTGGGCTGGGTGATGTCGCTGGTCGGCGAAGACATGGACGGAGATGGGGATCAGGACGTCGTCGTCACTGACCGCCGCATGACGGCGGGGCTGCAAGGCGCGCGCTGGCTGGAGAATCCGGGACCTGGCGACGAACTGCGCAGGGAATGGCGGAACCACTTTATCAGCGCGCCGAATGTCGAGGCGATGTTTCTGCGTTTGCACGACCTGGACGGCGACGGAGACCTGGATGTGCTGGTTCCGTTGCGCTTGAACGAAGTGCAAGACCCGGAAAACGGGGACTTCTCGGATCCGGCCAGAAACCCGAGCCGGTTGCGTTGGTACGAGAGACTCGACACCGCGGGGCGGAACTGGCGCCGCCACGAGATCGCCTATCCGGCCGATGTGGGCAAGTCCAAGGGTGTCGCGGTGGGCGATGTTGATGGCGATGGCCGACTGGACATCGTGCTGTCGCATGCGACGGCGAGGGCTCCGCTGTCGGGAATTGTCTGGCTTTCTTACCAAGACACGGTGTTCGATTCTGTCTGGAAGCGCCACGAAGTCTCTGGGCCTGTTGGCAGCAAGTACGACCGCCTCGAGCTGCTGGACTTGGATGGCGACGGCGACCTAGACGCTTTGACCACCGAAGAGAACTTCGGCGAAGGCAGCATCGGTCTAGGCGTTGTTTGGTACGAAAACCCTGGCCCAAGACTGAAAGGCGGCCACGCCAACGAAGTTGGGCGCTAACCGGAATTGCATCGCCTCTCAGACGCCAGGCCCAGTGTGGTGGTCCGGTCCCTCACAACGACCCATCTTCCGGTGCGGCCGGCGTTCGTCTCCCTGGAGGAGCCGGCTACCTTTGCGACGTCGACGAGCGCCACTTCGGCGAAGCAGTCTCCGACATCGAGCGAATGGCTGGATACAGGCCGCAAACCGAGACCGATGTTCGCCGCCTCCTCGAATGCAACGACCTAGACGCAATTTCGGTCGCGACGCCCGAGCACTGGCACGCGCTCGTGACGATCTGGGGATGCCAAGCGGGCAGGGACGTCTACTGCAAGAAGCCCTGTGCCTATTTGCCCCAGACGGGGAGAGGGATGGTCGAGGTAGACCGCAAGTACCTTCGGATGGTCCAGATCGGACTCCAGCGCCGGAGCAGGCTGCGGGTCAGGTCAGTGCCGCGATTCTTCCGAGACGGCGGATTCGGTAAGGCCAATTGTGCGAAGCCGGTCAGTTACCGTGGGCGGACGAGCGTCGGCAAGGTGCAGGAGGCGTCCGTGCCCGAAGGAGTGGAGTGGAACATGTGCCTCGGTTCCGTGCCATACCGTGCCTTCGAACTCACACGCTCTCACCACGGCGGGCACTTCTTCTGGGACGCTTCGACATCGGATATCGGGAACAACGGCGTGCATCACGTCGACGTGCTCTGGTGGGGCTTGGACAAGCACGTCCACCCTGTCAAGATCCACTGCGCAGGTGGATTCTTCTTCACGGACCGGGGCGACGCTGATTTCGCGGACGGTTGGGCTGCAACGCGAGGCGATTTCAATCCGCGAAACTGTCCTGACTCGCTATCGGGGGTTTCGTACCGGACAAACAACCTCAGCTTCCCCAACATCGCCTACCACTCGGGCCCGGAGATCTCGAACATCGACGAGCCCAAGATCAACCCCTTTCAGAACTTCATCGACCGAGTCTGCTCTCGCCAGCGCGAGGATCTGAATTGCAAAGTTGAGCAGGGCCACCTGTCGACCTCGCTATGCCACTTGGCGAACATCTCCTACCGGGTCCACGGCAAGATCGACTTCGATCTGGAGACGGAAACGTTCCCGGGCGACGGCGAAGCGAACCACTGGTTGACACGGGGGTGCCGCAAGCTGTACCCGGTGCCAGATCAGGTTTGAAGCGGCCTTGGCTTCCGTGTCTGGTACAGGGCCCATTCAGAAGGCCCTGTAAGATTCACCCGGCCGTCGGCGGCGGATAGTCGAGCCTTCCAAGCGCACGTAGCCGCTGCGCTGCGTTCCCTGCGACCATGAGACTTCGGAACTGATCTTGGGGACGGGGTAGTTCTGATCCTACAGCGGCACTGCATGCGCAGTCCGCAAGGCCTTCACGCACCAGCTGCGATGCGGTCTTCCGTCCCTGCGAGCGGTTAGCGCACGATCAATTTCTTGGCACGGCGAGGCATTGTCGAGCGACGAACCGGTCTCGATCGTATCAATTGGCGTCTCCGGTCATCTCGAAGATGATTGTCAGACGGGTGCCGGCTTACATGAGCGAGCTTGGCCAGTGTTGTGGTCGACCGTCGGGCCCGCCCGCTCTCGAGGCGAGCCATAACCGGCTGAGTCGTTTTCATCCTCAAAGCTAGCTGGTCCTGCGTGAGTCCGGCGCGCGCTCATGGGGTTTCAGCCCAAAGGAGCGTATTACTTGCTATTGCGTACGCGTGGCGATGCAGTTTGGTCTTCCTTCCAATGGTGGAGGAGTGTGTCGCAAGCAAGGGCCTCACCTTTCCCGAACTGATCCGCGTGCTGGCCGACGTCTATGCGTTGGAACAGTCGTTTGCCAAAATCCGTTGGCCGCACGGCTTGGCCTGCCCGCACTGCTGCTTGGCCATCGTACTCTCCGGCTGCTTCCATCCGTCCACGCCCCCCCAGCGCTGCCGCCCGCATCCGGTACCCTTGGAGATGCAGGAGCTACGTCAACCACACAGGAATTTATCCTGCCCATGGAACTACCCACCGAGTAGCGGACTCGGAGATCCGTAGCTCAGCACGAGAAGTTCCTTCTTGGCCCTCGAAGCTGCGACGTAAACGAGAGCCCGCTCCATGGTCTCCGCGGCCGTCCGGTTCGTATTGTCCCCAGCGGCATCCACACTTCGCTTAAGGGGTACTAGGTTCGCGTTCATGCTGGCGAGCACGATTCGCTCGAACTCAAGGCCCTTGACCCGGTGCATTGTCGCAAGCCGCACTCCCTCCTCTTGCCGATCGTCGCTGTCCCGATCAATCTGGACAACATCTAGCCCTTCGGCGCGAAGCGACTCTTCGATAGCGGCTCGCTCTACGTTCGTACGCACGACGATACAAGTGTCTGCAAGGCGACATTCAGGTTCCGGCAGATTCTTCAGATACTGCACAATCGCCTCGACTTGCTGTTCGCGCGTATCAAAATTGCGCAGCAGCGGCTCCGGCCCCTTGGTCAGTGAACGGATACCGGAGTTGTTGTCGCTGCCGCCGTCCAGGTCGTCGATGCTCCTGCCTTCCAGCAGTCGCGCCGCCCAAGCGCGCGTCTGCTCAGTCGTGCGGTAGTTCAGGCGCAGCTTTCGAGACCGACCGCGGATGTCGATCCCGCACTGGCCTAAGACCACTTTCCGACCGTAGATTCGCTGATGGCCGTCACCGGTGATGAACAGGTCGTTCACTGCGTTTGGAACGAGGCTCCGAATCAACCGAAACGCCTGGGATCCGAGATCCTGTGCCTCGTCCACGATGATTGCCGAGTACTTCTGATCCGAGTTCCCCGCCTTGATCAAGGCGACCGCATCCCGGTATGCGTCTTCGATTTCCTTGAGACCCCTTCCGGCGAGTTGGAGCATGTACTCCTCGAAGACCTTCCAAACCTCGGCGCGCCCGGCACGGCTCAACCGCACCCCCCGTCCGACACGCGAAACCCTCTTGTAGTCCTCCTCCGAGGTCACGCCATTCGCCTGCACGACATGTTCCCATTCGGCTTCGAAGAACCCAATGGGAAGGTCGATGCCGCTTGGCTGGAAATGACGCGCCTGGTCCCATGCATCCTTGTCGCGGCCGTACACAATCTGAAATTCATAGCTGCTGCGCTTCAAGAACCCGTAGACCCAGGCGTCCAAGTTCTTCACCTCGATTCGCTTGAACTCGTCGGCGCTGCAGATTTGACGGAGATTATTTCGAATGTCGATGGCTAGGTTCCTGTTGAAGGTAATGAAGAGAACCTTCTTGGAGCCCGGCGACTTGCGCGCGAGCCATCGAGCGCGGTGCATTGCCACTACGGTCTTGCCAGTGCCCGCCGCGCCCAGAAGGCGGACCGGGCCATTCCAATCACGTTCCACCAGCCGGCGCTGGGACGGATGCAGGAAGACGCGCCACCGTTCGAGAGGCGCGTTCAGCATCGCCTCAAGTTCGACTTCGTCATGCACAAGGACGAAGCGGGACCGCGTTTCGTCCCGAAGCAAAGCCTTCCTGAAATCGGTGGTATCGACTTCATCGTCGGAGATTTCGCGGTCGCGAATGACTTTCTCGTAGCTGTCGCCAGCGAGGTAGTAAAACAGACTATCGTGCGCCTCTAGCGGCAAGCGGTCCTTGAGCGCGTCAAGAGCTTCTTCGCCGCGGGCCGCGCGGACTTCCTCCACCATGGCGGCCGGTGTTCCTAGCCGCATCAGTTGCCTTGGCTTCAGGCTTGCGAAAGGGCCGTCCGGTAGGCTCGCGGCCGCTATTGCTTGGTTCGCCTGGGGCTCTCGCACTCCCGGAGCAGGCGAGTAGATCTGGATTGCGCCGGTCTCCGGATTCACGCCACACTCGTGTCTGCTGGCCCATGCGTAGGCCTTATCGTGCTTGTCGGCCCAAAGAAGCAAATGCGTGTCACCCTTGTTAGGGCGGAGCACGATGGCTCGATAATCCTGGTCCACGCGCAGGGATCGCATGTTGGAATCGCGCGCAGCCTTGATTGATTCGTAATTCAGCCCGGGACTGCGGGGGTTCGCCTCGAATTTCGCGATCAGCATGCGGACGCCCTTCTGCTGAGCGCTTGGTAGCTTCGCGAACGCTTCCAAGAAGTCCGTGGACATCGCCATTCTTGCGTTCAGTGCCAATTCATACCTCCACGGCAGCGCTGTCCTGGAGCGCCGCCCGAATCACTTCTTCGGTCACGTCGGATTTCCAGACACGCCAGCCTGCAGCCTCGAACGCCGCCGCGTGGGATTCCTGGTCGTCCCTGAGGACCGCGGTCCTGCTCTCCACCCAGGCGATCTCGGCCTCCCCAACGACGGTGCCTGTTGAATCCGCCAGCTCGTACCCTACTTCGGGCAGCGCTACGTCAAGCGACGCAAGGCGGAGGAGCAATTCACGGAAGGCCTCCTCAGCATCCTTGACAACATTGGTCCACTCCTCGTTCGGCGCCGCCTGTGCCTCCGATTGGAATGCGAATCCGGCATAGCTGCCATGGCTGGAGGCTACGCTGGTAGTCCACCATGAATTCGGCAGGAACTGGATTAAGTTGAAGAACCTCAGAGTGCCGTTCCAAGTCTCTCGGTAGCCGTCGTTTTCGGGGTTCCGGTCGTGCAAATGCAGAGCGACAAACATCCCGTCCACATCCCTCTGGGTGATCCCCGCACGGGGCACCGCGACGAATAGATCAACCGCACCCAAATCCGAATTCCGTGACACGCCGCGCCCAGCGACGAACACAGGCTCGTCGGTATTCGGGAGAGCATCCGCTGCTTGGGCCGGCAAGATTTCCTTCGCGGCGGAGAGCAGTTTGGACTGGAATCCAGCTTTGTCCATCCTCGACTGCTCGAAGATCCGGAAAAGGTCCACGAACACCGCGCGCTTCCATCGGTTGAAGTCGGGGTCCTCGAGGAACCGAAGCAGCAACTCGAATGACGATTCGCGCATCCGAGCCCGCAAAGGGCCAACGCTCCAATCGGCATCCAGCCGCTCCTGGAACGCCTTCATTTCGTTGGTTCGTACGCCTGCTTCGGGGAAACCGTGAATGAAATCTGGAGCGTCGGCTGTTCCGCCAAACGCGACCTCAAGGTCGTGCCACGTGAGCGACCACTGGAGGTAGCCGCCGCGAATCAGAGCCATCCGCTTGATCGAGTCTTCTCCCGTCGTAGTCTTGTGGTACCGGAATCCGTCTAGGAAGACCGCGACGGAGCGCTTGTTATCCGACGACTTGGCGGGATGGAAGAGGAAGTCGGGTCGTGACGCCGCCTCGACACCCTGCCAACGGTTGAGATCGGCCTGAGGTTCGACATACCAAGTCTCCGCGCCAAGCTGCAGCACGTATCCGGACTTGCCACGTACGATATCGCGCCGGAATCTCATTTCGCGCTCGGTATCCGCTCGCTGTTCAAGGGCTCGGACGAAACGTGCTTCCAAGTTGCTTTCGAGCAGCCCCTCTACCTTGATTTTTTCGAAGGCTGCCACGGGTTCAAGCTCGTGGGTATGCTCAAGAACCTGGTCAACCAGCTTGAGCGCGATCCGTTTTGAAGTTCGTTGCAGGTCGCGTCGGCGCCGGTAGGCAAAGACGCAACGGTAACACCCGTCTTCGCACTCGCAATCCCTGAGCCGCTTGCGAGCCTTTTCGAACACCGCGACAATCTCGCTTGGCGTGGTGGCCAACTGCTTGAGGTATCCTGTGCCGCCCGGAACAGTGTCGTAGAGGATAAGGTACTTCCTGCGCGCGCTGCCCTCGGACTCTCCGCTCTCGCCGGTCATCATCCGCAGATGATCGATCCGGCCCCTGAACTTCTCACGGAGGCCAAGCTCCACTGCAGCAATGAATGACTGGACGCGAGGGCCGGAACCCTCTTCCTCTACAACGGGAATCAGCATTCGCAGGGACTCGGAATCAAACTCCCGATAGAGGTACAGGCAATCTACGATCGCGCTATCGGCGTCGCGCGGACCGTCCTCATCTCCGAATCTCGCGCTGTCCGGAAGTGCCGCGTACTGTTTGAGCTGCGTCCTCCTGCAACCAAGCGTGTGCTCTGGATCGTCCCCGGGGCGTGTGGACTGTACCTTGCCGCAGTGGCGACAGATTCGAAAGCCTTCGCGAGGCAATTCATTGCCCGCGAACTTGGTTGGCTGCCCTTTGGAGTTGACGCGACCAAAATTCATTTCGCGAAACGTGGTGTGTGCCACGTACTCGAATGCAAAGGGGATACCCGGCGGGGGTACGGCATAGGCCTTTCGTTCCGCTGTGGGATCGAAGTCGGCAACCAATTCGCGGGTGAAGAAGGTCGACTCGCGGTCGTCCCGATCATCCATGATTTGCGCGCGCTTGGCAGCGGTTGTCGCATGGACTAGCGTCAGGGGAAGCATGTTGCGGGCCTGACCCGCATCGGCCCACATCGGATCGCCGCATCTTGGGCAGCTGGAGAACTCGTCCTTGGAGTCAATACACTCGCAATACGGGCATGACGGGCACAGTCGCCACTCCTCGATTCCAGACACCTGAAGGTCGACCCGGTCGATCTTGACCTTGTTGCCTTCGGCGTAGAAGAGATTGTTGGGAGCGAGTTCACCGAGAGCCGCTGCGGACGGCCGTAGGTACTCGTACACTTCCAGGTCTTGGTCGGACAGGTCTTGAATGGTGGCTTGTTTGATTTCCTCGATTGGCGGGCGGCGAAGTATGACTGACCGCAACTTCACGCCTTCCTCGGGAAAGCTGTAGTTCGGTATCAACCCTTCGTCGGTCAGGAAGGCAAAGGTGTTGCGATTGTTGATCTGCCCGAGGAGCCTGCTCAGGCCAGCACGTTCTCGCAAGTGCTGGTTGAGGGCCACGTTGTTGGCTTCGTCTGCGGGTAGCTTCTTTAGCTCGCGGATCTTCAAGCGAATCCTGTCCATATCGGCGCGAATCGAACGCCGTTCCCGGATGACTTGTTCGAGACGCTCGAGGATTCTGACCTCTAGGCGCGGCGAGTCGCCTGACTTGCCCTTTAGAAAGACACGAAGATGGTCCTTCGAATCATCGGTAAGTGATTCTTCAAACGCCTTGAAGAACCTACCTAGGAGACGCTTGTCATGCTTTGCAATGTACGCAAAGAACGTGTAGGGGAATTCGCCTTGCGATCCGTTCTGCACGTGATCAAGGACCAGGCGGATCTGGCGGGGCACGGCGTCGGGGTTGTCACAGACCGCGGCCCAGTTGTCTAGGCAGAATGACGTGAGCTGTCGCTCGAGCACAGCCGAGGCATTAAGGAAGACACCGGGCGGGGTGACGGTTCCGTCTAGCATCTCCAAGGGCTCGGCGTAAAAGAACAAGTCGTGAGGCTGGGCGGACGCAAGGGTCACAGTGAATGCGTTTCCGTCGCGGCGACCGGCTCGCCCAATGCGCTGGAGGTAGTTCGCTTGCGCCGGCGGGACTGAGCAAAGGGCCACGGTCGAGAGGTCGCCGATGTCGATGCCTAGCTCCAGCGTCGGAGTTGCGGAGAGCATGTTTGGATCCCAAGGGCGGGGGTCGTCAGCCGCGAAGCGAGACTGGAGGTGTTCGCGCCGCGTTTGAGTAAGCAATGCTGTGTGCTCCTCGGCGACGACACGCCGAATCTCGGCTTGGCGGTACATTCGACCGGCCCAAGTGGGCGGCTCGGGCAACATGCGCTCGTAGGTGTCTGAAACGCCGAGCTCAAGGCAAGGAGCCCCGAGCCACAGCGGCGCCTCGTCGCTTGGAACGACGAGGGCTCTAGTTGGACTGGTACATCGCAGTACCATCGGTTCCGCTGTGACCTGGAAGCGCTCGGGATCGATCGCCCAAACTGGGATTCCCTTGGCTATGTGAAACTTTGCCAATCCCGTCGATCTAAAACTTGACAACAGGATCTGAAGGATCGGGGTCGAATGGTAGCCGGAGATCATCGGGAATCGATCAAAGAGAACTCTCTCTATCCAGCGTTGGTACCAACTGCCTCCACCCGACATCGTGATTGGTTCGATGCCGTAGTTCTTCCCAGCGCTGTGGGTCTCGGCCGGAAATACGGGGGAAGGCGTTCCCGGCCCGAACTCCTGCAATGCCAGGTTCGACGTGAGATTCCACCGATTGCAGCCACTCGCCAGGAAGCCTCTGATTCCTTCGACCTCATTGCTGAAGATTGCTCCGCGATTCTTCATCCGCCGCAAAACTCCAAGCGCCATCCATCGAACCTCCTTGAGTTGGACGTCCTTGAGTTCCCCGATTTCCTCCCGGAGCTGAGCAGTAGCCGCTTCGCAGGCCTCCTTCAGCACGGTGATGTCTGGACCCGCCGCAGCGACCTGCGCGCGTTCAAGCGAGTGCGCCATAGAATTGGCGAAGCCGAATTCGGCAAGGGATTCCCACTCAAGCCGTTTCTTAACCAGTGCGGGGAGATTGGAACCGGGAACCAGCCGGCCCGTCTCCTGAAACTCCTTGAAGTCCCTCAGCCATGTCCGGTCAGGCGCGATGAATTCGGAGACGAAGCGCTGGGACCAGAATGCTCCGGACGGGTTATTCGCCTTCGACCACTTCGCGACCAAGTTGCCCGGAAGGTCGGCGAGAGACATGGCTCCGTGATCCGACAAGGTCTGAGTGATCGCCGCCCTCTTGCTGTTCCGCCAAGTGCGGTGAGAGAAATATCCCGCGCGGTGCGCGGCGTCCTGGACGTTGTCGGAGAACGCTATGACCTTGTGGTCGTCGTTGTGCCGCGAGGCGTAGGTCTGGCCAAGAGCGACGCTCAGCAACACGGTAGACCGCGCTCCGAAAATGAACAGGGCATCACGGGAACCGCAGAACGGGCAGTCTCGGGAAAGGACAGCGCGCTTGGTATCGCCCTTGCGCTCCTCGAGTACTGAATCCGCGACGAAGAACGTTACGACTCGATCGGTACCGCACTCCGAACACGGTTGCCTCGCTTCCCCGATCCGGAAATGCCCGCACGCTCCGCACAGCGATCCAGAATGCCCCTTTGATCGCAACGGCTTTTCCTCCGGGAAGAGGAACTTCACAGCGATGTCGCGAGCGAAGAACTGGTTGTAGAAGTGCCGGAGGTCGCGTCGGACTCGGTCTCCGGATGAATCCAGTACGGCTCCCCAACCGGTAACGCGGCACTGGTGACATTGGACGAGCGGAAGGTGGATAGCTGACTCGTCCGGGCCAATGTCGTCGGAGTGCCTCAAGCGACGAATCGGTTTCCTGCCCTTGTCGATGGCGTGCGGTCCGCTTCGCGGTTCGGCATTGAGCGTATTCGGCGGCTGGGCACTTGATGCCTGGGATTCCGCGTCTCCGCCTGGCGTTTGATCTGGGATGTCAGCCGGGGGATCGATCTCGCGCCGCGTTCCTTCGTGGAGGCTGCACACCATGCGACGGAGTTCTCGCACCCAGAGGTGAAGGGAGACTTGGAGGAACGGGCGGAGGTTTGCCGAAGAACCGCTGGCCTCCGAGACCCGCGCAATTGAGATCAGGGCGCAAAGACCGTGCAGTACGCCCAAAGCCTCAGCATCACTGCACCACGAAAGGCTTCGGCGGAGTTGCTGAATCACGTCCGAGAGCGATTTCGGGTGGCCGGCGAGCGTACGAAGAAGGTTGATGAACGCGCTGTGACCGCGTAGACGCTCGGCAAGTCCTACCCGCCAGGCATCCGAGAGGAAGCCGGATCCGAGTTGCTCTCCAAAGAAGAGCTTGTACTGGGCGCGAATATACGCTTCGGTCGACTCGAAGCGGGCATGATCAACAAGTTCGGCGAGGTCGGGGCGGGGCATCAGGTGGTCGCTAATGAGCGAATTAGCCAAGAACTGGTCGATGCTCTGGCGAGTCTCTCCGACAATCGATCCGGTCTCAAATGGTGACCCGAAGATTTCACCGACATACTCGCGAAGATTGTCTTCTCCCGCCTCGCCGAGGGTCGCCGACGTCCCGACGCAAGTCAGCTCCTGGCCGCTCGCTCCGAGGCGGGACTTCAGGCGGCGAATCAGGCATGCAAGGTCTGTACCTTGCGCGCCATCGAACGTATGCAGTTCGTCCACCACCAGCCATCGCAAGGTGTCGGGGCCGTTGTTTCGCCACAACCGCTGGTCTTTTGGGCGACTCAGCAGGTAATCCAACATCTTGTAGTTGGTGAGGAGGATGTCCGGAGGCCGTTCGACGAGCGTCTTCCGGTTGGAGACGATGCGAGTCGCTGACATCCTCGAATGCGGCGAAGGGTCGTCTTCTCCGATGTAGATCCCTGCCGTGACTCTTCCGCGAAGCGCCTGTGTCTTGTTAACTATCCTTGCGATCCTGCCCGCTTGGTCTGTCGCAAGGGCATTCATCGGGTAGATCAGGATGGCCTTGATGCCCGGCTCGCCCGATTGCTTTCGGCACCAATCGAGAATCGGGTAGAGAAAGCACTCGGTTTTGCCCGATCCCGTGCCAGTTGCGACGACCGTAGACTTACTGGCGGACAGTCGCTCAAATGCGGTTTGCTGGTGGCGGTACGGTGCGAAGCCTAGAGGGATCTCTGGAAACGGTTCGTTTTCCGCATTCACGCGCTGGAATGGCAGTGCGATGGAGAGATACGGGCCCTTGAGGAGGTTGCTCCTGTCAGAGAGAAAGTTGTCGATGATGCCGGAGAGTTCGGGGTTGGAGGGCTGGAACTGCGTGGTGAGGAAGTCGCGCAGAGCCTGTTCGACTTCCGATGCAACAAGTGAGGGGATCATTGTATGCAGGCCCCGGACGGATCACTGTGAAGACAACTGGGATTGGTGGTCTCTGGTGGCAAGGTGCCAGCGGCTAGACGGGGATCCCCAGCATTTGGGGCATTCTGGCCGAGAAGGATTACGTTACCGGCAAGCGCAGCCATCGCTCCTGCGGTTGTCATGGGATGTCCAAGCATTGAATCAGGCTGGATTTCCAAATCGATGGGAGAATTCGTCCCAGGCGGCGCGGTAGTCGTCCGCCCTGTCACAGCGGTCGAAGGGGGCATGGTACTCGATCACACGCTCGACTGGACCGCCGGGCAGCGTGTCGTCTGTGATCCGTCGTGTGACGATTCCTTCCTTCATGGCCCGGATGTCTTCCCATCCAAGGGCAATGCCTGATTCCGTTCGTTCCGGCGTGATCAGGCCGAACTCGGCGTCTTGCTTTCTGGCCTTGCGAGGCAGCCCGACTCTAGGCAAGCCTTTCGACGAGGTGAAGACAATACGACCGTTGGAGTCGTACCAAGTATCCGATTCGTACTGACGCATGACGGGGAACTGAACTCGGAAAGTCGTGAGCAGTTCCTCGAGCGTGAGCCCGAGCGCCATCGACGCCAGCACATCAATCTCAACGAGCGCCTGCCTTCGCGCATAGTCAGTGTGGATTGCGCTCTCTCGGGACCACTGCGAGTTTAGGGCAGCAAAGTAGGCCTTTGGCAGGCGCCTATCCGACCGCGTCCATCGGTCCAGCACGTATCCGTGGTCCCAGACTGCTTCCCATAGGGTTTGGTAATAGCGCGTCATGCAATTGAGCCCGAGCGCCCGGACATGGAGAGAACTGCGAATGTCTGGAGGGATGTGGGGAATTGGTAACGAGCCAATGAGTCCAAGATGCGCGTGCGTAGCACCAGTGGATTTCACGTACCCGTCTAGCGGCACTGAAAGGCCCATCGCGTGATAGTCCAACAGGGCGTAATCGCAGTGGAATGCCGTACCTACACATGTATGAACATAACTTGCACCCGGAGGTACGATCGCGGTGTTCAGCGTGCGCTCACTAGTAGGTCCGACCATCTCCCTGTTTACATGTCGGTAGTAATCTGTGACCTTCCTTGGCGCGGTGCCTTCAGACTCGTCGGCCCATGGAACAACCGGGACTCTGCGCCTGTATTCGTCTGGATCGCAAGCAGGAACATAGTTTGTCCTAGGCAGGTAGTCCTCGGGAATTGCCGTGAGATCGATGCAGTCGTAGTCGCTGTTCAACTTGCATTCCCGGCGCGGCGTCTTGCTGAGAGGATTGCCAACAAAGAAGTGCGGGCCGGATAGGATCCATTCTTCAATTTCCGTTGGAAAGGTCGTCTCACGGCGGATGGTTCCGTCACGCTGAGCGTTTGTCTCATTCCAAATCGTGCCACAACTATACTTGCCCTCAAGGTTCCGCAGCCTCCGGTCTTGCTCAGCGAATTTCCTCATCACGGCCATTAATTCTGCGGAATGCAGCGCCGGAAGTCGTGCCTCCGAAGCCGGCGTTCCGCCAACGTCAAGTGATTTCGCGAATGTCGACAGCTCGCGCGGGCCGATCCGGACGATGCGCCGTTCATGCCCAGCCGTTTCCCACATGCCTTCTGCGCTCTTGAAACCCGGGACAGGGCCTCCACCCACATGGTCAAAGCAAGCATCCACCGTTGCCGACGCGAATAGGTTGGCAACATGGTCGAAGCCCTGTTCTGCTCGCCGCGAACCGTAGATGTTGACACTGAACCGGGTATGGTGATGAACGTCGGAAAACAGTTTCAGCTCATTCTGAAACTGAAAGTGCGTTCGCAGCCGCGAGTATAGAGCTGTTCGCAAGCGACCTCCGTTTGGGTCGTCGTACACCCCCTCGGGATGCAGAAACCCTGCCACGGCCCCCTCGTCCAGCATGCTCCACGCCTGTGGCAGGAAGCACTTATAAAGGTTGGCCTTTGTACCATTGAGCAATGGGTAGTTTTGGGCCGCGTTTAGATAGTTCTGCGTTGCTTCGGAAGTAGCGTACTCCTCCAAGTAAGCCGAGCGAAGCCCCGCACGGCTCGCAATTGCCCGCGCCCTCTCGCCCCGCAACTCAGTAGCCGATAGCTTCCGCAACTCAACTAATGGATCGAAATCGCCGATCACGCCTCCCTCGTCCCACTCCACCTTGATCCAAGGTGGGTTCCCCATGACTAAGTCGAATCCTCCCCGTTCCCGACCATCCGATCGGTGGCCGTAGAAGATGTCCGAGAAGAGTAGGTCCCAGTGCAGGAACCGCCGATCAGCGGCTAGGTCGTCCACGAACTTGAGCCGTGGAAATAGTTCGAACAGCCTCTCGATGTTGAGCAAGCCTGTCTCGGTCGTAATCCGCTTCGCCAGTTCGTCGGCATGTTCGGAATACTCCTCACCGAATAGGAACTCCAACTGCCCGGGAGCCATGTCGGCCGGTCGCACGTCTCCAGTTAGCACCAAGCTGACCTCGTTCATGAAGTCGTCTCGCGTGGGCGGATCCACAGTCGCTTCAAGAGGCCAGAACCATAGCGCGCACCAGTAGTCCATCGCCAGCTTGAGTCGCCGGTATGGGCTCGCAGTCTGGGCCTCCGTGCCAAACACGCCCTGACCCCTTATGGACTCCTTCCATGCATTCTTGGTTCGCCGTTCCGATTGCGACCGACCCCACACACCCGTGTCGTCCTCGGTGGCTTTGCGATCACTCGCCAGTTGCTCGGTGTGCAACTCCCAGAGCTTGTCGATCGCCTCCGAAAGCCGCTGCAACTCCTTCATCGCATCCGCATCGAATGGCTGTGTGCAGAATTCCTTCCGCCATTCTCGCAACCGTTTGGCCGCCTCCGGTATAAGCTCCTTGACGAACTTGTTCCCATAGTTCGCCATCCCCGGATCGGGTAGGAGAAAGTGATAGACGCTTCCGGCAGGGCGTTTCGGAGATGCGCCCCGCCTGATCTGATCCGGAGACCAGTTGAACCAACGCTCATCCCGCGTCGTTTCCGGCGTCAGGTATGCCGATTGGTACACCTGCCGTCGGGCACCGACCAGTGAGTTGCCCTCGTGAAGCTGGTACCCGAACCAAGGCACATGCCCGTCATTGACAATGCAATTCAGCCACAATGAAACCTCGGCAAGTTCTACTGCGACCGGGTTCAAATCCAAACCGAACACGTTTCGGTCGGTGATGAAGTGCTTGACCTTCTGTAACTCCTCTGCGTATTGATCTCTTGGAATTCGAGTGCCCAGATCTCTTTGCTGGCGGTCCAGGTACTTTTCCGCCAGCTGGTTGACGGCTTCATTGAGGAAGGCTGCCGACCCCATCGCCGGCTCGCACACCGTGAGATCCAGTATCCGCTCTGCCGGCATGTCGTCCGGGATCAGTTCCTTGAGCGAATACTTGACGACTGTGCGCGTGAGCGATTCGGGTGTGTAGTAGCTAGCTGACTTTTTCCGATCCCGCCCGGTGAGGCGATACAGGAAGCTTCCCTTGCGGTGTACGAGCAGCCTCATTCGGCCGCTTTCGTCCTTGACGTAAACCTTCTCGTCGTCCCTGAAGCGCTTGAGATCTTCTGCGGACACGAACCAAGCCTCCGCGAGCTCGTTTCTGCTCTCACCTGCCTTCTGAACTTCGTAGAGGTCTTCCTTGGCGAAGAACCCCTTGAACGAGAGCAGCGATTCATAGACCGCTCCCAATTGATTGATGCCTAACTGCCCGTAGGAGATTCGGCCCCTTCGCTGGTTCCGTCCCTTCGCCGGTCGAGTCAGCGACAAGAGCCGGATCACCTTCTGGAGAACTTCGTCTCGGAGCTTCGCCTTCGCTAGAAGAGGCGTCCGGTTCTCAGAAAACAACGCGCTATCGAGTGCCCTCATGCGAAACGTTCGGTGCAAGTGCTCTTTCCCGAACTTCAACGCACCCGCAGTTTCAGGCTTCGGATCGAATCCCTCCCGCACTAGACGGAAGAGCTTCTCAAGGCTCTTCTGCAAGTGGCAGCTCTCTAGTGCCGGGCCTGTTGTCAGCCTCGCCAGCTCCATCTCTCTGAGCCGTTCCAAGCTGTAGCCTTTTCGGTACGCTTCAACGTCAATCGGTGCGTAGCCCAGTTCCGGTCGCGCCTCGATGTAGAACAGGAATAGCAACCGATACATGTACCGAAGGCACTCCCGTCCCAACCGCTCAGCGAAGTCACCGTCTTCAGAAGGCGCCCCCTCCGCTTCCTTGCGCAGTGATCGCAGCGCTTCGTTGCCAAGCAGCTCGATTGCTTCCCGCAATGCGTACTTCAGGTCCGTCGAGACGCCGAATGCATGGCGGTGGCTGTTCTCGTCCAGCGTGTCGAGCAGCGCTGTCCCAGCACCCGGCACCAGCGACTCCCGGCTGAGCAATGCCGCAGCAGCCTTGAGCGTTGAGTCCTCCCTGCGGCCTAGGATTTCGGTCCAGTCGAACCGCAACAAGCGGTGATGCGCCCACTTCCCGCGCTCGAGGAGCAGCGTTTGACCGCAGGAAAGAAGTAACACCCAGCGCGGCGGACGGTCCTGCCCGAAAACCCGGCGCGTTACGATCTCATCCCAGGTCTCTTCCAGCACGGCTTCGGGTGGCGGGGCTTCGCCGTGGTATTGCGCTTGGCCTGGCTTCAGAGTTAGCGGGTCGTCGTCTTCTGCTGAGGCATCGAATACCCCCAACACCAACAAGCGTTGGCCGCCCGCACCGTCATCCGCCCCAAGAATAGGCAACTCGTCGCCATCCTCCAATAGCAGGTTGCGCGGGTTCCAGCGATGTCCGAGCACCCCGAGCAGGCGTTGGAACCAATTCCGCTGTAGCTTCACCCGCTCGGAATCCGACGAGTCTCGCCCGAACCTCTCTCGAAAGCCCCGGTACTCCTTGGACAGAGCCCGCAGTTTGGCGTCGGGTGTCTCGGCGGTCGGGCCTGCGGACACGACGGATGCACGCCAGTGCCCTATCGTTCCCTGGATATCCCGGGACAGAATCTCAGCGAGGTAGTGGTCGCTGTAGAACTCGCGCTCGTTGTGAATGCCGGCGAATGTCGCCGGTCTGTCGGCAGGCAACGTCTCAGCCCTCCCCGATCATTACGCACAGGACCTTGATCCAGGCTTGCGTCTCAAGTGTCATCGTGTCCTGGACCCAGTCGAGATATCCGTCGAAAGCCTCACGAACGTCACGACGCTTTCTTTCGAGGCGGCTTTGCTTGATTGCGTCCCACTGCCTGGACTGAGCTATCGTCCGCTCCGCATGCTGCATCTGTCGCTGTTTCAGAGAGTCCAAGTCCGCAAGCGTGGCCTCCAACTTCGATTCGCACTCTTGATCGAAGGCGTCGCGCTTGTCTCGTACCCAGATCCCTGCCCACTCGACCGCCTCAGGAAGCAGCTTCCGTAGCATCCGTATGTCCGCTTCCGCACCCGTGTTTGGAACATGATTCCGATCCAATCCAGTTCTCAGGAGCAGAGTCTCCAACGTTGTGCAGTCTTCGAAATTGCCTCCCCGGAAAACCGCAGCACCCCAGACGCAGACCAACGGATGGCTCTTGCGATTCGGCACCACGCCAGAAAACGCGAAGACAACTTCGTCCTTCTCGAGACCGGAGACCCCTGCCATAACCGGTGCCTCGTGGCGGCCGAAAGTTGCAAGCAGGCGGTCGTTTAGCCACTCGACAACTGGGCTCTGCCGCCACAGGAAGTGCTTCCGGGGCCAATCTCTCTCTTCTTTCCGGCTGTCCTCGATTACCCGGGCCATCGTGTCCTTGTCAGCAGTCAACTCAAAACGCCAGTCCTGTGGCCGCACTTCTTGGGGGAAATAGTTGTACCGATGCTGCAAGTCTCCCGGAGCGTCGAGCTTGATCGACCCAGACGCGGCATCCACCTCGAAATTCAACGTGGGATGGTCACGCCGCAGATAATGCAGACCTGCCTCGATGTAGGCTAGATCGTTCGGGAAAAGCGAGAGGGGTGATGATGGCTCCTTTTCATCTTCTGCCCGAGGAGTTGGAGCTGCTCCCTTGTCCGTCGCAAGTGGATCGCCATTCTCGCACTCTGAGGGTACGCCTCCAAGAAACAGTGCCATCAAGTCATCCGCATCGTTCGATTGAGGCGTGAGGCGGGCGTCGAATTCTTTAGCATCCTCCCCTCTAGCAATGGCCTCCTCAGTGATCTTCTCCTCGGCTTCGATCTCATGCACGTTCATGAAGACCGAGGGGTCACCGATGTTCCTATATGCCTGATCTTCCTTTTTCCGAAGAATCTCCAAGATGCGCTGGTCGCCTCCGATAGTCGTGTTTTCGCTTTCCGATACGAGATAGACAATCTCCGGAGTCTCCTTTTGGCCGTAGCGGTCGATCCGACCGTTACGCTGCTGGAACACCATCAACGACCACGGCATGTCGTAGTGGATAAGGCGATGGCAGCGAAAGTGCAGGTTGATTCCCTCCGACGCCACGTCAGAGCAGACTAGGAGGCGGATCTTTCGTTCCCGGTTGCCAAACGATTCGACGACATCCTGCTGATCGATATCGCTCATTCCACCGTGCAGCTTTGCTATCTGCCCTTCTTTCAGATTCAAGTCCTTGGCCAGCCCATCGACAAGCCATTGCATCGTCGCAATACGTTCCGTGAATATTACGATCCGATCGTCCGGGTCATTCGCCTTCCATGACGAATCGCCTGGACAAGGCTCTTGTACCGGGAATCTGTGTCTCTGTCGATGGCGTGCAGCGCCGTGAGCAGGTTCCGAAGTGACCGCATCTCCTCGGCCAACGCCTCGGACCCCTGCTTAGTGGGATTCTTGGCGAATTGCTGCTCCCTCTTCCGAAGCCTCTGGACAATCGTCTGTCGGCAAGCCTCAGGGCTGGAGAACAGCGCCTTTTCCAAGCCCACCACGAAAAGGTCTCGGCGTCCGGCCCGATTCTCGGAACCTGCCACTTTCACACCCAGCAACGCCTCGTACGCACTCTCCTCTGCTTCGCCTGGTGGTACGGGAACTGCGTGTACCTTCCGATCTCGAAAAGCTTCGCGGACCTGACTACGGATGTCCTTCTTGAACCGTCGGACAACGAGCCCCTTGGCGCGAAAGTCCTCGGATACGTAGTCGCTCGGATCCGTGATCGCGGTCGGGTCCAGCATGTTCATCAAGCTCGCGAAGCTCCGCGCCCTACCGTCGTGCGGCGTTGCAGAGAGCATGATGAGCGTGTCAGAGCGTTTCGCTAGCAACTTGGCCAAGCGGCTACGCATCGAACTCGTACCACGGTCGGCGACATTGTGCGCCTCGTCGATGACGATGATGTCCCAGTAGGCGGCTTCTAGGTATGCCCGATACTCGGAGTCCTGCTTCAGCGTGTCGATTGAGATGATCGCCTTGTCGTAGTAGAAAAACGGGTTGTGGTTCGTGGGGATGCGGCTTCTGACGCGCCGGATGCCGTCGGAGTCCAGTCTCGTCAGGGGGATCGTGAAGCGGTTCCAGAACTCTTTTTGGAACTGAGTCAGCATGCTCTTGACCGCCAGCACGAGGATCCGTCGGCCTCTGCCCCTGGCGATGAGCTCGCTCACTAAGATCCCTGCTTCGAGAGTCTTGCCGAGTCCAACGGCGTCGGCTATCAGGATTCGCTGGCGCGGCTGCTTCAGTGCTTGGATTGCTGGGTCAAGCTGGTAAGGAGCAGAATCCATCGCAGCTTGGTGTCCGACGCGAATGGCGTCGTCACTGGGTGCGGCTTGGCGTAGCTGGCTCTCGATGAATAGGCGACTGGCCGCGAAAGCCGGAGAGGTGTCTTGTGTCAGCTTCGTCTTTGCCGGATCCAGCAACTGAATCTCGGTATCCAACGAGGTAAGGAACACACCCTCCTGACTCCTCACCAGCTCCGAGACGCCATCGCAGGTCAACTGCTGTCCGCTATCCGAACACGCATCGACTCGACGGATCACCCACTCGGCATCGCGAACAACGATCCGAGCTCCTGGGGCAAAAGCGAGTGTCTGGCTCACGACGCTCAATTCCAACCCCTCTCGCCTCGGGCCTCTTGGTTTCTACCTAGTCCCATCGTCGTGCGCTGAACACACTATGTGGTGCGACCCTCTTCCGCTCAACCGCGCCAGGACCTGACGCGAGACGGCTCCGGAACGCCCATCGAACAGTTGTAACACTCAATCCGACCAGTTTCCGCTTACGGTCTTCGCTGCGGACGAGCCCCGCACGGTGGCCGCTCAGCAAGTTCCTGGCGAGCCGCCCGCGGAATGAACTAGCGTGCGCTCGCCAAGCTCCTGGTGGCAACGTCACTGGCGGCAGCAGCCGTCATCCCGATGCCGCCAACTGACGGCCGGTCGGGCCGGCGCCTGTATCGTCCGCCGCCCTGCAAGCATCGATTGCCTTGACCCTGTGCCACGAGTCCCCGCCCCTGATGCGTTCCGTGACTGTGCCTGTCCGCGCTCGCCCCAGCCTCGTGGCCGTTCCGACATGACCCGCAGACCACGGCTCTCCCGAACCATTGAAGCCACCGCCTTGTAGGCCGTGGTTGTTCACTCGAAGGCATTCTAGGCTCGGGACAGTTACAATCAACACCCTTCAATCCGCGCCTTGTACTCGCGACTCATCTTCGTGGCTTCGGAGATCTGAGTGGCGGTCATCCGTTTCTCTGCGTGCCGCTTGCTCGACTCCGCACCTTCCTCGCCTTGCATCGCGGCGAGATACAACCATGCGAGACCCTGAACACTGTTCTTGGCCGTGCCTTCTCCTTCAATGTACATATCCCCGAGTTCTCGCTGAGCTTCCGCGAGACCACGGTTGGCCGCCTTGCGGTACCACTGCAAGGCTTGGCGGGCATTCGCGGTTACAGCTTCGCCGAATCGATACATTTCTCCGAGTGCGAACTCGGCCTTGGCGTTACCCTCGCCGGCTGCCTTGCGGTGCCAATACAAGGCCTCGCTCTCGTCGGTGGGAATTGCGTTGCCGCTACGGTACATCTCTCCGAGCTCGAAGTAGGCCTCGGCTAGCTCGGCCTCAGTCATTCGTTCTAGGACTGGGCTCATGAGTTGCTCCGCAGTCTCATTTCCTTGCCTTGCGGCAACGGCAAGCCAGGTATGGGCCCTTAGGACGTCGGCCGGAAGACCCCTCCCTGTTGCATGCATTCTCCCGAGGCTTAGCTGCGCGGCAGAATGCCCTCTTCGGGCTGCCTTGCGATACCAAGCGGCAGCCTCTCTCGGGTTCCGGGGAACGCGATCGGACTCTTCGTACATGTTTCCGATGAGGAATTCGGCCTCGGCGAGTTCGGCTGGGGACAGTCCTTTCGAAACAGCGGCCAGATTCCACCCCGCATCGGGATAGCCGCGTACTTCGGATGCCGTGTACCAAGCGAAGGCTTGGACATGATCCCTGGCGACCCCCGAACAGCCGTAGTGGTACATCTGCGCTAGCAGGTACTGGGCCTTCCCGTTCCCGCGGTCTGCTGCCTTGCGGTACTCCTCGGTGACGCTAACAGATGGAAGTCCCGGACCCGCAGCCGCAGGGTCGTTTTCCTCCGGGGAACCATTCTCTTGGCCGGGTCCAAGGGGTAGAACGAGCTGATTGTCTGATGCCATCGCTCCCATCCTAATTCCCACCAACCACCAAGTCCCGGCAACCAAATGCACGTTCTACCCGAAAGGGCATATCTTAGTCGATGGGCCCTTGAGTTGCCCGGTTGATAAGAGATCCCGCTGAGCGACACCTGATCAAGCAACGAGCTTGGACTTGCTGTGCTGAACCGAAGGAAGGGTCCGATTTTGCGGGCGAGGCCCGACAGCGCTGGCATCCAAGCGTGGATCCGAGTCTTGATTTGGCACCAAGACCCTGGCCCACGACTGATTAGCCGCGATGGCAAGGGGTCGAGCGCCGAGGACGGACCCTTGCAGACATTGGGTACTGACAATCGCTGAAGCCAGGAGTTCCGGCGCGTTGATCGGTCCGTCCAGGCCCCTTTCCGGATCCGAATCGGTGTCCGTAGCCGCCAACTAGACCGGCAGTACGTCAAGCGACGTAAACGGTGACTGCTGCGTTATCCGCGCGGCAATCGCGGACCCCTCGCATCTCGAATCCCAACCCGACTTGCATCGCTAGCCCGTGTGTTCCGAGGAGTGTGCTTCGGATGTCAATTGGTACTCAAGTGCCACAATGAGAGCCAGAACCAGTGCGAACGTTGAGGCGAATGCTTTAGGCGAGACACCTTGTTCCTGTTGCGGCTGCGTGGGGATAGGGAAAGAGAACCCCAACTTCGAAGAGACCAAAGCATTGCGGCTAAGAACTGAACCTGACTGGCGAACACCGTATGTATCAGCCTGCATTCATTGAAGCTGTTCATATTGAGGGCTTCCGGTCATTGGCGGAAACTAGCCTCACCAATCTCGGCCGCGTTGCAGTCTTGATCGGGAGCAATGGTTCAGGCAAATCAAATTTCATCCGCTTTTTCGAGATGTTGAGTTGGATGATCCCGTCTCGTCGACTCAGCGAGTTTGTTGCCCGCAATGGCGGGGCGGACGATCAGCTGTACGGCGGAAGCAGTTCGACGCTGCGCATCAAAGCCACGGTGTCCCTCCGAACAGAAGCTGGGCTCAACGAGTATCAATTCGCTCTCAGCCATGCACATCCAGACAGTCTTCTCTTCACCGAGGAGGCAATTCGCTTCTCGCGCCACGGCTATCCGGGAGAAGCACCGTGGCAATACCTCGAAAGCGGGAATCGTGAAGCTAGCATCGTCGAGGCTGCCCAGTCGCCGGCTGCCCTGCAAGACGTGAATCCACAAACCGCGTCAGTGATCGTGAAACTGCTCCGAAACTGTTCCGTCTATCAGTTTCATGACACGTCCAACAGTTCAAACTTCAAGACGCGCTGGGACGTGGATGATAGTGACTTCCTGCGTAGTCACGGAGGCAATCTCGCTGCCGTATTGCACCGACTAGAACGTTACGACCTAGAGAGATTCGAGCGTGTCTGCTCGTGCATAACCAGGGTTCTCCCTACATTCGACCGATTCTCGATCAAGGAGAGCTTCGGTAGGGTCCTGCTGCGATGGAAGGCCAAGGACTCAGATAAGACGTATGGCCCCCATCTCACATCGGATGGCTCCTTACGGTTTTTTGCACTCGCGACATTGCTGAACTTGCCCCCCGCAATGCTGCCCGATGTCCTTCTCCTGGATGAGCCGGAACTCGGATTGCATCCGGCCGCTATTGCCCTGGTTGGGGGCATGATCAATTCGGTCGCGTCAGAAAGGCAAGTCATTGTCGCCACGCAGTCGCCATTGCTCGTCAACGCATTCAACCTAGAAGAGATCGTCGTCTTCGAACACAGAGACGACCGCACCGAGTGTAAACAGCTCGATCCAGCCGAATACCGGCAATGGCTTGAGGACGGATACACTTCCGGCGATCTCTGGTGGAAGAATCTTCTCGGTGGGTACCCTTGATCCGATTGGCGATCTCTGTGGAGGGCGAGACCGAACGAGATTTCGTCAATCTACTGCTTGTAGAACGACTCCGTCCGATCGGTATTGAGCCTACACCGATTCTGCTCGGGGGGCGCGGTGGGAGCGTCACCGTCCCGGGACTGATCTCAGAGATGACGAACCTAGCTTGGTCTCACGACGCCGTGACATCGCTCGTTGACTACTACGGGCTTCGTCGTAAGGAACAGCGGCAAGTCGACTAGTTGGAGCAAGCCATCTACGAAGGGGTCATCCAACGACTGAAGGGTCGTCGCCGCGTTCCTGTAGTCCCCTACGTTCAGCAGTATGAGTTCGAGGCCCTCTTGTTCTCCAATCCAGATGTGGTTGCCAATGTCATGCGCGCTTCAAGACGCCAGATTGAAGATCTACGGAGGGTCCGGTCCGACTTCACTACACCTGAAGAGATCAATGACAGCCCCGTCTCAGCACCCAGCAAGCGGGTAAAGAGAATCTTTCCGGACTACGACAAAGTCTTGCACGGGCCGCAGATTGCAATGCGGACGAGCGTCGATGGCATAGCTACTGAGTGCCATCGTTTTCAAGGTTGGATTGCGCGGCTAGAGTCGCTGTGCACGCAGATCTGAGCTAACGAACCTGACCACAACCCGTTGTCATGCACTTTGCTGGACACTACCGTCTCGCATCGGTTGGAGTTGCGGAGTGCATTAGCGTCCAACGTGGTGAGTCGATCACCACGTAGTAGCTTCAGCTGTCCGGAACGCGGCTTCTGACTCGGACACGCAGCTTGATCTGTCGTGTCAGCGACACGCCGCAGATTGCTCTCCACCTCCGCTGATCCGGCCAAAGAAGACCCATCCAAGGGTCTTGAAGTGGCCGGTGACGAACACCGTCAGCTCTCTACGGACCTCCTAGGATCTCTCCGTGCGGCTTGCCCTCTGCCAGTTCCGCGTAGCGCACTCTGACCTGCTCGGCGAATCGGTCGGCAACCCAATTGCTGACGTCGTCGGAGAGTTCGATCGTTGTCGACACACCCGCGCCGTCCTCTACCGTCACAAGATCCGCAAGCGGCGTGCCTTGCGAGAACGCTTCCCCTACCGCTGCATTGAGTTCATCGAAGAACTGACGCTGGCCGATCGCTATCTCCGGCCCTCCTGCAGCACCGTGACCGGGCAGAATTCGCATCGGATTCAGCTCAAGGGCTGCGCTGACGACCGACGGCCAGTTACCCGTGTTGCCGTCTCCGGTGTAGTTGAACGGTCCATTGACAATTGCGTCACCCGTGCATAGGATTCCTTCATCCGGAAGGAAGACCATGCCGTCGCCGCGGGTGTGCGCCCATCCGAAGTGGTGGAACTCGACTCGGCGGCTTGGCCCCTCAAGTACGTGGGGAACCTCGCTGAACGTCTGCTGCGGAGGTTGCACCGTATCCTCGCCGACTGCCGCCACATCCTCACGGGTTTCGGCAGCTCCTTGCCATCGGGCCGGTTCGTAGCGCTTCATCTCCTCGGCCACGCCGACATACGCCAGGGTGGTTGCTCCTGCGCGCGTCCACAGAGCATTGGCGTAAGCGTGATCGCCATGGTGGTGCGTGTCGAATACGTACTTGACGCGTTTGTCACTCACTGCGCTGAGGTCTTTCATCAGCGCTTCGGCCCCGCTGGGGAAGTTGGCGTCGACGACGAGCAGGCCATCGCCCATGTCGATAACGACGTTGTTGCAATGCCCTTGGTCCCGCTCGCCCATCCGAAACCAGACACCGTCGCTGATCAATTCGAGGTTGCCTGTATCGGCGGCAGTCTCAGCGGGAGGGGGTGGCCCAGCGCACGTCCAAGCGGCAGCTAAGCCGACCGCCGCGAGAAAGAGAAGTATGGATCGCATGGTTCGACCTCCGACGAGCCCATCACTGCGCGGTTGCCAATGATTCGATCGACGCGACGCGCCAGTCCGGCTGCGAACAGGCCAGACCAATCATCTGGTCCAGTGTTCGCGTGGCTACAATGTAGCAGCTTGCCCGCCTGAGCTTGGAGGCTTGACCCTTGGAATCGACACAAATGGAAACTAAGGGCAACTTGCTTTCACGGCGCGAGCTCCTTGCCGGTACGGCGACCGCCCTTGCCTCGTGCGGCGGTGCTTCATTGCCCGGTCCGCGCATCTCGGCGCGCCCTAACATCCTCCTTCTACTGTCCGATCAGCACCGTGCGGACTGGCTTGGCCGCAATCCCGAGGTTTCGGTACCGACGCCGAACATCGATCAGCTGGCCGAGCGCGGCGTCGATTTCAACCAAGCGATCGTCGCATCGCCTGTTTGCGGCCCATCGCGATCCTGCTTGGCTTCCGGCATGGAGTACGAGAACTGCGGAGTTGAGGTCAACCGCAATCCTTACAAGCCGGAAATCACAACGTTCTACAAGCACTTGCGGGATAGCGGCTACCACACCATGGCCTGCGGCAAGATCGACCTGCACAAGGGTAAGGAAGGCCGTACGCTCGACGGCCGCGCCAACATGGAAGCCTGGGGTTTCTCCGACATGCTAATCACGGCTGGGAAAGGCGGCGGGTATTTCGGCGCTCCAGCGGGGCCCAAGGAGCCCTACTACGCTTACTTGGCGTCGCTGAATCCTCCCCAAGACCGAATCTGTGCAGACGACATTGCCATCAGAGCCGAGCCGCGCGACTCCAATTGGTGGGGCATGACGGAGCCGTGTCCGCTGGACGACGAGCACTACCTGGACAACTTTACAGCCCGGACAGGGCTCGACTTGCTGGACCGCGCTCCTGACGAATCACCGTGGTTGATGATCGTGAACTTCAACGGGCCGCATCCCCCCATGGACATCACCACCCGCATGGAGCGCCAGTACCGCGGGCCGGACCGCGTGATAGCCAGTTTTCCCCAGCCGCACAACTATTCTGGACCGTTCCCGGCGGAGCACCACATCCGAATCCGTCAGAACTACTCCGCCATGATCGAGAACATTGACCGTTGGCTGGGACTCTACCAGGACCGCCTGCGGGAGCGTGGCGAGATCGACAACACTGTCGTGGTCTATTCCAGCGACCATGGCGAAATGCTCGGTGACCACGGCCGCTGGGGCAAGAGCGTGCCGTACCAGGCCTCGGCCGGGGTCCCCTTGGTCATGGCGGGGCCTGGCATTACGCAGGGTGTGCGGAGCGATGCTCTGGTCAGCTTGATGGATCTCGCCGCGACCTTCATGGATTTCGCAGACCTTCCCGTCCCCGCGGAGATGGAGAGTCAATCGCTGCGAGCCCTCCTCGACCAAGGGCGAGGACAGCATCGGGAGTTTGCTCGATCCGCACTGAAGGCCGGTCAGGCTCATGCGGGGCGATTTCGGTTGGTGCAGGACCACCGCTACAAGCTTGTCGAGGGATTCTTCGAAGACAGGGTGCTATATGACCGCGAGGCGGACCCTCTCGAAGACGAGAACATAGCAGCGACAAAGCCGAGCGAGGTGGAACGGTTGTCCAAGCTGTTTGCCGACGGTTGACGGGCTCAGCCCCGGATCCATTCTTGAGGCAAGGCCGATTGCTGCCCGCCGGTGGCTGCTTTCGGGCAGACTTGGCCCGGAAGTCGCTGATCTTGCGGAACGGGGAATGCGGCTTGCAGTATTCGGAGTATCCGCGCCTCCCGCCCCCTGTGATACTTGGAGCGTTTGTTTTGTCGCTCTGGGGCGGCGCGGCCCAACGCAGCTGGCAGATGCGCTCGTTGACGGACGCGTTTAGCGCTTTGGTTGTAGAATCGGGGCGTGGCACAGCTCGGTAGCGCGGATGCTTCGGGAGCAGGAGTTCCCGAGTTTAGCTTCCCGCGCCCCGACCATCGATTGGCGGCCACAGCCGTCGCGCCGTGGGCGCTAGGGTTGGGAGATTGACCTTGCCCTTCTCGTTGACAGACTTCCGCGTTTCACGCTCCCCGCATCCGGCGAGAGGCAAATTGGTTAGTTCGGCGCGAGCGCCCCTCTTGGCTGCGACCGTCTTCGCGAGCGTGCTGGGATTGGCGGCGGCCAGTCCGGCGTCCGCGGACTCGGTCCGCTTGGCCCTGGAGAAGAGCGATTCGATCATCGTGATCGGCAACACGTTCGCCGAGCGCATGTCACTGTTTTCGCATTTCGAAACGCTGGTCAATGCCCTCTACCCCGAGCACGAATTGAGGTTCCGGAATCTAGGGTGGTCGGGGGATACCCTTTCGATCCAGCCCCGGCCGTTGAATTTCGGCGAACTGGACGAGCATCTCGCATATCACAGGGCGGACGTGATCCTCGTGTGCTTCGGTATGAACGAGTCGTTTGATGGTCCGGCCGGCCTGGCGCGCTTTGAGCAGGAGTGGGAAGACTTCCTCGACCGAATGAGCGAGTCCAAGTTCAACGGGGAGCGACCACCCCGCATTGCCATGGTTTCGCCAATCGCCCACGAGGCCCAGGGGGCCAAGTTGCCGGATCCTCGCGCCCACAATGAGAGCCTCAAGCTCTATACCGATTCCATGCGGCGGATCGCCGCCGACCACAACCTGCCGTTCGCTGACTTATTCTCGCCCACCAAGCGGCTGGCTGGAACAGGTCCGCGTTTGACCAGGAACGGCATTCACCTCACGCAGTACGGAGACTGGGTCATGGCTCAGATCCTGGTGCAATCTCTCGGGCTGCTCCCGAATGGGCACCAGACGCTCCGGATTGACGCATCGGCAACACAACTGCCCCTTCAATTTCAGCTCGGGGCACAGACCCTGTTGCCGGCCCCGCCGATCCCCCCCGGGGACATATCGATCGACCTGCGGCCGCGAGTAGCCGTGACTGGACTTGCGCCGGGGCGATATTCCCTGCTAGTTGACGGCGATGTCGCCGCAACGGGTGACGCCTCGGACTGGGCGGACGGGGTCCGAATCCAGTCCGGCCCAGCCGTCGAGATGGCTGAACGCCTGCGTCAAACCATTCTCGAGAAGGAGAAGCAGTTCTTTTTCCGTTGGCGGGCGGTGAATGGCGAATACATTTACGGCCGCCGAAAGGAGCCCTTTGGTGTGATCAATTTCCCAGAGGAGATGAAGGCGCTGGAAGCCGCTGCAGCTGACCTCGACGGCAAGATCTGGAGTCTGAGCAAGACCCTGAAGAACCAGTCGTATCAACTGGTGGCGATGCCAGACTGATGCTGGTCCGCAATTCCGACAGATACTGTCCTATCCGGTGATCCTGATGTTGAACATACCCTGTCTCCGTGCAAACGCTCCGTGGATCGCCGGGTGTATCCTCACCTTGGCGACCGCCACTCTGGTATCGGCGCAAACGCAGCAACGCGAGCCGACACGGGACGGTGGCGGAAACGACACCGTTGCGGCTGTGGAGCCCAACCGGGGCGGGGAATTGGATCTGAAAGCGGTGGATCCGGTCGTCGCGCGGAGCCATCTCACCGTGGCAGATGGCTACGAGATCAATCTCTTTGCGTCTGAGAAGGAGTTTCCGATCGGGAATCCAGTGGCGATGGCTGTTGACGGAAAGGGCCGGGTCTGGGTGTCCACGATGCCCACCTATCCTCAGTACTACCCTGGCAAGCCCCCCGAAGACAAGCTCGTGATCCTTGAGGACACCGATCACGATGGCAAGGCGGACCGGCATACCGTCTTCGCCGATGGTTTGCATCTTGCTGCGGGATTTGAACTCGGGGACGGCGGGGTCTACGTGGCGCAGCAGCCCAACTTAGTTTTCCTCCAAGACACCGACGGCGACGATGTCGCCGATACGAGGGAGGTGGTCTTGCATGGTTTCGGCACCGAGGACAGCCATCACGCGATTAGCGCTTTCACATGGGGACCAGACGGAGCGCTTTATTTCCAGGAGGGCACCTTTCACCACTCCCAAGTCGAGACTCCCTGGGGGACAGTGCGGGTGGAGAACGCAGCGGTGTTCCGCTACGAGCCAACGACGGAGAAACTTGGCGTGCTGGTTTCCTATCGCTTCGCCAACCCCTGGGGGCACTGCTTTGACCAATGGGGCCAGAACTTCATCGCGGACGCCTCTGGCGGCGCCAACTATTTCGCAGCCGCGTTCTCAGGCCATGTCAAGCATCCGCGCAAGCATCCGCGCATGAAGGAGTTCACGCCCACGAAGGTGCGGCCCACCTCGGGCTGCGAGATTGTCAATAGCAGCCAGTTTCCGGACGAAGCGCAGGGAAACTTCCTTGTCAACAACACGATCGGCTTTCACGGCATCAAGCAGCACCGAATCATCGAGGACGGATCCGGTTTCACGGCCCAAGAAGTTGAGCCGTTGCTCCAGTCGACCGACATCAACTTCCGGCCAGTTGCGCTTCAATTCGGCACGGACGGGGCTCTATACGTGGTCGACTGGTTCAATCCGCTGATCGGCCACATGCAGTATTCCTTGCGGGATCCGCGGCGCGATACAAGCCACGGGAGGGTCTGGCGCATTACCTACAACGGCCGGCCGCTCGTGGACCCAAGAGACACCACCGAGCAAAGCATCGAGGAACTGCTGGATTCGCTCAAGAGCGAAGAACGCCGCTATCGCTACCGCGTGCGCCGCGAGTTGCGGGAACGCGATCCACAGCAGGTCGAGAAGGCCCTGGGGGAATGGGTGGCGGGCCTCGATAGCACCCAGGAGAACTTCGAACATCACCTCTTGGAGGGCTTGTGGCTGTTTCAGAGCCTCGACATTGTCGAACCGAGTCTGCTCGAGAGGCTCTTGGGAACGCCGGACTATCGAGCGCGGGCGGCTGCGACGCGCTTGCTTCGGTACTGGCATGACCGTTTGGAGCGTCCGCTGGATCTCTTGCGGCGACAGGTTAGGGACGACCATCCTCGGGTCCGCCTGGAGGCTGTCGTAGCCCTGAGCTTCTTGGAAGGCGCTCGGGCGGCGGAGATAGCGCTCGATGCGCAGCGCGACGAAACCGATTACTACCTGGACTACGCGCTCAAGGAGACTCTGGCGACATTGGAACCTGCCTGGAAGCCTCTGCTCTCCGCTGGCGAGCCGTTTGCGGTGGACAACGCCGAAGGATTGCGTTTCGCCCTTGAGCAGATCCCGGCGGAGGAACTGGCGGATTTCAAGCCGAGCAGGCCGGTGCTGCAAGTCTTGATCGACGGAGGCCGACGCAATGATGTCCGAACTGCCCTGGAGAGGATGGCTGAGCTCAACGGCACAGACCCAATCGCGGAGTTGCTCTCCGCCATCCAACGAGCGCGGGAAGCGGAAGGCGAGAGCCTAGACACGCTCGTTGCGCTGCTGGCCGCCTGGGATCGCGATGGATTGCGGGATGCGCGGGCCCAACTTGAGCAGCTTGCGTTGCGGGCGAACGAGGATACGGTTCGGCAGGGCGCATTCGCGGCCCTGCTGCGGGCGGACGGCAACCCTGACAAGGCGTGGTCGCTGGCGACGCGGAGCGCCCGAGCGTTCGCCGACATGATGGATGGGGTTTCGCTGATCCGGGACGCGAATCAGCGGAACGCACTCTTCGCGAGGATCAAGACTGTACTTCAGGATCCGTCTTCGGCCCTCGCCACCAGCGAGAGTTCGGGGCAGGCGGGCCGCGTTCGACGGGCTGGGATCCGAGCGCTGGCGCATATGGACGCGCACGCTGGCGAGGTCTTCAAACTGCTCGCGGGATTCGCCAAGGCCGGGACCCACTTGGACGACGCCGTCACGGTGATGGCCGGTATCCCTAAGGAACATTGGGCCTTAGAGGAAGCCGCCCCCCTCGTAGGGACCCTGCTCCGGTACACCTCGGAAGTACCGGAAGCCGAGCGGAATCGAGAGTCCTTCGAAACTGCGGTAGCCTTGGGCCTCGAACTGGTCGGTCTACTGCCCGCCGAACAGGGCGAGGAAGCCCGCCAGGCGTTCGAGGCGCTTGTAGTTCAGACAATCCGAATCGTGGCCGTTCCCAAGGAGTTGCGGTTCGACAAGCTTTCGTTCTCCGTCCAGGCGGGCCGTCCCGTCGAGATTCTGTTCGAAAACCCGGACGAGATGCCGCACAACCTCTTGGTAACCAAGCCGGGCACCTTGAGAGCGGTCGGGGAAGCCGGGGACGCTATGGCGACCCAGCCAGATGCGTTCGAAAAGCAGTTCGTCCCTGACACTCCGAGCGTCCTATGGGCGACACCCTTGTTGAACAAGGGGGAAAGCTTCCGACTGCGCTTTACGGCTCCCTCTCGGCCGGGCGCCTATCCCTACGTGTGCACGTTTCCGGGGCATTGGATCACGATGAACGGCGTCATGCAGGTGAGGTCACCACGCCGCTGAGCGCTCGTTCGTACGCATAGCAACCCGGGCCTCGTGACCGATCATGGATCGGAGTTTGGCTCCCGCGCCACCTGCAATTGACTCTGCTCGCGGGCGCGGGATTCCTTTTGTTGGTACTCCTCTCTTGTCTCGCGTGGATTCCAGTACCACGGGTGGTCGACATGGGAGCGGCGCATGATCCGTCCCATCTCAGCGACGACTTGCGGATAGGCGCTCGCCAAGTCACGCTCGCATTGGATGTCTTCTTCGATCAAGAACAGTTCCATCGAATCGTCAGGAGTTGCCCTGTACGCCTTCCACGGTCCCTTCCGGACTGCCTGCTCTCTGGCGTTCTCCCAGTACAGGGGCCTGTCGGCGGGAAAGCTGCCCGGATCCCCGCTCAAGAGCGGAACGAGGCTGGTTCCGTCGTTCTTCGGCACGGACGACTCCGCCCCGGCGAGTTCCCCGAATGTGGCCAGCAAGTCGACTAGCCAGACGGGTGCGCTGGATACACCGGCTTGGATTCTGGCGGGCCAGTTCGCGAAGAAGGGGATGCGGATACCGCCCTCCATCAAGGAGAATTTCCCTCCCCGGAACGGTCCCTTGTTGCGCAAGAACGGATCGTCCGGCCAGTTCGCCTCGCGGTTCCCGCGTGCGAAATACCCGCACATCGAGTAGCCGTTGTCGGAGGCGAACAGCACAAGGGTTCGGTCCAGGATTCCGAGTTCTCCGAGCAAGTCGGTCAGCTCGCCAGCGAATGCGTCGATCCGGAGCACCATCGAAGCCCATTCCATTTGCGCCGTGGTCGGGAAGTCCGAGCGTCCCAGGAGCGGGCCGAGGTTGTCGGTCACGACCGGCCCGTGCGGGAGCTGGGTTGCAAAGTACAAGAAGAACGGTTCGTCGCGGTAATGCCGTACGAAGTCGATCGCGGCGTCCTCGATCACGGCCTCTGAATAAACCGCATTCGAGCGGTCCGAGATGCCGACCTGAAGCAATCGGCCCTCGCTGTCGTAGTGGCCTGACGAATCCCGGGACTCGGCGGGTGTCCGGTTGTCCTCGTACATGTGGGCCATGTCGAAGCCGAAATTTCCCGGGTAGTCGATCTTGTGTCCGTTGCGGTAGAGGTAGCGGGGGAAAAAGGTGTGGGCGCGGCGCTGGTCGTAGAACCCGAATGCCTCGTCGAAGCCCTGCTTGTCCGGCGTGCCCGGAGTTCCGGGCAGACCAATGCCCCATTTTCCGAAGAAGCCGGTCGCGTAACCAGACCGCTTGAGAACTTCGGCAATTGTGATGTCGGAATCGGCAAGATGATCTTGCCCGCGGGCACTGCGATTGTCGCGGATCGGTGCATGGCCGGTATGCAGGCCCGTCATGAGAGTGCCGCGGGACGGGGCGCACTCTGGCGCCCCGGCATACGCTTGCGTGAAGCGCAAGCCTTCCGCCGCGAGCCGGTCGAGGTTGGGAGTCGAGAAGCGCCTCTGCCCCCACACGCTCAAGTCGCGATAGCTAAGGTCATCGGCCAAAATTAAGACGATGTTCGGCTTGCTTCCAGCCAGCGGCTCTTGCGCCTTTAAGGGAGTTGCTGCGAGCAGTGCGAGGAGGACGGCCACGATAGGCATCACGCGGGCAAGGATAGCAAGTGTATCCATCAAGAGATCGCCGGTTCTCGCGAGAGGCTTCGGCCAATCCGTCCTCCCAGGCCGTCGCCGTTGATGCGTGCAGCAGACCCGTGTTCGAACTCCCCTCAGTGGTCCGTCCAGAGGCAAAGTGGGTGCCGTCCCAGGCGTCATCGGATTGCCGCCTGAATCGCTATTCCCCGCGTACGCGTGAGCCGCGGTATCCCCCAGGTCTTGCAGATGCTCTTCAGCAAGTCGGTCATCGATCTCGGAATGTCGAGGGATGGCTGAACGCCGATGGTCAGAGGCATCGTGTCACAAGAAGTGCCGCCTCCCTTCCCGCACTAGGTCACCCCCGTGATTCCGCAAGTGTCGCAGAAGCTTCTTCCACTTCAAACCGCTGCATCACGACGATTCCAGGGATGGATTGGTCAGTTCTGATTCCCAGGAAGAATCACCCAAGAGAAGGCTTCGTCCCTTGTGTTGCCAACGCAGTCGGCCCGGGCCGATCCGGCACCGAGGCAAGTTGGGTGAGTCGCGAGGCTTTTGCCTGGTCGACTAGGCAGAGCGCGCCGCAGAATTCTCTTGACGCAACTTCGGTTGACTCCAAGTCTCGGCCCCTTGGATACCCCCGCACAGTCTTGGGACGAGCAGCAGAGCAGTCCCAGCCCAGGGCGGGTTCCCTGATTCACGACCGCCCATCTCGGTCAGCCCTGCAAGCAACGCCGGATCGCGACAGGTACATCGGCAAGTCTGTTCGCCGTTGGCATGGCGTTGGCGTCGCGGGCCGCGGAGAGAGTTAGTCTAGTAATGGAGGAGGTGCGATTGCGCTCGAGTACCACTGTTGTTGTCTTACCGTTCTTGGGCATTTTGGGGATAGCAACTGCCGCGGGCCAAGGACCCTCGCTTACTGCGCCGGGTAGTGAGTCCGCCGGTTCCGAAATGCAAGCTCCCCGCAGTAGTGATAGGCCCGAACTGGCGGAGATCCGCCAAGCGATCCAAGTCTTCCGGCAAGTCACTGCAAGTGCAGGATTGAGACCGGGACAGCGCATTGCCGGCGAACCGACCAGACAGAGTGCTGGTCGCGCACGCTCGTGGCACGGTCGCCTGTTCGAGTATTTCCGCAACGACATTCTCGATGCCGTGCCGCACGAAGTGGTGCAGCGGGGCGGGGATCGCAACCTGCGCCGGCGCAATCAGTTCGGGTTCACAGTCAATGGCCCGGTCGCGATTCCTGGCATCTACGACGGCCGCGGAGCCTCGTTCTTCACGTTCTCCTACGAAGGCACCCGCGAGCGCGTGGGCCGCTCGTACTTGCTGACGCTCCCCACCGCCCAGCAACGGTTCGCGGACTTCTCGGATCTCGTGAACCGAGCTGGCCGGCCGCTCACGATCTACGATCCTGCCTCGACCCGTCGCAATCCGCAGTACGACCCGACCCGCCCAGTGAATCGATCGAATCTCCAATACGAACGGAACCCCTTCCCGTTGAATCGTATCCCCGCATCGCGCGTTGACCGCGTGGCGGCGGCTGCGCGCGCCCATTACCCCGAGTCCAACACCAATGTCGGACCATTCCTGAGGAACAACTACTGGACCAATCCTTCCGAACGCAATTCGCCGGACGGCTTCATCGCTCGAGTGGATCACAACCTCGGCGAGTTGCAGAAAATCGCCCTCAGGTTGAACGCCTCCGATGGCTTCCAGGAGACGCCCGATCTCTATCCCACCGCGGGCGATCTGAGTCGTCCCGACCGGATGTTCAGGAACCGCGGAGTGAGATTGTCCGACACGGCCAATCTGACCTCCAACGTCACTTTCCACGGTCGGATCGCAGCCAATCTCGTGACTGTCGACACGAATTCAATTACGAGCGAGCGCAACCTGCCGTCCGAAATCGGCCTCGAAGGAGTGAACGGCGTGGTCTTTCCGTCGCTGCGCGTGCAGCGGTACTCCGGACTTGGTCCGTCAACACGGTCCTACTTGCGGAACGCGCAGACCGTCTTCGAGTTCGACAGTACGTTGATTGTTCGCAAGGGGAATCACACATGGACGTTAGCGAGCGACTCCAGGGCCCTCGATTGGGGCACGCATGAGCTGGATGCCCCTTCAGGGAGCTTCTCGTTTGACGACCGCATCACGGGCTTGCCGGGGATCACGAATACCGGTGACGGGTTCGCGACCTTCCTGCTCGGCCAAGCTTGGCGCGCCCAAGCCACGGACCAGCCCCAGCCGGCCTACATTCGCCGTCGCTGGTTCCAGAACTCGATTGCCAATCAGTGGCAGGTGTTCCCGAACCTCACTCTGTCGTTTCGCCTGGCTGTGGATGCTGCCAGTCCCCGTACGGAGAAATTCAATCGGCAGTCGACGTTCGACCCGGAAGCGTTGAATCCCGCGACCGGGACGCGTGGTGCGCTCGTGTTTGCGAACCGGGATGGCGAGGGCCGCGCGTTCCAGCCTTACCGGGTTCGAGCCGAGCCGCGCATCAGCGTTTCTTGGAGTCCGAGCGCTGATCGCGCCACTGTTGTCCGCGGTTCGTTCTATCGCTACTACTCCGCCGTTGCGTTGCGCACCGGACCGTTTGGGACGCAAGGGTTCACCGGGCGTCGGTTCCCGGTCTCCCCCAACCGCCAGCTGGTGCCGGCCGTGACCCTCGCCGGAGGCTTTCCGCACTACGTGAATCCGTTGCCAGATCTGCGAGCAGACTTCGCGAACGACACCGATGTAGACATGATCCCGCGGACAGACGCTCAGCCGACGATGAACTACGCGACGCTGCAGGTCGAGCACAAGCTTCCGAAGGGATTGACACTGCGGGTTAGCGGGCGGACGTATCAGGGCAGGGACATGCTGATCGGAGGGCAGATCGCGGGCCTCAACCGGGCGCCTGTCGAGGTCTTGGTGTATCGGGACCGCCTCAACGACGAGACCTTCCGGCGGTCCCTGCGCCCGTTTCCTCACTTCCAGCAAGTCCGGATGAATTACCAATACCCTGGTGGCCGGTATCGGTACGACTTGGCTTCCGTCGCCTTGCAAAAGCGGACCGGGGACGGACTCAGCCTGGATCTCGAATACTCCTACCGCAGCCGCTGGGACGACTACTCCGGTAACGGCATTCAGAACCCGCAAGACCGTTCCACCGCCTGGGCACGGAGCAGGGGCTTGCGTCCGCAGCGCTTCAGGGTCAGCTATACGTACGAGCTCCCGTTCGGAGCAGGCCGGGCAATGCTCTCTCGGTCAGGATTGCTGCGCGGGTTGCTCGCGGATTGGTCGGTGAGCGGGTTCACCAATTGGTCTGGCGGCGATCCGATCACTCTGGAGCCGCTGTTCAACAATACGGGCGGCATCATCCCGTACCTGCGCGTCGACGCCGTTCCCGGAGAGGACCCGCGCGTTGCGGAGCCCGGTCCGGAAGCCTGGTTCAACGCGAACGCGTTCGTCGATCCACCCGATTTTTCACTCGGTAATGTCTCGCGAACCCATCCGACACTGCGCAACCCACCGTATCGCTACCACGACATCGCGGTGACCAAGCGGGTGCCGCTGGCAAGGCAGCAGAGCGTGGAACTTCTCATCCAGAGCTTCAACTTCCTCAACCAGGGGAACTGGAACGACCCCGACACGGAGATCGGTCCGAAGCACGCCAGGAACGCCAATGCGGGCAAGATCATCGGCTCCCGCGGCGGGCGCGTGTTGCAGATCGGGCTGCGGTACCACTTCTAGCTCATGGTCACCTGTCGAATCCTCGCTTGCTCCGTGCTGCTTGCCCCCCCGGCAGCGACTGAAATCGTGAAGACACCGGTTTGGTCCGAGGCCTCCCCGCATGCGTTCGAAGTCTTGATTGATGGGGAACCGGTGCCTGTCCAATCTGTTCAGACACCCGACGACGAGTTGGTCCTGCTGCTGGTGATGGACGTGGTGAAGCGCGTCGATCGCGTCGATGCCGCCCGCGAGGCGATCGTGCGCAAGCTGACCGAACTGGGGCCCAAGTACTACGCGGGGGTCCTGTCCGCGCAGGACGGGCTCGAGGTCAGGCAGGATCCGACCCGAGGGAGGGGGAAGCTGCGACGGAAGCTGGAGGAATTGGATGTCCGCGGGGTGCCCGGCTTGCTCGATGTCATTGAGCAGGCGTCGCAGATCGCCGAGCGGACACTGCTCGGCGCCGACGTCCGGCTAGCTGTGCTGTTCCTGACGGACGGCGAGATCGAGGACTATCGCGGGGACTACACGATCCCGGTCGTCAACCCGAGCGACCAGCGCGATCTCAGCAGGCGGTTCGGGGCGCAATTGATCCTTGAGCGGATCCGCTCCACCGTCGACGCGCTGGAATCGGCTCACGTGCCTCTGTTCTTCCTGCATCTGGCGCGCCAGTACGATGACCTCAACGAGGTTTACCAGAACGGCATCAGCGAATTCGCAAGGGTTACTGGCGGCACTGCCGTGTTCGCCCAGGGCCTGCAGGAAGTGCCGGCGCTGGTGGATCAGGTCCTCGACGAGATCGCCGGGCATTCGGTCGTGTCCATCGAGATAGAGTGCCCGGGCTTGCATCAGCTCGAGGTCATCGCCGGTCAAGACGAAGTTCGGCACGTGGGCTGGATCGGTTGCCCTTCAAGCGGTTCGTGAGCCGCCTCGAGGGCGCTGTCTACTCGATGGCGATACCAGTGCGCTCGGCGTACTGCGCCCATTTGTCCGCCAGTCGCCGGACCGTCTCGGGGTGGTCCTCGGCGAGGTCTGAGGTCTCGGCGCGGTCCTCGGACAAGTCGTACAGTTCCCAGCGGATTTCCGAAGGCATGCGCTTTCCCCACACCGCCTTCCAGTCGCCTTCGATGATCGCCCGGGCCGCTTGGTGCTCGAAGAAGAGCGTCCGCGCCGGCAAGCTCTCGCCGTTGAAGACCGGCAGGAGGTTCATTCCTTCCTCGGGCTGCACGGTGCGCCCTGAGAAGTCGACCGGGTAGTCCGCCCCTGCCGCTGCTCGCAGTGTGGGCATCACATCGATGATGTGACCCCGTTCGCGCACCCAGCGGCCGGAATTGCGGATCCCCTCCGGCCAGTGCGCGATGAACGGTGTGGCGATGCCTCCCTCGTGCGTGAAGTGCTTGTACAGGCGGAACGGGGTGTTGCCGAGATTAGCCCAGCCGCTTCCATACGAATGGTAGGTCCCGGGTCCACCCATCTTGCGCAAATCGTCGCCCGTGTGGAGGATCGTCACGCCCTGCCGGCTGCGTTCGTCGAAACCATAGGGCCCCCATTCGTAGCATGCGCCGTTGTCGCTCAGGAGCATGATCAGGGTGTTGCCTAGGTCGCCGGTGTCCTTGAGGTGCCCGACGATATTGCCGACTCCGCGGTCCACATGCTCGACCATCGCCGCGAACAGTGCCATCCTTCTGGCAAGATCCTTTTGGCGCGCCCCGTCGATGGAGTCCCAAGCCGGATTGGGCTCGCCAGGGAATCCGTTGGCGATGTCGTCGCGATCGACTGGCACCAGCGAGCGGTCGGTAAACTTCCAGCGATCGCCGTCGATCAGGCCGATCCGCTGCATTCGCGCGTAGCGTTCCTCCCGCAACACATCCCAGCCCCGCAGATACCGAGCGAAGTACTTGTCCGCGCTCTTGGCCGGTGCCTGGACGGGAAAGTGCGGGGACGAGTGGCCTAGAAACAGGAACCAAGGGCGATCGCGCTGCTGGCCTTGCTTGATGAACTCCAAGGCGTATTCGTTGAACACGTCGGTGGCGTAGAACTCTCCCTGGGGTGGATCGATCTCTTTCTCCCGCCCCGTCGGCAGCCGCTGGTAGTAGGCGGCGTCCCACTGGTCATGGGAATGGTCCTGGGCATAGCCATAGAATTCGTCGAATCCCCGCTGGGTTGGGCCCGTCTGGTTATGCAGGTGCCATTTCCCGACGTAGTAGCAGCTGTACCCGGAGTTGCCCAGTACTTCGCCGAGCGTGACACAGCGGTCATTGAGCCGCCCCAAATAGGCTGGACCCCGCGTGGGGTGGGGCTCCCGGGTTGTGAAGCTCGCGACGCCGGTTTGCGGAGGGTACAGGCCGGTCATCAGAGACGCCCGGCTGGGACAACACCGTGCGGAGTTATAGAACGACTCGAACCGTACCCCGTTCTCGGCGAGGTCATCGATGTTCGGCGTGTTGATCTCTCCGCCGTAGCAGCCTAGGTCGGAGTAGCCGAGATCATCGAGCAGGATGACGATGATGTTAGGTCTGTCGGCACCAGTGGCCAGTTGCAGCGTTCCGGCGAACAAGGCGAGCGCGAGGAGGGGCCGGGTCATGGAAACGAAGGTATCACGATGCCGTGTCCTAGGGTGCCGAGCGCTTGACGGGCACTTGCGGGGCAATTGCGCTGGCCTCGCTCGCATGTTTGATAGGGATTGTGATTGACTGACCAGCGTAGGACTACAGCAGGTTGGCTAGGGAAATCGCTCATCGATTTCCTCCGCTGCCCTGCCAGTAGGATTCGCATCGAACTCGTTAGGTCTATCATGAGCTTCCTTGCCTCGAACTACTCAGCGATTCAGTCCCTGCCGGATGGGAAGTAGCCGTCCATGAGCAGAGCAACGAAAATCTTCGTGTTTGCTCTGGCGATGACTCTGGCCCTTTCATCTGTCGGCGCACGAGCGGATGCGCCTCAATCGCAGGATCGGGTTGTCTTTATGAAAGGACTGCGTGGGAGGATTGACCACGGGAAGCTCCGACCCGCCAGGCTTGTAATCACGGAATCCGCCGTGACCGTCGAGTTGGACCGGGATACCCCGGAGCGCTTCGAGTTCGGCAAACTCCGAATCCGACGGGGCCAGCACCGCATGGGTGTGCCGCTCTTCGACAAGTGGTTCTGGATATCTATAGCGCCATCCGTGGCCATTCTTATCGCAAGTGGGAGCCTTAGCAGTGGTTTGGGGTCACTCGGCGGCTCCCATGCGTGGTATTTGGTCCGTCGACTGACCAACCGTCACGAAAAGCGCTGGTTGAGTCTGCACTCCGACGAGGAGCATCGCTGCGCGTTCCTGGTTCTCCCCCGTAAGGAGCAGTTGCGTCTGGAGATTCTCGAGGAAATTGCAAACCGGCACGAGAAGGGATTCCGCGTTCGGACTCCCGATGATCCAGCGCTCCGTAATCGGCTGCCCTATCCTGCAAAAGGCGAACCGGCCCCGGATTTCAGGTTGTCGGCGCTGGATGGCTCGCCTTGGCGCCTATCCGAACTCAGAGGCAAGGTCGTTCTCCTAAACTTCTGGGCGACTTGGTGCGGGCCCTGTCGCAAGGAACTGCCCTCCCTGGAGAGCTTGCACCAGCGATTCTCAAAGGACGGTTTGGCCGTTCTAGGAGTTAGCGACGAGAAGGCTGACGAGGTTCTCGAGTTTCTCGAAGAGAAGGGGATTACGTACCCGACATTGAATGACCACAATGCCGAAGTGTTCCAACGCTACCATGTGACCGCCATTCCGACCACGTTGATCATCGGACCCGACGGTCGATTGCGGAAGCGAATAGAGGGATACACGCGAGAGCGTTCCTTCGCGAAGGCGGTCAAGCCGGACCTCGCGAAACCCCGCTGAATCCGGGCGACCTGACGGGCTGCCGAATGCCAATTCCCATCCGCTGCCGGCGGCTGGGTGGCTCAACCGCCCACTGCGAAAAAGCATCGCTATCTGGACACTCTCTCGAAACCGCCCTGCTGCGAAGAGTTATCCCCTACGGCAGCGACGCCGGAGTTGCAAGGAATCTAGCTGGATGGACAGAACCGGTGGCGAATTCGGGGCATCTTGCCGACAGCCAGGCGCGCCGGACGCGCCGGGCAGGTAATGCGGTTCATGCTCATCAAAAGTAACCGTTATATCCGGGAGTGCCGTGGTCTGCGGGTAGCGTCGGAACGGCTGGGAGGCTGGGGCGAGCGCGGACAAGCACAGTCACGGAACGCATCAGCGACGGGGACTCGTGGCACAGGGCCGAGGCAATCGATGCTTGCAGGGCGGCGGCCTATACAGGTGTCGGCGCGACCGGGCGTCCCTTGGCGGCGTAGGGTTGACGGCCACTGCCGCCAGTGGCGTTGCCATTAGGAGGCTGGCGAACGCACGCAAGTTCATTCCGCGGGCGGCTCGCCAGGAACTTGCTGAGAGGCCACCGTGCTGTCTCGTCCGCAGCGGACCTCGACTTCGATCCCGCACGCGGCCCCCCAGCCGTTATCGCCAGCGTTCCCTCGCCGCGCGCCGTGCACTGGGCGATGCCCGCCAACTTCTTCGACAGCACGTTGACCCGGACCGTCAGCGTTTCGAAAGCTCTGTCACTTCTCTCAATGGCTGCCTGGACCGCCCGTTCCGCCTTCTCCGCCTCCTTGTCGAAGCGCTTCTGGCGCTCCTCCGCTTCCCTGTCAATCCGGGCGGTGACCTCCCGAGTCTCCCGCTCCCTTCCCTCGGCTTCCGTGTCGATCCGCTCCAAAAGCAGCCGGAAGTCCCGCTGGTGCCCGGTAAGCGACCTGCGCGCGAGCGTTGCCAGCAGCGCCAGAAAAGCAATCAAGACGCCGAGTGCCAGCACCTCGGCTGTTGCCCACCCCGCCATTGCTTCTACCCCACAGCATTGGCGCGGTGACCGCCGGACGTACGCCCGGCCCCCTGTCGCATTCGACCCGGGTTCCGCGGAGGCGGTTGCCGTCACCGGCAGCGAGACCGAGCCTGTAACAGCATCGAAGCATCGCCGTTCCGGCCTCGCCTGGTTCTATCGCCTCTCGATGCATCCGCCTGTTTGGTAACGCTCAGAGGGAACCGCTGAGTTTGCCAGCTCCCCGGCACGGCCCGACCGAACGGTTACCTGCGCAGAGGTCAAGTCAGATCAGCCTGGCGTCGGCAACCTCAAGCTCCAGATTCTTTTCGGCCGCCCGGACATGGACCGCCGGGTTCGGATCGGGAGGCAACTCGACGCTTACGGCACGGGGACTTCTAGGTGAACATGCTCTCTCCCGCCATCTGGTCGATTCGAGGCATCTTGAAGTCCGTGGCACCGAACGTGCCAAGATCGCCCCAGCCATGAGCATCGGCGAACACGATGATGGAGTTCGGACGCTTCAGCCCCTCGTCCGTGAGATGCGAACATCGAACAATGATCGCCGCGAGGGTCAGGGTTGTCAGGATTGGACACAGGTGCATCCACGTTCTTCAATTCTGCGGCTTGGAACAAGGTAGCGAAAATCAGCCCCGGGAAGCTTCCAGGCAAAGTCTGTCGCACGACTTGGCTTCGGCCTCTGGCGGCTCTTGCGACGTTCCCGGGCGGGCCGGGGGGGGGGCCACGGCGGCCGTTCCAATCTGAATCCTCCGTTCGCCCGCTACGCATCTTGTCTCGCCGCACAGCAGTCGCTTCGTTTCTCAATGGGACTCCATAGGCCAGCAGCACAACAATTCGACGGCTAAATTGGGCTGCTACGATACGGATGACGCTTGGTCGGCAAGCGGGTTGTGGCTGCAAATTCGCAATGGGCGCCGTAGCGAGTGCGCCACGGCGAGCGTGGAACTAACAAGCATGGACGACCTACAGTTGGACTACATCGCCGGACAGCTCTTCGACGCTGAGGATCTGTACTACGTGGGCGCATATGAGGATGCAATAGAAATCTGCGACGACATTTTGGAGGAGTGGGGAGTGCCGGACGATGAAGACGTCATGCAGACAATTGCCTTGGTGATGCTGTGCCGCGGAAAGTCGTTGGGCGGACTGGAACGGTTCGACGAAGAGCTGCTAGCGTACGAGGAGATCGCAACGCGTTTCGACGGGGACGAATCACCGGATCTATTGCCTCCGATTGCGGAAGCGCAATTCAACGCCGCTGTAGTGACGGGCCAGATGGGCCTCGCCGAGAAGTCCATCGAAATGTATGCCTCGTTCATAAGGTGCTACCAAGGGAGCACAGAGCCCGAGATTCAGGAGCAAGTCATCCGTGCGCGGTTCAATCGGGCCATCACACTACGGCATACGGGGCGTGCGGAGGAGGCGCTGTCTCACCTCAATGAGCTGGTCGCGCGCTACGGAGCTGCTAGCGAGGAACCGGAATACTACGAAACGGTCGCCGGAGCATTAGCTTCCAAGGCTGCCCTGGAGCTTTGCATGGGACAGCACGCAGCGGCCATCGAATCGGCGATCCTCGGCGTCGAAAAGTGTGGCGCGTACCTACCGCTGGAACGGTTCCACTGCCATCTAGTTTTGGCTTCGGCGTACTTGATTTCCAGAGACATCGTCTCCGGCGAAGAGCGAATCGCATCGATGCTAGACCTACTGCCTAAGGTTGACGGGCTTCCCACCGCAATGAGCTTCAGTTCCACTTTACGTGACATGGCCATGGTTGTCGGCCGGGACCGCATCTTGGAACTCATCCAGCGATCACCGTCCGCCGAGATTCTTTCGTCTCTCGTTGAAACGCTGAAGTGGGAGATCCAACGAGAATCCGGGAAATTGAAGGGCATCGAGGAAGCGGCCAAGGAGTTCCAGGGGGACTTCGCATGGTTAGACCGCATTGGGGTCTAACCAGTCTGCGCGGACCGCACGATTCTCTTCTCTTCGGGCCGCATCGGCCAGTGCCGTACTCCCGTCCTCCGAGCAGCGTGAGGGTCAGGCCCGGGAACTCACGAAATGCCTCGTCGGTGGTGACCGCTGGCAGCGGCTTGCGAGTCGAGACTCAGGTTGGCCATGCGGCTGTGCCCTTCAGGGCCGCGGCACGGCAGGTACTTCTACAAGATCGGACGGATTTCCGTCCCGAAGCTAGGGCTACGGAGGGCCAGGCCGGCGAAAGCCCAGCTGCCTACTGCAATTAGGGTGACTCGGATCAGCATAGAGAGGGCGCCAGCGTGCATTGAGGTTCGGCTTCAAGCGAAGACCGGCGGGCTGGGTTCATCCGTTCTTATTGAGGATACAGTCCTGGCGGCGGCCTCCTCGCGGCTGCTCACGAACCGCAGGCGGAGCGGTTCGAGGCTGGCCAGCGGGCCCTCGACGAGAGGCTGGGGTGCGCTGCGGTCCCCGGGCTGGATGGGCCGCTGGCGCCCTCTGCCAGCGCTTTTCTTGGCGGGCAGGGCCACGATGCCGAGTCGCTCGAGCGCTGCCAGCAGGGGCATCTCCAGCTGGATGCGGTTGCTGCCTTGGGCTGTCTGCCACTGCAGGTGCTCGCAGATGGTGTGGCCCAGCTCGGTGCGGCTGAGCTGGGGGCAGCATCCGACGGTTTCCGGGATGTCGGCAATCTGACGGCGCGTCAGACGCCGTCCGCAGACGGTAGTGCAGGGGAGCCGCTCGATGCGCGGGTCCAGGGGCGGACGGGGGCGGTATCACGACCTTACGCTCGGATCGTCTTCAAGCGAGCAATTTGTCTACGATGCGACCTTCGTCCGTCGGGCCGATCAGGCGCTGCCTGAGTCCCTGGTAGGGGAAGTGGAACGTATAGGGATCGAGGCCTAGGAGATGCAGCAAGGTAGCTTGAAGGTCCCTCGGGGTCACCGGGTCGTGGTCGATGTAGTAGCCGATGTCATCGGTCGCGCCATGGTTAACGCCGCCCTTGATGCCGCCACCGGCCATCCACATCGTGAATGCATCGGGATGGTGATCGCGGCCGTAGTACTCGGTCTTGTCGCCCTGCCGGTTCTCTCGCATCGGCGTGCGCCCGAATTCGCCTCCCCAGACGATCAATGTCTGGTCAAGAAGCCCGCGCTGCTTGAGATCCTTGATCAGGGCAGCGGTCGGCCGGTCGATGCCGCGGGCGCGGCCGGGCAGGTCGAGACGTATGTCTGTCTGGCGCGCATTGCCGTGGTGGTCCCAGCCCCAGTCGTATAGCTGCACGAATCTCACGCCGTTCTCGACGAGGCGGCGCGCCAGGAGGCAGTTGTTGGCGAACGAGAGCTTGCCGGGCTCTGTTCCGTACAACGAATGCACGGAATCCGGCTCTCGCGAAATGTCCATTACCTCCGGCACCGAAGCCTGCATCCGGTATGCCAATTCGTATTGCTCGATCCGGGAGAGTGTGTCCGGGTTGCCGGACCGCTGCTGGTCGATCCGGTTGAGGTCGCCGAGTGCATCTAGGGTCTTGCGGCGCAGAGACCGGCTCATGCCTTCCGGATTGCTCAGGAAAAGCACCGGCTCGCCTTGGGTACGGCACTGGACGCCTTGATAGACAGATGGCAGGAATCCGCTGCCCCAAAGGCTCTTGCCTGCACTAGGAGTCTTGTTGCCGCTGACCAGCACGACAAAACCGGGCAGGTCCTGGTTTTCTGTACCAAGGCCGTAGGTCGCCCACGATCCCATCGAGGCGGAACCGAGACGGGCGTTGCCGGTGTGCAGCAGCAGCTGCGCGGGCGCGTGGTTGAACTGGTCCGTCGTCATCGAGCGAATGATCGCGGCATCGTCAGCGACTTCGGCGAAGCGCGGAAGCAATTCGCTCACCCACGTGCCAGATTGACCGGCCCGGCTGAATTCGTACGGTGTTCCGAGCAGCTGCGGAACGCCCTTGATGAAAGCGAACCGCTTGCCGTCGAGCAGGTGCTGCGGGCAGTCGGCGCCGTTGTGCTTCTGCAGTTCGGGCTTGGGGTCGAAGAGCTCCAGCTGCGAGGGTCCGCCAGCCATGTGCAGGTAGATCACTGACTTGGCTCTTGGCGGATGGTGTGGATTGCGCGGTGCCAGCGGGCCTTTCCCGCTGCTCGTGGCCGCCTGCGCCGACCCGAGAAACATCGAGGCGAGTCCCAGTTGGCAGCCCGAGAGGAAATGCCGGCGGGTCTGTTGCTGAGCAAGTTCGTAAACGGGATGCATGGTCGTTACCGAATTGTGAGGGACTCGTCCAGATTGAGTACGACGTTGGCGACAACGACCCAAGCCGCTTCGTCCACGTTCTCCGGACGGGAATCCGGAAAGTCGGGAGGGCTGAGCGCTGTGAGGCCGATGTCAATGAATCTGAAGGCGGTTGACAGGCCCGTGTGGACGGCGTGAACCGCGAGCAGGTTCTTTCCCGGACGTAACGCGGCCCTTGCCGTAGCGGTGAGTTCGAATGGCGCAAACGTTCCCGAACCGTCGACCTCCTTGGCCGCTGAAACGCCATTGACGAATGCCTCGAAGCCCCCGGAAAAACGGCCTTCCAGGCGGACTTCGTCCATGCTTGGATCGGCGAGATTGAACTCGATCCGGGCCCACAGATCGGTGGAATTCCAATCGGTTCGCAGGCTGGATCCGTACGCGTCCGGAGCGTCGCTGGCGTCGGGGCGATTCCGGCGGCCAAAGGCTCCCTGCCCCCGATGCCAGCTTGTGTCATCGAACCCGGGACGGGCCCAACTCTCCCCGGGGTCTTCCGCTGAGTAACGCCAGACCGGGGATTTCCCGCGCGAATCGTCAACGAGAGTCACCCGTCGATTCGACTTGTACATCACCCGGTCGTAGTGCGCAAGCTTGCTGGCGTCTCCTGATTCCCTGCGCAACTCGGCTGTCGCCTCGGCCTGAAGCGCGAGCAATCGCTCCGTCTCCGCTGGTAACGGCGGGCGCCCGAGCACAAGCCGGAAGAGCTGCTCCACCCGCTTTGCTGGATCGGTCCCGGCCTTGGCTGCAGCTCGGGCGGCCAGATGCTGGGCGGCCTCCATCAGGGTCGGGTCGTTGAGCGTAACGAGTGCCTGCAACGGCGTGTTGGTCCGTATACGGCGAACTGTGCAGGTTTCCCCGGACGGCGCGTCAAACGTGGTCATCGAGGGGTACGGCGAAGTGCGCCGCCACAGCGTGTAGAGCGCACGGCGGTAGCGATCCTCGCCGGGACTGGTCTCCCATTGCTTACTGCTATAGACCACCTGCCAGATGCCTTCGGGCTGCCACGGCATCACCGGTTCCCCGCCGATTTTCTTGGACAGCAGGCCGCTGGCGAAGAGGGCTTGGTCACGCACCATCTCCGCGGGCATCCGGAAGCGCGCCCCGCGGGACAGCAGGGTGTTCTCCGGATCGATGTCCAGCAATTCGGGTGTGACTTCGGACCTCTGACGGTAGGTCGCCGAGGTGACGATCGTCCTGAGTACTGACTTCACATCCCAGTCGACCCGCATGAATTCCGTGGCGAGCCAGTCCAGCAATTCTGGATGGGTCGGCGGCGATCCCTGCGTGCCGAAGTCCTCCTCGGTTCGCACGATTCCCGCTCCGAACAGCCTGGACCAGAGCCGGTTGACTGTGACCCGCGCTGTCAGGGGGTTCTGCTTGGATGTGAGCCAGCGCGCGAGGCCCAGTCGGTCCCGCGGCGCTTCCGCATCGAGCGGATGGAAGGCCGCCGGAACAGCTGGCTCAACCTGTTCGCCGGGACTCATGAAGTTGCCGCGGTGGTGGACGAAGGTCTTGCGACGCTCCTCAGCGGGAAGTTCGCGGAGGACCAGCGTGGACACGTCCTTGGTGAGCGCGAGCTTGGGAGCGTCGCTCTTGCGATCCGCGTCGGCTGTCTGGTTGAAGAAAGCGTAGAGCGAATAGTACTCCTGGTGCGAGAGCGGGTCGTACTTGTGCGAATGGCACTGTGCGCAGCCCCAGGTCAGGCCCATCCAAACCTGCCCCGTCGTGGCCACCCGATCCTTGACTGCGGCATCGCGAAATTCTTCGTTATCTGTGCCTCCCTCGGTGTTCGTCATCGTGTTGCGATGGAAACCGGTTGCCACGAGTTGATCGGTTGTCGGTTCAGGGAGCAGGTCGCCAGCGAGTTGGAGCAGCGTGAACCGGTCGAATGGAATGTTGTCGTTCAGAGCCCGGATCACCCAATCGCGATAGGGCCAGATCGTGCGGATGCCGTCCTTTTCGTAGCCCATGGAATCGGCGTACCGGGCCAGATCCAGCCAGACCCGCGCCCAGCGCTCCCCATAACCGCTGGAGTTCAGCAATCGGTCCACCAAAGAGGAGTAGGCGTCCGCCGAATCGTCGCGCGCGAACGCTTCGGCCTCGGCCGGCGTCGGCGGCAGACCCGTCAGGTCCAGCGACAGGCGCCGGATCAACGTGTAACGGTCGGCCTCGGGCGATGGAGCTAAGCCTTCGTTGTCGAGTAGTGCTAGCACGAAACTGTCGATCGGATTTCGAATCCAGCCCGGGTCCGACACTGCAGGAGGATCGGGACGCTCCGGAGGATCGAAGGCCCAGTGCCGTTCGTACCTTGCCCCCGCGTCGATCCATCGCTTGAGGGTGTCGATCTCCTGAGCAGAAAGGCGCTCGCCTGTAGGCGGCATTGGGCTTTGTTCAGCCGAGACCCGCGCTATGATTCGGCTCGCCTCGCTGTCTCCAGGGACAATGCCTTGGTAGCCGCCGTCCCGACCGCTGGCAGCGGCTTGCGAGTCGAGCCTCAGGTTGGCCATGCGGCTGTGCTCGTCAGGGCCGTGGCACGGCAGGCACTTCTGCAAGATCGGACGGATTTCGGTCCCGAAGTTCGGGCTAGGGAGGGCCAGCCCGGCGAAAGCCCAGCCGCCTACCGCAATCAGGGTGACTCGGATCAGCATAGAGAGGGCGCCAGCGTGCATTGAGGTTCGGCTTCGAGCAAAGACCAGCGGGCTGGCTTCATCCGTTCTTATCGAGGATACAGCGCTGGTCAGTCGATGATCCGCGACAGTCCTCTTGCTACCCGCACCATTCAGCGTGGCTTGAGAGACCAGTGAACTCCAAGTGCAATGTACGCCGAATCCCCTTGGAAGGTCAAGGAATCCCGGCCGTACCGGTGAGCCCCATGGTCGTCGACGACAAGAGAGCGCGAGCAGGAATTCATGCCCGGCATTGCGATACATTCGCGCTTCGCCGACCTTCGATTGTTACGGAAGCATCCCCCGAAACCGTTGCCGCACATCAGCTTTTGGGGCTCGTGCCGGCCCGCCCAGCCCGTCTAGCCGCGTGACGACGCTCCATCCCCGTAGCTTGGCCGAGTGCGAGGCCACAATATATGTGACGATACACTCCATGGCGGATCGTTCTCAGCCAATCAGTCCTGCGAGAGGGGACACCATGCGCGAGAGTCGTGTCGCTTGCATTCACTTTGCTTCAGCCTTCGCCTGGATCGCCCCGATCTCATGCTTCTTCCTGCTGACGTTCGGATTGCCGTCCAAGTCCCAGGCAGCGGCCCCGGATTCGATTCTCTACAACGGCAAGATCGTAACCGTTGACGAGGAGTTCTCCGTTGCCGAGGCAATCGCCATAGCCGACGGCCGGATCGTGGCTGTTGGCCCGGGCCCTGCCGTCCAAGCGCTCGCGGGTGAGCAAACGCAACTGACCGATCTCGAGGGCAGGACGGTGTTGCCGGGACTTATCGATACGCACACGCACCCGACCGGAGCGTCGATGTACGAGTTCGACCATCCCGTCCCAGACATGCAGACGATTGCCGATGTCCTGAGCTACTTTCGGCAGCGGGCCAAGGTCATACCCGAGGGAGGGTGGATCCGCCTTCAGCAGGTCTTCATTACCCGGTTGCGGGAGCAACGCTATCCGACACGCGCCGAACTGGACGATGCGGCCCCCAAGCATGCGGCCTACTTTCGCACCGGGCCGGATGCCTCACTCAACTCCATGGCACTCCAACTCAGCGGAATCGACCGGGATTTTCGTGTCCCTCAAGGCGTTCTAGGGCGCATTGAGCGCGATTCGGGCGGTGAGCCGACCGGGATCATCCGCAGCGGTGCGCACCTGATCAAGTATCGAGAAAGTCAGGATCCGCCGACGCCGGAGGACCAACGCCAGCGCATGAGGGAACTCATCGCGGACTACAACAAGGTCGGACTGACCGGCATCGCCGACCGCAACGCTAGCTCCGAAGCGGTGGAACTCTATCAGGACCTGCTCGAATCGAACCAGCTGACCGCTCGGGTGTTTCTCAGCTTCGCGATCAACGCGCAAGATCCGCTGGAGGATATCGAAGCAACAATCTCGAAACTTGCCCGCCACCCTAGCCATCGCTACGATCCCATGCTCTGGCTGCGAGGCATTAAATTCTTCATGGACGGGGGCATGCTGACGGGCAGCGCATTCATGCGGGAGCCATGGGGCGTCAGCGAGATCTACTCGATCACCGATCCCAACTACCAGGGCCTACGCTTCGTGCCGCCAGGCAAGGCTTACTCCATCGCCCGGCTCGCCCTCACCCATGGCCTGCAGCCTACGGCGCATTCGGTTGGTGACGGTGCCGTACACGCCATGATTGACGCCTACGCAGAGATCAACGACGAATTCCGCGTCCGCGACCTGCGGCCGTGCATCACGCACTCGAACTTCATGAGTCCGGAAGCGATCGAGCGGATGGCAGAGATCGGAATTGTTGCAGATCTGCAGCCGGCATGGCTCGAGCGGGACGGAGCGACGCTGGCAAAGCAGTTCGGCGAGGCGCGGCTAAGCTACTTCCAGCCTTACAAGAGCCTTCGGGACGCGGGCGTGATCGTTGGCGGCGGCTCGGACCATATGCAGAAGATCGGCGGGATGCGTTCGATCAATCCCTACAACCCGTTTTTCGGAATGTGGATCACGCTACAGCGCCAGCCGCGATGGACCGACTCGATTCTTCATGCAGAACAGCGCTTGACGCGCGAGGACGCGATTCGCTTGTACACGATCAACAACGCGTTCATCACTTTCACCGAAAACGAGCGGGGCTCAATCGAGAATGGAAAGCTTGCCGACCTCGTCGTCTTGGATCGCGACATACTCGCATGTCCGATCGAAGAGGTGAAGGACATTGCTGTGTTGAAGACTTACTTGGGCGGAGAGCTGGTTTACGGAGCAGCGAACTGAATCAGGCTCGTCGACGCTCGACCGCTTCATTTTCGCCGGATCCGGCCGAAGTACGCACCGGCTAGATCCCGGCTGGACCGATCCTGAAACCAACCTTGGAATAGGCTGCGTCCGCGCTTCAACGAGATCTCGAACTCGACCGATGCCGCGTCCGCCTGGGCTGGTGCCTTGACAGGCTCGGTCCTGTCGACGCGCAAGAGAGCGGCTGCTATCGGCAGGGCCCTGCCAACGGAGATCTCCGTACCACCGATGGTAGTAGGCGGTCCTTCCAGCGTGAGGCTGCGATCCATGTGGAAGGGCCACCGGCTTAGCTCGACCGAGTAGGACCCACTCTCTTCGGCCTCGATCTGCCACACCCCGCCTTGGCCTGGGCCACACGCTTGCGCCACACGGGTGCGATTGTCGCAATCCACTTCGATCCAGCTGTTTGATGTCAAATCGGTGAAGCCCTCGGGGTCTGCCCGGACAAGTAACGGTTCAACTTCCTCGATTGACGGCTCGATTGCCGCCCAATACTCTTCGTAGTGCGCCTGCATGGCCTCGACGATGTCGGGATGCTACTCAGCCACGTTGGCTTCCTGTCCGGGATCGGTCGACAGGTCGTATAGTTCGCTGTCGCCCACCAGCCGCCAATCGTTCCAGATCACGCTGCTTTGCGAGTACTTGGCCGGGCGGATCCGTCCGCCGTACTGGACCACAATTTTGCGATTAGGGCCGTCCGGGGCGGCACCCGTGAGGATTTGCTTCAAGCTGGCGCCATCCAAATCGGCCGAATCCGGCGAATCCAATCCAAGCAAGTCGGCCAGGGTCGGAAGGATGTCGGTCACATGCGACGCGTAGCCGATGGAGCGAGGCTCTCCGAGGTTTCCGCCAGGCCACCGGATGAAGCAGATCGCTCGGTGGCCCCCGTCGTAGGCGCTGCCCTTCTTTCCCCGCATGCCAGCGTTGAACACGGATTCGCCTTTCGAGGTGCCGTTGTCGTTCAGGAAGACGAGCAGCGTGTTGTCTCGGATGCCTCTATCGGCCAGCCATGCGTCCAAGCGGGCGAAGTTCTTGTCAATGTTGTGGATCAAGGCGAAGAAGCTTGCCAGCGCCGGATCGTCGACCTTGTCCCGGGTAGGCATAGAAGTCCCTCGGCAGTGAGTGGAAAGGGCTGTGAGGCGTGTTGAGCGAGATATACGAGAAGAACGGCTGGCCAGCATCCGCTTGCTCGCCCATCCACTCCATCGCCTTGTCAAACCAGAGGTTCGCGCAGAACCGATCGGAGTAGCGGGTCTCGGTCTGGTCGAGGTAGCGGGTGTAGAAGTAGTCATTGTCGTACTCGATTTCCGAAGCAAGCCCCCAGCCTTTGTGCCACACGGCTCGCTGGAATCCGCGGTCCAAGGGGCGTTGCGGGTATGTGTCACCTAGGTGCCATTTGCCGAAGAGTCCGGTGGCATAGCCGTTCGATGCGAAAACCTCCGGCATGGTAGTCGCGTCGCGCCGCATCAGGTTGCGGCCTGCCGGCACCATTGCAGCCTTGTTCCGCAACGCGTAGAGGCCAGTCATGAGTTCGCCCCGGGTGGGCGTGCAGACCGGCGCAACATGGAAATTCGTGAGCCGCAGGCTCTGGTCGTGGAGGCGATCAAGATGTGGGGTCTGGAGGACAGGGTTGCCATGGGCCGACAGGTCTCCGTAGCCCTGGTCATCGGTGAGAATGACGATCACGTTCGGGCGCGGCTGGTTCGACTCTGTGTGAGGGGCGCAAGACAGCATCGGGAGGAGCAGCGTTGGAGCCGCCCAGCGCAACTTCCCGCGCCATGGCTTGGAATGGGTTCTGGAGTTTCTACGCACGGCGCTTCTTCTGCTTCGGGAGCTGCAGGAGGGTTGAATTGCGGGAACCGCTGGGAAGGCTTCGGCTAACCGCTTGTCAGCTTGAAAAGGAGACAACCTCTTACCTCATGACCGGACTCGGTCACAGAGTTACGTATCGATGACCCGTCGTGATCAGGCGCCCCCTGCCAGCCGTTCGACATAGGCGAAGTACGCTCCACGCTCCACTCCCTTGTCATTCGTGAACGTTGATCGCATTGTGGTCTTGCCCTGTTTCAACTCGACATCGAAGGCCACACTCGTGGCTAGCTCGCGGATCGGGTGGTCAAGTTTCTGGTTGCCGACCTGGAGGCTCGCTTTGCGCCCGTCAATCGGATAGTCCGCCGCCACCGGACGCTCTCGGAGCGTGATCCGGTACCTCCCGGCCCGCACGACCTCGATAGCCCAGAACCCGTTGACCAAGTGGCCCTCGTCCGGCGCGGCTTGGATTACCCGCTGGTTCGGCGGACCTCCGGTATACCAGTCGAAGCTGGTCAGTCGCACTGGATTTGCCTCGTCCGCTCCGACCTGAATCTCCAGGTGCTCGTCGAACCGCTGTGTTACATCCGACCACCAAATCTCGTACGCCTCGCGCAATTGCTCGACGGTATCGGGGTGTTCAGACGCGACATCGTGTTGCTGGCCCGGATCGGCGCGGATGTCGTAAAGTTCTATCCCGCTGACCAGGCGCCACCGGTTCGTAAGCACTGCCGAATGGTAGAACGGCCGTGGCGATTCCATCTGGAACTCGCCGTCCCGCCGGACCTGCTGGTGCTGGATGAAGTGGGTCCGGTCATCCGGGTAGCTGCCCATTCCGGTCAGTAGCGGTGCCAGGCTCGTGCCGTCGAGCTCAATCCGGGGGGGCTTCGCGCCCGTCAAGTCGAGAATCGTTGGCACGAGGTCGATGTGCGCGGTCAGCTCGTGCAGGTCGCGACCGCCCTCGATTCCGCCGTCCGGCCAGCGGACGAACAGGGGCACCCGATGGCCGCCGTCGTAGTTGGAGCCTTTGCCCGCCCGCATGCCCGCGTTGAAGCCGTTCCGCCAGCCAGCCGCGGAGCCGTTGTCGGTCATGAAGACCAAAACCGTGTTGTCCTCGATGCCCAGTTCCCGCAGCTTCGCGCGCAGGAGTCCGAAGTTCTCGTCGATGTTCTCGATCATCCCGTAGAACGATGCGCGTGGTTCCTCCACGCCCATGTCCCTGTACGGCTTGCTGTAGTTCTCGCCGACAAGGTAGGGCGCGTGCGGCGCGTTCGTCGGCAGGAACAGGAAGAACGGTCGATCCGCGTTCGCCTCTATGAAACGAATTCCTTCGTCGAAGAACACGTCGGTGCAGTAGCCCTCGAACTTTTCGGGGACGTTGTTGCGGTAGTAGGTGTCGTCGAAGTAGTCGTTGCCCCACCAGTCGGCGGCCTGCGTCACGCCGCCGCTCCAGCAGGCGACCGTTTCGTCGAATCCGCGCTCGTTCGGCCGGTAGGGCCAGTTGTCGCCCAGGTGCCACTTGCCAAACAAACCCGTGCGGTAACCCGCTGCCGAGAGCAAGTCGGCGAGCGTCGTTTCGTCTTTCCGCAGGATCGATCGGCCGGCGTACGCGGCTGTCACGCCAGTGCGGTAGGCATAGCGCCCGGTCAGCAGGGCGGCCCGTGTCGGGGCGCAGAGCGGATCCACGTGAAAATCGGTGAAACGCACGCTGTCCCGGTGAAACCCGTCGAGGTTCGGCGTTCGGACAACAGGGTTCCCGTGGCAGGCCAGGTCGCCGTATCCCTGGTCGTCGGTGATCACTATGATCACGTTCGGCGGTCGCCGCGGGCTGAGATGGCACGCCGTAGCTGCCGTCGCGGCTGCTCCGGTCAAGAAGGTTCGACGCTCAATCCTTGGAAGCTCCGCGTAGCTCCTGCCAGACTTCGGACCCTGCGGCTCCGGGCTTTGTGACACGTGCGAATTCTATCGCGCCTTCGGATGCGCCGCTGGCAGTATAGAACGCGGAAGGAACGGCCGTTTGGATTCCAAGGTGGCAGGCCGAGCCGGTTCGGAATGGGCACCTGTCGGGAACGGCGTGAACGCAAGCCGCCCGCCCCGCATTGCAGGTGCCTGCACGGCGGATCGAATTCACAGGAACTTCCACCAGCAGCGCGTCAAGCCGGACTCTGGGCCGGTCGCGATCTCCCCCGGACTGGACCCGTCGTTTGCGTACCGCCGATATACTGGGGGTGGTTTGCCGCAGCGTCCCATCTCTTGGGCACTTGTTCTGCTTGCGCTTCCTGCGTTCGCGGTCGATTTCGATCGAGACGTCCGGCCTCTTCTCTCCGAGAATTGCTATGCCTGCCACGGGCCCGACGCCGCGCAAAGGCAGGCCAACCTGCGGCTGGATCTGGAGGATCAGGCCCGCCAGGCGGCGGGCGAGGCCCTCAGGCGCGTATCCAGCGACGATCCGTCGCGGCGGATGCCCCCCGCCTACCTCGGCCACGACAGGCTTTCCGACAGCGACATCTCGATTCTTCGCGAATGGGTGGAGGCCGGCGCACCCTGGAGCGCGCACTGGGCATTCATGGCTCCGGCGCGTCCCGAGGCCCCCGCGGTGAAGTGGGAAGTCCGTGTGCGAAACGATATTGATCGTTTCGTGTTCGAGCGCTTGGAGCGAGCCGGGCTGTCTCCGGGAGACGAGACCGATCGGAGGACGCTGATCCGCAGGCTGAGCCTTGACTTGACGGGCCTCCCGCCTGAAGTCAGGGAAGTCCGTGCCTTCGTGGAAGACCCGTCCCCATTTGCATACGAGCGAGTGGTTGACAGGCTGCTCGAATCCCCGCGCTACGGGGAGAGGATGGCGGCCCGCTGGCTGGATGCCGCACGCTACGCCGACACGCAAGGCTACCAGAACGACGCTCCTGTGCAGATGTGGGGCTGGCGTGACTGGGTGATCGAGTCATTCAACGCGAACAAGCCCTTCGATGAATTCACCGTCGAGCAAATCGCTGGCGACCTGCTCCCCGATCCTGCGCTCGACCAGCTGATCGCCACAGGTTTCAACCGGAATCATCGCAGCAACAGCGAGTTGGGAATCGTCGATGAGGAGTACAGGGTCGAGTACGTTGTCGACCGAGTCGAGACCATGTCGACCGTGTTTCTCGGGCTCACCGTGGGGTGCGCGCGTTGCCACGATCACAAGTACGACCCAATTTCCCAGAAGGAGTTCTACAGACTGTTCGCTTACTTCAACAATGTCCCCGAGCGAGGAAGGGTCCTGCGGCCGTTCAACTCGCCGCCGAGGGTCGCCGCACCGACCAGAGAGGAGGCTCGGCAGCTCGAAGAGATGGCCGGCCGAATCGCACATGCCGAGAAGGGGTTCCGGGCGACGCGCGAGTCCGCTGGGGAACAGTTCGAGGCTTGGGAGGGTAGGCTTGTCCAGTCGGCAGGGGAAGCGGATTGGTATCCGAGCTACGGACTCGCGGCCAGGTACGACTTCGACAGTGATCTTGGAGACGCGGTCGAGTCCGGTCAAGTCGGGCATGTCGACGGCAAGGTCGGCCGGGCGCTCTCGCTGCAGGGCGGCGGCCATGTCGAAGAGCAGGGGATAGCGGACTACGACTACAACGACAGGTTCAGCCTTGCCGCGTGGGTCAAGCCGGAGTCTTCGGAAGGCGTCATCATCAGCCGGTCGCAGTCATTCGACTCGCGCGACGAAAACGCCGGGAGGGGCGTGACCCTGGTCCTGGAGAAAGGGCGGCTGAAGCTCAAGCTGATCGGCCGCATGGACGACTGGATCATCGTCAGCACTCGCGAGCACATTCCGTTGAACCGCTGGTCGCAGGTGACCGCGACATTCGACGGGTCCCGGCTGGCTGGCGGGATCACGCTGTATGTTGACGGCCTCGCAGTCGATACGGTAGCCGAACTGGACTATTCCAATGGCGGGATCAAGACAAAGGAGCCGTTCCGCGTCGGCGCGGGGGCGGACGAGAGCAGCCGCTTCGTCGGGGCCATTGACGAGGCTGCCGTCTACGATCGGGAGCTGACCCGCGACGAGGCCGCGATCCTAGCGGTTGCCGAGAACCTCGGCCAAATCGCGCGGATTCCGGCAGGCAGTCGACCTCGAGAGCAAACGCTCAAGCTCGAGCGCGCCTTTGCCGACACTCACGGACCTCCACAAGTGCGGTCCGCCTGGGCAGACCTTACCCGGTTGAGGCGGGCGCGGGAGACCCTCGCGAGAGCGGTCAAGAGCGTGATGATCATGGCTGAGATGGATCCTCCGCGAGAGACGTTCATCCTTGAGCGCGGTGCCTACGACAAGCCTGGGGAGAAAGTGCTTCCAGGCGTTTTGGGCGTGCTTCCGTCACTGCCCGAGTCAGCGCCTAACGATCGGCTGGCCCTGGCGCGCTGGCTGGTCGATCCGGCGAATCCCCTGGCCGCGCGCGTGACGGTGAACCGGTTCTGGCAGATGCTGTTCGGTTCGGGGCTGGTCCGGACCCCGGAAAACCTGGGAACGCAGGGGGAGCGGCCGACCCATCCGGAGCTGTTGGATTGGCTGGCCGTCGAGTTTGTCGAGAGCGGCTGGGACGTCAAGTCGCTGCTCAAGACAATCGTGACGAGCGCAACATACCGGCAGCAATCGAAGGGCTCGATGGAAGCCGTGCGCGAGGACCCGGAGAACAGGTTTCTGTCACGAGGACCCCGATTCCGGCTGCCAGCCGAAGCGTTGCGGGACCAAGCCCTGCTGCTCGCCGGGCTGCTGCACGAGCGCCTCGGGGGACCCTCGGTAAAGACGTACCAGCCTGAAGGCCTGTGGTTCGACATCGCCGCCGGCGGCGGCTACGACCGTGGGAAAGGCGACGACCTGTACCGAAGGAGCCTCTATACCTACTGGCGGAGGACAATCGGTCCCCCGTCAATGCTCAACTTCGACTCGGCCACTCGGGAGACGTGCACGGTGCGAACCGAGCGCACGAACACTCCCCTGCAAGCACTGAACTTGATGAATGATGTCACGTTCGTCGAGGCGGCCCGGAAGTTCGGCGAGCGCATGTACTTCGAAGGGGGCGAAACGCTCGAGGAGCGGTTGGCGCACGGCTTCGAAATGGCGACGTCAAGGCCACCGGGGCTCAGGGAGTCGCAGATCCTTCGCAGCGCCTTCGAACGGCAGCTGGAAGGCTTCACGGGCGACCCGGACGCGGCGAACGCGCTGCTTGCCCAGGGAGACAGTCGTGTCCGCAAGCGCGTGCGTCGAACCGAGCTCGCGGCCTATGCGATGACGGCCGCCATGATCCTGAACCTTGACGAGACGGTAACGAAGCAATGAAGCCACCCGACCCTGCAATCCACATGACCAGACGCCACTTCTTCGGAGGCGGCGGGACCGGCCTGGGAATTGCCGGGCTGGCCCACCTGCTGGGAAGGGACGCCGTTTCTCAGGGCGGCCTGCCAGAGCTGCCGCACTTCGCTCCCAAGGCCAAGCACATCATCTACCTGTTCCAGAGCGGCGGGCCCTCGCAGCTCGATCTGTTCGACTACAAGCCGCGGCTCGAACAGCTTCACGGCACGGAACTGCCGGACTCGGTTCGTCGGGGCCAGCGCCTGACGGGAATGACCGCTTCCCAGACGTCGTTCCCTGTTCACAAGACCTGGTTCGAATTCCGGCAGCACGGGGAATCGGGAGCGTGGGTCAGCGAGCTGCTGCCCCATACCGCAAGAATCGCTGACAAGCTCTCATTCATCCGCACCATGCACACCGAGGCGATCAATCACGATCCCGCGGTGACCTTCTTCCAGACCGGAGCGCAGCTGGCCGGGCGACCAAGCCTTGGAGCATGGCTCGCGTACGGTCTCGGTAGCGAGAACGACGACTTGCCGGCGTTCGTCGTGATGACTTCGCGGGGGTCGGGGCGAGTCGGGCAGGCGCTCTACACGCGACTGTGGGGCAGCGGCTTCCTGCCGAGCCGTTTCCAAGGCGTCAAGTTCCGATCGCAAGGCGACCCGGTGCTGTATCTGTCCAACCCCGATGGAGTGAGCCGCGATCGCCGCCGGATGTTCCTCGACGATCTCTCGTCGCTCAACCGGATCCAGCAGGAGCAGTTCGCCGACCCGGAAATCGAAACCCGCATCGCGCAATACGAGATGGCTTTCCGCATGCAGGCGTCCGTGCCGGAACTCATGGATCTCTCGGGGGAGCCCGAATCCACGTTCGAGCTGTACGGCGAGTCGGCGCGCGAGCCCGGTACGTACGCTCGCCATTGCCTCGTCGCCCGCCGGCTAGTCGAGCGCGGCGTGCGTTTTGTCCAGCTCTTTCATCGCGGGTGGGACCAACACCGGTCGCTGCCGCAACAGCTTCCGAAACAATGCGTCGACACGGACCAAGCCTCGGCGGCGCTCATTGAAGACCTGGACCGGCGCGGGCTGCTCGACGAAACGCTCGTGATCTGGGGCGGGGAGTTCGGGCGAACAGTCTATAGCCAGGGATTGATGACCGAAAAGACCTACGGGCGTGACCATCACCCTCGCTGCTTCACGATCTGGCTTGCCGGCGGCGGCGTCAAGCCCGGAGTCACGTACGGGGAGACAGATGACTTCTGTTACAACGCGGTCTCCAATCCCGTCCACGTCCACGATCTGCACGCGACGTTGCTGCACCAGCTGGGAGTCGACCACACGAAGCTGACCTATCGATACCAAGGCCGTCAGTTCCGCTTGACCGATATCGGGGGCGAGCTCATTCGCGAGCTGGTCGCCTAGCTGATCTTCAGCGGCCCGCGTGCGGGACGGCCGCTGAGCGAGGACACGCCCGCGAAGCTGCTTCGGGAGTTCGGCTTGGACGGCGTTACGCATGGGTTTCGCTCGACCTTCCCCGCCTACGCGGTGAGACAAACGCAATCTATCTGCATGTATCCAAGAGGGGTAGCAGCGGTCGATCCAAGTTTGGTGGTGCGATGTTCGCAGCCGTTTCTTAGAGGAGATGCAAGGCGTGGCGGAAGACGTATCCCGAGCGAAATGCCAGGTCAGAAGGCCTTCAAGGTCTCGTATACACGACGAACCATTTCCCGTCGTCGAAGAGATCGTACTCCTCGGCGGGCCGGAAGCCCGCATCGGCCATCCACGCTGTCACCTGCTCCTGACTCATATGCATCTCACGTTGGTTCGGCCGCCTGTGCCCACGCTCTATAATCGCAATCCTGCCTCCCGGATTGACGTATCGTGAGAGGTTCTTGAGGTAGCCTGCGCGGTCTTCGATATGGTGCAAGACGTCGTGAAAGAACGCCAAGTCGATGTCCTGTGTCGGGAGATTGGGGTCCGTAAACTCGCCGAGCACGGTCTCGACGCTTGCAACGCCCTCGGCCCGAGCTCTCTCCGCGATGTGGTCGACGAGAGCTTGGTCCACCTCCACGGCATAGACCCTGCCGCCGGGAGCCACGGCGCGTGCGAAAGGCAGACTGAATACTCCCGTGCCGGCACCGATGTCCGCCAGGACGTCTCCGGGCTCGAGCCGGAGCCTGGCGATGACTTCATCGATGCGGAGTTGCTTGACTCGTTCTGGTCGACTCAGGGTTTCGATCCACCTCTCGGCGGGTCGAAACCCCAGCTGCCCAGCGACGGGTTCGGACGGGCCGATGGCGCAGACGATAGCTGCAAGTGCTGCCACACGGGGCCATTCATGCCGCAAACGGATCTTCACCTCTTCATTCCGTTTGTCCGCCTTGACGGAACCGTGTCCTTCCGGCTCACGCCCATCAAGCTGACAGGGTTCCAAACCCGGCCCTAGTATCCCAGATGCCTCGAGCAGACTCTTCCCGCCCGATCGTCGCTAAGCAGGCCCGGAGTTCGCGACCGACACTCGAACGCAAGCTGGGTTCCTTCGATGGCGCCGCTATCGTCGTTTCCAACGTGATCGGAGGTGGCATCTTCATCGTGCCCGCTGTCGTAGCTCAGCTGGCGCCCGATCCATGGGCCATGCTTGGCGTTTGGCTGGTCGGCGGCGCACTCGCCTTTGCCGGGGCGCTGGCGTATGCGGAACTGGCCGCGTTGCGGCCGCGGGCCGGAGGTGAGTACGTTTACCTCAAGGAAGCCTATGGCCCTTTGCTCGGGTTTCTGACCGGCTGGACGTCGTTCGTAGCTGGATTCTCCGGTGCCATTGCCGCCAGTGCGGTCGGGATGGCAAGTATTCTGGGCCGGTTCATCCCCGCCGCGGCGGACACGACACCGATTTTCTCGGTTGCCCTGCCATTTGTCTCGTTCACGTTTTCGCCGCGAGCCGCGGTGGCGCTTGCGGCCATCGTGGGATTGTCGGCCATTCACAGCGCAGGCCTCGGCCCCGGTCGGGTCGTCCAAAACCTGCTGGCGGGGGCGAAAGTCGCCGTGCTAGTCGCCGTCGTCGCGCTCGGGTTTTCGATTGGGCGAGGAAGCGTGTCGCACTATGCGGGCGGGGAATCGATAGCGCTCGCGAACTGGGTATTCGCGCTGATCCCGGTGATGTTCAGCTACTCGGGATGGAATGCCGCAGCATATGTGAGTGAGGAGATCCGAAGCCCGGAACGAAACGTTCCGAGAGCTCTCCTGATGGGTACAGCAGCCGTCGTCCTTATCTATTTGTCTCTCAATATGGTGTACCTGTACGCCATGCCGGTCGAGGAGTTCCCCAACCAGGCGACTCGCATCGGCGACGTTGCGGTGGAAAGGCTGTTCGGGTCCGGCGCAGGTGGAGCCTGGGCCGTCGCGTCGATTGTAACGATCGCGGCCAGCATCAGCGCGATGGTGCTGGCCGGGCCGCGGGTCTACTACGCCATGGCGCGCGACGGGCTGTTCTTCGACGCTGCCGCCCGTGTCCATCCCCGGTTTCGCACCCCGGTCGTGGCCATCGTGGCACAGGCGGTCTGGAGCGGCGTCCTCGTCTTGACGGGCACGTTCGGCCAGCTTGTGGAATATACGGGCTTTGCTGTTGTGTTGTTCGCGGGCGTCGCGGTGTTCGCGGTGTTCGTGCTTCGGTGGAGGCATCCGACAGAAGCCCGGCCCTTCCGCGCGTGGGGTTACCCTCTCGCGCCGCTATTCTTCGCGGTGACAAGCCTGTTGATTGTCGCCAACGCCCTCCGGGAGAACCCCTCTACCTCCGGTGCCGGCCTTCTCGTCATCGGCCTGGGAGTTCCGCTCTATTTTTGGATGCGCGCTAGGGGCCGGGACCGCCCATAGAACGACACAGTTGATCAGCCATTCGACTTCCGCGTCGAAGGACGGCCAGCACGGCCCGTACGGCGGCACCCTGGGCGGAATGGCCTGCTAGGGGCGCTCTCAAGTGATGCTTCGGAAAGAGCGAAGAGGCTTGCACTTCGTTACCATAGGTTCCGCGAGTGGATGCGGAATCAGATGTTCTTGCTGGATCGGGTGGTGTTCTTACTGGGTAAGGCCAGCACGTTCCTGTGTCTCCTCATCGTCCCGGCAATTGCGGCCGGCGCGGTTGCTGACCTTAGCGAGAAGATCGACTTCAACGGTCTGTGGAGCCGCTCCTGGACGCTCGTCGAAGGCGATGCCCTCGAACTGAGCGTGCGGATCGAACAACCCTCCGAACTTCCTCCAAACGCCCGGATCGAAGCTGCATGGGAAGGGCCGGAACTGCCGCAACATGTCTTCGACGGAGACCGAGGCGATCCGGGCGTGGAGGCAGTGTCCGGTTGGAGCAAGGTGCTCCACGCCCTCGACCCGGATGTCCAGGTGGTGTACCGAGTTCCGCGCTCGGGATCCTACATGCTCCGACTTGAGACCGTTACGGACCGGCCCCAACCTCTGGGACAGATTCCGCACGACACTGGACTGGCGCCGCTTGCAACCGCGTTGCCGGCGAAGACTCCGGCAGTCAACAGCGCGGCCATCTCAATCGACCTGAGAGCAGTCCAAGCCCTGTCCCACCGCTCATTGGTGCTAGAGGCCGAGCCGAACAACGCGCCCGAGCAAGCGACGGACCTTTCGTTTCCGGCCTCTGACCGGGACCAGGTCTTGTACGTCATCGGCGGGTCCGACGAAATCGAGTACTACAACAACACCGAGACTGGAACGACGCCCGACGATTGGTACCGCATTGAGTACGGAGGCACCGAGCCGAAGTTCCTCAGCGCCAATCTCCAAATCGTCGAGCCGGTTGTCAGCGCTAGGATCCGCTTCTACAAGGAAGGCCTGCCGAGCGAGGAGGAACTAAGCGAGCGCGAGGTGCCCAATAGTTACGATTTCGCCAACTTCAACCCGATTCCGTATGTTCATCCTCCGGCCGTCGTGGTTCCCGGGCCTGTGCCCGTCTACACCTACGAGGAAGGTCGCGCCCTCAACGAGCGCGCGCACCAGCAGGATCGATCGTTCCGGACGTTTGTCACGCGAAGGCTGGAGCCCGGCCAGACCTACTACCTCCGGGTCGAAGCGAACCAGCCGCACTACGAAATGCAGGTGCGCCTCTTCGATCCGGCTCCCTATGAGGACCCCGTCGACGCAGTGCGGCAAGGCATCTACTATCACCTGGCCGAGATCGACGCCTGGCTGATCCACAGGCCGCGAAACGTCGCCTTGCACCGCCGGGTGCGCGACGCCACCGCGCTGTTTGGCGAGAACTGTATGAGTTGCCACACCCAAAGCGGCGTGTGGGGCGTGGCAGACGCTTTCCGCATGGGATACCGGCCCCAGGGGGTCGAGCAGAACTACCGGAGGCTCGTCAACACGATGTACGAGTCCCTGCGCCTGACCAACCAGCTAAAGGACGCTGCCGTCAATACGAGCGTGGCGCCCAACGACCTCGGCGACGGCCCGGCCGGAACCCGCGTAGCCGGGCGCAATATCGTCTTGCACGAACGGACTTTCCGCCCGAAGAAAGCGCACGCTCAGTGGCAATCGCGCACGGCGAACTACGTGCTCCAAACGGCCGATCCCAAGGGGATCAACGCTGCCGGCCGGGGCTCCAATTTCGGTCCCAACGTCGTGTTCAAGTTCGGCGCCGAGATCTTGGAAAGGGCGTGGCGCGAGACTGGGGACCCGCGCTACTTCTTCGGATTGGAAGAGAAAGGGCGCAAGATCCTGGCGAGTGGCGACAACGTGCGCGTCACTGACGATTACGGTCACCGCGTCGAGTTCTTCCACCGTGTGTGGCCGCACGACTACGTGGAGCGGGTGCGCGAATTGACCAATTCGCCGCGCCGGGTCGCGGAAGCGGAGCGACTGCACGGGCGGCTTCGCGAACGGGCGGAGACCGATGTGATGCGTTTGCTCGCCCTCCAGCAAGAGGATGGCGGCTGGGGATTCAAGGCTGGCCAGCCCGATGGCAGCGGCGGCTGGGCACGCCCGGACGATCACAGCTACCCGGCGGCCACGGCAGTTGCGCTGATCGCACTGGAAACTGCGGGACGCGACGCGAGCGATCCGGTTGTTGCCCGGGGTGTGAAGTGGTTATTGCAGAATCAATACCCCTACGGACTATGGAACGCCGCGGCCGCCACTGGCTTCGTCACAAGCGCTTACGTCATCCGCGCCCTGAGCCGTTTGCATCCCGCGCCGCCAGAACCGTTGGAGCCTGACATTCGGTTGCATTCGGCCGACTCGCCCCTCGAGTCGCTCGCCAAGGTGCGAGCCGCTCAAGCGACGGGCGATGCAAGGTACGCTCCCTTGTTCTACGAGGCTGCGCGGAGCACTCATGCCAAGGTCCGTCTGTACGGGCTACTTGGCCTTGGCGCGGTCTTGGCTCCCGACGCGGCTCCTACCCTTGTCAAACACCTAGACGATCCTGTCAAGGCCTGTCGCGAGGCGGCCTTCTGGTCGTTGCGGCAATTGCTGCTCGATGGAGTGGGCTGGGATGAAATCTTCGGTGCGTTTCGGGACGGAAGCGACCGGACCCGCCAGTCCGTGATGCAGGCCTTGGTCACTCGTGCTCATCTGCCCGACGCGGGCTTCGAAGTCGATCTTTCCGAACTCGCGGGCACTCTGACCGCTGGAATGGTCGACTCGCACCCAGGCGTGAGGGCCTTCGCATTCAAGGCAGCGTGGCACTGGTGGGTGTGGAACTCGCCTATGCGCGAGCCATTGAACCGCGCTTGGATCGACGCGCTGCTGCGCGAAGAAACGGAAGCGAACGTCGATATGGCGCTGCGTTACTCCACAATCTCGCTCTTCATAGTGAACGGGCAGGTAAACAACATCACGGGCGGAAAGTACCTCGACCAGCAATACCCGGAACTGGCGACCCTCTATGAGGAATTGGCTGCGTGGCGCGGGTCTGCGCCCGAGGACCGCAGGCGGTTCCTGGACCGCCGACTCGCTGCGATGGCTGCATCGCACTATATGGAGCGGGCTAACCAGCAGAGCCCCGGGCAGTTCGCGTACAGCACGCCCGGCGCGACCGAGTTGTTCGGCAAGGCTGTGCTCGCCGTGTACAAGGATGCGGCCGATGCGGGTGCTCCTTGGCGATCGATCGCTCTCGAGGGAGCTCGCAACATTACCTATAAGCCGCTCCAGGACACAATCCTGGGGCTCTTGCTGTCCGCCGACCCGGGTGTGGTAGCGATTGCGGCGCGCGCCCTGTCGAACCCCGGCGAGCTTTCCGTCCCGGCCCGGCCGGATGCCCTCGAACCGTTGCTGCGGGTGCTCCGCGAATTCGCTGCCGATGGCCGTCAGAAGGACGCTGAGGCTCTGGCCAACTTTCTCGCCAGGGTCCGATGGGATTTCGAGGGAGTTAGCGAGGAGTCGGAGGCGGCCTTCTATGAAATGCTCTTGGGACGTAGCGAGGACGGCCGGGCAGCCCTCGGGGGTGCGGCGGCCCAGGTCCTTGGCAAGCCCGCGCCATCGTCCACCGCCCACTTGGATGAGGACTCCATTGCGCCCTTCGTTGCGATGATCTTGGGGGAAAACCGCACGCTGCAGCGCAAGGGGGCGTTCAAGCATCTCTCGAGCGATCCCCGGTTGTGGCTGGATTCGACCGAATGGATGCTCGCATTCCGAGAGGGGCGGGAGACCCTCGAGGAGGCGGTCGAAGGAGCGGTTGAAGCTGAAGACCTTCAGGTCGCCGAGCTGACCTTCGGCCGGACGACGGAGCAGATGATCCCTGGCGGCGTCGCGAGCAACAACAGCGTCCTGATTTGGGAGGAAGGCAAGATCGGAGCCCACATTACCTTCGCCCTGGACGTGCCTGCGACGGGGCGCTATGAATTGCTCGGCGCGTTCCTGTACGGGGCGTCCCACGGAATCGTGGAGATTGCGTTCGACGGGGGCACGGTCCTGGAGCAGACTGATTTCTACCGTCCTGACGTGACATCGACAGGAGCGATGTCTCTTGGCGGGTTCGAACTTGGCGAAGGCCGCGCCTTGTTCACTGTCAGGTTGATGGGAACCAATCCCGACGCCGAGCCGGAATTCAAGTTCGGCCTGGACTACCTGAAGCTGGCGCCGCGCGAGGATTCGGAGTCTCCGGCGACCTCGGATAGCGCCGGGGACACGGTCGATCCGATTGTCGCCGCCAAGGCCGAGGTCATGACGATGTTCGTGCGATGGTTCTCCCCATCCACACCGGAGGAGATCCGGAATCGGGCGGCGCAGCTTGCGAGTTCGCCCGCCTTGAGACACCATCCCGAAGTGCGGAAGGCCATCATGGCTCACGTCGGAAACGAGCCGGTTCTCAAGATTCGTACCCGACTGCAGAATCTGCTTGCAAACGACAACGAGCGGTACGGGGACGAACTCCGGGACCTGATTGCCAGCGGGCGTGCAGGTGGAGTCGATTCCGAGGGGCGCAGGATCGAGCCTACCGAGGAGTTCATCGCGGACATCCTGCACTTCCGAGACTACGTCTTCGCCGAAATGACCAAGCTCAGCGGACGGGATGGCCGAGCCTGTATCTCGTGTCATGGGGTCCCGGGCAGGGTGCCAACGCTGTATCTGCATCCGCCGGACGGTGCCGGTCACATCGGTGCGGCGGAACTGCTGACGAACTATCGGAAGCTGCAAGCCAGGGTGGACGCAGCGGATCCCGAGCGGAGCCTCGTCCTGCGCAAGCCTCTCAATGTCCAGACAGGCCAGGAGGAAGGGCATCAGGGAGGGTTGCGCTACGAACCCGACGACGAGGGGTTCCTGGTGTTGCGTGATTGGGTCCTGAAGCAAGCGGTGCTGCAGGCCCCTGTGGCACGACCCTAGGCGCGGTCTCGCAGTCACCCTCCGCAAGCTGCGCAGCGATGAGAAGACGACCCCTTGCTGGCATCGTGCGTCTATCCCCCAAGTTTGGAACGGAGCAGGCGGCCGTTGCGGTGCCTCGAGTCAGAAACGTTCGCGATTAACCCGGGGAAGGTCGGCGTGGCTGCTGCCGCAGGTCTGGCCTTGTGGCGTGAAACATCGTGTCACGGGCGGATTCTATCGCGCTTTCCGTCCGGGAATCCCTTGCGAACCGACCTATTACGCGGGTGTGCTAGCCTGCGAGCACGGCACTTGCTTTCCAGGAACTGCGCTCGAAGAAAGCATTGATGAGCCTCTCTTGGCTCACGTCCAAGACAGCACTTGGGTTGCTGATCGCGACTGCGCTCTGGGCCCAGGCCCAACCCGAATCTCCTGCGCCCAGCACCCCGGGTGGCACGAGCAGCCCAGGTGCTGGCAGTCAGCCCGGAACCGGTAGTGGTACGACGGCGTCAGGGCAGGGCACTGGCCAGGGGGCAAGCAGTACGACTGGGCAGAGTGATGGCCGAAGCGAACCGAATCGCCAAGACGATCGATGGAGAAGTGCGGATCGATGGCGGGTTCCGAAGATCCTTTACCTACAGGGACGGGTTGTGACGGATACCGGAGAGGCGCCGCATCAATCTGCAGTGGTGAAGATGAGGTGTGGCGGGCGTACGGTCCCGAAGGGATTGACCGACATCAAGGGGCGGTTCAGCATCCAACCCAACGGAGATACGTCGCTATCCGTGATAGACGCCAGCGTTCGAGGTGAAATGGTGAGGGCCAACGGCCGCCCCGTGCGCGGGAACCCAAGCGTGGGCGGCTGCGAGTTGTTGGCGGAGCTTCCCGGATATCGGTCGAGCATCTTGCGGTTGTACCAAGTCCAATCGTTCGGCATTCACGATGTCGGAACGATAGTACTCTCCCACCACAAGGGAGTCACCGGCAACACAGTGAGCGCGACCACTTTGACGGCGCCGTCGAGCGCATCCAAGGCCTACCGCAAGGGGCTTAAGGCGCTGTACATAGAGAACCCGAACTACGAACTGAGCATCAGGCACTTGGAAACAGCAGTCGCGGAGCACCCCAAGTATGCGGCCGCCTGGGCATCGCTGGCGGAATCGCGCATGGCCTCCGGGGACTGGGACGGTGCCCGTCAAGCATTCCTGAAGTCGATCGAGTCGGACCCAAAGTTTCTCAAGCCGTACGAACCGTTCATCATTGCCTCGTTCGACCGACAGGACTGGACTGCGGTCAACTCGCTGGGAGCGGACTACCTCAAGCTCCACCCCGAAGCCTCCCAGATACGGGTCATGAGTGCCGTGGCGGCGGCCCGTCTAGAAAAGTACGAACGCGCGTCCGAGCTTACCCGGATCATGATCGAACGGGACGAGGCCCGTCATTGGCCAATCAGCTACCTTGTGGCCGGTCTGGTCCACGAGAGCCGCAGCGAATTCAAGCAAGCGGCCGAGGGGTTCCGCAAGTATCTGGAACACGACCCCGAGAGCGTGACCGCCAGCATGCTCTTGCGAACCCTGTACGAGTGGCAACGGCTGCTAGTCATCGACCCGCCGGAGAATGGCGTCATCCCGGTCTACGTTCCGCCCGGGACCGGATTGGCCAACGCAGTGTCACCAGAGGCTGTCCCCGAACAAGCCAGCCCCTGATTGCGCGCAGGTACCGTGTTGCTCCATTGACCCGAAGGCAATCGGGCGGGATCGTGCCTGAGTTGGAGAGGGAGGTGGCCGCACCTCAGCGATGACAGATCGCTAGTTCTTGCTTGCAAGTGATAGAAAGGAGATCAAGGGTCCGCTGACGGATTTGGGGCTGCATCACCCGCCCTGCCTCGGGTACGCCGCCAGCCAGGCGTGCTACGCCTGCGGGCAGATCGCGCAGCTGTTGTTAAGGTCCTTGCAGCACCAACTGCTGCCGTCGCCGGCCCGGGCGCACGGCCTGCGGCCGCCGGTTTCTAGACTATGGTTCCCTGCCGCTGTATTCGTATCACAGCCGCTTCGAGCGGCGGGGAAGACGATAGCCAATAGGCAGCCGACATTGAATAGGGAAGGTTTTCTTGCGAAGACCTTCCCTAAATGTTTGTTTGCAACTAGAATTCGTAGCGAAAGCCGAACTGGATTCGCCGAGCGCCTTGCGCGCCGCGAATCTGCCCGAACCTGGAATTGTTGACATTCACCTGACCGCGATTGAAAATCGGCGAGTTGAACAGGTTGATGAAGTCAGCCCGGACCTGGAACTTACGCCCTTCCCCAATTTCGAAGCTTTTCTCTAGAGCGGTGTCGAGCGTACGGTATCCCGGTCCCTGGACGGTACTGACACCGCCGCTTCCGAAGGTGCCCCGTTGCGGTACTGCATAGGCACTTGTCTGGAACCACGTGGCATCCGGACCGACACCACCTAGCGTAATGCCTTCTTCTAGCCGGTCGGCACGGGCGCCGCGTGACCTGCTTCTAGATCGATCAGGGCTTCGCACTGTCCATCCGAAACCGGTCTTGAGCGACACAATGCCGCTCAACTGCCAACCGCCGACTATAGCGTTGACGGTCCGATTCCAGGTCCGTCCAAGCGACCGGTCTCGCCCGATGGGAAGACCGTACACGAAGTTCGCGACGAAGTTGTGGGCCTGGTTGAAGTAGGTCGGTCCCCATTCGGCACGCTGGTCGCGTAGGTTCTGCCAGTAAGCGGATTGCGTCCCGGCCAGGCCTCCCGCTCCGTAGTAGCCGATGGCATCGGTCATGCCTTTGGAGTAGGTGTACGAAACTTGGTACTGGAGCGAATGCGACATGCGTTTCTTGAGGCTAGCTTGCAGCGCGTTGTATTCCTGGTTGCCATTCGATTCTGTTCCGGAAATCTGCGAAATGTTCTTCAAGACCGGATTGCCTGCAAGGTACGGGCTGCACCCGCAGGCCGCGGGTGTCCCATCTTCGTTGACCCGCTGCAGGTAAGGCATCGGAACGACCAAGTGTGTTCCCTTCTGACCGACATAGCCAACCGAGAGCACGGTGTCAAGCGGAAGCAGCTGTTCAATCGTGAAATTCCACTGCTGGACATGCGACGGGCGCACGTTCTCATCCCATAGGCGAATCAGCGCCTGGTTGTACGGATCGTTCTGCGTCACCGCCGAGAAACCTTCGCCAGTCTTGGAAACCGGCATGATTTCGTCGTCGTAGATCGCGCTGAACTCAACATTGAACGGCGGGTTGAGCGGCAACCGCAAGTTCGTTCCAGTGCCTTCCATGAACGATGAAATCGTGTATGCGGTCCGGAACACGGTATTGCCGCCAAGCGCTTTCGGTGTGTAGGCGACTCCGATTCTCGGCTGGTAGTCCTTGTTGAACGGGTTGTACAGCGCCCTTGAATTGCCATCTTTGCCAGCTAGCAGGTGCCTGCCGGTATAGGGTTCGAAGTTGGATTGCCGGTCGTAAGCCTCGTATAGCGGCTGGTGCCATTCCCACCGCAGTCCGATATTTAGCGTGAGCTCGTCGGATGCCCGCCAGTCGTCCTGGAAGTAGAACCCGAATATCCACTTGCGATGTCCCCATATCGTTCCCTCCACCCCCCGAGTGAGACGTGCAGGATTGCCGAGGAAGAAGTCAGCTTCCGCGAACCCCTTTGACTTGCTATCAAGATGGTCGCGGGTGAAATTCCCATCAAACCGGATGGTTCCAGTGCGGCCGTTGTTGCCGCCGTAGAACGTGTTCATATGCTGCCGCAATGCCTGGCCGCCCATCTTCATCTGATGCCGACCGCGAGTCACCGTGAGGTTGTTCACGTACTGGTAGGTCGTGTTGGCGAACAATGTCTGCGTGCCAAGGCTGGAACTGCCGATATTCCCGGCGAGACCGTTGGTGAACGTGATTCGCATCAGTCCCGGACCGCGTTTGTTTCCATCGGTGATACCTAGTTGCTCGGCGATGTTGCCTAGATCGTCGTTCACCGTGCCGTTATGGATCGTGATGTGATTGACGCCAACCCGCGCTTCGTTGATCACGGTCGGGCTGATCGTCTTGGTCCAGTTCGCGACTCCAGCCTGGAACGGGGATCTTCGGAAGCCATCGAAAACCAGCGGAAACGAGTTTGTTGAAGGCTGTGTCTGGAATCCCTTCGACCAACGCAGGGTAACCAAGTCTCCGGTGGCCGGCGTCCAGTCGCCCTTGATATCGCCTTGGTCGTTGATCTGGCGGTTGGTCCTCGTATTACTCTGGTTTAATTCGAGGCCCGCATTGGTCGGTTCCGGATATAGCGACGAGTCCGCGAAGAGTGCGGCGGCTACCGGATCGATGCGGCTTAGCGGAATCACGTTGTTCGGGAACATAGCGCGGCGGCCGTCTGCATCGGCATTCGCGTAATCGTGCAACTGGATGCCTTGGGCTGGCAGCAGGCGCGAGAAGTCGCCTTGCCGGAAGTCAGACGGGATGACATCAATCGTGCTCACGTTGTCCGGAACGCTCCGGCGAATCCCTTGGTAGTTGCCGAAGAAGAACAAATTGTTCTTTAGCAACGGACCGCCGAACGTGCCGCCGAATATGTTCTTCGAGTAGACCGTGCGCGGATTGCCCCGCCAGTTCCTGGCCCAACTGTTCGCCCCGAACTTTTCGTTCTCGAAGAATTCGAATATGGTGCCGTGATAGTCGTTGGAGCCGGACTTCATCGTGACGCTGATCACACCGCCCTGGAAGTTGCCGAATTCGGCCGAAGCGTTGTTGGTGATCACGTTGACTTCGGCAATGGCATCCAGGTTCGGAAGGTAGGCTGTCTGGTTTTCCGAGACCTGATTGTTGTCGATTCCGTCTAGCAGGAAGTTGTTAGCCTGTTCGCGGTTGCCGTTGACATAGGGGCGTGCGTTGCCTTGCGACCGCATGGCGTTGTTGAAGGCGCCAGGATTGATCGTTGTAACGCCCGGAGCTAGCAACGTCATGGCGACGAAGTTCCGAGTGATGAGCGGCATGTCCACTGTTTGGTCGCCGGAGATGACCACGCCCAGTTCTGTTTTTTGGGTTTGTAGTACCGGACCGGCCGCCGAGACTTCGACCACTTCAGTCACCGCGCCGAGCACCATGCTGATATCCACGCGCGCCCGCTGGTTCACTTCTAGAACCAGTGACGGTTGAGCCCACGCGCGAAAGCCTGGTGCTGTCACGCTGATCGAATAATGACCGGATGGAAGCCTTGGCAAGGCGTAGCTCCCGGTTTCGTTTGATTCGGTTTTCCAGGACACACCGCGATCTAGGTCTTCGACTTCGATTGCGGCGGCTACCACGGCGGCCCCTGTCGGGTCCGTGACAATCCCTGTGATTCCAGCACTAACTTCCTGACCGGAAGCCAATGAAGCCCCGGCGGTCAGGAAAAGCCCAAGAAGAAAGGCACGGTGGAATCCCGTGCCTACGTTGTTTCTGTTGTGCATTCTTTCTCCCGGCTCCGATCCGCAGTGAAGTGCCTAATTGAACTTAGAAACACACTCGGAATCCCCACGAAAGGAGCCTGTAACGTCACTTTGGGGGTATTCTTATCATTTGTCAATATTGTAAGGCAACTTTATTGTAAACTCTGCTCCGTGCTAAGGCTCAAATTCTCGGATGCCTATTCCCCGGATTGTCAAGGCAAAGCTATAATGTTCGCCTTTGCCGCAACAGCCTCAATTCCTGGATAAGGGAATCGGCAGCTAGCACCGTGGTTGCGGTCAAATGGTTTAACAATTCACTCGCGCCGTGGGGGATTTCCACCCCGGGGGTGAAGGATTTGGCCCGCTTGGAACCGCAGCCCGCACGCCTGTCGACACAGCCCCTGAAGCGCAATTCGGAGTCTGCGACAAAGATCTGACCGGCTTGGCCGGGCTGGCCCCGGTGGCCCGCTTGGTCAAGTGCCTGGGTCTGGCCGAAGGGCTCGCGCGGCTCGTGCGAGTCAAGCGCCGCCGCCGGGGCTGTCGGGACGAGCAGATGCTGCTGTCGCCGATCTACAGCTTCTGTGCCGGCGGTGGGCATCTCAGCGAGGTGGATGCGCTCCGGGCGGATCCGGCGGCTGGTGCCGCAGGTCGTGCGGCAATGGCGGGCGGAGCAGGGCTACGTGCCGGTGTTCGTGGACGGCAAGGGAATCGAGGTGAGCGGGAAGCGGTTCGAGGGGGCGCAGGCGGGTTAAAACGGGGAGCGGCAATATTGGCTGCACCCGGTGTTCGTGGGCGGGGCGTGGGTCAGCGCGCGGCTGAACGCCAGGGGCACGGACGTGAAGGGGGACTGGCAGGCGCAATTGGACGCGGACGTGGCGCCGCTGTTGCGGATCGTGGAGGCGCTGGAGTTGGCCGACGACGAATGGGTGGAGTTGGAAGAGGGTGGCGAGGAGCGGGCCACGCTGGTGTACTACAAGCCGTCGCGGTGGGCCGCGACCGAGGAATACGCGGTGATCCGGCGGGACCGCGACGGCGACCAGCGCCGGCTGGTGCCGGCCTGGACGGTGATCCTGGTGCGCAAGGATGACCTGCCGCTGCCGGAACTGGTGCGCAGGCACCGCGGCAAGCAGGGTCCGGAGAACGCCTTCAACCAATGAGCAACCACGTCAGAGATGCTCCGATGGTGGTAGACAACAGGCATCTGCTCACACCGACGCGTGCAACTCCGCACGCGAGTCTGTTGCTTGCAGGCGGCTGGAAAGCGAATCGGATTCAGGGCTCAACGCCTGCCGCAGTGCGCCAGCACGTTTCGGTGCTCGGGGTTTGAAGGAGCCGCGCGCCAGTTTCGCCCGACTCAGGCGCATGGACACGGTCCTCCTGGCATTCCGTTTCGCTACGACAATCTCCGCGGGTGGACGCGAAATCAGATGTTCCTTCTCAAACCCTTGCTGGCGTCGCGGGGACACGCCAGCAGATTTCTATGGCTGCTCATGGTGCCGGTCATATCGGTGCGGCGGCACTGCTGACGAACAATCGGAAGCTGCAAGCCAGGGTGGACACAGGGGATCCCGAGCAGAGCCTCGTCCTCCGCAAGCATCTCAATGTCCAGACAGGCCAGGAGGAAGGGCACTAGGGAGGGTTGCGCTACGAACCCGACGACGAGGGGTTCCTGGTATTGCGTGATTCGGTCCTGAAGCAAGCCGTGCTGCAGGCCCCTACGGCACGAGACTAGGCGCGGTCTCGCATTTACCCTTCGCAAACCGGGCGGCGATGAGAAGAAGACCCCTTATTGGAATCGTTTGTCGATCCCCCATGTTTGGAACGGAATTGGATGGCGGGTTCGAAATCTGCGTTTATGCTGAGGGGTCCCAGACTTCCCGTCATTGGTTGCACGCCAGCCGGATCGAGGAGCGACTCGGGCGGGTGGATGCGGCTTCATTAGCTGGGTCCGCGCAGTGCCGCTCCGGAAAGCCACATCGCTCCCGGCGAGAACCGACGCAACGCGGACTTGCGGGAGTGCATCGAACGGGACGCGCGGGAACTAGTTGCCCATAGCCGCTTGATGGCCGTCGACGGCCACTTGCGATTGGCGAGGTGATTTGCCTGCTGGAATCCAAGGGGTCCTAGTAGACGATGAACTCCAGCAAATTGCCGTCCGGATCTCGTATATAGTGGCTGGTACCCATGGCCGTCCCGCCATTTCGTCCGCCTCGTCGTTCCACCGGGCCCTCAATCACATCGGCACCCGCCTTTTCGAGCATTTGCAACAAGCCGGCCTGGTCTCCGCCCCAGACGAAACAGAAGTCACCACAAGGCGGCCGCGCGGCGGGGGCTGTTAGCGTGAAGCCTTCGTTCTCCCATAGCTGAGGCCGGTGGAAGTTGATCTTGTGGTCGCCAAAGTGGACTGAGCAAATACGCTTTTCTTCTCGCAATTCGAATCCTAGTGCACGGTAGAACCGGATCATTGCTTCGACTTGAAGCATGGGCGCTGCGACATGGTCGAAACCGCTGATCGATCCCCGTGCTTGAGCCCTGGCGTGTCCGCTTCCCAATGCTTGTGCCATGAATGACGCGCCTTCGACCGACAGTACGGAGCGGCCCAAGAACAAACGCCGCAGCAAGTCCCTCATCGTGCTCCCCTAACAATTCACTGTATGTGACCGTCAGCACCGTATCGACCGAACCTGGCACCGGAATGCTGCGGTCTAGCCGGGTGGAGGCCGTATAGCCCTCGCTACATTGCGGTTCAACATGAGGTCGGCGTCGGGGCCCGATGGATTCGATCTACACAGTGTGGTCTCCTAGAGTAATGCAGATGGTCAAACTAGCGCCTCTACTGCTCGTGGGGATGGCCGGTTCCATCTCTGGCGCCGAGGGTTTGGTCACGTTGGTTGACCCTCTCGATGAGCCTGAACAGTACTGCCTGGATGTTCCTGGCTGGGGACGCCGCTTGAATCTCGATGCACCGTTGATGGCTCACACGTGCAAGCCGGGCGCCGCTGACGAATTGTTCACCAGCAACCATCCCGACCGAGGGCAGCTCTACATGGCGGCTTACGATCGGTGCGTGGCGGCCGAATCAACCCGGCCCGGCGCAGTGGTCTTCCTCAAGCAGTGCGCCCCTTCGAAACTTCAACGGTTCTTGTTTCAGCCGGATGGTCGAATTCGGCTGGCCGATAGCGAGGTGTGTTTGACTGTCGCCGATGAAAACGGCACGCCAACGGGTGGTCCCAGCCACCTACGCAGGGACCTGACGTTGGAGCCTTGCAGCTCGGCTGCTTCGTCTCTCTCGACTTGGAAGGTACCCGGGCCAGATTGATTCAGGACAAGCTTGCTGAATCGGGGCTCCGCTTCTGGAAGATCCGGAACGCGGCCTGTCCCCGCTCGGCTCACCGTGGTGCCGGCACCGGGCACTTCAGCGGTTGCCGCCCCGTCCGCAGCGAGTCGCTGGCCTGTCCGAACGCGTCTCGTCTTTGAGAAAGCACTGAAACGGCGGTCGAGAGCATGGACGATCTCGCGCCCCGGACCAGCGATTCTCAGTTTGGCCTTTTTCTATCTCGCGAGCCGCTGAGGGGCCGGTAGCAAGGGACCAGTTTCTGGGGGCTTGACTTTGCGGGCACCGCTTTCAAACATAAAATGTGCCCCCCGTTTCCAATGCCCGAGTGCTCGATTCCCTTCTGGACCGCTTCCAACAAGCCGCCTCCGCCCTGCCCGATCCCCGGACCGGCTCCAACAAGCGCTACGCCGTCTCCGATGCCGCTGCCTGCGCCCTCTCCACGTTCTTCTTCCAGTCCCCCTCCTTCCTCGACTTCCAGCGCCGCATGCACGAGGAGTCCGCCCGCTCCAACTGCCACTCGCTCTTCGGCGTCAGCAAGATTCCGAGTGACAATCAGATCAGGAATCTGCTCGACGCTCTCGACCCCTCCCTCTTCGCCGACCTGTTCCCCCTCTGCCTCGACACCGTCCGCGACCAAGGGGGCCTCGACCCCTTCCTGCGCCTCGACGGCCGCCTCCTCATCGCCCTCGACGGGATCCAGTTCCATGGCTCGGATTCCATCCATTGCGAGCAGTGCTCGACCCGCCATGTCGGCAAGCACAAAACCAAGCAGTTCTTCCACACCATGCTCTCGGCCACTCTCGTCGCCGACGGCCACAACCGCGTCCTCCCGCGCATGCCGCTGTTCGTCCAGCCCCAGCACGACCCCGCCGCCAACCGGCCCGACCTGACCGAAGACCAGCGCAAGCAGGATTGCGAGCGCAACGCTGCCAAGCGCTGGCTGCCTGCCCACATCCCCGCTCTGCGCCCCTACCGGCCGGTCCTGCTCGGCGACGATCTGTACTGCTGCCAGCCCCTCTGCACACTCGTCGCCGACCTCGGCGCGGACTTCCTCTTCATCTGTAAGCCCAGCAGCCACAAGACGTTATACAAACAGCTCCCCAACCGCCGCATCTGGTCCACCGGCTGGATCCGCACCCGCAACCAGCGCCAGCAGGTCGAGTCCCATCGCTACCAGTGGAGAAACAACGTGCCGCTGCGCGCCGGCGACGACGCCCTGCAGGGCACCTGGATCGACTTCGAGATCGGCCGCAACGGCGAGCGCACCTACCACAATTCGTGCTTCACCAGTCTCAAGGTCACCGCTGACAACGTGGCCGCGATCGCCCGGGCGGGCCGCGCCAGATGGAAAATCGAGAACGAGCAGTTCAACTGCTTGGCGCGGCAGGGCTACAACCTCAAGCACAACTGCGGGCACGGCCGCCAGGGCCTGGCGAACCTGCTCGCGACGCTGAACCTGTTCGCCTTCACGCTGCACGCGGTCCTGGACTGCGTCGCGGACTTGTGGCGGCGCTGCCGGGACAAGGCTGGCACCCGGCGCCGCTTTTTCGACAAGCTGCGCGTCCTGTCGGAGATGTTCTGGTTCCCGGACTGGCACGCGCTGCTGACGACCATCCTGAACCCACCACGCCGACCCTCGGCGGTTCCGGCGCACCCGCCTGCTGCCCCGTCATGACGCCCTACGCCTGCCCTCCGGCCGCTGCCGGGCTCCTGCGCGAGCCCACGCCAGAGCCGCGCCTCGACCGGCCCGCCCACCGACCCAAGCCCCTCGCAGACGGCCCTCCAGTCTCTGCTGGCGGTTCCGAGCGGCCTGGCTTGCTTCCCACAAGTAGTCCCTGCCGAGTGCGACCGATCGCGATGACCCCAATACCTTGGTCAGACCACCTATTTTGAGAACTGCTGGCCCCGGACAAGAATGCTAAATTCTGTGGGTACACGTGGGAACTCATGCGGCACGCGTTTCCGCTTAACGGGAGGATCGCATTGATGTCTGCTGCGCAGATCACGGTGGCCGAAACCTTCGAGATCAAGAAGTGCAACGAGACTTACCGACAGGAACTCAGTACCTGGCCAATTCGAGGTCCGGTGGGTCTCGGGCTCCGGTGCATTTGGGCTGTTGAGCAAAGCGTTGATTTGGTGACCCGTCGCTGGGCATTGCGAGACCGCAATTCCGGGAGTGCCGGAGCGGCGGGAGAGATTGAAGGAGGATTGGGGTATGACTAGGAGAATCGCTCTGTTGGCAGTGGTTTGCGCTTGGACCGTCATGGCAAGCGAACCAGGGGAAGAGCATTGGCAGGAAGGCGTGCGTCTGTTCACCGCCGAGGAGTTCCGCGAAGCTCAGGATGCGTTCGAGCGGGCTGTCCAGGAGAACCCTCGGAATTCGACTTATACCCTTTGGATGGCGCTTGCCATGGGCCGTCGTGCCGAGAACATGACGGGATTGCGCAAGCTTGCCGCAGTGCCCCTGGTGAAGCGAATGCGGGGGGAAATGGAGCGCGCTATCGAGTTGGACGGATCGAACCTCGATGCATACGAGGCGCTGCACGCGTTTCACTTGGACGCACCCTCAATTGTGGGAGGCAGCAAGGACAAAGCCAAGGAACTAGCCGGTCAGATTCAGAAGGTCGATCCGGCGCGCGGGGCCGGGGCCTTGGCGGCTTACTACGAGGATGCCGGCGAGTTCGAAAGAGCTGGAGAGCAGTATGCGTTGGCACGGCAACTCGATCCACAAGGGATTCGGCACTTGCTAAGCCAGGCAGCCTACCTGTGTAGGCGCCGTGTGTTTGCAGATAGTGACGAGTTGTTCGACCTGGCGTTCGCCCGCGACCCAGACAACCCCAAGGTGTGGAGGGCCGCCGCGTCCGCGTGGATCCTCGCGAAGCGGGAATCACTTTATCCGCGAGCCCGCCAACTCATCGAGCGCTATCTGGCAACGCCGGATCGAGAGCCGAACCCAGATCCAAGATCCGAGTTGCGCAATCTGCTGAAGAGGCTTTGAGAGGCAAGTCGCTGCTCTGCGGCTGAGCCACTGCCGGCAAGCGGACTGCTGGGACCCAGCGCTGTCCCCACCGGCTCGCCGGCATCACCTCCGGAGCCTCTGGAAGAGCGAGTGCGCTATTTGCTCGATCTTGAGCGCAGCCCACACTCGGGACATTCCGTGGCGAGCTTCGCCCTCACTTCGCCACCCAACGACGTGCGTGATAGACATGGCTGCTCGCAGCTTGGGCGATCGCCCGGCATTGAGGTCTTGTTACGGATCCGGATGAAGTCAGGAGCGAACCCGGGAGCGGTAGGTGACGCATGGCCAATGTCAGCGTGTCGTCCGCCAGGGCGTCAAAGTAAGCGATTCGGTTCGGAATCGCACACAGAATGGTCTGTCTCATCGTCCCGTGGATCCGGCCCACTCGTTGCCGCACCGCGAAATAGGGCACAAAGGTCTCTGCTAGATCTTCCCGATCTGGGCGGTCACGCGCGTATTCGGAAATGTAACCCCCGTCAGCCGCCTGGGCCTCTGACCAGCCAGACGAACGCAGGTGCTGTGGGTCGAGGGAACTGTGCGCTCCTTCATGCATCAATGCCTCCTCGAGAAAGCCATCTCGCATGTATTCCTCTGCCATTTCCAAGTGGATCAGGATGTTCTTGTTGCCTCCGCCAAACGATTTGCGTCCCCTGTGGATCCAGACAGTTTCGACGCCCGTTCGTAGAACCCTTCGAAGCCGTCCGACGGCTTTCGCGTATTTCTTGGCTTCAGCCAGCGCAGCTAGGGCGTTGCCTAGCTCCGGGTTCGCCTGAATCTCGATGGCCCGGCCATCGTTGAAACGCACGTCGAACAAGTAGGCGTGCTCGGTGATCCAGCCGTTGACGCGCCGATCGAACATCACGCGTTCGCCGCGTCCGGCGGCCCTCAGGCTCTTCAGTGCCGTTGGGTCGGATTCAGTGAGAATGTTCGGATCCATGAAGACCGTGCCTTGATACGGCGGGACCGCAGCCAAGACTGCCACCGATGCCGAAGCGAGGCACACCAGAGTGGCAAGAATCATGGCTAGCACATGCGGCGGGAGCCACCCCGCTGTCTTAGCGGTGCAGCGGAATCCCGGGTCCCTGTCCCTGCAGACTGCCCCGTTTGTTTGCCGATGGCGCTGCGAATCCCGCCTCCGGCACGTTCACTCGAGTGTCCGAGATCGAAGGCCGCGGAGGGCATTCGACGGGGCGGCTGCGGTCGCGCATGGGAGGCAACCGGTCGGTGGAGCATCGTCCAGACTCTACCATTGCTGGGGCTGGTTGAGACAGTACCGTCTTAGGCCCTAGGCTGGCGAAAGAAGCTTGGGGACGAGCTTAAAAAGTGGCTCTTCAGCAAAATCGGTGGGCTAGACTGTGCTCTGGCAAGTTTCCAAGTGAATGGTATAAAGCGAGTTCGCAGGACCTGTAGGATCGAAACCCGTACGCTTTTCTCATAGCTAGTTTGGCTTTAAGGTTCATGCCCTCCACCGCACCCGAAGAATAGCTCCTCCCGGTCCGGAACCAGTTCAAGACCAGCGGCCGATGCCGCCTCAGCATCTTCGCGACCTTCTTCATCGGCTCCAGCCGCGAGCGCATCGCCCGCCGGCACCAACGCACCAGGAACCGCCGTGCCGCCGTCGGCGAGCGACACTCCCAGAACTGCTGGAAATCCTCCTTCAGCAGGTACGCCCGCACCGTCCGCAAGTTCAGCTTCACCAGCTCCGCCAGCTTCGGCTCCTGCTCCTCGCTCAGGTTCTCCTTGCGCTTCAGCAACAGCCAGCGCGCGTTCTTCAGCACCGGCTCCTCCCCCTGCGCCCGCAGCTGCTTCGCTTCCCCTGCCCGCACCTCGTCGATCGCCTTGCCCAGCTTCTGCACGATGTGGAAACGGTCCAGCACGTGCACCGCCGCCGGCGCCCGCTCCGCCACCACCCGCAGGTACGCCTTCGTCGAGCGCTGCTTGCCCTCCGCCCACGGCACCCGCTCCACCTTCACCTTCCCGCAACTCCGGCAGTCCACCCGCCGCATCTCGTAGATCAAGTACGTCGGCAACCCCAGCACCGGCACGAACTGGTACCGCCGCCGCTCGCGCCGGTCGTAGCAGGGCGCCGGCTCGCCGCAGCCCGAGCAGCGCGCCCTGCCGTTGGCCCGCGGCAAGACCTCTACCTCCACCTCGGCCTGCCCGCCCTCGCGCTCCACCAGCCGGATCTTCCCGTACACGAACCCCGGCAGCTTGTACACCCGGTTCAGAATCGTGCGCAACTGCACCAGATCTCCCCTCCCTTCCCCGGACCCGCACTCCCCGCCCACCTCGGCGGAAGCCCTCGGTACCCGGATCAAACTACACTACCGCAGGACGCAAGACCCGATCCTCACCCACTGATTCTGCGCAGGAGGCTAAAAAGTCTTTGGGGCAAATCACTACTGCAACTGAAGGCGATACTCGGACAGCCAGCAGCGGAACCAACCCTGGCAGCAGGTCTTGACGATTCTAGACAGCGTTGCCGGTGGGGTGGAGGAACGCTTCCTGCCAGCCCGCTAATCAGCGCCTGCGAAGGGCGATGGCGTCTTCAGTTGGGAAGTCTTCGGGCACTGGGAAACTGACAGCACCGGTCGCAACCCACTCAGCCGCGCGGATCAGGCTCGTCTGGAAACCCACACATAGCACCCGATCGGGGATGCCGATGTCGCTTTTCCAGATGTGTCCGAACGACGAGCTATAGACCCTCCCCCGGCCATAGGACACAACCCATTCGAGCGGCCAATACCTGTCGGTTGCGTGGTGACGACCGTAAGTCAGCACCGTCAATTGCTGGGCCGGACCGCGTGCATAGGTGTAGACCTCGATGTCGGGAGTTATCCATCGTTTGGGCGTCGCGCTAGTAATCGGGTGGTCGTTGAGCCGAATCACGACAGTGTCCTGACGCGGGCCATGGCTAGTGCGCTCGCCCTCGCCGGCGGGGATTCGCCGGATTTTGCCGTCGGCATCGAGTTGCAATGCAGCGCCATGGTCTCTGTCTCGCCAGCCGAGGCCAATCATGCGGTCGTATTCGGACCAGTGCGCGAAGGCGTTGTTCGCGGAGTGGAACACTAGGAGACCGCCTCCGTCTCGTACGTAAGTCTCCAAGGCACGCTCGACGGGCTGTGGCCAGCGGAGCTCGGGTTGACGAATGTTGTTCCAGTTGAGAACGACGACACCATAGTCGGAGAACTCTGGACGCCACTGCTCCCAATGCGGGTCGTCAGGCTCGCTGGGTGTCGTCGAAACAGCGACCTTGAACATGCCCGCCTCTGTGAGAGTCGCTTCAATGAAGGCTGTCGTTTTGCTCCAGTCGTGATTGCTGACCCCATCGACGATGAGCGCGCTGATCTGAGGTTGAGCCGTGGATTTCTGGGCCATGCTGGATCCTGCGGCTAGCAATAGACCGGCTGCGGCAAGAAGCAGAAACCGGGTAGGTCTTGGGCAAGTCTTGTTGTAGCTAGCGATATGTTCGACCAAGATCTTGAGATTGTAGCGCTGACTGGGGAAAAGGCAACTCTCCGATGTTCCCGGCTAGGGCCGCAATCGTCGTTCGCATTGCTCAACGCGGCCCTACGGACTAACCACGTGTGTAAGCAGGGCCCTGAATCCCATAACGGCGAAAGCCAAGCTGGAACGACAGAGTGGACCTGGAACGCGGCGCGGTCGTTCCGCCGGCGGGTCAGCGAACAGCTCGAACTCAAGCCGAATCATTGCATCCGTCGGGACCCGGAAGTTGCTGGGGCATTGGAGCAACTTTCCATTCAATCAAGCAATTGCACAGCAGCATGCTAGCGGGGACAGCCGATCAGCACAAGTGATCGATTTCCATCGGGCCGCGCTGGGCCTGCGGACACGGACCGTCCGCACACCTGATACAGTGTGCCTCATGCCCGCGACTCCTTGGTGTTGTCGAATGTTGCGAACATACCGTGTGGTTGCCCTGCTCGCGGCCCCACTCGTCTTGCTCGCCGAGGATGGCAGCCCGTACCAATTCGAGCGGTTCATCGAGTTTCCTGCGAGCGTCGAAATCGGAGCGGTCTCGGCGGTGGCCATCGGACCAGCCGGCCAGACTTACGTCTTGCACCGCGGCGAGCCACCCTTGCTGGCCTACGATTCCTCGGGCAAGTACACCCACGGCTGGGGTCAGGGGGACTTTGGTGTCGCACATGGCCTTCGCGTGGACTCGGACGGGAATGTCTGGGCCACCGACAACAGCCTCCATGTCCTTTGGAAGTTCTCACCCAGTGGCGAGGTGCTCGCGATGTTCGGCGAGAAGGGAGTCGGAGGTAACGATGACGCCCACTTCCGGGCACCGGACGACCTAGTGTTCGCCTCGAACGGCGATATTTTCGTGGCAGACGCAGGCAACGGACGAATTGTCCATCTATCCCCGGAAGGCAAGTTTCTTGCGCAGTGGGGCCGCAAGGGGAAGGCAGAGGGGGAATTCGCTGCTGCACACGGCATTGGAATCGACGCCAGCGACCGGATCTACGTGGCCGATCGCGGCAACCATCGCGTGCAGGTCTTCTCGCCCGACGGGGAGTTCCGCGCGGCATGGAGTGGATTCGGCAATCCGTTCGGGGTCCAAGTAGTTGGAGACGAGCTGATCGTTAGCGACGGCGATGCCCACACGATCAGCCACTTGCGCCTGCATGATGGCAAGATGACGGCGCAATGGGGGAATCCGGACACACTGCTCCTGCCCCATCTGATGGATAGCGACGCGAGCGGCCTGCTCTACGTCACTGAGGTCAATGGCAAGCGTGTGCAGGTCTTCCGCCAAGCCGACTGAGTCTCGGACAGGTGCGGCTGCAGTAGGCGGCTCTCGCTCAGGGCGGGAAGCTTCGCTATGGGGGTTGGCCCAGCATTGGCGGCATGGGCACTGGTCGCTCTGGGATAAGCTGTTGGGACGATGCGGCTTGGCACGGCGATTGCCCCATTCCTGCTCCTGATCTCGTGTGGCGGGTTGCCGGAAGGTGGACAGCGCCCCCCGAATTTCGTCGTCATCATGGCCGATGACCTCGGTTACGGCGACCTGTCCACTTACGGAGGCTGGATTGATGTTCCGAACATCGACCGGATGGCTGCGGAGGGCCTGAAATTCAGCGATTTCCATTCCAACGGTGCTGTCTGCAGCCCTACGCGCGCCGCCCTCATGACCGGTCGGTACCAGCAGCGTGCCGGTCTCCCGATCGTGGTGTTCGCGCCTGAGGATCGCCCGACCCACGTCGATGGATTACAAGCCGTTGAGTTGACGTTTGCTGAAGCCCTCCGAGACAGCGGCTATGCGACGGGACTATTCGGCAAGTGGCATCTTGGGTACTATCCGCAGTACAACCCTGTGCGCCACGGCTTCGACGAGTTCAAGGGATACGTCAGCGGGAACATTGACTTCTTCTCGCACGTCGATGGCGCGGCGAGATTCGATTGGTGGCACGGCGAGGAGGAATCGCACGAGCCGGGCTATGTCACGACCCTGATCAACAAACATGCAGTTCGATTCATCGAAGATCACCAGGACGGACCCTTTTGCATCTACGTAGCGCACGAAGCGCCGCACTCTCCATACCAAGGACCGAGCGACGACCCAGCCGGATTTCGGCAAGTCGGCGGGTACTCGGGCCAGTTGCGGCTCTCGGACGAGGTCCTGAAGCAGAAATACAGGGAAATGGTGGTTGAGATGGACAGCGGCGTCGGCTCGATTCTCGAAAGTCTGGAGCGACTTGGGATTGCTGACCGCACCCTGGTGCTCTTCTTCTCGGACAACGGGGCGACCCCAAACGGCAGCAACGGTGTCTTGCGGGGCCACAAAGCGTCGGTGTGGGAGGGCGGACATCGCGTACCGGCCGTAGCCTGGCAGCCGGGTGCCATTGCGGGCGGCACGGAAACCGATCAGTTAGCGGCCACCATGGACATTTTGCCGACGGTGGCAGAATTGGCAGCCGTGCCCGTGCCCACCGACCGTCCTCTGGATGGCGTGAGCCTGGTGCCCGTGCTTGCTGGAGGTACTGTGGCTCGTGGCGCGATGTTTTGGAGCTTCATGGATGGCCTGGCGATGCGCGAAGGGACGTGGAAGCTGGTTGCTGGCGAGGGCGGCAACGAACAACCGATGCTCTTTGACCTCGGCTCGGATCTGGGGGAGGCCAACGACCTGGCGGCGCATGACCCAGAAAGGGCCTCGCGAATGGCGGCCGAGGCAGAAGCATGGCTTCGCTCCGTCAATGCCGATGCCACGCCCCAGCCATCCACCTCTCGCTAGAGGGCGCTTTGCCTGCTTGGCTGACTGACTCCTTGCGGTTGCGGGGAGTAGCCAGTTGTCGCGGCGGATGAAGCTCAGTCTAGGCTGGTAGCGTCAGGATGATCGGGAATCCCAAGAACTGGTCTTGCGGCATGGGCCTGGCCGCGTCGAACGCGTGCCTCCAAATCTCGAAACTTGCCGTCCTCGCCTTTCGATCCAGGATCACAATTCCGTGGCCCGAGCCTTTGCGGTGAGCGATTTCTTCCGCGTTCAGTCCCTCCTGGCCCTCGTTGGTATTGCTGTTCTTCTCGGGGTTTGCCGCGCCAAGAACCGTTATTCGGTTGCCCAGCCCGTCGCGATAGCGGCCGGTCCAAGCGGGCGCGCTCGCCGGACGATTCTGGCCTGGCTGGTCGGGCCACCAAGCGCGCGGAAAACCGTTCGACGTTCCGGGAACCATGAATGCAATCGAGCCGTCTTCCCACTCGTCAACGCCGTGGCGCACGAGCGAGCCAATGTGCTGGTCGCCGTGCAACATGATCACATCGCGTACCGACCGCAAGATGGTTAACGCTCGGTTGCGGGCTGCCTGCGGCCAGCCCCCGCAATCAAGGTCGATCACACTACGGCGGAGGTTGCCACTGGCGTGCGTTGTGGCCTTGCAGAAGATCGTCTGCGAGCAAACCAGCCGGAAGTCGGCGTCCGTGCTGTCACCAGCCCACTCTCGCAAGAACGATTCTTGGCGTGGCCCTAGCAACTCGGCGCCTTCGACGTCAACGATGGCGGGATCCCTGCGTCCGGCCGTCCGTTGCTCGGGACTCAGGATGTCTGCCGGACCTGTCTTGAATTTGCGGTCCTCGATGATTGCGAAGCTCGCGCCACCGTAGCGCAGTTCCGTAAAGTACACCTCGATCCCACTCTGGCAGGGCGCAGGGTCAACCGGATCCGGCAGGTGACCGGACTGGGTCCGCTGCACCGCGTTGACCCAGTCAACCTCCATAAGGAATCCGCCTGCCTCAAAACCCCCGCCGTCCGGCGATTGAGGCAGGGCACGCCCCCCTTGGCCCCAGATATTGCCCTGGAAGACATCGTGATCGTCGGGGATGATGATGCTGGGGCGATCCTTCAGGATCGAGCGCCATGTCCAACCGAACTGCCAGTATTTGCGTAGGTAGTCGAGCATCGCCTCCTCGCTCGGCTTCCCACGAGCGACGCCGAATCCGCCGTACCCCTCATAGATTTGATCGCCGGCGAAGAAGGCGATGTCGGGATCTTGAAGCTCGATGTTGCGCACCATGCGATGCTGCGGAAACACCTCTCCGTGATCGCAAGAGAAAACGCCGATCCGCAGCTGCTCTTTTTCTCGGGGGTCTTTGCGAATGACGCCGCCCCAGTGGTGCTCCTCCTCCTGGTAGGAGTAAGCGACGCGGTAGTCGACATCGCGCGATTCGTCCCACTTGTCGACACGAAAGATCGCAGTGCGCGATAGGGGGTCGATTGGTGCCGAGGCGATCGTTGCCCACCGCGTTTCGCGGCGCGCCTGAAGCCTCGCGGTCCATTCGTCATCATCGCCAAGCGGCGGGAAAAGCGCCGCCAGCTTGAGTGTTCCTCGGCTCAATGTGTATTGCGTCCAGAGGATCGGACCAAAGGTCTGATCGGGATGTGCCGCTACCTGGGGACCTCCGATGATCCAATCGCGGAAGCCCCATTCCACGCCGCTGGTCTCGGACCCGGGCCGTCCGGGCGCTTGAGCGGCCAATGCCACATTGCCCGGCGCTTGGGATGGACCGATGGTCTCTGTGATCTCGGTTGGTGAGCCTCCTGATGCGGGCTGCGCGGAAAGCTTGGATTCGTAGGCCGAGCCGGCCACGCGGACGCTCAGCGTCAACCGCACGGGAGAATCTAGCGGCACCGACCCGCCAACGGTCTCCCCGCAAAATACTCGCCCGTCGCCACGCAAGCCGGCGGTGACGGAAGCGGCAGGATGGACCAGTGCATGCTGATAACCTGCCAAGTCTCCCCGAACTCCGAACGCGAAGCCGGCCCACGTCCTCGCAACTCTCTGTCCCCCGGCTCCGGACGAGACCAACCGAACGGTGGCTTCCATCTGGAACCCGCTTCCGGATGTGGCCACTTGGTGGGTTAAGAGATGCAGGGTGCGGCCTGCCGCCGCGCGGGCGATGACCTCTCCGTCCTCGACCCGCCAGTCCTGGAGCGGGTTTGCCCAGTACTCTTTCCCGACCCACGTCCTGCTTCCACGCCAGCTTGACTCAAAGCTGAACGCTGGCTCGGTCTCCGCCGCGCGCAATCGCTGCGAGAGACTCACGGTTGCCGCTCCCGCCGCCTTTACAAAGTCGCGCCGGGCAACTCCGCATGCGGTGTTTCGCGGACTGGGCCTTCCATGTCTCAACGGCTTTCCTCCGATTCGCCAATATATCAAGCTGTACAGGGCGGGACACGAACCCGCTGGCGGCGGCGCGGCTCGGATGGACTCTCGGTCATTGCGCGGATTCAGCGCTGGTCGGGAGGCAATCTCCCTGATGGCTTGTCCGCCAGGTAGCCTTGATTCGAGGACGGCATGTTGGCGTCAACCTCTTTCAGCCACTTGTCCAGCTTGCTCTCCATGCTCTTCGCCCTGTCCGGAGCCAGTTCGGAGAGATCGTAGTGCTCGCCCTCGTCATTGCGTAGGTCGTATAGCTCGGTCGCCCCTTCCTCGTACCACTTGATGAGTTTCCAGCTGCCCTCTCGAATTGCAGCTCCCGGGGCTCCGCCTTGGTTTCCGTAGTGCGGGTAGTGCCAGAACAGTGGCGCCCTCTCGAACCGCCGACCTCGCAGTAGCGGAACGAGACTGCTCCCGTCCACATGTTGTTCCGGGCGCCTACGCAATCCAGCGAGGTCCAGCAGGGTCGGATAGAAATCCGTGCTGGTCACCGGGAAGTCGATGACCGAGCCTCCGGAGGTGACTCCGGGAGCGCGGATGATCATCGGTTCGCGAACGCCGCCCTCGTACAGCCAGCCCTTGCCTGCTCGTAGCGGCGAATTCGCTGTTGGCGATCCCTCGGAGGTGCTGAGCCCGCCGTTGTCGGACATGAACACGACGATTGTCTTCGAGTCGAGCCCGTTGGATTCGAGCGCTCGGAGCACCTTGCCAACGGCGGTGTCGAGAGCCTCTACCATGCCGGCGTACACCGCGTGGTCCTGGACTTGGCGGGTTTCGCGAAACCCCTCTCGGATGAACCGCGGTCCGGAGAATGTCACCCGGTTGGCTTTCTGCGTGTACTTCCGCTCCAGGTCTTCTGTAGTCATGAGTGGGGTGTGGACGGAATAGAACGACAGGTATGCAAGGAACGGCTGGTCGCGGTGGTCGTCGATGAACTTGGCCGTCTCGGAAGCTAGCCGATCAGGCAAGTGCTCGCCGGCCGGACCGTCTTCGAGATTTGGATTGCCGTACGGCGAGAAATAGTTGTCACCACCCCAGGGACCACCATGCTCGAAACCGCCAATGTTGATGTCGAAGCCCTGATCTTCGGGCCAAAACCCTTCCGGACCCAAGTGCCACTTTCCCGCGAAGAAGGTGGCGTAGCCGCTATCCGAGAGTGCCTCGGCCAAAGTGGTCTCCCCGAGTGGCATAAGGTCGTCGTACGGCGCCGGGAGCATCTTGGTGTTACGGCGCCATGATGGCGGTTGGTTTCCGCCCGCCGGACTGATGTAATCCGTAACCCGCATTCGGACCGGGTACTTGCCGGTCAGGATGCTGGCCCGTGTCGGGGAGCAGACAGGGCACGCTGCGTAGGCTTGCGTGAAGCGTGCCCCCGACGCAGCGAGAGCGTCAATGTTTGGCGTTTCGTAAAACTGGCTCCCGTAACAGCCCAAATCCCGCCAACCCAAATCGTCGGCCAGCAAGAACACCACGTTCGGGGGGCTGGCCGCTGCGGTGATGGCGAGGATCGAAGCGAGAACTCCGACTCGCGCAAGGATGACCAGTCTTGTCGCGGGCATGCAAGCAATTTGACTGCCCCTCGGACGCTCTTGTCAACCGGGCTGGGGCCGCGCCGGGAACTACCCGGCTGTTGCGCTGGTGGAAACGCCCGCTTCCGGGCTAGGCGGGTATCGAGAGCCGCCGTGGGCTCTTCGCCTCGAGCTTGACGAGCCGTGCGTTGCGCACCAGTTGCAAGCAAGCCTGCCGCCAGACTGCGGCAAGCCAATCGGGAACCGCGATCAGCGCCTCGGCTGGCAAGGGCCCAAACAGCATGGAACGCCTGACTTCGAGATAGAGTTGTTCGCGCAGTTCGACAATTCCCGCCCGGGTCTCCTCGCTGGACACTTGGTTTAGCGCCGTCTCCCACTGTCGACGGTGTCGAGCTAGCGTTGCAGCCCGCGTGCCTCCCCTACCGAGAGCTGTGGTTACGAAGAGCCGGGTGACACTGATTTCGTCCGCGGACGCGGTGAGGTTCCTGATGCTGTTGAGGAGCATGGCGTATGCCGGATGCCCGACCGTAAGGTGGCCGCGCCTCGCAAACTCGAAAAGCTCGATCTCCAGAGCCAGGAGCTTTCGCCGCAAAGTCTCGGCCCCGCACTCGCGCCAAATCTTGGCGATGAGCAGGAAAGCAACGGCGAGAATGATGGTTGTCCGCAGAATGGTGACGGATTCTTGGTCGAGTGTCATGCAAGCTCCACAGGACTCTTCGCCCGTGTCTTTTGCAATCATCGGCTAATGATGGTTTCAAAGTCAAGTAATAAACGTATTTTTTTCGCCTATTGTTTTCTACAAGCGTAAATGCCCCAACCTGGCGCTACGGCTTCCGCACCTCAAGTCGCATTCCGGGCAACCGCGGCCCATTCAGTCTTGCAGACCGAACGCGAAGACACCGGCCTTGGTCGTGATCGCGACGTACTGCTTTCCCTGAGCGACGAACGTGACTGGCGAGGCCCGGATGGACCCGCCAGTGTTGAACCGCCAGAGGATCTTGCCCGAGACTGCGTCGGCGGCCATGAAGTTGCCCGCCCGGCTCGAGAAGAAGACAAGGCCGCCGGCAGTCGTCATGGCTCCCGCGAACGTGACCTCACGGTTCTCCACGCCGTACATCGGAATCTCCCATCGAATGCTACCTCCAGCCAACTCGATCGCTCGTAGGAAGTTGTCCGCCCCGCTCTCGATGTGGTCGATGCTGTGCCCCGTGCGGAAGTAGACTCCGCATGCGTCGCGTGAGACGACGTAGAGCAGGCCCGTGCCCCGGTTGTAAGCCGGTGCTTGCCAGTTTGTTCCCCCGTGGATGTCGGGGCAGGCATGTGCGCCGGTCGGGTTCGGTATGGCCTCGGACTTGACCAGCGGCCGGCCTTCCGCGGTAAACCCGTCCGACCAGTTCTGCTCGGCGAACTCCGTTCCCTGCAGGAACTCGCCGGTTTCGCGATCGAGCACGTAGAGGAACCCGTTGCGGTTGGGATGTGCCACGAGCTTCCGCCGTTCGCCATTCCACTCTCTGTCCACCAAGACCGGCGTTTGATTGGCATCCCAATCGTGCTCGTCATGGGGAGTGAACTGGAAGTGCCATACCAACTCGCCATCGTCCGGTCGCAAGGCCAGCAGGGAAGCCGTGTAGAGGTTGTCTCCCTCGCGGTCACGCCCGTCGAAGTCCTTGGGTCCCGGGTTTCCGGTCGGCCAGTAGAGCAGGTCGAGTTCAGGATCGTAGGTGCCGCTGGTCCACGGCGCTCCTCCTCCGACCTTCCATGTATCCGTGTCAGGCCATGTCTCCGAACCGGGCTCGCCTGGTGCCGGAATTGTGTAGAACCGCCATTCGCGTGAACCGGTCTCGACGTTGAAGGCGTCGAGATACCCGCGGATCCGGCCAGTGTCCCCTCCACGGATACCGATCATGGCGCGGTCCTTGGCGATGATGGGCGCACCCGCCGAGCCAAAGCACGGCTGGTCGGCTGTAATCGGCGATCGCCAAAGCATCGCGCCGCTCCGGCTGTCGAGTGCGATCATCTGACAGTCGGGCGTGCCCATTAGGAGGCGATTTCCGGAAATTCCGAAGCCCCGGCTCCAATTCGGATCCTGGCGGCCCTCGCCCTGTCTGTATGGGTAGTCGAAGCGCCAAATGCGGGTTCCCGTTGTGGCATCTAGGGCGAACGCCCGCACTCCGCCAGCCGTCAAGTACATTACGCCGTCCCGGACGAGAGGGGTCGACTCGGTCCGCAGTTGGAGCTGGCTGAATTGGAAGACCCATTTCGGCACGAGCTTGGACACGTTCTCGCGGTTGATCTGGCTCAGTTCGGAGTAACGCTGACCAGTGTTATCGCGGTCGTAGCTCAGCCAGTTCGAAGGATTCTTGTAACGCTCTTCGACGGGTTGAGCCAAGACCCCAGCGGCCGACCCGATTCCAGCGACGATGGCAAGGCGTGCCAGCGCGCGAACGATCGCGATTGTGGTCACGGCAACAATCCTCAGTAGTTTCCGAAGCCCCGTCTGACCGGGACGAATGGATCGCGCTGGCGATCAAGGAATGCGAGCAGGTTGCCAAGGTCCTCGGCGGAGAGCCTCGTGCTGTAGTCGGCCGGCATCCGTGACCGGCCCGGCTTGGTCACGGATCGCAACCGATCGCGGCGGAGTGTTACGACGTCGCCGCTGGCGGCCAGCACCAGCAGCGTGAACGTGTCTTCGTTCTTGAGGATCCCATCGATCTTCCGACCGTCAGATGATTCGGCGATGACGGTCTCGAAGCCTTCAGCCAGTGTCGCGTCGGGTTCCAGTACATCGGCTCGGATTTGCTCGCTCGTCTTGCGGACCGCAATTGAATCGAGGGGCGGGCCCAGATACCCTCCGGTGCCATCAACCAAATGGCAAGACTCGCATCCCGCCTGTCGGAACACCGTTCGCCCCGCTTCGGGATCGCCCTCCAACGGAGGCTGCTGGCCGGGGAGTGCCAGGGCACGAAGATATGTCACGATCTGCCAGATCCGGTTGTCTTCAAGGTCCGGCTGGGGGGGCATTTCGGTGCCTGGAATGCCTCGGCGAATCAGTCTGAAGAGGGCCGCCTCCGTACCTCGCGTTACAGTTCGGGTCCGCACTAGATCCGCAGCCATCGCGCCTTGCGCACGCTGGCCATGACAGACTGCGCAACGTTCGTGGAAGAGTGCGTCACCCGCCTCGACTGCGGCGGGATCGCGCCCTAGCGGGTTTCCGATGGCCGAATCGGCCTGTGCAGGCAGTGGAGCCGGAAGGGCAGTAGTGAGCGCAAATGCCGTGCCCGCCAGCGTGGACGACAGCTTGCGGAATGTCTGCGAGATACCCATCGCTAGCCGATGCCGTAACATTATGCGCAATCTTGCGGAAGCGCACAGCCCATTGCCTGAGGTTACCCGAGTGGCACCGGCCTCCCGGTTCTGCGCGATTCGCCTGCTCGCCTTGGGACGCGATCGACCTGACCGGTGGCCTCCGCGCTCCTGTCCGCGTTCGCTCCAGCCTGCCAACGGGAACAGGGTCAGAGGGTACTCGGCAGGTGTATGCAGGGCACGGACAACGCTCGGTCTCGAGGCGCAGTGCCGATGTGCGTCCATTGCCAACCGCCTTTGACCTTAGCGCGATTGGGCGGGTAACCGGCCATCGCTGCAAGGCTACCGGTCCTCGAGTTCGTGATATTATCTGTCTGGTAAGCTTCAGTGTGGTGACGGTCCGGGTCCTGCTTGGTTCGGGATGTAGTTGGGAGCCCGCAGCGGTCTGAAGTGCTCTTGAGCACGGGCTACTCGGTACCAACCGTGCATTTCGTTCGCGGCGGATGGATTCCTGTGGGTTCGCAGGACGCCCGGATGGATTTGGAGATTGTCCGCCGTACTGATATGCTTGTGGCCCATGTGAGGGGAGGGGGCCAAAATCGCCATGATTGACCGAGTGCGGAATTTGGAATCGTCAGCGACGTACAACAGCTTGGATGTCGCGGAGCTTACTGGGGTGAGTTTGCGACAGCTGCAGTGGTGGGACGAGCAAGGCTTGGTCACGCCTAAGCAGGCGAGCCATCGCCGGATGTACACAACTTTCGAAGTCTTGCAGGTCTCGCTCATCACCGAGCTGCGCAGCAAGGGCATGTCCCTGCAGAAGATCCGCCCGCTACTTGATCATTTGGAACCGCAGCGGATCCTGGACGCCGTGGGCCTCAACGGCCAAGGCCGAGACGCTTACTTCCTGACAGACGGGGAAGCAGTCTACATCGAGCAAGTGGCGGAAACGATCGTCGGGCGCCTTCGGGATTCGGAGCATCCAATCACAGCAGTCTGCGTATCGGATCTTTACCGGGGGTTAGGCCTAGGGGGTTCGCCGCGGAAATCGGTGGGAAGCGCTGCCAGCAGCACCGGTCGGCGCTCGGCTGCAAAGACGGCCGCCAAAACCGTTGCGGCCTCAAGGGCAGTCAAGTAGGAACGGAATTTTCCTACCGGCTAGTATGCGCCGCCATCAGATTTGGGCGGCTTGCTGTTACCTTCCCAAGCATCTGCGCTGATTGGGGCTGTACGAGAGCACCCCGATTCTGGGGTGTCTGCGGCCGAACTTTGATTTGAATTGCGGGATGGGATTACGCTCCAATCCTATCCCTCGCGTTAGACACTGAACTCGTCTCGCAATCAGCGCAGGCGTCTCGGTGGTAATGGGGTTGGTTCCGACACGGGCATCGAGCAGACCGCGGGCCGGTCCGCCCTTCACGATCCGACGTGGCCGAGCGCGGTAAGGGGAAGTCAGTCCTTCTGGGGGCCACGCCTTGCTGCCGCTCTCTCCTCAGCGCGCGCGCCGCTCAGTGCGTTCGTCATGGCATAGTTCCCCTCATGACATGCATACTCGTAGATCTGGTAGCCGTCTAGCCGCGGCATCGCCCTGACGGCAGTCCAGGGTCTCGTGTATGTCGCCGGATCTTCGATCGTGAATTCGTTGCGGATCGTGTTCTCATCCACGCGGGTGAATCGCTCTACCGCGCGGAGGTTCTTCGAGGACGGGAATCGATGCTCGGTCTTGTCGCTGAAATTGGCCGTCTCAACAACCAGGGTGTGGCCTTCCCAATGACCGCGCGAATCCCCGTTCCACTGGCGTATCCTCTCGTCGAGCTTCGGGCGCCCGTCTAGGGGAATGATCCGCACATCGTGAATGTTCTCAACCAGAATCGCGACATGGTCAGGGGTCTGCAGGATCTGATAGGTGTTGTTGTACCCGGTGGAAACCGGCGGAACCCCGTGATAGGTGATGCAGCGAACCCACGCTCTGAAGTTCAACCATGAGTCAGGCCGGCCGCTTACACGCTGCGACCTAGCCCGGACGCGAGCCTTTCCCTGGGCTGTCATGGGAGGGAGTCGGCCGCTGGGAGGATCGACGATCAGCGACGTTCGCCGGCTTGGATCCACTTTCCCCTTGTCAAACCAATGGGAGTTGTACGACCCGATGACTCCTGGAACGAGCGGACGTTCGGCGGTGGCACCCGCGTTCCGCTCAGCAGCTTCCTCCGGTGTGAAGAACTCCTTGTCGCCTAGCCCTGCGGGCCGCTGAAGCGGTGTGAGCGAGGCATACGACCAAACCCCCTGCAAGTCCGGATGACCCCAGCTCGTGCGCGGCGGGGTCCACGTCTGTCCCGAGTCGTTCTGCTTCGGATCCGCGCCAACTCGACCAGTTGAAACGGTTTGGCTGATAAGAGGCGGGGCTGTTAGACACCAAACCAGGACTGGCAGCGTGAGCGCAGTTGCTTCGAAAGCGAATCGGTGTCTCATGTGGCCCCCTCGAGCGGTAGTCGGAGTGTCGCATCAACAATAGCTGTCGAGCAAACGCAAATCATCATTCTTGGTGCCCTGTCCGCGAAGAACTCGCTCAATTCGACTATCGACCACGTCCAATGCGTTCTATCCTGTTGGGCGATGCCACCCCGCTTGCGCCGCCAGATTCTCGCCATTGCTATGGCCATCGGAGGCGGGCACGCCTTGGCTCATGCGGAAGAGCACACGTTCCACATTCGATTCGGACTAACAGACTCCGAACCAACGGGCTGGGATGGCTCTGTGGAGGTGTCCGGCGGGCGGGTCGCTAGCCTTCGCAGTTGGCGGCCGCGTGAGGCCGACGAGGTCGGTGGGTCGTCCTGGAAGCTCTTGACCACACCGGGGCGTCAGTTCCGGTATCGAAACTGGGAGCCCGAGCCTTCCTTTCCAGTTCCCGCCTATCTCAACCTGCCTGGCCTAATCCTCGCAATCGAGGCCGACAGTGACGCCCGCGTTGATATCGCGACAGTCAACGGGAATTTCTCTTTCCGGCTCTCAGAGCAGCCGGCAGGAGCCCGGGAAGCTTACCTGGGTGGCGCCGCCGTAGTGGAACGGGGGGCGAACTTTCACTCGGTGTCCGACCAAACTTTTCATAACGGTTTCGCGGATGTCGCTGCCGAGGGGAATGGTGCCTACTGGGTGGCCTGGGTCGGCTACCGCGACTGGGCCAATCACGTCTTTGTCAGACGCAACGATGGTAGTGAGTTCGGAGAGATTCGGGAAGTCACTTCCGGTCCGTCAGATGCGTACTACGTAAGGTTGGCCGTTGACGGCCAGGGCGGAGTGCTAGCTGTGTGGTCGGACCGCAAGGACGACAACTTCGACCTGTACTCGCGCCAGTTCGATGGCAAGTCTTGGGGCACAGCCGAGAGGCTGACGCAGGCCGCCGCACCAGATATCCACCACGCTCTGGCGACCGACTCTGCAGGAGGGGTGTGGGTGGTCTGGCAGGGCTACCGGAACGGACATTCCGATGTCTTAGCTCGGCGCTGGGACGGCAGCGCCTGGGAGCCCGAGGCCCGCGTGTCGCTCTCCGAGTCTGACGATTGGCACCCAGCCATCGCCGCTGACTCGAAGGGTGGTGTGTACGTTGCGTGGGAGACCTACGAGAACAACGACTACGACATCCGGATGCGCAAGTACGCGGGCGGGCAGTGGTCTGCAGTGGAGGCCGTGGCTGACACGTTGCGCTATGAAGCCTATCCCAGCCTGACTTGCGACGATCAAGACCGTCTATGGGCTGCGTGGAACGAGAGCGGCACGCAGTGGGGCAAGGATACCGGTTTTCTGCTGAATCGCCCGGCGACTCAGCTGTACCAGTCCCGCTGGGTCGCGACGGCTGTCTATGAGAACGGCGAATGGCGAGAGCCGCTGCGGACTTTCGAGGACTCCTTGCCTTCAGACTTGCGAGGGTTCAATGATTTCCCTCGTTTGCGGACGGATGGGGCGGGTCGCGTGTGGGCGCTGTTCCGCCACCGGCATCTCCGCCAGCGGGAGGTGCCGCATACGGCAGCGGCGCACCGGGCCTCGTGGGAGACCTATGCCACCGCCTTTGACGGACGCTTGTGGAGCACGCCATTCCCGCTACCTTCAACGGCGGGCCGCTCGGATGCGGGTGCCGGTCTTGCGGCGGGCCCTGACGGCAGGCTCTACGCGGCCTGGGCAACCGACAACCGGATTTACGACGACTATTTCTACGAGCAAGGCGAGGTGTTTGCAACGGAGCTGCCAGCGCTGGAAGGCCCTGTATACGATGCACAACTCGAGGCACGTCAGCGCGATGAGCTAGGTGCCTTCATGAAGCATCCGAACGAAGCCGCGGACATCGCGCGTATCCGCTCGTACACCATCGAGTCCGAGGGCAAGACGTACAAGATCTATCGCGGTGACACTCACCGGCACACCGAGTACTCGGGTGACGGGAACAACGACGGTGCGCAGAACGACACGTATCGCTACGCGCTGAACGTTGCAGACCTCGACTATCTCGGCATGAGTGAGCATCACAACAGCGGCGGCGGGAATATCGAGTACATCAACTGGCTGCTTCAGCAGCGGGTTGACGTGTTTCACGTGCCGGGACGGTTCGTCCCTCTCTTCGGGTACGAGCGGGGCACCGGGTACCCGAACGGTCACCGCAACATCATGTTCGCGAAACGCGGCAATCCCACGTTCCCGGACCAGCCCAACGAGCGGGAAACATCGACCGGGGCTGTCGGCCTGTTCGAATACCTCAAGCGCTACGACGGGATCTCGATCCCTCACACGTCGGCGACAAACATGGGTACGGACTGGCGCGACAACGATCCCGAAGTGGAGCCGCTTGTCGAGATCTACCAAGGGGACCGCATCTCGTCTGAGTACGAAGGGGCCCCCAAGGCCGCCACGGCGGATGATGTGACCAATCAGGCGGGCGGCTTCCGTCCGAAGGGCTATGTCTGGAACGCGTGGGCTAAGGGTTACAAGATCGGGGTCCAGGCCAGTTCCGACCACCTCTCGACGCACATCTCGTACTCGTGCACGATCGCCGAGGAGTTCTCTCGGGAAGGACTGCTTGACGCCATGCGCAAGCGCCACAACTACGGTGCCACGGACAACATCGTGCTGGACTACCGCATGCGGGTCGGGGAAAGGGAGTACCTGCAAGGTGACGTCGTGCCCGGCGAATCGGCGGATTTCGAGCTGCGGGTCAAGATTCTGGGCACGGCGCCTGTCAAGCAAGTCGACGTGATTCGCGGCCAGGATTTCGTCTACACGCTGCAGAACCAGGCCCAAGACGTGGAGTTCCGGTTCGTCGATCAAAGCCCGAAGCCAGGCGAGCAGCACTACTATGTTCGAGTGCAGCAAGCTGACGGCCAGATGGCGTGGTCGAGCCCGATCTGGCTTGCGGTTCGATCGCGTTGACCTGGCGCGTTGCTGTCCGGACTCGCCATCCCCTCTTCGGCGCGAACAACGCGACCGACCCCACCTTGCTAGGATAGTGTGTCAATCGGATGGTGGGGTGAACCATGGATGCTCCCCCCATCTGGTATTTGAGAGGGAATCAAACATGAAAGTTGAATTCAGATTCGGATTGGCTTTGGCGGTTACGGTTTTGCTTGGCCTGCCTTCCGTCTGGGCGCAGGGCGTCTCCGGAAGTGCGTCGGTCGGCGGCACCGTGACTGACGCGACCGGGGCGGTCATTCCGGGAGCGTCGGTTGTCCTGATCAATGTCGAGCGGGGCTCCGAGCAGGAAGTCTCGACCAACGAGGCGGGCAACTACGTCTACCCGGACGTTACCCCCGGCGTCTACACCGTGCGCGTTTCGAGCGAGGGCTTCGCAACCCAGGAAGTCACAGACCTCGGAGTGCAGGTCGGCCAGCGGGCCGCCGTCAACGTCGAACTGGAGGTCGGCCAAGTGACGAATGTGGTCACTGTCGAAGCGGCCGCAGTCCTGCTGGAGACCGAATCGAATGCCATCGGCACGGTCGTTGACTCCGAGCGTGTGAACGAACTGCCGCTGAACGGACGGAACTTCCTAGAGCTGGCATTGCTGGCTGGTGGCGCCGCGCCGGCCGAAGGGCGAGCGTCTTTCGAGGGCCAGATCGGCCATCCGGGTCGTTTCGTGGTCGTCGGAGGCGTCAAGGCCGCCAACAACAGCTACACCATCAACGGCATCCAGGTGCGAGGCGCCCGCGGCGGGGAACTGGCCGTCAATGTATCCGTTGCCAATGTCGACCAGTTCAGAGTGCAGTCGAGCTTCTTCATGCCGGACCAAGGGCCGAATCCCTCAATGGTCAACATCACTACGAGCGGCGGCTCGAACGAATTCCACGGAGAGGTGTACGAGTTCTTGCGCAACACCAAGCTCGACGCCCGGAACTTTTTCTCGCCGGGCCCGGAGGAGCTGAAGCGCAATCAATTCGGATTCGCGCTGGGCGGGCCGATCGTGCGCGACAGGATGTGGTTCCGCACGGGGTATGAAGGCATGCGGGAGCGCGTTGCGTTTACCCGCGGCGTGTTCACTCCGACACAAGCGATGTTCGGCGGCGATTTCTCCGAGGATCCATTCGTCATCCACGACCCCATGACGCTCAACGAGTCTGCCGGCACGCGCCAGCCGTTCGCCAACCAGACCGTGCCCAAGAGCCGCTTCAACTCGGTTTCGGAGAACCTCCTGCAGTACTATTTGCCCGGATCGAGCTATCAGACGCGGCCCAGCAATCTCTTCGCCAACCCGCGAAACGTGGTCGAGGACGACCAGTTCAACGTTCGAATTGACACCCAGCTGACTCCGAAGCAGAACCTCTTCTCGCAGTACATCTGGTCGGACAACTCGGCGGTAAGGCCAGGAGCCTTCCCACTGAGCGGCGCCTTTTTTCCGAATCAGTTCGCCATGTGGATGCTCCAGCACACGTATACGATCTCGCCGAAGTGGGTCAGCACGTTCCGACTGGGCATCTCCCGCAACCAAGCTCTGTTCAGCAACGAGGGCCGGGATGTGGGTGATATCCTCACGCCGCTCGGAATCACGGGCACGTTCGACACACGGGGAGTCTTTGCGCAGAGAATTCAAGGCTTCACTGGCTTTGGCCGGTCGAATGGCGATCTCGGCAACATCGACAACAACTACCAGCTCGACCAAGGCTTCAGCTACATCACCGGAAACCACCAGTTCCGCTTCGGTGGGAGCATCCGCTACCGGCGTACCTGGCAGCAGAATGCCAACGCGGGCGCCCACGGCAACTTGAGCTACAGCCGCTCCTACACAGCGCAATTGACCAGGAACGCGGCCGGCAACTTGGTGCCAAGCGGATCGAACAGCGGAAACGCTTTCGCCGACTACCTGCTCGGTGCTCCCGACCGAGGCAGCACGCGCGGCCTGCCGATGCTTCAATACCGCCACACGCAGTACATGCCGTATATCCAGGACACGTGGAAGGTACGGCGCAATCTGACCGTCAACTGGGGCGTGTCGTGGTTCAAGGACACCATTCCGAATCCCTGGGGCAGGGCAGCCGATTATCCTCACGGGTTTGACCCATCCACCGGCTTGTTGGAATTTGCCGTGCTAGGGCAGGTCGACCCCAGGGTGATCGAGCCGGACAGCGACAACATCGCCCCCCGCTTTGGCATCGCATGGCAACTTGACGACAAGACCGTGATTCGAGCCGGCGCCGGGGCCTACTTCTCGGACATGCAACTTATCGAGCTGCAGTTCTCGGCTGTCGGCCCCCCGTTCACCAACAGCGTCGATGCCATTAACACGGGCAAGCTCACCCCCGAGTTCATTCCAGGGGTGAACGTCTTTCCTGTAATCCCGCTGCCGCCAATCGACGAGAATTTCGCGAGAGACCTGCCTGCGGGGATCACGCCGTTCACGCTGCAGGAGGAAGGTCGAACCCCGTATGTCCAGCAATGGAACTTTTCCATTCAGCGGACGCTTGGCGACAACGACCTGTTCGAACTCAACTACCTGGGCAACAGCGGGCACCGGCAGCAAAACCGCTACGACAATAACCAGTGCGTTGTAACGGCGGACTTGCACTGCGATCGCGCGACTCGACCGTATCCGCGGTACCGGGCGATTCTGCAATCGGATTTCAACGGGAATTCGAGCTACAACGCATTGATCGCTCGATACCACCACCGCGTCTCGCACGGCATTGACTTTCGAGCCGAGTACACGTTCAGCAAAGCGCTCTACGACGGATGGGAACTTGGCGGTGCGACGAGCAATCAGATCGCGAACAATCGTGCGCTCGACAAAGGGCCGACATCCTTTCATGTCAAGCACCGCGCCGTGATCAGCTCACTCTGGAAGTTGCCGTTTGGGCAAGGGCGGGCGTTTGGCTCGGGCATGTCGGACGCAGCCGATTACGTCGTAGGCGGTTGGAACCTGTCTACAATTGCGACATTCTCGAACGGGCTCCCGATCTTGATCACCGTCCCTAACCGTACAGGCAGTCCGTTTGTCGGGCACCGTCCCAACAGGACGTGCTCGGGGAACTTGGGCGGCGCGGACCTCCGCAGCAGCCTTCAGTTCATCGACACAAGCTGTTTCCAGAACACGCAGCAGGGCTTTTTCGGCAACTCCGCCAAAGCCCCGATCAGCGGTCCTGGCCTCAACAACTTCGCCATCGGGATCCAGAAGGATTTCCCGCTTGCAGAGGGCAGGTTTGTGCAGCTACGCGCTGAGATGTTCAACGCATTCAACCACGCGCAGTTCCGGAACCCGAATGGCAACGCGGCGAATCGCAGCTTCGGGCTAGTCGGCAGCGCCCGGCAGCCGCGTTTGGTTCAAATGGCGTTGAAGGTGGTGTTCTAGCGGTCTGAGGCGCGACCTGGTTCAGAGAGGGCAATGCGTATTGGAAGCTACGAATCGAAGCGCATACCCTCACCAGTAGTTCATCTGTTACGCGGGTTGGGGCTGCCCCTAGCGGTCGCGGCGACGGGAGTCCTTTCGGCCGCCGAACTGCCACCACCTGCGAGCGGCCAGGTCGACTACGTCAGCCAAGTCCAACCCCTGTTTGAACGGCGCTGCTACGTATGCCACGGCCCGGCCAACGCGCTCAACGGACTGAGGCTGGACCGCAAGGTCGATGCATTTGCGGGAGGTCACTCCGGCCCGGCGTTTCTGCCGGGCGACTCGGCGGGCAGCCGGTTGATTCACTTGGTGGCAGGCTATCAAGTCAAGGTGCTCATGCCTCCTACCGGAGACCCTCTGACACCCGCCGAGATCGGCCTTCTGCGGGCCTGGATCGATCAAGGAGCGGAATGGCCCGATACCGGCGACGCCTCTCTGGAAGCGGCAGCCGATGCCACCTCCTCCGAGCACTGGTCCTTCAAGCCGATTCGCAGACCGGATGTGCCCGAGGGGCGGAACCCGATCGATTACTTCGTGCGGAACAGGTTGCGTCGCGACGGTCTCGAGCCGGCACCACGCGCTGATCGAGCAGCGCTGCTAACACGGGGGTCACTCGATATGACCGGGTTGGTTCCAACCCTTGACGAGCAGCGCGCTTTTCTCGCTGACAATCGAGAGGGCGCGTTCGAACGCGTGGTGGACCGCCTGCTTGCTTCCGAGCACTTCGGAGAAAAGCAGGCGATGCACTGGCTCGACCAGGTTCGTTACGCGGATTCGGACGGCTATGCCAAGGACTACACTCGTCCGCATGCTTGGCGCTACCGGCGGTGGGTGGTTGACGCACTCAACAGTGGAATGCCATTCGATCGCTTTTCGATCGAGCAAATTGCCGGCGACTTGTTGCCCGACGCCACTCTCAAGCAGCGGGTTGCGACTGGATTTCACCGCAACACTCTCAGGAACCGCGAAGGGGGCGTGAATCCCGCGCAATACGCGTTCGACGAAACGATTGACCGTGCCAGCACGTTCGGCACGGTGTGGCTGGGCCTGACGGTCGGTTGCGCCCAGTGCCACGACCACAAGTACGATCCAATTTCCCAGCGCGAATTCTACGAGCTCTTCGCATACTTTGACAATCTCCGGGAGGCCCGGATTTATGCCCCGGTCGAGGGAGAGCTCGGCCCCTATATGGGGAGCGTCGACGAGTACAGGCAGAAGCACCAAGCGGTCCTCGATGAATACAACGTGGCCGCGCTGCAGGCCGAGTGGGAACGAAATAGCCTCAAGGCAGGCGCCGCGCCCGGAGTCTACTTGGACTGGGATCTCGCTTGGCAGGAATTAGGCCTGAACACCGACGGAGGGCAGCAGATCGTGCGCATTCCCCCGGCCGAACGAACGTGGCGCCAGGCGAACGAGGTCACGTACTACTTCCTGCGGGCCTACGGCCTGATCGTCGGCAACGACAAGCAAAAGGAACTAGGGTTTCCCGAGGCGCTGCGCAAGATCAAGGCACTCAACAGCGAGTACCCGCAGCTCAGCGAGGCGCGCGTGGTTCACGAGAGGCCGGAGCCGCAGCCATCCTTCTTGCGCGTCCGCGGCAGTTGGGACCGCCCCGGGATCGAAGTGAGCGCACGCACGCCAGCGGTATTGCCGAGCGGAATCGATGCGAAGCCCACTCGCCTGGAACTGGCTCGATGGCTGTTCGCGCCCGGCAATCCGCTGACTGCTCGGGTCGCCGTGAATCGGATTTGGCAGGAGTACTTTGGCCGCGGGCTCGTCGCCACGTCGGACGATTTCGGAATTCAGGGCGAAGAGCCTAGTCATCCCGGCTTGCTGGATTGGCTAGCTGCCGAGTTCCGCGATTCCAATTGGGATGTCAAGCGCATCCATCGTCTCATCGTGACCTCGGAAACCTACCAGCAGTCGTCAAAGGTGCCGGAAGACGGGTCCGGGCAGGATCCGGGAAACGTCCTGCTATCTCGCCAGAAGCGGCTGAGGCTCCCAGCTGAGCTGATTTGGGACCGCGCGCTGCTGGCTGCCGGGCTGCTCCACCATGATGTCGGCGGTCCGAGCTTCCGGCCGACCATGCCGGAGGGGACGACCGGCCTGAAGGCGGGAGGCACCGACTGGGTCCCGAGTTCCGGGCGGGATCGCTACAAGCGCGGCATGTACATCCAGTTCCAGCGGACCCAGCCGCATCCGTTCCTGATGAATTTCGACTCGCCCGAGTTCCGCACCCCGGTCTGCCGGCGGGACAGCTCGAACACTCCGTTGCAAGCCTTGAATCTGCTCAACGACCCGACATTCGCCGAGGCCTGGCAGGCGCTTGCGCTCCGTGTCTTGGCGGACATTGAGTCGCAGTCGTTCCGGAAGCGCCTCGAGCACGCCTACCAATTCGCGTTGGGCCGCAAGCCGACCGAGGCCGAGTTCGACCGGTTCTCTCGATACGTCTCCGAGAGACGGGAGAAGATTGTCGGAGAGGCTTCCGCCTTGGAGGGGCTACCGTCAGTAGAAGGGGTTCCTCGGACCGAATTGGCGGTATGGTCTGGGGTCGGACGGATCCTGATGAACCTCGACGAATTCGTGACACGCCCATGAAACCCGGGGACTTCTTAACGATTCAGACCCGCCGGGATTTCCTTGACCGGTCCTTGTACGGTCTCGGCCTTGGCGTGCTCGCGCACCTGTTCGGCATCGAGGGGCGGACGGCCACGGATCCAGCGGAGGCAATGGCCCCGCGCGCAGGGCATTTCGCGCCCAAGGCGAAGAACGTGATCTTCCTGTTCCAAGCGGGGGCTCCAAGCCAGATCGACCTTTACGATCCGAAGCCGAAGCTTCACGAGTGGAATGGCAAGCCGTTGCCGGAATCACTGGCGAAAGAGTTACAGCTCGCCTTTATCCAGCCGACCGCGAAGGTGCTGGCCAGCCGCCGCAAGTTTCATCCGGCGGGCCAGTCCGGGCTCGAAATCTCGGAATGGCTGCCCCATATCTCGACGATTGCAGACGACATCTGCCTGGTGCGATCAATGCACGGCGAGTCGGTGAACCACCATCCCGGCCAGTCGCTCTTGATGAGCGGCAGCCCTATCCCGGGCCGGCCGACATTCGGGTCCTGGGTGACCTACGGCCTGGGAAGCGAATCGCGTGATCTGCCGGGGTTCGTCGTGCTCAAGACTGGCAGTTCGACCCAGGGAAGCACGGGCAATTGGACCAACGGCTTCCTGCCGTCGAACTATCAGGGCGTGCTCCTGCGGAACCAGGGGGACCCGATCTTGCATCTCTCCAATCCTGGCGGCGTGACGCCATCGATGCAGCGGCAGGACCTGGACATGATCCGGCAGCTCAACCAAGAGCAGCTTGAGCGAACCGGGGATGCCGAAATCGCGTCTCGCATCGGGGCATACGAGCTTGCCTTCCGGATGCAGGCTGCGGCTCCGGGGTTGATCGACATTTCCGACGAACCTGAGTCGGTTCGCGACATGTACGGGCTCAACGCTGAGGAGACCCGGGCCTACGGCACGACCTGCCTCCTGGCACGGCGACTGGTCGAGCGCGGCGTCCGGTTCGTGCTCAACCAGCACGCACAGTGGGACCACCACTCCAATTTGGACAAGGGGCTTAGCGAGAAGTGCCGGACAACGGACCAGCCCGCCGCAGCGCTTGTCAAGGATCTCAAGCAAAGGGGGCTCCTGGACGAAACGCTGGTGATCTGGGCCGGGGAGTTTGGCAGGACGGCCCTGGCGGAATGGCGCGACCCGTCCGACCCGGCGAGCATCGGGCGGGACCATCACGCGGACGGATTCAGCTTATGGGTGGCCGGCGGAGGCATCAAGGGGGGCCAAGCGGTAGGCAAGACAGACGAACTCGGTTTGACCGTTGCCGAGGATCCTGTGCACATCCATGACCTTCAAGCCACTCTGTTGCATTGCCTGGGCCTTGATCACGAGCGATTGACCTACCGCAGTGCCGGACGCGACTTCCGCTTGACGGATGTCGGAGGCACCGTCGTTAGCAAGATGCTGGCGTAGCCGGCGGATCGGGCGCCTCGTCGCGACCCGAGCCCCCCGGACGAGGCGCTCCGGATGAATTGGCGCATGGCCGCAAGAAGCACTGCGGTTCGCCGCCCAGCAGTGCTTGCGTTCACCGCGTTAGGGTGCATTCGGGTACAATCTTTCCGGCAGGAGGTTCATCCCATGATCCGTTGGATTGCTCTAGGCATCCTTTCCGTCTCCCTTTGCGGAGCCCAATCTCTCAAGATTCTCGTCGCAGGACAAAGTCCGGAAACCATAGCCGACTGGCAGTCGGCTTCGAGCAAGGTCAAGCTTGTTCGGGTGAGTTCCGATACCGCGATGACCGAAATCGCGGACGCTGACGCCTACATCGGCAACATCAGCCCTGAACTCGTAATGGCGGGGAAGAAGCTCCGTTGGGTGCAGACTCTCAGTGCAGGCGTAGAGCAGGTGCTCCACAAGTCCGGATCCGACGCTCTAGCGAACAGCGCCATCGTCTTGACCAACAACCAGATCGTGCAAGGCCCTGAGATAGCCGATCACGCGATGGCGATGCTCCTCACGCTGACAAGGTTCTTGCCGACTTTCATGGAGCGGCAGGCGGACGAGAACTGGATGTCGAGACCGTACACGCTGGTCGAGTTGAAGGGCAAGCGCGCACTCGTGATCGGAATGGGCGGAATTGGCTTGCAGATCGCGATCCGGGCGTGGGCCCATGGAATGAAGGTGGTCGGCGTTGACCCCGAGGACATCGCCTACCTTCCTTATGTGGATAAGGTGGTCAAGCCGGACATGGTGGACGACGTGATCGGCGACGCGGACGTAATCTTTATGTCCGTGCCGCACACCCCCAAGAGCCACCAGATGATCGGGCCCAGCCAGTTCGAGGCAATGAAGGATGGCGCGTATTTCATCGCCGTCAGCCGGGGTGGCACTTACGATCTTGCCTCGCTTGTGAAGGCGCTTGATTCCAAGAAGCTCTCTGGCGCGGGCGTCGACGTGACGGATCCCGAGCCACTGCCGAAAGGCCATGCGCTCTGGCAGATGGAGAACGTCATCATCACGCCCCACATTGCCGGTCGCTCCGATATGGATAGGGGCCGCATGCTAGGTATCGTCAAGAGCAACATCCAGCGGTTCGCCGACGGTCTGCCGCTGCACAACGTTGTCGACAAGCAAAAAGGCTACTAGATTGCATAAGCGGCGCATTCTTGCCGGAAAGCGGGGGTCTTCAATTCAATGGGGCCTCGCGGTCCTGGGCACCGTGTTCGCGCCCTTGAGTTGCGGAGCCCCAGCCGGGCCGGAACCCCCGCCCAACATCGTCCTCATTATTTCCGACGACCATGGATGGCCAGACTACGGGTTCATGGGCAGCCCGGTCATTCAAACGCCGGCCCTGGATCGGTTTGCGTCGCAGTCCATGGTCTACACCCGGGGTTATGTGCCGGTCCCGCTTTGCCGACCAAGCCTAGCTACGATCGCGACAGGGCTGTATCCGCACCAGCATGGAATCACCGGCAACGATCCACCCGGTCCCGCACGGGACCCTGCGAGCCGCGCCGCGATGGAAGCCGTGTTTGCCAGGAACGACAGCGTCGCCGAACTCCTAGGACGTTCCGGCTATGCCAGTCACCAATCAGGCAAGTGGTGGGAAGGCAATCCCCTGGATCATGGCTTCACCGCTGCCATGACCCACGGAGACGTTAACCGCCGAGGTCGACATGGCGATCTCGGTCTCGTGATCGGGCGAGAAGGGATGGATCCGATCTTAGAATTCATCGAGTCCTCCGCAGGCAAGCCGTTCTTCCTCTGGTATGCACCGTTCTTGCCGCATACCCCGCACAACCCGCCGGAGCGACTGCTGGAGAAATACAGGGAACCGGGCCGGACCACGGCCGTAGCCGAATACTACGCCATGGTGGAGTGGCTCGACGAAACCGTTGGCCAACTCTGCGACTACTTGGACCAGCAGGGGCTCTCCGACAACACGGTCGTGCTGTATGTTTCGGACAATGGCTGGCTCCAGTCGGAACAGCGCTCCGAGCAACCGATGATGCGGGGGAAGATGTCGCCTTACGATTCGGGAGTGCGGTCCCCGATCATGATCCGGTGGCCCGGCAAGGTTGAGCCTGGACGGGATGACAGCACGCTGGTAAGCAGCATCGACTTCGTCCCAACGATCCTAGGGGCTGCTGGCATCGGCCAGCGTGCGGACGTGGCCGGTATTGATCTCCTCGATCGCGCCGCGCTTGCGGAACGCGATCGAATATTCGGGGAGGAATTCGCCCACACGTCGGTGGACATCGAGAGGCCGGTTGCCAATCTCAAGTACCGATCCGTCGTGCGTGAAGACGGTTGGAAGCTGATCCTTCCCTACCACCCCAACAGCCAAGTGACGCTAACGATTCGAGGCACGGTCGCTCCTTGGGTCAGCGAGGACCCGGAACTGTATCAGGTGCTTGACGATCCGCACGAACAGCAGAACCTGGCCGCGGACCGACCGGATCTCGTCGAAGAGTTGCACGCCTCGCTTCAGGAGTGGTGGCCGGTACCCGAGTAGCGGGCCGGTGCCGGGGTCAATTTGAGGTGCCTGCGGGGCGAGGGGCTTGACGCAGGATCACGATGGGGCCATCAGGCGCAGTCACGGTCTGCGTCGATCCGTCAGGCCATCGGACCGTGATCCATTCGCAGCGGCCGCTCTCGCCTAGGCCGAAATGGATATCGGAGGAACTGGCCGAAAGATAGCTCCCGGCGCTCCCTCGGAAGGCGTACTGCTCGACGTTCCGGCTGTCCTTGACTTGAACGGTGGCTCCGACCGCGTCTCGGTTACGGCCCGCACCCTCCAGTCGCACGGTGAGTCCGTTACCTCCCGTGGACAGGTTTCTCAGGACGAGCGCGGGGCCGTCATTGACGTTGACCGCTGCGTCAACCCTGCCGTCGGCGTCTAGATCCCCGAACGCAATGCCGCGTGCCGCGACCGGTCGTTGGAACGCGGGACCGGCCTGGCGCGAGACATCGTAGAAGCGCCCGAAAAGGTTGCGAGCGAGCATTGGTGGCTCTTCGTGGGCAAGCGCTTCGTCGGACAGGCCGATGTCGTCCATGACGTGGCCCTGGCCGACAACTAGATCGCGCCATCCGTCGTTGTCGAAGTCGACCAGACCCATTCCCCACCCGGAACGGAGTTCGGAAAGCCCGGTAATGCCGCTTGTGTCCGAAACGGGCTCGAAGCGAATGCCGTCGTTGCGATAGAGCCAATATCCCTGTCGACCGAGGGCGTTGACCAGCAGGTCGGGCCATCGGTCCCGGTTGTAGTCGGTCCAGACAACCCCCATGCCCGCATATTCCTGGCCCTCGGCGTCGTAAGCCGCCCCGGTCTTGATCGCCACTTCCTCGAAGTGCGTTCCTCCGATGTTGCGGAACAGCTGTTGCGGGTAGGAGTCGTTCGCGACGAAGATGTCGACCCAGCCATCGCCGTCGACGTCATTCACCGCCACGCCGAGCCCCTTGCCTGCGTGGTCCGCTATGCCAGTTTCCCGGGACACGTCCTGAAACCGTCCGTCGCCCAGATTGCGGTAGAGAGCATGCCTTGCCGGCGCGAACACTCGCGGGTGACAGTACGACTTCCGATCCGGCAGGAACTCGCCGCACGGCTTGCTTTTCTCGAAGGTCCACGCCAGGTAGCTCGCAACGAAGAGGTCGAGCCATCCATCTCCGTCGAAGTCCAGGAAAGCGGCGCCGCTTGACCAGCCATCACCTTCGACGCCGGCGTAGTCGCTGACCTCGCGAAACGACCCGTCGCCTTCGTTCCGGAACAAAGCGTCGCGCCCGAAGTTGGAGACGAACAGATCGGGGTCGCCATCAGCGTCATAGTCGCCGACGGCCGTGCCCATCCCGTAGCCATGGCCTGCAACGCCCGCACGTTCCGTGACGTCCTCGAATCTCCAGTTGCCGGTGTTGCGGTACAAGCGGTTCCAATAGCGTTGATCGGACTTGGCGTTAGGCGCTCCGCGCTTGAGCTCCGCAAGGTCGGCACCATTCACGAAGTACAGATCGCGAAGACCGTCCCCGTCGAAGTCGAGCATCGCAACACCGGCGCCCATGGCCTCAACGAGGTGCTTGTCGACGGTCTTTGAGGCGGCATGCCGGAATTCGATGCCGACGTCCCCTGCTACTTCCTCAATCTTGAAGTCTGCCCTAAGCATGGCTGAAAGCAGAAGGCCGCCCAATGCGAGACGGGGAGTGATTCCTGAAGGAGGCATGCGGCGAGCCTGCGACCCAATAGCTGAGTGTAGGCGAGTCCTGCCATCTGGCGTCCGGACGCTCTCACGAAGAAGCGACGCTCTCCGGATATCACAGCCGCGAGGAATCGAGACTTGCTCAAGTGCGATGGTATCGCACCCGGCAATTCGTGAGAGCCAGGATCCGCAGGGCCAAGTCTGGCACGCCGGGATGCTGTTGTGCCCCGCAACACGCATCTCCTGCGGCTCGATTTCTGTTTGCCGCAGTCGGCACGGATCCGACATCACTGAACTGCCGCGCATCGATCTCAACAGCTTGCAAATGCTGCTCCAACCCCTCCCTCGATGCTTGCGTTAAGGACGGTCAATTGAACTCTTGCTTGGTTTGGTGTCGGGATCGAGTGCACAGAGTTGGCGGGGGACGGATGTTCTGCAGGGGCCTGATGCGCACGGACAGGCATGCAGGAGGGCAGCAACCGGAGCGTGATCGGATGGTAAGTCGCGGCCATTGGGGGAACTTCAGGTGCGTCTGGCTCGGTAGATCAGGTACCTCATAGGACTCCGCTTGAAGACCCGCGTGGTAACGGATTGGTGTCACTAGTCAAGACGGACGTAGACGATCATGCTCTGATCGGATTCCTGAAAGCATAGTTTCCATTTGGACGTCTATTTGACAAGTATGGATTCCATTCGTCGAGATCTATGGCTCCAACGCGTGAATCGCGCTTGGCCTGATCGAACCATTGTCTGGCTGTCCGGTGTCCGGAGGGTAGGCAAGACCACGCTTGCCCGAATGCTGCCGGATTCCGTTTACGTCAATTGCGACCTACCATCCACCGCTCGAATGCTTCGCGATCCCGAATTGTTTCTGGATAGCCACCCGCCGGGAACCGTATTGGTCTTTGACGAAGTGCATGCCTTAGCCAAACCGAGCCACCTGCTCAAGGTTGCCGCCGACCAGTATTCGGGCCTTCGGGTGCTGGCGACCGGTTCTTCGACGCTGGCCGCAACGAGAAAGTTCCGGGACTCTCTGACGGGACGCAAACACTCGGTCCATCTACAGGCGGTGCTGTGGGAGGAGTGCATAGGTTGGCTAGGCGCTCCCGACATCGACCGGCGACTCTTGCACGGTGGATTACCCGAGTCGCTCTTGTCGGAAAGACCGTCTCCGGACTTCTTCAATGAGTGGGTCGACAGCTACTACGCACGGGATATCCAAGAGCTATTCCACATCCGCAACCGCCACGGCTTCCAGGCATTGTTCCGACTGCTGTTGACGCAAAGTGGCGGCCAGCTAGAGTTGAACCGGTTGGCTACGCTCTGCGAGTTGAGTCGACCTACCGTCAAGGCACATATCGAAGCCATGGCGATCACCCACGCATTGCACCTGCTCCGTCCGTTTCACGGTGGTGGGAAACGGGAAATTGTAGCCCGGCCGAAATGCTACGGCTTCGATACAGGATTGGTTTGCTTTGAGAAGGGTTGGACACGTCTTCGGCCCGACGACCGAGGCATCCTCTGGGAGCACTTGGTGTTGGACACGCTAAGAGGGCTCTTCAGTGACGGAAGCCTATTCTACTGGCAAGACAAGTCGCGACGGGAGGTGGATTTCATCATCTGACGAGGGGAAGGGCGTGCGGATATCGTGGAGTGCAAGATCAATCCGGATCACATTAGACCAGCGGGGATCGAGGCCTTTCGGGGACTGTACCCGCAGGGGCGCAATCTTATCCTGTCTCCGAACGTCAAGCAGCCCTACAGAGTCCGGCACCAAGCCCACACGCTGACCGTTTGCGACACTCGAGACTTGTCGCAACTGCTGGACGCGCCCGTGCGCTTCTAGGAGGGCGCGTGGCTGAGGGGTACGCGGTTCACCATCGGGCAAGCATCTTGGTCAACCGACTCGTGTCGGACAATCGTTGAGTGTCCTTGCGCCGTTGGCGTGAGACTGCCAAGCGGCCTGCTGGGCAGTGCCGTACACTGATTGATTCCAAGTGTCGTTTTGAAGGTTCTGGGCAGGGTGGGGCGAAGGTGCGGTATCGGTACTACTGCGACGCTTTCTCTCCGGATCCTGCTTGCCTCGGCCATCGGAGCCGCGCCGGCCCTGGGCGCGGATACCAGGATCGCTGCCGCCGCGAACTTTCGTGATGCTGCAATCGAGATCGGCAGTGCGTTCGAGGCGGCGACTGCCCACAGCGCGGTCTTCAGCTTCGGTTCAACAGGGCAGCTCTACGCCCAGATCGCGCAGGGCGCGCCGTTTGATGTGTTCCTTGCTGCCGATCAGAGACGGGCACGAATGTCCGTTGATCAAGGGTTCGGAGTGACGGGCAGTCTATTCACCTATGCACAAGGCAGGATCGTGCTGTTTAGCATGGATAGCGACTTGGTAGCTGGCGCGGAGACGTTGCTGAGCACCGACTTCGTGAAATTGGCGATCGCCAATCCCAACTTGGCGCCCTACGGCGCGGCGGCGGTCGAGGCTCTCAGGAAGCTCGGCAGCTACGACCGGGTGAAGGAGCGCATCGTTCGTGGTCTGAACGTCGCGCAGGCCTTCCAATTCGTGTACAGCGGCAATGCCGATCTTGGTTTCGTGGCGCTTTCTCAGATAGCTCACCTTTCGAATGGCTCGCGATGGCTCGTGCCGAGCAATCTTCATTCCCCGATCGCCCAGGACGCAGTGCTCTTGCGGCGCGGCGTGTCCAATCCAGCGGCTTCGGCGTTTCTCGCCTTTCTGCGGGGGCCAGCGGCCGACGCCGTCCGCGAAAAGTACGGTTACGGTCATCGAGAGTGAATCCGCGATGTTCGATGCCGCAGAAATCTGGCCGCCGATACGGCTCACTCTCGAACTGGCGACCTGCTCGACACTCTTGCTCATGCTGCTGGGCACGCCAGTGGCTTGGTGGCTTGCGCGCTCCCGCGCACGCTGGAAGGAAGCAGTCGCCGCAGTCGTCGCTTTGCCTCTCGTCCTTCCGCCGACCGTCCTAGGATTCTACTTGCTCATCGCGCTCGGACCGGGAGGCCCGGGCGGGTGGCTTGCCAGCCTGGCTGGCGGCCGATCCTTGGCGTTCTCGTTCGAAGGCATTGTCCTAGGCTCGGTCGTGTATTCGTTTCCGTTCGTGGTCCAGCCCATTCGGAACGCATTCGAGGCGTTCGGAGATCGCCCGCTCGAAACCGCCGCGACTCTGGGCGCGACTCCTTGGGATGCTTTCCGGACAGTCGCCCTGCCGCTTGCGCGGCCCGGCCTTGTGACGGGCGCCGTTCTTGGATTCGCGCACACCATCGGCGAGTTCGGCGTGGTGCTCATGATCGGCGGCAGCATCCCGGGAGAGACGAGAGTGCTCTCGATCGCGATCTACGAATACGTTGAGACACTTCAATGGGCGCAAGCGCATACCCTTGCAGGCGGCTTGCTAGTGTTCGCATTCGCCGTGATCCTGTCGATGATGCTCTGGCAGCGCAGGTCGGAAGGGGGCCAGACCTGATGGCAGGCCCTGATGTGATAGCGGCTCGATTTGAGGGCTCTCTCGGTGCATTTGACTTGGCTGTCGCATTCGACGCTCCGATGCGGGGGATCACTGCCATCTTCGGGCCTTCGGGATGCGGCAAGACCACGATCTTGCGTTGCGTGGCGGGCCTGCGGCACTTGCCGGGAGAGCTTCGCGTCGGCGACCAGGTGTGGCAAGACGATTCCGAGCGAGTCTATTGCAAGCCGTACCACCGGTCTGTTGGCTACGTATTCCAAGAGGCCAGCCTCTTCCCCCACCTCTCCGTTCGGAGCAACTTGCTCTACGGATACCAACGGCGCAGCCGCGCTCGTTCCCAGCCTGTCCTGGGCTTCGACGACGTCATCGATCTGCTTGGCATCGCCGGTCTGATCGAGCGGTCGCCTGCCGACCTGTCCGGCGGCGAGCGGCAGCGTGTCGCGATCGGTCGTGCCCTCCTGTCCCAGCCGAGCCTGCTCTTGATGGACGAGCCGCTCGCGGGGCTCGATCAGGGATCCAAGGAGGAGATCCTGCCTTACCTGGAGGCGCTGCACGAAAGTCTCTCTGTGCCCATCCTCTACGTCAGCCACGACATCCGGGAAGTTGCCCGCCTCGCCGACACCATGATCGTGCTTTCCAGTGGCAACAAGGTCTGTAGCGGGCCGATCCACGAAGTCCTGGAACGGATGGACCTGGACCTCGGCGACAACGTCTACGAGACGGGGGTTGTGCTGCGTGCACGGGTTTCCGATCAGGACCCTGCGCTGCGCATCACTCGTCTGGATCACCACGGACAGGAGATCGTGATCCCGGCTGCCGACTTTCGCCCCGGGGACGAGGTGAGGTTGCGGATTCGGGCGCGCGATGTCGCTCTGGCCACGGCCAAGCCTCAATCGATCAGTGTGCGCAACATCCTTTCCGGGACCGTGGAGAGGGTCGTAGAGGATCCCGAGACGGCCTTTGCCGAAGTGCTGGTCGAAATCGGCGGGGGGCGCTTGAGGGCGCGCATTACCCGAGACGCAGTGGAGGACTTAGCTCTCCGCGTAGGCACGCCGGTATATGCCCTAGTCAAGAGCATCACGTTCGACCGGCCCGCACCTGGCGTGAGCCGGTCCATCCGGAGAGCTTCGGAATCGATATTGCGGTAACGCAAGGTCTCCGCCCGGACGACTCCGAGGCCGGGCCCTTGCAGCGGACCCAGTCATCACAGGAACCGGGCCAAGACTCTGACGGCCCCCCACAGAGCAAGACCCACCAGAACAGCGCCGAGGACTTCGGGAATTCCAAGCACGGAACCAATGGCTGCGACTCCCCGGCCGCCAGCGGCAAAGAAGACGATGACAAGGGCCAAAATGGCCAGAAGGCAACCAACGCAGCCGCAGCAGCCAACTTGCTTGGGCTGCCGCCGCTTGCTCTCCGGCTGCACGATCTCCCACGCCGATGGGTCGTAGGCATCGCCGTCTGTCTTGGTTTCGTGGATCGGCATTGACTGAACCGAGATGCGCGAACGCCGATGAAACCGGCCAGAATCATCCGGCGCACAAGCTGGGCGGGATATTGCGGCCGTAGTCGAATGCCGGGTTTGCTGTAGTCGTAAGCGTACGCTACTTGATTGATGCGGCGAGAGGACCGTCGCGAAGTGTCGCGACAGGATTCGGATTCCCCTCCAGCGCCGCCCGGTGGCTTTGTTCGTAGTGCTTCCGCAAGAGATTCTTGCCGTAGTCGTTTCCATTCGGGGTGCGAATCACCGAATGGACGTGCTGGAGGGTTGGGACCCGTGGCAACCGCATGAATACGGGTCTTTGGTGGTCGAACTCGATGAGCACGACCGGACTCTGGACCCTGTAGTAGAAAGTGCTGTCGTCGCCGAAGTCTCCGATCCACGCGAAGTACGTGCCGTCGAGGTGATCTCGCACTTCCTTCATCTTGACCTTGGCGTGGCCTTCGTCCATGTTGCCCACGAACTCCTCGATTAGGGCGAGTAGAAGGCCGCGTTGCGCGGCCGTGAATTCGCTCGCAAGAATCCCTGAGTAGTCCAGCACAGCGTTATCTCGAAACGCCTCGGCGAGTGCATTGTTGCCTTGCTTGGCCTCCGCAATCACCGCTCTTGACCGCTGGCCTGGATCGAGCGCTCGCATCAGTTGGATGCCCCGTCGCCGTTCGTCCTGCATGACTGCGACGCCCTTGTACTTGCCGGACTCGGCGATCACTGGCTCCGAGCCCATGAACGTCGGTGTCATTACAACCTGATCTCCCAGCACGAAATAGTTGACGATCAGGTGGTGGCCGTCGAGTTGCCAGCCCCAAGGTCGATCCTCCGATGGCTCCCCCATCACTGTGAAGTAGTAGAACCACTCGTCCAGTTCCTCGAAGTTCCCCGTGATCTCGCCAAGTGTGTAGTTCAACCGCATGATGTCGCGGCTGCGCCGAAACCCCTTGGCGCTGAGACCGGCTTCCATCAGATCGAATGCTGCTTCACGCTGACCTTCGTCAAGTTCCTCGAACGAGACTCCTTGCCGCTGGTAGGAATGCTGGTTCGCCCAGCGGCGCCACTCGGAGTCATCGACCGGGAATAGCGCGCGAGTGCGCTGCTCGTCGTTCAGCGACCCTAGGAAATCGCGTGCGGCCTCCAAGACCGGTTGCGTGGAGACTCCCGTCTCCTGGATGGAAAAGATGCCGGACTCGACGTTTCCATTGGTTGTTATCCCCACGAACGGCTCGCTGATCGCAGCCCTTTCCCGGTCTGCGAAGCGACCGCGACCGCGACCTTGCGAAAGGGCGTCGCCAGCGATCAGCGCGGCCAGTAGGACGGCTCCGAAGGCCGACAATAGTAGGAGCCGGGGGTTGCGAACTGCGTGCATGGTGCCCTCACGCGTTAGCTTAGCAATAGGTTAGCCGCAAGCAGCCTGGCTCGATGGAAGCTTGCTAGCGCAGTGCTGCAGAGAGACGTCGCTTCCCTGCGTTGCTAGAACTGTCCGCCATTTGTAGCGCCGGTCTTGGCAAGCTGCTACTCTTTGGACCTGTGAAACGGTTAGTTGCATTCCTAATTGCACTTGTTGCCCCTGCGCTCTACGCCCAGCAACTCGGTGTCAGCAGCTTTCCCAATAGCGGCGGAGCTGCCGCCCAGGAACCGTTCTTGCGGGGCGTGCTGCTCTTGCACAGCTTCGAATACGACGACGCGGCTGCCGCTTTTCGAGCTGCTCAAGCCGCCGATGCGTCATTTGCGCTGGCGTATTGGGGGGAGGGACTCACGCACTACAGGCCCGTCTGGGGGCGCGAGAACCTACGTGACGGGCGCTCGGCACTTGAGAAGGTGCCCGACGGCGCAGCCGTTACCCCCAGGGAGCAGGCTTATCTGGATGCTGCCAAGATCGTGTTCGGCGAAGGGGAGCGAGATGAGCGCTGGAGGCGATACTCCGAAGCGATGGGCCGATTGTCGAGAGACCATCCACAGGACATCGAAGCCGCCAGCCTGTATGCCGTGTCGAAGTTCGGCGTGACGAGTGGCAACCGTGACCACAAGACATACATGCAGATCGCCTCGATCGGGCAAGAGGTCTTCCGCAAGAATCCCGAGCACCCAGGAGCCCTTCACTATCTGATCCATGCATTCGACGATCCAGTCCACGCGCCTCTTGGCCTGCCATACGCCCGCCTCTACTCCAAGGTCGCCTCGGCGGCGCCGCACGCACAGCACATGCCCTCGCATATCTTCTTGGCACTTGGTATGTGGGACGAATGCATCTCTTCAAACATCGATTCGTGGAATTCGTCCGAAGACCGTGTCAAACGCATGCGCTTGGGAAGCGACGATCGGGGGTACCACGCCCTCTGGTGGATGCAATACGCTTACCTGCAAAAAGGGCGCTTGGACAAAGCCCAGGAGAACCTGGCAATCATCGAGCAGGATGCCGCCGGGTCGGGCACGCGTCATGCTCGCAATCACCACGCCTATCTACGTGCCCACTTTCTCGTCGATGGGGAGCAATGGGCAGCCGATGTGCGGCCCGTTGACGACGACGGGCTATCTGCCAAGTCTTGGGGTGCCAATGCACTTGTCGAAGGTATCCGGTCACTCAAGACAGGCGACGCTTCGGGCGCGCGAGAGTGGGCTGCAAAGCTGCGAGCCAAGGCGGATGCCGACGGGGAGGACGAGCCGTCGCTCTCCATTGCCGCCTTGGAACTCGACGGGTTGCTGCAACTCGAAGACGGCAAGGCCGATGAAGCTGTCAAAATCCTCCGGGAGGCGGTTCAGATCGAAGAGCGGACCCCGTTCGGTTACGGGCCTCCGCTTCCGCCCAAGCCGGCCCTCGAGCTGCTTGGCGAGACGCTGTTGGCAATCGACCGGCCTAAACAAGCTCTGAAGGCATTCCGGATGTCCTTGGAACGCACTCCAAGGCGCGCTGTTTCGCTGATGGGCTTGCGCAAGGCTGCGACGGCTGCGGGAGACGAAGAGTCCGCCCGGCGGGCAAAATCCGAGTTGCGGGATTTGATTTCGAGCCGCTGAGCTACCGGCCCCGATTCGCACCCCGGGTCAAATCAGCGTGCGATTTGGGCAACGCAAAGGACCAAAAGCCCGATCCCGACCCGATCGCAATGTATTGGCGGTCGCCGACCATGTAGGTCATTGGAGAAGCCTTCCATTCCTGGTTGGCCTGAAAATGCCAAAGGGGCTCTCCGGATGCGGCATCGAGCGCCGCGAATGCGCCGCTGTCCTCGCCGAAAAAGATCAAGCCGCCCGCCGTGGACAGCACGCCTGAGTACGTTGTCGAGCTTCCGGTCTGCGCGTAGTTCCAGACCGTCTTGCCGGTCTGGATGTCGAGGGCGCGGATGTGCCGCTGGTTCGGCGAGCCGTCTGTCAGTCGAAACGTCCCGCCGAGCCAGGACTGTCCGCGCTGCCATGGCCTGTCCGTCTTCTTGTAGAGCATGCACGATTCATGGACCATTAGGTAGAACAGCTTGGTCTCCGGGCTGAACGCCGAGGCCCACCAGTTCGTGGCGCCGCGAATCGCGGGGCAGACGGCGCTGCCTTCCTCCGTGGGGTCGCTGCCCGGCCGGACAATCGGTCGGCCATCCGGGGCGATGCCCTCTGCCCAGGTCTGATCGATGAAGGGCTCCCCCAGCAGGAACTCGCCCGTAACCCGGTCGAGTACGTAGAAGAATCCGTTGCGGTTTCCCTGAACCAAGAGCTTGCGGGGCTCGCCTCGGAAGTCCTCGTCGACCAGCAGAAGCGGTTCTTGGGCGTCCCAGTCATGCGTGTCGTGCGGCGTAAATTGGAAGTACCACAGAAGTTCGCCGGTTTCGGGCACAAGCGCCAGGACCGAGTTGGTGTACAGGTTGTCTCCCGGTCTCCGGTCGGCGTTCAGGTCGGGACAGGGGTTCCCGGTGGCCCAGTAGAGGATATTCAGATCAGCGTCGTAGCTTCCGGTCAGCCAAGTCGCCCCGCAGCCCTTCTTGAGAACCTCTGGATCGCCCCAGGTCTCAGACAACGGTTCGCCAGGGGCGGGAATCGTCCAGAACCGCCACGCCCGTTCTCCCGTTTCCGCATGATAGGCGTCGAGAAAGCCCCTTAACCCGGTATCGCCGCCCGATATTCCGAAGAAGACCAGGTCGCCCACGACAAGCGGTGCCGCAACGCCGCCGTAGTGGTCCCGGTAGTCGGCCATTTCGACATCCCAGACGAGATCTCCTGTCCAGCGATTGAGGGCGATTGCGTGGGCATGATCGGTGATCGTGAAGAGCAGGTCGCCCCGAATCGCCACGCCCCGGTTCAGCCCAATGGCCGCATCGCCGAGCAGCCCTTTGGTGCGGGGACGGGAATACTGCCAGATCTCGCGACCTGTAGCCGCTTCGAGCGCGAAAACTTGGTTCACGCCTGTGACGTACATGACGCCGTTGATCACGACAGGTGTGCCTTCGATCATGCGTTGACCTTGGACGGGAAAGAACCACGCCGGTGCCAGCGCGCCAACATTTGCCCGGTGGATCTGGTCCATCGTGCTGTGCCGATTGGCTGAATAATCTCCGTGATAGGTGGGCCAGTCAGCGCTGGGAGCCACGTCGGCTTCGCGGAACACGTCTTCTTCTCGACGCAGAAACCGGAACCGGCCGTCGGGTCCGCGGAGTTGCGCGTCGAAACCGCTCTCGTTGAGCAGTTCGCCCCGCGCCACCGATCCGTCGGATAACGAAAGCTCGACAGTACGTGTTGCGGGATCCGCGCTGGACTCGGCGGAGAGCGTCACGATGTGCTCGACCAACCTGCGGATCTCCCCTGCCGGGAGGTCGAACGCAGGCATGCCTTTCTCGATCACGCCGGTCCGGATTAAGGCGGCAACATCGTCAGACGGATTCGACCTGACGAATTCGAGAATACCGGGCGCGCGATTCGTGCCCTTGCCGTCCCCTGCATGGCAGAGCACGCAATGGTTGGCAAACGAGGTCCGGCCATCGGGAGCAGGTTGCTGCCCGGAAGCGGACGCTCCTAGCGCAAGGAGCGTGATGGTGATTCGCAAGGTCGGCATATACGGAGCTGAACAGCGATTATAGGGAGCTATGACCTCAAAGCCTCGCCCGTCGGGCTGGTCTCGAGGGCAGGCACGGGCATCGCGGGGTGCCGAATGCGAGCTGAGGCCTCTCATGTGCCTTCGCAGAATGGGCTCCTTGATCGCCGCACTGCGACGACTCGGTCGATTCCCGCGAGATCTTCCAAGAACTCCGGCCGCTCCCATTCGGATCGTTCCAGCATGGCCTCGATCGGTGCCCTGCTGTTGAAGCCGATTTCGGCGAGGAACCACCCGCCCGATTTGAGAATGCGCGGGACGTCACGCACTAGCCGCTCGACGATCTGTAGACCGTCCTCACCGCCGAATAGCGCGATTGACGGCTCGTGACGCAATTCTCGCTGAAGGCTGCCCATATCCTTGCGCGGCACGTAAGGCGGATTCGAGACGACAACATCGAAGCTTCCCGTACGGAAAGGGGCTGCTAGATCACCCTGGCAGAAGTGAACGGCGCTTCCCATCCTAGTTGCATTACCCGCAGCGACCACAAGGGCCCGGGCGGAAAGATCGGAGGCGGAAATGAGGGCGCCGGGCGAGTTCCGGGCAATGGCTATGGCGATCGCCCCCGACCCCGTGCCGATGTCGACCACATGATCCCCCCGTCGCACTCGCTCGATTGCGGCTTCAGCGAGATGCTCGGTTTCCGGCCGCGGGATCAGAACGTCGGGGGTGACTTGGATCGATAGCTCGAAGAATTCCTGGAACCCGCGAATGTACTGTGTCGGCACCCCGCTGCAACGTTTCCGAATCATTTCCGTGTAGGCTTGCCGGCGGTCTTCCGAGAGCGTGTCATCTGAGTGCGCGGCCAGCCAGGGCTGATCTTGCTGCAACGCATCGGCGAGCAGTACCCTAGCGGTCAGTTCCGGGACACCGATCGCGTGTGAGCGGAGCGTTTCCACAGCTTCGCGCAGTGCTTCTCCGAGATTCATTGGTGGCACTCCAACGGGGTCCGGCAAGTCTATAATCCCTAGACGAGACAGTACATCGAGTCTACTCCGAAGCCCCGTTCCAGCGGTCTCGGTGTCCGCGGGTGCCGAGCGAGTTGCGCGGGACTTCAGGTACTGGGATTCTGGTGGAGTGGCACGGCAAGGGATGCGACGGTTGCCAATCATACCCCTGCCGTCCTGAGAGCGAATCGGTCTTTCGGGTGTTTGCGGGAGCGGCGTTGCGAGTAGCGGTCGTGACCAGCGCCTGACAGCTGGGAATCCGCGGCGACAAAGAGAATCAGTGGCAGGCCAGAATCCAGATCAGAACGGCATTACGGGCTGGAAGCGCTGGGCGAAATTGGCGGCCCGGACGCGTGTTTTCGTTAGCGTTTTGCTGGCGGCGGCCGCTTGCGTGCTGGCGCGACCAACGCCGGACAGCCTGATGGCAGGAGTGCCAATCGCAATCGGTGGGCTTGGCATTCGGGCATGGGCGGCAGGGCACCTGCGCAAGAACCAGGAACTCGCTGTTTCCGGGCCCTACGCCCATGTTCGCAATCCGCTCTATGTGGGAAGCCTAGTTGCAGCGTTCGGATTGGCCATTGCCGCCGCACATCTGGCGTTGCTTGTGGCCGTTGTGGCCGTGTTCTTGCTGTGGTTCCTGCCGGTGGTCGGTGAAGAGGAAGATCACATCCGCAAGATCCTGCCAGGCTTTCGGGAGTACGAGGCCCGGGTGCCGCGCTTCGTGCCGGCGATTTCTCCGCGCTACACGTCGCGAGAGGAGTTCGAATGGAAGCTCTACTTCGCCAATCGGGAGTACTCGGCTGCCGTCGGATTCGGTGCGTTCCTTTTCGTGATTTGGGTAAAGCTGATGCTGTCCTGAGCCTGGCCTCGCCGAGGCCGCGTCAACCGAAGATCCGGTACGCCGCGAAGCCGGCCCCATAGGCGAGTGCCTGCATATAGGCGAACTGGGCTATCGGCCACTTCCAACCGCCCGTTTCTCGACGAACCACTGCGACTGTTGACATGCATTGCATGGCGAACGCGAAATACATTAACAAGGCGATTGCGCTCCCGTAGGAAAGTTCGGATCTCAAGGCCTCCTGCAGGTCCGGAGAGTCCTCGTCGGCTTCCATGCCGTAGATCGTGCCCAAGGTGCCCACGATGACTTCGCGAGCGGCCATCGATGTGATCAGGCCGATCCCAATTTTCCAGTTCAGGCCCAAGGGCTCGACGAGGGGCTCGATGGTCTTGCCGATGGAACCCGCGAGGCTGTCGCCGATCGCAGGCGGCTGGCCGTCGACGTAGGGCACGCTCGCCAAGAACCACAGCACGATCGTGGTCACGAGGATGACGGTGCCAGCACGTCGCAAGAAGACTCTCGCTCGATCGAAGAGTCGGAGCGAGAGCGAGCGCACTGTCGGCCACCGGTACTGCGGCAACGGCAACATGAACGGTATCGGCTTGCTCTTCAAGACGGTCGATTTGAGCAGCCACGCCGTAACGCAAGCAGCAGCGAATCCGACCGCGTACAATCCCAGAAGGACCGCGGCCCGAGTGCCGAGGAAGGGGCCAAGAATCGGGCGTTCGGGTATGAATGCTGCGATCAAGAGTGCGTAGACCGGCAATCGCGCCGAGCATGTCGTCAGCGGAGCGATGAAGATGGTCGCCAGCCGGTCGCGTTGATTCTCGATCGTCCGGGCAGCCATGATCGCTGGAACGGCGCACGCATAGGACGAGATGAGCGGGATGAACGACCGGCCCTCGAGCCCCACAGCGCGCATTGACCTGTCCGCAATGACCGCCGCCCTGGCAAGGTATCCGGAATCCTCCAGGATCCCGATGAACAGGAAAAGAATCAGAATCTGGGGCAGGAACACGATGACGGATCCGACGCCGCCCCATACGCCATCCAGTAGCAGGCCTTTGAGCATCGAGTCGGGGAGCAAGGTGCCGAGCCATCCGGCTGTCACGCCGATGAAGTTCTCGACCCCGTCCATCAGGGGCACCGCCAGCGTGAATATGCTCTGGAAGACCGCTATGACCACGGCTAGAAAAATGAGCGGACCCGCGATCGGATGGAGAAATGCCTTGTCGAGCCGACGCCCCCAAAGCGACGGTTCTGGCGGATGGTAGGCTGCTCGTCGCGCGACGCCTGTAGCCCACCGATGTTCGGCCGGGATATTGTTTAGAACCGGCAGTTCGACGCGCTGGGGCGGGGCAGTCGCTCCTTCGAGGAATCGCAGCACCTTGTCCATACCCGTGCCGAGGCGTGCACTGACGGCGGCCACAGGTGCTCCAACCTGTTTGGCAACGGCCTCCGTATCGACACTCCCGCCGCGAGCTTCGAGGTCGTCCGACATGTTCAAGACCACCAAGGTCGGGAGTCCGAATCCAAGGATTCCCGGAACCAGGCGGAGCTGAGCTTGCAGGTTTGTCGAATCCAGGACCAGGATCGCCGCGGACGGTCTGCCCGTCAACAGGCTGTTTCCCTTGAGGACGTCGACACTGATGCGTTCATCTTCGGACCGCGGGTGCAGGCCGACGATGCCGGGCAAGTCGAGTAGTTCGACATGTTCGCCGCTGGGAAGCTCGATCTTGCCGATCCGCTTCTCTACGGTGATACCGGGGTAGTTCGCGACCTTTTGGTGCAGGCCGGTCAGTCGATTGAAGAATGTTGACTTGCCGACGTTCGGAGCGCCGCAGATCGCGACTGTCCGCAGTGGGCGCTGCTCCGGGCTGCCCGTGACTGGTATTGCCTCGGCCGCGTTAGGCATCCTCGTTCCCTTTGGCCGGTACCGATCGGATGCGAATTCGCGCTGCCGTGTCCCTTCGAATCGCGATCTGTGCGCCGTCGAGCTGGTATACGGCGAGATCGCCCAGCGGTACTCGTCGCTGGCACGACACAGGTGTCCCTGGAATGAAGCCCAGCTCCATGAGGCGCACGGAGTCCCGTTCCTCCATGTCCAGTTCGTCGATTAGGGCGGTAGTCCCTGGGCCCAGCTCGCTCAAGGTCTCGACCTTCACCGCTGTCTTCGATGCCACTGACTTGTATCGTACAGGGAACCGTGTTGGGAGGAGGCGGCCGAAAGCCGGCGAGCTGGCTAAGGCTTCAAATCCGTGCTAGCGATGGAGTCCCGCCAGTTCTCGAGTCTTTGCGGTGAAATCCCGAGATAGTATCCCAGTATGCACACTTGGTGTCTCAGCGTGACGTGCCAAATCCCCTGCCGACTCCAGCGTCGAGCCGACGTGATGGCCGCGCCGTCTGCAAGGGTGATGTTCCCGAGCTTTCGCAATCGGCGGATCAAGTCGAAGTCTTCCATGACAGGCATATCAGCGAACCGGCCCGCCTGATCGAAAACCGCCCGGGCCATGAAGATCGCTTGATCCCCGTACGGCAGCCCGAAGGCGAGGCAGCGAATCGCAACCACCCGCTCGACCAGCCGCATCTTCCAGCCGGACGCGTCCAGGCGGAATCGGAATGCGCCGGCGCTGGTTCCGGGTGTGGCGAGGACCGTTCGGACCTGATCCGCAAATCCCTGTGGCAGCACAGTGTCGGCATGCAAGAACAGCAGGATCGAGCCCTTGGCTCGCTGGGCCCCAATGTTCTGCTGGAGTCCCCGGTTGGCCGGACCGCGCAGAATCTGCGCTCCCAGCGCTTCTGCGATCTCGACAGTGCCATCGGTGCTCCCGCCATCGACCAGGATCACCTCATCGATACCCGACCCTCCAAGACTCCGGAGCGTCCCCTCGATGGCTTGCTCTTCGTTCAACGCCGGGATGATGACTGAGATCGATTCGTGCATCGCGGCCTAGCCTGTGTCGTGCCCGTCTTCAACCACGAAGCCGGAGCAGCGCCTTGAGCAGCCGCTGGACGGTCGGCGTCAGGCGTGTTCGCTGGTAAGCGTCGGCGGTCTTGCGGATGGCTTCGGCTTGCGTCGGATACGGATGGATGGTACTGGCGATTGTGCGCAATCCGGCACCAGCCGCCATCGCCACAGTGACCTCGGAAAGCATCTCGCCCGCGTGCCGCGCGACGATCGTAGCGCCTAGAATCTTGTCCGTGCCCCGCTTGCAGTGGATCTTCACGAAGCCTTCTGCCTCGCTGTCCAACACGGCCCGATCGACCGCCTTCATCTCGGTCCTGTAGGTGTCGATCGCGATGTTCCGCTCGGCAGCCTGGCTCTCGCTCAACCCCACATGGGCCAGCTCGGGATCCGAGTACGTGCACCACGGAATGTTCAAGGCACTGGCCTTGGACCGTCCGAAAAAGAGCGCATTTCCGATTACGATTCGCGCCATGGCATCCGCAGCGTGCGTGAACTTGTAGACCGAGCAAATGTCGCCGGCGGCGTACACGTGGGGATTGGATGTACACAAAGAGTCGTCGACCAGGACTCCTGCTCGCCTGTCGCTGTTGATTCCGGCCGCCTCGAGGCCTAAATTCTCGATGTTAGGGACACGGCCAGCAGCGACTAGGATCCGGTCTACGCGGACTTCGCCCGGCCCGGCATCACCCTCGGATTCCACCTTCACGAGTAGCTCGCCTTGGTTGGTAGCCACCGCGGCTGCCTTCGTGCCGAACAGCAGAGAAACACCGTCGCGCCGCAAGGAACTCTCCACGACCGCCGCTGCGTCGCGGTCTTCCCGCGTCAACAGACCGGGCCCACCCTCGATTAACGTCACTTGCGACCCGTACCGTGCGAACGATTGCGCCATCTCGACCCCGATCGGGCCGGCACCGATGACCGCCAGCCTCCTGGGTAGCTCGGTCAGTGTGAAGACGGTCTCGTTTGTGAGTGCGCCTGCTTGGTCGAGTCCGGGGATCGGTGGGACCCTCGCCCTTGTTCCCGTCGCCACGCAGGCTTTGGCGAACTCCAGCGTCTGGTCTCCGACGCGCACCTGGCGACGTCCGGTGAATGTTGCTTGGCCGAGATAGACGTCAACTCCTAGGTCGCTGAACCTGCGGACCGAATCATGCGCGCTGATTCCAGCCCGCAAGCGTCGCATGCGTTCCATGACCTGGCCGAAGTCGACCGTGCTGGCGCCTTCGGCGACGTGGACTCCAAACTGGCCTGCGTCCCTCACGCTGGCCGCGGTGTGTGCGGCGCGGATCAGGGCTTTGGACGGGACACAGCCGGAATTCAGGCAGTCGCCACCCATGAGGTTCCGCTCGATCAACGCAACCCGCGCTCCGAGGCCTGCAGCTCCGATGGCGGTTACCAAACCGGCAGTGCCGGCACCGATCACCACCATGTGATAGCGGCCTTTCGGTTCCGGGTTTTCCCAGTCTTGGGGGTGCACGTTCCCCACTAGCACCTGGTTGTGCTCGTCCAGCGGTCTGGCTTCGGCTATGGATTCAATGGATTTCGGCATGAGCCCTCAAGCGGCGGCCCGTCCAGCGCGCCAGTCGCAGTGAACGGGTCGAATCGTCCTTCAAATTCCAATCCTAAGGCACCCCGCGAATTCTCTACGCGCGGTCCTCTCCCAGCGCCCAGCGCAACGGTGGCGAGTCTGCCGCATGTTGCTCGACCAGCTCGCCCCGGGGAGGTAGCAAACGTTCCCGAATCGCCTCGCGTCTGCCAAATGCAACCATGCTTGCCAGCAAGCAGGCGACGGAAATCGCGAATACGAGCCCGGTCTTGGCTGAAACGGTCGAGCCGGCCGGCTCCTCTTGCTCTTCTTGCTCCACTTGAGCCGCTGAGGTGCCGCCGTCTGCGGGTGCATGCTTGGCAATAGCTCGTGCCGCGATTCGCGCCACCACCACCGTCACGACCACGGTCGCGAGCAACCCCACCAGTTGCAAGCCCAACCGCAACGAATCGGTGCTGCTTGCGCCGCCAACTGCGACGGCCGCCTCGCCGCCGGCGTATCCCAGGTACACGTACATGAACACCCCGGGGATGATGCAGGTCGTACTGGCAATCCAGCACGGCCAAAAAGGGATTGCCGTGACGCCGAACAGGTAGTTCTGGAGGCTGAACGGAAATACGGGCGAAAGGCGCATGAGGGCGACGATCTTCCAGCCCTGCTCTCCCACGGCGCGATCAACGGCCGCGAACCTGGGCCTGGCGCTGGACAGGGCCTCCACGCGAGCTCTGGCAGCGTAGCGAGCGATCAGAAACGACAGCGTGATCGCGAGCGTCGCCCCGAGCCAGACGGCCGCTGTGCCAAGCCAGACTCCGAACAGCACCCCGGCCGCTAGGGATAGGGCCGACGCAGGGATGAACAGTGTCGCGGCTACGCCGTAGCTGAGTGCGAAGACGAGCGGGGCCCAGAAGCCGAGTCCCGCGATCCAGGTGCGCAAGGCGCCCATCAGGCTGTCCAGCGGCAACGCCGCAAGTAGCAATCCGAACGACGCCAAGAAGCAAATGGCGGATCCCCATCTCATCATCTTTCCGAGGCGATTCATTAAGGCACTGCGCTCCTCTAGCCGATGTCCTTAGAGTACGGCGTCCTATTTCCGTCTCGGTCGCGAGGTAGCGAGCCTAGTGGCTCCGCAGTCGATAACGATTGTCTCGGCCGTGATTGCGTTTGCGTCGGCCGCTAGGAAGAGCACGGTGGACGCGACATCCTCGACCGAGGCGATTCGCTCCAGTGGCGAAACCTCGCGACCATGCTCGAAAGTTTCCTTGGGCCAGCCCGCGAATCGCGTTTCGACCAAGCCCGGGGCGATGGCGTTCACCCGGATGTCCGGTGCCAGCGCTCTTGCAAGGGACTTCGTCATGTTGACCATGGCGGCTTTTGAAGCAGAATAGACGATCGAACTTCCGGCGGCAGAGTAGGCGGACGCCGAAGCGTTGTTCACGATCGATCCGCCGCCGTTTTTGCGCATCAGCGGTACGGCGGCCCGGCAGCAGTAGAAGGCACCCCGCAGGTTCGTGTTGAGGGTGCGATCCCAGATCTCGTCGGTAAGGTCGTCAAGCTGCCAATGTGGCGTGAGCTTGCTCCACCCGGCATTGTTGACCAGCACGTCCAGGCGACCCCAGCGATCCTCCACCGAATCCACCATGGACCGCACCTCAGCGTCGGTCTGGACATTCGCAGCGTGGGCGACGGCCTCGCCGCCAGCCATCTGGATGCTCTTCACTACATCCTTGGCTGCGTCCGCTGATGCCCGATAGTTGACAACGACCCGCGCGCCTTCGGCGGCGAGCCGTTCGCTGATCGCTCGTCCCATTCCAGTTGCGCCACCGGTAACGATGGCGACTTGACCGTGCAGTTTCATCGACGCTCTCTGGGGAAACGCTTAGTGTAGCCCGGTCGGATCCGCCGAGAGCGATGCCGGGGAGTTGTGTCCGCTCGCCGGATCTGGTCGGATCTAAGAAAGGCGCCCGATGTGGCATGCTGGACTTCCGGCTATAACGATGCATTCTCTGAACCGGCCTATCATCTTCGAGCCGTGCGCGACGTTCGAGCGAGTATCGCTATCCCGAGGGCTTTCAGCAGTACTCCCTCCGGTGACGGCTCTGGCAGGGTTCAGCCTCCTCTTGCTATCGCCGTTGATGGCCCAAGACACATGTCCTTGGTGCGGCCCGTCGGGCGGCGTCGCCCCGGCCAGCGTCGAGGGTGTTGTCGACCTCCACGTTCACAGCGCCCCGGACAGCGGGCACCGCGCGATCGATGCATTGGAGATTGCCCGGATCGCGCGGGATGCAGGGATGCGGGCGCTGCTGCTGAAGAACCACTACGCTCCGACCGCAGGGCTCGCTTACTCGGTTGAACGCTCGGTCCCTGGAATCAAGGTGTTTGGCGGGATTGCATTGAACTCGTCAATGGGAGTGAACCCGATCGCGGTGGACCACATGGCGCGCACAACGGGCGGCCATGGAAAGGTGGTCTGGATGCCGACGTTCGATTCCGAGCACTACCACCACGTGTTCCGTCCAAACCCAAACCGGATACCGGTTGCTCGCGACGGTGCGCTCTTGCCGAGTACGCTCGCCGTGCTCGACAAGATCGCCCAGCACGGCTTGGTGCTGGCGACGGGGCACTCCTCCCCGGAGGAATCGTTGCTGTTGATCCGCGCGGCAAAGGAGCGGGGGATTGATCGTATTCTTGTTACCCATCCCCTGCCGGAGCCGGTCAGCATGCCCGTGGAATTGCAGAAGGTCGCTGCGAGTCTCGGTGCGATGCTTGAGTATCCGGTCGGGACCGCGTTGGCTTCCAACTCGCAATGGCGGGGGTCCGCCGAGGAGAAGCTTGCGGCCTATGTGGCGGCGATTCGCGAAATCGGTCCGGAGCACGTTGTGATTTCAAGCGACCTCGGGCAGTCAATGAACCCGATTCACACGGACGGCTTGGCTGTCTTCATTGGACGGCTGCTCCAGGCGGGGTTTTCGCAGCCCGAAGTCGATCGCATGACCAGAATAAACCCAGCCTGGTTGCTGGGCCTCTAGCGGAGCAATGTTCAAGACCGACCGGCGGGGCGTGATGCGCTTGGAAGATTGGGACCGCCATGCCTGGCTGCGGCACGGATTCTCCACCCGGAAGACGGGTGATTTCCGCAACTGGCCGAGCGAGCCGGAGATTGCCAAGGCGTTTGATGCCACGGGATTCGGGATTTGTGCGCTCAGACAGGTCCACGGTGTCGTCGTCTCGGTGGCGGATCACGCATGGGGCACGGAAGGCAGGGAGGCTGATGCCGCAGTGACCGATCGTCCATCCGTGCTTGTCGGAGTCCGCACGGCGGACTGCGTTCCGATCTTGCTCGTCGACCCGGTGCGGCGAGCTGTCGCTGCTGTTCACGCCGGCTGGCGTAGTGCCGTCGCGGGCATTGTTCAGCAATCCGTCTCTGTCTTGAGAGCTGAGTACGGATCGCTGGCCGGCGACATCGAATGCGCGGTTGGTCCTGGCATCGGAGCTTGTTGCTTCGAAGTAGGCGAGGAAGTCGCGGATCGATTCCCCGAGCAGGTGGTGGACCGAAGCCGGCGCAAGCCCTGTGTCGACCTTCTTGCGCACCTTCATTCGCAGCTCCGCAGCGTCGGCGTGGGGCCGATTGCCGCTGTGGGAGAATGCACTAAATGCAATCCGGAGCTGTACGATTCCCATCGTGGGCAGCGCGGTAAGGCCGGCCGGATGCTGGCCGTAGCAGGGATTCGGCCGGACGCAATCTAATGATCGAAAGCGCCCGAGTGGTTCGGTTGCAGCGCGACCGGTTGGGCCCGGTATTGATTCCGGCGTCGGAGATCGGCAGACGCGTCCGATCGATCGCCGATGAGATCCAGCGAGACCACATCGGTGCAAATGTGCGACTACTTGTAGCCCTCAAGGGAGCGTGGGTGTTTGCCGCAGACCTGGCGAGGGCGATGCCAGGCCGGGTCGAAGTCGACTTCCTACGCCTCTCAAGCTACCGGGACAGCACGGAAAGCTCGGGGCAGGTGAGCATCGCCGGATTTGAAGAGCTGGAGTTGGCCGGATCGAGCATCGTGGTTGTCGAGGACTTGGTGGACAGCGGCCGCACGGTCCACGCTCTGATGCAACGCCTAAGCGGCTCCGGTGCCAGATCGATCCGGGTTGCTGCAGTACTCAGCAAGCCGGCGAGGCGGGTCGTCGAAGTGAAGATCGACTACCTGGGATTCGAAATCCCCGACGAATTCGTCGTCGGTTACGGCATGGACTTGGCCGGTGCGTACAGGCACTTGCCCGATATCCATACGTTGTTGCCGCTCTGACTCGCAACACGTTCCTGGCGAGCTTGCTCACCGTGTGGGTCTCCCAGCCAAGCAAATCAGCCTTGGATCCCTGGAATACCAGCGGAAACCAGTTCCTTGGTCGGGCCTTGCTGGCCTATAATCTGCTTAGGGTGAATCGATGCTGACAATTCCTAACCGCTATCTTGCTCGTTTCTGCGATGGTTCGTCTCGCAGGGAGTTCATGAAGGTCGGTTCCCTTGGCCTGTTTGGCCTGACATTACAAGATGTATTGCGACTCCAAGAGAAGGCCAAGGCGTCCACCGAAGCCAACCGTTTCGAAGGATCCACCGGTTTCGGCTCCGCAAAGTCCGTCATCCTGCTATTCCTCCAAGGCGGACCTTCGCATATCGACATTTGGGACCCCAAGCCCGATGCGCCGTCGAACGTGCGAGGCGAGTTCAAGCCGATCAAGTCCAAGATTCCCGGCATCCAGCTGAGCGAGACGATGCCGATGCTGGCGGACGCGGTCGACAAATGCACCTTGATCCGCTCAATGAGCTACACCCCGGCGGGGCTGTTCAACCACACGGCGGCGATCTACCAGATGCTGACCGGGTACGAGCCCACCGAGGTGTCGCCGTCCGGCCAATTGGAGCCACCGTCTCCCAACGACTTTCCGACTGCCGGGTCGTGGATCACTAAGTTCCGGCCTCCAAGCGAGCCGGTTCTGCCGTTCGTCGAGTTGCCGCGCCCGCTGCAGGAGTCCAGCGTCATCGGCAAGGGCGGAGCGGCTGGCTTTATCGGCAAGGCCTACGATCCCTACCGCCTCTACCAAGACCCGAACACGGCGATCCAGCTAGACGATCTTGAGTTGCGCAAGGAAGTTCCGGCCCACCGCCTGCAGACCCGGTTCGAGTTGCTCCGTGGCATCAACGATTCAATGCCCGCCTTGGACAAGGCGGTTGGAAGCTACGCTCTCGACAAGTACTACCAGAACGCCTTCGATCTCGTGCTTTCCGGGAAGGCCCGGAATGCATTTGACCTGTCCTTGGAGTCGGACGACATGCGCGACCGGTACGGTCGGTTCACATTCGGCCAGGGTGCTCTCATGGCCCGTCGGCTGGTCCAGGCTGGCACTCGCATGGTGCAGCTGAACTGGCCTTCGGTCGCAAATGGCAATCCCGAGACGACCGCATGGGACACCCATGCGGCGAACTTCGGCCCGCTTCGCGACCTTCACTGCCCGAAACTCGATCGCACGCTGGCAACCTTGCTCACCGACATGGAGGAGCAGGAATTGCTCGATGAGACGCTAGTTGTCGCGGTAGGGGAATTCGGGCGCTCGCCGCGGCTCGGCGTGTCTACATCGGGCAATACGAATTCGCCCGACGGTCGCGACCATTGGCCGTACTGCTATACGGCGATGGTGGCAGGTGCCGGAATCCCCGGAGGACGCCTCTACGGCGAGTCCGATTCCACCGCCTCATCTCCGAAAGAGAAGCCGGTGCACCCGAACGATCTGCTGGCGACGATCTACTACGCTCTGGGAATCGAGCCGAACCAGGAGATCCACAACCATCTTGATCAGCCTCGAGACCTCGTCAAGGGCAAGCCGCTGATGGATCTGTGGGTGGGGTAGCTCGGGGATTGCCGACACTCAATCCGGAACCGACGGTCGCGAGATCCGGTTCGTCGGCAACGCTGGCAGGCCGATCGTCTTGCGGAGCCTAGCAAGATCCTCTGATACAGCTCCGGATGATTCCGGATCGGGAGCCGAATTCACTAGCAGCTTGATCTGAACCAGGTCCTCCTCGTACTCTGCGAGGCGTCGATTGAAGCTCGCGCGGTTCTTCGTGCAGATGAGGGAATAGGGCCGACCGCGACGCTCGGTCTGGTAGCTGATGTCTAGATTCTGCCCCTTGATAACGTCTCGGAGATGCTGGCGCACGCTCTGGGCGACAGCGATCCGGACTATTGTGTCAGTTGGGTCCTCGCAGAAAGCTTGCAGTTGGCGGCATCCCTTGCAATCGCACTGAAAGCGCGCATCGATATGCCAGTCCCGCGGCTTTTCTGGATGGGATGAACTACGGGCGAGCAACGCCTCGGAAGCCCGTAACCAGAGCGCGCCGTACGTTGCGGCATTCCTGAATTCGCGTGATCTCTCCTTGAGTGCTCCCAACGCCTTTGGGAGAACCCGATCGGGAGTCACTTGCTGCGGGTGTTCGGAGATCAATCGACACGCTTCGAGGGCCTGGGGCTCCAAGCCGATCGTCCAACCTACCGAGAACAGGTCGCAAACGGCCTCCGCGTCAAGGTTTCGAGGTTCAGGACGATTCCAGGAGGGTACGCTTCCGTCGACCACTGGCTCTAACGTGCCAGCAAGTGCCCCGAAGACCGCAGATGCCACATCTTGAAGTGCGCTGGTCCATCCTCCATCCCCACGTGCCCAGTACCGCTCGGTCAATCGCCATACTACGTCCACGACCCCCGCTGGATGCTTCCGCAGATTCTCTCTAGCAAAGACTGGCAGGAAACGCCGCATCCCGTCTGGTCCCACTTGTGCCGCCGCCTCGATCAACGCGTCGTTCTCGCTGCCGGCGTAGACCCGCACGACAACGGATTCCAGGAAGCGCGTGGTCAGCGCAGGGTTGGCGGTTTCGTGCAACAGTTCGAGCATGTCCTGCAGAGCCGGATGCTTCTGGGACGGAAACCATCGTCTGTCTTCGATCCAAGCGTCGACTAGATGCGCCACCAACGTATCCGTATTGGCTTTCGATCCGGATTCATCGCGGATTCGAGCGCACTTCGAAGCCACATACTCGATGGCTCCGCTGATTCCTCCCTGCGCCATGATCGACACAGAATTGGATTGCGGCCAGACCACAAGCGCTGCGCGACGATACGCGTACTCCACGCTAACGCCAGCATTGCCCGATGCTTCTTCCACTTGCCTATCGTCCGGTTCGGCGTCGTCGAGGGCGCCATCCGGAAGAAGCTCGTCATCCAGCAGGGGAATGCTCCCGATCCCAAGCCGGTTGTCGTCTTGGTCGACCCATCCGGTGAGTTCGCAATAGGTTTCATGCACCTCACCCATGTCGAAGTCGTCCTGGTCGTCGTAGTAATCGGTGTAATCCGGGGAACCGAACTCTGTGATTTGGACGATAGCGGCATGCATGGCGCATTCCGCTCTAGCCGCGGCCTCTGCCAATGCCTGCCCGACGGCAGCGTCGGTACCCTTCAGCGTCGCGAACGATATCCCAGCTTCGCTGTAATCGTGCTCTAGGAGCCAAACGATCTTTGCTGCTCGGTCGGCATTGCGTCTCCACTCGCTGAGCAACTCGGCCATCCGATCCGTTTGCTTGGCAAAGTCAGGAGCCTGTAGCAGCGCCGCCGACTTATCTCCGTTCAAGATGAGATTGAATACGAGCGCGACCCGGTGGCCTTCCTTAACTGGCCGTGTCTCGTGGGTGCAGTCAGCGAAGAACGCCGCAAACGCCAACTCGGACGGGTCGCCCACGCACATGTCAATGACCATCTCGCGATCCTTGTGGCGAACGACTAGTTCCCCGCCGGAGCCATCGGTTGGCAACGAGACCACCAGAGTCGCAACCATACCGGATTCTTTCTCGGTATCGCGGTGCGGCGTGAAGAAGCCGCCGGGTTCATACACAAGCACCTTGTAGGGCCGTGCGACAAGCTGCTCAGCGGGTCGCCCGATTCCCTCCGCAATGCAGGTCATGATCGATTTGAATGTGTTGTCCCATCCAAGTCCGTCCAGCCGGATCTTCCCTGCGTCGATCTGCCAGCAATCACGGACTGATGTGTCGAGCACGGTGTCGGGCCCCCTGCCATAGGGAGCACGCTCCGCCGCCTGGATCAGGGACTGTATTTGTGCCAATTGGATAGGGAAGGCGACCGTCCCGACGGAATCGACATTCAAGCGTGGCATAGCGCCCACCAACCTGCCGTGGACGCAGTAGTCCCCAGGACGATTGATCGATCCGAGCAGAGTTTCAAGCTCGGGAACCTGACTGCTGTAATGGATGGACTCGACTCCCACGTCAAGTTCCTCCGAGCGTGACCATCCGGCTGGAGAACGCGCTCATCTGAGCACTTTCCGAGTGTCGCCATGGCGTTTGTTGATGCGCCCAAGATACTTGCAACGTCCGGGGGACTGCTTGGCGTCGTCGGAAGCCGTTGCGCGTTGAATCTCGTTGAAGGCCCATCGGGATCTGTCAATGTCTTTCCCGCGACTTGCCTACGGGCACTTGCAACTAGCGGTGTCACGCATCGTACTTACACCTAAAGGGGCTATCAAGTCGGCTGTGGTGCCGCATGCGGAGTTGGCACCAACTAGGGAACCGGCACGGTGCCCTCCGGAACCTCAACTTGAGCAGTCGGCCCGGCATCAGCGGAAGGCGCAGCCGGTGGGCCGTCGTAGAGCGCTTGCGCGATTAGCACCATCACGGCGGCGAGTACCGCAACCAGCATGCCGATCATCCAGCGCAACGAGCTAGTCTGGGCGTCGAGCACGGACTTCTGCGCCTCGATGCGAGCACCCAGGTCCGCCTTCTGGGCGTCAATCCGTGAGCTCAAATCCGATGTCTGCGCATTGAGCTTGGCGCTCTGTGCGTCGATCTTGGATACCAATTCCGCCTTTTGCGCATCGATCTTGGACACCAATTCAGCCTTTTGCGCATCGATCTTCGATCCCACGAACGTAACGACACTGACGGCGGCCATTTCGCGAACCTTCTGAGTCGCAGTATACGCCAATTCCTCGTCGGCACCTCCTGCTCGCCATGCATCGTAAACGGGCCGGTCATCCGAAGCTACCACTGTGTCAACCGCCATGCTCGGAACTCTCCTTCCGAATCCCTGTTTTCGTATTATAATCGCCCAAGTGCGGACCGTCCAGTTTATGGGCTGTCAGATTGCCAGTGCCTGATGCTGTCAATGCCTGACAGTCAATGCCTGACGCTTGGCAGTTTAGCTATTCCGGAGTTGATTCCGATCTGTGCAGTATCCGCGTACCCTCAGGATAGACCTCCCGCCCGGGCAGTCGGCCTTTCTGTGGGGGCCTCGCAAGACTGGCAAGTCCACGTCGCTGCAGCAGCATTTTCCGGACGCCGCGCGTTTCGATCTGGTCGACACTCGGCTGCTGCTGGAATTCACCCGGGCGCCCTGGACGCTCGCCGATCGCTTGCGGGCACTTGATCGCGCTACGTTCGCAAGCCCCGTCATCATCGACGAAGTGCAGAAGGTGCCGGCAATCCTGAACGAGGTCCACCGGCTGATCGAGGCCGAGGGCCTAGGCTTCGTGCTGTGCGGCTCCAGCGCGCGGAAGCTCAAGCGGAGTCGCGCGAACCTGCTTGGAGGACGCGCTTGGCGCTTCGGGCTCCATCCCCTGACTTGGCCGGAAGTCTCTGGGATCGATCTGGTGCGGGCACTCAACCGGGGTCTGGTGCCGCAGCACTACAACACGACGCAGTACCGTCGCGCACTCGCGGGTTACGTTGGCGACTATCTGAAGGAGGAGGTTTTCGACGAGGGGCTGGCCCGGAACACCGCAGCGTTCTCTCGGTTCTTCGACGCGCTGTGATTCAGCCACGGAGAGCTTCTGAACTACAGCAATATCGCTAGAGACTGCGGCGTGGATTCGAAGACCGTACAAGAGTACTTCCAGATTCCCGTGGACACGCTCCTCGGCACCTTGGTTGAACCGCTCAGTCGATGACGATCGCGCGAAGTTATCACTCGAGCGCCCAGGTTCTATCTGATCCATGTGGGTGTGGCCGGACACTTGATCGGACGACGAATGTCACGGCCTGCGGGACCGGAATTCGGACGCGCCCTCGAGCATCTCGTCCTGATGGAATTGCTCGCCTATCGCAGCTATCGGGAACGTGACTTCCAACTGCGATTCTGGCGGACCAAATCTGGTCTCGAATGCGACTTCGTTCTGGGGCGCGACGGCCCGATTGCGATCGAGGTCAAGGGGAGTCCTAGGCTGCGTCCATCTGATCTCAGGAGCATACGGGCATACGTAGACGAGCATCGGCCGCGGCACGCGATCGTCGTATCCAACGAGCGCGATGCTAGGCGTACCAACGACGGGCTTTGGATTCTGCCTTGGGAGCAGTTCTTCGAGAAGCTCTAGTCTGACGCCGTCATCGATTGAAGCCGGTAGCCTGCCAGGAAGCGAGCTACTTCGGATTTCTCACGGCGAATGCAAGGGGCGGTCCAGGATACTCTGCACTCTCATCGACAGCGCGCGGTGTCTGATCGCCCCGTGCCGCTCAGTTGTTAGCCCAGACCGGCCGGCGCTTCTCCAAGAATGCGCAGATCCCCTCCTGGGCGTCCGCGGCGAGCGCGTTCATGCTCATCACTTCCTTGGTGTACTGATAGGCCTTAGGCTGATCGAGGTCGATCTGGGAGTAGAAAGCCTGCTTCCCTAGACCGACTGTTAGGCTGCTCGCCGATGCGATGCTATGGGCCAGGGCGATCGTCTCATCAGCTAGGCTGCTGCTGTCGACGACGCGGTTAATCAGACCCCACTCTGCTGCTGTCGGGGCGTCGATCATCTTGCCAGTTAGGAGCATTTCGAAGGCGCGCTTCCTTCCAATGCATCGGGTGAGGGCCACCATCGGCGTGCTGCAAAACAAGCCGATCTTCACCCCCGGCGTCGCGAAAAGCGACCGTTCCGATGCCAGCGCCAGATCGCAGGTAGCGACCAACTGACAACCGGCCGCTGTGGCGACGCCGTCGACCTGTGCGATCACGGGCTGTGGGATCGCCTGAATAGCCGTCATCATCTCGGTGCATTGGTCGAAGATCCGCCGGTAGCGTCTAAGGTCCCCACCCGTCATTTCGCGAAGGTCGTGCCCGGACGAAAAGACGGGTCCCTCGGCTGCCAGGATTACTGCGGCGACTGCCTGGTCATCCCCGATCTTCCTGACTGCGTCGGTTAGCGCGCGCATGGTCGCGAGTGACAGGGCATTGCGCCGTTCCGGGTTAGCCAGCGTTAGGAATGCGACCCTGTCTTCGCATCGAATTTGCAATTCTGCTGTCGCCATTGTGCGCTCAGCATAGCAATCCGTTATATGCTGTTCGGAACCCATGCACCCCATTCTCATCCTGCTTGTCGCGATGGCGGCGGTCTTCTTGCTCATCATTCGCTGGAAGATCAACGCGTTCGTCGCTCTCATCCTGTCAGCCATTCTGATCGGGTTGCTGTCGCCGCACGTCGCGGTCGAAGACATCATGGGGGCCGTCACCGAGGCCTTTGGAGGCTTGGTGGGTCGCATCGGCATAGCCATCGCCATGGCGGCCGTGATCGGACAGTGCCTGATGGAGAGCGGAGCTGCCGAAAAGATCACTCGCCGCTTCGTTGCCTGGCTTGGTGAGAAGTACTCCTCGTTCTCGATGGTGATCAGCGGCTACATCCTGTCGATTCCCGTGTTTCACGACACGGTGTTCTATCTGCTGGTGCCACTGGCGCGCTCGATGAGCATGCGCACGGGGGGGCGGAATTACCTCCTCTACACGCTTGCGATCGGCGCGGGAGGCGTCACGACCCACATTTTCGTGCCCCCAACACCGGGACCGCTAGCGATGGCGGAGACATTGAGCATCGACATAGGGCTGGTGATCATCGTCGGGCTGATGGTTGCGATTCCGTCCGCGTTGGCCTGCTGGGCTTACGCGTACTGGATCGACCGCAAGCTCAACATCGAGATCCGCGAGGCGCCGGGGCTCTCCCTCAAGGAACTTGAAAAAGTGGCGCACCGGCCAGAGAGCGAGCTTCCAGGGTTCTTCGTGTCGCTGCTGCCAATCGCTCTGCCGGTTGTCCTGATTACTGCCAACACGGTCACCAACACGTTCTTCCCTGGAAGCGCGGTGAGCGGCGTGACAGCTTTCCTAGGTAACCCCAGTCTCGCATTGATCTTGGCCGCGGCAGCGGGACTCTGGCTGCTGGCCTCGCACAAGGGGCTGACCCTGACCGAACTGGCGAAGCCAACCGAAGAGGCGATCAAGAGCGCCGGCCTGATCATTCTGATCACAGCCGGAGGCGGTGCCTTCGGACGGATGCTGGTCAAGGCCGAGGTGGGCACTGTTCTCGGAGACTACGCCCAGCAACTTGGTCTCTCGCTCATGCTGCTTGGGTTCGGGATCGCGATGCTGTTCCGCATTGCACAAGGTTCGGCGACGACTGCGATGATCACTTCTTCCGAAATCCTGGCTCCCCTGATCATTGCTGTACCGCCGGAATACCACGCCGTGTACATCCTGACTGCTATCGGGTCGGGCTCGATCGTGGGCGGCTGGATGAACGACTCAGGATTCTGGGTCTTCAAGACGATGACGGGCCTTACGGAGGTCGAAGCTCTCAAGACAAAAACTGTCTCGCTCTTCGCGCTCGGAGGTGCCGGCCTGCTTGCGTCGTATGTCGGTTCGGTATTCTTCCCACTGGTTTGAATCGTCAAGACGGCGCTCAGCGTGTCGATGCGTGTGTCTTGAAGTGCTCGTACAGCAACTCGCCTTTTTCGTCGTAGAACCTGAATTCCGCTCGCGCCGAAGAGCCGTCTGGCACGACCGAGATAACAAGGAAGCCACCGCTTGCCTCGGGGGAATGGAACGGCTGCTTGATCTTGCCTTCTGGGTCCGTCGTGTCTGGATCGCCGGGGAAGCTACCGAGAATCGCGTTTGCGTCGACCAATGCGCCAGACGAGAATTCCTCATAGCCGTCAGGCCGAATCGAGTGGTATTGCCAGTGCCGGTCGCCGCACGCGATGAACAACTCGTCACCTGAAATGCCGTTCTCGGCGAGCCAGCGGAAGAACTCGTCGCCTTCGTGGCGATAGCCGTTGAGATTGGTGTGATTGTCGCGCTTGCTGCTCGAGTCCGGTCCAATCATCGGCGTTGCCGACAGCAGCAGCTTGAAGGTGGCGTCGCTTGATTTCAGTGTCTCCAAGAGCCAAGCCTTCTGCTCGGCGCCCCAGATGGTCTTGTCGGGACCGTCGGGCTGGTCGAGCGGGCTGCGGTAGTCGCGTCCCTCGACGAACCACACTTGCAGGTCCCTGCTGACGCGGTGGGTGCGGAACGTCACGGGATCGCGCTCGGCCGGATCCACGACCGGCATCTGTTCACCGAAAACGTCGAGCCCCAATTCATGCGAGGGCTCGAAACCCGACCCGGACTCGCCCTCGTGGATGTTGGTGCGCGGATAGTAGGCGAGTTGTTTTGGAGCGCGGATGCGCACCGCGTTAACGGCGTCCGAGTCGTCGAACCGGTGGTCGTGGTCGTCCTTCATCCAATAAGTCGCCACTTCTCGGAAAAGGCTCAGGAAGCGCGGTTGCGAGTATTGCTCGTGGTGCTTCTTGCGCATTTCGTGCCTGGTCTGGGCCCGTCCGCGGTGCCCGGGATGGTCGTAGTACACGTTGTCACCCGTGCCAACGAAGAAATCCGGCTTCAACTCAAGGATCGAAGCCAGTGCCGGATAGCCCAGTTCCTTGTCCGGGCCGCTATAAGGGGGAACCCGAGGGCTCCCGGTGTAGTGGAAGAACGAGTAGTTCATGCCCGTCACCACGGCGAAGCTATAGGCGGCCGTGGTGTCGCTACCTGCTAGTGTCCGGAAACTGCCGGCTTCGGAAGTCCTCAGGTTCTCCTTCCTAGGGCCGTAGTGCAGGCGATAGTAGTAGCGGGTCGCCGGCGCAAGGCCCGTGACCTTGTGCTTGACGATGAAATCCGAATAGGGGGACGCCTCGATCCATCCGGTCATTCGCCCGCCTTCGAATTGGTTGTTATCGGCAATCTCGAATCGCGCCCAGCCGTCGCTGCCGCGGATCCCTTCCCATCGCGGGTCCTGGTGGGGGTTTGACGAGGTCAGCCGTGATTGCAGGATCGCGGAATCTTCTGCGACTTCGCCGACGATGACGCCCTGACGGAGATTGATGGGAAAGTCCGATGGCTGCGCCCCGCATAGGGAGGTGAAGATCAGGGCGAGTGAGATCGATCTCGGCATGGCTGGCATCTAACCTCGAAATAGGCGACTCAATAGTACAAGATAATCGTGGCAGCCGAGGGTTCGTCCAGCAATGGGTGCGGGAGCCTAGTGGCAGGAATGATCGCTGTCCCGGGCGTGCCTATAGTCCGAACTGGCATCTATGATCGACCTGACCTCAATTCTCCGCTCTATGCAGGCCCCACATCAGATTGGGTTCTTGGCCCACCCAACTCCCGCATGCCGAGGTGTTCGCCCGAGGTGCACTGGATAGGCCCAAGTGCCGAACCTGCAAACAAGGTTTTCATGCTTTCTGAACCAAGATCAATGCTTGGAAGTGAATACGCAGGAAAATTCAAGAGTTGTGCTCAAAGCTTGAATTCTATTCGATTTCTTGAGCCAAGATGGCGAATGTCGTAGTCTGAGTGCGAAGGCTGATTCGGCAACCTCTGGCTTGAGGGGCGTGCGGAATACCGTCGCGGCTTGGCGCACCAATGAAATGGGACAAGGGAAAGATCATCTGGGTCTCGGTCGGGATTCCCATCTTGATTGGTGGTGTCCTGATGTTGATATGGAGCGCGCTGACTCAACACCTGGGCCAAGGCGACAGGTTGCGGCCATCGGATGCGTCCGATAGTCGGTTAGAAGACCTAGAGATCGGGAGCGAGCCGCCCGATTTTTCCGTAAGCGATCTAGAAGGGCGCCAGATCGCACTATCGGAATTCAAGCATCGCAAGATCGTGGTTTTGTATTTCTGGGCGACTGGGTGTGATCTTTGCATGAGAGCAATGCCGACCATCGAGAAGATGCACCATGCATTCGAGGAACGCACGGTGGAGATTCTCGCCGTCAACGTCGGAGATGACTCGGATCAAGTTCGACGTTTCTCCGACCGGAACAAGTACACCTTCCGCATGGTCGCGGACGAGGACCGGGCCATAGGCGACCTCTTCGGAGTCGGCGAAATTCCCGCCTTAGTGGTGGTGAACAGGGACGGCCGTGTGATGCGGACCCGGGTCGGTGACAGCCCAAGCAAGGCGGACGAGCTTCTAAGGGCGATGCGGCGACTTACGGAAGAACCACGTTCTGTAAGGCAAGCGGAAGCATCTCCCAGGAACGAGGGTCCGGGATCCCAGTTTCCTAAGATCCTATACAAAGTGGAGCCTACCTATACCGATGAAGCGCGCGAAGCCGGAATCCAAGGCACCGTCCAGTTCCAGGTAGAGATTTGGGAAGACGGCAAATTACACAATGTGCATTTGGTCAGCGGCCTCGGTCACGGTTTGGACGAGAAGGCGAAAGAAGTTCTCAAGCAATGGAGATTCGCGCCCGCTACGCGCGAGGGTCGACCAAGACGACAGGCAGCACAAATCCAAGTCTCGTTCCGCTTACAGGGAAAGCAGGCCTCTCCCAGTCCTTGACGGTTTCAGGCCAGACGATCCGCGTCCGGCGAGGGGCTAGAGCAGCTGAAACTCCGCCCCATGAGCCTAGTTCTTCCGTGGTACGATCGCTACCATCGCCATGACTTCTCGACGTAGGTTCATGCAAGCCGCAGCCGGCACACTGGCCGCCTCTGCACAGGCTCAAAGCGTCGATCTCGACCGCCTCCTCGCCATTCCTGGGCCGGGTCGAGTGAGAACTGTACTGGACACAGACACCTACAACGAGATCGATGACCAATATGCGGTTGCCTACAGCTTGCTGTCTCCGGAGCGATTGTCAATTGAGGCGATCTATGCCGCGCCATTTGTCAACAATCGCTCTCCATCCGCCGCTGTCGGAATGGAGAAGAGCTACGAGGAGATCCTGCGTCTCTTGAATTTTTTCCCCGACGGGGACAAGAGCGCGGTGTTTCGGGGCTCGAGCCAGTTTTTCGAGCGGAAGGGCAGACCGGTCGAGAGCCCCGCAGCGCGAGATCTGATCGAGAAGGCGCTGAAACCCAGCGACGAACCGCTTTATGTCCTGACCATCGGCTGCCCCGTGAACGTATCGTCTGCCATTCTGATGGAGCCGAAGATCAAGGAGAGGATCGTTGTCGTGTGGCTCGGAGGAACCACGCACTATTGGCCTTCTGCGAGTGAGTTCAACCTGCGGCAGGATGTGATCGCATCGCAAGTGCTGTTCGATAGCGGGGTTCCCCTAGTCCAGATCCCGACCAAGAACGTGTCCGAGCACTTGAAGACGACTGCCCCGGAGTTAGAGCAGTTCCTGCGCGGGCGCTCGCGGATAGGGGACTACCTTTACGGGCAGTTCCTTCAGTACCAGGCTGTGCGCACAAAGGGGCGAAATAAGGGGTTCCCGTATTCCAAGGTCATCTGGGACATTTCAGCTATTGCCTGGCTGAACAACCCTGAGTGGGTTCCTTCCGAGATCGTGCCGAGCCCAGTGTTGACCGACGACATGCGGTGGGAAACCGCATCCAGCCGGCACAACATTCGGGTGGCGAACAATTGCAATCGCGATGAAGTCTTCAATGATGTGTTCTCGCGGTTCTCCAGCCTGAGTGATCTTGGTGCCTAGCATCCGCCCGTAGTGGGGCAGCCCTAAGGGCCTGAAGACCCAACCCGGACTGCAATGCGCCGCAGGAATGGGTCGAGGAGCGCCCCGCGGTCGCAAGCGAAGTTCGAGTCCTGCCACATCAGCGTTCCAACCCCATCGAAAACGATCCCTCGTATAGCGGATAGCATGGGAGGCAAGGTGGTAGGCGCCGTCGTGCTCAAGGGCAAGAAACGAATGGTCGGGCTGAACGCGTCGAAAGAGCAATTGGATGGAGCCAAAGGACGAAATAGTGCAACCAGTTCGGTCGATGCTTGGTACCAACAGGCAGCGTAGATTGCCGTGTCGGTCAGCACGCAGGCCGAGGGCCCGTAAGGTCGGCTCAAGCGCCTGAAGGGGTTGCATTCCAGATAGGTGCTCGAAAGCTGGCTAGGTAGCGGAACTGGTAAACAGCCTCCAAGCAATGCCAAGGGCACCGTCAGCCGGCACCGACGTCCTCACCGGCCAGCGGATAGCTGGAACTGGCCGACAGGGTCAAGGTTGGGACAGGTGCGAAGGTTGCGAACCCTGTCACACTACGAGGATCGCCCCACGAATCGCTCGCGCCAAGGCTGGAGACGGCCATTGCGGACTGACTCCTGTGAAAAACCGTTTTCTCTCCTCCTTGTTACTGTTCGGCCTGGTCTCGGTATCGGCTGACGCTCTCCAGGCGCAAGTCCCGGCTGCCGATTTTGCTTGGCCGGAAAGAGCGCGCGCTGCAGTCAGCCTCAGTTTCGATGACGCCCGGCCCTCGCAGGTTGATACGGGGCTGGCCCTGCTTGACCACCTGGGAGCGAAGGCCACCTTCTACGTCGTTCCGGCTCGGGTCGAAAGCAGGATTGCTGGCTGGAAGAAGCTGGTTGCATCAGGCCACGAGATCGGCAGCCATTCGTTGCGCCATCCCTGCACGGGGAACTTTGAGTGGGCACGCGACGCCGCCCTTGAGGACTACACCCTTGAGGAGATGCGGGCCGAGCTGATCGAGAGTAACCGCCTCATCAAGAACATGCTCGGAGTGGAGCCCGTGACCTTCGCTTACCCGTGCGGGCAGACCTTTGTCGGCCGGGGGTTAGGGACCAAGAGCTACGTGCCGCTGATCTCGGAACTGTTCTTGGCGGGGCGGGGCTGGCTCGATGAGGCGCCGAATGACCCGGCGTTTCACGATCCGGCTCAGGTTAGCGGGATGTCGATGGACGGAATGGATTTTCCTGCTGTCAAGGCCTTGGTCGAAAGCGCTCGCAAATCTGGACAATGGTTGGTTCTGGCAGGGCACGAGATTGCTCGCTCAGGACGCCAGACGACGCGCATCGAGATGCTCGAGCAACTCATCCCGTATCTGCAGGATTCCCGGAACGGGATTTGGTTCGAAACGGTCGAAACTGTTACACGATACATCCAGAAACGTCAGTAGGCTTGGGGAATCATTCGCAGGGTCAGATCGGGACGCGGGTCCCGTTGGTATCGTGACAGCGAGATGGCGCGCAATACCGGACAGCCTGCATGGCGCTGCCTTGTGTAACCGCCAACCCGAGTGCAATTCAAGGAATTGATGGAGGCATCATGCAACGTCGTGCATTTCTGAAGACCGTCGCCAGCGCGCCAGGACTGGCATCGGCCGTCGCCGGTGGGACGGCGCAGGCTGCAACCGCCAAGCCATGGAACATCCTGGTCGTTGTCTCTGACACCCTGCGAACGGCATACCTGGGACCCTATGGCAATTCCAACATCCAGACGCCGAACCTAGACCAGTTCGCCAGGGAAGCCGCGGTATTCGAGCGGGCCCATCCGGAAGCGCTGCCTACCATCCCGACCCGCAGGACGCTCCACTCCGGGCGACGCGCCTTTCCGTTCCACAATTACAAGCCGATCCCTTGGGACAACGTTTATCTGGCAGGTTGGCAGCCGTTGTCGCCCGAGGAAGGCACCGTCTCGGAGGCCCTCGATAAAGCTGGCTATCACTGCGGATTCGTATCCGATGTCCCGCACTACTTCGTGCCGGCCCAGAACTTCACGCGCGGCTTTCGGCAGTGGGATTTCGTCAGGGGGAACGCTGAGGATCGCTACCGTTCGCCCACACCATATGACCCGGAGCGGATCAAGGCCCGCTACGACTCGGCTCGCGGCCCCATGCATGTTGCAAACCTTGGTGGGTTCGAACCCGATGAGATGGACTTCGCGACGCCTCGAACATTCACGTCGGCAATGAAGTTCTTGGAAGAGAACCGAAATAACAGTCCCTTCTATCTATACGTCGACACGTTTCACCCTCACGAGAGCTGGGAAGCGCCCCGAGAGTACTACGAGATCTACAGGGACCCCAGCTACCGAGGCAGAACGCGACTGACCGTTCCGTACAGCACCCTGCACCGAAACCCGATCCCCGAAGCGGAGCTCGCGGATATCCGAGCGCACTATTCCGGCTTGGTCACGATGGTGGACCACTGGTTCGGGCGGCTCCTCGACAAGCTCAAGGAAACCGGCAAGGAAGACGAGACCCTTGTCATTTTCCTGAGCGACCACGGCACGAACTTCGCTGACAACCTCGAGCAAGTGACCGGCAAGCCTGCGGCAGCGCTCTATCCCGGAACGATGCACATTCCGCTCCTGGTCCGACATCCGCAGGGCAATGGAGCGGGCAAGCGCCTTAGCAACCTCGTTTACACGCTCGACGTACCCGCGACTGTTTGCGGCGCTGCCGGGGCATCTCCCGAAGAGGGGCTGGAGGGCAAGAGCCTGCTCCCGCTTCTCGAGGGCGGTCACTTCGAGAGCCGAGACTACGTGACCTCCCGCTACAGCAATTGCGTCTGGTATCGGGACGACAAGAACTGGTACTTCTCCAATATCCATTGGGAGAACGTCCGGCTGTTCGACCTGGAATCAAGCGATCCGTTCGGCGAGACCATCGCGCACCGCGCACCTGAACGAGTGAAGCATGCCCAGCGCCGTATCCTGGAGGACGCCGGTGGCGAACTCCCGGAGTACCCCCTCAAGAACACCGACAAGGTCAAGGCACCCTTCATCTAGCAGACGCGCCCCTTCGAACCCAGTGGGAATCCGAGGAGTAGGGCCACATTCCGACGCCTAGCCTGAACTTCATCTGCCAATTACTGGTTAATCCAAGCAAGCGCAAGCAGTTACGCGAAATCAACCTGCCATCGTACTGGAAACAAACTTGTCGGGATCCACCTCCAGCAGGGCGAATGCTTTCGCCTGCAAGGGAGTGGGCCTGGACAGCAACTGGAATTCATGCTGGTCGTCCTGGGGGAGCGTCACCTGATTGAGCGTCAGCGATCCGAGATGGTCGAGCAGGGTCTGCAGGCTCTGCACGGGCAGCCCGTCCGGGGTCCGCTTCGTGTCCGCCTTGGCCTCTGCAGCGCGGGAAACCGTCGCCGGTTCGACCGGTGACTCCCGCCGCGGCCGCCTCGCGTTCGGCGTCCTCGAACAGCAGCGGCGCCAACTTGCGCCGCAAGTGCCATTCGACGTAGTAGGCCAGCATGCACAGGAAGACATGCCCGCGCACGTGCTCTGCGGAGTAGACGTACACCGGCCGCAGGTGCAGCTGGGTCGTCTTCAGCGAACGGAAGGCCCGCTCGACCCGCGCCAGGCTCTTGTACGCCGCCACCGCGGCGTCCGCCCCGAGCGCGTCCTGCGCCAGGCTCGTGCGCACCACATAGATGCCGTCCAGCCGCGCCTCGGCCGCGATCCGCTCCTGCTTGCGCGACCAGCGCAGTTCCTCGTCGGTCACGACGATCTCGAAGTGCTTCTCGACCTTCTTGCGATTGGCCTCGCGGCCCACGCGGCGGTTGATCGCGTCCCGCCCGCGCAAGGGCTTCCTGCCGCGCCGCACCGGGGCAGCGATCTTCTCCAGGAGCGCCTCGGTCGCTTGCAGCAGGTCCTCGCGCTTGCGGGCGCGCTCGGCGCGCAGGCGCGGGTTCAGGCAGGCCAGCAGGCGCTCGCCGGGGCAGTCCGGGCTGAGGATCTCGGCCACTTGGTCGGGTACCAGCTCGGCGGGGCGTAGCGGGGCCTTGGTGGCAGCGGGCTCCCCCCCGGCAGGGCAATGGCATTCGTTTAAGGAATAATGGCGTTCGGTTAAGGGGGAATGGGGATTTCCGGCGCTGAAGCACGGGATTTTCGAGGCGTCAGGCTGAGAGCGGGGCCGGAGCGGACTTGCGGGACCTCCATTTGTTGACGGGCTTGTGCGAGACGCGCGGATAGGAGCGGTTCGGACGCTTCCGCTGGCGGCAGCCGGCGATGCTGGCAAGGATGGTGGAGACCGTCTCGCTGAGCGTGGTCGCGTAGGTCAGGAGCAGGCCCTCCAGGTGGCGGCCGACGGTGCGCAGTCCGTTACGGAAGTTCGCCTGCTGGGGCTGCTTGCCCGCCTCGGAGCGGAAGCCGGCCTCGGACTGGTTGGTGAACAGGCGGGTCATCGCGATCAGGCTGAAATGGGCGCTGAGCTCCTGGCGGACCAGGCGCTCGCTCTGGCCGTGGAAGCGCTCGACTTGCAGGTATTGTTTGCTGATCTTGTACAGTTCTTCCACGCCCCAGCGCGCATGGTAGAGGTCCGCGAGGGCGCGGACGGGGTAGCGGCGGCTGTCGAGCAGGGTGGTGGCCAGCAGGTAGTCGGTGTGCCGGCGGTGTAGCGGACCAGGCGGACGCGGCAGGGCCGCCAGCCGGCCGCGGGCTGTTGCTCGCGGGCCGTGTCGGAGGGCGCGATGGTGACGATGCCGTCGCGGCGGCCGGAGCGGCGGAACTGCTCGCAGACCGAGTTGGCGTTGGACTTGAGGCGGAAGACGGCGTGCAGGCCGCGGTCGCGGTGGGTGTGCAGCAGGCGGAAGCAGTAGTAGCCGCGGTCGTAGACGACGACATCGGAGGGGGCGAGGGCGGGCAAGTGGGCCAGGGCCAGGCGGCGCTCGTCGCCGTGGGGGGCGAGTTCGAAGTCGACCGGCAGGCGGGAGCGCAGACGGAACAGGCAGCTGAGCAGGCCCTGGGGGTAGTGCGCGCCGTCGGAGGGCAGGCGGTAGCCGTTCTCGAGCAGGGGTTGCGGCAGGTTGAGCTTGGAGCCGTCGACGGCGAAGGTGCGGTGGCCGTACCACAGCGTGCGGGGCTCGTCGGGGGGTGCGTGGCGGATCTCGCGGTGGATGCGGAAGAACACTTCGTCATGGACCTTGCGGCGGGCAGCGTGCATCGCGGCCTGCGAGACGGGTTCGGGCTTGGGCAGGGGGATGTCCAGAGCACGGCACTGCGCCCACAGATCGCGCAAGGTCAGGGCATATCCCTGGCGCTTGGGCGCGAATACCAGGCGGAAGACGAACAGCACCACCAGCAGGGTGTTGAGCACCCGCTGCCGCTGCATCCAGGCCGCGTCGTGCTCGTGCGCCACCGGCACCACCGCCGCCAGGATCTCCTGCCACAGGGCAGTGAAGCGCTCGTCCGGTTGCGGCCGTGGCTCCGGCTGCGCCGGACGCGGCCGGGACACGCCCGCCGGGCCCCCGGCCAGCACCCGCTGCCAGTCCGGCCGCAGCGGGTGGATGTACACGTCCTTCGGCGATTTGGCCGGCTGGTCGCCCTTCGCCTTGCGGCCGCGCGTCTGCCCCACCCGCTCCCAATTCGACGCCTGGTAGCAGGTCCCCCGGTGCCGCTCCGGGTCCACATACGATTCGACCAAAGCCGGCCGGTAGCCATGCTTCCGCCGCCAGTCCCCGGGCAGCTGCCGCAGCGCCAGCCCCAGCGCATGCGAGGCCAGATTCTTTACCTGCACCCAGGGCAGCAGCAAGAATCTCGAGTTCCGCACCACCAGCCGCAGGTGCTTGCGGTGCGCTTGGCCCTGCCAGCCGATGCGCCGGTCCCGGCAGGCCAGGTCGCGGGCCGCGAAGTCGAACAGCAGGCAGCCCAGCAGGCGCCCCTGGCAGTCGCGCAGGAAATAGCGCAGGTGCGCGCCGAATGGCTGGCGGTAGCCGAGGTAGTGGTGGCGCTGGACCCACTCGTTCCACTCCGCGACCGTTTCCGGGTTCTCGGCCAGTTCCAGCCGCAGCGGCCGCAGCGCAGCCAGCGGCTCCGCAACCGGCGGCTGGGGATCCGAGCGGGCCGCAGTCCCGACGGGCCTCTGCGGGCCGCGCCCGCCGCTTGGGTGGCAGGGTGAGGATCTCGAGTTGCTCGAGGGTCTCGAGCACGCGGAGGGCCAGCTGGATGCTGTTGTTGCCGTTGGGCGCGTGCCAGCCGAGATGCTCGCAGATGGTGTGGCCGAGTTCGGCGCGGCTGAGTTGGGGGAAGCGGCCGACGGTTTCCTGGATGTCGGCGATCTGGCGGCGGGTGAGGCGCTTGCCGAGGAAGGTGGTCGCTTTCAGGTTCTGGATGCGGGGGTCGATGGCGGGGCTAGGAGTCATCCGAAACTAAGCTGGCAGATTCGGGCGAAAAAGTCAAGCCCTTGCGCGGAAAAAGTTTGCCGGGATGTCAACATCCTTGGAATCCGCAACTTACATTACTCGCTCGGGGCTTCCACTCGCGCAACAGGCTACCGAATGCCATTGCCCGGCAGGGGGCTTGGGCTGCTTGAGCAACGGGCGGATGTCGCTGCTCTTCAGAGCCGCGATCCAGTCCAGGCCGGCCGGTCCGAGATCCTTGCGGATGCGGGCGGTGGTGAGCATGCCGCGATCCCCGGCGAGGGTGACGCGCGAGATGCCGAAGTGCTCGCGGATCGCGTGCACCTGGGTACTGACGGTGGTGGGATCGGCGGTGTTGCCGGCAAACACCTCGACGGCCACGGGGCAGCCGTCGGCGGCGCACAGCAGGCCGCAGACGATCTGGCGCTGGCCCTGCTTACCGTCGCGGTTGTAGCCGAAGGCGGCCAGGGGGCAGCAGTGGCCTTCGAAGTACGACGAGGAGACGTCGTAGAGGATGAGGGTGCCGTCCTGGAGGTGGCGGCGGGCGAGGCTGCGCTGGATCCAGGGCTGGCGCTGGCGCAGCCAGTCGAGCATGGCGAGCAGTTCGTTGCCGGAGACGGGGCCGAGGGCGAGCAGGGAGCCGAGGGAAGAGGAGTTGCAGTCGGGGGCGAGGCTGCGGGCGGTGGCGAGCTTGGAGGCGGGGCGGAGCAGACGGGCGGCGATGGCGGCGAGAGCGAGGTCGCGGGAGCGGGAGGGGGCGCGGTGGAGGATGCGGGGGAGGCCGAGCTGGAGGCAGAGGCCGAGGACAGCGGCGACATGGCCGTGGGGGAGGGAGCGGCGGATCTTGACGGCCTGGTCGAGACGGGGGAAGGCGACGCCGCCCTTGAGCAGGGTGCGAATGCCGGCGATGGAAGCGGGGGGCAATTTGGAGAGGTTGGCGATCGTCTTGCGGCGGATGCGCTTGCCATCGCGCCAGGCCTGGCGGAGGAGGACGGCTGGGGGGCTGTTGCGGTTGGGGATGGATTCGACGTAGAAGGCCATGGGGTCCTACATGGAAACAATACTATTGATAAATGATTCTACAGGAAGATGAAAATACCTGTCAAGCGGAAATATACATGGAAACATAAATACAGGAACAGAGGCCCATCAGAAGTCAATAACACGTTCTAACAAAAAGACTTATGGGCCGGGCACACCCATCCGACAGTCGTGAAGTTCGTAAGCGTTCGGGCGGGCCGTGAATTGAGGAGGGTGAAAGCCGGTGGGGAGGGCGGCAAAAAAACTTGCATAAAACGCGGGACACAAGAAATGTGTTTATGGCAGCCTAGCGGATGTGGAGGCGGAAAGGCAGCTGCCAGCGCAGCCGGCAGGGATGCCGGTCCAGTGCCAGTTGGAGCGGGAGCGGCCGTTGTCGTGGCAGATGGTGGAGGCGAAGCGCCAGTGGCATTACTGGCAGAGCCAGCACAAGCGGGCGAAGGAGCGCATCGAGCAGTGGCAGATGCGCTGCGGGGAAGCGCAGCAGAAGCTGGCGGCTGCGCAGCAGAGGATCGAGCAGCAGCACGAGCGGATCCAGGAGTTGGAGCAGGAGAATGCGGGCCTGAAGCAGCGCAACCAGGATCTGTTGCAGTCCCCGTTCGGGAAGCGGAGCGAGAAGCGCCAGAGCGGCAGTGAGGGGGGCAACGCGGAGCCGTCCCGCATGCACGGGTAGAGCGGTCCGGTCTAGCGGTGCAGGAGGAGTGGCTCGAGCCGCAGGCGGACTGTTGCTATTGTGCGGACTGCGGGGAGCCCTACGCCCGCAACGGCGCGGAGATCAGCGCATGGATCGAGGTCGAGGTCCGGGGGTATGTGAGACGGACCCGGCGGCCCCGCTTCCGGGCGGGGTGCGGGTGCGCGCAGCGGCAGGGCCACCCAGTGCCCGCAGTGATCGCGCCGCTGGAGCCCACGCTGTTCCGCGGCACGAGTTACGGACTGAGCGTGTGGGTGGCGTTTCTGCTGCAAGTGTATTGGCAGCGGCACCCGGTGCGGGCGTTCGAGCGGGAGTGGGGCGAACGCGGGGTGCGTCTGCCGGCGGGCACGCTGCTGGGGCATGGGCGGGATTTCCTGACCTGGTTCGAGCCGCTGGAAGCGGCGATCGCAGCGCACCAGGAGCAGACGCGACTGGTGCACGGGGACGAGACCTCGTGGGTGGTGCCTGTGCGGGCGGAGCAAGGGCAGAACCCGCGTTGCTGGTTGTGGGCCTGCCTGACCGGGGACGCCGTGCGGTTCCGGGTGGATCCGTCGCGGAGTGCCGCGGCGGCCGCGGAACTGTTCGGCAGGCTGGGGCTGCGATGGAAGGTGGTGCTGGTGGTGCGCCAAGCTAACTGGGCGCGTACGGGAGGTGCAAGTCCTCTGTGGTAAAGGAAGTAACCAATCCATACCGCTCCCCGAGCCGTGCGGTCGTTCCCGCGAGGGAACGGGCGAAGCGTCGGCAGGGGCGCATGTGGGCAGGGCTAATGAGCAACGAAATACACTTAATTCGGAGTGCCGAGGCCGTCATCAGGGTCGAAGGCAAAACTGCTCGGACCGATTCGGTGAGGTCCGGGAGGGCTCCGCGGTGTCAGAGAACCCAGGCACGCATGTATGTACAAACCCGGGACTTGGGATCCCTCCCCGTTACCACGGCGCGTTGCGCCGTGGTCGCCGAAGCGAAGGCAGGAGCCGATCGGAGGATGAACGGCGGGGAGGAGTCGGACTCGGCCATAGTAGTGATGAAACCAGCGAACAAAGCGTGGAGTGCCACGTGGCGGAGTTGGCGGAGCGAAGGGCCGGGCGCAACGGGAGACGCGAAGGAAAGGCCAGGCTCCGAACACAGAGTCGGGAAGCCCCTAGGTGGGTTAGATGCTGGACCGGAACGGAGCGGCACGGCAGTTCCAGAGGGGTGCCGTCATAACCGGAGCGAGGAGCCGGATGCGTTAGCGCGCACGTCCGGATCTGGAGCGCCAGGCTAACTGGACGGAAGGTAGGGAGTGAGAGTCTCCTGACATGAAGGTGAAACCAATCACAGGTCTCCGCGAGCCGTGCGGCGGCGTCCGTGAGGGCGTCGGCGAAGCGTCGGTAGCGGTGCCTGTGGGCGGGGCTAATGAGCACCGAAAAGACGATGGTTCGGAGTGCCGAGTTTTTCAGATCGGACGAAGGCAACACCGGACGTTCCGCTATGGCGAGGGACGGTCGGGCTCCGCGGTGTCCGTGAACCCATGCACGCAGGTACGCCTTCCGCCGGGACCTGGGAGATCTTCATTGCGCCCCGGAGGTTGACCGGGGCCGCGAAGGGAAGGAGAAAACCGAAGCCAACGATGCACGCAATGAAGAAGTCGGATGCACCCATATTAGTGCCGAAGCGAGCGAACAAGGCGGGGCAACCCGCGGCGGAGCGCGTGGAGCGAAGGGGTGCAGCCAAGGGAAAGGCGGGAAGCGGCCGCACGGGCCGGACTCGGGGCCGGGCAACTGTGAGGCAGACAGCGGACCGCATACGGAGAGCTGTAACGAGGGACTCTGAGGAGCGACTCACGGCGTTACTGCATCACATCAACGTGGACACACTGCACGAATCCTATCTCGGTTTGAGACAGGAAGCGGCAGCGGGAGTGGACCGGATGAGGTGGGACGAGTACAAGGACGGGCTGGAAGAGCGACTGCTGGACCTGCACGACCGAGTGCATGCGGGAACGTACCGGGCGCAACCGGTCCGGCGGGTAGAGATACCCAAGCCGGACGGGGGCAAGCGACCGCTCGGCATCGCGGCACTGGAGGACAAGATCCTGCAGAAAGCGATGGTGGACTGCATCCTGACGCCGATCTACGAGGCGGAGTTCCAAGGGTGCAGCTACGGGTTCCGACCGGGGCGGGGGGCGCATGAGGCGCTCGACGCGCTGGCCTACGGGATAGAGCGGCGCAAGGTCAGTTGGATCGTGGATGCCGACATTCGAGGGTACTTTGACGCGATCGAGAGGGGCTGGCTAGTCCGCTTCCTCGAGCATCGGATAGGAGACCGGAGGGTGATCGGGCTGGTGCAGCGAGACTAGCTGCTGTTCTAGCGGGTGGAAGTCCCGCCGGCGCAATTCTCAGTTTGGCGCCGTAGTCATATCCGGCAGGCACTCGGGGTGACCCGGTGACCTGAAAGCCCGGAAGTAAAAGCCCTGGGAGGCCACGCGGCCCTAGGTCGCGGAGGTCTGGTCAGCCCGGGGGGCGAGCAACCAGGAGGGCCGTAGCGAGAGCGAACGGATCAAGCGCCGAAAATCATCTGCCGCATGAAGCTGATTGAAGCGGAGTTTTGGAGATGCCAAGGGTGTCAGTCTTACCCGATGGCCAGTGCCGGTACGGAAGCAACTGAGAGGTGCACGGACCGGGTCCCCCGGCGTATTGAAGGCGGCAATCCTGGAGAGAACAGCAGCGAAAGTCCGGAAGGTGAGGAGGACAGACAGGATGATCCAATGAATGTCAAGGACCTGGGCCTATAACCGGCGGATGCCGGGAAATGGCCGGGAGTTCTCCTGACTGGCGGATGAGGTCGGTAAGCGAGGAAGTCCGGGACAACATAACCCGGACGGAGCGAGGACCTCTGGGCACAGGTGGCGGCGAGGCCGCCGGGGGGGTGCCGCACACCGTGGCGGCGTACCCCTGCGGCGGGCCGGGTCGTCGAAGGACGGAGAGAACGCGGGAAGCGTGCGGGGGCATGGCCGGATCAGCCTTAACCTCGGCGGTGCTGCGGAAAGCTCCGTGCCGAACTGCAAGGTGCCTGCTGCTTGAAGCCGTACCGTGGGAAAACCCGACGTACGGATTTTAGGGAGGGCGGCTGGAAACGTGGCCGATGGCGGAACTGAGAACCCACCCTGCAACCGAAAGGGCAGGGCTGGAAATCCTCCGCCTAAGGGTGCGCGCGCCAGTGCCCTACCCGACATCGAGAGCTGGCTGGACGCGGGCGTGATGCAGGACGGGAAGTGGACGGACACGGGGCTGGGCACGCCGCAAGGCGCGAATGTCTCGCCCGTGCTGGCAAACGTCTTCCTGCACTACGTGCTGGACCTGTGGTTCCAGCGCAGGTGGCGCCCGAACGTGCCCGGAGGCGAAGCGGTCATCGTGCGTTATGCGGACGATTTCGTGGTCGGATTCCAGAGCAAGGAGGACGCGGAGCGATTCCTTGAGGACCTGAAGGAGAGACTCGCCGAATTCGGATTGGATTTGCACCCGGAGAAGACCCGGCTGGTGGAGTTCGGAAGGTTCGCAGCAGCGAACCGGGAGCGCCGCGGGCAGGGCAAGCCGGAGACCTTTGACTTCCTGGGATTCACGCACTATGTGACGACCACGAAGAGCGGGAGGTTCCGGCTAGGGCGCAAGCCGATAGCGAAGCGGATGAGCCGCACTCTGAAGCGAATCAGGGAGGTGCTGCGGAAGCGTTGGCACCACGACCGGTGGGAAGTCGGCAGGTGGCTTGGCCAAGTCCTGAATGGATGGCTGAACTACTACGCCGTGCCCGGGAGCAGCCGGTGGCTGCGAGGATTCGTGCGCCGACTGAAGCGGATGTGGCTGGCGGCCCTGCGCCGTCGCTCCCAACGCGACCGATTTGCGTGGAAGAGGATGGAGCGGATGACCGAGCTCTTATGGCCGAACGTCACCATCCGACACCCGTGGCCGGACAGACGGTTCGCCGTCAACCACCCAAGGCAAGAGCCGTGTGCCCTACCGGGCATGCACGGATTCTGTACGGGGGGCGTCGGGTAACCGGCGGCCCTACCGTGACGAGCGCCAGGCTAACTGGACGGAAGGTAGGGAGTGAGAGTCTCCTGACATGAAGGTGAAACCAATCACAGGTCTCCGCGAGCCGTGCGGCGGCGTCCGTGAGGGCGTCGGCGAAGCGTCGGTAGCGGTGCCTGTGGGCGGGGCTAATGAGCACCGAAAAGACGATGGTTCGGAGTGCCGAGTTTTTCAGATCGGACGAAGGCAACACCGGACGTTCCGCTATGGCGAGGGACGGTCGGGCTCCGCGGTGTCCGTGAACCCATGCACGCAGGTACGCCTTCCGCCGGGACCTGGGAGATCTTCATTGCGCCCCGGAGGTTGACCGGGGCCGCGAAGGGAAGGAGAAAACCGAAGCCAACGATGCACGCAATGAAGAAGTCGGATGCACCCATATTAGTGCCGAAGCGAGCGAACAAGGCGGGGCAACCCGCGGCGGAGCGCGTGGAGCGAAGGGGTGCAGCCAAGGGAAAGGCGGGAAGCGGCCGCACGGGCCGGACTCGGGGCCGGGCAACTGTGAGGCAGACAGCGGACCGCATACGGAGAGCTGTAACGAGGGACTCTGAGGAGCGACTCACGGCGTTACTGCATCACATCAACGTGGACACACTGCACGAATCCTATCTCGGTTTGAGACAGGAAGCGGCAGCGGGAGTGGACCGGATGAGGTGGGACGAGTACAAGGACGGGCTGGAAGAGCGACTGCTGGACCTGCACGACCGAGTGCATGCGGGAACGTACCGGGCGCAACCGGTCCGGCGGGTAGAGATACCCAAGCCGGACGGGGGCAAGCGACCGCTCGGCATCGCGGCACTGGAGGACAAGATCCTGCAGAAAGCGATGGTGGACTGCATCCTGACGCCGATCTACGAGGCGGAGTTCCAAGGGTGCAGCTACGGGTTCCGACCGGGGCGGGGGGCGCATGAGGCGCTCGACGCGCTGGCCTACGGGATAGAGCGGCGCAAGGTCAGTTGGATCGTGGATGCCGACATTCGAGGGTACTTTGACGCGATCGAGAGGGGCTGGCTAGTCCGCTTCCTCGAGCATCGGATAGGAGACCGGAGGGTGATCGGGCTGGTGCAGCGAGACTAGCTGCTGTTCTAGCGGGTGGAAGTCCCGCCGGCGCAATTCTCAGTTTGGCGCCGTAGTCATATCCGGCAGGCACTCGGGGTGACCCGGTGACCTGAAAGCCCGGAAGTAAAAGCCCTGGGAGGCCACGCGGCCCTAGGTCGCGGAGGTCTGGTCAGCCCGGGGGGCGAGCAACCAGGAGGGCCGTAGCGAGAGCGAACGGATCAAGCGCCGAAAATCATCTGCCGCATGAAGCTGATTGAAGCGGAGTTTTGGAGATGCCAAGGGTGTCAGTCTTACCCGATGGCCAGTGCCGGTACGGAAGCAACTGAGAGGTGCACGGACCGGGTCCCCCGGCGTATTGAAGGCGGCAATCCTGGAGAGAACAGCAGCGAAAGTCGAAGTCCGGAAGGTGAGGAGGACAGACAGGATGATCCAATGAATGTCAAGGACCTGGGCCTATAACCGGCGGATGCCGGGAAATGGCCGGGAGTTCTCCTGACTGGCGGATGAGGTCGGTAAGCGAGGAAGTCCGGGACAACATAACCCGGACGGAGCGAGGACCTCTGGGCACAGGTGGCGGCGAGGCCGCCGGGGGGGTGCCGCACACCGTGGCGGCGTACCCCTGCGGCGGGCCGGGTCGTCGAAGGACGGAGAGAACGCGGGAAGCGTGCGGGGGCATGGCCGGATCAGCCTTAACCTCGGCGGTGCTGCGGAAAGCTCCGTGCCGAACTGCAAGGTGCCTGCTGCTTGAAGCCGTACCGTGGGAAAACCCGACGTACGGATTTTAGGGAGGGCGGCTGGAAACGTGGCCGATGGCGGAACTGAGAACCCACCCTGCAACCGAAAGGGCAGGGCTGGAAATCCTCCGCCTAAGGGTGCGCGCGCCAGTGCCCTACCCGACATCGAGAGCTGGCTGGACGCGGGCGTGATGCAGGACGGGAAGTGGACGGACACGGGGCTGGTGCGCCAGGCTAACTGGCCAAGATCAGGAGGTGGAAGTCCTCTATGGCAAAGGTAATAACCAGACCATGTCATTCCCCGAGCCGTGCGGTCGTTCCCGTGAGGGGGCGGGCGAAGCGTCGGCAGGGGTGCATGTGGGTAGGGCTATTGAGCGACGAAATTGTTGTGATTCGGAGTGCCGAGACCGTCTACTCAGTCGAAGGCAAAACCGCTCGGACCGCTCTGGTGAGGTTCGGGAGGGCTCCGCGGCGTCCAAGAACCCAAGCACGCATGTACGATCGAAGCCGGGACCTGGGATCCCTCCCCGTTACCACGACGCGTTGCGCCGTGGTCGCCGAAGCGAAGGCAGGAGCCGATCAGAGGATGAACGGCGGGGAGGAGTCGGACTCGGCCATAGTAGTGATGAAACCAGCGAACAAAGCGTGGGTGCCACGTGGCGGAGCTGGCGGAGCGAAGGGCCGGGCGCAACGGGAGACGCGAAGGAAAGGCCAGGCTCCGAACACAGAGTCGGGAAGCCCCTAGGTGGGTTAGATGCTGGACCGGAACGGAGCGGCACGGCAGTTCCAGAGGGGTGCCGTCACAACCGGAGCGAGGAGCCGGATGCGTTAGCGCGCACGTCCGGATCTGTGCGGGGCCCGTCGGGTAACCGGCGGGCTACCGCGACGGCACGCCGCAAGGCGCGAATGTCTCGCCCGTGCTGGCAAACGTCTTCCTGCACTACGTGCTGGACCTGTGGTTCCAGCGCAGGTGGCGCCCGAACGTGCCCGGAGGCGAAGCGGTCATCGTGCGTTATGCGGACGATTTCGTGGTCGGATTCCAGAGCAAGGAGGACGCGGAGCGATTCCTTGAGGACCTGAAGGAGAGACTCGCCGAATTCGGATTGGATTTGCACCCGGAGAAGACCCGGCTGGTGGAGTTCGGAAGGTTCGCAGCAGCGAACCGGGAGCGCCGCGGGCAGGGCAAGCCGGAGACCTTTGACTTCCTGGGATTCACGCACTATGTGACGACCACGAAGAGCGGGAGGTTCCGGCTAGGGCGCAAGCCGATAGCGAAGCGGATGAGCCGCACTCTGAAGCGAATCAGGGAGGTGCTGCGGAAGCGTTGGCACCACGACCGGTGGGAAGTCGGCAGGTGGCTTGGCCAAGTCCTGAATGGATGGCTGAACTACTACGCCGTGCCCGGGAGCAGCCGGTGGCTGCGAGGATTCGTGCGCCGACTGAAGCGGATGTGGCTGGCGGCCCTGCGCCGTCGCTCCCAACGCGACCGATTTGCGTGGAAGAGGATGGAGCGGATGACCGAGCTCTTATGGCCGAACGTCACCATCCGACACCCGTGGCCGGACAGACGGTTCGCCGTCAACCACCCAAGGCAAGAGCCGTGTGCCCTACCGGGCATGCACGGATTCTGTACGGGGGGCGTCGGGTAACCGGCGGCCCTACCGTGACGGCGGGGCCCGTCGGGTAACCGGCGGGCTACCGCGACTGTGATCGCTACTCGGCGTATGTCAAGTTGGCGCGGGAGCACCCGGAGCAGTTCGAACTCTCCGTATGCTGGGCCCACGCCAGGAGAGATTTTGTCACGCTGGGGCGCAAGCGGCCGGACCTGCAGGAGTGGGTGGACGGGATCCTGGAGCGGATCGGGACGCTGTACCGACGCAACGCCGAACGGCTGGCGCAATGGGATCCACAGAGCGGTCTGGAAGGACAGTCCGAGGCGTTCCGGGCGGCCCAGCAGCGACTGGCAGCGGAGTGCGCCGCACTGTTCGAGCACGCCGAGCGGGAGGTGGCGACACGGACCAAGGCGGCGCAGCAGGAGTCGGCCAGGGCTTGTCCGGACCCGCGGCTGGCACCGCTGCAATCCTTGTTGCGGCACCGCGCGGGCCTGTTGGTGTTTGTGACGAAGGCGTTCGTGCCCATGGACAACAATGTCGTGGAGCGAGCCCTGCGGCGACCGGTGATCGGGCGCAAGCTCAGCTACGGCTCGCACAGTGAGGACGGCGCGGCCCTGCAGGGCGTGCTGCTGTCGGTGTTCGCCACGCTGGACATGGCCGGCATCGACCTGTGGCGGTGGCTGGAGGCGTTCCTGCGCGAGTGTGCGGGGATCGGACGGGGAGTGGTCGTGGTGGATCCGTGGGCCTGGCTGCCGTGGGGCCTGTCCGCGGAGCGGTTCCAGGCCCTGCGGGCACCTTGGCGGTGTTCGGAGGCAGGGCCGGACCCGTGAGCGGCGCGCTGCGCTAGTGCGGCCGGGACTTCCCCCCGGCCGCACTGGAGCGGATCCGCGCCCTGATTGCGCACACGGACCCACCCCTGTCCCGCACGCAACTATCGCAAGCGGTCTGCGCGGCGCTGGACTGGCGCAAACCCGACGGCGGCCTCAAGGAGATGAGCGCGCGCGTGGCCCTGCTGCGCATGCAGCGCGACGGACTGCTGACCCTGCCCCCGCCCTTGACGACGAAACCGCGTCTGCGCCCGCTCGCGCCTTCCCCGCGGACCGATCCGCCGCCCCTCGCGCCCCTGCCCGCCTCGCTGGCCCAAGCCCGTCCCCTGCGCCTCAGCCTGCTGCGCCCCTCCGACCCCCGCAGCCGTCTCTGGAACGAGTTCGTCGAGCGCTACCACTACCTCGGCTACAAGCCCCTGCCCGGTGCTCAGTTGCGCTACTTCGTGCACGCCGCCGACGGCCTCCTGCTGGCCCTGCTCGGCTTCGGCGCCGCGGCCTGGAAAACGGCCCCTCGGGACCGTTTCGTGGGCTGGGATCCGCCCACCCGCCAGCGCAACCTGCCCCTGGTCGTCAATCACGCCCGCTATCTCATCCTGCCCTGGATCCGCCTCCCGTCGCTGGCGTCCCACCTGCTCGCCTGCCTCCAGCGACAACTCCCCCACGACTGGCACCAACGCTACGGCATTCGTCCCGTTCTGCTGGAAACGTTCTGCGAAACGCCGCGCTTCCAGGGCACCTGCTATCGCGCCGCCAACTGGATCCATCTGGGCCAGACGCAGGGCCGCGGCAAACTCGATACTCGTCACGAGTACAACCAGCCCGTCAAAAACGTCTTCGTCAAACCCCTCTGCCCGGACTGGAAAGCTATCCTCAATCGGTAGCTCCACGGCCGCCTTTCACGGCCCGCCCGAACGCTTACTGAAGTTCAGCCTAGCCGAGGTGTTCGACGTAACGGGTCCGAGAGGTGTGGGTCCGTTCATCGATTGTCAAGTGCACGCACCCCCCAGAATCGCATCGCACTTCTGGTCTGTATCGACAGAGCCTCGCTGCACACGATGAGTGCCTTGGAAGCAGCCGACATTCCTGACGACTTCGGCGTGCACAGGGGGGGCAGGGTTTTCTTTGGCGAGGTCAAGCTTGATGGCGAGTCGTGCTTGCTGCTCTTGCCGTCGTAGCCGCTAGTCGACAATCGAGGCACTCCGGCATTCCGGCAACGCTCGAAGCCTCGAAACTACTGCAAGTTCGACGCAGAATCAGAACTGTTTTACGAGGACGTCGGCTGTAGCGTCCTGCCCCAGCGATGATTCCTGACTGGCGATGGTCCACCGTATGTCACTTCTGCCGAATGGTTTGGAGCCAATCATTCAAGAATCTCCTTCGATTTCATCGATTCGCTTCCGAAGCTTGCGGACCTCCCTGTCGATCTCTGGCAGCCGGCCATACACGGCTGTCGAGCGTAGCCACCGCCGATTGTCAAACGCCGGCGAACCTGACACCTTCGCTCGGTCCGGCAGGTCGTGACCTACGCCGGACTGGGCGGTAATGATGACGCCATTGCCAATGGCAAGGTGGTTAATGACACCGGCTTGGCCCGCCAGGATGCAATCCGCTCCGATGGTTGTACTCCCAGCAATTCCGACTTGTGCACAAAGTACAGTGTTTTGCCCGATCTTGACAGCGTGCCCGATCTGCACGAGATTGTCGATGATCGTGCCGTTTCCGATACGGGTCTCGCCGACCGCCGCCCTATCGATGCAGGAGCCCGCTTGGATCTCGACATCGTCGCCGATCACAACCCTGCCCGTTTGGGGGATCTTCTTGTGAGAGCCGTCCGCTCGGCGGGCGAAACCGAACCCGTCGGACCCGACGGTCACTCGTTGATGCAGCACCACCCGGTCCCCGATTCGAGAACCGTGGCAGACGGTTACGCCGCAATGTGCTGTGAAGTTGTCCCCGATACGAGAGTCGCGCTCGATGACGACGTGGGGGTGGAGCACAGCATTGGCCCCGATTTCCGCATCCTTCTCGATCACCACATAGGGCGCGACAGAGGCTCCGGCTCCTAGGCGCGCGGACGGAGCGACAACAGCGGTGGGATGGATTCCCGGTTCGCGGCGGGTATCGGGGTGGAAGAGTTCGAGAGCCCGCGCAAAGTCCAGGTAGGGATCGGAGGAGAGCAGGATGGCTAGGTCCGGAGCCTCGAGTGGCGCTTCCGTTAGCAAGGCAGCGGCCCTCGTCGTGGCGACCATCGCGGCATAGCGGGGGTTCGACAGGAACGTGAGTTCCGTCGGACCGGCATCTTCCAGGCCGGCGACGCCCGTGATCTCCAAGTCGGGATTGCCCTCGATCCGGCAATCGAGGGCTTTGGCAATAGCTCCAAGTTTCATCCGAGCACGAACTCCCAGTAACGGTTCAGGATAGCGTCACCGGCGAAGATCGTTACCAGGGCTGCACCCGAAAGGTAGCTGCCGAATGGCAAGGGTGTACGCCAGTCCGTCCTCTTTAGTGCCACCGACATGCTGCCGACGACTGTAGCTAGAAGGCATCCGAGTAGCAAGACTAGCAGCGTTTCTGAAGTGCCTTGGAAGGCGCTGATCATCGCCATCAGCTTTACGTCACCGAGTCCGAGACCATCGATTCCGCGTAGGCGGTAGTAAGCCCCGCGGATCAAGAGCAGGATGCCACCGAACAGAATCGCTCCTGAGACCGACTCAGTCAACGACAGCAGCCATGCGGGCGGGTATGAATCGGCAATCAAGTAGCCCACATCCGCAACACCGCTGGGTAGGGGCGTGACCGTGCTGAAGGCGATTCCCACGAATATTCCGCCGACTGTCACTTGGTCAGGCAGGATCATGTGCTCAAGGTCAGTAAAGAACAGCACGATCAACATGGACGCGAGTAGCGCCGCTCTTGCTGCCTCGGGGCCGGATCCGTGAGCCACCACCACGAGTGCATATGTCGAGGCTGTCAGGAATTCGACCAGCGGGTAGCGCCACGGGATCGGTTGATCGCACATCCGGCAGCGGCCGCGCAGCAGGATGTAGCTCAGCAATGGGATGTTGTCGTACCAGGCGATCCCCACGGAGCAGCTAGTGCAGCGTGACCGAGGGGAAATGACGGACTGGTCACGCGGCCACCGGTGAATGCAGACATTCAGGAAGCTGCCCACCACGAGCCCGAAAGCGAATGCCAGCGCGGTCATCTTTGATCCTCGGAGCAATGCTCCTTGCTTGAGATGCCGAGCACGCGTCGGTAGACGTCCAAGGTCCGAGCGGCCATCCTGTCCGGGCTGAATTCCTTTTGGACCCGCGCCACGGCTGCCAAAGCCATTCTCTTGCGAAGCGGAATGTTGTCTCTGAGTTGCTCCAAAGCGGAAGCGATCGCTGCCGGATCGTTGTCCACGAGCAAGCCGGTCACGCCGTCAGTCACGACCTCCGGGATGCCTCCCACACGGCTTGCAATGGTGGGCAGCCCGCGCGTCATGGCGAGTAGAATCGCCGACCCCAGCCCCTCTGACCTGGAAAGATAGAGGAGTGCCTCGGCGACATTCAAGTCTCTGACCAGATCATCCGATAGGCACAGGTCGACGTTGGCCAACTGGCAGGCAGCCACTGCCAGGTCTCGGCCCTTGAGCGGATCTTTCAAGTTCGGTGCCACGACTCGAAAGCGGATGGCCGCTTGCCGATCGCTTCTGTTCGGCCCCCCCCCGGGAACGGAACTGGAGTGCTCCTTGGGAGCCGCGTCATGTACGACGCTGATCTTTCCGACAGGCACTCCACCGCTCTGCAGCACCGAGGAAACGAATTCGGAGATCGCAATGAAGTGGGATGCTCGACGGTACTTCCAATGCGAAACCGGGTTCCGGCGAATCGGGAAGGCGACCCGACGGGCGACAACCAGCGGCTTCCCGCGCCCGTAGAGCAGGGCTAGCGAGTGGGCATTGGCGTCATGTGCATGGATCAAGTCGCAGTGACCCGCGAGTTGCCTGATGCACCGCGCCGACGGCGGTCTGAATTCACGCCTGGATCGGATTGCCTCGCCCGCAAGGAGTGCTTGCTCGCAGCCCACCTCAGCCAGGGCATCGTGCAAGAGCAGCACCTGGTATTGGCCGCCCCGCATTTCGCGGCCGGTATCAAGGTGAAGGATGCGCATCCGCTACCTGCTGGCCAGTCGCCGGGCCTTGGAATACTTCAGATAGACGTACCAAGCGGCCATGCGAGCAATGGTGAGTCCAGCGGCTCCGTCGAGCAAGCCCAACTGGAGCAAGTATGACTTGACGAACGCATACGGCGGTCCCAGCAAGACCCGCCATACGGGCGGTTTCCTGCCAGCCGAATGGATTTCTTGAGCCGCGAGGTCGGTGTAGCGCTCGACATTCGCTCGATGGGCTTCCAGCGTGTCGCAAGTGTAATGCAGCAGATCGCCGTCAAGATGTCCGACAGACCCAGATATGACGACCGATTCGTGAACGAAGTCTCCCTTCCAGCTCCCCGTGTCACGCCGGTAGAGCCGGACCTTGCGGTCAGGGTACCAGCCTGAGTGTGTGATCCAGCGGCCGCAATACCGCGCCTTGCGCGCGAAATCGAAGCCGACGTGCTGGGTTCCTGCTTCCAGCAATCTCTGGATGCTCGCTGCCAGCTCTGGACTGACTTCTTCGTCGGCGTCAATGGAAAGAATCCAGTCGTGGGCTGCGGCATTGGCTGCGAAATTCTTCTGCGCCGCGTATCCTGGCCAGTCGTTGCGAGCGACCACGGCTCCGCTGGATGTTGCGATCTCCACCGTCCTGTCAGTCGAGCCCGAGTCGATCACCACAATTTCGTCGCAGAATCTCAGCGAAGCGATGGCGCGGCCGATATTGTTCTCCTCGTTCCGGGCGATGATCGTGGCTGAGATTTGCACAGTCGATTGCTTGGCAGCTTCCCTGGCGAGCGTAGTCCCCCTGCGGCCGCGAAGAGCCCTCTCAGAGGCGTAACGCCCCGTTTCGTACCATGCCGGGGAGTTGCTGCGTTATCAGTGCCGTCGCTTCTCCGACAATGCGGTCGAAGAGCTCTTGGACGGTCGGGACGTCGCGGATCAACCCGATCACTTGGCCGCTCGAGAAAACCCCTTCGTTCAAGTCGCCTGTTTCGATCATCTTCTTGCCTTCGAGGCCCGACATGTACTGCTTGATGTCGTCAATCGTTGCATTCCCGCGGGACTCGATTTCGAGGACTTTCTCGGTGTTGTCATTGGCCAGGAACCGGGCTGTGTTGCGTAACGATCGCATCAGTAGCCTCGTGTCGCGCTCGCTCGCGTTTACCAGGGCGCGCTTGACCGCGTCGTGGATCGGGCACTCCACTGTTGCCACGAAACGAGTGCCCATGTTCATGCCGTCCGCGCCCAGCGCCAGCGAAGCCACGAGGCCCCGGCCGTCACCGAAGCCGCCGGACGCCACCACTGGAATGTCGATCGTGTCCTTTGCGAGAGGGATCAGGATGAGCGAGGTCACGTCGTCTTCCCCCGGATGGCCGGCGCACTCGAAGCCATCGATGCTGACGGCTGCGCAGCCGATCTTCTGAGCCTTGATCGCGTGGCGGATGGATGTGCATTTGTGAATGACCTGGATCCCGGCGGCGTTGAGCGTCGGCATGATGGCCTCGGGGTTCCGCCCGGCGGTCTCGATGAACCGGATTCCCTCGTCAATGCAAACTTGGACGTAAGCCGGGAAGTCGGGAGGCCGCAACGACGGCAGGAACGTCAGATTGATGCCGAACGGCTTGTCCGTCAGTTCGCGAACCTTGCGGATTTCGGCGCGCAGTTTCTCGGGGGTGTCGTGCGACAGGGCCGTCATGAATCCGATGCCGCCGGCTTCCGCGACCGCGGCCGCCAATTCCGCCCGCGCGAGCCACATCAACCCTCCCTGAATGATGGGATACTCGATCCCGAACATTTCCGTGATTCGTGTTTGGAACATGCGTGTGGTCCCAGCCCTCAGCTCAGCGGCGGGGTTCGTAACAACATAGCGAATTGCAGCGAGCCGATTGGGCTGTAGTACACCGGGCTGAGCATGCCGTCTAGATTCGCGGCAGGATATGAGAACGGTATCCGGCCCAATCCGGAGGTCATTCGCTGGGATGGGGGCGGTGAGGCTATCCGTGTGGCTATGAGACGGGATTTTCGGTCCCTGGCCCGGGCGAGGTCGTGGCTGCGGTGTCTTGGAATCCGCCCCCCGCGGTCGGACCGGGCAACGCGCATTGGTCGGTCCCACCACCGAGCAAGTGGCGGTTCCGCGCAACACGGTCGTAGCACCAATCGCGCAACGGCTTCGGCACGCACCACAACACGGCCGCAGCATTCCACGGCCAGCCCAGTCGCACCGCGACGAACAGGACCGCACTTGAGCGGTCGATCACCGACTCCTTGGGCGTGCCCTGATGGGCAACTACGAACGCCGTCTCAAGTCCGTCTGGGTTGATTCCATGCCTCCCGAGCTCGCGCTCTGCGGTGGCACTCTGCAACGGCTCGTACTGGAACAACTCCGCCCTGTCGAGCTGGCGCACGGCCTCGATTGCCCGCCCGCAGAGTCCGCAGACACCGTCGTAGAGAATCAGGTGCATCGGAGTTGATCCCCGCAGAGCCATCCCGCCAGCGCCTTTCCTGAGTCGGCAATCTGCTCGACTCGGGTAAACCAATAGCGCTCCCAGCCGTGCTTCGGCAAGCCCGTGTAGAGCATCAGGTTCAGCGGGTAGTCTTCCGAATCGGTGCAGCGCCGGAAATCGTCTCGGAAGAGAAACGTCGGTTTTCCCCATGCGATTGCCATGCCGAGCTCGACCATGACGCCTTCGTCGGGAGGGCAACCGTTGACGACCGCGAAAATCCCATCCGCTTCCCGGACATCGCGGAGGTCGTCTTGGCCGACGTCGTAGGCCCATCCAGCCTTTGTCTGGTCGATTTGATTGTTCCTCTCGAACGGTTCCCAGACATCGGCTCCGGCTTCTTCGAGCGCGGATACCAGATCCGCCAGCGGGCCGGTCCGCTGTTGTGCCGAAAAGCCGTAAGGGCTAGCGAGATATAGGGTTTTCCGGGCCATTGCGAATGGAATGAGCGAAGCCTCAAGGCTTGCTCTCAGTTTACATGGGAGGCTCGCCCAATCGTTTGCGCGTCTGTCACCATAAGGGGGGAATCCATCTTGCGACGCATTGTGATCGGAATCAGCGGGGCCAGCGGCGCGGTATACGGGGTACGCTTGCTGGAGCGGCTCGCAGCCTGCGAAGGCATCGAGACCCACCTCGTGGTTACGCGGCCAGGGGAGAAGACGCTGCACCAAGAGACCGGTCGCAGGCTTGACAATCTCCGTTCGCTCGTCACCGAGTTCCACGGGGTGGAGCGGATCGGCGCAACCATCGCGAGCGGTTCCTTCCTGTTCGACGCCATGGGCATCGTGCCGTGCTCCGTCAATACGATGTCCGCGATTGCATGCGGTCTGGCATCGAATCTCCTGACTCGTGCCGCGGACGTAGCCCTGAAGGAGAGGCGCCGCCTAGTCCTTGCGGTCCGGGAGACTCCATTGCACCTAGGCCACCTTCGCAACATGGCCGCGCTCGCGGAGATGGGCGCGGTCATCGCACCTCCCATGCCGGCTTTCTATACCCATCCCAAGAGCGTTGACGACATCGTAGACCAGCAGGTCGGGCGGCTCATGGACCTGCTGGGAGTCGGGGACGGGCACCTCGACCGCTGGGCTGGCATCTAGGATCCGGTACGGGAAGATTGAATTCCTGGAAGCCTTCCTCGAGCGGGGTCTTGTCTCCAGGGCCCGGAGTACCATGGACGCGGCATTCCAAATGAAGACATCGATCTCGTTGCTTGCAGGGCTGCTCGTTTTCGGGGCGGGAGCTGCGGGCCAGGATTGGCCCCAGTTTCGAGGGCCCGCCAGGGACGGTGTCGTACCGGGCCGGGCAACGGTCGCGACGTTCCCTGCAGCCGGGCCCGAGCTCGTTTGGGAAAAGGCGGTGGGGGCCGGGTTCAGCGCGCCTGTCGTGGCTTCTGGGCAGCTGGTGATCTTTCACCGGCTTGGAGGCCAAGAAGTTGTCGAGGCCCTGCGGGCCGCCGACGGTGAGAGCGTTTGGAAGTTCTCCTACGAGACCAAGTACCGGGACGATTTCGGTTTCGACAACGGCCCCCGCGCCGCGCCTGTGATTGCGAATGGCAAGGTCTTCACCTTCGGTGCCCAAGGCGTCCTGCATTGTCTGGACTTCGAAACAGGTCGGAAAGTGTGGGCGGTGGACACGCATCGGGAATTCGGCGTGCGAAAGGGCTTCTTCGGGGCGGCTTCGACGCCCTTGGTGCTCGATGGCATGGTACTGGCGAACATCGGTGGACAGGAGGGCGCCGGTATCGTGGCGTTCGACGCAGCCACTGGCGAGACCTTTTGGACGGCCACGGACCACGAGGCCAGCTATGCCTCGCCAGTTGCCGCGCGACTGGACGGCAAGACGATGGCTGTGTTCTTCACGCGGGAGGGTTTGGCGGCCGTTGATCCGGAGAACGGAGAAGTTGCCTACGAGCGCCGGTGGCGGGCGCGGAGCAATGCTTCGGTCAATGCGGCGACACCCATCGTCATGGGGGATATCGTCTTCCTCTCGGCATCGTATGGGACGGGTTCGATCGCGATGCGACTTTGCAATCGCAAGGTTGAGGAAGTCTGGTCCGGGGAAGGCGTGATAGACAATCACTACTCAAGCTGCGTGCTGCACGGCGGCACGCTGTTTGGATTCCACGGCCGCCAGGAGCATGGGCAGAGCTTTCGCGCGGCGGACTTACCCACGGGCGAGTTGCTTTGGTCACACAGCCCTATCCGGGCCGGGTCCGTCACGCGAATCGGTGATCGCTTGCTGCTCCTGCTTGAGTCGGGCGAAGCGATGCTGGTAGCTGCCTCCCGCGAGAAGTTCGAAATGCTCGGCAGAGCGCAGATCTTGGCCGGCGAGACCCGGGCGTTTCCCGCCGTCGCGAACGGTCTTCTGTACGCTCGCGACAAGGATTCGTTGGTTTGTCTGCGTCTCTGGTCCGATTGAATCGCGCTACAGCCCGCGTACTTGGCTAGAATGTTCGCGACGGTCACATCGCAGGTGGCCCGGGAGGGATGTCTTGAAGTCTAGACACACAATCTTATTTCTCGCTGTGGCAGTGGCGGTGCTCCCCGCCGCCGCCCAGCACGCCGACGACACGATTCGGAACCCATTCACCTCGGCGGAAGATGTCGAGGCAGGGGGGCGTCTGTATCGGTCCCACTGTGCCGTCTGTCACGGGATCAATGGGGAGGGCGCGCGGGGTGCGAACTTGACCACCGGAGCTTTCCGTCACGGGTCGTCCGACCGCAATCTCTTCAACACCATTTCGGTGGGAATCCCCGGAACGGAAATGCCGGGAATCTTCTTCAACGGCCGCCAAATGTGGCAACTGGTGGGTTTCGTGCGGTCTCTTAGCCAGGGCAGAGCTTCCGAGCAGGCCTCAGGAGATGCCGGGAAGGGCAGGGAGGTGTTCGCGGCCAACGCCTGCTCGGGATGCCATCGGATCCGAGGCGAGGGTGGTCGCATGGGCCCCGATCTAAGCGACATTGGAGCGATGCGCTCGCTGGCTCATCTGCAGACGTCGATTCTCAACCCGGACGAGTCCGTGTTGCCGCAGCACTGGATGGTTCAGGCCAAGTCCAAGGACGGGAAGGTGGTTTCCGGCATGCGCATGAACGAGGACACGTTCTCTGTGCAACTGCTTGACGCTGGGGGCAATCTCGCCTCGTTCAACAAGGCGGATCTTGCCGAGTACGCGGTCGACCGGTCTTCCGCCATGCCACCGTACGAGGGCAAGATCACAGGGGACGACTTCGAGAACTTGGTCGCCTTTCTCGCAAGCTTGCGTCTGAAGGGAGCAGCCGATGCCACGGAATGATGTCATTCGCGTTGCCGCCTTGGTGGGGCTCCTGGCGGCCCAGCTCGGCGCGCAAGTTACCTACGAGCGCATTCTTAACGCGGATCAAGAGCCGGGCAACTGGCTCACCTACAACCGCAACTACATGAGCCAGCACCATTCGCCTCTTGACCAGATCAACCGCGAGAACGTGGGTGATCTGGAACTGAAGTGGGTTTACCAAGCACAGTCGCTCGAAAAATACGAGGCGACCCCCTTAGTTGTCGACGGAGTCATCTACACGGTCCAGATGCCGAATGACGTTGTTGCGCTCGATGCCATTACCGGAAGGAAGTTCTGGGAATACACGCACGTTCTCGACGACAAGGTGAACGTCTGTTGCGGACGAGTCAACCGCGGTCTCGCCATCCTGGGGGAGACCCTGTACATGGGCACGATCGACGGGAAGTTCGTGGCGTTGGATGCCAAGACAGGCGCGGTCAACTTCACCAGGCAGATCGTTGACCCCACGGGTGGCTATTCGCTCACTCACGCCCCGCTCGTCCTGAAGGACAAGCTGATCGTCGGCTCCGCCGGCGGCGAGTACGGCATTCGTGGATTCATCGTCGCGCTAGATCCCGACAGCGGCGACGAGCTTTGGCGGTTTACCACGATTCCGGGCCCGGGAGAACCGGGGCACGAGACTTGGTCAGGCGACTCCTGGAAGCGTGGTGGCGGATCGATTTGGCTGACCGGCTCGTACGATCCGGACTTGAACCTGACGTACTGGGGAGTCGGCAATCCCGCACCCGACTGGAACGGCGACGTGCGGATGGGGGACAACCTCTACACCGATTCCGTTGTAGCCCTGAATCCCGACACTGGAAAGCTTGTCTGGTACTTCCAGTTCACTCCGCATGACGAGTGGGATTGGGACGCGGTCCAGATTCCGGTGCTTGTGGATCGCGAATGGGAGGGAAGGCAGCGCAAGCTGATGCTCTGGGCGAACCGCAACGGCTTCTTCTATGTGCTCGACCGCGAGACCGGGGAGTTCCTTCAAGGCAAGAACTTTGTCAAGGTGACCTGGGCCAAGGGCCTGGATGAGAACGGACGCCCGATCAAGGTCCCCGAGGCCGCGCCGACACGCGAGGGAGTCCGGGTTTGGCCTGCCGTCCAAGGCGGCACCAATTGGTATTCTCCGGCGTACAGTGAGAAAACCGGGTTGTTCTACGTCTCCTCGTGGGAGTACTCGAGCGTGTACCACAAGGGGGATCCGCTCTACACGCGCGGGAACCGCTATGTCGGCAGCCTGCCCCACGGTGTCTGGCCCAACACCATGAAGGACGATGCCGAGCAGCAAGGCTACGGCGCGATCCGGGCACTGTCGCCTTCGACCGGAGACATGGAATGGGAGTTCACGATGACCGGCGTAGGCGAGAGCGGCCTCCTCTCGACAGCTGGGGACGTGTTGATCACTGGAAGCAAGGAAGGCTACCTGCTGGTGCTGGACTCTTTCTCAGGGAAGAACCTCATGTCGGTCAACCTCGGCGGGACCGTTGCTGCTTCGCCGATCACATTCACAGCCGGAGGCGAGCAGCGGATAGCTGTCGTATCCGGCAATGCCGTGTTTGTATTCGGACTGCGCGACTAGTTCCGACAACCCAGGGGCACGGCCGTCACCTGCCCGCGAGCCGCTTGGCAACGCAAGATTGCGTTACTCAGAATGCGAGCGCTAGCCGCGCTTGCGTCCATCGCTGGTATCTGTACCAGTCGCCATTGTTGCTACTTCATGCTGGATTCTGGAGCGCATAGCCCATCCCGATGTAATTCCAGAATCGGCACAGAATGCTGGTATAGTGTTTGCTATCTAGTCGGCACGCCATGGTAAGCGATTTCAATTGTGGCCATAAATTACTGAACTTAAAGGTATTTAGTGGGGAAACCTAGGACACCTGCACCGCGGCCATTCCGATCGTCCGGTGGCGACGCTTTGCGCGGAAGTCTGGAGCGGCAGCAGCCGATGCTCAGACTCGATGCTCTTTCCAGGTGCCCCGTCGGAACAGGATATAGCCTACGATCGCCCACGTGGCGCCAGCTATCACGACCGAGCCGTACACCCCCATCACGCCAAGTCCCATCGGTTTCGCCAACCAATAGCCCAGCGGTAGCTGCCAGCACCAATAACAGAGGAAATTGATCCACGCTGGCGTGGCTGTGTCCCCGGCTCCGTTGAACGCCTGGCCGAATACCATCGAGAAGCCGAAGAAGACGTAGCCGGAACTCAGGATCTTGAGGCTCTCCACGCCGCGGACGATGACAGCGGTGTCGGCAGTAAAGACTTGGATCAAGGGGTTCGCAAATGTCCAGAAAATGACTGCGATCGTGCAGAGCATCCCGAAGTTCACGAAACCTGTTCCCAAGACCGCTCGCTCTGCGCGGTCGGGCTTGCCAGCTCCCAGGTTCTGCCCGACCAGTGTGGCAGCGGCGTTGCTGACGCCCCAGGAGGGCAAGATCGCGAAATGGATCAGGCGGAGCGCGATGGTGAACCCCGCCAGCACAGCCTGCCCGAAGAGGGCGATAAGTCGGGTGACTCCCAGCCATGCTGCCATTCCGACGAAGTACTGCACCATTGCTGATCCGGAGACACGCACGAGCCTCCAGAACACTTCCGGATCCCATCGCATCGATGCTCGATTCAGCTCAATGCGTCCATTCCCGCGAACCAACATGACCAGCTGGTAGACGACGCCTGTTCCGCGTCCCACCGTTGTCGCAAGGGCTGCTCCAAAAAGGCCCAGCCTCGGAAAGGGCCCGATGCCAAAGATCAGTAACGGGTCCAAGACGATGTTGATTAGATTGGCGAGCCAGAGCGCACGCATCGCCACCGCCGCGTCACCGGCGGCCCGGAAAATGGCGTTGTTGAGGAACAGCAGGAAGATCGTGGTCGCTCCGGCGAATAGCATTGACGCGTAGCTGGACCCGGCGATGATCTCCTCCGTGCCTCCCATCCAGCCGAGGAGTTTCGGCGCTAGCAGCGCGCCGAACACGCTAATCGGAATGGCGCAGAAGAATCCCGCTAGGATGGCCTGCCACGCCGCCAGTCCGGCAGCGGCGGGATTCCCCTCGCCAATGCGTCGCGCGACCGTCGCTGTCGTGCCCATCGACAGACCCATCACGATCGCGAATACGAGGATGACCAGCGACCCGGTCAAGCCGACCGTCGCGACCGCAGCTGAGCCCAGTCTGCCGACGAAATAGATGTCGACGAGCCCGAAGGTTGACTCCATGACGAGTTCGAGCATCATGGGGACCGCGAGCAGCACGATCGCTCGCGTCAAGGGAATCGAAGTGTAGTCTTCGTCGGAGCCACGGATTGCGTCTGGAACGGCCCTCCAGAGCGACTCCTCCGTTCGTTCCTGACTGGCCTCCGCCCGCCTGCTGCTACGGTCTTGGTCCATGGCGGGATCCCGAACTGACCAGGCTAGCGACGGCTCGGAATATCCATTGTTCCACAGGGTCCAGGAGCCTCGTATTCCGGAATCTCAAGATCTCCCGATTGGCTAGCCCTGGTTCGCCAGAATCTCGGGAAACGATCGGCCTTGGGGCTTTTCGCTGAGTCGACCGTAGCCGGAAACACGCCACTATTCGTCGATCGGATGTTGTGTATTCGCTATATGTTTCATTTGTTATTGGATTATGAGTTGTCTAGCTCGATGTAGTGCCAAGTAATTAATTAGATTGCAATTTGTCCTTGACTTCTCCCGCCCGCCTCTGCCACCCTCGGCATAGGCACCCCCACCGTGTTCATCCGCGCTACCAAAACCCACTCCGTCCGCGGCCAGCCCGGCTTCTGCTTCCGCCTCGTCCAGTCCGTCCGCTCCGGCTCCTCGGTCCAACAGAAAACCCTCCTCAACCTCGGCACCAACTATGCCGTCCCGCGCTCCCTCTGGTCCGACGTCACCCGCCTCGCCGACGATATCCTGCGCGGACAAGCCCCGCTGTTCGCTGTCCCCCACGAGGTCCTCGCTGCCGCCGAGGACCTCGTCCGCCGTCTCCGCGCCCGCGGCTTCGCCCCCGAGGGCCACTCCGACAACGGCCCTGTCTCCGTCCGCCTCGATACCCTCGACCACGACAACTCCCGCTCCGTCGGCGCCGAGCGCCTCTGCCTGCACGCCCTCGACCAACTCCGCTTCCCCGCTCTGCTCCGCCAGGCCGGTGCCTCCGCACGCGATGCCTCCATCGCTACCGCCCTCGTCCTCGCCCGCATGCTGCATCCCTCCTCCGAGCGCGAAGCGCACCGCTGGCTCCGCGACAGCAGCACCACCCTCGAACTGCTCGGCCTCGATCACTCCACGGGCGTCTCGCTCAACAAGCTGTACCGCATCTGCGACCTGCTCTGGAAACAGCGCGAAGCTCTCCAGAGCGGCCTTTTCGCGCGCGAACGGGAATTGCTGGACCTGCCCGAGACCATCGTCTTCTACGACCTGTCGAACACTCACTACACGGGCCGCGAGAACGCCACCCTGCGCCTGTTCGGTCGCTCCAAGCAGAAGCGCAACGACTGCCCGCTGGTTTCCCTGGCGCTGGCCCTGGACGGGTCCGGCTTTCCCCGCCGCTGCGAGATCCTGGCCGGCAACGTGTCCGAGCCGGGCACGCTGCAGCCCATCCTGGAGCGGCTCGACGCTGGCCGCGAAGCCGGGGCGCAGCGGCCGACCGTGGTGCTGGACGCCGGCATTGCCAGCGAGGAGAATGTGCGCTGGCTGCGCCAGCAGGGGTGGGACTGGCTCTGCGTCAGCCGGGAAGCCAAGCCGGAGCGCCCCGAGGGCGAGCCGACAGCGGAGGTGCAGACCAGCAGCGGCTACTGCGTGCGGGCCTGGCCGCTGAAGGCAGAGCCGGGTGCCGAAGAAACAGAGTCCAAGCGGGAGCCGGAATTGCGGGTGTACGCGCTGAGCGAGGGCCGTCTGCTGACCGCTGAGTCGATTCTCAAGCGGCACCGGGAGCGCTTCGAGGGGGCCCTGCAGGCCCTGCACGAGGGGCTGTCGAAACCACGCTGCATGAAGCAGTTGGAAAAGGTGCAACGCAAGGTCGGACGGCTGGTCGAGCAGTACAGGAAGGTGTCGGCGCAGTACAGCGTGGAGGTGGTCGCGGGGGAGCAGGGCAAGGCTGCGGCCGTCCATTGCAGCCGCAAGCAGCAGCACGCGGCGGCCGACGCGGCGGCCGGGGCCTACCTGCTGCGCACCAGCCACGTGGAGTGGGACGCGGAACGCGTCCTGCGCACGTACTGGGAGCTGACCGAGGTGGAGGCCACCTTCCGTTCGCTGAAGTCGGAACTGGGGCTGCGCCCGATCTGGCATCAGCTCGACCGGCGTGTGTCCACGCATCTGTTCGTGGCCGTGCTGGCCTACCACGCGGTGCATCTGCTGCGGACGCGGCTGAAGGCGCGGGGACTGCATCTGAGCTGGCAGTCGATCCGGGACCGCCTGGAGAACTGGGTGCGGGTGACGACGACCGTGCAGGCTGCGGACGGCAAGCCGCTGTGCAGCCGTCAGGATGTCCGCCCGGGAGCCGAGGCCTTCGAGATCGCACGAGCGGCAGGCCTGGTCCCGCGGGTGCACCGGCGTCGGATCCGCAAGGCGGACTGACGAATGCTCACAAAATGTAGTGCCAAGTGGGCCGAGGGTCCCCGTGCAACGCATTTTGTTTCAATGACTTACGAAATTTCCAAGTCACGATTTGGCGAACCAGGGCTATGGAGATTCCAAGGCAGGATCCCTGCTATCCAATGGATTCCATAAAATTCTCGATAGAGACTAACCTGAGGGGTGGGAGATTGCCAGTTAACCTGAGGGGTGGGAGATTGCCAGTTATGGGTCCTTGTTCGAAGGTGAGAGGCGCATTGACGGTGTTGGCTGTTGCGCTGGTGTTCGGTGGAGGATTGCGTGCCCACGACGGGTCCGTCGAGGTCTACTCCGCAGCCAGCCTCGACAAAGACGCGCCGGTGACGCCAAACTCGATCGCCATCATCGAGGGTGAGTTCGGCGAACGGACGACAATCGCGCCGAACGGCGAGCCGCAGCTCGAGCTGGATTCGGTCACGGTCGTGGTTGAAGGCAGCGACGAGGTCGAAATCAGCGTCAAGCTATTCTCCGTCGCGCCGCGCGAGCTGCGCGTTCTTGTGCCGCACGTGCCAGCGGGAGACGTTCATCTCACCGCGAAGCGTGGCGAGGAGGTGTTGGCCGACGGAGAGTTCCAAGTGCAAGCGGTCAGTCCGGGACTGTTCTCAGCGGCAGGCACTGGCGGGGGTCTCGCAGATGGACAAGCCCTGACCGTCAACCTTTCGACCGGAAAATGCATCGTGTCTGGCATTGCTTACTTGAACAGTCAGGACGGAAGCTACCGATCCATCCCGCTGACTCCAGCCGCCACCGGCGTCGTGCTGTACCTGAAGCTCCGCGGAACCGGAATTCGCGCCGCATCCGAGCTTGGTGTAACGGTTGGCGGAGTCACGGTTCCAATCAACGGCGGAGTCGAGCACGGCACGCCCTCCGGTGTTGACGAGATCAACATCGGCCCGCTGCCGGTTCACTTGATGAACAGCGATCTCGCCGACGTCGTGCTGACGGCAGACGGATCCAGCGCCAACACGGTCCAAGTGGCGTTCACTGCGACCACCGGCGCTGCGATCACGTTCAGCAACCAGATCTCCCGCCTATTTCAAGAGCATTGCCAGCAGTGCCACCGACCTGGAGAGGTCGCTCCGTTCTCGCTCATCGACTACACGAATGCGAGCGCTTGGGCGACCAGCATCAAGCAAGCGGTCATGGAGAGAATCATGCCGCCGTGGAAACCGGTTGCTGGGCACGGGGAATTCGTGGGAGAGCGCCGGTTGACCGACGACGAGATCGAAATGCTTGTGTCGTGGGTGGATGCGGGGTTTCCCGAAGGCGATCCGGACGACTTGCCGGAGTCCGTGGAATTCAATACCGACTGGACGCTTGGCGACCCTGACCTGATCCTCGAGGCATCGTCATACACACCCGATCCGAATGCGTCCGACGACTATCGATGCTTCAGCGTTTCTATTCCGGACAGCATTGTTGAGAGCAAGAGCATCACGGCAATCGAAATTCGCCCTGGAAACCGAAGCATAGTCCATCACCTGATCCTGTTCGGCGATCCGGTGGGAGAATCGCAGGCACTTGAGGCGGCAAACGACGAAGAAGCGCCGGGCTACGAGTGCTTTGGAAGCGCTGGGATCAGCTTTGCTGGATTCACGCTTGGAGTGGAGTCTTACATCATGGGCGGATGGGCGCCCGGCAGCCGCCCCCTGGTCTTGCCCGACGACACCGGAATCTACTTGCGCCCGGGCTCGCGCATTGCGATCCAGATTCACTACCACCCCGACGGAACCTCGCAATCCGACGCCACTCGGATTGGGCTTCATCTTGCACCCGAGAGAACGGCGAGGAATGCGACTGTCCTGCAAGCGATCAACAGGGATTTCTCGATTCCAGCTGGAGAGGAGCGCTACGAGGTCTCTGCCGAGTTCAAGTTGAGAGACGTTGTTGAGCGATATATCCCGCCGGCGCTCGCGACGCTGCTGGAAGCTTCGGGATACTTTCCCCTCGACGTCATCAGCGTCCTCCCGCATATGCATACCTTGGGCCAGGAGATACGCATGGACAAGATTTCCGAGTCCGACGAATCGACGCCGATGGTGTATATCGACGACTGGGACTTTGACTGGCAGGATACCTACACCTACGTCAATCCCGTGCCTCTCAATCTGGAAGACCGACTGGTCGTGTCTGCCATCTACGACAACTCGGCCAGCAATCCACGGAATCCAAACAGTCCGCCGATTGCAGTTGGATGGGGGGAGGGGACCTCGGACGAGATGTGCATCGTATTCTTCACGCTGGACGTTCCCGACCTTTGCGCACTGCCGCTGGGGCTATGCAGTAGCCACTGACTTCTCCGCTGGCGCGAGATGGCCAAGAGTCGTTCGCGACACAGCCGTGTGTGCCCAGCGGCTCCTCAGGTGGACGCCGTGTCGGACTTGAGTCCCAATGCCCGCATCTTGCGATGAAGGTTGCTGCGCTCCATTCCAAGCACTTCCGCGGCACGAGTTACATTCCCGTTCGTGGACACCAGAGTCCGTTCCACGTAGTCCCGCTCGTAGGCCTCGCGGGCCTCTTTCAAGCTCGCGAACCCCTGTGAAGCCGACGGGCCGACCTGGCGGCGGGGTCGTCGGCTGGGAATGTGCTCGGCTCCGATGTCCTGACCGGGTTGGAGGATCACGATTCGTTCCATCAGGTTCCGCAACTCGCGCACGTTGCCCGGCCAGCGTTGGGCGGTCAAGGAGTTCACAGCCGAATCCAGGAGCCGTTTCGGCTTTCGCCCGTACGCCTTGGAGAACTCGTCCAGGAAGTGCTGGGCGAGCACGGGAATGTCCTCGACCCGGTCGCGCAAGGGTGGCACGTGGAACGGCACGACATTGAGCCGGTAAAACAGATCCTCGCGGAAATTGCCGTTCTCGATCTCGTCCTCGATGTTCTTGTTCGTCGAAGCGACGATCCGGGCGTCAACTTGCAGCGTCCTTCCCGATCCGAGCGGCTCGAATCGTTGCTCCTCGATCACCCGCAAGACCTTCGATTGCGTCTTGAGGCTCATATCCCCGACCTCGTCGAGAAAGAGCGTGCCGCCATCGGCCAGTTCGAACTTGCCGGTCTTGTCCTTCACGGCCCCAGCGACGGCTCCTCGGACATGTCCGAAGAGTTCGCTCTCGATCAGCTCTTCAGGGATGGCGGCACAGTTCATCTCAACGAACTGGCCGTCGGCTCGCGGGCTCGAGGCATGGATCGCATGGGCCACCAGTTCCTTGCCGCTGCCACTCTCCCCGTAGATCAGAACTCGTCCGTTTGTCGGGGCCATCAGCTTGATCTGATTTCGCAGTGCCTTCATTGGCACGCTGTCTCCCAGGATCCGGTACTCGGCGCTGGCCTGCGCCCGCAGGGCCGCGTTTTGCACGAGCAAGCTGCGATGATCCAGCGCATTGCGCACCGCCACGATCACTCTCTCGACGGAGAGGGGCTTTTCGAGGAAATCAAGTGCTCCCAGCTTGGTGGCTCGTACGGCAGTCTCGATATTTCCGTGGCCGGAGATCATCACGACGACCGGTCGTCGGAGCACTGGCATTTCACCGATTCGGCCCAAGACATCAAGCCCGTCGATCCCCGGCAGCCAAATATCGAGCAGGACCACTGGGACTGTCGTTTCGGCAAGCAATTCGAGGCACCTCTCGCCGCTCTCGACGGATTCGACGTCGTAGCCTTCGTCCTCCAGGACACCTGCCAGCGTCTCGCGGATTCCCGGCTCGTCGTCGACGACCAGGACTCGGTTTGAAGTGGATTTGCTCACGACTTCGCCTCTTGCAATTGCGCGACGCTGTCCGGAACCGCGGGAAGCTCGATGACGAAGCGAGTGCCCGAAGGCTCGTTGTCTTCGATCCGAATCGTGCCTCGGTGGTCGCTGATGACGCTCCTGACGATCGCGAGCCCCAAGCCAGTGCCGCGACCCTTTGTCGAGAAGTACGGAACGAAGAGCATCTCCTTGTTCCTTGCGGAAATGCCGGGCCCGGAGTCGGCAACGGTCAGTTCGACGGTGCCCTCGTCACGCCTGGTCCGTGTCGAAACCCTGATCTGTTTTGTCCAGCTGTCCTGGAGCACCTCCGCGGCGTTGTCGATCAGATTGATGATCACCCGCTTGATCGATTCCGGATCGGCATGCGCAAGTGCCGTCCCAGGAACCGCGTCGCACGAGAGATCTATTCCCGGCAGCCGACCGTCAAACACGCCGACGGCGTCGCGCACGACGACGTTGAGATCTGTAATCTCGGGCCGGATCGCCGGAAACCGGGCCAAGTCCGAGAAGCTGTCAACCAGAGCTTTCAGTGATTGCACCTCGCGCTGAATCGTGCTGGTTGCCCGCTTGAGCCGCTCGCGGATCTCGTCCCAATCGGCGCCGCCATCTTCTTCGGAGTACCGATCGATCTGGCGGTCAATGTGCCCGGCTGCGAGCGCGACGGGCGTGAGGGGGTTCTTGATCTCGTGCGCGAGGCGCCGAGCTACTTCCTGCCACGCTTCGGATTGCTTGGCGTGCACGAGTTCCGTGGTGTCTTCCAACACGACGACGAAGTCATTTTGCCCGTGGTCGGAATCCAGTGACGACACAGTGACACTCAGATGCTGCGAGCGCCCGGATCGATCCACCTCGAAGTCCCGGCTCACGATTCCCCGCCTCCGAGCACTGCTAAACATATGCTCGAATGCTGCCTGATCATTTCCGTCAAAGATTGCTGTCACCGATTGGAGGGACGACATCGAAGGGTCCGCCGCAAATGCTCGCGCCGAGTCGTTGAACTTGAGGATCTCTCCGTTCTCGCCGACGGAGATCACGCCCGGCGTAATGCTCTCTAGGATGGCATTGATCAATCGCCGGCGGCCCTCGAGTTCGGCGTTGGCGTTGGCAAGGTCCTGATTGCTGCGTTCGAGTTGGCTTGTCTTCGCCTCCAGCGCCTGGCCCATGCTGTTGAACGACTGCACCAGACCGGCCAACTCGTCCATGGCTGGAGTGTCGACTCGATAATCGAGGTGGCCGCCGGCAAGTTCTCCGGTCGCAGTGACGAGCGCTTCGATCGGTCGGGTGATTTGCTTGGAAGCGAACAGGGCCAGCCAGACCGCCAAGAAGAGCACAAAGATTGTGACGAGCGCGAGGATTTTCGCGTAGTAGCGCCACATCACCGGCCGGGCCCCCTCGAATTCCTGCCATTTGCGGACCTGCGCCAGCATGAATTCCTGTTCCGCGAGGATCGCCTCTGGAATCTTGCGTCCGAGGGTGATCGTTCCAGCACGACCGGTCGGTGTGCCCATACCGGCAGTCACGAACAGCCAGTCTTCGATGATTCCGCTTTGGGTCGGAACGGTACCGCTTTCCACGGCTAGCCGCACTGCATCTGGAACGACCTCCTCATCGATGGATAGTTCGACAGACGCGATCTGGCTGTCCGCCGGCGTAAGGGCTAGGAAGTCGGCGCCTGACTTCGCCAGAAGGTCCCTCATAACCTGGGATGCTTCTCCAGTGCGCAGTGTGGTCACTACGGCTGACGACGATGCGAGTCTGTCAGCTGCGTTGCGCAAGTCGACCAGCAATTCCGCATTTGCCTGCTCCATGAACCGCCCCGCACTTTGCAGGATCTCGACGTTCGGTTGCGAGAACCATTTGTCGAAGTTGCGGTTGAGCAGAATGATCGAGAAGGCCACGTGCATCGTGATAGGCGCGACACACAGCGCCAGGACCCCGGCCACGAGCTTGGATTTGATGCGGGATCCGAGCTTGCCCTTGCGATACTCGACGTGCAGCTTGAGGAGATTGCGGAACAGTAGGAAGCCGAGCGTGATCGCCCCGAACACGACGCAGGTGGAGAGCGCCCAAAGCACGTAGGTGACGGTCGGGTTCTCCGGACGAAAATCGCCAAAGTCGAGAGAGGTGAGCCAGAAGCACAGCGATAGGAGCACCAGCAGGGCAACCCCTGAGGTGACAAGCGAAAATAACTCCCTACGCTTGATCAACTTACGGTTATTCTAGCGACCGCTTGCGAATGCGAGGCATCGAGCGGCGGATGTAGGTGCATCTGATCCGGTCGCGGCGCGGCATCCATCTCCGGTTGCGGGTGCGAATTTCGAGGACGTCCCGCTACCGCGCTGTCCCCATGCCACGGAAGAAGAGGAGGGGGCTCCACGGGCTTCAGGCTGCTGGTTCGTGCTCGCGACAGATCTTCTCAGTCTCGGCTCTTGCCAGCGGCTCGGCGGTGAGCCCGCAGCGGAATTGTCCTTGGCCGAGCCGCTCGAAGAGGCTGCAGGTGTGGCACACGTCGAAGCTGCGCGAGCCGTGGGCTCTTTGATTGGCGACAAGGAAGTCCCGCAAGGAGTCTTGTAGTCGTTGCTGTTGCGATTCGGACAGCCCCGCGACCGCCTCGCGTATCCGCGCGGAGGGCCAGCGCTGTTTCAGGAGCAGCCTGCCTTCGGTTGTCAGTTCGAGATGAGCGGTCCGGCGGTCCTTCTCGTCATCCTCCCTCGTGATCAGGCCTTTCCGCTCCAGCACCTGTAGCGATTGAGAAACCGTGCCCTTGGTCGCGCCGAGGTACTCGGTCACGCCGCCCGGAGTGTTGCTGTAGCGGTTGGCGCGGGACAGGAAGAGCAGCGACGACAAGTGGACCGGTTGCAATGCCTCGTCCGAGTTACCGGCGCGTTGCTCGGCGCGCAGCAGATTAGTTAGACGCTCAAGGATCAGCCACAAGTCCGCCACGGCTTAATCGTATCGAGTCGAAACTTGATTGACAACCGGCGCAGGGGTCGTCTATCCTGCATGAAGGTATCGAGTCGATACTATTTCCTGGAGGAACTCATGTCAACTTCGATTCCCGGATACACGTACGGAACGGCCGACTTGGCCCGCTCTCCGCTCTCTCTCGAGGATCTCGACTTGCTCAAGCAAACAATCCTGTTCACGGATGACGATCGCTTGGCATTGCGCCAAGCCGGCGAGGTCCTCGGCGACCAGGTTGACGATGTCCTGGACCTTTGGTACGGCTTCGTCGGCTCGAACGCGCACCTGCTCGCTTACTTCGCCGGTGAGGACGGAGAGCCTGTCGGCAGCTACCTGACGGCGGTTCGCGAGCGATTCGGACAGTGGATTCGCGACACGTGCGAGCGGGAATATGACCAAGCGTGGCTGGACTACCAGCACGAGGTCGCGCTCCGACACCATAGCGCCAAGAAGAACCAGACCGATGGCGTGAATGCGGCCCCGATCGTCCCTTTGCGCTACATGGTTGCGTTCGTCTATCCCATCACGGCGACCATCCGGCCGTTCCTGGAGAAAAAGGGGCACACCAAAGATCAGGTTGACAGGATGCACGAAGCTTGGTTCAAGTCAGTGGTCCTGCACGTCGTGCTCTGGAGCCAGCCGTACACGCCCGATAGCGACTATTGAGCTGGCGCCTCGCTCGCCGGACAGCGTGCCCTGGAAGGCTCGCTCCCCCAGGGCACGTAGCGGGATCTCAGCCGGCCCCTGGCGGGGCTTGGATCTGGCAGCCTGCTGTGTAGTCAAGTACGGCGGCTTCGTCGTAGCCGATTTCGGCAAGAATCTCCGCGGTGTGCTCGCCCGCTTCGGGCGGGACATTCCGCAACGCGGGCCGTTTTCCGTCGAAGCGAATCGGCAGCTTGAGATCCCGATATTCGGGAATGGTCGGGTGTGGCTGAGGTTCGAAGATCTGGTTCGCCCGCACTTGCGGATCGTCCACCACCTGGGCGATGTCTTGGATTGGCGAGCAGGGAACGCGGTGGAACTTGAGCAGTTGGTCCAGTTCGACTGTCGTCAATTGCTCTGTCCTCGAGGAGAGCAGCTTCCGGAGAGCGTCGCAGTTTTCGACGCGCGAAGGATTGTCACCGAACCTCCGGTCGTCCGCGACCTCCGGGATGTCCAGAGCCTGGCAGAGGCGTACGAAGATCCCGTCGTTTCCGCCGCAGATCATCAGCTCTCCGTCCTTGGTTGGAAAGGCCTCGTACGGAGCGATCATTGCCAGTCCGGTGCCCATTCGACGCGGCATCGTGCCGCTGGCGAGATAGGTCATCATGTGGTAGCCGATCCAGCTGAGGGAAGTGTCGAGCAGCGAGCACTCGACATGTGACCCGACAGACTCCAGATCGCGTTTTCGCAGGGCGGCAAGGACCCCAAGCGCGATCAGATAACCTGAACCGATGTCCACGACCGAGCCCCCCACTCGCGCGGGCGCGCCGTCCGCAGGGCCTGTGATCGACATGATGCCGCTGTATGCCTGGAGCAGCGGATCGTATCCCGGTGTGTCGGCGTAGGGGCCCTCGGACCCATATCCGGTCAGCGATGCGTAGATCAGCTTCGGATACTTCTGGCGTACAGTCTGGTACCCGAAGCCTAGTTTCTCCACGACGCCGTTGCGGAACGCCTGCACGAGGACGTCCGACCGCGCGATCAGCCGCTCGATGACTTCGCGCCCGGCGGCGGATTTCATGTCCACCACGATGCTCCTCTTGTTCCGGTTGAAGGCTAGGAAGATCGGAGCGTTGTCGCCCCAGAACGGGGGGCCCCACTTGCGGGCAGGGTCCCCGCCGGGGGGCTCCACTTTGATCACATCGGCACCGAGGTCGCCCAAGACCTGTGTGGCTTGCGGTCCGGCGATATTTTGGGACAGGTCCAGAATGCGCACACCGTCGAGCATCATTCCGTTATACCGTCCTATCCGTAGCGAGCACGTGCCGGGGCGCTTGGACCCGAAGAGTCGGCGGGAGTCTAGCCTAGCCTCGATTCCCAACTGAAGTTGTTCATGTGAGAGATTAGCGGGCTTTCCGAAAGGAAGCCCATAGGCGATAAGTGCTTTCCCCGGATCATTTGCATTTATTTTTAGCAGTTTGCAATAAATGACCACATCGGTATCATAAATCTTCTGAAAACGTCTCCCGGAACAGGTGGCCTTCCAGGCTGGCTGCATTCACCGCGTTTCCCGCGTGGCATTCGCTACCGAGGCCACCAAGAGCGATTTCACGCTGGCACGTGGCAAGCTCTTGCATTGACGCCAGTTATGCGGAGAGTCCTGCAGGCAGCTGGGCTCTGGGCCCGTTCGCGGGCGGGCAGCCACGGGCTCGCCAAGGCCTGCCCGCAGGCCTTGCGGGCAGGCCCGATCCGCTGCCCCAGCGCCCCTTGGCGGCTCGCCGCTGATTGCTTATTAACTAGTGTGGAACACTCATGCTAATATGCATAAAGACATGCAGGACCCCGCCCAGCGCTTCCACGCCCCCGAAAACAGCACCCACCGCCGCTACGAAGCCTTGCGCGCGCTCTTCGTCGACCACGCCTCGCTCCAGGAGGCCGCCAGCCGCTTCGGCTACGCAGCCGGCACCTTGCGCAATCTGCGCGCCGCATTCCTGCAGCAGCCCCACCGGCCGTTCTTCCTCCCCGACCGCCGCGGCAAGCGCAAGCCGCTACCCGGCCCAGACCGCGACGAGCGCATTCTCGCGCTGCGCAACGAGCGCAATCTCTCGGCCGCCGAGATCGCCGCCCACCTCACCGCGCAGGAGGCCCTGCCGGTCAGCTCCACCACCGTCGCGCGCGTGCTCAAGCGCGCCGGCCTGCCCAAGCTGTGGCGGCGCACGGCGGCACAGCGCACCGCCGGACCCGCTCCCCTGCACGCCCCCGTCGCCGACCACCGCGCCTTGGACCTGGCCCCCCGCCGCTTGCGCACCGAGTTCGGCGGCCTGTTCCTGTTTGCCGCCGACCTCGCCAGGATCGGCCTCGACGACATGCTCCGCCAGCACGGCCTGCCGGGCAGCGCGATGATCCCTGCCGGCTGCGCCTTCCGCTCCCTGCTCGCCCTCAAGCTGTGGGGCATCGGCCGGCCCTCGCGGGTCATGCCCGAAACCCTGGACGCGGGGCTCGCCCTCTTCGCCGGCCTCAATGCCGTCCCCAAGCGCGCCACCCTCACCGAATACTCCTGCCGCGTCGACCCGCGCCGCTGCCCCGCCTTGATGGACGCCTGGCACCACGCCGCCCGCGGCCTGGGCCCTGACCTCGGCGGCGGACGCTCCTTCGATCTCGATTTCCACACCATCCCCTTCCACGGCGACGACGCCCTGCTCGAGCGCCACTACGTCTCCAAGCGCAGCCGCCGCCAGCGCGGCATCCTCGCGTTCCTCGCCCGCGACGCCGACGCCCGCCTCTTCGCCTGGGCCAACGCCAGCCTCCGCAAGGACGGCCAGAACGACGAGATCCTGCGCTTCGCCCAGGCCTGGCGCGAGCGCACCGGCGAGCTGCCCGCCGAACTCGTCTTCGACAGCCGCCTCACCACCTATGCCAACCTCGCCCGCCTGCACCAGCTGGGCATCGCCTTCCTGACGCTCCGCCGGCGCACCCCCAAAATGGTCGCCGAACTGCTCTCCGCGCCCGCCGCGGACTGGCGCAAGGTCACCCTCTCCAACGTCGGCCGCATCTATCGCACGCCACGGATCCTCGAACGCCACGTGCGCCTCAAGGACTACCCCGGCGACATCCGCCAGATCGCCGTCACCGATCTCGGCCACGAGAAGCCGACCCTGCTGCTCACCAACCAGATGCGCGCGCCGGCCGCCCGGCTGATCGACCGCTATGCGCGCCGCATGGTCATCGAAAACACCATCGCCGACGCCATCGACTTCTTCCACATGGACGCGCTGTCGGCCGCCGTGCCCATGAAGATCGATCTCGACGTCCAGCTCACGCTGATGGCCAGCTCCCTCTACCGCCTGCTCGCCAAGCGCGTCGGCAACGGCTTCGAGATCGCCAAGGCCAGCACCATCTTCCGCAAGCTCGTGCGCTCCAGCGCCAGCATCGACATCACCCCCACCGAGATCGTCGTCAGCCTCGGGCGACGGGCCAACAACCCACTGCTGCTGGCTGCTGACTACGCCACAACCCGCGAACCCATCCCCTGGCTCGACAACCGCACCCTCAAACTTCGCTTCTTCTGACAGTCAATTGGTCACATTTTTGCTGACCGTTGGGAATCGAGGCTAGGCCAGGATCTCTCGAATCACGTGTCCGTGGACATCGGTCAGACGCCGATTGATTCCATTGTGATACCAAGTCAACTGCTCATGGTCCAAGCCCAGTAGGTGCAGCATCGTGGCGTGGAAATCATGGACTGTAGCCACGTTTTCCACAGCTCTCGCGCCGAAAGGGTCGGTGGCTCCGTAGCTGACTCCGCCTCGGATTCCGGCACCGGTGAACCAGACCGTGAAGGCATTCGGGTTGTGGTCGCGTCCAACCGTGCCTTCCTGGTGCGTCGGCATTCGGCCGAACTCGGTAACCCAGACGACCAAGGTGTCATCCAGGAGTCCGCGACTGCGCATGTCGCGCAGCAACCCCGCAGTCGGCTGGTCCAGGATCGGGCAGTGACGCTCGTAGTCGGCCTTGAGCGTCTTGTGCGCGTCCCAGTTGAGGAGACCGTCGACTCCAGATGCCCGCGACGCGCAGAACAAGCTGACAAAGCGCACGTCCCGTTCCAGGAGCCTACGGGCAAGCAGGCAGTTTCGGGCATAGGCGGCTTTGAGGGGATTTGCGTCATCAGCGCCGTACAGATCGCGAGTCGCTCTCGATTCCTTGGACAGGTCCATGACTTCCGGAGCGGAGAGTTGCATCCGGGCGGCGAGTTCGTATGAGGCAATGCGAGCCCCTAGCTCCTCGTCCCCGGGATGGCGCTCTGCGTGAGACCGGTTCAGGTACCCCAGGAAGTCTCGCGTGTCGGCGTCTTGGCGGGCAGGCATGCCGGGCGGCCGGTCGAGATTGCGAATCGGTGCCTGGGCGTTGAACACGATTGCCTGGTGCTCAGCCGGCAGGAAGCCGACACCCCAGTTTGCGGGGCCTGCGGGAGGGATGCCGCGGATGTCCGGGATTGCTACGTACGTCGGCAAGTCATTGTTCGCCGATCCGAGGGCATAGCCGACCCACGACCCGGCAGAAGGGAACCCTTCAAGGGGAAAGCCGGTGTTGATCTGCACGCATGCCGGTCCGTGCGTGTTGGTCTTTGACTGCATGGAGTGGACGAACGCAATGTCATCCACCAATCCGCCTAGTTCGGGTAGCAACTCGGTGATCATCTTGCCGCTCTGCCCGCGCGGCTTGAACTGCCAAGGCGACCCCATCAACGCACCGTTCTTGCCTTGGAAGGTGACAGCGTCCATCGCTGCGGGAGCGGGGTCGCCGGAACGCTTCTGCAACTCAGGCTTGTAGTCCCACAGGTCGATGTGAGAAGCGGCGCCCGGGCAGAAGATCTGCAGGACCCGTTTCGCTTTGGCGGCGAAGTGCGGCTTCTGTTGTGCCGAGGCTGCGCGGGGCAAGAGTGTTGCCAGCGCAACGCCATGCAGGCCGGAGACAAAGTCTCCGAGCATTTCCCTGCGTGTTGGCAATACTGGCATTTCTTGCCCGTCCGGGCTGCATTAAGGATAGTTCAACCGCATTGCTGACCCGGGCCTCCTGGCATCTCAAGAGTCCTGCTCCTCGGATCAGTTTCGGATCATGGCTCGAGTCGGTACCGCTCGACAAGGAGCTGGACTGGCGCACGAGTGGCTGCTTCGCCGTTGCGGAGGCAATGACTTGACCGGCTCTTGCCGTGGTCTGATCAACCTGTTCGTAGGGAGGTGGAGAACTTCGGCTGTCGGGCGGGCTGTTTGCGTGACTCCGATCAAGCCTTGCGGGATGCCCGTCGCCTTGGGATCGGTGAATTCAGGGTGAGCTCGGAATCGCCGACGATCCAGAGCGAGGCCGGCCGTCCGCTGCGGGGTCTAGCCCAGGCGCTCGCCTGCCCGAGGTCGGATTCTTGCCGGGGTGAATACGCCATCTGGAATACAGGTGCCTCGTTTGCAGCGCTCCAATCCGAGTCCACTCGCGCGAACTGCATGAGCTCGGCCGGGGAGTCGAGCGCGGATTGCGCGCCTGCTGAAAGCGTCGACGAGCCGAGCCTTCGGAACGGGCGGTTTTCACGTACCTTGCGCTGGAAATTTCCCGGGTCGAGCTTGGTGTTCCAGACTGTTTCGTAGACCTTCCGGAGCTCGCTGATAGTGAATTCCGGGGGGCAGAATCTCGCGGCGAGCGCAGTGTACTCAAGCTTTGCTCTAACGCGCTCCACAGCGTCTTTCACGATCCGGTCATGATCGAATGCCAGCTCGATGTCGCCTTCTTCGACCTGTGACACTGGCACGAGTTCCGCGTGGGCGGCGTCGCTACTTCCCAGCGGGGCAGGGACCGTGGCGCAAGCACCCCAATAGGCGACCGTGACCACTCTCATGCGCGGGTCGCGGCCCGGTGAGCCGTAACTGCGCAGCTGTTCCAAGTACGCGGCATCTTCCGTGACGCCCGTCTCTTCCTCAAGCTCTCTGGCCGCTGCGGCATCCAGGTCCTCGTTGGGCAGAACGAAGCCTCCAGGCAGCGCCCAAGCACCGGCGAACGGCTCGACTCCCCGTTCGATCAGCAGAATGTGGAGTGCGTCCCTGTGAATTGCGAACAGCGCCACGTCCACGGTGACTGCGACTGGAGGATAGTCGCCAGGCCTGTAATCGCCACCGCTGCCGGAACTCATCGGAAACCTTCCATTTGAATACTGACACACCCGGCGTACCGCGGTCGATGGCCATCAGCGCGACTGCCGCCGGCTGCGGGGCACTGCGGGCTCGCCCGGCGGGAGGCCGCTCAAGAAAGCCCACCTATTTATTGACAGTATGACAATAACAGGCTAAACTTATTGTCAAGTTGATAATATTCAGCCGCCAAGAATTGGCCTAAAGACGTTCACAGGAGGAAAATCATGACCAATCACACACATCTGCCCAACCTCGACACCGCCGCCATCGGCAGTCCCATCACGCGCCTCGGAGTCTCGTTCTTTCCGGTCTACCTGATGGAGGGTGACCTTCCCGAGATTTCGACCGGGCGGGATTCGGGCCTCGTCATCGACGAGCTAGACGACCCCTCGGTGCCGACCCTGCTGGCACACAACCCGACCGCCAAGCCGATTCTGGTTGTCGAGGGCCAGCATTTTGTGGGCGGTAAGCAGAATCGCACGATCAACGGAACGGTCCTCGTTCCAGCCAAGACCAAGCTGGAAATCCCGGTTTCCTGCTTGGAGCAGGGCCGCTGGGGTCGAGCCGAAGCGTACCGGCAAGCCGAGACGTTCACTCCGCGCAGGGTGCGCCGCCAGAAGGAGGAGGCCGTCTATTGCTCGATGCGCCAGAGTGGTTCTCGCCAAGGTGATCAGGGAGCCGTCTGGAGCGCGGTCGAAGACGTGCTGGGCGAGGCGGGAACTCACTCAGAGACGTCGGCGGCAGCCGATATCGACGACGTGTACCGCCGGGAGGACCGACGGGCCGAGGCAGCGGCGGACCTTGTCCGGCGGGGGCCGCTTCCACGCCAGAGCGGGATCGCAGTCGCTCACGGGCGCTGGGTGGTAGCGATCGAACTGTTTGGCTCGCCGGAAATGCTTGCGGCCCACTGGGAAGCCTTGGTCCGGTCGTATCTGCTTGAGGACGTGAAGGTTGAGGGCCACCCCTCGCCGACGAGGGTGCTGTCGATCATCAGGCGATTCGGGTCGCTAAGGTCACAGAGTGCACCTGGAGTTGGGCTTGGGATGGAACAGCGGGTGCAGGACCGGAGAATCGTGGGGCAGGCGTTGACGCTCGACGACGCGATCGTACATGGCAGCGTCTTTGCTCGTTCCTCCCGCGACGCGGGACGGCGACCGGAGGTGGTGATCTCCGACGCAGCGTGACGCCCCGCTGACGCCCACCTCGAACAGGGTCATCAGTCGCTCCCGACGGCCAGGGCGGAGATCGCCAACCAGCGGGTGCCCGGCGCCTTGACCGGGCACCCGCTTCGAACTTTCACTGCAGCCGGGCTGCGTCTAGAACACGAAGAGGAATTCGTTCGCATTCAGGAGCGCCCTGCCGAGCGAGGCGAGCCCGTGTTCCGCGACGAACGAAGTGGCTGTTCGCCGCTCCTCTTCTGTCGGCTCGCGGGTGAAGGCATTCCTCCATGCTTGGGAGATCTGTTCCCGGGGATCCGCTCCCGCCCTAGCTCTGACGCGGCTGGCGAACGCCTCGGCCTGATCCAGGACGAACACGTTGTTGAGCAGGCTTAGGGCCTGGAGCGGAGACGTTGTCGCGATCCGCTTGGGTGCGGGCAGGGAAGTATCTGGGCAATCGAACTCCCCTAGCAGCGCCGGCTTCACGGAACGTGCATGCTGGTGGTAGACCGATCGCCGGTAGGTGTCGGGGGAGAATTTCTCGAGCGGGTAGTACGTGGCGACATTGTCCACGGTGTAGCGGTAGAGCCTGAACCCGGGACCGCCCATCTTGCGATCCAAGTTGCCGCTCGCCGCCAGAATGGCATCCCTCAGCTCCTCGGCTTCCAGCCTCCTGGGCGGATATCTCCAAAGATACAGCCCGTCCCGGTCAATTTTCGCGGCATCCGCGCGGAAGCGGCTGGACTGACGGTATGCTGCGGACATCACGATTTCCCGATGCAATGGCTTGAGCTGCCAGCCGTAGCGATGCACCAATCGGGTCGCGAGCCAGTCCAGCAGTTCCGGATGCGACGGCTCGCCTCCGTTGATGCCGAAATCGCTGGGGTTGCGAGCGAATGGCTGCCCGAAGTGGCGCATCCAGACGCGGTTGACGATAACCCGGGCGGTCAATGCGTTGTCGTCGGACGCGATCCACTCGGCCAGCGCTAACCGCCGTTCCGACTCCGGTGCGTCAGGGGGCAGTTCGAAACTCCCGACGAGACCCTCGAGAGTCGTCAGGCTTCCAGGTGCCACTTCCGCACCCTTGTTCATTGGGTCGCCGCGGACCATCACGAACGAGGGGTTGTCCGGCTGCTCGAATTTCCCTAGGAAGGCGCGACCGGCTTTCGGCAGCTTCCTCAACTGCGCTTCCGCAACCCTCCTCCGCTCTTCGAGCGTTTCCCATTCCTGCTTCTCCTCGGTACTGAACACAGCGTCAAGCAAGAGTTTTTCTCGAGCCTCTTCGGGAAACGGCAACCGGCCTTCCGACGAAGCGACGGTGGTCCAGAATTCACCGTCGGGTGAGACCTCGATCGTGTAGTGCTCGGGCTGCGACCTGGCAAATCTCCCGCCAAAGCCACCCAGGCGATCGGAAGACCACTCTACCCGGCGTATCCTCTCCAACCGGGGGAGTTCCACTTGGATCCAGGCAGGGAGCCGGCCGCCAGAGATCCAGCGCTTGTCATACTTGCCATCCACCAGATTGGCTGGAGTGTACGTGTCCGGACTGGCTGCGTCCTCGCGAGCCGCGTTGGCAGTCGCTTCGGCGCCCAAGGCGACATTGCGAGGGCTTGAACCGGCCGTCCAAACGGAGAATTCATCCATATCGACTTGGAGTCGGCCGGAGGTGGACGTTGTGATCGACATGCGCACCAAGCGAGCGTCCACGGGCTCGAACGACTCCGATGTACCAGCTTGGTCTACGGCGGGCCGGTATTGCCCTAGGATTTCGTCCCGTCGCGCCTCGATCCGCTTTGCCGCAGCTTGCCTGAGCCGTTTCAAGCCGCTCTCGGCCAGCTCGATCTCCCCCTCTAGCGGGACGGCAGCCTGGCTGGCGGCGGTCACTCGCTCAGGGTCGTCCCAGATCCTTTCCCCATGCCACACTCCCGCGAAAGCGGATTGCATCCGGTAGTAGTCCGTCGTGCGAATCGGATCGAACTTGTGGTCATGGCAGCGGGCGCAATGCACGGTCAGGCCCAGGAATGCCGAGGCCGTGCCCATGATCATGTCGTCCAGGTGGTTGGCCCGCTTCTGAGCTTCACCGGCGGGGTTTCTGATACCCACAGTGTCATGCGGCCCAGCCACCAGGAAACCGGTGGCAGCCTGGATCTCGGGATCCATTCGACCGAGCTGATCGCCCGCAAGTTGCTCCAGGACCATGCGATTGAAGGGCTTGTCCTCGTTGAACGAGCGAATCACCCAGTCGCGATAGGGCCAAGCGTTGTTGCGAAGGTGGTTTTGCTCGTACCCGTTGCTTTCGCCGAATCGCACCACGTCCAGCCAATGGCGGCCCCAGCGCTCGCCGTACGCCGGTGCCGCCAACATCGCATCGACCAGCTTGGGGTACGCGTTCGGGTCCTTGTCATTGACAAAGGCCTGCACGGCTTCCGCCCTTGGAGGCAATCCATGCAAATCGAAGCTCAGGCGACGGATCAGCGTGCGCCGATCGGTCTCCCCGGAGGGGGTGAGGGCCTTCTCCTGCATCGCTGCTAGCACGAAGGCGTCGATTGAGCTGCGACCCCAATCGCCGGCGGGCGCCGGTAAGGCTGGCTCGCTCAGCGGCCGGAACGACCACCACGTCTTCGCCGGCCCTTCATTCGTAGTCTCGGAATCGTCTCGAGCACCCGCAGCGATCCATTGCCGCAGGATCTCGATTTCCTCCGCGGTCAATGGATCGCCAACTGGCGGCATCGCGGGCTTGTCGCCGGCGACCTTCTCCAGGATCAAGCTCCGGTCGGGCTCGCCTGGCGCAATCGCGGCACCGCTCTCGCCGCCGCGAATCAAGCCAGCGACCGTGCCCATTCGCAAGCCCTTCTGAGCGGTTGGTCCCTGATGGCAAACCGTGCACCGCTTCAACAGAATTGGTCCCACGTCGCGAGCGAAGCTGAGATCTGCCGTCTGGCCGGCTGCCGAACTGAGGCCCAGAGCCGAGCCAAGCGCCACCTGCAGTCCGAGCTTGCGGATAAGACGAGTTGGCAGGCTTGTCGATTGCGAGTCAGCTTTCATCTGCGCTTCTATCATCCGACTTCCGGAAGGGATTCTGCTAGCCGGGAGTCCGGCTGTCTTCGCCCAGAAGGGGACATTTTATCTTGGCTGGCCACCAAGTCGATTTCGGCAGACATGGAAACGGACATCCCGAGGGTCTCGGACTCACGCGCGTCCGGGAGAATCTAGGCATTGCGCTCGGTAGACTAAACCGAGATGGCTTTCCGTCTGGATTCGGACTATGTTCCTCGCGGGGATCAAGGTGCCGCCATTGAGCAACTCGTCAACGGAGTGGCAGACGGCGACGCCCATCAAGTCCTGCTTGGCGTGACCGGTTCCGGCAAGACCTATACGGTTGCCAAGGTCATTGAGGCATTGCAGCGCCCGACGCTCGTTCTAGCCCACAACAAGACCCTCGCGGCGCAGTTGTACCACGAGTTTCGGTCATTCTTTCCCGACAACGCCATCGAGTATTTCGTCAGCTACTACGACTACTACCAGCCGGAAGCGTACATGCCGGCCAGCGACACCTACATCGAGAAGGAAGCGACCGTCAACGAGGATCTCAGCAAGCTGCGCCTCGCAGCGACCAAGTCGCTATTCGAACGGCGCGACTGCTTGATCGTTGCCAGTGTCAGCTGCATCTACGGCCTGGGATCGCCGGACGCCTACTACAACATGCTGCTCATGCTGGAGAAAGGGCAGTGCATTTCCCGCCGTGCGATTGCCCAGCAACTGGTCAAGATCCTCTACAACCGCAGAGACGGTGGCGACTTCGATCGCGGCTCGTTTCGCATGATTGGGGACATCATCGAGGTCTTCCCGCCGTACGACGACTATCCCTACCGGATCGAGCTGTGGGGCGACGAAGTGGATTCGCTCTCACAGTTCGATCCGTTGTTCGGCACCGTGCGACAGACATACTTGCGACTGCCAATCTATCCAGCCAGCCACTACGTGATGTCCGACGAAACGATGCTGGGAGCCATCGATAGCATCACGGAGGAACTCGACTGGTGGTGCGGGTCGCTGCGGTCCGAGGGAAAGCTGCTTGAAGCGCAGCGCCTCAGCCAGAGAACCCAGTTCGATATCGAGATGATGCGTGAGATCGGATACTGCCACGGCATCGAGAACTATTCGCGCCACTTCTCTGATCGCAAGCCAGGCGAGCCGCCACCGACGTTGCTGGACTACCTTGCCCACGACACGCTGCTCATCGTGGACGAGAGTCACCAGACCATACCCCAAGTGCGTGCGATGTACCATGGCGACCGGTCGCGCAAGGAACGGCTGGTAGCACACGGCTTCCGTCTGCCAAGCGCGCTGGACAACCGCCCGCTGACGTTCCAAGAGTTTGAGGAAAGAACATTTCAACTCGTTTATGTTTCAGCTACGCCAGCTCCATATGAATTGACGAAGTCCGCGGGGGTGATCGCGGAGCAGGTCATCCGGCCGACCGGGCTGCTTGACCCGGAGGTCGAAGTGCGGCCAGTGAAGGGCCAGGTCGATAACCTGCTGCGTGAGATTCGCGCTCGCGCCGAGGCGGACGAGCGAGTTCTCGTCACCACTCTGACAAAACGGATGGCCGAGGATTTGGCGGAATACTATGTAGAGGCCGGTGTAAGGTGCCGCTATCTGCATTCCGAAGTGGATACATTGGAGCGGGTCAAGACGCTGCGGGACTTGAGGAAAGGCGAGTTCGACGTGCTCGTCGGCATCAATCTCTTGCGCGAAGGCCTTGATCTGCCCGAGGTGTCGCTGGTCGCGATCCTCGACGCGGACAAGGAGGGCTTCCTGCGGTCGGCGGGCTCCCTGATTCAGACTATGGGCCGCGCTTCGCGCAATGTCCACGGCAGAGCGCTCTTGTACGCGGACCGCGTCACCGACAGCATGAAGCGCGCTATCGACGAGACCACTAGGCGCCGGAAGCTGCAGCAACGCTACAACGACGCGCACGACATCACTCCGGAATCCATCATCAAGCCGATTGACATGACCCTCGCACGCATTGTCGACGCCGATTACGTCGATGTTCCGAAGGAAGCGCCAGAGCTCGGCTTGCCGCAGACCCGCGAGGAATACCAGGCCTTGCTCGCGCAACTGGAAGACAACATGCGGCAGGCGGCTCAGAAGTTCGAGTTCGAGAAAGCCGCCCAGATTCGCGATCGCATCCGTGCCATGAAGGACGAGAGCCCGTTCTCCGTGCTGTCGCCCGTGGCGGGCTGATTGCCGGATCCAGAGGACCTTCTAGGTTGCGTCACTATACTGGAAATGTCGGAGCAGCCGAATGAGTGATCGGAAATCAGTACTGCTCGGGGTTTCCGGAGGCATAGCCGCCTACAAATCAGCCGAGATCGTGCGTGCGTTGCGCGCTGACAGCTACCGGGTCCAAGCGGTCATGACCCGGGCCGCAACGAAGTTCATCACGCCCCTGACACTCGCTTCGTTGACCGGCAACAAGGTCATAACCGACCTGTTTGCCGATACATCCCCGGACGAGACTCTGAGCAGTGCGGTCGAGCACATCGAAGTCGCGCAATCTGCAGATCTGTTGCTCGTGGCCCCCGCGACGGCGGATATTCTTGCGAAGTTCGCCTTGGGACTCGCCGATGATTTCCTGAGCACCGCCCACCTTGCGTTCGAGGGGCCGCTCGTGCTGGCCCCAGCGATGAACACGCGCATGTGGGACCATCCGGCCACGCGAGAGAACCTGGCACTGCTTCGCTCCAGAGGAGCGCGCATCGTGGATCCGGACTCCGGGGAACTGGCATGCGGAACCGTTGGCCCCGGCCGATTGGCCGATCCTGCCATTATCGTCGGCGTTGTTCGAGAAGCGCTGCGCGACAGCGGCGACCTGCAAGGCGAGTGTGTCCTCGTCACTGCAGGGCCCACGCGCGAGGCGCTCGACCCGGTGCGCTTTCTGTCGAACCGCTCCAGTGGCCGCATGGGCTTCGCGATTGCCGAGGTGGCGGCGCGGCGCGGTGCGAAAGTGATCCTGGTGGCCGGGCCTGTCGATCTTCCCACCCCCGAGAACTGCGAGCGAATCGATGTTGTCAGCGCGCAGGAGATGCACGATGCGGTCATGAATCGGTTTGACGAAGCGACGGTTGCCGTCATGGCAGCGGCGGTTGCGGACTATCGTCCCAAGTCTTCGTCCGCACACAAGCTCAAGAAACGCGATGGAGTCCCGGCGGTTGACCTTGAAGAGACGCCGGACATCCTGCGATCCGCAGGAGAGCGGAAGGGCCAATGCGTGCTGATCGGCTTCGCCGCCGAGACCGACGGCCTGGAGGAAAACGCGCGGGGCAAGCTGTTGTCCAAAGGGTGCGACTTGATCGTGGCCAATCCGGTTGGCGGATCCACCGGCTTTGACGTGGATGTGAATCAAGGACTTCTTCTCTCGACAGATGGTGATGTTGTCCGTTTGGGCCCAATGAGCAAGGGGCGGATGGCGGAGCGAATTCTCGATGCGACGGCGGAGTTCCGGCGGCGCAAGGCCGCTTGAAGCAGCCCAACGGCCATGTCGGATTCGATTCGCAGGTATGTCGAGTTCTACAGGGATCTAGGCATAGAGGAAGTCTTCGTCGACGCCGACCCGGGGGTGCAGGGCGGAGCAGAGCCGGACGTTGCCGCGGCCCTTCGGGTGATCCAAGACGACATTGGGGATTGCACGCGGTGCAAGCTCCATTCGGGACGCAACAGCATCGTATTCGGAAGCGGCAATCCCACAGCCGACCTGGTGTTTGTCGGAGAGGGTCCAGGAGCGGACGAAGACCAACAGGGTCTGCCGTTCGTAGGCAGGGCAGGGCAGTTGCTGACAAAGATGATCGATGGTACGGCCGCAAAGATCGGCCTACCGGTTCGCAGGCCGGATGTCTACATTTGCAATGTCGTCAAGTGCCGCCCGCCCAACAACAGAACGCCGGAGAGCGAAGAGATGGAAATATGCGGCCAGTTCCTGGCACGGCAGATCCAAGCCATCCATCCGAAGGCGATCTGCGTACTCGGCGGCACGGCTGCGAAGGCCCTTCTGAAGACCGCGACCGGAATCACGAAGCTACGCGGCAATTGGCAGGAATGGGGGAGCATCCCGGTAATGCCGACTTACCACCCGTCGTACCTGCTTCGCAGCTACAACCCCGATGCGAAGCGCGAGGCGTTCCAAGACTTGAAGAAGGTCTTCGACTTCGTCTACAGATAGCTGCCAGCGATCAGCGCTCGACCCGCCCCGACCCGCCTCCTCGCATCAGGGCCATCACTTCCGCTACCGAAAAGCGATTGAAATCGCCAGGCACCGAATGCTTTAGGCACGATGCAGCGACCGCGAATTCGAGCGCCTGGCCCAGAGCGTCCGGGAAGAGGTGCAAGCCGCCAATCAGCCCGCCCGAGAACGAGTCGCCACCGCCCACCCGGTCGATGATGTGCGTGATCTCGTACTTGCGGCTGAGATGGAAAGCTTTGCCGTCATGGATGCAGGCCGACCAGCCGTTGTGGGAGGCGGACACCGACTCCCGCAGGGTGATGGCCTGCATCTTTAGGTTGGGGAACTCCGCGAGCATCTTCTTAGCGAGCTGCTCGTAGCGGTCGACGTTCAAGGTTCCCGATTCCACGTCCACGTCCTCGACCGAGATCCCGAGGGACTTCTGGCAGTCCTCCTCGTTGGCGATGCCTACATCGACATGGCGCACGATGTCGGCCATCACTTCGGGTGCGGTCTTGCCGTACTTCCACAGCTTCTTCCGGAAGTTGTAGTCGCAGGAGACTGTAAGGCCCTTCTGCTTGGCGGCGCGGACCGCCTCCAGGGAGAGATCGGCGCAACCCTGGTTGAGCGCCGGCGTGATGCCCGTGATGTGAAACCACGCGGCTCCTTCGAACACAGCATCCCAGTCGAAGTCACCGAGGCGGGCTTCCGCAATGGAGCTTCCGGCTCGATCGTACAGCACTTTGGACGGCCGCTGGTTGGCTCCGGTCTCGAGGAAGTACACGCCTACCCGGCCGGGCTTGCGGACAACCTGGCTGCAATCGACGCCCAAGCCTCGCAACTGGGCGATGCAGCCGTCCGCGAGAAAGTTTTCGTCTGGCAGCGCGGTGACGAATGCGCTGGGGATTCCGTAGTTGGCGGTCGAGACGGCGACATTCGCCTCCCCGCCTCCGAATGTTGCCACGAACGTCGGGGATTGCAATGGACGCTCGAGATTAGGGGGGGCGAGACGCAGCATGATCTCGCCGAATGTCACCACTCTGGCCATGATTCGATCTTTCCTGGGGTGATCCGCGGGGGCGATGGATCCAAATTGTCAGCGTATCATCTTGCGGAATCGCGTTTCTTCGGTCGGCTTCGGTCCGCACGGAGAGGCAAGGGCCCGATCAAGGGCGAGATCCCTTGTCGCTCGCGAGGGTTGCCCGCGACATGTCAACTGGGTTGTCAGTGACCGGAGACCGTGATGCCGATGCAACCCCGCTTCTGCCAGCTGTTACGCAAGCAGTCTGTCGATGACATGGCCGCCCACGTCTGTGAGCCTGAAGTCGCGGCCTTGGTAGCGGAAGGTCAGCTTCGTGTGGTCCAGTCCGAGCAAATGCAGGATCGTGGCCTGGACATCGTGGACTTCGATCGCGTCCTTGGTAATGAAGAATCCAAGCTCATCGACTTCGCCGATTGTCTGGCCGGCCTTGATTCCACCGCCTGCGAACCACATCGGGAAGTTCTCGATGTGGTGGTTGCGGCCAGGGGACTCCTTGACTTCACCCATTGGGGTTCGGCCGAACTCGCCTCCCCAGATCACCAAGGTATCGTCGAGCAAGCCGCGCTGCTTGAGATCGGTCACTAGGGCCGCGCAGGCTTGGTCCACATCCAGCGCCACCTCGTCGAGCTTTTCAGCAAGATTGTTCTCGCGGTTGCCGTGATGGTCCCATCCGGTGTGATAGAGCTGGACGAACCGCGTGCCCCGCTCGATCAGGCGACGCGCGATCAGGCAGTTGTTGGCGAAGGTTGATTTTCCCGGCGTGGCGCCGTACATCTCCAGTGTTGCTTGGCTCTCCGTGTTCAGATCCATCAGTTCTGGCCCGCTGGTCTGCATCCGATGCGCCATCTCGTACGAGGCGATCCGCGTGGAGATTTCCGGGTCGCCGACTTCAGCCAGACGAGCCAGATTGAGATCGCGGATCGTCTCGACCCGCTCTTGCTGGCTGCTTGCGGAGAAGCCCGGCGGACTCGAGAGGTTGGGTATGGGGTCAGCCGAGCGAAGGAATTCGATGCCTTGGTAGGTTGTCGGCAGGAAACCGCTCCCCCAAATGTTGGTCCCGCCCATCAGGTTGCGCTCTCCCGTCCGCAGCACCACGAACGCCGGGAGGTTTGCGGACTCGCTACCGAGGCCATACGTGATCCACGAACCCATGCTGGGGCGGCCGTAGCGGGTCGAACCAGTGCTGAAGAACAGCTTGGCCGGCGCATGATTGAAGTTTTCGGTCTTCATCGAGTGGACCAGGGCCAGGTCATCCACGATTGAGGCCATGTGTGGGAAGACCTCCGAAACCCATGCGCCCGATTCACCGTGCTTCTGGAACTTGCGTTGCGGGCCCAAGAGCTTGGGCCTCTCCATGGTGAATTGCTCCATGAAGGCGAATCGCTTGCCGTCTAGGAACGAGTCCGGGGTAGCTTTTCCGTCGAGCTCGGCAAGCTTCGGCCGCCAGAGCCAAGTCTCGAACTGGCTTGGCGCACCCGCCATGAACAGGTAGATGACCCGTTTGACTTTGGGCTTGAAGTGCGGGGCCTTGGGCGCCAGCAAGTCGTGAGAGTCCAGTCCGGAGTCCGCGGCCAGGAGTCCGCCGAGCGCCAGATTGCCTAGACCCACGAAGCATTGGCTGAAAAAGTGCCGCCGTGTGCGGTGAAGGAGGGCTTGTTCGCTGAGAGTCATGAAAGTCTACTCCCGTGTGATGAACTCATCGAGGTTCATTAGGACTCCGGCAAGCGCAGTCCAGGCCGCGGTCTCGGCGGGGTCGGTCTTGGTGTCCGCTCTCAGGGTGAGAGCCTGCTCGATTCGTTCGGGATATGTCCGGAACTCGTCGAGTTGTGTGGACAAGAAGCGTTCGAGTCTAGCGTGTTCAATTTCCGAGGGCGATCGAGTCAGGCAGGCGCGAAACGCGTGGCTGATTTGCTCGGCGCGGTTTCGACCGGCCTGCTCTCTCAGGATTCGCGTCGCGAGACCTTGGGCGAACTCGTGAAACCCTGTGTCATTAAGCAAGGTCAGCGCCTGCAAAGGAGTATTCGACCGATTGCGCCTCGTCGCGATCGTGAGCGAGTCCGGGCTGTCGAAGACCATGAGTCCGGGATGCGGGCTCGTGCGCCAGAAATAGGTGTATATCCCTCGCCGGTACCGGTCCTTCCCTTTGCTCTCAGGCCAAGGATTCCGGATCATCACGCCTGGTGGCTGAGCGGGAAACACGCCCGGGCCTCCGATTGCTGGTTCCAACAGGCCGCTGGCCGACAGAGCTAGGTCGCGGACGATCTCAGATTCCACGCGGAGTCGGTTCTGTCGTCCCAGCAAACGATTCGGTTCGTCTTTCGCGGCCAGGTCCGGACGGAATGTCGAGGCCTGTCTGTATGTGGCTGATGTCACCATCAATCGCTGGAGGGCCTTCATGCTCCAGCCGTCGGCGATGAATTCCGAGGCCAGCCAGTCAAGCAGCAGCGGATGCGTGGGAGCTTCTCCCTGGGTGCCGAAGTCGTTCTCGGTTCGCACAATTCCTCGTCCGAAGAATCGCTGCCAGACCCGGTTGACCGTGACTCTCGGGGTCAGTGGATTGCTCTCGTCCACGAGCCATCGCGCGAGGTCTAGCCGGTTCGGCCTGGCGACGTCGAGCGGGGGCAGCACTTGCGGCGTTCCAGGCTGCACCTGGACCCCCTTGTTCAAGAACTCGCCTTGCAGCAGGACGTGCGTCGGCCGCGCCTCAGGCAAATCCCGCATGATCAGCGTGCTCGGGATGTCAGGCAGCAGCTTTGTCACTGCCGCGATAGCTCTCCGGCGTTCCAGCACACCAACGTCTTGCCCCAGGTACGCATTCTTCACAAACACGAGCCGGCCCTTCAAACGCTGCTCGGGTGGCGTTCTCAAGATTCTTTGAACGCCGACGGGCAACTTATCGATCTGATCTTCCGTGAGGCTCGCCTCCCACTGCGGCAGATTCTCCAGCAGTTTTGCCTCGTATTTCTTCTGCTCCGCCCTCATCGCCGAGATCTGTGCCCTGATCGCGGTCTGGCGCTCGTATTGCTCGGCGGTTCCGAATTCAAGCACGGGTTCGTACGCTCGGGCCCGGCCTTCTTGATTCTTGAAGGCTCCGCTAAGTTCGTCGATGCTGTTGAAAAATGCGAAGAGTTTGTAGAACTCGCGCTGGGAAACGGGGTCGTACTTGTGGTCGTGGCACCGCGCGCATCCTAGCGTGAGTCCGAGAAAAGCGACGCCCGTCACGGCCACGCGATCAACGACGGCTTCGACCCTGTACTGCTCGAAATCGACCCCACCTTCAAGATTGAGCAGCGTATTCCGATGGAAGCCAGTCGCAACGAGTTGATCTTGTGAAGCGCCCGGCAGCAAGTCACCCGCAATCTGCTCGATCACGAACTGATCGAATGGCAGATCTCGGTTGAGGGCATCGATGACCCAGTCCCGGTATTTCCAGATCTTGCGCGGCGCGTCGTTGTTGTACCCGTTGGAGTCGGCGTAGCGGGCGATGTCAAGCCAGTGGCGCCCCCAGCGCTCTCCGTAGTGCGGGGACTCGAGGAGTCTCTCGACCAGCCGCGCGTATGCTCCAGGCTGATCGTCGGCCAAGTAAGCCCGTATCTCTTCAGGGTTCGGCAGCAGGCCGGTCAGGTCAAGGTGGACGCGGCGCATGAGTGTGGCCGGGTCCGCTCCCGGCGACGGCTCCAACCCGGCCCGATCGAGGCGCGCAAGGACGAACCGGTCAATTGGATTGCGTACCCAATCAGGCTTGGATACTTCCGGGAGTTCGGGGCGCTCGACGGGCCGGAACGACCAGTGCTCTTTGCCTGAAGCGGGTGCCGATGGAGGCGAGCTTTCCGGCCATGGCGCACCCAATTTGATCCAGCGCTCGATGGCGTCAATCTGGGTCGGCGTAAGGCTGCCGTCCGCAGGCATCCTCAGTGGCCCCGACTGCCGGAGGGCTTCCAGGATCAGGCTCTCTGCAGGAGGGCGGTCCAGCGAGACGGCTTCCCCGCGGTTGCCGCCCATCAGGACGTTCTCTCTGGACGTGACCGAGAAGCCGCTGGTTCGCAAGGTGTCGTTGTGGCACTTCGCGCAGCGCGTCTGCAGAGTAGGCCGCACTGCAGTCTCGAAGAACTGAACGGACTCGGCGGAAAAGGGTTGGCCCGGCGCGATGGGCAGCGCGAGGCTCATGCATGAACCAAGCAATAGTGCCAATGGCCGAATGCTCATTACCCTCCCAGACATCGAAACAGCCAGCCGGACATTGCTCGCTAGCGTGAAAAGCGGTGTTTCGGTTGTGGCCAGCGTACCATGGGCGACGCGTACCAAGCTCCCCGCCGTTGGCCACTAGAGCCCACAACAACGACGGGAAGCCTTTCGTCTGGGCTGCCACGCCTCAATGCACCATCGACAAGGTCGGATGCGCATTGATTGGCCATTTCCGGGTAGGTGCGATAGTGAAACAGCTTCGGAAATGTTCGAGCAGAGCGGAGATCCATGAATTTCGCTTGGAAGCTGAAACTTCCTCTGGGTTCTGGTGTTCTTCAATGTGGGGGCTCGATCCCCTTGTGTCCCCGCTGGGAGGAATCGCGATGGCAGAAGCGGCGATGATCGGCGCAAGATTGACTTACTTGAGAGACGCGCTGAAGATATTTCCGGGGAGCGCAATCACGGCCAGTGCTTTTCCCTCCAAGGAACGCAAGGGCTGCCGGAGCGAAGTCGGTTACGTGCCTCGGCTGCCGGCCAACTGGAATTCCACCTTCTTGAGAATCTCAAGACGGCTCACGCCTTGGAGGGACGGTGGATTTGGTTGGCTCAGGCGAAATGGCGGGCTGGCTGCTGCTGTCGTCGCGGCGATCTTTGCCACGGCCACTCTCGGCTGCTCCCCGTCAGCGCTTAAGGCCGAGAGCTGTCGTTACGAGGCCGAACGCAATGCCACCCTTGCCGTGGAAGACGCCGCCCGAGTGAGGATAGTCGCTGACGCTGGCACGCTCAAGATCAGCGGACACTCCGACCTCAGCGAGATACGCGTTCGAGGGAGGGCGTGTGCCTCGGATCAGGACATTCTGGAGCAGATTCAATTGGAGACCAGGCGTAGCGGTGACGAGATTTCCGTTGAAGCGAAAGTGCCAAGCGACAGCCGAAAGTTCAGCGTGAGGGGGTTCAGCATCAAGCGATCGCACGGATCAAGGTATCTCGATTTGGAGATCGATGTACCTGATTCCCTGGTGCTAGACATTGGTGACGGCTCCGGTAGCGTCATGATTCAAGACACAGGGACTCTGAGCTTGAAGGATGGTTCCGGAAGCATCAAGATTGAAAACGCTGCGGGAGATGTGTCGATCCGAGACGGTTCAGGCAATGTTGATATCCGCCGTGTCCAAGGCGACGTGGATGTAAGGGATGGATCGGGCAGCATCTCGATCCATGAGATCGTGGGCAGCGCCAGGATCCAGGATGGGTCCGGAGGGATAACGGTTGCTCGCGTAGCGCGGGATGTAACCGTGGCTGGAGACAGCTCCGGCAGCATCTCGGTAAGTCAAGTCGGAGGAGACTTCACTGTCGAGGACGATGGGAGCGGGTCTGTCCACTACGAGGACGTGGGCGGCCAAGTCTCGATTCCCGATTGAGGACTCGCGCCGCCATTGTGCCCAGAGGAGCTAACGCAAGAATCGATTTCGGCAGGGAAGCCTGCTCGGGACTGAGGGTAATTACAAGCCGTCCCCATTCGGGCTCGCGTAGGTCGTTCGAGACCGGGTTTTGCGAGTGAGTCTTCCGCGGTTCTCGGCAGTCGTGGCAGCGAGCGGAGTCGTTGCTTCTCCAAGAGCTCGTTCCAGTGATCCTGTCGGTAGCGCCCGCAACACTCTTTGCTAAACATCGCCACGAACTTGGCGGCTAGCTGGTACGCGGCTGACCGCTTCTGCGTCCGCTCCCAAGGTCCACAACGACGACGCGAAGAAGCTCGTCTGGGATGTTGCGGCTCAATCCATCATCGACAATGCCGACCGTCTATCCACGCCGATTTCCGGGTAGGTGGACTAGCCTAGGCGCTGTTCGTTTCGGAGGCTGGCCCAAGGGCACGCCGAGAAATCCCGCTCGCCCGGACTCAGAGAGTGAGTTGATAGGAACAGAACGTGGTATCGCGTTGCCAGCCAGCACGTTCGTACAAGGCTTGCGCCGTCGTATTGGTGAGTTCGGTGGACAGTTCGAGACGAGTCGCTCCGATGCCGCGGCCGTAGCCGGCCGCGGCATCGAGAAGGGCAGCTCCGGCACCTCGCCTCCGCGTGCCGGCAGCGACAAAGAGATCATTCAAGATCAGGATTCGAGCCATCGCCGTGGACGAGAAGCTCGGATACAACTGGGTGAATCCGATGGCGGATGATCCATCGAAGGCAAGGAAGATGACGGACTGGTTGTGCTCGAAACGCCGCAAGAGGAATTGTCGCGCCCCGTCCAGGTCGGCCGACTCGCGATAGAACTGCCGATATGCATCGAACAGGGGCGAGATGACGTCCAGATCCTCGATAGTCGCCTGTCTCACCGTCATAGCAGTTGCGACCGCAGAGTAGTTTCGCCCAAAAAACGCACGCCGCGAAGCACATGACCAATGATCCCGCCTGCGCTATGCCCAGAAGTTAGTGACGCAGGATTCAGGCCCTGTCCGCCTATACCACTCCCACCACAAATGGCGCGCGTGCAGTGCCTCCGCGACCGCGATTTCGAGGCCTTCATCCCTAAGGCTACTGCCATGGAGGTAATTCTACCCGGGCACCACCCTACGATCCACGAATGGAAATTCTCTCGACATGTCTGTCTGATGGTCACGCAACCCCTCGGCGACCGCTAGAGTTCAGTGCTGCCTAATTGTATTCGTCAGGATGTTTGAGTTTCATTCTCCGTCGAAGAGACTGAGATTAGTGCTGCCCACCTGAGGTTCCGGTTGGTAGGCATGGAGTTTCACCAAGAGAATCGGGTCGCGTGACATGCCCTATTAAGAATCCCGATCGTACGTAGTCGGTAAATGACTGCGATCTGTTGAGGGCTAGAGTGGACTTGATGCTGGATTGCCTGCGTGACGCGTTCTGTGCGATCGGGCTGTGCGGAGCCTTGGGCTGCTAGCGATACGTGAGCCGCTCCATCGAGGCGCCGAGCAGGCTACGCTTCGATCCATGCCCGGTAAACAGCTCGGCTCGCTCCCGCCCAAAGCGATACCGGGGCTCACCTGCGTGGCAGCTCGATCTGAACGATCTTCTGCCTCCTCAGGCCTCGTACGAAGATGCTCGCGCCTCCTAGCGCACAGCACCGATCTCGTCCGTCCTGGTCTCACACTGTAGTTCGATCAGACCACGACACTTTCTGGACACCAACCGCCCCTCGTTCTCGATTCACGTCCTGAGTCCAGCGGTCGAACCCAGCGATCCTGCGACCGCCTTCGATCTCGTCCACTCCTACAATCCGGGCGGTCTCTCGGATTCAAATGTCCGCACCCGTTGACGGCACGGCCAGCTGTGCCGGTTTCCGCAGCTACCTTCAAAGGAATCGAGCAGTGTCTCACTTCAGATCGGCCAAACCGCCCCATCGCCGCTGGCGCTAGGCTATCGGGCTGGTCTACTGTATGAGCGGATCGTCTCCTTCCTTGTCCGCAATGCCTGCAGTGCACGCGCACACGGCCCGGTACGCCAGTACCCTCCGCGTGGGGGTTCTCGGCATCCTGCTCTCCGGGAGCCTCGCGGCGGCCGATGCCAATTGGTCGCAAGACGATCTCGAGTTCTTCGAGCGCGAGGTACGGCCGATTCTTGCGACGCGGTGCTCTTCGTGCCATGGCGAGGAGAACGTGATGTCGGGGCTTCGGCTGGACTCACGCGAAGCTGTGCTGAAGGGCGGCAGCCGGGGTCCCGCAGCTTTGCCGAACCACTCGGATGAGAGTCTGCTGATCCAGGCCGTCCGTCACGAATCGCTCAAGATGCCTCTGGGAGGCAGCCTTTCGGACGCGGAAATTGCCTCCTTGGAAGAGTGGGTCCTCCGAGGTCTGCCCTGGCCCCCGGACGACCCGAACGACGTTGCGTCTGAGATCTCGCAGCGTTACGACTCGATGCGACGGGAACACTGGGCCTTCCAGCCCGTGGCAAATCCTCCCGTACCCCTAGCAGGCCGTGGCGACCGGTCCGACCACCCAATTGACCGGTTCATCGTCCATGCCCTGCGGCAGGCTGGCCTGACGGCAAACAGTCCGGCGGAACCCGCAACGCTGATTCGACGCCTGAGCTTCGCCCTGACGGGGCTGCCGCCCACGCCGTCCGATGTGATGCGATTCACTGCGGATCCTTCCCCCAAAGCGTACGAAGCGGTCGTCGACCAGCTGCTCGAGTCTCCCCATTTCGGCGAACGCTGGGCCCGCCACTGGATGGACGTCGTGCGGTTCGGCGAAACCTTGGGAAACGACTGGAACTACGAAAACAATGGGGCCTGGCTATACCGCGACTACCTGATCCGGGCCTTCAATGCCGATGTGCCGTACGACCAGCTCGTCCGCGAGCATATCGCCGGGGATCTCCTGGAGAAGTCCCGATTTGATCCGAGCGGCGAAGTCAACGAATCCCTGATCGGGACGTTCTTCTTCCGCCTCGGAGAGCAGGGGCACGACGACTGCACGAAGTTTCGGGAGGTCCGTACGGATGTCGTGGACGACCAGATCGACACCCTCGGCAAGGCCTTCCAAGGCCTGACGATCGCTTGCGCCCGGTGCCATGACCACAAGCTGGATCCGATCCCGACGGCCGACTACTACGGCCTTTACGGAGTCTTGGACAGTTCGAGGATGGTGACACGCACCGTCGACACCCCTGATCTCGATGCCAGGCTGAAGGAACGGATGCGCGAGCTCAAGTTGGTGATTCGAACCGAGCTCGCCGACGCTTGGCTGGCGGATACAGAAGAGCTAGCCAGCCACCTGCTCGCGTCCGTCGGGGACGCTGCTGCCGACGACGGATCCGCGGCGGTTGGCGCGGCGATGGACCCCGAGCGCGGAGAACGCATCCGGGGCTTGATCGAGCGAGGCGAGATGGGCATTGACGAACCGCTCGCGGCGTGGGTCGAGATTGCCCGAAGCATGCGGGACGGCTCCGGAACGTCGTTCGACGGGGCCTGGACCCAGCTTGCGACTCGATACCAGGACCTAGGTCGCCAGCACGCCGATTTCAACAGGGACGTGTTCAACCTAGTGGCGGATTTCGGCACAGGCCAACTATCCGGCTGGCACGCCGAGGGCCGGGCGTTCGAGCCGCCAATAGCCGCAAGCGGAGAATTCGCGATTGCTCCGAACGGTCACGGCGTGGTTTCGGGCATTTACCCTGCGGGCGTTTACACCCACCTTGTCTCGGAGAAGCTGAACGGCGCGATCCGGTCGCCGTACCTTCCGCGGGACAAGAAGTATATCAGTCTCCAAGTGGTCGGCGGTAAGCTCGCGGCGTGGCGGACCGTGCTGGATAACTGCATGCTCAGCGAGCGCTACGCCGTGATCGACCAGGGCAGTCTCGAATGGATTCGGATCCCACTGAGGGACGAGCACGACGATTTCCGGATCTATGCGGAGCTCGTGACGAAACACGATAACCCTCGCATCCCTGACCGGCCTGGGCGACTCAAGGGCGTGACCGAGGAACAACTGGAGGATCCGCGGTCATTCTTTGGCGTAACGAAGGCAGCACTCCATGATTCCGAGGAAGCGCCGAAGGACGAGCTCACTCACATGCGCAGGCTACTCGAGCCAGGACCTCCGCCCGATATCGCTTCATTGGCGGCAAGATACGCGGAGGTCTCCGGACGCGCGGTAAGGGCTTGGAGGGACGGGGTGGCCAGCGATGACGACGTCCGCTGGCTCAGCTGGCTGCTGGAGAGCGAGTTCGTTGCCAATTCCAAGTACCTGACGCCACGCCTCCGCGAGTCGGTGGACCTGTACCGAGCATTCGAGCGGCAACTGGACGTTCCAAGAGTCATCCAAGGGATGTCCGACCTCGACCCCGGGCATGACACGCCGATCTTTCGGTCCGGCGATCCGGAAGACCTCGGGGCGGTCGTGCCGAGAGGCTTCCTCTCGCTGCTAAACGATTCGTGGCCCGAAAGTCAACCGTACGGGAGTGGGCGACGCGAGATCGCCGACATGATTGCCAGCCCTCAAAACCCACTAACTGCACGGGTGATGGTCAATCGAATCTGGCACTACCTATTTGGCCAAGGACTCATTCGTACGGTTGACAACCTCGGCCGCTTCGGAGAGCGGCCGTCGCATCCGGAACTCCTCGACCACCTGGCAAGCCAATTCGTGGATGGTGGCTGGTCGATCAAGAAGATGATTCGCAGGATCGTGCTGTCGGAGACGTTCCGCCAGGCGAGTGCTACCAAGACGGAGGCCCTAGAGGCAGATCCAGCCAACGAACTGTTCCATCGGTATCCGGCACATCGCCTCGAAGCCGAATCGATTCGCGATTCGATTCTCGCCGTCTCAGGCAAGCTCGACCGGACGATGTACGGATCCAGCGTCCATCCCTACCGCGAGAAACCGAAACCTTACAGGAAACTCCTGTCCGGCCCATTGGACGGTGACGGACGGCGCAGCATTTACCTAAAGGTGACCCGCCACGAGGGCCATGCGTTCCTGGAGGCACTTGACTTCCCCGCGCCGGCGATGGCCAGGGGAAAACGTGATGTAACGAATGTCCCCCGGCAGGCCCTGACGATGATGAACGACCAGTTTGTGGTCAGTGAGGCACATCAGTGGGCTCAGGCGCTGGCGGAAAGGCCTGACGAAACCGTCCAATCCCGTCTTCGATCGATGTATCTTGCAGCACTGGGACGGCTGCCGACCGACCGCGAACTCGAGAACATGGAGACCTTCGTGGGTGAGCTCGCCGACTTGCACGAAGGGCAGTTGGGTGATGTGATGGTGGCCGAGCCGATCTGGGCGGATGTCGCTCACACGATCTTCAACCTGAAGGAATTCACCTACATCCGATGACACACTCCGCTTTCGACTCGGGCTTGGGCGACTCGGGGGGATGACTGTGAGCAGCAAGCGTTCCGCCGAGATGCAGTTCGCTACCCCGCTTTCGCGGCGAGAGGCTCTTGGATCGCTCTCGATGGGATTCGGCCTGACGGCACTGTCCGCGCTGATGGCGGACCAGTCCTATGCCGGCCTTGCGGCAACGTCAAGCCCCCATCACACCCCCTCAGCCAAGAACGTCATCTTCCTGTTCATGACGGGAGGGGTATCGCACCTCGACACTTTCGACCCGAAGCCGAAGCTGGCCGAACTGGACGGCAAGAAGGCGAACCTCGACAACTACACTGCTGGACCCAACCGGAAGTGGCTGGCAAGCCCGTGGAAGTTCCAGCGGCATGGCCAATGCGGAGCGATGGTCAGCGAACTCTTCCCGCACGTCGCGACATGCGTGGACAACCTATCCATCGTCAGGTCGATGAAGTCAGACTTTCCACTGCATCCACGCAGCAACATCAAGCTGCACACGGGCCGCAACGTTGGCGGATACCCGAGCCTCGGCTCGTGGATTACCTATGGTCTAGGAACCGCGAATCGCGATCTCCCCGGCTACGTGCTCCTCGACGGGGGCGCCGTCCCGCCGGGCGGCATCGAGAACTTCTCGAGCGGATTCCTGCCCGCCAGCCATCAGGCGACATCCGTCGCGGCGGACGGCGTCCCCATCCACAATTTGGCACCGGCGGACCCGGACCCGATCCAGCGGGCGAAACTCAAGGCGATCATCCAGCAGGACAAGAACCTGGCCAAGTCACAGGGAGGAGACGACGGGATCGAGTCAGCCATAAGGAACTACGAACTCGCGTATCGGATGCAGTCCCTCCTGCCCGACGTCCTGGACCTGAGCCAGGAAACCGCCCGAACGCGACAGGACTATGGCCTGGAAGCCGACGAGAAGGAAGCTAGGCTGTACGCAACGCAGTGCCTCCGGGCCCGGCGCCTCATCGAGGCCGGCGTTCGGTTCGTGGAGATCACCTGCGCGGAGGTCTACGGCGGGAACAATGGCACGTGGGACCAGCACAACGAACTGAAGAAGGGGCACGAAGGCAACGCGAGAATCACTGACCAGCCAGTGGCGGCGCTGCTGGACGACCTGAAGGCGCGCGGGCTGCTGGACGAGACTCTCGTGGTCTGGGCGACCGAGTTCGGGCGCACGCCCGACACGGGCAACGGCGACGGACGGGATCATCACGAGACCGGGTTCACGATCTGGATGGCCGGGGGCGGCGTGCGGAAGGGACTGGTGTACGGCAACACCGATGAACTCGGCGTGCATGCTGTTGAGAGCGTGGTGAGCATTCACGATCTGCACGCAACCATCCTGCACTTGGTCGGCCTCGACCATGAGAGGCTGACCTACCGATTCGGCGGGCGCGACGTCTCGCTTACGGATGTCCACGGGCGAGTCGTCCACGACTTGATCAGCTAGGCCCGCCACCTTGGGCGACTCTATACTGGCGTGGCCAAGCGCACAGTGGCACAACTGTACGATCGGGTGACAGGTCGGAACGGGCCGCAAGCCCGCTGACAGAATCGTCCGGGCCGACTTGCCGGTTTGAGTGTCTGATCGATATGGGGCGAAAGTCGAAGCGACGGAAAAGGCAGACTCCGAAACCCACACCGGATCAGCCACCGATCCCCCGGTGAGAGGTTCCCAGCAGACCGCGGATCGCCATCACCGGACTGGCCATAGGGGCGCTTGTAGCGACGGGACTGCTTGTGTGGAACCGGTCTGGTGGCACACCGGAGCAATTGGAATCGCCCCCAGCCGAGGTCGTCTCGAGCGCGGAGTATGTCGATGCCGCCACCTGCCGCGGCTGCCACCAAGAGCTCAGGCGGACATTTCGGGAGACAGGCATGGGTCGCTCCTTCCACCCGGTGGGGTCGGGATCCGGCATCGAAATCTCGGGCCCAGCCGACCTGTTCCATCACGAGACTTCAAGCCGCTACTACTCGCACGTCGAGCGCGACGGGCGCTACTGCCAACGGCGCTACCAGAAGGATCCTTTGTCCGAGGGCAAGTTCCTCCAACACTTGCGTGATCTAGTTCAGCGTGCGTAGGAAGAAGAGCCGTTCAGATGTTTTGTTGTAGCCGTGAGGGGTGTCTTGGAGGCATAGTGTTTCTCATGTTCTTAGTCTTGAAGTTGGCATCGAGGTGGTCGTCTATGTTTGGTTAGTAGCATGCAGTGCGGAGCGTGACGCAGTGCTGGGGTCAAGAGGTTCGGGGTCTTGGTGCGTGATCGCTAGGCACCGAGTTTGAGAAGCTTGGCTTTCTGGACCTTGCCCATCGCATTCCGCGGCAAGCTCTCGACGAAGACGACCCGCTTGGGTGTCTTGTAGCTCGCCAGCGATTGCCTGCAGTAGTCGATCAGTTCGCGCCCCCTAGCTTCCTTGCCGCTACTGACGATGAAAGCGGTAACCGACTCGCCCCACTCCGCATCCGGCATTCCCACCACGGCGCATTGCTTCACGTCAGGATGCTTCGCAAGCACCTGCTCTACCTCGCTGGGGTAGACGTTAAGTCCTCCGCTGATGATCAGGTCCTTCATGCGGCCCTTGATCTCAAGGCGGCCGTTTTCATCGCAGCGGCCCATATCTCCGGTCTTGAACCAACCGTCAGCGGTGAAGGCGCGGTCAGTTTTTTCAGGGTCGCGCCAATAGCCTGAGAACACGTGCGGCCCACGGGTTTGGAACTCTCCGATTTCACCTGGTTGCGAAGCCAGGCCGCTATTCGGATCCGTCACGCGCATCTCCACGCCAGGGAGGGGGAGTCCGACTTGGCCGGCCACACGGTTTCCGTCCAGCGGGTTCGAGGTCATGATGCCGGTCTCGGTCATGCCGTAGCGTTCCACGACGCGGAACCCGAACTGTTCTTCGATTCGGCGGAACGACTCGACCGGCAGCCGGTCTGAGCCCGACGTGAGCAGACGGATGTGCCGCATGGCATTACGCTCGTCGCCTGCCGCTTCGAGCAGCCGACGGTACATTGTGGGCACTCCCATGAAGACATTGCATTCGCCGCTCCGCAGATCATGCAGTGTCCGCTGTGCGTCGAATCCGGAATGCACTACGCTCGTAGCGCCCGCATGGAGGGCCCCGTGCAACGCGACAAGCAGCCCATGCACGTGAAACAGTGGCAGCCCGTGCAGCAGCACATCCTGGCTCGACCACCCCCAAGCCTCGCCGAGCATGTCCATGTTGGCGGTCAGGCTCCGGTGCGAGGTGCAGGCCCCCTTGGGCTGGCCGGTCGTGCCGCTGGTATAGAGCATCAGAGCGGTTTGGTCGGGGTCGATCTGGACCGCAGAAAAGTCCATTCCCCGACGGGGAAGCCGTTCCCCGAATCGAATCGGGTCGACCGGAATGACCACTGCTGCAACCGCTCCGCTGAGGTACGCAGCGGTCTCGTACCAGCTGGAGTGAAGAGTTCCAACCACCACCTTGGCGCCCGAGTCCCGCAAGAAGTACTCCAGTTCGGCAGCTGAATAGGCTGGATTTAGGGGCAGGGAAATTGCCCCCATGCTGCATGCGGCTAGGTGCAGCTGGAAGCAGGCGACACTCTTGGGCAGGCAGATTGCAACGCGGTCCCCGCGGTCGACTCCCTGTTCCGCGAGCCAGGCAGCAGTCCGCGCGGTCCCCTCTAGCAGGGCCTCGTAACTGATCCGTTCCGTGCTGGCCCCGCCGCGGAACTCGATCGCGACCTTGCCAGGCTGGTCTTGGGTCGTGGTTCGCAGCCGGTCGAGAAACATCAAGCTAGGTGATTCCACGGAGCCGGGCAAGCGACCATTTCACTATCTTCGCTAGATTCGGCGGCTGCTTCGAAAAACGATTCAGTTTCGAGTCGCAGTTCCCCTAGAGTGGGCCGCATTTACTGACCCGGGCTATCCATCCAGTACAAGAATCCATCCTCGGCACCGATCAGCAATTCCCGCCGACCATCTGCATCCCAGTCCACGGTTGCCGGGCTCGTGGTGTGCCCGGCAAGCACTGTGGCCGTAAGCGGCCCCTCGTCCGACAGAACCGTCAGTCCGTTCCGTGGACCCTGGTTTCGCATCCAATGGACACTGGTGCTGTTGACCAGCAGATCGAGCCGCCCGTCGCGATCCCAGTCCACCACGTCGATCTTACGCCTACCGCTCTTGCCTGCCCGGCCTGCATTCAGGCGTAACGGGCCGGGGACATCGTTCAGCGGGCGGTGCTTGTTGTCGTAGTCGGAACTCGGCCTGGACTCAAAGATCCTCTCGCCCGGAGTTAGCACCAGCCCCCCCTGCCGCCGCTCCCTCTTGAACCAAGCCACGTACCCCTCATAGTCCAGCATTACTAGGTCCATGAGCCCGTCCTCGTCCCAGTCGACGGGTACGGGACGAGTCCGCCATTGGCTCACCATTTCTGAAGAGCCTGGATCCCACCAGTTCCAACCGGGTTTCTGCGGGACACGGCCCCATTCGATCTGGACTGGCCTGGCAGGCTCCAGCGCCGGCTTGTCCGGTGCTCCGACGTTGCGATACCAAACGATCCGCCCCCAAATCGAGTTCGCGACGATGTCGGCAAGCCCGTCGCCGTCCCAATCGGCGACTCCGATGGTCGTATAGCCCCACTTCGCCTCGCACGGTCCTTGGATGGAGCCGTTCGGGCCCGCTTGGATCCGAATTGTCTCGTTGCCTGCGGCAAGCGGCTGCGGCGCAGCGAAACGCGGCGGGTTGCCACCCAGGTTCTCGATGAATCCGATGTAGCCTGCGGTGTTTCCCGCCACAACATCGTCGTCGCCGTCACCGTCCCAGTCCACGCCTTGGGGAGTGACAAGAGCTCCGAACTTCACGAATTCCGCTTGCTGGCGGAAGTAGCGGGGCTGGGCGAACCGAGGTGGACCGCTGGAGGTTGGCCCAAGGTTCTCAACGAAAGCCACCCGCCCGTCCTCGTCGCCTACGACCAAGTCGGGATCACCGTCCCGATCCCAATCGATCGCGGTTGGCGTGATCATTTGCAGGTCCATGGCGACCTCCTGGCCTCGGAGTGTGATCCGCTGGCCGGCGGCCAATCGCGGCATGGACCGGGTCCCGACGTTCTCGAAGTAGGTGAAACCGTCCAGGAATTCGCCGCAGAGAAGGTCGAGGTCGCCGTCAGAATCGAAGTCCGCCAGGCTCGGGCTGGGCATGCCATAGACATCGACCCCTTCCCCTCCGGCTACAAGCCTTCGAGGGTCTGCGTAGCTGCCGTCAGCTTCGAGCGTGGATAGGTAAACGTACCCGTGCAAGGGACCGTTGGTCCAGTTCCCGGCCTCGTCGAATGCGTCGTCCCAGCCGTATTCGCCCCAATCACCCACTCCGATCAGGAGGTCGAGATCTCCATCGCCTTCCCAGTCGGCCAGCTTCCACTGCTTGGCTCGAATACGGCCCGTCGACGAGTAGATGGCGTTCGTCGGCAATCCGAGTTCTTGCGGTTCCGCAAACGCCAGATCGCGAAACTTTTCATGCCTTGCCCCGGGCGTCGTCACAACGAAGTCGTGGCCGTCGTTGTGGGAAATCTGGACATTGGAGCGATACTCGCCGATGCGGACTCCAGGCAGGAAGACCGGCATCGGATCACGGTCATCCGGCGCCGACGGATTCTCGAAGAAGTACGTGCCCTCGTAAGGCAGCCCGCCGCTTGAGACCACTAGGTCGAGATCGCCGTCGCCATCGAAATCCATCGGCAGCGGCCAAGCCCACAGGCCCACTCCGAGGTCCACCTCAAGGCCCGGGTTGTTGTACCGCACCCGGTGGACATCAGAGGCCGGCAGATGGGAGAGCATGCCGACTGCAAGAACCAAAACGACGAAGCGCACGGAACCACTCTGGCACTTGTACGCATTGCCTGCAACATGCCGGCAAGTCTCGGCTGGGGACTTCATCGCGCGGGGCGGCCAAGGCAGAATCGATCCGGTCACGCCCGGTCGGCGCTCGGGAAATCTACGGAAGCATCGGAACGGAGTAGAATCCGAGGGTAGGGAGCCGGGGCGGAGAGTGCAGACAATTCAGCAAGTGCACCGGGAGATTGTCGAGGAGTTCGAGTTCCTCGACGACTGGATGGATCGGTACCAGCACATCATTGATCTCGGTCGCAGGCTTCCGGAGTTCCCGGAGCAATTCAGAATCGACGAGAACAAGGTCAAAGGCTGTCAGGCGCAAGTCTGGCTCCACGCCGAGACGCGAGAAGGCAAGTTGCATCTGGTGGCGACCAGTGACGCGGCGATCGTGTCAGGTCTGATTGCGCTGCTGTTGAGGGCATACTCGGGATTCGAGCCGCGCACTATCCTCGACGCAGGCAACGCCTTCATCGATGAGATCGGCTTGACCGAGCACCTCAGTCCGACTCGGGGCAATGGACTGCACGCGATGGTGCGCACGATTCGGCAGCATGCGGTGAGTTCGTGTGTATCCTAGGTAGCCAGAAGCCCTCTTCGGCGTTGCCCTTCCGGTGATGGTCGCGGGTTACCCACCGACCATAGTCAATGAAGCCAATGCAAACCGCCGGGAAGGCCGGCCAGGTCGCCCAGAAGTTTGGTACGACGCCCGTCTTCCTCGCTGCGATCAGCACAATTCTGGGAGCTGTACTATTCCTGCGGTTCCCGTACGCCGTCGGTCACCTCGGCTTCTGGGGGGCTCTCGGTATCATCGTTCTCGCCCACTTGGTGACCATTCCAACCGCGCTCGCGGTGGCGGAGATTGCTACGAACCGCCGTGTTGAAGGCGGCGGGGAATACTACATCATCAGCCGATCGTTCGGCAAGACGATCGGCGGCACGATTGGATTCTGGCTGTACATATCCCAGGCAGTGTCGGTTGCCTTCTACATGATTGCTTTCGCGGAAGCGTTCCAGTCGCTTTGGCCGTGGATCGAGTCTTGGTCTGGCTTTCAGCCCGACCCCCGGCTCATCAGTATCCCTGCGGCGCTGATTCTCGTTGTCGTGATCACTAGAGTGGGCCCCAGCCTCGGCGTCGGTATGCTCATTGTCGTCTGCGCCACACTCCTGGTGTCGCTGGCGCTCTTCTTTCTTGGCGGGTCGAATTCAGATGCCCCGCGATTCCTTGGCGAATCCCTGGAAAACAGCGATCCGTTCCTTCAAGTGTTTGCGATTGTGTTCCCGGCATTTACCGGCATGACTGCGGGTGTCGGTCTCTCGGGTGACCTGCAGAACCCTCGCCGTTCGATTCCGCTTGGTACTCTCAGTGCCACGCTCGCCGGCATGGCAATCTACGCAGCCGTAGTTCTTAAACTGTCGGCCAGCGCGAGCCCCGACACGCTCGCCAACACGGACCGACTCGTGATGCAGGACATTGCGCTCTGGGCCCCAATCATCCCCATCGGGCTGGCGGCGGCTTCCTTGTCGTCCGCGATCGGATCGATCTTAGTCGCTCCCCGCACGCTTCAAGCCTTGGCTAGGGATCGTGTCTTCCCGTGGAGAGTGGTGAACGAATGGGTTTCAAAGGGAGCAGAAGGCACCGACGAACCGAAGCGTGCCACTGTAATTTCCGGCGTGTTCGCTCTCCTCTGCATCTTCGCCGGGGACATCGACTTGGTTTCCCAAGTCATCACGATGTTCTTCATGATCACCTACGGCACGTTGTGCTCGGTCTCGGTCTTGGAGCATTTCGCGGGCAATCCTTCGTACAGGCCGTCATTCCGCTCTCGATGGTACGTTTCGCTGGTGGGTGCCGTGATGGCGTTCATGCTGATGTTCCAAATCCAGCCGTTGTACGCGCTGCTGTCACTGGCGATGATGTTCGGCCTGTACCAGTCTCTCGCCTACACGAGGAAGAATGAGCGGGACGTTGGACAGATCATTCGCGGAGTGATGTTTCAACTCACTCGGCGCCTGCAGATCTCGATCCAGAAAACACGCGCAGGCACCTACCGTGGTGCCACGCGCCCTGCCTTTGTGGCGGTCGCGCCGGAATCCGACGAGGGCATTGTGGCTTTCGACCTGCTCCGATGGATATGCCATCGTCAGGGGTTCGGGCAATACATTCGGTTTATTGAGGGAGAGTACTCTCTGGAACGCACTTTGTACGCCCGGATCTCCACGGACAGCTTGATCCAAAGAGCCGAGGACAGTCAGGCGGACATCTTTGTCGACACTGTCGTTGCGTCTGATTATTACAGTGGCCTCGCCCAGGCCATTCAGCGGCCGGGAATATCGGGCTTGCCCAACAACAGCGTGCTTCTGGACTTTGCTCGCGACGATGTGGATGACGTCGAGAGGGTCGTGGCAGCGGCTCGATACTTGGCCCGACTGCAATACAACATCTGCATCCTTCGATCCTCGGGCAGGCGCTTCGGCTACCGATCTAACATTCACATCTGGCTCACAGCCGACGAGCCCGAGGGCGGGGACACGGCCCGGTTGATGGTGCTGCTCGCGTATATCATCCTGGGCCACAAGGAATGGGCCAAGGCCGAGATCCGTATCTTCGCTTGCTTCCCGTCCGAGCGGCTGGATCAAGAGACGGAGGTGCTGGAGGTGTGGATCAGGGAGGGGCGTCTTCCAATCTCGCCTCAGAACCTCTCGCGTATTCCATATCGCGACACCGAAGGGCTGAAGCGCGAAGTGCGCAAGCACTCCAAAGATGCCGATCTGGTGGTGATGGGAGTCACGCCCTTGGAGATTGATTGCGATTTCGCCGAGACGCTCTGCCTCCACCCCGATCTTGGCGAAGTCCTGTTCGTCAACGCAGGCGGGCCTATATCGATCTCTTAGGTCTAAGAACCGCTTGGAGCCTGTCCTGATCGTCAGAAAGGGAGTGCGGATGACCTTCAGAGTGCTTTGTGTGGCAGGACCCGGGATCCGGCGAGACACCCGTATTCCTCTACCGCTTCTGTGTCCGAGCGCGGTGCGAGATTGCTACAATTCGGCACCGGATTCCAAGACCGGTCAACGGAGCGGGGGCGGTCCAACTCGCCCAGCGGGGCTCGGTTTAGAGGTTCGGGAAGCGAGGGTCGACGGACTGTCCGCGCAATCGATGGACGAGTCTCCAGGAGGGATAGCAGGACGATGAATCTGAAGCAAGGAGCAATGGCGGCCTCACCGGACCGGGCGGATGAGGTTCCGACTTGTTCGTCTCCAGCCGCGTTTTCCCGGCGTGCCCTGCTGGCTGGAATGCCGGCAGTTGCGATGCAAGCCCAGCAGAGACCGCCGAATTTCGTTGTTATTGTGGCGGACGATCACGGTTGGAACGATGTCGGATGTTACGGACAACCCGTCATCCGAACACCCCACCTTGACCGCCTGGCGTCAGACGGCGTTCGCTTTACCCACTGCTATACGACAGCTCCGCTGTGCAGCCCGGGGCGCGGGGCTGTGATGACGGGCCTGTACCCGCATGTATCGGGGGTGACTCGGCTGGTGCAGGGAGAGGATGCCGAGCTGATTTCGCTAGACAGGGATGTATGGACTTTCGCGAAGGGACTCAAGGAACTCGGTTACCAGAACGCAGCCGCACGCAAGTGGCACCTATCCACGGCAGGACCCCTCGAACATGGGTTCGACCACAACTTTTCGAACCGGCAGTCGTATCTCGAGGAGTCAGTTGCGTTCCTGAAGCAGCGCCATGATCGACCGTTCTGCCTGTATTTCTGTCCGACGCACACTCACCGGCCATTCCGGAGCCACCCGGGCTTCGAGTACCAACCGGACGAACTAGGCGAGTGTTTGCCGCCTTACCTCAAAGACACGGCGCAAGTGCGCGAGCACTACGCTTGGTACCTGTCCGAGACGAGCAAGATGGACGACGAGATCGGTCGCTTGCTCGGGGCGTTGGAAGAGACTGGCGAGATCGATCGAACAGTGGTCGTCTTCATGACGGATCACGGTCCCTCGATGCATCGCGCGAAATTCTCTCTCTACGAGTGGGGCACGCATTCGGCTTTGATCTTCCGCGGTCCCGGCGTGTCGGGAACCGGTCGGGTGGACACGGGACTTGCCTCGACAGTGGACATCGCCCCAACCCTGCTGAGCCTTGCCGGCGGCATGGCGCCGAGCACATGCCAGGGAATCGATCTCGCTCCGCGTTTGGCCGGACGGCCTGCGGACGCCCGCAGGTACGTGTTCTCAGAACACCACGAGCGCAACCACCTTGATGCTGTCCGAGGCGAGCGATTCAAGCTGATCCGGAACCATACCCGCGAGGAACCGCTGATCTGGCCGCAGGTAATCCGCAACTGGCAGCAAATGGGCGACGACACCTTGCGCCAGGGCTATCCGCTCCCTCGGCCGCCAACGGAACTGTACGATCTGCTTGCAGACCCCCTCGAGCAGCGCAACTTGGCAAGCGACCCGGCCTACGCGCACCAACTTGCCGAATTGCAGGGCGAGCTGGATCGGTGGACAGCGATTGAGGGGCCGGTCGACGGCGGACCCTAGTCCGAAATCAATTGACCGGCGAATAGGGACTGCCGTGAGCCGTCTACGGGTCACTCTCCCGAACTGCGAGCGGCTTGCACAGCCGCACCGGAGGAGTGCCGTTCCGTATGTCGATCAGTTCCGACTGACAGCGCGCTAAGATAACGGGCCTAGGTGGTTTGGCAGTGGCGTCATGGCATGGCTGACCAGCAGGTTGCGGATTTGAGAGGAAGCTATGAGAAACGAAGGTAACAGGGCGTTGCCCGCGTTGTTCCTTGGGCTGATGGCCGCCAGCCTTCACGCCGCCGAGCAGGGACCGGCCAATACCGGCTTCGTGAACTTCCCGTTCTTGGTTGAGGGTGTCGAGCGCACCGCCGCGCTGTACGTGCCATCGGACTACGACAGTTCGAAGAAATGGCCGCTGATTGTATTCCTTCATGGCGGTGGAGGGAACGGAGACAACAACGGCAATGCTCTGACCGAGCGTTTTGACAGACAGCCCCCCGTGCAAGCGATCCGGCAGCACCCGGAGCGATTTCAGGCATTGATCGCCTTCCCGCGCTGCCCGGAGGGCAAGATCTGGTCCCCAATCCCGGCGGACCCAGTGCAGTCGGAGTGGCGCTTGAAGCGCCATGGGCGTGAGCCGGCTCCAGATGCCGAAGAGCATGTCACTGCTGTAATCGACGGGATCATTGCGGCTTTTGCAGTCGACAAGGACAGAGTGGTAATCACTGGCTATTCGATGGGCGGGGAGGGGTCGATCCGTTACGCCGCGTTGCACCCCGAGCGGATCGCTGCCGTCGCTCCGTCGGCCGGTTCCGCCGTGATCGTGCTTGAAGACGCCCCAGTGCTGGCAGGGATGGGCGTATGGTTGTTTCAGGGCGAAACCGACAACATCAGCACGGTGCTGTTGGCCCGACGCATGATTGGCGCGATCCGCGCTGCCGGCGGACAACCGCACTACACAGAGTACGAGGGAGTGGGCCACGGGATGTCGAGGTTCGTGTACCAGGACCCCAAAGTCATTGCCTGGATGCTCGAACAGAGGCGAAGTAGTGAATAGCTTTCGGATTCTCGGCCCTTCAAAGAGAAACTCACCGCAGTGTCAGTTCCGCGCTTGGGTCAGGTCGTCCCGCAGGGTACGGGCTTTCTCGAACTCCGGCTCGGTTTCCAAGAGGGCTTCGAGTTGAGCTAGGGCCCCGCTCCGATCTCCCTTGGTTGCCAGCACGACCGCGAAATTGTAACGAGCGGCGGCGTAGTCGGGCTTACTGCGAATCGCCGCCCGCCAGTGACTGACGGCACCGTCCAGATCGCCCCGTGCCGCGAGCAGCGTGCCAAGGTTGAACCGGGCTTCGGCGAGATCCGGCTGGAGGCGCACAGCTTCTCGCAGCGCCGATTCCGCTTCATTGAATTGGCCGAGTTCGGCCAATGCACCGCCTAGATTGTTGTGCAATTCAGGCAGGTCCGGGTCTAGCGCGATACCGGTGCGGCTTGCCTCGGCCGCTAGGGCGAACTCGCCCTGCCGAGCGAAGTTCATTCCTCTCTCCTTGGGAATGCGAGGATCGCTCGGGTCCAACGCAGCTGCCAGGCTGAGAACCTCCTCGGCGCGCGCGTGCTTGCCAGCTTGTGACAGTACACTGCCATTGCGAATCCGCGCGAGCCCGAAGGCAGGATCTCGAGCCACAGCTTCTTCAAACCAGCGGGCAGCCGTGTCAAGCCGGCCAGCCTCCTCGTGCGCCGCGCCTAGGTCGAAGTAGAAGCCGGCGCCCAAGGGATTGTGGTCTCGGATTGACGACTCGAGCCGGGCAACGCCCTCCTCAAGGTTCGAGCCTTGAGCTACTTGAGCCACCGCCGAGTAGAGCTCATCTACCGGATCGAGGTACGTAGTGGGGTAGTAAGGTTTCACATCTCCTCGGTAGGCTGTCTCCGCAAGCGTGCTGCGCTCCCGCTTCGGACTCGTAAGGTCGGGTGGAGGAGTCGCCTGGATCAGATGGTCCGTCATTACGGCGTGGACGACATCGTCGGTACGCCGCTTTGGCATGTGACATCCGGCGCAACCGGCAACGGAGTCATGTTCACCGAGGGCGGCTAGGCTGTCCAGTCGACTGTCGTGGCATTTCAGGCAGGCGGCGTCGTACCGCTGGGAAGCCTCATCACTGTGAGCTGGTTTGTGCGGGTCGTGACAGGTTGTGCAAGACAGGCTCCCGCCGCTCTCTACGAAGCAGCGGGATTCGCGGAGGCGGTAAGCCGAGTGATTGATCTCGAACTTGCCATCCCAACCCGTTCCAGCGGCGTGGTCAAAGTAGAGGGCGTAAGACGCGAGCGGTTTGCCCGGCCGGAATGAGAAGTATCCGCGACCGTACTTGTGGACGATGTTCGGCAGGGGGCGGCTTGTCGACTCTAGGTGGCATTGGTAACAAACGTCCACCTCGAGTTCGGGCGGTAGTCTTGCCGGGTTCACGATCGACGCTTGAATCGTCTCGATTCCAGCCTCACCTGCGCTGGCTACGTTGACGTGGGCCGAGCCTGGGCCGTGGCATCGCTGGCAGTCGATGCCTTCGGGAATCGGGCCACTGTACCGAGCAAGCCTTCCCGGCAAGTCGGCTCCCGTCTCGACTTCGGGATAGCCGTTGTGGCAGAACATGCAGTCGTACGAAATCACTCGCTGGAACCCATCGTGGTCTGGCCGATCGTAGCCTGGGCTCATGGCCCACTTGCCGCCGCTCTCGGCATACCAACCGAGAGGCAATTGAACGAGCTTCCCGGACGGTGACAAATTGAGGTATGTCCGTGCGTGGTTTCCGGAGCCCATCACGTAGTGAATCTCCTTCTCTACGACATTCGTTTCAGATCGCCCCTGACCCTTTTGGTAGCGCCTTTGGAAGTACCGACCGTCGCGCTGAATCATTTGGTAGAAACGGTCCGAAGCGTCATGGTGGAAGGTCTCGGAGCCGTTGAAGTCCACGACGGTGTTTTCCGGCCGTGGCCTAACAAACGAGCGGGCCATCGCCGTGTGCCGATAGGTTTCCCAGATTTCCGCGTGGCATCCTTGACAAACGGTCGCGTCAATGTATTGGGCCGACGATTGATCCGAGGCTGCTGTCGGCTCGGGAGTTGCCTCGCCTGCAATACCGTCATGGTTCGAAAGGTACAGCACCGTGCCGACGACGGCCGCCACTGCCAGACAGGCTGCCACGATGAGTCCACTCGCTCGGGATCGACGCTCAGGAGCCCTCGCACTGCTTGGATCAGGCGGTCGCCGCGCCAGCCTTTTCGGTGTCCTGCGCCCCATTGCCGCTGTGCACCCCTACGGCCTTACGGCAAGTACTTTACCGCGGCTCGCGAGTTGCGGCCGCGATATGCTGGCTCTGCGGTTTGACCGGTTCATTCGTCCTGTTGGGCCATGCAGCTGGGCTTGCTGATCAGCGAGCCGGTCTATTGCGAGCGCCCTCCCGCAAGATGCTCTCCCTTGCGGGCCGCATTCCATTGGTGCTCGGTATCCAATCCAGCTCCCGGGTCGCCTTGAGATTGCATCCATCAGCCCAGCTCGGCTGCCATGCGGTTACGGATAGCGGAGAGCCCCACGTCCCCGATCAGGTCCCTCAGCTGGAACGGATCGCCGCTGGCGCGGTACAGCTGCTCTGGAGGGCGCCGGACGAAGCGATTCAGTAGGTCGAGCGCCTTCTGATTCAATCGCTGGTTGGCCGAGGGCCCGGTTGACCCGATCCACGTCTCCCAGAACCAGCTCCCGTTGTAGAGGCCCATCATGTGCTTTTGGATGTAGATTCGATCTGAAGAGAGATTGCGGACGTAGTACCAGTCCCTGTCGGCGATTCCACGGATCGGGTACGGCGGCCCGGCTGGAACGTTATGGTGCATGAAGTAGACATATTCGCGATGACTTGAAGCCTCTCCAAGGAGGACTTGCAGGAAGCTGCTGCCATCGAACTGATCCGACGGCGTCGCGTCGGCTGCGGCGAGGAGAGTTGGCAGTACATCCGCGTATTGCACCAGCGCGTCAGTACGTCTTCCAGCCTCGATCTTTCCTGGCCAACGCACCACCAGGGCTGTCCGAACTCCGCTGTTCCAGTTGGTCCATTTGTTTCCAGGGAACGCCGATCCCTGCTCGGAAGTAAGGAGCACGACCGTGTTCTCCGCTTGGCCGCTGAATTCCAGTGCATCCAGCAACTTGCCGACTTCCCAGTCCCAGACGACGATCTCGGCCAGGTAAGCCGCGAATAACTCCCTGGTTCTCGGGGTGTCCGCGATGTTGTCCGGCAGAACGAGCTTGTCAAGGTCGAATCGCTCCGGATGCCCTGCCGTCCAGGGAGTGTGCGCCTCGTGGAATCCCGTCACGAGCAAGAACGGCTGGTCGCTGTCGCGGCTCATGAACTCCTGAATGTTCGTGGTGTCAAACTCGGGATCGGGCGTAGGCTCTCTCGGGTTGGGCACTCCCTTCACCGGCTCGAAGTCAAACGAAGCTGCTGGCAGGACGTACTTCTTGCCAGACAGGCCGACCCTATAGCCGAGCTCTCTCAGGAGGTGGACAACGGAATGGGTTCCCGGCCGGGCCGAAGAGTGGTTCCACGCCGAGCCGCTGCGGTACGGGTACAAGCCTGTGTAGAGTTCCGTGCGACATGGATTGCACATGGACATCGAGAGGTAGGCCCGGTCGAAGGTAACGCCTTCGCTGGCAAGCCGGTCGATGTTGGGCGTCTCGATGTTCCGGCCACCGTAAAGCGGCAAGTCGTTGTAGGTGACATCGTCAGCGATGATTACGAGGAAATTTGGCGCTCGGGCAAGTCCTGGCGATGTCACCAGGATCAGGAGAATCGTGGACGCCAGGAATCTCACGATGTTCATGTTTCTAAGATCGTACCTACTCGGGGAGCAGCAACAAGCGATTGGCCGTGTTCTCTTCGACCGCCTCGCGGCTGAACAATAGCGGAGCGTAGCGGCGTTCCGCCCACATCGGGAGCAGGTCGTCGTAGTGCGGACTCCCGGGCTGGCCGGATTGACCCGGAGCGCTGGTGAAGACGGAGCGGTCCCAGTCGGCCAAGTCGAGGATGTGCCGGTAGGAAGCCCCGCTTGACTGGGAATATCCCGGGCCTCGCGTCGCGTTCGGCGTAAAGCCGTCGCCTCCGCGTTCCACCGGTTTGAGATCGAACACTGCCTGCCTGGTGTTGGAGTTCGATAGCGGATGTCGGAAGCCAATCGTATGCAAACTGCCCCAGCGCCAGGTTGCGAGGTCACTTCCCAGGGTCAACGAGAGCTCCGCAAAGGCCTCATCGAGCGACTCGGTCATGATCTGTCGCCTCTGCTGTTCGGGGGCATCACGGAGCCCGGCGATCAAGCGAGGAAGTTGCAGGTATCGCGTGATCAGCTCCCACGCAGCTGGAGGTGCTTGGGAAGAGACGTACTTCGATGGGAGTCGTTTCATCCAGGCCTCGAATAGCGCGGCTGCGGCGGAATCGGAATCCAAGACGTAGTCCCACCGATCAAACATTGCGACTGCCCTTGAGTCCTGAACCGAGACGTCTTGCAGCATCTTGACGAGTTCTCGGGCGGGCAGGGACATCTCATCGTGCTGCAGGCGCTTGAAGTCTTCGACTGTGAACTTGCCGCCCTTCTCCAACACTTCGTTGATCCGCTCAAAACGGTAGGGGGCGGACCAATCGAACCCAAGGTCGTGAGGATATCCCTCCGGAAGAATGTTGTGATTGGCGGTCGCGACAAATCCGGCGTTCGGATTCAGAATCTGCGGAAGTTCCTCGATCTCCCGGAATCCACTCCAACGGTACCGGCCCGTGTGGGCTGGCACGGGCAAGAGCCCGGACCAACCTTCCCGGACTGGCATGAGGCCGGCAGGGATCCATCCGATGTTGCCATCGACATCGGCATAGACGATATTCTCCGCGGGGATCTTCCACACCCTCATGGCTTCTACGAACCCGTCCCAGTCGTCGACCTGATCGAGCGCCAGGCTGCCGAGATAGCCGGCCGTGCCCGGTTCCTGTCCAGCCCAGCGGAGCGCGATGACCCGGTCGTTGTCGGGATCTTCCCAAATCACCGGACCGTTGTGCGTGAACCTGAGTTCGACCTCCACAGGCTGGTCTTGCCCCTTGATCTGGAGTTCTTCGTACTCGATCCGCATGTCGAGCCAGTCACCCTGCAGCAGGTACTGATTCCTGTTCTCTGGATTGGTCCTCTCGACGAATAGATCGGCGGCGTCGTACTGCACGATTGTGAAACCCCACCCGACGCGCTCGTTGTGGCCGATCGCGACACCTGGCAGCGCCGGCTCTCCCGAGCCGATCACGTTCCATCCCGGTCCATTCAAATGGACCAAGTACCTTAGCGAGGGCAGAATCACTGGCCGATGTGGGTCGCTTGCCAGCAGTGGCGCGCCAGTGGCACTGAGTTCCGGGTTGACAACCCAGTTGTTTGATCCGTCCTGCCTGCGAAGGACAGGGATGGACACCGCTCTACGGTACTCGCTTGTGACTCGATCGTCGATCCCGGGGAGGTCGATCTCGGGATCAGGTTGCAAGTCGCGCGCGGGGTTCGTTGGATACCAGTTCTGCGTTGCCTCGATTCCGAGTTGGGCAATCATCTTCGCGCGGCCGATTTCTTGGCTGACATTCCGCACCATGAGCAGCCCGGCGATCCGGAGTAGGACGTGATTCGGCTCCCAAATTCCGGGTTCGAAGTCCAGAAGTTCGAACTCAATCGGCAGGTTGTCTCGATTCTGTTCGACGTAAGCGTTGATACCGGAGGTGAAGGCCTCGGCAATCTCCCGCGAGTGCGGAGAGTAGCTCGCCCATTCAGCCTCCATGTCGCCGCGATAGCGAACCAGCCGGGCGATGCGGTCTCGGGAAGCGTACTCTGGGCCAAAGATCTCTGCCAGTTCCCCGGCACCGGTACGCCGCCAGATCTCGATCTGGTAGAGGCGGTCCTGCGCTGCAACGTATCCTTGGGTGAAGAAAAGGTCGTGGACGGTCTTGGCGTAGATGTGGGCTACGCCCCAGCGGTCGCGCAGGATCTCGACCTGCTTCTCCAGGCCAGCGACCGATACGGACCCTTCAATCTGAGCCAAACGCTTGACGGACTCATTCTGGAGGGATTGAGCCGAGTCTTCGATTCGCCCGCACCCGTCGAACTGAATTATGAGGGCGAATGCTGCCAGCCACCGCATGTCGCAGATAGAATAGCGCTCCAAGATGCCCAGCCTAGGAGTACGTGGCCGAACTGCACGCGAGTTCGTTTTGTTCGAATCAAACCGACTTACTGGATTGGGAGTAGCAATCGCGACATCAAGCTAGTGGTAATCATGTGTGTCGGGTGAAAAGAACACCGAGTCGTAGCGGCACGAAGATTCGAATGTGAGATCGCCTAGGTGAGAATCTAGCGGTCGACTCAGTTCAAATGGGTTTAGCTCAACGACCTGACCTCGTTGGATCGGTATTGGGTCCCGACATCAGACTCCTACGACCTGATGGAGTCGTGAAGACCGTCCGGTCCGGGAACGTCTTAGTGGATCCAAGAAGGCTTACGACAGGCCTCACGTCGCTGGAGCACTCGCTGCACTCGGATAATTCCCTTTTCGCGGCGGAACAGCGGTCGCCAGTCGCCTACTTTGAGCCGGTACTGTGGCAAGTCGGAGCCTCGCAGTCGATGGACATCTCCGTACCCAGTTTCTGCAAAGCGATTGAAAGCACGCTTGATTCGCTCCGAATCGCGCTTGGCCAGCTTCGTGAGGTCGGCCTCCGCATGCCTCGTCCAGTCGATGCTCGAAGCGGGCCCCGAGTCAGTCAAGGACAAGATCTCGCATCACCTGGTCATGAGGAATGCCCTTGCCGCCGTTTTGCTTGAGCCATTCCTCGGCCTCGGCTATGGCAAGTTTCTCGTCCTCGGTTACCGGCTCGTCGTCGAATGGGGCGTTCCGAAGAACAGCGCCAACGCGGTCAGGATATGTGGTGAGGAACTTCTTCAGGCCAAGGACCTCGTCCTCGGTCATGCGGTCAATCTCGTCATGGACTTCCTTGCGGATGTCTTTCATCTCCACACCTCATCTGAGTTGCTTGCGAAACTTGACTTGGTCATCGAGCCAGCCCTGAGAATGCAGCATTCGATGTCACGAGCCACCACACCCTAGGAGCCTCTCTGATCATAGCGGCAGACTGCAGCCGGCACTGTCTGATCAGGCGCGGTGGATTTCCGTCGATCAACTCCTGTTTGGTTGCCGGAACCTTGCTGCGCGGCGTCCGCTCGGTTACGGCCGCCAACACGACTCTCCTTCCTGTGGAACCGGCACCATAACTGTGGTCGTACGAACCCTGCGCGCCACGTTGCGTACCGAGTTGTCGGACGCATCAATAGGCCGAGGCTACCTGGCGGGAGGATTCGACTATTCAACCTTGCGATAGGCTTCTCGCAATCCGGGCCGGAACTTCGGCGGGCTCTGGTACATGTAGCCTTCCAGGAATGCCACCGTCCTGCTTTGCGTGAGCCGATCCTGAGCATCCAGCGCAGCCTTGAAAGCCTCGTAGTCCCTGCCGTCTCCGCCCATTGCGGCGATCTCGTTGGGCCGAGCCGCCTTCCAGTGCTCGTAGCCCGCGTAGCGCACCATCATGAACACTTCGTCGAAGTCCGCGTTCTCGGGAAATCCGCGTTCTGGCGGGTACACGGCCTTCCACTGGCCGACGATCCTGGCCCCGACCTTCTCGAGGTAAGGCCAGACCTTGGCAACGCCGCGCTGGATAAACTCATCCGCAGATCCCTTGCCGATCCTCCATCGGTCGAGGGCGATGATCTCGCGCGCAGGCCAGTTGATGTCGTTGCGGACCGGACGGGGTTCTTCGGGAGATGTCCGGTCGGCGGGTTCATACGATTCTTCGAGTGCGGGCATATAGTAGACCGTCGTCGAAGCCGTCACACCCTCTAGGAAATGCGGGCCGTCAGATCCAGCTACATAGTGGCTGCGTGCCTGCAGGGCCTCTCGGTTGCGTTGGTAGTCGGGACCGTTGCCACCAAGCAAGAGGTGCCCTCTGCGTGTCGCTTTCCAATGGTCGTAACTGGCGTACCGGGCTAGTCGATAACCGCTGTCGAACTCGGGATCTTCCTTGGATTCATCCGGATGGATGACCATCCACTGCCCGACGATTCGACTGCCGATTTTCTCGAACCACGGCCAGACGCCGTCGCGGCTCAGTCTGTAGTACGCTTCGTGACCGCCTTTGTGAAACTTCTGGTGGCGGAACACGAGTAGCTCCGTTCCCTCCACAGGCACATCATTTCGAACAGGGCGGGGCGCATCGTGCTGTTGGCCGGAGGCTGTGAGATGCACGCATGACAAGGCAACGAGAACCGCGGCAAGCCGGCACGAAAGTATTGTTCGCATAACGTAGTCCAGTCTAAATGCCTCAGAGATGGAGATGTTCTTCGTCCCGGTGTTCCCGCATCCTGTCGGTCATTCTTAGGCAAGATCGGGTCTTGGGAATCGAAACTCATTTTTCTATGGCGCATCACCGTTCCCGTCGACTCCTGGTCTAGCGTCCAAGCGAGCCGCGTGTGCAATCGTCAAGAGTGCCCTTGGTGCCGTGCAGCAAGGATGGAGTTCTTGTTCTCGGCTCCTACCGTTGGCATTGGGCGGTGCGAGGCGGTAGCATGGACACCGGCAGAGAATTGGCCTCTTCAGGCTGATTCGGCCAACTCCCGACCCGAGAGATTGCCATGCAGTTCAGAGCTTGTCCCACTCTCTTGATGGTTGTCCTGCTTGTCGGATGCGGTGCGCTCGATTCTGGCGGTAAAGAAGGGATCTCCATTCCGGAGGGCTTCGAGATCGAACTGGCGGCTGGTCCGCCGCTTGTGGAGCGCCCGATGATCGTGGACATGGACGACCAGGGCTACCTCTACGTGGCCGAGTCGTCTGGGTCGAATGATGATGTGCGGAAGCAACTCGCTGAACGGCCGCACAGCATACTCCGGTTGGAGGATGAGGATGGAGATGGTCGGTACGACCGGCGGACTGTGTTCGCCGACAAGATGATGCTACCCGAAGGAGTGCTTTGGCATGACGGCTCGGTCTATGTATCGGCTCCGCCCAGCATCTGGAAGCTCACCGACACCGACGGTGACGGGAAGGCGGACCGTCGGGAGGAATGGTTCGACGCCAAGACCCTGACCAATTGTGCCAATGACCTTCACGGACCGTATCTCGGACTCGATGGCTGGATTTACTGGACGAAAGGAGCGTTTGCCGAGCAGACCTACGAGCGCCCGGGAGAGGATCCGTTCGTCACACGCGCCGCGCACGTATTCAGAAGGCGACCAAGCGGTGGCCCTGTCGAGCCGGTGCTGACAGGGGGCATGAACAATCCAGTCGAGGTCGCCTTCACGCCGGAAGGCGAGAGACTGCTCACATCGACATTCCTCGTTCATCCCCAGCTAGGAAGACGCGACGGGATCCTGCATGCTGTGTACGGAGGCGTGTACGGCAAGGCTCATGGCGTCACGGATGGCCACCCGACAGCCGGTGGGTACCTTTCCGTCATGACCCACATGGGTGCCGCCGCACCGGTTGGGTTGGCTCGGTATGAGTCCGAGGCATTTGGCGAGGACTATCGGGGCAGGCTGTTCGTGACTTCCTTCAATCTCCGCAAGGTCAGCTCCCACAAGTTGGTGCCGAAGGGTGCGAGCTTCGAGACCGAGGACACCGATTTCCTTGTTTCGGAGAGCCGGGATTTTCATCCAACGGACGTGATGGAAGATGCGGACGGAAGCCTCTTGGTGGTAGACACCGGCGCTTGGTACAAGCTTTGCTGCCCGACATCGCAACTGACGAAGCCGAATCAACTGGGTGCGATCTACCGGGTCCGCAGGTCCGGAGCGGCTTTGCCGCCGGACCCGCTAGGGAAGAGCATCGACTGGAGCGCCATCGGTCCTGAGAGCCTGACAGCTCTCCTGGATGATCGTCGCCCTGCAGTGCGCAGGAGTGCAATTGCAGTTCTGGCCGAGAACGGGGCTGTTGAAGTCCTTCGCAACGCACTCGGAACGAGTGAGTCCGCAGATGTCCGGCGGAATGTGGTCTGGGCTCTCACGAGGATCGAGACCAAGGAAGCCCGGGCGGCTGTGCGCGGAGCCCTGGCAGACGAATCTGGCAGCGTTCGACAAGCGGCGCTGCATTCGGTCGCTCTCCACCGCGATGCGGAAGCCGCATCGAGCTTGATCAGGTTGCTGCGTGACCGGTCCGACGCCGTCAAGCGGGTTGCAGCGGAAGCTCTTGGACGGATCGGCGATCCGGATGCGGTTGGATCGCTGCTGGAAGCCGCGGCGACGACCGAGGACGAGGTGCTGACGCATTCGCTGGTCTACGCGCTAATCGAGATTGCTGATCCTGTGTTAACGAAGCGTGGCCTTCTTGCAGATGCAGCCAGAACAGAGAGAGCTGCGATGATCGCGCTCGACCAAATGCGGCCGGCAGCTCTGGGTCCGGAAGCAGTGCTTCCGAGGCTTCAATCGGCTAGCGATGAGATCTCCGTCGCCGCGCACTGGATCGCCTTCAGACATCCTGAATGGGGCACGCACCTTGTTTCCTACTTGGAAGGGCGGCTGAATGGTTTAGTCTCTGAGAATTCCGAGGAACTCGCGAGTCAGTTGGAACGGTTCGCCACAAACCCCGCTGTCCAAGCGCTCCTCGCGCGCACGGCAGCTGGGAACGGCTCCGTGGTTGCAAAGAGGGCGGCTCTGATCGCGATGGCGGCTGCGGCCGTGGACGAGGCCCCGGAGGGCTGGGAAGCAGCGATCGTGACCGCATTGCGGGGCGCTGAAACGCCTCAAGCTGCACTACTCGCGGCTCGGCAGTTCCCACGTCCTTCGGAAGGAACGCCGGAACTAGACTCCGCGCTGCTCGCTGTCGCGGATGACGAGGCGATCGATCCCGCGGTTCGGATTCGAGCCATGGCCGCGGCGCTTGGAGCGGTAAAGGAACTGAGGCCGGCGTTCTTCGACCTCGCAACGAGCCATGTGCTGCCGTCGGTGGCGGTAGAGGCGCGCAGCGCGGCTTCCAGAGTCCTATCGGAAGCCGTATTGGACGGAAGCCAACTAATGGTCCTGGCCGACTTGCTTCCCAACGTCGGTCCGATGGAGTTGCCGCGACTCGTGGAGGCGTTCGGGCAATCAAACGATGCCGAAATCGGAGTTCGTTTAGCCGAAGGCCTTTCGATGTCCTCGGGACTTGCCAATTTGCGTGCCGACATCGTGGAGTCCGCTGCCCGCGGCTACCCATCGGGCGTCCGAGAGACGCTTGACTCTCTCCTCCAAGGTGAAGTGGCGGGCCTCGCGGAGCAGCAGGCCAAGCTGGACACCATGCTCGCCTCGATCGGACCGGGCGACGTCGTTCGCGGCCAGGAGGTCTTCAACAGTAGCGAGGCTGCCTGCCTGTCCTGTCATGCCATTGGTTACCAAGGGGGAAAGATCGGTCCAGGCCTGACGCGCATCGGGGAAATCCGCAGCCGCAGAGATCTGCTGGAGGCGATTGTCTATCCGAGCGCAAGCTTTGTGCGCAGCTACGAACCGATCGTGGCTGTGACGGCCAGCGAGAGCCATAGCGGCGTACGTCTCGAGGAAACCGAAACACATTTGGTTCTAGCAGTGAATGCTGACGATCAAGTGCGCATTCGTCGCACCGAGATCGAGGAGATACGGCCCGGGACCGTTTCGGTGATGCCGTCGGGGCTTGACGCGCAGCTCAGCACTGACGCACTGGCTGACCTATTGGCTTTCCTTGAAGCAACCCAATGGGGGCCGTAGGGCAGGGGAGGACCATCCCACGATCAGATTCTACCGCGTCAGGATTCAGTTAGAAACCAGTAGTTCCGGGGGCGTTTGAGAGTGGTTTGCGGGGGGTAGAGGCGGACGCAGCAGGGCGTCCTTCGCCCACGCCCGGTTCCGGCGACGCAGTTCCGCATTCCGGTTTGTGCGCTGCAAGCGGGGCGGTCCGATCGGTTCCTGACGATCCAGTTCGGCGCCGGCCCGGGGCAATTGGTCCAGCGTGCCGCACACCACCTGCACGTAGTCCGGATGCTTCAGGTTCGCTGCGAGGGCGACCTGGGCCGGCTGGTCCTCCAAGTCGCGCCCCAGATGGGTGCGGCCCAGCCGGCGGCGCAGGCCCTGTTTGGCGACCGCGAAGGACTGCTCGTTATTCCGAGCTCGGAATAACGAGCATAATGCCGAGTCCCGGATTATTCCGAGTAGATCTCGGTAGGAACCCTGGCGGTGCTCGGGCCGTTGGGTGCATCGGGCGCGGACTCACAGACTGTTCAGGAAGGCCAGGACTTCGTCATCGGGGCGATACCGACGTGGTGTCCCTTGCGTAGGAGTCGTCTTGGCCAGGGCCACTTCCTTCAGCTTGAGATCAGCATGCAGGTAGACATAGGTCGTCTCGACCGACTCATGGCCGAGCCAGAGCGCGATCACGGTGCGGTCGACGCCATTGTGCAGCAGCTCCATGGCGGTGGTGTGGCGCAGGACATGAGGTGTGACGCGCTTGGTCTCCAAAGTGGGGCACGCTTTCTGGGCGACGGCCACATGTTTGGCCAGCAGGTAGGCGAGTCCGTCGTGACTGAGAGTGTGACCACGCTGGTTCGGAAAGACGGGCGCGTCCGGATCGACTCGCCATTCGTCCAGCCACGCCCGCAGGGCCGCCGTCGCGTCCTTTCGCAATGGCGTGCAGCGCTGCTTGCGGCCCTTGCCCTCGCAGCGCAGGTGGGCCCCCGGGCCGAGTTGGACATCCTGGCAGCGCAGATGGATCAGTTCCGAGGCGCGCAGGCCGGTCTGCACGGCCACGAGCAGCAGCGTGCGGTCTCGACGTCCGGCCCGCGTGTGCGTGTCCGGGGCGGCCAGCAGGGCTTCGATCTCGTTGCGGTCGAGGAAGTCCACGGGGCGGTGCGTGCAGCGCTTGGCGGGCATCGCCAGAACACGCTGTGCCAGAGCTGCATGCTGGGGCTCCTGCACGGCTACGTAGCCGAAGAAGGAGCGGATCGCGGCCAAGCGGGTGTTACGGCTGCGAGCAGTGTTGCCACGCTCGGTCTCAAGGTCGGTCAGGAAAGCTCCGATGAAGTCCGTGTCGAGGTCGCGGATGCCCAGGGCGACCGGCGCTTTCCGCAGGGTCCGCAAGGCATAATCGACCAGCAGACGGAACGTGTCTCGGTAGCTGGCAATGGTATGCGGACTGGCTTGGCGCTGCTGCATGAGGCGGTCGGTGAAGAACGCGGCCAGCAGCCGGGGGAAGTCGGATGCGGCTTTCATGCTGGCAGCCTCCGGGCGGCGATCCGGAGCAGTTCCGGCGTGGCCGTCAGATACCAGTACGTATTGCGGACTCGCGCATGTCCGAGGTAGGTTGCGAGCCGGGGGAGCCGCTGCTCGACATCCACGTCCTCGCGGTACCAGCGCAGCAGGGTTTCGATGGCAAAGCGGTGGCGCAGGTCATGCAGGCGGGGGCCGTGCGAATCCGAAGGCTTCCTCAAGCCGACTTGACGGGACAGCTTTACGAACGTCTGTTGCACCGTGTTTTGGGCGATCCTGGTGCCGCGCTCGGAGAGAAAGAAGGCCGGGTCGCGAGGCTGCGGACAGATCCTGTCGCGCAACAGCGCATAGCCTGCCAAGGCTTGGCGTGTGGACTCGTGAACGGGCAGGCACCTCGATTTGCCGAACTTGGCATTGCGGACCGTAAGCACGCCGCATGCGAGATCGACATCGTCGCGGTCGAGGCGCAGGGGCTCGGACAAGCGCATCCCGGTAACAGCCAGCAACGCCAGCAGCGTGGAGTAGGTGTGGGCTCGCAGGTCGGTGCGTCCGCGCAGACGCCGTGCTGCGCCGGTGAGGTCGGCGATCTCCTTGTCACTGTAAAGATAGGGGGTTGCGCGACGACGCCGGGCCGTGAGCAGTCCGTCGGGAGGAACCTCGTGGCGGGGGTCCTCCGCGTTCGCATAGCGAGCGAATGCACGCACGATGCCGAGTCGTGCTGCCCAGTGGGCAGGCTGCGCTTGGCGGGGCTCGGTCGCCCACTGCAGCGCGAGCTGCGTCGTCATGCAGGTGGCCTCGTGCTGCAGGAGGAAAGCGAGGAAGTTCCGCAGCATGCGCTCCGCGGCGACGAGGCCGGCGCCGAAGGCACGTCGCGTGGCGAGATACTCGGCCAGAAGCGTCGGGAGGTCCTTCATGCCGCGCCTCCTGGCCAGGGAGCTGCGACGGTGCGCAGCGACTCTAGATCGAGCTTTGCGTAGATCAGGGTGGTCTCGGGATGGCGATGGCGCAGGATCTGCCCGATGTCTTCGAGCGTCGCCCCGTTGCGGAGCATCCCGGTAGCCAGAGAATGCCGTAGCAGGTGGGCCCCCTTGAAGGTCGGGTCCAGCTGGGCTCGCTTCAGCGCTCGGCGCACGATGTCACAGATGGCCGCGGTGGAAGCAAACCCGCGATGCGGCGCCTTCGCGCGGACGAAGACCCGCCGGGTCGGACAGCCGGCCGGCCGGCCGTTCCGCAAGTAATGCGTCACGGCCTCTCCGACCTCCCAGGGCAACGGCAGGATCTCCCGTCGCTGGCCCTTGCCGAGCACGGACAGCGTTCCAGCGTCCCAGTCGAAATCTTCCAGAGTGAGCGCGGCCACTTCGCCGCCGCGCAGCCCTAGCCGAGCTAGCAGCAGGAGGATGGCGTAGTCGCGCCGTCCAGTCACGCAGCTGCGGTCGCAGCTGGAGAGGATCGACTCGACTTCTTCTGTCGGGAGCGCTTTCGGCAAGCCCGCCAGGCTCCAGTTCACGACCGGCGGAATCGCTCCGGCAAGGTCGGCGGGGATGGCCCCGCTCTGGTGCAGATGGCGGAGGAAGCTGCGCAGGCTCGTGACCGCCATCTTGGCCCTGGAATGACTGAGGCGCTGCGCCTCACGCAGAATGAACTGATTGGCGTCCTGCGCTGCCAGGCTCTCGAGGTTGATCTCCCGGCCGCCGAAGCGCTCGGCGAGAAATCTGCGGACCGTGGGCACGTAGGTCGCGGCCGTGCTCGGCTGAACGCCGCGCTCGTCCAGCAGGAAGCGCTCATACGTCCGTGCGGTCCGCTCGAGCGCATCATCGCGAAGCGGATCGGAATCCGCGGGCGGGATGCGCCTGGTAACTCGGAGATGATCCAGCAATTGGCGGCCGGTCGTTGCGTCGCCGCCTCGCCGCCGTTGCGGTTCACGAGCGGCATGGAATGCCTGGACCTGATCGTCATCGAGATCGTAGACAGCCAGTCTCCGGGACGCGAGCCAGCGGCTCAGATCCGCAGCGAACTGCAGTTTCTGCCCGGCCGCGACGGGCGAGTAGCCTTCGGCTGCGAGCCACACAGCGAATGCGTCGATGTCGTCGGCTAGAGGCCCGTCACGCACCCTCGGCTGGCTTTCTGGATTGGGGAAGAAGAGTGCAACAGACATAGTCTTCCCAGCATGGAGGCGGACGCGACGGGTCAAGAAGACGATCTCTCGAATCGAGCCAGCCGCGCGGTCGATGGGATGTCCAACTCGGAATAATCACGGATCGTTCAGGACAGCCCAAGCCTCGTCGCTGAGGCAGAAACTGGCTTCCGATGGCGCGGACGACGTCAATCGGGCCGTCGACTCCACGCATGGTGGTGATGTACAGGCGGGTGGACCCTCGGGAGTGGTTGCGGAGGGTTCTCGTCAGTCCGAGAGACTGGTGTGATTATCCCGAGCCTCCGACCGCCGCGGTTCTCGTAACAACAAGAAAATAAATGAAGTTGCTTACTGCTACCGAGATCTACTCGGAATAATCCGGGACTCGGCATTATGCTCGATGACATTGTTGGTACGGTCGACGACCGCCACAGCCCGGCCCGCCGCATCGCGGGCGACGGGATGGCCGACCAGGCCCTCGCCGTAGCGGTCCAGATAGCTGAGCACGATGGACTCGGGCTGGAACGTTCCCGGCCCGTCGGCGGCCAGCCGGCGCAGGTCCTGGTGGTAGCGCCGGAAGTCAGCGGCGATGGCTTGCAGCCGGGCGGCGGCGGCCTCGGGCTGGAGCGGGGCGGAAGTGGCCGGCCGCGGCCCGCCCGGCAGTTCCTCGTCGGACAGGCGCAGCACGTCCCGCAACGCGCAGAACACCGTCCAGCCCCGCTCCAGAGGGAGCTGGCCCGCCCTGCGGGTCCAGCCGCTCGAGCTCGCCGAGGGCCTCGGCAGCCTGCCTCAGCAGGCGGAGCTCGGAGCGCGAGCGGGGCCGCGGCAGCCGGCGGTCCCGCTCGGCGGGGAACTGCCCGCAACGCCGGTAGAAGTCCAGATGCGGCAGCGAGAAGGGGTAGGCGAGATGCTTGCGGCCCTCCGCTTCCAGGACCCACAGCAGCAGGGCGGGCAGGTCCGGGCGGAGGCTCTCGTCGGAACGGGCCGCCCGCAGCAATGCCCGCAAGCGGCCGCGCACCTTGCTGCGGGAGATCTGGCTGCGCAGCAGGGCGTAGCCGCCATCGAGCAGCCGGTGGCCGACGGCGGCGAGGAAATGGTACTGGCAGAGCAGGTCGGGGACGCCCCGCTGACGGCAGCCGGCGACCGCTTTGGCCCCCGCCTGGCCCAGATCGCGCATGATTGCGACCGGGTCGCCAAAGGCGGCCACAGTGCGCTCGACAGCGGGGCGCAGTTCGCGTTCGTTCTCCGATCCGATGCGCACCGCGTGCAACACCCAGCCGGTCCAGCCGTCCAGGCAGCGGAACGCGCCGCCACGGCCCTTGTCACAGGTGGCATCGATGTGCAGGGGATAGCCGTGGGGCAGGGCGGCCCGCAGGGCCGGGGCGCGGTGCCAATGCAGAGTCTCCAGGGCCGCCAGGAAGCGATCGCACAGCGCGGAGACGGAACCGGCCGAAAGGGAGAGGCCCTGGCGGGCCAGGGCCGTGCGGATCTCCTCGCGCTGGAGGTGGCGGTGATAGCGGGCCAGTCCGACCCACACGATCAGGTCCCAGCCGTAGCGCTGGCCGGACGGGGCCAGGCTGGCCAGTTGCTGCGAGACCGCGACAGCCCGGGAGGCGCAGTGCCGGCACTGCTTGCGGATCTCGCGCGCCCGCAGCGTGCCGGCCGCCAGGGTGACCAGCATGCGGGTCTTGCTCTTCTGCGGGCTCAGGGGCCGGCCGCAGTGGGAACACTGGTGCCGCTCGGCGACGAAATCGACACACGGGGGAGCCCCGCCGACGAGCGTGGCACGGGCGATCCTGTCGCCGGACCAGCCCGCGTCGCGGGCCTGTTCCAGCAGCAGCGTCAGGAGGCGGTAGACCCCCCTTTTTCGCCGATCCGGTGGAGCTCGAAGCGCTCGAACACGGCCTGGACCTGTCCCAGCGGGATCGGCGGGGAGCGCCCCTGCAGGCGGCGGGCCACCTGCCCGGGCCGGGAGCCGGGATGGCGGACCAGCACGAGCAGCACCGCGATGATGATCGCCGGGTCCAGTGTGCCGGCCAGGTCGGCGGCCTGGCGGGCGTCGAGGCGCGTCTGGCGGGCGCGGCGTTGCCGGTCGGCGGTCGGGGGATCGGCCGAGAAATAGACATAGACGCCGCCGAGGCGCTCGCGGCGGGCGCGGTGCTGCCGGACGGCGGCGAGCAGGAAGGGGTACACCGAGACGTGCAGGAGGTCGCCGAGTTCCTGGTCGGTGAAGCCGTCCTCGGATTCGCCGAGCCAGCGCTCGACGGTGGCGGTCAGGGAGCCGTCGCGGGAAGGCAACACCGGCCGACCCGCATTGGCGAGGGACGGACGGGCTCCGCGGTGTCCAAGACCTCAAGGCACGCACGTACGTCCAGCACCGGGAACTGGGAGATCTTCACGACGTCCCGGCGGGTCGCCGCCGGGACCGCTGAGGGAAGGCAGATAGCCGAAGCCGAGGATGCACGACGTGAAGAAGTCTGACCCGGGCATAGTAGCGAAGAAGGCGGCGAACAAAGGGGCGCGAGCCCTGGCGGAGTCGCTGGAGCGAAGGGCCGGGACCGAGGGGAATCCGGGAGGCGCTAGCACGGGCCGTACGCAGAGGCGGGGGAGCGTGTCACAGGGCGCCGAGCGGATACGGCAAATCATCGAGAGGAAACCACAGGAGAAACTCACTGCGCTGCTGCACCACGTCACGCCGGAGAGCTTGGCGGACGCCGACCGCGGATTGCAGCGGGAAGCGGCCCCCGGAATGGACGGGATGACATGGGAAAAGTACGGGGAGGGGCTGGAAGAGCGACTGCTGGACCTGCACCGACGCGTACACACGGGAGCGTACCGGGCAACTCCGTCACGGCGGGTGAACATTCCGAAGCCGGACGGGGGCACGCGACCGCTAGGAGTGGCCACGCTGGAAGACAAGATCGTCCAGAAGGCCGTTGTGGACACGATCCTGACGCCGATCTACGAGGCGGTATTCCTTGGATGCAGTTATGGGTTCAGGCCGGGACGGGGGGCGCATGACGCGCTCGACGCGCTGGCTTACGCCATCGACAAGCGCAAGGTCAACTGGATACTGGATGCCGACGTGAGCAAATACTTCGACCGCATCGACCGGGAACAGCTGTTGAGCTTCCTGGCAGTGCGGATCGGAGACAGGCGCTTGCTGCGGCTGCTAACGAAGTGGCTGAACGCTGGGGTCATGGAAGACTGCCAATGGAGCGACACGGGCAGGGGCACTCCGCAAGGGTCGGTGGTCTCACCGCTGCTGGCGAACGTGTACCTGCACTACGTGCTCGACCAGTGGGTGGTCAGGACGTGGCGGCCAACGGAAACCCGGGGCGAGATGATCATCGTGCGGTACGCCGATGATTTCGTGCTGGGGTTTCAGTACCGCGACGATGCGGAGCGCTTCCTCGCCGCGTTGCGGGCACGGTTCGCGCAATTCGGATTGGAGCTGCACCCGGACAAGACCCGGCTACTGGAGTTCGGAAGGTACGCGGCAGCGAACCGGAAGAAACGAGGGCAGGGGCGACCCGAGACATTCGACTTCCTGGGATTCACGCACTATTGCAGGCGAACCCGGAAAGGCGGTTTCGGACTGGGGCGCAAGCCAATCGCGAAGCGCGTGCGACGCACACTGCAAGCGGTCGGGGGAAAGCTGCGCAAGCGCATGCACGCCGACAAGGTGGCCACGGGGAAATGGCTGGGGCAGGTGCTGAACGGATGGCTGAATTACTACGCCGTCCCGACCAGCTACCGGTCACTGGACCAGTTCACGATAGCGATGAAGCGGCAATGGCTGCGAACCCTCCGCAGGAGATCGCAACGAGACCGCCACAGCTGGGACGCCTTGGAGGCACTGTGCGACAAACTATGGCCCGAGACGAGGATCAGACACCCATGGCCGGCACAGAGATTCGCCGTTAAACACCCGAGGTAGGAGCCGTGTGCCCTAACGGGCACGCACGGAACTGTGCGGGGGGTGCGCGGCAACGCGCATCCCTACCGCGAAGAAGTGGACGTCGCCGATGGAGAGCAGGCCGAAGCGGTCGAAGCGATCGGGGTCGCGGTCGGTGTAGAAGCGGCCGTTGTGGTTGTAGCTGCGGAGGTGGCGGACCTGGCGGAGGTAGCGGAAGGTGGTGGCCCGGGAGGCTTGGCCGAGGGCATGCTGGAGTTGTTCGAGAGGACGGGAACCAAGCTAAATCACGGGGAACCAGGGGGTTCGGTGTCGGAAAATGACACAGTATGCGGAACTGGGATGCGGGTAAATCCAGCTATATCAACAGATTCTCAATCTCTAACCGAATCCTGACGCGGTAGATCAGATTCGGCAATCCGTCACAGGTAAGCACTGGAACTCGGTCGCCGAGCGGTCCCAAATCGAGTCGCATCTGGCGGCGTCAGGGGCCTGGGCAAGTGGCGAATGACATCGATCCGACAGATCCGTCCGGGACGCACGCCGAACGACTCGCTGGACAAGTCTTCCGCCTGCGATCCTCGCCGTTGTTGGACTGTTCCCCGGCCAAGTGTCAGAACCGTGCGAAAAGCACAGCTCGTACATCGCAAGAAGATGTACGCGCAGCACCGAGTGCCCGGGTAATGGCCGTGGCCTCAGGAAACCGATAATTTTGGGGATTATAAGGGATGGTGCCCAAAAACATCCCGTCTAGCGGACGTGATTATTTCGTAACTCCAAGATAAATAAGACACTTACGATTGATACGGTGGGCACCATTTGGTAAGATGGTGAATAGAGATGACGATCAAGAAAGCACCGGGCAAGAACACACGCAAGGGCATCAGCATGATTCAGGTCATGGGGATGTTCCCCCACGACGCTGCGGCCGAGGAGTGGTTCATCCGCGTCCGCTGGCCGCACGGACCGCAGTGCCCGCATTGCGGGGCCGGTTCCCACCGCGTCCAGTCGGGCGCGCAGCACAAGACGATGCCGTTCCGCTGCCGCGATTGCCGCAAGCGGTTCTCGGTGCGCATCGGAACCGTCATGCAGGACTCGAACCTGGGCTATCAGGTGTGGGCCATGGCGATCTATCTGTTCATGACCAGCCTGAAATCCGTCTCGTCCATGAAGCTGCACCGTGACCTGCACATCGCGCAGAACTCGGCGTGGCATCTCAGCCACCGCATCCGGGCCGCATTGTTCCAAGCTGGTACATTCTTCGCCGGCCCAGTGGAAGTGGACGAAACCTACATCGGCGGGAAGCGCAAGAACATGCCGCACTCGGTGCGCAAGGAACTCACGGGCCGTGGGCCGGTGGGCAAAACGGCCGTTGTGGGTGCGAAAGACCGCGAGACGAACCAGCTGGCAGCCAAGGCGGTGCAATCCACGGACAAGGAAACCCTGCAGGGATTCGTGAAGGATCACGCCGACCGGCAAGCGACCGTCTACACGGACGACGCGAGTGCTTACGAGACACTGCCGTTCGAACATGAGGCCGTGAAGCACTCTGTCAGCGAGTACGTTCGCGGACAGGCGCACACCAACGGAGTCGAGTCGTTCTGGTCCCTGCTGAAGCGCGGGTACTACGGGACGTTCCACAAGTTCAGCCCGAAGCATCTTGACCGCTACGTGCAGGAGTTCGCCGGTCGTCACAACCTGCGCGAGCAGGACACCATCGAGATGATGGGCGCGGTCGTGCTTGGCATGGATGGAAAGCGGCTCAAGTACGATGAGCTGATCAGAGACAACGGGCTGGATTCCGGAGCCCGTGGATGAGCGCCTTGGAACTGAACACGCTCTACTACGGCGACTGCCTTGACTGGATGCAGCGGTGGGACGATCAGTGCGTAGACCGGATCTACCTCGATGGCAAGCCATGGGCACAAGGAACACTGTTCCAGGAGGATTTTCGATGAAGGACACTAAGAAATCGAAGCCAGTGACCAGACTCCAGCCGCGCCGAGTCGAACTTGTGCGCCCGACCTACCAGCCATCCAAGGCCGAGCTTGAGGAGTCGATCCCGCTACCGCAGATGTCGCTGGAGGAGGCCGCCCGCAGACTCATGGAACCGGTCGAGATTCACTACATCGACAGGCCCCGGCGCGAGAGCTAGAAGGGATGCTTTTGGGCACCATCCCTTATAATCCCCATAATTTTACCAGTGAGGAAAAATAACCACAGATGTTTTCGCTATAGGGTAAATTTGCCTGTAAGATTGAAGGGCAATGGAGCAACGTTACGTAGGAAAACAAGTTGCGGCGGATCTGGCGCGAAAGATGGTATTCGTAGCCGGACCTAGGCAGGTTGGGAAAACTACGATGGGCTTGTCTCTGCCCGGCGCCCATGACGGGTATTTGAATTGGGACATTGTCGAGCATCGCGAGCGAATACTCCAACGGGCGATGCCGCCCGGCGCTCTGTGGTTCTTTGACGAGATTCACAAGTACCGGACATGGCGGAACTACCTAAAGGGGCTATATGACGGGCGGCCTGCGGGCCAGCGGATACTCGTGACGGGAAGCGCTCGTCTGGACCTGTACCGCTACTCTGGCGACTCACTTCAGGGACGGTATCACCTGATTCGACTTCACCCGTTGTCGGTGGCAGAACTTGGCATCGAGTCGGTGGATGACTTCGGGCAACTGCTAAGACTGGGTGGGTTTCCGGAACCGTTCTTGTCAGGTTCTGAAGTGGAAGCCCGACGCTGGTCACGGGAATACCGCAACTTGATCGTGCGAGAGGAGATTGCTGAGTTGGAGCGAATCCAGGATCTTGGAAATCTCGAGTTACTCGCCATCCGTCTACCCGAACGGGTGGGGTCCCTGCTTTCGTTGAACGCCCTGCGGGAGGATCTGCAAGTAAGTCACAAGTCCGTCCGGACATGGCTTGACGCGTTGGAGCGGCTTTACGCTTTGTTTCGGATCTCGCCCTTCGGGAGCCCGAAAATCCGAGCGATCAAGAAAGCCCAGAAGCACTATCACTTCGACTGGTCGCTTGTCCCCGATCCCGGCCCCAGGTTTGAAAACCTGATCGCCAGTCACTTGCTGAAGTGGATCCACTATCAACAAGACGCCACTGGGCGCGACCTTGACCTACGGTTCTTCCGAGATACGGACGGAAGGGAAGTGGACTTCATCGTCACCGAACGAATGCAGCCTAAAATTGCTATCGAATGCAAGCGTTCAGACGTCAAGCCCAATCGAAGCCTGCGCTATTGGAAGAAGCGGTTCCCCGCCTGCGAGGCATGGCAGTTGACCGCGACAGGCGAGCAGGACTTCGTGACCCCTCATGGGGTCCGCGTGTGCCACGCACTCAAGTTCTTGGGACGGCTTGTCTAGCTTGAGGCTAGGATCGACCACAGCAGACGATTGGCAATAACTAGCCCGGATTTCTCAAGAGCGGTAGGGCATATGGCCGTGTCTCGTGGTGTAATTGTTTTGTTATGAACAACTTACCACGTAACAGGACGACGACCTTATGACTACAGAGTGTAGCACGGAACGACTGGAATTCGAACGCTTGCGAAGGCAGCGTGTAGTCGGTCGGTTTGACGGTGGGGAACTCGGGTCGGATGGCGGCGGGCTGCTGCTGCGGGAGCTGGCGCTGCGGACGGGGCTGTTCCGGCGGTCGAGTGCGTGTTTCCGGGATCACCGCGACCCGCAGCGGACGCAGCATCCGGTGGAAGTGCTGGTGGCAGCGCACGTGCTGGGGCTGGCGCTGGGCTATGAGGACCTAAACGACAATGCTCCGCTCAACATTGATCGTTGAGGTCCTTGAAGGCAAGTCTGTCGACGGCAAGGAGCTCCGCTCCGGACGAGGTTGCGTACCCCAGGGTTCGGCCGCCGCGGTTGGTCACGGTCCGGAAGGTTCCGGACTCCGCTTCACTCCATTTCTGACCGCCGCCAACCACTGCGACCAGCGTAAATAGGAGCCAGACCGAACTTGCCGGCGAGCTGGGATACCGCCTGTGCTTTATTTCCGATCCTCCAAGTGACCTTGCACCGCCAGGATCTGATCGAATGTGCGCTGCCGGAATCTCACGGCCTCGAGCTGGGGTAGCGCCCCGTTCTTCTCGGCCTCCGCCCACCACAGGTCCTGCAGCTGCTTGAGCCTCTCGGGATGCTGGCTGGCCAGGTCAGCGGTTTCGGTAAAGTCTTCTGCGACGTTGTACAGCTCCCAGTGATCGGACTCGAAGTCCGTTCCCGGGGTATGGAATGCGACCGCCTTCCAGCCTTGGTGGTAGATTCCGCGGCTGCCCCACAGCTCGAAAAACTGCGTGTCCCGGGAAGCCGGAGCCCTAGCATCGTCGAACACAGTCCTCAGGCTCTTGCCTTGCATGGGTATCTGGCAGACGCCGTCGAAGGCCGCCGGCGCCTCTATCCCCAGATAGTCCAGCACGGTCGGGGTCACATCGATGACATCGACGAATTGCTCGCGCAACCCGTTCGCGTGTATTCGTTCGGGCCAGGAGACGATCATCGGCGTGCGCACGCCGCCGTTGAACGGCCACAGCTTGTAGTACTTGAACGGTGCGCTCGAAGCCATCGCCCAGGGCCTGGGATACAGCGGCTGCGTGCTGGGACCGCCCAGCTCGTCGAGCCGCTCGAACATCTCGTCGACTGCCGTGCGGTCACCGTACGAGCGCTCGAAGTTCCCCTTCAAGCCGGCTTCCGGCGCGCCGCCGTTGTCCGAGATCAGAACAATCAGCGTGTTGTCGAACTGGCCCTCTGCCTTCAGAAAGCCGATCAGACGGCCGATCTGATCGTCCGTGTGCTCAGTGAACCCGGCGTAGGCTTCCATGAAACGCGCGTAGACCATGCGCTCCTTTCCGCTGAGCTCGTCCCAGGCCGGGTCCCCAGGGTTGCGCGGCGGAAGCCTCGAGTCGGCCGGAATGACGCCGAGTTCCAACTGCTGCCGATAGCGCCGCTCCCGAGTCGCGTCCCATCCGTCGTCGAACGCGCCTTTGTACTTCTCGATATAGCGCTTGGGAACCTGAATCGGCGCATGCGTGGCGCCGAACGCGAGGTATAGGAAAAATGGCTTCTCGGCGTCGGCACTCAGTTTTCCTTCGAGCATCGCGATCGCCTGTTCCACGATGTCCTCCGAGAAGTGGTAACCCGGCCGCGCGGGCGCGGGCGCGGCGTGGTTGTCCACCACGAGATCGGGCCGGTACTGATCAGTCCAGCCCGAGAGGAACCCATGGAATCGGTCGAACCCTTTCTGCAGCGGCCAATGGGTGCGATCGCCGGCTGGCGTCATGTCTTCGCGGGGCACTAGGTGCCATTTGCCGACGGCGTATGTGCTGTAGCCGTTGCGGCTCAGGATCTGGGCGAGATTCGCTGCCGTCGCAGGCACCCGCCCACGCGTATGCGGGAAGCCCTGGTCGCCGCCCGGGAGCTCTTTCATGCCCACCAAGTGGGCGTTGCGGCCCGTCAGTAACGATGCCCTGGTCGGCGAGCAGACAGCTTTCGACTGGAAATTGTTGAACTGCAGGCCGCCCCGGGCGAGCGAATCAATGTGGGGCGTCGAGACCGAGGCGCCGTAGCAGCCGAGGTCTCCGAAGCCGGTGTCGTCGAGCACGATGTACACGACATTCGGACTGCCCGGGGCGGCTCGCTTCGGCTCAACGGGCGAGGGTGCGGAATCCTGCGCCGTGCGACCAATGACGCCCTCGAAGCCCGGCGGCGGTACGACCTCGCAGCCCTCCTGGGAATAGGCCCCGGGTGCTGCAATCCATAGGAAGAGAGCGAAAAGAACCCGTCTCATCATTGCCTTGGGTCGATGGATGGATTGCCGCCCGAGCACCTTGAACACAGCCCATAGCCTAGCGATGACCGAGACTCCCTGTAAATCGGCCATCGGCTGTGACGTGTTCACGGCAGTTGAAACGCAACGCTTAGATTGGCCCTGACCTCGACTGGCTGACCGTTCAAGCGTGCCGGCTCATACCGCCATTGCGACACCGCGGCCGTTGCCGCGGCGACAAGCCGCTCGTCGACAATCGAGTTCACCGGATCAAGGTTGCTCAGCGTACCGTCCTTGCCGATGACAGCTTCCAAGAGCACGGTCCCTTCGATAGCTTCGCGCTCGGCATCCGCAGGGTAGGGCGCCGGAACGTGGTGCACGAGTTTCGCCTTTTGGACATTTCCACCTACACGGATCCTCCTCCGCGGCGCTTTGGGCAGTGCGGGATCCGGGACCCGTTTTGTCCCGGACACAACAACAGCCTCGACAATCGGGTTGATCTCCAGCTTGATCTCGAGTAAGCATTCAGGTTCCGGGGCGGCCGGAGGAGCACCGGTCGGCGTCGGTGGAGCGGGTGGAGGGCGTCGGGCAGGGCTGGATGGGCAAGCAAGAAAATATCGGCTGAGCACTTGACTTTGCCTCGGCAACCTTGCCATCGTGGGATCGGGCGGTCAGCCCGGTCGTTGTGGGCAGGACGAAGTCCAGCAAGAAAGGACAGCCAGTCGGGGGGCGGCCCGCGTGCGCTCGCTGTCAGCAACTCCAACGCGCACTCGACGCTGCGCAGGCCGACTTGCAGGCTGCGCAGGAACGGGAGGCTGGGCTGCAAGCCCAGTTGGCGAACCTGCAACGGTCGCTGTTCGGACGCAAGAGCGAGGCCACGCCAGCGGGCGGGGACGACCCGTCCGCCACGGCGACAGTCGCGGCCGACCCGGCGGCCGCCGAGACAGCGGCCGGGCAAACGCCCGCGCCGGATTCGGCCGCGAGCGAGGGTCCGGCGGTCCGGCCGCGCCGGAAGCGCGGGCGGGAACCGGGTTCGCCGACCCCGCCGCGCGAGCAGCGGCCCGGCCTGCCCGTGGTGCTGGAGTGGCTGGACGTGCCCGCGCAGGAGCGCCGCTGTGCGGACTGCGGCACCGCCTACGTGCCGTGCGGGCACAAGATCAGCTGGTTGTACGAGATGGCCTGGAACGCGCTGGTGCGCAAGGTGGTGCGCCAGCGCTATTGTCCGGACTGCGAGTGTTCCTCAGCCCGGCCGGTGAGCGCCCCGCCGGCGCCCCGGCTGGGCACCAGCCAGTTGGGCACCAGTGTGTGGGCCTGGTGCCTGGTCCAGGTCTACGCGCTGTTCCGTCCGCAGGCGGCGGTCGCCCGGGACCTGGCGGCCCTGGGGCTGCGCGTGCCGCCGTCGACGCTGTCGACGGGACTGCGGCGGCTGGCGCATCTGTGCGAGCCGCTGGACGCGGCGATCGGGGAGTATCAACAGCAGCAGCCGGTGGCCCAGGCCGACGAGACCTCCTGGCCGGTGCAGTGGCTGGCCCCGGGCGAGGACGACAACAAGGACCCGCCTCCGCGCGGGCGACAGA
>CBDCFO010000006.1:0-961140 GCA_965216215.1 Bryobacterales bacterium | reverse complement strand
ACGCCACCGTCGCTTGGATCGACAAGCCGACGGTAGAATGCCGAGAAAGCGGCGACTCCGAAGTAAGCCTCTGTCTTGCCACCGCCGGTCGGAAACCAGATCAAGTCGACGGTTTCCCGATCCGGGTCGCCTCCCACGACTGCCGAGCGCAGCGACATCAACAGAAACACGATCTGGAACGGCCGCCATTTGCCGCGTCCCTGCGCGCCCGCCACGAGATCGATGTCCGTCGGCGGGCGGTCAAAGACAACGTTCCCGTCCTTGACCTCAACCGATCGCGCCCTTCGCGTGCTGCGCAGCTGCTGAATGAGAATCGCTTCGTTGGCGAGTCGGAACGCGGTGGCGGCCATCGAGTCGCTGCTGAGAAACTCGAGGCCGTCACGAGCGCGATCGAGGCAACGGCGGCACAGATCGACATGCCTCTCCGCGGCGTCCTTGTAGCGATCATCGAGGGTCTTGGCCTCGAACCGCTTCCGGTCGATCCACCCCGCATACAGGTCGACGACCTCCTGAAGCGCCTTCCGGCCGTCGTCATCCTGGACAAGTCCGCAAGAGGCGCCATCGGCACCTCGACCTTCGATCCATCAGCGCGGCGAATGTCAGGCGTGATCGAGGGGGTCTCAAATGACGGCAAAGCGACGGCGAAGATGCGATTTGCGGCATAGGCCTCTTCGCTCTTCGACCAATCCGCGGCGCAGCCGTGACCGATGGCGTATGTCTCAAAATCCCTATAAAGCAGATCCAGCGCCTGCTCCTCTTCGTCCGGTCGAGTCAACTCGGCCCGTGGATAAGGGAAGACGCACTCACGCGCGCCGTCCTCTTCGAAGGCGACGTCGAATGACGCTTGGAAGAGGCTGCGTCGGTTGTTACCAGGCCTTCGGTGGTCCGATTGATCAAGCAAACAGTGATGAGCCGTTGATCGGGGTTCTCGGTTGGCCGCGAGTACGCCTCCACACGGATGTCGAGCGGCCCGAACCCTTGAGTCTCTACGTCTGTGGGTCGTAACGCCTGCCCTGTTTGATCCAGCAATTGCACCGCTTCGAACTGCGCTTGCAATGTCACCGCCCGTCGCGCCCACCAGACGCGCCGCCTTCCGCTTGGCGCCATGAACTCGACCGGCTCATAGCGCCCGCCGCTGGCTCTGACCACCATGTGGGTACCGTCGGGCGGCTGGGCCAGGAAGGAAACGGCCATCGAATTCGGTCGCCGCATGTTGGACCCGGAGAGATCAAACTCTTCTCCGTCATCCATCTCCTGCCCAGAGCCCGCACGATCAATTAGGCGTTTCACGGCCTTCTCGCCCTCGCGGGTTAGCGGTTCTCGGGTCGTTTTGCTCTCCGTCGCCGCAAGCATCGTCTGAGTCGTTTCGATATCTCGGTCCGCGGGGCTGTCGTCTGCGCCGTCGAGCTCCTTCGTTGCGCCCCGAGGATAGAGTATGCCGATGCCATAGCGGAGCCCAGGGGGTTCTATGCAAAGGATCTCTTCTTTGCTGTCCTTTTGGACGTAGGGGCCATCGCCCTTGAACTCGCTTGGGGACGCTCCTTTGGCGACCTCCTCGAGGTCGATTTCAGGCCCCTTTGGCGAAGGGCCGACGAGCTCCTCGCGGGAGCGCGCGCAACATGAATTTCCGGCCAGCGATATGATCGCCCTTAGGTTCGGCCGACCCATCTGTTTCGGCAGCGACACCATCCTCTTGCTTCACGCCATGCCTCCTTGGACTTTCCTCACGAATTCCTGACGCCCTCCCGAGCGGATCAGAAGCACGAGCTTATCAATCGCCCGCGTCGCCGCGACGTAGAGCAGCTTCTGCGCCTCTTCGGACACGATCTCATCGATGTCGGTAACCACGATGACGGCTGCTTCTAGGCCCTTAAAGCGGCGAATCGACGTGCTGAACACGCCGCTCTTACCCGGACGCGCGCCTCCCGAGAAACGAGGCCTCTCGCTTTCTCCAGAGATTCTGTTCATGCACATATCCAATGGACGCATCGAGAGCACTGCGATGTCTGAAAGCTCGAAGCCCTGATCGACCAGATCGAGCAACGCCTGGATGAGTTTGCCCCGCTGCTCGGCGTCATCGCCATATTCAGTGATCGTTGGATCGATCTGATCGTCCTCACGCATCACAGAGCGGTAGTCCGGGTCGAGGCCGCCTAAAATGCTGGCGAGGGCCGCGACCCGTGGCGTATTGCGGCAGTTGTCACGGAGGCGAAAGCTGGCCAAGTCGGGCATCCAACCTTCCTTCAATTCCGCCAAGGTGAGGTCCGCCGCGCGATAGACGGCTTGGCGCTCGAAGTCGCCGAACAACATCACGCGGCCCCGCTGTAAGCCGCCGACGACGCTGCGGTCGAGGAAATCGATAAATCCATTGCGCAAGAAGTCCTGCGCTTCATCGACGATCAGTTGCTGGTACGGCCGAAGCGCCCCGTCCGGATTTTCCTCCAGCGCGGCGACCGCGGCGAGTGGCAGCGTCGTCGACCAGAACTTTGGATCCTGGCGAGCGCCAAGCCCGGAAACTTGCATCATTCGGCGCGCGACGCGATCGAAGTCAACCTTCGGCGCCAGGGGCGAGACTTCCTCCTTCAGCCAGACGCCAAGCAGCTCGTTGTAGCACACGAACAAAGTTCGTCGACCAAGCCGCTCGGCACGACGAGCGGCTTCGATCGCCAGCAAGGTCTTGCCTGTGCCTGCCGGGCCCTCGAAGACGACCCGTTCGTTGCCCTCTGCGAAATCGAGAGCACGGAATTGCACTTCGGTGAATTTCTTCGCTTCCGATTTGGCCCTCTCAACCCGCGTCCGGGGGCTTTCATACGACTCGAAATTCGGTCGCAATATGTTGACCAAGCGCTTAATGTCGCCGCGGTCCGGTCTGGTGTTATCCGGCCTAAACCAGCGCGCGGACGGGGTATTAGCCAAGCGCAGGCGCATGTTGCGGAGAACGCTTGCGATCGCCGCCGCGACGCCGCGGGAGCGCAGGTAGTCGCGATCAAGCGCCTGCCATCTATGCCACTCAGGCGACGTGACGTCGAACGAAGTGTGCGTGAAGGCCACCGCGGAACAGAACACGATGCCGCTGAGACCAGGCTCCGCCTTCGCGAGCTGATCGCGCAGGCTGTGCATCGCAATGGCGGCCTGCTTGAACGGTCCGCGCTCGTCCCACGCCGCCGTCTGGCCATAGCGCCAGCGCCCATCTCGGATCGTCAGGGAACGACTGGCTTTGACCTCGAGGCAGACGACACCTAGCCTTGGCGCGATGACCACGAAATCTATCTCTCCGGAAACCTGAGATCGGTGCTTCGCAACGTCAAGCGAATGCAGAACGACCCAATCGGCGGCGCCAGCATCGGTCTTGAGCGCCTCAAAGATCTGTCGTTCTCCGGCGCTAACCACGTGGGCGCCAATGACCGGCGGGATCAGTCTAGCCATGACGAAGTGCGCGGCCCTCGTTCTGCATACTCAACGGCCGAAGAGCCGTGCCCGCCTCCGGTCGCGATAACAGAACCGACCAACAGTCTTCTTCGCATCTGGCCCAGCGATCCGCGCGGCGTGACTCCTGAACGCTGGCGCAGCCACACAGATGTGCTGATAGACGCCTCATTCTAGCCGGCCAATTCGATCAAGCGGTGGACGGCCAAGGGGTCTACCTCGACCACTTCTGAGGACATCGCGACGATGCGAACCGCCGTGAGGCTGCCGCCGCCAACCTCCCCCGGCAGTTCGAAATCCTGACGTCCCTCCGTCTGCAGTGGCGACAGATCGGCACTCTGAACCTGCTTCAGCAGTCGGTGCCGGATTAAGCTGCCGGCACGCCCATGCGCCTGATCGATTACCGCCATCATGCTCCAATATTGATCAGCGTCTTCAGCAAGCCCAATCACCCTGAAGATCGCATCAAAATCCTCCTTGTTCAACGTTCGAATGGACCGAAGGCCCATCCAGTTGCGCAGATTCTGATGATTTGCGATCTTCGATCCCGCCGCCTTCAGCCGGTCCACCACCTCGGGAGTGCCAAGTTTCTCCACAAGATCGCTGAGCAGCCGTTTCCAATGTCGCTGACGCCGTCGAAACTCCTCCGCTTCCTTGGCCATAATCTCGTCCGCTGCGGCGACAATGTAGTCCCCGCCGCCTTCTGTGCGCACTAAGACAGCCATCCCGGGCTCAAGGTTGGCCGTTGGAACCCGATGGACGAGTTGCTCGGCCTCTTCTCGAAGATCAACGGTAAGCTCAGATGCGCCCTCTGACGCCAAGACAAACACGGCTAGATCTTGTTCTAGGAAAAACGTCCTGACTTTGACGAGTTCAGCCGAGGCGCCAAACGTCCCAACCCCGTCGCCTTCTCCTGCGCGCCTCACTATCGAAGCGACATCCAACACCGGCCGCACCTCATCGGCCCCGATCTGCAAGGAGCCATCGGCTCCGTGGCCGCGTGAAGGCGCAAACAGCACTCGCGTCGGCTGTTTGAGGGGCTTCACGAAGGTCGCTTCATCAGGAGGGCTGTCGTTCAACACCCCATAGCGGACAAGTCGCAGGTCTGGCGCTCGCGGTGCCGAAAACACGAAGCCGGTATACCAACGCCCGGCGCCGAAGATATAAAGGCGGTCGAACGCAGCAGCGCTGCGCAACTGCGATTCCGTGAGGACCTCCAAGCCAGGCCACTGTGCGGCCACAAAATTCCGAACCGCTGCGACGAGGCGGGCTGGCTTGACTAGCAAGCCGACGTTGTCGGCCGGTCCATCGGCGAGGTCCTCCTCTAGAGCTCCCCAAAGCGGATTGACATCGCTGGATCGCAAAGCGGCCAACGCCGCCACATAACTGTGGCTGACTTCGCGAAGCTGGCTATACGATTGGTCTACGGCGCGAACTCGCTTCAATAGAAGATCCGCGGCGGAGGCGTCAATCAGGCTTGGATGACACAGCGGTAAAGGCACGCTTAAAACGCGATACCAAAGCACGAACGACAGCCGAACAATCTCGTCGAGACTCAGATCGCCTTCATTCGCGTCTGCCGCGCGCTGAAACGCTCGGTGCCATCGGCAGAATTGACTCACCAACTCCGAATCGACCGGGATCGGGCGCACCGATGCAGACGCCGCGCACGCGTAGAGCGAATTGATTTCCGTCGCCACGATAGTCATCGGGCCGCCTCCGGCCGCCGCTGAAAGCCCATCGCCACCGCACCCTCCGGCACCGTCCAACCACGGTCGGGGATATCGCCAACCTTCCGCAGGAAGGCTTCGTTGAGCGCGAGGACTGCGGATTCGAAGTTGCCTTCGGTCGGGCTGAGCAGCACCACATGGTGCGCCGCAGGGAACCTCGCGGCTTGGTTCAGGTAAGCGGAAGAGCCGCGAAAGATCGCCAGGGCTGGATTCCATTGAGCGCTTTCCCTGGCCTTGGCGTTGACTGTAAACAGCTTGGTGCGGAAATGCTCATCTGCGCGCATCAAGTTCGCAGCCCGCACAATATCCTGAAGCGTTCCAATGGTGGCGGAGCCATCTCCGTTGCGTGCGCCAATCTTCGCATCGCATAGCTCTCCGGTGAGCGTCTTGACGACCCCTATGAGAGCGCACTCCGGGGGTGAGCGAAAGATGAGTTCGCGAACCGCGAAGTCATCTGCAACAAATCCTGCCGCCAGGCCCAGGCGCACGTTCGCGATCCTACCAATCGCCTCCTCCGTTGCTTCCGCATTGAGGCCAGCGACGAAGATGACGCGGTGGACGCTTGCCTCTTTGATGAGATCTTTACCGGATCCTTTCGTCCTTTTTTGATGACGGATGACAGCCCAAGGCTCGCCATGTTCCTCTCGGACGCCCTGGAAAACGGCATGCACGGTCTTCCCCGAATTCAGCCGAAGAAAGACCGGCATCTCAATCGGCAATGCGCACAACTGGCGAAACAGCTGTGCTCGTTCGGGTGCATAAATGGCAGACGCTGTCCCCCCGCTGAGACGACGATGTGCTCTCTCGGCGATGAAACCTGCCGCAATGAGCGGCCCAGCGAAATCGAGTATCGGAAGAGATAGTGCGAATGTTAGAGGCGAGTCGCTTTCGGCCTCGGCGAACGTTCGGCCAATGCGCACAAGGCGCAGAGCCCAGGGACCAGCGGCCACGTCTTGCCCATTTTCCGTTTGGAAGAACAGCTCCCTTGGACAATCATCGATCGGCCCGGCAACGCTAGGGCCGTTTGTGATTTGTTGTGTTGTCACTTTGGCTAGAATTCATGCGGATGTCGCAACCGCAAACGCACGTTCTTGATTCCTCCGACAGATCAAGTGGGTCGATGTACCTTGTCGGTTAGGAATCGCTCGATCTGGTCGAGTCGTCTATCGAGCGTCTCGCCAATAAAGAACGCGCCGTCGTCGTACCTGCCAAGCGCGTTGATGGCGTCGTCTTCGCTCACGTGAGGAAAGAACTCGGCGAACTGCTTTGGACCGACCCAGATACCCAGTTCGCCGCCGCTGCCGCCGGCCCGCGGTTGCGCGTACATCAGGAACCGCGTGCGGTTGGCTGGTGGCGCGATTCTCACGGATGCCGGTTGAGGCTGGACCGCGAGACCGGCATCTTCCGCCATTTTCACAAATCGGTCGAACTGCTTTCCCACACCTACATCGACTGCTCTGCGCCGAATCGACTCAACGGTGAGCCGGCGACGGGGAGGAGGGGGCGCAGTTGGTTCGTCGACGACCTCGCGGATCAACAACTTTGGGCCACCGTCCAGCTCGAACACCTCGAAGTTGACAATCCCGATTGGGACGCCGAAGCGGTTGAGAAACTCGTTCGTGCGCTCCAGTCCGGAGTGGATTCCGGCACCGACAAGCAGCACCGCGATCTCACGTTTGTCCTCTTCGCCGGCAAGCTGCTGTTTCACGCTCGCTGACAATTTCTCCACATCGCCGAGTTCGCTGAGGCGTGGTTCGAGCTTGCCGTAGAGTTCATCGGTGCTCAGACGTGCGATTGACGCGGCGTAGTAGAGTGCCTGTGTCAACGCGCCAGAGTCGAGCGTGCCTGGCTTGATCTCGATCACCACCCAGCGATCCTTCGAGTCGATGGCCAGGAGATCGAGTCGTCCGTCGTCGATCGATACCTGGCGGCCGACCACCGTCAGTCCCTCCGCGATGAGCGTCACGTCGTTCGCTATCCACTCTTCGAGATGTCTCTCTAGCCCAACGTGAGAGCGTTCGACGCTCTTCGGTTCCGATCGAGCTGAGGTTCCGTCGGCGTGCTGCCTGTCTATACTCCAAGCTGCTAGTTTCACCATCGCCTTCTTTCCTCAGATTCCCCTCCGTTCAATCTCGCCGGGGCCGATGTAGAGGGCGCAAGACGAGCCCAGCCTGTCCTGCAGTTTCCGTCCAGCCCCACTATGTCGCCCGCGCTCGCCGGTGTCTCCCTGCCGGATCACGAAGTACCGGCGGTCACGGTACAGAAGCGCGCGGTACAGAACCGCGTCATCGGCGTCGAGATCAAGGTCAGAGCACTCCGTCATAGTCTAGTACTTGTCGCCCCCAGGAAGAGGTACTTGCATTTCTCGTGGAACAACTGGCACTCGACACGCTCGCCCCGGCCAGTGCGTTCGCAGAACGCGGCCAGGAGTTCGTGCTGTCCATCCCGTTGGACAACCACGTACTCGTGGGGCGAGGTTTTCCGGTATGTCACGGCTTCGCGCTAGGGACGCTGGCGATCAACTCCATGATGTGCGGGTTGCGCCGGGTCGCGTCCTCCGCCTTCCATCCTCATTGCCCGCCGCCTCCCGGGTCGAACTCGACCGCAGGGGCGGGGCGCGGCCGGAAATCCCGCGAGCGCTGGCGGTTGGAACGCGTGGTAAGTCAATCTGTGGGGCCGCCCGGGCCCCATTCCGCCGCGCGGTCCCGCCGCAGGGCGGCGGCCAAGTCCCGGTCGTGCGCGGATCCGTCCTCGCGAAGGCCCCGGTCGATGTGCTCGACCTTCCTACCGAGGTCTCCCAGGCCGGCTTTGCGCGCCGCCCAGTGGATCGTAGCGAAGACGCTGGCCAGAGCCGTCAGCGCCGGGGCGGCAATCGCCCAACCGTGCTCGCCCAGGACGAGGCCCCAGTAGCCGGCCAGGTAGTCCAGCCGCTCCAGCAGCAGGATGGCCGAGACGCCCGCGATCACCAGCGTCAGGCCGGTCGCCACCTGCCAGGGCACCACGGCCCTACTCCCCCGAGGACACCGCCCGGTCCTCGGCGTAGTAGGTGATGGTCAGGCCGATCGGGTTGGTCGTCAGCTCGTAGGGGTCGACGTCGCGGAAGACGAACTGCATGTTCGTCGTCCAGCGCTCGCGGGCGACCTCCCGCGCGTTCAGCCGGCGCACGACGTCGTAGTCGGCGGTCGCCTCGTGGGGCTCCTCCGGGCGCGCCAGGATGCGCAGCACGAGATTCTCCACGGCGCGCTCCTCGCGGATCACTCCGGCCGAGAACTCCGCGATCTCCTGCTGGTGGGCTTCCGCGGACGCGGCGGCCAGGCTGCGCTCCAGGAACGCCAGCGAATGCGGCCAGCGTTCCCCGACCGTCGCGAACCGCCGTGAGTAGTGGTCGGTGACGAACTGGCGCAGGAAGTACTTGGTGGACGGGTGCAGGGGGTCGTTCTGCCAGGTCAGCGCCTCGTAGTCGAGCGCCTCGGCGCGGCCGATCTCGTCGACGCGTACGAACACCGGCTGGAGGGTCCGACTGGCTGACCGGCACCAGCCGGTCGATAGCGCGAGGAGCAGGACCAGCAGCCCTCCCGTGACCACCCGGAGGTAGCTGGCGTTGCGGCGCTCGGAGTCCCAGATCTCCGCGAAGTCGCCCGCCGGGTCGGTGCCGCGCTTGGGTTCGCTCACGCCGGATAGCATATCGCAGGCCGGGCGGGGTGGGGTCAGCCGGGGGTCCCTGGCGCGGCGAGATCGCCGCTGGAGGCCATCGGCCGGGCCTGCACGCCGGCCTCGCGATCGGCCTGCCCAGGCAGCACGGCGGCGGCGTCCCGCCGGCACAGCGCCACCTGGCGGTGCATGTCGGCGCGGTAGGCCCGCGCGGCCTCGAACGCGGCGCGGGCGAGCTGGCGCTCGTGGCGCTCGCCCAGCGCGGCCGCCTGCAGGGAGTGCTTGCGCTCGAGGGCCTCGGTCCACTCGGGGCCGGTCGCGGGATCGCCCTTTAGCACGGACTTGACCGTCCGGATCCCGCCGCCCCCGGCCGAGCGCAGGCGCAGCCACCACCAGAGCCTGCGCAGGCGCAGAGGGACTCTCGAGGGCGCGGCCTCCAGGGTGGCCTGGAGCCGGTATTTCCGGTGCTCCTGGCGGGCCAGCGCGCGGCGCCATTGGCGGCTGTGCTCGGTCTCGATCGCGGCGAACGATGTTTCGAGGCGCAGCAGCAGGGCTTCCCAGCTGGCGTCTTCCCGCGCCCGCCACAGGCCGTCCGCCGTCTCGTCGACGTCGTCCTGGCCCTCCGTCTTGAGCGGCCACTGGCAGCGCAGGATGCCGGACGCCTCCAGCGCGCGCCGGCGGCGGTTCGCGCGGGCCTCCGTCAACGGGAGGCCTCCGGAAGCACTCGCTTGGACGGGCCAAGCACGTTAGGGCCGATCGTAGCACCGGGACCCTGGATCCCCGCGGCGCCGGAGGGCGGTTGACGGGCCCTCTTCCGCGGCTGCGACGCGCCGCGGCCTTGTGGCCGGAACCGTTCCGGGCTAGCCTCGAATGCATGGCACGCACCATCAACCAATCGTTCCTGCTGGGGAATCTCGGCGGGGACGCCGAATTCCGAACACTGGCCAGCGGCGAGGAGCTGGCCACCCTCCGGCTCGCCACCTCCCGCAGCTACCGCCGCGCCGACGGGGAGTGGGCTGACGAAACCGAATGGCACGACGTCGTCGTGTGGAAGGCGGACCGGCTCAGGGATCACAGGGACCGTCTGCGGAAAGGGGACCAGGTCCATGTGGCCGGGCGGCTCCGCACCCGGAACTGGGAGGACCGCGAAGGGCACAAGCGCCAGCGCACCGAGGTGGCCTGCTTCGCCGGCGACGTCATCCTGCTGGCGCCGGCGCAGGCCGGGGCCGGGGCGGACCCCGGGGAGGGGGCCGCTCGGGAAGGCGCTTCCCCGTCGCCGGGGGGCAGCGATGACGCCATTCCGTTCTAGCGGGCCCGGCGAGCCGTGCGCCCGGGCGACGGGTTCCCGATGACATCCTTCCGTCATTCCGGGCCCGACCCCGGCCTGGTCGCGAGCGCGCTGGTGCTCGTTGCCGTGTGCGTCGTCGTGGCGGGGCTGCTGGCGTATGCCGGCTCCGCCGCGACGGGGGCCTGCAACGCCGCCTGCGCCTGCGGGGAGGCACCCCGGTGAGGGACATGGAGGTGCGCATCGGCGGCGAGCGCATGGTCGGGCTTCGGGGCGGAAGCCTCGTGCGCGCGGATCTGGAGATCAGCGCCGCCGCCGAGCACTACCGCCGCGCCTCCGAATTCCTGGCAACGCAGGCCGAGCGGGGCCGGGCTCCCTGGATGGTCGAGCGCGATGGCAGCTACGCCCTCCCGGAGGGCATCAGCGGGCGGCCCTGGACCGGGGCCAACGCGATTTGGCTGGGGGCGGCGGCCGACCGGCGCGGCTACTCCGACCCCCGCTGGGGAACCGCGGAGGAAATCGCCCGGGAGGGCGGCCGCGTGCTGCCCGGCGAACGCGAGACCACCGCGCTCCACTGGCGCTTCGGCGGCCAGGACCCCAGGACGGGCGATCGCTGGGAGACGCGCGTGTTCCGCAACCCCGTCTACAACGCCGAGCAGTGCGAGGGCCTTCCGTACCTTGACCACGCTGGCACCGTCTGGGGCCACCACCCTCCCGTCGGGAGGATCCTGGCCGTCCCCGGGATCGATGTCTCGGCCTCGAGTAGCGCGCGCTACGACCTCGGGCGGGACCGCATCGAGCTGCCCGATCCGGAGCGGTTCGCCAGCCGGCAGGCCTACTACCGGACCGCCATCCACGAGGTCGGGCACTGGACCGGCCATCCTGCCCGGCTGAACCGGCCCACCCTGGCGGGCGGGCTCGCGGGAGGCCTCGGCTCGCGCGAGTACGCCCGCGAGGAGCTGCGGGCGGAGATCCACTCCTACCTGACAGGGTGCCGGCTGGGCCTGGGCCACGACCCCTCCCGGCACGCCGGCTTTGCCGCCGAGTGGGCCAAGGCGCTCCGGGAGGATCCCCGCGAGATCTACCAGGCAGCCTACAGCGCCGAGCGGATCTCGCGCTACGTCACCGCGAGGATGCCGGAAATGGAGCCAGCCGGGCGGGAGGTCTCGCCCGGCCGAGACGCCGGGCCGGCCCTTCCGGTTCCGGAGCGCGAGGCGGGCCGGGGCCGCTGATATGCTGAGGGCCATGCCAACCGGATACGAGTACCTTTCCGAGGATGAGCTGCTCGAGGGCCTCCGCTGCTCCGTCCGCGACTCCGACGGGCTGGCGCGCACGCCCGAGCTGCTCGAGACGTTCCCCGAGTGGACCGAGAAGGACGCCGAGGAATGGGGCGCCATGGAGGACCCCGCCGCCGAGGCGGCGTTCGAGAGTCTCGTCCAGGCAGGGGCGAAGAAGGCCTCAGCGGCCTGAGATCCTCTTCAATGGGACTTAGTACTCTGTTTCATGAGTTGAGATCATGGTTAGGCAAAGTCGTGTTGTTCCTGACTCGTGATCAGGAGGCAGCCATGGCTCGTAGTTGGAGAAGCCGTCCCACTCCATTCGTGTGACAACCCGCTTCCACCCGGACTGATTGTATTCCACGTACTCGGCACATCTACGAGCCTTCTCGCAAATGCTGGCCGACCGCAGCATCTCCAGCCTGCCGATCTCCAGTTCGTCGCCGCGGGCCTAGACCCCGGCTGTGATACCGGCCGGGTCCGCGCGTTGGAGTTCCTTGGCGTGGTAGAGGTCGACGATCTGAATCGAGCCCGGGAACTGTTCCTGGCGGGCCTGCGGCTTGGAGTCGTATCTGGGTCCCACTTGATTGGGGATCTCAGCTTCAATTCGCCGGCCCGAGAAACTCGATGGTGCGGACAACACCCTGCGTTCCCAACTCGGTGTTCTCCGAGGGAAGAAAGCGAACGACGACGCTCCGCAGCTTCTGCTCGCCACAATGCAGGTCCACACTGGCGGCGTCGGAACCTTTGAGATCCACAAGTTCGCCGTCGTCGATCAGCAATGAGACGGTCTCACCACCAACTGCCAAATCCATCCGTGCCCGATCGCCGAGGCAATCCAGCCGCACGAACGAACCCGCCACCATGCTCGTTTCCTCTCGCGGCGTCAGGTTCTCGGGCCGTCGTGGAGCCACGGGAGTCTCATCAGGGATGAGCCTGACCTGCCGCTCGCCGAATTCGCCGCGCGAGCCATCCTGAGACACCGGCCGCCCCTCGCTGACATCGGCAGGGTCCCGCTCCAGGTGCGCCAACAGATTCTGCGCGTAATTGATCTGCTCCGGAGTCCGTGCCAGTTCCAGCAATTGCCTTGCCGCCTTCTGCCCGTTCTCGCGGTTGTCCAGCTTCAAGTGGGCATAGGCCAGCATTCGTAGCGCCCTTCTCGCCTGTTCTACGTTTGCGTTCCGGATCTTCCCTAGGATCGCCGTGGCCTGAATGTAGGAGTCTTTCTGGAGAAGGTGGTTTCCTAGCGCAAGCTTCGTGTCGACATCCTCCGGCGAGGCCTGAACGGCCCTCATGAGCGTCACCACGAGGTTTTCGTCGCCAGCCTCGCGCTGCAGTCCGGCATAGCGCCAAAGCATCCTTGGGCTATTGCTATCCAGCTCAAACGCCCGACTAAAATGAATTCTGGCCTTGTCTTTGTCGCCCAGCCGGTATTCCAGATTCCCCAGCCCTTCGTAAGGACCGGAGGCCTCGGGATTCTCGCTGGAAACCTTCTCGTACATTGCCCGGGCTTCCTCGGTCTTCTTGGTTTTGGCGAGCAGATCGGCAAGCAGAAGACCTACTTCCAGCCCCGTCGCGGGTTCGGCGGAGGGCCGCTCGGCGCTCTTCTCCAGCTTGATATCGAAGACACGAGCATTTAACCGATCCTGGCGGACGTAGGACTGCAATTCTCGCTGCAGTTTCTCAATAGGGATTCCATAGACTGTCTCGAGCGCCGTTACCGAAGGTGTGCCGTCAGTCAGCAGTTGCAACAGGTCAGTGAGTTTGGGCCGATACTCTTGCGAGAGGTTCAGCATGTGCGTCAGCGCCCAACTTTCGGCATAGAACTTTCCAGCGCGTTCTTTTACCGTGTAGTGTTGCGAGTCGTGGCCGGCCAGGACCACCTGTTCGAGCGGCACCCAATTCTCCCCACGTAAAGTCGCAATGCTCCCCGGAGGAGCATAGCCCACCACAAACTTCCCGCCAACCTGCCGCATGGACGAGTAGAGGTCCGCCAGCCCCTCACCTATCCACAAGGGAAGCCGTAGTCCCGAGTGGCGCAGGAGCACGTGTACATATTCGTGGATCGCCGTAGATGATTCATTCCCTGCTACCAGCACGATCAGATCCGTATCGGGTCCCGACAGGTAATAGGCGGCCGCCGCCTCCGAGAGCCGGTAGGGAAGATACTCTTTCTTCGATCTAAAAAGCAAAATCCGGACAGGCATTGAATTCGACGCTTCCCGCTGCATCGCCTGCCGAAAGAAACCGCGGGTGCGCTCGAACTGCTGAATGGTCCGCCGGCCTGCCCGCTCGCCAGCGGAAGTAAATAGTTCAAAATTCGCGGAGCGCAGCTTGACCCATTTGGGATCGGCGGCCTGAGCGAGGCCCGTCACCACAAGCGTCAGCGCGATTAGAGCATGGAAACGGTGTTGCATCATCTCGATCAATGCAAACGGAGGGATCAAAGAATGCTCTCGGATAGTACCATCGAAATCGAATCCTGACTATTGGCCGGACTGCGATGGGTCGAGTCGCCCTACTTGTTGTTTGCCAGGATTCTTCCGGTCAGAATATACTCTTGATTCGGTCCAACGCGCGTTCAGCCTCTTCGGCTGGAATTGCTTGTTTCATGTTACCGTCTCCTTCACGGCGTAGACTCTTCATGGCGTAGCCGGACTAGCATAGAAAATTTCATCTTGTGCTACACTTCCTCCGTGGTACGAGCGAGGGATCCGTGCGTCGGGCCTCCTGCCGAATACAACAGCCTTGACGCGGCTTCGGAGTAGCTATCGAGGCCAAGGCGAACAAGCAAGACCTCCACGCTCTCGCTGGAGGCGACAGGATCCGCCACCACGCGCCGGAGACAAGACGGCGGGAGGAAGCCTGATGCTCAATCGAATCGCTCCTATTATTCTGGTCGCAGCGTGCTTGACAGCGGCAGAACGGCCCCCGGAACCGCGTCGCATAGTTGGCGGATCCGAGGCGTCAGTCTACGACTATCCGTTCGTGGTCTTGCTCGTAGCGAATTCCACGCCGGTTCGGACTTGCGCGGCAACGCTCGTTTCCAGCAATTGGCTCCTCACCGCCGCGCACTGCGTGGACGGGCTTAGGGTGGGTGAGTACTCTTGGGATTCTGACCTGATTGCCGTTCACGGGTATCCGGTCATCACGGAAACGCGGCACGTCGTCGAATCTGTCATGCATTCCGAGTACGACCCGCTGGTTGATTTTCGGGAGTGGCAGCACGACCTCGCCCTGATCCGTATCGATAGCCCGTTTCTCAGTCGCACGGCCGTCCCGGTCGCGATGGCCGGTACCGAGGACGCGATCTTCCACCAATCCGGCGTCATGGCTACCGCTGTCGGATGGGGCGGGGAGAACGCGAGTTCGATGACCGAAGCCGAATGGCCTCTAGCGGTGTGTCCTGATGATGCTGTTATTCACCTGTGCACGGGCGCGGACCCGACTATCCATTTCGAGGGCGGGGACAGCGGAGGCCCGCTGCTGATTCTAGAGGCCGAGGAATGGAAACAGATCGGCGTCCATTCTTCGATTGACCTACCGGCAGGAGCCCAGACAGGCGTCCAGCGCCATGTCCGCGTCGCCGCCCATCGAGAGTGGATTGATGCCGCGATAGCAGGCACGCTCCCGGAGACGCCCGTCTGTTCCGATCCAGTCGTCGACGATCCGCCATCTCCGCCGCCCGCTCCGCCACCATTCCAGCCGGAAGCCGTACAGGTTGCCCTGGGAGCGTCGGGACAAAGCATTACCCTGATGACCACCGAAGCCGGTGGATTCACGCTGAACAGTGAGGCGGTGGCAAGCGGCGCCACGTATGCCGCGGCGAACGGCAACTACACGCTGACCCTTGCGGGCGGCACCTGGACTGCGACGTTCGCGCCGGCGTCGATGGCCGTCGCGCTCGGCGCCAGCGGCCACAGCATTACGCTCACGCAGCTCGAGACTGGCGGCTACGGGATCGGCGGCACGGCCGTCGAGAGCGGCGCCACGTACGCCGCGGCGAACGGCAACTACACGCTTGCCATGGAGGGCGGCGTGTGGGTGGCGACATTCGCGCCGGCCATGCATGCGGTTGCGCTCGGCGCCAGCGGCGACAGCGTCACGATCGTGCAGACGGAGGCGGGCGGATGGGCGATCGGTGGAGCGGCTGTGGCCAGTGGCGGTGAGTATGCGACTGCGAATGGCACGATCTACATCCTGACCTATGCCAACGGAACATGGTCTGCCGCATTGAAACCGTAGAGACCGAGTACGACAGGCGGCTGGCGGACCCGTTACAGGCATGCCTCTTCGAGCAACTCGTTCATCGTCCACGGATGATCGGTCAGCCCCGCCGCCATTGCGGGCGTCACACGCAGCGTGGCATGGACGCGGCAGTAGTTGTGCGCGGTGAAGGCCAGTGCCAGCGCGGCCTCCAGCTGCTCCCACTTCTCCGAGAACGCGTACGTCTTGCGCGTGAAGCGCTTGCACCGCTGCCGTAGGGTGCCGTTGAAGCGCTCGATGTAGGTTGTCTCGATCTCGTCGATGTCCGGATCGCCGAAGGCGGCCTCGACCCAGTTGGAATCGTTCACCTTGATCAGGCGGCCGTAACTGGCGCGGTCCGACAGGCCGATATCGACGGCGTACTCGTAGGCGGGCCAGCCGTCCGTGCTGATCAGGAAGCACTTCGACGAGGTGGCCTCGCGGACCTTCATGATGAAGCGGCACGTGTTGATCTCGTCGCGCTTGCCCAAGTGCCAGGCGAGCACGAGGCGGGTATTCCGGTCCAGCGCGATGTAGCAGTAGGCATCGCCGATTGGGGTGTCGCGTTACACGACCGCGACCTCGCCCGCGCGATCATCGACCGCGTCCAGGAACGCGGACGCTGCGTCCCGCTCAAGGGACCCTCAATGCACACAATGCACACCCGCCATCTGGAGGGACTCGACTATGAGAGCTGAGCGAGGGCCCGCCCAACCACTTGCCCGGCGGTTGCTAGCATGAAACGCCGGACTCGCACACAAACGAAGCCCATGGAAAAGCAAGAACCCTCCTCTGTTCCTACGACCACCGACCCCCCAGAATCCCCCAAAAAGAGCCGCCAGAATATGGGGAGCCAACAACTTTGGTCTGAGTTCTTGGAGACCTGGCCAGTCGATCGAGTGCGCGGGATGAGCCTCGAGGAATACACGAACCTCAACAGGGACGATGCCTTTGTCTACTGGCTTGAGACGCGCACCGAGGACCTCGGCAGCATCTGGGGCGGCTCGGCGTTCAAGTTCGGGATCTACCGACGGGAACAAATCGAGCCGAAGGAACCCAAGGGCGGGCGAATCTGGGGCGACGAATTCGGCTGGATGCGCAAGTACGGCGAGACCGCGGAGGAGGCCTTCGCCACGGTGCGGTCCCGCCTTGTCGAGATCGTCGAGTCGGTGAGAACAGGCAACCTTGAAGCGGTCGACGAGGTCGACTTCTCACCCGTCGTGAAGTGGAAGGTGGCCTTCCTCTACCAGGACCGCGAGAACCCCCGTATCTTCAACATCTACAAGAAAGACTGGCTGCTGTTCCACTACAAGCAGCTCGACCCGTCCTCCAAGGACAAGGATGTCCCGTACAGCGTCCTCTACACGACACTAATCGACCACTATCGCAACCTCGGAGGCGTGTTCGAGATCGGCTCCGAACTGTGGCGGCGCTACCACGCGGAGCAAAAGGCCAAACCGACCTACTGGGTCGTTCCTCTCGCCCGGGCCTTCTCCGAGGAGGGAGCTGCCGAGACACTGTGCGCGAAACCAGAAGTGACGACCGAGGACGTCGACCCCGTTCTCGACAAGTTCCTCGCGGACTCGAAGATCGCGGCGGGCGACCGGGTCGCTTTCCTGGTCGACGACCGAGCGCATGCACTGGCTGAGATCACCAACGCAGAGCTTGGCGACTTCTCCTGGAAACAAGTCGCTGTCGACACCAAGGTCAGCCTGGTTCCGTTGCCTACGTCGGAGGCTCGCAAGCTGACGGCCGCCGAGGCGAACGCCATCTGGGGTCGGCGGCCCGGGAACGGGGGCGGGGTGAAACCACCGCCGGCCTGGAAGATCGCACCCGGCGAAGGCGCCCGTTTCTGGGACAGCTGGAAAACCGAGGGCCACGTCTCCATCGGATGGAGTCTCCTGGGAGACCTGACAGGCTGCGACCGGGCGGCCATCGAAGAGCGGATAAGGCAGGCCGCCGCCGAGGATCCTGACGGGTACAAGCCTCAGGGCCTGGAGCAGCTCCGGCAGTTCTTGCAGATCCCCGTCGGGGCTCGGATCGTGGCAAACCGGGGGAAGTCCCGGATCCTGGGAATCGGCACGGTGACCGGCCCCTACTTCCACTCACCTGGCCACGAGTACCCGCACCGGCTTCCGGTGGGTTGGGACTGGGTCGGTGACCTGATGCTCGCCGCGCCCCGTCACGACTGGCAGTGGACGGTGCGTAAGCTCGGGCCTGAAGACTTCGCGGCACTCGAAGCGACGGTTCTGGCAGCCCCTCCGGGCAAACCGAAGAACATCGTGCTCTACGGCCCGCCCGGGACTGGGAAGACCTACAGCACGGTGAAGCGAGCGCTGGAGCTGGTTCTCGGCGAGCCGAAGGTCCGTGCCATGAGCCAGGACACCCGAGCCCGCCAGTTCCGCCGCCTCCAGCAAGAAGGCCGCATCGAGTTCGTGACCTTTCACCAGGCGTACGGATACGAGGAGTTCGTCGAAGGCATCCGGCCTGTCCTCGGGACCGGCGACGACCACGAGATTCGCTACGAACTGCACGAAGGCGTCTTCAAGCGCATCGCACGTCGCGCTGCCGCGGAAGGCTTGAAGAGCCCGCGGCGCGAGGAACCGAGCTTCGAAGCTCTCTGGCGTCAGCTGGTCAACATCGTCGCCAGCGAGGAAGACCGGTTCGTCGAGAGCTACACCGGAAAGACCTACGTCTTGCGAACGACCTCGCGGGGCAACCTCGAGACCGTTCCCTGTGACCTCGACGCGGAGGGAGCGGTCGTGAAGGTGGGCGAGACACGCCTCTTGGCGTCCAAGGCCAGTGTCCGGCTGGTCTGGGAGCATCGCCACGAGCTCGGCCTCGAACCCTCCGAGGTCACGGCGCCGAAGACCACCCGGCTCTTCGCCCAAGAACGCGGGGGCGGCGGCGGCCACCACTACACGGCGATCTGGATCGTCTACCGGGAGCTTCTGGGGCTGGCCCGTGCCGGCCAGGGTCGGCCCACCGCGGAAAGAGACCGCCTCGAACGGGTCCAGGAGGTGCTCGACAAGCCGACGTCCGGAGCGGTGGACTTCCGGTTCACAACCGAGACACCGCAGTACGCCCTCGTGATCGACGAGATCAACCGCGGCAACGTCAGCAAGATTCTCGGCGAACTGATCACTCTCCTGGAGCCCGACAAGCGCCTCGCCACCCCTGGAGAGCTGAAGCTGCCCCTGTCGTACTCGCCCGACCACAGATTCGCCGTACCGCCGAACCTGCACGTTCTCGGCACGATGAACACCGCCGACCGGTCGATCGCCCTGATGGACGTTGCGCTACGGCGCCGGTTCACCTTCGAGGAGATGATGCCTGACCCCGGCGTCCTGCGTTCGATCCTCCCCGAGACGGTCAAGGACGAAGCGTTCGTCGATCTCGTGGTCGACCTCATGGAGACGCTAAACCGCAGGATCCGGTTCCTCTACGACCGAGACCACCAACTCGGCCACTCCTACTTGCTGGAGGCGTTCAACTACGAAGAGCTGCGCCAGGTCTTCGTCGACAGGCTCGTGCCTCTGCTTCAGGAGTACTTCTACGGCGCCTGGGACAAGATCTGCACGGTTCTGGGTTGCCCGGTCGACGAGAGCGGCAAGCCGTTGCGGACCGGACCCAGCGTCGATGCTGGAAGCTACGTGGCTCCGATCGTGCTCGCCGAGGTCTTCGCGGAGGAGGCGACCCTCGGCTTCGACCACGACGACTACGAGGACCGTCTCGACTTCCGAGTGGCACCCGAGCTGTCGTCACGCCAGAGCGACCAGGAGAAGCTCCTCCCGTTCTTCCTGGGGGTGCTCGATCTGACCGAGAGCGAGCAGTCGAGCCGTTTGCAGGAGCTGAAATCGGGCCCGCTTCTCGACGACTCGTCCGAGGAACCGTGAAGCGAGTCGTCCTCTTCGAGCACGGGCGGCTGCGCCGATGGGCGCGGGCCGGCCCGCCGCCAGCGGACACTCCGCGAGAGGCCTTTCTCGGCGCCCGTCTCTACGAGCGCCTCAGGAAGTTCGACCGTCTCCAGGAGCGTCTCGGCAAGTCGGTCTTCACCTGGTACGCGGACTCGGTCAAGGCCGAGCAGTGGGTGGGAGTCGTGCAGCTCCCGGGCCTCCAGGTCGAGGTTCTCCCGAAGGTCGACTCGGACCCCGGCGAAGAAGGCGCTGCCGTCCGCGGAGCACGTGGAAACCTGCTCTACATGCTGGCTCTGGCGGGAGACGTGCCTTTCCGGGTGCGCGACGTCGCGCGATTGGCCTCACGCTCGGCACCGACCAGCGAGATGCTTGCGGCACTCTTCGCACAGCGCCTCCTGAATGAGCTGCTCAGAGGCACGGTTCGGAGTTACCAGTGGCGAGAGGAGAACCTGCGACGCTTCAAGGGCAAGTTGCTCGTGAAACACCAGTCGGCTCGCAACCCGGGCCGCCGCGAGCGATTCGTCTGCCGCTACGAGGAGTTCTCGGCCGACACGCCGATGAACCGGGCCTTCAAGGCGGCCTGCCGTCTCCTGCTGGACGTCAGCCGCACGGCCTCGACACAGGACGCTCTCAGGAACTGCCTCCTGGCGCTCGATCCCGTGCGGCACCAGTTGCCCTCCACCGAAGAGTTGAGCCGAGTGGTCGTCGACCGGCGCAACGCTCGCTTCGAGGACGTCTTCCGGTTCTGCCAGCTCGTGCTCGAAGGGCTGACTCCGACGGTGGAGACAGGAGGCCGGCGGAGCTTCTCCCTCCTGTTCGACATGAACAGGGTGTTCGAGGGCTTCGTAGCGAGCTTCCTGCGCCAGTTCGTCGTCCCGAGGATCGACGGATGCCGCCTCCTTCCTCAAGCGCGCACCGACCGGAGACATTTGCTGCGATCCGGGTCGGGACGCGGGGTCCTCCTGCTCCGCCCCGACCTCCTCCTCGTTCGCCGAGACGCGGGAAGGCTGGTGGTGGACACGAAGTGGAAGCGGACCGGAAAGGGACAGGGGCTAGGGGGCATCAGCGCGGGCGACCTCTACCAGTTGCACGCGTACACCCACAGGTACGGGTGCCAACGCAGCGTCTTGCTCTTTCCCGCGACATCCGACAGCGAGTCTAGGGACCTCGAGATCCTGGACGAGACCGGCCGACGCTCGGGTCGGCAGGTGCTGGTCGGTTTCGCCGACGTCCGGCGCAACCTGGGGGCTCGTATCGTACGAGAACAGCTCGCCGACGCGCTCGAAGCCCTGGTTCGCCGAGGTCTCGGGCTCGGAGCGAAAGGCATGGCCGCGGAGGCGCCGGGGCTCGTTGCCAGAGAGAGCGCGTGACCGCGCTACCCTAGCTTCGCGTCCGACAGGTGTGGAGCTTCGACACCGTCGTCGAGCGGTTCCGGGAGCGGGATCCGGCGCGAGCAGGCCCTCCTTCTTCTCGTAGATGCCTTCAGGCCGGTTGCGCGGGCGGACGCGATCACCGCGGTCGCCCGCGCGGCCACGGCCAATGGGAGGAGGTTTCCGGGAATCCAGATCGTCCCGCCACGATGCCGTGCCGGCCCTCTCCCCTTGCAGCGCAGCTGCACCGCTTGTGGGAACGTCCGGCCTGCCGTAGCGTTGAGGGATGCTAGCCAAGCTCAACGAGGCGCACCGCGCGGAAGCTCGGGCCCATTCGGCAGCCCCCTCGCCGCTGCCGGCGGTCGCCGTCGGGGCAATCTTGCTAGCCGAGGGCTACGCAAGCCTTGGCGCCGAGATCCTGGCATTGCGCCGAATGGTCCCCTTCGCCGGCAGCGCCGTCTCTGTCACCGCCGTGCTGCTGGCGGTCTACCTGGCGGCGCTGGCCGGCGGCTACCGGCGGGGAGGGCGGCTCGCGCGTTGCGCGGATCCCCGTCCGGGCCTCGCCATCCGGCTGGCCGCCGCGGCGGCCTGGGCGGCCTTCTGGCTGAGCGGCGCGGGCACGCAGCTGGCCTTCGGCCTGCCGGTCTCCGCGATGGCGCAGGTCGTGGTCTACTCCGTGCTCGGCATCGCCCCGATCGGGTGGCTGCTCGCGGAGTGCGTCCTCTTCGCGCTGGCCTGCTCGGCGCGGGCCGACGCGGCCCGCGCGGCTGGCGGCGTCTTCGCACTGTCCACTTTCGGCAACGTTGGCGGGGCGCTGCTGACAACATTCGTGCTGCTGCGTTTCCTGGGCACCGCGGCCGCGACCATCGCCCTGGTCGCCGCGCTGTGCCTGGCCGCCCTCGCGGCGCACCGGCGCAGCTTTCCCGCCCTGGCGCTGCTCGTCGCGGCCCTGTTCCCCGCCCTCGACCTGTGGATCGAGGCGACCGAGTACGTCGAGCGGAACGCCTATGCCGACTACCGTATCGTCGAACTGGACGGCGGGGGCCGCATGCTGGACGTCTCCGGGCAGGCCGCATCGCGACACGACGCCGGGGGCACGGGGTGGGCCTATGCCGAGCGCGTCGAGCAGACTCTCTGCGAGGCCGGCGAGACGCGCGTGCTCGTCCTCGGCGCGGCGGGCATGACCCTGGGCCGGGGCGCTCCCTGCGCCCTGGATGTCGCGTTCGTGGACATCGACCCGGCCCAGGCGCGGATCGCCGGGATCTTCCTGCAGGCGGCGCCGTCAACCTCCGGCACGTTCTTCGCGGCCGACGCGCGTGCCTTCCTCCGGAGCGACCCCGGGGGCTGGCCGGCGATCGTCGTCGACACGTACTCCAATCCGCGGACCTTGCCCCAGCACCTGCTCACCGTCGAGTTCTACCGGCTGGCGCGCTCGCGGCTAGCCGCGGGCGGCTCGCTGTACGTGAACCATCTCGCGTGGCCGGATGACGAGCTGTTCCGGACGCGGGCGGAGCGGACGCTGCGGTCCGTTTTCGCCGACTGCTCGACGTGGCCCGTCGGAATCGAGGAGGGGCGCAGCTGGCACGCCGCCGGCGAGGAGCCTGGCAATGTGCTCTTCCGGTGCCGGCAAAGCGCACACGACGGCGACCGGGCGATCTATTCCGACGCGGTTCCGCGAGCTGATCTGGACCGCTCCCTGCGATGACCGACGAGTGGCAGTCCCTGACTCACCGCTTCGCCATCAGCGGGCACAAGGGGGGTACATCACCGTGGACACCGACGAGCATCTGGCCGCCCCCGCCGCGATCCCGCGCGGCGATCACATTTGGTGCAATCTCCATGTCACATCCATCGTCTGAGCGCAGTTTCGACCCCTGACTCCGACAGGCCGCTAGCTGGAACCGTTGATCTCGGCTTCGTGCTGTTTTGCGTTCTCCAGGATAGCGACGCCCTGCCTTGCCTGTTTGTGGGATGGCTCGCGGTCCCATTCATTCGCCGCATATCCGGCGAGTGTCTGGGCGATGCCGCACTGCCACTTTTCCAGCAGTCCAGTACGGACACCCCACGCATGGATCTTCAGCCATTGTTCACCATCTAGTTTCTTACATTCGGCGATATTCTCGTAGTCAGCAGGAGTGAGCCGTGTTGCACGGCGCCCACTTTGCCTGGTGTGCCCCTTCAGTTCAAGCGGAATTGGATTGGGCAGCGGAAGAATGAGATTGCGGAGCGATTTCCAACAATCCTCCTTCTTGCACCATTCCGTAATGTTCCGACCTTCCGAGGTGTTCCGGATCGCCTCGTCGATACTGTACGACCACGAACGCAGCAGCTCCTCAAACTCCCTGGACAAAGCCTGCTTCCGCCAAATCAAGTCCATGTCAATCTGTCCACCGGTCCTGGAAGAGGTACAGGCAATGAGGTATGCAACTATGTTCGGGCGGTAGGCGGGAAACTGTTCTTGCCGGACGATTCGTGCGATCGCCTTGTAGAGAATTGCCTTGGCAATGAGCAGCTTGTAAAAGGATTCATCGGGCGACCACTCCGTTTCCTTTCCGACGCGCAGTTCCTGCATGAAGACGTCAAAATTCTTCTGAGCGCCCCGGCCCACAATGTCCGGCTTCTGGTTCCAACAGTTCAAGAACTTTGCCAGGTCGGTCTTGGTGAATTTGCGAGCCGGCGGTGTCTGCTCATTGAACCTGCGGGTTCTCGCTCTTGTCGTGCCGAATCGGGCCTTGGCAACCTGGTACTGACCGCGGGCTCTCTCATAGAACCATCGGCCCTGCTCGCCAGGACACCAGATCGCTTGCGAGAGCCGCTCGATCTCCACATGGAAGGGGTCGTTGGCTGAGAAATCAGCCATCTGAATCACGTTCTGCGTGTTGGCATACTGGGATATTTTGGGAACCAGCTGATCCAGCGCTTCTCTGGAGATTGTCGTAATCTTCGCCGGTACGAACACCGACGAGATATCTGCTCCATCCTGCTTTTTCGCGCGGTGAATGGATGCCGTTGTCTGCCCACCGTTCACGACCTGGAGGCCGCGTGCCGACTTGATGGCCGGGCGGCCATCCGGAAGGACGATGGTCGTCAACTCATCCACTGTGATGGAAATTCCGTTGTTGTAGGCCATGAAACGCTCAGGCTCGTCGCGCAGCGTATCACGGATGCCCCTGTTCACTTTTCCCCGCGCCTGCAGAAACGAGCGGACATTGAGTTCCAGGAGCCGGGAACCGTACTCGTCGTACAACCTATGGATCATGTCGCCAGACAGAATCGCGAGGTAGGCCGTGTAGTCGCTCGGGGGCTGCGGCAGCATCAGGCAGGGGACCGCTTCGCCGAACATCTCTTGGAAATCGATTTCGATCTCGTCCCGAGGCAGGCCTGACTGCATGCCTCTGAACAATCGTTCGATATCCCAAATCTCGAATTTGACCGGGATACCGTTGATTTCCGTAGCATCCAGCTGCTTCAGTTTAGTCACGCCATCGGAGAGGACGAATATTCGGATTCTATCCAGGCTTTCATGGAGTTCATACATCCTGGACGCCATGGAATGGGCATCGGATGCGACCTCCATATCCTTGTGGATGCCCCTGAAACATGCCTCCACGAACCGTGCGGCGCGTTCTGCCCCTTTTCGGATATCGTCACTGGGCAGCGTACCTGAGGTCCCGGAGTCAAAAAAGACACTCGTGAACACTTCCAACGTGTCCTCATCATCGTTGAATCCGAAGCCACTCACCTTCCCGATCCCGCGTCCGACGCGTGTCTCACAATGGCAAACCTGTCCGTTCTCGACCATTCCAATCTCGGACAGATACTCGACGACGATTTCCGTAAACGCATTTTCCCTGAAGTTCGTTCTTCCAGATAGGCCACCACCCGTGGCTCGGTCACGAACATCGAAAATCAGCCTCTCCGCGAATATGCGAAGCTCATCTTCCATTCTCACTCCATATCCCTTTCATTCAATAACGCCGTGATCGCCTCAGTGCCTCCCACTTCGTACGGCGCGCATGCCGTCAGAAGAACCGTGTAGCTGCATTCCGAAATTCCACCACGAAGGTCTCTCGCCGCGATCCGTGGAAAGCCGTCGGTTACCTCGAAAAACGTGGTCTCCTGATGCCTGTATCGCCTATCCGAATACAGCTCAGCATGGGAATCGAGATAGCCCGCCTCAATCAGCTTTGCGTTGAAACCGTCAAGCGCCGACACGTCCTGAATTTGGATGGTCGCCCTGAGTCGCTCCGCCAGTTCCGGAAGGCTTTCCCCGTCCCGGCCATCGAGAACCAGCGACACGTGGCAGAGCAGCAACAATTCGACCAAAGTCTCATCCAGTTGGGTCATGCTGGCGATGTTCACTGTGACAGGAGGAATAACCGTCGTGCTCTTGACTTCGACGCAGCGTCCCCCGATGTCGAAATCCTGGTTTCCCCCGGTTGGCCCCTTCCATCCATTCACCACATCATGAGCTGGAACCCGATCGACTAGATGGGCCGCTAGAAACAACAGTTCTCCGAAGAGGCCGATCTGCGCTTCTTTCGTCAGCCCCTCGACTCCATGCTTCCTCATGAAGTTCTGCCAGACGTGTAGTCTGGCGATGAATGTCTTTACGGCTTCGCCTTCACCGGGTGTGAGTGCGGTCCTTTCGCTCACATCATTCGCGAGCACCTCAAAGACGTCACGATAGCGGGTATCGGCGAGCACGAGGCACAGCCTGGTGCGGCCCCGCGGTCCCGGTTTCACGGATTCGGGATAGAGCTCGAATCCGCGGGCTGACGGATACTCCCCGACCACACCTACGGCGGTGGCGTTAACCTCTACCAGCAGGGCAGGCACCGCATCGGGTTGGCGCAACGCTACGAAGATGCCACTGTCTGCGTCCGGAAAAATCCGCCGCAAATACCATCCTTCCCTCTGCGCTTCCCGATCGCTTGCAGTCGCCAGGTCGTCCCAGATTTCTCCTACGGAAACCACCGTACCTATCCGAATTCCTCTTGCGAATAGACATTGTTCACCGTGTAGATCACGGTCCTTGCGCTCGGGCTCCCCGGAAAGCTGATGCCGAATCCGATCACTGGAACTTCACCTTCCACATGATCGCCCGTTGGGGACAGCGGGTAGAGGAGAAGCAAGCCGTTCCGGGCGTTCCGTCTCTCCCGGATGCTCGGCCCCGATGGCGTTGTCGGTTCTTTCCGTCTGCGTGAGCGACCTGAATCTTCTCGCCAGCTATCGATAGTCTTCTGCAATGCCGCCTCGTAGTCCTCTAGCTCGAGATCGATCGCTTCGTCGCGAGGTGCCAGAAGACGCCTGATCACGTACTTCTCCCGTTGGTAACCGCCGCGGGTACTGGGCGAACGCTCAGTCATCGCAATGCTGCGGCCTCCTACCACGTATTGTCCCGCTCTGCCGCCCGACATCACTGCAACCGTCCAACTGGTCAGTTCGTCCACCCCAACCTGCGTCTCAATGAATTCTCGCAGGATCTTGCTGTGCACCCGCACGGCGCTGTCATGCGTCGTATACGAATCCAGAAATGCCATGACTTCTTCGGCGCTGACATCGGACCAAAGGCGCGTACCGGACCAGCGATGCGTCCCTCCGTTCGGCCTCGATCTCTCGGGGGAGGTTTCGCTGGGCTCGCCCAACCGCCGGATGAACTTATCCGCTGCGCCAAGATTCGTTTCGATAGTGCGAGCATCCCTGTGAAACACGACCGTCTCGGAAATAGAGCGGGCAAAAGAAAGCTGAAGCTCAGTGCCATGGCGCATCTTTACCCTTGATGTGACCATCAAAGCCGGATGGCTCTTGACTCTTAGACCGTATTGCTTCGGCGTCCCGCCGACTGCAACCATATGATCAAATTCCTGGTGGAGTTCCTCGCTGGCCTCCGTTATGTGCTGGAACCACTCCGCGAGATCCGGCGTCGTATACAGGCGGCAAAGGTCCAGATATCCTGGCCTATAGCCAAACCAGCGGCCCATCTGCATCAGCGTGTCGTACATTCGTGACGCGCGAAGGAAGTAGCTGACAGTCAATCCTTCCAGCGTCAGGCCTCGTGCGAGCTTGTCTCCACCAATTGCGATTACGTTCAGCCCGGTCGCGTGGTGGGTGTCGTAGTCGAGCACGTCGCCGGCAGTTCCGTTGATTTCTCTCACGGAAATGTCGGAAACGACGCGCACCAAGTGCTCCTTCACTTGTTCCCAAGACACATCGACAATCTCTGGGTCATCGATTTGCTGCCTGATCGCGGCGGTCGCGGGTACGAAGTCCTTTTCCCACAATCGTCTGAGTTCGAAAACAATCGTTGCCACTGAAGCGCCTTCGCCTCTAACGAGTCTTCGGCGCAGTTGCCGCAGCAATCTTTCCACCTGAGAGAAAACGGCATGCTGAACCACCGTGTATCTGGTCACATGGACCAGCATCGAGTTGTGTTTACCTGACTGTCCGCGAGCGCGCCGCGCCGCGCAAGACAATATGAACGCGTAAACGGCTTCCCGAAGGGATGGTGGTAGATCATCCACACCCTCATGCCTGGGAACATGACCGTTGACGTGCCGGGGCGGCATCCAGCCCTCACGCTCGCGAGGGTCGAGCGACTCAGCATGATCCGTGACGGGACGATGCAGCGGGAGAGGCTCCACCGAATTTGCCATATCGTCGTCCGGCTCAAGCCCAAAAATGCGGACGGGCCCGACATAGTTTGATGGCGCTGGCAAAGTTATTATGAAACTGCGCGGAAACAGGTCTTCCCATTCCTCTGCGGTCGTGCCCCGTTCATGGATAAAAATATTGGCAAACGGTGTTGCGGTGTAGCCGACATAGGCACTCTTTTCGAAACAGAAAAGAAACCGCCGTATACATCTGTTGATCGCCGTTGGATCATGCTCGGGATCGGGCTGTCCTGCCTCGTCAAAGTCCTGCTGGCGCGTGTCAACAGACGCAAGATCGGCTTCGTCATCAATGACAAGCAGAGGAACATTTCTGACGATAGGCCGGTCCGTGTCTGCCTCTGTCGCGTCGGCGACACGATCCACCCAGGACTGTAGATTGCGGAGAACGCTGACGTTCTTCTTGACTACGAACAGCAGCGGGCGGCCCCCTGGGTTGATTCCGAGATTGTTCGCCACGGTGCGGTTGAAGTCGCCATTGTCGGCGCGGTTCGTGACGTAGTCGGGCCTGATCGCCGGATCAGAGTCGATCAGGCCCGCGCCTATCGTCCGCAACTCCCGAGTGTTTAACTCTCGCGGCGGCAAAGTCTCGTATCCGAGAAACCCCTCGTCCAGCCGCATCTGGGTCTGACTTCGCAGGTTCTTGTGGAGCCCGGAAAGTACAACGATCAGTTTGTAGCCGGAATCAGCCGCCTTGCAGATCAAACCAATGTAGCTGGATGTCTTCCCGGACTGCACGTGCCCCACGACCAGCCCTCGCCGGTCCCACACGCCCTCCCGGTTGGGATCTTCCAGGAGTGACAGAATGCGACCGGTTACCCTATCCAGCGAATCGATGCTGCTGGGAGCCCAAGAACTTTCGAGGTGCTGTCGGTACCGTGGCCAGTACCGCCATCCTTGTGCCCGCTCGGCATCCAGCCATCTTACGTGATCGTCATTCCCCTCCAGTGCGGTTTCCCGGCCAATCCAGACGTCGAAGCGGGTTTCCAACTCACGGACGAGACGGTCGCTATCAACCGCCTCGCGCCAGCGGGGATCGATTGAGAGAACCGTTTCTAGGGACTCGGCAATCGCCTCCCGAGACAATGCTCCATTGCCCATCTCTTGCCGGATCAGTGCCTGGGCCATTACCAGCGCGGTTTCGTAGGTATTCGGCACGTTGTCCCCTGCTGTTTTGATTGTAATCGACCTATTTGAGTGCCTTGACCAGTTCCGGATGATTGTGGAACGGCTCGGTTTTCAGCAGCTGGGATCGGGCCGAGCGGCCATCGAGGCCAACCGTCTCGACCAGATGGCGATAGAGCACATCCAGTACGGCCTGAATGTCCGCCGCAGGCGTACCTTCGAATGCTGCCTTGTGGATCTCTCCATTTTCCGCGGTATCGATCCACACTCGCTGTACCGGCATGGTCTCCTCCAATAGTCGAAGCATTCCGCCTACCGCTTCCTTGAGCGGACCGGCCTGATCTAGCACCTGATTCACGAGAGGATGGCTCCGGTCCACCAGGTAGGCTACGGAGTCCTTTCGCTGCACGACCCTCCAGGCCCTCTGCAGATCGGGTGTCGGTACCTGCGGCCCATAGCTGCCGCGATGAGCGAACACCTGCCGTGCCTGATCCCGGACATGCTCGGCAAGATTGCGTAGGCGAAGCGCGATGTAGCTGGGAGCACGCGCCACCGATTTCTTTATGTCGATATCCCAGTCGGAATCCGCGGTGTTCGGTATGTCAAGCCTCAGCCTGGCAAGCTTGTATGATTCTTCCCTGGTCCATGCCTGCCTTTGCCCAAGACCCAGCCAGCCACCCGAGACAAGCATTCGCCTGTTTCTATAGACGTAGAAACCCTGCTGTGCCGTCCAGCCCTCCAGGCCGGCACCGATCTGGAATTGACGCTGGTTCAGGTTGTCCTTGTGGGGTAGGACAAACCCCTGGACCTCCACATCTCCTCGAGGAGTCGTTATCCGTTCCTTTGGCGTCGCAATAGTCGCACCGTGATCCCTCATGAAGGGGTCCCACGCTTTTACGCGATGATCATCGCCGCATCCATTTATGAATATTGACAACCCCGCTGAACCACCCTCAAGAAATCTGTGGAACACCATCGCCAGGTGCGATTCAACCCGATCGATCAGACTCAAGAAACGATCATGGGAGCCGCTGTCTGAGGTCGGCACATTTCCGACGACCCGATCCAGATCCTCCCACAGAACTATTGTGCCCTGGCCAAGCTTGAGGAGCGGCTTCAGAATTTCCTCGGATCCAGCGACAGGGCTCTTCAATAGCTGCCATTCCTGGACCCTCGCCACATGATCGAGATCCCAGCGTCTCGTTGAGAACTGCCCGTTTCGAAGTGACGCAACCGTAAGTTGCCGACACTGCGAGAACGATGCCGTCTTTAGCCCGAGACCGAACCGGCCGAGATCGTCCGCCGAACGGTTCTCAAGCGGACTCATGCTCCCGGGGCGCATCGCTTTGGAGAGTTCGCCCTCCGTCATGCCGTCACCATCGTCCAGAACAGCGATGTGCGATCGGCGACCCTCCCACCAGAACGTAATCCAGACATTTCGTGCATGGGCGGAAATGCTGTTGTCAATCAGGTCCGCAATTGCGGTCTCGGGTGAATATCCGACTCCACGCAACGATTCGATCATGGATGATGCCGGTGGGGCCGCGATCTCGAAACTCGATCTCGATGCTTTCGACATTACTTTCTCCCCTGCCATCGACGATTACTCGGCTCCCTGTGCCTTCCGGGCGTGCCAATGCATGCAGACGTGTTGCAGCGCCTGATTGGATGCGTGCGATCTCGGGAAATCACGCCACCGTGGCACATTCACGATGCCCCTCTGGCTATACTCCCGTATCCGGCAATCTCGGAAAAAGACTCTCGGCCGTGCCGGATAAGGGCTTCCGCATCGCTCAGGACATCCGGAAGTGCCCTCCGGTACTTGCCTCTCAAGGCGCATTCCCAGATCACAATCACGCGCCACTCGGCAGTCTTCAAGGCGGCCCGCACCTCCCGGTCCCGCTCCATGTTTCGATTGATTTTGGTCTTCCAGAACGTGGCGCGGGTCTTCGGCCACTTGAACAGTGAACATCTGTGACCGTGCCAGAAACATCCGTGCACGAAGACCACGGCGAGATGCTTTGGAAACACCATATCGGGTTTGCCTGGAATGCCCGCCGCATGGAGCCTGTAACGGAGGCCTCGCCGGTGAAGCCCATGCCGCATGAGCATTTCGGGTTTGGTGTCCTTGCTCCTGATCCGGCTCATCACCAGCCGGCGCTGGTCCGGCGTCAATACGTCTGTGGCTCCGTCTTCCGGCGTAGACGTATCCGTAGGATCAGGCTTCAACGGCCTTTCCCATGGCGGGTTGACTGTGTGCAGCGATCGGTAATCCGGCTTCAACCACCGATGCGGCGGCAATTCGACGCGGCGAGTGCCTCAACTGCGTCCGTGCCGACGCCCGGATCGACTTCATGATTTCCGCAGCGATCGCTTTTGCCATCAGCGGCGGTACTGCGTTCCCGATCTGCTGGAACGCCTGGTTCATGGCGCCCTTGAATACGAAACCGTCGGGGAATGACTGAATCCGTGCCGCTTCTCGGACTGAAATCGTCCGTGCCTGGGCGTTGTCGTAATGGATATGGCTATACCCGTCCTTGCTCAGATGGGCCATGACCGTGCGCACCGGTTGATCCCGTGAAATTTTCCGCCATTTGTTGGGAAACTTGCTCGCATCGTAGGGCGGCACGATGGAGCCTTTTAGCTCTTCGTGTTCCACCGACCCGGGTTTGACCGAGACGCCGTTTTTCGTAAGTTCCGACAGCTTCTCATCGAACATCCTCAGGGCGAGCTTGTGTGCTTCCGGGTACTGATCGCCTTCTTTCATTCGTGCGAACAGCGGGTAGTCGCGCGGAAGATACCGAATGACATGATCGTAGACGCCGTCCCCGGCCTCGAACCCGGACCAGCTCTTCATCGACCGGGCATATTCCGAAATGGGCCGGCTTTCGTCATATGGCGTCAGCCTGTCGAAACGCCGCGCACCGCGTTTCAGCACGCCTGTGCGCATCAGTGCCCGCGCGTTGATTTCGGGCAGATCGCCGATCGCCTCTTCGGCCGGTACAGCTGGTGGCAGGGCGTTTGTAGCCTCCGGCGGGTCCAGGTAGTTGTGTGCTGCCGCGAACCTGTCACCGTTTGACAGCACTTTCAGCGCGACCCGGCGTGAACCTTCATAGCCGGGCGGCAGATCGACCCAATGCGTCGGTTTGGGGAAGCTGACACTTGGGGCAATCTCGCGACGATACGCGATCAGGAACATGCGCTCGCGTGTTTGGGGCACACCGTAGAATGCGGCGTTCAGCAGGGTATAGGCGCAGACATAGCCAAGGCCTTCCAAAACTTCGCATACTGCTTCGGAAACATTGTGCCCGCCGAAATTCATGACGTCCGGAACGTTTTCCATCAGAATTGCAAGCGGACGGCAGGACTTTACGTATCTGAGGTAGGGCGTATAGAGCGTAGCGCGGGCGTCGTGACGGAACGCCTCGGGGTGCGCCTCAATCTCCCGCAGTTTCGATCTGCCGACCCGAGCGAAGGCTTGGCATGGCGGACCGCCGATGACGATGTCGAAGGCTTCCGCCATTCTGCCGATCCTCAGTGCCCGTACGAGCTGACCGGGAGTTGTCGAGGTGATATCGCGGTGCACCGCGTGCCGCGGATCATTTGCATGGAAGTTGGCGCTGTAGGAGGCCGCCGCTGTCGGGTTGTTCTCAATCGCAGCTGTGATCTCGAATCCCGCTGCGCTGAAGCCGAGGGAAAGTCCGCCGCACCCTGAGAAAAGATCGAGCACGCGCGGCTGTGCGCCGGTTCGAAGCCTCGACAACTTCTCCTGTATGATGCGGTCCGTCACAGCTCTTGGGACTTCCCTTGCTCTCGACTGAACAGGCCCTGCTGGGGATGGAAGGCTTCCCTGTCCAGATACTCGCGGACGAGCCGGGCGATCAGCGGTGACTTCTTGTAGCCCATTTCGCGGCAATAGGCGCCGAACCGGTCCGCCTCTGGCCTCGGCATCAGAACCTGCACGCGAACCGGATCAGCCATCTGCGCCACTCCCCATGTTTGGCACTATACTAGCTGCACTGCACAGTAATCAACACATCTGCACATTCTTGCACATCAGGCCGGTACCACCACCTCACGAGGGATCCGTTCCAGCAGGCCTTGGTCTCCAAGTAGTTGCACAGGACCGATCTGACGAGGATCGCGCTGTACTGCGCCACGCCGTATCGGCAGCTTCCGTTCTGGACGATCACCCACCCGTCCCTCAGGGCCTGCGGGGGCAGCGCTTCGGGCGATGCGGGTCATGAGATCTTGCAACGTTCAGCCGGCGACTTGCCGGTGTCGATCCAAAGACGGTCCCGCGAGCACACGTAGTCGCTCGCCGACCGGATCGACAATCTGAAGCATACGGCTTTGGTTATCGAAGACATCGCGATTTGGGTAATGCCGCAATCGGATTAGCCATCCATGCCTTCACGACCGGATGCGCGGCAACGGCCTTCATAGTAGGACTATCCTAGAGATGGCTTGCCGCTCGCGGCACGGCGGCCTATGACGGGTTCAAGTGTATAGCTCGCTCCGGTTGCCGGATTGGTGATGCTGGGCGAAGGCAAGCCAAGGCTCGGGGGAGTTAGAGTGCTATTCGGTCGAGTGAAGCCTCCGTCTTTGAGTCCATATGATCAGTTTCGAAGCGGCAGGTGGAGGATGCGTTCTTGAGCGGCAAGATCCCGAGTGAAATCAGCCAGCCGTTTCGACCGCGGGCTAGGGTACTGCAACTGCTCGGAGACGAGTTGATCGGCAGCGCACGTCTGGCGGTCTTCGAACTGGTCAAGAACGCATACGATGCGGATGCCAACGAAGCCCTTGTGTGCCTTGATCTTGACTCGCCGGAACCCATGATCTCCGTAACCGACGACGGGGAAGGCATGACGCTCGACGTAATCCGGTCGGTCTGGCTGGTTCCAGGAGACGATCGTCGTCAGAAGCAGCGTCTATCCGACCACAGAACGACTAGGCATCAGCGTCTTCCACTTGGAGAAAAGGGATTGGGCAGATTCGCCGTCCACAAACTCGGAAATCGGATCACCCTTGTAACGCGGGCCAGGGACGCAAACGAATGTGTCGTGGAAATCGACTGGAATGAGTTGATTGCTCGGCCCTATCTAGACGAGGCACCGGTCACGATCAGGGTTCGCGACCCCCAGACCTTCTCGGGAGATGAGACGGGAACCCGAGTGGAAATCCGGGAATTGCGGGCCGACTGGCCACGCGGCCAAGTGCGGCGCCTAAACAACCAGATCACATCCATTTGCTCGCCGTTCGAGGAGCCTAGCGGATTCAAGGCAAGATTGCTCGTTCCTGGGCACGAGAATTGGATCGAGGATCTTCCGGACATGTCCGCCATTCTCGATCATGCCTTCTGGAAGTTTTCGTTTCGGGCTCACAATGACGAGTTCGGCTGGCGCTATGATTTCCGCAAAATTCCAGGCTTCGCGCTCGAAGGTAGAGTCGTTGAGAAATCGGCTGACCGCTTGAAGCTCCCGTCGCTTTTGGGCAACGACCGGAAGGATAAGCAGGTCGTGGCCGACGAGACTGTATTTGACGGCATTGGTCCCGTCTCGGGTGAATTCTACGTCTACGATCGCGATCAGGAGGTTCGTCGGCGATTGCCTCACATTAAGCTGCTGGAATCCTACCTCGACCAGACAGGAGGAGTAAGGGTCTATCGAGACGGCATCCGGGTCTACAACTACGGCGAACCTGGAGACGACTGGCTCGGCCTCGATTTGCGGCGCGTGAACAAGCCGACGCGGAAAATTAGCCGCAATATCATTCTGGGATCAATACACTTGTCCCTGCGAGAATCGAGTGGCCTCGTCGAAAAGACCAACCGGGAGGGCTTCGTAGAAGGCGAGCCTTGCCGCCAACTTCGGCGGATCGCTCTAGGTGTCCTCGCCGCCCTTGAAGAGGAACGGCAATTCGACAAGGAACGCATCAGGCGGCTGACCGAAAAGCCTGACGACCCGGTGAGTGCGAGGATCGATGAACCGATTCAGGCACTGAGACGAGAACTCAAACGACAGGGAGTTCAGGAAAAGTTCGAGAGATATGTTGCCAAGATTGAATCCGATTACCGGCAAATGCAAGAAACGCTGCTTTCCGCCGGCCTGTCCGGTTTGAACCTGGCCCTGGTCTTCCATGAAGTCGAAAGGGGCGTGCGGGCGCTTCACCAAGTAATATCCAAAGGCGCGGACATGGACACCGCAGCCCGGCAGGCACGCGATCTCGTGCGCCTTCTCGACGGTTTCGCTACATTGCTCAGGCGGGACAGTAAGCAGATGCATAGTGCGCGGAAACTCGTGAATGCCGCTCGCCAGTACAACATCTTGCGCTTAAGGCATCATCGCATCAAGTTTGTCTGTCCGTTGCTATGCGGTGATGGTGACGGGTTTCATTCCCGCTTTGCGTTCGGCTTGATTGTGGGCGCGTTGAACAATCTCTTGGACAACGCTATTTACTGGCTACAGGTGAGGTGGCCGAGTCTACCGGCATCGGACAAGCCGACCGAACGAATGCTCTACATCGGCGTGTCGCACGATTTCGAGGCGGGGCCGGCCCTCGTGGTCGCAGACAACGGCATCGGCTTGCAAAGAGATGACCCAGACAATCTTGTGCGGCCCTTCTTCACCCGCAAACCCGAAGGCATGGGTCTAGGCCTCTACTACGTGAGACTTGCCATGGAACTGAATGGTGGACAACTTGTGTTCCCGGAACCGGGAGAGGTTGACTTGCCGGACGGATTCGACGGCACGGTCATTGCTCTGATTTTCAACGAGACGGATTGATGCTGCCGACGCCGCAGGTTATCGCAATCGACGACGACCGAAACCATCTTGAGGGGTTGACGCGAGGGCTGAGCACGTATGGCACGGCATGTCTGCCTATTCACTTCAGCGGGGATGTGGCGGTTCCGCAGTGTCCTCACGTACGCGTGATCTTCGCCGACCTCCATCTCAGCCCCGGATCCACAAACAATCACGCACAGCATTTCGCCGTGCTCGGCGGTCTGATCGAAGAACAGCTCAAGCCATCCGGCCCCTATTTCATCGTCCTGTGGACCAAGTATCCCGATCAAGCGAACGCCCTTCGTGATTTCCTGCATCACCGCCTTATTGACGTCGCGAAACCGTTCGCTGTACAGGCACTCAGCAAGAGCGACCATCTTGATTCCCGGGGCACCATTAACAGCCCCGAGGGGCTCGTCCAAGCCATACGCCAAATCGTTGCAGAACAGCCGCAGTTCGGCGCGCTACTCGATTGGGAGGGCCAAGTCCTGGAGGCCGCCGCCGATACCCTGTCATCCATTTTGAAATTGGCAGGATCTACACCGGCGAATGTTAGTCGCCTGCTCGCCGGTTTGGCCGTCGCATCAGTTGGCAAGAAGCATGTTGAAGAAGACCGATTCCAAGCGGTCAACGAGGCACTCCTGCCTATCTTGGCCGATCGAGTCGCGTCCATGCGCTCCCGGGATGACGATTCGACAGCGTGGCAACTTGCATTCAACGCGTCCGACCTCAGCCAGAGTCTGTCAGTTGACGAAGCCGCAAGACTCAACAGCTTGCTTCACATCGACCTTGTAACTGACGCGACCAGTTGGACCGGCCGCGGTGCCGTAATCGCTCTGCCCCAGAGAGCGTCTGGCGATAAATTCAAGCGGACGTTCGGTCTTGACCAGAGTACAGTAGCCCAGAAATCATTCGGTTGTCGAGATTTCGCCGAAAATGATAATCGCTTCCGTTGGGTCCTGGTGCAATCGCAAGCGGCTTGCGACTATGCTCAGAAACAACCGGGACTAGTGCCCTTCTATCTTGGTCTGTGCCTGCCTGTGCCAAGCGCTGGAAGTCGAGGGGAGAAACCGCCCGCTGCGGTCTGGAGCAGCCCTTGCTTCGAGTTCGGAGGTGCAACTCAACTACGCGTGAGTGCTGGATTTCAGCTGTCCCTATCGCCGACGGCGAAGCGGATAGGGACACCCCTTTTTCGTCTCCGCGAACAGCTTCTCAACGATTTGATCTACCGCGTTCACAGTCATGGTGCGCGCCCCGGAATTGTTTCATTTCGGAATTCGTAGTAGGACAAGTCACCGGGATTCTTGGTTGTCGCCAGACAGTCCTCGCCAACGAGCCGCGAGTGGGGGACGGCCCTCGCCCTTCCACGACCCCGCGTCGGTGCGCATCGCCAAGGCCCTGCTGGCGGACCCCTCGGTGGCCCAGGCCGAGATCTGCCGCCGGCTAGGGATCACCAAGACAACTCTCTACCGTTGGTTTCCGGGCGGCGCTCTCAGAGGCCCATAGACGAGAGTTGGAGCCGGAAGCCGCGTATGGCGAAGAGCCGCGGGGCATGTGGCGGCCCCGATATCGGCGCCGTTGTCTCGCGGTGGCGAAAAAACGGGGCACTGTGGGCCGCGACGGTAGCAGGCAAGAGTCAGCCGGCGTCGGAGTGTCGCAGGTCGGAGACGCCCATGGCGGCAGACCTGACCTGGGGGGGGCCAGCTGGTTGCCGCCGACTTCGTGGCATCGCAGCAGTGTGGGAGCGTGGTAGGGCCCGCGCCCCTAGCCAGGCGGCCGCATCCGGGATAGACTCGGCAGAGTTGCGGATGCAATGTACACCATCGCACTGTTAGCCCAGAAGGGCGGCACCGGCAAGACCGCCCTGGCCGTCCATGTGGCCGCCTCTGCACGCTCGCCTCCGTTCCCTTCGCGGTCGTGCTGAACACGGCCGCGGGCGAGGTCCTCGGCATGTGCTACCTCCAGCATCGCTCGGTCGAGTTCACGAAGTTCCTGGCGCTGATCGACAAGGCCGTGCCGGACGAATTGGAGATTCACCTGGGCCTGGATAAATACGGCACGCACAAGACGGCCCTGATCCACAACCGGCTGGCGCGCCGTCCCCGCTTCCACCTGCACTTCACGCCCACCAGCGCGTCGTGGATCAATCAGATGGAGCACTGGTTCGCCGAGACCGCGCGGCAGCAGATCCGCCGCGGCACGTTTCGCAGCACCCTGGCTCTGGAGACGGCGATCAAGGAGTATTTAGCTGTGTACAATGAGGATTCGAAGCTGTTCATGTGGCACAATTCCGCCGACGAGATCTTAGAATCCCTTAAGCGTGGCTGTGAACATAATTCGGAGACGGGACGCTAGAAACCCGTGAGCAACATAGACGAGTTGGAGATCGAGAGCATCGCAGATCTAGCGGAGGCCATTTCCGAGACTGCTGATAGCTGCGATGGGCCAATCTGGTACCGGGGCCATAGCAACGCCTCTTGGTCGCTACTTCCCGCGTTCTACCGCTACAATCCTCCGAAGCGTTCCGAACACGCGCTTCTGATCAAGTTCCGGCAAAGCGCGACTATGCTGGTAGAAAGACCTGCTTCAGACTCATTCGAGTGGATGTTTCTGATGCAGCATTACGGTGTACCTACCAGGCTCCTTGACTGGTCCGAAAGCCCACTAGTAGCCCTTTACTTTAGTGTTAGCTCTTTAGAGCCACAGGACAGTGCGCTTTGAATTCTGAAGCCGTCCGAGCTCAATAAACATGCGCACATCCAAACGGCGGAAGTCGATGGGCACGTGCCTTCGTTCCACGACGAAGAGTTGCAGAACTATACGATAGAGAGTTTACGTAGCCCGGATCGCTCCAATCTTTTCCCACTTGCAACCATCGCAACAAGAAACAGCACGAGGATACAAGCGCAGCTGGGCGTGTTCACAATCCACCACCGGAACCAAACCCCTATCGAACAAATTGGCGACCACAGTCATGTCAGGAAGTTGAGAATAGCGGCTGAGAAAAAGACAAGCATGAAGAGGGAACTGGAACTACTGGGGTTTTCCCGCTTTCAGTTGTTCCCCGATCTCGAGAGTGTGGGGAAACTCCTGCTAGGAGAAATGGAATGAGCTTTCTCGAGACATTCACCCTAAAGAACAGCACGATCATGTGGATATTTAGCGAGCGCGACGCGATCGACACGAATCCGGACTACCAGCGGATGGGTGGTATCTGGCCCCGCGAGAAGCGGCGCCTGCTGATCGATTCCATCATCAACGACTACGACTTGCCGAAAATCTATTTCCATGAATATACGCGCGAAAGAGCCATTGAGGCCGGGCACAAATACGCAATAATCGATGGGCGCCAGCGGCTCGAGACAATTTGGCAGTTCATGGACGATGAGCTGGCGTTATCCGACGATATCGAACTCCAGAGAGACCCTACCATTGAGTTAGCCGGCTTACTCTATAGTGATCTGGGGCAGCGCTACCCAAAGCTGAAGATACAGTTCGACTCGTTCGTTCTTCCGATCGTCGGAGTGCGTACTGACGACGGCGACACGGAAATGATCGAAGAGATGTTCTCCCGGCTGAATGAGGCCGTCCCGCTCAACGCGGCGGAAAAAAGGAACGCTATTGGCGGGGACTTCGTTCTGGCCATCCGCCGGGTGGCCGAGCATTCGTTCTTTCGTACCCGTGTTGGATTTCGGAACACAAGGTACCAGTTTCTCGAAGTTGCTGCGCGGATGCTGTTGACCGAGTTCAACCTCGCCAACCACGGTCGCGTACTCGACACAAAGAAAGTATGGCTCGACCAAATTGCGAGGGACCTCAGGGCGGACAAAGCCCCGGCGGTTGAGCGGACGGAAGCCGGAGTGCGCGCGGTTCTGGACAAGATGATGCCGGTCTTTCAGAACCGCGATCACCTGCTGCAGGCCCAGGGGATGATGACGATCTATTATCTGGTCTTTCGGAACGCAGCAGCGAAGGGGACGCTCGACAAGCTCGATCGGCGAGGATTTCTTGAGTTTAGGCGCGCCGTATCGGCAAACCGGAGTGCTGCAGAAGAGGACTACGTTAAGGCGGAGTTTCGGCTGTTGGAGTTCGACAGGCTTAACCAGCAGGGCACGAACGATGCGTCGAATATCCTTGCCCGCGTGAGGATTCTCTGTGACTGGCTGGGATTGCCCGGCACGGACGTTTCATGAGTGCCGCGGGCGGTAGCCGATTGTGGCGCTGGCGGCTCCGGCGCTAGCTCCCCAGGGCGAGCCGAAGGCGGTTTGGCAACCTGCGGGGTCACTGCCTACTGGCCTCTTGGTTTGTCAGTGTGCCGGACTCTCGCGAAGCCGCTGCACCGGTCCCATCGGCGTGCCGATCCGGGTTTCCATTGATCTACCGGAGGGTTGAGCGGACAAGCTCCGATCGCGTCAAGGGCGTGCACGATCAATAGTTGTTGTGATGAATCCACTGCGCAACGAGGGCCATGAGTTGCGCGGCCGAGGCGCTTTGGACCGTGACGTCGGGGTGGGGCGCGATGGCATAGTATCCAGACAGGGACAAGGACGTCCAGCTTGCGCCCGAACATACATCGAGACAAACCGGAATCGCGGTGCTGGTGCGATTTTTTCTGGAGCCGCGCGAGTCCGAGTTCACGGCACCCGCTTGACCTGTGCTTATGTGTACGCTGTCAGTCGCCTTGGCCCGATTCGACAACGGGTTCGTGACCGACACCCTCGAACTCACAAGTTCTAGATGCGCTCCAGAATGGTGTTTTCGGGCACCATTGACAGTGGGAATTGACTGACGACGCATGGTGCCCGCGAAACCAGACCTTCGGCTGAATAGAAGAGAGCGGGCGCTGGTGGAGGAGATCAGCAGGGTGACCCTTCTAGATGAGTGGGACCTCTGCCGCGTCGCCGGCCGGAAGCTGCTGAATCTGTGGGATCGCACTCCCGAGTATCCGCTGCTGCGTTCACCGGCTGATCGGGCGATCCTTACCGAGAACCTCCGTAACCTAGCCCGTAAACTGCCTCGCTTGAGTGAGAGCAGTTGCGATTCTGGACCGGTTCACGGTTGGAGTCCTCTCGGTCGAAAGCGGTCCAGGCGGAGCGAGTTGACGATTCTGGCACTTCCAATTCGGTACCGGTGCTCCTTCGGGAGGCTTCGTATCGAGGTCTAGGGACTGTCTTGGCGGTTTCCGTGATTGGCCCTTCGCCGAGGTCGACTCGCCGGCCAGTCTCGTCGGATACGAAGCTGACCAACATCGGCGACTGTACCGATAAAGAGTTTCGAGAGCCCTTTAAACGTTGGTTAAGGCTCCTGTGAGGGCACCGACACTGACCAATTGCTACTCCGAAGATTCTTGCGGCCAACACTCTTTGGCTGGCCTGACGAAATGGGATAGAGTTGACCGGAGAGCCGTAGGGGCTCAAGACCTGACCGCGATGAAGCTCCAAGAGGCAGTCAGCAAGATCAGTACGAGCGTGCCACCAGAGAGCCTGCTGACGTACTCGCGACTCTGGCAATTCGAGACATGGCTACGAGCAATGGTCTATGTCGAACTTCGTGCATGCTACGGCGATTCGTGGGAATCGCGGCTCTCGGGATCCCATCAACGGCCTTACGAAGGCGACAGGCGACTCTCGCACATGCCGACTCGCGAGAGCATGCCTACCAGCTATCTCCAACTGAGCGACCTTGCCGGTACGATCTCATCGAATTGGCGACTGTTCGAACCCTACCTGCCCCCCCAAGAGATCTGGGATGCAAAGCTGCTTGAGGTCACGCAGATCCGACATCGCGTTGCGCATTTCCGACTGGGCCACGTGTATGACCTCAACCGTGTCGACCAACTGTTGAGGGATGTCGACCAAGGGTTCTGGCGATTCTGCACGTCATATAACGATGCGCATCCGATCCTGCCACCCTCGGATGATGCCGTGATTTCGAGGTTCCTGAATCTCGATCCATTTCCCTGGAGCGAGGGTCGGGACGGACGATGGGCTCGTGTCGGAATCGCCGATCCAGACCTTTCGGTTGCGGTACAAATCGAGGTTCTGCGTCGTCATTGGCTGAATTCGAGATCCGGCGCTGGAAGATCCGGACGCGAGGGGGAACTCTATAACGTCACTCTTCACGCAAGAAATCGAAGACGATTCGAGTCGTCTCGGTTCATTGATTCGACGGTGCCCGTCCATCCCCGGATCTGCCACATCCTTCTGGACGATTTTGAATCCACCGTGCGTGCGACCGTCCCAGCGATCCTGGGAACAGCCGATGTCATTCAGATCATTGGCGCCTTGGTAAGTGCCGCGCGAAATTCGCTGGTACCTGGACGGCACCTGAGCGATGCGGAAGACGGACCGGGATCCTTGGAGCATCAAGTGAATCTGGTTGAGTACGTGGTCTCGCAGTGGCCCGAATATATCCTTGGTCCTTCCAATCCACTTTGCTTCCTCGGCCCTGACAATCCATGCTCGATCTTTGGCGTGAGCGATTAGTGGGATCTGGCGATTCAGAGGCTTGAATACAGTTCTCGCCGCCTGATGTGCGCGCTCAGGCAGATCCGGAGAATCCTGTGTTCCAGGTGCAACCTCCCCTACAACCACGGACCCGCATGGTCAACAACTCTGCGGAAACCATAGGCGAGCTACTCCGGATAGGCCATATATCGCCTGAAATCAAGAGCTTGCGCGCTCGAACCGAATCTGGTCGCCCGGGCCGGGGCCCGTGCCGGCCCCGACCGCCGGGGCGGGCCGCGCGACTGGAGCGAGTGCGCTCGGAGATCCTCAGCGTCGACAGGGCCGCGTTCCGGCGCTAGCCGGCGTGGGCCTGTACGCGGTCGCCTCCCGCATGCTTTCTTTGCAACTACCAATCTTGGTAGGGACCGGCCGCGCGTACAAATGCACTACTGAAAGTTCTAGCCTGGCCAGCTCTGAACGTGTCGGTGGGTACGCCGAAATGGCAGGACCGCGGGCGGTCTTCAGGTCCGGGTGCTGCGGGGGATTGCGCGGACCGGTTGCCGGTCCGGTCGAGGAAGCTGACCGCACTGCCGGGGACTCAGGGATACCATGGTCAACGCGCTCGTCCTGCCGGCAAGCGAGAGCTTACGCGGCGGCGCAGAACGGCGTGCAATGGATGATGACGATTCGCGAGGCCTGCTCCATCTTCCTTGACCAGGAAGTGCGCATTCGCAAGCTCGGGCCAGACACCATCAAAGGGTACGCGGCGGCGTTGCGGTCGCTGTCGCGCTGGGCCGACGAGAACGGCCTGCTGGTCCTCGACGACCTGGACGAGAGCGCCGCCCGGGCATGGGTCGGGAGCTGGACCTGGCGGCCCTCGACGAGAGGCCAGCGGCTGTCCCAATTGAAAGCGTTCTTCCGCTTCACGGTCGAAAGGGGCTGGGCTACCCGCTCGCCGCTGGCGACGATCCGGCCGCCCAGGAGCGAGTCGCCTCCTCCGATGCCCCTGGAGGTGTCCGAGATGCGCGCGCTGCTGGCAGCCGCGCAGGACCAACCGAAGGAGCGCGCGCTGATCCTGCTGATGCGGTACTCGGGTCTGGCGATCGGCGATGCCGTGACATCGAGAAGGGACTCGCTCGCCGGAGCCGAACTGACGTTGCGAGGGGCCAGGGGCGGGGAGCAGGTCACGGTTGCCCTGCCGGACGCAGTGGTCCGGGCGATGCTGTCGATTCGGTCTCGAAACCCGGACTACATCTGGTGGTCAGGCAGGGGCAAGCCCGTCACCTGCGCGAAGTACTGGAGAGCGCGCCTCGGCCTCGCCGCCGGGCGGGCGGGCGTTGCGGAATTCCGCCCGCACCGGTTGCGGGACACGTTCGCGATTTCCCTGCTTGCCCGCGGCGTTCTGATCCAGGACGTGAGCTCACTGCTCGGCCACAACTCGATCCAGACCACTGAGCGCCACTACGCTCCCTGGGATCGGCACCGGCTGGACCGCCTCCCGCGCGTCGTCCGCGCTGCGAACCGGCTGGACCCGCTGCTGGCGAAGATGGATGCACTGGCCGACGGGGGCTGATGTGCGCCGCGTGGCGGCAGTGTCGCCGGAACCGCGTAACGGTTTGCGATCAGGCAGTTCGAGTCTGTCAGGTGCATGGTCATCAACGCATTCGGCATGACGCGGAATCCAGGGCAGAACCGCACGTCCCCCGGATCACTGTCTCGGCCGCGGGCAGCGCCCGCTACGACCTCGGGCGGGACCGCATTGAGCTGCCCGGTCCGGAGCGGTTCGCCAGCCGGCAAGCCTACTACCGGACCGCCATCGACGAGGTCGGGCACTGGACCGGCCTCGGCTCGCGCGAGTACGCCCGCGAGGAACTGCGGGCCGAGATCCACTCCTGTCTGACGGGCTGCCGCCTGGGCCTGGGCCACGACGCCGATGGTATCGCGCGCTGGCCCGAGCTGCTTGGGACGTTCCCGGAGTGGGCCGAGCAGGACGCCGAGAGATGGGGCGCCATGGAGGACCCCGCCGCCGAGGCGGCGTTCCAAAGCCTCACTCGGGGGCGGGCCGGCGAGGACTCGGCGGCCTGACCGCCCCGTCCGGGGGTGCCGCGCGGCGCGCTCTCCCCCTGCGGCGCAGCTGCAGGCCCCTTGTGGGCGGCGGGGCCGCGGCGTAGCGTTGACGGATGCAAGCCAAGCGCTCCGCCGTCTACCGTCTCGTCGATCCGGCACACGCGATCGCGCTGGAGAGCTGGCAAATGCCGGCCGGCCTCGGGACCAACCCGCTGACCCCGCTGCCGCCCGCGGCGGTTGGGCCGATCCTGCTGGCGGAAGGCTATGCCAGCGTCGCCGCCGACTGGCACATGGAGTGGATGCTGCCGGAGAGGCTCGAGGAGGGCCTGGAAGCGCGCTGAGATCGCCGCCCAGCTGGCTGGACGACCTGGATCTGGACGAGTAGATCAGGACGACCCATTCCGCAAGAGACGCCGATGGCGGCAGACCAGACCTGGGGGGCCAGCTGGCTGCCGCCGACTTCGTGGCATCGCAGCAGCGTGGGAGTGTGGCAGGCACCGCGCCCCTAGCCAGGCGGCCGCATTCGGGATAGACTCGGCAGAGTCGCGGACGCAATGTACACCATCGCACTGTTAGCCCAGAAGGGCGGCACCGGCAAGACCACCCTGGCCGTCCATGTGGCCGCCGATTTCGAGGGCGCTGGCGGCTCGGCCGCCCTAATCGACCTCGATCCCCAGGCCAGCGCCGCCCTCTGGGGCGACAGGCGGGGGCGCTCCCCGTTCGTGGGCGCCGTTCCCGCCGCCCGCCTCGAGGCTGCCCTTGCCGCCGCCCGCCGCTCCGGCGCGGGCCTCGTCGTGATCGATACCGCCCCGCACTCCGAATCCGCCGCGCTGGCTGCCGCCCGCGCCGCCGACCTGGCCCTGGTCCCGCTCCGGCCCGGACTGTTCGACATCGCAGCCCTGGACGCCACCGCCCGCCTCTGCGCTCTCGCCTCCCTGCCCTTCGCGGTCGTACTGAACCACGTCCCACCGCGCGGCAGGACGACGGATCTCGCCGAGGCCGCCGTGCGCGACTACGGGGCCGCGGTCGCGCCGGCCCGCATCGGGGCGCGTGCCGCCTTCGCGCACTGCCTGCCGTTGGGCCTGTCCGTGGCGGAGGCGTACCCCCGCAGCAAGGCGGCTGGCGAGATCCGCGCCTTCGGAGCGTGGCTGCGCCACCACATGGGAGACCGAAATGCCTGAGACCGACAACCCCTTCGCCGACGTGCTCTCGCGCCCCGACGGCGAGACAGCCCCCACGCCCCGCCATTCCCGGCACCGCGGCCCCGGCACCGTCACCATCGGCGGCCACTTTTCCCCGGCTGTCCACCGCCAGCTGCGGCTGCTCGGCGTGATGCAGGATCGCACGGTCCAGTCCCTGCTCGGCGAGGCCCTCAACGAACTCTTCCGCAAGCACGGGAAGCCCCCGATCGCGCGGGAGTAGGCTGGGTCCTGGGTCCTGGGCGCGCACGCTATGGATGCTGTCACGGCACATCACCGTAACGCGCCCGGACACGTCGTGGGGCGGCCATCACGGTTCAGCAACAGGCACCCGGCGAGGTCGTCGGTGTCAGCACCAAGCTAGCCAGTGAGACGCCTACGGCCATTATGCCGATCACGAGCCTTTGATCTTTTTCCGCATCTTCTCCACACGTGCCTTTGCGGTTTCCGCTATTCCGTCGATATCGGGATCATCCGTCGCTTCAGCCGCCTTCGCCAAATCCTTCACGATCTTGCAGTGCGGTTTCGAGCCGTGGGAACCCAGTGCGACCGAGCACCAGGACCGAGCCTCTGCCCACCATTCCCCGACACTCTGCTGATACGCCGTGACAGCCTTATCACGCGCTCCCGAGACGGACAGGTAGAACAGAACGTCTCGAACTGCGCAACGGCGCATTGGTACCGACCAGCTGGGTTGCATGCGCTTCCCTGTCGTGGGGAACCGTGCGCGGTCTCGGTAGGCGGCGTCCGCCAGGTCCCCTATCCCTGGTTCGCCAAATCGTGACTTGGAAATTTCGTAAGTCATTGAAACAAAATGCGTTGCACGGGGACCCTCGGCCCACTTGGCACTACATTTTGTGAGCATTCGTCAGTCCGCCTTGCGGATCCGACGCCGGTGCACCCGCGGGACCAGGCCTGCCGCTCGTGCGATCTCGAAGGCCTCGGCTCCCGGGCGGACATCCTGACGGCTGCACAGCGGCTTGCCGTCCGCAGCCTGCACGGTCGTCGTCACCCGCACCCAGTTCTCCAGGCGGTCCCGGATCGACTGCCAGCTCAGATGCAGTCCCCGCGCCTTCAGCCGCGTCCGCAGCAGATGCACCGCGTGGTAGGCCAGCACGGCCACGAACAGATGCGTGGACACACGCCGGTCGAGCTGATGCCAGATCGGGCGCAGCCCCAGTTCCGACTTCAGCGAACGGAAGGTGGCCTCCACCTCGGTCAGCTCCCAGTACGTGCGCAGGACGCGTTCCGCGTCCCACTCCACGTGGCTGGTGCGCAGCAGGTAGGCCCCGGCCGCCGCGTCGGCCGCCGCGTGCTGCTGCTTGCGGCTGCAATGGACGGCCGCAGCCTTGCCCTGCTCCCCCGCGACCACCTCCACGCTGTACTGCGCCGACACCTTCCCGTGCTGCTCGACCAGCCGTCCGACCTTGCGTTGCACCTTTTCCAACTGCTTCATGCAGCGTGGTTTCGACAGCCCCTCGTGCAGGGCCTGCAGGGCCCCCTCGAAGCGCTCCCGGTGCCGCTTGAGAATCGACTCAGCGGTCAGCAGACGGCCCTCGCTCAGCGCGTACACCCGCAATTCCGGCTCCCGCTTGGACTCTGTTTCTTCGGCACCCGGCTCTGCCTTCAGCGGCCAGGCCCGCACGCAGTAGCCGCTGCTGGTCTGCACCTCCGCTGTCGGCTCGCCCTCGGGGCGCTCCGGCTTGGCTTCCCGGCTGACGCAGAGCCAGTCCCACCCCTGCTGGCGCAGCCAGCGCACATTCTCCTCGCTGGCAATGCCGGCGTCCAGCACCACGGTCGGCCGCTGCGCCCCGGCTTCGCGGCCAGCGTCGAGCCGCTCCAGGATGGGCTGCAGCGTGCCCGGCTCGGACACGTTGCCGGCCAGGATCTCGCAGCGGCGGGGAAAGCCGGACCCGTCCAGGGCCAGCGCCAGGGAAACCAGCGGGCAGTCGTTGCGCTTCTGCTTGGAGCGACCGAACAGGCGCAGGGTGGCGTTCTCGCGGCCCGTGTAGTGAGTGTTCGACAGGTCGTAGAAGACGATGGTCTCGGGCAGGTCCAGCAATTCCCGTTCGCGCGCGAAAAGGCCGCTCTGGAGAGCTTCGCGCTGTTTCCAGAGCAGGTCGCAGATGCGGTACAGCTTGTTGAGCGAGACGCCCGTGGAGTGATCGAGGCCGAGCAGTTCGAGGGTGCTGCTGCTGTCGCGGAGCCAGCGGTGCGCTTCGCGCTCGGAGGAGGGATGCAGCATGCGGGCGAGGACGAGGGCGGTAGCGATGGAGGCATCGCGTGCGGAGGCACCGGCCTGGCGGAGCAGAGCGGGGAAGCGGAGTTGGTCGAGGGCGTGCAGGCAGAGGCGCTCGGCGCCGACGGAGCGGGAGTTGTCGTGGTCGAGGGTATCGAGGCGGACGGAGACAGGGTCGTTGTCGGAGTGGCCCTCGGGGGCGAAGCCGCGGGCGCGGAGACGGCGGACGAGGTCCTCGGCGGCAGCGAGGACCTCGTGGGGGACAGCGAAGAGCGGGGCTTGTCCGCGCAGGATATCGTCGGCGAGGTGGGTGACGTCGGACCAGAGGGAGCGCGGGACGGCATAGTTGGTGCCGAGGTTGAGGAGGGTTTTCTGTTGGACCGAGGAGCCGGAGCGGACGGACTGGACGAGGCGGAAGCAGAAGCCGGGCTGGCCGCGGACGGAGTGGGTTTTGGTAGCGCGGATGAACACGGTGGGGGTGCCTATGCCGAGGGTGGCAGAGGCGGGCGGGAGAAGTCAAGGACAAATTGAAACCTTATTAATTACTTGGCACTACATCGAGCTAGACAACTCATAATACAATAACAAATGAAACATATAGCGAATACACAACATCCGATCGACGAATAGTGGCGTGTTTCCGGCTACGGTCGACTCAGCGAAAAGCCCCAAGGCCGATCGTTTCCCGAGATTCTGGCGGCTATGTGGGATTTCTCGTCCCTGTGGTCCATGAGCCGCCAGTACGTCACAGTTCCCAGTTTCGCCGCGTCCGGTACTGAGGGCGCAACCGCGAGAGTGGCTGTGAGCCTCGAGCCGTGCTGCCAGGCCATGAGCGGCCACGAGGGTGGGGACGCCACTGGGAAACGAACTGGCTCCCTAAAGGCTAGTGCCCCTACGGCGCATTAGCCTCCTAGTCTTGCAAAATCGCTCCTCCGAAGGAGGCCTCGATTTGCTGTGTCGACGCCTGCAGGGCGGCGTCATAGACCGCCAACTCGGCCGGTGTATCCCAAACCGTGGGGTGGTAGCGGGCTCCGCTGGCCACTTGCAGCGCCTGCGGGGGGTCCGCCTTTTCGAAGACGGGAGGCACCCACTCGTTGTCGCCGAACAGGACCATCTTGTCGTAAACGTCGTCGATGTCCGGCGGCAACGACCCATGCACGGCGATATGTCCGAGCACGTATGTCCTGAGATGCTCGGACGCTGCCGCGTAGTTTTCCGGCCGGCTCGCCATGGCGTACGCCAGGTCCCGATGGATGGCTGGGTAAATGCGCCGCTTGTCCTGCTCGGCCGCCATTGCCAAGAGGCTATCGGCTGCGGCCAGCTCCTGCTCGCTCCGGGCCACCATGCGCTGGGTGCGACCCAGCGCCCACAGCAGCCGCGGATCGTTCGGCCGGTACTTGCGCGCCTTCTCCAGGAGGCCGATCGCCAGATCGTGGCGGTCGCTGCGCTCGGCCATGAGGCTCCCGGTGTCGCGCATCAGGCCCGAGGTGACGCTGCCGAACCGCGGGGTTCCCGTAGCGAGCCCGTCGCCCGCCCGCTTCGCTTCGATCGTTGACTTCAGATCCCCTGCTAGAAGGGTCCTGACGTTCGCTGCCCGGACGCTGTCGCGGGGATGCGAGCCGAAGAGCGAGTGCCCGATCTTGGTGTTGAAGCTCCGCTTTCCGAACCGCTCGTGCTGCTTGTCCCAGAAGCGGGCCGCTTCGTCCGGGTCGAAGCCTCGCGCGAGGGCCAGCCTGGTGCCGATCAGATCGGCCGCCTGCTCCTGCTCCTTGCTGTACTGGGAGCGGATTATGGAATTGATCGCCATCGCGGCGAGCGTGCCGGCCGCGGCGCCGACTGCGGCTCCCTGCACTGCTGCCCCGGCCCCGCCCTTCTTCCCGCCTAGCAATCCGCCGAGCGCGGCGCCGGCGGTCGCGCCGACGATCTTGTTGCGACGCTGGCCGGAGCGCTGTCTGCGGAGCGACTCCAGGGCGTGCTCCTCAATCACGTGGCCGATCTCGTGGCCCAGCACCATGGCCAGCTGAGCCTCGTTGTCGACGTGGGCCAGCATGCCGGTCGTCAGGTAGATCCTGCCGTCCGGCAGCGCGGCCGCGTTCGGGTAGATGTCCTGTACGACCCGGAACGAGAAGGTGGTCGATGCCGGGGTGTCCGGGGGCACGAGGCTCTGGCCGAGAGAGCTGACGTAGCCCTGGACCAGGGCATCGGAGTATTTGCGCGTTATCATCGCCTCGGCATAGCGGTCCGCCAGGGGCTGGAACTCCTCCAATAGTTCCTGGCGCTTTTCCGCCTCTTCCGCGGCCTGTTGCTGGGCCTTCAGGTCCTGCTTGATTTGCTGCTGTTGCTGTCTTGACTGGTTCTGGGCGAACGAAGTCGGGACGCATATCGTCCCGACGAGCGCTGCTGCCAGCGCTAGCACGCGAAGTTGCATGGGTGATTTACTCTCTTTCGGGCAAGTGAAGGCCGGCAAGGCGCCCGGCGCGCGGTGTCTGGGTGCGCTTCGCCTTGAAGCAGATCCCCGCCCGTGCCCGGCCAGCTGACCAAACAGCGGAGTGTAGCAGAGATGGATGGCGTGCCTTTGGCAGTCTGGCACTGCAGGGGAGAGCGGCTGCTGAACTGGCGGCCATGGTGCGGAGTGCTAGCGGGAGAACAGTTCGGTGCGCGTTTGGGGGAGCGTTGCCGGCGGGAGGCCGGCAGGTTCGAGCAGTGAGCGCCCGGGTACGGTCGCGTGCGCGTCGGAGGGCCAGCAAGCGGCGTCTTGCTGGAGCCTGGGACGCGCTGGAGCAACGATCCGCTTGGCCAAAACAGAGCGGCGGTCTTGGTGCCGGGGCTGGGCGGAACCACGGCGCGCGGTGTGTCCGCGCCCGGTCGCCGCGTCCGCGGACCCAGGCCTACTCCCCGGCGATCGGCCGCCGCCCGTGCTTGCGGAAGAGCTCGTTGAGGGCCTCTCCGAGCAGGGACTGGACCGTCCGGCCCTGGGTGGCGCCGAGCAGGCGCAGCTGGCGGTGGACGGCTGGGGAAAAGTGGCTGGCGATCTTGACGCTGCCGGGACCGCGGTTCCGGGAGGGCCGGCGGGGAGCGGGGGATGCGGCGTCTTCGCGTGCCCGCGCGTCCGCTGTGGGTGTTTCTGTATCAGGCATTCCGCTCTCCCGGGCAGTCGCGCAGACAGGCTCGCAGCGCGCGTACTTCGGCGGCGGCGCCCGCGAACGGCGAGCGCTCGCGGCTGTCTCCCCGCAGGGCTATCGGAGCGATCCTGTGCATTGCCTCCGCCTGATTGTCGAGTCTATCCCGGATTCGCCCGCCTGGCTATGGGCGTGGCAGGTGCCACGTGTCCACGCTGCCACGATTGCTGCGGCCTCCGCGCGTGCCGCGCACTTGCAACGCTCCTTGCGCGGGGGCCGGTATCGGACTGGGACGATCTGTCGGCGACAGCTGCAAGGACCGTCGGTAGCGCTGCCCGGGGCCGCTCTGCAGCCAGGCCCCGTCCGTGGCCGTGGACGGGGCCTATTCCCGGGCGATGGGGCGTTTGCCGTGCTTGCGGAAGAGTTCGTTGAGGGCCTCGCCGAGCAGGGACTGGACGGTCCGATCCTGCATGACGCCGAGCGTGCGCAGCTGGCGGTGGACGGCCTTGGGAAAGTAGCCGGCGATGGTGACGCTGTCGCGGGCGCGGTGCCTGGAGCGCTGGGAGCCGGCGGGGGTGTCGGCATCGGTGCGCGCGAGCGCGCCGTCGAAGGGGTCTTGGGTTTCCGGCATGCTCTTGTCCTATGCGTTCGCGCAGCCATTATCGCAGCGCATGTATCTCGTCGCCACTGCTTGCCCCGGGACAGGCCTCGACCGCGGAATGCCCCAGGGGCAGGCTGCGCGCGCCGGTCCACCCCGGATCGACCGCGGCGGCATCGTCGCGCAAGGCCGCATCGGCGAGGTCGCAGGAGGCGGCAGGGGTGGTCTCGGCCGTGCCGCCCTTCGGGGCTGTGAACGCGATTGCGTGCATGGCCTGCGCACCGTGGCCGAGCCTAGCCCGGAACCCAGGGCCTGTTGATCGGGCTTGGGCCGGCCGGTTCCCCGCCGCCGCGCGGAAGGCGGGCGAACCGCTCGCCCGTCGCGGCCTCGAGGAGGTCCGCGAGGCGCGTGGCGTCGTCGGTGACCAGCCGCGCCGTCCTGCGCACGCGGCCGAGGGCGGCGTACAGGCTCTCCTCGGTCGCAAGCAGGGGGTCGCCCGTCTCGACGGCGGCGATGACGTGCCGCGCCGCGACGGCCTGGGGGCTCCCGGGCGCGCAGGCCCAGGCCCGCTCCAGGTGGCGGAGGCCTGGATCGGAACTGGCCAGCGTCAGCGCGGTCCCGCCTTCGAGGCGTAGCAGGACGCAGTTGCCGCGGACCGCCCCGACGCGGGCGAGGCGACCCGCCCGCAGGCCCATGGCGGGCTCGTCGCGAGTCCAGCGAACGCGGTCGCCGGCCCGCAGTTCCAGCGGCTCGTTGCGGAATAGCTCGACGCCGCCGGAGAGCGCGGCGAGGGAGCCCGGCCGCCAGTCCGCGATCCGGCCCCGGGCGTCGGCGAGGCGTACGAGACCGGAGCCTGGGTCGACTTCGGTCACCGTCCGCTCGGCGCCCTCGCGGACGCCGAGGCGCTTGTACGCGCGCCGGAACACCACCGTGTCACCGGGCCTGTAGCTGGCCGGGTCGGCGAGCAAGGCGCTGCCCAGGGCGAGCGGGGCCAGGCGCTCGCCCTGCCAGGCGGGGCCGCGGACAACGCCCTCCCGGACGAGGCCGTCGCGGATTGCCGCGCCGATCTCGCGACGCAGGGCGGCAGTGTGGGCGATCACCTCCGCGGCAGCGCGCCGCGCAGGGGGCAGTGCCAGCCAGAGAGCGGCGGTCGCTGCCGCCAGGCGCCCGGCGGGCGCTTCCGAGACGTGCCTTCCGAGCTTGGCGAAGGCGGCCCTGGCCACGGACGCGAGCCGGCTGCGGGCGGCCTTCCGGCGCGCGGCTTCGCGGCGGCGGTCGCGCTCGTTCATGGTCACCGCGGGCATGCCGGCCCGCAGCAGCTGGGCGAAGGGGCGGCCCGGTTCCCGCTGCCCGCACCAGCGGCCGTCCCCGAGCAGGACCAGGCGGGCCACGCCCTGGGCGCTCGCGATCCGGAGCAGATCGCGCATGTGGGCGGTGGAGACGAGCGAGGCGCCGTCCACGACCTGCACGAGGCGACCGAAGGAGGACTGCAGGGCTCGCCGGACCCCGGCGCTGACCCGGCCCGCGGCGACGGGGGCGTGGCGGGCCAGGAACCGGGACAGGGACTCGCTCTCGATGCCGGAGGCGCGCTGGAGGGCGCGCGCCTCCGGTTCGGACGGGGCGAGGCCGCCGACGCGGCAGGCCGCGGACGCGGCGAGGTCGCGCAGCCGGTCCAGCATGCGGGCGGTACCGGGGCCCTCGAAGCCCAGGAGGCCGACCACCCGGTCCGGGGACGAGAGCGCCAACGCGACCGCTTCGGCGCTCTTGCGGCAGAGCCCGCTCCCACGGAGCAGCGCGCGCACCCGCCCTTTCCGCAGGAGGGGCCGGGCGGCGGCGAGGCCGGCGCGCATCCAGGCGATGGACTCCGACTCGGCGGCGACAGCCGGATCGCAGGTCCAGTGCGGGCCGGGGCGGAAGCCCGCGGCCAGGTGGAGCCGGCCGTCCCCACGCATCCCGGCGACGGCGGTGTCGGCCTCGGCCACGGTGACGGCGCCCGGATCGCGCCCCAGGGCGGCGACGAGCAGGGCGGCGTGGGAGAACGCGATGTCGCGCTCGCCAAGGGCGCGCGCGGCCCAGGCGACCGCTTCCGCCGCCGCTTCCCCGGAACGCGGCCGGCCCCCGTCCGTGCTGGCCCGCGCCTCCGCGACGATGCCGGCCGGGGCGAAGCCCAGCTCCCGCGCCCGCTGCGACCATGCGCGCCGCGGTTCCCCGGGGGGCTGGCCGGACTTGCCCGCACGGGTCGCCACCGCGGCCAGCACGGCCCCGCCCCGGCGGGCGCCCGAGCCTGCGGACCCGGAAGCGGCGAGCGCCGCCTCGATCTCCTGGCGGCGGGTCGAGAACGCCCGCATGACGTCGCGCGGCACGCCGGCGATCTCGAAGCGGCCGTCGGCGTGGGTCCGCTCCAGGCGGTAGCCGAGCCCGCGGAGGCCGCGGGCCAGCTCGGCGCGGTAGATCGCGCCGATGGCGGCCTTGGAGTGGTAGAGGCCGTCGTTGACCATGGTGCGCCACTTGCCGGAGGGGCAGCGGGCCATGTTGGCGATGACGCAGTGGGTGTGCAGCTGGGGATCGAGGTTGCGGGAGAGGTCGTGGCGGAAGGTGGCGGCGACGATGCCCTGGCCGCCGGCGCGGACCATCGCCCCGGTGGCGGGGTCCCTGAGGCGGGTTTCGACGGCGTTGCGCTCGACCCACTCCAGGGCGGTGCGGGCGGCGCTGTCGTGGGCGGCGACGATGCGCTCGTCGCCGCCCACGAGGGCGAGCAGGGAGACGGACTTGGGGGCGGAGAGGGTGAGGTCGCGGCCGGGGCGGTGGACGACGTTGCCCTGGCGGTCGCGGCGGCCGAGCTGGGGCTGGCCGGGGACACGGCCCTCGAGGGCGGCCCGGAAGGCCGCCGGCTCGACGGGGCCGCGCAGGCCGAGGGCGGCGGCGCCGCTGCCGGCCCAGGCGCTGGCGCGGCCGTGGTCCGGGTCGGAGGGGGCGCGCTGGCCGTCGCGCTCGTAGTAGGCGACGCCGTGGGCGGAGGAGCGGATCTTGCCGATGGAGGCGATCATGCCCTGCGGGGGCGGTCGCCGCCCCGGTCATTTACATAAGATTACATATTCTGTAAATGATTAGCAAATCGGCGGGACCGCCTGCAGTTCGGATGAATTTCCGCCGCCCGCACGCCTGGTGGCGTGCGGGCGGCTGCATGCCTGGCCAGGGACGCTCAGCCGGGGCAGGCTCGCGGAGGCGGGCGGCAGCGCGTACCCGGAGCGTCCGGCGGACGGTGCCGAATCCGCTTTGAGCGGCACGTATTCGCGGGGCTTGCAGGGCCGGGAGACAACCTCCGCGGGGGGCAGCGTCTTGGGACGGCGATCGGTGCGGGCCGGCCCAGAAGCCCGGGCGGTGAGGTGGTCCGGGATTTTCGGACAGTAGGTTAAGGTGGACTTCGCCAAGGTTGAAAGGAGTCAGCGATGGCGAAGAGACGGACATTCACGGCGGCCTTCAAGGCAAGAGTCGCCAAGGAGGCGTTGCGCGGGGACCGGACCGTGCAGCAGATCGCAGCGAAGCACGGGGTGCACCCGAACCAGGTCAGCCAATGGAAGTGCAAGGCGAGCGCAGGGCTGGTCGAGTTGTTCGAGCGGGGCGCGCAGGCTGGGCAGGATGAGCGCGAGGCGGAGATCCGCAAGCTGCACGAGAAGATCGGGCAGCTCGTAATCGAACGGGATTTTTTGCGGAGCGCGTGGGAACGCTGAGCCGGGCCACGCGCAAGAGCTTGATCCAACGGGGCCACCCGCAGGCGAGCCTCAGCCTGCAATGCCGGCTGCTGGGGCTGTGCCGCTCGAGCCTGTATTACCGTGCGCGGGAGCCGGATACGGAGACCCTGGCGCTGATGCGACGGATCGACGAGTTGTACACGGCGCATCCGTTCTACGGCAGCCGGAAGATGAGCTGCCATCTGGTCCGGGAAGGCTTTGCGGCGGGCCGCGACCGAGTGCGGCGGCTGATGCGCACGATGGGCCTGGAGGCGATCTACTGCCGGCCGCGGACGAGCCAGCCGCATCCGGGCCAGCGGGTCTTTCCATACCTGCTGCGGGGTCTGCAGATCGAGCGTCCGCACCAAGTGTGGTGTGCCGACATCACCTACATTCCGTTGCAGCGCGGGTTTTTGTACCTGGTGGCGGTGATGGACTGGGTGAGCCGTTGCGTGCTGGCGTGGGAACTGTCGAACACGCTCGACAGCGAGTTCTGCGTACTGGCGCTGGAGGCGGCGCTGGAGGCCCACCCGGCACCGGATATCTTCAATACCGACCAAGGGAGCCAGTTCACCGCGCAGGTGTTCACGGGCTGCCTGGAAGCCGCCGACGTGCGGATTTCGATGGATGGGCGGGGCCGCTGCATGGACAACATCTTCATCGAGCGGCTGTGGCGCTCGCTGAAGTACGAAGCCGTGTATTTGCAGGAGCTTGCGGACGGGTTCGCGGCCCGGGAGCTGATCGCCGGCTGGATGGAGTTCTATAACTTCGAACGGCCGCATTCCGCGCTGGGAGGACGGACGCCGTGGGAGGCGCTGCAGACGAGAGGGGGTGTGACATGAAGCCGACGGTGCGATTGAAGCGAGGCAGCCGGGGTTGGTTCGCCGCCGGCCCGGGCTTCGAGCGAGCGCTCGGCCGGCTCAGTGACGCGGCGTTCAAGGTGTTCGCGTACGTGTGTCTGCGGGCCGGGCGGGCCGACGGCTGCCTGGAGTTCGAGCGGGACGGGCTGGCCCGGGAGGTGGGCAAGAGCCGTTCGACGCTGGGACGCTGCCTGCGCGAGCTGGCGGCCAAGGGGCTGTGCGAGTGGGAAGCGGCGCCGAACCAGCACCGTCGCTCGTGGCTGCGGGTGCGCCCGGAGTACTGGCCGTACGAAGTCCAGGCGGAGGCGGCCGGCCAGGAGCCGGATCCGCAGAACCTGGGCCTGGACGCCAGCGCGTATGTCGCCGAAGTCCGGAGGATGTTCCGGAAGCCGGCGTGCGTACAGGGCCTGTTCGGGCCGGCTGACGAGCGCCTGGCGACGGACTGGCACCGAGCAGGAGTGCCGCTGGAGACGGTGCGCCGGGCGATTCTGCTGGGCAGTGTCCGCAAGTCGATGAGCCTGCTCGATCGGCCGGGTGGGGAGCCGGTGCGCAGCCTGCGCTATTTCGCCAGCCTGCTGGAGGCAGTGCGGACGGAGTCGTTCCCGGCAACGTACTGGCAGCACCTGGAGTTCAACCTCCGCCAATGCGAGCGGCTCGGGGGCGACCGACGGGGGGAAGCACCCGGAAGTGCCTGTCCAGATTTGGAACAGGCAGACCCTTCCGGAGCAGTCCGGAAACCCTCATCAGCAGCCGGGAAAGCAAGGAAGGAGACGGGATGATGATGACCGCGTATTGAGGTACAATCACTGCGGTCGGTAGTTCAGAGTAGTAGCGGAGTCCACCTTAAATTCACCGACCAGCTGTCTAAACACATCGGACCACCTCAGCGGAGCCGGACTCGCAACTCACCATGATGATGCTCCCACCTAGAAGGCGCAATGATAATCCACATCCACACACAGAAGCAGCAGCACACCGGCGCACACCGGCGCACACCGGCACACCGGCGCACACCGGCGCACACCTAACGCACCTATTACATAACGAGTCCCCTCCAGGCCCCCGCCGCCCGCCCGAATCCTTCCCGCCCGCTCCGGGCGAGACCCCGCACCGACATCACGACCGCCCCGCCCGCCTTTGGCCGGCGATGGCGCGCACCGCTGCCGGGTTCCTCGCGGCTTTCGCCGCGCTCCTGGCCCTGCCCCTGCAGGCGCAGGCGCAGACCACCCTGGTCAGCAACCTGGGACAGACGCACGTCGCTACCGCCGGTTATAGCGTAGGCGTCATAGGGGCGTCGAAGTTCTCACAGGCACAGCAATTCACCACGGGCGACAACGCGGCCGGGTATGCGCTGTCGTCGATCCAGGTATATATCAGGTCGTTCGACAGCACGGATTCAGCGAGGGTGAGCATCTACGAAGCGGACGCGTCCGGTAATCCGGACAGCAGCAGGTACACGCTGTAGAGTCGGGGAGCGACGCGCCAGCTTTAGCGTGAGGGAGTAGCCGTTTGCCCGCCGCTTTCGCGTCGTGCGGGTGCCTCGTTCTCTCGCATTGCCACGTTTCCGCTCCCCGCTCACCGAACCCGGCGTGCCGATTTAGGGCACCGGGCTCTCCAGTGGGATCATGCCGCTCGCACACGGGTAGATCCGGCTCCGTCGGGAATGGCGCGTCTGCTAATGCCGTCCGCGTCGCGGGAGTGGCACGCCCCCGACTTCTTCCCGCCGGTCGCCGGACCCGGCGGCAGACCTGTTCACGCCCTGCCGCCAGCGCCTGCCGCCCCGGCTTGCGCTCGTTCCTGCATTCGCTTCCCTTCGCTTTCGCATGCGGTGGTTCCAGCTCTCCCGGACACACAATGCCGGGGTCCTAGGCGGTGCCACTCCCGGCGTCCTTCGCGCTTTCCCTCACCTCTCCTCACCTGAGGTCCCTTCCCTCCGCCAGCGTTACCCGGCCTCTCCGGTAGTACGGACCTCTCCGCCACCCGGCCCGGCCCGGCCTGTCCCTTGCGGGATTCCGGTTTGGCGCGTGCACGCCACCGGCAGGGCTTCCCGTGTTGCTGCTGTCTCCCTCTTGCATGCATGCCACCGTCAATACCCCGGCGGAACTGACCGGTGCTCGCGTCGCTCGCTTCCCGGCCACTGGCAGCCTTCCCCGTTTCGTCGGCGGGTCGGCTTCCGCGTTACCCTTTTCGAGGCCTGCTCAACGTTCACTGCGCGTTGTCGCCTGCACGCTCGCTGAACCGCCCAAGGCGGCCCTTTTCCATCGAAGTGCTTCAGTCCGTGTCGTTACCTCCTCGAACCGCTCCGATTGCTACCGGCTGGAGCGACAGTTGCCGGACGGGATCCGCACCCGCTGAGAAACAGCGCCTTTCCACGGCGCACGACGAACCCGGCTTCGATTACGAACGACTCTCTCAACACGTTCACTGCGCCGGCGAACTCGACCCTCGAGAAAGAGACGAAGTATTTCGTCGTGCTGGAGGCTCCGGCGGGCGGTTGGAGCGCTGGCGTGACGGCCTCCAACGCAGAGGACGCGGGCGTGGCGAACGCATGGAGCATCAACGACGATCGCCATTTTAGAAGCTCCGATTCCGGGAGCTGGTCGACGTCGTCATTGGGGGATTCCAATTTGCGCATCGCCGTGATGGGCACGGCAACCAGCGGCAGCACCGCGCCCGGCCCCCCCACCGGCCTCACCGCCAACGCGAAAGGCGAGACCCAGGTCGACCTGTCCTGGACCGCACCCACCAGCAACGGCGGCGTCGCCATCTCCGGGTACAAGGTCGAGGTCTCCACCGACGGCGGTACCACCTGGTCCGACCTCGCCGCCGACACCGCCTCCACCGACACCACCTACTCCCACACCGGCCTCGCCGCCGGCAACACCCGCCACTACCGCGTCTCCGCCATCAACTCCGTCGGCAGCGGCTCCGCCTCCGGTGTCGCCGGCGCCACCACCGCGGCCGCCAACGTGCTCGTCAGCAACACCGGGCGGAGCTGGAACCCTACTGCTATCGAGGCCATCGGCGACCAGGACGAGACACACTCCCAGGGGTTCGACACCGGGCCGAATCCCGGCGGCTACTTCCTGGCTTCGGTCGGGGTCTATGTCTCGGCTGAAGACCTGGCGGGCACGGAGGCATTCACCGTCCACATCTACACCGCGGCCTCCAACGGCACGCTGGATACCCTGCAGCACACCCTGACGTCCCCGGCCAGCTACACGGGGAACGCCGTGAACACGTTCACCGCGCTCGTCGGCGCCACGCTCGACGCGAGCACCGACTATCTCGTCGTTTTCGAGGGCGGCGGAAACGCAGCGGCGGACTTCGTTCTCGGCGTCACCGCGTCGAACGGGCAGGACGGCGGCACCAGGGTGGGGTGGGGAATCGAGAATGCCAGCCGCTTCAACGGCACTACCGACAGCAGTGGAGAGAGTTACCTGATCAGCGTGAACGGGACCGCCATCCCGACCCCGATGCCCTCCAACTCGGGCCTCGTCCCCACCGGGCTGGTCCTGGGCGACACCTTCCGGCTGCTGTTCCTCTCCTCCACCAAGCGCGACGCCAGCGCCAGCGGCATCGGCGCCTACAACACCTTCGTCCAGGAACGCGCCGCGGCCGGCCACACCGCCATCCAGGCATACGAAGCGGGTTTCCGGGCGGTCGGCTGCAGCAGCAGTACCGATGCCCGCGTCAATACCCGCACCCGCTACACGACGTCCGACACGGGCGTGCCGATCTACTGGCTCAACGGCGCCAAGGCCGCCGACGACTACGCGGATTTCTACGACGGGTCCTGGGACGAGGAGGCCGCCGACAAGAACGAGTCCGGCACCGACGGCCCCGATACCTCCCAGCAGGGCAACTACCCCTGGACCGGCTGCGACCACGACGGCACTAGGGTACGCAGTGGGTTGCTTGATGGTGACTATCTCGGCGACACCGTTGTGAGGGTCGGCCGGCCCAATGCCTCCGGCAGCGCCAACAGCCCCCTCAACAGTTCCGGTACCTTCTTTTCCTCCCAGACCCGTCCCATGTACGGCCTCTCGGAGCTCTTCGCGGTGGCCGCGGCCGTGGTCCCCAACAGCGCGCCGACGTTCCCCTCGTCCACCGCGGCGCGCAGCGTGGCCGAGAACACGGCTCGCGGGCCAGAACGTCGGCGGCGTGCTGACCGCCACCGACAGCGACGGCGACACGCTGACCTACACCCTCGAAGGCACCGACGCGGCCGCCTTCGCCCTCGACACAACCACGACCGCCGGATCCGCCCGGATCCGCACCAAGGCGGGCGTGACCTACAACCACGAGGCCAAGTCCACCTACACCGTCGTCGTCAAGGCCGACGACGGTAACAGCGGCACCGACACCGTCACGGTGACGATCACCGTCACGGACGTGACCGAGCCCCCGGGGCAGCCGGCGGCGCCCTCGGTGTCGCCGACCGCGGGATCGACCACCAGCCTGGACGTGAGCTGGACCGCGCCGACGAACACCGGTCCCGACATCGACAACTACGACCTGCGCTACCAGAAGACCACGGAGTCGAACTGGACCAACGGTCCCCAGAACCAGACCGGCACCAGCGCCGCCATCGGGAGCCTGGATGCCGGCACGGCATACCGGGTGCAGGTGCGCGCCACCAACGCCGAGGGCGACGGCGGCTGGTCGCCTGCGGGGACCGGGACGACCACTGCGACGGGCAATACCGCGGCCACCGGCAATCCGGCGATCTCGGGGACGGCGCAGGTGGGGATGACGCTGACGGCGGCGCCGGGCGACCTCGATGACGCCGACGGCCTGACCGGAGTCAGCTACAGCTACCGGTGGCGCCGCGCGGAAGTGGACATCCCAGGCGCCACGAGCAGCAACTACACGCTGACCTCGGCCGACTATGGCCAGGAAATCGAGGTTCGGGCGAACTTCACCGACGAAGGCGGCAACGCGGAGCAGCGGATCAGCGCCGCGACGCTGCCGGTCGCGCCGGCCGCCGCCGCCTGTCCCTCCGACGCCGCGACGGTCTGGTGCACCGCGCTGACCGTGGGGCATCTGCTGGAAGAGCAGGACGGTGAGCTCACCGTGAGCGCGACGGGATACGAGGCCCGGCCCGGCCGCGCGGCCTACGGCACCCTCGGCGGCGCCGCCTTCCGGCACCTCGGCGTCGACTACACGGTCACGCTGTTGACCGCCGCCGGCAGCACCCATGACCTGTATTTCGCGACGACGCCGGTCCTGCCCGCCGACGGGGACGGGCTGACGCTGCACGTGCAGACCTACGGTGGCGAGCTGGACGCGCCGCTGGCCGAGGGCGTGTTTCAGAGCGGCATCCAAGACTGGTGGGTCTTCCAGTCAAAGGTCGATACCGTCCCGACCACGCCCCTGTCGGACGTTCCGCTGCTGCGCGCCAAATACCAACGGTTCGCCCGCCTCAGTCCACCGCCCGACCTCGGCACCGAGGTGGCCGTGCGGCTGAGCTACGCCAGCACCCTGCTGCCCGGCCAGACGGCGGTGACCTTCGGGGCCTCCTCCTACACGGCCTCGGAGGGCGGCGCCCCGGCGACGGTGGCGGTGGAGCTGAGCCCGGCGCCGTCGGCGCCGGTGACGATTCCGCTGACGCCGTCCCGCCAGGGCGGCGCCACGCCGGGGGACTACTCGGGCGTGCCGCCGAGCGTGACGTTCCAGGCCGGGCAGACGCGGCGCACGTTCACGGTGACGGCGACCGACGACTCGGTCGACGACGACGGCGAGAGCGTGCGGATCGGCTTCGGGACGCTCCCGGACGGGTTCGTGGCAGGCGCCCGCCCGACGGCGACCGTGGCGCTGGCCGACGACGACGGCCCGGTGACCGAGGTGTTCTTCGACGGCGCCGCCGACCTGACGGTGAAAGAGGGCAACGTCACGAGGGTGTCCGTGTACCTGAGCGAGCCGGCGCGGGCGACGGTGACGATCCCGCTGACGAGGACGCACCGGGGCGGCGCCACGGCGGCGGACTACTCGGGCGTGCCCGCGAGCGTGACGTTCCGGTTCCGGGAGAGGCGGAAACAGTTCACGCTGCGGACGACCGACGACGACGACAACGACGACAACGAGTCGCTGCGGATCGGCTTCGGGCCGCTCCCGGCGGGGATCCGCGCCAGCACGGCCAGCCACCGCCCGCCGACCCGGACGGTGCACCTCGAGGACGACGACGGCGTGGACCATTGGAACGTGTGGTTCGGGGCCGAAGCCTACACGGCCGCCGAGGGCGGCGCCGCCGCGCGGGTGTCGATCCACCTGGACGCGCCGGTGGAGATCGCGCCGCTCGACGTGCGGCTGACGCTGCGCTACGGCGGCGGCGCCACGGCCGCGGACCACGGATCGATCCCGGCGGTGGTGAGGTTCGCCGTGGGCGAGCGGACCAAGACGATCACGGTGAGGGCGACCGACGACGCGGCCGACGACGACGGCGAGAGCGTGGCGCTGTGGTTCGGAAATCCCCCCAACGGCCGGGTTTCGATCGGCGACGGGCCGATCACGGCGACGGTGGCGCTGGAGGACAACGACGGGGTCGAGCCGGTGACGGTGGCGTTCGGGGCGGCGACCTACAGGGCGACGGAAGACGGTTCCGACGCGACGGTGCGCGTGGAACTGGACACGGCGCCCGGCCGCTCGGTGACAGTGCCGCTGACGAGGGCCAACGGGGCGGCGCGACGGCGGCGGACTACTCCGGCATTCCGGAGACCGTGACGTTCGGGGCCAGCCAGACGGCGCGGACGTTCACCGTGACCGCGACCGACGACTCGGCCGACGACGGCGGCGAGAGCGTGTCGATCGGGTTCGGGCCGCTGCCGGCGGGGGTGTCGGCGGGCAGCCCGGCGGCGGCGGCCGTGACGCTGGCGGACGACAGCCAGCTGCGGTCGGTCGTGGTGAACTTCGGCACGAGTGCCGGCTACGTACCCAAGGTGCGCGAGGGGGTGCGCTCTCGGTTCACGCTGAGCCTGGACAGTATCCCGCTGCGACCGGTGACGATCCCGCTGGAGGTGACGCACCGGGGCGGCGCGACGGAGGCGGACTACGAGGGGCTCCCGGCGAGCGTGACGTTCGGGCCGAACGAGAGGCAGGCGGACTTCATCCTGCGCGCGGTGCTGGACCAGCAGGACGAGACCGGCGAGGGCCTGCGGATCGACTTCGGCCCGCTGCCGCCGGGCGTGCGCAAGGGCACATGGGGGCCGTACGAAACGGTCGAGTTCGTGGACACGGACCCGGCGGCGCAGGCGAGCCCGTCGGTGGCGGGGCCGTTGCTGACGCTGGGCTACCCCGGCCCGCTCGACGCGGGCTCGCAGCCCGCGCCGCGGGACTTCGTCGTGGCGGCGGAGGCGCCGGGCCGCGCGCGGGCCATGCTGGCGGTGACGGCCGTCGCGGTGCGCGGGTCCGACGTGGTCCTGGAACTGGACCGCCCGGTGACGCCGGACGAAACGGTCACCCTGACCTACCTGGCGGCCGCGATGCACCCGATCCGCGACGCGGCGGGCCTGCCGGCGGCGCCGCTGACGGACGAGCCGGTGCGCAACGACACGGACGCGTCCGGCCCCCTGCCGAAGGCCGCGCTGCCCCCCGGGGGCATGATCCCGGCGGCGCTGGCGGTTCTGCTGGAAGATACGCCCGGCGACGCGGGGGCGGAGCGCCTCGACCTGTCGTCGCGGAACCTGACCGACATAACCGCGCTGGCGGGACGGACCGACCTGCGCGAGCTGGACCTGCGCGACAACGCGATCGCGGACCTGAGCCCGCTGGCAGGACTGACCGGCCTGCGGGTGCTGGACCTGCGCGACAACGCGATCACGGATCTGAGCCCGCTGGCGGGACTGACCGGACTGCAGGCGCTGGACCTGTCCGGCAACCGCATCGCGGACCTCTGGCCGCTGGCGGGCCTGACGGCGCTGCAGCGACTGGACCTGGCGCACAACCGGATCGCGGACCTCGCCACGCTGGCGGAGTTCCCCGGCCTGCGGGCGCTGGACCTGTCCGGCAACCGCATCGCGGACCTCTGGCCGCTGGCGGGGCTGGCCGCGCTGGAGCGGCTGAACCTGGCCGACAACCGCATCGGCCACCTCGCCACGCTGGCGGAACTGACCGGCCTGCAGGTACTGGACCTGTCCGGCAACCGCATCGCGGGCCTCTGGCCGCTGGCGGGGCTGGCGGCGCTGGAGCGGCTGAACCTGTCCGACAACCGCATCGTGGACGTGTCCACGCTGACGGGCGTGGGCGGCCTGGAGGTGCTGCTGCTGGACCGCAACCAGGTCGCCGACGTGCAGGCGCTGTCGCAGCTGGCGGGGCTGGCGAACCTGGGGCTGTCCGACAACCGGATCGCCGACATCGGCCTGCTGGCCGAACTCGACCGGCTGCTGCGGCTCGACCTGTCGGGCAACGCCGTCGCCGACGTGGCGGCGCTCGGGGACGTGTCGAGGCTGGTCTGGCTGCGGCTGCCCGGCAACCCGGTCTCGAGCGCGGCCCCGCTGGAGCGGCTGGAGCAGCTGCGCTGGCTGTGGCTCGACCCGGGACCGGCGCCGGGGATCGAGACATCGGCGCCGCCCGCCGAGCAGGGCGTTGCGCCGCTGTGGATCGAGAGGACGCCGGCGCGTTGAGCGCCGGCAAGGCAGGGGATACACGCGGATGGATGCAGACCTCAAGGTGCGGTGGCAGGCAGCCAGTGTCGATTTGAACGCAGCGCGGTGCCCAGTCCGGTGCATTGTTCCGGAGGGGGCACCGTCGCGGGACTTCCGCCCGGCCCCGCTCTCCGGCGCGGGCGCGAGCCAGGTCGGCGGCGGGACCCGCTCCGAGGTGGCGTTCGCCGCCGATGATCCGAAGCTGCGCGACGCGCGCTACTTCGCCAGCCCTATCCCGTGCCCTGGGGAGCAGCCCCCGGCGCCGCAGGCGCAAATGATTCGCGAGGTGACTTGACGGCTCGCAGCGTCTCCGCATGTCCCCTCGGCAAGTCCAAGGCAGGGGCCAGGCGACGCACGCAAGCGGCGACGGCGCCGCGCTGCCAGGGCCAAGTAGCGTCAGGAGCGGGAGCGCTCGACTCCATCAAGCGAGAGCAGTTCCCGGGAAGCCACTTCGCTCGAAACGGATGCAGCTGCGATGCTACATCGACCACCGGGTTCGGCCCGGACCGGGCGGCGACAGTCTCCGCAGCGACAGTCCGTGGAAGGGAGCGCGAGCCCGGGCCCCCGAGCGCTCGCGAGCGGAACTGCCCCGGCCGCCGGAGGGCGGAACGCAGCGGCGGCAGACGGGCCGCATCGCGCCGCCACGTACCGGTCCCTGTCTCCCGGCAGCGGCAGCCTTGCGGGCCGCTTTCCGCTAACGCGCTCCCGCGCTACCATCCCGCCAGTGGACACCGCACCCCCGAAGGGCCCCCCTGCCGAGGAGTGGGCGTCGATCACCCACCGCTTCAGCGTCGGCGGGCACATTGGCTACATCTCGGTTGCGGCCGACGAGCACGACCGTCCCGTCCTCATCGAGGTGCGCATGTCGAAGGCCGGCGGCCTGCTGCGAGGGCTGCTGGACTCGCTCGCCGCCAGCGTCACGCTCGGGCTGCAGCGCGGCGTTCCGCTGTCGGACTACGTCTCCCTGCTCTCGCTGGCGCGCTTCGAGCCCGCCGGCTGGACCGAGCGCATGGGCTACGCGCACTCCGTCGTGGACTACCTGTTCCGCTGGCTCGGCTCGAAGTTCCCCGGAACCGGGGCCGTCGATCCGCCTACCGCTGTTCCGGACGGAGAGACTTGCGGAGTGTGCGGCACGCCCGTCACCTGGGGTCCCGGCTCGCCCTGCCCGGACTGCGGCGACATCGGGCTCTGAAGTACGCCCCCCGCCTCTCGACACGCCGCGTCTCCCGCGTCAAATTGAAAGGTATGGGAAACGAGCAGGGCACCCCTTCCCGCGCAGACAGCTGGGCGCTGGAGTGGCTGCCGGCTGAAACGCTCGAAGAGGGCATGGAGGCGCGCGAGATCCTCGCGCGCGGCCGCCCGGCCGGCCTGATGGTCCACAAGCGCGCATCCGACCGGAGGAGGAACGTCCTGCTCGGGCCGATCGGTGCGGCGCTGGGATCGCCGCCGGGATGGCTCGACGATCTGGACCCAAGCGTAGCGATCAATACGATTCTCACGGCAACGGCGCTGCTGCCGCCGGAGGACCTCGAGGAGGCGCTCTCTGCCTGGGACGGCTTGGATGTGGCCGACGAGTGACTGCCTTGAGAAATCGTGCCAACTGGAAACCGGAGGTTCATATGCGACAAACGCCAAATCTGTATCCGATGAATGGAGGAGCCCCTGGACCGGGGCTGCGACTGCCGTCACCGGCGACGCTGCCCGTCACCAGCGCGACGCTCCCCGTTGCTGCCGGGCACCACGCGGTCCCGGGCGCCACCCTCTCTCCGCCGCGTCAGCGCCCCCTTGTGGGTACCGTATCCAAATCGATCGGTTTGGCGACACCTCCAAAGGCCCTTCCGGAAGCGCGCTTCGGCGCCCCTGAAGTGGTGCCAAAGCCGTCCTGGAACTGCATCGCAACCAAACCTTGCACGGGGGTGATTTAGTGCTCGTCGGATACGCAAGGGTTTCCACCGGCGGCCAGGATCCGTCCTACCAGCTACTGGCGCTCGAGGGACGGGGCTGCGAGAGGATCTTTACCGAGCGCTGCTCCGCCCGCGAAGTGAAGCGGCCGCAGCTGAAGGCCACGCTCGACTTCCTGCGCAAGGGCGACTCGATGGTCGTCTGGAAGTTCGATCGCCTGGCGCGGTCGGTCACGCACCTGATCTCGCTCGGTCGCGAGCTTGAGCGTCGAGAGTGCCAGCTAGTCTCGCTCACCGAGGGGATCGACACCACAACACCCGGGGGGCGGCTGGTGTTTACCATGTTCGGTGCATTGGCGGAGTTCGAGGTGGCCCTGAACCGGGAGCGGACGGCGGAGTCCTATCGGGCTGCCCAGGCCGCCGGGAAGCGCTGGGGGCGCCCGTCGCCATTCCACGATCCGGAGAATGTGCGGGTTGCAAGAGCGTTGCTGGCCGACCGTAGCGTCGCGAGATCCGAGATCGCCAAGCGGTTCGGCGTCAACCGGAACGTGATTTACCGCTGGTTTCCGGGCGGCGATCCGGACGCATTCACCGGGGAGCAACATGGGAGGAGGGCCGTATGACGGTAACCGAGGCCTGTGAGCGGTACCTGCGTGAGTTGCAAGCTCGCAACCTGCGGAAGTCCACGCGAGGGGGCTACAGCTCCGTGTTTCGGATGCTGCAGGAGTTCGCGGCTAGGTCGAGCATCGAAGGGCTCCGAGAGCTGGATAAGGAAGTGATGCGCCAGTGGCGGGACGAGTGGACGGCCGCTGCGGCCACGCGAGCAAAGCGACTGAATTTACTCAAGGCGTTCTTCTCCTTTGCACACGAGCAAGGGTGGATCACCGAGTCCCCGGTAAAAGGACTGCGCCGGCCAAAGAGCACGGCCCGCCCGACGATGCCGCTGAGCGAGCAAGAAATGCGCGACCTGCTCGGCGCGGCCCAGCACAAGCCGCGAGAGCTGGCCGCTGAGCGAGCAAGAAATGCGCGACCTGCTCGGCGCGGCCCAGCACAAGCCGCGAGAGCTGGCCCTGCTGCTGCTGCGGTATTCGGGCTTGGCGATAGGCGACGCGGTGGTACTGAACAGGGAGACCCTTACGCCGGATGGAGTGCTAGTGCTCCGTCGCGCAAAGAGCGGAGAGCTGGTGACTGTCGCGCTGCCGGACAAAGTGCTCGCGGCGCTGGAAGCCGCGGCTCCCGCCCCGAAGCACTACTACTTCTGGACCGGTCGGTCTGAGCCAGTGACGGCGGTGAAGTATTGGCGCGAGCGACTCAAGGGCGTCGCAACGGCCGCCGACGTGCAGGGATTCCACCCCCACCGACTGCGCGACACGTTCGCGGTCGAACTGCTCCTTGCGGGAGTGCTGATGCAGGACCTCTCCAGCTTGCTAGGACACTCGAGCGTCATAACTACCGAGCGGTATTACGCCCCGTGGAACCTAGCACGGCGCGAACGCCTCTCAAGAATCGCCCTAGACGTACACCAGCGAGACCCCGTCCTGCTGGGATTCACACCAAAAAAGCCCGCCGGGACCGCCCAAACGATCCCGGCGGAGGCTAGCTTGGCAACACCGTGCAAGCCAACCCTGAATGCTCGTGGATAGTATACCACATGATGTGGTCAGCCCGCTAGCAGATGACCGGGCCTGCCAGGAACAGCCGCTTCCTCCAAGCCTTCGATATCTCGGGCATCTAGCATACCCTCCCTAGCTCGAAGCATCCGCAAGCCTCATTTGCGGCACTGTCACTCCGGTACCTCGGCAGACTAGCGATTGGAATCAGTTCTTGAACTATCGCGAACACCCTTCACTAGAAACTGACTTGCGAGTGATTGGCTTGGCCTTTGGTCGGTGCCTGCACGCGGAGCACGCGGCATGCTTGTTGCTCGCCGTTGGCCAGCCCACGTTCGAATCTGGCGTAGCCTGAGCACTTGGCCGACATGGAGGCGGTCTTCTCGGCAGAGGAGGAGCGCCGCGAGTGGCCCAGCGTAGTGGACGCGGGCAAGACAGTGCCGCCAGGCTGGTAGCGCTCCATTCGCTATCCTATCGTCTTGAATTCAATCGTGGGCGTCCAACTTCAGCCGGTTCAGGTTACCATCTGCTGGTGCGTTGCCGTGCTCATGTCGATCGCGGGGGCAGCGACCGAGATGCTCGCCCAAGCACCCCAAGACGGGAACACCAAGGCTCCGCCAACACCTGCCGCGGCCAAGGAGGTATCAACGGACTCAACCCCGCCACCCGAAGGAGGAACAGACACCCAACGCACGAGTCTGAACCTCCTGGGCCAGGAGGACACCAAGTCCGGAGAGGCGCGGCGCAACGAGAATGTCCAGTTCAATCTAGTTGACACGAACACGCTGCAAGAGCTGAACATCCGACTCGGTGCGACCGCGACGATCGTGACGGACTTCCGTCCCGACCGCGACCACTACGGAGCCGAATATGGGCGTCGCGCGGCTCCGAGCCTGCACATGCCCCCCGCCCGTGGCAGTGATGTCCATGGCAATATTTCGTGGACGCATGGGAATAGTGTCTTTTCGGCGCGTTCATTCTTCCAGGTCGGCGACATGGAGCCAGCCAACGAAAACCGTTACGGATTCCGGCTCACGGCTCCAGCAGGGGCCGATACTCGCTTCACAATCAATGCGACCCAGCAAAGGGTCCGCGGTCAGGTCAACGGCAACGTCCTCGTGCCGCTGCCGTCGGAACGGACGCCGCTGCTGATTGATCCATCGAGTGGCGAGCGGACTGATCCAGAGACCCGCGGAATCGTGGAACAGCTTCTGCAGGCATACCCGGCAGAACTTCCGAACCGCACCGATATCGCCCCCCGTGCTCTAAATACCAATGCACCCCAACAAGTCGACACCAACTCGGTGAATTTGCGCCTAGACCGCGACCTAGCCGAACGAGGAAAGCTGGGATTCGGCTACGTATTCACGTCGCAGAGCGTAGACGCGTTCCAGTTCGTGCGTGGCGTGAATCCAGACACTGAGATCAAGAGCCACCGTCCGCGCATGAGCTGGTCGCGAAGCTGGTCTCCAGAGACGGTGACGGATGTCTCGGCCGGCTTCGATCGTATCGGCTCGCTGCTGATTCCAGAGCCGAACAACTTCGGCCCTACGGTTAGCGTGGCGAGGGCGATTTCCGGGCAAGGGCCTTCACCGCTGATCCCTGTCGACCGCGCGATGAACACCTTTCGGTTCGCTGGACAGTTGTCGCGAACACACGCAAAGCACAGCTTCAAGGCCGGATTTCATTTCGGCCGCATCCAGCTAAATGGTGTCGAGCAGCAGGCAATCCGGGGCAACACCCAGTTCTCGAACAACTTCAACAACGATGCGATCACAAATTTCCGTCTCGGCAAGCCGACCAGGCTACTGAAGACCGTGGGCAGCTTTCACCGTGGGTTTCGCCAGTGGTCCAACCAGTTCTATGTGGCCGACACGTGGAAGGTTCGACCAGATCTCACTCTCAACTTTGGACTCCGCTACGAGCTTGTCACAACTCCACAAGAGGTAAATGAGTTCGAGACATTGCCCTACAGTTGCGACTGCAACAACTTCGCGCCACGCTTTGGATTCGCCTACGACATCGGCGACCGCCTAGGTACGCTGCGCGGCGCCTACGGAATCTCGTACGGGGAGATCTACCCCGTCACCTACAGCCAATACCGCATCAACGCGCCGAATGTCGTGCGGCTCGTAGTCCTGCAGCCGAAACTGGCCGACATAATCAGCGGCGCTGCGTTCTCGAACGTATCGCCAGGGTCACGCTCGACGCTGTTCGACATCGCGGATAACCTCGTCGAACCCTACAGCCATCAATACAGCCTGAGCTGGGAGTTCGGGCTGTCACGCACGATGAACCTCCAGCTCGGATACGTCGGCAGTCGCACGCACAAGGTGTTCCAGGCTTGGTTCCTCAACCGTGGCGAGCGGCCCGCAGGGGTTCCCGTGACTGTCAGGACCACAAACATACGCCGGTCCGATGACCGCTACAACGATGTGCTGCGATTGCACAACGCTTCGCGCGCGTATTTCGACGCAGGCCGGATTGCATTCGTGATGCGCGATCTGAAAGGAATCACGATTGAGGCCACCTATTGGTTTAGCAAGTCGATCGATCTCGGCAGCGACTACACCAATACGATGAACGGGGGCGACGCCCGGCGCGCTGTCAGCCAGACCTCGAACGACATTCACGCTGACGTCAAGTCACTGAGCTTCTTCGACCAGCCCCACGCACTTCTCTTCCGTGCGGTCTACGAGACTCCGACGGGATCCGGATGGGCGAAGCGCTTGTTCGGCGGTTGGCAATTCTCGACGGTGACGCTGCTCAAGACTGGCACCCCGTTCACCGTGCAAACGGGATCGGACGGGCCGGGCTTCGGGAATGTGGACGGCGCGTTGGGCGACCGGCCCCATTTGCTGGACACTTCACTCCTGGGGCAGACGATCGGGGACCCGGACACGTCGCGGCAATACCTCCGGCGCGAGGCCTTTGCTTACCAAACCATAGGGGATCTCGCGGGCACGCTTGGATTGCGCACGTTCCGCAGAGGCAAGATCGCCAACGTAAACGCTGGCATTTCAAGAAGCTGGAACGTGGCATCGGAGAAGAGGCTGACGTTTCGCGCCGAGTCGGTCAACTTCTTCAACACCCCGCAGTTCGCCGATCCAAACGTTAGCCTGACGTCGCCAAGCTTTGGACGGATCACGAACACGCTCAATGACGGCCGGACATTTCGATTCACGTTGACTTTCGATTTCTGAATCGTGCCCTCTCTAGTCTGTTAGCCCGTTGTACTTCACTGGCCGGACTCCAAGGCGACCCCGGCTACCAGTCGACAGTGCAGATTCCTTGGTGCCGATTCAGGCATCTTGGCGCGTTTCTATTGCCCTTACTGAGTGGGATAGTCGATATCCGCCTCGCGCCATGCAGTGCCGGCACGACCGTTGTAGTCAAAGACGACACTTCCGGCTCGCAGTGTCATCTCGCATCCAATGCGCCGGTCGCCTGGGATGCGTCCCCCACTGACGTCAACGTAGCCGAAGTCTCCACGATCCACCCGCAACACGGCAACGTCAGCTTCCGCACCGACAGTGATCTGGCCGAGTTCGGGACGCTTGATCTGTGTTGCCGGGTTGGTCGTCGATTGGCGGATCACCTCGGCAAGAGGCACGCCCATTGCATGGAACTTCGACATCACCGTGACCATGTCGATCATCGCTCCGTTGTGCGAGTTGATATGCAGATCGGTCGAGATCGAATCGGGCCAGAAGCCTTGCTTGACGAGTGGCTCGGCTTGGCGGAAATGAAAGCTCCCCGCCCCATGGCCGACGTCAAACTTGACACCGCGCTCCCGAGCTACGTCAAGGTAGGGCAGTTTCTTCTCACTTGCGTCCAGCAACGGCGCGGGCCACCTGAAGAAATGGGTGCTCATGTCTCCTGGTCGGAGCTTGTCGAGAACCATGGTTTGGTACGGTCGCTCTGAGAGGAAGAACCCAAAGTCAACCATGACAGGAATGTCGGCAAGCTCGCCCGCCTCGACAGCTCTCTCAACCGATGTGAAGTCAGGCTGTCGCCAATGCGCCGACTTGATCCCCACGACTACGTCCGCATGTGCCTTCGCCATCTCGGCGGTCTTGTCGGGCTCCATGTCAACAGGATTCTGCTCGACATCGTAGTTCACCATGCCCATGCCAACAATGTTGAGCATTGCGAGCACACGCGTCTTCTTGGAAGTGTCGATAATGCGTCGCCGAAAGTCGGGGAATGCTCGCCAACCCACCGTGCCCACGTCAACTCCGGTAGTCACACAGCTTCTGGGGCAGGTCGTGTCTGGGTCCACGCTCGTACTGCCGCCGTAAACCGTGCCCGGCGCTGGAAAGACATAGAAGTGAGTGTGGATATCGACGAGGCCGGGCGTAACGTAGAGCCCGGAAACATCGATCACTTGCGCGGCTTCGCCCGCAGCGATGTCAGCCTCGACAGCCGCGATAAGGTCTCCTCGAATCGCGACATCTCGCAAGCCGTCCACGTTGTTCCTTGGATCGATGACGTGCCCGCCCTTGAGCAGTAGGTCGTAGGTTTGGCCCTGTGCCGCGACACCGCTGGCCACCACGAATGCTGCGATGAGTCGGCAAACTCTCATGAGCCCTCCCGTCATTCGAGGAGCTGGTCGCACTCCCGAAGATCGCCCCGATTGTAGCTACTCGCGGATCGTGCGCAGGTGCGCTCCACCAGGGTTGCCTTGACCTTAGGAATAAAGCCCTCCCATCAACAGGAACATCCAACGAGAGCCCAGCGAGGTCCCTGAGGGGTGCGCTAGCCCGTCTCCTAGACGCTCTGGCGAAGCTCAACTGAATCCCCTCCCGAGAAAGCAACTCCCTTTCCGTTAGGCTATGGCTATTGCGCACGGCCCAGGCAGAGGCATGCAATGCTGATCGTAAGGCTTAGCGACAGGATCCCAATGGCATCGTCAACAATCCGTTCGGTATCGACCGCTGCCGTGCTAGTCATCGGTTGGGCCCTGACCAGCTTCGGCCAGCCTGATGGTTTCGTTTCACTCTCGCCCAGAATCGACCTTGACGAGCACTGGATCGTCGAGGGATCCGCCCCTGACACTTGGTCGGTCGAGGACGGTGTGATCGCGTGCACCGGCAAGCCCAACGGCTTCCTGCGTAGCAAGGAGTCCTACCGTGACTTCATTTTCCGGGCGGAATGGCGGTTCCAGAAGGAGGGTTGGACCGAAGACCCTCCCACTTACCCCAACGCTGGCTATTTCATTCACGCGGGGGCTGTGGACAACATGTGGCCCAAGTCTCTGGAAGTGCAGGGACACTATGGAGAGGCGGGAAGCCTGTTTGGTGTCCGCGAGGGGAGAGTCGTCGGAGCGCATCGTGGTCCGACGCCTGAGAACCGAAAGCCGTTCGGCGCCTGGGAGAGCATCGAGATTGAGTCGCTCGACGGCTTGATCACCGTCACCCTCAATGGCAAGAAGATGAATGCAGGGCACGCCATCGAGCCAAAGCAGGGAAACATCTGCCTGCAATCGGAAGGGTGGCCTGTCTTCTATCGCAACGTCGCCATCAAGTCACTCGACTGAATCCACCGCTATCGATTCCCAGGACAAGTGAAATCGACAATTCTCACCAGCCTCAGCAAAGAATTCAAGTGAACGGGGCATCAATTTCGTTGCTGCAGCGCGAATCAGGCCAGCACTCGGCGTAGAGCGGCCGGGCAACTACGGCCAGGTGTTCCAAACTCGGCTCCATGAGCCATTCAAGACCCGCGGGGCGGTTCACCCGGATTGGGTGTCGCGATTGGGCGCCGTGGGCCGGAATGCCCTTGTGATTCCCCGTGAGACCCTTCAGACGAGCGGCGGAAATGGAAGGCGTGGATGCGGCCTGAGACATGCCCGCTGGAAGCGGGAAACGGCACCTAGATCCCAGCGATCGTGCCCGTGCTGGTGCCAAAGCGATCGGTCTCAACCCCCATAGCCTGAGCGAGAGTCAGATGCAGGTTCGTGATCGGCGTCTCTTCCGGCAGCACGATCCGCCCGCCCGGGTTGAGCTTGCCGCCGCCACGTCCGGCAACCAGAATCGGCAGGTTCTGCGTCGTGTGGCCGTTGCCGTTCTTCAATGCCGAACCATAGAGAATGACGGTGTTGTCGAGCAGCGTCGTGCCAGCTCCTTCCTGGATCGATTTCATCTTCTCGACCAAGTAAACAAGCTGCGATACATACCAGCGGCTAACGAGAGTGTAAGGCTCTGTCAGTTCCGGGTTTTCCTTGTGATGGGAAATCGAGTGGTGGTCACCGCTCACGCCGTCCAGGAAAGTGAAATTCTGGCGGCTGAACCCGTGCGCCATCATGAATGTCGCCACTCGCGTCGAGTTGGTCTGGAACGCCAGCACGATCAGATCGAGCATCTGGCGCAGATGCTCGTCGCGCGTTTGAGGTATGCCCGCCTCGGGTCGGTACAACTCGGGTTCGATAAGTGGCTTCCAATCAGCTTCCTGGTCTGTCGGGCTGAGATTGCGGTCGACGCGTTGCTCCACCTCGCGAACCGAGGTTAGGAACTCGTCCAGCTTATGCCTGTCGGCATGGCTGCCGCGAGCCCGCAACTGGCGGGCGTCTTCTAGCACGTGATCGATGATGCTGGCTTCGTCAGCAAGTTGTTGACGGGTCTTCTTGCTCACCCCGAACAGGCGATCAAACACCGCTTGTGGCTCGATCTCGGGATCGACCTTGGTGTTGTCGGAGCGCCATGAAACAGTGTTCGCGTAAGAAATCGCCAGCCCGTTCTCGCCACCAGAACGAGGAGGTTCCGTGCCAACTTCGAGCGAGGCAATGCTCGATCGACTACCGATCCTCTCCGCGACAAACTGGTCCAACGAGGTGCCCATGCTCGGCGTGTTGATTCGGCCCGCCGCCTTCTTGTGTAACGGCGTGCCTGTCAGGAACGATGAGGTGGCGCCAACATGGCCCTGCGCGCCGGTCCCAAGGTTCGAGATCACGGTCACGTCTTCCCGCACTGAGGCGAGCGGCTCCAGAATGCGCGAGAGCTTGTAGTGGCGACCCACGCCCTCCGGGTCCCAGTTCTGCGGATACACGCCGTTGGGATGGAACAAGGTGACCAGACGCACCGGAGCTCTCGACTCCTCGATTCGTGCAGCGCCGCGGAGCGATCCAGTCGCATCCAGGAATGGCAGGGCGATCGTCACGCCCAAACCCCTTAGCACGGCTCGTCTCGAAGTCAGTCTGCTGGCCATTACTCGCTCCCCTCGCCGACCGCTTCCACGCCTCGCCTGAATTGAAACGGGTAGCTTTCGACAATCTCTGTAATCAGCGTCACTGCGCTGTATTCGCCCTCTACTACAGCACGGCTAATCTGATCTACCGTTGGTTCGTCATAGTACTCTAGATCCCTGCCGAGCGCAAACTTAAGCATCTGGGCGCTGACCATCCGGGCAAACGCCGAGCGACGCCCGAGCAAGATCCGTTTCAATTCCCGAGGGCCTTCGAATGTCTCGCCGCTCGGCAACGTGCCGGTCGCGTCGACGGGCTGATCGTTTTCGGCTTCTCGCCACCGGCCGATCGCATCGAAATTCTCCAAGCCAAATCCGATCGGATCGATCTGGTCGTGACATGCTGCGCAGCGCGCTTCGTTGCGATGCATCTCGTACATTTGCCGCACCGTCATTTGCTTCGTGGTCTCGCCCGGCTCGGGCAGTTCCCCAGCATCGGGAGGGGGTGGCGGCAATTCCTCCCCCAGCATCGTCTCAAGCACCCATTTGCCTCGCACAACCGGACTCGTGCGGGTTGGCAGCGATGTGGCGGTGAGCACGGCACCCATGCCGAGCACGCCCCCTCGACGTGGATCGTTGAGTTCCGCCAAGCGAATCTCGCGGCCGACTACGCCCTTGATGCCGTAATGCTTGGCCAATGCTTCGTTGAGAAAGGTGTAGTCGGAATCCAGGAGTTCCAAGAGGCTTCGGTCCTCGCGCACGATCCGGTCGAAGAACCGTGTCGCCTCTTCCACCATCGCGCTGCCCAGTGCAGGCGTAAATTCCGGAAAAGCGACGTCGTCGGGCTTGATCGTCTCGCCAAGCTCGGCGAACCCAAGCCATTGGCCGATGAATGTCTCTGTGAACGCACTGGACTTGGGATCCGCAATCAGCCTCTCCGCTTCCCGGCGAAGCGCCCCTGGTGCGACTAGCTTCCCCGCCCGAGCGAGGTCCATCAATTCCTCGTCCGGCATCGAGAGCCACAAGAAGTAGGAGAGCCGCGATGCCAATTCGTAGTCGTTCAACGGATAGTCGCTCGCTGCGGTCCCGCCACGCTCGGCGCGATACAGGAACTTCGGCGAGACCAGCACCGCTCGCAGTCCGAGTCCAACTGCCTGTTCAAAGGGCTCGCCACGCGAGGAGGCGCGGTCGTAGAAGGCAAGCAACCGGCCGATCTCCGAACGACCCACAGGGCCGCGGTAGGCCCGTCCAGCAAAGTGCTCCAGGACACGCCGCGCCGCTTCCCGCCCAGGAAGGCGATCGCTCGGCTCAGCAATCCAGACCAAAGATCCATCCTCTCCAGCGTTCAAGCTCTCCTTGATCTCGATCCAGTCGAGCGAGAGTGTCACTGGGGGCTTCGGGGGCGGCTTCTTGCCCTCGGCTTTAGCAGCCTCCGCGAGCCGCTCCGTCTCGGCTACGAGCCTGCGATTGTGGTCGTTCGTCTCGGCCGTGTCGGACCTGAACCAATGCAGCGACACTCGATGACTTCCGCGCGGGATGATCTGCTCAAACTCATAGATGCCGGGCACGGCAGGATCTGCCGTCACGTGGGACTGGCCGACAATGTGCCCGCCAACCCTTAGCGTGAGGCCGGGCGTCTGCCGCTTGACCGGCGAAATTCCCCATGCGCGGACCCGAAAACGGTAGCGCCCGAACCGCGGGAACGTGACATAGCGGTAGACCGTCTGCTGGTAGTTCTTCAAATCGAGTCCATAGTCGGTGTATTCGTGATTGGTCTCGGTTCGCAAGAAATCCTCGATTTCCAGCTGCACGGAAAGGGTGTCCTTCGCTTTCCTGGTCGCGATCAATTCATCTACAACCCGATTGGCGGCAGCAAGATATTTCTCTGCCAGCATCGGCGCGACGAACAAGCCGTCACGATCATTGCGGAATCCGCTCTCACCCTGGCCGTCAGCGGGAAACGAGTCGCCGGGCCGCAAATCGAGACCGGTGAGGTCCCGAATGGTGTTGTTGTACTCGCTACGATTCAGGCGGGGAATCGTGACCGACCCTGGATGCTGGAACTCGCTCCAGTCGAGATTGTTCACGGCATCGTCAATCCACGAAACCAACCGTTGCCGCTCTTCCAAGCTCGGCTGCGGATCAACCGGAGGCATTTCGTTCTCACGGAGCACGCGCAGGGCGCGGAGCCAGAGTGAGCGCGAGCGAACCACTGACGCGTGATCGGTGAACTCGGAGAAAACGATTCCGGCCGTTTGGAGTTCCGGACCATGGCAGCGGGAGCAATAGGTCTTTAGCAGTGGCTGGATCTCGTCTTGATAAATCGTGTCCAGCTGATCGTTCGACGGCGACGCTTGGAGTGCAAGCGCCGACGCCAATAGCAAACCACCGAACCGCAGCACCTTCACCACCTTGATCAACAACTCTTGCTTGGGTCTCATTTCGATGCGTGGCGCACCGAAACTGCTGTTAATGATCGCTGCGACGGGTCAGGCTGCCCACGACAACGCAACAATCGCCCGTTTCGGAGACTAGCACATTGGTCGACGGCTGCGCTTCTCAGTCTCGAAAGCACCGGTCCTTGCGCGATCGGTCTCCCAATCAGGAGGAGATCATCCCCACCTTCTGGCCCGTCACCTTCGCCGGAAGGTCGGTGCAGTCTCCGCCTGACCCGCATAGAATCTATGTAATTGAGCGTGGCAGAGCACTCCTCAAACCGATTCCGATCCGTCGCGCGGTGGATCTTGCCGGCTCTTATGGCGATCTGCCTGCTGCCCTCATGGGCCCTCTTTCTGTCCGGCGGAATGCGGGCCGTCGTGGGTTGGATCGCACTAATCAGCATCGGGCAATTGATGGCCCCTCTCTCCTTGCTTGTGCTGCTAGTCCACACTATCCGCAAGCGTCGGTTCAGCCGGCACATGCAAGCAACGTTCGCACTGGCGGGGCTGGCATTGTGGCCTGGCTTGTGGAGCGTGGGGCTGGCCAGCATGACGTTCCCGTTCGACCTGTCAACCTCGAGCCCGTCGGCAACAGTCCGTCTTCCGTCAGAGGAGCAGCTAAGGGTCGCTTGGGGCGGCGATCGCCGTACTACGAACTATCACGCCGCATTCCCAGATCAGCGCTGGGCCTACGATCTCGTTGTCGAGCCGGCCATGCACGGTTCGGAGCGTCTCGAGGACTACGGCTGCTATGGAACGCCAGTAGTCGCGCCGGTCTCCGCTCGAGTCCACCATTCCACCGACGGGGCGCCGGATCACGTTCCGGGCAAGGCAAGCAAGAACTCCAAGAATCCGGTCGGCAATTCCGTTGTGCTCGAGCTCGACACGGGCACCTATCTGGTGATCGCGCACCTAATGCCGGGCAGCGTCGTGGTCAAAGCCGGCGATGAAGTCAGCGAGGGGGATCCGATCGGTGCGTGCGGCAACTCCGGCAACACGAGCGAACCGCACATTCACATTCACCATCAGCGCCAGGATCCCAAGAATCGTCCCCTCAATTTCGCTGAAGGCCTGCCGCTGTACTTTCGTGACCACGACGGCGCTGCCATGCCGAACGGTGGGATTGAAATGCGTGACAGGACCGTCGCGCTGACCGGAGCAGCCGTGCGACATATGAGCGCCAGTTCGCCAGAGCCATCCGAGTAGAGATTCAGTCTTGGAATGATTGGAGCGACTCGAAGGGCTATTCGAAGTTCCGGGCCAGCGAATATGGCTCTCCGAGAACAGTGAACGAAGTGATGCGGCTGAGAAGATCGCCCCGACTGCGCGATAGAGAGCTGAGCTCACGCCCGGGAGACAGGCCAGTGATGACCGACTTGCCAATGAGGTACCGACCGGAACTCGACTCATCCGCAGACTCTGTCCTGAGTCCCCAAATGGTGTGAAACGCAATGGGAGAGCCCTCAAACTGCCCCAGATAGAGCATGATATGGCCGCTCATGTTTAGAGTTGTGCGAAAGGGGACGGTCGCGGCCAAAAGGCGCTCCCGCTTCTCGGCGACGGATAGCTGCTCAACCGTCTCACTCTTCCCAGCATCAGCTTGCTCCCCTGAATTCCGAGGGAGCGGTATGGCGAACGGAAGGAAGATATCGAGGAGCGTGGACGAGCAATCGCGGTGACCGCCCAGGCCTCCCCATCCGTAAGGCTGTCCAAGGATTTCGTTGATCAACTTGGCGAGGTGATCAGCAGAGAACGGAAGCGGAACTTCAGCAGCGTCCTGCTCCGGGAGACGGGTCCGAACTAGCAACGCACGACGACCCTCATCGGCCACGGGAGCTAGCAAATGCATTTCGGATTCTGCCTGCGTCAACATTGGCAAGAGCATTCCGATCCGCCCTTGGAACAGGAATCCAATCTGGTCGCTATCCATAGGAATCCGGTCTCGCAATACAGCAGCCAAGCGCATGGAACGGTACTTCGCGACGAATTCCTCGTCCACGAAAGCTATGTCTCTCGAATCTATCCACCCGCAGGTATACGGCGACTCGGCAGCCAGGAACCGTCCGTCCGCCGAGGTGTGCGAAACGAACAAAGGGGTGCCGGCCCACACCGCTGAATTCTGGTTGTAGTCAAACGGATATCCCTCTCCTGCCTTCCGGAAGTCGTAATAGAAGGGATCGTGCGAGGGGAGTGCACGCATCGCGGTGTTTCGAACCGTGATCCCGCGGGCGGTTCGACTGGGATACTTGCTGAGCTGTGCATTCGCCGTGACAGCCTCAACTCGGGCTGCGGAAACTTCCAGCAAGTTGGGTCCGAAAACCACTTTTTCCGAGAACGACCTCGCAGCCCAACTAAACTCCTCTGGCGTGCAGGCTTTCGGCTCGTTTCGGCCCCAAGGGCCGTACCAATACTCCTCAAACCGACTAAGGCGATTATCATCGCGGCCTAGAAGTGGCGCGGACCCGGGGGGCGCAAACACCGCGGCGTCCTGGGGAATGCTCGCCAAGTCATCAAGGGGACCTGTCGATATCAGTGCAAGCTCCTCGTGCCCGCAGCCAATTGTCGATAAGAGAGCTACGATGAGCCCAACGCTACTCGGAGGCGTGAGTCGCATGGTCTGGGTCGGGAGCGATCAGCTGAGCAAACACCCTGTCCGAATTCAATGTTAATACGACCGTTCGCAGTTGCCTGGCTAAGCGACCCGTCGGCGCAATCGCGGCTCGGCCAGAACTTGGCGTTTGTGGCTCGATGGCTGCCTCGCGCGATGCTTGGCGGCTTAGGATCCCCGTGTCGGTTCTGGTCGGGATCGCTCCGCAGAGGTCTGCTGGCTGTTTGGTGGCCCGCAAACGATGACACGTCCTCGGCCGATCCAAGGACTGCGAATAGGGCCCCGATCTGTAATCCCCGCTAACGCACAGGCGCAGGCGATGGCCAGGATTCTCAATGCTCTCCGGACTTGTGGGACCGGAAGCTAGGCTGAGATGACGGCCTTGGACCGTCTACCGGCCCCGTAGTTCAGCACGGTGGCAGTAACGAGTCCGATCACGGCCACGCCAGACAACAGGACATAGCAGTCCTGATGCCCACCGATACCGGGCGTCGCATCCAGCAGGCGACCTACGACCGGGGAGAAGAAAATGTCCGGCGTGAAGCCCACCACCGAGATCAATCCGACTGCGGTACCGGTAAGCGCGACCGGCATGCGGGTCTCCTCGAGCAGGGCGAAGTAGAGGCCGCGCAGCGCGTACACTCCGAAGATCGAGATCAACAGGTTCGCGTATACGATCATTCGCAGTTCCTGACTTACCTCGAGAGCCGATAGCGCAGCCCAAGAGGCGGCGAGGACCCCAAAGGCTGCCATCACTGTTCGGGCAATCCCAAACCGGTCTCCCACCAAGCCCGCGAGAATCGCCGCGAAGGGACGGATATAGCCGAAAGTCGCTGTGAAGCGGGCAGCTTCTGTTTCGTTCATTTCCAGCACATCGAAGGCATAGACAGAATAGTTGTCGAGTGCCTTGTATCCGCAGTAAGCACAGACCACAATGAGCGCCTGCAACCACACCTAGCCGGTGCCTAGGACGGCCCTGACTTCTGACCATGCGGTCGGAGCGTGGTCCCGTTCGCTTGGCGCATTGTCGGGGATGCACCACCAAACAGCGATACCAACCGCCAATGTCACCAAGGAGTAGAAGAGGATGACCATTTGCAGGGCGGCCGCCCGTTCGGCGGGAGTCACAAGCGAGGGGTCGTCACCTACTCCGGCACTGAACAAGAAGACGGCCAGGCTTGCGAACGACGCCCCGGCAAGACCACGGCCGCCTTCGAGCAGCCCAAATCCGCGACCTTGAGCGAACTGGCCACCCCAAGATCGCGTCGAGCGAATCAGAGCACACCAGAACGGGAGAATGGTCGAGACACCCCAGAAGGCAAACAGGATCGACATGCCGAGAACACCGGGCAAGGTCATGAAGTAAAATCCGCCCGCAGCAGTCACCACAAGAGACATGCTCATCAGCTTGCGTGCCGAGAAGTGATCGGCCAAGATGCCACCCGGGAAATACGAGAGCATCGCGGTCACTCCGTAGGGTGCAAAGACGTCACCGATGTCAGCATTGGAAAAGTCGAAGACTCCGAGCAACGTCGGCCGAAAGTAACGCTGCAAGTGATATGGCAGGCTGAAAACCATTTCCCCTGCAAGCACAAGTGCAAACATGGCGAGGAAGCGCGAGCGGGCACTAGCAGCGAGTGGGCTTCGCATCACGTCAGTGGCGCACTAGAGAGGTCATCAATATCGGAGAACACTGCATCCGCCTGACACCATCCATACCCCGGCGGTCTATCCATCGGCTGGCCGGGTCGCCGTTCTTGGAGTGCTACTCAAGCCTAGCGCGATGGGAGAATGCGTTTTACACGCCGGGTCGAAACGATCCTCCGAGCCCAGCTAGGCCCGGCCCGGTGGGCGCGACGCACACTTCGACTTGAACGCATGGTGGCGACCGCCAACAAGGGTCTCGAGGCCGGCGGCCTGCTCCGAACAGAGCAAGCCGCAAAGCACTCGGCCACGCCGTACCTGTCGATGCTCTTGCCTGAGGGATTCGCATGACGCAGATGAAGACGAGTATGGCGTGGCCCGCCCTGAAGGGAACGGCCATCGGCAGCGTGACGTCAGCGCGCGATCTGAGAATAATCCCAGCTCACGCCTCCAGCCGAGAAACTGTCTCCGGACTCACGATTTGTCTAGGGAATTCGGAAAACGGTAGCCGCGCCGACGAAATCCGCCTCAAAATACAAGAAATCATAAAATACTACCGAATTTCAGATTTTAAAGTGGTACTCTTCCACGCGGTGTGACAGTTCTTCGAAGTCTATCGATGGGTTTTTTCCACACCTGTTAGACACTCAAACGATTCTAGGAGGATCAAATGACAAACAGAATCATTGTTGGCCTCGCCACCTTATTGGCGATTGTGATGGGCGTCGCACCCGATGTGGACTCTGGAGCTGGAGGCATGCTGTCCTTGGCACTCGTTGTGCTGGGCTTGCTGTACGGTGCACTGGCAGTCGACTCTGATGGCTCCATGCGCTTCGGCGTTACTGCCATTGCGGTCGGTGCCGCGGCGCATTCAGACGTGCTCAACAGCGTACCTGCGATTGGCGGTCACCTGGACGCCATCGTCGGCAACGGCAGCACCGTTCTCTTCGCGGGAGTGGTAGCCCTATTCGCAATGTCGACGCTGAACAAGCTCAAAGGCTGACAATCTCGAGTGGGTCGCCGTGCCTTGAGTTCCTGTCCGTGTGATTGAATCGCATTGTCTTGCTTCTGGCTTCGGACGACTACGCATTGAACGACTACCCATTCCAGCCGTAAGCGCTTGAGGGAATCCGCTGCCCTGTGGCAGCGGATTCGAAAGGTGAACCTGGCAGGACTGCCTCAGTAGAGACGTTTCCTCAGATCGTTAGTGGATTGAATCTCTGTGCCAACGCACGGAGAATCAGCTTGATTCGCCGTTGCAGTCCGCGCGGCGGAGTACACAAACGTCTAGAGGCGTTTCGGATCCCGCGGGGCGGCAGGTTCCGGCAGGGTGACGAGGAGAGTGTATTCGCAAGAGGTGCCGGGACTTCTGCGTGCCCGCCAGTGGCAGCGAGATCGAAGCTCCGGATACGTTGGAGTCTGGTGGGATTGCAGGTACCAACCTGGGCGGTGAGGAGAGAAAACCCTAGAACCGCAGTTGCGCACTCGCATTCATGGCAGGCAAGAACCTGGTGTATCTAGAGCTGCTTCGTAGCGGGCTTGGCCAAGGCTTCGAATCTGCGGTTCGCTGCAGCAATCTCGTCGTCTATCGCGACCCCTTTGTGAAACCAGAGGGATCCTCGGAGATGCGCGGTTTCCCCCGGCTCGCAATCTGGAAACACGGGATCGGAATGCACGCACGGGCAGCGAGCATTGCCCCAGCATCGCCCGGAGCGCTCCCAAGCTGTCAGAATCCAGCCACTCTTGTCGTCTGACTGCACAGCGGCCACAGATGCCTGGAAGCGCTTGTTCGCTGGTGTCTGCGATTCGAAGCCGGACGCTCTCTGGAGCATGACGCAGACCTGCGTCCGCAGTCCCGCCAACCTCCGGTCCAGTCCATTCCGTATCCAGAGACCGAGATCGACTGAGTGCCCGTTCGGCTCCATCGATGAACCGAACGCGATGCCATTCGGGAGATGCCATTCCAGTTCCAGGCCCCCGCCCGGAGTCGGCCTCCAGTCGACATTGTCGAGCCATACATCACGGTCGTTCCAGATCGTCGGCACATGTGTGTGAGCCAAGAAAAGATGGCCTATATCGGACGTGATCAACTCCGGGAGGTCGACGACCACATAACTGTCTGGGTCCCAAGGCAGGAACACGCTAGCCTTGGTTCCTCGCAGTGGATCGATGGCACCCTCCAAGAATCCAGTCCGCGGGTGCCTCCCACCGGGATACGGGAGCACTTCGACACCGCCGTTAGGTTGAGCGCGCCAATTTGCGACGCTCCGCTGATAACTGGACTTCTCCGCGTCCGAGAATCCAGCCACCAAAGCCCCCTCACGGACCGTGTATCGGTGCCGCACCATGGTGCGGTTCCACCGGGCAATGTCAGCGCGGGTCTGAACGATCTCCACTGGTCGCTCAAGCCGATCGTCTGGGACTTGTGGATTGCGGAGACTTGCGTTCGGATCCGTGACGACTCGTGACGGAAGCCGATCCTCCAGATCGCGAAGGGCGAGGACTTCGAATCCCTGGCGCCTCAGTTCCTGCATGTAAGCCCGGAACCGGTCAGGCGGTGTGTGAACCCATGGATGCGCGACATCAGGCACACCATGGAATTGCAAGACAACGATCCCTTCGCTGGCGCGATCGAGGAACCGGCGGAAGAGATCGAGCGACCCGTCCGGGACAGAGTTGCCTGTGGTCGGGATGAGTAAGGGGTCATGCCTGTTGGGATCATAGGCGGGGCCGGAATCAAGCGCACGGTTGTCCAATTCCGGTGACAGTCCACGCCGGGCAAACCGATACCCGAGACTGCGGAGCTTTTCGAGCGCCTCTGGGCCGAAGTGGTTTCCGCACCATGCGAAGCTGACCGGCTTCTCAACTCCGGCATCCGCGAGCGCGTTCTCGACGAGCGCAAGTTCGCCTTCCATGCGGGCTGCGTGCTTGGGGATCGAGAAGTTGGAGTGCGACCAAGAATGGTTGCCGATCTCGAAGCCCATGCCAGCAATCTCAGCAATCTCCTCCCAAGACATGAAGTTCTCGCGATCATCCATCCAGCGATGCGTCACGAAGAATGTGGCCCCGAATCCAATCTCGGCAAGAAATGGCGCAACAAACTGACGGTGGGAGCGGACGGCGTCGTCGAATGTCAGCACCGCCGTCCGCTTGGGAAGTGCGTGGCCAGCCAAGACCGATGCTCCGGCAAGGCCCGCCGTCTTGAGAAGACTGCGCCGCGATTGGGTGGAAGTCGCCATGCCGCCGAGTTCAAGGGTACCGCGTCCGGCACGTGACGAGACTCCTCTGGCGCTGGACTCATTGACTCGACTCGCCGATCGATTTTCCGTGAATCGACTTGATGACGAGAAGAGACCGTGTATGGCTGAGTTGGTGCTTGCGAGCAGGTCCGCGAGGGCCGCTTCGTTCACGAGACGGAGGAATCCGTCGTGTCCTCGCTAGCGATTGCGCCGGAGACCGAGAACAGGCTAGTTCGACTTGCTAAGCCGGGATTTAACGCGCCTGACGATCTTGATGATCTCCTCCGCCTTGCGAACGCTGCCAAGGTCGACGATGTGGAAGTCATTTTTCTCGATGTCTGCCTTTAGCTGAGTCGCCAGTTCCACGACTCTAGCCATGTCTTCGCTCGACTTCTCGACGTCATTCTTAAGGATCAGGAGAGTACGGCTGCTCCCGTCAGGCATCCGTTCGGAGGCATCGCTTCCGAGTGGATTCGATGATTGAGAGTCACCCGGACTCTGGCCTGCAAGGGGAACAACCAGCGCGAAAACCGCGACCAACTCCATCAAGTGTTTCATTGTGCCGTCCCCATGATACGCTCAAATCAGACTGAGGCAGTCTAACCGTTCACGAGCCGTGGGCGTATGGTAAACTCGGTTACTGAGTTCGTTGCCCCGAATCCACTAAGCTTGGGGGCGCGACGCAGTTCAGGGTAGCAAGTAGATTCGAGTCAGTCAGAGGAGAGGTTCGAAACCATGACCTACATCATCGCGGAACCGTGCATTGGGACCAAGGACACCGCCTGCGTGGATGCCTGCCCGGTGGATTGCATCCACCCAAAGGCGGATGAAGACGATTTCGAGACGGAAGAAATGCTCTATATCGACCCGGAAGAGTGCATCGACTGCGGTGCCTGCGTTCCGGTCTGCCCAGTGTCGGCAATCTTCGCGGAAGAAGACCTTCCGGAAGAGTGGGAAGCTTTCACCGAACGCAACGCCGCATATTTCGAATAGCCCGACAGGGCCATCGCTGGGCGCACGCCATAGCTGCGCTCGGACAATCGCAAGCTAATCTTGTCACGCCCGCAAACCGGCTGCTGCCGGACCATGCGATTCTGCTAGCGCGCAGCGACACGGAGCTTGCTAGCAGCCTGTGGTAAAAGTCGCTCAATTAGAACACCAACAAATTTCAAGCAGGAATCGCTAAAACAGTGGTCATGGCGATGGGTACCCGCACCCCCGGGCAGATCGCGATGTTCGTTTCGCAGGACCAGCTGCCCCAGGCCCCGACCGCTCCGTTCTTCGACAAGCTCAACGAGTTGCTTGCCACGATGGGCTTCGACAGGGAGGTCGAGACGCGCTGTGCCGGCCCTGCCGAGCGGCCGACGCGGACGGGGCCGGTTGAGAGCCGCTGCCGGCCCTTCTATGCCGAGCCTCGGGCGCCCCTCGCTGGCCCCCGGCGTGTACTTCCGGCTGCTGCTGCTGGGCTACCTGCTGGGCATCGACTCCGAGCGCGGCATCGCCCTGACGGTGAGCGACTCGCTCAGCTTGCGGGCCTTTCTCGGCTACGAGCTGAACGCGGCGTTACGGACGCTGCGGCGCAAGGACACGCAGCAGGGCTACCGGGAGTTCGTGGAGGGGCTGGCGGCCGCCTCGGGCGTGGCGACGCCGACGGTGGCGGAGCTGGCGGAATTCGACCGGAAGCGCAAGGGCAAGACGCTGTCGAACAAGGAGTGGGAATCGCCGACGGACGCGGATGCGCGGGTGGCCAAGATGCAGGACGGGACGACGCATCTGGCGCACAAGGCGGAGCACGCGGTGGACCTGGAGAGCGGGGCGTTGGTGGGGGTGACGTTGCCCGCGGCGGACCGGGGGGACACGGCGACACTGGGGGCGACGCTGGCGGCGGTCGAGGCGGCGCAAGGGGAGCGGCCGGAGCGGGTGGTGGCGGACAAGGGGTACCACAGTGACGCGGTGCTGGTGGGGCTGGAGGCGGCGGGGCAGGCAGCGCACATCCCGGAACCGCAGCGGGCGAAGCGGGATTTCGAGGGGCAGCCGGCGGGGCAGCCGGCGGTGGAGGGGAACCGGGAGCGAGTGGGCAGCGCGGAGGGGAAGCAACTGCAGAAGCTGCGGACCGAGAAGGTCGAGCGGTCGATGGCGCACATGTACGAGACGGGGGCGATGCGGCGGCTGCACCTGCGAGGGCGGGAGAACATCCTCAAGCGCCTGCTGGTGCATGCCAGCGCGTTCAACCTGGGGGTGCTGATGAGATCCGTCACGGGGATCGGCACGCCTCGAACCCTGCAAGGACAGGGCCAGCACCTGTCTGGCGGCACTGCTTTCGCAATATATGCGCCCTTGGAGGCCGCCCTATCGGGGATACTGGGCGCGATTTCGCGCATCTCGGCGCCCGACGGGCAGAATCGCACGGAAACGGGCGCTGAGCTAGCTTGAGCAGTTGGGGGGGCCTCAGCGTCGCCAATTTGTCGGGTCGGCCACGAGGCGACTAAAACCACAGGCTGCTAGGGGCGGTCTCGCCAGAGTCTGTCTTGGAATCGGACAGGACGGTAGACTACTTGTCCTTCTTCTTGTGAACATCGTGGCAAGTCTTGCACCCCGCATTCATTGCCTTGAGCGCCTTGGCATACCCGTCTGCATCCATCCGGTAGGCACCCATCATCGCCTCACGTCCCGCAGCGACGACCTTCTCGGCTCCTTGCTGCCACGGATCGTCCTTGACGCGGCCATCCAGCAGAGTCAACTGCGCGGCTTCCACGACCATCGAGACTGCACCGAATGCGGTCTGCCACTCCTCCTTGCCCGATGGGCCGCCCACTTCGCGAAAGGCCTTGACCTGGTCCATCGATGGCTTGACCATGTATTCCATCAGAACGGGGACAGCGGCCGCTTTCTTGTAGGCAAAGCCGCCGTCATCATTGGCTCCAACGGCACCAGCAATAGCAAGAGCTAGGGTGCAAGCTAAGAGAAGTTTTCTCATTGTTTGTCTCCGAAGTGTTTCCCCTTACGATCGCCGCGACACATTCCGCCAGCAGCGCTTTCGGAATTATAGCCAATTGCCCTGCCCGCACCTGCACTGCATGCCTTGCGAGCCGGAAGGCGGACCGATGCCGCTGCCGTAGAACCGATGCCTGGCCGGCTATTGGAGAGAGCGTTCGCGAGCCGCCAGGAATTCGTCGCCCGCGTTCCAAGTCGGAAGGTTTGGCTGGCCCGCGACCAGACGACCGAGTTCGAATCCGAACTGCCCGAGATCCGCGATCCCAGTGAAATCCCAGTCCTCCCGGTACTCATCCGAAGGTTGGTGGTAGTGCTGCGACCGATACGCTGCCACCCGCTCTTCGCCCCAATCGTCAACCTGTCCGAGATACGTTGAGCCCGTCCGGACCGAGAAGGCCGGCACACCCTGCTTGGCAAGGCTGAAGTGGTCGGATCTATAGTAGTAGCCTTGCTCTGGATGTGCTTCCGGTGTCAGAGCAATGCTGAAGTCGCCTGCCAGAGCCTCCACCAATCCTTGGAGTGACGTGCGTTCGTGGCCTGGCAGGGAGAAGTCGCCCGTTGCACCGAAGGGATACAGACCGTCGAAATTGAGGTTGACCGCCGTTCGGCCTACGGGAATCACAGGATGCGCGGCATAGTAGGCTGAGCCGATCAGCCCGCTCTCCTCAGCCCCTACGAACGCGAAGAGGATTGTCCGGGGCGGAGCGACTGGCAATTGAGCGAATGCCCTCGCGATCTCGAGCACCACAGCGCAGCCGGTAGCATTGTCAACGGCTCCGTTGTAGATTCCGTCCTGACCTTCATCGACATCGTGCTTTCCGAGATGGTCCCAGTGCGCCGTGTACAGCACCGCCTCGTCTCTCAAGGCCGGATCGCTGCCTTCGATCTTCGCCAGGACATTGCGGGTCTCGATCGGGACGATCGCACTTCTTTGGTCCGCACGCGCCGCAACGCCTAGGGAAATTGGCCGGAAATCCGGTTGATTGGCCATGTCAAGGAGTTCAGAAAGGGGCTTGCCGCTCGTGACGGGCGACGCCTTGAGCAAGTTCTGGGCTGCACTGGAATGCACCCATCCAGCAAATGCGAGCCTGTACTCACCTTCCTCAACTTCGATATAGGGCTGGCTTCCGCTCCACGAATTGCGGACCACATCCCACGGATACCCGGCCGTCTCGTCGGTGTGGATGATCAATGCACCAACGGCACCGCGACGGGCGGCTTCCTCGAACTTGAACGTCCACCGCCCATAGTAGGTCAGCGCCCGCCCGCCGAAAAACTCCTCGTCTTCGGAAGGCGGCTCGTTCGTGAAAAGCAACACAACCTTGCCGGTGACGTCGACTCCCTTGTAGTCGTCCCAATCGAATTCGGGGGCTGTGATCCCGTGCCCCACGTAGACGATTTCGGCATCGAAGACCTCACGCCCAGTCTGACGCTCATTGTTGCCGACGTACTCATCCAGAGGCTTCGCGACGTGCCCCGCAAGCTCCAGTAGCGAACCGGGCTGCGAAGTGATTTCCACGAGAGGGACGGGCTGGAAGTACGTGCCATCCGCAGCCGCGGGACGGGCACCTGCCAGAGAGAGTTGAGCTGCCAGGTACTCGGTCGCCAGTGCCTCGCCTCGGCCGCCTACACCCCGGCCCTCGAGAAGGTCGTGAGAAAGGAACCGGACATGTGGGGCGATCCGGTCCGGCCCGATCCGTGTGTCCGGGATCTCTGGCGCGTCCCCGCACCCAACCGATAGAAGGACAAAGACCGTAAGCCACCGCATCACTTTGAGATGCTAGCAGAGCCTCGACTGCGATTACCAGACCACAGCCTTGTGCTGCGCGGCGGGCGGGCGGATCTCCAAGCAACCCTTTCCGGTAGGCAGGATCTTGCCAGGGTTCAAGCGGCCGTCAGGATTGAAGATCCGCATCAGTCGCTCCATCCGCTCCAAGCTGTCCTCGGCAAACAACAGCGGCATCAGTTCGTTCTTCTCCATCCCCACGCCGTGCTCCCCGGTGATGGCGCCTCCGACTTCGATGCAATAGCGCAGGATCTCCTCCCCGGCCTGGCGAGTCCGCAGGGTCTCTTCCTCGCTGCGAGGGTCGAACAGGATGATCGGGTGCATGTTGCCGTCACCGGCGTGGAAGATGTTGCTGATCGTCAAACCGTATTTCTCGGAGACGCGATAGATGTGACGCAGGGTGTCGGCGATGCGGGTCCGCGGCACGACCCCGTCCTGGACATAGTAGGTCGGACTGACCCGACCCACGGCCCCGAATGCATTCTTGCGCCCCTTCCATAGCAATGCGCGCTCATCGGCGTTCTTCGCGACACGGACTTCGCGGGCGCGACATTGGAGGCAAACTGCGTTCACTTCCGCCAGCTGCTCGGCGACGGCTTCGCGGATACCTTCGAGCTCAATCAACAGGACCGCTTCTGCATCCATCGGGAAGCCGGCGTGGGTCGCTTCCTCGACCATCCGCAACATCACCCCATCCAGCATTTCGACAGCTGCGGGCGTAATCGCCCGTGCCGTGAGTTCACCCACGGTGGACGCAGCGTCGTCGGCCCGCTCGTAGATCGCCAGCAGGGTCTCAACAGACTCCGCTGATCGCATGAGCCTGACAATGACTTTCGTAACCAGGGCCATCGTGCCCTCGGAACCCGTCAGCAGCCCCGTCAGATCGTATCCGGGCAGGTCCTGTTCCTTGCCGCCAAGGTTCAAGACGGTGCCGTCAGGCATCACGGCCTCGATGCCCAGCACATGGTTGGTGGTAACGCCGTAGATTAGCGTGTGCGGCCCACCTGCGTTCTCGGCGACATTGCCGCCGATCGTGCATGCCTTTTGGGACGATGGGTCTGGCGCGTAGTAGTATCCCTGGCTCTGGACGGCGCGGGTAATGTCTAGATTGACGACTCCCGGCTGGACGACCGCGCATTCGTTCTCGCAGTCGATTTCGAGGATCCGGTTCATTCGGGAGAACCCGATCATGATCCCGCCGCGGGTCGGTATCACTCCCCCGCTCAAGCCAGTACCGGCTCCCCGGCCAACCAGCGGCAAGTCATATTCGGCAGCGATCTTTACGATCCGGACAACTTCGTCTGTACAACGGGGGAACACGACGCACTCCGGGCGTCCCTTCTCGATGCTGCCGTCGTATTCGTAGAGCAGCAGGTCCTGGTCGCGGTGCAGGACCGAGCGGGAACCGACCGCTCGGTGGAGATCCTGTATCGCAGCCTCTGATAGCACGGTCTTATCGTACCGGAGGATTCATGCTCCGGCGGAACTCGCAACCTTCGCTTGCATCTCCGCGGCTGCGAAGCTCAGCAGATCTCGGCGCTGCCGGGAGACTTCCGCCAGCCGCCTGTAGTCTCCGGCCATCTGGCACAGTTGAAGGGCATTGGGGCAGGTTAGAAACTGCGGATCGGTCTTGGACAGGTGCTCAACAGCCACATCAGCGGCCTCTCCAGGCCTGCCGACCCGGACCAAGAGGTTGACCAGCACTTGGGCGGGTGTACTTCCCGCAACGTTCGGATCACACGTTTCCAACTTGCGCCGGAAGTGAGCCAAGCCATCTTCCACTTCACGGCCCAGTACGGTGCGGATGTAGATTCCATAGTCTTCGAAGACATTCTCAAACGGGGGATTCCCCGGAAACTGGTACATTTCGCCAAGTCGCCTGCCGTACTCGGTAAACCCATAGACAAGTTCGAGAGTCTCGGTGCGGTCAATGGACGGAGCCATCTGGACAAGCGACGACACATGCGAAGTGTCCAGGTAGTACGCGTTCCCTTCGAAGAGCCAATCGCAGCCATCCACGATCGCAGCGAGATCATTGCCCTCAGGCGGTTCCCCCTCCTTCTGGGCCACGGCATAGCTGACGTTTGCAAGCAGCTCCGAGTGAACATGGGTAGCAAGAAGCTGAGCACATTCCGCACGGCCTTCCTCGACCGGGTATTGTGAGAAATTCGTGATCGCCCGGCATGTGCCGTAGTGCTTCAGGATCAGCTCGAATCCCTTCCTTGGATTGACCTGCTCGTGGTAAGCAACCTCGATCAGTCCGTCCAGGGCCTCACCCGCCTCATCGTCGTTGCAAGCCTCTATCGCATCCCGCACCGTAGCGCTGTCGCCAATTGCACGGAAATACGGCCAGGCACGGCCGACTTCCCCTTGATCCAAGAAGAGCGTGCCGACTTCGCGCGCAGCTTCTAAAGTCGCCCGCTCGTAGGCCTCCTGAATCTCAGGGCTTAGCGAGCGCCAGGCCTCGGTTTGAATCAAAGGCATTCCTAGTTCGTGGCGCATCTTCATCAAACGCGCTTCGAAGATCAGCGGGTAGGAGCCCTCTTCCCGGAATCGTGCAATCGCCAGGCTGAACGCCTGCTCGACATCACCGGACTCCAACGCGCTCCGTACTTGATCGAATACATCCATCGGCAACAAACCTAAAGCCATTATGCGGCAGAACGGCTCGGGGCGGTCAGCGAAAGCGACCGCCGTCACCGATCCTGGTGCCCTACATCCCCAGCCCAACTACACCAACTCGAAGCGCTCTCGGAGTGTCCCGATGCCCACCAGCCGTCCCAGGACGACCGACTTCTCAATTCCTCAAGCAGGCTCTAGGGCCGCCGCGGAGTCCGCAAGTGCATCCAACTGCTCAGCATCAGGATGAGCGCCCCTAGCAGCATCCAACCGTGTAGCGTGAAATCTTCGATGCCATCGAACCGGTAGCCACCACGAAAGACAGCTGCGACCAACACCAGCGTCACGGCTAGCCACCAGATGAAAAGCAAGAACCTGGCCAAACTCCGCTTGATCGCCATTAGCGACGCCAAGATCCCCACAACGCCGCCGATCCCAAGCAGCTTGGCAGCGTTTTCGGGTTCGACCGGGAGCAGCGGAACAAGCAGGTCTCCACCCTCGAGCCAAGCAAGCACAGAAAGTGCAAGGCTACACAAACCCAAGAGCAGTCCGGCAGAAACACCAATGAATCCGAATAGAGCGCGCATGGCAGCAGGGACGCGTCGAAGGGGCCAATTCGACGGGTATTGACGAAATCATAACAAATCGCCATCTGGAATACGAAAAGGGGACCCAGAAAAATTGGAATTGCTTGGCTTTGCCAGTCCGAACCTGCCATTCCCAGGGCGCAATCAGCCCAATAGGCGCGAGCGTCACCCAGCAGCGTGCCCTGGTTTCTTATTGATCCGGCGTCTTGGCTTAATCGGCCGTGGCCAAATCCGTCTCGCGGGTCGACTTGGGACCGAGCTTTGGTAGCCCGCTGCCCGGGACAGTGCCAGTCAGCGTTTCTGGGGACGGCTGGACATCCTCAAACGCGCCTGCCAGCAGCATTGGTGCCAGTGGGATAATCGGCGACAGGGCATGACGATACACGGCATCCACCCATATCTGGGAGATCCCATCGAAGTTCAAGTACAGGACGGGCGCGTCAAGCGCGTCCTGCCAGCAAAGGACTCCACAGATCTTCTTGTTTCTCCGGGCTGGATCGACCTGCAAGTGAATGGCTTCGCCGGTGTTGACTACAACGACCCGAATTCTCCCGCAGACGAAATTGCACGGTCCATCGACGTCCAGCGGTCCACGGGCGTCGCTCGTTTCTATCCAACTGTGATCACTGGATCTCACGACGACATGGTCAGTTCACTAAGCAACCTGGCGCGGGCGAGACGGCAGCTCTCCAATGGCAATTCCATGCTCGGCTTCCACGTCGAGGGGCCTTGGATCTCGCCTCTCGACGGTCCGCGCGGAGCACACCCGAAAGCCCATGTGCGTGCCCCCAGCATCGAGGAATTCGAGCGTTTCCAAGGCGCGGCGGACGGCCGGATCCGGCTGGTCACGCTCAGCCCGGAACACGACGAGGCCCCCGCGGTGATTCAGTACATGGTGTCCAAGGGTATCGTCGTGTCAATCGGCCACACCGCGGCAACTACGCCCCAGATCGAGGCTGCGGTGGCCGCCGGGGCAACGATGAGCACGCATCTCGGGAACGGGGCGCATTCTAGCGTTCCGCGCCATGACAACTACATCGTGCAACAGCTCGTCGATGACCGGCTCTACGCCGGACTCATCCTTGACGGCATCCACTTGCCGCCGCCGTTCGCAAAGCTTGCGCTGCGCGCCAAGGGGCAGCAGATGTCGATCCTGGTGACCGATGCGGTCGCGCCAGCGCTCTGCAAGCCCGGAATCTACAAGCTCGGGGAGCAAGAGGTCGACCTCTCACCTGACCGGCGAGTGCAACTACGAAGCAGCGGAAGGCTCGCCGGATCCGCCCTGAGCATGGACCGGGGCATCGAGAACGCGATGGGCTTTGGAGGGTTTTCGCCCTATGCGGCGACTCGGCTCGCCACTTCGAACCCAGCCGCTGCGATGGGGCTCGAAGACCGCACGGGGTACCTGGACCCGGGTCAGGCCGGCGACTTCACACTCTTCCGGATCGATGACGAAGGCTGTGTCAGCGTAGACCGGACCGTGGTTTCCGAACAATGACCGCGGCTCGAGAGACGGCTATACTTGCGGTTTGACGAGGCCCGGATTCTTCGTCACGCTGGAGGGGCTGGACGGCTGCGGAAAGACGACGCAGATCGGAAGGCTGGAGCAACAGCTCCGAGCTAGAGGCATCGATCCCGTCGTCGCCCAAGAGCCGGGCGGCACGCGTGCAGGCAGGTCGATTCGGTCGATTCTGCTGCACTCGGAAAGCACTGACTTGCAGCCACGGGCAGAAGTCTTGCTGTACTTCGCCTCCCGGGTCCAGAACCTTGCCGAAGTGATCGTCCCAGCCCTGGACACAGGCAGAATCGTGCTCTGCGACCGATTCACGGACGCGACAGTTGCCTACCAAGGCTACGGTCGCAAGCTCGGAGCAAACACGATTTGGCAACTCGACAAGCTCGCGTGCGACGGCGAGCAGCCCGACCTGACAATCTGGCTAGATGTCGAGCCCGAGACATCGCTGAAACGCGCGCGGACCAGGAACGACAGCCAGGAGGTCGACGAGGGCCGGATGGAGTCGCAAGCCATCGACTTCTTCCTCCGCGTCCGCCAAGGTTACGCCGACATCCACAAGTCTGATCCCGGCAGGTTTCAGCGCATTGATGCCAACGGAACTGAAGATGAGGTCGCTGTAACCGTCCTGGAGACCGTGCTTGCCGCGCTCCAGCGGCGCGGCCTGGTAGGTCAATAGCTGAGATGCCGCCCCCCACTCTCTACGGTCGCTGCCACCGAGACATCGCCGAGTCTTTGTGGCGGATCGTCGCCGAAGATCGTTTGCCACAGACGTTGCTGTTCGCCGGACCGGAGGGGGTCGGAAAAGCTACTCTAGCGCGCCACCTGGCTGCGGGCATCAATTGCGCCGTCGGTCCTTGCGAACCCTGCGGTGACTGCTCCGCCTGCAGGCGCATCTTGGCCGCGGACTTGTCCCTCGAACCGTACAAGCAGCAACTGGCGGAGCGTCGGAAGCTGCCGGCAGCGAAGCGCGCCGAGGCCCCGTTGGTTATCGCGACCTACACGGACGTCTTGATCTTCCCGCCGGATGGGCCGATGCAAATCATCGGAATTGACCAAGCCATAGCACTGCGCAAGGCGGCTCGGCTCAGCCCATCGGAAGGGCGTCGGAGGATCTTCATTATCGAGCACGCGGAACGTGCCAACACGGAGGCAGCGAATGCGCTGCTGAAGACGCTCGAAGAGCCTGCGCCGAACCTCACCATCGTGCTTACGTCAGAGAATCCATACCTGCTGCCGGCCACAATTCGATCACGGTCCGTGCCGTTTTTCCTCCCCGCCTTGACTCCGGAGGAGATGACGGCGTTCCTGGAACGCCGGCAGGATGTCGGGTCCGATGTCCTGAAGAACGTGGCCACTTGGTCACAAGGCAGCCCGGGAGTCGCACTATCGCTGGATGTAGATGAATTCCTGCGACGTCGCGATGCGATGCTCGCGCTCGTAGGAACGGCGCTCTCGCGCGGCGAGTTCGCTCAACTCGTCGGAAAGCTGGACAAGATCGCGCGGAGGGAGTCGGAGGGAATCGGGGAACTGGCTGCAATGATCGCTTCGCTGTTGCGGGACCTGCTCCGCCTGCACTTGGGAGTGGAGGAGAATCTCACTCACAGGGATATCAGGGACGTGCTGGAAGAATTAGTGTCGGGAGTGAGCTTTGAGTGGACTGAACGAGCGATCAAGGCACTTGACGAGCTTGAGCAGATGCGGCAGAGGAACATCCAGAAGCAAATCGCACTGGAAGCCTACGCCTTGGCACTGCAGCGATAAGACACCCGCCAGGCCCTGGGCCCGCCGCCGCCCGCCAGCGCGAAATCCATGGTCGACCGATCCGGAATTGAGTTCGGCTTGGCTAGGCTAGACTTGAAGCGGAGATGTCTTCTGTGCCCCCTACCTCTACTGTCAGCAAGACCGAGATAGCCGCCCCACCGGGAGGTAGCTTCCTGATGGAGAGCCTGGCTCCGGACCAAGTTTTCACTCCAGAGGATTTTGACGAGGACCAGGATCAAGTCCGCAAGACGACACTGCGCTTTATGTCCGAGGAGGTCCTGCCTCGCGTCGCTGATCTGGAGAACAAGCAGCCGGGCCTTGCCCGGCAATTCATCGAGCAAGCCGCAGAACTGGGTCTTCTTGGCGTGCTGGTGCCCGAACGCTACGACGGGCTTGAAATGGACCTCGCTACACAGACGCTGGTCAGCGAGTGCCTAGGCACGTACGCCTCGTTCTCGACGACATACGGTGCACACGCCGGAATCGGCACCCTTCCGATCGTTTTCTTCGGTACCGAGGAACAAAAGCTCCAGTACCTGCCGAAACTCGGATCGGCCGAACTCATGGCAGCCTACTGCCTAAGCGAACCGCAAGCCGGCAGCGACGCTCTCGCCGCGCTCACACGGGCGGAACTGAGCCCGGATGGCAGGCACTACGTGTTGAACGGGCAGAAGATGTGGATTTCCAATGGCGACTGGGCCGACCTGTACACAGTGTTCGCGAAGGTGGACGGCGAGAAGTTCACCGCTTTCTTGGTCGAGCGGGCATGGAAAGGCGTCTCGCCGGGCGCGGAAGAGCACAAGATGGGGCTCTGGGGCAGTTCGACGACAGCGTTGTACCTCGACAACGTGCATGTACCGGTCGAAAACGTCCTCGGAGAGATTGGACGCGGTCACATTATCGCGTTCAACGTCCTCAACCTTGGCCGCCTCGAACTCGCCGCCTCCTGCGTGGGGGGAAACAAGCACTTGATCGCCGAATCCGCCGCCTACGCCACGCAGCGCAAAGCTTTCGGCACGACGATCTCGAACTTCGGCGCGATCCGCCAGAAGATAGCCGACATGACTGTCAGGACTTTCGCTGGGGAGTCCTTGATCTATCGCACGGCCGGAATGATCGACGCCAGGCTGACCGGTTTTTCCTGGGATGCGCCGGATGCCGCCGAGACCGCGTTGAAAGCGGTCGAGGAGTACGCAATCGAGTGCTCGATTTCCAAGGTCTATCTCTCCGAAGCCCATGACTTCGTCGCCGACGAGGCAGTCCAGATCCACGGTGGGAACGGCTATCACCGGGACTATGCGGTCGAGCGATGCTATCGCGACTCGCGAATCAACCGCATCTTCGAGGGAACGAACGAGATCAACCGCCTGCTTACAACGGGAATGCTCCTCAAGCGCGCGTCTCAGGGGAGGCTCGACCTGCTAACGGCCGTCCTGAACGCGCAACGGGCCCCCGAGCCCGTGGCGGACAGCGATTCACTTGCGCGCTACCGCGACCTAGTGGACAGGACCAAACGGGCCACCCTGATCGCGGCGGGCGCAGCCTACCAGCGTTTCGGGCAGGAGCTTGAGCGGCACCAGGAAGTCGCTGCGGCGCTTGGCGACATGGTCATGGGGGGGTACGCCGTGGAATCCACGCTGCTCCGCGCCAAGAAACTTGGTTCGGCGGGCCGTGCTGGCGGCACGGCCGACATCCTCACGGTGCTTGCGCAGGAAACGATGGCCCAGGTCCGCGAACTCGGGAGCCTCGTGCTCGGTGCCTGCTTGGAGGGGGCAGAACTCGAGCACGGATTCAACGCCTTCGAGGCCCTCACGAGAACCGTCCCCGACAACCTGCCTGCGGCGAGAGACAGGATTGCCAGCCGGGTGCTCGAGGCTGGCGGCTACGCGGTGTAGGCCGAATCCGGAAGCGGTGTATTCAGCCGCCCGGCCGATCCCGAATCCACTAGTCCCCGCCCTGCTCTCCGGCTATTTCCTCGAGCATGCGGAAAAGTCCGGCTGATTGGCGCATTGGAAACTCGTCAAGCAGTCCCTCGGGCATGATCGAAACATCCGACTCGCGCATGTCGACAATGCTCTCGCGATCAATCGATACCGGGCGATCCAAGTCGGGAATCAACACGGTGATGGCATCTTCGCTCTCTTCCAGGACCATCGCCGAAAAGACATCATCCTTGGTTTCGATGCGCCAAGCCGTGTATTGATCGGAGATGGTGCGTGAAGGCCACAGGGTTGCTTCGAGCATGTCGCGGCGAGTGAACCGATTCGCGATGGTGGTGAGGTCAGGGCCGTAGTCCTTTCCGATGTCCCGATAACGGTGGCAGTTCGCGCAAGCCTCCTCGAAGATCTTCAGGCCATCGGCGCTGCTCGCCACCGTCGTCATCGGATCATACATCATGTATTCGAAGATCTCCTGCTCGCTGTACAGATCAGTGCCCCTCTTTCGGGCAAACACGTTTGGCTGAACATGATCTCCCCGCCGCCGCAGCTCCGCCAATAATCTCTCGTCATCCACAGGTGCGAATTCGGGGATCGCGGCATACGCAGCCTCCCTCTCTTGCGGTTCGAAGAACTCCAGGGAGGACTCGAAGAGTCGGTTGATGAAGCCCGGAAAACTCGCGCCGCCCCTCCAATCCTTCGCCTTTCGGAACCAAGCGAGGAGAGTCTGCCTCTGCTCCGAAGTCCAACCGGTCTTGATCTCCCGCAGGCAGTAGGCGTAGTGAATCTGGAGGGCCTGGCGGTCGTCCCCGGCGGGCAGCTGCGCAAGGATGCTGCCGATCGCTTCCGGCCTGTTGGCATAAGCCATCATCGCCGCATACTCTCGGTTCAGCATTGTGTCTGTCGAAGGGAAACGCGATGCCGCGGTGTCATAGACCTGATCCCTCAGACTCTGTCGGCAACCGCTCTCCAATTCCATGCAGGCGAGCTGGAACACCCGTAGCAGCGCCAGTTCTGTTTCTGCTGCGAGGCCGTCGCGCTTGAGCAACGAAAGCGTTTTCTCGAAGACCGCCTCAAGTTCAATCGTCTCCTCGGAGGTGCGAATCAGGCCGAGCATGCCGCCCGCCGCCGTCAGCGGGTCCGTCTCGTTCACCACCAGGTCCTTCCAGCTATCGCGCGGTGTCGCTTCCAGCGCGATGCGGCCTGACCAGCGAACGAAGCGATCCGGATCGCCAACGAGCGCGTACAGGTCTTCCGTTTCGGCAAAAGCCGGGTCTCCCATCCGCAGCAGCGCTTCGGCGGCACGCCGGCGGACAAGCGCATCGCCATCGGCAAGGGCATCAGTCGCGATCTGCTTCGCCCGGTCGCTGCCGTGCTGCCCGACGACGTAAATCGCAGCCGCCCTCAGCGTGGGGTCATCGCTTTCGAAAGCTGAACGAATCAGTGGCGCGTCCGGCTTGGGCCCGTAGCGCTGCAACAAGTGAAGGGCTTGGACACGGTCAGCAGCCTCCGCTAGGTCGTCCTTCACTAGCGCTTGCAGGCCTGCCGCCCACCCGTCACCCATCTCGCTTTGCTTTGACTGGAAGTACGCGTGACTGAACGCCGACAGTGGCTGCGGCTGCCGCACGACGGAGAGAATCCCCTCGGCCGGGCGACGGTCCGTGTTCGGGCGATATCCCTTGTAAGCGACGCGATAGAACCCACCCTGCGTGTTGCGTCCGCCCATCGTGAAATAGACCAATCCGTCGGGTCCTACCTCAAGATCCGTGACGTTCAGCGGCTCACCGTAGATGAAATCCGTGGCGGGTTCCGCTAGCTCATAGGTCGCGCCGACTCGCTTGAACTTGGAGAGCACGACCCTGCCCCGCGACCAGTCGCCTTGCAGGAATCCATCGAAGTACTCCTCCGGATAGGCATAGCTGTGATAGAAGGTGACCCCTACGGGCGATCCGCGCCCAAGGTCATCGACGGGCGGCAGCGAGTCCACAAAATAGGCTGGGAACTTGCCGGAACCCGTGCGCCAGCCATAGTCCGCCGAAGGGATTCCGTGCACTGATCGCACTTCGCGGTACCAAGGGAGATTGAGGTCCCATTCCATGTCGGAATCGAACGTGAAGGCTTCTCCGTCGATGTTGTACGCGTGGTTATAGGGATTGCGGAACCCGCCAAACAAGAGCGAGAAGGCTTCGCCGCCGTTCTTCATCCGGAAAAGCGCCCCTCCGGGCGCCATGCGCCCGACGGCGTGACCGCGGGCATCCATATAGCGGTTCAGAAGTTGCGATTCCTTGTATCCCTGCAACGGAGAATCGGAATCGATGCGATCCGCAGGGACGAACGTATGGTTTCCGAGCAGAATGGTCATCGCACCGTCCGGAGCGCGCCGAATGTCGTGAGGGCCATGCTCGCCGATGCGGCCCGTGTATCCCACCACGACCTCGCGGACATCGGCCGCGCCGTCGCCGTCCTCGTCGGTGAGCCGGAAGAGGTAGGCCTCCCGATCCTCTGGATTCGTGCAATTGGCATATAGCGTGGGGCCGTCAAACCAAATGCCCTGGCAATTCTCGACCTGGTCGCTCACGACCTGCTCCGATTCAAAGAAGCCGTCGCCATCCTCGTCGAGCAGCCGGGTCGGGTGGCTGCGTTCCTTGGAGACAACGGGATGCCCTTGGGCATCGAACGTGACTTGAATCAGGGACCCGACCTGATCGGCATCGGCAACGGGTTCGACGACGAATCCGGGCGGCACCTGGTAGGGGCCTTCCAATACAGGTTCGGAAAACTGACAGCCGAGCGGGAGCAATGCCGTGAGGGCAAAGGCAATTCGTCGCATTTCTTCAACCGATTGTAACGACATAACGAGTTCTCGCCGTCACGCAGCAGCGAGTGGGAGGCGATGTCCGCGATCGGGTTACCCGAGCGATGGCGACTCGACACCTTGAATTGGCTTGTCCGCGGGCAAGCAGCAAGCACATTGCGCGGACCCAGCCGCGCTGACCTGCGGCGACTGGCGCAACTGTGGAACAAGCGGTCCGGCCTGGGTCTACGGCCAGTACGTGCGGGTTAGGTGGCTAGGTCCACTGCGGGCGAGTTCGCGCGGTCACCGGCATCCCCTGCCCTCAGCACGAAGGCTGGTCCCTCGCGTCGCGATCAAGCGAACTATCGTCTTGCCAGCGATTGGCGAGAAAATGCTCGACTCGCTCTCTCGCTCCAGCTGGAACGGGGTTCCGGGGGGAAACCTCGTCATGAACTTCAAGAACCCGGGCTACCGATTGAATCCCGAGCGAATCCGCAAGAATCTCAACGTCGGGTAAGGCTTGCAGGCGGCCGGCCCGGACCTTCATCGCCAGCAAGTGCTCGGCCGAAGCCGCTGTCACGACCAGATGCGATGAGCCGAACACCGTTTGCGCTCGGTGATCGGGGCTTTTCGGAGGAAACGACGTAGCCTCTTCGTTCAACCATCTATCCGGCCAGCCACGCTTGCGCCCGACCCGCCGCGCGGCCTCAGTCACGGGTCCGTGGCCTTCGAGAATGAGCGCGTCTAGGTCATAGGTCCGGCGGCTGTCGCGGAATGCCAGCGCGATTGCAGCGCCACCGGCTAGGTACAAGCGCCCCTTGACTCGGTTCCGTTTCAGCTCATCGGAGAGCTCTTCCAGCGCTTCGCGAATCTCAGCCCCGGACAAGGAATCCATATTCGCGTTCCCCTCCCCTGCGATCCAAGCTAGGTTCAACCAATGCCCCGTGCCGCACAAACGAAGCCGGGGTATCAATATAGGCGCTCGCGCAAATGCCGGGAAGAAGTTCTCCCAGAGGAACCCACGGGAGCCTCAGAAAGCGCTCCGGCTCATCGCACCAAGCCGGGATCTCATGATCGTGGAGAATCGCCAAATGCTCCGCCATGGCCGCCAGCAGCGCGTCCCATTTCGTTCCAGTCAAACTCGGTGGATCCGTGAGCGAACATTCTTGAATCGGACGCGAGGCCGCGTGGAATCGCCGGGGCAGATCGCAAACAATCATTCGAAATCGCTCGATTTCGTTCCGGCCATTCTCGATCGTACTGACGTAATCGGCAATTCGGAATCCCGGTTCTTTCGGATCCGGCGATGTGCGGGATCCAGCACTTGGATGTGATGCCATGACGCTCTTCAGACCAGTATAGGCACGCCATCCTCCGAACTGGCCAGCGCGGAGGCAAGACCGCACGGTAAGGTCGGGACAGGTTTAAGCCATGTTCTGAGGACTTCGGCACTCTGACAACCGGAAAGGGCTGTTGTTGTCGAGCCACTACCATTGACGCATTCTTGGCCCATGTGCCAGCTCTTCCGATTCGCCACGACCCCAGACCTCAAGCCAGCGTCAGATTTGTCGAATTCCATCCTGAGTCCAGGGCGGCACAACACCTACGAAACGGGCCCCGGCGAGTGCCGAAGCCCGTGGTTAGACTGCGATGGAAGGGTCGCTAGAACGTGATTCGAATGCCGAATTCCATCACGCGACGCCCCCCCCTGGGACCGTTGATCCGCCCGAAAGCCCCGCTTCCAAACGATGTGTTCGGAGGTCCGAAGATCGGTGTGTTCGTTACGCTGAACATCTCCGCACGGAACTGAGCTCGCCAGTTCTCTCCCCAGTAGAAGTTCTTTGCTAACAAGAGATCCGCATTGAACCACCAAGGCCCGCGAATTCCGGGAAGATTGCGCGACGCGTCCCCGAGCGTGTACGGAGCCGGGACCTCGAATGCATCGAAGTTCAGCCACTTGATTCCGTATATCGGCGAATCGCTCCCCGGGACCCCTGCCGGCTCGCCCTGATCGGGCGACGCGAAGGGCTCCCCCGTCACATTGGGCCGAAGCACATGGCCCGGCGTGGTGTCTCCTTTGATCTGGGCGCCCTGGTCCACGGTCAAGCCGATGGATCCGCCACTTTGTATGGTGCTGATTCCGGAGACCTGCCAGCCTCCAGCGATCGCGTCGAGCACCTTCCCCCAGCTCTTGCCCCACCGGCGACCGCGTCCAAACGGAACATCGAGAATTGGAGCATAGACCAAGCGGTGAGGAATGCGGCCGCCGGAACTCGACCTCTCGTTCCTCAGGTCATAGATAGTCTGGACAATTTGGTTGGTCCCCCAAGAGCCAGCGCCGATGAAACGGATGTTGTCGATCCACTGCGTGTGGGTGTACGCAATCGTCCACCCAAGGCCGTTCTGGAACCGCTTCTCCGACTTGAATGTCCCGGCCCAGTAGTTCGAAATTCCCCAGTTCGGCGAGAACAGCTGTATCTGATCTCCCGTGCCTTCCCAAGCCACCCAAGGCAGGTAAAGCCTCTCTCTTGTCGCTGCATTCACGCCAGGAGCGTTCGCAGCTGCCAGGTTGTCAGGGTGAATCTGGTTGATGTTGATGTTGGCGAAGGCTTGGTGGCGCGCCAAGTTTCCAAGGACTGCAAACTCCCAGAGGGTGTTCTTCCAGCGCGTCTGCAGCGTCAGGTTGAAGTTTTGAGAATACGGCAATTCGCGGGCTTGGTCCCAATACTGAATCGTCGAAGTCGGAAACCTCGTCCCGACCGAACCGAATCCGCCATTCAAATCCTCGTCCGAGATATCATCCAAGGCTCCGGCGGGGACGCCTTCGCTGTAGTGGACCAAGGAGTTGAGACGACGGAAAATAAGATCAAACCCAGCACGGCCGGGCTGGATCGAATTGCGGTCGTACGGATTGCCGTAGAAAATCCCGAAGCCGCCTCGCAGCACCATCGAGGCATCCTCTCGCAAGCGGTAGGCGAAACCAAACCTTGGGGCGATGTTGTTCCAGTCCCAGTTCCAGAGGTATTTGCCCGTGCCATCCCGGTTCGGGAACAACACCCTTCCGATCGCGTTCTCCGGGATGCCGTTCTGGCCAGCTAGCGGGTGCGGGCAGTACGCGCAGAATCCGTTCATGCGGCCAGCTACTTCGTAGATCGGAGTCTCGGTCTCGTAGCGGACACCGATGTTTAGCGTTAGCCTAGGCGTCACCCTCCAGTCATCCTGGAAGTGCCCAGACCAGTACTTGATGCGCTTGCCAAGCGAGTTTGATATCCGAGTGGTGACAGTTCGTGCACGGCCTAGCAGAAAATCGGCCATGCCGATGCCCGTATTGGCACTGCCATTCCCGCCTGCCCGGTGGTTCCTAGTGAACCACCCGTTCGAACGCCAGTTTCCCGAGGGAGTCTGCCTGGCGGTCTCGTTGCCCTGGTAGGACGTGTATTTCCCGCCGAACTTGAATGTGTGGTTGCCTTGGATCTTGGTAAAATTCGCCTCCCAATCGTAGTTCGTGAATGCCGCGATACGGTGTGCGTATCCGCCTCCAACAGCGGTCATGGGAACCCGGCTGCTGAAGTTGATGCGCGGAAAAGCCTCTCCCCCCTTCTCCAAGCCGGGTATGCCCAGCAACTCCGCGTAATTCGTGTCGCAGCAGTCTCCCTGATAGTTATCGATAAAGACGCGGTTGAATCCGAAGATCGTTGACACGAAGAACTGCGGGCCGAACGTGTATGTGTTGGTCAGGCCCCAGTTATTACGGTTCTGCGAGTTCAACGCTCCGTTCAGGTCGGCCGGGCCGTAGCCTTCGGAGTACTCGTTGTCCACTCTGTTCGTGCTAACGATTGCTCGCAGCGAGGTGCGCCACTTCTCGGTGAATACATGCTCCACCTTGCCGGTGTAGTACCACCGTGTCGTGTTGGCACCGACGTTCTGGACCCAGTTGCCAGCGAGGTTGTTGGCATTGGTCGGCACGCGGCCGGGGGTCGGTTCCGGAATGTAGCTGAGAACCTTCACGGCAACCGGGTCAAAGCGGCTGGCCGGAATCTGGTTGTTCGGAAACCGCTGCATCAGCCGGGGTTGAATCTCCGTGCCCGCTGTCCGCGTCCTAGGATCCCAGGCGTAGACGGGAACAGGCCCGGCGTTGGTGCTGCGGTTCGCTGTAGAAAAATCACCAGCCCGCCAACGGGGATCGCCGACGCTGCGCTGACGCTGAATGGTCCGCGGATTGAACAGCATGTCGGGGTTGAAGAAGAAGAACGTCCTGTTCTTGACGATGGGCCCGCCAATCGAGGATCCCCCGTTGTTCCGACGCAGTTTCGTCTTGACCGGGTTGCCATCGGCGTCGAGTGTCTTGCGCCAGCTGTAGGCATCGAAAACATCGTTGCGCGTGAACCAGTACAGGCTGCCGTGAAACTCGTTCGTGCCGCTCCTGGTCACGGCCTGCACAACGCCGGCGGAGCTTCGCCCGTACTCGGCCCCCATCGAGTTCACTTCCACCTTGAACTCCTGCATCGAGTCGATCGGGGGAATCATCTCGATGTTCTGGACACCCAATCCACCCCGCGTGTTATTGACTCCGTCGATGAAGGACCCCGCGGATGATGAGCGGCCGCCACCGATGGAAATGGCGCCACCCCTCTTATAGGCGCCAGGCACCAAGTTCACGAGATTGAAGATATTCCTTCCGGCAAGTGGCAGTTCGATCATCTGCTCGATCTGTACCGCGGATCCGACAGAGCCCGATGTTGTCTGGACTTGTACCTGCTCGGCGCTCACCTCGACAACCTCGGTGACGGCGCCGATCTCCAGTAAGAAAGACTGCTGGATCTCCGACGCGACGTTCAAGCGGATATTGGCGACCTCGGAACGCTTGAATCCATCGGACTCCGCAGCGATGTTGTATTGACCGACGGGTAAGTTCGGCACGTAGTACACACCGTTTACGCCTGTTTCTGTGGTCGTCACAGCACCAGTTTCGATATTGGTGATCTCGATCTTGGCCCCGGGAATCACGGCCCCCGTGGAATCAGTCACCGTGCCGTTGATGGTTCCACCCGCTCCCTGGCCCCACGCCAGCGCTGGCAGAAATAGCAAGACGATCCAAGCCGCAACGGACTGGATCGGGTGTTTTGAAATGTGATTCATGGCGTTCCCCGTTGTGGGTGGACTCGTAGCGATCGAAGTGCCTGAAATACCAATTAACAAATCAATTCCTGCACATCTGCAGGAATTGTCAATACTTCTACCGGCGACAACTGTACCGCCCACCGCTGGCATTGTAGGTGCGCAGAAATAGGCCTGTCAACAGCCGATCCAAGTTTTCCGAAGTTTTTTCGCACGACGGTGTAACCTCGCGCCGCCTCCGCTACCCGGGTGGCATCGGAACATCGCGCGCAACCTTGGGCTCTTTCGGGCTCGGCCGAGTCGGCACGGGCCACTGCCCGCCGAGGCCGAAAACCCGCGTCGCACATCCGTTGCTTACCAACCGCGGGAACTAGGGTTGGCCCGGCTGGCCTCTCTCCGCGCTCCGATCAATGGAAACGCAGGCCAGGATCAAAGCCATCCAAAGGCCTTGGGCGGCAAGCAGGTGCAGGATCTGCAACCACGGCGGTGCAGACAAGCCAATGTTGAAGAAGCCGAGCGCGACTTGGACAGCAGTCAGATACATCGCGATCCGGGCCCACTGATTGTGTTCAGCCAACCCATGGAGCAGCCACATCAGATAGCCAGCGGCAATAATCGCCAGCGCAGGGTGCACCACCCGCAGCCTGACCAAGAAATGGTTGCTTACCGACAGGTCACCGCCGATCTCGGCAAACAATTCCGATGAAACCGCGACTTCCCTTGGGAACAGCGTGTCGCCTAAGGCGGTGACAGCTCCGGTCATCGCAGTCGCCACGACCAAGGCCAGGCCACCCGAGAACGCTATCCGGCGTTGACCAAGGAATCTGGATCCGTCCGGGACGCCCGAACGCCAGGCAGTTAGCGCTGCAAATGCAGTCAGGGCAAGCGTATTGCTCAGGTGCAGGGCAATCAAGACCGCCCTTGCGACAGAATCGTCGTCGGCCACCAACTCACCCAAAACCAATCCCGCTCCGATCGCGCCCTCGAACACGATGAATACCAAGGTGAGTGCCGCGGCTCGTGTGACGGCACCGGATCCGAAACGCACCCAGGACCAAGCAAGCATGGCCAAGCCGAAGATGCCGCAGAAGCCGCTCGACACCCGGTGAATGAACTCGATCAGCGTCGCGGCCGACGGGGCCGTCGGGATGACTTCCCCGCCACACGTCGGCCAATTGCTGCCGCAGCCAGCTCCGGAATGGCTGATTCGCACCCATGCGCCGAACAGGATGACGGCGATCAGATAGGCGAAGAATAGCCACGCCGCGATGGTGAAGCGCGATGGCTTCTGGGACACGCGGCTATGACTCCATGACCAGCAAGAGATCCTTAGACTGCACTTGGCTGCCAGCCTCGACCAGGATCTCCTTGACCTTGCCTGCGTCGGGCGCGTAGATCGTACTTTGCATCTTCATCGCCTCGAGCGTGAGCAACTTCGCGTTGGGCTCGACCTCATCGCCCACGGCAACGAAGACCGCTGTGACCAATCCCGGAGTCGGTGCTCCAATGTGGTCGGGGTTGCCGCTGGCCGCCTTGCGTGCCGCTGGCCTGTCCGCTTGGAGCGAACGGTCGCGAATGCGCACTTGCCGTGGCGCTCCGTTCAGTTCGAAGAACACCATGCGGGTTCCGTCCGGCCGGGCGTCTCCGCAAGTGAGGAACTTGACAATCAAGCGCTTGCCGGGCTCAATATCGACCGAGCACTCCTCGCCTTCCTCCAAGCCATAGAAGAACACCGGCGTCGGCAGCACCCCGACGTCGGCGTATTTGCGGCGCGTCTCAGCGTACTTTGCGAAGACGTCGGGATACAGCAGATTGCTCAGCGCGTCACACTTCGTCGCCTTGCGGCCGAGGAGCTTCGAGGCCGTTGCAGCAGCGTCGTCAATGTCAGCCGCGGGCAGCTTCTCTCCTGCCCGTCCCTCGATGGGCTTCTTGCGGCATAGCAGAATCTCGCGGATCTCCTCGGGCCATCCACCGGGAGGCTCGCCCAGCGATCCGCGCATCATGTCGACCACAGAATCTGGAAAGCCCACGTTATGATTCGGCGGCAGCTTGCGAACCTCGCCACAGGTCATGCCCTTGGCAAGCAAGAACAGCGCAAGGTCCCCCACGACCTTGCTCGAAGGAGTGACCTTGACGATATCTCCCAATAGCTGGTTCACGTCGGCATACATCTGCTCAACTTCCCGCCAGCGTTGCCCGAGACCCATCGCAGCGGCTTGCTGCTGGAGATTCGTGAATTGGCCACCGGGTATCTCGTGCGTGTAGAGCCGCGCGCTGCCTGCCCTCGGCGCATTGTCGAACGGAAGGTAGTACGTTCGAACGGTTTCCCAATACAGCGAGAAACCGCCAAGCGCATCTTCGTCGAGAAGCGTGTCGCGATCGGTGCCCTTGAGTGTGCCCACCAAGGTGTTGAGATTGGGCTGGCTCGTAGAGCCCGATAGCGCAGCCACGGCAGCATCAACTACATCGACCCCTGCTTCCGATGCCTTGAGCAGCGTAGCCGCGTTGAGTCCGCTGGAGTCGTGCGTGTGGAAGTGGACCGGCAAACCCAGTTCCTCGCGCAAAACCTTGACGAGCTGGAATCCGGCGTACGGCCGACACAGTCCGGCCATGTCCTTGATACCAAGCATGTGCGCTCCCATCTCTCTGAGCTTGGCTGCCAGGTCGAGATAGTAGTTCAGGCTGTACTTCGGGCGACTCGGATCAAGAATGTCTCCGGTGTAGCAGATCGCGGGCTCGCAGATCGCTCCCGTGCCCTGGACGGCGTCCATGGCAACACCCATGTTGTTCACGTCATTGAGCGAATCGAAGATTCGAAACACATCGATTCCCTGCCGGGCTGCTTCGATTGTGAACTCACGTACTACGTTGTCCGGATAGCTCGTGTAGCCAACCGCATTGGAGGCGCGCAGGAGCATCTGGAAGCAGATGTTCGGAACCGCTTGCCTCATGAGCCTGAGTCGCTCCCATGGATCTTCGTAGAGAAATCGAAGCGCGGAATCAAACGTCGCACCGCCCCACATTTCCAGGCTGAAGAGGCTGGGGAGACTCCTCGCGACGGCCGGAGCAGTGACAAGCAGGTCGTGCGTACGCACGCGGGTCGCGAGCAACGACTGATGTGCATCACGGAAGGTCGTGTCCGTGATCAGCAAAGGCTTCTGTTCCCGGACCCACTCGCAGAATCGCTCCGGTCCGAGTTCGAGCAACCGTTGCCGGGTTCCTGGCGGCGCCTTGGTACCCCGGTCATACGGTACTGCGGGCGGCGGTTCCAGGTTCCTGGGGCGGTCCGTGCCCGAGACCGTCGGGTTTCCGTTGACGATCACGTCGCCGATGTAAGCGAGCAAGCGATTCGCACGGTCCCGCGTCGGCTGGAACTTGAACAGCTCCGGCGTCGCTTCCAAGAACCCCGTCGTCACACCCCCGGCCTGGAACGTCGGGTGGTTCACAACGTTTTGCAAGAACCTGATGTTCGTCTTGACGCCGCGAATACGAAACTCCCGCAAGGCACGGTCGGCACGCACACAGGCACCACGAAGCGTGTTGTCCCAGGCGGTCAGCTTGGTGAGAAGCGAGTCGTAGAAAGGGCTAAGCACGGCTCCGGAATACGCCGCGCCATCGAGCCGGATGCCCAATCCGGCCGCCGTGCGATAGGCCTGCAAGCGTCCGTAGTCGGGCGAGAACCCGTCCGATGGATCCTCCGTCGTAATGCGGCACTGGATGGCGAACCCCCGCCGCTGGACTTGATCTTGTGGCGGGATCGCTAGCGGCTCCTCGTGCAGGCGGCACCCCTGCGCGACGAGGATCTGAGATCTCACGATATCGATGCCCGTGATCATCTCGGTGACAGTGTGTTCGACCTGAATTCGGGGATTGACCTCGATGAAGTACCATTCCGCGGTGTCGGCGTCCACTAGAAATTCCACGGTCCCGGCGTTGAGGTAACCCGCGGCGCGGGCTACCCTGATCGCTGCATCGCAGATCGAATCGCGCAAGTCGCCGGGAAGATTGGCAGCCGGGGCAAGTTCGACGACCTTCTGGTGGCGGCGCTGCACCGAGCAGTCGCGTTCCCACAAGTGCACGATCGATCCGTGGGCGTCTGCCAGGATCTGCACCTCAATGTGCCGCGCCCTCCCGATGTAACGCTCCAGAAAGACCGAGCCGTCGCCGAATGAACGCTGCGCCTCGCTGCTCGCTTCGTCAACCCGCTCAAGTAGCTCCTCTTCAGATCGGACGACACGCATCCCGCGACCGCCTCCACCAAACGAGGCCTTCACGATTAGCGGGAAGCCAATGGACCTGGCAGCCCGCCGGACCCGGCCGGGATCGCCAGTCACAACATCAGTACCGGGCACGACGGGGACGTCGGCGCGACTCGCCAGTTGGCGGGCGCTGGTCTTGTCGCCGAGCATGTCAAGCAGTTCGGCCGTTGGGCCCACGAAAGCGATTCCGGCGTCGGCGCAAGCCTTGGCTAGGCCACTGTTTTCGGAAAGGAAGCCGTAACCCGGGTGGATGGCGTCGACGTCGCGATCCTTGGCCAGAGCGACAATGCCATCAATGTCGAGATAGGCGGCGACAGGCCCCTTCGCATCTCCCACCTCATAGGCCTCGTCAGCCTTGAATCGATGCAGGCTGAGGCGATCTTCGTGCGAGTAGATCGTCGCCGTGCGTAGACCGAGCTCGGTCGCGGCCCGCAAAATGCGGATCGCAATCTCGCCCCGATTCGCAACAAGTAGTTTTTCCATCCCGATTTACTAGGCTATCAACCCGGTGCGGGCTCCTTCACTTGGGGCTCGCAGAGCCGCCAGAAACATGCCAAAGGGCCTCGGAGCATCGAACAGCAGCATCGGCTGGGCGCCAACGGTGGATCGTTGGGACACTCAGCCACCTCTACAGCATCAATGTCAACTCAGCCAAGAATGCTTCGTCAGGTGTTCGACATTCTCAGCGACAACCTCGCCTGAGAGAGTCTCTGGGGCGTGGACAGCGCTCTTTCCCGCCCTCTTCCCGGTTTGGCAATCGGGCGCGCGCGGTGTACTCAGCCATCCGTCAGCCCACCTTATAAGCGCGCACGGGCAGCGCCTCTGTCTCCAGTGTGGAAAGGTCAAGGAGTTTGGCAGCATTGTCAATGTCAAGACCAACGACGTGTCCGTTGGAGTCGAGATCGACATTGAGACAGCCCGCAACTTCACGTGTCTCGGCACATGGCCCAGATTTGAAGTCGATCAACCTTTTCTCCCACAGCAGAGCGCGTCTCTACGATCTTGACAGAGAGCATTCTCACACGCATTTGAGGCTCACAATCTCGCAAGTGCTGAATCGTGGTCTGTTCCCAGGTGCTTGAGCGATAGGTGCACATCGACCCGGCACGCGACCTGGCTGCCCTTGGTGTCTGCGGCGCACGCTGTGGTGATTTCGGTTTCGAGACATCGGTGCGTGCGTTGCGCAGCAGGCGTTGAGCGGTGAGCAGGCCTCCGTCTTCTCGCTTGGCCTTGTCGATTCGGGCGCAGGCCTCCGCGTTCGGCAAGTCTCGGCCGAAACCGAGCCGTTTGAGACGGTCGAGAATCTGCTTTGTGTCGGTTAGCGGCCGGAGGACGGTACCGCCCTAGCCGACGTGTACCAGAAATATAATGATGGCGGTGCCAGGCCGTATCCTCATTTCGCTTTTGCTGCTTCCGTGGGGAGTTGCGGCCGGTACGTTCGAGGAGGCCGTCCGGCCATTCCTGGCCGAGCACTGCTCAGCTTGCCACGGGGAACGGACCCAGATGGCCGAGTTGCGGTTCGATCTGTTCACCGAAGAGGCCGAAGCACTGCGGCACCCCGGCGTCTGGGACGACGTGCTCCGGATGACTCGGACAGGCAAGATGCCGCCGCCGGGAAGTCCAGTGCCGCCGAGAGCCGACCTCGAAGCGGTGACCGGCTGGATCGAGAGCCGGATCGATGCCATGGACAGCTACCGCAAGCCGCAGCCCGGGCGCGTGACCGCCCGGCGGCTAAACCGAGCCGAGTACAACAACACTGTCCGCGACCTTCTGGGCGTCAAGCTACGTCCGGCTGATGCCTTCCCGGTCGATGACTCCGGGTACGGTTTCGACAATATCGGCGATGTATTGTCCATCTCCCCGCTGTTGATGGAGAAATACCTCGACTCCGCCGGCAAGCTGGCACGCGCTGCGATTTGGGACCGACCGCACCTAGCCGAGCCGACCCGCTTCCGAATCCAAGCGTCTCGCGACGCGGCCAACACCGATGCGATTGGCAGGGTGTCCCGATTCACCGTGGACGGTTCCATCCAGCTGTCATTCGACTTCCCTGCCCGAGGTCGCTACGAATTCGCCTTTGGGGCCACTGACCGCCGCCAGCGATCCGAAGACAACGGGCGCTACCTCCCCGACATGGAGCCGCCTCCTCCCCGGCTCATGACGCTGGAAATCGACGGGCGGCGAATGGCTACGAAAGCCGTCGAAGCGGCGGAATACTTTGATCGGACCGAACGCGTCACGCATACCGTCGAGCCCGGCGAGAAGAGCATCTGGCTGGGATTCATCGATTTCGCCGGCGAGCCGATGAATCCCAACACCGAATACGCCCAGCGCAAGCTGTGGGTCGATTACTTCGAGGTCAACGGCCCCTACGACGCCGACCCAATTCCGCTTCCTGCGAGCCATCGGCAGATCTTCACGTGCCGTCCCCAGGGCGAGGAGCCTTGGCACCCCTGCGCGGAAGAGATCCTCGGACGGCTAGCGCGCCGGGCGTACCGCCGGCCAGTCACCGACGCCGAAATGGAACGACTCACGGATCTCGCGGACCGGTCAATGCGCCGCGGGGAGACGTTCGAGGGCATGGTGCAAACAGTCCTGCAGGCCATCTTGGTCTCCCCGCAATTCCTCTTCCGGATAGAGCGTGACCCCTTGCCGGGCGCAGGCGACGGGAATCGAGCCATCGACGACTTCGAGTTGTCCTCTCGGTTGTCGTATTTCCTGTGGAGCAGCATGCCAGACGAGGAACTGCTGGACGCGGCCGAGTCAGGACTGCGGGGCTCTTCCGAGGGCTTGGTCGAGCACGTGCGGCGCATGCTGGCCGATCCTAGGGCGACCGCGCTTGTCGCGAACTTCGGCGGGCAGTGGCTGCAACTGCGCAACCTCACCCACGCACAGCCTGACGCGGAGCGGTTCCCGGAGTTCGACGAGAACCTGCGGCTCGCCATGGTTCGCGAGACCCAGCTGTTCTTCGACAGCATCATGCGCGACGACCTGAGCATCCTGAAGTTCCTGGATAGCAATCACAGCTTCGTCAATGCGCGGCTTGCTTGCGCAGCACTACGGCATTGCCGGAGTTGCCGGAAACGAATTCGAACGGGTGGAGTTGACCGACGGCCGGCGCGGAGGCCTGCTGGGCCAGGCGAGCGTCCTTACCGTATCTTCGTACCCCACGCGAACCTCTCCTGTCCTCAGGGGCCTCTGGGTGCTGGACAACCTGCTCGGCCAGAGCCCGCCTCCGCCACCCCCAGACGTGCCCGAACTCGAGGTCCAGGAAGGCCCGCTGGGTGGCACTCTGCGCGAGCAACTCGAGACGCATCGATCCAATGAAGGCTGCATGTCCTGCCATCTGGTGATGGACGCGATCGGATTCGGCCTCGAGAACTACGACGCCGTGGGCAAGTGGCGCACCACGGACGGAGACCTCCCTCTCGACACCTCCGGCTCGCTGCCGGGCGATGTCGCGTTCGAGTCACCTGCCGAACTGCGCCAGATACTGGTGGCGACTGAGGCCGATGCCTTCAGCCGCACGCTGACCAAGAAGTTGCTGACCTACGCGCTCGGGCGGGGAGTCGACCGGCAGGATAACCCCGCAGTGGACGAGATTCAGCGGAAATTAAAAGGAGCAGACTATCGTTTCTCCGCCTTGATCGAAGGGATCGTCAACAGCGCGCCATTCCGGATGCGTGCAGGCGATGATGCAGCAATTCCGCAGGACAACTGATTCATCCTGCGGCCCTCGGCAAGGAATTCGTATGGCCCCTACGGCACGGGTCGAGTGAGACTTCCAAGGACTGCAGGCTCGGCAGCACCGGTCGCGGAAGTCAAGTTTCCAGCTCGACCGTTGTACGTTTCATAGGCCAGGACCGCAAACGCAACCGCCTCCTTGGCATCGCTGGCCACTCCGAACTCGTCGGTTGACCTCACTCTTGTACCCGGAAGGCGGTCACGCAGCGGCTGCATGATCGACGGGTTGTGCAAGCCCCCACCAGAAACGACCAATTCATCGACTGGCATCCTGGATAGCACCAGGCGCTCCAGTCCCAGCAGGATCGTGCGGGCCGTGAGCTCGGCAGCGGTCGCAATCAGGGACTGCGCGGACAGACCTCGGGCCAGCAACCTCTTGGCGAACGCGGAACCGTAGTGTTCCCTTCCCGTGCTCTTGGGAGCGGGGCGGTCGTAGTACGGGTCCTTCAACAACTCCGCAAGGAGGCCTTCGTCGGCCTCGCCTTCCATCGCCATCTGCCCGTCTCGGTCAAAGCGTGCTTTTCCGCACGTGAGCGCGTCGACCAAGAAATCGATGACCATGTTGCCCGGTCCCGTGTCGAACGCTATAACCGCCAAAGGACTCGCTCCGGCAGGGATCGCGGTCAGATTCGCGATTCCGCCAATATTCAGAGCTACGCGATTTACTGTGTCGTGGCGAAACAAGAGGTAGTCCACGAACGGCACCAGCGGGGCGCCGTGCCCCCCGGCGGCAACGTCGGCGACTCGGAAGTTAGCGACTACCGGAACGCCGGCAGAGCGTGCGATACACGCGGGCTCACCGATCTGTAGAGTACTGGCCACTTGGAACCCACACAGGGGAGCCGGATCGGCTTGGTGGTGAATCGTCTGACCATGCGAGCCCACGAGTTCCAGACGCTCCATGGACACGCCAGTGTGCTCGCACGCTTCTCTGAGCGCCCCCGCGAAGATTTCCCCAAGAAGGAAGTTGAGCTGGCTGATCCGGGCTGCCGAAGCCATTCCGTCGCAGACCTTGAGCACTTCCTCCCGTACACCCGCCGGAAACGGGGTCTCGTGGAATCCCACGACTTCGATGTCCAGCCCGAGCCCCTCGCCAGTAACGTCAACGACAGCGACATCGATGGCGTCAACGGAGGTACCGCTCATGATGCCGGCAACTAGCACGCTTACTCCAAACTACAGCGTTCGCGCCGGCGATTCACGCTGGAGGCCAATCGGGGCATCGTCGACGCCCCTATCACCGAGATTGTCGTCGACCTGAGTCGGGAAGTCGGTGCTTGGCCACGCAACGAAAACTCCGTGCCGCTGCATCTCTCGTGAGTTTCCAACTCGAAACATAGCCGACCAGGCAAGACTTGTGCAGCATTCTCGAAGGCTCCGGAACCACTTGGCCAAGAAAGCGTGCGCACAGCAGGCGATTCGCGCTTCGCTTCGTCGCATGGCTCTACCCGAACTGGCGCAAGATTCCGGCTCTAGCCCGGATTTGCGACAGCCGGACCGTAGCGGAGTTGCCGACTCCGGATCGACGACGGTGTTCCATTCTCGAACGAGACCCTGGGGGATCGTGGACCTCTCGCCGTCAATAGTGACTAACGAACTCGGCGCGTCTGAGACGAAGTCCAGCCACCAACCGGCCCGCTTCAAACTGACGATCAGCCGTAGGCAAACCTGACAATCAGCCGAAGTCGTCAGCAGGCTGGTCCCACGCGAAAGAGCGGCCTGTGCCGGCGCCGCCCGAGGACTGTGGTCACGAGCGGACTGGATCAGTGAGCGGGTCTGGTGGATGCATCCGAGCCCGTCTTCGACATTCCGGGGCAGCGTCTTGTGGCAACTGGCCACTCATTTGCCTTGAGATCCGCCGAACCTCCGAAAGCCCTGACGGCCGCGATGTTTCAAGCGTCCCCGCAATCGGAGACGCTCGCATCTGCAAGTGCCTCCAGCCATTCTGGGTCAGAAGCGACACGCCGTAGCGCGTCGGCGATGGCCGGAGGCTGAAAGCCTGCCCGGACTAGGGAGCGGTAAAGGCGGGCCAACTCTTTCCGGTCGGCAATGCGGGCTTGGTCCAGCGGGGCGCCCAGCTTGCGACGAAGGTGCTCCCTGGCGAGAACGGCTTCGTCTAGTTCGTCGTAGGCGGCAGCCACTGCCTTTTCCGCGGTCGCCTCGCTCACGCCTCGACGACGCAACTCGCCCTGGACCCGTTTCTGGCCAAGCAAGGCGTACTCCCGGCGGAACGCCGAATGCGACTCAGCGACCTGTTCATCGTCCAGGTAGCCATCGTCGCGGAGCCGTTGCACCACCGGTGAAACATCTTCCTCGTCGATACAGCGGCTCAATAACCTGGCTTCGAGCTCCGCTACGGTGAGCGCACGGCGTCCGAGCGCGCGCAGAGCGTAGGCGTACAACGCTTCAGCCTCCAGCTTCCTGGATGGCTGCCGCACACCGGCCATGGGGCTCATCTTAGTGCAAGTCTGTACGATAGGGCGATGATCGGCACAACCGGTTCGCGCCTCGGCGCGATGATGTTCCTCCAGTTCTTTGTCTGGGGGGCGTGGTACGTCGGCGCACCGCTGTACCTGGTCAAGATCGGTTTCAGCGGAAGCGACCTCGGCTGGACCTATGCGGTGGGGCCGCTCGCGTGCATCGTGTCGCCCTTCTTTGTAGGCATGATCGCGGACCGCTTCTTCTCGACCGAGAGGATCCTCTGTGTACTCCATATCCTCGGCGGCGGATTCATGCTTCTCGCAGCATCGCAGATGGACCCGGCCGCGCCAGCGTCTCCGACTTCGCTCAACCTCATCTTCTTGGCGCACACCCTGTGCTACTTCCCGACGCTGGCATTAACCAACTCCCTGGCTTTGCATCACGTCACTGACTCGCAGAAAGAGTTCCCCTTGATCCGCGTGTTCGGCACGATCGGGTGGATCGTTGCCGGTTTCTCACTCGCTTGGATCGGGTGGGGCGATCGGCTCGAGATGTTTCAGCTCACGGGCGCTGCCGGAGTGTTGATGGGCCTTTACTGCTTGACCCTGCCGCACACACCGCCTCCATCCCGGGGCAAGAGCACCTCTTGGCGAGAACTGGTCGGGGCGGATGCGTTCGAATTGTTCCGCAAGCCTTCCTTCGCAATTTTCATCCTGAGCACGTTCCTCATCTGTATTCCCCTTGCTTTCTACTTCCAGTTGGCCGCCAAGGCTGTCAGCCTCGCGGGCATTGCGGACGTCACGCAGGCGATGAGCTACGGCCAGGTCTCCGAAATTCTCTTCATGCTGCTCATGCCGCTGTTCTTCCGCAGGCTCGGCGTGAAGTGGATGCTGGCTGTCGGCATGCTGGCTTGGGTGCTGCGCTACGCCTTGTTCGCCCTGGGGACGCCCGACGCCATCATCTGGATGATGTACGGCGGCATCGTGCTGCACGGGATTTGCTACGACTTCCTGTTCGTTACCGGGCAGATCTACACCGACATGGCCGCCAGAAAGGAGATCCGCGCGCAGGCGCAGGGGATGCTGGTGCTGTTCACCCTTGGTCTGGGGATGCTGATCGGTGCCCTTGTTGCGGGAGTGTGGGAGGAGTACAACACCCCTGCGGAATCGAGAACCCTGAGCGCCGAAGTGCAGGAACTGGGAGCCGAGATCGCTGCCCTGGAAGTGAGTGGTGGAAGCGGTGAAGCAATCCAGGCGCTCCGCGACCAGCAGGCAGACAAGCTTGAGCGGGCTCAGGGCCTCATCGACTGGCAGCTGATCTGGGCACTCCCGGCAGCACTGTCCGCCATCGTGCTGGCACTCTTCCTGGCGATTTTCCGCGACCGGCGGACGCCCGCTTGAGGCTGACGGGGGTTGGTTCGCGCCTAGCCGGAAGACAGGCGCCTGCCGAGGGCGACGGCGGCGTCGCTTGCCAGTCTCGCCGCATGCTTCGACTCGTTGGGCAGGCCATCAAGGGCGGCCTCCACGGTCTCGGGGCGAATTGCGCTTAGGTCGCTGATTTGGCGCCCAAGCAGGAGTTCCGTCAGAGCCGAGCCAGCCGCGATGGACGCGGTGCATCCGCGCACCTTGAAGCGCACATCTGAAATCACGCAGCCTGACACCGCCGCCGACAGAGTCATGATGTCCCCGCAGATCGGATTCTCAACCCGAATGGTCACGGCAGGAGGTTCGAGGGTACCCACGTTCCTGGGACTCTCGAGGTGGTTGAGGAGACTGTCGCTAAACACTGCTTGCGAAATCAATCGGCGGCTAGGTGGAGTTCCGTCGGGCGCCGCCGATTGTCCATGGTGCGAAAGATGAGTTCCTTGTGCAAGTCCAGTTCGTGCTTAGGGATTTCGAATCGGGCCGCCACCAGCCCTCGAACGGACTCCCCTGACGCTAGCTGCCGGTCGTCGACCAACGGCTCGTCGCCCATCCCTCCCAGCGCCGGATAGTACTTGAACAGCTGCTGGATGTCGAACACGCTCAGGATCCGCCCCTCGAGAAGACTGCCCTCGGAATCGATGACGTCAACTTGCCGGTAATTGATCGACAGCTCGTAGTTCGAGTTGTTGGTGGCTTCAATGTTGACGATCGCAACCGAACTCGAGTCATCCATGCCCAAGGTTCTCACTTGAGTGATTTCACCGCTCAGGCGAGGCGTCGCGCCCCAGTTGTAGGCAATGAATGCACCGGCGACGATCAGTCCGCCAAGCAGACCTCCGCCCAGTGTGTACCGATTCCAATTCATTGACGCTGCCGGGGCTCGGCATCCGCTCGGCCCCTCTGCTTATCGTGGCACAGACTATTGTCCTCTGGGCGGGAGCCAACGACCTTGGCGACGACTCAATCAACCGGGCCGAGGTCGTCGAACACTGCCGTCTTCCACCCCGCATGAACGGTGAAGCCGCGCCCCTCGAAGAATTCCGGCTCGCTCGTGACAGCGAGTAGCTGGCGGACGCCACGCTCTCGCCCTCGTTGCCTGCAGGCGTCGACCAGCCGCCCGGCGATTCCCTGCCCGCGATGGTCGGGATGCACGGCGAGGCTCCGCACTTCGGCAAGTCTCTTCGAGTACACCTGGAGAGCGCAGCAGCCGACAATCTCGCCGCGGCGCTCGGCAACCAAAAACGATTGGACCCGGGGCAGGTCGGACTGGATGAGTTCGTCTGGATAGATCCGGATCAATTCCCGGATGCCGGGCATCTCGCCGGGCCGGGCCGGGCGGACAACCAGACCGCCGCTAGCGTCCGAAGCGCTGCCAGTCGAGAGGCCGCGATCACCCCGGGGCATCGTCCGTTCACCGGATGGACCGTTTCCCGTCATGGCGTTACGAATAGCTCTTCGGGCTCCGTCACGGGCCGCTCGCAAGCGTAGTCTCTGCAGACATAAGCGGCCGGCTTGCCGTCGATCATGCCTCGCCCACGAAGAAGGGGCAGTCCATCTGCGTGAGCGCTGTCGAGTCCGTCCGCGAACGCAATCACTTTATTGGGACGGAATTCTGAATGCACCCTTGCCAGCAGCGCCTGCGTCCGCGGATCGCTCTGCGGGCCGATGATGGCGATCTCGTCCCAGCCGCGATGCCATGCGTCTAGAGCACTCAGCAGTCGCTCTTGCTGAAACACCGACCGCGACGAGGAATCAACAAATGTCCGCAAGATAGCTCCTGCTTTCTCGCGGTAGTCTTGGCGCCCGAGCAGGACAGCAAGCTTCTGCAACGTCAGAGCCATCACGGAATTCGCCGACGGGGTGGCTCCGTCCTGGACAGTCTTGCAACGCACGAGCAGTTCTTCGTGATCGGCCGCGGTGAGGAACACCCCCCCGCCGGCATCGTCCCAATAGTGTTCCACGACGGTGTCGACCAGTTTCTCGGCCTCGCGGAGGTAGCGAGGGTCGGCGTTCCATTGGTAGATCGCAACCAGTCCCTCGGCGAGGAACGCGTAGTCGGTGCTGTAGGCCTTCAAGCGCGCCTGCCCCTTGCCAAACGTCGCGAGCAAGCGGCCGTCACGACACACCTCGCGGAGCAGGAAGTCCGCCGCTCGAGCCGCGGCTTCCCCGTAAGAGGGTTCATCGAGCACTGTGGCCGCCTGGGCCAGGGCCGCGATCATCAGCCCGTTCCAGCCAGTCAGCACCTTGTCGTCCAGGGCGGGTCGCGGCCGGCCTCCTCGCAGGTCGAGCAACCGCGCACGCGAGCGAGCCAAACTTTCCTCAACCTCCTCCGTGGAGGTGCCGTCAAGCTTAGCGAGCACGTCGGCGGGGCGTACGACATGTAGAACATTCTTCGGCCCGCTCGGCACGTGCTGGTCCCCTGGATGCAACCAATTGCCGTGTTCTGAGACGTCGTAGTGGGAAGCGAACAGGCGTGCGTCTTCAGTGCCAAGTGCCTGATCAATTTCCTCGCGAGTCCAGATATAGTGCTTGCCTTCCTGTCCTTCGCTGTCCGCGTCCTCACTGGAGTAGAACGCTCCGTCCGGACTGCTCAGGTCACGCAGCACGTAGTCGCAAATTCCTCGAATCCGGCTTGCGAACAACCGCTTCTTCCCCGCATCGCTAGCAGCTTGCCAAGCCTCGACTAGCGCCGACGTCACCAGCGCTTGGTCATACAGCATCTTTTCGAAGTGCGGGACAAGCCAATCCGGGTCGGTGGCATAGCGGTGCAAGCCGCCTCCCAAGTGGTCGTAAATGCCTCCGAGCGAAATACGCTCAAGTGTGAGCTCGACGGCACCGCGGTAGCGTTCCTCGCCAGTTGCCCGATGGGCCCGTAGGAGCAATTCGAGCGAGAGGCTCTGCGGGAACTTGTTACCGCCGCTCGCCAACCCGCCACGCGAGTAGTCAAACGCCCGATAAAGCGTGCCCGCTGCCTCGGCTATATGGTCGGGACCGGGAAGATCGGCCTGTCCCGCAGGTTCCTGCATGCGGCGCAGCGCCTCGACGACCTTGCCCGCATCGCGCAGCAGGGCCGTCTCTTCCAAGCTCCACTTCCGCTGCAGAAAGCCGAGCAACGTCTTGAAGCCGGGCCGCCCGTAGGCGTCGTCCTTCGGGAAGTAGGTGCCGGCGAAGACGGGCTTGAGGTCGGGCGCCAGGAACACGCTCATGGGCCAGCCCCCGTGGCCCCCTGAAAAGAGCATGGTAGCGGCCATATAGATCTCGTCGAGGTCGGGCCGCTCCTCGCGGTCCACCTTGATTGACACAAAGTCCCTGTTGAGCACCTCGGCCACAGACTCATCCTCGAACGACTCGTGCTCCATCACGTGGCACCAGTGACAGGCCGCGTAACCGATGCTCAGGAAGATCAGCTTGTTTTGGCGACGCGCCAGGGCCAGGGCTTCCTCGCACCACGGGAACCAGTCGACCGGGTTCTCGGAGTGCTGGAGAAGATAGGGGCTGGTTTCCTTCGCGAGGCGGTTTGGCATCTTCCGCGATGGTAGCAGCGGGTCCATTGGACGCATCGATGATCGAGGCGCCGGAAAGAATTCAGGAGCCGGTCGCCAAGCCTAGAAGGACAGGCCGACCATGATTTCGACGTGGTTGCGCAATGTGTTGGCCAAGCCCATTTCGAAGCTCTTTTCCTGCCAGCGCATGTAGCGTCCTTCGACACTCACCTTCAGTTTGATGTCGTCGATCAGCTCAAAGCCCAGGCCGCCGACCAAGCCCAACGCCCTGTCGGACGCCACGTCGGGAGTGATATCCAAGAACTCGCTGTCGCCGCCATCTAGATTGCCGATCTCCCGGGTGGCCTTCGCGTTGCGGACCATTCTCATGGCGGCGCCTCCGGAAATGAATGGTCGGGCCCTCTGGCGAGGACCGTTCAGGTAGTAGCGGACCGTAACGGGTATGTCCCAATGGTTTGCCTCCGTCACCACGAAGTTATTGGAGAGTAGTTGTATTGGGCGCGTAGCAGTTGCGCGCCGCTCAATGCGCGTGCCTGTCCTGAACCGGATGCTATGCGACATTAGCTCGGCTGTGATGCCCCAGCGCGGAAGGATGTTGAACTGGACGCCGCCACCAATTCCCCACTTGTCCTGCTGCGGCTCGGAGGTTGCCTTGAACAGCGTCGCCGGATTGGTCGAGTCGCTCGTCGTGTCGTGGGAGCCTTCGGTAATCTGGGCCGTGATTTGGTAGCCCACGCGGACACCGATTGAGAACCGTTCAAATTCGACTCGCGGGCTGCGCCGCTGAGGCACAGGATCCTCCTGGCCATAGAGGGCCGCGGGGGAAATCCCCACGACCGCGAGCCCTAGCAAGGCGCGGAAGCATTGGCTGCTACGCATCATTCGTTTGTTGCGACCCCTTTCAGTCAGATTCGCATATTCCGGGGATTCCTAGTTCAGATCCGCGATTACCGGAGCATGGTCGGATGCCGTGAGGCCGTCGATCTTCTTTCGGTAGTCGCGATCAGTCCAAGCCGCACTGAGCCTCTCTGCGACGGCTTCAGTACCGAGCAGGAAGTCAATTCGGAGGCCGTGATTCCTGTAAAAGGAGCCTCCTCGGTAGTCCCACCACGAGAAAATCTTCTCGGATGGATGGAGCCTGCGGAAGAGATCACAGAAACCCCACTGTTGGAAGTACGCAATGCGTGTGCGTTCGGGTTCCGTATGGAAGATCGTGCCCGCCAGCCCCTCCCCGTCCCAGCTGTCGAGCGATTCCGGCACGACGTTGAAATCCCCGCACAGGATGGTCGGCTTCGCAGAGTCATGCAATTCGCGAAAGTGATTCCCCAAGGTATCGAGCCACGCCAGCTTGCGTTCGAAGTCGGGATGATCCAGAGTCTTGCCATTCGGCACATAGACCGTGGTGAACGAGAGGCCTCCCACATCAACTGTCACTAGCCTCGACCCGAAGTCTTCCTGGCCTGGCAGTCCAATTTGGCGTACATCCATCGGCTGCCGGGCGAGTACCGCCACGCCGTTCCAACTCTTCTGGCCATGCGTGACAGCTGTGTAGCCCGCAGCTTCGAACTCGGAAGCCGGAAATTGCTCGTCGCGCATTTTTAGCTCTTGGAGACCAACCACGTCAGGCTGCCTGCTACGCAACCAGTGCAGGACGTACTCCTGCCGCGCACGTAGGCCATTCACGTTCCAGGTGGCGACGCGCAACTAGATATTACAGCACGATTGTCGGCATCAAGCGCGGCTCGAGCCCGATTGCCGGCGTCGATCGCGTAAGCGAGAGCGAACGCCAACGGAGAACTCTTTTGCCGGAACCTGAGGCGGGCCGTCCAGGACTGGCGATCGGCGCGATGGCCAACGGGATCGCGAGCCGGTCCGCGAGGCTACCAGGCTCGCCGCACCTGTTCAGGCACCGCCGCCATTCGGATTGGGCAGCATGCCGGTGGTGAGCAGGCGTCTTGGATCCCAGCCTACCCAACCGATTCCCAGCGACGGCTCTCCGAGGCGCGGGAAGCAGCATCAAGGATTCGCTGGTTCTTCAGCCCGTCGTGGAAGGTAGGATGCACCGGCTCGCCCGACGCCAGAGCTAGGAGCCAGTCATAGACCGTGTGCGTGAAAGTGTGCTCGTAGCCCAGGATGTGGCCGTCGAACCACCAGTTGTCGGCGTAGGGGTGCTTGCCCAGGGAGCAGGCGATAATCTCGCGAAAGCCTTGGGCGTCTCCCGCATCGTCCAGCGAGTAGTACCGCAGGTTGTTCAGATTCTCCAGGTCAAACGTCAGCGACCCTTTGCTGCCATTGATCTCGAAAGTGTTGTGGTTCTTGCGGCCGGGCGCGAAGCGCGAGGCCTCGATCGTGCCGATGGCGCCGTTCTCGAAACGCACGCAGAGGGCGGCGGCATCGTCCACGGTCACGTCCGCCATCTCGCTCGAACCGGCGCTGACGGGGCGTCGCTTGATGAACGTCTCGCAGGTGGCGGCCAGTTCAGCAATCTCGCCGCAAAGGTACCGGCCCAGGTCAATCACGTGCGCACCGAGGTCGCCGAGAGCCCCGCTGCCTGCCTGCTTGGCGTCAAAGCGCCAGACGAGTTCCAAGTCGGGCGATAGCGCCCAGTCCTGCAAGTACCGGGCGCGGAAGTGGTACACATCGCCGATGCGGCCGTCCTCCAGCATGCGCTTCGCGAGCGCCACTGCCGGCACGCGGCGGTAGTTGTGCATGATCAGGTGACGGACGCCGGCCGCCTCTACAGCTGCCACCATGCGTTCGGCCTCGTCCAACGTGTTCGCGAGCGGCTTCTCGCAGACGATGTCCTTGCCGGCCGCCGCAGCCGCCAACACCATTTCGCAATGCATGTGGCCGGGGGTCACAACGTCGACGATATCGATGTCGTCACGGGTGATAACATCCCGCCAGTCCGTCGAAGCCTCCTGCCAGCCAAATGCCTCGCGCGCCTGTTCCGTTTCTGCCGGATTTCGCCCGCAAATCACGACCTGCTCGACCTTCGGAGCGTCCGCGAAATACATGTTCACGTTCCGGTAAGCCTGGCTATGGGCCTTGCCCATGAATTTTGTGCCCAGCAACGCCACTCGGTAGCTGTTCTGCTGTTTCCCTGCTTGCTCCTTCGGCTTCAAGGTTGTCTCCTCCGATTGCGGGTTCCGACCAAGGCCCGCTAGATGAACATTTCTTCGTCGGTCGAGATCCGTCCGGGCTCTTTCGCTCGGCCCGCAGCCAAGAATCTCATGGCGGCGGTCAGCCCGGCCGCGATGGCCTTCAGCTTCTGGGAAGGCAGCCGCACAGCCTGGTCGAAGGACTCGACTGTCGATTGAATCGTTTCCAGCGCCTTCTTCAGCGTCCGGTCCATGTCACTGACGGTTCGCTGGCTGGTGGCTACCAAGTCGTCGATCAGGGAGTCGGCTTGGAGCGCTTGCTTGTGCAGCAGGGCTGCAACCTCGTTCAGCTTCGAGAGCAATTGGCCGGACTGCCCGGAAATCTCTTCGACCGATTGCTCGACTGAATCTGCGACCGGCTGCCAGCGGTCCATGAACTGGTTCGCTCTCTCGCTCAGTCTTCGAATCTCGAGCCAGATTGCAACGGCGCATGCCACCAAGAGAACGATCGCCAGGGCTACGAGGCCGGAGAAGACCGTCAGCATTGTCAGAACCTGCTGCTCGTCGATCATTGCTTGTGCCGTGCTTTCAAGAGCGGGTGCCGACCCCGGCTAGCCCCGGGGCTGCTATCCCGGGCCTTGGTCTGCCGTGCGATAGGCCCGGAGTCCGGCATCGAGAGCCGCCTGCAGGAGATCCTTTTGCGACTCTGCCACATCCCTGCCCCGTTCAACGACGTCCGTTGCCATCGCACGCACGGTTCCGGATGTCGCGACCATAAAGTCCCGCCCATCCTCAGCGGCTCTCAGCAGGTCTGCACGGGTTTCCTCGCCCCGCTTTGGAGCCACCACCAAACCCAGCGTAGCCCCGAACCCCAGACCGGCGATGAAGAAGGGCAAACGGTTGCAGGCCACAGATCTGACGCCTCCTCGAGTAGCCGATAGTAACACACCGCCGGATCCTACTCCGGCACTGCACGTTCGGCTCGCGCGCGCACTGCCGGAAGCGGGAGCGACTGCGGCGCTCCGGCATCGATGCCTCTTTCCTTGAGCGGAACCAGCCTTCGGCATACAATGTTCGTGGTATTGCAATTCATGAGACTCCACTACCTTGCCGCAGCATGCGTGATGCCGGCGGCACTCGGCGCGACGGACGCCGTGAGCTACTACAACGATCTCCGGCCGCTACTCCAAGTTCATTGCTCGGGCTGCCATCAGCCCGCGAACAAGATGGGCGGTCTTGAAATCACTTCCTATGCCGGGATTCTCAAGGGCGGGGCGAAGCACGGCAGCTCGGTATCGAAAGGGGCTCCGGAGAACAGCCCGATGGTGAAGCTGGTGACGGGCAAGCTGGAGCCGCGGATGCCAATGGGAGGTGCCGCGCTCCCTCCGGATGTGATCGACTTGATCACGACCTGGGTCCGCGAAGGGGCCGAAGACGACACTCCTGCTGAAGCCAGGGCACCCCAAGTGCCGGACGAGCCCCCCAAGTACGCCCAAGCACCGACCATCACCGGCATGGCGTACTCGCCCGACGGCAGCCTCTTGGCGGTGGGAGCGTTCCATGAAATCGTCCTGCTCAAGGCGGATGGCTCCGGAATCGAGGCACGCCTCCTGGGTCGCTCCGACAAGATCCATTCGATCGATTTCTCCAAAGACGGGGCCCGGCTGGTTGCGGTCGGAGGGACGCCGGCGCGATTCGGCGAGGTGCAAGTCTGGGATCTTCGGTCGCGAGAACTGATCCAGTCGGTGACCGCCACCTCCGACACGCTCTTCGCTGGCGACCTTTCGCCCGACGGCAAGCGAGCGGTCTTCGGCGCCGCCGACAAGACGGTCCGCGTGGTTGACCTTGAGACCGGAGAGGAACTGTTCAAGGCAGGACACCACGAAGACTGGGTGCTCCAGGCTGTTTTCGGCATTGACGGCAAGCGCATCGTGTCGATCAGCCGGGACCGGGCCGCGAAGCTGGCCGACGCTGGTACGGGCGCATTTCTCGAGAACGTCAACTTCCTGCGGGACAAGCTCTACGCCGTTGCGCGGCATCCGCGAAGGGATTACGTCTTGATCGGTGGCGAGGACCGCGTCCCGTACCTGTACACCATGGACCGTCCACGCGCCTTGAAGATCGCGGACGACTCGACCCTGATTCGGAAGTTCGAAGAACAAACAGGCAAGATCTTTGCACTCGCGTTCAGCCCGGACGGCTCACTGGTGGCCGTGGGGGGTGTGGCGGACGAGGTCCCCGTCTACGACACGGAGACAGCAGATCGCGTCGCAACCTGCAAGGGCCACGAAGGTGGCGTCTTCGTCGTCGCGTTCCATCCCAACGGCAGTCGCCTCTCGACTGGCGGCTTCGATGGTGTCGTGCGCTCGTACGACGCCCGTACAGGGGAGCAAGTGGGTTCGTTCGTGCCGGTGCCCATCGAGGGTACCGACAGTACCGTCGAGCCCCCGGGAGCAGATTGATCGGATGATCGGTACTTGGCAGCCAGGACGACGGATCGTCCGTTCGCGATGGGCCGCCCTGTCGGCCGTCGCATTGATTGCATTGTCGGGGCTGCACGCAGGTCCGACCCTCACAAAGGTGGATCCGCCTGGCGCCGAGAGGGGTGCGGGCGTGCGGCTGATGCTCGAAGGCAACGGCATTGGTGGCAAGATCCAGCTTCGCTCCGGCATCCCCGGCTCGCTTACAGAACTCAGCGCGGACGGCCCGGCCCGGCAATTCCTGCTCGAGGTCGACGCAGCAGCGGCACCCGGCGTCTACCCGCTTGCCGTGCAGACCAAGGACGGATTGACGAACACCTGGCTGTTTAGCGTCTCGGCGTTTCCTGAAACGGTCGAAGCGGAGTCGCGCAAGCCTCGTGCCCTCCGAAACGACACAGCGGCCGGCGCGCAGCCGATCGAAACCCCGCGAGTGGTCAACGGGACGCTGACGGGAGCCGACCGCGACCTATACGAGGTTTCGCTGGAAGCGGGAGAGTCGATCGTATTCGAAGTCGAGGCTCGACGGCTTGGTTCGGCCATCGACCCTGTGCTGGCAGTTTGGGCGCCGGACGGCACTCTCGTCGCCCGCAGCAACGACTCCCCGGGCATCGGCCAGGACGCGCGCGTCGCCGTGCAGGCCCCGGTTGACGGCAACTATACCGTCGAAGTGCATGACGCCCGTTTCAGTAGGCAAGCACGCAACTTCTACCGCCTCCTAGCCGCTCCGATCGAATTCGCGGAAGAGATTTTCCCGCTGGGTTGGAAGACCGGCGAGCCGGTACAAGTCGAGCTTTCGGGTGGCACGCTGTCCAAGCCAAGCAAAGTCACCGTCGAGGGCACGACGGCTGCTCTGCCGGGCACCCGAGGCGGGCTGCCTATGCCATTCCTGCGCGGACAGGATCGAGAGACGCTCGAAAGCCGCTCGAAAAAGGGCAGGCGCCTGGCCGAAGGGACGGTCGTGAACGGCCGCATCAGTGAACCGGGCGAGGTCGACCGCTACCGACTCACGGTTGAACCGGGCGAGGAGTGGATGATCGAGACGCAAGCCGCCATCCTGGGCACTTCGCAGCTCTACACATTGCTGGTCGTGCACGATCAGGCCGGCAAGAAGCTCGGCTCAGCGGGCGACCAGCCGCCAGAGGAACTGCTCTCCAACATCAATACCCGTGCGGAGACGTTCGGGGATCCGGCCCTCGGACTGACTGTACCCGACGGTGTCAGCGAACTGGAATTGAGCGTCGAGGACCTGCTGGGCCGCGGCGGTCGCGGATTCGCTTACCGTCTGGTCGCGAGGCGGCAATCAGGCGACTTCATCCTGCGATTGAACGATACCCACGTGAATGTCCCGCGAGATGGCAGCACCGCTGTCTCAGTCACCCTCGACCGGCGCGGGTTCGATGGCGCCGTCCGGGTTGTCGCCGAGGGCCTGCCGGATGCCGTGGTGGCAGAAGGCGGCAACATTCCTGCCGAATTCGGAGGAATGACAACCCAGCGCAATTCGCGCCAAGGCCGGCTGATCCTGAATGCTTCGGCAGACGCGAAACCAGGCCGCGCCACAGTCTCATTCTTCGGAGAGGGCATCACCACTGACGGTCGGATCATCCGCCGCCCCGCGCTAACATCCCGGATCGTGACACCTGTCTCCGGCCCCAAGCAGCGCGCCCTGAGGCTGCCAGGTACCGCAGGGATGGTCGATGCCATCGTGGCCGAACCGGCTCCTGCCGAGCTCGAAATACTGTCGCCACGCGCGCTGCGGCTCGTCCAAGGCCTCAAACGTGACATCGAGTGGGCGTACCATACCCGCGAGACCGGCGTGCAAGCCATCTCGCCAGTCCAGCTGGTCAACGCTCCCGCCGTCGCCAATCTGCGCATTCTGGGAGGCGTCAAGATCAAGGCGGGAGACCCCAAGGGCACGTTCGAGATGAACACGACGATGGGCACGCCAGCTATGCGTTTCGACCTGGTGCTGGAGGCCCAGGTGCGCCACCAGGGCGTGGAGCACACAATCTACTCGCCAGCCATCACGGTCGACATCGTTCAGGGATACAGCCTCGGGGCGCCAGACCAGCCTGTCGAAGTCACGGCAGGCGCCGAGTTCGCCATTGCGGGGAGCTTTTCGCGCGAGCCGGACTTCGACTCCGCGGTCCTGGTAGAAGCGGCGAACCTGCCGGTTGGCGTTAGCTGCGATCCGCGAACGATCGCGGATACCCCGGAGCGCTACTCCCTGCCTTGCCGAGCCGCAGCGGGCGTGGCCGAGGGCGAGCACCTGGTGGAAATCACCCCACAATCGGTCCTTGCCGGTCGCGGCACGGAAGCTGTCCCGTACAACATCGAACCCGTCGAAGCGGTCCTCGTGATCACGGGAGCCGATACAATAGCGACGGTCCAGCAGCCGTTGCGGAGCCAGCCCCAATGAAACAGGCGTACATCATCCTTCCGACTTTCGCGCTCCTGGCTAGCTTAATGCCAACCGCGTCTGCCGCGACAGCGAGCGAGAGTCGCATCAACTTCCTGCGGGATGTCATGCCGATCCTCAACAACACCGGCTGCACGGCAGGAGCATGCCACGGCGCGGCCAAGGGCAAGAACGGCTTCAAGCTATCGTTGCGCGGCTACGATCCGCAGTTCGACTACCGCGCGCTGCTGTTCGAGGTTTCCGGGCGGCGCTTCAACCGGGCTGTCCCCACGGAGAGCCTCATGCTGTCCAAGCCGACGATGCGTGTCCCGCACGAGGGCGGACTTCGATTCGGCGAGGGATCAGACCCCTTCAACACGATCGTCGAGTGGATTTCGCAGGGGGCGCCCTTTGGGGATCCTGCAGCCGACAGCGTGGCCAAGCTGGAAGTCGATCCCGTCGAGATCTTCCTGGAGGAACCGGGTCAGAGACAGCCCTTGAAGGTCGTGGCTCACTACCGCGACGGATCCACGCGGGACGTCTCCAAGCTGGCCGTTCTCGAGAGCAACTCGAACAGCACCGCCAAGATCGAGGAAGGCAGCACTGTCCTCGGCGAGCGCATCGGCGAGGCGGCAATCATGGTGCGCTACGAAGGCAAGTTCGTGACCGTGCCGTTGACCGTGCTCAACCCGGCCCCTGGCTTCGAGTGGAAGCAACTCCCCCAGAAAAACTTCATCGACGAGACGATCGACGCCAAGCTGAAGCGGCTCAAGATCCAGCCCTCGCCAGCCGCGAGCGACACCACCTTCGCGCGGCGCGTCTATCTGGACCTAACCGGCATTCCCCCAACCCCGGAGCAGGTCAAGGAATTCCGGCAGGACCCCGCCTCATCCCGGTCCAAGCGGGACCGACTGATCGAAAGCCTGATCGGGAGCCGCCCGTATGTCGACTACTGGTCCCTGAAATGGGGCGACCTACTCCAGTCCAATCGCAAGCATCTCGGCGAGAAGGGCATGTGGGCGTTCCGCCAGTGGATCCGCGACGCGATCGCGTCGAACCAACCCTATGACGATTTCGTCCGGGAACTGCTGACTTCCGTCGGCAGCACCTTCCAGTCCCCGGCGGCGAACTTCTACCGGGTAAATGACGATCCCAAACTGGCCATGGAGACCACGACGCAGCTTTTCCTCGGCGTGCGCATGGTCTGCGCGCAGTGCCACGACCATCCTTTCGAGCGCTGGACCCAGAACCAGTACTTCCAACTGGCTGCGTTCTTCGCGGCCGTCGGCATGAAGCCGGGATTCGACAGCGACGAGCAGATCATCTACTTGAAGCGGGATGACAACGAGTTCTTGCACCCCAAGACCAACAAGCCCGTGCAACCGGAGTTCTTGCTGGCATCCGCCGGCACGCCTCCGATCGGTTCGTTCGGCGACACTCGGGAAGCCCTCAGCGAATGGCTGACGTCCGAGAAGAACCCTTACTTCGGCAAGGCAATCGCCAACCGGGTGTGGAGCTATTTCTTCGGTCGCGGGATCATCGAGCCGGTTGACGATATCCGCGGATCGAACCCGCCTATCAATCCCGCGCTGCTCGACGCCCTGGAGCAGGACTTCATTGCGAGCGGGTTCGACCTGCAGCACCTGATCCGCACGATCGTCAGTTCGCGGGCATACCAAGCGGAAATGGAAACCAACGAATGGAACCAGGGTGATGAAATCAATTTCTCGCATTTCAGCCCGCGGCGACTTGCGGCCGAATCGTTGCTGGACGCGATGACGATCGCGACGGGCTCGCGACCGGACTTTCCGGAAGTGCCGGATGACTTCAGCGCGCAGCAATTGCCGGATCCACATGTGGACGTCGGCGGCTTCCTGAACATGTTCGGGCGGCCGGAGCGCGAGTCTCCGTGCGAGTGCGAGCGGCGCAACGACTTGAGCCTGCCACTGGCAATGAGCTTGGTCAATGGCCCAACTCTCGCCGACGCAATTGCAAATCCGGAAGGGCGCATCGCCAAGGCAATTCTCGCGGGACGTACGGATCGCGAGCTGATCGACGAACTCTACCTCGCATCGCTTGGGCGGGTCCCGACGCCTGGCGAAATGGACTCGGCGATCACCTATTTCGGCAGCTCCCCGGGGAAGGCAGCCAAGGCGCAGGATCTCCTATGGGCGCTGATTAACTCGAATTCCTTCCTGTTCAATCGGTAACCGCCCCGCCCGACGCTGGGGCGATTCGTTCCGCTACGAGTTCTGCGATATCGACAATCCGGATTTCGTCCCGCCCAGCCTGTCCGGCGGCATCGCGGAGCATGATCGGACAGTACGGACACGCCACCGCGACGGTGTCGGCTCCGCTCGCCGACACCTCCTCGAACCGTTTGTAGTTGACTCGCCCTCCGGGCAGCTCGACCTTGTCGTCCCCGATATAGAGCTGGGCACCACCCGCGCCGCAGCAAAACGTCTTGGCACCGTGGTGCTGCATCTCGACGAGCTCTGTCCCCAGAGCCCGCAACACTTGGCGCGGCTCCTCCGTCACGCCTCGCCCCCTCGCTAGGTAGCAAGGATCGTGAAGCGTGACCTTCTTTCCAGAGGCCTCCAGGGGCAGGGATCCGACGAGTCGGGCCAGCAGTTCAGAGTGATGCACAACTTCAATCCCAAGCTCCACGAAATCGCACTGCTGGCGGTAATCCACGTCGAACATCCGGGCGCAGTGTGGATCGCAGGTCACAATCTTCTTCACGCCCTTGGAACGCAGCGATCCGATGACTCGCTCCGAAAGTTCCAGATACAAGTACTCGTTGCCTGCGCGTCGGGCAGGCTCGCCGCAGCACGTCTCTGACACCAGCACGCCCCAGGAAACCCCCGCAGCAGCCAGAATCTTCTGCATGGCTCGAACGACATCATGTCCGTGCGGGTCATAGTTGCATCCGCATCCGAGCCAGAGGAGCCATTCGGCCTGCGCTTGGTAGACCGGCAATCCGGCCGTCTCGATCAGCTTCCTGCGGACTTGCTGGGAGACGCCCCAGGCATTGTGGGGCGAGCGTTCCATCGTCGTGAACATCTCCGCCAGTTTCTCGCTGTCGGTCCGGCCCTCGCTTACAAGCCCTCGACGTAGATCGAGGATCTTCAGGCCCACGTGCTCGATGCCGACCGGACACGCCTCCTCGCATGCCCCGCATGACAAGCACTCAAAGATCTCCCGCTCGCTGAGCCAGGCTTCGCCGCTGGCCACCAAGGCATCGTCGCCGGCGATGACCTCCCCGCCCGCGAGGAGCCCGTGCTGCAGTTGCAGGACGATCCTCTTCGGGTCGAGCGAACCGCCAATGAGACTAGCTGGACAGCTGTCGGTGCAGCGACCGCACTCCACGCACGAATGCACGTCGAGGATGTCCTTCTGCGACAGATCGGCGAACCTGATCATCCCGAAGTCATCGTCGTCTTCGTCTCGCAACGGGCGCATCGAACTCGTGACACGACCGCGGAAGAAGATCGCGACGGGGGCAAGCACCAAGTGCAGGTGCTTGGAATTCGGGATTAGCCAGAGCATCCCGAGCAGAGCCGCCGTGTGGGCCCACCAATTCGCTCTCCACGCTCCGGAAGGAGGGTCTAGGAACCTCCAATCGGCCAAGTAGGTGCCCATCAAGATCACGATCAGGAGCGCGACTAGCGCGGATGTCAGCGAGGGCTGAGGCCCGAGAGCGTGCGGACGCAGGATGAAACGGCGGAAAGACAAGCCAACGATCCCCGCCAGCACAGCCGCGGCCCAGACGGCGGCAAATGCGGCGTACCAAGGCGAGGCGTGGATGCTGGTGTCGAATCCAGAAAACCCAAGTGCGAAGTGCTCCAAGCTGACCCCGGCGAAGGCAAAGAAGCCCCACATAACGAGCGCGTGCAGTACGCCTGCAACGGGACGCTCCCGGATAACACGTGTCTGCAGGAGAACCTCGGCGAAGACAACCCAGAGACGTCGGGGAAGGCTGTCAAACGAGAGATTGCACTCCTGCGCCGTCATCATGGGGGCAAGCCGTCGCCAAACCGAACTCACGAAGTACGCCAAGCTCGCCAGTGCGACCGCTCCCAGGACAATTCGCTCTGTCACAGCTTTGGATGATACCGCGCACCCTGGCCTTCGCGGGAGGGCCGAAGCCTTTGCGTTCGCTGCCTATATGGCGTTGCTAGACTCGGAACCGAACATGCGAATGCCACGGCCCGTCATCCCGCTCCTGCTGTGGACCGCATCGCTGGGTGCGGCCGAGTTGCCGAACATTGTGATTGTGTTCGCCGATGACATGGGATTCGGCGATCCGCGAGTGTCCAACCCGAACTCCAAGATCCCGACGCCGCACATCGATGCCCTGGCAGACCACGGCATGCGCTTCATGGATGCCCATTCGGCCTCATCGGTCTGCACACCGTCGCGTTACGGACTTCTCACTGGCCGGTATCCATGGCGCTCCCGCCTGCCCACCGGTATCGTGAACAGCTGGGGTGGACCGGTCATCGATCGCAACCGCCTCACTCTTGGCAAGGCGCTCCAAGGCCAGGGCTATCGGACCGCCGCCATCGGGAAATGGCATCTAGGGTGGGACTGGCCTGTCAAGGAAGGCGGCTACCTCTCTGACGAACTCGACGGCGTCAACGTCGGTGCGCAATACGAGACGTACGGGAAACGAATCGACTTCTCACGACCGCTTCGCGATGGCCCTCTGACACGTGGCTTCGACTACTACTTCGGCGATGACGTGCCGAACTTCCCGCCATATGCGTTTATCGAGAACGACCGAGTGCTAGGCGAGCCAACCGACCGCATGCCAAGCCAGAAGGGCCAGCGGGCGGGACCGATGACACGTGGATGGGACCTTTGGGCGGCACAGCCGACGATCACTGCACGGGCCATTGAGTGGATCGATGAGCGCACCGCCGAGCCCGGGACACCATTCTTTCTCTACATGCCGCTGCTTGGCCCCCACACTCCAATCGTCCCGAACGCGGAAAGCCGCGGACAAAGCGAAGCCGGTCCGTATGGAGACTGGGTCCACCAAATGGATGCGATCCTCGGAAAGGTCGTCGCCGCCCTCGAGAGCAGCGGCGCGATCAAGAACACCATCGTGGTCTTCACTTCGGACAACGGTTCGCCAGCCCGCAGCGGCATTGGAGCGTTTGGCGGCACTGGGACGGTCACGGAGCTCTACTCTCATGTCCCCAACGCACCCTGGCGGGGCCTCAAGGCCGATGCGTGGGAAGCCGGGCACAGAGTGCCATTGGTGATCCGCTGGGACGGTCACATCGAGCCTCGATCCGTCACGGAGCAGACAGTCTGCCTGACCGATCTTTTCGCCACGATCAGCGAGGTCGTCGGGTTCGAAATGCCGAATGAATCGGGCGAGGACAGCTTCAGCCTAGCCCCGCTGCTCTTCGGCGACCGGTCGTTCGAGCGCACGGCGGTCGTCCACCACAGCCTAAGAGGCATGTTTGCGATCCGCAAGGGCAGTTGGAAACTCATCCTTGGTAACGGCAGCGGGGGCTTCTCAGCCCCCCAAGGTGAAATACTCAAGCCGGGCGAAGACGGACCGATGCAGCTGTACTTGCTCAGTGAAGACCAGCAGGAGCGGCGCAATCTAGTCTCGTCCAGACCCAACAAGACGGCCGAGCTATTGAATGAATTCGCGCGCATCCGGGATGGGGGCAGGTCGCGCTAGCCCGGTTTCTTGTCAGAGATAAGGGACAAGGCCGCGGCTCATGGCATAATTTGTTTGCTAGCAATGACTTACAAGAGAGGCAGCCGACTGTATTGTGGTTTCAGGGTGTACCACTAAGCGACTGCAGGTCGGGGGCTTGCTGGCGCACAACGCCTAGCGCAGAATCTCGGCTCGCAAGCTAGGGCTGGCAAACCTCTCCCCCCGATCAACACCAGCAGGCACTGCTTCTCCTGCTCGAGGAGAGTCTGACAGTAGACCCCATCGGCCCAGACGTACACGCAGTGCCTGGCCCGCAAATCGCGGCGGCGACCAGTACGGCAGTCGTGCTCCCAGGCCGCCTTCAGGCGGCTGATTGTGCTGGCCGACAGGCCGGGAGCCTCAGGTCCCAGCAAGGCGCGCAAGGCCTCCTCGAAGGCCCCGGTCGAGACGCCCTTCAGGTACAGCCAAGGCTGGAGCCTCGCCAGCGGGCGGGTCTGCCGCAGGTACGCCGGCAGCAGCGAGGAGCGGAACCGGATGGGTCCTCCGGACTCGTCGGGAATACGATCCCTGGCGCGCGGTACGCGCACCGGGATCGGTCCGATGCCGGTCTGGACCTCGTGTTCGGGCAGGTGCCCGTGGCGGACGACGCGCTGCCGTCTGCAATCGTCGAGGAGGTCCTTGTGGGCGGCGAGATGCCTTCGATCTCGGCTTCCACGGCCTGCGCGAGCAGGCGCTGTGCGCCCATTCGCAGGACCTCTGTGAGCGCGTCTGGAGACCAGGTGGCGGCCCGGTCGATCGGGATGACGGTCGTATCTGATGTGTTCTTGCTCATGGCGTATCCTCCTTTTCCAAAGCAAAGAACTCAGGCGACATTGTCGCCGGGATACGCCACCTCCCGCCTAACCGTCACCAACTTCCGGGCATTTCCCCGCGCTGAGCTTTGCGGAGGGACTGGATTCCAGCTTTCACCGGGATGACGGTAGCAAGGCAGATGAAGCGCGCCGAAGAGGCCATCGCCTGGGTGGGCGATTGTCCACCCTCGAGACGAGGCTCCGGTCTGCCCATCTGCCTGCGGACGCGCATGTTCCACCAGACGATTAGCGGAGTGACGACGGCTGTGGGCAGAATCCACGCCAGCCACGCCGGGTTCGTGTCTACATTTACGACGAACACGGCGGTAACGGTGCTGATGGTTCCGGCGAGCATATTGGTAAGGTGCCGCTGGATGCGCCTTCTGCCAGACGGCCTCTGCTCCCTGGTGCGGCGAAAATAGTATCGGGTGTCACCGAGGCTCAGGGCCACCGCGATGCCGCCGAGAAAGAGCATGGTGACCCATTGGTCGTCGCCGTCGCCAGCTAGGGCGATTCCGTAGCCCCACATCGCCAGGCCGGTTACCCCCATTATTGCGACGGCAGACCAGTCCACTGGTTGAGGACGTCCGCGGCGGTTGCGGGCAAAGCGCCAACCGGCGAAGACCAGATAGAAGCTGAATACGGCTATGAGCAGCAGGAATACGCTGGAGCCGAGTATCGCCAGCGGCAACGCGGTAAGAAATATCACTGTCATTGCGGAGGCGTAAACCCTTCCCGCCAGTACGTGATGACGCCCACCTTTCGCTGTAACCAGCGCGATCACTGCCATGAGCAGGGCGACTGACCCTGCTGTGATGTGCATGACGAGCAATATGTTGTACGGCATCAGACGGAGACCTCCGACGGGGTGACAAGGATGCCAATCGGAGCTATATCGTCGCCACCCCGAGGTAGCCAAGGGGACCGCGCCCGGAACGCCGCAAGGCCGACGAACCCGGTGGCGATGTGCGCCCAGATGATGAGGTCGAGCAGCAAGGTCATGACCTACCGTCCTTCCCCGTTGCGGGTGCGTCTGGATGAGCGGCCAGAGAGACGGAGGAACTCGGTGCGACATCGTGCGGGCCGACCGCGAGACGCCGGTCGATCGCCGCGATCGTTTCATCGCACCAGACCACCTTCGACCCGATGGAATGGATGCCCATGCGGAGCGCCGCGAAGCGATGGAAGCCGGCGTCGCTATAGCGTTCCGGCGCGTGGCCGGCGGTGTCGGTCACCTCGCGTTCAATCGCCTGCAGGTGGGTGAGCCAGCGGGCGAGATGGTCCCGGAGGCTGATCATGAACGCCCGTGTCTCCCGGATGTCGCCAATTGCATCCATGAAGTAGAACTGCGCGAGATAGGCGAAACGTTCCGTGCCGATCGCCGGACCACCGCGAAGCCAGTCCAGCAGTTCCTCCCGGCCGGCAACTGTCAGCGTGTAAACCTTCCGGTTCGGCCCCTTCGACGACGGCTCCACCCAGCTCTGGAGCAAACGGCGCTGCTCGAGGCGCTTCAAGGTGGGGTAGATCTGACTGATCTCGGCGGACCAGAAATGCCGAATCCGATCGGAGAACGCCGCCTTGAGGTCGTAGCCGGTCGACGGTTCCTGAAGCAGGCCGAGGAGAATGTGGTCGAGGGTCATATGCTATATCACTATTGATATACCAGTATATAAATGGTGATATAGAGTGTCAAGCGATTCGAATTGGTTCTTGCGGAGACCGTATCCGGGTCCTACGACACAGTCTCTTCTCGCAACCGGAGCGCTGAGGTCGTCCAGGTGCGCCTTGAGCATCCAGAGGTCCCGGTAGCCCATGATCGTCTAGTAGTTCCTCTCGGCGTCCAGCAACGAGGCGGCCGCCCAGCGGATCCTGCCCTCTGCGTCGATGCCGGAAGGCCGCTGCGAGTAGAGGAAGCTCCGGTCAGCCTCGGTGAGCCCGCCGCATATCCTCCATGCCCTTCAGGTACGCGATCTGGGCGGCGGCCCTCGCCTGCTTCGGCGACGGCGTGGTGGAATGGGTTTGCAAGGCAGCCTCCTTGGCTGGCTGACGACAGGATGTCCCCTATCCGTGCTCGGTACACAACATGTGGTTACTGCCCCTCCGAACAAGCCTCCTCTCAAACCCGCACGGCCAAGCGCTGGAAATGCCCAGCGGCCAAATGCCTTTGAATCCCGGCCCAATTCTGATCTCAGATCGGGCGAAGATCGGATTGTCCGCGTCATCGGCCGCGCCAAGCCAGCAGCACGACTGATTGGGCTACACTGAGCGATCCTCAATGGACCCGCAGGCGCTAGCCCTAGGAGGCCTCTGGTACGTCGTCTTTCTGCTGTCGCTGACATGCCACGAGGCGAGTCATGCGCTCGTCGCGCGCATGGGTGGCGATGATACTGCGGCGGCCGGCGGGCAGGTCACTCTGAATCCCCTGCCCCACATACGCCGGGAGCCCCTCGGTACGATTGCTGTCCCGCTCCTCAGCTTCGTGCTGAACGGCTGGATGCTGGGGTGGGCTTCGGCGCCGTACAGCTATCTCTGGGAGAGCCGTTTCCCCCGGCGGGCCGCGTGGATGGCCCTGGCGGGACCAGTCGCCAACTTGCTACTCGCCGTGGTCGCCGCCGTGCTGATCAATATCGGCCTGGCGGCCGGAGTGTTCCAGATACCCGCCTCAATCACGTTCTTCAGCGTCGTGGAGGCAGTCGAGGGCGAGTCCGCAATCGCTCAGTTCCTGAGCATTCTGTTCACTCAGAACATCCTGCTAATGACGTTCAATCTATTGCCGGTTCCACCGCTCGACGGAAATACGGTAGTAGGCCTCTTCATGTCGGAGCGGATCGCCCGCCGGTGGTTTGACCTGACTAGGGACCAGCCGTACATGATCCTCGGATTGGTCGCGGCTTGGTACTTGTTCGGCGGAATCTTCTGGCCAGTCCTGCGATTTGCAGTGAACTTGCTTTATTGGGTTTGACTGCCGTGCTCAATAGTCCGGGCCGGCCTCGTCCGGTTTCGGGAAATCCCGAGTTGCCGAATAGCGGATATAGTCGTCCCAAATTCCGCCGTTTCCCGTAGCGCGCGGGTCACCGGTCTCCTCCAGGTAGCTGTCGAGGTCGCCCCGGAGTTCAGCCAGCAATTCCTCATGCTCTGACTGACCCGCCAGGTTCTCGATACAGCTCGGATCGGCTACAACGTTGAACAGTTCCTCGGCAGGCCGCTTTCCGACCGCCAGTTCCAGGAAACGCGCAATCTCTGGATCGTCGCGCCGCTCCACAAGCTGCGTCAGAGTCGGCGACGAGTCGATGTCGTGGTACGACATGTGCATCGGTTCCAACCGGCCGTCGCGCCCATACTTCTGGGGAGCCCCTGCCGGCCATCGCTGCGGCTTGAAGTTTCGGATGTACAAGTAGTCCCCCTTGCGCATTGACCGCTGGGGATAGGTCAGGTTGTTCCACCGCGATGAAGAGTGCCGCTCACGACCCGAGAATGCCCGGGTTCTGGAGGGATCGACCATCCCCTCGTCAGACGACTCGAGAATACCCCTAATGCTCCGCCCCGCCAGTGCGGACGCGCCGCCCGGGTGGTTTACGCCGGCTAGGTCCAAGATTGTCGCGGTGAGGTCCACGAACTGGACCTTGTCCTCAACGATACGTCCCGCGCGGCCCTGGCCGGGCGAGCGAATCGCTAGCGGCATGTGAATGCCGTAGTCGTAGAGATTGGCCTTGGCGCGCGGAAACGCCATGCCGTTGTCGGAGGTCACGATGACCAAAGTGTTTCCCAGTTCACCCTCGCTCTCCAAGAATTCCAGGATCCGGCCGACATGCGAATCGAACCACTCGATTTCGACTGCGTAGTCAAGGAGATCCTCGCGCACCTCGGGCGTGTCTGGAAGGAACGACGGAACCTCCGCATCCGCAAGCTTCTTGCCCGCCTTTCTCCATGATCCCTTCTCGAATCTCCTATGCGCTTCACTGCCCCCAATCCAGAAGCTGAAAGGCTGGCCCGAGGGCTTTTGCTCGTAGAACGCCTCGAAGTTGCCTGCGTAGTCCCACTCCCGCATTCCGGTGTACGGCGGCTCGACCGCACTATCGAAGAACCCCGGACCCGCCGGGTTGCGGGTGCGCCCCGACTTCTCCCATCGGCCTGGGCCCCACGGCTTGCCCGTGTAGCCAATGGCGTAGCCCGCCTCCTCGAGCAGGTCTTGAAATGAGACATAGGTTTGAGGGAACGAGCTGGCGTGCGTGCCAGCCTGCTCGATCATCCAAATATGGCGTCCTGTGAGAAATGCAGCCCGCGTCGGACTACACCCAGGAGCTGGCGCGTAGGCACTGGTGAATAGCGCGCCCTCGGTGGCGACTCGATCAAATCCGGGAGTCGAGACCATCTTGGAACCGGCAGCGGAAACATGGGGGTAGGAGACATCGTCCCAGATCGCGAAGAGAATATTCGGCTGGTCGCCGGCGGGAGCTGACGAACAGCCAACCGCCAGCACACAAGCTGCTATCGGAGAAAGGAAACGGCCAAGCATTGCAAGCAGTGTATCGAAGCGGCGAGTCCGTTTCGATGTTCCAAGACGGCGAGGCATCTCCATATACCGGCGACAGGCGACCGTATTCGCACTTTGCAATGGATCACGTTGTTGGCTGGAACGCTCTATAGTGAATTCCAGTGGGGTTGTGTCGTGCCGCAGTACTTGTCGTGGCGCTGGCGCTTTGCGTCGCCACGGTCGGTGCGCAGGATAGTCAACGTCCTGCTGAGGCCCTTCTCAGGCAGGGCCTGATGGCACTCCAAGAGCGAGACATTCCTACCGCCCAAGAATTTCTGGAGAAGGCGCTGGACAGGGACCCGGACGAGGCTCGAGCGTGGATCGGCCTGGCTCAGGTGTATCGAGTGCTAAACCTGCACGCACAAGCCTTGCGGCATGCGTCCGAGGCCGAGCGCCACGGAAAGGACGACCCTCTCATCCAGCATGCGCTGTCCATGTTCCACTCGGATTACGGGAACTGGGGTGAAGCCGCCCGCTGGGAGGAGAAGTTTGCCCGTGGGGACAGGGGCGGGGCGGAGGCCTACCTCCGCGCGGTGTCGCTCTACATGCAGGCGGATATGCCGCTCCGGGCTGCCGAGGTGGGTCGCACGGCGCTCGAGATCGGCGAGTCTGCCACGTTACACAACTTGCTTGGCAAGGCGTACGCGATGTCGAACCAAGCGGAGGCCGGACTGCGCCACCTCAGATTGGCGGTAGAGGCCCAGCCGTACGACGAGTCCATGCATTACGACTTGGGTCATTTCCATTTGCGGCAGCTAGACTACGATTCTGCCAGGGCAGCATTCCTGGACGGGCAGAGGTATTTCGACAAGAGCCCTGCGATCGAGATCGGGCTGGGGATCGCCGCCTATGGACAGCGCCGCTTTTCGGAGGCCGTCGACCGCTTTCTGCGAACCGCGGAACTCGCTCCATCGATGGAACAGCCCCACGCATTCCTGGGCCGTCTCCTGCAATATGCATCGGATCGCATGGACGCGATCGAGGAGCGGTTGAGAATCTTTCACCAGCAGCACTCGAAGAATCACTTTGGCCCCTTCCTATACGGCCAGGTGCTGTTGGCCAAGCTCGGCACCGGGAACGCCCCGGAGGCGATCGCAGCCATTGAAGCGTTGCTGAATGAGTCAATCGAACGAAACGACAACTTCTGGGAGTCGCACTACGAACTTGGCGTGCTGCTTGAAAAGAAGCGTGATTACCAAGGCGCCGAGAAGAACTTCGAGCGGGCCGTGGAACTCAATCCGGATGCATCCAAACCACACTACAGGCTGGCACGCGTCTACCAGCGACTTGGCAAGAAGAGTGAAGCCAGTAGGGAGCGAGGTCTCCACGAGAGAATTGCCGAGCAAGAACGCAGGGCGATGCAGGCCAGGCAGTTGCCAAGGGATTTGGCAACGTCAGTCGGCTTGTCGTCGCGCTAGCATGTGGTGCTGCGGGCAGCCCCAACTGGCCGAATGGGAAGCTGCTCGACAATCTGAATGCCAAACCCTTCGAGGCCAGCCACTCGCCGGGGCCGGTTGGTGAGCAGCCGGATCTTCTTCAGTCCCAAATCCTTCAGGATCTGTGCGCCAACACCGACGCGGTACTGCAGGCGCGAACCTCCTTCAGCCGGCGCGTCAGGCCTTAGGTGGGGATGAGGGTGGATCACTCCGATGGTGCCGGCTGTCTCCTCCAATTCGAAGCCCAGCGCCTTGTGGTGCAAGTAGACGACAACCCCTTGCCCCGCTTCCGCAATCATCCGCATGGAGTCCTGAACATTCCGGTAGCTCGGATTGGCCTTCGATCCAAAAACATCGCCGAAAAGGTCGTGGGAGTGCATGCGGACCAAAGTACCGTCAACCGCGCCAACGTCCCCCATCACCAGCGCTATGTGGACCTCGTCATCGAGATCGGACCGAAACGCAACAACCCTGAAGCTGCCGAACTCGGTCTCGACGGCACCCTCGCCGACACGGCGCACGAATGTCTCATGCTCGAGGCGATACCGGACCAAGCTTGCCACGGTGAGGAGCTTGATGTCGTGGGTCGCGCAAAACCTGAGCAAGTCCGGCACCCGAGCCATGGTGCCGTCGTCGTTCATGATCTCGCAGATCACTCCTGCCGGAATGAGACCGGCCAGACGGGCCAGATCCACAGCAGCTTCGGTCTGCCCCGCCCGAACGAGGACTCCTCCCCGACGAGCGCGCAAGGTCTGGACGTGCCCCGGTCGGGCTAGGTCTGTAGAGCGGGTTCCTGGATCGATCGCCACTTGAATGGTCCGCGCGCGATCAGCCGCGGAGATGCCGGTGGTCACCCCCTCGGCCGCGTCGATTGGTTCGCTGAAGGCCGTGCCGAACATTGAGGTGTTCCGCTGCGAGACAAGCGGAATTTCCAGATGATCGAGTCTTTGCTCGGTTAGGGCCAGACAGATCAAGCCTCGGCCGTGCGTGGCCATGAAGTTGATCGCCTCGGGCGTAACGTGCTCCGCCGAAACCGTGAGATCGCCCTCGTTCTCACGATCAGTGTCGTCAACGACAACCAACAAGCGGCCACGCCGGAACTCGTCCAGCGCCTCGTCAACGGACACGAAGGCCACAATTCCAATCTTATCAGGGTGCTCAATTTCACCGCCCCTGGGGCCTGACTACGGACGGATTCATCTGCATCGCCCCGAGCCAGCAACTGGATTCGCTCACTAGCCGGAGATGCGCTCCGGGCGCTCCATTCACCGGCGAGGTCGAGGCGACATCGAGCGCCAGAATCAAGTCTCCGCTGTCTCCGGGACGCGCGCCTCGAGCCGATCCGCTCTCTCGATTCTGTTCGTCCAGCTTTCAGCGAGCAAGGTTGGAACGCATCTCGCTGTCATCAAAGGACCTCGCAAGTCTGCACGGAGGGCGGCTGCAACGTCAGGATTGGCCGCAGTGTACGATTTCGTGACTTTGAATCGACGCGGCGCTCGATCCCTTTCCGCTCGCACCTGGGAGAGTCCGGATCGGCCCCGTCCGATCGCCAGCAAACCCGGAAGCCACTCGAACGGAGGTTGGTTCCGCCTGCATGTTACGCTTGTGTTTTCGGGACGCTCTGGCCGAATAGCCTCAGTTCCTCACCCTCGGGATCGCGCCCGCGACCCGCACCCTTCCAAGGGAAGCTATGTCCGGCATCATTGATCTGCAAGCCCTCGAAATCCTAGATTCGCGAGGGAATCCGACACTCCAGGTTCGCGCCACCCTGGTTTCAGGAGCGAAGGGATCCGCCCGAGTGCCGTCCGGGGCATCCACCGGCATCAACGAAGCAGTCGAGCTGAGGGATGGAGACAGGGATCGATATCTGGGCAAGGGGGTCCGGACGGCTGTAGCCAATGTCAACACAGAGATCCTGGGTGCACTCCGGGGGTTCGATGCCGACGATCAGCGGGCGGTGGACGAATCGCTGATCAAACTGGATGGCACGGACAACAAGGGCCGCTTGGGAGCGAACGCAATCCTAGGCGTGTCAATGGCAGTCGCGCACGCGATGGCTGCCGAGCAGGAGCTTCCGCTCTACCGGCGTCTCGCTGACCGCGAGCAATACCTACTGCCGGTCCCGATGTTCAACATCATGAACGGCGGCCAGCACGCCGACAACAACGTAGACATCCAAGAGTTCATGATCCTGCCGCTGGGCCTGCCAACCTTCTCGGCCGGGCTGAGAGCCGCGGCTGAGACGTTTCACGCGCTCAAAGCGATTCTCAAATCGAAGGGATATGGCACGAGCGTGGGCGACGAAGGCGGATTCGCGCCTGAACTCAAGTCCAACGAAGAGCCGATGGAGCTGCTGGTGGAGGCGATCGGCCGGGCCGGCTACAAGCCAGGCAAGGAGATCTATATCGGTCTCGATGCAGCGGCGAGCGAGTTCTGCAGGGAGGGGGAATACGTGTTCGATCAATCGGACGGCAGCAAGCGCTCCGCGGCCGAAATGAGTTCGATGTGGGAGGACTGGGTCGGCAAGTACCCCTTGATTTCGCTGGAGGACGGTTTCTCCGAGGTCGATCATGCGGGGTGGAAAGCCGGCACCGCCCAGCTGAGCACTAAACTCCAGCTTGTGGGTGACGACCTGTTCGTGACCAATCCCAAGATCTTCGAATCCGGCATTGCCGACGGACTGGCCAATTCAATCCTGATCAAACTCAACCAAATTGGCACGGTGACGGAGACACTCGATTGCATTCAAATGGCGCGTGACAACGGCTACACATTCATCATTTCGCACCGATCCGGGGAGACGGCGGACACGACGATCGCGGACTTGGCGGTCGCTTGCGGGTGCGGGCAAATCAAGACTGGCTCGACGTGTCGCAGCGACCGAGTGGCCAAGTACAACCGCCTGCTGGAAATCGAGGCAGAGCTAGGGTCCCGGGCAGCCTACGCCGGACGCGAAGCGTTTCGGGCTTGGCTCTAGGCGTAGAGGCGAAAGCAAACACAACTTTGTCGCGAGTGGAATTCGGACCTGCCCCGCTCTGGTTGGTGGATCGGAGCCTACTCCCGCGTGTGAAACAATAGACGCAGATAGGCCCCTTGGAGAAGCGAGTGAACCCGGAAGAGTCAGAATTATTGTCTGGAAATAGCGAGACTGAGGAAGACTCGCCCAGCATCCCGCAATTGCCCGATGAGAACGAGCCGCTCGGCGATGCAGCGCCGCCGGTCTCTTCCGAGAGTTCGCGAGCCCCGGGCTCTCCGGCACCCGACTCTCAGGGCAGCTCCCAAGCCTCGGCGCCGAAAGCTCCAAGATCTCCCGGGCTGCCTGCGATGCCTGGCGAGGCGGTCGGAGAGGGGGAGGATCTGGACGACGACGATTTCGAAATTCCCGAACAAGTCGGTTACGAGCAAATCGTTAAGGGATCCGACGACTCCAAGTCGCCGGCAACTGAACAGCCTTCCAAGCTGATCCGAGGCCTGGTCGTTGGAAAGCGTCACGACGGGGTATTCGTCGACATCGGAAGGAAGTCGGAAGCATTCCTACCGATCGCGCCGAGCGCCCAGCCGGCCGAACCGCCTGAAGTCGGCAGCTCCATCGAGGTCATCGTGACCGGCCAGTCTCCAGAAGGCTACCCGCTGCTGAGCAGCCTCAACACCCAGGCCCCGCAAGGCTGGCGCGACTTGGAAGCCGCATTCAACTCCGGCAGCGCTGTACTCGGCAGGGTACTCGGCACGATCAAGGGCGGGTTGTCTGTCGACGTTGGGGTCCGGGCGTTCATGCCCGCCTCGCGGTCCGGCGTGAAGACTGAGGAAGGGATGGCAGCCCTGGTCGGGCAGCAGATCCGTGCAAGGATCCTCCAATTCGACGAAGCGGATCGAAACGTGGTGCTGGACCGCCGCGCGATCCTCGACCAAGAGCGCGCCGAAAAGAGGCAGGAGACCCTTGCACAGATCAACGTCGGCGACCGGATCAACGGCACTGTCCGAACACTGATGAAGTTCGGGGCATTCGTCGACCTCGGCGGTATTGACGGCCTGTTGCACGTCAGCGATATCGCTTGGCGGCGTGTCAACGACCCAGCGGATTTCCTCCATCGCGGCCAAGAGATTGAAGTCGAGGTCCTCAAGGTTGATCGCAAGTTGCAACGTATCGGCGTCGGCCTCAAGCAGCTCCAGCCCGAACCATGGAACACCGTCGGCGACAGCATCAAGGTCAATTCCCGTATTCGCGGCAAGGTGGTCAGGATCAAGGAATACGGAGCCTTCGTGGAGGTGATTCCGGGTGTCGAGGGTCTTGTTCATGTCTCGGATATGTCGTACGCGCGCCGCGTCCGGCATCCGAGCGAGGTCGTCAGCGTGGGCGATGAAGTTGAAGTAATGATCCTGGAGGTCAAGGTTCCGCAGAAGCGGATCACGCTGGGCCTCAAGCAGGCTTTGGGCGACCCATGGCAAAAGGTGAGCGAGCTTCATCCCGTCGGAACATCTGTCGTCGCCGAGGTCCGAAAGATCACCACGTTCGGAGCTTTCGTCGAGATCATCGAGGGCGTTGACGGCCTGCTTCACATTTCGGACATCACTTCGGAGCGGCGCCTCAACACCCCTTCCGAAATGCTGCGCGAAGGCCAGCAGGTCCGTGTGAAGATCCTCGAGATCGATACGGAGCGACGGCGCCTCAAGGTCGGCATGAAACAGCTGGAGCCGACCGAGATGGACGTTTTCTTGGCTCAAGTCGAAGTCGGAGAGACAGTGACGGGACGTGTCGTCAGAGTAGACGGGAAGCAGGCGATCGTGGAGATCGGCAACGGGGTTCAGGGCATCTGCTCGCTAAAGACCGTAAACATCCAACGCAAGGGTCCAGCACTAGGTCAGACCTCAAACCTGTCTTCACTGAAGACAATGCTCGAATCGGCTTGGAAGGGGGACGAGCCCGATCCTTCAGGGGAGCCGAGCGTCGCCCCATTGACCACGGGTTCAGTGCATTCGTTCAAGATCAAGCGGCTGGACGCCGCCAGTGGCACGGTAGAACTGGCGCAGGCCTAGCCAGGGCTCGTCTGCTCCGAACCGATGGCCGCATCGCCAACTGCAGAAGTCTCGAAGGATCTGTGCTTGCCTGGCTAGAAGGCGTTCGGTCACCGGAAGCGGCCGGCCCCTGGGGGAAACCTGAGGCAACGAAGTCAGTTAGGATCAAGACGTGAAGGATTCGAGCAAACTCGAGTCGCCACCAAGGGAACAGCCACCCGGACTGATACGAGGTACGGTTGCCAAGATTTCTCCTGACGGGGTGCTCGTCGACATCGGAGGGGATTCCAGCGGTTTCCTGCCTTTCGCCTTGGCCGCGCAGACATCCGCGCCACTCGAAGTGGGCGAGACGGTTGAAGTGGCCGTGGCCGGCGAATCCCCCGACGAGCGGCCGCTGCTAAGCAGTCTCAGCGTTAAGAAGCCGCGAAGCTGGGACCAGTTGGAAGCCGCGTTCAATACCGGTACTCCCGTGCTCGGCGAAGTGCTTGGAGCTACAAAGGGCGGACTTGCAGTAGACGTTGGTGTCTGGGCATTCATGCCGGCCTCGCGGTCCGGAACGAACTCCAAGGAAGAGATGGAATCGTTGGTCGGGAAGCACATCCAGTCGCTGGTCCGCGAATTCGACAAGATGGACCGGAACGTCGTGCTGGACCGAAGTTCTGTCGTAGACGCAGATCGTGCCAAGACTCGCACCGAGACGCTAGCCCAACTCAAAGTCGGGGACCGTGTTCGCGGCAGGGTCAAGACACTTCGAGACTTCGGGGCATTCGTGGATCTGGGAGGTATCGATGGCCTCCTAAGGGCACGCGACATCGCCTGGGAGCGAGTCAGAGATCCAGCGGATTTCCTCCGCCTCGGTGAGGAAGTCGAAGTCGAGGTTCTCAGGATTGACCCCAGTAAGCAGCGGATCGGGGTCGGGCTGAAGCAAATCCACCCCCAGCCGCCGAGGGATGCAGCCGAAAGGGCGGAATCCGGGCCCGAGCCAAAGGCGCAACTTGCCGGCCGGGTTGCTGGCATGGATGCAAGCCGACGCCAGGACGAAGCCTTCGCTGAAATGGGCCAGGACTTTGAGGAATCCGTCCCGGACGCTCCGACCGAACTGTCGAACGAATCACTGGGAGCCGATGAGGCTATCGATGTCGTGAAGCCGCAGGGTTGGGACGATCTGGAAGCTGCGTTTCACGCTGGCTGCCCGGTGCTCGGCACGGTGACGGGAACTATCAAGGGCGGACTGTCGGTCGACGTCGGAGTCCATGCTTTCATGCCCGCTTCGCGTTCCGGCGCGAGATCCGCGAGAGGAGTCGAAGCTCTAATCGGCCAGCAGGTCCAAGCACGGATCCATGAGTTTGACCGTGCCGATCGAAACGTGGTGCTGGACCGCCGCTCGGTTCTAGATGGGGAGCGTACCGAGAGGCATCTGGACGAGCTAGCCCGGTTCAATGTCGGTGACCGCGTCCGCGGGAGGGTCCAGAAAGTTGTGAAATTCGGGGCGTTCGTGGATCTCGGCGGCATCGACGGCCTGCTCCATGTCAAGGACATCGCGTGGCAGCACGTTCGCGATCCAGCGGATTTCCTGCGCGAAGGCCAAGAGGTTGAAGTCGAGATCCTTCATCTTGACCGCACCAAGGGCAGGATCCGCGTCGGGATGAAGCAACTCCAACGCGAACCATGGAGCACCGTGGGAGATTCGATCAAGGTCAACGCACGGATCCGTGGAACAGTGACCGAAGTCAAGGACTTCGGTGCCTTTGTCGAGATCGCTCCCGGCGTCGAAGGCTTGCTCCACGTCGCGGACATGTCTGACAGGCGCTACGTGAACCATCCGAGCGAAATCGTCAGCGCCGGCGATGTCGTGGAAGTGACAGTGATGGAGGTCAATGTTGCGCAAAAGCGTGTCAAACTCAAGCTCACACAGGATTCAAGTGACCCATGGCAGCAACTTGGCGAGCTCCACAGCGTGGGATCGTCGGTGTCTGCAACCGTGCGGAAAGTTACCAGTTTCGGAGCGTTCGTTGAGGTCCTTGATGGAGTCGAAGGGCTCCTTCGCGTCTCCGACATCACTTCCAAGCAATCCTTCAACACACCCTCCGAGGTTCTTCACAAAGGGCAGCAGGTGCGGGTCAAGATCTTGGAAATGGATATCCAACGGCAGCTGCTGAAGGTCGGGATGAGCCAGCTTGAACAGGCTGGCGCTGACGCATTCCCGTCCCAAGTTCGAGTCGGCGCGACGGTCACGGGTCGGGTCGTTGAATTGGACGACTACAAAGCGATCGTGGAGATCGCCAACGGCGTGCGGGGCGTCTGCGCGCTGACATCCGAGAGGACCCACGGCAAAGGCCCGGCACGCGCGTTCAACTGGGGGGGGTCTTTGCTGAGGTCAATGCTGAGGTCAGCACTGAAGCGCAACTATCGGGCGCCCGACGATCAACCGAGCGCAGCACGATTGACAAAGGGCTCGGTACACTCGTTTCGAGTCAAGCGGCTCGACGCACCCAGCGGAAAGATCGAGCTGGCACGGACGTAGACCGACTGTCCGGTGATCCGGGATTGCCAGCTACCTCACGCGAGCAAACCGAGCTAGCTGGGCGTGGCTCAGAGGACGAGTTCGCCCTTGTAGACCATATCTTTCAGTCGGAATTTCCGCTTGATGTCTTTACCGAACAGGGCGGCGTTTCGAGCCGCCTGGGGCCCCCCAGCCCGCTGGCCTTGACCCTGGGCACCCTGGCCGCCTGCCCGCTGACGTTGCTGTTGGCCCTGGCCGCCCCCCTGGCCGCCTGCCCGCTGGCCCTGCCCTTGCTGTCCCCGCTGGCCTTGACCCTGGCGGCCCTGGCCCTGGCCCGCTATGGCCATCATGGCGGATCTCTCGAACCGCATGACGAACTCCACATCCTTGTCGGCTAGCTCGATTGCGGCGTCCCGCGGAAAGTAATACTGCAGCTTGGCGATCCTTCCTGCCACAACTGCCTCCACCTTCTGAGGTTGTATGTCCTCCTTGCCCTTGCGACGCAGCCTTGCCGTCTGGACCAATATTTCCGGTGATTCGGTGAAACGCTCAAACATCACGGGCAAGCCCTCGACCTCCACGACGTAGTACGGATCCAGATGATCGAGGTACTGCTGCATTGGAGGGGTAGGCTCAGTGCTCTCCCCTAAGTTGGCCTTGATGATGGCCTCCTTTACCGGCTTGGCCGCGAGAAACCGCACCGCTAGCTTTATGAAATTAGCGGGAATCGCCACGGCTCCGCCGCCGCCGCCGCCGCCGCCCGGACGGCCACCGCCACCGCCGCCGCCAGCGCCAGAACGGGTAGCACCGCCACCTCTCTGGTTGGTTGAGGAGGCTACCGCCCCTCCAACGGGAACGTTGACGACCTTCGCCCAAGGAGAATCATTCATCACTTTCGAGATTTCTTTTGGACTCCACTGAGTAAAGTCCTTCTTGTCCCAAAACCCGGCACCCCACAGGGTTGTCGAGAGGATGACCAGACCCGCCAGTAGCCTACCGGCGATCCTTAAGATAGATGAGCTCTTCATGTACATAGCACTCCCCCCTTCGCGATTAATGACGAGTCGCGATGACTATCAGGTTACAGCACAGAAGCCTGTCGCACTAGCCGTAATTCCCTGCCAGCCACAAAAATCCCCTCTGCACGATCCAGTTTCGAGACAAGCGGCAATAGTCCAGCCGGCCAGATGTCGGATCCCATCCCGCCCCGCTGTGCCAAATGCATCGGGCCGTCTCAAATGGTGAGTCCCAAAACCCGTGATATCGTTGAGTTTTCGAGCGTATGAGCGTCAAGCCTACTCTCTCTCGCGGCCTGCGCGACATGCTGCCGGAGCAGATGATCGCGCGGCAATGCCTCATCGACACGGTGCGCGGCGTGTACGAGAACTATGGCTTCTCCCCGCTTGACACTTCGGCAATCGAGTACCTTGACGTGCTCTCTGGCTCCGCCGGCCAGGAGGCCCAGCAATCAATCTTTCGCGTCTCTAACCCTGAGAACGAGGCTCTCGGCCTGCGTTTTGACTTGACCGTCCCACTCTCCCGGGTGGTCAGCCAGTATCCCAACATCCCACTACCGTTCCGCCGGTACCAAGTAGCCCAGGTCTGGCGAGCCGACAAGCCGGACCCGGGACGCTACCGCCAATTCACGCAATTCGATCTCGACGCAGTCGGGGCGCCCTGCGGGCGCGCCGATATCGAAATCCTTGCAGCGATCTGCGATTCGCTGACCGCGATCGAAGCCGGACCATTTCTTGTGAGGTTCTCCAGCCGTGCGGTTCTGAATCTTTTGCTCAAGCGCGCCGGGATTGCCGAGCATCTGGCAGGTGACGTGTTTCGGGTGCTTGACAAGATCGACAAGATCGGCATTGGCAAAGTCAAGTTGGAGTTGAGCACCGGGTACACCGATGCGTCAGGGGATCCTATCCGAGGCGTTGGCCTGGGAGAGGAACAGATCAGCACCATCGAGGAGTTCCTTGCAATCAAGAGCAAGAGCCGTGCCGATGTCCTGCGGCAGCTCACTAGCTTCCTTGACGGAATCGAAGGCAGCTCGGAAGAGCTCTCCGTGATCGAGGACATCTCCTCGAACCTCGACGTACTGGGATATCACAGCGACCGCGTGGCCATCGACGTAAGCATCGCCCGCGGGCTGGCCTACTATACCGGACCGGTCTTCGAGGCCCTCCTGCTGGATGCCCCGCAGTTCGGCTCCGTGTTCGGCGGCGGGCGCTACGACAGTCTCGTTGCGCGCTTCGGGGGCCCTGCGCTCCCAGCAACGGGAGCATCCATGGGGGTTGACCGCCTGCTGGCTGCTCTGGAACACATCGGAAGGGCCCGGCAGGTCAGGACGGCGGCCCAGGTGATGGTCACCGTCATGGACCAAGCGCTTTCGCGGGAATGCATGCTCCTGGCGTTCGACCTGAGACGGGCCGGTATCCGAACCGAGGTTGATGTATCCGGGGGAAGGCTCGGCAAGCAGCTCAAGCGCGCCGACAAGCTAGGAATACCCTACGCCATCTTGTTGGGAAGCAGCGAGGCGGAACGAGGTGTCGTGACCGTCAAGCAAATGGCGGTCGCCCAGGAGCGAGGCGGGTCGATTGACGAGCACCATGCATGGAAGTCAGCCCGCTTCGGACAACAAGAAGTGACCAGGGCGGAAGTCGTGACCGTGTTGCGCAGGCTGCTCGGCGACAAGCCGTAAGAGCGGTTGTCGAGCCGTATCCAACAGCGGCTCAAACCGCCCGGGCCGCTCGCATTCGCACAATTTCATCTTCACTGTAGCCGAGCGTGCCGAGGATTTCATTGGTGTGCTCGCCGAGCAACGGAGCCCGAGAGCGGATCGTCCCGGGTGTGTCGAGCAGGCGGACAGGAGTAGTGACGAGAGGAGCTGGGCCAGGTGCGCCGGGATATTCGAACTCTTCGAGGAATCCCGCCTCCGTGAGGTGGGGGTCGTCAAGGGCCTGCTGCGGCGTGTACACAGGACCGGCCGGCACGCGGGCTGCGTCGAGTTCCGAGAGGGCCTCTTGCGTAGTTCGCTCGGCGCACCATTCGGCCATCCGTGCGCTGAACAGCTCACCATGCTCGCCACGCGCGTCGTCTGTCTGAAATCGCTTGTCTTCAAGCCAATGCTCCTCACCGAGCAGAGACGCCCATCGCGCGTACATTGGAGTACCGATCACAAGCACCATCACATGCCCGTCTTTGGTGGCGAAGACATCGGACGGGGCGTTGAGTTGGCCACGATTGCCGGTCGCGGTGCGATTCGCAAAACGCACGGCCTGCTCGATAAGCGCGGGACTCGCGGTGGTGAGCGCGGTACCCAGCAAAGCGCCCTGGACTTCTTGTCCACGGCCGGTCTGCTGCCTTGCGACCAGGGCGATGACCGCTCCGAAAGCACAGAGGGCTGCCGTGCCAAAGTCAACCCAAGGCGAGTAGGACTTCATCGGTTCCTCGGGTGTGCCCGAAAGGTGCATATTGCCGCACATGGCCTGCGCGAGTCCGTCGAATCCGAGTTTTCGCCCGTACGGACCCGCCGTGCCGAAACAGGTGTTCGAGACAAGAATGATGTCCGGCCGCACAGCTGTCAGGGAAGCGTAGTCAAGGCCGAGCTTCTTTAGCGCCCGTTGCGGCATGTTGGCAACCACAATGTCGGCAGTGGTGATTAACCGGCGCTGGACCTCCTGCCCCTCCGCCGTCGTGGGGTCCAGGGTGAGGCACTTCTTGTTGCGATTCACTTGGAGAAACATCGCTCCGGTACCATCCTCATCGCTTATTTGGCTGATGAAGCGGTCCTCTCCTCCGTCGACCTTCTCCACGCGAATGACATCGGCCCCGAAATCGCCGAGCAAGCCGGCGCACCACGGTCCGGCGATGAAGCGTCCGAAATCGAGCACGCGGACTCCTTCAAGAACTCCCGGCATCAACCTTGGAACCTCCTGCTGTTTCAAGGGCGTCACCAAAAACGCGCGCCGAGAGCTATTGACGCGGCAACAGCCCTAGGAACTCGAAGTCGACGCCCCGACGAAGATGACACCGTAGTAGCATCCCTAATTCTCGCTGGCAGTCGCCTGAGCAGCTCTTGGACGGCTCAGTCGCCAAAGTGCGAGTCCGCTTACCAAGAGACAGCATCGGGACTCCTCAGCGCAAGCTTCATCGCCGCGCAGTTCCGCATTCCCGGTGCCACGGGGGGCCTGGGACCCTTCGCTAAGATGGGATGGCTGGCGACTGGCGGCGGTGAGACGCAGCCATAGCCGTGGCCCACAAGAAATGCAAATCGAAAAATATACCTTCGGGGTTGGTGACCGCTTCGCCCGCCAAGCGAAGCCGCAACTGCGCGCCTGCATGCTGGCAGCCGAGGATGGAGCCGAGGTCATTCCGACGTGGAACAAGTCTCACCGCGAGCACCAAACGGTCGGCACCCAACCACGCAGCGTGCGGGAAGCCGCGGATTCTGCCGTCGCGGACCTAGGCTGGCACAAGGCGTACTACGTCGATGCAGACCACATCAACCTAGACACTGTCGATGGGTATCTCGACACGAGCGACTTCTTCACGCTCGATGTCGCCTACGCGATCGGCCGGCCGCCAGACCAAGCGGCCATCGACAGCTTGATTGCCTCTCACCCGGAATTGGTGGGAAGGATCAACATCGAAGGTATCGACGAGCCGTTCGAGACGACACGGGAAGGCGTGGAACGGTCAGCCGCGCAATTCCTGTTCGCGGTACAAGAAGCTGGCCGGATCTACCGCCACATTGAAGCGGCCAAGGGCGCAGGCAACTTCATCACAGAGGTCTCGATGGACGAGACGGACGAGCCGCAGACTCCGGTCGACCTGTTAGTGATTCTCGTGGCACTCGCCAGGGAAGGAGTCCCGGTCCAAACGATCGCTCCGAAGTTCACCGGACGGTTCAACAAGGGCGTTGACTACGTCGGCAATCCGTCCCAGTTCAGCAAGGAGTTTTCTGACGACATTGCGGTGACCCGACACGCCGTCACAGCATACGGACTGCCAGCTACGCTCAAGTTGAGCGTGCATTCGGGCTCGGACAAGTTTTCTATCTACGAAGCGATCCGAACGGGTATTCGCCGGTTCGATGCGGGCGTGCACGTGAAGACTGCGGGCACCAACTGGCTGGAAGAACTGATCGGCTTGGCCGAGGCCGGCGGCTCCGGGCTGGAACTCGCGAAAGACGTCTACTCCCAAGCCTACGCGGCGAGCGATGCCCTATGCGCCCCGTACGCAGCTGTCATCGATATCGATTCCGAGCGGCTTCCATCCCCCGACGAGGTCAACGGCTGGAGTTCCTCGCAATACACGGCCGCGCTGCGCCATGACCAGAGTTGCCCGGAGTTCAATCCGCACTTTCGCCAATTGCTGCATGTCGGATACAAGATCGCTGCCAAGATGGGCGATCGGTACCTTGGAATGTTGAACGAATGCGAGGAGTCGATCTCGCGGAACGTGACTGACAATCTCTTGTCGCGACATATCAGACCGCTATTTCTTGCGCCTTAGACACGAATCGGCAATGGCGTCCTCCAAGGAACTGAGACGCTGTCCATCTTTGAAACCGAGCATCTGCATCGCTTGCGTGCGACCGGGGCGGATTCGGTTACTAGCGAGCTTGGTTGCGGAGCGGCCAAGCTGACTACGGAATAGCGATGGGGCCCACCGCATCGACCGATTCCAACTCCAAAACTATCGAACTCGTCATGGGCGCAGCGGCGAAGCTCGTGACGGCCGCTTCGCTCCCGGTTCCGACGACCCGGGCCCAAGCGCTCAGCCGGGTCTTGCTCTGTCCAGCTGTGTCGCAGCCCGGTTCTCATCGATTCCAAGAGATTGCCAACGCGGCAGCACTCGAACCCGATACAGCTTGATGCACTCCCCTCAGCTCCAGCGACTTGAGCTGCCAATGGGGGCTCCGGACGGTCCAATCCGCGGATCTCTCCGCCACAATGGATGCTATTGCTTGACGATGATCCCCGACGCGACCAAGAGCCCGCTGATCGCGACCAAGGCCCCGAACATCCAGAGCAACATAGTGAACTTTGTATTGAGCGCTTCGTGCCTGGAATCGGCAACCCGAGCCTGCGCGCTCAGCTGAGTGTTGGTCTCCCGAATCCTAGCATCCAGCTGGGTACGGGTCTCCTGGATCTTGGCATTCAGCTGGGCACTCGTCTCCTGGATCTTGGCATTCAGCTGGGTGTTGGTTTCCTGGATCTTGGTGTTCAGCTGGGTGTTGGTCTCTTGGATCTGAGCACGCAGCTCGATACGCATTGCCTCCAAGACATGGCCGATGTTGTGGCCAGCTAACTCCATGATCCTTTCCGCTGCATTATAAGCCACCTCTCTGGATGCCGGGGAGTCCATGAATCCGTCAATGATCGGCTTGATGGATGGGTTCTTGACTTCTTGCACTGAATCGCTCCTTTGAAATGGGTGCGCGACAATTCTGTGAATCCTACGCTGCGGCACGGTCCTCCCAGTAGTCGTCAAAGCGGTTGGAGAGTTGGGCACAGCGCAGGGCGATGATCGAATTCGCACCCGGGACGGTCCAGAACATCCCCGAGAGCTTGAGGCGACCGGCGATCACACAGCGGCATCCAGCTTCGATCACGCCGGAGCCGACGAACAGTCCTTGGCGGCGGAACTCGGCATAGCGCATGCGTTCGGCATGGGTTTCGAAATAGGCGGCGCCGAGGCGCAGCTGGTTGGCCACCTCGGGCGTGTCGGCCGGGGTACGGCGCAAGGATTGGACCAAGTGCTCGATGCGCCCTTCGTCGAGTTGCTTCTTGCGCCGCCGCACCCAGCGGCGGCGCTGCTGGCGGTCCAGGGGGAACAGGTGCCGGCCCAAGTCCCACAGGTGCTCGCGGGAGTGGTAGATGTCGACGACCTCGATGGCGTCGGGGAAGTGCATTTGCACAAGTCCCCAAATCCAGGCTGCGCCATCGCCAAGCACGACCTGGCGGTCCGCGCGGTGCAGGCCGCGCCGCCAAGCCTCGTGGTAAATCCGCTGGCCAAAGGCCGTGGCATCCTCGATCGCGCCCGTGTAGGTGGTGGAGCGGTCGTCGCGCACGGGACGGCCCTCGTCATCGAGCGCGGTCTGCGTAAAGACGCATCCCAGCTTGACCTCGCGCGTCCGCGCGACCGCGCCGTGCTTGCCGCTCCGCCCAGCCGCCGCGGCGGCCGTGACGGGGATGCCGGTCCCGTCCATCTCGATGTAGAGCGTCCGCACCGCAGCGCCGGCTGGCGGCGGGAACTGCAGTAGCGCGGCCTGCTGGCGGCCCGCCTCGTGCCGGGCCGCCAGGTCGGCGCCGATCGCTTCGGCGTGGCGCTCGACCGCCTTGACGCTCACCGCGACACCGGCCAGTTCCGCCAGCAGCGTCTGGCCTTGCGCGAAGGGCACGGCGCTGCCGACCAGCGCCTGCAGGCGCCGCACGCCCGGCGAGTACTGCGTCCCGGCCACGTCCAGCTCATGGTCACGCGGGGCGTGGCCGCGCCGGCAACGCCGGCAGTAGAAGTACAGACGCTGCAGCACGACGCGGCCGAGCAGGGTGACGAGCTGCTTGGGACGCGGTCCCTCGCAATGGGCGGGCTGGCCGTACGAGCACGGGCGGGGCGGGGCGGGTTCGTGCTCTTGGTCCTCGCCCAGCAGGGTCTGCAGCAAGGCTGCGCCGGCCCGCTGCATGGCGGCGCGCGTGGCCTCCTCCAGCGCTTCCAAATCGAAGGCCCCCGTCTTGCGGCGGGCGCTGACGATCACCTTCAGGAAGCGCGCGACTTCGCAGGCAATCTCGTCCTGGACCGCACGGACCGTTTTTTTGACCGGCTGGGAGGCGTCCGCCAGCGCCGGCGGCCGCTGCCGGCAGATGGCGAGATTGACGTCAAGCAGCTGGCGGGACAGTTGCTGGAATTCGCGGTAGGCGGCGATCTCACGCGCGGCCTTGCGGCGCGCCGCTTCGTCGGGCAGGCTCTCGGAGACGGTCTTGCCGGCGCGCTTATAGGTGAGGCGCCAGTTGGGGCCGTGGCCGGGCTGGCCGGGCTGGTGGCAGTGGCAAGCCGACTTGCCGCACTGGCCGCTGGTGGCGGAGATCGAGCCGGGGCGGAAGTCCCCGAGGGCCAGCAGGCGCTTGAGCAGGGAGTCGCGCTGGGATTCGAGTTGGTCGAGGGGAGCGGGCACGGGCATAGTCCTTGCGTACATTATACGCAAGGAACAGCAACGCTGCATTGACGATACCGAAATCTCCCACATTCATGTCGCACACCCCTTTGAAATCATGGAGTTGTCATCCTGATCAAGGTGGTAAACTCATTGGATATTGTTGTTATGTTGCTATTTTTATCGTAACTCTATTTATCATTGCTCGTCAACTGAACTGCGAAATCCTTGATTCGTCCGGTGGTCCGAATGGCGCCATTCCGGCGGCCGGGAACTCTCTCGGTTTCTGTCTCACGGCCAATTCTCCACCGCCTTGAGCGGGGACCGTTCTTGACGACGGCAATCAACTCACTCGATCCCGCTGGTTACCTCAGGCGAAGCTGGGCAAGCGCCTTCGTCGCGGCCTCGTGCCCAGGCTTGCGTTGGAGCAGCCTTTGCAGCACCTCCCTAGCGCTTGGGTATTCACCGAGCTCGACATGGATCCGTGCCAGGTTCATATAGAAGGTGTCAAAGTCGGGCGCCTGTTCAATTCCGTATCGGAACGCCGCAATCGCGTCACGGATCTGATTCAACTGAAGGTAAAGCACAGCGAGATTGTTGATTGCCTCGGCATAGTCCCGTTGATGCTCGATGGCCTGTTGAAACAAGGCTCGTGCCTCCGTGAGCCGCCCGGCCTTGGCAAGAACGAGTCCGAGCTTGTTGGCTGCTTCTGCGTCCCCTTGATCCACTTCCAAGGCGTGTCGCAGCAAGCGCTCTGCTTCCAACGCGTCGCCAAGGCGGCTTTGGGTCTGCGCCGCATTGATCAATGCATACGGCAGGTCCGGATTGAGTTCCAACGCTCGTTGAAAATGCCCCAACGCAGTCGCGAAATCTTCGCGAGCCATGGCTAGGCCGCCGAGGTTGTTCCAGAGTTCGGGGGAATCGGAATTCAATGATCTTGCAATCGATAGCTGCTTCTGTGCTTCCTCGAGATTGCCCGCTTCCAGTTCGATCTGCCCAATCGCAAGCGAAGCCTTGAAGTTGCCCCGAGATCCCATCGCTGCCTCGCGCAGGTACGGCAGGGCAAGTCTCGGGTACCCGGCCTGCAGAAATGCGGCTCCCATTCGATAGTGATTCCGGCTGGGCGGGCCATAGTACTGTCCACCGAACGGCAGCGCTAGCGCCTGCCTGCCCGGGTCCTTCAGTAATTCGAAGTCTTTGCGAAACTCCGACTCCGGCAAGACTTTCGGATAGATCTTGTGTGCACGGCTCGAATCATCAACCAGCAGCACAAGGGGAAGACTCAGACCAGTTCGGTAGTCGAAGAGGTATCTCCGGAACAAGGCAAAGGCCACGGCCCGATCCGGCGGCGACGCGCTCAGATCGATGACAGTGTGCGGAAGGTCAGTCGGAGTGACCGCTGGTTTTCCGTCGGTCAGGAACAGGAAGCCTTGCTCGACTCTCTCGGGCAGCGGGACCGGGTCCCAGAGCCAGGTCGGCTCGAAGACGTGGGCGTTCTCGCCCCGGATGGGCTTGACCGCAGGCTTGGCGGATTTGCGGGGTTCTATGCGAGCCTGCATGTACTCGTCGTGCCCTTCCCGCAATCGGTATCGAAAGCCCGCTTGAAGGCCGCCGAACTCCTGTCGGAGCCCGGAAGGCCAAAGCACCTTCACAGTCTGTGCCCTGGTCTGGTTGCCAAGCCCGAAATGCAGGCGCTTGGTGTGCTGTGAAATATATCCCGACCCGGCCGAGAGTAACTGGGCAGCAACTCCATCGGCAGTTGCGACACGGACAATCGCCCCGATAGCGTCGCGATTTGACCGCGTTCCCTCCAGTTCGATCACTAGTGCCTTGCGGTTGCCCGCTGACTCGTTGCGAAATGCTAGCAACTGCGGCCCGAGGCGGCTCTTGAGCAGCAAGTCCGGGCAGCCGTCGCCGTCGAGATCTGTCACCGCGAACGCGCGACTGTCAGCTGACCGGTCAAGCCCGGATATGCCCGAACAATCCCGAAACTTGCTTCCCCTCCGCGCGTAGAACACATTCGGCTCGTTACCGTTCCAGCTGTAGTCTTCTCGGACTAGTTGGTTCAGGCAGTTCCATCCTTCCTCGTAGCCCGGCGCTGCCTTTGCCGCCGGCGGTGACTCGGCCACAACCCGGCGCCAGAAAAAGCTGCAGAGGTCCTCCTGCGGCGAGTGCGTGATCATCCCAGCTGTCACAAGAATCTCGGGCGTTCCGTCCAGATCGAAGTCAAATCCGTCTCCGGCCCATGCCCACCGCCCCATTTCGACGCCCTGTTCGGCCCCGACAGACTCGAAACCACCGTCGCCGCGATTGCGGTATAGCGAGTTTCCTTTCGTATGGCCGCGGTAGGAATCGCGCAAGGCTCTCCCCTGAGCGGGGCCAAAGGCTGGGTCGCTCGACACGCGCTGACCTGCCGCCGTCCACATGTTGGTCACATAGAGGTCCAAGCGCCCGTCTCGGTTGTAGTCGAACCAAGCCGCGCTCATTCCCGGTCCAACATCCACGACACCTGCCTCGACTGCGATGTCTCGAAAACGCCCGTCCGAGTACCTGTAGAGGTTGTTCCGCCCGAAATCGTTAGCAACATAGAGTTCCGGACGTCCGTCCTCGTCGTAATCGCACCAAGCCGCGGCGAAACTGTACCGGTCGTTGTTCTCGCCCAGACCTGACTCTTCGGTAACGTCCTCGAAGTGGCCGTCTCCGTCAACGCCAAGGCGATTCCGAAATAGAAAGTTGGGCGGACCGTTGCGAGCATCGTGGTAGGGAGCAGGGTAACGGTACTGGTCCTCGCTCTGGAAATACAGATAGGAGCAAAGGTAGAGGTCTAAATTCCCATCACCGTCGTAGTCCGCTGCAGCCATGCCAGCGAATGTCCCCTGAGGTTCGGTCCCGAACCGAAAGGCGCCTTGGCGGTGAGCGAATCGACCGGTTCCATCATTGATGAAGAGCAGCGGGCCACCCGAGGTCAGCACGATCAAGTCCTGGAGCCCTGTGTTTCTCAGGTCCACAAACAATGCTTGAGCGGTGTTGTCGAGAACCGCCACGCCCGCAGCCTCCGATTGATCAGTCCACCGGTCGTCGGCCGTGCGGCCATACAGGCGGTTAGGGAGGCCGCCGGGCTGGCAAACGTAGACTTCGTCCCAGCCGTCACCGTCGATGTCTCCGACGGCAATTCCCTGATTGCCGTAAACGCCCATCCCCGTAGCCGAATCCAATCTGGACCGCCAGTACGGAATGCCCTTTGCCAATTGGTCGCGAACGCTCGGGGTGGCGTCGAAGAGTTCCGCGGTCACATCGGAAAACAGCGGCTTTGGGGAGCGCACCAAAGTCTCTTGGAGGGGCTCGAAACCGTTCAGCAGGCCGTCCTTCCAGGCCATTCTCCATCGGCCAACGCGGTATTCCAAGCCGCGGTCGGATTGCGATGCGACCTCGAACCGGACGATGTCCCCAGGCAAGGCATGAAACGTCGCTCGACGCACGGAGCCAAGCGACTCAGTCCAGCGATTGACACCGTCCCGGAACCCCTCGGGACCATCGGAGAACCGAGCGACAAGCGCCCCGCCCTCGTCACGATATTCCGCAGGCATCGGCGAGGGGCCGGCAAAGCCCTCTGTGACAGGCAAGCGTCCCTGCAAGAGCGTCTCCGCCAGGACTCGCTCTGTCTCCATCCCGCGAGTCTCGACCTCGAAACGATCGTTCGAGGCATCAATCATTGGCACTAGGTCGGCACACGGTCCGGGCTTCCGGAACTGCACAGGGAACTCCCCGTCGCTGTACAGCGGGCTAGGACGAAAGGCTGTGCCGGCAGCCAGCAGGGCTAAGAATTCTCGTCGGTTCATGCTGGCCATTCCAAGGGTGGCCGGACCGGCCGGCTCGGGCCAATGCCCTTTACCTTACCGAGTACCCCCATGCGAGATCCGCAATGGATGCGGCCACCTTCATTCGCAACGCCTAGATCAGTCGCCAGCCGGTTCGACAATCTCGTGGACTCGGCCCGCATCGAGTCGGTCCAATTGCTGTCGGACACCGCTCGGCCAGAGGATCTCCACGGTCGCCTGCTCGTCAGGCCCGAGGCCGAAATGGAGTCGCAGGCTGCTCTGCGAGAGGTAGCTGCCTCCTCCGCGCACCTCGTCGTACTGGGAGCCCGAGGCGGTCCTGACCCAAACGCGGGATCCGATCGCGCTGCGGTTGGAGCGGGTTCCCTCCAAGTCCAGGATCATCCAGTTACCGGCCAACCCTCCTTCCTGAACCAACAGCGCGGGCGACTCGTTTTGACTGTTGATCAAGATCTCGACGGAGCCGTCGTTATCGATATCGGCTTGCGCGAGGCCCCGTGCCGCGCGCGGGACGAGAATTGCGGGCCCGGCTTCCTGGGAAATGTCTTGGAACCCGCGTGTGCCGAGGTTGCGATAGAGAACGGCTGGTTCCCTGTACCTGATGTCGCTGTCCGTTAAGGAGTCTACCTCCGGGAAGGCGTGCCCGTTGACCAGGAGCACATCCCGCCATCCGTCAAGGTCGGCATCAAGGAACGCGCATCCCCAACCGACGAAGCGAGTGTTCACGCCAAGGCCAAGCTGGACCGTGGCGTCATCAAAGTCGCCGCCCCCGCGATTCGCGTACAGCGTCGAGCGCTCGTCAGAGAAGTTGGTCCGGAAGATGTCGAGCATGCCGTCTCGATCGAAATCGGCGGCCGCGACGCCCATGCCCGAGAGAGCTTTTCCGTGCTCGTCCAGGGCAGTCCCCCTTAACATCGCCTCATCGCGAAAGGTACCGCCGCCTTGGTTGACGTACAGGATCGACGGGGTTCGGTCGCATGCCACATAGATATCCTGCATGCCGTCTCCCGTAAAGTCGCCAGTCACGGCGCCGAGGGAGTAGTTCCGCCGTGGGGAGTCGATCCCGCTTGAGCTGGAGACATCTGTGAAACCTCGCTCGCCGTCGTTCCGCAACAGCTCGTTGCGGGCGAATGGCAGGCCCCGGGGTCCGCACGCCACGGGTATGTTCCTGTAGAAACAATACGGGTGCTGGCCGGGGCGCGGAGTTGTCTCGAAATCGAACTCCAAGTAGTTGGCGATGAACAGGTCGAGATCGCCGTCCGTGTCAGCGTCAAAGAATGCGCACCCCGTGCTGTAGCTCCCACTGTCTGGAACCGGCACGGATTCAAAGCGCTCCCCCTTGGCATTGCGGTACAAGCGGTTTCGGCCCCAGTACGTCACGAAGAGGTCGGAAAACCCATCGTTATCGAAGTCCCCGGCGCAAACCCCTTGGCCCCAGCCGTCACTAAGCAGACCCACCTGCTCAGTGACGTCCTCGAAGCGCCGATTCCCGAGGTTCTTGTAGAGCCGGTTCGTTCCGCCGTCGCCGGACACCAGAAAGGCATCGTGGAGGCCGTCCAGATTGAAATCGAGAAAGGCCGCACCGCTCCCCGTGGTCTCAAGGATCCATTCCTTGGCGTCGTCCCCCCCATTTGGAAAGACATGCGTCAGGCCGCCTTCGGCAGCGACGTCCACATACCGGACCGCCTGACCAACAATCGGAACGGTACCGACGAGGACCGCGCTAGCCGCAACCAGCCCGAATCGGCTCCGGCTCATGGCGCTTCGCCGATCCGCTTGAGGAAGTCACTGAACTCGCCTTCTGAAGGAGCTTGCAGCTTCTCCAGCGCCTGCTGTATCCGTGCAGCATCGTCTCGACGCCCCGCGTTGCGATAGGCAATCATCAGGCTGTAGTGGGCTGGTTCGCTCTCCGGGTGCAGTTCCAAGGCTCGCTCAAGCAGGCCTATAGCATCGTCGTAGCGCTCCTCTCGCAGGCGCGCCTTGGCGAGGGCAATGATGGCCTCCGGGAAGTTAGGATCCAAATCAACAGCTCTTTCGAAATGCGTGGCCGCTGCGTCTGCCTGGCCGATGACCTGCAGTATCTGCCCGACTTGGAACTCCGCAGCGGCGTCCCTGGGATTGAGCTGGAGCTCGATCTGGAATTCGGCCAAAGCGGCTTCGAGAGCGCTCGGCTCGTGCGAACGCATCAGCAGTGCACGGCCCAGCCGGTAGTGCAGATTGATCGTCCCGGGAGATTTCTCGATGGCCTTCCGATACTCGCGGACGGCTTCGTCGTAGCGCCCCTGGATTTCGAAGATCTCAGCCGAGAGCTGGTTAACGCGAAACGATGCGGGCGCCGAGCCGAACATCGCAGCCACGACTTCGTTCCAGCCCTTGAGGTAGAGACGAGCGGTTTCGTACAGAACGTCAGGATCAGCGGGATGGCCGGATTGAAGATCCGAAAGGATGTTCAGGGCCGAATTGAAGCTCTTCGCGGCGATCGAGCAGCGCGCCGCAGCCAGTCCGGCTAGCTTCGCTGTAGCAGGATCTCCTACCGCCGCCGCCGATACGAGCTTGGGAAGCGCTTCGGCACAGCGCCCCAATGAAGCGTCCACAACCGCAGTCAAGGTAGTGGCGCGCGGGTCCGATGAGACACCGAAGCGTTCAAGGGCGGCTGTGTATTCGCCTCGATCGAAGAATCGCAGACCCTCCTCAAAGGCGTCGTCTGCCAAGGCAAGGGGAGACGAGGCCGCTGTGGCTAGCGCAAGGGCGAGCCCGACAACGATTCGACGACTAGTGGCCAGCATCATCCATCATCAGATCCAGTTCGCCGAAACGGTGGCGCTTGCGATCTTCCAGGTACCGAAATGCAAGCAATGGAGGATCACCCGGAGCCAGCTGAGCGGCTGGCTGCAAACGTTCGGAGGAACGCATTCCCATCGTGTCGAGGCGACCAGACTGGGTCAGTCTCTCGATCAGCGCCACCTCTTCCGCAGGGCCCCCGCCGGAACTCGGTAGCGCGCAAGCTGCAACTGCCGCACCGGCCACGAGTCTCGCAAGTGTTGATCCGAGGGTTATCCGCATGGATTCAGGTTAGCGCGGCCAATTTCCTCCATGCCGATCACGCGACCGCCTGCTCACCCCAGCAGGGCCAGAGAGGTCGTGGAGGGAAGTGACCGAGTTCCAAGACTGGCCTCCGGTTCATCCTTGGGCATCGAGACTAAGCCGCAGCCAGTCCGCGCAGGCATGGAAGACATCTTCCAACCGCCGGGGAGTGTCGGACAAGAGCAGCGGGAAGTCAGGCGGTCCGATCGCGAATAGCGCATCGAGACCTACTCCGACGAAGATATAGCCCGTGTTCCGGCGGTATTCCGCATACTTGCCGCACTCCTGCCAGATGTACTGGTAGTACATCTCCAGGTCGACATACGAACCAAGCATGTCGGCTTGGGTCGGGATCGGGCTGGTCTCTTCCTGGTCCGAGTAGATGAGGAGGCTGCTGAACGGCTTGACTTTGTTACGGACGCCGAAAGAAGCAAGCAGAAGCGCGGGCCGGGCGCGCCGGATCGCCTGCAAGCAGGCCCATTCGACGAAAGTGTTGTTGATCAGCAGGGTGCCGTTTCCGTTGAGCAGCACAGAGTGAAGGAAGTCCTGCATGACAGGATCGCGACCAGCGGCGCGGCGCAACGCTCCTGGGTTCATCTTCTGCAGGCGCTCCCCGAGTTGGCGCGGGCCCGGAATCTTGTCCTCGGTGACTAGCTGGTTAACCTCGCTCATCAACACCCGTCGCAAGTCCGCGAGACGCTCGTAGCTCAAGCCCACCCAACCGTCAAACGATTGGGCTAGCCGGAGAATGGGGTCACCCGCTTCGACGACCCAGGTGTCGAACGGGTCCCGCGCACGCTGGCTGCCATAGAGATCGAACAAGCTAGGCGAGCGCTTTGCCCGCGGGGCGCCGCTGAGCAGCTGAGCCAAATAGTCGCCCAGCGGTGCGTCCTGGTTGATTTGCAGCGGCACTAGGCGCCCGCGTGCGCGGATAGGCGCCCGCGTGCGCGGATGCGAGCCCACATCCTGTCCGGCCCCATCGGAAGCTCGGAAGGTGAGACGACAACCATCAGGCGCGGTGTCCCCGATCGAGCGATCTCGGCATCCAGCAACGGATCGATCCGGGCAAAGACCCCCGCAACGGATTCCCTCCACTCCTTGAGGTGCTTGCTGCGCTGCAGGAAATCGACGTGCTCAAGAGTGAAGTCCTTGGTATCCCAGATACCGCCTTCGATATTCATTTTGAGTTCCGCTTCGCGCAGGGGCGCGAAGAGCTCCTCAACGGCTTGGTCGGAAGACCGGGCGAGCAGACCGAACAACCGCTCGAAGTAGCGCTGCTCGGCTGGAAAGAGCTTGTTCCAGTCTCCGATGCGGTCTAGCGAATAGACGGCAAATGTCTTCGGCAGGCGATCGAACAGTCCGTCCTCAACAAGCTGTTGGATGGCTGGGCTGTACTTCGGCATTCCGCTCGAGGTCTTGGCCCGGGGCCCGATCGCACCCGGAGCCCGCTAGTATCGTACCAGCACGCGTCTGGTATTCCTTCGCACGTTCACTGAAGGGGGCTCATCTCGAAGCCGGTGACGGTCAACTGCCGGCGACGGTCCGGCAGGGTGGCTCCCAGCAAAGCCCCGTGGCATCCATCGCGAGCGCGTCGAGACAGACTCTGGGCTCTACGGCATCGGCGAGTAGTGCAACCGGGACGGCATCCTGAGCCATGTCCGTTCGTTCTAGGAGGTCCTCAAGGGCGAGGATCCGTTGCAGGTGGACTACCTGGCGACCAAGATGGCAGAGGCCCAGCTCGGGCACGGCTCATGGACCGGATCCCTGCCGAGCGCCATCAGCGGCCTGGAGATCGCGCTGTGAGACTTGGCAGGGAAGATCCTCGGGGTCCCGGTCTGCGTACTGCTTGGCAGGCGATTCCGGGACAAGCTCCTCATTTACCACGACACGGGCTCACCAAGGACACCGGATCCCGCAGCTTGGGTCGCAGAAGCTGAGAAGTCACTCGAATACGGATTCCTTGCGACAAATTTCGACGTGGAGCAGGAAGGCCCCAGCCAGGCGATTCGCGGAGAGCCCTTCCAGTACCGCGGCGAGATCTGGAACCGCAGGATCTCGTCTCTCGAGATGAAGCAGTGGCGGGCCATCCTGGGGCAATGCGCGAGCGGCTCGGCGAGCACTACACGCTCGGCATCGACCTGCACTTCAACTACAACTACACGGACGCCCTCTCGTTCAGCCGAATGGTCGAGGATCTCGGCCTGTGGTTCATCGAGGATCCAATCCCTCCGCAGAATGCGGACGTGATGGCCCGGTTCACGTCCGAATGCGCCGTACCGACCTGTACAGGTGAGAACCTCTACACTCGGCAGATCTTCCGGCCGTTTATCGAGAAGCAAGCCGCCGTCATCCTGCAGCCGGATACGCAGAAGGCTGGAGGACTGCTGAAAACCAAGAGGATCGCGGACTGGGCTGATCAGTATTACATCACCTTCGCCTGCCACAACGTGTGCACCCCTGTATGCACCGTGGCGAACGCTCACGTCTGCGCGGCGATCCGTTCGTTCGTGGCGCTGGAATCGGACTCCGTCGAACTCGACCACTGGGACGACCTGATCGAACGCGACGGACCGTTCTACCGCGACGGCCTCTACGTGCTGACGGACTAGCCCGGCCTCGGAATTGAATTGAATGAAGCGGTCTGCCACAGGCACCTGAGCGGCGGCTCGGCGTACTTCGGCGGCTGACGCGGCAGAGCCCGCCGGGTTAGCGTCGCGTCACGGTCGACACTGGAGCCGTTGGGCAGTGATGAGCGTCGAAGTCGGAGCAGGACGCTGCCACCGGGACGGCGTCGCGAGGCCAGTCGCAGTGGCCAGATTCGCGCTGTCTTGAGCATGCGTCGGCCACAGATCCGCCGGGACAAGCCAGCGGCAGCCAGGCCTCTGCGCTCCCTTCGGCGGGCTTGCGATCCCAATGCGGGAGTGCGCAGAAGGGGGAATTAACTCACTGGGCGCGCTTGACTCCAGGCTTGCGATCCCAATGCGGGAGTGCGCAGACGCTAGCTGCGCTGGATCTCTATGGCACGCAGTGCGCTTCACAACGTCGGTCTCCGCAACTCGCCTGAATCGAGTTGCGGTAGCAGGCGCGGTTCGGGTTATAATTTGTGAAAGTGGGGTTTATTCAGTTCATGGGGGCTGTACCCACGTTTCGGTTGCGGGCCAATGGCCCAAGGGGGAATTAACTCATATGCGCAGAGATGCATTGTCTCTGGTCCTAGCTGCCCTACTCGTGTTTGTAGGTGCCGGGGTCGCGTTTGCCCAAAGAGACATGGGCACGTTGCTGGGAAGCGTTACGGATCCATCCGGAGCCGCCATCCCAGGTGCGACAATCACCATCACAGAAGAAGCCACGGGCGTTCAAGACATCGTGGAGTCGGACGTCGTTGGCAACTACATTCGCCCGCTGATCAAGCCGGGCGCCTATTCGATCGCCTGCGAGTCGCCAGGTTTCAAGAGGTCAATCCAGAGCGGAGTGATCTTGCAATCCGCTGGCCGAGTTCAAGCGAACTTCATCTTGGAGATCGGCGAAGTCACGGAGACCATCGAGGTTTCTGCCGCGCCTCCGGCCCTGCAGACGGAGACCACTCAGATGGGTGGCACGCTAGCGAGCCGGCAGACCAGCGAACTCCCGTTGGGCGGCCAGCGGCGTTTCGCCTTCCTGGCGCGCACCGTGCCCGCGGTCGTTCCAGCTGAGCCCGGCGCCCGCGATGCTGCCGGCGGAGGCTTCTCGGCCAACGGAGTTCGCTCCAACGGCCAGAACAACTTCCTGCTGAACGGAGTGGACAACAACGTCAACGTGATTGACTTCATCAACCAGACTGCCTATGTCGTTGGACCCTCGGTCGAAGCCATCGGCGAGATGCAGATCCTGACGAACGGCTACAACGCCGAGTACGGCCGTGCGGCAGGCGGCGTGGTGAACGTGACAATCAAGTCCGGCACCAATAATATCCACGGAACGCTCTTCGAGTTCCTGCAGAACACCAAGGCGAACGCTAACCCCTGGGAGCTGACCAGGAACAAGAAGCCACGGCAGCCGTACAAGCAGAACCAGTTCGGCGCAGCAGTGGGCGGTCCCCTCGTAAGGAACCGGACGTTTTGGTTTGCAGACTACCAAGGGACATTGATCCGCGATGGCAGCTTGGCCAGCACACTGACAGTCCCGGCTCCCGGAATGGCAAGCGGCAACTTCTCCCAAATCATGGTGCCCGGCGACGTGCTGGGCCAAGACGAGATGGGAAGGAACGTGTCGCGCGGACAGATCTTTGACCGCGACACGCAGCGGGTAGTCAACGGAACTGTCATTCGCGATCCGTTCGTCAACAATGTCATCCCGGCTTCCCGGTTCGACAGCGTTGCTGCCAATCTCATTGGCCAGTACTCCGCCGAGAACCAGAACCTCACGGCTGCCGGAAAGCGCCCCGGTGCGAACTACTTCACCACCCGTAGCGCGACGCGGGACGTGCATCAATGGGACGTGCGTGTCGACCACCGGATCTACACCGACCACCGGATCTCGGATAACGACAGCCTCTTCGGGAGCATCAGCTGGATCGACGAGCAGAAGTTCCAGTCGCCGCCGCTTCCGGGCGATCTCGACGCAGGCGGCTTTCTCGGCGAAACCGAGGAGAATCTGAGTCGCGCGGTGATGATGAGTTACACTAAGATCTGGTCCCCGACATTCATCACAGAGTCGCGAGCAGCATACTCTCGGCTCGTCACGACCCGTGTGCAGAGCAACGCGGACACCGACTCGTTCTCGTCGCTTGGTTTCGGCGGTCTGAACCCCTTCACGACCAACAACGGCGGCATGATGCGTTTGGGGCCCAACGGCTACAGCACGGTAGGCGGTTCCGAATGGCTTCCGACTCAGGAGTACAACAACGTCTGGGACTTCATCCAAAACGTTTCGTGGAACAAGGGTTCGCACGCGATCAAGTTCGGAGCTGAGTACAGGCCGATCGGATTCCCGTTCTTCCAAGTCCCCTCCCCTCGCGGCCGGATGGACTTCCGTCGCGCCGACTCGGACCAAGTCGGGTTCAACGATACCGGCGACGGCATGGCGTCTTGGCTGCTTGGCGAAGTCGGTTGGGCTCGCATCACGACGGCAAACTTCATTTCGTCGTTCAAGGACGCATACTCGTTCTTCGTGCAGGATGACTGGAAGGTGTCTTCCAAGCTGACCGTCAATATCGGCTTGCGCTACGAACTCACAACCCCGATCGGCGAGAAGTTCGGCCGACAGGCCCACCTCGATGTGTTCGGCGCCGACCACAGCGTCCCGACGCTGGTCATTCCAGAGGGCAAGGACTCGGAAGCGCCCCTCCCGCCGAACTTTGCCACGGACTATCCGACAGTCGCCGTCGAGCGGGGCGTAGCCTCGACGTACCTGACCGAATGGGATCGCACCAACCTGGCACCCCGCATCGGATTCGCCTACGAAATGACACCGGGCACCGTTGTCCGCGCGGGCTACGGCATCTTCTACGGTGCCGAGGAGAACGAAGGCGGCAATCCCAACCGCGGCGAGAACGTGCCGTTCAACCAGGAGACCCGCTTCGTCAAGGACGTGGAGTCGGACAAGAACCCGTTCATCAACAAGTTCTCCGACGGCTTTCCGGTCGATGCGTTCACGCTTCCGGCGCCGATTTCCTTCCGCTCCGTCTATACCCAGCGGCGCTGGCCGTTGGTGAACAAGTGGAACTTCAACGTACAGAGGGATCTCGGGTGGAACTCGGTTCTCGAAGTCGCCTATATCGGCTCCATAGGCAATCGCCTGACTGACAACTACAACGGGAACCCGGTAGTCAACGATCCGCGTCCGAACCAGGCGGCTTTGCCCCGCAGACCCTTCAAGTTCGTCAATTCCGGGATTTCGTTTACCAACAGCAACGGCCGCTCAGCCTACAACGCATTCACTGCGAAGCTGGACAAGCGGTATTCGGACGGCTTGGGATTCCTGATGGCATATACATGGGGCCACGCTCTCGCGGACACCGGAACCACTCTTTCGGGCGGACCGGGTAATCGAACGCCTCATCAGTCGCTCGAATACGCCCACGCCAGCTTCGATGTGCGGCACAGGTTCGTCCTGAGCGGCAACTGGCAGCTTCCCGAACCGCAGTATCTGAGCGGCCCAGCCAGGGTGATCATCGGAGGCTGGCAGTTGAACGGGATCCTTACGTTGCAGACGGGCAACTACTTCAATGTCGGGACGAACCGAGCGATTTGCTCCTGCTCAGGAACGACGCGCCCAGACCCAGTCTCTGGCCGCGATCCGAATGCAGCCCCTTCCGGCGGAAGGACTCCGGAAGAATGGTTCGACACGTCAGCTTTCCAGGACCCGGCTGTCGGCACCTACGGCTCCCTCGGCAACTACAGCAACATCGGCCCGCCAACCAACACGGTGGATCTCTCGCTGTTCAAGGACTTCCCCATTACGGAGACTTCCAAGGTTCAGTTCCGCGTGGAATCGTTCAACATGACAAACACACCTCAGTTCAACGCGCCGAACGCATCCCACGGATCGGGCGCTTTTGGGCAGATCACCGGGACGCGTGCCGGCTCGAACCGCCAGTTCCAATTCGCGCTGCGTTTCATGTTCTAGGCGGCAGACGATCTAATCTCAAGGCCCCCGCCCGGCGGGCGGGGGCCTTTTCTACGTGTCGCAACTCGTGGACGCTCGTGATTGATTGCCGAGAATAGAGGTTCCGTGGCGATGCGAAAGTGGAACGTGCTTCCGTGGCCTCGGCCATGCGAGCAGTCATCGAGAGGCCTCAACCCAGCGCCCGGTCGACGGCCCTGTGTCGACATCGTGTTCAGAGGATTCGCTTGGTCTCTCGGTCCGATTTATCGGATACCGTGATTTCGAGCCGGGATGCCTCTCATCGATTCGGTAGATTACGGACTTGAGGGACTCCGAGCTAACGCAGGCAAGAATTTCGTTAGGCCCAGTTTGTGTTGGTTGTGTCCCATGGTGATGCGTCACTCGGAGATTCTTGCTGGCCGGAGTAGCTGTGGTCGGCTCAGTCTTGCAGTCTGGCTATCAGTGGTGGCTTCCGTCGCCCCGGCCAATCACGCAACTGCCGAGACTCCGCACTACGTCGACATCGCCGCAGTCGCCGGGCTGCACGATCCGGTCACCTACGGCAGCCCAGCGAAGAGCACCTATATCCTCGAGACAACCGGGACGGGAGTTGCCGTTCTCGACTTCGATCGAGACGGGGACAACGACGTGTTCATCGTGAATGGCACGACTCTGGCATTGCAGGCGTCCGGCGACAGCCCGCCATCCGTGCTGTACATAAACGATGGCAAGGGTATGTTCTCGAAAGCGGCTGCCGAGACGGGCCTGGACACTCGCGGCTGGGGCCAGGGCGTATGCGTCGGGGATATTGACAACGACGGATGGGAGGACCTTCTCGTCACGTATTTCGGCTCGAACGTCCTCTACCGCAATCGAGGGGGGCGTTTCGAAGACGCCAGTTCGGCCCTCGGCCAGCCAGAGGGACAGCGACGCTGGGGATCGGGTTGCGCCTTCCTAGACTACGACTTGGACGGCCTCCTCGATGTATTTGTCGCCAACTACGTTGATTTTGACCCCGAGACCACACCCAAGCCTGGATCAAACGGCGGCTGCGAGTGGAAATCGATTCCGGTGATGTGTGGTCCGCGAGGGTTGCCCAGGGCACTTAACGCCCTGTACCGAAACCTAGGTAACGGCGAATTTCAAGATGTGTCGGATTCCGCCGGGATTCTCGCGCCGGGAGGCCGCTTCGCGCTCGGAGTCGTCACGGCGGACTACGACAACGACGGAGACACTGACATCTACGTCGCCTGTGACATGACCCCGAGTCTACTGTATAGCAACAACGGAGACGGCACGTTCACTGACATCGCCTCGGAAGCAGGCGTCGCGTACAACGTTGACGGACAGCTACAAGCGGGCATGGGAGTGGCTGTCGCGGACTACGACGGAAACGGCTTCCTCGATATCGCTAAGACGAATTTCTCGGGTGACCTACCTTCCCTATACAAGAACGAAGACGGCATCTTCTTCGAGGATGTTTCATTCGAATCAGGTCTCGGCAAGCATCAGTTGCTGGGGTGGGGAATGCTTTTCCTGGATATGGACGAAGACGGATGGTCGGACCTGTTCCTGGCTAACGGCCATGTCTACCCCGAGGTCGACACAACTTCCATAGGCGAGACGTACAGCCAATTGACCGTTTTGTACCGAAACCTAGGCAATGGATCGTTCGAAGACGTCACTGAAATCGCAGGTCCCGCGCTCGAGCAGCCAAGACCGTCGCGAGGGATGGCTTCAGGTGATCTCGATGGGGATGGTCACCCGGAGGTTGTGATCGTCAACCTGAACCGACCGCCAACGCTGCTCCAGAACACCGCAGCCAGGGCGCACGCCGTGCTCATCGAGTTGCAGGGTGTTGCATCCAACCGGAACGCGATCGGAGCTCGGGTGGAACTGACGACCGGGCATCGAACTCAGGTCCAGGCGGTCGTGGGCGGTGGCAGCTATTATTCCCACAGCGATCGAACGCTTCACTTCGGGATCGGCAGGGAGGCCACGGTAGATGCCATCGATGTCACCTGGCCGAGCGGCCTCAGTCAACGCTGGACAAACCTAGAGATCAACCGTCATTATCGGCTGGTGGAAGGCCACGAAGAGTTTCAATCCTCTCCGTTCAAACTAGATCGGGAGAGGTCTAAGCGTTGAATGATGCCGGGTGAAAGATTCCAGAACGACTCGGCTGCGATCGTCCCGCATTTTCAAGTGCACAGCCAGGTCGATGATGCCGTCCTGGCTGCCGCGAGACCCCGCGCACAACCCACGCAGGGACACCCCAACCGGTTGGGTCGCCGTACGACATGACAGGTAGGAAGGGCATGACGGGCTCCGCAGTAACAGTCATGGATGGCGGGATGGGGAGAGAACTCATCCGCCGAGGCGTGGCAACAAGAACCGGACTATGGTCCGCACAAGCGCTGCTGGACGCGCCGCACGTGGTTGTCGAGACGCACCGGGACTACATCGCGGCGGGCGCTCGGATCATCACTACAAACAGTTATTCGTGCGTACCAAGCTATCTCGGGAAAGCCGACCGCGCCGACTCGTATCTCGAGCTTGCCGCACTCGCCGGCCATCTCGCACGGCAGGCCGCAACCGATTCGGACTGCGGCGTTCTAGTGGCGGGCGGGTTGCCGCCGCTTTCGGAAAGCTACCGATCGGACCTAGTAGTCGACGACATCAGCGCCCGACCCATCTACGCGGCCTTGGCGGAGGCCCTAGAACCGTTTGTGGACCTCTTCCTCTGCGAGACAATGTCGAGCATTCGGGAAGCCCGCAACGCCACGGAAGCAGCGCGAGCCGCGGGCGCAGCGCGCAACCTTCCGGTCTACGTATCATGGACGCTGAACGAGCAGCCAGGCACAGGGCTGCGCAGCGGGGAGAGCATCCCAGACGCTTTTCACGCGCTTGACGACCTGGATCTTGACGGATTCTTGTTCAACTGCACGCACCCCGACGCCATCGAGGCTGGCGTCGAGCAAATCGTGCGACTGACCGACAAGCCCATCGGCGGCTACCCCAATCGATTCAACATCCCTGCGGGCTGGACCCTTGACAGCGAGGTTTCCGTTGAAGGTCGGACGGATTTCAGGACTGACCGATTCGTGCAAGCTGCGATGCGCTGCATTGAGCTCGGAGCGACGCTTGTCGGCGGCTGCTGCGCGATCGGACCCGAGGACATCGCTGCCCTTTCGTTCCAGGTTGAACAGCGCCACAAGGACACATAGGAAGTCGCTTCAAGCGCTCGAGTGGCCGAGTTCGCAAGCCGTCATAACTATCTTGATCGGCCTACAGAGCGCAGGCTCGATGACACACTCGAAATCGGCTGCGAAGGCCGCCATCCGCTCCCTCCAGGCGGCCCTGGTGCGTACCGATGGGTTCGATGCAGCGTCTCTGATTCAGGCGGCCCTGCCCTTGCATTTCGCTGGACGGGACGTCCAGTATGGACGCCGCTGTCGCAGCGACATCAACATGAGCGATCGGGCGGGCGGTCTCGCCTTTCTCCAGGCCTGCGCCCAGTGCCAGGAGCCAGACGTTCCGGCAGGATGGATCCCCGCTCCTGTGGTTCAGGAACCCATTCGCAGTATCCTGATCCCCATCACGGCCCAGTTCCGGCAAGATCAACAGCGTGGTCTTGTCCTTGTATGCCGGATTGGCTTGGATTTCGTCCCACAACATGCCGCAAAGACGGTCGGTCTTTGTGATCGCCTGAAGATAGAGCGAGTATGCGCCCCAGTGAGCCACATCCATGTCCCAGAAGTTCAGCAACAGCAGCCGCGGAGCGAATTCACGCATCACTTCCCGGCCCACGAAGAATGTCAATTCGTCACCCGAGTTCGGCGCTTCCGGCCCGTAGATGTATTCCACCAATCCCCGCTTCAGGGTTTCCTTGACGTGCTGGTCCAGCTGCCTGCCGCCTCGAAAGATCGTCCAGCCTATGCCTTCATACCCGGCATTCAAGATGCCTTCCAGTTGGCGCCGGACATTCTCGCGGTCCGCTACGCCTTGATCCAAATCACGCTTGATGACTTCGTCCACCGCTTCGAGCAACAGCTGCTTTGGAAGCACCACGTTCGCGCCATGACCCTCGCCATATCCGCGTACCCTTGTTGCGCCCATCGTCGCAAAGCTCTTGTTGGTACAAATCGCCCACGCATCCGTGGCGGGCGTTCCGGTCGCCTTGCGGTAATACTCGAAGATCGTCGGGCTCGCTGCACGGTCGAAGCCGAAATCGTCGACGCGCTGCCAGTTTCCTGTGACGATGCTGGAAGTGGCGTTGTAGTGGGATAGAACGCCGTTGTTGACGCAATTCGAGAAGAATCGCCCCTCGGACTTCAATGCAGCGAGCCTGGGGATGTTCCGAAGTCCTTCCTGGAAAAATGTCTCTTGATAGCGACACCCTCCGCCGAACGTGACCACCACTAGTTTCCGGTCCGACGGCGCCACATCGGTCGGTGCGGCACGCATCCAAGGCGGCACGAGCTTTTCTGCAATCGCCAGCCCGGCGAGCTTGAGAAACGTCCGTTTCGGGAGCTGAAACATCAATACTCTACGATTTCACCACCGGAGATTTTCCTGCGCACGTTAGCACCGAGATCCAATGGATGGTCGTAGCCGGGCAGGATCTCTCCGCTGGGGGAGTAGTAGGGTCCGATGTCGCAGGCCATGGATCCCTCGCCCTTCTCGACGAAGGTAATCTTGGTGATGAGCTTCGCCGACTTGTACCCGTACTTCGATGGCGCCAGCAACCGGAGCGGTGCCCCATGCTGATCGGTCAGGGGCTTTCCGGCCATTTCCAAGCACATCATGACACCAGGTTCGACCATCTCCTCAAGGGACATGTATTCGTACCATTTGTCCGCGGAATCGATGCGCAGAGACGTCGCGCCCGTCAGTGGCTTGACATCTTCTAGCAGATTGTCGAAGCGGAAACCGCCCCAAGTCGTCCGCGCAGACCAACACTGGACGCACTTGAGACGGGTCGACTGCTCGACCCTGGGGTAGCTTCGCAACTGCTCTATCGTCAGCTGCTGTGGATTCTCGACCATACCGCCCACTTCAAGGCGGTAGGAAGCCTTCTCAATCGGCGGGACGGGGTTGTACCACATAACCCGAAATCCCAGCTCGTCCGGCGTGTCGGTCGGCAGCAACACGCGGCGTGGGGTTGCAGCTCGCGCTCCCACGACGCTGGCAGCGGCGACGCTCGAAGCCAGAAACCGTCGTCGATCCATCCTTGCTTGAGTCTATCAGGGGATTCCGCGCCCGTGCTGAGGTTTCAAGTTCCATGAGAAGCCGCAGGACCTACAGCGACTGGCCGTAGTCGATCCAGATCGGAGTAGACCAAGCGATCTGCCCATCGTCCAGAACCAAACGCACGTGGTAGTGCGAGGAACCGCTCTGCGGCGCGTCCGCGTCACGATACGAAATCCTCACCTCGGGCGTCTGGGGGTCCAGACTGTACACGACCTCGCCACTCCGGATGATTTCGACGGATGCGACAGGTCGCGGTGCGGTTGCCCGGATCCGGAACTCGGGAGACTCGGAAGTGGCCGTTTCGCTTCCCATCTTCAGTGGTGGCCCGTCACCGATACGGGCCTCGAACTGAACGATGATATTGTCAGTCGCGGCATACGTAAGTCGCTGCTTGATGGCATTCAGAATTGGCTTATTGGCCAGTTCCGGAGCCCACACGCATGCATAGGACTGGTGGGTGGACTCATGGTCGGAGTTCGCTAGCAGGCCGATTCTCCAGCCCTTCTTCCACGCATTCCAAACGAATCCTGACGGTTGCGAAGAACCGGCCCGTGCAGGTGAACCCGCTTCCTCGTACGAGCCGCGCAATGCCTGGAACACTTCGACGACCGGCTCGGCACGCGGATCGTTGTCCCGCCAATCGGTCCCTCCGCCACCGGCCGTCGTGTGCGCAATGGCGATGTCACCGTGCTTCAGCATGGAGGGGTACAACCGTTCAGCCCAGCTCTCGTTCCCGGTAAACTCCTCGTCCGAGATCGGAACAGGCTGCATTTCCCTGCGGGTCGAGATTACATTGCGGTGCCCGCCCGGGAACGTCACGGTGCGCTCGTAGCCAAAGAAAGTTGCGAACCGTCCAGGCTGGTTGAACATGGTCGCGAATTGACGGGTCTTCCACCACTGGTACTTGTAGAAATGCAGCCGTTCGGCTCCGGAGTGATCGGTTACCGCCAAGAAGTCCAGCGCCCCGGCATCGAGCGCATAGCGGTAAGCGAAGAGGATGTCACCGTCCCTCTGGCTGTCCGCCGATAGATCCGTGTGCCGATGCAAGTCGCCTCGGAATAGACGCAACGGCTCCTTATCCGCCCAGCGGGCCGCGCGGACCCTCGCGAGATCGGCTTCTTCAGTCGGCGCGGCGTCAACGAATTCCTCGTCACTGGCGACCATCGGTCGCATGCGCTCGTCCGATGTGTACCGGGCATCCAAATTGAGGTTGGCGTAGCGGACCTGGGCGCTGCGGACATGCGGGTCCTCGTAGCTGCGCCGGTCGGTCGGCCAGACGGCCACGGTTTGGCCGTCACCGCGGGCTAGCGTGAGCTGGGCATAGGCCCCACCTGCGCTCAGCGGCAGTTCCCCGACCGGCAGCCAGCGCGCGCCGTCGAAGCCTGCCACCCGAATGTCCGACATGCCTCGGATCGTGTCATACCAAGGCTGCAAGCGCCTCCGGTCGCTCCCGAATTGAACGTCCAACGCGTGCTCAGCAACTGGCAGGCGCAGCGTCATCTTCCGAAAGAACACGTACGGCACGCCCTCGTCGCCGATCGCGATTTCTGGATACTCGTGCATGTCCGACATCCAGGCAGGGACAGCGTCGCGAAGCGACTCGACAGGTTCCATCCATCGGCCGCCCGAATAGCAAGCCACACGCACTTCGCTGGTCGCCCGGATCTGAGTGCCGGGCCTTCCAAGGACACCCCAATCCTTGCCCCAGTTGGAACCGCTTTGAGCCCACGCTACCCAGACGCGATTGCGGGCATCGACTGCAATCGAAGGCTCGATCGCCCGGTTCGGGTCGGGCGGCAGGTCGATGACAGGATCGGCTTGGCCGTGCCGTAGACGCCGGACATGAATGCCGTAGCTACCGGTGTCGTAGCTATCCCATGCAGCCCACACGGATCCGTCCGGGGCAGCTGCAAGATCCGGAGCCCAATCATTTGCATCTGAGTTGCTAACCCGAATCGGGGCTGACCACCTCGTACCGTCGTGCGACGCTGCCATGACATCGAGGTCATTCCCACGAAACTCCTGCCACGCAACCCAAGGCGTGCCATCGGAAGCCGTGACGGACACCGGGAAGTACTGCCGACTGCCTTCTGGTGCAACGTAGAACGCGGCGCTCCATGACTCGGAGCGTGGATCGAAAGCCCGACTCAAGAGCCGCCAGCGATCTTCGCGGTACTCGCTCCAGATCACGTGAACCCGGCCATTGCCGTCCCCAGCAAGCGCTGTGCCAAAGTAGTCGCCCCAGGACGGTGTTACCCGATAGGTACGCCATTCATCGTCCTGGCGACGCGCGAGATAAAGCGTGTTGGCCTCATTGTGGAACGCGGTCCATGCGACGAAGAGCCCGTCGGAGGTCGCGACCGCAACTGGATAGTCGTGCTGGGTCGCCTCCCCCCTGGTAAGAGCCCGCACCGCTGGTGCCGCCACGACTGCAACCTCGCCGTCCAGCATTTCGAGCCGGCCCACCGCATCCAGCTCGGCCAGGCCGAATTGAAAGTCTCCGTGATTGGTGGTTACGGAAAAACGATCAGAAGGAGGTGCCTCTACGCTCAAGTAGATGCCGTTCGGCAATATCCTGATGCCCCCCGGCAGGTCCGTGCGGAACCTGTAGGGAGCCCCTTCCGGATTGAACGCCCGTGTATGGAGGTCCCAGCCCGCGATACCAACAATCCGGTCGGGCCGGTTGAAGTGCCAACCCCAGGCGGAGTGAATCGTGCCAGTCGAGACCGTCGCTCGCCCGGTCCAGTGGGCTGGCTGGGCGGCTTTGAGTCCGAATTCCAGTTTCACAACGCGGTGTGCCGAGGGATGGTCGATAACCGTCGTGGGGGTCTCGATCCCCTGCCCTGGCAATTCTTGCGCGACCAACAACGCTACCACGCAAACAAGCGATTTCACCGGAATCCTCATCGATCTGCAGGGTAGCAACTCCGGCCGGTCCGGCGTGCCCTTCGAGATGTGCGAGCAGGCGCGTTCCCACAGGGACCGGAGCAACTGTCTGGGGAATCGGTCTACGCGGCATCGTAGGTTGACGGCCTTGCCATCAGCCGCGCTACCCGACTCGAGACGAACCAAAGTGGGATATTGATTTCATGGAGGTAGCGCCTGCCCGAATTGCGCCGCTCCTTGCCCCTCACGAGAATCCTCCCGTCAGGATTGAGAACCCCCGTGGTCAAGCAGCTATGGTACTGACGTGCGACCATGCCTCGTGTACCATCCCCCGCAGCTTGGCCAACCTTGGTCTCGCAGACGACGACATCCGTCGGCACATCGGGTGGGATATCGGTGCCGCGAGCGTGACATTGCGCCTGTCGAAGCGGTTCGATGCTCCGGCAGTGCTTGCCGGGTACTCGCGCCTAGTGATCGACTGCAATCGAGAGATCGGTTCCCCAACTTCAATCCCTAGGAGCAGTGACGGCACGTTGATTCCCGGCAACGTCCACCTGACCGCGGAGGAAGCGGAAAGGCGTGCCAGCGCCTTGTTCGTTCCATACCATCGAGCCATCACGAGCGTCCTAGACAGCATCAGGGCCCGGGGAAAGGAGCCTGTGTTCGTGGCCATCCACAGCTTCACGCGGAGACTGCAGAACGGATTCGCTCGACCTTGGCACTACGGAATCCTCTGGGACCAAGATCCGCGAATCGCGGCCAAGCTGGTGGCGGCGCTGCGCCGTCATCCGGGCGCAGTGGTTGGCGACAACGAGCCCTATTCCGGCCGTGACCACTTCGATTTCTCGCAGGAGCACCACACAGGATCTACCGGACTGGCAAGCGCGCTGATCGAAGTTCGCGACGATTTGATCCGGGACACAGCGGGAATCGAGCATCATTCGAAGATTCTGGGTGACGCACTGGAGTCTGTCTTCGATACTGCGCTACTCAGCCGAGGTGCCAACTGATGGCGGTCTATGAACCGAGCTTTTCGATAGGGATCGAGGAGGAGTACTTGCTCGTTGACATGAGCACGAGGGACTTGGTCAGCGAGCCCTCCAAGAAGCTGATTCAGGAATTCGAGAGGAGACTTGGCGCACACTTCAGCCGGGAGTTCCTGCGCACCCAACTCGAAGTTGGGACGGCCGTCTGCAGTTCGATGCCGGAAGCACGCGCCGAGCTAGTCCAGCTGCGGGGCACGGTAGCGGAAATCGCCCGTGGTCACGGGCTCGCGCCAATCGCCGCGTCCACGCATCCGTTCGCTCGCTGGAGGGCGCAAAAGCCCACCGACAAGCTGCGGTACCGCGTCCTCCATCAAGACATGCAGGTCGTTGCCCAGCGCCTTCTCATCTGCGGCATGCACGTCCATGTCGGCATTGAGGAAGACGACCTTCGAATCGATATCCTCAACCAAGTCTCGTACTTTCTGCCCCACTTGCTGGCACTCAGCACCTCGTCTCCATTTTGGGAAGGCATCGAGACGGGCCTAATGTCGTACCGCTTGTGCGTGTTCGACGAATTGCCCCGCACAGGGCTGCCCGAGCGATTTGAGAGCTACGGCGAGTATCGGCGCACCGTTGACCTGATGACTTCCGCCAAGTTGATCGACGACGCCACGAAGCTTTGGTGGGACGTAAGGCCAAGCGCGCGTTTCCCGACCGTGGAAATGCGCGTCACCGATGTCTGTACGCGGTTGGACGACGCGATCTGCTGCGCGGCGCTGTTCCGCTGCATCTGCCGCATGTTGTACCGGCTACGACGGGATAACCAGCGTTGGCGCGTGTACGCTCCCATACTGGTCAACGAGAACCGCTGGCGCGCGCAACGCTACGGAATGGACAAGGGCCTGGTCGACTTCGGCCAAGGCGAAATCGTTGCTTTCTCGGACCTGATGGACGAGCTACTCGTGCTCCTGCGAGATGACATGGAGCACTTCGGCTGCGTAAGCGAGGTTGAACACGTGCGCGCGATCATTGAGCAGGGAACAAGTTCGCACCGGCAGGTTGCGATCTATCGGAAAGCACGGGACTGTGGAGCGACGCACGAGGAAGCGCTGCGGGGAGTCGTGGACTGGCTCGTCGAGTCGACGGTGGCTGGCGTATAGGGTCTCGCTGCGCGCAGCAGTGCCAGCGTGACGCGCCACGCCCCTGCACACAATCCCAGAGTTGTGTCAGGAACGTTTCGCGAATTCGGCGTTTGTGCTTGCGGCTAGGGGGCTTCCCCATCGAGGCTATGGAGATTTCCGGCCGTGGAGACGTGGGCGATGCTGGAGAGCAACCCGCTGAGCCGTGACGGGCTTCAACTCATCCAGGCGATGCTGGTCCGGGAGGGCCGGCCACGGCCGACCCTGGGGACCCGGGCTACGCCAGCACGGGCCTCAACTGCAGGACGTCGAAGTCCGAGCGCTCGATTTGGGGACTCCTACGTTGTCGAGAGTTCAGAACAGGTACTTCAGCCCGAATTGGATCCTCCGGGGCTCTCCGGCCCGGTTGATCGTGCCGGTGGCCGCCCGTAGCATGCCTCCATTGGCCTGTCCAAATTGAGGCGTGTTGGTGAGGTTGAACGCTTCGAACCGGAGCTGCACGATGTGACCTTCCGAAGGCATCCGAAAACGCTTGCCCAGCATGAAATCGAAGTTCTTGCCCCCAGGGCCGCGCAATGCGTTGCGACCAGTCGTTCCATATACGCCCGGTGCGCTCACCACGAAAGCTGACTGATCAAACCAGTTGTCAATGGTCGGATTGCTCAACTTGCCGCTGCTTACGCGGTCTCCACGGTTGGTGCTGCCCGAGTTCTGCGGATCGCCTGGAAAGGTGACTTCGAAGGGGAATCCCGCTCGCAGGGCAACGATCCCGCCTACCTGCCAGCCGCCCAAGATCGCGTCCGCGGCCCCACCCCAGTTAGAACCGAACGCACGGTCCTTGCCAAACGGCAACTGCCAGGTGAAGCTGCTCGTAAAGCTCTGCGTCATGTCGATATTTGCGCTCGCACGCTCCGCGCCGCGGTCGTAGTGATTGGCTACGTTGAACAGGCCAGTATCCAGGAACTGGGTGTTGTTGTCGATGTTGTGGGACCAGGTATACGAGGTTAGGAACGTTACCCCTTTGCTGAAACGCTTTTCAAGGCGTGTGACCAACGCGTTGTAGCTGGCGTTCGCACCGGGTTCCCCGAGCGTGACGCCTGTCCGCTGCGGCCTTAGCCTCCGCCGGTTTGCCGGGATCGTTGGGTGCGGCCCCGGGTTGTTGATATCGAACCGATATTGCATGAAGTGCGTGCTCGAGCCTTGGTAGCCGATGATCCAAACGGTGTTCTCAGGCAACTCTCGTTGAATGTCAATGAACCACTGCGAGGCATACTGCGTTGGCTGGCTGCGATAGGAGGCCGAGGCGCCGGTATTCGGCAGCGGTTCCGCTGCCGGAAGAGTTACCGGCAGGAATCCATCCTTGACAAGAGTCACGGGCGTGATGTTATCAAAGGTGGGAGTGATGATCTCGGTGAAGTCCGGCACCTGCCGGGACCAGGCGGAGCCATCCGTAACGATGTCGCCCTCGCCATAGAAGATGCCGGCGCTCGCGCGGATCACGGTCTTTTCATTGAGTCGGTAGGCGATTCCCACGCGCGGGGCGAAGTTGTTGCGATCGTTTTCGCATCCGCAATCGCTGCCGTTGACCGGCCGATCCCAGAACTCCTCCTGGCCTGCCGGCAAACCGTTGTAGGCGGTGATGTAGTTGCTCACGCCGGTCCGGCCGGGAATGTGGCCCTTCGGGTAGTAGCCACGGTTGAACAGCTCCCAGCGCAGGCCCAGGGTCAACGTCAGCTTGGGGGTCACTTTCCAATCGTCTTGGATGTAGGTCCCAATGTACGGCACGACCGCGTTCTCCCCGGCCGGGTTGCCCACTCGGGTCTGCCCAACCGTGCCTAGCATCATCTCGGCTAGGCCGTTGCCAGTGCTAGCGCGGCTGCCGCCGTTGTTTGGCTGCTCGGCCGTGAAGACTCGATTGAACAGGAACTGCCCTCGCCGGAAGCGCATCGCTTCGCGGAAAATGTTGAGGCGCCGGTAGTCAAACCCGATCTTGATGCCGTGGTTCCCCTTCTGCAACAACAGGTTGTCCACGATCTGAATGTTGTCCATGTTGTTGATGTTTGGCCAGCAGCAGGGGGTTCCGAGATTGTTGTAGCCGTTGATGTTGAAGTAGCTGAAACCTTGGTCAAAGCCATCCCCGAAGGTATCTCCCGGAGCACCCTTGATTCCGAGTTGGTCGTTGAGCGGCTCTTGGATCAGCGTGTCGAAACGCGTCGGGAAATGAGTGAAGCCGAAGCGCGCTTCATTGTGCAGCTTTGGGGAGAACGAATGCGTCCAGTTAAAGGCCAGATTGTCTCCATTCAGATCGACTGTCTGACCGCCTTGACCTCCGGCTTCGACCGGCAAGGGGCTTTGGTTCACGCGAAACTGGCGCCGTATGCTCATGCGGAAGAACAAGCGGTCGCTGTCAAGAAGGTTGTGGTCGACGCGGAAGTCGTACTGGTCGGTGTCGTCGGCGTCGGAAGGAGCCCGGAAGTAGTTGTTGAACCCGAACTCCCGGCCTTCGACATTGGACGCTGGATAGCGCGACAGCAGCGGTGTGCTGACCGGGTCGAAGCGGTGCGCCGGGATCGTGTTGTTCGGAAACGGCTCGCGAATCGCGGCAGCACCGGTTCCCACGGTGGTCGCCGGGTCGAAGATCTGGTTGAAGTTGGCGCGCTCCATCGAGAAATCGCCACTACGGGCAAGGCTGCTGGGAACCGTGGCGAGGAAGCTCCGCCCCAGTCGAATTCGCGTGCCCTGGTAACTGAAAAACCCGAATGTCTTGTTCTTGATGATCGGCCCGCCCAGAGTGCCGCCGAACTGGTTCTGGCGCAGCGTGGGCTTTTCTGCTCCAGAGCGGTTGGCAAAGAAGTTGGTGGCGTCAAGCTTGTCGTTACGGATGAACTGGAAGGCGCTGCCATGCAATTCGTTGGATCCTGACTTGATGGACACCAAGACTTTCGGACCCATGCGAAAGCCGTACTCGGCGGACATGTTGTTCGTTACGACTTTGAACTCGGCAACCGCGTCCACGGAGGGCTTGCTGGCTTGCGCCTCGAACCCCAACGGTCCGCCGCCCGCGCGCGATCCGTTGTCGATGCCATCGATCATCACGTTGTTCTGGTAGCCGCGCATGCCCATCCCGACAAAGCCCGCTTCTTCGCGCGGGGCGCGTGCCCGCCCCAACGGTCGCGCCGGGAAGAATGCCGACCGACAGCTGCGCCAATTCCAGATAATTCCTCTTGTTCAGCGGCATCTCGACGATGCGCTGGTTCTCGATGACCTACCCCATGGCCGCCTGTTCTGACTCGAGCAACGCCGCCGCTGCCGAAACCTCAACGACTTCGGCGACCGTTCCCACGGACAGGGTGAAGTCCACGCGCGCGATCTGCTGCACGTCGAGCTTGAGATTCTCTTGCGTGGATGGCGCGAAGCCCTCGGTCCGAGCAGTCAGCGTGTAGGTGCCCGGACTGAGAAACGGAACGGAATACAAGCCCGTTTCGTTCGACTGGGCCTCGTACTCCACACCGGTGGCGACATTCTCCACTGTGACCATGGCGGCTGGAATGACACCGCCGGTCGAGTCTGTGATGACCCCCTGAATGCCCGAAGTCTGGGCGAAGCAGATCGTCGCGGCGAGAGCATAGAGCGCGATGAAGCGATAGAAGTGTGTCGAAAGCAAATTAGACCCCCTGGAGCGCAGCCTATATGCGAACCGAAAACAGAAAAACAAGCTATCACTGCCTCTCGGCCAGATCAAGTGTCCCGTATGAATCGTATCAAGGCAAAGCTTAAGTGTCCAGCTTCTGACAAAGATGTCCACTCTCCGGTCTTGAGGTGGCGTTGGGGGGCCGGCAACGACTGCCTCCCAGCGGGAACTGCCCGCATTTCCGGCATCCGCAGGGAAAGCAAGCACGATGATCAGCCCCAAGGACGCGCGGATCTGCCGGCATCGTCCTAGCGCCCCCTAGAGAAGCGATTCACCCATGCGTGCGATTCCCGTTCCGCTACGACCGCCAGGCCTGGACGGCTATCATGAGAATTGGACCGGAGCGACCGGATGTCCTTTATCCACGAAGATTTCCTACTTAGCAACGAATCCGCCAGGCGGCTTTACCACACGTACGCCAAGGATCAGCCGATTCTCGATTACCACTGCCATCTTCCTCCCGAGGACGTGGCTTCGAATCGTCAATTCCGCAACCTATACGAGATCTGGCTCGAGGGCGACCACTATAAGTGGCGCGCAATGCGGGCTAACGGCGTGGGGGAAGACTACTGCACAGGCAGCGCGGACCCTTACGAGAAATTCCTGGCGTGGGCCAGGACCGTCCCGGCTACCCTCCGCAACCCCCTCTATCACTGGAGCCATCTGGAGCTGAAGCGGTATTTCGGATTCGACGCGTTGCTTGACGAATCAAATGCCGAGGCAGTGTGGGAACTCACCAAAGAGCAACTCGCAACCAGCGATCTCAGCGTGGCAGGAATTCTCCACAGGTTCGATGTCCGTGCCCTCTGCACAACGGACGACCCGACCGACACCCTGAACCAGCACAAGAGGATCGCCGAATCCAGCCTGGAAACCAAGGTCTATCCTGCGTTCCGGCCCGACAAAGCTCTGACGGTGGACAGGCCGGGGATCTTCAACCCATGGGTGGCGAAGCTCGAAGCTGTCGCGAACTGCGAGATCCGTTCGCTACGCGACTTTCTCGACGCCCTCCGGCAGAGGCACGATCACTTCCACAGCATGGGCTGCAGGCTATCGGACCACGGGCTGGACTTCGTTTACAGTGACGTCGCCCCGGAATCGGTTGCCGAGGCGGTATTTGATGCGGCCCGGAACGGCACGCCTTGCGAAGCCGCCGAGCATGCGCGCTTCGCGGCCTTCATGATGCTGTTCTTCGGAAAGCTGGATTCGGAGAAGGGCTGGACGAAACAGCTTCATCTAGGTGCCCGCCGCAACAACAGTTCCCGAGGCGCGCGACTTTGCGGTCCCGATACCGGCTTCGATTCGATCGGGGACTGGGACCACGTCGCGGCACTCGGTCGCTACCTCAACACCTTGGACAGGGAGGAATCGCTACCGCGCTTGATCCTCTATAACAACAACCCGGTCGACAACTACACCTTTGCCACGATGCTCGGCAATTTCCAGGACGGCATCGTTCCAGGCAAGATGCAATTCGGGTCAGGCTGGTGGTACCTCGATCAGAAGGAAGCGATGGAATGGCAGTTGAACTGCCTCTCGAATGTAGGTCTCCTGTCCCGCTTCGTGGGCATGCTGACTGACTCGAGATCCTTCATGTCGTACCCACGCCACGAGTACTTCCGAAGGGTGCTTTGCAACCTGCTCGGGCAGGACATGGCCCGCGGCGAACTCCCCAACGACGAAGCCCTGATCGGCGGCATGGTCGAGAAGCTGTGCTTCAGCAACGCAAGAGACTACCTCCGACTCGAGGGCGTCTAGCAGCCACGACGCAATGATCACCCGCCGTAGCTTCGCGACATCCCTAGCGGCCGGTGCCTCCAGCCTGAGCCTGGGTTGCACTAGCGAGCGTCACGGCAAATCAACACCACGCCGGGTCGTCGTGCTGGGCCTGGATGGCCTCGATCCAAAGATCGTACAAGCACTCATGGACGAGGGGCGGGCGCCAAATTTCAAGAAACTGGCATCAACCGGCACATTTTGCAAGCTCGGCACGACGATGCCGGCACTCAGCCCAGTAGCATGGAGCACGTTCATCACAGGCAAGGATCCAGGAAGCCACACCATCGCGGATTTCGTAATGCGAGATCCGTTTACATACCAGCCATACTTTTCGATTTGGGAAACGCGACCTCCGGAGCGAACGATCAGCATAGGCAACTACGAACTGGGCATGGGCGGCCCGGGAGTGGTCAACAAGCGGGTGGGAGTCCCTTTCTGGACATATCTCAGCGACGCCGGCATCCCTTCCACGGTGATCAAGATCCCGACCAATTTCCCTGTCGATGACACGGCAACTCGCGCCATCAGCGGAATGGGAACACCGGATGTTGCAGACTCCCTGGGACGATTCAACTACTACACCACCGATGCAAGCGAAGAATACCCTGGACTTACCGGCGGCCTGGTCCATCAAGTCGAGTTGCGCGGGGGCCGTGTCGAAGCGGAACTCGCGGGCCCCGATAACGCCATTCGCAAGGATCGCGCGGAACTCCGGATTCCGTTCACAGTCGACGTGGACCCGACGAACGACACCGCGCTGCTTGAAGTGCAGGGGAGGAGAATCCTGCTCCAGAAGGGCGAATTCAGTGACTGGGTGCAGGTGCGCTTCGACATGGCTTCATGGCTGGTGGGCGTATCAGGAATCTGCCGCTTCTATCTCAAGCAGGCCCATCCGCACTTGAACCTCTACGTCACCCCCATCAACATTGACCCTTCCGAGCAAGCGATGCCCGTCACTTTCCCGGCCGAAGCGGGTGACGAAATTGCGAGTGAAATTGGTCCGTTCTGGACGAAAGGTCTGCCGTCCGACACAAAGGCTCTGGACTGCCGCGTGCTGGAAGACGAAGGGTATGTCAAGCAAGCGGAACTGATACTCAAGGATCGCTTGAGGCTCTTCGAGCATGAGTGGGAGCGATTTCGAGAAGGACTGTTTTTCTTTTACGTTTCCAGCACCGACCAGGACGCGCACATGCTTTGGCGAAACATGGACAAGACACACCCGATGCACGGGGCGAGCGATGTCCGGTTCTCGGGGTATATCCACCATCTCTACGAAGAGATGGACAAGCTCCTTGGCAGGGTCCTGCCAGCGATTGATGACGATACCCTGATACTCGTCTGCTCAGACCATGGATTCGCACCTTTCAGCCGCCAGTTTCATCTCAACTCCTGGCTGCGACAGGAAGGCTACCTGGCGCTCAAGGACGAAGCTGCGAGCAAAGAAGCCGCGGGCCTCGAGGACATCGATTGGTCAAAGACCGCTGCCTACGGGATCGGTTTCAACGGACTGTACATGAACCGAGTCGGCCGAGAGGGTCAAGGCATTCTTGGCGACGCCGAGGCTGGCCGTCTCTCTCAGCGCATCGCTGGCGAACTCGAGGCAATCGTCGACTCCGACACAGGTCAGCGGCCCGTGCATCGCGTGTACCGCCGCGGCGAACTCTATTCGGGGGAATTCACACGTGACATGCCGGAGCTTCTGGTGGGCTACACCCCCGGCTACCGGTCTTCTTCCGATTCGGTCATGGGGCAGAGCGGAAGAGACATACTCAACCTCAACCCTTTGGCATGGGCGGGCGACCATTCAATGGCACACGAACTGGTGCCCGGCTGTTTGTTCAGCAGCCACCCCCTGCAGGAAGGCAGCCCACACATCGCAGACCTGCCGGTTACGATCCTTAGCTTCTTCGGGATCCCGAAGCCATTCGACATGCAGGGTACAACCCTGCTGTAACGACTGTCCTCAGGACTCGGACAGTTCTTCGGAACGGTCCGCGGCAGCTTCGACGGCGGACATCAGCGCGGCACGCACGGCGTGGGCCTCCAACTCAGCCAATCCTGCGATCGTCGTGCCTGCCGGGGTCGTGACTTGATCCCGCAACTGAGATGGATGTAGACCGGTCTCTTGGAGGAGCTTCGCCGAACCGTAAAAGAGCTGAACGACCAGTTCCCGCGCCAAGTCCGTCGAGAGGCCTTTCTTCACTGCACCGCTAACCAGACCCTCGATCAGGACACTCACGTACGCAGGGCCGCTCCCCGTGAGCCCTGTCACGACATGCATGAGCGACTCGTCTACACGAACTGTCGTGCCGACCGATCGGAAGATCGCCTCGACACTTTCGAGCTGCTCCTCGGACACGTGCTCGTTGGCGCAAAGCGCGGTCGCGCTCGCTCCCACAACCATTGCCAGGTTCGGCATCACACGCACAATAGGCCAGGGGTCGGGCAGACCAAGCGAAATCCTCGCCATTGGCACACCGGCGGCGACAGACACTACCACGGTGCCGGCCGACAGGGTGCCCTTGATCTGGCTCAGGGCTGCGGGGACGACGTGAGGCTTGACAGCCACGACGACGAAATCGGCCGAGGCGGCCGTTTGCTCCGGGGTTGCGCTCGAGAACCCCGCGCCCAGTCGTCCAGAGAGTTCGGCGAGACGTTCTTGCGACACGTCTGAACCCAAAACATGGTCTACCGCCTTCGCAGCCAGCGCACCCTCGGCCAACGCACCGCCTAGGTTTCCGACCCCGACGATCCCGAGTGTCAGTCCGCCCGCCATGAAACCCAGTGTACGACGATGCCGGCGAGGCAGTAGCCGGGCAAACGCAGGCTCAAAGGGAGCCCTCCGTGTACTCAAGCTCCCAGCCGGCGTGATCGTACTGGCTGCGAATCCTCCAGGCAAGCAAGACGTCGAGCAATTCGCGCTTCTTGGCCTGGCAGGCAGGATCGTTCCAAAGATTGCGCACCTCGTCGGGGTCTTCATTCAAATTGAACAGCTGGCCATCCTCCGCGTCGAGGAAATGCACCAGTTTCCAGTCGCGGCCTCGCACCATCGTCTGGAAGTCGTTCGTCGTAAAGTTCACGTCACGCGCAGACTCGCAGTACACATGCTCACGACCGTCCCACTGTTTTCCTTCCAGAGCGCCGACCAGTGACTCGGCTTCCATCTTTCGAGGAGGCTCCAAGCCAGCCAACTCAAGGATCGTTGGCCCGATGTCGAGCAACGAGCAAAGCCCCTGGAGTTGACGTCCTCCGGCGAACCGCTTCGGAGCCCACACGATCAGCGGCATGCGGGTCACGCTCTCGTACATTGTCCATTTCTGGCTGTGCCCATGGTCAGTGAGACAATCCCCGTGGTCAGATGTAAAGATGACGATCGAGTTTTCCAGGTAGCCGGTCGATTCAAGAGATTCCATGATCTTGCCGATCTGCTCGTCAATGAGAGTGACGTTTCCGCAGTAGTAGGCCCGTTGCCTGTGGCGCTGCGCCCGGGAGGGATGCCACTGGTGAACGACGGAGTCATGGTCGACTTCGCAGTTGTGCTGGATCATCCCCCGATACGCCTCGGGCTGGCCGTCGAGCTCTGTCTGCGTGACTTCGAGCAGGGGCAAGTCCTTTTCCATGTAAGGGTCGGAATACCTCGTTGGCGGATCGTACGGTGGATGCGGTCCGGGAAAGCCGATCTCCAGGAACAGCGGCTCGGTCTTCGGGTAATGCTCAATCCACCATGTTGCGAGGCCGCCAACGAACGTGTCGGGATGCATGTCTTCGTCAATGGGCCACTCGAAGGCGCCAAGGCGCTCCCGGTAGTCGGGCAAGCTTCGGTACGAGAGCCGTCCCGGCTTCTTGAGTCCGCGAGCACGCAGCGCCTTGTCCCACTCGTCGAAGAAATAGCGCCCTTCGAGATGCCGGTCCTTGTTCTCGACGGTATAGCGCTGGCGGAAACCGAACAGTTCGTTGTACGGAAACGTATGCATCTTGCCGATGCTGACGGTGTTGTAGCCAGATCGCTTCAAGTTCTCGACCCAGCTGTGCCTCCAGCGGTCGCCATTACGCAACACTCCGTGCGAATGAGGGTACTGGCCAGTGAATAGGCTAGCCCGGCAAGGCGCGCACGAGGCGGCGGGAACATGGCAGTTGGTGAACGTGACTCCCTCACGCACGAGGCGATCGAGATGAGGCGTGTCCATGTGAGAGTGGCCGAGCGCGCGGATCGTGTCGAATCGCTGCTGGTCGGTGATAATGAAAATGATATTGGGTCGCTGTTCAGGCATTAGCCCGATATTCTAGCCACTCGGGGGCCTGCGCCCTGAGCACGCGATTCAAGGCGTGGCGACACGCCGATCAGCAAAGGGACCCAGTCAGCCATCGGGCGCCTAGCGAAAGCCGGCCTACCTCAGTTGCTGCTCGAACCGCGTGGAAGACTCGCGGACAGTGGCGGGTCTTTCTGACAGCATTCGCATGACGGCGACGTCAAGCGCTCCAACGTGAGCCCGGGGCGCGGCACCGCTTGAACCAACGGCTCAAATCAACAGCAATCTGCGCTCATAGCTGTCGTGACTTGACCCGGGGCCCGACCATTGCGCGACTGGCTGGGCCATCAACCTGCCACAGAATTGCACAAGCGGGCGCTCGTCACGGTCCTAGGTCGGCACCGATTTGCCTATGGGTAGCGCGAACGATTGTTGCTGCCATTCTAGTGCGCTGGACTGCGAACTTAGAGCAACTGCAACTGAATCTCATCGATGACAGGGTCGAATTGGCCCCTTTCCGGGGTTGCTGGCAATACGAGGCCTTTCGATCCTTGTTGCTCCCAGGATTAGGGTTCCCAAGGCTGTCACGGACGACACGAATGACCGTCTACCGGTAAGAGCACGCCTTCAAAGCGATCAAAACGGTGACATTATTGTATTAGCAAGAGCCAACTCCTTGCAATTTTGGCCAAGTTGTAGTGTCATGTCATTTGACACGTGAGGATGGTTGGGGTTTTAATACTTACGCAACAGTCGGCAAACAAATGAAGACTGCGAATCAGAGAGCGAGGGAGGGAGCGATGACTACAAAGGAACGACGGCGGGCAGAAGTGATTGCAGCAGTGGTGAGCAAACAGCTACGTCAGTGGAAGGCTGCCGAGTTGCTCAGCTTGACCCCCCGTCACGTGAAGCGGCTCGTTAGCCGCTATAGGCGAGAAGGGCCTCAAGGGATGGTTTCGCGGAGGAAGGGTCGGCCCTCAGGCAACGCCACGCCGGTTGAGGAGCGCCGCCGAATCGTCAGCCTGTTGCGGAACGGCTTTTCTCACATGCCGCCTGGAACAGCACATAAGAAACTTACCGACGAGCACAGTTGCGGGCTGAGCGTGGAGACTGTTAGGAAGTGGATGATCGAAGAGGGCCTTTGGAAGCCTCGGGTGCGGAGAACATCCTAAGGACGAACCGACGAGGTCCTTCATGCCAGCCCCTATTGGGAATCGGCTAGCCGGGTTGGCTGAACATTGGAAATAGCCATACGCGGGATTCACTCCCAGTCGCTGCGATCGGCCGTGACGGTCTAGAACGGTTCAGTTTGCGATCTAACCTCTGCGAAAGGCGATATTTGCCGTAGCGTCGAGGATGGGAGGTTGCCATTGCAGTCTTGGTCGGACTTGTTTCACATTCAATCGCGCTGCAAAGGCGGCATCGATGCCAGCCCTGTAGGAATCGTGCCGATGATTCCAATACGCAGTCGTCCCCTTCATGGCGGTAGTCCGGTGAACAACTAACATAAGATCATTGCCTCCTGCGCAGAATCAGTGGGTGAGGATCGGGTCTTGCGTCCTGCGGTAGTGTAGTTTCATCCGGGCACCAAGGGCTTCCGCCGAGGTGGGCGGGGAGTGCGGGTCCGGGGAAGGGAGGGGAGATCTGGTGCAGTTGCGCACGATTCTGAACCGAGTGTACAAGCTGCCGGGGTTCGTGTACGGGAAGATTCGGCTGGTGGAGCGCGAGGGCGGGCAGGCCGAGGTGGAGGTAGAGGTCTTGCCGCGGGCCAACGGCAGGGCGCGCTGCTCGGGCTGCGGCGAGCCGGCGCCCGGCTACGACCGGCGGCGGTACCAGTTCGTGCCGGTGCTGGGGTTGCCGACGTACTTGATCTACGAGATGCGGCGGGTGGACTGCCGGAGTTGCGGGAGGGTGAAGGTGGAGCGGGTGCCGTGGGCGGAGGGCAAGCAGCGCTCGACGAAGGCGTTGAGGTGGTTTCTGGCGAGTTGGGCGAAGCGGCTGTCGTGGCAGGAGACGGCGCAGGTGTTCGGGGTGTCGTGGGAGCGGGTCTGGCGAGCGGTGGGGATGGCCGTGGAGTGGGGCCGGGAGCGGGTGCAGCTGGAGGGGTGGCGACGATCGGGGTGGATGAGATCGCGTGGCAGAAGGGCCATAAGTACTTGACGTTGGTGTATCAGCTGGATGCGGGCCGGCGGCGGCTGCTGTGGGTGGGGCGGGAGCGGAAGATCGAGACGCTGGCAGGGTTTTTCGACTGGTTCGGGGAGGAGCGGTCGGGGCGGCTGCGGGTGGTGTGCTCGGACATGTGGAAGGCGTACCTGCGGGTGGTGGCGGAGCGGGCGGCGGCGGCGGTGCACGTGCTGGACCGTTTCCACATCGTGCAGAAGCTGGGCAAGGCGATCGACGAGGTGCGGGCGGCGGAGGCGAAGCAGCTGCGGGCGCAGGGGGAGGAGCCGGTGCTGAAGAACACGCGCTGGCTGTTGCTGAAGCGCAAGGAGAACCTGAGCGAGGAGCAGGAGCCGAAGCTGGCGGAGCTGGTGAAGCTGAACTTGCGGACGGTGCGGGCGTACCTGCTGAAGGAGGATTTCCAGCAGTTCTGGGAGTGTCGCTCGCCGACGGCGGCACGGCGGTTCCTGGTGCGCTGGTGCCGGCGGGCGATGCGCTCGCGGCTGGAGCCGATGAAGAAGGTCGCGAAGATGCTGAGGCGGCATCGGCCGCTGGTCTTGAACTGGTTCCGGACCGGGAGGAGCCATTCTTCGGGTGCGGTGGAGGGCATGAACCTTAAAGCCAAACTAGCTATGAGCAAAGCGTACGGGTTTCGATCCTACAGGTCCTGCGAACTCGCTTTATACCATTCACTTGGAAACTTGCCAGAGCACAGTCTAGCCCACCGATTTTGCTGAAGAGCCAGATCATTACTTAGACAGACTGTCTTATTGCGCACGTCTTACAGTCGAGTGATTGTGCTGAGATGAAGCTTCGATGTCGACCCCGGGGTGTCGATTGGGAGGATATTCTGACGCAGCCCCGTGCGTGGAACTCGACCAACTCGCGTTCGTCCTGGCTTCCTCGACCGTTGCGCTCGTCGTGCCAGCGCTCCGTGAGCCCGTTTCCGGCCAAATTGAACGGCTCCGGAATCCAGATGCTGGTGGACTTGCAACGCGCCACACCGGCCGTGCTCCATTGCCCGGGCCAACTCAGTTGCCTCTCTGCTCGTGCTTGCATCACGGAAGCGGTAGCCGGAGGCTTGAACTACCGCCAGGCGATCCAGTGTACGCACCATCGAAGGATGTCAATCAGCCCCCATGCGCAGCACAAGACCACACACCGTGTGTCTGCTAGCATGACTGATCAGCGGCGTACAGGTGGGCCGAGAGAAGACGGTGACGTAGCAAGGGGTCGTGTTTTGAGATCAAGGCACGAAAGCCTGCACATTTACACAGCCGCGAGCCCGGTCATGGGAGGCTCTCCCGCAAGCCGCAAGGAGGCTGTCACGCGAAAACGCTGGCTTGGTTCGCAGAGACAGGGCTCGAACGTGCATCGCTTGGAACGGTACTTACCTCCGAGAACGAATCGAAGCCTTGCCTCAGCGGTTGGAGCAGCGAGTTGTCAATTGCGAATCGCGTCGCCGGGACGAGCAGCCCGAACGCGGATTGGAATAGGAGTCTGTTCACCTAAATGAATAACCCGCCCGGCCCGATCGTCCCACGGCGAACTCCGCTGAATCGAATCCATCGAGCGGCGGGAGCTCGCATGATCGATTTCGGGGGCTGGGATATGCCCGTTGAGTACGCGGGCATCGTCACCGAGCACAATGCCGTTCGGACCGGCGTGGGCATCTTCGACGTCAGCCACATGGGGGAAATCGAGATCAATGGCCCGCAGGCCGTGGATCTCATCGATTCCTTGTGCTCCAACCGGGCAGCCAGCCTCCGCGACGGCCAAGCACAGTACACCGGACTGCTGAACGCGCAAGGCGGCTTTGTCGATGACCTGCTCGTACACCGGATCAATGCCGAGCGGTACTTCCTGTGCGTTAATGCATCCAACCAGGATTCGGACTATGCGTGGATCCGCGACAACAACCGGTTCGAAGCCGAGGTTGTCTTGGCAAGCGCGGATTTCGTCCAGATCGCCATCCAAGGCCCCGGGGCGGTCTCCGTTGCTAGCGGATTGACCCATTTGGATTTGGTCTCGATGAAATACTACTGGTTCGGACGAGGCGAGTTCTGCGGCGTTCCGGCAATGGTGGCTCGGACCGGCTACACAGGCGAAGACGGCTTCGAGGTGTACGTTCCGTCGTCGGAGGCGGAGAGGGTTTGGGAGGCCATCCTGGCCGCGGGCCGAGAGGAAGGCATCCAGCCCTGCGGGCTAGGCGCGCGTAACACGTTGCGTCTGGAAGCGGCGATGTCCTTGTACGGCCACGAGCTCGACGGCCACACAACGCCCTACGAGGCCGGGCTTGGCTGGATCGTCAAGCTCGGGAAACCAGCGTTTCAAGGTCGCGAAGCGTTGGTCCGCCAGAAGGCGAGAGGTGTCAGCCGCAAGATAGCGGGCTTCGAGATGCGAGGCCGGGGTATCGCGCGCGACGGCTATCGCGTGCTGGTCGAAGGCAAGGAAGTGGGCCGTGTTACCAGCGCATCTCCGGCGCCCTTTCTGGGCACGAATATTGGGCTGTGTATACTGCCCGTCGAATACTCCGACCCTGGGAAGCGGATCGAAATTGAGATCCGCGGCCGCCCAGTCGTCGCTGAGACTGTCCCGATCCCGTTTTACAAGCGCAGGCACTGAGGAGCTATGGACTATCCGACCGATTACCGCTACACCCGAGAGCACGAATGGGTGCGCCTCGACGACGATACTGCTACAGTCGGGATTACACACCACGCGCAGGACCAACTCGGTGATGTGGTGTTCGTCGAGTTGCCGGCTGTCGGCGCGAAGCTCGAAGCCGAGGGCGCCTTCGGCGTGGTCGAATCGGTCAAGGCGGTGACCGACATCTACTCCCCGATTAGCGGCGACGTCACTGCAGTCAATGAAGCGCTGCTCGACGCTCCGGAACTGATCAACAGCGACCCTCACGGCGGTGGCTGGCTGGTGAAGATGACAGTCTTCGACCACAGCGAACTCCAATTGTTGTTGAAGGCCGATCAATATGCGGCATACGTCGCGGCCGAATCCGACGAATAACCCGAGGAAGGACCCTTGCGCTATCTTCCAAAGTCACCCTTGGAACGCGAGTCCATGCTCGCGGAGCTGGGTCTGCGTACGGCGGACGACTTGTTTGCGAGCATCCCTGGGCCACTGCGGCAGAACGAGCCTCTCAACATCCCGGACGGACAGTCGGAATACGAGATCCGCGACTACTTTGAATCCCAGGCGAGCGAAAGCACTCGGGGCTATGCCTGTTTTCTAGGAGCGGGTGCCTACAGCCACTTCCGACCGGTCGTCGTCGACTCGCTCGCAACTCGCGGCGAGTTCCTAACGGCATATACGCCGTACCAGGCGGAGATCTCTCAAGGCATCCTGACGTCGATCTTCGAGTTTCAAACGATGGTCGCGCAACTCACGGGAATGGATGTCGCAAATGCCTCCATGTACGACGGTTCGACCGCTGTGCCGGAAGCAGGCATGATGGCAGCGCGAATCACTCGCCGGCAACGCCTGATCGTCGCCCGGTCACTCCATCCGGAGTACCGACAGGTCCTCAACACGTACAACCGGCACCAGCGCCTGCCAACTGCGAGTGTGAACTGCGATCCGCGCACTGGGCAGTTGGATCTTGAGGACCTCGAAGCGAGGCTGTCCGAGGAAGTGGCCGCTGTCATCATCCAGTCGCCCAACTTCTTCGGTATCGTCGAGCAGATCGGAGAAGTGGCGGAACTGGCGCACCGTTCCGGGGCTCTGCTGGTGGTTGTGTTCTCGGAAGCAGCGTCTCTCGGTCTGCTGGCACCGCCTGTGGAGGCGGACATAGTGGCCGGAGAACTGCAGTCGTTCGCACATCCGACCAGCTACGGCGGTCCCTATGTAGGCATCCTTGCCACCAAGGAGAGGCACATCCGCCAAATGCCAGGTCGATTGGTTGGACAGACTCTTGACTCTAATGGCAGACGGGCCTTCTGCCTGACGCTCGCGACACGAGAGCAACACATTCGTAGGGCGAGGGCGACTTCGAACATCTGCACGAACCAAGCGCTGGTCGCGCTCATGGCAACCATTTACATGACTCTGCTCGGCAAGCAAGGCCTGCGCGAATTGGCCGAGCAAAACCTCGCCAAGGCGCACTACCTTGCCAGTTCACTGCAATCGACGGACGCGGAACTAGTGTTCTCGGGTCCGTTCTTCAATGAATTCGTCGTCCGCCCCACGGCGCGAGCGGCCCACGAAGTCAACGCGCTCGCACTTGCGTCGAACATCGTTGGCGGACTTGACCTAGGCCGCTTCTTCCCAGAACTCGAGGGCACGCTGCTCATCTGTGCCACGGAAACTTCGAAACGTGCCGAAATGGATCGATACACGGAGTGCTTCAGGCAAACGCCATGACGAGAGTCCGTCAGCATCAGACACAAGACGAGCTACTCGTATTCGAACGGTCGTCGCCAGGCAAGATCGGCTATCAACTACCAGGTCTTGACGTTCCGGCGGTCGATCCGATCAATGTCCTGGGGGAGGAACACGTGCGCGAAAGCATCGCGGGTTTTCCTGAAGTCAGCGAAGTCGAAGTCGTGCGGCACTTCACCCGATTGTCGACCTGGAACTACGCTATCGACCTCGGCCTGTACCCGCTCGGCTCATGCACGATGAAGTACAACCCACGGCTGAACGAGGCGGTCGCTCGGATCGAAGGCATCGTCGACGCCCATCCCTATCAGCCGGAATCCATGGCGCAAGGCTTGCTCCGCATCCAGCAAACACTGGAAGCCTATTTGGCAGACATCGCCGGCATGGATGCCGTGACATTGCAGCCTGCCGCTGGCGCGCACGGCGAATTGACTGGGCTGCTGATGATCCGGTCGTACCTGGAGTCGCAAGGGTCCCCCCGGAGAGTCGTGTTGATTCCCGATTCAGCCCACGGCACAAACCCGGCCACAGCGGCAATCGCAGGCTACGAAACCAAGGAAATCCCCTCCAACCGGAAGGGGATGATCGATCTCTCTGCGTTCCGGAATGCAGTCGACGATTCAGTGGCGGCTCTAATGGTCACGAACCCGAATACTGTCGGGATCTTTGAACGAGACATCTCCGAAGTCGCCGAGATCCTCCATCGGCGGGGGGCGCAACTGTATGTGGACGGAGCCAACATGAATGCGCTCGTCGGCATTGCCCGGCCAGGGGCCTTCGGCACGGACGTCATGCATCTCAATCTGCACAAGACGTTCTCGACGCCGCACGGGGGCGGCGGGCCGGGCGCGGGCCCGGTCGCGGTGAAAGCCCATCTGGAGCCGTTCCTTCCGGTACCTAGAATCAGGCAGGCAGGCGAGAGCCTGGTCTACGACTGGGACCGCCCGAAATCAATTGGCAGGGTACGGGCGTTCTACGGCAATTTCGGGGTGCTCGTGCGGGCACTGGCTTATATCCTGGCGCACGGTGGCAATGGGCTGCGCAACGCCACCGTGGACGCCGTCCTGAACGCCAGCTACATCCGTCGTGGATTGGAAGGTCACTATGACCTTCCGTACGATGCCCCCTCGATGCACGAGTGCATCTTCAGCGACGCTCGCCAGGCAAGGCACGGTGTCAGGACGGGAGACATTGCGAAACGCCTCATCGACTACGGATTCCATCCGTACACGGTGAGCTTCCCGCTGATCGTGCGTGGCGCTCTGATGATCGAACCCACCGAGACCGAGAGCAAGCAGGAACTGGACGAATTCATCGCAGCGATGAGAGAGATCGCGCGCGAGGTCGAAGCGGACCCTCGCTTGGTCCTCGGCGCCCCCGTAACCACGCGCACCAGCAGGGTCGACGAGACGCTAGCCGCGCGCAAGCCGGTTGTGACGTGGCGGGGCACGCAAGAGTAGGCCGACTTCCCAGGGGGCGCCAAGAGTCTGTACAGCGGGTCGGCACGAACCTGACATCAATTGCTCGTGACGGGAGGGTCAGGCCGATTCCGAGCGAGGGCCATGAATACGAAGGTACTGTTTGACGGGGGCGCGTTTCTCGAGGGCCCGCGTTGGCGAGACGGCAAGCTGTGGTTCTCCGACATGCACGGCCGACGGATCATGACGCTAGATCCGTATGGAAATTCAAGAGTCATAGCGACGGTACCAAACCGACCATCGGGGTTGGGCTGGCTGCCGGACGGACGCCTCTTGGCCGTGTCAATGCAAGACCGCCGGTTACTGCGGCTGGAATCGGCAGAATTCGTTGAGCACGCGGACATGAGCGGATTCGCTGACCACGAGTGCAATGACATGGTGGTGGACGCCCTAGGAAGAGCCTATGTCGGACACTTCGGATTCGACCACTTCAACCACCACCCTTTTCGCCCGGCATCGATGCTATTAGCTGAGCCAGGCGGAAGCGTCCGTGCCGTGGCAGACGATCTCAAGTTTCCGAACGGCACTGTGATCACGGATGACGGCAATACGCTGATCGTGGGCGAAAGCTACGGGCACCGGTTGACCGCATTCGATATCGCCAGCGACGGGTCACTCGGAAGGCGCCGGACGTGGGCCGCCCTGGACATGGCGCCGGACGGTATCTGCCTTGACGCGGAAGGATGCATCTGGGTAGCCTCCCCTACCGAGATGGCTGCCGTTCGCGTCAGCGAGGGCGGGGCGATCTCAAGGCGCGTCGATGTCGGCCGGAAGGCCATTGCATGCATGCTGGGGGGATCAGACAGGCGGTCGCTCTTCATCCTGACCTCGGAGACAACGCAGCCAGCAACGGCTATCGCCAAACGAAGCGCAAGAATCGAGACCGTAAGGGTCGAGGTCCCGGGAGCAGGATTGCCCTAGAGCAGCGGATTCTAGCATGTCCAAGTCAAATTCTTTGCCGGAGGGATTGGGGCGATGAGCCTAGCCGGAACATATCGCTTGGCCACTTGTGAGATTCACTGGTCCGACGGAGAAGTCGAGCAGCCCTACGGCAAGACGCCGGAGGGCATCCTGGTCTACACACGCGATGGCTACGTGACAGGACATTTGATGCGTCGGGATGTACCCCGGCTCGAGACAAGTGCGCGACGGGCCAAGGCAGAGGACCTCCGCGAGGCTTTTCTGGGATACCTTGGATACTTCGGCACCTACACCATTGACGAGCAAGCCGGCACGGTGACCCATCACGTCCTCGGCAGCTGGCACCCGAATTGGGTCGGAACCAACCAACTCCGCCACTTCAGGCGGGAAGGGGAATTGATTGTGATCGAGACCCCCTTGATTCAGTCAGGGGGGCGCGCGTACCGAACACGGTTGGCCTGGAAGAGCGTTGGCCCCAGGTAACCTGACGGGAAATGGCCGGGATATACTGGGGCCGTCCCGGCTCACGCGATCGTTATTCGCACAGCAGTTGCATGTTGCTTGGCGCTTCCTTGCCAAGATCATTCCAGGTTTCCTCAGATCAGTCATGAAAATCACGTCCTTTCAAACCCGTGTCGCGTGCCCGTCGAAAGCTGCCGATCGAGTGCGGGAGCCGATCGCGGCCGATCTGGCCAATTTCGTCATCATCGAACTGCGGACAGATGAAGGCTTGAGGGGTTTCGGCTATGCCGGGTTCGTGATGGCCAGAATGCTCAAGCCGCTAAAGGAAACCTTGGACGCCTTGGCGGAGCAGGCCGTCGGAGATGATCCGCGCGCAGTGGAAGGGATCAGTTCGAAGCTCTTGGGATTCGGTGGCAACGGCGCCCCGGCTGGCCTCGTGACCAGCGCCAGCGCCGCGATCGACACCGCCCTTTGGGATATCAAGGGCAAAGCGGCCAACCTGCCACTCTTCCGTCTGCTAGGCGGCGCGTCCAACCGGGTTCCCACGTATGCTAGCGGCTACTTGTGGCGCAACTACGACGCAGTGATGCTCGCCACAACAGCAGAGAGCCTCGTCGATCAAGGCTTCAAGGCGATGAAGTTCCGCATGGGTGCGGAAGACGATGACACCGCGGAACTAGCACGCATGAGAGCGATTCGAGAAGCAGTAGGCGACGGAATCGATCTCCTGGTCGACATCAACCAAGGATGGGACGTCAACCGGTCCATCCGAGTGGGGAGGGAGCTGGAGGCCTGCGGGCTGTACTGGCTCGAGGACCCTATTCACCATCAGGACTACACGGGTCTCGAAGAGATCGCAGGTTCCCTTGACACTCCGATCACAGCTGGGGAATACCACTATGGCATCGCACCGTTCCGCCACATGCTTGAGCAGCGGTCCGTGGACATCCTGATGGTCGATCTGCTTCGAGTCGGGGGCGTTACGCACTGGATGAAGGCCGCGCACCTGGCCGAAGCCTTCAACAAGCCTGTCGTGAGCCATTTGGCACCAGAGGTCCTTGCGCATTGTGTGGCGGCCGTGCCCAATGGCCTGAACGCGGAGCATATGCCTTGGGCGCTTCCGCTCTTCCAAGAGGCATTCTTGATGGAATATGGGGAGATTGTCCTGCCCGAGAGGCCGGGCTTGGGCCTCGAACTCGATTTGAAGGCGATCGAATGGCTGCAACCCGGTCCATGAAGCCGTAGCCGATCGGTCCCATCCGAACTTCACTGGCCATGCAGCGGTATGCCTTGGATTCAGCAGCGATCGCTGGCTGGCTGTCGCATCAAGGCAAGTAGTAGGTTGTTGGGCGTGCAAGGCGACAATGCGCGCGAGGGAGAGAATCATGGCAAAGCGGCACACATACAAGGCAAGCGTGACTTGGACCGGGAATCAAGGCGAGGGCACGCAGAGGTACAAATCCTACTCGCGCGAATTCGACATCATCTGCAATGGCAAACCGGTCATCAAGGGTTCGGCGGATCCCAATTACATGGGAGACCCTAGCCGACATAATCCCGAGGACCTGTTGCTCGCTTCGCTCTCGTCCTGCCACATGCTCTGGTATCTGCATCTTTGCGCGGTAAGCAAGGTTGTGGTAACGGCATACGAGGACCACGCCGCAGGCGTGATGGAAGTCGGTCCGGACGGCTCCGGACAATTTGTGAGCGTTACGCTTAGGCCGCGAGTCATCATCTCGACGGACAGCGATGTCCGAAAAGCGGAGCGTCTGCACGAGAAGGCCAACGCCTTGTGCTTCGTCGCTAATTCGGTGAACTTCCCCGTCGAGCACGAGGCGGAGATATCGAACGGATAGGCCACTCGGGACCAAGCGCCTGAGTCTGCACGGTCGCATCGCGCTGATGATGATCCGAGCCTCGGTCGAACTCGGCACCGGCGAGTCCGAGGACGACTTGATGATCTATGCCAGGGCAATAGATGGTCTTGAGGGCGGAATCGGCCTGGGGAATGCGGTTTTCGAATGACTACGTTGCGCACTGTGTCACGGCGGCGCATGGCGGCCTGAAGGCAGAGCCCATGCCTTGGGGGTTTGCGCTCTTCCAAGAGAGATTTTCGATCGAAGATGGGGAGATTGCCCTGCCGGACAGGCCGGGCTTCGGCCCAAGACTCGATCTGAAGGCGATCGAATGGCTGCAACTCGACTTCTGAGACGGACTCCGCGACATCCTGACCTAATGGGAACAACGGGTGCTAAGCTTCCCACGAGCTGACGCTCCGCATCCTCGTGACATTGGCCAGTCTGGCAATGAGTGAGGGCGATCTCCGGTACTGCGCGAGGGCATTCGAGTTCAGCGTCCATATGCGGAGAGCTTCGGGAGTACAGCCGCACTTCCATCGAAAAGGGCCTGCGCGAAAGAGCGGGGTCAGATCGGACATCGGCTCCGTCCCGGTCCACGACGAGCTGTTGCACCCAGGGTCGCGGCACGGTACCAATACCGCACACGTCGGAGTCCTGCCCGCCCGCCAACTCGCGTCCGATCTCGGCATTGCAGACCCGCGACTAGGAGCCACCAATACCAGCCATGGGCTATCTGCATTGCGGCGGGGTGATCGGGCTACGATGAAAGACTGCCAATGAGACTCTGCACATTCGAGCACGCGGGCCGCTGCGAGGCCGGAATTCTGAGCGACGACAAGATTCTGCCTCTAAGCCAGATCAACGCCAAGCGCGGCGCAGAGTTTCCTGTGGGGATGCTCGACTTGATCAAATCGGATTCGGGCAGGGCGCTGCAAGCTCTGTCGAGAGGACTCGAAGCCGAGATTCCCGTCACAGAGGTACAGATGCGAATCCCGTACTCCAACCCGGGGAAAGTGTGGTGCATCGGCCTCAACTATCGGTCCCACGCTGAAGACCTCAGCGAGGTCCAGCCGGAAGAGCCGGGGAGCTTCATGAAACCTTCGTCGTCGTTCTTCGAGCCCGGGGGGTCCATTGAATTACCTCCCGAGGACCTATCGCAGGATGTCGACGCGGAAGGCGAACTAGCCCTGGTGTTTGGCAAACGCTGTCGGGACGTGCCTCTCGAAGAGGTCAAGGACGTACTGTTTGGCTACACGACCACCCTCGACATGACCGCCCTGGATATTCTGGCCCGCAACACGCGTTACCTGCAGCGAGCCAAAAGCTTCGATACGTTCTTCTCGTTCGGCCCGGTGATCGTCACTGTTGACGAGATCGATGACCTAGACAGGCTCGAAGTGCTGACAGTGCACAACTCGCGCGTATTTTCCCGCGATTTCGTGGAGAACATGAAGCACCGGCCGCTCCAACTCGCGGCATTCCACTCGAGGGTGATGACTTTCGAGCCTGGCGATATTCTTTCGACCGGCTGCCCGAAAGGAGCGAGAATCCGCCCGGGAGATACGGTGGAAGCCCGCATCGAAGGCGTCGGTCAGCTACATGCGTCGGTCACGCGACGCAGAACGACAAACTGAAGGCCCGCCTGCCGTTCCCTGCCCTGCCCAAGCTCGGCCGACCGCTCTATTCCGCTAGCGGGCGCACGCTTACCTCGCGGAAGTGAACGATTGACCTCCCGTCGTGATTCTGCAAACCGATGTAGCCCGAGTCGGGCCGCGGACCCCGCTGGGGCTCAAACCACTTCTGCCGATCGGGGACTTCCTGGCTGCCCTCGAACTCGTTGACTACCGCGCCATTGACTTCGATCCGCGTCGTCTGGCCATCCAGAAAGATCTCCATCGTGTTCCAGCCATCGTCGCTCGCCGGAAATTCGGTGGCTGGTGCTAGAGAGTAGATTGATCCGGTCCGATGGAACTCATCGCCTGTGTCCTGAATCTGCACTTCGTATCCCTTGTGAACCGCGAACCACGGGTCATGCGGCGGTTCGGGCACGCGAATGAAGACACCTGCGTTCGATCCGGGCGACTCGGGCTTGTAGACAACTCGCAAGACCGCATCGCCGATTTCCTCTCCGTCGTACACCAGCAGCCCCATCCCCCCGGATGTCTTCAGGGCTCCGCTTTCCACAGAGAACCCTCCCTTGCCGACGTGACGCCAACCGGTCATGTCCGTCCCGTTGAATAGCTCCTCGGCGGGAGGGGCTGAGGCACCGCAGGCCAGGAACGAAAGGGCTGTCAAGGAGACAACGATCATCCTCATAGGCCTTCCAGCATACATCCCAAACCGAACGGTTGCGCGCCCCTCCCCTCGAAACCGGACGCACTCCCACGCATTGCTGCGGAGAGGCAGAGTTCGACAAGGGACTGCTCCAGGGCAGATTGCTAATTTGAACTGATGTCTGCAATCCACTCCTTGAGCGCCAGTGCACTGGCTCGGCTCATCACGGATGGAGAGCTGTCGTCACGCGAGGTTGTCGACGCACACCTCGAGCGGGCCGAGAGGATCAATCCGACCATCAACGCAATTACGGATCTACAGGCAGACAAGGCTCGCGAATTGGCATCCGAGGCAGACGAGACGCTCCGCCTCGGGAACACGACCGGAGCGCTCCATGGAGTACCAATCACAGTCAAGAGCTCCATCGCCGCCCGCGGCTGCCGCCATGAATGCGGCACAAGGCTGCGCCTGGGCCAAGTCGCGGACCAAGACGCCTCTGTTGTAGCCAGACTGAAGGCGCACGGAGCGATCGTTCTCGGCACAACCAACGTACCGGAATTCCTGATGGCGTACGAGACCGACAACGCCATCTACGGCCGAACCAATTCGCCCCTGAACCTTGACTTCACATCAGGGGGATCAAGTGGCGGCTGCTCGGCTGCGGTTGCCTCGGGCTGCTCGGCCGGAAGCTTCGGTAGCGATGCGGGAGGCTCGGTCCGGGTCCCGGCGCACTTCTGCGGGCTCTGCGGGCTAAAGCCAACCCCTGGTGTCATCTCGCGGGTGGGCCACTGGCCTGCCGTAGCGGGCCCGTCCACGACACTCGCAACGGTCGGGCCTCTAGCCAAGACCGCGGAAGACCTCGATCTGTTTCTTGAACTGACGATGGGGCCCGATCCGAGCGATATCGCTTCACTTCCGGGCCTACCGTCGCCACCTCCCTCAGAAGGGAACCTCCGAAACTTGAAGATTGGCTGGTTCGACCACGCCTGGAACACCCCTGTGACGGCCGAGACCCGCGACCCGCGCTGCGGTGCAAGATGCAGCACGGGCGCTGAGAGACCGAGGGTTTGCAGTCGAACGCGTGGACGTTCGCGGACTCGAGCGTGCCCCCGCCACTTGGTGGCAAATGTTCGGAATCTGCTTGAAAACACTCATTGAGAGCTCCATTCCCAAAGGCTACCGGCTACACCCGCTTTCGTACGAGGCTATGGCCCAAGACGACGAGGAGAGAGAAACGACCTACCAAGATCTGCTCATGGCTTGGGTGCTCCAGGACCAGCTCCGATTCAAGTTCGGAGAGCAACTGCGAGACTGCCCGATCTTGCTCTGTCTGGTATCGGCAATGCCTGCGTTCCGCCACGGCGAGAGGGAATGGTCGATCGAGGGTGAGCGTGTTGGGTATCCCGGCGCGTTTGTCTACAGCCAGGTGTTCAATCTGCTGGGCGTGCCAGCAGCAACAGTGCCAGCAGGTGTGTCCGCGGACGGATTGCCGATCGGTGTGCAGATAGTCGCCGGTCCCTACCAGGACCGGACAGTGACAGCGGTTGCCCGAGAGCTAGAAGCGGGTCTTCAAGGCAGGTAGAGGCAATGCGTTCGCCGCCGGTCCTGACTGCATCTCCAACGTCATGAGAAACCCGCGGAAATCCCGGACTGATCTCGCCATTTGCCGGGGAGAGAGCCCGGTTCGCAAGTCGACTCCATAGCTACGACTCAGCCGCCCGTGCAACCGGTGTCAGGATCGCCCGAGGTAGGTGCCGTCCGCCGTGTTCACGCGGATTGACTCGCCTTCCTTGATGAACTGGGGCACCTGCACGACCAACCCCGTCTCTGTCTTGGCCGGCTTTGTGACATTGGTCACCGTGGCGCTCTTGATCGCTGGCTCCGTCTCATCGACCCTGAGGTCGACAGATGACGGCAAGTCTAGGTTGAACGGCACGCCGTCAAGGAGCTGCACCCTTACGATGGTGTCGGCGATCAGGTAGTTCACTTGATCCCCTAGCTGTGTCTTCGAGAGTTCGATTTGGTCGTACGTGTCGGTATTCATGAGGTGGTACGTCTCGCCGTCCGCATACAGGTACTGCATTTCTTGCGATTCGAGCATTACCTTGGCTAGGGAGTCTTCTGAAGAGAACCTCTCTTCGACCATGGCACCCGACCGGTGATTGCGCATCTTCGCCTGAACAAACCCCCGCTTGTTGCCGGGCGTCCGGTGCTCTGTCTTGTGAATCGTGCAGATGTCCCCGTTGTGGCGGACGACCATTCCCGGTCTCAGCTGCGTTGCCTGTACGTTCAATCTATACCCCTACCCTCTTTTTGTGACGCGGCCAGGAATTGCGCCCTGTTCCCAAGTATATCCGCCTCTGCGAAAACTCCTGTCAGTGGCGTAAAGCCAGCAGCGATGGCCCGAATGTGCCGTTGTGACCAACCCCAACCGCCTTCTGCAGCAGCGGCGGGCTAGCCCCTGGGAGCGGGCGCTAGTCCGGCGAATGGGCTGCCCAAATCGTCTGCGTCCGAGCCTTCGGGCCAGGAATCGATGTCGGACTGCTCTGCCGCGTCCGCAGGCTCGCCGGAGAGCAGTGGCAGGCAATCAGCCACCGAAAACAAGCAGTTTCGCTCCTTGGACGCGAATTCTCGACCAATCAGCTGGCCGGGAATACGGGGCGCCGCCGAGTCGCTAGAGTGTACGATTTTCCCGGACGCTCGAACAAACGAAGGCGCTTGACGGGTCGGCAGTGCGGCCAACTGCTCCTGGCTATGGCTGGCTGTTCGCTTGAACACCCCCGTGACAGATTCAGACTCGCTCCTAGTCAATCGAAATGGCGTACGGCGCCGTGTACATGGCACCGCCACGCATCCATCGAGCCCAACCGCCGGCAGCAGTCCAAGCTTCGTGCAGTGCGCCCAGAATCGGCACTTGGAGCAACTGTCGTCGGGCTAGCTGGCCCTGTCCCGAAAGAAGCGATTCAAACACGCTCTGCTGCAAAGGGTAGCTAACGATCTGCACAGGGGCGTCCGCTTCAATGTCAGCTGCTTCCTTCACCCGCGAAATGGCCTCGCGGTAGCCGCCCAATTCATCGACAAGGCCGTTGTCCAGTGCTTGCGTGCCGACCCAGACCCGCCCTTGGGCAAGCTCTTGCACGGATTCGACCCCCCACCCACGTCCTTCTGAGACCCTGGCGAGAAACGCATCGTAGATCGAGTCCACATACTTGCTTAGCTTCTCTCGTTCGGCAGGCGTCATCGACTTGTAGTCAGAGTCAATTGCGGCATGGCGACCGCGTGTCAGGATCTCCTTAGTCAGGCCGAGCTTCTCGTAGAGGTCGTGAAGATTGAACAGCATCGTGAATACCCCGATTGACCCGGTGTACGTGCCCGGATAGGCAACGATTGGAACGTCCGGCACTGATGCAATGTAATAGCCTCCCGATGCCGCGAGGGTAGACATCGAGACCACTAGCGGCTTGTCCTCGGCCAATTGCCTCACCGCCCGCAGCATCTGCTCCGACGCAATCGCCTCGCCCCCAGGGGAATCGATGCGCAAGATTACCCCAGCGATGCTCTCGTCCTTCCGCAGCTTTTCGAGGGCCCGAATGAATCGTCCAGATTCCAACATCCGAGAACCGGCGCCAAAGGCGTCGGACCAATCGGAACTGCTTGTGATCGGCCCGATTGCGTGCATGACCGCGATCTTCTTGCCCCGTCCTTGCTTGGGCAGAGCGCGCTGCGCGTAGGTTGCGGCTCGCAAGCGATGTAGATGATCAACGGACACCGCCTCGTTCAACTGGTCGAAGAATGCATCCTCGTGCAGGACATCGTCGATCAAGTTGTGCTGCTGCGCTTCCCCGGAAGTGAATGGGCCTTCGTCGAGCACAGCCTTCCAGTAATCCGCATCGCGGCCGCGCCCGGCCGCGATCCCGGTAAGCAGTTGCTCATAGAATTCGTCCAGCGTTTCGTTCAGGACTCCACGCCATTCCGGCGAAATCTCCGCGCGGGTGAACGGCTCGCCGGCACTCTTGTACTTGCCGGCTCGGATCAGCTCAACATCCACGCCGAGCTTTTCGAACATACCCTTGTAGAACGTCACCTCCATGCGCAGCCCCTTCAGGTCGAGGTAGCTCTCAGGCTGGATGACAACCTTGTCTGCAAGCGATGCGATGTAGTAGTCTTCCCTGCCGGCGATCCGCAAGAATGCCCAAACCGGCTTGCTGGATTTTTTGAACTCGTGTATCGCCCAGCGGATTTCCTGAGCTTTGGCCCAGCCCACGCTAGAACCGCCTGCATGCAGCACAAGAGCCTTGACGTTGTCGTCCTCAGCTGCAAATCGAATGGCATCAGTCAGGGTGTATAGGTCAATTCGAGGCTTGCGATCCGCCAGGTTTACGAGGTCAGTCCAATCCATTTCGACTTGCTCGGGAATATCACCTCCGAAGCGAATCTCCAAGGCAGTTTGCGAGGGAACCGAGGCCTGGCCACCACGGGTGGCTCCCCAAATGATCAGGCCAAGTAGAGGCACCAGCAAGAAAACAAATAACGCCCCTACCAGGACTCCTAGAAAAAAATTGCGCATGAATCCACCGAAAGGATCATTATATGGGTAGCTAGGATTCCCACTCCGATGACCCTCTCGCCTGCGGCTGATGCACGGAAAGGATGGTCTGCCTGGTAGCGCAGGCACACCCTTGCGCCAATTCCGTAGCCCCGCCAACGGTCGGTTGCAATGCCACGCTCCTGAGGTGCTTGGAAGCCTGGCTTCCGTTGCAGCAGCCTTCAGTAGTGTCTGGACTTCAGAGCAGATCCGGCTCCTGATGGAATCGATGGGCTCGCCCGATGACGAGACAGGCGTGGCGTAGACCTTGTTTGAATTCTCCTAGCGTGCCTACCACTCACTGTAGGGCGCCCCGGAGAGAGAGGTTTCGTCGGACCCGCTGCGCACGTCGAACACGCCCGACTCTCCGGTCGGGCCCGTCTCGCTGATGAGTTGCCAGGTCTCGCGGGAGTTAGTCATTGGATCGATGGGCACCTGGCGCAAATACCCTTCATCGACAAGTTCCTCGAGTGACTGCGGCGCCGCTTCCTTGTCGTAGGTGAACTGGTCGATGACCGAGCGGAGTGTGAGGAGGTTCGATCGCAGCACGCTTTCCCGTGCCCGGACCAGCGCCGAAGTGTAGAACGGCACGGCAATCGAGACGATCGTCACGATGATCGTCATCACGACCATCATTTCCAGAAGCGTGAATCCCCCTTCCCTCCGCTTGGAAATGTCTCGAGTCGCCCCTACCATTCGCTGTACCTCGTACCATCTAGCGCGATCGCATTGCTTAGCGAGTACACATCAAACACGTTCCGGCCACTCCAGCTCCGTCCCTCCGGGTCGTCGGAAACCGATAGCATTCCCCACTCCTTTTGTCCTGTCATCGGATCAACTGGAATCGACCGAAGAAACCGGATCATCTCAGGCGGCTCGCCGCTCTCGTATTGACCGCTCCCGCGAAATGGGTCGCCAAGGCCGGACCGGCTACGGTCGCCGAATGCGCCCCCCTGCCCTAGGCTCCCTCCAACCCCATCGGCTCGATCGCGGCTCTGGCTAAGACCCGAACGCATGCTCCGCGATGGTTCGAGACCGATTCCCGTGCTTCCAGGCCCCTGCTCGTTGATCGGGATGCCATCGACAAGCGCGTTAAGGCTCTCGGGATAGCCAAAATTGTCGGGGTCGATCACGCCTAAGGTGCCCTCGTCCGCCATGTCCTTGTGACGGTCTATGGCCGTGCGCATCTCGTGCAGCGCTTGGCGTAGTCGCTGCTCCTTCTCGCGCTGGACCTTGACCCCGGCAACCGGCAGGGCCATCAGCGACAGAATCAACATCAGACTGAAGGCGACGATCAGTTCTATCAGCGTCAAGCCAGCCTCGCCGCATCCCGGGGCAAGGCGCTTGGCAAGGCATCGCGTCCCGCGCTGAGGTTGCTCAAGTCCGGGCATCGCAGCCTATTCCACCCTGACGTCGACCTCTAGAGGCGGGACAGTTAAGGCCGTGTTAGTGGTATTTCGCGGACCGGTGGCGGCAACCCGCAGCTTCGCCTCGCCAGGTTCGAGGCCTTCGAACGTCAGTGTGACGAGCTGCCCTGCGCCGTCGGCCCCGCCCGCGCCCGCGTATCTGGAGATGTTCACGGCTGCCAATCCGTTCGCATGGCGGATGCTGCGAGAGAAAATCACGTCGCTCGCATCGGCGCCAGACAGAAACGGGCCCTTTTCGATGCGAAGCAATCGCACCTTCTGCGGGTCGTACTGGACGCGCAGCGGCATGCTCACCAGTTCGACGGCGTCCGCAACCATCACAGACACTGTCGTTTCCTGCCCGACTGACACTTGGAGCGTGGCAGGTTCAAGTAGGAGGCGCGGCCCGGGCGGCTGCGGCACAGCCGCGCCAGCGGCAGGCGCGACGGCCTCGCTGGCTGGAGCGGTAGCTGCCGGGGCAGTCTCTGGGCTGGCTGGGAGGCCCGGGGTTTCTGCGACGGAGACCTGCGGTTCGGCAGGGGGATCCGGTGCAGCCGGCTGCACCGGAGCGCTAGCGACCGGAACGTCCGCCGGTGCCGCGACGGGAGTCGCGCTCGCCTCCGGCTCCAGTGGCGGAAGCACGGGCCTGCCGTTTCCAACCTCCTCGTAACGCAGCTGGAACTTCTGCTCCGTCCCCGAGGCAATCGTCCTCAGGTTCGTATCCTCTATGCTCGGCATTCTTACGATGTGAGGCACGAGAACCAGCAGAATCTCACTGTCCGTTCGCCGGACCTCTTCGTCGCTGAAGAACTTGCCGATCACAGGAAGCTCCCCGAGAAACGGTACGCCGGCTCTGGTCTTGAACACCTGGGACTGGTTCAGGCCGCCGATGACACTGGCGTCGCCTTCGGGCACGCGGACATCGTGCGCAATGGTCCTCTGGCCGATCACAGGCTGCGAAATCCCACCGATGTCGACGAATTCCTTCACGTTCGAGATTTCGATCTCCACGTGCATCGAGACCTCTCGGTTTGCGTGGATCTTAGGTGTCAAGGCGACGTTCACGCCAACATCGGTGTAGGTGAACTGGGTGTTGACCAAGGGATTGATGCCCACGCCACCAACTCCCGGCTGGAAGCTGCCTGTGGCGATGGGAATGCGGTCGCCGATCCGCAGGTCAGCCTGTTGATTATCCAAAGCGCGCACGCGCGGCGACTGCAGCAGGTTCGTCTCAGACTTGTTGAACAGTGCCGTAATGAGGAAATTGGGCAAGCTTGTCGACCAACTCCCCACATTGCCAATCTTGGCAACATTCAAACCCGCTGCGGCCCCGGCCGCACCGGCAGCGGAGAAGGATAGCGGAAACTGCAGGCCCCCGGCAGCGCCTGACAGCGGGGTCAGGCCAAGCGTTCGGCTGTTGGTCTTGCTCGTTTCCAATACCAGAACGTCAATGATCACCTCGGGACGCGGCTTGTCCATGTCATGGACGATCTTTTCGGCGAGTGCGATCCTGGAGCGGGTTCCGCGCATTACGATCGCGCTCATTGAATTCACGGTGAACATCCGTCGGATGTCCGTCATGCCCCGGATCGCCGTGGACACCTCCGAGAGGTCCTGTGGCGTAGACAGGTTCGTCAGGTAGATGGTCTTGACGACCTCGTCCTCGAATTCGCGCCGCTTGTTCGGGTTGTCGCTCGTGATCATCACGGTATTGTGCGTAATCGGCTGCCAAAACGCCTTGGTGAGCAAGCTGACGTAATCCAAGGCTTCGTGCAGGGTGGCATCACGGATGTTGATCTCGACTTCCGTTTCAGGGAAATCCGGGTCGAACAGAACATTGATGCCAGCCAGCTTGCCGATCGTTTCGAACACCACTTTGGAGTCCTCGTTGAGCATCAGGTTGAACGGCTCGTTCGACAGCGGCGCCAGTTCCGGCGGCTTCGTCATGGATCCCACGCGCCGGGCCCGGTCGATGCGCTCCGCCTCGAGCGCACTGTCCAAGGCCCGCGCAGGCCGCCCTTGGTCATCGACGCCCTGCTGATCGCGGATCTCGATCAAGGCCAGTGTCCGAGTGCGCTCCTGCAACGCCACGCTCGAGGCAGGGTCGATTGCAATGGCCCGTTCGAACTCGCCGAGCGCCTCTTGGTACATGCCTTGCTGGCGAAGCTCGAAGGCTTGGTCGACGTGCGCCTGGCCAGCAACAAACCGTATGCGACGCTCGGCGAGACCGTACCGATTGTCCGCGGGCGCCTCCTGGCCCGCCATGCGGTATAGTTCCAACGCTTCGTCGTACTGACCGGCAAACTCGGCCTTTCGGCCCTGCTCGTAGTGCTTGAGAGCCTTGCGGGAACCCGCTTGCGCCGGCTCGGCGACGAGCAACGGGAACAGCAACACGAGACTGGCGCAGCGCAGAACTCCCTTGAATACTGGCATCCTGAGGGATGGAGCGCTCGTCCGCATCTTCTGGTTGACCTAGATAGATGACGATGAGAGGCTCCGGAGCGTGGAACGGCGATGGCTAAGAGAGCAGCTAATGACACTCTCGCCGACAATCGGCGAGCGCGGCGCCTCTTCTCGATCCTGGATCGGTTCGAGGCCGGCATCGTGCTCACAGGCCATGAAGTCAAATCGTGCCGCAACGGCAAGATTCAGCTCTCAGACGCCTACGCTGCCGTCAAGAACGGCGAACTCTGGCTGCACAACGCTCACATCAGCGCCTATAGCTACGCACGCGTGGACGGGACGGAAACTGTCCGTCCGCGGAAATTATTGATGCACCGCAAAGAAATCGACAAGCTCGCAGGCAAGACGCGACAAAAGGGGCTGACGCTAATCCCAACGCGCGTTTACATCAAGGACGGGCGTATCAAGTGCGAGATCGCAGTCGCCAAGGGCAAGCAAGTCCACGACAAGCGGGATGCGAAACGGAAGGCCGTGGAACTAGCCGAGGCGCGGGAAGCCGTCCTGGGGCGTGACGGGCGTCGCTAGCTCCGCCTAGGGGGAAGCGCACGGCCTCCTCGATTTCCGGGGATGCCCCAGTCAGGACCTGAAGGTGTTTCAAAGGAGCATCGCCGATCGAGCCCTTCCGGGGTTCATCCGTCGAAGCGCTCTGCGAACACGTAAAACCGGAAGGTCGGTGTCGGCTCGCCGACACCCCACCGGGCCACTCTGTAGCTGACCTTGACGAAGCGAACGTCCGGTACCGCACCCGGATCCCAAAGGAGCTGCCACACGCCCCGGTAGAACTTCTGCGGGAATGCACGGAGGGGCTCGTCAAGCCACTCCTCTCCGTCAACGGAACCGTGGACCTCAACGTCTATGCTCTCCTGCTCCAGAATCTCGGTGATGCCGAGAGACAGCAGCACCGTGCCGTTTCCGGCACCGATGTCTACCGGCTCCCCGGAGCCGCTTTCGTGGACAGTGGATTCAGGGAATAGAAAGCCAGGAGTCATGGCGGCAGATCCGCTCGGAAGGGTTATTTTACCATCGGCCTTGACTGAGAGCCGAGACACCCGTCAGGCGTCTCTGATTTCCACAATCGTAGCGCCCGCACCGCCCTCTTGCTGTTCGGCTTGGTAGTACTTTGCAACATGCACGTGCTGTGCGAACATCTGCCAGAGCTCGCGCCGCAGCACGTCCTTTCCAAAGCCATGGATCACTCGCAGCTTGGCTCGGTTTGCAAGCACCGCCCGGTCGAGAAACTTGTCCACGTCCGCCAAGGCTTCGTCCGCAGTCTTGCCAATCACGTTGATTTCGGACGGCAACTCGCCCACGGCGGCAGTGGTTTGAAGACTCACTCCGGCAGGAAGGCGAGTCGGTTCGCCCTGAGCCTCCTCTTCAAGCGAGATGTCTTCGGCAGAGGCCTGCAAGCGCATCGTGCCAGCCTGCACTTCCCATCTGCCACCATCCAATCTCCGGACAATCTCACCGGAAACCCCCATCGACATCAGACGCACCCGATCCCCGGCCGCGAATTCTTCGATCTCGCTGACCTGCTGAAACGATCCGGATCCCAATGCTGACAGCACCTCGCCTGAAGTTGCGCGACGGAAGCTGCCGATCGCTTGGGCCGTTTGCCTCGAAGCAGCACGGGCCGGCCTCGCCGCCGTCGCCCGGATCTTCTTTAGCGCGGCGGCCAGGGACTCGCGGTACCTCCGCTCCAGATTGGCAACGAGTTTCTCGACGCGCTGTTCCGCCTCCTTGCGCAGGTCCCGGGCACGCCTGGCGCTGTCTTGCTCGAGCTCGAGCTTGCGGGCCTCGAGTTCCCTAGCCTGTCGGCGCGCATCGCGCGACAGTTCCTCGTACTGCCGAGCGCGTTCTTGGAGATCGGCTAGAAACGCGGCGACGTGCTCTCCGGCATGCCCCTTCAGCGAGCGGGCGCGCTGGATGACCTCTGGCGGCAGACCGAAACGCTCGGCCATATCGAGACCGGCAGACTGACCCGGTACGCCGGTCTGCAGTCTGTAGGTCACGCACAGGTTGGCTTCATCGAATCCCATCGAAGCACTCACCACACCTTCGGTGCGCGCGCCGTACATCCTTAGCTCGGGAAGATGCGTGGAGACGACGGCAAACCCGCCTGCCGCCTGCAATCGCTCGACGACCGCCACCGCCAGTGCGCCTCCGTCCTCTGGATCAGTGGCGGTGCCCAGTTCGTCCAGCACGGCCAGGGATTCCGACGAGGAGCCCTCCAGAATCGCGACGAGCTTGGAAACGTGCGCCGAGAAGGTGCTCAGGCTTTCCCTGATCGATTGCGCGTCCCCGATGTCGGCGAGGATCGTGTCAAACCACGGGAACTCCGCTTCGTCAGCCGGAACCGGTATTCCAGCCTGCGCCATCGCCGCCAACACGCCGATGGTCTTGAGCACAACCGTCTTGCCGCCAGCGTTCGGACCGCTCACGATCATGGTTCGGCTGCCGCCTTCGAGCCGCGCGCTGAGCGGCACCGGGCTCTGCTCCTGCTGCGTCAACAGGTCCTGCAAGAGCGGATGGCGTGCCGCGTCAAGCACGATTCGCGCAGCTGCCCCGACCTCGAACCGGGGTACGCAGCAGTCGAAGTCACTTGAGAACCGCGCCCTTGCGAAGACATATTCCAGCTCTCCGACCGCTGCCACCGCCGCCGCGATCTCGAACCGCTCGGCACGCAGTCTAGCGCTCATCTCCCGCAGGATTCGGAGAATCTCGCTCTGCTCGTCCTCCCGCAACCGCACGAGGCGGTTGTTCTGAACGATGGTGTCAAGCGGCTCAACGAAGACTGTCTGGCCACTGGAACTCGCCCCGTGCACGATCCCGTCGACACGGCTTTTCAGGGTCGACTTGACCGGCACGACCGTACGTCCATTGCGCATCGTGACGTACTTGTCCCGCAACACACCCGAATCGGCATGCCTGCGGACGAACCGTTCCAATGAGGTCTCAACCAGTGCTCGTTGCTTCTCAATCTGCCGCCGAACCTTCGACAAGGCGGTACTCGCAAGATTGGAGATTTCGTCATTGGGGAGGATCTTGCCCGACAGCACGGACAGCAGCAGCCGGAAGTCCGGGAGATCCGAGCCGCGGGCATGCAGGAGGGGGCGCCGGTCCTGATCGCTGAGCAAGGCGTGACGAATCCGTTGGGAAGCGCCTAGCATGTCAAGAACCGCGCCAATCTCGGACGCGGCCAAGACGATTCCTTCCATCGACAGCCGCTGGACCGGCTCGCGAACGTCTTCGATGCCCGAGAACCGCGGAGGTGGCACCGATCGCTCGACACCTTGGCCCCCTTTTCGCAGCCATTCGATGGCCTCACCGACGACGGCGAGCTCGGCCGTAGCCGCTTCGGCCGACTCTAGGCGCGGCGCCGCCTGGACGCTGTCCAGCCGCGCGGAGCCCAGCGGGCTGGGCGTGTAGCGCCGCAACAGCGCCACGACCTTGTCGAACTCCAGAGCCTCGTACGGGTTGGCAAGCATTAGGCGCCGCCCTCGCCAGGGAGTCCGGTTGACATCCTGAACGCCTTCTCGATCACCGGAGCCGCCCCCGGAGTCAGGTGCAGGGCACCAAGTTCCCGCAACGCGAACCAACCCACTTCATCCGCGTCATCACCGGCCTGCAGCAAACCCCCTGTCGCTTCGCAGAGATAGTCCAGCACGACGTAGTGGTCCGATGTGCCGCTCGCTCCGGGCCTTGGCAGCCGCTCGTAGATCTCGATCAAGGCTCCCGCCCGCACTCGCATCCCTGTCTCTTCTAGCATCTCTCTCTCCACCCCCTCCGCCAGGGTTTCTCCAGCGGCGAGCTTGCCCCCGGGAATCGACCAATAGCCCTTCGCAGGGTGCGCGCCGCGTTTGACTAGCAACACTCTCCCTCGTTCGAAGAGCACTCCCCCGACACCGAGAATCGGCCTCCGAATCTCTGCTGGCGCATTCGCTTGCAAGTTCATCCGGTTCGGTCAGTCTCTGTGGCGGCAGGCCCAGCCGGCGTTCGCTCAGCGGACGTAGAGGAATTCCTTGAGATTGAAGATGGCATGCGCGAGATCGGCCCAGGCCGAGGCGTTTGTATCTGCGTTGATATAGCCTAGGCTACGATCCAGTTCCAGAGGCTGCGGCGGGCGGCCAAGCGCCTCCAAGAACATCAACCTGACTGTCTCGGAGGCAGCGTTGTCACGGGCGGCGAGGGCCTGGCCCCACCGATGCGCTTGGGAGATGACCAGGGGGCTGTTTAGCATGGTGAGCGACTGGGCGGGCACATTCGTGACGTCACGCTGGCCGCGAGTGGAGGCTGGCTTCGGCTGGTCGAATACTTCCAGGAACGGGTTGTGGGCGTTTCGCCGGATTTCCTGGTAGACGCTGCGCCGTCCGTCTCCGTCAAGCGAGCCCTTGACTCGATCGCCTTTGGTCTTGCCCTTCGCGAAAGCATAGTAGACATTGATCGATGGACCGTGCAGCTTAGGGTTCAGGCGTCCGGAAATCGCCAAGACACTGTCGCGAATCGACTCGCCGTCCAGCCGCTGCATACGCATGTGCTGCAGGAGCTCGTTGCCAGGGTCTACCCTCGCGGCCAATTCGGAGGGCTGGCTATCCAGCTGGTACGTCGCCGTCAGGACGAGCCGACGGACCATTCTCTTGATCGACCATCCGTCCTTGACGAATCTGTCGGCCAGAAAGTCCAGCAATTCGGGATGAGTCGGCAGGCTCCCTAGGCGCCCGAAGTTGTCGACTGTCGAGACAAGGCCGCGTCCGAACAAGTGCCGCCAAATGCGGTTCACCATGACTCTGGCAGTAAGTGGGTTGCGCGGGTCTGAGACATCCTCCGCCAAACGCAAACGGGTCGTGGCGGGGTCGTCGTACGGCTCGCCGCCAAGCGCGGTCAAGTAGCGCCTCGGAACTGGCGCAGCGGGATTCTTGAAGTCGCCACGGACCAACAGTGGCTGGTCAGGACCCGCTTCGTCCAAGACACCAGGAGCACGGCGGAATATAGGCACGGATTGCTCTAGCCGACGGTATTCGGCAACTAGGGCATCGAGTCGCTCCGAAGAGCCCAGCGTCGAGGGCAGCAATCCTTGGCGCACGAACCAATCGAGGTACGCAGCTTCCGGCTGTGTGATCCGGTGCCGGCGCCAAGCTTGAACAGCATCGCGAAGGCGGTCAGCGTAGAGCTGTGCCAGCGCCCCGATGTCCCGTGGGACCGGTCCCTGCAGCAGGTAGGAAAGTCCGGTCTCAGTCTCCTTGGGTACGACATCCTTGTCGTGGAACGCAACCGCCAACGCGCCGAAGTGGGAACGCCCGTCTTCGGGGGCGGTCGGCCTCGGCATTTGCCGGGTGTCCTCGGGATCGAGCTGGAAGTTCGTCGAGTCCTGTACCGTCGCAAACTCGATGTAGGCGCTGAATCCCTTCCAATACGTGGTATCCCAGCCAGACCACACCGGCGAGTCCTTCTTGGGGGAATAGCGCTGCCAGTAGATCCCCGCACGCGGAACCGCATAGTTCTCTACGATCAGCCGGACGAAACTCAGGCCCGAGCCCTGCACCCGGAAACTGATTCGATCGGTGTTGATCGTGAAGCGCGGGGTCTGCAGCACTCCGTCATGGCGCCTGGATAGCAGGCCACTGTAGACGCCCGGCTCGTAGATTCCTTCGAGGACCCGGTCACCCTCAGGCACAACCGAGAACTCACCGGCCGACGAGGTGCCGCCGTCCAGACCGGTCCCGATGCGGATCCACCCTCCGGCACCCTGCGCGGGTCTCCAAATCGTTCCGAACTTCTCGCGGTTGAACTGCTCGCGAATCTCCAGCTCCCGCTCCCATCCGGCCCCGAGATTGCGCCACTCGGAGGTCAAGTCATCTCCGGTTCGAACGGATAGTTGGGTCCACGGGTAAAGCAGGCTGTCCGGGTCGCAAGCCGCGACTTCGATTGCGCGAGCCAATGTGTCATCGCCATCGCGCAATCTCGCCGGCAATGCATCGGCCGATGCGAGCCAGAGTGACGCTAGGGCGTCCCGGATCCTGTTCTTGGCGGCCCGCAGCGCATCTCTGTGCGTGTGAAGAATAGCGGGGGTGTCCACTGCCCGCTGCACGGGGCGTGCGCTCGCGAACACACCGTATAGCGCGTAGTAGTCCCGTTGGCTGATCGCGTCGAACTTGTGGTCGTGGCAACGGGCGCACGACACGGTCAGCCCCTGGAACGCCTTCGAGAAAACATCGATCTGGTTGTCAGTCCACTTGACACGATCCTCGAGTGGGTCGACAGGCTGGAAACCGTGCTCGATCATGCGGTAGTGCGCAGTGCCCAGGAGGGACTCATTCAGGCCATCCAACTCATTGAGCCGGGGCTCTGGCAGGAGGTCGCCAGCCAAGTGCTCGCGAACTAGCTGGTCGTACGGGACATCCGAATTAAACGCACGGATCAAATAGTCGCGGTACCGCCACGCTTCCGGGATGTCGGGGTCTCCCTCGCTCCCATGGGACTCGGTGTAGCGGAAAAGGTCCATCCAGTGGCGCGCCCACCGCTCGCCGAAATGGGGCGATGCCAGGAGGCGTTCCACAACGGTCTCAACGGCCCGCTCCGCATCGTCGTCGAGAAACGCCGCAATGTCCTCCGCTGTGGGAGGCAGGCCCGTCAGAGCGAAGGAGAGACGCCGCAGCAAGGTGTAACGATCCGCGGCCTTTGCCGGAGTCAATCCCTTTTCTTCCAGCTTCGCGAGGATATACCGGTCTACGGTCGATTTCGGCCAGTCCTCGTTGGTGACGGCAGGTGCCGGAACCGGGTTGGCCGGGTACCACGACCAGTGCTCGCTGCGACGCCTCTCGAGATCAAAGTCCTCGCCGGGATCGGGCAGGTCTGGAGCCTGCTCTGGCGGCCAAGGAGAACCCGCGTCAACCCACGCTGCAAGATCCGCGATCTGGTCGTCACTCAACCGGCCGGTTGGGGGCATCAGAACCCTGTCCTCTCCGCGCACGGCTTGGAGCAAGAGGCTATTGGCGGCGTCGCCCGGCACCACCGCAGGCCCGGAGTCCCCGCCTCTCAAGACGCCGGCTCTGTTATCGAGGTACAGGCTCGCAAAAACACTGGGTGCTTTCGCGCTATGGCAGGAGTGGCATTGCTCGGCCAGAAGCGGCCGGACCCTCTTCTCGAAGTGTTCCAATGCGGCCTGGTCGCCAAACGCCGGTTCGGACAGCGCAAAGGCCATCAGCACGTACATCAACGCCCAGCAACGCATCCCATGTCGCACGCCTTGCATTAATTTACCGTCCCGATTATAGTCGCAATCCATGGCTCAATCACCCCAGATCAACCGGGCCCGGTCCATCCGATAGACTCATAGCTTGGAATGGACTCGGCAATCGAGCAGTTCTTCTCACAGGCCCATTGGTCTCTCCTGATAGCAAGCATCGCATTGTCGCTGGGCGTCCTCGGCAAGTCCGCGGACCTCTTGGTTGACCAAGCAGTCGAGCTCTCCGAGAGCCTCCGGATTCCGCAAATGGTCGTTGGGGCAACGATCGTCAGCCTTGGCACCACCACGCCAGAGGCGGCGGTTTCCGTGCTTGCTGCCTTCGAGGGCTCCCCGGGTCTGGCACTGGGCAACTCGGTCGGGTCAGTGATAGCGGACACCGGGCTGATTCTCGGGGTGGCCTGCTTGATTGCGCCCCTGAAGCTCGATCCGAAGATCGTCAACCGCCAGGGATGGATGCAGCTCGGCGCCGGTGTCCTGCTGGTCCTGCTCAGCGTGCCGTGGAACAGCCCGGCGGAAGCATTCGTCACGGGCGGCCGCCTGAGCCAGGCAAGCGGGTTCCTGCTCGTTGCTCTGCTGGTGGCCTATCTGTACCTATCAGTCCGATGGGCGGGACAAGCCCGGGCGTCGACAACCACCGAAGGCAGCGCGCACAGCGCCGCCTGGCTGACGTCACTGAAGCTGGTCGCTTCCGTGGCGCTCGTCGTCGTCTCGGCGCATTTCGTCATTCCCGGCGTGACGGAAGCGGCCCATCGCCTTTCCGTACCGGAGAGCATCATTGCTGCCACGCTAGTCGCGTTCGGGACATCCCTGCCGGAATTGGTGACTGCGGTCACAGCCGCCAGGCGCGGGCACGGTGAACTCGCTGTCGGCAATGTCATCGGCGCCGACATCCTGAACGTCCTGTTCGTCGCCGGAACCGCTGCGGCCGTCACCTCACCCGGGCTCCAGGCAGGCAGCAACTTCTTCACAGTCCTGTACCCAGCAATGCTCTTGATCCTGCTCATCTTCCGAACGGGAATCATGGTATCGCGGAATGTCCTGCGGCGGGGTTTCGGGTTTGTCCTGCTGGCGGCCTATGGCGTCTATCTCGTCGCGGCATACTTCTATATGCCGGGCGGCCTTCCCGGAGAGTAACGGCACCCGACACTCGACGACGAGGTGGCGCGCGTCACATAGCGTGAGAGGCGCAGGCCCTTGAGCCGAAACGCTATTGCAAGCGCTCAACATACCCGCCCGGTTCTGACCGTATTGGCCCGCGGAAAGCGTCGACCCGTGCGACGGGAAACCGTCAGTTTCGGATCAGGCCCCGCTCGACGAGGTAGTTCCAGACGGCGTCTGTCGATTCCTCCGGGGTTTGGATGCCGGAATCAATGCGCACCTCGGCGTTTTCCGGCTGCTCGTATGGATCCGATACACCAGTGAAGTTCTTGATTTCGCCCGCAAGCGCCTTCTTGTACAGGCCCTTGACGTCGCGCGCGACCAGTTTGTCAAATTCGCAGTCTGTAAACACTTCGACAAAGTTGGTCGTTGTCGCGCGCACCTCGCGGCGGAGACTCGCATAGGGCGAAATGGCCGCTGCGATCGCGATTACACCGTTTCGCGAGAGCAGGCCGCAGACGAACCCGATCCGACGGATATTGATGTCGCGGTCTTCCTTGCTAAAGCCAAGCCCTCTCGAGAGATTCGTGCGGATAACATCGCCGTCCAGGACTTCGACGTAGGCACCCGCTGCACGCAGGCGCTCGGCGAGTAGACTCGCGACGGTGGATTTGCCGGACCCCGACAGTCCGGTCAGCCAGATCGTGGCTCCCTGATGGGTCATAAGATTCACGCCCACCTCACGGGCAGGCTTTTCCTTTCACGCATAGCTCTGAACAGCGTCACTTGACGCGATACGGAAGCCGAGCGGGCAGGACTTGGTCCAGCATCACATCGAAGTCGCGCCGAAGCCCGCCACCGGCCGAGAAGTGCATCCCGCACTCCTTGTCTACTTCATCTTCCCACCACCAGCGCCCGGCGCGACTGCTCTCGCCTTCCGCAACGGGCCGCGTGCAGGGCTGGCAGCCGATGCTCCGGAAGCCGCGGGCGTAAAGCGGATGAAGCGGCACATCGTGACGGTCCGCATATTCGAATACTTGGGCATCGGACCAACTTGCGAGCGGAGAGAGTTTCACAATGCCACCGTGCTCTTCGTCAACGGCTACGTTCTCGACCGCCTCGCGACTGCCGGCTTGGTCGCGACGAAGGCCGGTGACCCACGCATCCAAGGTCGATAGCCGTCGCTTGAGCGGCCTGACCTTGCGGATCTCACAGCAAAGCTTGCGCTTGGCGGGATCCTCGTAGAACAAGTTCGGCCCATGCAGCGTGAGCATTGCGCTCAGTTCCTCGGAGTGTGGCGCGATCAGTTCGACCGCAATGCCGTAGCGACGTCGAACTGTCGCGATCAGTTCGTAGGTCTCCTCGCAGAGACGTCCGGTATCGATGCTGAATACTTTGATCGCATCGCCGGCAATCCCTGCTGCCATGTCGAGAATCACGGACCCGGTGGCTTGGAAGCTCGTGCAGATCGCCAGGCCGTCGCCAAACTCCGCGACTGCCCAGCGCAGAACCTCCTCTGCGGACGCGCCGCGGGCCGGCCAAGTGAACTTTGGCTGTGCGAGGGTCATGCGGATTCGCGGGCCGCTGCGATCAGGATCTCAGCGACCTCGGGGCGGGTGAACTCGCTGGGAGGGGTCTCTCCGTCACGCAGCATCTGACGAACCACCCGGCCAGCGAGATGGACATGCTGGTCAGGGGGATGCGGGCAGGTCTTCTTGGATGCCATGCCGCCGCAAACCCTGCAGAAGTGAACGAAGTCGAAGAAGATCGGCTCGATGCCCAATTCCCCGGGCTGGAATTCGGAAAAGATTTCCTGAGCATCGAACGGCCCGTAGTAGTCTCCAACGCCGGCGTGATCGCGGCCCACGATGAAATGCGTCATGCCATAGTTCTTGCGGACTTGCGCATGAAAGATGGCTTCGCGCGGCCCGGCATAGCGCATCCACGCCGGAAAGCCGGCGAGCATGGCATGGTTTGCCGGATAGTACTTGCGCAGCAAGACCTCGTAACAGGCAAGCCGAACCTCGGCCGGGGTGTCGTCCGACTTCGTCTCTCCGAGCAGTGGATGAATGACCAATCCGTCAACGGTTTCGAGTGCGATCTTGGTGCAGAACTCGTGCGCGCGGTGAATCGGGTTGCGAGTCTGGAAGCCGACAACCGTGTCCCAGCCCTTGGCGGCCACCAGCGCTGCGACCTCGTGCGGAGAAAACGGCAGTGCCCCCGGGAGATCCAGCATCCAGTCGGAGCAGCGCTCCACGGATCCGGCGACGGAGTAGTCTCCCGCGCCGTGCAACCAATCCACGCCGGGGTGCGCGCCATCTTGTGTTCGGAACACACAGTCGGCATAGACATCCTTGCGGATCGGGAACACTTCCTCGACCTGGAGCAGGCCTGCCGGGTTGTTCCCGTCCATCAGCACCACTCGATCCGAGGATCCAATGCGATCCCTCGTCTCGCGGTCGATCGGGAAGATAACGGGAATGCTCCACGGATCCCCGCTGGTGAGATGCATTGTCTTGCACACAGAGTCGGTATCAGCTGCGTTGAGGAACCCACGCACCGGCTCGTAGCCGCCTTCGGCTAGCAGGTACAGGTCACTTAGCTGACGGAACGTCGCGTCGTGAGACGGCACGGACGATGTGCGGAGGGCCTGCAGTTGGTGCGCTGAAACCGCCATAAACTAGAATTATACCCTATCTCTATCGGAATAGTAGGGATTTAAGTGCATCCAGATTCCGTGGTGTTGGACAGGTAGGACGACGGTGCGGTTCGGAAGCCTGTGGAACCGCTTACGGCTCGCGCGGCCGCTCGCGCTTCCGAAGGGCCGTGTACCGCCGGATGCATTCGTCTAGGCACGGCATCGGGTCGATGCCCGCAGCCTCGATCTTGGCGTTGGACAACGCTGAGTTCACCGGGCGGGGCGCTGAAGTCTTGTACTCGCGGTGGCTGATTGGAGTGATCTCGGCTTGACAATTCGCTGCGCGCGCAATCTTGCAAGCGAAGTCGTACCACGAAATCGTCTCGTTGCCCGCGAGGTGGTAGAGGCCGGCCGGAATCCGCTGTTCCAAGACGTCCAATGACCTCTTCACCAATGCAGTGCCAAAGGTCGGGCTGGCGAACTGGTCGTTGACAATCCTTAAGGTGGAGCCCTCGGCGCACTTCCGCAGGACGAACTCGGGGAAATTGCCGTGATTCGAATAGCGACCCGGGGGACCGAACACGCCACCGACACGCAGTACGTAGTACGAGGAGCAGGACGCACCGACAAACAGCTCTCCGAGGAGCTTGGATGCGCCGTAGGCGGAGCACGGACTGGGCATGTCGGTCTCCACGTAAGGAGACCCCTTGTCCCCCGAGAACACATGATCGCTCGAGTAGTGCAGGAGCGTCGCGCCGACAGCGTCGCAGAATTGCGCCATGTTCCGAACGGCGAGAGCGTTGATGCGGAGTGCCGTTTCGGGGTCGCGCTCGGCCAGGTCCACCTTGTTGTACGCGGCTGCGTTGATGACAAAGTCCGGGCGGTGCCGTTCGACGACCTGCAACACGGCGGCGCTGTCGCCGATGTCGATTTGAGCGCGGCCTACAGCCATCACCGAGATTCGCCGTCTTCGGCACTCGCGAGCCAAGTCGACGCCGAGCTGGCCACCGGCCCCGAAGAGGATTGCTCTCACGGTCGCAGCCTACCGGTCAGAGCCGCCCAGCGCGCGCAACGCCGACTCCAATGCCGAACGTGCTCGGAGAGCTTCTGTCGACGCCTCACTGATTGCCAATGGGGTGTCTTCCGCTCGCCCTGCCGCCATGTCGAACATGCGGCCGTCGTCGTAGAGTTTCCAGCGCTGGGTTCGCACCCATCGCGCATCATTGGCGGATGCGTAAGCCCATTCGCGGGACGACTCGTCGCCGCCTCGCAGCCGATCTGCCAAGCTGATGCCATCCAGACCCGGAAGCGGCTCGCCACCCGCTAGATCGACAAACGTGGGCAACCAATCGCTGAAGTCCACCAAGTCTTCCACAACTTGGCCGGGCTCGAGAGTGCCCGGCCAACTGGCCACGAGCGGGACCCTCGTCCCGGCGTCCGTCAAGTCGCCTTTGCCTCCCCGTACGTCGACTCCGTTCCATCGCATCTCAATCGGCTGCTTGAGCATGTCGTTACCTTGGGCGGTGTAATAGTACTGCTTCGGCGTCCCGTTGTCCGCGGTGAACACCAACAGGGTGCGCTCGCGAATTCCCAGATCGTCGATCGCATCCACTACCCGGCCTAAACGCTCGTCTAAGTTCTCCACCATTCGCCTATAGCTGTCATAGTGCCCTTGCGGGCCCAGCGGGGGAGGCGTGCCGATGTCATCCGTCACGTCGTGCGCCAAGGCCATGGAGTAGAACGCGAAGAACGGGTTGCCCCGGTTCTCCCTCATGAAATCCACCAGCAGGTCGACGTAGACATCCGGACCGTAACGCTCATTGACGTCAGAGCGAACCTTGCCGTCTTCGTACACCAGCGGCCGGTAGTAGCGAGGCCCCTCGTGCCAGCCGAAGAGAGACCATCGGTCGAAACCCAGCCGACGTGGATGGTCCGGGTCTTCCCGGAGCAGGGTGAGTTGCCACTTCCCGGCGACCGCTGTCGCATAGCCAAGCTCGCGTAGGTGATTGGCGAGGGTAGATCCTTCGAACTGCGCGGGGTACGAACCCCAGACTGGATTCCCTAGGCGAAACGGATACTTCCCGGACAAGAGAGTCGTTCGGGTCGGATGGCACACGGGCATGGAATAGCAGTGGCGGAAGAGCATCCCTTCGGAAGCCAGAGCATCAATGCGGGGTGTCGCGAACGAGGTCCCGCCATAGCATCCGATCGCTTGGTCACCGACATCGTCAGCCAAGACGAACACGATGTTGGGCCTGTCCGCGCCCAAGCCGGGCGCGGCGCCGACAAGAAGCAGGATGACGATCCCGCAAGGACTGACTCGCATCGGAGCCCATGATACTGCACAGGCCCGGAATCCCCGCACCAAACGGAGTCGGCCTGAATGTACCATGTACGAGTAATGCAACCGTTAGTCACAGGTGCAACTGGATTCATCGGGCAGCAACTATGCAAGTTGCTGCCCGATCCCAAGGTCTTGACACGCCGTCCCGAGAGTGTTTCGCCAGGGCTCGCGAATGCCGCCTGCTTCCGTTGGGATCCGACAAGCGAGACTCCGCCCCTTGAAGCACTCGATGGCTGTGACTCGGTATTTCACCTGGCCGGCGAGTCAGTGGCGGAAGGCCGCTGGACTCATGCCAAGAAGCTGCGCATCCGGGAAAGCCGGATCGTTGGCACTAGGAATCTGGTGGCCGGCATGAGTGAGATGGACCAGCCGCCGAAGGTCCTAGTGTCTGCTTCCGCAGTCGGGTTCTACGGAAGTCGGGGAAGCGACATTCTAAGCGAGGATTCTCCGCAATGTGACGGATTCCTTGCGGACGTCTGCCACGAGTGGGAGGTTGCAGCTAGGGCAGCCGCAGCTTTCGGGATTCGGGTCGTCACGGTTCGGATCGGCCTGGTGCTCGGGAAGAGCGGCGGAGGCCTCGCCAAGATGCTGCCATTGTTCCGGCTCGGACTGGGCGGCCCACTGGGAAGTGGCCAGCAGTGGATGCCTTGGATCCATGTGGAAGACCTCGCCCGGCTCTTCGTCTTCGCTGCTGAACACGAAGAACTGCAGGGGCCTGTGAATGGCACCTCCCCCCATCCGGTGACCAACCGGGAATTCACGCGAGCACTGGGCCGGGCGGTGAGGCGCCCCGCATTCTTCCCGGCACCTGCGTTCGCATTGCGGCTCGGGCTCGGTGAGTTCGCCGATGTATTGCTCGCATCGCAACGCGTCGAACCGAGAGCTGCGCTCGGCGCGGGATTCGAGTTTGAATACTCCGACATCGATTCCGCCCTAGCGGGCCTGTGAATCCAGTACGATCCTCCCGGTTGTCTGGCGATCGACGCACCCGGCTCTTGAACGGAATGCGGTGCTCCAGGCGCTGAGTGCAGCGTCAACCCGGCCAGCAAGCCTTGTGCCGGGCCGGAAGTCCGATCTCTCAGCTCAACGCCATGCTCCCATGCGGAGGCCTAGTGACTTCCAGTCCACCCAGCGTCCGCAAGCTGAGCATCAGAGCCAACGTGGGAAAGTGCTTCCGGCTCTCATTCCAAATGCTGGCCTTTGGCGATACCATCCTCAGCCGAACGGGCCAAGTTTCGGAGCATGCCTTCAAAGATCAACAAATGTAACGGGAACAGGGCATACCAGTAGAGATTTCCCATCCAGCCGGCGGGATCGAATTCGGCCGTCTGCCGCAATGTGCAGGCCGTCCCGTCCGGTTCCACCTCGAACTGGAGCCAAGCGCGCCTTGGAAGCCGCATTTCGGCGTGCAGTCGCAGTCGGCGGTTTCGTTCGATCGATTCGACGCGCCAAAAGTCGACCGTATCACCAATTTGCAGATGGCAAGGATGCTTCCGTCCCCTCCTCAATCCAACGCCTCCAACCAGCAAGTCCAGGAAACCTCGCAGTCGCCACAGCCAGTTCGCGTAGTGCCATCCCGTGCTGCCTCCGATCGCCTCTACGGCGGCAAACGCGTATTCAACCGAAGCCCCAACATCGGACTATGGAGTGAAGCGCTTCGGCGCGAATCCGCCCGATGAGATACGGGAAGTGCATAGCCGAGTCCTATCGGAGTTGCTAGCCGCTGCGGGCATTCCGATAGAACTGATGATCAAGTCTGACGGGGCGGGAATGCGCGAATCATGGCGACGTTTCACGGCGGCTACCATCAGCCCGTTAGGGCGGTTGATTGAAGCCGAGGCAACCGCCAAGCTTGTTGGCGATCCGGTCGAGATTGACTTCCACCGCTTGCGCGGATCGGACGTGCAAGGCTTGGCACGGGCGGTCAAGTCGTTAGTTGATAGCGGGCAATCAATCGAGCAAGCGTTAGAGATAGTGGGCGTGTCCTAGTCGCCTATTCGACCGTTGATTAAATCCTCCAATTGGAGGATTTAAAGGCGATCTGACGGAGCGGACGATAATCGGAGCATGGCACCGTCCGCCCCGTGGCTCCCGTGGACGTAGTAGGATCGCGCCATCCACGGAAGCGATTGCGGACGCGATAGGTGCAACCGGGCGATCCTGTCCGTTTATCGCCGTGCCTTCGCCCGGTTGCTGTGTCCTGTCTGTTGGCACGTCCACGGGGCGGACGCAAGCCGCACCGCACGTGGGATGTAGAGTCGGGGAGCGACGCGCGCACCTTAGCAAAAGGCAGTAGCTGTTTTGGGGTTGTTCCTACGGCTTTCGCCATCGGTAGGTGCCTCACTGACCCTCGTGCCTAGCCACGTTTCCGCTCCCCGCTCACCGAACCCAGCGTGCCGATTTCCGGCACTGGGCTCTCCAGTGGGATCATGCCGCTCGCCCACGGGTAGATCCGGCTCCGACGGGAATGGCGCGTCCGGTGATACCGTCCGCGTCGCGGGAGTCGCACGCCCCCGGCCTCTTCCCGGCGGTCGCCGCACCCGGCGGCAGGCCTCACGCCCTGCCGCCTGCGTCTGCGGTCCGGCTTGCGCTCGTTCCTACATTCGCTTCCCTTCGCTTTCGCATGCGGTGGTTCCAGCCCTCTCGAACGCAATGCCGGGGTCCTAGGCGATGCCACTCCCGGTGTCCTTCGCGCTTTCACTCACCTCTCCTCACCTGCGGTCCCTTCCCTCCGCCAGCGTTACCCGGCCTCTCCGGTAGTACGGACCTCTCCGCCACCCTGCCCGGCCCGGCCTGTCCCTTGCGGGATTCCGGTTTGGCGCGTGCACGCCACCGGCAGGGCTTCCCGTGTTGCTGTTCCCTTCCTCTTCCATGCGTGCCAGCGCCAATACCCCGGCGGAGACGACCGGTGCTTGTGTCGCTCGCTTCCCGGTCGCTGGCAGCCTTCCCCGTATCAACGGCGGGTCAGCCTCCGCATCATGCTTTTCGAGGCCTGCTCGGCGTTTACTCGCGTTCTCGCCCGCATGGTCGCTGAACCGCCTAACGCGGCCCTTTGACGCCAGAGTGCTTCAGTCCATTTCGTTGCCTCCACGAACCGCCCTGGCTGCTACCAACCGGAGCGACAGTTGTTGCGCGGGGTTCGCACCCGCTAGAAGAAAACGCCTTTCCACGGCGCACATTGTAGCGAATCCATTAAGAATCCATTAACATAGCTTTATACTATGGTGGTAACTGTTATTTGTGATTGGCGTAAGTCTAGCGTAGGCAATGACTTACAGGGGTGGGTAACTCCAACCGAAAGACGCACTTTGGTCGCGCGCGAATCAACAAGGCGCTTCCCGAATCGGACTCCGCCCCAGCGAAGCCCGTTCTCGCGGGAAGGGTACGCGTCGGACCAGCGCGTGACAGCAAACTCCCGGTCTTCGTTGCTCAACGCGCGAACCAAGGCCTCCCTGGCGCTCCGGGGGCGGATATCGAACGCTCGCAGGGCTTCCCTGTCCCGGACCACCGTCTCGTTGCGCACGCCATCGATGAGCTTCCTGCCAACTCGTGCATACACGGGGGTGACTAGGCCGAGCCAAAGGCTAGAGAGCCGAGGCGTAAGGAAGGGTACGGGCAGAATGGCGCGACGCAATCCACGCAGCCGCGCGTACTCCTTCAGGAGATCGAGGCAGGAAACGCGGTCGGCTCCGCCGATCTCAAACACAGCGCTGCGTCCGAACTCTAGGTCCAGCCCGGCAATCAGGTACTCAATTACATCCTCGACGGCGATCGGCTGTGCCAAGGTGCGGGTCCATCTCGGAGTCACCATGACTGGAAGCCGATCTACCAATGTGCGGATCATCTCGAATGACAGGCTCGCCGATCCGAGGATGATCGAGGCGCGGAATTCCAGCGTTTGCACGCCGGAAGCCCTGAGGATTCGGCCCACCTCCTGACGGCTCTCCAAGTGCGACGAGAGATCGGCCCCTGAGCCTAGGCCGCCCAGATAAATGATCCGGCGCACACCTTGCTCCTTGGCCACTCGGCCGAACGTCTCGGCAGCCTTGCGGTCCAGGCTTTCAAACTCGCCGCCAGAGCCCATTGAATGGACTAGGTAATAGGCCGTTTCAACACCCGCGAGCGCAGGCCCAAGCGACTCTGCGTTCAGGACGTCCCCGCGACACACACGAATCGAGGAGCTGACGCGAGACTCGAGATAAGCCGGGTTTCTCGACAGGCAGCGAATCCGACACTGCGTGGATTCCAAGGCGGCCAAGACACGGCTCCCTATGTAGCCGGTGGCGCCTGTGATGAGCATGTCGGACCGGTCTCCGCCAGATCTGTCGTTAGTCATGGCTCTCTCCGAGGAAATACCTGCTCTCAGCGTACTGCCCTGTATGCAGGCGGGAAGACGGCAGATGTGGCGTTCACAACCATGGCGAACTTCCCGATCTGTCGAGACTGGAAATCACTGGCGGAGACGCCAGCAGCGCCCGGGTACGGCCCCGCTGCCGCATCTCGATTGCACAAGCCCCGTGGCGCGAGAACAACCTATCATTTTGAAGAGGCACCAGCCGGAACTCAAATGAGAGTTACGCGACGGCGATTCCTGGCTTCCGGAGCGCTGCCAGGCGCTAGCACCCGTGCCGTGACGGCTCCAGCCCGGACGACACAAGTTGATCCCGAAGGTTTTTGGTCGCTGGCATGGCGGGAGGAGCCCTGGTGGCTGATCACTCCCGACGGGAAGCCCTTCTTCTCGCTCGGCCTGAACCATATCGACCCGGCAAGTCTCCGATACCAGGAGAACCTCCACATCTGGCGGGACAAGTACGACGGCAGCGCATCGAAATGGATCGAGGAGTCCGTGGCCCCCAACCTCAAGCGATGGGGGTTCAACACTGTCGGATGGGTACAGGAGGTTACGGTACGACAATGGCGACATTCCCGCCCGTTCACCACTGATGAGTACCGTGCGCTCGATATGCCTTTTTGCCACTTGCTACCATTCATGGAATCGCACGGGTGGGAGCAGCACACGCGTCACTTCGATTTCCAGAGTCCGGAGTGGGCTGAATGGGTGGACTAGGTGGCTCGCTCTCATTGTGCCGAACTGAGCGAGAAACAGAATCTAATCGGTTACTTCCGGAGGCGAGGACTTTCCTGGATCTGCTTTCTGTGAGCCACGCAGAGCCGGTGCTGCCGCTCGGAGCCAAATCCGATTGCATCGACCGGTCGGCCGCCCGCCTCCTGGGCCGGGAGAGACACGGTCCGGGGATGGACCAGAAGTGGCCGGCGCATGGCTTCGACGGGTTCGTCGACTGTCCGGTGCTGAGGCCGGAGGCACTCTACGAGGCACGGGATGCTTTCTCGAACCACGAGAGCACGCGTTACCAGAGGATGGCGCCCTTCGTAAGTCGACTGGCTGAGGCGCTTGGACGAGCTGGCCAGTTTGCACTGCGCGACAAGGTCGTGGATGTGGCGATAGCGCTTGAAGGCATGTACGAACTGCCCAAATGGAAGAAATCGCGCACGTTAGAGGAAAGGGTTTCCAGCTATCTCGGAACCGACGCGGAAGATCGGCAACAGGTCAAGGACAGAATCAGGACACTCTATGAAGCCCGTTCCGATATCGTTCACAGTGGGTCGGGCGAGGCGTCTCCGTTCAGGAACGGCGCGGCGTTCGTCTCGGGTTTCGACCTCGCTCGGAGGTCGCTGTTCAAGTTGCTGCGTGAGGGTCCCCCCGACGATTGGTAAATCCCGGCGGTCACACGCGAGCGAACCGTGGGCGAGCTTAGCCGATGTTTGACATCGCTGTCTGTAATACATTGATTCCAAAGGGTCGCGAATCGGCGTTTTTACCTAGCCCGGAAAACTCAGTGCGCCGTGGAAACGCGCGTTTTCCGGGCTAGTGGACACAAGGCCCGGATGTCCCTGCATTACAACTTGGCTCGCTGTCAGTGATCGCAGTCGCGAACCAAGGGGCTCAGAGCATCTTGCCCAGTCTTTCCTCTATCGAGGCGATGGCGTCATCCGACAGGCCGGCTATTCTGAACACGATGAGATCGATTGCGCCCTGGTAGGTTTGCTAAGCCAGGCCGAGGTGAGTTCGGTCTCGACGGGAAATACCGCTCCACCGCCTACGGCCCTGCGTACACTTGCGCCACCTGCTCTGCCGTCCAGGCCCTACGGGCGCCTAACGACCTTTGGTGCCCGGCACGCACTGCCAGCAATGCCGCAGGGCCGGTGCCTCTGTCGGCTCAGTGAGGCAATCGTCGCTTAGACTGAGCCTTGCCAAGAGACACATGACCGCAGACAACAAGCCCGTCATCGAGGCGACCGTTGACGACACCGGCAAGTGGAAGATCGAACTCCGGAATTTTCCTGAACTTGAGAAGGCACTGGGACGAGACGTGGTGAATGCCTTCTGTCCATGCTTCGTTCATTCGGATCACCTAACAAGCATCGTCAGTTGCAACTATGCGAGTGAGCAGTCTCACGGTCATGACTCCACGGCCTACGGACGCGATTTCACGTCGATGATCTGGTTCGCAATCGGCACGCTTCGTGAGTTAGCCCGTGCGATTCGAGACGCACGCGCTGCCCTCGCCAAGCGCGGATGGCTTGAGCTGGAGAGTGACCACTGGGCTGCTCTTCGGAAGATAGAAGATCGCTGGGAAAACGACGAGTTCTTCAGGACGAAACGAAATGTCGCAGCCTTCCACGTTGACAAGGAGCTCATTGACAAAGGGTTGAACGAACTCGTCAAGGCGGCGCAGGCGGAATCGGGCATGGCCGTGGCACGCGGCCATGCCTACGCTCCGTGGGGCGGGCTACCGCCGCCCGGCACTACCCCGGCGGCCACCAAGCCGTCCCGGACCCCCGCGGTCCCGTTCCCGACCCCTGGGAGCACCAGGAAGCACTCGCCGAATGCACCGAGGCGATCCGCCTCGACCCCGACCACCCCCATGCCTGGCTCGAACGCGGCGATCTCAAGTCCAGGCAGGGGCAGTACGAGGGGGCGATCGCCGACTACGACCAGGCGATTCGCCTAGATCCGCGCAATGCCGGGGCCTACGCGAACCGCAGCCTGGCGAAGTCGGAACTGGGGCGTCACGACGAAGCCCTCGAAGACCTCGACCAGGCCATGCGCCTCGACCCGGATGCGGTGTCGGAACTCGGCGGCCCATGAGCCGTCAGGCCCTCTGCAGGCCGCTGGCGATCCTGCCGGGCGGGCAGCGGCCAGTGTCCCCGTTCGGAGGGGCGGCTGTCAGGGACAGGGCGACTCCGCCGGCGGCCTCGGGCAGCGCCCGTCGCGCTCTCAACCGATCCGGATGCACCCTTTGGCAGGGTTCCGGATCCTCACGGTTCACTCAATCGACGGTCGTAAGATCGCTTCCCCTGACCTGAAACACCATAGCTTTGCACGCGGCAGGGACAGTGCCTGATAGAGCGGGGTTTCGAGGAGAGTCTCATGCTTCGGTCCCGGGATTCTGCTCAGGGCGTTGGACGAGGCGATAGCCGAGAGACTTGGCAGCCGCCTCGAGGCCGGCCTGCTCTCTTCTGCCCGAGACCGGTAAATAGAACCTTTGAGATCACCCTCTTGCTGGGAAACCGTTATATCCCTTCCCGGTCGCAGCTTCTTCTTTCCAATACAACGCCGATCTTGAAGCATCGATACTTCGACCTCGCGACCGTGTCATGACATTAGCCGGGCCATAAGCCGTTCCTCGCGCCATCACCAGCCTGCCACTCTCCACGACCCAAACCTGCAGACTCGACATCACCGCCACCACTACCGCGCCAGGTCCTATACCTATATTCCCGTCCGCCGCCCCCGACGGCCCCACCGACCGTATCGGCATCGTGTAGCGTACGAGGGAGCCCCGTTGCCACTGCGCCGGGGACTGACGCCTTCCAGTGCTCGGCACCCTGCGTCAGGCGACCGTCGCAAGACCGTTTTTCGCGACCAGCGTCAGCAATTTCAGGGACGCGCCTCGCGGCCGCTTTTCGCCCCGTTCCCACTGGCTCACCAGACCCGGGGTCACGTTGAGATAGCGCGCGAACACCGCTTGGCTCGCATTCTCCCGCAACCTCAGTTCCCGAATCCGTTCAGGCGCCATCTCCTCCACCGGTGTCAGGCACATCTCGTCGAACATCTTCATGGTCCGCTTCGCCATAACGCCCGCTTCCACCAGCCCCTGTGCGGTCTCGTGTGCCGCCGCCAAGGCCTCGCTCTTGTACCGCTTCGTCATCGCAGTCCACCTCCTTGATCGTCCCATTCGAAAGCGCGGCCTTGAGGCCGGCCTCGTTCATGACAAGCATCTCGTCTGCCAGCAGGCGAAATGCCTGCAACTCGTTCGGCCGCAGATTGTGCCGGCCACTCTTCGCAAACCCGTGAACCGTGAACAAAGAAACAGCGTTCGCCCTAGCGTGACAGCACGATCGCACGGTATCCACTGGACTTGCCCTGTCCCGGCCGAGCAATGCGCTGCTTGATGACGCCACCGCCGAGGTCAGCATCGATCAAGCCGCTCTCTGCACGCCGGGTCACCTCGCACAGTGCTGCGTCCGTTATCCCTTCACGATCCGCGAAACGCGCGAAGGACTTGGTCTTGAACGTGCGCAATCCGATCCTCGAGGACGTCCGCGAACAGTCTCATCAATATAGCACTAAGTGTGATAGGGTTCAATCCGGCGCTCGGTGCGCTCTCAACCGATCCGGGGGCACCCTTTGGGAGGGTTCCGAATGGGGCTTATATACAATCCTAACCAAAGCAACCAGCTCTGCTTGTAGAAAAAACCTAGGCAATCCATCTATAACTCATTGATATCGCTTGACTTCCGGCGCTGTATTGGTTACGATAGTATTGTTATGAGGGCGCGCAGGAATCACGATCATCCGGGACCGGGCAAGGCCCGCCGCAAGGGCATTTCCATCGTTCAGCTGATCCGGCTATTCCCAGACGATAAGTCCGCGGAGGATTGGATTGCCTCGATTCGCTGGCCGAACGGGGCGACCTGCCCAAATTGCGAATCCACGAACGTCCAGTGCGGGGCGCAGCATCCGAACATGAGCTATCGCTGCCGGAAGTGCCGCAAGTTCTTCTCGGTGCGCACCGGCACGGTCATGCAGAACTCGAACCTCGGCGCGCAGAAATGGGTGATCGCGGCTTACATGCTGACAACGAATCTGAAGGGAGACTCCAGCATGAAGCTGCACCGGGACCTGGACATCACGCAGAAATCGGCTTGGCACCTGGCGCATCGCATCCGCGAGACCTGGGAGCGGGGCGAGGGGCTGTTTGGCGGACCCGTCGAGGTGGACGAGACCTACCTGGGCGGCAAGCGCAAGAACATGCCGAATCATGTCCGCAAGGACCTGACGGGGCGGGGTCCGGTCGGCAAGACGGCGGTTGTGGGAGCCAAGGATCGCGAGACGAATCGGGTCGTGGCGAAGGCCGTTGAGTGCACCGACAAGGAAACGCTGCAAGGCTTCGTCAAGGACTCCGCGGACCCGCACGCGACGGTCTATACCGACGAGGCCGGTGCCTACGAGACGCTGCCGTTCGAGCATGCGGCCGTCAAGCACTCGGTCAGCGAGTATGTGCGCGGCAAGGCCCACACCAATGGCGTGGAGTCGTTCTGGAGCATGCTCCAGCGCGGCTATGTGGGGACGTACCACAAGATGTCCCCGAAGCACCTGCAACGCTACGTGAACGAATTCTCGGGACGGCACAATGTGCGCATGGCGGACACCTTGGAGCAGATGGAACACAGCATGCTGCGGATGAGCGGCAAGCGCCTGCGGTACAAGGATCTGAAGCGGGCGAACGGTCTGGATTCCGGGGCGCGGGAAATGGCGCTATGAGCGGCCCGCGCCACACGGAGTCTCAGCGCACTGCGGGCTGGCCCGTGCGCTGAGACTCCGCCGCCATCCCGCCACGACCGTCCACGGCGGGAAAGGCACTCGGATGCACGCGTGGCCGAGTCCTTGCCGGGGAAGTCGCTGGCGCCAGGGATTGTTTTAGGATGGACTCCATGACCAAACCACCAGACAAGCCCAAGCGACCGCGAGGCCGTCCGGTCAAATACCCTCTGCCCGAGCCGATTCCCGACACTCCCGAGAACGTCATGCGTGCGTTGCTGGGAGCACCGCCCAAGGGCGAGAACGACTGGGACTACATCCAGCGCACAGGACGGAAAACCAAGCGCCCGTAGCCGATTGCAATGAACTGTAAATTAGTTGCTTTGGTTAGGATTGTATATAAGCCCCTTCCGAATCCTCCCGGTCGACTCAATCGACGATCACAACATCGAACTTCCTAGCGCCCGGGGCCAGACCAGGCCCTCTGGAACCGCCGGTACTGCCCGCCGCGGTCCGGGTCCGGAAGCGGCGGCGGGGGAGCGGCGTCCCGGTCTGCCTCCCGCGTCCCTTCGACGCCTCGCTCGCGGGGCCGTTGCGGCTCTCGCTCGCTATCGCGGTCCGGGTCCCGCTCGCGCGCCGGGTCGTGCCCGATCTGCAGCCGGTCGCCGCTCATCATCGAGCTGATCTCCGCCCGCAGTTCCCCCTTGGCGTACTGCCGCGAGTACGGGCCCTCCACTTCCGGGCGGCGCAACTCCGCGGCGGCAAGCCCCTCGAACCCGAGACGTCGGTCAACACGACAGCCGGGCTCGTGGTCGACGCCGGACCGTTCACGCTGACCGCCGACTACTCTCGCGTCGACGTCTCCAACCGCCTCGCCCTGTCGCAAACCTTCACCCTTACCGACGACGATCGCTCGCTGCTGCTGTCGGAAGGGACCGCCTCCGCTGGCACGCTGGCTTTCTTCCGGTTCTTCATCAACGACTTTTCGTGCTGATTCCGACGAATTTGAACGCCGTTCCGGTTTAATTTGAACAGCTGTTCCGATTCAATTTGAACACCTCGGAGCGAAGCGACGCTAACACGCTCAGGATGCCCTGCCCATGGCGCCTCCGTCAAGGGGATTCCCAGCGTACCGGGAAGAATTATTCACCATCATCCTTTCTCTCCTTTCCACTTCTCCCTATGCCGCGAGGGGACGAGTGGCTCCCGCACTCTGCCTGTGCCAAATCTGGCCAGGCACGACCTCCCGCGCAGGGTTGGTAGTGGTATTGGTAAGACCTGCCATTACCCGCCGCCATGACTTTGCCCGTCACGCCGGTTCGGACCCGTGCCGACCGGAGACCGCAGGTTCTGCTCGCAGCGACGCAGGTTGTGCTCCAAGTGCTGCCAGTAGGATTCCGGGAACTGCTCGCGCTGCACTTCGAGCAGTAGCGGCTCGAAGTACCGCAGCGCGCGGATCGCTTGCCCGCCATCGCGGCCGAGCAGCGACAGCGACTTGCGCACGCTGCCCAGCAGGATCGCCCGCCGCACCGTGGACAACGGCACGCCGTGGGTCTGCCAGGTCCGGGCCAGGCGCTCATCGGCGGGGCCGCAACCCGCCTGCACGCAGACGGGTGCGAGGAACGCCTCGCGCACGGCGCGGACATAGTCCTGCACGCCAGCGCCGGGCCCGTCCCCCACCACCGGGCCCGACGCCTCGTAAGGCCAGTACGCGGCCCGCACGACCAACACCGAGCCAGCGTGCTGGTTCGGGGCGTTCGCGAGCTCGCACACACCGGCCCGCACCAGTTCGCGCAGATGGAGTGGCGATGATTTGGTGGACGGAGGGGATTGCGTGATAGGCAGGGGGGTGTTGGACTGAGAGGGCGGGGGCAAGGAGGCCCCAGTCGATGAGCAAAGCAAGCCATGTGAAGGCCTATCCGAAGGAATTCCGGGAAAAGGTTGTGCAGTTGGTGCAAGGCGGGGATCGCAGTCAGCGGGAGGTGGCCGAGGAATTCGGGATCTCGACGGATTCGGTGCGGCGCTGGGTGCAGCAGGCGGAGCGCGACCAAGGCAGTCGGCAGGACGGGCTGCGCACGAGCGAGCGCGAGGAACTGAGCCGGCTGCGGCGGGAGAACCGGCAGCTGCAGATGGATCGGGAAATCCTGTCAAAGGCAGCGGCCTGGTTCGCTCGGGAGACCGATTCGACCCGCTAGCGGTGTTCGAATTCGTAAGAGCGAATCAGGGTCGGTATCGGATCGCCCGCATGTGCCGTTTGCTGGGGGTCTCCACCAGCGGGTATTACGGGTGGCGGGTGCGGTCGCCGAGTCGGCGGGCGCAGCAGAACAAGGAATTGAGCCGCCGGATCGCGGCGATCCACGCCGAGTCGCGGCAGATCTACGGGGCGCGCCGGGTGTGGGCGGAGCTGCGGGCACAGGGCGTGACGGTGTCGCGGCGGCGGGTGGCGCGGCTGATGCGGGCGCTGGGCTTGCAGGGGGTGACACGGCGGAAGCGGCGTTGCACGACCCGCAGGGACGCGCAAGCGGCCGTGGCGCCGGACCGGGTCCAGCGCCGTTTCGAGGCCTCGGAGCCGAATCGCTTGTGGGTCGCTGACATCACGTATGTGCCGACACTGGAAGGGTTTGTGTATTTGGCGACGGTGCTGGACGTGTTCAGCCGGAAGGTTGTGGGCTGGGCCATGAGCGCGCGCCAGACGGTGGATCTGGTGCAGTCGGCGCTGGGGATGGCGGTCACGGCGCGGGCCGCGCAGGGCGTGGTATTGCATTCCGACCGCGGTAGCCAGTACACGGCGCTGGTGTTCACCCGGCAGTGCGCCGCAGCGGGCATCGAGCGCTCGATGGGCTCGGCGGGCGACTGTTTCGACAACGCGATGGCCGAAAGCCTTTTCGCCACAGTCGAATGCGAGTTGCTGCAGCGCGTCGAGTTCGCGACCCGCGCGGAGGCGGAACTCGAGATCTTCCGTTTCGTGGAAGGTTTCTACAACCGGAAACGCCGCCATTCAGGGCTCGGCTATCTCTCGCCGGTGGAATTCGAGCAGGCCTGGCACACCCAGCAGGCGGCGGCCTGACCCAGAGCCAGCCAAGGGCGCGGCGACAATCGCGCCGGGCTGTTGCACTTGCCGTGTGTCTCGATCCCGTCTGGGAGGGCAGCGGGCAGGTAATGGTAACGGTAAGACGGTCGGATCCTACCATTGCCAGCGACCGTGCCTGGCCAGATTTGGCACAACCAAGGCCACCCGGGGCCGGTCCGGACGCCTACTTCGAGACTGCGGAGGAGAAAGCGAAGAGAGGGGATGATGAAGAGGATGTCTCCTTGACTTCTCCAGGCCCTCTACGCCACCATGGTGCCGCCCTCTTCGGAGTCGCTACCCTCTGCCGCACCCTCAACTGTCCACCACTTCGTAGCCACCCCACTCACTGTCCCGTAATGCAGTGCCCGCCGCGCCGCGGCTTCCATGCGATCCTCCCCCAGCTGCCGCGCCAGACGCATCAGCCCCAGGCAGCTCCGGTATTTCTCTTGCGGGAACGGGCTCTTGTCGAGCATCCCGCTCACCACCTCCGCCGTGGCCGGCCCCACCTTCCCGGCCCACTGCTTCATCCGCTCCGGCGGCCACGCCCCGTGCTCGCGGTGCGATTCCGGCCGGTGCGCCGGGGCCGTCGTCAGCCCGCCCTGCACCCGGCTGCGCGCGTGCAGTGCCACCCGCTCGCCCCGTTGCAGCACCTCCACGCAGCCCGCCGTCCGGCGCACCTCCACCTGCTGCTGCACCAGCCTGCACGGCACCGAGTAGCGGTGCCTCTCGACCTCGATGTGATAGTCGATGTTCACCCGTGCCAGCGACCACTCCGCGTACTCGTAGCGCACCGCCGGCAAGGGCCGCAGCGCCGGCCGGTCCAGTTGCTCGAACAGATCGCGCCGCGATTCCGGCCGCCTCTGGAACGGCTTCCCGTTCAGCCTTGCCCGCCCCTCCCGTAGCGCTTCGTTGACCTCCGCCAGACTCGTGAAACGCCGGTGCCGCAAGACCTCCAGCAGCCCGGTCTCCACCAGCTGCACGCATTTTTCTGCCTTCGCCTTATCGAAGGTTCCCGAAAGCAAGCAAGCCCGAACGAGCGGGAATGCCGGACGAGGTTGTCGTCACCCATCCCCACCATCCGCTACGCGGGCGGTCGTTCCCGTTCTACTCGCGGGTGACGACCGGAGGCGTGCGCCTGGTCCGCTGCGTCCGGGAGGACGAAACCCTGCTGACGCTTCCGGTTGCATGGACCAGCTACCGGCCGGCGGATGATTTCGAGCGCGCCTCGGCGGGGCGCTCCCTGTGGCGCGCCGACGATCTCGCGGCGCTGAGGGCGGTGGTGGACTCGTTGCGGGAGCGGGGAGGATTCGATGATCAGAAATAAGTATGAGTGTTTTTCACAAATTAGGGCGGAATCCGTCTATTTCTGCTCTATTATCAGTGTATATTCCGGCATTGCGACCATCATGATCGTCTTTATTTATAATAATATATCCCGCAGGAACTCCCATGCAAGACCCGCTCTCCAGCAAGCCGGACCGCCTCCGCCAGACCGGCCTGCTCAACCCGCACCCCGAACGCGTCCGCGACTCCCGCTTCGCCGACAGCGATTTCTTCGATCCCCGCGACAGCCTCCAGGTGCGCTACGAGATGGTCCGCCTCGTGCGCCTCGACAAGCTCACCCTGGCCAAGGCCGCCGAGCGCTTCGGCGTCTCCCTGCCGACCTGCTTCCGCGCCGCCAAGGCCTTCGCCCAGCACGGCCTGCAGGGCCTGCTCCCGCAGCGGCGCGGCCCGCACGGCCCGCACAAGATCAGCCCCGAGATCCTGCGTTTCGTCGACGACTACCGCGCCCAGCACGGCCGCACTTCCAGCGCCACGCTGGTCGCGCTCATCGAGCAGCAGTTCGGCGTCGGGCTGCATCCGCGCGGCCTCGAGAAGGCCCTCGCGCGCCGCGAAAAAAAACCGTCGCAGGCGGCGCCATGAGCTGGGCTCCGGATGCCAGCGCACGTTACGAGCGCTGGCGCTCCCAGTGGCTGGCCGGCACCGACAGCCAGGCGCTCGCCACGTTCCGCTGGCACGGCCTGGCGGTGACCCTGGCCCTGACCGCCCCTCCCGCCGCGACGGCCCGGGCGGACCGCTTGCCGGACCCCGCGGGCCGGGACGCCTGCGCGCCGGCCGCCCGCGCCGAGGCCGCCCGCCAGATCCGCGCCCTGCTGCGCCCCCAGGAGGATACTTCCCATGCTTGAAACCGCCGCCCACAAGGTCAAGCCCCGCCACCTCGCCCGCGAGGCCTGCCTGTACGTGCGGCAGTCGTCGCTGAAGCAGGTCGCCTTTCACACCGAGAGCGCGCACCGCCAGTACGACCTGCGCCGCGCCGCCATCGCGCTGGGCTGGAGCGAGGAGCGCATCCGCGTGATCGACGACGACCAGGGCCTGTCGGGGGCCTACTCCGCCAATCGCAACGGCTTCCGCGACCTGACCGCCCGCATCGCCGCCGGCGAGATCGGCATCGTGCGCAGCCTCGAAGTCTCCCGTCTGGCCCGCGACACCTGCGACTGGAGCCAGCTGGTGCAGTTCGCCCGCATCGCCGACACGCTGATTCTCGACGAGTCCGGCGTGCACGATCCCAACGACAGCTCGGACAAGCTGCTGCTGGGCCTGTTATGTACGGCCGTACATAACAGTCCTTATGTAGGGCACGTTGTTATGTCTGGCAGCATGCGGAAACTGCTGTCAGGAAGCCTTCTTTCCCGAGACTGCCTGACATAATATTCTTGGTTGGGATTGTCTGACATGGTTTCATCTTCATGCCTTCAGGAGATGAAACATGTTCGAGGATCTATACAAGGACCCTGCAACGATCGCGAAATATCAACTTGCGCCCCTGTTGGGGGATCGGGAGCGATATTTGCGCTCCGTGGTTGCCTCAGGAGCGGTCGGGGAGATCGCACGCCGCGTCGCGCGCGCCCAGCTTGTTCTCATGGAGCTGCTGCACCTGCCTGATGCGGACATTCCGATCCGTTTGGCGACTGTGGAGAGGGCTGTTCAGGAGTGGTGCCGGAACGTTCCCGAGGTTTCCGCGGCGAATTTTCGACGCCATGCCTTTCGCTGGCTGCGTTTCCTTGGCTGGCTGGATGAACCTCTTCGCGACGCTCATCCGCACGCCCGACAGGTGGAGGCTTTCGCGACCTGGATGCGGGACGATCGGGGGCTGTCTGAAGCGACCGTCAGCAACTTTTATGTTGGACAGAGAGAGACCGGGGAGCGGCAGGGTGTTCAGAGACGGGCGGCAGCGAGGGCCTAGCGGAAGGAGCGAAGCGACCGAAGCTAGGCCCTCGCTGCCGCGGACGCCATCGCTCAAGGGCCTTGGTCCGTCCCTGCGGGCCGGCGGCCCGCAGGGTGCCAGACTGGAGTTTCTGCTGGTCGCCCTCGCTGACGACTGGCTGAGCAAGGATCTCCCCGTCCAGTGGCGGGGAGGCCGCTGCCGGGCCTGGCCAGGCCCGGCAGCGGGCGGCGGGTCGGATCGTGTATGCAACTGGGTGCCTGGCACCGTACAACAGCTGGATCGCCCGCCGCAGCAATTCCCGCGAGACCTGAACGGAAGTAGGGGCTCTGACCCGCATTCCAAAAGTAGAGGTTCCCGGGAATCCCCCTGGCCAGTCGAAAGGATACCAAGCAACGCATGACACCTCCCCCACCAGCTTCCCCCGAGTCCGTCGCCGGCATCGACGTCGGCAAGCACTGGCTCGACGTCTTCGTCGATCCCAGCGCACTCGAGCGCCGCTTCGCCAACACCCGCGACGGCCGCCGCGCCCTGTGCCACTGGCTCCGCGAGCTCGGTGCCCGGCGCGTCGCCGTGGAACCGACCGGCCGCTACCACCGCGAACTCCATCAATGCCTCTATGACGCCGGCGTGAAGGTCGTGCTCGCCAACCCGCAGCGCATGCGCAACTTCGCCCGCTCCCTGGGCGAGCAAGCCAAGAGCGACCGCATCGACGCCGCCATGCTCGCCCGCTACGCCCGCCTCGACGGCATCGCGGGCACCGCGCCCAAGTCGGAGGACCAGCGGGCACTGGTCGACCTGCTCGCGCTCCGGCGCAAGCTCGTCGAGCAGCGCGACGCCTTGCGCAAGCACGCCTCCGAGACCGGCGACGCGGCCGCCAGACTGCTCGCTTCCCTGCTGAAAGCCTTTGCCGCCAAGATCCAGCAGGCCGACGACGCCATTCAGGCCGGCATCGAGGCCGCCCCCGCCCTGCGCCGACGTAGCGAGATCATGCGCTCCGTCCCGGGCTGCGGCCCGCTGACCGCCGCCAGCCTGTGCGCCGAACTGCCGGAACTCGGCTCCGCCACGCCCGCCGAGGCCGCCGCCTTGGCCGGCCTCGCGCCCTATGCTTGCGATTCCGGCGGCCATCACGGCCGCCGCCGCATCCGCGGCGGTCGCCAGCATCCTCGCAAGCTGCTGTACATGGCCGCCACCTCCGCGATCCGCTGGAACCCGGCCTTGCGCACCTTCTACACGCGTCTCACGGCCCGCGGCAAGCCGCACAAGGTGGCGCTGGTGGCGGTCATGCGCAAGCTGCTCGCCCTGCTCGGGGCCTTGCTCCGTGACGACCGCCTGTGGACACCCGCAGGCCCTCCTGCCGGGTCCCCGGCCTGAGGGAAGTTGAGTAGGGGTTAGCATTTCCATGATTCACGGAACGCTCGATCACACAGCACCGCTGCCGGAGGGCTCACCAGAAACCTCCGCCGACTACGGCTACGGCTGCCTCGTCTGTAGCGCGGCCCTGCCCGTGGCCCGTCGGGGCCCGATGCCCGTTTACTGCCGCCGCTGCGCACGGCGCCTGCAGAACCTGCGCGCCCGCTCCGGCTCCGTCCCCGCCGCCGACCCGCGCTCGCCCGTCCCGCGTCAGCGCCTCGCAGGCCGCGCCGCGATCTTGCGCACTGCGATCCGCAACGCTCGAGCCGAACTCGATGAGGTCGAACGGCAACTGGCCGATCTCGACCAGCTCGCGCGCGACCTCGCCCGTGCCGCCGAAGAGAACCGGCGGCGCAAACTGTACGGACATCTGCAAGATTCCGCTACCAGTCCCCGGACCGGCGGGGAAAACGCTTGACATCAATCACGGAAGGCTGCTGTTACGAGAGCGACCGTCTCTTTGCTTGGGCCGCACCCCGGAATCTGATGCTTGCCGACATCACGATCGGTGATGTCGACGCATACCTTGCCGAGCGGATTGCCGCCGGAGGCCTTCGCCGCACCTCTGCGCGCGCCGCAGCCGGGTGTCTGCGGAGCTTTTTCCGTTTCGCTGAAACGCGGAACTGGTGCCGGCCGGGCATCGCCGGGTGCATCATGCCGCCACTGGCCTATCCCGACCGACCGGTTCTCAAGGGGTTCGATCGGGACGAAGTCGAGAAGCTGCTCGCCACGACCGAAGGTTCGACTCCGGCAGACTGTCGCGACCGTGCGGTGCTGATGATCCTTGCAACCTGCGGGCTCAGGGCTGGCGAGGTTGGCGCTCTGCGCGTCGAGGACATCGACTGGGAGCGGGACTTGCTGCGCGTTTTCCGTCCCAAGACGGGCCGCACCGACACTTTCCCGCTGACCCCCTCCATCGGCAACGCGTTGATGGACTATCTGCTCAAGGTGCGCCCGGATGCGGGACGGGAGCGGGCTTTGTTCCTGACGCTGCAGGCCCCGTTCCGACCCCTGCAGAGCTGCGCGATCGGGATGATCGTCCGCAGCCGCGCGAACCGCCTTGGCATTACCGGCAAGCGCCTGGGCGCCCATGCACTTCGTCATGCGGCAGCACAGCGGCTGGTCGACGAGGGCTGCGGACTGAAGACCGTTGGCGATTTCCTGGGCCATTCCAGCCCGAGCGCAACAGCCGCATACGCAACCATCGATCTCGCCTCGCTTCGCCCGGTCGCCGACATCGGCCTGACGGAGCTACTCAATGACACTGCGTGAATCCGTCGACCGCTACGTTGCGTGGCAGCGCCAGCACGGCGCGAAGTTCCGCTCAAGCGCGCAAGCCCTCGATACGTTTTGCCGTCAGACCGGAGAGGACAGGAGCTGTGACACGGTGGGTGAGGATGAAGTCCGCCGCTTTCTTGCCGGCAAGGGGACGCTCACGAGAACCCGTTCCGTCAAATATGGAACACTGGCCGGATTCTACAGCTTCGCACTGAGCCGGAGCCATGTGAGCCGCATTCCCATGCCGTTGCGCGAGGCGGAGCCGCGGCCACCGGAAGTAGCGCCGTCCTTCATCTTCACCCGCGAGGAATTGCGTTGTCTTTTCAAGGCGGCAGGCGGCGGGCGCAGGCGTTGCCCGAAGCTCGATGCCGAGACCTTCCGGACCTTCTTGCTCCTCCTCTACGGTGCCGGGCTGCGCTCTGGGGAAGCGCGGCGACTGACTGTGGCGGACGTGGACCTGGACTCCGCGGTGCTCGCGGTGAACGATTCGAAATTCTACAAGAGCCGGCTCGTGCCGGTGGGCGCTGACCTTGCCGGTGTGCTTCGCCGTTACGCCGCCACCCGGGCACAGCGCCCCTTCCGCGAGGGAACGGCATCCGCCTTCCTCGCCTGCCGCGACGGGTCGCCGCTGAAGAAGGCCATCGTACGTCACGCCTTTCAGGCGACGCTTCGGGCAGCCGGGATCAGCAACAGCAAGCCCGGCTGCCGGGCGCCTTGCCTGCATTCGCTGAGGCACTCCTTCGCCACCCACCGCCTGACCTTGTGGCATCGCGAGGGAGCCGACGTTCAAACGCTCCTGCCGGCGCTTTCGACCTATCTCGGTCACGGCAGTGTGGCGGCGACGCAGGTCTATATATCGATGACCCCGGAATTGCTCGACGAGGCCAGCCGCCGGTTCGAGCGCTACAGCGAACAAAACCGAAGCCCGGATGCCGGGCAGCAACAGAAAGGGAGTCCAAACCATGCCTGAACGCAGCTCTGTGCTCGGCTCGTGGATCAAGCGTTTCCTCATCGAGTATCTTCCGACCGAGCGCAATCTGGCCGTCAATACACGGAAGAGTTATCGCGACTGCCTGACGCTGCTGTTGCCCTTTGTGGCCAGCCGCTGCGGCAAGCCAGTGGAACGCCTCAAGGTCGAAGATCTGTCCGCCGAACGCGTGACAGCCTTTCTCGGCCATTTGGAAACACAGCGGGGCTGCTCCGTGCAGACCCGGAACCAGCGCCTTTCGACAATCCGGTCCTTCGCCCGCTATGTCTCGGTGCGCGACGCCGCACTTGTCGAATGGGCGGGCAGCATCCGCGCCATTCCACTCAAGAAAACGGTGCGACCCCGGATCGCCTGGCTTTCGACGGAAGACATGGAAGCCATGATCGCGGGGTCGGACAGGCGATCCGTAACCGGGCGTGTGGAGTATGCCCTCTTGCTTTTTCTCTACAACTCGGGAGCGAGAGCCACCGAGGCGGCGGAACTGCAGGTAGAGGATCTGCATCTCCCGGAACGCACGGGCGAAAGCGCACGCGCAACGATCCATGGCAAGGGAGGAAAGATTCGCATCACGCCGATTTGGACGAGAACCGCGAAGGCGCTCGCCGCTCTCGCCGGGGACCGCCCGCCCGGCTGCCGGAGCGTCTTTTGGAGCCGACATCGCAAACCCTATACCCGGCATGGCCTCATCGAGCTGGTGGAGCGTGCCGCAGCCCGTGTGCCGACACTCGAAGGGCAAAAGATCACGCCGCATGTACTGCGGCACAGCTGCGCCTGCCACTTGCTTCGCTCCGGCGTCGATATCAATACCATTCGGGCCTGGCTCGGCCACGTGTCGCTCGAAACCACCAACATTTACGCCGAAGTCGACCTTAAGGCGAAGGAAGAGGCGATGAAATCCACCAGTCCTGACGATGCCGGGGCTGAACCGCGATGGAAGAGGAAAGGTGGCCTGCTTGAGCAGCTGAAGGCAATATGAAGGGCAAATATTATGTCAGGTAAATTTGGAACAAAATGCTTCCTGACAGCAGTTTCCGCATGCTGCCAGACATAACAACGTGCCCTACATAAGACATCAAGGGCACCATCAGCGAGTTCGAGCTGGCGGGCATCCGCGCCCGCCTGCTCGGCGGGCAGCGCAGCAAGGCGGCCCGCGGCGAGTTGCGCGTGACCCTGCCGCTGGGGCTCGTCTACGACGAGCACGGCGCGGTCGCGTTCGACCCCGACCGCCAGCTCGTCGAGGCGATCCGCCGGGTGTTCACGGCCTTCCGGGACAAGGGCTCGGCGATGCAGGTCGTGAAGTGGTTCCGCGCCGAGAACCTCCTCCTGCCGCACCGCGCCCGCACCGGCCCGTCCCGCGGCGTGCTGCGCTGGAGCCTGCCCGACCATGCCAAGATCCGGCGCATCCTCAGGAATCCCACCTATGCGGGGGCTTTCACCTACGGCAAGACCCGCACCCTCCGCCAGGCCGACGGCGGCGTCCGCTACCAGACGCTGCCGCTGGAGCAGTGGGAGGTCTGCATTCCCGGCCACCATGCCGGCTTCATCGACTGGGAGGAATACGGCCGCAACCTCGCGACGATGGCCCGCAACGCCCGCTCCTTCGACGCCGTCCCAGCCCGCCTTAGCGCACCGCGCAACGGCGCGGCCCTGCTGCAGGGCCTGGCGCTGTGCGGGCTTTGCGGTGGGCGCCTGAGCATGCTCTACAGCCAGGCGCGGCCGGATCGCCGCCAACGCGCGCAGGTGTACTACACGTGCAAGCAAACCACCCAGCGGTACGGGGAGAAGGCTTGCCAGTCGATTCCCGCGGAGGCCGTCGATGCCGCCGTGGGGGGCTTCGTGGTCGCGGCGATGAACCGTGAGAACATCGCCCTGGCGCTGGCCGTGCAGGAGCAGGTGCGGACCGACTTCGCTGAGGCCGACGCCCAGCGCGCCCTGCGCCTCGAGCGGCTGGGCTACGAAGCCGAGCTGGCCCAGCGGCGCTACTACGCGGTGGATCCGGTCAACCGGCTGGTGGCGGCCCCGTTGGAAGCGGCCTGGAACGAGCGCCTCCGGGATCTGGAGGCGGCCGTGCGGGAACGCGACGAGCGGCGCGAGGCCCGCGACGAGGAGATGTCTGCCGAACAGGTGCGCCGCATCGAGGAATTGGCCCGCGACTTCGCGCAGGTCTGGGACGCGCCCGCGACAGACCACGTGGACCGCAAGCGGCTGTTGCGGCTGCTGGTCGAGGACGCCACGCTGGCCCGCGAGGGCTACGAGGTGCGCCTCGATCTGCGCCTGCGCGGCGGCAAGGCGCTGGGGCTCGGTCCGGTCCAGTTGAACCGGCCGCGGCATCTGAAGCACCCCGTGTGTCCTGCCACCGTGGCCGCTCTGGACGCGGCCCTGGACACGCACAGCGACGCCGAGGCCGCCGCACTGCTCAACCAAGCCGGGCACCGGCTCTGGAACGGTGCTCCCTACACCGTGCGACATGTCTACCGGCTGCGCCAGCGCGTCGGGATGAAGGGGCATCTGGAGCGTCGCCAGGCCGAGCTGCGCGCCCAAGGCTACGTGACCGCTGGCGAGCTCGCCCGCCAGTTGGGCCTGTGCGCTTCGAGCGTGTGCAGCCTGGGCCGGCGGGGCCGGATTCTCCGCGAGCAGATCAACACCGGCCGGAGGCCCAGCGCCATGTACAAGCTGCCGCCCGGCTACGATCAAGGGAGACACGACGCGGCGAGCGCGTCGCCATCTGCCTCCGAGAGGAGCCGCCCAGCCGGCGATGCGCGACTGTTCGGAAGGGACGCATCATGAAACCATTGACTTGTCCCGCGGGCGATACGGTCGCGCCGGCACGATCGCGACCCCGTAGTAGTGCGCCATCTCACGGTAGCTGCGGTTGAGCACCGGCTCGTAGCGGCACGCCTTGGTCACGCCCGACTTCAAGTTGTCCGGAACGACCACCTGCGTAACGCCCCCCAGATCCTCAAACGTCCGCACGTGCGCGCCCACCCACGCCTCCATGTCCTGACCCCAGCTCGCCTCGGCGTGAAAGTACGAACTCGCTCCCAGCACCGCCACAAACACCTGCGCCTCGCGCACCTCGTCCGCCTCCAGCTCGTGCACCGGCACGGTCTGGCCGGCATAATCCACGAACAGGTTCTCTCCCGGCTGGTGCTCCTGGAGCATCACCAGGTCCTGGCGCGTCCTCCACTGCCGGTACAGATTGCAGTACTGGCTGTAGCTGTACCCGCCCGGCTCCTCCTCGCGGTACTCGTGCCACAGCAGCTGCAGCGTCAGGTGCTTGCGCTGGCGCAGCTGCTTGTGCACGGAGGCGAAATCGAGCGCCTCCCGCCGCGGCCGCTGCTGGATCCCTGCCGCACCACCGTACAGCCGCTCGTGCAGCTCGCCCTCGTCCAGACCCTCCGGCAGCGGCCAGCCCAGCCCGGCCTGCCCGGCTTTCTTGAGCACACCGTTAACGGTTCCCAGCGACACGCCGCACGCCCGCGCGACCTCCCGCTGGGACCGGCCGCACCCATGGCGCAGCCTCAAGACCTCCGGAATCAAATGCATCGCAACTCGCCCTCTCGGCATCCTCGAACTCCTTCCTGGGAAGGAGCCCAACTGCCTGCTTCGCAGTCGCGACACTCCGCCCCTGTCCCATCGGACAGGAGGCGTTCACCCTCGATCGGAACCGGCGTTCAAAATCGATCGGAACGGCGTTCAGAATCAATCGGAATCTGCATTTCGAGCCGGAACCAGGGAATCGACCTCGTGTCGACCTACGAGCCGCCGGGGCTGGGCGGCGACACGGGGTTCAGCTTCACGCTAAACCACACACATACGGAACTGACGGAAGGGTCGGATCTGCTCACCGCCGGCGACGTGCTCGGCTTGGAGCGCGGCGTGCCCCGGATCCGCTGGAATGCCGCCATCAACCAGAAGCCGGGGCGGGTGGGCGTGCTGGGCCGCCTGAACTACTTCGGCGCGTGGGTCGACCACTTCGACGCCCGGTTCGTCCGCGGCGCCTACGCACCGATCCTGGACGGATTTCCGCGGTCAGGAAGAAACCCGCAGCCTGCCGGAGCCGTCAAACGGGCCAAGCGCGACGGGTTGGACGTTGGTGTCCAACCCTCGCAGGGCATCGGAAAAGGAGACCAAGAGGATGAAACGTCACGTGCTGATCGCTGCAGCGGCGGCGATCATGGTCCAGCCAATGGCATCGCTGCCCGTGCCGGTCAAGCAGACCGGGAGCGATCGCGTCATGACAGTAGTCGAGCGGATGGTTCCCGCAGGGTGCGAGGCCGATGCTCGATCGGCTCGTGTCGGTGTCTGGCACCCCGGACCAGTCCTGTCAGGCAATCGCGGAGGCCGCGGCGAAGCTCGAACGAGAACGGCCCGAACGCACGACAGGTGCGTTCCGCGAAGGGAGTGCTTTACCGGCAGACGGCCGGTCGGCACCAAGAGGGAGCCGGACAGCCGGTTCCGCACGCCTACGTTCCTAGGCAAGTGATTGCCGGACGGCTGAACGGTAACGTAGCGGCCGCCAGTGAACGAATGGCCTGACGAAGCGAACTCCCGTCCCCAGAGGGCATTGAAGACTCGCGCCAGTCTCGAATCCCCGCCGAGAGCGAGATCGTTGGAGCCCCGCCCAGCGCGCGTCCGGCCTCCCGCGGTTGGTGTGAATCGCAGTCAGGTACTCAGGGCCTCAAGGCGCGTGATCCAGGCGCGCAACCGGGGGCATTCCCTTGATTTCATGTCGATGGTCGCCCTTCGAACATGGTTACTGTCTCAATCCTCTAGCCCAGACTGAAGTTCCCGGCCAAGATCCAAGGTAAGTCCTTGGTATGTATTCGGTTATCAGGAATTGGAGTTGTCGTTGCCTGGGAACGCACGGACGAGCTCAAGCGCGCGCAGTTGCAAGGGCGTCGGCTCGGTCAGCCGCTCCACGGTGGGCCCGTCCGCATCGTCGCGCAAGCGGCATTGATGGCGGCAGCGCGTTGCGAGCGCGTGCATCAGCGTCGAAAAGCTGTGCAGTTCCAGGCCGTCCGGCGTGGCGCGGCGGTTCTTCTTGGCTTGCACTTGCCGGGTCGGCTTGGCCGGCGCCACCGGATCACGACGCGCCTGCCAGGCTTGCAGTTCCTCTTCCTGGAACAGCAGCGGAGCCAAGGCCTGCCGCAGGTGCCATTCCACGTAGTAGGCCAGCAGGCACAGGAACAGGTGCACCCGCACGCGGTCCTCGCTGCGATGGCGGATGGGCCGGACCATCAGATCCACTGTCTTGAGGCAGCGGAAGGCGCGCTCGACACGCGTCAGCTGCTTGTAGCTGCGCACGATGTCGTCGGCCTGGAGGTCGGTCTGGCTGGTGCGGATGACGTACAGGCCGTCCAGCGCGGCCTCGCGCTCGATCGCGTGGCGGTTGCGGGAGAACTCGAAGCGGCCGTCCTCGATGACGGTCTCGAAGTCCTTGGCGACCTTGAAGCGCTGCTTGGCGCGCCCGACCTTCTCGGCGATCGCGGTCGCCGGCAGCGGCTTCTTCGTCCGCCGCTGCACTTCGCGCCGGATGCGCTCGAGGGCCTCCTCGGTGGCCGTCAGCAGCGCTTCGCGCTTGTGCCGGCGGCGCTCGGCGAGTCCCGGGTTGCAGCACACCACGAGACGCTCGCCGGGGTACAGCGGGGAGCGGATCTCGGCGAGGTTGCGGTGGTCGAACAGCGACATCTGCACGGTCTGCTCTTCGGCCAGTTGGCGGATGTCGGCGTGGCGCAGGGCGGAGATCCAGCCGAGGCCGGGGTATTGCCGCAGGTGTTCGATCTGGGTGTCGGTGAGCATGCCGCGGTCGCCGACCAGCACGAGGCGCTGCAGGCCGAAGCGGTGGCGCAGGGTCTCGACTTGGTCGGGCACGGTGGCGGGGTCGGCGGTGTTGCCGGGATAGGCCTGCACGGCGAGCGGGCGGCCCTGGCGGTCGGCGAGCACGCCGTAGACGACGATCGGTCGGCCGCGCTTGCCGTCGCGGCTGTAGCCGAACCGCATCGGGGGGCAGGTACGGCCTTCGTAGTAGCTGCTGGAGACGTCGTAGAGCACTTGGGCGTCCTCGCCGAAGTGGCGCTTGGCGAGCCGCTTCTCGATGCGGCTCTGGCGCTGGAGCAGCCAGTCCATGGCCTCGTAGAGGGTGTCCTCGTCGGCGTCCTGCAGGCCCAGGTCGGCGGCCAGGGTGGTGGCGTGCCAGAGGCGGGTGGTGGCGAGCTTGGAGGCGGGATGCAGCAGGCGCTGGGCGACCATGGCGAGGACACAGTCGCGATGGGGCGAGGGACTGCGGTCGAGCAGAGCGGGGAGGCGCAGCTTGCGGAAGGCCTCGAGGACGAGCTCGACGTGGCCGTGCGGGCGGGAGCTGACGATGGCGAAGGCTTGGTCGGGGCTGACGAGGGGTTCGTTCTTGAGCAGCTTGCGGAGGGCGTCGACCTTAGCGGGGGGCCAGGCAGAGAGGTTGGCGAGGGTGCGCTTGCGGACCTTGGGGCCTTCGCGCCAGCCTTCGCGGAGGAGGACGGCCGGGGGCGAGTTGCGGTTGGGGACGACCTCGACATACATGGGAACATCATAATCCACATAGGCTAACAGTGTCAATAAAAAAAGAACAAAGACCGTTGTCAAAATCATGTTACATGGGAACACATATGCAACTCCTAGTCCACTACAAAGCGCAGAAACTCAAATGGAATCAATGCGTTAGCGCGAGATCAAGAGGGCGAACGTCCGGGGAACCTCGGACTAAACGGGTTGCGCGTCAAGCATCTGGCGTCTGGTACTACATTCCGTGACCTTTCCCGAATGCAAGCGGCTAGACGGCCAGATTGCGGACGTCTCCGGGTGAGGCGTCGATACCGAGCGCGTCGTAGAGCGCCTGGTGGGCGGCCTCGGCGCGGGTCACCTTGCGCGCGCCGAGATCGCCGCCCAGCTGGCTGGACGACCTGGACCGGCGCGGGCAGGTCACGGCGGTGAATGACAGCGCTGGCCGCTTCCTGCGCCGTCGGAGTGAGCAGGTCGACGATGCTCCGCCGCTCGTCCGTGCTGCCGCCGTTCGTGGTGCGCGTGAGACCCGCGCTGTCCCGCAACCGGACTACGGAGCGCCGCCTGTCGCCCCGCTGATGCTGATTGTCCAGCCGGGGCGCGCGCCTCGTGTCGATCCCGCCTCGATGGCCACGACCTTGGGGCCGGCCCAGGCGGAGAGTCGGGTGGCGGTCCGGTTGGCGGAAGGCCAGAGCGTGCGCGACATGGCCGAATCCACGGGGCATACGCCGGGCGCCAGCTATTGGCACCTGAAGCAGATCTACCAGCAACTGCTGATCTCCCGACAGGTGGACTTGGCGCGGTTGGTGCTGGCGATCGCCGAGTGCGGGTAACCGCGGCGTTGCGAGCGTCCGCGGTGGACGCTCCGGTTGCCTCCCGCATGCTTTCTTGGCAACTACCGATCCTGGTAGGGACTGGCCGCGCGGACACATGCACTACTGGAAGTTCGGGCCTGGCCGTCTCTGAACGTGTAGGCGGGTACGGCGCAATGGCAGGACAGCGGGCGGTCTGCAGGTCGGGGTGCTGGCGGAGATTGCGCAAACCGGTCGCTAGGCAGCGCGCTTCCGGTGCTCGGCCTTTCTGGCTCGAATCGCGGCGATGCGCTTGGCCAGAGGCACCTCCAGTGGCGCCTCGCCGGTGGCGGCCGCATATGAGAAGCCATCCAGGCGCACCCTTGGGATCTTGGATCCGACAGCGCGCTCGATCTGACCGATGGCGGACTCCTCCTCCGGAGCCACGAGTGTGATGGCGTCTCCGGTCAACTCCGCACGGCCGGTGCGCCCCACCCTGTGGATGTAGTCCTCCGGTACGGCGGGGACGTCGAAGTTCACTACATGCCCCAGGGCTTCGACGTCGATCCCGCGCGCAGCGATGTCCGTGGCCACCAGCACCCGGTACTTCCCGGCCTTGAATCCCGCGAGCGCCTTCGTGCGCTGCGGCTGCGACCGGTTTCCATGGATGCGCTCGGCGGCGATGCCGTTTCGGATCAGGAGCTTGCACAGCCGATCCGCCCGGTGCTTGGTCCGGGTGAAGACCAGCGCGTCGTCGACGCGGCCGCCCTTCAGGAACTCCACCAGAAGTGCCCCTTTGAGCGTGCTGGGCACCGGATACAGGGCCTGAGACACGCCCGCGGCCGGAGCAGCTCTGCGCTGCAGGGAGATCTTCACCGGATTCCGGAGGATCTCACGGGTGAGGACCGCGATCGGCGGCGGCATGGTGGCGCAGAAGAAGAGCGTCTGCTTGGGTTTCGGCACGTGCCGGAGCACGCGCCGGATGTCAGGCAGGAAGCCCATGTCCAGCATACGATCCGCCTCGTCCAGAACCAGGTACTCCAGTCCCGACAGGGGTGCGTGCCCGTGCTGGAAGTGATCGAGCAGGCGCCCCGGGGTGGCGACGATCACGTCGACGCCTCGCCGAAACGCCGTCACCTGCGGACCCATTCCCACGCCGCCGTGGACGGCCGCGGCCTTGATCCCTGTATAGCGCGCCAACGCCCGCAGATCCTTCAGGATCTGTAGAGCCAACTCTCGGGTGGGTGCCAGGACCAGGGCCCGCGTGGTGCCCCGAGGCAGATCCACGAGCCGGTGCAGAATGGGGAGCAGGAAGGCGGCGGTCTTACCGCTTCCCGTGACGGCGCAGGCGAGCAGGTTCCGCCCCTCGAGGGCCGGAGGGATCGCGTGCGATTGAATGGGAGTCGGGGTGGTGAACCCCAGGGCGTCGACGCCCTTCAAGAGAGTCGGGTGCAATTCGATGGCAGAGAAAGACAAAGGTATTCCAATTTCGGGGGTGCTCAGCAGGCCGGCCGGAGAGTCCGGCACGAGAGGCCAGCGCAGAGTCTTGGAGCGAGTGTTGCCCCCTGAACCGAGGGGTCTAGGCGGATCCCGGAGGACGGGAGGTAGCGGGAGTGGGAGGTAAGTGTGAGTGGAGGGGTGGCCATTGGTCAATTACTTGGCGGGTACACTCCCTGCACGCTCCCCCGACCGCTATTAGCTTTCTTCCACGGTGGAGGAACTGAAGGAAGGCTACTCAGGTCACCCTGACGGTGGGGACAGTGATGAGACGGGTCGCATCCTTCGCCAGCTTGGCGGCCATATGGGTCGCCGGTTTCCAAGTGCATGGCGACGCAAAGCGGAAGCGCCTCTCCGCTATTCTCGCACACATTCTCCGTAAACGGTTGTACTAGTCTTGTCCAACGCCAGATGCAGCCTGAAGCAAGGGGTTGTTTCCAACGAGTGGCGCCCCCGCGCTGGCGCGGATCATTCGGTGTGAAACAAGGGCCATTGGTGTCGCATGATCGACGAGCGAGGCCCCGGCAGCCAAGCCCCCTTTATCACTGGTGCGGAGGCCCCGCAACGAGTCTGGGTCCGGGCAGGGGATCATTCACTGGCGAGGCTTCCGCGGAAGCTCTCTCCGACAGCAGACTCCGCGTCAACGCCACCCCTGGCCGGAAGCCTTGCCGCTCGGGAAGCCGTCCATGCACTCATCCAACTCCAAGCGCACGAAGAGGGACGCCGGCGCGAAACGGCGCAGGCAGCGGGCGAGTCCTCCGGACCTGCCGGAACGGTGCCCGCACGCCACGGAGCGACACTACAGCGTCGTCCCGAAGCTCCAGTTCAGGAACTGGGCCGCCAGCAGCATCAGGCCCGTCCCGAAGATCATCCCGCCGACCTTCTTCTTGCTGCCTCCGGACTCGTCCATGGCGAACATCGCGCCGCCGATCACGATCAGGCTCACCCCGCGCGCGAGGACCCCGGTGAAAAACGTTTGCATAACGTTGATGCCGCGGGTCCAGGGGTCCGCCGCGGCGGGCGGCGCGGTCGCCGCCAGCAGAGGCGTGTTCGCCAGCACCAGTACCGAGACGGTGCGCGCCGCGAGGGCCGCACCATCGATGAATCGCGCCTTGCGCGTTTTCCGCATGTCTTCCTCCTCGTGCGCCCTGTGCGGCGCGCCAATCCAGAATCACCGCCGGGGCGCCCGGTGTCCATGGATCCGGCAAGCCGGGGGCCGCAACCGGGGCACTGGTCCGCAAAGGAGCGCCTGCACAGAGCCGGAAGTCCCGCCGCGGACCGCAACCTTCCCTTGGATCCCGAACCCGGACTGCCGACGCCGGTACTCGGGATGCTCGCCAGCGACCTGGCCCGGGTTCGGACGCGAATCGCGGAGCTTGGCGAATCGGCGGCCGAACACGCCGCCGCTGCCCGCGAACCGGGGAACTTCTCGCGGCTGCCCAGCAGCGGCGCCTGTAGAAGCCGGCAGCGGCGGATCGTCCCCCTTCCTACAGGTGGATCTATTGGGGGCTACAGGCAGCTATAGGAGAGATATGTTGTGGGGGTGTCACCGTTTATGCGCAAGCTAGCTAGCGAAGGAACGCGTCCCTGGCGCTCGATCGCTCCAGCCAGCTGAGCACCGACGGGGCGCATGGCCGGAGCAGCAATCCCTCCTCGCGCGACTCGGCTTCGATCCCGCTCCACAATCCCTTAATCGCTTCCAAGCTGCGGCAGAACTTCCAGCGGAACTGGCGGGGGTGCTTGTACTCGGCTCCGAACTGGATCTCGAGCGATCGCCACGGGACGACCGTCTCGCGCTCGAGTCTTGCTACCCGGTAGGTGAGCCAGGGGTAGGCATCCACCGCCAGCGGCGACCGGCCCAGGCCGTCCAAGATGCCTGCGTCCAGCGGCACCGACCCGGACCTGGCAATGGTGTAGAAGAGCTCGCCCAAGGTGACTTGCACTCCCTGCCCGGACCAGGTCACCCACTTGTCGGCGAGCACGATGTTCCGGCCGCAATCCCTCGACTTGTCGTGGTAGGAGAACGAGGTGAGGCAGAGCCGCCGCAGCTGCTCGCGTGCTCTCGTCGAGGCGCCATTTCCGTTCCCCCGTGGCGGCAGGGCGACCTTGCGGTCAAGCCCGGCAGCAAGATGGTCCCCGCGGAGTTTGCGCGCGATCCGGTTCAGGGCCGGGCTCGATCCCGCTGCGGCCGCGTCAGCAGCCGAAGCGAACTCGAGGACGATCCTGCCCTCTTCATCGATGCCGGTAGGGCGTTGCGAGTAGAGGAATCTCCGGTCAGCCTCGGTGAGGCCACCGCTCGTTCTGAGGGCATCGATGCCCTTCACGTACGCGATCTGGGCGGCGGCCCTCGCCTGCTTCGGCGACGGCTTGGTGGAATGGATTTGCAAGGCAGATTCCTTGGCTGCCTGACAACAGGATGTTCCCTACCCGTTCTCGGTACACAACATGTAGTTATTTCCACAGCGATTGTCCGACTTGGATTCACGATCGACCGCACAACCGGTGGCGGGGGCCAATCTTCGATCCTGAGCGGCTTGACACGGAATCCGGCCGCAAGGAATTGGCTGATCTTGCCGCCCAGTACTACAGGACGACGCATGACGCCATTCGCCGATACGATCCTCATCACCTGATTTTGGGAGACCGCTACGAAGCTAACGCCCCGACCGCGACCGAAGTCATTGATGCCACCAAGCCGTTTGTGGATGTGCTCTCGTTCCAGGATTTCCGGAACCCGCTCGCGCATCTCGACGAATGGCACACAAGGACAGGCAAGCCCGTATTGCTGGCGGATGCGGCGGGCGTCCGGCGCCCAGCTTCTCCGGATGACTTTGTGTCGAACGACGGCAAGTGGTACGCAGATGTTCTGGAAGGGCTGTTCGAGAACCCTGGATGTATCGGCTTTCACCTGTGCGGGGCGTATCAGCGCAACAACGCCCGCCGACGGGGGCTTCTCGAGGAATTCGAGCAACCAGACACAGCAAACGTTGCCCTGATCGAAGCCGCAAACCACCGCGTGATCCGCCGAATGAACGAACGCTTTTGAGACCGTACCGCCAACGGAAAGACCGTGATCGGAGTCGAGGGCTCGGGACATGGCAGAGCGCGACGAGATGCTCACGGGTGCAAGCTTGGTGCGAACTGCAAGACAATCCGGCGTCGGACCGCGCCAAGTCCCGAAAGCCTCGGGCGATTCAGTCGCGCCCAGCGAATCTCAGCTAAACTCCGAAACATCCCATGGAACTCCAAGGAAAGGCCGCTCTTGTTACGGGATCGAGCAAAGGAATCGGGCGCGGCATCGCAGTCAAGCTCGCGGCGATGGGTTGCGACGTTGCCGTCCACTACAACTCCGACCAGCCGGGCGCTGACGATGTCGCGGCAAAGATTCGCGCCCTGGGACGAAAGGCGATCACAGTGCACGCAGATGTCGGCAAGGCGGATCCGGTGCGGGAGATGTTCGAAACGGTCCTTGAGGCGTTCAATCGGCTTGACATCCTCGTGAACAATGCCGGCACACAGGTCTGGGCGCCTCTGTTGGAATTGTCGGAGGAGGACTGGGACCGGGTGATCGACACAAACCTCAAGGGCTGCTTCCTCTGCACGCAACTCGCCGGCCGCCACATGAAGGAGCGTGGCGGAGGGCGCATCGTGAATATTGGATCGGGCTGCAACAAGGTTGCTTTTCCGAATCTCGTTAGCTACACAGCCAGCAAGGGCGGGATGGAGCAGCTCACCAAGGTCGCCGCAGCCGAATTGGGAGCGCATGGCATAACCGTTAATTGCGTCGCGCCCGGGGCGATCCTGATCGAGCGGACCGAGCGGGAGGCCGAGGACTACGCCGGTCAGTGGGCGCGGCTAACTCCGATGGGGCGCGTGGGCTACCCGGACGACGTCGCGGAGGCCGTGGCCTTCATCTGCACCGACGCCGCGGAATTCATTTCGGGCCAGACCCTAATGGTCGACGGCGGCATTTTCACCAGAGGCCCGTGGGCGTACTGATAGGCCTTCCGTGACACGAGGTCAGGAGTAGTCGGCGCCGGTAAGACTCTCCAGTACGGATTGCTGCCACTGCCGCAGTTCGCGGGCCAGCCGATCAACCGTCTCCGGATCGCCGCTGGCAAGGTTCTTGCTCTCGGCCGGATCGAGACGGATATCGAAGAGTTCCGGGTCGGACCCCGTGTCCTGGCCGTCGATGACGAGCTTGTAGCGGGTATCAAGGATCGCCCTCGGGCCCTCAAAGTCGCCCTCTTCAACCTCTGGATGGTGGAAGTTCCTGAAATTGCGCGTGAAGCGGCCGGCCATGATCTTAACCAACGGGGTGGTGCCGGCCTGGAGGTCGGGATCGATATAGGGCTCGGCACCCTCGGCATTGCCCCCGCTGAAGCTCCAGAAGCAGATTGGTTCCGGCCTCTGTTCCATGGCTCCGTCGAATGCCGGCACCAAGCTGATGCCGTCCAGCGGCCGGTCTGGCAGGGCCTGCCCCGCTAGGTCACAAAGCGTGGGCAAGATGTCGCTGGTCACTCCATGAACCGCAGTGCGACGGGGTTCGGTGAAACGCCTTGGCCATTCAATCACGGCGGGCACTCGCACACCACCCTCGTACACCTGTCCCTTTTGCGCGCGCATGGGCGACTCGAAACGGCTCTCGGAGGGCGCACCGTTGTCACTGCAGTACCAGACCAGCGTGTCTTGCCTCGCGCCTTCGTCGGACAGGTGCTGACGCAGTTCGCCAATGGCCCGGTCCATGGCTGTGATCTCGGCAAACCGTGCCTGCAACACTCGATCTAGGCGCACCTCCGTGCGCAGCCCCGTCTCCATGGAGGTGATGCTGGCGGAGCTGTCCTGCAAGACCGGCGGTAGCTCGCTGTAGGCTTCCAGATCGGAATCCAGACCGCTGTAGGGCTCGTGTGGCGAGCCGAACCAGACCACGACGAAGAATGGCCGGCCAGATGCCTGCGCCTTCGTGATAAAGCGCCTCGCTGCGTCAACAATGATCTTGGAACTTTCGCCGTCGTATTTCTCCGGCGGCCCGCCATTGTGGGACAGGTACGGATTCATCTCGAAGAAGTTGTCGTGCGAGAGCCATTCTTCGAACCCCATTGCGCCCGGGCTTGTGGGTGACTCGGCCTTGACGGGACCAAGATGCCACTTGCCGAAATGGCCGCAAGCATAGCCCGCGCGGCTCAGGATCTGCGCGATCGTGATCTCCTCCGGTCGGATCGACCAGTTCGCGCCGAAAGTGCCGGTGCGATTCGGATGGCGCCCCGTCATTACACTTGCCCGTGTCGGCGAGCAGACCGGCGCGGCAGAGAAGAAGCGATCCAGGCGCAAGCCGGTCGAAGCCATCTCGTCCAGTACAGGTGTCTGCACGTGGGGATGGCCGTTGTAGCCGGTCTCGTGCCAGCCGTGGTCATCGCCCATGCAGAGCACGATGTTCGGCATCGGAGCGGATCGATCAGGTTCCGAAGAGCACGAAATGGCTCCGGCCGTAGCGGCCGCTCCGGCCAGGAAAGAGCGTCTCGAAATCGGATGACTCATGGCTGGTTGTGCCTTATCCTCTCACATCGCTGGGAAACCAGATCCAAGAGGTCATCGCGAATCGAGCACGAACAAGCCGGGCCCAGCAGACCCCCGTTTTCGCTTGCAGAACCGTGCCCGGCGAGCGCGGTACTCTATGCCGGTAGACGTGGACACGGAGCAGCAGCCTCGGCGACTGAACTGGTTCCGGCTGATCACGCCCGGACTGATGATGGCCGCGACCGGTGTCGGAGCCGGCGACTTGATGACCGGGACTCTCGCCGGCACCGAACTCGGAACCACGGTGCTTTGGGCGGTCGTCGCGGGCACTCTCCTCAAGTTCGTCCTCAGCGAGGGCGTGGCCCGCTGGCAGCTCGCGACGGGAACAACCCTGCTGGAGGGCTGGAATAACAAGCTGGGAGGTTGGATCCGCTGGATCTTCGCGGCATACCTCACGCTGTTCACAATAATCGTCGGACGTGCCCTCGCCAACGCCTGCGGCGTGGCAGGAACAGCGTTGCTCCCATTGGGTGAAACCGACAATTCAGTCGTGATCTGGGCGATCATCCATTCCCTGGCAGGAATGGCGTTCGTGCTGCGCGGGAGTTTCAGGGCGTTCGAATCGACGATGTCGGCCTTGATCGGCCTCATGTTCGTCACAGTTGTGGGCACGACAGCGCTGATCGCCCCCCCGCTTGGGCAAATCGTGTCCGGGCTCGTGCCGTCCGTGCCACCTGGAGGCGGCTCGTGGGTAGTCGCTGTCCTGGGCGGAGTCGGCGGCACCGTGACACTACTGTCGTACGGCTATTGGATCCAAGAGCAGGACCGCAAAGGCCTGTCCATGCTGCGACCGTGCCGAATTGACCTCGCGGTCGGGAACGGCGTGACCGCTGTCTTCGGTTTCTGTGTGATCATCATCGGCTCGCAGATCGAAGTCGCTGGAAGCGGCGCGGCTCTCGCCACACATATGGCGGATCGGCTTGCCGTGGCAGTCGGCCCGGTCGGCAAGTGGGTGTTCCTTTTAGGATTCTGGGGGGCCGTCTTCTCCAGCCTGCTCGGCGTATGGCAGAGCATCCCGTACATGTTCGCCGACTTTATCCGCACGTGGATGGGATTGGATGGCGACCTCTCGAAATCCAAGCCGTATCGCTTCTATGTGGTGCTTGTGGCGGTAGTACCGCTGTTCATGCTGCGCGCTCCCGTCCGCCAGATTCAGCTAACCTACGGTGTCCTTGGCGCGCTGTTCCTGCCGCTTCTCGCCCTGACCTTGCTCATTCTGAACAACCGCTCCGCCTGGATCGGCCGAGCGGGCCGGAACCCCTTGTGGATCAACCTCGCGCTCGGAGCGGGCCTGGCGTTCTTCGCAGCGCTGCCAATGCTAGGCGATTGACCGGGCCACATTCAATACGTCTGCGCTAGAGGTCTCCCCAACCCATCTTGTTCCGCAACACGGAAAAGAACCGCATGCTCTTGGTGTGGATGATGTCGATGGTGTGACTCGCCCTCCAGACGCGGATGCGGTCGCCGGCTTGAAGGCTCCGGCCAACTTGGCCGTCCACGCTGAGATAGCTGGATTCCTCCCCACCTTGCACCAAGATTTCAATTGTGGACGTGGCAGGCAGCACGACGGATCGATTCGACAGCGTGTGCGGGCAGATGGGAGTCAGGCTGAGAGCCGCCACGTCCGGTGCCATCACTGGCCCCCCGGCCGACAGCGAATAAGCGGTGGAACCGGTCGGGGTCGCAAGGATAAGCCCATCGGATCTGTAGCCGGAGATATATTCCCCATTGGTAAACGCCGCCAAGTGCAGTAGCCTGGCAACCGCCCCGTTCGCCACGACAACATCGTTCAGCGCGAAGAAGCGTTCCGATGGCTGCCCTGCGCGCTCGAGAATAGCTTCCAGCACCATCCGAGAATCCAGCTCGTAGGCCGCGCTGGCGACGAGTTCGAGAGCAGTAGACAACTCGTCTGGTCCAGTGGTCATCATGAACCCGAGACCACCGAGATTCACAGCGAGCAGCGGTGTCTGACGGTCGCCCACCGCCCGGGCGGCCGAGAGCAGGGTTCCGTCGCCACCCAGGACAACCACGAGGTCGCACCCCGGGGGCAGGTCCTCCCGCGTTACCGCGTCCTCCCTTCCGAGGTACTCTGCCGAGCATGGATCGAGAACGCACTCAATCCCGCGCTCATCGCACCAGTGCTGGACAATCCTGAGAAGGTCCGGAATGTCCTCCCGGCCTGGCTTGCTGACGATGCCGATCCGTCGAACTGTCATGACCGCCCGCAAAGCGGGTTCCAGCCCGCCCCGTACATCAAGAACTCCAAGTTCCCGCCAGCGCCGGTGACCGGGCTCTCCATCCAGTCCACGGTAGCGAAACCGCTCATCTTCATAGCCTCGCCCACTTTGGCGACAACTTCCCTGTGCTTGTCGGGATCGCGCACGATCCCCCCCTTGCCCACTTCGCCCTTGCCGACTTCGAACTGAGGCTTGGCAAGGATCACGGCTTGCGCGCTCGGCCGCAGGACGTGAGCGAGGCGCGGCAGGATTCTTGTGACGGAAATGAAGCTGACGTCGCACGCAGCGAAGCTGACAGACTCCCCGAGATCCTCCGCCCCCAAATAGCGCGCGTTCAGTTTCTCACGGACGATCACCCGCTCGTCCTGCCGCACTCTCCAGTCCAATTGACCGACACCGACATCCACTGCGTGGACGCGCGCCGCGCCGCGCTGAAGCAGGCAGTCCGTGAATCCTCCCGTCGAGGCCCCAATGTCAAGGCATACTGCCCCGCGAACATCGATTCCGAACCGGTCGATTGCCGCGTCAAGCTTCTGCCCGGCTCGGCTCACGAAGCGCGGCCGCTGCCGAACAAGTCGGATTTTCGCGCTCGCTGAAGTTTGCTTACCCGGCTTGCTGGCTTTCTGCCCGTCGATCAACACCTCGCCGGCCATAATCATGGCCTGCGCCTTCCGCCGGGATTCCACGAAGCCCCGCTCGACAAGGAGTTGATCCAACCGTTCGCGCGTCAAAGTGATTTAGCCGGTATTGTCTCACGGTGACCGGCCCAGGAGACTCGGTGGGCCGTCCGAGGCCGCGTTCGAGCCCGTTCCCGTCGGTGCAGGCACCCACGAACAGGCACGAGAGGTTGCCGTTTGCGCCACGACTGCTTACGGCAGCGTCAGGAGCGAAACCGCTATCTTGCCGCCGAAGCAAGTCTCGACGTCTCGGCCGCCTTGGCGGCCTCGCCGGTGGTACCGGCCGACGTAGTTGTACCGGTCACCATCGACAGCGAACACCACCGGCAGCGGGCTGGTATCAACCTCGCAACGGACTACTTCGGGATCGGCCGACCCCAGGGGCAGGCTCGGTAGATTGACGTTCCAGTACCCGCCTCGGTCCAAGCGGCGATCAAGCAGCCGGGGAAGGAGGCTTCTCGTCCAACCGGTCGCCCGGTACCAGTCCTGCGGGCCCAGCACCCGATCGCGATAGTGCGACACCGCGATAGCCGGAACCCCGTGCAGGGCCGCCTCCCTGACGGCGGCCACTGTCCCGGAGTAGTAGATGTCGGCACCTAGGTTCGCACCGTGGTTGATCCCGGCCAGCACCCAGTCAAACTTTGCCCGGAAGGAATGAACCGCAACCCGGACGCAGTCGGCAGGAGACGCATCCACGGCGAACCGTCCCTCCTCGTGGCGCGTTATTCGGAACCCCTGTGCGGTGGTGACTTGATGGCTGCACCCGGAACGCTCCTCCGTCGGGGCAACAACGATTGCCTCGGCCCCGTCTGGAAGCGCCGACAGTAGAGCGGCCAAGCCGGGGGCGTTCAAGCCGTCGTCATTCGTAACCAAGAAACGCAGTGGCTTGCTCGCGGGCATCGAATGACCATTCTTGCAAAGGGACCTCCACGCGGAAGCGAGCTGGACATCTCGTTGCGCCAGCCGGAGCTCGCTTTCGCGGCCAGCTGAACGATTTCTATTGCGGATTCACAAATTCCGTTTTCCTGTCGGCTACGAACAATGTGGCCAGCGGCTTGCGGGAAATCGAACTAACGCAGCGGCAGAATCGGTCTGGACTTCCGGCCCAAGGAAGTCCGGTTCGGAAGGGAGTGGATCGTGGCAAGCGAGCAGACGCAGATGCTCACCAATGAGAGTCGGACACCGAGGTCCGGGACCGTGAGAGCGGCCTGTCCTTTCGTGCAGCCGCAATTGGTGCACCTAGCAGTTCGTGTCTTCAATGCAGGTGACCGCCTCTACCGGAATCACTCGTCATTCGTCAAGAATCTTGCCCCGGATACTAGACGAGGTGGTGGTGTCACCTACACGGTTCGATTCTGCTAGCGGAACTGAAATCGAGTACCCTTGGGAGATTCGATGCAAGCTACGAATCTGCGCCGGGCGTTCGCCGCTACCCTCCTCCTGTTCGTCTCGGCGCAAGTCTCGTCGGGGGCGGAGCGCCCTAACGTGATCTTCGTTCTCGCCGACGACCTCGGCTACGGGGACCTGGGATCCTACGGGCAATCCGTGATTCAGACGCCGCAGTTGGACCGCATGGCGGCGGAGGGCCTCCGGTTCACCCAGTTCTACGCCGGCTCTACGGTCTGCGCCCCGTCGCGCAGCGTGCTCATGACGGGCCAGCACATGGGCCACACTCACGTACGAGGTAACGCGCCAGGGCCGGATATGTCGCCGCAATCCCTGCGGGACAGCGACGTTACCGTGGCTGAAGTCGCCAAATCGGCCAGTTACGACACGGCGCTCTTCGGCAAATGGGGCCTCGGTGAAGTTGAGAACGAGGGGCATCCACTGAAGCAGGGCTTCGACACCTTCTTCGGCTACCTGAACCAAGTCCACGCACACAACTACTACCCGGAATTCCTGTGGCGCGACCTCGTGAAGGACCCATTGCGGAACACGGTACAACGGCTGGACCGGGTCTACGGCGGCTTTCGCGGGGGCTGGGCTACGGAACGCAACGAATACTCCCATGACCTAGTCATGGAAGAGTCGCTGCAATGGATCGAGGAGCGTGAAGAGAGCCCGTTCTTCCTCTACATCGCACTCACAATCCCCCACGCCAACAACGAGGGCACACGAGGCACCGGCGATGGTGCCGAGGTGCCCGAATACGGCATCTATGCCGAAAAGGACTGGCCGAACCCAGACAAAGGGCAGGCCGCCATGATCACCCGCATGGACCGGGACATCGGCAGGCTGATGGATAAGCTGACGGAGCTGGGCATTGATGAGAACACGCTCGTCATGTTCTCGTCCGACAATGGGCCGCATAACGAAGCCGGGCACGACTTGCTCAGATTCAATCCTTCCGGTAGCTTGCGCGGAATCAAGAGAGACCTGTACGAAGGCGGCATTCGAGTACCGTTCCTAGCCTGGTGGCCGGGAACCATCCGTTCCGGGCAGCTGTCGGATCACATCGGGTACTTTGGCGATCTCATGGCCACGACCGCTGAACTCGCGGGTGCCGAAGTTCCGGCCGGAACGGACTCTGTCAGCTTCGCCCCGACGCTGCTCGGCGAGCCGGACAGACAGCAGGAGCATGCCTACCTCTACTGGGAGTTCTATGAAGGCGGCTCGTCGCAGGCCGTGCGGCTACGCCAGTGGAAGGGCGTGCGAAAACCAATGCTTAGCGGCCCGATCGAGTTGTACGACGTCTCCAGGGATCTCCAGGAGAAATACAACGTGGCTCGCAACCACCCCGATGTCGTCAGCGAAATCAAGGAGATCATGGCGCAAGCCCACGTGAATCACCCGACTTGGCAGGCGCGCCCCTCCAGGTGAGCCATTCGCCCACGTCCGGTCAGCACCCTATCTTCCGACGTGTTCAGGCAACTGCGGGACTGCCGTATCCCAGTGCCCCGACCGTACGCAACCGGGGCACGATCCAGCCGCCGGGCTCCCAGTCGCAGGAGGCAGCGTGCTCGATCCCAATCGGGAACTGCTCCCCTGCCCAGCCATGCCGGGTCACCGCTCGAACAACCACGCTTGACCTACGATAAGAGTGCGACGGGCGCGTAGCTCAGTTGGATAGAGCATCTGCCTTCTAAGCAGAGGGTCCCAGGTTCGAGTCCTGGCGCGCCTACCAACCGTCAAAGTACCGTTCGATTCCGCGCCTCCAGCCTGCCTTTCTGTGTCGACTCGGAAATATCCCAGCTTGCAAGGCCGGTCTGAATTGTTGACCATAGGGTCGCCAATATGGAACGACGCAACGCACTCAAATGGCTCGCCGGCGCCGGTCTCGCGACCCTGCCGGCCCCTTCCCTCCCCTCGGCCACGGCCCAAGAAACCCAAGCTCGGCGCGGCCTCCCGGAACTTCGGATCACCGATGTCAAGGCGATCCTGACGGCACCGCCCGGGCTTCCCCGGACGGTGATCGTCAAGGTCGAGACCGACGAGCCCGGCCTGCATGGCTACGGCTGCGCCACCTTCACGCAACGGGCGAAAGCTGTCGTCACAGCCGTTGACGAGTTCTTGTGGCCTTTTCTCATGGGCAAGAACCCGGACCAAATCGAAGACATCTGGCAGACGATGTACGTAAGTTCGTACTGGCGGAACGGCCCGGTGCTCTATAACGCGATGAGCGGTGTGGACCAGGCCCTGTGGGATATCAAGGGCAAGCGGGCTAACATGCCGGTGTACGCACTGCTAGGAGGCAAGGCGCGTAACGGCGCAGACGTATACCGCCACGCGTCAGGATCCAGCATGGAGGAAGTCGAGGACCATGCGCGTGCCTACATCGAAGAGGGTGTGCGCCACATTCGGATCCAGGTCGGTATCCAGGGCAATGCCAACTACGGCGCCCGGTCCAGCGGGAGCAATCCCGGCGGGTTCCTTGGCGCGCCTTCCGGCGGGCCGCACAACGAGCGCATGTACGAGCCCACACCGTACCTTCTGAGCGTTCCCAAGCTGTTCGAGCACATGCGCAAGAACATCGGGGAGGAGATCGAACTGCTGCATGATGTCCACGAGCGCATCAGCAACGCGCAGGCGATGTGGTTGCTCAAGCGTGTCGAGGAATACCGGCCGTTCTTCATCGAGGATCCGGTATCTCCAGAGCAAATCGGCTACTTCCGGCACATGCGGTCGCAAACAACAACCGCGATCGCGATGGGCGAACTGTTCAACTCGCCCCACGAGTTCACCGGACTGATCGCGGAACGGCTGATCGACTTCATCCGTGTCCACATCTCTCAGATAGGCGGCTTGACGCCAGCCCGTAAGCTAGCGGCCCTGTGCGAGTGGTTCGGCGTGCGCACCGCTTGGCACGGGCCGGGCGACACTTCCCCAGTGGGCCACCTCGCCAACATCGCCTTGGATGTGAGCTGCTATAACTTCGGCATTCAGGAGGGGCGCACCTGGCCGGACTCCGTCCACGAGGTCTTCCAAGGCTGCCCTCGGCTCGAAAACGGGTTCTTCTTTCCGAACGAGTCGCCGGGCTGGGGCATGGAAGTCGATGAGCAACTCGCCGCGAAGTACGATGTTGACTCCCGCTACGAAACGCCGTTCGACTATAGCTGGGGTACGACGCGCAGGCGCGACGGATCAGTCATCCGCCCTTAGGGCGACCCGCGAGCGCCGCCACGATCGCGTCCACATCGTAGACGCATCCCTTCCAGGTTCCTCCGCTGCATGCCTGCAGCGCAGCCCACAGCCGCGTGTCGTTCGGGAGGTCCGGATGGGGCGAAAGATCCTTCCGGGGGGCTCGGTCCGCAAGCACCCGACTGCCCTCCTCGGCACTGTAAGAGCGACCTGCGTCGCCAACTAGGTCCAGGGTGCCCCGAAGCCGATTGCAATCGATTTCGATCCTCAGCACATCCCCGTCAAGTAGCTTGCCGATCGGCCCGCCCGCTAGCGCCTCTGGTCCGATGTGTCCAATACAGGCGCCGGTGGAAACTCCCGAGAAGCGCGCATCCGTGACGACGGCGATCTCGCCTCCATAGGAAACGTGCTTCAGAGCTGAGGTGATCTGGTAGATCTCCTCCATGCCGGAGCCAAGTGGCCCACAGCAAATCAGCGCCATGATGTCACCCGAGTGAACCGCCCCGGCCTTGAGCGCCGCGATCGCATCCGTCTCCCGAGTAAAAACTCTCGCGGGACCCTGCTTGCGGTACACGCCGTCAGAATCGATCACAGACGGATCGATTGCGGTGCTCTTCACTACCGAGCCCTCTGGCGCCAAGTTGCCCCGACAGAACGTGATTGTGCTGGTCAGCCCGCGGCGTTTTGCCGCAACAGGCGCGAAGATCACTTCGTCCGGGTCCACACCGTCGACTTGGCGGAGCCGGTCACGGAATGCGGCCCGGCGCTCGCTGACCGCCCACTGATCGAGCACCTGTTCCAGCCGCACTCCGGCAGCAGTCAGCGCATCGAGGTCGAGCAAGCCCATTTCGCGAAGATGGAGCATCACCTCGGGTACACCGCCGGCGAGGAACACCCGCACGGTCGGGTGGCCGACCGGTCCGTTCGGGAGCACGTCGACCAACCGGACCACCTGGGAATTCACGGCGGCCCAGTCGTCGACGCCAGGCCGGGTCAGTTCCGCGCAGTATGCGATCGCAGGAAGGTGTAAAAGCAGGTTCGTCGAGCCCCCGAAAGCGGCGTGGACGACCATGGCGTTGCGGAGCGCGCCTTCCGTAAGAATGTCCTTAGTCGAGATGCCCGCTAGGTGCTGGGCCACGACAGCTCGGGCAGATCGTCGCGCGGCATCCTTCCAAACTTGCTGGCCGGACGGAGCGAGCGCTGTATGCGGCAGCGCCAATCCGAGCGCCTCTGCAACAACTTGAGCCGTCGCAGCCGTACCAAGGAACTGGCACCCGCCGCCCGGGGATCCGCAGGCCTTGCAACCGAAATCCCGGGCGTCTTCGAGGGAGAGTTCGCCGTGGGTAAATCGAGCGCCGATGCTCTGGACCTTGCCAGCATCCTCTCCTGTCCGAGACGGCAGGGTGACCCCGCCCGGGACCAGGACGGACGGCAGGTCGTGCATCGACGCAAGCGCCATCATCATCGCCGGGAGACCCTTGTCGCAGGTCGCGACTCCGAGCACGCCTCGACGGGTCGGCAGGGACCGGATCAGCCTGCGCAGCACCTGCGCGGCGTCATTTCGATACGGCAGCGAATCCATCATGCCCGGCGTTCCCTGCGTGCGGCCATCGCAGGGATCGCTGCAGAAACCGGCGAACGGGATGGCTCCCCGATCGCGCAGCTCGATTGCGGCCTCACGCATCAATAGCCCGACCTCGAAGTGACCCGTGTGATACCCGAGCGCTACCGGCGATCCGTCGTCCGCACGAATGCCCCCTTGCGTGCTCAGGATCAGATACTCGTCGCGGCCCAGATGCGCAGGGTTCCAGCCCATTCCCGCGTTCTGGGTCCAACCGAAAATGTTCCCGCTCGGCTGCGTGCGGAGCATCGCAGGCGTCAGCGGAAGCTGACCTACGGGACCCTCGGCGGACGTTTGGATGTCGTAGATCGAGGGGTCTTCAGACGAGAACAGTCCGTCCATGCTCTACCAGTTTGGCCCATCCGGGCATCCTATACGGAAAAGCCCGAACCAACGTCCGGCCCCAGACCAGTTGTTCGGGGCGAAACAGGTCGACCGGTTGACTGCAAGGTACTACGCTTGTGGTATGCGGTATCTGTTGCGAATCGTTCCGGTCCTAATCGCGGCCCACGCTTGGGCAGCTCCTCCGAATCTGGTTCTGATCATGGTGGACGATCTCGGGCCAGAGTGGATCTCGAGCTATGGCGGCGAGGGTATCGAGACGCCTAACATCGACAAGCTTGCCGAGGGCGGCATGTTGTTCCGCAACGCCTACTCCATGCCGCAGTGCACACCTACCCGCGTCACGCTACTGACCGGGCGGTATCCATTCCGGCACGGGTGGACCAACCATTGGGACGTGCCTCGATGGGGTGCGGGCTTCCATTTCGACCCCGCGCACAACGTCTCGTTCGCGAGACTATTGCGGGACGTAGGCTACGCTACCGCCATTGCGGGCAAGTGGCAAATCAACGACTTCCGCGTCCAACCGGACATCTTGGACCGCCACGGGTTCGACGAATGGTCCATGTGGACGGGTGGGGAGGGCGACAACCCTCCGAGCAACGAGCGGTACTGGGATCCCTACGTGTACACGAGCAAGGAGCAGAGTCGTACATACGAAGGGAGATTCGGTCCGGACATCTATAACGAATTCCTCATTGACTTCGTCCATCGCAATCGCGACCGGCCCATGCTCCTGTACTACCCGCTCGCTCTCACGCACGGCCCCCTTGTCCGCACCCCCCATGAACCCTTCGCAGAAACCTCGCTAGAGAAGCACAGGGCGATGGTCCGGTACACGGACTACCTCGTTGGGCAACTAGTCAAGGCGTTCGATGACGCCGGAGTGCGCGACAACACCATCGTGTTCTTCACCACCGACAATGGGACCTCGCGCGGTATTCAAGGCAGTCTGGACGGTCGCCCCCTGCGGGGCGGCAAAGGCCAGCTGACGGAGAACGGGCCCCGCCAGCCGTTCATCGTCAACGGCCCGGGCTTGGTTCCGGCAGGTGTCGAGACGGACGAATTGACAGACTTCTCCGATTTGCTGCCGACGTTTTGTGAATTGAGCGGAGCGCCCTTACCCCAAGGTGTTGACCTGGATGGCAAGTCGATTGCCAGAGTGGTGCTCGGACAGGAGCGGACCGGCCCGCGGGACTGGATCCTCGCAATGGGAGCCGGGGCCGGCACTCTGGACGAGCAGGGCGTGAGAGGCGTTCTCGACTACGCGCCTCGCAGCATTCGAGACAAGCGCTACAAGGTCCAGGTTCATGATGGGGAAGTGCGGAGCTTGCACGACCTCGAGCTGGACCCGGGGGAAACGAACAACCTCCTGAACAGCTCATCGCCACAGCACGTCGCGGCGCTGAAGAAGTTGCGCGCAGTGGCCGAGTCCCTACCGAAACGAGATGCCCGGCCCCAATACGATCCGCTTCCGGCCCAGCCATGGGACCGGACAATCGAAGGCATGCGGCGCACGCAGCCTCAGACCACCAGGCCAACGAACTAGGAGCCAAGATACATGCGTGTGATGGCGCTGGACTGGGGCATGCGGCGGATTGGGATCGCTGTGAGCGATGAACTGGGCATCGCCGCGCATGGCTTGCCAACGCTCGAGCGGAAGAATATCCAGCGCGACCTTGATGCACTGGCAGGGGTGATCCAGGATCGTGGAATCGACACTGTCGTCGTCGGCAACCCACTGCACCTTGACGGGACCGAGAGCAAGTCCTCCAGGCACGCGAGTCGCTTTGCGCGGCGCCTGGCGAAGCATGCGGGAGTACAAGTGCGCCTCTGGGACGAACGACTAACGAGCTGGACGGCCGGAGAGTTGATCAACTCCTCGTCGAGGGATCGCGGTGCGACCGACCGCATGGCTGCGATCCTCCTATTGGAGAGCTATCTTGAGGCAAACAAGGCTTAGCCGCGGTGCAGTTCTCGCTCTAGCGCTCTTGACGGGTTGCGACGGGGACGGCGCGCGCGAGCCGTTTTCCGAGCCGGTGCTCATCGAGATCCCCCGCGGGTCGAGATCCCACGAGATCGCCGAGGTCCTGCAGTCCCGAGGAGTCATCTCATCCAAGTGGGCTTTCCTTTGGAAACGGGCCACGAACCGTGAAATAACGCTGCACGCAGGAGAGTATCTCTTCGAGAAGCCAGTGCCGGTGGCGGAGGCGTTCGACACTCTGGCCTCCGGATCGGTTCTCCTGTACCCTCTGACGATTCGTGAGGGATTGAACCGCTTCGACACCGCCGAAGCAGTCGCATCCGCCGGACTGGCGACCCGCGAGGAATTTTTGGCGCTGACGGCAGATCCAACAAGGGTGAAGGACATACTGCCTCAAGCAGAGACGCTCGAAGGCTGCCTTTTTCCCGATACCTACCACCTGGCCAAGACACCCACGGCCGAAGACCTCCTCGACGCCATGATCGCTTCCTTTCGACGGGCGCTGGCCCAGGCACGGAAACGGAGATCCACGGCCATTGAAGACTGGGATGCTCTGGTCCTGGCGTCCATGATCGAGAAGGAAACCGCTCGGGACGGCGAGCGGAGTCTTGTGGCATCTGTGTTCCACAACCGCATGCGGCGTGGAATGCTGATGCAATGCGACCCGACAATCATCTACGGATTGGTGCTGGAGGGAAGGTTTCGCGGCCGGATCTACCGCTCGGATCTCGGCGACCCGCACCCCTACAACACGTACGTCCATAGCGGCCTGCCCCCGGGCCCGATCGCGAATCCCGGATTCGAATCGCTCGAAGCCGCCTTCTGCCCCTCCAAGAGTGACTATTTGTTTTTCGTTGCCGCACCCGGTTCACGGATGGGACACACATTCTCGACGACGCTCCGGGACCACAACCTGGCGGTACGCGACTTGCGACTCTACCAGCAGGCCAGCCGCTGATCCTGGGGCCCAGGTAGAGAAGGGCCAATTTCCGTGCGCGGCCCTTCGCTCGAGCTTTCCCCAACTCGGCGGCGGACATCGAACCGCGGCGAGGAGACAATGCTGCTCGTTCGAACACGCGTCTCAACCAAGGCACTTCGCTCGGAGCCACGCCATCCGGCCTCTATGCGGGACACCGGCTTCGACACCGATGCCAAGATGCACCGACGAGTCAGCGGCACACCGTTTTGGTCATCGCCGACCAAGGTGCTGGCAGCAGAGCTAAGCGGCTAAAGAAAATCGACCGGATCCACATCGATCGTCAGAGCCGTAGCGGGCCATTTGCGCTCGGCAGCAAAGCTCTGCGCCTTACCCAGCAACTGCGCGACGGACTTGCGATTCCAGGCCTTAATCAGGAATTGAAAACGATACTCTGTGCGTAGCTTAGCCATGGGAGCGGAAGCCGGTCCGATCAATCGTAGGTCAGCGGGAGCGGGACTAAGGTGCTTGCCAAGGCTGTTGCTCATTGAGACCGCTTCCGAGAGATTGCGACTGCGAACAAGAATGGAGGCCATCGCCGCGAATGGTGGATACAAGAACGCTTTGCGGAACTTCGTCTCGTGCTGGTAGAAGGCTTCATAGTCCTGACTGCTGGCCAGCTTGATCGCGTAGTGATCAGGATTCATCGTCTGAATGAGCACTTGACCGGGCTTCTCGCCTCGCCCGGCCCTGCCCGCAACCTGCGTTAGCAGCTGGAAGGTCCGTTCCGCTGCCCGAAAGTCAGGCCGTCCCAAGCCGATGTCCGCGTCAACGACACACACCAGGGTTACGTTCGGGATATCGTGGCCCTTTGCGATCATCTGCGTGCCCACGAGCAGGTTGCACGCACCCTCGCGAAACGAATTCAGGATCGTTTCGTAGGAATCGCGGGCCTTGACCGTGTCCCGGTCCAATCGGGCGATCGACGCTTCCGGAAAATTCCTGTTCAGCTCTTCCTCCACCTTTTCGGAACCGCTCCCGTGAAAGTGCAGGTACTCCCGATTGCAAGCGGCACAGCGAGTCGGGACGGGCTCGGAGTGATCGCAGTAGTGGCAAAGCAGGCGTCTGTCGCTGCGGTGATACGTCAGTGTCACTGAGCAGTTCCGGCACTCGGCCCTCTCACCGCAGGACCGGCAAAGCACGTGGGTCGAATACCCCCTGCGGTTGAGCAAGATCATCCCCTGCTCGCCACGGTTCAGACAGGCCCGGACCGACGTCGCAAGCTCTCTCGAAAACAGCGGGGTCTGACCTGTCTCGGCAAACTCTTGGCGCATGTCGACAGTCCGGACTGTCGGAAGCGGCCGCTCCATGACGCGCGTCGGCATTTCCAGAAGCGTGTACTTGCAAGTCTCGGCGTTGAAACGTGTCTCAAGTCCCGGGGTGGCTGATCCAAGCACGACTGCCGCGCACGAGGCACGGCCCCGTACGATAGCCACATCGCGGGCGTTGTATCGCGGGGCGTCAGCTTGCTTGTAGCTTCCATCGTGCTCTTCGTCAACGATCACTAGCCCCAACGCTTCGACCGGCGCAAACACTGCGCTGCGGGTGCCAAGCACGACACGGGCATGGCCAAGACGGATCTGCCTCCACTGATCGGAACGTTGCGCATCGCTGAGAGCACTGTGCAATACAGCGACACGGTCCCCGAATCGGCCAAAAAACTGCGAAGCCAGAGCAGGGGTCAGTGCAATCTCAGGCACAAGCAGCAGCGTCGCTCGCCCCAGCGCCAGAGCCTCTTCCGTCGCTCGCAAGTACACTTCGGTCTTGCCGGACCCCGTGACACCATGCAGCAGGAAGGTCTGGTAGCGTGCTTGCCGAAGGACCGATACGATCGCATCCAAGGCTCGCTGCTGGGAGTGACTCAGCTTCAGCCGATCGATGCTCTTGGCCGCCTCTCGCTTGGCGCGCTCGATTTCGAGGCGCAGCGCTCCGACCCTTGCAAGCCTCCGAGCGGCTCGGACGACGTCGCCCCGATGCACTGCCAGGGCCCGAAGGTCATGGCTGCCTGGATTTCGCCTCAAGTATTCAAGTAGCCATTGCTCAGTGCCGGTTGCCCTCGACGGTGTGACGCTGTCAGGCGCGGACCGCACCGTCAGCACAGCGCCTCTTGCCAGCGTCGGGTCCCGCGCTTCGATCACGTTCTCGACGGTAATCAGGGCACGCTCCCGAAGCCGCGAAATCACTTTTGCCGCGCCAGCGTGCTTATGCACCAAGTAGTTGAGAGTCAGCGGCTTCCGCCGAAGAGATTCGAGCACCTGGGCCTCGACTCCGACCGGAATCAGCGCCCCTTCCGCGAGGCTGCGGCCAGTCGGTGTGAGCGTGACAATCTGCTTCGATCGCGTTTCCCCTTTCAATGGCAGCATTGACCGGAGCACTTCGCCGATTGGCGTGCAGTAGTACTCGGCGACCCACGCTCCGAGTTCGATCAACTCGGCAGTCAAGGCCGGAGTGTCGTCAAGCAATTTCTTGACTGGGCGAACGGAGAAACCAGGCCTGTCACCGTGAACGCTCAGGACGATTCCGGTCAGCACACGCCGACCAAACGCGGCCTCCACTCGGCACCCCGCTCGCACCCGACCACGCAGCCCCCTGGGCACTGCGTAGGTGAATGTCTGGTTGAGGGGGACCGGGAGCGCCGCTTCGCAGTACTCCTCAGCGATATCCGCGTCCATCACTCCAGGTGCGGGGCGACGAGTTCAGCCCAGATTGCATAGCCCGCATCGTTGAGATGCAACCCGTCATCGACGAACAGATCGGGCCGGGGCTCGCCATTGCCCCCGATCAGCGGCGCGTCGACATCGATGAACTCAAGCAGGTCGTTGGATTCGGTAACCGCCCGAACCCTTGCGTTCGCGTCGCGAATCGACGCAATCAGGTTCCAGCGGCGGATGCTGGGCTTGATGCCGACGAATACGATCTTCGCCGTCGGGACTGCAGCGTGAACCCGTGCGACCAGTTCACGAAACTCACTCTCAACCGTTTCGGGTGTCTTGCCGCTGCCGAGGTCGTTGTCGCCTTCGTAAAGAAACAGAACTCGCGGCTTGAGCGGCAAGGCGATTCGGTCGAGATACCGCAACGCATCCGCCATCTGCGACCCTCCAAAGCCGCGATTGATCAGCCCCTTGCCAGGGAATGACTTCTCCAAATCCCAGCGGCGGAAACTCGAGCTTCCCAAGAACACTATCCCTCCTTGGACGGGAGGGTTGGTTCTGTCACTCTCCTCAAATGCGCGAATCGCCTGTTCCCAGCGATCCGGATTGGTCTGGGCGTGGCTAGCATCCGGCAGAGCGCAGGCCCATAGGGCCAGCAACGCCGAGATCCAAGCGATGCGCCATCTGAGTACTGAGTTCGTCATAGCAACACCATTCCACCACAGAGCCGTTGCGTTAGTCCGACCCAATCAGCCCGGATATGCCAGGCCATCGGAAGGTGGACATCCTCGGGAGCCGCAAATCCGTCGCCACCGGAGGCTACACTGAATCCCTAGGATGCCGGTTAGCCCGTCCAGCAAGGTGTGGTTCGCCGCGGGTGCCTCGCTGGCCGTCTCCGGCGGATTTGCAATCGTGATATCGCTGCCCGCGGGGGGCGCGATCCTCTGGACCGGCATAGGGCTGATCGCCGCCGGCTCGCTTGCCTTGCGGAAGGGGCTCGACGCCTACCAGCCCGATCCGCTGTCGGGAGCCGAGGATGCCCAGGTTCGACAGGTTGCCAGCCTCTCGGCCAGCATCGAGCCCGAACTCCGCAGCCCGACTCCGCGCAGGGTCGCTCTGACCAACCGCGGCAAATCCATTGTCACCGTCTGGATGGTAGCGCTAGCGGTTTTCGCTTCGCTCGCGCACCAGCATTTTGGGCGGCTTGCGCCCCCGCCCACGAAGAGCCGGCTGGAATCAGGCGGCGCTCGGTCAACAGCGACGGTGCATTCCCGTGATGAGAGGCTTCTCGACAATGGGGACACGCTTTACTTCGTCGGCTATGGTTTCACTACACAGTCCGGGATTCCGATCCGAATCAGTCGAACCGTTCCCCCCCGCGTCTTCGAACACCTGCCCGAAGGAACCGCGACGGAGGTCTTATATCTCCCGGGCAACCCTGAAATCCACTACCTGCCCGAGCTGACCTCCCCCGTTTCCACAGGGTTCGTCTTCTTCATAGGCGGGCTGCTCCTCGCCGCAGCGGGTTTCGCCGAGGCTCAGCGCCGCCTGCACCGGCGGCTGGTGGTGCAAGGCACCCCGGTCTCGGGCTTCACCGCGGATGTTCGCCGCCGGGGCGGGGTTCGCTCGTTTCGAGTGAACTACGACATCGACGGAAAGCGGCAAACCCTCAACGGGACGGAGCGTGACCCGGACCTGAGAGCGGGCCAGGCAGCAACCGTGCTGTATAACCCGTTGATTCCGGCCCGTGCGGTGATCTACCGACTTGCTCTGTACAAGGCGCGCGCCTAGTCAAATGGCGGCCTGACGGCGTCGTCCTGCGTATCCCGAGCCTTCTCAGCCGCGAGCCCTGAGAAGAATAGGGTCACATTCACACGACCGGTGGCATCGTCGGTCTGAATGCTCCAATTGGTGCGTCTTAGGTTCTCGAACATGGCTTCGGCCTTGACCCGGTCGAGGAAGTATGCCGGATACCTGACGTCAAACGGAGCGCCCGGCTGCATGCCCCACCGCTTGCGAATCGTCGGCTCGGAAAGAATGTCAAGGCCCTTGATGATGAGTCGCGAGAACACGAACTGCACACCCGCCTCGATTGCGATGTCGAGATGCACGCGACGAGTCTCGTGGTCGATTCGCTCGTCGAACGTGGCATGGGCCTTCATGTAGCCTTGCCGCTGCATACTCTGGGCGATCGCCGCCATCGTGTCATAGGCCGCCTTCATGTTGGCCACCTGGCCCGGCTGGATCTGATCTAGCTTCTGCAGTCTCTCGGGATCGATCGGAAGCGGCTCGGGCCAGGCCGCATCGCCAAACACATAGACCTCGCCCTGCTCCACGTGAACATCGACCAGCAGGCCTGCGGTGTCTGGATCCGGCGTCGCCTCGCAAGGACAGAACGTGACGTTCAAATAGCCTAGTTCCGTGTAGAAGGGACGTGCATTGTAGTGCAGCAGTTCCTTGAGCCGAGCCTCGGAGTACAGTTCGCCGACCGCGGATTGGCTAAAGACCCTCTGCAACTCCAGGCCTTCAACATCCCCGGTGTTGTTGAAGCGGACAAACGCGATGCTGTTAGTCTCGCGCTCGGGGCCAACCAGCATCTCGAAGCCGGAATCGATAGTGGGCACGACGTTAGCGACCACTTCCTCGCCACCTCCGCGCTCGGCCCACCAGCCTTGCAGGACGCCCACCATGGCACGAACCGCTGGGCCGCGGCCAGGCATCAATCCTGTAAAGAGCGGCAGGCTTTCCCGCAAGACTTGAGCGACGGTCTCGGATGGCACATCGAACCCCTCTAGACGAACGGGGAAGAACTCCTCCACTTCTTGTAGCGCGATGGTCAGCTTGTAGCCGTCACCTTGCGGCTTGAAGCCATATTGCAGATGCTCGAAGAAGCCGGTCTCGTTGAGTCGCCGCAAGGCGAGATCGAAGTCCTTCTTGCCGACCAGCCGGCCGATTTCGAGACCGGTGACCGGCATCAATTGCTCGCCCGTGAAGCTGCGGTTGCCTTCAAACTCCACCGCGCGCAGCGGGAAGGAGTCCTGGGCCAGCAGCGTCGTCCCGATCAACAGCGCCAGCGCGGCGGCCTGTCGGGCAATCCGGCCGGGAGATAAAACCAATTCCATGCCAGGTCCCTTTATCTCAGACCTGAGGGAACCACACATCGTTACCTGTAGAGCTCCTCGATCTGCTTCTTGTACTTCTCGTTCACCTGGCGTCGCCGCACCTTCATCGTCGGGGTCAGCTCGCCACCGTCAATCGAGAAGTCGGCCCCGATCAGAGCGATCTTCTTGATCCGCTCGAATTGCGCCAAATCGCTGCAAAGCTCTGAGACTTCGGCCATAACCCGCTCCGCAACCCGGTCATTCGCGCAATATTCTTGGTTGCTGGAGCACTCAATCCCTTGCGATTCCGCCCAAGCCCGCAGGGCAGCGAAGTCAGGCACGATCAACGCGCTCGGGAAGTTGCGCTGGTCTGCAATGACTACAGCGGTCTCGACCAATGGACTCCGCTTCAGAAGGTTTTCGATCGGTGCAGGGACGACGTACTTGCCGCCGGAGGTCTTGAACATGTCCTTCTTGCGGTCGGTGATCGATAGGTAGCCGTCGTCATCGAACTCGCCAATGTCGCCGGTATGGAACCAGTCGCCATCCATCACCTCGGCCGTTTGCTGCTCCATCTTGTAGTAACCCTGCATGATGTTGGGACCGCGCACGAGTATCTCCCCGTCGCCGGCAATCCGAACTTCCACGTTGGGAATGATCTGACCAACGGTCCCCAACCTCATGTTCTCCAGCGTGTTGATCGAAACGAGCGGCGAGGTCTCGGTCAGGCCGTAGGCTTCACAGATGGGTAAGCCCAACGCATAGAAGAACTCGGCGAGATGGCGTGGCAAGGGCGCGGCGCCCGACACGAACATTCTGATGCGGCCCCCGAGTCGCCCCCGAAGCTTGTGAAACACGAGCTTGTCAGCCAGTTGGTGCTTGAGTTTCAGCAGCAATGGCAACGGCTTGCCGTCCAACTGGTAGGGCGTCGCGGCGGTACCGACGCCGACCGCCCACTCGAAGATCTTGCGTCGCAGGGGCGATGCCGCTGTCATCGCCGCCATGACCCGGCCATAGACCTTCTCGAAGAATCGGGGCACGCCAAGGGCGAACGTAGGGCGAACCTCACCCATGTTAACGGCCACTGTCTCGATCGACTCGGCATAGGCAACAGTCGCACCCGAATCGAAGTAGGCATAGTCCGCAAGCCGTTCGGCGACATGGCACAGCGGCAAGAACGAAAGCGCTACGTCCTCCACCCCGACCTTGAGCAACGAGTCCCGGATGTTGGAGGCCATGTTGTAGTGGGAGAGCATCACCCCCTTGGGCACGCCGGTCGTCCCCGATGTGTAAATGATGCTCGCCAAGCTGCCCGGTTCAACGGAATTGACGGCGGCGTCAAACCTCTCTTGCTCTTCGGGGGTCGGGTCGCCCTCTCCGATCAGGGAGTCGAGACCAACCACGCCCTCGGCCTGGACCGAATCGAAGACCGCCACTAGGCCAAGTGCGGGCAACTGGCCTCGGATCCCTTGGACCTTGGCGAGTTGCTCAGCCGTGGAGCAAAGCACAGCCTTGGACTCGGAGTGGTCCAGCAGATAGCGGATTTGCTCAGCCGGCAGCGTTGGATAGATGGGGACGCTGACGATCCCGGAGGTCATCATTGCGAAATCGGACACAGCCCATTCCCACCGGTTCTCCGACAGCAGTGCGACCTTGTCGCCCCTGTGGATGCCAGCCGCGCTTAGAGCCATGTGCAAGCGGACGACCCGCCGTTCCAACTCAGAAGAGGAAATCGGAGCGTAGGTCCCCGACTCCTTTGTCAGGATCGCGTCCGGCTTGCCGTGCGCTACCGTGACCTTGAAAGTCCGTGCGAGCGTTTCCTGCATGTCTAAACTGCCTGATTGCAAAATACTAACATAGGATCCGGACACTCCGATGCCCCAGGAATCCAAATCGAATCAGGCGAGGGATTGGAAGGCCGTCAACAAATCGTGCGGCTTTGGAATCCCGGAGGAAGAAGTCGATCGCGTTGGAATCGCGCTCGATGAATTGCTGGCGAACTGTCAGCGCTCGACTGGCATGGACTTGAGCCTCGTGGAACCAATCGGCACATTTGACCCGGCCGAGGAGTAGCGCCTCCTCGGCCGCCGGCGGCATGACATCAGTAAGCGAGGGGCTGTAGGCGCACATCGACTTCGCTCTCACCCCCGGGATCGATTCGCAGCGGCAAAATCACCACTACCCTGTAGCAGAGGCAGGCTCCGCTCCCGGCGCTGCAATAGTACGCCACTGTTTCGATGCGCACCAGTTGATCGCAGGAGAGATCGAGAACCGTCTCGGCCACTCCATTTCGAAACTCCGCTGGAAACGTCCGCTGATCGCACCGAATCGCTATGCCGGAGTCTGCGTCCGGACTGAAGGAGTGGCCATCCGGGAGATCGATCCGTACTCGAATCTTGACGGGGCCGGCGCGAACCACGGCCTCAGGAAGTTGCTCGGTCTCGACGGCTGGAGGGGCTAGCTGGGCGATATCGCGCAACGGCCAGGCCGAGACCACTCCGGTCTCGATGTCCACGGCCCGGATCGAGTGATTGTTCGTGTCGGCAACGTAGAGCGTTCCCCTAGCATGGGTGATTCCCGCCGGCTCGTTGAACCGAGACTCCACCGAGAGGCCGTCCCGATACCCAGGCAAGCCGCTGCCTGCCAGGGTGCTGGCTCGGCATGCAGGCAGGGAGATGGACTTGATCTTGTTGTTGTAGGTATCCGCCACGTAGACCGTGCCGTCAACGAATGCAACGCCTAGTGGGTGCTGCAGCCGCACGTCCGCGCGAGCCCCGTCTACGTCTCCGAAGTCGAAGAGCCCCTGGCCGACGACCGTGCGAACATGGCCGCCCCGAGGGTCCAGCGATACCGCCCGAATCGAACTGATCTCGCTATCGGCAACGAACAGGCACTCTCCATCGGTGGTCAGGCCACTGGGTTGAGCGAGCGCCGCCGCCAACAGCGGACCGTCGCTGTGGTCTTCCCGGCCACTCCCGGCATGAACGGCGACATAGCCGCCTTCGAGATCGATTCCAACGATCTGATGGCTCCCAGCCATCGCCACGAACAGCACACCGTGCGCGAGTTCGAGATCCCAAGGAGAATTAAGCCGGCGACCTTCTAGCGGCCCAGGGGATCCGGTCCAGTCGGTATCCTGCTGGCCGTCTCCGACAACCGTTGTCACCGAGCCTTCCGACAGGTCCACCAGGCGGATCGCGTGGTTTCCCGTATCGGCGACGAACAGCAATTCCCCGGCCCGAGCCATCCCTTGTGGCCCCAAGAACCTAGCTTCCCGAGCCCCCCCGTCCGCGAGCCCCGGCATCCCGCTGCCAATCACGTCTAGAACAGCCCCGTCGTCAAGCGAGGCGACGACAATGCGGTGGTGATTGGTGTCGGCAATGAAAAGCCGGCCCCCGTCCTCATCAGCCAGCAACTTGCCCGGGTAGGAAAGCACTGAATCCGGCACTTGCCTCGCTTCGAGCCCCGTCTCGACGGGCCCTCGGCGCAGTTCGCCGAGCGAGTCGTAGTGCTCGATCATTTGTGCAATCACTTGGTCAAACAGGTCATACACCTGTTCGCCAGAGTGGGATCCGAACACCTTGCCGCGCGGGTCGACTAGCAGGACGCTTGGCCACGCGCGAACGGAATACGATTGCCAGACGAGCATGTCCCGGTCGTTGATCACGGGGTGCTCAATCCCATACCGCAAAACGGCCTGCCGGATTCTGTCCGTGTCCTTCTCGGCATCGAACTTTGCGGAATGAACACCAATCACAACCAGTTCGTCGCTGTACTTCCTCTCGAGCCGTTTCAGATCTTCAAGGACATGCATGCAATTGATGCAGCAGTACGTCCAAAAGTCGAGCAATACCACTTTCCCGCGCAGTTGGCGGATCGACAGCGGGGCATCCGTGTTGAGCCAACTCAGACCGGCCGGGAATTCAGGCGCATTGACCGTGCCAGGTTTGATCGGATTCCCGGGACTTGGGTCGCGCGCGTCCGCCATGCCCCCATCATTGCAAAGCACCTGCTACGACGAATCGGGAGACCTGCCTGGCAGACGAGCCCGAGAGACCATCCCGTGCCAGAATGGACGGCAGGTGCCGCAGGCACCCGGCCTGCGGCACCTGCCTGAGCCGTTCCGGCGACTACGGCGGGAAACGCCACCGACGTGGATTCAAATGACCCACTCCATGATGCGGATTTGCCTCTGGTCCGGTCCGCGGAACATCTCGACAGCCTTGCTGTACTCGTTCAGCCAGCGGAGCGACACGGAGGCCGTCGATGAGCCGCTGTACGCCCATTTCCTTCGAGTCACTGGAGCGCCGCATCCGCTGCGCGAAGCTTGCCTAGCTGCGCAGGACCAAGACGGCGAGCGCGTCGTCAGGGAGCAGATCCTGGGACCGCGAACGGCTCCCGTCGTGTTCTTCAAGCAAATGGCGCATCATCTCGTCGACCTTGACTTGAGCTTCATGCAGCAAACCCGCAATATCTTCCTGACCCGCGATCCGGAGCAAATGCTGCCGTCCTTGCAGAAGCAAATCGAATCACCGACCCTGCGAGACACCGGGTTTGCCAGGCAGTGCGAACTCCTGTCAATGTTGCGAGACTGGGGGCAGACACCCATCGTCCTCGAATCGACCAACTTGCTCCGCGACCCTCGACTCAGCCTAAACGTTCTCTGCAACAAGCTCGGGCTTGATTTCGAGCACGCAATGCTTAGCTGGCCCGCCGGGCCGAAGCGATTCGACGGTGTCTGGGCACCGCGGTGGTACGGCAACGTGCATCGCTCAACGGGCTTTGAGCCCTACCGGCCCAAGCGCGGGCCGTTTCCCGAACAGCTCAGGCCGCTGTTGGAAGAGTGCCGCCCGTACTACGCCAAACTGAAGGATTCCGCGATCCAGATTTGACCCGTTGTTGTCGGAGCCACCCCGGGTGGCCACTGCCGTGCCGTCGCTGAGCCTAGTCATTCCCGCCTACAACGAAGCGAGCCGCATTCCGGCGACGCTCCGGTCGGTCGGTCGGTTTCTGGAGAACGCGGTTTTCGACCCAGTCGAAGTGATCGTGGTCGATGACGGGTCGCAGGACCGTACCGCGGAGGCGGCAAGGTCTGAGAGCCGCGCGATCCGCGCCGGTGGGGGAGAACTGAGAGTGGTCGCGAACTCCGGCAACTGCGGGAAAGGCTACAGCGTGCGCCGAGGAATGCTGGAGGCGCGCTACGACTGGCTGCTGTGTTCTGACGCGGACCTCTCGACTCCGATCGAGGAACTGGATCGTCTGATGGCGGCGGCCGACGCGGGCAGCTGCGACGTCACAATCGGCTCGCGAGCCCTGGACCGTTCCCTGATCGGAGACCATCAGCCGCTTTACCGAGAAGCGCTCGGGCGGGTCTTCAACCTGAACGTTCGCTTGCTGACCGGCCTGCCGATCGCGGACACGCAATGCGGCTTCAAGCTGTTCAGCCGCAACGCGGCGAGGCAGATCGCCGCCAAGCAGCGCCTGGCCGGATTCGGATTCGATGTCGAGCAGCTGTACCTCGCTCGGAAACTCGGCTTTGCGGTTGCCGAGATTGCTGTCCAGTGGAACAACGACGCCGATTCTTCCGTGACTCTATACGGCGGCCTAAGGGCGTTCGCCGACATTTGGCGGGTGAGGTGGAACGATCGGAGGGGCCGCTACGAATGACCGCGACCTAGAGCGGCGAGGGCACTAGACAAGTTTGCCTCCAGGGGCGATCCGCTCCGCGCGAAGATACGGTTGCAGCACGGCCGGGAGCAAGACTCCGCCGTCGGCCTGCTGGTAGTTCTCGATGATGGCTAGCCAGGTGCGCCCGATCGCGAGACCGCTTCCGTTTAACGTGTGAACGAATTCCGCTTTGCCCTTGCGTCCGGGCGAGCGCCGGCAGCGGATCCCGGTCCTGCGCGCTTGGAAGGCCTCGAAGTTGCTGCAGGACGAGATCTCCTTGAACTCCCCTAGACCGGGCAGCCAGACCTCCAGGTCATAGGTCTTGGCAGCACTGAAGCCCATGTCCCCACTGGAAAGCAGCATCTTGCGATATGGAAGGCCGAGGCTCCGGAGAATGTGTTCGGCGTCAAGCGTCAGCCGCTCTAGCGCGTCGTAGCTGTCCTCGGGCTTCACGATCTGGACCAGTTCCACCTTCTGGAACTGGTGTTGCCGAATGACGCCTCGCACATCGCGACCGTAGGAGCCGGCCTCGCTGCGAAAGCAAGGCGTGAATCCCGTAAGCAGGATCGGCAACTCATCGGCGGACAGGGTCTCGCCAGCGTACAGGTTCGTCAGCGGGACCTCAGCTGTCGGCACGAGCCAATAGTCCGTGCCCTCCAGCTTGAACAGGTCATCTGCGAACTTCGGAAGCTGCCCGGTGCCGTAAAGGCACTTCGAGTTAGCAACGAACGGCGGCAGGATTTCGGTGTAGCCGTGTTCCCGCGTATGCGTGTCGAGCATAAAGTTCATCAAGGCGCGCTCGAGCTTCGCGCCTGCATCCACGTAAACGGCAAAGCGAGAGCCTGCCAGCTTGGTCGCCCGTTCGAAGTCCACAATTCCCAGATCCACCCCAAGATCCCAGTGCGGCTTGGGCCGGAACGAAAATTCGGGCTTGTTGCCCCAGCGGTCGATCTCAATGTTCGCTGACTCATCCGAACCCGGGGGTACCGTCTCATGCGGCAGGTTCGGAATCCGGCTCAAGACCGAATCCATCGCTTCGTCAAGAGCGTTGACAGATGCCTCTTGCTCGTGGATTTCCGCGTGGACGCTCCGCGCCTCCCTGACGATATCCAAAGCGTCCTCGCCAGCCCTCCTGGCCTCTGCGACCCGAGCGCTCAATGCGTTGCGCTTTTCCTGCAAGGCTTGGATCTCGGTAACGGCGACGCGACGCTTCAAGTCGGTATCGGCAAACTCGTTGAGGATTCCAACATCCACACGGTCGGCAAGCCGAGTTTCGATCTCCGCGAAGTTCTGGCGCAAATGGGCGCGATCTAGCATTGCAGTAGGCGGAATACCCCACCATGCGCGAGGGCGGTCAATTGGGGTTACCAGAAATCAGCGGCGGAGCCGGAGTGTCGTGTCTGGAACCTGAGTTTCCAGTATGCCACGAGCGGAGGATTGCATAGACCGCTGCCCATGTGCAGGGCCGCCCCTCCAAGCCCGGTTGATTCATATGCCTTCAAAGGCAGGTCTGTTAGGAAATGCAGGCATTGAGAACCGATTCCGTCGCAGCATCTCGAATGACCTACCTAATGTTTCGGATACAGCCTTCGAATCAATTGATACGATTGAGGCGTGCGGCATCACTTCGTTCCCCGCTCTGGAACTCGGGCCCTGCGCTTGCACTGGTCGGCTTATGGAATCATCGTCGCACTTGCCTGCATTCCAACACTCCAAGCCGACTGGCCCGGAGCGGAAAACCTCGATACGGCGATCAATGAAGCGATCGCGGACGGCCAGACTCCCGGAGCAGTCGCATGGATCGAATCACGCGGCCAGCAGCTGCATTTCTCCAGCTATGGCGCTCGAAGTCTCGAGCCAGAGCGGGAGGTGATGACACAAGACACGATTTTCGATTGTGCTTCCCTTACCAAAGTGATGGCTACCGCGCCATCGATCATGATTTTAGTCGAAGCGGGCCAGGTCCGACTGCACGACGAAGTCCAACAATACCTGCCGGACTTCCAAAATGAATCGCGCATCACCGTCCTGCAACTGCTCACACATTATTCAGGACTGCGACCCACTTTAGACCTCGAACCCGCCTGGAGCGGATACGAGACTGGCGTCGGCCTGGCATTGCGCGAGCGACCAATTGACGCCCCTGGATCGAAATTCATCTACAGCGATATCAATTTCATCCTGCTTGCAGAGATCGTTCGAAGGACGAGCGGGATCCCGATCAACGAGTTCGCGAAAACACGGATCTTCAATCCGCTCGGAATGCACGAGACCATGTATCTTCCGCCGGGCGAATTGCGCAACCGTATAGCCCCCACAGAAAAGCTACCGGACGGCACAATCTTGCGAGGAGTTGTCCACGACCCAACAACCCGCATGATGGGAGGGGTGTCGGGCCAGGCCGGTCTCTTCTCGACAGCCGAGAATGTCGCCCGCTTCGCGCGCATGATGCTCAATGGCGGCGAGCTAGAAGGTGTGCGGATTCTGAGCCCACTCAGCGTGCTTCGGATGAGAACCCCGCAGAGCCCGAAAGGCAATGCGGCCCGCGGAATCGGCTGGGATATCGATTCAAGATACGCCACTCCGCGCGGGGACTTATTCGGAACTGAATCCTACGGTCATACGGGCTACACTGGCCCGTCTCTTTGGATCGATCCAGTCAGCCATTCCTTTGCGGCACTGATGACCAACCGCGTTCATCCGGGAACCACGACGTCAGTCGTCCGACTTCGGAGCATCGTGGCGTCAATCAGCGCGGCCGGCATCAGCAATCTCCACGCGAGTTCCCAAGCTGGCCAGGGCGTTGAACGTGCGCACGTCCGGAGGCCAGCGTACGCCGAAGTTCAAACGGGTCTGGACGTGCTATTGGCCGAAGGTTTTGGCAAGTTGCGAGGCAAGACTGTCGGGCTGATCACGAACCATACCGGCATCGACAGGCTCGGCCGCCGGAACATCGACCTGCTAGCGCAGGCCGAGAACGTGACCCTCGATCGAATCTTCACGCCTGAGCATGGCCTGGACGGTTCGCTCGATCAACCGGAGATCGTCGACGGCACCGACTCACGAACAGGTATCAAGGTATACAGCCTCTACCAAACCCACCGACGGAGACCGCCGTTGGCACTTGTGGATGGCTTGGATGCCCTGGTGTTCGATGTCCAGGATGTCGGCGCCCGGTTCTATACGTACATCACTACGATGGGGTACGCCATGGAGGTGGCGGCGGAAGCTGGCATTCAATTCTACGTGCTCGACCGTCCCAATCCGATCAATGGCCTAGACGTGGAAGGGCCTGTGCTGGATGCCGAGCTGGAATCGTTTGTCGGATACCACCGCCTTCCCGTTCGTCACGGAATGACTGTTGGCGAACTAGCCGCGATGTTCAACGAGGAACGGGCAATTGGCGCCGACCTGACTGTGGTCAAGATGCGGGGCTGGACTCGCGCACTCTGGTTCGACGAAACTGGACTGCCCTGGGTGAATCCGTCGCCCAACATCCGGAACCTTGACCAAGCGACGCTCTATCCGGGAATCGCAATGCTCGAGTGGCTCGAAGACTATTCCGTTGGACGCGGCACTGATACGCCGTTTCAATTCATTGGCGCCGCCTGGACGGAAGGCAAAGAACTCGCAAATGCCATTCGCCGAGAGTCCATTCCGGGTGTGCGCGTGTACCCGAGGAAGCTGAGACCACGCGAATCGGTGCTTCAAGGAACTGTCATTGACGGTGTCCAATTCACTATCACAAACAGGGATTCCTTGCAGCCAACCCGATTGGGGTTGGCGGTCGCGGCAGCCCTCAAGCGTCTTTATGGTTCCAAGGCAGAACTCCGGCGCGTGGAAAGGCTAATCGGGAGCAGGACTGTCCTAAGCGACCTGAATGACGGCCGAGACGCCATGCAGGTTGCGGCCAGCTACGCGGAATCGCTTAGCGAATTCCGTGCTCAGCGCGAACGATTCTTGCTGTACTAAGGAGAATTCCAATGCGGGCTGTGCAGTTCCGACCTTGGAAAAGGCGCGGCTTCGATACGCCCTGGAATGAGTTCGCCTAGTCTCTAGAGCTTCTAACTTCCTCGATCCAAGCGGGGCGGCGGCCGCGTCGCTTGCCTTTCGAGCGAGCTAGGGTGTCAAGGGCTAGGATCGCGTTCTCGATGAGAATCCGTTCTTGTTGGATTCCATCCGTGATCTTCCTCAGGCTCGGCTTCGAGGCGACAAAGTTCTCAAGACCAGCGAGGGCGTCTTTGGACTGCTTGAGCTCAAGATGGAGCTCGTCGAGGATTGCATTGATGTCCATTTTGGGTTACCTTTCAACTGTGAAGCTCGTCCTCAAAGCCTGCCAACTTGGACCGATCAGTTCCTTGGACGAACGACCTTACGGCAATGCTAGATCGACCGAACAATTCGGCTGATTGATACCATAATTGTGTTCTAGCAGAGATTCCCGGTACATGTCAATCGACTCCCACAGTTATTTTGAAGCGGAAAGATCGAGAATTCAAGAGCACATTAACTGTATGTTCCTACAATCGAAGTACCGCGATATCGACGACACACAAGCCCTGAGATTCAAACGGCTGGGCAGCGCTGCTTGCCCCTGAACTCGAAGCTGAATCGATGGGCAACGCGGTCGCTATGGGCAATGATTGACGGTCTCTAGGCTGTCAAGTTCCGGATCGAAGCCGGTGCGATCGAAAGCCCTGCGTGTGGGAATAACCACTTTGACGAGCGCCTTGGAGGAGACCCAAGTTGCCACCGCTTCAACAAAGCCAGATGTCCCTAGTGCCACACCGAGAGGACGAACTCAAAAGCGATTATGCAACGGCCTTGTCGCAACAATAGCTCTACGAATGAGCGGTGCCCGAGAGCCAGTGAGCCATTAGAAGACCGCTTCACTTGACAGGTGCAATTCGCAAACGAACCGGTAGACCAAAGAACGGAGAGCCCCGGCGTGCGCTTGTGACCGTTTGCGGGTTGCCCAGCTCCGCGACGCGAATTCCGGAACTGGGCTATGCGCTTGACTCCAGTAACCACAATATGTTGTGGTTGATGAGTATGCGCTTTAGTCCAGTGATTCCGGAGTCCGCTCAGGGTCGCTGGCGAGAGCGCTAGCAACCATCGCGTGGCGAGGGGCCGGTTCCGTTGCGACTGCCTGCTGCACGAGCCGGTAGAACAGCTTGCCGCGCGAGCGGGATGCCCTCCGGTTGAATCGGAAGGTGAACTCGTCCAGGTAGTAGTCCAGGTAGGGATGCCCGACGGCACCTTGGTGAGTTCCTAGCAGCCAGCGCTTCAACAGGGACGCGACGCGATGCACCCGTGGGAACTCCCGGTCCGTCCGGGCCGGGTCTCCTCCCGTGACCCGGGTCTCGTGGCGGTACCTGCGGGCCGCCAGCTTCGAATAGCTCGGCCAACCGTCCGTGCGCACCGCGCTGCCGGGCTCAACCGCCTCGAGAATGAACGCTTCCAAGCTGGCCGCCGAAGCAGCGGGTACCCGCTTCAGGCGAATGCGCCCGGTCCCGGCCTCTTCCGCGGCGACCGCGACCAAGGCCTGGTTGCCGAGCTTGCGCCCCCGCGCTCCCTTCTCCTTGCCGCCCACATCGGTCTCGTCCACCTCGACGGTCCCGCCCAGACGATCGCGTCCCGGGCGCACCATCGCCCGCCGCAGCTTGTGCAGGCAGGTCCACGCCGTCCCGTAATGGCCCAGACCGAGGACCTGCTGCAACCCGAGGGCACTCGCGCCGTTTTGCTGCACGCTCACCCACCACATCGCTCGGAGCCACATGCTCAGCGGCTTGCGCGTGCCTTGGAAGATTGTCCCGGCGGTCAGCGACGCCTGGTAGGCGCAACCGGCGCAGACCATGCGATTCCGCCTGGCGATCCAGGCCGACCCTCCCTTGCATCGCGGGCAGATGAAGCCGTCGGGCCAGCGAATCCGGGCCACATACTCGCGACACGCCTGCTCGCTGGCAAACCACAGGTCGAATTCTGCCTGAGTCTTCGGGTAATCCTCCCTCACGACTGCAACTACAACATATTGTGGTTACTGGAGTCAAGCGCATAGCCAAGTTCCGGAAATCCGGGAGAGGTGCATCGACGTAGGGCGTCCAGTGGCCATGCGCCGCCGTAGAGCGGAATGCTCTCGTGTGCCCTGCAACGGAAACGCTTCCGACTCACTCCGGACAAAGATGAACGGGATTGCCTTGGAAAGCGAGCGCGCGGGCCTGATGGATATAGGAACCCGCCATCCATTGCATCGGCGGAAAGGCTCGGTTCGACCCGGGAAAAGTGACCATCACGGCGGCATTCGCTCCGGCCGGGAGCGGTCCCGGGGGGAAGATGAACCATCCCCTGGAACCCTGCTGGCACTCAACGCTGTGGAACGACCTCTTGACGCTCCGTATGTCAATCAAGGCGGTCGGCGGGGGGGGTTGCATCTAGACGGCGCGTGCTGTATAATTTCCGGTTAGATTGGTATAGCTTCAGCGTTCCCATCAGCTGCGGTCGTTGCGCGGCTTGCGGGGTTGTGCCATGATTCCCTCTATCGTCGGTGTGAGACGATCCTGGAGTTGAACATGTTTCTCAGAAAAGCTACGCGCTACGCGCTCTCCGCATGCCTGCTGCTGCTGATAGTCGCGGTTGCGGTCCCGAACCAAGAGAAGAAAGAATACAAGGACGGCGAATACGACGTCATTGTCAAGGTGTACGGGGAGACTGACCCTGCCAAGAGGCTGGCTCTCTTAGACGAATGGACCCAAAAGCATCCCGAAACCGACTACCACCTGGAGCGCTCGCAGTTCTATCTCGACAGCTACCAGAAGACCGGAAAAACAGCGGAAGCGGTCGATGCTGCGAAAGAACTGCTCGACAAGGTGCCAGGTGACTTCACATCGAACTATGCAATCACCCTGTTCAGCCCCTATCTGGGCAAGGTCGAAAACGAATTCATTGAGGATGCCAGCAAAGCCGCCAACGAAGTGCTTGCGGCCGTCCCGACACGATTCGCAGCCAAGCCTGACGCAGTCAGCCAAGAGCAGTGGGACACGGCGCGCACGCAAGCGGAAGTCTCGGCGCACCTGACGATCGGCTGGTGCCACATGCAGCAGAAAGACAATTCGGGAGCGGAAAAGGCGTTCACGAAAGTCCTTGAGATCGATCCTTCCCGCGGACAGGTCTCCTACTGGCTAGGACAAGTCATCCTGGGGCAGGGCGACGCTGCGAAGTACGACCTCGCGTTCGCATCCTTTGCCCGCGCCGCTGTCCATGACGGCCCGAACGCAATGCCCGCCGAGGGCCGCGCCCAAGTGCTGGAGTACGTCCACAACTTGATCAAGAAGTACGGTGAGGAGAGTTTCAAGCTTTACTGGCCCATGTTCGAAGAGATGGCCAAGGCTTCCGCCCTGCCCTCGAAGCGCATCGAACTCATATCAGATGCCGAGCGGGCGTTCGAGGCCGAGCAGAAGTCGCGCGAGGAGAATCCGCTGCTATGGGTCTACAAGGATCTCAAGACAGCGCTCACCGGCGATGCCGCCGATGCGACCTGGCAAAAACTCAACGGAGCTCTGACACCGAAGATGCGGCTATATGTTGTTTCGGCGAGCCCGCCCGAACGGCCGGCGACCATCAACCTTGCCAATGAGCCCGGCGGGGCGGTCGAGGTAGTCCTGACATTGGAAAACCGCCGGCGCACAGGAGTGCGAACCGGCTCGATGCTGACCATCGACGGAGTTGCAGCGGGCTTGAGAAAGGATCCCTTCCGACTCACGCTCAACGACGGCCACACCTTCTAGGTCTCGCGCGCTCCACGGCAGCACATCGAAGCGCCCAAGGCCTCGCCTCGGGCAATGACAGGCTGGTTCCCCCCTCTGTCCAGAATCTGCGTGCTTCTGGCCGGTTGCATGGCCGTGGCGCTGCAAGCCGAGACCGTTCTACACCGGTACCCGCCACCGCACGAATCCCTCTTCGACATCTGCCAAACCAGCGAACGCCAGGTATCCGCCCCGAACCGGGAGACTGTCACCAACGTACGGACGCGCCAGGGCCGTGCCCGGGTCCAAAGCTCGGCGGAGGGGTTCTCGAATCCGACAAATGTTCTTTCGGTGACGCTGTAGAGAATCGGATCCAATGTCTCAACTCCGGTGTTCTCGGCGATCTCGAATCTCGGATTGGACTAGCGACTCGACAACGATGGCAAGCTCCTCGAAATCACGAGATCCGATCAACTGCCCGCTGCAACGTGAACGAAGCCGCCGGAAGCCCTGCCCAAAGCCTTGACAGGTCTGTTGGATTACAAGTCCATGCAGCGAGCCACCGAGGACGCGTACAGCTGCGTTCATGGCGCTCTACCCGACACAAGCGCCGAGATTGGAACTCCCATCCGCTCGGCGGAGACGCACGCCCTGCCCTATGGGGGATCCCTGCCACTGTATGCGGTCGACGTTCTGGAACGACAACCGGACGAAGCAGGCACTGCGAAGCTGACCCGTCGCAATCGCAGTGACGCGGCCGCACTCGCGGACGACTTCGAAGCGATTGCCGGGGCAGACCTTTTGACCGTCGCCGGCGGACTGCTGGCAACGGTGCCCGAAGGGCAGTCAGACACGCGTGTCCAAGGATCCATTGAAACGCTTCTCGATGCCGCTGGACTGCTGGCCGCAAGCCAGACCACAACCCTCGAATACGCCCTAGCTGTCAACCAGGATTTGGGCGCCCACGTGCAGTTCCAAGCGCGAGAAACCCGTCGGTTTTCGGTCAGGGCGGCTCGGGGCCCGGCGCAAGTCTACCGGAAGAATAGGTCTGTCCCAGGGCTTGCCAGGCATCCGGCCAGCAATGGACGCTTTCGCGTTCGCGAACCCCGCAGTAGACTGGAAAAACGGCCCGATGAAGCTCGCTCTGGCTCAGACTAATCCGACCGTCGGGAATCTCGTCGCGAACACTGACCGTATTCTCGAGCGTGCCGAGGCCGCGTCTGAGGCCGGCGCGGATCTCACGATCTTCCCCGAATTGGCGATCAGCGGCTACCCCCCGCTCGATCTGATCGAAACCGCTGGCTATCCCGAGGCCAATGAAGCCCAGTTACAGCGAATCGCATCTGCGTCGAGGCGGCTCAAAACCGCTCTGGCCGTGGGCTACTGCGAACCTTCGGGAGAAGAGGGCAAGGCAGCGAATTGCGTGGCCTGCATTCAGGACGGCCAGATCGTCCTTCGCCAGCGCAAGATCCTACTGCCCACATACGACGTCTTCGACGAGTCGCGCTACTTCGTATCGGGCGAGCATCCCCGCGTCTGGGACTTAGCAGGCACGAGAATCGGCTTGACCATCTGCGAGGACGTCTGGAACGACAAGCAGTTCTGGGAACGCTCGCGCTATCCCCGGGACCCGGTGGAGGAACTGGCCAACCAAAGGCTTGACCTGCTGGTCAACCTGTCGGCCTCGCCTTACCACATGGACAAGCGCGAATTCCGGCTAGAAATGTTCCGCGCCACCGCGACCCGCCACCGGGTGCCTACCGTTCTGGTCAATCAAGTTGGAGGAAACGACCAACTGGTTTTTGACGGCTCGAGTTTCGCAATCGACGCCGCAGGGAATCTGCGTGCCCGCGCCGAGTCATTCCGCGAGGATCTGGTGTTCTGGTCGATAGGATCCGATGGGGATATCCATGGATGCGACTGGTCAGCAACTCCCGATGACAGCGAGGTCGAAGCAGTCTACGACGCGCTGGTGATGGGCACTCGTGACTACGTGACCAAGTGCGGCTTCCGCACTGCGATCATCGGCCTCAGCGGGGGCATCGATTCCTCCCTCACAGCTGTCCTGGCCGCGGAAGCGCTTGGCGCTGCAAACGTGATGGGGGTCGCCATGCCGGGACCATACTCGTCCGAGGGCAGCTTGACTGACGCCCGCCACACGGCCGAGGCCCTGGGAATCCGGCTGGAAACGATCGGCATCAGTCCGGTGTTCGCGACGTTCCTCGATCAGCTGGATCCGCTATTCAAGGGAACGGCACCCAACGTGGCAGAAGAAAATCTGCAAGCCCGCCTGCGGGGCGACATTCTGATGGCCCTTTCGAACAAGTTCGACGGGCTAGTGCTGACAACCGGAAACAAGAGCGAACTGGCTGTTGGCTACTGCACGCTGTACGGCGACATGTGCGGTGGACTGGCTGTGATCAGCGATGTACCCAAAACATTGGCGTACAAGCTGGCCGCCGTGGCGAATCGCCGGCATCCGGATGCGATTTCCACTTCAGTGATCTCCAAGCCACCTTCGGCGGAACTTAAGCCCGACCAGAAGGATTCCGATTCCCTGCCTCCATATGAGGTGCTGGATCCCATCCTCAAGCTGTATATCGAAGAGAATCTGCCGATCTCCGCGATCGCAGACCAGGTTGGACAGCCTCTCGATTTGGTCCAGAGCATCGCAAGACTGGTTGACCGCAACGAATACAAGCGCCAGCAGGCGGCACCGGGACTACGCGTGACCTCCAAAGCCTTCGGCCTTGGCCGTCGCATCCCGATCGCGCACCAGTACGTTCGCTAGGCTAGTTAGGGCCGTCGCTTGCGGCCCGCAGCAACAGGTATCGAATGCGCTTGGCAAAACGAATCGCCGGAACGGTCCTGGGCCTCCTCGCCGCAATCGCAATCGCGTTTTTCGGGTACGTACAGTGGACTGGCGCATCGGTCGGCCTTGCCGGATCGGGCAGGCGATTGGTTATCGAGCACGTGGACTCGGAAGACCGCTTGCGTCGCATCGAGGAAGACCGGACTCAGGTCGGGGCCGAGGCCCATCCTACCCGCCGGGACCTGGAAGCTGCGGCAGGTGCCATGGCAATGCCAGTTGCCGCCACGGAAAGGCAACACTCGGAAAACTACTGGAGCGATTTCCGCGGGCCGGGACGGGCCGGGATCTACAACCAAACGTCAATCAATACCGACTGGCCGTCCGACGGCCCGCCAGAGCTTTGGCGGCAGGATGTGGGCGGCGGGTACGCGTCAATGGTCATGGCGGACTCGCTGGTCTTCACGATCGAGCAGCGGCGGAATCGCGAGGTAGTAGCCGCATACGGACTGATGGACGGGCGGCAGGCCTGGGAGCACTCCTGGGTGTCGCGGTTCAGCGAATCCATGGGTGGAGACGGTCCGCGGGCGACGCCGATGTGGGATGCGGGCAAATTGTATGCTCTCGGCGCGAACGGCGACCTGGTCTGCCTCATAGCGGAAGACGGCACGCTGGTCTGGAAGAGGAATATCTTGAAAGACGCCGGAGCGGCAAATCTCACCTGGGGCATGTCCGCCACCCCGTTGGTTGTCGATGACATGCTGATCACGCTGCCGGGTGGGAGAGATGGAAGGTCAGTGATCGCTTACGACAAGCTCACCGGAGAGATCCGTTGGTCGGCATTGGATGACAAGGCCGGCTATGTCTCGCCCCAGGTTGAGACCCTTGCGGGGCGGAAGCAACTGGTGATTGTGAGCGGCATCAGCATCTTGGGCGCATCCCTTGAGGACGGATCACTGCTATGGAGCCACGAGTGGAAGACCAGCTACGACGCAAACTGCGCGCAACCGCTGATCGTGGACGAGAATCATGTGTTTGTTTCATCGGGCTACGGACACGGCGCTACGCTCCTGGAAGTGTCGTCCAGTGACGACGGGTTTTCTGTCAAAGAGGTCTGGTTCAATCTCAACATGAAAAACAAGTTCAATCCGTCGGTCCTCGTTGAAGGAGTCGTCTACGGCCTGGACGAGGGCATCCTGGCCGCGATCGATGTTTGGACCGGACAGCGGCTATGGAAGAAGGGGCGCTACCGTTACGGCCAGTTGATCTATGCCTCGGGACACTTGGTCGTGGTCAGCGAGGAAGGCGATCTGGCGCTGGTCAAGGCCACGCCGGAAGAGTACAGGGAGTTAGCCCGGTTCGAGGCGATTCCGGGGAAGACCTGGAACGTGCCGGCGATGGCGGATGGGATCCTGCTGGTCCGCAACCAAACGGAAATGGTGGCCTACGACCTCCGCTAACGCCGGTCACGCCGAACTGTCCGATCCTGCTCGTGAAGTGAAGGAAATCGATCCCATTCCTGTAGCCGTCGTCGGTGCGGGCGCCTTTGGACGCCAGCACGCACGAGTCTATCGGTCGCTTGAAGACGCGCAACTCGTGGCCGTCGTAGATCAGGACGGGGATCGCGCAAGGCAGGTCGCAGCCGAATTCGGCTGCGAGGCGCTAACCGACACGCAAGCCTTGTCCGGGCGCGTCCTGGCCGCCAGCCTGGCTGTGCCAACGCAACACCACGCCAGCGTCGGGGTGGCGCTGCTCAAGCAGGGAATCGACCTGCTCGTCGAGAAGCCGATCGCCGCGGATGTCGAATCCGGAAAGAGCCTCGTCTCCATTGCGGAGCGCGAAAACAGAGTGCTTCAGGTCGGCCATTTGGAGCGATTCAATCCGATTGTCGAGGAAGCCTCTTCCGCCGCGACGCTACCGCTTTTCTTCGAGGTCCACCGCCTGAGCCCGTTCAGTCCGCGAAGCCTTGATGTCGATGTCGTACTCGACTTGATGATCCACGACTTGGATCTCGTGCTCACGCTCGTCGCATCGGATATTGACCAAATCAATGCCAGCGGCCTGTCGGTGGTTTCGTCCCGACCGGATATTGCCAACGCCAGGATCCAATTCAAGAACGGCTGCGTCGCCAATCTAACGGCCAGCCGTGTCTCCACCGAGAAGATCCGCAAGCTGCGCTTCTTCCAGCCGCGCCAGTACGTCTCCATTGACTACATCCGGCGGGAAGGCGTCTGCATCGGTCTGGACGAAGGCGGCCAACTCCGCTTTGTGACGTTGCGCCCGGACGACGGCGAGCCGCTGCAGCGACAATTGCGCGCGTTTGTGGACTGCGTTCGGAACCGGTCAGCGCCTCGGGTGAGCGGACTCGACGGCCTTCGGGCCCTCGAACTGGCAATTAGAATAAGGGAGGCCATTGAAGAGCACTCACGCTTGGTTGCGAAGACTGTGGCGGCCAGCAAGTAATTGGACACGCAAGGCAGTTCTGAAATCCTCCTCCTGCTCGAGGACTACAGCAGGAGCATGCAGCGGCGCTTGTCGGTCGCCCGCTCGGTGCGGCTGGCTCCTTCCGAGCGACCGATCTGGCTCAGTGTGGCGGACTTCCAGCAGAGACTGGAATGGCAATTAGCCCAACGCCCCGATGCGGGCCGCATTGCCCCGTCAAACGTCCCTCCCCCTGAATTCCTCGCTGGCCGGCTCGACGCGGCGGCACTCCTCAGGAAAGCGCGGGGAGCAGGCAACTGGCCCGCAGACCTGTCGACACCCGTGGGAATCGAAACCGAGTGGGTCTCTCGGAAGATCTATCCCTGGGCCGCGGCATCCGTGTTGCATGCGATGGCGATGGCATACCTGCTCGTACCACCCACGATGCAATTGGAAACAACAAAGCCGCCGGACTGGGATTCCATCCAGATCACGCTCGCGACACCAGCCTTGGACGACTTGCCCCCGCTAGAAGGGGAATCCGATGTGCCAGGCGAAGGCGAGGGCGGCTTCCGGGGCATGCCCCAGCCGGCCATTGAACCGGCACCGGGCCCATCGCCCCTGCCCGATATCCCAGTGGACCAAGAGGAAGTCGCGGAAGTGTCGCAGCCGGTCGAGGCGCCAGAGTCCGAAGATCCCGGGAAAGCGCCAGCCCTAGAGCTGGAAGACGAACCGAAAGTAGCCGAGGCGCCTATCTCCCAGAGCCCGGACCCGGGCGAGTTCCAGAAGGGCACTGAATTGGCCCAGGCCCGTGACCCGCGTCTACTCCCCATGCCAATGGCGCCGGCCCGGAAACGGGCGGCACTGCAATTGGAGGATCCCAAGGCCCGCATGCCCAGCCGCCCGGGAGCCGGGCAACTCGGCACGTTGGAGCTGACAGCCCGTCCGGATCAAGTGATTGAGGGCGCCTTGCAGAATTTGATTCGGGGAGGCGGCGGCCACCAAGCGGTCGGCGATGGCGTCGGCGGCAATCCGTCTGCGGGCGTGTTGCCATCGGGCCCGTCTAACTCCGGCAGCGCGGTGGAGTTGCTGAGCGACCCTCGCGGAGTCGACTTCCGGCCGTATCTGACCCAAGTCTTGGCAGCGGTGCGTCGAAATTGGTTTGCAGTGATTCCGGAGAGCGCCCGGATGGGCATGAACCGCGGGCAAACCTTGATTCAGTTCTCGGTGGCGCGCAACGGAAGCGTGCCCAAGCTTGTAATCGCCAAGACCTCGGGCCATCTATCCTTGGATCGCGCCGCCGTGGCTGGCATCAGCGCGTCAAATCCATTCCCGCCGCTTCCGGGCGAGTACCTCGGTCAAGACATCCGCCTCCAGTTCACCTTCCTGTACAATATTCGGAATCCTTGATGGGGCACCCAGCCAACCGCAATGGTTGGCCTTTCCCGGATGTTTCGCGAGATGGGATTGCCTTGAGGGGGACGACGAGAGCAATGAGGCAAACCCGCCGGAAGTTCTTGGGCAGCGTTGCCGCCGGAGGAGCCGCGTCGTTCGCTGCCTCGTGCGGGAACGCGGATGCCCGTCCATGGAACATTGTCTGGATCGTGGCCGACGACCTCTCGCCTGACCTTTCATGCTATGGCCGCTCCGACGTCAGCACCCCGAACATCGACCGACTGGCATCCGAGGGTGCACGCTTCACCAACGCTTACGTGACGTGCCCGGTCTGCTCGCCGTCTCGCTCCGCGCTCATCACGGGCATGTATCAGACCAGTATCGGAGCACACGCACATCGCAGCCATCGTACCGACGGATATGCCCTTCCTGAGCCAGTGCGGCTAATCACCGACTATTTCCGAGACGCGGGCTACTACACGGTCAACGATCACGAGAGCGGGCTGGGCGGTCGAAACAAGACCGACTACAACTTCAAGCACGACAACGCATTCGACGGCACGGACTGGCGGGGTCGCGATTCAGCCCAGCCGTTCTACGCCCAAGTCAACATTTTCGAGCCGCATCGCGGCCCGAAAACCGAGCCATGGGCCTTTACCGAACGAATCGAGAATCCCACGGACCCGGGGACGGTGTCAGTGCCCAAGTACTATCCGCAGGACGATATCTCCCGCAAGGACTGGGCGGGCTATCTGGACGCCGTGAGGCTGCTGGACGAGAAAGTCGGCAGAGTGCTCGACCGCCTCGAGGAAGACGGCTTGGCGGACCGAACGATCGTCGCGTTCTTTGGTGATCACGGACGGCCGATGCCCAGGGACAAGCAATTCCTGTACGACGGCGGCATCCACGTCCCATTGATCATCCGCTGGCCCGGTCACTTGGATCCGGGCAGTGTTCGAGACGAACTCGTGAGCATGATCGACCTCTCCGTGACATCGCTGTCATGGGCCCGCATCGACGTACCCGACCACATGGAGGGGCGGATTTTCCTAGGGGACGGCAAGGCGCCGGACAGGGAGTATGTCTTCGCCGCCCGAGACCGCTGCGATGAGACAGTTGATCGCATCCGCGCGGTGCGCGACAAGCGCTACAAGTACATACGGAACTACCATCCCAATCGGCCCTACATGCAGCTCAATCGCTACAAGGAAGTCTCGTATCCGATCTGGCGGCAAATGCTGCGGCTTGAGATGAACGGCGAGATCACGGCCGACGACTATCCGTTTCTGTCTCGGACGCGCCCGGAAGAGGAACTGTACGACACAGTTCAGGACCCCGACGAGCTAAGGAATCTCGCTGGCTCGGAGGAGCACCAGCAGGTGCTGACGCGCATGGCATCGGTGCTCGATGCCTGGATCCGGCACACCGGGGACCACGGCGAGAATCCGGAAGACCCGGCCATCGCTGCCGCTTGGGAAAACCGCATGGCAAGCACCTATGCCGATGCCAACGATGTTCTAGCGGAGAGGGAACCGCCCTGGAAGTGAACAACACTCCGGTGGCATTGGCTGGCGCGGTCGTCAGCCTGGCAGCCCTGGCGGCGGGACTATTGGGCCAAGCACTTGCGCTCGGCGTGTCGGCGGTCGCCCTGATCGTGCTGCTGTGCGCCATCGGCCTGCGGGTCCCCAACCGCACGTCCAAATCGACGATCCTAACCCTGATCGCGTACGGAGCGGTCTTTTGCGCCCTCCTCGCGACCGCCTTCCGCCTGCACGACCCGACGGGGCCGCTCACGACCATCGGCGGTTTCCCGGCCGGCACTGCCATGCTGATCTACGGCATCGCGCCACTCGGTATTACGCTCGGCGTGCTCTACGGCCTGGTATTCGATAGCGAGATACTGCCTCTCGAGAAGCAGCGGGAGTTCTTGAAAAGATTCTCCAAGAAGTGACCACTAGCTGCCGATGCCAACTGCCGATTCCCAGCTGATTCTCGCTTGCGTGGTCGCCTACCTCGCGATCTGCTTCGGGATCGGGGTCTGGGCGATGCGACGAACCTCGTCAACCGCGGACTTCTTCCTTGCAGGCAAGTCGATCGGGCCGGTCGTGTTGGTGATGGCCACGATTTCGAGCGTGATGAGCGGATTCGGGTTCGTCGGCGGACCGGGCTTGGTCTATGAGTCCGGGTCCAGTTCGCTGTGGATGGTCTTCGTGGCAACGTTCAGCCTGCCAGTGGCCTTCATGCTGACTGGCAAGCGGCTCCGCCTGCTGGTCGATGTGCGAGACGTGCTGACCCTGCCCGGGGCAGTCGGAGCTCGATACGGAGGGCGGGCGCCCGCCCTCGCGATGAGCATCGCGATGATTCTCGGAGTGCTCGGCTACCTGGGTACGCAGGTCCTGGCAATCGGCACAGTTTTGAAAGCCGTGCTCGGGGTTGACTTGATCGCGGCCCTGGCGATCGGCCTGGGTGTGCTGGCCTTCTACTCGATCGCAGGGGGCATCGTCGCGGGCGTCTACACGGACCTGTTCCAAGGCATCCTCATGCTCGGAGCGGCCATTGCGGTCCTGTTGCGCTGCCTTGAGGTGGGTGGAGGAATGGAAGCGATCAGCGAGACGCTTTGGAGCATGGATCCAGCCTACATCGGCCCGTGGGGAACGCGTGGTGACTTGGCGGCGCTGAGTTGGATGCTGCTCTTTGGAATCGGGGCGGCCGGGCAGCCACATGCCATTACGAAGCTCATGATGCTCAAGGATATCCGCCAGCTGAAGTGGAGCGCCCTGGCGACCGGAGCCAGCTACGTGGTACTTGCGATGCTCTGGATGGGAATCGGACTGGCGATGCGGACGCTCGTCGTCCGTGGCGACCACCCGGCGCTCGACAACCCGGATCTTGCAGCCCCGCAGTTCTTGCTGCACTATACGCCTGAGTTGCTGGCGGGAATCGTGTTCGCAGGCCTGTTGGCCGCGATCATGTCAACTGCAGACTCCTTCCTCAACCTAGGAGCCGCAGCGGTCGTGCGCGACATCCCGATCGCGATTCGCGGGAAGCCGCTCGCTCGGGAACTCTTCTGGTGCCGGATCGCAACGGGTGCATTGCTGCTGCTCTCAGCGGTATTCGCGCTCTATATGGAAAACCTGATCGCGCTACTCGGGACGTTCGGGTGGGGCACCTTCGCCGCCGCCATCGTGCCCAGTGTCTGCATCGGCATGAACTGGAAGCGGGCAACTGGGGAAGCCTGCGTGGCTTCCATCACCATTAGCGTGGTATTGAACTTCGTCCTGGAAGTCTCGGCACGGCACGGAAACCCGCTCCTGCCGCCAGGCCTGGCGGTCGGCGCGGTGGCGCTCCTGGCTTCAACTTCGGTTTTCGTGCTGGTCTCGCTGGCCACGCCGAGAAGGGAGTTGGCTGCGGACATCGACGCGCTGCTCGACGTCTAGCGGCCCAATCCAGTCCTAGAAATGCGAGAAGCCCTCGGAGCCGAGACGCACCCGCTCCTCGCCTCCCTCGAGCCATACGCCCTTGCCGGATTCCACGCGACCGATTTCAGTCGTGGCGAAGCCCTGTGGCGGTTCCGAACCGGGTCGGAGAGTGAAGAGCAACTCATACTCTTCTCCAGAGCGCACCGCATGCTCGAGCCGTGCCCCGGGGAAGAGAGGCACTGACGAGCGGTCGAGCAACACGGCTGCGCCACTTGCCGCGGCGAGGCGGTTTGCATCGGTCGCTAGCCCGTCGCTGAGATCAATCGCCGCCGACGCCGGGACGGACCGGAGGGCGCGGCCCAGCTCAAGTTGTGGCCGCGGCTCGCAGTGCCTGCGAATTGCCGGATGGTCCAGCTCGACAGCTGCCTCGCCAAGCAGCATATCAAGGCCCATCGCGGAGCCCCCTACCGATCCGGAAAGGTAAACGCAGTCGCCGGGTCGGGCACCCGAGCGCCTGATTGCAGTTCCCTGCTCGACGCACCCGACAACTGTCAGCGTAGCCACGAAGCGGTCTCCGCCAGCGACATCCCCGCCAGCCAGGGCAAGCTCGGCAACTGCCGCATCCGCCGCTAGCTCGCGCATGCCCCGTTGAAATGACCTGTGCCAGGCGCCCAGTGCCCACCCCGGCAAGCACAGCGCCTGCAAGAAATACAGCGGGCGCCCTCCCATCGCGGCAATGTCGCTCAAGGACCGAGCAAGTGCCTTGCGCCCCAGGGCGGCGGGCGGGTGCTTGTCCGGCAGGAAGTGGCGGTTCTCGACGATCTGATCCGTGGTGAGAAGCAGTTCCAATCCCTTGCCGGGCGGCCGGACGATCGCACAGTCATCTCCGCCGGCAAGCACTAATCCGGGATTGGAGCGGTCTTCCCAGAGCGCCCCGATCTCCTTGATCAGACGCCCTTCCGCATTGGGATCGCTCGCCGCATCAGGCATAGCTAACTTCCATTCCAGCGGACGTAGGGCGCTCTCACGCAAGCGCCGGCAGCATTTTCTCATCGAAGGATGAGCCTGAAGACGGGGGTTGGGGCTTTTTGAGTCGCTGGGGCTCCTTTCGGGCTTTTTGATTTTGAGTTTTGGCAAGGAGAGAATCGTCGTCGGGGTTGTGGGATTGTGGGAATCGCGGAGCGATTTCCAAGGGCGGTGGGAAACGAAGGGAAACCTGGTTTTGGTTTTCCTCGTTTTCCATCGTCCGTCATTTCCACAGCCCTCTTCCTGCTGTTCAGCACGGCGTGTTCGCGGAACGGAAACTGGCAAACAGCTTCTGCTTGGCTCGCTGCATCCGGCGGGCCGCCGCCGTGTCGCTTTCGGCCTGGGCAATGCGGCCCAGAGCCTCCAGCCTCTGCCCTGGCTTGAGATAGCTGGCGGCCTCGGGCAACTTCTCGAAAGATTCCCAAGGCGTCTGGTAGTGGCGGTACACCCGCTTCTGCTTGCCTTTGGCGTCGGTCTTGATCTCGGGCTGTCCGCAGGGCCGGTGGAAGTTCAAATAGGGATTGAAGTGCTGTTGGTAGAAGCGCTGGATGCGCCCCGCGTGCGGCGCCGCGATGTACGTATATCCCATGTGTTTGCGGATCACCGCGCCGTTTTTCGATTCCACCAAGCCGTTGTCGGAATGGAAGCCGCGGATACGAAAGGGAAACTGCTCGATCATGGCTTTCAGCAACGGCTCCAGCCAGGCTTCACTGATCGCGGGCGTGGCGCCGACCACTTGCCACTGGGTGACTTCATCCACGGCATTGATGTGGTAGACGCCCTTGACGCCATCGCGAGCCCCTTGATGCACCGTATCCACTCGCAGAAAGCCGGGTTGGCCTTGCGGGTCGGGCCGGCGCCGCTCGCCGATCGACACCGCCGTGGGCCGGGTCTTGGTGAAATGCAGCCGCCGCTGGCGGTAGGCTCTGCGCCGCCGCAGGCGATAGATCTGGGCCACCGAGATCCCCGCCAGCCGCTCGTATTCGCGCTGCTGGTACTGCTGGTATTCCCGCTCGAGGATCTTGCGCGTGGCCGGGCCGCTGAGGGTTTCGTGGGCCTCGTCCACCGCCGCCAGCAGTTCGACGTCGGCGGGCGTGTACTTGCGGGCAAAGCGCTGCCGCCGGTAGCGGGCGGGTTGGAGTTCTCCGCCCTGCCGGTACTGCTGGATCAGCCGCGTGATTTGCGCCCGGCTCAGTCCGGTCATCTTGACCAGATACTGCCGCAGCAGCCCTTTGTCGGCGCGGTTCTGGCGGCTGTAGCCGTGCTGGCGAAGCGTGCGCGCCACCCACGTGTAGATCTCGGCCCGCCCTTTGCCTTTGAATCGAATCTCCTCGCTGGAGTGGAGAAACTGCTGGATCTGTTGCAGGTTCAGCTTGCTGGTGTTTTGCACTTGGATAGTCAATTCCCAGCATGCCCACTCCCCGATCCTTCAGGCTCATCTTGTGTGAGAAACAAACTCCTCGTTCAGACTCATCTTGCATGAGACAAGACTCCGGCTTGACAGGACAGCGCAAAGTTGTCTATTGTCAGTGTATCTGTGTGGCACACCTGAACCTGCTCTGCAAAGATAAAGCGCGGCAGGCTCAAGTCGCTCGGATCTAGCGATTTTTCCTTATGGTCCCCAACCGCTTCTTGGTGATTATTGCGCATCCCCTCCATGGACGCATCAAGCGGCTCCATGTACCCCATGTCGCCCTGCATGTCGGCGTGGGGCTGGCAGTGCTAGCTGTCATCGTCGCAATCGGGCTCGGCGCAGGCTACCACCGCCAGACTACCAAGGCGCAGCACCTCGCCACCGAGAATGCCGCCCTGCAAGGCGAGTACGACAATCTTCTCCTCACTGTAGAAGAGCGCGACAGGCAATTGGAGTCTCTCAGCAGCCTGGCGCGCCAAGTCTCCATCGCTTACGGAATCCGTCGTGACGAACGTGACGCTGAAATCGCCTTCGGGTCCGAACTGGAACCGGCATATTACGCTTCGCTGAGCCAGTTCGAGCAGCTCAGGACTGGTCTTGACGACTATCGGTTGGGTGTGCCGACGCCCACAGTGCTAGTGAACAGCACGCCTTCGATCTGGCCTGTCAAGGGGCGCATCACGAGCAGCTTCGGCACGCGAGAAGACCCATTTAGCGGTAAAGGGGTATTTCATCCCGGCCTCGACATCTCCGCGCCTTACGCAACCCCTGTTGTCGCTACAGCCGACGGCTACGTGACGTTCGCAAAATGGGACGGGGGTCTGGGCCACTGCATCAAGATTCTTCACGGCAGAAACGGCTTTCTCACCATTTACGGCCACTTGAAGGAGTACTTCGTGCGAGAAGGCCAGCGGGTCAGGCGAGGCGAGGTCATTGGGCTGCTGGGAAGTTCGGGCCGCACGACCGGCAAGCATGTCCATTACGAAGTGCACTACGAAGGGCTGAAGGTCAATCCTTACAAGTACGTTAGGAACAGAGACCGCACTTACGAACTGTCGCTGACAGACTAAGTCGATTCCCTGGCAAGGCCGTGGCCGTCGGCAATCATTTCCACGCGGTCCCCGGCTCGTAAGCTAGTGCCGATTCGCGCCGCTGCCGACTTGCAGCTTAGCGCTACCTCGATATAGCCGGAACTGCCGGCGATCAGGAAGACCTCCCCGGCTGGCCCGGAAGCATAGGTCTGCGACCGTGCCCGAACTATCTTCCCGGCGACGGCCAGAGCTGCGCCATCGCCAAGATCATCGATGCGGAAGCTGGTCACGATGTTGCCGAAAGCGTCGACATGCAGCACGCGGCCAACACCTCGAGAAACGGCGACGGGAGGTAGGCGCACTGGGTCTGCAGCGCGTCCGCCGACTGCATCGAACGGCATGCCGCCAGCAAGCCTCGCTCCCGCCGGCGCGAACAAGTCGCGCCCGTGAAACGTGTGGCTGATCTGGCCGAGGCCGTGACACTTGTCGATGGACCGAATCTCGACGTCGCGGGCCCCTTCCAGAACCTGCGAAAGGACTCCATTGTCAGGAGCGACGAAGAAATGGCCGTTGCCGGCAGCCGCCAGCGGGCGGCGGGCCGAGCCGACACCAGGGTCCACCACGACTACATGCACGGTGCCAGCCGGGTAGTACGAGTACGCTTGCGCGATGGCGAAGGCTCCCTCGGCGATGTCGAAGCTAGGGATTTCGTGCGTGATATCGAATACCCTGACCTCTGGCGCAACCATTGCGATGACCCCCTTCATAGCGCCGACATAGTGGTCGCGACTACCAAAGTCCGTTGTAAGCGTGAGAGTTGCAGGCCGAACATCCAGGACACCGCTCATCAGGAAGCCTCCTCGCCAACTTCCCGGCGTCCTTCGCCCTGGCCGGTACAAACTCGATGCACCAACATCGCTGCCCCCGGAACCAAAACGGACGCAGCGAACGCGAGCAGGAACGCGCGCGCCTCTAGCGCGTACGATCCGACCACCGCGTAGACCATTGCAACCGCGAAATTGGAAACACCTGTGAGCCAAGCGAACCGAGCTATGGGCATGCGAACGGTCCCCGCGAGGAGCACGGAACTCTCGGCAAGCACAGGGACCGCGCGCGACACAATCAGCGAAAACCACCCCCAGCGGCGATGCGACCGCTCCGCACGCTCAAATTCGACCGGTCCCACGATCCGCCTTACCGCGCCAGTACCGGCCAAGCGGCCCACGGCATAGCCCACGAGCGCCCCGGCCTGCATGCCTGCCCACGTGACTAACGCTCCCGAGCCGATTCCCAATGAGAGTCCGGAGACGGTCGCCAGCACGCTTGAAGGAACAGGCAAGAAGACGTCCGAGGCCAAGAGCACTGAAATCGTGGCGGCGATCGCAAGGCGACTGCTCCCGGACCCGATGAAGCCCTCGACAGTTCCGAGAATGGAGTCTCCGAACAACGCGAACGGTACGATCACGAGAGCAAGAGCGAACAGGGCTACCACACCCCAGCGGATCCAAGCTCCGCGCATGTGACGAGTCTACTCGGCTCGCAGGGATTGCGGTGTGCCTAGCCTGCCCGTGCTGTCCGGAGGCATTTGGTGCATTGGCTGATCCGAGACACTCGAAGATGACTTGAAGGAACCCAGTGCGGCTGCACTTCCAGTCATTTGCCCCCCCGACTGGAAGGTCACTTCGTTGCTCTCGCGTCCGCCGACCTCAATCTTGACTGTGTGCTCGCCAGAAGCAAGGGAGTCCGGAAGCTCGACCAGGACCACATACACACCGGCCTCGAGCACGGCAAGCTTGCTAGCTTTCACTTCTGCGTCTCGGTCGTCAATCCACGCGCGCGTTGTCTCTACCACGCTCTGCACTGGAGTGAGCAGTCCGCCAAACCCGGTTCGCCCGACCGGGTCGACCGCCCCTAGACCCGTTCCATAGACTTCGAGCACCCCTCCAGGTTGCGGCAGGCCGCTCGTCCCAGGCGCTGCGCCCAACACTGTTCCAGTCGAGCCAGCGCTCACACGATCAGCGAAAATCCCCGGCTGGGTCGCGCTCACGGCCAGCGTGAGCACTTCGGTCCGTCCGTATTGAGTCGTCACAATCACTTGCATGGTGGGACCCTGGATCTCGAACGGCACTTGGAACGTCACCTGCGTGGGCTCGGCCCGGACCAGCGGTACGGGCAACCCCCCGATCGTGACTTGAGTGCCGCCGAGTTCGTAGGGTAGCGACGTGTTCCCGGATGCGAGCAGGGTATCTGCTGACATCGCTTCCAAGGCGAGACCAGCCCCGCCGATCGTGACTAGGCTGCCGGGCGCAAAACCGTGACCCTGCGGCGGGGACTCCTGACTCGCCGCATTGACCGCCATCGTTGTGTCGAGCGAGGGTTGGCTGCTCGCAGCTTCGACCCGCGTCATGACCGTCTCGTCCGGATCGCCATTCAGGCTCGCAGTGAGTTCGTAATCGCCCGGCAATGCGCCGAGCCGCCAGTCCGCGAAGGCCTGACCATTGGCATCGGTAGTCGAGGACGCGATCGTCGTGTCAGAGGGCCCGGAAGCTTGAAAGGCCACTTCGACCCCGCTATACGGGACGAGATTCTCGTCGCGAACCAGGTACGGGAGCCGTGCGGGGAGGCCCTCCCCTGCCACGCCGTACAACTCTTCCGGGTGCCAAGGCTCCAATGTCAGCCCTGGAACTTCCGCACGCACGTTCAGGCGGGTCACTGGTTCGTCGTAACCGGACTCGGCCGACCTTGCTGTCAGAGACGTGACGCCCTTTTCGAGCCCAGTGATGTCGAAGTCGACGTGCACTGCCCCGGCTGGGATCGTGACGGTTGCCGGCACCGTTGCGATCGCCTCGTCCAAGGTAAGGGTAACCGTTAGATCGGTATCGCGAGCCTCAGAAATCTCCACGCGGGCTTTTCCGGTCGCTCCGGAGATCAATCCTCCCGCCGGCCATGTCGAGAGATGGAGCATCTTGACGAGGCCAGCGGTTATCCGCGCTTCGGATCCCAGATGAATTCGGGAAAACGTCAGCCATCCTGTGCGGAGCTTGTTAACAAAGGCAAGCGTCGCAGCACTGGGAGCGCTCGCATCCTCGACGAGCAGAGCGAACGCATGCCGGAAATCGCGCTGGGACACCGACGTGTCAGGCCTGCGCTCTCCCATCGCTTCGATGATGTGGTCGACGAGAACTTCCTTCCGAGTGCCGTTGAAGCTCACGCCGACTTTAGGGGGGCGACTGGGCGCCCCCAAATTCGAGGATCCGGAAGGGTCCACGACGAGGAACATCGCCGGGACTTCGCTCGGCGGCAGAAAGCCCATGAGGTACTGGTCCAGAGCGCTGAAAGTCTGACCGGCGGCATACGTCTCGAACCGCGGATCCATCGCGGCGCCGTTGTCCCTGATCGCGTTGCCCTCCAGCACTGACGCGCTAGTGTCAAAGAAGAAGCTCCAATGCGCTTCCTGGCGACCGAGGATTGCGGCCGAGAACGAATCGGTGGCGGGGTCCATGAACCCCGCGTACGCCAAGTGGCGGTGCCCCACTTCATGCGCGAGGACGGACAGCATCGATAAGTGCGGAACCCCTGAAAGCGGCGCATACGGATCACTCGGGTAGTCGTCGAGAGGGCCCATGTTGACGAATCCTGAGAGACGCCGGTGGGAACCGAGAAACGATCCGAAATCGACAAAGCGTTCGCCGATTCCTTCGATTTCGTTTCGAACGGCGTAGGCGTGCGCGAGGGAGGAAGCACTCGGGTCCAGGCCTATGTCGTTGATAATGATCAGCTGGTCATACGCGTCATCGTGAGTGCCGTAGAAAGCTTGGGCTATGGCGAACTCGTCCATCATGGATTCGCTTGAAAAGATCTCTGCCAAGATGTGATCGCCCGCGAAGGACGAAGTCATCGAAGCGCTCCAATCGACTACATCTGCGAACTTTGACGCATCGCCCGGCATGATGCCAACGACCGCGCCGTCCGCATCCAAGGACCCGTACCGGAATTCGATCTTGCCATCCGAGCCAAGTTCGACCTGGAACGTCTGGACCGCTCCGGTGCCCTCATCCACGAACACCGGCACTTGGTACCACGTCACGACAACGCTGTCGGCAAGCGACTCGAACCTCACCGTTCCGCCGCGACTCGGGTCCAGGTCGCGGAACAGCGGGGCGATCCGCGGCCAGCCGCCAGCTGCCCGGGAAAAGTTGCGCTCGGCCGAGCTTGGATCGGGACCAATGAAGGTCAGATTACCGTCAGATTGCACGAAGGCGCGTTCATAGCTTTCCCCGAAGTACGGGAACGAGAAGGGAAGTTCCACGACAACGAAATCATCGTCCTGCAACGCAAGCGGCAGGCCGCGCTGCGAGGCCGCGACATCGAACATCAGGATGGCGGACGAAACAGTGAAACCGTCCTCGCCCGACACAATTGTCACGCTCCGATTTGAGAGGTCGACCGGATTGGGCGGCATGACCGTGTGCTGAGACGCTTCGATTACAGCGATGTCACCGTCATCGTAAGACCCGCCCGTGACTTCTTCGCCTACCTGTGCGGGGGAGGGCTGGCGCAGTATCCGCTGCTGGTGCAGGAATAGCGACTCCGCCGCGGTGTGCGGTGCGCCACATGCGACCTCTCCAATGTAGAGCGGTGCAGCGCCAACCTGCGAAGCCGACACAAGCGCTACCGCTACAACGATCGATACTCTCGCTGTTCTCACTTCGAGCCCTGTGCCCTGATTTTGATTGTTGCACGATCCATCGGAGACCAATTCCCCACTGTCACGCAATGCCTCCGCGAGACGTGGGTCCGGCACCGGGAATCGCCGCGTAGCCGTGCCCGCTCACTGCCTCCAGGCACGCGGCCAGCATGGCCCTAGTTCGGTCCGGGCGGATGATCGCATCGACATGGCCGCGCGCCGCACACCACTTTGCGTCGAGCGTACGCTCGTATTCGTCGCGCGTGCTCTGGATCGACCGCTGCAAGTCAGCCGAGGGGGCGTCTCCAGACTCCTGCAACCTGCGCAACTCCGCGGCAAACAGCGCCTGGACCGCGGACTCGCCCTCCATCACGCCAACCCTCGCCGTGGGCCAACTGAAGAGGAAATCGGGATCAAACCCCTGCCCGGCCATCGCGTAGTAACCGGCTCCGCTCGCATGGCGCAGGGTGACGACAATCTTGGCGACTTGCGTCACGGCCATGGCTTCAACCATTTCGGCACCGGCGCGGATGATCCCGCTTTGCTCGGCTTCGGGACCAACCATGAATCCAGTAACGTCCTGCAGGTACACCAACGGATGCCCTTGCCGATCGCATTTCTCAACGAATTCGGCCGTCTTGCGGGCGGTGTCGGCATACAGAATCGCACCTACGCGCGCCTGGCCGTTCCGGCGGAACAACCCGCGCCGGTTGGCAATCAACCCCACTGGCCAGCCCTCGATCCGGGCGTTCACGCATAGGATTTCCGGCGCGAAGTCCGCCATGAACTCTATACACCCTTCCCGGTCCACGAGTCCTCTTACCACCTCATGGACGTCATACGGCATGCGGTGGTCACAAGGAAGGATCTCGTCCAATGACACCTCATTCTCTGGCTCGGAAACGTCTCGCGGCGCGGCCGCTGATCGCGGCAGGTCCACGAGCAGCGCTCGAATGCGCTCCACGCATTCGGCGTCGTTCGAGACGCGGTAGTGCGCCACTCCGCTGCGCCCGGTGTGCATGGCCGCTCCCCCCAGTTCCTCGGCCTCCACGTGCTTGCCAATTGCGCCTTGAACGAGGTTGGGTCCGCCAAGGCCCATGAAGCTCGTGCCTTCGACCATCAGGATCACGTCACTTAGCGCGGGCAGGTACGCGCCCCCGGCAATGCATTGGCCCATCACGGCTGAGATCTGCGGAATTCGTAGTTGCCGCCGCATACGTGAGCAGTTATGGAAGATCCGCGCGCCGCCGTACCTGCCAGGGAACGTCCCGTGCTGCAGCGGGAGAAAGACACCGGCCGAATCTACCAAGTACACGATTGGGATGGAGCAGCGCATTGCCACTTCCTGTATTCGCAGAATCTTTGCTACCGTCTCCGGAAACCAACTACCGGCCTTGACCGTAGCGTCGTTGGCCATCACCGCAACGGGACGACCACCGACACGGCCAATGCCCGTGACTACACCGGCCCCAGGGGCGATTCCACCGTGTGAGTCATGCGCAACGAGAAGCCCGATCTCCACAAACGCCGCTCCCTGATCAAGCAAGGCCGCAACGCGCTCTCGTGCGAGCATCTTGCCGGCGGCGCGCTGACGCTCGATGCGTTGAGCGCCACCTCCCAGGCGCAAGGTCTCCTCAAGGGCCTCCACCTCTCGGACCAGTTCTTGCATGTAACGGGCCCGATTCCGCCGCTCGTCGCTTTCAGGAACTGGCAAGCCTTTCTGCGGATCTAAGGGAAAGGCCATCGCTCTATCGCTCTCCAAAGTCTGGAATGATCTCCATTGCCTACACTACTGACGCGCCACGGTGAAATTGCGGTGCAACCGGCAACGCCGGCGACGCCGCCCGTCCGTGCTGCGCTCCAATTCCGTCCAACGGGTCGGCAAATGTAGTTGCGATAGGATTCCGGCAAGCGCACCGGAACCGGCTCTCCTTCGACGCTACGGCCTCGGTCACTCCACAGGCGCGAAAAGCCGGCAAGCCAGTTGCTGTCGACGTCGTGCCCGCTGCAGACGCGCGGATGCCTTTTGCGCGAAGAGACAATACTTCGAAATCCTATCAAACCGCCTAGCTGCCGCCCGCTCATTCCGGCTGCGGTTCGGCCTCTGGGGACCGCGTGTACCAAGAGTCCCACACGCCCAGGAAACGCAGGTGCTCGTCGAGTCTCACTCGGCGGACCCATGCCCGGACGGCGCCCGCTGGCAGACGCTCGCCGAATCGCTCGGGCAGGTTCGCGACACCGAGGGCGAGCGCTGCGGCCACGGATGCTGTATCCCGAATGTCGCTGATCCGCACCTTGTCAAGCGTGTCGGATTCGGCGTGGTACGCGAGGAAAAAATCCGAGGTGTTCTGTACTGCAAAAAGCGACGGTACGCCTTGCAGGGTGAAGGTGAGATTGTCGCTGATGAAATGCGCTTCGTCCGTGTGCCGCAACCCGTCTCCCAACTCCGCGGAGCGAAGGATTGATTCGATCCTCGGCACGAGGTCAGCGCGACCGCCACTGGCGTAGCCCAGAAGCGGTCCGCCTCCCATGTCGTGCACGACAGTCACGACGTGCTTGTCCAGTTCGGACCGGTGCCGGTCGGCATACGCCAGCGAACCGAAGAGGCCGAACTCCTCTCCGCCGAACAGGACGAACCGCAGGGTCCGCCTTGGACGTACCGCTGCCTCCGCAATCGAACGGGCTACGTGCATCACCATGGCCGCGTTGACCGCGTTGTCCATGCAGCCTGTGCCCATGTCCCACGAATCGAGGTGCGCTCCTAGCAGGACAATCTCGTCTGGCAGTTGCTGGCCAGGAATCTCGGCGACGACATTGGCGGTCTCGTACGGCTCGCCAATCCGATTCGGCATCGAGAGGCGGATTCGGACCGACTCACCAGCCCGCAGCAGCCGCAGCAATCGCAGGCCGTCGGACCGACCGACCAGCGCGGAGGGGATGGAGTCCAGGCGCCCCGCGACATTGTTGACGTGACGGTAGAGCAATTGGTGAGGGCGCGTCGAGACGAAGAGCACCGCTTGCGCCCCGACCTCAGCCGCCTCGCCGATGGCGATCATCGCGTCCCGCTGCTCCTGTGCCAGATCGTCGAAGGAACTGACTTGGTCCAATTCGACGATTAGCGCCGCCCCTCGGAAACGGTCTCCTGACCGTGAGATGGTTCCGGGGTTTCCGGAACCGCCATCCAGAAGACTTGCTTCAATCGCTTCGTGAATCGCCGGGGACTTCGCTGACGCAGACGCCCGCACGCGGAGGTTGTAGGGCTTGATCACATCGAGCCGTGTCTCGCCCTCCTCCCACCGGAAGGGCACTTCCACCGGCTCGAAGGCGATGTTGGTCAGGCGTGATTCGATAAAAGAATTCCGCGCCCATCCCAGGGCTTGGCGCATTCCCTGTGTCCCGGACATCCGAGGTCCAATCCCGTCACATAGGGTCCGCAGGTCCGCGTCGAGTTGTGACGAGCCCCTGATCCGAGACTCGACCCGACGCGCTGCCAGGACATCCGATGTCTCGGCACAGAGCGCGGTCGTCAGGAGGCAGGCAATCGCGAGTCGAGCAGGCAGCAAGGAACTGAACGTAGCACAGGTCCTGGCACGGTTCGCTGTAGTACTCTGAACGCCATGACGAACACGACCCGCAGACGCATCTTGCAAGGTGCGGCTGCGACCGTTGCAACCCGCGCGTTCCCAGTCCTAGGCGCAAACGACACCGTGAACCTTGCGGTGATCGGCACAGGCGGCCGGGGCCGTCAGCACCTGGGGTACTTCGCGGAAGTGCCGGGAACACGCCTCGCCGCAATCTGCGACGTGAACCAAGAGGCCCGTGAACGGGCATCCTCAATCGTGCGCAACCTTCAGGGCCACGCCCCCAAGGAATACGCCGACATGCGGGAGCTGTTCGAAGACAGCGAGGTCCAGGCGGTCTCAGTTGCGACACCGAACCACTGGCATGCATTGACGACCATCTGGGCTTGTCAGGCCGGAAAGGATGTGTACGTTGAGAAACCTGCGAACCACAACGTGTTCGAGGGGGAGCAAGCTGTCAGGGCCGCCCGGAAGTACAAGCGGATGGTCCAGGTCGGTTCCCAGAGCCGATCAATTGGGCACAAGCGCAGGGCAATGGAGATGCTTCGCGAGGGCGTGATCGGCAAGGCCTACATGGCTCGCGGACTGTGCTTTCGCCGTCGCAAATCGATTGGGCGCACACCCGAGGAACCGATTCCTGCTGGCTTGGACTGGGACACATTCCTGGGGCCTGCCCCCATGCGTCCGTTCACAGAGAACCGTTTCGCCTATAACTGGCACTGGTTCTGGGACACGGGCAACGGCGACATCGGCAACCAAGGCGTGCACGAAATGGACATTTGCCGCTGGGGTTTGAGCGAGTACGCCGCACCCAAGACGGTCACTGCAACAGGCGGCAAGTTCGTCTGGAAGGACGACCAGGAGACGCCGAATACACAACAGGCGCATTTCAAGTTCGAAGGCTCCGAGATTGTCTTTGACGTTCGCAACCTATCCAGTCCAAACGAAGGAGGAGCGCCTCTTCGTGGCGCTAGCTACGTCGGCAATGTCTTTTTCGGGGACCAGGGTTATATGGTCGTCGACCCTTATGGATTTCGCATTTTCATGGGCGACGAGCGGGAGAAGACCCATGAAGAGAGCCCCCACGAGGAGCGGATCTGGGATCCCACGCCGCACATGGCGAACTTTATCGAAGCGGTGCGGTCTCGCAACCAGTACGCGCTGAACGCCGACATCCAGATCGGCGTCGCAGCCGCAAACCTTTGCCATTTGGGGAACATTAGCTACCGCTGCCAGCAGCAGCTGCATATCGATCCGGCCAGCGGCTCGTTCGTAGGCAACGGGATGGCCAACGAGTTGCGAACACGGCGGTATCGGCACCCATACGTGGTGCCGGAAACAGTCTGACTCCCGACTGGGCACGTGGCTGGCAGTGCCAGCCTATGCAGCGGGATTCCCCGCATGCCCCGAAGGCCTACATCCAGTAGCCCGTCGCCAGGCCCGTAACGATTGCCCCAGCCGCGCCGCCCACGGGGAACGCCAAGAAGACCATTGCTCCGCGAGTGCGGCCCAGCCGGCCAGGCCATAGCGCCAGGATCGTCTGTGAAGCGATGATCAGCCGGAAGGACCATCGGCCACTTGCGCCGTCCCCGGCGCACCACGGGCAATGCGGAGGTTCGGCGTTGTGGACATTGCAATAGTCCGCCGCCGCCGCCCAATGGGCTTGGCATCCGCAATCGAAGAGCAGGTCGCAGTATTGGATGAAGAGCACCGAGGTGATGCCCAACGCGACGGCAAGGCAGGCAAACTTCGGCAGCAATGAGCGACTCATCACCTCGACCCAACCGAAGTCATCGCAAGCGGTTCACGCAAACGATTCCGCTGTTGCACCGGGCGTTCCATTTCACTCGGCTGCCAGCGCCTCGCGCAGAAATCCAGGCCGATCGGTCGTGATGCCCGTGACGCCAATGTCCCTGAGCCAGCGGGCTTGGCGGGCGTCGTTAACCGTGTAGACGTAGAGCGCCTTACCCCGAGCCCCCAATGTGCGAGCCAGGCCTTCGACCCACGGGCCGTCGTGCTTCACGTCAAGCCCGTCCAAGCCGGCCTCGTCGACGCGCTCGACCAGACTTTCGGGACCAACGACTTCGTAGCGGGAGGACTCCCTTTCCGAGAACCCGTAGAGCCAGAAGGATCGCAGGTCGGGCATGCGCCTCTTCGCTTCGGCAATCGTCTCGAAGTCGAACGCTATCAGCATTGCCTGGCCGCGCTTTCCCGAGGCGTCTAGCACACGCTCCAGCTCAGGCAAAACGGTCATCGGGCATTTGATCTCGATCACAAGGGTCTTGCCCTGGGGCACCGTGCCCAGCACTTGCTCGAGAGTAGGAATCCGAGTGCCCTTCCATTGCGGACCCTTCCAGGCACCCGCATCGAGCAATTGCAACTGTGCCAACGACAGTTGGGCTACCACGCCCTCCCGGCCGGTGACCCGTCGCGTGTCCTTGTCGTGGATCGCGACGATCCGACCGTCACTTGTCCTGTGAATGTCAATCTCGACCGCGTCCGCAGCTCTCTCCCAGCCAAGTTGCACGGCTGGGAGAGTGTTCTCTGGAGCGCTGAACGAGGCGCCCCGGTGGGCAACGATTTCACTTCCGGGCGAGGCGATCGGCAAGGCCAGCAGCGCGACGAGCAGCAACATTCCATCGAAGCCCAACTCCATCGCAGGAAAGGCCCGCATACGGCCTATACTACTCCCAAGAGGGGATTCAAGGATCGGTCTCAAGATGCATTTTTGCACCCATTGCGGTGCACGGTTAGGCAGTGGACGCTTCTGCGGCCAGTGCGGTGCGCCCACTGAGCAACCTGCTCCCTCAAGCTGGACGGCGTCGAGAACGGCTGGCGGGCGGGACGAGGCTGCGGGCGAGTCGGCATTCCGAAACATCAACGAGTCCCACCTAGGCGCATTGGCGTACCTCACTCCCATCCCGGCGCTGGCATTCCTACTCTTCGAGCCCATGAGTGCTAGCCGCTTCGTGCGCTTTCACAGCTACCAGTGCCTGTTCCTGTCGCTCTTGGCCGTGGTGCTGGCTGCCCTCACCGGCATCGTCTCGATCTTTGCAATCCTCGGAGGAATACTGTCGGCTGCGCTCGAGATTGTCTTGTTCGCTCTGTGGTGCCTAGCGGCATATCACGCATGGCACGGACAGGAATTCCACCTGCCACTGCTAGGCAGCCTCGCAGCGCACTACGCCTCGCCCCGAGGACAGCATCGGCCGGACTGAGACAGCGCCCGCATTCCGAGCCTTCGGGAATCCGGAACTACCAGAGCACCGCCATGACCCAATCCAGCTATCGTTCCTGGATGCGAATATTGCGGAACCGCACTTCCAGAGCCGGTCCGGAATGCACCTGGAGCGCCACCAGGCCAGTCTGCTCAATCGTGTCGTCATCCTCGGTGTAGTCCACCGTGACGGTTCCGTTCAGCTTCAGGATGATGCGTTTGCCGATCGCCTGCACCTCGTACTCGTTCCACGCGTCGGGCTGGAGAGCACGGTTTACGGTTGCCTCGGAAGGCTTGGCAAGCGTGATCCGGCGGCGGGACTCGTCGTAGAGGCTGCCCCACCACGACGGGCCCACATCGGCTTGGTATCCGGTCATTTCCATCGAACCCGGAACTCGACGACTCCGAATCTGGACCCCGCTGTTTCCGATGTTGTTGACCAGATGGATCTCGAACCGCAACACGAAATCCTGATACTCCCTGGCTGTCGTCAGGAAGTCGTTGTAGCCAATGCCCGGCGAGCGGCCCACAAGCATCCCGTCCTCAGCTTCCCAAAGGAACGGATCGCCTTCCCATCCCGTTAGGTCTTCGCCGTTGAACAGGGGTACGAAACCCTCGTCCGCACCCTGTGCGATTCCGAGCGCCGGAACTGCCGAGATCGCGGCCAGGAAGTCCCGGCGGTCAAGTGATCGAGTCATTCTCGGCATGGGCGTCATTGCTCTGGAGGGCTTCCCGGGCCCCGCCAAGATATACCACAGAACTCCTGTCGGCGTTGATGCAAAGAGTCACAGGCGCGGATCGCGGGTGGCCTCGGCGATGCGCTCCTTCAGTAACTTCTTCAGCCGAGCGACGGTCTCGCGCTCACTTGGCGCCAAGGCGAGGTTCACGAATTCCTTCGGGTCGTGCCAATGATCGTAAAGTTCGGCACCGTACTGACCATCCGGGCCCCACTCCGTGTAGCGCCAGCGCTCGGTTCTAACCGTATATCCGACTGTCCGCGGACGCAGAGGGCGCTGGCGGTTGACACGGTCATTCGTGTCGAAGGTCGTTAAGGCCGAGTCCCTGACTGACCGCAGCGGGTCGTCCAGGATTGGAACGAGACTACGGCCTACAAGGTGTTCCGGGGGATCCAATCCACAGAGTTCAGCCAGCGTTGGATACACGTCCACCAGTTCCGCGAGAGACTTCGTGCTCAAGCCTGCTGTCTGGCGATGGTTCGGCGAAGCGATCAGGAACGGCACGCGTGCCGAGTTCTCGAACAGCGTGGTCTTTTGCCACAGTTTGTGCTCGCCCATGTGATATCCGTGATCCGACCAGAACACGACCACTGTTCGATCCATTAAATCCGAGCGTTCCAACTCGTCAAGCAGGCGACCGAGCTGGGTATCGACGAGACTAATGGAGGCGTAGTAGGCCTGGATCGCCTCGCGCTGCTTCTGCTTGGAGAGGTTCAGTTGGTACGGTCGGTCGACCCACGCGGCCGGCGGGATGTCCACGAGGTCGTCCAACGGCTCGGCAGGCAGGCGAATCAGTCGCAAGGGATATTGGAAAAAATATTTCCTTGGGGCGACGTAGGGCGTATGGGGGCGATAGAACCCCATGGCCAGGAAAAATGGCCTGTCGCGGGACCCTTTCAGGATCTCGATGGCCGCGGTCGTGCCAATGCCGTCCGTTTGTTCCTCGTCAGTGCCGTCCTGCGCCATCCAACTCAGCGTGCCCCCAAGATTCCCTGTAACGGGATCGATGCTGTAAATCTGGTCCTCCTCCCACTTGTCACGACCGCGCGGATTGACAGTTTCCTCCCACGAAGCAGGGTCGTCCAAACCGTCCTCGCCGATATTCGTTGGAACGCCGAAATGGTAGATCTTGCCGACTCGGGCCACGTAGTAGCCGTTGTCCCTGAACATCTGCGGAAGCGTCTTGACGGCGGGGATCGTGTTGCGAAAGTGCACGGCGTTGTTGCGCACCTTGGTTTGATCAGGGTACAGCCCGGTCAGTAACGAGGCCCGGCTGGGATTGCAGACCGGATAGTTGCAATAGGCTTGGTCGAAGCGAATGCCGAGCCGGGCAAGCCGGTCGAAATTCGGTGTCTGCACGAGGGGATGGCCATACGTCCCCAAGTCATTGTTCATATCGTCGGCCGCAATGAACAAGACATTGAGCTTGTCCTGGCCGGAAAGGCTCGCACTGAGCATGCAGAGCGCGAAGACGCAACGGAACAGCATTCAGAAACCGTACCAAATCAGGCCTAGCCAGTTGGAAGCGGGGCGTGCGAACACAGACCGAGTAGGAACGCTCGTCCCAATGCAAGCCCCCCGTCAGCTCGCTACGGATTCGACTGGCGGTGAATCTCGATCTGGGTAGGGACATCGAGGCTCCGAATACGGTCCCGGGAATGCAACGTCCATGCAAATTGACAGTTCCCCCGCCAGGGTCTGCGATCGCTCGCAGCAAGACACCAGGCAAGGGTGCAATCGAGTGCGCGTCTTGCGGGGGTGTTTCGGCCCGTGCTACGTTGCAAACTCGGAGTGCAAGCAAGCCGACCATTGACCCGCTGGCTAGTCGCTCTGGGCTGTTGCCTTGAAGCCGCAAGCGGGCAATCGCCTCCAGGGGGCGCGCCCGATCCCTCGCAGGCGCAATCCCCCGCCCTGCGGGCGGCGGTTGAGATCCGGGCGCACTCGCAGTTCCAGGACGGCGCGCTTCGACGCGCCGTCGGAGACGTGGAGCTTCGTTACAGGAGCGTCATCCTCACCGCTGACGAACTGGAGTATGACGAGGCAAGCGGGGATGTCGAGGCGCGAGGCAATGTCCACTACCGCACACTTGACGGCCAGCAGGACTTGCAGGCTGCCACGATGTCATACAACACCCTGACGGAGCTTGGCACCTTCTACCAAGCCCGCGGGCGGGCATCCTCCGCGAGCCAAGGCGGCACGAGAACCCTCACTACAGACAACCCCTTCCAGTTCCAGGCAAGCGTCGTGCACAAGGCCGGCGAGCACTACACGATCCATGACGGGCGGGTAACGAACTGTGATCCCTCCAGCCCCTGGTGGACGCTGCGCTCATCGCGAGCGGAAGTCGTGCCAGGTCGCTCGGCCGTGGTGAAGAACGGCGTCCTCCGCCTGCGCGGAGTCCCGCTGCTGTATGTCCCGTATTTCCGGAAGTCCTTGAAGCGAATGCCCCGCCAGAGCGGGTTCCTGACGCCGACCGTCGGCAACAGCTCACGCTTTGGCCGGATTCTGGGACAGTCCTACTACTGGGCCATCAACCGCAGCTTCGATCTGACATTCGGCGGAACGCTCTACACCTCTCGCGGCTTCGCATCCAACGCCAGCCTCCGCGGGCGACCGACAAAGAATTCCAGCTTCAGCGCGATCTTCTTCGACATGCGGGACCGCGGCCGCGAACTCGATGACGGCACTCGTCTGAAGCAAGGCGGAAACTCGTTCGACATGAAGGGCCAGGTCGTGTTTGGCGATGGCTGGCGCGGAGTGGCCGACCTGCACTACCTGAGCTCGTTGGAGTTCCGGCAGGCGTTCACCCAGTCCTACGAAGAGGCCGTCTTCTCGCAGATCCGCTCGATCGGCTTCCTGACAAGAAACTTCTCCACGTTCTCGTTCAATGCGGCTCTGATGCGCAACGTGCAGTTTCAAAGCGTCACGCGGGACGACAATATCGTGATTCGCAAGCTGCCGAGCATCGAGTTCAACAGCCGTATGCGACAGTTTGGCAGCCCGAAGCTTCCGCTATGGCTGAGCTTCGATTCGTCGCTTGACCTGATCAGTCGTACTCAGCGCAGTTTCCAGACCCGCCGGTTCGTGCAGCGCGGGATGTTCTTCCCGCGGGTGTCGACGAGGCTCTCGTTCATGGGGTTCACCGTGACACCGATGCTCGGCGCGCGAGCGTTCGCCTACGGCCAACGACGAACGCAGGAGGGCCTGCGAGGCGAGAACTTGTATCGGCGCACGGGCGAGATCACGGTCGACGTGGCTGCTCCCGCATTCGAGCGAGTCTTTCGAGCCCCGAAGTGGCTGGGGGACAGGGTCAAGCACGTAATCGAGCCGCGCCTGCGCTATCGTTACACGCGTGGCGTGGAGGACTTCGACAGCGCGATCCGCTTTGACTCGCGCGACTTGGTCCACAACACGAACGAAGCCGAAGTCTCGCTGACCAACCGGCTCTACGCGAAGAACGACTCCACGGGACGGGTTCGCGAGATCGCCAGTCTGGAAATCTGGCAACGGCGCTACTTCGAACCCGAATTTGGTGGTGCCATCGTGCCCGGAGACCGCAACGTGCTGGAATCCACGCTAGACTTCTCCTCGTTCGCATTCCTCTCGGAGGCACGCAATTACTCGCCGATAGCGACCTCCCTGAAAGTTTCTCCGGGTTCCCGGTGGAATCTGCGCTGGCGAAACGACTACGATCCGCTACGGGGCCGACTGGCCAACACCACAGCTGACGCGGAGGTACAGGCGAGCCCCAAGATCACCGTCACCGCAGGCCATCGGGCAGTGAAAGTGCCGAGCCGGATCACTCCGCCCGGCAACCAACTGCTGGTGGGAGTTCGCTACGGGGATTACAACCGGCGCGGCTGGAACATCTCTCTGCACAACGTATATGACTACCGGCAATCGATATTCCTGTACTCGATCTCGCAGATTGCGTACAACACGGACTGCTGCGGATTCAGCGTCGAGCTGCGCAGGCTCTCGATCGGCAACGCCCGCAGCGACAACCAGATCCGGATCAGCCTCGCGATCGCGAACGTGGGATCCTTCGGCACGCTCAAGCCAGCCGAGCGCATGTTTTGACGTTGTGCAGCGGTTTCCGCTAGTTCTTCCCGTTCTTGCGATTTACCCTGTGAAAAGAGCACTTCGGGGCTGCGATCATCACTTGAAGGAAGCACTTGCATCCAATTCAAGCGCATGCCAGACTCAGGACTGCCCAGTAACTGTTCGCATGCCGACTGTCGAGCAGTGGGCCGAAGCAACCGGCCTCTCGCAGTTGAGCGCATGCTGAGTGGAAATCCGATCCGCGGCTCGGCAGGACGCTGGTGAACCCATGAGATCGTTTCGCTTCATCCATGCAGCAGACATCCACCTGGACAGCCCGTTAAAGGGGTTAGCCGGGTTAGAAGGCAGCGCAGTCAAGACAATCCAGTCGGCTACCCGCTCCGCATTGGACGCGCTTGTCACCCGGACGATCGAAGAAGGGGCCGCATTCCTGGTTATCTCGGGAGACCTTTACGACGGGAACTGGCGGGACTACCAGACAGGGCTGTTCTTCATCCGGCAGATGGGCCGGTTGCGCAGCGCGGGCATCCCCGTGTACCTGATCCAGGGAAATCACGACGCACAGAGCGTGATCACTCGCAGCCTCAGCTTGCCTGAAAACGTGACAATGTTTTCCCACAAGAGACCGGAGACACATCGAATCGAGAAGCTTGGAGTCGCCCTGCACGGACAAAGCTTCCGGCAGCGCGACGTCAGCGAGAACCTGGTCCGCGGGTATCCGGAGCCAGACCCTGACACCCTGAACATCGGGATCCTGCACACCGGGCTCGGTGGCGAGGAAGGCCACCTGAACTACGCGCCCTGCACGCTTTCCGAACTGACCAGCAAGGGCTACGACTATTGGGCCCTTGGCCATGTTCACCACGCCAGCGTACGTCACGAGCGCCCGTATGTCGTGTATCCGGGCAATATCCAAGGCCGCCACATCAAGGAGACCGGACCTAAGGGGGCCATGCTCGTCTCGGTCGAGCACGGAGAGATCACTGATCTGGCTCCATTCCACATCGATGTCGTCCGGTGGGCGATGATCGACGTGTCGGCGGAAGGCAGCGAGACCAGGCAAGACATTTCCGAACGCATCCGAGACGCCGTCGAGCTCGCCGTGGCGGAGAGGTCGGACGGGCGTTTGCTCGCTTGCCGGCTTCAAATCACAGGGCGCACGAGGATCCACGATCAGATCCTGGGACACGAAGAGTGGCTCCTGGCGGAGTCGCGGGCAGCCGCCCAAGGCCTCGGTGACGAGCAGGCATGGGTTGAGCGTGTCGTAGTCACAACGAAGCCCGACTTGAACGCGGGAGCCGACCCCATCCTTGCGGACGCTCTCGGCAACTTGGCCGACGCTATCGAAGACCCCTCGCTGCGGGAGCAGGTGAAGCTGGATATCGGTGTTCTCGTCTCAAAGCTGCCGCCCGAGGTTCGAGACCAGGCCGAAGACCCGCTGCTACGGGCGGCGGCTGAACGAGACTATGCTCGAATCATCGAGTTGGCAAGCCCACACGCTACAGCGCGACTGACCGGAGACCAAGGCTGAGCGATGCGAATCGGACGCCTCGACCTAATCCGCTACGGGCGCTTCACGGACGCCAGCTTGGAACTGCCGCCGGGCCAACCTGACATCCATCTGGTGGTCGGACCAAACGAAGCCGGCAAGTCCACCATGATGGAGGCGATCGGGGACTTTCTTTTCGGCATTCCAGGGCGGTCCAGACAGGACTTCCGGCACAAGTACGAGAACATGAGGCTCGGGGCGATCCTCGAAACAGGCAAGCAGAGATTCGAGGCCCAACGCCGCAAGGGGCGCAGCAAGACATTGCTTGGGCCAGGCGGAACCGCTGTCGAGGCCGGCGAGCACGCGCTGGCGCCGTATCTCGCCAATGCAAGCCGGGCGTTCTTCGAACGGATGTTCAGTCTGGACCACGAACGCCTGCGCGAAGGCGGCCGCGCGATTCTCGATGATCAAGACGAGGTCGGCTCGATGCTCTTTTCCGCCGGCTCTGCAATCCAGGGCCTCCAGGGGCGATTGAGGGCCTTGGACGAAGAGGCGAGCCAACTGTGGACCCCCCGACGGACCGCGAATCGAAAATTCTACAAGGCCAAGGATCGCCTCGAGCAAGCTGAAGCGGCGCTCCGGGACCACACTGTGACCGCCTCGACTTGGCTCGAACTCCAGGAGGCGGTCCAGCGATGCCAGAACGAGTACGACCAACTCGAAAGTGCAATGCGGAGCAATGCCTCGGAGGCGCGGAAGCTCAGTCGCATTCGGCGGGTCGCCCGCTATGTCCACGAGAAGGAGTCGTTGGACGCGGAAATCTCGGAACTCGGTGAGGTCGGGACGGTTCCGGACGACGCACGCAGGACACTTGACAAAGCGGTGCAGGACGAGATGCTCGCCAAGCGCGGCTTGCACGAGCAACAAGCGGTGCTGAAACGGGCAAAGCAGGCCCGGATGAGCCTCACTTGGGAAAAATCCCTGCTGCTGCACGGAGAGGATGTGGACCGCCTCAATGTTCGGCGCATCCAAATGCAAGAAGAACGGGTCGACCTGCCGAAACGCGAGGCGGAACTTGCTGTCGCCGAAGAGCAAGTCCGGGACCTGGCCTCGGAATTCGGCTGGCGGGCCAGCCATGTCGAGGAAATCATCGACCGGATTCCGCTTCGCTCGATGGTCACTCAAACACGTTCCCGCTCGAAAGAGGGGCACATCGCGCAAGAGCAGGTTGAGTCGGCTCGCAGAGTGCTTTCGGAAGCTGAAGCGCGGCTAGGTGAGGCGAGACTGCAGCTGGGCGCGACTGGCAAGCCCGCGGACGTGGCAAAGCTTGCCGCTCTCGTCGCGGCAACGAACCGAGAAGCCGGAGACATCGACTCGAGGATCAGGGCTGTCGAGCTTGAGGTCGCAAACCTGGCTGCAGCGTCGACAAGACTCTATCGATCCATGAGCCCGTTCCCGCGCTCCATTGAAGCCGCTATCTCGATGGCGGTGCCTGATGTTGAAACCGTTCAGGACAGGCGGGACATGCGGCGTGCACTTGACCAGCGCCTCACCAACTGCCGGGATCAAATTCGATCTCTGGAGAGAGAGCTGGCGAGAAAGGAAGACCTCCGGCAGCGAATCCTGTCGACCGAGCAGCCGGTTCCGGAGGCCTTGGTCGAGCAGCAGCGATCCGAGCGAAACAAGGGCTGGTCGTTGATTCGCCGCAAGTACATCGACAGTGAACCGGTATCAGAAAATAAGTTGCGAGAGTTCTCGGACGCTCATTCGGACGTGGCCTCGGCATATGAAGAGGCAGTGAGGATTGTTGACGAAACTGCCGACCGCCGATTCCAAACGGCCGAAGCGACAGCTCGCCTCAGTGACGCGATTCGGTCGGTGTCCGAATGTGAGAGACAGCTCGACATGCTGCGAGCGGAGCTGCGCGAGCTAACGAAAGAATCCATCGTCCTTGACGCCCGATGGCGTGAGCTTTGGGCACGGACCGAGATCGAACCGCTCGCGCCAGACGAAATGCTGTCTTGGCTTGCAGCCCATGCGGGTCTGATCGATCGTGCTGCGAAGCAAGCGGACGCCAACCGCCGTGTAGCGGCGCTGCATAGTCAGAAAGCTGCTGCCGCCGAGCAAGTCATCGCGGAACTGCGTGCCGTCGGCACTTCGAAATGTCCGTCGGCCGACCAAGGCTTACGGGCAATCCTCGAATTCGCTGATGAAGTGAAGGGCGTGCACCTGCATGCCGAAGCCTTTAAGCGGAGTCTGGAAGATCAGATTCGCAGAGCCGAGATCGAAGTCGAGGGGAAGCGCGGGGAGTTGCTCAAAGCCGAGGGCAAGGAACAGGAATGGCAGCTCCAGTGGTCTGCCGCAGTCTCAGATCTGGGTCTCGACCCGGCCCTTGGCCCCGATGCAATTGCGCAGCAGCTCGACGTGATCGAGGAAATGCGGTCCGTGGCGGCCAAAGCCGCAGACCTTCGGATCGGCCGCGTCGGGAAGATCAGGCGGGACTTGGAGGAGTTCGAGCGTACGGTGCGAGCTTCGATAGAGTCCATCGCCCCGGACCTTGCGGGAAAGGATCCCGATGCAGCTGTGACCGAACTCGAGCAACGCTGCGCACGGGCACAGCGAACGCGCAGCGATGCCGAGGCGAGGGACAGCGATATCACAGCCCTGCAAGAGACAATCGCCAAGCTGGAGAACGAAAGGCGGTCAGCGGCTGAGGAGATTCTAACGCTGCAGGCAGCGGCCGGAGCCACAGACATTGAAGGGTTGCGGCGAGAGATCGAGAAGATCGAACAACTCCACAAGCTAGAGTCCGAGCGCAACCGGACGGTCGCGGCCTTGCTGAAGGAGGGCGATGGATTCTCGATCGAGGAACTGGTCGCGGAGTGCGACGGGGTGGACCTGGACCATGCGGCCATCCGTGAGACGGAGCTTGTCCAGAAAGCTGAGCAGATCCAGGCTCAACTGCTGGAGGTCCGGGATGCGCTGATCGAGGCGCGCAAAGCGTTTGAATCGGTTGGGGGCAGCGATGCGGCAGCGATTGCCGAGACGGACCGGCAGAGTGCTCTAGCCGAGATTCGCGGGGTCGCCGAGCAGTACATCCGGACCCGCACGGCCGCGCTCATCTTGCGATGGGCAATCGATCGCAACCGTCGCGAGAAGCAAGGGCCCTTGCTGCGCGCAGCAGGGAGTCTGTTCTCGGGCCTGACGTCGGGCTCTTTCGAGAACCTGGAAATCGATTTCGACGATCGAGACCGACGCAGACTCGTCGGACGGAGGCCGGGAGGCGAGCGAGTCGACGTGAGCGGGATGAGCGAGGGCACTGTGGATCAACTCTACCTAGCGGTCCGGATCGCCGCCTTGGAGCAGTACCTCGAGGGTTCCCAGGCCCTGCCGTTTGTCGCCGACGATCTGTTCGTCAACTTCGACGACGAGCGCGCAGCAGCCGGGTTCCGAGCGCTCGGCCACCTTGCGCGCAGGTGCCAGGTGATCTTCTTCACCCACCACGAGCACTTGGTTGAAATCGCACAATCCGCCTTGCCTCACCCGATTCCGATTCAACGAATGTCGTGAGCGACTTGATGCCGGACGGGTCATGCATCCGAGCAACTCAGAACGGCACTCATCTGACAGGTTTAGCCCGCGCAGGCGAACGGGCGTGTGGCGGGGCATTGGCCCAAGCGCGACAGCTCCACTTAGCAGTTCGGCACCGAGAGCGCACCTCCAACCGGGGAAGCTCGTCTAACGCTCCGTGTCGCGATTCACACCAGCTCGGAATTCACCCCAACATCTCATTGGCAGAGACTCTGGAATGGCGGTTCGCCGAAGTGCGATAGGTTAGTTGTTTCCTGTAGCTCCGGGATGCACCAAGGAGGCGCTAAGCCCGCGCCGCCGGATCGGCCCATGCCGGCACGACTTGATAAGTGCTCCAAGCGAAAGCGATGACTTACTTGCAATTCAGCGGAGGGCCTGCGTTCGCGACGCGCTCGCCTGCGATTGGCCTTGTTCACCGGCACGCTGTCCCGGCAAGGTGCCGTCCAACGCCGTGAGTGGGTAGATAGAGGGTCCTTGTGAACAGCTTCGACGAGCGCCTGTTTTCTAGATTCCAATCGCTACCTCCAGGCGAGCAGAGCGCGCTTGAAATCCTCTCGGTTGTATACCAGCCGGTATCCCGCACGCGAGCACTTCAATTCGTGAGCCAAGCCGGAATCGTGGGGCCGTCCGGGACTCGGTTCAGCTCGCCTGAGTGGATGACCGTAGTTCATCGGCTGGTGCGTGAGGACCTATTGGTCGAGGAGGGGAAGCAGATCGCGTGCAATCCGGACATCATCGAAGCCGTCACGCGCGCAGCGGGCCATGGAGGCAGGCTATCTCGGTGGGTGGATGTCGCGAATGAGCTAATGCCGGAGCGCCGATACCGGAGCAATAGGCTCTACCTCTACTACTACAAATCCTCAGACCTCGAAGAAGACCTTCGGATCGCGATCCATCTCAACCAAACTGACCGGTTCATGATGCTCGTCGAGAAACTGTACAAAAGCCATGAGGTCGTTCTATCGCCCGCGGAATTGTTCCAACGCTTTTTCGACAATCCATTCAATGAAGATTGGCTGGCATCGCGGTCTCCAGAGATCCGCGACACCGCGATTAGCGTGCTCATCCAGCAAGCGTTGGCCGTGCTGGAACCTGCGGACGGTCCGGTCGCGTTGCTCCAGAAAATCGTGGCGCGTGAAACTGATTGGACCTGGAGGAGGCAGCTGCTTGTCAGGCACCAGCTGATGAGGGGCGATTTACCGGCGGCGCAGGAATTGATTCTCCGAGATGGAACAGCTGCGGCCAACTTGCTCGACGGATGGCAGCTTTGCATTCGCGGCGAATACGAGCGATCGGTTGAGCAATTCGAAACCGCCATCAAGCTGATCAAGAAAGAATCGCGAAGGCGCGTGGTAGTGATTTCGCCCGAATCTGGGGCACTCTTCGTCATCGCGCTGATCGGAACTGGCGATGCCAATCGGCTACGGCAAGCCCACAAGTATCTGGATGTTGCACGCCGGAAAGATCCGGATAAAGAGTTGCTCTATACGGGTCTAAAGAACGCCGCTGACCTGGTCGATGGAAAGTTGCGGCCGTCCCGGAAAGTGGACTCCAAGCGGGCTTTCGTCTATGCTGAGCCGTCTTTGCAGCGGCTGGTTGTGTATACAGCGCTGTGCTGGGAAGACCGGGATGCGGCGCGGAGCGTCTTGCCTGAAATCTTGGACCTGCATCAAGCGGCCGTCCATGGCGGTTATCAGTGGGTCGCCGCCGAGTGCACTCAACTGCTAGGCCGCTTGCGTCCGGGCGGCGATGAAACGCGTCTCGCCCGCCAGCAGCACGAGGCACTGGGCACCGCACCCATGCTGAACGCGATCCGCGAGGAGCACCCGTGGGAGCGAGGTCTCGCAGCTCTTGAACGGATGGTCGACAGGGTGGGCACGGTCTCCCCGCCGCGCGGGGCGACCTCCAGGATGACGTGGAGGATAGAAGTCAATCGGCATTCCAGTTCGGTAGACCCGTACGAGCAGAAGCTTAGTCCGGCTGGCAAGTGGTCCAAGGGAAAGCTGACGTCCCTAAAGAAATTGCATTCGCGGACTAATGTCGAATTCATGACCCTTCAAGACGAACATGTTTGCCAAGCGGTCGAGGCTGTTCCCTTGGGGTCCTCCAGCCGCCTCACCTACGAGATGAACGCAGACAAGGCGCTTGCGGCACTCGTAGGTCATCCACTCGTGTTCCGCTCGGACTCCCCCTCCACCCGCATCGAGGTTTCACGAGCCGAACCGAATCTGCGCGTGACGACAAAGGGCGGGAAGGTGAGGATTGAACTCGTGCCTAAGCCTCCTCGGAATGGCACCGTGGTTGCCCAGTTCGCTGCGCCGACTCAACTGACAGTCACCGTTTTCGGTCCAGAGCACGGGGAGATATTCGCGGTGCTCGGAACCGCAGGTTTGGTCGCCCCGGCCAGCGCCAAGGACAAGGTCGTGCGCGCGGTGTCGGCAGTGAGCGCTTTGTTGCCGGTCCATTCCGATATTGGCGGCGAAGACACTGATGCCGAGGAAATCGATGCCGACTCAACGCCGCATTTCCATCTGACCCCTTACGAAGATGGCCTGCGGGTAGAGCCGTTGGTGCGCCCCTTCCCCGGCGAAGGTCCCACGTACATTCCGGGGAAAGGCGGAGAGGTTGTCTTCGCCACTGTAGGCGGACGGAAATCGCGTGCACAACGCAACATCGCCGAGGAAGCACGACGGCACGACGAAGCAGTTTCATCCTGCCCGTCGCTCCGGAAGGCGGTCGTGGACGGGAACGGATGGACACTCAACGACCCCTACGATTGCCTTGAGTTTCTAGACGAGCTGCACGCGCTTGGAAACAGCGTGCTGGTGGCATGGCCCAAGGGAGAGACCATGCGGATTCAGCACCGCGCAACATTCGAGAGCCTCTCGCTGAAGATTCGCCGCAAGCAGGACTGGTTCGGGATCGACGGCGAGCTAAAGCTGGATTCGGGCTTGGTCATGGGGCTGCGCGAACTGCTGGAGCGAGTCGAAGAAGCACAGGGCCGCTTTATCCAGCTAGGGGACCAGGGCTTCATCGCTCTTACGGATCGTTTTCGGCGGCGGGTCCAGGAACTAGCTGCCTACATTGATCGTCACGGCAAGGGACTTCGCTTCCATCAAGCGAGAACCCCCGCCTTGGAGGCGCTCGTTGAAGAGGCTGGCTCGGTCGACACTGACGACACATGGACCTCGCGGATCCGCCAGTTCCGCGAGGCGCAGTCCCTCGACCCAACCGTTCCCTCCACGCTGCGGGCGGAATTGCGGGATTACCAAGCACAAGGGTTCCGGTGGGCGGCACGGCTCGCCGCTTGGGGAGCGGGTGCGTGCCTTGCCGACGACATGGGGCTTGGCAAGACAGTGCAGGCTTTGACCGTGGCACTTGCCCGCGCTCCCGCAGGGCCGACACTCGTCGTGGCACCGACATCAGTGTGCCCGAATTGGATCGACGAGGCACGGCGTTTTACGCCCACGCTCAATCCAGTCGTGTTCGGGTACGGCGACCGCGAAGAATCCCTGCAATCTGCCGGCCCCTATGACCTGATCGTCTGCAGTTATGGTCTGTTGCACCAAGAGGCCGACCGGATCGAGACCGTTGAATGGGAAACGATCGTGCTGGACGAGGCCCAAGCCATCAAGAACCGGAACACGATGAGATCGCGCGCAGCGATGAGGCTGCGCGGGACCTTCCGGATGATCACGACAGGCACACCGATCGAGAATCACCTCGGAGAGCTCTGGAACCTGTTCAACTTCATCAATCCAGGGCTCCTCGGCTCGTCGGAATCGTTCAATGCAAAATTCGCCACGCCCATTCACCAGCAGGGCAGCAGCGAGGCCAGAGGTCAATTGAAGCGACTAATTCAGCCGTTCATCCTTCGGCGAACCAAGACAGCTGTGCTGGACGAACTTCCGGCGCGAACCGAGATCACCATCCGGGTCGAAATGACCGAACCGGAGAGAGCTTTCTACGAAGCCGTGCGCCAACGTGCCATGGATGCCCTGGGCGATCAGAATTCCGAGAACGGGAAGAGCCACTTGCAAATCCTAGCGGAGATCATGAAGTTGCGCCGGTCGTGCTGCCATCCCCGGCTCGTCGTGCCAGAGGTGGATATCCCGGGATCCAAGCTCGAGGCATTCGCGGAGACTGTCGTTGAACTGATGGACAACGGCCACAAGGCGCTCGTGTTTAGCCAGTTCGTCGATCACCTCCGGATCGTTCAGTCGCGACTTGACCAGATGGGAATCTCGTATCGCTACCTCGACGGCGGCACGCGCCCGGTGGTTCGCAAACGCGAAATCGATGCGTTCCAAGCCGGCAATGGAGACCTGTTCCTGATCAGCCTGCGAGCAGGTGGACAGGGACTTAACCTCACAGCTGCGGACTATGTGATTCATTTGGATCCATGGTGGAACCCCGCCGTCGAGGACCAGGCGTCGGACCGCGCGCACCGCATTGGCCAGACCCGGCCGGTAACCATCTATCGCCTTGTAATGAAGGACACCATCGAGGAAAAGATTGTCGATCTGCACGCCGAGAAACGGGACCTCGCAGACAATCTTCTCGAGGGTGCCGACATGAGCGGGAAAATGTCGGCGGACGAACTGCTAACGCTGCTCCGAGGGGTCTGAGTTGGATATCGATGCGCGAAGATCAATAGCGCACTCAGAGACGCTGAGATGCGGGAACGCTCCGATTCACGACGAGGGCAAGACCAGCTATGTTGCGAAAGCCCGTTCGCGTACCTCGCCACGGACCGTCGTTGGGGCGAAGACCGCTCCGACCATCCAATGATTTCCGTGTGGACTAATGCGGAAGGAGCTACTCACTTTCGACAGCTGGACCGTGGTACCGGCCAAAGCACAGATCTTGGCTACTGGCAGCCCCATCAGGTGCAGTACTTCCAATCCCGGACACACGGCGGGAGCAACCACGGTAAGCGTTTGAGCGGGCCGTTAAGGGCGGCTGCAGAACTAGCGATTGAGGATTTCTTTCCAGTCAGGGCAGAGGTGTTTGACGAAGACGTTCTTGACGGGCTCGTTGTATTCGTGGCGGCGATCGAGCCGCCCGGTGGACCGAGTTGGCGGTAAAGTGGTACGAACAGAGCGACGCATCATATGGCAGATCGCGTAGCCCGCATCCGTATCGAGCTGAGGCACTCCCAGCCAAAGATTTGGCGCCGCGTGGAGGTGCCCCTCTCGTACACGCTGATCTCCTTGCACAAGGTTATCCAAGCCGCATTCGGTTGGCACGGTGGGCATCTGTTCGAGTTCGAGATCAGGGGCAGGAGCTTTAGCGAGTCGGCCGACCAAGACCCCTTCCTATCGGACCCCTTCGGCTGGAACCCGGAAGACGCCGGGAAGATTCGGCTGGGAGCGATTGTCGACTGGGGAATCAAGAAATTCAACTACACGTATGACTTCGGCGACGACTGGCGACACATCATCACTATCCTGCGCGTCATGGACTCAAACCCCGACACCGACTACCCGGCATTGGTCGCAGGTGCCCGTTGCGCTCCGGTCGACGATATCGGAGGCATCTGGGGGTTCTATAACTTCGTCGAGGCGGCAGGCGATCCGAACCACCCAGACCGCGAGGAGTACAAAGAATGGCCTGTGGCGCCGTCTATGGATGATTTCGACCCGGAAGAATTCGACGGCGAATCGGTCCGATTTCGCCTCGCAGCTCTCGCTAGACGCCTTCGGCAACCTCCTGCGGCACGTCGGAACGATGGAGCGGGATGACCGTTCGGGCGGAACAAGTCTCGCGTAGCGAGGGGGCTGGACTAAGATGGTGCGAAAGGGAGGGCTAACTACATGATAGAGGGTGTCGCCCGCCTTCGAGTCGAGGTGAACCACACTGCGCCAAAGATTTGGCGTTGGGTTGAGGTGCCGTTGTCTTTCACGCTGTTGGACTTGAACGACGTTATGCAAGCCGCGTTCGACTGGGACGGGGATCATCTGTGGGGCTTCCACCTCGGAAAGGGGGACCTCAAAAGGGTTGGCACGGTGACGCGCTTCGGCTGGGGACCTGAGACAGCACAGGAGGTTCAGCTAAAGACTCTTGTGGATTGGGGTGTCAAGAAGTTCCAGTACATATATGACTACGGTGACGGCTGGGAACACCTCATTACGATCATGCGAGTCCTAGACGCGGTCCAAGGCCTCAAGTATCCGAACTTGGTTGCCGGGGCCAACCGCGCTCCGATCGAAGATATCGGAGGCATCTCGGGGTTCTATAGATTCGTCGAGGCAGCAAAGGATCCTAACCATCCGGACCGTGAACGATTCGAGGACTGGTTCGGTGAGTCGGCGATGAAGGAATTCGACCACGAAAGCTTCGACAACGAACTTGTCGAGAGACGTTTCGCACGTTTCTACTGACGCGGTCGCTGCTCCCTGTCCGCCGCAAGCGCTTCTGACCGGCAAGGAGTCGTGTTAAGACAGTCCAGACAAGAAGGCCCACTGTCCGACTAGGCGCAACCGAGTTGTCGCCTTCGCCTGACGTCCATGGATTCCCGCTTCGCACCAAGCGTGCCTGACCCGCGCCGCGCACGTTATACCGATACTGGCTCACTTGCTCACTTGGTTGGCAGGCACCCGAGGCATCGCCGCGTCCTACTACACGTTGTGCTGCATCCGCTCTGCTTCCGTTGCCGCCCGCGACTTCGACGCCACTGCGAACCGTCGCCTCTCCGGCCAGGCTAGGCCCAGCTTGGCTCGCTGTCTCGACAACCAGTACCACCTCAATCCGAATCCCGGGACTCGGCATGTAGTGAAACTGCCTGTCGGCACTCGTGGAGACCTCCTGCGAATCCCCGCGCTTCCACGGCACCTGCTATCGCGCCGCCAACTGGATCCATCTCGGCCAGACTCAGGGCCGCGGGAAACTCGATACACGCCACGAATACAACAAGCCCGTCAAGAACGTCTTCGTCAAACCCCTCTGCCCCGACTGGAAAGAAATCCTCAATCGCTAGCCCCGCAACCGCCCCTCACTGCCCGCTCAAACGCTTACCAACCGCGAATCCAAGATACGGATAGTTGCGAGGCCATTCTTAACACCCGCCTTGGCGTCAGGTGCCAGCGGCATCCCGACTGACCCGGGCTGACAGCCCTTCAAGAGAAACGCGATGACGTCCGGTCTCAGCCACCTCGCAATCGGAACGCGGCACACGCAATGCTCGATTCGAGTTCTTCGTCAACTCACTCTGAGTCCGACTCCCATCAGAACTGGGATCCGTTCATGCGCCTGTAGCCTGCGGCAGGATGAGGCGCTCAATTGAGACACCAGCACACGCCACCTTGGTTTTCTATGCTGAGAACAAGCCTGAGACGCTTAAGGCATGCCACAGCGATTCACCTGCCAGATCTGCCAGCACGAGATCGTCCGTCCGGGGGAGGAGTGCCCGTACTGCAAGAGCCGCTCACAGATAGCCGAGGGAGCCTCGCCCAGGATTCTGGCCATCGTGTTTGCCGTGATGATCGGCTGCTTCGCGCTCACAACAATGCTCGCAGGGGCTTTCGAGCGAGAACGACGGGACCGCGGGCGGGAGCATTTCGAGTCCGCCAATTCCCTCACCGAGGAGAAGAACTTCGACGAGGCGATCGAGCACTACCGAGACGCCCTGCTGTATTCCCCCGCAGAAACGTCCTACCAGCTGGGACTGGCTAACGCTCTGTTCGCAGCCAAGTACTTCCCAGAGACCGAGCACCGTCTTGTCGAACTCCGCGGGATTGATCCGACCTCGGGCATCGTGAATCACAGGTTGGCCCAGCTGGCCCACAGGAATGGAAACATCGACGAAGCTGTCGCCTACTACCGAACTGCGGTCTACGGTCACTGGGACGACGCTACAGAAGCCACTGGAGACGGGGTCAGGGTCAGCGTCAGGCTCGAATTGATCGATCTGCTCGAGCAAGCCGGACGCGACCAGGAACTCGCACTGGCCCTGCAAGAGCTAACGGAGATCGATCCCGACAACCGTGAATTCCGGCATCGCTACGCGGGGAAACTGCTCGATATCGAGGCCCCGGAAAAGGCTTCTGAGAACTATTCGATGCTCTTGGATTCCGACCCGAATGATCGAGTCGCACTGCTAGGACGCGCCGAGGCCGAATTCCGGCTCGGCAACTACCTCACCGCGCGGACACACTACAACCTGGCCCAAACACTAAGCACTGACCCGGCAACCAGTGCGCGGGTCGACTTGTGCAACCGTGTGATCGAACTCGACCCCACCAGGCGCGGAATTTCCGTGGCAGAGCGTTACCGTCGCAGCAGAGTGCTCGTCGCACGCACGCGCACCGCAGTGATTGCTTGCCAGAATCCTTGGGGCGATGGATTTGCCGGCCCGCTGCCGCCCCTGCCTCCGGATCTACGCAGCGCACTCGACGATGCCGATGCTTTGCTCCGGGCAGCGCAGCGCCGTCCCAGCGACGAAGAAGTGGAAGCCAACATTCTACTAGCGGAATTGCTTTGGGGGGAATCCCGGCCGCTATGCGAAGGAACCGGTCCGACTGACGAGGTTCTCGGTCTACTGCTGGCCAAGTTGGCGCGATGAAGCCCTTCCGGGAAATCCTTGCCAAGCTGCTGGCCGTGAGCCGGACTAGCCCGGTGCTCGACGAGCCCCAGCGGTTCGTCCTGCTCTCGATCGTGATCGGCATCTTTTCCGGTCTTGTCGTGGTGTGCTTCCACGTCTCGATCGAGTTCTTGAATTGGATCACGATTGCCTCCCTCGATCCCCCATCGAAGTGGGTCCTCATGCTGTGGCCTGCGGTCGGCGGGTTCGTTGCGTACCTAGTCATCAAGTACATCGTTCCCACCGCCAAAGGCACCGGCGTGAACTACACCAAGACCGCTGTCTATGCATCGGACGGCTACGTTCCATTCAGCAGCGTCCTCGGCAAGTTCGCGACATGCACCATGTCAATCGGCACTGGCAACCCGATGGGCCCCGAGGACCCTGCATTGCAGATGGGTGCGGGAATCGCCTCCTTGCTGGGCCGGATCTTCCATCTGACCCGGGATCACATGCGTCTGATCGCCCCGATAGGGGCAGCGGCCGGGATCGGAGCTGCGTTCAACACGCCAATCACGGCTGTGCTCTTCGTCATGGAAGAGGTTGTCTCGGCATGGAACGCAGGGGTGCTAGGATCCATCGTGCTAGCGTCGGTGTCCGCCGTCATCGTCAACCGTTGGTTCCTTGGCGACGATCCTCTGTATCGGGTGCCTGGATTCGAGTTCGGAGACTATTCCGAACTTGTCATCTACGCCGCAATCGGCATTGCAGGTGGTGCCCTGTCGGCTCTCTTCACACGGCATGCGATCACGCTCCGTGGATTCTTTCTGAGCTTCTCTGAACGCCGCAGGATTTGGTTGCCGGCCGCTGCCGGTCTAGCCGTCGGCATCGTCGGCCTCTACGCGCCCGAGACCCTCGGCGCCGGTTACGATGTCATCGATGGCGCTTTGCACGATCGATTTGGCTGGCAAGCGCTGCTCGTCTTTGGCGTCCTGAAACTGCTCACTACCGCCCTATGCTTCAGTTGCGGAACGCCGGGGGGGCTGTTCGCGCCCACACTGTTCATCGGAGCCATGGTCGGCGGAGGGCTCGGTGGCTTGGGGAATGAAATCTGGCCTCTCTCGGGCTCCATTGCGCCGTACGCGCTGGTGGGCATCGGGACGTTTTTCGCCGGAGTCTTTCGCGCTCCGATGACGTCGGTGTTCATGGTTTTCGAACTGAGTGCCAGTTATCAGATCATTCTGCCCGTCATGGTCGCCAACACGATCGCGACCTTGGTCTCGAGACACTTACAGCACGAATCCGTGTTCCAACTCGCCGGATACCAGGACGGCCTTCACCTGCCGTCAGCAGAAGAGCAGCGGGAAACACCGGTCATGCACGTCGAAGACGCCATGCGACGGGACCGCAGTCTCGTGGTTCCGAAAGAGATGGCGGTTCACGAAGCGCTTGACACGGTCGAAGAGGACGGTGGGCAAGCCCTGCTGGTGGATATCCGGCACGGCCGCTGGGGCTGGGTCTCGAAGCGCGACTTGCAACGCGCGGCCAAAGATGGCAGAGCTGAGCAGACCATTCAGGAAGCACTCAACCCGAGAGCCGCAGTCAGGACTCATCCAGACGTGCCGCTAGACCAAGCTCTTCGCAAACTTGCGATCTATCCCTTGCTCCCTGTCGCCAGCCGGGTCAATCCGAGCAGCATGGTCGGCACCCTGAATCTGGAAGACGTCCACCGCGCCTACGGGATCAACAACACGACAGCCGAACGGGACAGCCCTACGCGAAGCGGGAAACCGACTCAAGCGTGACTCGAGTGCTCGCACGCGAATGTCGCGGGCACCCCGTGCTTGTTGAGTTCGGCGATGCCGATGCGCGAAGTGTAATAGCCCTCGACCGTGAGCCGTTTCATGCGGGCGAAGAACGCCGCTCCTTCCGCAAGCTCGTCATCCTCAGACCCATCGAGGGACTCTAGAATCGCGACTTGGTCCGGCTCAGCTAGAGTCACGAAGGGCGAGTTGTGCAGGCCGATCGCGTGACCGTCCAGCCACCCCAGCCCCTTGATGAACTCGTGGCCTTTGTCTGGGTCCACGTCATGCAGCATCAAGTCGATATACCGGTTGACATTGGCTGCCTTGGCCCCTGGAGTGTCAGTTTCCGGAATGATCAGCTCGCTCAGCGCAATGACCGTTTCGTTCTGGTGCGAATCGAGGAGCAGCGGCTGCCAGTCTTCCGCCGCGACGGCCTGGGCCGCCGACGCCGGCAGGGGGGCAATTTGAGTTACGAACTGGCCCGCCGCGACGGCGCCGGTGCCTGCCAGTGCGGTCTTGATCCAGTTCCTGCGTTCCAATTCAAGCCCCTGCGAAGACCGCCATTGTACACGAAAACCGCGCCAAGGCCGAGGAGCTCGTGGCGCGGTTGGTTGGCGGCCGCCGCGTGGTGGCGTCGGCGGCCGCTCTTCTAGGAGGGGGACTATTCCTTTGGCCCGAACACCCACATGAAGCCCAGCGTGAACGTGTTCTGATCCATCGAGAGACCGCCATCACCGCACTCCGTGCAAAGGAAGTACGGAACGTCAGACCAGTCTCGCCGGTACTCGATGCGCGTCAAGAAGCGCGGGTCGTCTTTCAGGGGCTGGACCTCGAACGTGATCGTATTCTCCTTGAGCGTCTGATTCACGCCAGTAGACCTGGCTTCGCTGTCATCCATGAACTCCGCGCGGTAGGCGATGCGGACCTGGTCGGAGAGATGCGCCCTTGCGTACCCGCCGAGACCCCACGAAGTGTAGCTGCCGAATTCGTCATTGTTCTGGATGTAGTCCAGATTGCCCATCACTTCGAAGCGTTCGTGGACCATTCCGTAGAAGTTCCAACTCACGTTCTTGAGCCAGCCTTGGTTCGTGCCCCAGTTCTCCGGGCCGTTGATCCAGGTCAGCGTGGTGTTGAAACTGTCGCTAGGAGCGAAAGATCCCTGCACGCCGTACGATTTTCCGCTGTTCTGGTCCCAGGTGTTGTCGAAGCCGTTGACCAGCATGACGGTCCCAGTGAAGGTGTCGGTCAGCGGAGCGCTGAACTTTGCGCCAAGGTGACCGAAGGGCTCGTTCCAAGCCCACAGGATCCCGCGGCTGTAGTTCCAGTTCAAATGCGACTCGGCCACCTCTAGGCCGGCGATGGTGCCGAACAGTCCGACGTCAAGCTCCGCCCCATTGTCGAACTGGTAGTAGCCGTATGCTTGCTGGAGGTATAGCCTCTCGCTAATCTGATCCGCATTCGGCTCCAACACGAACAAGCGCGCACCGGAACCGAACCAGATGTCCGTGCGAAATCCGATCGGCCCGTCACCGCTGGCATCAATTTCCAGCTTGGCCTGGTTCAGTCCGAATCCACGCGAGTTCGGGTTTGTGTAGTACAGGTCGTTGTAGCCGTTCTCGGGTTTATTCGTGTTGTAGGCGAGATAGGTGTCGAGCAGTCCGGTGATCGAAATTGATTGGCCGCCGCTGCTGGCAACACCAACAGGCGTCTCCTGGCTGGGCTCGGCGTCAGTGACAGCTTTCGGGGGCGTCCAAGTGGCGTTGCGGTATCCAACATCCGCGACAAGGGGCTCTACCGTTGTCGGATCTGCCGTCTCAGCAATACCGGTGCTCGGGGAAGCTCCGGCGGGTTCCACCGATGTGGCGACGGCAAGGGCCGTCTCTTCCTCATTGAGCGAATCCAGCATTGCTTCGAGCTTGAGCAGGCGCGCTCGCAGCGAGTTCAGTTCCTGGCGGATCTCGGATTCGACGGCCGCAGAAGTCGATTCCGGCTCCCCCGTCGCGGGCGCCCCGAAGAGTGGCGTCGCGCATAGCGCGACAGCCAGCAGTTTCAACAAATGATGTTTCAAAGTTTCCTCCTAGTACCAAGCCTCGCGCAGACGATCTGGAATGCGAGTTGCGGGCTCGGGTCCTTTGCTTCGGGCAATGAGAGCCGACTCTCACGCTGCCCGAAATCCAACCTTAGGCAACCCCGCCCAAAGGGGCAAGAAGATAATTTTTATGGGCTGAATCCAGATTGCTTACTTGGCAAAACGCCTTCTGCAAAGGTATTGTTTTTCAATCATTTACAGAAATCAACGAACTCGTCTTGAAGCGCTCGCAGTGCTCAGAAAGCACTTGGGAAGAGAGAAAGTTTCGGGCGTCGTGCAGAAGGTGGCGCTTGGCGCTGGGGGTATGGCCGCAGCGACAGAGCAGGTGCGCGAACTCATGCGCCATGGGGGAGTACCGGTCATCTGGGCGTGGAAGCCAGTGGGCTTGGTAGCCGATCCAAGCCGTGTTGAAGTACTTGGCACCGAGGCCATCCTCGTCCTGGGCCCGGTACGAAACGGCGAGCGATTCGCTTCCATCGACGCGTCCAATCAGGAAGGCCGCCGGATAGAGGGTGCCGACCGGAAGGGCACCCGAGAGCGACGCCACCCCCGGTGGCACTCCGGAATCCGGATCTGCAAGATCGGTGTCGATCCTCCGCTGGCCTGGAGCCAGGCGGAGCCGCGCCAGGCGCACACTGCCAAGCACGATACCGCACGGCTCGAAAATTTCCGCCGTCTGGCGGATCTGGCGGATCGCTCGTGCCTGCGTCCATGGCGTGCCCCGGACATAGAGCACCGTCGCATCGAGGCGATACTCCAGACGAGGCCGCCCTTGCGGGTAGATTTCCCGGGAATCGAGAATCCGTTGCTCGGCGTCCGCGAATCCCGACCCCTTCCATTCTGTGAATTCACTCGCGGGCTCTCCAGCCGCGCATGGGGCAACGAGAATCAAGCATGCCAGAGCCCGAACGACTGTCACTGGAATAGTGCCACCTACCATCAGCGCCTCATGATAGACTGCGGCTGCGCCTAGGTGCGCTTCATTCCGCGAGATTGCGAAACGGCCGTCCGCACCCGGGCCAATGACCATCTGGGAACTCGACACACCCGCCCTGCTGATCGATCTCGAGCGGATGGAGGCGAACCTCGACCGAGCCGCGGAGTATGCCAGAGAGCACGGCCTGCGCCTCCGGCCGCACACCAAGACGCACAAGTCTCCCTTCGTTGCGCGGCGACAGGTCGAGCGCGGTGCCTCGGGACTGACTGTCGCGAAGGTCAGCGAGGCCGAGGTCATGGCGGCCGATGGCTTGGGAAACCTGCTCGTGGCCTATCCCGTTTGGGGAGATTCCAAATGGTCACGGCTGATAGAGATTGCCAAGAAAACCACGCTCGCAGTAGCTCTGGATAGCGAGGAACCGGCATCGGGACTGTCCCGGCACGCGGCCCGGGCCGGCCTGACAATTGGAATTCTGGCTGAGGTCGATCTCGGCATGCGGCGGTGCGGGTTCCCTCCGGGGCAGCGCTTCAGGGACTTCGCTCGCGCGGTGGCCAGGATGCCGGGTCTGAAGCTCGAGGGCGTGATGTTTTACCCAGGCCATGTGAACCTGGCCGCGGCGAACGGCGAACAGGAACTGGCGCTCGTCGCGGCAGGACTGGGCGAAGTCCTGGATGGCTTTCGACAGGACGGGCTCTCCGTTGATGTCGTCAGCGGAGGCTCGACTCCGACCCTCCATCATTCGCATCGCGTTCCGGGCGTAACCGAAATCCGACCAGGCACTTACATCTTCAATGACCGCAGCCAAGTCGCGATGGGCGCATGCAATTGGAACGACTGTGCCGCGACCATCATGACGACGGTTGTATCGAGGCCCGTCCCCGATTCGGCCGTGATTGACGGAGGATCGAAGACGTTTACGTCGGACCCGGTTCGCCCGGCGGAGTCAGGCTTCGGACAGATCATTGGGATGCCGGGCGTTCGGTTTGAGAAAATGAGCGAGGAGCACGGGGTACTCGACCTGCGGGGCCATCAAGGAAGCCCTCTGAAGATCGGAGAGCGCCTGCGGATCGTGCCGAACCATGTATGCGTGACCGTCAACATGCACGCAACGGCATACGGAATCTGCGGAGAACGGGTCGAACGGTCGTGGCCAGTCAAAGGCCGTGGCAAGCTCCACTGAACTCAGGTTCCAAGAGTTCGCATGGCGGGGTTGAGTAATGAGGGAGATTAGCAGTGAGCAACCGAAACCACGAATCAATTCAGCGAATCACGGCACCCAACGCCCCGAGTCCGCAGGGGCCCTATTCCCACGCCGTCGGGGCGGGCGGCTTCGTCTACGTCTCAGGCCAGGCCGCGCTGGATCCCGGGACGAGCAAGCCAATCAACGGGTCGATCGCCGATGAAACGCGCCGCACTCTCGAGAACATCAAGGCAGTCCTCGCGGCATCCGGGGCCAGCCTGGCCGACGTTGTCAAGTGCTCCGTGTTCTTGGCGGATATCCGGGACTTCCCGGCGATGAACGCTGTGTACGCAGAGTACTTCGGCGAATCCAAGCCCGCACGGACGACAGTCGAAGCCACTCTCCCCGCTGCAGGACTGAAGGTCGAAATCGACTGCGTAGCCTTTCTCGGAGAGTAAGTGGCCGGCACCGAGCACCCCCCTGCGGCGTGCCAGCGAGGAAGGCGGGCACTTGCAAGCGGCATGGAATCTCGGATGCGCGCTATGGAAAATGGAATAATGTGGTATGTTGGCATTGTATTCGGCACCTTGGTAGTCCCGGTCAATGCCAATTCGATGTAACGGCAGCTGTAGCAGATACGTCCATCATTGAGAGCTGATCATGCGGGAAGATCTGTCCCAACACCAGACTGACGTCCAAGCGCTCGGACTTCCGGGAATGGGACCTCTTGTCATCGAGTCGATCCACGAGTCGTGGTGGCGGCACCTCCTCAAAGAGGTCGCCGAAGGCCTGAACCCTCCGCAATTCGCCCCGCTGCCAAAGTATCCCCCGGCCGTACCCGGAGAGCCCGAGTTGGGCGATGCGAACGTATACTCGCTGAACCGGCCGTGGTGGCTCGGGATCCCGGAAACCTTGGGTGCGATCGCGGCAGAGAGGAAGCTCCCAGAGCCACCGTCGTTCCCTGCGGCCAGGCCCGGCGAACTCGACCTGCCTCCGCTGACCATCGGGACGCTGGCGTTGCCTTGGTGGTCCGGTCTTCACGAATCCTATCGGCTCGATCGCGAGCTCAAGAACGCGCCACCGCTAAAGCTCACTTCCAAGCCGGTCCAAGTCAAGGAGATTTGGGGCGGGTTCAGCCACCGGCGCCAAGGCATGTGGGTGACTGCAATCGCGCATTTGCTCTTCGTGATTGGGGTCTTCGGATTTCAGAATGACGACTTCGACGAACTGAACCGGGGATCAGTTACGCTGATCATCCCCGTCGACATTTCTCCTTACCTGGCGCAGCTCCGGGCGCCGCCGAGGTCGAACCCGGGCGACAGCGGCGGTGGGGGCGGCGGCGGCACGAATTCGCCGATGCCAGCCAGCCGTGGCAAGCTGCCACGCTTTTCATTGGAGCCACAGTTGGCTCCGCCGAGTCCAATCATCCGAAACCAGGACCCGGAGCTGTCGGTTGAGCCGACCGTGCGGGTACCACCAGAGATCAGCGTGCCCGACTTGGGCCTGTTGGCATTCGGCAACCCGTTCGGAGCAGACGGGCCTCCATCGGCGGGGCCGGGAACCGGCGGGGGCATCGGCTCGGGACGCGGAACCGGTGTGGGCTCCGGGCGCGGTTCCGGTGTCGGCCCCGGTTCCGGAGGCGGGATCGGCGGCGGCGTCTTCCGCATCGGCGGCGGCGTGTCGAGTCCTATCGTGCTCTACAAGGTCGAGCCGGAATACTCGGAAGAGGCGCGCAAGGCCAAGTACCAAGGCGTGGTCCTGCTGGCGGTTGAAGTCTGGGAAGACGGCGTCGCCCATAACATCCGCATTCTGCGCAGCCTAGGTCTGGGCTTGGACGACAAGGCGGTCGAAGCTGTCAAGCAGTGGAAATTCAGGCCCGGCAAGAAGGACGGCAAGCCAGTCAAGGTCGCAGCGCAGATCCAGGTGAGCTTCCGGCTCCTGTAGGGCTTCCCCGTTCCCCGAACGCTGAAGCCGCGAGCGAATTCCGTTCCTGAGAATCTGCTACATTCTCAGAGCGATGGAACACCCAGCAGCAAGCCGAAGAGCATTTCTCGGAGCCGCAGCCGCAACGTTGGCGGCGCCAACTCGGGCACTGGCGCAACGCGACTGGACGAACGTCATCCCCACGCGATACCCGGATCCAGACATCGTTGCGCTCGACAGCCGCTTCAACAAGTACAAACTCGGGAACACGCCGATCCAGCGATTGCACGTTGGAACCCTCTGGGCGGAAGGACCGGCCTGGAACACTGTCGGAAGATACCTGGTTTTCTCCGATATCCCCAACAACGTGCAGATGCGCTGGCTCGACGACGACGGCCACGTAAGCGTGTTCCGCAACCCGTCGGGCAACTCGAACGGCAACACGTTCGACTGGGAAGGAAGACAGCTCTCGTGCGAGCACGGCAACCGTCGCATCGTGCGCTACGAGTACGACGGGACCGTCACTGTCCTGGCAGACAGCTGGCAAGGAAAGCGCTTGAACGCGCCGAACGACGCGGTCGTCGATCCTGACGGCAACATTTGGTTCACGGATCCGGGCTACGGCAGCCTAATGCACTACGAAGGCAACAAGGGGCCTCTCGAAATCAAGGAGGCGGTCTACCGCATCGATGGCGCGACCGGCAAGATGGAATTGGTCACGGACGAGATCTTCAAGCCGAACGGGCTTTGCTTCTCGCCGGATTACAAGATGCTCTACGTCGCCGACACTGGCGCATCCCACTACCCCGAGGCGGAGCGCGAGATCAAGGTCTGGGACGTTGACAATGGACGCTCGCTGCGCAACGGGCGACGCTTCGTTTCCATGCGGATGGACGGGTTCGAACAAGCAGGGAATGCTGACGGCATCCGGTGCGACAGGGATGGCAACATCTGGTCTTCGGCCGGCTGGGTCGGGGACGGCTACGACGGCGTGCATGTCTTCGCGCCCGACGGTGACCGCATCGGACTGATCAAGCTGCCCGAGATCTGCTCGAATGTCTGCTTCGGCGGCATCAAGCGCAACCGGCTTTTCATGACGGCGAGCCAGAGCCTGTACGCCGTCTACGTCGAGGCCCAAGGCGCCCATATCACTTAATCGGATACGACGGTTGATAGAATCGGGCAACGGAAGCTAATCCCGGCCGGTGTCGGGCCCGGTCTTCAAAACCGCTGTTTGGCGCCCCGCGTCAAGGGTGGGTTCGACTCCCACTAGCTTCCGCCATGCAGCGCAGTTCCGAGTGCACAGCGGCCAGAGCCGGAAGCCGCCCGGTGTTCCAAGATGGCAAATCACCCCAACGTACTGCTGGTCTCCACCGACCATTGGCCAGCCGAGCTGCTCGGCGAGGCCGGGCATCCGGACATCTTGACGCCGACCCTCGACGAACTGGCTCGCAGCGGAGTGCGATTCCGCAACGCCTATAGCGAATGCCCGGTCTGTATCCCCGCCCGTCGTACGCTGATGACGGGCGCCAGTCCGCGAACGCAGGGCGACCGAGATTTCGGCGAGACAATGCCGATGCCGGATTTGACGACGATGGCGCAGGCATTCCGGAACGGAGGCTACCAAGCCTATGCGGTCGGCAAGCTGCACGTCTATCCCCAGAGGGACAGAATCGGCTTCGATGACGTGACACTCGACGAAGAGGGCAGGACGCAATACGGGGTCGTCGACGACTACGAAGCGTTTCTGGCGGACCAAGGCCACGCCGGGACGCAGTTCGACCATGGGATGAGCAACAACGACTACTCGGTGCGGGCTTGGCACCTGCCGGAAGCACTGCACGCGACAAACTGGGCCACACAACAGATGGTTCGGACCATCAAGCGTCGTGACCCGGGCAGGCCGGCGTTCTGGTTCCTCTCCTACCGGCACCCGCACCCGCCGATGGTTCCGCTCCAGACGTACTTGGAGACGTATCGATCCGTCGACCTGAGGCGGCCAGCGCAAGGCACCTGGTGCCGCGATGCACTGCCGTATCTGCTTCAAGCCGTGCGAGGGCGCAATGCACACATGGGATCGCGACAAATCAGCGACGCCCTGCAAGCGTTCTATGCACTCTGCACCCACATTGATCACCAGCTGCGGGTGGTTGTCGGGACCCTCAGGGAAGAGGGTTTGCTCGACAACACCGTAATTTGCTTCACGTCGGACCACGGCGACATGCTGGGCCGTCACGGCATGTGGGCCAAGAGGCTCTTCTACGAGCCTTCCGCGAATGTTCCGATGATCCTTGTGGGCGCCGAGGGGGATCGCCGGATCGGTCATCATCGAGTCGACGACCGGCTTGTTGGCTGGCAGGACGTGATGCCGACGCTCTTGGACTTGGCCGGTGTGGAGTGCCCGGGAAGCGTCGAAGGGCGCTCGATGGTCAGCGATCGGAAACGGGAGTGGCTCTACGGCGAGGTGGGCGAAGGAGACCATGCGACTCGAATGATCCGGAAGGGCCGCTTCAAGTTGATCTATTACCCCGCTGGCAACACACGACAGCTGTTCGACTTAGAGGCCGACCCCTTGGAGCTGGAGGACCTGTCCGGCAATCCGAACTTCGCAGCAATTCTTGGCGAGCTAAGCGCGATCCTGATCGGACAGCTTCATGGCGGAGACGAGGAATGGGTCCATGACGGGGGGCTGGAGGGACGCCCAGCCCGGGAATTCCGGCCAGGTCCGAATCGGGGGCTTTCTAGCCAGCGCGGACACCACTGGCCCCCACCGCCAAAGACCAACATGCAGCAAATCCAGTGGCACAACGAGGACGAGACCTAGCAACACAGGAATAGCGTCGAACAAGGGCTCGAATGGGGTGTCGAATCGCATCCGGCAACTCCTAACTGATTGGAGAAGGGCCGGCCGGCGAATCGCCAAGCGTGAGCCCTATTGGGCCAACATAGGCAACCGGCCAAGCACAGTGTCGATGCCCGCTAGGAGCAGTTCCAACTTGGCCCGCGGCAGCCGACCTGCTAGGTGGGTGAGAACGGCTCTATCGATAGCTACAACCTGCGAGACATTAGCGACCGAGTCCTTGTCTAGACCCGTTGCTGCCGCCGATAGGCGTACATTGCCGGGTGCATCGGCCCACCGCAGGTTGCTCGTCAGCGGAACACAAACGACCGTTGCGATCCTGCTTCGGTTGAGAGCATCACACTGGACAACGGCAACCGGTCGGCGGTAGCCCGGACCGGAACCAGTCGGCGGCGGGTCGGCCCACCACACTTCACCCTGCCCTATCACCACTCGGCCTGTTCGAGAACTCGACGGCTAGCGATCCTGATGAAGTCATCCGATTCGCCGTGCAGGTCCGTGCACACGCGATTCATCGCGTCGGTCACCTCATCGGGAGCGTGGCGCGCGACATACTCGGTCAAAGCCGCCGCAAAGACCGCGCTGCGAGATCTTTTCTCCTGTCGCACCAGCCGCTCGACCTTCTCAAATAGGTCATTTGGGATCGAAACGGCAGTTTTCATACCGAGAGTATAACAGCATGGCAACCTTGTTGGAAGGCAGCGGAACAGCTGGAATGAGCCGTTCAAAAAAAAATGGAGAGCAACCCCTGATTGGGTCGTTTGGAGGCCACTCGCCCAAGTCTCCGAGGCTTCACTCGCGGACCTTGCACCTCGGTACTTCCACGACCTCCGCTGCGGGTACGGCCTCGCCATTCCCAAGCTTCGTCAGACCATGTGCGGGCCCTTTGCGTGACGGCCTCGCGCTTGGCCGCTCGCCGTGCAATTCCAGTACCCCGCCGATTCGTTGCCGGCCCGCACAACTCGTCCGACGACCGCAGGAACACCGCGAGCACATGGCTCCTGCGCCGCTCCAAGCCGGCCGGGTGGACGTGGCTGGTCGTCAGATTCGAGGCGGCGATTGGCGTCATCGTCCCGTGCTGGATATCGGCGCTGGGAAACGGTGTTGCGGCTACCGCTTCGGGAGGATGTCATCGGCGAAATCTGTTGTGTCCGCCATCGACTTGACGCACCGACCAAAGATCTCGGTGGCAGCCTGGCAACTCTCGCAGCGTTTCGCGGTCTCGCGCAGGACGGTCAAGGCACGGGTCAACCGTTCCATTGAATCCAGCACCCTCAAGGCATGCACTCGCCTGTGCTCGATCGCCGTGTCGATCTTCGCCATCAGCGGGCTATCGGGCATGACTGGCCGATCCCATCTCATTGAGCGATCCATCTCCGCATCCATATCCGCCTTGGCTACCCGGGCGGCTAGGTCGGCGGACTGCCGCGATGCAATGTACGCCCGTTCGGCGATCTCCACCCGTCGCATGGCAATCTGCAAGGCCTGATCGTCAGACAATTCGCCCTGAAGCTCTAGGAGCCAATCGCGGTCACTCACGGTTCGCCTGCTTGCCATAGGCTATCTCGAGAGGACCCTGCGTCGAAGGGCCTGGCTAAGCTCGCATCCACTGATGCGATGCAGTAGCCCCTTGGCACTCGACATTATATAAGTCGACGGCCCGATCGCTCCCGCAGCGGTGGGCCACTGTGAAGGCCAGTCGCTTCTCCCCCGTCCAATCGCGGTGGCGATCCCGAATCCGTCGCGGACGCACTCGCCTGCGAGAATGGATTTCGGCTTGCGCCGAAGGCCAGAGATGCAGATTCGTACGAGCATTGGAACCATCCTAGGGTGCCTGTTGAGCCACGGGATCTTGACTTCAGGCGCTGTGGCCCAGCCGGTGGGCAATTCAGACTTGAGGCACGCCGCAAGCAACACCCGAGACTGGCTGATGTACGGTCGCGATGACTATGCGCAGCGGTACGTCGAACTCGACCAGATCACTCCAGCGAATATCGATCGGCTGCACCCGGCCTGGGTGTTTGCCACAGGCGGGGAGAACCGTGGGCTTCAAGCCACGCCGCTGATTCGCGATGGAGTGCTCTACGTTTCAGCCGACGGCTCGCGTGTGTTTGCGATCGATGCCCGAACCGGGGCCAAGAAGTGGAGTTTCGATCCCGAGATCTCGCCGGAAGCGGAACGAGTCGCTTGCTGCGGTTCCATCAACCGGGGCGTCGCGCTGTTCGGCGACCGGGTCTTCGTTGGCACGATGGACGCCCGGTTGATCGCACTTGACCGAAACACTGGAGAGGTCGAATGGGAAAGCGAGGTGATGGACTGGCGGCAAGGATTCAGCATCACGGGAGCGCCTCTTGTGGTGAAGGACATGGTGCTTACGGGTATCGCCGGAGGCGAATTCGGGATCAGGGGCTTCGTCAAGGCATTCGACACTGCTACCGGAACACTGCGCTGGACAACCTACACGATCCCCGGTCCGGGTGAGCCAGGAAACGAGACATGGCCAGAAGACACATGGAAGAACGGCGGCGGACCGACATGGACCACCGGCGTCTACGACCCCGCACTCAGCCTGGTTTATTGGAACACCGGCAATGCCGCTCCCTGGAATTGCCAAGTCCGCAAGGGAGACAACAAGTGGACGGCCGCAACAATCGCGATGGACGACGATACGGGCGAAATCGTTTGGGGGTTCCAGTACACGCCTTGGGACTGCTGGGACTACGACGCGGTCAGCACACCAGTCCTCGCAGATCTTGAACTCGGAGAGCACGGTCCAGTCAAGGCGCTGTTTCACTACGACAAGAACGGTTTCTTTTACGCCCTCGACAGAACCAACGGCAAGTTCCTGTACGGCGAACCAATCGTTCCGGGAATTAACTGGACCCTCGGCCTCGACCCGGAGACAGGCCGCCCTGAAGTGAATCCCGACATGGTCGCCGAGTCCGGCGGTCCGGAGGTCGGACCGATCATACCCAGCTTGGAGGGGGCGATCGACTGGCAACCCTTGGCGTACGACCCAGGCCTGAAGACTCTGTACTTCATGTCCAACCAGTGGGCGATGGGATACAAGTTTTGGGAAGAAGGCACGTTCGAGCCTCCCACGAACGGCGAGTGGTACCTCGGCGCCGACTACCAGCAGTACTTGACAAGTGACAACCCCGGCAACTTCCTCGCGTTCGACGTGGTGAACCGGAAGATCATCTGGCAGCAGACCAGTCCTGCTCCGTTCTGGGCGGGCTCGGTGGTCACCTCAAGCGGCCTGGTCTTCACTGGCGACATGAGGGGCTATTTCATGGCGTTCGATGCGCGCACGGGCACCTTGCTCTGGCAGTTCCAGACCGGGTCGGGCATCATCGGCAGCCCAATCACGTATGAACTCGATGGGACGCAGTACGTAGCGGTCCCGTCGGGAGGTATCGGCGGCGACATGACGTTCTACTACACTGAGCCGAAAGCCGGAAATATCTGGGTGTTCGCGCTTGATGGCGGCGGACCGGCACGCGTGGCGCCTGGAACGAATCTTGTCACCTTGGAAGGCGGACTGCCCCGAGTTGGCGAGCCTGGGCACACTCTGGGTGGCAGGGTACTGCCCGGGTACGGGTTCCCTGAGACTGAGGGAAGCGAACCAATCAAGACTTCCTCGCCGCCGCCGCCCACTACCGGCTCTGAGAATACCGAGCACCAAATCAACAATCCGCACCTAGGTGATCCCACGGCCATCCGAGAAGCCGAGGGCATGTATCGGGCGCGATGTCTGGGCTGTCACAAGTCAAGCGGCGGAAGCGGCCCGAATCTGTTCGGAACCCGACTTGGAGTGCAGGGTTTCGTTGATGCTGTCCTTACTGGTGGAAACGGGATGCCGGCATTTCGCGAGTTGCTTAGCCAGGACGAGATCCTCAAGCTGCATGCGCTCGCTGTGACCAGAGACCGTCTCTAGGACTTGTTCGTGTTCGACGCGATCGTCATCGGAATTGGCGGGATGGGCAGCGCCACCGTCTACCACCTTGCGCGCGAAGGCTGCAAGGTGCTGGGCTTGGAGCAGTTCGGCATACCGAACCGCCTAGGCTCCTCGCATGGATCGACTCGCATCATTCGGCTGGCCTATTCGGAAGGTCCCGAATACGTCCCGTTGTTGCGAGCGGCCTATCGGTACTGGCGAGAAATCGGAAGCATCTCAGGCGAGACCATCCTGCGAACGACCGGAGGGCTCGACATCGGCACGGAGAACAGTTGGACGCTTCGCGGGTCACGCCAGTCGTGCATTGAACAGGGCGTCGACTTCGAAGAACTGGATGCTGGAGAAGTCAATCGGCGGTTCCAGGGCTACCGCCTGCCGCGATCGATGAGAGCGGTGTACCAGGCTGAGGGTGGCTACCTGCTCTCCGAGGCCGCGATCGAAGCCTACGCCTCGGGATCTCGCCAGCATGGCGCGGAGATTCATTCCGGCGAGACAGTGCAATGCTGGGACAGCACGTCGCATGGCGTGCGGGTCGTGACCGACTGCGGGGAATACCGCGCCAAGCGGCTCGTGGTCACTGCAGGTGCCTGGGTCGGCAGACTATGCCCCGCCCTCCAGACGGTGTGCAAGCCTGAGCGCCAAGTCATGCTGTGGACTGCTCCATTGAACCCGGAGGGGTTCGTTCCCTCGCGGTTTCCGGTCTTCAACATGGAGGCCCCGACAGGGCGCTACTACGGCTGCCCAGACCACGACGGCGAGGGCTTCAAGATCGGTAAGTACTATCACTTGGAGCAATGGCTGGAGGACCCGGGCGAACTCGACCGCTCGTGTCACCCAGAAGACGAAGCTGTTCTGCGCGAAGGCATTCGGGAATACTTCCCTCTCGCCAACGGCGCGACCCGCAGGATGGCGGCATGCATGTTTACCAACACTCCCGACCGGGACTTTATCCTCGACCGGGTTCCCGGCGAGGACAATGTCTTCGTCGCGGCCGGTTTTTCAGGTCACGGCTTCAAGTTCTGCAGCGTGATCGGCAAGATCATGGCCGAGTATTGCCTGCAGCAAGAGCCCTCTTGGGACATTCGGCGATTCAGTCTCCAACGCTTGCGAACCGCTAGAGACTAACCCAATTGCCCCAGCATCAGGCACGGACCGTCAAGCTTCGCAGGTAAGATTCATCGCATTCGTGGGCTATAGTGTGACTGACTTATCAGTGCAAGTCGATCCTCGATTCCATCCTCGCCCGCGTGCACCGATTTCCCGCCGGGAAATGTTGCGGACTACTTCCACCGGGTTTGGCATGCTGGCACTTTCGGGACTGATGGCCGACCCGGCCTACGCCGGTCCGGCCGATGCATCCGCCGCACCAGGTCCGCATTTCACCCCGAAGGTCAAGAATATAATCTTCTGCTACATGTCGGGTGGTCTATCCCACATCGATTCGTTCGACCCCAAGCCACGGCTAGCCAAGGAAGCCGGGGCTCCGATGCCGTTCGAAACGGCCCGAACCATGTTCAATCAGGACGGCAACATCATGCCGTCGCCGTGGGACTTTCACCAGTACGGCGAGGCTGGCATTCCCGTCAGCGATCTGTTCCCGCACATCGCAACCCACGTGGACGACATCGCGGTCGTCCGCTCGATGACCGCTAGATTCATGGAGCACGCGCAGGGGAATTTCTATTTCCATTGCGGGCAACCGTTCACCGGTTTTCCGTCGATGGGCGCCTGGGTGAACTACGGCCTCGGTACCGAATCCAAGCAGTTGCCTGGATTCGTCGTGATTGGCACCGGAGGGATTCCTCTCGGCGGCATCAACATGTTCAGCAGTGGCTTCCTCCCGGCCGAGTACCAAGGGTCGATGCTCTACCCTGGCGCCGAAGAGCCACTGGCCAATATTCGCCCCAGCGAGGAGGACGCCAAACAGCGCAGAAGGCTGGAATTCATCCGCGCTCTTGATTCCATGTACCTGGAGCGGACCGCAGATGACCCGCAAGTCGAGGCAGCAATCAAGAACTACGAGACTGCCTACCATATGCAGTCGGCCGTTCCGGAACTAGTGGACATCCAAGGCGAAACCGAGGCAACCCGCAAGCTCTATGGTCTCGACTCGACATTCCCGCCCAAGCGCGACTACGCGCTGCAGTGCCTGATCGCGAGGCGGCTGGTCGAGAGGGGAGTCCGGTTCGTCGAACTGACCATGGTCGACGGGCGCAACCGGGGCAAGGGGAATTCGTCAAACCCCTGGGATCAACACACCGACTTGATCCTGGGCCATGGCCGCAATGCGTACGCCGTCGATCAACCTGTCGCCGGGCTGCTGCAGGACCTAAAGGCCCGCGGACTCTTCGACGAGACCTTGGTGATCTTCTCCGGGGAGTTCGGTCGCACGCCGTTCGTGCAGGGAACCAATGGCCGCGATCACAATCCCTTCGGCTTCAGCCTGTGGCTCGCGGGCGGCGGAATCAAGCCGGGCATCGTCTATGGCGCGACAGATGAGTATGGCTACCATGCAGTCGATGGAATCCGCACCGTGCACGACCTGCACGCGACCGTGCTGCATCTGCTGGGGATCGACCACACCAAGCTGTCCTATCGCTTTGGAGGACGCGATTTCCGGCTCACCGACGTGCATGGGCAGCTGATTGACGAAGTGCTTGCGTGAGATGTGAGAATGTCCCCTCGCTACACGCCGGCCGATTCTGTATAGTCTCGATAGATGCCTGAGCCCGCAATCCCGACCCGAACCAATTCGCGGCGCGATTTCGTCTCGTCGGTGGCCACGGCGGTCACCACGCCATTCCTGGCCGCTCCGGCTCTGGCCGCGAGTCGCAGGAGCCCGAACGACCGGGTCAGGGCAGCCATCGTGGGCCTCCGCGGCCGGGGCAGGTCGCACATCGCGGCCGTAGAAAAGCTGGCCGCGAAGAATGTCGAACTCGCTGCAGTGTGCGACATCGACGAATCGGTGCTCGCCGAACGCATGCAGACCCATACCGCGCGTACAGGCAATCGGCCAGAGGTCTTTCACGACATTCGCAAGCTCCTCGAAGATCGATCGATTGACGCGGTGTTTTTCGCGACACCAAATCATTGGCACTCCTTGGCAACCATCTGGGCATGCCAGGCCGGAAAGGACGTTTACGTCGAAAAGCCCCTCTCGCACAATGTCTTCGAAGGCCGCCAAGCCGTCGAGGCGGCGCGGAAGTACGGTCGCGTGGTGCAGCACGGCACCCAGAACCGTTCCAGCCCCGAGATCATGGAGGGCGTGCGCCGTCTCAAGGACGGCCTGATCGGGAAGGTTTACCTTGCCCGGGGCCTGGCTTACAAGTGGCGGCGCTCGATCGGCCCTCACGTGGAGAGCCCGGTGCCGGAAGGTATTCACTATGACCTTTGGAAGGGGCCTGGACCTGACCGGCCGTTCAGCAACCTCCGGCTGCACAATAAGTGGCACTGGCAATGGGACTACGGCAACGGGGAACTTGGCAATCAAGGCGTGCATCAGTTGGATATCATGCGCTGGGCCCTGGACCTGGACGACCACCCCGGCCGGGTGCAGTCCATGGGGGGGCTGTTCGTGCACGAAGATGCGCAAGAGACGCCAAACGCCCAGACTGTGTGCTACGAGTACCCGGGACGCGACCTGTATCTGAATTTCGAGATCCGTCCTTGGATCTCGAACACAGAGGCGGGCATCGGCGAGAAATGGCCCACGCACGGTGTATGCACCGGTCTGATGTTCTACGGATCAGACGGCTACATGGTCATGCCGCACTACGGGGCGTACTACACCTTTCTCGGGGAGAAAAAGGAACCTGGCCCGTTCGCGGAACATCCAACCGACAAGATCCGCGACCAGCCGCATTTCGACAATTTCATCGCAGCGGTTCGCAGCGGTGACCCAGGAGTGCTCACGGCCGACGTCGAAGAGGGCCACAAGTCGTCGGTCATGGCACACCTCGGCAATATCTCCTATCGCTTGAAACGCCAGGTCAAGTTCGATTCGCAAAGCGAGCGGATTCTTGGAGACGCCGAGGCTAATGCCCTGCTAGCCAGAACCTATCGCGAGCCCTTCGTCGTGCGCGAGGAGGTCTGAGGCCAATATCCAGGACTGGCGCCTGCGCCGGCCCTTCCAAGACACTGAGGGAGACTTCAAAAACCAATTGAGCAAAGCATCCATCGCAGTCAGCCACGGCATCCAGTCGCTCTTCGGAACGCGTGACCAGAATCTCCGGATTCTCGAGCGGTCGCTGGGAATCACTGCCAATCTCTCGTCCACCAGCCTTGAAATCGAGGGCAGCGAGGCCCAGGTCCAGCGCGCCGACGAGATCATCGCTGACTACCTGACGCTCCTCAGCGCAGGGCACCGATTCAGTAACGGCGACGTTCGCGACTTCCTGCGAGTCGCGACAGCCGACCCCGACATCAGCTTCAAATGCCTCGTCGAGAGCAGCCGGCAGAGAATGTGCGGGCGCAAGTCGGTCACCCCGCGCAGCCTCAACCAACTCCGCTACATGGAGGCCATGGAGCGTTCCGACATGGTCTTCGGTGTTGGCCCGGCAGGCACCGGCAAGACCTATCTGGCAGTGGCATTCGCCATCTCCGCGCTCCTAGCCAAGCAGGTCCAGCGCATCGTTCTCGCGCGGCCCGCTGTCGAGGCCGGTGAGCGGCTGGGCTTTCTACCTGGCACCTTGCAGCAGAAGGTGGACCCCTACCTGCGTCCGCTTTACGACGCGCTGCAAGACCTGCTCGACGCCGAGCGAGTAGAGCGTAGCTTGGCTAACGGCTCGATCGAGGTCGCGCCGCTAGCGTTCATGCGGGGCCGCTCGCTCAATGAGAGCTTCATCATTCTGGACGAGGCGCAGAACGCGACAGCCGAGCAAATGAAGATGTTCATCACCCGCCTGGGCTTCGGGTCCAAGGCGGTGATCACTGGCGATATCACACAAATCGATTTACCCGCTGGCAAGCGTAGCGGACTGATCGAGGCGATCGACGTGCTGTCCGATGTTGAGGGCGTGCGATTCGTCGAGTTCAACGATCGTGACGTAGTGCGACACGGGCTTGTGCAGCGGATCATTCGCGCCTACGACCGCTATAATGCGAGGCAGTTGAAGCCCTCGCCATCGATAGCCGAGAGACGGCGACACCGGACGGCGCCTGACTAAGGCCATGTACGAAGACGAACCGGACGAACCTTGGTACTTCGAGAACCGTCAGCGCAAGATTGCGTTCGACGAGAGCAGGGTCCGTGACTTCCTTTCCCGCTTGGCACGGGACTTGGCGGGGGGCGGCGAATTCTCGGTGGTCGTCACTTCGGACGAAGCCGTTCGAAAGGCCAATCGGCTATTCCGCAACCAGTCCAGGACAACAGACGTGCTGTCATTCCCGGACGGGGAGGACGGCTACTTGGGCGACCTACTGGTATCAGCCCCGCGGGCGGCCAGGCAGGCCGCCGAGCACGGCCATTCGGTCGAGGATGAGATCCAGATCCTGGCACTTCACGGAATCCTGCATCTGAACGGATTCGACCACGAATCCGACGGAGGCGAGATGCGTGGCGAAGAAGAGCGGCTGCGCGGCAAGTACGGCCTCCCGTCCGGACTCATCGCGAGGGGGACTTGATGACCATAGCCCTGCTCGGGATTGCCTTCCTGCTTTGTTGCAGCCTCACTCTCTCGTCCTTCCTTGTCCGGATGTACGGCGAGTCACTGAGCCTCCGCAAACGTCGCGACCTAGGTGGTTTCGAATACTTTGCGTCCGAATTCCAGCCCCTGCTCGGCTTCAGTGCCGAGGAGGGCAAGGCCCGGTTCACGCTCGTGCAGTTTGGAAGCCTTATCCTGCTCAGCATGGATCTGCTCTATCTGAGCCTGGAGCGGTCCAGCGCCGGGATCGCCATGGTGGAAGCCCTGGCGCTCACCTTCATTGCAGTCGTCGTTGGAGCGCAATTCGTTCCAACGATCCTCGCTGTGCGCACCAAGGGCCGCTGGCTAGCGAGACTCGCCTGGCCCAGCCGGATCCTCGGCTGGGTCGCCCTTCCGTTGCTGTTGCTTGGCGACTTCTCTGCGTCGATTGCGGCCGTGGGAACGGATTCGATCTCCAGCCATCAACCGCAATCGCCCGGCGAAGAGATCGACGCTCTCTTGGACGCTGGCCAGAAAGAAGGCTTGATCGACGGAGAGGACCGCAAGCTGATCCACTCCGTGGTCGGATTCGGAGACAAGACCGTGCGCGAGGTGATGACTCCCAGGCCGAGGATCGTAGCGATTGCGGCTGACAGCGATCTCGAGCAGGTGCGGCTGCTGATTCGGGAAAAGGAGCACTCGCGCATTCCGGTCTACGCCGATTCGATCGACAACGTGATTGGCTTCATCCACAGCCGGGACGTATTGGACTACGCCAAGGAGGAACGTGTTGTCCGCGAGGCCCGAGCGATCGTGCGCTCGATTTACTTGGTTCCAGAGACCAAGCGGATCCAGGAGCTCATGCGCGAAATGCAAGAGGCCCACAGCCAGATCGCGATGGTGATCGACGAGTACGGCCAGACAGCAGGGTTGGTCACGATGGAAGACATGATGGAGGAGATCGTCGGCGAAATCGAGGACGAAACCGACCCGGGCCGGGATGTCGAGCCCCAAGGTGACGATTCATTCATAGCCCATGGCGGACTGGATCTGGACCGCTTGGAAGAACTGGTCGGCTATCGTCCCGACGACGAACTCGAATCGACCACGATCGGTGGTTTGGTGTGCGAGCAGCTCGGGCAAGTTCCAGCCGCCGGAGCCAAGGTCCGGCTCAATGGCATGGAGGTCGAGGTCCTGGCCGCGGATGGCCGGCGGGTTAACCGGGTGCACTTGCGCCGCCGCTCCGTCCAGCCAGTCGCGCAAGGGATGGGCAAGTGAAGTCGGGATTCGTCGCAATCCTCGGAAAGCCCAATGTCGGCAAGTCCACGCTGCTCAACGCATTGGTCGGGACCAAGGTGTCCATTGTCAGCCGCCGGGCGCAGACGACGCGCGACGCGATCCAGGGAGTCCTGAGCGAACCACGGGGACAGGTCGTGTTCGTTGACAGTCCGGGCATCCACGACCCCTCGATGGAACTGGGGCAACGGATGATGCGAGAGGTGGAGCGCGCTACCCAAGGCTGTCATCTCGTGCTCATCATGGTCGATGCGAGCCATCCCATGGACGAGGCCGACCAGCGAGTGATCTCGCTGGCGGCGAAACTCTCGATTCCGGCTTGCTTGCTTGCCAATAAAGTCGACATAGTCGCGCGCAAGGAGGAACTCCTGCCGTTGCTGGACCAGTGCCGCCAGTTACACGACTTCGAGGAGTTCATCCCGGTCTCTGCGACCAGAGGGGCCAACCTGGGCCCGCTGCTGGATTCTGTTTTCGAAAGGCTGCCGGAGTCCCCGCAGTACTACCCGGACGGCTACGTGACCGACCAGCCCGAACGATTCATGGCGTCAGAACTCATCCGGGAGCGCATCCTGCGCGAGACGCACGACGAGATCCCTCATTCGGTGGCGGTGCTAATCGAGCGCTGGGAAGAGACCCGCAAGAAACTGCGCATCGCAGCGGTGGTCGTAGTGGAACGCGATGGCCAGAAGGCGATCTTGATCGGCAAGCAAGGCGGGAAAATGAAGCAGCTAGCCAGCAAGGCGCGCCAGACGCTGGAAGCGCGATTCGGGCGGCCGGTCCATTTGGAAGTGTTCGTGAAGGTGCGGCGCCACTGGCGCAACAAGCGCGAGTTCGTCCAGGATCTCGATTTCCGAAAGATCATCGAGGCGGGATAACTGAGGGAGCATCAAGATGCCTAGGGCGGGGGTACCTACAAGACGCATGCTGCTTGCGGCATTGCCGCTGTCCGCGATTCTGCTGACTGGGGAAGAGCCAGATGGATTGATCTACGACCGGGTCCATCGGAAGCTAAACAACGACCGGTCGCTGCGTATCCGCGATCTCAAGGTCACCGTGGTCGATGGGGTGGTGACCATCGAGGGCGCGGTGCGTAACGAGAAACTGAAGAAGCGCGCGACCAAAGTAGCTTCGATGAAAGGCGTCAGCAAGGTCGTCAACAAGCTCACCCTCGGGATCTAGGCGCAGCCGGCACGTATCACCGTCAGTGCGATCGGTCCCACTCGGCGAAGGTGCTGCCTCTCTGGGCTAGGTCCTTGAGCAGCGGCGCTGGCCGCCACCAGTGCCCGTGCTGGGCGTGGAATCCCCCTACCCGCTCCAGCACTCTCCCGAGCCCGACCGTGTCAGCGTAGAACATCGGCCCTCCGCGAAACGCCGGGAAACCGTAGCCGTACAGATAGATGATGTCGATGTCAGAGGCTCGCAAGGCATAGCCCTCTTCAAGGATGCGGGCGCCTTCGTTAACCAGCGCGTAGACTACGCGGTCTAGGATTTCCTCGTCAGAGATTTCGCGTTGATCGATGCCGGCTTCGGCTGCGATTCGCTTGAGGAGCACATCCACTTCCGGATCTTCATGACGGCTGCGGTCTTGGCCATACCGGTACCAGCCCGCTTTCGTCTTCTGTCCGTACCGACCCATTTCGCACAAGGCATCCTCGGCTAGCGGGCGGCGGGTTCCGGCTGGATACAGGTGAGGCGCTTCCTTGCGGACCCTCATCCCGACGTCAAGACCGGCCAAGTCGCCGACGGCCATCGGGCCCATCGCTGCCCCGAAATCGTACAGCACGCGGTCCACGTCAGCCGGCCTGGCACCTTCCTCGGCAAGGAACTGAGCTTCCCGGCGGTACGGATGGAACATCCGGTTTCCGACGAATCCGTGGCAGTTGCCCACCAAGACACCGACCTTGCGCAGCCTCCGGGCCAATGCCATGGAAGTCGCCACGACATCCTTGGATGTTGCTGCCCCGCGGACGATCTCCAGCAGGCGCATGACATTGGCCGGGCTGAAGAAATGGTGGCCGATCACGTCCTCCGGGCGGGATGTCGAGGACGCGATCTCGTCGATGCTGAGTGTTGAGGTGTTCGAAGCCAGGATCGCTCCGGGCCGAGCCAGCCGGTCAATGTCGCGGAACACCTCTTTCTTGAGCGCCATGTTCTCGAACACAGCCTCGACAATGATGTCGGCCGTCTCGAAACCGTCCCACTCCGTTTGGGGTGTGATCAGCGCCATTCGCTGCTGGGCGTACTCCGGCGTGAACCGCCCCCGCTGGACAGATCGCTCGTAATTCTTGCGAATCGTCGAGTAGCCGCGATCAAGCGCTTCCTGCGTGACCTCCTTCAGCCGGACGGGGATTCCAGCGTTGGCATAGGACATGGCAATCCCACCGCCCATCGTGCCTGCCCCGATCACCGCCGCTGATCGAATCTCCCGAGTCCGCGTCTGCTTGGGCACATCGGGAACCTTTCGGACTTGGCGCTCCGAGAAGAAAGCGTGAATCAATGCTTTCGATTGCGTCGAGAAGAGGCATTCCTGGAAAATCTCCGCCTCGCGCTTGACCCCTTCCGAGAACGGCAGGTTGACTGAGCATTCGACCGCTTCAATCGCCTTTAGCGGGGCCATGAATCCGCGGCGCTTTGCCCCTGCCAAAGCACGCGCAGCCGCGATCAAAGGCGCCGCCTCCTCGGGGGTTGGGAGATTGTCAGTGCGCTCGCTAGCTTTCGGGTGCGGCCCTGCCGTCGCGGACTTCTCGGAGGCAAACACCACCGCGCCTGCTAGCAGTTCAGCGTAGTCGCTCCCTGCGATCAAGAGATCGACAATTCCATGCTTCGCCGCATCAGAAGCGGACACAGGATCGCCGAGGGCGCACATTTGAAGTGCTTTCGGCAAGCCGGCAAGGCGCGGCAGCCTCTGGGTCCCGTGCGCTCCCGGAATGATGCCCAGCTTTACCTCCGGCTGACCGACTTGGGCAGAGCGTAGCGCAACTCGATAGTGGCAGCCCTGGGCAACCTCAAGCCCTCCGCCAAACGCTGTGCCGTGGATCGCCGCCACTGTCGGCTTGGGTGAGTTCTCCAACGCCTCGATCACAGGAATCAGGGCCGGGCGACGCCGCTTCTCGCCAGACGTGATCTTGCCGAATTCCTTGATGTCGGCCCCGGCGATGAAGGTGCTACCCCCTCCGATAAGAACAATCGCCTTGACGGCATCATCGCTGCAGAAGCCTTGGACACCTTCCAGGATGCCTTCGGGCACACCCGGGCTGAGCGCGTTGACAGGAGGGTTCTCAACCGTGATTACGCCGACACCATCCTCGACACTCAAGCGGACTAGATCGCCCATGGATACCTCCTTGAGGGGGTCGCGCCGGGAATCGTCTCCGAAGCACCCAAGTCCTATAGCGTACCGGACTGGCAGGACCGAGCTTGTCAAGAAGCCCGGGACACCACCGGTGCCGGTCTAAGTCCTCCGCAAGTTCCCTGCTGGCACTACTGGTAACGTCGCTTTCGCCGGCAAAGCCCGCCTCTGGGTCAAGGTCTGCCAGCAATGGTTTCACAGGCACTCGCGAACGAGGCACGGATGCTTGCGGGGCGGTCCATGGCGTCGGAGAGCCTGGGTGCAGCACAATTGAACAGCGCTAGCCATGACTTCTCTCGAGAGGCACTGGACAAGACCGCTTCATTCGGCATGACTCTTGTTATGACAATTACTTACTACAAGGTCAGACGGCGACCTTGTGACTGCTGCAAGCACCACGGGCCGACGGCGTTCTTGGGGCTTGGACCGCGGTGCGTGGCAGGCATCCGTGCAGCTTCGGGCAACCCTTGAACGGTTACGCCAGGTTCTCCGAGAGCCTCACGGCCGGCCCGGACGCCCGGGTCATTCTTGCCTCGGGCGGTCGAATCCGATCGCTGTTTCCACTTCGTCGCCAGCACCAAACTCTTTCGCCCCGGGCACCAAGGGAACCGCTCCAGTGCCAAGCTTGAGCCGACGCTAGCATGCGCCAACAGGACTGGTGGGAAGGGCCCGTCGCCAGGTCGCTTGTGAATCGCCCCGCAGGCGGTCTCAGTCAATTCCGGTTCAATGACCGGAATTCGGCCCTCCGGGACGAGCGGGAAGGCGGCCTACTTCCTCACCGGCAAAGCAAGCAAACGCCAAAGCGAATCCAGCGAACCTGCGAGACATGCAGCCAGCCCAGCAGAATCGACGGGTGTTGTAGCCCGTCTCACACCGCTTCTGGATGTGCTGACCGGCTGGAACTAGGCGCTACAATCGAGTCGCGGGCCGAGCGAAACTCCGGAATGCCAATGTCTGCACTCACCCGTCGATCGGTCCTTTCCGCACTGTCTGGAACTTTCGTCTCGGCTGCTGAGAGTTCCGATCGGCGCCCGAACGTTCTGCTCGTCATCTCTGACCAACTTCACCACCAAGCCATCGCAGCCGCTGGCAACGAAGTGATTCAAACACCCAATCTCGACCGCCTGGCCCGCGGTGGTGTGCGTTTCGAGAACGCTCTCTGTCCAACACCGTTTTGCAGCCCGACGCGGGCGTCGCTGATGACCGGCCTGTATCCGCATCAGCACGGGATTATCAGGAATCTCGGCCGCGATAGCGCAGGGCTGGATCCAGATCTGCCGACAACCGAGCAGGCGTTGCTCGATGCCGGATACGTCGCCCGGCAATTGGGCAAATGGCATCTCGGCCAGAAGACCCGCGTCCCAGCCTACGCACAGGACCCGGAACTGAGCTATCGCGACTACTTTCGGCCAATCGCTCGGGGAATGCCCCAACCGCCCGCCGGACCGACGAGTCGGGTCGGACGGCCCATCTATCCGACCGAGGCGGTGCGGTCCGCAAACGCTATGTACGATGGCGATGGGCCACCGAACTCATGGATCGGTCGCACCGACGTCCCACCGGAGCATACCGAGGAGGCTTGGATCACCGACAGGGCGATCGAGACTCTCCGAGAGCTAGCGGGCAACCCCTTCTTCATGACAATCAGCTTCCCGGCACCGCATGCGCTGTGGGCTATAAACGAGCCCTACTACAGCCTTCACCCGCGCCAGGACATCGGGCTACCGGCCAACCGTCATTCGGTGCAGGATGTCGATCGGAAGACGGCGGCGTGGCGTTTCGGGCAGCTTCTTGGCGACGAAGGCCTGCGCGAGTATCTGGGCGTGTACTACGGCATGGTTTCGATGATGGACGCCAATCTCGGCCGCATCCTCGACGAACTGCAACGGTCTGGCGACGAGGACAACACCCTTGTGATCTTCACCGCCGACCACGGAGACATGCAGGGTGGTCACTCAATGTACGGCAAGACCAGCTACTCAATGTACGAAGAGACGACCCGAGTTCCGCTGCTGCTGCGGTGGCCCGGCCAGATCCCGGCAGGAAAGACGATCAAGACCCAGGCGGGAAGTTGCGACGTCTCGCCCACTATCCTGGACTACCTCGGACTTCGAGTGCCTACAAGTTTCGCCGGGCAGAGCCTGAGAGACCCCATCGACGGCAAGGAGGACCTGGACCGCCCGATCTTCGCGGAACGAGACCGATCGGCTTTGGGAGAGGGGGGCGGAGGCCATTTCCAAAGGCTTATCCGGACACACAAGTGGAAGTACAGCTATCATTCGCGCGGTGACTCGCAGCTCTATCATCTGGCTGTCGACCCCGGAGAGACCGAGAACCTTATTCACGAGGGAAGCGCCCGTGATGCCAAACAGCGCATGCATGCCGAACTGGTACGTTGGATGCGAGAAACGAACGATCCGCGGGTTGAGGAAATAGCGAAAGCCTAGGTGGCTGCTACGGTTTGCCATCGCGAGCGAGAAGGTGCGCTTGGATCAGTCGATGAGCTTGTCTCCAACGACTGGATGCCGCCTTTGTTCCAGCCCCGTCATACCGGGGGCCACCGCGCCCCATCGGATCGGCCCACTCCCCGCGGAGCTCGGCACCGCACTACCAAAGGCCCGGCTTCGCGACCTCGCCTGCCCAGATTTGACCCGCTCGGCTGCAGCACCGCTCGGGCGCGACATACCCCTACGACCGGCCACGGTGGTCGGCGCCATCCTTGCGCGGCTCCCGCTACTTAGTGTCTGCGGCGTAATTCCGTATTTCATTGATATCAAGGTGTTTCGATCGAGTTTCGGCGGGCGAAGATGGAGCGGATCGGGCGCGGTCCTCGCGATTCGTGCCGAATTGCGATCATCTTCGTAGGAGAAGCGCCTTGCGAACCGTTTTCAATCCCGCGATGATGCTCGGCCAGACCGCCATCGAAGACATCCAGCTCGACGCCAGCTGCCGCGACGATATCCCGGCCGTGCTGAAGGGCATCCAGCACATCTGGTGCAACCATCGGTTGCGGGAGCGGGTCTGCGCCTTGCTGGAGGAGCACCTGCTCGCCACGGGCGCGTCCGCCACCAAGGGTGACGCTGCGCAGACGGAGGATCGCGCGCCGGTGCCGGGGATCAACCCGGATGTCGGTCGGCCCGGCATGGAACTGTGGCGGGTGCTGGTGCTCGGCTTGCTCAAGCAGGGCATCAACTGCGACTACGACCGTTTGCACGACCTGGCTAATCAGCACGGCGACGTGCGCCGCATGCTGGGCATCAGCGACGTGTTGGGTGCCGAGACCTTCAGCTACCGCACGCTGGCGCGCAACGTCGCGCTGCTGACGCCGGAACTGCTGGCGGCGGTGAACCGCCTGGCGGTGGAGGCGGGCCACGAGCTGGCCGGGTGCCGCCCGGACGAGCCGTTGCAAGCGCGCTGCGATAGCTTCACGGTGGAGACCGACGTGCATTACCCGACGGACGTGAATCTGTTGTGGGACGCGCTGCGCTGCCTGCTCCGGGTGCTGGCTTTGGCCTGCGAGCAGTGCGGCCTGGGGGGCTGGCGCCAGAGCGCGCATCTGACATGGAAGGTACGGGGCCTGTTCAACCGGGTGCGATCGTCGAAGCGGCGCAAGAACCAGCCGCAGCGGGTGCAGGACTACGTGCGGCAGGCGCGCCGCATCGCGGAGCGCGCGCAGGAGTCGCTGGAGGAGCTGGCCGGGGCGGGCGCGGATGCGGGGATCCTCAGTGAAATCAAGTACTTCCTGGACCATGCAGAGCGGCAGATCGAGCAGGTGGAGCGGCGCTTGCTGCGAGGCGAGACGATCCCGCAGGAAGCGAAGGTGTTCTCGGTTTTCGAGCCGCACACGCGCTGGTGTGCGAAGGGCAAGGCCGGGCGGCCGGTGGAACTGGGGGTGCCAGTGGGAATCGTGGAAAGCGAGCACGGGTTCGTGCTGCACTACAAGATCATGTGGACGGAACAGGACGTGGAGGTGGCGCAGCCGTTGGTGCAGGCGACGCAAGCGCTGTATCCGGAGCTGGCGGGATGCAGTTTCGACAAGGGCTTCCACAGCCCGGGGAACCGGGCGGAGTTGGACAAGGTACTGGCATTGAACGCGCTGCCGCAGAAGGGGAAGCTGTCGCAGGCGGGGCGGGAGCGGGAGGCGGAGGCAGCCTTCGCGGAGGCGCGGCGGATGCATCCGGCGGTGGAATCTGCGATTCACAACCTGGAGTGCCGGGGATTGGACCGGGTGCGGTCGCGGGGGCCGGAGGGCTTTGCGCGAGCGGTAGGGCTGTCGGTGCTGGCGTTGAACCTGCACCGCATCGGACTGATCCTGCAGCGGCGGGAGCGGGAACGGCTGAAGCGGGCGAGGCAGCGGCGGCTGCGACTGGCGGCGTAGCGGCGGCGAAGCGGCCCGGGAAGTGGAATCGGCAGGCTGCCCAGAGGCAGGAGTGCGCGAGAGGTGCGCAAGGTTTCCGAATCCGGCTTCGAAACCGGCCTTGGGCCGGCCATGCGGGGCCAAACCGGCCTGGAAACGGCACCGGACAACCGCACAGTAACTAGATTTACCTATGCGCCGGAACAGAAAGTGAGGGTTTTGTCACAGACACTACTTAGGTCTCGTTGCTCAGGTCCACGTGCCGCTTGCCATCGCTAACTCCATCTACCGAGGGGTCGATCTGTGGGGCTGGCCAGCGCTGCCCAGGATACGATCACCGACGAGCCCGCATGGTATGTGGGCGAGCACGGCCGACTGTCCGTCGGGCATCTTCTCGCGGCTTTCCGGGAGTCTTCTTTGCAGGATTCAGCACGCTGAGTGAATCGATTCGAGTGGCCGGGCCGCTACTGCTGCAGGCTCTCCTGCAGGGGATCGTGAACAGCGGCGGGCGGGTCGAGCGAGACTTCGGCGTAGCCCGGGTTTCTCAGGGTGGCGTGGGAAGGCGCACCTAAAAGTTCGGGCTAGCCACCGCCCGAGCCGAGGAGCTCTACATCGACTCTCATTTCGTCCCAGGGAGGCAGGCTCTGCAGACTGCCTAGCGCGTAGAGGACAACATCGACTTCCGTGCCGCCATTCGGATCAATGGGATCTGGAATGACCACATTGAACGTCGCCAATGGCGGTGCCTGCTGGCTCGCCTCTCGCACGCGCAGCAGAACTCGCAGGGCAACCGATTGCGGCCGTTTGGAATGATTTGCAACGAATGCCTTTACGTGGGTCTGGAAGTCTTCGTCATAGTACGGTCGGATGCCCGACACCTCAACTGGTCCGCGCACGCCGATTGCGAAGGTCTCAACTAGTGACACCTCCATTTCCTCCGGGTCCTCCAATCGGAGTCCGGAAAACAGACTGGGGCCACTGCCGGAAGCCCACACCGCCACGAGAATCGCCAGGACGAGCGCTATAACGAAGAGCAGATAGTGCTGCTTCTGGAGTTGGAGGCTGTCCCTTACAGCGGGCCCGGCCTTGCTCGCGCTCGGGGGCGGCTGCGGAACCTCACCGGCGGAGGGGGGTTGCGGGTCGGGCGAATCGATTTCAGTGTCTCTCTCAAGTCCGCCTGCAGCGCTTTCGCTGGCCGGTGCATCTCGAGCCGAGCAACTCGGACACACATCCGAGGACGCTTGTACCGTGGCACCGCAATCGGGGCAGACCCAGCTGAACATTTCCTAACTATTGTGGCGCAATCGGAGCGCAGACCCAAGTTGACAGCAGCCGCTTGGAATGCGAGCCAAGGCCGTTGGATGGCCGAACCCCCTGCAGGCTCGGTTGCTATAATTCGACCTCGGTTTCGGCCGATCCCACCCGCTGATGCTTGTACAGGATGCCGGCCTCGCCGATCCCCGAACCATCGCTCTATACGAGCCGGTAATCGGCCTCGAAGTCCATGTCCAGCTCAAGACGCGGACAAAGATCTTCTCGCACTCGACCCACGCGTTCGGCAAGTCACCCAATTCACAGACAGACCCAGTAGTGCTCGGCCTTCCCGGTGCGCTGCCGGTTCTCAACCAAGAAGCCGTGGCGCTTGCGGTGCGCGCTTCAATGGCGATCAATTGCAAGGTGAACAGCTACTCGCAGTTCGCTCGGAAAAACTACTTCTACCCCGACCTGCCCAAGGGGTACCAGATCTCGCAGTACGACCGACCCCTTGCCGAGCACGGCTGGCTCGACATCCAGGTCGGGCACGAGTCCAAGCGAATTGGCATCACCCGGCTGCACATGGAAGAAGACGCCGGCAAGACCATCCACGATGGGTTCGATGACTCTAGCCGCTACAGCTACGTCGACCTGAACCGTGCCGGGGCACCGCTTTGCGAGATCGTCAGCGAGCCCGATCTGCGAAGCTCTGACGAGGCAGTCGCGTATCTCAACGAACTGAAGCTCGTGGTCCAGTTCGCCGGTGCATCCGACTGCGACATGGAAAAGGGTCAGTTGCGCTGCGACGCAAACATTTCGGTCCGACGGCGGGGTGCAGAGAAGTTTGGCACTCGTTGCGAAATCAAGAACCTTAACTCGTTCCGGTTCGTCAAGCAAGCCATCCAATACGAGATCGCTCGGCAGGTCGCCGTGGTGGAGAGCGGCGGGACCATCGTCCAAGAGACCCGACTGTTCAACACCGCCAGCGGGACTACGGTCAGTATGCGCGGCAAGGAAGACTCCCACGACTACCGGTATTTCCCTGAGCCCGACCTGCCGCCGCTAATCCTGTCCGAGGAGCAGCTTGCCTCCGTTCGCGGGGAACTGCCCGAGTTACCTCCCGCGATGCGCGCGCGCTTCATTTCCGATTATGGGTTGTCCGATTACGATGCCCGTGTGCTGACGCTTACCGCTGCAGCGGCCCGCTACTTCGAACAGGCCGCCGAGGCATCGGGACACCCAAAAGCCGCCGCGAACTGGGTGCAAGGCGAGTTGATGGGTGCGCTGAACGCTTCGGGCAAGGATGTTTCCAACTCTCCGGTCAGTCCCGCTCGGCTCGGTGAGCTCGTCAAGCTGATCGATAACGGCACACTCTCCGGCAAGCTCGCCAAGGAAGTCTTCGCCAAGATGTTCGAATCCGGAATGTCAGCCGGCGCAGTGATTGAATCGGAGGGTTTGCGCCAGATCAGCGACACGGACCAACTGGATAGCATCATCAAGGACGTTCTCGCCAAGTCGGAGAAGCAGGTCTCCCAGTATCGGGACGGCAAGACCGGAGTACTCGGCTACTTCGTAGGGCAGGTCATGAAAGTAACGCGGGGCCAGGCCAACCCGAAGCTCGTCAATCAATTGCTGCGAAAAGCGCTCGACGGCTAATCCCGCCAAGCTCAGCGGGGAGGCGTAAGCAGCACCTCCGGCGCGGTCACCCCGTAGTCGGGCGCAAGCTTGCGGTAGTCAGTTCCTGTTCGCGAGTTGCGGTCCCACAGGACCTCGCCCTCAAGGAGTGTCATTTCCGCCGCGAGCCGCTGGTTCCCGACGACCGCGCCGCCGCGTACGTCCCGGAAACGAAACCTTCCAATGTCAAGACGCAGGACGGCGATGTCAGCGGCGGCACCGACGCCCAGGTGCCCGAGTTGCGGACGCCCGATCAGCTGGGCGGGCGTCGACGTGGAAGCCCGCACCACGGCAGCAAGGGGCATGCCGAGCGCGAGGAACTTCGACATGAGGGTCGGCATGTCCATCATGGCCGAATTCATGCTGCCACCATGCAGGTCAGTTGAAATCGAATCTGGATAGAACCCTTGGGCGATTGCGGGAGCCGCGTTGCGGAACACAAAGCTTCCCGCACCGTGACCCACATCGAACTTGACGCCGCGAGCGCGTGCCCGACTCAGGTAGGCGTAGAGCTTGCCATCGCCATCCACCCACGGAACCGGCGCACGAAAGCAGTGGGTGGCTAGATCGCCCGGCCGCAAGTGGTCCTCGACCAACTCCCAGAAGGGCCTCTCCTTGAGGAATCGGCCGAAGTCGACCATGACCGGTATTCTGGCCGCGCGGCCCGCTGCCACTGCATTGTCGACGGATGTCCATTCCGTCGATTGGAAATGAGCGGACTTCACGCCAACCACGACATCCGCATGCTTCTTGGCGAGACGGGCCACCTCCGCGGGGCTGAAGTCTGCTTGCTCGGCTTCCTGGGACTCCATTCCACGGCCAGCAATGTTGATCAGGGCAAGCACCCGCGTCTGTGCGCGGTCGATCACCGTCTCGCGAAACACCTCGAAATTTCGCCACCCGGAACTGCCGGCATCCACCATCGTGGTAACGCCAGCGCGAAAGCTGAAGCTGTCGGGCCTGACACTGGAGTCACCGGCCCAAGCACCCGCAATGCCAGTCGTCGAGAACAGATGGGTGTGGATGTCAACTAGACCCGGAGTCAGGAAGAGCCCGGAGACATCAAGAACCTGACGTGCCTGACGAACATCGATCGATGGCTCCACAGCAGCCACGCGTCCATTTGCAATCGCTACGTCGCGGTTGCCGTCAATGCCGTTGAGAGGGTCGACGACGTATCCGCCCTGCAGGAGGATATCGTATGTCTGGGCGTGGGTGCCGACACCCCCGAGCAGGAGGAGTGGCACGGCCACCAGCAAGAAACCCTGACTACGAAGCATGCGAAGATAAACGATAGCAAGCTATGAAACTGCTGCAGTCCTTGGCCGCCTTTGCGGTTGCCGCTCCGCTCCTTGCCGACGTCTCAATCCTGGAAGAGATCACCGTAAAGGTCAACGCGGCCATCATCCTACGTTCGGAGTACGAGCGCACCCTCGATCAGGGCCGGCGCGAAGTGCTGGCAGACGAAACGCTTTCCGACGCGGATCGCGAAAAGGTGCTCGACGCGCGTGCTCAGGACGTGCTTCGAGACATGATCGACCAGCGTCTGCTGGTGCAAAAGGGAGAAGAACTCGGAATCAGCGTCGAAGCGCAAGTCCTGAACCAGCGTGACGACATCATGCAGAGCAACGGCATCGAGACGACCGACGAGTTCGAGGCGTGGATCCTGGAGCGCACCGGGGAGCCTGCGGAAGACTTGATGGACAGGATGCGCGAGAACTTCCTCTCGCAGGCTGTGCTCGGCCAAGAGGTCAGCAGGCGTGTGATCGTCCCCCGCGAGGACATCGAGGCGTACTACGAGGAGCACAAGGGCGAATTCGTGCGTTCCGAGGGCGTCCGCCTGAGCCAGATCCTGATCTCATTTGCTAGCGACGAGGAGGCCCAGCGCACAAAGGCCAGCGAGGTCCACGCCCGCGTCCAGAGGGGCGAGCCGTTCGCAGAAATGGCCCGGCGCTTCTCCGAAGACGAGGCTACGAAGGAGCTAGGCGGCGATATCGGGATCTACCGCAGGGGAATGCTGCGCGAGCAAATCGAGAGCGCCGTATTCGGCAAGGGCCAAGGGCACATTACGGAGATCATCGAGGTCCCGAACGGCTTGCTGATCCTCCGCGTGGATCAGAACTTCCGCGAGGGTCTCGCGGAGCTTGAAGAAGTCCAGGAAGAGATTCGGGCGAGAATCAGCGCCCCGATGTTCCAGCCCGAGATCCGCAAGTACCTTTCGGAGCTTCGAGCGGAGTCCTACATCGAGATTCGGCCGGGCTATGCGGACTCTGGAACCGTAGAGGGTATCAGCACGGCTTGGAGCGATCCGTCGCGGCTCGCGCCCCTGACAACTACCCGCGAGGAAGTCATCAAGGCTCGGCCGCGCAAGCGCGTGCTGTGGATGGTGCCCTTGCCGCGCGGCGAGGTGGACGACGATCAGGATGCGGGCGATGTCCCCCAACCCGTCGACGCGGGAGCGCCAACGTCGTGAGCAAGGAGCACTACATCAAGGACTTGAGGGTTCTGGGACCGGACGAGAGGTTCCGGAGCTTCTTCTTGGTCCAGGCTAAGGACCTCCGACAGAACAAGAAAACTGGCGATCCGTTCCTGTCGATGCAACTGGCGGATTGCACGGGGACACTCGACGCGAGAATGTGGGATGTCCCCGAAGGGCTCGCGGACCGATTCAACGTCAATGACTTCGTTGACGTCCACGGAAGGATCCAGGTTTACAGGGAAAGGCCCCAGATCATCGTTCACAAGCTCGCTGCGGTCCCGGACGAGCGAGTGGCCCTTTCTGACTTCATGCCGCACACCCAGCATGATGTCGAAGCGATGTACGCCAAGGTCCTCTCGTTGATCGAGTCGTTTCATGACGAGGACCTCAAGCGCCTGCTGAAATCGATTTTCGGGAATCCGGAAATTGCCAAGGCGTACAAGAGGGCACCGGCTGCCAAGAGAATGCATCACGCGCGGCTGGGCGGCCTGCTTGAGCATGTTTCCAGCGTGCTCAACCTCGCCGTCGCAGTCGCAGCCAACTACGAGGACGTTGACCGGGACTTGTTGATTGCCGGAGTGCTGCTGCACGATCTGGGCAAAATTTACGAGCTGAAGTCGGATCGAACCTTCGAATACTCCGATGCGGGACTCCTTCTTGGCCATATTCCGATCGGAAGCGCATGGCTCGGCCGTTGCTGCGACGAAATCAAGGGCTTCCCGCCGCGCCTCAAGATGCTGCTGGTGCACATGGTGCTGAGCCATCACGGCAAGAAGGAGTTCGGGTCGCCGCAACTGCCGGCATTTCCCGAAGCCATGGCGTTGCATTTCATCGACGACCTCGACTCGAAGCTCGAGATGATGCGAACGGCCGCTGCAGAAATCACGGACGGAGGGTATTGGAGCCCCTACCCCAAGGGGCTCGATGGCCCCGTCCTCGACAAGGCAGCCTATTTGCAAGGCGCCGCGATCCGTTCCCCGGCGGATGCTTTGGCGGCAACCTCGCTTCAGAGTGATCCGGAACGGCCCTCCATGCATCCGCCCCCAGCGCCGGAGCTGCCTTCCCCGCCCCCAGCTACGCCAGTGCCGGCCAATTTCGACACTCCGACCGTTGCCGCAGAGCGTGAACTCCAGCCGTCGGATTCGGAACCGCTGGCACCGCAAGAGGTTGCCGATGCTGGGAGCGAACCCGAGGGCAAGGCTGAATCCAGAGACGAACAGCCGGAAGGGGAGCATTCGCCGCCCGAAGGCTTGGTGCTGGAGTCGGCGGATGCTGAGGAGTCCCAAACTGGGTACAAGGCACCCGATTCAAGCTCAGCGGCGCCCCAATCGTCGTCTTCCGACCCTGAGCACGTCGCGACAACCGACCTTGAGCCCCGACCGGCTCCGCCGGAGCTGCCGCCGTTAGAACCGTCGGCAGAGGCCGCGCCGGAATCGGTAACTGAATCCGGCACCGCATCCGAAGCATCGCGACCGAGGGCGGAGCAAGGTGAAGAGCCCCCCGAGGCGGGGCAGGCCCTGCCTTCGAAACTTGCAGCGAGTCCGGCCGGCGTTTCGTCGCCATCCCAAGCCGCGGCAGATCCAGGACCCCCTCCCCTCCCGAAACCGCCGCCGTCGCCAGAACCGTTGGCATCAGCCGCCGAGCCTGTTGCGGCTACCGACCAGCAAGACGCAGGCAGAACCGAACCGCCTGAGTTGCTGGACACGAACACCGATGCCCAAGACGATCCGGAGGTCGCAACAGCTTCGGAATCGGGGGTAGTCGCTTCCGACACCAACGAGACAGCTGGGATTGAGCCCGAGACGCGGAAGAGCCCGTCGGCCGCGCCCCCACCGGAATCGGTTGCCCAAGCGGCACCGGAGCCAGTGTCGGAAGGTGTCGGTCAACCCAAGCAGCCGCCCGACAAGGAAATCGCCGAGGCAGAAGCAGCCGCATCGGATCAAAAGGCAAAGCCAGCCTTGCGCCCGGAGCCAGTGAACCGGCCTACTATCGTGTCATCGCCATCCCGTGCAACGGCACGTCCGGCAGCGCCTCCGCTACCCAACCCGCCGCCAGCATCATCATCTGCCGACGACAATGAAGACTTCCTTCAGGGAGCGCTCTTCGAGTTGGAAGAGCCCTCGGCAGAGTACCCTGGCTAGGGGGCTTAAAACACCCACTAGGCTGGCGCCTAGTCCAGTCCGGAGCCGGGTAGGAAAACGCGAGGTATTGATTCCTGTGGCACCTTCATTACAGGGCAAGGTCATCGCGGTTACCGGGTCGACGCAGGGCCTGGGCGAGGAAATCGTCCGCCTAGCCGTCGAACGAGGAGCCGCTGGCATCGTGGTAAGCGGGCGTTCCCGGAAGCGCGGAGCAGCTGTAGCTGCGGCCCACACGTCCAAAGACTGTCGGGCGGTGTTCGTCCAAGCCGAGTTGCAGGATCCAACGGCTTGCAGGGAAATCGTGGCTTCCGCAGATAAAGCGTTCGGGAGGTTGGACGGCCTAGTGAATGCAGCTGCTTGCACAGAGCGCGGAACATTGGAAGACACGACGGTCGAACACTGGGACAAGCTCATGGCGATCAATCTGAGGGGGCCGTTCCTCCTCATGCAGGACGCAGTTAAGGTCATGCAGCGGGAAGGCCGGGGCGGAAGCATAGTCAACATCCTGAGCATGTCGGCCCACGGCGGCACACCGAACCTGACGCCCTACAGCGTCTCCAAAGGCGCCCTCGCCACATTGACGCGGAACGCCGCCCATTCGCAGCGCAAGCACCGCATTCGCGTGAATGCCCTGAACATCGGCTGGATGGCCACACCAGCGGAGCACGCAGTGCAACTAAAGGAAGGCCAACCTGAAGACTGGCTAGAGGCAGCCGACAAGAGCACTCCGTTCGGACGCATCTTGAGGCCGAGTGATGTGGCTAGCATGACCATCTACCTGCTAAGCGATCTCGCGGCGATGATGACCGGTGCGCTGATCGATTTCGACCAGCATGTGATGGGCATCTACGATCCTTAAGCCCAACTTACCCCGAACAGTTTTTGGGTGAGCGTTGCGGATTCGCTGTAGGCGGCGCTCCCTAAGCCCATTGTTTTGAGTGGATTCGCCCGCTGACATAGAGGGCGGGCCTGCCAAATCTCACCTCAAAGAGTATGAAAATAACTGATTTTCTAGTCATACAATGTGCGCCATCCGCTTGACATTGAGAGCAGATCATGTTTTTATTTAATTGGGATTGCGCTCCTGGAACCTAGTCATACAATGCATATCACCTCCTCCTTTGCACGCCCCACACCCTGCCATCTCCTCCGCGAGTCCTACTGGCAGCACGGCCGAGTCAAGAAACGCACCCTCGCCAATCTCTCCGCGCTCCCCCAGCACGCCATCGACTTGCTCCGCGCCGCCCTCAAGGACCCTGCCCGCGCCGCTCTGCCAGGCACCCCCGCCCGTCCGCTCGCCGCCCGCCACCACGGCGCCGCCAGCGCCGTCCTCGGCACCGCCCGCCGCCTCCAGCTCGACCGCCTGCTCTTCCACCAGCCCTGCCCCCAACGCGCCCTCGCTCTCGCCCTGATCGTCTGCCGCCTGCTCAAGCCCGGCGCCAAGCTGCGCGTCGAACGCGAGCTCGGCCCCGCCGGCCAATCCACCCTCGCCGCCCTGCTCGGCATCCACGACACGCCCGTCGACGCCCTCTACGACGCCATGGACTGGCTCGCCCAGCGCCAGCACGCCATCGAGCGCAAGCTCGCCCAGCGCCACCTCGCCGACGGCTCGCTCGCCCTCTACGACGTCTCCAGCAGCTACCTCGAAGGCAGCCGCTGCGAACTCGCTGCCCGCGGCTATTCCCGCGACCACCGCCCCGACCGCCCTCAGGTCGTCTACGGCCTGCTGTGCAACGCGCACGGCTGCCCCGTCGCCGTGCAGGCCTTCCAGGGCAATGTCTCCGACCCCGCCACGCTCGGCCAGCAGGTCGCCAAGCTCCGCCAGCGCTTCGGGCTCCAACGCGTCGCGCTGGTCGGGGACCGCGGCATGATCGCCCAAACCCGCATCGACAGCGACTTGCAGCCCGCCGGCCTCGACTGGATCACCGCCCTGCGCCACGCGACCATCCGCAAGCTCGCCGACCAGCAGCACATCCAGCTGGGCCTGTTCGACACCCACGGCCTGGCCAGCATCACCGCCCCGGACTTCCCCGGCGAGCGCCTGCTGGTCTGCTTCAACCCGCTCGTGGCCGCCGAGCGCCGCCGCAAGCGCGACGCGCTGCTGGAGCGCACCGAGGCCGACGCCCTCAAGATGGCCGCCGACTACGCGGCGGGCCAGTTCGGCCGCGACGAGCTCAACCGCCGCCTCGGCACCCTGCGCCGCCGCAAGATGGGCAAGCACTTCCGCTGGCAGTTCGACGATGCCACGCAGGCTTTCTCCTCCCAGCGCGACGCGCAGTCGATCCAGGCCCAGGCGCGCCTCGACGGCCTCTACGTCATCCGCACCAGCCTCGCCGAGCGCACCCTCGGCGACGATGCGGTGGTGCGCGCCTACAAGAGCCTGGCGCAGGTCGAGCGCGCCTTCCGCTCGCTCAAGACGACCGTGCTGAAGGTGCGTCCGATCTTCCACTGGAAGGAGCGCCGCGTGCGGGCGCACCTGTTCGTGTGCATGCTGGCCTACTACTTGGAATGGCACATGCGCCGCAGCCTCGCGCCACTGCTGTTCGCCGAAGAGGACGCGTCGCCGGCGGCGGCCAGCCCGGTCGGCCCCGCCCAGCGCTCCCCGCAGGCCCGCCGCAAGGACTGCACGCGCATGACGTTGGACGCCCAGCTGCCGCTGCAGAGCTTCCCGGACCTGCTCGCGAGCCTGTCGACGCTGACGGCCATCGAGCTGGAGTACGAGCAAGTGCCCGGCCACGCCATTCCCATGCTGAGCGCGATGACCCCGCTGCACAGCAAAGCGTTCGAACTGCTGGAGCTGGAGCCGCACCCCGCTCCGGCGCTGGCCCCCCCGCCGCGCGCCGACCCACCCGCGCCGAGTGTCCCCGCCTAGTCACCAACGGCGCTTTTTCCAGCCCCCCGATTCGGCCGGATCCTAGCGTGTCCGACGTCGCCGACTTGCCCTTAGCTCACAGCAAACAAGTGGTTTACGGGCAGCATTCCGAATCGTAACCGCGTCACCCGACCAGAATATGGGCGGGGTAAGTTGGGCTTAAGGGCCGCTCACTTGAGGCGCGGACGCGGCGAGACGACAGTCATCGCCACTCCGGCGGATGCTTTTCGTACAACATCCGGCTCCTCAGTTGCCGGTCAGGCGCAGCACCATCACGTAGAGTGCCCCGAAGCGAACTCCTGTCTCGCCCCAAGGCGTGCGGCCTGCAAGTCGCACGCACCCTAAGCTCTCTGAAGCGATTCAACGAAGTCCCTGCGCTGTCGGGCAGCTAACCGGAACCGCCGGACACATCCAGACCGTTCCGCTTATCGCTCGTCCCGTTCACCAGAGATTCACGCCCGCTTGCGGAGAAGGCCTAGGGATTCCCTTGGGGCGGACATAGTCTGGGTGTAAGTATGGTCGACGTGCGTCTCCGATGCCGCTTCCTCGCGCTTCTCGCTATCTCGGCGATCCCCGGGGCCGCCCAATCGAGTGGCCGACTGGCCGGGACGATTTCAATGAAGGAGACTGGCGGCCCGATGCACGGGGCCAATGTCCTGATCGTCGAACTCGGCCGCAGCACGCTTTCCGATGACGACGGCTCGTATTGGTTCGACAACGTTCCGGCGGGGAACTATCACGTCGTTGTGCATTTGGATCAGCTGTTCAGCGAAGCCGCCAAGACGGTCGAGATCAATGCAGGAAGCGAAGCATCGCTCGATTTTCTCCTTGCGATTGCTGCCGAGCGGTATGAAATCACGGTAACCGCGTCGGAAAAGCACGAGACAACGTTTGAATCGTTCCAAGACGTGGAGTCCCTGGACTCCTACGACCTAGCCCAGGTACCGGCCTCCTCGCTCGGCGAGGCGCTGGATCAGCAAGTCGGGACTGGAATTGCGAAGCGGAGCTTTGGCCCTGGCAGCTCGCGGCCGATCATCCGCGGATTTGATGGTGACCGGGTGCTGATCATGGAAGACGGCATCAGCACGGGCACCCTTTCGTCGCAGTCGGGTGACCATGGGGAAGTCATCAACGTCGGGCAACTGGCGAGACTGGAAATCGTCAAGGGTCCCGCCACGCTGCTGTACAGCGGGAACGCTATGGGCGGAACGGTCAATGCGATCAGCCGCCACCACGAGCATCATCCTCATCCTCACAAAGGCTTTCGCGGATTCCTGTCAGGCTCTGGGGGGACCGCGAACGCGCTCGGAGGGGGTAACGCCGGGTTCGAACTGGGAATAGGAAAGGTGCTTCTCTGGGGCCAGGGCGGAGGCATTCGAACCGGAGATTACATTGCCCCCCGACAAGGCCAGATCTTCAATTCGCGCTCGGAGCTAGTCAATGGTGGTGTTGGTTTCGGGTGGTACGGCGAGAGGATGTTCTTCAGCATCGAATCGAAAGTCGACCGCGGAGACTCCGGCGTTCCGTTCGCACAGGAATTCCATGAGGAACACGGGGACGGGCATGCCCAAGATGCCGGCGAGGAAGAGGAACACGAGGAGGAAGAGATCGAGCGGATCGCCCTCCAAAGCCGACGGGAAAGCTACCGCGTGAATTGGGGCTGGAGCAAGCCACGTGGGTTGGTCGAGGGGTTCGAACTGAAACTGAGCTACGTCGACTGGGTTCACGACGAGGTCGAGCACTTCGAGGACGGGGATTCCGCTATCGGCACGCGGTTCGCGAACGACCGGTTAGCCTATCGCGGCGTTTTCGAACAAGGCAGGCAAGGACCGCTCAGCGGTCGATTTGGATTCTGGGGCGTTGACCGGGACTTCATGGCTGCGGGCGAGGAGGCACTCACTCCTCCCATTGCCCAGAAAGGTCTCGCCTTGTTCGCTCTCGAGGAACTGCAGTTCGAGAATTTCAAGATCCAGTTCGGAGGGCGAATCGAAACACAGCGCTACAGCCCTGCGTACGCAGAGCGAGGAGATCACGAGGAGGAGAGCGCGGAAGAGCATCACGAGGAGCGCGAACCACCGGATGCGATTGATCGAGCCTTCACAGGTGTCTCGGCTGCTATCGGCCTCCATGCCGACACCTGGCGCGGCGGCGCGTTCGTGGCGAATCTCGCACGCAGCTTCCGTGCGCCGGCGCTCGAGGAACTGTACAACTTCGGACCGCACGTCGGAAACAGGGCATTCGAGATCGGCAATCCCGGATTGGCCGGCGAAACGGGAAACGGTTTGGACGCCTCCTTGCGCCACGGCGAGGGGCGGGTCCGCGGGGAACTCAACTTCTTCTACTACGGCTTTGACAACTTCATCTTCCCGTTCGCTACGGGCGAGGCGGTCGACGAACTGTTCGAGATCGAGTACACGCAACGCAACGCGCGCTTCACAGGCGCGGAGGCGAATCTCGGCATCGGGCTCCACAGCGCCCTCCGGTTGAACCTCGGAATGGACTATGTGGACGCGAAGAACACCGACACAGGCACCTACCTGCCTCGGATCCCGCCGTTGCGAGGAAGCATCGGGCTAGACATTCGAAGGGGCGGATTCCGGCTGGCTCCGGAACTAGTCCTGGCAAGCGAGCAGAGCAGGACATTCACCAACGAGACGCCCACCGGAGAGTACGCCGTGGTGAACTTGAAGGCGTCATATACTCACGCGCAGCAGCACCTCGCGCACCAGTTTTCGGCAAACGTCTTCAACGTGGGAAACGAGTTCTACCGCAACCACTCGTCGTTCATCAAGGATTTGGCTCCGGAGATTGGCCGAGGGGTACGGTTCACCTACACAGTGCGATTCTTCTGATCCCGAGACCCGGAACTGGCTGAGGTCGAAGACTCTCGGGGTTCCGGCGTCGCTTCCACAAGTCCACCCGGACCGCTGACCCCACCAGCCGGCCCGAGCCGTGCTAAACCAATCGGAACTGCTCGACATGGTATTCTGGAGCAGCACAGGCCGCTAGTCCTTGAATAGGGTGCAGACTTCGCCGCAGACGGGTCGGCTGTGGGCGCGTAGCTCAATTGGTAGAGCAAGTGACTCTTAATCACTAGGTTCGGTTCGAGTCCCTGCGCGCTCACCATCTGTGATCGGGGCTCAAACGAAAGCATTCCAGCCGCCGCGATTGCGTCAGAAACAGCCTTCGGCTCAATGCAAGACATACGGTCACCCAGTAGAGTCGGGGAGCGACGCGCGCACCTTAGCAAAGAGGCAGTAGCCGTTTGGGAGTAGTCCTACGGCTTTCGCCATGTGTAGGTGCCTCACTGGCCCTCTCGCCTAGCCACGTTTCCGCGCCCCGCTCGTCAAACCGGACGTGCGGCTTTCCCGCATCCGGCTTTCAGTGCAGATCATGCCTTCGCCCACGGAAGGCTCTTGGTCGTCTGCGTCAGGCGCACGAGGCCGTACTCACCGTACAGCCGGGCGTCCGGGAACAGCACGTATTGCCCGGACTTCACCTTGTGTTTCCGACAGAGCCACTGGCGCAGCCGCCGGACCGCGTGGCGGTCAATCGCGTTGTACGCCGGACTCACCTGGCCCAGATGGAAGTAGTTCGCCCATCCGGTTAGGCACCGGTTCAGGCGTTCTACCATTTCCTCCCGGGTCAGTTGCCCGCTCCGCGGCGATGTCCGCTCGCTGATCTTGCGGCAGATGCTCTGGACGCTGGCCTTGCTTGGGCGGGTGCCGATATACGGTCCTTTCCCGCTGGGCCTGTAGTTGCGTCCTATGCGGTATCCGAGGAACTCGAACGGCTCCTCCGGGCACCGCAGGCATCGGGTCTTCCGTTCGTTGACCGGCAGTTTCAGCTTCCGCATCAGCCGCTGGACTTCCTCGAGCATTGCTGCTGCCGGAGCCCTGCCGAGCACGCAGAAGTCATCCGCATAGTTCACGATCTCCGCTCGGAAGCGCTCGGCGTGTCCCCGCACCTTCCAGCCCAGGATGAAGCGCCGCATGTAGAGGTTGCTGAGCAGAGGCGAGATCGGAGCCCCTTGCGGGGTCCCTTTCCGTGCCTGCCTCGCCCGGTTCGTGCGGTGTTTGCCGCCCTTGCCGTCATCCTCCTCCACGGCCATCTCCAGCCACGCCTTGACTAACCCCAGCAAGCGCCCGTCGCTCACGCGTCGGGCCACGCTCCGGAGCAGTTCGGCGTGCGGGATCTCTCCGAAGTAATTCGACAGATCGCCGTCAACCACTTCATTGCATCCCTTCCTCAGCAGGCTGTGGACGCGGCTCACCGCGTCGTTCGCGCTGCGTCCCGGCCGGTAGGCGTGCTGCTCCGGTTGCAGGTCCGCTTCGATGATCGGTGCCAGCACCAGCAGGGCTGCCGTCTGCGCTACCCGGTCCCGGATGCAAGGTATGCCCAAGGGCCGGAACTTGCCGGGCTGCTTCTTCGGGATCAGCACCTGTCGCACCGGTTGCGGTGCGTAGGTGCCGTCCTGCAGCTCCCTTGCCAGTTCCCCGAGCCACGCTTCCGCCCCTCGCTCCTCGATGTCGACGAAGCTCTCCCGGTCCACTCCAGCACTTCCGCCGTTCCGGCGGACCTGCGCCAAAGCCTCCCGCAGGATATCCTCCCGCCACATCTTGTCGCTCAGCGCATGGAACCGTCGCCCCGGTTCTTCCTTCGCTTTCGCATGTAGCACGGTCTGGAGTTTCCGAACCCTAGCTGGCCCTGTTAGACGTTCGTCAGTGGCCATGCCTTGCCTCCTTTCCGTACCTCTCTGCACTCAAGGCCCCTTCCCTCCACGGGCATTACCCCGCCTCTGCGGTAGTACGGGCCTATCCGCCACCCTGCCCGGCCCGGCCTGCCCCTCGCGGGGCTCCGGTTGATGCGTGCTGCATCACCGGCAGGGCTTCCCGTGTTGCTGCTTCCTTCCTCTTCCATGCGTGCCAGCGCCATTACCCCGGCGGGCGCGGGTCGGTGCCTGTGACGCTCTCTTCCCAACCCGCCGTCGGCCTTCCCCCTAATCACGAAAGGGTCGGCTCCCGCGTTAAATGTTTCGAGGCCTGCTCGGCGTTCACTCGCGTTCTAGCCCGCATGCTCGCTGAGCCGCCCAAGGCGGCCCTTTGACACCAGAGTGCTTCAGCCCATTTCGTTACCTCCATGAACCGCCCTGGCTGCTACCAGCCGGAGCATCAGTTGCTGGACGGGATTCGCACCCGCTGAATGGAAGCGCCTTTCCACGGCGCACGCGATTCTAAATTTGGGGTTTCTTAGGGGTTAGCGGTCATCGTAGGAACCGGAAACAAGGGACTATTTGCTGGGGGCTTAACTTTTCCGGTGGCGTTTCCAACCATAAAATGTGGCCTTTGTTTCCGATTCCCTCCTGCCCTCCTGCACCGCTTCCGCCAGGCCGCCGCCGCGCTCCCCGATGCCCGCCGCGGCTCCAACAAGCGCTATGCCGTCGCCGATGCCGCCGCCTGCGCCCTTTCTACCTTCTTCTTCCAAGCCCCCTCCTTCCTCAGCTTCCAGCGCCGCATGCAGACACAGTCGGCCCGTTCCAACTGTCACACGCTCTTCGGCGTGCAGGCGATCCCCTGCGATGCCCAGATCCGCAATCTGCTTGACGGCCTCGACCCCGACCGTTTCGCCGACCTGTTCCCCCGCTGTCTCGACACCCTGCAAGAGCAGGGTGCCCTCGCCCCCTTCGAGCGCCTCGGCGGCCGCCTGCTCGTCGCCCTCGACGGCATCCAGATCCACTGCTCCGACTCCATCCGTTGCGAGCAGTGCTCCACCCGCCATGTCGGCAAGCACAAGACCGAGCAGTACTTCCATACGATGCTCTCGGCGACCGTCGTCGCCGCCGGCCACAACCGCGTCATCCCGCTCATGCCGGAGTTCGTCCAGCCCCAGCAGGACCCCGCCGCCAAGCGGCCCGAACTGACCGAGAAACGCCGCAAGCAGGACTGCGAGCGCAACGCCGCCAAGCGCTGGCTGCCGGCCCACATCGACGAGCTGCAGCCCTACCGGCCCGTCTTCCTCGGCGACGACCTGTACTGCTGCCAGTCCCTGTGCCGACTGGTCCGCAACCTCGGAGCGGACTTCCTCTTCGTCTGTAAGCCCAGTTCCCACAAGCGCTTGCAAGAAGTGCTGCATGACGATTTCATCCACTCCACCGGCTGGATCAAGGCCCGCAACCGCAACCAGCAGGTCGAGCGGCACCGCTACCGCTGGATGCACGGAGTGCCGGTCCGCGACAGCGACGACGCCGTCATGGGCAGCTGGGTCGAGTTCGTGATCGAGCGCAACGGCCAGCGCACCTACCGCAACACGTTCTTCACCAGCCTGGAGGTCACGGCCGCCAACGTGGCGGCGATCGCGCGCGCAGGCCGGGCCCGATGGAAAATCGAGGAGGGCTTCAACTGCCTGGCGCGCCACGGCTACAACATCAAGCGCAATTTCGGGCACGGGAACAAGGGCCTGGCCAACCTGCTCGCGACACTGAACCTGTTCGCCTTTGCGCTACACGAGGTCCAGGACTGTGCCTGCCAGCTGTGGCGGCGATGCCGCCAGCGGGCCGGCACGCGGCGCGAGTTCTTCGAGGAGCTGCGCTACCTCACCAAGCGGGAGTGCTTCCCCCACTGGACCGTGCTGTTCGCGGCCCTGCTGGAGGAAGCCCCCCCACGGCCAACCCCCGCGCGGCCGCGCCCGCACTGTCATGACACAGCGAGCCAGCCACCCCACCACCGCTGGGCTCCATCGGGAGCCCAGCGGGAGTGTGCCTCGCCCGGCCTGCCAGCGCCGCTTGGCCGCTGCGCTGCGGCCCGGAGCACCCGGCTCGCATTCCCAGCCGCCCCAGCGCCTCTGGAACGGCCTCACTCCGACGAGCACAAACGCTCGGTGGTTCCGCCATACACTGGCCAGAACGCCCAAAATTAGAATTGCTGACGGTCACCCCACACGGTTGCGGAGCCTTCACGGGCGATGTATCCTATGGAACGCCCTCATGGCTTGAGCGCTGGGATCGCACCCGGCGCAGGCGTTTGGGCGCGCTCAGGAGGAACACCATGGCTTCGAATCGAGGCGCAAACTATATCCGGCCCGGAGTGGTCGAAATCCAGCCGATAGACTTTCCGCAGCTTGTGCTGGGAAACCGCAAGTGCAATCACGGCGTGATTCTGAAAATCGTTTCCACCAATATCTGTGGAAGCGACCAGCATATGGTCCGGGGACGCACGACGGCTCCCGCGGGACTCACGCTGGGGCACGAGATCACCGGCGAAGTCATCGAGAAAGGAAACGACGTCGAATTCATCGATGTAGGGGACATTGTCTCGGTGCCGTTCAACATTGCATGCGGCAGGTGCCGGAACTGCAAGGAAGGCAAGACCGGGATTTGTCTCGAAGTGAACCCCGCGCGGCCGGGAGCCGCTTACGGCTATGTCGATATGGGTGGATGGGTCGGCGGACAGGCCGAGTATGTGATGGTCCCTTACGCCGACTTCAACCTGTTGAAGTTCCCTGACCGGGACCAAGCAATGGAGAAGATCCGCGATCTCACACTGCTCTCGGATATCTTCCCGACCGGTTTTCACGGTGCCGTCACCGCTGGCGTCAGTCCGGGGTCGATCGTGTACGTCGCAGGTGCGGGCCCGGTCGGGCTCGCCTGCGCCCACGGATGCCAGCTCCTCGGCGCCGCATGCGTGATCGTGGGCGACATGATCCCCGAAAGGCTGGCCCAGGCCAGGAGCTTCGGATGCGAGACCGTCGACCTACGTGCGGACGCGACACTGGCAGAGCAGGTCGAGCAGATCATAGGCAGCCCGGACGGGTCTGGCGAATTGGCAGTCGATTGCGGCGTGGACTGCGTTGGATTCGAGGCGAGGGGGCACGGCAAGGACTCCGTGGTCGAGAGGCCCGCAACGGTACTTAACGCCCTCATGGAACTCACCCGCGCAGGCGGCGGAATCGGCATTCCCGGCCTCTATGTGACCGGCGATCCGGGCGGAGTTGACGACAACGCGAAGATCGGCAACCTCGGGATCCGCATCGGTCTGGGATGGGCCAAGTCGCATCACTTCATGACCGGTCAGTGCCCGGTGATGAAATACCACCGCAAGCTCATGCAGGCCATCCTGTATGAGAAAGCTCATCCAGCCAAGGCATGCAACGTCACCTGCATCACACTTGACGAAGCGCCGCAAGGCTATCAGGACTTTGACAAGGGCGCGGCTCGCAAGTTTGTCATTGATCCGCACGGCCTCATTGCGGCCTGAGAGCGATCGGGGCTTTTTGCCTAAGGAACTGTAGGATAGGAACTATGAAAAGACATCCCTCCCGTCGCCAACTGCTTCAGGCCGCGGGGGTCGCGGGGCTGGGCGCGTCCTGCGCCGCGCCCAGCGGGCAATCGGAAACTGCTCCCCCAGCCGAAAAGCGCCGGATTCCATTGGGAGTGTCTAGCTACTCGTACTGGCACTTTAAGCAAGAGAAGTACCCTATCGAGAACGTGATCGACCATGCGGCGAAGCTAGGCTTCGACGGCGTGGAGATTCTGCATCGGCAGATGCAGGACGAAACAGCTGGCTACATGAACGACCTCAAGCGACGCGCTTGGGACCTGGGTCTCGACCTAATCATGCTTTCGATCCATCAGGATTTCGTAGATCCGAGTGCAGAGAAGCGGATGGCGGCAATCGACCACACGAAGCACTGCATCGATCTCGCTCATCAGATGGGCATCCCCGCGATCCGGCTGAATACCGGTCGCTGGGGCACGATCAGATCGTTCGACGAGCTCATGGCCGCGGACGGCCAGGAACCGGCGATCGAGGGATACACAGACGAGGACGCCATCGGATGGTGTGTCGATTCCATCCGGGAATGCCTCCCGCATGCCGCCGGCGCCGGCGTCGTGATGGCCCTTGAGAACCATTGGGGGCTTTCGACCAAGGTTGACGTGCTGCTGCGCATCCATCGTGAAGTCGGCGATCCCTGGCTGGCAATCAACATGGATACAGGGAACTATGTCGGCGATCCCTATCCACAGATAGAGCAGCTCGCCCCGCATGCCTCGATCGTCCAAGCCAAGACCTACCAGGGTGGCGGCGTCTGGTACACGCTGGATCTCGATTACCCTCGGATCGCCGGGATCTTGAGGGATGCCGGGTTCGGAGGCTACGTGTCCCTCGAAATGGAAGGGGAGGCTCCCGCTGAGCAGGCGGTCGCTGAGAGCTACCAGATCCTGCGTGACGCATTCGGCTAGTCTCTTCGTCATCCAGCCGGAGTGGTAGGCAGCCGCAATGCGAGCGGCCTCAGGGCAGGAAGCTCTGCGCTCGGGCAACGCTCCGCGGGTTTGTGTTCCAGGCCGCCTGCGGACCGTCGAGCGGCTACTTCTCAACTCGCTTTACCTAGCCTGCGTTAGAGCCCAGCACGCACCCCGCGGACTCGAAGAGCAGCGCTCCTCCTAGTGTCCCGACCCAAGGGCGCACCGAGAATGAGAATGCGATTCCGATTCTGCTGCACGGGGTCATCCGACCTAGCAATCGACTGGTCCTCGGTGTCGCCAGCCCCGGGGAAATCGAAGTCAGCGCCGGTCGGGGATGTTCCATTCTCCGGTCTGGTAGCCTCAATGGAGCTTTCCTGATGCGGCCCATGCGGTACTTCGCCCTGCTCCTGGCAATTCCTAGCATTCTCGTGGGGGCGCGAACTCACGAAACCAATCCGATGACCTCGCCGGAGGACTTCCGGGAAGGCCAGCGACTGTACCGGATCCACTGCGGGAACTGTCATGGCATGCAAGGCACGACGGGCCGGGGGGCCCGCTTGGCACGCAAGAGTTACCACCACGGCAACACCGATGCTGAACTGTTCGACATCGTCGAGGGAGGGATTTCCGGGACCGGAATGCCCGGACTCTGGTTGGAGGAAGAAAACATTTGGAGAATCCTTCTTGTCGTGCGAACTCTCGCGGAGACAGCAAGCGCGGGATGCGACCCTGGCAATGGCGAAGCCGCTGCCGGCAAGCAGGTCTTTGCCCAAAAGGGAGCGTGCCTGGCGTGCCACACCGTCGGCAACACAGGCGGCCGGCTCGGACCCGACATGAGCTTTGCGGGAGAGTTGTACACCAACCAGCAATTGCGGCAGGCATTGCTGGATCCAGCTCGCGATATCGCGACACGCTACCGCACGGTGCGTGTCGTCACGGCGGACGGTGAACGCGTCGAAGGTGCTTGGATGAACGAGACCTCCTACAGGATTCATCTCATGGATCGCTCCGAGAACATTCGATCCTTCCGCAAGGCGGACTTGAGTTCCCTCGAAATGCCGCCCGATTCGCTGATGCCGGCATACGGCGAACTATTGAGCGCGGGCGAGATCGAGGACTTGCTCGCCTATTTGTGCACGCTACGCGCCCCAGCCAAGGAGGCTGCCCAGTGAGAATCCCTGCATTCCCATGGACGCTGCCGGCAGCCCTGCTGTGCATGGCCATACCGTCCCTGCCCGAAGTGACAAATTCGGATCTCTTGAAAGACGAGGCAGTCGCCGCAGACTGGTTGAACTACCACGGCGGGTACTCGGGCCACCGACACAGCCTGCTGGACCAAATCAATCGGACGAATGCCAGTTCGATTCGCCTGGAATGGGCATTCCAAGAGAAGATCTCGGAGAAATTCGAGACCACGCCACTAGTCCATGACGGGATTATGTACATCACCGTGCCACCCGGTGACGTGTATGCCTTGGATGCCGAGACGGGAGCACGGCTGTGGCGCTATTCGAGGCGTCTGCCACCAAAGCTGATCGCTTGCTGCGGTCTCGTCAACCGGGGCCTGGCGATCTTGGGTGACCGCCTATTCATGGCGACCTTGGACGCCTACACGATCGCGCTCGACCGCAAGACCGGGCGCCTGTTGTGGGAAACGGAGCTCATCGATTACTCCCTAGGCTATTCGGGCACGCATGCGCCGCTCGTGGTCAAGGACATGGTGATGGTGGGTACAGCGGGTGGCGAGTACGGCATCCGCGGATTCATCGATGCGTTCGATATCGAGACCGGGGAACGCCGCTGGCGGTTCTACACCGTACCCGGTCCCGGAGAGTTCGGTCACGAGACTTGGGCAGATGATTCATGGAAGACAGGAGGAGCCTCGATCTGGATCACGCCCAGCTACGATCCGGAACTCGACCTGGTCTATTGGGGCACCGGCAATCCCGGGCCGGACTGGAACGGCGACGTGCGGCTCGGTGACAACCTGTACTCGGATTCGGTTGTCGCTCTAGACGCCGACACGGGCAAGCTGAAATGGCACTTTCAATTCACCCCGCACGATGTGCACGACTGGGACGCGACTCAGGTAATGGTGCTGCTCGACAAGGAACACCGCAGCGAGACGCGCAAGCTGCTCGTCACTGCGAACCGTAACGGATTCCTCTATATGCTGGATCGCGCAACTGGAGAGTTTCTCAAAGCGACCCAGTTCGTCAAGCAGACTTGGGCCGTGGGGATCTCCGAAGAGGGCCGGCCCATTCGCCGACCCGGCATGGAGCCCTCGGCGGAAGGCGTGGAAGTGTTCCCTGCAGTGGCGGGCGGTACGAACTGGATGTCACCGGCTTACAGCCCTGATACGGGACTGCTATACGTGTCTTGCCGAGAGGGCAGCGCCATGTACCACAAAGGCGAGACCGAATACCGACCGGGCACGCGCTACTGGGGCAGCATGTTCATCAATGAAGCTACGATGCACAACTGGTTCGGGGCGGTTCGCGCTTTCAATCCGGTCAGCGGCGAACGCGTCTGGGAGCACCGGCTCTTCCAGCCGGCATGGGCCGGACTGCTGTCGACGGCGGGCGGACTCGTGTTTGCCGGCACTTCGGACGGCTTCTTCAAGGCACTCGACGCCGAATCCGGGGAAGAGCTATGGCGGATCAATCTCGGGGCAGGAGTCCAGGCCAGTCCCATGACATACGAATCCGGCGGAAGGCAATTGGTGGCTATAGCCTCGGGCGGCGCGCTGTTTGTGTTCGGCGTTGCGCGCGGAACCGACGAATGAACCGGGCGGGCGCCACCGTCCGGCCCAAGCGGGGAAGCCCTAACCCTGGATCAAGTCCAGGACGAGATCACGTGGCTCCGGCTCGGTGGTCGAAATCCGGAAAGCGTCTTCCACTAACTGCTGCGCTTCTTCGAGGTTCGTCGAGTCGTTGTAATAGAGGGAGCAGAGGCGGGTGCCATTGAGCACCGCTTGACCCACTTTCGCCTCGAGGACGACGCCGACTGCAGGGTCCACTGCAGCGCCAGTCTCCGTGTCGCCCGCGCCCAGAAGGACCGCGGCACGTCCGATATCGGCAGCATTGATCTTGCTCACGTACCCATCTCTCGGCGACGTGATCGGGTATGCCCCCTTGGTGAGCGGCAGTTTCTCGAAGTTCGTCAGAGCTTCCGGATCACCGCCCTGAGCCGCGATAACGCTTGCTAGAGTCTGCAAGGCAGAACCATCCTGGATCGTCGCTTGGGCCTTCTCCCTAGCGCTCTCCATCGAGATCGAAGTGTCCGCCAGGAAGATCATGCGCGCCGCGATCTCGTTCGCCAGAGCCGACACGTCCTCCGGCCCTTCACCCTGCAGCGTCTGGGAAACCTCCATGATTTCGAGGGCGTTGCCGACGGTGTAGCCAAGAGGCTGGTCTATGTCAGTCAGCAGTGCCTGCACCTGGACATTCAGCTTGCGCCCGATGCTGATGATCAGCTGCGCCAACCGGCGGGCCTCGGTTCGCCCGGAAAGCAGGGAGCCGCGACTGACCTTGACGTCAACGACGAGCCCGCTCAAGTCCTCGGCCAGCTTCGTTGACATTGCCGAGGCAGCGATCAGGGCGAGCGATTCCACAGTCGCAGTATCGTTCCTCAGTTCGCAGAGCCGCTTGTCGGCTGGCGCGAGCGAGTTGCCTTGCTGGGCGAACGCCAAGCCGAACTCGGTGACCAAGTCTGCGAAGTCCGCGACTTCCAACTCGGTGCGCAAGCCGGGAATGGCCCGCAGCTTGCCCAGTGATCCGATAACGTGGCCAGCGCCGCGCTCCACGATCATTGGCACGGCTACACCCGCAGCAGCCGCGATCGGCGCCGCTATCAGCGGAATCTTGTCGCCAACTCCGCCGGTTGAATAGCAGTCAACCCTTACCTTGTCCAGCCCGGAGAGATCGACTTGCTCGCCGCATCGCAGCATTGCAGAAGTAATCGAGACCGCTTCGCTATCGTTGAACCCATTGCACACGCCTGCCATCAAGAAGGCACCCATCTGCGCGTCCGAGATTTGTTCCAGAGTGTATCCGTTGATCAGTTTCTCGAAGTCCGCAAGAGAGACCTCCTCGCTGTCCCGCTTGCTTCGAATTAGGTCTACGATTCTTTCCATATTGGCCTACCAAGCGATTCGAAGTGCACCCGGCCCCTGACCCGTACCGGGCCAAGAGCTGAGCAGCGGTGAACGAATGCCACACAGACCCGTTTAGGATACCACAATTAGGGCACTAGCTGTAACGAAAATAGGGGCTTATGTTTCAGTCCGGGAATGCATCTGGCACATCCCGGTCTTGGTTCTCAGGCACTCGTTATCGCGGGAATTGGCGTTCTGTGCATGCCATGGGTGACTTCGTCGAAGAGCTGCAGCAACTCGGCTGTCACCTTGCCATTCGTGGCTACCATCCGCTCGTCTCCCGGGAGGTACCTGCCGCCCTCGAAGTCACAGCAGGCTCCCCCAGCTTCGGACAGGAGAACCAACCCGCCCCCGACGTCCCAAGGTTTCAATCCGATCTCCCAGAAGCCTTCGAAATGCCCCTGCGCCACCGAGCACAGATCTAGGGCGGCTGAGCCGGTTCTCCGCACTCCATGCGTCACCATTGCGACCTGGTGGAAGTAGTGGAGATTCGGATTGGTACCGCGAATGGAACTGGGGAAGCCCGTGGCGAAGAGCCCACGCTTGAGGTCGGCCTGCTCAGAGACCCGGATGCGACGGTGGTTCAGGTACGCGCCAGAGCCCCTCTCAGCGGCGTAGATGTCGTTGCGCAACGGATCGTACACCACCCCAACCAAGCCCTCTCTGCGCGACCAAAGGCCGATGCTGACACAGAAGCGGGGCAAGCCGTGCGAAAAGTTCGTCGTCCCGTCTAGCGGATCGATGTACCACACCAAGTCACTGTCGCCTACGTGGCTCCCGCCTTCCTCGGCGACGATCGCGTGGGAGGGGAACTGCGAGCGGATGCGTCCGACCACGAAGCGCTCGGCCGCCCTGTCCGCGGCCGTGACGGTGTCGAATGCACCCTTGTACTCGACCGGGACGCGAAGATAGTGGCGCATCAAGATCGAACCCGCTTCGAATGCGACGTCAGTGGCAAACGGGATGTAATCTACTGCGCCCATGGGTGCCCTCTCAGGCTATCAGCCCGGGCCTCAGACGACTGATCGATCTAAGGCACAGGGCGGACGATCGGCGGCCGCGGCTGTCCGTCGGGGGGCCTGTAGCGATCCTTCTCTGGTTGAGCGGGCTCGGGAGAACTGGGTTCGGGCTGAGGAAGCCTGCGCAACTGGACGGGGGCGCCCTTCGAGCGCCTTGGTTCAGTCCTTGGGTTGGGTGGGTCGGCGAAATATCCGGAACGGGCCAAGACAACCGCACCCTCGCGGTGCGCTTGCACCTCGATGCCACGGAATCGCTCCTGGCGATTGACCACTTCGCCCCGCGGATAGAAGCCCAGCAGGTACTGGGTGCGGAGATTGCGCAGGACTTCGGCGAAAGCCGCGTCAAGATCCCTGGCTCCGTGCTGTACGAATGCCTCCCCGCCAGTGTTCTCCGATAGGGTTACCAAGGCGTGCTCCCCACCACGATTCCTGCCGGCGTCGCTGCGGATCGGCAGAACGATCAACGGATAGATCGCTACCTCCGCGTCATGCGCGGCGCGTAGCGCGTCGGCGAAGCGGTACCGGCTGGTGGTGTCACCGCCATCGGTAATCATGACGATGACCCGGCGCCCGTCCCATGCGGACAACTCCTTGGCTACGAGCAAGACGGCATCGTACACCGAGGTGCCAGTCTGCGGCCGGACCCGATCCAGTGCCTTCTCAAGCTTGGAGTGATCGCGGGTGAATGCGGACAGGGCTTCGACGTTGTCCGAGAACGAGTAAATCGCAGCGACGTCGGATTCCTGCGAAGTCGGCCCCAGCAGCCTGCTTAGGAAGCGGCTCGCCGATCGGCGCTCATAACGCAGTTCGATCGCCGTGCTGAGACTCGCATCGACCATCAAGGCAACCGAAAGGGGCCGGTTCGTACGTCGTTCGAAGACAGCGAGCTCGCGGGGCTCGCCTTCTTCCAGAATGGTGAAGTCGCCGCGATTGAGGTCGCCGATAGGAGCGTTGTGGGCATCCTTGACCGTGACCGGCAGGAGCACGAGACGGACGTCGGTGCTGAAGACAGGGAGAGCTTGCTGCTGCGCTTCCAGCGCACCGACCGACAGCAGGAGCAGCGCGCCTGTCAGCGTGTCGCGTCGAATGCTGTGCGAGGCACGGATTCGTCCCACTGTCCTTCCACCCACACCTCGCCATCCGCGAAGTGCTCCTTTTTCCAGACCGGCACCTTGCGCTTCACTGCGTCGATTGCTTCGAGGCTCGCCTCGAAGGCCGGATGCCGATGGGCAGAGGCAACGACGATCGAGACGCTCGCCTCCCGAATCGAGAGACGCCCCACACGATGGACCAGGGCAATGCTGTCGACGTCATATCGAGCCAGGATGTCACGGCCGATCTCCGTGAGTTGCTGGACGGCAAGCGGCGCGTAGCACTCGTAGTCCAGGTAAAGGGTCTGTCGCCCGCCCGAGTTGTTCCGGACGACGCCCTCAAAAACGATCACGGCTCCATCGCTGTCCGATTGCACACGCAGGGCAAGCGCACGGCTGTTGATCGTATGTCTCGTCACAGCAGCGAAGACGTTGTCGAGATCTCGGTGGAGCAACCAACCGTTTCCGCCGCTCACAGGGGGCATGATCGCCACTTCGTCCCCGTCCTCGAGCGATTCATCCGGTGCCGCGAAATGCCCGTTGCGAGCCATTGCCACGCTGCCTGCCATAGCGGCCAACTTGGGATATTGAGACGCGTAGCAAGTGAACACCGTTTCAAGGCGCGCCCCCTTGCCTATCTCGAGTTCGTCGCTGGCAAGACCGACGATATCTTTCAGTTGGCCGAAGAAGAGCACTCGGACGAGCATGGCTACCTCCATTCTCGCAACCGTGGGCCGGTAAGCGGGTGCACCGATTGCAAATCCTTCCCAAACCGCACTTTATATTGCCGAGCGGGTCTCCCATGCCTCGAGATACTTGAGGCCAGTCCCCGTGTTGTAGATCACCAGTTCTTCGCCGGGAGCCAAGAACCCGTCTTGCAACAGGCGCCGGGCCGCAGCGACGCACGCGGCTCCTTCGGGGGCCGCGAAGATGCCCTCGGTTTCTGCCAGCAACCGCCCTGCGTCAAGCATCTCGTCATCGGCGATTGCGACGGCCGTCCCGCTACTCTCCCGCAGCGCGGCCAGCACAAGAAAATCTCCGATCGCTTTCGGCACACGAAGGCCGCTCGCCACGGTTGCAGCGTCCTCCCAGTACCGCGACTCTGGTTCGCCTGCCTCCCACGCCCGGACGATCGGGGCACACCCCGCGGCTTGCACGGCGATCATCTTCGGGCGACTCGAGCCGATCCAGCCCAATTGCTCAAGTTCATCGAACGCCTTCCACATGCCGATCAGACCAACGCCTCCCCCGGTGGGGTAGAAGATAGCGTCGGGGAGCCGCCAGCCGAGTTGCTCGGCAAGTTCCAGCCCCATCGTCTTCTTGCCTTCCACTCGGTAGGGCTCCTTCAGCGTCGAGACATCAAACCACCCCTCGGCCTCTCGCCGCTGTGCCACGATTCGCCCGCAGTCGCTGATCAGTCCGTCGACCAACGTGACATGGGCTCCCATCGACTCGCATTCGATGGCGTTGGCCCTAGGAACGTCGCGGGGCATGAACAGATAAGCTTCCAGACCCGCCCTAGCCGCGTATGCAGCCAGTGCGCTCGCCGCGTTTCCAGCTGACGGGGCAGCCAGTTTCTTGACGCCGAGTTCGATTGCCATCGAGACCGCAGCTGTCATGCCTCGGGCTTTGAATGTCCCGGTAGGGTTTGTGCTTTCGTCCTTCAACAGGAGCCGGGAGCAGCCGATCCTGGCACCGAGACGGGGAGTCGAAAGAAGCGGCGTCCAGCCCTCATCAAAGGTGACGCGGTGCGCCGGATCGCGGAGTGGCAGGAGCGGGGCGTATCGCCAAAGCGAGTCCGGCCCGAGACCGATGGTCGAGCGATCCAATTCGTCCCTGGCAGTCGTGAGATCGTAGCGGACCAGCAACGGAGCGCCAGCGGAGGAAAGATTCTGCAAAGTCCCCGCAGCCACTCGCTCGCCGGTGCGACTGCACTCCAAGTGAGTTACGTACGTCCTATGATGCAAGTACGCAAGTATGCAACAGCGCCCTTCACGACGTCTACTGGCTTGCCTCCTCATGGCATCTTCAGGCTGGGCAGCTGAGACCGTGGTTCTGCAGAACGGATTCACTCTGCGTGCAGACTCCCACGAGTCCCTCGGAGATCGGATCCGGGTGGTGACGAGCGGAGGCGGCTGGATCGTCGTGCCGGCGGAAGCGGTGCGATCGATCAAGCCGGAGACAGCACGGCCGGTCGCGGGAGCGGCAAGGCCGGAAGCGCAGCCGCAGACCGCGCCAATCCGGCCAACTGACATCACAAGCGAGATCGAGCGGCTAGCAGCGGAGGAGGGCGTGCCTGCCGAACTAGTCCGAGCGGTCATGTGGGCGGAATCCAAGTTTCGACAGGAAGCGGTGTCCTCGAAAGGGGCGATAGGCCTGATGCAGCTCCTGCCGGGAACAGCTGCCGATGTCGGTGTGGACCCCTACGAAATCGAAGGTAACGTGCGAGGCGGCACCCGGTATCTCAAGCAGATGCTGGAGCGGTTCGCGGGCGACGAGGACCAACTCGTGAAAGCCTTGGCAGCGTACAATGCAGGACCGAGTCGGGTTGCCGAGCACGGCGGCGTGCCACCCTACCCGGAAACGATCGAATACGTCAACAGAGTCGTCCGCCGGTACCTGGATCTGGAAAGATCAAGAAACGGGGCGCGCTGACGAGGCGAGCCTCGGCCGTCCGGATACTCCATACTGTTCTTCTACCCGGCATGAAACCCCAAACGACCCTAGTCCACGCTGGCGATCGCCAGAAGCTGGGCAAGTACACGCCTGTCTCGACCCCCATCTACGCCTCTTCGAGCTTCTTTTACGACACGATGGAGGAACTGGCCGATGTATTCGCCGACCGCAGTCCGGGCGAGACCTACGCCCGGATGGGCAATCCGAGCGCTTCTGCCTTGGAAGACCAGGTCGCGAACCTAGAGGGAGCGGATCTGGCATACGCCACCTCTTCGGGCATGGCGGCGGTCCACTTGGCCATCATGGCGGGCCTGCTCGACCGGCGTCAGGCGATCGTGGCCGGCAACGTGCTCTACGGCGGTAGCCTTGAGCTGCTGAGATCGGTGCTCAGGCCATGGGGCGTCGAGGTCCGGTTCTGCGATTTCTGCGATGTCGACGCGTTGGAAACAGCCGTGCGCGAAGTTCGGCCGGGCCTGCTGCTTGCGGAAACGATCTCGAATCCTTGCCTCCGGGTAGCCGACCTGGAACTCGTTAAGGAGATCGCCTCAGCCAACGACGCCTTGATGCTGGTGGACAACACGTTTACGCCACTGCTAGCGAGACCGTTGGAACTCGGGGCGGACATGGTGATCCATAGCGCCACAAAATATCTGGGAGGTCACGGCGATGTGCTTGCGGGTGTGGTTGCCGCCAACGAGGAGCACGAGGAGGCACTCCGCCAGACCCATCGCTGTCTAGGCGGAAACCTAGGCCCCTTCGAAGCGTTTCTGGTTATGCGCGGAGTGAAGACGCTTCCGCTTCGGATGCAGCGTCACTGCGCCAACGCCCGCATGGTCTTTGAAGACCTGGCCGGTCACTCTGCTATCGAGCGCCTGATCTATCCCGCCGACCCAAGCCATCCGGACTCCCGCGCCGTCGCGAAGCTGCTGCCGCCGGGTCTGGCGGGAGGCACGATTGGGATCGACGTGCGCGGTGGCCAGGACGGAGCGTACGCGTTCCTGGACCGGCTCAGACTGGTCAAGACGTCGGCGAGCCTGGGGGACTTGACCACTCTGGCCCTGCATCCGGCAAGCGCCACTCACCGGATGCTGTCGGCCGAAGCGCGGGCAGATCTGGGGATCACCGACGGTCTGGTTCGCCTGGCTGTCGGCGCGGAACACATTGACGACATTCTTGCCGACCTACGGCAGGCACTGGAGGCGGCATGAAGCACCAGACCCTAGCCATTCACAGTTGCATGCGCGAGGACCCGGACGCTATCTTCGTCCCGTCCGCTCCACCGCTGGAGATGGCTGCGAGCTTTCACTACCGCAGCGCGCGCGACCTGACGGCGGTTGCGAACGGCGAGCTGGACGGTTTCGTGTACCAGCGCTATGGAAATCCGACATCCGCCGCTCTGCAGAATCAGATGGTCGCGATTGAAGGCGGCGCTAGCGCCTTGGCTTGCAGCTCGGGCATGGCCGCCATGCATGTCGGCTTGATGACTGCCCTGCGGGACCGTCCAAAGCTGGTGCTCGGCGCGAATGTCCTGTTCGGCCAGACATTCCAGCTCCTGCAGTTGATGGAGCAGCAAGGCGTGATGGCACGTTTCGCGGACCCATGCGACCTGGAAGCTTTCGGATCCGTGCTTGACAACCACGAAGTCGGCTGCGTGCTCCTCGAGACGGTCTCGAATCCGTTGCTCCGTGTTCCAGCGCTTGACGCCATTTGCGAGATCGCCCACCGTCACGGCGTGCCGGTCGTCGTCGACGCCACGTTCACGACTCCCGTGCTGAACCGACCTTTCGATGTCGGGGCCGATGTGGTCATTCACAGCGCCACGAAGTACCTTGCCGGCCACGCCGATGTCCTGGGAGGCATCTCGCTTTGCCAGGCGCCCAATGCCGAATTCATGCAGGAGCTGGGCCGCCATCTCGGACCCAACCTGGGACCGTTCCAGTGTTTCCTGACCTCGCGCGGCATCAAGACACTGTCAATGCGCATGGAAGAGCACTGCCGAAACGCGCTCCACGTGGCGCAGGTGCTCGAAGGTCACCCCCGGGTCGGGCGGGTGTACTACCCGGGGCTCGACAGTCATCCTGACAAGGCAACCGCCGACCGGCTGTTTGACTCCGATATAGTCGGCCGCAAAATGTATGGCGGCATGGTGAGCTTCGAGGTGAGGGACGCAGATCAAGCCAAGACGTTTCGGTTCATGAACGCGCTCGAGCTTGTCGTGCGTACATTGAGCCTGGGTGACGTGCATTCGCTGATCACACACCCGGCAACAACGACCCACCGAAACCTCGGAGAGCATCGCCGCCGACAACTGGGAATCAATGACAATCTAGTGCGGTTCTCGGTCGGGATCGAGCACGCCGACGACATCACCGCGGATGTCGTGCAAGCGCTTGAGTCGCTGAATTAGGCACAGAGCGGCACCGGCATGGAAAGCTTGCTTTCCTTGGCGCGATGCTATGGTGCGCTGCACGCGTAGCTGGCCGCTTCGTACGGGTCGCCCCCTTGGTATTCGGCTCTCCGGGGTAAACGCAAAGCGGACGGGTCTTGGTGATTTCGCCGGCCTCTATCTTGCTGGCAACCAGCGAGCCAAGCGCCTCACCGTCTTCCACCCAGCCCTCCAGCGCACCAAGCCAGTCGACCCGATCGGGTCCCGGCCCGCCGGCGCAGTGATGCACCCCAGGCATGAGGTAAAAGCGGAAATAGTCGCGCACGCCGGCATCCTTCTGCTCGGCTCGCTCGAAATAGTCGATCGAGCCATGGGCAGTCAGGGCCGCGTCCGACCAGCCGTGCCACAGCAACAGCTTCCCGCCTGCAGCCTTCAGCCCGGACAGGTCGGTGTTTTTCGCATCCAGGAACCAGTCCAAGTGGCCGGCATCTCCTTCGTAGCTGTCAAAGTCGTAGCGTGTGTAATCGAAATCGGGATCTTGGAACACGAAGTACTTGAATCCCTGCGTAGCAAAGCCAAATTGTGAGCTCGGTTCGCCATGCTCCCTGAGAAGTCCCGGATTCGGGCCCGTGATCCAGCTCTGCCAGCCAGCCCGCTCCGACTCGCCTCCAAATGGAAAGCCCGGATAAATCTGCCCGCTCGCATTGCGTGGGCCGCCGTATACCGCCTCGATCGCTTCGCGCTGGCGGATCGTCAAGCAATCGTCAGAGGACTCCGGACCCGAGCAGATAGGAAGGTCAGACACCTTGAAGTCGCACTCGCGCGGATCGTTGAGGAATCCGTCCTCCACACCGTCAAGCACATCGCATTTCCGCAAGATCTCCGACTCGAGAAGGCTCCGGTTCTGGGCGGTGCTGACCGGCTCGGCAAGGTTTTCCGGATCAGGAAAGATCCGCTGCATGTTGTAGGCGAAGGCAGCGAGCACTCCGCTGAAGTCATGCGCCGGGGCACCGGCCACGATGCCGTCAAAGTCCTCGGGGTATCGCTGGGCAGACATCATGGCCTGACGTCCCCCGTTGGAACAACCGTAGAAATAGGAGTACCCGGCGTTGCGCCCATAGTAGGAGCGAATGATGGCCTTGGCTGCCTCGGTTGTCCGGTGCACCGCGAGGTAGCCGAAATTGATGCTGCGCCCGGGATGGCGGTAGGCCCAGTCGGCGCGGATGCCGGAAGCTTGATGACCTGTGTCCGTGGCCGCGGTAGCATAGCCGCGGTTCACCGAGAAACGCCCTTGGTAGCCCAGACTCCCAACAAATCCGCCCCCGCCGCCCATCAGGAACTTGCCGTTCCATTCATCCGGCAGCAGGACCTCGAAGCGGATCTCCGTCCCGATCACGCCTTCGACCTTGCAATGGGGCACGGCGGCGTTGGCTGACCGGAACGCAATCCCCTGCGGCAAGTTCTCGTCCGGGACTTCCTCCCCCTGCGAAGCGACTGCGCTCTCAATGCGGATGTCGGGCAGTTCCAGGGTTGCGAGCGCCTCGCAATCGAGCGCTTGGGCCGGAACGGTCGCGAGCAGCGCAACCGGGAGCCAAACTTGCGGCTTAGTCCCAAGAATTATGGCTAGACTCCCTCCGGACGACTCCTGGGGCGGAACCGTTCGTCACGCCTCAGAGAGTATCAGAAGCAGCCCCAAGCGCGGATCGTGTGCAGCATTCGGATGTTGGGGCACAGGGTTCGTTCCGCTACGGGCTCCAGCAGGCGCATCGCCAGCGCTTGCTGGTGCGGCCGGCTGATTCGTCCGGAAGTTGCGGCGAGCAAGCTCGACCGCCTTGACAGGACCGCTCGCGATGGCCGACTCTACAACACATGAACCGCCGTGAATGGATGATCGCCGCTGCCTCACTGGCAGCAATTCCGTCGAGCGCCTCTAGCCACGGAATCGAGCGTGCCGTGCTCGATGGCATGCTGCCCAAGGACATGCCGCTTCTTGACCGCTACAAACTCGCGGTCGACATTGGCTTCAAGTCCATGGAGGTGCGCGCCGTCAAAGAGGACAGCGAAGCGCAAGCCATTCACGACGCAGCGCAGCAAGCCGGTCTGCGCATTCATTCGGTAATGAACCAAGGGCACTGGCAGACGCCCCTGTCAAGCCCCGACCCCGGCGAAGTCGATGCTTGCGTTGCCGGCATGCGCGCATCGCTCAAGCAGGCGCAGCTCTTCGGTGCCGACGCCGTCCTGCTCGTTCCGGCAGTAGTGCGAGACGACACGACCTACGAGCAAGCTTGGGAGCGTTCACAGCAAGAGGTCCGCAAGCTCATACCGCTGGCCGAGAAGCACGACGTGACGATCGCGATCGAGGAGGTCTGGAACAAGTTCTTGCTGACCGCACGCGACTTCCGCCAGTACATCGACGAATTCAATCACCCCTTGGTCCGCGCTTACTTCGATGTTGGCAACATCGTGCACTACGCCGTTCCGCAGCATTGGATCCGTGAATTGGGCACCCGGATCGTTAAGGTCCACTTGAAGGACTATTCCCGGCGCCAGGGCTTCGTGAACCTCGGTGACGGCGATGTGAACTGGCCGGCGGTCCGCCAGGCTTTCGCCGATGTCGGGTACACTGGCGAGGCTACAGTGGAGTTGCGGGGCGGGGATCGCGAGTACTTGGCAGACATCGGACAGCGCGTCGATAGCCTCCTCGGGCTCTGAGCCGGCCCAATCCACTATCAATACGGAGCATCGCCAATGAACTGGTCTGGAATAACACACACACTGCTACGGATCATGACTGGCTTCCTGTTCATTCCGCACGGCATTCAAAAGCTCTTCGGACTGGGCGGCGTCGGGCCGCGGGAGGATCCATTGGCTCTGGTCGCCGCAGTGATCGAACTCGTAGGCGGCACGTTGATACTGCTCGGCTTCCAGACCCGCTGGACGGCGTTCGTGTGCTCCGGCATGATGGCAGCGGCCTATTTCAAAGCACACGCCTCGATAGAAGCGTTCCTGCCGCTGCTCAACCGCGGTGAGCTAGCCGTGCTGTATTGCTTCGTTTTCCTGTTCCTGTGGGCCAATGGACCCGGCCCCTTTTCTATCGACGAACGGTTGAAGAAGCGGAAGCGATTATAGGATCTTCTCGTCCGCATCGGGCGAATCCGCGGGGGATAGCGGGAAGCGTTCTCTGATCAGTTCCAGAGCCATGCCGCGATCCGTGAGCTCGCCATCGAGGTGGAGTTCCTCGATCAGCGCCAGGATCTCTCCGAAAACCGGGCCCGGCCTGTACCCTGCGCTCTTTAGATCTTCGCCGGTGAGTAGCGGGGCCACCGGCTCCTCCGCCGAGGACTCGGCAAGGCGATCCCGCGCGAACGCGTAGTTGTCAAGTTTTCCATGGCTTGCCAGGCAGTCCAGTCGGTGCAGTTCGAGATGGTCGTCGAAGTGCTCCTGGTCGACGAAGCGCCGCACCTTCCCGGGCCGCATTCGCTGCAAGTCCATGAACTTCATGTGGTTGCCGACTAGCGCAAGAACCCTGGCGGTGTCCGCGTTCGAGAAACGCAGCCGGGAGCAAATCCGCTCGGCCAATTCGACGCCGCGGTCGACATGGCCGTGAAAGCGGATACGATCGGCCATTTGAAATGTGTCCGGCTTGCCGATATCGTGGAGCAGCACACCCCACGAAAGTGGCTCGGAAGGCGCTTGCAGGCGCTCGAGCATCAGCATCGTGTGGGTCCAGACATCTCCCTCGGGGTGGAACTCGGGCGGCTGCTCGATCCCCCGCAGGGCCGCGACCTCGGGAAGCAGCGCGTCGAGCAGTCCGGTGGCTGCCAGCGATTCGAAACCACGCCGGGCACCTCCCTCCGTCAGGATGCGGCCTAGCTCTTCGCGGACGCGCTCGGGCGCGACTCTGGCGATCTCCCGGGAGAGTGCAACGATCGCGGCCTCGGTCTCCGTTTCGATAGCAAACCCTAGCGAGGCTGCGAACCGCACAGCGCGCAGCATTCGGAGCCGGTCTTCGGAAAACCGGCGGAACGGGTCACCGATGGCGCGGACCAGCCTGGATTGCAGGTCTGCCCGGCCACCCACGTAGTCGAGATACTCTTCGCTAGCGGGGTCGTAGAGAATCCCGTTTATCGTGAAGTCCCTGCGGCAGACGTCCTCGCGAGCGTCGGAGGAAAACGTCACCTTGTCCGGTCGCCGGCCGTCGCTGTAGCCGCCATCGCTGCGAAACGTCGCGACTTCGACCCATTCCCCACCGTCGCAAACGACGCAAACGCCGAAACGAAGGCCGTGCATCCGGGCACCCGGGAAGAGCGCCGCGACCTCGTGCGGATGCGCGCTGGTCGCGATATCCCAGTCCTTGACGGTTCGTTGCAGCAGTTGGTCGCGCACGCAGCCGCCGACGAAATATGCGCGGTGCCCCCTTCGGCGGAGATCCTCGATGACTCGTCGCGACATGCAGGCCCGCCTCGGTCCGAGAACCAAGCCGGAAAGCGTTACAGCTTCGGCCGGTATCCGGCCCGCGTCCTGATTTGGTACCGCCGCTGGTCGGATCCCTTCAGTTCGACCTGGATGTTGCGCCAACCGCGATTGGGATTGGGCTGCGGGTAATAGGTGACCGTGTAAGAACTCGCCAGTTCCTCGCGAATCTCGACAAACGCCTCCGATTGGCGCTGCCAGGTCTTGGCGAAGTACGCCTTGCCGCCAGTTCGCGCGGTGATGCGACGGAACGCGTTGCTTGAGATCCGGTCACGGTTGAGCTCCCTCGTGCTGATCACATAGATCGGCACCCCCTCGTCCTCGGCGATCGCGCCCACGTCGTCCGGGGACACGGCGCTGGCGTTGTCGGGGCCATTCGAGAACACGATAATCACCTTGCGTCCGGACACCTTGGCGGCGTCTCGCAGGGTCAGCAGCAGGCAGTTGTAGAGGGCCGTTTCATCCCCTGCCACCGACCGCCTCAAGCCGCGCAGAGCGCCGTCGTGCTCCGAAGACAGGGATGCCTGCCGAGTGAGGTTGCGGCTGAACGAATACACGGCCACCGAGTCGGCCGAGTCAAGGCCTCGGATGAAGTCCGCGATCGCATCCTCTGCGTAAACCAAGCTGCGGTACATGAAGTTGCTCGTATCGAACAACACGAAGACATTCGTGCCCACGAGCTGTCCCGAAATCACTGCGGGAAGCGAGAGTTCGGGCGCTTCGCCCGGATCCTCTCCTACGGCTCGCACTCCCGTCCGGGCCACGCGGCGCGGCGTCGCGCTACCTTCGCCGAACGAGGCGATCGACTGCTCGATGCCGTCCTCCGTGATTCGGAAATCCTCGGGCTTCAAATCCTCGATGTAGCGACCGCGCTGGTCGGTCACCGCGATGTTGAGCATGACAAGATCGACTTCGACCTCGAACAAGGCAGCCGGCTCGTCCAATGCTTGCTGAGGCTGCGCCATTGAGGGAAGCGCAACCACGCTGAGTACAAGCACAGCTACTGCCAGCCGAGCCGTCGCAGATTTCGTCATTGCAAGTCTAGGTCCCGCGCTCCACATTTTCGTACTCGTCCTAGCATCGCTCATACGTGGCATTGCTCCCTGGTCAGTTGCTGGTCCCGGACTGCGCAACTTCCGGGCCACCGTGCAAATAGGACTCGCCGCGCACCTGGTCGGCGATCACACGCAACGACCGCCACAGCGCAGGCCAATCGTCAAGGTGAGTGGCGAAGATTCTCTCGAGCGTCCGCTGCGTCCATTGCGGCACAAGAGTGTTCAGCTGGGCCGGCTGGATGTGAAGCTCGTCAGAAAGCTCGGCCCAGTACAGATTGTTCGACTCCCAGCTCTCCGCGAGGATTCGACTCGAGTAGCCCATCAACGTCGGAAACAACGGCAGATTCAGCAGTTCAAGCCGGTACGAATGCGCCAGGCGCGGGTGTGGCATCCCGAACTGGCGCCCGATGCGTCTCTCGCTGAAACGGTCCGCGTCGCGAGCCACGAGATCCGAGATGCCGGAAATGTAGGGTTCTGCGATCTCTGCTAGCCGGTCCCCGTGCTGCTCGCGCAGGCGATGTGCAAGGTCGAAGAGCTCGGCCGGCGTAAGGATGGCAAGACCCTGAGAGACCCTCCCGTAACGGAATGCGTCATGGATCTTCCAGACCCGGGATGGCTCAATCCGGCGGCTCAAGAGCGGCTGCAAGGCCGCGGCCAAGTCCGGATCGAGGGCGGATTCAGCAACCACCGAGCGAGCCAATCGAAGGTGTAAGCCAACGTAGTGCAAATCGGCGGGCTGAATGCCCCACCAGCGCGGCAAGGTTGCACCCAGTAACATCTGAGGCGCCAAGTCCTGCCAGATCAGCGCCTGACGTTCCGAAGGGACCATGAAGTTCTGCTCGGCAGAGGCCAATTCGTATGGCAGCGACATGAGCGAGCCGACCAGCCGCCCCCCGCCGCTGCTGGGCCAGCCAGTAGACTGCATTCGCGTCCGGGCCCAGCTGAATCGATTTTCCGGCCCCAGGAAGTCATGACTGCGCACGAACAGCGGGTTCGCCCGAATCAGCTCGGCACCGGGGGGTGAGTAAATCGCGTACACAATCCCTACCAGCGAATCCCGCAGGATCGGCGCCAGTTCCCCGCGGATTGCAAGCAGTCGGTTGGGATTGCCTTGGGCGCGATCCACCGCCCGCCGAAGATTCAACGAGCGCTGGCGCTCGATGTGGCGCTCGACAGTCCGGCCCTGGGCCATGGCGTTTGCCTCTTCGACCGACAGCAATGACCGCGGGAGCCGAATGTCCGAGATATTCGCCGACAGGCGGTTTGCCATCGCCACGTTGAACGCCTCGCCGCGGGACACCCGCTCGAGGTGATCCGCAAGATCGAAGAGCGTCTTCAGTGGCACCAGACGCTGGAGTGCCAGCAACTGGTTGACGTTCGCGAGAACTTCCTGCCGCGCCTCTTCCTCTCCGGGCCCGGCCTCGCCGACCAGCAGTCCGAGGAGCGATTCCTGCGGGGTCTCTGGATCCCCTCCCGACGCTTCGAGCAGAGCGAGCACACCGTCCCGTCCCAGTTCAAAGACATCCTGCTGGTCGCTAGTAGCTTGCGATAGCAAGAGGAGCGCCCGCATCGACGAATCGGCTGCAGAGTCTGGGATCGATCCGTTGCGACGCAACACCTGCCAGATCGAAAGCTGCGCCTGCAACATGCCGATCGAATTCGCGCGCCGCGGGAAGTTGCCGATCTTGCCCAGCGCCGCCATCGCATCGAGATGAGCAACAATGCTGTCCTCGCTCAAGTCGGGAGAATCGTTGTAGAGCGCGAATTGCTCCCCGTGTTCGGGGTAGGAACGGATCATGCGCCCGACGGTAGCGGCAGAAAGCGGCCGCGTCCGGTTCCGGTCCAGGTCTGAAATGGCCAAGAACATCCGCAGGGGCTCGTTCTCGATCGCCTTCCTGGAGAGCGCAAACATTGCCTCGATGACATCGTCGGCGTCTCTCCAGCCCGCGGCCGATGCCGTCAACTTGCCGTCGTACTTGCCGTGCGGGTGCTTGATGAACAAGTCCTTCCACGGCACCAGGCCGCCGGGTATCCGGGGCTGGCCGTCCGAGGTGAAGGCAAGCCGGGCCGACAGCAACAGCAGATCTGAGCTGGCGCGGAAGATCGGGCGGGCGGGCCCTGGGCTCGTCACCTTGCCCCTCACAGCGCTGTAGAAGCGTGCAATGCGAGCGGGATCGAGAAAGTACGCCCGCGCGGTGTCGCCCTGGATCCGAGCCAAAGCGTCATAGTATGCCGCCATCCAGCCGTCGTCCGCTTCGACCAGCGCCTGGAAGAACTGGCCTCCCTGGGTAACCCGGGCTCCCGTCAGATTCTCCCAGGCGAGCCGAGCGCGACTTCCCCCGGGCACGATCGCGATACCATCGCGGACTTCGAACATTGCTCCATAGAAATCGATCACTGGGGCGTAATCCTTCAGCCTTTGCACGGGCACGGCCTGTCGAAGGGCTTCGGCTGTCGGCCGGTGAAGGTTGTACATCGCAACGTAGAGCCTGGCCAGCGCCGGGTCTTCGATGAACATGTCAAGGAAGTCCTCCCGGTCTCGGCGCGCGCCGCCCTTCCAGTAGGCCCGGTCGAATAGCACGGGAAGCGTTGTGGGGCCGAACGACATTCGGAACGACTCGCCGCGACGATACGCCAACTCCAGGTCAGCCAGCGGGAAGGCGGAGTCGATTGCCAGAAAGGCACGAGACGGGTTCACGGTTTCAAGCACGGCTGCGGGCCCGCACTCGCCCCGCAAGCGGTATCCGATGATCTTGAGCAGTTCCGCCGTCTCGGTCGATTCGCACTCCGGGACGTCAATCGTGTTGCCGGGCCCCGCAAGGACCTCGAGTTCGCGCGCCTGGGTCAGGTACTGCATGAGGAGCTTGAGGTACTCGGTCGGCTCGTATGTGCCGCTGCCGCGCGCTGCATGGTATCCGCCGGTGAATATCGTGCGGCCCAGCGACGGCAGAATCTCCTCCAAGGCCAAGCCGGTCGACAGCGCGGCCATCCGACGGAAGGAATCCAGTGTGCCCGGAACAGCAATCGACTCAGCCACGGGGGATGCGGCCGGCTCGAGGATCGAGCTAGCCCCACCCCATCCGCTGTCTCCTGACGCCCGCATGGATTCCAGTACAGACCGCGCGGTCTCATCGTCTCCGTGAACGAGGGCTGTGACGGCAATTCGCCGGCGAAGGTCCTGCGCTGGGGCTGGCTCTCCGTCACCGATCGCATCCAACGCTGCGACATACGCCTGGACCGCACGAGGATCGCCGTAGCGGTCTAGGAACTCGGCGCGAGCGACCAACCCCTCCAGGTCGGGGGAAGTGGATTCCACGAGCCGGTCCAAGACCTGGCGCGCCCCTAATGGATCGCCTTCACGCTCGAGGTCCTGGGCTTCTTTGACGGAACTCAGGGCCGGCGGCCCCCCTAGCATGGCCAGTGCCATCAGGAATGCTAGGTAAGCGGTTCGCTCGTGCATACGGGTATCCGCAAGAATTGTACTCTACGCGGGGCCTGTCAGTGGCGAGCAGATTGATCCCCTGGCTCCACCTGCTGGAATCGTGTCGGCGGAGCGGGGCTTCTGGCAATCCGACTATGGCGTGAGATCCTCCCTTGCGCATCGCTGGAGCAGTTCCCAGAGCCGTCGGACGTGCACTTCGGTCGTGCGAATGTTGCCGATAGCGACCCGGATGGCATATCGATCCCGGAGTCTGGCGTGCGAGAGGAAGTACTCGCCGGTGTCGTTGACAGCGCCAAGCAGTTTTTCGTTGATCTGGTCGGTCTCAACATCGGTGGCGCCTGGCGGCACGAATCTCAGGCAAACGAGAGAGAAGTACGTAGGTGCCACGCGCTCGAAGTCCGGTGCCTTGTCGACCCATTCAGCAAGGAGCGCGGCGAGGCGGACATGCTCGCGCAGGGTAGCGGCAATGCGCTCGGACCCGAACGACCGCAGCACATACCAGAGCTTGAGCGCGCGGAACCGCCGCCCGAGCGGGATCGAATACTCCATGTAGTTGACCGCGCGAGGGTGCTGGCGGCTGCGAAGGTATTCCGGCACAAGGGACAGAGCCCGCCTCAAGGACTCCGGTCGCGACGTGTACATGACCGAGCAATCCATCGGTACGAAGAGCCACTTGTGCGGGTTGACGACGTAGGAATCGGCCCGCTCGCATCCGGCAAAATGGTCGTTCATCTCCGGAAGCATGGCGGCAGGACCTGCGTAAGCGGCATCGACGTGCAGCCAGATCGAGTGCTCGGCCGCGATCTCTGCGATGGCGGCGACTGGGTCGACGCCGGTGGAGGCTGTCGTGCCGACAGTCGCGACCACGGCGATTGGCTGAAAGCCGTCGCGCAAGTCCGTTGCAATCGCCTGCCGCAGGGCCTCCGGGCGCATGGCAAACCTGTCGTCGCAGGGGATCTTGCGACAAGCGTCGGGGCCGCGTCCTAGCACGGCCATGGACTTCTCGACGGACGAGTGGGCCTGTGCGGAGGTGTAGATCACGATTCGGTTGAGATCGAGCGCCGAACCCGAGGTCCTAGCCCTCTCCGCCGCCGACTCCCGGCCGGCAATCACCGCGTGAAGGGTCGCCGTCGAAGCCGTGTCGTGGATCAACCCGAACCAGTGGCCGGGCAAGCCAAGCAGGCCAGCCAGCCATCGCAGCGTGCATTCCTCGAGTTCCGCCAACGCCGGGGAAGAGCGCCACAGTAGCCCCACATTGTTCAGGGCGGCAGAGAGCGCCTCGCCCAAAATGCCGGGACTGGATCCGCCGGCTGCGAAGTACGCCATGAATCCGGGGTGGTTCCAGTGCACCGTGCGGGGCAGGATCTCGCGCTCGAAGTCAGCAAGGATGTCGGCTTGGAGCGCGGGCTCCGTCGGCGGCTCGGGAGCAAGGGCGTCGAGCAGTTCACCGGGCCGGGAACGCGGCAGCACGCGGTAGCGTTCCGGATGGGCCAGGTAGCTCGAGATCCAGTCGATTAGATCGTGCCCTGCCCTACGGAACTCCTCGGGGCTCAAATCTGCCTGCTCGAAAGCACCACAGGGGTAACTTTCCTGCTCATTCATTGCGTCTCAATAGACGCAGGAAGCATTTTGCCAGTGCGTCTGAGCACCTACCAACGGCCCGTGTCGAACAGCACACAGAACAGTACACGAAACTTGCGGCCAGCATGGTTGGTGCGTTAGTCTAAGTCTACATTCGTGTATGAGTCTTGCTCGAAAGGATCCGATCGTCATGCGAAGCAAATCGATTCTCAGCTGCGCCCTCGCGGCGCTCTTTCTCACATTCCTCGCATCGAGCGCGGTAGCCCAGACGGGTGCCGTGCGCGGGCGCGTGATTGGCGAAGACGGTCAGGGCGTGCAAGGCGCCATGGTCTACATCGAGCGCATCGGCATGCGCGGGAACTACAAGGTCAAGACGAACAAGAAGGGCAGTTACTACCATGCCGGACTGCCAATGGGCGACTACAACCTGCGACTGGAGATCAACAGCAAAGAGGTACAAACGGTCAACGCCTACAAAGTCAAGCTGGGTGAGCCGGAGGCGGTCGACTTCGACCTAGGGGAGATGAAGCGCGAGCAGCAAGCCGCGCAGGGTAGCGGCGGCCCGACGAAGGAGCAGCTGGCGGGGATGAGCGAGCAGCAGCGCAAGGAATACGAAAAGAACCTGAAGGGCCGCCAGCAGCAGATCAGCAAGAACAAGGAGCTGAACGAGACCTTTAACGCCGGCATGGAATCGAAGCGCCTGGAGGATTTCGCGATTGCAGTGGGGCACTTCAAGAAGGCTGCAGAGATCGATCCCGGGCAGCACGTCATTTGGGGAAACATGGCCGAGGCGCTCGCGGGCGTGGTGCGGACCAAGACCGGAGCCGAGCGTGATGCCGTCGCCGAGGAAGCAATCAGTGCCTACCGGCACGCCATGACGCTGGAGCCGGACCCCGCCTACGCCAACAACCTCGGCCTGCTGCTCATTCGCATCAACCGCCTCGAGGAAGGCGTAGCGGAGTTGGAGAAAGCTGCCGAGCTGTCACCCGAGAATGCCGGCACGTACTACTTCAACCTCGGAGCCACGATGGTCAACACCGGCAACACCCAAGGGGCCATTGACGCCTTTACAAAAGCGACCGTGGCGAAACCAGACTTCGCCAACGCTTACTACCAGCTGGCCACAGCGCTCGTCGGAACGGCCACGATGAAAGACGACGGGTCGGTGACCCCCGCACCGGGCACTGTAGAGGCGTACCAGAAATACCTCGACCTGGAACCGGCCGGTCCGAATGCCGCCAGCGCGCAGGCGATGGTGCAAACGCTGAGCGGCAAGCTCGAGACCTCTTTCGAGCAGCCAAAAAAGAGGAAGGGCAACTAGCTACCTGGCCTTGAGAGTCGGATTCTGGCACAACCACGATCGAAAAGCGCACGACCGCAAGATCAGCGCCTTTCCGGCTAGAGTGGAGGTGGTAGCGCCATGCGAAGCATCCTGCTGCTGGTGATCGGAGTCATCGGCTTGGCTATAGTCCGCAACCTCATCCGGGAACTCAGCCGATTCGCCTTGCGATCGATGAGTGCCAGATCCGCCAAGCGCGGATCCGGCACGGACACCCGAGCAGGCTCACCCACGCGCGGAAAACTCGTGCAAGATCCGCATACGGGCACTTACGTAGATCCTGCGTACGCGGTCCAGGCCAAGGTCGGTGGCACGACCCACTATTTCGAGTCGGAAGCGAGTCGCGACGCGTTTGTCAAGGCAAACGCGTAGGATCCGTTCGCTCAATCCATGAGCATCCCGCCATTGACTTCGAGCGACTCGCCAACAATGTGCGAGGCGGCGTCACTGGCAAGAAAGACGATCGCGCTCGCCACCTCCGACGACTCCCCCGCCCTGGCTTGGGGGATTTGAGAAACCATTGAGCGCATCCGGTCCTCGCTGGAAAACCGCTCGTGGAAAGGCGTGAGGATCACCCCCGGATTCACGGCGTTGACACGGATGCCATCCGCGATCAGTTCCTTCGCCAGCGCCTTGGTCATGCCGGTGACGGCCGCCTTCGCTGTGGCGTAGAGGATCGCGCCGGGGCCGCCTCCGTTGTGACCCGCAATCGAGCCGAGGTTGACAACCGTCCCGGACCCGCGGGCGCGCATTCCAGCGGACGCCGCTTGGGTGACCCAGAGTACGCTAGCCAGATTCAGGGACATGACCGCATTCCAGAACGGCTCGTCGATTTCTGCCAGGTGGCGGCGGTCGATCAGCGAACCCGCATTGTTCACGAGTGCATCGATGCGGCCGAATCGAGCGACCGCGTCGTCAACGAGCCGGACGCACTGGGCACGGTCAGAAAGATCTGCCCGGAATGGGGCGGCTACGCCCCCGGCATCCAGAATGGAGGCCACAACTGCGCTAGCCTCGCGCTCACTTGAGTTGTAATGCACGCCCACCGCGGAACCGCGCCGAGCAAACTCACGGGCGGTCGCGGCACCAATTCCTAGCGACGCTCCGGTGACGAGGGTGACGTGCGAAGATGGAAAATCCTGCATTTCGCACCAGTGTACCGGCAGCGCCGGGGTGCGTGTACGAGGTCGAGCAAAGTGAGCAACCCGACAACCTATCCCAACTACATCGACGGCGAGTGGGTCTCCTCCGATCGCACCTTCGAAAATCGGAATCCCGCCGACGTGGACGATTGCGTCGGCATATTCTGCAAGGCGAACCAGGCCGACGTGAACGTGGCGGCAGCAGCCGCGCATGAAGCCTTCCCTGCTTGGTCCGGCCTGACAGGCCCGGCCCGCGGCGCGTACCTGTTCAAGGTCGCTGACATCCTCGAGCGCAATCTCGACACCCTAGCTCGGGAGATGACGCGCGAAGAAGGCAAAACGTTGCCCGAAGCGAAGGGCGAGACCATGCGGTCGATCAACATCTTCCGGTACTTCGGCGGGGAGGGCTCTCGGATTCCTGGCATCCAGGTGCCGTCGGAGCGCGAGCGGGTCTTCATGTACGCAGTGCGGAGACCGCTCGGGGTGGTTGCGCAGATCAATCCCTGGAACTTTCCCAGCGCGATTCCGGCATGGAAGCTAGCGCCCGCGCTGGTGGCAGGCAACACTGTGCTAGTGAAGCCCGCCTCGGCCGCTCCGCTGTGCGCTTGGAGACTGGCTGAAGCGTGCCATGAAGCCGGCATCCCGAGGGGCGTGGTGAACCTGATCTGCGGACCCGGGAGCGAAGTCGGGGAGGCAATGGTGAATGCGGAGCCGGTGAAGGCTGTTTCTTTCACGGGTTCGGTGCCGGTGGGTCAAGCACTGCACGCAGAGGCATCCCTGAGACGAATTCGCATCCAGCTCGAGATGGGCGGCAAGAACCCTACCATCGTGCTGGCCGACGCCGACCTTGAAAAGGCAGTGGCTAATACGTTGAACGCCGCGATGTTCTCGACCGGACAGAAATGCACAGCGACCAGCCGAGTGATCGTCGAGGATTCAATTCACGACGCATTCCTTGCCCGCATTGTCGAGGCGACGCAAGGCCTGCGGGTCGGCAACGGCCTCGAGGCTGGCGTCCAGATCGGCCCCGCAATCGATCAAGATCAACTGGACACGAATGACCGCTACTGTCGCGTAGCCGAGAGCGAAGGCGCCAAGTTGGAGTGCGGGGGCCAGGTTCTCTCCGAAGGAGACTACGGCAAGGGGTACTTCTTCGAACCGACAGTGTTCAGTGAGGTGACCGAAGACATGCGCATCGCGCGCGAGGAAGTGTTCGGACCAGTGCTGGCAGTGATGCGAGCGGCCAACTTCGAGGATTGCATGCGAATCGCCAACGCGACGGAGTTCGGCCTCTCCGCATCGATCCAGACCAGCAATGTGTCTCGCATCTTCGAGTACATCAACCGCATCCAGGCTGGGCTGATCACTGTCAATCTGCCTAGCGCGGGCGTCGAGTACCAGCTCCCCTTCGGCGGCTCGAAGGAATCGAGCTTCGGGCCCAAAGAGCAAGGTCCGGCTGCTCTTGAGTTTTACACCGACTACAAGACCGTGTATCTCGGTTACTGACGAGACGGCCGCCCGACTCGGACAGCGATGCTCGACAGCGTCCAAGCCATCCGCGGCGACCTGACCGCAGCCACCTGACCTATGCAACCTGCGACTCGAACGCAAGTCGCCCCCGCCAGCTCTTGTAGGCCGTCGCCAGCAGGGCGCCGAATCCCAGCAGGGTCAGCAGGATGTTCACCAGTCCACCAACATAGGGAAGGCTGGTGGCAATGATGACCGCTGCCAATCCCACCACGAGTTGCCCCAGCGTGCTCGCGGCCTTGATCGAAAACGAGGCAAGCATCAATTGCCCGGTGTACCGAGCAACGACGATCTTTCCGAGATACAGGCCGACGAGCCACGCAGCCAATGAGGCCAGGGCCACAGGCAAACCAATCAGTGTGATGCCGGCAATCACCGCGACCACCGGCGTGGCCACGGCCGCGACGAACCCGAGCGCCCCGGCAGCGAGCAAGGCGCGCCCGTCGCCGAGGCGGACTTGGCGGGCTGGCGGGAAGAGCCAGAACAATACCAGTCCCGCTACCATTGCCGCGGCCAATCGAATCAGACCTTTGACGTAGAAACCGGTAGTGGCGAATCGGCTTGGCTCCGGTTCGGGCACCTCCAGAGTCGTTGCTCCCATGATCGAGGCTCCCGGATCGATCCGGAAGTTGTCCTTGTTTCCCAGATGTGCCTTTAGGCTCCCATCAATGCGGGCCGGTGCCAAGACCGTCAACACGCTTCCGCCAAAGAGCAGATTGCGGCCCAGTGCACCATCGATTTCCAAAGAGTTTGCGCCAACCGTCAGGTCGCGCAGCACGGCGCCCGCAATCAGCACATCCTGTGCTCCGACAAGCCCGTTTCCGGCGACTTCGCCGCCATCACCTACAGTGACCGACTGTGCAAAGCCAAAGAGATTGCCCCCTACTCGGCCCGCCACCTCGACACGTTGGGCGCACGAGAAAACGCTGCCTTGGACCGATCCGCGGATCGTAACCTTACTGCCGACCGCAATCAAGTCGCCGGTCACAGTGCCATTGATCGTGATGGATTCCCCGAGGAAGATGACAGAGTCATCGATTGTTTCCCCGCTCGCCACGATCACGCTCGCACTGTCGCCACGCACGTCCAGAGCTTGGCCTGGATGGACGAACGCCACCAGCAAGAGAGCCACCGGCAGTACCCTCGACCAAGCGGGTACGCGGAGACAGCGCCTTAACGCCGTCAGTAGCAGGATCGCCAGCACGGCGGAACTGGCGTTACGGATCATTGTGTTCAAGATGAATTCTCCTTCTTCAAGTACGTAGGGGATGGCGTTCGCAGAAATGTTCAGCTTCCCTGGCAGGCTCAATGGATCCAGCCATCCCAGCACAGGAGGGACGTTGAAGCCGGCAAGCCAGTCAATAGCGATTTGGACGACTGTGGCAGGGACCAGCACTGCAGTGCCGAGCCGAATCAGCGAGCCCCTTGCGACGGATGACATTGAGGCAGCCTCAGTTTGCGGCTGCAGGTCGACTTCCTGAAGCCAGTGCCTGATCAGGCGACCCTCTGCGGCCAGCCCTGCGGCCAAGTCGCGACAGCGTTCGCATTGATCCAAGTGCGACAGGAAATGGCGGCTCTTCTCTGGCTCCATCTCCCCGTCGACATATACCGACCACGCATGTTCACTCGGACAAGCCACTTCGTGTGCCCCCAGTCAACCGTTGTCGCAGCACCTGTTTGCCGCGAAAGATCATCGTGCCGACGGTACTCGGAGCGATTCCCAGCAACGCTCCGATCTCGGCGTAGCTCAACTCGCAGTAGTAGGCCAGGACAAGCGGCACCCGGTACCGCTCGGGCAAAGCAACCACAGCGGCTCTCACGGTATCTCCTCGCTCAGCGTTGAGGATTCGGTTGAGCGGGCTGAGCATCGAGGGCGCCACGTGCAACTCGTCCGCCCAAGACGGGTCGAAGAGTCGCTTTTCCAATGTCCGCCGCCTGAGTTGGTCGATGCAGTAGTGGCGGGCAATCCCAGCAAGCCAACTCGATAGAGGCTTCGAAGCATCGTAGGTCGAGAGCTTTCGCTGAGCTCGAAGAAACACCTCATGAGTAGCATCCTCCGCTCCGTCGACCGAATCCAAAAGGTAGCGGCACAGGTTGAACAGCCTGGGCCGATTCTCGTTGTAGGCGGCTTCGAACTGCTGCTTTGTAAGGGCCACAATGTGTCCACCGGGTCCATGCCCATTACTACGAACCGGAATCGGAAAAATTTCAGGGAAGGTGTGTTGAGCAGAATCGAGAGTCAGGCAGGTCTCCGAGATGAAGTCCTCGTTCGGGTGCGGAGGCACCCAACAGATCCGGAATGCGGGCGCTGCGGGAAGTGCGGTTACAGCTTAGTCGGCCCGGCTCCGGCAACATCGTCAGCTAGCAGTGATTCCACGACGCTTGTGAACGATTTCTCCAAGACAGTGAGTCGCGTCAAGAGCGATCGGCCGATCGTGGTGTTGCTCGAAGCTTCGATCAGATTCGGCTAGCCGGAAGCCCCGCAACCCGGCTTCGTCCGTCGAATTGCAACGAATCCCGGGACGAAGAGCGCCTTGCGGTCCGGCCTAGGAATCCGGGCGGGCCTCACTATTCGCAGGCCGGCCAACTCACGAAGACCTCGGCGGCACTGCTTGGCCCGTCTATCACCCTGAGCCTGTACAATCGGTTTGAGGAGGGGCGAGACGTAGCAATCGTTTCGAATCGCCGCTTCATTTGAGGCTGGTTCATCGACAGGACTGGTTTTCAAGGGCACGTAGCTCAGTTGGTTAGAGTGCCTGCTTCACACGCAGGAGGTCCCCAGTTCGAGTCTGGGCGTGCCCACCATCTGACTCCAACTCTCTCGGTTCCGCAAGCGACACGGTTGATTTGAACGGGCAATCCCGCATGGCCGTCGGTCGCACTCAGAGCCAATCTCGCGATAGCGACTGGCCATCTGCTCCCGCAGGCGCTTCGGCACGACCAGGAATCACGGCGGCTGTCGACATGTGCCTGCCGAGAGCCGAGTAAGCGTCCTTGACTTGCGTGGACCGCTACGCACTAGAATGATCCGGCAAGCTCGGATCTGCCGGGCCGTCGATCTCGTCCTATGCTCATCCCGATGTCCCCTCGCGTCCTTGCTGCCGGGTTCATGGCAGCCGCACTCATCGCGGACCCGGCGCCTGCGGCCGATGCACCGAAGAACATTGTCTTGATCCTTGCTGACGATCTCGGGTACGGCGACCTGAGTTCCTACGGAGCAACTGCGTTCGAGACGGCGAATATCGACCGCCTGGCCAAGGAGGGCCGTCTATTCACGGACGCGCACTCGCCACACCCGGTCTGCACACCCACGCGCTACAGCCTGATGACGGGCCGCTATAGCTGGCGCACATGGGCTGGCACGGCCAACGTGTGGTCGGACGATCCCCTCCTGATCGAGGAAGGTCGCTACACACTGCCAATGTTGCTCAAGGAAGCGGGCTACACAACCGGGATCGTCGGCAAGTGGCATCTAGGCTACGGCCGCCCGGGTGAAGCGAATTGGAGCGAGGCCGGAGTTGACTACAACGACAAGATCGCCCCGGGGCCGCTCGAAGTAGGCTTCGACTACTACTTCGGCATTCCGCATGTCGGCCAGCAGCCCCACGTGTTGATCGAGAACCACCGAATCGTTGGCCTGCGCCCCGAGTCTCCGCTGCAACTTCACCGGGATGATCGCTGGGTCGGTCGGACGTCGTACCTGGAGAGATTCGGTTTCCCACCTCGACACTACTTCACAGGTGGAATCGGGGCGATCTACGACCACCGCGACCTCGCCTTGCGCCTCACAGAGAAGGCAGTGTCCTGGATCCGCGATCACTCGGAAGAGCAGTTCTTCCTGTATTTCGCGCATCGGAACACGCACGGCCCGATCATTCCCAACGAGCGGTTCCGAGGCAAGAGCGGGATTGGCACCTACGGCGATTTCGTCCTGGAACTCGACTGGTCCGTCGGGGAGGTTCTTGACACGCTTGACGAACTGGCATTGGCCGATGACACGCTGGTCCTGTTCTCAAGCGACAACGGGGCAGTGGTCCGCGAATTGCGGGGGCATCGGGTCAATGGTCCGCTCCGCGGTCAAAAGACCGAGGCCTACGAAGGGGGCCAGAGAGTGCCGCTTCTCGCTCGGTGGCCAGGTCGAATCGAAGCCGGGTCGAAGTCGAACTCACTGGTGGCCTTGACCGACATGCTCGCAACGCTCGCTGAACTGGCGGGCCGGGAACTGCCCGCCGGTGCGGGACCGGATAGTTTCAGCTTCCTCGGAACGCTGCTGGGCAGGCAACAGTCCAGTGCCATTCGGACTTCGCTTGTCCACAACAGCTACAGAGGGGGCTTCGGAATCCGAGAAGGCGATTGGAAACTGCTGATGTTCCAGGGCGGCGGTGCGAGACCTGTGGGCCAGCCCTACGGAGTTAACGGCTGGAATCCCTACGACTATGATCGGAAGCAGCCATACGGTCAGCTATACAACCTCAAAGAAGACCTCGGCGAACAGCGCAACCTCTATACGGAGCAGCCTGCGCGGGTCAAATCGATGATGCAGTTGCTCAGGGAGATCCGCACCGGGGCCCGCCACCGCTAGTGCCCTACGTGTAAAGGTTCAGTGAACCCTGATAACCCTCTCCTTGCCTTTCCGTCTTTTCCTTGTAAGAGCCACAAGGCCTCGCCGGACGCGACCAAGCCAGTCAAGCTCGAGCGACGACCTCCATGCAATCCAATCGAGGGCAAGCCATGCATCCAAGACTCAACAATGCCATTTCCCGTCGCGAACTCGTCCGCGCCGCGGCGGTAACAACTGCGTTCTATGCAGTGCCAGGATTGTTCGCTGAAGAACTCGCGCTAACTCCCCGGCAAACCGAAGGGCCCTTCTATCCGGACAAGATGCCCCTTGACACGGACAACGATCTCCTGGTGATCAACGACAGTGCGACTCCCGCGCTGGGAGAAGTGGCACATGTCACCGGCAGGATTCTTACGCCGTCCGGGGCGCCCGTTCGCAACGCGGTGGTCGAGATCTGGCAGGTCGATGCTAAGGGTGTCTATATCCACAGCCGAGCACCGGACAGGGAGAAGCGCGACACGAACTTCCAAGGATTCGGGCGCTTCGAGACCGGTTCGACAGGCGAATATCGGTTTCGCACGATCAAGCCAGTCTGGTACAGCACCGGCGCTCGTCAAGCTCCCCACATCCACTACGCGATCAATCGCAACGGACATCGGCTACTGACGACGCAGCTATACATCAAAGACCATGCGGCCAACGAGAACGATTCAGTCGTTCGGGGCGGCTCGCGCGGCCGACGGTCTGGACAGCGCGGCCGGCAAGTGAGCAATTCATTGGACTTCCTGGCGGTTGAGTTCAATCCCGTGCCGGGTTCCACGATCGGCGAACTGGCCGCGACCTTCGATATTGTCGTCGACGTGTAGGCCAGAGTCATCGCGCCGACCCGCCGCTCTCGTTTTGCGCGTCGGCCCTCAACTCCCGGGCGTGCTGCGCCTCTTCGAGGTTTCTGTATCTGTACACTCCTCTCGGGTATGAGAAGTTGGACAGCCGTCTGAGGAGGGTATTCCCTTTGAAGTCCATACTGAATCCCTAGCCGTGCCCGGCGGTCTCCTTGAGGGTGCTGCCACCCGCTCAGACGAAGTTCAACGAGGAGCTTCAGGCCACTCCCATGGTCTATCGTGATGGCAGTCATGCGCACAACAGCAAACTGGATTCACACTGGCCCCGTTGCCGTCCTCTGTCTTTCACTGGCGGCCTTAACCGGCTGCGCGCCCCAATCTGCCAGCGGCCCTCCAGACACTGCCGACGCAGCCCGAGACGGAATCTCGGCATACCTCGCCCGCGAAGCCCGTGAGATCACGGATCGGGCGGTTGAGGAATCATCTGGTCGCGAAGCCTGGGAATCCGTTCGTGAACAACGGCTCGCAGAACTCAAGGACATGCTCGGCCTTGGATTCGACCGCGAGAGGAATCCGCTGAACACCCAGATTCGCGGCAGGATCGAGCGCCCGGGGTATGTAGTCGAAAAAATCGCATTCGAGAGCATGCCCAACGTCTACGTGACCGCCAATCTGTACCTGCCGACAGATACGGACGGTCCCGTGCCGGGGGTCATCTATGTCTGCGGCCACGCCTACTCGCCGCACGGCGCCAAAACCGCCTATCAGCGGCACGGGCACACGCTGGCGCTGCACGGCTATGCAGCGATGGTGATCGATCCGGTGCAGATCGCGGAGACCGCCGGACTGCATCACGGCGTGCGCAACCAAGAAATGTACGAATGGTACACGCGGGCCTACACGCCCGCCGGATTCGAGGTTTGGAATACGATCCGAGCTCTCGACTACTTGGAAACCCGTCCGGAAGTAGATAGCGAGCGCATCGGCATGACAGGCCGGTCGGGAGGGGCCGCCATGAGTTGGTTCACGGCAGCAGTCGAGCCGCGGATCAAGGTGGTGATCCCAATCATGGGAATTGGCACCTACGCAGTCAGCGTGCCTGACGACACGCAGAGGAGACATTGCGACTGCATGTATCCAGTCAACTTCCGGATGCACGACCTCATCCATCTCGGATCCTTGATCGCGCCGCGACCGCTATTCACAGCTCACGGCCGGCTCGATCCGCTCTTCCCCGTTGCGGGCTACGAGCAATTCGAATCCGCAATGAATGCACTCTACGACTCGTACTCCGTTCCCGATCAATTCCGCAACCTAGTCGTCGAGAGCGGACACGCAGACTCAGACCTTCTGCGCTCCGAGGCGGTCCAGTGGCTAGACCGCTGGCTGATGCAGCGCGAACCGCGGGAGATTGACACGGAATTCGACGAGATCGATCCCGCGGAGTTGGCCGTATTTGAAGGTCATCCTCCCGAGGACGCCCAAAACTACCGGGTACACGAATTCTTTGTCCCGCCTCCCGAGCCGCTGGAATGGACCAACCCCGAGGAATGGGAATCACGGCGCGAAGAAGTGCTGGGGGCTCTGCGGGAGTCCGTGCTGCACTCAATCCCCTTCGACGCAGCCACGCCTCCGACCCGGCCCGGAAACATCGAGGCCCCCGACGGCTTCGAGTCCATCGTCTTCGAATACGACGGTCGAGTGCCTGTAGAAGCCTTGCTCAAGATCCCCGACGAACCCGACGGACCCGCGCTATTGCACGTTGCCATGCCGGGCGAGGACCCGGAAAGTGTCCAACGATTCCTACGGAACCTCTCCCGGTTCGGTGGCAATCCACTCATGGTGGCATTCCCTCCCGGGACAGGTTCTGGAACCTGGACAAAGTCCGAATGGAACATGTTGCTACGAAACGCGATGCATACGGGACGGACAGTCGACACCATCCGAATTGGCAGCGTCCTGACCGCGCTCCGTGTTCTTCGCGAAAGAATCGGGGCGGACCGACAGATCGCGGTCAGCGGCATCGGGCAAGCGGCCGGCTGGGCGCTGTACGCGGCCGCAATGGACGAATCAATATCCCATGCCATCTTGGTCCGCGCCCCTACATCCCATTTGGACGGACCAGTCCTGCTCGGGGCGTTGCGGCATGTTGATCTCCCCGATGTCGCGGCGCTCGTCGCGCCGCGACGTTTAACGTTCTACGGCGGCATGCCCCCGCAGTATTCCAGGACGAAGGGAATCTACCAAGGCTTGGGATTCGGAAACCGCGTCTCGGTCTCAATGAGCATCGGGGCCGTCCTCAACGGACGATTGGGTCACGGCTACTCGATCGGGCTCTGACACACATTGCACGAGTCATCGGGTGTCCCGGCAATCCGTAGCCGTCATCACTTCGACAACGGTCGATCCGTGATTCGAATCATCGTGGCCATCAGCGCGGCAACCAGCTTCTCCTGGCCGTGGACCCGTGCCGCTGCCTCGCCGTAGCAAACTGAGAGCTTCCGGCCAGATCGGAGCACTCTGCCGCGCGCGACGATCTCGTCACCAGCAGCCGGCGCGAGAAAATTAACCTTGTACTCGACTGTCATGACAGTGGCCCCCTGCGGCATGAGCGATCGTGCCGCGTATCCACAGGCACTGTCGACAATTGCGGCAATGACCGCGCCGTGCAGGTAGCCATGCTGTTGCAGCAGGTCTGCTCGAAACGGCAGGGCGATTTCGACCTCTCCCGGGGAAACGCGGGACAAGTCCGCACCGATCAAACTCATGAAGCTCTGTTTCCCGAAGCTGGCACGGATGTGGGATTCGAAGTCCGGATCCTGAGCATCGATTTGTGACATGATGTTCCCGCCTACCAAGCGCTTGCGCAGTCCCGTGCCGCCGGCACGATTCCATAGCCTAGCTCAGGTAGCGGGTCCGGAATCGGCCAGCAATCCGGGGACCAACCCCGACAGACTCGCTTCATCTAGACTTCGCTTCTGCGCTCGGAGTATCTTGGAGCATTCGACGGTCTCATGCGATTTGACGTAGCCAATCCACTCCCCAAGTGGAGATCTCCACTCGTGGCAGCGACCATCTGCCTCGTCGCCTTGCTCCACTTGGCTGGATGCTCGAGCCCTCCCGCCGCCGAGCCATCGAGCAACCTGGAGCGGAAGCAGATCACCCAGGGTCCCAAGAACCACCTTTTCGGATACATTGGCCACGTCGGCACAATTCCGTGGAACGCAAGTGGACGGTACATCGTGGCACTTCGGACCGACTTCGTCGACCGCATGCCCGAGCCAGATGACGTGGCCGAGATCATCCTGCTCGACACCGAGAACGACTACGCGATTCGCACGGTCGACGAATCGCGCGGCTGGAACGTGCAGCAAGGCACGATGCTTTACTGGAATCCGGTCGATCCTGAGAACCAGTTCTTCTTCAACGACCGGGACCCGGAGACTGGCAAGGTCTTCTGCGTGCTCTACGACATCAAGGAAGACCGCCGAGTACGCGAATACCGCTTTGAGGACACGCCGGTCGGCAATGGCGGCGTCGCCTTCGACGGCAAGCACTTCGCTGGGATCAACTACGCTCGCATGGCGAAGCTCCGGCCTGTGACCGGGTACCCGGGAGCGTGGGACTGGACCGATGGTGTAAGTGCCCCCGAAGACGACGGGGTGTTCCTGGTCAACGTCGAAACCGGCGAGAAAGAACTGCTGGTCTCGTTTCGCGAACTCACCGAGGCGCTGCGACGAGCGCGGCCTGAGATCGATTCGCTGCCTCTTTTCATCAACCACACCCTATGGAGCCGGACCGGCGAGCGGCTGTTCTTCTTCGCACGGGCCAACTTCCGCAAGCCGGGCCGCGTGAATGCGTCGTTCACGATCGCTCGCGACGGCACGGACCTCCGACAGCAAGAGACGCATATCGGCGGACATCCCGAATGGGATGCAGGCATGCGAATGCTTGGCTCGATCGCCAACCGACAAGCCGTATTCGACGTCGACTCCCAGCAACTTGTCGAGTTGATCGGCGATCCCGAGATGTTCCCTGACCCGGAAGGAGACATCGCGCTCTCACCGAATCTTGAATGGCTCGCAAACGGGTATAAGCAAGACGGCAAAGTGTATTACGTGGTGCACAATCGCCGGACAGGTGAGACGCTCCGCAGTGGAGGCTACGATCTCTATGGAAGGGTTTCCGGTGACGTGCGCTGCGACCCAGCACCCCGCTGGAACCGTGAAGGGGATATGCTGCTGATCCCCAGCATGATGGAAGACGGCACTCGGCAGATGTTTGTGCTGCGAATGCCCTGGGCGGGTTAGATGCAGTCGGACCGGCAGTTTCCCCGATCCAATTCTTGTCTACAGGGAGGATGCGAGCCGCTGCGTCTCGATGTAGGCCTCGTGCCTCAGCCGGTCTCTCTTCAGCAGCGCTAACGCGCCTCGTCAGTCGGTCGTGCGCGAGGACTTGCGAGCCCCGGCACCCGAAACGAAACAGAGTCGGGTTCCACAGGTCCCGGAGAGCGAAAACTGCGAGCCGCGGTGGAGCCGGTGCACCTTCCCCGGGGCCGGCGTTGGCGTGACTGATGGCGCTGTACGGGCTATCCTCGTAGATGGGAGCGGCCGGCCAGCGGCCATTGACCGAACATGCCTGACCCCGGCCAGCATTCCGCTTCCATTGACATCGAAGTCATTGAGCAGCTATTCGCCGACTACATAACAGATCCGGAGTCGGTATCGGTCCAGTGGAGGAGCTACTTCGACTCCTTACCAGCTGACCCCGATGCCTTGCAGGCAGCCCTCGAGCGAGCCGCAACAGCTGGCCTGGACAGCTCACCCATCGAAGGGCCGGTTGCAGCACAGGCGGACCAACCGCAGCCCGAACAAGAAGCGGCTCCCGTAGCGGCAGCCATCCAGCACTGTGTTGACAAGCTCGTTCGGGCATACCGGGTTCGGGGCCACATGGTCGCCCGCATTGATCCCTTGGAGCTCGCCGTGCACACCAGCCCCGAGTTGGACCCTGCTCACTACGGGCTTCGCGAGCAAGACATGGACGAGAAGATCTCTCCGAATACGCTGTCAGGTTGCTCGCTGGACACGCCCCGCGAGGTCATCGAAAGGCTCCGAGAGACCTACACGCGCTCAGTGGGCGTGCAGTTCATGCACATCGACGATCTAGGCGTGCGAGAGTGGCTCCAAGAACGAATGGAACCTGTCGGAAACCACGTCAATCTGACTCAGGCCCGCCAACTCCGGATCCTAACCAAGCTCACCGACGCCACGATCTTCGAGGACTTCGTCCAGAAAAAATTCGTCGGCGCAAAAAGCTTTTCGCTCGAAGGCTGCGAGACTTTGATCCCGCTGCTCGATCTGCTCATCGAGAGAGCCTCCGACCACGGTGTCAAGGACATCGTGATCGGCATGGCGCACCGCGGACGCCTCAGCGTTCTGACCAATGTGATTGGCAAGAACGCCCAGGAGATCTTCCGCGAGTTTGCCGATTTGGACCATGTGCATTACGAAGGGCGTGGGGATGTCAAGTACCATCTCGGATATCGTGGCGATTGGATGAGTTCCCAAGGAGAGAAGGTGCGTCTCTCCCTGTGCTTCAATCCGAGCCACCTCGAGTTCGTCGACCCGGTCGCTGTCGGCCGGCTGCGAGCACGGCAGGACAGAAGAGGCGACAACAAGCGACGACACGGCCTCTGCATCCTCCTGCATGGCGACGCGGCGTTCGCGGGCGAAGGCATCGTGCAGGAAACACTCAACATGAGTCAACTGCCGGGATACTCGGTGGGCGGCACGATTCACATCATCGTCAACAACCAAATCGGATTCACGACCACCCCGAAAGAAGCCCGTTCGGCGATCTACGCCAGCGGCGTGGCGAAGATGCTCCAGATACCGCTGCTCCACGTAAATGGAGAGGATCCGGAAGCCGCAGCTCAGGTGGTCCGGCTCGCTGTAGACTTTCGTGACGAGTACCACCGCGACGTGGTCATTGACATGTATGGCTACCGGCGCCGAGGCCATAACGAGACTGACGAGCCTCGCTTCACTCAACCGCTGCTATATCGGGCCATTCAGCAGCGCAAGCCAGTTCGGGAAGGATACTTGCACCACCTCCTGAGCCAAGGCGGTGTCACAGCGGAAGAGGCTGACCGGATCGCCAACGAGCGACGCCAGCGCCTCGAGGAAGAATTGGCATCGGCGAAGAGCGAGGATTACATCCACATCGGCGACCAAGTGACGGGCGATTGGGCCGGCTTCAACCGCGGTTCGGACCAGCAGGTCCCGCAGGTCGACACCTGTGTGCCAACAGACAGGTTGCGGGCGACCATGCATAAGCTCAGCAAGACGCCGGCTGAAATCATTGTGGATCCCCGCATCGCCCGCATGCTCCAGCAACGCGCCGAAATGGCGGATGGAACCCGACCTGTCGACTGGGCCGGTGCCGAAGCCATGGCCCTAGGAAGCTTGCTGCTCGAAGGGTTTCGAGTGCGCATTACCGGCCAGGATTGCCAGCGCGGCACGTTCGCGCACCGACATGCTTTAGTGCGCGATGCCGAAACGGGATTCCCGTACATTCCGCTTCAGAACCTCTCTCCTCGGCAGGGCACCTTTGAGATTCACAACAGCCCGCTCTCAGAAGGCGGCCCGCTAGGCTTCGAATATGGATACAGTTTGGAATTCCCGGACGGCCTGATCATTTGGGAGGCGCAGTTCGGGGACTTCGTCAACACCGCGCAGGTGATCATAGATCAATTCATTTCTAGCGGAGAAGACAAGTGGAGCTTGTGGAGCGGACTGGTGATGCTTCTGCCCCATGGATTCGAGGGCCAAGGCCCGGAGCATTCGAGCGCCAGGCTTGAACGCTTCCTGCAACTAGCCGCCGAGGACAACATTCAAGTTGTCAACCCGACCACGCCGGCGCAGTACTTTCATCTCTTGCGCCGCCAAATGGTTCGTCCGTGGCGCAAGCCGCTGGTCGTGATGTCACCGAAGAGCCTCCTGCGCCATCCCGAGGCCGTGTCCAGCGTGGGCGAACTGTCTGAAGGGCGCTTCCACAGGATCCTCGGCGACCCACAGGTTGATCCCAGCAGGATTAGGCGTGTGCTGGCCTGCAGCGGCAAGCTCTACTACGATCTCGAGTCCGCACGTGAGGAGGCGGAGCGGCAGGACTTGGCCATTGTCCGCTTCGAGCAACTCTACCCTCTCAGTTTGGAAACAGTCAAAAAGGCTATGGAACCGTTCCGGGATGCAGAAGTTTGGTGGATCCAGGAGGAGCCCAGAAACATGGGCGCGTGGAGGCACCTCCAAATGCGGTTTCCTGGATGTTTCTCCCGTGTCGTGTGCCGTCCAGAGTCAGCCAGTCCGGCCACAGGATCAGCGGGCAGTCACAAGCGCGAGCAGCGCCAGTTGCTCGAGGAAGCGCTCTCAGCCGAGTAACGGAGAATGCCCTGATGTCAGTGAACCTTACAGTCCCGGAAGCAGGAGAGTCGATCGCTGAAGTCCGAATCGGCGCCTGGCTCAAGTCAGAAGGAGAGTTCGTCACTGTCGACGAGGTCGTCGTCGAACTCGAGACGGACAAAGCCGCGATCGAACTCCCAGCCCCGGTCAGCGGAACATTGGTCAGTATCGTCCTGTCGGAAGGAGCGGACGCAGCGATCGGCGATGTCATTGGCGTGATTGACGAAACCGGCACCGCGCCGCCGACAGATTCCAAGCCATCCGCAACGGAGTCCTCCGCCGCTCAGGAGACGCAATCCCACGAGACGGCAGCGGACGAAAGCGATCCCGAACCGCACGTGATGCCATCCGCGAAGCGCGTGTTGGGCCAGGCAGGTGTCGCGCCCGCGGTTGCCAAGGGCACAGGCCCTGGCGGCAGGGTTCTGAAGGAAGACGCCGTGCGAGCGGTCAAGTCCAAGCCGGCAAGGCCAGACCCGACGCCAACGCCGGAGCCCGCGCCAGCACCGACAGCGACGGGGCTTCGCGAGGAAGAAATCGTCTCCATGACCCCGTTACGCAAGGTCATCGCGCGGAACCTCGTCGCGGCACAGCAAACCGCAGCGCTACTAACCACTTTCAATGAGGTGGACATGAGCGCCGTCATTGCACTGCGGAAGCGCCACAAGGATGCGTTCCTGGACCGCCACGGCATCAAGCTCGGGTTCATGTCGTTCTTCGTCAAGGCCGCAGTGGACGCCCTGCAAACAGTTCCGGCGGTAAACGCTCGTGTCGACGGTACTGAGATCGTCTACCGAAAGTACCAGGACATAGGCATCGCCGTTGGCGGCGGACGCGGACTGGTCGTTCCTGTGCTACGGAACGCCGATTCCATGTCCTTTGCCGCCATCGAGCTAGCGATTGCCGATTTCGCCAAGCGCGCAGCCGAGAACAAGATCGGGCTTGCCGAGCTTCAGGGGGGCACGTTCACGATCTCGAATGGCGGGATCTACGGCTCGATGATGTCAACACCGATCGTCAATCCGCCGCAGTCCGGCATCCTCGGGATGCATGCCATTCTGGACAGGCCCGTGGCGATTGACGGGCAGGTTGTCGTGCGGCCCATGATGTACTTGGCGCTGACTTACGACCACCGCATAGTGGACGGTCGGGAAGCGGTTACGTTCCTGCGACGAATCAAGGAGCTGGTCGAGCAGCCGGAGAGGATCTGGCTCCAGCTGTGATCTCGCCACGCCGACCGCAGTCCGGTTCGGCTGCCCGTCAAGTGTCGCGCGTCAAGCCAGTCGAGATTTCATGCAGTCCCACGACCTGATCGTCATCGGAGGAGGCCCGGGAGGCTATACCGCAGCGATCCGCGGCGCGCAGCTCGGTCTGGATGTCGCCTGCATCGAGAAAGACAAAGCGCTCGGGGGAACTTGCCTCCGCATCGGGTGCATCCCCAGCAAGGCCTTGCTCGAGTCGTCCGAACTGTATGCGAAAGCCAAAGGGGGGCTCGGCGCGCACGGGATTGTCACCCAGGATGTCCAACTCGATTTGGCGAAGATGTTGCAGCGCAAGGAACGCGTGGTGACATCCCTGACGCGAGGCATCGCCAGCCTGATCAAGAAGAACAAGATCGCGCGATACACAGGTAGCGCGAGCTTCATTTCGCCGATGCGGCTACTCGTTAAAGAGGCGACCGGCAAGCGGGAACTGGAAGGCAAGCACATCTTGATCGCAACCGGAAGCCAGGTTGCGAGCCTGCCGGGCGTTGACTTCGACGGTGAACGGATCGGCACCAGCACCGAGGCGCTTTCCTACAGCGAGGTGCCCAAGCGCCTCGCTGTGATCGGGGCTGGCTACATCGGGCTCGAACTGGGGTCCGTCTGGCAGCGCCTAGGGGCCGAAGTGATGGTCTTTGAATACCTTGACCGGATCTTGCCGGGGATGGACAAGGAGCTCGCGGAGGCCGCTCACAAAGTCTTTGCCAAGCAGGGATTCGAGTTCAAGCTCGGAGCAAGAGTCACGGGAGCGAAGACAGCGGGAGACGACTGCACGGTCGAGGTCGAGGGCGCGCCGCCCTGGAAGTGCGATCGAGTGCTGGTTTCAGTAGGACGCAAGCCGAACACGGCTGGCCTGAGCTTGGAAGCCGCGGGCGTAGAGTTGGACGACCGCAGCCGAATAGCGGTCAATGCTCACTTCAAGACCTCTGCCGAGGGTGTCTACGCCATCGGTGACGTGATCCGCGGTCCAATGCTGGCGCACAAGGCCGAAGAGGAGGGCGTGGCTTGCGTCGAGAGGATCGTCACAGGTTACGGACACGTCAACTACGACGCGATTCCAGGTGTGGTTTACACCCATCCAGAGATCGCCTCCGTCGGCAAGACCGAAGAGCAACTGGCCGTATCGGGCGTGCCATACCGGAAGGGCAAGTTCCCGTTCGCGGCAAACGGCCGGGCGAAGGCCATTGCCGAGACTGAAGGCTTCGTGAAAATCCTTAGCCACAAGCAAACCGATCGCGTGCTCGGCGTCCATATCATCGGCGCGCGAGCCGGCGATCTGATTGCCGAAGCAGCGGTGGCGATCGAATTCGGCGCGTCGAGCGAGGACATCGCACGGTCAAGCCACGCTCATCCGACACTCGCTGAGGCAATTAAGGAGGCTGCTCTTTCCACCGACGGCCGAGCCCTGCACATCTAGGTTTCACTTCCGAATCCGGGGGGCGCCGGACGCTTCCTCGCGACACATATGTCGGGAGGGCCGGCAGACCGGCAATCGGAACCAAGTGGTTCAGTCGAGACCATTTCAGCCCGGGGCGAACGCTGTTTGGATATGGTGGCTAGGGGCGGACTTGAACCGCCGACGCCGGCCTTTTCAGGGCCGCGCTCTACCAACTGAGCTACCTAGCCTTCTCATCTATCGTAACCAACGGTCTCTACATGGTCAACGCGCACTCAGGGCGGCCCTCAGTGGCCATTGAGAACCAAGTCAATGCACGAACTGGGACTGCGGTCTCATGATTCAGCGGGAGGGGAAACATGCTCGACGCCATCGGCACGATGAGCCTATCAGCCTGTGGTAAAAGTCACTCAATCAAAATACCAGCAAATTCCCAACAGAAGTCGCTAAAATAGTGGTCATGGCGATGGGTACTCGCACTCCAGGGCAGATCGCGCTGTTTGTTTCGCAGGATCAACTGCCCAAGGCCCCGACCGCTCCGTTCTTCGACAAGCTGAACGAGTTGCTCGCCACGATGGGCTTCGACACGCAGGTCGAGACGCTGTGCCGACCCTTCTATGCCGAGCGGCTCGGGCGTCCCTCGCTGGCCCCCGGCGTGTACTTCCGGCTGCTGCTGCTGGGCTACCTGCTGGGCATCGATTCCGAGCGCGGCATCGCCCTGACTGTGAGCGACTCGCTCGGCCTGCGGGCGTTCCTCGGCTACGAGTTGCAGCAGAGCCCGCCGGACCACTCGACGATCTCGCGGACGCGGCGGCGGATCAGTCTCGAGACGCACGAGCAGGTGTTCGGGTGGGTGCTGGAGCGGCTGCGCGAGGCCGGTCTGGCCAACGGGCGGACAGTGGCGGTGGACGCGACGATGCTGTTCGCGAACGCGGCGTTGCGGACCTTGCAGCGCAAGGACAGCAAGCAGGCGTACCGGGAGTTCGTGGAGGGGCTGGCGGTGGCCTCGGGGGTGCCGACGCCGACGTTGGCGGAATTGGCGGCATTCGACCGCAAGCGGAAGGGCAAGACGCTGTCCAACCAGGAGTGGGAGTCGCCGACGGACCCGGACGCGCGGGTGGCGAAGATGAAGGACGGCACGACGCACTTAGCGCACAAGGCGGAGCACTAGCGACCGGACACACTTGACACTGGCGCGGTGTTCTGTGTAGAACGGGGGTAGTGCGGGTAGGGCTGCGCATTTTCCGTCCGCAGACGATCGCTTGGCTGCGAGAGGCATTACAGCTGGGCCAGCTGTCGCGGGCGGCCCTGGGTCGCGGGGTATGCGAGCGGGAGGACTGGCGCAACCCCAAGGGCGAGTATTGCACGGCCTCGGCGCGCAAGGTGCTGCCCGAGCTGGCCGGCCAGCTGGACCTGCCGCTGCCGCCGGCCCAGCCGGGTCCGCCCGCCTGCCGCCCGCGGTCCAGCCCGGACCCGCCCGTGCCGTCGACCGGCTTCACCGGCTCGCTGGCGGAACTCGGCGAGGTCCGCGTGCGTCTGGCCACCTCCGAGGCGGAGCGGCGGCTGTGCGCCGGACTGCTCGACCAGCACCATCCGCTGGGCCCGGGCCGGGCCCCCGGCTGTCGGCTGAGCTATCTGCTGGCAGCCGATTGCGGGCCGCTGGGCGTGCTCTCGTTCGTGGCGGCAGCGTTCCGGCTGGGGCCGCGCGATGCCTTCCTGGAGTGGGACGACCGCACGCGCGGAGCGCACATCGAGCGGATCCTCAGCAACGACCGCTTTGTGCTGGTCCCGGGCGTGCAGGTCCCGAACCTGGCCTCGCACGTACTGGGGAAGACGATCAAGAGACTGGCCCGGGACTGGGAGCAGGCGCACGGAGTGCGGCCCTGGTTGGTGGAGACCTGCGTGCAAAGTTCGCGACCGGGCACGAGTTACAAGGCGGCCGGCTGGCAGTGCGTGGGACCGACGCAGGGGCGGCCGCCGGGAGCGGGCGAGGCGGTGGAGACGAAGGCGGTCTGGCTGCTGGGTTTGGATGCGAACTGGCAGCAGCAGCTGTGCCGGAAGCCGGAGCAGAAGCTGGGGCAGTACCCGGAGTTGGTGCTGGACGAGGAGGCGAACTGGGCACGGCGGGAGTACCTGCGTTCGGACCTGCCGGACGGGCGGCTGCGGCAGCGGCTGGAGCGGCTGGGGCAGAGCTGGGAGCGGCATCCGGGGGAGGATCTGCCGGCAATCTTCCCGCACCAGGGGGAGCTGCGGGCGGCGACGCGCCTTTTGCACAATGACAAGGTGCAGGATCGGGATATCTTGCAGCCGCACCGGGAGGCGTTGCTGGAGCGGGTGCAGGTGGAGTCGACAGTGTTGCTGGTACAGGACACGACGACGCTGAACTACACGAACCTGCAGGGTTGCACGAGCGGGTTGGGGCCGTTGCAGGACCGCGCGAGCAGTTCCCGGGGGCTGTTCGTGCACGCGACGGTGGGGTTCACGGAAGGCGGGCGTCCGCTGGGGGTGAGCGGGCTGGAGCGGTGGGCGCGGCCGGAGCAGGAGCCGGACCCGGAGGCGGAGCAGGAGCAGGAGAAGGAGAGCCGGCGCTGGTTGCGGGGGTTCGAGCAGGGTCAGGAGTTGGGGCGGGAGAGTCCGCAGGCGCGGGTCGTGGTGGTGGGGGACCGCGAGAGCGACATGTTCGAATTGTTCGAGCGGCAGGCGGAGCGGACGGAGGAAGCCGGGTTGCTGGTGCGGGTGCACTTGGGGCGGCAGCGCAAGGTGCGGGCGTGGGACGCGGCGTTCCGCTCGGAGATGATCCGGCCGATCGAGGCGCAGCCGGACTTCGAAGAGGCGGTGGTGACGGGCCGCAAGGTGGAGATCGAGTCGCAAGGGGGGCAGCGGGCGCGGCAGAAGCGGACGGCGGTGACGGAGATCCGGATCGGGCGGGTGGAGTTGCTGCCGCCGAAGGGGCGGGCCGGAGCGGTGGCGCCGGTGCCGGTGTGGCTGGTGCGGGTGCTGGAGCCGGACCCGCCGGCGGGGGAGGAGGCGTTGGAGTGGCTGCTGCTGTCGAGTGAGGGGGGGCGGACAGCGCAGTGGGCGGAGCGCATCGTGAGCTGGTACGAGCGGCGCTGGGGGATCGAGGAGTATTTCCGGCTGCTCAAGACGGGGACGCGGATCGAGGACCGGCGGTTGCGGGACGCGGAGGCGCTGGGCAAGTGCCTGGTGTTCGACGCGATCACGGCCTGGCGGGTGTTCAGCCTGGACCGCTACGCCCGGGACGCGCCGGACACGCCGGCGGAGGAGGTGCTCACGGCGGACGAGATGGCCGTGATCGAGGGCGTGACGGAGACGGAGCGGTTGCGGCCGCCGCGGGAGCGGGGCCAGCCGGTGGGACCGGGCATTCGCAGTTGGGTCGTGCTGCTGGCGCGCATGCGGGGCTGGCGTCCGAAGAAGCACCGGGAACTGCCGGGGAACGAGGTGCTGTGGAAGGCGTACCAGCAACTGCAAACGATGGTGCGCTATCGGCAGGCGCTGCGAGGACCGCCGTAGCAGCCCGCGCCGGGGTGGGCGGGGAGTGTCTGGTGGAACGGCATCCGCCGGTTCTCCGCAGGGGGCCGTCAGGGGGGAGTGCAGAACTCTTCCATGGAGGCACTGTCGTGGGCAGCAGGGAAGCTTCTCGGCAGGGCTTGATGCGTGTGCCGTGTCGGGAACACCTTGGCGCAGCTCGAAGTCTGCCCGCTGTTCCCCGGTGATCCGTTTTCCCAACCAATGCGTGACGGCCGAATGGGACCCATTCGCAACGCAATGACCGGAATGGCAACGCTGGCCGTGCAGCCCCAACCCGGTTCCGCCCGATGCGTGCGTCTGTCGTGCTGCGCTGGTCTCCCTCGTCTCGCCCCCCAGTATGCGGGCGGCCCATCCGGCACCATCAAGACCGAATGTGAGCATCAATCCACGATTGCCTCGAAACTTCCAGCATCAACTATGTCCGGTCGCTAGGGCGGAGCACGCGGTGGATGTGGAGAGCGGGGCGTTGGTGGGGGCGACGCTGCAAGCGGCGGACCTGGGGGACACAGCGACGCTGGGGGCGACGCTGGAAGCAGTCGAGGCGGCGCAAGCGGAGGCGCCGGAGCAGGTGGTGGCGGACAAGGGCTACCACAGTGACGCGGTGTTGCTGGCACTCGACGAGGCGGGGCCGGAAGCGCACATCCCGGAGCCGCAGCGGGCGCAGCGGGATTTCGAGGGGCAGCCGGAGGCGGAGCGGGTCGTGAAAGCGAACCGGGAGCGGGTGGCGAGCCCAGAGGGCAAGTGCCTGCAGAAGCTGCGGACGGAGAAGGTGGAACGGTCGATGGCGCACATGTACGAGACCGGCGGGATGCGGCGGCTGCACTTGCGGGGGCGGGCGAACATTCGCAAGCGGTTATTGGTGCATGCCTGCGGGTTCAACCTGGGGGTGCTGATGAGGTCGGTCACGGGGATCGGTACGCCCCGCACCCTGCAGGGACAAGGGCGGCAGTCGGCGGGCAACCAGATTTTCGTCCTTTATTTGCCATTCGGAACCGCCCATAGCGGCCTTCTGAGCGCGATTGGGGGCCTATTGGGGCTCAGCCGCGGAAATTGCCCGGAACTCGTCCCGGAACTCGTGTAAGCCGTTGAAGAACCCCTCAGTGCCGCCGACTGGCTCGGTCGGCGAAAGAGCCACTATAACCACAGGCTGCTATCTCCAAATCACCTCACCAGAGCCTGCCCTATCGCTCGGTCCGACCGATCGGTCGGACCGCCGAAGGAAGGAGATTCAACAGCAGTCGTCCGGAACCTCAGAATTCGTAGCGAACAAAGAGCTCGATCCGGCGCTCTGAGGATAGGGTGCTGGAGATTCGGCCGAATTGGGCCGAACCGATCAATTGAGAGGTCGAGGCATAGAATACCGGGTGGTTAAGGAGATTCTCGACTCGCGCTCCTGCCTTCACGAATTGGTTCTCCGTGATCCGCGTCGACTTGCTAACCGCAAAATCAAGGAACAAGCCACTCGGGCCAGAGAAGAACCGCCGCTGCAGCGATCCCGCTTGCCCAGGACCTGGGTGGGAGAAGACCTGGCCAAGGAACGGGTCCTGGCCGTCTGGAGAAACGCCGCTGTTGTCGCGCGGGTTGATCGCACCCTCGGCGATTATGAATGGTCCGTCGTCGGTCATTCGGAACCGGACTATATGCTCGAGCTGTTGCTTCGTATACTCAGTGCTCGCCGTGTTCTGGCGGGAACGGCCCGTACGGTTCACCGTGCCTCGCCGCGACAGAACCGAGATTGGCGCGCCGGTCTGCCAAGTCACGATCGAAGAAAGCGTCCAGCCCTGCGTCAGACGATTCGAGGATTGGAATGGCAACTCCCACACGACGTTGGCATTGAATACATGGTTTACGTCGAACTCAGCGCGGGCGCGCTCCAATTGGGGCTGTGCGAGATCCAGGAATGGATCGAAGCGTGCCTGCGGGCCACTCGAATCGGTGAGCACCTTGGAGAAGGTGTAGTTCCCTTGGAACTGCACGCCCTTGGCTGCTCGCCGCCGTACCTCTAGCTGCAAGCCGTGGTAACTGGAATTCGAATAGTTCGTAACGAGATCGGCAACGTAGGCATCCTGGTTGTGGCGGAAACTGAAATTGGGACCCACGAGGTCGTTTCGTACATAGATGTCAGCCAGCCTGCCAGGCTCGCCCGTCTCGATGACGCCCTGGACGACGGGGTGCCAGAGGAGGCCGCCGGCGACCAACTGCGGGAAGACTGTCACCTGCTGGCTGCCAGGGATCCCCGGATTGTACTGGGGATCGAACCTGCCTGTTGCGTCGCGCGCCAAGTTCCCGTTGTTGTAAGCCCTGAGAAAGTCATCAAGGAATCCGTTCTCCCTGAGGATGAGCTGGTTGTAGTCGAACGCACGCACCAACTTGGTACCCTTGTTGCCAACGTAGCGGGCCTCTACAACAGTGTTCCAGCCGACCTCGTGCTGCAATCCGAAGGTCCACTGCTGAACGTAAGGAGCTCGAAAGTTCGGATCGATCGAGAAGATTGCCGAAAACGGATCCAACAACTGGTTGTCACTGGAACGGCGGGGAACCTGGAATTCCGGCGGATCAATCGGCACGGGACCGTCAACGAGAAATGCAGTCAGATTCTGCAATTGGTTCGTGCCTTGAAGGCCGTCATTGGCGCTAGTCGCGTTCTGTCCGGCTTCGATCATCGCGTCATAGACGTAGTTGATGCTGTAGCCCGCTCGCAATGCAGTCTTGCCGTCTCCAAACACATCCCAGGCTATTCCGATGTTCGGAGCAAGGTTATTTCGGTCGGGACGCCACAGCGGACGTCCCGTTTCTCCCCCAGCGAAATCGAATTCCGCATTCGAGAGCAGTGATTCGATCAGCGTTCCATGCTCTTGCAAAGGAAGCAGCATCAGTCCGTCCTTCTCGTCCAGACGTCCGTAGTACTCCCAGCGCACCCCGAGATTGACTGTGAAGCGTGGCGTGAGCTTGAGATTGTCCTGGAAGTATCCCGCCAGTGAATCGTAACGAAAGCGTCGCCGGTGTTCCTGGCCGCTGACGAATCCGGACGATGTGTCGCGGACATTGAACATCTGGTCGGCCGATCCGACAATTCCCCCAAGCGCCGCCAGCAAGGCCCGGGCCGTCCCTAAGTCGGAAGCCGCAATCCCCCCGGGGAAGAAGGCTCCAGGAAGCTGGTAGGGGCTCTGAACAGAGATACCCAGATCCATCGTCGGCAGGACGCCGAACTGGTTGTAGGCATTGACACGTACCTGCTCCGCGTCGAAACCGAACCGCAGCGTATGCCGACCGAACTGGGCCATGGCGTTGTCGCGGTAGGAGTAGGTTTCCGTGGCCCGCCCCTGGGGCTCGAAATTGACATCTGGGTTTGTGTAGAGTGTTCCGGTCAGCCGGTACTGCTCTGGGAAGGCACTGTTCCGGAAATCGCCGGGGGCGCGATTGAATCCGAACCGCACCTCGTTGGTCCAGCGCGGGCTTGGACTGGTACGCCAACCGACCGATAGGAAATTCGATTGCTGGAAGTCCTTGACCGGGGGGCTCTCGTAGTAACCCACAGTTAGGTCAGGCCGGTCGTTGTCCTCCTTGGTGTTCTTGTACGTGACGGTCACCGCGTCACGCGAAGAAACGTTCCAGTCGCCGCGGGTCGTCAACGCTCGGCGGTTTCCGTCGTCCCGTGTAAGGAAGCGGTAGCCTGCGGTATTCAGCAAGCGCTCGCTCGAACTGTCGCCCGTGTCGAAATTGTTGATCTGGTCCGGACCCGGGATCCTGGCCAGGAGTTGCGCTGCGACGGGGTCGGCCTGCAAGCCCTGAAGTTCCAGCACATTGACCTGCCGCACCGTGCCGCCTAGATCGACGTAGCTGAAGAGCCCTCGGGCCGCGTCTGGTGTCAAGATGGTCGTGTTCTCCAGGGATTCACGGCGGTCGCGCAGGATCTCGAAGTTGGCAAAGAAGAACACGCGATTCTGGATTGCGGGACCGCCGAACGACCCGCCGAATTGGTTGATCTTCAATTCCGGCTTCTCGATTTCGTTCCGGTTCGCGAACCAGTCGTTCGCCGCGAGCTTCTCGTTGCGCGTGTGCCAGTAGGCATTGCCGTGAAACTCCGGGCCGCCCGAACGGGTGATGAAATTCACTTGGGAGGCCCCCCCGCCGGCAGCGGGCGAACCGTTTTGCGAGGTTACGGTGAATTCGGCAACTTGATCGAGCAACGTACGACTGGACAGATAGTCGAGGCCGTTGGAGCGGATGTAGTTGTCCTGGATGCTGACGCCGTCCAAGGTCACCTTCGAAAACGTCGTGCGCTGTCCGTTGATCACGGTAGCCGTGGCCCCGGAATAGGCAACTCCGGCCTGGAGGCTTACAAAACTGAGCGGGTCCCGGCCAATCAGGGGCAATTCCGCGATCTGGTCGGATGTCACTACGGACGTGACTTCGGCATTCGTGGTCTGGACCTGACTAACGCCACCTTCCACCACGATGACCTCCGATGCAGCACCAAGTTCCAGCACGATTGGCGGCAATGATGCCTCGCGAGCGACATCGACTTTCTGTCCCTCCACTGTGTGGGCCTTGAAGCCTTCTGCGACGACTTCAACTGTGTAGTAGCCAGGCAAGAGCGAAACCGCCAGGAATCCCCCGGCGGTATTCGTTTGGAGTTCGAGCGCAGCTCCAGTAGCGTCGCTGCGAACCGTTACGTCAGCTGCCGGGATCGCGGCGCCGGATTGATCCAGCACCGTGCCCGCCAATCGACCTGTGCTGGATTGGGCGTTTGCGAGAGCGGCCGCTAGGGCCGCAATGAGAAGGGCATGAACGAGTCTTGTCATGGCGATTTCATAGTACTACCAGTTCTTTCCGAGACAAACGTAATGTTTTTGATAAATCACCTAAATCAATTTGTTAAGAACGGTGGCATTCGGACGATCTAGCCAAATCCGAACAGGCTTGCGCCAAGTGTGTAGACAGCTGCGGGCACGATCAGGAGCCCTATGATGTCGAGCACAACGCCGGCACGGAACATCTGGGTCATGCTGATCCAGCCGCTCGAAAAGATGATCGCGTTGGGAGGCGTCGCTACCGGCATCGTAAAGGCAAAGGATGATGTCACGGCCATGGGTAGGAGCAGCAAGTAAGGGTGCACTCCAAGCTCGGCTGCCATCGCGGCAACTGCGGGAGATAGCATCAGCACGGTAGCCACGTTCGAGGTTGTTTCGGTCATTACCGTCGTGAGCAGGCAAATCGCGATCACCAAGCCCCAGCTCGGTATGCCCTGCATTGCTCCCAGCGAGGATCCGATCCACATCGCCAAGCCGCTACTCGATATCTCCGCTGCCAGCGCGAATCCCCCGCCCAACAGAAAGACGATGCCCCACGGGATGCCTTGGGCCGCGCCTTTCCAGTCCAGGATCCGCACCCCTCTTTCGCCCTGTCCCGCAGGGAGAACGAAAAGCAGTACCGCCATTGCCATCGCCACGGTCGAATCGTGGACATGGGCCGGGGTGGGAAACAGCTGCGACCAGCCCGGCAGATAGAATCCCCCGAGATCCAGCGGAGCCCGAAAGATCCACAGCAGCCCCGTCAAGGCTGCGACGACTAGCACGCGCCGCTCCGGGACGGTCATCGGTCCCAGCGCGGCCAACTCTTCCTTGATGACGTTTTGGTCGCTGGAGAACCGGATATGCGAGAGCGGGATGGCCGTACCGAAACGGCACAGATAGAGCCAAGCCAATGGCAGGAACACGAGCACGATCGGCACGCAGACCATCGACCAGTGGACGAATCCGATCGTTGGCAGGTCAGGAAACGATTCGGCGGCGAAGCCCAGGAACGCCACAGTCGTGGGAGATCCGACGATCGTCCCGATGCCACCGATGCTGGCCGCGTAAGCGATGCCCAAGAGCAGCACGCAGCCAAAAACTTCGCGCGCCACCTTCGGTTCATCAGTTCCCGCGGGAGCGCTACGGATTTCGGCCGATGCTGACAACTGATTGACCACCGCCATCGCCATCGGCAACAGCATCATGGTCGTGGCTGTGTTCGAAATCCACATGGACAGCAACGCGGTGGTGACCATGAATCCGAGCACCATGGGTTGCGGCCGAGCTCCGAAGCGAGCAATCACACTCAGTGCGATGCGGCGGTGGAGCGCCCACCGTTCCATTGCGTACGCAATGATGAAACCACCGATGAACAGGAAGATCAGATGGTTCGCGTAGTGCGCCGAGACCGCTCGGCTAGACGAAACGCCAAGCAGCGGGAAGAGCACGACCGGAACTAGTCCCGTCACGCCGATGTGAACCGCTTCGCTGATCCACCAGCAAATCATGAGCACCGCGATGGCGGCCGACTTCTGACCGGCCTCGCCCAGGCCTTCGGGCGTGGGCAGAGCTAGCACCAGCAGGAATCCCATGACGCCGGCAGCCAAGCCCAACGACTTGCCAGAGACGGGCAGACTAGGCATTTGAACTTCCCTGCGATCCCGGCAAGGTTCTCATTGGCGGTTAGCCCCTCACTCCGGTGCGGGTATAGATCCTTAGAGGGAAGCTATGCCAGAAGGAAATGGTAGCGCTACGGGGATTCGAACCCCGATCTGAGCCTTGAGAGGGCTCTGTCCTAACCCTTAGACGATAGCGCCCTATGCACTCGCATGATAGCAAGCAGCCGAAGAGCATGGCGGTGCTTGACGTATGCAGCACGCCAGGTTGCGTCCGATGACCGCCGACACGCGAATCGCGCGCGGGTCCCACGGCGATTCGGCAGGCTTGGCACGTCGGACCCCCTATTCGCCTTCCTATCCGCCATTGTTGGCGCGGACTGTGATAATGGATCTTGAGCCGGTTTCGGCACCTTTGACGTGCGCATCCTGCACCGTTACGTCTTCCGCGAGGTAGCCGCCGCATCACTGGTCGGAACAATTCTGTTCACGCTCGTGCTGTTCTTGCAGCGTGTCGAGCCGGTGATGGAGCTACTCGTCGGTCGTGGAGCACCTGCAGCCGAGATGCTGCGGTTGCTGGCTCTGACGATACCGCAAGCTTTCCCGTTCACAGTTCCGATCGGTGTCCTGACGGGCATCCTGGTAGCCGTCGGCCGCCTTTCCAGCGACAACGAGGTTCTGGCGATGACAGCCTGCGGAGTGCGCGGCCGTGCATTGGCGAGGCCCGTGGCGCTCGCTGCGCTGATCGGTTTCCTCGCCTGCGCCGTGACAACTCTTTGGCTCACCCCCTGGTCACTCCGCGAGCAGGTTCGCATTGCCGAATCATTCCGTATCCAGCTGGCGGGTTCCGAGGTCAAGCCGCGGGTATTCATAGAGGACTTCCCGGAACAAGTGATCTGGGTGCAGGACGTGTTACCCGGCGAAGGGGTTCACTGGCGCGGAATCTTCATGGCCGACATGCGGTCGCCTGCCACGCGGGGTTCAATCAGTGGATTCAACGCTGCGGTTGACGGCCCGCGGATCACATTGTCCTCAGAGGCATTTGTCCAACCTCGCCCAGAGCAGAACCGAATTCAGATCCGATTCCCACTGACTACGACCTACGAGCAATCAAGCGATCCAGCGCGATATCTAGCATTCCGCTCGGAGAGCGCCGACCAAGTCTTGCAAGCCCGTCCAAGGCAATTTGATCCGTCCGCAAAGCGCTACGACAGCTTGAACACGCTGGCGCTGCTGCGCGAGGCAAAGCAAGGCGACGACCCCCAAGCCGGCGTGCTGTTGCACGGACGGTTTGCGCTGCCATTCGCTTGCTTGATCCTGCCCCTGGCCGGCCTGCCGCTGGTCGTGTCGGCCCGTCACACCGGAAGATCGGCGGGAGTCGTGCTAGCAATGCTGCTTTGCTTCGCCTATTGGATGATCTCCCTCGCAGGGACGGCTTTGGCCGAGCAATCGGTAGTACCGCCCGAAATTGCAGCATGGTCCGCCAACGGAGCGTTCGCGATTCTCGGCGCGCTACTCCTGCGCCGGATCGATGTTCCCGTGCAAGGCCAGCGGCAGTCCTCCCCAACAAGGTGGCTAGCGTGGTCGGTCAAGAAGTTCCGTCGATTGAAGAAATCGCTCCCGACCGGCAGTAGCGGGCAGAACGGCAGTCTAATTCGCGGCCCGATCAACCTGCTAGTTCCGGTGGTTGACCGATATGTGCTGCGCAAGTTTCTCTTCTATCTAGCAGTCTTCCTGGTCGCGTTCATCGCAATCTGGTACGTTTTCTCTTTCTTCGAATTGTTAAACGACATGCTCGCCCGCGACCGCGTCGGGCGGTTCGTTCCGTACCTCTACTACCTCACTCCGTTCTTGATCTACAACACCGCACCCTTGGCGGTGATGTTTGCGACGCTGGTGTGTTTCGGACTCCTCGCGAGACAGCACGAACTCACGGCATTCCGCGCATGCGGCGTTAGCCTATACCGACTGGCGCTGCCGGTTCTAGTGGTGTCGGCCGGCCTCAGCGGAGGCCTTTTCGCCTTGGAGGAGTCGTACCTCCCGGAAGCGAACCGGCGTCAGGACGCGTTGCGGGACGAAATCAAGGGCCGTCCCCCGAGGACCTACCTAAGGCCTGACCGGCAATGGACATTCGGCTTGCGGGACCGCATCTTCTACCACCGCGCGTTCGATTCGAGCGCCAAGGTCTTTTCAGGCATCAGCGTCTACGACCTGCGGCGCGAACCGTTCGAACTGCGCCGCCACATTCACGCCCAGCGGTCCCGCTGGGACGCGTCGAATGACACCTGGGTATTCGAGAACGGATGGGTGCGTGAATTCGACGGCATTGAGACGACGACTTTCGAGACCTTCCAGGAAAGAGCGTTCCCGAGTATCTTCGAGCCCCCGGACTACTTCTTGAAACGCGACCGCAACGACCAGCAAATGAACCTGGCACAGCTGCAGGCATACATTGTGGACCTGACGCAGAGCGGATTCGACACGATCCGCCTGCAAGTACGGATGCACAAGAAGCTCGCCTTCCCAATCTTCGCGTTCTCGATGGCGCTGCTGGCGATTCCATTCGCGATGCAGATGGGCGCGCGGGGCACGATGTGGCCCGTGTGTTTCGGGCTGGGAGTGATCGTCACCTACTACGCGTCCAACGCGCTCGCCGAGCAACTGGGCCGCACCGGCCAGCTGCAGCCGCCGGTGGCAGCATGGGCTCCCTGCCTGCTGTTCGCTATCAGCGGCACTTACCTCATGCTCCGGGTACGAACGTAGAGTCGGAGCTAACGCGGCCGTAGTCAGAACGCGGAGGACGCGGACCTGGGTCAAGTGCAAGAATGCGCTCTGGTCAGACTGGCCTGCCGGCCACCAATCCAGGGCAGGAAACCCGCGCCTGTGGTCTGCGATCGGGAGAGCGGGCCAAACGTTGATGTCAGGGAAACTCAGTGAGTTCGTGAGTCTGATCAGCCGAAAGGCCGAACCCACGCCCTCGAGACGAAATCGGTGCGGGTTCGAGAGACAACCGGCGGGCCGGTCCCTGCGCGACCCCTTCGAGCACTGGTCTCTCGATGCTCCCAAGGATCAACTGACGTGCCGAGCAGCCCCGCCTCGTGGCAGCCTCGCGCAACCGTTGATGGCGGTCGCGTGGGAAGTCGATACTCGTCCGGTGGGTGTCCATCTCTCAACCTCGCTAGCATTCCGACTCGAATGAAGCCAGTTCACAGGCGGCCAAGAACGATGCGCGACTTGTTTGGGAAAGCCTAGCCAACGGCGATACCCGCATCCGAACAGGAAACCGCTCTGGGCAAGGAGTGACGCGCACTTCCGGGATTGCGAAGGGGACAGTGTGCAGGCAATTGCGACCAAGGAAAGGCAGTGCAGCGCTCCGGTCGCGGCTCGGCCAGCGCTACACGCCTGGACCGAACCTCACACACATCGGCCCTAGCACTGAAACGCTTGCCCCCGTCGGCGTCAGGACTCCCGTCTCGGCGTCGACACGGAACACGTGAACGTCATCGGATCGCTGGTTTGCGGCTAGCAAGAACCCGCCGTCGGGAGAGAGTCTGAAATTGCGGGGCCAATCGCCACCGGTTGGTTCCAGCTCGACAAACGACAGGCGCCCTGTCGACTGCTCGATCGCGAATACCGCAATCGTATTGCTCCCGCGATTCGATCCGTACAGGAACTGCCCGTTGGGGTGAACCAGCACCTCGGCGGTCGAATTGGCCGGGCCGTCGTAGCCCTCTGGAAGCGTGCTGATCGTTTGGACGGGCTCGAGCGCACCCTCGCCAGCGCCGTACTCCATCACCGTGACGGTCGAGGCCAATTCATTGATCACGTAAGCCCAGCGACCGTTCGAATGGAACGTCATATGCCGGGGGCCGGATCCGGGCGCCATCTTGACTTGAGGGTCGGGTCGTCTAGCCAGGTGGGCAGTGCCAGAATCAACCGAATAGGACACCAATTCGTCAGTGCCGAGATCGGGCACGACCACGAAGCTGCCGTCAGGAGTAAAGTTGGCCGAATGCGGATGCGGCGCTGTCTGCCGCTCCGGATGGACGCTCGATCCCGAATGCGGCAAGTCCGACACCAAGCCTGCGATGGTTCCGTCCGGCTGCAGGGCCAGCGAGACGGTATTGCCATCGCCATAATTCACCGCGACAAGGACGGTTGCGCCTGCATTCACCGCAACATGCGAAGCGCCTCGGCCTGCCGTCGGCGCCCGGTTGAGTTCCCGCAGATCCCCTGTCGCGGTGTCGATCTGGAACGCGGCGACAAATCCTTCCGGCGGCGAGCCCGCCTTGGTGTCGCGGCCAACAGCGTAAAGAATGTCGGCGCTGGGGTGAACGGCCAGGAATCCGGGCCGGCCGATCTCAGCAACCTCTCGCGCGACACCCAATTCGCCGCTTTCCGGGTCGAAGGCCGAAACATAGATATGGCTCGCGCCCGTGCCGAAATAAACCCAGTGCTTCACTGCGGGCCCCTCCTGTTCGGAACATGCGACGGCCAGCCCGGCCACCATCAAGGAGACCGGCAACAATGGCGAAAAACGGAGCGTTGACATGAACAGAATCCTCAATCGAGACGGTCGTCTACTTCGGAAGCGCAAACGTGAACACGGCATGACCCGAGGCAACCGTGACATACTGCCTGCCGCCCGATTCGTAAGTGATCGGCGAGGCGGCGATCTGCCCACCCAGGTAACGCTGCCAGAGCATCTTGCCATTCGTGGCGTCGAGCGCGTAGAAATGCCCTTCCCTGCTGCCCGAAAAGAGCACGTTGCTCGCGGTGGTCAGCAGACCTGAATCGGTGACATCGGTCATTGAGAACTCCCATGCCGTCTCCCCTGTCAGCGGGTCGAGCGCACGGACAGCACCGTAACCGTCTTCCTCGGTATAGTTCATGAACCTTCGCCGCGAAGTTGATGAGACCGGGCTCCGCGGAGTGCCGCCGAGGTAGCGGGCACCGGGTTCATAGGGCTGGTCCCACTTGAAGTAGACCGAATAGTACCCTTCCCAGACTGGCAAGTAGAACAACTTCGTGACCGGGCTGAACGAGGGTGCATACCAGTTGGTCCCACCTTGAACGCCGGGCCAGGTCTTGCTGCCTTCACGACTGGGCCCGCGTCCCGGGACTTTGACAGGCCGACCATCCTCGTCCAGCCCGGCAGCCCAGGTTTGCTTGACGAAGGGCTTGCCGAGCAGGAACTCCCCAGTTTCGCGGTCCAACACGTAGAAGAAGCCATTGCGGTTGCCCCAGAGCATTAGCTTGCGCATCTCGCCTTCCCACTCCAAGTCGGCAAGCACTGGAATCTGCACAGCGTCCCAGTCCCACTCGTCGTGGGGGGTGAACTGGAAATGCCACACCAGCTTGCCCGAGTCGACATCCAGTGCGATTACGGAATCCGTGTAGAGGTTATCGCCGGGCCGCACATCCGGATTCCAGTCAGGGGCCGGGTTGCCCACGCCCCAGTAGGTCAGGTTTAGCTCGGAGTCGTACGATCCGGTCAGCCAGATCGACCCACCGCCCGTCTTCCAAGCGTCGTTCTCCCATGTCTCGTGGCCCGGCTCCCCGGGGCCAGGAATCGTGTAGAACCGCCACTCCTCCTCGCCGGTGGCAGCATCGTATGCAGACAGGTACCCGCGGATTCCGAACTCACCGCCAGCAGTGCCGACGATTACCTTGCCGTCGATTACAAGCGGTGCCACGGTCAAGGCATAGCCCCGCTCGTAGTCCTCGACAACGGTCGTTTCCCAGACTTTACTTCCCGTCTTGGCGTCAATCGCGAGTAGCTTCGCATCGAGCGTGCCCCAGTAGAGCGTGTCTCCCCAGATCGCGGGCCCCCGGTTCACGCGGCCGCAACAGGGATAGATGCGGGTTGGCAATTCGTGCTCGTAGACCCAGAACTCGCGCCCTGTGGTCGGATCCAATGCAACGAGCTTGTTCGGCGGCTCGGTGAGATACATCAGGCCGTCGACCACCAGCGGAGTCGTCTGGAACTTGTCAGTCGAAGCGGCTTGGTAAACCCACTGCAATTCGAGATCAGCGACGTTGGCTCGGTCAATGCCTTCCAAGCCGCTATGGTGCTGGCTGTAGTAGGTCCCGTTGTACGTCAGCCAGTTGTGAGGTTCGGAAGCCGCCTGGTCCAAGCGGCGTTGGTCCACTTGGGCACCGAGGGTCAGGGCGGCAAGAAGCGCCAGAACGCCTAATCGCATGGCACATAGAATACCCGACCTCGACGTGCGCGACCGGTTTCCTCCAATCTAGTGCCTTGGCCCAAGCGCACGTGCCCCGACTTCGAGGCGGCTTTGTGCAACCAATGACGACTGGATGGGCACCTCGATCGTGGGCGCAACGCGGCAGTTGGGGAAGATCCGCGCGGACTAGGATGATCGAGTGTGACCGCGCTGCTACGGTCAGGATCTAGCAGGGCGCGAGGGTAAGTGAAAGCCCCTTGAATCGTGGGTTGACGCTGAGCCCCGAGCTCCGCTCGGATCAAACGACCGGTACAATGGTCGCTTCTTGCGTGCCGTCATCCAACGCGTGGGCTCAGCACAAGTAACCGTCAACGGGCACTGCACGGGAAGCATCGCAAACGGCCTGCTAGTCTTCCTGGGGGTCGGGCTCGCGGATACCGCCAAGGACGCCGCCTACCTCGCCAGCAAGACGGTCGGGCTGCGAATCTTCGAAGGCTCGGACGGTCGCATGACCCAGTCCGTCCAGGACGTTGGGGGAGCTGTCCTGGTGGTATCGCAGTTCACTCTGTACGGCGATGTCCGGCGTGGACTGCGCCCGAGCTTCGACAGCGCCGCCGGTCCCGAACTGGCCGAGGCGCTCTACGAGAAGTATGTCGAGTTGCTGACGGCAGCGGGAGTGAACGTCGCCACGGGGGAGTTCAGGGCGGACATGCAGGTCTCGCTCGTCAATGAAGGTCCTGTCACGATCTTGCTGGATTCGACGAAGCTGCTGTGATCTCGCCGGACGCTGTTCGCAACTGGCGCACCGTGGTATCGGAATCGACGTCAGGCTGGATGCGGGCACCGTCGACAGTCATGAGTAGACGCCACTCACAGCGGCGGCAGGGACGGTCAGGCAGAAGGCGCCCCGAGAAGGCTGATCTGCGTTGAGGAATTGTCCAGCCGACTCGCCAGCTAGACGAGAATGGCGTTATCGCAGAACGCCCACGAGCCATCCGGGCCTCGTGCTACCTTGTTTCGCACGATGCTGTTACGGGGAACATCGGGCGACTGTCTCCAGCAGAGATCGACGACGATGAACCGACGTGACATCCTCCGCGGCGCAATGACGACCGCCATCAGCCATCCGTTCATCCGGCGGATGTCAGCGAGCGGCGCGGCCCTAGGCGACGAGTTGGATCACTTCGGCGGCTGGACCGGCAAGAAGTTCGAAGCGACCGGTTTCTTCCGCGTTGAGCACGACGGCCGGTGGTGGCTGGTGAGCCCCGAAGGGAACGCCTTCCTGAGTTTCGGGATCAATCACTTGCATCCCGACTTGTGGAATCAGGATTACAACCGCGAGGCCTGGAAGGCACGGCTAGGACTGAAAGACCTGAACGGCCCCGGCTTTCGAAAGGCGCTCAAGACCTGGTTCCTGCAGACATGCCGCGAGTACGGCTTTAATACCGTGGGAGTCCATGCATCTCTGGGAGTCGCGAACAGCCCGAAGCCGTCGATGCCGTATATGCAGTCGATTCATTTCGTCGACATCCCGCATTGGCAGACCGAGATTCCCGACGAGAATTTCTTGGACGTCTTTGCCGACGAATTTGTGCGCAAGTGCGATCGAATGGCAGCCGAGCTAGCCGCACCCGCCAGGGACGATCCGTTCCTGCTCGGCTATGCGATGACCGACTGCCCGCTGTTCACGGAGGGGGATTGCCGCGAACGCCCCGACGTCATTGGCGGAGCCCGGCGGAAGTCTCGGATCGGCTGGCCACGCCGGTTGCGAAACCTGCAGGGGCAAGCTCCGGGGAAGATAGCTTACGTCGACACGATGAGAGATGTCTATCGCGCGGATATTCGGGAACTCAACGCGACCTACGCCACGCACTTCGACTCCTTCGACGCACTCGCAACCGCCGTGGACTGGCGGCCGAGAACGGATCTCTCGAACGCCAACGAGACCCGTGACAATGTCGAATTCCTGAAGCGGGTCGTCGCCAAGTACTACCAGACGGCGCGAGACGCCATTCGCCGCCACGATTCGAATCATCTGTTCTTCGGCGACAAGATCAACGCCAATACCGATGCGCTGGATACGGTGCTGCCGGTCACAAGCCAGTTCACTGACGTCGTGTTCTATCAGATGTACGCTCGATACGAGGTCCAGAGACCTGGCCTGGATCGCTGGTCGGAGCTGGTCGACAAGCCGGTAGTCAATGGCGACTCTGCCTACACGATGATTACCGACAGCATGCCGCGACCGTACGGACCGGTGGCCGACAGTCTCGAGCAGCGAGCCGACTGGACGGTCGAGTTCTTCCGTAGCGCGTTCTCGCGTCCGGAATTCGTTGGCTGGCACTACTGCGGCTTGATCGACGCGTCGAATCGGATTCCGCGGAAACAGGACCGGCAGCACTCCGGCTTGCTCGACGGGTATGGCAAGCCGTATCCGCTGCTCAAGGAAGCGCTGGAAGAGTGCACCGCAAACCTGTACCAGCTCGCTTCAGGCCGTATTTAGGTATCGGTCGCCGTGCCCGGACTGGCTCAAGGCGAGCGGCCTGGCGGTTTCCTATCACCCGCGCCAGCCGACAGGGTCCAGCAGGACCCTGAGTTCGAGTTTCGAGCGCTTGAAGAACTGCTAGTCATCGAGCGACTGGTAAACGATGGCCCGAAGCTTCGCATGGTCGTCAACACCGGCGGCTGGCAAGAGCTGCGTCAAGTACACGACGACCAGCTCCTCACCTGGGTCGACCCAGTAGGTCGAGTGATAGGCGCCGCCCCATCCGAATTCCCCATCCGTCCCGGGAATACCTCGCGCTCCGACGTCTTTGACAACGTAAAAGCCCAGCCCAAAGCCCTGGCCTGGCCGGAACTCAATCTCATGTAGGTGGTCAACGGTCATCAGTTCGACGCTCTTCCGGCTCAGAATGCGCCGACCATTGAGCGTGCCGCCGTTGAGCATCATCTGCAGGAAGCTCGCATAGTCATGGGCAGTCGAAAGGAGTCCGGCTCCTCCGGAAAAGCTGACGCGAGGGCCGTTGAGGTACTGCCCCTGTCCGACCATGTGCCCAGGATCCGGAGCGCGCTCGAGACCACTCTCTGCGGTGGAGTAGACCGTTGCAAGCCGATCGGCCTTGCTCTCCGGCAGGTAGAAGTGAGTGTCGTCCATGCCCAGCGGTTCCAGAATCGTCTCGCGGAGAAACGCATCCAAGGGCTGGCCGCTGACACGTTCCACAACTGCGCCCAAGATGTCGGTGTTGTAGCCGTAGACCCAACGCTCCCCGGGTTGCGCATCAAACGGGAGCGCCGCCATTCTGGCCACGGTCTCCCCTACCGGCTCGCTGCGGTCGGCGAAGTACCAGCCTTGAATGCCGGCATCAGCCCACTGGTCCTCCGCCGGGCCGCTGCCATAGCTGATGCCCGCTGTGTGTGTGAGCAAGTCCCGCAGCTGGATCGGACGACTGCTCGGCACGACGTCGTATCCGCCCTCGTCATTCTTGACAGCCACGGTGGTTTCCTCGAATTCGGGAAGATGCTTTGAGAGGCGATCACCGATGAGAAGCTTGCCTTGCTCTTGCACTGCCATGACCCCGGCGCTGACCAGCGCCTTGGTCTGCGAGGCGATACGGAAAATGGAATCGTTCTGCATTGCTGCGCCCGACTCCATGTCGAGTTTTCCAAACGCCTTGTGATAGACCACCTGACCCCTTCGAGCAACCAGCACGACCGCGCCGGCCAGACGGTCGTCGCCAACGTACTCCTGCATCGCCGCGTCGAGGCGTTCCAGGCGCTCGGACGAGACCGATACGGCTTCGGGAACCCCGGAAACCAGATCTTGGACGCCAGCGGGCTGGCATCCACTCAGGACAATGAGCAGGCTGGCAGCAAGAATCAGTGCTTTAGCTCTAGGGTTGGGCATGCCTCATCGTATCCGAGAGCGCCTGGAGAGGGACGGGCCGCTTCGCCTGCTGCCACACCTCCCACCCTGAAGCGAAAGGCACTCCATCGGATCGAGGAGGAAGCGCTTTGGGCTCGATCGCATTGGCGTCGGCCTGCCGGTCAGCGAGCACGAATGGGAAGGGCAAGCTGGCAACGACCCCGCTGTGAATCTCTCAGGCCGCCCCTTGGGGCCTCCCCTCGGACTCACTGCTGACACTTGAAGTTCGCGGCAGTCCAATGCCCTGGATCATTGACGTGTTCGGCCGGCCCGATGTAGACCGCGCGCTTCGGATGCGGGCATAACGGACGCTCGTTGTCCACTTTCCCGTCGGTCCTGTGCCGAGCCAGAATCGTTTCCGGGGCAACGCCTGAACTCACCCAGGTGTCGAGAGTTCTCAGGTAGTCAGCCTCGTTCGGCCCGACCCCTCCCCGGCAGTGCGCCATGCCCGGTGCCATGAACAGGCGCATGTGTTGTCCGGCCTCGTCCGTATCGCCATCGAACACCGTCTCTACGACATCGGCGTGGTACTCGAGAGTCGGTTCGGGCGGAATGACGCCATCCGCCCAGCCGTGATACATCAGGAGCTTGCCTCGGTTACGGAGAAGGAAGCGTTCGATGTTCGCATCGGTCCCGCTGGTAAGACCGACGACATCCGACATCAAGGTCGATCCGAAATGGTCGGTTTCAAATTCCCACCATGCCCACTCGGGCAAGTCCGCGTCTTTCGCCAATTCGTAAGCGGTGTCGGCCAGGTCCGGCAGTAACAGCCCGGGGTCCTCTCGATAGAAGGTATAAGCCAGTGCGGAGCCCGTACGCAGGGCGCTGGAGACGAAGTGATTGCCAACGTACGGGATCAACAGGCGCGGCCACTGGGGTTCGGTCCCAAGGGGAACACCGGGATAAACCAGCTCGCCGGAGCTCTTGCGGACGCCGTCGTAGAGGCGCTCGACCGATTCGATCTGCCGCAGGGTCAAGCAGTCTTCCCTGTCGGTCCCCTCCGGGCAGACTGGCAGGTCGGTACGAGGATCGAACTTGCAGAATGGAGGTTCAATGATTCCGTCTCTGATGCCATCCGCAGCATCGCACCTGTCAAGCACGGCGTCGGCAAGCAGATCGACCTTCCCCAAGCTCTCTTGCTTCCCGTCCCTGTCGGCGTCGAATGCCAGGTTCGCGGCAAAGTCGTCTGCGAACAGCTGCTTCTGGGTACTCAGCCGGTACACCCTCCGGGCGACGCGGCGATGTCCGGGAGCACCGGCGATGATCCCTTCGAAATCGTACGGGAAGAGCTGCGCTGCCAGCAGTCCTTGACGGCCGCCGCTTGAGCAGCCGAAGTGGTAGGCATAATCCTGCGGCTTGCCGTAATACGACCGCACCACCGTTTTTGCCGCATTGGTTGCAAAGTGCACCGCCCGGTAGGCAAAATCCTCCTCGGCGCGGTCATCCCGAAATGCCCACTGGTCGCCGGTGGCACCAACATCATGGCCGGTGTTGCTGTTGACCACCGCGTACCGCTCGGCAACGAGGCTGTCGCTGAAATCAAGATCCCCGTCCGCTCCGCCGTCGCCGCGATGCACGAGGCGCCCGTTCCAGGCTTGAGGAAAAGGCAACTGTACGTGGAATGTAACGGATCCTCCGATGATCCCCTTCACGTAACAGTGAGCGGGAACCGGCTCGGCTGCGGTTCGCACATCGGCATAGATGAGCGTCACGCGATTGTTCAGGATCAAGTCGCGACAGCGCTGGGCAGCAGCGGCCGGCTCCGGCGGCTCGGTCTGCGCTGCCGCCGTCAACGCGAAGAGCGCGAGGCTGCAAGGAAGGAAGTCGGTTCGTGCCATGGCGGGCCGATTGTACCCGAAGCACCTGCAGTGGCTGGCTCGACGGTCGGAATCCCCGAGTACGGTGCAAACACCACCGAGGACTCGATTCAGCCAGCCTTGCTGAGGGCGGGCTACCACGGGCAGGCGTTCGGTTGCGGGACCTCGAGAACGAGCATGCGAAAGTCTGGCTGCTTGCCGAGCCGGGCACCTTGCAGCATCGTGTGTTGGACCTGCTGCAGCCGCGCCCGCGAAATATCCTACCCAGTAGCGTGACCTGTGCGAGGCTTCCAGCCAAGACCGGAACTGCCTCTGCCTGAGCAACTTGCGCGTCTCAAGAGCGCTCTACGGAAGCTGGAGCTTTGGACTAGAAAGGAGGTCAAGAAAGGAGGTCAAGACCCGGCGACTTGGTAGACTAATGGCAGGTCAGTTAGCTCATCGAGCACGCACCATGGCGTGTCTTCCTAGTTGCTGGGCATGGTACCGTCACCGGACTCATCGATTGTCCTAGCTAGCTCATCCCTATCCGAGTCTGGGAAGGTCCACGTGCGGCACCCCGGACGGCGTTCCCAGGAGACGGCGTGATTCGCTCGATCCGACATTCTGGCCTGAAGCGCCTGTTCGAGAGGCAAGACGGCAGCAGACTTCCCCAGCAGCATCTCAACCGGATCCGCAGGGCCCTGCAACTGCTCGATGCCGCTGAGCACGCCGCAGACCTGCGCGGCGTGATGCGGGCCAAGCCTCTAAGCGTCGGTCCTTGGGCCGGGCACTGGTCGCTGCGGATCAGCGCAAACTGGCGGATCGTCTTCCGTTTCAAGGACGGTTCCGCCCGCGAGGTCGATCTCGTGGACTACCATGGGGAGCGTAAGCGGAGGTAGGAGGCCAGTATGGGACCGATGCGAGACCTAGAACATCCCGGCGCGGTCATGCGCGAATGGTGGCTGGAGGGCGCCGACACGGCTGAAGCCGCTCGTCGGCTCGGCGTGGAAACCGCTACGTTGCAGCGTGTCCTCGACGGATGCTGCGCCATCTCGCCGGAACTCGCCGGGCAACTGGAGGCCGGGGGGTGGTCCACCGCCTCTTTCTGGCTCCGGCTGCAAGCTGCCTACGACCGCGAGCAACTGCAGCAGGACAGTGGTGCGACAGCGGCTGCCTGATTCCCCGGGGTCTCCGGGGAGCGCGCTAGGAGATGAGCGCTCGCGTACCCTGCTCGTTACTCGATTCCGTGAGCTGAGTTAGTCCGGTCCGCAACCTTGCTCGTCGTCTTGGAAAACGATTCGGGTTCTGACAGGTCAATCTTGGTTGCCGCTCAGGTCTGGATCATCTACGGCTCTGTAATCGCCCGTGATAGAGCAAGGCAAGAAGCCGGAACGAGCAAGTGAGCATCAGAGTACGGGCGACTCCATGATGAGGCGCCGATAGGTGGCCCTCGCGTGCTCGTACGCAGCGCGTGCGTCTTCCCGCTCCGAGTCGCGGATTCGAGGAGCTTTCTGGGTCCAGCACTGGTCCACCGCCGCGAGGCACCACTCGGCGCTCCGGCGCGACGCGCGGATAGGTTTGTCGTCGAGCGTCACGAAGATCGGATTGGTGTGCGACGACATCGGAATGCGCAGGGCGATCCATGAACTGCGCCGGGGCTTGACCGCGAACTCGAGTTCGTGGACCTTGCCGTCCGCCAGGATCGGCGCGGCATCCTCGACCCGTCCATTGACAATGAGTTCGACTGGCACTTCGCGCGTTCCGCGAATGCGCGCTCGCTCCACGTCCCAGTACGGCTTCTCGTCCGACCGCAGCCCGTCAAACTTCGGGTCGGGGTGCCGAGGGAGCATCGCAGCGGCCTTGACACGCACTCGGACTTCCTGGCCAGCCTCCAGCTCCAGGTCGGGATTCCCTGAACCCAGAGGCACTCCGCCGACTTCGAAATCCATGAGATGGCTCTTGCCGTCACTGACGTAGGCGGCGCCTTTTCGGATCCCCTGGACCCACCCGGGGTAAGAGAGCTCGTCCAGCTTGACGTAGCTGCGACCCAGTCCGACCCGCTCTTGGTAGATGCACGGGAAATCGGTCTCTCCCGAAATCCGAGTCCGGAATCCAACGTTCAGTGTGTGGTACCAGATATTCATCTCCCATATGTACGGCGTGTCCACAGCAGAGATGAAATCGATTGCGCCATTGTGCGTGACGTCAACGATGTACTCATTGGCCCCAATGCCATCGAAGCCCGGCATTTCGTAGCTCGGCAACGTTTCGGAACTGACTTGCAGACCCCATCCCGAATGAGAGAAGCCGGTCACGGCACCTTGCGACTTCGCCCACTGCAGGACGGGCAAGTCCCACGAAGGCCATTCCTCGATCCGAGTGGTGCCGGGATAGTCATCCTCCTTCAGGCCTAGAAGGACCAGGTGTCCGGTGTGGCTCGATGGAAAACCGGAAACCTCGACATCGTAGTGCATGACCCTCCGGTTCTTGGACAGCGGGTGGTCCATGCTCGAGAAGAACTGCTTCTGGTAGTACCAAGACGGCCCCCAGGTCAACACTGCGCCGATGTTGAGATTCTCGCCGAGGATCTGGCGCAGCATGGCCAACGGGCCCACGCCCTCGGTCGGGTTCTTGTAGTGCGCGCAGCCCGAGGCATGTACATGATGGTCTCCAGACCACCATCCGTACTTCGCGGGATCGATCCAACGCTGCAATTGCACCGCGATCTCAGTGGGGCTCTCGGCGTCGATCGGGAATTCCTTGGTCCGGGTGTGGAACTCCGGCCCCCCTCCGTAGGCAACGGTGTAGTAGCCGGCAGGCAGGCGGATGTCCTCGCCATCGAAACGGTAGACATGCTGCTGAAACGGGAAGTCTGGCTCGAGCCGCTTGGACGGGTTGGGATACACCCTGCCCTGCCGATCCTTGATGAGGAAGGCGGCAACGCCGGTTTCGCCGTTCTCGTCCCGGACCCGCAACGGGATCGAACGCGTCGGTGCGATGTTAAAGGCCACCAGGATGTCGTTGCGGAACCCGATGTCCTGGGTGCCCTGCCCGACATCCATGGCGATCTTGGCGGAGCGCTGGCCGGTGTCCCGGCTGTAAACCTGCAAGATCTCGTACTCAACCGGCAGGCCACTCAGGCGCGGCGCCATCGGCGGGTCGCTGTATATCGAGATGTCGGCCCAGCGCTCTCGAACATCCGCTTTGTCTAGCACCATGGCGGGCTCGTGCTCGCCCCTGGAACGCAAGGATGTCGGTCCGCTGTTCGGGCTAAACACCCGTAGCGGCGCCGTGACGCCGGCTTGGTTGAGGACCTTGACCAGGAAAAGGCGAGTGCCCCGCTCGACCAAATCGGGACGGGCCATTCCTTGCCTGAGCTTGACCCGGCTCTCGGGGTTGATCTCGACTTCTACGAGGACCAACTCGTCCAAGACGCTCTGGATGCGTTGTACGGCTGAGCGCTCGTCCTCCAGCCCCACAGCGCTGTTGATCGCCTGGGCAGCCTCAGGCGATAGAGGCTGGCCGAGATAGACCAATGCCTGCTCTAGCCGGCGCGTCTGCTGGGCCAACGGCTGCAACGCCACATCGGACTGGGCAAACAGCTCAATCGGAACTCCGAGAGCCACCGGGATCAGGATGGAAGAAGCTAGCTTGATCATGATTTCCCTCAATTGCGCCTATAGGATAGCCCTAACAGCCTGTGGTAAAAGTCACTCAATCAAAATACCAGCAAATTCCCAATAGAAGTCGCTAAAATAGTGGTCATGGCGATGGGTACTCGCACTCCCGGGCAGATCGCGCTGTTTGTTTCGCAGGATCAACTGCCCAAGGCCCCGACCGCTCCGTTCTTCGACAAGCTGAACGAGTTGCTCGCCACGATGGGCTTCGACACGCAGGTCGAGACGCTGTGCCGGCCCTTCTATGCCGAGCGGCTCGGGCGTCCCTCGCTGGCCCCCGGCGTGTACTTCCGGCTGCTGATGCTGGGCTACCTGCTGGGCATCGATTCCGAGCGCGGCATCGCCCTGACTGTGAGCGACTCGCTCGGCCTGCGGGCGTTCCTCGGCTACGAGTTGCAGCAGCGCCCGCCGGACCACTCGACGATCTCGCGGACGCGGCGGCGGATCAGTCTCGAGACGCACGAGCAGGTGTTCGGGTGGGTGCTGCAGCGGCTGCGCGAGGCCGGTCTGGCCAACGGGCGGACAGTGGCGGTGGACGCGACGATGCTGTTCGCGAACGCGGCGTTGCGGACCTTGCAGCGCAAGGACAGCAAGCAGGCGTACCGGGAGTTCGTGGAGGGGCTGGCGGCGGCCTCGGGGGTGCCGACGCCGACGTTGGCGGAATTGGCGGCATTCGACCGCAAGCGGAAGGGCAAGACGCTGTCCAACCAGGAGTGGGAGTCGCCGACGGACCCGGACGCGCGGGTGGCGAAGATGAAGGACGGCACGACGCACTTAGCGCACAAGGCGGAGCACGCGGTGGATGTGGAGAGCGGGGCGTTGGTGGGGGCGACGCTGCAAGCGGCGGACCTGGGGGACACAGCGACGCTGGGGGCGACGCTGGAAGCAGTCGAGGCGGCGCAAGCGGAGGCGCCGGAGCAGGTGGTGGCGGACAAGGGCTACCACAGTGACGCGGTGTTGCTGGCACTCGACGAGGCGGGGCCGGAAGCGCACATCCCGGAGCCGTAGCGGGCGCAGCGGGATTTCGAGGGGAAGCCGGAGGCGGAGCGGGTCGTGAAAGCGAACCGGGAGCGGGTGGCGAGCCCAGAGGGCAAGTGCCTGCAGAAGCTGCGGACGGAGAAGGTGGAACGGTCGCTGGCGCACATGTACGAGACCGGCGGGATGCGGCGGCTGCACTTGCGGGGGCGGGCGAACATTCGCAAGCGGTTATTGGTGCATGCCTGCGGGTTCAACCTGGGGGTGCTGATGAGGTCGGTCACGGGGATCGGTACGCCCCGCACCCTGCAGGGACAAGGGCGGCAGTCGGCGGGCAACCAGGCTTTCGTCTTTTATTTGCCATTCGGAACCGCCCATAGCGGCCTTCTGAGCGCGATTGGGGGCCTATTGGGGCTCAGCCGCGGAAATTGCCCGGAACTCGTCCCGGAACTCGTGTAAGCCGTTGAAGAACCCCTCAGTGCCGCCGACTGGCTCGGTCGGCGAAAGAGCCACTATAACCACAGGCTGCTAAGCGGTCAGGCAGCGATGGCGGGTTTCGTCATTTTTTCCAAGCGCGCCAGCTCTTGCCAGATCACCCGATAGGAGATTGCAGTAGATTGCAACCTGTCCCTGATTCGAGGGGCCTTGCGGCGCAATGCGCGGCGGTCCGTGATGACTGAGTTCAGTACCGTGAGCCCCGCCTTCGTGATCGGCACGCAGCAGCCAAGAGAACCGCTCGGGATAGGCGACGAACTCGACGCGAACCTGCTGTCAAATGCGGTTCCGGACCTCCAATGGCAAATAGGGGGGGGGCCGGCGAATCGATTTCCGGACGGAGTTCGGCTCCATCAGGAACATGGGATAGGGCGGCTGCATTAGGAGTCGCTGCGACTGCTCACAGGGCGGGCTTAGGTCGATATCGATTTGTGCTCTGCCGGTCGGTGGGCTTCGATTTCGCCGGAAGGAGTTCGGTCACCGCTGCACTGTGGCATAGACCGCACATTTCGACGGGATGCCAGCAACGTCCACACTCGGGCAAGACCCACCCGTAGCGACTGGGGGCCGATTACGCCCAACCGGTACGGCCCATGGGCCTCGTACCGGCAATTCCGTCTAACTCTTGCACACCCTCAAACCTAACTTCCATAGTGCAGCGAGCCGCATGGGCCGGCTGAGCGCTTGGCCATCGACTATCGCTGAGAGGATTGGCGCCGCTCAAGTGCCAGAGCTCATAGATGCGCCGCCGACTTAGTCGCACTAGTGCGCGGCCGTTGGAGGGTTCCTCCTCGCCCGGCGGGGGAACCATCGCTGTAGACCAGCGCGAGGTACGGCGACGCGGAAAAACCAGTCTCGAATAGATCCAATCCAAGTGGGCGCCGCTTCCGGGCCTCGCTGGCTGCCAGAGGTGCTGGATTGCGAAAGCGCAGGTAAAACTCCCTGTTTGACGGTCGTCTTGACATTGCTGCTGCCTTGCGAGTTGGTCACTTGGACGTCTACCTCGCCCGCCAAGGTGCCTGTCGGTGCGAGCACCAGGATTCGCGAGGGGCTAACCGATCCGATAGGAGCGCGCACTGCATTGATGGTGACGCTGACCCCTCCCAGACTGTCTGGGATTTCGGCGCTCCCGGAAGTAGAACCTGTCCAGGCCAGTCTCGATTCGGCGAGATTGCGACCGGTGATCGCCACCCATGTCTGATCGGCAATCGGACGACGATTAGTCGCGCTGTTGAGCACTTGAGTGATCACTGGCAATTCCAGATCAATGAACGGATCCGAGAACTTCGCGTCGGTCAGTAGTGCGTCGTCGGTCAGTGTGTGCAAAAAGGCGACCAGCGCCGCCTTTTCTTGCGTCGAGAAATTGTAATGCTCGGGTTTCCCTGTGAACGTGCGCAATGCCCTGGACAGGTTGGGATGAGGCTTCATGCCCGAGCTGTAGTGATCGACTACCTGCTCTAGCGTTGCGAACCGGCCATCGTGCCTGTACGGAGCGCTCACGCCCACATTCCGGAGCGAGGGCGACTTGAAGTTACCTGTATCCCGACCATTGTTGGTCGTCTCGGCAACGCCCCGGTCGGCGACCGAGATGGCATCCAGTCCGTTGTTGGACGCGCCCGTAGGTCTACCCCGGCCGCCGCCGGGACTAAGCAAAGAAAAGGATTCGCTATTGTGGCAGACCGTGCACGGCGCCCTGCCGACTCCTCCATTCGTCATGAAGATCCGCTTCCCTTCATTTTCCAGAGTGCTGAAGTTTGGAAAATCGGTCTGCGGGCTGGCGACTTGGCTCCGCCCACGGTCGTACTTGGAATTGAAGCTGACAATGCTGCGCACGAACTGCGCCAAGGCTCTTGAGATCCGGTCCGAATCGACCATTGGCGATCCGAACGCAGCCTCGAACAGGGCTGGGTAGTAGGGTTGCGACCGCACCAAGGTCTCGAGTTGATCCAGCGTCAATCCCATTTCGACCGGATCTTGAAACGGCATCAGCACCTGATCCTCCAGCGTCATCGCGCGTTCGTCCCAGAAGAACTTCCCTGCCCCGTAAAACCTCGCGTTCGTGAGACTCATTGAGTGGCGTCGCGTGAGACCGCCCGAAAAGCCTGTGCTCAGTGGCTCTGGATCCGCGAATCCATGCTCTTGCAAATGGCACGAAGAACACGAAATCGTGCCGTTTGCGCTGAGGGTCTTGTCGTAGAACAAGACGCGCCCTAACGTGGCACCCTCGTTTGTGGCTCTGTTGCTTACCGGCGTGTTGTCGTAGTCGACGGCCGCGGCTCGGGTGCGACGTCCGCCGCGAAAGTTGCTAGACCGGTAGTAGTCCGGCAGAACGATACCTGAGTAGTCAAATGGCTCCTCTGGGAGGTACGGACCAGCCTGCGGATCAGCGCCATCAAGCGCCCATGCCATCGATAGGATTGCAAGACTCGATCGAAGAATTCGACTCAGTACTCGCATTCTGACAGTCGGCTTGTTGGCAGCACGCCGGTACCAATGCATGCAGAGATGGGCGTCGGCACTGTACTGGAGTTACGGCTCGAGCTTGCGCTTTGCAAACTCATTACGTTCAGGCGGGCTATCCGCTTGATACGGGATGCCTTACCCTAGCCCGAATTCGAAAGGAGACTGGGGCGCGCAGCCACGAAGAGTGGCTAGACATCCTGAAATCCGGGACCCGCCAATCGCCCCGACTCAAGGCAGCAGCACTCAGCACCGACTACGGCTCGGGCTTGGCGTGACCAACCGTGTGCTTGCCGCGCGAGCGCGCCGTCTCCCGCTCCGCGTCGCTGAGCGTGTGGTTGTACGTTGCACCAAAGCCATCGATCTGCCGGTACGCATAGCCCTGCCACGGGTCGCGTCCCTCCATCCTGGGATCCCCTCCCTCACGCAACGAGGACTCGAGTTTCGACCATAGCTCCGTGCGGATATCCCGGTAGGCCGGATCGGCAGCAAGGTTTCGCATTTGGTGCGGGTCAGCGCGGCAATCGTACAGCTCTTCCAGCGGCCGCTTCCCAAAACCAGCTGCAAACTCCATTGGGAAATCGCGCCGTGTCTCTGGACGCAGCATGAATTCCTTGAAGGGCCCGTCATCGATATCCCCGTGGGGAGCCTTGTTGGACGAGATGAATTCTGGCCCGCCCGTCGGCCAGCGGTCGGGCTCGAAGTTTCGGATATACAGGTAATCGTGCGTGCGGATCGCTCGCATCGGATAAGTGGCACCGTCCGGACGGCACCAGGTGTGCCGCTCCATTGCCGTGATCACATGGTTCCGTGCCGGTTCGATCTGCCCTTCGCCAGATGCCTGCAGCAGTGGAACGAGACTGCGACCGTCATGCATGGCATTCGGCTCGATCCCCGCGGCGTCAAGGAATGTCGGTGCCCAATCGACGTGACTAGCGAAATCATCGACCCGGCGCCCGCCCGGTACCCGCTCGCCCCATCGCACGGCAGTTGGCATGCGCGTGCCGCCATCGTAAAGCGTGGCCTTGGTCCGGCTGAACGGCATGCCGTTGTCAGAGGTCACGACGATCAGCGTGTTGTCAAGTTCGCCCATCCGCTCCAAGGTGTCCAGCATGCGGCTTAGATGGCGGTCCAGGTGCTCGATCTCGTAGTAGTAGTCCAGTAGTTCCGAGCGCACCTCAGGTGCATCGGGCAGGTAGGGGGAAACTTCTACGGCAGCCGGATCCAGGCCGCTACGCTGGCCGATTCCGGGCTCGTAGTCGCGGTGGGGTTCGGTCGCGCCGAAAAAGAAGAAGAAAGGCGCCTCGGACGGCCGATCGGCCAGGAAATCCTCGAAGTTAGCAGCGTAGTCACGAATGTCAATCCCTACCGGCGGGTCGGGCTCCAGACGGGCCGCGTACTCCTTGCAAAGCGGGTGACGCGTCAGTCCGCCAACCTGCCAGTCGCCGGGAGCCCACGGCTTGCCGACGAAGCCTACGTGATAGCCCGCATCCTCGAGAATGTGCGTGAACAGCGGATACTCGGCAGGCAGCGTGCCATACAGGACGCCGGCTTCGCCGATCCGCCAGATCGGCCGGCCGGTGAGCAGGGCCGAGCGCGAAGGAGTGCAGGATGGGCAAGCCGTGTAGGAGTGGTCGAACAGCACCCCTTCCCGCGCCACTCGGTCAAAAGCAGGCGTGCGGACAACTGCGTCGCCCAGGATGGAGGCGTGCGGATAAGATTGATCGTCCGAATACGCCAGCAGGATGTTGGGCCCGCGCATGGATGGGCGGCCGCTGCATGCGACGGCGCCAGAGGCCAGGGAGCCTGCGAGTAGTGCACGGCGGGTGAGAGTTGCCATTAACCTAGTCTTCCACGCCAGCCCGAATGGACTGCTGGCTGCGCGCCCCTTCCGAGCTTCTCCCCGGAAGCCTGTCCATCACAGCTGGATAGGGATAGTGCAGGCCAAGCAGGTCTTGCATCGCCTTGTCGTAGCCCAGCGCCTCGTCCCGGTCGATGCAGCGGCTCCAGTCTTCGATCGGCTTGACCGACTTGATCGTGTAGGACCCTAGCAGTGCAGCTCTGGAGGCTCCGGAATGATTTGTCTGGCCTGCATGCCATAGAAGAGCCGGGAACAGCAGAAGGCTGCCGGGACGCATTGTCAAGCGGACGTGACGGGCCGCGAAAGCCTCGGGGTCCGGCCAGCACGCAAGCTCTTGGCTGCCGGGCACGACAGCGGTGGCACCGTTCTCTACCGTGAACTCGTCCAGCGGAATGACGGACTCGACGGCGAGGTGGTAGCTGGCGTTCAGGGCCCGTGGCCAGCGGTCGCGGGCATGCAGGTCCCAATACGGGTAATCCACGTGCGGCTCCTGAGCCTTCGCTCCAGGATGCAGCACGTTGGCGGCAAAGGAGCTCAGCATTAGATCCGCTCCCAGAATCGGCCGCATCATGGCGAGGATACGGTCGTCGCCACACAGACGGCGGAATACATCGCTCTTGGCAGGCAGGTTCCACACCCGCGCCTGCGCTTGGTTCTCCTCGTCGCCGTAGAAATGGGAGGTGCGGTTGGGCTCCTGCTCGACCAATCGGTAGATCTCGTCCCTGACGGCAGCAACCAACCCAGCCGGGAAGAAATCTGCCAGCACGATGTAGCCACGACCATGGCAGAGTTCTTGGACGGCATCCTCGACATCCAGACTGCCCGCTTGCATGCGGTTAGGATAGCGAGATCAGGGGAACGCTGAATTGAGCCATCTGCGCATCGCACTACTTCCCGGGGATGGCATCGGCCCCGAAGTCACCGAGGCTGCCGTCAAAGTCCTTGAAGGCGTCGAGGCGTACTCGGACGACTTGGTCTTCGAGTTCGAGACATATTCGGTAGGTGCCGGGGAGTACCTGCAATCAGGGGACCCGCTGCCGCCGGAAACCCTCGCGAATGCAAGCAAATGCGACGCGATCCTACTCGGCGCGATGGGCCTTCCGCAGGTCCGCTGGCCGAACGGGACGGAAATGGCTCCGCAGATCGACATCCGGGAGCAACTCGATCTCTACCAAGGCATCCGACCCGTGCGGCTATACCAAGAATCGCTGACCCCGCTCAAGGGACAAACTGCCGGCAGCATCGACTTCGTGATCTACCGCGAAAACACGGAGGGACTGTTTGCGGAGCGCAAAGAGCGACACGCTCCGGATGCTGAATTCGTCGAAAACGCAATGCGAGTCACTCGCCTCGGAACAGAGCGCATCGTGCGGGCAGCCTTCGCCGAGGCATCTTCGAGCAAGGGCAAGGTGACGCTTGTCGACAAAGCCAACGTGCTGCCTGCCATGGCATTCTTCCGGGAAGTGTTCGATGAGATTGCTCAGGAGTATCCCGACATCGAAACCGAGAGGGTTTATGTCGACGCGGCTGCCCTCTACTTGGTCCAGCACCCCGAGCGGTTCGACGTCATCGTTACCGAAAACATGTTCGGCGATATTCTCTCCGACCTCGCTGCCGGTATCGTCGGCGGCATGGGGCTGGCACCGTCCGCGGACATCGGCGACGAGTATGCCGTCTTCCAGCCGGCCCACGGCAGCGCACCGGATATCGCTGGCAACGGAATCGCGAATCCCCTAGCGACAATCCTATCCGCCGCGTTGATGCTGGACTGGCTGGGCGTCCAAGCTAGTGGCGATGCAATCCGCGACGCCGTCGAGAGAAGCCTGCGCGACCCAGATTGCCGCACGAGGGATCTCGGCGGAGCGATGACGTGTTCCGAGATGACCGCTGCGGTCATCGGGAACCTGTGACAATCCGAAAGCGAACTTACTCCAACAAGTGATCGAGATGCGCCATCGGCTCGGGTAGCACGGTGGTGGCGTCAAACCGGGTCTCCATCATCTGCTCTGGAGTCAGGTCCTCGGCCGTGCGAATGTCGGCGCCCCGCAAGTCGGTACCCGAAATGTCAACTCCGATCATTCTGGCGCCAACGAGATTTGCGTTCCGCAAATCGGATCCGTGCAGGTCAGCCCCGGTCAGGTTCGCCATGATCAGGATGGCTTCGCGGAGGTCCGCGTCCCGCAGGTTGGCAAGGCGAAGGTCAGTGTTGCTGAGATCGCTGCCCCGCAAGTTCACATGCACCTCCGGGTTCCGCTCCCGCCACTGATTCCAAGCGTCGACGTTGTCCCTCAACTTCCGCAACTGCAATGGATCCGCCATGATCCCCCCTCGGAAGGTTCGCGCCTCCCGGTCGCCGGGAAGCGTTCAACTGTGTCTCGCAGTCCATTAGAACAAATGCCGACATCCGCTGGGGAGTCCGATGCGGAAAGCACAAGCGCAAGCATCCTCGACGTTTAGCCGTTACAATGCGAACGGCAACTGGCAGCCGAATCACCATGATCCGATTGACACTCTCTATCACCTTGCTCGCGCTGACAGCTTGCGGGTCCGGTTCGGAGGAATCGAAATCGGTGATCCCCGCAGAAAAGCTCACGGAAGCGGTCAAGAACGAAACGCACCTCTTCAACAAGACAGGGTTGGTCGAAGCCAGTGTGGTCCCGGACAATCTACGTGGAAAGGACTTCATGCCTGGCGGCAACCTCGCGGTATACGAGCAGGACGGCAAGCAATACGAGGTCTTCTTCACCCTCCGACGCAACAACGAAGTGGCCATGTTCCTAACGATGGATTACAGGGACATCCTGGCCGATTCGAAGTTTGTGCCGCACTTCGGAGGCTTCTACGGACTGGACGGAGAAACTCCGACGCTGGTGTTCCAGAAGAACAAGTACGTCATCGGCGTTGCCGGCCTGGAATTGGAGGCCGCCGACCAAGCCGGGCGTGTGATCGCCGGCTACTTGCAGTAGCCGAGCCTCGGAAAGCCCCAAGAGCCGGCAAAAAGCCACCCGATCTGGAACCCCGCGCCGTACAATACAGTCATCTGTGCTCCGTCGACTCGCAACCCTAAGCGCGGTCTTTATCGCTCCCGGCCTTTGGGGGCAAACCGACGAAATCCGTCACTTCGAGGAAAAGATCCGCCCTGTTCTTGCAACCAAGTGCCAAATCTGCCACGGTGAGCAGGTCCAAACGAGCGGGCTGTCCCTGACCTCGCGCGAAGCGCTCTTGAAGGGCGGCACGCGCGGCCCGGCCATCGTGCCGGGAAGCCCTGACGAGAGCCTCCTGCTGGCGGCCTTGGAGCAGTCCGGGCCGTTGCAGATGCCACCTACCGGACCGTTGGACACGGAGGAGATCGAAGCGTTTCGTACCTGGGTCCGAGCCGGTGCGGCGTGGGGCAAGGCTGCCGGTGCTCCTGCCGAGGCCGCCACCTTGTGGTCCTTCAAGCCAGTCCGGCGCCCGGATCCTCCGGAAGTACGTGGGTCGGATTGGGTCCGCAATCCAATCGACAACTTTGTGCTGGCAAGACTTGAAGACGCGGGGCTCGATCCGTCGCCCGCCGCTGACCGCCGGACCCTGATCCGCAGGGCAAGCTTGGACCTTACCGGTCTGCTACCGGACCCGAGCGATGTCCGTGCGTTTCTCGATGATGACCAGCCGGGTGCCTACGGGCGCCTGGTCGAGCGGTTGCTCGAATCACCGCACTACGGCGAGCGCTGGGGCCGGCACTGGCTCGACATCGCTCGCTACGCCGATACGAACGGCTATTCCATTGACGGGCCGCGCTCGATCTGGCGCTATCGGGACTGGGTGATCAACGCTCTGAACGAAAACATGCCATTCGACCGGTTCGTGATCGAGCAAGTTGCGGGCGACCTGCTGCCGAATGCGACCGACAGCCAGCGAATCGCCACTGGCCTCCATCGCAACACGATGATCAACCAAGAAGGCGGCATCGACTTCGAGCAATACCGCGTCGAAGCTGTCGTTGATCGGGTGAGCACCACGGGCGTGGCGTTCCTGGGCCTGACTCTCGGCTGCGCGCGTTGCCACGATCACAAGTTCGACCCAATCTCCCAGAAGGAGTTCTACCAAGTGTTCGCGTTCTTCAATAACGTGGACGAACTCGGCGGCAACCTCGAGGAGTCCGTGGGGCGCAGCCGCATGATGGAACCGATCCTGGAATTCGGGGAGCCGGACGTACTTGCGAAACGAGACTCGCTGAGGGCGAAGATCGATCAGCTTGAGAGTGAAGTGGACGCTCTGCAGGCCACTCTGGAGGCGAATTGGAACGACCGGTTCCCACCCGGCGACGACGAGGGGATCGAACGGGCCCGCCATATCATCAGCATTCCTCCGGACCAGCGATCGTCAATCCAGAACCAGGTTTTGCGCCGCGTCTTGGTGAAACATGTCGAGGAGTTCAAGCAAAAGTCCAGCGACATTGGATCCATCCAACGCTCGATCCCGAGAATCGAATGGACCATGGTGATGCGAGACTTGAGCGAGCCACGCGACTCATTCGTCCATGTCCAGGGGGACTTCACTCGCCGCGGCGAGGCTGTGGAACCGGGCACCCTCGCAGTGCTCCCGCCGTTTCCCGACACCGCGCCGAGGAACCGGCTCGGCTTGGCGCGCTGGCTCGTCTCAGACTCGCAGCCGCTGACTCCGCGGGTCACCATGAACCGTATCTGGCAGCGCTACTTCGGCTTGGGGATCGTCGAGACCGAGAACGATTTCGGGTCCCAAGGCACTCCTCCCAGCCATCCGGAAATGCTGGACTGGCTGGCTTCGGAGATCGTGCGGCGCGACTGGAACCTCAAGGACATGCACCGCCTGATCCTCAACTCAGCCACTTACCGCCAGGCATCGCACTACCGTGCTGACGCGGCTCAGGTCGATCCAAGCAACCGCCTACTGGCCCGGCAGAACCGCTTGCGACTGGAAGCGGAGGTCGTCCGCGACGCCGCTCTATCGGCATCTGGCCTGTTTGAAGCCAGAGTCGGTGGTCCGAGCGTCTATCCGCCGCAACCAGCGGGCGCAGGCCAGTTCACCCAGGTCGACAAAAGGTGGAAGGCCGACGACGGGCCGAATCGATACCGTCGGGGGATGTACACCTTCTTCAGTCGGTCGGCGGCGCATCCAAGCCTCGTGCTGTTCGACGCTCCGATTGCCCAGGAAAGCGTTACGCGGCGCAACCGCTCCAACACCCCGCTGCAAGCGCTTACCCTACTGAACGACGAATCCCAAACAGAGTTTGCCGTCGCTCTGGCCGAACGGGTCCGCGATGCTGCGAGGAGCCGTGCCGAACAAATCCAAACCGCCTTTGAAATTTGCTTGGCACGGCTCCCGACCGAGGCCGAGCAGGCGCGGCTGAACCGCTTCATCGCTCGCATGACGGATGAATTCGCGACGGACCCGGAGGCGGTCGAAAAGGCGGGAGCGGATTCGGCGCCGGACGCGGCCTGGACGGCCGCGGCGCGTGTCATGATTAACCTCGACGAGTTCGTGACCCGCCAGTGAAGGAATAGTCTCGTGGATCTCAATCGAAACCTTCTTGCCCAGCGCACACGGCGGCAGTTATTCGAGGATTGCGGAGTCGGCGTCGGCAAGGTGGCACTGACATCGCTATTCGTCGGGGATTCGCTGTATTCCAAGCCAGCGGCCGGGGCACGCGGCACTCATCACGAGCCGCGCGCCAAGAGCATCATCTACCTGTTTATGGCCGGCGCGCCGAGCCAATTCGAGCTCTTCGAGCCGAAGACGGAACTGCAGAAGCTGAACGGGCAGACGCTCCCGCCGTCGATGCTTGAAGGCAAGCGCTTTGCGTTCATGGAGTCCTTCGCAAGAGAGCCTCCCAAGCTCCTCGGTACGGAACGCAAGTTCGCGCAGCACGGCCAGTCCGGCCAGTGGGTGTCGGAATGCCTGCCTCACACCGCGCAGATTGTGGACGACGTGACGTTCGTGCGAACAGTGCACACGGAGAATTTCAATCATGCTCCGGCCAAGATCTTCATGAACACCGGCACGCCGTTCTTCGGGCGCCCGAGCATGGGCTCGTGGGTCAGCTACGGCATTGGCAGCGAGGCCAAGGACATGCCGAGCTTCGTGGTGCTGCAGTCCGGGCCGCGGGGCCCCCGAGGCGGGGCGATGAACTGGACCAGCGGATTCCTGCCGACGGCGCACCAGGGCGTGCCGTTCCTGAGCGGAGGCGCTCCGATCCTCAACATGAGCAGCCCGGAGGGATTCGAATCGAGTCGGCAAGCAGCGACTATCGACGCGATTGTGGACCTGAACCGGATGAACCTAGAGAAGGCCGGAGACCCGGAAATCGTCACGCGGATCGGAGCCTACGAGATGGCCCATCGCATGCAGACAAGCGGGCCGGAACTCATCGATTTCTCGACCGAGAGCCAAGCGACGCTCGACCTATACGGTGCGAAGCCCGGCGAGAAGTCCTTCGCCAACAATTGCCTGCTGGCGCGGCGGCTCGTCGAACGGGGGGTGCGGTTCGTGCAACTCTACCACTCGAGCTGGGATCACCACGGCGGCCCCGGAGAGTCCTTGACGAAGGATCTCGATGAAGTGTGCCTGTCGGCGGACCAGCCCTGCAAGGCACTCATCATGGATCTCAAGCAGCGTGGAATGCTGGAGGACACGCTCGTGGTATGGGGCGGCGAGTTCGGACGCACTCCGATGGGTGAAGTTCGTGACACTGTCGGCCGGAACCACCATATCGACGCATTTACGATGTGGTTCGCGGGAGCCGGGACCAAGCCCGGCCAAAGTATCGGCGAAACCGACGAAATCGGTTTCTCGGCCGTCAAGAACCCTGTGCATGTGCACGACGTCCAAGCCACGATCCTGCATTTGCTCGGCATCGACCACAAGCAGCTGACATTCCGTTTCCGGGGCCGTGATTTCCGGCTCACGGATGTCGGCGGCAATATCATCGAACCGTTGCTCGCCTAGCGGGCGTGCATTCCGTTCTTCAGAAGCCACTTCCGGTCCGAGCGCAGCTCCAAGCGTTGGAAACTGAAATCCCATGAGCACGCTCATACTCGTCCGCCATGGCCAGGCTTGCGCATTCTCGGATGACCCTGACCGTCTAAGCGAGCTCGGTTGGGAGCAGGCTCGGATTCTCGGACGCTACTGGGCATCTCGGGACACGCAGTTCGACACGGTCTATCGGGGCACCCTGCGCCGGCAGCGCGAAACCTACGAGGCGGTGGCCGAGGAATACCTTCGCCTCGGACTTGCGTTCCCGGAGGCTGTCGTCGCGCCAGGTCTGAACGAGTACGACGCGCAGGACTTGATCAAGGTCATCGCCCCGCGCATCGCGGAGCAAGATGCTGCATTCGCACCGCTGTGGACGGCCTGGCAGGCGGAGTCCGGCGGCCCCGAAGAAAACCGGCGTTTCCAGCTTATGTTCGAGGCTCTCGTATCGCGTTGGATCGGCGGGCAGCTGAAGGGCCATGGTCTCGAGCCATGGGAGGACTTCCGACGTCGAGTGGATGGCGCATTGAGCCAGATACGAGAGAGTGGAGGCCGCGGGGCGAGGCTGGCCGCATTCACTTCCGGCGGTCCGATCGGAGTCGCTGTCCAGAGCTGCCTGGGAGCGCCACCAATGGCAGCGCTGCAACTGAACTGGCGGGTACGGAACTCATCGCTGACGACATTTCTGTTCAGCGGTCAGCGCCTGTCGGTGGATGGATTCAACGAACTGCCGCATCTCGCCAACAAGCCGTCGGAAGTGACCTTTCGGTAGACGGAGAGTTCCACGCCCAGCGGACCGTTCAATCGGCGAGACCGCCGGTCTTGAGGTCCTCAAGACGCGCTACCTGTCCAGTGCGGAACGCGAGGTTCCCCAGATGCGCGCTGACGCATGCCCGGACGCCTTCCTCCGCCGGGCAGTTCGGCTTGTTGCGGCTGCGGACTGAGTCGATCCAGTTCTGCAAGTGCGGCGTTTCGGCATCGACGTCGAAGTCGGCACCGCGCTGTCCGGTGCCAGGAGAGAATTCTTCGGCCTCCAGGCTGCTTCCGGGTTCCGGATAGATTTCGTACCGCCCGCGGTCGAGATACATCGTTCCTTGGGTTCCCATGATCTCGACCATGGCCTTGTTGCGCTGGTTGACAAAGGTGCCTTCAAAGTAGACCTGAATCTCCCGATTGGGATAGCGCATCAGTGTCTGAATCGTGTCCGGCGTCTCCCAGCGATCCGCCACAAATGTGTCGCCGATGGTAGTCGCCATTGCTGGGTCGGGCAAGTCCAGCATCCAGTTGACAGCATCAATCCAATGCACCATCAGGTCGGTAAGAATGCCGCCGCCGAAGTCCCAGAACCAGCGCCAGTTGCGGAACCGGTAGGCATCGAACGGCTGGTCGGGGGCATTTCCCAGGAACGACTTCCAGTCCAATGACGCCGGATCGACATCGGACGAGCGAGAAGGGGCCGATGTCCGGTTTCGATTCCAGGTGAGGTGGACCTTGTGGACGTTCCCGAGTTTGCCGGCCCTCAGGATCTCTCGTGCCCTGACGAATTGCGGCATGCTGCGCTGCTGCGTTCCCACTTGCACGATGCGCCGGTTCTCGTCCTGCGCGCGGATCACGGATTCGCCCTCGCTCAGGTCGTGTGTCAACGGCTTTTCCACGTACACGTCTTTGCCGCTCTCGCAGGCGTGGATAGTCATCGGCACATGCCAGTGGTCCGGCGCGCCGATCAGAACGGCATCGACATCGCTACGGGCAAGCAGTTGGTGATAGTCCTTGGTCGCAAACACCTCGGGGCCAGCCAGTTCCTTGGCTTGGGCGAGCGACTCGTCCCAGATGTCACAGACGCCAGTGATCCTGACGCCTGGCAAGCCCTTGAGAGTTCCCATCAGCCGTCGGCACCGTCCACCGGTGCCAATGCAGCCAACGTTGATCGTCTCGTTCGCCGGGTAAGCCAGAGCGCTGCCAGCTCCGACAGCAGCCGTCGCTGCGGCGAGGAAATCGCGTCTCCTGGGATTAATGCTCACGGGTGCTCCCTCCGGATCGCAATCGTGCGACGATCCGGAGGCATTCTACAACCCCCGCGCTGCGGTGATTGAAACGATCAATCCGAAAGCTCTATTCGGGAAGCGGCGTCCAGCGCACAGTCTGCGTTGTCTCGTATCGCACTGGAGCGTCGTTTGCGGACTCGATCCCGGAACGGCTTGCTCCTGTCGAGACGACCGCGTCGAACTTTGCCCTCAACTGCTCGACTACCTCGGGCCGCTCGGCCGCGAGATCGCGTTTCTCGGCAATATCCTCTTCCAAGTTGTAGAGTTCGATGACCCTGGGGAGGCCTCGGGACTGGTTGAGATTGGGTTTGCTGTTCTTGAACACTAACTTCCACGGGCCATCCCGGTAGGCAAACTCACCAAAGTTCGAGTGACTGACGAGCGACGAGCGGCCAGTTGCCGATTCCCGGCCAAGAGCAGCGTCCAAGAAGCTGATGCTGTCTTCGGCACCCGCCTGCGGGGGATCGGACTCAAGAACAGCCAAGGTCGTCGCGAACACATCGGTTAGGCTCACCATTTGGTCGCTGGAGGAATTCGGGGCGACCCTTCCTGGCCAGCGGACAACGAGCGGCACTCGATGGCCGCCTTCCCAAATATCGCCCTTGTGGCCACGATAGGGACCGCTCGGCATGTGGCCGGCTTCGATGAGCCCTTCCCAGCCGGTGTAGTGCGAGTGCCCGTTATCAGCGGTGAAGATCACGATCGTGTCGTCTCCGATTCCTGCTTCGTCGATGGCTTGAATGATCTGGCCCGCCGACCAGTCGGTTTCCATCACGAAGTCCGCGATCGGGTTGATCCCGCTCTTGTCTTGGAATGTGGCCGATGGCGAGACCGGCTCGTGCGGAGAGGTCATCGAATAGAACAAGAAGAACGGTTCTTCTGCCTTGGCTCTTTCCTGCACTTGTTCCACCGCCCGCCTGGTGAGTTCAGGGACGATCTCCCTGAAACGCCATCCCGGTGCCATCGGGCTGCCCTCGAAGCCCCTGGGCATCACGACGCCCTCCGACTCGTCATAGACGTAGGTGGCGGTTGGGACTGGCATTGCCGTCTCGCTTTCGATAAAGGTGAACGGAGGCATGTTGGGAAGGTCCACTCCGAAGTAATAGTCGAATCCCCGCGTCGTCGGACCTTGCTGTGCAGGCTTGGTAAAGTCCCACTGCATTCGCTTCTGTCCGTTGCGCTCCTCCGTCATTCGGCTTGGTTGCGGTCCCGCCCATTCCCAACCAAGATGCCATTTCCCAATCAACGCGGTCGCGTACCCGTGGTCGCGCAAGACACCCGGCAGTGTCGGGCGATCAGGTGCAATCAGAGGCGGCTCCTGAGTGGCAAGCACCCATTCCTGGAGCCGGGTCCGCCACGAGTAACGTCCGGTCAGCAATCCGTAACGTGTCGGAGTGCAAACTGCGGAGGGGCTGTGAGCATCAGTGAAGCTCATGCCTTCGCTGACTAGCTTGTCCAAGTAAGGCGTGGCGATCTTGTTTTCCGGGTAGTGGGCCTGAATATCGCCGACTCCGAAGTCGTCGGCAAGGATCACCACGACGTTTGGGGGCCGAGGAGGCGGCTGTTCCGTCGCGCACGATGAGAGCACGAACAAAGAGATGAGGTAGAGGGGGTCTAGAAGGCGCATGATAATGAAGGCAGCATTCGCTAGGTTAGCGAACGATGCTGCCCCAATCGCAATTGAAGGTTGCTTCCCGGAATCCACTCCGAGTGCACGCTTGGAATTTCAGAAACAAGAATGCCAGGCGCGCAATGGCGACCGGCGGGTTGTAACCCATATCTCCGGTACGTTCTGTTACCTATGTCTCCGGGCCGGACACGAGAAGTTGTGGTGGACCTGGAGGGATTTGAACCCTCGACCTCCTCCATGCCATGGAGGCGCGCTCCCAACTGCGCCACAGGCCCACAGTTGGTCTTTTGCCAGCATAACATGGCATTCGCGGCACTTGAATGCGGAAGACCGGACTAGCGGCGTCGCCAAAGGGCTCGTTTGAAAGGCCGGCTTCCTTTTGCTGAACCGCTCTGACCCACCAGACTAGGATTGCTATACTGCACGCTCGATGGCCGCCAACAAGCTGCTCGGGGTAACGGTTCTGCCCGAGTACATCCAGAGCGAAGGTATCGAGGGCCTGCTCGGAAATCTGACCCGAATCGGAGCGAACGCGGTCGCCACCTCGCCATACCTGATGGAGGAGGCAGATCCGCAAACAGGCCAGCGGGAACCGCCGGCAGACGCCGACGCCGGCTCAGTCCGACTGCTAGACCGGCCGCTATTCGGCAAGCGGGAGGTCTATGTCAAGACCGCTCCTAGCTTCGAGCCCGATATGTCGTTGTATTCGGGCTTGCGCTACCAGCCTTCCCAAGCTACCGACCTGACCCGCAGTCAAGGGCACCTGTTGAACGACTTCATCGTGGAAGCAAAGGATCGGGGAATCAAGGTCTACTTCCAAGTGCAGGCGGCCATTCCCCCCGGCTATCGCGTGCAGTTCGGGGGTCCGGTGGAAGAAGACAGGGCCAGGCTGCCCAACGGGTCGATTCCCGAGAAGCGACTAGCCAAGAACGGAAGTTTGGCGAGCCCCCAGATCCTCGGTTACGAGCATGCCTTGATACGAGACCTAATCCAGAACTATCCGAACTTGGACGGACTCAGGATCGATTGGCCCGAATATCCGCCATATTTCCTCGACTCGGTGTTCCTAGATTTCTCGTATCACGCTGAGAAGGGCGCAGAGCGCCTAGGGTTTCCCTTCGAGCGAATGCGGCGCGACGTGGGTGGGCTCTACGCCAAACTGCACGGCGGCCTCACGGACTCTGACCTCGAGCCTTGGGCCAAGGATTCCGATGGCGGGCGATTCCACCTCTTGCGGCTGATGTCGGACTACCCAGGCGTTTCGGCCTGGCTACGGTTCAAGGCGGCCTTGGTGGACGAGATGATCGGTGGGTTTCGGCGCGTGATGGATGAGAACGGCGGCCAACACATGGAACTCCTGCCCAACGCGTTTCCTCCGCCATGGACGATCGCGTCAGGCATGGACTTTGCGCGCGTCGCGCAACACTCGTCGGCGATCAGCTGCAAGCTCTATACGATGCACTGGCCGATGATCCTGCGCTTCTACGGAGACCAGATCTTGGACGCCAATCCTGGACTCTCGAGTTCATTGCTGGCGCAAGCACTGGTCCGGTGGCTCGACATCGCAGACGATGGGGGCCTTGGCACTGTTGAGGCCTACTCGTACCCCCCACCCGACGTGCCCCATCCGGTCGGGCCACTGGCCCAAGCTCGCAAGATCCGCCAAGCACAACGGGAAGCGGGGGACACGCCGGTCTACGTGCTGGCCCACGGCTACGGGCCGCTCGATGATTTCCGCAAACGCCTCGAGGTGGCTCGTGATGCGGGTGATCACGGCTATTGGGTCAATCGATACGCTTACCTCAGCGACGATAAGCTTGAAGTGATCCGACAGGTCGGAGTGTGAAGGCATCTCATCAGAGACCATCATCCAATGCATCCGCCCGATCAGAAGGCGGCCCGCGTCCTGACACATCGAGCGGAGACCATGAAGGCGCGGCTGACCAACCGCCGTCTCAAGGGGTCCACCGGGAGGGTGCGATGTTTCACTGCCCGAATTGCTCGCAACGATTGACGGAGCGCGGATGCAAGCTACGATGCGACCGTTGCGGTTACTTCATGGACTGCTCGGATTACTATTAGCTCTCGTTTGCAACGTTCCCGACCCTGCCGACCCCGATCAGCGTGCGGGAGCTCTCATCCTCGAAGTGAAGCGAGACTTCTGCTATCGGGTGCAGGAGATCCTTCGCAAATATGGTCGTGAGTCTGACAATGTTGAGATCAGCTTCGACTGCGAGTATCGCTACAACCTGTTTCATAACGACCTGGAAGCCTACGCTCTGGCCTCTGGCATCGCTTCGCTGTTGGACAACTCCTTCGGCACGGGCAAAGAGCCGTTCTGGCAACGGACTTCACCAGAGGAGAGAATATGCCAGGCAGCCGAACGCAGCGACGCTCACCACTAGGCACGCGTAAACTTCGCGGTAGGGATGCGCGTTGCCGCGCACCCCCGCACAGTTCCGTGCGTGCCCGTTAGGGCACACGGCTCCTACCTCGGGTGTTTAACGGCGAATCTCTGTGCCGGCCATGGGTGTCTGATCCTCGTCTCGGGCCATAGTTTGTCGCACAGTGCCTCCAAGGCGTCCCAGCTGTGGCGGTCTCGTTGCGATCTCCTGCGGAGGGTTCGCAGCCAGTGCCGCTTCAACGCTAGCGTGAACTGGTCCAGCGACCGGTAGCTGGTCGGGACGGCGTAGTAATTCAGCCATCCGTTCAGCACCTGTCCCAGCCATTTCCCCGTGGCCACCTTGTCGGCGTGCATGCGCTTGCGCAGCTTTCCCTTGACCGCTTGCAGTGTGCGTCGCACGCGCTTCGCGATTGGCTTGCGCCCCAGTCCGAAACCGCCTTTCCGGGTTCGCCTGCAATAGTGCGTGAATCCCAGGAAGTCGAATGTCTCGGGTCGCCCCTGCCCTCGTTTCTTCCGGTTCGCTGCCGCGTACCTTCCGAACTCCAGTAGCCGGGTCTTGTCCGGGTGCAGCTCCAATCCGAATTGCGCGAACCGTGCCCGCAACGCGGCGAGGAAGCGCTCCGCATCGTCGCGGTACTGAAACCCCAGCACGAAATCATCGGCGTACCGCACGATGATCATCTCGCCCCGGGTTTCCGTTGGCCGCCACGTCCTGACCACCCACTGGTCGAGCACGTAGTGCAGGTACACGTTCGCCAGCAGCGGTGAGACCACCGACCCTTGCGGAGTGCCCCTGCCCGTGTCGCTCCATTGGCAGTCTTCCATGACCCCAGCGTTCAGCCACTTCGTTAGCAGCCGCAGCAAGCGCCTGTCTCCGATCCGCACTGCCAGGAAGCTCAACAGCTGTTCCCGGTCGATGCGGTCGAAGTATTTGCTCACGTCGGCATCCAGTATCCAGTTGACCTTGCGCTTGTCGATGGCGTAAGCCAGCGCGTCGAGCGCGTCATGCGCCCCCCGTCCCCATAACTGGCCTGAACCCCAAGGAATACCGCCTCGTAGATCGGCGTCAGGATCGTGTCCACAACGGCCTTCTGGACGATCTTGTCTTCCAGCGTGGCCACTCCTAGCGGTCGCGTGCCCCCGTCCGGCTTCGGAATGTTCACCCGCCGTGACGGAGTTGCCCGGTACGCTCCCGTGTGTACGCGTCGGTGCAGGTCCAGCAGTCGCTCTTCCAGTCCCTCCCCATACTTTTCCCATGTCATCCCGTCCATTCCGGGGGCCGCTTCCCGCTGCAATCCGCGGTCGGCGTCCGCCAAGCTCTCCGGCGTGACGTGGTGCAGCAGCGCAGTGAGTTTCTCCTGTGGTTTCCTCTCGATGATTTGCCGTATCCGCTCGGCGCCCTGTGACACGCTCCCCCGCCTCTGCGTACGGCCCGTGCTAGCGCCTCCCGGATTTCCCTCGATCCCGGCCCTTCGCTCCAACGACTCCGCCTGGGCTCGCGCCCCTTTGTTCGCCGCCTTCTTCGCTACTATGCCCGAGTCAGACTTCTTCACGTCGTGCATCCTCGGCTTCAGCTATCTGCCTTCCCTCGGCGGTCCCGGCGGCGACCCGCCGGGACGTCGTGAAGATCTCCCAGTTCCCGGTAATGGACGTACGTGCGTGCCTTGAGGTCTTGGACACCGCGGAGCCCGTCCGTCCCTCGCCAATGCGGGTCGGCCGGTGTTGCCTTCGGCTGCGGAAATGGCCTCGACACTCCGGATGATGACGTTTTCGGTGCTCATTGCTCTGCAAATGTTGCGGATAGACTTATGTTGCGGAGTGATTGATCGTTACTGTTAATAAAGGATTTCATACGCCATCTAAGCAACATAATATTCTACATCCGTGTACCATGATCATGGCTCCAACAGAAAGGAGACGGGATCATGTTCGAGAATCTCTTCACCGATGCCCATGTGATTGCATGCTATCGCGACGCTCCGCTGTGCGAAGACCGGCTGCGCTATCTCGCTCATTGTGCTTCCGCCGGTTACCGGTACCGCTCCCTGCGCACGATCGCCAACCGCCAGCGGCAACTTGTCCGTCTTCTCGACCTGCAGGCAGGCGACAGTGTGAGCATGGCCCGTATCCAGGCGGCAGCACGAGAATGGGCTCGGCCTGGAGTGCGTCGTTCGATGCGGTCGGCGGGACGGGAAGCGCGCACGAGCTTTGTCGGCCAAGCCGTACGCTGGCTGCGCTTCGCGGGCCTGCTGGAGGAGCCCGAGGCCGTGCGCCATGCCCATGCCGGCGAAGTGGCGGGCTTCGTGGCGTGGATGCAGGAGGAGCGCGGATGGTCCAGCGAAACGATCCACGGATGCTCCTGCACGGTCGATCGCTTCTTCCGGCGGCTGGAGAGGCTGGGTGTCGAACTGGCGTCGGTCCGGATCACCGAGATCGATCAGGCGATCGCGCGCTATCACGCGCGCGGCTGCAGCCGGCGGACGGTTCGGGACTATGCACAGCACCTGCGCGCCTTCTTCCGGTTTGCCGAGCGGCAGGGCTGGTGCATGCCGGGCCTGGCCGCAGCGATCATACCGGGTCGGATGCATCCCGGCGAGACCATCCCGAAAGGGCTGGACCGAGACGAGGTCGTGGACCTGCTCGGCACGACCGAAGGGGACCGTCCTGCCGACAGACGCGACCGAGCGATCCTGATGCTGCTGATTACCTACGGCCTACGTGCCGGCGAGGTCAGCGGCCTGCAACTCGACGACCTGGACTGGGTGCAGGAAACGCTGCGGGTGCGCTGCCCCAAGCCGGGGCGCACGCATCTGTACCCGCTCTCGCGCAGTGTCGGGCAGACGATTGTCCGCTACTTGCGCGAGGTCCGTCCCGCGCGGCCCGACCGGACGCTGTTCCTGTCGCTGAACGCTCCGTTGCGGCCCATAACACGGGACGTGATCACTCACGTCGTCCACAGCCGCCTCGGCCATCTCGGTGTTACCGGCAAGCGCCGGGGCCCGCATGCGCTGCGTCACGCCGCCGCCCAGCGTCTTCTCGATCACGGTCTGTCGATGAAGCAGGTCGGCGACTATCTCGGGCATCGCAGCGTCGCGGCCACGTCGGTCTATGCCAAGTTGCGGCTTGATGCCCTTCGGGAGGTCGCCGCCTTCGATCCGGAGGGCCTGGCATGATCCTGCGCGAGTCGATCGATCGATATATCATGTGGCGGCAGTCCCATGGTGTGCGCTTCAGTTCCGGTGCCGGCCTCTTGCAGCAATTCTGCAAGAGCCTCCCCGAGCGGACGCTCTGCAATACGGTCACGCAGAGCGCGGTGCGCCGATTCCTCGCCGGCAACGGCCCGCTCACCCGGACGCGCGCGCACAAGTACGGTGCCTTGGCCGGATTCTACCGGTACGCCATTAGCCGCGGCCATGCCGACCGGACGCCGTTGCCGCCAGCGGAGGACGAGCCGAGGCAACCGCCATCGGTGCCTCCCTATATCTATTCGAGAGAGGAACTTGAGCGCCTGTTCGCTGCCATCGATGACAGTTTCCGCCATGCCATCCGGCTGGACGGCGCTACCTTCCGGGCACTGCTGCTGATCCTCTATGGAGCCGGCCTGCGGATCGGTGAGGCGGTGCGCCTGGCGATGAGCGATGTCGATTCTGCCGACGCCGTGCTGACGGTGCGGGACACCAAGTTCTACAAGAGCCGCCTCGTGCCCGTCGATCCCCGCCTCGCCGCTGAGTTGCAGGCCTATGCGGCGCACCGCTCCGAACGTCCGCTGCCCGCCGGAATGGCTTCGGCCTTCCTGGCGAACCGGGACGGCACACCGGTGCGCAAGCGCACGGCCACAAGCGCGTTTTCCCGGTTGCTCAAGGGGGCCGGGATCTGTCGTCGCGATGACGGGCGGCGCGCTCCGTGCCTGCACTCGCTGAGACACAGCGCAGCCGTGCACAGGGTGACCGCCTGGTACCGCGCGGACGCCGATGTTCAGCGCCTGCTGCCGGCGCTGTCGACCTGGCTCGGCCATGCCGATCTGGAAGGCACGAAGATCTACCTGTCGATGACACCGGAGCTGCTGCACGAGGCTTCGGTCCGCTTCGACCGCTACGTCAATGGAGGAAACCATGAGTGATCCCCGCACGCTCGGCCCCTGGCTGCGGCGCTACCTGGCCGAGCACATCGTCACCGAGCGCCGCCTCGCCCACAACACGCAGATGAGCTACCGCGACAGCTTCGCCCTGTTGGTGGAATTTCTCAGCGCGAAGGCCCGCAAGCCGGCGGACCGTCTCGCGGTCGACGATCTCACGGAGCGGCGCGTGCTGGAGTTCCTCGCCCATCTCGAGCAGGATCGCGGCTGTTCGGTGCAGACCCGCAACCAGCGCCTGACAGCCATCCGCGCCTTCGTCCGCTTCGTCGGCAGCCGCGATCCGGCCCGTCTGGAATGGTGTGCGCAGATCCGCTCGATCGCGACCAAGAAGGCCACGCCGCAGCCGATCTCCTGGATGAGCAAGGACGAGATGGAAGCCCTGCTCGCGGTTCCGGACTGCCGGACGCCGCGGGGCCTGGTCGAGCACGGGATGCTCCTGTTGCTGTACAACACCGGAGCCCGGGTCTCGGAAGCGACCGGCTTGCGAATCGCCGATCTCGAGATCCGCCGGGGTGACGGCCGGCATGCGCTCGTCACCCTCCATGGCAAGGGTGGCAAGAGCCGTCAATGCCCGCTGTGGCCGCGCACCGAGGACGTGCTGGCCCGGCTCGTGCAGGGACGGGATGACCGTGACGCCATCTTTCTCAGCCGCCATCGCAGGCCCTACACACGGTTCGGGGTCTATCGGCTCGTCGAGCGCACCGCGGCACAGGTGCCGACGCTGGCCGCAAGGAAAATCACGCCACATGTTGTGAGACACACAAGTGCCTGCCACCTGCTGAAGGCCGGGGTCGATCTCAACACCATTCGCGCTTGGCTCGGGCATGTCAGCCTCGAAACAACGAACATTTACGCCGAGATCGATTGCGAGACGAAGGCCAAGGCGATGGCGCTGTGCGATACGGCAGAGTTGGGCCCCAGCCAGCCGTGGAAAGAGGACAAGGGGCTGATCGCCTTCCTGAACACGCTCTGAGTGCATAATATTATGTTGCTGAGATGGTGTATGAAATCCTTTATTAACAGTAACGATCAATCACTCCGCAACATAAGTCTCTCCGCAACATTTGCAGAGTTATGTGGAAGAGCACATAACTCTGCCCACACGTGCCGCTGTCAACGCTTCACCGACCGCCTCACGGCTGCCTGCGCATGACTCGCGGGCCAGTATGAATTGGCTCTTTCCTTTACTGCAAGGGACTTTCACCCTCTGTCCATTCACCAGTTAGACTGGCTGTTCCACCACAAGGCCCCCTCAGAATTTCCCCGTTGTTCTCCACTCCCGTGCCGAGAACAAATCCCGAACGCCAGACGGCTTTTCGCATCGAAAGTGAAGCATGATCAGGCGCCTAGTACACACCAATCGCAACCTTTCGAGAAGCCTCAGTTCACGCTTCCCGGGTCATGACCCGTTGAAGGATTCAGGTCGTCAGGTGCGCACTTGTAGGAACGACTCCAGCTGCCAGTTGTCGTCGGACGAAGCTACTGGATGACTCAGGATGTACAGGTTCCCATCTTCCGCCCGGACCTTGAAGAAGGAATCTGAGGGGCCGTACCAGCGATCGATGATTTCTTCAACGATGTGGTCGCGGCCGCCCAACTCGAAACGTACCGGCCTCTCGTCTACCTTGTGGCCCGCGTAGCAGTGGACACGCAGTGTCGAACTCACCACCGTCATCATAACGGCCAAGCGCTGATAGAGGCGGCTGGATCACCAGATGCCGACTAGCGCGGATCTATTCCTGCGCAACCTCAGCTACGCTGGTTTGGAATTAGGAGCCCTGCACTTCTCCGGCCTTCCGACACGCTGCCGTCCAGCCCACAATTGCACTGGACAACTTCGCCTGCGGATAGCCGCTGAAGAATGTTCTTCGCGGCAACTAACTGCCTCGTGAGGCCCCTCACAAACTCGTCGAAGGCAAGACACCGTTCAGATTAGGGCCTTGGCCTTCTACGATCGGATACCTCAAAGCACCGCGTTGTTATCATCAGTTCTCCGCCAGCGGCGACATGTCGGCGTCCGAACAGCCGGTGTGTACGACTGCGGGAGGTGCTTGAAGAAATCTTGGCCGGAGAATTCCGGATTCCCGTTTCATGCCTACCGATCGTCTTCTCGAACTCTCGATGTTGGCCGCCTATCTCGCGCTGCTCCTCTGGATCGGCCTGCGATCGGCGAGGCGCATCAAGACATCGGAGGACTATACGCTCGCCGGCCGAGGTGTGGGCTGGGTCACAGTCCTGGCGACGACCGCAGCGACGATGATTGGCGGCGGCGCGTCGGTCGGCATGGTGTCGCAGGTCTTTGAAGTCGGCATTGCTGCGGCTTTGGTCACCTGCGCATGGCATCTGCAGCTCATTTTCACCGGGCTGTTTGTGGCCCCGAAGCTGCGCGGGTTGAACTTGATCACGGTCGGTGACTACTTCCACCTGAAGTTTGGTTCGCTGGCTCGCGAGCTGGCCGTGATCAACTGCATGGTCTTCCTGGTTGGGGCGCTAGCGGCGCAGCTGGCCGCGATCGGCACCGTGACGAATACGGTCCTTGGCATACCCTACGGAACGGCGTTACTGATCGGGGCGGCGGTTACCATTTTCTATGCGACCGTCGGCGGCATTCAAGCCGTCGTCAAGACGGACGTTCTGCAGTTCGTCATCCTGGTCGTTGGCATCGGGGTGGCATCAGCCCTCTTGCTTGCTCAGCACGGCGGCTTCGAAGCCATGCTCGCCGCTGCGGACTCAGGCCAGGCCGGCGTGACCAGCCATTGGTCGACCACAAAACTGCTGAGCCTGTTCTTTGCCTTCCTGCTGGGCGAAACATTCGTTCCGACGTTCACCGTTCGGTGCTTTATCGCCCGAGATCGCGAGCACGCGCGGTGGGGCGTTGCCGGCGCCGGAGTCTTCTTGTTGCTGTTCATGCCGATCGCGACATTTGTCCTGGGCACATCAGCGCAGATCCACCCTGACGTGCAAGCGGCTGTCTCCGCCGAACAGGACCAGATCCTTCAGACGGCCGCCGCGACGGGACAAGAGATGAGCCAAGAGGCCGCAGGGGATCAGGCCCGCCAGGTTGTTTTTCCCGCGCTGGTCCGATCGACCTTCCACCCTGCGTTTGCCGGAATCATGATCGCGGCCATCGTCGCGGCCGTGATGTCCTCGGCCGATAGCTGCCTGTCATCCCTTGCTACCGTCATCATGGAGGACATTTACCGCCGTCACATCAACAAGAAGGCATCGGACCGGCAGCTCTTGCGGGTCGCTCAGGTCACGACACTGGTGGCCGGGGTCACCGCGGCCGGCTGCGCCTGGTTCTTCAGCAATGTCGCCGACATCCTGGTGTTCGTCTATGACTTCTGGGCGCCCACGATGATTCTGCCCTTCTTGGTCGCGGTGTTTTGGTACAGTCCGACCATTCATGCCGTTGTCGTCTCGATGGTCGTCGGCATCTTCGCCACCATGGCGTGGCGTTTCGGGTTGGGGTCGCCGGGGGATGTCGGGCCCGCTCTCTTCGGTTTGTCAGCAGCCTCGGTGGCGTTCTTCGTCGTCCTGCCCCTGACAAAGCGTCTGCCGACTTCCGGGCTCTTCAAACCGAACAACCAAGAGGCCCCAGGGTGATTCCAACAACGCTGTTGACGGCACTGCACTATGTGTCGCTAGCCGCCGCGGTGGCGGTCCTGTTGCTGCTCGGCTGGCAGTGTTTCACGTCTTCCGAGCCGGAGTGAACGATGTCACCGAGGTCAGCGAATGTCGTCGTGATCGGCGGTGGCGTGCTCGGCACCAGCGCCGCGTTTCATCTTGCGGAAGCCGGCCAGGACGATGTCCTGCTGATCGACCGCGGACCGCTTGCAAGCGCAACCACACCGCAAGCCGCCGGCCAAACAGGCTACCTGAACGTCGATCGTTTCGCCCTTTTATGTTAGCCTCCTGCGCAGAATCAGTGGGTGAGGATCGGGTCTTGCGTCCTGGGGTAGTGTAGTTTGATCCGGGTACCGAGGGCTTCCGCCGAGGTGGGCGGGGAGTTCCCGTCTGGAGAAAGGAGGAGACAACAGGTGCAGTTGCGCACGATTCTGAACCGGGTGTACAAGCTGCCGGGGTTCGTGTACGGGAAGATCCGGCTGGTGGAGCGCGAGGGCGGGCCGGCCGAGGTGGAGGTAGAGGTCTTGCCGCGGGCCAACGGCAGGGCGCGCTGCTCGGGCTGCGGCGAGCCGGGGCCCTGCTACGACCGGCGCGAGCGGCGGCGGTACCAGTTCGTGCCGGTGCTGGGGTTGCCGACGTACTTGATCTACGAGATGCGGCGGGTGGACTGCCGGCGCTGCGGGCAGGTGAAGGTGGAGCGGGTGCCGTGGGCGGAGGGCAAGCAGCGCTCGACGAAGGCGTTGAGGTGGTTTCTGGCGAGTTGGGCGAAGCGGCTGTCGTGGCAGGAGACGGCGCAGGTGTTCGGGGTGTCGTGGGAGCGGGTCTGGCGAGCGGTGGGGATGGCCGTGGAGTGGGGCCGGGAGCGGGTGCAGCTGGAGGGGGTGGCGACGATCGGGGTGGATGAGATCGCGTGGCAGAAGGGCCATAAGTACTTGACGTTGGTGTATCAGCTGGATGCGGGCCGGCGGCGGCTGCTGGGGGTGGGGCGGGCGCGGAAGATCGAGACGCTGGCAGGGTTTTTCGACTGGTTCGGGGAGGCGCGGTCAGGGCGGCTGCGGGTGGTGTGCTCGGACATGTGGAAGGCGTACCTGCGGGTCGTAGCGGAGCGGGCGCCGGCGGCGGTGCACGTGCTGGACCGCTTCCACATCGTGCAGAAGCTGGGCAAGGCGATCGACGCGGTGCGGGCGGCGGCGGCGAAGCAGCTGAAGGCGCAGGGGGAGGAGCCGGTGCTGAAGAACACGCGCTGGCTGTTGCTGAAGCGCAAGGAGAACCTGAGCGAGAAGCAGGAGCCGAAGCTGGCGGAGCTGGTGAAGCTGAACTTGCGGACGGTGCGGGCGTACCTGCTGAAGGAGGATTTCCAGCAGTTCTGGGAGTGTCGCTCGCCGCCGCCGGCGCGGCGGTTCCTGGTGCGCTGGTGCCGGCGGGCGATGCGCTCGCGGCTGGAGCCGATGAAGAAGGTCGCGAAGACGCTGAGGCGGCATCGGCCGCTGGTCTTGAACTGGTTCCGGACCGCGAGGAGCTATTCTTCGGGTGCGGTGGAGGGCATGAACCTCAAAGCCAAGCTGGCTATGAGAAAAGCGTACGGGTTCAGATCCTACAGGTCTTACGAACTCGCTTTATATCATTCACTTGGAAATCTACCGGAGCACAGCCTTGCCCACTGATTTTGCTGAGGAGCCTTATGTTAGAGAGGTGCCGGAGAGAGGGATGGTCGCCACTGCCTCGGACTCTCTCTCCCCAGTGCCGCAGGTGGCGATAGCCACCGCTGCGGCAGGTAACAGATCCCTCCCTGCCCCAGCGCAGGGAGGCCCCACCGGGGGCGACGGGCCGGACCGTTTCACCCTCGGATATCAGATCCGTACTTGAGCTTGGTCGGCCTGTCGCAGCAATTCCTGCGCGACCTGAACGGAAGCGCGGGTCAGACCCGCATCGCAAAAGGATAGGTACGCAGGAATGACACCTCCCACTCCCACTGTATTCGCCGGCATCGACGTCGGCAAGGCTAAGCTCGACGCCTGTCAAGGCAAAGGTCAAGTGTCCGCTTTTCGGGTGGCGAGGGGGCCCGACGTAGGGAGCGGAGCGACCGGAGCCGGGCCCCCTCGTTAGAACCGCTCACGCCGCCACCCACTGGATTCCGGACGGATCCGTGCCGCGTGCAATCTAGCGTCCCGCCTGTGACTGCCGCACCTCCGCCATCCTGGCCGCGGCGCGCGCCATCGCGTTCCACGGATGGTCCTGCGCAGGCTTGATCGCCCGGCCCCCCCGCTGCTTGCGCAATGCCTCCTCCACCGTCCGGTTCACGCTCTTGTCGTCGTCCAAAGGCACTGCCGGCGGCCCCGCGGCCAGCAGTCGCGCTTCCAACTCCCGCCCCTCCCGCAGCACCCTCAGTTGCCCGTCGTAGCTCTCGCAAACCGTCACCTGCGCTCCCCGTAACCGGTACCCCCGCCCCTCGCCCTGGATCCCGTACTCGCCGTTGCGGAACTTGAACGTCAGGTTCTTCGTCAGCTTCCGCACGTGATGCGGGCACAGGATCCAGTCCAACTCGCTGGCCTTCAAGCCCGTCTCTCGGTGCGCGTCCCCCGCCTCGCGCGGCGCCTTCCCGAAGCGCTGGTTGTAGTCCGCCTGGTACTCCGGCAGCCACGCGTTGGCCGCCTCCATGCCGTCGATGCCCCGCAGCCGCAATTCGCGCGTGAGTCTCTCCTGCAGGGTGGAAAAGGCCCTTTCGATGCGCCCCTTCGCTTGCGGGCTGTGCGCGTGAATCGGCTGGATCTGCAGTGTTTCCAATGCTCTGGAGAACTGCGTCAGATCCCCTTCGTAGTCCGGACGGTTCACCCGGAAGATGCTGTGCCGGTCCGAGTACAGCGCCACCGGCCGCCCGTGCCGGTCCAGGTACTCCCGTAGCGTCCGCATGTACGCTTCCGTCGTCTCTGCCTCCCAGAACCGCGCCGCCAGCAGCCGGCTCGTGGCGTCGTCGACGAACCCGATCAGGCTGCACTTGGCCGCCCGCCCCTCGAACCAGTCGTGCGGCGAGCCGTCGATCTGCACCAGCTCGCCCACCCGCGCCCGCCGTTCGCGCGTCTGGTGCACGCGTGGCTCGTGCCGCGCCTTGGCCCGCCACAAGCCCTCCGCCATCATCCACTTGCGCAGCGTCTCCTTGCTCAGGCGGTAGCCGTCCTGCTCGACCAGCTTCTCCCGCGCCCTGCCGTTTGCACACAAGTCACGCTGAACGCATCTTCTGATAGAGCTTGCTACCCTCGCTTAGCCGTCGGGTCCGTTCTACCACTTGGCTGATCGTGGCCAGCCTCGTGTAGCCCTCCCACATCACCTTGTGCCCCGGCACCGCGTACTGCTTGCGCTTGTAATTCAGATACCCGCCCAGCATCGCCAGCGTCAGCACCGCCCGCCCCAAATTGTCAGGCGGCGGCTGCCGCCGATCCTGCGCGAAATCCTCCAGCGCCGCCAGTTCGATCTCCGTGAACAGCGTGTCCGCCGGCAATTCCGGCGTGTCCCGTCCCAGCAGCGTCATCAGTGTCAGCCGCCAGGCGATGACCGCGTTGATCGTCACCGCCCGCTCGATCCGCTCCCCCTGCCGGTGCCCCAGGTACTCCACCTTGCAGCCCGCCTTCAGCACCCGGTGCCAGTCCTCGATCCGCCAGCGCAGCTTGTACCACTCCAGCACCCGCTCCGCCTCCCGCTGCGTCTGCACCGCCAGCGTTGTCAGCAGGAACCATTCCAGCCGCTCCGCCCCCTCCGGCTGCGTCTCCTCCCGCACGTGCACCAGGCGCAGCTTCAGCGCCGCCGCCTGCCTGTCCGGGTCCGCCAGTTCCACTTCGCGCCAGCGCAGCTCCACCTGCGCCACCCGCGCCTCGCGCGCCTCGCGGCCCTGCTGCCCCCGGCTCGCCCGCCGCCCCGACAGCCGCGCCACGTGGATCTGCATCCGTCCCTGCGCCGCCTCCCCCCGGATCCAGTCGAACAGCTTCGGCCCGTCCTTCCCCAGCGAGCGGTTGTGCTTCGCCCGCACCAGCAGGTCCACCTTCCGCAGTCGCCGCTGCTCCGCGAACAGGGCGAACACATCCGCCTCCCGGTCCATCACCGACACCGGCCGCACCCCCTCCAGCTGCCCGCCCAGCTCCGCGCACTCCCGCAACCCCCGGATCCAGCGCATCGTCTTGCGCTGCTCCAGCGGCTTGCCCCGCTCCGCCTGCCCGTCCGGCGCCTCGTACTGGATCTGCGGCACGCCCAGCGGCACGCCCTCCCCGTTCACCACCAGCGTCGAATGCATGTGCAGCCCCAGCGTCCCCGCCGAGCCCTTGTTCTTGCCGATCAAGCCCAGCCCCACGCAGCCCGGATGCTCCGCGAAATTCAAATCCGTGCCGTCCTGGATGCACAGCACTGCGGCCTGCCCCCGCATCCGCTGCAGCGTGCGCTCCCGGTGCGGGGCCAGGATGTTCTCCGGCCGCACCTCCGAGTCCGCCGCCTGGTCGATCAGACGGTAGTAGCCCCGCACCGCCGCCTGGTCGTTCTGCGCCGCTCCCGGGAAGGACTTCGTGGGCGCTTGCGCTTGCTTGTGCACGATCTTCACCAGCCGCTTGCCCAAGCGTACATCGCCCAGCGGCGCGCCGCCGAACTCGTGCTCGGCCCACACGTCCGCCGCCAGGTTGTCGGCCGGGCCCAGCGCCTCCGGCGCGGGCGGCTCGGCCACGCCCAGCTGCGCCCGCCACTCGCGCGCCAGCGGGTAGAGCCAGACCGTCTTGACCGGCACCGCGGTCCCGCTGGCCGCAAAGCGGCCCCGCCCAGCGGTCTCACCGACCCGCCGCCAGTTGGAGGCCGCCAGCGAGGTGCCCTTATGCAGGCCTTTCTCGACAAAGGTTTCCACGAGCAGCGGACGGTAGCCGTAGCGCTGCTGGAAGTCGTCGGGCAGGCGGCGCAAGGCCAGCGCGAGGGCCTTGGAAGCGAGATTGCGGCAGTGCACGGATGGGCGGATCAGGAAGCGGCTCAGGGCGGTCACCCGGTGCAGCTGGCGGCAGCGCTGGTCGGCGTCCCAGCCGATGAAGGCGTCGCGGGCGGCCAGCGCGAGGGCCGCCGCGGCAAAGCCGAGGGCGCCCAGCACGCCGTGGTCGGAGACCAGCAGGTAGCGCAGCTGGGCACCGGCGTGCTGGACGGCGCCGCGCGGGTGCTCGCTGCGCATCAACTCGTTCCAGACCCCGCGCTGGACCGGGTCGGTGACCGCGACGAGTTCCAGCCCCCGCAGTTGGTCGGCCCGTGCGGGCACGCCGGCCGGTGGCGGCACGGGACGGCCGAGACAGCGCGGGCGGCAGCGCCGGTGGTTATGCCGGGGTGCGGGCAGTCGGATCCGGCCGGCGGCGTCAAGCGTTCGCAGGGCTTGCAAGCAGCTGGCCAGCTGGGGCTGCCCGCGGGCGTCCAGGAAGCCGCACAGCTGGCAGACCCGGCGGCCGATTTCCATGCGGCTGGCCGAGCCGGCAGCCGCGATCAGCGCCTTGACGCGCGCCAGGGTTTCGGGATTCGAGAGCGTGGCGGGAATCCGGTGTTGCTCGTACATGCCGCGATCTAGGGATGGCACAGCAGCAAGCGACTTGTCAAGTCCGAGTTGTGTGTAAACGGCAGCCCGCGCCAGCGTCGGCGGAAAGTCCGCGTAGCGTGCCCGGACCCGCGCCATGATCACCGCCCGCGTGCCCTCCGCAATCGTGTTGCCGGGGCTCCGCCCTGGCCGCCTCGATGCCAGCCCGCCCGGCCCGTCACGCTCGTAGCGCGCGGCCAGCCGCCTGACCTGCCGGGCACTCAGTCCCAGCCGCTCGGCGGCCTCGCTCTGCTTCATGCGCCTCTCGACCACCGCTAGGACGATGCCCACTCGGTCTACTTCCTTGATGCTCAATGCGATGTCCTTGCTGGCCACAATTCCTCCGCCGCTTCCAATCGAAAGCGGACATTTAAGAATGGCCTAAACCCGACATTACACCTTTGCCGCAACAGGCTAAGCTCGACGCCCACATCCTCGCAGGCGGACTCGACCGCCAGTTCAACAACGACAAGTGCGGCCGCCGCGCCCTGCGCAACTGGCTGCTCAAGCACGGCGTTACCCGCGCCGTTCTCGAGCCCACAGGGCGCTACCACCGCAACCTCCACCAAGGCCTCTTCGACGCTGGCATCGAAACCGTCCTGGTCAACCCCCTGCGCTCCCACCGCTTCGCCGAAGCCATCGGAAAGCTCGCCAAGAACGACCGCGTCGATGCCGCCATGCTCGCCCGTTTCGGCCTCCTCGACGGCCTGGAGGCGATCCCGCCCCAGCCGCGGAACCTCCAGCTCCTCAGCGACTTGCTCGTCCTCCGCCGCAAGCTCTGCGCCGAACTCGACACCGAGGCCGCTGGCTGCCCCGGCGCCACGCTCGCGGCCTTCCAGTCCGACATCGCCGACTGCGACCGCCGCATGCGCCAATGCATCGCTGCCGACGCCGAGCTCACCCGCCGCGACGCCATCATCCAGTCGATCCCCGGCTTCGGTCCCGTCAACGCCGCCTGCCTCTGCGCTGACATGCCCGAGCTCGGCACCCTTGGCCGCCGCAAGGCCGCCGCCCTGTTCGGCCTCGCCCCCTTCGACCGCGACTCCGGACAGCACCGCGGCGGCCGCGCCCAGCCTCGCCATCTGCTCTACATGGCAGCCCTGACCGCGATCCGCTGGGAACCGGCCTCCCAGGACTGCTACCAGCGCCTCGCCGCCGCCGGCAAGCCGCACAAGGTCGCCCTCGTTGCCGTCATGCGCAGACTCACCGGCCTGCTCGACACCCTCCTGCGCGAGAACCGCCTCTGGCAGCCCGCGCCGCCCGCCCGCGAACTGGAGGCCGCCGCGTGACACCGCTGCCGACCAGCCCCAGACCAACAGCCGGCTCTGTTGGGAGGAAAACACGCATCAATTGCCCCTCGTCACCACTTTTCCCCGAGAATCCGCTTGCCAAGAAACACGGAAGCTCAAGTTCGGAACGTACTGCATCGAGTTCTTCGAGAACTTCGAGCAGCGCACCGGCCGGGCCATTGACTTTCGCCAATGCGGTAGCCTGCGAGTCGCTCTGACCAAACCGCTTCAAGAGGACTTGGAAGCGCGACATGCGGCGGCCCGGCAGCTCGGGCACGATGTCGAGTTTCTCTCGCCATCGCAGGCGCGGGAACTCGTGCCGACGTTCGATCCGCCCGAAGACTGCCGCATCCTTCTGATTCCGCGCGACGGATATGTTGAGCCAAAGTCCGTCGCCGTGGCGTTTGCCGCGGCGGCGAAGGACCGCGGCGTAGCAGTCGAAACACGGGTCGAGGCAACCGGTTTACGAATCAAGGATGGGCGCGTAACGGGGGTCAGAACGCGCGAGGGAACCATTGCCGCCAAATCGGTTGTCTTGGCCGCGGGAGCGTGGGCGCGCCAATTCGGCCAGCGAATCGGGCTGAACCTGCGCACAGTGCCGGTCCGTCATCAAGCGTTTGTGACGGGTCCTCTCGCCGGAGTGCTGCCGCGGCAGCCGATCGTTCGTATCACGGAGCCGCAGATCTACGTTCGGCAGGAAGCCGCCGGCTTGCTCGTCGGTGGTTACGGTTACCGCCCATTGAGTTTCGACATGAATGAATTCGATGTAGCTTTCGAGGTTGCCTCGCTTGCGGCGGACCCGGTTTACTATCAACAGCTGCACGCGGCGGCGACAAAGTTCTTTCCATCGCTCGGCGGAGCCATGGTTATTCAGGAACGGCGCGGATTGCCGACGATCTCACCTGACGGCCGCCTGATCGTTTCCGAGCCTGGAGGCCTCCGCGGACTCGTTGTTCTTTCGGCCTGCGGCGTGGGCGGCATTGACCGCTCGCCAGGCGCTGGGCGTCTCGCGGCCGACATCGTCAGCGGCGGCCCGCCATGGATCGATCCGTCCGTCCTCAGCGCGGACCGTTTCGGTGACGAATACGCAACCGATCGAAGCTTGAGGGCTCGCTGCGAAGAGATCTACTCGCATCACTACCATGAGGTCTACTGACGACGGGCCAGGTGGACCCGTTGCTAGATTTAGCGTTTGAAGAGTGCATCAGTTGTAGCCGATTCTCTCTCGCCTCGGAATTGTCGAGGAGTTCCGTAATCGAGATCAGGACTGGCAGGGGGCTCTCGAAACGAACTGGACAGCTCTTGTCTGCAGGTGCCTGCTGGAATATAGGGTTCATGCTAGTCGTCAGCGGTCTGCGGTCTCTAACACACTCTAACAACGCCACTTAGGTCTGATTCGCCCGGCTTGGCCGTGGAGCGCAGATCTCTAGGTCCGCGCTAACGGGCAAGTACTGATCCAGGTGATCCAGGTGGCTGGAGTGCCCTCGAGCGGCAGTGGCGCATCGCAGCCACCTTCAGCTCTCGGGCACAGCTTCCATGAGCAGCGTCAAGGCGTTTTTCAGGCCCTCGTCACCTAGGCTTGAGCCTTTGTAGTGTCCCAGGCGCACGACGACCAGGTCGTGGGAGGGGATGATGAAAGTTTTCTGGTTTCCGGCGCCCGCCATGTAGTACGCGTCTTTCGGAATCGGGTAGGCGTCCGTACTGTTGATCCAAAAAAAACCGCCATAGATGGGACGGCCGTCGGCCTCCCACGCGGGCGCCAACGTGCTGACGAACTCCACGAAGCCTTCTGGAAGGATACGCTCGCCTCGCCAAACACCGTCTTGCAGGTACAGGCTGCCGAGACGCGCCCAGTCCCGACCCGTTCCGAACTCGTAGCCTTGGATCAGAAAGTTCCCGTACGGGTCGGTCTCCATCACCATGTCACGAATGCCGATCTTGTCGAAGACTTCCCGCTGGGGGAACGAGTGGTACTCTTTCCCACGTCCTTCGACGCCGAGCCGCACCAGGTAGTTCGTCAGGACGGGATCACAGTTCCGGTAGCGCCCGATCGTATTCGGCGGCCACTGCTGCGGCCTCGTCGCAGCCCATTTGAACGAGTCCATCCCGCCTGTGTAGAGATACAGGTGGTCGGGGTATCCCATGGCAGGATCATATTCCGGATCGCCACGGTTTACGCAGCGGATCCCGCTCGACATCCGCAGGATATCGGCAATTCGGATCTCTGCCCGTGGATCCCCTTCCTGTTGCCATTCCGGGACAGGTGCTGGTTCCCAGAGGTCGTAGACCCCTTGCTGAATCAGAACGCCCATCAGCGTCGCGGTCAAGCTCTTGCCCATCGACCAGCTTTCAAGTGGCGTGTGAAGGTCTAGCCCGTCGCGGTAGTGTTCAGACGACGAAGGCGGCGGTCATGCCCTCGACCGGCTCGAAGGCGGCGTCGACGGCGGCCCGGACCTTCGCTTCATCGAGGTCGGCCGGAAACGGTTCGTCGGGCAGCACGTCGCCCATCGGCCACGGCTGCGTGTCGGGATCGGGAAGCGAGCTGGTCACGTCGACGGGCTCGAAAAGGAGCCCATCCTCCCCGAGAGGGAACGTGACGCAGCCTTGATCGCCGAGGTATTTGGCCGTACGCACCACGCCGTCCGGGAGCGTCAGGTGCACCAACTTCTTCTCCACGTCAACTTCGCGCTTCGTTACTTTCGAGCGCTGGTCGTAGTCGCTCGTGAAGTAGCCGATGTTCTCGGCGGCAAAATCGGCGTCGAGTCCTGTGATGAACACAGCCGAGCACAGGATCTTCGCGAAACCCGCGGTGTGATGATGGAGAGGGTTGCCTGGAGGGCCTACCCACTCGGTGGGCAGCTCGAAGGACTTGGCACGGGCCACGAGCGCATCAACTTCTGAAACCCCGTTGTGGGACGCAGACGACGTTTCATCGGGCCCACCCTCGTTCGCGCAGGCGAGTAGGACGAGCAAGAGGAGCAAGGCTGCGACAAGGCTCAATCGACTCATGGAAAATACTCCTCATCTCGCTGGAAGCACACTACCCTAGCCGACAGGGGAGGATCTCGCCGCACTTCGTGGTCTTCGAGGTCGTTGAAGGAAGAGGGCGACCGGTAGGTCAGCTTTACCAAGGTGAATCCCCAGCGGATGCGATTCAATTCTAGGCCATCACCGACTGTCGAGACAGGTCTGCTTGACCTTCCCTGCTTCGGGGCAAGCTCGAAGCACCGGGGCTGCTCTCCGATCACACCGTTGTGCGTCTCCGTCGAGTAATCCCGTGATTTGCTTGTACTGGGCTATGCGCTTGACTCCAGTAACCACAATATGTTGTGGTTGATGAGTATGCGCTTTAGTCCAGTGATTCCGGAGTCCGCTCAGGGTCGCTGGCGAGAGCGCTAGCAACCATCGCGTGGCGAGGGGCCGGTTCCGTTGCGACTGCCTGCTGCACGAGCCGGTAGAACAGCTTGCCGCGCGAGCGGGATGTCCTCCGGTTGAATCGGAAGGTGAACTCGTCCAGGTAGTAGTCCAGGTAGGGATGCCCGACGGCACCTTGGTGAGTTCCTAGCAGCCAGCGCTTCAACAGGGACGCGACGCGATGCACCCGTGGGAACTCCCGGTCCGTCCGGGCCGGGTCTCCTCCCGTGACCCGGGTCTCGTGGCGGTACCCGCGGGCCGCCAGCTTCGAATAGCTCGGCCAACCGTCCGTGCGCACCGCGCTGCCGGGCTCAACCGCCTCGAGAATGAACGCTTCCAAGCTGGCCGCCGAAGCATCGGGTACCCGCTTCAGGCGAATGCGCCCGATCCCGGCCCCGGCCTCTTCCGCGGCGACCGCGACCAAGGCCTTGTTGCCGAGCTTGCGCCCCCGCGCTCCCTTCTCCTTGCCGCCCACATAGGTCTCGTCCACCTCGACGGTCCCACCCAGCCGATCGCGTCCCGGGCGCACCATCGCCCGCCGCAGCTTGTGCAGCCAGGTCCACGCCGTCCCGTAATGGCCCAGACCGAGGACCTGCTGCAACCCGAGGGCACTCGCGCCGTTTTTCTGCACGGTCACCCACCACATCGCTCGGAGCCACATGCTCAGCGGCTTGCGCGTGCCTTGGAAGATTGTCCCGGCGGTCAGCGACGCCTGGTAGGCGCAACCGGCGCAGACCATGCGATTCCGCCTGGCGATCCAGGCCGACCCTCCCTTGCATCGCGGGCAGATGAAGCCGTCGGGCCAGCGAATCCGGGCCACATACTCGCGACACGCCTGCTCGCTGGCAAACCACAGGTCGAATTCTGCCTGAGTCTTCGGGTAATCCTCCCTCACGACTGCAACTACAACATATTGTGGTTACTGGAGTCAAGCGCATAGCCCAGTGCTTGTAATTTTCTCAATTCCCAGTCACTCAGATAGGTTTCTCCTGGCGACGAACCGGATCAGTGCGGAGCATGTCGGGGCAGTGCTGATCAGTTTCTTGCGTAGTGTGGGTCCCAAGGTGGGTCCCACTCGCGTGTTGGAGGCCAGTAGCATTCTGGTAGCGGATTTTCCGACTATAGTGTTCCCATTGAACTGCAGTCTCTGACTGTCCATTGCGAGGTTCTATGAAGACCGGGATGATCGAGGTCGGCTTGTGACGGTTGAGGTGGTACCAGTTGTACGGACAGCCAGTCGGCGGCATTGTAGTGAACTTCGCACCTCCTCCGAGCTACCGACCAAGTAGATTATATGGGACGGCGAGGTCGTATCGCGGACGGGAAGGCGATTGCTGGGCCCCCGGCTCCAATCCGGACGTGCGCGTTAACGAAAAGGATTCTTGGGTAGACGTCTGGACAGACTGGTGTTGGGAGCGAGAGAAGGGGCCGATCGCCACGCCGGCGACTAAGAAATCTGCCTCCTGCGCAGAATCAGTGGGTGAGGATCGGGTCTTGCGTCCTGCGGTAGTGTAGTTTGATCCGGGTACCGAGGGCTTCCGCCGAGGTGGGCGGGGAGTGCGGGTCCGGGGAAGGGAGGGGAGATCTGGTGCAGTTGCGCACGATTCTGAACCGGGTGTACAAGCTGCCGGGGTTCGTGTACGGGAAGATCCGGCTGGTGGAGCGCGAGGGCGGGCAGGCCGAGGTGGAGGTAGAGGTCTTGCCGCGGGCCAACGGCAGGGCGCGCTGCTCGGGCTGCGGCGAGCCGGGGCCCTGCTACGACCGGCGCGAGCGGCGGCGGTACCAGTTCGTGCCGGTGCTGGGGTTGCCGACGTACTTGATCTACGAGATGCGGCGGGTGGACTGCCGGAGTTGCGGGAAGGTGAAGGTGGAGCGGGTGCCGTGGGCGGAGGGCAAGCAGCGCTCGACCAAGGCGTACCTGCGGGTGGTGGCGGAGCGGGCGCCGGCGGCGGTGCACGTGCTGGACCGTTCGTGCAGAAGCTGGGCAAGGCGATCGACGAGGTGCGGGCAGGGGAAGCGAAGCAGCTGCGGGCGCAGGGGGAGGAGCCGGTGCTGAAGAACGCGCGCTGGCTGTTGCTGAAGCGCAAGGAGAACCTGAGCGAGGAGCAGGAGCCGAAGCTGGCGGAGCTGGTGAAGCTGAACTTGCGGACGGTGCGGGCGCACCTGCTGAAGGAGGATTTCCAGCAGTTCTGGGAGTGTCGCTCGCCGACGGCGGCACGGCGGTTCCTGGTGCGTTGGTGCCGGCGGGCGATGCGCTCGCGGCTGGAGCCGATGAAGAAGGTCGCGAAGATGCTGAGGCGGCATCGGCCGCTGGTCTTGAACTGGTTCCGGACCGGGAGGAGCTATTCTTCGGGTGCGGTGGAGGGCATGAACCTTAAAGCCAAACTAGCTATGAGAAAAGCGTACGGGTTTCGATCCTACAGGTCCTGCGAACTCGCTTTATACCATTCACTTGGAAACTTGCCAGAGCACAGTCTAGCCCACCGATTTTGCTGAAGAGCCAGAAATCTGATGGACTGACCGTCGACGACGAAGGCGGTGTTCTCGACGGGCGAGCGGCCGTCTCCAACGATCAGCCGCGCACCCTCGAACACAACGGCGTTGGAGGCCGGCGTCGGCGGTGACTCGCACCCATAGCTCGCGAGCAGGCCCAGCAGCAGTCAGGGGACCATCACTCCCGTGCAACAGGATTTCGGACTCACTTCAAGCATCCCGCCTCCCTCCCTCGATTCAAGCCTTGGAGTGAAACGGCGCCCGCCTATCCGGCTGCCAGAAGCAATTCTCTGCGCGTGTGGCCGAACCGCGGCATCCGATCGACGGCTCGACTGTAGCGCCTGCACGGCATTCCGGAGCACGGGCGAACCGGAGGGGCGAGACCGTCCTCGCTACCGTACACCAGCCCACGGCCGTGGAACCATACGGCAACCGGACTCGTCTCAAACTGATAGTGAGACAGGCTGAATTTCTCAATGCCGCTCGGGGTCGCTTAGGTTGCGGCCTTCATCCGAAATTCCGAAAGGGGTTTCGTCCACTGATGTTGGCAGTCGTTGTGGTAGCGATTCCGGTTCTGTGGCCCCAGACGGGCGGCGCAAGCGGTCAGACCCGCATCTTCGTGACGGAGAGCACCAGTTGGTCGGTGTCGGGAAACGATGCGGTTCACAACGGAGACGGAGCCGGTTCTCTACAGGGCGGTGCCAAGCCGCAGACCGCCGAGATCATGAAGACGATCAACAAGAGGCGCGAATGCGAAGGAATTGTAGTCACGATCAATCGAGAGAGAGCGGACTACATCCTTATTCTCGAACGAGTAGGCGGCAGGGATCTCGTCGCGAAGGACAACAAGATGGCGTTGTTCGACCGGGAAGGCGACATGGTTGCCAGCAGTTCCACCCGATCACTTGGCAACGCGGTAAAGGACGCCTGCGTGGCGATTCAGCACCGGCAATGACTTCCACGAGCTCATCCTCCGAGTACTGGCGACGAGTGAGCACCTGCCCGGTCGCGTCCAGTCCGACGAACTGAACAGAGGGTTTTGCGAGGTCGAGGCCGATCGTGACGACCTCCTTCAATACGCTCTCTCAGGATAATTGCTTGGTCGGTGCCAGTTAGGTTTTTTCTCGCCCGCTGAAGGCCGCTCTTGCCAACTGTTTGGGCCTTTCCAACTCGCCCGGCAGCTGGAAGCGCACGCGGTTGCGCTGCATCGTGCCCAGCTCCCCAGCAGGCGGCGGAAGTCCCGCAGGGTGTCCCCTGTCCAGCGACAACTATTCTTGCCGGTGGCGACAACTAGAATTGCCGGTTGTGCTCCGTAAGTTGGAGGGCGGCAGAGGGAGCCCGAAGGGCGACCAATGCAGCCCTCGGATAGTAGCAGAGGGAGGGGGTAGCAGGGGGAAGCGTAGCCTCCCCCTCTCTGGGAGAGCAAGGCAGTCGGCAGTGCGAGAGGGGCCAGGGGGCGAGCCCCCTGGCCCGGAATTCGGCGCCGTTGGTCGGCTGCTTTTTTGGCGATCGTGTGACCGCCATAGCGGGGAAAGCGCTCGCGCTGTGGAACCGCCCCGGCTGGAGGCATTGCTGGAAGCGCTGCACGGCTACCTCTTCTCGCTTGCCTCGCCCTGGCGCCGGCGCGCTTGCTCGGCCCGGTAGCTGGCAATATCGAGTTCCAGAATCACCGAGTGGTGCACCACCCGGTCGACCGCCGCCGCCGCGGTCATCTTGTCAGGGAAAATGCTCTGCCATTGCGAGAAGACCAGATTGCTCGTCAGCATCACGCTGCGGCGCTCGTAGCGTTGCGCCAGCAGTTCGAAGAGCACTTCCATCTCGGCACGGTCCTGCCGGACGTAGCCGATGTCGTCGAGCAGCAGGCACTCGAAGCGGTCGAGGCGGTCGAGCTCGCGGCTCAGCCGTAGTTCGCGCTTGGCCCCGGCCAGGCGCTCGGTCAGCGCGCGCGCCGGGGCGAACAGCGTCGAGTGGCCACGCTGCACCAGTTCGGCACCCAGCGCCGCCATCAGATGGGTCTTGCCCGCGCCCGGATTGCCGAAGACACACACATTGACGGCGTCGGCCAGGAAATCCCCCTCGCACAGCACTGGCAGGCGGCCCCTCACGCCTTTGGGAAGACGCAGCAAGTCCAGCGTTTCCAGCGTCTTGCCCCGCGGCAGCCGGGCTTCCTTGGCCAGTCGCGCCACGCGCCGGTCGGCCCGCTCGACCGTCTCGACCGCGGCCAGTTCCGCCAGGTAGCGCAACGGGTCCCAGGCCTGCTTGCGGGCCTGTTCCGCCAGCCGTTCGCAATGCGCCGCGAACGACGGCAGGCGCAACTCCTTCAGGCGTCCTGGCAGCGCTGCCAGCTCCGGCCCCTTCACGACAGCCCCCGCGTGTCCGCCAGCAACTCGTCGTAGACGTCCAGGTCTGGTTCCGCGATGCGCACCTCCGGCGCCTCCGGCCGCGGCGGTGCCGCGGCCGCCCGGACGCGCTCGAACGACGGCCGCTCGCCAGCCTCCAGGCAGCCCTGCAGGGCCGCCTCCACACGGGTCTCCAGCGTCGTCGCCGCCAAGTGCAGGATGCGCACGTACTCGAGATCCGCGTGCCCCTGCGAGCGCCCCTCGCAGAGCTTGTCATAGGCCCGCCGGAAGGCCTCTGACGGAAACATCTCCTCGCGGTAGCGGTATTGCGCGAAGGCCCCCGGCTTGCGCAACAGCGCGTGCGCCACGTGCCGGTAGTCCACCCGGCCCGGCTGCTTGCCCAGCGCCCGGTCGTGGCGCGCCACCAGTTTCCCGCCGTAGTGCAATTCGACGCGATCGGTGTACAGCCGCGCCGGCAGCTGCTCCCCGATCAGCCGCGACGGCACCGAGTACGCCTTGCTCGCCACCCGCACCACGCTCCCGCGCGTCACCGTGCGCCGCTCTTCCCGGTACACCGGCAGCCGCCGCGGCGGCAGCGGCCGCAACGCCGCCTGCTCCGCCGCCAGCCGCTCCCCGCGCCGGCTGTTGCGCTGCCCGGCGATCTCGTCCAGCAACCGCGCGTAGCGCTCCACGGAACTGAAATCGCGTGTCCCGCTCAGGCGCAGCCGCTGGTCCACCGCGGTCTTGAAATGCCCGTGCGCCGCTTCCACGTCCCCGTTCTCGTGCGCGTTGCCCGGATAGTTCCGGCTCGCCGCCAGCCCGTAATGCGCCAGGAACTCCTCGTACGCCCGGTTGAACGCCCGCCCGCCGGACTGGCGCAACTCGTGCGTCGCCGCCGACAGATTATCGGTCCGGTGCTCCCGCGGCACCCCGCCCAGCTCCCACAGGCTCTCCTGCAGTCCGCCGACCAGCGCCTCGAACGTTTCCGAGCTCGCGATCGCCACGCTCTCCCAGTTCGAGTACGGCAGCACGAAACGGTATACCAGGTGCTTGTACCGCTCGCCCCGGATCGTCACCCCCAGCGCGCCCATGTCGGTGAAGTCCGACTGGCACTGCGCCCCCGGCTCCCGCTCCTGCTCGAAATAGACTTCCCGGTCCGGACCCTGCCGCACGCGCCAGGCCCGGAATCGCCGCTGCAACGTCCGCAACTGCCCGGACTGCAATTGCCCCGGATGGCGCCGCTGCAGCTCCTCGAACACCACCTTCGCCTGCAGCCCCGGGTCCGCTCGCAGCAGGGCCTCCGCCTCTGGCCACAGCGCTTCCAACGGATCCTCCCGCGTCCGCCAGTGCCGCGCTGGACTGGGGTCGCTCGGAAGCTTCCCGCTATCGCGCCATTTGCGAGCCGTGCGCTCGCTCATGCCCGCTTTCGCCGCCGCCGTTGCCAGCGGCTTGTTCCTTCTTAGTTCCTTCATCAGTAGCCTCACTTGTTGGTTTTTGATCAACGCCTCCACCCTCCCTGGGAAGGGTCGAGTCTAGCCGCCAACTACGAGGCTCACCCGGAACTTTTAATTGTCGTTACCCGGAATTTCTAATTGTCGCTGGACAGTCCCCTTCCGCGGTCTGCCGAGTACCCCGCTTGCCTTCCGTGGCGGGGGTGTGCCGGGCCGGGGGCACGGGCGGGTCCCACAGCCACCCGCCAACGCCAACTTGGAGCCGAGCAAGCATACTTCTGAATTGCCACGGGAAGGCCCGAGCGCGGCGGCGTCCCCGACACCGACGCCGGACAAATGGAGGGGCACCAAGAGAACATTCGTCACGACCGCCGACCTGCGAATAGCGCATGCCGGGCCGAGCGCGCAAAGGCGGTAGCACCGCCAAAGATAGGAGCTTATATACGTGTTTACCCAAAACCCGCTTGGCCGACACGGGCCGCTAGCGCTTGCGGTTCGATGTCTTCAGGAAGTCCCAGTTCTTCTTGGGAGGCCCTGCCATGATCGCCCGAGCGATGTTCTCGGGCGTGTCCGGGATGGGCCGCGGCATCTTGCACTTCACCGGTCGCCCGCGCTTGCGCTTGCCTGTTCCTCGGTTCTTGAGCATCTGCCTGACTGCTTACGACTGTAGCCCCTGCACACGCAGCCTGACCACCAACCTGGCCGGATCCATCGTTCCCTGGGTGGAATTACACGCAGTGCCTGGCAGCCGGAGATAGTCCCGGTGATCCAGAGCAGGTCTACGGAGTCCGGGTGGACCCCGCGCATGCCAGCGAGGTTGTCCGCGGGGAACGGGGCGCGGTTCCTGGCGCTCCAGCTCACGCCGCGATCTCGCGTGCGCCCGAAGACAGTCCGTTAGCCTGGATCAGGCGCTTGTAGCGGAGTTGCTTGCCGGGCATGGTGGCAGCCAGCGCGCACATCTGCTGGATCGTATCCAGATCGCGAATATTGTGCCGTCCGGCGAACTCGTGCACATAGCGGTCAAGGTGCTTGCAGCTCATCTTGTGGAACGTGCCGTAGTAGCCGCGTCTCAGCATCGACCAGAACGACTCCATGCCGTTGACGTGAGCCTTGCCCCGCACGTACTCGCCCGCGCTGTGATTGACGGACTCGTGCTGCGGCAGGCTGCCATACACGCTGCCTTCGTCGGTGTACACCGGGGCGTCCGGAGCGGACGTCTCCCCGAGGATTTCTGCGACCGTGACTTTGGTCACGCGCGCTACCGGCGTGGCTGCAATCCGGTTGGAATTCCGGTCTTTCACTCCGACTACGGCTGTCTTGCCGACCGCTCCACGCCCGGCCTTCAACTTCTTCGACTCGTGCTTGTTCCGCTCCTTGCCGCCGATGTAGACCTCGTCCATTTCCACCGGGCCGGAGAACGGCGCACCCCCCGCGCGCCATGTCTCGCGGATGCGATGCGCGAGGAACCAGGCCGTCTTCTGGGTCACGCCAAGGTCGCGGTGGATCTTCATGCTGGAGGTTCCCTTGAGCCCGGTCGAGAGCAGGTACAGGGCAATCGCCCAGGTCTGCAGACCGAGCTTGGAGTTGTGCATGAGCGTGCCGGTCTTGACCGAGAAATCCTTGCGGCAGTCCCGGCAGCGGTACGGCTGCGGCTTGCGCGTTGGTCGCTCCTGCACGTTCAGCGATCCGCATTTCGGACAGCATGCACCAGCAGGCCAGCGGTTCTTGACGAACCATTCCTCAGCCGTGGCATCGTCCGGGAATATGCGCGTGATGTCCACCAGCGAAAGTCCTTTGCGCTCATGGCGCCCGGGTTCCTTGCGTGCCATCTTTATGTACTAAGTTTACCCTAAAGTGGGGCCGTGCGTCAAGCGGGTTTTGGGTAAACACGTATATAAGCTCCCAAAGATACCTGACGTCAGTCGTTCAGGCTGGCAAGGTTGGAATCCTAAATCTCGGCAATTCGTTCGCAATGCCGCTCGCTGCAAATATACTGGAGCTCTGATCTTGCTATGGCGACTTCCGAAGCTTCCAACCAGACACGCCAGACCGCGGTCGAGAGGGCGCTCCATTGGGTCGAGCGGGTAGGTAACCGCTTGCCGGACCCGGCCGCGCTCTTCGTTATAGCGCTCGTCGCCGTTTGGATCGCGTCGTGGCTGCTGGCGGGCCACGAATTCACGGTTCCCGCCAAGGACGGAGCGCGGACACTGGTAGTCCAGAACCAGCTGTCCGGGCCGAGCCTAGCCACTTTCTTGGCGAACATGGTGAAAGTATTCACTGGATTCGCGCCGCTGGGTGTCGTCCTGGTAGCGCTTCTGGGAGTCGGGGTCGCCGAGCACACCGGATTCATCCGCGCAAGCCTGAAAGGCCTTGTCGCGATGACTCCACGGAGCCTGCTGTCTCCAATGTTGCTCTTGGTTGCGATCATCAGCCACACGGCAGCAGACGTCGGCTACGTGCTTGTCATTCCTCTGGGAGGCGTCATATTTCATGCCGCCGGGCGACATCCCCTCGCGGGTATCGCTTGCGCTTTCGCGGGGGTCTCGGGCGGCTTCGGTGCGAACTTCATCCCGTCGGCTATCGATCCGCTGCTCCAGGGTTTCACCCAGTCGGCCGCGCAGATTCTGGATTCGGGCCGCGAGGTCAACCCGCTGTGCAATTGGCTATTCACGAGCGTGTCGAGCGTGCTCGTGATCGTCGTCGGGTGGATCTTGACGGACCGCGTGATCGAACCACGGCTCCGGGGGACTCGCCTCGATGGCGAAGGCTCCGACAGCGTCGAGTCGCAAGAGCTTTCCCGAAAGGAACGAACTGGGGTATGGGCCGGTCTCGCAACCATGGCGCTGGGTGTATTGGCGCTTTTTCTAGCGGTGCTGCCGGCCGATTCCCCGCTACGTGCCCCAAACGGGCAGCTCAGTTCCTTCGCAGCTCCGTTGATGCAGTCGATGATCCCACTGATCTTCCTGTTGTTTCTGATACCGGGTACCGTCTACGGATACGTGGCTGGCACCGTCAAGAGCCATCGCGACATTATCGCGGGGATGAGCAAGTCCATGTCGACGATGGGCTACTACCTCACGATGATTTTCTTTTGCGCGCAGTTCACTGCGGCCTTTGCACAGTCCAACCTGGGCGCGCTGCTCGCTGTGGAAGGGGCCGAATTCCTCAAGGCCTTGGGCCTGCCCGGCATGATGACAATCGGCGGCATTATCGGCTTGAGCGCGTTGGTGAACCTGCTCGTCGGATCGGCATCCGGGAAGTGGGCCCTTCTCGCACCGGTGTTCGTCCCGGTCCTAATGCAGGTGGGGCTGTCCCCGGAACTCACCCAAGCCGCCTACCGTGTGGGCGATTCCACTACGAATATCGTCACGCCGCTGATGCCGTATTTTCCGCTCGTGGTGGCCTTCTGCCAGCGATGGGTGAAGAACACGGGTATCGGCACGGTTACTTCCTTGATGTTGCCCTACTCGATCAGCTTGCTGGTTTCGTGGTCCCTAGTCTTGGGGCTGTACTGGGCCCTAGGCATTCCGCTAGGACTGCAGTCGACGTACACCTACCCGTGATTCCGAAGGGAGGACAATTTCCTCGGCTCAGATGAGAGAGTCTCTCTGCGGGAATTCTCAAGTTCCTGATGCTTGGCGAAGATCAGACGATTCGATCGTTGGATTGTCGCCACCGCTTGCCACCAGGCGCTGCCAAGTTTCCGGTGGCAAACACGATTCTCCTCGCCACACCGTCCTAAGCACCGGCACTCAGGGCACACACGTCACCGATTTCCTGGCGCTGAAGCACTGTTCGCAAAGCAGGCGATGGTGGATCGACTTGGGACGGTGACGTGCCACCAGCACAGATTCTCAACCGGACTGTGAGAGCTGAGAGACAGCGCTCGGCGTCCGTCTCGGATTTGATTCGCCTCATTTTCGCTCTCGCCACCAGTGCACTGGTGGAAAACCTCCACCTGTCGTTGTCACACCTCCCAATTTGACGGGTAACTCATAGGCCGACCTCTCGAAGAGCGGCTGCATCGCTTCGAAGTCTGTCGGTGACCGACTGCAAAAGCAATACCCCTTGGCGGTTCAACAGCTTGCAAAAGAAGCGATTGGCTGTTACCACGTCCAAGCGGCGCGTGACCAGCATGTCCAGGGGGTCGCTAATCTGGTCCACAGCTCTCGAACACCTCGAATAGGAGACAGCACAGTTAGCCGATATACTGCGACAAATTCTGAGCAGTCAAATGGTGTTGCCCGCGTTCCGTAGTGAGCCCGACCGTATATGTCTCTTTCTTGGATCTTAGAGGTGGTCCGGGGATTTTGGACCACACGCTAAGGTGGACTTCGTCAAGGTTGAAAGGAGTCAACGATGGCGAAGAGACGGACGTTCACGGGGGCGTTCAAGGCGAGGGTGGCGAAGGAAGCGTTGCGCGGGGACCGAACCGTGCAGCAGATCGCAGCCAAGCACGAACTGCATCCGAACCAGGTGAGCCAATGGAAGCGCACGGCCAGCGAGAGACTGGCCGAATTGTTCGAGCGGGCTGCCGGGCCCGGTCAGGATGAGCGGGAGGCGGAGGTCCGCAAGCTGCACGAGAAGATCGGGCAGTTGGTGGTCGAACGGGATTTTTTGAAGCGCGCGTGGGAACGCTGAGCCGGACCACGCGCAAGAGCTTGGTGCAGAGAGACCACCCGCAGGCGAGTCTGCGCCTGCAATGCCGGTTGCTGGGGGTGTGTCGGTCCGGGCTGTACTACCAGCCGCGGGAGGCGGATCCGGACCAGCTGGCGCTGATGCGGCGGATGGACGAGTTGTACACGGCGCATCCGTTTTACGGGACGCGGCAGATGAGCCGGCATCTGCAACGGGAAGGCTATCCGGCCGGCCGGGACAAGGTGCGGCGGCTGATGCGCAAGATGGGCTTGGAGGCGGTCTACTGCAAGCCGCGCACGAGCCAGCCGGATCCGGAGCACCGTGTCTATCCGTACCTGCTGCGGAACCTGGCGATCGAGCGGCCGCACCAGGCGTGGTGCGCAGACATCACCTACATTCCGATGCAGCGGGGATTCCTGTACCTGGTGGCGGTGATGGACTGGTTCAGCCGGGCGGTGCTGAGTTGGGCACTGTCGAACACACTGGACACGGAGTTCTGCCTGCTGGCGGTCGAGGAGGCGCTGGAGGGGTTCGGTCCGCCGGAGATCTTCAACACCGACCAGGGCAGCCAGTTCACGTCGCGGGCGTTCACGGGCTGTCTGGAAGAGGCCGGCGTGCGGGTGTCGCTGGATGGACGGGGCCGCTGGATGGACAACGTGTTCATCGAGCGGCTGTGGCGGTCGCTGAAGTACGAGGCGGTGTACTTGCAGGAGATGCCGGACGGGTTCGCGGCGCGCGCGGTCATCGGGGACTGGCTGGCGTTCTACAACCGGACCCGGCCGCATTCGGCGCTGGCGGGGAGGACGCCGTGGGAAATGCTGCCAGCGGGCAGCAGGCCGCGATGAGAGTGCGTGTGCGGGGTGCTGGCTGGGCCGGACGCCAACCGGCGGGCCGGAGAGGTCGGGCCGGACGGGACCGCCTCGTTGTTCGGCACGCGGACGGCCCGCTGGTGCGCATGCCTCCGCTCGCGCTGGCGGAGAGAGTGCCGAGTGGACGCGAGATCGGCATGCAACCAAAGGAGTTATGCGTGTCCGGGCGGCTCGGTTGCGGGCTCCATGCAACTGCATTCCAGCAATTGCGCCGACCCGCGCATGCAGGCCCCCCGCTGTTTGCTGGAACACCCGGACAAGCGCCACGGGTGTACGGCCGGAGACGTGGTAACGTTACCTGTTGCAGTGGCATCGGCCGCGGAGCGAGGAGGCGGAAGGAGACGGCATGGCCTTGACGAACGCAGAGAAGCAACGGCGCTATCGTGCCCGGCTGCGGGAGGGAGACCGGCCGGTCCGCTACCGCCGCCCGCAGGACCGGCGTTCGAATCCGCAACGCTGGCGCGATGCGGTGGCGGCCTTGGTGCAGTTGCAGGAGCACTATGGGGAGTGGCTGGAGAGCCTGCCGGAGAGTCTGCACGGGACGCCGCTGGGGGCGAAGCTGCGGGTGCTTAGCGAGGTGGAGCTCGACGAGTTGCAAGCCGTCGAGCCGCCGCTGGGCTACGGGCGGGACTGAGCGATGAGGCTGACGGCGGGCAGTGGGGGCTGGTTTGCCGCCGGCGAGGGGTGCGAGCGGGCGCTGCGGAGATTGAGCGATCCGGCGTTCAAGGTGTTGGCGTACGTGTGCCTGCGGGCCGAGCGGGCCAGCGGGTGGCTGGAGTTCGAGAGCAGCGGCTTGGCGCGGGAGTTGGGCAGGAGCCGTGCGAGCCTGGGACGCTGCCTGCGCGAGCTGGTCAGCCAGGGGATCTGCGAACTGGAGGCGGCCCCCAACCAGCATCGCGGTTCGCGCTTGCGGGTGCGGGAGGAGTACTGGCCCTACGAGGGCCGGACGGAGGCGGCGGCGCGGACCGCGGCAGGTGCGGCCGGGGAGGTGGGTGCGTATGTCGAGCGGGTGCGGGAGATGTGCAGCAAGCCCGCCTGCGTGCAAGCTGGATTCGGGCCCGCCGACGAGCGTCTGGCGGCGGACTGGCAGCGAGCCGGGGTGAGTCTCGAAACGGTGCGGCGGGCGATCCTGCTGGGCAGCGTACGGCAGTTGACGAGCATGATCGACCGGCCTGGGAGCGAGCCGGTCCGCAGCCAGACGCTATTTCGCCGGTCTGGTGGAGGAAGTGCGCCAGGAGAGGCTGTCCGCTGGTTGCTGGAAGCACTTGGAGATCTCACTCGAGCGCTGCGAACGGTACTGGCGGTCGCGGACCGAGCAAGTTGCGGGGCGTGCCTGTTCAGATTTGGACCAAGCAGCCCCTCTCGGAGGGGGCGAGATCCCCTCAGCGGTCAAGCAAGAGCAAGACGAGCAGACGGGATGATGATGATCTCCAATTGAGGTATACTCACCTTGGTCGGTAGGTCAGAGCAGTAGCGGAGTCCACTTTAAATTCACCGACCAGTGGTCTAAACACATCGGACCACCTCACCAGTAGAGCTCGCTTGACGGTCCATTGCACTATGTCCTTTCCAAGTTCGTAGCGGTTGAGCGTTTGGGAGAACCTGATCCAGGAAGCTTGCCCATCCTTTTCTTACGTTCGCTACTTAATAAATTCCATGAGCTAGCACGTTGGCAGCGATGACATTGAGTGGCGAGCGGTGCCGCAATAGTGTCTGTCGCGCAGGAGAATTTCCGCTCGGCAGCCAGTCACCACCTTCGAGAGTTCTGGGACTTGTGTACGATCCATCGCTCCAAAAGTCCCTGGGCCGACCAGCTGTGTAAACGACCCGGACCACCTCACCATGCATCCTCTCCAGAGCCAACACACTCACTTGATGGCGTGTATGAACATTGTAAGCAATCAGCCTGACTCTCGGTTGGCGCGACGCGGTTCTTCGTGTGTGGGTTCCGGAAATCACCGGCCAGAATTTCCGGAACTGCCAAGCCGCTAACCGCAGCAACCGATTCAGCATGCTGGAAGGAAGGCCCTTCTTCTGGATGTAGAGAAGATCGGCCAGACTACCTGGACGACTTCAGGAAGGGGACCTTCGATGGGCCGCTCCCTCTGCTTTCTCGACGGCGACAAGTTCCAAGGGTCTCGCGCATCTCCGTCCTCGTCACGGCTGATCCGGACACCAATGAGATCACCCGTGCTTTGGGCTGCCGAAACCATTTCACCGGCAGCCTCGGACGACATCCTTGGCAGTGTCGACAAGAATGCCCATTGGTCGCGGTACGGTCTAGACTCGGCATCGACGAAGACGCTGTTGCCTGTCTTCCGAGGAATCTTTTGCAGCGGTAGTGCGATGAGGTTGCCGAAACCGCCTTTCGGCATCGTATCCTGATTCGGAAAGACCCTGTCGTACGAATCAAGTCCCGCCTGATGCCGACGCTCCATTATCCGGGTGAGGACCAAACAACCGAGTCTCCGCGCTGTCACTGCTCGGATCGCTCGATCAAAAAGATCCACATGTGCCCACCGTCGCCTGACCGCGAACGCGCCAAAGCCGCTGGCACACCGAACTCCCGGCATGTATCAAGAAACGCCCCAACATCCTGCTGCCAAGTTCTCTTGTCGAAGTCGACGGCAAGAAACCAGCAGGTTTCGTCCAACACAAGCGGGTAAACGCCGATCGTGTGGTCGCCCATCAAGTGTCCCCGCACAACGTCGTCGGTCAACGTCGTCGGTCAACGGTCGGAACTTTCGCGTCTGCCGATCTACTTTCCGTCGATCCGATTCCTCGGCCTCGAGATATGCTCTCCAGTCTCGATCTGCCTTCGGCGTATAACCAGTTCTCCCGTTGGGCTGCTCCCACCGCACTGCATAAGCATCATTCCGGCCTCTAAACAAACTCCGAAAGAGAGCGATCCGCTGGCTCGCTTTCTCCGGTGCAGTCCGTTTGCTCGGTTGCTCCTGAACACGTGACGGTGCCTCGTCGCTCATTGCAGCGACGGGTATTGGGATGCCGTGTTCGGCCAACACGCGCCGTAGTCGAGCGTTCTCCTCTCGTAGACGGGTCGATTCGACAAGAGCGGACTCGATGGGTTTTTCTCTGGAATCCGTTTCGTTCATGGCTGGTTCTTGGAGAGGGGCCGCCACCCTCTCGCACATGAGCTATGCCTCTTTCAAACCACCATTTTCATCAAGTGTCACGGCCCGTACCGGCCTCAGTGGAATTGCGAGGTGATAGCGCGCATGACGACGCTCTCCGGTTCGCTTTAGCGCGCCTTTGGCGACTATGTCGGCAAGGTCTCTCGTCGCGGTTGCAGGCGAGGCCCCCGTGATGGTCATGTAGTTTCGAGCGCTCAGTCCGCCGGCGAACCCTTCCGGCCCCTCGCGCAAGATCCGCAAGAGTGCTTTCTCCTGCCGGCCGTTAAGCCGACCGCGGAGGCCGTCGAGTAGCTTCGTCTTGTCGACTATGAATTCAATACGGGCTAGGGTGCGACGCTGGGCTTCAATCGTGATGCCGGCAAACCACGCGATCCAGGAAGTTATCTTGTTGTCTTTGTTGGCCGCCTCCAAAGCTGTGTAATAGGCCTTACGCCGTAGCAGAATCGTCGCGGCTAAGGCTGTCAACGTCGGTTGTCCCAGGCATTGTGATAGGGCTTTCTCGCAGATCGCGCGGCCAATCCGGCCGTTACCGTCTACGAAAGGATGAATCGACTCGAAATACAGATGCGCGATCCCAGCCCGCGTCAGACCAGTAAGTGAATCAGCGCCATCGGGAGCGGTCCGGTTGAACCAAGCGATGAACTGCTCCATCTGATTGGGCACCTCCGAAGCTGGCGAAGCCTCAAAGTGTACTCTGGGCAGATGAATGGGACCAGAAACGATCTGCATGGCTTCATTGCTTGTTCGATAGCGACCAACATCGTTCAAGCCCCGTCGCCCGCCGAGCAACATCCTGTGCCAACGGAAGAGCATGTCATGCGAAAGCGGCTGTGCGAACGAGCGATAGAGATCCACCATCATTTCGGCGATACCTCGCTCCGCCTCAGTCACCCGTCGCTCATCGATAGCTAGGCCGAGTTGCTTTCGGATCGAGGACTGAACACTTGCCCGATCCAAGATCTCCCCCTCGATCTGGGATGTGGTTAGGGCCTCGGAGCTGATCACCTCGATCGTAAGTTGTTCACAGTCAGCTTCACCCAAGTGCCTGACTATGCCCTTGAAGACACCGGTTCCGACGAGGAATACCTCCTCCGCTTTCCTTAATCGATCCTGATCCCAGGAAAACTTGGGCCACTCCGGTTGTTGCCAATTCCACGTCATGAGCGAAAGAGATGAGCGCTATCGATCATGATAGAGGATTATCTGATTAATAGGAATTGGGTCAATCGATCAATCGTATGGTCTCAGCAGCGGTGCAGACTTGACGATTCGGAGGTTCGCGGTGCACCTGCACTGGAGGATCTAGTCCGACGTCAACCTGCCCTGGCCTAGCAGCAACCGAGGTCACTGTTGGTCACGGCTAGAGTGCTCCGATCACACTCGCCAGGCGTGAGCAGATGCCCTGCAGATTTGTGTCACAACGACGTGTCAATGCGCTGCACAGTTCGCCGTGCCGCCTTCGCAACCATCGTGCTTGGCGGAATCTTGCCCCCAACGCAATCAACTCGGCTAGCACATCCAAACACAGATCGAGTCTGAGCGAAACTAGGACCGTTGGTCGCAGCAGTCTGCAAACGCTTGTGGCCGCGATCAGGAACAGGCCGGTAGTGATGCATGGGTGATTCCGAGACATCGATCGGGGTTCGCGAAATCGTGATCGCTGTGGGGCGGCCAGCTTGCGGCGTTGCGGCGATACTTCTTCTGGTTGCTGCTCTTCGCGGCAGCCCGCCCATAGATGTCCCGTTCCTTTGGCTTCGTAGCTTCAGGTTGGTTGTGTATGAAGAAGAACCTGACGGCTGATGGACTCGATCTGCTAGCAGTGCCGGCGGTAAGACAATCAGACGCGAGGAGGTCGTGCCTCAGGGAGGTCTCTGTCGTGGCTGAAGAGCAGTTCGACGCAATTGTTGTTCCATCGACTGGTTGGCCGAAGCAACTGGAGTGCGAGACGCTAGGTGCCGATTACGACGGTCGGGAGTTGCTGCTCACGAAAGTGCAGAGAATCTGGCGACGGCTTGGACATCCCTAGCTTCGAAGTTGGTGATAGGCTGCCTCGCCCGGAATTGAAGTGGTTCGCTCGAAATGAGCCGTCCTCTTTGACGCGAGCCGGAGCGAAGCTACAGCAATAGTAGTCGCTCTGCGCTACCGTAGGTGGTAGGAGCACTCTACAGCCATGGCCTATCCAGAACTCATGATCATTCCGATGCGCGAGGCGCTGACCCGCCACGGTGTTGAGGAAGCCCGTACGGTTGAGGATGTCGACCGCCTCCTCGCGCCAGGTAGCGGACACGTCTTGATCGTCTTCAACTCCGTCTGCGGATGCGCTGCAAGTATTGCTCGTCCCGGCGTGGTCCAATCTCTACAAAGCGATGTGCGACCGGACAATGTCGCCACGGCCTTCGCTGGTGCCGATATCCAAGCGGTCAACTACCTGCGCCAAAAGCTCTCGATGTACCCGCCGTCCTCGCCTTCCGTTGCGTTGTTCCGTGACGGGGAACCGGTGTTCATGATGCATCGGCACCAAATCGAGGGCCGTGACCCGAACATGATCGCCAGCTTCCTGCAGGATGCGTACCGGACGTATTGCGTGTCCGAGAAGGCCGAAGCCGTTTAGGCCGTTCTATTGAGAGCGCGACTTTGTTCCGCGACGGGGCTGGGTATTGGCACCGAGATCACAGTCAGCGAATTGACTGCTTTGGCGTCGTGTGAGCCCGATCCTTTGCGGGTGAAGACGGGATTCAGTCCAGACGGCGGCTAGCCTCGATTGGCGACTGTCAGTCAGCCTTGCTGCTACAGGATTGTCGCGAGCGCACTTCCTAGCGCTCCTACAATGAAGGTTCCGGCCCCGTCCGGATCGGAGCCGACCTCATTGTCCCCTGAAGACCGCATTCTCCAGCAGCGTTACGACAAGATCAACCGTATTTCGAAACTAGGGTTCGAGCGGTATCCGCACAACTACACGTCGACGCACACTGTTTCCGATCTCCGCTCTCGTTTCGACAGCGTCGACGCAGACAGTCTCAAAGCGGACCAGCCCCAAGTAAAAGTCTGTGGGCGCCTTACGACCAAGAGACGGCAGGGAAAGGCTGGGTTCGCCAACCTGAAACAGGGCGGGGTCCAGATCCAGATCTACGTGAGGCGCGACGAAGTCTCCGAGCCAGCCTTCGAACTCTACAAGCTACTTGATGCCGGGGATCTGATCGGAGTTGAAGGACGGGTCTTTCGCACGCGCACCGGAGAACTCACAGTCCGGGCGAAAGACTTGGCCTTTCTCGCCAAGAGCATCCTGCCCCCACCAGAAAAATTTCACGGCCTGCAAGATGTCGAGATTCGCTACCGCCAACGGTCGCTGGATCTGATGAGCAACGACGAGGTCCGTCGGACGTTTATCCAGCGCGACAAGATCATTCGTACGCTACGGGCGGCCTTCGAGCGGCGCGACTACATCGAAGTCGAGACGCCCATGATGCAACCGGTCTATGGCGGCGCGCTGGCCAGGCCCTTCCAAACCCACCACAACGCGCTCGACATGGATCTGTTTCTGCGGATCGCACCCGAACTCTACCTCAAGCGCTTGACCGTGGGCGGGCTGGATCGGATCTATGAGATCAACCGGAATTTCCGCAACGAGGGCCTCTCGAAGCACCACAATCCTGAATTCACGATGCTCGAGTTCTACGAGGCTTACAGCGACTACCAGGATCTAATGCGGTTCAGCGCTGAATTACTCAAGGAATCGGCCGAATCCGTCCTTGATGGCAGCACGGTCACGCAGTATGGAGATCACAAGATTGACTTCGGCTCCTTGAATCGCCTGACGATGGCCGAGGCCGTCGCAGAATACTGGCCGGACAATGCGTCAAGACCCGACCCGGACGACCTTGCCGATATCGACAAGATCCGCGAACTTGCAAGTGTCCACAATGGGCGCGCAGGGACTCAGGTGGATTTGCCAAGCGGGATCTCCGCTGGGAAAGCACTACTGGAACTGTTCGAGGCAACCTGCGAGCCTTTTCTTATCCAGCCGACGGCAGTCTACGACTACCCCGTGGAGGCGTCGCCGCTCTCGAAGCAAAAGCCGGGCAATCCGGCTTTCGTGGAACGCTTCGAGATCTTCTGCGGCGGCATGGAAATCGCCAATGGCTACTCGGAACTGAACGATCCATTGGAACAACTGAATCGGTTCGAAGAACAGGCAGCGGCCCGAGCCGCGGGCGATGGCGAAGCGCACGGCATCGACGAGGATTACCTGAGGGCTCTCTGCTACGGAATGCCGCCGACTGCCGGAGAGGGAATCGGAATCGACCGCTTGACGATGCTGCTGACGAATTCAGCCACGATCCGGGACGTTATCCTGTTTCCGCTTCTACGCCCTGAAGGTGAGATCGGAATGGCCGACCGCTTGCGTGAAGCCGTCGAGGCTTCTGAGAATCAGGACTAACCGTCAGCCACTAGCCGCGCTCTGCACCGCCTGCGCGTCTGCGAACGCCGGGTGTGAGAGACTTGCATTTCAGCGATCAACCGATCGCTGGGTCCAGTACCCGCCGGCGCGCAAGGCGTCGCCCGCAGAGTGTAGCCCTTGAGATCTTTCCGATGGTCCTGGCCCGACGAATCGTCGGAGCGACTACAGCGCAGTGCTGCAATCCAGCGTGCGCTCGCAGTACCGCCAGCCCTGGCATTCGCTTTGACGAATCGCATCGCCGACAGTTGCGATCCGTGGGATCTCGCTGCCCACTCCCTAGGTAATTGCACTCGTCAGATCGGCGAGCCAGACCAGGTCGAGCAAGCCGCCGGGGCGTTGCTGGAGGCCTCTCGGACTGGTTCGATGGGGATTCTGTGCGATTTCGACGTCGACGGATCCACCTCACAGGCGATCTTGGTGGAAACGATGCGTGCGGTGTGGAGAGGCAAGGCACCAGATCCGGTCGTCGCCGTCCCCTACCGCAACAGCGAAGGCTTTGGCCCGAACGAACGCTGTCTGAACTTGGTGCAAGAGGCCGACGTCTCCTGTGTCGCGGTCGTTGATTGCGGCACGGCCGCGGGTGCCTTGCTGGATAGCTACCAGGAATCCGCGGGGATCGTGCCGGTGGTCATTGACCACCACCCTCCGCATCGCGAGACCCCGCCCACGAGCGGCCCAGTGGTCAATCCGTGGGTTTGGAGAGGACCGGCGCCACGAGAGCAAGGGACGCTGTGCGCGGCGGCATTGACCTGGTTCGTGGCAAGGGCAATCCTGCGCCAGTCGGGTCTTTCCGCCGAAGACACCATCGGGGTACGAAAGCGCATCACCTTGCTCGCCGCCATTGGCACGGCTTGCGACATGATGCGCCTCGACATGCCATTCAACCGTTCGTTGGTGCGGGCCGGCGTCCGGCTGATGTCGGATCCGGCCGCAGTGCCTCCGGGTATTGCAGCCATTCGCGAAATCGCGGGGCTGAAGTCCGAGCCGACCGCTGACGATTTCGGCTGGAGGATCGGCCCGCGGATCAACGCGGGCTCCCGGATGGGTGAATCGGACCTAGCCGCCCGTTGCGTCCGAGAGCGGGACCACGCGCGTGCTCACGAACTCGCAGAGGAATTGGGTCGCCTGAATCGACTTCGGATTGATACGGGGAAACTAGCGGCGCAGGAACTCGAGGGCTCGCCGTCCTTCAGAGCATTCGCCGAGGGCCCGGTGAATGTCCATGTCTCGCGCGAGGCGACACCAGGTACGGCCGGCCTTGTTGCCTCCGCGATCGTCAAGCGGTTTGGCTGGCCGGCTTTTGCACTGTCGGACCGCGAGCAAGGAGTGCTCATCGGCTCGGGCCGGGCGGCGCTAGACTTCAACGTGGGCGCGGCGGTTAGCGCCGCGTGCGAGCAGAAAATCCTGCTAACCGGTGGTGGACACGCCAACGCTTGCGGCCTGAGCCTTTCACGGAACCGGATTGGCGATTTCGAAGAGTTCGTGAAGCAAAGGTTCGCAGAGGCCGTAAAGGCAAGTGCGGTGCTGACCGAACCGACCTATCAGATCGATGCCTCGCTCGACAGCGAGAGCCTTGCGAACAAGTCGCTGCTAGTGGTGGCAGAGAAGCAGCGCGAGCTCGAACCTTGGGGCCAGGGCCTGGAACTTCCTCTCTTCGGTGTTCGCAACTGCTCGATCAAGAGACGACGGCAGTTGCGGGGTGGGCATTTGCTGATGACGCTTGTGTCCCGCGCAGAGGAGTTTGAGGCGGTTTGGTGGAACCCCCCGTCGGACTGGCAGCAGAAGACGGGACTGGAACAGTCAACGGTCTCGAATGTCGAGACGCCGCTCCAAGCGGCGGGGGAGTTTGAGATCGTTGGCCAGGTCGCGCTAAACGATTGGAATGGACAACGCACCGGGCGCTTCGTGGTCCGAGACGCTAGGCCATCTGTCGATTGAGCCGGCCAGAAAAGGATCCGATCAGCACTACGCAATTGCCCGGAACGCGTTTGCCGCGCACTCGATCACGCGATCGATGTCAGCGTCGGAATGGCATACGCCGATGAACAATGCCTCGTACTGGGAGCACGGCAAGTAGATCCCCTGCGCCAGCATTTCGCGGAAATAGCGGCCAAAAGCTTCGGTGTCGCACGCGGCGGCCCCGTTCCAGTCCGAGATCTCCTGGCTGGAGAAGAAGAACGTGAGCATCGATCCGACGCGGTTGCTTGTGACGGTAACGCCTGCCCGAGCAGCGGCTTTCATCACGCCTGCCTGCATCCGTGCGCCGGACTCCTCGACCCGGTCGTACACTTCCGGGTTGTCCCGGAGGTAGCGCAACGTCGACAGCCCGCCCGCCACGGCGAGCGGGTTTCCGGACAGCGTACCGGCTTGGTAAACGGAACCTACCGGCGCGACCTGCTCCATGATTTCCCTGCGGCCACCGAAGGCGCCAATCGGCAGACCGCCTCCGATCACCTTGCCGAGGGTTGTCATGTCTGGTGTCACTCCGTATCGGCTCTGCGCTCCGCCGAGCGACACACGGAACCCGGTCATTACTTCGTCAAAGATCAGGACGGCCCCGTCCCGACTGCACAGGTCCCGGACCCGCTGCAGAAAGCCGGGCTTCGGCGGCACGCAGCCCATGTTGCCGACAACCGGTTCCAAGATGACCGCCGCGATCTGTCCACCGTGCTTCGAGAAGGCCTCCTCCAGAGCGTGGACATCGTTGTAGGGGAGCGGGAGAGTGGTCTTTGCAAATCCTTCTGGCACGCCAGCCGAGTCGGAAATCCCGAGCGTGGCCAGCCCTGACCCCGCCTTCACAAGCAGCGAGTCCACGTGGCCGTGATAGTTGCCCTCGAACTTGACGGCCATGTCGCGGCCCGTGAAACCGCGAGCGACGCGAAGTGCGCTCATGGTTGCCTCGGTGCCGGAATTCACCAACCGAACCATTTCCACGGAAGGCACGAGTTCGGCGATAAGTTCCGCCATCTCGACCTCGGCCTCGGTCGGGGCACCAAAGCTAGTGCCTCGTTCCATGGCTTCCGCTAGAGCCGCCATGACCGCAGGATGCCGGTGACCCAGCAAGAGCGGGCCCCAAGATCCGACGAAATCAATGTATTCGTTCCTGTCGGCGTCCCAGATGCGACAACCGTCACCGCGCGTGATGAAGACAGGCTCCCGGCCAACTGATCTGAACGCGCGAGCTGGTGAGTTCACGCCGCCCGGAATAGATTGCTGAGCCTTGGCAAATAGCGCACTGGATCTGTCGTGTCTCATTGAGTCACTTGCGCCGGACGCACTGTTGTCCGGCCCCACTAGAAGAATGGCCTACGGCCTCCTGCACCAAATCGGACTCCAAAGTATACCCCAAGAAATCGCCTGCCACACTCGGTTCGGCCCTGTTTATTGAATGAACGGCCTACCCAATCGAGCGCCAAGGATGACTTCTCATGACGCCATTCCAGGTGTCTGACTTCCGCACCAATGGCAGTGCGCTGGCGAGTGTTCGCGCTATCGGACCAGGGTGCTTTGAGTTGACTTGATATTCGGTGTCGCCGTCTCCAGCGACCCGTCGGGCGTTCCGCGGTCCTATTGCCAATTGATCGTCTCGACACCTCCAGTGAGAAACTTGGCGCTTCGGACACCACGGTAGCGTCGCAGCCAGCGAGGGGGTCACCGCTCGCTTCGGTGTCCTAGCAGGTACTCACTGGCCGGGCGCGCCACCGAGAGGAGGATGGCCTGGCGGGAGTTCCGTACCGGGCTGCGTCGTAGGCGGATGCCCAGGGGGCAGACCCGGCATTGTGCTCGGCGAAGTCAAGGCAGAGCCCTGATCGGAGGTGGCGGAATCCGGAGGAACGACTCGCCAGCCATTGGCCCCTTGCTCGAGAAAATAGACCATCTTCATCTTGGCATCGGGGTCGTCGGACGCCGCAATCGTCACTTCAGCCATCGCGCTGTCGCCCTCGTAACGGATGCGCTCCACGTGGACTCGCATCTGGTCGACGCGTAGATCGGTTTGCCCGGACAAATAGCTCTGGACGGCGTTTTCGACATCGGCTGTGGACCGTGGCTCGCCTGCCCCGCAGGCCGAAAGTGACCCTGCGATCACTGCCAGTGCAATTGCGAATCTCATCAACGCCTCCTAGGCCTAGGCCCGAATCCGACCACCGCCATGGACTACCGGGTCACTTCCCACGCAAGATGGGCCAACTCGGGACGGATGAGTTTTTCCCAGGCAAGCTTGACAGCTGCCGGCGAACCAGGCACGGACACAACGACCTTCCCGTAACACACACCCGCTGTCGCACGAGACATCATCGCCGCCGCACCGATCCGCTCGTAGCTCAACATCCGAAACAATTCGCCAAAGCCAGTCAGTTCCTTCTCGAGCTGTCGGTTCAAGACGTCGTACGTCCTGTCCCGGCGCGAAATGCCCGTTCCGCCATTGAACAAGATCACTTGGATGCTTAGATCGCCCGCAAGTTGGAGCAATGCCGCTTGGACGCGGTCGGGTTCGTCAGGCACGATCTGAACGGAATGGAGGACGTTCCCGGACCGTTCGATTTCCTCTTTCAGGTATGTCTGGTTCGCATCAGTCTTTGAGGTGCGCGTATCGCTCACCGTGACGACCGCTAGCGTAACCGGTCCGCGTTCCGCCGCGTGCTTCCTGTGCTCGGCGGTACTTTTGGATGCCATTACCTATGCCAGCTCCCCAAACTAGCGGCCGCCGACCTTGCGGCCTAGTATCTTGACGCCCTTGATCACAGTCTTGGCGCCTTCTTTCGCGCCCTTCCCAACGGCCTTCGCCCCTTCCACTGTCTCCTCGGCAACGACCTCGGCACCATCAGCAACTGTCTCTACCGCCACTTCACCGCCCTCTACGGTCTTTTCCGCAGCCACTTCCGTCCCATCTGCAGTCTTTTCCGCCACAACCTCGGCCCCTTCCACGGTCTCCTCGGCAACAATCTCAGCACCTTCAGCCGTTTCTTCTGCAACGATCTTGGCACCTTCGACTACGGCTTCGGCGCCTTTCTTGATCCCTTCTGCAGCTTTCGTGATAAGTCCTTTACCCTTGCCATCTTGCGACTTGTCCAGAGCAAAGGATCCTACCCCAGCGAGCATCCCCGCGAGCAGCAACCGGAAGATCAAGCCCTGAGAGAAACGTGTCATTGAATTGCCCTCCTTGGCACTTCCCAGTCTAATGCTTGTGGGCGAGATTCTCCGAGTTTCAACGGGATTCCAGATGAATCTCGGTCTCGACGGGAAGCTCATAGTCAACGCATTCGACATCGAAACCGAACAAGTTGTTGAAATCCCGCTTGTACCCTTCGTAGTCGGCTAACTCGTGCAATGACTCGGTATCGACCGTCGGCCAACGCTTGGCTACCTCCTCCTGCACATCCCCGCGCATTTCGAGGTCGTCCAGTCGGATCAGTCCGTCACGATCCAAGGTCGGCCCCTCCGGGGCAATGACATGGTCCAGCAGCAGCCTGTCCATTTGCTCGATGCATCCTTCGTGGATCCCGGCCGCTTTCATCACGCGGAAGAGCAAGCTTATATACAACGGAACAACCGGGATCGCCGCCGATGCCTGCGTCACGACCGCCTTGTTGACTGACAGCCACGCCTTGCCACCCACGGATTGACTTAGCGTCTCGCTCAGTTCCTCCGCCGTTTCCTTGAGATGGCGCTTGGCCGCGCCAATTGTGCCATCGCGGTAGATGGGCCACGTCAGGCTCGGACCGTAGTACGTGTAGGCAACTGTCCGAGCGCCATCAGCTAGCAGTCCGTCTGCAGACAGCCTTTCGATCCACCACCGCCAGTCCTCGCCACCCATGACCGCAACGGTCTCGTCGATGTCTACCCGCGTGGCCGCCTCGACCGTGGCGGTCTTAACTTCGGCGGAAGCTAGGTCGATCGTCTTGCCCGTGTATGGTCCTCCGATAGCCTTCAGGCTCGATGAGTGGGTCGTGCCCGTACGGGGATTCGTCCTCTTGGGGGAAGCGAGGCTGTAGATGACTAGATCAACCTTGCCCATCGAGTCCGCGAGAATCCTCGCTACTTCGTCCTTGACATCGTCGGAGTAAGCATCTCCATTCACGCTTCTGGCCCAGCGACCATCCCGCTTGGCAGCCCGATGCAGCGCTACGCAGTTGTAGTAGCCGGCCGAGGCGGTACGGCGCCCGGACGGCGGTCTCTCCAAGAACACCCCCAACGTGCGGCACCCCAGGCCCCAGCCAGCCGCGATGCGGGATGCCAGTCCGTAACCTGTCGAGCTGCCTATTACGAGCACGTTCTCAATGCCGGATGGCAGCGCTTGGTGGGTCTTGCCGCTGACGTGAGCGATCTGGTCCTCGACGTTCCTAGCGCAACCCTCCGGATGGGCATTGACGCAGAGGAAACCTCTGGAACGTTGCTTGACGACTTGCTCGGGCATGTATCTTGCTGGCTCGCACTACCCCGCCGGTCAAGTCTTGGAAATCTGACGAAGCAGCTTGGGCCGATTCAGCCCGACATTTTTTGCGATGCGACCGCGGGTGTCTTCGGCAGATTACTCAGAGGCCGGTGCGGTTCCCCGCATCGACGAGCGCTTGCCCGGGAATCACTTACAAGTCTACCCGCTATGACCAAGCGATCAGCGCAGAGACTCAGGGGTCGGAAGCTCGGAACAGCAACTCGACATTGTTGATGCGCCGATACACGACGCCCAGCACGATTTCACCTGCGATGCCTCCGGCAAACGCGTGAGCAATGGCCGCTCCCATTTCGACGGCCCCGACCACAAGGTAGCCGATAGGAACCAGCCACACGGAAAGCCTCTCTGGCAAAGTTAGCGTGGGCAGTTCCAGGTGAGGTGAGTCGATTGCCGGGTATTCTTCGGTCGCTGAGTCCTCCACTCCCAGATACCTCTCCCAGCTGACCATTCGCCAGCAAGCGGCTCGAAGGAGGGAAACCACCACCATTCCCACGAGAACGGCATCGTTGGCGAGACCGTCCTCGACTAGGTAGCCACCGAGAAACAACCAAGCGGTCGGGAGAATCGAACTCACTCCGGTCTCGTGCTTCAAGAAGAGCTTGGACGAGTCGCTTCGAGACGCCATGGGCAGTTAATAATTCTAAGGCCTCGAACCCGGCATCCGCGCCAGCAAGGTCGGCTTCCGTCCCTTAGGAACCGCGCCTCGACCGGAAGACGGAACTACAAGTGGAAGGAGCGATTCCGACAACAGAGGGTTGGGTGCGCTCGGATAAAGGGAACCACCGCCGACAGGCGGCATCGATCAGCTCATAGTCACCGAGTCGTGCTCGACGCCTCCGAAGCCGGATCCTCCAGTGGCTTACCCGAGGTTTTCAAGCACTTGCGCAACGTGGCCGAAGACATTCACATTGTCGTAGATCGCATCAATCCTACCGTTCTCGTCGATCACGAAGGTCGACCGGACGAGCCACATGTATCCGATTCCCAGGAAAGACTTCTTGCGCCACGTTCCATACGATCTCGCGATCTTCCGGTCGGGATCGCTAACGAGCTGGAACGGCAAGCCGTGCCTCGCCTTGAATCGGTCGTGGGATTCGGTACTATCGGCGCTGATCCCCAGAATAGTCGCGTTCTTCGCCGCGAACTCCGGCTGGGCGCTCCGAAACGAGCAGGCCTCCATCATGCATCCAGGGGTGCTGTCCTTCGGGTAGAAGTACAGCACTACCTTCTGCCCCCGGTAGTCCGAGAGCCGGACCACACCGCCGCCATCGGTCTTCGCCTCGAAGTCCGGTGCCGTATCTCCAACGTGCAGCGTCACGAGCGGCTGGGCACCTTGCTGGCCCGCCTCCTACATCATGAACGACCGGTGCATCGACACGGTTCTCCTCTCCAAAACGAGCCGCTGCTGACGCCCGAACACAGTTCGACAGCCTGGGCTCCTGCGTGGCTAGCTGGCGTTTGACCGCAACACCAGGAACTCCTAAGAGCACCGCCGACAGGCCGTCAGATCCGACTCGATGTGGGCCTGATTCCCCGCCGCCCGGGCCAATTTGGCCGAAGTGCCCTGTGGTATCTTCGGAGAAGGGCGACCCACCTCGCGGCAAGGCCTTCGCACCGCGCCTCGCGAGGAATTCCAGCATCTGCGGGGTCCCGCAAAACCGCCATGATTCGAAGCTTTCGGGGCACGCGGCCCGCTGTTGCGCCGACCGCTTACATCGACGAGAGCGCCGTCTTGCTCGGCGATGTCACAGTTGGTGAGCTATCCAGCATCTGGTGTCAGGTCACTGTGCGTGCGGACACCTCCAAGGTGACCATCGGCGAAGGGACCAGCATCCAGGACAACAGTTGCCTGCACGAGGACGCTGACGCTCCTCTGAGCATCGGAGACCGAGTCGTGGTCGGCCATTCGTGCACCGTGCATGGATGCGACGTCGGAGACGACTGTCTCATCGGCATGGGAGCGACGATTCTCAGCAAGGCGCGGATTGGGGCGGGTTCCATCGTGGCCGCGGGCGCCGTCGTGCTGGGCGGGACGGAGATTCCACCGCGGAGCCTGGTAGCCGGAGTGCCGGCCAAGGTCAAGCGCGAGATCAGCGACGCGGAGATCGAACGCACCCGGGAGAATGCCCGCCACTACGTGGAACTTGCCGCCCAGTATCGGCAAGAAACCTGATGCCGGACCAACAGCTACATCCTCCCGCCCTCGAACCGTTGGGCGGCCTCCAGCGGAGCCATTATTGCGGCGAGATCCGCGACAGCGACATCGGCGCAAACGCCGTGCTGATGGGCTGGGTGCACCGCAAGCGCGACCTGGGGGGCCTGTTGTTCCTGCACCTGCGCGACCGTAGCGGCATCTCACAGATCGTCTTCAATGCCGAAACCCACCCTGAGGCCCACGCCAAGGCGGAGACATTGCGCAGCGAGTACGTGATCGCCGTCGATGGGCCCGTGGTGCGGCGATCCGAAGACACATACAACCCCAACTTGGATACGGGCACGGTCGAGGTCGTTGCCCACAAGGTCACTATCCTCAACGCCTCTGCTACACCGCCTTTCCAACTGGACGAGGACGAGCACGCCCCGATCGGCGAGGAGATCCGCCTGAAGCATCGCTACATTGACTTGCGCCGGCCGCAGATGCAGCGAAACATCCGGCTGCGGGATCGCGTTAGCCGGGCGGTTCGGGAGTTGTTTCATTCCGAACGGTTCCTCGAAATCGAGACTCCGTTCATGACCCGGTCGACCCCGGAAGGCGCTCGCGATTTTCTCGTGCCAAGCCGGATCCAGCCAGGCACGATGTACGCCCTGCCGCAATCCCCCCAGATCTTCAAGCAACTGCTGATGGTCGGCGGATCCGATCGGTATTTTCAGATAGTTCGCTGCTTCCGCGACGAGGATCTTCGGGCAGACCGCCAGCCCGAATTCACCCAGATCGATGCTGAGATGTCGTTCGTCCAGGAAGATGGTGTCCTTTCCGTCATCGAGCGGCTAATGGTGGCTGTCTGCGAGGCCGCCGGAAAGCCAGCCCCGCAGCTACCGCTACCCAGGCTCACTTACTCAGAGGCGATGGAACGGTACGGAAGCGACAAGCCAGACCTGCGACTGCCGGCGATGCGAGTCGTCACGGACCTGCTCACCCCGGACGACCTGCCTACAGTGGGCCCCCTGGTCGCTATCCGGACTCCGGATGTCGGGCAGCTCACGCGAAGGGAGCGCGAGCAGTTTCGCGAATTCGCCTCGGAGCAGAATCTCCGGGTGTTTGATGACTTCCGCGGACTGACCAAGAAGATGCCTGACCAGATGCAGGCTGTCCGCGACGGCTTGAATGCCAACGACGATGACTTCCTTGTCTTGGCGACGGGTCTTTCCCGCGCATCCGGGCCGCGGCCGGACGAGTCCATGCTAGCGGCGGCCGGCAACCTGCGCACGTGCATCGGCAAGGCATTTGCCGATCGTCACGGCCTGCTGCGAAACGATGACGTTCGGTTCCTTTGGGTTACCGGCTTCCCCATGTTCGAGTGGTCCGACACAGATGGAACCTGGGCAGCGGCCCACCATCCATTCACGGCACCGCACGAAGACGACGTGGACCGCCTTTTGACCGATCCAGGCGCATGCCGCTCCAAAGCCTACGACCTCGTGTTGAATGGAGTCGAGCTAGGCTCGGGATCGATTCGTATTCACCGCGAAGATATCCAGTCCAAGGTGTTTGCCGCTCTGGGCTTCACTCCCGAGGAGGCTCGCCACCGCTTCGGATTCTTCCTGGATGCGCTGCAGTACGGCACGCCGCCGCATGGCGGCATCGCTCTCGGACTGGACCGCTTGATCATGCTGCTCGCTGGCGAGTCGTCGATCCGTGACGTGATCCCGTTCCCCAAGACCACCAAGGGGACAGACCTGATGTGCGAGGCGCCCAACACCGTGCCAGCCCGGAATCTCCACGAACTCGGAATCGCCCTGAGAGTCCTGCCGAAAGGTTGACCGCGAAACGTCGCGGGCGAGCGGAGATCAATCAATGAGCCGGGTCCTGGTCATAGGCGGCAACCTCTTCATCGGATATCAACTGGTGAATCGGCTGCTCGACCGCGGCGACGAGGTCACAATCCTGCACCGGGGCCCGTCAAACCCGTTTGGGGACCGAGTCGGCAATATCCGCTGCGACCGGAACGACACAGATGCGATCACGGGCGCTTTGCGCGAGCGCACGTTCGAGTACGTGTTCGACAACGTGTACGACTGGGAGCGGGGGACGACGGGCGACCAGGTGCGAGCGGCGGCGGAAGCATGCGGCCCGGCGCTGCGCCGGTACGTCTTCATGTCGAGTTGCGCCGCCTACGGCGAGGGCTTGGACCGTGTGGAAGGCTCATCTCCCCTAGCTGGTCCCGACAATCCGGAGGCGTATTGCCGCAACAAGGCCGACTCGGACCGAGCTCTGGCGGCGCTATTCGCAGAAGAGGGTGTTGAGACGGTGTCCCTTCGGCCCCCCTACATCTACGGCCCGCGCAATCCGTTCTATCGGGAGCAGTTCTTCTGGGACCGGATGGCCCGGGGGCGTCCGATCATCGTGCCGGGCGACGGAAGTCGTCTCATGCAGTTCGCCTTTGTCCGCGACCTGGCCGATGCCGCTCTGCTGGCCGCGGAATGCCAATGTGCCGCCGGGAAGGCCTACAACGTGGCCCACGCCAAGCCTATGCGACAAGACGAACTCGTCCGCGCACTCGGAGTCGCTGCCGGCGTCGAGCCGGAACTGCGATACGTTCCACGGGAAACACTCGAAATGCTTGGCGGACACGACTTCACGCCTCCCCACTACTTCGGCCAGTATTTCGACAGGCCGCCGATCACGATGGACATATCTCAAGCGCGCAGGAATCTGGGCTTCGAGCCTACAAGCCTCGCGGAGGGCCTGAGAATCACCTACAGCAAGTACGCCGAAACCGATCAACCGGCCCCTGACTTCTCCTTTGACGACAGAGTCCTGCAGCAGGGCTGGAGCCCGGTCAACGCGTAAGGTTCTCGAACAGGAAGACCCCGCCCTTTCCGGCAACCACGATATCGAGGTCATTGTCCCCGTCGATATCAACCACGGGGATCTGCATTCCTCCGCCGACCCGGCCGCCGTAGTGGATGAGGTGCCTGACCCACTCCCACTGCTTGCCCGTGTCGACGTACTCGTACCAATACAGGCCAAGCGGCTCACGGCCGCCGTCGTCCTTGCCGTTGTGGGCATAGAGGCGCTTGCCGGTCACCAGTTCGGGGCGTCCGTCGCCCGTGAGATCGGCCATGGTTGACGCGTGGGGCTGCGACCAGGCTTCGTCGATCATGAGGCGCTTCCAAGTGCGCTCCTGGTTCGCTCCCCTCCCCTGCCGCAGCCAGAAAATGCCGTAGCTGTGCGCATAGGTCGTGACGATATCGTTCAAGCCGTCCTGGTCGATGTCGACGACATGCAGGAATCCGACGCTATTCTCCATCTCAAATTCCGCATGCATGGTCCACGGTGTCTTGCGCGGGTCAGAGGGTGCTTCCAGCCAGCCCTTGGGCGTGAGGATGTCCGTTCGCCCGTCCCCATTGACGTCCCCGGCACCAATGCCATGCCCATCCGCGGCTGGCTGCACCATGCGCTCTGCCCACTTACCGTCTTCGCCGACGGGCTCGAACCAGGAGGTCTTTTCCGCGGTGCGACCGCCGAACTGGGGCAGCACCTCGCGGACTTCGCCATCGCCGTCCAAGTCGACAAGCAGAGCGAACTCGACATTCATGCCCTCGTGTATCGAGTGTTCCTCCCACTCGCCAATGGCTCTGCCGGGATTGCGCCACCACGTGATCTTGCGCTCCCCCCAACCAACGCTGACAACATCGACATGGCCGTCCCGGTCCACATCGAACAACATGTCGCTGAAATCATCGATGTAGTTGTTCCAGAACAGAATCGAGCGGAATTTCTTGCGTTGGAAATCCGGGCCGCGAAACCAGTTTTCTCCAGAGACGATATCGAGAAAGCCGTCACCGTTGATGTCAGCCACCGCGCACGGCTCGCTGCGTCCGAGGTCGATCACATGCTTTTGGAACGGGATCTCAGGCGACGGGCCCCCGGCGAGACAAGGAATGGCTGCAACAGCTAGCAACGCCACCGGGAAGGCTCGGACAGAATCCATGACCGCACCATCATGCCACAGGGGCAAACCATGCCCGCGCTGCCCCGGGTGTCAGCGGCGCCCGAAGAATGTGGCTAGCAATGTGATCAGCGCGCTCACCAGTAGGCACGTCCCCAGCGGGAAATAAAGCGTGAGCTTCTCGCCGCGATAGACAAAGTCACCGGGCAGTTGCCCAGGTTTCGGCAGGCCCGCCCTTCCGGCCACCCACACGATTGCACCCAGGACGACAAGCGCCAGCCCGGCAAGGACCAGGAACCGCGCCGCTCCCGTCATGCCCGCAGGTAGGGCCGCACAAACTCGAGCGTCTCCTGCAAGCCTTCCTTGGCGTGCTCGTCAAGCGCGCGTGCGGTGGGAGTGCGGACTTTCCAATTGGGAAACACTCCGCGGAGATGCAGAACGTACGAAAGCGAGGGCAGACCGTGCGCCTGCGCCTTCGTGATCAGAAGGAGCGTCTTGGAGAACATGTCGATCGCTTCGTTGCGGTGCCCGGCGTGCCATAGCTCCCAGACACGCACGTAGAGATCAACCCATGACGCCGCGGGCATGTTGCCCGCCGACCCGCGAGCCATCTCCTCGATCAAGGTGCGCCCGTGGCCGCCGGTGAACGGAACGGGCCTCTCCGCTGGGGACAGCGCTTGAAATTCCGTCAGGCGGGTGAGAGTGTGCCCGGCCTCGTCCTTGACAAACCGCAGGTTCGGTATCTCACGCACCATGCGCGAAACGAACTCGACGCTCATGTTCCCGATTGCCTGCATGAACATTGGCAGTCCGCCAGCCTCGGCCACTGCCCGGTAATACTCGGCGACCGCCTGCAGATCAAATTTCGTCTGCCCGCCCTTTCGAGGCGGCAGCGCAATGATCGCGTCCGGTCCAATCGACTTTGCGTGCTGCGCGTAACGCACCGCAGTCTCGGTGTCATCGGCTTGCACGCCGATAACAACCTTGGGGCGCAACCCCTTGGACGCCTTGACGATCGCCTCCGCCCCGGCAATGCGCTCGTCATACTTCAGCAGCGCGTACTCGCTAGCGAGTTGGGGCCAGACGATCCCATGAACGCCCGTCCGGTCCAGAAAGCGGACTTCCTCGCCAAGCGTCTCGAGGTCTACCGATCCATCGTCTAGGTAGGGCGTCGCCACGATCGGGAAAATGCCACGAAACCCGTCGTCCTCCCCGCGTGCAGCCGTCGTCGCCGCGAGCCCGCCGACGCAACAGGCGAACAGTGTCCGCCGCGTCACTGGCAACGACTGAATCAATGCGTCAGAGTGCGCTGCTGCCTGCATGGTCCTGCACCATCTTCTCCGTGATTTCCGTGCCGAAGCCGGGTTTGTCAGTTGCGAAATAATGCCCGTCCTTGTACGGGGACGACATCGCAAGCATCAAGTCGGTCGCGGCGTCACCCGTCCCGAAGCTCTCCGCCAGCGGAGCGTTTGCCGTTAGCACGATGGGCATTCCGTAAAGGCTGCTTCCGCGGTGCGGAATGATCGGCAGCCCGCGTTCCGCGCCCATTACCGCAATCTTCCGGACTGCGGTGATCCCGCCGCACCAGGTGATGTCCGGCTGGAGGATTTCCGTTCCCCGGTGGTGGAGCAGCATCTGGTAGCCGTACTGGGTGTATTCGTGCTCGCCGCTCACGATCAGCGTGCTATCGACTTCGTCGACCAAGCGCTGGTACCCGAGGATGTTATCAGGCGACAGCGGCTCCTCGATGAAATAGAGGCCCAGGGGTTCGAGCCGCTTGGCCATTTCGAGCGTATAGCCGATATCGTTCCAGCGGCACCCGCAGTCGATCATCAGGCTGCGGTCCGGACCGATGGCCTCACGCGCTTCGGAAAGCATCCTTGTCGTGCGCAGCATCCCGTCGCGCCCTTCCGACAGACCGTCTCGAACGGGAAGCTTGAAGTGTTGAAAACCCAGCTCCAGACCGACGCTAGGGTTGGAATTGGTCATGTAAGCGGGCACCTTCTCTTGGGTTGCGCCGCCGATCATGCGATAGACCGGTGTCTCCGCGTACTTCCCGGCAATGTCCCAGAGGGCGTTGTCGACACCACTCAGCGCCATGACGAAGACGCCCCGGCGCCCGTAGTAGATCCCGGACATGTACATCTGCTCCCAGAGCAGCTCTACATTGCGCGGGTCAGTCCCGACGAGGAGGTGTCTCAAGTGACCGTGAATGATCTCGGCCGCTGCCGCGCCTCCGGCGCCCAATCCGTAGCCCGTAATCCCCTGGTCCGTCTTGATCGTGACGATGATTGCGCTGGCTAATTGGGAGAATGGCCCGCTATAGCGCCACCTGGCCGGGTCGTACAGGCCGTCAAACTGGGGCAAGCGGCCTTGCGACGACCGCGTCCAAAGCCTCACGGGAACAGCTTCGACGGAGACGATCTTCAACGAGTCGCCTGCCTGCGAGAACGCCGGGGCCGAGGCGACAGTCGCACCGCCCAGCGCCGTGATGAACGATCTGCGTGACCGCATTGCGGCAACAGTCTAGCACCAGCCGTGGGCAAGAACGTCCGCTCGGCCGTGGCGATGACCCACAACTGTGGCTACGGCCGTGCAGCACGGCCGGTCCGGGAACTGCCCACTGCTACTCCGCAAAATACCCTGGCCTGGCCCGGACCTTGGCGCCCGGCAGGTCGACCTTGACCCGAACGCGACGCCAGCTTCCATCGAAGACTTGGTTGGCGGGATAGTATGCGACTCCGTACACACTTCGCAGTTCCTCGACCAACTTCGGGATGACTGGTTCGATGTCCGCAATCGACTGCGCAGTGAAGAGCCGCCCTCCGGTCTTGCTTGCAAGGGATTCCAAGCGCCGTCGGGCGTTTCTGGACCAATCCCTTCCAAAGCGTTCCCCCGAGAGAAGGAAAATCGGGTAGATGCGGACATCCATTTCGCCCGCGGCTTCGATCAATCTCGAGGCCCGCAGGGTTGACGGGACCGAGTGGCCACTGATTCGATTGTCGATTCCGTCGCTAATGACGATGAGTGCGTTGCGCTCGCCTGCGTGATCCGCAAGTTCGTCGTCGTAGGCCACGGCAATCGTGTCCCAAAGAGGAGATCCTCCGGACGGATACGGCAACTTGCCGCCGCGCGCTACGAGGAATTCCTGGTCCGACGTGAGCGCTGCCAGCCGGTAGAACAGGCTTCCCGCCATCGCGTATAAGGCGACTCGATCATTGGGACCGGCTATCCCAATCAGCCGGAGCGTGGCTTGCCGCATGTAGTCAAGATCCAGGGATGTGCTACCACTCAGATCCAGCAGGATCGCCAGGTTGAACGGTGACTCCTCCGCAGTGGCCACTCGAATCTCCTGCGGCCGGCCATTCTCCTCGACCCGGAAGTCCTCTCGCGTCAATCCCGTAAGGGGCCGGCCTCCGCTATCACTCACAGCAACGCTCATGCTTACCATGCGGACATCAGCCGTGAACAGTACATCACCCGTTGCTTGCCCGGGAGACTCCGCCGTGCTGGGGCTCTGGAGCCTCGGAACGGGTGCTTCCTGGCTGCCCTGTCCTCGTCGTCTGGCCTTGGTCATCAACCGGTCGATAGCTGCCTGGGCATGACTGTGCGGCTTTAGAGGCCAGTCTTCGGGGAACGGCCAATCACGGACCGTGACAGCTCGCGGAGCGTGCAGCTGAGCCTGGATCACACCGTATACCGCCTCTTGTGGGCGCGGAGAGCTGGCGAGATTCCAGACGCGGAGTCGAGGGCTCAGTGTATATGGAACCAATCCCAAGCGGCGTCCTGGAGGGACGCTCAACGCCTGGGGTCGATTGGTCACCTGGATGTCCATCGTCGTGATTTCGAGCGGCACTTCCACCGTGAGCGACCCTTGTGGGGAATCCACCGCGGCGCGCCGAATCATGCCTGTTAGCGCGATGTCTCCGGCTTCCGTCTTGACCGCGAATGGAACGCCCACGGGTATTTCGACGTTAATGTCAGGACTCTCATCCTCCGGAGCGAGCGCTTCAATCACGAGGCGGTCCGACACCCGCCGAACCTCAATGCCCTCGGGCGTGTCCGGATCACCCCCGGTCCGCCAAGCCTTGACCTGCGGTCCGTCAATAACCTTGACGCTCACGCCGCCGTGCTCGTTCACAATCTCGACCGACTGAGCGAAGGCGTTCGCCGCAACTAGCAGGCAGACTGCGAGTTGCTGACACCTCAACAGCAGGCGGCGATGACGCCTGGCTGACCTTAGGGGCACCATTGCTTCACTTAGGGTACGCGCTACATTGGGGCAGACGATTCGATGGATCCGGAAACAAAGCACGTCATCGTGGGCACGAGTGGCCACATCGACCACGGAAAAACTGCTTTGGTGCGGGCACTGACGGGCACCAACACGGATCGGTGGGAAGAGGAACGACGTCGCGGGATCACCATTGATCTCGGATTCGCCAGCCTGGAAGTCGAGCCCGGACTGAACCTTGGATTCGTCGACGTGCCGGGACATGAGCGGTTCGTCAAGAACATGCTAGCGGGCATCGGCGGGATCGACCTAGTGGTTCTGGTGGTCGCCGCGGACGAGTCGGTGATGCCGCAAACCCGGGAACACTTCGAGATTTGCCGTCTTCTCGGGATCCGTCGCGGCGTGGTCGCGTTGACAAAGTCCGATCTTGTTGATGAGGAGATTCTGGAACTTGTCAATCTCGAGGTCGAGGAGTTCGTCGCTGGGTCGTTCCTGGCAGGGGCACCCGTGATCCCTGTGAGCAGTTCGACCGGAGAGGGACTGCCGGAACTGCGACGTGCACTGGCGGCCGCTGCGAGGGCAACCGAGCCTCGTGGCAGCGCGGGTCTGCTACGACTTCCGGTGGACCGGGTCTTCACGATGAAGGGATTCGGCACGGTGATTACCGGCACGTTGTCGGCAGGGACCTTGCGGGTCGAAGACCAAGTCGAGGTCCTGCCTGGTGGCCAGCAGGCTCGCGTCCGGAACGTAGAAGTCCACGGCCAAGCCGTGGCGGTCGCTACGGCGGGCCAGCGCACCGCCGTCAATCTAGGGGGCGTGCCCAGAACGGACCTGGAGCGCGGGGCAAACCTGGTGCAGCCAAGGCGCTTGCGGACAACCGCACAATTGGACACCCGGATCGAATTGCTGCGCTCGGCCAAGCCGCTCAAGCACGGCGCTCCTGTGCACTTTCACCTAGCGACTGCGGAAACGGTCGGTCGTGCGTACATCCTGGGAGCCCAGGGCCGCCGTGCGCAGGTAGATCCAGGCACTCAAGCGTATGTGCAGCTCCGCCTCGCCAATCCGGTGCTGGCCGTCGCAGGAGACCGGTTTATCCTGCGGCAGTTTTCCCCGCTGACAACGATCGCGGGCGGTACGGTGCTGCGGCCCGAGGCTCCCAAACACCGACAGAAGGACGATTGGCGTCCCTTGCTTGACGCATTGGTCGAGGGGGGCCAATCTCGAATCCTGGAACTCCTCTGCCACGAAAGACCCTTTGGGATAGCGGGGAGCGAACTCACCGCGCTCACTGGCAAGGAAGAATCCGCATGGCGTGCCACAGCGCAGGAGAGTGACCTTCTCGCAGTGCTTCGCAAGCAACCGCTCTGGGTGTGCTCGGTGGCTCGGATCAACGAGGCGGAAGCACGCCTGATCGAAGCGCTTGAGCGTTATCACAGAGCCCATCCCCTCGAAGCTGGCGCACCAGTTGAGGCGATGCGCAGCGGCGAGTTCAGCGATGCCCCGGATCTATTCACAGACCAGCTGCTATACCGGCTCGAACAATCCGGAAACATCCGGCTCGACGAGGATCTGGTGCGAAAAGCAGACCACCAAATAAGGATGCAGGCGGACGAGCAGGCTGCACGGGACCGTTTGGTGGAGGCCTTTCAGGCGGCAGGCCTGCAAGTTCCGGGAGTCAAGGACCTCTTGCCAACGCTGTCGATTGACGCTGCCCGCGCCCAGCGTATCCTGGCGGCGCTGCTCCGGGAGGGGGTCCTGGTGCGCGTGAGTCATGAACTCGTATTCCACGCGACCGCCATAGGCGCATTGAAGGAGAGCCTTGCGGCGTTGCGCGGTCAGCGAATCAATGTGGCTGAGTTCAAGGCCCTCGCCGACGTGAGCCGCAAGTATGCCATTCCGCTTCTGGAGTACTTCGACAGGCAAAAGCTTACGTTGCGGGACGGTGACAAGCGGCGGGTGCTCTAGCGTGCTGGAGATTCATCCGCTAAACTGCGCTCATCTCCCGGATCCGCCGGGGTCCGATCTACGCGAATGTCACAGGTGGTATGCAGCTTGCCGTGGGCGGGCGAAACGAATCCGGACGACGGATCCTGGGAGAGCCTGTCGGCCGGCCCGCACGAACGTCTTCGCCTCCTGACGCAGTATCGATCGGTAGCGATGGTTGGCCTGTCCCCCAACCCTTTGCGGCCGAGCCATTTCGTGGCGGTCTACCTTGCAAACCGTGGCTACGAGATCATTCCCGTGAACCCGGGAGCCAAGCAGGTCCTCGGTCGCCAGTGCTTCCCTGCCCTGAGCGCCGTGGATCGACCGGTGGAAATCGTCAACATTTTTCGGTCGTCGGAGTTCGTGCCGGAAATTGTCGAGAAGGCCATCTCTGCCGGAGCGAAGGCCGTGTGGATGCAGTTTGGCGTGATCCACGAGAACGCCGCCCGGCGAGCACTAGCCGCCGGCCTTGCTGTCGTGATGGACCGGTGCATGAAGGTCGAGCACGCGCGGTTCTTCGGCGGGCTCTCAGCCATGGGCCTCAATTCGAACCTCGTCTCCGCGCGCAGTTGGCACCCGTCGGATGGCAAGCACGGTCTGTGATAATGGTGCCATTCCAGTTGGGAGGACTGCCCCGCAATGAAGTTCGGTGTGAATACGTTGATCTGGTCCGGCGGATTCGAGCCGGAGAAGTACCCCTTCGATGCCCTCAAGGAGGCTGGCGTCGACGGGATCGAAATCCCGGTGTTCACCCCCGGCGACCTTGATGTGGCCGCTGTGAGAAAGGTCGCGGCGGAACAAGATCTGAACGTTCATTTCTGCTCGGTCAACCCGGACGGGATCAATCCGATCAGCGACGACGCCGGGGTGCGCGCCAGGACGGTCGAGCATTGGAAGACCCTCATCGGCGTCGCGGCCGACGCGGGGGCGGACCAGATCGCCGGGCCCACACACGCGCCCGTGGGATTCTTGCCGGGGCGCCGTCGGACAGAGGATGAATGGAAGTGGGGCGTGGAGTTCCACCAAGCGCTGCACGATTCTCTCGCGGACGCCGGGGTGACCTTGGCCGTGGAGCCGCTCAATCGATTCGAGACGTACTTTCTGAACACTTCAGCGGATGGCCTCCAATTCGTCAAGGAGATCGGAAGCCCGCATATTGGCCTCTTGCTGGACACGTTCCACCAGAATGTCGAGGACAAGGATGTGGCGGATTCCTACAGGCTTTGCGGCGAACATCTGATGCACATCCACACGTGCGAGAACGACCGCGGCACGCCTGGAACCGGGCACGTCGACTGGACGGCGGTCCTGACAGCTGTGAAGGAGACGGGCTATGACCGTTGGATGACGATCGAGTCGTTCAACTCGCACATCCCCGAACTCTCGGCCGCAACGGCAATCTGGCGCGACATGGCAGCTTCGATGGACGACATCGCCATCGATGGCACCAAGTTCCTCCGCGATCTCTGGGAACGGGTCTGAGAGCCGGCTCCGAGAGACTACCGGGCTCTGCCCGCGCGAAATCGGACGGAGAGACGGTGGCTGGAGACCAATCCAGAGCCGACCGCAGGGTATCCCTCCCGATCGGAATCGTCTCGGCGCTGGTGTGCCTGCTGATCGTGATCGTGCGCGGCGGGAACCCCGTTGCAATCAAAGTCGTGCTTCGGTCCTTGAGCCCCATGCAAGGGGCGTTCTCGAGGGTTGCGATCGCTTGCGCCGGAGTCGGGATCTTCGCTGTTGCCCAAGGAGTGGAACTCAAGCCGAAGCGAAGCGAAATGGGCCCGCTGGCACTTCTGAGCTTCGTCTACGCGCTGCAGATCGGCGCGAACCAGACCGGCGCGGACTACACCTCGCCCGTGTTGGTGGCGGTCCTGTTCAACACCTACCCCGTCGTGGGCAACCTCGTGTCGTCCCTCGTCGTTCCAGAGGACCGGCTCAACCTGCGGCGGATCATAGGGCTGGCCGTGGCGTTCGCGGGTGTCGTATGGGTTTTCCTCTCCCGCACGGAGAGCCCCCTTGCGCCGAACCCGATGCTCGGCAACTCCCTGGTGCTGTTCGGATCCACGCTGCTAGCACTGCGAACGGTTTACGTTCGGCAGCTGGTCTTGAAGGTCGACTACGTGAAGGCTGTGTTTTGGCCGCTGCTGGGCTCGCTGCCTCTGTTCCTCCTGGGAGGGACAGTGCTGCATGACACCGCTCCTCGGGCCGATGCCGATTGGACGATTTGGCTCGCCCTGCTATTCCAAGGCGTCGTGGTGGGCGGTGTCGGACAGCTTGCCTGGGTCTACTTGATTCGGAGGCATACACCTGGCACAGTCATTGCATTCTCGTTCCTGACACCAATCAGCGGATTGGTACTCAGTTCCCTCTATTTCCAGGAACCGGTGCCGCCAACGCTGCTGCTCGGGTTCAGCGCCGTGCTCGGCGGAATCGCGTTAGCGGCACGGCGGGCGGCACCGATTCCGACACCGGTCCGACCCACGCCGCCCAGGGGCTTTGGCGGCAGCGCTTAGAGCGAAGACCCTGGCGTGGCGGCGACTTAGCGCGGAGACTCGGAGCGAACCATCGGCACGAACCGGACGGCCAGGCCCGGTCTCCTGCGGACGCGCCCCTCGGCGTCCTTGGTGACCAAGACCAGCCTCTGGCTTTCGGAAGTGCGCCCTACCGGAGCCAAGAGCCGTCCGCGCGGGGCCATCTGATCAACCAATGCCTCCGGCAACTCTGGCGGGGCAGCCGTCACCATGATGCGATCGAAGGGAGCGTGCTCGGGCCATCCTACGTAGCCGTCCCCGGTGCGAATGCGGACGCGCCCGAAGCCGAGGCTCCGAAGAGTCTCGGCCGCTCTCTTGGCAAGTTCCGGGACGATTTCCACACTGAAGATCTCGTCGGCAAGCGTACCCAGAATCGCAGCTTGGTAGCCGGATCCGGTTCCAATTTCGAGCACGCGATGATGTTTTTCCACCTCCAGGAGTTCCGTCATGCGCGCAACGATGTAGGGCTGCGAGATGGTCTGGTCGAATCCGATCGGCAGCGGACTGTCGACATATGCCGAACCCCGGACTTCGGCAGGGATGAAGCGATGCCTTGGCACTGACTGCATTGCGTCGAGCACAGCTGGGTCCCGAACACCCCTGGCCTTGATTTGATTCCGGACCATGGCCACGCGTCTGATCTCCCAACGCTGCTCGTAATCTTGACCGGTAGCGCTATGGACCGCCGAAACATAGGCGGCCAATGCCCCAACTGTCAACGCGTCGCGTCGTCGCATCGGCTTAGAGTTCTATGCGCCCTGGCATGCCGGCAACTTTATCCTAGCACCGGCCGGGATCACCCTGGAGCCGAGCAATGGATTCCATCGGCACGCCGCGACCGCCTTGTCTCATAGACCGGCTGGTCGCCGGAAGCCATCGCTATGTCTCGGCAGCCGAACGTCAGTCCAACAGCAGGTGTTCCTTCCACCAAGAACGCAGTTCAGACACTCTCGGGATTCGCATTTCCAGCCAAGCCCTAACGATCAAAGAGCAGCAACCTACGAAGGCGACAGCCTTCAGGGCCTCGGGCCCGAGATAAGCGATGATTGCACGCGCTGGCTCACCTCGCAGACCCGGGAATACGATTACCAGTGCGACCACAGCCAATACCTGCAGAACAGATGCTCGCTTCAGCCAAGAGAAAACCTCGCCAAACGACTCAGTTTCAACTTCAGCCGAGGACTTCGACCAGCTCCGTACAAGTGAGACCGAAGCACCTGCCAGACACAGAAGAAAACTCCCGCCGGCCGCTATGGTTCCAGCTGACAGTGCCGGCCCACCTGGAAACAAGCCGATCAACAACGGGGCCGCAACGCAGGCGATCAGCAGTAGAAGGCCCCCGGCTTCTAGCCCGAACCTGCCCTCCAGTGCCCGACGGAAGGATTCTGCGCTACCAACTCGAAGGTCTGCTCGGTGCCAGGCTATCCTGCCAAGTCCGACTCGCATTGCTCGCATCTCACACCAACCCGCTCATTATATTAGCGCACCTAACCACGCCAAAAGGTCCCATTCAAGGGCTGCTTTACTAAGGCTTCTGGCCTGACGGTCATTGCAGGCCGAAATGGTTCGGCGTCAGGCCAGCAACTCTCGCATCCTCTCCAATGCGAGCTGGATGCGGTCTGGCGCGGTCGCATAGCTGAATCGCAGGTATCCGTCCCCGTAGGCACCGAACGAGTCGCCCGCGAGGCACGCCACGCCGGCGTCCTGGAGGATGCGTTCGGCCAGATCGCTCGCGTTCTCGCCGGTTGCCTCGACATTCGGAAAGGCATAGAAGGCACCGCCGGGCCTTGTGCAGCGGAACCCCGGGACGGAATTGAGACCATCTACAATCACGTCGCGACGGCGCCGGAACTCATCGACCATCGTGCGGACACTGTCTTGAGGCCCGCGCAACGCCTCTATCGCGGCGCGTTGGGTAAAGCTCGCGGTGTGGGACGCGGAATTGACCTGCAGCATGCAAACGCCGTCCACCATCCACTTCGGCAGCACGCCGTACCCAATGCGCCAACCGGTCATGGAGTACGCCTTCGAGAATCCGTCAAGCACGATCGTCTTCTCCGCCATTCCGTCAATTGACGCGATCGACGACGGCCGCTCGTCGAAGGCGATTAGGTTGTAGATCTCGTCCGAGAGCACAAGCAGGTCGCGGTTTGCCACAAGTTCGGCAATAACTCGCAAGTCCCCGGGAGGGATCGTGCCGCCGGTCGGATTCTGCGGCGAATTCAGGATCACGAGCCGCGTGCGGTCTGAGAGCAGTTCGCGGAAGCGATCCAGGTCGATTGAGAATCCGCGCTCCTCAAGCAGCGGAAGTGCCACTGGTGTCGCGCCACATGCTCCGATCACCGACTCGTAGATCGGAAATCCGGGATTCGGGTATAGCACCTCGTCGCCGGGCTCGAGCAGCGCGAGCATCGAGTAGAAGAGGATCGGCTTCGCGCCAGGCGTGACGACGACCTGGGATTCGTCGACCTGGATACCTCGTGTCGCTGAGACATGCTCTGCGATGGCCTCCCGCAATTCCGGATCACCTTGCGTGGGACCGTACTTCGTGTAGCCGTCGGCAAGAGCCTTGCGGCCCGCTTCCAGGATATTGGGAGGAGTCGGGAAGTCGGGCTCGCCGATCTCCATATGAACAATGTCCCGGCCTTGGGACTCCAGCGCGCGTGCCCTTACCAGCACCTCAAAAGCCCCTTCACCACGCATCCGGGCAATTCGCGAGGCAATCTGCATCTCTGAGTGCGAGTTTAACAGCGCCTGGTCGATCTAGGGCCCAAGGTATGCGGTCTCGGGATGGATCAGGCAAGCCCGGTGCTGGTCATGGAGAAACTGCTTGGGACTACCGCGCGCTGGCCCTCCGAGCGGGGCACGGCAAGCCGACCCAGGATCGCTCTGCTCGTGCTCTGGATAGCCCTATCCACCCGCTTTGGCTTGTAGCGGCAAAGCGCGAGCGGCCTGCAAAATCGCGATTCGCGTGCGATGCTGAAGGGCTGGTCCATGAGGGTTTCGCCACTATAGTTGCATCGCTGGGCTGCACGCATTCACGGAGTCTATCGTCTAGCCATGTGGAAAGGGAAAGCCCGGGACAGGCATGAAGACGATTGCTATGCCGTGCTATGGGACGGTGCCAGTGGGCGCTAGCGAAGGGCCGAGTCCCGAAACCGCCAGCACGGCGGTAGAGAGCCCCTCCGCCGACGCGATCGAAACCCACATGCGGCGGATGTTCCGCCTGATTTACCGTGTCGTCGGTAACGTACCCGACGCCCAGGACCTCACCCAGGAGGCGATCGTCAAGGCCCTGACTCGCAAGGGGCAACTCAAGGACGACCGAAAGGCCGCTCAATGGCTCAATCGCATCGCCGTGAACACCGCCCTGGACTTCGTGCGCAAGCGCGGACGGACAACGTTCGAAGAACTCGGTGAGCTTCCCGCAACGAAGGAAGAGAGCCCTGAGCAGCGGGTGCTGCGAGGCGAAACCCACTCCTGGCTGGACGACGGCCTGAAGCTGCTCTCAGAGCGCGAGAGAACAGCGCTGGTCCTGAGGGATGTAGAGGATTTGCCGGCATCCGAGGTCGCCCAGGCTATGGGTTGCTCCACGGCAACGGTGCGATCCCATATCGCCAATGCGCGCGTGAAGTTCAGGAAATACAAGGAAGGAAGACCGGCATGAGTATCTTCCATCGACATCCTGATGAGCAGACCCTGTCTCTTTTCGCGGGCGGGGATCTCGGCACGCTCTCCCAGCGCCTTGTCTCCAGACACGTCGATCGTTGCAAGACATGCCGCTCGGCTGTTGCGAGCTATGCGCGAATGCGGGCGGAAGTCGCTGGGCATTCGACCGTGCCTGACATCGACTTCAAGGCCCTGGCACACAATGCTCGCGTTGTCGTGGAACAGCGGCGACCCGAGATCCGCGCGCGCGGCCGCTGGCGATCGAAGGCTGCCGTCGCGGGACTGGCTGCGACGGCCCTAGTCGTCATAGCCCTAGTGCCCAAGGGGCGCGACGAAGCACCGGCTCCGGCTATCGCAACCGCTCAGCCTGACCCTAGTCCGACCCTTCTGCCGGCAGCCTTCGAGGGGATGGCGGCCCAAGTGACCTCTGACGGTCATCTTGCTGTGCGCGCCTTTCACCAAGGATCCGGCACGATGACGATCACGGAGTACTACGCACCATGACACACCGCGCGATCAAATCAGCCCAGGCCATCCTGGCGGCGGTGCTCGCAACTCCGGTCGTCGGGGCACAGCCCGAGATCGCGATCAATATCTCCGAGGACGTGCCGTTAGAGGTGGTTGCCAGCGACTTCGGGAATAGCAACTTCGAGCCTCGCGGAAGCGCTCTCATCATTGAACTGGACGGATCGATTCGGTTCCGGCATACGGGCAAGGCGGCCGTCAGGGCCGTGACCCTTGCGGTCGACGCCTACGGCGGGCTGCTCGGCGGGCGCGCCGCCGTCGCCGTTCCCAGCCTTCACGCCCGCACTGGCGAGGAGTTTGAGGTCTATCTGAATCTGCGCATGCTGCGCCCGCTGCCGCTGCCCCCAGGTCCCGCCGTGCATATCACTCCTGACGGCGTGCTATTCGACACACTGGACGCGGCTGGCCCCGATCGATTGGATTCGGTGCGGAAAATGACCGTTCGCGAGCTTGAGGCTCGTCGCGACCGACAGTATTTCCTCACTCAATGGGAGAGCGGAGGCCGCCCAGCGCTGGCATCGGCAATTCAGGCGAGTCTGCAAAGGCAGGCGATTCGGCCCCGGCTCGATGTTCACCTGGCTGGCGAAGGCCCAGCAACTGCCGGGAGCGACAGCCGCGAATTGCAGTTCGCGTTCATCCAAGACGCAGACGCGCCCCTGATCCTGGAAGGCGGCACTGCCCTCGTTTCAGGATTGGTTTCGGATTCCCCCCGAATACGGCTTCGCAACCGAACGGATCAGACGGTTAGCCGTTTCGAGATCGGCTGGCTCGTTAGAGACAACGAAGGATCACTCTATTCGGCCGGTGCCGCGCCAATGAGCGAAGGACGGCATCTGAGGCCAGGTGAGACCGTCGAAACGCGCGGAGACCGCCGGTTCGAACTGCGGCCTTCCGCAACAGGCGGGTCACCTGCCTTGGAGTCCATGGCCGCGTACGTCCGGAACGCCCAATTCGATGACGGTAGCGTGTGGATCCCGAGCAGACAGGCCTTGGAGGCGTCTCGACTGCTTCAGGCTGTGCCTGTCTCAGACGAGGAGCGTCGGCTGACGCAGCTATATCGGGAGCGCGGTCCAGCCGAAGTGGCGGCCGAATTAGAGAAGCTGTCCGGAAGGGCGGACGAGATCACCCCGTAGAACGAATACCCCATCGCGGCGAATGACTCCAACGCGTCGCCGCCGGGCTCCAGCTGTTGCTACACTAGTCTTTCTTGGGACGTTTTCCCAAGGCTTCAAGGGTTATGCCGCGGCTGACTGTCGCGCGCTTGTACGTATACAAAGGTTGGAGCCTTCCATGGGTCTACTAACTGCAATCGTTGTCTGGCTGATCACACTCGCGATATCGATCCCGTTCTTTACCCGCACCTGGTGGATGCCGGAAGCTATCACGGATATCGGCCGCTCGATCGACGGGACCTTCATGGTCACGTTGGTGGTCACCGGCATCATTTTCGTGGTCGCGCAGGTGGCGCTCGGCTATACGGTTTGGCGTTACGGGCGCAAGTCGGACGCGCCGGCGGATTCCTCGCATGGCAACAACAAGCTGGAAGTCCTATGGACTATTGCTGCAGGCGTCATCTTCGTAGGCCTCACATTCTTCGGCTTCTCCGTGTGGGCAGAGACGCGTTTCATCGAACAGAGGTCGATGGAGCCGTCCGCGGGCCGCTTGATGATCGAAGTGACCGGGCAGCAGTTCGTGTGGAACATGCGCTACCCCGGCGAGGACAATCAGTTCGGCCCGACTGACATCAACCTGATCGACGACGCGGGAGGCAACCCCGTCGGATTGGACCGCAGCGGCCCGGGCGGCGAAGACGACATCATGGTGCCGGAAATGAGAGTCCCGGTGAACCGCGAAGTGGAAGTCGTCCTGAAATCGAAGGACGTCTTGCACAATTTCTTCGTTCCGGAATTGCGGATCAAACTCGACACGGTCCCGGGCCTTGTCGGCACTCTGCGATTCAAGGCCGACACAGAGGGCAAGTACGAAATCGTGTGCTCTGAGCTGTGCGGCTTGGGACATTACAAGATGCGTAGTTTTCTCTATGTGGTCAACGATGAAGAGTACGATGCCTGGATCAAGGAGCAGGCGTCCTATCTGTTCTGAGCAACAGCGCGACGTGGGCATTGAGGATTTGAGGTCATGACTGAAGTTCAGGTATCCGAAGAAGTCGCCGAATACACGGAGGTTCACCGGCACCCAGAACCGAAGAGCTTCATCTGGAAGTACATCTTCTCGGTCGACCACAAAGTCATCGGTATCCAGTACCTGATGCTGGCGGTCGCCGCGGTCTTCGTCGGGATGTTGTTGAGCCTGCTCGTCCGCTTGCGGCTGGTCTGGCCAGACCAGTCCATCCCGCTGCTTGGAAAGCTGATCCCCATCGGTGCGCCGGACGGAGTGATGACGCCGGAATTCTATCTGGCCATGCTCACGATGCACGGCACGATCATGGTCTTCATGGTTCTGACCACGGCGCCGCAAGGCGGATTCGGCAATTACTTCTTGCCGATCCAGATCGGCGCAGCCGATATGGCGTTCCCGCGGCTGAACATGCTGTCCTTTTGGACCACCTTCGTGTCGTTCATGCTGCTGCTGGCAGCCTTTTTCGTCGAAGGCGGCGCCCCGATGACCGGCTGGACCGGGTACCCGCCGCTGAGCGCGATTCCAGAAGCTACGATCCCAGGAATTGGCCAGGATCTGTGGATCGCATCAATTGCCGTCTTCTGCATTGCCTCCCTGCTGGGTGCTTTGAATTTCATCGTGACCACCCTGGACCTGCGAGCCAAGGGCTTGACGATGTTCCGGATGCCTCTGACGTGCTGGACATGGTTCGTAACCGCGATTCTGGGACTGCTGGCATTCGGCGTCTTGCTCGCCGCCGGCGTGCTGCTGCTGATGGACCGCAATGTCGGCACCAGCTTCTTCGTGCCGGGCGGGTTGGTGGTCAGCGACAAGCAGATCGATCACTCAGGCGGGTCGCCGATCTTGTGGCAGCACCTGTTCTGGTTCTTCGGGCACCCGGAAGTCTACATCGCGATCCTGCCCGGCATGGGGGTTACGTCGCATATCCTCTCGACCTTCGCGCGCAAGACGGTCTTCGGCTACAAGGCCATGGTCTATGCCGTCTTAGCGATCGGGTTCCTTGGCTTCGTGGTCTGGGGACATCACATGTTCGTCAGCGGCATGAGCCCGTACTCGGCGTTCGTGTTCTCCATCCTGACGATGTGCATCGGCGTTCCGTCAGCAATCAAGACATTCAACTGGATCGGCACGATGTGGGGCGGGAAGATCCGGTTCACCTCGCCGATGCTGTTCGCGATCGGATTCGTGTCTCTCTTCGTCACGGGAGGCATCTCGGGCATCTTCCTAGGCCAGCCGACGATCGACCTGTTCTTCCACGACACCTACTTCGTTGTGGCCCACTTCCATCTGATCATGGGTGTCGCAGCAATCTTCGGCATGTTCGCGGGGCTGATTTTCTGGTTCCCGAAAATGTTCGGGCGCATGATGGACGAAGGGCTAAACAAGATTCACTTCTGGCTGACCTTCATCGGTGTCTACGCGATCTTCGGACCAATGCACTACCTAGGCATGCTGCCTCATCCGCGCCGATATGCGGAGATCACGGGCGTCGACTACCTGAATGCCACGGGTGCTGCCGACTTGCATCTGTTCATCACGGCCGCGGCGTTGCTGACGGTGCTGGCGCAATTCCTGTTCCTGTTCAACCTGATCAAAAGCATCTTCGCCGGGAAGGAATGCCGGGACGAGAATCCATGGGAAGCGACGACGCTGGAGTGGGCGATCCCGTCGCCACCGCCTCACGACAACTTCGGAGGCAAGGTTCCGCATGTCTACCGCGGCGCTTACGATTTCAGTTTGCCGGGCGCCAAGCGCGACTTCGCCATGCAATGCAACAACGACGAGGCAGTCTTCGGCGAGAAACCAGCCAGCAGCGGTGACTAGGTTCATGCCCGCAACTCTCACACCGACCGAGACCGAAGCCCAACTGGAGGGGGGCGCCGGAGGTTTCGTCACGCTCCCGCCTCTGGGGGACGACGGCTGGGGTGGTGCCGGCCCCGACGCTCAACTAGTGCAGCGTTACAAGCTCGGAGTCTGGATCGGCATGGGGGGCATCACGATGTTCTTCGCCGCGCTGACCAGTGCAATGGTGGTGCGGCAGGGCATGTCAGGGGACTGGCAGCCGTTCTCGCTTCCCCCGGTCTTGTACGTCAGCACGCTGGTACTACTGGCATCAAGCTTTGCGATCGAGCGGGCTCGCCGCGAGACGCGTGAAAGCAGGCACGCTGGCTTGCAGCGGTGGGTGAACATCACTTCTGTACTTGGCTTGGCTTTCCTGGCATGCCAAGTCGTCGGATGGCAGGAACTCGTGACCCGCGGCATTTACGTGGCCTCCAATCCGGCGAACTCGTTCTACTACGTACTGACCGCGGGGCACGGCGCGCACTTGCTTGGTGGCATTGCGGCGCTGGGCTACATCTGGGCACGCACGCGCAGCGCGAGGGCGTGGCCGACGCGAGAGGCTGCCGTGGAGGCGGCAGCACTATATTGGCATTTCTTGGATGTCCTGTGGATCTACATCCTGGGACTGCTGCTGTTCTGGAGGTAAACGGATGTCAGAAGGGCATGCGGCCATGGCCGCCGAACCGACCTGGCAAGGAGGCGGGACGCCTCTTGCGGTCGGCCACAAGAAGCTCGGGATGTGGCTGTTCATCATCTCGGATTCGTTGACATTCTCGGCGCTGTTGGTCGCATACAGCTACGTGCGAGCAGCGAACGACTGGCCGACGCCGTTCCATTTCTATCCGTCAATCGTGTTTTCGACGGTGATGACACTGGTCCTGCTGACGAGCAGCCTGACCATGGTTTACGCAGTCTCGGCGGCGCATCACGAAGCGCGCCGCAAGGCGGCCAAGTGGCTCTGGTGGACCGCCGTGTGCGGCTTGACGTTTGTGGTACTGCACGGATACGAATGGTTCCATCTGATGCACGACGAGGGCATGTATCCGTGGACGAACCCCTACGGATCCCCGCTGTTCGGAGGAACATTTTTCCTGATCACCGGGCTGCACATGTTCCATGTGATCACCGGCGTGGCGTATTTGGGCGTTGTCGCGCTGCGCTATCGTCGCGGGCACTACACCCCGGAGGATGTCGAAGTCGCCGGCCTCTACTGGCACTTCGTTGATCTTGTCTGGATGTTCGTCTTCCCCATGATTTACCTGCTCTCCACGAGCGTTGACTGAGCGAGGATCATTGCAATGCTGGTATCCCTGATCGGCTATCTCTTCTGCCTGGCCCTTGGAGCTTGGGGCTTCTATGTCGCCGGCACCCAACTGCTTCACGGGACGCTCGTCACATCTCTGGACAATCTTTTCATGACGCTGTTCGCGGCCTTGATGGGAGTCACGGCGTTCGGCTATCTCGCCTGGCGATTCATCCCGGTCCTGACGGCCGGCGCACCATCGAGCGCCGGGGCCGGCACCGCAACGGCACTGTATGTGCTGCCCAAGGATCCGGAGTTCGTCGACCCCCACATGTCCATGTTCAACAAGGTGTGGGTTGGCTTGCTGGTCCTGACGGGTATCGAGGTCGTTCTGGCATATTTCCAGATCGGTGGCGTGATGACGATGCTTATCATCCTGCTGGTCTTGTCAGTGGTCAAGGCAGCCATGATCATGTCCAGGTTCATGCACTTGCATTTCGACCACCCGCACTTGTCGTGGCTCGTGGTGGCACCTGCAGTGTTCTGCATCGCGGTGATGTGCGGCTACTTCTTTCAGGACAGCTTTCTTCTCCTGGAACAACTACGGCCATGAGTCTCTTCGCACCAGGGAATCGCTTCGGCAGCGTCCCAGCGTGTGCCCTGCTGGCGCTCTATATATTCCTGTCGCTGCCGGTAACAGCCCCTAGCCAGGGCTGCCCGATGTGCCGAGAGACGGCCAGCTTCGAGACCGACCAAGCCATTGGCGCCCTCAAGCGTGGCATCGTGACCCTAGCCATCCCGCCGATGGGCATCGCGTTGGGATTGGCTTGGCTCACCTGGAAACGCGCGAACCGTCCCGTTCATCACTAGCCTGGGCGTCCGTTGGAGCCCAAGAACCAAGCCCGGCTGTAGCGGCTGGGCTTTTTTCGTATAGCTGTTGACTTGCACTGCCTAATGTTGCAGTATGATTAATTAGATTAAGGAATGATTAAGATTCACGCAGCGTTGCTGATGGCATTGTTGGCGCCTGGCGCCTTCGGTGCAACATGGACGGTCTGCGTGGAAGACAGCGGCGAGCTACTGAACACACCTCTTCGAGCTTCTGTGCTCCGGGAGTTTCGTGAATTGATGGGCGGACGTGGGGCGGATCTCGGCTTCGGAACTTGCCGGCGCGACTCGCGCCGGATCCGGCTGGAGATCCAGGTCGAGCCCCCTGGTCAGCTTGAGGGTGTCCTGGGTTTGGCCTATCGCCGAAGCGAGCGGATTGAGCCACGGCTCAAGGTGTTCTACGGGCCGTTGGTTCGGTACCTGGGGGACCCGAACAGCACGCAATTGATCGGCCGGGCCATTGCCCGCGTGGCCGCGCACGAGGCAATGCACTTTCTCGAGCAGCAGCCCTCGCACTGCGCGGACGGACTATTGCGGCCGAAGTTCTCGGTGTGGGAACTGTTGGGCTCGGATCGAGGGCCGTTCAGGCCTACAAGGGATTGCAGGACCGTCACTTCGCACAAGGCGCTTCAGGGGCTCCGGTCGAATGCCGAGGGGCGCAACGCTCTCGGCCGGTCTCGTGGTGAGCGTGGGGCTTCTTAGGAACCCGTTGGAGTCCGAATTCTGCCTATTCCGGTCCATTGATCATGGGAACCGGCCGAAGTTCGCTCAGACATCAGCTGTCCCGCCACTGGAAACCCTGTGAGTTGAGCCAATGCGCTATCTAACGACCAGAATCGCAATGCTAGTTGTCCCCTAACACCCTGGTTCCATTCCATCAGGAGAGTGCCTCCCGTCCATAGGCATGTGTGTCAATTCCCAAGTCTCTCGGCCGCATTCTGTTCCGAATCCCACCATGCACCTTCTTGTTCGTAGGTCTTCGCAATTCTCTCAAGAATGCTCGCAACAAACGGATACTCAAACCCTACTTCAATCGCGAAGTCGCGATACTTCCGAGCAAGTCGGTGCTCCTGCTCGCCACCCACGCCTCGCAACTGAATACCCCTAGCGTTCCTGACGCCAGTCTCGAATCCCTGCACCATGTGCTTGGAAGCTACTGTGTCCATGAGATCGCAAATTGCCTAGCACGGCCAAAACTCACGCTCATCGCCCCCGCCTCGTGCCAAGAGTTGCCCAATACACTTATCCCCGCCGTTCGCTCGCCCATTCTTTGTGCCAGGTCGATCCTTCCACCAGATACGCGAGATGCAAAACGGATGTTGGGGCGATGTCGGGTAACGTGGGATGGTGAGGCCAAGGGTATGCGACGACGCATGTTAGAGAGAAAGTTGAATCGTATCGGTTGGTACTTCAAGCGGCATGGCGGGAATCACGACCTTTGGACGGATGGTCACAAGACCTTAACGATCCCCCGCCACCGGGAGATCGAAGAAGACGTTGCCAAGGCAATCCTCAAGGATGCGCAGAGCAGCGCTGATCGCCTTGGGCAGGAATGAGACATGATGTACAGGATCGCTTGAGACTATACTGGACAATAGAAATAGTGGAGGTGTCGGAATGAGCCGGACCGAGGAACAGTGGCGATCGGACATACTTTGCGGGACTTCCAACGGCAACCGGCTCTCGGGCAGAGTCTACAAGGGTGGCAGGTTCTGGTTAGCCGAGTTACCTAGTCTCGATGTGATGACTCAGGGCAGGACGAAGGACGATGCATACGCGATGGTCAAGGACTTGCTCGAGACATTGGTCAACCTACCGGGGTTTTCGGTTCACGTGGACCCCGACGAAGAGGATGGTTTCGAGGTGGCGTCGAACGGAGTGGATCGGTGGGACCACGCTTGGAGAAATCGCGGACTGCGTCCTAGGCAGCCGGTTGCCGATTCTGTAGATTCGGCGTAAGTCCGAAGTCCGCCCCCCGACACTAGACTGCGGGCGCGGTGGTGTCTCGCATCTGCACTTTCGCCGACTCGCCCGCGATTGGGATACCTTGGCCCTCTCGGGCGGGGCCACGTCTCTGGCGCACGTGGTCACCACGAATGGATGTCCTACGCGAGCGAGCATCCCAGTCGATGCTCGAATGCCAGGTACGGCACCTACTCGCGCGGCATCGAGCAGACGATGTGCAGGATCTTGTGCCTCGCTACGATGATCGAAACGTAGCGTCCTGGTGCCGACAAACCGAGGCGTCGAGAGAGCGTTACATTCTGCGGGCCTGCAATCGGCCATGTCTCGTTATCTGTCTCGCTTAGATTGGGCCTAGCGAGGAACGGCTCAACATCTCCCGATCCCGCGTGCCTACCCAATTCAGAGCAATGAGCAAGTCTAGTTTCTGCTGTCCGGACGAACAACCGGTCATGCAAACCAAACCCCTGCAAGGTGAATCCCCCGCTATGTCGGTAAGGATAAGTCGGGGCTAGGAATTCGTGCACACGACAACAGATGCCACAATACCGTTGAGTGGCATGGCGGCAGAGCGCTACGTTTGAACTCCGCGAATGGGATCTCCTTGTAGATGCCGACTATTCTCCTCTGGAGCGTCTACTTCCATAGGCTCGGCTCTCACCGGATCGCAATCGATAACGCCTCGTGAGCATGGTCAGAGGCTTGGTCGGAAGTCCCGAACAGTAGCCCGCACACCGTTGACACCACCTTGCTCGGAAGCCTGCGGCAATAAGACTGCCCTAGGCCGAGTGTTTCGCCGGACGCGGTGGCCGCTACGTACGACCGTGACTGCCATCAAATCGAGGTCGCAAGCCGGACCAGCGGATCACACCAAGACCGCGCGGTCACGCAGTAGCATCTTTGTGAGGATGATGGGTAGCATCCTGCAATGAGTCAACCCGCCCGGAATTCTAACGCTAGAAAACTATTGTCCGAACACGTTTGCCGGGAGAACGCTACAGCCGGCCTACCGGACTTCCACCAGGTAATCCCAATGAGCAGCGGCCTTGCTGATCACTACGGGCAAGTCCTGTTCGAGCATGAGGCCGTCGTCAATCAGGGAGATGCCAGCTTCAGCCACCATCCCGAGATATTCCGCCCTGCTCTTATAGCGCTCCTCTACCGATGGCCGCGGGTCGCGACTGGCTTCGCGTTCGGCGCGGGTGCGGGCGAACGGAATGTAGGATCCAACCATGCTCGAGATCTCGTGCGTAGGCCCGGACTTCTCGTTGAAAAGGTTCCAACCCGTGTAGGTCGCAAGCGGAGCCTGCAACTCGGGCATCCGAACGCCGGCAATCTCGTTGCCATCGGAATCGACCGCTGCCACGAGGATTGGAAAGGGCTGGCCAACGGCAGGCGGTTCTTGCGTCACGACGCCGTCGCTGATGAAGCGGGGTCCGTAGTCGACCCGGTAAGCCCTGTGAACGCGGGCCGACGTATTGACTCCTGGAATGTCCGGAAACCCCAGCTGGTCGGCGTTTAGAAGTGTTGCGTCGGAAATTTTGGGGTATCGACTCGGAGGAGGCTCGGACTCCCCTGCCGTCCACGCGCTCATCGCCTTCAGCAACGCTCTCATGGACCACCTGAAGTCGAGGGGGTTAGATTTCTGCTGGCCGATCGAAGTCGAAGGCGGGAACGATCCTGGCCCGTGCTGCGCGCCGGAGAGCAGGAAGATCCGAACATTGTCGAAGAGTTCGATGTCCCGGGTCCCCGTGACATCCGTGTGAATGAGCGAGGCGGCACGCCCCCAGTACTCGTAGGCCGAATTCGTGTAGAAGATCTTGGGCCAGAACTTCCGGTCGAGTTGATGGGTCAAGATGCCATCCTTGCGACCGGTCTCGGGTTCGGCCTGTTCCCGGTCGGTGAACGGAAATATATCCGTCGGATGCAGGAAATTCATGTAGGGATGGGCATCGCGCGAGGGCTGCGCGAAACGGTGGTTGAAGCTTCCACGCCCGCCCCCTGCAACATGCGACATGATCCCGTCAAACGCGATCCTGCCTGACTCGTCCTCGTTGAATCCGTAGTAGAGGAAGGTCCGCAGGAATCGTCCGCTTTGTGAGATTCCGAATGCAATTCCGCGATCGATTGCGCTGGCATCAAGCCCTAGCGTTTCAGAGCCTTCGTACTTCAAGTGCGAGACCGCATCCCGGACCGCCGCGGGTCCGAGCCCGACGAGGGGCGGGTCCTCGGAAACGTACACCACTTCATAGATCCGGCCGGCCTCGAACCCGCCTTCCAAATGAATCGAGCCGCGATCGGGCACCACCCTGCCGTTCTCCATGCGACCGAAGCTCCAGCGGTCGCGGGGGATGATCTGCCGTTCACCGATGGCGGAGTCACGGACGGTGAGCACGTTTTCGGGAGCGTCGGTGTCCGCAACCAAGTAAGGGATGTGGTTTCGATCTGCCAGCGAATGCGCGAGCACCCGGTCCCGAACAACAAAGTCGCTGCGGACGAGGCCCCTGATAGGCTCGCCATCGCCCTTCGCGATCGGCGTTGTCAGGCGTAGCAACCCGGGCTGGCGGGGCGGGTCGAACTGCCAGCCGAGCCAGAGCAAGGTGTAGCCTTCCGAGAGCAGGAATCCATCTCCGAAGTGGCGCGCATCCTTGGGGTCGAGGCTGCCCGAGGCGAGATTGAAGAAGCTCAGCATGCCCTTTCTTCCGCGGTTCGACACTTCGTAGAGCAGAGCCCCGTTGCCCCGACTGGCGTCGACAGGCTTGAGCATGAAGAACTCCGAAGAGAACGCGACATTGCCATTTGAGTCACGCGGCGCCATGGCGATGTCGGTGACAATCTGGTTCGCAGGATTCGATGGGTCGACTGCGAAGCGGATAGTGCCAGTGACGCGCTCGTAGGGCCCGGCAAGGCCGAAAGACTTCCCCTCCGAGACGGTCTCCCGGCTGTCGATTTCTATTTCGATGACCCGCGCTGGCCCGGCTGCTGCTAGCAGCGCGACCATAGTCATCAACAGGAGCGAACGGCGCATCTGCCCATTACAAGCTCCGGGGAGCGGAAAATCAAGGTCTTTGACCGATTGTCCTGCGGGAAGATGGGACAGATCACCTGGGAGGAATCACAAGCGTCTCACTAGGAGTCCCATGCAAAGCGGAGACGGAAGAAATCGGCGTGCACCCGCTCGGCACGTTCGCCGGGCAAGGTCTGCGTGCTCGCCCCTGGTGAGTCGAACGCGATCTGCTAGCTCGGAAGCGCACCCAGCAGCGGTTGCGGATGCGGGACGGCGCTACTATCGACAAAGCTGGGTGAACGGAAGGAACTCTGTGAGCATCAAGGCAGTCACTTGCATGATCTTGGCCAGCGGAATGGCCACCGCCGAGACGTGGCGGGGACTCGTTGTTGCACCGGAACACCGCTGCTCAACGTATGACAGTGGCGACTATTCCTATCCGCAGTCCGTGGAGGCGCGAATCGTCGCCGAGATCGGCAAGATCTACGGCCCGTATTCTGGACGGTGTTTCAGTTCCACCAGCGAGACCGATATCGAGCACATCGTTGCCCGTTCCGAAGCGCACGACAGTGGCTTGTGCCGGGCCGACATCGAGACGCGCCGACGCTTCGCACGCGACTTGGCAAATCTTACGTTGTCAGCGCCGGGGCTGAATCGCCATGAGAAGGGCGCGAAGGATGCAGGAGCGTGGTTACCGGCCAAGAATCGTTGTTGGTTTGCCAGTCGCGTCGTCAACGTGCGACGAAAGTACGGGTTGACTGTCGATCGGCGGGAGGCCGACGCGTTAGAGCAAGTGCTCGCGGATTGCGGCTCAACTGAGATGGTCGTGACGCGATGCGAAGCTTCTCCCGGGCGCGTCCCGAGCACCGCACGTGAAAGCGGAGGCGATCCGCTGCAAATGTATGACGACAACGGTAACGGGCGGATCACATGCAGCGAAGCCCGCAAACATGGCATAGCCCCGGTGCCGCGTGGTCATCCGGCGTATCGCTACATGCGCGATGGCGACGGTGATGGCGTAGTCTGCGAATAGACCGGTGACAGGGGCGTCGGCCGCGTAGATGCGTTCGAAACGGTCGCTGCATTCTTGCCCGCCCGCTTTCAGGCTTGGAGGCGGTTCCGTGGAGGCGTCAGAGCGCAGCCAGCACCGTTTAGCGCTCCACCAAGCTGAGTCGAGGCATCCGATCGACCATCGCTCGATGAATCGGCGGCAATGAATCGGTTCACCGTCATAGAATGGAACTAGGGGCGGTACACCCTCTGCGTCGCAACCCGAGTCGCAGATTCCGACCTCAACGGCACCTCACCGGTTGGCTCGTGTCGTGATCGCTCGCGGTTTATCTTATGAAAATTGGCTTCATCAGCCTTGGATGCCCCAAGAATCTCGTAGACAGCGAGGTCATGATGGGGCTCCTGGAGGCGCGCGGACACGAACTGACGCAGGTTCCGGAAGAGGCCGAAGCGCTGGTTGTGAACACGTGCAGCTTCATTGAACCGGCCAAGCAGGAGTCGATCGACACGATTCTCGAAACCGCTGAGTACAAGCGAACAGGCCGCGCCCGCCGGCTGGTCGTCGCGGGCTGCTTGGTCGAACGCTACCGGGACGAGTTAAGGGACCAGATTCCGGAGATCGATGCCGTGCTGGGCACGAACGAGATCGAATCAATCATTGGGCACTGCGAAGGCTGGGACACTCAGCCTCTTGGAGGCAACTCGCAGGGCTACCTCTACCACGATCTGACACCAAGGCGCCGCGCGACACCCCGGCATTTTGCCTATCTCAAGATCAACGAAGGCTGTGACCACCCCTGCTCGTTTTGCATCATCCCCCAGCTCCGCGGCAGTTTTCGGAGCCGCCGCTTCGAATCAGTTGTCACCGAGGCCGAGCGGCTTTTCTCCGAGGGTGCCGCCGAGTTGACGTTGATCGGGCAGGACACGACAGCCTACGGCGAGGATCTCGGAATCAGGAACGGCTTGCCTGCCCTTCTCGATCGGCTCGCACGGATCGAGAATGCCGGCTGGATCCGCGTGCTCTACGCCTACCCCAACCGCGTGACCAATCTCCTGCTGGAGACGATCGCCCGTCACGAGCCGCTTTGCAGCTATCTCGACATTCCCCTCCAGCACGCAAGTGCCAATGTGCTCCGCCGCATGCGTCGCGGCTCTAGCGGAGAGAATTTCCTGAAGATGATAGAACGGATCCGCCGCACGATTCCGGGAGTGGCGCTCCGGACCAGCTTCATCGTAGGCTTTCCCGGCGAGACTGAGGCTGACTTCGAAACACTCTGCCAGTTCATCGAGGCTGCCGAGTTCGACCACGTTGGCTCCTTTCGCTACTCCGACGACGAAAACAGCGCGAGCTCCGAACTTGACGGCAAGCTAGACAAGCGGACGATCTATAACCGCCAAAGGCGGCTGATGGCTCTCCAGCGCAAGATATCTCGCCGCCGCAAGCGTTTGCTTGTTGGCCAGCACTTGGCGCTGCTCGTTTCGGGGCCCTCGTCCGAGACCGACCTGTTGTGGGAAGGGAGACTGCAATCCCAGGCCGAAGAGATCGACGGCAAGACCTATCTCACTAAGTTTCCGGACGGGGTCACGCCGCAGCCAGGGGATATCGGCACGGTGCGGATCACTCGTTCCGCAGACTACGACCTGTTCGGCGAGATCGAGCGCATTGCCAGGCCCGCTCCCACGCAGACGGCCAATCCGCTGCCCGTGCTCCAGTAGCGAGTCCAGAAGGTAATTGATCAAATGAAGGCCATGCCGAGCCGGTGCCCGATATGTAGAAAGCCTGTCGCCCGGGACGCCAATGAGTATCCGTTCTGCAGCGAACGCTGCCGAACGCAGGATCTTGCCAACTGGGCAACCGGATCGTACTCGATTCCAGCCCCAGCGAGCGAGGCCGACGAGCATTTCGGCCCTGGCCAGAATCCTGACGAAGACAGCAACAGTGAGTAAGCGTGCCTTTACCGTGGCCGTGGCCACTTGGTTCTATGCCGGCTACGCTCCCCTGGCACCGGGGACGGTCGGGGCGATTTGCGCTTGGGGACCGGCTTGGTTCCTCGTGTACAAGCTGGGGCTTCCAGCTTGGGCCTTCGCTCTGGCTGCGATCGCGATCGCGCCTCTCGGAATCTGGAGTGCCGGCGCCGCCTCGTCCATCTTCGGATCAAAGGACCCCTCCCGGGTCGTAATCGACGAGGTCATTGGCCAGTGGATCGCAGTCGCACCGGCTGCACACGACTCATGGCCACAGTGGGTCGCCGCACTCGTCCTCTTCCGTTTTTTTGACATCGCCAAACCCTTTGGGATCCGGCGTTTGGAGGCTCTATCAGGGGGATTCGGAGTCGTGGCCGACGATGTCGGCGCAGGGCTCTGCGCTATGCTTGGAGTGTTGCTAATCCGCTGGATCGGCTTCTGATCTGGCCTTTCACCCAACCTCATTCATGGCTCGCCCTAGCGACTTCGAGATCCGGATCGACAGCATCTCGCCACTAGCAGCCATTCCGGGCGGGCAAATTATGGTTCGGGGCAGTCGCATGGCTGCCGAGCCAGGCGAACAGCCTGAGGTTTCGTTTGGCGACGCCCGCGGCCGTCTGATCTTCAGCGGACCGGAACAGATCCTCGTCAGCGTGCCCTCAGAAGCACAGGATGACGAGTTCCAAATCACTTCCGGCGATGCCACCAGCCCGCCGATCCAGTTCGCGCTTGGCCAGCAACTCACCGATGACGTACATCCGGTTGCGAATCCTGCCATCGACCCCGACGGCAACGTTTACACCACCGACAGCGGTCCGCGTGGCAAGAAAACGTCCGTTTCCGTCTACAAGATCGCCCGGGACGGCAGCGCATCGAGCACGTTTCTCTCAGGGATCGTCAACCCCACGGGCTTGTTGTTTCGGCCTGACGGAATACTGCTCGTATCGAGCAGACACGAAGGCACGGTCTACGCAGCTGACTCCAATGGCGAAATGGAGGTGTTCGCGGAAGGCATGGGCGTCGCTACTGGGCTCGCGATAGACAGCGAAGAGAACGTCTACGTGGGCGACCGCACAGGGACAGTGTTCAAGATAAGCCGCGATCGCAAGATCTACGTGTTCGCAACCCTTGAATCGTCCGTGGCGGCTTACCACCTAGCTGCCAGGCAAGACGGAAACCTGTTCGTTTCGGCACCGACCACCTCGAGTTTCGATGCCATTCGCCAAATTGACTCGGAAGGGTCGGTGACGGTGTGGCGGCGCGGATTCGGGCGCCCGCAAGGCATCGCGTTCGACTCCTCCAACCGCTTGCATCTGTGCGCGTCCTATCGCGGACGGAGGGGCATTTTTCGCCTCGGCGACGACGGTGGGGCGGAACTGGTCGTTTCAGGTCAAGGCATCGTGGGACTGGCATTCGATCCAAACGGTGGGTTGGTCGTCGCCACTGGAAACAGCCTCTACCGTATCCCGCAGGTCTCCTGAGGCTCTCGCCGTTTGTCGTCACGACGGGGCGAATGCGCCCGCAACGGGCTAGACAGCAGTTTATGCATGCAGAGATCATCGCCGTTGGCACTGAGTTGCTTGCCCCGAACAAGCTGGACACGAACTCGCTGTATCTGGCGCGCAGGCTAGCCGAGAGGGGGATCCTGCTAGTTCGCAAGTCCGTCGTCGGTGACGACCGCGAACTGCTGGCAAGCGAGATCCGGCAAGCTCGTGACGCATCCGACGTGGTGATCCTCACCGGAGGACTGGGGCCAACCCTCGACGACCTGACCCGCGAGGCGGCTTCTGACGCTACCCGGCGCGACCTCAAGCTCAGCCAGGCCGTCGTGAAGGACATCGAGGAGCGCTTCCGCAGGTTCAACCGCCCGATGGCGGAGGTCAACAAACGGCAAGCGTACATCCTGGATGGGGCCGAGATCCTCCATAACCCACGCGGCACCGCTCCTGGCCAATGGCTGGAAGACGAGCACGGCATCCTGGTCTTGCTGCCCGGCCCCCCGCGCGAACTCGAGCCCATGTTTGAAGAGGCCTGTCTGCCCCTGCTTGACCGGAACGCCCCGTCGCATCGCTTCTACACGCTGACACTCCGGGTGGCGGGCATCGGTGAGTCCGACGTAGACCAACGCATCGGCGCGATCTACAGTGCCGAAACGCGGGTGGCAACCACCATTCTGTCCGCTCCGGGAGACATCCAGATCCACCTGCGCGCGCAGGCTGGCGATCCAGATGAAGCTCGGTCTATCGCTACGGCGCTTGGCGCGGCGATTCGGGAGGAGCTAGGCGATGCGGTGTACTCTTCAGACGGCAGCGCCCTGGATGCAACCGTCGCAAAGCTCCTTCGGGCCAGTGGCGTGAACCTTGCGGTCGCCGAGAGCTTCACGGGCGGCATGCTTTCAGCGAGACTAACCGACTCATCGGGGAGCTCGGAGTTCTTCGCTGGAGGAATCGTTAGCTACGACGACGCGGCCAAGCGTGACTGGCTAGGCATCGACAGGGAACTGCTGGGCCGTTTCGGAGCAGTCAGTACGGAAGTTGCCGCCGCGATGGCCGAAGCGGCCCGGCACCGCGCTGCCGCAGCCCTTGGTACCCCAGCAATCGGTGTATCGACAACGGGCTTTGCGGGCCCAACAGGAGGCAACCAGAAAGACCCAGTCGGCACGGCGTACTTCGGGATCGCCGATGGCAAGGGCACGCAAGTGCACCACCGGCAGATGGGAGGCGGGCGCAGGCGTGTCCGCGTCCTCGGAGTCCAGACCGCGCTGGACCTACTGCGCCGCCGAGTGCTGGGACTACCTGGCTCGTGAGCTAGCGGTCAGCCTCTCCCCGCGTCCACTCCCGCAGCTCGAAACGCTTCGCGCACATTTTCGACGGCCCTGCCACAGCAGCGTTTTGGTATGACGTACTGCTCGCCACGGGCAGGAGAGAGCAGGAAGCTCCGGCGTGTCTCGGCCGCATCCTGCAGATCTTCCCACGCGATCCAGTCACTGCGTCCGCCCGCTCGGATTTCGACGCCGCTGCCGCAGAAGTGATAGCGCAAGCGCAATGGCCTGCCGCTCCGCGCCTTGAAGTCTTGAAACGTCAGCCCTGCCACCAAGGCGACTGCCGCCACTCCCGGAGCGGCCCATCCAACGGCAAGCCAAACAAACACACCACCAGCTACCCCAGCAGTCGCGGCTAGGCACACGAACACCAGGAAATACACCGCGACCACGGCGGGGGCGCGGCGCACGGGTTGCGAAAGGGCAGCCCCGAGGGCATCCGAATAACCGATCTCTGCGACGATCTCGAAGCTCGAATGCGGAGAGTCGAATGCTTGCGCCATGCCAATGGCCCCTAGCGCTCGCCCTCGGCACCCTTCGAAGGCTCCGCTGCGATCACGCTTCGGTATTCGACAACGGTGTCAACAATCCCGACTTCGACGCGACGGTTCTTGCCCCGTGCCGCGAGAGACGTGCCCGCCACACGCGGGCTCGACTTTCCGAAGCCCTTCGATTCGATAGTATCGCCGGGAATGCCAGCTTCCACCAGATAGTTCCGGACCGATGCAGCCCGGCGCTCGGAGAGTTCCCTGTTATAGCCGGCGTCGCCTTGATCGTCCGTGTGCCCATACACGTAGGCCTTGAATCCGTACGAGGCCAGCATCACTCCGGCGATACGGCTCAGGATCTCCCGATTTTCCGGTCGCAACTTCGCGCTGTCAAAATCGAACAGAAACGAATCCTCGCTCAACTGCACGACCATCCCCATAGGAGTGCGATCCGTCTCCGCAATCATCCCCAAGACGTCGCGCATGCGATCCAGTTCGGCCATCCGCTGGCGGGTTAGCCGGTCCGCAATCTGGCCCTGGCGATGCGCCTCCTCCTGTGCCAGAGCGGCCTCGCCCCGCAGTCTCTCGGCCTCGGAAAGCGCGCTGTCGCGCTCCAGCAGGGAATGACTGAGCGCCTTGCCGGCCAATGCTTCCCGACCGACTGCGTCGCGGACCTTGGAGAGAAGCTCAATCTCGGCTTGTTTCGAGTCCGCGAGGAATCGGTCCAGAGCCTCGATGTGCACCCACAGCCGCCAAGTCGCATAGGACACGACGATCAGCAGCGGCAGGCAAATGAATAGGGCAACGCGCTCGGACTGAGTACGCACAGGAATCTCGCGTCTATTGTGACAGGAGAGGTGACACGACCGGCCTGCCGGCTGCTAGAACCGGAACCGACGGGGGTCTTGCTCCGGGATTTCCTTCCGGAACGTGTTGAGCAACGAGCGATGAAAACCGCAGAGCTTGCCGTCCGGAGCAGGGTGACCGCACTTGATGCAGACAGCGGCTTCTCCTTGGTTCCCGTTGCGGATTCTGTTCCCGTTCGCATTCCGATGCCGGTTCCCGTTCCCGCCGCCATCGTAGCGGCCGTCTGGACCGCCCTGAAAGCGCCCCCGGGGAGCTGGTCTCCGCTTGGGAGGCTTCCCGAACCGGCCGGGCCGCCTAGTGGTTTGATCTCGCATGTTCTCTCGCGACGGCGCGCCTGCAGCACGCCGGTCTGGCTGCGGGAGGCTCACGGTCGCCGGTTGTGCCGGCTCCGGGCGCGCCCCGAAGGCCTACTCTGTGGGACTGGCACCGCCCACCGGGTGGGCGGCGTCAAAAGCCGTGATGATCGCGTTGGTGACGTTCACCTCATTCACGGCGTACAGTATCGGGCTCTGTGGATTCGAGATGTCCATCACGATCTGGAATCCATTGGCTTTCGCATGCTTGTCGATGACCGCCATCATCTTCGAACCGACCGCATTGAAGAGCTCGCTCTGCTCCTGGCTGAAATCGCCGCGAGCGTCCTCCGTGGCGCGCTGCAGTTCGACTTCAGCCTTCTGGATATCACGGGCCAGATTACGCCTGGCTTCGTCGCTCATCGTGTTGGCGCCCTTCTGGTACTGGTCCCGCATCCGGGCAACTTCCCCCTGCTTGGTCTCGAGCCGCTGCCGGGCGGGTTGGTACTTCTGCTCGAGCTCGCGGATCAGCTGCTGACCCTCGCCGGTCCTCGATATTGCCTCCTGCACATTGAGGAGGGCGATCTTGGTCGGCTGGGCTGCCGCCCCGGACGCCAAGACCGTGCAAGCCGCGACGGTGCCCGCCACAACCCACGAGCGACTCGAACCAATCGATCGAATTCCGAACATCGTCACGCTCTTTCCCGGGCTACCTCGACCCGTGTCCCAACGCCTCCAGCGTAGCACGTTCCAAGTCCTTCAATTGCCGCGATCAACTGACCGCACACTAGAACGTCCTACTGATCGTGAAGCGGAACATCGATCGCTTCTCGAAGAAGGGCAGCCATGTCCCGACCGGACGGACCGCTTCGATAAACGAATTGTAGTTCGGAAACAGCGAGCGGTCCGCAACGATCGGGGGTCTGAGGAATTCCTGCACCCGCAGCGGATTGTACGCCCAGTAAAACCGGAACGGTGCGTTGACGACGGGCATCATGATCTGTAATTCCAAGCCCGCGGAACTCCGCACCTTCTGCGTGGGCCCGATAATGCCGATCTGCTCCTGGAAACCGGCTTGCGGGAATTGCTTGTTCAGTTCGGCGGCCCGTCCCGGGTTGAGCCGGATTTGGTCCTTGCGCAGGATCTTGTTGAACCCGATATCCCAGAACGGTGCCAGCACCACCGGGCCGAACAGCTTGATCCGATACTCCAGGTTGTAGACGAAGCGCGAGTCGCCGCCAGGGAAGTTCAAGCGGTAGACAGGCACCTCCGTAGTGAGCGGAAGGCGCTCCTCAACACCATTCACAACCTGAACCTGCGTCCGGAGCGTGCCGTTGTCGTTGTAGACCGGCACGCTGGTGAAGTCCGGAATCCACACCATTGGACTGATCGACCAAATCTGGAACCCGCGGACATCGTTCTCGCCGCCCATGAAGGAACGGCTGAACGGCGGGGGCACGCGCCCGCCATAGCCGCTCAGGAAAGAGAACAGAGCGCGCATGGCGATCGTTCGGCGAGCCCCATTCGGCTTGAAGTACTTCGCCTCGGCCGTGGGCTGCAAGAAGCGCGTGTTACCGCCGAATCCAGCGACTCCGATGCTCGCGTAGAGACTCTTGCCCTTAGACGGGGTGATCGGGTGATCGACGGTGTTGTAGTAGTACGCCGGCGTGATCTGGCTGGTCGTGATTCCCTCCAGCGAGTTGGGCCCGGACACCCCCTCGAAGTTGAGATACGTGAACAGGTTGCTGGCGGACTGGCTGAACGTCACCACGCTCGACCTGCGGTAGCTGTAGGTCAGGCTCAGGCGCGCGAAGCTGCGGCGTAGCGGGTAGCTCAGAAACGTCGTGAAGCCGGTGGAGTTCTGACGGTAGTCGAGAATGTTCTCCTGACCAAGCTGGTTAAACAGCGGAATCAGGTTGGCCCCGGCGAAAATCGAGGCCTCGCGAGCCTGATTGAAGCTGAACCGGCTTGAGAAGACGGTGAAGCCGGCCTGGATCGGCTTGTCAAATAGGTACGGCTCGGTGTAGCCGAACTGCAAGACCCGCTCGCGACTGCCCAGCTGCGCGTCAAAGGAGAGCGTCTCGCCCAATCCGAGGAAGTTGTTCGTGGAGTACCCGAAACCGATGAAGCTGCCCGCGAATCCCGACACCCCACCGTTGAGGTTGATCATGTTCCTGCCACGCTCATTGACCTTGAGGGTCAAGTCAACCAACCCCTCGCGGGTATTGCGGGTCACAACCGTGTCCGTTTCCGGCCCCTCGGTCTTGATCGGGTCGAAGTAGCCCAGCTGATTCAGTCGCAGCATGCTCACATCCCACAGGCGGGTGTTGAACATATCCCCCTCGTCGAGCAACAACTCCCGCCGGATGACTTTGTCGCGGGTTGTCTCGTTGCCGTCGAACTCGATTCGCCGCACGAAGAATTGCTTGCCTTCGTCGACCGCCAGGTTCAGATCGATCTTCGGAGGCGTGTCATCCTCGAGGAAGTCGAAACTCGGCTCGGCGACGAAGTCGATGTAGCCGAATTCGCCGTACAGCTTCTTGAGGTTTTCCATGCCCTTGCGAAGCTTCTCGACATCGAAGATCGACCCTTCATTCATCGCGAAGACAGGACCAAGGACTTGATCCGGAACACGGAAGAGCTCAACATCGGTGAAGCTTAGCTTGCCTCGTTCGTAGCGCGGCCCCTCCTCAACAAGCAAGTTGATGTCGGCATGCTTCTTCGGCTTGTTGAAGATCATCGACCATGGAATCAGAAACGTGCCGCGACCCGGCGAGTCTCGGATATCGAGATCGTGCCTTAGGACGTTAGCCCGGAAGTAGCCGCGCTTCTGGTAGGCGTTTCGCAAGCGCTCCTTGTCCTCTTCAAGCTTTCGGATGTCGAACGTCCGCGTGAAGAGGTTCTCCAGGACGATGCTGCGAGGAATGCCGAGGGGCTTGGTGTTCTTCATTGCCCGCCGCGCATTCTTGCTACCCATCACAGTCAGGCCGTCGAAGGTCACATCGCCGACCTTTACCTTCGGCCCTTCCTCGATGTTGAAGACGATTTCCACCGAGGCGGGCGGGATCTGGCGAACCTCCGGGTTGATGGCGGCGTACTGCCGCCCTCGCTCACCGAGCAACTCCCGCAGCACATAGACGGCCCGATTGACGGTTGTGGGGTCATATCTCGACTCGACCGTCAGGCCGACATTGCGCTCCTTGAACCGTTCCAGGATGTCCGAGAGCGTCGCGGACTTGTTGCCTTCGTAGCGAATGGTGCGGACAACGCGGCGCTCTGTGACTACGAACCGGACGATCTTGCCGCTCTCGCCGTCTTCGATCTCGAGCCGCAAGTCATCGAAGTAGCCCGTGTTCCACAGCACCATGAAGTCGCGGCGCAACGTCTGGGGGTCGTACAAGTCGCCAGGCTTGGTGAATATGCGCGCTGCCAGGCTGTCTCGCGGGATGCGGCGCGTGCCACGAAACGCAACCTCCTCGATGATCTCCTCGCCCGGTCGCCGCTGCACCTGCTGCTCTGTCTCGACGTCGTCGAACGGGGACGGGGCCTGAGGAGTCTCGAGCGGAATGTCCTCGAACGGGGACGCGGGCTGTTGCTGTTGCGCTTGCGCGAGCAGGTACGAAGGTGCCACGGCCCCCGGCCGGCCAGTCAAAGTGCTGGCCACGGGCTCGGCCCGCTCCTGCCCTTTAGCGGCCTCTTGCGCCGAAACGGCAGCGGCGAGCACGAGGGCTAGAGCTGCGGCGAGAAGTGTCGAACGGCTCAAACGCATGGACAGGGCTGGGTTACAAATTTGGGTCACCGGGTACAACTTAACCCGGGGCTCATGAGTGAACTACGCATGCTCCTCGGCTGCCGTTTCAACTGTGGCGAGTCGGGCTACGGGAGCTGGGCTGCCAAGAGACTGCTTTGCGCCTAGTCGCCACTCCGGCAAACCGGGAGCGCCGCGGAGTCAATCGGCTTTCTTGAACTCGATGAGAAGCTCCCCCAAAGGTCCATCGTAGCTCAATTCGAGATGCTTCCGCTTGACCTTGGCCGGAATCTCGAAGTACAGATACCCTGAAACGGGCGTGTCCTTAGTTTGGAGCGGCAGTTCTCTGGCTTTCAAGCGCGCCAGGACAGCATCATCGTCCTCGTAGTGCCCTTCCAATGTTTGCCGGTTTTGGCGTGAACCGACTGCTCCCCCGGCTGTGTTTGGCGGCCCACCCAGCCGCCGGGGTCGACCGGAGGTACCGGGCACGCCGCCCCAGATCGGGCCTTGAGATTCTTGGGCAAAGACGCCGCCGGATGAGCTGGCCCGCTCCGAACCCACAGCCAAGACAGCCCCCCCCGCGATGCGGTCCGGCGTCCGAGCCGGCGAAGTGTCGTTGTCGTTGCGGGCCCTGAGAAGGAATTCGTCACGGTCCAGCTTCACCTCCGAGCCATAAAGTGGACGCACGCGAAGCTCAACGAGGATGATCTCTCCTTCGAACCGATCGCCTGCAATGCGCTCGATCTCTGCCAAGTCGTGAACAAGGCGAGCCTTGATCTCAGCATCCGGCAGAACCCTGGTGTACCATTCCGGCAGCTTGGCCGCCGTCAGTCCCGCGACGCAGAGCGAACCGAGCAAGAAGAGGCGAGCTATCATTGCTTCCCGTAGGCTATTCTACCCCACGCCCCTAGATTTTCCCGGCTGCGTTCGCTTGTCCGCCGGGGCCAAGCTGCGATCAGCTGGCCCCAGCGGCGAGCCGCTCTGACAGTTCCGCCCACTCGTCCTCGTGACGCTGAATCTCGCGCTGGCTCTCTTCGAGGTCGGCCAGCACCCTCTGGCGGCGGGCATGGTTCCCTCCGGACGACACCAGTTCAACCTGCAGGTCGCGGCAATTGCCCTCGAGCGTCTCGATTTCCCGCTCCACAGCCTCGATCATCCCCCGAATCCTGTCGGCTTTCAGGGGATTCATCCGCCGTGGCGCGGCCGGTGCAGCGGACTGCAATGCCGCGCGCAGATCGCCACTAACGGCTGGCTTGGCGGGCAGGTCGGATTCCTCCGCGCGCCGCTCGCGCTTCCACAGGAACCCTTCGTAGTCGCCGGGAAACACTTCAAGATCGCCGTCACCAACGTGGATGACCTTGTTCGCGAGCCGGTCGATGAAGTACCGGTCGTGAGACACGAAGACCAAGGTGCCGTCAAAGTCGAGCAGTGCGGGAAGCAGGACTTCCTTGGCCCGCAGGTCCAGGTGGTTGGTGGGTTCGTCGAGCAGCAGGAAATTGCTAGGCCTTAGCAACAGGCGAGCCAGCGCATAGCGGTTGCGCTCGCCTCCCGAAAGCACGCGGATTCGCTTGAAAGCATCGTCCCCGCTGAAAAGGAAGCACCCCAGAAGGCCGCGCAGCTGCGACTGGTCCATGAGGGGGGCGTGACTGAGCAGGTCTTCGAACAGCACCGCATCCGGGTTCAGCTCGCGGTATTGGTCCTGGGCGAAATAGTCGATGCCGACTTTGTAGCCTTCCTTGCGCTGGCCCCCAGTGAGCGGCTCGATGCCGGCAAGGATCCGGATCAGGGTCGACTTGCCTGCCCCATTTGCGCCCACTAGCGCGATCCGGTCGCCACGCTCAATCCGGACGGAAACGTTTTCGAATACCGACGTCTCGCCGTAAGCCTTGCTGACGTTTGCCAACTCCACTACGACCCGTCCGGAAGCGGCCGGCTGCGGGAACTTGAAATGAATCGCTTTTTCTTCCGGGGGAATCTCGATTCGCTCCATGCGATCGAGTTCCTTGATCCGGCTCTGCACTTGTTTCGCCTTGGTCGCTTGATAGCGGAATCGCCCGATAAACGCCTCCAGCTGCTCGATCCTGTCCCGCTGGTTTCGGTAAGCGGCGCGCAGCTGTCCCAGCCGCTCGTCGCGAAGCTTCTCGAACTTGGAGTAGTTGCCCGTATAGAAATGCGCCTTGGCATTCCACAAGTGGACGATCTTGCGAATCGTCGCGTCGAGGAAATACCGATCGTGCGATATCAGGACGAATGCGTGCGGGTATCCCGCCAGGTAGCTTTCGAGCCAGTTGCGGGCCTCGAGATCCAGATGGTTGGTCGGCTCGTCGAGAAGCAGCAGGTTCGGCTTCGCTAGAAGGAGCTTGGCCAGTGCTATGCGCATCTGCCAACCGCCGGAAAACTCTTCGCACGGGCGGTGCCAGTCCCGCTTGGGAAATGCCAAGCCACCGAGCACCGAGCCTACTTGCGCCTCCTTCGTATACCCGTCGAGCGCCAAGTAACGCGTCGAACACCAGTCATACCGGTCAATCACAGCTTGGAACTCCGGCCCGGAAGGGTCGACCTCTGCCATGCGGTGAGTTAGCCCTTCGATTTCCCGTTCCAGCGCCAACGCCTCATCGAAGACGCTCAGGCATTCCTCGAACACGGTCCCACCCGAGAACGCGAGCCCCTCCTGCGGAAGGTACCCGATTTTAATGTTCTTCTGCCGCTCGATCCCTCCGGCATCAAGCTGCTCGGCACCGCACAGGATCTTGAGAAGCGTGGACTTGCCGGTACCGTTGCCACCGACAATGCCGGTCCTGTCGGCGGGCGTCACGAGCCAGTCCATCTCGTCGAACAGCACTCGCGCGCTGTAGCGCATGCGAGCTCCCGACAAACGGATCATCGATTTGAGTGTAGCGAGGAAGCTTGGCTCGATAACTCCCGTTTGCGGTACTCGCGTAGAATCGCCCGAGCGGACTCGCCCGGCGGGCGGGAGCCGTCAATCACGAGATCCGCGTCCTCTCGAGTCGGCAGCACATGGGTCCGAAACATGGGTGCTACATCGCGGAGCCACTGATCCCTGACCGAAGCCTCGGTACGGCCCCTCAGAGAGACATCGCGCGCGATCCGGCGGGCAAGGCAAACCTCCTCGGGGGTGTCAATGAAGACCGCGCAATCAAGCCGGGCCCGGATCCGCGGCTCCCATAGCGCAAACAGGCCTTCCAACACGACGATACTCCAGAGGTCGGATTCTCTGACCACGCCGGTCCGGGTGTGTGTCGCGAAATCGTATTCCGGAATCGCTATACGCTCGCCTCCGCACAAACGACGGAATTGCGGATCGAGCAGTTCCCAATCCACGGCTTCGGGACTGTCGAAATTGACCTTCGCCCGCTCATCGCCCGACAAGGCGGAAAGATCGGCGTAGTACGAATCCATGCATAGAACGCCGACGCCCGACAGGAGTCCGGCCACTTCGCGAGCTACTAGGCTCTTGCCGGCTCCCGATGGTCCGGAGATTCCGATGGCGTACATTGCCAGTGTGCCGGCCTCGGAACAGCCCGGCCGAGGGGTCAGCGGTCCCAGGAGCGCCATTCGATGACGCCGACGCGATCAGCCCATTCCTGCCATTGTGCCGACATCTCGGCGACTCGGTCTGGCATTGCCTCGGCGAGATCATTCAACTCACTGCGGTCCTGCTTGATGTTGTACAGTTCCCACCTGCCACTCTCGGGCGCAGAAAACTTCGAGACGAGCTTCCAGTCGTCGACCCGGATGGCACGGTTCCCCTCGTGCTCCCAGAACAACCCCTCCGGATGTCCTTCGGCGTCTTCGTCCCGGAAAACCGGAGCGAGGGACGCTCCCTCGAGGGGAGTGATCGTGTTGCCAGCGTATTCCTGCGGGTAGGGCGCATTGCCGACGTCCACGCAAGTGGCCATGATATCGATCAAGTGCCCGACTTGATCGGTCCACGTTCCCTTGGCCGTAATCCCGGCCGGCCAGTGGGCAACCAGGGGGGAGGAAATCCCGCCCTCATGAACCCAATGCTTGTAGTAGCGGAACGGCGTGTTCGAAGCGTTCGCCCACGGAACCCCGTAACTCTGGTAGTTCTCCTCGGCACCGGGCATCACGGCGGGGTCATTGCCAGCGGCAACCGGGTCGCCTGCATATGTATGTGCTGGGACGTGCAACGCCCTCGAGCTGCTCCCGAGCCTTTCTGCGCAAGCACCGTTGTCGGCCAGGAAGAGAATCAGGGTGTTGTCAAGCTGCCCGTGTTCCTTCAGCGTATCGACGACGTTGCCGACCGCAGAGTCCATCAGTTCGATCTGCGCGGCATACACCTCCATTCGACGGGCTTGCCACTCCTTGTTGGGCGCATCTTCCCAAGGCGGCTGGGACGGATCGCGCTCGCTCATAAGAGCGGTTTCATCAACTGCTCCCACCGTGCGCATCCTCGCCAGGCGCTCCTCGCGCAGTTTGTCCCACCCCGTGTCGTAGCGCCCCTTGTACTTCGCGATCGCCTCCTCGGGGGCATGCAGGGGCCAGTGCGGAGACGTGAACGGCATGTACAGGAAGAACGGCGCCTCGGGGGATTCGTCTAAAGCCTCTTCGATGAGCTTGGACGCGTTGTCCCCAATCGCGGACGTGTAGTAGAAGTCCGGCCCTGGATCCTCCGGCTCGTTGCCTCGGGTGAGCGAAACCGGGTCGTAGAACGATCCGGCGCCATGGATCGTTCCGAAGAACTTGTCGAAGCCACGCTGCATAGGCCAATTGGAACGATCGACCTTGCTTCCAGAGCCTTCCGCGGGTGTCACGTGCCACTTGCCACTCATAAGCGTCGTGTATCCGGCCTGTCCGAGAACCTCAGCGATCGTGACGCAGCTCTTATTCAGATTGCCCATGTACGACGGAATCGGCTCGCCGTCCTTGCGGTACTCCGACATCATGTGACCAACCCCGGCCTGATGGGGATAGAGCCCGGTGATGAGCGATGCCCTTGTGGGGCAGCAACGGGCATAGTTGTAGAACGAACGGAACCGCAGCCCGTCGGCGGCAAGAGAGTCGAGGACAGGAGTGTTGATCTCTCCTCCGTAGCAGCCGATGTCCGAAAACCCCATGTCATCCGCCATCGTGACGATGATATTGGGCCGTTTCGCAGTCAGGGAATCGCTACTGTCGGAACAGCCGAAAGGCAAGGTGGCGAGAGCTGTCATCCTCAAGAGGTCCCTCCGACTGAGAGGTGAAATGCCAGATTGCATAGCGTCCATCATACAATTGCGATCTACCGTGGCTGTGCCGAGGCAACGGGCGAGGCGCGAAGGCTGATTGCTTTGGCGTGCGTTACGAGCGAGACGGCGGAGCGATGCGAGCGACACTACGCCAGGCTGATCGCGTAACCGGAGAACCACACAAGAATGGCTCCGAGGGATGCTAGGCAACAATAGCTGCCTGGAGAATAAACTAGACTAGGTCATCCACGGTTACGCCGAGTGCTTGGGCGATGCGTTTCATGGCTCTAATCGAACCGGGCTTCTTGCCATTCTCGATGTCCGACAGATAGGAGGCCGCGATCCCGGCGGAGGCGGCAAGCTCACCGGCCTTCATGCCACGATAGTCGCGCCACGCGTGCACCGGGTTCTCTCCTCCCGCGACGCGCTTGACCAGTTCGATAGGCACGAGTTCTTGATCGGGACCATCGAGAGCGCGCTGGGTCATTGCCGCATCCATGGCATCTTCATCAACGGCCTTTCGCAACGCCTCGTACTCGGCACGTGGCACAACGGTATACTCGCCGCCGAGAATGATGGTCGGGGGTGCAGGGGTGGTCATCGGTAAGCGTCTCCTCGAGGCACGATAGCGGCAATCGTCATCGTTCTGGCTTCTTTGTCAAGTGTTCACAGTATCCGCCAATCGCCTAACCGGAGTCGGAAGCCCGCAATCGCCTTAAAGACGGTTCCGGTATCGCTTGGAGCTAAGGGGTCAGCCGCAAGACTATCGATTTTTCCGACAGTCGTTTTCTGCGCGGTGTTTGACATGCCACGAAGGCGGCGACTTGCTACCTTCGTGAACATGACCTTGAACACAGGCCAAATATACCTATTAGAGATTTCAATGCCAGTCCTGAATTATCTATCAGAGAAGCACGCTATCGAGCCAAGACGCTCCGCTCCCTACGCCGGCCCCCCTCGCCACCCGAAGAGCGGACATTTGACCCTGACATTGCCTTGACAACGGGTTGACAGGGTCTGGCCAGTCTCGTATCCTAGCGCCGGGCAAATCCGGATTGGCGCGATCTAACCGAATTCGGCAAAGCCTCAAATGCCTTTAGGAACCTAGCCCTGGTTCGCCAAATCGTGACTTGGAAATTTCGTAAGTCATTGAAACAAAATGCGTTGCACGGGGACCCTCGGCCCACTTGGCACTACATTTTGTGAGCATTCGTCAGTCCGCCTTGCGGATCCGACGCCGGTGCACCCGCGGGACCAGGCCTGCCGCTCGTGCGATCTCGAAGGCCTCGGCTCCCGGGCGGACATCCTGACGGCTGCACAGCGGCTTGCCGTCCGCAGCCTGCACGGTCGTCGTCACCCGCACCCAGTTCTCCAGGCGGTCCCGGATCGACTGCCAGCTCAGATGCAGTCCCCGCGCCTTCAGCCGCGTCCGCAGCAGATGCACCGCGTGGTAGGCCAGCACGGCCACGAACAGATGCGTGGACACACGCCGGTCGAGCTGATGCCAGATCGGGCGCAGCCCCAGTTCCGACTTCAGCGAACGGAAGGTGGCCTCCACCTCGGTCAGCTCCCAGTACGTGCGCAGGACGCGTTCCGCGTCCCACTCCACGTGGCTGGTGCGCAGCAGGTAGGCCCCGGCCGCCGCGTCGGCCGCCGCGTGCTGCTGCTTGCGGCTGCAATGGACGGCCGCAGCCTTGCCCTGCTCCCCCGCGACCACCTCCACGCTGTACTGCGCCGACACCTTCCCGTGCTGCTCGACCAGCCGTCCGACCTTGCGTTGCACCTTTTCCAACTGCTTCATGCAGCGTGGTTTCGACAGCCCCTCGTGCAGGGCCTGCAGGGCCCCCTCGAAGCGCTCCCGGTGCCGCTTGAGAATCGACTCAGCGGTCAGCAGACGGCCCTCGCTCAGCGCGTACACCCGCAATTCCGGCTCCCGCTTGGACTCTGTTTCTTCGGCACCCGGCTCTGCCTTCAGCGGCCAGGCCCGCACGCAGTAGCCGCTGCTGGTCTGCACCTCCGCTGTCGGCTCGCCCTCGGGGCGCTCCGGCTTGGCTTCCCGGCTGACGCAGATCCAGTCCCACCCCTGTTGGCGCAGCCAGCGCACATTCTCCTCGCTGGCAATGCCGGCGTCCAGCACCACGGTCGGCCGCTGCGCCCCGGCTTCGCGGCCAGCGTCGAGCCGCTCCAGGATGGGCTGCAGCGTGCCCGGCTCGGACACGTTGCCGGCCAGGATCTCGCAGCGGCGGGGAAAGCCGGACCCGTCCAGGGCCAGCGCCAGGGAAACCAGCGGGCAGTCGTTGCGCTTCTGCTTGGAGCGACCGAACAGGCGCAGGGTGGCGTTCTCGCGGCCCGTGTAGTGAGTGTTCGACAGGTCGTAGAAGACGATGGTCTCGGGCAGGTCCAGCAATTCCCGTTCGCGCGCGAAAAGGCCGCTCTGGAGAGCTTCGCGCTGTTTCCAGAGCAGGTCGCAGATGCGGTACAGCTTGTTGAGCGAGACGCCCGTGGAGTGATCGAGGCCGAGCAGTTCGAGGGTGGTGCTGCTGTCGCGGAGCCAGCGGTGCGCTTCGCGCTCGGAGGAGGGATGCAGCATGCGGGCGAGGACGAGGGCGGTAGCGATGGAGGCATCGCGTGCGGAGGCACCGGCCTGGCGGAGCAGAGCGGGGAAGCGGAGTTGGTCGAGGGCGTGCAGGCAGAGGCGCTCGGCGCCGACGGAGCGGGAGTTGTCGTGGTCGAGGGTATCGAGGCGGACGGAGACAGGGTCGTTGTCGGAGTGGCCCTCGGGGGCGAAGCCGCGGGCGCGGAGACGGCGGACGAGGTCCTCGGCGGCAGCGAGGACCTCGTGGGGGACAGCGAAGAGCGGGGCTTGTCCGCGCAGGATATCGTCGGCGAGGTGGGTGACGTCGGACCAGAGGGAGCGCGGGACGGCATAGTTGGTGCCGAGGTTGAGAAGGGTTTTCTGTTGGACCGAGGAGCCGGAGCGGACGGACTGGACGAGGCGGAAGCAGAAGCCGGGCTGGCCGCGGACGGAGTGGGTTTTGGTAGCGCGGATGAACACGGTGGGGGTGCCTATGCCGAGGGTGGCAGAGGCGGGCGGGAGAAGTCAAGGACAAATTGAAACCTTATTAATTACTTGGCACTACATCGAGCTAGACAACTCATAATCCAATAACAAATGAAACATATAGCGAATACACAACATCCGATCGACGAATAGTGGCGTGTTTCCGGCTACGGTCGACTCAGCGAAAAGCCCCAAGGCCGATCGTTTCCCGAGATTCTGGCGAACCAGGGCTAGGAGACATCAATGGAACTGCACGGAATCAATTTCTTGGGGGTCGGTCTCGCGGCTGTCGCTTCATTTGCATTCGGAGCCGCCTACTACACGATTCTTGGCAAGGTCTGGCTGGATGCGAGTGGCAAGACGGAGGCCGAGGTCAAACAGGAGCGAACGGCGACGCCCTTCATCACGTCCTTCGTCGGGCTGGTTGTGATGGCGATCGTGCTCTCGTCTCAATTCATGCCGCAGCAGATGGGGTTTGAGACGGCCAGTACGCGGCACGTCATCCACATCGCGCTCATGCTCTGGGTCGGATTCATCGTGACCAGCATGGCAACAAACAACGCGTTCCAGGGAGCCAAGCCGAAGCTGACGCTGATCGATGCGGGTCATTGGCTCATGGTAGTGGTGATCCAGGCTCTCGTCTTGAGCGCATTTTGATTGTGAACCGCTAGGGACTGGTGCTGGCAGAAGCTAGTCAAGCGTTCAGTGCGCTTCCATTGCGATTGAGTGGGAGCCCACAGGCCCGTCAATTCGCGAGCACACCGTCAGCCCGGAAGAATTTGCAGAGATCGTCTTGAGTCTTTCCTGCGCGACTGCGGGTTCCGTTCGAGTGTCGCCTTCCACCCTCCGATTTGCACCGAGCGTGTCGGGGACGGTAGGCTGAGTATCTTGCGCTGGTGAGTTGCTCCCCGTGGGGGCGGCCCCGCACTCCCGACCGACCATGAGGGCGATCCGTCTACAAGAACCTCGCCAGCTCCAGTACGTCGAGATCGACGCGCCGCCGCCGCCAGGGCCAGGCCAGGCCTTGGTGAAGACTCACCGCATGGGCATCTGCGGAACGGACTACAGCGGCTACTTGGGCAAGATGCCCTTCTTCCGCTACCCCCGTGTGCCGGGACACGAGCTGGGCGTAACGGTCTTAGAAACCGGACCGGGTGTAACCACCGTGGAGCCCGGGGACCGGTGCAGCGTCGAGCCCTACATGAACTGCGGTACTTGCTATGCCTGCCGGCGCGGGAACCCCAATTGCTGCGCAACGCTTGATGTGATTGGCGTGATGGTCGACGGCGGGCTGTGCGACCGCTTCCTCGTCCGGGCCGACAAGCTCCACGTTTCGCGGGAGTTGTCGCTCGAGCAACTGGCGCTGGTCGAGACATTGGGAATCGGCTGCCACGCAACGGATCGCGGATCGCCGGCGAGGGGCAGCCACGTGCTGATTATCGGTGCCGGACCGATCGGCCTGGCGACATTGGAGTTCACTCGGCTTACCGGAGCCGAGATTACCGTGATGGACAGAATCGAGTCGAGACTGGATTTCTGTCGTCAGCGCTATGGGGTTGAGCACACGGTTGTCTTCGAGAATGCCGACAGCGCCGTCGAGCAAATGCGCACGATCACCGACGGCGACATGTATGCGTTGGTGACGGATGCGACCGGCAGCCCGGCTTCGATGAGCGGGGCCTTGGGCTACGTGGCGCATACAGGCACACTTGTGTACGTCGGAATCGTCACTGAGAGAATCACGTTCCCGCATCCGGCCCTGCACCGCCCGGAAATGACGATCAAGGGCTCACGGAACGCCCTTCCGCGAGACTTCGGGCGCATCATCTCCTTGATTGAGGACGGGACGATTGACACGGGTCCTTGGATCACGCATCGCACGCCATTCGAGGATGTGGTGTCCAACTTCGAAGGCTATACCCGGCCGGAGTCCGGAGTGATCAAGGCCATCATCGAACTTTCGGACGAATCGTGATCCTGTCTTCCATCACCGTCTGCTTGGTGCCTGAAGCGAGCGGCGGGCCGTTTGTGTACCACGGAGACTTGCCCGCAGCCTGCCGGGATGCCTCGGCGCTGGGCTTCGATGCCATTGAGATCTTCGCGCCATCCGGGCGTCATGTGAATCGGGCCCGTCTCCAAGAGTTGCTCGGCCGCCACAGGTTGCAGCTAGCCGCCGTGGGAACCGGTGCCGGAATGCTGCTGCACAACCACAGCCTGAGCGATCCAGACGCAGGCAATCGGCAGCGGGCGTGCTCGTACGTTCGGGAAATCATCGACTTCGGCGCGGACTTCGGCGCGTCGGCAATTGTCGGATCGATGCAGGGGCAGACGCACGGCGAGCGATCTCGGGAATCGGCCCTGGAGGATCTGGCGGCTTCGATACGCGAACTCGCCGACCACGCAGCGGGGCGTGGAACGGAACTCTTGATGGAGCCGTTGAACCGGTACGAGACCGACCTGATCAAGACCTTGTCCGACGGCGTGCAGCTGATTGAGGCGACAGGTGCGGGAAACGTCAAGCTGCTGGCCGACCTCTTTCACATGAATATCGAGGAAACCGACCCTGCCCAAGCGATCCTGGACTGCCCCGGAAAGATCGGGCACGTGCATTTCGTGGACTCGAATCGCCGGGCGGCCGGATTCGGTCACATCGACTACGATCCAATTGCGCAAGCGCTGTCGGCAACGGGCTACGCCGGATTCGCTTCCGCGGAGGCGTTTCCGCTGCCTGACGCCAAGACCGCGGCCGAGATGACGATCAAGGTCTACCGGCGCTACTTGGCTGACTAGTTCCGAATTGAAGGCAACGACGAGCGGAATCTCAGCGCCCCAAGCCGGAATCCCGCAGGAACCGCTCCCTCCACCCCTCCCACAACGCCTCCAGTTCGCGGACGACGCTTGGATGTCGGGCCGCGAGATCCCGCTGCTCCGCGCGATCGTTCGATAGATCGTAGAGCGCCCACTCGCCAAGCCGTGCATCCTCTTCCTCGGCGACGGCAGACCACCCGTCGTCGCGAGTGCGCACCGTGTGCAGGATCTTCCAGTTGCCCCGTCGCAGCGCGCGGTTGCCTTGGTGATAGAACCACAGGGCATCGTGCAGCGCATCGCCGTCGCCTTCGAATACGGGTGCCAGGCTGGCGCCCTCGAGAGGCGGCCCGCCGCCGAGGGCGGCGATCTCGATTCCAGCGAGGTCCAGAAGCGTCGGGGCGATGTCGATCACGTGTCCTACAGTCGACCGTAGTTCGTTTCGCGCCGCGACACCCTCGGGCCAATGCAGGATCAGGGGGGTGGAGATCCCGCCTTCATGCACCCAAGTCTTGTGAAGCCGGAACGGGGTGTTGGCCGCACTCGAGAATCCCGGCCCGAGACAGAGGTATGTGCCAGCGGACCCCAAGGGGGCATCAGGATCGTGCCCGTCACCACGCACCATGATCTCGGCGCTCGCACCGTTGTCCGACATGAAGAATACGACCGTGTTCTCAAACGCGTCCATCGCTCGAAGCTGGTCGAGCACTCGTCCGATTTCGCTGTCCATGCGGTCGATCATCGCTGCATGCACCGCCATCTTCGTCGCTTGGAACCGACGCTGTGCCCCGGTCAGCCGCTCCCAGGGGACCGGGCGGTTGATCTCTCCCGGACCTAGCTGAGCGATACCGTCGGGAAAGGCATATGGCGGGCCGATATCCTCGTCCAGAGCCGAGAGCTGGGAACCACCAAAACCGAGCTCAGTCTGACGCGCGTGGCGCTCTTTCCTCAACCGGTCCCAGCCCACAAGGTAGCGATCCCGGTACCGGGCGATGTCTTGCGGCTCGGCGTGCAGCGGGAAGTGCGGAGCATGAAAGGCCAAGTACTGAAAGAATGGCCGGTCCGTATGCTTCGAGGCATGTTCCTTCAGGAATTCAATTGCGTAGTCAGCTGTTAGTCCGGTCAGGTACTTGCCTTGGTCGGAAGCGACATCGGGTATGCTCTCTCCGTCCCTGTACTGGCCTAGCAAATGGAAGAAGCCAGCTCGGTTGTTAACCCAGTAGGAGCGATCGAATCCGTTGTCCATCGGATCTCCGTCGACGTGCCATTTCCCAGACAGATACGAGCGGTAGCCCCGCTCACGCAACCGTTCGGACACGAGACGGGCCCATGCGGGCCGAACGCCGCTACCACCGAACTGGCCGTGATCGATCCCTGGCATTGCATCGCGTCGGATCTGCTGCGGGTAGTAGCCTGAGAGCAGCGCAGCTCGCGTCGGCCAGCAGCGCGAGGTGTTGTAGAACTGCGTGAATCGCAAACCACCAGCCGCCAGCGCATCGAGGTTCGGTGTCTCGACCTCCCCGCCGTAACATCCGAGGTCCGAAAAACCCAAATCGTCAGCAACGATCACGAGGAAGTTTGGCGGACCCTCGCTACGCGCGACGCCGACAACTGCCGAAATCGCCAATAGCAACACGTAAAAGGCCTTCATGCTGGAACTCCGCTGGCCAATGGCCCCGCCACCGTGGGAGAGCGCTTGCGGCCGTCACCAATGATAGTGCCTTCCCTGACCGAAAAATCAGGTCGCGGTCAGACAGATGGGATTCGCGCCTCAGAACCTGCCAGCCGCGACCCCGGCTTCCGTCTACGTGAGAATAGATAGGCCGCTGCCCGCTAGGTTGGCACGGCTTCGCGCCAGCTAGGAACTCTCGACATCGGAGGCAGCCCCTTGCATGGATTCACTGGTATTGATCTCGTTGTCCTAGTCACCTACTTGGTCGGCATAACGGCGTGGGGAAGCTGGCTGGGCCGCGGGCAGACCACGGGGAGCGACTACTTCCTTGGGGGCCGGTCGCTCCCATGGGGCGCGGTGATGCTCTCGGTAGTCGCGACCGAAACCAGCACGCTAACCTTCCTCAGCATTCCCGGTGTCGCCTATACGGGCAGCTTGGTTTTCTTGCAACTGACCCTGGGCTATCTCGCGGGGCGGATCGCCGTTGCACTTGTCTTCCTGCCGGCCTACTACCGGGGGGAGTTGTCCACCGCGTATGAGTTGCTCGAATCGCGCTTCGGATTGCACACCCGGCGTTTCGCGTCGGCGATCTTCATGGTCACACGCGTGTTGGCCGATTCCGTGCGGCTGTTCGCCACCGCGATTCCGCTGGCACTAATCACGGGCTGGCCGTATCCCGTGTCGATTGCGGTCATCGGAGCGCTGACCTTGGCCTACACCTACTTCGGAGGGATTCGGGCCGTCGTGTGGGTTGATGCAGTCCAGATGGGGTTGTACCTAGCGGGAGCAGGCGTCGCCATCACGGCGATCCAGGCGCTGCTTCCAGGCGGGTGGGACGCCGCACTCTTTGCCGCTTACGAGGCAGGCAAGCTGCAGGTGCTGGACCTCTCGTGGACTCTCACGGCACCGTACACTCTCGCGGCGGGCCTGCTCGGCGGAGCCGTCTTCGCGATGGCTTCCCACGGCACCGACCAACTGATCGTTCAACGCCTGCTAACCTGCCGCAGCCAGCGCGATTCGCAAAAGGCGCTGATCGTAAGCGGCCTCGCCGTCATTGTCCAGTTCTTGTTGTTCCTGCTCGTCGGAGTCGGGCTCTGGGCGTTCTATGAAGGCCGCGCCTTCGACAGGGCGGACGAGATTTTCGCGCGGTTCATTGTGGAGGAACTGCCGCCCGGCTTGACGGGACTGCTGATCGCCGGCGTTTTTGCCGCCGCGATGTCCTCCCTGTCATCGTCCATCAATTCGCTGGCTTCCGCTACCGCCTACGACTATTGGGCTCCATTGGCAGGCGCTCGAAACGACGAGGCTCGCATCCTTCGGGCCGGGAAGTTCTTCACTCTCGGATGGGCGGTCGCCTTAGTCGGTGGCGCGATCGCATTCATTCCGCTATCGCGGGGGACATCGGCAGTCGAGGTGGCTCTTGGAGTCGCCGCCGTAGTCTACGGGGGATTGCTAGGCGCTTTCGCCCTTGGCGTGCTCACCAAGCGACCCGGACAACGTGCCGCGATCTTTGGAATCGTGCTGGGCGTGGTCTCCGTGGTCGCCATTCGTGACACGGTGGCGTGGCCTTGGTACGTGCCAATCGGGGCAACAGTGACGCTGATTGCCGGCAGTGCCGCCGGTCACTGGAGGACAGCAACCAGGTCGTAGTCCCAGGCAATTGGGGACGGGCGGGAGTTGACGGACTCCCAGTCGAGGCCAGGCAATTAACCCGGCGTCAACAGCACCCGTGATCCTACTGGCACCTAGCCCATCTTTGACACCCTATTCTATAACTGGCTCAAACTAAATGAGTTGCGAGTCAAGAATTTGGCGTCTGGTACTACATTCCGTGATTTCTCGTGAATTCAAGCGGCTACACGACCAGCTTGCGGACGCCTCCGGGTGAGGCGTCGATGCCGAGCGCGTCGTAGATCGCCTGCTGGCCGGTCTCGGCGCGGGTCGCCTTGCGCACGTGCAGGCTGCGGCCGTCCTCGCGGCGGAACACCGCCGTCACCCGCTGCTGCCCGGCCAGCCGCTTGCGCAGCGTCGTCCAGCTCGCCGTCTCCCCGCTGTCCCGCAACCGCCGCCGGATCACTTGCACCAGCTGGTAGGCCAGCACGGTCACAAACAGATGGCCCTCGGAGCGCTCCGCCTTGGAGTGGTAGATCGGCCGCAGCCCCAGCTCGCTCTTCAGCGAGCGGAATACCGCCTCCAGGTCGGTCAGCAGCACGTACGTGCGCCACATGCGCTCTTCGTCCCAGTCCGTGATGTTCGTGCGCAGGCAGTACACTCCCGGGTGCGTGGCCTTCGATCCGGCGACCGGCTGGCGCTCCCAGCTGACCGCCACGGCCGTGTCTGCCTGGGCGTTGGCCTGCACGCTAATCCGGTAATGTGGCGCGGCCACCGCGTACGCCGCCTGCAGCCGCCCGATGCGCCGCCAGACCGCCTCCAGGCGCTTCACTTTGCGCGGGCGCGACAGCCCCGCGTGCAGCTCCCGCAGGCTCTTTTCGAGCCGCTTCCCGGCCTGCTCGACCATCGTGCGCTCCTTCTTGGCGCGCTCCTCCGATTCGCAGTACAGCCGCGCCTCCCCGTCCTCCCCCACGGCCTTGTGCACCTTCACCGCCAATCCCGACGCGGTCCCCACCGCGATCGCCTTGTCGGGGTCGAACTCCCGCTGGCGCTCCCGGCTCGCCACCAGGTAGCGGTAGCCTTGTGCGCGCAGCCAGGCCACGTTGGCCTCCGTCGCGATGCCCTTGTCCAGCACCACCACCGCCTCCGGCGGCGCCTGCAGCGCTGCCAGCATCCCCGCCAGCGTGCCGCTCTCGGCTACGTTGCCAGCCAGCAATTGCGAGCGCCGCACGAACCCGCCCCCGTCCAGCACCAGCCCCAGCGTCAGCAACGGGCAGTCGTGGCGCTTCTCTTTCGAGTGGCCCCGCCGAGGTTGAGCAGGGTGCGCTGGCGGACCTTGGGTCCGACGCGCTGGGAGCGCACGAGGCGGAAGGTGAAGTAGTCCTGGCCGTCGCGGGAGCGCGTGCGGGTGCGGCAGACGAACATGCTCGCAGTAGAGCATACCGGGGGTGGCGCGTCAACATTACTGAAAATATTATGGTACTACAAATCGGAATCCGGCGAACCCATCTCGAAGAATCAACGCGTTAGGCCCCGAAATCCGGCCTAGCCTGTAGAGTCGAGGAGAAGCGCGCTTGCCTTAGCGTGAGGGAGTAGCGGTTTGCCGGCCGCTTTCGCTTAGCGCCGGTGCCTCAGTCTCTCGCATAGCCACGGTTCTTCTCCCCGCTCGTCGAACTGAGCGTGCGGCTCTCCCGCACTCAGCTCTCGGACGAGATCATGCCTTCGCCCACGGGAAACTTGCCGTTCGCTCAGCCAGGCAAATAAGACCTTGATCCTCTCGCAGTCTCGCATCCGGAAGGCGCACGTACTTCCCGGACCTCACCTTGTGCTTGCGACATAGCCACTGACGCAGCCGCTTGATCGCGTGTGCATCCACGGCACGATATGCCGGGCTTCACTTGTCCCAGTTGGAAGTAGTTTGACCATCCGAGCATGGCCCGGTTCAGTCTCTCCACTACCAGTGCTGATTCCAGCAGTCCGTTGTCCAGCGACAACTATTCTTGCCGGTGGCGACAACTAGAATTGCCGGTTGTGCTCCGTAAGTTGGAGGGCGGCAGAGGGAGCCCGAAGGGCGACCAATGCAGCCCTCGGATAGTAGCAGAGGGAGGGGGTAGCAGGGGGAAGCGCAGCCTCCCCCTCTCTGGGAGAGCAAGGCAGTCGGCAGTGCGAGAGGGGCCAGGGGGCGAGCCCCCTGGCCCGGAATTCGGCGCCGTTGGTCGGCTGCTTTTTTGGCGATCGTGTGACCGCCATAGCGGGGAAAGCGCGCGCGCTGTGGAACCGCCCCGGCTGGAGGCATTGCTGGAAGCGCTGCACGGCTACCTCTTCTCGCTTGCCTCGCCCTGGCGCCGGCGCGCTTGCTCGGCCCGGTAGCTGGCAATATCGAGTTCCAGAATCACCGAGTGGTGCACCACCCGGTCGACCGCCGCCGCCGCGGTCATCTTGTCAGGGAAAATGCTCTGCCATTGCGAGAAGACCAGATTGCTCGTCAGCATCACGCTGCGGCGCTCGTAGCGTTGCGCCAGCAGTTCGAAGAGCACTTCCATCTCGGCACGGTCCTGCCGGACGTAGCCGATGTCGTCGAGCAGCAGGCACTCGAAGCGGTCGAGGCGGTCGAGCTCGCGGCTCAGCCGTAGTTCGCGCTTGGCCCCGGCCAGGCGCTCGGTCAGCGCGCGCGCCGGGGCGAACAGCGTCGAGTGGCCACGCTGCACCAGTTCGGCACCCAGCGCCGCCATCAGATGGGTCTTGCCCGCGCCCGGATTGCCGAAGACACACACATTGACGGCGTCGGCCAGGAAATCCCCCTCGCACAGCACTGGCAGGCGGCCCCTCACGCCTTTGGGAAGACGCAGCAAGTCCAGCGTTTCCAGCGTCTTGCCCCGCGGCAGCCGGGCTTCCTTGGCCAGTCGCGCCACGCGCCGGTCGGCCCGCTCGACCGTCTCGACCGCGGCCAGTTCCGCCAGGTAGCGCAACGGGTCCCAGGCCTGCTTGCGGGCCTGTTCCGCCAGCCGTTCGCAATGCGCCGCGAACGACGGCAGGCGCAACTCCTTCAGGCGTCCTGGCAGCGCTGCCAGCTCCGGCCCCTTCACGACAGCCCCCGCGTGTCCGCCAGCAACTCGTCGTAGACGTCCAGGTCTGGTTCCGCGATGCGCACCTCCGGCGCCTCCGGCCGCGGCGGTGCCGCGGCCGCCCGGACGCGCTCGAACGACGGCCGCTCGCCAGCCTCCAGGCAGCCCTGCAGGGCCGCCTCCACACGGGTCTCCAGCGTCGTCGCCGCCAAGTGCAGGATGCGCACGTACTCGAGATCCGCGTGCCCCTGCGAGCGCCCCTCGCAGAGCTTGTCATAGGCCCGCCGGAAGGCCTCTGACGGAAACATCTCCTCGCGGTAGCGGTATTGCGCGAAGGCCCCCGGCTTGCGCAACAGCGCGTGCGCCACGTGCCGGTAGTCCACCCGGCCCGGCTGCTTGCCCAGCGCCCGGTCGTGGCGCGCCACCAGTTTCCCGCCGTAGTGCAATTCGACGCGATCGGTGTACAGCCGCGCCGTCAGCTGCTCCCCGATCAGCCGCGACGGCACCGAGTACGCCTTGCTCGCCACCCGCACCACGCTCCCGCGCGTCACCGTGCGCCGCTCTTCCCGGTACACCGGCAGCCGCCGCGGCGGCAGCGGCCGCAACGCCGCCTGCTCCGCCGCCAGCCGCTCCCCGCGCCGGCTGTTGCGCTGCCCGGCGATCTCGTCCAGCAACCGCGCGTAGCGCTCCACGGAACTGAAATCGCGTGTCCCGCTCAGGCGCAGCCGCTGGTCCACCGCGGTCTTGAAATGCCCGTGCGCCGCTTCCACGTCCCCGTTCTCGTGCGCGTTGCCCGGATAGTTCCGGCTCGCCGCCAGCCCGTAATGCGCCAGGAACTCCTCGTACGCCCGGTTGAACGCCCGCCCGCCGGACTGGCGCAACTCGTGCGTCGCCGCCGACAGATTATCGGTCCGGTGCTCCCGCGGCACCCCGCCCAGCTCCCACAGGCTCTCCTGCAGTCCGCCGACCAGCGCCTCGAACGTTTCCGAGCTCGCGATCGCCACGCTCTCCCAGTTCGAGTACGGCAGCACGAAACGGTATACCAGGTGCTTGTACCGCTCGCCCCGGATCGTCACCCCCAGCGCGCCCATGTCGGTGAAGTCCGACTGGCACTGCGCCCCCGGCTCCCGCTCCTGCTCGAAATAGACTTCCCGGTCCGGACCCTGCCGCACGCGCCAGGCCCGGAATCGCCGCTGCAACGTCCGCAACTGCCCGGACTGCAATTGCCCCGGATGGCGCCGCTGCAGCTCCTCGAACACCACCTTCGCCTGCAGCCCCGGGTCCGCTCGCAGCAGGGCCTCCGCCTCTGACCACAGCGCTTCCAACGGATCCTCCCGCGTCCGCCAGTGCCGCGCTGGACTGGGGTCGCTCGGAAGCTTCCCGCTATCGCGCCATTTGCGAGCCGTGCGCTCGCTCATGCCCGCTTTCGCCGCCGCCGTTGCCAGCGGCTTGTTCCTTCTGAGTTCCTTCATCAGTAGCCTCACTTGTTGGTTTTTGATCAACGCCTCCACCCTCCCTGGGAAGGGTCGAGTCTAGCCGCCAACTACGAGGCTCACCCGGAACTTTTAATTGTCGTTACCCGGAATTTCTAATTGTCGCTGGACAGTCCGTATCGCGCCTCCGTCAGCTCACCGATCTTACGGCAGATGCTGTGGACGCTCGCCTTGCTCGGGCGCGTGCCGATATAGGCGCGTCCCCCGTTCCGGCTGTAGTTGCGTCCGATGCGATATCCAAGGAACTCGACCGGTTCCTCCGGGGATCGCAAACAGCGGGTCTTGGTCGCGTTGACTGGCAGCCGAAGCTTCTCCATCATCCGCTCGACATCCACCCGCATGGCTTCCGCCGGGGCCTTGCCGCAGACGACGAGTCGGGTAGCCCGGGGGAATCTCACCCCCAGGCCCCCTCAGAACCACACGTGCACGTCTCCGCGCATGCGGCTCCTCACAACCAGCCCCGCCCGCTACCGCGGGCTCGGTGCCTGACCCGGCAGGGTCCTCCCGGTTTCCCGGTTGCCCCGCCGAGCCATGCCGGTTGAGGTGGCCCCTTCGCTCCGGCCCCGTTACAGGACCTTCCTCACTACTACAAGCCACTCCGCCCCTGTGCGCTGCATCGGTACTCTCCCACTCACGGTTCTGCCGCTTGCGGTTCTCCCTTCGCATCAGCACGACAGGTTCCCAAGTTCCGCACGAGAGCCCGGATCGTCTTCCCGCCACCTTTATGCCGGACGCCGATCGGGCAGTAAACAGGCACCCCCCGACCTTATCCCGGAGTAACGACTTCCCCCCGGTTTTGACGTCATTCCTACGCTTTCGACACTTCATCAGTGGTTCACTTGCGTTCGGCTCTACGATCCATACCTGACGAGGTCATTGCCTCGCCTTTTCCCACCTGCTTACAACCACGCCTCTTAAACGCAGCAGCGGTGGGTGGTTTGAAGCCTCCGCCTGCACGGCGGCTCCGAGGGACCTACCCTCATCTCTCGTGCAGCATGGCTGCACGGAGGGCTTGCGCCCTCCGCTACGCCTTCTTGGCGCACGTCGGGTAGCCCGGGGGGATCTCACCCCCAGGCCCCCTCGGAACCGGACATGCACATCTCTGCGCATCCGGCTCTTCCCAACCAGCCCCACCCGCTACCGCGGGCTCGGTGCCTGACCCGGCAGGGTCCTCCCGGTTTCCCGGTTGCCCCACCGAGCCATGCCGGTTGAGGTGGCCCCTTCGCTCCAGCCCCGTTACAGGACCTTCCTCACTACTACAAGCCACTCCGCCCCTGTGCGCCGCATTGGTACTCAATCGCTTGTGGTTCTGCCACTTGCGAGTCTCCCTTAGCATCGGCACGACAGGTTCCCAAGTTCCGCATGAGAGCCCGGATCGTCTTCCCGCCACCTGTATGCCGGACGCCGATCGGGCAGTAAACAGGCACCCCCCGACCTTATCCCGGAGTAACGACTTCCCCCCGGTTTCGACGTCGTCCATACGCTTTCGACACTTCATCAGTGGTTCACTTGCGTTCGGCTCTACGATCCATACCTGACGAAGTCATCGCCTCGCCTTTTCCCACCTGCTTACAACCACGCCTTCTAAACGCAGCAGCGGTGGGTGGTTTGAAGCCTCCGCCTGCACGGCGGCTCCGAGGGACCTACCCTCATCTCTCGTGCAGCATGGCTGCACGGAGGGCTTGCGCCCTCCGCTACGCCTTCTTGGCGCACAATCGTCGGCATAGTTCACCACCTCCGCGCCGTGTCGCCGGGCGTAGCCCAGCCTCTTCCAACCCAGCCGGAACCGCCGCATCGTCCATACGCTTTCGACACTTCATCAGTGGTTCACTTGCGTTCGGCTCTACGATCCATACCTGACGAAGTCATCGCCTCGCCTTTTCCCACCTGCTTACAACCACGCCTTCTAAACGCAGCAGCGGTGGGTGGTTTGAAGCCTCCGCCTGCACGGCGGCTCCGAGGGACCTACCCTCATCTCTCGTGCAGCATGGCTGCACGGAGGGCTTGCGCCCTCCGCTACGCCTTCTTGGCGCACAATCGTCGGCATAGTTCACCACCTCCGCGCCGTGTCGCCGGGCGTAGCCCAGCCTCTTCCAACCCAGCCGGAACCGCCGCATGTAGACGTTGCTGAGCAACGGGGAGAGCGGAGCGCCTTGCGGGGTGCCTTTCCTCTCCCGGCGCGCCCGGTTCGTGCGGCGCTTGCCGCCCTTCCCGTCGTCCTCTTCCACGGCCATCTCCAGCCACAGCTTGATCCATCCCAGCATCCGTCCGTCGCTCACGCGCCGCGCGATCGACTGCATCATGCCGGAGTGCGGGATTTCCCCGAAGTAGTTGGATTTAGGCTGGATCCAGCCTAATTGGATAAGTCAGCATCCACTACTTCCCTGTGGCCGGTGTTCAGCAGCCGGTGCACGTGCCGCACTGCGTCCAGCGCGCTCCGGCTCTGCCTGTAGGCATACTGCTCCGGTTGCAGGTCCGCTTCGAAGATCGGCGATAGCACCAGCATCGCCGCCGTCTGCGCTACCCGGTCCCGGATGCACGGTATGCCTAGCGGTCGGAATTTCCCCGGCTGCTTCTTCGGGATCAGCACCTGCCGCACCGCTCGCGGTCGGTAGGTGTTCCCCCTCAGCTCCTTCGCCAGTTCCCCCAGCCATCCGTTCACGCCTCGCTCCTTGATGAGTTCGAACGTCTCTCCGTCCACTCCGCAGGCTCCGCCGTTCCGGCGAACCGCCTGCCAAGCCGCGGCCAGCACGTCCTTTCGCCACACCTTGTCGCTCAGCGTGTAGAACCGGAAGGCCGGGCCTCCCTTCGCTTTCGCATGTAACGCCGTCTGGAGTCTCCGAACCGAGTCAGGAGCTTGTAGGTCTGCGCCAGTCTCCATAGTCCCTTCCTCCTTGCTTGCGTTCCTCTCGACCTGAGGTCCCTTCGCTCCACCGGCATTACCCGGCTTCTCCGCTAGTACGGACCCCTCCGCCACCCTGCCGGCCCAAGCTGGCCCTCGCGGGTTCCCGGTTGGCGCGTGCACGCCACCGACAGGGCTTCCCGTGTTGCTGCTGTCTCCCTCTTGCGTACATGCCACCGTCAATACCCCGGCGGAACCGACCGGTGCTTGCGTTGCTCGCTTCCCGGCCGCTGGCAGCCTTCCCCGTTTCGTCGGCGGGTCGGCTTCCGCATTACCCTTTTCGAGGCCTGCTCAACGTTCACTGCGCGTTGTCGCCTGCACGCTCGCTGAGCCGCCCAAGGCGGCCCTTTTCCATCGAAGTGCTTCAGTTCGTGTAGTTACCTCCTCGAACCGCTCCAATTGCTACCGGCTGGAGCAACAGTTGCCGGGCGGGATTCGCACCCGCTAGGACACAGCGCCTTTCCACGGCGCACGACAAAGATGGGCTAGGGCTTGCAGGACAAAGGGACGGGACAGAAATCGCGACGGGCCGTCCGGGGACAACGTCAAGCTGTTGGCGGTGCCCCAACGCTCGCTTGCCCTCAGCTATCGGCGACCGCAGGCTATGTTCTTGCGCAACCCCTGCCAAGATCTCGAACATCCCGCCAGTCTTCTTGTGTCCTGGACAAGTCCAAACACCCCAGTCGAACAAGAATCAACCAGTGGGAGCTAGCCAGAGTCGTGCGAAGGGTCTTCCCAGCGCCCCGGGCACTTCCGGGACGCTGGGTACCGAAGGTTAGAAACGCAGCTTGAGCGCATACTGGAAGATGCGCGGTCCGCCGCCGCGACCGATGTTCCCGACGCGCGTGAAGAAGCCGCCACCTACGCCGTTGAACTGCCGGAACGCGTTCGTCATCAGGAAGTTGGTGTGGTTGATGAAATTGAACGACTCGATTCGCAGTTGCAGGCGAACGCCTTCGCTTAGGTTGAAGTTCTTCGAGAGCGCAATGTTGGCACCGATCAACGAAGGGCCGTCCAGGATGTTGCGACCTGACGTTCCGTAAGCAAACGCCCCGGACGGGCACATCGCGGGGATGTCGCCGTCGGCCGGCGAGCAGCCCGGCACGCGCTCAAAGGCTGAGGTGTCAAAGAAAGCGTAGTCCGCACCTCGCTTGTCACCATAGGACAGGTTGTCGAACTGCTGCCCGTGCGTCAGCCGGTTGGGACGCTGCGATTCGCCCAAGTTCTGGTCCACGTTAGCTGTCGTGACGGTGAACGCTCCGCCGGAATAGGCTGTCTGCGTGCCAGAGAGCTGCCATCCTCCCAATATGACTTGAGCTGCCGGCCCCCAGTTCTGGCCCCAGCGGCGGCCTTGGCCGAAGGGCAAGTTGTACGATCCAACGGCGGTAAACGCGTGACGGATGTCCCAGGCGGAGCGGCCGCGTTCCAGGCTCAAGTCCCTGGAATCCAAGGCGTTGGCAAAGTCCGTTGCTCCTGAACCGTTGGTGCGTGACGCATCGTCAAGCGACTTGGAGAACGAATAGTTCACCCGCCAGAAAAGGCCCCTCCGACTGCGCTTGCGCCACGAAACGTTACCCGCGTTGTAGTTCGAGTTGGAACCGGTGTTGTAGAAATTGATGCCGCCCCATCCATCGATGGGCCGGGCGAACCCGTCTTCCCCGAGATAGGACTCGGCGTTGCGCAACGGCTGGTTCGCGTCGTACCGCCGCATGAGGTGGGTCCCTTTCGATCCCCGGTAGTCCATCTCGATGCTGGTTCCTCCCGGCAATTCGCGCTCGATAGTGAAGTTCCACGACTGCAGATATGCCTGGCTCGGTCTCGCGGTGATTCCGCTTGCGCCCGTCGTACCCGTCACTCTAAAGCGACTTGGGTCCGTCGGGTTCTGGAACGAGATCAATGTCGGGTTGTTGCTTAGGCCCGGGTAGTTGTTGTTGATCGTGTATGGGAAGGTGTTGCCGAGACTGTTGCGGAATGGATTCAGGATCGTCCCCGCCATGTACAGCCCGTAACCTGTCCGGATCACAGTCTTGTTTCCGAGACGATACGCTATCCCCAAGCGCGGCGTGAAGTTGTTCCAGTCCGTGTGGATCACCGAGCGCGGTAGCCCGAGGGCCGACGCCTCGAGGAACTGGCCGGACAAATCGAAGTCCGCGCTCAACTCCTCGAAGTTGTCGGGGAGGTTGCGGAAACTCGACAGGACGACCTTGTTGTGTTCCAGACTGTAGCTGCCCATCTTGTCATTGACGTCCCAGGGCATGCGGTTGACTTCCCAGCGGGCACCGATGTTCATCGTCAGGTTCGGCGTGACTTTCCAGTCATCGTTGAAGAACGCTCCCAACGCGTGTTGCCGCCAGTCGGGGGCGTTGATGCCTTCGCGGATGTTGGTGTTATGCAGGTATCCCAGATAGAAGTCAGCGACCGCGCTTCCGGGCAGGGTGTTAAAGGATCCCCGAGCGGTACGGGCACCCCGGAACCGGTAGTTCCCGCGGGCGTTGTTCACGCCCGGCCGGTCATACAGCACGTAGTTCGTGTTGAACCCGTACTTGATCGTATGGGTGCCAACGATATTGGTCATCTTGACGCTGGCCTGGTAGTCCCGGTTGTCCTGGATGTTCGGCTGGTTCGCCGCGGTGCCGATCGAGACGTGGTTGTCGATGCGGATCAGCGGGAAATCGTCGATGCCGGGGAATCGCTCGCGGTCCTCGTCGGAAATGAAATTGGGGAGGCCGATTTCTTCGACGATGTTCGTGTCGGCGTAGTTCCCCCGCTGCCACACCAAGTTGCCACTGACCCCGAATCGCACCTCCATCAGGAACATCGGGCTGAACATGTGCGTGTAGTCGGAGCCGAACAGATAGCGATCGTCTTCGATGGTATTGCCGAACTGGGTGAGCAGGCTACTCCCAGCGAAAGGATTTTCCCCGTTGACTGCACGCCACTGGAAGCGCGTGGCCAGGTTGTTCTCCCCGATCTTGTGGTCGATCTTGACGATCGTGCTATCGAAGTTGTCGCTGTCCAGATCCACGACGCGGTAATTCAGCAGATCGCGTCGGTCGCCTAGGTTTGGCAGCGGGTATTCCTGTAAGAGACGCGCCGAGATCGGATCATGCCGGTCGGCCGGAATCATGTCGTTGGGAAAGCAGGATGGCTGCCCCCGCGCGGCGCGGCGCGGATTGCATCCTCCGCGCGCCAGCCTGTCCCGGATCAAGAAATCCGACCGCAGCTTGTCCAGCACGGACGGGTCCGTTGTGTCCAACGAGTTGTCCAGGTTGATCAAATCGATCGTCTGGCTGAAATCCCCCATTCGCTCGAGCTCGGACGGCACGCGGCTCAAACGAGTGTACTCTTGCGCCCTCCGCTGGAGTTCGTAGCTGAACATGTAGAAAGTCTTGTTCCTGACGACCGGACCGGTGACCGTGCCCGAAAGCTGGTTCTGGTTCAGGCGGGTCTTGTCGGCATCGAAGAACGAGCGCGCGTCGAGCGAATCGTTGCGCAGGAAGTAGCTTACGTTGCCATGGATGTCATTGGTGCCGGACCGCAGGGACATGTTCAGGATGCCCCCGGCCATCCGTCCGTATTCGGCGGAGTATCCAGAAACTTCCATCTTGAATTCCTGCAGCGCGTCAATATTGGGACGCACCTGCGCGGCACCTCCCTGCGCGTTGCGGTTGTCAAAGCCGTCCACGTAGAAGTTTGTGTTCGTCGGCCGCGCGCCATTGACGGAAGCAAACGACCCTTGACCGCTCCCCTTGGGCACGACGCCCGGAACAAAGAAGGCCAGATCCGTGAAGTCGCGCCCGGCTAGGGGCAGCTCTTGGATCTCCTCCATGACGATCACGTCGCCTTTGATCATGCCGTTTTCGGTGTTGAGGGTCACCATCTGGGCGTCCACCGTCACCGACTCGGTGACTTGCCCCAGTTGGAGCTCGACGTCGAGGCGCCGGTTATCGCCCGTCCGCAGGACGATGCCTTGCTCCACATGCTGCTGGAAGCCTTCCGATGTAACGATCAGCTGATAGTCACCTGGGATCAGCGCCGGAAACGTGAAGCTCCCGACGGCACTCGTAGTCAGGTCCCGAGAGTTCGCGGTGCCTGTGTTGATCACAGTCACCTCCGCACCCGGGATTACGCCACCGCCGGTGTCGGTCACAATCCCAGTCAATGTCGCCAAGTTGGCTTGGCCAAAGCAAAGTGAAGCCGTAAGAGCCAAGATGGCAATGCTGGCTAACGTTTTGATTTTCATTTGAGTCCTCGCTTGCTGGTCTGGATTTCGCTGGAAATCCATAAACACTCCCGGATCAAGAGTACGCGATCAAATGTCAAACATGCAAGCGGAGGAGCGGAGGATCCAGGTCGGGGGCACGACACTATGTTTGGATTTCGGCTTGGACACATGGGTTTTCGGCCCGTTCAGCCCAGAAGTCCTCGTAGTTGCCGCTGAGAACGCAGCAGCGCAGGGCGAGGATGGCGTTGGCACCGCTGACAGTCCAGTACATTCCCGAGCGCTTGAGGCGTCCGACCACCGTGCGGCAGCCGGACTCCACCACTCCGGAGCCCCCGCACAGGCCCTGGGCGCGGTACTTCGGGTAGCGCATGCGGCTGCGGTTCTTCTCGATGTAGTTGGCGCACTTGTTAGCTTCCTCGCAGGTGCCGGCGTGGGCGCGCAAGGCGGCGAGCAGGCCGTCGATGCGGCCCTGCTCGAGGTCGTCGCAGCGGGCGGCGGCCCAAGGCTCGACCAGCGCCTTGTTGTGGGCGCAGAGCGCCTTGGCAACCTCCCACAGCTTCTCCTTCGCGTGCCAGAGATCGACAATCTGGATCGCGCCGGGGTAGTCCTCTGAGGCGATGCGCCAGATCCAGCTGGCTCCGTCCCCCAGGATGACGCGGCGGCGGGCGAGCGTGAAGCCCCGTCGCTCGGCCTCGCGACGCATGCGCCGGGCGAACTCGCACGGGTCCGGATCGGTGTCGCGGCTGGCGGCGCTTTCGATGGCAGCGGTGTAGCTGACCGAGCCCGGGTCGCGCACGGGACGGTCCGCGTCGTCGCGCGACTCGGCCGTCCAGACGACGGCCAGCTTGACCTCGCGGGTGCGGGCGGAGCCGTCGGGCTGCTTGCCGGGGCGCCCGGCCGTCTCGCTGGCCCGGACCGGGACGCCGGTGCCGTCGACGCCGAGATACGCCGTCGGGGCGGGAGGCAGTGCCGGCGCGTCCGGACCGAGCCGCTCGCGGGCGGCAATCTCGCGGCCCAAGGCCGCGGCAGTGCGCTGCACGTGCTTGGTGCCCACCCGTACGCCGGCGAGGTCAGCGAGCAGTCCGCTGGCCTGGGCGAAGCTGACCAGCGCGGCGCCCGCACCCTCAACTGTCCACCACTTCGTAGCCATCCCAAGGTCAGTGCGGGCCATGCCCAAGGCCCGGTCGCGAGGGAAATAGCCGTGGTGGCAGTCCGGGCAGTGGTAGTAAGCCCGCTGCAGGGTCAGCGCGCCCAGGACGGTTTCGAAGGTCTTGGCACGGCGGCCGGCGTAGTGTGCGGTCTGCCCGCAGGGGCAGGGCTGGTGCGGGCCGCATTGATCGCCGAGGTCGTCGCTGAAGCGCCGTTCGACCGCCCGTGCGGCCAGTTGCAGCGCCCGTTGGCGCAGACGGGTCTCGAGGGCCTCGAAATCGATGGAGTCGGCGGCCCCGGGAGCTACGAAGCGGGCGATCTCGGCTTCGATGGCGGGGACGAACTCCTGCGCGCAGGCTTTTTTTTTAACGGCCGCTGGGCGGAGGCCGGGCCGACGCTTTGGAGCCGGGCATCGGAGAGTTGCTCGCTAACCTCGATCAGTTCGCCAGTCAGGCGGCGCAGGCGCTGGCATTCGGCGACTTCGGCGCGCAGCACCTCGGCATGCCGGGCGGAAAAGGAGCGGGTGGTCTGCTTGCCGGCCGAGTTGCAAACGAGGCGGAAGTAAGGGCCGTGACCGCGATCGCCCTGCTGCTGGCAATGGCAGGCGGGGCGGCCGCACTTGGTGTAGATTTCGCTCACAGTGCCGGGGCGCAGTTCGCCGATGGCGCTGATGCTGGCCAGGATACTGGCGCGTCTTTGCTGCAGGGCAAGGATGGTTGCAGAGAGGGGAGCGGGGGCGGCCATATCTTGATAATATCACTTATCAAGATATGGCCGCCCCTCGGCGATGGAAGCACAAGGAGTTCCAAGGTCAGTCCCGCAAAATCAGGCCGGGATCAAAATGATGTCATGCACCCAGCGGAGGAGCGGAGGAGGGTGCGCGTCTCAAATTTGATTTCCCGGTAGGGTCCAGGCTATCCGTAGGCCGCGGGAGGGTTTGGGCTCGTCATTCTTACAGTTTAAAATATGTAAGCATAGAGGCATGCCCTCCCCTCATGACACCGACTCGTTGGAAAGCCGACGCGAGCAGCTCTGCCAGGAACTGGCGACGATCGGGAACTTCCGCCCCGGGTCCCTGGTGGAACGTCATCTCCGTTGTGGCAAGCCATCCTGCCGGTGCTGCGACCCGGACGACCCCGGCCATGGCCCGTACTGGTATCTCACCCGCACCGTTGGCGGCAAGTCCGTCAGCCGCAAGATCCCACCCCAAGCGGTCGCGCGGACACGGCACTTGATCGCCGAGTACAAACGCTTCCGCGCCCTCACCAACGAACTCGTCGAAGTGAACGAGCAACTCTGCCAGGCCCGTCTCCAGCACGAGCGCGACCAAGCCGCTGCCGCGGGCAAAAAAAAGCCTTCGGCGCGGCCTTCGCCACCGAAATCCGCGCCGAGGTCGAAGCGCTCGTAGGCGGCCCGGCCGATGCGCTCGACTTCGAGGCCGTGGAGACGACCGCGCGGCCCTGCGTGTCGCTGGGCAGGCCCTGCAAGACAAGCTCAACGCCGACGGCTCCGACTGGCAGGGACCCAGCTCGTCCTGCCTGTGCGGCCGCCCGGCACGCTACGCCGGGCGCCGGACGAAGGTCTTCGACAGCGTGCTGGGACCGCTCGCGTTAGCGCGCGCCTACTACCATTGCGCCGGCTGCGGGCAGGGCTTCTTTCCGCGTGACCAGGCCTTGGGCGTGGCGGGCACCTCGCTGTCCCCGGCCGCCACACGCATGGTCGGCAACGCGGCGGCGCGCGTCAGCTTCCAGAAATCCTCCGCGCTGCTGGCCGAACTAGCGGGCCTGCGCATCGACGCCAAGCGGGTCGAGCGCGTGGCCGAGCCCCTCGGACGCGAGATCGCCGACGACGAGCGGGACCGCATCGCACCGCAGCCGCCCTTGGCGCCGACGATCTACATCGGCATGGACGGCACTGGCGTGCCCGTGCGCAAGCAAGAGACCGCCGGACGCGCCGGCAAGCAGCCGGACGGCTCCGCCAAGACCCGCGAGGTCAAGCTGGTCACCGTCTGGACGGCCGAGACCCGCGACCGCGAGGGCCGCCCCACACGGGACCGCGGATCGGTCTCCTACTCGGCTGCAATCGAGAGCGCCGCCAGCCTCGACGCCGACCCCGAAATCTCGCCCTTTGCCCGGCGCGTCGTGATCGGCGACGGAGCTGCTTGGCTCTGGCGACTCGCCGCTGAGGAACTCCCTGGCGCGGTGCAAATCCTCGACCTCTACCACGCCAAGCAGCACCTGTCCGACGTGTCCAAGGCCGTCCACGGCTCCGACCTAGCCAGTGCCGAGGCCTGGGCTAGCCAGCGTCACGACGAACTTGACGAAGGCCGCATCGACGCCCTGCTCCTCGCCCTGCGCGAGCACGCCAAGACCTTCGAGGAGGCGCGCAAGTGCCTCCAGTACGTGCAATCCAATCGGCAGCGCATGCGCTACAAACACTTCCGTGCCGCCGGCCTGTGCATCGGCTCCGGCGTTGTAGAGGCTGGCTGCAAGGTCACGGTCGGTTCAAGATGCAAAAGAGCCGGGATGCATTGGAGTGTCGATCGTGCCAACGCCATTCTCGCCCTGCGCTGCTGTCACCTCAGCAACCGCTTCGAAGACTTCTGGGAAAGCCGAGCCTCCAATCTCTCATGTCGGAATCACTAATCTGACGTGCACCCAGCGGAGGAGCGGAGGCTACGAAGACTTCTGGGCTCAACGGGCCGAAATCCACGAAGTCTCAACAATAGTGTCGTGCACCCAGTCGTGTCACCGTTGGCCAACTTAGTGCCGTCAGCCTGTACCATCCAGCGATGTCCCCGGGGAGAGTCTGACCCCAGCGCGACATCGTCAGGCTTCCCGCGTTGACTTCAACCGGCAGCCCGCCAAGCGCGACTGGCCAACACCGACAGGGCTGGGCTTAGTCCCATGTCATGTCACGTGTTCCCGGCCCGAACCCGACGGGTCCCGAGCCAAGGATTCTCGGAGCACTGGACTGGTCGGAGGTCTCTGTTCGCGGAGCCTTAACGGCCGCAAGTGGTCAGACCGGCACTGATTCCGAGAGCTACCCATCCAATAGAGGCTTAGCTTCGATTGCACGAATGCGGGACGGGCAGGCGGAACTTGGTTACTAGAGCGGTCGCAACGATCACTCCTTCCGGCACCAAACTCGCAAACGGCTCACGTGGACTTGCCGCGGCGAAACCCTGGAAACCCATCCAACGGGCACCCGCCATTTCCTGGCTGCCGTTTCCACTCCAGGTCGACTTGGCCGCAACACCCCCTTTGAGCGCTGGGCCAACTGCTGAAGCGGGGCCGCCCACTGCGCTGGTCAGGGCCTGTGCGACGCGCGAACCGCCCAATTGTCCTCAGCGTGCCTGGTCGCAACAGCGACAGCGCCCAGCATCGAACTCGAGAAATTCGGCACGGCTCGAACAACCGCTCACTTGCAATGCAAAGCAGCCCTGCACCCAACGCACTTCAACCGGCCGATTGCGCGTATTCTTGTTGGCGGGAACGACCATGAACTCATCTTGCAGGCCTGGCATCAAGGAATTGAGCGCGTTGTTCGCCAATGGCTCGCTCTCCCCGATCGAAGTGGTCCAGAACACCCTGCGGCGGATCGAGCGATTGGATCCCGCCCTGAACTCTTATCTCACCGTGACCGCCGAATACGCGTTGGAGCAAGCCGCGGAGGCCGAGAGTGAAATCCGAGCGGGCCGGAAGCGCGGGCCGCTCCACGGAATACCCTACGGTGCAAAAGACCTGCTAGACACCTCCGGCATCCGGACAACTGTCGGATCAAAAATCCGGGCCCTGCACGTGCCAACCGGCAACGCTGCGGTTATCGAGAAACTCAATGCCGCCGGCGCCATTCTGATCGGCAAGACCGGCATGCACGAATGGGCCTACGGCATAACCAGTACGAACCCGCATTTCGGCCCGGTGGGCAATCCGTGGGATCCCGAGCGAATTCCAGGGGGATCGAGCGGCGGCTCGGCTGCCGCTCTCGCGGCCGGACTGTGCGTGTTCTCGCTCGGCTCGGACACTGGCGGATCAATCCGCATTCCCGCCGCTCTGTGCGGGATTGCAGGGCTCAAGCCAACATTCGGCCGGATCAGCCGTCGAGGAGCGTTTCCACTTGGACATACGCTCGACACGCTCGGGCCGTTCGGCCTACAAGTGGAGGACGCAGCACTCGTATACGCCGCCATGGCCGGCTACGATCCAAGCGATCCTACATCGGTTGACCGACCGATAGACCTGCCTGCCCTGAAGTCCGAGCCGCACCTGAAGGATACCGTGATCGGCGTTCCCTCGAAATTCTTCTTCGATCACTTGGACACTGAAATCGCAGATGCCGTCGGGAACGCTCTGACAGTGCTCCAGGGCCTTGGAGCGGAACTGCGCACGGTCCGGACTCCGGATATCGAAGCCGCCAATTCCTTGCACCGCCTGATCCTACTGGCAGAAGCGACATCGGTCCACCGCCATCGGCTTGAGTCGCGTCGGGCGGACTTCGGGGACGACGTACGGGCGTTGCTGGATCAGGGCCGGTTCGTGCTGGCGACAGACTATCTCGACGCCCAGCGTGCGCGACGTGAGTTCTGCCGCGGTTTCGACAGCGTTCTCCGGGAGGTCGACGCTCTTGTGATTCCTTCGATCCCGATCCCCACAGCCCGTGTGGGAGAACTCGAAATCGAGGTTGGGGGAAGGCTCGAGAACGTGCGGCTCGCAACGACCCGCAATATCCGAGCGCTTAACTTGACAGGCCTGCCTGTACTGTCAGTGCCGTGCGGGTTCCGCAGCGACGGACTGCCGGTCGGGCTGCAGATCGTGGGTCCAAAGTTCGGCGAAGCCGGGATCCTGGCACTCGGCCACGCCTACGAGCAAGCCACAGACTGGCACACTAGGATTCCTCCCATGGCTCGGGAATCCGCCAGCGGCATTGCTCCAGCCGCACCCTAGCCCCGGAAAAGGGAATGTCTTCAAGCTCGAGACGGAGTCGCTGTTCCCTGCCTTGCTCGCCCGGAAGGGCGATGCGCCCCGCGGAAGCCACGACCCTGTGCCACGGCAGCTCCAATTGTGGGGGGCAGTTGCGCATGGCCCGTCCGACTTGACGCGCGCCACGCCCCAAACCCGCGGCCCGAGCGATGTCGCCGTAGGTCGAGACCTTGCCCCAGGGGATCCGGTCGACGATTCCCCAGATGCGCTCCTGAACGAACGCCGTGCCCGGAGTGGTCCGATTGGTCGTTTTGGTCGCGGGGTCGAAGGGGTAGTGCGCTCCCATCAATTCAGCGCGATCGCGTCTCGGACTCCGCTATCTGTGCCCGAGCGGCCCGATCTTGTCCAAGACTGCGTCGAAGAGATCTTGCTTTGTTCCAGCCTGCCTCTTGGCACCTTGGGCGTTACGGTACTTATGAGCCGAGAAGCAGGTCCTGCATTCGGTGCGGGCGGGCCGTCCGTTGAGTAGCGAGACGATCGAGTGATTCATTACTCCTTTGCACCGCGAGCAGTAATCGTCAATGATGTCTCCGAGACGGTGTTCGTCTGCCATGGAGCCTTCCTAATCCGGGGCGATGCAATACAGGTGACCGGCAGTGCGGATGAAGATCTGACCATCCACAGCGATCGGACTTGCCAGCGTATGGCTGTCTAGGCGATTGGTGGCCAGGATCTTGTAGCCGCGCTCGACATCCACCACCGTGGTCGTCCCTTCCTCATTGGTGGCGTAGAGCTTGCCGTCCGCCAACAAGGGAGACGACGAATACGTGCCGGGCTCTAGACGGATCCGGTCGGTCAACAACTCACCCGTCTTTGGGTCCAGCACATTCAGAATACCGCGGTCATTGACGACAAAGACCCGCTTACCATCAGTAGTTGGTGTTGGCACGTCAGCGCCCAGCGCATTCTGCCAAACCTTGGCAGAATCGCTGATCCAACCCTCGCCTCCGGCCTTGAATGCGATGAAGGGGTTGCCTCTGGTGCTGGAAGTGAAAACCGTCTCGCCTATATTGACCGAGGACGCGATCGTGCGGTAAGCGCGCTCGTTTCCGGGATTAAAGCCGCCCATCCGCCATAGTTCCTTGCCACTGGGGAGATCGTGCCCCGTCACATAGTCCCCTCCCGAAACCACAAGTTGCTCGGTGCCGCCGACTGTGACGATCAGAGGTGTCGAGTAATCATCGGGGGACTCGGCCTCCGCATCGGTGGGGCGGTCTACCTTCCAAAGTGTCTTGCCCGTCCTGGGTTCGACAGCGAACACGTAAGAAGGCGCGTCCGTCTTCATGCCGTGGAGCACCTGCAGGTAAAGTCGATCCCGATGCAGGCGGGGCGACGAGGCGTAGCCGTGGTTAAGGCCGAAATGGCCGTAGTCATCCTGAACGTTACGTGCCCAGACCTTGGTTCCGTCCATGGCGTAACAAGAGAAATCGCCGCCGCCCGTCAGTGCCCAGATATGCTTGCCGTCCGTTATCGGCGAGGGAGATGCGAGGTTCTGCTTGCGGAAGATGCGGTTGCCGGAACCGATCGTGCGCTGCCAAAGGATCGCGCCGTCCTTGCGCCGGATGGCAACCAGCACGATATCGTCGTGCCGGCCACCACTACCCGCGAGCTGTCCGGGGCCCCTCGGGCCGCGCCCTCGCCCGCCGGGACCCCGGCCGCCAAGACCTCGCCCACCCCCGAACTGCTGCGGACCGTAGAAGCCCACCTGTGCCGAGGTGACGAAGATCGTGTTGTCCCAAACGGCTGGCGTGGCTGCGCTCCAACTCGGTAGAGCCGCCTTCCATACGACGTTCTTGTCGGTTGCCCATTCTGTGGCAAGTCCTGCAGCCGAAGTACTGCTCCCGTTGAAGTGCGGACCGCGCCACTGCGGCCAGTCCGCTTCCGTGGTCGAGACCAGCAGCAGTGCGCCGGCCAGCAGGCCAGCTGAATAGATACGCGAGCTCATCACAGGAATCGCACTAAGTAGGGGGTCTCCCGCGTCGACGGGGATCCGTTAGATAAGGCGAAGCGCCAGCGGAAGGGGTTACGAGTCCCGAGGCAGGGCCCGCGAACGAGCCCACCGCATGCTTGAATCATAATGGTCCTTCGGGTCGCCCTGCACGGTCGAACTGCGGACTCTCCATGCAAGCGTTGCAAATTGCGGGCGGCCGACGTCTGTCCGGGGATATTTCCATTAGCGGTGCCAAGAACGCCGCCCTGCCGGCACTGGCAGCGAGCCTGCTGACGGCGAGCCGCGTCGTCCTCCACAGGATCCCGAATGTCGTCGACATCCGCACAATGTCGAGGCTGATCGAGAACATCGGGGCCAAGGTCGAGATGAATTCCGGCACCTCCTGCATTGAGGCCGGAGACGATCTCGATCCAACTGCGCCGTACGAACTGGTCAAGACGATGAGGGCATCAAGCCTCGTCCTCGGGCCGCTGGCAGCCCGCTGCGGACGGGCCCGAGTCTCCCTTCCGGGCGGCTGCGCAATCGGCTCACGACCGATCGACATGCACTTGGAAGGCTTGCGTTCCCTAGGAGCGACAATCCGCCAGGATCTCGGCTACATCGAGGCGATCGCCCCAAGGCGAGGCCTCACCGGCGGGCGGATCAGTTTCAGGCGCCCGACGGTAACCGGTACCGAGGATATGCTGATGGCGGCAGTGCTCGCCAACGGGGAGAGCGAACTCCTAAATGCAGCGCGCGAGCCGGAAGTCGTTGATGTTGCAAACCTATTGCGAAAGATGGGCGCCCGGATCGAGGGAGAGGGCACATCAACCATCCGGGTCGAGGGTGTAGACAGCCTGCACGGCACCGAGCACTCCATCATCCCGGACCGCATCGAGACCGGGACCTATCTAGTCGCCGGGGCGATGCTTGGCGGCGAGTTGCGCCTTCGAAACGCGCTCCCCGAGCACCTGCGCCCCGTCATCGCGAAGATGAAGCAAGCAGGCAGCAATATCGAGATCCCGGACGAAACGACGCTGGTCGTGCGCAATGATGGGCCGTTGGTTGGCGTTGACGTCACGACACGGGAGCATCCAGGCTTCCCCACAGACATGCAAGCCCAGTTCATGGCACTCATGACCCAATCGGAGGGTGCCTCGAACGTCGTCGAAACGGTTTTCGAGAACCGCTTCATGCACGTCCCGGAACTGCGGCGCATGGGCGCCGACATCGACATCGCAGGAAATCTGGCAGTCGTCAGAGGCAAGACCCAACTGAACGGGACCGACGTAATGGCTTCGGACTTGCGGGCGAGCGCCTGCCTGGTCCTAGCGGGTCTGGCGGCCCAAGGCCGTACCGTGGTCCACCGGATCTATCACCTGCAGCGCGGCTACGAGCGGCTTGCAGAGAAGCTCACCGGGGTGGGCGCGAGCATCAAGGTGATCAACGTCTAGCCACGGTTTCCAAGAAAACCAACCCGCTGACTCAGCCCTGATTGCGCAGTAGCGCTCACGCAGGTCAGCAGTCACCCCAAGCCTATTGAGAGCAACACTCGCCAGCTCTCCGAGGCCAGGTTCCGAGTTGCAGCCTTCAGACCCCTCGGACAGCCCCTTCGAGCGCCCACAAACGCAATTCCTCGTCCATCCTGGGTTGCGGGCCAGGCTATCGAAGGATAGGAAGCCAAACGGCGACGGACCCTAGCGTTCTAGCGAAAACCGCACGATTTCTTCGTCGTTGCGGATGACTATGTGCCGATTGGCATATGCCGGATGGGTCCAGTGAACAGCACCGAGGGCTCGCCGGCGGCGCGATGGATTGGTCGGTTGCATGAGTGTGGCGCGATCAATCTCCTCGTACCCTTCCGGAGTGAAGCGGGCAATTACGAGTTCGCCGCGGTCGTTGTTAATGAAATAACGGTTCTCGTGACGTACGATCTGGCCCGACGCCCACCGCGCGTTCTCCATGGTCAAGTCCAAAGTCTCCCAAACCCGCTCGCCAGTGCGAGCGTCCAGGCAGCGGAGTTGGCCGTAGCTTCCGATACCGTAGATGTAGTCTCCGTCCACAACCGGCGTGGAAACAAGGGAATGCAGGCCGTCCGTCTCGATTTCGCTATCGCTGGCCCCCTTCCAGACCAATTCGGCTTCGGGGCGATCCTCGAGGAGTCGATACATGCGCGAACCGTTGTAGAACGCCGAGACGAGCAGGCCGTGCTCACTCAGCACTGGAGTCGCGACAGTCAGGCCCGCTTGGATCTTGAACGGCTGCTCCCAGTACACGGCCCCCGATTCGGGATCTAGGGAAGCGACGGCCATGGGATGCCACACGATGAGCTGGCGCACCCCGCCAGCTTCAACAATGATTGGCGGGTCATACCCCGGCGCGGAGGTGGCGTTCAGCGCACGCCAGACCTCTTCGCCGGTCAACTTGTCAAAGGCAACAGTCTTGGCGTCCGGGGATCCCCCGACGAGGGCAATCAGGCGATTTGCGTCAACGAGCGGAGGGCCAACGAAGCCCCAAGTCGGCAGTTCTGCGTCGAAGTCACGCATGTAGTTGCGATGCCAAACCTCGCCGCCATCCTCAACACGCAGACAAAACAGGTCCCCCATGGCCCCGAGAACGTACACTCGGTCGGCATCAACGGTTGGCGTGGCTCGCGGGCCGAAGGCATACTCCAGCCCGGCGTAGTCTACGGCCCACTCTTTCTCCCAGAGAACCTCGCCAGTCACCTCGTCGAGACAAATCACTCGCTCGATGCCTTGCCGATTGCGAGTCGAACGGTAGTCGGTGACGAAGACCCTTCCGTCGGCGACCGCGGGGCCGGCATAGCCGTTGGCGATGGGCGTGGACCAGACCCGCTCGGGGCCCCCTGGGGGAAAACGCTCCAGAATGCCAGACTCCGTCCAGATTCCAAGACGATCGCGCCCCCGCCACTGCGGCCAGTCCTCGGCAGTTAACAGGGAAGCCGAGAGCAGCAAGAGGATCAGCGGCATGAACCGCCATTGTAGTCGGCGCCGACCGACGGAAGCCGAAACAGCATTGCCGCGTGAACGTGAAGAGGCTTCATCGCGTGGGTCGCGGAAATGTTCACCCTAGGCCGAGTGCAGGCCTCTCCGCGGTCAGTGGCGACGGCACACGGGTCACGGCGCAATCCAGCGGAGCTATCCCCGAGCTGTAGGAGAATGACAGGTCATGGCCCCTCGCGCCAGGAGAATCGGCGGTTCTGTAGCACTGTGAAGCCTCGAAAGCACCGCATCGGCGCCCATACTTCCGCCGCAGGAGGGGTTCATCGCGCGGCGGAAGAGGCAGCCGCAATTGGTTGCAATGCGCTGCAAGTCTTCACTCGCAGTCCCCGGATGTGGCGGGGTAAGGCTCCGAGCCGAGAGAGCGTCGATCAACTGGGAGAACTGCGGCACAAGCACGATCTCAATCCCGTCGCGGTTCATGGCTGCTACCTGACAAACCTGGCCGCAGCCGATCCAGTGGTGCTGGAGAAGTCGAAGCAGTCGTTCCGGCTGGAGATTGAGAATGCCCGGGAAATTGGAGCCGACTACCTCGTGATCCACCCTGGCAGCGCCCGCGGCCAATCCACGGAACAGGCGATTGAAGTCTTTGCTGCGGCACTCGCCGAGGCCCAGCAAGGATTTGACTGGGGTTCCCTGCGCCTGCTGCTCGAGAACACGGCTGGTGGCGGAGCGACGCTAGGCCGTAGCTTCGAAGAACTCGACCGCCTGCAAGAAGCGGTAGAAGTCCGCTGCGGCGCGCCGCTTGGATTCTGCATCGACACCGCTCATTGCTTCGCAGCCGGATACGACGTCTCCACGGAGTCGGGATTGCGCGATACCGTGCGCCAGATGCGTAAGCACCTCAGAATGGACCGCGTTCAGTTGATTCACGCCAACGACTCCAAGACGGCGTTGGGATCCAACAGCGATCGCCACGAATCCATCGGCGACGGCCAGATCGGTTCGGGCGCCTTCGCCCGCATTCTGCACCACCCTCAGCTCGGTTCGAAGCCGATGATCCTGGAGACGCCGTTCATCGACGAAAGCCACGCCGAGAACGTGCGGCGGCTCTGGGCGCTTGCGGGCGAGGTCGCCCCGGCTTCCCGCAGCGCCCCTGGGAACGACGGATCGGACTAGTCGTCGCTGCCACCGAGCAGGCCGGCTCGGAACAGGAAATACAGCAGCGTCAGAATGCTGGTTACTGCGGCCGCGACATACGTCCACGCGGCTGCGTTCAAAACCTTGCTCACCCCAACTTGCTCGCTAGGGCCCAGAATTCCGTAGTTCACCACAAGTTCCTTTGCCCGTTTGCTGGCATCGAATTCAACCGGCAGGGTGACAAGCTGGAAAGCCACTGTGGCCGAGAACAGGAGTATCCCGAGTTGGATCATGCCCATCGATGAGACGAAGAACCCGATCATCATGACGATCCAGCTCAAGTTGGAACCAATGCTGGCGACCGGTACGAGCGCGGTTCGCAACTGCAATGGCGCATAGCCTCGAGCGTGCTGAATCGCGTGCCCAGCCTCATGGCAAGCCACCCCAACGGCCGAAATTGATGCCCGGCCATAGACGTCAGGCGAGAGTGCGAGGCTTTTCGTTGCAGGGTTGTAGTGATCCGATAGGAAGCCATGCGCCTGCCCGATCTTGACATCGAAAAGGCCGGCTTGGTCCAGCATTGACCGAGCGGCCTGAGCGCCGGTCATCCGCGCCCTGACCTTGCCCCATTTTTTAAAGGCTGACTTGGTCCTCGCACTGGCCCAGAACGAAAGCAGCAAGCCGGGAATCAGGAACACGAAATAGATCGGATCGAAAAAAAACATTGGTCTCTGCCAAGCCTCCGACGACAAGGCGTCTCTTGCACGCCATGCCCAATCTCAGTTTACGCGAAGGCCAGACGACGTGCGGTCAAGCGCGGCCTCCGAGATCCCTTGCAGCTCCGGCGGAGACGGCTCTCGTCACTAGCCTTCGATAGGCTTCCCGGACGGCGGCAACCTTGGAGCCATGGACGCCTTTGTACGGTTCAAACCCATCTGGGTCCGGAGGGCGACCAACACCGGCAGCCAAGATCCAGTCGCGGGTCCTTGGTAGGGGCACCGAGACACTCATCGGAGAGAACAACCAATCGACAGCCGCACCGGCTGCAGCAAATTTCTCGAGAAAGGGCCGAATCTCCCCGTCCGGAAGCGAAGCGAAGACTCGGAACCAAACCTCTCGTGCGGCTCCCGCAACCGCTTGGATCAGAGGGGTAGAGTTGAGAACATCGAGGCTGTCCCCGTCCACAGCCAGATCGGCGATCGCGAAGTCGAACGCACTTCCAGCCTGCTCCAGGTAGTCCACGGCATCGGCGATGTGCAGGCGCAAACGCCCTGTCTGCTCGTAGTGGCTCACTAGAGGATGGAACTCGCGGGCCATCGCGGCCATGGCTGGGTCCGCCTCCACTGCATCAATCTGCATGCCCTGGAACTGGTGCAGCATCCCGACGGCTCCGCAGCCACCACCAAGCCCGAGCATGAGCCCGCGACCCGTCGGTCGACGATGGCCGGCGAGGAACCACGCCAACTGATATCGCGTCTCGATGACCGGTCCCGGACCTGCACGCAACGCAGGATCCACAGTCGATGCCGAAGGATTCAGTAGGGACGCGCCCTGCAACACACCGCGGATGGTGAACCGGCGGGCGTCGGCAGTATCGACGACGCCAACTCGCCCGAAGAGCCCGGCTCGTTCCAGTCTGACAGTTGGCATGAAGTCAGGTCCTGTTGCGAACCCTCTCGGGCAACTCGAAGTGCTCGCCCAAGTAGACTCGCCGCACTTCGGGATCGGACTCGAGTTCAAGGGGCTTCCCGGAGCGGAATACAGAGCCGTCGTTGATGATGAAGGCGCGGTCGGTCACGCTCAGCGTTTCTCTCACGTTATGGTCGGTGATCACGATGCCGATCCCCTCGCCACTGAGCTGCGCGAGTATGCCTTGCAGTTCAATCACTTGCTTCGGGTCGATGCCGGAGAACGGCTCGTCCAGAAGCAGGAAGCTGGGCGACAGCACCAGGGAGCGCGCGATCTCCACGCGCCTCCTCTCGCCACCCGACAGTTGGTAGGCACGGCTGTGGCGCACTCTGTCCAGGCCGAAACGAGCGATCAGATCGTCAAGGCGCTCCCGCCGCTCGGCTTGCATGATCGGAAGCGTCTGCAGAATGGCGAGGATATTGTCTTCCACCGTCAGCTTGCGAAAAACAGAGGGCTCTTGCGGCAGATAGCTGATGCCCATGCGAGCGCGCTGGTACATCGGCTTGTCAGTGATGTCGGCATCATCCACAAACACCTTGCCAGAATCCGGCGTGACCAGCCCGACAATCATGTTGAATGATGTCGTCTTACCCGCACCATTTGGGCCTAGCAGGCCGATCACTTCACCCCGGCGGACAGCGAGCGTGAAGTCGTCAACGACCTTGCGGCCGTTGTATGTCTTCGAGAGTCCGGCTGTACGCAGGGTGTCCATGAGGCCGGCATTACCGGGAAATGGCAGCCGCTCCTATCGAGAAGGCGGGAGGTAGGTATAGGCACGCTCGGCATCGTGCCCCAAGACGTGCAGAGTATCACCCGAAAAGCCCAAGGTCAATTCCACACCGCTTACTTCCCTGCCGTCGAGGCCTACAATCCGGGCGGGGCTGCCGGATAGCACGACCATTGATTCCGCTGGCCGGAATTCGGCCCAATCGCCAAATCCCCTGACCCCTCCGCCACTCTGCAACTCGGCTATCCGTACCGTCCCAGTTGCCACGGCGGTTTGCGAAGCACCTTCTTCGGCAGGGTCAAGGCTCGTTCTCAATTCGTCGGAGAGCATACGCATGCGGACGCGCCGAAAGTCGACCGAACCGAGGAAGATCGCCTCACCTGCGGCTTCTTCGTATCGCATTCTGGCAGACCGGACCGTAACTGCTTCGTCCCCGCCCTCCGGGTCCGCGCCTCGCTCGGTCCACGCCGTCAACACGTTGCCCGATGCCCGCAGCATCATTGGGGAGCGTTCAATCGAAATTGCATCCGCATCGATCTGGTTTTGGTGCTGCCAGATACGGGCGCTGCCTCGGTACTCGACAGTTCCGTTCTGCGGGTCCGAGACCATCGAGTCCGCTGTAGCGTACACAGGCTCCTGTGCGCCGAACAAACCTGCCGGAAGCGCTTCGTCGCCGCCCGAATTCGATTGAGCGACGGATACCGAGACCGCCTGTTTCGCGACGAGCCGGCCGCTAGCGCGATCGAGCGCAATGCTATTCGCTGAAACGGAGGTGCCATCATCAGAAACCCAAGCCTCGCCCTCTAGCTCGAACGCACCGCCGCCAGGGTCGAAACGCGCCTCAACCGCGTGCCCCTTCCGCTCCCCCTCTTCAAAGCGGAACGCACCTGCTTGGCGCAGCTGGGCAATCGAACCGGTCTCAGGATCGAACGACGCCTCAAGCAAGTCGCTCCAGGTCCTGAGCACCGCGGCGCCCTCTTCCGCGGACTCTTGCACCATACTCGCGTCGCCGCTTGCGGCCAATGTGTCGACTTGGTTCCCTTCCCTGTATCGCACGCGAATCATGCCCGCACTCAGTTCCCGTCTCACTCCCCCTTCCCCCGCAGACACTTGCTTCAACCGGCCGCGTTGCAGCGTCTCAACCTGGTCGATGTCGCTAGACCCGGTTCGCATCCGCATCCGAATAGCTTCCGACTCGATCGTGTTCTTCAGGCCCTCCGCAATCGCGTTCATCTGGGCCGACGCGTTTCCGCGTGCCTCGATCAGATGCAACAGGCTCTCCCCTGGTAGCGGTCCGGATTTGTAGGCAAGGTCCACGGAATCGCCGCTGACCTCGACATCGCTGGAGTCGTCGGACGATTCGAACCGAGTCCCTCCAGCACCTCTGATTCGCAGCAGTTCGCCTGCTGAACCGAACTCGGATTCCATGCTAGGGGCGGCGAACCGGGTCGTTCGCCCGGCACTGTCCTCTCCACCTGTCGAATGGGCACTCTCGATTCGGCTGGCCCGCCCGTCAGACAGCCAAACTACGGCGGTCTCGCACGCCAGCCATAGCGAGCCCTGTTCAACCCTGACACCACCCGCCAACTCGATCCTCGCCCCTTGCTCCGTGTAGCGTGCCGAGCCCGCGAGAATCGCGGTTCGCAACCCGCCGGGACTTGCCCCAAAGTGATCCAACTCGACCTTGGCCAGCAATTGCAGGGTCTCTGAGCCGGCGTCGTAGACGGCGCCCAGTGAACTTCCTTCGCCCTGATCGAACCGGTAGCGGACCATTCGGTTCGTACGGGCGCTATTGGTCGAGGGATCGAAGGTAACGCCCGAAGTAGTCACGACGACTTCCGGGTCGAGAGCGCCGCTGTCTGCGATACCTAACGCGATGACGGTTTCTGACTCGCTGTACAGCGTTCCGTCGTCAAGCATCCGCATCGCAGCGCTCTCGACGCGATCGTGCTTGGCCGAGTCCTCATGAAAGATCCTAAGCGCCACGCCCCGCAAGTCGGTCTGTCGGCCGTCCGAACCGCGCGCAAAGTCGTCCGCGCTGACCTCGATGTGCGTGGAGTCCCCGGTTGTCTGAGTCCAGCGCCAGCTCCGTGACTGGGCGGCGACATCCTCTGGCAGCACGGGCAGGGCCTGTGATAGCCCTCGAGTATCAGATGCCCGCGATCCGCTGAAATCACGCAGCACGAAAACGATGATCGCGAGCGCAGCGAGCAGCAGAAGATACCGCAACGGTTTCCGCAAGCCATTTGATCGTATCAGGCCAGTGACGATCCGGCCTGCACCAATCCCAAACTGCAGACATTTTCAATGTTTGGCACCAAGCCGGTGCACCGCTACACCAAAAAACGAAACCGCAAGGCCAGACATTGGCCAGGGGCGTTTTTCGCTTAACTCGGGTCGGCCTGATAGCGTTGGACGGTTGAGATTGGTGCGATGCCGTCCACATAGCAGTCGGACGGGTGCTTGCGTCGGCATGGAAATTGGAACTTTGAAAGACCCTGATCGCGTACCAACGGTGCACGCTAGGTCTTGATGCATAATAGAAACGTGATGAAGGCTGTGAGCGTGAGCGAGCTTAAGAGCAACCCTTCGGCAGCGCTTAGAGCAGCGCACGAGCACCCTGTGGTCGTGCTGAACCGCCAACGGCCGGAAGCTGTACTCGTACACTTGGAAGGTGATTCGATCCTCGACGAGCCGGGCATCCGGTTGGCGCTCGCCACCGCCCTGTACCGCGAGGAGAGCATCTCCCTTGGTCGCGCGGCCCGGTTTTCTGGAGTTCCTCTCGCCGAGTTCATCCAGTATGTTTCGCAGCTCGGAATTTCCGTGGTCCGGGGGACGGCAGCCAGCGTGCGTGAAGACATGGACGCAATCCACGAATGGAAAAAGAGCTCGTCGTTTCCGATGCAAGCACCCTGATCGGGCTGGCGGCGGAGGCTTTCGATCTTCTCCACCAACTCTTTGGCCAAGTCGCGGTAACCGCGACGGTCCGCGATGAGGTGCTAGCTGGAGGCGACCGGCCGGGTGTTCAAGAGTTGTCTGGTGCTATCGGGGACGGATGGATCAAGGTGGTTCCCGTCAAGGCGATAGCGGCAGTGGCAACCAACCTGGATGTTGGCGAGGCAAGTACTCTAACCCTTGCAGTCGAGCAGGGTGCGCGACAATTCTGTGAAACCTACGCGGTGGCCCGGTCTTCCCAGTAGTCTTCAAAGCGATTGGAGAGCTGTGCGCAGCGGAGGGCGATGATCGCATTGGCTCCGTCCACGGTCCAGAACATCCCCGAGCGCTTCAGGCGGCCGCCGATCACTGTGCGGCAGCCCGCTTCAATCACGCCGGAGCCGACGAAGAGATCCTGGCGGCGGAACTCGGCATAGCGCATGCGGTCGGCATGGCCCTCGAAGTAGGCTGCCTGGATCCGCACCTTCTCGCTGAGTTCGGGCGTGTCGGCCCGGATGCCTCGCAGGGACCGGACCAAATGCTCGATGCGCCCCTCGTCGAGCTGCTTCTTGCACCGGCGCACCCAGCGGCGGCGCTGCTTGCGGTCCAGCGGGAACAGGTGCTGGCCCAGTTCCCAGAGGTGCTCGCGAGAGTGGTAGATGTCGACGATCTCGATGGCGTTGGGGAAGTAGCTGCGGCTCAAATTCCAAATCCATGCTGCGCCGTCGCCGATCACGACCTGGCGGTCGGCGCAGTGCAGGCCGCGCTGCCAGGCCTCGTGGTAGAGGCGCTGTCCGAACGCTTGTGCGTCCTCGATCGCGCCCGTGTAGGTGGTCGATCGCGCGTCCCGGACCGGCCGGCCCTCGGCGTCCAGAGCGGTCTGCGTGAAGATGCAGCCCAGCTTGACCTCGCGGGTCCGCGCCGTCGCGCCGTCCTTGCCCTGGCGCCCGGCGGATGCCGCGGCCGTGACCGGGATGCCGGTGCCGTCCAGCTCGATGTAGAACGTCGGAATCGGCTCGCCCGGCTGGGGCGGGAACCCCCGCAGAGCCGCCTGGCAGCGATCCGACTCAGCCCGCGCCGCCAAGTCGCTGCCGATCGCGTGGGCCTGCCGCTCGACCGCTTTGACACTGACCTCGATGCCCGCCAGTTCCGCCAGCAGCGCGCGACCGCGCGCGAACGGCGTTTCGCCGCCGACCACGGCGAGCAGGCGGCGCACGCCCGGCGAGTACTGCGTGCCCTCGATGTCAAGTTCGCGGTCGAGCGGGGCCGCACCCCGCCAGCAGTGCCGGCAGTGATAGTAGGGCCGTCGCAGGCTCACCACACCGAGCAGGCTGACCAGCTGCTTGGGCCGCGGCCCCTCGCAGCGCATGGGGCTGCCGCAGGTGCACAGCGGCGGCTGGCCCTCGTCCTCGGTTTCCTTCAGCAGCTCTTCCAGCAGCCGCGCCCCGGCCCTGTGCAGGGCCGCGCGAGTCGCCTGTTCGAGAGCTTCGAGGTCGAACGCGCCGACCTTGCGCCGGGCGTTGACAATCACTCTCAGCAGGCTCCCGACCTCGGCCTGGACGGCGGCCTGGATCGCGCGCAGCGTTTTTTTGGGGCACCTGGGGCAGTTGCTCCAGATCCTGCATCTGGGGCGGGCGCAGCTGGCAGATGCGCTCATTGACCTCGACGAGTTCGGCGCTGAGCTGCTGGAAGCGACGGAAAGCGGCCACCTCGCGCTCGGCCTTGCGGAGTTGGACGGAATCGGAGAGCGTCTTGTGGACGGTCTTGCCGCGGAGCTTGTAAGAGAGACGCACCTGGGGGCCGTGGCCGGGATGGTCGTCGCTGGCGCAAGCGCAGTTGGGCTTGCCGCAGCGGCGGAAAGAGGCATGGACGGAACCGCGCCGGAAGTCGCCAAGCTGGGCGATTGCGAGCAGGAGCTGCGAGCGCCGTGCTTCCAAGTCGGGCAGGGAGTCGGGCATGGGCCCTCCTTTGCCTGAGGGTAACTTATCCCCTCAGAAAAGGAAAGCCTAACCAGACACACGGTGCCTTATTCACAGAAATGTCGCGCACCCAGTCGAGCACAGCGGATTGAGTCTCGTACTGATGGATGAGACGATTGGCAGATCCTACGCAAGGGCGTGCGGCCTCAACGTAACCGGAATGGTGGGCGTGTTGCTGGCGGCGAAACGCGAGGGCCTCGTTACAAGCGTTCGGCCGTTCTTGGATCGCTTGCAGAAGGGCAACTTCAGGTTGTCCAAGGAGTTTGTTGGCACCATCATCGAAGAAGCAGGAGAATCCTAAAGCAGGGGAACCCTAGAGCGACTAAACAAATCGACGACAATCGATTTTGAGCCCCTGTGCTCCAGCACCTTGCCCTTGGGCTGACTATCCGTCGAGGTGGAGTCATGGGACGTCCTTCATCTAGACAAATTCAATTCTCGGAGAGCCTGCCTACATTCTCGAGAAGCGGGGCTCCTCAAGCACGAGAGAGCGCGAAGCGAGAGCAGAATTCAGCGTTCCGGGTGGCTCTCGGCGTGTGAATCCGTGTGTCCGTGCCTGCTTCCGTGACTTGCAAGTCTGCGATTGCCAGCCATTCTCGGGCCGGTCCCGGCAAACAGGGAGAATTGAAATTTCCTGTCCCAAGCTGTGTCCTGCAGATTTAGGAACGGAGCCCTTCCCGAGGAATCCAGCAATGAAACCCAATCCTGTGCTGGAAAGAGGTTAAGGAGATGACGCTGCGAGGAAGCGAGAGACGGAGCCAGGGAGGGTCCGATGACTGTGCGTGAAAACACCGCCGAGTGCCAAGTGGGGACCGCGAGAGCAGCACGGTCTACCCAAACTGCCCGCTCATTGTCCGTTCCGGTTACGGGAGGGCGAAAGCCACGTAGGAGCCGCCCGAAGGACTCCCGGTCTTGCCACCGCCGGCCGCGATTGCAACGAACTGACGACCGCCGACCACGTAAACCGCTGGCGTCGCATTGCCACCGGCAGGCAGGGTCGTCTCCCACAGGAGTTCTCCGGTCAACTTGTCGAACGCCCGAAACTTCCGATCCGGTGCAGTAGCGCCAATGAAGAGCAGGCCGCCAGCCGTGACAACCGGCCCGCCATAGTTCTCGGTCCCGGTTGTTGGAATGCCCGCATCAGCAAGTTCCGGGTACTCCCCCAAGCGCACCTTCCAGCCAATCTCGCCCGTATCCAGGTTCACGGCGTTGAGCGTGCCCCATGGCGGGGAAATGGCTGGGTATCCGTCCGGATCAAGGAACCGGTTGTAGCCGTCGTGCGTGAACGGCACCTCCGCTGGCTGCCCCGAGGGGGCTGCGACGATCAACTCGCCGGCCTCGCCTTCCAGCACGAAATTCGCAATGCTGCGCACTGCGGCGTCGCTGAGGTTCGGGAATGCGGGCATGCGCCCTACTCCGCCGCGCACCAAGGTGACTAGGCCACTCGCGTCTATCGCGAGGTTACTAAGGGCAGGAAAGTTTGGCGGAGCCCCGCTCAAATCGTCCAAGTGGCAGGCAGCACAATGGCGCTGGTACAAGCGCTTGCCGTTGACCGCCCCGCCCATCTTCGCCCGTTCAGTGAGGCGCAGGATCCAAGCCATTTCATTCACGTTGACGTAGAGCAATCCGGTCTCCGGATCGAACGCTTGCCCGCCCCATTCGGCCCCCCCGTCAAATCCCGGAAAAATGATCGTTCCCTGCAGACTCGGTGGCGTAAACAGCCCGTCGCTCCGCACCGCGCGAAAGCGCTTGAGCACAGCCTCTCTGGCTGCCGGCGTTCGCGAAGTCAGCTCGGTTTCGGTAAGCCTCTGACGACCCAGAGGAGGCGGCAATGCGGGCACGACCTGGCGGTCCGAAAGGATTTCTCCATCGACGTCGGAGGCCGCCATCTCGATCTCCTGCAACGGGAAGAGGGATTCTCCTGTCTCGCGATCGAAAACGTAGAGATGGCTCGTCTTGGTAGCAACCACCACTGCGTCAACCAAGCGCCCTGCTCGCGCGACCGTCGCCAGAACCGGGGCCGTAGGAATGTCCATGTCCCAGACGTCGTGCCGCACAAACTGGTGATGCCAGACAAGCTCCCCTGTTTCGGCTCGCAGGCAGAGGAGTGAGTTCGCATAGAGGTTGTTTCCCGGACGGTTGCCGCCCCAGAAGTCGAATGCCGCCGATCCCGTGCCCGTGTATACCAGCCCGCGCTGCGCATCAAGCGCCATGCCGGCCCACGAATTCGCGCCGCCGAGCCTCTGCCAACCGTCTTCCGGCCAGGTCTCATAGCCCGGCTCGCCCGGATGCGGGATCGTATGGAATTTCCAGCGCAGTGCTCCGGTCAGGGCATCGTAGGCCCTGATATACCCCGGGGCGCTGGGTAGCGACTCGCTTACGACACTGCCAATGACCAACAAGTCGCCGTGCACGACTCCCGGCGTGTTCAAGCTGACTGCAAGGCCTAGCGCGCGGGGTTGGAGGTTCTCGCGAAGATCGATCGCGCCGCCTTCGCCGAAGCCCTCGACGGGTTCGCCCGAACGGGCGTCAAGCGCATACAGCATATGCCTTGCCGATGCGTAAATCCGCGAGTTATCCCCGTCACGCCAGTGCATGAAGCCGCGGTTCACGGTGCGGCCTTCAAACGGAACCCCGTCCACCAGAAGGCGACGGCTCCAAAGTTCCTCGCCGGTCTCAGCTTCTAGCGCGAATACGCGCCCGTTGGGGCTCGAGGCGTAGAGCAGACCGTCCACGACGAGCGGGTTGCACTGGATTTGGGACCCAGGATACTCGTCCCCCGTGTCATAGGCCCACGCGACCTCCAGACTGGAAACGTTTTGGGTGTTGATCTGGTCGAGGCGTGAGTAGCGCAGCTGCTCAGGACCGCCACCGTACACAGGCCAGCCGTCGTAGCCATTGTCCGGCTGCCGCCGAACATCGCCGCAGCTGGCAACGGCCAGGCACAACAAGGAAAGTGCTGCCCATCGCATCGGGTGACATCCTATCACCCACTCATTTCCCCGGCTGGTATTGGCCGCGATAGCCGCGAACGAACGAAGACTCGCTGCGGCATCCGCGGTGGCGGGCAGGAACCTACCGCGATTCGACGGTGTCAATGGAAACTTCGATCATGATGGTTCGGCGAGCCCTGGGCTGGAGTCTTTCTTTCGGGATCTCTCTCGTTGCGTTCGGCATGGCGGACGAACTGCACATCGAACAGGGGAAGGCAGCCCTAGCCGACAATGACGACGCAGCGGCCTTCAGGATCTTCACGGAACTCGCGTCCAAGGGCGCTGCCGAAGCGCAGGCGTACCTCGGTGCCATGTATGCCAGTGGCAGGGGCGTCCTTGAGGACGACGCGGAGGCTGTCAAGTGGTTCCATCGCGCCGCCAGCCAAGGATTTGCTCCGGCGCAATACCATCTCGGGATTATGACTGCCCACGGTGAGGGCGTTCCCGAGGACGACTCCAGATCTGTCGAGTGGTTCCGGCTCGCCGCCGACCAAGGCTACTCCGAGGCGCAGTTCAATCTGGGCTTTGCTTACGCGAACGGCGAGGGCGTGGCCAAGGACGACGCCGCGGCCGCAAAATGGTTCCGCCTCGCCGCTCTTCAGGGGCATGCCCCGGCACAGTTCGCCATCGGATTGATGTATTCCAGCGGCGAGGGCGTCACGGAAAACGACTCTGAAGCGGTCAAATGGTTCCGCCTCGCCGCCTCCCAGGGGCTGGCTCCCGCCCAATTCAATCTCGGGGTCATGTATGCCAGCGGCGAGGGCACGGGCAAGAACCTGGAAATCGCCGACATGTGGCTGAAGCTGGCCGGTGACAACGGCTATGATGATGCTCGAATGGTCCGCGAGCAGCTGAGATCGCAACTATCGGAGGACAGCACTCGAAGAGTAGAGACCCTGGCGCGGGAGTGCTTGGAGGCACGCTACCAGAACTGCCACGAGTAGTTCGCCAACCTCCTCGAACCTGCAAGAATCATGAGTAGGCCCACTGGAAACGAGGGTTCCCGACGAAGCCTATGCGCCAGCGTGTCGGCTGGCGGGGTGACTCTCGAAGCTGAGTTCGCCGCCTGCCATGGGTAGCCGATCTCTGCCAGTTCCTCCGGCCGCGTCCGCAGCGAGATTCGAGTGAGCCGAGTCACACCGCAGTAGCCATGAGAATCACGAGAATCAGCGTTTACCAAGTCGACTTGCCACTCGCCGAGGGACCGTACAACTGGTCTGGGGGCAATACGGTCGAGACCTTCGACAGCACAATTGTGCGTCTCGAAACCGATGAAGGCCTCGCCGGTTATGGCGAAGTCTGTCCCCTGGGACCCGCCTACTTGCCGGCATATGCCGCGGGTGCACGCGCCGGGATCGCGGAACTGGGCCCCGTCCTGCTAGGCCTGGACCCGACGCAACTCGGCGTGCTGAACCATTCGATGGACGCTGCCCTCAAGGGCCATCCGTATGTCAAATCCCCGCTTGACGTCGCATGCTGGGACATCTTGGGCCAATCTGCGGGCATGCCCATCTGCGAGTTGCTTGGTGGGAGGTACTCCGATGACTTCGTCTTGTACCGAGCAATCTCGCAGGAACGTCCCGAAAAGATGGCTGACCTTGTCGCGACCCACCGTGCGGACGGCTACACCCGATTCCAGCTCAAGGTGGGTGCCGACCCCTCAGACGACATAGAGCGCATTCGGGCCGTTGCGTCGATGGTAGGCCACGAAGACCGGCTGATCGCCGATGCCAATACCGGCTGGCTGATGCACGATGCAAGGCGAGTGATAGCCGCAGTGCAAGACATTGACCTATACATCGAGCAGCCCTGCCTGTCCTACGAGGAGTGCCGATCAATCCGTGCGAGCACCCATCATCCATTCGTGCTCGACGAGTCGATCACCAGCATCGACACCTTGCTCAGGGCCCACAACGATAACGCAATGGACGTAATCAATTTGAAGATCAGCAAGCTCGGCGGCATCACCAAGGCTTGCCAGGTCCGAGATCTTTGCGTTTCGCTAGGAATCGCCATGACGATCGAGGATACATGGGGCGGCGATTTCGCGACAGCCGCAATCGCCCATTTAGCTCACAGCACGCCCCCGCGGTTCCTATTCACTTCGACGGACTTCAACAGCTATGTCACGGTCAGCACCGCCAGGAACCCGCCACGCCGCAAGCACGGCCGCCTGGCGGCCCCGAGTTCACCCGGATTGGGGCTTGAACCGCGCTTTGATGTGCTCGGCGAGCCTGTTCTAGTGATCGAGTAGGTCTACCAGTCGATCCGCTCGCCGAGCCCCAGTTTCGCGGCCTCCTGCAACACAGCCTGCGTGGCGACGACATCCTGGGCCGCGATGCCCACCGACTTGAAGAAGGTCACCTCTGTATTCGACCCGCGACCGGGGCTAAGCCCCTTAACCAAGCTTCCGAGATCGCAGTGGATATGCTCCTTGCCGAACAGCCCCTCTGCCATTGGAATGAGAATGTCCCCGGCTTCTTCCAGCGCGGATTCGAAGTCGTCCACGACAACCCGTGCCCGCGCCACGGTCGGGCCGGGGACTTCCCGGTCGATGACGTGGAATGAACCGATCGCGTTGATGTGGATCCCTGCTGGCACCTCGGTGTCCTGGAACACTGGCACGGGCGAGGTCGTCGCTGCGCACGCTATGTCAGCGCCGTCCAGGGCCTCGCGCGAACTGCCCACGGATCGATATCCGCCCGAAATCGGTTGACTTGAGAGCTCTCTTGCCATCGCCCGGGCCGACTGCATGTTTGGATTGAAGATCCTGACTTCATCGATCGGCCTCACCGCGCAAACCGCGCTGACCTGCGTCCGTGCGTGCACTCCGCTTCCGAACACCGCCAGAACTCTGCTATCCGGGCGCGCCAGCAGATCCGTAGCTAGGCCGCAGGCAGCGGCCGTTCGAATGGCTGTCAGGGTCGCGCCATCCAGCAGTGCGAGAGGAGCCCCCGTCGAAGCATCAATCGCCAGCACTGTCCCGTGAATCGACCGCAAGCCTTGTGGCTTGTTGTCCGGGAACTCAAGCGCCGCAGGCATGACCAGCGTACCGACACAACCTTCACAACGGCAAGTGGACTCTCGCCAGACTCAAGCGCCGCAGGCATGACCAGCGTTGCCCCGCGCATGCCCCCTGTGTGCAAGACCGATCTGGCCGGCGATTGGATCCGTCCTTCGGCATGAGCCGCGAATGCCTCCCGCATCGCATCCACTGCCTTGGTCATTGGCAGCGAACGCACGATGTCAGCCGCGCCTAAGGTCTTCACGCCCCAAATGCTCCCATCCCGCCATCAAGACTCTCCCAGCTGCTCGGCAAGCATTGCACCGCCAAGTGACCATTCCAGCCCATCGCCACCCGCGTTGCGGTCTCGCTCGTCGACGTTGCGATACGAACACTGACGAGACAGATTACATTAGCGCATTCGGGTCGCTGGTAGAGCACCTGCGACGAGCCGACCAGTCCCGATCGAAGCAGGAAGCAGTCGGTCGATTGACCTAAGAGTGCCTTGACGCGGCGCTCGCGGCCTACCCCCTCCCGAGGATGCAGCCTGCCTCCGGCTTGCGCGGTGCTATGTTTGTTCGTTCATGCGCGACCCGAAGACACTCCGCAGCAACGCTTGGTTCCATGGAGACCAGTACGAGCACCTTGCCCGCCGCGCCTGGCTCCGGTCGGAAGGCTTGGGCGATACCGCTTTCGACGGCAGGCCGGTCATTGGAATCTGCAACTCCTGGTCCGAGTTGACGAACTGCAACGCCCACCTGCGCCAGGTTGCCGAGGCGGTCAAGCGCGGCGTGTGGGCGGCTGGCGGAGTGCCGCTCGAATTCCCCACCATTTCGCTCGGCGAAATGTTCATGAAGCCGACCACGATGCTCTTTCGCAACCTCATGTCAATGGATGTCGAGGAATCGATCACGGCGAATCCGATCGACGGAGTAGTGCTGCTCTGCGGCTGCGACAAGACCACTCCCGCTCAGTTGATGGGGGCCGCGTCCGCCGACATCCCGGCGATCATGGTAACCGGCGGCCCGATGCTGTCGGGGCGCTGGCATGGCGAGCCGCTCGGGTCGGGCACGGACGGGCGGAAGCTCTTCGAAGACCTCCGAGCGGGCCGGATCGGCGAGGAAGAATGGGCCGAGGTGGAGGGCTGCATATCACGCAGCGCCGGCCACTGCACCGTGATGGGCACCGCGTCAACCATGGCGTCGATGGCCGAGGCACTCGGCATGATGCTGTCCGGCGGCGCGGCGATCCCGGCAGTCGATTCGAGGCGCTACCAGTTCGCCGAGTCAAGCGGCCGGCGGATCGTGGAGATGGTCGGGGAGGATCTCAAGCCCTCCCGGATCCTCACCCGGGAAGCCTTCGAGAACGCCATTCGCGCCGACATGGCGATCGGTGGGTCGACCAATGCCGTGGTGCATCTACTCGCAATCGCGGGCCGGGCTGGCGTCCCGCTGTCGCTGAACGACTTCGACCGTATCTCGAGACAGACTCCGCACATCGCCGACATCAAGCCTTCCGGTCAGTACCTGATGGAGGACTTCTATTACGCGGGGGGCCTGCCGTGCGTGATGAAAGAGCTCTTGCCACTGCTGCACGGCGATGCGCTCACGGTCAGCGGACGAACTGTGGCGGAACACTTGGAAAGCATAGAAATCCGTAACCGCGACTTGATCCGGTCTTTGGATGCGCCCCTCAATGCTGAGGGGGGCACTGCCGTCCTCTACGGCAATCTTGCGCCGAACGGCGCCGTCATCAAGCAGACCGCCGCCTCGCCCCACCTCTTGCGCCACCGCGGGAAAGCGCTCGTGTTCGAACGGTACGAGACGCTCCGCGCCTGCGTCGACGACGACGACCTCGAGGTGAACGAGAACACGGTGATGGTCCTCAAGAATGCCGGGCCGCTTGGCGGGCCGGGTTTCCCCGAGTGGGGGCACCTGCCGATCCCTGCAAAACTACTCCGGGCCGGAATCAACGACATCGTGCGCGTGTCCGACGCCCGCATGAGCGGAACCAGCTTCGGTACCGATGTGCTGCATGTGTCGCCCGAATCGGCCATTGGCGGCCCGCTTGCCGCGGTCCAGACGGGAGACGAGATCGAATTGGATGTCCCCGCCCGACGGATTGACCTGCGCCTGGAAGACCGCGAGATCCAGCGACGGCTCGCCGAGCTTCCGCCCCAAGCCCCGCACTACCGGCGTGGCTACGGCAAGCTCTTCCAGGAGCATGTCACGCAAGCTCACCTGGGCTGCGATTTCGAGTTCCTGGCGCCCGAGAACGAGCCAGCTGGCAGCTAGTTGACCCAGACCGGGCTCGCCCAGCCCTTGTTGGTGTCGAGCTGCTCCATTCTCAGATAGTAGTAGTCGCCCGGCTTGGGCCCCTCAAGGTCCTCGTACTCGAATTCGAAATCCATCGCGCCTTCGGCATTGACCAGTTCGCACACGACCTCGAACGTCACCTCGACTCCCATCATCTCGAGATACCTGTGTTGCAGTGGCCGCTCGCCAGGACCGCTCCATCGGTAATAGCCGTCACGGCGCAAGTCGTCGAGGGGAACCGATACCTGGATCGTTCCGAGACTGGGGTCCTCCAACTTGAAGTCAAGCGATCCCTCGGCCCCTTCGAGACGCACCAGCATGCCGTCTCGATCATTCGATGTCGTCGCCGCGCGCCAACGGACCCCGTCGCCCTCTTGGCGCATCCATTCGAATTCCTGATCGCGATGCAGGACTCGCTCCAGCTTCAACGCGCCGGACTGCGCGGTCATCGAGCCCTCAGCAAGGCCGACGTTGGCACGACGCTGATAGATGTTGTCCCCCCAGTACACCCTCGCGAGAGCCCCCCTGTTGCGTGCCGGGTGGGCTGCGTGAATGACGCGCCCATTCTTCAGTAGTTCCAGGCGCGTAAGGGGCTCGGTCCCTGAAACGCGCGCCTTGACCCGGGCCGTTTCGTGCTGCGCCGCCGAGATCTCGCCTCCCATGGGCTCGCCGTTCACACTGAACTCCATCAAGATTCTCTCGTTGCCGGTGACACCAAAGGTGCGTCGCTCGTACAGACCGTTCCAGATCGCGTCGCGGGTCTTGCCGTATGCAAACACGCCGGTCAGCGGATTGGTCATCGTGTAAATCAAGCCCGGGTAGGAATTCCCGAATCCGACGGTGTGGTTGTCGCTCGACGCCGTGGCAGCGAGCCGCAGGCCCGCCTTGAGGTGCTCCTGCCAAGACTCTTCGAATACCCCGTGAACCGAGGCAATCTCGAAGCCTCGCTCGATCCGAGGATCGGTCCTGTGATTCCAGTTGGGTGGCCCTCCGCCTATGTGCGGAATCACCATCGCGGGTGCTTCGGAACGTTCCAGCAGGTCCATCATGCGACCGACATCCGCGCGGTTCTGGCGAGGATCGAGTTGCATTGTCGTCGGGGCCTCGTCAGCGTTGTAGAACACGTTGTGGTGGCCCCCAAGGTTCGTGCCGACGCTGTACTCGTATCCAAGGATTGTCACGAAGCCCTTCCATCCGTTCAGCCGTTTGTTGGCACGGATCATGTCGGGCCAGTTGTCCCTCGGATCGCTGAACTTGTCGAAGTGGTAGATCGGCCCGCTGACGCCCAGCCCCATGTGGTGCGGTGTCAATGACCCGAAGTCGAGCAAACCGTTGCGCCGCGCATGGAGGTAGAGCTCTTCGTATGTGCCCCGGCCGTCGTGCAGGTATGTGTGCTGATGGAGGTCACCGTAGTACACCCTGCGCTTGGGATGCTTCTCCACGCGGATCGGATTGCTTGTCCCCCGCAATCGCCCGTCCCGGCTGCGGACTTCGAGTCGGTGGACACCCTCTTGGTTCGCCACGACATTCGCCGCGACGTAATGCAGTAGCGATGGATCGTACTCGAAACTACTCGCGCCCAGTCCGGGAACGTTGAAATCGAGATCCAGCCCTTGATAGTCTCGCGCCAGTGATCCCCATGAATCGCTTGGAATGACCTCGACGCTAAACCGCTCGCCCAAAGCCACAAATGACGGCGCATGCACGCGGAGCTTGGACGCGGGACCTCCCACCACCTTGAGAAACGCATCGCCACCGTAGTCGCGAACCTGCTGGTCCTCTTTGAGGATCACGACTCGAAAATTGAAGAGATTCTCAGCATAGTGCTGCATGCGAACCCCTCGCGCACCGCCGAGATCGAAGTACACCTTGTCGCCGGGTCTCAGGGACCCGCTTTCCAGTACGGCACCCGCCGTCTTGCGGTACGGGAATACGTTCGGCGTGTTGCGCTGCACTAGATTTGGGTACGATCTGGCCTTCAGCGTTGCGCCGGGAGCGGTCGTTTCGACCGCGAAGTACGCAGCCTTGGCCGGATCTTCGACCTGGAATTCTTCGACATCGCTAGTGAAGTGCTTCCAGATATCGAGCGCCTCGCCCTGCTTGACGCCCGCCTTTCCCACTGTGTATTCGACGCGGATCCTGTGCCGCTCGCCTGCCTGGACCACGGGCGTCGACAGCAACTTCACGCTGCCTTCGAGAGGGAACCCAGCGGGCATATATGCACCTGGGCGGTACTCAATCCGGATGTCGGCCGGATCCTGCGCGCCCGGCTCGGCTTCGGCAAGACGGTCGACTTGCCCCAGCAGGATCAACCCGGCTGCCATCGCTGCCGGCGCGAGCATTCCCAGTCTCATATGGCGCCGATTGTACTGCAACGCCCGACTTGAGGAACAAATGACCGTGCGCTCGGGTATGCTTGTGGCGATGAAGCGCTGGATCTGCACAGTCTGGATCGCATCCTCCTGGCTCCAGGCGGCGGACATCGGGCAACCGCCGCTGCTGTTCCGCGAGGATTGGACCGCCACGCCCCCGGCAATTCCCCTGTCGCAACGCGATGTCGCAAACCCCGATCTGAACGTGGGGATCCATGGCGAAGGCCCGCCGCTCGTGAAGAAGAGCTTCCACGACGCCCGGGAATGGGATCCGCACTACGTTTGGTCAGGGCTCGCCCAGGACCCCTGGGCTGTCAGCCTCTCGCTCTCCGACGGCGGGCTGATGGACCTTGCCGGCACGGCAACGGTGCGGTGGCGCAGCCGCCAATCGGGATTCCGCGCGCTGCGTGCTGTCCTGGAACTGGAAGGCGGCCAATGGCTGGTGAGCGACCACGCAGACCCGGCTTCCGACCAGTGGCGAATCAGCGAATTCGCCTTCTCGAGCACACGTTGGCGGCGACTGGATATTCGCACAGTCACCGAGGGGCCTTGGGCCCCCGCCCCGGACCTGACACGCGTCCGCTCGGTCGGATTCACCGACCTTGCCCCAGGTGGCCGGAGCCGAGCGTGTTCGAGGCTGGATTGGATCGAGGTGTACGGCCAGCGCGTGCCGTCCGGGCCGTTGCAGGTGTTTGTCCTCTCTGGGCAGTCCAACATGGTCGGCTGGGGCAACAGTCTGGAACTGGACAGCGCGGCGCGGTTCGGCCATGACAAGCGGCTCTGGATGTTCGAGGACGGAGCGTGGCAGCCGCTCAAGCCGCGCAAGAGACCGTCGAGCGCCCAGCGCACCCGGTGGGGCATCAACGAGTTTACTTTCGGCCCGGAAATCGGCTTCGCTCACGCCATGGCGGCAGCATGGCCAGGCAAGAGGATCGGGATCGTGAAGCAAGCTGTCGGTGGCACCGGAATCATGGCCTGGGCTCCGGAATGGAACGAGAGTGATGCCGATATCACGGGAGACGCCGCCAAGGGTCCGCTCTACAAGAAGCTTGTCGGCAAGGCACTGGCAGCTCAGGAATCGGAACAGGTCCAGATTCGGGGATTCCTCTGGCTGCAGGGGGCCAAGGACATGCGGGACCCTCGAGCGGCTTCCCGCTACGCGGAAAACCTGGCGAAACTAACCGCGGCCTTGAGGCGCGATCTGGGCGTCGCGGACCTGCCTGTCCTGATCGGCACCGGTCGCAGGGACGGCATTCCGGACAACCTCGACGGTGTGGATCCGGCGACACTCGAGTCCGAGGGAGCACGACCCGGCGCCTGGCAAGTGCTCGTGGCGCAGACGGACGCCCCCAAACACATCCCCAACTCCGCGCCTGTTGTCCTGCGCGAACTGCCCAGGCATCCGGGAAACATCCATGCCAACACGGAAGGGATGCTGCAAGCGGGCCGCGCGTACGCTCGGGTTTTTCTGGACCGTTTCGACAGTGCCGAGTAGGACCCGGGGCGCCCAGGCGGCTCTTGTACAATCGTGCCGTCGAAATCGGTTCGAGGTCGATTCTGCATGACGGAACGGGAATCCCGCTGGCAAGGAAGCGTAAGCCGGAGAAAGGCGCTGGCTGGGCTGGCTGCGTTCATCACGGGAATCGAGAGCCTGCACGGGCAGCAGGATATCTTTCGAGACCACAGCAGAGTGGGCGGCCTTGATGAGATGCGGGATGTGTTTGATTTCGAGGCCGCCGCCTACGAACGACTGGACCGGGCGACGTACAACTACACCGCCCGCGGGGGCGGGAGCGAATTCACCTTGCGACGCAACCGGGACGCGTTCGACTGGGTCGATCTGGTTCCCCGCGTGGTCGGCGGGCCGGGACCGCCGGAAACGAATTCGGAAATACTCGGGACACCGCTCCAATTCCCGATCATGCTGGCCCCGTCCGCGGGCCATGAGGCGCTGCACCCCGACAAGGAAGAGGCGACATACGCTGGCTGCACGAAGGCTTCCGAAACGCCAATGATCGTCAGCCACGTGGCCAGCATGTCATTTGCGGACATCGCAAAGGCTGACGGCGGGCCGCTTTGGTTCCAGCTGTACCCGCGCTCGGAACTGCAGCAGAATCGAGAGCCGTTGGTAGCCGCCCAGAACGCAGGGTGCGGGGCGGTCGTCGTCACAGTTGACCAGCAGGCGTCTTTCTACGACCGCGCAGTGCATGATCGCCATCTCTCGCTGAGACCGCAGAGGCCGCCCCTTTATAGCGGCAAGGACGGACGTTACCGTTTCACGTCGAGGCGGATGTGGTACGAATGGCGGCTCTTCGAAGACCTGCGGACCATGGTGGAAGTGCCGATGCTCGCCAAGGGCATACTGACCCGGGAAGATGCTCTGCTTGCGATCGAGCACGGTCTGGACGGGATCATCGTGTCCAACCACGGGGGACGCACGCTGGATTACACGCCGTCCAGCCTCGAGGTGCTGCCTGAAATCGTTGCGGCCGTGCGGGGGCGCATTCCGGTACTGGTCGACAGTGGTTTCCGTCGCGGCAGCGACGTTCTCAAGGGCTTGGCGCTCGGAGCTTCTGCCGTTTGCCTGGGTCGCGTCCCCCGCTGGGGGCTGGGATCGTTCGGGGCCCCGGGCGTGACAAGAGTGCTCGAGATCGTGCAGGCCGAACTGAAGGAAGCCATGACACGCTGCGGGACGGCGAGCCTAGCGGAAGCCAGCCCCTCGATTGTGAGGACTGACTTCCCGTGATCCGCTCCGGGATAGGCCGAAGGAGGGCGCTGGCAAGCTTCGCCGGGCTCCTGGCTGGGTCTCCGTGCCTGCTCGCCCAAGCCTCGCCGAAGCTCGAAGGGGAGCCGACCGGCCGCATTACCCCGCTCGACGCGTTCGCGAACGTCCCTGAATTCGAGCCAATGGCCCAACGCAAGTTGAATGCCGAGACATTCGCCCGCATTGCTGGTGGCGACCGCAGTGCGCTCGAACGCATCACGTTCCGGCCGCGCATGATGGTCCAGACGCTGGATCTAGATCTCACCCTGAATCTGTTCGGCCAGCAGATGCTCGCTCCGATCCTTGTGGGCCCAGCTTCCCGCCAGACTCGATTCCATCCTGACGGCGAACGTGCCAACGCCCAAGGCGCAGCCGCCGCCAAGGCAGTGATCGTAACTGCCGAGCGCAGCGGGGTTGCGCTCGCCGAGTCAGTCGGTGTCGCGCCAGGAGCTTGGCGCCAGCTCTATCCGAATAACGACCTGGACGCGGTCATCGGTCGAGCCCAAGAGGCCGAGGCCGCCGGTTGCAGAGCGCTCTGCCTTACCCTGGGAGACACCGGTCGCGGATCTGCCCTTCGGCCGGGGCGCGAATGGTCAAACGGCGCGCCGGTCCGTTACACATGGGACCGAATCGAACGCCTGCGGGATTCAGTCGACCTTCCGCTCGTACTCAAGGGGCTAATGGGACCGAGCGAGGCGCGCATCGCAGCCGAGCGCGGTATCGCAGGAATCGCGCTATCCAACCACGGGACATCGCAGGCTGCGGGCGTAGCGGAGCCAGTCAGCATCCTGCCAGAGGTGGCCGAGGCCGTGGAAGGCCGAATCCCGATTCTTGTGGATGGCGGATTCCGTCGAGGCAGTGACGTGCTGAAGGCAATCGCCTTGGGAGCCACAGCAGCCCTGGTGTGCCGACCGGCTCTTTGGGGTCTTTCCGCTTACGGCGCGCAGGGCGTCCAGAAGATCCTTGAAATGCTCCAGTCCGAGCTCGCCCAGGACATGGTCCAGGTTGGCGCGGTCAATCTAGCCGCGATCCGCCGGGACCACGTCCGAGTTCACAGCCGCTGACGGCCTGCGAGCCCCTCACTTCGCGTTTGGATTGGGAAGCGGCTCCTGCGCCCCGACCTCTGAGCGCCAGGCGTCGAGCTTGGCAAGAAGTTCTGCGGCCTTGTCAGGCAGTTCCGAAGCCATGTCACGCTCTTCCCCCACATCCTCGGCGAGATTGTAGAGTTCAGCCCGCCCGTCCTCGTAGAAGTGGACTAGCCGCCAATCGCCGTCCCTGATCGCGGAATGAGGGGTCGCGCCACCGGCGTGGTAGTGCGGGTAGTGCCAGTAGATCGCCTCGCGGCCCAGCCGTGCATCCGGGTTTCGCAGGACGCTCGCCAGGCTAACTCCGTCAACGGATGCATTGTGAGCGGCATCGCCCTCGACTCCGGCGATATCCAGCACAGTTGGATAGACATCAACCGTGATCACGGGTTCGGCGCTTACCACTCCTGCGGGCGTCACGCCAGGCCAGAAATAGATTGTTGGGGTGCGCACGCCACCCTCGTACGCCGAGCCCTTGCCAGCACGCAACGGCTCGTTCTCGGTCGGGTTCCCCATGCGCCCGTCGCGGCCTGGCCTGTCCAGCCCGCCGTTGTCCCCAGTGAAGACAATCACAGTCTTGTCGGCGATTTCCAGCTCATCGAGCTTGACGCGCAAGCGGCCCACGCTGCGATCCAACGCGGCTAGCATCGCCGCATATGCGGGGTTCCTATGGCGCTTGGCCGGATCTACCCGCGACTCGAAGCGCTGAAGGTCCTCGGGCTTGGCCTGAATCGGCGTGTGGACTGTGTAGTAAGGGAAATACAGCAAGAACGGCTCGTCGCGATAGTCTTCCAGAATCGTTAGGGCCTCGTCGGTCAGGCGGTCCGTCAGGTAGTCGCCCTCGACGCCTCCGGGCGGTAGCGGATAGACCTTTCGTCCAGGGCGCGCGTATGGATGGAAGTAGCTCGCGGGGGCTCCCCATTCATTCCCGGCGATGTTGCGCTCGAACCCGTGGCGCTCCGGAGCGAAGTCCATCATGACTTCGGGCTCGAGACGCGGCATCAAGTGCCATTTCCCTACGTGCGCAGTGCGATAGCCGGCAGCGCCCAAGGCTTCGGCCAGCGTGGTGTGGTGGTGCTCAAGCTTCATCGTCCAGTCAGGCGGACGCAGCTGACCGTCCGGGCGTTGGTGTCCGGGGATCCAGTCCGTCACGTTTGTCCGGCCCGGATATTGCCCCGTCAACAGGGCTGCGCGCGTTGGCGAGCACACCGTGCAGGCCGCGTAACCGTGCGAGAATCGAACTCCATCCATGGCAAGCCGATCGATGTTCGGGGTCTCGTAGAAGTCACTGCCGTAGCAACCGAGATCAGTCCAGCCAAGATCGTCAACCAAGAGAACCAGGAAGTTCGGAGGGCGATCGCCAGGCTCAGCGCCAAAGGGGCTGCCCCCGCATGCCGCCATAGTCGCGCAGATCGCAAAGGCACAAGTGACTCGCATGGCCCGATTCTACAGGCGCAGCAGCCGCCATGACCACCTGTATTTGTGACCTCACGCTCGACAGTGACAACAGCATTGTTTCTGCGACAATGTACGAGGCGCAGACGGGAACACTTGCCCATGCGCTTGTCATGCGGACGAGAAGTGCAGCCCGCAAGATCGTGATTGCTGGCTGTACCTCAGCCGCTGTGGCGGCAGCCGGCCTTGTAATTGCCGTGTGGGCTGTCAGCCGCCATATCGATTCTTCGGCTAGCCCGCGCCTCTACACGGACGTTGCGAGCCTGCCCCATCGCAACGTCGGACTGGTCCTGGGCACGTCCCGATGGAGTAGTGACGGCGTCCAGAATGAGTTCTATACCGCCCGCATGGACGCAGCGGCAGCGGCCTTTCACGGAAGTAAGATCGATCACATCATCGTCAGCGGCTCGAACCCTAGCCCGTATTACAACGAGCCGGATGCAATGAAGAAGGATCTCATCGCCAGGCTGGTTCCCGAAGGCTTCATCACAGAGGACAAGGCTGGGTTACGGACGCTTGACTCGGTCGTCAGGGCCGACAAGGTGATGGGGCAGAAGTCGTTCACGGTCATTTCCCAGCGATCCCACGCGGCGCGAGCCGTCTACTTGGGCCTGCACTTCGGCCTGGATGTTGTCGCCTATTGCGCGAAAGACCCCTCGGGGCGGGTCGCCTACGGGCCGGAACTCAGGGAATACGGCGCCCGCTTCAAGGCGCTGCTCGACGTGAAGGTACTCGGCACCCAACCGCACGAGCTCGGCGAACCGATCAGGATCGGAGTGCGGTCTCGGCAAACCAGTAGCGAAGACGTGAGACTGGACTGAATCCCCCCGGCTACCGCGTGTTCCTGGCCGCGAGGGTCCACTCGAGATCGACTGGCAAACGGCCAGATCGCGAACGTGTCGACGTGCCAGAGTGGATGCTGTGCAAATCCTACTGCACGCGAAATTCTTCAACCCAGTTCAGTACGATGCGAATCGCGGACTCGCGCTGTTCTCCCGCTTGTGAAACCACGACGAAATTACCGGGAGGTCCAACATCGTATGTCGGAAAACGTCGCATCCCGAGCAAGCTCTGCCGAGAGAACTGTGGCACCGCCTCCCCGGCCTGAAACTCGTTGCGAGTCTCCACAGCGACTTCATAGAGCGTGTCTTCGCGAATGAAGTACAGTTCCGTTCCATCACTGCTCCATCGCGCAAGCCGTCCCCCCGAGGTCGTAATCTGCCAGCGTTGCTCGCCCTCGGGGAACGGCTTGACGTAAACCTCGAAATCTCCGGATTCGTTACTTTCGTAAGCGACGAAGCGCCCGTTCGGAGAAAACACGGCGTCATCGACAATGAACGGTGCTGGCGGGAGGAAATTGCGCGCTTCCCAAGAATCCCCAACTTGCTCAAGGTATCCGATCTCGACCGGAGAGGTTCGTGCACCGTCGCCGGCTTTCTGAAGCGGCTGCGCCGATCCGCTCGGGCCAGCTTGCGGAGGACCTCCGGCTGCGGGCGGAAGTCGGCGTTGGAAAAGGATATAACGACCATCGCGCGACCAGTCCAGTGGGCTCGCACCCCCTCCATCGAATGTGAAGATCTTACTGCCAGGATTCCCGCCGCCGACACTTGCCAGCTTCAAGTCCGGCGAACCGCGCTGCGTGAAGGCGACACGCTGGCCATCAGGTGCCCATACCGCTCCGCTCTCGTCGGTATCGTCGAATGTGAGGCGGCTCAGGACCGGCCGGCCGGACTCGTGGACCCACAAGTCAAAGTTGCGCCCGTTACCCCCTGTCGCGAGCACCCTGTCGCCGGTCGGTGATAGCCGCGGACCAATGATCCAAGGTTGCGGTTTCCCGATTTCGCCGACCAACTCGCCGTTGCGGCCGATCCAGACAAGCTGCCTTTCGCCCGCGAAAGGGTTGTCCATGTAGACCAGCGTTCCATCGGACGATAACGAAGGATTGCTGCCGTCCTGGGCTACGATGAACGGCTCGCCCCGCGTCTCGAGTTGCTCAGGAAAGAACTCGATCGCCCACAGTGCCGCCGTCATTGACTCCGGCTGAAACAGCAGATGTCCGCTAGGCGCCCAAGCCGGAGAATGGCCTTCCACAAGGCGCACGGGCTCACCGACTTCGTCGTCTGACACGAACCGCGCCATTACCGCGGACCCTTCGCGCGTCCGCTCGGAGTAGACAAATACTTGGCGACCGTCAGGAATGGGGATGAAGGAAGGATCGGTAATGCCGGCAAATCGTTGCGTCGCTGCACTGAAGAGCGGTCGCGGCACACCTCCAAGCGCCGAGACACGCATGGGCGGCCGGCCCATCGAACAGTAGACGATTGATTGGCCCTCTGCTGTCCACGTCCCTTGAGCGAACGCGAAGTCACCTTCGTCAACCAGCGTGGTCACCGCGAGACCCCGCAGGGCGACCTTTCCGATCGTCCTGCTTGTCGTGAATCCGATAGTGCCGCTGTCCGGCGACCAGAACAGGTCCCGTGCCCCGTTCGTACCCTCGATCTCGATCGGCTCGTGCCGGTCAAGAGGTTGCAACCAAAGGGATCCGCTCGATCCCGTGGTACTGAAAGCAATGTTGCGGCCGTCCGGGGACATGGCCAAGCCACCGATGCCCTGCCCGCTCGAGACGGCGTCGCCTGGCCTCAACGTGAACCGCCTTAGCTGGCTAACCTGCTGATCACCGCCAGCTGGGAAGAACACACCGCCCGCGAATGCGACCGCAAGGCCTACGACAATGGCGGCAACCGGCGCGAATCTCCTGAGCCGGCTAACGAGAAAGGATCCGGAGATTGCCCGCCGCTGCTGAACTCGCTGCTCGGAAGGCCGGACCCGCCCGCCGCTCGCATGCGAGGTGGCGTTCTGCCCACCCTCCTGCGAAACCTCGCCAGACTCGTCGATGCGCCGAATCGAGGTTCGACCGGAAGCCGCGCGACGCTGAAGCATTTCCAGGTCGACAACAAGTTCGCGTGCGTCCTGGTAGCGATCGCTGGGATCCTTCGCGAGGCACTTCTCCACAATCCATTCGAGTTCCATCGGAACGCGCGAACGCATGGATGTCAACGGCATCGGATCTTCGTTCAGGATTCCGTAGAGAACCGCTTGCTCGTAATGTCCCTTGAACGGCAATTCGCCTACGACCGCTTCGTACATCACCACGCCGAGCGACCACAGGTCGCTGGGAGGGCCGACCTCTTCGCCAAGCGTCTGCTCCGGAGACATATAGGCGGCCGTTCCCATACGGGAGTCCATCTTGGTCAGCTTCGAGGCGCCGGATACTTGGGCCAAGCCGAAGTCCATGAGCTTGACCAACGGACGCCCGTTCCGATCCTCGCTGATCATGATGTTGGACGACTTGATGTCGCGATGCACCACGCCCGCGCTGTGCGCAGCAGCCAGACCCTCCGCCGCCTGCTTGCCGATCTCGTATACCGTCTCGAGCGACAGGGGGCCACGCTGGATGCGCTCGTCAAGCGCTTGCCCCTCCAGATAGGCCATCGCGAGGAACGTCTCACCGTCCACTTCGTTGATTTCGTAAACCGTGCAGATGTTGGGATGGTCGAGCGCCGCGGCGGCCTGGGCCTCGCGCAGGAACCGTTCGGTATGTTCGCCCGTCCCCGTGACGTCCTTGGACAGGAACTTCAGGGCGACGGTCCGTTTGAGCCGCGTGTCCTCGGCCTTGTAAACCACTCCCATTCCTCCCTCGCCAAGAAGTTCGAGGATGCGGTAGTGAGATACCACCCGATCCGTCATGGAATGAGGAGCCCCAAGTCATTCTGGCGAGGATGGGCGTAACTGAGTTACCCTCACCGACCCGCAACTCGACGAAGGCAAGTGATAATGGGCCGGTGGCCGAACTCAAGACACGACCGACCGACGCAAGCGCAAGGGAACTTGTCGACTCGATCCCGGACCGGGCGCGACGTGAGGATTGCGTGGCACTGCTGGACATGATGCAGGCCATTTCCGGGGAGGCTCCCCGGATGTGGGGGCCGAGTATTGTGGGATTCGGCACCTACGACTACCGGTACGCGAGCGGCCGCTCAGGCACTTGGTTCCGCTCGGGATTCTCGCCGCGAAAAACCGCAATCTCGCTTTACCTGATGCTCGACTTGGACGCGCAAGAGGAGAGGCTCGCAGCACTGGGCAAGCACACGAGAGGCAAGTCCTGCCTCTACGTCCGCAAGCTTGCCGACATCAACACCGCCGTTCTGAGAGAACTCATCGAAGCGTCTTGCGATAGCGGCACCAACTCGTCTTGCGGCGGTTCGCACTGACGAATGCCGCGGCCCGGAACGGCCGAGCACACCGGTACCGGTGCTCCACAGGTACACTGGACCATTGAATTGACGGGGCCTGCCCGGCGGGTTGAGTCCGCGCCCTTATGCGCATCGGAGTTGACAGCGGCGGCACTTTCACCGACCTGATCGCATGGGACGGTTCCCGCCTCCGCAGCCTGAAGGTGCGGTCCACTCCCGACGATCCCGCTCGGGCAATTCGGAGCGGCCTGAGTCATTTTGCCGCCAAGGAAGTCGTACACGGCTCCACGGTCGCCACGAACGCCCTGCTCCAGCGCAACGGGGCTCGGACAGCATTCGTCACCACTAGCGGATTCGAGGATCTGCTCGAACTGGCTCGCCAGAACCGGGCGCACCTTTACGACTGGAGTCCCCCCGAGCGACCCGGCCTAGTGCAAGCCGGCAAGAAATTCGGCATCTCCGAGCGCATCCTCCACGACGGGACCGTCCTGGATCCGCTCTCGGAAGGCGACGTCGAGGCGCTCGTCGAGAAGGTAGGGGCAGTCGATTCGGTCGCGGTGTGCTTGCTTCACAGCTATGCCAATCCCGAACACGAGCAGAGGGTCGGGCAGGCGCTCCGTAACGCCGGGTATTCGGTCTCGCTATCGAGCGAGATCCTGCCGGAATTCCGCGAATACGAGCGTGCTTCAACCACAGTCGTCAACGCCTACGTCTCGCCGCTGATGCGGGGATATATCCAAACGCTGCAGAGAAGCCTGCCGGGTACGAGGCTGCGGGTATTCCAATCGAATGGCGGGTCAATTTCGGCCGAGGAAGCCTCGGAACAAGCGGCACGAACGGTGCTTTCAGGGCCTGCAGGCGGCATTGTCGGCGCCGCTGAGGTCGCCCGTTTCCTAGGGATTGAAAAGTTCATCAGCTTCGACATGGGAGGCACGTCGACCGACGTGGCGCTCTTCGATGGCGAGCTCCCGTATACCACCGAAGGCGAGGCCGGAGGTGTTCCCATACGAGTGCCGATGCTTGACATTAAAAGCATCGGTGCCGGGGGCGGCTCCATCGCATACTTCGACGAAGGGGCCGCCTTGCGGGTGGGACCGCGCTCTGCAGGCGCCGTTCCGGGACCGATCTGCTACGGGACGGGGACGGAACTAACGGTAACCGACGCAAACCTGCTGCTAGGACGCATCGTATCGGGGTCGTTCCTAGAAGGTACGATTCAGCTGGACGCTGACCGGACGCACGAAATCGCCGCGCGCCTCGCGGGAAAGGCGGGAGTGGATGTCAATGAATTGGCGCACGCGGTCATCCGAGCCGCGAATGCCAAGATGGAGCGGGCAATTCGTTCCGTGTCCGTCGAACGAGGCCACAATCCACGGGACTATTCCATGATCTGCTTTGGCGGGGCCGGCCCGCTGCACGCCTGCGAACTCGCCGACAGCCTGGAAATCCCACGAGTTGTGGTACCTGCCCACGCCGGCGTGCTGTCAGCAATGGGCATGCTTGTTGCCGATTGCGTGCGCGACTTCTCGCGAAGCGTGCTCAACGAGGATCCTGCCGGAGCGTTCGCCGACCTCGAAGACAGAGCACGAGAAGACATGCGGCAACAGGGCTTCGACGACGCCGTGCTGGTCCGCACTCTCGACATGCGCTACGAGGGGCAGTCGTACGAGATCCGCGTGCCAGCGGACGGGGCGGACGCCTTCGACGACTTTCACGAACAGCGATACGGCTACAGCCACTCCGGCCGCAAGACGCAGGCAGTGACCGCACGGGTCCAGGCGATTGGCAGGACCAAGGAGATCGACAGGCCGGGCTTGGCTGCCGTATCCGATCAGCCCCGCTTCGCGAGCGTTCACGTCCCGAGCGGTTGGCAACGTCGCGAAACCGCAGGATCCAACACGCTCCTGGAACGTGTCACGTAGTGGGCTGCCTCCCTGCCCGCGATACGAGCTCGAGCCCCCTCACCGCGTCTTCCAGATCCCCCTGGAGCGCGCTCCCGCCCGCCGATTCGATTGCACTCGCCATCGCCCGGTAGTACCACAGCGTGCCGTCGCGCTTGCCACGGAAGCGCTCCCAGATCGACTCGCCGCCTGCGCGGTAGTCCGAAATCAACGAACGCGCATTGTGCAGCTTGTCGGCCGACAGGACCAGCCGCGCCGACGGACCCGCTCCGGCGACAGACTGCACGGCATCCCGTTTGCGGTCGATCCAGGACCAGCCCGGCTCCCGCTTCTCGCTACATTCGAGAACGATGCCCGCGACGCGGTCTCCGAACCGTCGCCGGATCTCTTCCGCAGTGGGCGCACCGCCCTGATCCTCGACGGCGTCGTGCAGCAATGCCGCAATGCACTCGTCCTCGTCGCCGCCGGCACCCATCACCAAGGCAGCAACCGCCAGTAAATGGGACAGATAGGGACTCCCGCTGGACTTGCGGCGCTGTCCGCGATGCAGCGCGCTGGCATAGGCCACGGCACTGGAGAATCGGTCTGCAATCAAATCCACGGTCTACAATCCCAGTATGAACCTGACACGGCGCCGATGGGCATCCGGCATGGCGGTCGCGGCACTCGGATGCGCGGAAAACCAAGTCCCGGAACCGGAACCAGCCGAGGAACCCGGGGGGACACTCGTGATCGACCTGCACTGCGACACTCCAATGCTCTTGCGGGACGGCAGCTTCGATCTGGGAGCGCGAAACGATCGCGGCGAGGTCGATATCCCGAGAATGCGTGCCGGGGGCCTCACGGCCGTGTTCTTTTCGGTCTATACCAGCGCCACAAGGAACACCGAATTGGAAGCCGTGCAAAAGGCGCTGGAGATCATCGATTCCATCCGCAGCACAGTCGAACTGCATCCCGACGACCTAGCGCTGGCTGTGTCTTCAGAAGATATTCGAACTGCACGCAGCGAGGGTCGGATCGCAATTCTGCTCGGCATCGAAGGCGGCCACATGATCAATTCCTCCCTGGCCGTCCTGCGCTGCCTCTACTCTCTCGGTGGGCGGTACTTGACGCTCACGCATTCGAAGGAGACCCCGTGGGCCGGCTCGTCCGGAAGCGACCACGACAGCGGCCTGACGGACTTTGGAAGAGAGGTTGTCGCCGAGATGAATCGCTTGGGCATGATGGTGGACATCTCGCACGTCTCGGATCGAACGTTCTGGGACGTGGTCGAGGCATCGCAAGCACCGATCATCGCCTCGCACTCTTCAGCTCGAGCCATTGCGTCGCACAAGCGGAACATGACCGACGAGATGATTCGCGCGACAGCGGACACGGGCGGCGTGGTCCATATCAATTACTTCAACAGGTTCCTCGACGACGACTATGTGCAGCGCAGCCGTCAGTGGGAAGCCGATAACCCGAGCCCGGGCCCGGGGGAAGACAGTGACGCACGAACCCAGGCCAAGCTGGCCGCAATCGGCAGGACATCGCTAGACACTTTGCTCGACCACTTCGAGCATGCTGTGCGCGTAGGCGGCATTGACGCTGTCGGCATGGGATCGGACTTCGACGGCGTCGAAGGGGAACTCCCGGAGGGCGTCGAAGACATCTCGATGGTCCCCAATATCGCCTCAGGACTGGTTCGGCGGGGATTCAGCACGGGAGACGTCGAAAAGATCCTGGGCTCGAATTCGCTGCGGGTGTTTCGCGACATCGAAGCCGCAGCGGCATCGTAAGCGGAAAGCTACACCTGCTGGGCAGGATTCGACAGCGTTCCTATTTCCGGGACGTGGATTGAACATACGTCACCGGGCCGCAGGGCCGCCTCCTGCTCCACGATGATTCCAGTGCCAGTCAGGATGACCGTCGGCGTCGGCACGCGGTTGCTCAGAGTCAGGTGCCGGACGAGTTCGTCGAAGGTCCTCCGAAGCTTGTTCGTCGAAACGGTTCCGTGGAACGTCGTTTCCTCGCCGCGACGGATCGTGCAACTCATCTGCAACTCGTAGGGTCGGGGCAGGTCTTCGGGAGTCACCAGCACGGGACCCAGGGAGCAACAGGCGTCATAGACTTTCGATTGGGGCAGGTAGAGGGCGTTCTCGCGCTCGATATCCCACGCCGAAACGTCGTTGCCAAGGGTGTAGGCCATGATCCTGCCGCTTGTTCCGATGACGACACCGAGTTCCGGCTCGGGGGCGGTGAATGTCGAATCGGCGCGGATACCGATCCCCTCGTCCGGCCCAACGCAAACGCGAGAAGTTCCCTTGAAGAATATCTCCGGGCGATTCTCGGGCCGATGAACGTAAGAGTACATGCCGTCGCGGGTTCCTAGCTCTCCGTCTCGGAAATCCGCGCTCGGCGCATAGGTGCAGCCGCACGCCCAGACCTCCGCGGGAAGCAGGGGAATTAGTGGCTTGCTCCGGACGACCGTGTCCCCTGCCCGCTCGGCTGCGAGATCGGACAGAGGGACGCCCTGGCGTTCCGCTGCAACCAACAGGGCAGCGACGGTGCAGCCAGGTATCAAGCGGAACTCTCGGCCTTCTTGGATCGCGGCCGTCACGACGCCTTCATGGAGAATCTGGGCAAGCTTCATCGGGCTTTTCCTCGGGCTTCTATCGTGCCACACCGGATATCCGGCCCCCGCCCGACAAGACGCCGGGAATCGGGTTAAGAGCGTAGGACGGAGCTCGAAAACGGTACTGCGAGGGCCCTGACTCAGGTTTCGCTGGCCGCGACCACTTCACGATCTCCGGTTGGGGCACCACCGTATGGAAGCGGTGCGGGCACTCTCGCGAACTCCTTGACCGCTTCAAAGAGTGGTCCGAAGTCCTGCGACAGATTGCCGATCAAGCAGTCCGTGAGATCGCCACGCAGGTGGGAGTACTTCTGCAGCAGCTTTCCGAAGCTGAACGCTTCCTCATAGAAGGCGTAGACGAGCTTGCGCATGGCTTCGAGGCCCTGGCAGAATTCCGCTCCGTAGGCTGCGAATCGACCCGCGCTCACGTCGCCCTCAGCCAGGGCGGCATCAACGGCGTGAGCGGCCCGCTCGCCGCTTGTGAGCGCAAGTAGCACGCCCGAGGAGAACACCGGATCGAGAAACGTGAACGCGTCTCCAGCCAAGACCAAGCCATCTCCGGCACAGTAGCGCGAACGGTAAGAGTACTCTGCTGTCACCCGTACAGGATCGCAGCGACGGCCCGTCTCCAAATGCTCGGCAATCCAGCGATTCGCCTGGATCTCGCGGTCCAGGATCATTTCCAAATCCTTGCCGTCGCGGTACAGGTAGTGCCGCTCGGCAACGAGACCTAGACTGACAATGTCGTCGGCTAGGGGGATATACCAGAACCAGCCTTTGTCCGGAAGGTACGCCACCGTCGTGGCACCCTCGTCATAACCCGCATCCCGTCTTGCACCGCGATAGTAGGTCCAGATCGCCACCTTGTTCAAGTGAGGGTCGGGCACGATCCAACCCATCTGTGTGGCGGCGAATCCATGCCGCCCGCCGCAATCGATGATGACCCGGGCCCGGAGCGGGAACGTCTTGCCATTCCGCTCGACCATCAGGCCCACGCATTGACCGTCTTCGAGCAGCAGGCGCTTGGCGGTCACTCCCATCATGACCCGCGCGCCCTTCTCGGCCGCGTTTTGGAGCATCATTTGATCGAACTCGCTTCGCGCGACCTGCCAAGTCTGCGCGGCGGGGTGATCGAAGTGCTGGTGAAAGTAAAACGGCGTCGAAATCCGTCCATCCATCGAGGCGAACTGCACGCTGTACTTCTTGACGAAGTTGGAGTCGCGCAGTTTCTCGATCATCCCAATGCGCTCCAACGGGAAGTAGCAATACGGCAGTAACGACTCGCCGACTTTGTAGCGAGGAAACTGCTCGCGTTCGATAACGAGAACACTGCGGCCTTGTTCGGCCAGCACGGCTGCGGCGGTCGCCCCGGCGGGACCGCCGCCGAGAATCAGTACGTCCAAATCGCCCGGGTGGCTGCCATTGCCGGTCTCGCTGCCCCTGATGTTCGCGGCCTTCTCACGCATATCGGATATTGGTGTGCTCGGGCAGGAAGAACGCATGCAGCAGACGGTCGACTTGCAGCAACCCGTCCCGCGTCAGGTTGATCCGGTCGCGGTCGAATTCCAGCAAGCCGTTGTCTTGGAACAGGCGCAACACATCGCCCCAGCGCTCCGTGACATCCACGTCGAATCGGTCCCGGAAGGGCTGCGTGTCCAAGCGTCCGAGCTTCATCTTTAGCACGAACTGTCGGATCATCGACTCCTCCCGACTGATGGGGAGGGCTCGCGAAACCGGCAATCCTCCCTGCGCGATGACGGCGATGTACTGCTGGATGTGCGGTTCGTTCTGATAATGGATACCGTCCAAGTAGCCGAAGGACGACACACCCAGCGCCAGCATGTCCGCGCCATCCCAGAGCTGGTCTCGATACACGAACCGGATGCGCGAGGAATCCCGCACCGCCGTATACGCGCTTCCAACGGAGTATCCGTTGTCTTCCAGCGCCTCGAACGCCTCCCGCGTCCAGCGCCGCTTGGTCGGCCAGTCCGCGACCGGAGCGGCCGAGGCACCGTTTTCCCGCATCCCCTTGTAAATCGTCGTGTTGAACGGGATCTCCATTTGATATACGGTCACCGCATCCGGAGCCAGGCGAATCGTCTCGGCCACTGACCGGCGCCACTTGTCGTCGGTTTCGCCGATCATGCCAGCAATCAAGTCTAGGTTCACCTGCTCGAATCCGGTTTGCCCGAGCCAGTCCCAGACCCGGTAGATCTCCTTGGAGCGATGCGCGCGGTTGTTCCCTTCCAAGATGGCGTCATCGAAGTTCTCCACTCCCAGGCTGAGGCGGTTGACCCCAACACCGCGGATCGCTTCGAGCTTGCTTCGAGTCAGTGTCCCTGGCTCGCACTCGAACGCGACTTCCCGAGGCGTGCCCCATGGCAGGGCGGTGCTGAGGCGATCGATCAAGCGAACCAGCTGCGACGTCGACAGGTAGGATGGCGTGCCGCCTCCGAAGTAGACGAATTCCAGCTGGCGGTCACCTACGAAAGGCTGGCAACCGAGAACCTGGGCCTCGCGCACGACTGCGTCCAGGTACTCTTCGATCTCGTTGTGGTTCTTGTCGGTGTAGACGCGGAAGTAGCAGAAATCACAGCGCTTGCGGCAGAACGGCAGGTGGATGTACAACCCCAGCGGAGTCTTCGGGTTGCCGGGCCTTGCCAGGCGGCCCATGGCACTTGCCGAGCCATCCCTGTCCCAGACCGAGAAGGGAGGGTAATTCGAGACGAAATAGTTCCCCGCGTGAGTGGCGGTGCCATCAGACAGGGCTACCAGCGATTCCTCTACCTTTTCCATGCGCTCGAGGCATCGGGCCGATGCCCCCCTAGTTTTGCACGATTGCCGCGTTCCCGCGGAGATTGAAGCTATTCCCGAGCGATACTGGAGCAGCCACCGGACCGGCCTGAAGGAGCCCCTGCGATGTAGCCTCCGACTTGCTCTTCCAGCATTTCAAGAGGCAATGGCCCGTTTCTCAGCACTGCGTCGTGAAAATCGCGCACGTCGAATGCCGCACCGTAGGCATCGCAAGCGGCAGCCTTGAGCTCAAGGATCTTGAGCTGTCCGATCTTGTAAGCCAGCGCCTGCCCTGGCCAAGCGATGTAACGGTCGACTTCGCTCTCTTCGCCCAGGTAGTCGACAGCCTGCTGCCGTGTCCAGCCCATTGCGTGCAAACCTGTGTCCACAACCAGTCGCCGCGCCCTGAAGCGCTCGCTTTCGAGCGCACCGAATCGGCTCGCCAGGTCGTCGTAAATGCCAAGCTCGCTGCCAAGAGTCTCCGCATAGAGCGCCCAGCCTTCGACATACGCGGTCGACTTGTAGATCTTGCGGAACGCCGGCAGGCCATCCAGTTCAAGTTGCGAGGCGATTTGCAGATGGTGCCCCGGATTGGTTTCGTGAAGTACCAGGGCCGGCTTGTCGAACCGCGACTCCCGCTCCGGCCTGTACGCCTTCAGATTGAACCATCCGGGCCTCGTGCCATCGACAGATGGCGCATTGTAGTTGGACGCCGAGGCGGCTTCGCGGTCGGCTGGGATGGCACGGATTCCGAAGGGGTGCCGCGGAAGCCTTCGGAATAGCCGAGGGAGTTCCGGCGATACCCGCAAGGCCAGGTCCCGATGATAGGACAGCATCGATTCCTTGTCGGAGAACAGATACTCCGGAGCGGTCCGCAAGTGCTGCTCGTAAGCCGCCGCGTGGCCGTCGAATCCAGCTTCGCGGGCAATCGCCTCCATTGCTTGCTCGATTCGAGCCACTTCTCGCCTGCCGATCGAGTGAATCTCGTCCGCGCTGAGTGGCAGCGTTGTGTGGTGGGCGACAAAGAACTTGTAGATCGCATCGCCGGACGGCAGTCCGGTAACCGCTAATGTCGACCGCGCATGGGGCGCGTACTCCTCGGCCAGGAAACGCGCCAACTCGCGCCACGAGGGCTGGAACCCATCGCGATACGCTCGCTCGGCTTCGGAAACGAGTTCCCGGCGACGCGACTGGGAGATGGTCGCTGGAATCTGCCGGAATGGCGTGAGCAATGGCGAATCTGCCGGCCCCGCCTCAGACTGTGCCGCAAGTTGCCCGACAACCAGGTCGACGATCAACCGTGGTTGCATGATGCCTTCCTGGATCGCCTCGCGCAACACGGCGATGTTCTGGCTCACATAGTCCGGCAAAGCCCGCAATCGGGCCAGCATGTTCTCGTAGTCCGCTTCAGACCGCGTAGGCATCTCCCGTATCGTGAGCAGCACGCTAGTGTGAAGCCCGAAGAGCTGGTTCAGTCGCAGCAGGTACGCCTCATACCGCATTCCTTCCCGCTCCGTATCGAGTTGCTCTCGCAGAAGCGCGGCACTGATACGGTCCTGAGCGTTCAGGCTTTGCGGATCGAATTCCCGTAAGTCCGCGAGGTACCGTTCCACGCGGTCGGCCCAGCTTTGGCGTGCCTCGCTCGACCAGTCCCGCCAGCGAGTGTCATGCTCCGTCCGGCCTACTGAGGTAGCCAGTTCCGGGTTCTGCTGCAGATAGTCCTCGTAGAACCGGTCGAACAACTCGTGGAGGCCCGCGTTGGAAGGCTGGCCCATAGCCGGCACGCACAACAGGAGCAGACCAACAACCCTGACCATAGGGATGTTGTAGCACTTCCGAACATGCCGCAGCCCGGATCGAAGATTCCGATGATTCGCGTGCACCGCATCCAGTACACTCGTACGTCCGGCGCATTCCAATGGGCAAACTGGCAGGCAAGGTCGCGATCGTCACTGGCGGCGCCAAGGGACTCGGAGCAACCTTCTCACTTGCCCTCGCCGCCGAAGGTGCGAGGGTCATCGTGGCAGACGTCGCTGACAGCGCTTCGCTTGTCGAGCGGATCCGGGAATCAGGCGCGGACGCGTTCGATGTTCCTACCGACGTCAGTGAGGAGAGAGCCGTCCAGTCGCTCGTCCGCTCGACGCTGGACCGCTGCGGGAGAATCGACATTCTCGTGAACAACGCTGCCCTCTACTCCGCCCTCCCTCCGGTGGCGATGCAAGATATCGATGTCGACCTCTGGGACCGGGTTATGGCCGTTAACGTGCGAGGCAGCTTCCTGGCCGCCAAGCATGCCGCTCCCTCGATGATCGAACGGCGCTCCGGCAAGATCATCAACGTCTCGTCAGGCACTGCCTACAAGGGCCAGCCGACCAAGATGGCACACTACATTACCTCGAAGGGCGCAATCGTCGCCCTCACCAGGGCCCTCTCGCGGGAACTCGGGGAGCATGCCATCTGCGTCAACACCTTGGCACCCGGCCTGATCCTGAGTGACAGCATCCTGCAAAACGAGGAGCATCTCGAAATGGCGAGAGCCAAGGTGGTCGCGAGCCGTGCCCTGCAGCGCGACGGCTACCCGCGCGACTTGATCGGCGCCTTGCTGTTCCTGGCCTCTGCCGACAGCGACTTCGTGACCGGCCAGACAATCGCCGTGGACGGTGGATCGATCAACACCTAGGCCGCAGTCGTTCCGGGCATGCGCCGATCGAGATCAGTAGTTGACCCAGATCGGGCTGCCCCAGGCCACGTTGCCATCGGCCTGTTCGACCCGCACGTAGTAGTACTGCAGGCCCATTTCCTTGCTCGCGGTCTGGTCCAGGTAGTCGAACGATGTCTCTTGGCCGTCCGGCTCGTGCACGTAGAGCAGCCGGTCGCCCCGGAACACGTTGACACGCGCGATCTCGGTCGTGCCCCGAACCTTCACGGCGATCGGGACCGGTGCCTCGGCATGGAGCTCGTCTCCCATGAAGTTCTCCCCCATCCGCACGTCGAGTAGGATGTTGTCCGTCGCCCCGTACGTGTGACGGCGTCGAATCGCATCCAGGATGCCTTGTCGCGTCACGCGATCGGTATAGACCATCGTGTAGGAGTAGTGTGTCGAACCATGGTCGGAACTCACCGTCGTACCGAGCCGGTAGCCCTTGTTCCAAGCGTTCCTGACCATGCCAATCGGCTGGTAGCCGCCAGGGGCATCCTGCGGGTCACCACTCCTGGCCGCCAACGGGGCTCCCACGTACTCGTAGTTCGTCCGGGCTCCCTGCATGATTTCGACGACGGGCTCGATCTCCGGATCGTTGTCTCGCCAGTCCGTGCCCATTCTGGTGCCAGACGTGTGCGAAATCGCGATCCCGCCCATCCGGCGCACTTCGTCGTACAGGTGCTTCGTGTCGTCCCGCACCAAGTCGCCAGTACCGACAGCCGGCATGTCGCCGATGGGATTCCGCCCCAAGGCGTACCGCGGCGTTGAACGCATGAAGAACGGCGTTATCTGGCCGGCTCGGTCCGCAAAGAAGACGTTCCGATGTCCGTTCGGCTGGGTCGCGCTGCGCTCGTATCCAAAGATGCTGGTATAGGCGCCTGGCAGGTGGTGCATGTCGGTCATCTTCTGCGAATACCACCACCAATAGTCATACGAGCCGCCCTGATGATCCGTGGACGCTCCGAAATCCATCGCGGCCGCATCGATCATGTAGCGATAGAACTCCTGCAGGTTGCCATCGTTACCGCCACCCCCGTCCCAGCTCAGCTCCGTATGCCTATGGAAATCGCCCCGGACGATTTGCACGGGGCGGCCATGCACTGTAGTGCGGTACCCGCGCATGGCATCCAGATCAGCCCCCTCGTTCGGATGCCATTCCTTGATCTCGACCTCTTCCAGCGCCAGGGGTTCCAAGGTGGGCTCGGGCGCGTCGCCAGCAGGCGGCAGCCTGCCAACCCATACTTCACCCCGAATCGGTCGATGGGCATACGCGGTCGTGCGGTTGTCGGTTGGCCAAGCCAACCACAGAGCGCCATCCTCGGCAGCCGCCGCACTGATCCGTGTGCTCGACCGGCCGAAGCTGTTCGGTACCGCCTCAGCATCCGTCCATGAATCGCCGCTGTAGCGAGTGATCCAGTACTCCCAGTAGCCGCGGTTACCCGTACTCTGACTACGGTACTGGATCAGGCGCTTCGCCAGCACGCGCAAATTGCCCTTGGCATCGGCGAACACGTGCGGATGATAGGTCCACTTGGGCGTGCCCGCACCGGCATCAAAGACGTCCTGAAGCTGTTGCGGGGGAGCTTGCAATCGGCCGTTTGCATATGCCGCGATGTTCACACTGCGATTCGCGCCGATCACGACTCCTGGCTGTCGGGGCCTGATGTTAAATCCAGTGTCCTTGCCCCAATTCGCGCCGCCGAACTCCCATGCCACCCACACCCGGCCCGCGGCATCCACTGCCACGGTAGCCTTGGCTTCGTGCCGTCCTGTCGCCGCAACCGCCAGTTCCGGTACGGAGATCTCACCGTCGCGCACTCCGGTCAAGAAGACATCGTAGTTCCCGTTGACGTAGCTGTCGTATGCGACCCAGGCGGTGCCGGTCGAGTCGATCGCCACCGCGGGCTCCCAATCATTGGCGGGCCGTCCGGTAATCTGCACGGTGTCGGACCAGCCCAGTTCTGGGTTGAACGTCTTGAGATAGACATTCGAGTGCCGACCGCGGAAGCCCTGCCACACAAGCGCTAGACCGCCTTTGCCGTCGGTCGCCAGCCGCGGATAGATGTCGGGCAAGGCATCGTCAGTCAGACGGATCAGCGATCCCCAGGCCGACTCCCCCTCGTCGTAGGAACGAGCGTAAATGTCCCAATTCCCCGCCAGCATCTGAGACCAAACAACCCAGAGCCGCCCATCGGCATCAACGCCCGCCTGCGGCAACCACACATCACCGCTGGTGTTCGGCACGTAACGCATGTTGCCCCACTCGCCGTCTTTCCACGGCCGCACCGCAATCTCGTCTCGCCGATCCGAATAGGCCAGCCAGACCAGCCATGCCGAACCATCGGGACCCACGGCAACGGACGGCAGGTCGTCCTCACGCGTCTCGGTTCCGGCCATCGCTACATCAGAAAGCACCTGGGCCCCAAGCGAGCTGACCACAACGGCAACTCCAAGCCACATCGCTAAGAAAACTTGGCGCATTTCGGTTCCTCCCATTGAAATCCAGCCCCGGATCGCCCGAGGCCTAGACATCATAGCCCGGCGCTCTCAACGAGCCACCGGAGATTCCACCGGTCTCAGATCCGACTTCCACGGGTCACAGCCAGGACCCCGTCCGTACCTGAAAGCGCGCTGACAACTTTTTCGAGTTGCGTCTTGTCCACGACCTCGACCACAAAATCGATCGCCGCCTTGCCGGCTTCGCTGGCGCGAGCCTCGGCTTTGACGATGTTCAGGCCCTCGTTGGACAGGACACTCGTGAGATCGTTCAGCAAGCCCTGGCGGTCCTCCACGTGGGCCGTCAGCCGGGCCTGGTACTTCGACCCTGCCTTGGGAGCCCAGCGCACATCAATGCGACGCTCGGCTTCAAACATCAGGTTCTGCACGTTCTTGCACGACGAGGAATGCACGCCTACCCCCTTGCCGCGCGTGACATACCCAATGATGTCCTCCCCAGGAATCGGGTTGCAGCAACGTGCCCGGTAAATCAGAATGTCGTCCATGCCGTGGACTTCAAGCGTCTCCTCTCCCGTGCCGAGGCCCTTGCCGTCAGCTGGGTCCAGGACCGGAGGTTTTGACCGCAATTGCGCCGGGTCATCGACTGCACCCGGTGGGAGCAGCTTGCGCACGACTTGACGGACCGAGAACCGTCCGTAACCAAGACGCGCGTATAGGTCGTCGGGCGTCGAGCAGCCGTACTCGCGGCACACTTCTTCGAGCCGGCTGGCGGGGACCTTCTTCAGCGGCACCTTTGCCGCCCGTGCCTCCTTCTCAAGGAGGCGCTTGCCGATTCCGACCGCTTGGAGGCGACGTTCGGAATTGAGCCACTGCTTGATCTTGTTCCGCGCCCTGGATGTCTTGACGAATCCTAGCCAGTCCTGGCTCGGATTGCTGCCCGCCTGCGTGATCACTTCGACGATCTCGCCGTTCTGCAGCGCTCTCTTCAGTGGCGCGATCTGGCCATCAACCTTCGCGCCGGTGCAGGTATGGCCAACTTCGGTGTGGATTGCGTAAGCAAAATCCACCGGAGTAGCATCTTTTGGCAGCGAAATCACCTCACCGCGCGGCGTGAAGACATATACCTCCTCTGGGTACAACTCGATCTTGAGAGTCGACAGAAAATCAGTCGAGTCGCGCATTTCACGCTGCCACTCGACGAGCCGCCGCAGCCAGGCCATCTGGTTGTCGTTGACATCCGCGCCCTGGCTACTCGCTTTGTACTTCCAGTGTGCGCAGATCCCCTCCTCGGCCATCCGATGCATCTCCTCGGTGCGGATCTGCACCTCGAAGCGCTGCCCCTCGCGGGTCACGACTGACGTGTGCAGCGACTGGTACAGATTGGACCGGGGCATCGCCACGAAGTCCTTGATGCGTCCCTGCACGGGGTGCCACTGACCGTGAATGACCCCCATCGCTGCATAACAATTCGTCTTGGTGTCGGTGATCACCCGGAGGGCCATCAGGTCGTACACCATGTCGAACGTCACATTCTGCCGCTGCAGCTTCTGGTAGATCGAATACGGGCGCTTGATGCGTCCGTTAATGCGCGAGGGAATGCCGGTTTGCTCCAGCTTCTCTTGCAGTTCCCGCCGGATCGCCGAGAGGAATTCCTCGCTCGCTTCCCGGCGCGATTCGATTTGCTGGGTGATCGTCTCGAAACTGCGCGGTTCCAGATGCGAGAAAGCCAGGTCCTCAAGCTCGCTGCGGACCTTGCCCATGCCCAGGCGCAACGCGATCGGAGCGTAGATCTCGCGGGTCTCTAGCGCAATGCGCTTCTGACGGTCCTCGTCGAGTCCATGCAGCGTGCGCATGTTGTGGGTGCGGTCCGCGAGCTTGATCAAGATCACGCGAATGTCTTGAACCATCGCCAACAGCATCTTGCGGAACGTCTCGGCCTGGCGAGCTTCCGAGGAGTGGTAGCGCAACCGCCCGATCTTGGTTACGCCGTCCACGCAGCGGCCGACATTGGCCCCGAACTCCTTCTTGATCTGCTGGAGCGTGGCCGGGGTGTCTTCAACCGTGTCATGCAGCAGGGCACTCGCGAGCGTCACCTCGTCCAAGCCCATGTCGGCAAGCAGGTGCGCGACCTCCAGCACATGGCTGAGATAGGGCTCGCCCGTCTTGCGCTTCTGCCCGCGGTGGCAGTCAGCCGCGAACGCAAAGGCACGGCGCATCAGGCGCGGCTCTTCGCCCGGCCGGTTCTTCAGGAGCTTCCGCTCAAGTTCGTCGTACCGGCGGGCCAAAGATTGCCCGACGCCTGTCGGCGGCTGCGCCGTAGTGCTCGTTGCGGGCATGGTGGAACGTCGCTCCTGAATCGTCCCAGCAACCAAGGAAAACGGCCTGGAACCTTCGCACGGAAGCTCCAGGCCGAATTATATACGCGCTCCGCCACTGCGGGCACTTCGTACTATTCGTCCTGGATGATCAAATCCGTGGTGCTCGCTTCCGCCTTGCGCTTGCGGGTGTCGAGAGCGCTCTGGACCCATTCGTCAGCTTGGGCCAGGTAGTCATCGTATTGTGCATCCGTCTCAGAAAAATCAGCCCGCTCCCGGTAAAGGAGGTTCACGTAGGCCATGGCATCGTCGTAGTCGGGGTCGATTTCAATCGCCTTCTCAAGCGCTTCCAGGCCTTCGTCGATTACGGGAACCACTTCTTCGCTCACCATCGCCAGAGACTCGCGCTGCGAACGATTCAGCCGGCCCTTGGTCAGGATCGGCCCGGGGTCCTCCTGCCTCATGCCCATATCGGCACGAAACTGAAGTCGCGGCTCGTACGACTGGGTCCAGCAAATGACACCGATCGTGTAATACGACTCCTTGTAGTCCGGCAGCACGTCGAGCACCTTGTGGTGCCAGTCCTTCGCCAGGTCCATTTCCTTCATGTTGAAGTAAAGCGAGGCGACGCTCTGCAGGGCGGTGGTGTTCTCTGGATCGTCCTCGAGCACTGCCTTGAAGCCCTCAAGAGCCTTGTTGGCGATGTCAGTGTTTTCCTGATACTCCGCTCCCGGGGTGTACTGCATCATCGTGGAGTATGCGAGGTAAACCCGGGCATCGGACAATTCCGGATCGAGGGCGGCGGCATTTTCGAACCTCTCCGCTGCGCGAACGTAATCGCCCGCCGAGAATGATTGCACGCCGTTGTTCAGCGCCATGCGCGCCCTGAGAGAGTCGACGTTCTTCACTCCCATCGCGTTCAAGGCCAGCTTGCCTCCGATCAGGAGTAGCAACACCACGCCAACCGAGATGCCGGCGATCCAGTACACTTTCTTTTCGATTTTCATCGTTCGCTCCGTTGCCTTGCCCTCAAGCGGCAAACACGGGCCTACACCCGTCTGCTGTTTCGCCGCTTAAGGACTATTCGATCTCTTCCGTGAGCAGCCCGATCTTGTCCACTCCGGCACCCTTGCCGATGTCGATGACCTTCGCTACGTCCTGATAATCCAGCGCGGGGGCCCCGCGCACGAACATCACGCGCTCCGCCCGCGTTTTGAAAATGTCCCGCAGGGCTTCCTCCAGATTCATGAGGCTCGAGGGATCGCGGTTGATCATGATGCCGCGGTCCGCGTTCACCGACACCACCACGGTTCGAGCGTTAGGCTGCTGCTGCTGCTGGTCCTCGTTCGGCTGGGGAACAAGGGCCTCAAGCCCCTTTGGCGTGATCGGCGTGATGACCATGAAAATGATCAGCAGCACCAGCAGCACGTCGATAAGGGGCGTCATGTTGATGTTCGGTACGACCTTTCCGCCGCCTCCTACTGCCATGCTCATGTTGAGTTACCTCCTTGGTACGAACGGCACCTGATCCCGGAGGACTAGATGCCTTCCTCTTTCTCTGTCAGCATGCCGACCTGGTCGACTCCGGCAGTGCGGACCGCGTTCACCACTTCGACGACCCGCTCGTAGCGGGACCTGGCGTCGCACTTGATATACACCGTCTTGTCGATGCGGTTGCTGACAACGTCGCCAACACGCGACGTCAATTCACCAACCTCGTCGATCTTGGTGGTTCCAAGGAACATCTGTCCGTCCCGCGTGACCGCGACCACCAGTGCGTCTTCCGCGTCAGCTTCGTCCATCGCGACCGGGTTGCGGGTGCGTACCAGATCAACGCTGACGCCTTTGCTGAGCATCGGCGTGATGACCATGAAGATGATCAGCAGCACCAGCATCACGTCCACCATCGGCGTGACGTTGATGTCGCTCATCGCGCTGATGTCATGAACTCTTCGTTTCGTTTCTTCTTCGAGCTCGTGCAAGCCCTGTTGCTCTTCCGCCATGCTAGTTCCCTCGCTTTCGAGCGGCCGCCACCGACTACCTGTCAGGCTGCCTCCGGCTGGCCGCTACACGATACTACAGCTGGTCCCTTCGTTACGCATCCCGCCTGACGCTTGTCAGGCGTTCCGCTTCAGGAAATAGTCGATCAGCTCCGAGCTGGCGTTCTCCATCTCAACGTCAAAGCCCTCGACCTTGGAGTTGAAGTAGTTGAACATCCAGACCGCTGGAAGGGCCACAAAGAGGCCGATTGCCGTTGCGACCAGTGCCTCGGAAATACCGCCGGCCACTGCGCCCAGCCCCGTCGACCGTTCCTGGGAGATTCCCTCGAACGCATTGATGATGCCAACCACTGTACCGAAGAGCCCCACGAACGGTGCGGTCGATCCGATCGTGGCCAAGCCGCTCAGCCCTCGGTTGAGCTCGGCATGGGTGATTGCCTGGGCGCGTTCCAAGGCTCGCTTGGAAGCATCCACAGTCCGACCGGGCACGTCGCTGCCCTCGCCGTGCGATTTGAACTCCGCCAGGCCCGCCGTAACGACCTTCGCGAGGTGGCTCTTCTTGTAGCGGTCTGAGAGCTTGATTGCCTCATCCAGCTTGCCGGTGCGCAGAGCGCCGGCGATCGCCGGAGCAAAGGCGCGCGACTGTTTCCTGGCAGCGTAGAACGCCAGGCCTCGGTCTATCATCACGCCGATAGACCATGCCGACATTAGAAACATGGTGATGACGACTAACTTGGCGGCTAATCCCATCTGATTCCACATCGACAGCATGTCGAATCCGACCTCCTGCTGCAGCAGGAAAGCCGTGGTTGCGAATTGCGAAAGCATTTGCTTGTGTTCCTCCTAAGGTACCAACGAATTCCGTTGACCAACTGTTCTTTGCCGGGAATGCCAGGCGCCGACGAACCGGCCACCAAGCGCCCGACTCCCGCGGGGGGAGCTTCTGGACGTGGTTCTCATCCACTCAAGGTGAAGTTCACGTCGATGTTTGTCAGGACCTCTACTGCCTCGCCATTGAGCAGCGTCGGCTTGTAGCGCCACTGCTTCACTGCCGACAAGGCCGACGGCACCAGCAGCGGATGGCCTGACATGACCTCCAGCTTCTGGATCGAGCCGTCCTTGGCGATCACCGCCGACAGCTTTACGACGCCCTGAATCCGGGCTTGGCGGGCAAGAGGCGGGTACTGCGGCCGCACTTGCCGGGTCAGCCGCGCCTTGGCGACGTTGCCGCCAACGCGGATGCGCCTCGGGGGGGCCTTCTTCTTGACTGGCGGCGGCGGGGGAGGCGGTGGAGCCGCTGTCGGGGCACTTGAGATGATGCCGCCGAGAACGCCGCCGATCTGCCCTCCAACCTGGCCGCCCGGCACGCCTCCAACCACTCCGGAAATGCCGGCGTTCACGGAAGCGTCTTCCTCGATGATGGCGACCTTGTCAGGGATCGATATGGGCTGCGTCAGCGCACCGGTATCGAATTCCTTCGGCACCGGCTTGACCTTCACCACGGCCGCCGGCGGCGGCGGCGGGGGTGGGGGCGGGGGCGGAGCCGTCAGGAAGCTGACAAAGTCAGTCTCGGGCAGCTCGTAGTAGTTGAGGATAGGGATCAGCAGAACAATCCCCACCAAGAGAAATTGCAGGGCAGTCGACAGCGCAACTGACCACCGCGACGTGCTCCTGACTTGGTTTTCCATCAAGGCGTCTTCAAACATGGTTGCAAGCTCCTTCCCGGTCGCGAACCGGATTCAAGCGCGTTTCGCCGTCCTTCCAGCCGAACGCGCAGCCAGATGCTGCCGGCCCCACAAGAGGACTGGGCTAGCGATGAAAATCGAGGAATAGGTGCCCACGAGCACTCCCACAAGGAGAGCGAACGAGAAGCCCCGCAGGACCTCTCCTCCCAACACAAACAAGCATACTACCGCAATCAGAGTCAGACCCGACGTCAGCACGGTCCGACTCAGCGTTTGGTTGATGCTCAGGTTCAGCAGTTCCGTCAAACTGGACCGCCTCGCAATCCTGCGGTTTTCGCGGACGCGATCGAAGATCACGATCGTGTCATTCATCGAGTAGCCCACTAGTGTCAACAATGCAGCCACTACTGTCAACTCGATTTCCCGGCCGAACAAGGAGAAAAACCCGATTGTAATGAAGACGTCATGGAAAACCGCGATCACAGCTGCCACGCCGTAGATCCATTCGAAACGGAACGCAATGTAGACTAACATACCTGTCAAGGCAAACAGGGTAGCCTTGATGGCCTGCCACTGCAGCTCGGATCCGATCTTCGGACCCACCACGTCGACACCGCCAATATGGAACGCGCCGAGCGCGGCTTCTTCGGCGACCGCTGTCGCGACGCTTTCCGAAATGCCCGGCGCCGTTAGAAATTCCGCTGGATCGCGTACCAGCCCCGAACGCGGAGCCTGGTCGCGCCAAGTGATCAGGGCTTCGGCGTCTCGCTGCAGGTCCTGGCTGCTGTGACCGGTATCGCGAAGTGACTGGTTGGCCATCAGGCGCTGGCCGAGGGCTTCGAAGCCGGCATTGTTGAAGTCCAGCTTGCCGCCCTCGATCGGATAGATCTCGCGAAGAGTCTCAATGACCTGCGCCTTGCCCGACGTTTCGACAAAGTCCCCCGCCAGGTCCAGATCGATCTTGAGCTCGTGAATCGATCCGGAGTCCTCGAAGGGCTGCAAAGTCGCGACTTTGAGGCCCTTTTCGGTCAGCACGCTGCGGAGGCGATCCACATCCGGCTGCTCGCTGAACTTAACGTACACCAGTGTTCCGCCCTTGAAATCGACTCCGAACTTCAACCCGCCCTGCAGGACCGCGCTCGCCGCGCCAGCGGCCAGGAGCACAGCGGACACGGCGAGGAAGAAGTGCCTCCGCCCCAGGAAGTCGATATTGGTCTGGCCGATGATTCGCATGCCGTTCAATCTGCATCGCAAGCCGCCCGGTTTCCCTAGACACCGCGAAGCGTTCGAAAGTTTCCAGTCGCGCTAGATGCTCAACTCCTGGACGTTCTGCTTGCGTCGCAAGCTGAGATCGAAGATCAGCCTCGACACGAAGACCGAGGTGAACAGGTTCGCAAGCAGTCCGATGGCCAAGGTCACGGCAAAACCGCGGACGGGGCCCCGGCCGAAGAGGAACAGGAACGCAGCCGCGATGATCGTCGTGAGATTGGTGTCGATGATCGTCAGGAACGCCTTGCCGAAACCTGCGTTGAGAGCCGCCACGACCGCCTTGCCCTGGCCCAGCTCTTCGCGGATGCGCTCGAAGATGAGCACGTTCGCGTCCACGGCCATGCCAATCGTGAGGATGATGCCCGCGATCCCGGGCAGGGTGAGCGTGAACCCGAAGACACTAAGCACCGCGAGCAGGATCAGCAAGTTGAGGAACAGCGCCACATTGGCGTTGAAGCCCGCGCCGCGATAGTACACGAACATCATCAGCACGATAATGGCGATGCCCCAGAGTGCGCTGCGCACGCCCTGGCGGATCGAATCCGAACCAAGCGAGGCGCCGACTGTGCGCTCCTCCAGATAGACGACCGAGGCCGGCAGCGAGCCAGCCCGCAGCACCAAGGCCAAATCGAGCGCTTCCGTCTGCGAATCGATGTTGTTGATCACTCCGTCGGTGTCGATGCGCGACTCGATCGAGGCGACGCTCTGGATGCGTCGGTCGAGCACCACGGCGAGGCTCTGGTTGATGTTCGACTGGGTGAAGATCCCGAACCGCTGACCAGCCTGCCGGGACAAGCTGAAGGCGACCTGCCACGCCCCCGGATTCTGCGTGTCGCGTCCGGCGGCCGCCGAGCGGAGGTCGCCGCCGGTCACCGCTGCATTGCGCCGCAGGAGGTACCATTCGCTGCGCCCACGCTCCGCATAGTGGGCCAGTTCGCTGTTCGCCGGCAAGATGCCGTTGTTCTGAGTGCGCGCCGCCTCGGGAGTGGTGAAAGGCCCCCCAATGACCAGCTTGATCTCCAGCTGAGCAGACATCTGCAGAAGGTTCATGACCCTGGCAGGGTCGCTCACGCCCGGCAACTGCACGAGAATCTCGTGCTCTGCCTCCGCGCGGCCATGCTGCTGGATCACCGGCTCGGTGAGGCCAAGGCCGTTAATGCGGTTCTCAATCGTGGCCATGGACTGCTGCAGCGTTTCTGCCTTCAGCCGCAGCAGGTCGGTGGGCCGCAACCTAAGGGCGAAAGAGGCCCCTCCGGTCGAAGTCTGCAGCCAGCTCGGCGCTTCCTGCTCCAGGATCTCGCGCACGTCGCCAACTCGATTGGTCGGCGTGCCCTCGAGCTGGATCTCGATGCCGTCGGCTTCCTCGATCGATTGCGGGTCGTTGCTCCGCAACGCACTGTACGCGATGTCGGCCTCAGCTAGGCGCCCCTTGATCCGGTCGATCGTCAGGTTAGCTTCAGACTTCAGCGAATCCTGAACCTGGATCTGTAGGATCAAGTGCGTGCCGCCTTTGAGGTCCAGGCCCAGCGCGATGTTCTCCGAGAGATTCTGCTTGATGCCCTCCCATGTAGGAGTCAGCCCGATGACTCGCCAGAAGCAGAGGGCGAATACCGCCAGCACCAGCAGAATTTTCAGTGTGAACCGGCGATTCATGTCGTCTGTCGGGAAAGCGAGCGGCTAGTTGCTGGGCTTGTCAGCCATGCCAACCACGGCGTTGCGAGCGAACTCGAGCTTCGTGCCATCAGGCGGGATCCGTAAGGTGACCTTGGTGTCGGCCAAGCCCACGATTGTGCCGGAAATCCCGCCGTTCGTTACGACTTGATCACCGGAAGAGAGGTTCGCCAGCATCGCCTCGAGCTTCTTCTGCCGCTTGCGAGCTGGCATGATGACCAGCAAGAAGAAAATGCCGAAAAGCAGGACGATCGGCAGGAATGCACCGAACCCGGACTGCTGCAGAAGCATGGCCGGGGTGGGCATGCGCATAACGGCTTGTTCCATGGTGAACAGGTGCACGGCGATTGCGGGCATGCAGGTGGGAAGCCGGCGCGCGTTTGGCGCCAGGGCAGCTAACACTATAGCGAATTCTGGTCGATCGGAATCGCTCCAACCGGAACAATTCGCTTAGCCGGTATCCGCAGCCACGCGCCGCAGGTACTCGGGCAAGCACCCCGAAATAATAGCTTCTCGAATCTGGCGGACCCTGTCAAGGTATAGCGAAACATTGTGCAGCGTGGCGAGGGTCGAGTACAGCATCTCCCTGGCCAGGAACAGATGCCGCAGATAGGCACGGCTGAAATTTCGGCAGGCGTAGCAGGTACAAGAGGCGTCCACGGGAGCATCGTCGGAGGCATGCACAGCGTTCTTGATCATGATTTTTCCCGAACTCGTGAACAGGCAGCCGTTGCGCGCATTGCGAGACGGAAGGACGCAATCCATCATGTCGATGCCCAGCGCGACGTAGTCGCCCAGTTCGTGGGGCATTCCCACACCCATTGCATACCGTGGCTTGTCACGGGGCAGGTGCTCCTCGCACGCAGCCGTCATCTCGAAGCTGAGCGGGCGGGGCTCGCCAACAGAAAGGCCTCCGATCGCATAGCCAGGGGCGTTGAGTTCAACCAGCCGCTGCGCGCACTCGCGCCGCAACGAGACGTGTGTAGCCCCTTGCACGATGGGAAACAGCTGCGCGCCGGAATCCTCCGTGGCGGAACGCCAGCGGTCGAACGACCGGGCGGCCCAGCGAATCGTCAGTTCCATCGAATCACGAGCCTGGCGCTCGCTGGCCGGGTATGGCGTGCAATCATCCAAGACCATCATCACGTCGCTGCCAAGGGCTCGCTGGATATCAACGGCGGATTCGGGACTCAGAAACCGGCGCGACCCGTCGAGATGGGACCGGAATGCGACGCCCTCCTCGGTGATCTTGCGCAGACCCGCAAGACTGAAGACCTGATACCCCCCGGAATCGGTGAGCAGGCTCCGGGGCCAGTTCATGAACCGATGCAGCCCTCCGCCCGCCTGGATCGTCTCGACGCCGGGCCGCAGCCAGAGGTGGTAGGTATTGGCAAGCAACACGCGCGCGTCCAGTTCCTCGGACAGTTGCTTTGGAGTGAGCCCCTTGACGGTGGCTTGAGTACCAACCGGCATGAATACCGGGGTCTCGACCGGGCCGTGCGGGGTTTGGAGCACGCCGGCGCGGGCGCGGGTGTGAGGGCATTCCGCAACGACTTGGAACCGGGGCGTCTGTGGTGCCACTTTCACTAGTGTGGACCAAGCCTGGAAGAATCCAGCCCACCCCACTTCGCTCTGTTGAATTCGTCACTCCGGGAATTGCTGCACCAGAGCGCGAACGCAACGTCCCTGCTTGGCACGGTCTCGCGAGTCCGCCAGTCAAGCCCTTCCTGGACCGGAAGTGGAACGCCCGCCGAGAATCCAGCATCCCCATTCCCCACCGGGAAGGGCCGAGCAGGACGCATTGCGCAACAAGTGCCTCGATTGCGGGATTGCTATATTGAAGTGTCAACCCTAGACGCCGCCATGCCAGACCAGCCCATGCAGGATCAACCAGCTAGCCCCGAGGCCTCGGCAGCCGCCAACACGCCGCCCGCGGATGCGGCCGCGCGGCGCAAAGCAGCAGCCGAGGAGCGCAAGCGCAAGGCCCGCGAACAGGCCCTGCGAATTGCTGCTCTCACCCCGCTGGAAGCGCCTCACGCGAAGGGTTGGCCCTGGTCCGAAGGCGGGATGACTGGGAATCGCAAGAAGAAGCCTGCACTCATCGCAGAAACGAACGACAATTGCACGGGTTGCGCTGGATCGCCGGTTTGTATCAACTACTGCCCGGTGGACGAGTGCATGTACTGGATCGACGACGAGGACCACCCTCCATTCGGACGGATCGAAGTGGACGGCCAGACATGCATCGGCTGCAAACAATGCATCACCAAGGGCCCGGACGGCACCTTCCTGGACGGTTGCCCGTGGGACGCTATTGACATGGTGCCCGCGGCGGACATAGAGGCCAAGCTGGACGTCAGGTACGAGTTCTAGCGTCGTCTTGCTCGGCGGGCGAAAGACGCCCACCATCGGTCGGCATGCAACATTCCGCGAAGTTCCTTGAAATCGTCGAAGACGCCAAGTCGCGGATTCGTGAGACCACGACCACCGAGGTTCAGGCCGATCTTGCGTCAGCAGCGGGCTTCAGGCTGATCGATACGCGCGAGGAGTCCGAGTGGAGCGCTGGACATGCAGCTGGTGCAATCCACCTGAGCAAGGGCATCATCGAGCGAGACATCGAGATGGCCGTCCCCGACAAGAACTCCAAGATCGTGCTGTACTGCGGCGGAGGGTACCGGTCGGCCCTGGCCGCCGATGCTCTGCAGAAGATGGGGTACCGGGAGGTGTACTCGCTCGCAGGCGGGTGGCGCGCTTGGAATGCAGCCGGACTGCCCGTGGAATGAAGCGAAGCGGCCCGCTCACCGCAAGGACCACTACCTGACCGGCTCTCGAACCAGCACGTCGACCGAGGCCGTCGCGGGAGCACAAACGAGTCTGGTGCCGCCAGGCAACTCGAGCGGCTTGCGGAACCAGTAGTCCAAGGATCCCGGGGGGCTGGGACCGCTAAGCCACAGCAGATGCTCGATACTGCCGTCCGGCAAATGCGCTGTCAATTGGAGCCAGCCTGCCTTCGGTCCTCTGCTAGCGCTCGCTCCAACAGCCACGACTGCGCGCTCGAGCCGGACCGTTTCCCGAACGGTCCGTCGCCCGGTGTCCTCTCTAGGTTCGACAGGGCGAGCGCCGTGATCATGAAACGGTTCCAAGTACTTGGGATCTCCTTCGGGCGCGCCACCCTCCACCCAACTCGAAATCACGGCGATTTCAGGAAGCGATAGGCTTGGATCGTCGCGGAACGACCCGAAGCCCTTTACCGCGCCCCAGGGAGGCATGCGCTTGGTGAGCACCTGGTGTTTGATCGCCTTCGCCCAAGGACGCACCTCCGCATAGGTCGTGAGTGGCATCGGCGCTGACCCTCCAGGACAGTGGCAGCGCATACAGCGACTATAGAAAATCCTCGAGACGTTGCGAGTCCACGTAAGTTCCGTGGTGATGGCCTCATGACCTAAAGCTGGGGATGGCATCAACACCGCTGTTGACAGAACAGCGAGCAATGCGGCAATCGGCGACCTGCGCCCCTCGCAACGCAAACGTCGTCCTTCGACCTGCGCTGAGAACGCAAATTCGCGGCAGGTCACTCAACCCGTGCGGTCTTGCGTTTGAGTTGCGAGAGATAAGGGCTGAGATCCGCCCCGGCGTCGACGGCAATGTCAAAGAACCCGATCATCATTTCTTCCCAACTCTGATCGCCCCAGCGCACCTCGGACGACGCATCTGGGTTGTCAGGATTGTTCGGCGAGTTGTCGAAATGCGCCAGGCAATCGATCACGGTGCCGGCCGGCAGGACCCTGGGGTCCCTGAAGTAGTACACGTACTGCCAGTCAAAGTCGTACTCGGGAACGCTCAGCAGCACTTCGGAGCGGCCGTCCGGATAGCGCAAATCGTAGCGGAAGTCCTTGCCCCTCAGATGCATGTGCGGCATGACACTCACCAATTCGACATCGCGATTGAGCACCCACTGCGACTCGACCGGAAAGTAGGCGGCGCTAGGCGGAATCAAGAAGTCATCGTTCGCCGCCATCATCGTAACGACGCGCTTGGCAGGCGGCTTGTCCAGGAACCGGAGTCCGATGCGGCTCTGGTCAAGAGCCTCCTTGCCAGAGGCCGTGTAATGCATTTGCAAGACAATGTCGGCCCCCGCGGGGAGCATCTTTGCGTAGTTCTCGTCACTCCATTTGGACGCCTCCATGCCCGGAGCGAACCCGACCAACAGTTCTCGATACTCGTTGCGACCCTTCTTACGGTCTCTCTTCTTGGTAGCACCCGGCACGAAGATCTTGCCTGGGACGGCGTCCTCGAGCCAAGCCGAATCTTTCGGCCGCATGAAGGCGATCACATGATGAACGACCTCGCGATTGTCCGGCCGGACCTCGGCCGCTGTAACCCACTTGTCTTCCTTCAAGCCGGTCGGGAGCACGACGTACTGGTAGTCGATCGTGCCTTCTTCCGGAACTCGGAACGCTTCGGGCATCTCGAGCACCAGGTCGGGCTCCCCAATGTTCCAGCCATTGACGAATTCTCGCGGTTCGGGCCGCTCTGACGGATCCCCGCGGGCCGCGCCAGACTCGACCCAGTCGAGCAGCACCTGCTTCTCGTCTGGGGCTAGCACGTGTGCGTTCGACCACTCACCGTATCTTGGGTCGGCGAACCATGGCGGCATGCGATCAAGGGCTACCGCTTCTTGGATGGCACGCGCCCAAGGACGCACCTCGTCATAACTCATCAGAGACATTGGAGCGGACTCTCCCGGACGGTGGCACTGCTGGCAGTGCTCTTGCAGGAGCGGCTCGACATCGGCGTGGAAAGTCGGTTGGACGCCAGCCAAAACCGGGAAGGCCGGAATCAGGACAATCGAAAGCAACCGAGTCATGAGAGTCTCTGGCCTAGCCTAGCAAACGGACCGGTCTGGTCGGCCTTCCTTCGATTCGATTTCGATAGGCAGCTCCAGAGTATGGGTGTACACTGAAGCCGATATCGGCCTCAGGCGTAACCAATAGTGTCTACACATAGCAGCCTGTGGTTATAGTGGCTCTTTCGCCGACCGAGCCAGTCGGCGGCACTGAGGGGTTCTTCAACGGCTTACACGAGTTCCGGGACGAGTTCCGGGCAATTTCCGCGGCTGAGCCCCAATAGGCCCCCAATCGCGCTCAGAAGGCCGCTATGGGCGGTTCCGAATGGCAAATAAAAGACGAAAGCCTGGTTGCCCGCCGACTGCCGCCCTTGTCCCTGCAGGGTGCGGGGCGTACCGATCCCCGTGACCGACCTCATCAGCACCCCCAGGTTGAACCCGCAGGCATGCACCAATAACCGCTTGCGAATGTTCGCCCGCCCCCGCAAGTGCAGCCGCCGCATCCCGCCGGTCTCGTACATGTGCGCCAGCGACCGTTCCACCTTCTCCGTCCGCAGCTTCTGCAGGCACTTGCCCTCTGGGCTCGCCACCCGCTCCCGGTTCGCTTTCACGACCCGCTCCGCCTCGGCTTCCCCTCGAAATCCCGCTGCGCCCGCTGCGGCTCCGGGATGTGCGCTTCCGGCCCCGCCTCGTCGAGTGCCAGCAACACCGCGTCACTGTGGTAGCCCTTGTCCGCCACCACCTGCTCCGGCGCCTCCGCTTGCGCCGCCTCGACTGCTTCCAGCGTCGCCCCCAGCGTCGCTGTGTCCCCCAGGTCCGCCGCTTGCAGCGTCGCCCCCACCAACGCCCCGCTCTCCACATCCACCGCGTGCTCCGCCTTGTGCGCCAAGTGCGTCGTGCCGTCCTTCGTCTTCGCCACCCGCGCGTCCGGGTCCGTCGGCGACTCCCACTCCTTGTTGGACAGCGTCTTGCCCTTCCGCTTGCGGTCGAATGCCGCCAATTCCGCCAACGTCGGCGTCGGCACCCCCGAGGCCGCCGCCAGCCCCTCCACGAACTCCCGGTACGCCTGCTTGCTGTCCTGGCGCTGCAAGGTCCGCAACGCCGCGTTCGCGAACAGCATCGTCGCGTCCACCGCCACTGTCCGCCCGTTGGCCAGACCGGCCTCGCGCAGCCGCTGCAGCACCCACCCGAACACCTGCTCGTGCGTCTCGAGACTGATCCGCCGCCGCGTCCGCGAGATCGTCGAGTGGTCCGGCGCGCTCTGCTGCAACTCGTAGCCGAGGAACGCCCGCAGGCCGAGCGAGTCGCTCACAGTCAGGGCGATGCCGCGCTCGGAATCGATGCCCAGCAGGTAGCCCAGCATCAGCAGCCGGAAGTACACGCCGGGGGCCAGCGAGGGACGCCCGAGCCGCTCGGCATAGAAGGGTCGGCACAGCGTCTCGACCTGCGTGTCGAAGCCCATCGTGGCGAGCAACTCGTTCAGCTTGTCGAAGAACGGAGCGGTCGGGGCCTTGGGCAGTTGATCCTGCGAAACAAACAGCGGCGCTCTGCGCCATGTTGCTCGCAATTCCCGGTACGCGTCTTGGCGCACAGTCGGACACTGCACAAATCTCTGGCTTTGTGACGGACGCGACAGGCGGAGTCGTCCCCGCGGCGACCGTTGCCGCGATCAACGAAGTGACCGGCCTGGAGCGACAGGTCGAAACCAATCCAAATGGCTACTTCGTAGTGGCCAATCTTCCTCCTAGCCTGTATACGATCACAGCCGAAGCCGAAGGCTTCAAACGCTACATCAAGACGCGCGTCAAGCTCGACGCTAATCTTGCAACAACCGCAGACGTGCTCCTTGAGATCGGAGCGGTCACCGAAACGGTCGAGGTGGTCGCATCGACCGCGCAGATTCAATCGGAAACGGCGACGGTTGGCCGAATCGTGGAGCAAAAACAGATCGAAAACATGGTTCTGAACGGGCGCAATCCGCTGTTTCTGGCGATGCTGAAGCCGGGTGTGAGACGTGGGTTTCTCGGCTTCAGCTATGGGCTAACCTCGGGAGGTTTCAGCATCAACGGCTCGCGCTCGCAGGACAATATCGTGACGATGGACGGCGCGGTGAACATGCGGACGCGTGCCAACGGCACGAGCGTCGGAACCGCGGACCTCGAAACCGTGCAGGAAATGCAGGTCCTGACGGCTAACTACAACGCTGAGTACGGCCGCTCATCGGGCGGACAGATTCGATTCGTGACCAAGAGCGGCGGGCTGCCGTTGCCCCATAGATAGGACTTGACTTTTGTGCTTGCCCTGTGCCATTCCTTGGGTATGCACGAGCAAAATCAGATTGCTTCCACGCTCGCCAGCGCCGACGGCATCAATCGACTGCAGGACCTGCTGGCTCAAGCCGGCTCCGCCAGCCGGACCGAGATGGGTCGGCGGGTCTGCCAGGCGTTCGGATTCCAGGACGCCCGCGGCCGGCCCCAGCTGGCCGGCTGCATGAAGGCGCTGCGCACCCTCGACGCGCACGGCCGCATCCAGCTGCCCGCCCCCCGCCACGAGCGCCGACGCTGCCGGCCGCGCGGTCTCGGCCGGCCCGTGCCCGCCCCGGCGGACGTGCCCGCACGGGCCGACCTCGTCCAGGGGCTGGCGCTGGTCGCGGTCACCGACGACGACCAGCGGCGGGTCTGGAACGAGCTGTTGCAACGCGAGCATCCGCGCGGCGCCGCCCGTCACGTGGGAGCCCAGCTGCGCTACCTGCTGGTTTCCGACCACGGCGTGCTGGGCGCGCTGGGCTTCGCCGCCTCGGCCCTGACGCTGGCCGCGCGCGATGCCTTCATCGGCTGGGACGCCGACCGGCGCTCCCGCCAGCTGCACCGCGTGATCGCTCTAAGCCGCTTCCTGATCCGTCCTTGCGTCGACTGCCGCAACCTGGCCTCCAAGGCCCTCGGGCTGTGCCTGCGGCGCCTGCCCGACGACTTCCAGCGGCGCTACGGCTACCGCCCCTTGCTGGTGGAAACCTTTGTCGCAAAAGACCGTCACGCGGGCACCTCGCTGGCCGCCGCCAACTGGCTGCGCGTCGGCGAGACCGCCGGGCGCGGCCGCTTCGCGGCCTCCGGAACGCGCGTGCCGGTGAAGGTGGTCTACCTCTACCCGCTGGCCCGCGACTGGCGCGCCCAGCTGGGCGTGGCGGAGCCGCCGGAGCCGCCGGCGCTGGGTCCCGGCGAGGGCCTGGCGCGGGACGCGTGGGCCGCGCACGAGTTCGGCTCCGCGCCGCTGGGCGATGTACGCTGGAGCAAGCGGCTGGTGCAGAGTGCGCAGATTCAGTCCGAGGCGCCGACGAAATCGTTCCTGGGGGCGGCGCAGAAGGATCGCGCGGCGGTGAAGGGCCACTACCGCCTGATCGACCAGCCGGCGGACTCGCAGATCACGCCGCAGAACATCCTGGCGCCGCACCGGCAGCGCACGCTGCGCCGCATGCAGGGCCAGGCGGCGCTGCTGTGCATCCAGGACGGCACGGATCTGAACTTCGCCGAGCACGGCGGCTGCGTGGGGCTGGGCCAGATCGGCAAGAACAGCAACGCGCAGGGCACGCTGGGCCTGCACATGCACTCGACGCTGGTGGTCAACGGGGAGGGTCTTCCGCTGGGCGTGCCGCAGATCCAGTACGAGGCGCCGGACGGCAAGGCGGAGCGCGGCAAGCCGCTGGAGGAGCGCAAGACGATGCGCTGGATCCGGGGGCTGCGCGCGTGCGCGGAGCTGGCCAGGGAGCTCGACGGGGTGCGCCCGGTGGCGCTGATGGACCGCGAGGCGGACGTGTTCGCGCTGTTCGCCGAGCAGCGTCGGCTGCGCACGGTCGACCTGCTGGTGCGGGCGAAGTGGAGTGGCGATGATTTCGTGGACGGAGGGGATTGCGTGATAGGCAGGGGGGTGTTCGACTGAGAGGGCGGGGGCAAGGAGGCCCCAGTCGATGAGCAAAGCAAGCAATGTGAAGGCCTATCCGAAGGAATTCCGGGAAAAGGTTGTGCAATTGGTGCAAGGCGGGGATCGCAGTCAGCGGGAGGTGGCCGAGGAATTCGGGATCTCGACGGATTCGGTGCGGCGCTGGGTGCAGCAGGCGGAGCGCGATCAAGGCAGTCGGCAGGACGGGCTGCGCACGAGCGAGCGCGAGGAACTGAGCCGGCTGCGGCGGGAGAACCGGCAGCTGCAGATGGATCGGGAAATCCTGTCAAAGGCAGCGGCCTGGTTCGCTCGGGAGACCAATTCGACCCGGTAACGGTGTTCGAATTCGTAAGAGCGAATCAGGGTCGGTATCGGATCGCCCGCATGTGCCGTTTGCTGGGGGTCTCCACCAGCGGGTATTACGGGTGGCGGGTGCGGTCGCCGAGTCGGCGGGCGCAGCAGAACCAGGAATTGAGCCGCCGGATCGCGGCGATCCACGCCGAGTCGCGGCAGATCTACGGGGCGCGCCGGGTGTGGGCGGAGCTGCGGGCACAGGGCGTGACGGTGTCGCGGCGGCGGGTGGCGCGGCTGATGCGGGCGCTGGGCTTGCAGGGGGTGACACGGCGGAAGCGGCGTTGCACGACCCGCAGGGACGCGCAAGCGGCCGTGGCGCCGGACCGGGTCCAGCGCCGTTTCGAGGCCTCGGAACCGAATCGCTTGTGGGTCGCTGACATCACGTATGTGCCGACACTGGAAGGGTTTGTGTATTTGGCGACGGTGCTGGACGTGTTCAGCCGGAAGGTTGTGGGCTGGGCCATGAGCGCGCGCCAGACGGTGGCTCTGGTGCAGTCGGCGCTGGGGATGGCGGTCACGGCGCGGGCCGCGCAGGGCGTGGTATTGCATTCCGACCGCGGTAGCCAGTACACGGCGCTGGTGTTCACCCGGCAGTGCGCCGCAGCGGGCATCGAGCGCTCGATGGGCTCGGCGGGCGACTGTTTCGACAACGCGATGGCCGAAAGCCTTTTCGCCACAGTCGAATGCGAGTTGCTGCAGCGCGTTGAGTTCGCGACCCGCGCGGAGGCGGAACTCGAGATCTTCCGTTTCGTGGAAGGTTTCTACAACCGCAAACGCCGCCATTCAGGGCTCGGCTATCTCTCGCCGGTGGAATTCGAGCAGGCCTGGCACACCCAGCAGGCGGCGGCCTGACCCAGAGCCAGCCAAGGGCGCGGCGACAATCGCGCCGGGCTGTTGCACTTGCCGTGTGTCTCGATCCCGTCTGGGAGGGCAGCGGGCAGGTAATGGTAACGGTAAGACGGTCGGATCCTACCATTGCCAGCGACCGTGCCTGGCCAGATTTGGCACAACCAGAGCCACCCGGGGCCGGTCCGGACGCCTACTTCGAGACTGCGGAGGAGAAAGCGAAGAGAGGGGATGATGAAGAGGATGTCGCCTTGACTTCTCCAGGCCCTCTACGCCACCATGGTGCCGCCCTCTTCGGAGTCGCTACCCTCTGCCGCACCCTCAACTGTCCACCACTTCGTAGCCAGCCCAAAGCACAACCGCTCGCTGGGCAAGGACGTGCCGAAGCTGTTCGAGGGGGTGCGGGCGGAGGCGGCGCAGGCCCGCCTGGAGATCCACGTGGGGCGGCTGTCGGCGCGGCGGGCGAGCCGCGGGCAGAAGGGCCGTGAGGCGCGCGCGGAGCGCGTGGCGCAGGTGGAGCTGCGCTGGCAGGCGGTGGAGCTGCCGGACCCGGACAAGGCCGCCGCGGCGGCGCGGCTGAACCTGGTGCACGTGCGCGAGGCGGCGCAGCCGGAGGGGGCCGAGCGGCTGGAGTGGTTCCTGCTCACGACGCTGGCGGTGCAGTCCCGGCAGGACGCCGAGCGGGTGCTGGAATGGTACCGGCTGCGGTGGCGCATCGAGGACTGGCACCGGGTGCTGAAGACGGGCTGCAAGGTGGAGTACCTGGCGCATCGGACGGGGGAGCGGATCGAGCGGGCGGTGACGATCAACGCGGTGATCGCGTGGCGCCTGATGGCGATGACGCTGCTGGGCCGCGACACGCCGGAACTGCCGGCCGAGACGCTGTTTTCCGACATCGAGATCGCCGCCCTGGAGGACTTTGCGCAGGATCGCAAGCTGCCGCCGCCGGACAACATCGGGCGGGCGGTGCTGACGACGGCCATGCTGGGCGGCTATCTGGGCTTCAAGCGCAAGCGCTATGCGGGCCCGGGCCACCAAGTGCTGTGGGAAGGCTACACCCGGCTGGCCACCATCGTGCAAGCCTGCGAACGGAGTCTCCGTCTCGACCAAGACAGCAAACTCCATCTGAGGCTGCGCAAGAACAAGACTTATGGGTAAACGGCAGGCGGCGGGTCCGACTTCCATGGCAGCTTTTACCAGTATTTTCGGAACCGCAGCCTCGACGCCAATACCTGGTCGCGTAATCGCGCCGGCCAAGATAGGCAACAGAACAACTTCAACCAGTTCGGCTATATCCTGAGCGGCCCGGCCCCCGGCAAGCTCGAGAACAAACTGTTCTGGCTCTGGGGGCAAGAGTGGGCAAGAAGGCGGCGCGGCGCGACGACGATCGTGACGGTTCCGTCGTTGGCGATGCGCCAGGGCGATTTTTCCGAGTTGCTGGACCCTTCGAATTCATTCTTCGGCCGGGTCCGTGAGGTGAACGATCCCGACACCGGACAGCCGTTCCCCAACAATGCCATCCCTGTTGACAAGCTCAGCCCAAATGGGACGGGCCTTCTAAGCGCCGCCCCCGAGCCCTCGGCAGGGTTCTTGCAAGGAACGGCCAACTTCATTCAAACGCGGCCAGTACCGGCGAATCAACGCAAGGACACCCTGTCGATTGACTATCTGCCTTCAGCAAAGCACACGTTCCGCGCGAGGATCCAAAACTTCAACTACTTCGAGGCGGAAGCATTTCGCGGAGGCACAGACCGTGCGACCAGGACGATCGACCGGCCGAACCGAACATACACTTTGAACCACATCTTCATGATCAATCCGACCACGGTCAACGAAGCGCTATTCAGTGCCAGCTATGACCGCGTGTTTCTCGTCGTTCCCAACGAACAGGGGCTCGCCAATCGCAGCCGTTACGGCATTGACTACCCCTACATCTTTCCGGAACGCAAGGAAATCTCCGACAAGATCCCTACGATCAATATCAACAACTTCCAAAGGATCGATGGCGGACCGTATCCGGCTTTTTCCTCGGGTCCGATCTGGCAGATGTCCAATTCGACATCCAAGATCTGGGGCAACCACACCGTTAAGTTTGGCGTTCGCTGGGAACGTGCCGGCCAGAACGACTTCGACCAGATCAACGTGACCGGCGTACCAGGTGGGACGAACAACCAAAACGGCCGATTCGTATTTCACTGACGCGCGCGCGGGCGGTAGCGGTCTCGCAGTTGCCAACGCCGCACTAGGCCTGTTTTCGACCTATGCCGAAATTGGTCCGCGGGCCTACACGCCCTACCGCAGCCAGATGTTCGAATGGTTCGTCCAGGATTCCTGGAAAGTGACGCCCCGCACACGGATTGAGCTCGGGGTACGGTGGTCGTATGTCCAGCCCTATTTCTGGAGCCTGTGGCGCAATATGGCCGTCTTCGACCCTGACAGCTACGACCCCAGTAGAGCGGTGGTTCAGGATCCGAGGAACGGCAATATTCTGAGCGGCGACCGCTTCAACGGCGTCCTGATTCCTGGTGACGGTTGGCCGGATGGCGCTACCGGGCGTGTCTTTATCGCTGACAGCGGTGAGTTCAACCATCTCTTCACGGGAGGCGACAAGACTTGGGGCCAAAAGCACTACGACAACTTCCAGCCCCGTTTTGGCATCGCTCATCGCGTCGGGGCCAGGACTGTCTTACGAGCCGGCACGGGTCGGTTTCTTGCCCGACCCGGCGTCGCCGACAACATCTTTCTTGGCGGCAACCCGCCGTTTCAGCCGATGGTTTCAATTGACAACGGATTGGTCGACAATCCCGGCGCGGGTGAGGCGACGGGTTTTCCGCAGTTCTTCATGACGTCCGATCCGGTCTATGAGATCCCGTCGGCCTGGAACTGGAACGTCATGTTGCAACGCGAGGTCGGGGCTCAGACGACGGTTGAGGTCGGCTTTGTCGGCCGCGTGGGGCTCCACATGGAGCGAGTCCGGGACATCAACCAGCTCCCCCCCGGTACGACACAGGCCAACCCCGGCATCAACCCCAACTTCCTGAGGCCCTTCAAGGGCTACGCAGCGATCAATCTGGGAGAAAACGCAGCGCGCTCGGAGTACGAAGGATTGCAGATCAGCATCAACAGGCGATTCGACTCCGGCTTAGGATACGGCGTCGCGTATACGCTAAGCGAGAGTCACGACAACGCGTCTGACCGCCGGCACCAGATCTATAGCAACCTGGACGACAGCAATTACTGGGGCTGGTCTCGGACCGATACACGTCACGTGCTGATCACCAACTTTGTCTACGAGCTGCCGTTCCTTAAGAACAGCTCGACCTTGACGGGCAGGGTCCTTGGCGGCTGGCAGATAAGCGGCATCATGCAGTTCCAAACCGGCACGCCGCCGGAGAGGAGCGGCCGCTGCGGGTGCATCGGCACGACGGGCGACTTCGCCGGCACGGGCGTCAGGCAGGCCGTGCCCTGGGAAGTGCTGGGAGATCCCGTTCTGCCTTCGAGCGAACAGCGGTTCTCTTCGGGCTCTTCGGATGACAACTTCTTCTTCCGCACCACCGATAGCAACGGCAGTCCGCTATTTGTTCGGCCCGATCCGGGAACCTTTTCCCGAACCCAAAACCGCAACAGCCTGCTGCACGGGCCCGGTTTCCAGAGCTGGAACTTTGGGCTGTTCAAAGACTTTGCGTTCAATGATCGTCACCGGTTGCAGTTTCGTTCCGAGTTTTTCAATCTGCCGAACCACCCCAACTGGAGTCAGGTCAACGCCAATGCGACGAGCGGGACCTTCGGCAAGGTCACCGGCAAGTCGCACAACAGGAACGTCCAGCTCAGCTTGCGCTACTCGTTCTAGCCGCAATGACTCTCCACGGGTAAGCGTTCGGGCGGGCCGTGAATTGAGGAGGGTGAAAGCCGGTGGGGAGGGCGGCAAAAAAACTTGCATAAAACGCGGGACACAAGAAATGTGTTTATGGCAGCCTAGCGGATGTGGAGGCGGAAAGGCAGCTGCCAGCGCAGCCGGCAGGGATGCCGGTCCAGTGCCAGTTGGAGCGGGAGCGGCCGTTGTCGTGGCAGATGGTGGAGGCGAAGCGCCAGTGGCATTACTGGCAGAGCCAGCACAAGCGGGCGAAGGAGCGCATCGAGCAGTGGAAGATGCGCTGCGGGGAAGCGCAGCAGAAGCTGGCGGCTGCGCAGCAGAGGATCGAGCAGCAGCACGAGCGGATCCAGGAGTTGGAGCAGGAGAATGCGGGCCTGAAGCAGCGCAACCAGGATCTGTTGCAGTCCCCGTTCGGGAAGCGGAGCGAGAAGCGCCAGAGCGGCAGTGAGGGGGGCAACGCGGAGCCGTCCCGCATGCACGGGTAGAGCGGTCCGGTCTAGCGGTGCAGGAGGAGTGGCTCGAGCCGCAGGCGGACTGTTGCTATTGTGCGGACTGCGGGGAGCCCTACGCCCGCAACGGCGCGGAGATCAGCGCATGGATCGAGGTCGAGGTCCGGGGGTATGTGAGACGGACCCGGCGGCCCCGCTTCCGGGCGGGGTGCGGGTGCGCGCAGCGGCAGGGCCACCCAGTGCCCGCAGTGATCGCGCCGCTGGAGCCCACGCTGTTCCGCGGCACGAGTTACGGACTGAGCGTGTGGGTGGCGTTTCTGCTGCAAGTGTATTGGCAGCGGCACCCGGTGCGGGCGTTCGAGCGGGAGTGGGGCGAACGCGGGGTGCGTCTGCCGGCGGGCACGCTGCTGGGGCATGGGCGGGATTTCCTGACCTGGTTCGAGCCGCTGGAAGCGGCAATCGCAGCGCACCAGGAGCAGACGCGACTGGTGCACGGGGACGAGACCTCGTGGGTGGTGCCTGTGCGGGCGGAGCAAGGGCAGAACCCGCGTTGCTGGTTGTGGGCCTGCCTGACCGGGGACGCCGTGCGGTTCCGGGTGGATCCGTCGCGGAGTGCCGCGGCGGCCGCGGCACTGTTCGGCAGGCTGGGGCTGCGATGGAAGGTGGTGCTGGTGGTGCGCCAAGCTAACTGGGCGCGTACGGGAGGTGCAAGTCCTCTGTGGTAAAGGAAGTAACCAATCCATACCGCTCCCCGAGCCGTGCGGTCGTTCCCGCGAGGGAACGGGCGAAGCGTCGGCAGGGGCGCATGTGGGCAGGGCTAATGAGCAACGAAATACACTTAATTCGGAGTGCCGAGGCCGTCATCAGGGTCGAAGGCAATACTGCTCGGACCGATTCGGTGAGGTCCGGGAGGGCTCCGCGGTGTCAGAGAACCCAGGCACGCATGTATGTACAAACCCGGGACTTGGGATCCCTCCCCGTTACCACGGCGCGTTGCGCCGTGGTCGCCGAAGCGAAGGCAGGAGCCGATCGGAGGATGAACGGCGGGGAGGAGTCGGACTCGGCCATAGTAGTGATGAAACCAGCGAACAAAGCGTGGAGTGCCACGTGGCGGAGTTGGCGGAGCGAAGGGCCGGGCGCAACGGGAGACGCGAAGGAAAGGCCAGGCTCCGAACACAGAGTCGGGAAGCCCCTAGGTGGGTTAGATGCTGGACCGGAACGGAGCGGCACGGCAGTTCCAGAGGGGTGCCGTCATAACCGGAGCGAGGAGCCGGATGCGTTAGCGCGCACGTCCGGATCTGGGCGGGGCCCGTCGGGTAACCGGCGGGCTACCGCGACTGTGATCGCTACTCGGCGTATGTCAAGTTGGCGCGGGAGCACCCGGAGCAGTTCGAACTCTCCGTATGCTGGGCCCACGCCAGGAGAGATTTTGTCACGCTGGGGCGCAAGCGGCCGGACCTGCAGGAGTGGGTGGACGGGATCCTGGAGCGGAACTCTCCGTATGCTGGGCCCCACGCCAGGAGAGATTTTGTCACGCTGGGGCGCAAGCGGCCGGACCTGCAGGAGTGGGTGGACGGGATCCTGGAGCGGATCGGGACGCTGTACCGACGCAACGCCGAACGGCTGGCGCAATGGGATCCACAGAGCGGTCTGGAAGGACAGTCCGAGGCGTTCCGGGCGGCCCAGCAGCGACTGGCAGCGGAGTGCGCCGCACTGTTCGAGCACGCCGAGCGGGAGGTGGCGACACGGACCAAGGCGGCGCAGCAGGAGTCGGCCAGGGCTTGTCCGGACCCGCGGCTGGCACCGCTGCAATCCTTGTTGCGGCACCGCGCGGGCCTGTTGGTGTTTGTGACGAAGGCGTTCGTGCCCATGGACAACAATGTCGTGGAGCGAGCCCTGCGGCGACCGGTGATCGGGCGCAAGCTCAGCTACGGCTCGCACAGTGAGGACGGCGCGGCCCTGCAGGGCGTGCTGCTGTCGGTGTTCGCCACGCTGGACATGGCCGGCATCGACCTGTGGCGGTGGCTGGAGGCGTTCCTGCGCGAGTGTGCGGGGATCGGACGGGGAGTGGTCGTGGTGGATCCGTGGGCCTGGCTGCCGTGGGGCCTGTCCGCGGAGCGGTTCCAGGCCCTGCGGGCACCTTGGCGGTGTTCGGAGGCAGGGCCGGACCCGTGAGCGGCGCGCTGCGCTATTGCGGCCGGGACTTCCCCCCGGCCGCACTGGAGCGGATCCGCGCCCTGATTGCGCACACGGACCCGCCCCTGTCCCGCACGCAACTATCGCAAGCGGTCTGCGCGGCGCTGGACTGGCGCAAACCCGACGGCGGCCTCAAGGAGATGAGCGCGCGCGTGGCCCTGCTGCGCATGCAGCGCGACGGACTGCTGACCCTGCCCCCGCCCTTGACGACGAAACCGCGTCTGCGCCCGCTCGCGCCTTCCCCGCGGACCGATCCGCCGCTCGCGCCCCTGCCCGCCTCGCTGGCCCAAGCCCGTCCCCTGCGCCTCAGCCTGCTGCGCCCCTCCGACCCCCGCAGCCGTCTCTGGAACGAGTTCGTCGAGCGCTACCACTACCTCGGCTACAAGCCCCTGCCCGATGCTCAGTTGCGCTACTTCGTGCACGCCGCCGACGGCCTCCTGCTGGCCCTGCTCGGCTTCGGCGCCGCGGCCTGGAAAACGGCCCCTCGGGACCGTTTCGTGGGCTGGGATCCGCCCACCCGCCAGCGCAACCTGCCCCTGGTCGTCAATCACGCCCGCTATCTCATCCTGCCCTGGATCCGCCTCCCGTCGCTGGCGTCCCACCTGCTCGCCTGCCTCCAGCGACAACTCCCCCACGACTGGCACCAACGCTACGGCATTCGTCCCGTTCTGCTGGAAACGTTCTGCGAAACGCCGCGCTTCCAGGGCACCTGCTATCGCGCCGCCAACTGGATCCATCTGGGCCAGACGCAGGGCCGCGGCAAACTCGATACTCGTCACGAGTACAACCAGCCCGTCAAAAACGTCTTCGTCAAACCCCTCTGCCCGGACTGGAAAGCTATCCTCAATCGGTAGCTCCACGGCCGCCTTTCACGGCCCGCCCGAACGCTTACCTCCACGGGAGTGAGCATGAGATGTGAATTCGTGGTAACTTATTTGTAATGAGCAAGTTAGGTGCTACTCAAAGACACACCCATGCGTACACCCTGTGTCACAATCGATCTGGCCAATCAGGGCCGCCGCAAAGTGCGGGCCAGCTTTGACGGCGGCCGCATGTCCTCCGATGGCGGTACGTTGCTAATGCAGGCCGTCGACCAGCTCAGGGGCCTGGTCCGGCGCTTGGGCGCCTGCTTCGTTGATCACTGCAATCCGCGCCGCTGCGAGCATTCCCTGCAGCGCCTGCTCGCTCAGCGCCTGGTCGGGCTCGCGCTCGGGAATGACGAGATCAGCGATTGCGACCGGCTGCGCGACGACAGCCTGCGCGCTCTCGCGCCGGGCACTGACGACCTCAGCCGCGAACGCCGCCTACGGGAGCGCAACCGGGGCCATCCGCTGGCCGGCTCGAGGCGCTGCTGGTGGAGATGTTCCGGGACAGCCACGCCGCGGCCCCGGACGAGATCGTCCGGGACGTTACCGACGACGCGCTGCACGGCCAGCAGCGGGGGCGTTTCTTCCACGGCTATTTTGACTGTTACTGCCACCTGCCGCGGCACGTTACCTGCGGGCCGCACGTGTTGTCCGGGCGGCTGCTGCGGCGGTCCAACCTGGACGCGGCGGACGGGCCGTTGAGGATCTGGAGCGGATCGTGGGGCAGATCCGGCAGCGCTGGCCGCGGGTGCGGGTGGTGGTACGCGGGGACGCGGGCCTATGCCGCGAGGAGTTGATAGCGTGGTGCGAGGCGGCGGAGGGCGTGGTTTACGTGTTCGGTCTATCCAAGAACGCGCGGCTGAAACGGGCGGTCGCGAATGGCCGCGCCTGAACACAGCGGTCGGACCTCGCGTTCGTGGCCACACCTGTGGCAAGCCAATGCGGATGGGCCGCCATTCGGCTCAGTGCTGGATCTCGAGGGATCCTTTCCCGCAAATCTCCTCGACGCTCTCGCGGAACTCGCGACCGGGGTGAATTCGTGAGTCCACGTCATAGATGAGCAGGTAGTCGCGAGGCCGCTTGAGCCGGAAGCGCACATCCGTTTCGCCAGGGTGCTTCTGGAACAACTCCAAGAGCCTCCCCGCAACACTAGAGACTTCCTCCTGGCCGCCGTTCAACGTCACCGTGATCGAAACCTGTTCCGCCGTCGGACGACGAGCGTTCTCAAGAGCGGTGACTTGCTCGACCGAGACCTTTCGCGGCGCGTCGTCCTCAGCCCTGATCGAGCCGACAACTAACACGGGCCGGTCCTCGAGCAATTGATCCTCAACCTGCTGGAACTGGTTCGCGAATATCAACAGATCGACGCTGCCCCGCCTGTCCTCGAGAATCGCGCTGGCCCACAGCCGCCCATCCCGGTTCTTGCGGCGCTGGATACTGTGCAAGATGCCGCACAGCTTAACGGCTGCATTGTTCCGCGTGTCTGTCAGGGCAGTGCTCTCAGCGACTTCCAGGTCCTCGATTTCCTTCTGGAAGGAATCCAAAGGGTGCCCGGTCACGTAGTACCCGAGCGCCTCCTTCTCGTAGGCCAGCCGTTCCGACTCGCTCCACTCCTCGTGCGCGGGCATCTCAATCGCTCCGCCGCCGTCCTCAGCGCCCCAGTCGCCAAACAGTCCTTCCTGCCCGGTCTCGCGATCGCGCTGCGCCTTCTGCCCCGCCTCGACAGCTGAATCGACGGCCGCCAAGAGCTGCGCGCGGTGCCCTCCCAATCCGTCCATCGCGCCTGCCTTGATCGCGCTTTCGACCATGCGCTTGTTGACCTTGCTCCAGTCCACGCGCGAGCAGAAATCCATCAGCGAGCGAAAGCGGCCGTCAGCCTCCTCCCGAACCTTGATGATGGATTCGACGGCGTTCCTGCCGACCTGCTTGATGGCACCGAGACCGAACCGGATCGCACTCTCGCCGGAAGGTGTGAAGTCCCAGTACGAATCCGCGATCTTCGGAGGCAGGATTTCGATGCCCAGGTCACGGCACTCGTTGAGATAGAGACGCACTTTTTCCGGGCTACCCAGCTCCGCGCTCAGCAGCGACGACATGAATTCGACCGTGAAATGTGCCTTGATATACGCCGTCACGTATGCGAGAAGGCCATATGCAGCCGAATGGGACTTGTTGAAGCCGTATCCGGCAAACTGCTCCATCAGGTCGAAGAGCCTGCTGGCGGCTCCCTCTGGGTGGCCCCTCTTCCGGGCCCCGTCGAGGAACCGAACGCGTTGCTCAGCCATTTCTTCCGGCTTTTTCTTGCCCATCGCGCGACGCAGCAGATCCGCCTCTCCCAGCGAGTAGCCCGCCACGACATTCGCGATCTGCATCACCTGCTCCTGATAGATGATGACGCCGTAGGTTTCCTTCAGAAGCGGCTCGATGGCGGGCAGGCTGTAGGTAACACGCTTGCGGCCGTGCTTGCGTTCGATGAAGTCAGGGATCATCCCACCTTGGATCGGGCCGGGGCGGTAGAGCGCATTGAGGGCGCAGAGGTCCTCCAGACGCTCCGGCTTGTATCGCAGACAAATGTCTCGCATGCCCTTGGATTCGAACTGGAAGATGCCATTGGTCATGCCATTCGCGAAGAGCTCGTAGGTCTTGGCGTCGTCCATGGGTATCGTCTCTTGGCTCAACCTCTGGCCATGGCGTTTCTCGATCCATCCGAACGCGGACTCGATGGTCGTCAGCGTTGTCAGCCCGAGAAAATCCATCTTGAGCAGGCCCATCTTGTCGAGGGCGTTCATGTCGTACTGAGTGACGATTTCATCCTTGTTCGTCTTGTAGAGCGGAACCAGGTTCTTCAGTGGCTGGGGAGCAATGACGACGCCAGCAGCGTGCACTGAGGGATTCCGGGCGATTCCCTCCAAGCGCTTCGCCGTCTCCATCAGCTTCGCGACACGGCTGTCCTCGCGCATCCTCTCTCGTAGCTGCGGCTCCTTCTCGATTGCTTGGTCGAGCGTGATCTTCAACACATTCGGCACGAGCTTCGTAAGGCGGTCCACCTGGCCAAAGCTCATGTCCATCACCCGCCCGACATCCTTGATCGCGGCCTTCGTCGCCATCGTGTTGAACGTGATGATCTGCGACACCTGCTCGCGACCGTACTTCTCCGTGACGTAGCGGATCACCTCGCCACGACGGTGCATGCAGAAGTCGATGTCAACATCGGGCATGGACTTGCGCTCGATATTCAGGAATCGCTCGAAGAGCAGGCCATACTGCAGCGGGTCGATATCGGTGATCGACATCGCGTAGGCAACCAGGGATCCCGCGGCAGAACCACGCCCGGGCCCTACGGGAATCCGCTGGTCCTTGGCATATCGAATGAAGTCCCACACGATCAGGAAATACCCGGAGTACTGCATTTGCTGGATGACCTTGATCTCATGGTCAAGCCGCTCCTCGTACTCGGCCAGCGGCATCCTGAGCTGGCCGTTCTCGGCCAGAGCCTGCAGCCGTGCGCGGCGCATCTCGAAGCCTTGGCGGGCAACGTACTCAAAATACGTGTGAATCGTATGGTCCTCTGGAACCGCGAACTTCGGAAAGGGATCGCTGACTGGCTCGAGACTCAGGTTGCACATCTCGGAGATTTCCCAAGTGCGATTCAGCGGTGCCATATCGCCGTCGAACAGAGCGGCCATCTCCTCGCGGGTCTTGAGGTAGAACTCCTGTGTTCCGAACCGCATACGCTTCGGATCGCTGAGTGTCCTGCCGGTCTGCACACAAAGCAACGCTTCGTGCGCCCCGGCATCTTCCTTGGTCAGATAGTGGGCATCATTCGTCGCAACCAAGGGAATCCCGGTCTCTTGAGCCAAGCGGAATTGGAGCGGAATCAGCTTCTTGTCCAGGTCTAGCCCGTGATCTTGGATCTCGAGATAGAAATTGTCCTTGCCGAAGATATCCAGGTAGTCGTAGGCGAGCCTGCGGCCTTCGTCATAGCCCTTCTTCAACAGTGCTTCCTGCAAGTCCCCGCGCAGACAACCGGAAAGGCAGATCAATCCCTCTGAATACCGTTCCAAATGAGATCTGCTGATCCTCGGCTTGTAGTAGAAGCCTTCCAAATAGGCAGTCGAAACAAGGTCAATGAGGTTGCGATAACCCGTCTGGTTCTTGCAGAGCAGGACTAGATGGTGGTAGCGGGTGTTCTGGTCGCGCTCTTTGTGGTCGCTGTCGACGATATAGATCTCACAACCGATGATCGGCTTGACGCCGATCTTTCGGGCAGCGGTGTAGAAGTTCACCGCGCCAAATAGGTTCCCGTGATCGGTGATCGCGGCGGCGGGCCATTCGTTCCGCTGCGCCATTTCCATGTACCGCGGAATATGGCAAGCACCGTCAAGCAACGAGTAATCCGTATGACAGTGCAGATGGATGAACGGCTTGGACATGGAGGGGAATTTCCAAGTATAGGGCAGCCCCGGCGGGGGCCGGCGAGAGCTGGCTGCGCGCTGGAGGGGCGTTCTTTGATCGGTCTCTGGAGCCGCTCCGGTGGGTCTCAGAGCAGCGTGTTCGCCAGTACAGAACTGGGTCAACTGGGACTACGGCGGAAGGCAGAGCTCAGTAGGTCGGACGACTGTCAGCTAGACGCAAGCAAGAGGCGGCGCACGGCAGCACCGGGGGTGGGTACAGTGCGCGCATCCAACAGCCCCGCGAATACGAGCGCCCCTTGGCCAGATGCGGTCAGGAAGCGCTTGGAGTGCCATCGACCCACTGCAGCTGACTGGCCGGGCACGGCTAGCGCAGCTTGGCGCCGCTGCAGAACTTCCCGGAGTCAGTCGCCACTCGTTGGGGGGCCCTTCCGCTCCGACACTCTCGGATTGGCCCCGCCGCTGGCGTCGAATGCAACCTCGAAGAACCCGATCATCATCTCTTCCCAGCTCTGGTCGCCCCAGCGCACCTCGGAAGTCGGATCCGGATTGTCGGGATTGTTGGGTGAGTTGTCGAAGTGGGCCAAGCACTCGATGGCGGTGCCCGCAGGCAGCACCATGGGTTCCTTGAAGTAGAAATAACTACATGTTGTGTACCGAGCACGGGTAGGGAACACTTTGTGGCTAGGCAGCCAAGGAGGCTGCCATGAAAACCCATGCCACCACGCCGTCGCCGAAGCAGGCGAGGGCCGCCGCCCAGATCGCGTACGTGAAGGGCATCGATGCCTTGAGAACGAGCGGTGGCCTCACCGAGGCTGACCGGAGATTTCTCTACTCGCAACGCCCTACCGGCATCGATGAAGAGGGCAGGATCGTCCTCGAGTTCGCTTCGGCTGCCGACGTGCTCGCAGCGGGATCGAGCCCGGCTCTGAACCGGATCGCGCGCCAACTCCGCGGGGACCATCTTGCTGCCGGGCTGGACCGCAAGGTCGCCCTGCCGAGACGGGGGAACGGAAATGGCGCCCCGCACCGGAGCGGGCCGCCCAAGCAGAAGGTGCTCTACCTGCCGACGTTCCTGACCTCGGTGACGCTTCCCCACAGCAAGGTCGCGGGATCGGAATTCAGCCGGGTCAACGGCGACGTCCGCCTGTCGCTTGTCGCGCCCAGCGAGCCCGGCCTGCCGTACGGCATGTACCCGCGCTTGATCCTGATGCACCTCACCACCAAGGCCCTGCTCCACCGCGAGCGGACGTTCTACGTAGGCGAATCGGCGAACAGCTTCCTGGCGCTGATGGGAATCGCCAACAACGGCGGCGCGAACGGTGCCTCGACGAGAGCGCGCGAGCAGCTGCGGCGGCTCTGCCTCACCTCGTTCTCCTACCACGACAAGTCGAAGAATTGCGGCCGGAACATCGTGCTCGCCGACAAGTGGGTGACCTGGCCCGGGCGGGGAGTGCAAGTCACGTTGGGCGAGCGCTTCTACACCATTGCCAGGTCCGGGTCGGTGCCGCTGGACGCAGGCATCCTGGACGGCCTGGGCCGGTCGCCGCTGGCGCTGGATGCCTACGCCTGGCTCACCTACCGGGTAGCCAGACTCAAGCGAGAGACGGTCGTCCCGTGGCGGTCGCTCGAGATCCAGTTCGGAGCCGAGTACAAGCACCCCCGCCAGTTCCGCTGGAAGTTCCGTCGCAGCTTGGAAGCGATCAAGGGATTGTGGAACGGGATCGAAGCCGAGCCGCGCGAGAAGGGACTGCTGCTGCGGCCATGCGCCCCGTCGGTGCTCAGCTGGCTGGAGCGATCTAACGCCAGGGACGCATTCCTTCGCTAGGTGCCTTGCGCATAAACGGTGACGCTTTTTCAGCGGACCCCCTTGCGCATAAACGGTGACGCTTTTTCAGCGGCTCGCCTTGCGCATAAACGGTGACGGTCTCCCGTGGCTCCCCTTGCGCATAAACAGTGACGCAGCTGCGCATAAACGGTGACGCGCCTGCGCAGAAACGGTGACACCGCACAATATATCTCTCCTATAGCTGCCTGTAGCCCCCGATAGATCCACCTGTAGGATGCGCGCGAAGGGGGGGCGTTCCGCCGCTGCCGGTTCCCACAGGCGCCGCTGCTGCGCAGCCGCGAGAAGTTCCCCGGTTCGCGGGCAGCGGCGGCGTGTTCGGCCGCCGATTCCCCAAGCTCCGCGATACGCGTCCGGAACCGGTGCCGGTCCGGATTCGTGGACAGCGTGCAGCCCGGCGGCGATTCTGGATTGGCGCGCCGCACAGGGCGCGAGGAGGAAGACATGCAGAAAACGCGCAACGCGCGATTCATCGATGGCGCGGCCCTCGCGGCGCGCACCATCTCGGTACTGGTGCTGGCGAACGCACCCCTGCTGGCGGCGACCCCGCCGCCAGTCGCGACGGACCCCTGGACCCGCGGCATCAACGTCATGCAGACGTTCTTTACCGGGGTCTTCGCGCGCGGGGTGAGCCTGATCGCGATCGTGATCGGCGGCGCGATGTTCGCCATGGACGAGTCCGGGGGCAGCAAGAAGAAGGTCGGCGGGATGATCTTCGGGACGGGCCTGATGCTGCTGGCGGCCCAGTTCCTGAACTCGATCTTCGGGACGACGCTGTAGTGTCGCCCTCGCTCGGAACCCGCGGCTGGCCGGCGATCGCGGCGCTCTCGGCACCCCTGACGGTGCTGGGCGTGGAGCGGCGCTGGTTCCTGCTCTCGCTGATCACCTCGGTGGCGGCGATGAACCTGTTCGCGGCCTTCTTCGGCCCGCTGCTGCTGTTCGCGGGAATGTACGCGCTCGGCCTGCTGGCGCACTACCGCGACCCGGAGATGCTGCGGATCGTGGCGAACTCGGCGCGCTACCGGGCGCGCTACGACCCGGGCAAGCTGGCGGAGCGCCCGCGGACGGTGGAGGTGTCCGGCTGATGCCGAAGGACCTTGCAACGCTCCGGCTGGCCCACGAGCGGGCGGCGCCGCTGCACGAGGAGATCCCCTACTGGGGCTGGCTGGAGGATGGCCGCACGCTGCTGACGGTCGGCGGGGAACTGGTGACGCTGGCCGCGCTGGAGACCTACGAGGCGAGCGGACGGCCGGGCGAGTACCTCGACTTCGTGCTGGAGCGCTGGGTCCGGCTCCTGTCGGCGGCCGGGTCGCGCACCCGGGTCTATCTGTACCTGCTGCGACGCCCCGCGCGGAGCTTCGCCTCGGGAGTTTCCGCCGAAGGGGGCCGGGCGGAGCTGGCCCGTCGCGCGCTCGAGGAGCGCCGCCGCTTCCTGGAGCCCCGGCTGCAGACGCTCGACGTCTTCGTGGCATGGGCCCGGGACGCGCAGCTGAAGCGGCGGCGGGACAGCGCTACGCCGCTGCAGAGGGCGCGGGAGATGCTGGGCCCCGAGGGCTCGGGGTCCTCCTGGGCGCTGGCCGAGATCGGGCGCGAGGCACGCGAGTTCGCGGACGCGGTCGACGCGGCGGCGGGGCTGGTGGCGGACCTGACACCGCTGGAGATCCTGGCCCCGGAGCGGGCCGCGCACGTGCTGAGCGAACTGGTGAACGCCCCGGGCCGCTCGGCGGGCTGCCGCTTCAACGGGAAGGCGCCGCTGTCGTGGTCGCTGGCGCTGTCGGAAATCGAGGCCGAGCCGTCGCACCTTCGCGTGGACGGGCAGGCGGTGACGCTGCACTCGCTGCTGGCGCCGCCCTCGGAGGCGCGGGCAAACCAGCTGGAGGACATCCTGTGGCTGCCGGCGCGGACGCTCGAGCTGAGCTGGGAGTGGGCGCCGAGCGCGTCGGACCAGGCCAGGAAGCGCTTGCGGTCGGCCCAGCGGCACTTCTGGCAGAAGCGCTACAGCGCGACCAGCCAGCTGATGGGCGGCGGAGGGATGGTGGACGCGGCGGCTGCGACCGAGGCGGACCGCATCGCGCTGGCAGGCACGGAGCTGGAGAGCGAGGGGGTGGCCTACGGGGACCTTTCGCTGTGCCTGGCGCTGCACGGCCGGGACGCCGAGGAGGCGGAGCGCTCGTTCGCGGAGCTGAACCGGATCTTCGGGCAGATGGACGCGAAGCTGATCCGCGAGCGCTACTACCAGCTGGGCGCCTACTTCGCGCGGCAGCTGCGCAAGGTGTTCGTCAGCGCGGGGGCGGTGCTGGAGACGCGCGCCCGGACGGCGTACCACTTCGACCTGTTCGGCGGCTCGGACGTGGGCCACACGATCGTGCTGGGCAGCACGGGGAGCGGCAAGTCGTTCCTGCTCAATTTCCTGCTGGTGAACGCGCTGCGCTACAACCCGCGCATCGCGATCCTCGACCTCGGAGGGTCCTACCGCTGGCTGACGAAGCTGGCGGGCGGCAGCTACCTGGCGCTTTCCCCGGAAGATGCCGGGACGGCGCTGAACCCGTTCGGCCTGGAGGCCTCCGAGCGCTCATACCGCTTCCTGGCGTCCTGGATCGCGTACCTGCTGGGGATCGGCGGGTACCAAGCCGGCGGCGACGACACGTCCGAGATCCGCCAGTGCGTGGAGGACCTGTTCCGGCGGCCGGCGCGGGAGCGGCGCATGGGCAAGCTGGTCAAGAGCCTGCCGGTGAGGATGCGGCCGGCGCTGGATCGCTGGCACGGGACGGGCGCCTGGTGTTGAATCTCGCGGTCTTCCGGCGGCAGATGTTCAGATTATTCCGGCGGCAGGAGGGGGAGGATTTCCGGATTATTTGTGAGGCGTGACGGGTAGGAGAGGGGCGTGTGGGAGGTGCCGTTGGCGGAGAGTGAATCAGCGGGGAGGTTTTCCAGCAGTAGCGAGAGGCGGCGTGTCGAGGCCGGGTCGAGGGGTTGCGATTGTGCAGTCGAGGGGGGTTCTGAGGAGCGACTAGGATGGCTGGGAACGGCGCAGCAGATCGTTCCAATCCTTGGCGCCGACCGGCCGGAGGCGGCTGTAGTGGGGGGTGTGGCGGCGGAGGGCGGCGGCGGCTTGGTCGCCGGCAGGATCGGCGTCGTAGGCGCACAGCAGCGGGAGGTCGCGGAAGGCGTGGAGCCAGCAGGGCGGGCGGCGAGCGGTGCCGGCGGTGGAGGCGAGGAGTGTGTCGGGTGACAAGGTGGGAGCGAGCAGCTGGATGAGGGAGAGGGAGTCAACCGCGCTTTCGGTGAGCAGGACTGCGTCGAGATCGGCGGTGTTGGCGGGCAGCCAGAAGCCGCCGCGGGCTGCCGTTTACCCATAAGTCTTGTTCTTGCGCAGCCTCAGATGGAGTTTGCTGTCTTGGTCGAGACGGAGACTCCGTTCGCAGGCTTGCACGATGGTGGCCAGCCGGGTGTAGCCTTCCCACAGCACTTGGTGGCCCGGGCCCGCATAGCGCTTGCGCTTGAAGCCCAGATAGCCGCCCAGCATGGCCGTCGTCAGCACCGCCCGCCCGATGTTGTCCGGCGGCGGCAGCTTGCGATCCTGCGCAAAGTCCTCCAGGGCGGCGATCTCGATGTCGGAAAACAGCGTCTCGGCCGGCAGTTCCGGCGTGTCGCGGCCCAGCAGCGTCATCGCCATCAGGCGCCACGCGATCACCGCGTTGATCGTCACCGCCCGCTCGATCCGCTCCCCCGTCCGATGCGCCAGGTACTCCACCTTGCAGCCCGTCTTCAGCACCCGGTGCCAGTCCTCGATGCGCCACCGCAGCCGGTACCATTCCAGCACCCGCTCGGCGTCCTGCCGGGACTGCACCGCCAGCGTCGTGAGCAGGAACCACTCCAGCCGCTCGGCCCCCTCCGGCTGCGCCGCCTCGCGCACGTGCACCAGGTTCAGCCGCGCCGCCGCGGCGGCCTTGTCCGGGTCCGGCAGCTCCACCGCCTGCCAGCGCAGCTCCACCTGCGCCTCACGGCCCTTCTGCCCGCGGCTCGCCCGCCGCGCCGACAGCCGCCCCACGTGGATCTCCAGGCGGGCCTGCGCCGCCTCCGCCCGCACCCCCTCGAACAGCTTCGGCACGTCCTTGCCCAGCGAGCGGTTGTGCTTCGCCCGCACCAGCAGGTCGACCGTGCGCAGCCGACGCTGCTCGGCGAACAGCGCGAACACGTCCGCCTCGCGGTCCATCAGCGCCACCGGGCGCACCCCGTCGAGCTCCCTGGCCAGCTCCGCGCACGCGCGCAACCCCCGGATCCAGCGCATCGTCTTGCGCTCCTCCAGCGGCTTGCCGCGCTCCGCCTTGCCGTCCGGCGCCTCGTACTGGATCTGCGGCACGCCCAGCGGAATACCCTCCCCGTTGACCACCAGCGTCGAGTGCATGTGCAGGCCCAGCGTGCCCTGCGCGTTGCTGTTCTTGCCGATCTGGCCCAGCCCCACGCAGCCGCCGTGCGCGGCGAAGTTCAGATCCGTGCCGTCCTGGATGCACAGCAGCGCCGCCTGGCCCTGCATGCGGCGCAGCGTGCGCTGCCGGTGCGGCGCCAGGATGTTCTGCGGCGTGATCTGCGAGTCCGCCGGCTGGTCGATCAGGCGGTAGTGGCCCTTCACCGCCGCCCGATCCTTCTGCGCCGCCCCCAGGAACGATTTCGTCGGCGCCTCGGACTGAATCTGCGCACTCTGCACCAGCCGCTTGCTCCAGCGTACATCGCCCAGCGGCGCGGAGCCGAACTCGTGCGCGGCCCACGCGTCCCGCGCCAGGCCCTCGCCGGGACCCAGCGCCGGCGGCTCCGGCGGCTCCGCCACGCCCAGCTGGGCGCGCCAGTCGCGGGCCAGCGGGTAGAGGTAGACCACCTTCACCGGCACGCGCGTTCCGGAGGCCGCGAAGCGGCCGCGCCCGGCGGTCTCGCCGACGCGCAGCCAGTTGGCGGCGGCCAGCGAGGTGCCCGCGTGACGGTCTTTTTCGACAAAGGTTTCCACCAGCAAGGGGCGGTAGCCGTAGCGCCGCTGGAAGTCGTCGGGCAGGCGCCGCAGGCACAGCCCGAGGGCCTTGGAGGCCAGGTTGCGGCAGTCGACGCAAGGACGGATCAGGAAGCGGCTTAGAGCGATCACGCGGTGCAGCTGGCGGGAGCGCCGGTCGGCGTCCCAGCCGATGAAGGCATCGCGCGCGGCCAGCGTCAGGGCCGAGGCGGCGAAGCCCAGCGCGCCCAGCACGCCGTGGTCGGAAACCAGCAGGTAGCGCAGCTGGGCTCCCACGTGACGGGCGGCGCCGCGCGGATGCTCGCGTTGCAACAGCTCGTTCCAGACCCGCCGCTGGTCGTCGTCGGTGACCGCGACCAGCGCCAGCCCCTGGACGAGGTCGGCCCGTGCGGGCACGTCCGCCGGGGCGGGCACGGGCCGGCCGAGACCGCGCGGCCGGCAGCGTCGGCGCTCGTGGCGGGGGGCGGGCAGCTGGATGCGGCCGTGCGCGTCGAGGGTGCGCAGCGCCTTCATGCAGCCGGCCAGCTGGGGCCGGCCGCGGGCGTCCTGGAATCCGAACGCCTGGCAGACCCGCCGACCCATCTCGGTCCGGCTGGCGGAGCCGGCTTGAGCCAGCAGGTCCTGCAGTCGATTGATGCCGTCGGCGCTGGCGAGCGTGGAAGCAATCTGATTTTGCTCGTGCATACCCAAGGAATGGCACAGGGCAAGCACAAAAGTCAAGTCTTATCTATGGGGCAACGGCAGGGCGCGGGACCAGGCGCGGGAGGCGAAGCGCTCCGCCCAGGAGCTGCTCGACCGCGGCGTCGAGGACTTCTGTCGCCGCCACACGGTGGCCCGCGAGCCCCGCGCCAGGACCAACCCCCTCCGCTCGCCGCTCCGCCGCCATCGGCGGCGCCAGCCGCGCAAGCGGAGCGCTGCAGGGGGGCGTTGGAATTGCCGGCCCGGCCGCATGCGATCCAACCTCGCCACCCCAACCGTGCCTGGCCCCGATCTCCTTGTGCTACACCCCGCTGCCTGACTGGCAGGCCAGCTTCGAGGGGCCCCTGTTTCAGGGCAGCGAGCACTTCACGCCGACAGCCCGAATGCCGGCCTTCTTCTATCGAAACGAGAGGTAATCACAATGCAATTCCACCTTCCGGCGCTGGCAGCAGCGCTCCTTGTAACGGTTTCCGTCCAACCTTCGTTCGCGCAGGACCGGACCAAGCAGCAACAGCAGCAAGTCAAGCAGGACATCAAGGCCCAGCAGAAGGCCGAGGAAGAGGCGCAGAAGCGCCAGGAACTGCTGGAGGAGTTCCAGCCCCTGGCGGACCGCTACGCCGAGGCCATGGTGACCCGCAGGTATTCCGACCCCTTGGTCCAGGGCTACGTCAGCTCCCTTGGCCAGAGCCTGGTGCCCCCCGAAACCCCGGCGGCAACAACCTTCTCGTTCCGGGTCGTGCAGGACATCTACCCGAACGCGTCCGCGCTGCCGGACGGGAGGATCTACCTTACGACCGGCATGCTGGCGCATGTCGAGAACGAAGCCCAGCTGGCGATGGTGCTGGGCCATGAGATCGGTCACGTGATCGAGGAGCACGCGCTGGAATCGCTGCGCAGGCGGCGCTCGGCGGTCTCCTGGGGGGCAAGAAGGGCGGCAGCGCCGCGGCGGGCCAAGGTGCCGCGTCCGGGGCCGCCGTCGGCATGCTGGCCGCAATCGTGGTCAATTCCGTGATCCGCTCCCGGTACGGCAAGGACCAGGAGAAGGCGGCCGACCGCATCGGCACCGAACTGGCCCTCGAGCGGGGCTTCGACCCGGAGGAGGCGGCCCGGTTCTGGGAACGGCAGCACGAGCGGTTCGGGAAGCGGAGCCTCAACACGAAGATCGAGCACTCGCTGTTCGGCTCCCACCCGCAAGACCGCGTCCGGGCCGAGAACGTCCGGGCCCTGCTCGCGAGCGATCTGAGGTCGGCGATCGAAGAGCGGCGGGCGGCGGACGGGCTCGCCACGGGAACCCCGCGGTTCGGCAGCGTCGTCTCGGGCTTGATGCGTGACACCGGCACCCTCACGGCAGAGCGCAGCGACCGCCACGATCTCGCGATCGGCCTCCTGGAGAAGGCCCGCTCGTACCGGCCGAACGACCCGAGGCTGCTGTGGGCGCTGGCTCGGACGCACCGCATGGTCGCCCGGACGGCCGCGCAACTGGCGGAAGCCGACAGCCTCCTGGCGACGGCCGCCGACCAGGACAAGCGCGGCATTTACCCGGCCATCCACCGGGACATCGCCTACGCCATGGCGAGCCAGTCGGAGGACTACGCGGCCGCGGCCGGGCATCTCAGGAAGTATGTTGCCAGGCATATCGCCGTGCACGGCAAACTGCCTGCCGACATCGACGACGTGTATGACAAGATGGTCCTGTTCGGCGACAACGAATGGGTGCCGGAAGCAGCCGGGGACACGGGGTCCGCGCAGACGGCGCTGGCCTCCAGCGGGGCCCGCTACCATCCCACCGTCTGGAACACGCCGGCCGACGTGGCGGCCTACGACTCCGCCCTGCGGGCGTCAACCCAGCAAATCGAGGACTCGTTCGGGGGCGCATTGGCGGCCGAGCAGGCGGAACGCGAATAGAAGTTCCGTCCCGCGATGCCCACCTGGAGTCTCGGGACAGCGCTGAGCAGGGGGACCGGCCGGGAACCGGAACGCGAGTGGAAGCAGTTCCGGAACGATCTCGCTCCCCCTTGGGAGGCGAGGGCCCCGACCAGGCATTCCCGTGGCGCGTGCCCCGTTGTGTCCGCCGCCCCCAGTGGGCTGCGACCTGCGCTGGTGCCGGGTACCAGGTGCCAGTCAGGCGCGGGTGAGCGGATTGGATCCCCTGTGACCTGCGAGGAGACTGATGAGCGATTCGACGAACCCGGTTACTGTGGAGATGTTCGTCTTCGACGTGGAAAAAACTGCCCGTTGGTATGAGAGCACCCTGGGTTTCCGCATCACTCAACTCGAACCGGGCGTGTTCGCTGCCGTGAGGTACGAAGACGCGATGCTCATGTTTGCCGATTCGTCACTCTATTCGGGCAAGCGGACCAGGGGGCGCGAGTACGACGCATCGATCGTCGGACACGGCATCGAGGTGCGCGTGATGGTCGCGGACGTGGATTCCTTTTACCAACATGCGAGGCAGGCTGGCCTTCCGATCATCTCGGACTTGGACGACCGCGACTACGGTCTCCGCGACTTCGTCTTCGAAGAAGTCAACGGCTTTCACATCCGAGTTGCTTCTCGACTGCCTTGAGCCGCCGGGCTCGCTCCGGAGCCGCAATCGGGAGCGTGCTAACCGGCAGCGGTCGACGAGGCGCTGGACGCAGGCGGGGTTCGGACGCTGGAGGCAGCCAGACGGCGGCTGGAACGTGCCACGGAAACGGGCGTCGCTCGACGGAGGCGTCCCCCGAGAGCCATGCCAAGGGACTCGTTCCGGACACCCCCCCGGGCAGAGGGCCGAGGGGCAGTCACCGTCCAACGGCAGCGCGCTGCCCGGCGCGGAGAGAAGCGAAGGACGCTCAGTCGTCGGCCGGCCTGGGCATGCGATAGCCGACCCGCGGCTCGGTGAAGATGTAGGCTGGGTTGCTTGCGCTGTCGCCGATCTTCCGGCGCAGGTTCTTGACGAAGGAGCGCACCAGCCCGTGATCGCCCCCTTCCGGGTGGCCCCACACCCGGCGGAGCAGGGTGTCGTTCGTCAGCACCCTTCCGGCATTGACGGAGAGCTCGCGCAGCACCCCGTACTCTGTGGCGGTCAGTTTCACCGGCCGTTCGGCCACGCTCACCTGGCGTTCCTCGTAGCTGATCGTCAGATCCCCCAGCCGGAAGACGGCGAGCGGCGCGGACCGCCTCCGCAGGGCCGCCTCGATTCTCGCCACCAGTTCCGTCGGCGAGAAGGGCTTGACGATGTAGTCGGCGGCTCCCGCCTTCAAGGCCCGCGCAATCGTTTCGTCCCTGCCGTACCCGGAAACGAAGATCACCGGCACATCGGCCAATGCGGGGACTTGGGCCATCAGCTCGATCCCGTCAGTCCCGGGCAGGACCAGGTCCAGCAGGACCAGGTCCGGCTGGCTCGTCCGCATCAAGCGGGACAGCTCCTCCGGGTCACCGGTCACGACCGGGGAGTAGCCGGCCTCGACGAGCGCGTCCCGCATGTACCGCAGCGCCATCGGGTCGTCGTCCACCACGAGCACCCTCTTCTGCCCCGGTATCGCGTCGGGCCAGTCGGCCGACTCCGCTGCGCGGTCGCGCGCGGCCCCGGCCCCGGCCTCTTCGACCGCCGGGATCGTGAACGTGATCCGGGTCCCCCGACCCGGTCCTTCGCTCTCGGCCCGGATGCGCCCCCCGTGAGCCTCCACCAGTCCCTTGCAGATGGCCAGCCCCAGGCCTGCTCCCGCAGTCCCGGTTGCTCGGCCCTCCCCGGCCAGCCCCGCAGCTTTCCGGAACAGGTGCGGCAGCTGCCCGGCTGGCACGCCCGTGCCCTCATCCGCCACCGAGACCGCGACGTGAACGCCGTCCCTCACCGCAGCGATCCGGAGGGGCGATCCTTCCGGCGAGTGCCTCGACGCGTTGGAAAGGAGGTTGCCCATCACCTGCCCGATCCGCCGCCGGTCCGCCAGGACCCGCGGCAGGTCCGTCGGCAGGTCGATCTCCACAGGATGCCGCCCGCCCCCGCTCAGGTAGGTCGTCCGCGCCTGGTCCACCAGTCCGGTCAGGGTTGCAGGCTCGGGGCTCACCGACAGCGTGCCGGCCTCGATGCGCCCCGCATCCAGCAGGTCGCTGATCAGCGAGCGCATGTGATCGGCCTGCTCGTTGATGATCCGGAAGAACTGCACCATTTCGGCCGGGTCCAGCCCCGGCTCGGCCGCCAGCACGCTGGCGGCCGAGCCTTTGATCGATGCCAGCGGAGCCCGCAGCTCGTGGCTCACCATGCCCAGGAACTCGGCCCGCATCCGCTCCAGCTCCTCCAGCGCCGCCATGTCCTGGAGAGTCACGACCACGGATTCGACCTCGCCACGCTCGGAGAGGATCGGCGTGGAATTGATCAGCGTGGTGACGCTCCGGCCGTCCGGCACTCGGACCACGATCTCCTCAGCACGCACGCTTGAGGTCTCGCTCAGCACCCGCGTCAGCGGGTATTTCTCGAGCGAGAACTGGCTCCCGTCGGCGCGGTCTACGCTCACCACTTCGAGCAGCTGCTCCAGCGTGCGGCCCGGTATGCGCAGCCCGTCCAGAATCCGCCTCGTCTCCTGGTTCAACGACTGCACGGCTCCGGTCCTGGCGTCAAAGACGACCACGCCCACCGGGGAAGTGTCGATCAAGGCCTCCAGGTCGGCCCGGGCTCGCCGCTCGTCGCGGTGCCTGCGGGCGTTGGCGATCGCCGCCGCCGCCTGCGACGAGAACATCGCCAGGATCTCCTCGTCCTCGCTCGTGAACGGCTGCCCGGCCTCCTTGTCACCAAGATAGAAATTGCCGACATGCGCCCCCCGGTAGCGCATCGGCGTACCCAGGAACGTGGTGCATTCCACGATCCCGGCGGGAAACCCGAACGACTTGAGGTGGGCGGGCAGGTCGCTCAGAGTGAGCGGTTCCGGCATCTCCCGAAAGAAGGCGTAGAGCCTGTCTCCGTCCGGCAGGTCAAGCAGCCCCTGGTGCTCTTCCGGCGTGAAGCCAGAGGTGACGAACTCCTGGAGCTGACCTGTGTCATCGAGGGTCATTAGACCCCCGTAGCGAGCGCCGGTCAGTTCGCGGGCGCTGTCCACGACCCCGCGCATGACGGCATCCAGATCGAGGCTGTCGCTGATGCGGAGGCTGGCCTCGATCAGCCTGGAGAGGCGGTCCCGAGGTGTCTTGATCTCCCGTCGCAGCTCGTCGGCGTTGCTCACAGTTCCCTCCTAGGTTCGCCTGCAGTTGACGCCCGCCCTGGTGTCGCCGCTCGAGGGCGGGATGCCGGACGCGGATTCGAGGCGCCGTCGGTGCAGGCGCCACTGTGTTGACTGCTTCTCCGAAAACCACATATCTGGCATAAGGACATGCCAATTCATCATAGTAATTTCATACGAGATCCTCGATGCGGTCTTGTCGACGCCCGAGCGTCGGCTGTCCTGGGTCGCCGAAGGATGGGCCGGCTGGAGTCGACGGACTGACGAGACGAGCGGTCCAAGGCACGAGCACAGAGCTAGGGCGGCGCGTGGGCCCGCGGCGCTCGCGCTTGCCTCTGGGAACGGAGTGCACCAAGGTGGCGTTAGAAAGGGGCGCACTCGCAGCCAGCGCCCCGGCCACCAGCCATGCCACGACCATCGGTCGCAATGCCATGGCGCATTGACGTAGTTGTCGCAACTCGGCAGTGCGCGGGTCCGAGTGCTTGGGATCAAGCGGTAACCGAGCCCCGGCCTCGGCTTGTGCAATCTGGACTTTCGAGTGATCCATTCTAAGGGCAGAACCTCGCCAAGGTAAGCGTTCGGGCGGGCCGTGAAAGGCGGCCGTGGAGCTACCGATTGAGGATAGCTTTCCAGTCCGGGCAGAGGGGTTTGACGAAGACGTTTTTGACGGGCTGGTTGTACTCGTGACGAGTATCGAGTTTGCCGCGGCCCTGCGTCTGGCCCAGATGGATCCAGTTGGCGGCGCGATAGCAGGTGCCCTGGAAGCGCGGCGTTTCGCAGAACGTTTCCAGCAGAACGGGACGAATGCCGTAGCGTTGGTGCCAGTCGTGGGGGAGTTGTCGCTGGAGGCAGGCGAGCAGGTGGGACGCCAGCGACGGGAGGCGGATCCAGGGCAGGATGAGATAGCGGGCGTGATTGACGACCAGGGGCAGGTTGCGCTGGCGGGTGGGCGGATCCCAGCCCACGAAACGGTCCCGAGGGGCCGTTTTCCAGGCCGCGGCGCCGAAGCCGAGCAGGGCCAGCAGGAGGCCGTCGGCGGCGTGCACGAAGTAGCGCAACTGAGCACCGGGCAGGGGCTTGTAGCCGAGGTAGTGGTAGCGCTCGACGAACTCGTTCCAGAGACGGCTGCGGGGGTCGGAGGGGCGCAGCAGGCTGAGGCGCAGGGGACGGGCTTGGGCCAGCGAGGCGGGCAGGGGCGCGAGGGGCGGCGGATCGGTCCGCGGGGAAGGCGCGAGCGGGCGCAGACGCGGTTTCGTCGTCAAGGGCGGGGGCAGGGTCAGCAGTCCGTCGCGCTGCATGCGCAGCAGGGCCACGCGCGCGCTCATCTCCTTGAGGCCGCCGTCGGGTTTGCGCCAGTCCAGCGCCGCGCAGACCGCTTGCGATAGTTGCGTGCGGGACAGGGGTGGGTCCGTGTGCGCAATCAGGGCGCGGATCCGCTCCAGTGCGGCCGGGGGGAAGTCCCGGCCGCACTAGCGCAGCGCGCCGCTCACGGGTCCGGCCCTGCCTCCGAACACCGCCAAGGTGCCCGCAGGGCCTGGAACCGCTCCGCGGACAGGCCCCACGGCAGCCAGGCCCACGGATCCACCACGACCACTCCCCGTCCGATCCCCGCACACTCGCGCAGGAACGCCTCCAGCCACCGCCACAGGTCGATGCCGGCCATGTCCAGCGTGGCGAACACCGACAGCAGCACGCCCTGCAGGGCCGCGCCGTCCTCACTGTGCGAGCCGTAGCTGAGCTTGCGCCCGATCACGGGTCGCCGCAGGGCTCGCTCCACGACATTGTTGTCCATGGGCACGAACGCCTTCGTCACAAACACCAACAGGCCCGCGCGGTGCCGCAACAAGGATTGCAGCGGTGCCAGCCGCGGGTCCGGGCCAGCCTTGTCCGATTCCCGCTGCGCTGCCTTGGTCCGTGTCGCCACCTCCCGCTCGGCTTGCTCGAACAGTGCGGCGCACTCCGCTTCCAGCCGCTGCTGGGCCGCCCGGAACGCCTCCGACTGGCCCTCCAGACCGCTCTGTGGATCCCATTGCGCCAGCCGTTCGGCGTTGCGTCGGTACAGCGTCCCGATCCGCTCCAGGATTCCGTCCACCCACTCCTGCAGGTCCGGCCGCTTGCGCCCCAGCGTGACAAAATCTCTCCTGGCGTGGGCCCAGCATACGGAGAGTTCGAACTGCTCCGGGTGCTCCCGCGCCAACTTGACATACGCCGAGTAGCGATCACAGTCGCGGTAGCCCGCCGGTTACCCGACGCCCCCCGTACAGAATCCGTGCATGCCCGGTAGGGCACACGGCTCTTGCCTTGGGTGGTTGACGGCGAACCGTCTGTCCGGCCACGGGTGTCGGATGGTGACGTTCGGCCATAAGAGCTCGGTCATCCGCTCCATCCTCTTCCACGCAAATCGGTCGCGTTGGGAGCGACGGCGCAGGGCCGCCAGCCACATCCGCTTCAGTCGGCGCACGAATCCTCGCAGCCACCGGCTGCTCCCGGGCACGGCGTAGTAGTTCAGCCATCCATTCAGGACTTGGCCAAGCCACCTGCCGACTTCCCACCGGTCGTGGTGCCAACGCTTCCGCAGCACCTCCCTGATTCGCTTCAGAGTGCGGCTCATCCGCTTCGCTATCGGCTTGCGCCCTAGCCGGAACCTCCCGCTCTTCGTGGTCGTCACATAGTGCGTGAATCCCAGGAAGTCAAAGGTCTCCGGCTTGCCCTGCCCGCGGCGCTCCCGGTTCGCTGCTGCGAACCTTCCGAACTCCACCAGCCGGGTCTTCTCCGGGTGCAAATCCAATCCGAATTCGGCGAGTCTCTCCTTCAGGTCCTCAAGGAATCGCTCCGCGTCCTCCTTGCTCTGGAATCCGACCACGAAATCGTCCGCATAACGCACGATGACCGCTTCGCCTCCGGGCACGTTCGGGCGCCACCTGCGCTGGAACCACAGGTCCAGCACGTAGTGCAGGAAGACGTTTGCCAGCACGGGCGAGACATTCGCGCCTTGCGGCGTGCCCAGCCCCGTGTCCGTCCACTTCCCGTCCTGCATCACGCCCGCGTCCAGCCAGCTCTCGATGTCGGGTAGGGCACTGGCGCGCGCACCCTTAGGCGGAGGATTTCCAGCCCTGCCCTTTCGGTTGCAGGGTGGGTTCTCAGTTCCGCCATCGGCCACGTTTCCAGCCGCCCTCCCTAAAATCCGTACGTCGGGTTTTCCCACGGTACGGCTTCAAGCAGCAGGCACCTTGCAGTTCGGCACGGAGCTTTCCGCAGCACCGCCGAGGTTAAGGCTGATCCGGCCATGCCCCCGCACGCTTCCCGCGTTCTCTCCGTCCTTCGACGACCCGGCCCGCCGCAGGGGTACGCCGCCACGGTGTGCGGCACCCCCCCGGCGGCCTCGCCGCCACCTGTGCCCAGAGGTCCTCGCTCCGTCCGGGTTATGTTGTCCCGGACTTCCTCGCTTACCGACCTCATCCGCCAGTCAGGAGAACTCCCGGCCATTTCCCGGCATCCGCCGGTTATAGGCCCAGGTCCTTGACATTCATTGGATCATCCTGTCTGTCCTCCTCACCTTCCGGACTTTCGCTGCTGTTCTCTCCAGGATTGCCGCCTTCAATACGCCGGGGGACCCGGTCCGTGCACCTCTCAGTTGCTTCCGTACCGGCACTGGCCATCGGGTAAGACTGACACCCTTGGCATCTCCAAAACCGCTTCAATCAGCTTCATGCGGCAGATGATTTTCGGCGCTTGATCCGTTCGCTCTCGCTACGGCCCTCCTGGTTGCTCGCCCCCCGGGCTGACCAGACCTCCGCGACCTAGGGCCGCGTGGCCTCCCAGGGCTTTTACTTCCGGGCTTTCAGGTCACCGGGTCACCCCGAGTGCCTGCCGGATATGACTACGGCGCCAAACTGAGAATTGCGCCGGCGGGACTTCCACCCGCTAGAACAGCAGCTAGTCTCGCTGCACCAGCCCGATCACCCTCCGGTCTCCTATCCGATGCTCGAGGAAGCGGACTAGCCAGCCCCTCTCGATCGCGTCAAAGTACCCTCGAATGTCGGCATCCACGATCCAACTGACCTTGCGCCGCTCTATCCCGTAGGCCAGCGCGTCGAGCGCCTCATGCGCCCCCCGCCCCGGTCGGAACCCGTAGCTGAACCCTTGGAACTCCGCCTCGTAGATCGGCGTCAGGATGCAGTCCACCATCGCTTTCTGCAGGATCTTGTCCTCCAGTGCCGCGATGCCGAGCGGTCGCTTGCCCCCGTCCGGCTTGGGTATCTCTACCCGCCGGACCGGTTGCGCCCGGTACGTTCCCGCATGCACTCGGTCGTGCAGGTCCAGCAGTCGCTCTTCCAGCCCGTCCTTGTACTCGTCCCACCTCATCCGGTCCACTCCCGCTGCCGCTTCCTGTCTCAAACCGAGATAGGATTCGTGCAGTGTGTCCACGTTGATGTGATGCAGTAACGCCGTGAGTCGCTCCTCAGAGTCCCTCGTTACAGCTCTCCGTATGCGGTCCGCTGTCTGCCTCACAGTTGCCCGGCCCCGAGTCCGGCCCGTGCGGCCGCTTCCCGCCTTTCCCTTGGCTGCACCCCTTCGCTCCACGCGCTCCGCCGCGGGTTGCCCCGCCTTGTTCGCTCGCTTCGGCACTAATATGGGTGCATCCGACTTCTTCATTGCGTGCATCGTTGGCTTCGGTTTTCTCCTTCCCTTCGCGGCCCCGGTCAACCTCCGGGGCGCAATGAAGATCTCCCAGGTCCCGGCGGAAGGCGTACCTGCGTGCATGGGTTCACGGACACCGCGGAGCCCGACCGTCCCTCGCCATAGCGGAACGTCCGGTGTTGCCTTCGTCCGATCTGAAAAACTCGGCACTCCGAACCATCGTCTTTTCGGTGCTCATTAGCCCCGCCCACAGGCACCGCTACCGACGCTTCGCCGACGCCCTCACGGACGCCGCCGCACGGCTCGCGGAGACCTGTGATTGGTTTCACCTTCATGTCAGGAGACTCTCACTCCCTACCTTCCGTCCAGTTAGCCTGGCGCTCGTCACGGTAGGGCCGCCGGTTACCCGACGCCCCCCGTACAGAATCCGTGCATGCCCGGTAGGGCACACGGCTCTTGCCTTGGGTGGTTGACGGCGAACCGTCTGTCCGGCCACGGGTGTCGGATGGTGACGTTCGGCCATAAGAGCTCGGTCATCCGCTCCATCCTCTTCCACGCAAATCGGTCGCGTTGGGAGCGACGGCGCAGGGCCGCCAGCCACATCCGCTTCAGTCGGCGCACGAATCCTCGCAGCCACCGGCTGCTCCCGGGCACGGCGTAGTAGTTCAGCCATCCATTCAGGACTTGGCCAAGCCACCTGCCGACTTCCCACCGGTCGTGGTGCCAACGCTTCCGCAGCACCTCCCTGATTCGCTTCAGAGTGCGGCTCATCCGCTTCGCTATCGGCTTGCGCCCTAGCCGGAACCTCCCGCTCTTCGTGGTCGTCACATAGTGCGTGAATCCCAGGAAGTCAAAGGTCTCCGGCTTGCCCTGCCCGCGGCGCTCCCGGTTCGCTGCTGCGAACCTTCCGAACTCCACCAGCCGGGTCTTCTCCGGGTGCAAATCCAATCCGAATTCGGCGAGTCTCTCCTTCAGGTCCTCAAGGAATCGCTCCGCGTCCTCCTTGCTCTGGAATCCGACCACGAAATCGTCCGCATAACGCACGATGACCGCTTCGCCTCCGGGCACGTTCGGGCGCCACCTGCGCTGGAACCACAGGTCCAGCACGTAGTGCAGGAAGACGTTTGCCAGCACGGGCGAGACATTCGCGCCTTGCGGCGTGCCCAGCCCCGTGTCCGTCCACTTCCCGTCCTGCATCACGCCCGCGTCCAGCCAGCTCTCGATGTCGGGTAGGGCACTGGCGCGCGCACCCTTAGGCGGAGGATTTCCAGCCCTGCCCTTTCGGTTGCAGGGTGGGTTCTCAGTTCCGCCATCGGCCACGTTTCCAGCCGCCCTCCCTAAAATCCGTACGTCGGGTTTTCCCACGGTACGGCTTCAAGCAGCAGGCACCTTGCAGTTCGGCACGGAGCTTTCCGCAGCACCGCCGAGGTTAAGGCTGATCCGGCCATGCCCCCGCACGCTTCCCGCGTTCTCTCCGTCCTTCGACGACCCGGCCCGCCGCAGGGGTACGCCGCCACGGTGTGCGGCACCCCCCCGGCGGCCTCGCCGCCACCTGTGCCCAGAGGTCCTCGCTCCGTCCGGGTTATGTTGTCCCGGACTTCCTCGCTTACCGACCTCATCCGCCAGTCAGGAGAACTCCCGGCCATTTCCCGGCATCCGCCGGTTATAGGCCCAGGTCCTTGACATTCATTGGATCATCCTGTCTGTCCTCCTCACCTTCCGGACTTTCGCTGCTGTTCTCTCCAGGATTGCCGCCTTCAATACGCCGGGGGACCCGGTCCGTGCACCTCTCAGTTGCTTCCGTACCGGCACTGGCCATCGGGTAAGACTGACACCCTTGGCATCTCCAAAACTCCGCTTCAATCAGCTTCATGCGGCAGATGATTTTCGGCGCTTGATCCGTTCGCTCTCGCTACGGCCCTCCTGGTTGCTCGCCCCCCGGGCTGACCAGACCTCCGCGACCTAGGGCCGCGTGGCCTCCCAGGGCTTTTACTTCCGGGCTTTCAGGTCACCGGGTCACCCCGAGTGCCTGCCGGATATGACTACGGCGCCAAACTGAGAATTGCGCCGGCGGGACTTCCACCCGCTAGAACAGCAGCTAGTCTCGCTGCACCAGCCCGATCACCCTCCGGTCTCCTATCCGATGCTCGAGGAAGCGGACTAGCCAGCCCCTCTCGATCGCGTCAAAGTACCCTCGAATGTCGGCATCCACGATCCAACTGACCTTGCGCCGCTCTATCCCGTAGGCCAGCGCGTCGAGCGCCTCATGCGCCCCCCGCCCCGGTCGGAACCCGTAGCTGAACCCTTGGAACTCCGCCTCGTAGATCGGCGTCAGGATGCAGTCCACCATCGCTTTCTGCAGGATCTTGTCCTCCAGTGCCGCGATGCCGAGCGGTCGCTTGCCCCCGTCCGGCTTGGGTATCTCTACCCGCCGGACCGGTTGCGCCCGGTACGTTCCCGCATGCACTCGGTCGTGCAGGTCCAGCAGTCGCTCTTCCAGCCCGTCCTTGTACTCGTCCCACCTCATCCGGTCCACTCCCGCTGCCGCTTCCTGTCTCAAACCGAGATAGGATTCGTGCAGTGTGTCCACGTTGATGTGATGCAGTAACGCCGTGAGTCGCTCCTCAGAGTCCCTCGTTACAGCTCTCCGTATGCGGTCCGCTGTCTGCCTCACAGTTGCCCGGCCCCGAGTCCGGCCCGTGCGGCCGCTTCCCGCCTTTCCCTTGGCTGCACCCCTTCGCTCCACGCGCTCCGCCGCGGGTTGCCCCGCCTTGTTCGCTCGCTTCGGCACTAATATGGGTGCATCCGACTTCTTCATTGCGTGCATCGTTGGCTTCGGTTTTCTCCTTCCCTTCGCGGCCCCGGTCAACCTCCGGGGCGCAATGAAGATCTCCCAGGTCCCGGCGGAAGGCGTACCTGCGTGCATGGGTTCACGGACACCGCGGAGCCCGACCGTCCCTCGCCATAGCGGAACGTCCGGTGTTGCCTTCGTCCGATCTGAAAAACTCGGCACTCCGAACCATCGTCTTTTCGGTGCTCATTAGCCCCGCCCACAGGCACCGCTACCGACGCTTCGCCGACGCCCTCACGGACGCCGCCGCACGGCTCGCGGAGACCTGTGATTGGTTTCACCTTCATGTCAGGAGACTCTCACTCCCTACCTTCCGTCCAGTTAGCCTGGCGCTCCAGATCCGGACGTGCGCGCTAACGCATCCGGCTCCTCGCTCCGGTTATGACGGCACCCCTCTGGAACTGCCGTGCCGCTCCGTTCCGGTCCAGCATCTAACCCACCTAGGGGCTTCCCGACTCTGTGTTCGGAGCCTGGCCTTTCCTTCGCGTCTCCCGTTGCGCCCGGCCCTTCGCTCCGCCAACTCCGCCACGTGGCACTCCACGCTTTGTTCGCTGGTTTCATCACTGTCGGGTCGGAGGAGGCGCCCCGCAGGGCTGGCCTCCGTCCGCCTCTCAAACGGCTCGTACAGTTTTCCCGTAAGCCGCTTTCACGAAGGTGTCTGATCGAAGATTCGGGGAAGGCACCAGTGCCGTTACTCGCCCGGGCGCGTGCTGGCCACGGCCCTTGGGCGCGGGCGGCTGTTCCCAGCCGTCTGTCCACCCGTGAGTGGACCCTCCCGTTACCCGCTGGATTGATTCTTTGAACGAGTCTCCTCAGCCCATGAGGCTCGGGTCTTTCACTTAACGAACTTATCCGTCTCATAGCCTTTACTCGCTCCTTCGCCGTCTCTTTCCAACCACCTTCGCCAACCGACTTCCCCGACCCACCCGGCCGCCGCTTGCGCGGTCACGCGGCTTTCACCGCGCTTAAAGTACTATTCGGTTGTCCGATTGCTCGCCGCGCGTCCTTCCCCACTTCGTCTTTCGACTTATAGGGTCCGTTATCCCGCTGCCACCCGGGAACGCGACGAGCCCTCCTGGGGTCACGTCCAGATCTTCCGTACCGTGCCGTTCACACACACCTTGGTTCGACGGGTGAGTAAGAGCGCCTTCGCCTCCATAGTGCAGGCTCGACCTTGCCCCGTCTTTGGCCGACTGATTCATCATGGGGTTGCCCCCTCGATTACAGCCCGGTACTGCTCCTCAAGCCCTTCAGATTCCACCTCGCGATGGACACCCTGCCCTCCGGTTGCCTTCCAGCAGTGCACCAACTTAGCTCCTTCCTTGGCTGTCTCCGCCGTTTCCAGCTTCGTGCCCGTTTAGGGTCTCGCTTATCAGCACACCCCGGCCAGCGAGGCATTACCCCCGCTTTCGGATATAGCGCTCCTTACCCGAGCGCCAGTGGGACTCCAACCCACCTGATCTGGGCGCTGCCCAGCACACACTATGGCCGAGTCCGACTCCTCCCCGCCGTTCATCCTCTGATCGGCTCCTGCCTTCGCTTCGGCGACCACGGCGCGACGCGTCGTGGTAACGGGGAGGGATCCCAGGTCCCGGCTTCGATCGTACATGCGTGCTTGGGTTCTTGGACGCCGCGGAGCCCTCACCGAACCTCACCAAAGCGGTCCGAGCGGTTTTGCCTTCGACCCTGATGACGGCCTCGGCACTCCGAATTAAGTGTATTTCGTTGCTCATTAGCCCTGCCCACATGCGCCCCTGCCGACGCTTCGCCCGTTCCCTCGCGGGAACGACCGCACGGCTCGGGGAGCGGTATGGATTGGTTACTTCCTTTACCACAGAGGACTTGCACCTCCCGTACGCGCCCAGTTAGCTTGGCGCACCACCAGCACCACCTTCCATCGCAGCCCCAGCCTGCCGAACAGTTCCGCGGCCGCCGCGGCACTCCGCGACGGATCCACCCGGAACCGCACGGCGTCCCCGGTCAGGCAGGCCCACAACCAGCAACGCGGGTTCTGCCCTTGCTCCGCCCGCACAGGCACCACCCACGAGGTCTCGTCCCCGTGCACCAGTCGCGTCTGCTCCTGGTGCGCTGCGATCGCCGCTTCCAGCGGCTCGAACCAGGTCAGGAAATCCCGCCCATGCCCCAGCAGCGTGCCCGCCGGCAGACGCACCCCGCGTTCGCCCCACTCCCGCTCGAACGCCCGCACCGGGTGCCGCTGCCAATACACTTGCAGCAGAAACGCCACCCACACGCTCAGTCCGTAACTCGTGCCGCGGAACAGCGTGGGCTCCAGCGGCGCGATCACTGCGGGCACTGGGTGGCCCTGCCGCTGCGCGCACCCGCACCCCGCCCGGAAGCGGGGCCGCCGGGTCCGTCTCACATACCCCCGGACCTCGACCTCGATCCATGCGCTGATCTCCGCGCCGTTGCGGGCGTAGGGCTCCCCGCAGTCCGCACAATAGCAACAGTCCGCCTGCGGCTCGAGCCACTCCTCCTGCACCGCTAGCCTGAACTTCACGACTGTCGGATGGGTGCGCCCGGCCCATAAGTCTTTTTGTTAGAACATGTTATTGACTTCTGATGGGCCTCTGTTCCTGTATTTTTGTTTCCATGTATATTTCCGCTTGACAGGTCATGTCACCTTTTATAGAATCATTTCACAACAGTATTGTTTCCATGTAGGACCCCATGGCCTTCTACGTCGAATCCATCCCCAACCGCAACAGCCCCCCAGCCGTCCTCCTCCGCCAGGCCTGGCGCGATGGCAAGCGCATCCGCCGCAAGACGATCGCCAACCTCTCCCAATTGCCCCCCGCTTCCATCGCCGGCATTCGCACCCTGCTCAAGGGCGGCGTCGCCTTCCCCCGTCTCGACCAGGCCGTCAAGATCCGCCGTTCCCTCCCCCACGGCCATGTCGCCGCCATCCTCGGCCTCTGCCTCCAGCTCGGCCTCCCCCGCATCCTCCACCGCGCCCCCTCTCGCTCCCGCGACCTCGCTCTGGCCGCCATCGCCGCCCGCCTGCTCCGCCCCGCCTCCAAGCTCGCCACCGCCCGCAGCCTCTCCCCCGACTGCAACTCCTCTTCCCTCGGCTCCCTGCTCGCCCTCGGCCCCGTCTCCGGCAACGAACTGCTCGCCATGCTCGACTGGCTCCGCCAGCGCCAGCCCTGGATCCAGCGCAGCCTCGCCCGCCGCCACCTCCAGGACGGCACCCTGATCCTCTACGACGTCTCCTCGTCGTACTTCGAAGGCCACTGCTGCCCCCTGGCCGCCTTCGGCTACAACCGCGACGGTAAGCAGGGCAAGCGCCAGATCGTCTGCGGCCTGCTGTGCGCCGCTGACGGCTGCCCCGTGGCCGTCGAGGTGTTTGCCGGCAACACCGCCGATCCCACCACCGTCAGCACCCAGGTGCACGCGATCCGCGAGCGCTTCGGCATCTCGCGCGTCGCCCTCGCCGGGGATCGCGGCATGCTCACCACCGCCCGCATCCGCAAGGATCTCGGACCGGCCGGCCTGGACTGGGTCTCGGCTCTGAAGAGCAGCGACATCCGCCCGTTGCTCAAGCAGCCCAAGCCCCCTGCCGGGGGGGAGCCCGCTGCCACCAAGGCCCCGCTACGCCCCGCCGAGCTGGTACCCGACCAAGTGGCCGAGATCCTCAGCCCGGACTTCCCCGGCGAGCGCCTGCTGGCCTGCCTGAACCCGCGCCTGCGCGCCGAGCGCGCCCGCAAGCGCGAAGACCTGCTGCAAGCGACCGAGGCGCTCCTGGAGAAGATCGCTGCCCAGGTGCGGCGCGGCAGGAAGCCCTTGCGCGGGCGGGACGCGATCAACCGCCGCGTGGGCCGCGAGGCCAATCGCAAGAAGGTCGAGAAGCACTTCGAGATCGTCGTGACCGACGCGGAACTGCGCTGGTCGCGCAAGCAGGAGCGGATCGCGGCCGAGGCGCGGCTGGACGGCATCTATGTGGTGCGCACGAGCCTGGCAAAGGATGCGCTCGGGGCGGACGCCGCGGTGGCGGCGTACAAGAGCCTGGCGCGGGTCGAGCGGGCCTTCCGTTCGCTGAAGACGACCCAGCTGCACCTGCGGCCGGTGTACGTCTACTCCGCAGAGCACGTGCGCGGGCATGTCTTCCTGTGCATGCTGGCCTACTACGTCGAATGGCACTTGCGGCGCAAGTTGGCGCCGCTGCTGTTCGAGGACGCCGAACGCGAGGCGGCCGCGGCCCGCCGGCAGTCACCGGTCGAACCGGCGACCGTTTCCCGCGCTGCAGAGGCCAAGGCGGACACGAAGCGGACCCCGGACGGGCTGCCCGTGCAGAGCCTGCAGACCCTGCTCGACCATCTCGGATCGCTGACGCTCAATCAGGTGACGCTCCCCCAGGACGACCAGCATCAATTCCAGTTGCTGTCCAGGCCCACTCCCTTGCAGGCGAAAGCATTCGCCCTGCTGGAGGTGGATCCCGACAAGTTTGTTTCCAGTACGATGGCAGGTTGATTTCGCGTAACTGCTTGCGCTTGCTTGGATTAACCAGTAATTGGCAGATGAAGTTCAGGCTAGACCGGACCGCTCTACCCGTGCATGCGGGACGGCTCCGCGTTGCCCCCCTCACTGCCGCTCTGGCGCTTCTCGCTCCGCTTCCCGAACGGGGACTGCAACAGATCCTGGTTGCGCTGCTTCAGGCCCGCATTCTCCTGCTCCAACTCCTGGATCCGCTCGTGCTGCTGCTCGATCCTCTGCTGCGCAGCCGCCAGCTTCTGCTGCGCTTCCCCGCAGCGCATCTGCCACTGCTCGATGCGCTCCTTCGCCCGCTTGTGCTGGCTCTGCCAGTAATGCCACTGGCGCTTCGCCTCCACCATCTGCCACGACAACGGCCGCTCCCGCTCCAACTGGCACTGGACCGGCATCCCTGCCGGCTGCGCTGGCAGCTGCCTTTCCGCCTCCACATCCGCTAGGCTGCCATAAACACATTTCTTGTGTCCCGCGTTTTATGCAAGTTTTTTTGCCGCCCTCCCCACCGGCTTTCACCCTCCTCAATTCACGGCCCGCCCGAACGCTTACAACCTGACCACTGCAGGGCCGGTTCACACTGCTCGTAAGTCTTTGCACTAGAAAGGATTACTGGTTTCCAGTGTGTCTCGGCACCTGTCTGTTCCCTTTCCTGCAACGATCCTCTTGATCCTAGTTTCTGCGGTTGGATAGGGTGCCGTGAGTCAGAGAGGCCAATAGGAAAAGGACTATGGCAGAAAATTGGCGTTGGTGCGTGCGCGTGTGCGGGGAACAGGGCACCATGGCCCGAGCTGGCGGTAACAGCCTCGGTTCATCCCCGCGTGTGCGGGGAACGGTTCAAGGCGGGGGAATCGGGTGGCCTCGAAGCCGGTTCATCCCCGCGTGTGCGGGGAACAGGGGCTTTGTGAGGATAGCCCAGCTCGAAGGACCGGTTCATCCCCGCGTGTGCGGGGAACAGCCTTCTTGAAGACGCTGCACGGATGCTCCATCCCGGTTCATCCCCGCGTGTGCGGGGAACAGCCATGTGCGAGAAGGGTGCCGTAACAAGAGGGCGGTTCATCCCCGCGTGTGCGGGGAACAGACTAGATGCTATGTACCTGATAGCAGAGACCTTCCGCAGGGGCAGAATTTCTACCGGCATTCTGCGCATCGGCGATGATCACGGCAATTCGCTCCTCACCACACTCCTTGTTGGCGGTGCCGCGAAACTGACGAGCTTCAGACCGTCGAAATCTTGGGGCATCCGCTGAGCGGCTCGAGCGATAGGTAACGATTCGTACCCTTGGTCGGTCGGTGCTGCCCAGCACATCACCGCATCGCCATCAGCGATCCCGGCCCTGACCTGTTCCCAGATCCGGCCTCTCACCCGAGATGAATAGCGCCCCACGTAGACGCCCGCCCGGATTTCCAGCAACCATACCGCCAGCCGTCCCCGCAGACGTGGGGGAGCGTTGTTAACCGCGATGACCATCATCGCCGCTCTGCTCCTCTTCAAACGCCGGACCCAACGCTTCGGCCGGCGGCTCGGGCCTTGGCAACTCCCCGGCAGCCAGCACCTCGTCAATGCACGGAATGATCCGGCCCAGCAGCCCCGTCTTGCGGAAGCTGTCCCGGCAGGCTAGCCGCACCGCCCGCTCAAGCGGCATGTCGAGCTTCCCCTTCTGCGCGCGGCTGGCGATGCGAAAGGCCTCGGGCACGACCGTCTCCAGCTTCCACAGGTCCGCGATGTCGTAAACGAAGCTGCGCGGCTTGCCCGTGTGCAGGAACCCGATGGCCGGAGCGTAGCCCGCTGCCAGCACCGCGGCCTCGCTGAGTCCGTGCAGGCACGCCGTGGCAGCTGACAGGCAGCGGTTGGCGACATCGGCACTGTTCCAGTCGCCGGGATCGTAGCCGCGCTTCTTCCAGGCGACGCCGTGCCGCTGCGCCAGGAGCCTGTACGTATGGCGGACACGCTGGCCCTCGATCCCCCTCAGTTGGTCGATCGAGCGTTTAGCCGGGGCCGCCTCGCCGAACCGCAGGGCATACATCTTGCGCACGACCCGCAGCCGCGCGGCCGGATCCAGCGCCAATTGCGCCTGCCACAGGAGCCGGTCCGAACGCGCCCCGCCCGGCTGCCCCGCCGAATAGAGCCGCACGCCCGCCTCGCCCACCCAGGTCACCAGCGTCCCCGCCTGCGCCGCCAGGGCGACGGCCTTGTGGCTGATCCGCGCACCGGGCTCCAGCATCAGGCAGGCAACGCCGCCGATCGGGATATGCGTGCGCACCCCCTCGGCGTCGATGGCGACGAAGGCCCCGTCCGCGACATCGATCTGGGACCGCTCGACAAAGACCAGCGCAGCCCGCTCCTTCAGCGGGATGGGCCTGGGCGGCGGCAGCCCCGGCAGCGTCACCGCGCTCGCCGGATCAGCATCAGCCCGCAACCCCAGGCCTTGGCCCGCCCGAACCCTGCTGCCAGCGCAGGCAGGAAGGCGCCGGGATCGGTCACTTCGATCTCCCCGCGCAGGTCAAGAATGCCGAAGGTGGCCCCCTGGCGGCGCTGACGGCCAAGCTCGATCGTCGAGTAGCCTTCGACCACCGTCATGCGCGGCGCAAACCCCTTGGCGGCTCCCTGCCGAACCATCCAGGCCGCGGCCGCGGCCTGCGCCATGGCGTTCCGGATTTCCGACCGCCTCGCGCCCTCTGGTGCCGCCCGCATCAGGTCCATCACCACGTCGACCCGCCGGCTCTTCCCGCGCCGGTCGTCCTTCTCGATCCGGCTTACGGCAGCGCGGTCCTTGGTGGCGTTCGCTCGCAGCGTGAATTGCAGCCGGTCGCCCGCCCGCAGCTCCGGATCGAAGACCTTCGTCTCGGGCGGGAGGAACAACTCGCTGGCTCGCGGCCGGCGGCCCGAAAGGACAAAGAAGCGGCTCCGCCCGTCATGCCGCCAGAGAAAGTCCCGTTGGCGGTCCTGGCTGTCCGAAAACACCGACCAGATCAGGCGGTGATGCGCGTCTGCCGCCTGGCCCGGCTCGCTCGGATTCAGCAGCGGCATCAGCGCGGCAGCCGGCGCCGACCGGTTCAGCGTGAGCCGCGAGAGATACAGCGTCATTTCCCCTCCGCTCGGTGCCGGGGGCGGCGAACATGCACCGTCCGAGGCCCGAAATGCCAGGACGACCGGTCGAGCGGCTCGTCCCATCGGACTTCCTGCCAGCCCCCGTCCAGGGGCTCATCCGAGGCCACCAGCAGCGGCCGCTCGGGATCAACCTTCAGGAAGGGCGGGACCGTGACGCGCGCCAGGGCTTCGATCTCGGTTTCCGCCTCGACCACTTGCGGGGCCATCGGGGCGGACAGCGGGCAGCTCTTGCGCCCCAGGTAGGGAGTGAAGCGCGGACGCGCGAGCGCCTCCCGGACTTCGGCGGCGCCGTCCAGCCCCCAGAGCGCCACGCCGAAGGCGCAGTCGCTGCGATAGTCGCGCCAGGTGATCAGCGGGTTGTCGCCGCTGCCGAGCGCCTCCAGCGCCTCCCGCCGCGTGGCCGGCCGCTTGACCCGCCCGGTCGGAACGGTCTGCACTGTGTGGAAGTCGCGGAACGCCGTGCCCCGCGACAGCACCGAAACCGCCACCCGCCAGCCCGCGAGAGCCTCGTGGCCCGGCGTGTCGTCCCGTCGCACGCCTAGCGCCGCGCCCACCAGGCCGAGTACCGCCGAACGCGCCGGCCACTCCCCGGAACTGCGCCGCTCGTGCCCGGCGAGATCGCCGAAGGCCCCCATCGGCGCGGTGAGCGTGAATATGACGAATTCAGCCATGGGTCACGGCATCGACGGCGAAGGCCCGGATCGCCGCCAGCGTCCCCCGCCCGGCTGCGACATCCATGACCTCGGCTGCCTCGCAGCAGGCACCGTAGGCCGCGTCCAGCCTGGCCGCCAGGTCCTCGAGCGCCTCCACGGAGGCCGCCATCAGGTCGCCGCCTTCGACCGGCTTGAAGAACGCCCCCGCCAAGCTGCGCGGCTGCGCGTCTCCCGCCTCGGCACGGATGTGCCCAGCACGGGTCTGGTGGGCATAGCTGTTGCGCTTGCCGGATGGCGTCGCCGTTGCCAGTGCCTCGACCAGGGCTCCGGCGGCCCGGGCCGCAAGCTCGCGATCCCCGTCAAGATTCTCGGCCAGCAACTCCGTGTCCACGCAGGCGTAGGTGTAGAACACCCCGGACCCGAAGCCGGCTTCGCCCACGAAGCCGGCACCGGCATCCTCCTCCGGGACCTTCAGATCGTCGACAGCGATGTAGTAGTCGTCCTCGACCAGCGCGCGGTGCGTGGTCAGCGCATGGCTGACCTGCACCGCCGCCTCGCGGTTGAAATCCGGATCGTCGGCCAGCATGCGGCCGAACATGGCCACGTCCACCGCACTGTCGGCAGTGCGCAGCACCAGCTTCTTCAGATCCTTGCCCTGGGGCAATTTCTCGCCCGCCAGCGCCTTTCGGGCCAGTTCGATGGCCGCGGAGCGCTCGTCGGGCGAGATGAAGGCCAGCTGTTTGGTGCGAATCGCACCCTTCTTCGCGGCCTCGGCATCCAGCTTGCCGAATATGTCGGTCACCTTCGTAGCGATCTCGGTCGCCCGCTCCTCGGTCTCGGCATCCCCGGCCAGGGCATCGCGGACGACTTCGCCGATGCGCTGCGTCCGGTCGCCCAGATGCCCTTTCAGGTCGGTCTGCATCACGTCGGACAGCCGCGCGGCGCGCTTCAGGGCCTGGCTGGAAATCCGCAGCCTCGGCGCGCCGCCGTAGGTCGCCGTCTTGGGGCGGCCGAGGTCGTCGCGATTGGGATTGGAAAGTGGATAGATGGTCAGGTAGTGCAATTGCAGGAATCGGCTCATGCCTTGGTCTCCTCCGGGATCGGTTTGGCGTCCCTCGCGCCGTGGTAGTCGAAGCACCAGTTGGTGCGGGTGGTGTCGCTCCACCAGTACAGATCGGCGGCCAGCTTGCGCACGTTCGCCCCGCCCTTGATAATTCTTAGGGCGCGCGCCAGCGGGCGCAGCAGCTGGCGCGGTTCCTTTGCGCGAATGAGGGCGTTGAAACGCAACCCGCTCAGCGCCTTCGACTTGCCGCTGCCGAACCGTTGCGCGGCGGTGGCGCCGAGGTCCTCGCTCACCTGTGCCAGCGCCACTGCGATCAAGGCCAGTCGGTCCGGCCCGTCGCGACGCTTGCGCAGGTCGTGTCCGGCGCCGGCAAGCCGCCGGTTCAGTTCATGGGTAGCCGAAACAGCCAGCGCGTCGGTCACGCTGGCAGCGCGCCGCAACTCCGCTCGCGCCTGCCGCGCCGTTCCGGTATCGGCGGCGATGCTGGCGGCCCACCAGTCCTTGCAAGCCCCAGCCAGTGAGGGGGGTTCCGTCATGCGTGCCCTCTGTGCCTCGTCTGTTTCGCCGGCGTTTCCATTCCGAGCGGGTCGAAGGTCTTCTTGCCGAATGGCGGCCTTCCGGCGAATGCGGCAATCAGCCTGGACCTCGCCTTGGTTGCCTTCTCACGCCGCGCTTCGCCTAGGTCCGCGAGCCCGGGCATGACCTCCCCGTCGAAGATCGGCAGCGCCGCTCCCCGCATGGACGCCACCCATTCCTCCGGCGCGAAACGCCCGCCCGCCGACAGCGATTCCAGCAGCTCCTCGAAAGCGCCCTGGGTAGCCGCGAAGAACGCTTCCCGTGCGCGCTGCCCGCCGCCAGACTTCAGGTCGCCCTCCCCCACGCCGTCACGCACGCAGGCGGCGACCGCGTAGCCCACATGCTCCGCCGCCTCGACCGCCCCGGCGGCGCGGTCTTCGTCCTTCGCGGACAGCGGAAACACTGGCTGCTCGGACCACAGGAAGTCGAGCGGCTTCATGTTGTCCATCGCCCAGCCGGCAACGATCAGGCTGCAGCGGGCTCCCTCAATGTCCCGCAGGTACTGCAGGAGGGTCCTGGGACGCAGTCCTGTCTCGCTCTGGAGGATCACGCCCCGCCAGTTGCGGTACCCGAAGCCGCCGGGCTTGGGATGCCGCGGCAAGACTTCCGTACCGGTCCTGTAGTAGGGCGTCAGCGGGTGCCTCCAGCCCTCGTAATTCGTGCCCCAAGGCTGCTGGATGACCTCGGTCACTACGTTGCTCCGGGCGACTAGCCGCAGACGGCGAGGCTGGCCGAAGAATATCTCCGGGTCGGGCCTCGAAGGGCTGTCGCTTGCCGGCACGGTGATCGGGGACTTCTTGCCAACGGGCTTGGAGGTTGCCGTCGGCCTCATCCAGGGCAGCGCATCCAGATCTTCTGGCTCCAGGCGCTCTCCCCTCGGGACGTTGGCCCAGACCAGCGGCCAGAGCCCATCAGCCGCCGGCTTCACCAGCGTCACCATCGGCCCCCCGCCGCGCATCGACGTGCGATTGCCTGCGCCTCCCGACGGCGCGAATGCCTGCAGCGTGTACAGCGCCATCGCTGCCAGAGGCAGCGGCAGAGCTTCGTACCGCCCGCGGCGGACCATCAGGTCGGCGTTCTTCTTGGCCGTGCTGTCCCCCGCGCTGTCGATGAAGAGCATCCCGGGCGGATTCGCCTTGGCAGCCAGCGGCTCCAGGTCCTGCAGAAACCGCGGGCCGTCGCCCAGCAGGTTGAAGGCTGGCGCCAGCGGCTCCATCGCCTGGCGGAGCGTGGCGGCGCCTGGAGGGCTGGCGCGGTCGTCGCCGCCCTGCGGAGGATGGGCTAGGTAGGTCAACCCGACCAGCAGCTCGAGGCAGGCGAGGTTCAGGTCCGGTCGCGGCCAGTCCGGGCGCAGGACATCCGGTTCGGCGATCTGATCCGGACGCACGGTGTCGCGTCCGCCGCGGCGAACAACGGGGATCCATGGATCGGATATCAGGTTCAGCATGGCCGTGACGCTCTTGTGATGCCGGGCAACTTGTTCTGGCGCCCTAGGCGCTCTCTCCCCGCTCCGATCATCTGGACGCCCCTGTGGATCCAGGAATCAATGCAGCCGACTGGCAGGCAAGGCGGGACGCTATCGAGTGTTCCCGGCCGCCCTTGAACACGATTCCGAGGGCGCGATCGTAGTGCATTCCCTCGCAGATCAATCCGTTTTCCCCGACCGGCGCTACGAGCACCGAAGCCTGCATCCAGTCGGGCCAGCTGTTTCGCACCTCCGCGATCTCGGGCCGGTCCTGGTCCACGCCCGCAAGGTTCCGGTAGCGCGCGGCAGAGACCCGCACCTCGGACGCCTGCCAGCCGAGCGGGCCCTCGCCGGCCCAGGGCACCAGCCGCCCGCCCGCCTCCCGGGCGAGCCGCAGGGTCACCTGCGGAATGCCGAGGCGGGTCGGGAACCGGTCATCGTCGAACACTCGCTGCATCTGCGGCTGGTCGTACCCATCCTCCGCGTCGAGCACCTGGTTGAATGCCTGCTGCGCCTCGCTCATCTGCCGCCCCAGCGTTTCAATCTCCGCTCCGCTGAGCGCCTCGGGGACCTCATGCAAGTCTCTCCCGTGCACGGCCTCGATCAAGTCGCGCAAGCCGCCGGGGGAACGGATCGATCCCTTGTCGAACAACGCCTTGGCGGTGCGCCACTGGACGTCCTGCGGGTAGACCAGCGCCCCTGCGCCAAGGCGGCGCTTCAGCCAGTTCGCGTCCGGCACCACATCCGGGTCGGGCGCGAGCACGTGCAGGTCCGGGCCCGCCACGGGCCGCCGCGCCGCCGGGCGCAGGTCCATGTGCCGCCACAGCCGGCCCGCTCGCTGGATCAGCGACCCGATCGGCGCCAGGTCGGAAATCATCAGGTCGAAGTCCAGGTCGAGCGACGCCTCGACCACCTGCGTCGCGACCAGGACCCGTCCTGCCCTGCCGACGCCGTCCCGCCCGAAACAAGCCTGCAGGGCCGCTTCGTGCCGCAGCCGGTCAACCACCGCGAACCGCGCGTGCAGCAGGTTCGCGTCGACTCCCGCCCCACGCAGCACTAAGACCGCGTCGATCGCCGCGTCCACCGTGTTCCGGATCAACGTGCAGGCCGCGCCCCGGCCCGCTCCGGACTTCAACAGGGTCATCGCGGCATCCTCGTCCTCAAGGCGATGCACCTTGACGTCGCGGCAAGTCGCCGGAACCGGATCGGGCCGTTCGCTGTCGGTTCCGCGCCCGACGACTGTCAGCATCGGGTAGGCGTCGCCCGCCACCTCGCGCGGCCGGCGGACCCGGAGGCCTTTCTGGAACGCCTTCGCGTACCCGTCACGCATTCCCAGCGGCAAGGTCGCCGTCATGACGATCGCCGAGCCGCCCAGCATGGCCTGGAACTGCAGCAGACGCTGCAACTGCGCCTCCATGTAGGACCCGAATTCATGGGCCTCGTCGACGATCAGGATCCGTCCTGACAGCGCCCGGAGCCGGAGCGTGTTGAAACGGGTCGGCAAGACCGCCATCAGTGCCTGGTCGATGGTGCCGACGCCGATGTCGGCGAGCAGGACCCGCCGCCGGTCGTCGGCCAGCCAGCGCCCGCACGTGGCCCCGGTACCGGGATCGGAGGCGTCGCGTCCCCTGATCTCGGCGAAGAGCTCGTTCATGCATGCCCTTCCGTGCGTCAGCGCCAGGGACGGGCGGCCTGCGAACAGCCGCGGCGCAATGGCCTCGAGCCTCGCCAGCATGGCATTCGAAGTCGCCATCGTCGGCAGGGCGAAGAACAATCCGTCCCCCTTTCCGGCGGCCATCATGCGCGCGGCCAGGATCAGCGCGGCCTCGGTCTTGCCGGCGCCGGTCGCATCTTCGATCAGGGCAAGCAGGGGCCCTCCCGGCAGGTCCACGTCGGCTGCTGCCGCCTGCATCGGCCGGGGAGCGGCGGTTCCGTGCAGGACTCTCGCTGCACCGCCGGGAAGCGGCCGGGCATGATGCAATCCCGCCTCGGAAATCGCGGTTTCCGCCCGGGCCAGGGCCTGTTGCCAGTAGTTCCCAACCGAGGTTCCGGCATCCTTCGGCCCGAACCATTCCGGATTCGATCCGATCCAGTCGGCCTGCACCGTGAGCCCGCAAAGCGCCCACGACAGCCTCCGCGCTTCCGGCTCGGACATGCCATCCAGCGATGCGCCCTCGAAAAGCGGAATGATCGCGTCGATTGCCTCTCTCGCGGCACGCGACCCCTCGGCTCCGATCTGGGCGGACTGGGCCGTATGCGTGCGGCTCTCCAAGTGCTGCGGCGGACCTCCGTGATGCCCGGCCACGGCGGCATAGAGGGTCTTCCGGACACCGGGTGTCGCACCGACCACATCGGCGAGCGCGTCGTCATGGTCCTGCAGCAGCCGGTAGCTATGCTGCCAATGGCGGAGACCCGTGTAGGGCCGGCCAAGCAGTATCGCGCGAAAGGAGAAGCTGAACTTGCCGAGATCGTGGAGGACGACAAGGAGAGCCGCAGCCTGGTCGGCAGGCCTGTCTCCGGTAAGCGACCGACGCGCCAGCAGGCAGGTGGCGACCGCTCCCACATCCAGCATGTGCCAGAGTGCAGGATGAGTGCGGCCCTCGATCTGCTTGCCGGGCCACCCGCTGATCAGTTCCGGTCCTTTGCCCCTCATTGATTCAACCTCGACAGCTGCGTCTCGGGGCCTCGAGCGGAGCATCCGCCGACTCGTGCTCCGCATGCGAATCCCATCCTGGCCGCGCCGGCCGAGAGGACCCTCGGTTCGGCGTTCCCGAGCCCCTCCGGGCCTCGACAGCAATCCCAGGCAATGGCGGCTCGGCTGCCGGCGCGGGCCTGGCCGTGGCCGATCTCCGAAAGCCTGTCTTGCTTGCCCCCCTCGACAGCGCCGGTGCCGAACGTCCACGCCAAGCGGTTGTCCGGGCTAGATGTGATCCGCTCGTCAGCGTTCAGGTTGAGCGGGTCGCCCTTGAGGCCAAGAACCCTGGCAACATCCGTTGGCCCGGGATTCCAGCCTGCGATCTCGGACACCCAGGCGCGGGCGTGCTTGGTGCTGGCTCGCTTCTTGCCGAGGTGGGACTGCCAGAACCCGTACAGCAACGCCTGGGGAAACCAGGCGATCAGGGGGCCGCACCTCTGCGCTGTCGCCCCGAAAATCGACCGTCCCAGATCCGTCTTGACGAAGTCTTGATCGCCGAGCCTGGCGTCGCGAGGATAGCCGTCGGCATTACGGTGCGGAAACTGCAGGCTCGACAAGCTCCGTGGCAGATGGACCGGGAGGCCGGTCAATCCCGACAGGTCCCGGACGAATTCCGGCATGCGCGTCGCTTTTCGATGGTGTCGAAGGGCATCCTCCAAGCGGTTCGCTTGTGACGGAACGTTGTCAATCACGACAATCCGTGTCCTCGGGCCTGGCCCATCGACAGTCGTCTTGGTAGGCCCCCCCCACGTAGACGGCGGGCTCGACCGGGCCGCCCCCGCCCGTAAGCGGCTCAAGCTCGGCGTCGATGCGAATGCCGTCGTCGAACCCGTTGTCCGCGCAGGCGGACAGCAGCAGGCCGAGTTCAATCGCGTTCTTCATTCGAGATTCCCCCTCACTCTGCCTTGCCAGTGGCACAAACCATTCCCGATGACGCTGATAGACCCGATCGCTTGCAAGTTGGGGCTTGGTGGTGGGTGAGAGCCAGGGCCAGTAGCGCGGCGGCGGCCCCGTTCACAGACAATACAGGAGGGAGATGGAGAATCTGTGGTTAATTGGTTTCCATTAATGTTTTTTCTGTGATCTACCGTGTGCCACGCCAGAGAGTTGATCGCAAACCGTCGTTGCTACCGGTCAACCGCACGAATCCGGATTTCCCGCCAGGGACATGCCCAGGTCCCCGGTCGAGACGATCGCCACGCAATATTCCCTGGCGGCGCTTCCGGTGCGCTGCCCGACCTGGCTCTTGGGGGCATGTGCCCGCAAGAAACAGCCGGTGTGCTTCCGGTCGTCAGGTCCTGAACTTTGGCGACGGGTTCATCCCGGCGTGTGCGGGGAACCACCTACATACAGAAAGACTGGTTTCGGGGCAAGGGTCTATCCCGCATAGGCGGGGGAACCCTTATTGCCAAATGATTGTGATTTCAACAATTTCAAAGATCACGATGCCAGATGAGCCGCATCTATCCTCGTCTCACCAAGAGGATCCCGTCCGCGTCAACGATCTCCTTCGGGGGTTCCCCGAGGGTCGCAATGCGGAGACTTCCGATTGCCTTCTTGTCTCCCCACAGAAGGATGATCGATCCCGTGCCCAGCGCCGCCCACCAGTCTGACAACACGTCCCAGAGCCGGATTCGAACACCCGCCGACAGATTAGGTGCCACATAGACCCCGGGCGAGACTTCGAGCATGATGGAGGTGAGGAATCCGCGGTAGCGGGCCTCTACGTTGCGGGTGACTACCATGGCCATCGGCATCGGACATTCACCTCCCCTCAGCCTGCTCGGCGAAGAGAGACTTGATCCGGCCAATCATCGCAGGAATGACCTGTTGACGGGCCAGTGTCTGCCCAGTGAAACGTCGAGTAATTCGTTCAATATTCTCGGTAGGGTGTTCCTGAGCACGCTTGGCCGCACCGAAGGCGCATGGGATTGTCACGACGTCGCGATACAAGTCAGCGATGTCAAGAACGAACGACTGCCCTGGGTCTTCGTGGATGAAGCCCAACTGCGGGATCGTCGCGGTCGCCGCGACCGCGCTGGAAGCATGGTTGAGAGCCTGATTGGGTAGGTCAGCCCATCTGGCCGAGCACGGTCATAATGCCGCCCGTGCCAGTCCACCCCGATCTGTCGGGCACCAGCCGATAGCTCTCCTTCATGCGGGCGCCTTCGATCCCACGCAACACGTCCAGCGAGCGGGGCCGGCAATCGGCACGCCGGGTTCGGTGAGCGGGGAGCGGAAACGTAGCTAAGCAGGAAGCTCAGTGAGGCACCTACAGATGGCGAAAGCCGTAGGAACAACCCCAAACAGCTACTGCTTCCCGGCTAAGGCCAACGCGTCGCTCGCCGACTCTAAATATTCGAATTCGAGACAGCACAAGTGATTGAAATGAGATAACTTGCGGATGCAGGTCGGGCGTTATGGCATCACAGAATCTGTCGAGGGCGTGGATTATTGCGTGGAAGACGGTGACGGCGTGGCATCCGCCGCGTGGCTGGTGCGCATGCGAATCGGGATAGGGGGAAGCCTCGCGGCTCCACCCCTCCCACACCACCGTACATACGGGTCCGTATACGGCGGTTCGACCGGTTGAGCTAGGTCCGAAGATGGAGTCCCGGTAGCCCCAGCGCAGCGAAGTAGGCGTTCGAGAGGGCGCGGTGGAGAGCAGGGCTATTGGCCATGCGCCAGGGGCCGTGGGCGCTACCAGCCGTTTGTGCGGCTAGTTCCACGTCCACGCCCAGGCGGCGTAGCTCGGCGTACCTCCGTCTCCCTCGTTTCCACTGTTTCCAGATCGCCGACCGCAGCCGTCGCCGGGTCCATCGTTCCAAGCTTGCCAGCACCGATGGCGTCTCGCACTTCCCGAAGTAGCCGAGCCAGCCCCGCCAATAGCGGGCCAGGTCCGCCACCATCCGTTCGTGACTCACGCCCCGAGTCCGTCGCGTCAGTTCCCGCACCCGCCGCCGGAACCGCTGCACCGTCTGCGGCGCGAGCCGCCGCTTCGGCTTGCGGTGTGCCGTGAGGCTGAATCCCAGGAACTTCCGTTTCCATGGCCGCGCCACCGCGCTCTTGCTCTGGTTCACCCGCAAGCGGGTGATGCGTCACGCTTTCCATCACGGTTCCCAACCGATGAAACGCGTCACGCTTTCCATCACGGCCCGGCGACTGCCCACATAAATGTTGCAGTCGTCCGCGTACCGTGCGAACCGCAGCCCGCGTCGCTCCAACTCCCGGTCCAGTTCGTCGAGCACGATGTTCGACAGCAGGGGTGAGAGCGGACCCCCTTGCGGGGTCCCCTCGTCCACCGTGCTCACCAGCCCGTCCTCCATCACACCGGCCGTCAGGAATGCCCGGATCAGCTTCAGCATCCGCTTGTCACCGATCCGTCGGGCCATCCGGGCCATCAAACGGTCGTGGTTCACTCGATCGAAGAATTTCTCCAAATCAAGATCTACCACCCATCGCCGGCCCGCAGCCATCTGCTGCTGCGCCGCCTCGACCGCCTGATGCGCCGAACGCCCCGGGCGAAACCCGTAGCTGTGTTCGGAAAACGTCCGGTCCCAGTGCTCCTGCAGGATCTGGGCCACCAACTGCTGGACGAATCGATCCAGCACGGTTGGTATGCCCAGCTTGCGCCTGCCACCGCTCGGTTTCGGGATGTGTACCCGCCTCACCGGCTGCGGCCTGTAGGTCCCGCTCAGCAGCTGTTCCCGGATGGCCGGCCAGTGCTCCCGCAGGTGACCGGGCAGCTCGTCGACGGTCATCCCGTCCACACCCGGACTCCCCCGGTTCGCACGGACTCGTGCCAGCGCCCGCTTGCAGTTGTCCCGCTCGCAGGCTCGCTCCATCCACTGTTCGTCTCTAGCCGGGCTTTCGTCCCGACGCCTCGCCGCGCTCGGTTCGGTCCCTTCCCCGGCCACTTCCGGGGCTTCACCCCTTCCATCGACCGGGAAGGCCAGCACTAGCTGGATGTTCTGCCGCTTTCCGCTCACGAGAAACGCCGTCCTACTTGCCTCTCCGTTCGTTCAGGCCTTCGTCCTTGCCGGGACTACTATGCCGTCTGCTGACTTCTGCCGCCCGATCAGGTCGGATTGCTCCTTCCTCAGTCCAGAGTTCCGGACGGACGACAGATCTCCCGAGGTAAGCTCGTTCGCCTTCAGCGCACAACCGCCGGATTTACAACCAGCGCCCTTGATGGATCTGGACTTCGTCGTCAGTAGCCGACTCGTCCGACGCCGTATGCCTCGTATCCGGTTCTTGTCCATCGGCTCGCGCTTTTGTTCCACGCTTCCTTCAGACCCCGCCTCGCGACGACGCCCTTGCGCTTCACTAGGACTTCACCTCCATCAGGCTGTCCAAGGGACTTTCACCCTCAAGCTAACGGGCATGCTCGGCACACTACAGGCGCGGCACCAGGCCGATGGCCTGGGCCAGTTCTGCGGCTTTGGCGTCCGGGCGGGAGTCCTGGCGGCACTGGATCCAGCGGCCGTCGGCCGCGCGCAGGGAGGTGGTGAGGCGGACCCAGCCGGCGAGCTGGCAGTGGATCGTCTCCCAACTGGGGCGTAGGCCCGCCTGGGCCAGACGTTTGCGCAGCACGTACATGCCGGCCTGGGCGTCGCGCGCCGGATGCTTGCCGTTGGGCTCGATCCGGATCGCGGTGGCCAGCTGCGCCGCCAATGGCATTGACTTAGTTGCAGAAGCGCATTGACTTAAGCTTCCGTGTTTCTTGTCAAGGGTAATTTCGGGGAAGAGTGGTGATGAGAGGCGATTGAGGCGGGGTTTCCTCGCAGTGCCGACCTTAGGTTGGGGGGATGCCAGCAGACGTATCACGCGGCGGCCTCCAGTTCGCAGTTGGGCGGCTCGGGCAGCCAGAGGCGGTCTGCGCGGAGGAGGGTGTCGAGCAGGCCGGCAAGCTTGCGCATGACAGCGACGAGAGCAACTTTGTGCGGTTTGCCGTCGGCGGTGAGGCGCTGGTAGCAGGCCTTGGAGGCAGGCTCGTGGCGAATCGCGGACATGGCGGCCATGTAGAGCAGGTGGCGGGGCTGGGCGCGGCCACCACGGATGGCGCGGCTGCCGCGGTGCTGGCCGGAGTCGCGGTCGAAGGGGGCGAGGCCGAAGAGGGAGGCGGCCTTGCGGCGGCCGAGGCTGCCGAGTTCGGGCATGGCGGCGCAGAGGGAGGCGGCGTTGACGGGGCCGAAGCCGGGGATCGACTGGATGATGGCGTCGCGACGGGAGAGTGCGGCGTCGGCAGCGATGCAGTGGCGCATGCGGCGGTCGCAGGCAGCGATGTCGGCCTGCAGGGCCTTGAGGGTGGTGCCGAGGCAGCCGGCGGCCTCGGGGTCGAGTTCGGCGGCGAGCTTGCGGAGGGCGCCGAGCTGCTCGAGGAGTTTGCGGCGGAGGGCGAGCAAGTCATTGAGCAGCTGGAGGTTGTGCGGCTGGGGCGGGGTGGCTTCCAGGCCGTCGAGGAGGCCAAAGCGAGCGAGCATGGCGGCATCGACGCGGTCATTCTTGGCGAGCCTTCCTATGGCTTCGGCGAAGCGCCGGGAGCGCAAGGGGTTGACCAGGACGGTCTCGAAGCCAGCTTCAGCAAGGCACTGGTGAAGGTTGCGATGGTAGCGGCCGGTGGGTTCGAATACGGCCCGGGTGACGTCGTGCTTGAGCAGCCAGTTGCGCAGGGCGCGGCGACCGGTCTTGGTGTTGTCAAACTGGCGCTCAACTCCGCCTGCGAGAATGTGGGCGTCGAGCTTAGCCTTGCCGACGTCGATGCCGGCGACTACAGTGGGTGTGGGAGGTGTCATTCCTGCGTACCTATCCTTTTGCGATGCGGGTCTGATCCGCGCTTCCGTTCAGGTCGCGCAGGAATTGCTGCGACAGGCCGACCAAGCTTAAGTACGGATCTGATATCCGAGGGTGAAACGGTCCGGCCCGTCGCCCCCGGTGGGGCCTGGCCAGGCCCCACCGGGGGCCTCCCTGCGCTGGGGCAGGGAGGGATCTGTTACCTGCCGCAGCGGTGGCTATCGCCACCTGCGGCACTGGGGAGAGAGAGTCCGAGGCAGTGGCGACCATCCCTCTCTCCGGCACCTCTCTAACATAAAAGGAATTCGGGTTCGGGCTCGATTTTCGACGGTGTCAGGCTATAGCTGGACTTGCGGTTCCGGCTGCCTTGCGGTTCCTCCACTTCGTCTCGGGCTTGCGCGAACGGCGCGGGTAGGAGCGGCCCGGTCGCCGCCGCTGGCGGCTGGCCCCGATCCCGTCCAGGATCCGCTGCAGCACATCGCCCACCGCCTTGGCGCGCTTCAGGAACAGCCCTTCCAGATGGCGCCCGACCGTGTGCAGCGTATGGCGGAAGTTGGCCAGCACCGCCGGCCGACCGTGCCCGTCCGGGCCCTCCCGGAAGGCCTCCTCGCTGTGGTTGGCGAACAGCCGGGACAGCGCTGCCAGCGTGAAGTGGGCGTACAGCTCCTGGCGCACCAGCCGCTCGCTGCGGCCCCGGAACTGCTCCACGACGAGCATGGTTTTGCTGATCTTGTAGTACTCCTCGAGGCTCCAGCGGCCATGCTAGAGCCGGGCGAGGTCCGGCCCCCGGTAGAGGGCGGCGTCGAGCAGGGTGGTCGCGAGCGAGAAGACGGTCTGGCCGACGGTGTACTTGACCAGCCGCACCCGCAGGGGACGCCAGTCGGCCGCGGGCTGCTGGCAGCGGGCCTCAGCGGTCGGTGCGAGGGTCACGAGCGCCTCGTGGCGGTCGGATTGGATGAAGGCCTTGAACGCCGTGTTGGCGTTGCCCTGCAGGCGGAACACGGCGTGCAGGCCGCGCTCGGCGTGGGCGTGCAGCAGGGCGAAGGAGTAGTAGCCGCGGTCATAGACGACGACGTCGCCGGGGGCGCGGGCGTCGAGATGCAGCCGGGCGGCACGGCGCTCGTCAGCGTGGGCGTGCAGGCCGAAGTCGATCGGCAGGCGGGTGTGCAGCCGGTACAGGCAGCTGAGCAGGCCTTGCGGGTAGTCAGCCGTCGGGGAGGGTGTGCGGTAGCCGGACGCGACGAGCGGGCGGGGCAGGTTGAGCTTGGAGCCGTCGACGGCGAAGGTGCGGTGGCCCAGCCACAGGCTGTGGGGCGGGTCCGGGGGGCCTGCGGCGAGCACGGCGCGGTGGATGCGCAGGAAGACCTCCTCGCTGACCTTGGCGCGGGCCCGGCAGATCGCGGCCGGCGTGACCGGCCGCTCCGGCAGTGCGAGGTCCAGGGCACGGCACTGCGCCCACAACTCCGCCAGCACCGTGGCGTAGCCCCGGCTGTCCGGCGTGAACACGATGCGGTACACGAACAGGACCACCAGCAGGGTGTTCAGCGTCCGCTGGCGGCGCACCCACTCGCGGTCGTACGCGGACGCCACCCGCGTCAGCGTGCCGATCAGGCCCTGCCACAGTTGCACGAACGAGGCGTCGACGCTGGCGGGCTCGCGCCGCTGGCGGGTGCGCTTGGGCGGGCCGTTGAGCAGGATCGAGCGAAAGTCCTGCCGCAGCGGGCGCACCCAGACCTGCTTGGGCGTCCTGGCCGGCTGCGAGGCGGTCGCGCGCGCCCCTGTGGTGAGCCCCAGGCACTGCCATCCAGCCGCCCGGTAGCAGGTCCCCCGGTGGAGTTGCGGGTCGACATAGGTCTCGCACAGAACCGGTCGCGAACCGTGCGCCCGCTGCCAGTCGTCCGGCAGCTGGCGGGCCGCCAGCCCCAGCGCGTGGCTGGCCAGATGCTGCACCGAGACCCACGGGAACAGAAGATATCTTGCATTCCGCACCACCAGATGCAGGTACTTGCGGTGGGCCTGCCCCTGCCAGCCGATCCACTGGTCGCGGCAGCCGAGTTGGACCGCCGCGAAGTCGAACAGCAGGCAGCCCAGCGAGCGGCCGTCACGGTCGCGCAGGAAGTAGCGCAGGTGCTGGCCGAGCGGCTGGCGGTAGCCGAGCGGGTGGTAGCGTGCGACGAATTCGTTCCACTCCGCAACCGCCTCAGAGCCGCTCGCGAGCTCCAGCCGCAACGGGGTGAGCGCGGCCAGGGGCACCTCGATGGCGGGCCGGGGAGCGGACCGCGGGCCCGGCACGAGCGGCTCTTGCCGGCCCCGTCCGGGGCGCTGCTTGGGCGGCAGGGTCAGGATCGAGAGCCGTTCGAGTTCCTCCAGCAGACGCATCGCCAGCTGGATGCGGTTGCTGCCGGAGGGGGTCTGCCACCGCAGGTGCGCGCAGATGGTTTGGCCCAGTTCGTTGCGGCTGAGTTTGGGGAACGTGCGGACGACCTCCTGGATGTCGGCGATCTGCCGGCGGGTGAGGCGTCGGCCGCAGAAGCTGGTGGACTTGAGATTCTGGATCAACGGGTCCAAAGCGGTTACCCTCCCCATTCAACCTGCCAGAATTGGCCGCTAAAGTCAAGCGCATTCGCAAGAAAATCTTTCCTGAGCCATAAGCTGCTGATCTCAAGGCGATTACGCTCCGAGTCCACCAGGCCTAAGGCTCCACGCACTCGGTAAATGCCATTGGCTGCGCCGCGCGCCCCTGGCCGCTACCGCGCTCGACGGCAATGTCATACTGCCCGGCGACTTGCCGGTAGCGTTCCTTGAGCCGTTCCAGCACCTTGTCGTAGCGCTTCGTGCAGCCCTTCGGGCCAGCCCCGCGTGCAGCGCCCGGAACAGGCGTGCCCGCAGGCTGTGATCAATGCCGGGCTTGAGGTTCAGGATGCCGAAAGCCATGCCCATCTTCTCTTGGCTGAGGAAATAGTTGTTGGCGGTTTCGAGGTACGTCATGCCCGCCCGCACGGCCTTGACCACGATCTGCACGGCTTCGTCGCCGGGCAGGTCCCACTGGATCTGGTTGCCGCCGGCCGGGCCGAAGGTGGTCACTTCCCGGCCGGTGCGTCACAGCAAGAGCGTCGCCAGCGGCTCTTCGGTGGGATGCGACCAAGCTGCGAACTTGGCGCTGAACGGCAGGAACATGGTCGCCATCGCCGCGCCGCTCGCCCAGCGAACCGCATCGCGCCTCGAGAATTCTTTCTTCATGTTTAGAACCCTCCGAGTGCCCGCGTGGGCGCAGAACTTGTCAAAATGTAGCACGGCTGATTTGCTGCGGGTAGGATTCGCCGAACTGGGACCTTGGTTCAGGTCAGTGTTTCGGGGTGATGGCCCGGACTCCCAAACGGGCGAGCGAGGGGCGAATGGTCGGGATCGCCCGACTGGCTAAGCTAGTCGGGTATGGCGAAGTCCGATCCGGGCTGCGACCTCCTGGTCTTCTCGGCCCATCCCGACGATGCCGAACTGTGCTGCGGCGGCCTGCTGCTGGTGGCCGCGGCCAAGGGCTGGAAGACGGGCGTGGTTGACTTGACGCGAGGCGAAGCCGGCAGCCTCGGAACGCCAGAAACGCGGCTGAGCGAGGCTCGCCGTGCGGGTGATATCCTCGGCTTGGCGCACCGGCGCAACCTGGGGCTCGCGGACGGTCACCTGCGCGACACCGATGCAAACCGCAGGCTGATCGTGGAGACCGTCCGCGATCTGATGCCGGAGGTGGTGGTCGGCCCTCCGCGCGAGGACCACCACCCTGATCACATGGCAACCGCCGAGCTCTTGCGCCAGAGCTTGTTTCTGTGCGGGGTGAGGAAGTATGCTCCGGGCAGCCCGCCGTGGAGACCCAAGGCCCTCTTGCAGCACTTTGGCAGCCGGGCCGTTGCCCCACAGCTAGTCGTCGATATTTCGGATGTCTTCGAACAGCGAATGAAGGCTGTCCGGGTGTACGAATCGCAATTCGGCGTCGACCAGCCGGCGCACTTCCCGGTGCGCCTGGCCTCGTCACGGTTCCTCAAGTCCATCGAAGCGACCTTGGCGTACTACGGCTCGCTCATCGGCGTCGCCTACGGCGAGCCATTCACCAGCGAAGTCCCTATTCCGGTCGACGATCTCGTCGGGCTGTTCAGCAACGAGCCATGGAAAGACCGCTGACAGTTGCCATCATTTGCCACCCGACTCTGGGCGGCAGTGGGGTCGTGGCCACGGACCTTGGCATGGCGCTGGCCGAGAGAGGCCACACGATCCATATCGTCAGCCACCGGCGCCCGGTCCGAACTTCCACGCCCCATCCGCGGGTTCGCTTCCACGAAGTGCCGGTCACGCGGTATCCGCTGTTCACGTATCCGCCCTACACCTTGGCCTTGGCCACGAAACTGGCAGCGCTGTGTCGCGAAGAGCCGATTGACGTGCTCCACGCCCATTATGCAATCCCGCACGCCGTCAGCGCGTATCTCTGCTGCCAGATGCTGGGCCGCCGCGCGCCAAAGATCGTGACCACGCTGCACGGTACGGACATCACTTTGGTCGGACTCGATGATTCCTTCTACGAGATCACACGCTTCAGCCTGCTCGAAAGCGATGGAGTCACGGCCGTGTCAAACTACCTTACCCGGCAGGTGAAGGTTCGCTTCAACTTCGAAGGCGAAGTCACGACGATCCATAACTTCGTCGATCTGGAGCGATTCTCGCCCTCCAATCGCGACGGCACCGCGCGGTCCCGCTTCGCCTGCGGAGACGAGGCCTTGGTGGGGCACCTGTCGAACTTTCGGTGGGTAAAGCGCGTCCCGGACGTCGTCAGGGCGTTTCACCGCATCGTGCAGCACGTTCCCGCTTGCTTGCTGATGATCGGCGACGGTCCCGACTTGCAGGCTGTAAAGCTGGTGGCGGACGAGCTGGGCGTGCTGGACAGGATCGAATTCCTAGGCTCCGAGCAGGATGCAGCGGAGCTGCTGCCGGAGCTAGACCTCTTTCTGCTTCCGAGTGAGCAGGAGAGCTTCGGACTGGCCGCCTTGGAGGCCATGGCCTGTGGCGTGCCCGTGATCGCCTCTAATGTCGGCGGTTTGCCGGAACTTGTGACCGAAGGCGAGGCCGGCCACTTGTTTCCAGTAGGGGAGGTGGCGGCCATGGGTGAGAAGGCAGCGGAGATCCTTGCCGACAGGGAACAGCACGGACGGCTGAAAATCGGGGCGCGCCGACGGGCCGAAGACTTTCGGCAGGCCGGGCTTGTCGATCGCTACGAAGTGGTCTATCGGGCCGTGCTATCGCGGTAGCACTCCGAGGAACGCTGGTATCGAGGTCAGCAAAGGCTTGCTCTTGCCCAGAGCCTGCATCGCTTACCGTGTCGACGACCGCACCGAAATTCGGACTGGATTCGGATCAAGTACAGCCCGATGCCGTTCTTCCGGCCGATGCGCGGTCAATACCCGATCACAGTCGCGCTCCATTTCCAACGCCCGGATACTTTCGAGCTATTCAGGTCGCTATCGGACGGTATTCCGCCAGTGGTCGGGCCGGACCTTGAGCAAGGAGTGATTGACGTGCCGGTCACGGCTGGATTCCGTAGTGCGTTGGAGGGCAAACTGGACCGCGGCTATATTGCGTCGTGGAAGTTCACGGTGGAACGGTGGCTGCCAGCCGATGTTTGTCAGGCCGAGGGGCGATTTCGACCGAATTCCGGCCTTCCGGGCGCATGAGTCGTTGATTTTCCGTCAGGGGCTTCCCGGAATCCGAAATGTAGTGCCATAAAATGTGACTGACGCTTGACTTCCCGCCCGCCCCGTGCTCCCTTGGGGGTATGTTCGTCTGTCGCACTCGCACCCGCTCCCGCGACGGCAAGGAGTACTTCACCTTCCGCCTCGTCCGCTCCCAGCGCGTCGCTGACAAGGTGCGCCAGCGCACCCTGCTCAACCTTGGCACCTTTCCGAAACGCCATGCATACATGCGCCGCGCCGTCGACACTCGTTGACCTTCATTGGCCCACAACCGCGCCTGATGCCGTGCGAGACCGGATCGATCCGGGATCAGCGGCGGTGCGGTATAGAGCCGCACACCATCTTCCCCGACCGCGGCAAGAGCCGTGCGCGCATGGGCGAGAAGGCGCAGGGCGTCGTGGCTGACGGTGGAGCCGGGGCCGAGCAGAATCATAGAGACGGACTGCAGCGGAATCGCATGATCACCGACTGCAGGAAAGCTAGCGTGCCGTCGCGCGCGGTCAGTGCGCCGCGCGCGAGGTAGAGTAATCCGGCGCGCTCCTTGTGAGGGACGTGCGCACTATCTATGCCGAGTCGACCCTTGAGCATTCAGCGTCGCATCACTGGGCGATTCGGTGGCCGTAGCAGGAGCATGCCGTAGCCATACGCGCAGTGCCGCCCGACTCCACGCGCCAGTAGTGCGGCGAACGCGGCCGGGTTGGTCACCCCGAGGGTTCCATGGATCGTGGCGTCTGGACCTTCGGGACCGCTAGACTCACGTACAACACGGACACGGCGGAAGCGATCGAGACGGCATGCCTGGCGGTTGAGCGTGGCTGCCGGTGCCAGGCGTTCTGCCAGCCAGTCGAGGTAAACGGCCTCGCGCGTCCGATTCTCTCTCTTCATACCGTCGGGATCCTCGGGGTGCCGGCGCAAGGCTTCCAGCAGGAACGCATCAATCTCGGCCCCCTTGCCAATCCGGTGCGACGGGATATCCAGATCGTTCCGCAACCGTCGAACCGGCCGCGCGCGAAGGTCGAATCCCAGTTGCTGTCCGACGCGACACGCTTCAGGCATAGACTTGCTTTCGATGCGGTCCGGAGACAGAACATTCAGATGGTCCAGCAGGGCATAAGTGCGAGCAGCAGCGCGGAAATCCTCAGCATCCAGCCGAGAGTACCCGTACAGGTTGCCTGCGGTACCGCGGGGCGGAACAAACAGGCGGAACGGGCGAAGAGTTCCCGGTCCCAACACCTCGCCCGCCAAGTGATGCAACGCACGGCCTTCGTCGAATGTGGCAAGCCCACCGTGTCTGACGACCCAGCCGCGGTCCCCGGCCCAACGTGCCAGCGCGTCGGTCGCTATCGGTATGCGGATCAGATTCAGCACAGTCATCCGACGGCAGGAGTGATCCAGCCCTCCACGACCCGGCGCGAGCCACCGTGCAGTCCGGTGTGCCAGTTCCGAAGATCGGCTAGGTCGACGATCCGGTCAACGACGTCGCCTCCTTCTGGACCCTGTCCGACCGGCCAAAGCGCACGGAGGCGCCCGCCTCCGCCCGGCACTGAGCTGAGCGCTTCGTAAGCGGTGTCCCCGGTCACCCAGCGGGCCGGATCACGAGCCAGCAGCGGTGCCGATGGCAGGAATGGTTTGCGTCCCAGGAACAGGGGCCGTGCCGGTCGGTCGAAGGCTTGGGCCAATTCTTCGAGTGTCGGAGTCTCTCCCGCCGGATCAAGACGTAGTACGACACGAGCCGACAGATCGGCGTGATACTCACGCAATCGCCGGTGAGGAGCGCTATAGCTCGCACCCTCACGTCCTTCCGGCACGCCGCGAGTCGTCCAGCCCCTGTCATTCTTGGTCAGCTGCGCGTTCTGCGAGTCGGTCAGCAATTGACCTTCCCGCTCACGACGAACGGCAAAAACCAGCCGGTCTTGGGTCGCTTGATGCGTAGCGCCGTCCGACCAGTGCCAGCCGAGTGCATTGCCGATGAGTCCAGTCAGCATCGAGGCTGCAGGGAATGCCCGTACCGGGCCGACTTGGTCGATGGCCACCCCACCGAACGACATCATCGGTGCGTCAAGCCGCAAGACAAGCCACCGACGGGTCACGACTGCGACGCCTTTGGAAGGCCTTTCGCCCAACCAGCGAGATCGGCCAGCGATCCTCGGTCGGCCCCTGGCACCTCGACATTCACCACAGACATTAGGCGGCGCTTCTCTCCAGTTACATAGGCCTCGTCGAGCGAACCAAGATACGACAACAGAGCTGAGACCGCCGGATCGATATGGGGGGCGCACGGAGTCGCTGCCCTCTGCCGGAAGCTCAAGTGTCCACCACTTCGTAGCCACCCCAGGAGGAGCGCGGGCGCTTCGTGCATTGGATGCAGCAGGCGCTGGACCAGATGAACGTGCAGGTGCATCGGGCGGTCAGCGACCTGACCGGCAAGACCGGCCTGGGGATCGTGCGGGCGATCGTCGGGGGAGAGCGGGATCCGCTACGGCTGGCGGAACTGCGGCACGGTCGCTGCAAGAAGACGGAGGAGGAGTTCGCGGCCTACCTGACGGGCACCTGGCGGGACGAGCACCTGTACAACCTGGAAGGAGCGCTGGCGATGTACGACGCAGTGCAGCAGCGGATCGAGGCGTACGAGCGTCGCCTGGAGGAGGAGCTGGAGGCCCAGGCCTGCGAGGAATTGCGCGAGCGGGACCCGCCAGAGCACCCTAGCCCAGCCAAGGAAAAGTCCCTGCGTTCGCGCGGGGAGCAGGCCGGACGGACCACGCTGTACCGTTTCGCGGCGTTCGACCTGACGCGGATCGACGGCATCGGCGTGGGGGCGTCGCGGACGATCCTCACCGAGGTCGTCCTGGACCTGACAGCCTACCCCTCCGAAAAGCACTTCGTCAGTTGGCTGCGCCTAGCACCCCGCACAGCGATCTCGGGGGGCAAACCACTGCCAGTGAAGAAGCGGGCCAATGGCAAGGGAGCCACGCGCATCGCCGCCGTGCTGCGCATGGCCGCCGTCTCGCTGCAACGGTCCAAGTCGGCTCTCGGCGCCGCGTTCCGGCGCAAGGCGCGGTACAAAGGCATGTCGGTCGCCGTTTTCTGCATCGCGCGCAAGCTCGCAACCCTGGTTTACCGCATGCTGCGCTGGGGACACGACTACGTCGACATCGGAGAGGCCGCCTACGAAGCCCGGTACCGCAGCCGGACTCTCGCCAACCTCGCTGCAACCGCGAAGACTCTCGGCTACAACTTGGTATCCCAAAACGCCACAGATCAACCAAGCAACTGACGAGCTCACGCAACTTCATTGCCCGGTTCGATTTGTTTCACATCAGCGTACTGTCCCAAAAACCCCTACCACCTCAGTCTCAAGCACTATGACCATCAATCAAGGTGTCAGTCGCGAGGCGACCCGTCCCATGCTTGTCCCGAACGACATCCGCTGGCCCCGTCCTCCGTCACGCCCACCAACACGGTCAGGGCCTTCAATCCCGCGCTGTCCGGGGTTGCCGTGAACGAGGCTCCCGTGCCCTCAGTCAACGGACTGACCGCCGCGGAGATCGAAGCAGTAGGCGAAGAGTCACCAGGGCAACTGGCCTGGGGTTCAAGGGCCTCCTTCCTGGCCAAGGCCAGCTGGAACCTCCTGACGATCCTGTCAGCCACCTTCTTGGGGCCTCTCTTGGCAATGGAGCACGCCACATATCCCGAGGACGACTGGGAAACGAGAACCGGACAGGCCGGCCGGAAAAAACGGGGCCTATGCCCTCCAGCAGACTCCGCAGAGCGCCTCGGCGAATGCCAGGGCGTTCCCCGGCCGCGCCGGCACCGCACAAGTGCGAGCGACGTGCTGGCAGCGGACCCGCTCCGCCACCTCGTCGGCGACACATAGGGCAGCGTGCCGCCCGCGAGGACCGGGTCGTCCGTCGAGCGGGCCGCGCCGAGATCCAGCAGTTTCGGCGTCCCGCTCGAGGTGAATCCGATGTTGCTCGGCTTGATGTCCCCGAGCAGGAATCCCTTCTCGTGCAGCGCCGCCAGCGCATCGGCCAGTTCGGCGATGGCGGAGACGGCCTTGGCCGCCGGGACCGGCCCCTGCCGCAGCGCCGGTCCCGGAGCGTGCCTCCGGAGAGGAACTCGACGACCATGAATGGGCGCCCCCGCCAGGACTCGATTCCGTGGATCTGGGCGACCGCCGGGTGCGCTACCGACGCCATCGACCACGCTTCCGCCTTCAACTGCATCAGGCGCAGGACCGAAGTGCGCCTCAGGGTCTGGATCGCGACATCGCGATCCAGACTCAGGTCGCGCGCCAGGTAAACGGCTCCCATGCCCCCGGCACGCAGGCGCCGGGGGCATGGGAGCTTCTCCGCAAGTAGCTGCGGGGGGCGCCGTCCGGAGCACACCCAGGCAGTTCACGGTCGGGCAATGGCCAGACTGCGCGTCGGACACCACGCGGAGCAGGGCCGCTGCGACCAACGCGAGGAGAGCGCTCGCGGCCCGGCGTGTCGAAAAGCTTCTCTTGTCCGGGCGGTCTACAAGGTCAGTCTCCGGGTTGCCAGTTGCCGCTCCGGTCGACCTTGCAATGCGCGAACGCATGAACGAGTTGGCGTTGCTGCCCGCTCGCGCTCCGTCAGGGACGTCCAGCAAGTCGACACGAGAGAACATCCAGCAACGCTCATCACGAATGACGGTCGAACTCGCCGATGTGAACGAATACTTCCGCCGCCGTCTCCGCGTTTTCCCGGCATCGGTCGATTCCTCCCCCCGGGGAGCAAGCCTCACGTAGACCGCCACATCGCCAATGAGGGAGCGAAGGATTCGCTTCCGGGGCCGCGGTCGCCAGGTTGGCTGGTTCGTGGCTAGGGCTTTGCCGGCTCGCGCCTGCCCACTGCTGGCCGAGAAGGCCACTACCGGGAACCATCGCCACGACTGGAACGCGTCCACACTCAGTCCGGAATACGATCCACGTATTTCTATATAGAAATACATCTTTTATGTTCGGACATATATAAACTCATTTTAGCGAAATCAATCCCGGTAATTCGTGAGAAATTAGCAACAATTCGAGCTGTGATTCTTGCATTTCGAGCCATAGTATTCGAGCCATTTCGGTAAATGGCAGAGGTCAGCCGTGAGTCGGGGCGGGCCCTGGACGGCTGCGGACCGGTGACAGGCAATGCGAGCGTTATCGCAGGAGCTTCGCGCCAGGATGCCTTCTCCAGACTCGGCGTGCGTCGGGCGACGGTCGGTGCCGGAGTGACCGGAACAGTGCTGGCCATGGCCGTTCCTGGACGGTCTGAAGATACCGTATCTCGTTGTATAGTAGACATTACGACTGCGAGTTCAATTGCGCGGGAAGTCCAGCGAAAGGGGGGATGATGCGGTTCTGGAGGGTCTTGGCGCCGGGCGCTACCGGGTCCGAGGGTCGAGCGACGGGGTCTGTTCTGGGGTTCGGAGCTTGTGACGGGTTAGGTGCGGCGAGTGCGGGGATTGCAGCCGGGGAGTTGCCCCTGTCAGCGACTGCTGCAGGTGGCACGGGCGCACCGACACCACAGTTTGACCTGAAATAGTTCCCCAAGCTATTGACATCCAAAAAAAAACGGTGTCAAAATGAAAAGACTTGGCCTTCGAGCGTAATAAAGGACGTTTGGCGGCGGATGTTTTATTGAAAATTGGATGCTTTCTGCAACCACAGTCACAGAAAACAAGGAGAAACGCATGAACAGCAATCGAGTCAAGCGCACAATGGGGCTTCTTTTAATGAGCGCCCTGCTCGCGTTCGGCCTAGTCGCGTGCGGTGGGGATGAACCCGTCGCCGTAGCGCCACCGCCGGCACCACCGCCGGCACCACCGCCATTCCAGCCGGAAGCCGTAGAGGTTGCCCTGGGAGCGTCGGGACAAAACATTACCCTGATGACCACCGAAGCCGGTGGATTCACACTGAATGGGGAAGCGGTATCTACCGGAGACACGCATGCCGCGGACAACGGCAACTACACGCTGACCCTTGACGGCGGCACCTGGACTGCGGCGTTCGCGCCGGGGTCGATGGATGTCGCGCTCGGCGGCAGCGGCGCCAGCGTCACGCTCATGCAGCTTGAGACTGGCGGCTACGGGATCGACGGCACAGCCATTGAAAGCGGTGGCACGCACACCGCGGCGAACGGCAACTACACGCTGACCATGGAGGACGGCGTGTGGATGGCAACGTTCGCGCCGGCCATGCATGAGGTTGCGCTCGGCGCCAGCGGCGACAGCGTCACGATCGTGCAGATGGAGGCTGGCGGCTTCTCGCTGAACGGCGAGGCCATTACGGCGGACACCACCGCCATGGCAGCCAACGGCGCCACCTACGGCGTCGCGCTCGGAGCGGATGGCCCGATGGTCGTGTACATCCCGAGCTCGGTGACCGTCATGCTCGGTGACCTTGGCGGAGAGCTCATGCTGACTCTCGCCGAGGACCAGATGACCTACATGCGCGACGGCGCAGAGTTCATGACCGGAACGGTGGTCATGGCCAACGAACGTTCCTACACCGTCACTATGGGCGAAGGCGGCTGGATGGCCGAATTCAACAAGCCCATGGTGGACGTCGCCCTCGGTGGGAGCGGCAACACCATCACGCTGATCCAGGACGAAATGAGGGGCTGGTGGTACGCCCCGGAACAGCCCGCCAACAACGGCGACACGTACACGATGGGTGCCAACAACTACTCCTTGATGCTGTCTGATGACGGCATGTGGACCGCCACGTTCGCGCCGAACATGATGGAAGTCACGCTCGGCATGAGCGGCGAGAGCATCACGGTCACGCAGGTGGAAGCCGGCGGCTACATGTACAACGGAATGATGGTCGGCGACGGCGCCTACGCCAAGGCCGAGAACGGTGCGGGCTACTCGCTCATGATGGGCGAGGACGGGACGATCATGGCATCGTACATGTCCGATCCTGTCAGCGTCATGCTCGGCACGGAAGGCGGCACGATCATGCTGGTGCTCCAGGAGGACCAGATGACGTGGCACAAGGACGGCGAAGTGTTCATGAGCGGCGGCGAGGTCATGGTCATGTTTGACGACAGGACCAACACCTACACCGTCACGATGGATGCCGAAACCGGCATCTGGAGTGCCGCGTACGTGCACTTCATCGCCACGATCGACCTCGGCACGAGCGGCGAGACGCAGGATTTGACCCGCGACGAGATGGGCGGATGGTGGACCGACCCCGACAATGCGTTCAGCACCGGCGGAACGGTCATGTCGGCAAACGGCAACAGCTACACGCTGACCTATGGCGACGAGGGCTGGAGTTCGATGTACGTCCCGGTCACGATGATGATCGCTGGCACCAACCTGACCGCCTCGGCCAACGAGAACGACGGCGGCTACACCATCGTGGGCCTCGCTGACCAGACTCTCGACGAGAACGGCATGGGCGACGTGATGTCCCCGGACGGCAACTTCCGCGTGCACATGGACGAGGACGGCAACCTGATGGGAGTGCAGTACGAAGAGGCGATCAACACCCAGGCTGCCGCGAAAGCGAGGGGGTTCAGCATCGGCACTGGAGTGGCCAACAAAAAAGACGTGGTGAGCGTTGACAACGCCAAGACCGAAGGCGTCAACGAAGCGGGCACGATCATCACGATCAACGGCGACAAGCATCCGATCGGTGACCTGTTCCAGGACGGCGAGTCCACGGTCGAGGGCGAAAACCTCATTGCCGGCAAGGGCGGCGTACTCGAGACAGTGAGCACGCTGGCCGCCCAGATCAAGGGCCTGAGAGCCGTGAACGCGCACGAGAACCCCAAAGACGATGATCTCGCCGAGCAGACCGATTTCAGCGTCCAGTTCCGGGAGAAGTGGAAGGCCATCGACACGGCCCTCGACGACGTCTTCGGGGACCTCGACGGCGCTGACACGGAGGCCGACGACGCCTACGACCACATCGATGCGCTTGCGGAGAACCGGCTCGGCCTGGCTGCGCTCGCAGAAATGATCGAGACGCTCGACAAGATCGTTGCGGCACTGTCGAGCGAGGATGGATTCCTGGCCGCGGCCGCGGACGACGGAATCTTCGAGGGCTCTACCGCCGGCGGGGCCAACGCCGCCACCGTCGCCAAGAACGCCACCGCGACATTCAACGCCATCGCCTCGACCGCGACCGTGCACATGGCGCGGACGGCGAACACGCGCTTCGGCGTCTACTCGAAGGAGTCGACCGACACCGCCGCCGTCAAGCTCGCGAGCGCCTCAATGGGCGCGTACGCCTACAGCCCGATGAAGGCCGCGAAGTTCGCGGACCTGCCCCAAGCCGGTGCCGCCGAATACAATGGCCGGACAATGGCCATCAGCATGGACGGGGAGACGGTCTACAACGGCGACATCTCGCTCCAGGTCCGGTTCCGCGGCAAGCGCGTGAGCGGCCTGGTCGAGAACCTGGTGGACGGGGACGGCGACGGCTTCACCTACGGCTTCGGCACGGTCGCCGCCATCATCCTCGCGGAAGCGACCATCGGAAACGACGGTGACTTCATGAAGGATGCGGAGAGGACCAGCCAGGTCGTCTTCACGGCGGAGCCGGGCAGCCCGCAGGCCACAATTCTCGCGGACCGGGCCGACGATAACGATGCCGACACCGACGAATCCGGCAGCTCCTTCGCGGGCCAGTTCGTCGGCAACGGCGCGGCGGCCATCGGCACCTGGGCGATCGATGCCAGCACCGATGACGCGGAGAACCTCACCGCGGCGTTCGGCGCGGAGAAAGGCGCCGACGTGCCCGAAACGGCACCGCCGGTCTCGGGCGGCGGGATAGCCATGACGTGGTTCGGCATGAACGACGAAACCCTACCACCGGGCATCAGCGCCGTGAACGCCAAGACTGGCGTGATCACGATCGTGCCCGCGGCCCCCAATGACGATCCACCCGTGAAAGCGGTCACAGTGAAAGGCGCGGACCTGTTCGACACCGGCGGGGCGGTGATGGACGGAGACGCCTTCGTCGCCTCGACGATCAAGGAGATCAACAGCCTGCTCGAGCGGCTGAACGCCTTCATCGCACTGGACGAACTGGAGGACGAGACGGCTGCTGACAACGGTAGGACCGCGGTCTGGGGCCTTTTGGCGACCGCGATCAACATGGTGGTCGGCGAGCGCGGCTTAGAGATCTTCCCAGCCGCCACCTACGCCGAGGCCGCGAACACTGCCGACGACAGCGATCTCGATGCCGACGCCAAGGAAATCATCGCCGACGTGCTTGACGCGCTGTCTTCCGTCGCCAAGTTCAGGACCGCAGTCGCGGAGGACGGGGCTCTGTACGGTACGGCTTCAGCCATCGTCGAAGGAAAACCCCCTGTTCTCAATGCCATCTTCGGCCGCGTCGCGTCCAAGACCACGATCGAATACGGGAGCACCACGTACACTCGGTTCGGCGCCTGGAACCGCGTCGCATCGGGCAATGCGACCGAAGCACCGATGGCGGAAGATGATGACAACGGCAGGTTCGCCTACAGCCCGCTGGCAGCCTCGGCGTACGCCGTGAACGATCCGAACTTCCCGCTCGGCGGCAAGGCCACCTACGAGGGAGCGACGATCGCCCGGTCCACCACTGTAGGTGACAATATCAACACCTACTACGAGGGCACCATCCAGGTCGACGTTACCTGGGGGACGGACGGATCTCGGGGAAGCTGGGTCGGACCAAGCTGTCGGCACCATCGCCGCCTCGGTCAGCAACTTGCGGACCGACAAGGGCGTGTTGTACGTGAGTCAAGTCGTCGCAGAGACCAACCCTGACGGTCATGGCGTGGACACCATCCTGTTCGGGACTGACGCAATCAACGTGATGAGGGCCGGGGAAGGCAACACGCTGTCCTTCATCAGTACGGACAGCACTGCCACTCGGGTGCGGCACACGGATATCCGGCAACCGGACCTCACGCAGACCGGTGCCATCGCCGGCCAGTTCGTCGGCAAGGTCATCGACGGCCCGCTGGGCATCATCGGCACCTGGAGTGTGACTGGCGTGGAGGGCGGCGACGCTCTCGAGGGTGTCTACGGAGCGGATCTAATGCCGTAGCTCGCGGGAGCTCGACCCCGCGCCGGCAACGGCTGCGGGTTTCTCAGGGGGGCGGAAACGCCCCCCTTTTTCGGTGTGCCGAGCATGTTCGGCAGCTTGAGGGTGGAAGTCCCTTGGACAACCTGATGGAGGTGAAGTCCTAGCGAAGCGCAAGGGCGTCGCTGCGAGGCGGGGTCTGAAGGAAGCGTGGAGCAAAGGCGCGAGCCGATGAACAAGAACCGGATACGAGGCATACAGCGTCGGACGAGTCGGCCGATGACGACGAAGTCCAGTTCCATCAAGGGCGCTGGTTGTAAATCCGGCGGTTGTGCGCTGAAGGCTGTCGAACTTACCTCGGGAGGTCTGCCGTCCGTCCGGGATTCCGGACTGAGGGAGGAGTAGTCCGACCTGACCGGACGGCAGAAGTCAGCAGACGGCATAGTAGCCCCGCAAGGGGCGAAGGCCTGAACGGACGGAGGGGCGAGTAGAACGGCGTTTCTCGTGAGTGGAATGCGGCAGAACATCCAGCTAGTGCTGGCCTTCCCGGTCGACGGAGGGGGTGAAGCCCCGGAAGCGACAGGGGAAGGGACCGAACCGCACACGGCGGGACGACGAGACGAAAGCCCGACTACAGACGAACAGTGGATGGAGCGAGCCTGCGAGCGGAGCAACTGCAAGCGGGCGCTGGCACGAGTCCGGGGAAACCGGGGGAGTCCGGGGGTGGACGGGATGACCGTCGACGATCTGCCCGGGCACCTGCGCGAGCACTGGCCGGCCATCCGGGAACAGCTGCTGAGCGGGACCTACCGACCGCAGCCGGTGAGACGGGTGTACATCCCGAAGCCGGGCGGAGGCAGGCGCAAGCTGGGCATACCGACGGTGCTGGATCGATTCGTCCAGCAGTTGGTGGCCCAGGTCCTGCAGGAGCACTGGGACCGGACGTTCTCCGAACACAGCTACGGGTTTCGCCCGGGGCGTTCGGCGCATCAGGCGGTCGAGGCGGCCCAGCGGCAGATGGCTGCGGGTCGGCGATGGGTGATAGATCTTGATTTGGAGAAATTCTTCGATCGAGTGAACCACGACCGTTTGATGGCCCGGATGGCCCGACGGATCAGTGACAAGCGGATGCTGAAGCTGGTCCGGGCATTCCTGACGGCCGGTGTGATGGAGGACGGGCTGGTGAGCCCGGTGGACGAGGGGACCCCGCAAGGGGGCCCGCTCTCACCCTTGTTGTCGAACATCGTGCTCGACGAGCTGGACCGGGAGCTGGAGCGACGCGGGCTGCGGTTCGCACGGTACGCGGACGACTGCAACATTTATGTGGGCAGTCGCCGGGCCGGGGAACGCGTGATGGAAAGCGTGACGCGTTTCATCACCGGGACGCTCCGCTTGCGGGTGAACCAGAGCAAGAGCGCGGTGGCGCGGCCATGGGAGCGGAAGTTCCTGGGCTTCAGCCTGTCATCGGACCCACAACCGAAGCGGCGGATTGCACCGCAAGCGGTGCAGCGGTTTCGGCGGCGGGTGCGCGAGCTGACGCGACGGACTCGGGGCGTGAGCCACGAACGGATGGTCGAGGACATAGCCCGCTATGGGCGGGGATGGCTCGGCTATTTCGGGAAGTGCGAAACGCCATACGTGCTGGCAAGCTTAGAGGGGTGGACCCGGCGAAGGTTGCGGTCGGCGATCTGGAAACAGTGGAAACGTGGGAGGCGGAGATACGTGGAACTGCGTCGCAGGGATGTGCGTGTAGGGCTGGCGGCTCGAACTGCTGGCAGCGCCCACGGCCCTTGGCGCTTGGCCGCAAGCCCCGCTCTTTCTTATGCACTGCCTAACGCCTACTTCGCCTCGCTCGGCCTGCCGCGACTCCAGATCCGGAAGTAGCATCACCGTTCGAACCGCCGTATACGGACCCGTATGTACGGTGGTGTGGGAGGGGTGGAGCCGTGAGGCTTCCCCCTATCCCGATTGGTGTGCCGAGCATGCCCGTTAGCTTGAGGGTGAAAGTCCCTTGGACAGCCTGATGGAGGTGAAGTCCTAGTGAAGCGCAAGGGCGTCGTCGCGAGGCGGGGTCTGAAGGAAGCGTGGAACAAAAGCGCGAGCCGATGGACAAGAACCGGATACGAGGCATACGGCGTCGGACGAGTCGGCTACTGACGACGAAGTCCAGATCCATCAAGGGCGCTGGTTGTAAATCCGGCGGTTGTGCGCTGAAGGCGAACGAGCTTACCTCGGGAGATCTGTCGTCCGTCCGGAACTCTGGACTGAGGAAGGAGCAATCCGACCTGATCGGGCGGCAGAAGTCAGCAGACGGCATAGTAGTCCCGGCAAGGACGAAGGCCTGAACGAACGGAGAGGCAAGTAGGACGGCGTTTCTCGTGAGCGGAAAGCGGCAGAACATCCAGCTAGTGCTGGCCTTCCCGGTCGATGGAAGGGGTGAAGGCCCGGAAGTGGCCGGGGAAGGGACCGAACCGAGCGCGGCGAGGCGTCGGGACGAAAGCCCGGCTAGAGACGAACAGTGGATGGAGCGAGCCTGCGAGCGGGACAACTGCAAGCGGGCACTGGCACGAGTCCGGGGAAACCGGGGGAGTCCGGGGGTGGACGGGATGACCGTCGACGATCTGCCCGGGCACCTGCGCGAGCACTGGCCGGCCATCCGGGAACAGCTGCTGAGCGGGACCTACCGACCGCAGCCGGTGAGACGGGTGTACATCCCGAAGCCGGGCGGGGGCAGGCGCAAGCTGGGCATACCGACGGTGCTGGATCGATTCGTCCAGCAGTTGGTGGCCCAGGTCCTGCAGGAGCACTGGGACCGGACGTTTTCCGAACACAGCTACGGGTTTCGCCCGAGGCGTTCGGCGTATCAGGCGGTCAAGGCGGCGCAGCAGCAGATGGCTGCGGGCCGGCGATGGGTGGTAGATCTTGATTTGGAGAAATTCTTCGATCGAGTGAACCACGACCGTTTGATGGCCCGGATGGCCCGACGGATCGGTGACAAGCGGATGCTGAAGCTGATCCGGGCATTCCTGACGGCCGGTGTGATGGAGGACGGGCTGGTGAGCACGGTGGACGAGGGGACCCCGCAAGGGGGTCCGCTCTCCCCTTTGCTGTCGAACATCGTGCTCGATGAACTGGACCGGGAGTTGGAGCGACGCGGGCTGCGGTTCGCACGGTATGCGGATGACTGCAATATCTACGTCAGCAGTCGCCGCGCCGGGGAACGCGTGATGGAAAGCGTGACACGTTTCATCACCGGGACGCTCCGCTTGCGGGTGAACCAGAGCAAGAGCGCGGTGGCGCGGCCATGGGAGCGGAAGTTCCTCGGCTTCAGCTTCACGGCACACGGCCAGCCGAAGCGGCGGATTGCACCGCAAGCGGTGCAGCGGTTTCGGCGGCGGGTGCGCGAGCTGACGCGACGGACTCGGGGCGTGAGCCACGAACGGATGGTCGAGGACCTAGCCCGCTATTGGCGGGGATGGCTCGGCTATTTCGGGAAGTGTGAGACGCCTTCAGTGCTGGCACGCTTGGAAAAATGGACCCGGAGGCGGCTGCGGTCGGCGATTTGGAAGCAATGGAAACGAGGGAGACGGAGGTATGCTGAGCTACGCCGACGGGGCGTGAACGTGCAACTGGCCGCCAAAGCGGCTGGCAGCGCGCACGGACCTTGGCGCTTGGCGAACAGTCCCGCACTCGCTCTGGCCCTACCGAACGCCTATTTCACCGCGCTGGGACTGCCGAGCCTCCATGTTCGGAAGTAGCATCACCGTTCGAACCGCCGTATACGGACCCGTATGTACGGTGGTGTGGGAGGGGTGGAGCCGTGAGGCTTCCCCCTATCCCGATGTGTGCCGAGCATGTTCGGCAGCTTGAGCTTCCGTGTTTCTTGGCAAGCGGATTCTAGGGGAAAAGTGGTGACGAGGGGCAATTGATGCGTGTTTTCCCAACAGAGCCGGCTGTTGGTCTGGGGCTGGTCGGCAGCGGTGTCACGCGGCGGCCTCCAGTTCGCGGGCGGGCGGCGCGGGCTGCCAGAGGCGGTTCTCGCGCAGGAGGGTGTCGAGCAGGCCGGTGAGTCTGCGCATGACGGCAACGAGGGCGACCTTGTGCGGCTTGCCGGCGGCGGCGAGGCGCTGGTAGCAGACCTGGGAGGCCGGTTCCCAGCGGATCGCGGTCAGGGCTGCCATGTAGAGCAGATGGCGAGGCTGGGCGCGGCCGCCGCGGATGGAGCGGTGGCCGCGGTGCTGTCCGGAGTCGCGGTCGAAGGGGGCGAGGCCGAACAGGATGGTTGCGGCTCTTGCTCGGGCCGGTGCCGACCCGAATGCGAAGGACGCCGAACGGGCGACCCCCTTGCACCGGGCCGCGAAATGGGGGTTAGCCGAAGTGATCGTCGCCCTGATCGATGCTGGCGCCGACCCTGACGCCCGGGACAAGAACGAACAGACTCCGCTGTATCATGTGCGTCATAAGGAGGAGTTCGAAAAGGTCCGGGCGCTGCTTGAGGGCGGCGCGGATCCGAAAGCCCGCGACCGGGTTGGGTTCACTCCTCTCCACGCCATCGCGGAAACTCGCAGCCTGGAGGCCGTTGCGGCGCTTGCGAAGCAGGTGCCGATGTCAACGCCCGTGTTGAGAGCCTTGGCTGGACTCCGCTATCGGTTGCCAGGCAAGCGGAGCGACCCGAGATCATCGAGGCGCTGCTTGAGGCTGGCGCGGAACCGGAATCGGCGGACGACAAAGCATTGATCCCAGCGAAGTCTTCAGAGCTGTGAGGGATGCGATCAAGGAGGCGGGCCCCGATCTCGCAAGCCCTATGACCCTGGCGGATTGCGGGCAGTGGAACCAGGGCAACTTCTTCCAATTCGCATCTGGAGCCCTCGTCCGACGGTGTGTCGAGGAGGGCGCGAGCACGAAGGGCGCCTTGCACCTGGCATCCAGGAACGGCGGACCGGACCAAATTGCCGCCCTCCTCGATGCAGGCGCCGACGTGAAGGCGCGGGACTCCGCGGGGCAGACGACCCTGCACGCGGCGGTGGGTGAGCTGAATGCCGCGGCTCTGATGTTCTCACCCCTGTTCGCAGGCAATACCCCGGTAGCCGAGTGGCACCGCCTGAGGGTCTCTGGAAACATCGCCGCGTTGCTTGACGCCGGGGCGGACCTTGAAGCCCGGGATGGCGCCGGCCGGACTGCGTTGCACGAGGCAGCGATGAGTGCGACGTCAACCAACGCGGGCCTGGAAGTGCTTGGACTCGAAGACGCGGGAGAGGGCGCTCTGCGTGAAGCGCGCGCGCTGGCCGGGACCATGTGGAGGCAGGGGCGGATGTCGAGGTGCGGGACGAGACTGGCTGGACCCCCTTCATTGGGCCGCACTTCGTGGCACGCCAGCGATCATTGCTGCGTTGCTTGACACAGGGATGCCGGTCGAATCGGTCGATGCGAAGGGCCAGTCCCCCTTGCACCTGGCAGCACGAGGGGAATTGCCCGCCAACATATCGGCGCTGCTCAGTGCAGGTGCATCCATTGACGCCCGGAACGAGTCGGGCGAGACTCCGCTCCACGTTGCTGCCACAGGCGGCACCTCGAGCCATATCACCGCGCTCCTGCAATCCGGAGCGGATTCAGAGGCCAAGGACACCGCTGGCCGAACTCCCCTTGCCGTGGCGACCAGGCGCCAGCGGTTGGAGTCGGTCGTCGCGCTGATCGAGAACGGAGCTTCAATCGACGTTCGCGATACGCAGGGCCAGACTCCCTTGCATCTCGCAACGAGTTGCTGCGGAGAGCCCGATGTCATGCGAAAGCTCCTGGCTGCGGGCGCCGATCCCGACGCAAGGGACAGACGCGGCAGGACTCCGATCTTCTACGCGACGGATCCGACCTTGATTTCCGCGCTGATCGACGCGGGAGCGTCGGTCGACGTTCGAGATGCGCAGGGGAAGACGCCGCTGCATGACAGGGCGGAATGGGGGATTTCGCCGGAAAGCATTGAGGCTCTCCTGGATGCGGGCGTCGATCCTGCTGTACGCGACAACTAGGGCAGGCTGGCGCGAGACTTGGCTGACGGGAACGACAAGTTGAAGGGCACAACAGCCTACCGGCGTCTAACGGAGCAATGAGTCAGGCAGCTGCCCGGCCCGCATTCCTCGCGAAACCGTGGGAACTGATTGCCCATACTCGCCGAGCCCAGCTGCGAGTCCCTGGACCTCCCGGTGCCCGTCGACCGTCTGCCCGCAATTCGCTCCTGGCATCGTGACCATGCGGTCGAGGCCCCGCATCAACACTGACCTCGGCGATGCACACCGGCCACGCGCCCCAATGAATCCGCTACTCGTGGCTGCCGGGCCGCAACCCGGTGACCGCCACGACCCTGCCGCCGCCGTTGCCGATTCCCCGGAGCACCGGGAAGCGCTCGCCGAACGCACCGAGGCGATCCGCCTCGACCCGGACCACCCCCACGCTTGGCTGGAACGAGGCGATCTCAAGGTCAGGCAGGGGCAGTACGAAGGGGCGACCGCCGACTGCGACCGGGCGATTCGCCTGGACCCGCGCAATGCCGGGCCTACTTGAACCGCAGCCTGGTGAAGGCGGAACTGGGCCGGCACGACGAAGCCATTGCCGACCTCGACCAGGCAATGCGGCTCGACCCGGATATGACGTCGACACTCGGGGACCTGTGAGGCGCCAGACACTCCACAGGGGCCCGCTCGACCCTTCGCGGCAACTCGCCAATCCTCCCCGCAGGGGCCTGTGGTCCGCTGGGGGATACCATAAGAAGGTGCTCAGTGAATACTTATGTGCGGCCATGGGTAGAGCAGTATTCGAAGTCATTGAGGACGACGGCTCGTTCTACGGTCGGATCCCAGCCCTTGAGGGAGTCTGGGCGAACGCGGAGAAACTGGGGGATTGCCGCACGGAACTCGAGCAGGTCTTGGAAGAGTGGCTGTTGCTTAGACTTTCGGAGCGGCTGTCCATCCCCGAGATCGACGGCATTGACTTGACGGTGCGACAAGAAGTGGCTTGATGCCACCGGTCGGCCCGATCAAGCGGCGCGATCTTCTGGCCTCTTGCGGTCGTTGGGATATCACGGCCCGTTCTCCGGCAAGCGTCACCAGTTCATGCGCCGAGCCGAGCGAACCGTCAGACTGCCGAATCCACACCGCGGCGAAATCAGCCGTGGGCTACTGGTTCGGATCCTGCGTGAGGCAGGCATCTCACGCAAGCAATGGGAGTCGATCTGATCTTGGCCAATCGCTGAGACTGACCCGCCCCCACTGATTGGTCCGGTCGGAATGTTAGTTCGCCGACAGTCCATTGGTCAAGCCGGCAGGCCGGCGGAGCGGAGCCGCGTGGCCAGCTTGACTCGCTGGCTGGGACTCAACGTTATGGCGTCGGACCGCCACCTGGGCACACGTGCTACTCGGACGCGAACAAATAGCCTTCACCGTGGACGGTGCGGATCCAACGGGGCGTTCGCGGGGGATCCCCGATCTTCTTGCGCAGCCAGGTGACATGCATATCGACTGCCCGAGGTCCGACTTCAGGGCCCGAATTCCAAACCTCTGCGAGAATGCGTTGCCGGGGAATGACCTCGCCGGGGTGCCTGACGAGAAACTGCAAGAGCGCGTATTCCATCATCGACAGTCGCACGCGTTCGTCTCCGCGCCAAACGGCAGCATTGGTTGTGTCCACACGCAGGTCGCCAAACTCATAGATTTGCGTAAAAACCGAACCTGGCGGCGCGAGGGTGCGCCTCATGACCGCCCTGATTCGAGCGATCAGTTCCATGACCTCGAACGGCTTGGTCAGGTAGTCGTCGGTGCCTGCCGCAAACGCCTTCAGCCTGTCCTCCACTTCATCCCTGGCGGACAGCATCACGACAGGGGTGTACACCTGGCTGGCGCGCAGTTCCTCGCAAACCATCAATCCGTTCTTGATGGGGAGGGCCAGGCGCAAGACGATGATGTCGAGTTCAACGTGCAAGGCCAGGCGCAGGGCCTCTTCGCCATCGTCAACGGCGGCGACTTCAAAGCCCGCGATGCGGAGATTTGTCTCCAATGCATTGCGCGAGTTGATCTCGTTGTCAGCCAAGAGGACCCGCAGGGCCCTCGGAAGACTATCAACTCCCTTGCTTCGATTGGGCCGTGTCATGGGAACTCAAGTAGCGCGCCTTCCATGCTTCCTTTCACGACCCCCTGGACGAGCTCGCTTCCGCCGCCGCCGTTGCCAGGCCGGAGCCAACTCAGCGCTGGCCTGTCGGCTCGGGACGGTCAGCCCCGACAGCCCCTCCAGCGGCCCGAGATCTCCGATCCCGCTCCCTCCGACATGCACCCAGGCCAGCGACCCCAGCCCGCGCAGCGGGCGCAGGCTGCCCGCCGGGTTGCCCCGCAGGTCCAGCGCCTCCAGACCCGCAAGCGGCCACAGGTCTTCGATGCGGTTCATGATCTCGATCTCCTCGCTGAAGCGCAGATCGAACGCGAACGCCGTCTCCCCGTCATGCGTCGCCGGCAGCCCCACGAACTCCGCCGTCAGCGGCGGCGCCGCGGCGCTCGCCGCGATCGTGACCGTCGCCGAGCCGATCTGCGTACCCCCGTGGGAGGCCGTGATCGTCACGGTCTCGGCTTCTTCCTGCTCTTGGTCCGCCACAGCGGCGGTCAGTGTCGTTGTCGCCGAGTACGTCTCTGCGGCCAGCGTTGGCGTCACGGGCACGCCCGAGTAGTCCGATCCGGATGCCGTGCCCGACACGGTCAGGTTGATCGTCTGGTCCTCCCGGAATCTGATCCCGTTGGTGATTGCCACCGTGACCGTCGCCGACTCGCCCTCCGCAATCGCGGTCGGACTGACCGACACCGAGAACTCGGGGACCTCGCTCTCCTCCAGCACCACCGATGCCGAGGCCTGCTCCGCGGACACGGTGTAGCCCTCGCCCTCCTGCAGCGTCCACGTCACCGTAAGGTCGTCCTCAACGTCCCGGTCCTCACCGATCTGGATCCGCGCCGCCACGCTGCTGGAACCGCGTGGAAGCCGGTATGTCACGTCCGGTAGGCAGGGTCGTCAGCCGGTTGTCCTTCAGGTGCAGCGTCCTGAGCATATAGAGTTCGTCGAACAAACCAGCTGGCAGGGACGCCAGCGTGTTCCCCGACAAATCGAGGGTTTCCAGCGTATGCAGTCCGTCGAAATCGCCCGCGGCGAGGCTCGCGATGCTCTGCCCGCTCAAATCCAGCGAGGTAATGTCGCGCAATTGGAGTGCGGTAACATCCGCGCATGCCGACTCGCCCGCGCCCGTTAGGATGGTGGTGCGAACTTGCTGCGTGCGGCCGCAGACATCGGCATCTTGGGCGATCGCTGGCGGTACCCCGCTCGCGAACAACAAGCATAGCCAAACGCTCGCCGCGCGCAACACCCGGTTACATGGATGCAGCGATTCCCAATATGCACACATCCTTTTTGTTTCCTTCCTTCCTGCCAAGATACACAATTCATAGTGTGCTTTGTGTGATAACGCGGACTGAATTGTGATTGTTTTGTGTTGATTTGCACTATTTGGGCATTACATGGGCTTGAAAGACGCCGCAAGGAGAACGTCGCACTTCGGGAACGTATCGCACGGCTGACGGAAGCGGGTCTGCGCACCACGCTGGCTCGAAGCGGCTTGCGTACGGGACGCTCGCACGCCGCAGGAGGCAGAACCGTCTGCGAGGTCGCAGGCGGGCATCGGAAGGCTGGATGTTGGTCGGGAGTCTGTCCACGTTTTCCCCTGGGCCGTGACCCGTCCCAGCATGACTGCGGGCGTTTCCTCCCTATGAGCGCAAGCTATTCGGCGCGCTGGCCGTCGTGAACGATCGCATGGTTTTCCGTGGGGGGGAGTCCTTCGGCCCGAGAATGTTGCTGCCACGGGCAAGCCGGCGGTCGTGGGCACGGCGCGGGTGGGCCACCGCAAGCAGGTTGAATGACGATGGTCGGAGCATTGCGGTTTGCCCCGGCAGAGATTCTCGAAGGGCGGTCTCACTCGCGCGGGCGAAGGAACGGGCGGATTGAGAATTCCAGTTATCCAGGCGATGGCTGGCAACACAACCGAACCCGAAACGCTTCTTGGGAACCACTTCCTGCGCGCCCTACCGTCCCCGGGCTCGGGATTCTCTCGCATCCGCAGCGCAACCCTTGCTTCGTCGTGGCGCGCGCAGAGGATCCCGTAACATCACCATTTGGGATTCCGCAAGTTCTGCGGCCACCGGCTGCTGTCGGCTGGCATGCCGCAGCCCTGCAGCGTGTCGCCGAGCTCGACGGGCGCTGGCTGGCACGATCGTGCCGCGCGCGAGCGCTGGATCGGCTCGCCGCCCCTGCAGCGCCGCACACGCCTGTTCCCAGTCGAAAAAACAACTCCCGCTTCTAGGGCTACCAGAGGCCGGCCGCACGCCGCGGCTCGCGCGTGCTGGGGGCGTGCCTGATGCCCCACTCGCCAATGTATGATCGCGGGTATGCGGATTGCGACTTGGTGTGTCGGTGGCATCAATTCTCGCTTGAAATACCTCTGCGATTGGCTAGGTAGGCGGAAGCCCGATGTCGTCGCTCTCCAGAAGACGCTTGCAAGGAGTGATCACTTCCCTCGGGAAGCACTGCAGCAAGCCGGCTATGAATCCGTCTTCGACACCCGGGACGGGGATTTCCGGAATGGATGGGGAGTTGCCGTGTTGAGTCGCAAGACGCTTCCGAAGCCGCGGATCTTGCAGACCGGCTTGCCCGGACAAGAGGATCGCGGCGCGCGGTTCCTGACCGTGGGCGTGGAAGATCTGGAGTTCTCGTCGGTCTATGCACCGTATGGGTATCCCAGCAAGCACGGAGTCGATGGAGCTATCCAACGCAAGATCGCGTGGATGAAGCGTTTGCGCGAACATCTCGAGGAGCGATCTGCGCGATCAGGACCATGCGCGTTGGCCGGTGACTTCAACATCGTTTCGGACAGGCCTCCCCAACCGAGAACCGTGAACTGTACCGAAGCAGAAAGGGATGAGTTGATCTCTCTGCTTGACCTGGGATTCGTTGACCTATACCGCCTCCGTCACCCGGACAGTCGAACGGGCCGCAACTACGAGTTCAATATTCACAAACCAGTTTCTGCGAGGCTTCACCGCATCCTTGGCACGCAAGCCGTTGCCAGTCAGATCCACGAAGCTTGGGTTGACCTGGAGTATCGAAAAGAGACTAAGGAGCTACAAGGCTGCTTGTGGGCTCAAGCGGCTCCTGTGATCGTAGATCTCTCCGGCGAAGCATGACTCTTGACCCAGCCTCGTGTGCGGGGAACAGATCATCCATCCCGGGTGTGCGGGAGCAGTCCAGTCGGCACCGAGCCGCCAATCAATCAGCAAGGTTCATCCCCGCATGTGCGGGAACAGCGAACAGGACGCTGTGGAACGCGGCTAGAGGGGGGAGGATGAAATCGCGCATATTTGTAAGGCTGTGCAATGCGACGCATGCAAAGTCCTTGGATGAAGCCGATGACTACATCCTTCCGCAGCCGGATTGTGCGCCATGGGTGAAGAACTGGTGGGGGTGATGGAACGGGGCGGGTTGCGCCTGCCGGAGATGGAACGGTACGGAAAGGGGAACTTCGGACTCGTGAGCTTGTGCAACCTCGACGAACTGTCCGGGACGGGCCCTGTGACACATCGCCCCCCCTCAAGATCGTCGACCCGCGTGAAGGCCCGCTGCGAGTGATCGCCTTGGCCCCGGCGTAAGGGCGGCGGAGGAGTCTCCGGATGGACCGTGAGGAGCGACCGCGATCCGTATACGGGATGGTCCTGCAAGCGCTGGAGGAAGCTCTCTCTTGGCTGGAACGGCCTCCTGCCGGGGGTCCGGATGTGCACGACACTCAGCGGTCGGGGATGTTCCACCTCGGGGTGGCGGGTGGACTCGCGTTTTCCGGGCACCTGCCGGGGATCAAGTCGAAGGCCCTCGTCGATGACATCTCCAATGCCGCCGAGAAGCGGGACCTGGGCCAAGTTGGCCGGATCCGGCGGACGGTTGTAGACAGGCTGAGGTCGGACCGCCCGCCGGCAAGGGCGGTCTCGACTGGGACGCCGGGTTCTTGCAGATGCGTGCCGTCTTGCAAGAGGCGCGCAGGGCGCGGCAAGAGGGTGACGCCGTCCGCTACTCCCTCATGGCGGGGTTCCTCGTCGGCCTCTTGTCAGAGGGGTCGCGGTGGGGGATCCGATACCGGCACGGTTCCCTCAAGGACGCGGTGCTGGCTGCCCACGACCGAAATCCGGAGAGCGCCAGAACCTGGGTGAAAGCAGAGTCGATCATGGCGCGGGAGCGGCAGGGAAAGTCGGCGGGCGCAGACCCGCACGCCCTTCTCCTGCAATGGGTCGGAGAACGCCTGGCCGCCGCGGATCGAATGTCCTGCCCAATGTTCTTCCGCGTCGAGGGTGAGACGGAGGATGAACGCCGGGACCGAGAGGCCATGGAACGGACATACTTCGACAGGGAGGAAGCCTCCATTCAGCGCGCGCAGAACTTCGGGAACAGGATCGCCGCCCCAGGTGGCGAGGGCATGTCGGTTCCCGTCAGTTATTCCCTCAACCGTGCCTTCGTGCTCGGATCACACGAGGAAGACCGCCCGGTCGACGGCGACCGCGAGACGTGACGACCAAGCCGACGGCGGCCCGAGCGGCCTGTCGGGCGTTCGCGCACGTGGACACTGCGAACCGCGACCAACTGAGACCTGAAGTTCGGTTCGAGAACTGCTGCGCCAATGTCTTGGTCCGTGATCGTCTCGAGGCCACCGCCTGCGTTGGCACACAGAAACGCCAGATACCCCTCAACTGAAGTTGTGGAATCGTGGTGTTCGGCCATGGGCACGAGTGTCCTTTTCCGCGTTCACGATGGATGAGGAATCCGGAAGTCGGGCGGTGCCAACCCCGCCGCGGGGGACTTGTTCACCCAGCCCTCGTGGGCGGCGTAGGAGAAGAACGCCTTGAGCATCACCAGGTGCTGCCGCTGGCTGCTCGGCTTCCATTCCCAGGACTCGCGCCAGCGGCGCAGCAGCGGTGCGTCGATGTCGGAGATGGTTTCCACTCCCTCCGACTCTGCGAACTCGACGAGACGCAGCAGCAGCGAACGGTAACCTGCCCGCGTGCCCTTGGCCAGGTTGCGCGCCGTCTGGTCCCGCTGGTAGGCCGCGGCTGCCTCGCGCAACGTCACGCGGGCGGCTTCCCCGGGCCCGTCATGTTCGGGTTGCGAAAGGCGTCCGGATTCCCGCTCGGGAACCACTTGTAGAAGGTCCCGTGGGGGACCCCCACCTGCCGGGCCACCGCTCGCATGGTCAGCTGGCCCTCCCGCAGCAGGGACTTGGCCAAGGCGATCTCTTGCGGGTCGTGAAACACCGACGCCTTGCCCCAGCGCGCGCCGCTGTCCTGGTGTCGATGTCCTTCTTGAGCGAGCGCAGCTTGACGCCCCGGTCGGAGAGGTCCTTGCCGACCCGGATCAGGCGGCTCAGGTTGCGGGCGAGCCGCTCCAGCGCCCAGACGACGAGCACTTCGCCCTCGCGCAGGACGTCGAGGGCCCGGCGCAGGTGGTAGCGCGTACCGGACTCCCCGGTCGCCTTGTCGGTGTAGATCCGCTCGCAGCCCGCCCTGCGGAGGGCGTCGAGCTGGAACTCCAGGTGCTGGTCGACCCGGGACACCCGTGCGTAACCGATCACCATCGCGATAAGAACCCAGTTTACGTCTGGAACCGGCTGTTGAAAGGTGGACACCAGACAGCGTGGCTGCGTGGGGCCTTGGCAGTGCCCACGCCCCTTACCAGGAGCGCCGATCCCGGATTGGCTCGCAACGATGCCGATGCCATGCATACGATTGCACTCATCGCCGTCGCGGCGGGGCCCTTCCGCAGGAGAGCGGGTCTGGATCATTGTCCATCACCGTCATTGCGCCAATCAGCCTAGTCCCACCGGTCCAGTCCCGTCATCGGAAGGCTTGCTTGGCGCAGCCCCTCCAACTCCTGGAGGAAACTGAATGGACCCCAGTCGCTCAGTTCCTGGTATCGGGTTGGAGTGGAGAGAAACAGCACCCGAAGGGGGAACATGTCCCACAGCTATATTCAAGGCCCCTTCAAGCGCCCCTTCCAGGCCCGGGTTCACTGAGGGAAGACCTTCACCCAGTAGTGGTCTGGCTCTCGGTATCTTCGCTTCTTGAGCCACGCCACCATCTCCCTGAACGCCTCGTCGCGAGCTTCCGGTCCGCCGTAAACCGCGACTTCGTGTAGGCGGTTTCCTTCCACGGTGGCCGTTGCGAGGTACCCTAACGATTCGCTTCCCTGATCCATTTGGATGTCTACTCGGATGCTCATTGCCCCCCCTTTTTTGCGCTGGATCCGTGGACGACAGCTATCGACCATCAGAGCGCAATGAAATAAGGATGACAGATCGGTGCCGGGATCTCGAAGTTGGGCGTGTCTCAATCGAGGCGGTGCCGAAGCACTCCTAAGAAACTGCCGTGAGGACCGCTTTAGGTGTCTCGCAAGGCTATCTCAAACTCGTCCACTGGGCCTACATATTGTGGGCAGCGCAGGCGAACCATGCATTGACAGCCCCTATGCAGTGGTCATGACTTCTTCACCCCGGCCAGAAGCGCCAACTCCAGCCATTTCCAGTGACAGTCCACCTCCCGGAACCCTGTCTCTTGCAGCCAGTGCAACTGGACTTCCGCACTAGCGAGCTGATTGGAAGGGTCTTCCTCTTCCTCCGCTGTTCCAAGTGCCTCCAGAAAACGCCGGTGGAGTGAGGCGGATACGGATGCAACATGCTCGAGATTGCAGAAGACGCCACCGGGGCACAAGGCAGCATGGATCTCGGAATAGAGCGCTTTCTTGCGCATGTCGGAGACGTGATGGATGGCAAAGCTCGACACGATCGCGTCGAACCGGCCCAGATCCGGCAGGGGCTCTTCCAGGTCGTGCTGGAGCACCTGAACCTTCCCGTCGTCGCGAAACCGCTCTCGTGCGGCACGCAGCATGGCTGGAGAAACGTCGAGCCCGACGCCCTCCGCGTTCGGCCGCTCAGTGCGCAGCAAGGCCAGGAGGCGACCGTCTCCGGTTCCCAGGTCAAGAATTCGCTCGACATCCATCGGGACGAATTCGAGCAGGACGGCTTCACCCTCCCCGCGATGCGGGACGCTGTCCGCACGGGCCAGGTATTGCAAGGCGTGCTCTGAACTTACCCATTCGTTGGAATGGGAGGATCTACGCATGACTCGCCTGACTCTCTATGTCTATCATCAAAACGGATCGAGAGCTCCATCGAGGCTGCTGGGCGTTGACATCGCCGGAACCTCGCCGGCCCGGCCTTCGAGGCCATCCAGTCGGCCTGATAGTCCACAACTACGGATCCCGCCGGAAGCGGAACGTCCTTCTCGGGCCGATCGGACAGGCGCTGGGAGCGCCCCCTGACTGGCTTGACGGCCTGGATCCCGACGAGGCGATCGAGACGATTCTCCAGGCAACGGCGCTCCGGCTGCCGGAGGATCTTGAGAAGGCGCTCTCTGCGTGGGACGGGTTAGAGGTGGCTGACGAGTGAGTGCCGGGAAGAATCGCCGCCGGAGAAATAGGACCCTCGGCTTTCGCTCGGCCTCGATAGGAATCGAACCCTCGAGTGCTCGACAACTAACTGCTCGAAACATAGGGTAGTCAATATGTATACAGTGACGTTGATCGCGCAGAAGGGCGGCACGGGGAAGACCACGCTCGCTATCAACCTCGCCGTGGCTGCGGAGGCGCTTGGTCTCCGAACGGCGCTTGTGGATCAAGACTGTCCGGAAGCACGATGGCCTACGGTGCACCTGCGAGGAGCGGTGGGCCGCGCCCGCGGACCTGGCCCACTGGGACTACCCCTCCACCACCGCGCAAAGGGCACTTTTCGGGAGACATCCTCACAGACGGTTTCGGGCGCCCCGGAGGACCGCCGCAGGCTCCAAAACCCGTCTATGAGCTTTCCCGGTGCGTGGACCCGACCGAAAACGCCCGATTTAGCGTTTCAGCTGGTTTGGGAAGCCCCGAGGATTTGTCAGGAACTCGAGAATGGCCGGTTTCTGCGTCCCGACAGGCTATTCTTCGGTCGCCGCGCCGGGAAGACCCACGCCCCTGCCGCGGCGCGTTCGCGGAGAGGAACGGCCCTTCCCGACGATCAAGTGACGCCTGCATCGAACTCTGCCGCGACCGTCCGGAGCGACGCCAGCCCCGCCAGCGCCTGCAGGTCGCGGGAGGGTTCATCCCCGCGTGTGCGGGGAACAGTTCGAGTGTTTTCCAAACCAGAGATGAGCTTTCGTGTTCGATGTCAAGGGATATTTCGGGGATTGCCAGAAAGAATCTAGCTTGCGTGTTCTGTACGGCTCGGATGTTCGGTCTTCGGTTACGCCTCGGGCCGCTGGGCGGAGGGCCGGTCGGGAGCGATCCAGTATTCAGGCCTTGGCCGGGACCTGCGGTTGCCAGAGGCGGTCGTCGCGAAGCAAGGCGTTGGCGAGCACGACAAGCTTGCGGATGACGGCGGTTATTGCGACCTTATGGGGCTTGCCGCGGTCGGCCAGCCGCTGGTAGACGGCGCGCATGTCGGGGTTGGAACGGCGGGCGGCGATGGCGGCCATGTAGAGCACCTTGCGCGGTCGGGGTCGCCCGCCTCGGATGTGGCGAGCGCCGTGGGATGCGCCGCTGTCGCTGGCGAACGGAGCCGTGCCGGCCAGGGCCGCGGCCTGCTTGGGGCCGATGCTGCCGAGTTCGGGCAAGTCGGCGCAAAGCACAGCCGCGGAGACGGGGCCGATACCCGCGACGGACCGCAGGATCGCGGCGCGGCGAGCCAGGGCTTCGTCGGCTTCGAGGGCCTTGGCAATGGCCTGGTCGAGCACACCGATCTCGCGGTCGGTAGCCTCGTTGAGGCGGCCGAGCGCGGCCGCCGCGGGTCCGGGACCGAATTCGGCGATGCGTTTGCGACGGTTTGTCCGGTCCTCGACACAGGCGGCTCGGGCCGACAGCAAGTCCTTCAGCTGCTGGAGATTGCGTTCCAATGGAAGCGCCCGGCGCCGGCCCGGCAGGCGCCCGAAGAGGGCGAAGAGGGCCAGCATGGCGGCATCGATGCGATCGGTCTTGGCGAGCCGACCCATGCTGCGCGCAAACTGCCGGGCTTGGAGCGGGTCGGCCAGGACAATCTCCAGGCCGGCCTCGTCGAGGCAGCGCTGCAGGGCCCGATGGTAGCGTCCAGTTGGCTCGAGCACTACGCGCCGCACGCCCAGCCCGCGCAGCCAGTCCCGCGCCGCGCGCCAGCCGTCGGCAGCGTTGGGAAAGCTGCGGGTGGCAGCGCCCGGCTCGACCTGCATGTCGAGCTGGGCCTTGCTGACATCCACGCCAGCGACGAGGTCCGTCGCAGCGAGTTCCATGTCATTCATGATTCGAGTTCCTCCGGATTGCAGTACAGTGTCCAGCGACAACTATTCTTGCCGGTGGCGACAACTAGAATTGCCGGTTGTGCTCCGTAAGTTGGAGGGCGGCAGAGGGAGCCCGAAGGGCGACCAATGCAGCCCTCGGATAGTAGCAGAGGGAGGGGGTAGCAGGGGGAAGCGCAGCCTCCCCCTCTCTGGGAGAGCAAGGCAGTCGGCAGTGCGAGAGGGGCCAGGGGGCGAGCCCCCTGGCCCGGAATTCGGCGCCGTTGGTCGGCTGCTTTTTTGGCGATCGTGTGACCGCCATAGCGGGGAAAGCGCGCGCGCTGTGGAACCGCCCCGGCTGGAGGCATTGCTGGAAGCGCTGCACGGCTACCTCTTCTCGCTTGCCTCGCCCTGGCGCCGGCGCGCTTGCTCGGCCCGGTAGCTGGCAATATCGAGTTCCAGAATCACCGAGTGGTGCACCACCCGGTCGACCGCCGCCGCCGCGGTCATCTTGTCAGGGAAAATGCGCTGCCATTGCGAGAAGACCAGATTGCTCGTCAGCATCACGCTGCGGCGCTCGTAGCGTTGCGCCAGCAGTTCGAAGAGCACTTCCATCTCGGCACGGTCCTGCCGGACGTAGCCGATGTCGTCGAGCAGCAGGCACTCGAAGCGGTCGAGGCGGTCGAGCTCGCGGCTCAGCCGTAGTTCGCGCTTGGCCCCGGCCAGGCGCTCGGTCAGCGCGCGCGCCGGGGCGAACAGCGTCGAGTGGCCACGCTGCACCAGTTCGGCACCCAGCGCCGCCATCAGATGGGTCTTGCCCGCGCCCGGATTGCCGAAGACACACACATTGACGGCGTCGGCCAGGAAATCCCCCTCGCACAGCACTGGCAGGCGGCCCCTCACGCCTTTGGGAAGACGCAGCAAGTCCAGCGTTTCCAGCGTCTTGCCCCGCGGCAGCCGGGCTTCCTTGGCCAGTCGCGCCACGCGCCGGTCGGCCCGCTCGACCGTCTCGACCGCGGCCAGTTCCGCCAGGTAGCGCAACGGGTCCCAGGCCTGCTTGCGGGCCTGTTCCGCCAGCCGTTCGCAATGCGCCGCGAACGACGGCAGGCGCAACTCCTTCAGGCGTCCTGGCAGCGCTGCCAGCTCCGGCCCCTTCACGACAGCCCCCGCGTGTCCGCCAGCAACTCGTCGTAGACGTCCAGGTCTGGTTCCGCGATGCGCACCTCCGGCACCTCCGCCTCCGGCCGCGGCGGTGCCGCGGCCGCCCGGACGCGCTCGAACGACGGCCGCTCGCCAGCCTCCAGGCAGCCCTGCAGGGCCGCCTCCACACGGGTCTCCAGCGTCGTCGCCGCCAAGTGCAGGATGCGCACGTACTCGAGATCCGCGTGCCCCTGCGAGCGCCCCTCGCAGAGCTTGTCATAGGCCCGCCGGAAGGCCTCTGACGGAAACATCTCCTCGCGGTAGCGGTATTGCGCGAAGGCCCCCGGCTTGCGCAACAGCGCGTGCGCCACGTGCCGGTAGTCCACCCGGCCCGGCTGCTTGCCCAGCGCCCGGTCGTGGCGCGCCACCAGTTTCCCGCCGTAGTGCAATTCGACGCGATCGGTGTACAGCCGCGCCGTCAGCTGCTCCCCGATCAGCCGCGACGGCACCGAGTACGCCTTGCTCGCCACCCGCACCACGCTCCCGCGCGTCACCGTGCGCCGCTCTTCCCGGTACACCGGCAGCCGCCGCGGCGGCAGCGGCCGCAACGCCGCCTGCTCCGCCGCCAGCCGCTCCCCGCGCCGGCTGTTGCGCTGCCCGGCGATCTCGTCCAGCAACCGCGCGTAGCGCTCCACGGAACTGAAATCGCGTGTCCCGCTCAGGCGCAGCCGCTGGTCCACCGCGGTCTTGAAATGCCCGTGCGCCGCTTCCACGTCCCCGTTCTCGTGCGCGTTGCCCGGATAGTTCCGGCTCGCCGCCAGCCCGTAATGCGCCAGGAACTCCTCGTACGCCCGGTTGAACGCCCGCCCGCCGGACTGGCGCAACTCGTGCGTCGCCGCCGACAGATTATCGGTCCGGTGCTCCCGCGGCACCCCGCCCAGCTCCCACAGGCTCTCCTGCAGTCCGCCGACCAGCGCCTCGAACGTTTCCGAGCTCGCGATCGCCACGCTCTCCCAGTTCGAGTACGGCAGCACGAAACGGTATACCAGGTGCTTGTACCGCTCGCCCCGGATCGTCACCCCCAGCGCGCCCATGTCGGTGAAGTCCGACTGGCACTGCGCCCCCGGCTCCCGCTCCTGCTCGAAATAGACTTCCCGGTCCGGACCCTGCCGCACGCGCCAGGCCCGGAATCGCCGCTGCAACGTCCGCAACTGCCCGGACTGCAATTGCCCCGGATGGCGCCGCTGCAGCTCCTCGAACACCACCTTCGCCTGCAGCCCCGGGTCCGCTCGCAGCAGGGCCTCCGCCTCTGGCCACAGCGCTTCCAACGGATCCTCCCGCGTCCGCCAGTGCCGCGCTGGACTGGGGTCGCTCGGAAGCTTCCCGCTATCGCGCCATTTGCGAGCCGTGCGCTCGCTCATGCCCGCTTTCGCCGCCGCCGTTGCCAGCGGCTTGTTCCTTCTTAGTTCCTTCATCAGTAGCCTCACTTGTTGGTTTTTGATCAACGCCTCCACCCTCCCTGGGAAGGGTCGAGTCTAGCCGCCAACTACGAGGCTCACCCGGAACTTTTAATTGTCGTTACCCGGAATTTCTAATTGTCGCTGGACAGTACAGTGAATACGAGTCATCCCCCGGCCTTGGCTTCTCGTCAATCCGGGCCTCGCGCCCAACCTTTCGTCCAGGCCTCGGGGGGATGGTTGCGGCGGGCCGACCAAGCTCATTTCCGATTCCTCGAATCCAGCCCGAAACGGTCCGACCCGCCGCCCGCTAAGCCGCAGGGGGTGCGGATGGCTCCCCGGCCATCCAACGGAGCTGGACGCCGGGCTTCGCAACCCAGTCCAGAGTAGTCAAAGACTAGGTCCACGGTGCACCCTGACCAACATAGAAGCCTGGACGAGGCTCCAGGAGGGGAAGAGAGACTAGGGCATTATAGGGTGTCCGTGGAAAGCGGCGGGGATCGCCACTGAGGGGGGCGAAAGGGCGACCAACGGGAGCCCCAGATTCCGTTGGTGGGTGTGATCATCAGCATCCTATCTGGGGCCCCCGTGCCGGCACTGGGCAGGCCGGGCCGGGCGTGCTGGAGGCGGCCCGCGGGGTGGGCGCCCGGCCGGGCGCCCACCCGTTTCGCGGTTGGTCCACAGCCCGGGCTCAGGCCGCGGCGCGCAGCTCCCGGAAGAGCGCGTCGCGCTGCGCATTGAGCCGTCGTGCCGCCTCCAGGTCCGTCAGCGCCCGCTCCTGTGCGTCCAGCTGGGCAAAGTCCACGCCCGGCCGCAGGTACTGCTCGGCGCCCGGCAGATCCCGCAGCCGCTCGTACGGCGTCCGCACGTCCCGGTGCCGGTAGTGCTTGCGGACCCGGCCCGTCCGCGGATCCTCCCGCTCGCTGGCAAACAGGCACGGCCGGTGGTAGTTCAGGTACGGCGTCAGCACCTCGCGGTTGAAGCGGTTCAACGGCTCCGCGAAGCGCCCGGGATGTGCCCGTAGCCCAGGTGCTTGCGTACCACCGAGCCGTTCTTGCCCTCGCACAGCGCGTTGTCGGTGCTGCGCCGCGGCCGCGACTTGGTGAACTCCGCCCGCAGCTTCTCCAGCAGCTTGGCCACGCGGCGGTTGACATACTCCGAGCCGTTGTCGGAGTGAAAGCCCAGGATGGCAAAGGGGAACGCCGCCAGCAGCTGCTCCAGCACCGGCAGCAGGTGCCGCTCGCTGATCGTCTCCACCGAGCCGACCGCCTGGTACTGCGTCACCTCGTCCACCACGTTGATGTGGTAGACCCCCTTGACCCCGTCGAGGTCGCCCTGGTGCACCGTGTCCACCCGCACGAAGCCCGGACGCCCCTCCGGGCGCGGCTTGCGCCGCTCCCCGATCGCCACCTGCCGCGGGCGCGTCGGTTCCACGCTGGCCAGCCGGCACCGGTAGGCGACCGTCTTGCGCAGGTTGTAGACATGCCCGTTGGAGATGCCCGCCAGGCGCTCGTAGCGCCCGTCCCCGTACACCTCCCAAGCCCGCTGGCACAGCTTGCGCGTAGCCGGCCCCGACAGCCTCCCGTGCTCTCCGTCCAGCTCCGCCAGCGCCGCGCTGTCCGCCCGCGTGTACTTGCTGGCGAACGGCCGCCCCGGCCGCCGCCGGTCCCGCAGTTGCTGCTCCCGCTGGCTGCGCCCCACCAGCTTGGTCACCTGCGATCGCGACAGCCCCGTCGTCCGCCGCAGATATGGGGTGGCTACGAAGTGGTGGACAGTTGAGGGTGCGGCAGAGGGTAGCGACTCCGAAGAGGGCGGCACCATGATGGCGGCGGAGGTCGGAAAAGTCAGGGCGGCGGAGCAAGGCGAGCTGCTGCAGGCGGTATTCGGACACCCCTCATCTCGGACTGCGAATGTCGGTCTGCGGGGTGTGCCAGAAAGAGCGCTACCGCACCCCTACCAGTCCACCATTCCGTAGCCACTCCACTCTGGGCTGCGGCGGGCTCGCTGCTGCTAGTTCCGCTGGCAGGGGCACTCCTGCCAGCAGCCTTGGCCGACGGGAGCACCCGGGCCTGGCCTGGTTTGTCGGCCGGAGATGTCTTCATGGGCATCGGCGGGGCAAGCATCGCGACGGCCGCGCTCTCGGTGGGGCTTGCCCTCGGAGTCGATCGTCAGTGGGCGGTCACAGCGGTGGGCCTGCCAGCGGCCGTTGCGCTGGTGCTGCTCAAGTTTCAGGTGTATCCAGCCATCAGTGAAGTGGCCGGAACCCGGGAGTTCGGGTGGAGCGGCATGCAGCGCAGATCGAGGATACTGACTGGTAGCCATCGGTAGCAGACAGGGGAAGCTCAAGGATTTCATCTCCATTCGAGCCTTCGGTTCGGTCGGATCGCTCGTCCGAGCGGTTGCATGACTGTGGTTATAGACTGTGGACAAACTGGTGTTGTGCAAGACACGAACCGGATGCTGGATCAGGTCGGCCAGCCTTGCGATTGGCATTTCACTGTCGCACGCAAGTGTCGTGTGGGCTCAGGATCCTCTCTTCGAGGCAAGCGAGGCAATCGTCAGCGGATCTCCGCAAACCGCGGCTGATGCGCTCCGGCACTACGTCACCGAGAATCCCGGAAGCGCGGACGGCCACCGCCTGCTCGGTGTAGCGCTGTCGCTGCTGGGCCAGCGGTCTGCGGCGCTCGGAGCCCTTGGCCGGTCGGTTCAGCTCCAGCCTGGGAATCCAGCAAATCAACTGGCACTCGGCCAAGGCCTGGCTCAGTTCGGAGAGCACGAGCGGGCTCGAAACGCTTTCCGCGCGGCGATCGAGCTTGACCCCAAGCTCAGTCCAGCGCACGAGGGAGTCGCTCTTTCGCTGGCACTGGAAGGAGCATTGGAGGAAGCGCTGCCGCACTTCACGGCGGCAATCGAACACGCCGCCGAGGATTCCGCGCGCGCCCGTCTCCACTACTTGCGGGGGAAGGCTCGGGCCCAACGGGACCAGTTGGAAATGGCGGTGACCGACTTCGAGACAGCGGCTGGGCTGCAACCGACCTTCGGCGCAGCGTACTTGGAATGGGGCCGTAGCCTCGCGGGAGGCACAGACCCCATCGCCTCCGAGACCGTCCTGCGGAAAGCTGCGAATCTGATGCCGGACAGCTTCGAAGCACATCACTTGTACGGTTCTCAACTCTTGCGGAACGGCAATCCCGAAGCCGCCGTGGAGCCATTGCGGCGCGCAAATCAACTCGAGCCTTCAAATCAGATTGCGGGATACGCTCTCGGCAGAGCGCTGCGGGCGGCCGGCAAGGCGGACGAAGCCCGCGATGTCCTGTCGGGCCTTGCCGCGGCTGCTTCACGACGCATCCTGCATGAATCCAAGATCAACGAAGCGGGCCGGCTGAACAACCTGGGCCTTGAGGCACAATCCGCCGGGAACATCGAACTGGCCCTTCGGCGATACGAGGAGGCCGCAGCCATCGCGCCCCGGAATATCGACTTCCACAGGAACGCCGCTCTTGCGCTTTGCCGCCTCGAGAGGTGGGACGAGGCCAAGGCCAGGCTTCGCAAAGTGCTCCGAATGGCTCCCGGGGACGTGGACGCGACCAAGGCACTATATATCGCGCTGGACCATGCGCCTGACTAGCCATGGACGCATTCCGACCGCATTCGCCCTGGCTATTGATCGGGATTGCCGTTCCCACGGCGCTGCTGTCGGGAGCCTCAATCCACTTCACTCACAGAGACATTGGTTTCACCCTGGAAAACTCCGAGTCGGCGAACCGCTACGCACCCGAAACCATGGCGGGGGGAGTTGCCCTGTTCGACTACGACAGCGACGGGGACCTTGACGTTTTCTTCGCGAACGGCGCCGAACTGCCAGCGAACAAGAAGACCTCGGACCGCTACAGCAATAGGCTGTTCCGGAACGACGGAGGATTTGAGTTCACCGACGTGACAGATCGCGTCGGGCTCCGAGGAGAGGCCTTCGCGTTTGGCGTGGCCGTCGCTGACTATGACAATGACGGCGATCAAGACATCTTCGTTGGCGGGCTGCACCGGAATTTCCTATATCGCAACGAGCGCGGCGAGAATTTCTCGGACGTCACGCAAACTGCGGGCATCAGCGCTGCCGACGACGAGTTCGGCGCTCTGTGGGCCATCGCCGGCGCATGGCTCGATTTCGACCGGGACGGGTTGCTGGACCTCTTCGTCGTCAACTACCTGAGCTGGGCACCGGGCGTAGATCCCGTATGCGATGCGACTGGCACCAGGGACTATTGCCACCCTAAGCACTACGGAGGCACTCCGAGCCGGATTTATCGCAACAACGGAGACGGCACTTTCGAGGATTTGTCCGCATCCTCCGGGATTCGATCCAGTGTTGGCAAGGGGATGGGTGCGTCCGTGGCCGATTTCGACCGAAACGGCTTCGTGGATGTCTTCGTGACGAACGACAAGCTCCCGAACTTCCTGTTTCGCAACTCCGGCGACGGCCGCTTCGAGGAGGTTGGATTCGAGGCGACGATAGCGCTCCCGGAACACGGTCGCGAGATATCCGGAATGGGACTCGATGCTCGAGACATCGATGGCGATGGGCTGGAAGACGTTGTCTATGCCGCATTGCCGGGTGAGACGTTCCCGCTGATGCAGAACACTTCGGACGGCTACTTCGTTGACATCACGAGGACCAGCGGACTAGCGGCCCAAACTCGCGACATGGCAGGCTACGGCGCGATCATCGCGGACCTGGACAACGACACGCGCAAAGACCTGTTCTTCTCGCTAGGCGATGTCCAGTCAAATCCCGTCAATCCGAGCCTCCCTGTGGTCCATCTCAATGCCGTGTTCCGGAATGACGGCAACGGACGCTTCGTCGCGCTGCAAGCGGAAGCTGGCTTTGACGCGGCGCCTGCCAGGCGGCATCGCGGCGCGGCGCTGGGCGATCTCGACGGCGACGGCCGGCTGGACCTGGTGGTCACGGCGCTCGGCGCACCTGCCGAGGTTTGGTGCAACGACAGCTCCGGAGGCAACCGCTGGCTTGCAGTCGAACTCGAGGGCACTGAGTCGAATCGCGACGGACTAGGTGCTGTCGTGCAACTGACGGCCCGGAGCGGAAACCAGTTCAATACGGCGACCTCAAGCGGCGGCTACGCGTCGTCGTTCACCGGACCGGTCCATTTCGGGATCGGGAACGCATCGGTCGTGGAGTCCTTGACCGTGCACTGGCCCTCGGGCACGATCCAGACCGTTCGGAATATCCAGCCGAACCAAGTATTGCGGGTTGTCGAAGAAGAGCGCGACTGACACGAACCTCACGCTCGGACCACTGCCCGCGCGGGCGAATCCTCAGCGCCCGGATCGCTGGCGAGCTCGCAAGGGGAGTTCGGCCTTCTGGCTCAGAGCCGTGTACTTGGCGGCAAGATCAGCCTCGCCTAGGTCTCGATAGATCCGTGACAGGAGATAGTGGACTTGCATGTCAAGAATGACCCCCTCGGGGTCTGCGAGAGCCAGGGCTGTCTCGGCGTAGAAGCGCGCACCCTCGGTGTCGCCGAGCCTCTCGGCAAGTTTCGCCCGCTCGTAGTGCACAGCGCGCACGTCCGGAGCAAGCTCCAGCGCCTTGTCCAAGTGACCCTGCGCGGCGTCGAAACGGTTCTGCTTGACGAGGAATCGACCGTAGTTGTAGTGCAGCATGGGATCGAAACGATCTCCGCTGTTGCGGGCCAAGCCCATGCGATAGGCCGATTCGGCCTTGTCAAAGTTTCCGAGCGCTTCGAGGCTCAAGCCGAGATAGTCATAGGCGTGAGGATCCCCAGGCGTCAATCGAAGGACCTTCCGAAACTGTTCCGCCGCTCGTCCATGCTGTTGCCTCCCGTCGTAGAACACTCCGAGTTGGAAGAATGGCTCCGGCTCTGAAGGAGCAAGCTGGCAGGCTCGCAGGAAGAGCTTCTCCGCGTCCTGAGGCTGGCCTCGACCAGCGTGCATCCGAGCGTCCATCAAGACGACCTCCGCACAGTCCGGATGGCTCGCGGAAAGCGCCGACAGCTTGTCCCAGGCGTCGGGGAACCGCCCTTGGGATAGCAGCTCACGCGTAGCTGACAGGCCCTCTTCAACGCCGAGGCACGAACCAGCCAGCAAGCTCGAACTGGCAACGCAACAGAGCGTCAACCCGATCAGATATCGGCATGCCCTGGCGCGCACGATTTGCATTCAACCCGAGGTCATAGTCTAGCGCTAGTTCTGATTCCAGCCGACTCAAACACCTCCAAGCGCGGTATTCCCGTGATCACCCCGGCACGGCTCGTCGGCTAGCTCGCAGGCACCACCAGCTAGTGGACCCGTCTTCCGCCTCGGCCCAGTCCAGCCCGATGGAACCCGGTGCTAAACTGCTCCCATCCGAGTCGTAAGGGGCTCCGAGGGCTTCGGTTAGCGCCGCCAGGGCGTTGGCGCGCTCCGTGGTAGCAGCAGACAGTCCCTGATACTGCCGGCGTTGGCGCTGACGGATTGATTGATTGAAACGTGAGCAAGAGAAATCGCTCGGCATCGGGAAACCGTCCCAAGCCGTCCGTCCGGCCCGAACCGCCCCCCCGGCGAATCCGCGGCCGCCACCTGGCGTACGCGACCCTGGGTTTTCTTGTCGCCATAGCAGTGTGGTTCGGGACGCCTGATTCACCGCCGACAGGCCTGGCTCCCGAGGCCATCCGCCAGATCCGCTTCGAAGACCCCGGGACAGGTGTTGATTTCGTGCTCGACAACGGAACGGTCGACGAAAAGCCGATGCCCGACTCAACTCTGGGCGGGGTCGCCGTGCTGGACTGCGACAACGACGGGCTACTCGACATCTACTTCGCGAACGGCGCACGTTTTCCGGACTTCGAGAAGGCGGACGAATCGTTTCACAACCGCCTGTATCGCAACCTGGGCGATCGGCAATTCGAGGACATCACGCGTCAATCCGGAGTCGAGGGTGCCGGGTACAACATGGGCCTGGCGGCGGGCGACTATGACAACGACGGCAGGATAGACCTGTTCGTCGCCGGAGTCGATCGCAACATCCTCTACCACAATGACGGTGACTGCCGTTTCTCAGACGTCACACATGGGGCGGGTGTCGGAGGATCGAGCAACCAGCGCTGGTCTGTCGCAGCCGCATGGCTGGACTATGACAACGACGGAGACTTGGACCTGTTTGTCGTGAACTACTTGGACTGGTCATGGAATGCAAACCGCGTTTGTGGCGATCCGGGCCGCCGCCTGTCCTGCTCACCGGCCTACTACGAGGGTCTTCCCAATGCCCTCTACCGGAACGTCGGGGACGGCACTTTCGACGATGTGAGCCGCGAGAGCGGGATTGCCGACCATGTCGGCAAGGGCATGAGCGCCGGAGTGGCGGACTACGACGGCGACGGGTTCATGGACATCTTGGTAACCAATGACTCGGTGCGAAACTTCCTCTTCCACAATCTGCAAGGAAAGCGCTTCGCAGAGGTGGGCGTACAGTCCGGCATAGCGTTCATCGCGGACGGCATTCCGGTTTCCAGCATGGGTCTGGACTTTCGCGACCTCAACGGAGACGGCCTTCCGGATGCTGTCATCACGGCGCTGGCCAACGAGACCTATCCCTTGTTTCTGAACAGCGGTGACGGCGTGTTCTCGGACGCGACATACCGAACGGGGATCGGGCTCGCCTCGTTCAGGATGTCCGGATGGAGCGTCGCAGCAATCGATTTCGACAACGATGGCGTGCGGGAAGTCTTCACCGCCAATTCGCATGTAAGCGAGAACATCGAGTCCTACCGCGACCAGGCCTACCGGCTACCGAACGCGATCTTCCAGAAGGCCGCTGACGGCACCTATCGAGACGTCGCGCCGCAGGCCGGGCCGGCCCTGGCTCGGATGGAGGCACACAGAGGCGCCGCATTCGGCGACCTCGACAACGATGGCAGGGTCGATGTGGTCGTGTCCGCAATCGGTGCCGAGGCCGCGGTCCTGTTCAACCAGTCCGAGGCAGGCCAGTGGCTGACGCTAGACCTGCAAGGAACCGCGAGCAACCGTTCCGGAATCGGTGCCCGGGTCGAATTGACCCATGCGTCCGGTCGGAAGCAATACAGTCACGCCACAACTGCGGTCGGATACGCAAGTTCTTCCGACAAGCGCTTGCATTTCGGCATTGGGGACGATCGCACCATTCGACAGGTTGAGATTCGTTGGCCCAGCGGCAAGGTGCAGAGCCTCGAAGATGTGTCTTCCGGACAGGTTCTTGCGGTCACCGAGCCGGAGTGACTCGGTAGGCACGGTTACCACGGTTGACGCGTTCTTTCCCTTCGGCAGGCTCCGCGGTGGCGCGGAGTCGGGAACGATATCGCAGCACCGCTTGCGGAAAGCGGCTGGCTGCAATGGCCCGGCGCCCTTGGAGACTGGCTGAGACGCACTGAACTGGAATCGGCCGCGCAAAGGTGCTTGTCTCGGCAATGGCAGCGGGGCACTCCCAAGCCGGAAGCTGCACATGCATTGGCACGGCGGACAACCTGCAAACGGTGGACGCTCGGTGACTGCCCTCCTCAGAAGTGCAGCTTCAGACCGAGTTGCAGGATGCGGGGAGCGTGCGCCGTCGACGAGACCCGGCCGGCCCCTGCCCGGCCCACCAGCGTCCCCGGCGACGCCCAGTCGATGTGGTTGAACACGTTGAACGCTTCCAGGCGGATCTCCAGCCTCCTCTGGTCCGCCAGCGGCACCAGCTTGAACAGCGAGAAATCCGCGTTGAACACCGGGTCGCTCGACAGCACGTTCCGCCCGAAATCCCCGTACTCCATGCTCGGCACGTCGAACGCGTCCGGATTGTAGTAGCGCTCCGCCGTCCGGCTGCCCGCCTGCGGGTCACCCACCAGGTTCGGCCGCGCGTAGTTCCACCACGCCACCGAGTTCCCGATGTTCGCCACGTCTCCCGGCACCTCCAGGTTGTACGGCTGGCCCGACCTCCACTGCAGGATCACGTTGGCCTGCCAGTTGCCCAGCAACCACGCCCCCGGTCCCGAACTCAAGTGCCGCTTGCCCTTCCCTGCAGGCAATTCGTACACCGAGTAGAAACTCAGGAAGTGCGGGATGTTGTAGCTCGACACGCTGCGGTTCGAGTCCGGATCGTGATAGTTCTGCGCCGCCGAGCTTCCCCCCGGCCCGTTCTCCGCTCCGAACCACCCGCTCGATCCGTTGTCCATCGACTTCGACCAGGTGTACGACAGCAGCATCTGGAACCCGTCCGAGAACCGCCGTTGCGCCTTCAGCTGCAGCGCGTGGTAGCTCGACTCCCCGATGCTCCGGCCGTAGAAGGTTCCCCCGCCGGCCTGCGGGAACGGCCGCCTGGCGTTCACCTCCTCCGGCGTCCCCGGCCCCGACACCGTCGCGCTGTTGCCCAGCCCCGAGTACTCGCCGCGCCGGTTCGCGCTGCCCACGTACGCCGCCGAGGCCATCAACTGGTCCGTCACCTGCCGCTGCAGTTCCACGTGCCACTGGTGCGAGAATCCGTTCTTGCGCGCCGGATCGTTGCTCCACATGTCGAGCACCCACGGGTTCGCCGCCGGCAGGACTGCCGGGAAGTTCCCCTCCAGGTCCGAAATGGACTGCGGGGCGTCGCCCAGGTCGTTGGCCTTGCCGCTGAACCCGCTCGCCACCGGCCAGGTGCTGACATTGTGCTGCGTGTACTGGCTGTTGCTGGTCAGCGCGTCCCAGTACAGCCCGTACCCGCCTCGCAAAACGGTGCTGTCGTCGACCCGGTAGGCCGCGCCGATGCGCGGCCCCCAGTTGTCCCTGACCGGGTTGGGCAGGAAGTTCGTGGGGTTCGCCAGCACGATGCGGTCCCGATGCGGCACGCCGTCCGGAATGCACGGCGCGCGGCCCGTCTGGCTGCAGTCCCCGGGCATCGACTGCGCTCCGATGAGCCAGACCTGCCGGTCGATGTCGATGCCGCCCATCAGCCCGTCGTTGAGAATCGTCGCAGGCCGGCTGTAGTCGAACCGCACCCCGTAGTTGAGAGTGAGCCGCGAGCCAGCGCGCCACTCGTCCTGCACGTATGCCGAGTAGGTCGGAATCCGGAAATGGATCGTGCCTTCGTTCGGCTGGAAGCCGTCGAAGCTGGACGGCAGGCCCAGCAGGGCCGAGGCCAGCGAGGCGCCCGTCACGCCCGGGTTCTGCGGGTCGCCGGTCACTTGGTCGGCGAAGCGGAAGACCTGGAAGGTGTTGTTCTGGAACCGCTCGACCGCCAACCACTGGCCGCCGATCTTGAACGTGTGACGGCCCCGCACGACCGTCAGGTCGCCCGCGACGTTGAAGGTCGGGTTCTCGCGCGGGGCGGCCCCTGCTATTCCGGACGTTCCCCAGGGACTGGTCAAGGCCACCTGCAGCCCTCCGAACCGTTCGGCGTCGCGAAACCCCAGCCGGGCCAGGCCGTCCACGCCCTCGACATGCGTCTGCAAGTCGAAAAGGAAGTCCCTTCGCGCAGCCCCGCCACGAAGGCCCAGCACCACCGTGGGATCGAATACGTGAATCCAGCCGCCCCCGAAGTTCGTTGCGACCATATCGCTCCCGTCGCTGGACTTCTGGCCTATGTGCTCGACCGATTGGCGGGCCATCCGGCTCCAGCGGCCGAATATGCTGTCCTCGTCAGAGAATCGGTGGTCGACCTTGACCTGCAGCGAATTCGCGTCGTCGACTGATGGAGCGCTGTTGATGAAATTCGACACCGGATCAACAAGATTCGGGCGCTCCTCGTACGCCTCGAAGTAACCGCGCATCTGGCGGGAAAGCAATGCTCCGGGAATGCGGTTTCCGGGGAAGCTCGTCCTGAATTGGTTGCCGGCAGCGTCCAGCCTGGTAGAGAACGGATCGAAGATGGTCTGGCCGATTACCGAGTTGGAAAAGTCGCCCGCGAGTTCCTCCGGGGTGGGGACGCGTGCCAGCGACTGAGTGGGCTTGCGGTACCGCCAGCCTTCGTAGCCAGCGGAAAAGAAGCTCTTGTTGCGAACGACCCTGCCGCTGTACGTGACACCGAACTGGTTCTGGCGGAACGGAGCGGGCCCGTCGCTGTTGGCGTCCTTGAACGGATCCCTCGCGTCGAAGGCGCTGTTGCGAACGAACGAGAATGCCGTGCCTCGAAACGTGTTGGTCCCGGACTTCGATGCGAGGCTGACCACCCCTCCGGTGACGCCCCCCCACTCCACCTTGTCTGAATGCGCATGCACCCGCATCGAGTCCAGCAGGTCGATATTCGGCAGGTAACCGTATGTCGTGACGCGGAAGTCGGTATTCACAATTCCGTCGAGATAGTAAATCACTGACCGGTTCTGCTGCCCATGAAACGACGGCTTGAGCACGCGCGAGCCAGGAATCCCGGTCGGCTCTGCGTCAGTCGTCCCCGGCGATGAGCCCTGGGCGCTGCTGACCGGCGTGACTCCCGGGGCGGTCGACAGAAGTTCCGTGAAATTCCTGCCATTCAGCGGCAGTTCCCGAATCACATTTCCGGAAACCGTCTCGCCGAGCTCGGACGAGGAGGTATCCAAGAGGGCCATGTCCGTGATGTGAATGGACTCCGACACTACCGCCAGCAGCAACGTGACGTCGATTCGCAACTGCTGTTCGGCGTCGAGGGCGATGTGCCGAACAGTGCTGATCATGAAACCCGCCTTCCGAACCGAAAGGAGGTAGGTGCCTTGCTTCAGGAACGGAATGCTGTAGCCGCCGGTCTTGCCAGACTCAGTCCTATGCTGGATTCCTGTCTCTGTGTTCGAGGCTGTGATCTGGACATGGGGCAAGACCGAACCGGTCGAGTCCCAGACTATGCCGAAAATCTCGGATGCGCCGAGGACCTGCGCCCCGGCTGCCAGCCAGAGCACCCCGGACAAGGCGTGTTTCCAGATTCGCTTCATGTCCAAATGCCAATCTTCCTTACCGCTCCGCCTCCCGTCCGAGTGGAACCGCAGGCACGGGGTCTGAACTCGCGGCAAACGCATTCACCGTCTGTGTCACCTCCGGCCCGAACTCACGCAAGCGTGCCAGCAGGCGTCGAAGGGTATGGTCGACGTCCTCGGTTCCCGGGGAACGAGCCCGGCCTTGCCCGCTGGCCGGGCTCTCGGTGACATCCAAGCGGACCGTCAGCAATGCGAGCGTGTCGCTATGGATGCTGTTCGCTGCTTCGAATAGGGACAGGAACGGGCCGCTCCAGGATCGCGCTGACGCCGAACTCTGCGAAATCGGTTGCGGTGCTCCCTCCTCCACACCCCTCGAGATCGCCATCGCATCCAATGCCGGCAGCGTCCAATCCGCGCTCCTGCGCGCTGCATGCGCAACGCCCTGGAGGTGGTCCCGGCACATTTCCCGTACCAAGGCCGCCGCTTCAGGGGAAATGCGCTCTGCGGTGCCCGGCCCGTAGCGCTCGGCGAGCCTTCTCAGCGCCCACGCACGCCGCAAGAGGTCATCGGCTCGGTCAACCGCCCCCGCGGCGAACGCACTGAGATCCTTCCCGACCGAGTCCGCCGGCCTGAGCGGATCAGCCGCCCGGAAATAGGCGGTCAAGTCGGAAGTGAGAGGCAGCCCGCTCACGGGCCCGCTCCGCGCGCTTGGACTGCCGGCATTGATAGCGGGCCGAACGGAAGGACCTGCAAACTCAATTCCCCGGTCGGCGCCTCCAATCGATTCCGCTTGAGTCCGGATGTCCACTGTCACGGCGTCGGGCACGTCCGAACGGTCCAACGCCGTCAGGATCGCCGCCTTCATTTCCCCGGTTCCCACGATGCCGCGAACCGCAAGCGCGCCGTTTGCAGCGCGCACCACCTCGACCGGCTCGCCCAGGCAGGCGCGGGCCTCGTGCAACGCGTGCCGGAGTTTCGCTTCCACCGTTCGGCGGTCCGGGCCGGCAGATGCCGGACCCGGTTGCGGCCGCGTCGCAGGCACGGACTTGGCTCGCAAGCGCGTCGACGGGGGAACGCGCGCTTCGAATACCGAGGCGTCGAGATGGGAGGCGGCAATGAAGCGCACCTCGTTCTGGACAAGCTTGAAGGTGGATTCGCCATTCGGGCTCTGGAAGTGGATCTGTATCGAGTGGGGTTCGAAGGACTCCGCACCTAGCGTCAAGGTGATTTCCGCGCGCATGTCGCCCTCCTGCTTGTGCGCCACGACAAGCAGCACGCCAGCCGACCTCTCGAGGCGCAATGTCGCGTCATCCGAGACCAGCAAGGTGAAGTCACGCGACACTCGCAACGGCTCCCAGTGCCTGCCTTCAAGCCATCGGGCGAATCCGGCCGCCAGAACGTCGCAGTCAATGCCGTTTCCCATTGATGCGAGCAGAGTGGGTTGAGGGTCTTGCCCGGATCGGTCGATCCGAACCAACGCCTCGCCGACAGCCTGGTCGTAGGCAAAGGTCGGACCGTTTGATGCCGTTCGCCACACCGCGTGGCGAAGTGCTCCGTCCGGATCCTCCAGCCTGGAGGAGTAACCGCCGCTGCCGGGGTCGGTCCAAATGACGAGCTCATGCTTGCGGGCGGCATCTACCGGCCTGAGCTGGACAAACTCCACTTCGTACCGCGCCATCGAGGGCTGCAGGCCGTAGGTCGGGACGGATTCCTGAGCCCGGTCCAAGACTTGACCGGCCGTAAGCGCCGGCTCGTCTCGCGTTGAAAGCAGAGTAGTCGCCACTCCGACCAGCACAACTGCGGCCGCGGCCGCGAGGGCCAGTCTCGCCCAGGTTCCGCCAAGCCGAACGGAGCCCCCTCTCGCGGCACGGCTCGTCTCGTACGCTTCCTGCCGCTCCTGCAGGCGGCGGCGAGCGGCGGCGAGCCGCAACGGCGGCAGCGGAAGCTCGACGTCTATCGCTCGCTCGACATCGCCGAAGTCCTCGGATAGCTGATCGGCTCTCAGCGCGCAATCGGTGCAAGTCTCTAGATGCCGCTCTACGTCCCGCGCGGTCGCCGAGCCCAATTCCCCCACCAGGTAGTCGAGCAGCACCTGTTCGCCAGGACAATCGCGCGCCAGGTACAAGTTCACGACGACGGCGCCTGTTCCGCCACGGACTTCAAGATGGCCTCCGCTCTGGCCGCGCGCATCTTGCGCATTGCCCTCAGGAGCAGCGTGCCGACCGAGTTGCTGCTGATCCCCAGCTGAGACGCAATTTCGCGATACCTCAAGCCTTGTGCTCTTAGCAGGACTACTTCTCGCTCGCGGGGGGCGAGCCGGGAAAGAAATCCCACCAAATGAGGCCGATCGGACTCCGTGATTCCACCGAAGTCATCCGCAGGCACTGGGAACGCCTCGAGGTCGAGCCGCGAGATGCCTCGTTCCGGTTGCTTTTGAGCCTTGCGCCAAGCCTGGCAGATCATATTGTGGACTGTCTTCAACAGCCAGGCGCGCGGCTCTTGTATGCGAGCTCCTTCCCGGAGACGGGCATACAGCGCCCCGAACGCGTCTTGCACCAAGTCCTCCGCTAGGTCACGAGACCCGCATCTGTGCGCCGCATATCGTACCGTGGCCGAGTAGCTCGAATTGAAGAGTTCGGTGACGATTCGCTCGGCGTCGGCGCGATCCATTTCGGCCCTTCCGAAACGCCGAAACTGCCTTCCGACGCTCCTCGGATGTCGCTCTCGGCGCTCATTGTACATTACGAAGCAAGTCGAATCCGGGCAATGGCACGCGTGACCGGAGATCGCTCGCGGCGAGACCGCAACCCCTGGCCCGAGGGGGCCAGGCCGGCAAGCCCGGTTCTTGCCGGTCGCAGGCCGAATGCCATGCCTGCATGCATTGGCGCGTGGCAGGCGTTCAATTCGGACTGCGTTCCGAACAAGTCTCGGGCGGCGGTTCGTCTCCAGCTTTCCGTGGAGCGCCGACCCTGGGTCCGAGCCCCGTACGTCGCGGGGCGGGTCGGCATCGCGCGATCCTTGACGAACCTGCGCCGGTCGATGTGCCGGAAAATGTCTGGGCTCTGCCGCCCGAACTGTCACCGCTTGGTACGGACGCATCGGAAACCTACGTGGCGGTATGCGGCGTCCGGCCGCTCCCGAAACCGTGCGGAGTACCGAAGAAACCACACGTACCGGTACCATGACCCCCCTCGCATCACCCGGAATTCCCCCTCGGCCGGGCCTCGCGGGTCTGAGACCGGGCTCTTGCCGTAGTAGTCCGCTGCATACCTGTCGGTGCACCACTCCCAGACGTTTCCGATCATGTCGTGAAGCCCCCAGGCATTCGGCTGCTTGGTCCCGACTTCATGGGTCCGTTCGGTGGAGTTCGCACCGTTCCAAGCGATGTCATTGAGATCACCGGAGAGTTGATCGGTGACCCCGGCTCGCGCGGCATACTCCCATTCAGCTTCGGTTGGCAGCCTGTACAGGTACGGGCCGGCGGCGCGATTCAACCTCGCAATGAATTCCTGAGCTCGGTTCCAGCTGACATTCTCCACCGGAAGCGTCGGCCCCCGGAAATTGCTGGGATTGGTTCCCATGACCGCTGTCCATTGAGCCTGTGTGACCTCGTATTTCCCGATCTCGAAGGCGCTGGCAAGCGTAACTCGATGAGCTGGCCTCTCGTCGTCGCCGCAATCGTCATAGTCCGAAGAGCAGCCCATGAGGAAATCTCCGGGCTCGATCCCTACGAACTCGAACGATCTCTCGCCGCCGTGACAGATTCCATTGGGGATCAACGTCCAAACAATGAGAAGAATCAGCTTCCGAAGCCCCCAATCGACCGGATTCCTTGCCATGGCGCACTAGTTTCCAGGCCCGAGGATCCAGTTGCTGACGAGAAACGCTCCGGACCCGCTGCGAATCCTGCAAGGATACGCAAGCCACCACCAGGACTCTGGACTGCCCCGCAGTTCGAGGCCTCGCTGGGCGCAATGGTCCCGGAGCTTGCCGACCGGGAGCAAGGGTTCGAAGAACCTGCTGTCCGCCTCGTGGTACAGAGAGAGAATCCGCTCGAGCGCCTCCGCTTCCGCGGCTGGCGAATGCTCGGCCCGGCAAAGTCGGTTCACCGCGGAAGCGACTCCCGCAGCCGAGTCCGCGATCCCAAGTCGTTTGAATTCCGCAACGGCCCGGGCCTCGACCGCTCGCCGGATGTCTTCCCCTTCAGGCAGCCGGACCAAGCCCCGCGCCACCGTGTCGCTGAAGTAGATCACGCCTTCCGGCTCGACCAGAGCGGCCAGAAGCTGCACGTGGTCCTCGACAGCAAGCTCCACGAGCCTCCGAAAGAACGCATCGGACCGGTCCCAATCCTGAATTGCCACTCCAAAGCGCGTTTCGAGGGCCTGGGCCGCAATGCTGTACGGGTACCGCGGGATCTCCGAAAGCAGGAGCGACGAGACCACGAAGTCCGACTTCGGCAGGTCAGCCGCCTCCCTCATCCTCAGATCGTCGAGAATCCGTCCTAAGCGTTCAAATGCTTCCCCGGCTGATGAGCTGGCTTCCACGGCGTGCTCGATACTCTCGATGAGCCGGCTCGCGAATGAAGTCACGTCGGTAACCTTCAGATCGACCTTGGCGCGCAGCTCCCGCGGAACTTGAAGGAGGCTATGCACCATGCTGCCCCCGTCCAAGTCCACGAGAACCAGCCTGTCGAAACGTCGAGCCAGTTCAGTCAGGGGGATCTCCATGCCAATGCCGGAACCCAGGACAGTGGCAACCTCGGCCCCGCCTGCGAGATCGGCCGCCTGCAAAATACGCTCGCGGCTCGTTTCCACGTGGGATCGCCAGTAAAGGCGGGTTTCCGGCGCCGTCTCTCGGACGGTCTTGCCGGAAGCCTCGAAAAACGCTTCAAGACCCTGCCCCGAAACGGGTGCGAGGAGAGTCGGGAGGACCAGCAGTGGCCTCAGGATTGCAATCATGCCAGGGATCGCAGGGCGCTGACTCCGGATCCCGCTCCCGACGGTAGCGGCTCGCTCCAAGGGACGGGCCGCGACGCCACCCAGGCATCCGCGCCTGTACCGAGCGGATAGGAACGAGCAATGGAATCGGGACCCATTTGGTCTCTCGCGGGTGTCCAGGACGGGCGCCGACCGTGGAATGACTGGGCAACCGTGCGTGCGGGCCGGACGAATCGGCTAGCTCTGCACCGCGTCGCACGCCCCTGGCAGGCCGACCGCCCATCCGAGGCACCGACCGCCCTCCTCAGAAGTGCAGCTTCAGGCCGAGTTGCAGGATGCGGGGAGCGTGCGCCGTCGATGAAACCCGGCCGTCCCCCGCCCGAGCCACCAGCGTCGCCGGTGCCGCCCAGTCGATGTGGTTGAACACGTTGAACGCTTCCAGGCGGATCTCCAGCCTCCTGCGATCCGCCAGCGGCACCAGCTTGAACAGCGAGAAATCCGCGTTGAACACCGGGTCGCTAGACAGCACGTTCCGCCCGAAATTACCGTACTCCAGGCTCGGCACGTCGAACGCGTCCGGATTGTGGTATTGCTCCGCCGTGCGGCTGCCCGCCCGCGGGTCCCCCACCAGGTTCGGCCGCGCGTAGTTCCACCACGCCACCGAGTTCCCGATGTTCGCCACGTCCCCCGGCACCTCCAGGTTGTACGGCTGGCCCGACCTCCACTGCAGGATCAGGTTGGTCTGCCAGTTGCCCAGCAGCCACGCCCCCGGCCCCGTACTCAAGTACCGCTTGCCCTTCCCTAGAGGCAATTCGTACACCGAGTAGAAGCTCAGGAAGTGCGGGATGTTGTAGCTCGACACGCTGCGGTTCGAGTCCGGATCGTGATAGTTCTGCGCCGCCGAGCTTCCCCCCGGCCCGTTCTCCGCTCCGAACCACCCGCTCGATCCGTTGTCCATCGACTTCGACCAGGTGTACGACAGCAGCATCTGCAACCCGTCCGAGAACCGCCGCCGCGTCTTCAGCTGCAGCGCGTGGTAGCTCGACTCCCCGATGCTCCGGCTGTAGAAGATTCCGCCGCCGGCCTGCGGGAACGGCCGCCTGGCGTTCACCTCCTCCGGCGTCCCCGGCCCCGACACCGTCGCGCTGTTGCCCAGCCCCGAGTACTCGCCGCGCCGGTTCGCGCTGCCCACGTACGCCGCCGAGGCCATCAACTGGTCCGTCACCTGCCGCTGCAGTTCCACGTGCCACTGGTGCGAGAATCCGTTCTTGCGCGCCGGATCGTTGGTCCACGTGTCGAGCACCCACGGGTTCGCCGTCGGCAGGACGGCCGGGAAGTTCCCCTCCAGGGCCGAAATGGACTGCGGGGCGTCGCCCAGGTCGTTGGCCTTGCCGTTGAACCCGCTGGCCACCGGCCAGGTGCTGACATTGTGCTGCGTGTACTGGCTGTTGCTGGTCAGCGCGTCCCAATACAGCCCGTACCCGCCTCGCAGCACCGTGCTGTCGTCCACCCGGTAGGCTGCGCCGATGCGTGGCCCCCAGTTGTCCCTGACCGGGTTGGGCAGGAAGTTCGTGGGGTTCGCCAGCGCGATGCGGTCCCGGTGCGGCACGCCGTCCGGAATGCACGGCGCGCGGCCCGTCTGGCTGCAGTCCCCGGGCATCGACTGCGCTCCGATGAGCCAGACTTGCCGGTCGATGTCGACGCCGCCCATCAGCCCGTCGTTGAGAATCGTCGCGGGCCGGCTGTAGTCGAACCGCACCCCGTAGTTGAGCGTGAGCCGCGAGCCAGCGCGCCATTCGTCCTGCACGTACGCCGAGTAGGTCGGAATCCGGAAATGGATCGTGCCTTCGTTCGGCTGGAAGCCGTCGAAGCTGGACGGCAGGCCCAGCAGGGCCGAGGCCAGCGAGGCGCCCGTCACGCCCGGGTTCTGCGGGTCGCCGGTCACCTGGTCGGCGAAGCGGAAGACCTGGAAGGTGTTGCCTTGGAACCGCTCGACCGCCATCCACTGGCCGCCTATCTTGAGCGTGTGGCCGCCCCGCACCACGGTTAGGTCGGCCGCAACATTGAAGGTCGGGTTCTCCCGCGGTGCGGCGCCCCGGAATCCAGACGTGCCCCAGGGACTGGTCAGACCGATCTGCAGCCCGCCGAACCTCTCCGCGTCGCGGAATCCCAGTTGAGCCAAGCCGTCCACGCCGGCCACGTGGTCCTCGATCGAGTCTATGTCCCGGCGTGCGACACCGCCACGAACACCGAGGATGACCGTGGGGCTGAACGTGTGGGTCCATCCGCCTCCCACGTTGTGGGAACGCGTCTGTGCTCCCGTGACGAGCTTCTGGCCTCGTGGAGTCTCCGAATCGCGACTCAGGTAGGTCCAGCGCCCGAAGACGCTGTCATTCACCGAGAGCAGGTGATCGATCTTGACTTGAAACGTGTCCGCATCGTCTGCCGACGAAACGCTATTCCTGAAGTTGAACACCGGGTCGGCAAGATTGGGACGCTCCTCGTACCCATCGAAGAACCCCGTCATTTGGCTGGAGAGCACGGACTGAGGGATACGATTCCCGGGAAACTGGGTTCGGTGGTAATTCCCGCCTTCGTCAACTCGCGTCGAGAATGGGTCAAAGATGGCCTGGTCGATGATCGAGTCCGAAAAGTCGCCCGCCAGTTCCTCCGTGGTGGGGACGCGTCCCTGAGACTGGGTCGGCTTGCGATAGCGCCAAGCCTCGTAGCCGCCCGAGAAGAAGGTCCTGTTGCGAACAACAGGCCCTGCGTAGGTCGCCCCAAACTGGTTCTGGCGAAACGGTACCGGTCCGTCGCTCGTAGCGTCCGTGAACGGGTCCCGTGCGTCAAATATGTCGTTTCGGACGAACCAGAACGCCGAGCCGTGGAATTCGTTGGTTCCCGACTTGGACACCAGGTTCACCACCGCGCCCGTCACGCCGCCCCACTCCACTTTGTCGTTGTGAGACTGCACCTTGAATTCCTGGATCAGGTCCACATTAGGAAGCGTCGCGTAGCCATGGCTCCGGAAGTCCATGTTGATGATGCCGTCCTGGTAGATGATGAACGACCTGTTCTGCTGCCCATTGAAGGAGGGCTTGACAAAGGTCGAGCCAGGCACGCCGGTATTGGCCCCGTCGTCCGGGCTGACAGCGGTACCCTGGGCCGTGCTCACCGGCGTTGCTCCCGGCGTCAAGGTCATCAATTGGGTGAAGTTTCGCCCGTTGAGGGGAAGATCCCTGACCGCAGATTCGCTGATGACTTCGCCAAGTTCCGCACTGGATTGCTGCACCATCTCGGCGCCGGCGACAACTTCCACGGTCTCCGTCACAGCTCCAATCTCGAGCGTGACGACTTTGGTAACCGTCTGGTTCACTTCAATTGGAAACTCAGCGACTGCGGCGGTCTTGAATCCGGCAGACTCCACTTGCAATGTGTATAGTCCGGGCTGCAGGTTCCTGAACACGAAGAACCCGCGCTCGTCCGACTGGAGAGAGCTCTCGATTCCGGTGCCGGAATTGGCGAGCACCACGTCTGCGTCCGGCACGGCCGCACCGCTTGGGTCAACGGCTGAGCCGTGGACCTGCCCGGTGGCTGTCTGCCCCCGCAAATCGGACCCGCATAGCGCTATCAGCACAAGCAAAGTCAACGGGATTGGTTTCCAATGAATCGATGCGGTGGGTGCCTTCGTCATTTGCAAGCTCTCCTCGACTATCTCGTTCGATGTTCCGGGCAGTTAGCCACTGCCCCTCAGTTTCGTTAGTGTCCTGAGGCACGTGTTTTATTGACAGAGCGGCCAGAAAAACTGGATCCTTAGCAGAATCTGCGGGCAACACGTTGTTCCGGCCAGGTTTCGAACGCGTAATTCATGGAGCCGTGCGGAGCCCGTAGGATCGGAAACGCAACGCTTTCCCCCGGCGTTCGCTTCGTTTCCCAAGCGACCCACAGCACGCGCACCGGCACTTCGCCAACCGTCCGAACCCAGAACCTAAAACTGGTTTCAATCAGCGAACCAAGCATGGGACCGTGAATCAATTGGAGTTCGTTCTGGGCCGCGTAGCGACGGAATTCTTCAGTGTTCCGCAAGGGTTCGAGCAACTCCCTCGGACCGGCCAGGAAGCCCGTGAAAGGCAAGCTCCTCTCCGGCGCCGTTGTCATTGATTTCGCGGCGCCCGCGCAGACCTTGAGTTGGCAGCAAGCGATGGTCAGATTGAATTCGGACTCAAGGTCACTCGGTTCGGAAGCCAGGTAGTTCTCGCAGTCGATTACCGCCTCTTCGTACTTTCCATCCAGGAAATGCAGGATCTGACGCTGCCCTCGGCGGCCGTACAGCTTGTGAGCAAACTACTTGCGGAGATCGACCCACCCGCCCCGGTCCTTTTCGTGGTAAGCATGACTGGTACCGGCAATTACTCCGTCTTCGGGTGGCGGAGGCACTTTGTCAGCGGCGAGGCCCTGCACGAATGCACACAGACACGAAAGGATCGCGAGGTCTGACCGAAACAAACCGTTTCCTATTGATTGCACGGGTTTGCTCCCTCCAGCACGCGAGAAATCGACAGCTAATTGCTCGAAACATAGAGTGGTCGATATGTATACAGTGGCGTCGATCTCGCAGAAGGGCGGCACGGGGAAGACCACGCTCGCTATCAACCTCGCCGTCGCCGCGGAGGCGCTTGGTCTCCGAACGGCACTTGTGGATCTAGACCTCCAGAAGCACCACGGCCCGCAGTGCGTCTGCGAGGAGCGGTGGGGCGCGCCCGCGGACCTGGCCAACAGGGTCTAGCCCTCCCACCGCCACGTAAAAGCGGGCACTTTCCCGGAGACGTCCACTCAGACGGTTTCCGGCGCCCCAGAGCACCGCCACAGGCTCCAAAACCCGTCTATGAGCTTTCCCGGTGCGCGGATCCCGACGGAAAACGCCCGATTCAGCGTTTCAACTGGCTTGGGCAACCCAGAGGACTCACCAGCAACCCGGGAATAGCCGGTATGTGCCACCGGACAGGCTATTCTGTGGTCGCCGCCGCCCGCCGGCCACGCTGCAATACGGATCGTCCGCACGCCTGTCGGTCCAACCGATCGGCACCGACAAGGACATGCCTTCCGCCAGTTGAATCGTCACGCGCTCTTCCCCCCAGAGCCGTTTCAACACAAGCAACGGGAACGCTTGACCTCGATATGGGTGGAAGGGGTGCGTGATCCGAACCTGCGTCGATTCGGTCAAATCATGTGTAGTTGATTGCTTTGGACAACGGCTATATCGAGAGCTTCAATGCGCGGCTGCGCGACGAGTTCCTCAATGGAGAGATCTTCTGCACGCTGAAGGAGGCCCGGATCCTCATCGAAGCCTGGCGGCGTCACTACAACACCGTCCGGCCACATGGCAGCCTGGGCTACCGACCACCGGCCCCGGGAGTGATCGTCCCATCAATCTGGACGGACAACCATAATGCGAGGGGCGCAAGCGGGAAGCAGCTTGCACGGATTTGGTCGCGCTTTCATGCGAGCCGCATTTCGCGGTTCTCCGACCTTGGCGGCAAGCAGGTGCGCTCCTGTGCTCTGGCTCGCATACAGCGTTAGCGAGCCCCGTCCTTGCTGCCAGTAGGCCTGAGTTTCCGCACTCGGTTTCCATAGGCTTCAGTGACGTAGAGATTCCCCGCCGAGTCTATGGCAATTGCACTGGGCCGGTCCAGGCTGGCTTCGACCGCCAGGCCCATGCCTCCGGTAAATTCCTGGCGTTCCGTGCCTGCGATCGTCGTGATGCTTCCGTCCGGATCGACCTTCCGAATCCGGCCCACCCAGAACTCGGTCACGAAGAGACGCCCCTCAGAATCCACGGCTATCCCCGCAGGAGTGGCGATCTGGGCCTGAGTGGCTGGACCACCATCGCCCGACCATCCGCTCGTCCCAGTCCCGACAACTGTGTCAATCGTACCGCCAGAATCGACCCTTCGAACTCTAGCCTGATTCATGTCCGCTATGTAGACGTTGCCAGCCGCATCAACCACCAGGCCGTTCACGAAATCCAGCTGCGCGTCTGTGGCGGGCCCACCGTCCCCTCCCTTTCCCTTCACCCCGTTTCCCGCAAATGCTGTGATGACGCCCGCGGCATCAATCTTGCGCACTCTGTGCGAGCCGTATTCGGCAACGTAGACGTTGCCCTCGCCATCAACCGCGATCGCATTGGGGCGGTCAAGTTTCGCCTCGATTGCTGGCCCACCATCTCCACTCGACCCTTGCTCCCCCGTGCCCGCGATCGTCGTGATTGTGCCCGCTCCGTCGATCTTGCGAACACGGTGTCCACCGGAACTGACGACAAGGATGTTGCCATCAGCGTCTAGAGCGATCGCACTGGGACTGAAGAGCTGCGCATCAGTAGCTGGTCCGCCATCCCCGGACGTGCCCTGGCGCCCGGTGCCAGCGATCGTAGAGATTGTTCCAGAGGCGTCGATTCTACGCACCCGGCTATTGTTCCGGTCGACCACGTATACGTTTCCTTCCGCATCTACAGCCACACCGTCTGGAGTGCGGAATACCGCCTTGGTCGCGGGGCCGCCGTCACCACCGATACCGCGGTGTCCGGTCCCCCCGATGACGTCGATGATGTAGGCTCCGTTCGGTGCGCCCACTGGGGGCAGGATGGGGTTGGCACCTCGATCGTCAACAGCAACGATTTGCTCCGGGAGGTGAGTGGCAACAATCACCCCGGCCGGGGTCTGCGAAATCGAATACTTCGTGCCATCACGCGCAGTGACCTCGAATCCGTTCAGGAGCGGCTGGCAACAATCACCCCGGCCGGGGTCTGCGAAATCGAATACTTCGTGCCATCACGCGCAGTGACCTCGAATCCGTTCAGGAGCGGCTGGTCAGCCATCCTCACGATCCCGTTCTCGGCCACCGTGAGCAAGACCTCATCCCCGCTTGAACCAAGGGTCAGCGTAAACGCCGATCGCTGGGCAACAGGCCTCAGGATTCGAATCTTGTGCCCGAAGGCTTCGGTGATGTAGAGATTCCCGGCGGGATCCACTGCGATTGCGCTGGGCCGGTCGATGCCAGCTCTGGATGCCAGGCCCATGTCCCCGGAAGATTGCTGCTCGCTTGTACCTGCGATTGTCGTGATGATTCCGTCCGGATCGACCCTCCGAGTCCGGCCCACCCAGTACTCGGTCACGAAGAGATTTCCCTCCGAGTCTACTGCGATGCCCGCGGGGGTAGTGATCCGGGCCTCGGTTGCGGGACCGCCGTCGCCCGACCATCCTCCGATCCCCGTCCCAGCGACTGTGGCGATCATCCCGGAAGGGTCGACCCTGCGAACTCTGGCCTGATTCATGTCCGCTATGTAGACGTTGCCAGCCGCATCAACCGCCAGGCCGTTCACGAAATCCAGCTGCGCGTCTGTGGCAGGCCCACCGTCCCCTCCATTTCCCTTCACCCGGTTTCCCGCAAACGCTGTGATGACGCCTGCGGCATCAATCTTGCGCACTCTGTGCGAGCCGTATTCGGCTACGTAGACTTTGCCCTCGCCATCAACCGCGATCGCATTGGGGCGGTCAAGTTTCGCCTCGATTGCTGGCCCACCATCTCCAATCGACCCTTGCTCCCCCGTGCCCGCGATCGTCGTGATTGTGCCCGCTCCGTCGATCTTGCGAACACGGTGTCCACCGGAACTGGCGACAAGAATGTTGCCATCAGCGTCTAGAGCGATCGCTCTGGGATTGAAAAGCTGCGCATCAGTAGCCGGCCCGCCATCCCCGGACGTACCCTGGCGCCCGGTGCCAGCGATCGTAGAGATTGTTCCGGAGACGTCGATTCTACGCACCCGGTTATTGTTCCGGTCGACCACGTACACGTTCCCGGCTGCATCGACGGCGAGACTGGATGGAGTGTGGAATATCGCCTCGGTGGCGGGTCCGCCGTCACCGCCATAACCCTCGTGTCCGGTTCCTCCCATGGTGTCGATGCTGTAGGCTGCTTCGAGTACCGCGCTAGGTGGCAGAACGGGATTGCCGTTCTCGCCGAGAGGAAGTGCTATGAAGCCCTGCGAGACCGCTGTTCCCGCCATGAGCAGCGCAATGCAAGCCAACCGCGCAAAACAAACAATCGAGCGAATGAATCGTACCGGAATTCCCAACGCAGCGGCGGCGTGGCCTACGAGGTTCGTCGCGCGACCGCGAACCACTTGACGCGAGCGGCGCGCAATCTCGGGGGCAGCGCGAACGAGGGGCGATTGTCTCGGATGCATAGCAGCAAGAACCTTGGACGCCGGACGGGCAGGATCGGTTGCGACCTCAATCAGCTAGAATCCGGTTCTTCACGAGGCTTCGGGAGGGTCAGAGCCGTCCGAGACAGGCATGACCAGTACGAAGTTTCCAGATCCCCACCAGAGTCTACGCCAACTGCACTGCTCCGGTCGAGACTGGCCTCGACCGGAGCAGCCCCGGAACCCGAAGATCCCGAGGCTGGATTGTTGTTCGTTCAACCTTGGAGGTTGACCATCCCCTAACCGCCGTCTGACGCACGATTGCTCGTCGTGGTGTCCGGAGGTTGACCGACCCCCACTGACTGGTCCGGTCGCAATGTAAGTGCACTGCGGTCTGGCGGTCAAGCTGGCAGGTCGACGGCTACCCGGGCAAGTCTCGGAGCTCCAATCGCTCTCGAACAAGCATTATGGTCTCCTCGATGTCGGCGCGAACAGGCTCCACTTCCGGGCGCCGAGCGATCTCCTCCAGAGCTGGAATGAGTCGCTCATCACACCATTCGAGCAACTGCGTGAGAGCCGCGAAATGGGCTGGGAGCGTATAGAAGTGATAGCCCTCATCGGCGTGCTCATCGGGCAGACGGACGATGTCGAGCAGATGTTGTCGAATCTCTTCCGTGTCCGGCGATGGCTGCCACTCTTCACGCTCGCCCTCACCAGATGGGCCGGAGAATTTATGAACGTAAACCGGCCCTATCGGGATCGGGTCTCGGCCCGGTCGATGATAAGGGTGATTCGCGCAATAGGTATAGCCCGGGTCCGGAATGTCCAGGTCGCGGATCTCGCAACGGCTCGGAATCTCGCGGTTGAAGTTCTCACTGCCCCGCTGTCCCTCAAGAGAGCGATTGAACCAGCACGTGCCGCAGCAGTCACTACCGCCGTTCGGCATTGGATCCTCCCGGGTCGCATCTAGAACGCGATTTCATGGCGCGAGTATACCCGGGTCGTGCCTGCGCCGCCGATAGCGAAGGGAGTTGGGGTGTCGCCGCGAGGGGGTGACGGGGGCGTACGTGACGGCGTCGGAGACGACCTTCCAGCGGGTCATGGAGCGGACCGGCCCCGGCCTCGCTGGAGCGGGTGATCCAGCGATGGACGCAACCGCGGGAGAGGGCGCCCCAGGCGCTGGCGGCGGACTGGAACCAGGTCCGGGGGAGGTTCGCTGCGCGTTTGTGGTCGTGACCCTACGAGTGGTGTACAGGGGCTGGGGTACCTCGCTGCGCCGGGGTGGATCCCTTGAGCCGCCGAGGGATCGGGCGCGCTGCGGTTGTGGCCACGCACTGTCGTCGCGCCCGCTGGGCTCGAGGACCGCGAGCAAGTCGGGCTCAACCTTCCGGATGCTCGTGCCATTGGGCCCCGATCGCACTGAGTATCCTTGTAAGTCGTGTCGCCCGCCAAGACTAGCCAGAACAATCCGCTTCGCATTGCCGCCGTGATCCCCGGCGACGGCTTCGGACGCATCGGCATTACCTTGTGCCCGGGCAAGAAGGAACGTCACGCGCAGAGCGGACACTGGGACCGCGATCTGGATCTTGATCTGGACGAAGTCAAGCGGTGGGGGGCCACCGCGGTCGTCACCTTGATCACGGACGAGGAACTGGACGGCTTAAAGGTGCGCGGACTGCCCGTAGCCGTGCAGGACCGGCACATGGAGTGGTGGCACCTGCCGATCCCGGACGTCCAGCCGCCGGGGCCCGAGTTCGAACGCGCCTGGGAGGTTGCTGGCGAGGCCATCCGCGACCGGTTGGCACTGGGATTCGACGTGCTGGTCCATTGCAAGGGCGGCCTGGGCCGCGCAGGCACTGTCGCCGCCCGCCTGCTGGTCGAACTCGGCGAGGATTGCGACGAAGCGATCCGCAAGGTCCGGGAGGCGCGGTCGGGGCAAGCCATCGAAACCCGGGAGCAGGCAGCCCATGTCAGGCGCTGCAGACCTCCGGAGCCGGTGCTTCCATCCCGGACTGAGGAAGGTATCCGCGACCGAGCGGTCGGAGCCCTGCTCGGCCTGGCGGTGGGCGACGCCGTGGGGACCACGCTGGAGTTCCGGGACCGCGACTCGACTCCGAGGCTCGTCGACCTCGTCGGGGGCGGCCCCTTCCACCTTCAGCCGGGTTGCTGGACCGACGACACGGCCATGGCGCTGGCCCTGGCGGACAGCTTGCTCGCGTCCGGGCACCTCGACTGCCGGGACCTGATGGACCGGTTCGAGGCGTGGTGGCGGCATGGGGAATACTCCTGCACCGGACGCTGCTTCGACATCGGGGCAACGACCCGCCGGGCGCTTGAGCGCTATCGCCGGACCGGTGATCCCCTGGCTGGTTCGACCGATCCGTCGACTGCCGGAAACGGCTCGCTGATGCGGCTCGCCCCGGTTGCCCTGCGCTATTGGGGCGACCGCACCGGCCTTGACTGCGCTGCCGCGCAACAGTCGCGAGCCACTCACGCAGCTCCCGAGGCAATAGACGGCTGCCGCGCCTTCGCCAGCTTGCTTGCGGATGCCATATCCGGCATATCACGGCGGGATGTCCTCGCTCCGCGGACCTTCGAAGGCACCCGGGCGATTGCCCAGGTTCTCGCTGGCTCTTGGCGCGGACGTGCACGGGACGGGATCCAGTCGAGCGGCTACGTGGTCCACACGCTCGAGGCGGCGATCTGGTCGGTCGCACGCACGGCTGACTTCCGCAGTGCCGTCCTCCTGGCGGCCAACCTCGCCGACGACGCCGACACGGTCGCGGCGGTAACGGGCCAGCTCGCCGGTTCCATCTACGGCCTGTCCGGAATTCCGGGGGACTGGCTCGACCGTATCGCTTGGAAAGACCGGCTCCTCGACACCGCGCAGCAGCTGCTAGAAACGCTACCAGGGGAGCCGTGAGGACAACCCGCTGGCGGTGGATGGTCCGGCCCAGGTGCCGGGGCTCTCGTTGCTGGGTCACCGTTGACACACGATGAAGCAGTCTTTTCAATGGGATGACAGCGAGATTCCGACGGCGTAGTTCCCGAGCGTCTTGAGACCAGCTGGTTCGAGGCACGCTTGTTGGAATGGCCGGAATCCCAGACCCCTGCGAACAGCGACTCCAGGGCGCGCTCTAGGGCCTGCGCCGGTAGGCTCATGCAAGCTGTGCCCACGGATCCAGACTTCGACCTCACCCAGCCTGCGACCGCCTGTACCGTGGCTGGGTTTCAGTGGGCGCGAGGTTGCCTCTGGACCCGTCCTGTTCGAGTATGGGAGAGGCGATCTGGCGACAGACAGGTTAGGAATCGCTCGGACGATGAGCGGCGCGGTTTCGAGAATCGATGAAGTCCACCTCGTTTTCCATCACACGGGTCAATTGCCTGCGCCGCGCCGCCGAACGGGCCAGAGAATTCCCTGGCGAACAAGGTGACCCGTCGGCGGAGCGGAGCCGGTCCGACGGCTGGTTCGCCAGCGCCTACGATGCCAACGACCTGATCGCCGTCTTCGACACGCTTAGGCTCAAGCCGGGATTCGCCCTGCACGCCTACGAGTTCAGGGAAGCCTCCGACGGTAACGGCATCATCTGGGCGTTGCCAGCAGGGGCCCCGCTGGTCGCCCCGGACGAATGCCCCAGCTTCGAGGACACGTGGCCGCATCCCCCCAGGCCGCCGGGGGCTGTCCCATTGATGCAATCGATCGAGGGCGATGGGAGTCCCTGGTCGTACCTGTCCGCATCGATCCTCCGCCGCGAGGCGGCGGAATTCGGAGCCCTCTGGCATGGCTGCGACTGGACACCCCAGACGATTCTGTCCAAGCCCCCACGGCAGGCCGATGGCCCGGATGTACCGTATGACGAGGGGGACCTGACCGGCGACGCGCCCGTCGGCGACTAGACGTGGCATCGCCCCGTTCCGAAGACATGGGAGCCGACCTATGCCGAGCGGGGGGCAACGAAGAAGGTCGTCCTGCACATCCGCAATCCCGTCGGCGGAGAGCAGATTTACCGGGCTACCGACACTTATCGGGCTGACAGCTACGACTGCACGACCGAGACCACGGTGTTGTGCACGGGTACCGGCGGATTCAACTACTGACCAATGTCTGCCGCGAGTTGCCGCCTGCCGGCGGCGACGGGCCGAGAGCGGGCCTTCATCAACTCCGTAACGCCACGCAGCGGCTCATCGGGGGCGTTGCGGTGGTCCAGTCCCGGGTTGCCTGATGGTGCAGCGGTCTTGTCGCCTCGCCGATTCGTTTGAGCCCACCTTGCAGACCGTCGCAGGACTCCTTGGGTATCAGGTCATCGGCCGGGAATCGTAAAATCTGTGAGGAGTTCCTGGATGGCTACCCGTGAATCGCGCTACGGGCCGGTCGACTGCTCCCGGCGGCACGGGCCGCTGGCGGTGCATGGCAGGACCGGAGATGGAGAGTGCGAGGCCACGGCTGAGGAACTGGTGAGGATGATGGAACGGGGCGCGTTGGTCCTACCGGAGATGCAGCGTAGGGACGAAGGAAGTTTGGACTGGCGAGCGTGTGCAGTCCCGACGAAACCCCAGGCACGGGCGCTGTGGAGATCGCCGCCCACCCAAGATCGTGGCCAGGCACCAGGGTCCGCCGCGGGTGAGCACCTTGGACCCGGCATAGGGGCGGCAGGGGAGGCTCCGGATGGACCGTGACGAGCAACTGCGATCCGCATACCAGGACGTCCTGAAAGCGCTGTACAGAGCCCTCTCTTGGCTGGGGCGGCCTCCTGCCGAGGGTCCGGATGCGGACGACGCCCAGCGGTCGGCGATGTTCCACCTCGGGGAGTCGGGTGGACTTGCCTTCTCGGGTCTCCTGCCGGGGATTGGGTCAGAGGCTCTCGTCGACGACATCTCCGATGCGGTCGAAGCGCGGGATCTGGACGAGGTTGGCCGGATCCGGCGGGCGGTTGCAGCCAGGCTGATGTCGGACCAGCCGCCGGACGAACCGTCCCCCGGGAGGGGCGGTCTCGACCTAGAGGCCGGGTGTCTACAGATGCTGGCCGTCTTGAACGAGGCGCGTACGGCACGGAAAGAGGGTGACGCCGTCCGCTATTCCCTCATGGCGGGGTTCCTCGTCGGCCTCATGTCGGAGATGTCCCGGTGGGGGATCCGGTACCGGCACGGTACCCTTGCGGACGCGGTGCTGGCTGCTCACGACCGGAACCCGGAGAAAGCCAGGGCCTGGGTGCGAGCAGAGTCGATCATGGCGCGGGAGGAGCAGGAAGAGTCGGAGGGCGCGGACCCGCGCGCCCTCCTCCTGGGATGGGTGGGGGAGCGCCTAGCCGCAGGGCATCGACTGTCGTGCCCGACGTTTTTCCACTCCGCAAACGAGACGGAGGATCAACGCGGGGCCCGAGAGGCCGAGGAAAGGGCGTACTACGAACGGGAAGAAACCTCCATCCAGCGTGCACAGAATTTCGGCAAGAGGAGGGCCGGCCGAGATGGCGAGGCCATCTGGGTTCCCATGAGTTATTCCCTGAACCGAGCCCTCGTGCTCGAATCACACGAGGACGACCACCCAGCCGACGTCGACCGCGAGGAGTGATGGCGGGGGCAGAGGGTGACCCGAGCGGTCTGTTGGCCTTATCGGCGCAGTATGGCAAGGTTTCGACCTATGTCGGGGATTTGTGAGTACGGGGACGCGCCCTACGCGTGACAATGCGAGAATCGCGGCGGCACGCACTGAGCCACCGCATGCTTACGCACACCTAAGTGTCAACGAAACCATAGCGACCCTGAGTGCGAGCCCCTGGAGGGTCGGCGACAACCAACGATAGCGTCTGCTGAGCCGTCCCCCAAGACCTTCGCTCTCAAGCGATTTCGATGCATCGGGACGGCGTTCCTCCGCGCATACGAGCTATCCTCATACTCTATTGATTAAGTTTACTCAATGGAGTATAATAAGCGTGTGCCGCAATTTCAGAGGGCTCACGTCCAGCAGCTCTGCGATCTCCTGGAAGCCAGTCCGAGTTTCATGATCGCGATCTTTGGTCCTCGCCAGACGGGAAAGACGACGATTGTGCGGCAGGCGCTCGAGCGGACGAGCATTCCGGGCCGCCTGCTGCCGATTGACAGCCATGAACTGCCCGCGCTGGAGGCCTCGCCCGACATTACCGGCGGGCCCCCAGTGATTTCCCCTGCGGGATCCACAGAATGGCTCGTGCGGCACTGGCGTGCTGCCAGGGTTGAGGCCGAGCGCACTGGCCGGGGCTTCGTCCTTGTATTGGACGAAATCCAAAAGCTGCCGGACTGGTCGGAGACCGTGAAAGGGCTCTGGGATGCCGACCGGGCCCGCGGCTGTCCGCTGCGAGTAGTGCTGCTCGGATCTGCCCCGCTGCTGCTGCAATCGGGCTTGAACGAGAGCCTGATGGGTCGTTTCCTGCCCCTACCCGTCACTCACTGGACCTACGAGGAGATGTCCGAAGGGTTCGGATTCAGTCTGGACGAATATCTGTACTTCGGAGGCTACCCGGGACCTGCGCAAATTCGAGAAAACTCGAAGCTTTGGAAGGGCTATATGGCGGAGTCCATCGTCGCTCCGGCCATTGATCGCGACCTCCTCGCAATGACCCGTGTGGACAAACCTGCGCTTTTGAGGAGGCTAGTGGACGCTGCACGCCACTATTCCGGCCAGATCGTCTCGTACAACAAGCTACTGGGGCAATTGCAGGACGCTGGCAACACGACCACCCTTGCGCGCTACCTTGATCTGCTGTCCCGTGTGGGCTTGGTAGCGGGATTATCAAAATACAGCGGGGCCCACGTCAGAAGCAGGGCCTCGAGCCCGAAGCTGAACGTCTTGAATACGTCGCTGATGACTGCCGGGTCGACGTATACCTTTGACGAGGCTCGCAACGACCGCACGTTCTGGGGACGCATCGTTGAGAGCGCCGTCGGCGCTCACTTGGTCAACACTGCGACGCCAGGCATCGAGGTCCAGTATTGGCGCGAGGGCAACACCGAGGTGGACTTCGTGCTGCGAGGCGGGCCGCGGATTGTCGGGATCGAGGTGAAGAGTGGCGGAACGTTGCGGCACACGAGGGGAATGGATGCATTCCGGGCGAGGCATTCCGTCGATAACTGCCTGGTTGTCGGTGGCGGCGGGGTGCCTCTCGACGAATTCCTGAGCGAACCCGCAGAACACTGGCTGAGGCGGCGATGAATAGGGCAGTACCCAGGACCTGCACCCAACTGAAGGGCGGCGGCCAACTCCCGGCCTCCGATGCCTTACCGACGCCGATGGCCGCATACCGGGGGGTGCATGCGTATGTTCTGCTCGGGGATCCGGGTTCCGGCAAGACAACCGCGCTCCAGGCGGAAAGCGAGGCGCTCGGGGACAAGGCCCTGTTCATCACGGCAAGGGACTTCCTGCTGCATGCAACGGTGCCAAACGAGCTTTGCGGGAAGACGCTGTTCATAGACGGGCTCGACGAGGTCCGCGCCGGGAAGTCGGATGCGCGAACGCCTTTCGATGAGATCCGCAGACTGCTGATCCAGCTGGGCAGGCCCAGATTCCGGATTTCTTGCCGAGAAGCGGACTGGCTCGGCGAGAATGACCGGCAGGGGCTGTCCTATGTCGTCCCGAACTCCAGTCTTGCGGTACTGCGCCTGGAACCGCTCACTGAGGCGGACATTCTCTCGATCCTTCGCGACAGCCTTGGTGTGCGCCATCCCGGTGACTTCGTCATGCAGGCCCGGCAAGCGGGCCTGGAGGGCCTGCTCGACAACCCGCAAACCTTGGAATTGCTCGCTCGTGCCGTCAATCAAGGCGATGGGTGGCCCGAGAGTCGCCTGGAAGTGTTCGAGCTGGCCTGCAGGGAAATGGCTAACGAGTCGAACCAAGAGCACCAGCTTGCGGCTCCGCACAGTCCGTCGACGGACTCGCGGATCGATTGCGCTGGACGCCTGTGCGCTCTCCTGCTGATATCCGACAAGGCCGGATATTCCCTTGACGTCCAAGACGCAGGCGGAGACTGGATTTCACGAAACCCGTGTGGCGGTGAGGATCCGCAGGATCTGCACTCGGCTGTATCCTCGAAGCTGTTCAGGGCGGATTCGGAGCGATACTTCAGTCCCATTCATCGCCAGATTGCGGAATTTCTGGGTGCCAAGCACCTGGCACGGCTCATCGCGGACAGGCTGTCACCGCGTCGAGTGCTGGCACTGATAACGGGCGGCGACGGCGCGGCGGTGACGGCGCTTCGGGGGCTGTCAGCTTGGCTGGCGACGTACAGCGAACCCGTTCGGGCTGAACTCATCAGCAAGAATCCAGTCGACCTGGGCATCTACGGCGACCTAGGTGCCTTTTCGGGCGATGACAAGGGAAGGGTGCTTGACGCTTTGCTGGCTCAGCCCATGAGCCTGTCAAGAGCGTTGTTCAACTGCACGAGGTTCTCCCCGCTGGCTGCCAGAGAAACCGAGTCGCAAATTCGCAAGGTGCTGCGAAGCGAGGAACGAGGCTCGAAGCAAGAGATCCGGGTGACATTCCTCGCGCTACTCTTCTCCAGCGGAGAGCGCCTTCCGGGTATGGAGGATGTGCTTCTTGGGATCGTGCGGGACAGTTCTTGGACTGCTCGAGTTCGTGAGGCCGCAACCAAAGCATTCGTCCACTACCAGCAGGACTCGCCTGGTGGAGACGCGGAACTGAAGGCGCTTCTTGAGGAGTTCAGGGCTGAGGGAATCTCGATCGCAAATCGCGATCTCTGCGGGATCCTGCTCCAACAGCTGTATCCCGACACCGTCGGCCCAAGCCACATATGGGACTACTTCACGCAGCTTGGCGGTACGAACTCTTGGGGCCGCTACCTCAATTTCTGGCGAAGAGACCTGGTTGCCCAGTCACCCGATACCACCATCGCGGAATTACTCGACACATTGGCCGCGTCAATCTCTCGACTGGAACCCACGATCGATGACCTCCGGCTCTGGGACCTTCCTCTGGAGATGCTTTACAAAGGCCTAGGGCTGCACGGAGAGAGCGTGGACGTCGATCGCGTCTCCGCATGGCTCCGCACTTGCGCCGGAGCGGCTGAAGGACGCACGTCGAATCCTCCCGAATCCGTATTGGGTATCCGAGGGTGGCTGGAAGGTCATCCGAGGGTCCAGAAACAGGTGATCCTGGCAGGGCTGGAAGCCTGCCAGGACAGCGACAACGTCGGTCTGGCCGATTTCAACAACCGGAAGAGTCTGCTGGGAGCCCAGCTCCCAGCAGACTTCGGACGGTGGTGCCTAGCGCAGGCCGTCCAGCTCGCCAGCACCAAGCCGAGAGTGGCCAAGCACTTGTTTCTTGAGGCCTATAGGGCGCTCGAAACTCCCGGTGTTGGCAAAGGGCTCTCCTTGGAAATCTTGCAGGAGCAGGCGCGAGAGCACGCACCTCTGGAGGAGGTTCTGACGCAACTTCAGACTCCGGCGCCGGCACCACATCATGAGGAACCTTGGGCGGAGCAACACGCCGACTACGTTGCCGAACAGGAACGAGAACGGGAACAGTTGCTGGGGATCGTACGCTCGCACGAGAGCCGCCTTCTCGAGAACCGCGCCCATCCGGGGCTGCTGTATCAGTTGGCTCTTGTATATTTCGGAGAGTTACCAGGCGCTATTACTGGGCCGCGCGGAGCAGGTGCGATCGCGCAAGCCCTCGGCGACCCCACTGCCGTCGCTGCTGCGATGCATGGCCTGCGCCATAGCGTCGACCGAGTTGACCTACCAAGCGTTCGGGAGATCATCCGACTGGCCAGAGACAACAAGAAGCCTTACATCAGCTTACCGTTGCTAGCAGGGTTGGAGGAACTTCAGAAGTCCGCGCAAGGGTTTCCGCTGCACTTCGACGAAGGCAGGCTGCGCACATGCGTCGCCTGCCTCCACTGCTGGGAACCGCATTTTCTGGAAGCCGAAGATGCCAATCCCGCTTGGTACCAGGCCCTGCTTGACCATCGGCCGGACATTGTATCGGACGTTGCAGTCCAGTGCGCGGCCAGTGCGCTTCGGAAGAACGGGACGGTCCGCGCCAGGTTCTGGCACATGGCTAAGAGCTGGAAGGACGAACCTGCCGCCAGGCGCACCGTGCTTGGATTGCTGCGGACTCTTCCAACGAGGTGCAACGCGCGTCAGGTCGAGGCGCTCGACGATTTGCTGTGGACAGGGCTTCAATTTGGATGGCGATCGGATCTTCTCGACCTGGCCGGGAAGAGACTCTCGAAGACGGGTTTGGATGCCGGCCAGAAAGTCCGCTGGCTAGGACTAGGGCTGATCTGCAATCCACGAACGTACCGGGAGGGTCTTGCAGAGGCCGTCACGGGCAGGGAGCGCTTGGTCCGGCACTTGGCCCGATTCTTCGTCCACGGCGACGACCCAATGTTTGTGGAACCCGAAGTGTGGCCCTCCGCTCTCGAAGGTCTCAAGCCGTCGGATCTTGCTTTGATCATTCGTCTGATGGGTAGGTTCTTCACCCCCATCGAGCCCGTCGGCTTCATGTATGTTTCTGACGAGTTGCGGGTCTCATGGTTCCTCGATCGCGTCATCAACAACCTCGGGTCGAGGCCCTGCAGTAGCGCTAGCGAGTCGCTGGATTCGTTGTCGGACGAACCCGAGTTGTCCAGTTGGCATGGCCTGCTGTCGGTCGTGCGCACGACTCAACGCACGCTTCGAAGAGACGCCGAGTACCGCCACCCAACGCTGCAACAGGCGTGCGAAACGCTTGACGACGGCCGACCGGCAAACGCCTGTGACTTGGCAGCGCTGACCGTTGATACGATTGACGCGATAGCCCGCCGCATTCGGACCAGCAACTCTAACGAGTGGCGCCAGTACTGGAACGAGGGCCCGCACGGCATTCCCTCTAGGCCCAAGGTGGAAGGGGCATGCCGCGACGCTTTCCTCGCGGCGCTCCGGCCGTTGCTACCTGAGTCGGTCAGGGCCGAGCCGGAAGGGCAGCACGTGAACCAGACCCGGGCGGATCTCGCAATCACTTCGGAGGAATTCAGTGTCCCGGTCGAAGCGAAGAAAAACTGTCACCCCGATCTCTGGAGTGCGATCGACAACCAGCTGGTGGCGAAGTACACGCTCGATCCGGCGACCGGTGGTTATGGAGCTTACCTGGTCTTTTGGTTTGGCGCTGAACACCAGAGGAAGCGGGCGGACGGAGCGAGGCCGACGGGGCCGCAGGAACTTGAGGGTCTTCTGCGCAACTCGCTCTCGGAAGATCAAGCCCGCAAGATACAGATCCGCGTGGTCGATGTTTGTCGTCCGGGTCCTTCTCCGTGAATCGGAACTCGGAATTCCGGATCCAAGGGCTGAGGCGGTGATCCTTCCCCGTTGAATTTGTCCACTTTAACTTCAACAAGGACCAAATCAAACAGGGGCGGATCACCGCGCCGGTCCGCGAGAGGGCAGGACTAGATAATTCTCCGTCGCCAGCACTGCGCCAACTAGCCTCACCGGTCCACTCCCCCATCGAACGATTTGCATGGCGTCGTCACTCCGACTCCTGCGGGTATAGGTGTGAAGAGCAATGCACCCGGGACGGTGACAGGTCCCGTAACAACCACGTCAGCCACTCAGGTCTGAGTTATTGGTGGGACTGGAACTGGCCGTCGACAGTATCTCGAATAAGCGAATTGCCGTGCCGCCGGCCGCTGACGAATGGAGAAGCGTGCGCACTGAGCCGTTACTCCGCCTGGTGTCCAGCGACAACTATTCTTGCCGGTGGCGACAACTAGAATTGCCGGTTGTGCTCCGTAAGTTGGAGGGCGGCAGAGGGAGCCCGAAGGGCGACCAATGCAGCCCTCGGATAGTAGCAGAGGGAGGGGGTAGCAGGGGGAAGCGCAGCCTCCCCCTCTCTGGGAGAGCAAGGCAGTCGGCAGTGCGAGAGGGGCCAGGGGGCGAGCCCCCTGGCCCGGAATTCGGCGCCGTTGGTCGGCTGCTTTTTTGGCGATCGTGTGACCGCCATAGCGGGGAAAGCGCTCGCGCTGTGGAACCGCCCCGGCTGGAGGCATTGCTGGAAGCGCTGCACGGCTACCTCTTCTCGCTTGCCTCGCCCTGGCGCCGGCGCGCTTGCTCGGCCCGGTAGCTGGCAATATCGAGTTCCAGAATCACCGAGTGGTGCACCACCCGGTCGACCGCCGCCGCCGCGGTCATCTTGTCAGGGAAAATGCTCTGCCATTGCGAGAAGACCAGATTGCTCGTCAGCATCACGCTGCGGCGCTCGTAGCGTTGCGCCAGCAGTTCGAAGAGCACTTCCATCTCGGCACGGTCCTGCCGGACGTAGCCGATGTCGTCGAGCAGCAGGCACTCGAAGCGGTCGAGGCGGTCGAGCTCGCGGCTCAGCCGTAGTTCGCGCTTGGCCCCGGCCAGGCGCTCGGTCAGCGCGCGCGCCGGGGCGAACAGCGTCGAGTGGCCACGCTGCACCAGTTCGGCACCCAGCGCCGCCATCAGATGGGTCTTGCCCGCGCCCGGATTGCCGAAGACACACACATTGACGGCGTCGGCCAGGAAATCCCCCTCGCACAGCACTGGCAGGCGGCCCCTCACGCCTTTGGGAAGACGCAGCAAGTCCAGCGTTTCCAGCGTCTTGCCCCGCGGCAGCCGGGCTTCCTTGGCCAGTCGCGCCACGCGCCGGTCGGCCCGCTCGACCGTCTCGACCGCGGCCAGTTCCGCCAGGTAGCGCAACGGGTCCCAGGCCTGCTTGCGGGCCTGTTCCGCCAGCCGTTCGCAATGCGCCGCGAACGACGGCAGACGCAACTCCTTCAGGCGTCCTGGCAGCGCTGCCAGCTCCGGCCCCTTCACGACAGCCCCCGCGTGTCCGCCAGCAACTCGTCGTAGACGTCCAGGTCTGGTTCCGCGATGCGCACCTCCGGCGCCTCCGGCCGCGGCGGTGCCGCGGCCGCCCGGACGCGCTCGAACGACGGCCGCTCGCCAGCCTCCAGGCAGCCCTGCAGGGCCGCCTCCACACGGGTCTCCAGCGTCGTCGCCGCCAAGTGCAGGATGCGCACGTACTCGAGATCCGCGTGCCCCTGCGAGCGCCCCTCGCAGAGCTTGTCATAGGCCCGCCGGAAGGCCTCTGACGGAAACATCTCCTCGCGGTAGCGGTATTGCGCGAAGGCCCCCGGCTTGCGCAACAGCGCGTGCGCCACGTGCCGGTAGTCCACCCGGCCCGGCTGCTTGCCCAGCGCCCGGTCGTGGCGCGCCACCAGTTTCCCGCCGTAGTGCAATTCGACGCGATCGGTGTACAGCCGCGCCGTCAGCTGCTCCCCGATCAGCCGCGACGGCACCGAGTACGCCTTGCTCGCCACCCGCACCACGCTCCCGCGCGTCACCGTGCGCCGCTCTTCCCGGTACACCGGCAGCCGCCGCGGCGGCAGCGGCCGCAACGCCGCCTGCTCCGCCGCCAGCCGCTCCCCGCGCCGGCTGTTGCGCTGCCCGGCGATCTCGTCCAGCAACCGCGCGTAGCGCTCCACGGAACTGAAATCGCGTGTCCCGCTCAGGCGCAGCCGCTGGTCCACCGCGGTCTTGAAATGCCCGTGCGCCGCTTCCACGTCCCCGTTCTCGTGCGCGTTGCCCGGATAGTTCCGGCTCGCCGCCAGCCCGTAATGCGCCAGGAACTCCTCGTACGCCCGGTTGAACGCCCGCCCGCCGGACTGGCGCAACTCGTGCGTCGCCGCCGACAGATTATCGGTCCGGTGCTCCCGCGGCACCCCGCCCAGCTCCCACAGGCTCTCCTGCAGTCCGCCGACCAGCGCCTCGAACGTTTCCGAGCTCGCGATCGCCACGCTCTCCCAGTTCGAGTACGGCAGCACGAAACGGTATACCAGGTGCTTGTACCGCTCGCCCCGGATCGTCACCCCCAGCGCGCCCATGTCGGTGAAGTCCGACTGGCACTGCGCCCCCGGCTCCCGCTCCTGCTCGAAATAGACTTCCCGGTCCGGACCCTGCCGCACGCGCCAGGCCCGGAATCGCCGCTGCAACGTCCGCAACTGCCCGGACTGCAATTGCCCCGGATGGCGCCGCTGCAGCTCCTCGAACACCACCTTCGCCTGCAGCCCCGGGTCCGCTCGCAGCAGGGCCTCCGCCTCTGGCCACAGCGCTTCCAACGGATCCTCCCGCGTCCGCCAGTGCCGCGCTGGACTGGGGTCGCTCGGAAGCTTCCCGCTATCGCGCCATTTGCGAGCCGTGCGCTCGCTCATGCCCGCTTTCGCCGCCGCCGTTGCCAGCGGCTTGTTCCTTCTTAGTTCCTTCATCAGTAGCCTCACTTGTTGGTTTTTGATCAACGCCTCCACCCTCCCTGGGAAGGGTCGAGTCTAGCCGCCAACTACGAGGCTCACCCGGAACTTTTAATTGTCGTTACCCGGAATTTCTAATTGTCGCTGGACAGCCTGGAGCGGCACATAGCGCAGGGTGCCGCCTGCGGTTGTCGCGCCAGCCAGTGTGGCCATGGCCCGGAACGGACAGGCAACCTCCGCAAGACCGGCGTCCCTCCGATTGCGAAAGTCGGTCTGCAGGGCGTGCCAGAGAGAGCGCTACAGCACCTTTACCAGTCCACTATTCTGTAGCCACTCCACTTCCTCCTGAGACAATTGTCTCAGGAGGGGCGAGGCACCTGCTGGGGAGGTCGGCAAACTCGACAGTAGGTCTCGCAGAGCGGACAAAGCCTCCACCGCGATCAACGGAGCACAGAATGAAAACCGCTCGCAGCTCGGCTGTAACATCCAGCCAGGAAGGGCACAGACCGTTCCATCAGGCAGCTCGCAGAACACGCGCTCCCCGAGGCGGTCCCTCGCCCGCTTCCGAATGCGGATGGTCTCGCCGCACAGCGGGTGCCAGCTGTAGTAGACCGTTGCGGTTTGAGAGTCGTGGGCATTATGTGACCCATTCGGCAAAGTCGGCAAAAACGCTACTATCTGGACTAGGCCGGGGCGGTTGGGACGCCGCAGACTCTCGCCTCCCGCAGATCGTATGGACTTGAATCAGAAACTCCTCGCTCGGAAGATGTTTAGGCTTCGAGTGCACGAGGCTAGGGCGGCCGAATATCAACGGCTTTTCGAGAAGGTCATGCAGTATCGAGATCGGAACTTTGTTCCGATTCGGCCCTATGGGAATATCGGGGATCGCAAGAACGATGGGTACATTCCAGCTACCGGTACCTACTTCCAGGTGTATGCGCCAGAGGACCCGGGCGGCCAGAATCCAACCAAGGCGGCGGTTAAAGCAGCGGAGGATCTCGCGGGCATTGTTAGTTAACCACTGGGATCGGACGACTCCGATTCAGGTTTTCCGCTTCGTCTACAACGATGCCTACCGTGGAAGCACACCGCTCATTGAGGAAGCGCTAGGCCGCATCCGCAAGGAGTACTCCATCGACGCTAGTGCGCTCCTCGCGAAAGACCTCGAAGAGGAGGCGCTGCAGCTTCCAGAGGACGAGCTTGCGGACGTTATCAACGGACCAGTTCCTAGGCTAGATCTTTGGCCCTCGGTGGACTTCAGCATTCTACGAGAGGTCGTCAATCACGTGTTGACTACAAAGAAGCCGATCTCGCAGGCTTCTCTGCTCAGAGTGCCCGACTTCGAAGAGAAGATTCAGTTCAACGGACTCACTCAGCACGTGGCGACGCTGCTAAAGGTAGGTTCCTATCAGAACGAGGCTATCGCTGATTACTTCTCCACGTAGTAAGTCTGCCAGTCGAAGTCAAACTTCGGAACGCTGAGCAGGACCTCGGCATTGCCGTCCGGATATCGCAGATCGAAACGGAAATCCTTGCCGCGCAGGTGCATATGAGGCATGAGACTGACAAGCTCCACTTCGCGGTCTAGCACCCTCCGGGATCGCACCTCGTGCGCGGAGGAGCCTGGGGGGATGACGAATCTGCCATTCATGGCCATCATGGTCACTACGCGCTTCTTGGGCGGATTCTCCCAGAACTTGAAGCTGATGCGGCTTCGGTCGAGGACTTCCTTGCCGTTCGCGGTGTAGTGCATTTGCAGCACAACGTCGGCGCCGACCGGTAGCAGCTTGCCGTAGTCGGTGCCGACCCAAGAGGTCGGCCTTCGTCCCGGCGCAAAACCGACCACGATTTCGCGGGCTTGGTTCGCTGCCCTCTTGCGATCCTTGTTGCGCGTGGCCTTAGGCACGAAGATCTTGCCGGTCTCGGCGCCCTCCAGCCAGGCGGACTCCTTCGGACGCACGTAGCCAAGCACGTGATGCACGACTTCCCGTTTGTCCGGACGAATCTCGGCGGCCATGATCCACTTGTCTTCCTTGAAGTCCGTGGGAAGCACTACGTACTGGTAGTCGATCGTGCCTTCGGCTGGAACACGGTACGCCTCGGGCAACTCGAGGACCAAGTCGGGCTCGCCAATGTTCCAGCCATCGACGAAGTCCAAGGGCTCTGGGGCGTCCTCGCGGTTCCCGCGGGCGGCACCGGACTCGACCCAGCCGAGAGCGTCCGTTTCTCGTCAGATGTCAGAACGTGGGTGTTGGACCATTCCCGTATCGGGGATCGGCGAACCGCGGCGGCATGCGGCTCAGGGCCACCGCCTCTTGAATCGCCCGCGCCCACGGGCGCGCCTCCTCGTAAGTAAGAAGGGACATCGGGGCCGCTTCGTCCGGGCGGTGACACTGCTGGCAATGCGCCTGGAGGATCGGCTCCACATCCGCATGGAAAGTAGGATCGCCCGCTACGAGCAGAGGCGCGGCCGCAGTTGCGAAGAACAGGCCGAGTGAGCGTATCATGCCAACCTCCCGTGCGCTAGGTTAACACTCATTCTTGCCGAGCGCGGGGGAGGCTGGCATGAGAAATACGGGGAAGACCAACATGCCCGGTCGATTCCCAGGAACGCCCTTGTTCCCAAGAGGTCTTTCGCTTTCGACCTATCGATTGTCAATTGAGTGGCTGCTAGTGCGGCTGGCGGTTCGCCGTAGCGAAAAAGGAGCCCCTCCGTCGGGGCATGGCAAACGACGCGAGCGCGCTCGGTGAGAACCGCCTCGATTCGTCACGCCCACAGGCCCGGCCGGCATGTCATCAATCGCAAACGGACTCCGAGTCGCAAGCCGTCATCGCCATGCCACTCGACACGCTGGCCTCAGCCCGAGTAATATCTATCTCGCGATGCGAAACTTTCGACACTTCACCGTCCTCGGCTTCGCCATCGCGCTCTTGTCTGCATTCACGAGCGCATCCGCCAAGCCCAACATCGTGATCATGATGGCCGATGACATGGGCTATTCGGATATCGGTTGCTACGGCGGGGAGGTCCGTACGTCGAATGTAGACCGTCTCGCCGAGAACGGACTCCGTTTCACTCAGTTCTACAACACCGGGCGCTGCTGCCCGACCCGCGCTTCGCTGCTGACCGGACTCTACGCGCACCAAACCGGGATCGGCCATATGACCAGCGAGGACGAGAGGCAGGGCTTTGATCTCGGCTACCCAGGCTATCGCGGGTACCTCAACCGCAGCTGCGTGACCATCGCCGAGGCACTGAAGCCAGCGGGCTACAAAACCCTGATGGCGGGAAAATGGCACGTCGGAACTTTCGAAGGGATGTGGCCGGTGGACCGTGGCTTCGACCGGTACTACGGCATCATTCGAGGAGCATCCAACTTCTTCCGCCCGGCACCGAGGAAGCTGCTCGTGCGTAACCGCGAGCGGATCGTTCCGGGCGAGGACTACTACACCACTGACGCCTTCACATCGCAAGCCATCGAGTTCGTCAGGGAAGCCGAGCGCGACGACGCCCAGCCGTTTTTCCTCTACCTGGCATACACCGCCCCGCACTGGCCACTACACGCATGGCCGGAAGACGTCCAGAAGTACCGGCGCAGATACATGATCGGCTGGGACAAGGTTCGGCAGGCCCGACTCGAGCGGATGAAAACAATGGGCATCATTAACGATGCCTGGGAGATGACTGTCCGCGACGCCGTGCCCTGGGACACCCTGTCCGCCTCCAAGAAGGACGAAATGGATCTCCGAATGTCGATCTATGCTGCACAGATCGACAGAATGGACCAAAACATCGGCAAGCTCGTCGATGCACTCCGGGATCTCGGTGAACTGGACGACACGCTTATGTTCTTCCTCTCCGACAACGGAGGCTGTGCCGAGGGTGGCATGCTCGGACGCGGGCCTCTCGAAATACTCATGACCAAGAAGGGCTACAGCCAGTCCTACGGCCAGGCATGGGCAAACGCCTCGAACACACCGTTTCGCAAGTACAAGCACTGGGTTCACGAAGGAGGCATCGCCTCGCCACTGATAGTGCACTGGCCCGCAGGCGTTTCGGCGAAGGGGGAACTCCGCACTCAGCCCACACACTTGATCGACCTTATGGCAACGGCACTCGATGTGGGCGAGGCGACCTATCCCGAAGAGTTTGGCGGAAACAAGATCGTTCCGCTGGAGGGCGTCTCGATGGTTCCGGCGTTTGAAGACCGGGCAATCGATCGTGAAGCACTGTACTGGGAGCACGAGGGCAATCGCGCCGTCCGCCGCGGCAAATGGAAGCTCGTCGCCGAGAACCGGGGGCCATGGGAACTCTACGACATGGATGCAGGCCGCACCGAAACTGACGACCTTTTGGCGCTCCACCCAGAAATAGGGCGAGAAATGATCGAAATGTACACCCAATGGGCCAAGGCGCGGAACGTGTTGCCTGGCCGGCCGAGGCGCAAGCCGGGTTACGCACCACCCCAGCGCCAGTATCCCGAGACCGCGGACTACGAACCGCTCTCGACGACCCCTTAGCCGTGCCTCGAGACACGCGGCCGAAGTTGGCGACATACCCCGTTTCGTCCGGGATCGAGCAGACCTGGTCGGCAAGAGCCGCCGGACGCGCATCTGGCGCTCGCCGTGCACTTGTCGCCGAACCGCTTGGAGCGCGCCTCCCCGGGGGCTTTGCAACGCTTCACCGCTGCGAATCGATTCCCGTGGTCAGCGCGCGCGACTGCGGCCCGTCCGCGCCGTTTGGGGCGGTGAAGCACGAATCCCGGAACCGCTCCCGCAGGAGCTCGTCAGCTGCCGAATGCCGCTCGCAAGTGAGCCGGTGGCGGGAGGTGGCGCTGGGTCGCGCGGCTAACCGCCAGATAGACGGCCATTGAGAGGCAGAACGCGGGAATTACTTCATGCACTGACTCCATTCCGGCAACCTGGAAGCGCACTAGGAACCGCCACCCGACCGAAACAGCCATCCCGACGAGCATTGACCAGAACGCACCGTGGCCGGTACCCCACCGCAGGTACAGCCCGCCGAACACCGCCGGGAAAAAGCCCGCCGCGAAGACCGCCCCGGAGAAGCTTGTCAGTTCGACAACTCCGGCTGGAGGGAAGATCGTGACGACGAAGACGACCAAGGTGTATAACACGATCGCCACCTTCGTCCACCGCACTGTCGAGCGCGTGCCCAAGGGCCTCCATAGGTTCCAAATGTCTCCCACCGCCGCAGTGCCGACAATCAGCATGACCGACGCCAGCGAGGACATCCCGGCAGCGAACAGGCCCGTAATGCAGATCGCGGACACGGCCGGATTGCCGAACTTGGACAGCATGAACCCGACAACCTCGTCCGTGTTGCGGATCAAGTACGCCGCCTCCTGGTCATCCGCCATTGCATGCACCAGCGCGCCAAGACCCATCACACACACAAGTGAGACACCGAGAAAGATCGGCGTCCAGATCATTGCAAAGCGCATGCCTGCAGAACTGTCAACCGAGTAGAAGCGGATCAAGCACCTCGGCTCGGCGATCTGCTTCATTCCGACCGACAGGCCGATTCCGAGGATATAGGTGAACGATACCAGCGTGCCGAACCGCAACAGGCCATCGCCAATCGGGTCCCCGCTGGCCGTGACATGGGACACGTCCGCCAATCGATCGAACAGCGGTCCCACGCCTCCGGCGTAAACGAAAGGGATCGCCGCCATGACGAGCGCAACAGCCAGCATCATGATGCCTTGCACCGCATCGGTCCAAAGCACGCCGAACATCCCGCCCATCACCGTGTAGACGCAAGTGAAACCGAGGATCGCGATGACCCCCCAGGCATAAGGCATTCCCAGGACTGTTTCGAGCAGGTGCGCACAGCCCTTGGCAATGCCGGCCATGTACCAGAGCGTCGCGAACAGGATCGTGATCGCCGATAGCACCCTTGTCGGTTTCGACAGGGGGCTCTTGTAGCGGAAGTCGAAATAGTCGGGGATCGTGAGTGACTTGAGGCCGACGGTTTGGTTGCGGAGGCGCGGCCCCAGCAGAAGCCACGAGACCATGCAGAAAACAGTCCAGATTACGCCGACCCACGCCCAGCTCAGCCCGGACGCGAAGGACTGGCCAGCTTGGCCGATGTAGGTATTTGTGCTGGCAAACGTCGAAAAGAAAGCCAGGGAGACCACCCACCCTGGCACGCTTCGCTTGGCGACGTAGAATTCGTCAACCCCGCGAGCCGCCCGTCGCTGGAAATACCAGCCGATTCCGAGGCAGACTGCCAGATAGCCCCCTACGGAGACTAGGATCGGCCAATGCTGGTACGCCGCCTCCATCACCTCGGATGGTCGTCGTCCCGACGAACGTCAACATCGAGCCGCGATGTAATCCACGCATTCAACAGCACCAGCAGGATGATCGCTCCGTAAGCAGCTGACGTTAGGAAATCCATTGCGGTGCCATCGATCCGCTGAGTCGCGGCGCAGTGCTGGGTGACATACAGCCGCTGAGCGGGACGGGCCAATAAAAGGCCGCCCCGGTCGCCCGACCTGACAGAGCCGGATGACCGGGGCGCTGGCGGGAAGATTCTACCCGACTCGTTTCGCGGTGAACGTCACACGAGCGCCCATGCCGCCGCTGCGGCGAGCTCCCGCTGCTTGGCCGCCACCACCTGCGGCACCGCCTTGGCCACGCTGACCACCTGCGGCACCGCCTTGGCCACGCTGACCACCTGCGGCACCGCCTTGGCCACGCTGACCGCCCGCGCCGCCGGCAGGGGCTCCGCCCTGGCCTCGACCACCAGCGGCACGGCCCGCGCCGGCTGGCCGAGCCATCGAGCGGGTCAGTTCGAGGCTGTCGCCCATGAGCTTGCCGTCGTACTGGAGGCGGATCTCGCGGTTGCCCCGCGTGACCACTTGGACAAACGAGACAGCGTCGCCTGAAATCTTGCCGTCCTGAATATCGGAATTCCCCATCGCCTCGCTGCCGACGGTGCCGGTTAGAGCCTCGCCATCCGCTTTCAGGTTGAACTTCATGACCATCGGGCCCTGCGGGCCTTGGACCTCGGCCTCCCACTTGCCGTCCACACCGGCGGCCCGGAGCCTTCCGATCGAAACGGCGGCAAGTGGCACGGCGCATGCGAACGCTCGTCTGGAAATCATTGTGCAAGCCCTCCCTGGGCTTGAACATATAGGCGAATTCGAAGCCGAATGGTTATCCCCAAAGCGTACTGGCACCCCGCAATGCACGCTCGATCTCAGCGGCTCCGATCGGTCCCGCCCGCAAGATACGGGGCCTGCTCGTGACCAGGCTCAAGATCGTCGACGGGCGGGAATGCCCCGTTCGTCCCGCGTCCAGCACTAGTGGCAAGCGATTGCCCAATTGCGCGACCACCTCGTCGGCAGAGCGAGCGCCTGCCCGACCCGAGCGGTTCGCGCTTGTCCCCGTCAGCGGGCAATTGGCTCGGCGCCCGAGGGCGCGGATCAAGGCAGAGCGAGGCAGCCGCACGGCCACGGTGCCAGTCCCCGCGGTCACCTCATCCGGCACCTCGTCGCGCGCGGGAAGTACGAGCGTCAAGGGACCCGGCCAAAACCGTGCGGCCAGCGGCGCAAACGCTCGAGGCCGACAGCTGACAATCCGCTCGAGGCGCGCCAGCGAGTCGATCAGCAAGAGGATCGGCTTGCTTTCGGGGCGGCCCTTGACTCGAAACAGCCTGCGCACCGCCCGCCGGTCGGTCGCGTCTGCCAGCAATCCGTATAAAGTGTCGGTCGGTGCAGCGATCACTTGGCCTCGTCGGATCATCTCAGCTGCGCGCCCGACCGCGTCCGCGGATGGCTGCCGACCGCTCACCGGCACTCGCTCGCAAATCGACACCGCATAACATACTACGCTGGAATCCGGGTACCAGCACGGCGAGGGCAAGATGGCAGCATTATTCGAAACAATCACGAGCCGGGGCAATCCGTTGCTCCGCCAGCTACGGCAGGCCGCTACGCGTGGCGGCGTCACGGCGCGCGGCTGCGCTCTCGCAGAGTCACCGCATCTGCTCAAGGAGGCGCTTCAAGCTGGAATCGAGATCGAGCGCGTCTTCGCGAGCGAGCGCTCGTATGAAGGAGTAGCTGCCCGCATGCCACCCCACCGGCGAATTCCGCTGCACCGCATTGCCGACAAGCTATTCGCCGAAGCCTCGTCGACCGCAAGCCCGCAGGGCGTCCTGGCCCTGGTCAGACTTCCGGAATCGAATGCCGAAGTCGTGTTCTCCGGAATGACACTCGTGCTGGACGGCGTGCAGGATCCTGGCAACGCCGGCGCGATCGTCCGGTCGGCAGAGGCGTTCGGTGCGTCCGGCATCATATTCCTGAAAGGGTCAGCGGCGCCCACGAACCCGAAGACGCTGCGGGCTGCGGCTGGATCGCTCTTCCGCCTGCCCTTCCTGGCTGGCATCGACGCGGACCACTTCCTCGAACTTGCGGAAAGCCGCGGGGAGCGCCTATTCGCCGCAGATGCCAATGAGGGCGTGTCGCTGCTCGATGCCGACCTGACCAACGCAGGGACGGTGATCATCGGCTCCGAAACGCATGGCATCGCACCCAAGCTCCGCGCAAAGGCCACGCCGATTGCGATCCCTACACAGTCGGTTGAATCGTTGAACGCTGCCGCGGCGGCGACGGTTATCTTGTACGAGCACGCAAGAAGGAAGCTGCGCCCGTGAACCTGTTCGAGACAGCGCCGGAGGGAGAACGCGGCAGCGGCCGGCCGCTGCCGGAACGGATGCGGCCCCGGACGCTGGATGAATTCGTCGGGCAGGAGCACCTGCTGGCCGAAGGCAAGCCGCTCCGGCATCGCATCGAGTCCGACGATCTCGGTTCAATGATTTTCTGGGGCCCCCCTGGGGTGGGGAAGACTTCGCTGGCGCGCATCATCGCCAAGGCGACCCGCTGCGAATTCATATCGTTCAGCGGAGTCATGAGCAGCATCAAGGACGTCAAGTCCGTTCTCGTCGAGGCCCAGATGCTCCGTCAGGTCGGAAACCGCACGATCGTGTTCGTAGACGAGATCCATCGCTTCAACAAGGCCCAGCAGGATGCATTCCTGCCCTATGTCGAGCGAGGGGACATCATCCTGATCGGAGCGACGACAGAGAATCCGTCGTTCGAGGTTATCGCGGCACTGCTGTCCCGCACCACGGTCTTCACTCTCGAGCCGCTCGACACGGAAGCACTGGTCCACTTGCAGCAAGTGGCACTGTCCGATTCGGAGCGCGGTCTGGCAAGCCGCGAGGCGGAAATCCCAGTCTCCCTCCTGAATCGAATTGCTGTTTTCGCGGGAGGCGACGCGCGCATCGCGCTACTCGCGATCGAGGCCCTGGCCGACGCCGCCGAACGCCAGCCAGCAACGGAAGCGCTGCTTGAAGAAGTGCTGCAGACCCGGCTCCCGCGCTACGACAAGAACGGCGACGACCACTTCAATGTCATCTCGGCCCTCCACAAGTCGGTTCGGTCAAGCGATCCGGACGCCGCGCTGTACTGGCTCGCATGCATGCTGGAAGCAGGCGAAGACCGGCTGTATATCGGAAGGCGGCTCGTTCGGATGGCCGCCGAGGACATCGGCCTCGCGGACCCGCGCGCAGTCGAGACGGCCATGGCCGCGGTTGATGCCTTCCGATTGGTCGGAGAACCCGAGGGCGATCTCTTCTTAGCCGAAGTGGCTGTCTACCTCGCCGTCGCGCCGAAGTCGGATGCCGTCTACAAGGGTTTGGGCATCGCCCGCCGGGACATTCGTCACGGCCCCGCGCCCACCGTCCCGCTACACCTGCGCAACGCACCCACTGGCCTGATGCGGAAACTAGGCTACGGAAAGGGCTACCAACACGCTCACGGGCAGCCGGAGGCCATCGTCGGTATGTCGTGCATGCCAGAGGGGATGGAAGGAAAGCGGTACTACGAGCCAACGGACCGCGGCGTCGAGGAGCGCATAGCCAAGCGTCTACACGATATCCGCACTCGCCGCGACGCCCTCCTACGGGCGCAGCGCGACTGACGGGCCAGACTGTCCTATGCCGTCCGGCCGGCCGCGACAGGCAGCGGCTGCTCGAGCCGCAGCAGTTCGAGCCGTACGGAGTCGCAAAGGGCATTCCAACTGGCTTCGAGCACGTCGTCAGAGACGCCGACGGTCGTCCAGTGGGTCTTGTGATCCGTCCAGTTGATCAGAACCCGCACTTTGGCCGCCGTGCCTTTGCCAGGGTTCAACACACGCACCTTGTAATCCACCAGGCGAATGTCCGCTACTGCCGGATAGGCACTCGACAGGCAGCGCCGAAGGGCTCCGGCCATGGCATCGAACGGTCCGGAAGCGGCAACCTGGGCCTGCTCCGTGCCGGCTGGCGTTGAAACGGTCATGCTTACTTCGCACTCGGAATGATCCCGCCCGCGCTTGCGAATCGACATGTCCATGCCTTCGAGACGGAAGAAGTCTTGCTCGTGCGCAAGCGCTTGGCGAATCAGAAGTTCGAACGATCCGTCCGCCGATTCTAGTTCGTAGCCCTCGTACTCCAGTTGCTTGATGCGATCCAAGACGCGCTTGCGACCATCGGCCCCTAGCAGGTCGTCCCAGCCCTTCTCGTGGAGCTTGAACACGATATTGCTACGCCCGGACAGGTCGCTTACCAGCACGCGGCGGTTGTTGCCAACGGACTCGGGACCCACATGCTCGTAGGTCTCGGCATCTCGCAGCACGGCGCTCACATGGATGCCGCCCTTGTGCGCGAAGGCGCTCTTGCCCACGAAAGCGGCTCCGTTAGCGAGTGGCAGGTTCGCCATGTCCGCGATGTAGTTGGCAAACGAGGTGAGCTTCGTCACATTCTCGGGGCCGAGCACTGTATGGCCCAGCTTCAGTTCGAGGTCACAGATCGTCGCGATCAGGTTGCAGTTGCCGCAACGCTCCCCGTAGCCGTTCATCGTGCCTTGAACGTGGGTCGCTCCGAGTTCAACAGCTGCAATGGCGTTGGCAACCGCTACGTCGGAATCATTGTGCGTGTGAATGCCGATCACGCCATCAAAGTTCTTGCGGACATCCTCGACGATCTCACCCAGCCGCGATGTGAGCGTGCCTCCGTTGGTATCGCAAAGCACCAAGCAGTCAGCTCCCGCAGTCTGCGCCGCCTCGAGAGTGCGGAAGGCAAAGTCGCGGTCCGTCCGGTAGCCATCAAAGAAGTGCTCGGCGTCGTAGACAACCTCGCGCCCAATCGACTTGAGGTAGGCGACGGTCGAGTGGATCATCTCCAGGTTCTGCTGCTCGCTCACACGGAGTGCGCGCTCCGTGTGCAGCTTCCAGCTCTTGCCAAAGATCGCCACCGTCGGAGTACCGGACTCGGCCAGCATCCGCACGTTCGGATCGTCCTCGACGAGGTTGTCCACATGGCGCGTGGACCCAAATGCGACCAGCCGTGCCTGCACCAGGCGAAGCTCATTCTTGGCTTGTGCGAAGAACTCGGCGTCACGCGGATTCGAGCCCGGCCAGCCGCCCTCGATGTACGTGACGCCTAGCTCGTCCAGCTTGCTTGCAATCGCCAGCTTGTCGGCGACAGAGAATGCGACGTTCTCACCCTGCGTGCCGTCCCTGAGCGTCGTGTCGTAGACCAGGATCTGCATGAACCCCCCGCTCTTCCGTTACCCCTCCGACGACGGGGCCAGCGGCACCGAATCAGGCTTCTCCTTCTTGAGGAATGGCATCATGGCCCGCAGTCCCCCGCCGACCTGCTCGATCAACTGACTCTCCTGCGCGGCCCGCATCGAAAGGAATTTCTCGCGGCCCGCACGGTTCTCGTCCATCCACTGCTTGGCGAATTCACCGGACTGGATTTCCGCGAGGATCTCCTTCATGCGCTCCCTCACAGCCGGGTCAATGACTCGCTTGCCGCGGGTGTAGTCACCGTATTCGGCGGTGTCAGAGACCGAGTAGCGCATGTAGCTGAGACCGCCCTCGTAGATCAGATCTACGATCAGTTTCAGCTCGTGGAGGCACTCGAAGTATGCAATCTCCGGCTGGTAGCCTGCATCCACGAGGGTTTGGAAGCCAGCGCGGATCAACTCGGCGCAACCGCCGCAAAGGACGGCCTGCTCGCCAAAAAGGTCGCTCTCGGTCTCCTCCTTGAAAGTCGTTTCGATCACTCCGGCCTTCAGGCATCCCAGACCCAGCGCGTAAGCCAGTGCCTGCTGCTTGGCGTGTCCGGAAACATCCTGGGCAACCGCAACCAAGCCCGGCACACCGACACCCTCGACGAAGAGTTCGCGCACGCGATGCCCCGGGGCCTTCGGCGCGATCATCGAGACATCGACGCCGGGGGGTGGCGTGATCTCTTTCCAATGAATCGCGAATCCGTGGGCGAACATCAGGGTGTCGCCAGGATCGAGATTGGGCTCGATCTCGCGCTTGTAGAGATCCGGCTGGATGTGGTCCGGCAGCAGGATCATGATCACCTGGGCAGCTCTGGTGGCGTCCTCCACGGTAAGCACTTCCAAGCCCGCCCTTTCCGCCTTGGGCCAGGACTTGGAACCTTCGTAAAGGCCGACGACGACGTCCAGCCCGCTCTCCAGCAGGTTGAGTGCGTGGGCGTGGCCTTGGCTACCGTAGCCGATGATGGCGATTTTCTTCCCTTTCAGCAGGTCGAGATCACCGTCCGACTCGTAGTAGATTGTTGCGGGCATTGGGTTTGAATGTTCCTTTCCAAGTGGGTATCAGTGCGGTCGGCACGACCGCAGCGGGTTGCTAGGGTTCCGATAGCGCGGACTCGCTGTAGCGCGGCACTGGGAGCTTGTTATGCTTCGCGCGCGCCATCGCCATCGCGCCGGAACGAACCATTTCAAGATCCCCGTAGGAGCGCAGCAAGGAAATCAGCGCGTTGAGCTTCTCCGGCGAGCCAGTGACCTCGAGTGTGTAGGAGGTAGGCGAGGCGTCCACGACGCGGGCGCGGAAAATCTCGGCTTCCTTCAGCAGGGAGGCTCGCTTGTCCTCTTCGACGTCAATCTTGATCAAGGCGAGTTCCCTGCGCACAGCTTGCGAGTCGGTCAGGTCCACGGCCTTGAGGACATTGACCAAGCGGGAAATCTGCTTGATCAGCAGCTCCCTGCCATTGTCGCCGACAGCGGCAACGATAGTCATTGTGGAAAGCGTGGGATCAATCGTCCTGGCCACGGTCAGGCTTTCGATGTTGTAGCCGCGGGAGGTGAGCACGCCAGCCACCCGCATCAGGGCACCGGGCTTGTTCTCCACAAGCAACGAGATTAGTTGGGACATTGTCGTACGCTCCTGGCTAGTCGCCGGCCACTGCCTCGGCGGGCTCGGACACCGGCTGCAGGATCATCTCGCTCACCGCGCCGCCAGCGGGCACCATCGGGTAGACACACTCGTCGGGAGTGACCTGAACGTTGAGCAAGTAAGGGCCCGGCTCGGAGAAAGCGTGCTGAAGCGCCTCGTCGAGATGCTCCGGCTTGCTCACAGTTGACCCTCCGATTCCGAATGCCGCGGCCAGTAGCGAGGCGTCGGGGAACGAGGCGATATCAATCTCGCTGTAGCGCTTGGCATAGAACAACTCCTGCCACTGACGCACCATGCCGAGAGTGTTGTTGTTCATTACGATGATCTTGATCGGGAGTTGGTTCGAAGCAATCGTGCCGAGTTCCGGCATCGCCATCATGAACCCACCGTCACCAACTATTGAGATGACGGTCTTGTCGGGACAAGCGAATTTCGCGCCGACCGCTGCGGGAAGCCCGAATCCCATTGACCCCAGACCACTGGACGACTGCCAGAGCCTGGGCTTGTTGAATCGCAGGTACTGCGCCGCCCACATCTGGTGCTGGCCAACATCCACCGTCACAATAGCCTCGCCCCCGCCTATCCGGTCGAGCTTCTCCATCAGCAATTGGGGCTTGATCTCAGTGTCAGATGGCTCGTAGCGGAACGGATGCTCGCGCTTCATCCGGTGGATGTGATCCAACCAAGCGAGGCGCTCCGCGTGCAGGTCCCGGCCGCGAGTGTTCCTAGTGGCCTCGAGACGTTCGTTGAGCCTGGCAAGCACTTTCTTGGCGTCACCGACCACGCCGATATCCGCGCGCCGGTTCTTGTTGATCTCGGCAGGATCGATGTCGACATGCAGCACTTTCGCATCGGGTGCGAAGGCATCCAGGCGGCCGGTCACGCGATCATCGAATCGCACGCCAACACCGATCAAGGCATCGCACTGGGTCACGCCCATGTTGGCCGCGTAGCTACCATGCATCCCGAGCATGGAAATGAAATTCGGATGCCCGGTCGACATGGCACCGAGGCCCATGACGGTGTGCGCTAGCGGGGCTTCCAGCAACTCCGAGAAGCGCACGATCTCGGGACTCGCATCGGAGGACACAATGCCGCCTCCGGCGTAGATGTACGGCCGCTTGGCGCTCCAGAGGAACTCGAGAGCCTGCTCGACCTCCTCCGAGTCCGGCTCGCAATCGAGACGGTAGCCGCGCAGCCCCGTCATCTGCTGCGCGCTATCGAACGGTGCCTTTGCCAGCAACACGTCCTTGGTGATGTCAACCAACACCGGGCCTTGGCGTCCGCTCGTCGCGATGTAGAAGGCTTCGTGAATCGTCTGGGCGAGTTCGCCGATGTCCTTGACCAAGTAATTGTGCTTGGTCGCCGATCGCGAAATGCCGAACGTGTCGGCTTCCTGGAAAGCGTCCCGTCCGATGAGTGCCTGCGGCACCTGGCCGGTGATCGCGACCACGGGAATGGAGTCCATCAGGGCGTCGACGAGGCCCGTGGTTAGATTCGTCGCACCAGGTCCGGAAGTAGCCATGCAGACTCCCGCCTTGCCGGTGGCGCGAGCATAGCCCTGGGCTGCAAACGCAGCGTTTTGTTCATGCCGCACAAGCACGTGACGCAGGGGGTGGTCGTACAAGACGTCGTAGATCGGCAGCGTCACTCCGCCTGGATAGCCGAAGACCGTCTCCGTCCCTTCGCGGGCCAGGCTCTCGATCAGGATTTGCGCTCCGCTCAGCAATGCCATGGTGGGAGTCCCTCGCTTTCTTGTTCCCTCGCAACCATCATTTTTGATTCTGGGGACAAGCGAAAACCAGCCCCCGACCTTGAATGCTAGCCCCGGTCGGCGGCCTCATCAACACAGATTTGAAGGAGGCTCAACCGGGCCCGCTACAGCGACGAGAATAATCGCGCCGCAGCTAGCGACAACGGAGGGGGCAATGTCGCAGGGGCAGTGGCCGGGAATCCGGGACCAAGGCCCGAGGGCGTCCCCGCAGGACGTCCCAGCCGAGCAGAACCCGCATGCGACTAGGTGCTGGTTGAGCATGCAGCGATTCGCCTCAGGCCTCAGGCAATTGCAAGGCGACCCTACTTCGCATTGTACTGGGCAAACATGAGGAAGGTCAAGCAAGATTGGGTGCAACTGGGTGCAAACCCGAACCTCGAGCGCCGAAGCCTGGACACCCCCTATTGGTCGGGCACGAACCGGTATCCCCGGCCATGCACAGTCCGAATCCAGCGTGGCTTCTTCGGATTGTCCTCGATTTTCTGACGCAGCCAACCAATGTGCACATCGACGGTCCTAGTCGCGTGGGGTTCCGGATAACGCCAAACGTCCCGCAGCAGTACTTCCCGCGACAGCGTCTCACCCGGATGCTTCAGGAAGTAGTGGAGCAGGTTGAACTCCTTCACCGATAGCGGCAACCGCACACCGTCGCGACGGACTTCGGTTAGGTGCGTATCGAGGCAGTTGCGTCCGAACTCGAGTGTCGGCTTTCCCGCGATCGGCTCCGTGCGACGTCGCAGCAGTGCCTTCACGCGGGCAAGCAACTCGGCCACATCGAACGGCTTGGTGAGGTAGTCGTCGGCGCCCTGCTCGAAAGCATCCAGCTTGTTCTCGAGCTGGGCCTTGGCAGTGAGCATCAAGACCGGCGTCGACACACCCCGGGATCGCAGCTCGCGGCAAACCTCGACACCGTCCATCGAAGGGAGCATGATATCGAGGACGATCAGGTCGAGTTCCTTCTTCAGGGCGCAATCGAGCCCTTCGCGACCGTCGGCAACGGCGTCCACGTCGTAGCCGGCGGAATGCAGGCGGTCCTCCAGCGTGACCAGCAGGCCGGCCTCGTCCTCTACGAGCAGGATGCGTTCTGCCATCTATGCATTCTTACTATAGAGGAAGATGGACTGTAAACGTGCTGCCTTGACCAACTTCGCTCTTGACGGTTAGGTCTCCGCCCATTCCCCGGACCATCTCGCGCGCTAGCTTCAGTCCCAGCCCGGACCCCGGAATCCGCACCTTGCCGTCCTTCTGGCCGCGATAGTAGGGAGCGAAGATGCTGCTCAGTTCCTCCGGCGGGACCCCGGTCCCGCGGTCATGGACCCGGATTTGCATCTCCCTACCGCCGGAGGTCTCGGCCACGGCTGTCTCCAGCCGGATCCACCGTCCGGGGTGGCCGTACTTGATGGCATTGCTGAGCAGGTTCCCAAGGCTTTGCCGAAGCGCGACCTCGTCCGCTTGAACGTCCGGGAGATCGTCCGCATCGATCCGCTCGAGGACGAAACCCGCGTCTTCGATCAGGGGCTGCGCATCCACCAAGACGCCGTCCACAACTTCTGAAACGTCCAGTATCTCGAGTTCGTAGGTGTTGTGGCCCGATTCAATGGTGGCGAGCTGCAGAGTATGCTCGACCATCTGGCTAAGGCGCTGTGCGTAGTCCCGCAACAGGCCGCCGTACTGACGCGCCTTTTTCCCGGACCCAAGCAATCCGTCGGCCATGTTCTCTCCGATCATGCGAATCACAGACAGTGGCGTGCGCAATTCGTGAGAGACGCCCGCCACGAAGTCCATCCGCAGATCTGCCAAGCGTGCGGCTCTCCTTGCCGATAGCACGGCCAAGCCCATAGCGGCGGCGAGCACGAATAGGACTCCGAATGCCATCGACAGACTGCGCAGGTATTGGCGAGACACAACCTGCTGCAGAGAGCCGTCGACATGTCGGGCCGAGAGCACCAAATTGAAGGGCCCCTCGCCAGCGATGAAAGCGCGGAGCCGCTCCACGGCAAACGGAAAATCTGCGGACAAGAGCGGTTCCGCGCCGGGCCTCGTTGCCTCAAAGTCAGGAGCCGGGTCGTCGAGCGGCGGCTGAGGCCCAACGACTTGGAGTGTTGCAGGAGAGAGTCCCAAGGATATCCTTTGCGTGACGCCGCGCCGCGCCAACGCAGGCGTCACCGTGCTCGTTGACAGCAGCAGCGGCCGACTTGCATCGGCTGCACCTAGCCAAGAGGGGCCCGTCGCATCGGCAGACCGCATCAGCAAAAACCCGGCTTGGAGGGACGCTTGCGAATTCGCTTCCGCTTGACTGCCCGCGGCGTCGGTGGCCCGGAACATGTAATAGGTGTCGCTGTCCAGCGATAGAGCAACGTCGTACAGCGGTTCGCGCCTGGGCCCGGTGAAGTACTCGAGCATCATCTGCGGAAGGAGCCGCTCGGCTACGTAGTCCCAGTCCAGTTGCAGGATCAGAAAGCCAGCATGGCTGACTGTTGAATCCTCGTCGTGCGGCAATGGAGCCTCGTCGACGATCGGGCGCGCTAGTGCCATAAACCTCGGGAAGAATATCCATGATTCCCGCCAACGCTCCGGCATCCCCCGGCCGGGCCGGAACCCCATGCCATCCAGTTCGCGTCGCAGGTCGACCAGACCTTCTCCCCAGTCAACAGCAAGCGGTTGTCCTGACTCGATCGACAATTCGGTGAGATCGCCGGGTCGCCGTCGCGGGGTGCGATAGACAAGCATCCGTCTGATCGCCGGGCCATGCGCAGACGATCGTTGCCAAAGATAGTACTGTTCGAGAAGCTGACTGAAGCGGTTCAAGCCCGGTCCACCGGCATTGGATCGGAAGACCGTCAAGAGGTGAGCAACATCGAGCTGGAGATTACGGTTGAAGAGGCGCAGGGAGCTATCCAGCGTCCGCGTCGTCGTCAGCCGTTGAGCCTCGTTGACTTCGCCAATCCAAGAGAATTGGAGCACAGCCAGCAGGACCAATGTCATGCAGCACGCGCCGATCGAGACGATGATCCAGCCGTGTCCGGGAGACGGCCCGACATGGAATGCTACACGAATCCAGCGTGCGAAATTATCGAGCCGCCGCGCGTTTCCGAGCATTTCCTATAGCTGCCCAGTCTGCAAGCTCGCCGCAACGGCGCGACGGGACGCTCGCACTGGATCCCCAGGCACCGCCGCGGCGGGATCGGGACGGTGGATCACCACGGCCGGGCTCCGGCCGATGTGCGAGCCGGCCTTCATCGCAAGCCCCAGGTAGAACAGCGCATACCTAACCATTTAGCCTATCCCCAATTAGGGTCGGATGCATGCAATCCACGCCGGAAGCGACGCTCCGCGAAATCAGCCAGACTCCGGGCTTGCGCATCTCGGCGAGCGGAAGCACCTGCCGACTCACATCGCGAAGACCCCTCCGAGAGGATCGCATCGATGCGCTCTAGCTGTCCAGTCTCGTCGTCGCAAGGGCGCAGGCCATCAAAATCCCGACAGAACTGCCGATACGAGTGTCGCTGCCATCGTACGGCTCGCTCGCTGGAGGGCAACGTCCCTTTCGTTAACGTAGGCGTTCGGATCGGCGCTGACTTCGTGAGTCTCGCGATGAGCAAGGTCCGGGTTGAGATAGAGTTCCTTGTCGTCCTTGAGGTCATACAGTGCCACATGAACTCTTGTGATCGTCAACACGCTTGTGGCGCGACCGGTCCTGGGATCGAAATTCTGCGGAATCGCGTCGAACAGCACGACCGTCCCTCGCAACGTCGCGTCGGCATGCGCATCGTCGGCGATTACGCGGTATCGTGTGCGGGCCAGGATCTCCCTCACCACGGCCTGCGTCAGGTACTGCTCGACCTTGAACTCGGAAGTCTCGTTCTCGAATGCCGGCACAGATATCGTGCGAATCCTCGTGGGAAGGATGTCGACTGTGCCGACGGGCCGATAGCCGCACGCTCCGCAGCAGGCCAGCAAAGCCAACACCGCTACCGGAACTGCTCCCAGCCTGCTACGGACGGTATCCAATCGCTCTAGCAAGCCGAACGCTACTACTGCGCTTGCGGCCCCTCCGAGGCTTCCGCCGTTTCAAGTTCCGGGACTGGCTTGCCGAATAGGCTCGCCACGCGGATCAGCACTCCACTGACGGCAAATGCTGAGGCCATCGTCAGCAGTACGGGCCTTGAGAAGTTCCAGACCAAGAAGATCAAGCTAGCAGAGAACACAACTCCTAGAGCCGGCGCATTTTGGAATGCCAGTTCCTTGAAGCTCCGATACCGCCAGCCCGAAATCATGAGGAACCCAAGGCTTGCCATGAGCATGCACCACAGCACCCCGCCGGGCCACCAGTTCTGGATCGGGTAGCCTTCAGAGAAATGCACGAACGCCCCGAGCAGCCCGGCACAGGGAGGGGTCGGCATGCCGACGAAATATCTCCTGTGCGCCAGGCCCGGGTTCTTCGGCAGCGGATCTTTCTGGACATTGAATCGGGCCAGCCGAGCGGCAGCGCAGGTGAGGTAGAGGAATGTGCAGAAGTACCCAAGCGGGGGAAGCAATTCCAAGAGCGGCGAGCCGCTCGTGGGAAGTGCTCCCCGCATGCCCCAGGCGTAAGCGAGCAATGCCGGCGCAGCCCCGAACGTAACGCAGTCGGCCAACGAATCGAGTTCCCCTCCGAACTCGCTCGTGGACCTTGTAATCCTCGCGATCCGGCCGTCCAAGCCGTCGGTAAGCATGGCGATCCCGATCGAGATTGCAGCGTAATCGAGTAGCAGTGCAGCTTCGGCCGCGCGACTCGCGGGCAGAGCTACGGCCTTCAGTGTCTGCACGAGCGTGTAGTAGCCGCAGAACATCGTGCCCACGGTAAACATTGTGGGCAGAGCCAAACTCCGGTTCGTGCGTTGCTTACGGCGAATTCGCATCGCGCTCTCCTGCTTCAAGACTAGCGATCACGGAACTTCCGCCGGAAACCCGGTCGCCACGGTGGACGGCAAGGCGCCATTCAGGTCCAAGCACGATGTCCACCCGCGACCCGAACTTGATCAGGCCGAAGCGCTCGCCCTTCTCCACGCTGTCCCCTTCCTGCTTGCGGCATACGATCCGTCGCGCAATCAACCCGGCGATCTGCTTCGTCTCCAATACCAAGCCGCTGTCCCGCTCTTCAATGACTAGTGTATTGCGCTCATTCTTTACCGATGCCGCTTCCATGTGGGCCATGCGGAAGCCGCCCGGCGTATAGCGCACCGATCGGACACGCCCGGCAACCGGAGCGCGGTTCACGTGAACGTCGAAGATGCTAAGGAAAATGCTAACTCGCGTGCGGCCCTCGGCCTCTTGGCGCACTTGCACCACTTTGCCATCCGCTGGTGAGACGCAGACTGGCCCGGGCGGGATGACTCGCTCCGGGTCGCGAAAGAAATACAGGCAGAAGACGCCTGCCGCCGCAAGCGGAACTGCGGACCAAGGCTGCAGAAGCAGACCGCTGGCTAGTGCCGCCGCCCCGAATGCCAGACCGTAGACCCAGCCATCCTTCACCATTGGCTTTCAGCCCGCGCGAGCCAGGCAGGGGTCATTGAGCCTGCGCCGCGCGTTGGGCGACGATGCTCGACATCTGGTCTTTCAATCGCAGCTTGAGCTTCTTAAGGCGGGCCTCCTCGGTCTGCTCCTCCTGGGACGGGTAACGGCGTTCCCCTAGTTCGTTGAGCCGCCGTTCGTACTCTGTGTGTTGTCGCTTCAGTTTCCGAAACTCTTCGTTCGACTCCATCAATTCTGCAACTAGCTTCGCGGAAGCGGGCATATTCATTCCGTAGATCCTCCTGCGCAGACAGAGCGCGCCCGTGCAGCCGGGACAGGCGAGCATAGATGGCTTGGAGGCCTAGGGGCCCGCAACAGCGCGACGCCCGCGCGGCTACACTCTAGCAAAGATATCTGGGAGTTGCAAAACCGGTCGCGGCGCAATCCGCGCCGGGTCAGCGCGACGGATTCGGACCGGCATCGAGCAGGTGCAGGAATCCGGAAACGCGATGCAACGCCGAACGGCTTGAGTCCCGTGTTGGGACGCTACTACTGAATCCAGTCGCTTGACGCAACCAAGCTCCCGGCTTGATCCAAGAGTTGCTGCGCACGCGGCAAGGCCTCGATCGCGGCCTGAACATCGGGATCCAGCTCGTAATACACACGCTGGCCCTCTTCGACGTCGAATGCCGAATTGTAGATCGCGCGCTTGATGTAGCGCCTGATGTAGTCCAGATTGGCATCGAAATCGGCTTCCTCGAACTCGATTTCCTCACTGCGCATGAACTGGCGGAACCCTTCCATCACTTCTTCCGAAACATCCCATCCTTTGGGCAGTTCAGGATGCTCGCGACTGTAATCCTGGGCAAAAGTGTCAATCGCGTAACGCCTGGTCAGCAGCCATTGGAAATCATTCAGCCGTTGTTCCTCCAACTCGACATCCGGGGCGATCCCGCCGCCTGCAAACACCCTGCGCCCCTTGTCGGTAAGGCGCACGCCCTCTTTCTGAGGCCGGTACCCGTCGCTGCAGGGATTGCTGTAGTATTCGAGCATTGAAACACCGTCGTAGCGCCGCTGGATAAGGCGTCCGCTCGGCGTGTAATAACGAGCAGTGGTTAGAGCCAGGCCAGAAGCCTGAGAAAGGGTGAAGACGGTCTGCACGAGGCCCTTGCCAAACGTGTTGTGCCCGACGACCAACGCCCTGTCGTGGTCCTGCAGCGCCCCAGCTACGATTTCCGAGGCAGAGGCTGAATTGCAATTCACCATCACCACCATTGGATAAACATTGCCTCCATTGCCGCGCTGGGCCGCGTAGAGCCGCTGCCGGGAGGAACGGCCGTGATGGGAAACGATCGACTGGCCTCTCTTCAAGAACCGGTCGGACACGCGGACACCCTCACTCAGCAATCCTCCCCGGTTCTCTCGCAAGTCAAGCACCAAACCCTTGAGTTCGTCGACCTTAAACTCGGCCAGAGCCTTGTCGAGTTCGTCGCCTGTATTCTCGTTGAATGTATCGATGCGAACGAAGCCGACTTTCGGTTTGATTTCGAATGCTATTGGGATGCTGGGCCGAGGAATGCGCGCCCGCGTGACTTGGACCTCGATGAGGTCGTCGCCGCCTCGGCGCTCAATGCCAATCGAGACCGTGGTGTTGACTTGTCCGCGCAATCGCTGGGCAACCTCATTGACGGTCAAGCTCTCGACATTCTTCCCGTCGACCTCGACGATCACGTCTCCGGGCCGCAAACCGGCCCTATAAGCCGGTGTGCGCGGAAAAGGCGCAATCACGACCGTGCCGCTACCGCGAGTGCCAATATGCATTCCAACACCGGCGTAGTGCCCCTTCTGATCGTCGCGGAGCTGCTTGAAGGCATCCGGCGAGAAGAATGATGAATGCGGATCCAGCATCCGCAACATGTAGGGAATGGCGCCATTGAACATCACGGCATCGGCATCCACTTCGTCGGCGTACTTGTCCTCGACCTTGGCGAGAATGCCGGAGAGCATGCGAAAGCTCTCCTTGATCTGGTTGTTTGCTGGCTCGGAAGCCGCGTGCACCCATGGGCTGGCCCAGAACAGGCCCGCGCCCACGGCGATGCTCCCGAGCGCGCAGAGACTGAGCCACCGTGTCTTGGTTTGCATTGGATCTACAGTTTCCAGCTAGCCCTGGAAGCCACGCACAGTATACCAGCCGGCCAGGCGGACTGGCATGGCCGCCACGGTCGAAGAAATCTCGAGCTCAGCCATTCCGCGTGCGTATAATGAAAGCCGGAGGCAGCTGTGAGGAAACAAGTGAAGTTCGTCGCCATCATCGCGGCGATCGTGGTAACGCTCGCTTGGATGGGCGTCAGCGGCGTCAAGGAAAGCGCGACCTATTACGTCACTCTCGAGGAGTTGATGGCAATGGACAATGCGGGCTCCAAGCGTATCCGGGTCGGCGGAGATGTCGCCGACGGCTCGATCGTGCGAACTTCCGACGTTGTCGAATTCACCCTGCATCAACAAGACGAGTCGATGGCAGCTGCCCAGGTCCTTGATGTCGTCTACACGGGCGCGGACCCCTTGCCAGACACGTTCAGGGACAAAGCGCAAGCACTGTGCGACGGATTCCTGCGCGCCGACGGGAAGTTCGAGGCGACCAAGATCCAAGCGAAGTGCGCCTCGAAGTACGAAGCGGAGCCGGGGGCGGATGCCGCGCCTGTATACGGTGCCGAAACGAGCAATCCGACGGACTAGCGGCTTCCAGAGCGAGCCGTCGGTGCGCCGCAGCTAAGGGTCAGGAACTGTTCAGGGCACAATGGAAAACTTAGGCTACCTAGCTGTCTTGCTAGCGTTTGTGCTGTCCGCTTACGCGGTGGTGGCCGCTCTCGCCGGAAAGCTCCGCCACAATCCTTTTCTGGAACTGAGCGCACAGCGCGCGGTGCTCGCCGCATGGCTGATGACGACCGCTGCGTCGGCAATCCTGCTGCACGCGATTCTCACTGACAATTTCAGCTTCAACTACGTCGCCTCGCGATCGAATGCTGACCTGGACCTGCTTTACAAGATCGCGGCATGGTGGGGCGGTCAGGAGGGCTCGCTCCTGTTCTGGAGCTGGATCGCGGCAACCTATTCGTTCATAGCCGTCTACACGGGCCGCATCAGGCACCGCAATTTGATCTCGTACGTGGTCGTGGTTATGGCTGCCACGCAGGCATTCTTCCTGGGCCTAGTCGCGTTCGAGGCAAATCCCTTCCAAGTGATCATGTCCGGCCCCCAGATCACCGCCGTTCCCGACGGGCAGGGACTCAACCCCCTGCTCCAGCACCCCATGATGGCCATCCACCCTCCGATGCTGTACCTCGGTTACGTCGGGTTCACGGTGCCATTCGCATTCGCGCTGGCTTCGCTGATCACGCGCCAGCCGGGCGAGCGCTGGATCCATACGACCCGTGTGTGGACCATGGTGACCTGGCTGTTCCAATCCATCGGGATCCTGCTGGGAGCCCGCTGGGCCTATGTGGTGCTGGGCTGGGGCGGCTACTGGGGCTGGGACCCCGTCGAGAACGCATCGCTGCTGCCGTGGATTACCGGCACGGCCTTCCTTCATTCGGTGATGATGCAGGAAAAGAAGGGAATGATGAAGGTCTGGAACATCATCCTGATCTCGGCTACTTTCTTTCTCTGCATTTTCGGAACGATGATGACGCGCGGCGGCTTGGTCAGTTCGGTGCACGCATTCGCCCAGTCAGAGATTGGCACCTATTTTGTGTGGTACTTGGTCATTGGCATCGCCATCACCGCCTATCTGATTGCCAGTCGCCGGCAATACCTGCGAAGCGAGGCGGAATTGGAATCCGTCGTTTCCCGCGAGTCCAGCTTCCTGTTCAACAACGTCATCTTGCTGGCAAGTTGTTTCGCGGTTTTGTGGGGAACGCTGTTCCCGGTGATCAGCGAGTACTTCACCGGGAACAAGGTCACGGTCGGCGCACCGTTCTTCAACAAGGTCAACGTGCCGATCGCCCTGTTCCTGTTGTTCCTGACGGGTGTCGGCCCCCTCTTCGCGTGGCGGCGGACCTCACTGGAATCCCTGCGCCGGAACTTCCAGTGGCCAGCCCTCGCCGCGATTGCCTGCGGGACAGTCTTGGTCGCTACCGGCATGCGACACTTCTACGCGACCGTTTGCTTCAGCCTGTGTGCGTTCGTCACGCTCACGGTCCTGATGGAGTTCTACCGGGGCGGCCGCGTCATCCAGCGGAAGCTCGGGATGGCCCTGCCGTCCGCCTTGGTGGAGCTTACCTGGCGCAACACGCGGCGCTACGGCGGCTACCTCGTCCACCTGGCGATCGTGCTGATGTTCGTGGGCTTCGCAGGCGCCGCCTTCAACATCGTGCACCAGCAAGAGCTGGCAGTTGGGGACAGCGTCGAGGTCGGCGGTTACGAGTTCAAGCTGCAGAACATCTCGGAAATGGACAGTCCCAATTATTTCCGCGCCGTTGCGGCAATCGACGTTACCAAGGACGGCGAGTTTCTCGAGACCATGGTGCCGGAGCGCCGGTTCTACCATGCCTCGAGCCAACCAACCAGTCGGGTCGACGTGCGCAATCGCCTCCGCGAAGATGTCTACGTGGTCTATGCGGGCCAGTCGAACGATGGCGCAAACCCGATCGTGCAAATCTACATCAACCCCTTGGTGAACTGGATCTGGATCGGGGCGTTCCTCTTGGTGCTAGGAACGCTGGTGGCATTGATTCCGAGCAAGCGCGTCCGCCGCGCGGAACGCATCCGGGCAACACAATTCAAGGAGCAACCCGTTGCGGCGTCTGGCGATTAGCCTGCTCTTGGCCTCGGTTCCGGCGAGCACGCTCGCGGCTGTGCCCTACTCCAAGTTGCGCGAGGTCGGTGACCGCGTCACATGCCAGTGCAGCTGCCGCTACACCGTGGGCAGTTGCAACATGCTCAACTGCCATTTCCGCGATCCGATCCTGAAGGAGATCGAAGCCGGGCTCGAAGCCGGCCAGCCAGAAGAGGAAATCCTTGAGGCCGTGTACGCCAAGTACGGCGGCGAGACGCGGGTCCAGCCGCGCAGCGAAGGCTTTGGAATGGTCGGCTGGATCGCGCCCTTTGTCTCGCTCTTGGCGGGACTGGCGATCATTCCCTGGGTCGTGAGGCGGTGGCGCGCCGTATCGGTATCGCGCTCGCGCTCCGACTCGGTCCCGGACGCAGTCGTGGACCGCTACCGGGCTCAAATCGAGGAAGATCTCGACGAATTGGAATAGACTCAAGGGTTGAGGCCGCGGCAGTGCCTGCGGTGCGCGCCAGCCATGCCCGGTACATAAATGTTCGTCGCGGCTGCCATCGTCATGCTCCTTGTGGCATTCGGTCTGCCTCTCGTTGTGCGGGCGGGACATATCCGGCCGGATGACCCAATTCCGCCGACGCAGCACCTGGAGGATCGCAAGGCCGCGATCTACGAGAACCTCAGGGATCTCCAAGGCGAGTTCCAGATGAACAAGATGTCGGAATCCGACTATGCGGAGAGCAAGCGCGAATTGCAGGCCGAACTAGCTGGAGTGCTAGCCGAGATCGACAAGGTCAGTGGCGATGCCAGCTAGCGATTCGCGTGAAACCCGACTTCACTTGGCGGTGGCGGCTGCCGCCGTCCTGAGTTGGGCCGCGACGCCGGCGGCAGCCGGTGTCCAGGGTACTGTCGTCAACGCCACGACCGGCGAGCCCGCCGCCGGGGTCATGCTGACGCTCTCCAGCTTCGTAGGCGGAATGACTCCCCTGGAGGAGACCGTGTCGGGAGCCGATGGCGCCTTCGTCTTCCAGAAGGAGCTTCCCCCTGTCGCCGAGGGCCAGCCGTACGCGGGCGCGATCCGGACCGAACTGGACGGAGTCGGCTACACGGAGATCCTGGACAGCGAAGCGGCGACCGAGCCCGTCTTGGTCACCGTGTACTCAGCCAGTGCCGACGCAAGCCTTCAGCCTGATAACCGCATCGTGATCCTGGAGCCCGGCGAGGCCGAGATGATCGTCCGAGAGCTCTACGTGTTCCGCAATGAATCCTCCCCGCCGGTAACGTACAGCAGCGAGGCGGGTACCCTGCGCTTCTTCCTGCCGGACGCCGCGGAGGGAATCGTGCAAGTGTCCGGGGTCGGCCCGGCAGGCATGCCCCTGACCAGCACCGCCCTGCCAACCGATGTGACGGGCGTCCACAAGGTTGATTTCCCGCTCAAGCCGGGAGAGAGCCGCATTAACCTGGCTTACCTGCTTCCGCACGCGGACGGGTCGGAGTTCACCCTGCGCTCGACGTATCCGTCCTTGGCAACCCGCATCGCCACGCCCGATGGCGTGAACGTGGAAGGCGAGGGTATCAGTCCGTTGGGACACGAGCCAAGTACCAACGCTCCAATCTATTCCGTAGCCGACGCGGAACCAGTTGCCATCACGGTAACCGGCCAAGGCGCGTTTGGTAGCGGATCGACAGCGACCTCGTCTAGGCCGACACAGATCAGCATCGAGCCAGCTCCCATCGCGAGCGAACTGGCTTGGATCACTGGCTTGGCGATTCTGATCCTGGGGCTCGGATTCGCCCACTTGCTTACATCTGGCGCGCCACGCAGCAGCGAGGTCCGTTCCGGGCCGGAAGGGTAGCGGCCCTCCCGATGAGCGATCCTGCGATCCGAGTTCGCGCCGTTTCGAAGTTCTTCGGCGACTACCCCGCCTTGCGTGGCGTGGACTTGGAAGTCCAGCCGGGACAGGTAATCGGGCTGCTGGGCCGCAACGGAGCCGGCAAGACGACCATGTTACGGATCTTGGCGGGTCTGAGCACACCAACTTCGGGCGAGGTTTCCTTTCCAGCCTCGGGCACACAGGCATCGGATCGGCGGCGGCACGTCGGCGTCGTGGGCCACGGGACGTGGATCTACGACGAGTTAACAGCCACGGAGAACCTACGCTTCTTCTGCAGTCTCTACGGGGTGAGCGATCCAGGGCCGGTCGTCCAGCGATGGCTCCGGCGGGTGGGCTTGGAACGATTCCGGAACTCGCGGGCAGCCGAGTACTCCAGGGGGATGCGCCAGAGACTGACCATCGCTAGGGCTTTCCTTCACGAGCCGCACATCCTGCTGCTAGACGAGCCGTGGACAGCACTGGATGATCGGGCCACGCAACTTCTCTCGTCACTGATCGTGGAGGCGAAGGCCGCCGGACGCACGGTCGTGATTTGTTCTCACCAATTGACTGAAGCAATCAGCGTGGCGGACGAGGTCGCGCTTCTGCACAGGGGGCGGGTCGCCTACCGAGGATCCGTCGACGCTGAATTGCGGTGCGAGCCGCAGTCATTGTACGAGCGGCTGCCATGAAAGAATTCGTGGCCCAGGTTTGGACAGTGGCAGGAAAGGACCTGCGTTGCGAGTTTCGCGACCGCCAAGTGCTGAACGCGGCGATTTCGTTTGCCTTGGTTGTGCTGCTCATGTTCAGCTTCACGTTCGATCCCAACACGAACGTCGAAATCCGCAGCCTTTCGGGCGGACTCTTGTGGGTGGTTTATCTGTTTGCGGGAGTGCTGGTGCTCAATCGCAGCTTTGCGCGCGAAACAGCCAACGACTGCCTGGCGGCGCTTGTAGCGGCCCCCCTTTCGGGAGATGCGCTGTTTCTCGGCAAGACGATATCAAGCTGCGTGCTGATCTTCGCGGTGGAAGTGATCTCGATTCCGGTCTTCGGTATCTTCTTCGATGTAGACTGGCTGCCTCACGCGCCGCAGCTGCTGCCCGTGTTCTTGCTTGGAAGTTGGTCCTTCGCAGCGGTTGGCACGACCTTCGGGGCAGTTACGGCAAATAACCGCTTGCGGGAACTCATGCTTCCTCTGCTGGTGCTTCCTATATGCCTCCCTGCGCTCGTCGCGTGCATGAGCCTGACATGGGGCATCTTTGATCCGTCCGCGGTAGCCGAGACGGGCCCGTGGCTGCGCCTCCTAGTTGGATTCGACATAGTGTACACGCTGCTAGGCGTGCTAGTGATGGACTCAATCCTGACGGCCAGCTGAGGGAGCAGCCGCATCCGAGGCGAGCATCGCGATTGATGGGAGGAAACACCAGAATGCCAAGGAGACTCCGCTGGGGCATGGTGGGGGGTGGCAAGGGAAGCCAAATCGGCGACGCCCACCGGATCGGAGCCGGGCTCGACGGTGCGTTTGAATTCGTTGCGGGAGCGCTCGACATCGACCCGGACAGGGGCCGGGCATTCGCCATCCAGCGTGGTGTCGCGTCTGAGCGGGCCTACGGAAGACTGGCGGCAGATGCTCGCGAGGGAGCAGGCGCTGGATCCAGACGAACGACTGGACCTAGTGACAGTCGCAACGCCAAATGCGACACACTACGAAATCGCCCGTGCGTTTCTCGCTGCAGGCTTCGACGTGCTGTGCGAGAAGCCACTGACCATGACACTCGCCGAGGGCACCGACTTGGTCGCCACCGCTCGCGCAGCCAACCGCATCCTTGCCGTCAACTACGGATACACGGGGTACCCCATGGTGCGGCAGGCACGCGCCATGGCGGAAGCCGGGCAGCTCGGTCGGATTCGGGTCGTGGTGGCCGAATTCGCTAACGGATCGCACGCCGATGCCGCTGACGAGGCCCAATCCTCGAATCCGCTGGCGGTATGACCCGCAGCAGGCTGGCGTGAGCTCGGTCCCTGCAGACACGGGCCTGCATGCCCTCCACATGGCGTGCTACGTGCTGGGCAGCGACGTGGCGCGGGTGTCAGCCGACTTCGTGTCGGCAGTCGCTGGACGCGACTTGGAGGACGATGCACTAGTTGCCATTCGGTTCTCGGGCGGCGAGGTCGGACGCCTTTGGGCAAGCGCGGTGGCAGTCGGCCAGACACATGGGCTGTCTCTGCGGGTTTTCGGGGAAAAGGGCGGTCTGCGCTGGTCTCAAGAGCAGCCGAACCAACTCTACTGGACTCCGCTGGGGAAGCCGACGAGAACCCTTGAGCGCGGTGACGCGGCTCTGTCCGGCGAAGCGGCCCGGGCCTCCCGCATCACCGTGGGCCACGCCGAGGGAATGCTGGAGGCGTTCGCCAACATATATGCAGATCTGGCGGAGGCGATCCGGGCCACCAGGACCGGTCAAATGGCGGCAATATCGAGAGTCAGCTACCCCACCGGCGAGGACGGGCTGCATACTCTGGCGGCTGTGTTTGCAGCCGCGCAGTCCGCAAGGACCGACGGGGCCTGGGTAGATGTGCCTCCCCGGTAGCCACTCGAACCGCAGTTGCGGCCGGGATCCCCAGTCCTATCCACCGTTGCGCCGCAAGTCCCGGTAGACATCCAAGGAAGCGGGGTTCTCCAGAGCCTCGAGATTCTCTACTGGGCGGCCGTGAAGAACGCACTTTACAGCCAGTTCGGCGATCTTTCCGTTGCGAGTTCGGGGAATATCCGTGACTTGGAGCACTCTCTTGGGAACATGCCGAGGCGAGGCATGCTCCCGAACCCGGCGCTTGATCCGGTTCGCGAGCGCGCTGTCAAGCACCCCGTCTGATGACAGCCGGACAAACAAGGCGATTTCCTCGTCGTCTTCGGTTTCCCACCCGACCGCCACAGCATCGGCGACCTCGGACATGGATTCGATGGCATTGTAAATTTCCGCCGTCCCGATCAGCACTCCGCCCGGATTGAGCACTGTGTCGGAACGGCCCCAGATCCTGATGCCGCCGTGAGCGGTTCGCTCGCAGTAGTCGCCATGCTTCCAGGCACCGGGAAATCGCTCGAAGTAGGCCGCGCGGTACCTGGCTCCGTCAGGGTCATCCCAAAAACCGATCGGCATTGAGGGGAACGGCTGCGTGCAGACCAACTCGCCCTTCTCTCCGGCAAGGAGCGGAGCGCCGTCGTCTCCGAAGACCTCAACGCTCATTCCTAGGCCTGCCGTCTGCAACTCACCCCGGTATACGGGACCAACGGGATTGCCCAAGGCGAAACAGGAGACGATGTCAGTCCCGCCAGAAATGGAGGCCAGGAACACGTCTCGCTTCACCTTGCCATACACGTAATCGAAGCTCTCCGGTGCGAGGGGGGAACCCGTCGAGAGAATCGTTCGCAGAATGTCCAGGCGATGGCTCTCTCGCGGCTCAAGCCCGGCCTTCTCAATCAACGAGAGATACCTCGCGCTCGTGCCAAAAACGGATAGGTGCTCATCCTGAATCAGATCGAAGAGCCGCTCCGGTCCTGGATAGAGGGGAGACCCGTCGTATAGAACGACCGTGGCGCCGACCGCAAGTCCGCTCACAAGCCAATTCCACATCATCCACCCACAGCTCGTGAAGTAGAAGAAGCGGTCGTCACGTCGTAGGTCCGTGTGCAAGACATGTTCCTTTAGGTGCTGGATCAGGGTGCCGCCAGCTCCGTGCACAATGCACTTCGGTACGCCGGTTGTTCCGGACGAGTGCAGAATGAGTGCGGGATGGTCGAACGCGAAGCCCGGAAAGCGTAGTTCCGCCGGTGGGCCAGAGAATTGGGGGTAGGTTACCGACCGCCGGATGCCTCCCAGGTCAAGGTGCTCGAGCAAGAACGGAACGACGACGACGAGCTCGACCGATTCCAGGCGGCACGCGATGTCGCGCAACTTGGCGCGACAGTCGAATTCCTTCCCCCCGTACCTGTAGCCGTCTACTGCGAACAGGATCTTTGGACGAATCTGCCCGAAACGCTCGACGACGCCCTCGGTGCCGAAATCGGGAGAGCACGAGCACCACACCGCACCCAAGCTCGTCGTGGCGAGCATGGCGACAACCGCTTCGGTCGAATTCGCTACGAAACCCGCGATCCGATCTCCGGGACCCACGCCCACGCCGGCCAGGGCAGCGGCAAGAGCACCAACCTCGGAGCGGAGTTCAGAAAAGGTCAGCGAGCGCCGCTGGCCGCTCTCAGTGAGGCACACGAGCGCTTCGCGGCCGTCCTGATAGCGCAGGAGGTTCTCGGCAAAATTCAGCTGGGCTCCGGGAAACCAGCGCGCCCCGGGCATCTTGTCACCGTCATCCAGGACCCGCGCAGGTTCACGGCTGGCCTGGATCCCGACAAAGTCCCAAACGGCCCGCCAGAACTCCTCCGGACAATCCAAGGACCAGCGATGCAGGTCGTCGAAATCGGAGGCACCGACCCGGTCTATGAACTGCTGGAGCCGGGATGCGGCGACCCGCTCCGGAGAGGGAGTCCAGATCGGACCAAGCATTCACATCAGGATGGCATCCCGAGGCGGGCCAGCCGAAGGCCAGCAGGCAATAAGGATCACCGGCCTCAGAATCAGCTAACGCTTGCGTGGCGCCAAGCTAGGCCGGCCAAGCTCAACCCCATCACGAACTTCAGCATGTCCAGCGCCGTGTAGGTGTGGTGGAGAGCCCAAAAGGCGCTGGGTACGTCCGGGAGCGAAGATTCCGCTCCGAAGTCAATCAAACGCCCGAGACGCACGGTCTCGGGGACGACATACGCCGCAAGCCCAATACAGATGAGGAGCATCAGGCCTGCCATGACCAACGCGACGGTCCCGCACCGGGCCACCCTCGTCAGGAACAGCGCGAGGGCAGCGATTGGAAGCTGCACCCATCCCCAGCCCCGAAAGAAAAGCCGGTTGACTTCGGAAGCCTGATAGCGGAGTGCGCTTAGCAAGCCCTCGTCGGAGAGCCCTTGCACGGCGTCACTCAAGCCCTTGTTGCTCGAAGCGGACACGCTCTCGGCAACAGCGAAATTCTGGATCGCGACCTGCCACATGAAGACCGTGGAGCCGCTCCAGACGCCGGCTAGGAAAAGAAGCAGAAGTGCCGCGCGCTTCATGAACCGGGCGCCACGTACTCGGGCGGCGGCGCAGCGCCATCGCCGAAGAAGTATGCATCCATCTGCTGAATGATCAGTTCCTGCGCTTGCAGGGTCGCAGGATTGAGGCGGTACTCGTTGATGAGCATCTTCAAATGCTCCGCCCACTGAGCCCAAGCAATCTTGGAGACGTTGTCGTAGATCTTCTTTCCAAGGTCCGTATCAAAGGGAACCTCGTCGAGACCGGGAAGCTTCTTGTTGAGCTTGACGCATTGGACCATCCGCTCGGGCATGACTTGGACTATTGTAGAACTTCGGAGCTGCGAATACACTGGCCGGGAGGTTCGTAAGATGCCCAGAGATTCGCTCGAGGTCGCCATCGGCGACAGGACGCTCGCACTGCTGTCCGGGGACATCACAAAGATCCCGGCTGACGCGATCGGAAACGCTGCCAACTCCGGATTGCGAGGCGGGGGCGGAGTGGACGGCGCGATTCATCGCGCAGGCGGGCCAGCAATCATGCGCGAACTCGACGCTATCCGCCGAAGGATCGGGAAATGCGCTGCGGGCGACGCCGTAGCCACGGGCGCAGGGAATCTACCGGCCCAGTGGGTTCTGCATGCCGTAGGCCCCATTTACCAGGATGGAACGCAAGGGGAGGCCGAGACTCTCGCCGCGTGCTATCGGCGCTGCATGGAACTCGCGGACGAGCTTGGGGCCAGATCGCTGACGCTTCCTGCAATCAGCACGGGGGTCTATGGCTATCCCATCGGCCCAGCGGCCGATATCGCTGTCCGCACGGTTGCAGAGTTTCTCAGGGGTCCCGAAACGCAACTCAGTCGGGTCACGTTCGTGCTCTTCGGAAACGCTCCGTTCCATGCGTTTCGGCAGGCATCGAGCAGTTTCCTGGCGTCGGATCCGTGACTGCGGACCGTGGCCGTGCCGCCAGTTCGAAGCTGAGGGCCGGCAGCAGACCACGAGTCAAGCGGAGACGGAGGATCGCCCTGCGGGGCCCGGCCGGAGATCTTGAGAATGCCCCACCCGCCTGGCTTCGGAGCCCGTAGCTTGCCCCGGCTTCCCGCGGACTACCAACCCTAGTCCGGCCTGCGATTGGGCACTATTCGGTCAGGCGAGGGCAACCCCCACGCATTCGGTGCGCTTGACACGGATTTGGGGGACCCGTAAACTAAATTTAGGTAGGCCTAAATATGGGCAGTGAGGCGATCGACGACTACTTGAAGGCAATCTTTCAATTAGCCGCAGAACACGAACGGGCATCGACAGTCGCACTGGCCGAGAAGCTATCAGTAGCGCCCGCTTCCGTGACTGGCATGCTCCGGAAGCTCTCCGAGGCCGATCCGCCGATGGTCGAATATCAAAAACACCATGGGGCACGACTGACGTCCGTGGGCCGCTCCAGGGCGCTGGAAGTGATTCGGCACCACAGGTTGATTGAACTCTTCTTGCATACGACCTTGGGCTACAGCTGGCACGAGGTGCATGCAGAGGCCGAGAAGCTGGAGCACTGCATTTCCGAGACACTGGAGGACCGGATCGCGGCGGCGCTGGGCGATCCCGAGTTCGACCCTCACGGCCACCCGATTCCGCGCCGGGACGGCTCGCTGCCAAGTCGCACGGACAGGGGCCTAGTGCAATTGGCGGCGGGCACCGGAGCCGTCGTATCGCGGGTATCCGACCAGGACTCGGAAATGCTGCTGTACCTGTCGGAAATCGGCATCAAGCCCGACGTCCGCATCGAGTTGGTAGAGCGGGGCCCATTCGACGGACCGTTGATGATCCGAGTCGAAGCATCGCCGGAGGTGCACGCGTTCGGACCTCGCCTTGCAGCTGCGATCCGGGTGCGAATCCCCGAGGAGGCCGGCACATGAGCACTGTCGGCTTAGTGCTGGGCCTCGCTTTGGGCGCAGTTGCGCTGGCGGCACCTCGCTTCGGACTCGTGGCCCTGTGGCGGAAACTCCGCGACGACCGCGAGCGCGCGAGATCCGAAGACGCGTTGAAGCACATCCTGGCTTGGCAGCACCGCTCGAAGCTCGCTAGCTTGGAGTCACTCGCCGGCGCTCTCGGAATGTCGGCCCCGGCCACGCTCCGACTCGCAACCCGCATGGAACAGGCCGGCTGGGTCCGCAGCAGATCCGCGGGCATCGCTCTGACGCCTGGCGGCGAGCGGAGGGCATTGCAGGTTGTGCGTGCACACCGCTTGTGGGAGCGCCACCTATCAGATGACGCCAACATGCCGATGGCGCGGCTTCACCTAGTTGCCGAAAACGCCGAGCACACCCTCACCAGCGACCAGATCGAGAAACTCGACGCGCACCTCGGCCACCCGCAGCACGATCCGCACGGCGACCCGATTCCGGGCGCAGACGGGCGGCTGGCCTCGGTCGACGCTGTCAGCCTCACCGAGTGGCCCGTCGGAGAGCCAGCTCGGATTGCGCATATAGAGGATGAGCCCGACCCGGTCTTCCAGCAGGTGCTGGCAGCTGGCTTGCGTCCCTCACAAGTTATCCGCGTCCTCGAGACGGCACCGGAGCGGTTGGTCGTCGCAGTGGAAGGATCCGAGCGCCGCATCGAACCGGCCGTCGCCGCAAACGTGCAGGTTTCAGCAGTTCGCGAAGAAGACCTTCCCCCACCCGATGCGGTGCGGCTATCCAATCTACCTCTGGGTGGTCGCGGAGAGGTTGTCGAATTGGGACCTGCTTGCGTCGGCTTTTCGAGGAGGCGCCTCTTGGACCTTGGCCTCACGCCCGGCGCATGCGTGGAAGTGGCCCTCGAAACCGCCTTCGGTGATCCGAGAGCATTTCGCATCCGCGGCACGACGGTCGCGCTGCGCAACCAGCAAGCCGAGCAGGTCTGGATCCGTCCAGTGGCCGGTCGGTCCGGGACCGAGGTGCAATCGTGATCGCCCATGATTGCGGGACCTGCCCCGAACATGCGCAGCTCGCTGCGATGGGCGTCGACATCGGCCGTTGCGATCATGTCGTCGCGCTGGCCGGCAACCCGAACACGGGCAAGTCATCTGTATTCAATGCCCTGACAGGATTGCGGCAGCACGTTGGCAATTGGAGCGGCAAGACGGTCACACGAGCAGAAGGCGCCTTCGCTTTCGGAGGCAAACGCTTCAAGCTGGTGGACCTGCCTGGAACATACTCGCTGCTGTCGGCCTCTGAGGACGAGGAGATCAGCCGCAACTTCTTGCTGTTCGGCCAGCCCGACTGTACGGTCGTCGTCACCGATGCGACTGCCCTCGAACGCAATCTCAACCTAGTGCTGCAGGTCTTGGAGATCACCGAACGTGCGGTCGTGTGCGTCAACCTGATGGACGAAGCGGCTCGCAAGGGGCTGGACGTAGACGTCAGGAGCCTGTCCCGCGATCTCGGGGTTCCGGTCGTCCCGACCGTGGCCCCCAAAAAGCAAGGCATGCGGGATCTTGTTTCGACGGTTGCCGACGTGATCAGCGGCGAGACTAGAACTGCGCCACTCCGCGTAGAGCCCCCACCGCAGGTCAAAGAGGCGGTCGAAAGCCTCGTGCCCCTGATCGAGGATCTCGCACCCGGCGTGCCGAACGCCCGCTGGGTCGCCCTACGCCTGCTTGACGGCGACCACAGGGTCCGCGAAGCGCTGCTTTCCGGCGAACTGACGGAGATGGCGAGCCGGCAAAGACAGCCCGCGCTTTCCCGACCCAGCCGAATCACAGCGATCTCAGGCAACCTGTAGAACGATGCCTCCCTCCGCCCAATCGGTTCTAGACCTGAGCGACCAGCTGCGCCGAGACCTGGGCGGCGGGTTCCGCGACCGGATGGTGACTGCAGCTTACGAGCATGCCGAGCAACTCGTGTCGCGCTCGGTTCGCGAGACGGGGGCGGGCAAGTGGGACTTCGACCAGCGAATTGATCGGCTTCTCACCTCTCGGTGGCTCGGACTGCCGCTAATGATGCTCCTGCTAGGCGTGGTGTTTTGGATAACGATCCAAGCCGCCAATGTCCCGTCCCAGATGCTCGCAAACGCGTTCTTCGGGTTCGAGAGCGTAGCGGCGGGTTGGTTCGAGGACCTCGGTGCCCCCTGGTGGCTGACCGGGCTGGTCTGGCACGGCGTCTTCAGGGGCCTTGCGTGGGTCGTCAGCGTCATGCTGCCACCCATGGCGGTATTCTTCCCCGCCTTCACTATTTTGGAAGACCTGGGCTACCTCCCGCGGGTTGCATTCAACCTGGACTGGCTCTTCCGCAAGGCCGGAGCGCACGGCAAGCAAGCCCTGACCATGGCGATGGGCTTCGGCTGCAACGCCGCCGCCATCACCTCGACCCGTATCATCGACTCTCCGCGCGAGCGGCTGATCGCCATCCTGACAAACAATTTCGTCCCTTGCAACGGCCGCTTTCCGACCCTGATCATGCTCGCGGTTATCTTCGTCGCCGCGGCGTTCCCACCAGCTTTGGCATCCTTGGCCGCAGCCGGCGCGGTAGTCGCGGTAGTCCTGCTGGGGGTCGGATTCACCTTGGCCGTCTCGTGGGCGCTATCGCGCACTGTGCTCGCGGGCGAGGCATCGGCATTCACGCTGGAGCTGCCTCCCTACCGGCGTCCGAGCGTGTTGCGAATCCTGTACACTTCGCTCATCGACCGCACGATATTCGTGCTGGGTCGGGCCATGCTGACAGCCGCGCCTGCTGGGGCCGTGATATGGATTCTGGCAAACGTCCACGCCGGTGACCAAAGCCTAGCAACCCACGCTATCGAAGCACTGGGGCCGGTCGGACAGGCCATCGGGCTGGACGGGGTCATCCTGCTGGCATACATCATCGCGATCCCGGCGAACGAAATCGTCGTGCCGACGATGCTGATGTGCTACCTCGGTGCCAGTATGATGATGGATGTCACAGCCTACGATCAAATTCAGGTCGTGCTTGTGGACCAGCACGGCTGGACAATGCTCACGGCCGTCAACCTAATGCTGTTTTCGTTACTTCATAACCCCTGTGCAACCACCATCCTCACCATTTGGAAAGAGACCCGGAGCGTCAAGTGGACTACTCTCGGGGGGCTGATGCCACTGGTGATCGCCTTCACTGTTTGCTTCCTCACCGCGCAGGCGAGCCGGCTGCTCCTCTAATGCAGCAAGGCCCGACAAACGGCCTCGCTGGCGAGGCCGATCTCCACCGCTGGGATCGGCTGGCCCGGTTCGGGAGCATGCTTGAGGAAGTCATTGCGAGCAACTCGTTCTGGCAGCGGCGGTTGGGTAAGTCCGCTGCTCCAGTCGATTCCGAGGCCTTCCGGAACCTGCCGCTTACGTCGAACCAGGATCTCTCGCGGGACCTGCAGGAAAACCCGCCGTTCGGCACAAACCTGACGTATCCGTTTGAATTCTACGCCCGGATTCACCAGACTTCGGGGACGATTGGCAAGCCCTTGCCGGTGTTGGACACACCGGAGAGCTGGGAATGGTGGTGCGACTGCTGGGATGGCGTCTTGGACTCCTGTGGCGTCAGCAACGACGACCGGGCATTCTTCGCGTTCTCGTACGCACCGTTCATCGGCTTCTGGTCAGCGCACGACGCGGTTGTTCGCCGGAACCTGCTCACAGTCCCTGGCGGAGGCGCCAGCACGGCGCGCCGCCTGAGGCTGCTTCAGGAGACCGCCTGTACCTTGCTCTTCAGCACGCCGTCCTACGCGTTGCGCATGGCGGAAACCGCCGAGCACGAAGGAATCGACATCGCGGGATCCTCGATTCGAAGCGTGATTCTCGCGGGCGAGCCAGGCGGCAGCCTGCCCGTCGTCCGAGGGCGGATCGCCGAGGCATGGAAAGCGGATGTATTTGATCACGCCGGGGCCAGCGAGGTCGGCGCATACGGCATCCCCTGCCCCCATGGCCGGGGGGTATTCGTCAATGAACGCGAGTTCATCGCAGAAGTGCTCGGGGTGGGCGATGACCAGCCCGTTGCCGAGGGACAAACAGGCGAACTCGTGATGACGAACCTCGGACGGCTAGGAAATCCGGTGATCCGCTACCGGACGGGCGACTTGGTTCGTCCCAAGCGCGTCCCTGAGGGACTCCTGCTGGAGGGCGGCATTCTGGGCCGCGCCGACCACATGATGCTAATCCGGGGGGTGAACCTGCACCCGTCCGCGATCGAGGAGGCAGTGCGGCGCGAGACGGGCGCAACCGAGTTCCGCATCACCGTGACGCGCGAGAATGCCATGGACGAAGTCGAGGTCGAGGTCGAGGGGACACCTTCGGCTTGCCGGACAATTGCCGAGGATGTCCGAAATTCGTTTGGAGTGCGTGTCAGGGTCCGCAGCGTTCCGCGCGACAGCCTGCCGCGCTGGCAGGCCAAGGCCAAGCGATTCCGCGATTTCCGCGAATGACGGGATGGCCTCCGTCGATCAAGCATCCAAGCGAGCGGTCCGGTCGGCGCGGATGGGATCAAGGCAACTACAGTGTCTCGCGGCCGCGCTAGGTCTTGTCGCTGCGATCGGTCCCGCCAGGATTCTGTGCGCGCCCAATTTCATCGTGATCGTCACCGACGATCTGGGCATCGGCGACATAGGTAGTTACGGCAGCACCGAGATTCGCACTCCCGCACTCGACCGCTTGGCGGCCGAAGGCGTGCGACTGGAAGAATTCTACACACCGGCTCCAACCTGCTCGCCCGCCCGTGCCGCTCTGCTGACCGGGCGCCACCCGCTGCGCACGGGGGTGACACGCGTGTTCATACCCAAGGAGGTGCAAGGACTGCCCGCCGAGGAGATAACCCTGGCCGAGCACCTCAAGGGCCTGGGGTACGTGACAGCCTGCGTCGGCAAGTGGCATTTGGGGGGCCGCAAGCAACACCGTCCTCCACACCACGGCTTCGATGAGTTCTTCGGCGTGCTGTACAGCAACAACATGGTGTGGCTGGAGCGTTTCAACTGGCCGCGAATCGAACTCTTCGACGGAAGCCGGTCCATCGAGTCACCGGCAAACACGGGACTGCTCACGAGACGGTACACCCACCGGGCGATTCAATTCCTCCACCGCGAGCGCGATGCACCTTTCTTCCTGTACCTCGCCTACACAATGCCGCACATCCCCTTGGCCGCATCACCGGAATTCACCGGGCGGTCTCAGCGCGGGCCATACGGGGACGTGGTCGAGGAATTGGACGCGAGCATCGGGCACCTGATGGCAGAGCTTCGGAAGGCCGGCGTGGCTGAAGACACCTATGTGTTCTTCACGAGCGACAACGGGCCCTGGCTCGGGGACGCGTCAACGAGAGGGGGTTCGACGGGAGGGTTACGAGGATTCAAAGGCACAACTTGGGAAGGCGGCCTGAGGGTCCCGTTGATTGCTTGGGCTCCTGGACGCCTTCCGTCCGGCGTTGCACGCGCCGGGGCAGCGTCCCTCCTCGACCTCTTTCCAACCATAAGCGGGCTGGCGGGTGCCGCCTTGCCCGAGGGGCGAGAGTACGACGGCACGGACATCCTGCCGCTGCTGCTCGGGGAGTCCCAGCCACCTCAGCGTGAGTTTTTCTTCAGCCACCGCAACGAGGTGAGCGCAGTGCGGTCCGAGAACTGGAAACTGCATTTGACGGAGCGAGCAATCGGCCCTCAGGGACGCCCCCGCAAGTCACGCAGCATCGACCCTCCCAGGCTTTACCGCCTGGATCGAGACCCGATGGAAGAGATCGATCTCGCAGGGTCGCATCCCGAAGTCGTCACTCGCTTGCGGCAAAGCGCAGAGCAGTTCCAATCCGGGACCAAGGCGACGACTAGGCTCAGGCCCCTTGGGTGGGCGGTAATCCGAGGTCTCCTGACCCCTGCCCCTTAGACGGGTCCGACAGCTATCAGCCGGGTGGCTTGGGCGGGAATGACTCGCCGTCGCTACTGATCTTTGCGCTGAGGCTCTTGCGGGACATCGGCGGCAGGCAGGGCGTCGGTTTCCGACGGTGCCTCGAACGGGTCACTAGTACCGGGCTCCGGTTCCGCAGGAGGCATTGACTGGTCTTGCGCACGCACGACGTAGGTCTTGGCGATCTTGTCGTGCCACGACTGGCGCGACGGATCCCACAGCGCCCAGAACCAACCCAGCCCCACGACCGCAGCCGAGAAGATGCTGGCAAGCCCGCGAACGAGCGCGTCGGCAAATGTCCGCGGTGCGCCATCCGACCGCACGACCCGAAGTTGGCAAACAATGCCCCCCACTGTCGTGGACTTCCACGCCCAAAACGCCACATGGTAGGCCAGGAATATCACGATGACCAGTTCCACATCAATGTCGAATGGCACCGTGCAAAGGGTCACCAGAATCATGTCGAGGAGAACCGCACCGAGCCTGGGCAGGAAGCTCGCGACTTGGTAGGAACCGGCGGGAGCGGCTGCGGAACACTCGTCCGGCTTGACCCTCTTCGACGCAGGTACCGAGACAGCAGGTCGCGCGGACGACGGGTATTCCCGTCGTAGGCCGGCGACGGCCGTGGCCGTGACCGCGCCGAGTCCGAGAATCCCCATCGAGAACCACGCCACGAGTCCAATAACTGGAATCATGTATGCAACGCAGATCACGGCCAGGCCGAGAAGGAGCGAGCGAGAAGACGGCCAAGTGCCGCCGGGGGGCTCTTCGGCCACCATCCTGCATCCCAGCCAGCGAGCAACGCTAACCCGCCCGAAAACGCCGGCCAGAAGCAGGGCGAACCACAGAAACGGAATGAGCGGCGCGCCGACAAGCGAAAGCGCGAGGAGCAAGGAGACGGGCGTGACCAGCACTAGGGCTAACACGCCGGTGAGGCCGGCGGTCAGAGGCTTCTGCTCGAGAAATTCGGAACAAGCCCGCACCGGGCGCTCGAATATGAGATTGATAGCGAAGTACACCGCCGCGAGCAGCGCGACGACCACCCAGACCCAGCCCAACGTCGGTACAATCGGTCGCCCCATCAGCAAGCCTTCGGAAATCCACCGAAGGGTTGGCACGATCGTGTTGCCGAGACCGGCCGGGCCCACGACGACCTGCTCGCCGTCCGGCGCAAAGCCGGGAGCTGCCTCGAACTCACTACCAACCGCGACTAGGTCTCCCCCGACGGCCGCACCGGCCGCCACCTCTACCTGGCCTGATCTCAACCAATGCGCCCGCCTAGAGACCTCCGGGGAACGCCCGTAGCCCCGCAGGTGGAATAGGGTGGTTCGCTATAGTGATTGATACAGGCCAATGGCGATCAAGACTAGAAAGAAGCGGCACTTCCGAGTCGCGCTGGCAGGCTTCCTGACGGTATTCTTGACGACATTGCCTGCTCTCGCGGAGCAAGAGGGAACGGACTACTTCGAAGAGCATGTGAGACCGGTCCTTGCTGCAAAGTGTCAAGTTTGCCACAACACGCAGCTAAAGAGTGGCAATATTGACCTGTCCGGAGTCGAAGGTTTTGTCAAGGCGCGGGACGAAGCCGCCCTGATTTCGCCTGAAGAACCAGAATCAAGCCGCTTGCTGGCAATCATCCGCTACGAAGGGCGCATCAAAATGCCTCCGAGCGGAAAGCTCCCGCCTGCCGAGATTGCAATCTTGGCGAACTGGGTTAGTCAAGGGGCCCCTTGGCCGGGAGCCGAACAGCGGGAAGCGCTGATCCCGGAGCATCAGTTGGGCACCTTCACAGAGGAGCAGAAGAACTTCTGGGCGTTCCAGCCGGTCTCGGACCCCGGTATTCCCGAAGTGCGTGATCGCGGCTGGGCCACCAACTCTATCGACTTGTTCGTCCTGGCCAAGATGGAGGAGCAGGGATTGGCTCCGGTCCCGCCGGCCGACAGGCTGACATGGCTAAGGCGCGCGACGTTCGACCTGACAGGGGTGCCGCCCACTCCGCGGGAAGCGAAAGCCTTTCTTGCAGACCAGTCGCCTAAGGCGTTCGATAGGGTTGTGGAGCGGCTGCTGTCGTCCCCGCTCTACGGAGAGCGCTGGGGCCGCCACTGGCTGGATGTCGCGCGCTACGCGGACTCGACAGGAAACGACGAGGATCACCGCTATCCCTACGCATGGAAATACCGCGATTACGTGATTCAGGCATTCAACGACGACATGCCGTACGACCAGTTCATACGTGAGCAAATCGCCGGCGACCTGCTCCCTGCCGAGGGATCCAGCCCAGTGAATCATCGCGGCATTGTCGCCACAGGATTCCTCGCGCTTGGGCCCAAGGCCATCGCGCAACAGGACAAGAAGCGCATGCTGTACGACGTCTACGACGAGCAGATTGAGGTCGTTTCAAAGTCTATGCTCGGCCTGACGATCGCCTGCGCTCGGTGCCATGACCATAAGTTCGACCCGATCCTTACCAAAGATTACTACGCGCTGTCCGGTATCTTCGCCTCGACGCGCAGCTTCCGAGACCCCGAGTCGCACGTTTCGCGAATGCTCTTGAAGCCACTCGTCGCGCAGGAGGAGTTCGAGCGCTACGAGGCGCAACAGGATCTCATCAAGAACAAGCAGATCGAGCTAGACAGCATGGCCGACGAAGAGATCGAGCGCTACATCGACTCGATCGCAGACCGGATCGACGAGTACATGCTTGCAGCGCGCGAGGCCTACGAGGATGGCGCCAACGCGAGCGCGCTGGCCGCTGCCCGCAACCTCAACCAACCCCAGCTGGAGAAATGGATCGCCTATCTCAAGCCGAGCGAAACCCCGCGAGTGCAGTTGGCCGAGTGGAGAGAGGCCATGCCAGCGCAGCGCGAACAGGTAGCCGCTGCCTACGAGCGCCAATTCAGCCAGACCCTCGAGGCCTGGCACCACACGATCCGGCGCTGGCGAGAGAATACCATCGCCCGGATCAAGGACGGCAACATGCCGCCACAGCCCAAACCTCGCTTCGAGCCCGGGCGGAACCGCTTTTTCTTCGACGTGTACCACGCCAAGGAAGCACCCCTGCGGTTCGAAGGCGAGACGCGCGAACGCATTCTACAGCCGGAGACGCTCGAGACAATCGCGCGGTTGAAGGCGGATTTGAAAGAGCTCAAGAGCAACGCCATACCGGAGCCCCCGATGGCCAACGCTGTAGAGGACGGCGAGCCTGTCGACCAGAGGGTTTTCATTCGCGGGGACTACAGTGCCGAAGGCGAGCTGGCTCCGAGAGTTTTTCCGGCGATCATCGCCGGCTTCGCGCAGGAACCCGTCACCTCGGGGAGCGGGAGACTGGAGCTTGCCAATTGGATCGCCGCGCCGACCAATCCGCTCACCGCACGGGTGATGGTCAACCGGATCTGGCAGAAACACTTCGACGAAGGCATTGTGCGCACGCCGAGCAATTTCGGCAAGCTTGGCACGCCTCCGACGCACCCCGAACTGCTCGACTGGCTCGCTACCCGTTTCGTCGAGGGAGGCTGGTCGATCAAGGACATGCACCGGCGCATCATGCTGTCGAGCGCCTACCGCATGAGCAGTGTAGCGAGCGAGGCTGCGGTGCAAGCCGACCCTTCGAACCAGTGGCTTTCGCGCTTCAGCCGCCGCCGGCTCGACATCGAGGAATTGCGGGACGGCATGCTGGCAATCGACAAGTCGATCGACTACACCATGGGTGGCAGCTTGCAGTCGGGCTTCGGAACGGACGGCGAGAACTCGAACGCGCGCCTGAGCATCGACCCAACGACATCGACGAGGCGCATGGTGTATCTACCGCTTCGACGGGCGAACCTCCCAACCCTGCTCAATCTCTTCGATTTCGGAGATGCAGTGACATCGCTGGGCAAGCGCCCAGTCACCAACGTCGCTCCGCAGGCCCTGTTCATGATGAACAGCGACTTCGTGTCGGCGCGCGCCGGCAACCTAGCCAGCCAGTTGCTTGATGAGCAGGGATGGACCGATGTAGAACGCGTGCGGGATGCCTACCTGAGAGTGCTGAACCGCAAGCCGGACGCGGGAGAACTGGACCAAGGCCTCTCCTATGTCGGGGGATTCTCGTCGCGATTCGAGGATGCCACACCGCAAGACGCGTGGCAGAGCTATTGCCGGATCTTGCTGGCATCCAACGACTTCATCTACGTGGACTGAGGGCTAACGCGGACAACCAGTGGGTGTCGGAGAATCGCAGGAAAAACAATGGATTACGAGCGAATGATCGGCCACATGAATGCGGTCCGGCCCGTGACCCGGCGAGGCATGCTGCGAGACTCGGCATGCGGCTTCGGAATGATGGCGCTCGGAGGCCTGTTCGACCGGAATACGGCTCGTGCTGCAAACGTGGACTTCGATCCCGCCAACCCATTGGCAGTGCGAGCGCCGCACTTCGAACCGAAGGCAAAGCACGTCATATTCCTGTTCATGCATGGCGGGCCCTCGTCTGTCGACACGTTTGAATACAAGCCGTACCTTGAACAGAATCACGGCAACCCGCTGCCGATCAAGCGCCCGCTAGCCTTCGATGACGAAGAGGCGGGCCCCCTGATGAAGCCGCTCTGGAAATTCAGGCCCGGAGGCAAGAGCGGGATTCTAGTCAGCGACCTTTTCCCTAACGTGCGCGAGTGCGTCGATGACATGTGCTTTGTGCATTCGATGGTCGGCGAAGGCGTGGATCACGGTGCCGCCCTACTGCAGACCTTCACCGGAACCAGCACTTTCACGCGGCCCAGCCTGGGATCGTGGGTGGTTTACGGCTTGGGGACGGAAAACCAGAACCTGCCCGGCTACATCACCATCAAGCCAGCCCTCTCCCATGGCGGAGCGAAGAACTGGTCCTCAGCGTTCCTGCCGGGTTCGTTCCAAGGCACGCCCATCGGCCACGCCGGACTCAATGTCTCCGATGTGCAGGGCGAACCCATCGAATACCTTTCCAACAAAGGCCTGTCGCAGGAACAGCAACGCTACGAACTGGACATGCTGCGAAACGTCAATCGGCGGCACGCCGAGATACGCAAGTTCGACCCGCGTCTGGAGGCCCGCATCCAATCGTTCGAACTGGCGTTCCGCATGCAAGTGAAGGCACCGGAAGCCTTCGAAGTCGAAAAGGAGTCCGAAGCTACCCGCAAGCTATACGGCTTGGACAATCCCACTACCGCCGATTTCGGCTGGCAATGCTTGCTTGCGCGTCGCCTGAGCGAGCGCGATGTGCGCTTCGTGCAGTGCACGCATTCGTACAAGTGGGACCAGCACTCCGAACTGTTCAACCGGCATAACAAGAACGCGGCAGAAGTGGACAAGCCGATTGCAGGACTGTTGAAAGACCTGAAGGCTCGCGGCATGCTTGATGAGACGCTGGTAATCTGGGCGGGAGAATTCGGCAGGACTCCAGTGAGCCAGGGTGGTGACGGGCGGGACCACAATCCGTACGGCTATACCCTCTGGATGGCGGGCGCGGGAGTGAAGAAAGGATTCCAATACGGAGCAACGGACGAGATCGGATACCACGCCGAGGTCAACCGCATGCACATCCATGACTTCCATGCCACAGTGCTGCACCTTCTGGGCATGGATCACGAGAAGCTGACGTATCAGTTTTCGGGCCGCGACTTCCGCTTGACCGACGTAGCCGGGCTCGTCCATAGGGAAATCCTCGCCTAGAGGCGCTCTGGAGAGGGCCGCCGACTCTGACTCAGATCGAAAGGCTCTGGCTCCGCCCCTGAAGTTCTCCATGGCAGTTCCGGTAGACACACCGCAGGAATCCGACTTGCGGAAGTGCGTCCATTGCGGCCTCTGCTTGAACGCCTGTCCAACCTATCGCGAACTCGGCGTCGAAATGGATTCCCCAAGGGGCCGGATCTACCAGATGGTCGAGGTCTCTGAAGGCAGGATCGAAATCTCGGACGACTATGTCGAACACATCGAGCTGTGCCTCGCCTGCCGGGCATGCGAAACAGCCTGTCCGTCAGGAGTGCAATACGGCCGGTTGATCGAAGGCGCCCTAGCGCAAATCGAGAATTCCATTCGACGGCCCCTTCCACACCGCTTGCTGCGCTGGCTGGTCTACAGCATGGTCTTGCGCAGCCCGCTGCTGCTAAAGGCTGCTGGCATCGGGCTGCTGTTCTACCAGCGCAGCGGCTTGGCGAGCATGATGCAGTCGACCGGCTTTCTCGACAGTCTCGGCCGCCTGGGCGTGATTGCCCGCCTCGCGCCAGAGGCCCAAGCACCATTCTTCTTTTCCAGCCTAGGCAAAGTGTTTCCGGCGGACGGGGAGACGAAGTTCCGCGTCGCACTGATGGCCGGATGCATGCAGAACGTATTCTTTAGCCGCTTGAACGAGGCCACAGTCCGTGTGCTGTGCAAGAACGGTTGCGAAGTCACCGTCCCTGCGGAGCAAGAATGCTGCGGCGCCCTCCACGTACATGCCGGCTTGCGGGCGCTTGGACGCGAGCAGGCAAGGAAGAACATCATTGCCTTGGAGTCCGGCCAGTACGACGCGATCATCACAAACACAGCCGGCTGCGGCTCCGTGCTGAAGGAGTACGCCGACCTATTCGAGCATGATCCCGAATGGCACGACAGAGCCGCAGCATTCGCTGGCAAGATGCGCGACGTGAGCGAGTTCCTGGCTTCGATCCCGCTCAACACTGAATTCGGCAGGGTGGATCGAACCGTGACGTACCAGGATTCGTGTCACCTGCTACACGGTCAGAAGATCAGCGGCGCGCCCCGCGAGGTGATCCGTGCGATCCCGGGTGTCACGCTGCGCGAGCTTCCGTTCAGCGAAATCTGCTGTGGCTCTGCCGGGGTTTACAACATCGAGCACACGGATATGTCCATGGCTCTGCTCGAGGAGAAGATGCGCATGGTGGAATCGACACACGCCGACACCATCGTGACCGCGAATCCGGGGTGCATGCTGCAATTGAAGGCCGGCACGCGGCACTTGGCCCGCCCGTTACCGGTAATGCATGTCGTCGAGCTTCTCGACGAAGCTTACGCGGCGGCGCGCCCAGAATGATCACGGTCGGGCGCAAGGCCCGGATGGACGGGCAGACCCGGCTACGAAGCCAAACCGTCGAGCACGCCCCGCATGTACGAGAATGACTTGGCCATGCCGAGTTGCGGGTGGTCGGCAGTGACTTCGTATTCCAGCCCGACGACACCTTCGTACTTGCGCTTCTTCAGCATCGTGAAGATATCCGCGATCGGCATCTTTCCGTCCCCGACATCAACACGGCTATCCTTGTCGGTGAAGTCTGTCAGATCCTTGACGTGAAAATCGTAAACGCGATCCCAACCGCCGTCAATTTCTTCCAGAATATCGGCCCCGGTGCGCACCGTGTGCCCGATGTCCACACACAGCCCCATCCGCGGGTCCATGTCCTTGACGCGCTTCATCACATCACTCGGAGCTGGAAAGAAGTTGTCTTCCGGACCGTGATTGTGGATTGCCATCTTGCGGTCATACTTGATCGCCAGCTTCTCGATTTGGCCGAGATTGGAGTGCGTCGGTGCGCACACCATGACTGGCATTCCAGCCGCCACGGCGTACTTGAAGTAGGGCTCAAGCTCAGCGGGGTCGTCGCTCTTCAAGGAAATGTTCCCGCCTGCGACGATCTCAAGCCCAGCCCTCTCGAACTCGGCCCGGGCAGCCTTCATGTCGCGAGCGGAAAGATAGTACGGCATATGGAATGACTTCACGTTCACGTACTTGATTCCGAGGCCTCGAATGATGTCGATCGCGGCCGATCGGCTGAACTTGCGTAACGAGTACGTCGCGACGGCGAGCTTGAGATCGGTCCAGTGATGTGCGCCGGCAGCGGGGTGGTTCGACGCGGCAGCGACCGCTGGAAGGGCGGCAGCCGCCCCGAGGAACGAACGTCGAGTTGGAGAGGTCATGATCTGGGATAGGCTCCTTTGCGCCTCGAAAGACACTGCAATTCTATCAGGTTGGAAGCGCAATCCAAACGCCTCGACATCCGGAAGGCGTCTTGGGTCCATTGCGGAGCTGGGACCGGCACGTCACCGAAGCAGCGATTCGATCGCGACCGCCGTGGACGGCAGCCACGGCGGTGTCTGCTAGCATGAAGCCATGAAGGGTAGCTCCAAAATCATCGGTCACTTGAATGTTGTCCTGAAGGGCGAATTCACCGCGATTCACCAGTACATCGTGCATGCCGAGATGTGCGACAACTGGGGTTACACGAAGCTTGGCGGACTCATCAAAATGCAGGCATTCGGCGAAATGAAGCACGCCGAGGTGCTGATCGAGCGCATCCTGTTTCTTGAGGGCGTTCCGGGGATGGGTGAGCTGAGCCCCCTCCAGGTCGGGCAGAACGTGAAGGAACAACTGACCAACGATTTAAATCTCGAGTGCGAAGCCGTGAGCGTCCTCAATGTCGCGATCAAGGACGCGGTAGCGGAGGGAGACAACGCGTCACGCGATCTCTTCGAGACGATTCTCAAGGACGAGGAAGAGCATGTCGATTGGCTGGAGTCCCAACACCAGATGATCGACGACATGGGCCTGGGCATCTACCTCTCCCAGCAACTGGGCGACGCAGCCCCGGCAGCCTAGTTCACGACAATTTCCAGAAGCTGGCTTAGCAACGGGTAGTACTGCACGCGGACCTTCGATCCTTCGCGGAGCTCCTCGAGCCGCAGGCGGTTCACTCCCAGCCGCTTGGAAGCCTTCTTGCCGTACTTGATTTGCTCGCGGCCGGTTGGCTGCGAGAACGCCAGTTCAATTGGCCCGCCCTTGTCCAGCGCGAGCGCTACCGTCCGCTTCTCCAAGTCCACGCTGGTAACGGCCCCTTTCGACTTGACGATTTGCAGCACTTTCTCAGGCCGGGTCCCTTCAAGGGCACCGTCTGCGTTGTCATTGACGCCAGGGCGGGTGCTGGAACTGACTGTCTTTTGCTGCGCATTCAAGCCCAAGGCTGTGATCGCGAGCGCCAGGAATAAACGCAATGCCATGAAGTCTCTCCCATATTCTGGATCCGGATAGCGGGCTCGTCAAGCGATCAGCACGAAACGGTCAGAGAACTGAACGCAGGTAGTTGGAAATCTCGGGGCGCCCCCAATTCTCGGGCCCGACATACTTGCGCAGAACTCTTCCGTCCCGGGAGATCAGATACGATTCCGGATACTTCATCGTCCCATAGCGGGTGCTGACGGTGCGGTCAGGATCGCGAACAGTCGGGAACGTCACTCCCGAGTCCCGCAAGAAGCTGTGATACTCGTCCTCGTCCTCATCGACGCTGATTCCGAGAACGACGAATCCATCGTCCCTGAAACGCTCGTAGGCATTGTTCAAAGATGGCATCTCCTGCACGCAGGGAGGACACCAAGTAGCCCAGAAATTCAACAGGACGACCTTCCCTTCATAGTCCTCCAGGCTCACCCCCGTGCCTTGATCGCCGACCAGGCTGAATCTCGGCGCTCGGTCGCTCGGCTGCACGTCATAGACGCGCAGATAGCCTTGGACGCGATAGACCATGACGCAGACCAAGGCAAGCGCGAGACCGTAAACGACTGTTTCCCTGCCGATGCGTGCCATAATCGAAGCTTACGCTTTCACTGTACCCGCCGAGCGGAGAGAGCACCAAGCCCCGAGCGATGCTGATCACCCGCAAAGCCGAGTTCTCGGCATCGCATGTGTGTGCCGACCCGCGGCTCTCCAGCGAGGAGAACGAGCGGCTGTATGGCAGGGAAAGCCGTCCACTCGGGCACGGGCACAACTACGTTGTCGAAGTCACGGTCCGCGGTGATGTCGATCCGATTCACGGCATGGTCCTTGACCTGAAGGCGCTCAAAGAGATCATTCGAGAAAACGTGCTGGACGTGTACGATCACCGGTTTCTCAACCACGAAGTGCCGCCGTTCGATGAAATCGTACCGACTGCGGAGAATGTCGCCCGGGACATCTGGCGAAGGCTCAAGGATCCTATCGGACAGCTGGGCCCCGCTCTGCACTCTATCAGGCTCCACGAGAGCGACGATCTGTTCGTGGAATACAGCGAGACGCCGGCACCGTGACGACTTTGACACGCCGCTACCGCTTCTCCGCCTCCCACCAGCTACGGGCGGCATCGTACAGCGAGGAGCGCAACCGGGAGGTCTTCGGGAAATGCTCGAACTCCTTCGGCCACGGCCACAACTACTATCTCGAAGTCAGCGTCCAAGGGGACCCCGACCCGCTCACGGGCATGCTCTTGCCGCGTGAGGCGCTTGACGGCTGGGTCGCGGGGGCGGTCCTTGGCCGCATCGAGCACACCCATCTAAACACTGAAATCCCGGAGTTCCGGGCTTGCGTCCCGACGTCAGAGAACCTGCTCCTCGTCGTGGAAACTTGGCTTCGCGAAGCATGGCACGAGCACTTCACGGGCCAGACGGCTCGGCTAGCAGACCTGCGTCTCGAGGAGACGCCGCGCAACAGCTTCCGGCTGCCGCCCGGAGGATCACCCAAGACCCAATGACTGCACTGAACACCACCGAACTGCTCGAAGAGATCGAAGCGGAAATCGGCGAGGGCAAGCCCCTCGAACCACTACAGCCACTGGTTCATGACCTTCTGACCCATCTGGGCGAGGACACGAGCCGCGACGGCCTGAGGGACACCCCTTACCGGGTCGCCAAGGCGCTTCGCGAACTCACTTGCGGCTACGAGCAAGACCCCGAGGAGGTATTGCAGTCAGCACTGTTCGACGTAACCTACGACGAAATGGTCATCGTCAAGGACATTGAGGTGTTTTCGCTTTGCGAGCACCACCTGCTGCCGTTCTTCGGGACGCTGCATATCGCTTACATACCGAACAAGAAAGTCATCGGACTGAGCAAGACGGCCCGCATGGTCGATATCTTCGCGCGGCGCTTGCAAATCCAGGAACGGCTCACCCAGCAGATTGCGGATACCATCCAACGAGCAATCAACCCTGCTGGCGTCGGCGTGATCTGTGAGGCCCAGCACTTGTGCATGATGATGCGCGGCGTGGAGAAGCAACATTCCTCTACGATTACAAGCGCCATGCTGGGAGTTTTCCGGGACAATCCCAAGACGCGGGAAGAATTCCTGTCGCTCGTCGGGACGGGCGCACGGCGGTAGCCCGACGCGGCGATGCCACGCACCGCACGACGGAATGGGCGAGAATTGTCCCCGTGGCCGACCTGCTGACCAGACGTTCTTTCAGTCGCCGTGTAGGGGGCGCGCTGGCGGCAGGATCGTTGCCGTCTTGCAAATCTCCGCTTGAATCGGAGCCCGGCACTGATGCCGGGGCATGGCCCGAATGGGGCCACGATCCGGGCGGAGCTCGATTCAGTGCGCTCAATCAAATCAATCGGGACAGCGTCGGGAGCTTGGAACTGGCCTGGACGCACCACTGCGGAGAGATCAGCGACGGTTCGGCGAACCCAACCCGCACGGCGTACGAATGCACGCCGCTCATGGCCGACGGAACGTTGTTCGTCACAACGCCTCACAACCGCGTGCTGGCGCTCGACCCAGAGACGGGAGTGGAGCGGTGGGCGTTTGACCCCGGCCTGGACCTCTCCCGTAGATACAACTTGTGGGCGAACCGCGGAGCGAGTCTGTGGCGGCACGGTTCGGACCGGCGGCTATTGCACGGTACGCTTGACGGGCGGCTGATAGCCTTGGACGCGGCCACCGGCAAGCCCTGCGCGGGATTTGGCGACGGCGGCACGGTCGATGTGGGAGTGCGGCTGACATCCCCACCCACGATCTTCGAGGACTTGGCCATCATCGGGGGCAACGCGCCGACCCTGCGAGCCTTCGATGTGCGCACCGGGCAGCTTGCCTGGACCCGGCACAAAGTGCCGCCGGACGACGAGCATGCGAAGGCGACCTGGAACCGCGACTCCTGGAAAGGCAGAAAGGGGGGCGTGGCCTGGCCCCCGCTGAGCGTCGATACGGAACGCGGCTTGCTGTACGTGCCAACCGATTCGCCAACCTACGATTACTACGGTGGCGATCGCTTGGGCGACAATCTCTACGCGAACTGTCTGCTCGCGCTGGATGCTTCGACCGGCGAGTGTCAGTGGCATTTCCAAGCCACTCACCACGACATCTGGGACTACGACCTTTGCGCCCAGCCGGTTCTGTTCGACCTCACGGGCCGCGCACAGGCGGGACCGGCGCGCGACTATCCCTTTCCACAACATGCAAGACCCGGCAGCGACGACGTGGTAGACCCGGAGACGGCGCACCGGTTGGCGAAAAGGATCCCTGCGGTCGCGCAAGTTAGCAAGCAGGGCTTCGTGTACGTGCTGAACCGCGAGACTGGCGCACCCCTGTTCGACATCAAGGAGCGACCGGTGCCCCAAGACTGCGCCCCAGGCGAATACCCGGCGTTAACCCAGCCCATTCCGAGCAAGCCGGCACCGTTCGTGCGGCAGTCGATGACTGCGGACGAACTGTCTACAGTGACCCCGGAGCATAACGCTTGGGCGAAAGGGCTCGCGAGTCGCTATCGAATCGCTCCGCTCTACCACCCCGGGACCGAAGACGGAGTCATTATCTTCCCGTCCAATCAAGGCGGAGGCGAGTGGGGCGGTGCCTGCTACGACCCCCGGGGACGGTTCTTCGTCAATGGCACCAATCTAGCTGACATCGTGGTGATGGAGGCCCGCAGCGCCAGCGATCCCGGCCAAGCTGTTGGGAGGGAACTGGTGACGCGCGAGGGTCTCGGCCGCAACGTGACTTACCGCCGCAAGAGGATCGACGTGCGGCAGAACAAGTTCTGGGATCCGGAAAAGCTGTGGCCATGCCAGCAACCGCCTTGGGGTGTCCTGAGCTCGATTGACCTGTGGACCGGCGAATACGACTGGCAAGTGCCGCTCGGAGAAATCCCCGAGCTGACCGCTCGCGGCGTGCCTCCGACCGGCACGATCAACATGGGAGGCCCGATTGCAACGGCGGGCGATCTCGTATTCATCGGAGCCAGCAACGATCGAAGATTCCGCGCCTTCGACTCAGAGACGGGCAAGATCTTGTGGGAGGCGGAACTCGCAGGCAGCGGCCACGCTAACCCGATGACCTATCTGGGTCCAGAATCCGGACGACAGTTCGTCGTGATCGCCGCCGGAGGGGGCAACAAGCTCAGCCACGAATTCACCGACGCCCTGCAAGCGTTCGCCCTTCCTCGGTGACACTGAGCAGCCTGCCCTGTTAGTCAGGAGGAGCCGGAAGAGCCCTTGCTCGAGTTCGACGCCTTCTCGCTTGGCTGCGAAGAGCTGGACTCGGCAGCGGTACCCGAGGCCTTCGAGGGTTTCTTTTCGCCCGACTCACCGCTCTCGGTGGGTGGCTTCTTGCCACCCTTCCCATAGTCTGTGACATACCAACCGGAGCCCTTGAACTGAAATGCGGGAGCAGCCAGCAGCTTGCGGACGGATCCGTCGCAAGGCGAATTGGCTCCCTCGCTATGGACTCGTACGGGATCATCCGAGAATTTTTGGATGAGCTCGAAGCGGCCCCCACACTTGGAGCACTCGTATTCGTAAAGGGGCATAAAGCTCAACGGCTAGCTGGAAGCGCGGGAGTGGTGCGCACCGCGACAGCTCAACAATTGACCAAACTCATTCTACCAGTTGGATTACTTTTGGAATCGACTCTACTTGCTTGACCACGGACGGGGGCCCGCAGGTTGGGTCCGGGCAAAATGCGCGAGACAGGTGCCCGACCTGGCCCGATGCCAAGCAATGGTCAGGCAAGCTCTGCTGAAACCGAACTGCCGTTCCAGCCGTTACACTGATTAAGCATTCCGCTTGCAACGGTAGCTAAATGGGCCGATTGGAGACGGATTGTTCGAAGGAGACGAAATGAAACGCATCTTGCTAGTCGCTGCAGCGGCTGCGCTCCTTGCAAGCACGGCCTTCTCGGCGGACGCTGACGACACCTCCGCCACTCAGGCCGATTCTCCCGCCGACGCGGCCTCCACTGAGGGCACCCTGGTGGTCCCTGCCGGAACGAATGTGCCTCTTGTGATGGTTAACAGCGTTAGTTCCAAGCAGTCTCAGACTGGCGATCCGGTCTATCTGATGAGCGTCTACCCTGTAGTGATCGGCGAACGCGTCTTGATCCCGGCCGGTACCCACGTTTCTGGCACGGTAGTTCGCTCCAAGCGCCCCGGTCGCGTGAAAGGGCGCGGCGTGCTGGATGTGCGCCTTGAGCAGCTGATCCTGCCAAACGGTGTGATCCGCAGTCTCCTTGGACGACCGGGAATCCTCGACGGGCGTTCGCCGGGCGACTTCGACCGCGAAGTCGGCACTGTCAAGTCCGAGGGCACGAAGGGCGAAGATGCCGGGAATGTCGCAAGAACGACCTCGGCCGGCGCATCGATCGGCACCCTCGCGGGTGCGGTGACTGGACGAACAGGCGCAGGGCTGGGCATTGGGGCGGCCGCTGGAGCGGCAGCAGGCATTACCTCTGTGCTCCTGACCCGGGGGCCCGACGCCGTGCTGGATCGGGGCACCCATCTCGAAATGCTCTTGGAACAGGATTTGCATTTCACGGAAGACGAACTCCAGGGGTTAAATCCTGCTGCGCGCCCGGGCGGCAACTACGGGCAAGGCCCTGACCGCGACCGAAACGACAGAAGAAATGGCGGGGGGTTGCCGCGACTCGGGCGGTTCCCGCTATAGAAGACCTACCGCAAGGCCCGTCTCGAGAGCTGAAGCGGCTACTGGCGGGCACCAATTGCCCAAGCTAATCGGTTTTGGCCCCTGGATGGCTCGGGTCGGGAACTCAGGACTACTGCTCCGTGTCCATGAAGTGGTAGCAAACCATATGGCACACGAAGAAATGAGCATCCTCTACTCGACCCATGTGCCCCTCGGGAACGTGAACGCTTAGGTCCACGCTGGGGCGCAAGCGCCCGCCAGTCATGCCGCTAAGCCCGACGGTATAGCAGTCGATCGAATTGGCATAGTCGATCGCCCGCACGACATTCTCCGAGTTGCCACTGCCGCTGATGGCCATCACGACATCGCCGGCCCGAGCGAAATTCTTGAGCGGCTCCACGAAGACCGCCTCATAGCCAACGTCGTTCGAGTACGCTGTCAGCGTCGGGATCTGCTCGCTGAGGGACAGGATTCTAAAGCGCTTGTCTCTCCCATAGCTGGCACCCTTGACAATGTCACAGGCAAAGTGATTTGCCGTTGCGGCACTGCCGCCGTTGCCGAAGACAAAGATTTGGCGGCCCTCGTCTCGCGCTGCTCTTAAGATATCGATGAGAGCCTCGACACGATCCATGTCGATCGTATCCAAAGCAGTCAGCAATCGCTGTTTGTAGTCGCTCGCAAACGTCAAGCTCTAGCCTCTCGTCTCCATGGATTCGGCCATTGCCAGCACTTCGCTTGGAGTCGCAGCTCCTGTGCCGGGTTTCCCGACCGTGACGCCCGCCACGATTATCCCAAACCGCAGCGCGAATTCGACATCGGCACCGACAGCGACAGCTAGTGCCAAGCCAGCTGAGAGACTGTCTCCGGCTCCGCACGGGTCAACCGGCTCCGCCCCAGGACACGATCCGATCAGGCGCGGCGCATCATCGTCCACCAACCAGGCACCCTCCTGTCCCATGGTCACCACTAGAGCGGTCCCGGCAATCATTCGGTGCAGTTGCCGGTAGTCGACCGAGCCGAACTCCTGGCGGCACGCCTCGTCCGCTTCGGACTTGTTCGGAGTCGCGATCATGTGCCTGAAGTGCTGGACCCGCTTCCGGGAGTCGGCAACGAAGACCTTGCTGCGGTCGGTCCGCGCCGCCTCGGAAAGCGCATTGCGGATGTTCGGAGTTACAACGCCACCGTGCTCGGTCTCGGCTTGGTCGGCAACCACCACTGCGTCGAACGCGGCAATGGACCGACGGAAGCGTGTTGAAACCTCCTCTTGGACGGCCGCCTCCAACGGGCCGGTGTTGACAAAGTCGATTCTCGGCAAGTCCTCGACGCCTGTCTCCGCGTTGACGAGCTTGGTGTAGGTGAATGTCCGAACAGCCTCGGTTTCGATCAGCAGGTCGGTCTCTATACCGCGAGCTGACAGCGCAGATCGCAATTCGTGGCCGAAGCCGTCCCTCCCGATGACGCCTAGCACGCTCACTCTCTTCGCGCCCAGTGCCGCTAGGTTCACCGCGACAGTCCCTCCGGCTCCCGGGCTGACCGTAGTTGACGTTACGGCACAGCGGGGTATCCCGGTCTCGCGGGACGCCTCTGACAGAGACGGATCGTAGCGGCACCAGCGATCGAGGCAAATGTCTCCGACGACAAGCACCCGGGCATGACCAGCGCCCGAAAGCACTTCGGCGCAAGTCATCCGGCGGGCTGCGGCACTCGCTCCAACACGGCCCGCCGCAGGGCCGGAACGGTCACCCGGTGGTCACCGCAGACATAGAGGCTCTCGCCGCCATCGGCAACTGTGCGAACAAGGATGGTCTTGTGCGGCCGAAAGTAATATCCCGGATCCGACTTGGGCAGTTCGTGGTGAACGTCGCCTTGGATCGGCACCAAATCGAATACAGCGGTCATGAAACTGGCGATCCGACGCCCTTCTTGATGCGCGATGTTGCGGGCCATCGACAGGGCCTTGAGATAGACTTCCGGACCCATGATTGCGGAGCCGAGACTCACCATGACGCCGGCTTCCAATCCTTCGACTGCCTTGGTGTATATCAGGAAGTCTCGATAGCTCGCCTCGCCGTAAGCAGCACCGTTGCAGTTGGGATGCTCGTGCGTGATGTCGTACCCGATACCCACATGCAGGGTCACCGGGATATCAAGCTCGTAAGCGTTCGCCAGAATGCTGACGTCTCGGTGCGGAAAGCGCTCCTCGGAGATCCTGCGTCCGAAGTTCTCTCCTAAACCAAGGCCTTGGTGCGCCGCGTCGACTGCCCAGTCATTGAGGATGCCGGTGTCGTCCCATAAGCCGAACTCCCCCGTACGGATGTACCGGGCAACGCTCTCGGTGGTCGCACCGATTCGAGCCAGCTCGAAGTCGTGGATACCACCCGCTCCGTTCATGGCCACATGCGTGAACACGCCCCGTCGCAGCAAGTCGATCACGTGCCGGGATACTCCCGCCTTGATGACATGCGCCCCCATCATCAGAATCCGGGCGCTCGTTCCGCTGGCGTCGAGCTTCGATGCAACCAACTCCAGCGATTGCCGCAAGTGTTCGGCATCCTCCCCGACTGGCTGATCCAGTGGCAGCAGATAGCCCAGATCCATGTCGTGGTCGCGCTCTGCCAAGGGGCGGACGGATAGTTGGGATCGGTCGAAGATGGGATATTTCGATTTCACTGGTCGCACTTCTCTAGTCGGCTCGTTTTGGCACCAAGCAGTCAGGCTTGCGGAAACAGCGCCGCCATCAGTTCATTGTGGGCGTTGAAATTAGGCACGATCCAATCGGCCCCGACCGCGACAAGGCGGGCGCGCTTGACGGGATCTGTCTCGACGCAGTCCGGTTCGTCGGTCGCTGCCCCCACTGCGCGGCCGCCAACCGTCTTGACCGCCTCGATCTCAACATAGCCATCGCCAAATCCGAGGAATTCACCACCCTCGTAGTCGCTCTCTCGAATGATACGCTCGACAAGGATTTTCTTGGAGAAGTTCTCGTAGTCATCAAGCGCACCGAACATGCCGCCTTGAAAGTAGGAATCGATCCCCAGCAACTGGGCCTCCTCCCGCATGAACGGCTGATCCGTCCCGCTGGCAAGGTACAACATCAAGCCGCGGTCCCTGAGTCCGTCAAGCAGGCGCCGGCTACCGGGCACCATCATTTCGTCAGGGTCCACGCTCCCCGCCCGCAGCGCGTCCCTGCGATGCCGAATCTTCTCCATGAGCAGGTCCAAGTACGCGTGCTTGTACTCGATGGGGTCCTTCGGGCTGCCACCCCTTTGACGGAGCTGATCGGCGTACTCGATCATCTGGTAGATCGTTTGGCGGCCCGTCAATCTCCCCACGTACTCCTCGACGATCGCGGTCAAGTCCGCCTCGGACTCACCCGTGCCAAGGGAAGCAAGCCCCTCGACCATCATCGGCACCATCACCTCGAACCACCCGGCCCGGATCAGCGACAACGTTCCGTCAAAGTCGAACAAGACGACACGAGCCGAAGCGGCATCGGCTTCCGGGTTCAAGGTCTCAAGCGTGCAGGACGGCAAATCTCAGTGTGCCAGAATCCCTAGAGTGGCTACAGGCGGCGTGGCGAGCGGTCCGGTTGACGCTCGGTTCGCCCCGCAGGTAGGCTACGTGAATCGAAGGAAACCCACATCATGGCCAAAGAACTCCGAATTGGAATGATCGGCTACGGCTTTATGGGCCGCGCTCATTCGAACGCGTACAAGCGCCTCAACGACTTCTTTCCCGTTGAGCACCGCCCCGTCCTGAAGGCCGTAGCCGCCCGGAACCGAAAAAAGGCCCAGGCATTTGCCGACAACTGGGGATACGAACGCGTCGAAACCGACTGGCGCCGAGTAGCCACGGCCGACGACGTTGACTTGATCGACGTTTGCGCCCCGAACCACATGCACCTTGACATCGTCCTGGCCGCTGCCGAGGCGGGCAAGATGATTTGCTGCGAAAAACCGTTGGCGATGAACGTCGCTGAAGCCGAAGCGATGCTCGAAGCAGTCGAAAAGGCCGGCGTGCCGAACATGGTCTGGTACAACTACCGCCGTGTGCCGTCGATCGCGCTGGCAAAGCAGATCATCGACGAAGGGAGGATTGGCAAGGCGTTCCACTACCGGGCGACCTACCTTCAGGACTGGACGATTGCGGAGGACGTGCCTCAAGGCGGACCCGGGACTTGGCGGCTCGACATTGACGTTGCAGGCTCCGGAGTGACAGGCGACCTGCTGGCGCACTCCATCGACACCGCGATGTGGCTCAATGGCCCCATCGAGCGAGTGGTCGCCAGCACGAGAACCTTCGTGACCGAGCGGCTGCATGCCGACACGGGCCAAGTTCAGCCGGTCGGCATCGATGACGCCTGCATGTTCCTAGCTGAATTCGCCAACGGGTCCATGGGGACGTTCGAGTCCAGCCGGTACGCCCGCGGGAGGAAGAACTACAACACGTTCGAGTTGAACGGGGCCGACGGCTCCGTGTTCTTTGACCTGGAGGCCCCCGAGTACCTGCACTTCTTCGAATACGCGCAGATGCAATCCGGCAAGAAAGTCGAAGACCATTTGACGGGGTGGCGTAAGATCCATGTGACGAATTCGGAACACCCGTACATGGACAAGTACTGGGTGCCGGGAACATGCATCGGCTACGAGCATACGTTCCTTAACGCCCTCGCCGATTTTGTTGCCGGAGTCGAGTCGGGCGAACTCACTCAGCCCGATTTCGCCTGCGCCTTGCAAACGCAAAGGGTTTGCGACGCGGTGATTGAGTCTGGCGGAAGCGGAAACTGGGTGAGCACCGGCGCAGAATAGCCTCGACGAGAATCAGATTCTCACGATTTCGGTCTGGACCGCCCCGGTTGCCTTCGCTCCTTGAGCGTCTACATAGCAATCCAGCTCAGATCGCACACCGAACTCCGGCAGGTAAATTCCGGGTTCGATGGAGAAGCAGGTCGAGGCGATGATGGGCCGATCATCGCGCATCTCCAAGTTGTCAATATTTGCACCGTTCCCATGGACTTCCTCACCGATCGAATGGCCCGTCCGGTGGACAAAGGCTTGGGCGTAGCCTGCCGCGGCGATATGGCCACGTGCCACGTCGTCAACTTCCCATCCGCGAATAACACTGCCATGGCGCACCGCGCTATCCACGGCAGCTAGGGCCCGGTCGCGGGCGCCTGTGACGATCTCGAAGACTCGCTGAATGGGGACGGGCGGGCAGTCGCCGCAAAACCCGGTCCAAGTGATGTCGTAGTAAACCGAACCGGGCAAATCGAGTTTGGCCCACAAGTCGATCAGCACAAAGTCCCCTTGCCTGATCGGCATGGACCGTTGCGCATCCGGAGCGTAGTGCGGATCGCCGCTGTTGGAGTTGACGGCAACGATGGGCCCGTCCTCGGCAATCATGCCCTCTTCGCGAAACCGGCCGGCGATGAGCTGGGCGATTCCGAGCTCGGAGCTCTCGCCGTCGGAATCGATATCTCGGCGAATCCTCTGGAAGGCCTCGCGCAGCACGCCGTCCACGCGCTTCCCGGCGTCCAAATGGGATTGACACTGCGATGCCGACCAGCGCGCCTCGAAGTACTGGACGAGCGAGGCCGACGAGACGACCTCGACACCAAGGGAGCGGACCAGGTCGATGGTTCCGGCGTCAACAAGCGACACCGCCGGAATCATGCAGTTGGGTGAGTACTGCATGGCAACGCGAGTCGCGCCGGCTAGGATCACTCGCAACTGCTCGTGCTGAGACTGCCAGCTCGAATAGACCGCCTTGGCACCCGGGAGACTGTCGAGCCTCGCATCCTCTATGGCATGGACGAGCTTGGATGGATCGCCGTTGGCCGGAATCCAGTAGTACCAGCGGCGTGAAACATGCCCGCTTGCATCAAGACCCAGCACACGGTAAGCGATTGGATCTCGAACATGGTGGTCGAACAGGAGCCACCCATCCAATGCCTCCGCTCGCAATTGCTCCCGGATCAAGCCAAGGTCCATACACATCGATTCTAGCGGGGGATTCGAGCGTCCTGCCAGGTTCCGGCAAAGCACCGCCCGGGCGCCTTGGCTTGGGAGCAGCCAAGTCTTCCACGGTGCCTCCAGATGACCAAGGCCCTTGGGATTGAGGCAGGCCGGGCACACTGGACACGCGCGGGTCGTCGGTGCTGACCCGTCCCGCTTCCCTGTTGCGCAGCAGCCGTCCGAACGGCGGGCCCATAACGACACGGCGCGCCACCCTGAGCCGGGAATCATCCAACAAGCGGCCGTAGAGTGCTAATTCCGAGAAGATAAGAAGAAGTATTGACAAGAGTTTCTCGCAAATCACTTGTGCATTGACGGGTTACCTGCCAAACTAAGAGCGAAGAAAGGGGCAACCATGTTTCTCACCAAACGCCAAAAAGAGGTGCTGGAGTTCCTGGCCGAGTTCATCGCCGAGAACCACTACAGCCCGAGCTTCGAGGAAATCGCGCAGAACATGAACCTGGCATCCGTCGCGACCGTGCACAAACATCTCAAGGTGCTTGAAGAGAAGGGCTACCTGAAGCGGGGCTTCAACCGCAGCCGGGCGTTGGAGATCACGGCCAAGTACTACGAGGAGTTGCAGAACAATCGGCGCAAGCTCGTCTCCTTCCACCGGAGCGACGACCTAGCGACTCCACTGGTAGGCACGATCGCCGCCGGGCAACCCCTTGAGACGTTCGAGGAGAGCGAAAACCTGTCATTCGCGCCCCTGCTGACCTCGGACAAGGTCTTCGCGTTGCAAGTCAGCGGGCAGTCGATGGTCGATGACCACATCCTAGACGGGGACTATGTGCTGATCGAAAAGACGAACCGAGCACAGAACGGTGAGATCGTCGTGGCCCTAGTGGATGGCACGGAGACAACATTGAAGCGCTTCTACCGCGAGGGTAGTGTGGTGCGGCTCCAGCCCGCCAACGCCACGATGGATCCCATCATCGTGCCCGCTGAGCAGGTCGCCATCCAAGGACGGCTTATGGCGGTCCATCGGCGGTACCAGTAGCAGCACGCCCGCCGCAGAATCACACATCCGTATCCGCGGTCTGAGCGAGTTGAGTCCGCTCCCCTAAGTTACACGGGGCGCTCGTCAACAGGTCCCCTGCTCGTGGTGACGTTGGGCTCCTCCGGGACGAATCGCCGCACCCCCATCGAGAAAAACCAAACTGAAGAGAGGTAGATCGCCAAGAGTGCTCCGGTGTATACGACAACCATGAGAAACCGGCGATCGATCAGTATCTGCATGGGCGGAACCCCTTCCAGATAGCAGCGCAATGCAAACCAGACCACGAAGGCCGCAGCGCCAATTGTCGGAAACCAGACGAAAACGGCTTCTGCCACGGGTCCCATCTGCCACCTCTAGGCGATCGCGCTTTCCCACTCCGCACCTGCAAGATCCTTCAAGCCGCCTTCGTCGATCACGTCAACGCCCAGCTTTCGGGCCTTTTCCAGCTTCGATCCCGCCTTCTCGCCTGCGAGCAGAAAATCGGTCTTGGAACTGACCGAACCGGTAACCTTGCCTCCCAGTGCTTGGATCCGAGCCTTGGCTTCGTCTCGCGTCAGACCCTCCAGAGCTCCGGTGATCACGAAGACCTTGCCGGCAAATGTCTGCGCCAATGGCCGGTCGGGCGAGTCCTCCTCGAACTTGAGGCCAAAGTCCCGAAGACGATCAACTAGATGCTTGTTCTCGTCGGATCCAAAAAACTGCGTGATCGACTCCGCGATAATGGGGCCAATTTCCTCGACCTCCAGCAACTGCTCCTCGCTAGCCCCGGCGATCCTATCCAAGCTCCGGAAGTGGTCCGCTAGGAGTACCGCTGTGCGCTCTCCGACGTAACGTATGCCCAAACCGAAGAGCAGTGATGCCAGCGGGGCATGCTTCGACTCCTCAAGGCTCTCCAGGATCTTCTGCGCCGATTTCTCACCCATGGGCGTGCGAATGACCACTCGCCCTTCCACTTGCTTGGGCGACAGCGTGAAGATGTCAGCGGAATCTCGCAGCAATCCGGCGTCGTGGACCTCCGCAATGAGCCGAGGGGTTAGATCCTTGATTTTTCTCGGTTTACCCCCGATTTCAGTTTTCATCGCATCTGTGAAGGCGATGATCTCCTCAAAGGGCTGGGGTTTGTCGGTTTCGATAGGCGGCTCGGGGGACGGCACTTCGGGGCCTGGGCCCGCGCAAGCCAACCCGACTGAGTGGAGCCGGTCGAGTAGCCGTTGATTCTTTGCTGCTGAGAACTGCTCGTGGATCTTCGATGCGGCCCGTTTGCCGATTCCGGTGACCTGTTGGAGATCCTCGAGCGTCGCCGCTTCGAGGAGGCGCCTGTGCGGGAATTTCGCCGCAACCACATCCGCCGTCGACTGCCCTACACCCTTCATCCCCAGAGACAGCAGGAGTTGCGACCAGCCCACAACCGCTTTCCAGCGCGCGACCGACTCCGTCAGTTTCTCTGCCCCTTCCAAATCGAGGGCAAAGTCCTTTTCTAGCTTCGCCAGTTGATCTGCTTCCAAACGGTACAAATCCGCGATATCCCTAACCAATCCAGCATCGACAACCTGGCCCGCCAATCGCTCGCCGATCCCATCAACATTCATGGCCGACCGGCTGGCGAAATGCTGAATCGATTCCTTCAGCCGGGCTTTGCAGCTGCTGTTGATGCACCGCACCACTACCTCGGCATCGGGCCGGACTACTGCGGATCCGCAAACTGGGCAGTTCGGGGGCATTCGGAAGAGACGGCGCCCCTGCCCTTCCTTGACTACGCGCACAACCTTGGGGATCACGTCCCCACTCCGCTCTAGAAGCACGCGGTCACCGATTTGCAGGCCGAGCCGGGCAATTTCGTCCTCGTTGTGCAGCGTGGCTCTGGAAACAGTGACCCCACCCACTTCGACTGGCCTCAACAGTGCGCGGGGCGTGACCGCACCGGTCCGTCCAACTTGGACGTCAATGTCTTCGACGATGGTCTCGACCTGCTGCGCTGCCGGTTTCGACGCGATCGCCCAGCGAGGTGCCTTGGCGGTGGAGCCCAGCCGTCGTCGCAAGTCCGACTCGTCCACCTTGAACACCAAGCCGTCGATCTGGTACCGCAGCGATTCGCGCTGCTTCATGCGGTCGTCGCGGAACTTCAGGAGGTCGTCTGCCCCCTCCAGCCGAGCACGGTCGCGATCCACCCTAAATCCAAGGTTCTCCAGATTGGAGAGGGACTCCCAATGCTTGTCGGATGCCTCGACGCCACCTTTCAAGAGCGCGTAGCCGAAGAAGTCAAGGCGGCGCCGCGCAGCGACACCAGCATCCAGCATCCTGAGCGTCCCGGCGGCGGCGTTGCGCGGGTTCGCGAATAACGGCTCCCCGTCTTCGCGGCGCTGGGAGTTCAGCTGGTCGAAGGAGCGCTTGGGCATCACGACCTCCCCGCGAACCTCGAAATCTGGCCACAATCCAGCCTCGCGTAACGACTCCTCGGGGATCGATAGCGGTAGCGATCGAATCGTGCGCGCGTTGGGGGTTACGACTTCGCCTTGCTGCCCGTCGCCACGCGTAAGGGCAAGGTCCAGACGGCCCCTAGCGTAGTGGACCGCCAAGGAGACCCCATCGAACTTGAACTCTCCTACGTATCGGATCGATTCGATACCGAGAAGATCCCGCGCCCGCCGGTCAAACTCCCTTAACTCGTTGTCAGTGAAGGCGTTATCGAGGCTCAGCAACGGCCCCGAATGGCGTGCCTTTTCAACGCCCTCCCGAGGAGCCCCGCCCACGCGCTGGGTGGGGGAGTCTGGCTCAACCAAGCTGGGGTAGCGGGCCTCAATGTCTTGGAGAGCCCGCATCAACGCGTCGAATTCGGCGTCAGTGATTGCGGGATTGTCCTTGACGTAATAAAGGCGCTCGTGGTACCGGAGATCCTCGCGAAGCTTCGCCGCCCGGACCCGCGCCGCATCGATGTCGAGCTCCGGCGTGGAGTCGGATCCCATCGCAGTTATTATAGGAACCCGCATGCGGTTCCATCGGGTTGCGTTCATCTACAACCCGGTTTCAGGCGGAGGGAAGTCGGATACGCAGGTCCGAGAAATCCGCGAGATCCTTGCCGCCAACGCTGGCGACGTGAGGCTGATGCCAACGCATGGCCCGCACCACTCCTCCGAGCTGGCGCGGAAAGCCGCCAGCGATGGATACGACCTAGTGGCCGCTCTCGGAGGCGACGGAACGGCCAACGAGATCGTCCAAGGCCTAGCCGGCACCGTACGACCGGCGCTACTCGTCCTCCCTGGAGGAACGGCAAACGTGCTGGTCAAGGAAGTGGGCTTGCCGATGGATCCTTCCGCCGCGGCAGCCCTGTTGCCAAGCCTCAAGGAACGCACGATCCAGCTTGGGATGGTCGAGTCCGCCGAAAGAGGAACCCGCTACTTCCTGCTGATGTTCGGCGCTGGGTTTGATGCCGCAGTCGCAGCGCGAACCCCTCCTGCCTTGAAACGGCGGCTGGGCGTAGCCGCGTTTTGGCTCTCCGGAGCCCAGCAAGCCGTCCGTGGGCTTCCACGACTTCGGATCGCAGAGTGGAGCGGACCCGGGGGAGGCCGTCCTTGCAGCTTGGTAGTCGTCTCGAAGAGCCGCAGGTATGGCGGTGGCTTGGTGTGCACGCCGAGCGCCAACCTCCTTTCCAGTCAGTTCGAAGTCGCCCACTTCACGGGGAGGAGCAGGACGCAATATTGCGGATACCTCCTCGCTTCCATCTGCGATTTGACTGCGCGCTGGCCTGGAATCCATCACACCCCGGCCACCCACCTCACACTGGAAGCCTGTGAAGGTGAGCTCGTCCAGTTTCAGGTTGACGGAGAGGTCGCGGGGACCTTGCCGGCCCGGGTTTCGGTTAGCTCGTCGTCGGTCACACTGCTGCTCCCCCCGGCTTACCAGCCGGCTTAGCGCTCCAACGGGCCCGGTGGTTCGCTAGCCTGCCCTAGTTTGGCTTGATCGGTCTCCCGAGTGGGAGAGGACCGTTGCCCAGTGTGTTCCGAGCTTGATTTCGCGCCTCTTGACAGGTTCTGATTAGGGAACATGCGAATCTGCAGCGCAATGGCTTTGACAACGCTGTTCTTGGCGGGTTGCGCAAACCAAGAGCCAATGCCAAGTCCGTCCGAAACGAGCGAGATGCTGATGTACGTCGGCACCTACACACGCGAGACCAGCGCCGGAATCTATGCGTACAGATTCGACGTGACGAGTGGGCAGGCGAAGCCACTAGGCTTGGTCGCCGATGTCCGCGACCCGTCGTTCCTGGCGATCCATCCCGACGGTAAGCATCTTTACGCGGTCACTGAGTCCGACGATTTCGACAGCGACGGCAGCGGCTCGGTCTCGTCGTTCGCCATCGACCCAAGTTCCGGGGATATCCAAAAGCTAAACGAGGTCTCCTCAAAGGGTGGCTGGCCGTGTCACCTAAATATCGACCGGAGCGGCAGAATGCTGATCGTCGCCAACTACAAAGGCGGGAGTGTAGCGTCGTTTCCGGTGAACCCCGACGGTACGCTAGGCGCGGCATCGAGCTTCTTCCAACACGATGGAAGAAGCGTCCATAGCCGACAGGAGCAACCGCACGCACATTCCGCCGATTTCTCCCCCGATGGCAGGTTCGCGTTCTTCTCGGACCTCGGCCTCGATCAAGTCAAGATCTACAGGGCTGACCCGGCAACAGCGTCTCTGACGCCGCACGAGCCGCCGTACGTGACAGTCGAACCAGGGTCCGGACCACGGCATTTCGCCCAACATCCCGGAGGTCGTTTCGCCTACGGACTGAACGAACTGTCCTCGACAGTGACAGCGTACGCCTACGTTCCGGACGCTGGCACCTTGGAAGTGCTCCAGACTATCTCAACCCTGCCCGCTGCATTCGACGGCGAAAACTACACCGCTGAAATCCAGGTCCATCCGTCAGGACGATTCGTCTACGGTTCGAATCGCGGCCACGATTCCATCGCGATCTTCGCAGTGGACGAAGGGACCGGGCAGCTCGAGCCGATCGCCCAAGTCCTCACGAACGGAAGCTGGCCCCGCAATTTCGCCATCGATCCCACCGGCAGCTACTTGCTAGCCGCAAATCAGAACTCTGACAATATTTCCGTCTTCAGAATCGATCCCGACACCGGCTTGCTACATGCAACCGCCGCTGGTGTCTCGATCGACGCACCGGTCTGCATCGTGTTTGGCAGCCGGTCCAACTAAGCTGACCACCGGTACCTTTCGGAGCGCCTCCGTGCTGTGAATTCCAGTCGCGGCAGACGTTCCCAGATGCTGAACGCGACCTCTGCAACAGGGACGACGGAAAGCGAAGCGGTCGATTGAAGCGGCGTGATCCCGTGTGATACGGTTGACAGACAGGGAGGGTGTTCTCCCGACCGCTGGCATGAAGGCTCTGGGCATGATCGAAACCAAGGGCCTGATCGCTTCGGTCGAGGCCTCCGATGCCATGGTCAAGGCCGCGAGCGTGACGCTCGAGGGCAGGCGCCAGATCGGCGCTGGGCACGTGACCATTACCTGTCGCGGAGATATCGGAGCGGTGAAGGCGGCGACAGACGCCGGCGCGGCGGCCGCTCGCCGGCTCGGCGAACTACTGAGTGTCCACGTCATCCCGGCACCGTATCCCGATGTCGAACCGGTTCTCCCCGACGGTCCCGACGCGTAACTGGCCGCGATGCTTGAAGATCGGGATCTGCGATCCATTCAAGAGGTTCGCACCAAGGTTCAGGCAGCCTACGAGGCGTCTCGTGCGTTCGAACGCTTCTCCCAGGAGCAGGTTGACGCGATCGTAGCGAGCATGGCGGCGACGGCTCGCGCCCACGCCGAGCCACTCGCAAGATTGGCCGTTGAAGAAACCGGTTACGGAAACGTCCGGGACAAGATCGCCAAGAACTTGCTGAATTCGGATCTTCTGCACCAGAAGATCGCACCCCTCAAGACGATCGGAGTCCTCGCGGAACGGCCCGAACTCGGCATCACCGAGATTGGCGTGCCAGTGGGTGTCGTGGCAGCCGTTCTGCCGACCACAAACCCAACATCGACTGCTTTCTTCAAGTGCCTGATCTCCGTCAAGGCAGGCAACGCCATCGTGATCAGCCCGCACCCGCGGGCTCGTCGGTGCACCTGCGAATCGGCGCGTCTCCTAGCCGAGGCCGCCGAGGCTGCAGGGGCGCCAAAGGGGCTTGTACAATGCGTGGATGAAGCCACGATTGCCGGCACAAACGAATTGATGCGGCATAGGCGCGTGGGCATCATCCTGTCAACGGGCGGTGCCGGAATCGTTCGGGCAGCATATTCCAGCGGCAAGCCAGCCTTGGGAGTAGGTGCAGGCAACGTGCCGGTCCTGGTGGACGACAGCGCTGACATCGAGTCCGCGGTGGCATCGATCGTGGACGGAAAGTCCTTCGATTTCGGCACGGTGTGCTCAAGCGAGCAGACGCTGGTCGTGAACCGGCAACATCGCGACAGGATATGGTCCGCGCTCAAAGCGAACGGCGCTCTCGTCTGCAACGACGACCAAGCCCGGGCCCTGGGAGCCAGGCTCTTCACCGAGGACTTCCGCATCCAGGCCGACTGCGTCGGTCAGTCCCCCCAGGAATTGGGGCGCTTGGCCGGATTCGAAGTGCCAGTCCAGACGCGCATCCTGGCGCTTGAGATCAATGGCGTCGGGCGCGAGCACCCGCTGTCCGCAGAAAAGCTCTCTCCCGTTCTCTCGGTCTACTTTACCGACACCTTCGAGCAAGCAGTCGACGCCTGCGTCTCGATCCTGAATTTCGGGGGTCGCGGTCACACCTGCGTCATCCACTCGCAGGACGACGCCAACATTCTGGAGTACGGCCGTCGGGCTCCGGCATTCCGGGTGCTCGTCAATACGTCGGCTCCGCAGGGGTCGACGGGCATCACCACCGGCGTGTTCCCCTCGATGACGCTTGGCTGCGGGGCGATCGCAGGCAATTCAACAGGTGACAACATCGGTCCAATGCACCTCTTGCACGTCAAGCGGATTGCTCGCTACATCCGCTCCCCGGAAGAGGCCTTCGTGAGCGACGAGGCCAAGAAGTATTTTGCTTCGGTCAAGAGCGGACGCGACTTCTCCGCCGGGGCTAGCGAGTCAAGACACCCTGCGGGGGTATCGGAGCGAGTTGATCGGTACCTCGCGCAACGCGGTGTGCAAACTGCGAGACCGGCAACGCAAACCGCGGGCGGGCACTCCGCCGTAGCTACCGTCGTCGACCGGTTCCTGAATGCCAGAAGTTCGACGACACCGCCACAGCCGACGGCACGTGCTGAACCGACGGCTCAGAATCCACCGCCACCGGCACCCGTGATCCGACCAGTGAGCTTTGTCTGCGAGGGCGACATGCGCAAGGCGATCCACACCGGCGCAAAGATCTACGTAGCAAAGCATACGATCATCACACCAGCAGCTCGCGACCTCGACGACGCCGGCGAGATTCTGGTACATACCGAAGCCTAGTCCAAGTGGCTGCAGGCAGCTTCCCCGTCCGGGTCGCAGCCTGCGGGCGATTGTCGGGTGCCAACAGTCTACATATAGCGGCTACCGGTCAGGCCGGGAGCAACGCGTTGCCAGGCAGCGAAAGAGGCTGCCATGCACAAGCAACCCGCGCCGCGAGTAGCGCAAAAGGATCGCGCGGCCGCCCAGGGCGCGTACCTGAACGCCCTCGACGCACTGCGATCGGAGGGAGCGCTACTCTCCGATGACGAACGCTTCCTGGGTTCCCTGCGCCCCGTGGCAATCGACGAAGCCGACCGGATCGTGCTCGAGTTCGCATCGCAGCACGCCTTAGCCTCCGCGTCCCGCCGTCCCGCGCTGACCAAACTGGCCCGCGCTCTCCGGACCAGTGCGCTCGCCGCCGGCCTCGCCCCCCGCGTGACCCCGCCGAAACCCAAGAACACGAGCCCGCAGCGCCTGCGCTCCGGGCCCCCGCTGCAGAACCAGAAGCTGCTCTACATCCCCGCGTTCTTCGCGACGATGACCCTCCCCCATCGCCGCGTTGCCGGCTCGGAGTACCTCCGGGTCAATGGCGACCAGCGACTGTCCATGCTCGCCCCGGAGGAGTCCGGGCTGCCCTACGGCGTGTATCCGCGCCTGGCGCTGATCCACCTGACCACCAGAGCCCTGCTGCAGAAGCGACGAACGATCTGCGTCGGCGAATCGGCAAACGAATTCCTGGCGTTCATGGGCATCGGCGACAGCGGCGGCCCGCGAGGGGAGTCGACGCGCGCCCGCGAGCAGCTTCGCCGCCTATGCCGGACGACGTTTACCTATTCAGTCCAGCACGGGAAGCGCGACTCGGGGCACAACATCCTGTGCGTGGAGGAGTGGGTGGCCGAGGCCGGCCGGGGCCTCGAGGTGCGCCTCGGAGAGCAGTTCTTCGACCTCGCCCGCAGTCGGTCACTCCCCCTGGACGGCGCGATCGTCCACGGCCTCCGGCGGTCTCCCCTGGCGCTCGACACCTACATGTGGCTGACCTACCGAGTAGCAACCGTCCAGGAGGAGACGTTGATTCCGTGGCGCCCCCTCGAGCGCCAATTCGGAGCGAGCTATAAGCACGCCCGGGACTTCCGGGCGAAGTTTCGCCGAAGCGTCGCCGCCGTCCAGAAACTCTGGCCGGGCGTCGAGGCCGAACCCAGGGAGCGGGGACTCCTCCTCCGCCCCTGCGCACCGTCGGTCCTCAGCTGGCTGGAGCGAGTCAACGCGAACGTACGGCCGTTCCCCGCCAAGGCCCCGACCCAATCCTTGCGCTGAAACGGTCGCGCTACTTTCCTGCGCTGAAACGGTCGCACCGCTCCGCTGAAATGGTCACACCGCTCCGCTGAAACGGTCGCGGCTCTCCGCTGAAATGGTCGCGCCCGCACAATATATACGTCCTGTAGCACCTATATGATCTGTAGTTTTTACCTGTAGGATGCGCGTGCGGGATCGACAGCACGATTCGAGGCCCTTGGGTCTCTCTCCTTCCGTCAGGGGCCGCCGGGAGCGAGCCGGGGCCTCAATGGACCACAGCGGGCGGCGCGTTGCGCCGGGAGAGAGCCCTGTCCGGAACGACAACCCCTGGCCGGACATCCTCGCTCTGGCCGATCCCAGCGGCGCGGCGATCGAGACCCTTCTCAATGTCCTGGCGCTGCTGCGGCAGCCGGGATCGATCCCGCTCGGGTGATCCGCCGCGGCCTTGCACGAGTGCGGTTCGGGCGCGACCATCGCCGTATGCCGAGACCTCGAATCTCTCATCCCATGGCGCGCGCCCTGCGAATCCCCGCCCTCCTGGCCGTCACCGCGGTCACGGCGTTCGCGGCGGCGGCGAATCCCTGGGAGAACGCCATCAACAACATATCGACAGCGTTCACCGGTCCCATCGGCCGCGGGCTCAGCCTGGTCGCGATCGTCGTCACCGGCCTCATGTTCGCCTTCGGGGAGCCCGGGGGCAAGAAGGCCCTGGCCGGCGTGCTGTTCGGCCTGTCCATGGCCATCGGCGCAGCCGGCTGGCTGACCTGGCTGACGACCTGATGGACCACGACCGGCGCAGGAAGTGGGTTGCCTCCCAGGCCCTCAACCGGCCGCTCATGATCGCCGGCTGCGAGCGCACCTGGTTCATCCTCAACGGCATCCTGGCGTACGCCCTGTACACGGCCACCTACAGCCTCGCGTTCGGGACGGTCGTGGGGGCCGCGGGGTACGCCCTCGGCGTGGCCGCCTGCCGGGAGGATCCCGCCATGCTGCGCATCATCAAGGTCGCCCAGCGGTACAAGCCGCGCTACGACCCGGGCAAGGCGGGTCGGAGGACCGAGGTTGACCTGGTCTGATGCCGGGCTCGGCGGCGGCAGCGTTCCGGAAAGCGCGCGAGGAAGCGGGATCGCTCGAGGCGGAGATCCCCTACTTCGGCTGGCTCGAGGACGGCCGCACCTGCCTGACCCGGCGGGCCGAGCTGGTCACGATGGGGCGGCTCACGCCCTGTCCCACCGCCGGCCTGGGTCACGCGCAGATCTCCGCCGTCGTGGAGCGGTGGGTGCGGGGGCTGGGCCAGCTGGACGAGCGCACGCGCCTGTCGCTGTTCGTTCTGCGACGGCCCCTGCCGGCGGCAGCAGCGGGCGAGGAGGGAATCGCCGGCGAGTCGGCGCGGGCGCGGGCTGCACACCTGCACAGGCGGCTCTCCCAGCTCGAAATCTGCATCGCCTGGACACGGGACCCGCGCCTCAAGCCCGCCCCCTCGGCCAACGGCGCGCCGGCCTGGCTCGAACGCATCCAGGCCCTGCTGCAGCCGGACCGCCGGACGGCCTGGATCCGCAGCAACCTCGAGGACGCCTGCGTGCGGCTGCGGCAGGACGTCGACGCGTACTGCCGGCTGGTCGAGGACCTGACGCCGATCCGGATCCTCGGGCCCGACGAGGCCACCCGGATCCTGAGCGAGCTGGTCAACCGTCCCGGCACGGCGGCGCCCGTCGCGCGGGGCTCGGGGCTGCACTGGCGCCTGGCCCAGTCCGAGATCGAGGCGGAGCGCCGGCAGGTGCGGATCGACGGCGAGGACGCGCTGGTCTATTCGCTGGTCGAGCCGCCCTCCGAGGCGGCGGCCGACCAGCTGCGCGAGCTGCTGCAGCTGCCGGCCACGATGACCGTGTCGTGGGAGTTCCGCAGGCTCCCCACGGACAAGGCGCGGTCGCGCATCGCCACCGCCCGGAAATTCTTCTTCGCCAAGCGCTTCGGCATGATGGCCCACGCGCAGGACACGGCGGGGACCACCTCCGCCATGCTCGACGAGGCGGCCGACACGGAAGCGGCGCGGCTGGGCCTGGCGCAGGCCGAGCTCGAGGCCGACGGCATGCCCTACGGGGAACTCGCGCTGGGCCTGACCTTGCACGGCCCGCTCGAGGAGATCGAGCGGCACGATGCCGCGGTGCGGCGCATCTTCGCGTCCTGCGACGCCAAGGCTATTCGCGAGAGCTACGGGCAGCTGGCAGCCTACTTCGCGCGGCTGCCCGGGGCGGCGTGGGCGAACCAGCCGCGCCCGCTGCTCGTCTCCGCCGGCGTCGCGGCGGCGCTGGCCCCGCTGTGCGGGCCGACGCTGGGCTCGCCGCGCAGCGGCCACCTGGACGAGGAATGCCTGTGCGTGCTCGAGACCCGCGAGGGCACGCCCTACCACTACGACCTGTTCGGCGGCGGCGGCGGCGACATCGGGCACACCCTGATCCTGGGCCAGACCGGATCGGGCAAGAGCTTCCTGCTGAACTTCCTGCTGGTTTCGGCGGTGAAGTACGGGCCGCGCGTGTTCATCCTCGACCTGGGCGGATCCTACCGGCCGCTGACGCAGCTGCTGGGCGGGGACTACCTGCAGCTCTCGCCCGACCCGCACGCGCCAACGCGGGTGCGGCCGTTCTCGCTGCCGCCGGGAGAGCGTACCTTCCAGTTCCTCGCCGGCTGGGTGCGGCGGCTGCTCGAGCTGGGCGGGTACGAGACGTCGGGCGGGGACACCACCGAGATCCGCAAGCTGGTGGAGGACCTGTACCGGTTCCCGCTGCCGGAGCGCAGGCTGGGGTCGCTGGCGGGCTCGCTGCTCAACCGCATGAAGCCGGCGATGTCGCGGTGGGTCGGCAGCGGCACCTGGGGCGCGGTGTTCGACAACCCGCCCGTCGCGGGCGCGGAGGACGCCTGGGGCGAGTGGCAGGTCGTCGACCTGGCCAGCGCCGCCCAGCACGACGACCTGGTCGAGGCGGCGCTGGGCTACTACCTGGAGAAGATGCGGCACGAAATCGACGACCCGTCCGACCTGGGGCGCGTGAAGATCGCCGTCGTCGACGAGGCCTGGAAATTCCTCAAGGACTCGACCGTCAGCGCGTATCTCGCGGAGGCTGCCAAGACCTGGCGGAAGAAGAACGCGGCGCTGCTGCTCGCCACGCAGTCCGGGGCGGACCTGTCCCGGGCGGACACGGCCAGGGGCCTGCTGGAAGCGACGCCCACGCGGCTGTTCCTGGCCAACCCGGAGTTTCCGCAGGACCTGGCGGAAACCTTCCAGCTGACGCGAGCGGAGGTGGACCAGATCCGCGGGCTGGTCCCGAAGGAGGAGATCTACCTGCGCCGGACCGGCGAGGCCGAGGTGCTGCGGCTGCACGTCGACCGGCGCTCGTACTGGCTGTACACGAGCTCGGCGCGGGATGCCGCGAAGCGGGCGCGGGCGATCGCGGAGCACGGGCTGTCCGGAGCCCTCGACCGGCTCGCCATGGGGGAGTACCGAAAATGACGAAAGTTCCGACGCAGAAAGTTGTTCTCGCGGCCGTCTTGGCGCTGGCCGCGATCCAGGTCGCGGGAGGCGCCGAGGCGCGGAGGGTGCGGCTGGACTCGCTCGACGAAATCATTGAGATCCGCGCGGCCGTGCGGCACACCACGGTCATCGCGCTGCCTGCGAACGAGCTCATCGCCGACTTCGTCGCCGGGGACACCGAGTTCTGGCAGCTCAAGGGGGAGGCGAACATCGCCTACCTCAAGCCCCAGGCAAAGGGCGAGAAAACGAATGTCGCCCTCGTCACGCGCAGCGGTAACATTTACTCGTTCCTGTGCCGGGAGGGCGGCGGCGAGCCGGACCTGGTGGTGCACGTCGAGGTCGGCGAGCCCGCCGATCCCGGCGGGGGCAAGATCGGCTCGCCCGTCCACCAGCCGGCCTTCGTCGCCGCGTCCGAGGTCGCGGGCTACGAGGCCGCGGCCCGGGAAGCCATCGAGGACGCCTCCAGGGCGCGGGCCGCGGCGGAGCGGACGATCGAGGAGCAGGTGGAGGCCTTCCGGTCGGCGTACCCGGGGGCCATGAAGTTCGAGTACAGGCTCGACGCCAAGGCCCGCCGGGACCCCTTCAGCGTCGTGGCGATGTGGAACGACGGCCGGCACACCTACCTGCGCAGCACGGCGCCGGAGTCGCCGGCGATCTACGAGTCCCGCGACGGCAAGCCGAGCCTGGTCGAGTACGAGCTCACCGCGGACGGCCTGTACGTCGCCCAGCGAGTCCTGCGGGACGGCTGGCTGCAGATCGGAAAACAGCGGGCGGACTGGGTCTACCTGCCGGCCAAGGGGCTGCTATGAGCGGCTGGATCCGGCGGCCGCGCAATCCCCTCGGCACGCTGCCGAAGGGGGTGATCAACAAGGTCGGGATCATTGGCGGGGCCGTGATCATGGCCCTGGTCATCCTCACCTCGCCATCGAGCGACGAGGAGGGCGAGGCCGGCGCTGCCGGGGAAACCGCCGCCGACACGGCGATCAACGAGCAGGCCGTGGGGGGCGCGGCGGTCGTGTCGCCGACCTCGGCGGCCATCGCGCGGCTCAGGGACCAGGCCGCCCGGCTGCAGGCGGCGCGCAACGCAGACGAAACGGCGCGCCTGCAGGCGGCCACTGCCGCCGGAGGCCTGCCCGGGCGGCCGGCGGCCGGCGCGCAGGGGCCCGTGCCGGGCCTCTCGCCCGGCAGCGGTCCGGAGCCGGACACCCCCGAGCGGCAGCTCAGGGAGGAGCTGCGGCTGGCCCGGATCCGGCGGGAGCACGAGGCCCTCTCCTCGCCGGTGGTGGCGTTCTCCCTGCGACCGGCGGCGGATCCGGCCGGGGTCCCCGCCGCGGAGGCGGGCATGCCGGCAGCTGCGAGGACGGCGCCCGCCCCGGCCGCAGTTGCCGGTCCCGGCGAGCTTGCCGAACTGCAGGGGCTGGCGGGCGAGGCCGGCGTGCCCGAGCCGGCCGACGGGACTCCGACGCCACCGACGCAGCCGGACGACCCTCCGGGCTGGGAGCGGATCTTCGAGGGCCAGATCCTCGAGGCGGTCCTGGCCACCCAGCTCCGGGGCGACTTCCCCGGTCCCGCGCTTGCCATCGTCTCCGCCCCCCTGTGGTCCCGGGACCGCCAGCGTATCCTGATCCCTCGCGGCACCCGCGCGATCGGCCGCGCCGAGGCCGTCGGGGACTGGCAGCAGGCGCGCCTGGCGGTCTCGTTCCACCGCCTCGTGTTCCCGGACGGGCGCTACATCCGTCTCGAGTTCGGGGGGCTGGACCAGTCCGGGGCGTCCGGGCTGCAGGACCGCGTGAACCGGCACTACCTGTCCACGATCGGGGCGGCCGGCGCCGTGGGCGTGATCTCCGGACTCACGCTGCGCGGCTCCCAGCCCTACGCGGGCGGCAGCGAAGGCGCGCGGGCCGGGGCCGGCACCGGCATGGGCCGTGCCGGCGAGACGATCCTCGACCGGTACCTGAACAGGCTGCCGACAGTCACCATCCGCGCCGGGCAGAGGCTGCGCGTCATCTTCACTTCCGACGCGCTGGTGCCGCGCCCTGCGTTCCAGTTGCATTCCACTTCCAGGAGGACACCATGACCAAATCCAGGCGCAAGCGCCGCACTCTGGCAAGCGCGTTCGCGGCCGCCCTACTGCTGGCGGCCAGCGCCAGCGCGGGCTTCCCCACCTTCGACATCGCCGCTTTCGGGCAGCGCGTCCATCACGCGATCACTTCCAACGCCCAGCTCGCGGGCATCGCGTCGCTGATCACCAACACCACGACCATGATCAACACCCTGGATTCGCAGCTGACCCAGGCCTTCCTGTTCGCCGAGGGGCGCATCGGCGCCCTCGCGAACTGGAACCAGATGTTCCCCGCAGCCACCGTGCTGGGCGCCCCGGGCCAGGTCCAGGGCTGGATCACGCGGGCCGGCCAGGTCCGCACCCGCGCGGCGCAGCTGGCCTCGGGCCTGCTGGCCCCGCTGCCGACCGAAGCGGACATCCGCGGCGCCTGGGCGGCGGCGCCCGTGACGACTCCGATCGGCAGTCCGGTGGTGGCTCCGCCCGCGGAAACGCGGGCTGACATCGGCGCGCGGGTAGCGCAGGAGCGCGCCGATGTGATCGCGAGGCTCGACGCCATCACGAGCGCGCGGGCCGCGGCGGCCGAGCGCAACGCGCAACTGCTTGCGGACATCCGGCAGAGACTGGAGGGCATCGCCGCCGACCCGGGAGTCTCGGCCACGGCGCTGCAGCAAAAGCAGATCAGCGCCGCCGCGGCCGGCGGCGACCTGCTGGCGGCGCAGCTGCAGCTCGCGGCGCTGCAAGAGGAGCTGGCGGTCGAGGAAGCGGCCGCCCAGCGCGAGGCCGTCGCCGCGCACCAGGCCGCGGCAGTGGCCGGGGTCGAGGCGGCGTTCAACGGCACCGCCGCGATCATGGCCCGCTACGACGCGGCGGGGGCCGACGACGCCTTCACCGCGCCGCAGCTGCCGGTCTACTAGCGGGGAAGGCGCCTTCGAGGCAAGCGGAGCAGCGCAATGCAGGTCGACCTTACCCGGGCCCAGCAGATCCACTCGAACGACCCCGGGGCGATCAAGGCCATGCTGGACAGCCTGACGGAGGACCTGCTGGCCGACATCGCCGCGCCCCTGCTGGGCGCGGGAGAGCAGATGTGGGAGGGCCTCGCGTGTTGTTTCCCAAGCTATTTCGCTAGGCGAATCCCACGCTATTTCTGCAGTTGAAGCGGAGATTTTTCAAGTAGATTCGCTACTGCAGGAAGGAGTTGAGGGGAGTGTTGGGTGCGCGTGAGAGGAGGGGGTCGGCGGCGGGGTTTTCTAGTAGCAGAGAGAGGCGGGGTGTTGCGGCCGGGTCGAGGGCTGGCGATGTTGCAGTTGATCGCGGTGCGGAGGAGGGGCTAGCGTCTGGGGGCACGGCGTAGCAAGTCGTTCCAGTCCTTGGCGCCGACAGGCCGGAGGCGCGTGCAGTTGGCAGTGTGGCGGCGGAGGGCGGCGGCGGCTTGGTCGCCGGCAGGGTCGGCATCGTAGGCGCAGATGGTGCGGGGAGCGTGGAAGGCTTGCAGCCAGCGGGGGAGAGCGGAGACAAGGCCGGCGGTGGAGGCGACGAGCGTGTCGGGCGGCAGGGAGGGAGCCAGCAGGCGGACCGCCGAGAGGGCGTCGAGGGCACTCTCGACGAGCAAGAGCGCGTCGAGCTCGGCAGTGGGCGCGGGCAGCCAGAAGCCGCCGCGGGCCTTGCGGGAGCCGGGAGCCATGCCCTTGAAGGTGCGGCCGTCGGGAGCGGGGCGGGTGCCGACGATCTCGGCACCGGTCGGCTGGCGCCGGGGGTCATGGCAGAGGAAGACGGCGTTGCGGCGGTGATCGGCGTAGAGCAGGCCATCCTGACGGCAGAGGTCGAGCAGGCCGGGATCGAGGCGGCGGGCGGTGACGAGGAAGTCGCGCACGGGCGGCCAGAGGCGGTCGTCGCGGGGCGGGAGCTGCAAGTTGGCGAGCGTGGCTGGGGGCGCGGACGGGCTGGCCGGCGGCGGCGCGGCGGGGGCGGGGCGGCGGCCGAGGCAGCTTTCGAGGAACTCGACGGCCGCGCGGAAGCGGCAGCCGCGGGCGTGCATGACGAGGTCGATGGCACCGCCGCCGCCGCCGCCGCGGTGGTGGTCGAAGAAGCGCGTGCCGGTGATGCTGAGGACCGAGCCAGGGCGTTTCCAGCGGGCCGGGTTGCGCGGGTCGGGGCGGTAGCCGAGCTGGACGGCGAGCGGTTCGAGCGGGGCCGCGCGGACGCCGTCGGCGCGGGCGGTCCAGCGCGGCGTGGCGGTCGCGGGGCTCACTTGGCCAGCTCCTGGCAACTGCGCTCGAGATGCTCGCCGGAGACGGTGCGAGCGTTGTCGAGGGCGGCCGCGACGAGGGCGTAGTGGGCGTAGCGGTTGACCTGCCGGGGCAGGCCGCGGGAGACCTGGAAGAGGGCCTCTTGGGCGGGCGGCGCGAACAGCGGGAGCTGGCAGCCGGCCAGGCCGAGGCGGTGGGCGAGATAGGGCTCGAGCTCGTCGCGGTCGAGGCCGGCCAGGTGCTGGCGCACGACGAGCCGCTGGGCGAGGGATTCGTGGACGGCCATGGAGAGGCGGCGGCGCAGCTCGGTGAGGCCGACGAGCAGCAGGCACAGGCGGTGCTCGGAGTCCATCTGGAAATTGGTGAGCAAGCGCAAATCCTCGAGCACGTCGTTGCGCAGGTGGTGCGCCTCGTCGATGACGAGCACGGGGAGTTGCTTGCACTCGCGGACGAGGCGCGAGAGCTCGGTGCGGATCTCGCGGTAGGCGGCGGCGCGGGTGCGCACGCTGGCGAGGCCGAGCTCCCAGGCGATCGCCTGGTAGGTGTCGAGCACGGATCCGGTCGAAAGCGCCACGTAATAGACGCGGTGCAGGCCGGGATGCAAGGCGGCGGTGACGCGGCGGCAGACGCTGGTCTTGCCGCAGCCGACCTCGCCGGTGAGCAGGCCGATGCCGCGCAGTTCGAGCAGATGCTGGAGGCGCGTCTCGGTCTCGCTGGCGGCGCGGGAGGCGAACAGCTCGTCGGGGTGGGCGGCATGCTCGAAGGGGAAGCGGGAGAGGGCGAAGTGGGACAGGTACATCAGTCGTGCTCCTGGCAGGGGGCGCGGAGTGCGCGCAGGCGCAGGGGGGAGGGCTGCGGCGCGGGCGCGGGATCGACGGCTTGGTCGGGGCGGTTCGTCGCGCGGGTGCGTTTGACGCGGGTGTTGGCATACGCGTCGAGGAGGGTCGCCTGGCCGGCCTGGCGGCCCGCATGCAGCACCGGGATGGGCCGCGAGCGCGGCACGGAGGGGTCGTGCAGCAGGAGGATGTTCTCGCCGACGAGCGCGGCATCGACCTCGTAGAGGGTGCCGAGCAGGCTGACGGTGCGGTCCTTGCTGACGCGGCGCTTGAGGCGGAAGCGGAAAAGCGTGTCGAGATCGGTTTCCGGTCCGACCAGGCGGACGCTGGAGGCGCTGCGGGACCAGCTCTCGAGCGGGGTCCTGCCGTCGAGGCCGCGGTGGGGGCTGAGATGGTACTCGCCCTCGATCCAGGCGGCGAGGCGGGCGTTGAGCGCGTCGAGGCTGCGGGTGTCGTCAACACCCAAGGCGGGCAGCAGCTGCGCTCTGCAGGTGCGGAAAAATCTTTCGATCTTGCCTTTCCCCTGAGGCTGGTAAGCGGTCGCATGGATCAAATTGATGCCGAGCGTGGCGCAGATCACGGCCAGGTGCTGGCAGCGGTAATTGCTGCCGTTATCGACATACAAGCGAGTCGGCAGGCCGCGCTTGAGGAGGGCCTGCTTGAAGACGGGCAGGAACGTGGCGGCATTCTCGGAGAGGGTGAAGGCGGCGTGGGGCACGAGGCGGGTGGCGTCATCAATGAAGGCGATCAAGTAGGATTTGGCGCGGCGGCGGCGGTCGCCGCTGTCGCTGCCGACCGGGGGGCCGTGCATGACATCGCTCATCCACAATTCGGAGGCCAGGCGGTAGGCGAAGCGGCGCCGGTCCTTGGGCTCGGGCTGCTCGTCGGCGCGCTCCATCAGCCCCTCGCGGTGGAGCAGGCGGTTGACGCTGGACGGTGCCAGCAGCACCTCGCGGGGGACGCTGGCGCGGGCCTGGAGGATGACCTCGCGGACGGACAGATGCGGCTGGCGCTCCTTGATGCCGACCAGCAACTCGGCGACTGCGGGCGGCAGCTGCCGCGTCCGGCCGCGGTCCGCGCGGAGCTTGGGATAGAGCGCTTCGAAGCCGCCTCGCTCGTAGTGCGCGATCCAGTCGCGCATGGTTTCGACGGCGACGCGGGTGCGGTAGCTGCCGGGAATGGCGTGGGCGAGCGCGGCCTTGGCCCGCATGGCCGCCCAGCGCTCGGGCGACCCGGCGGGCAGGCACAGCAGTTCCGCAATGACGCCGTAGCGGAACAGGGCTACTTCGCGGCGGGGGTCGTTTTCGATGTCGGGCATGGCAATCGCTCCTGGCAAGGGTGGCCGGACGGCCTGTTCCCCCAAGCTAGGCGGTCGGCGGCGGGGGGTCCAGACCATGCGCGTGTGGGGCGTGGGCCGGGCCGCGAATTCCCGCCTTGCGCCACTGGCGGAAGAAGCCGACCGGGGCCGGCAGCGACCCCAGCCGCTGCTCCGCGACCACCCGCAGGCGCGGCAGGACCGCCGCGCTGCCCAGCGTGGCCCCGAACGCCTCCAGGCTCGGCTCCAGCTGCCCGAAACGCTCCGGACAGATCGTGCGCACTACCGTCAGGAACGCCCGCACAGCCTGTACGCGCCGCCGCACCCAGCGCAGCGCCGAGGCCAGGCTGACGTGGTCCGTGCGCAGCCGGTTCGCCGCCTCTTCCAGGCTCTGCGCCTTGCCCGCCTCCCGCACGACCCGCTCGACTTCCGCCACCGTCCCGGACCAGTGCGCCGCCAGGCAGCGCGGCAGCATGCTGACCGTCCGCCCCGATCCCGGGCACAGGAACCGCCGCACCCGCGTGCCGGTCGGGGTTTTGCGACCATAGGTCCCGTGCGGCACCAGTCCGCAGCCGCCCTGCGGATGGTAGGGACACTCGGGCGGGCTTGCATCCCACCACGCCTGGCGCTTAACGTAGTCCTCGGCGGTGAGGTCCGTGCCGTACAGAAACTGGATAACGCCGCCCACGGCCCGGCGAGTTGCCATCGCGCGGGCCACCCTATTCAACCGGGCCGGCTCGCTGAACGCAATCGCAGTGCGGCCGGCCCGGTTCCTGCGTGATCCGCACCCCGGCCGCCATCCACGGCACACGCCGCCCCTGACGGCGATCAGTGCCTCCCTTTGAGCCCCGGCCTGGTCAGCTTCGCGACCGCCGCTCTCGCCCTACGACACGGCTCTCCGTACCAGATTGACCCGCTTTCCCACCCGATCCGCCACGAGACAATCCGATTCAAGATCGTGACGATTCAACGAATCGTTGTGGGAAACAACACGCGGCGATCGTCATCGTCTGGACCGGGGTGCGGATCGCCTTCTCCGGCGGCGGCTTTTCGGGCTGGGATATCGTGCGGCTGGTGACGGCCATCATGGTCCCGCGGACGATCCTGTTCTACTACGACACGCCGATGCCCGTGGGCGGGCTGACCTTGCCGGAGGCGATCGTGGGCATGGGCTCGTGGGTCGCCGACACGGTTACCCGCGACAGCTACTCGTCGACCTGGAGGTGGCTCGGGGGGTTCGTCACGCGGGCGTTCACCGAAGCGATCGCGTCGGCGAGCGACTGGGGCATCTTCTGGATATTCAACATAGGGGCGATGGGCGGCAACCTGATCGCCGGCGCCGTGCTGGCGGTCCTGGCGGTGTTCATGGCGATCGTCTCGCTGCTGCTGGTGCTGTTGAGCTACGCCCAGGTGATCTGGGCCCAGTTCGCGATCGCGGTGGCCGTCGCCCTCGGGCCGATCTTCGTGCCGTTCCTGCTCTTCGAGCCGCTCGCTTTCCTCTTCTGGGGGTGGCTGCGGACGCTGCTGACGTACTCGCTGTACTCGGCGGTCGCCGCCTGCGTCCTGCGCGTCTTCCTGGCAGCGGTGCGAGCGGCCAGCGACGGCATCTGGGAGTCGCTCACGCCCGACCTGTCCGCCCTCGGCGCGGCGCTGATGTGGATCGTGTCGTATATCGCGCTCGCCCTGGCCGGGATCCTGGCCACGTTCAAGATCCCGGAACTGGCGTCCGGCCTGGTCTCCGGCAGCGTCAGCGGAGGCGGCATGCTGGGAGCGCTGGCGGCCACCGCGACGGCCGGCAAGGCGGCTGTCATGGTCAAGGGGTCGGCAGCGCTGCGGGGTGGCCGGTGAGCCGGGCGCAGCAGGTCGAGCGGGACCGCCGGCAGGGCCGGGGCCGGGCGAACCCGGGGCGGACCGGACACCCCCGGGAACACGACCCGCGACGCGAGCGCGCCAGCTTCGCCACGCGCCAGGGGCGGACCCTGGAGGATCTCGGGATCTACCGCTGCGCGGCGGTGGCGGACATCGCGGCCGAGCGCTTCGGTGGCCATCCCTACGCCGCGCGGCGCGGGATCGACGAGCTCAAGCGGCGCGGCCTGGTCGAGGAGTTCTCCGCGCGGGGGCCGAAGGGCCGGCCGTTCAAGGTCCTGCACCTCACCCAGGCCGGCCGGCGCGAGGCCGCCGGCCAGCGTCGCGAGCCGCTGGATCCCGGGCAGCGCTACTGGGGCGGCCGCGTGAAGGCGCGCGAGGCATCGCACGAGGGCGCGGTCTACCGGGCCGGGCGGGAGGAGTGCCGGAAGCTCGAGGGGGAAGGCGCGACGGTGCGGCGGATCCGCTGCGACTCCGAACTCAAGTCGGCGGTCGCCAAGGCCGCGGAGAAGGCCCGCGCCCGGTCCGGGCGCGAGGCCGCCGAGCGGGTCAAGCAGGCGGCGGCCAAGGCGCTGGGGGTGCCGGTCGTGGACGGCAAGGTGATCTATCCGGACCTGCAGATCGAGTACGTCGACGCGGAGGGCCGCGGGGGGCGCGTCAACGTCGAGGTCGCGACCGGACACTATCGCGCCAAGGAGATCTCCGCGAAGCTCGCGGCGGGGTTCCGCATGCACGCCGCGGACGGGCGCGCGCGGCGCAAGCTCGACCTGGCGGCCCTCGAGGGCCGCGGAGGCGGCGGAGGTGGTGGCGGACGCGGCGGCGACGGAGGGCTGCTCGAGCTGTGATCGCGCATCTGCAGGGCCGCGAGAAGGCCGTCGAGGAACTCGGCTTCAAGCCCAGGGAGGCGGAGTGGATCGCGCTGGTCGCGCTGCACAGCGGCGTCTTCCTGCGCTCGCAGTACGGGCGGTTCCGTGGCGTCCGTTCGAGGGTGCCAGCGCATCGACTTGTCGATTCCCTGCTGCAAAACGGAATCGCGGTGGAATGCGATTCGCCTGGTCTCGGACGGGTCTGCAGGCTGTATGCCCGCGCTGTCTACCGAGTCCTCGGCGCCGAGCACATCCGGCACCGCAAGGACGCCGCAGCGGACACGGTGCTCCGCCGCCTGCTGTCACTGGACTGCGTGCTCGGCGATCTCAATCGTTCCTGGCTGCCCACCGAACAAGAGAAAGTGGCGGCATTCGAAGCTCTTGGAATCGAACGCAAGGCGTTCCCGAGACGCATCTATGGATCGCCGAAAGGGGGACGGACCGTGCGCCCGTTCGGGTGGAAAATGCCCGTCGCGTTCGGGGATGGCATCGCTCGGTTCGTTTATGTCGACACGGGAGGCGAGACGCATGACGAGCTGCTCTCCTGGGGTGCGGAGCACGCCTCCCTGTGGTCCGCGCTTGCCGAGCGCGGCGTGCGCGTGGAGGTGGTTGCGGTAAGTGCGTCCGGTGAGCGCGTGACGGGTGCCGCGCGTGTCCTGACCAGGTGGAAAGAGCGCGGGATTCAGGGGCCTGCAGCGCGGATGAGTAATGCCCTACTCGAGGAACTGAAGGTCGCCGAACGAGCCCTGGCTGCGCTCGACGATGTCGCAATGTCGAAGTGGGGCGGGCTGAACGGCGCGATCAAGCGGGTCGCCGAGTTGCAGCGGAAGCGCGAGATTTCTGGCCGCGGGCGCCAGGACAGGGTCCGTCCGGACGAGGTTCACGCGCTGCTGGCCGGGTTGGGGCCGACGGGGCGCTGAGGTGAGTGTCGTGGCAGTTCGCCCTGTAACGGGGACATTTGGTGCGCGTTACATCGACTGGCACGACGACGTTACATCCATGGTCGGTGCAACTGCTTGTGGACAAAAGGCTTCCGTGGAGGGCACCGCCGTTTGGCGGCAGTCGAAGGGGTTCGAGAATGGTAGGAGCGACCCCCCTTTCGGGCCCTGCGGACTACCACGGGATCCTCACTGCGTTACATGATCCCGCGTCCGGGGGTCGCTCCTACGAATTCATCCCTGCGGGAAGGCGGCCGCTACGCCCCGGGGGCTTCGCGATGACGCCGCGAGCGCTGGCCTGGGCGGCCTTCGGCGCGGTGGCTGTCCTGGCGCGCTGGCGCTTCTGGCCCTGGCCCGCTCCCGGGGAGGCGCCTGCGCTGGACCTGGTCGCGGTCTACGATCCGGCGCTGTACTGGGCGTTCTGGCTGTGGGGCTGGGCCTGGCCGGCGGCCGGCGTCGGCGTCGCCGGCTCTTTCGCCTTGTCGGCCTGGGATGTGTGGGGGCCGCGCGGCAGCCCCGCCGCTGTCCGCGGCACGCTCCCCGAGTGGCCGCTCAGCGGCCGGGAGGCCGAGCCCGCCATCGTCATCGGAGAGCAGCACCACCCGGTGGATCCCGTCGAGGTCGAGCGGCCGACATGGCTGACGGTCCCCGCTGCGGGCCTCTTCACCGGGACCGCTATTTTCGGGGCCACGGGCTCCGGCAAGACGGCCGCCTGCATGCGGCCGTTCGTCGCGCAGCTCTTCAGCTGGCAGGCCGCCGATCCGGACAAGCGGGCGAGCGGTCTGGTGCTCGAGGTCAAGGGCGACTTCTGCCACCACGTCCGCGCCATTCTCAAGGCCTGCCAGCGGGAGGGCGACTACGCCGAGATCGGCATCGGCGGCCGGTGGCAGTGGAACCCGCTCGACGCGCCCGAGGTCGATTCCTATTCGCTGGCGTACCAGCTGAGCTCGCTGCTCAACCAGCTCTTCGGCAAGGGCAAGGAGCCGTTCTGGCAGCAGGCCTCGACCAATCTGCTGCGGAACCTGATCGAGCTGCACCGCATCCACAGCAGCCGCTGGGTGACGCTCCGCGACCTGTACCGGTGCGCGATCGACAGCGGCCTGCTGAGCAGCCGCCTGGTGCAGGCGTGCGCCGACGTGCGGGACGAGCCGGCCATGCGCGTGACGGTCCGGGCGGAGGACTTCGCTCCGCGGGTTGCCGCCCTTCAGCGGTTCGGACCCTGGGCCCGCGAGGGGGACAGTCTCTCCGCGGCCATGACGCGCGGCCTGCTCGACACCCTCGAGGAGGCCGGCATCGCGGCGAAGCGCGAGCGGCCCTCCAGTCCGCCTGTCGCTGCCGACGCCGAGGGGCGCCTTGCCGCGTTCGAGCTGTGGCTCGAGAAGGACTGGCGGAAGCTCGACGGCAAGCTGCGGACGTCGGTCGTGGAGGGCATCTCGTCGTTCCTGGGGATCTTCGACCAGCCGGAGGTCGCCCGAGTGTTCTGTCCCGGCCCGCCGGCCGCCGGCGAGGTCCCGGAGGAAGGGGCGACGTTCAGCGGGGTCGTCCCCGCGCTGCTGCAGCCGCTGCCCCGGCTGCGCGAGCTGATCGAGAACGGCACGGTGCTCTGCCTGAACATGCCGGCCGGGACGAGCCCCGCACTGGCTCGCGCGGTCGGCGTCATGCTCAAGGGGGCCTGGCTGCAGGCGGCCCTGCGGCGGCCCGCCGACATGGCCGCCCAGCCGGACCGCTACTGGCGGCCGGCTGTCTTCGTCTGCGACGAGTACCAGTCGTTCGCGACGGTCGGCGAGGACGAGCCGCAAGGCGACGAGAAGGCGTTCCCCCTGACACGCCAGTCGCGGGTGGTGCCGATCGTGGCCACGCAGTCGATCTCTTCCCTGAAGAGCGCGACGCGGGGCGACGCGTGGAAGACGCTGCTGCAGTCGTTCCGGACGCGGGTATTCCTGACCTCGGCCGACCCTGACACCTCCAAGGCCGCATCCGAGATGTGCGGCACCGTGGAACGCCTGAAGGCCAGCTACAACTTCAGCGAGAACACCTCGCAGGCGGGCGTCTCGCTGCTGAGCGGCAAGGCCGGGGGCGCCCGTGCCAGCATGGGCGCCGGCAGGTCCTACCAGGGCCGCCGCGAGCCCCGGTTCCACCCCAACGACTTCGAAGCGCTCGGCACCTGCCAGGCAATCGTGATCCCGTTCGACGGCTGCAACGCGATGGCCGCCAGGCGGGTGTATCTGAAGCCCTATTTCCTGCCGGCGGACAAGCCCTACTGGCAGGCGCTTCGCGAGGGCGCGCTGGGCGCGAAAGGAGAGAACGGATGATTGCACTGCAACGCGAAGGCCGCGGGACGCCCGCGGCGGGTGGCCCTGATGCCGGCGCTTGACCGCGTCATGTCCCTGCTGCCCGAGGTGGTACGGGAGGCATTCCAGGACGAGACCGTCAGCGAGCTCATGATCAACGGGCCCGGCAAGTACTTCGTCGAGCGCGACGGGGGCCAGCCGGTCGAGGTCGCGGCCGCCGGGCTGACGGTCGGGGACATCTACGCGGCCGCGATCCATATCGCGCGACCGCTCGGCCTGGAGGCCGGCGAGAAGGTCCCGATCGTCGACGCCCGGCTGGACGACGGCTCGCGCGTCGCCATCGCGCTGCCTCCCGTCGTGCAGCACGCGGCCATCACCATCCGCCGTTTCGGGGGGCGGCAGTTCAGCGCCGAGGACCTGGTCGCGGCCGGGTCCCTGCCGGCGGCCGTCTACGCGGAGGCTGCCGAGCACCTCCGCGCGCGACGCAACATCCTGATTGCCGGCGGGACGGGGAGCGGCAAGACCACGCTGCTGCAGGCGCTCGCCGGAGTCATCCCGGACGACGAGCGGATCCTCGTGATCGAGGACACCACGGAGATCCAGCTCCAGGCATCGAACCTGCTGCAGATGGAGGCGCGCGAGCTGACCGGGTCCGGGCTGTCCATCCGGGACCTGGTCAGGGCCTCGCTGCGGCACCGGCCGGACCGCCTGATCCTGGGCGAGGTGCGCGGGGGCGAGGCCGCGGACCTGATCCAGGCGCTGAACACGGGCCACGGGGGGTCGTTGAGCACGATCCACTCCAACGACGCCGAGAGCGCGCTGGTGCGGCTCGCCTCCTGCGCCCTGCAGGGGAGCGAGGGAATCTCCTGGCCCGTGCTGTGCATGCAGGTCGCCCAGGCGATCGATTTCGTGGTGCATGTCGAGCGGCGGGACGGGCGGCGCGGGGTGTCCTCGGCCGTGCACGTCCTGAGGGCGCAGGGGGACGGCTGGGAAACGCGGCGCTTCTGGCCGCGGCCCGGGAGGTGATGGACGGCCATGCCGGGAGAGGAGCGGGCGCTGCAGCAGTTCGCCGACATCGTCGCGGAGAAGATCGTCGACGCCAAGCGCGCGGAGGAGCTGCGCAAGATCGTCGCCGACCACCAGGTCTGGCTCAAAACCGGCGGGGAGGACGGCCGCAAGGCGGACCTGCGGGGTTTCAACCTCGAGCGGCTGAACCTGTCGAACCTGAACCTTCGAGGCGCTGACCTGCGTGGCGCCCGGCTCGCCGGGGCACAGCTCGAAAGCGCGGACCTCTGGCAGGCCGACCTGCGGGGAGCGAACCTGACGGACGCGCGGTTGCGCGGCACGCGGCTCGAAGGTGCCAATCTGGACGGTGCCAGGCTGGTCGACGCCCGTCTTGACGGGGCAGATCTTCATAGGGCGTCGCTCTGCGAAGCCGTCGCCTATGGCGCGCGGTTCACCGATGTGCGGATGTCGCACGCCGACTTCTCCAACGCCGACTTGGGAGCGGCCGACTTCAGCGGGGCTGACGGCCGTGCGGCGGGGTTCGACGGGGCGCGGATGTACGGCATCCGGGCCGTCGGGACGGACTTCTCCGAGGCGCTCTTCCAGCAGAGCGGAGGCCAGCGGACGGACCTGCGCCATGCGGACCTGCGCAGCGCCGTGCTCGAGGACGCCTCGGTGCGCGGCACCAACCTCGGGCAGGCCGATCTCACCAACGCGCGCATGACGCGCGCCAACGCGGCGGGCGCCAACCTGCACCACGCCAACCTGGAAAACACGGACATGCGCGAGATCCGGGCGCGAGGGGTGGTGCTCGCGGGTGCCAAAGCGCCCGGGCGGCGGGGGCCGGACCTGACCGGCGCGGACCTGCGCGAGTCCAACCTGGCTGGCAGCCGGCTCTCCGGGGCGCGGATGGAGGGGGCGAAGCTCGAAGGGGCCAGCCGTGACGGCGCGAAGCTGCCGCGATCGGCGAAGCTGCCCGAGCGGGCCAGGATGCTGCCCGGGCTGGAGCGCTAGCGGCTCGACGCGGGGGGACCCAGCGCCCGAACCGTGGCCGCGGTCCGGTAGGATCGCTCGACGCGGTCGAGCGAACTTTGCCACTGGACCGTCTTCTGGCCGGCCACCCTGGTGCGGACCTGCTTGTCGCGGCCGAGCGGGTTTCCGTCCGCATCGCAGACTTCGACCTCAGCCAGGCGCTTGCCCAACGGTGCGTACCGCCCCGCGTGAAGCATACCGGTGGCGGTGCTGAGGGCGGACAGGTGGTCGCAATGGAACTCGCCCGCCGCGTCCTGCTCGCCGTCGACCAGGATCCGGTAGCGGACCAGGGGCAAGCGCTTGTCGACATCGAATTCCGGATACAGCAGGGGCGGGTTCTGGAACAGCCCCGGGTAGGGGTCTTTGAGGTGCTCTTTCCTGTCTGTGCTGTCGCGTCCGAACATTATGTCTCCAATGTCGGTTCGGACGTACCCGGGAGGATCTGGGTTACCTCCCCCGCGCGTCCACGATGGCAGCGGCCGCATAGAGGCCGTTTCGGAGGCAGTCGGGGCCCGCCGGAGCATTTTCTCATCGAAGGATGAGCCTGAAGACGGGGGTTGGGGCTTTTTGAGTCGCTGGGGCTCCTTTCGGGCTTTTTGATTTTGAGTTTTGGCAAGGAGAGAATCGTCGTCGGGGTTGTGGGATTGTGGGAATCGCGGAGCGATTTCCAAGGGCGGTGGGAAACGAAGGGAAACCTGGTTTTGGTTTTCCTCGTTTTCCATCGTCCGTCATTTCCACAGCCCTCTTCCTGCTGTTCAGCACGGCGTGTTCGCGGAACGGAAACTGGCAAACAGCTTCTGCTTGGCTCGCTGCATCCGGCGGGCCGCCGCCGTGTCGCTTTCGGCCTGGGCAATGCGGCCCAGAGCCTCCAGCCTCTGCCCTGGCTTGAGATAGCTGGCGGCCTCGGGCAACTTCTCGAAAGATTCCCAAGGCGTCTGGTAGTGGCGGTACACCCGCTTCTGCTTGCCTTTGGCGTCGGTCTTGATCTCGGGCTGTCCGCAGGGCCGGTGGAAGTTCAAATAGGGATTGAAGTGCTGTTGGTAGAAGCGCTGGATGCGCCCCGCGTGCGGCGCCGCGATGTACGTATATCCCATGTGTTTGCGGATCACCGCGCCGTTTTTCGATTCCACCAAGCCGTTGTCGGAATGGAAGCCGCGGATACGAAAGGGAAACTGCTCGATCATGGCTTTCAGCAACGGCTCCAGCCAGGCTTCACTGATCGCGGGCGTGGCGCCGACCACTTGCCACTGGGTGACTTCATCCACGGCATTGATGTGGTAGACGCCCTTGACGCCATCGCGAGCCCCTTGATGCACCGTATCCACTCGCAGAAAGCCGGGTTGGCCTTGCGGGTCGGGCCGGCGCCGCTCGCCGATCGACACCGCCGTGGGCCGGGTCTTGGTGAAATGCAGCCGCCGCTGGCGGTAGGCTCTGCGCCGCCGCAGGCGATAGATCTGGGCCACCGAGATCCCCGCCAGCCGCTCGTATTCGCGCTGCTGGTACTGCTGGTATTCCCGCTCGAGGATCTTGCGCGTGGCCGGGCCGCTGAGGGTTTCGTGGGCCTCGTCCACCGCCGCCAGCAGTTCGACGTCGGCGGGCGTGTACTTGCGGGCAAAGCGCTGCCGCCGGTAGCGGGCGGGTTGGAGTTCTCCGCCCTGCCGGTACTGCTGGATCAGCCGCGTGATTTGCGCCCGGCTCAGTCCGGTCATCTTGACCAGATACTGCCGCAGCAGCCCTTTGTCGGCGCGGTTCTGGCGGCTGTAGCCGTGCTGGCGAAGCGTGCGCGCCACCCACGTGTAGATCTCGGCCCGCCCTTTGCCTTTGAATCGAATCTCCTCGCTGGAGTGGAGAAACTGCTGGATCTGTTGCAGGTTCAGCTTGCTGGTGTTTTGCACTTGGATAGTCAATTCCCAGCATGCCCACTCCCCGATCCTTCAGGCTTCTATGTTGGTCAGGGTGCGCCGTGGACCTAGTCTTTGACTACTCTGGACTGGGTTGCGAAGCCCGGCGTCCAGCTCCGTTGGATGGCCGGGGAGCCATCCGCACCCCCTGCGGCTTAGCGGGGGGCGAGGGCCGACCCGGGGGCCTGCAGACCCCCGGGTCGGGCGGCGGGTCGGACCGTTTCGGGCTGGATTCGAGGAATCGGAAATGAGCTTGGTCGGCCCGCCGCAACCATCCCCCCGAGGCCTGGACGAAAGGTTGGGCGCGAGGCCCGGATTGACGAGAAGCCAAGGCCGGGGGATGACTCGCATTCACTGTACTGCATTGCGGAGGAACTCGAATCATGAATGACATGGAACTCGCTGCGACGGACCTCGTCGCTGGCGTGGATGTCAGCAAGGCCCAGCTCGACATGCAGGTCGAGCCGGGCGCTGCCACCCGCAGCTTTCCCAACGCTGCCGACGGCTGGCGCGCGGCGCGGGACTGGCTGCGCGGGCTGGGCGTGCGGCGCGTAGTGCTCGAGCCAACGGGACGCTACCATCGGGCCCTGCAGCGCTGCCTCGACGAGGCCGGCCTGGAGATTGTCCTGGCCGACCCGCTCCAAGCCCGGCAGTTTGCGCGCAGCATGGGTCGGCTCGCCAAGACCGATCGCATCGATGCCGCCATGCTGGCCCTCTTCGGGCGCCTGCCGGGCCGGCGCCGGGCGCTTCCATTGGAACGCAATCTCCAGCAGCTGAAGGACTTGCTGTCGGCCCGAGCCGCCTGTGTCGAGGACCGGACAAACCGTCGCAAACGCATCGCCGAATTCGATCCCGGACCCGCGGCGGCCGCGCTCGGCCGCCTCAACGAGGCTACCGACCGCGAGATCGGTGTGCTCGACCAGGCCATTGCCAAGGCCCTCGAAGCCGACGAAGCCCTGGCTCGCCGCGCCGCGATCCTGCGGTCCGTCGCGGGTATCGGCCCCGTCTCCGCGGCTGTGCTTTGCGCCGACTTGCCCGAACTCGGCAGCATCGGCCCCAAGCAGGCCGCGGCCCTGGCCGGCACGGCTCCGTTCGCCAGCGACAGCGGCGCATCCCACGGCGCTCGCCACATCCGAGGCGGGCGACCCCGACCGCGCAAGGTGCTCTACATGGCCGCCATCGCCGCCCGCCGTTCCAACCCCGACATGCGCGCCGTCTACCAGCGGCTGGCCGACCGCGGCAAGCCCCATAAGGTCGCAATAACCGCCGTCATCCGCAAGCTCGTCGTGCTCGCCAACGCCTTGCTTCGCGACGACCGCCTCTGGCAACCGCAGGTCCCGGCCAAGGCCTGAATACTGGATCGCTCCCGACCGGCCCTCCGCCCAGCGGCCCGAGGCGTAACCGAAGACCGAACATCCGAGCCGTACAGAACACGCAAGCTAGATTCTTTCTGGCAATCCCCGAAATATCCCTTGACATCGAACACGAAAGCTCATCTTGTGTGAGAAACAAACTCCTCGTTCAGACTCATCTTGCATGAGACAAGACTGCCGGTCCTTCGCAAGGGCCTTATACTGCACTCGTCACGCAGCCTGTGGCCTCGGGAGGGTCGCAACCGGGTCTCGGGGCCGCTCGTCACGCTGGCCATGCTGAAACTGCTAAAGCGCGGCGCGAGCGATCGTGCCTGACCGGCTGCTCTGCCGCCGCTGCGGGACGGCCCTCCGCGTCGACTGAGACTCTTCGCCATGAGGGGATCTTCCCTGGAGTTCCGGCTCGGGGCACGCTCTCCGAAGCCGTTTCGAGGCAGCGAAATCGGTTAGTTGCAACATTTGGACCGCGCGTCCAGGTACGTGCTTCAATTGGAGGACGAGCAGCCTTGGGAAACATGAAGCGGCCCCCCACGCGACGGGACGAAAGGCGTCCCGACAACGTCAAGAGGCGATTGCTGGCTGCACCAGCGGACGAACTGCTCGAACATTTGCTGAGTTCGGTTAGCTATAAGGGCAGCGAGAAGCACAAGATGCATCCGCTTGCATTCGGGCTGAGCATCTCAGCAGGCTCGAAGGGCGACGCCACACTTTGCGACGAACATGCGGGGTTCACCAGCGACAAGGCCCGCACTATTCCGGGACTGGTCGAGAGAGGCCTGCGAGCGGGCCTGGTGGGGCACGGAAACCTGATCTGGACAGTGGGCGATGACGGCTGGATTTTCGAGGGACGCCCAACGAACGTGGTGACTTCCGAATATCACGGATACCCAGTGCTGGATTGGGAGTCGATCGCACGTCCGGTCTACAACCGATATAGTGAGTGGGCTCACACTTCTGGAAGCAGGCGGGACCGTATTGCCGCGGAACAGTGCAAGAGCAAGTACGGGTTCTGAACCAATGGCAGGGCTGGAAATCATCGTAAAGGAGCTGGAAGAGCAATCTCCCACTGAGATTCGCCAAGTTGGAATCCAAGCCGATGGCGAGTTTCTGACTAGACTGTTTAGGGTTTCGGGCAATTGCGAGGACACGTTCCTGCACGCTCCTCCATCCCATCTGGCCTTCTGGATCCTCGACAACTGGTGGAGGCTCTTTCATGAGCCGGAACCCGCCGGCGCGATCACTGCCGAATGGCTCTTGGCGCACGAGATGTCCTCAATCGGAGGCGGCTATGCCTGGCCTCCGATCAGATTCTGGGGAGAGGGAGACCAGGTGGGGATCCGAACGCAGCCGCGGTACAGGGATTCGCCTGCACCGGTGAAGTTCGAGGCCAGTTACCTTGGCTTGATTCCGTCTGTCGATGTTGAACAGAGCTTCGACAGGTTCCTGGAGCGTGTACGCGAATTCGCCACGAATGACTCCGATACATTACTTGATCTCCATCAGCAGGTCCGCAGAGAGAGAGCGGATCCGAATCTTGCGATCTGGAGGACGATCGAAGCCAAACTTGGCTTCGATGTGGATGAAGCCCCTATCCAACTGATGGAACGGCTGGACAAGTTTGTCGACGAACTCGGCCAGGAGGCGGTCAGCGAGGCTTGCATTTCGCACCAGGGAATTGGCGTCGCGCAGGCACTCGAGGAAGGACTAAGGGCGGTTGAGAACTCGAAGACGAAGGTTGATCTATCGAACGCGATTGCCTCAGCTCGATCTCATTCAGCTGAACCCTCCGACCAGGCTTTCGTGCCTGGCGCCAGGGTGCCCCCGTGGAAGCTAGCTGAAGAAGCCGCGGGCAGGTTGCGCGAAAACCTTGCGGTTCCCTGCGGTCCGATTCCGAACAGGCGTCTCCGGGATCTTCTAGGTGTGAGCACGCAACGCTTCGATCACATCCGCAGCTTCCCATCCATCCCCTACGGGATCCGCCGTCGCGACTCGGACCACGGCACTAGCACTGTAGCCCTTAGCGCCAACTGGCCCGAGGCGAAGCGATTCCAGCTTTGCCGGGTGCTGGGTGATGCGATCTGGTCGGGGAATGACCGGCTCGGACTGATCTCCTCCGCCAAGTCGGTTCGGCAGAGATTCCAGCGGGCGTTTGCGCAGAGTTTCTTGTGCCCGTTCAGGGAGCTGCTCGATTTCATTGGAACCGATGCACCGACACCTGACGATGTCACGGCAGCAGCCCAATGGTTTCGGGTGTCGGAGCGCCTGGTTCAGACGACATTGGTGAACAAGAAAGTGATTGACCAAGACCAATTCGATCAAATGGTCGCGACCGGGTAAGCGACTGACGCCCCGTACTGCAGACGCCTGAGGCCGTTTCGGAGGCTGTCGGGGCTGCCCGGCCTTCGCAAGGGCGTTATATTGCACTCGTCACGCGGCTTGTGGGCCTTGGGAGGGTCGTCCATTCTATGTCCCATTCCACAAAGGGTCTTAGCCATGCCTCAACCTCGCTTACACCCGACGATCGGTTCCGGTCCCAAACGGATTACCGGGACGAGTTCCTGGAGTGACTACTTCTGCTCGGACGCCGGCCACAACCTCCTAGCTGCGATGCATCGGAGACGGCCTTGGTTGCAGCGCAATCATCGTATAGGCTTGTGCCCACCGGGCAGTGTGACAATGGCAAGCATCACGATTCGCAATCTGCAATCTGGACGACGAAGTAAGGACCCGTCTTCGGGTTCGCGCCTCCGCCAGGGGCCGGTCGATGGAAGAGGAGGTGCGGCTGATCCTGGCCGAGGAGTTGATCAGGAGACCGTTCCGGCAGGGGGGCTAGGGACGGCGATCCACGAACTGTTCAAGCCCTTCGGCAGTGTTGAACTGGAGTTGCCGCCCCGCGAACCGATGCGCGAGCCGCCGCGCTTCGAGTGAGGTGTCGGCGATGGTGGTGATAGATACCAATATCGTTCAGAGTTGATGCGCGCCGGAGTCCGGGGCAGCCGGCAGCGCCTCCGGGAGGGAACCATGTCCTATAATCCCCGCTTATCGGCCCGGAACGACTGCCTCCGGATTACTCGGGCGGTTGCTTCCGGCCCTCAAGATGCCACCGCCTGAACTTGGCATACACAACGTCTGGGTATATCTCGCACACTCCGCTACCTCTGCCTCGGCAAATGTGCCGGGCGGCGCTAAATGCCGCATGAGCGGAGACCCTATGCCGAGGGGGCGTTCAAATTAGGCCTCTCCGACACACTACGACGCTGCGATGGTCTTCCAATAGACCTCCCCCGACTCCCTGTTTTTCTTTTCGACATAGGCCCCGAGCGCCCAGACAAGATTGTCGGCCTTCGTGAAACTGCAGTCGTTCGGCGTAACTGCCATCCCCGCCAGAGAGATCTTCAATCCGATAATGACGTCCTTCGAACCACGGTAGAGTATTCCACGAGCAAGATCGCTTGCCCTTCCGGATTATTTGTGAGGCGTGACGGGTAGGAGAGGGGTCGGATCCGCAAGGCGGACTGACGAATGCTCACAAAATGTAGTGCCAAGTGGGCCGATGGTCCCCGTGCAACGCATTTTGTTTCAATGACTTACGAAATTTCCAAGTCACGATTTGGCGAACCAGAGCTAGGTAGCCCAGAAGATCGACGCGATTGAGACTCTTTGCCATGAGGCGATCTTCCCCGGGATCGCTTGAGGGCGCAAGCTCCAGAGAGTCGCATCGGCCCCTCCAGAACTCCGAAGGGGGTATGGAGCGTCGTCAGAATGCCCGCTTGATTGGGGCGCCTCGCGCGCCAAGCCACGCTACCTGCCAGCGACTGCCCCGATGACATGGCACGGATCCTGCTCTACGGCCAGCAGCCGGACGACAACCGCATCGGATCCCCTTGCCATGGGCCTCAACGGCAAGCACAGCGGTTCCCGCGCGCTCTTCAAAATTCCCGCACCACCACCAGTTGCCCGATCTTCTCGTGCAGCCTCTTGATTTCCGTTTCCAGCTCCTGCAACTCGTCCCGAACACCCTTCTCGAACAGCTCGACCAGCCCTTCATTCGCCTTGCGCTTCCACTGGCTCATCTAGTTCGGATGCACGTCGTGTTTGGCTGCGGTCTGCTGGACCGTCTTGTCACCCCGCAACGCTTCCTTCGACACCCGCGCCTTGAATCCCGCCCTGCAGTTCCATCTATCCGCACCGTCGACCCCTTTCAACCTAGGCGAGGTCCACCTCAAGTCACTGTCCGAATTCAGGCACCACGTCACCTTTCGATTCAATGCCTTACGGGCACCAGCTTAAAGCGTAGTGATACGGTAGGTCCTGATTAGAGGTTCTTCCGCTGCGACATATCGCGCTAGTCGTAGGCTTGTCCGTGGTTAGTTTCGCGGCGCAGGCGTTTGGCCAAGTGCAGGTTGACACGCCGACGGCAAGCGACGGGATCCAGCCAGCGCTAAGCGAGGCGTCAATCGGCGGCAATGGGCTGGCACTGACGTTCGACAAGGCGCTGGACGCGGGCTCGGTGCCGGTGGGGAGCGCCTTCACGGTGACGGTGAACGCGAGCACGGTGAGCCTCGCCGAGACCAACCCGGTAGCGGTGAACGGCAGGACGGTGACGCTGACCCTGGCCGTAGCGGTGGTGCACAGCGACACGGTGACGGTGAGCTACTCGGTGCCGGCCAGCAACCCGGTCCAAGACGATGACGGCGACGACGCGGGGGACCTGACTCACCATCCGGTAACGAACGAGACGCGGCCCGGCTCTGACCTAGGAACGATTCCACCGCCGTTCCCGCCTTTCACGCCAGCTTCCATGGCCGACCACACTTTCGGACAGGACGTGACCCACGAGTACAGCGGTCAGCAGAGTGGCACGCTGGACCCCGGCGTCCATGCCCGCACCCACGTGAAGTTTGACGACGGCACCCTCGAACCAACTGCCGGTAGGGCCGGTATCAACATCTCAAACACCGACACCGATACCGAATATCACGCGATCTCCATTGGTCCAGACGCCCAGATCAATGTCATCGATGCCCTCGCCGGCAACATCCGGACCGAGAACAACCAAGGCAATCTACAGGTCCTCAACCGGGGTAATGTCGCCATCGAGCGCTCCGGTTCGGGTCTCCGGGCCGTGATGCAAGACTCCCCCGGAAACATTCTCATCGTCAACTACGGCCAAATTGAGCTGACCGGCTTAGCGGAACCGCCAGACTCAATGATTCCCAACCTCAGTCTGATCGTCGCGAGCATCAACAAGAAGGCGGACCCGCATGACTTCACGAACTACAGCCACACACTCGAGTTGTTCAACATGCCAGGTGGAAAGCTGATTGCCACCGGGCCGTATAACGATCGAGTCAATGGCCTGAAGGCCGAGACTGGGAGCGGGCATCTCACGCGGATGGTCAACTACGCGACGGGCCTGATCAGGATCGAAGGGGAAGGAGCCCGCGGCATCTCGGCGCAAAGCCTGTGGGGGGCCTCGCAGGGCCATAACTTCGGCACCATCTCCATCAACGGATGGGGGTCTGTGGGCATGCACGCCGGCAACTGCGCTCCGTGGCCTGAGCCCGAAAACGGTTGCCATGGGGGGCCTGAGGGCCTTGCCGAGATCATCCCCAACCGGACGAGCAACGTTCCGGGCGATGTCTATGCCCGCAACTACTCGGGCGCTTCCATCACCACCCAAGCCACTACCCGCCTGGACGACAGCCGCAAGCATCGCCACGGCTACGGAATCGTCGCGCGCAACTCCAACGCTGGCCGCGTTTTCGCTATCAATGAAGGCACCGTCAGCACCGAAGGCCGACGGAGTCATGGCATATACGCTTACGGATATTCCAATGGCAGAGACCTCGACGACGCAGCCTATCCCAACCTTTCCGACTATCCCGACACGTCGGATCACGATGCAGTCTATGCGGCAAACACCGGCACGATCACCACAGGCGGGGATCGAGCCCACGGCATCCTCGCCGAACACCACCGAGGCGGCGACATCACCGTGTTCAACGGAGGGACAATCGCCGCCACAAGTCAACACTCCGCGAGGGCAGAAACAACCTGGACAATGGGCATTTCCGTTGGCGCGCACGGCCAGGACGTGCCGGGGCCTGACTGTCCAACCGCAGCCGTCACCGCCGATGACGCCGATGGAGAGTGCGCCACGGTCAATCGCGTAGGCGAGGTCATCGTCAGTAACACCGGAAACATCAAGGCCCCGGAGGGGATTGAAAAGGCCCCCAACATCGGGATCGATGTGGTCAGCGAGGGCGGAGACGTCACGATTACCCACTCTGGACAGATCGACGCCACTGATATTGGCATTCGTGCAAAGACGTCCGGAGAGGGCACGATCACCCTGAACCTGACGGGCACGCTCAACGCGCCAATTCCGTACCAACTTCTTGGCGGCTCCACGAACCAAGTCAATGTGGCCGGCTTTGCGGTGACTCCGATCTCCCTGACGGTGACAGAGGGGGACACCACCGGGCGGACTTACGCGGTGGTCCTGACCGAGGAGCCGACCGGGTCGGTGGAGGTGACCGTGTCGGGCTGGTCGGGGACGGACGTGACGGCGAGCCCATCCAGCCTGACGTTCAACACGGCGAACTGGTCGACCGCGCAGACTGTCAAGGTGACTGCGGCGGACGACGCGGACGCGACCGACGACACGGTGACGCTGGCTCACGCCGCTGCCGGCGGTGGCTACGACAGCGTGGCACTGCCGAGCGTCGCGGTAACTGTTGACGACGACGACGTGACCGCGCCTGCCTTCGCAAAGGCGACGGAGACGCGCATCGTGGCCGAAAACAGCCCCGCAGGCACGAATGTCGGGGCTCCGGTGGCGGCGACCGGTGACGCCACGCTGGTGTACGGTCTGGAAGGCGCTGACGCGGCCTTCTTCGACATCGTCGCGCCCAGCGGGCAGATCCAGACCAGCGCGGCACTGGACTACGAGCGCAAGTCCAGCTACGCGGTGAGGGTGAAGGCCCGGGACAGCAACGGCAGCGGCACGGTCGAGGTGACGATCAGCGTCACCGACGCGGGCGAGCCGCCATCCGCGCCCGGCCCGCCGTCCGTGTCGGCAATCCCCGGCCTCGCTAACAGCCTGGAACTGGCTTGGTCCGAACCGGCCAACACCGGCCCCGCTGTCACGCGCTACGACATGCAGTACAGGGAGGCTGGCGCTACCGCCTGGATCGAGCGGGGGCACAGCGGCAGCGACCGGACGGCACTCCTTTCCAGCCTGGCGCCGAGCACCGTCTATGAGGTTCAAGTGCGGGCCACGAACGACGAGGGCTCCGGAGACTGGTCGGCCTCGGGAACGGGGAGGACCAACGCGCCTCCCGCCCAGGTTCCAGGCAACTGGGGCCTGATCCCCTCGGGCCTTGCGGCCGGCGACCGCTTCCGGCTGCTGTTCGTCACGTCCACCGGAAGCAACGCCACCTCCTCCGACATCGACCACTACAACACCTTCCTCCAAGATCGGGCTGCCGCAGGCCACGCCGAGATCCGAGCCTACGGGTCCCTATTCAAGGCCCTCGCCAGCACCGCGTCCGTCGATGCCCGCGACAATACCGAGACCACCTACACCGACAGCGCCAAGGGCATGCCGGTGTACTGGCTCGGGGGTAGCCAGGTCGCCGCCGACTACGAGGACTTCTACGACGGTTCGTGGGCCGATGAGACGAACGCGCGGGACGAGTCGGGCGAAGCCCGGACGGTGACCGGTTCCTCGACCAACTATCCGATCTCAGGCAGCGGCCATGACGGCACGGAGGCATTCGCCGGCAGCGTTTCGCGGGCCCTGGGCCAGGAATGGGTGCGGGTCGGGCGCCCAGGATCCTCTGCCGCGGGCCACGGCCCGATCGGCAGCGGCGCTCTCACGCTGAACACGAACCAGCGCGGGCTGTACGGTCTCTCGCCGGTCTTCGAGATCGGAGCGGCCAGCTCGGGCGCGGCCGCCAACGGAGTAGATCTGAGCCTGAGCGAGCGAAGCGTGCGAGAGGACGCGAGCCCCATGTGGGTGGGAGTGACGGTGCGGCTCGGCCAGCTGGCGGGAGAGGGCGGGACGCCTGTGACGGTGAGCGTGGCGGGCGGCACGGCCGCGACGGGCCAGGACTACCGGGCGGTGAGCGCGTTCGAGGTGTGGGTTCCGGCCGGGCAGACCAGCGGGTCAGGGGGCTTCAATCTGTGGCCGCTGGACGACAACGTGGCCGAGAGCGACGAGACTGTGGAGGTGAACGCGACCGCGGAGGGTCTGCCGGGGGCGAAGCGGGAGCTGGCGATCCGGGACAACGACGACCTGGCGGCGTCGACGGTGGTGAAGCTGACGCTCGACGAGGCGCGGCTGGTGGAGAGCCCCGGGCGGGACTTCTACGTAACGGTGACGGGGACGCTGGACGGGGCGGCGCTGGAGGAGGACGTGGAAGTGGCGTTGAGGGCCGCAGACAGCGGGGTGGCGGGCGAGGTGGGGGCGCGGGTGGACCACAACCTGAGGCTGCGTGTCCGGGCGGGGCAACTGAGCGGGACGCGGACGTTCCCGGTGGGGCTGGACACGTCCGGGGTGGACCAGCGGGACGGGACGCTGACGGTGAGCGGGACCGCGAGCTACGGGTTGGCGGTGAAGGCGGCGAGCCTGATGCTTGTGGACGGGGACGACCCGCCAGATCGGATCACGCTGACCTTGAGCGAGACGAAGGTACCGGGGGGCTGGCGGGGGAAGGTCTGGGTGAACGCGGCGATGACGCCGACCATGCGGTCGGAGGACACTGCGGTATGGGTGCAGGTGCGAGGCAGCGGGCGGGCCGGGGCGGTGGAGTTCGAGCCGGTGGAGGACTTCGCCCTTGTAATCCCACCGGAGCGATCGGAGTACGCGGTGGGGTTCGACCTACTGACGGAGTGGGACGAGCAAAAAGGGCCGGACGAGACTCTATCGGTGCGCGGGACCACGGACATGGCAGGGGTGGAGATACGCACGGCAACGCTGGTGCTGGAAGATCGGGAAGGGCCCGGAAGCGCGGCGAGAGTGGCGCTGTGGACCGACGCGCCGAGCTACGAGGCGGGGCAGGCGGTGCGGGTACATCGGGCACTGGAGACGGGGGGCGGGCCGGACGAGTACGAGCTGGTTCACTACCGGGAGCGGATCGGGACGGGCGAGCGGGTGTACCTTGAGCCGGGGACCGGCGGGGGCCTCTTGCGCGAGGCGGCAGCCAGGGGTTCGGTGGCAGGGCCGCAGCTGCTGGAGGCGGCCGGGCGCAGGCTGGTGTGGGAGGGCCCCGCGCCAGAGCCGGGGCTGTGGCAGTTCGTTGCGGAGCTGCGCGAGCCCGGTTCGTCGGAGGCAGCGCGGCGGGCGTACGCGAAGTTCGCCGTGACCAGCAAACCACCGGTGGTGCTGGGCGTAGGCGGAAGGGTCGAAGAGATCAAACAGGACACCACCTGGACGAGCGACACCCTATACAGGTTGCGGGCTCCGGTGGTCGTGCCGCCGGGCGCGACACTGCGGATCGAGGCAGGGACAGTGGTGCAGGGGCTGGGCCCGCGGGCGGCGATCGTGGTTCTGCCGGGCGGCCGGATCAAGGCGGAAGGGACGCGGGAGGCGCCGGTGGTGATGACCTGCGACGCGCCGGACGGACGGCGGGAGCCGGGCTGCTGGGGCGGGCTGGCGTTGCTTGGCAAGGCACCAGTGCGGGGGACGGGGGTCCTGGCCGGAGGGCTGCTGCCGCAGGCGCGAGCGGCCTACGGGGGGGCCGACCCGGGCGATTCGAGCGGCTCGCTGCGGCACGTGCGGGTGGAGTTCGCGGGCGGCGTCCCGGCGGGGGCTGGGCGGGGAGCGGCGCTAGGGCTGTACGGAGTCGGGGCGAGTACGCGGATCGAGCGGGTGCAGGCGCACGGGAGCCTGGGGGACGGTCTGCAACTGCGGGGCGGGTCGGCCAGCTGCGGCTACTGCGTGGCGAGTGATTCGGGGAATGCCGGGGTGGGCTGGTCACAGGGCTGGAGCGGGACACTGCGGCACCTGTACGTTCAGCAGGGGGTGGCGGGCGGCCACGGCGTCGAGGCGAGCGGGGGTGGTGGACCGCCGGCCGTGCCGACCCTGCGCCACGCAACCGTGGTGGGTGCTGGAGCCAGGCCAGGCAGGGCCGGGATCCTGCTGTCAGGCGGGGCAACGCTGCGGGGTCGGGACCTGATCGTGACGGGGTTCGCGGGCGCGGCGCTGTGGGCGCGCGGCAACGCGGCGGGGTGGCTGGCGGCGGGAGCGAGCAGTCTGAGGGGGGCGATCCTGCACGCGAACGGGGCGGGCGGCGAGCAACTGCGGGGCGGAATCGAGCCGCATGTGGAGTACGAAACCCGCGACCCGTGGCTGCGGGACGTGCGCTACACGGTGAACCCGGACCCGCGGCCGGAGGCCGGCTCGGTGGCGCTGCCGCCGGCAGCGGCGGGAGACCGGAGCCCGCACCGTGGGGCGTTCAGCTCGGAGGAGAACTGGCTTGAGGAGTGGACCTTCTTCGGACTGCCGACACAGCCCGGAGTACCGGTGTTGAATTTCAGATAATGGGGAAATGCGCTGGACTCAGGTAGCTGCTACATGTAGTGGCTGAGGGCAGTGCATACCCCAAAAGCGGTCACTTACTGGTGTAGAGTCGGGGAGCGACGCGCGCACCTTAGCAAAAGGCAGTAGCTGTTTTGGGGTTGTTCCTACGGCTTTCGCCATCGGTAGGTGCCTCACTGACCCTCGTGCCTAGCCACGTTTCCGCTCCCCGCTCACCGAACCCAGCGTGCCGATTTCCGGCACTGGGCTCTCCAGTGGGATCATGCCGCTCGCCCACGGGTAGATCCGGCTCCGACGGGAATGGCGCGTCCGGTGATACCGTCCGCGTCGCGGGAGTCGCACGCCCCCGGCCTCTTCCCGGCGGTCGCCGCACCCGGCGGCAGGCCTGTTCACGCCCTGCCGCCTGCGTCTGCGGTCCGGCTTGCGCTCGTTCCTACATTCGCTTCCCTTCGCTTTCGCATGCGGTGGTTCCAGCCCTCTCGAACGCAATGCCGGGGTCCTAGGCGATGCCACTCCCGGTGTCCTTCGCGCTTTCACTCACCTCTCCTCACCTGCGGTCCCTTCCCTCCGCCGGCGTTACCCGGCCTCTCCGGTAGTACGGACCTCTCCGCCACCCTGCCCGGCCCGGCCTGTCCCTTGCGGGATTCCGGTTTGGCGCGTGCACGCCACCGGCAGGGCTTCCCGTGTTGCTGTTCCCTTCCTCTTCCATGCGTGCCAGCGCCAATACCCCGGCGGAGACGACCGGTGCTTGTGTCGCTCGCTTCCCGGTCGCTGGCAGCCTTCCCCGATACAACGGCGGGTCAGCCTCCGCATCATGCTTTTCGAGGCCTGCTCGGCGTTTACTCGCGTTCTCGCCCGCATGGTCGCTGAACCGCCTAACGCGGCCCTTTGACGCCAGAGTGCTTCAGTCCATTTCGTTGCCTCCACGAACCGCCCTGGCTGCTACCAACCGGAGCGACAGTTGTTGCGCGGGGTTCGCACCCGCTAGAAGAAAACGCCTTTCCACGGCGCACGTTGTATCCCACATTATTTCGCTAGGGAAATCTCACATTGTTTCTGCAGTTGAGGCGCAGGATTTTCAAGTAGATTCGCTCCTGCAGAGAGCAGCGAATGGATGTACCGAGCCGGATTCACGGACAAGTGTCCGTTCCGGAAAATATGGCGGGCAGAATTCCGGAAATTGTGGCGGGTTCAGCTGATCTGAATTCATCCCGCTCAAGACTATCCTTCCCCTACGAGAGGCCGCGATCGCGGCTTCCTGGAGGGGAGGAGACTGTGTACGACGAGAGGAAGCGACGAGACGTGCGTCTGTTGCTAGCTGCCGAGGTGCCGCAGGAACGCGTCGCGGAGCAACTCGGTGTTTCGTTGCGGACGGTGCAGCGGATCACGCGGGAGATGCGCACGGAGCCGCGAGGTGCGCTGGCAGCAGAAGTGGTTCCGCTGCCGGCAGAGCCTCCGCCAGCGAGCGGCAGGGCAGCCTTGACGCGGACAGGCCCGGGACGGCCGTCGACGGTGGAGGCCTACCGCGATTTGGTGGCGGACCTGCTGGCGGGCGAACCGGGCCTCAAGAGCCTGGAGGTGTTGCGGCGGCTGCGTGAGCGCGGCTACGGCGGGGGCAAGACGGCGGTGTACGAATTGGTCCGGCAGCAGCGTCCGCGGGCGGTGCGCCCGCTGTGCCGCTTCGAGGGCCTGGCGGGCGAGTTCTCGCAACACGATTTCGGCGAGGTGTGGGTGGAGTACACCGGCGGCGGGCGGGAGCGCGTGCAGTTCTTCGCCTCGCGGCTGAAGCACTCGCGCTACGCGCTGGTGACGCTGGTGCCGAACCAGCGCGTCGAGACGCTGGTGCGCGCGCTGGCGGAGCATCTGGCGGGGTTTGGCGGGCTACCGTTGCTGGCAGTGTTCGACCGCCCCAAGACGATCGTGACGAAGTCGGATCCGAAGACCGGGGCGGTGCTGGAGTGGAACCGTCAGTTCGCCGAGGCGCTGGCGCGCATGGGGCTGGCGGTGGAGTTGTGCTGGCCGTATCGTCCCCAGCAAAAGGGTGCGGTCGAGAATCTTGTCGGCTGGGTGAAGAACTCCTTCTTCAAGGTGCGGCGTTTCCTGGACCGCCAGGATCTGCAGCAGCAACTGGCCGCCTGGCAGGCGGAGGCGAACGAGCAGCGCCCCAGCCGGTGTTGAATCTCGCGGTCTTCCGGCGGCAGATGTTCAGATTATTCCGGCGGCAGGAGGGGGAGGATTTCCGGATTATTTGTGAGGCGTGACGGGTAGGAGAGGGGCGTGTGGGAGGTGCCGTTGGCGGAGAGTGAATCAGCGGGGAGGTTTTCCAGCAGTAGCGAGAGGCGGCGTGTCGAGGCCGGGTCGAGGGGTTGCGATTGTGCAGTCGAGGGGGGTTCTGAGGAGCGACTAGGATGGCTGGGAACGGCGCAGCAGATCGTTCCAATCCTTGGCGCCGACCGGCCGGAGGCGGCTGTAGTGGGGGGTGTGGCGGCGGAGGGCGGCGGCGGCTTGGTCGCCGGCAGGATCGGCGTCGTAGGCGCACAGCAGCGGGAGGTCGCGGAAGGCGCAGCAGGGCGGGCGGCGAGCGGTGCCGGCGGTGGAGGCGAGGAGTGTGTCGGGTGACAAGGTGGGAGCGAGCAGCTGGATGAGGGAGAGGGAGTCAACCGCGCTTTCGGTGAGCAGGACTGCGTCGAGATCGGCGGTGTTGGCGGGCAGCCAGAAGCCGCCGCGGGTCTTGCAGGAGCCGGGGGCCATGCCCTTGAAGGTGCGGCCGTCAGGAGCGGAGCGGGTGCCGACGAGTTCGGCGCCGGCGGGGTTTTGGTGGCGGTCGCGGCAGAGGAAGACGGCGTTGCGGCGGGAGTGTAGACGTTCGGTTTATTTCGACGGCTGGCACCCGAATTATTCTGGCGGCAGGATGGCCTAGTTTCCCGCACTAATCCGCTACTGCCGGAAGAGAGATTGCCCACTGGCAGCGAAATCGGCATGCAGCCAAAGGGGTTATGCGCGCCTAGGCTGCTCGTGTGTATTCACAATATTCTGATTTCCAGCAATTCCGTCGACAATTTAAGCCAGCAATTCCGTCGACAAATTAGTGTCTGCGGCGTAATTCCGTATTTCATTGATATCAAGGTGTTTCGATCGAGTTTCGGCGGGCGAAGATGGAGCGGATCGGGCGCGGTCCTCGCGATTCGTGCCGAATTGCGATCATCTTCGTAGGAGAAGCGCCTTGCGAACCGTTTTCAATCCCGCGATGATGCTCGGCCAGACCGCCATCGAAGACATCCAACTCGACGCCAGCTGCCGCGACGATATCCCGGCCGTGCTGAAGGGCATCCAGCACATCTGGTGCAACCATCGGTTGCGGGAGCGGGTCTGCGCCTTGCTGGAGGAGCACCTGCTCGCCACGGGCGCGTCCGCCACCAAGGGTGACGCTGCGCAGACGGAGGATCGCGCGCCGGTGCCGGGGATCAACCCGGATGTCGGTCGGCCCGGCATGGAACTGTGGCGGGTCCTGGTGCTCGGCTTGCTCAAGCAGGGCATCAACTGCGACTACGACCGTTTGCACGACCTGGCTAATCAGCACGGCGACGTGCGCCGCATGCTGGGCATCAGCGACGTGTTGGGTGCCGAGACGTTCAGCTACCGCACGCTGGCGCGCAACGTCGCGCTGCTGACGCCGGAACTGCTGGCGGCGGTGAACCGCCTGGCGGTGGAGGCGGGCCACGAGCTGGCCGGGTGCCGCCCGGACGAGCCGTTGCAAGCGCGCTGCGATAGCTTCACGGTGGAGACCGACGTGCATTACCCGACGGACGTGAATCTGTTGTGGGACGCGCTGCGCTGCCTGATCCGGGTGCTGGCTTTGGCCTGCGAGCAGTGCGGCCTGGGGGGCTGGCGCCAGAGCGCGCATCTGACATGGAAGGTACGGGGCCTGTTCAACCGGGTGCGATCGTCGAAGCGGCGCAAGAACCAGCCGCAGCGGGTGCAGGACTACGTGCGGCAGGCGCGCCGCATCGCGGAGCGCGCGCAGGAGTCGCTGGAGGAGCTGGCCGGGGCGGGCGCGGATGCGGGGATCCTCAGTGAAATCAAGTACTTCCTGGACCACGCGGAGCGGCAGATCGAGCAGGTGGAGCGGCGCTTGCTGCGAGGCGAGACGATCCCGCAGGAAGCGAAGGTGTTCTCGGTTTTCGAGCCGCACACGCGCTGGTGTGCGAAGGGCAAGGCCGGGCGGCCGGTGGAACTGGGGGTGCCAGTGGGAATCGTGGAAAGCGAGCACGGGTTCGTGCTGCACTACAAGATCATGTGGACGGAACAGGACGTGGAGGTGGCGCAGCCGTTGGTGCAGGAGACGCAAGCGCTGTATCCGGAGCTGGCGGGATGCAGTTTCGACAAGGGCTTCCACAGCCCGGGGAACCGGGCGGAGTTGGACAAGGTACTGGCATTGAACGCGCTGCCGCAGAAGGGGAAGCTGTCGCAGGCGGGGCGGGAGCGGGAGGCGGAGGCAGCCTTCGCGGAGGCGCGGCGGATGCATCCGGCGGTGGAATCTGCGATTCACAACCTGGAGTGCCGGGGATTGGACCGGGTGCGGTCGCGGGGGCCGGAGGGCTTTGCGCGAGCGGTAGGGCTGTCGGTGCTGGCGTTGAACCTGCACCGCATCGGACTGATCCTGCAGCGGCGGGAGCGGGAACGGCTGAAGCGGGCGAGGCAGCGGCGGCTGCGACTGGCGGCGTAGCGGCGGCGAAGCGGCCCGGGAAGTGGAATCGGCAGGCTGCCCAGAGGCAGGAGTGCGCGAGAGGTGCGCAAGGTTTCCGAATCCGGCTTCGAAACCGGCCTTGGGCCGGCCATGCGGGGCCAAACCGGCCTGGAAACGGCACCGGACAACCGCACAGTAACTAGATTTACCTATGCGCCGGAACAGAAAGTGAGGGTTTTGTCACAGACACTAATTAGAAAAACAACCCCCGATTTTCGTCGAAATAAACAGAGAATCAACACTGCCGGTCCTCGAGGTACCGGGCCACGGCTCCCCGTTTCGCCGTCTCCCGGCGCGTGTAGCGGATCACCATGCCGGCCGACCGCGGCGATCTCGTGGGTGGAGGCGCCGGCGCGGCTGAGCTCGGCGGCCAGGCCCACGCGCCCGGAATGGCCGCTGTACCCCGGGCCGAGCCCGGCCCCGATCGCGGCCGCCGCGACGCGCCTGCCGACCTGCCGGCCCGAAAGGCCGAACACCGGATCCCCCGGCCCGGCGCCCTCCGGACGGATCGCCGCGAGCGCCCGCAGGGCCTCGCGGGGCAGGTAGCGCACGCTCCCCTCGGCCTCCGGATCGGTCTTGCTCCGGCGGATGGCGAGCAGCCCGCTGCCGTCCGCGGCGGCCTCCACGTCGCCCCACGCGAGCGCCGCGGCCTCCGAGCGCCGCAGGCCCCCATAAAAGAGCACCGCGCACAGCGCGCTGTCGGCCAGCCCCCGCCGCCGGGCCCTTTCCCTCGACTCGGTGCGCCCGGACTGCCGGCCGGTGCGCCGGGCGCAGGCGGTCGCCCGGATCGCCGCCAGCTCCGCCAGGCCCAGGGACCGCGCCTGCCGCTGCGGCGCGGCGTTCTCCCGCACCAGCCCGGCCAGGGCCCGTTTCACCAGCTCGCTGGCCGCCGGATCCGCGAGGCCCGCGGCGCGGTGGGCGGCCCCGATCGCGGCCCGCCGGACCTTCAGGGTCGCCGCGGAGACGGTTTCCGCGAGCGCGGCCAGGTGCGCGGCGACGGTCTGCGGGGCGGCCGGGGCGGGGGCGTAGCCGTGCTGCCCGCACCAGGCCCCGAAGGCGGCCCAGTGGCCCAGGTAGGCGCGCCGCGTGTTCTCCGCGAGCGCGCTGGCGAGGGCCTGCCGCACGCGCTCCGCGTCGGCGGCGGCCAGCGCGGCCGGGGCGGAGGCCTCGACGGCCCGCGGCAGGGAAGAATGTCCCATAACGCCATGTTGGTTTCCTCGGAAGCGGAGTGCCCTCAGGCAGCCTCGGCCGCGATCTTGGCATCCTCGGGATAAGTCGCCCCGCCGGGCCATTGCCCGCGGCGGTTCCGCTCGCGCACCAGGTCGTACTGGGCTTGCCGCCGCAGCCAGACATCGGCCGTGCCCCAGCCCGCCGCTTCCAGTTTCAGGGCCAGCGAGACCGAGATGCCCGCCCGCCCGTTGAGTACGCGGGATAGCGTGACGCGCGACACGCCGATCTTGTGCGCCGCAGCGCTCACCGTCAGGCTGCGTTCCCCCAGCGGATCCTCCATGCAGCCATGGTAGATGTGCCGGCCCGGGTGCGATGGGTGGCGCCGCAGCCAGGCGTCGTACGGCCCGCCGGCGTTGCTTTCGCTCATGATTCCCTCCTAGTGGTAGTCCGTCAGGTCAACATCCAGCACGTGGCCGCCCTCGATGCGAAACACGATCCGCCACATGCGCGACACCGTCACCGCCCACTGGCCCTTGCGATCCCCCTTCAGCGGATGCAGCCGGTAGAAGGGCTCGGACAGCTCGTTCAGAGCGTCTGCGCCGTCCAGGGCCAGCAGGATATCCCGGATCCGGTTGACGTGTGCCGAGTGTAGCTTGCTCCCGTCGCCGCGCTCGAAAAGCCGCCGCAAGCCAGCGTGCCGGACATTCCGTATCGCCACTGGAACAAGTGTATCGTATATCACTACGCAACGGAGACCGCCAGCGTTCTGCCCGTGGCTCTGATCCCAGGGGTCCCTGTGTCCAGCGACAATTAGAAATTCCGGGCGCATTGCCTCACAATTCGTGTTACCGAAGGAGGCAATATGTCTAAGATCAGCGCCAAAGCGAGGAAGGAGCTAGTCGCCGCCGTGGCTGAGCGGTACCAGACCGGCACGGCGACCGAGAAGGGGTGCATTCTCGACGAGTTCACCGCTCTGACGGGATGCCATCGCAAGCATGCCATCCGCGTCCTCAGTGGAAACGCACCCAAGCTCCCGGGGCGGCGCGGGCGGCGCTGTCTGTATGACCAGGCCGTGACCGAGGCGCTGGTCGTGCTGTGGGAAGCCTCGGACCGCGTGTGCGGGAAGCGTCTCAAGGCGCTGCTACCGATTCTGGTGCCAGCGCTGGAGCGTCACGGCCACCTGGATCTGGACCCGCAGGTGCGCGAGCAGCTGATGGCGGTGAGCGCGACGACGATCGACCGCCGTCTGGCGGAAGCACGGTCCGTGACGGCCGGCCGGCGGCGCCGCCGTTCCGCGCAAAATGGCGTGCGCGGCCGCGTGCCGGTACGCACGTTCGCGGACTGGCAGGATCCGAGCCCGGGCTTTGTCGAGGCCGACTTGGTGGCGCACTGCGGCGGGGCCATGGCTGGCAGCTTTGTCTGGTCCCTGGTCGTGACCGATATCGCCAGCGGCTGGACGGACTGCGCGGTCCTGCTGGTGCGCGAAGGGAGCTTGGTAGTAGAGGCCCTGGACCAGCTTCGCAAGGCGCTCCCATTCCCGCTCCGGGGGCTCGACACCGACAACGGAAGCGAGTTCCTGAACGACATGCTGATCAGCTATTGCAGCGACCAGGGAATTGAACTGACGCGCTCTCGGCCGTACCGCAAGAACGACCAAGCCTGGGTGGAGCAGAAGAACGGAGCGGTGGTTCGCCGGCTGGTCGGGTACGGGCGGCTGGAAGGCGTGGCAGCCGCCGCGACACTCGCGCGGCTGTACTCGGCGTCGCGCCTGTTCGTGAACGTGTTCCAGCCCGCGTTCAAGCTGGCCGAGAAGACGCGGGAGGGTGCGCGTGTACGCAAGCGCTATCACCCACCGGAGACCCCGTGTGCGCGGCTGCTCGCCTCGGATGCGATTCCCGCGGCGACGAAGGACCGTCTCAGTGCGCTGCTGGGCACGCTGGACCCGCTCGGGCTCCTGGACGAGATCCGCACGGTACAACACCACCTCGCCGCACTGGCAGCGGGCGCGACGGTCCAGCCGATGCCGCAACGCGATGCCGACCTCGACCGCTTCCTGCGCAGCCTGGCACTCGCTTGGCGCGCTGGGGAAGTGCGGCCGACTCACCAGCCCGCGGCGAAAACGCCACGCTGGTGGCGCACCCGGCACGACCCGTTCGAGACGACCTGGCCCCGCGTGGTGCAGTGGCTGGAGGCCGAGCCGCAGCGCACAGCGAAGGAACTCTTCGGGCGTCTGCGGCGGGAGCATCCCGGCCTGTTTGTTCCGGGCCAGTTGCGGACCCTGCAACGGCGGGTCAAGGACTGGCGCCGACTCGAGGCCCGTCGGCTGATCCTGGCCGATCCGATGGGACCGCCTACGGGTGCGGCTATGTCACCGGGTGCTGTTGCCGCTACGCTCGACCGCGCTGCCGAACCCGCTGTGGTGCCAGGCGATTCCGGTCAGGTCGAATGCGCAGTCCGGACCAACGGATCTCCTTGAGACCAAGCCTTCACATGCCTCAGCGCCCGGTGACCGACGTGGTCTTCGACGCCTTCCCGGTGGTGGGCGCGCTCGCGCGCCCACCACCGCTCCGCCCCTTCGCGGAGGGATGGTCCATAGCAACCATCAGCAATGGCTGCTTCAGCAAACGCTCACGAACTTAACCGGAGACGCGGTAGCATCTTTGTGGGGACGGTGGGTAACATTTGGAAATGAGGCAACGCGCCGGCAAGAATAGTTGTCGCTGGACACGCGTCTTCTGAATACAGTCGAAAGGTCGAATAATGATAGTGGGTGGCTTGTTCGACGAGTCGCGCCAACGAGGTGGTGACCCTCCACGCAACCGTCTGCGCGCGCACCGCCCTGAAGGCACCAGTGGCGTCCAGGGCGGCGCGCACATCGTTGACCTCATGGAGTCTCGTTTCCCGCGTGGCGAACTCGGGAAAGTGGCGGCCCCAGATCGTGCGGCGGTTCTGCTCTGGGGTGCGCGTGTAGACGACGAGCTGGCCGGCGGGGGTGAGCACCCGCGCCGCCTCGCCAGCAAACCGGGCGAGGTCAAAGTGGTGCACGGCGTTGAAGCAGGTCAGCACGTCACAGCTGGCGGCCCGGAACGGGAGCGTTTCGACAGCGCCGACCAGGTGCCGCGCCCGCAGCCCCGCGTGTCCGGCGCGGAGGCGCGCTTGCTGGAGCATGGGCAGACTCAGATCCAGGCCGATGGAAACGACCTTCATGGCGAGCGCTGAGCCGACGCCATGGCTGACCGCGTCCAGGTACCGCCCCGAGCCCGTGGCGATGTCCACGAGCCGCACGGGTCTTCCCGGGTCCGCGGCGCGCGCCACGACGTCGCTGATGATGCACACGGCACCGACATCCAGATCGCGCAGTGTCCGATACCGTGCCGACACCTTGGCGAAGTGGTCGCTCAACCGCGCCGTGCGACCGCGCTCCTCCCCGGCGTGCGTCCCAGAAGCGATCGCGACAGTCAATCCCGACTCGCATAGCCGGCCGGGAAGCCATGGTCATCGACCAGGTCCTGCCAGATGGCCATGGCGTTGCGCCCCCGGCCAACGGCCTCGACGATCAGCTCGCGATAGAGCTGGCAGGCGCTATCTGGTTGAGAACGAGGGACACGTTGAGGGGGAACGACCACACTGGAATCCGTAAGTATTTGCAGGTCCATGCTTTATCGTATCTCCAGCGCCGACGCCCAGTCGTCCAGCAGCAGCCGCCGACGCGCGAACAGGTCCGACTGCGCATCCGCCGCCGCGACCTTGTTCGGCACCGCATGCCCGGTATCGCTGGCAGGGTGCCCGGCCCGCCGGCCAAGTCGGTCATGCGGCCTCGACCTGAGCGACGGTGTTGGCTGACTGTTCCGCTGGAACGTCGCAGCGTAGCGGCCCGGAACGGCGGCCCTCCAGATTACCCGGGCGGTTCCTGCCGGTCCTCGAGGTACTTCGCCACGGCTCCCCGCTTCGCCGTCTCCCGGCGCGTGTAGCGGATCACCATGCCGGCCGACTGCCAGCCGCCGGCCGCGGCGATCTCGTGGGTGGAGGCGCCGGCGCGGCTGAGCTCGGCGGCCAGCCCCACGCGCCCGGAATGCCCGGAGAACCCCTCCCCGAGCCCGGCGGCGCGAGCGGCGGCTGCAACGCGCCGCCCGACCTGCCGGCCCGAGAGCCCGAACACGGGACCCCCCGGCCCGGCGCCCTCCGGACGGATCGCCGCGAGCGCCCGCAGGGCCTCGCGGGGCAGGTAGCGCACGCTCCCCTCGGCCTCCGGATCGGTCTTGCTCCGGCGGATGGCGAGCAGCCCGCTGCCGTCCGCGGCGGCCTCCACGTCGCCCCACGCGAGCGCCGCGGCCTCCGAGCGCCGCAGGCCCCCATAAAAGAGCACCGCGCACAGCGCGCTGTCGGCCAGCCCCCGCCGCCGGGCCCTTTCCCTCGACTCGGTGCGCCCGGACTGCCGGCCGGTGCGCCGGGCGCAGGCGGTCGCCCGGATCGCCGCCAGCTCCGCCAGGCCCAGGGACCGCGCCTGCCGCTGCGGCGCGGCGTTCTCCCGCACCAGCCCGGCCAGGGCCCGTTTCACCAGCTCGCTGGCCGCCGGATCCGCGAGGCCGGCGGCGCGGTGGGCGGCGCCGATCGCGGCCCGCCGGACCTTCAGGGTCGCCGCGGAGACGGTTTCCGCGAGCGCGGCCAGGTGCGCGGCGACGGTCTGCGGGGCGGCCGGGGCGGGGGCGTAGCCGTGCTGCCCGCACCAGGCCCCGAAGGCGGCCCAGTGGCCCAGGTAGGCGCGCCGCGTGTTCTCCGCGAGCGCGCTGGCGAGGGCCTGCCGCACGCGCTCCGCGTCGGCGGCGGCCAGCGCGGCCGGGGCGGAGGCCTCGACGGCCCGCGGCAGGGAAGAATGTCCCATAACTGTTATTATCGGACATCGAGGAGGGGACCCGCGAGGGCTTCCCCCGCTGCCCGGAGACGTCCAGCATGCGGCCCCCCATCATGGCTTCCGCCATGGCAGGTTTCGATAGAACTCTGCAACACGCGTAAAACAACCTTCAAAATCCGGCACCTCGCCTAACTCCAACTCCATCGACCGCCAGTTGGCGCAAGCGCGCCTTTTGATCTCAGGATCGTCGAGGGATGCACGTGTCGGTTCGAGCGGACGTGCCTGGCATTTCGCAACCAGGGCAGCGAGGATTTGCGCCTGGAGCGCATCGTCAATCGGGTGCACGTCAGATTAGTGATTCCGACATGAGAGATTGGAGGATCGGCTTTCCCATAAGTCTTCGAAGCGGTTGCTTAGGTGACAGCAGCGCAGGGCGAGAATGGCGTTGGCACCATCGACACTCCAATGCATCCCGGCTCGTTTGCATCTTGAACCGACCGTGACTTTGCAGCCAGCCTCTAGAACGCCGGAGCCGACGCACAGGCCGGCGGCGCGGAAGTGCTTGTAGTGCATGCGCTGGCGATTGGACTGCACGTGCTGGAGGCACTTGCGCGCCGCCTCGAAGGTCTGGGCGTGCTCGCGCAGGGCGACGAGCAGCGCGTCGATGCGGCCTTCGTCAAGTTCGTCGTGACGCTGGCTGGCCCAGGCCTCGGCACTGGCCAGGTCGGAGCCGTGGACGGCCTTGGACACGTCGGACAGGTGCTGCTTGGCGTGGTAGAGGTCGAGGATTTGCACCGCGCCAGGGAGTTCCTCAGCAGCGAGTCGCCAGAGCCAGGGAGCTCCGTCGCCGATCACGACGCGCCGGGCAAAGGGCGAGATTTCGAGGTTGGTGTCGAGGCTGGCCGCGCTCTCGATCGCGGCCGAGTAGGAGACCGATCCGCGGTCCCGTGTCGGGCGGTCCTCGCGGTCGCGGGTCTGGGCCGTCCAGACGGTGACCAGCTTGACCTCGCGGGTCTTGGCGGAGCCGTCAAGCTGCTTGCCGGCGCGGCCGGCGGTCTCTTGCTTGCGCACGGGCACGCCAGTGCCGTCCATGCCGATGTACAGCGTCGGCGCCGCGGGCGGCTGCGGTGCGATGCGGTCCCGCTCGTCGTCGGCGATCTCGCGTCCGAGGGACTCGGCCGCGCGCTCGACCCGCTTGGCGTCGATGCGCAGGCCCGCCAGCTCGGCCAGCAGCGCGGAGGATTCCTGGAAGCTGACGCGCGCCGCCGCGTTGCCGACCATGCGTGTGGCGGCCGGGGACAGCGAGGTGCCCGCCACGCCACAAGGCCTGGTCACGCGGAAAGAAGCCCTGCCCGCAGCCGGCGCAATGGTAGTAGGCGCGCGCTAACGCGAGCGGTCCCAGCACGCTGTCGAAGTGAAGTGGCTACGAAGCGGTGGGCAGTTGAAGTTGCACCAGATGCGACATCGGAGCAACTGTGTGCGATGGTGTCGGCCCCATCATCGCTAAGGGGGCCAGCGCTGTCAATCCGTGAGGTGGTCTCATGCTCAGGATGTCGGTCATCATCATCCCGTCTCCCGGTGGCAGCGCCACGGGGCTGCCAAGGAGGGCTCTGAAGCCTGCCGGGGCGCCTGCCTGTTCCAGATTTGAGCAGGCAAGGCGCAGGGCTACGGCGACCGGGCGGAAGCGGGCCGGCTCGCGTTGCTCGTGCCAGCGGCGCTCGAACTCCACCGGGGAGAGATAGCCTAGCCCCGAATGCCGGCGCCGCCGGTTGTAAAAACCTTCCAGGAATCGGAAGATCTCGCTCCGCGCCTGCTCGCGAGTGGCGAACCGGACGCGTTGCAGCAACTCGCATTCCACTGTGGCGAAAAGGCTCTCGGCCATCGCGTTGTCATAACAGCTGCCGACCGCGCCCATGGAGCGCTGAACACCGGCCTGCTCGCAGCTGCGGGTGAACGCCAGCGCCGTGTACTGGCAGCCGCGGTCGGAATGGAACACGACCTCCCGCGGCGCGCGCGTGTCAATCGCCATCGCCAGCGCCGAGCTCACCAGCGCGGCCGTCTGGCGCGCGCTCATGGCCCAGCCCACGACCTTGCGGCTGAACACGTCCAGCACCGTGGCCAGGTACAGAAAGCCTTCCGCTGTGGGCACAAACGTGATGTCCGCCACCCACAGCCGGTTGGGCTCGGAGGCGCGGAATTCCCGCCGCACCTGGTCCTCAGCCACCGTCGCCTGCGGGTCGCGGCGGGTCGCGGCGGGTCGTCGCCACCCGTCGCCGGGTCACGCCCTGCAAGCCGCTCGCCCGCATCAGCCGCGCCACCCGCCGCCGCGACACGGCGGTTCCGTCCGCGCGCAGCTGCGCCTGCACGCGCCGCGCCCCGTAGATCCCCCGCGACTGCTTGTGGATCTTCGCGATCTCCTGGCTCAAGGCCCGGTTCGCTTGGGTTCGGCGGCTCGGCGGCCGCCGCTGCCACGCGTAGTACCCGCTGGTGGAGACCCCCAGCACGCGGCACTGACACGCGATCGGATAACGGGCCTGGTACGCTCTTACGAATTCGAAGATCCGGATGGAATCGGTCTCCCGAGCGAACCAGGCCGCTGCTTTTGCCAGGATCTCCCGCTCCATGCGCAGCCGCCGGTTGTCACGCCGCAGCTTCACCAGTTCCTTGCGCTCCGGCGTGCTCAGGCCTGCCTGGCGGCTGCCCGCGTCCAGCTCGGCCTGCTTGAGCCAGCGCCGCACCGAGTCCCTCGAGATCTCGAACTCGCGTGCGATCTCCGGCACCGTCTGCCCGCCGGCCAGCGCCAGCTTCACCACCTGCTCCCGGAATTCCCGCGGATAGGGCTTGTTCGTTGCTTGTGTGTTCACTTTCTGTCATCTCCTTCCACCCACCGCTCTGCTCTCTGCTCCCATGCTCGTCTAACGCTTCTTCATCTGTCCACCAAATCAGCGTCACTCCAGCCCAAGCGAAGTGGAAATCGTGGACTACCATTAGCGAGGAGGCAAAGCATGCGCGACCCCATCCATCCTGGCGAGACGCTGCGCGAGGACCTCGACGCGCTCGGCATGAGCGCGGCGGAACTGGCCCGGCGCATTGAGGTGCCGGTAAACCGCGTCACCCAGATACTTAACGGTCGACGCTCGATCACCGGTGATACCGCATTGCGTCTGGGCCGCTTCTTCGGCACGTCGGGGGAGTTCTGGCTCAACCTGCAGAAGCTCTACGAACTGCGGCGGGCGGAACAGAAGAACGGTGCTGCGATCGCCCTGTTGCCGACCTTGGATACGGGGCAAGACCTGCACGCTACAGGATGAGTTAAGTTTCGATATAGGCAATTAGGTGGTCGGCGATTATCGGACACGGAAGAAGCTGTCCACAAACGCGCCCCAAGGCTTCCCGGTTTGACGCCGGCGTGTGATGGAGCGCTGCTGTCATCGAGTGCTAGAACGGAGAAGAGGGCCGAGAAGCAGTGGGCAATCCCCCGGAACGGGATTCCCTGAATCCCTCAAGAGACCGATCAGGGACAGAGCCAATGGACGTTGCTGCATCTGCGGCGACATACTGGTCGACGTTCACCACATCATTCCGACCAAGGACGGCGGCGACAACACAGAGACCAATGCCGCGCCACTATGCCCCTCGGGCCAGCGCAAATTCGGGAACAACCCGGATCATCGCAAGATGATCCGGGAGAGGCGAGACGCCCACTACGAGAGATGCGGGGATGGAGACGTAGCGGCCGACCTCGCCGTCATCCAGGCAAAGCTGGATTCCCAGGCAGCGGCGCTAGTCCGCCTGGAAAGCATGGGCTTGGCACGAGCCCCGATCCGACTCGACGACACGAAGTATTCGTTCACACGCGAGGAATTTGTCCATCCGTTAATCGTTCTCGCCTGCAGGTCCGCACGGACAAGCGGCTGGATGCCCTGATCGAGGGCACGGGATAGCCTGAGAACTCATGCCGCCCCCTACACCCCCCACTGATCCCAGCCGCGTCACTGTCACCGACTCTGGCAGGCCCCGGAAGACGGCCGGGTGACGATTCGCCACAAGGGGCTGCGGCGCTGGATCGAGAGCGGTGACTCCTCCCGCCTGCCGCAGGACCACCTACTTCGCATCGCGGCTATTCTGCGAGCGTTGCGGTCGGCCGTCTCGCCGCAGGACCTCAACGTGCCGGGCTGGCGGCTGCATCCGCTGTCCGGCAACCGAAAGGACTTCTGGGCCGTGCGTGTGTCCGCGAACTGGCGCATCATCTTCCGCTTCGTCGCCGGCGAGGTCCGCGACGTCGATCTGGTTGACTATCATTAGCAAGGCTGTCATGGACTTCCCGCACAATCCCGCCCATCCCGGCGACGTGATCCGCGAGGGCTGCCTCGGGGATGAGCCCCCCCGTAGCGCGGCGTTGCGCCTCGGCCTCGATCCCGACGAGTTCGAGCAGCTCGTCGAGGGCCGCGGCCGCATCACGCCCGCTCTCGCCCTGCGGATGCAGGCGGTCGGCTGGTCGAACGCCTCCTTCTGGGTGCGATTGCAGGCGGACTATGACCTAGATCAGGAAATCCTGCGCCAAGGGCGCGCTGCCTGACGCGCCGCAAACCCAGAACCGCTCTACGGGCTTCCTGGCTCTTAACAATTCGCCGGATCCGGCCCGAATCGGCCGATTTTGCGCTCTGTGGCAATTTCCGGCCCAGAGACCCACCCCCTCTGTCCGGAGGCCTCTGAACACAGCCGCGGCAATTATCGGTCACGGAAGGAGGGGCGGGCCGCGGACTCCGGCCGCCGGAAGGGCCCCCTGCCGCCTCACCCGCCGCCGTCCACCTTGTGCTCCGCGGCGTTCGCTATGGCGCGGCTGCCGAGATCGCGCTCCGCGTCCGTCCCGGCCGCGCTGCGGATGCTGCCGCCGTTGAGGCTCAGCGCGTCCGCGGCGACGCTGATGCCGTCCGCGTCCCTGTCCGCGGCCTGCACGACGTAGCCGAACCACAGCCACCGGGTCGCGCCCGCCCCACCGCTGAACGAGGCCTGGCGCGTCTGGCCCCCCACCCCGATCGCCAGCATCGGGCTGCCGGCCACCTCCACCGGCTGCGAGAAGACCAGCTGCACCCTGATCGCCTCGCCCGCGCCGTAGGCCGCGCCGTCCTGCGGGCGGCTGCCGATCCACAGGCCGCCCACCGCGGGAGCGGTCGCCTTGCTGCCGTCCACCTTGTGCTCCGCGGCGTTGACCAGGGCGTGGCCGCCGAGATCGCGCTCCGCGTCCGTCCCGGCCGCGTTGCGGATGCTGCCCCCGTTGAGGCTCAGCGCGTCCGCGGCGACGCTGATGCCGTCCGCGTCCCTGTCCGCGGCCTGCACGACGTAGCCGAACTCCAGCCAGCGGGTCGCGCCCGCCCCACCGCTGAACGAGGCCTGGCGCGTCTGGCCCCCCACCCCGATCGCCAGCATCGGGCTGCCGGCCACCTCCACCGGCTGCGAGAAGTCCAGCCGCACCCTGATCCCCTCGCCCGCGCCGTAGGCCTCGCCGTCCTGCGGGCGGCTGCCGATCCACAGGCCGCCCACCGCGGGAGCGGTCGCCTTGCTGCCGTCCACCTTGTGCTCCGCGGCGTTGACCAGGGCGTGGCCGCCGAGATCGCGCTCCGCGTCCGTCCCGGCCGCGTTGCGGATGCTGCCCCCGTTGAGGCTCAGCGCGTCCGCGGCGACGCTGATGCCGTCCGCGGCCCTGTCCGCGGCCTGCACGACGTAGCCGAACCACAGCCACCGGGTCGCGCCCGCCCCACCGCTGAACGAGGCCTGGCGCGTCTGGCCCCCCACCCCGATCGCCAGCATCGGGCTTCCGGCCACCTCCACCGGCTGCGAGAAGTCCAGCCGCACCCTGATCCCCTCGCCCGCGCCGTAGGCCTCGCCGTCCTGCGGGCGGCTGCCGATCCACAGGCCGCCCACCGCGGGAGCGGTCGCCTTGCTGCCGTCCACCTTGTGCTCCGCGGCGTTGACCAGGGCGTGGCCGCCGAGATCGCGCTCCGCGTCCGTCCCGGCCGCGTTGCGGATGCTGCCCCCGTTGAGGCTCAGCGCGTCCGCGGCGACGCTGATGCCGTCCGCGGCCCTGTCCGCGGCCTGCACGACGTAGCCGAACCACAGCCACCGGGTCGCGCCCGCCCCACCGCTGAACGAGGCCTGGCGCGTCTGGCCCCCCACCCCGATCGCCAGCATCGGGCTTCCGGCCACCTCCACCGGCTGCGAGAAGTCAAGCCGCACCCTGATCCCCTCGCCCGCGCCGTAGGCCTCGCCGTCCTGCGGGCGGCTGCCGATCCACAGGCCGCCCACCGCGGGAGCGGTCGCCTTGCTGCCGTCCACCTTGTGCTCCGCGGCGTTGACCGTCGCTGGCCCTCCAAGAGCGAGAATCGAGGTCACACCGTCAGCGGTCTGGACGTTGCCGCCGTTCAGAGTCAATCCATCGGCCGGGATGCCGATACCGTCTGCGTCCCGGTCGTCCGCCTGCACGACGTAGCCGAACCACAGCCGCTTGTAGCCTCCCTCGCAAGCACTCTCCCACCCCCCACCGTTCCAAGCCGTCTGACGGGTGAAGTCGCCTACCTCCAGATCCAGTGCCGGAGCCCCGGCCACTTCGACAGGATCGGCGAAGTCCACGCTGACTCGGATCTCCTCGCCTGCTCCATAGCTATCACCGTCTTGTGGGCGGCTACCGATTGTCACGGCGTTCGCCCTTCGGCTTGTGGACGTGCTGCCGTTGCCGGGAACGACCGCAAGTGCCACTGGAATCTCGACACCTGTCTCAGTCCACGTGGTTTCCCCTTGTCCGTCGCTGGCTCTCCAGACTGCCAGCTTGCCCCCGTGAGTGTCGTGCGCCACGCCGGCAGTGTGCGCCATGATGGAAACCTCCTGCACGCCGCTACTCCCACGGACCCATTCCTGCGGATTGGCCGTGAGCCATGTCGCGTTCGAAACGACCCTGTACCGGACCGTGCCGGTTGTCTGGTGGGTCAGCCGGACCGTCTGCGGACCTGGGTGCGACCCTGCGGCAGACACGAATGCGAGTGCCCGGGGCCACGCCTTGACAATCCCGCTGCGCCGCATCTCCACCGACAGCGTCCCCTCGATCTGCTGCTGTGCCGACGGAACGGCGAAGCCAATGAAGTAGACGTCGTTGGCCAAGCGCGGAACTGATTCCCGATTGATCGTGATCATCCCGTTCGCACCCGGCGAGGCCGACTCGAAGTCGGCATGAATCCGCGGCGCTTCGCCAGCGTCTCCCGGCTCCGACCGAACACTCCAGCCCCGGTGAACGTACAAGTCGAGTTCCTCGGCCGACGACGATTGAAAGCGCACCGTCAGCGCGGTTGCGTCTGGCGGCACCAGCACGTGGTAGCTGTTGTGAAGCACGAATCGATCGACAGGCTGCAGCGTCACGCCCTTCGTTTCGCCAGCTCGCACGGGCTCGCTTCGGGTGAAGACTGCTTCCAGCCACTTCGCGGCGTCCATCACGAACGCCTGGCTGGGCTCGGAGCCCGGGACTTCGCCAATCCATCCCGCGAAACGCGACCCTGGACCGGGATTCGCCGTAACCTGGACTCGCGTGCCTTCGGCATAGAAGCCGTCCTCGGACGGTGGCGAGACGCTGACCGTGTTTCCGTTTCCACCGCTTACATGTTCGCGAAGGCGGTAGTCGCGCGTGACTTCGAGACTGACCCCGCCGCCGCTGGCGGGAACCGCGATCCGGTGAGCGCGGGTGCCCCCGTCGCTCCAGCTCTTGAAGCGGTACCGTATGTCAGCGTAGGCTGCATTGTCGGGAACGGTCGCGGGTGCCTCCGCCCAAATGCCATCGGGATATGCATCGACCGGGAATGCCCACGGAAGGCGTCTCCGTTCACCGCCCGCGAGAATCTCGATCCCTTCGACGTTCGAGTCGACCAGGAAGGTGGGCTTCGCGGTGTAGATGGCGGCGGACTCGCGGATTTCGGCACTGGACCAAGACCAAGTGCCGGTGTCGCCTGACGCGGGATTCGACGAGGGCCCCGGGGCTGACCCGCTACTGCGCCGGTCCGCATGACGCCACAGATGTGGGGCAGGACTCCAGTGCAGGAATTCGCGCGAACCGTCCGGTGTCGCCTCCACCTCGACCGGCTGTCCCTGCACGTGGAAGCCGTCCCGCGATTCGGGACGGATCGCCACGCTGCCGGCCGCGGGCGGTTCGGCGCAGGCCAACAGCCTGCGCTGTGCGATGTAGTTCGCTTCGAACCAAGTGGATTCCGGGCCTGCCGTTACAGTGCGCTGGCTGCCGCCTTCGTCGCCCCAGCGCCCGAACACGAACCGCTCCGCGCCGATAGTCTGAGGGGAGATCGCTTGCAGGGTATGCGTGCTGCCGGCACTCCAGTCGAATCGCGCGGGAGTCGTGACGCTCTCCCCGTCAACGAGGATCGCCAGCCCCGCGGGGTTCGTCGTGATCGTGGTTGCCGTCGGGACCGTTCCGTACAGCCTGGCCACCCCGTCGATGTCTCCCGCCGACAAACCCGATGACGTAACGGGGATCCCGGGGGGGATCGTTCCGAGCCCACCGTAGTGCATGACCGACACGTAGTCATAGGATCTTCTCCCGGGGAGGGCGGCTCGATATGCGAACGCGATATTCCCATAGGACTGCGCGTCGGGAACCGTCACGTACTTGTCTCGGTCGCGCCGCTGGTGTTCGTGATGCAGGCCCACGGCGTGGCCGATCTCATGAACCGTAGCGCCCACGGAGCAGCCGTCGGGGCTTTTGAGCCAGACCGATTGCTCTCCGCCCTTCCGTCCCACGCTGGCACGACAATATGAATCGGATGGGCTGATCCCCCTGGGCAGAAACCGGACATAGTCGGCCTCTGCCGTTCTTTGCACCAACGTGATCACCGTCTTGGAGTTCCATTCGTGAATTGCTTCTTGGATGATCTGTAGCGCGCTCTCTGTAAAGCCCGGCTCGATCTCGTACGGAATGACTCCGTCCGGCCAGAGATATTCGTCCTCGACCGGCGCAAGGTCTCGTCTTTCCGGCCACGCGCCCGTCGAGGCCTTCGTCAAGCGCTGCCTTCGATCTTCTGCGACCACCTCCTCGACCGTCCCCAAGACCATGTCACCGCCATGAACGGCCAGCCCGTTGATGACCTCGTAGCGCAGCTCTCGCCCACGGTAGAGGGCGACCCCGCTGCGAACAACCGGTCCGTACTCGGCGACCCCGCCCGAGCCAGTTGCTCGAGGTCCACTGGGCGGACCCTGTCCGCGAGCCGTCGTCGCCAGTCCCAGCACACCGAGCAGCACCAGAATCAGGCTGGCTGCGGTCCACTTCCAGGTCGGGACCGTGGCTGCTTTCCTGCTGCCGGAGCGGATGCCCGGCTTGCCGGCAACGCCTCGCGCCTGCTCGCGTAGCGGAGGACTTGCCCTTTCGGCGGGCAGCGCGACTATCTTCAGCGCATGGCTGTCAGCTGCCTGCACGGAAACATCAGCGGACATCGAGGGGGGCGGCGGCGGCGTGTCCTGCAAAGCGAGGCCGGGGGCCGAATCGCGGGCGGGGTCATTGCCTGAGCCGATAGACGCATATGGCACTAGTAGTACGCCCCTAGGCTGCACGTATATACATGATAATAACTGTTAACTGCCATCTTACGATCTCACTTGGGCGAAAGGGCAAGGAGATGGTGCTCCCAGTGTGGTGCACAAACTGAAAATTGATCGCGTGAACCTTCGCAATCTCGTTAAAGCGACGGGAAGGCGAGTTCCTAAGTGGCTTCGCGAGAACCGCGGCACTTCGAATTGATGTCTCCGAGACCGGCGATTATCGGTCACGGAGGAGGGCGGGCGGGCCGCGGCCGGAATTGAAAGAACCGTAAAGGGAATCGCAAGAATTGACAGGAAAGCGCAAGGAACTTGCCTGAATTGTTTATACTGGCCGGGCGATGGCGTGCAAGACCGCTTGGCGGCTGTGCCTGGCGGCACTGGTCCTATGCGTCCCGGCATTCGGACAGCCCGATCCGACGTGGGACTCCTTCGGCGGGACAGGCGCCATTTCCGCCGCGGCCTACAATCCGACCTCGGAGTTCGACAGGCGAGATATCACCCTCTCAGGCGCGAAGCTCATCATCCCCGTGATCGCCTCCGCCGAGACGTCGGACTACGGCAAGCTGTACACGGTCCTCGAGATCGCCAACATCACCGATTCCGGCGTCGACTACAGCTTGCGGTTCCTCGGCGCCGACGGCACGGCTCTCAGCATGCCGGTCCAGGGCAGCTGCCCCACGTGCGCCGTGCCGACGTCCAGCCGCCAGGCCACGGTCGGCGCCCACGGTGGCGGGCAGATCGTGATCCTGCCCCGGAATCCGCTCAAGATCGGCTGGGCTGAATTCACGTCCGATCCCGACGCCTCGCTCAGCGTTTCGGCGATGCTCTACGCCGAGGACACCGACGGCACTGTCGGCAGGGCGGGAATCCCTCCGACCTCGACGTACAAGCGGGCATGGCTCTACACCGACAACACGTCCGACTTCACGACGAGGGTGATCCTGGTCAATCCGAGCGCGACCGAGCAGCGGACGTACCAGCTGCAGTACCGCGACTTCTCGGACACCGGCAGCACCTGCCAGGCGAGCGTCCAGATCGCGGCGCTCGGGGAGGCGCTCATCGAGACCGCGAGCTCCCTGGCGTGCTCGTCCGCAGATCTGGGCCTGGTGGAGATCAGCGGGGACCACGAGTTCACGGGAATCGCGATCGTTTCCCACAACGAGGACGGCACGATCTTCACCCGCCCCTTCTTCGAGAGGCCTGTCGAGCAGTACCCCCTGCTGGAGCGGTGGACGGTCGCGAGCGGGACGGTCACCTACGGAGCCAACACCTCCGCCGGCTGCGTGGCGGTGAGCGACACCGCCATCGACGGCGTGGCACACACCGTGCACGCCTCGAAGTGGCAGAAGCGGGCGGACGAGAGCAGTCCCTGGACGGACATCGCGGGCACGGGCCGGACCGGCATGGTGTGCGCCTACACGCCCCCGGCCACCGCGGCCGGCCAGTACCGCGGGGTGGCGGAGATCAGCGTCGGCGGCGAGAGGGGCGAGTACTCCACCCACAACGCCCTGACCGTGGCGCCGGCGGGCAGCGGCTCCCATCCGAGTTTCGGTAGCGCGACCGCCAGCAACCAGTCCTACCAGGCAGGGACCGCCATCAGCCCGCTGACGCTGCCGGCGGGCAGCGGTGGCGACGGCTCCCTGACCTACAGCCTCGCTCCCGGCGTGCCCGGCCTGAGCTTCAATGCCGCCACGCGCGTGCTGGCGGGCACGCCGACGGCAGCCGGCACGTACGCCTTGACGTACACCGTCAGCGACGCCGACGGCGACCTGGCCACGCTCAGCTTCGTCGTGACCGTGGCCACCGCGCAGATGACCACCATCGATCTGGTGGTTAGCTCGGTCACGGCCAGCGATGACACGCCCGGGCCCGGGCAGTCGTTCGACCTGACGGCCGCGACCAGCAACAGCGGAACGGCTGCGTCCGCCGCCACGACCGTGCGCTTCTACCGCTCAACCAACACCACGATTTCGAGCAGCGACACGCAAGTCGGCACCGCGGCAGTGAGCGCCCTGGCCGCTGGCGGAACCAGTTCCGGCGTGCTGACGCTGACCGCCCCGTCGACCGCCGGGACTTACTACTACGGCGCCTGCGTCGATCGGGTGTCCGGGGAATCCGATTCCCAGAACAACTGTTCCAGCGCGGTGAGCGTCACCGTCAGCGCCAGCCAGATGGCGAGCGCGGGTTTCGACCTGCACGCCGACAACGGGTCCCCGACCGGGATCACGTTCGCCAACGACAGGTTCTTCGTGGTCGACTGGGACGATGACAAGGCCTACGCCTACACCGCCGCGGGCCAGCGCGACGCGGCTGCCGACTTCGCTCTGGATTCCGCCAATGGGACGGCAAGAGGGATCGCGTTCGCCAACGACAGGTTCTTCGTGGTCGACTGGGACGATGACAAGGCCTACGCCTACACCGCCGCGGGCCAGCGCGATGCGGCTGCCGACTTCGCTCTGGATTCCGCCAACGGGGTTGCGGAAGGGATCGCGTTCGCCAACGACAGGTTCTTCGTGGTGGATAGGACCGCCGCCAAGGTCTACGCGTACACCGCCGCGGGCCAGCGCGATGCGGCGTCCGACTTCGCTCTGGATTCCGCCAGCGGGGGCGCGAAGGGGATCGCATTCGCCAACGACAGGTTCTACGTGGTGGACAATGGCGACGACAAGGTCTACGCGTACACCGCCGCGGGGCAGCGCGAGCCCGCTGCCGACTTCGCTCTGGATTCGGCCAATGGGATCGCAACAGGGATCACGTTCGCCAACGACAGGTTCTACGTGGTGGATTGGGACGACAAGGTCTACGCGTACACCGCCGCGGGGCAGCACGAGCCCGTTGCCGACAGCCAGCCGAGCTTCGGCGCCGCGACAGTCGGCAACCAGTCCTACCAGGCAGGGACCGCCATCAGCCCGCTGACGCTGCCGGCGGCGACCGGCGGGGACGGCACCCTGACCTACAGCCTCGCTCCCGGCGTGCCCGGCCTGAGCTTCAACTCCACCACCCGCCAGCTGACCGGCACGCCGACAGCCGCCGGCACGTACGCCTTGACGTACACCGTCAGCGACGCCGACGGCGACCTGGCCACGCTCAGCTTCGTCGTGACCGTGGCCACCGCGCAGCTAACCACCATCGATCTGGTGGTTAGCTCGGTCACGGCCAGCGATGACACGCCCGGGCCCGGGCAGTCGTTCGACCTGACGGCCGCGACCAGCAACAGCGGAACGGCTGCGTCCGCCGCCACGACCGTGCGCTTCTACCGCTCAACCAACACCACGATTTCGAGCAGCGACACGGAAGTCGGCACCGCGGCAGTGGGCGCTCTTGCCGCTGGCGGAACCGGTTCCAGCGCGCTGACGCTGACCGCCCCGTCGACCGCTGGAACCTACTACTACGGCGCTTGCGTCGATCGGGTGTCCGGGGAATCCAATTCCCAGAACAACTGTTCCAGCGCGGTGACCGTCACCGTCAGCGCCAGCCAGATGGCGAGCGCGGGTTTCGAACTGCACGCCGACAACGGGTCTCCGATCGGGATCACGTTCGCCAACGACAGGTTCTTCGTGGTCGATTTTGGCGACGACAAGGTCTATGGGTACCACTCCTCGGGCCAGCGCGACGCGGCTGCCGACTTCGCTCTGGATTCGGCCAATGGGAACGCAGCAGGGATCACATTCGCCAACAACAGGTTCTTCGTGGCGGACTGGGACGACGTCAAGGTCTATGCGTACCAATCCTCGGGCCAGCGCGATGCGGCTGCCGACTTCGATCTGGATTCGGCCAATGTGAGAGCAAGCGGGATCACGTTCGCCAACGACAGGTTCTTCGTGGTCGATTTTGGCGACGCCAAGGTCTATGCGTACCACTCCTCGGGCCAGCGCGATGCGGCTGCCGACTTCGCTCTGGATTCCGCCACCAGGAGAGCAAGAGGGATCACGTTCGCCAACAACAGGTTCTTCGTGGTTGATAGGCTCGCCGCCAAGGTCTACGCGTACACCGCCGCGGGCCAGCGCGATGCGGCTGCCGACTTCGCTCTGGATTCCGCCAGCGGGTCCGCACAGGGGATCACGTTCGCCAACAACAGGCTCTTCGTGGTCGATTTTGGCGACGCCAAGGTCTACGCGTACCCGGCGGGGGCGGGGCCGGGAACCACCGACAGCCAGCCGAGTTTCGGTAGCGCGACAGCGAGCAACCAGTCCTACCAGGCAGGGACCGCCATCAGCCCGCTGACGCTGTCGGCGGCGACCGGCGGGGACGGCACCCTGACCTACAGCCTCGCTCCCGGCGTGCCCGGCCTGAGCTTCAACTCCACCACCCGCCAGCTGACCGGCACGCCGACAACTGCCGGCACGCACAGCATGACGTACACGGTACGGGATGCCGACGGCGACGCCAGCACGCTCAGATTCACCATCACCGTGCAGGCGGGCGGCGGAGACGATTCCGATACGCAGTGGACAACGGGCCAAACGATCACCTCCATGCCCACCGGATTCTGGTTTGGCAGCGTGGGCGGCAGCGTTTTCTTCCGGGGCAGCGGGGGTATCGTTTTGATTACCTTCGGAAACGGCGGCTGGGTCGAATACAGCAGCCGCAGATGGACCTGTGCGAGTGCTGGAGGTTGCGATATCCGAGACCGGGAATTACTAAGGGGGACGATTGTTGAAACCGCGGCACCCTAATCCCGCCAGCTCCCGCCCAACCGCAGCATCCGACTTCGCCACCTGTCGGCATGCCGGCAGCTACCGGTACGCAAAGGGCGACGTGATCAGCACCACGCCCACGGGTTCTTGGTTCCCCAACCGGATTTCGGGCACAACCTCCTCAGTCGGTGGTTCATGAAACATTGTGAAGCAACGGTGGTGTTCAGGTAGCCTCCTGATCCTGCTGGCAGCCGGTCACTCGGACAATGTTCGAGTCGTCCACGCCGGAGGGCTACGCCGCAGTGACCCTGGCAACCAGTGGCTCGGTATGGGGAGGCCCGGCCAAGTACACCAACGATTCCGGCACAGGCGCGGTCGCGTACATGCTGCTGGGAACGCTCAAGGGATGCGAGTTCGCCAACGCCGAGGCTGACCGTGAAAGCAAGGTGTATGTCAGGAGACTTGAGCTCGGACGCTTCAGCTCATACGAGTCGCAGGCGGCCTGCCGCAAGACAAGCAGTTCCTGGACGACGTCCTGGACCGCTCTGCGGATGACGCATATCCTGTTCTTCGACGAGAGCAGCCCGAGCAACACCAGCGAGGCCGCCTACAACGAGACGGCGCAAGCGTACGCCATCGACACGGCCACGCACTTCTCCCCGGTGAGCTTTCCCGAAGGCACGTTCACGACAAGGTCCGTTGCGGAGAACTCCTTTGCCGGCATCAATGTCGGGAGTCCGGTCCCCGCCGTTGGCAGCGATGCGCTGACCTACACGCTGAGCGGTACCGATGCTGGCAGTTTCTCGATCGTTGCAGGCACTGGCCAGATCCGCACGAAGGATGGCGTGACCTATGACTACGAGACCAAGGACCGGTACTCCGTGACGGTCGGTGCACAAGATGGCAGCGACAACACGGACAGCATCGCCGTGACCATTGAAATCGAGGACCTGGGGCCCGCCTGCATGGCTCCGCCGGACTTCCAGGGCATCCCCGAAGACGGGAGCGTCAGTGTCAGTTGGACTCCGCTGGAAGACACCGAGGGCAATGCGCGCGTCCGGGGCTACCAGGTCGAGATGCGGCAGGGGTCGAACGGAATCTGGGGAACCACCAGGACTTTGCTGGGCCGCGAAGTGACAGGAACCGTGTACAGCAACTTGGTGAACAGCACGTCCTACCAGTTCCGAATCCGGCCTCTGCAGGCCGAAAGCGACTGCGAATGGCATGAGTCGGAGCTGGTCACGCCGCAGCTTTCGCAGCAAGCGCCCCCGGACCCTGACGAGCACTTCAGGAGAGTCGGTCGTCGGCCTGTCGGAACCCCTGAGAGGAACTATCGGTTCCTGAGCCCGGAGCGGTGCCGTCACACCACCGGGGGCTCGACGCTGGACGCCACCTGCCGGTATGCGAACACGGGCTCGAGTTCGGGAACCATCACCCTGGAGTTCGATGATCCATCCAAGGCGGGTTGCGCGGTCTCGCTGGCCTATTCGTCACTGACAGCAGGATCGTTCCATGACGAGTGCTTCGGCGCCGGTGTCAGTGTCGCGGTCGAGTTCGACACATTCTTCCGCCTTCCGCCGCTGCCGGAAGCGGAGGAGCAGGATATCCCGAGAGCGCCACGCTCGCAGGCGGAATTCGACGTGCTGGCATGGGGCCGGGAGGATCTCATTCCGGGACTCGGGTTCGGCTGCCTGCCAGGCATCCCGGGTTGCGAGTTCACGCCCGGCCAAGCCTACCGGATCGAGCGCAATCCGGAGGGATGCGGGGGCTGCTATCTCGGCCATTACCCAGGATCCTACTCCTACGAGAAAACCGGGGCAGCTCAAGGCGTTCTGACGTTCGAGGGTAATGATGGCAAGACGTTCGTCTTCACCCTGGATGTCCAGCCCTCCGGGAGGATGCAGGTGACAGTCGCCGACGCTGAGGGAAACTCACCGGGATGGCCCGGGATGCCGGACACATTGCTGGAGGGAAGCTCGCTGCCGGTCCTGCTGCCTATCGCGCCGTCCTGGTCGGCAGCCATCGAGATTGAGACGGACTTCGCTCCCGAGGACATCGATGCACTGAGCGAGCGCATACCCACTCCCGCCGATCCAGACGATGTCGACGAGCCAAGACTGTACCTTGTTGAACGTCTCCTGCTCGGTGACGTGTGGGACCGGTTACTCAGGATGTCCCGGACGCCCAGGCCAGACCTTCGGGCGCCTGATGGAGAGGCCGCCGATCTCACATTCAGCTGGACACCCACCTATGAGAAACTAGGCCGCAATCGTGCGGTGTGGACCATCTCGTTGTCGTGGAGTGTTTGCAGCTCGGCCAGCGGAATATGCCACGACGTGGACTGGGATGACCCTAGTATTTCCGAAGTCGAATTTGAGCGAGGTTTGCACGGAACCACGTGGGTCTTCGACATCAGCTTCCTTACCGAGGATTCCGGCACTATCGAAGGCACCGCCCAGGAGGAGGGCGAGAGCCCGATCACATTCGAGCTGCTCCTCGACCTGAAGGCCGGAAGCAGCAGCACTGACTCGTTCCCCGACGAGCTGGAGCTTCCGGACGAGGCTCCTCAGGCATCCGGCCAGGACATCACCGGAGTGCAGATCGCGCCCGTGACCACTCCTGCAGGCATCGGGCAGAATGACGTCCAGACCTTCCTTGTCAACAATGTCGACTCGCAGCCTGCAAGCTACTCACCCGGGGACTGGCTGGAGCCCAAGGACGGAGGCCACCAGAGGATGATGGTGGTGGCAGCCAGCCAGGCTGCAACCGCCGGACCGGCATCCCAGGCACTGCCTTCCAAGGTGCAGGAATCTGTCATGCCTGCAAGATTGGGTAGCCGCGCCGAACTGCGGTCCGACCAGTCACCGGATTCGTTGCCGCCACCGCCACGGCAGCAGTCGATGAACCCTGCACTCACTCAAATATCGGTCGTCTGCATGCAGTTTGACCGGGATATACCGCGGCGCGGTGCCAGGTACTTCTCCCAGCCGAAGACAGCCGAGGGAGAGGTGCAGCTGTGCCAGAAGAACTGCGCGACAGACGGAGGCGATGCTATCCAGCGGTGTGTCTGGCACTGCGAGACGAATCCCGCCGGTCCCGCCAGTGACCCGTACACGCCTCTCGAAGGCTGGACCGTGTTCCAGGGAAGTATCAGGCTCGGGTTCACCGTCAGCGGATGCTTCGACTACGACAACGTCACCATCGGCGGCGTCGGATATACCGTCCACAGCTCCAAGTGGCAGCGCAGGGACGATGAGAACAGCCCCTGGACAGACATCCCGGACACGGACTATGAAGGCGGCGTCTGTTCTCGCTCGATGTTAAATCACGGCCAGTACCGAGTAGTCGGGGAAATCACCATTAATGGCGAGAGAGGCATGTACGCGACCAGCAATTTCATTACCGGAATCCTCCCTCCATAGCGTCACCTTCAAGCTGACCCAAAGGCCTGATGCCATGCGGAAGATCGAAGAATCCCCTCGTGGGCGCGACGGCCTCAACGGCGTGCAGCGTAGCGCCTCCGAGCTAAGGTCGCGGGCCCAGCCTGCCTGTCAGAATCACTGCCCCGCTCTCGGTGCCGTGGCTGGCGACTAGCGACTCCAGCCCAGGTCGTCCGCCTGCGACCTGGCCCGCTCCCGCGCCTTCAGCTGGAGTTCAACGCGTCCGCGATCCGCCTGTGGTCCCTGCCGAGCCGCTCGTAGTCCTCGTCCAGTTCGTCGAGCGACTGCGCGAACGTGCTCAGCTGTGCCTGCAAGGCCTCGACTTACTCGGCCTGCCGCTTCTGCTCCCGCTCGTATTGCACGGCGAGCGACTGCAAGGCCGCGCTCAGCTGCCTCTCTAGCTCGGTCATACGCTTCCCAGTCCGGCAGCTTCACGGCCGCCCTGCCCCCCACCGTCCAGCCCGTCTCCGCCCTGGCCGGAAGCACCGCGAACGTCCCGTTCGCCCTTTCCACGATCCGCACGCCCCGGGTCTGCTCCTCCAGCTCCCGCAGGGTCCGCCGGTACTCCTGAATGTCCAGCTCCAGGGCCGCCTTGGTCTCGATCCGGCTCTCGATCCGCCTCCACTGCCACTGCGCCAGGCCCCAGCTCCCCAGCCCCAGGCCGGTCACGATTGCGATGCCCGCCACCAGCGGGCGCGCCCAGGCCCTCAGCAGCGTCGCGCCCAGGCGCCTCGTTGCCGCTTCCGTCTCGCGCTCGATGGTACTCAGCGCGGCGTCGAATCTCGACGTCAAGCGCTGCTCGAGCTGCTGCAGCCGCTGCGAGGCCGGCTCCTCGATCTTCGCGGTAGGGATGCGCGTTGCCGCGCACCCCCCGCACAGTTCCGTGCGTGCCCGTTAGGGCACACGGCTCCTACCTCGGGTGTTTAACGGCGAATCTCTGAGCCGGCCATGGGTGTCTGATCCTCGTCTCGGGCCATAGTTTGTCGCACAGTGCCTCCAAGGCGTCCCAGCTGTGGCGGTCTCGTTGCGATCTCCTGCGGAGGGTTCGCAGCCAGTGCCGCTTCATCGCTATCGTGAACTGGTCCAGTGACCGGTAGCTGGTCGGGACGGCGTAGTAATTCAGCCATCCGTTCAGCACCTGCCCCAGCCATTTCCCCGTGGCCACCTTGTCGGCGTGCATGCGCTTGCGCAGCTTTCCCCCGACCGCTTGCAGTGTGCGTCGCACGCGCTTCGCGATTGGCTTGCGCCCCAGTCCGAAACCGCCTTTCCGGGTTCGCCTGCAATAGTGCGTGAATCCCAGGAAGTCGAATGTCTCGGGTCGCCCCTGCCCTCGTTTCTTCCGGTTCGCTGCCGCGTACCTTCCGAACTCCAGTAGCCGGGTCTTGTCCGGGTGCAGCTCCAATCCGAATTGCGCGAACCGTGCCCGCAACGCGGCGAGGAAGCGCTCCGCATCGTCGCGGTACTGAAACCCCAGCACGAAATCATCGGCGTACCGCACGATGATCATCTCGCCCCGGGTTTCCGTTGGCCGCCACGTCCTGACCACCCACTGGTCGAGCACGTAGTGCAGGTACACGTTCGCCAGCAGCGGTGAGACCACCGACCCTTGCGGAGTGCCCCTGCCCGTGTCGCTCCATTGGCAGTCTTCCATGACCCCAGCGTTCAGCCACTTCGTTAGCAGCCGCAGCAAGCGCCTGTCTCCGATCCGCACTGCCAGGAAGCTCAACAGCTGTTCCCGGTCGATGCGGTCGAAGTATTTGCTCACGTCGGCATCCAGTATCCAGTTGACCTTGCGCTTGTCGATGGCGTAAGCCAGCGCGTCGAGCGCGTCATGCGCCCCCCGTCCCGGCCTGAACCCATAACTGCATCCAAGGAATACCGCCTCGTAGATCGGCGTCAGGATCGTGTCCACAACGGCCTTCTGGACGATCTTGTCTTCCAGCGTGGCCACTCCTAGCGGTCGCGTGCCCCCGTCCGGCTTCGGAATGTTCACCCGCCGTGACGGAGTTGCCCGGTACGCTCCCGTGTGTACGCGTCGGTGCAGGTCCAGCAGTCGCTCTTCCAGCCCCTCCCCGTACTTTTCCCATGTCATCCCGTCCATTCCGGGGGCCGCTTCCCGCTGCAATCCGCGGTCGGCGTCCGCCAAGCTCTCCGGCGTGACGTGGTGCAGCAGCGCAGTGAGTTTCTCCTGTGGTTTCCTCTCGATGATTTGCCGTATCCGCTCGGCGCCCTGTGACACGCTCCCCCGCCTCTGCGTACGGCCCGTGCTAGCGCCTCCCGGATTCCCCTCGGTCCCGGCCCTTCGCTCCAGCGACTCCGCCAGGGCTCGCGCCCCTTTGTTCGCCGCCTTCTTCGCTACTATGCCCGGGTCAGACTTCTTCACGTCGTGCATCCTCGGCTTCGGCTATCTGCCTTCCCTCAGCGGTCCCGGCGGCGACCCGCCGGGACGTCGTGAAGATCTCCCAGTTCCCGGTGCTGGACGTACGTGCGTGCCTTGAGGTCTTGGACACCGCGGAGCCCGTCCGTCCCTCGCCAATGCGGGTCGGCCGGTGTTGCCTTCGGCTGCGGGAACGGCCTCGGCACTCCAGATGATGACGTTTTCGGTGCTCATAACTCTGCCCACACGTGCCGCTATCAACGCTTCACCGACCGCCTCACGGCTGCCTGCGCATGACTCGCGGGCCAGTATGAATTGGCTCTTTCCTTTACTGCAAGGGACTTTCACCCTCTGTCCATGCACCAGTTAGACTGGCTGTTCTCCCGCTCCCACTCCTCGGCCTTCCTCCGTAGCCTCTCGCCCAGCGAGCCGGTCGGCCCGGAACTCCTGCTCATAGATCGCTCCTTTCAGTCGCCACCGCTGCCCGCTCTCCGGATCCAGCGCCGTGACGTAGTTCCTGCCCTGCCGCGGGATTTCGAGACCGAGCTCCCGCAGGCCCTCGACCACTCCGGCCCGGTCCTCGATCACGCCGTCCGCGACGCGCCGGCTCCGGAGGTCCCCGCGGGCGCGATCCAGCGGCCGGGCGCGGTGGAGCCGGGGGACCAGTACCGGCTGTTCCAGCGAGCGCGCGAGGACGACCGTTCCGCGCCGGGACGCTAAGGGGGCAAATGATCCTGTCCGTCAAGCCCGACGGATCGTACCGGTGACAGTGCGACGACTGCGGCGCCGAGCGGAACGAATACCCGCACCGCGGGCCGCGCAACAGTCTCTGCAAGCGCTGCCAGAACATCCGCTACCGGGCCGGGCGGCGCGACGCAACCGGGCCTACCGGGAGCGCCGCCGGGAAGGCGGCTGGGGGTCGCAATGAGGCGAATGCCGGGATTCTTGGCTCTAGCCAGGCGCTTCTGGCTGGCGCCAGCATGTTAGAATCTCACCATTGTGAGCTTCAGGCTTGCAGTTCGTTAGTTCGTTGAAGCTTCGATCGAACCGCGAAAGCAGGATGCGCAATCGGTCGCATCGTCGCCAGCCACGCGGGCTGGACAGAATGCCATAGGTGTATACATATGCATGTGCTTGGTCGAAACAAGAGAGGGCCTTCGCTCTATCCGGCTCACGCACGCGTTTCTGACCAGAATTTCTGGCGCGCGTTTCTCGGGATTCTGACTTGGTCGGCATTCGTCACTCCGCAATTCGCTCCCCCTCGCTACCCCGAGCATGCGCGATCAAGGGACATGGCCAGGATTGGTGCCGACATGTATCGAGGCTTCCAGGTGTTCCATGTGGAGGAAGAGAGCACCAAGTCGACAGCAGGTTAGGGATGCGTTCCAGCCGATCAAGGCCGTAGGCCCGATAATCCCCAAAGAGGTTCTCGACCGGATTCCGGAAGAATATCGCGGATCCGTCGTGGAGGCGGCCGTCTTTCAGGGCGCCCTTCCGCCACCGTCGATGTTCGGGCAGTACGACCAAGTGTTGCCCGGCAGTGCGGACCGCATCATGGCGATGGCCGAGAAGGAGCAAGCGCACCGAATCGCTTGGGAGAACAGCGATACCTCGTTGCCATGATCGTCGCCTTCGATCCGATCCAGATTGCTCTCGGACTCCATGTAGGGCTGAATCGTGTCATAAATGCGGCTGAGTGGATCAAAGGCTGCCTGTAGATCGGAGGCGCAATAGGTGTCCCACGGGGAGCTATCATCCGTCTCGTCCTTGTTGACTCGGACAAGCCATCCTCCGATACCTCGGTCTGCGTCCCCGATGGCCGGTAAACCACGGCTGGCCTGCCGGAGCGCAGCCGCTCCCGCTGAATCACGGGGTAGACGCGAGTCTTGCCCGGATGCACCAATCGCCGCGACTGGCCTGAGCCGTCGAACTCGTAGGCCGCGCACCACGAATCGCCAGCGAATACGCCTTGACCGAATCATGCTCGGCCCGCGATACCGAGGCATCGAACGCCGACGCGAGGCCCGGATCCGCCCCCCGGTTCGCTAGGTCCGCCAGCAGCTTGTTGACAGCGATTGCAGGTTCCATCAGTACACCGTTCGACTCCCGCGCTGGTAGGTTCGCCGCGCGCCGCCTCGAAGCTCGGCCATCAGCCGCTTGTGGGCCTCTGGATCGTTCGCGGCCTCGGCTGCCAGTTCCTTGCGCCGCTGGTAGGCTTCAATCGCCTCCCGCTTGGCCTCCTCGGACGCATGGACGCGAAGCTTGCGGGGAGGGGGTCCGCCACGGCCAGCCATCAGAGATTCATCGCCTTGAGCGCGTCTGGATCGGACATGCCGGATTGTACCAGCGCCGCGTAGCCTCTGGCCTGTGATTGCGCGTCAGCGCCTCGCAGCCGCTCGAAGCTCAGTGCTACTGGAAGCTCTAGCTTCGCCTCGGCCTCAGCCGCCACTAGCTGGCCGATATGATGCACGGTCGAAACGGTGAACCGCCGCCACGTCTCGCGGGAGGCCGTTCCATCGCCGCCGATGGCGAACAGCCCGCCCGGAATCCCGCAAGCACTGTAGACGCTCGAAGTCAGGTTGGCAGCCCATTGCCGCGCCTCCGGTTCCGGCTGGAAGCCGACGCGGAAGCGGCCCAAGCTCGAAGCCTCGCGGCCAGTGAACACGAGTCGCGTATGGCCTCTCAGGTTGCCTACATTCTTGTTGAACTCCACTGACTGCGGTTCCGTGAGCGGTCCTCCAGTCAGCCCCAAGGTTCCGGTAGGCTTCGCGGCCTCGGAGTCGATGGCAGCCATGAGCGAGGCCAGCGCCGACAGGTCGCGCCGCGAGCTGGTAAGCGGTGAGCGCCCGCGCCACGAATCGGCAGCGATCTCCCCGTAGCGAACGTGAAAGACATCCCCGGCCTTCCGCGTTCCGGCAATGAGGCCGGATGGCGTCGGAACGTCTATGCGGTAGGTCCAGCCCATCGGGTCCGGTGTCCGGCCTTGAACATCGACGCATTGCGCCGGATGCACGGCCAGCCGACCGCACGGACGCCGGAGGATCTTGAGAAAGCGCTCTCTGCATGGGATGGGTTGGAAAGGGCCCACGAGTGAGTGCCGGGGAGCAACGCCGCCGGAGAAGTAGGACCCTCTGAGCGCAGCCCCAATAGGAATCGAACCCTCGAGAAATCGCCAACTAAGTTCTAGAAACATAGAGTGGTCGATTTGTATACAGTGAATTTGATCGCGCAGAAGGGCGGCACGGGGAAGACCGCGCTCGCTATCAACCTCCTTGTGGCTTCGGAGGCGCTTGGTCTCCGGACGGCACTTGTGGATCCAGACCTCCGCGAGCACCACGGCGCGCGGTTCGCCTGCGAAGAGCGGTGGGGCGCGCCCTCGGACCCGGCCCTCAGGGACTAGCCCCTTCCGCCGCTGCGCGCAAACAGGCATCTTTCCGGACACGTCTGCTTAGAAGGTTCGCAACGCCCCGAAGCACCGCTGGCGGCCCCAAGACCCGTTCATGAGCTTCCCACTGCGCGGACCCGACGGAAAACGCCCGATTTGGATCCAGATTTCGCTTCTGGGCACGTTCGGGTCGAAACCCTAGGCCCCCGCCCAGGAACGGAAGAATAGCCGGTTTCCACGAGCCCCTGACAGGCTATTCCGTGGCCCCCGCCCCAGGGCGGTCGTTTGCCGGGACGGCATGCGTTTCAACCCACGAATGGCAGCGCAGTTGCCAGGCTCTTCGCCTGGACCAGTACTAGGCACCTGCGCTTGGCTCGCGTGATCGCGTTGTATAGCAGGCGCCTCTTCTGCTCGTCGTCGTTAGGAATCGTGTACGGCCAGACGACGGCGACGTGGTCGAATTCCCGGTTCTTCGCCTGCTGGATTGTCATCGCGCGAATACCTCTCTCCCTCCGGTTCTGGTGGTGCCGCCGCAGTGCCAGAGCCCGCTCGATTCGCCGCCGGATCTCGTCAGCCCTGACTTCTTGGACATCCAGCACACGCAACTGACGGCGAATCCATTCTGCGGCGATCTTCACCGGAGGCACCTGGCGGTGCGGTTCCAAGCGCGCCAGCGCATCGCCGACACTGCAGGTTTCCGGCATCGCCAAGCCTCTCCATAGCGCCTCAAGTTCCGCTTCGCCGCTGCTCTCCCACTCAATCGAGAAGGGTCCGAGCTTCCGTTGCCCAACTGGGCCGGAACGTAATGCGCCGACAACCTTGTTCGCGAAGCCGCCGCTGCGGGACGGCGTGAGCACGGCGACTGTGCCGCCGCCGCGTCGCCAGGCGATGAAACCCGCCAGGTGCGCCGCAGCATGGTTGGGGTGACCCGGTGTCACTCTGACCTGGAATCCGCTCCCGTCCAGGTTGACCGACCGCCCGTTCCGCACGGCCCGCGCCGCCTCCAGTAGTTCGGTGTCCCCGGTGCGGCGGCACCGGTCCAGTCTGACCGGCTCGCAGGCTTCCGGCAGCCACGACTGAATCGGCGTCGGCAGCAGGGCCGGGTTCAGGCACTGGAACTCGTCGAACGCTAGCAGGACGTGGCACGCCGCTGAGACCTCTTGGATCATCTTGGATCGCTCGGCGCTCAAGTCCTGCGCCTCGTCGACAACAACGAACGGATAGGAAGCACGGACCCAGGACGTGACAACCGGTTGCGCCAACAAGGCGGCCGCGCACGCACAGGTAGAGTCGTAGTGCTCCTCGGTAGGATCGGCATGGCCGAGACTCCGGGCGAGCGGTCTCCAACGCCTACAAAGTCGCCATGCGAAGCTATCAAGCGTCATCGCCTCGAATCGGCCACGAATCCCTTCGACCTCGTGGAGCCGCGCATGGAGTTGGCGCCGCGATCCGTGCATGTAGCTCAGAGCCAGGACGCGCTCGTGGGGGTCCAGAGGATATCGTTCGACCTCATCCGCGAGGCGTGCCATCAGGCTATGAGTCTTTCCTGTCCCGGCAGGACCCTCGAAGGCGGTTACTGGCATGGCACGAAAACGAGCCTCGTCACGTTCCCTTCCTGCACCTCATCGAAATCAGGAGTGGGCTCGCTGGCGCACGCCAGAGCAAGCGCGTGGAGCATGCTGCGGGCGCGTCCACTGCATAACGGGCTGTCTGCTATGGCATTGGCGACAATTTCGTAGGCAACCAGATCGCCCTTCATCCCGTGCTGCCTGCGATCCTCTGACTTGAGGCGTGCTACAAGAACGTCGAGATCGGCCGGGTTCCCGGCGAGGTCCCGCTTCAGTTGCCCCGTGACGGCCGCCTCGTCCGCCGCGAGGACCCAGCCGACCGCGTCCTCGATCGTCCACCCGTCCGGCCAGCCAAGCACTTGGCGGGCTCCGCTGCTGGGATCGCTCAATTCGCGTGCGTATCCCTTCCCGGCCGAATCCCCGTCGACCAACGCACAGACCCTGGGATGCGCCGTGCTGAGCACTTCGCAGGTCTCCCGGATCCTGGAATCGCTGGTCGGGACCAAGCCCACCCGGACGCCGAACAGACACGGTTTTTCGGAATCGTTGTCCAGTTCGACCGCCCGCATCAGCAAGTTCAACCAGTCGAAATCCAACTTGCCTTCCGGCACCAGAACGATCTCGCTCATCATCGCCGCCGCCGATTCGACACGATTGATCTGGAACAGCTTTCGTATTGCGTTTGTCGCATCCTGACCGAGCGGACGTTCCAGCATCGGCGACGCCGTCAGAACGCCATTCTCGTTCCGGATGACGAGCAGGGCGGTCGGATCGCAGTAGCCTGCGACTAGCGGCGAGTGGGTGGAAATGATCGTCTGAGTGGATAGGGCCTGCAGGCGCGACAGCAAGCGGCGCTGCGTGGCTGGCGGGACGTGGAGTTCCGGTTCCTCGAGGGCCATGCAGAAACTCTCTCCGCCCTCGATGCGCTGTCGGCAGAAATGCAACAGCAGGAATAGACTCTGCAATGAAATCAGGCCGCTACCCTGCCGTTTCGATGGGGTGACTTGCCCGGTGTCGGTCGCGAAGTGCGGCACGATCGATTCCAGCACGCTCTCGCTGTCCGTTGCCGTCAGGCGCAATTGCAGTGCAACGTCCATTCCAAGCAAGCCGGTCATTTCGGAATTGACCCGATTCACCACCGGACTGATCTGCGAGTCGTCCTCCAAGGGTGCCTGCGGCCTGCGCAGCCGTTCCCGTTCGCTAAGAACCGTTTCCGCTGGTAGTCCACGGCTCGAGCGAATCACGCGCCGGAACAGTTCCGAATTGAAGGAGAGCATGCGATCCCAGGAACGGCTCGCTGGAATGAGAAAGAATCCAATATCGCGAATGAGTGCTGCCGGCACCGGAACAAAGCCCTCCTCGGCAAACACGTCCGTGGCCTCGTCGTCATGGAAATACCTCGCGGTCTCCACCTCGAGGGACTCACGATCAAACCGGCCGGCCAACGCGATTTGGCAGGCCAACGTCTGGCCGTCGCCGGTTCGTTCCGGGAGGATCTGGCCAGTGTCCGGATCGAACCATCTCGGCACGCCGCGGCCGTCGCGGAACCAATCCGGGTGTGCGGTGAAATCGTCCGGCTCGAACCCCGTGATTGTCGCCACCAAGCGAATCCGATCAGTGGGCCGCGGGTCCGATCCGAAGAAATCGTGCTCCGTAAGGTTGCGTACCAGCCGCTCCCGGCCAAGGACGAGCGCCACCGCCTCGATGATCGTTGTCTTGCCGCAGTTGTTGGGGCCAATCAGGACGGTGTGGTCGCGGAACTGCACCGTTCCAAACCGTATTCCTCGGAAGTTTTCGATTGTCAGCAGCGCTAGGCGCACGTGCGGTCCTTCCCTTCGTCCACCCTTGACCCGATGGGCGACCTAGTCATCATGCCTGCGCTTGGAGGCCATGATCAACGCGAGGCCATTCGTCCACAGCCGAAGTAAGGAATGCGCTCGGACGTTCGAACTCGCGCACCCATGTCAGCGCCTCATCATGGGGCAACAGGGTGGCCGCCCTCTGTACGTGGGCACCGCCAGCCGCGCAAGTACGCGCATTGCTGTTGGCGACACTGCGCCGCAATCCGAATGGACCGCTCTGGCCGCAGCCCGTTCCGCCGACGTGCGCCTGGCCCACTCCGCCCTGGAGCAAGACGATCCGAGCCCTACGCGCCGGAACGGGGTCCGTCGCTTGCCTTCGACCGGACGACGGAATCCACTTCGTGAAACGCAACGGGCGACGCGAGCGACTTCAACCGGTTCAGTGCGACCGACTTCTGGCTGCCAAAGTGCTCGTCTAGCTCCGCGGTCGAAAGCACGTAGAATTCCCATTGCGCCAAGTCCAGCGGATCGACGGTAGCTTGGTCCTTGTGCGCCAGAACCGCGAATACATACACGTCCGCTTGCCGCCGGGACTCGGCTTCATAGTCACCGGTCTCCGAATCCCAAGCTATAGTTTCGGGAATCTGAAATGAAATCGACGAGAGCCGATCTTGAGCCCAGCTTTGGACATAGCTAGAGGACTTGACCTCGATCCTGATCCCGGTCGGCGTCGTGATGTCGAACGTTGCCCAAGGATCGCGAATTCCAGCGCCCGATCCGTCCACGGCACGGGCCACGATGTACTCAGCCAGAACACCCCTGTTAACGTTGTTCACGAGGTCTGACGTCGACCACTGCCAGAAGTTCAGGAGGTCGAAGCCCAAGGGGACTCCGCCGGCATGAAAATCTTCGGAACCGGTTTTCCTCGACATTTGCAGTTCCGGGAACTGGCTTTTCCGCATCTGTTCCTCACCATAGCAGCGCGCCCGGACGAGATTGCGGCACGGACCGATCACCGTCCGTGGGCCGAGCGTACGCCACGCGGGGAATGCTGCCAGCCACTTGCCGCCGGAGTCCGCACGTCTATATTCCTGAAGGGCCCGACGACCTGCCATGACCTCTCACTCAAGGTTCCCGGTTTCGAGTGTTGGCTCTGGCTCAGCAGCAAGATGAGCGATCTGGCATAGCTCGCGACGATAATTGCGAGCGGCAGAACTACGGCAACAGATCTGGCAATGGGAGCCTCGTTTAGAAGGGCTCTACCGTGATTGCCGCTAGAGTCTTTGGGTGGTCCCTGCCGTATCGAGGATCCCAGACTAGTCTCCACGCTGCCGCTGTGCAGACAGTCTTCAGATCCAGCTTCACCACCCACTGGGCCTGCCGCGGCTTCTAATACGTTTGCTTGACAATGCCTTTTCCGGTCCTGGGCTTCTCTTCACGCTGGCAAGGATTCCGGCTAACTTGTCAGGCTCCGCACCCCGTCGGTACGATCAGTCTGGAGGCAGGATGCCTGCAGAACAGAAGTTTCGAGTGTATCTCGCTGGTCCCATGTCGGCATGCAACGACGTGCAGATGCGCCGTTGGCGTGACACGGTCAAAGACGCGTACGGCGCGAAAATGACGTTCCTCGATCCGGTTGACAATCTGCTGGACCCAGAGGCGAGCCCCTACGAGTTCGTCGAAGCGGATCTGCAGAACATCATGGAAGCGGACGGACTGCTGGTCAACATGTGGCAAGAGTCGATCGGCACGGCGATGGGTGTGGCTCATGCGCACCGCCACGGTCGGGCGATCGTCGTCGCCGATCCGAATCACCTCGAGAACAAGATGCTGACGTTCTTCGCGGACGCCGTCGAGGAAAACCCGTTGCAGGCAGCGAAGGCTCTGCTGAATCTGTTGCGCGCGGAGCGGAGCTGGCGTGTCGTCAAGTCCGGGGAACGGACAGACGAACCATTCGAACGCAGAAAGATCATGGAGGCCGTTCGCGCCGCGTGCCGCGACGCGAAGCGCGACGATATAGTCATCCCCCGGCTCGTCCTGCCCCGGGTCATCGATCGCTTGCGCGCCAGCGATCGGAAAGTGAACAAGTCCCTCACCACCACGGCCATCGACAACGCGGTGACGGACGTCCTGAATGAACTTGAGAGCGATGCTTTCCATTCCGATGCCGTAGCCGGGGTATTGAACGCTTGGCGGGATCGCGGAAACAGCGCCGCACGTCTCACGGGGCCGGCACGGATCAAGGCGGACCGGGACGGGCTGCCCGCAGTTCAGGTTCCGGTCTCGTGCGGCAGCAAGTCCCATGGAACGATCTGGGGGAACACGGTCAAGCGCATTGAGGACATACCATCGGCTGCCGCACGGCGGGTGCTAGGGAGCATCGTGGCGGTTCAAGGCATCACGAGAATCACGCTGGGCCCGTTCGGCCGCAAGAGTTCCAGGAGCAGCTGCCAAGCATGGGTGGGCGAGTCCAAAACACCGTACGTCATAGAGGGCAAGCTCTACGACACGGGGCCGAAGGGAACGGTGCAGTCGTTTCAGGTGTGGGTGCACTCTGACGAGGCGAAGCTGGCAGTGGCGGCGGAGATCGAGAGTGCGCTTCGTCGCGAGGACGCTTGGGCCAGCTAGGGGATGTAGTCTTGTCAAAGCAAGTCATCATCGGCTCCTCGCTGCACGACCGTCCTCCACGTGAACTGTGCAGACGGATGTCCGCCGAATGAACTGAGGGCGTAGGCCCTAAGAGGGACACCGCCTTGGAAGCCTTATGTCGAAAATACCCGACTCCGCGAACCGAGAACGCCCGGCCGATCAGCTGACTTACGAGAGGAGAAGCCCGATGACCGAGGTGCCGTTGAACGCAGATGTCCGCTTGGAGGGGTTCTCGATACGGGCGCGAAGCATCGATTTGGGACAGGAATGGCGCCGGATCCATTCCGATATGCTGGACGTGGTTGTTTGGTCCTGAGGCCCTTCCAGCAGCCGTCCAGCGAATTCCGCATTCTTGCCGTCGTCGCTACTGGAGCGGCGCCACAACTCCATCAGTACGCCTACGGTAAGACTCGCATGGTGCGCATGGACAGCGAGTCGTAAGACGGCGGTGGGCCCAAACTAGCCCCGTCGGCTTGCGGCTTGCAGAGACGAAACGAACAAGCAATGGATTGGGAAAGTGCACCAGCCGCTATTTGTCGAATCCGGCAGACCCGACCGGATCGAGCACCAGCACGTTTGTAATGGCGCCGCTCAGATTAAAGCCTCTGACCGGCGAGCAGCACACGCGTTGGCTGGGCTGGTTGGATCCGCGGCATGCTGGAGGAACGCTATCAGCAGGCGGATCGCGTCGTGCTGGTCATCGACAACCTGAAGACGCACGGGATCGAGTCGCTGTACGACACCCCGCAGCGGAGAAGGCACGGGCGCTGGCCAATGCGCCTTCCCGTCTAGCTTCTTGACTGCTACGACAGTCGGTGCGAAAGTGGCGGATCACCTGCGGGTGGCTCAGACCGCGGTGGATCGGCGACAACCGAATCTTAGGATTCCTCCCCAAGTTATCCAGATTGCGTCACGTGTCATGAACGACAAAGGGCATCGCTTGACCCTGCCTTCCATAACTGCAGCGAGTAGGCGCGGAAAATAGATCCTGTCCGGGCAGCAACAGAGCATAGAGAGATTCTCCGGATGGCGATTCAAGAACACGACAAAAACCGCGTATGCAATAGATGCATTGGTGATTCATTCCTTGCCAACGAGGTAGCAAGGGTGGGCTCGCGCTCGCTATGCAGCTACTGTGGTGAGACTCGCGAGGCGCTGACGCTCGGGGATCTGGCCGACCGTGTCCACGCAGCGCTACAAGAGCACTTCGAGCCCATCTCCAGCGAGGCTGACACCCTGTGGCAAGGATCGGGTCATCCCGTGACAGACTGGATCACTGACATTGCCGGCCTGAGCGAGAAGATCGCGGGCGACTTGACAGGAATGCTGTCAGACCGCTACAGCTACCTGGCGGCGACGGATGGCGAGGACAACCCCTACGCTGACGACGTCGAGTATGAGGAGAGGAGGTCCTACTACTGGGATTTTCGCGAAGTCTGGGAAGCGTTTCGGAGCGAGTTGGAGTCCAGTGCGCGCTTCTTCAGCGTCTACGCGGAAGAAGCACTAAGCACCATCTTCGGCGACTTGACTGGCCACAGAGCATCAGAAAACAAGCCAGCGATTCTTGAGATCAGACCAAAAGACGACGGGTTCGCTATATGGCGGGCGCGCAAGGCTCGATCAACCAAGGAACTCAAGGCCATCCTTAACAGCCTGTGGTAAAAGTCACTCAATCAAAATACCAGCAAATTCCCAACAGAAGTCGCTAAAATAGTGGTCATGGCGATGGGTACTCGCACTCCAGGGCAGATCGCGCTGTTTGTTTCGCAGGATCAACTGCCCAAGGCCCCGACCGCTCCGTTCTTCGACAAGCTGAACGAGTTGCTCGCCACGATGGGCTTCGACACGCAGGTCGAGACGCTGTGCCGACCCTTCTATGCCGAGCGGCTCGGGCGTCCCTCGCTGGCCCCCGGCGTGTACTTCCGGCTGCTGATGCTGGGCTACCTGCTGGGCATCGATTCCGAGCGTGGCATCGCCCTGACTGTGAGCGACTCGCTCGGCCTGCGGGCGTTCCTCGGCTACGAGTTGCAGCAGAGCCCGCCGGACCACTCGACGATCTCGCGGACGCGGCGGCGGATCAGTCTCGAGACGCACGAGCAGGTGTTCGGGTGGGTGCTGGAGCGGCTGCGCGAGGCCGGTCTGGCCAACGGGCGGACAGTGGCGGTGGACGCGACGATGCTGTTCGCGAACGCGGCGTTGCGGACCTTGCAGCGCAAGGACAGCAAGCAGGCGTACCGGGAGTTCGTGGAGGGGCTGGCGGCGGCCTCGGGGGTGCCGACGCCGACGTTGGCGGAATTGGCGGCATTCGACCGCAAGCGGAAGGGCAAGACGCTGTCCAACCAGGAGTGGGAGTCGCCGACGGACCCGGACGCGCGGGTGGCGAAGATGAAGGACGGCACGACGCACTTAGCGCACAAGGCGGAGCACGCGGTGGATGTGGAGAGCGGGGCGTTGGTGGGGGCGACGCTGCAAGCGGCGGACCTGGGGGACACAGCGACGCTGGGGGCGACGCTGGAAGCAGTCGAGGCGGCGCAAGCGGAGGCGCCGAAGCAGGTGGTGGCGGACAAGGGCTACCACAGTGACGCGGTGTTGCTGGCACTCGACGAGGCGGGGCCGGAAGCGCACATCCCGGAGCCGCAGCGGGCGCAGCGGGATTTCGAGGGGCAGCCGGAGGCGGAGCGGGTCGTGAAAGCGAACCGGGAGCGGGTGGCGAGCCCAGAGGGCAAGTGCCTGCAGAAGCTGCGGACGGAGAAGGTGGAACGGTCGCTGGCGCACATGTACGAGACCGGCGGGATGCGGCGGCTGCACTTGCGGGGGCGGGCGAACATTCGCAAGCGGTTATTGGTGCATGCCTGCGGGTTCAACCTGGGGGTGCTGATGAGGTCGGTCACGGGGATCGGTACGCCCCGCACCCTGCAGGGACAAGGGCGGCAGTCGGCGGGCAACCAGGTTTTCGTCTTTTATTTGCCATTCGGAACCGCCCATAGCGGCCTTCTGAGCGCGATTGGGGGCCTATTGGGGCTCAGCCGCGGAAATTGCCCGGAACTCGTCCCGGAACTCGTGTAAGCCGTTGAAGAACCCCTCAGTGCCGCCGACTGGCTCGGTCGGCGAAAGAGCCACTATAACCACAGGCTGCTAAGGCGCCAGCCCGCCAGGTCGGCCCTCCGCCGTCACGGTTGGCGAAGGGCGGACGGATGAATGCGCCAGGCATTTCGGTCTTCTACGGTGCTTTGGACGAAGCCACCTGCATAGCAGAGGCGCGCGCTCCTGTGGGCAGCCATGTGGTGGTGGCGAAGTTTCACTTGCTGCGCCCTGTGCGGCTTCTCGACTTTGACGCGCTGACCCCAACTTCGTCAAACTGTAACGGAGACATCTTGTAACTGCTTGATAACACGTCGTTTCCGAAATCCAGTCATGGCCAATTGGCACTACATTTCGCGAATCCTGTCAGGCTGGCACACGGCTGCGAACGCGGTGAATGCGCGGCTCGACACCGGCTGCCCGGGAGATCTCCGCCACTTCCGCTGACGGACGCACATCCTGGCGGTTGACGATCAGGGCGCCGTTCACCTGACGCACGGTCGTGGTGATGCGCACCCACGTGCTCAGGCGCTCGCGGATCGATTGCCAGCTCAGCCGGATGCCCCGGGCCTGCAGGCGCGTGCGGATCAGATGCACCCCGTGGTAGGCCCGCACCGCGATGAACAGGTGCGTCGAGACACGCTCGTCCTTGTGATGCCAGATCGGGCGCAGGCCCAGCTCGGACTTCAGCGACCGGAACGTGGCCTCGATTTCAGTGAGCCGCCAATAGGTCCGCAGGACCCGGTCCAGGTCCCAGTCGGTGTGGCTCGTGCGCAGCACGTAGGCCCCGGCCGCCGCGTCGGCCTCAGCGTATTCCGGCGTGCGTTCGAAGGTGACCGCGGAAGCCTTGCCGTCCGGGCCCGCGGTCACCTTGACGCGCTAGTGCCGCGACACTTTCGAGTGCCTCTCGCGGAGGCGCCCGACGCGCTGCTGAACCCGGTCGTAGGCCTTCAGGTAGCGCGGTTTGGAAAGGCCGTCGTGGAGCGCCTGCAGAGCGCTCTCGAATCGCTGGCGGTGCTTGTCGAGGATCTGCTTGCCGCTGATCTGCTTGCCCTCGCTCACCGCGTACAGCTGCGCTTCCCCGGCGTCCTCGCTGGCGAGCTGCCAGGCCTGCACCGCATGGCCGGCGCTGGTCGCGAGGATTGCCGCGGCCGCGCCCGCGGGCGGGTCGGGCTTGGCGGCGCGACTGACGCAGATCCAGTCGTAGCCCTGCTGCCGCAGCCAGGCGAGGTTGGCCTCGCTGGCGATGCCGGCGTCCATGACCACGGTCGGCTGCGGGCCGTCGCCGTCGCGGACGGCCTCCAGCCGGGCCAGGGCGCCCTCCAGGCTGCCCGGCTCGGAAGCGTTGCCCGGCAGGATCTCGCAACTGCGCGGGAAGCCCGCTCCGTCCAGCACCAGGGCCAGCGTGATCAGCGGGCAGTCGCTGCGCTTCTGCTTGGAGCGCCCGAAGCGCCGCAGGGTGGCATTGGCATGGCCGGTGTAGAAGGTGTTGGACAGGTCGTAGAACACGATCGTGGCGGGCAGGTCCAGCAGTTGCCGCTCGCGCAGGAAGAGACCCTTCTGGAGGGCTTCGCGGTGCTTCCACAGCAGGTCGTTGGTGCGGTAGAGCTTGGACAGGGAGGGGCCCTGGCCGCCGTCAAGACCGAGCAGTTCCAAGGTCGTGCTGGTATGGTGCAGCCAAATATGCGCCTTGTGCTCGCTGGAAGGCTGGAGCATCTTCGCCATCACCAGCGCGACGGCGATGCGAGCGTCGCGCTCGCCGACTCCCAAGCGCTGCAGCAGGTCCGGGAAGTGGAGCTCTTCCAAGGCCTTGAGGCAGATCCGCTCGGCACCGACCGAGCGCGCGCTGTCATGGCCCAGGGTGTCGAGATCGGCGGCCGCGAGGATGTCCGGCTCCGGAGGGAACAGCAGGTCCTGGCCGTGCAGCAGACCCTCGGCGATGTCGGCGACCGCTTGCCAGTGAGCGCGCGGGACGGGGTAGTCGGTGCCGAGATTGAGCAGGGTCCGCTGGCGCACGCGGTCGCCGCGGCGCTCGGAACGCACCAAGCGGAAGCTGTAGCCCGGCTGGCCACCCGCAATATGGGTCTTGGTAGCTCGAATGTACATGGGAAATGCGCCAGCCTTGTACCGAGAGTCGCAGACAGGCGAGGGGAAAGCAAGGGCGCATCGCCAATTAGGTCCTTTCTTGGCACTACATTGACCTTGTCAAGCTAATAGGAAGATATTATCAAAACAAAACACGAACATATAGGGGTTATACTGTAGAGTCGGGGAGCGACGCGCCAGCTTTAGCGTGAGGGAGTAGCCGTTTGCCCGCCGCTTTCGCGTCGTGCGGGTGCCTCATTCTCTCGCATTGCCACGTTTCCGCTCCCCGCTCACCGAACCCGGCGTGCCGATTTAGGGCACCGGGCTCTCCAGTGGGATCATGCCGCTCGCACACGGGTAGATCCGGCTCCGTCGGGAATGGCGCGTCTGCTAATGCCGTCCGCGTCGCGGGAGTGGCACGCCCCCGACTTCTTCCCGCCGGTCGCCGGACCCGGCGGCAGACCTGTTCACGCCCTGCCGCCAGTGCCTGCCGCCCCGGCTTGCGCTCGTTCCTGCATTCGCTTCCCTTCGCTTTCGCATGCGGTGGTTCCAGCTCTCCCGGACACACAATGCCGGGGTCCTAGGCGGTGCCACTCCCGGCGTCCTTCGCGCTTTCCCTCACCTCTCCTCACCTGAGGTCCCTTCCCTCCGCCAGCGTTACCCGGCCTCTCCGGTAGTACGGACCTCTCCGCCACCCTGCCCGGCCCGGCCTGTCCCTTGCGGGATTCCGGTTTGGCGCGTGCACGCCACCGGCAGGGCTTCCCGTGTTGCTGCTGTCTCCCTCTTGCATGCATGCCACCGTCAATACCCCGGCGGAACTGACCGGTGCTCGCGTCGCTCGCTTCCCGGCCACTGGCAGCCTTCCCCGTTTCGTCGGCGGGTCGGCTTCCGCGTTACCCTTTTCGAGGCCTGCTCAACGTTCACTGCGCGTTGTCGCCTGCACGCTCGCTGAACCGCCCAAGGCGGCCCTTTTCCATCGAAGTGCTTCAGTCCGTGTCGTTACCTCCTCGAACCGCTCCGATTGCTACCGGCTGGAGCGACAGTTGCCGGACGGGATCCGCACCCGCTGAGAAACAGCGCCTTTCCACGGCGCACAACGAAATTCGTGGCTTCCGAACTGATACCAACCGCATTTGGATCGAGTTCTTATCCCAATTTCCGGGATTTTGACGAAGCTAGGCGCGGCTGGCGCGAGAGCTGGACCTGCGCGGCCGCCACGCACAGGAAGCGGCTCGACCAGCTGCGGTCCTTCTTCGCTCACGCCCAGTCAGCGGGGTGGATTGACGCCTCGCCAGTCAAGGGCCTGCGCGCGCCAAAGGCCGATTCCCCGCCGACCATGCCCCTCTCCGTCGATGAGGTGCGGGCCCTCCTCCGCGCGGCCGCCCGCAAGCCGAAGGAGCATGCGCTCATTCTCCTGCTGCGCTACTCCGGCGTGTCGATCGTAGACGCGGTGACGCTCAAGCGATCCGCAGTGCAAAGCAGCGGGGAGCTGATCCTGCGCCGCGCCAAGAGCGCGGAGCTCGTCACCGTGCTGCTGCCCCCCGAAGTGCAGGTGGTCCTGGAAAGCCTGCCGCCGCGCGGCCCCTACTACTTCTGGACCGGCCAGTCGCTCCCCAATACCGCCGTGAAGTACTGGCGGCGCCGCCTCAACGAAGTGGCCGCGGACGCCGCCGTCGAGGGGTTTCACCCGCACCGGCTCAGGGACACGTTCGCGGTCGAGCTCCTGCTCGCCGGCGTGGCGATGGACGACGTCAGCACGTTACTGGGACACAGCAGCGTGCGCACCACGGAGCGGTACTACGCGCCGTGGAATCAAGCCCGGCGCGGGCGCCTCGTGGCGCTGGTCCGGGAGGTTCACCTGCAGGATCCGATCCTGCAGGAATCCAAACCAAGAAAACCCGCGGGGGCTACTGGAATAGCCCCCGCGGAGACTGGCCTGACAACGTGTTTCGAATCCAAGCCAGCTTGGTCTGTAAATGGTAGCACATAATGTGGGCCAGCGATTCTCAGAATGGGGGGTCTGACTCGTGTGGGGTGGAATCTGCGAGCGTTTGTGTGCGCCGTTGGAACCCGTTGCGGGGTGATCGGACGGCTGTTGACTCGGTATCCGGGGGGTCGAGGCGTCTGGCAGCGGCAATGACGCGGTCATGGACTGGCCGCAACGCACCCCCACTGAGGGCCACTGGAAGAGGAGCCTGTCGCTGGCAGGATGGCGGGCAGGTTGCGTCATGCGGGGGCGCACGCGGCCGCCCCGGGAGCGGGCGGTGGCGGGCGCTTCCTCAACACGGTCTCGAACAGGGCGGTCCAACTGCGGAAGCAGAACCACTCCGTGAGGAAGCCCAGGGTCGCGAAGAACTTGCGCCGGGTGCCGACGCGCGCCCGACATTGCCGCCACAGGTCGGACACGCAGTCCAGGACCGCATGCAGCGCGAAGGCGAACAGGTTCAGCGTGGCGAGCAGATTGGCCAGGCCCTGGCGGCCGTGCCCGCAGTTGTGCTTGAGGTTGTAGCCCTGCCGCGCCAAGCAGTTGAACTGCTCGTTCTCGATTTTCCATCTGGCGCGGCCCGCCCGGGCGATCGCGGCCACGTTGTCAGCGGTGACCTTGAGGCTGGTGAAGCACGAATTGTGGTAGGTGCGCTCGCCGTTGCGGCCGATCTCGAAGTCGATCCAGGTGCCCTTCAGGGCGTCGTCGCCGGCGCGCAGCGGCACGTTGTTTCTCCACTGGTAGCGATGGGACTCGATCTGCTGGCGGTGGTTGCGGGTGCGGACCCAGCCAGTGGACCAGCTGCGGCGGTTGGGGAGCTGTTTGTATAACATCTTGTGGCTGCTGGGCTTACAGATGAAGAGGAAGTCCGCGCCGAGGTCGGCGACGAGTGCGCAGAGGGGCTGGCAGCAGTACAGATCGTCGCCGAGCAGGACCGGCTGGTAGGGGAGCAGAGCGGGGATGTGGGCGGGCAGCCAGCGCTTGGCAGCGTTGCGCTCGCAATCCTGCTTGCGCTGGTCTTCGGTCAGGTCGGGCCGGTTGGCGGCGGGGTCGTGCTGGGGCTGGACGAACAGCGGCATGAGCGGGAGGACGCGGTTGTGGCCGTCGGCGACGACAGTGGCCGAGAGCATGGTGTGGAAGAACTGCTTGGTTTTGTGCTTGCCGACATGGCGGGTCGAGCACTGCTCGCAATGGATGGAATCCGAGCCATGGAACTGGATCCCGTCGAGGGCGATGAGGAGGCGGCCGTCGAGGCGCAGGAAGGGGTCGAGGCCCCCTTGGTCGCGGACGGTGTCGAGGCAGAGGGGGAACAGGTCGGCGAACAGGGAGGGGTCGAGACCGTCGAGCAGATTCCGAATCTGATTGTCACTCGGAATCTTGCTGACGCCGAAGAGGGAGTGGCAGTTGGAGCGGGCGGACTCCTCGTGCATGCGGCGCTGGAAGTCGAGGAAGGAGGGGGACTGGAAGAAGAACGTGGAGAGGGCGCAGACAGCGGCATCGGAGACGGCGTAGCGCTTGTTGGAGCCGGTCCGGGGATCGGGCAGGGCGGAGGCGGCTTGTTGGAAGCGGTCCAGAAGGGAATCGAGCACCCGGGAATTGGAAACGGAGGGCACATTTTATGTTTGAAAGCGGTGTCCGCAAAGTTAAGCCCCCAGAAACTGGTCCCTTGCTACCGGCCCCTCAGCGGCTCGCGAGATAGAAAAAGGCCAAACTGAGAACTGCTGAATGTGGGCGGTTGGGTGCCAACAGTCGCAGCCGACGCAGCTCTTGGTATAGGATGAGGAACCGCTACAACAACGGCCACCGATGTCATGGCTCTTCTTGGAACCATGCAAGCACGCCTCGGCCCGAGAAGCGAGAACCAAGATGAATCGTTCTCACGGTGGGCGGACCGAGGACGGGGCACTCCGTATCTCGCAATCCTCCGCCATGGAACGGTTGACTGTCTGGACGGCCTTCGCTGTGCTGTTGGCGTTGGTTCCGGCGGGAGCACAGGGACAGGAAACTCAACTCCCTTTCCCGTCGCATGAAGAGCTGACCTATTCCATCGCTTGGCCAAGCGGCTTGCCCGTTGGCACGGCCGAGCTGCGCGCGAGGCAATCCGACCCTGGCTGGCGGTTCGAGATGATGATCCGTGCCAGCGTCCCTAAGATCGAGATTGACGACGCGTTCGTCTCTCGTACGGACGCTGTGTTGTGTTCTCTGGAATTCGAGAAGCATGTCCGCCACGGAACAAAGCGCGTGCACGAGGCTCTCCGATTCGGGGAGGGAACGCTGCATCGAAGGAATACTGGCGCCGAAAATCATGCCGCGGCCGGCACTGTCCCGATCGCTGCGTGCGCTAGAGACGCTCTGGCCGCGGTGTATTCGTTACGCCAGGACCTAGCCGCGGGTCGGATACCTCCTCCTGGAGAGATTTATTTCGGCGCTGGCTACCAGCTGCAGCTCGAGTACAAACAGACTCGCTGGCTCGCTTGGAACTCGGAGAGGCGACAAGCTGACGAAATCCGCGTCGAGGTGCGCGGTCCCGATTCGCACCACGTGTTCTCAGCATTCTTCGGGCGGGACACGGCACGCACTCCCCTCCTTTTCGTGGTTGAATTCGAGGACGGGCCATTCACCATGAAGCTACTTGAATGAGTTTCATGGAGCCGGCCCTCGACCTGCCCAAGGACTCTTGCCAAGACGCTCCGAGCGAGCCATTCCATGGGGGCGGCCAGCACTTGATCCGCGCCAAGGGTCACTCGAAGCGCACCATCGCCAGGCCACCAAACTCGTCCTCGCGAGCCGCGATCGCCAAGGCGGCCCCTTAAGAGACCGCCCGACATGCCGAAGCGCCCGCCCGGATCTGCCGCCCTGCTCGTGAAACGCTCAGTGCGTACCTCAGAAAACCCGGACGACGCCAGCTTCTGCCCGATAACGCTTGTAGTTGTAAATCGTGAGATTCGACTGCCGGTCCTCCCGAATCAGTGACAGCGAGGGCGAGAATCCCTTGATCTGGATGAGGCGGTTGTGGAAGGCGAGCCTGGAAAACCACAGTTTGGTTTCGGGGGGGGCTGGGCTGAACAGCCTGTTCGGCTGTTCGAAGTCCGTTAGGAACATCTGCTGCGCCCCAGTCACGGTGAAACCGAACGGCAAGTCGTAGCTGCCCATTACGCCTACCCAGCGCGAACGGTGCCGCGTCGAAATTCGATCGGTCTTTTCCCGGCCCAGGCCACCCATGAAGCGAACGTTGAGGGAGGGTAGGAGTGCGTAGTTGGCGAATGTCTGACCGTTCCAACTCAGCCCTGGCCTGCCGATCGGTCCGTTTAGGCCGAGCGCGGTCTGGCGCGAGGCCTCGGCACTGCCGCCAACCCATAGTTTGGGTGAAATCAGTCGCACGCCCTCCACGCGCAAACCGTACTGCCGACTATAGGGGTTACCGTTGACGCTGCGTTGGTCGGCTTGGAACACCAGGCTCATCTGGCCCCGGTTAGTGAGGAATCGGGGGCCGGCGTAGACTCCGTAGTTCGAGTCGTCGAAATCGCCGCCACTATAGTCCCGTCGATAGACTTGGCCACCGACACGCAGTCGGGTGACCGATCCTGGGATCAGCTTGAACTTGGGCAAGGGATGCTGGATCTCAGCCCCTAGAGTGCCCACCACGCCGATGCCGCTCGTCGCTCGCGCCTCGTCGTTGAGTTGGAACGGCAAACCGAAGATGTTGACAGTCTGCGCCGAAGTCGAGGTGTTTACATTGGTGTCTGGCGCGAGCGACAGGCTCAAGCTTCCCGATGCGCGCTTGCGAGCCCGGCATACCTGGATGTACCGACGCACGTTCATGATCACCGGAGCGGGCACGTCGGCGCCGAGCACCCTCAAGAAGTGCTGTTCGGCAGACCAGCAGTCATCCCCCAGCAAATGGGTGAAGAGGTTCTTCGGAGGTTGAACACAGTTGCCCCGCAAGAAGAGAGCCCGTGCCAACTCGAGGCGAACCCGCAACCGGCCCGGTTCCTTCACAAGCATCCCTCTCAGGGAGACTATCGCTAAATCGAAATTCTCCTTCGCGGGTTCCTTCTTGGGGCTGGAGCCAGCACGCACGGCAGCTTCCCCAGTGGCGATCGCAGCCAAGGCCGTGGAGAAAACAGCTTGGTCAGAATCTGGCCTAGCTTCGCTGATTGGACGCATCAAGCCCAGTGCCTCAGCAGCCCTGCCTTGCACCAAGAGCCGCTCGACAGCAGCAGCCGCAGCAGAGACCTGTTCGTCAGTGGGCGCGGAGGGATCGACAGCGGACGCCAGGCTGCTTCCAGACAGGAACATACAGACCGTCATCGATGCGAGAAGCATTCTGACTGAATGTGAAAATCTGGGATAGGTAGCTGGCGGGCCGGGCACCGCAGGCACCACTTCGCCGGCGCAAGGCTTCGATGTCGGTACCGCCTGCATCCGGGCTACAATGTTTGGGTTTCGGAGCATAGGGGGAATTGCCCTGCATGGTTGGCACTTGCGCCGCACGGGGGCGGCAAGGGCAGCTACAGGCGTACTTTCCCGTACGGTGCCGGGCGATCCCGTGCACCTCGATCGATGTCCATTGTTCCTTCTCCTTCCAATGCTGTTCCGATGCGCAGCCAGCAGGGCCGATCCTGCCAACAGCATCAAAACCTAAGTTGAGTGCTGACAATTCAAGTATAAGTCGTTCCCTACCGCGATTCCGAAGGCCGACTCCTCGACGCGGGGAGAAGTGGTGAGGATAGACTTACACAACGTCCTCAATCGGTTCGGCAGCTCGATCCTCGAGATTTGGTTGATCGGAGGGCGAACTGATTGAGAAGTATCCGTTGTTGAATTGGACGCGCGGCACACGCGAAACGTGACGGCAAGACCGGGATCAATGTTCCCTTGTGGCCTGGCGCGACGCGCACCATCGCGAGAGGGTGACGCAGCACAGGCGAAGACGGCAGTTAACAGTGCTCGCCGGGCAGTGACGGTACCCGCTCCCACCCGGCGGCGGCATCGTCCGCAGCCGTGCGGCCCGCCTGTCCCCGCTTCGCCATTCGAGGCCCACCTGGCACCAGCGATCAGCGACGTGCGAGAGAGCCTGCGGGTGGTTCGTGGCAGCCACCTACAGGATCGCATCCATCGCTGGCTTGCCGGGCCTTGGGCGGTTCCCGCCACAGCCTCAGTCGCCCTCACGGCCGCTCGCTGGCAGATTCTTCGCGTCCGTCTCGACAAGGACTCTCCCGATTCGGTTCCCCTCCATTTCGGTCACGGTATACCGGCGGCCTTGATGACCGACCGACTCTCCGGCGACAGGCAAGTGACCCAGGCGACTTAGCAGAAAGCCTGCCAATGTTTCGAATCCAGCATCGGACGGAAGTTCGATGCCATGGCGCGTGTCGAGATCCACGATATTTGTTATCCCGTCGATTTCCAGGGTCCCATCAATCTCCAGCGCGTCCGGCTGTTCGTGCTCCTCGCGAATCTCGCCGACAATCTGCTCGATAGCGTCCTCGGCAGTGACAACGCCCACAACCGTGCCAAACTCATCCACCGCTGCCGCCATCTGATAGTGGCGCCCCTGGAATTCCTCAAGCAGTTCAAACAAGTCCTTGGTTTCTGGAACGAACTCCAAATCACGCAGGAAGGACTTCATGCGAAACGCCGGAGCGGGCCGGTCCAGTAGCTGCCAGCGCCGCCTTTGCTGGATGAACGCCCAGAAATCCTTGCCGTGCAGCACTCCAATAAGGTTTTCCGGGGAGTCATCGTAGACCGGCACTCTCGAATGCCGGTGCCTAGCGAGGCAGTCCACGACCTGGTCGAACGACGCAGTCGACGGAAGGGAGACAAGATCCTTGCGTGGCACCATGATCTCTCGAACCGTCAGGTCGTAGAAGTCGATGGCTCGCTCGAGCAGTTCCCGCTGCTGGCCACCCGCTTTGGCGGGCAGTGCAACTGCCGCGAAGACATGCTTGAGTTCGTCAGCGGTGTAGGAAGCGGTCGCATCCGGGGCCCGGAGTCCTATCATCCGAAGAATGCCCCAGGCCGATCCCTTCACAAGCGAGATGAAGAAACCCGTGGCCTTGGCAAAGAGCTGCAGCGGAGGAGCGACTGCGAGGGCAATCCGCTCCGAGCGGGCAATTGCCACGTTCTTGGGGACAACCTCTCCCAGCACCATGTGCAGGAACGTGATGCAGAGGAACGCGAAGCCAAAGGAAAGAACATGCACGGCACCTTCGCTAGGCACGACGGGCATGCGCACAAGGAGCGTCTGCAATGGACCGTGCAACGTGCTCTCGGCCGCCCAGCCCAGCGCAAGACTGGCCAGAGTGACTCCCAGCTGCGTTGCCGAAAGCATCCGGCCGGGCGCCTCGACCAGGTCGAGAGCAAGCCGCGCGGGGCGGTTGCCCGCTTCAGCAAGCTGGCGGAGACGGGTCTTGCGAACTGAGACTAGGGCAACTTCGGCGGCAGCGAAGAAGGCGTTCACGCTCAAGAGCGCGAGCAGGATGACAATCCGCAAACCGGTGGGCAGTGCGTCCATGGACGGTCCGCCGCTGACTAGCGCTCCTCCGGCGATCCGCGGTCGATCACGAAATCGTTCTCGTACATATGGAACACTGTCGGCTCAAGTCCCAACCGGCAGTAGGCCTGTTGCGCTGCCCGGTTCTCTTGTTCCACGTACAAGCGGATACCGCAGACTCCGCGATCCTTGGACAGCTTGAGAACACGGTCGTAGAGGGCCCTGAGGATTCCTTGGCCCCGGTACTCCGGCCGGACATAGACACTCTGGAGCCACCAGAACACACCGTTGCGCCAGTCACTCCACTCGAACGTAAGGCCGAGTTGCCCGACCGGCTCTCCGGCATCCGATTCAGCAAGCAGGTAGAAGCCGTGCGCTTCATCTTGAAGCATGGTCGCGACACCAGCTCGCAGGCGTTCAGCGTCGAGTTCTACTCCCTCGGATTCCATCGCGAGCCGCGAATTGAACGCTACGATGGTCTCGAGATCCGCTATCCGCGCATTCCGGATGTGCATGCCTCCATCATAGAAGCGGGTCCGCGCCATCGGATACACTCTTATCCAGTATGCGTCGCTTGGGATTACTGTTGGCTCTCTGCGTGGCAGCCCTGCCCGGACAGCAGACCGACAAGCACAACAAGCTGGGCTTGCCGAATCCAGGCAAGCAGGATGTGCCCTATCTGATTCACGGGGGCGAGATTCGCGAGCTCGAGCCAGTGGAAGCGATGGAGGAAGAATCCAAGAACCAACTCCGCTATTGGATTCCAGGCAGTGGCGCAAGTGTGAGGACGCCGCTGGCCGCACCGGATTTCCTGTTCGACTCTCAATTAATCGACCCACGCAATCTGAAGCTCTACCGATTCGAGGTCGTCAAGGGACAACGCGATTTGATTTACCGCAAGAAGAAGAAAGTTGTGGCCGAGCCGTACTTCCTTCACCTCGAAGGCGTGGAGGGCCGGGTGGTCCGCATCCGCATCAACGCGAGCTTGCCCCCGGGCGAATACGGCTTCACTCCTAACCGGAGCAACGCCGTCTTCCCGTTCGCCGTCTTCTAGCCCAGCCTCCAACGTTCCGGCCGGAGCGCCAGGAATCTGGATTCAGCCGACTAGCTTCGCAAGCGAGCGATTTCCGCCCGCAGGTACTTGATTGAATCGTTGACAATTTTCTCGGCACCAGGTGAGAAATCAAAGACCTCCATCGACACCCACCCGCCGAATCGGCGGTCCCGGGCAACCTGCAGGACGGGCTTGAAGTCGTAGCTCCCGCTGGGGCGCGGATAGCTGCCGTCCAGTTCGTTGACGTGGATATGCCGGATCTTCGCCCAGTGGCCCTGGACCAACTGGCCGTGCGGCTCGGTCTCGTCGACCGCGTTGTGCGAATCAAACATGGTCTGTACGTTGGGGCTGGCGATCTCGTCGACAATCTCCGCCGCTCTGTCCAAGGTGACAATGACGTCGCACTGGTCCAGGGGCAGTGCCTCGACGCAAAGCGTGACACCGGCCGCCTCCAGGTCGGGCACAATGGAACGCACTCCCTCGATGTAGTTGGCCTCCGCCTGCTCGCGCGTGAGTCCGCCAACGGTTCGCCTCTGCGCCGGCGATCCAAACACCATCACCCCGCCGGCACCGCCAGTGGGCCTCAAATCAGCGCAAAGCTCGACGAGACCACGCAAGTAGTCCCAGCTATGCCGCCACACTGTTCGGTCGGGCGTCGTGACCTGCAGTCCCTCCGGCCCCACTGTCAGCCAATGCAAACCCACGAATCGGAGCCCTTCCGAACGGATGATGTCGCGCACCTCCCGGCGGCGTTCCGCAGGCAGCCGAGTTGCATTCTGCATGAGTGTGAACGGCGCGACCTCGATGCCATCCCAGCCCGCTCTCTTGATTGAGCGGCATGCTTCCGCGAACTCGATCTCGCCGTAAAGCTCGTTGCAAACGGAGAGATTGAATCGGTAGTCGTCAGCCACGAAACCACTTTACTGCAACCGGTCAGGTGGATCCTCCGGCGCTCGCGGCCCCTCTGCAGGGTGGGCGCGGACGCACGGGGATATGGCACAATGGCGTATTAATGAACGAATCCAAGACCCGTCGGGAATTCAGCTGCTCTTTGCTGGGGGTCGGCGCCGGAATAGCGACAACCCGGAGAGCCTCGGGTCACGACCGGATCGACTCCACGTTTAACGGAGTCGCGATCGGGGCGCAAAGCTATAGCTTTCGGGATCGTCCGCTGGACCAAGCGATCGCAGGCATGAAGACGATCGGCATTGGCACGTGCGAACTCTGGAGCGGCCACGTCGAGCCCGTGCGCGAACTGCGACGGGCCGAGAATGGTCGCGAGAAGCTACGAGCGTTCCGGCTTGAGACGGCGATCAGCCATTTCGAGGACATCGGGACCCAGTTCCACGAGGCGGGCATCGAGTTGAATGCGTTCAACTACAGTTTCCGCGACGATTTCACGGATGACGAGATCGCTCGTGGATTCGAGATGGCCCGCGCCATGGGGGCCAAGGCGCTTACCGCGTCTGGAACGGTCAGTGTCGCGACGCGTGTGAATGAATCCGCCAAGCGCTACGGCTTGCTCGTCGGCATGCACAATCACTCCAGGATCCGGGAGAACGAGTTTGCAACCCCCGCGGACTTCGTTGCGGCTTCCAAGGGCAACAGCAACATCGTGGTGAACTTGGACATCGGGCACTTCGTGGCCGCGGGCTTCGATCCCATCGACTACATCACCAAGCACCACGCTAACATCGTCGCCCTGCATATCAAGGACCGCAAGTCCGACCAGGGGCCGAACATGCCTTTCGGGGAAGGTGACACACCGATCCGGGAAGTGCTGGGATTGCTTCGAGAGAAGGGGTACGCGATCCCGGCAAACATTGAATACGAGTACCAGGGCAGCGACACAGTGGAGGAAGTTGGCAAGTGCTTCAACTACTGCAAGCAGGCGTTATCCGCGTAAGGCGTTGTGGCCGGACGCGACTCGCATGGGCCGCAGGTCCTTTAGGGGCAGGCCTGGCTAGGTTGCTTGGGGGAGAATCTCCGAAAGCATGAATGTCGCCGCCATCCTTCCAGCAGCTGGGCACGGCACCCGAATGGGGAAGGCCGTGGCGGAACTGTACGGAGGCGACCGCAAGCAGTTCATGCGGCTCGGCGGCGAGCCGATTCTGGCGCTGACAATCCGCAAGTTCCTCGCTGTCCCCAGTGTTCGCGAGATTCTCGTCGCTGTCCCCGAGGGCAGCCAAGACGCCGTGCATGCAATGCTCGGCAAGGCGGGGGATGCCGCTCGGCTGAGGATCGTCGCGGGAGGGCGCAACAGGCAGGAATCCGTCGGGGTTTGCCTGGATGCCGTTTCCCCGGAATGCGAGATTGTCGCCGTGCATGACGGGGTTCGGCCGTTTATTCCTGTCGCATTGATTGAGCAGGCAATTGCCGAGGCAGCCGTCAGACAAGCTGTCATCCTGGGCATGCCGGCGGAAGAGACGGTCAAGCAAGTCAGCCGCAAGGTGGTGCAGGCGACCCTGCCTCGCGAGCGGATCATGCTTGCGCAGACACCACAGGTGTTTTCCGCGGAGTTGCTGAGACGCGCTTTTGCCAAGGCCCGACGCGACGGGTTCATCGGCACGGACGAGGCGAGCATGATCGAGCACCTCAACCTGGATGTTTACGTGATGCGCGGCAGCGAGCGTAACATCAAGATCACGAGACCGCACCATATGGCGCTCGCCCAGTTGTACTTCGAAGAAGAGAGTCGTGAATCCGCCACCGATCGTAAGTCTTGAACCGCCCGAGTTCCGCACGGGGGTCGGATACGACGCCCATCGCTTGGCAAACGGGCGCAAGCTGATGATTGGAGGCGTCGAGATACCCTCTGAAAAGGGATTGGTCGGCCACTCCGACGCCGACATCCTGCTGCACGCGATCACTGACGCGCTGCTGGGTGCCGCGGCTCAAGGAGACATCGGCGAGCTGTTTCCGAACAGCGACCCTCAGTGGCGAGACGCCGACAGCAGTGTTTTCGCGAGGCAGGCTGCCGAGATTCTCGAGAGCTATGGCTGGCGAATTGTCAATGTTGACGCCGTAGTCTTGCTCGAGCGGCCGAAGCTCCTGCCCTACCGCGAGCGCATCCGCGAGAATATCGCGTCCATTCTCAAGATCCAGGCGAGCGCGGTCGGCCTGAAGGCCAAGACGGGCGAAGGCCTTGGCCCCGTGGGAACTGAACAGATGGCCGAGGCCCACGCCGTGGTTCTGATCGCACGGAGCGGGCAGCCGCAAGTGATGTAGTCCTCGGAAACTCGCCCCAAGGGAGTGCTACTAGACCCGGCGTTCAGGGTCCGCACGGCAAATGCGGGACACAAGATCAGTCCAGCGCGTATAATTCAGGCGAAGTGCAGAGTTCGAGGCTTGCCTACCTGATCGCGGTCAGCGCATGCGCGACTTGCGTCGGGGCCGCAGGGGCAGACATCCAGTTCAACCGGGACATACGGCCCATTTTTTCCGAGAATTGCTTTGCCTGTCACGGGCCTGACGCGGCCAAGCGGATGACCACCCTCCGTCTCGACAACGAGGACGGGGCAAAGATTGCGCTTAGCGGGGAGCGCAGAGCCCTCGTGCCTGGAGATCCCGGAGCCAGCGAGCTGTACCTGCGGGTCTCGACAGACGACGTTTCCCGGCGCATGCCGCCAGCGGCAGCTGGCCACGAACCGCTGTCTGGCCCCGAGATCGAACTTGTCCGGCAGTGGATCGAACAGGGCGCAGAGTGGCAAGGGCACTGGGCATTCCAGCGTCCGCTACGGCCGAAGGTGCCCGCTGACCGCTATCCGGGCTGGCCCACTAACCCGGTTGACAGCTTCGTACTGCGGAAACTTCACGCCGAACGGCTGGAACCGTCCCCACCGGCACCGAGAGAAACCCTCATCCGGCGAGTGAGCCTGGACCTGACCGGTGTGCCGCCGAAACTAGCCGATGTGGACAGCTTCCTCGCGGACAAGTCCCCGGCCGCGTACGAGACCGTGATTGACCGACTCCTCTCCTCGCCTGGGTACGCGGAACGCATGGCGATCCGCTGGCTCGACGCAGCGCGTTACGCCGACACGAATGGTTACCAGACGGACGCGGCGCGAGACATGTGGCGGTGGCGCGACTGGGTTATCGACGCCTTCGCTGCGAACAAGTCATTCGCTGAATTCACAATCGAGCAAATCGCCGGGGACATGCTGCCGAACGCAAGCCTCAGCCAGATCGTGGCAACCGGCTTCAATCGAAACCACCGGGGCAATGGCGAAGGAGGGATTGTCGATGCCGAATACGCGGTCGAGTACGTGGTCGACCGTATTGACACCACGGCAACCGTCTGGCTGGGACTGACGCTGGGCTGCGCTCGGTGCCACGACCACAAGTACGATCCGGTCACCCAGACGGAGTACTACGAGCTCTTCGCGTACTTCAACAACGTTCCCGAGAAGGGCAAGGCCTTCAAGTACGGCAATTCCCCGCCCTTCATCAAAGCGCCGACTCCCGACCAGCAACAACGCCTGGCCGAGCTAGATGCCGAACTGGCCAGCCTCCGCGAGCAGCACAAGGCTCTCCTAAGCCGCAGGGCTGACGCCCGCAAGCAATGGGAGGCAGGCCTTGCCAATCGCCGCTCCGACTGGATCGATCCGGTGGGTCTCGCGCTTGCGTTCCCGTCTGCCGCGAACGGGCCCGACCCAGCCGAGCGAGAATTCGACGGGAGCAGTTTCGCCGAGTTCGGCGACACGGCCGATTTCGGTTACTTCGACAGGTTCAGCGTCGCGGCGTGGCTTCGCCCGGAGGACCCGAACGGGGCAATCATCTCGAAGACCGGAAACATTGCGGGCGAGGAAAACACCCAATCGAACCCCGGCTGGGGGTTCTACCTCGTGGACGGCAAGCTGCAGGTCAATCTAGTGAACCGCTGGCTAGACGACTGCCTGCGCATAGAAAGCAAGGACGCTCTCCCCGTTGGCGAGCGGGTCCACGTAGCGTTCACATATGACGGGACCAGGCTAGCGAGCGGGCTCCGGATCTATGTCAACGGACGCTCAATCGAACTGAACGTCATTCGCGACGAAATGAACCAGGAAATCAAGTCCAAGGAGCCGCTGCGAGTGGGACGCGGCCTTGGATTGGACTACCAGGGAGGGATCCGTCATCTACTGGTCTACGAGCGTGCCCTCGCGGCCTCGGAAATCGCAGTCTTGGCCGTAGGTCGCAGCCTTGACGAAATTGCCCGGATGCCCGCCCGGGAGCGCAGTTCCTCCGAAGAGCTGAAGATTGAGCGGGCTTACGTCAATTCCCTGGGCCCGCAAGCGTTGACGATGCTGACAGCGAGGATTCGAGATCGCGAGCGGGAGCGGCTGCGGTTCCACGATACAGTGCCCACCGTGATGGTAATGCAGGAAATGGAACCCAAGCGGAGGACGTACCGCCTGGACCGAGGAGCGTACGACGCGCCCGCCGAGGAGGTACTCCCGGGCCTGCCTGCCGCCCTCTCGGAGCGGGACCCCGATAGCAGGCTGGGGTTCGCCCGCTGGCTCGTCTCCACGGACAATCCTCTCACGGCACGAGTCACAGTTAACCGGGTTTGGCAGATGCTCTGGGGAACCGGCATCGTGCGAACTGTGGAGGACTTTGGTTCCCAGGGCGAATGGCCGACCCACCCGGACTTGCTGGACTGGCTCGCAGTCGAGTTCATGGACTCGGGTTGGGACATGAAGGCCCTCGTCAAGACGATCGTGATGAGTTCCGCCTACCGCCAGTCCTCCAGGGCCCGCCCGGCTTTGTTGGAGCGCGACCCCGGCAACCAGCTCCTCGCACGCGGACACAGGCTAAGGCTTCCGGCTGAATCAGTCCGCGACATGAGCCTCGCTGTTTCAGGCCTGCTGGTCAACACAGTGGGCGGTCCGTCGGTAATGCCTTACCAGCCAAAAGGCCTGTGGAGCGATCTCGCGGGTGGCAAAGACTACGCCGTAGGCAGTGGCGAGGACTTGTACCGGCGGAGCCTTTATACGTTTTGGAAGAGGGCTGTGCCGCCACCGTCGATGATTCTGTTCGACTCGGCCGGACGCGAGGCCTGCACGGTTCGGAGCGTGCGCACGAACACGCCTTTGCAGGCACTCAACCGGATGAACGACATGTCGTACATCGAGGCTTCTCGCGCGCTAGTCCGGCGGACCCTACAAGAAGCCGGCGCGGGCCGGGACGAGCGCTTGGGGCACTTGTTCCGCCTCGTCACGGCGCGGCAACCGGGCCAGAGAGAGCTCGAAGTCCTGACATCGGGTTTCGGACATCACCTCGACCGCTTCCGCAGTGACCCGCAAGCAGCGCAGGCTCTGCTGGGGCCGAACCGCGAATGGACCGGGAGCGGAGTTCCCGAACCGGAAATGGCGGCCTACGCCATAGTGGCAAGTCTTGTTTTAAACCTAGACGAGACAATCACACGTGAATAGCCACCTAGCAGTCTATAATGGGCGCGTTCTCGCATTCCATGAGTCTGGGTAACCTACTTCAAGGCCCAAGCACCCGGCGCCACTTTTTCGGCAAGAGTGCCTATGGACTGGGTATGGCTGCCCTAGCTAGTCTCATGGGCGAGGAGACGCCGTCCGGCGGCCTGGCGGAAATACCGCACTTCGCGCCAAAAGCGAAGCGAGTCGTTTACCTGTTCCAGTCCGGCGCGCCATCCCAGATCGACCTATTCGACTACAAGCCGCAGCTACAGCGGCTGCGCGGACAGGACTTGCCCGACTCAGTGCGTCAGGGCCAGCGGCTGACCGCGATGACGGCTAGCCAGACGACATTTCCAATCGCGCCCTCGATGTTCCGATTCCAGCAACACGGCGAGTCGGGAACTTGGATCAGCGAACTGCTGCCGCACACCGCAAGAATCGCAGATCGCCTTTGCGTGCTCAGGTCAATGCACACGGAAGCGATCAATCACGATCCGGCGGTAACTTTCTTCCAGACCGGCGCGCAACTGGCCGGGCGACCTTCCATCGGCGCGTGGATTTCGTACGGGCTCGGCAGCGTGAATCGCGACCTGCCAGGATTCGTCGTCATGGTCTCGTCCGGGACGGGGCGTAACGGGCAGCCGTTGTACGACCGCCTGTGGGGCAGCGGATTCTTGCCGACGCGGTACCAAGGCGTGAAGTTCCGTTCCAATGGAGACCCGGTCCTGTTCTTGTCCGATCCGAACGGGATTGACCGCAACGCAAGGCGGCGTTTCCTGGACGATCTCGGAGAACTGAACCAGATCAAGTACGACGACTTCGGCGACCCCGAGATCCTGGCACGGGTCTCGCAGTACGAAATGGCATTCCGGATGCAGGCGTCCGTTCCCGAGCTCGCGGACCTGTCGGGCGAGCCCGACTCCTCGTTCAGCCTATACGGGCCCGATTCGCGGAAACCGGGCACGTTCGCGGCGAACTGCCTCCTCGCCCGTCGACTGCTTGAGCGCGACGTGCGATTCGTGCAGCTCTTCCACCGTGGCTGGGACCAGCACACGGACCTACCGGAACAGATTCGCAAGCAGTGCGCCGACACGGACCAGGCATCGGCCGCGCTCGTCACGGACCTGGCGCAGCGCGGCCTGCTGGACGACACGCTAGTCGTGTGGGGAGGCGAGTTCGGGCGCACTGTGTACAGCCAAGGCAAGCTGACGGCGGACAACTACGGACGGGACCATCACCCTCGCTGTTTCTCGATGTGGCTCGCTGGCGCCGGCATCAAGGCCGGGACGGTGATCGGCGAGACCGACGACTTTAGCTACAACATCACAAGAGACCCGGTGCATGTCCATGACCTGCATGCGACGGTGCTGCACATGCTGGGTATTGACCACGAAAAGCTGACATTCAAGTACCAAGGCCGCCACTTCCGCCTTACCGACGTGCATGGCAAGCTCGTTCGGAAGGCAATGGCATAGCGGCTAGGCAGGACCAGGTCGCATTCCAACGATTACAGACGATTGCTGATTGTCCGATGCGAGGAAAGCTGTTGCTGGCCGCTCTGGCTGTGTTCGTCGTCCTGCACCAAGACCAGTGGCTATGGACAGACGGGTCCTTGGTTTTCGGATTCTTGCCGGCCGGCCTGGCCTATCACGTGGGGTTCTCGCTTGCTACTGCGGGCCTATGGGCGCTGGTAGTCCGGTACGCATGGCCCACAGACGTCGAGGTCAACACTAATCCGGCTGATCGCGAAAGGAACGGGGAACATTGACGCAGGTCGCAATCATCTGCGTCTATCTCTGCGTCCTCATCGGCCTCGGGGTCGCAAGCAGGCGCAAGTTTCGAGGCACGGCGCACGACTTCTTCCTTGCAAGCCGCTCCATCGGGCCGTTCGTGCTGCTGCTATCGGTCTTCGGGACGGCTATGACCGCCTTCTCGCTAGTTGGCAGCTCCGGGGAATCGTTTCGGATCGGGATCGGCGTTTACGGGCTGATGGCTTCCTGGTCGGGTCTCGTGCACGCTGCAGTGTTCTACTTCGCCGGCATCCGCTTGTGGGGGATCGGCAAGCGCCATGGGTACACGACGCAGATCGAGTTCTTTTGCGACAGATTCGAGAGCCGCGCGCTTGGCCTGCTGTTGTTTCCAGTGCTGGCAGGGCTCGTCATCCCGTACGTCTTGATTGGCCTCTTGGGAGCTGGCAGCGTCGTGCAAGCGCTCACCCAGGGGGCGTTCCCCGAAGCCTTCCCCGCCACAGGCGGAGGTGTGCCGGTGTGGATCACAGGGCTGGGAATCTGCGGGGTGGTTCTGCTCTATGTGTTTGTCGGAGGACTCCGCGCGGCGGCTTGGGCCAACTCGCTGCAGGCGAGTATCTTCATCGTCACAGGGATCGCCACCTTCCTGCTGATCGCATCCAAGCTGGGTGGCGTGGAAGCGGCGACCCAAGCGGTGCGGGCCGCACATCCCGAGAAGCTTATTCGAGGCGACGCGCTCGGACCGATGTATTTCTTTAGCTATTGCTTCATTCCGCTCTCGATCGGGATGTTCCCACATGTGCATCAGCACTGGTTGACCGCGAAGTCCGCTGCTTCATTCAAGCCGATGCTGGTGCTGCATCCGGTCTGCATGGCGCTGGTCTGGCTACCCTGCGTGCTGATCGGGGTCTGGGCGACTTCTGCCACCATGCCTGACGGGTCGGCGGTCGTGCCCTTCGGGTCCGCTGTCAACAGCGAACTGGCAATTATGGTGCAGCGGCTCGCCTCGCCGTTGATGGGTGGAGTACTCGGAGCCGGCATCCTAGCCGCCATCATGTCCTCGATTGACTCCCAGTTCTTGGCAATCGGCTCGATGTTCACGAACGATGTCGTCGTGCAAGTGCTCGGCAAGGACCGCTTGAGCGAAGCCGGGAAGGTGCGCGTGGGGCGCTGGTTCGTTGGAGCGGTTGCCGCTGCCGCATATCTGGCCTCGCTCAGCGATCCACGCAGTGTCTTCACGCTGGGAGTTTGGTGCTTCAGCGGGTATGCGTCGCTGTTCCCGATCGCAGTGGCCGCAATCTACTGGAAGCGCGCAACCGCAAGCGGCGCGATCGCATCGGTAGTCGCTACAGTGACTCTCGGGTGGTTCTTTTTCCGCGACAGCGGCTACGGCAGCACCTCCGGCTATTTGTTCCTGGACATGCTCCCGGTCGCGACAATGGTGACGGTATCCACTGCCGCGCTCGTTGTCGTTTCGCTGTTGACGAAAGCTCCAACTCCGCAAACATTGAGCAAGTTCTTCCCGACCGAGCGAGACACCAACGCATACGATGAGGAGCGGAACGGCGCATAGCCGCGCAGGTTACCCCTCCGATACGGAAGTGCCTTGACGATTGCGTATATAACAGCCGGAGCCGCGGGAACGATCTGCGGGAATTGCTTGCAAGATAACGCCGTCGCCACGGCCCTTAAGCGCAACGGCCACGATGTCGTCCTGCTGCCCGCCTACACCCCGCTACTTACCGACGAGGACGACGTAAGCGACCGGCGGGTCGTCTTCGGCGGCATCAACCTTCACTTGCAGGGCCGCTACAGCCTCTTTCGGGCTTCGGGCATCCTAGACCGCTTCGTCGACCATCCGAGATTGCTTCGCTGGATTTCAAGCTTCGCGGTGGATACGCAGCCGGCCAAGCTGGGAGAGATGACGCGGGACATGTTCCTGGGCGAGGCCGGACCGTTTCGACGGGAGATGCGAAAGCTCATCGAATTGCTTCGGGAGATCCGACCGGAAGTCGTCCATCTGACCAATTCGATGCTGGCTTCCATGTCAGGACCGATCAAGCGCGAGCTAGGTGTTCCGGTGGTCTGCTCCATTCAAGGCGAGGCTGATTTTCTGGCCGGCCTTCCGGAGCCGTTTAGGGAGTCCTGCTACGGTCTGCTGCGCGACCACGCGGCCCACATCGACACGTTCGTCGCCTCTTGCAAGGATCAAGTCGAAGCAATGGCTCCCGTTCTTGGGAGCGTGTCCAACCAGATGGAGACAATCCTGCCCGGGATCTCGCTCGACTCCATCCGCGAGCGGCGCAAGTCAGTAGATGGCCGGTTTGTCGTTGGATTCCTGGCGCGCCTAAGCGAGCAAAAGGGACTGCACGTGCTGGCCGAGGCAGTCGACCTCTTGCGGGCCGCGCATCCGGACCGGTCGATCGAGCTTCGCGTTGCCGGTTGGCGGAACAGCGAAACAGCCGGCTATGTCGAAGAACTGGCCCAGAGGCACGGGTTCGAGGACCACGGATACGTTTCGCGGGCCGGCAAGTTCGAGTTTCTAGCCGGGATCAGTGCTTTCTCGGTGCCGGCTACGTATCGGGCATCCAAGGGGCTCTATGTCCTGGAAGCGCTCGGCGCGGGAGTTCCGGTCGTTCAGCCCCGGATCGGCGTGTTTCCCGAACTTATCCAGGCATCGGGGGGCGGTTTGGATTGCGAACCGGACGACAGTGCGGATCTCGCCGCAAAGCTGGAAGTGCTCATGGTTGACGAGGACCGGGCGGTACGATTGGGGGCATTGGGCCAGCAACGGGTCAGAGAGAGGTTCCATTCTGATCGCGTGGCGTCCGAGGCCCTCGCGCTTTACTCGCGGCTGCTGGGCTAGCGCCGGCGATGGTCAGGATACGTCCGGGCACAACCGGGCCCGGCGGTCAAAAGACCGTCTCCAAGTCAGAGAACCGCTCCACAACACGAAACCGGTCGTGCGTGTCCGGAAGGGGCCGTACCTCGAGCCTCCAGGTGTTCTCGTTCGGGACCAGCACGGCTCCCAGGCCCGCTTCGAGCGCCGGCACGATGTCGGATTTAGGGCTATTCCCGATCATCCAGGCATTCGCTGCATCGACACCAAGTTCGCCAAGGATCGACCGGTAGCACTCCACATCCTTTTCGCGAACGATTGCGCTGTATTCGAAGCGATGCTCAAGACCCGAGCGTTCCAGCTTGCTGCGCTGCTCGGCGGTATCCCCCTTGGACACCAGGCCCAAGTGGTGGCGCCCTGAAAGGCCATCCAGCGTCTCTTGGACTCCGGGAATGATCCGTATCGGATGATTGCGGATCCGCAGAGTCATTGCGAGCAAGCGCTCGCGCTCGTCGTCGCCTACTGTCCGCCCTCGAAGCAACTCGTAGCACTCGACAAGGTTATTGGTGAAGTTTCCTGTGCCGTATCCGTGGACTTCGGTATTGCGGACCTCCACTCGATCCAGTTCCTGACGGACCTCGGCGGGTGCGAGCTCGGAATGGCCGACGAACGCGATGAAATCCTCAATCGTCTCTTCGAAGAAGATGTTGTTCTCCCATAGCGTGTCGTCGGCGTCGAACAAAAGCCACAGCCGAGCGTCCATCGAATCAGTATCCAACACTGACGGACCCGTGGAATCGCAGCTGGCAATCCACCACTGGATGTCCCGCGAAGCGCGAGCGAGGGAATCGCTCGGGGACCGTTATTGTCGGACGCCGGGGTGCTGGACGGGGTCTCGGCAGACTGGGCCGCAACGGGCGAGGCGAGATCCCGAGTGCGACTGGGAACAAGTGGCCCGGCGTCAGAAGAACAGGTACTTACGCCACTCTTCCTGATGATTTCCCAGTTGGCGCATCAAGCTCCGACTGGTGTGCAGGCTGAAGGGCTTGGGCTGCCGCTGGAGACTCATGGCGGCCTCGTGAGGCAGTCGGTCACCCTTGCGGTTGTTGCAACTCAGGCAGCAAGCGACCAAGTTCTCCCAGGTGTTGGCGCCTCCCCTAGAACGGGGAACAACATGGTCCAAAGTCAGTTCCCCCGCACCGAACTGTACGTTGCAGTACTGGCAGGTGTGCTGATCCCGCACGAGGATGTTCTTGCGGGAGATAGCACGCATCTGACGCGGAATCCGACGATACTCAAGCAACCGGATCACGGACGGAATCGCGAGGCTCCTGGACGGCGAATGCACTCGTCCTTCGCCGGCCTCTTCGGTGTGCGCCACGCCCTTCACCAGCAATATGAGTGCTCGTCGGACGGCACATACATGAATTGGCTCGTAGGTCGCATTCAGAACAAGCACGGGCCGGCGCAAGGTGTTGCTTTGAGGGAAGTCCGCGGTCATCGCCGCCCCCCTGAAGGCTGTGAGCGCTGAAGGTCGCCGGAAACCCAGCCTTGCACTCCAAATCGGCGTCGCTTGCCCCCCGCTTCACCCGCGCCGGCTGAGCATAGACCTACCCTGCGATTCGAGCGCGCAGCGCGAAGCGACAGTCTGGATTCAATGGGGCGCCGACTAGGGAAAGCTCACCTCTCGCCGGGCACGGCTGTCCCGCTCTCGGCTTCCTCCTGGCAATCCCGGCAGTACCGCGTCCAGGGAACTGCATCGAGTCTCTTGAAACCGATTGAGCAACCGCATGCTTCACAAATGCCGAACTCGCCGTCGTCAAGCCTGGCCAGCGCGTCACGGACTAGCCTTAGCTGACTCCGCCCGCTGTCACCTTGCGAGTACAGCATTTCCTTATTGTACGAGAGTGTGGCCTCTTCGCCTTCGTCCCCGCGCCTTCTTTCGCCGAGTTCGCGGCTCACGGATTGAGTCTTGGAGAGAAACGAGTCCAATTCGGCATTCTTCGCTTCCAGCCGCTTGCGAAAACCGACGAGACGCCTCTTGTCCATAGGCCAACGAACCTGCGAACGACCGGTTGAGACTGCTGTGGTTCGAGGTTCGCTCAGTAATCTTAGGGACACGCACAGGCGCTGTCAACATTTTCCGCGCGTGGCGTGGCCAGATCGATGGCGCCAGCAAGCAATGCCCGGCAGCAGCACGAGAACACGTTGCGAGCCCGCATTCCTGTTAGGCGAAGGATTGACGGGCATTCCGGAACCATCCCTGTCAACCTGGTAGCAGGCTTTGCACCCTTCGAACGAGTGGAGTAGGAATTGGCCGCCGGATTGGTGAGATCGACGGCATTCTAGCCGCGGTAACTGAGGAGTCCCAGCGCACGTGCGGGGTCGATCGCGGACCGGCGCAAGACGGTCTGGGTCGCGCCGAGTATCCCGCCTTGTGCCGAGATGCGTTCCCGATAGTGCAGTCCTTTCCAATTCACAGATGAGCTTTCGTGTTCGATGTCAAGGGATATTTCGGGGATTGCCAGAAAGAATCTAGCTTGCGTGTTCTGTACGGCTCGGATGTTCGGTCTTCGGTTACGCCTCGGGCCGCTGGGCGGAGGGCCGGTCGGGAGCGATCCAGTATTCAGGCCTTGGCCGGGACCTGCGGTTGCCAGAGGCGGTCGTCGCGAAGCAAGGCGTTGGCGAGCACGACGAGCTTGCGGATGACGGCGGTTATTGCGACCTTATGGGGCTTGCCGCGGTCGGCCAGCCGCTGGTAGACGGCGCGCATGTCGGGGTTGCAACGGCGGGCGGCGATGGCGGCCATGTAGAGCACCTTGCGCGGTCGGGGTCGCCCGCCTCGGATGTGGCGAGCGCCGTGGGATGCGCCGCTGTCGCTGGCGAACGGAGCCGTGCCGGCCAGGGCCGCGGCCTGCTTGGGGCCGATGCTGCCGAGTTCGGGCAAGTCGGCGCAAAGCACAGCCGCGGAGACGGGGCCGATACCCGCGACGGACCGCAGGATCGCGGCGCGGCGAGCCAGGGCTTCGTCGGCTTCGAGGGCCTTGGCAATGGCCTGGTCGAGCACACCGATCTCGCGGTCGGTAGCCTCGTTGAGGCGGCCGAGCGCGGCCGCCGCGGGTCCGGGATCGAATTCGGCGATGCGTTTGCGACGGTTTGTCCGGTCCTCGACACAGGCGGCTCGGGCCGACAGCAAGTCCTTCAGCTGCTGGAGATTGCGTTCCAATGGAAGCGCCCGGCGCCGGCCCGGCAGGCGCCCGAAGAGGGCCAGCATGGCGGCATCGATGCGATCGGTCTTGGCGAGCCGACCCATGCTGCGCGCAAACTGCCGGGCTTGGAGCGGGTCGGCCAGGACAATCTCCAGGCCGGCCTCGTCGAGGCAGCGCTGCAGGGCCCGATGGTAGCGTCCAGTTGGCTCGAGCACTACGCGCCGCACGCCCAGCCCGCGCAGCCAGTCCCGCGCCGCGCGCCAGCCGTCGGCAGCGTTGGGAAAGCTGCGGGTGGCAGCGCCCGGCTCGACCTGCATGTCGAGCTGGGCCTTGCTGACATCCACGCCAGCGACGAGGTCCGTCGCAGCGAGTTCCATGTCATTCATGATTCGAGTTCCTCCGGAATGCAGTACAGTCAATGCGAGTCATCCCCCGGCCTTGGCTTCTCGTCAATCCGGGCCTCGCGCCCAACCTTTCGTCCAGGCCTCGGGGGGATGGTTGCGGCGGGCCGACCAAGCTCATTTCCGATTCCTCGAATCCAGCCCGAAACGGTCCGACCCGCCCCCCGCTAAGCCGCAGGGGGTGCGGATGGCTCCCCGGCCATCCAACGGAGCTGGACGCCGGGCTTCGCAACCCAGTCCAGAGTAGTCAAAGACTAGGTCCACGGCGCACCCTGACCAACATAGAAGCCTGAACGGGCCCTTCAGGCTGCGTTCGCCGCCTCGCTGCGGATCGCAGCGAACAGCTCGTCGCGCGCCGCGTTCAGCCGCCGCGCCGCCTCGTTGTCGCTCAGGGCGCGGGCCTGCGCGTCCAGTTGCGCGAAGTCGATCCCCGCCTTGAGGCAGTCCGCCGCCCCCGGCAGCGACTTCAGCTTCTCGTACGGCGTCAGGATGTCCTGCCGCCGGTAGCGCTTGCGCACCTTGCCCTTCGCATCGACCTGCTCGCTCGGGAAGTGGCAGGGGCGATGGTAGTTCAGGTACGGCGAGAGCACCTCGCGGTTGAATTGGTCCAGCTGCCGGGCGTGCCGGCCCGGGATGTGCCCGTAGCCCAGATGCTTGCGCACCACGGTCCCGTTCTTGCTCTCGACCAGCGCGTTGTCGTTGCTGCGCCGCGGCCGCGACTTGGTGAACTGCTCGATCCGCAGCTTCTCCAGCAGGGCCGCCACCTGGTAGTTCACGAACTCGGACCCGTTGTCGGAATGAAAACCCCGGATGCGGAACGGGAACGCTTCCAGCAGCTTCTCCAGCAGCGGCAGCAGGTAGTGCTCCGAGATCCGCTCCACGCTGCCCACGAACTGGAACTGCGTCACCTCGTCCACCACGTTGATGTGATAGACGCCCTTGACCTTAGCGAGATCCCCTTGGTGTACCGTGTCGATCCGCAGGTAGCCCGGCTGCCCCTCCGGGCGCGGCGGCCGCCGCTCGGCGATCGTGACCCCGGCCGGGTGCGTGGGGTCCTTGCGGCCCACCCGCCGCAGGTAGGCCAGGCTCTTCCGCAGGTTGTACAGATGCCCGTTCGACAGCCCGGCCAGGCGCCGGAAGCGCTCGTCGCCGAAGACCTCCCAGGCGCGCTTGAGGATGGCCAGCGTGGCCGGGCCCGACAGCGTCCCGTGCAACTCGTCGGTCTCGGCCAGCAGCAGGATGTCCGCCCGTTCGTACTTGCGCCGGAACGGCTTGGCCGCGCCCCGGCGCCGGTCCGCCAGTTCCCCGTCGGCCAGATAGCGGGCGATCAACCGCGCCAGCTGCGCCCGCGACAGCCCCGTTGTGCGCACCAGATAGCTGCGCACCAGGCCCTTGTCCGCCCGCTCCAGCCGCCAATACGAGAACCGCCGCAACACCCGTCCGATATCCGCGTAGGCCCGCTTCCGCTCCGGCACCAGGACCGTTTCGTCCGCGTTGCCCGCGAGAAACCCGCGCAGATCGTCCAGGCTCGAATGAGTCTCCAGATCGAGATGCAAGATCACCCTCCGATGATTCCCACACCTCCTGGAGAGCCCCCTTCGGGCTCATTTCTCGTTGGAATCAACCCCTCGCTTCAGGCTCATCTCTCGTTGGAAAAGGCTGTGAGTGTCAGCCGTGGTAGAGTACGTCGTAGGCTGTTCGACGCTTGGAGCTCAGCTCGAACAGCGAGGAATGGAGGGAGCCGAATGCCCAGCCGCAAGATCCCAGAGGTCGACCCCCATGATCGAAAACGCATCCAAGTATTGGATAGCGAGATGTCCTTTGTCGATGTTGGAACCGGTGACCCTGTCGTGTTCTTACATGGAAATGGCACATTCTCCTATGTATGGCGAAATATCATTCCATATGCCCAGCCGCTAGCGCGCTGCGTTGCCCCCGATCTCATGGGATGCGGAGATTCGGGAAAGCTTCCTGGATCCATGTACCGAATAGCTGACCAATCTAGATATTTGGATGCTTGGTTTGAAACGATGGACCTTGGCGATAAGATTACTCTGGTCCTGCACGATTGGGGTGGTCCGATTGGGTTCGATTGGGCCCACCGCCACAAAGACAAGATCAAGGGTATTGCCTACATGGAAACTTTGGTTCTGCCGTTGGAGTGGGACGATTGGCCTGATGTTAGGCGGGATCTATTCAAGCAATTTCGTTCACCAATGGGTGAAGACTTAGTTCTTAACGACAACTTTTTCATTGAAACGATTCAGACGCGTATGGTCAGAAACCTACCAGAACCTGTGATGGATAGATATCGCGAGCCATATCTAGAACCAGGCGAATCGCGGCGACCTACTCTGACATTTACAAGAGAATGTCCGATTGGAGGAGAGCCAAAAGATGTGATTGAGATGATCAATCGCACCGGTCAGTGGTTGTCTACTAGTGACTTGCCGAAGCTATTCATCAATGCATACCCAGGTTCTATTTTGGCAGGACGGCAACGAGAATTTTGCCGAACGTGGCCAAATCAGAAAGAGAAAACCGTATTGGGAATACACTACATCCAAGAGGATTCGCCGTTCCACATTGGCGAGGCAATCGCCGACTTCATCAAATCCATGAACTGAAGTCTTTATCAGAGGAGTTCGACCTGTGAAAAAGATCCTCGTTAGTCTGTCGGCATGGTCGCACTGCCCTAGTTTAGAGATTCATCGAGCAGGTAAATCACGGCACTGCGACTGTTCAGACTTCTAGTATAGTTATTGTCTGCCGGCTAGTGCGCGGTTCCTTGGCAGCCGATCTGCCAAGAATCGGCAGAAGATTGCATCCAGTTCGGAGTCGAATTACTTCACTACGATGACATGCTTTAAGCCAGTTCGAAACCTCGAAGAAACGCTTAGACAACGACCGGACCCTCCCCAAACAACTCGCCACGCTACCACATGAACTCGACGGACTATCTCGCGGAAATCGCTCACGCTACAAAGTCGTCCGCAAGGTACTCAACAGTGTGGTAGTGTCGATTGGCAGCGGAGGATGCATGAACCCGATTGAGACAAGAAAGCTCGGTCGTACGCAAGTGCAATTGACACAGCTTGGATACGGTGCAGCAAGGCTCGGAGAGCTCTTCGTTAGAGTGAGCGAAGAGGAATCGCGAGGGACTCTGCAAGCAGTCTGGGAACACGGCATTCGCTACATCGACACAGCGCCTTGGTACGGACTTGGTCTCAGCGAGCACAGGGTAGGCAGTTTTCTGTTCGAAAAGCCACGCCACGAGTTCATGCTCTCCACCAAGGTGGGACGCATTCTCAAAGCACCTGAGGTCAAGGCCAATTTCAAGCCGCCACTTTTCTTGGGCGGACTTCCCTTCGACCATGTCTTCGACTACAGCTACGACGGGATCATGCGCTCTTACGAAGACAGCGTGCAGCGGTTGCGGCTTAACAGCATCGACCTGGTGGTCATTCACGACCTTGAACTCTGCCATCACGGCACGGAATTGCAGACCTACCTGGACCAGCTCACCGGCAGCGGCTGGCGGGCTCTCGAGGAGTTGCGTTCGACCGGCGAAGTCCATGCGGTCGGGGCCGGAATCAACGAGCAGGGAGGGATCCCTCGGTTTCTGGAAAGATTCGACCTCGACTTCTTCGTTTTGGCGTGGCCCTACACGCTCCTGGAGCAGGACGCTCTGGAAGAACTGCCCCTATGCCAGGAACGCAATGTGGGAATCATCCTGGCAACCGTGTTCAGCTCTGGAATCCTAGTCACCGGTGCGATCGAAGGCGCAAAGCACAACTATCATGACGCGCGTCCCGGGATTCTTGACAAGGTCTCGCGGATCGAGCAGGTCTGCCGTCGCCACAACGTGTCGATGGCGGCTGCCGCACTACAGTTCCCCTTGGCCCATCCCAGCGTGGCGAGTGTCATACCCGGAGCGCAGGAACCGCATCAAGTGGAGGAGAATGTAGCCTATTTTCGAGAGGAGATCCCCTCAGATCTGTGGGAAGAACTCAAGGCCGAGGGGTTCATTCGACAAGACGCCCCAACCCCATAGGACTGGCAGTAAGCATTCAGTGTGGGGGCGCAAGGTGGTAGGGGTGTCGCGCAATAGGACCGGATGGCCCTGGCACGAGGCGTGAGCTAGGCTGCCAATGGAAGGGCCGTGGGAGGCTCGTTGTCGGTTGCCGTCGTCGGGTGCTGGCTAGTGCCTTGCCAGCCGACGGGCGGCCGGCGGAGTTCTTGCTGGCGCTGCTCGTCCATCCGCCAGGGCAGCCATGGGTCGAGGTCCTGGGGCGGTTCTCCGCGATTCCGGGCGCAGGCCGCGAGATAGTCCAGCACCCAGGAGTAGGGATTCAGCCCGTTCAGGCGCACCGTCGCGAACACGCCGAACAGCAGCCCCGTCATGCTGGCTCCTTGCGGCCCGCCCGACCCGAAACTGGTGTAGCGAGCGATGACCGGACCCCGCAGGACGCGCTCGCAAGCGTTGTTATCGAGCGGTACGCGGGCGTCTCGCAGGAACACCCCCAAGCCTTCCCGGTGCTCCAGCAGCGAGAGCAGCGGCGCAGTCCGGGCCTCCAGCCGGGCCAGTTCGCCGCCGTGCGGCTGCGGACGATTGAGTTCCAGAATCCACGGAACGCGCAACTCGAGCAACTCCTCGCGCGCGGCCTGGAAGAGGCCGTCGAAGGCGGCCTCCAATTGTTCCTGCCGCTTGCGGAAGGTCGCGTCCTGCCCGTCCCAGGGCAGGGCGGGCCGCCAGGCCCGCCGCCGCAGCTTGGCCAGATGGAACACGGTGCCGATGCGGTCGAGCCAGGCGTCGGCCCACGGCTTCAGGTCCGGGAAGCCGGTCCCCACCTTGCGGAAATCACGCCGCTGGTGAGTCCAGCAGAACTGTAATACGATGCGCCCGGACGACTTGCGGGCCAAGGCCTTGTAGGCACTCCAGCGATCGCAGACCACGATGACCTCCTGGCCTGCCCGGTCCTGCTCGTTCCCGCCCAGGTTCCCGAGCAACTGCTCGCCCGAGGGCGAGCCCCGCGTCGGCAGGATGCGCATGCGCACCGTGTCGGCGGTCAGGCACGTCCACAGCCAGTACAATGGCTTGCCGCCGCTCTCCGGCGCCTCCTTCGCGTTGTCCTGTCCCGCGATGTACTGCACCGGCCAGGACGTCTCGTCGGCCTGGGCCACGGCGGCCTCCGCCTGGCGCCGCGCGATGGCCTGGTCGATCGGCTGGAACAGCCTGGCCATGCGCCGCAGCCCCTGCGAGAGCGTTGAGACCGGCACGCGCAAGCCCAGCGCCGCCAGATCGCGGGCCGCCGCGGCCTGGGCACGGAACAGGAGGAACACCTGCACCAGGAACCAGCCCCACACGCTGGTGCCCAGCTGCGTGCGCTCGCCGAGCCGCGGCGCCGGCGGTGCCAGCACGCTGCGCGCCGCCGCGCACGAGCAGGCCGGCCGGTACTGTTGCCGGCGGATCCGGCGTGCCACGGCCTGCCAGTCCATCTCGTAGAGCCAGCTGGCCTCGGTCCCGCTCCGGACATAGGCCTTGCCGCAGCTCGGACAGCACCGTTCGTCTTCCGGCAGGTCGAGCAACTCGTCTCGCACGGGTAGATCCGCGTGGCCCACACGACCCGGATTGGGCGTACCCCGCTTCCGGCCCCGCTTCCGACCCCGCTTCTTGCGGTCGGGCTGGCCGCCGGCGGGTGGCTGGAAATCGTCGCCGGGCTCGTCTCCTGCGCCCTCATCCGGGGCCCGGCCCGCCGCCTCGCTCTTGCGCCCGAACACTGCGCGCAGCATCTCCTCCAACCGCGCTTCCAGCCACGCAATCTTCTCCTGCGCCGCCTGCAATTCCCCCCGCAGCGCTTCCGATTCCGCCCGCGCCGCCGCCAACTCCTGCCGGTTGCGATCGTGCTCTTGCGAATCCATCCCGTTGCCCGACCCCGGCTACCTCTTCGCCCTGGCCCGCCCGTGCCGCAGGATCCGCCGCCAGTCCCGCTGCAACGGGTACACGTACACCTGCTTGGGCGGCTTCGCCTTGGCCGGCCCGTCCTTCGTCCGCCCCGCCGTCTCCCCGATCCGCTGCCAGTTGGCCGCCCGGTAGCAGGTTCCCGCGTACTGTGTCGCATTCACATAGGACTCGCACAGGACCGGCCGGTACCCGTGCAGCCGCTCCCAGTCCCTTGGCAATTGCCGTGTCGCCAGCCCCAGTGCGTGGGACGCCAGGTTCTTCACGCGAACCCAGGGGAACAAAAGGTAGCGAGCGTTCCTCACCACCAGCTGCAGGTGCGGGCGATACGCCTGCTGCTGCCAGCCGATCCAGCGGTCTCGGCAAACCAGCTGGCGGGCCGCGAAATCGAACAGCAGGCACCCCAGCGGCCGCCCTCGCCGCTCGCGCAGCACGTAGCGAATGTGATTGCCGATCGGCTGGCGGTAGCCCAGCGGGTGATAGCGCTGCACCCAGGCATTCCAGGCCGCGACCTGCTCCGGCTCCCGTGCCAGCTCCAGTTCCAACGGCGTCAGGTCCGCCAGCGGCCCGGCGATCTCTTCCTGCGGGGCCCTGGCGGGTGGGCAGGGTCAGGATGCCGAGCCGTTCGAGCTCCTCCAGCAACCCCATGGCCTGCTGGATGCGGTTGCGGCCGTTGGGAGTCTGCCAGCGCAGGTGCACGCAGACCGTGTGGCCCAGTTCGGTGCGGCTGAGCAGAGGGAACGTGGCGACGGTCTGCTGGATGTCGGCGATCTGCCGGCGGGTGAGGCGCTGGCCGCCGAAGGTGGTGGATCGGAGCTGGCGGATGCGAGGGTCCAATCGAGGGGCCTACCCACCCCACCCTGACAGGGTGGAAGCGAAAAGTCAAGGGGTGGCGAAAAATTGCCGGCCAGCGCACTCTCACCCGGATCCAGCGTTCCGGGCTACACCACCAAGGCCCTCGCGACGCGAGCTCACTGCTCGATTGCCCGCAAGACCGACTCTTTGGCCCCCACCTGAATCCTTACCCGGAGCACACGCTCCGGCTCCAACCCACCCCACACTGAATGCTTACGAAGCGAGATTGCAAGTCCCTCGCCATAGTTCGATCACGCAAGACATCCTAACCTGCTCGGTGTCGTACGGCCGGAAGGCTTCCTGAACCCGCTCTTGCCAACAGGTGCTACTGAAGAAACCGGTTCTCAGTCTTCAAGGCTCCCTTGAAGGATTTTGATTTGCAACCTAGTCTCGCTGTAGGGCAGTCGCCTACGTCGCTTCAACATAGGTTGTGGACCCCTGAAGGTTGAATCGCAAAGAATTGCCCATTCGCACTGAACTAGGGCTACTCCTTTCGCTATAGGTTTTGCCACTCAGGGCTGGTAGGCATGGGATCTACGACAAGCCCGGTCTAGCTCGCCTGATCATGCGGGGATGTCCACTCACGGGCGATCGCCACGCACAGCCGCAGGTGGCGGTTCGAGACGATGTAGACGAGACTGGCCCGGCACGGCGGTCCAGACCAAGGGAGACCGCGACCAATAGACGGTGCCGCCGATCGCCGATGTCCTCGGGGCTTTCCACTTCGGACATTCGCTCCCGCCACAGGAGCTTGCGTATCGTAGTGACGAAGTCCGTCACGGGTTCGTACGTTGTCGTCCGCGGTCCCCCGAAACGATGTTGCGTACCTGCCGCACTGACAGGCCTTCGTCGCGCGTGATTTCGCGAGCGGTCGCTCCTGCCGCCCTGGGCTTTCGGATTCGCTCGTTGCGATCGCGTGCGGAACAGAAAGATGTCCCATAATGCGTTGTGGAACACAGAGCAGGGCGCCAGCGGAACTCCCTGGTGCGATACGGGCGTGCGGACTCTTACGCGCGATGCCTCGCAGTCAAGCGGAAACGGGCCGTCCTCGCGTTGACGGCATCATCCATCCACCAGCGACCTTCCGCATTTCGCCGTCATGCCGCCGCGACATGGCGTACTCGTACAACGCTTGCGATCTCGCCCAGCGGCACTTGAAGAGGAGCAGCATGCACACAGTCAAGATTGTCTGCTGGGAAGAAGACGGCTCCTGGGTCGGCTATCTCCAGGAGTTCCCCGACTACTGGACCCAGGGAGACACACTGGAAGACCTCGAATCCCACCTCCGGGATCTCTACAAGGACATCACAAGCGACGAGCTGCCAGGAATCCGTAGGGTGGCCGATAGCCCTGTCGCGTGAAACGAACCGCGCTCGTCAAAACAATCAAAGAGGCTGGCTGCGTGCTGGTTCGGCACGGTACCAAGCATGACTGGTATCGCAATCTTGGGACGGGTGTTTCCCAGCCCGTACCGCGCCATCGCAAGATTAAGGATCACCTCGCGAAGCTGGATTGTCGCTAGTCGGGCAGGGCCGACGTATCAAGCGGAACTATCGGACATCGTTAGAGGGCGCGCAGGCCGGGGCTTGGAATCCCCCGGCCGGGATTGCAAGGGCAATCGCAGAACTTTACCGGAAATCGCAAGCGAGTTGCCGGGCTTTCCGGGATTGTTCAGGATGTTCCGGCGATGGCGCGGAGGACCGCCCGGCTCGTCTGCGTCGCGGCCCCGGCGGTGGTCGTCCGTGCTCACAACCAATCCCTGCGGCCACTCACTTGCACTCTCTGACCGCCGCAAGGTGATAGCCGGGAATGCCGTCCTCAGCCGCACCGCATCCGCACAATCTCACCGCCCATCGTCATCTGATTGCTTCGAGCAGCCGGCTAGTGTTGCAGTGACAGAAGCCCGCATTCGACAATCGCCGCGAAGTCCCCAGGCCGGATGCCGCCATCCGCGCTCCCTTGGCTATGATTGGGGCGACACCCGCCGGGCCCCGAATGACCAGAACACTGCCGTCCCCCCGTTTAGTCGTTTGTTTCCTAGCGATTGTCGCGGCACTGCCGCTCGCCGCTGATCAGCGATTCCGCATCCTCTTCGGGGGTGCCGACGCAGACGTCGCGGATTGGAGCGGGTCGCTGTCCGCGACGTCTGGCTCGGCATCGATCGTGGCTTCCCATCACTTCGGTCCGGGCGAAGCATTCGATGAGTCCACCTGGAGCTGCGCCAACCAGTGGGATGGCAATCTCCAGATGGAGCCCAAAGACCAAGCCGCGTTCTCTCCGACGCGCTGGAAGGGCGTTGTCGTGGACGTGGATGGCGGCACCGCGACCCGCGTCGCGATCAAGACCGCACAGGGCGAGGCGGCGTTCCGTGCGGATCAGGTCCGCTTTCACGAGCCATTGGAACTCCTGGACCGGCGTGTCCGGGTCGAGCGCGTGCCGAGAGCGGAGCGGATGTCGGAAAGCCTGGCGGACGATGACTACCCGGCCATCGCCATCGGCCCGGATGGTCGCGTGTGGGTGGCGTGGATCGCCTTCGAAGACGGCGCGGACACGATTCAGCTGCGATCCTCGGCCGACGGCGCTACGTGGGACGAGGCCATAACCCTCGCCCCGCACGGCGAATACTATCAGGTCGCCCTGAT
>CBDCFO010000005.1:0-381648 GCA_965216215.1 Bryobacterales bacterium | reverse complement strand
AGGGTATGCGCTTCGATTCGTAGCTTCCAATACGCATTGCCCTCTCTGAACCAGGTCGCGCCTCAGACCGCTAGAACACCACCTTCAACGCCATTTGAACCAAACGCGGCTGCCGGGCGCTGCCGACTAGCCCGAAGCTGCGATTCGCCGCGTTGCCATTCGGGTTCCGGAACTGCGCGTGGTTGAATGCGTTGAACATCTCAGCGCGTAGCTGCACAAACCTGCCCTCTGCAAGCGGGAAATCCTTCTGGATCCCGATGGCGAAGTTGTTGAGGCCAGGACCGCTGATCGGGGCTTTGGCGGAGTTGCCGAAAAAGCCCTGCTGCGTGTTCTGGAAACAGCTTGTGTCGATGAACTGAAGGCTGCTGCGGAGGTCCGCGCCGCCCAAGTTCCCCGAGCACGTCCTGTTGGGACGGTGCCCGACAAACGGACTGCCTGTACGGTTAGGGACGGTGATCAAGACCGGGAGCCCGTTCGAGAATGTCGCAATTGTAGACAGGTTCCAACCGCCTACGACGTAATCGGCTGCGTCCGACATGCCCGAGCCAAACGCCCGCCCTTGCCCAAACGGCAACTTCCAGAGTGAGCTGATCACGGCGCGGTGCTTGACATGAAAGGATGTCGGCCCTTTGTCGAGCGCACGATTGTTCGCGATCTGATTGCTCGTCGCACCGCCAAGTTCCCATCCGTCGTAGAGCGCTTTGCTGAACGTGTACTCGGCTCGAAAGTCAATGCCGTGCGAGACGCGGTGGTGGTATCGAGCGATCAATGCGTTGTAGCTCGAATTCCCGTTGAAATCCGATTGCAGAATCGCCCGGTACCGCGGATACGGTCGAGTCGCGCGATCGCAGTGCAAGTCCGCCGTTACAACGCACTGGTTATTGTCGTAGCGGTTTTGCTGCCGGTGCCCGCTGTTGCCCAGGTAGTTGAGTTCGAACAGGTCGTTGTCGCCAAGCGTCCGCTGAATGGAAAAGTTCCATTGCTGGACATACGGGGTTCGACCTTCCTCCTGCAGCGTGAACGGCGTGATCCCCGCAGGCAGGTCTCTCGCGAAATTCTCGTCGATTGGCGGCAGCGGGATTACAGGAAAGACGTTCACCCCTGGAATGAACTCGGGGGTGAGCTTGCCCGTGTTAATGGCATCGACGCTGTTGGTGAACGGGGGGCCGACAGCCGAGAACTGCAGCTCGATAAGTTGCATGTCCGAGAAGTAGGCCCCGGCGCCGGCTCGAATCACGGTCTTGTCGTCAAGTTGCCATGCGATGCCAAAGCGGGGGGCGATGTTGTCGCTGTCCGGCTCGATCACCCTGGGGTCGACCTGCCCTAGCACGGCAAATTCCAACAAGCCGGTGGATGGGTCAAACCCGTGAGGATAATCGGCTGCCCTGCCCCAGGGATTCGGAATGGTGTCCTTGAACCACGACACGCCCCAGTTGACGGTCAGATTGCGCCGTACCTTCCACGTGTCCTGGATATACGGCATGTACTGCGTGTGGCGGTATTGAAGCATCGGCAGGCCGCGCGTGCTGCCTCGGTCGGGAGCACCGAGCAGGTAGTCGGCGAAAGCGTTTCCGCTGTTCGATCCGCTTGGCACCAAGTTGCCGGCCGCGTTCCTGGTCAATTGCGCTGTGTAGGAGCGGCTGTAGCTCAAGTTGCCGTGGGCGCCCGCGTTGGCATTCTGCTGCCAGGTACGCCGGTAGCGGATGCTCCCACCGAAGCGGAACTGGTGGTTTCCGGTGATGTAGCTGAAGCCTTGGTCGAGCTGGTAGTTGTTGTCGATGTTGCCGAGATCGCCATTCGACCGGCCAAAGCCAGTGAAGCCTTGAATTCTCTGCGCAAAGACTCCCCGTGTGTCGAACGTGCCCGTGATTCCGAGCGGCGTGAGGATATCACCCACATCCCGGCCCTCGTTGCTGAACAGAGCTTGGTTGCGGGAGATGCCCAGTCGGAACGTGCTGACCCACTTCGGCGAGATCGTATACGTGTGCTGGAGCATCCACATGGCGAACTGATTCGGAAAAAAGGCGCCGCTCAGTGGGAAGGCTCCTGGCCTTACCGCCGAGTTGTCCGACCAGATGTACTGCGAGAAGAGGTTCTGCTTCGGAGTCAGCTGGGTGTCAATTCGAACGTTGAACTGGTCGTCCTCGACCACGTTTCGCGGGTTGGCGAAGAGATTGCTGGGCCGCGTCTGATAGCTCGATCCGGGCAAATAGTACTGCAGGAGGTTCTCCGAAACCGAGTTGAAGCGGCTCTTGGGCACGGTCTGGTTGGCGAACGGCTGGCGCGTGCCGGCAGACTCGTTGAGCGTCATGGGGTCGTGGATGACGAATGGATCCTCGGAGAAATCGCCGCCGAACATCGCTTGTGTCGGAGTGAACACGCCGCGGGTAAACGCAACGCGCTCCCGCATGCCTTCATACCCCGTGCGGAACCACATCCTGTCGCGCACGATCGGCCCGCCCAGCGCGAATCCGAATTGATTGCGCTTCAGCTCCTCCGGGCCCGGCGAGAAAAAGTTCCGGGCGTCGAGCTTGGTGTTGCGCAAGAACTCGTACACCTCTCCGTGGAATTCGTTCGAGCCGCCGCTCGTAGTGATGTTGACCATTGAGGGATTCGGCCCTTGGTCCGGCATGAAGAAGCTCGACTGTACTCTGAACTGGTCGACATTGGCAACGGATACATTGACGGCCAGTTCCCCGCCGCGGGCGCCTCGCACCTGGATGCCGTTGATGGTGTAGCTGTTGTTGGCGGCCTTGACGCCTCCGACGACCACGAAACGACCCGGATGGCCGATCTGGCCCTCGAAAGACGCTCGCCCTTCGGCCGGCGCGGCGCCACCAGCCAGCAATGCCAGCTCTAGGAAGTTCCGTCCGTTCAGCGGCAGTTCGTTCACACGCTCGGAGTCAACGACCGTGCCGATGGCATTCGATTCGGTCTCCAGCAGGACTGCGGCCGCTTCGACAGTGACCACATTCGTCACTTGGCCGACCTCCAGTTCGACGTTGACGGCGGCCCGCTGGCCGACCTGCACTCCGAGGTCTGTGACTTCCTGGGTTGCGAAGCCCTCGCTCGAAACGCGCACGGTGTAGACGCCGGGGGTAACGTCCGGGTAGACGTAGTTGCCCGCCTCGTTGGTCGAGACTTCCTGCTCGGAGCCCCGCTCGACATTGATCAGGACAACCGACGCTCCCGGAATGACCGCCCCGGTCGCGTCAGTCACGGTGCCGCCGACCGACGCACTTCCGGAGACGCCCTGCGCCCAGACGGAAGGCAGGCCAAGCAAAACCGTAACCGCCAAAGCCAATCCGAATCTGAATTCAACTTTCATGTTTGATTCCCTCTCAAATACCAGATGGGGGGAGCATCCATGGTTCACCCCACCATCCGATTGACACACTATCCTAGCAAGGTGGGGTCGGTCGCGTTGTTCGCGCCGAAGAGGGGATGGCGAGTCCGGACAGCAACGCGCCAGGTCAACGCGATCGAACCGCAAGCCAGATCGGGCTCGACCACGCCATCTGGCCGTCAGCTTGCTGCACTCGAACATAGTAGTGCTGCTCGCCTGGCTTCGGGCTTTGATCGACGAACCGGAACTCCACGTCTTGGGCCTGGTTCTGCAGCGTGTAGACGAAATCCTGGCCGCGAATCACGTCGACTTGCTTGACAGGCGCCGTGCCCAGAATCTTGACCCGCAGCTCGAAATCCGCCGATTCGCCGGGCACGACGTCACCTTGCAGGTACTCCCTTTCCCCGACCCGCATGCGGTAGTCCAGCACGATGTTGTCCGTGGCACCGTAGTTGTGGCGCTTGCGCATGGCGTCAAGCAGTCCTTCCCGAGAGAACTCCTCGGCGATCGTGCACGAGTACGAGATGTGCGTCGAGAGGTGGTCGGAACTGGCCTGGACCCCGATCTTGTAACCCTTAGCCCACGCGTTCCAGACATAGCCCTTCGGACGGAAGCCGCCCGCCTGATTGGTCACATCATCCGCCGTGGCGGCCTTGGGGGCCCCTTCGTACTCAGACGAGATGCGGTCCCCTTGGTAGATCTCGACAAGCGGCTCCACTTCGGGATCGTTGTCGCGCCAGTCCGTACCCATGTTTGTCGCCGACGTGTGAGGGATCGAGATCCCGTCGTAGCGCTTGAGGTATTCGAACAGGCCGACAGCCCCGGTCGATGTTTCCCGCTCGTTGGGCTGGTCCGGGAACGTGGGATTGCCGCGTTTCGCGAACATGATGTTGCGGTGACCGTTCGGGTACCCGGTGCCCCGCTCGTACCCGAAGAGAGGGACGAACCGTCCCGGCACGTGAAACACGTCAACCCGCTGCTGAAGCAGCCAGTTGATGTACTCGATATTCCCGCCGCCGCTGTTGTGATGCTCACTCATGCCGAGATAGTCGAGGTCTGCAACGTTCAGCGCGTAGCGATACGTGTCGTTCTGCGCACCGTCGTTGTTCCCGTCACCCGAGTACTCGGTGTGCCGGTGAGTGTCACCGCGATAGATCTTGTACGTCTTGCCCTCGGACTCGATGGTGTACGAGCGGATACGCGCGATGTCCGCGGCTTCGTTCGGATGCTTCATGAAGGCACCTAGCTCATCGCGCTGACGTGCCTCGAGTTGTGCATCGTATACAGGGCCTTCCAGCGCTGGCAGCTCCGTTGCAAACACCTCGCCTTGCTCGTAGAAATAGTCGTCGTAAATCCGGTTGTCGGTTGCCCAGGCCGCGTAGAGCCTGCCGTCAGGGCCCACCGCAAGACCGGCACCCGCATCCGAGCGGCCCGCCGTTGAAGGTAGCGGGAATGGCGTGCTCCACAAGCGTCCGTCAAAGGCGGTGGCATAGGTCTCCCACGAGGCCCGGTGCGCCGCTGCCGTATGCGGCACCTCCCGCTGGCGGAGATGCCGGTGGCGGAACAGCGCCCACACGCGACCCGCCCCATCCGTCCGCAAACGAGGGAAATCATTGAACCCTCGCAAGTCTGAAGGCAAGGAGTCCTCGAAAGTCCGCAGCGGCTCTCGCCATTCGCCGTTCTCATAGACAGCCGTCGCGACCCAGCGGGACTGGTACAGCTGAGTCGCCGGGCGATTCAGCAGAAAACCGGTATCCTTGCCCCACTGCGTGCCGCTCTCGTTCCACGCAGCCCATAGACGGTCTTGATCGTCGCAAGTCAGGCTGGGATAGGCTTCATAGCGCAACGTGTCAGCCACGGCCTCCACTGCAGACCACTGCCCGCCCGCGTACTTGCGCATCCGGATGTCGTAGTCGTTGTTCTCGTAGGTCTCCCACGCAACGTACACACCACCCTTCGAGTCAGCGGCGATGGCTGGGTGCCAATCGTCAGACTCGGAGAGCGACACGCGGGCCTCGGGCTCCCAGGCGCTGCCGTCCCAGCGCCGAGCTAAGACATCGGAATGTCCGTTCCGGTAGCCCTGCCAGACCACCCACACCCCTCCTGCAGAGTCGGTCGCCAGAGCGTGGTGGATATCTGGTGCGGCGGCCTGCGTCAGCCTCTCGGCTGTGCCCCAAGACTTGCCATCGAACTGGCGCGAGTACAGGTCGAAGTTGTCGTCCTTGCGGTCCGACCACACAGCTAGCACTCCGCCCTGGCCGTCAACGGCCAACCTTACGTAGTACGCATCTGACGGACCGGAAGTGACTTCCCGAATCTCTCCGAACTCACTACCATCGTTGCGTCTGACAAAGACGTGATTGGCCCAGTCGCGGTAGCCGACCCAGGCCACCCAGTAGGCACCATTCCCCTCGGCAGCGACATCCGCGAAACCGTTATGAAAAGTTTGGTCGGACACCGAGTGAAAGTTCGCCCCCCGTTCCACTACGGCGGCGCCACCCAGGTAAGCTTCCCGGGCTCCTGCCGGCTGCTCTGAGAGCCGGAAAGAGAAATTCCCGTTGACTGTCGCGATATCAACGCGGGCGTCACTGTCGGCCTCGATTGCGAGGATTAGGCCAGGCAGGTTGAGATAGGCGGGAACTGGAAAGGAAGGCTCGGGCTCCCAGTTTCGATACCGGAACTGACGCCCCGGTGTGGTCAAGAGCTTCCAGGACGACCCACCGACCTCGTCGGCCTCACGCGGCCGCCAACTGCGAAGGCTAGCGACCCGCCCGCCGGACACCTCCACAGAGCCATCCCAGCCCGTTGGTTCGGAGTCTGTTAGTCCGAATCGAATGTGGAACGTGTGCTCTTCCGCATGAGCCAAGGCGTGCCCGCCTCCGATGGCCATAGCAATGGCGAGAATCTGGCGGCGCAAGCGGGGTGGCATCGCCCAACAGGATAGAACGCATTGGACGTGGTCGATAGTCGAATTGAGCGAGTTCTTCGCGGACAGGGCACCAAGAATGATGATTTGCGTTTGCTCGACAGCTATTGTTGATGCGACACTCCGACTACCGCTCGAGGGGGCCACATGAGACACCGATTCGCTTTCGAAGCAACTGCGCTCACGCTGCCAGTCCTGGTTTGGTGTCTAACAGCCCCGCCTCTTATCAGCCAAACCGTTTCAACTGGTCGAGTTGGCGCGGATCCGAAGCAGAACGACTCGGGACAGACGTGGACCCCGCCGCGCACGAGCTGGGGTCATCCGGACTTGCAGGGGGTTTGGTCGTATGCCTCGCTCACACCGCTTCAGCGGCCCGCAGGGCTAGGCGACAAGGAGTTCTTCACACCGGAGGAAGCTGCTGAGCGGAACGCGGGTGCCACCGCCGAACGTCCGCTCGTTCCAGGAGTCATCGGGTCGTACAACTCCCATTGGTTTGACAAGGGGAAAGTGGATCCAAGCCGGCGAACGTCGCTGATCGTCGATCCTCCCAGCGGCCGACTCCCTCCCATGACAGCCCAGGGAAAGGCTCGCGTCCGGGCTAGGTCGCAGCGTGTAAGCGGCCGGCCTGACTCATGGTTGAACTTCAGAGCGTGGGTTCGCTGCATCACCTATCACGGGGTTCCGCCGGTTTCCACCGGGTACAACAACACCTATCAGATCCTGCAGACCCCTGACCATGTCGCGATTCTGGTTGAGAACATTCACGATGTGCGGATCATTCCCCTAGACGGGCGCCCGAAGCTCGACGAGAGGATACGCCAGTGGAACGGGGATTCGCGCGGTCATTGGGAAGGCCACACCCTGGTTGTTGAGACGGCCAATTTCAGCGACAAGACCGAGCATCGATTCCCGTCCTCGAAGAACCTCCGCGCGGTAGAGCGATTCACCCGCGTGGATGAGAACACGATCCGCAACGAATTCACGATCGAAGATCCGGCGACATACACGAGACCCTGGACTGCCGTCAGGGCGATGCCGCGGCTAGACGGCTACCAGATCTACGAGTATGCATGTCATGAGGGGAACTATGCCATGACGAACGCACTGAGCGGCGCGCGCGCTGAGGAGAGAGCGGCAGCAAGGCGTGGCCCCCAGAAGGACTGACTTCCCCTTACCGCGCTCGGCCACGTCGGATCGTGAAGGGCGGACCGGCCCGCGGTCTGCTCGATGCCCGTGTCGGAACCAACCCCATTACCACCGAGACGCCTGCGCTGATTGCGAGACGAGTTCAGTGTCTAACGCGAGGGATAGGATTGGAGCGTAATCCCATCCCGCAATTCAAATCAAAGTTCGGCCGCAGACACCCCAGAATCGGGGTGCTCTCGTACAGCCCCAATCAGCGCAGATGCTTGGGAAGGTAACAGCAAGCCGCCCAAATCTGATGGCGGCGCATACTAGCCGGTAGGGAAATTCCCTTCCTACTTGACTGCCCTTGAGGCCGCAACGGTTTTGGCGGCCGTCTTTGCAGCCGAGCGCCGACCGGTGCTGCTGGCAGCGCTTCCCACCGATTTCCGCGGCGAACCCCCTAGGCCTAACCCCCGGTAAAGATCCGATACGCAGACTGCTGTGATTGGATGCTCCGAATCCCGAAGGCGCCCGACGATCGTTTCCGCCACTTGCTCGATGTAGACTGCTTCCCCGTCTGTCAGGAAGTAAGCGTCTCGGCCTTGGCCGTTGAGGCCCACGGCGTCCAGGATCCGCTGCGGTTCCAAATGATCAAGTAGCGGGCGGATCTTCTGCAGGGACATGCCCTTGCTGCGCAGCTCGGTGATGAGCGAGACCTGCAAGACTTCGAAAGTTGTGTACATCCGGCGATGGCTCGCCTGCTTAGGCGTGACCAAGCCTTGCTCGTCCCACCACTGCAGCTGTCGCAAACTCACCCCAGTAAGCTCCGCGACATCCAAGCTGTTGTACGTCGCTGACGATTCCAAATTCCGCACTCGGTCAATCATGGCGATTTTGGCCCCCTCCCCTCACATGGGCCACAAGCATATCAGTACGGCGGACAATCTCCAAATCCATCCGGGCGTCCTGCGAACCCACAGGAATCCATCCGCCGCGAACGAAATGCACGGTTGGTACCGAGTAGCCCGTGCTCAAGAGCACTTCAGACCGCTGCGGGCTCCCAACTACATCCCGAACCAAGCAGGACCCGGACCGTCACCACACTGAAGCTTACCAGACAGATAATATCACGAACTCGAGGACCTAGCGACCGGACATAGTTGATGCTGGAAGTTTCGAGGCAATCGTGGATTGATGCTCACATTCGGTCTTGATGGTGCCGGATGGGCCGCCCGCATACTGGGGGGCGAGACGAGGGAGACCAGCGCAGCACGACAGACGCACGCATCGGGCGGAACCGGGTTGGGGCTGCACGGCCAGCGTTGCCATTCCGATCATTGCGTTGCGAATGGGTCCCATTCGGCCGTCACGCATTGGTTGGGAAAACGGATCACCGGGGAACAGCGGGCAGACTTCGAGCTGCGCCAAGGTGTTCCCGACACGGCACGCATCAAGCCCTGCCGAGAAGCTTCCCTGCTGCCCACGACAGTGCCTCCATGGAAGAGTTCTGCACTCCCCCCTGACGGCCCCCTGCGGAGAACCGGCGGATGCCGTTCCACCAGACACTCCCCGCCCACCCCGGCGCGGGCTGCTACGGCGGTCCTCGCAGCGCCTGCCGATAGCGCACCATCGTTTGCAGTTGCTGGTACGCCTTCCACAGCACCTCGTTCCCCGGCAGTTCCCGGTGCTTCTTCGGACGCCAGCCCCGCATGCGCGCCAGCAGCACGACCCAACTGCGAATGCCCGGTCCCACCGGCTGGCCCCGCTCCCGCGGCGGCCGCAACCGCTCCGTCTCCGTCACGCCCTCGATCACGGCCATCTCGTCCGCCGTGAGCACCTCCTCCGCCGGCGTGTCCGGCGCGTCCCGGGCGTAGCGGTCCAGGCTGAACACCCGCCAGGCCGTGATCGCGTCGAACACCAGGCACTTGCCCAGCGCCTCCGCGTCCCGCAACCGCCGGTCCTCGATCCGCGTCCCCGTCTTGAGCAGCCGGAAATACTCCTCGATCCCCCAGCGCCGCTCGTACCAGCTCACGATGCGCTCCGCCCACTGCGCTGTCCGCCCCCCCTCACTCGACAGCAGCAGCCACTCCAACGCCTCCTCCCCCGCCGGCGGGTCCGGCTCCAGCACCCGCACCAGCCACACCGGCACCGGCGCCACCGCTCCGGCCCGCCCCTTCGGCGGCAGCAACTCCACCCGCCCGATCCGGATCTCCGTCACCGCCGTCCGCTTCTGCCGCGCCCGCTGCCCCCCTTGCGACTCGATCTCCACCTTGCGGCCCGTCACCACCGCCTCTTCGAAGTCCGGCTGCGCCTCGATCGGCCGGATCATCTCCGAGCGCAACGCCGCGTCCCACGCCCGCACCTTGCGCTGCCGCCCCAAGTGCACCCGCACCAGCAACCCGGCTTCCTCCGTCCGCTCCGCCTGCCGCTCGAACAATTCGAACATGTCGCTCTCGCGGTCCCCCACCACCACGACCCGCGCCTGCGGACTCTCCCGCCCCGCTCCTGACCCTGCTCGAACCCCCGCAACCAGCCCGTCTCGCCTCGATCCCACCCGGCCCGTCCTGCCACCGCCTCCGCTCCGGCTCCTGCTCCGGCCGCGCCCACCGCGGCCCCCCGGATCACCCGAGCGCGGAACGCCCGCCTTCCGTGAACCACCGTCGCCCGCACCTTGAACTCCAGCCCCCGGGAACTGCTCCCGCGCGGTCCTGCAACGGCCCCAACCCGCTCTGCAACCCCAGCGGTTCGTGTAGCACGATTCAGCGTCGTCGTGTCCTGTACCCGCAACGCGACTCCGCCTGCCGCCCGCTCCATTCAACGCCTCCCCGGTGCGGCTCCGCAAGATATCCCGATCCTGCACCTTGTCATTGTGCAAAAGGCGCGTCGCCGCCCGCAGCTCCCCCTGGTGCGGGAAGATCGTGCCGGCACCCTCCCCCGGATCCTAGCCGCTCCCAGCTCTGCCCCAGCCGCTCCAGCCGCTGCCGCAGCCGCCCGTCCGGCAGGTCCGAACGCAGGTACTCCCGCCGTGCCCAGTTCGCCTCCTCGTCCAGCTCCAACTCCGGGTACTGCCCCAGCTTCTGCTCCGGCTTCCGGCACAGCTGCTGCTGCCAGTTCGCATCCAAACCCAAGATCCCCAGCCCGCTGACCGCCTCGAACACGGCCGGTGTTGCCTTCGGCTGCGGGAACGCCTCGCCCGCTCCCGGCGGCCGCCCCTGCGTCTCTCCCACGCCCCAACTCCTGCCCAGCGCCGGCTCTCCTTCTCCTGCTCCTGCTCCGCCTCCGGGTCCGGCTCCTGCTCCGGCCGCGCCCACCGCTCCAGCCCGCTCACCCCCAGCGGACGCCCGCCTTCCGTGAACCCCACCGTCGCGTGCACGAACAGCCCCCGGGAACTGCTCGCGCGGTCCTGCAACGGCCCCAACCCGCTCGTGCAACCCTGCAGGTTCGTGTAGTTCAGCGTCGTCGTGTCCTGTACCAGCAACACTGTCGACTCCACCTGCACCCGCTCCAGCAACGCCTCCCGGTGCGGCTGCAAGATATCCCGATCCTGCACCTTGTCATTGTGCAAAAGGCGCGTCGCCGCCCGCAGCTCCCCCTGGTGCGGGAAGATTGCCGGCAGATCCTCCCCCGGATGCCGCTCCCAGCTCTGCCCCATCCGCTCCAGCCGCTGCCGCAGCCGCCCGTCCGGCAGGTCCGAACGCAGGTACTCCCGCCGTGCCCAGTTCGCCTCCTCGTCCAGCACCAACTCCGGGTACTGCCCCAGCTTCTGCTCCGGCTTCCGGCACAGCTGCTGCTGCCAGTTCGCATCCAAACCCAGCAGCCAGACCGCCTTCGTCTCCACCGCCTCGCCCGCTCCCGGCGGCCGCCCCTGCGTCGGTCCCACGCACTGCCAGCCGGCCGCCTTGTAACTCGTGCCCGGTCGCGAACTTTGCACGCAGGTCTCCACCAACCAGGGCCGCACTCCGTGCGCCTGCTCCCAGTCCCGGGCCAGTCTCTTGATCGTCTTCCCCAGTACGTGCGAGGCCAGGTTCGGGATCTGCACGCCCGGGACCAGCACAAAGCGGTCGTTGCTGAGGATCCGCTCGATGTGCGCTCCGCGCGTGCGGTCGTCCCACTCCAGGAAGGCATCGCGCGGCCCCAGCCGGAACGCTGCCGCCACGAACGAGAGCACGCCCAGCGGCCCGCAATCGGCTGCCAGCAGATAGCTCAGCCGACAGCCGGGGGCCCGGCCCGGGCCCAGCGGATGGTGCTGGTCGAGCAGTCCGGCGCACAGCCGCCGCTCCGCCTCGGAGGTGGCCAGACGCACGCGGACCTCGCCGAGTTCCGCCAGCGAGCCGGTGAAGCCGGTCGACGGCACGGGCGGGTCCGGGCTGGGCCGGCGGCAGCGGCAGGTCCAGCTGGCCGGCCAGCTCGGGCAGCACCTTGCGCGCCGAGGCCGTGCAATACTCGCCCTTGGGGTTGCGCCAGTCCTCCCGCTCGCATACCCCGCGACCCAGGGCCGCCCGCGACAGCTGGCCCAGCTGTAATGCCTCTCGCAGCCAAGCGATCGTCTGCGGACGGAAAATGCGCAGCCCTACCCGCACTACCCCCGTTCTACACAGAACACCGCGCCAGTGTCAAGTGTGTCCGGTCGCTAGAGTGGACAGGCTGCATTGAGCCGAGTGTGCTTGTCCCGACCGCATGGGAAGCTCACAATAGGGACAGTCGAATGCTCCGTCTCGCTTCTTTCTCGGTTCTCTTGATCCCGGCAGCTATATCGCTGGCCGAACCCGCGATCAATCCGGCAGCGGCAGTGGACTTCCAGGAGGACGTGCGCCCCATCCTCGCAGACACTTGCTTCGCGTGCCACGGCCCCGATGGTGCGGCCCGCCAAGCGAACCTCCGGCTCGACACCCGCGAGGGTGCCTTCGCCGATAGAGGAGGGTATCAAGTCATCGTTCCGGGCAAAGCATCCGAGAGCCGCCTTTACCAGCGCATCAGCCACCCGCAGGAGATGGCCCGGATGCCTCCAGCCAACGCCGAGCGGCGTCCCACGCCCGAGCAAGTCGAGACAATCCGGCGCTGGATCGAGCAGGGGGCGAAATGGAGTTCGCACTGGGCCTACGAAGCTCCAGTCCGACCTCAGCTTCCCGCAGTCGAAGGGGTGCGGTCAGTGGTAAACGAAATCGACCCGTTCGTGCTGGCAAGGTTGGAAGAGGAAGGGATGGGATTCTCACCCGAAGCAGACAAACGCACTTTGCTCCGACGGCTCAGCCTGGACCTTACAGGCCTGCCGCCAGACCCCGCTGATGTCGCGCGATTCGTTGGCGACGAGTCACCTGAAGCCTACGAGAAGCAAGTTGACCGTCTGCTCAACTCCCCGCACTATGGCGAGCGCATGGCAATGCAATGGCTGGATCTGGCCCGCTATGCCGACACTCACGGCTTCCATATCGACGGGCGTCGCGACATGTGGCATTGGCGGGACTGGGTAATACAGGCGTTCAACGACAACAAGGCCTTCGACGATTTCACGATCGAGCAAATCGCTGGCGACCTGCTCCCCGAACCGACCCAAGAGCAGAAGATCGCAACCGGCTTCAACCGCAACCACATGATCAATCACGAAGGGGGCGCGATCCCGGCCGAGTACCACACCGAATACGTCGTGGACCGAGTCGAGACAGTCTCGACGGTCTGGATGGCAATGACCATGGGATGCGCCCGCTGTCACGACCACAAGTACGATCCGATCAAGCAGCGGGAATTCTACGAGTTCTTCGCCTTCTTCAACTCGGTGGACGAACTCGGCCTCGACGGAGTGAACGGCAACGCAGTGCCGATGCTCCAACTGCCAAACGAATCGCAGCAGGACCGGCTAGAGCGCCTCGACTCGGCGATTCGGTCCGTCAAGTCTGACTTGCCGGAGCAGCGAATCCAGCAGGATCTCATGGACTGGGAACGCACTGCTCTCTCAACCATCCCGCTATCAGACCGGGAAGGACTGCAAGCCCACTACGAGCTGGAAGGTGGATTCTCGGATTCGTCCGGGAACTACCGGCACGGCCGGATCCTGCGCGGAGAGCCACTCTTCAGCGCCAACAAGTCCGGGCAAGGGGCGTCGTTCGGCGTCGATACGCATGTTGCGTTCCCGGGAACGCGCGATTTCAACCTTTCCAAACCGTTCACTCTCGCGTTCTGGGTGCGACGGGCGGGTCTGGTGGAGATCGGACTTCTTTCCAAGATGGACGGGCCGGACACTCAACGCGGGCTCGCGCTTTCCTTGAGCCGTCCCGTATCGATTCCAGACACACTGCGGCGGGAATACGATCTGACGGTCAGGCTCTCGTCGGGACCGGGCGAAGCGATCGTGGTGAGGCCGAAAGACCCGTTGGTGGACGCCAGAGGGCGTGATAGCGCCTACCACGTCGCAATCTCGTACGATGGCTCGGGTCAAGCCGCGGGGCTAAAGTTCCATCTCAACGGTCAGGCAGTCCAGCCAGCGATCCTTCAAGACTCGCTCGCAGGCAGCCCAAGCACAGGCGCGCCGTTGGAAATCGGAGCCATTCGCTTCGGCAACCGCTACACGGGCACCGTGGATGACTTGCGGGTCTACTCGCGCGTGCTGGATGACCCCGCAATAGACGCGATCTCCACGCACGAGCCAATCCGGTCGATGCTGGGCGACCGTTACATCGACTGTGTCGAGGTGCTCGCCAATGCTCCGCCAAAACCTGCAGACGACATCTACGCGCCGCGGGCGGACTCAAAAGTTTCGCGTTGTCGCAGCCGTGGGTCACGTCTCAAGCACTACTACTTGACACAGGCGGCCCCGGAGACCGATCAGCGCCTGTACGCCCGGCTGCAAGATCTTCAGGACGAGCGCGCCAAAGTCCAGGCCGCAGTGCCGAACGTGATGGTCATGCAGGAACTCCCGCAGCCCCGGGACACCTTCATGCTGGGCCGGGGCGACTATCGCAACCGCGGCGAGAAGGTATCTCCGGGAACACCCGAATGGCTGCCCACCTTCCCGCCCGATGCCCCGAGGAACCGGCTTGGACTGGCCCGGTGGATCGTGAGCGCGGACCATCCCTTGACGGCCCGAGTGGCGGTCAATCACTACTGGCAGAGCTACTTCGGCGACGGCCTCGTCCGCACTGCCGAAGACTTCGGGCTGCAGGGCGAATTGCCCACGCACCCCAGGCTGCTCGACTGGCTCGCTCGCGAATTCATCGACAGCGGATGGGACATCAAGGCAATCCAGAAGAAGATTGTCATGTCGGCGACGTACCGCCAGGGTTCCTATCTCAGTGCCGACCTGAGGAACGAGGACCCGGAAAACCGGCTGCTGGCCCGCGGCCCGCGGTTCCGCCTCCAGGCCGAGTCGGTGCGGGACAACGCCCTCTCCACCTCCGGACTGCTTGTCAGTCAAGTCGGGGGTCCAAGTGTCTTCCCTTACCAGCCCGAGGGCTTGTGGAAGGAAATGGCCTATGGCGATATGTTCACGGCCCAGGTCTACCGGCTGGGGTCGGGAGCGGATCTGTACCGGCGCAGCATCTACACCTTCTGGAAGCGGACCATTCCCCCACCGTCTCTCGGCGTATTCGACGCGCCCGACCGCGAGAAGTGCATCGCCCGGCGCTCCCGCACCAACACGCCGTTGCAGGCGCTGGTGCTGATGAATGATCCGACCTACATCGAAGCATCCCGATCCCTGGCCGAGCGGATGCTGCGGCACGGTGGCGCCGATAGTTCCGGAAGAATTCGGTTCGCGTTCGAAAGGGCTCTGGCGCGCCCGCCCAGTTCGCTGGAATCAAGGCTCCTCGAAGACCTGGCAACTGAGCAGGAACGCAAGTTCCGAGGCGCTCCGGAACAAGCCCGAGAACTGCTGCGTGTTGGAGCCTCCCCCGTCGCGGAAGGGATTCCCGAATCCGAACTCGCCGCCTGGACGGTGGTCGCGAGCAGCATCCTCAACCTGGACGAGACGATCAGCAAGGAGTGAGTGCGGCATGAATCCCAAGCTAGAACATGACCTGACAGTCTCACGTCGGCAGTTCTTCGGTCGCACGGCCACCGGCATCGGCCCGGCCGCCCTCTCTTCCCTGCTCTTAAGGGAGGGCTATGCAGCGGACCAAGGACCGGGGCGCGGTGCCGGCGGACTGCCTAACCTCCCCCACTTCGCGCCTACGGCGAAGCGGGTGATCTACATGTTCCAGTCCGGTGCCCCGTCACAGATCGACCTCTTCGATCACAAGCCGCTGCTCCGCAAGTTTCATGGGCAGGACCTGCCGGATACCGTCCGGAAGGGACAGCGGATCACCGGCATGACCTCCGGGCAGGACCGCCTGCCGGTTGCCGCTTCGATCTTCCAGTTCCACAAGCGTGGCCAGTCGGGGACCGAACTAAGCGAACTCCTGCCGCACACGGCAAAGGTCGTCGACGACATCGCCTTCGTAAAGACGGTCCAGACGGACGCGATCAATCACGACCCGGCCATAACATTCATCCAGAGCGGTTTCCAGCAGCCCGGGCGTCCGTCGATTGGATCTTGGGTAAGCTATGGGCTCGGCAGCGAGAACCACGACCTCCCCGGTTTCGTCGTGCTGATTTCGCAGGGCAGCAACCTCAACCAGTCCCAACCCCTGTTCTCGCGGCTGTGGGGCTCCGGATTCCTGCCATCCCGGTACCAGGGGGTCAAGTTCCGTTCCGGAGACGATCCCGTGCTGTATCTGTCAAACCCGCGTGGCATCGACTCGTCGACTCGACGGAGCATGCTAGACGTGGTTGCGGAGATCAATCGCGTCCGGTCCCAAGACTTCGGCGATCCCGAGATCGAGACCCGCATTGCCCAATACGAAATGGCATACCGAATGCAGACGTCCGTCCCGGAACTCATGGATCTGTCGAGGGAGCCAGAGCATGTCTTCGAGCGCTACGGTCCCGATTCAAGGCGACCGGGCACCTACGCCGCCAATTGCCTGCTAGCTCGTCGATTGGCCGAACGGGACGTGCGCTTCGTGCAACTCTTCCATCGCGGCTGGGACCAGCACTCGGACTTGCCTCGGGACATCCGTTTGCAAGCCGCCGACACGGATCAAGCATCGGCAGCATTGATCCAGGACCTCAAGGAGCGCGGACTGCTCGACGACACGCTAGTGATCTGGGGCGGCGAATTCGGGCGCACCGTCTACTGCCAAGGGAAACTGAGTGAAACCAACTACGGGCGCGACCATCATCCCCGCTGCTTCACCATGTGGATGGCGGGCGGAGGCATCAAGCCGGGCATCAGTCATGGCTTGACGGATGACTACTGCTACAACGTCGTCGAAGACCCAGTTCACGTCTACGATCTCCAAGCGACGGTGCTTCGGTGTCTCGGAATCGACCACAAGGGTCTAACTTTCAAGTATCAAGGGCGGCACTTCCGTCTAACGGACGTGCACGGGGAGGTTGTCGAGCCCTTGCTTGCGTGAGCTGGCAGCATTCTCCGGGCCTGCGGATCGCGGTCGGACCGAGGGAGCCGGGTTCGGTTCGCGTTTCCCGGGCCCGTGGCGAATGCTGCGATCGGCAATCCATTGACACACCCCGGTCTTCCGTCAGGCGGCAAGTTCGCCGTGCCACTGGGCTAGCGCCGGGAAACTACGCAGCGGGCCCACTACCGGGAACCGGGCCGAAAATCTGGCGCAGTTTCTCTCGCCGATACTCAAAGATCCTGCACATATCGCGCCGTACCAACAGCCGGTTGGCGATCCATCCTCCGGGCACCGCGTATTGCACGAAGTCCTCGGCAAACGTCATTCCGTTCGCTTCGCGGAAGTGATGCTCGTGAATCCACAGCCGATACGGCCCCCGCCGCTGCTGGTCCACGAACCGAACAGGAGGCTCCCAAGCCGTGATCTCGCTCTGCCACGAAATCGGAATCCCGCGGAGCCGCAACCGATAGTCGATCTTGGCACCGACCGCCATCTCAATCGGAGATGGGGTCAGGACCTGGAATCTCAGCCAAGCTGGGGTCAACTCCTCGAGATTGCGAGCTTCGGAGAAGAACGGAAACACATCGTTCAGCGGCTTGGCTATCAAAGTTCCACTACTGACGGAGAAGATTCTCATCAAGACGGCAACACTCCACTCCTGATTCAATCCTAGCCCCGCAATACCCAGTTCGATGCGACCGCCGGGCTGCGCGCGTGCCGCGGTCATGAGGTTCTTGCTCCTGGCGCCGATTCCTCCTGGGAAGTGCAGCCCGGCAGAGGCCCGGCCACGATTTCGGGTATGGCTCCGAGGGCAAGCAAGCAAGCTAGACTAGGCGCGACCATGCACGCGCGCTCAGCACATTCAGCAAGCAGGTGTCGCTTCGGAGCGATTCTGGCCCCGATTCTCATCCTGATCCCATCAGCAGTGCTCGCACAGGACGTGAGCGTGCTTGTGGCATTTCACTCGCAGACGGGCAACACCGAGACCATGGCCAACGCGATTGCAGAGGGAGCAGGCGGCGACGGTGTCACCACCGTGGTCAAGCGCATTGGAGAAGTAACCAAGGAAGATCTTGACGCTGCCGACGCGGTAGCGGTGGGGTCACCGGTACACATGGGGGACGCGGCTGTTGAGGTGCGGCAGGCACTCGTAGACTGGGCCTATGGCCTGGGCTTCTGGAGGAGCCGTGGACTAGAGAACAAACCCTGCGCCGTGTTTGCCACAGGCGGTGCTCCGTCCAATGGCAAGGAATTCACCATGCTCAGCATGGCTCTCAGCATGCTGCAGTACGGCATGGTCCTTGTCACGCCGTATGGCGGATTGGGCGCGTCCGCTACCACCGGGATTCCGGAACACGAAAAGGGGGTTGGCGCGCACGAACTCGAGGAGGCCCGGAATCTCGGTGCCCGCTTGGTCGAAGTCGCTCGGCTGATGAAGGACTGACCCGTTCAGGGAGCCGTGCGCAGCGTTACGTCGCGATACTCGATTTCATCTCGCGCTCGCAGTTCGCCGGGCAGCAGCGCCCCATAGAGCGCGTCCAGCGTCGGAGTAGGGACATTCATTTCGGCACCGTAGCGGCGTGCGGCGCCGAGTTGCTCTCTGAGTTCGGACGGATCGCCGCGCTCGAGATCGCGGTGCATCGAGGCGGTCGTCTCGGGATGCAGGTTTCGGTACTTGGCGATTTGCTGCGGAGCAAAGCCCTCCTCCACGGTGGCGCCGTTCGCCCTGGCAACAGCGGCGATCTCGTTTGCCGCTGCCTCCAGCAGGGCCCGAGTCTCCGGAACGTCGAGCAAGACACCCAGCGGAGCCCGTGCCGCAGCTCCGACCGCCCCTAGCGAGCAGACCATCAGCAGCTTCTTCCACATGTCGGACCAAATGTCCGCCGAGCAGTCGATCACCATGCCGTCCACACCCGCGAGGAATTCGGTGACGCGGCGGGCCCTGGCAGAGATACCGCCGCTACGCTCGCCAATGGCGATCGACGGAAGCAGTCCCATGTGCGCGATTCTGCCCGGAGAAACCCGCTCGGCAAAGATCCGGCTGAGCCCTCCAAACACGCAGCCGGAGCCCAGCACGTCCTGCAGTATCCGCGGCGCATCGACGCCGTTCTGCAGCGGAATCACGTGCGTTTCGGCCTTGACCGCCGATCGTGCGAATTCGGCCGCGCCCCGGACGTGCTCGGCCTTGCAGGCGAAGAAGAGGACATCCGGGCAGTAGCCGCTCGCGGCGTCGCTAACGACGTTTGGCCGGGGGATCTCGACATCCCCCATCGGACTTCGCACACGCAGCCCGCAACGCTGAAGCGCGCGCGCGCTGTCCGGTCGCAGCAAAAACGACACGTCGATTCCAGCAAGCGCCATGCGGGCTCCAAAGTATCCGCCGACCGCGCCGGCTCCCAGGAAGGCGATTCTCATCTCCACGACCCCACGGCCAATCGTAACTCGCGTTCACGGGCTATACTTTGATTTGGACGTTGTTCCACCCCGCTGGGAGGTGGTGTAACGGTAACACGGCAGACTCTGGATCTGTTTATCGGGGTTCGAATCCCTGCCTCCCAGCCAATTCATAGAACCTTCGCTGAAGGGGTACGCGGCAGCGGTTCTGCTGAACTTGTTGATTCGCTGAGCTCAAAGGCGTGGGATAGGCAGTTGGACCGGAATAGCGCCCAGTCTCCGAACCCGAAGCTTGGCCGCAGGTTCCAATCACGACAACGAACAGTTGATCCCAGGACAGTTGCTGGGCTTTACCCAAACGCCCAATCGACGGGACCGGATCTCTCGGGCGGGTGATATTATGGGGTTAGGTTCGTTCGGGCCGGCGTAGCTCAGCTGGTAGAGCATCTGATTTGTAATCAGACGGTCGGGGGTTCGAGTCCTCTCGCCGGCTCCACTCAAGCCAGCCGGCTTGATCGGAATCGCATGGCAAGGCGATGCGGCGCGCGAAGATTGCGGGAGTAACTCAATGGTAGAGTCACAGCCTTCCAAGCTGTTGGTTGCGGGTTCGATCCCCGTCTCCCGCTCCATTCGCCGCCCACGAGACAGAGCCATTGGCCGACGTAGCTCAGTTGGTAGAGCGCGTCCTTGGTAAGGACGAGGTCACGGGTTCGAGTCCCGTCGTCGGCTCCAGGGCAGCCCCTGCTACCCGTCGCAGAGTTCGGCAAGCTCCTCTGGCGCAAACCCCAGGACGATCCTGTCGCCTTGCACCGTCAAGGGCCGCTTGATCAGATTCGGATTTTCGGACATCAGCAGCAGCGCGTGCTCGCGGGAAGGCGGATTGGCCTTCAATCCCATCTCGCGGTAGAGTGCGTTGCGGGTGTTCAGGAACGGAATATGGTCGCGGGGTCCTACCAGGGCATCCAGTTCAGTGACACTCAACCCCTTGTTCAGATCGACGAATTCGATCGCGGCGCCACTCTCAGCCAGGTAACTCCTGGCTTTGCGGCAACTCGTTCAACTGGGCTTGTGATAGAAGCGGACGGCGGACATAAATGGATTTTATCGCGGTAAGCTACTTTGAGTGAGATGGATTCTCCGCAAGGGCGTCCCGCCAATTCGGCGGATGCTGCTGGTCGAGAGCGGGCCGCGCACGGACACCGAGCAAGTGATCCGCGACCTGCGCTCGACCGTGTGCGGCGATGTGCCGATCGATTTGTTCACCTGCCTGCCGGACGATCCGATCGGCTTAGGCGTTGGATACCGTGCGTGGCGGACATTCGAAGCCGGCAACCATTTCGAGCGGTGGAAGCTGCTGCTCGGCTTGCGGCAGGAGAAGCACACAGCAGCTGCCATCGTTTGCAGCAACAGCCCTCTGCTGGCAGGCTGGAAGGTCGTTCTGGCGGCTTTGCTCCCGGCCAAGATCCTCTTGATCGACGGTCGCGACGGCTCTTTCTGGCTGGATCGCGAACATTGGCGGGAGACGCTCCGGCTGGGAATCTCTCGCAGTGGCGTTCGAAGTCCCGAATTCCTGCGTCGGGCGCTGCAAATTGCTACCTTCCCGTTCCAGCTTTGCTTGCTGCTCGGATTCGCGGCAAGAGCACACCTTGCCCGCCTGTTTCGGTCTGCCGGCTCGCACGAGCGAGCCGACTCCGTAGACTGAGCTGGTAACACCGCCGGTTACGATGAATTCTATGCTTGCGCGGCGTTGCATGCTGCTGGCGGCCGCCTTTGTCGCGACGGCTCAGCTTGATGCCTATGTTGGGCCTGGAGCGGGCTTTGCATTTGTCGGCTCTCTTTTCAGCTTGCTGGCGGCATTCATCGCCGGGGCCGTCGCGCTGCTGGTCTTTCCATTCCGCATGGGGTGGCGCGCTCTCCGCGGTGCGCAAGGCTACCGGCGAGCAAGAGTCCGCAAGCTGATCTTTCTTGGCCTGGACGGGCTAGAGCCAGACCTAGTCGAGCAGTATCTCGCCGAAGGCAAGCTGCCAAACCTGGCGGCGCTACGCCAGCAGGGCCGCTACAGCCGACTGCGCACGACCTACCCGCCACTTTCCCCAGTGGCGTGGGCTACGTTCGCCACCGGCTCGAATCCCGGGAAGCACAACCTCTTCGATTTTCTCAATCGCAACCTCCGCTCGTATCTTCCCGAGCTTTCGTCGTCCCGTGTCCACCAACCATCAAGGGTGTTGAAGCTGGGCCGCTGGCGCGTGCCACTCAGCAAGCCGACCGTCGAAATGCGCCGCAAGAGCCGCCCTTTCTGGGCTCTGCTGGGAGACAACCTCGTCAGTTCCACGATCCTGCGAGTGCCAATCACGTTCCCACCCGAACCGTTCGAGGGCCGCCTGCTATCGGCCATGTGCACCCCTGATCTGCTGGGCACACAGGGGAGCTTCCAGCTATTCACGACGGCACCCGCAAGAACGGAATTCGAGGAAGCCGGTGCCTGCTACCCCCTCCAAGAGCGAGATGGCTTCTACCACGGAGAGGTCCGAGGCCCGGACAACACGATCCGAGAAGGAGCCGGGGAATTGCGCATCCCGTTTCGCGTGCAACTCAATGGAGGGTCGGGCCGCGGGACACTCGAGATCGGTGGCAAGCGCCACGAACTCGCTCCGGACGCCTACACCCCGTGGGTCCGACTCAAATTCCGCGCCGGTTTGGGCATCGCGGTGTCCGGAATCGGCCAGTTCCGCCTGGCGGCCGTCGCGCCGCACATACGCCTGTATCTTTCTCCAATCTCGATCGATCCCGAAAAGCCCGCGCTACCGATTTCCTACCCGTCGTTCTACGCACCGTACCTAGCGAAGCTGCTGGGAGACTATTCCACCCTCGGACTTGCCGAGGACACCTGGGCATTGAACGAACGCGTGATAGACGAGGAGTCGTTCCTCCAGCAGGCCAATCAGATTTGCGAGGAGCGCGAGGCGATGTTCGATGCTGCTCTGGACCGCACGAGGAAGGGCGTGGTCGCATGCGTCTTCGACACGCCCGACCGCGTTCAGCACATGTTCTACCGGTACTTGGAGCCCGACCACCCGGCGCATGCCGCCAACGGCAATTCCATCAGTCGCTATGCGAGCGCAATCGAGGACCTGTATGTCCGGATGGACCGCATCGTGGGCAAGGCGATGAAGCACGTCGACGAACAGACAGTGCTGTTTGTACTTTCTGACCACGGCTTCAAATCGTTCCAGCGCGGCGTGAACCTCAATGCATGGCTCGCCAGCGAAGGCTACCTCGCAGCGAAGGAGGGCACGCCGGACGCGGGGTACCTGCGCAGCGTCGACTGGGCTCGAACCCGGGCTTACAGCTTCGGCCTGACCGGGATCTATCTCAACGTCCAGGGACGCGAGAGTCAGGGAATCGTCCCGCGGTCCGAGGCCAACCGGCTCGCCGACGAAATCGCGGAGAAGATTACCGGGCTCAGGGATGCGGAGCGCGATGCGGTGGCTGTGCATCGCGGCTATTCGAAACAGGCCGTGTACCACGGTCCGTACGTCGATGCCGCGCCTGACGTCATCGTGGGTTACAACCCTGGCTACCGCAGTTCCTGGGGCCTAGCGCTCGGCAAGGTGTCAGGGCCTGTCTTCGAGGACAACACCAAGGCTTGGAGCGGAGACCATTGCATCGATCCTCCGCAGATCCCGGGCGTTGTGTTCTGCAATCGAGAATTCGGGGCGGACAGTCCCGGGATCGAGGACCTGGCGCCTACGGCTTTGCGTCTGTTCGGTTACGAACCGCCCGCCCACATGGACGGCTCGGATCTCGATGTGCGAGTCGCCGCGAGCTAGCTCGTCGCGGAGTTCCGGAACTGTAGGTCCCGATCCGCGGAGCACCGTTGCTATGATCCCCGATATGGAGCCTGCAAGGCCTCTCCAGCTTGTCATCGTCGGCCGTCAGAACGTTGGCAAGTCGACGCTCTTCAACCGGATCACCGCTTCCCGGCGGGCGATCGTCGGCAACTTACCGGGACTGACAAGAGACCGCATCCGCATGCCTGTGAGGTGGAAGGGAAAGGCTTTCGAAGTCACCGACACGGGTGGTATGACCTTCTTCGAAAAGGAGGAAGTGCCCGAATTGGTCGGCGAGCAAGTGCGAACCGCGATCGAATCGGCAGACCACGTGATCTTCCTTGTAGACGGCAGGGCCGAACTGACCCAAGCGGACCGTGAAATCGCCGAGTTACTGCACCGCAGCGGCCGCAATGTCAGCCTCGCGGTTAACAAGTGCGACACGCCGACCCTGGATGACTTGGTGTACGACTTCGGCGAGCTCGGGTTCGGAACGGGACATGGCATATCTGCCGAACATGGCCGCGGCATTGAAGATTTGCTGGGAGCAGCCACACGAGATTTCTGCGAAGTGGAATCAGCCATCGATGACTCGGAGTCCCGGCCGATCCGCATCGCCATCCTAGGACGTCCGAACGTGGGCAAGTCTACGCTGCTGAACCGGATCACCGGAGTCGGGCACGCGATCGTGTCAGCGGTGCCTGGAACGACCCGCGATGCGGTTGACGCTATCGCCGAGCATAACGGCCAACCCTTTGTTTTCGTTGACACGGCCGGAATCCGCCGCAAGGGCAAGACACGCGAAATGGCCGAGAAGCTCAGCGTTGTGATGGCTCAGCGACATTTGCGGATGGCCGACGTCGCGCTTCTGCTGGTCGAACCCGAGGAAGGGGTAACAGCCCAGGACGCACACATCGCCGGCTACGCACACGAAGCGGGCAAGGCCTGCATCGTCGTCGTGAACAAGTGGGATCTCGCGACGCAGAGCGCCGGCGAGTTCCGGAGGCACGTCCGCGAAGAATTGAAGATGCTCCCGTATGCGTCAGTGGCGTTTGTCTCGGCGCGTTCCGGCCTGCGCGTCAGCAGCTTGTTTCCGCTGATCAAGAAATCCGCTCGCGCAGCTCAGCTTCGAATCTCGACAGCGGAACTCAACCGGTTCCTGGGAGAACTCGACTTGGACCGGGTCACAGTGCCGGGTCCACGCAAGCCGAAGTTCACGTTCCTCACCCAGATAGGGATCAAGCCGCCGACATTCCTGTTCTTCAGCAATCTCCGAGGCCCGTTCCACTTCGGCTTGGAGCGCTACCTGACGAACCAGCTGCGACTGCGCTTCGGGTTCGAGGGCACACCCATCGTCATCCGCTCCAAGCCACGGCGGGGACGCTGACAGGCACCCCATCAAGGGCGCATGCGTGAGGGGAGCTGCAGAGAAACACAGGGTGGAGGAGAGCCTCTCACCTACTTGCCTCCCGACGCGTCTGCCCCCCGCCAGTCGTCTTTCGCTCGCTTGCCTTTCGCCGCAGTGGGCTTTCCGGCCCTTTCGGCGGCGCTTTGCACTGGTTTCCGAGACGTGGGTAGCAGAGCCAAACCGCAGTGCAAGTCCGAGATGTATATGGTGGTGAGCGGGAGTTCCGATTCTCGAATGCGTCCCATGACCCGATTCTCCATCCCCTCCAGATAGACTTTCTCTCCATCCGTCAAGAGGTAAACCTCTTCGTCGCGATCATTGACACTCAGGGCATCGGCGACCTGCTGCGGGCTTAACTGCTCGATCCACGACCGAATCTTTTGCAGGGACATGCCCTTGATGCGGAGACTCCTTATGAGCGCGACTTGCTGAACTTCGAATGCCGTATACAGCCGGCGATGACCGAGTTTCATCGGCGAAACCAATCCCCGCTCGTCCCACCACTGCAACTGGCGGAACGTGACGCCAGTCATGTGCACGACTTCACGGCTCGTGTAGGTAGCTGACTCTTGCCTCTTCGATCGGTCGACCATCGCGATCTCATACCCTTCTCGTCCCAGCCCCCCCGCGCGACGGGGCACTAGCATATCAGTCCGGCAGGCGATGTCCTAGCCGAGGACAACGGAACATTGGACACCTCTCATCCGCCTCCGACGAACTGCACCACTTCGATCGTGTCGCCTGAGAGCAGGACGGTCTCCGGCCACACCGATCTGGCCACGATCTCGCGATTTCGCTCGACCGCTACGGCATCTTCGTCCAAGCCCAACCGCTGAATCAGGTCACCGATTGAAGCCGGGGACGCGAGCGAGCAAGGCTCGCCATTGAGTGTGATCGCGACCACTTCCGCATCGCTGCCGACCACAGCCGCGCCGCTGCGCATTCCGGCATTATACGCCCCTGGCAACCGCGTTCCCCGGACCGCGAAAACAGCCCTTCCAGAGCTGAATTCGACGCCCCCAGACAGCAAGTGGATTCTCTTGGCAGCGATTCTCAGAATGGGGGGTCTGACTCGTGTGGGGTGGAATCTGCGAGCGTTTGTGTGCGCCGTTGGAACCCGTTGCGGGGTGATCGGACGGCTGTTGACTCGGTATCCGGGGGGTCGAGGCGTCTGGCAGCGGCAATGACGCGGTCATGGACTGGCCGCAACGCATCCCCACTGAGGGCCACTGGAAGAGGAGCCTGTCGCTGGCAGGATGGCGGGCAGGTTGCGTCATGCGGGGGCGCACGCGGCCGCCCCGGGAGCGGGCGGTGGCGGGCGCTTCCTCAACACGGTCTCGAACAGGGCGGTCCAACTGCGGAAGCAGAACCACTCCGTGAGGAAGCCCAGGGTCGCGAAGAACTTGCGCCGGGTGCCGACGCGCGCCCGACATTGCCGCCACAGGTCGGACACGCAGTCCAGGACCGCATGCAGCGCGAAGGCGAACAGGTTCAGCGTGGCGAGCAGATTGGCCAGGCCCTGGCGGCCGTGCCCGCAGTTGTGCTTGAGGTTGTAGCCCTGCCGCGCCAAGCAGTTGAACTGCGCGTTCTCGATTTTCCATCTGGCGCGGCCCGCCCGGGCGATCGCGGCCACGTTGTCAGCGGTGACCTTGAGGCTGGTGAAGCACGAATTGTGGTAGGTGCGCTCGCCGTTGCGGCCGATCTCGAAGTCGATCCAGGTGCCCTTCAGGGCGTCGTCGCCGGCGCGCAGCGGCACGTTGTTTCTCCACTGGTAGCGATGGGACTCGATCTGCTGGCGGTGGTTGCGGGTGCGGACCCAGCCAGTGGACCAGCTGCGGCGGTTGGGGAGCTGTTTGTATAACGTCTTGTGGCTGCTGGGCTTACAGATGAAGAGGAAGTCCGCGCCGAGGTCGGCGACGAGTGCGCAGAGGGGCTGGCAGCAGTACAGATCGTCGCCGAGCAGGACCGGCTGGTAGGGGAGCAGAGCGGGGATGTGGGCGGGCAGCCAGCGCTTGGCAGCGTTGCGCTCGCAATCCTGCTTGCGCTGGTCTTCGGTCAGGTCGGGCCGGTTGGCGGCGGGGTCGTGCTGGGGCTGGACGAACAGCGGCATGAGCGGGAGGACGCGGTTGTGGCCGTCGGCGACAACAGTGGCCGAGAGCATGGTGTGGAAGAACTGCTTGGTTTTGTGCCTGCCGACATGGCGGGTGGAGCACTGCTCGCAATGGATGGAATCCGAGCCATGGAACTGGATCCCGTCGAGGGCGATGAGGAGGCGGCCGTCGAGGCGCAGGAAGGGGTCGAGGCCCCCTTGGTCGCGGACGGTGTCGAGGCAGAGGGGGAACAGGTCGGCGAACAGGGAGGGGTCGAGACCGTCGAGCAGATTCCGAATCTGATTGTCACTCGGAATCTTGCTGACGCCGAAGAGGGAGTGGCAGTTGGAGCGGGCGGACTCCTCGTGCATGCGGCGCTGGAAGTCGAGGAAGGAGGGGGACTGGAAGAAGAACGTGGAGAGGGCGCAGACAGCGGCATCGGAGACGGCGTAGCGCTTGTTGGAGCCGGTCCGGGGATCGGGCAGGGCGGAGGCGGCTTGTTGGAAGCGGTCCAGAAGGGAATCGAGCACCCGGGAATTGGAAACAGAGGGCACATTTTATGTTTGAAAGTGGTGTCCGCAAAGTTAAGCCCCCAGAAACTGGTCCCTTGCTACCGGCCCCTCAGCGGCTCGCGAGATAGAAAAAGGCCAAACTGAGAACTGCTGTTCTCTTGGCCGAATCCGGTGCGGAAGCGCTACAATGGAGTCTCGCGCTGGAGACCGATTCGGTCCGCTGAGATGGGGCAGCGCATGTTCCTAACCGGTCAGAAATCCTCTTGCTCCCCTTCAACCTGTCGGGCGAGTTTCCGAGACAAGCGTCGACGTGCCGAGGGCTCGAGACGGAAGGCTCGAGTAGCATTGATTCGAGACACATTCGGACGCGAGAGCGGTAGGCCCGGACCGCTGAACCGGCGCTAGCAACTGCAAAGCACACAATCACATGGGGCTTCACAGGGTACGCAAGGGGTTGGACCTGCCGATCCAGGGGCGGCCGACGCAGGAAATCGATGAAGCCAGGGCGCCCGGGCGCGTCGCCATCCTCGCCGAAGACTACATCGGAATGAAGCCAACGATGTTCGTGTCTGTTGGGGATTCCATCCGGCGAGGCCAAGCGCTATTTGAGGACAAGAAAGCTCCCGGCGTGCGCTACACTTCGCCGGCCGGCGGCACGGTCATCGGGATTAACCGCGGTGACCGCAGGGCCTTGCAATCGGTCGTTATCCAACTGGACGCGACCGAACTGGCCGGCGGCGACGACTGCGTCCAGTTCGACGCCTATTCCGGAAGGCATCCGTCCGAACTCAGTGCCCAGCAAATTCGCGAACTGCTGCTCGAATCCGGTCTTTGGGCCGGTCTGCGCGCCCGCCCTTACGGCAAGGTCCCGATGGCCGATGCCGCACCACGGTCGATATTTGTAACAGCCGCCGACAGCAACCCGCTTGCCCCGTCAGTCGACGTTGTCATGCACGGAAACGCGGAGCACTTCGCGCGTGGAGTGACCGCCCTCGCCAAGATCGCGGGCAGCTCGCCGGTCTACGTCTGCACGGCCAAGGGGAGCGAGATTCCCGGCGTGCAAGGCGCCAATGTCCGGGTCGAGGAATTCGACGGGCCGCACCCGAGCGGAACGCCTGGCTTGCACATCCACATGCTGGACCCGGTGGATCGAAACAAGCAAGTTTGGCACGCCGACTACCAGGACACAATCGCCATTGGCAAGCTCTTCAGCAGTGGCAGGCTTCCGGTTGACCGAGTCATTTCGCTTGCGGGCCCGGCGGTGAAAAGGCCGAGACTCCTGCGTACGCGGACCGGCGCTTCAACGGACGCTTTGACTCATCATGAGCTGGAGGACGGCGTGAACCGCGTCATTTCCGGTTCCGTACTGTCGGGTCGCCGCGCGGAGGGGGAAGTATTCGGCTACCTTGGTCGCTACCACTCGCAAGTCAGCGCGCTGCGCGAGGACAGCCAACGACACCTTCTGGGCTGGATGGTCCCAGGAGTCAGCGTATTTTCGGTTCTGCGTGTCTTCCTGGGAAAGTGGCTGCCCGGCCGGAGGTACTCGTTCACGACCACAACAAACGGCTCGGTGCGGGCGATGGTGCCGGTCGGCATCTACGAACGGGTCATGCCGATGGACATCCTGCCAGCGCCGCTGCTCCGCTCGCTGCTTATCGCCAATCCGGAACGCGCCGAGGAACTCGGGGCGCTCGAGCTGATCGAGGAGGACCTGGCTCTCTGCTCCTTCGTTTCCCCAGAAAAGGCCGAGTTCGGCACATTGCTGCGTGATGTGCTGACTACGCTGGAGAAGGAAGGCTAGCGGCCGCCTTAGGTCGCTCGGCAAGTTCTGACCATCATGCGCGCGATCCTCGACTCCCTGGAGCGACACTTCAAGCCGGGCGGCCGGCTCGAGCGCCTGTACCCGCTCTACGAGGCAGCTGACACGTTTCTCTACACGCCGGGCTCGACCACGCGCGGCGCTTCGCATGTACGGGACGGCCTCGACCTGAAGCGGATGATGGTGACCGTAGTGCTCTCGTTGCTGCCGTGCGTGGCAATGGCGCTCTACAACACGGGGTATCAGGCCAATCTGGCGATCTCACAAGGTGCCCAGCCACTCGCGAACTGGCAGACCGCGACCCTGGGCTACCTGGGGTTTGGCGCGTTCGATCCGTCGGACATTCTGGGATGCGTGATCCACGGGGCCCTGTACTACGTCCCGGTCCTGGTCGTCACGTTTGCGATCGGGGGCAACTGCGAAGCGCTGTTCTCGATAGTGCGCAAGCACGAGATCAACGAAGGCTTCCTCGTGACGGGAATGCTCTTCCCGTTGGTTTTGCCACCGACGATCCCGCTGTGGCAGGTCGCCCTCGGAATCGCGTTCGGAGTGATTATAGGGAAGGAGATCTTCGGCGGCACCGGCATGAACGTCTTCAATCCGGCGCTGATGTCGCGCGCATTCTTGTTCTTCGCTTACCCGGCGCAGATTTCCGGTAACCAAGTCTGGATCGCCGCCGACACAACGATTGACGGCAGCAGCGGCGCGACTTGGCTCGCCGAAGCAGCGGTGACAGGACCCGAAGCGCTGGCGGGCGGCGGCGTGAGCTGGATGCAGGCATTCCTTGGCATGGTCCCGGGTTCGATGGGCGAGACGTCAACTCTGGCTTGCCTCATCGGCGCTCTGGTGCTGGTCGCGACCGGCATCGGCTCGTGGCGCATTATGATTGCAGGGGTCGTGGGCTCGTTCGGGATGGTGCAACTGCTCAATGCTGTCGGATCGACCACGAATCCCCTGCTGAACGTCCCTTTCGAGTGGCACGTGGTACTCGGGGGTTGGGCGTTCGGACTGGTCTTCATGGCGACCGACCCCGTGTCGTCGGCGCACACCAACAAGGGCCGCTACATCTACGGTTTCCTGATCGGGGTCTTAGCGATCCTGATCCGCGTGATCAACCCCGCATTTCCCGAGGGCATGATGCTGGCGATCCTGTTCATGAACATGTTCGCTTCGCTGATCGACCATTTCGTGATCCAGGCAAATGTCAAGCGCAGGAAGGCTCGCTATGCGGCATAGCGCCCTCTACACGATCCTTTTCTCAGGCGCGGTCTGCGTGGCATGCGCGGTGCTAGTATCTTCTGCGGCGGTGTCCCTGAAGGAGTCCCAACTCCGCAACGCTGCCCTAGACAAGCAACGCAGCGTGCTGCTCGCGGCGGGCTTCGCGCAACCGGGCGAGCGCTTGACCGAAGAGGATATGCGCGAGCGCTTCAAGAACATCCGCGCGGTCGTGATCGGCTTGTCGACAGGCGAGCCCACGGACATCGATCCGGCGACCTTCGACCAGGCCAAGGCCGCCAAGGATCCTGTGACGAGCCAGGAGGCTCCTAAGAACCGCGCCTCTGTGCAGCGCGTGCCCAACCACGCAATGGTTTACGAGATCCTACAGGACGGCGAACCAGTGATGGCGGTGCTGCCGATCGAGGGCTACGGCCTCTGGGGGACCCTGTACGGGTTCCTAGCGGTCGCCGGGGACGGCAACACGATCAAGGGCATCACATACTACCAGCACAAAGAGACTCCAGGCCTTGGCGGCGAGGTCGACAATCCCAAGTGGAAGGCACTGTGGCCGGGCCGCAAGATCTACGGCGAAACCGGCGAGCCCGTCATCCGCGTTATCAAGGGCGCGGCGTCTCCGCCACAGCAGGCACCGCATCAAGTGGACGGCCTGACCGGAGCGACGATCACTAGCAACGGCGTAACGTCGATGCTGCAATTCTGGCTCGGCGGGGCAGGGTTCGAAAAATACTTGCAGAAATTCCAGGAGGGGCAGTCCTAATGTCGGCGACTCGCACCAAGACACTGCTTGATCCGCTGTTCGAGAGCAATCCGATCGCTTTGCAAGTGCTGGGCATCTGCTCCGCGCTAGCAGTCACCACGAAACTCGAAACCGCGCTTGTAATGTGCGTGGCCGTGATCAGCGTGCTCGCCTTGTCAAACCTCTCGATCAGTGTGCTGCGCAATTTCATCCCCGGCAACGTGCGCATTATCGTGCAGCTCACGATCATCGCCTCGCTAGTGATCGTGACAGACCAGATCCTGAAGGCTTATCTCTTCGAGATCAGCAAGCAATTGTCTGTCTTCGTGGGCCTGATCATCACGAACTGCATCATCATGGGCCGCGCCGAGGCCTACGCCATGCAGAACGGGCCGCTGGACAGCCTGCTCGACGGGATCGGCAACGGCCTCGGATACAGCGCCGTCCTGATGGCGGTCGCATTCTTGCGGGAGGTGCTGGCCCAAGGCTCGGTCTTCGGGATCGTCGTGCTACCGAAGGTGACCGCCGGCGGATGGTACAACCCCAACGGATTGATGGGGCTTTCGGCGGGCGCGTTCTTTCTGATCGGCTTGTTCATCTGGGCGTTGCGCAGCTGGAAACCAGACCAGGTGGAGATGGAGGGCTGAGGCGATGGAAAGCTACCTGAACCTGGCGATCCGGGCGATCTTCGTCGAGAATCTCGCCCTGGCCTTCTTCCTCGGCATGTGCTCGTTCCTGGCGTGCTCGAAGAAGGTCAACACCGCGATCGGTCTCGGCGCCGCAGTGATCTTCGTCCAAACCGTCACAGTGCCGATGAACCACTTGCTCTACAACTACCTGCTGAGCGATGGCGCTCTGGCATGGATCTCCCCTGGATTGGCGGAGTACGACCTCTCGTTCCTCGGCTTCCTGTGCTACATCGGCACGATTGCCGCCATGGTGCAGATCGTCGAGATGACACTGGACCGCTACGTGCCCGCCCTGTACGCGGCGCTGGGCGTGTTCCTTCCCTTAATTGCCGTGAACTGTGCCATTCTGGGCGGCTCGCTGTTCATGGTGGAACGCTCCTACACGCTCGGCGAAAGCATCGTGTTCGGACTGGGATCGGGTATCGGCTGGGCTCTGGCGATCGTGGCGCTTGCCTCGATTCGCGAGCGCCTGCAGTACAGCAACATCCCGCTGGGGCTGCGCGGCCTTGGCATGACCTTCATCCTTTCGGGCCTGATGGCGATTGGGTTCATGGCATTCGGCGGAATCCAGCTGTAGGACTCGCATTGCAGAAGCATTTGGATTTACGATGATCACGGTACTCTTGGGCGTCGCGATGTTCGCCGGCGTCATTCTGTCCCTGGTCGCCCTGCTGATGGTGGCCAAGAACAAGCTCGTCGCCAGCGGCGACGTGCGGATCGCCATCAACGGCGACTCCGGAAACACGCTGACGGTGCGCTCTGGCGGCACGTTGCTGAACACGCTCTCCGACCAGAAGATCTTCATTGCGTCCGCGTGCGGCGGGAAGGGCAGCTGTGGGGTTTGCAAGGTCACTGTGTGCGACGGGGGCGGCGCCATGCTGCCCACCGAGGCGAGCCACATCACGCGTGGCGAGGCGCGCGAGGGAGTGCGCCTCTCGTGCCAAGTCAAAGTCAAGTCCGACATGGAGATCCGTGTGCCGGACGAAGTCTTCTCCGTCCGGCGGTGGAACTGCAAGGTCCGTTCGAATCACAATGTCGCGACATTCATCAAGGAACTCGTGCTGGAACTGCCCGCGGGCGAGTCGGTGCCGTTCCGAGCGGGAGGCTACATCCAGATCGCCTGTCCGCCGCACACGGTGAAGTACCAGGATTTCGATATCGAGGACGAATACCGGCCGGACTGGGACAAGTTCAACCTGTGGCGGTACGTTTCGAATGTGTCGGAGCCCATCGAGCGGGCGTACTCGATGGCGAACTATCCCGAGGAACTCGGCATGATTATGCTCAATGTGCGGGTCGCCTCTCCGCCACCGCGCGCGCCAGAAGACACGCCGCCAGGCAAGATGTCGTCTTACATCTTTGACCTGAAGCCGGGTGACAACGTCGAGATCGCCGGTCCGTTCGGCGAGTTTTTCGCGCGAGACACCGACACCGAGATGGTATTCATCGGAGGCGGGGCTGGCATGGCCCCGATGAGATCTCACATTTTCGACCAGTTCCGTCGAATCGACACGAAACGCAAGCTCTCCTTCTGGTACGGCGCGCGCAGCTTGCGCGAGGCATTCTATATGGATGACTTCGACATGATTCAGCGCGAGAACCCGAATTTCGAGTGGCACCTCGCGCTCTCGGATCCGCTTGAAGACGACAACTGGAGCGGCTACACCGGATTTATCCATCAGGTGCTGTACGACGAGTATCTGAAGAACCATCCAGCGCCAGAGGACTGCGAGTACTATATCTGCGGTCCGCCACCGATGATGACGGCTTGCTTCAAGATGCTGGACAGCCTGGGTGTGGAGCCGGAAAACATCCTGTTCGACGACTTCGGTGGTTGAGCGTCAGCGACGTCCACTGACCGCCGGGCCAACGGTCCGCGCCATCGGCCTGGCAGCGGCCCTGGCGGCACAAATCGCCTGTACTGCTCCACAGGGGTCCCGCGACGCGGTGACATTCGAGGGGCCGACCATGGGTACCTCGTACCGCGTAACGGTGCCCGAGCCACTGCCAGCGACGGCTGCGGCACTTGCCGCGATTGCCGTGTCCGAGCTCGAACGAGTCGACGCCTTGATGTCGACCTATCGCGAGGATTCGGAGCTGTCGCGCTTCAACCGGCACGACTCGACCGATCCCTTCCCTGTCTCGCCCCAGACCATCGAAGTGCTTTCGGTAGCCATGCAAGTCAGCGAGGCAACATCGGGGGCCTTCGATGTCACCGTAGGACCGCTGGTCGATGCGTGGGGCTTCGGCCCTGTCGAGGCAGCGGAGCCGCCGTCGAACGAGCAGGTCGCTCAATTGCGGTCGCGCACGGGTTGGTCCAAGCTGGAACTCAACACTGGAGAGCGAACGATCCGGAAGGCGGTGCCCGGCTTGCGCTGCGACCTTTCCGCAATCGCCAAAGGCTATGCGGTCGACCGTGTAGCCAGCGCTTTGGAGGGTCTCGGTTGCCGGGACTACATGGTCGAGGTGGGAGGCGAAGTCCGGGCCGCCGGATCCAACGCTGCCGGGGACCCTTGGCGCATCGGCATCGAGCGGCCCGATCCATCCGGGCGGACCGTCCAGCGAATTCTGCAACTGAGAGACGAGAGCGTCGCCACCTCGGGGGACTATCGGAACTTCCGAGAAGACAACGGCGTGCGTCAGAGTCACATCCTCGATCCCCGTAGCGGGCGGCCCGTCGCAATAGGCGTCACGTCGGCCACGGTGCTGGACGCCAGCGCAACGAGGGCCGACGCCTTCGCGACCGCATTGCTCGTCCTGGGCGAGGCTGAAGCCCTCGCCCTGGCCGAACGCGAGGACCTGGCGGTCTACCTAGTCGTCCAAGATGGCGAAGGCGGGTTTGGAGAAGCGTCTTCCAGCCGTTTTCGTGCAAGAATGAAGCACGGATCGCAGTGATGATCGTTCTTCTCGCAGTTGTGTTCTTCGCAATTGCGATGGCGATCATGGCCATCGGGCTGCTGTCCAAGAATCGCTGCTTGCGAGGCTCCTGCGGAGGGCCTGACGTGCTAGACGCCCAAGGCGATTCGCTCCGCTGCGGTGCCTGTCCGAAGCGTGAAGACCCCAGCGCCAACGGCGCGGACTACACCACGCTGCCGCCCGTGACCAGCACCACCGAACCCGTCACGTAGTCAGATAGCGGCGAAGCCAGGAAAAGCACCGGGCCCGCAGCGTCTTCGGGTGTGCCGTAGCGGTGCAGCGGAATGTGGGCAATCGCGGATTCCCGCTGGCTTTGAGGGATCCCGAGCGCTACGCCAGCCGAGGTCTTGTCGCCCTTTTCCTTGGCCTGAGTGAGCCGCGACTCGATGAAACCGTAAGCCACGGCATTGCAGCAAATGTTGAAGCGGCCCCATTCCTTGGCGATCGTCTTGGTCATGCCTACGATCCCCATCTTGCCCGCGGCGTAATTGATCTGGCCGGCATTGCCTGCGACGCCCGATGTCGAGCTGACGTTCACGATCTTGCGGCAGGGAGGCGTCCGTCCTGCGGCAAGGTCGGCCTTGGCGGATTCGCGCAGGAACGTCGACGCGGCCCGGACCATGCGGAACGGTGCTCTGAGGTGGACATCGAGCATCGCGTCGAACTGCTCGTCACCCATCCTGTGGATGACGCCGTCCCAGGTGTAGCCGGCGTTGTTGACAATCACGTCAACGGAGCCGAACGAGTCTAGAGCAGCCTGCACGATCCTGGGCGGAAGCTCGGGGTCAGTCACGCTTCCGACGCACGTTGTCACCTCGCCTCCGTCAGCGCGGATTTCCGCGGCGGTCTCCTCGGCGGGATCGGTGTCAAGGTCGTTCACGACGACTCGGGCGCCGTGCTGCGCAAACAGCTTGGCAACGGCCTTGCCGATGCTGCGGCCCGAGCCGGTGACGATGGCGGTCCGACCTTCAAGTAAACCCATACTCTAGCCATCATAAAGCGTTCCAAGGCCCGGAGCCCCAGGGAAGAGCCAGAGCCGGCAAGTCCCATCGGACTGTCCGGTATCGGCCCGAGACGATTGCGCTGAGTTGGGCGCGATCCAGCCGAGAAGCGGCATATACCACCCCTCCAAGCCCCGGATCTCTGACCCCGCGGATCGGTCAAGCCCGGGGGGCGGCTTACTGGCCGCGTCGCTCTTTGTCGTACGGGGCGCCGGTCCCTGACGACCCGAGGAAGAACTTCTGCCCGTCCTCAAACGTCACGTCGCGGCCATTAGCCCGGTTGGAGCGATCCTTTGCTTGGTACCCATCGACGATCACGACTTGGCCGATCTTGATCGTGTCTCGCTTGAGGCCGCGTCGCAGCAAGCTGTTCGGCGTGCCGCCCTCTACCATCCACACTTCTTTCTCACCGTCTTCCTTGGTGATCTCGATGTGGATCCACGTGTGGGGATTGACCCACTCGACCCGGACCACAGGCCCCTTGAGCACCAGCGGCCGATTGGGGTCGAACTCGGCTCCGAACGCGTGGTGCGCGTACAGCGGCGCAACGGCGGCCAGAAGCAAGGCAGCCGTCACACAGACTGCAGCGGCGACCTGGAATCGATTGGAAGTCAGTTCTCTCAGCATGGGCGATGATCCTCGCGGTTTGATCGGCTTGACTTAGTCGTCGGTCTTGCCAAGCACCTCGGCCTCCAGAACCCGCGCGCCCCGAAGGATACCTCCAAACGAATAGTTGGCTTCGTGGCAAGCGTATTCATAGACGCGGTCCTCAGTCGCTGGCCAGACGTATTCTCCGCTCCACCGAGCGGTCCATACGGTCGGGTCCTCGACGGTGAAAGCGTATAGCAGTGTTCCGTCTTCGAGGTGCCTGAATCGCTCGATGACATGCAGGTTGCGCGATGCGCCACCCAGCGCTGGGCGGTCAGTGAAGTTCGTCGTGTCGATGACCAGCGTGTCGCCTTCCCAGTGCCCCACTGAATCCCCTAGCCAGCTTCGGATTTCAGGCGGGGCATGCTCGTCATTCATGCGAACGATCCGGGCGTCGTGCACCATCTCCACCAAAATCATGAAATGGTCCTCGGTCTGCACGATTCGCTTCAAGTTGTTGTAGAGCACCGGCAGCATGGGCGGTCCGCCTGTGGACCCGAAGCCCAGCAGACACCGTTCGGCGAGTGGCCTCAGTTCCGGATCGTCGTACGGGCCTACTTCCAGCCCTTCCTTCACCCACCATGCGACTCCGGTGTTCTTGCGGAAAAACCTGGCCCTGTCCTTAGCGCGCTTTGCGACCGCCGGCAACTTCGGTGGCTGGCGGCCGTTCGGAGGGTCAGTCAAGATCGACGTGCGCCACTTGCCGTCGATCTTGAACGCTCCGCTGCCACGGTCGATCCAGAACGAGTTGTATCCTCCGACGTTCCCAGCTGCGCCCGCTGATCCGTCGCCGCCGTCCGGCGGCGCTTCTCGATCCGGGTCCGACGCTGCGTTCCGTTGCGCCATGTACTCGGCTTCCTTGCGGGCGATCGCAGCAGCCTCTTCGTCAGTCAGCGTCAGCTTGTCGCCGTACTTCGCAGGGCGCTGCAAGGGCGTCAGGGTGGCGATGTCGTAGGTGCCGGAGAAGTCCGGCTTCCCGTCGGCCGTGCGAGGTATCTCCGCACTCGCCTGGGGCCACACGGCGATCGCTAGAACGCCGAATGCTATCAGAGCTCGGTTCAACATGACAAGTGCTCCTTCGTACTTCAAAGTCCGGGTCCGCGTGCACGTTCCCAGCGTTCCCCGCAGACGCACCCAACGAGTGCGGACGCCTCGAGAGCGCGTTTGGCTGGCAGGGTCTGCGATCGGTATCTCAACGCGTGTCGACTACCTTTCCAAAGGACGGCGACGATACTCACCGTAAATCAATTCCTCGACGAACTCCACGCACTTGAAGTCCATCAGCCGCGCGTCCTTCTCCATGCGCCGGTAAAGGGGCAGGGAAATCTTCCACGGGCGTGTGAAGACCACGGGATCCTCGATCTCGGCTTCGTACTGGATATGGTTCGGAGAACTGAGCGTGTACCGCTCCAGAACCTTCAACTGGTTGCTGTGATGCGTCCCGGAGCGGTCAAACCAAGTCTGGTCATTGAAGCCCGTGACTTCGACAACCAACGTGTCTCCCTCCCAGCGCCCAACCGACTGCCCCATCCAGGAGTCGGTCTCGGCAGGGCCCACGTCCTTGAAGTAGACGTCGCGCACCGCCCCCGCGAATTCGTAGGCGAAGAAGGTAGAGTTGTCGTTCTGGAAAATCTGGAACGGGAACGGCATGTACACCGCGCGCGGGATGCCGGGCAAATAGCATTTGATTTCCGGGTCGCGTTCGATCCAGTGAGCGCGATTCTCTTCCCTCAACTCCAGCGCTTCGGGCTTGTAGGGGATCTTGCCTCCGTCGACCACGCCCATGCCGCCGGGGACTGCGCCGATGGCCCCCAAGGCCAGCACCGGCACGGCCGGAAGCGGCCCGTGAGGGCCGTCCCGAAGCATCAAGGAAGGCCTGGCAATGTGGCGCTCGACGTCATAATGCGCCGAGCCAAGCGCCTGCCAGATGCCGTTGAGATCGGGCTTGCCGTCAGCGAGCCGGGGAAGGTCGGCTCCAGCGGTCTGCGCGGAGGATGGAAGAACTGCTACGGCGAGAGTCAGAACGAGTGCAACGAGCCGGATCACGACACTAGACAAAATACCACGCCACCTGTGCCAGCTGCAGTCCAGATCGCGCGTAACCGAAGGCGCAAGCGCTCGGATCCGACCGGTGCTTGCAAGCGGCGGACCGGGACCGCTTGCGTCAGTCGACGCTGGCAGCCACCGAGTCGGAACACGAACCAAATACGGCAGTTCGGTTGACCCGGTATTCGAGCGGCGGTGGATGTGGAGAGATTCCACGAGCGGTGCTGCGGAGGCTGAATTGCGGACTGGGGTGATCGGATCCCGTATGCTGCCAGCCCGTCGCCTGCCAAGCACCTGGACACCCTGTCCGAACCGCGCAGCGCTTTTCCCAGCCGAGACACAGCTTGAGCGTGACCGACCTGATTCGATACGCTTGAAGTACGGCATGGTCAAGACCGAGCGCGAGTACGCTGCCGACATAGTCCAGGTCGGCAAGCTGGTTTTCGAAAAAGGCTGGGTCGCCGCCAACGACGGGAACATTTCGGTCCGCCTGGACGACGAGCGGATCATGTGCACCCCGACGGGCGTGTCCAAGGGCATGATGCAGCTCGACGACATCATCATCGTCGACTATGCCGGCGACAAGATCTCCGGGCGCCTGGAGCGTACGTCGGAAATCTTGATGCACCTCAAGATCTACGAACTCCGCGAGGACGTCAATTCTGTGGTGCATGCACATCCGCCCGTTGCCACGGGATTCGCGGCCGCCGGCCGCGCCCTCGACACAGCACTGCTGCCCGAGGTTGTCATCGGCCTCGGTTGCGTCCCCCTCGCCGACTACGGCTTGCCGGGCACAGATGCGCTGACCGAGCCGATGCTGCCCCTCATACCGCGCTACGACGCACTGCTGCTTGGCAACCATGGCGCCGTCAGCTACGGCAAGGACGTGATGCAGGCGTACTTCCGCATGGAGACGGTGGAACATTTCGCCCGCATCAACTTTGTCGCCGAGATGCTGGGCGGAGCCCGCGCACTGCCGCGGGTCGAGGTCGACAAGCTATTCGAGTCGCGTGGCCGCTACGGCGTCGCGTCCCGAGCGACCCAGCAGCCCGGCTGCCCGGTTTCTGCGGAGGACAATTCCGCCGCGACACAGGCCGACCGGATGGGCGACAATGGTTTTTACGTAACCCGCGACGAACTCATCCAGTTGCTGGAAGAGGCGCTCCGGGTTCGGGGAGGATGAGTGATTCATGGGTGAGGCCCTCGGATTAATCGAAACGCGCGGGTTCGTCTCGCTGGTGGAGTCCGCCGACGCCGCCGTCAAAGCCGCTAACGTCACACTGGTCGGCTGGGAGAAGATCGGTTCCGGTTACGTGACCGTATTGATGCGGGGCGACGTCGCGGCTGTCAAAGCCGCAACCGACGCCGGGGCTGCAGCAGCCCGAAGGGTCGGCGAACTGATTTCGGTTCACGTGATCCCGCGACCGCACTCCAATCTGGATCAGATCTTCCCCATTGCGCCCCCCGAGTAGGGCGGGGCGGGCGAAGAGTCCCACGCGGGTGGCCGGTGCGCTATGACGCTTGCGAGAGTAGTAGGCAACGTCGTCGCGACCCGCAAGGATCCCCGCCTGGAGGGAAAGAAGCTGCTCGTGCTGCAGCAGATTGCCCCCGACGGCCAACTTCGAGACAACTATTTCGTGGCTCTCGACACGGTCGGCGCCGGCGTTCGTGAACGCGTAATCTGCATTTCGGGCAGTTCGGCGCGCATGGCGTCTGGCATGAAGGACACCCCTGTGGACACGGCCATCGTGGGCATCGTGGACAACATCAACCTGCTTCCGGAAGACAGCTGATGCGACTGGCGCGAGTTTTGGGAAGCGTCTGTGCGACCGTCAAGGATCCGCAGCTAGACGGGCTGAAGCTGCTGCTCATCCAACCCTTGGACGCTAACCTCGCTGACATCGGCACTCCCATCGTCGCGCTCGACTCCGTCGGGGCGGGAGCCGGTGAAACGGTGTATTGGTCAGGCCGGCGCGAGGCTTGCTTTGCCTTCGACCCGCCGGTGGCTTCCGACGCCAGCGTAACCGGCATCGTCGATTCCCTTGGCGGCAGGCTGACATGATTTTCGGGAAAGTGTTGGGCGATGTCGTCGCGACACGAAAGCACCCATCACACGAGGACATCAAGCTTCTCTCGGTGCAGCCGCTGGACCGCCGTGGACGGAGTCGTGGAGCACCGCTGGTCGCAGTTGACGTACTCGACTCCGGTGTAGGCGACATGGTCTTGCTCACGCTGGACGGATGGGCGGCTATGACTGCCGTCCGGCGGGGCAAGTCCCCCATCGACTCGGCGGTGATAGCCATCATCGACTCGGTCCACTGGGACGAGCCGGATTCCGACGGCTGACTCGATACCCGGTCACCAGCAATTGCCGTGCCCGCTCGGGGCACAGGCAAAGGTGGTGAGTCATCCACTACGGGGATCGATTGCCCTCCGGAGCAAAGACCCGCTTTCCGCCTGGGGGCATTCATCCCCCGACCGCGCCGAGCAAGTAGGCTGCCGCAAGTGCTCCGTATATCCCCAAGATGTACCCGGCCACACCCATGAGAAGGCCCACCGGCGCCAAGGCCGGGTGGTAGATCCCGGCCACGACCGGTGCCGAGGCAGCGCCACCCACGTTAGCCATGCTGCCCGTCGCCACGAAAAACAGGGGTGCTCGAATCAGCCGAGCCACAATCAGAAGGATGCCAGCGTGGATGCCAATCCAGAGGGCACCTACCGCCATGAACATCGGCGTATCCAGTACCGCCGCGATGTCGGCCTGGGCTCCAATGGCGCTGACCAGCAGATACAGAGATCCAAATCCAACTGCCGAGGCACCCTGCTTTTCCAAGTTTCGAACGGGCGTCAGGGAGAGCACGAGACCCGCAGTGACGACCAGCAGAACTGCCCACGTGGTGTGGGTGATGATCCTTGGGTCGCCCAGTTCGGGAATCATTCCGCCAGCCCACGTGGCCAGCACAGCTCCCCCGAAACCCAGCCCGATGATCATCATCAGGTGAGACAGATCGATCGGCTGGCGGTTGCCTTCGATTGCTTCCAGGTGGTGTTCAGCGGCCTTGAGGGCATCACGGTCGGCGCCGTTCCAAGCGTCGAATCGAGTCTGCCAAGCACTCAGGAACAGCAGGACACCCATCCAACCGTAGCCCACCACAGTATCCACGACTATCACGGGCCCCATGAGCGCATCGGGGGTCCCCACGCTCTCGGCCATGGCAACCATGTTCGCGGTTCCGCCGATCCAACTGCCCGCCAGTGCGGCAAACCCCTTCCAGGCGTCGGGGGGCAGCCAAGCACCAAACGCCATCAGGGCAACAGGGCCCCCCAAGACAATCCCTGCAGTCCCCGCAAGCATCATGACCAGCGCCATGCGGCCGAGCTTCAGAATGGCCCGCAAATCGATTGTGATCATGAGCAACAGCAGCGCTATGGGAAGCAGGTAGGTCCGCATCCAATCGTAGGCAGGAGAATCGATCGGGGTGATCCCCGCGGTAGTGGATAGAGTCGGAATGAAGTAAGCGAGGATGATGGGGGGAACGACGGCAAAGAACCTCTTGAACCGTGGCAGGCCACTGGCCCAAAAGACCAATCCCAAGACTGTCGCCAAGTAAGCGAACACTCCGACCGGATCGCTCAGGAAGGCTGCCGTCGGACCGTTCATGGATTCTTTGAAAGTTCTCTTGGATGGCAGTGGCCACGCGTGCGGGGCCGGCCCCAACGACGGCAAGTGCAGGAATCAATTGAGCGACGCTCTATCCAGGACGAATTACACAAAGCGCCTTGCCGCCCTGATCTTACATGACGGCCGGTGCGCTTGCGGAAGCTCCTCGGACCTACGGTCAATGGTTGGTCCTTCGCAGCGCGGCCAACGCGATTGCAGCGGGGCCTGTGGCGGAAGCTCCAGCGGCTGGAGTTGCCACTGAACCGCCGCTAACTGTGTGCTCGATACTCTGACACCGGTCTTGATCAAGAGACGCGTAAACGCTCTATCCAGGAATCACCCGAGAATGCGAGGCGCGCTGGAATGTCGGTGATACGCGTGCAATGCCTCTGGCCTTGCAGTGCTACCGCACGTGACGACCCGCGTTGTCTGGTCGAAAGACTGGTAAGGGTATTGGCTGGGCGGCCGGCTGGTACTATTGCAATTGATGCGGCGCGTGAGCCGTCGTTGGTTTTTGGCCGCGACGACATCGGCGGCTCGACTATCGGCGGCAGGCAGGGGCAACCGGGTCAAGTCGTCTCGGGAAGAGTCTCTAGACGGCCTAACCGAGCGACAGATCTTCCGCCTCACCGACCCGTCCGTACTGCATCACCTGCCCGGGTCCCATCACAGGTTCATCGCGCGAAACAACTCGTTCTTGCTGCTAGCAGCCGAGCACGGGGGATCGCGCCAGTTCCACCGGCTGAATCTGAAGCAAGAGCGCCTCACGCAGCTGACAGAGGGCTCCGGAGTCCATCCCTACGCAGTTCATTTGACGAGCAACGACCGCGGATTCTTCTTCATGCAGCAGAACCAGCTGATTCAAGCGGACATCAACGGCAGCAAGCGCGCAACGTACTACGAATGCCCGCCTGGCTGGGTCTTGACCGGGGACATGGACATTTCCGCAGGCGAGCGGTACGCCGCGGTAGTCGAGATGCGGGAAGACCACGTCCAGGCCAACAGAGAACTGCAATTCGAGCGCAAGCCGCTGTGCCGCGTGCGCATCGTCGAACTAGGGCGTCAGGGTCGTGGACGCAACCACGTCGCGGCCGAAGAGCGCCGGTGGCTCTCGACTCCGCTCTTCAGGCCGTGGCACTCGCAACTGCTCTACGTTCGGGAGGGCCCGTGGCAACGGGTCCATCGGCGGCTCCAACTCGTGAACCTGGACGGCACTGGCAAGTCGAGCCTGCGGCCAACGAGTGGCAAGGAGAAACTGGGATACGCACACTGGGTGCCAGACGGATCCGTACTGCAGTTCGTGCACTACCCCGACGGCGATCGCTGGAGCGCCGCGATCCGGAACGTCCAGCCCGAGACTCGCGCAGAGACAACAGAAGCACCGTGCTCCGGTTTCGGATGGCTGCAGCAGAATGCGGATGGCTCGGCCATAGTCGGCGCAAGCATGCGGCCGTCCGGGCCGAATATTTATGTGCTTTTCCCGAGGATGAGACGAGAGATCACGCTTGCCGAGCACCAAACCAGCCTCAAACCATACCGTCTTGCAGGATCTGAGCGACTGGATCCGTTCGCGGCGACGCCGGCCCCGGCGTTATCGGCAGACAGTTCGTGGCTCTATTTCGTGACTGACCGGGAGGGCATGCCTGCCGTCTACGGCATGCCCATCGATGACTTGGTGGAAGGCACGGAGAGCTAGTCCATCGAGTTGGCCGGGCAAGGCCCATTAGCGGGAAACAACGACCGGCTCGAGAAACGAGAGGGATTCGGGAACCCATCAGCTGTTCGCGTGCTTGGCCACCCGCGGGCTGCCGTTTACACACAACTCGGACTTCACAAGTCGCTTGCTGCTGTGCCATCCCTAGCGGGAGTTTACTGCGAGTCGCCGAAAAACACTTGTAGGGCATTGAGCGGAAAGTGGTTATCGACTAGGGTGGCGTATTACACAGAGATGCCCTTGAGGGACTGATTCAGATCCAGGGCCTGAGCCAGGCTTTGCTGGACGAGCGTCTGCTTCGACACCACGGTCTCGACCCGCGGCTGGCCCTTGCCGTGCGGTCCGGGGAACAGCAGCTCGAACTGCTGGATCTGGCGCAGCTCGCCGAGCAGCTGCTCCATCGACAGGCCGGGCCAGACGGTCTCGGCCTGCTTGTGCATGTACTGCAGCAGCGAGATGCCGAGCATGCAGTAGAAGGCATGCACCTCGATCTTGCTGTCGGTCCAGTGGTGCATCGGCCCCCAGCCCAGCCAATCCCCGCCCTTGAGCCCGCGGAACACGCGCTCGACGTGCTGCTGGCCGGCATACGCGTCGACGACTTGCGCGGGCGTCCAGGCGAGGCGGTTGGTGAGCAGCGCCGTGCGCCCGAAGCGCTGGCTGACCAGCCGCTCCAGCGCGGCGTTGTCGAGTTCGTACGCCAGCTGCCAGCGGCCTTGCGTGCCGGTCAGCTCGTAGCGCACCAGCTGGCGCAGGAATTGCGGCGCCAGCCAGCCCTCGATGCGCTGGCGCAAGCCGCGCTCAGTGAAGCTCGCGCGCGGCTTGGCCAGCTCCCGCGCCAGCCGCCGCAGCTTCTGCGTCGCCTTCGTCAGCGCCAGGCTCGTGCTGTGCAGTTGCTCGGCGGCGAAGGCCGTCGAGTGCTGCACGACGCACAGGTACTCGCCGCCATGCACGAGAGCGCGTGCGCCCGTCGCGCGCACGCCGGGATGCGCGCGGCCGACGGGCTTGAGGTCCGTCTCAGCGCACTGGCGCAAGCCCTCCGGGGCCTGGTTCCAGGGCAGCGCCGCGACCCAGCCCAGCCCGCTGTCGTGCAGCGCCACGGTGTTGTCCAGCGCCGCCGAGCCCTTGTCCAGCACCAGCGTGACCGTCTCGCGCGGGATGCCCGCGTGCGCCAGCATGCGCTCCAGCCGCGGCAGCGCCGCCGGCAGCTCGTGGCAGTCGGGCCGCTGGCCCGGGTAGACGTGGTGGCACAGGCCCAGGCCGTACTGGCCGTCCAGCGCGTAGGCCAGGCCGACCTGGCGCAAGTCGTGGCGCTTCTGCTTGTTGCGGCCGCGCTGGGCGAGCGTGTTGCGGGTGTTGTCGGAGGCGATCCAGGTGTGGAAGTTGGTGGTGTCGTAGGCCAGCACGCGGCGGCTGACGAGGTCGCGGCTGCGGAAGGCCTCCAGCAAGCGGCCCTGGGCGTGCTGGAGGGGGTCGTCGGCAGTGCCGGCGGAGCCGCTGGGGGCGATGCGCTCGAAGCAGTCCCAGAAGGCTTGCGAGCTGAAGCGCTCGGGGGCAAAGCCCCACGCAGCGGGCAGGGCGCTGTGGCGGTACCAGTCGGCGACTTCGGTTTTGGGGCCGGGGGAGCAGACGCGGTGGAAAGCGGCCAGCAGCAGGTAGTGGGCAGGGGCGGGGCCGCGGCGGGGAGCGGGCCAGGCAGCGAGCAGGGCGTCGAGGGCGCCGCAGCGGCGGGCGGCCTGCCAGAGGGCGGCGGGCAGGCCGAACTCGCGGGAGGTGGCCTCGATCGGGATGGGGGTGGTGCGCTGGCGGACGAGGGCCGCGATGCGCTCGGCGCTGCCGAGGTAGGTTTGCTGCACGATGCGGGGCTTGCCGTCGACGCGCTTGGAGACGGCGACGTAGTAGTAGGTTTTCTTGCCCTGCCGCTTGGAGATGATGCTGGCCACGGATAACTCCTATGTAATACATAGTAGCGTTGTTTGGTACTGACTGTCAACATGTAGTTGGAATAAACGCCCATATAAAGCGGACCCAACATAGGTAATACAAAAAACAGCCGCAGACGAGCTTGTAAGTCCTTTGTCGTCAAGAGCTTGGCTCGTCAGATCAGCCGATCAAGGCCGGTTCGCAGTAAACTCGAGGAGAGGCGCGTTGGCCTTAGCCAGGAGGCAGTAACTGTTTTGGGCTTGTTCCTACGGCTTTCGCCATCTGCCGCACTCAGCTCTCGGTCGAGATCATGCCTTCGCCCACGGAAAGCTCGCCGTCCGCGGCGCAAGGCGAGTGAGGCCATGGTCGTTCCATAGCCGCTTGTTCGAGAACCGCACGTATTTCAGGACCTCACCTTGTGCTTTCGACAGAACCACTGGCGGAGCTCTTGGTGGCGTGCGAGTCGATGGATGGTAGGCCGGGACCTGCCCGAGTTGGAAGTAGCTCGCCCCCGAGCATGGCCCGGTTCAGCCTCCCTACCACCAGTTCGGGATCCAGTGACCCGTACCGTGCCTCCGTCAATTCACTGACCTTGCGGCAGATGCTCCGGCACTCTCCCGGCTCGGGCGCTGCCGATGTAAGCACGGCCCGTGCGCGGGCTGTAGTTGGCGTCCGATGCGGTACCCGAGGAACTCCATCGGTTCCTCCGGCATTCGGACGCCAGCGGGTCTTCGCCGCGTTGCGGCAGCCGGAGTTTCTCCATCATCCGCTCGACAGCGGCCCGCATGGCTTCCGCCGGGGCCTTGCCGCAGACCACGAAGTCATCCGCGTAATTCACGATCTCCGCTCCGAACCGCCGGGCATGCCCAGCTCTTCCACCCCAGGATGAACGCCGCATGTAGACCTGGCAACGGGGAGATCGGGGCGCCCTGTGGGGTCCCCTTCCTCTCCCGGCGCGCACGGTTCGTGCGGCGCTTGCCGCCCTTCCCGTCGTCCTCTTCCACGGCCATTTCCAGCCCAGCTTGATCCAGCCCAACATCCGTCCGTCCGACTGCGGAGTGCGGGATCTCTCCGAAGTAGTTCGATAAATCGCCATCGACCACTTCGCTGTGTCCGGTGTTCACCAGCCGATGCTGCCGCACTGCGTCCAGCGCGCTCCGGCCTTCCCGGTAGGCGTACTGCTCCGGCTGTAGGTCCGCTTCGAAGATCGGCGATAGCACTAGCATCGCCGCCGTCTGCGCCACCCGGTCCCGGATGCATGGTATGCCCAAGGGGCGGAATTCCCCCGCCTGCTTCTTCGGGATCAGCACCTGCCGCACCGCACGCGGCCGGTAGGTGTTCTCCCGCAGTTCGTTCGCCAGTTCCCCTAGCCACCGGTTCACGCCCCGCTCCTTGATGCGCTCGAACGTCTCGCCGTCCACCCCGCAGGCTCCGCCGTTACGGCGGACCGCCCGCCAGGCTGCCGCCAGCACGTCCTGTCGCCACACCTTGTCGCTGAGCGTGTAGAACCGGAAGCCCGGGTCTCCCTTCGCTTTCGCATGCAACGCCGTCTGGAGTCTCCGAACCGTATCCGGAGCTTGTAGGTCTACGCCAGTCTCCATGGTCCCTTCCTCCTTCCTTGCGTTCCTCTCGTCCCGAGGCCCCTTCGCTCCACCGGCATTACCCGGCTTCTCCGCTAGTACGGGCCTCTCCGCCACCCTGCCGGCCCAAGCTGGCCCTCACGGGTTCTCAGTTGGCGCGCGCACGCCACCGACAGGGCTTCCCGTGTTGCTACTGCTTCCCTCTTTCGACATGCCGTCGCCATTACCCCGGCGGAGACGACCGGTGCCCGCGTCGCTCGCTTCCCGGTCGCTGGCAGCCTTCCCCGCGGCGGGTCGGCCTCCGCATTGCTTGTTTCGAGGCCTCTCGACGTTCACTCACGTTACGGCCTGCACGCTCGCTAAATCGCCCAATGGCCCTTTGACATCGCTTCAACCCATGTTGTTACCTCCACGCCCCGACTACTACCGGCTGGAGCAACAATTGCCGGGCGGGTTTTGCACCCGCTGGGACGCAGCGCCTCCACGGCGCACGTAAACTACCGCTAGGGCATGTACGAGCAACACCGGATTCCTGCCACGCTCTCGAATCCCGAAACCCTGGCGCGCGTCAAGGCGCTGGTGGCGGCAGCCGGCTCGGCTAGCCGCATGGAAATCGGCCGCCGGGTCTGCCAGCTGTTGGGCTTCCTGGACGCCCGCGGGCAGCCTCAGCTGGCCAGCTGCTTGCAAGCCCTGCGAGCTCTTGACGCCGCCGGCCAGATCCGACTGCCCGCACCCCGGCATAACCACCGGCGCTGCCGCCCGCGCTGTCTCGGCCGGCCCGTGCCGCCGCCGGTCGGCGTGCCCGCGTGGCGCCGTCCAGCACGCCGGTGCCCAGCTGCGCTACCTGCTGGTCTCCGACCACGGCGTGCTGGGCGCCCTCGGCTTCGCCGCGGCGGCCCTCGCGCTGGCCGCCCGCGACGCCTTCATCGGCTGGGACGCCGACCGGCGCTCCCACCAGCTGCACCGGGTGACCGCCCTGAGCCGCTTCCTGATCCGCCCATCCGTGCACTGCCGCAATCTCGCTTCCAAGGCCCTCGCGCTGGCCTTGCGCCGCCTGCCCGACGACTTCCAGCAGCGCTACGGCTACCGTCCGCTGCTCGTGGAAACCTTTGTCGAGAAAGGCCTGCATAAGGGCACCTCGCTGGCGGCCTCCAACTGGCGGCGGGTCGGTGAGACCGCTGGGCGGGGCCGCTTTGCGGCCAGCGGGACCGCGGTGCCGGTCAAGACGGTCTGGCTCTACCCGCTGGCGCGCGAGTGGCGGTCGCAGCTGGGCGTGGCCGAGCCGCCCGCGCCGGAGGCGCTGGGCCCGGCCGACAACCTGGCGGCGGACGTGTGGGCCGAGCACGAGTTCGGCGGCGCGCCGCTGGGCGATGTACGCTTGGGCAAGCGGCTGGTGAAGATCGTGCACAAGCAAGCGCAAGCGCCCACGAAGTCCTTCCCGGGAGCGGCGCAGAACGACCAGGCGGCGGTGCGGGGCTACTACCGTCTGATCGACCAGGCGGCGGACTCGGAGGTGCGGCCGGAGAACATCCTGGCCCCGCACCGGGAGCGCACGCTGCAGCGGATGCGGGGGCAGGCCGCAGTGCTGTGCATCCAGGACGGCACGGATTTGAATTTCGCGGAGCATCCGGGCTGCGTGGGACTGGGCTTGATCGGCAAGAACAAGGGCTCGGCGGGGACGCTGGGGCTGCACATGCATTCGACGCTGGTGGTGAACGGGGAGGGCGTGCCGCTGGGCGTGCCGCAGATCCAGTACGAGGCGCCGGACGGGCAGGCGGAGCGGGGCAAGCCGCTGGAGCAGCGCAAGACGATGCGCTGGATCCGGGGGTTGCGGGAGTGCGCGGAGCTGGGCGGGCAGCTGGAGGGGGTGCGGCCGGTGTCGGTGATGGACCGGGAGGCGGATGTGTTCGCCCTGTTCGCGGAGCAGCGGCGACTGCGGAAGGTGGACCTGCTGGTGCGGGCGAAGCACAACCGTTCGCTGGGGAAGGACGTGCCGAAGCTGTTCGACTGGATCCGGGGGGAGGCGGCGCAGGGACGGATGCAGATCCACGTGGCGCGGCTGTCGGGGCGGCGGGCGAGCCGGGGGCAGACGGGCCGCGCGGCGCGGGAGGAGCGGGTGGCGCAGGTGGAGCTGCGCTGGCGCGAAGTGGAACTGGCGGACCCGGACAGGCAGGCGGCGGCGCTGAAGCTGCGCCTGGTGCACGTGCGGGAGGAGACGCAGCCGGAGGGGGCGGAGCGGCTGGAATGGTTCCTGCTGACAACGCTGGCGGTGCAGACGCAGCGGGAGGCGGAGCGGGTGCTGGAGTGGTACAAGCTGCGCTGGCGGATCGAGGACTGGCACCGGGTGCTGAAGGCGGGCTGCAAGGTGGAGTACCTGGGGCACCGGCAGGGGGAGCGGATCGAGCGGGCGGTGACGATCAACGCGGTCATCGCCTGGCGGCTGACACTGATGACGCTGCTGGGACGGGACACGCCGGAATTGCCGGCGGACACGCTGTTCACGGAGATCGAACTGGCGGCACTGGAGGATTTCGCGCAGGATCGGCGGCAGCCGCCGCCTGACAATTTGGGGCGGGCGGTGCTGACGCTGGCGATGCTGGGCGGGTATCTGAATTACAAGCGCAAGCAGTACGCGGTGCCGGGGCACAAGGTGATGTGGGAGGGCTACACGAGGCTGGCCACGATCACGCAGGTAGTGGAACGGACCCGACGGCTAAGCGAGGGTAGCAAGCTCTATCAGAAGATGCGTTCAGCGTGACTTGTGTGTAAACGGCAGCCCGCGGGGGCGTCGGCTTGCAAATGGCCTTGACATGCGGCCCCGGCGTGGATAGCTTGGAATCTCGGGCCTTGGCCGATCTATCTTCACTATTCCGAGACAACGAGATCCTGCTGACGGGCGCGAACGGGTTCCTGGGCAAGGTCGTTCTCGCGATGCTCTTGGACCGCTTCCCGCATGTTCGGCGTGTCCATGTGCTCGTGAGGCCGCGCCCGGACCTGCCCAGCAAGGAGCGGTTCGTTCGCCAGGTCCTGGACTCGCCCCCGCTACGCCCCATTGTCGAACGCCGCGGGCGGGACGCGGTCGCAAGCCGAGTCAACGTCCTTTCCGGGGACGCATCCGCGCCCCTGGTCGGGCTGGACCCGGCACAAGTCCGTGAACTTTCCCAGCATGTGGGCCTCGTGCTCAATTGCGCCGGGCTGGTCGACTTCTTCCCTCCGGTCGACCTGTCGCTCCAGTCCAACGTCGACTCGGTCGAGCGACTGCTCGAGCTGTGCGCCACGATCGACGCGAAGCTTCTGCATGTCTCTACCTGTTACGTCGCAGGCGAGGCCGACGGCCTGATCGAGGAAACCGAGCCGATTCGGGGATTCTACCCGCGACGGAAGGGTCCGAGCGACACGAGATTCCGCGCAGTCGAAGAACTTGCCGAATGCCGCGAGGCGGCGGCAGAGATCTCCCGCAGATTGGAGGGAGCATCTCGGACCGAGGCGCTTGCCGAACTGGGTCGGCTACGCGCGGCACGCTGGGGATGGGTCAACACCTACACCTATTCGAAAAGCATCGGCGAGCAAGTACTCGAACAGCAGGACACTGTAGAATTCGCAATCGTCCGGCCGGCGATCGTGGAGAGCGCCCTGCAGTACCCCTTTCCGGGTTGGATCGAGGGCGGGCGCACAGCCGCACCGCTGGTGCTGATGGCTCTTGGCGGGCTGCTCGACTGGCCGGCGCGCCCTGACATATCCTTGGAAATTGTCCCCGTCGATCTCGCGGCCGCCGCCACCTTGGTTGTCGCAGCCGAATTGCTCGCGGGCAAGGCGCAACAGGTCTACCAACTGGCCGGGGCCGACGTTAACCCGTACCCCCTCGAGGATCTGATCCAACTTCTGTGCAGGGAGGCACGCAGCAACGGCTCGAGCCCGCCGAAGGCTCCGATCTGGCTGGATCCCTGGCCCCGGGTGAGACTCATGAGCGACGTCCAGGCAGAGCGCCGGCACCGCTCCCAGCGCGAGCGCATCAAATGCGTGCGCAATCTCATAGAGCGCGCCGGGAGGCGCAATCTGGCCGCGAAGCTTCGGGTTCTAGAACTGCAGATGGCCTTCCACGAAGAGACCTTCCGGCAGTACATGCCCTTCATCCACGACAATCGCTACATTTTCGAGACCGGGAGCATCCGAGACGCTTTCGCCCGGCTCTCCCCGGAGGACAAGCGCGCCCTCCCGTGGCGTTCAGAAGCGATCGATTGGCCAGCGTACTGGCGGGAATGCCAGATCCCTGGTATCCGGAAGTGGGTGCAGCCGGAAGCCGTGCGAGAATGGACGTTTCAACTCTAGACGCGAGATTGCAAGCGAGCGATTCCCATGAAAAGGCTCGATCCACTGGTCGACCTGCGAAGTGACACCGTAACGCGGCCGACGCCGGCAATGCGCCGCGCCATGAGCGAGGCCGAAGTTGGCGACGACGTTTTCGGGGAAGACCCAACTGTCAATGCCCTGGAGGCGAAAGCGGCGGAGATTTCCGGCAAGGAAGCCGCGCTCTTCGTACCGTCCGGGACGATGGGCAACCAAGTCGCGATAGCGGTCCACACCTCGCCCGGCCAAGAGGTCGTGTGCGAAGAGCACTCCCACGTCATGCTCTATGAGATGGGCAGCCTCGCGCGTTATTCGGGCTGCTTGGCGCGTTCGATTCCGACGCATGACGGCCGTCTCACCTGGGACCGCATCGCCGGCAGCGTCCGCAGTCCCTCGGATCACTACTGCGGGACCGGCTTGATCGAGGTGGAGAACACCCACAACTACGCCGGCGGCCGCGTTTATGCGCTGGATGCGCTTCGCGAGATCAGCGCGCATGCCCGCAATGCCGGCATTCCGGTGCACATGGACGGCGCCCGAGTGTTTCACGCCGCGGCGGCCCTCGACATCCCGCTCCGGACGATCGCTGATACCGCGGACTCGCTCACCTTCTGCCTGTCGAAAGGGCTGGGCGCGCCGGTCGGTTCGCTATTGACTGGCAGCCAATCCTTTATCGCCCAAGCTCGGCTGGCGCGCAAAGCACTCGGCGGGGGCATGCGCCAAGCCGGCATTCTGGCAGCAGCCGGCCTAGTGGCTCTCGAGCAGTCCTTGGCAAATATCCCCGGCGTCCACGCCGACGCACGATTCCTGGCGGCTTCGCTCGCTAGAATTCCCGGTATTGCAATCGATCCCGAGACAGTGGAGACTAACATCGTTTTCTGCGACATCACCGGGACAGGCCTCAGCAGCGCGCACTTCCTCAGGTCGTTGCGCGAACAGGGCGTTTTGGTGCTGTCGCTCGGCCCGGGGCGCATTCGCATGGTGACGCACCAAGATCTGGACCGCGCCGATTGCGAACGAGCGATAGCCGCGATTGAACGCACCTGTGGCGTACCTGCCCTAGCGGTATAGGAAAGCATGGAGATCCGCCGCCTGTTCGCGATCGCCTCCCTATCCGCAGGGAGTTTGGCGGCCCAGCAATTGTTCGATTCCTCCCCGGGCAACGATCTCCACTTCCACCCCAGTGATAACGCCATTCTCTCCGGAGAAACCAACCGCAGCGACCTCGGCTGTCGAGTGGAGCCCCTCAAGCCGCGTCTCGGGTTCGACCTCAAGTACACCGCGGGCTTTGTCGTCCGCGTGCCCGCGGAAGCTGTTGCCTCGGCCGGAGACGCGCTGCGAGCTATATTCCGGGTCAAGGCGGTCGGGAGCGACAAGGATCCGGTCTACTTTCAGCAGGTCTTCCATATCCGGGCAGACAGCGCTGACCCAGGTACCAGAGCGGTGTTCCCTGCCCGCTACGTCCTCGGACCCGGGCAATACAAGGTCGACTGGCTAATGCGTAACCGCAAGGGCACCGTGTGCTCCGCCCACTGGGTGGCGCGCGCACCGACACCCGGCTACACAGGCCGCCTGGCGGCTGCAGCGGTGACGAATCTCATCGCTCCCTACCGCCAAGACACTTTCGCCAACGAGCCGCCCGTGCCGCGGGCCAATGAGGCCGGTAGAGGATTACACGTGTCCGTCCTGCTCAACCTCGCCCCTTTGGACCGGACGAAGTTCAAACTCTCGTCGTACGAGATGGAAAGCATCGTGGGCATGCTTCGCTCGCTGTATCGCGAGCCCAGCATCGGGCTGTTCAGCTTGAAAGCCTTCAACGCCATCGATCGCAAGCTCGTGCACTCGGAGCAACGTCAGCCCCGACTTGATTTCGAGGCCCTCGGCGCGGCGATCGACTCCATGCAAGCAGGCCTGGTCGAAGCTTCGGCGCTTGAGAACCCGAAAGGCGAGAGTGAGTTCCTGGCGAACTTGCTCAACGAGACGCTCGGCGAAGCGGACCCGCCTGACGTAATGATCGCCCTCGGCCCGAAAGTTGATCGGGAGACCCGGATCCCGGAGGAATTGCTGCAATTGGGCATGGACACCGGGCGATTGTTCCAAATCGCATTCCACCCGACCCCTCAAAGCTATCCGTGGCCGGGAGCAATCGAGTCGGCGCTCCGCCCCTATGGATTGACTGTGTACGGAGTGACATTGCCGCAAGACTACACCCGGGCGCTGGAGGATGTACTGGGATCGATCGGGGACGGACGGACCGACGGCGATTCTGACGTGAATGGCCCCAGAAGTTCCCAATCCAGCCCATAATGGGGGTACCATGCGACACCTTCTCTGCATCGTTCCGTTCCTCGCAACGCTGCCAGCCTGCGCCCAGCCAGAACCGGTCCAGCCCAATATTGTCTGGATCTTCGCCGAGGACCAGTCTGACCACTACGGACCGTTCCGGGAAACGCTGGCAAAGACCCCCAACATCGACCGAATGGCAATGGATGGCGCCAAGTTCACGCAGGCGTTTGTAACGGCACCTGTGTGCTCACCTTCCCGTTCGGCGCTGATCACAGGGATGTATCAGACGACCATCGGGGCCCACAACCACCGCAGCGGGCGAGGCGAGCTCAAGATCCGCTTGCCTGGGGACGTCGAGCCGGTTCCAGCGATGTTCCGACGGGCGGGCTACTACGCCACCAATGGCAGGTACGGTCCGAACGGGGATCTCGGGAGAGGCAAGACGGACTACAACTTCGAGTTTGACGCCGACCTATACGATGGCGCCGACTGGACGGGCCGGGCGGAAGGGCAGGCCTTTTTTGCGCAAATCCAGCTGCGCGGCGGGAAGCGCCGCAACCAAGGCACCCTAGATGCATTGAAGGATGTCCAGACAAATGGCATTCCTCGCAACAAAGTGAAGCTCCCGCCCTACTATCCCGACCATCCCGACCTACGCGAGGACTGGGCACAGTACCTTGAGTCCATCGAGCATGTCGACTGGGAAGTCGGCCAGATCCTGGCCCGTCTCGAAGAAGAAGGCATTGCGGACAACACAGTCGTGTTCTTCCTCACTGACCACGGCGTCAGCCACGCACGGGGGAAGCAGTTTGTCAGCGAGGAAGGTATCAAAGTGCCGTTGATCGCCCTTGCGCCGGGTCGGATCGAGGCCGGCATGGTCCGGGAGGATCTTGTGGCGCATATCGATGTAACAGCCTCATCGCTGGCATTCGCTGGCATCGAGGTGCCCGCGTGGATGGAGGGGCGTCCGCTCTTCGGGCCGGAGGCCGAGCCGCGCGAGTACGTGGTCTCGGCACGCGACCGTTGTGACGAGACTGTGGACCGCCTGCGCAGCGTGAGAACCAAGCACTACAAGTACATTCGCAATTTCGTGCCCGAACGGCCACACCTGCAGCCGAACCGATACAAGGACAACAAGGCGATCATCAAGACACTGCGTGGTTTGCGCGCCGAAGGGGCCTTGGCTCCCGAGATCGAGAAGCTGTTCTTTGCATCGCGACCCGAAGAGGAACTATACGACCTCCGGGAAGACCCTTGGGAAATGAACAATCTCGCCGAGGATCCCGACCACGCAGAGAAGCGGGCCGAACTGCAGTCGATTCTGAACGACTGGATCGCAGCGACCGGAGACCAAGGCCAGGAGTTCGAAACTGCTGCGCAGTACGGATCCGACATGGCGGTGTACGGGAGAGGGCAAAAGGGTCCCCAGGCGGAGATCCTGAAACGGAACATTGCCGACACCGAAGCTTGGAGGGTGCAGCGTACCGGCAACTGACACCGGGTCTGGTCGTGCTGCTGCAGCGGGTTGCGTCGCTGGGCGCGGCTACAATGGCCACATGGCAGAAGTCATTCACACATCCAAGATCCGCATCTACCAAGACCAGCCACCGGAGCGCCGGGCGTACGTCGAAGGCTTCGACGACCCGATCGAGTTTGGCGTTCATGGCGGGATCAAGCACTTCTACGGAATGGAGCCCCGGCGCGATCTGCCTGCCACACTCGATCACATGATTGCCGCGGTCGGTGGTTGACTGACCGGAACCCTGTCAGGGGCCCTGGCAGTCCGTAAGATCCCGAATCACCCCGACCGGGTCTCGAGTGCCGTGGAAGGCGATATCGAGAATGTTGACGGCGTGATTCGAATCACGCGCATCCGCGTGCACTACAGCCTGAAAATTCCCGAGGGGACGCGGGATCGCGCGCAGCGAGCGCTCGACACACATCAAGCGAAGTGCCCGGCGGCGGTCAGCGTGATGAACTCGATCGATATCCAAATCAGCGCCGACATCGAGGAAGTCTAGCCCTGCCCAAAAGTCAGTGCTCCTTGTCGATGTCGCGGTGCTGCACGCGCACCTGCGACCCGGCCTTCGTCAAACGATTCGCGATCGTCTCGGCAATGTAGACCGACCGGTGCCTGCCGCCGGTACAGCCGAGGTAGATCGAAAGGTAGCTCTTGCCCTCGTCGGCGTAACGAGGCACGACAAAGTCCAGCAGGCCCATTGCCCGATCAATGAATTCGTCCGTTTCAGCGTACGCTTCGAGAAACTCGATCACCTTGCGATCCTTGCCGGTGAGCCGGCGGCAGTCTGGCTCGTAGTGCGGGTTGGGCAGGAAACGCACGTCGAGGATCAAATCGGCGTCGGTTGGCGGACCGTACTTGAACCCGAAGCTGCCTACCGTGACCCGGAGCGCGGGCTTTTCGCTCGCCGCCTGGAAGATCTCGAGAACCCTCCGGCGCAGATCGTGGATATTGAACCGGCTCGTGTCCAATTCGATGTCGGCCTGCGCTCGGATCGACGCGAGCAGCGCACGCTCGGCAGCGATGCTGTCGGCAAGGGTAGGCGCGCCGGCCGGATGCGGCCGACGAGTCTCGCTGAACCGCCGCTTGATCGCATCGTCGGAAGCCTCGAGATAGACCAGGACGGTGCTAACCTTCTGCCGGATCATCTGATAGACCTGCGGAAAGTGCGCGAGCGATTCTCCCTCGCGAATATCCACAACCAGCGCGGCCCGGCCCCCGCCCCCCGCTTCCAGACGGGACTGCACGAAAGGCTGCATCAGTTCGACAGGAAGGTTGTCGACCGTGTAGAAACCCGCATCTTCGAGCGCCCGCAGCACGGTCCCCTTGCCCGAGCCGCTGAGGCCGGTGAAGACCACCAGCTGGGTACCTGCAGCGTACTCGAAGCTGGCGGGGGCGCGAGCCATCGCTAGCCGCCTTCGACCAACTCTGCCACGCCGTCGGTACGGAGGATTAGGACGTTGACCCGGTCGGTGTCCGCGTCGCGATACGCTACGTACTGACGCTTGCCGCCCTCGAGTTTCAAGAGCGCCTCCTCGGCAGTCATGGGCTTCGCTTCAGTTCCGGGCGACAGAACGATCCTCGGGCGCGGGGCCGCAGCCTCGTCCTCGGTGGGGACAGCGGCCCCAGATCGGTGCATGGAGTCCTGAATCACTGGCGACGGACGGTCTCGCTGGCGGCCGGGCCGATGGGTATCGATGATCTTGCGCTTGTTGCGCAAAGCCTGGCGCTCCAGTTTCTCGAGAGCGGCGTGCAGCGCCACGAACTCGCTCATGCCGCTTCCGGTCACAACAAGAGTGTGTCCTAATGCACGCAGCGTAACCTCCGCTTCGCACATGTGACGCTGCTTGGAGAGCTTCGCGTGCGCTTGGAGCCCTCTCCGCCCGGACAGGACTCGCTCGACCTTGTCTAGCTTCCGCTGAAGCTTGTGACGCTCCCTGTCGGACAGCCCGGCCGTAGCGACGAAGAGATCAACCTGCATTTCCGAATTTACTCCTCCAACCAGTATAGCAGTGGTCTAACATCATTGTTACGTATGAGTTAGCTGGGGATTGGCGGAGCGGAAAGCCGCGCCAGCTGGCTGGGTGCTAGGATGCATTCTTTCTCCATGTTGCGCTCGTATCTGCTTGCGTATCCATTCGCTGTAGCCTGCGTGGCGGTCCTGGTGCCGCTATTCGTTCCGATCGCTTGGGTCACCGGATCGATCCGGCTGCTCTACTGGCAGGCGCGGCAAGCATGCCGGATCAGCTTGCGCCTAGGCGGCGTTCGGATTCACGTTCTTCATCCGGACCGCGCCACAATCCACCCTTGCTGCGTCTTCGTGGCCAACCACGTTAGCAATGTCGAAGCCCCGGCGCTATTCGCGGTGCTACCGCGGATTGCTGTGATCATGAAGGAGTCTCTCGGCCATATCCCGCTGCTTGGCTACGCCATGCGTCTCGGAGGATTCATATGCGTGGACCGCAAGGGCAAGGACTCGCGCAAGAGGGCTCTCGAAGCAGCTGTGCAAACGCTGCAGTCCGGCATATCGATCCTGATCTTCCCCGAAGGGACGAGGAACCCCTCAGGCCCGTTGCTGCCGTTCCGCCCGGGCCCGTTCCAGATGGCGATCGACGCAGGCGTGCCTGTCGTGCCCATCACCGTGCATGGAGCCGCAGTTCTCATGCCGAAGGGGAAGACCTACTTGCGGCCAGGAGTGCTGACGATAGCCTTTCACCTGCCAGTCGCCACGAAAGGCATGGGAGCGAAAGACCGGATCGAACTGATGGGCCAAGTCCGGGCAGTGATGCAATTAGCGCTTGACGCGTGAACCCACTCGGAACGGGAATCCGCTCCTCGGCATGTTCTCAACCACTTGCGCCCGAGGATGCCAGGATCCCCTGAATGCAGGCCATTTGCCGCGAGCTCGCTCTGGTGAACTGCAAGATCCCAGCGGTCCAGCAGGAGCGCCTTGAAGCCATCCGGCCTCTACCGGCCAGCGAGTAGCGGTGGCCGCTCCGGACACCGCGTCGGCAGCCTCGAGGGGGGACGTTGCGATGGTCTCCGAGCAGGCACCGGCTTCGTTCCGGGGGCCATTTGGCTGGGAAGTTCGCCGGAGTCCTGATATCATAGGAATCAGTTCAGTCCGGTAATCGACGCATCGAGTGATCTCTCGGATTCTAGGGCTTGAGTATGTCACGGTACTTCACACTGAGGGAAGCGGAGAGTCTGATCCCGGAACTCCGGGAATGCTTGGAAGCCGCGATCAATGCCAAGGACAAGATCGGCGCGATCGACGGTGAAATGCAGGAACTCAGCGCTCGCATCTGCATGGCCGGCGGAATTGAGGTAAACCCGGACCAAGTGGCGCGCCAGAAGATCGAGCGGGTCACGCTGATGCGGTCCGTGGAAGCCGCTGTGGACGAGATCCAGCGCAACGGCTGCCTGGTCAAGGATCTCGACATGGGCCTGCTCGACTTTCCGGCCTTGCTTAACGGCGTCGAAGTGTATCTCTGCTGGAAACTCGGGGAGACCAAGATCGAGTGGTGGCACTCGATGCAAGAGGGCTATTCGGGCCGGCGCAAGATCATCGACGAATTCAACTCGGGCGAGCCGAACCTCCGCCCGAACTAGACCCTGGCAACAGCGCCGCGCAGCCGCCCGGTTTTCGACCTGAACAGCCGAAATGCGGCCAAGCCGCTTCGAGAACCGCCCCAACAGCCATTCGGCCGCTGCTGCGAGCAGGAGGCTACCGCAACTTACGTCGCGTAGTTCCAGTCCGTGCCGGACGGTGAGTCGCGCAGTTCAACGCCGCGTCTTGCAAGGTCTTCACGGATCCCGTCGGCCCGCGCGAAATCCCTAGCCTTGCGAGCGGCGGCTCGCTCCCGGATGAGCGTTTCGACCTCGACGGCGGAAACCCGCGCGGCCTCGACTGGACGCAAGACCTCGAAAATCAAATCGAACGCTGCCAGCAATCTCCTAGCCTCGGCGGCGTTGCCAGGTCCGAACTCCCCCCGGTCCATCTCCGAGTGCGCGGAGCGGACGTACTCGAAGACGGCCCCAAGCGCTCCAGCCGTGTTCAGGTCGTCGTCCAGTGCCTCGCGGAACTGCAGGTGAGCCTTGGCGCATCGCTCGCTGGCAGCCGCGCTGTCGCCTTCCGTGAACGCGCCGCCAAGGCGCCGCTCGAAATTCCTCAGTCGTTCGATCGCCGCGGCTGCGCCGCGAAGCCCGTCGTAGGTGAAGTTGAGCTGCTTTCGATGCGGCGTCGATACCAGCAAATAGCGGATCGTGTCCACGGAGTAGCCGCGCTCGATCAGGTCCCCCAATGTATGGAAGTTGCCCGCCGACTTGGCCATCTTCTGGCCCTCGACCAGCAAGTGCTCGGCATGCACCCAGAAGCGGGCGAACGGCTTGCCCGTCGCGCTCTCGGACTGGGCAATTTCGTTTTCATGGTGCGGGAACTGCAGGTCGACACCACCTGTGTGGATGTCGAATGTCTCGCCCAAGTAGGCCATCGCCATGGCCGAGCACTCCAGGTGCCAGCCCGGACGCCCGGCGCCGTAAGGGCTCTCCCAGCTCGGCTCGCCTTCACGGGACGCCTTCCAAAGCACGAAATCCCGCGCGTCGTCCTTGGCATACTCGTCGGCATCGACGCGCGCTCCGGCCAGGATGCCGCCGGGATCAAGCCGCGACAGCTTGCCGTAGTCTTTCCACGAGGAGATCCTGAAATAGGTAGAGCCGTCGTTCTGGTAGGTATGGCCGGATTCATCAATTCGGGCGACAAGCCGGATCATGTCCGCGATATGTTCAGTCGCGGCAGGAACCTTTTCGGGCCGCCCCAGGCGCAGCAGTTTGCAATCCTGGAAGAAGGCATCCACATACTGGCGCGTGTACTCCCCAATGGGCACGCCCGCAAGCGCCGCGCCGGCGATGATCTTGTCATCCACGTCCGTGATGTTCATCACATGCAGCAGTTTCCATCCTGATTGGCGGAGGTGCCGGCGGAGAATGTCCTGGAACGCGAAGGTGCGCAGGTTGCCGATGTGGACGTGGTTGTAAACTGTCGGGCCGCAGGAGTACATGCGGACGGTCTCGCCGTCGGCAGGCTCGAACGCCTCGATCCGGCGGCTCAGGCTGTTGTAGAGCTTGAATGCCACGTGGCGTTCGCGGTACCCGTCATTGTAGCGAGACGCCGAGCTCCAAGCGATACACCTCTGCCGCGGTCCCACCGAGAATCCGATCCCGCTCGCCAGAACCGAACTGGGCCGCGTAGTCAGAGACGAGCGAAGCCCAGCGTCCGTACGGGGTCGCGACCAGGCAGACCGGCCAGTCCGATCCGAACATCAGCCGCTCCGGTCCAAACGCCTCCAACACGGTGTCGAGATAGGGCCGCAGCTCGGCTTGGGTCCAGCAATCCCAATCGGCTTCGGTCACCATGCCCGAGACCTTGCAGTAGACGTGAGGCCGTCGCGCGCACTCGCGGATTCCGTCGCGCCATGCCGCGAACGATCCGTCCCGGATCCGGGGCTTGGCAATGTGGTCGATGACGAACGCCTGGTCCGGGTGCGCGTCGACAAATCTCAGTGTGTGCGGCAGGTGCCGTTCGAAAATCAGGATGTCGTACACAAGGCCCGCCGCGGTCACGGCTCGCACACCGTCGTTGAAGTCAGTCCGCAGCATGTACTCGTCGTCGGGCTCGTCCTGCAGAACGTGACGACAAGCCTTCAGCTTGGGATCAACCGCGAGTCCGGCCAGGATCTCGGCGACACCGGGATCAACCAAGGGAACCCAGCCGACGACGCCGAGGATGAACTCGTTGGCAGCCGCCAAATCCAGTAGGAAGCGCGTCTCGCAAACAGTCTGACGCGCCTGCACCGAGACAACGCCGCAGATTCCGGCTGCACCGATTGCGTGCCGCAGGTCCCCAGGCATGAAATCGCGCCGAAGGACCTGCATCGTGTCGGATATCCAGCCATATTCGACCGGGTCATAGCGCCAGAAATGGTGGTGCGAATCGATCGTCACGCTTCGCGCGCCGTTATCGGGGATCTTGGTTCTCCGGCAGACCGGTGGGCCAGATCTGGTTCCGAACCGGGTCTACGACCGAGCGGATCTCGTCCAGCAGTCCAGCCGGCTCCTCGAAATCGAATGCCCGGAGATTGCGTTCGACATGGCGGCTCTTTGACATGCCGACCAAGACGCTCGCCGTGTGGGGATAGTCGAAGCAGTACTTCAACGCTACTTCGGACACATCCACTCCGCGAGCCCGGCACAGGAACGCGACTTGGGCTCCGGCCTCTTGGACCGCTGCCGATGCCAGATGCCAATCAGGCGCACCTCGCTCGGTGAGAACCCGCAAGTGCAGGGGCGAAGCGTTGATCAGCCCGATCCCGAGATCCTCGCACGTGGAACGCAATTCCGTGTCCAGATCGTCAACCATGAGGTTGTATCGGGCATAGGAGAGAATGGTGTCCACCGGAGCACGCTCCGCCACGTCGCGGAGGATCCCAAGCGGCAGCGCGGTAATCCCGACGTAGCGGCACTTCCCGGCACGCTGGAGTTCGCGAGCGACGGGTAACGCCTCTTCGATGATCTGCTGGCGGTCCACGAACTCGATGTCGTGCATCTGGAAGATGTCGACGTAGTCGGTTCGCAGTCTTCGCAGGGACTCGTCGATGCTGGCGCGCACGCGGTCTGCCGAGAAGTCGAACTTGTCGACGTCATAGCGGCCACACTTGGTGGCAAGCACGATGTCCGTGCGCTTGGGCCCGAGTGCCTTGCCAAGACGTTCCTCGGACAGGGTCCGACCATAGTACGGCGAGGTGTCAAAGAAGTTCACGCCGTAATCGATCGCCATGTGGACGGCGCGCTCGCCCTCGCGCATGTCGATCTCTTCGAACTCGTTGCCCAGCGGGGAGGCGCCATAGCCGAGAATCGAAACTTCCAGTTCCGTATTGCCGAGCTTGCGATATTCCATGAAACCGATTAGCTACCCTGCTTGTTGGGGGAAAGCCAGCTTAGCAGTTCTGCTGCAGGCACAGCGGGCAGCGCGGCAGCCCCCGAGGTCACCATGCCAGATTTCCTGCCAGCAACCGAGGCCGCCAATCCTCTCTCTCTCGGAATCGACCGCGCGAGCACGGAGGAGGTCTTGGCGTTGATCAACGCCGAGGACGCCGTTGTCGCAGACGCGGTTCGCAAGCAGATTCCGAGAATCGCCAGCGCACTGGACGCCATTGAGAGGTGCTGGGAAGGAGGCGGTCGATTGTTCTACGTCGGCGCGGGCACGAGCGGGCGGCTCGGGGTGCTCGATGCCGCGGAGTGCCCGCCGACGTTCGGTACGCCGGCAGACAGGGTCCAAGCCGTCATCGCAGGCGGCGCAGACGCCCTGCTCAGCGCGGTCGAAGGAGCGGAAGACCGGTCCGAACAAGGCCGGAGCGACCTCGTTGAGCGAGGCTTCGGGCCGGGCGACACCTTGGTTGGTATCGCGGCCAGCGGCCGCACGCCTTACGTCCTCGGCGCAATCGAGTTCGCAGCCTCGCTCGGCGCAGTGACGGTCGGCCTCAGTTGCAGTCCTGCATCGGCCCTGGAGGCCGCAGTCCAGTATCCGATCACGCCGGAGGTAGGGCCGGAGGTCGTGACGGGGTCGACCCGGATGAAATGCGGCACGGCGCAAAAGTTGGTGCTCAACATGCTGTCAACCGGGCTGATGATCCGCACTGGATGCGTTCTCGGCAACCTAATGGTCAACGTCCAGGTCAAGAACGCGAAGCTGGTACGCAGGGCGGAGCGCATTCTCTGCGAGGTGACAGGATGCAGCCTCGCAGAGGCCCGGTCCGGGCTGGCGAAGGCAGGCTACAATGTGCGGATCGCAATCCTGATGCGCAAGCGCCAGTTGCACCGCGCCGAAGCTGAACAGCTGCTCGTCCGTTGCGGAAACAACCTGCGGAAGGCCCTCGGGGCTGGACCAGACTGAGTGTCGCAAGCGCAGGCATGCTCTCGCTGGCCGATCGCTGCCTGCCGAAGATCCAGCAACCCGCGAGTCTTTGGCGAGCCTGGCTCAAGGGGATGAACGGCTCGAACGGTCCTGGAGTGCTTTCCAAATGGCCGAGTTCCGGCCCTCGCACACGATGGAGCGAGCGGCGAATCTAGAGGCTGCACGCGTCCGGGCCTCCTTCCCTGCCTGCCTCCGGTGGGGCAATTCTGCTCGTCGCGGCAATTCCCCAGCCCAGTTCACACGAGTGGCTGTTCAGACAGAGAGATCTTGAGACCCATCCTCGATCCGGAGAATAACCTCCAAGCGTGATTTCCCGTCTATTAAGGGTAACTGGCCCGCATTCTGAGCCGGTTTCAAGTAGGGGTCATGCCGATTCAGATCTCCAAGTTTCCTTGGATACGTTCAATTCTGATCGTGGTAGTTGCCGCTGGCCTCACATCCGCGGCACTGCTTTTCTTCGGGCCCGGGCCACCCGAGTTGCCAACCGCGATCGTTGAGCGGCGCGATTTCCTGCGAACCGTCACAAGTCGCGGCGAACTCAAGAGCGCAGAGTCCGTGCAGGTCGCGGCGCCGCAAACCCCGGGCCTGAAAATCGTCCAGCTTGCCGAGAGCGGCAAGCGCATCGAAGAGGGTGACATCGTTGTCCAGTTTGATGAGTCCTCCCAGGAGGACCTGCTGATCGCGAGGGAGACTGAAGTCCGGCAGGTGGACAGCGAAATCGAGCAAGCCGAAGCCCAGCACGCCATCACCGATGAGCGCAACGAAATGTTTATCATGCAGGCCAGCTATAACGTGGAGCGAGCTAACCTCGAAGCGAGCAAGCAAGAGATTCTAGCCGAGATCGAGGCCGCCAAGGCCAAGATCGATGTCGAGATCGCCGCCGGCGAACTCAAGAAGGCGGAAGTTACTGCCGAAGCGAGCGACATGTCGCAAGCAGCGGACATCGACCGGTTCACCGAGCGCAAGAGCAAGGCCCTCCGCGATCTCGAGCTGTCACGGACGTACCTGGGCAGCATGGTCTTGCGTGCACCGACTTCCGGCATCGTGCACATTCTCCCCAACAATCGGGCCCAGGGGTCGTTCGGAACGGCCCGCCCACCATTCCAGGAAGGCGACACAGTTTGGACCGGCGCCCAGATCGCGGAGATTCCCGACCTTGATTCTTTGCGAGTGGAGTTCCGGGTCGACGAGGTCGACCGGGGCCGGGTAGAGGAGGGTCAGGAGACCCGTATTCGTATCGATGCGGTCCCCGACGCAACCCTGGAAGGCTCGGTAACCTGGCTCAGCCCGATTGCCACGCTCGTATTCAACCGGCTCCCTCCAGAGAAGAATTTCCCGGCCCATTCCGAACTCAGTACCATCGACGACCGGTTGCGGCCCGGCATGAGCGCGACAGTCGTGATCGTCGTACAACGCATCAGGGACGTGCTCGTGATTCCGAGCAAGGCCTCGACGCAAATCGAGGGCCAGCCGACCGTGTTCGTCAGGGACGGACCGGGATATCGTCCTGTCCAAATCGAAGTGGCAGCAACCAACGGCAGCGAAATCGTCGTTGCCGAGGGTCTCGAGGAGGGCGACGAGATCGCTCTCGAAAACCCGGAGCTGGCTTCGAATCGCGGACGGACCCTTTAGACCTGACGGAGGCTAAGCAATGACCAAGCAGCTAATCCGGATCGCAATCCTCCTCGTTGTCGTGGCGGTGGTCGCTGGAGCCTACTTCGCGTGGCAGAGCATCCCTCAGGACGAGCACGATTTCGCGGTTGCTGAAGTGCTCCGGGGCAATCTAGTCGTAAAGACCCATCTTCGCGGGGAATTGCGAGCGGTCAGGTCTTTGACGCTGACGGCGCCCAACATTGGGACACAGTCTCAAATCACGCAGCTCGCGCCGACCGGTGCCCTCGCCAAGCGGGGCAATCTTATTTTTGAGCTCGACGACTCCGAGCGTGTGGCAGCCTTGGAGGACAGCTTGCTCGAGGTCGAGCAAATCAACGAAAACCTGAGGAAGGCGGAGGCTGAGCTCGAAATTCGCAAGAGCCAGGACGAGGTCGAGATCGTCCAGGCCAATTTCCAGGTCCGGCGTGCCGAACTGGAGGTCCAGCGCAACGAGTTGCTAGCCGCCATTGACGCTCGCAAGAACGAGCTGACGCTCGAGGAGGCGCAACGCCGCAAGCAGAAGCTAGAGGCAGACATCAAGAATCGACTCCAGCAGCGTGAGGCCGAGCTCGCGGTACTGCGCGAGCAATTGAACAAGGCGCTGTTGGATGTCGAGCGGGACCAGCGACGAATCGAACAGTCGCGCGTGCTCGCACCGCTCACCGGCTTGGTGTCGGTTCTGCAGAACCGGTCGGGAGGCCGCGGCGGCTTCGGACAGTCGCTCCCGGAAATCAGGGAAGGCGACCAAATCCCTGCCGGAATGGCCGTGGCGCAGCTGCTCGATCTGTCCGAAATGGAGTTGATGACCCGCGTTGAGGAATCCGAGCGCGCCAACCTCCGCGAAGGACAGGAGGTCTTCATCCGCTTGGATGCCATACCTGACAAGGAGGTGTCGGGCACGATCAAGCGACTGGGCACAACCGCTTCGGCCAACATCTTCTCTGGCGAGGCAACCAAGAAGTTCGAGTGCGTTATCGGTATCGACATGGGCCAGCTACTCGAGAGCATCGGTGCCGAGCCGGAACGAATCGAGCGGATTTTGGCAACGGCCCGCCAGAACGCTGCCATCGGATTCGGCAGCCAAGGGAACCGACAGCAGAACCGTGCCCAGCAGCCGACGCAGCGGGCCGCAGGCGGCCAGCGTGCCGGGCAACAAGGCGGCGAAGGCCAGCAGCAGGGGCAGCAAGCCCGCGCCGGCGAAGGCCAGCAGCAAGGGCAACAGGCTCGGGGCGGCCAAGGCGGTGGAAACAACGCCTCGCGAGTGCTGAGCCGGTTGCCGGATGCGGCAAGAAAGCAAGCGGAGGCACTGCTCAAGGGACGCTCCCCGCAGGAGCTCAGCGATGAAGAGCGCCAGCAGTTCCGTCAGATCATGACGTCCGCCATGGGCGGAGCACAGGGTGGCGGAGGAGGCCAAGGCGGATTCGGAGGCGCGCAAGGCGCACCCGGGGGTCGCCAGGGCGGACTTGGTGGTGGCCAAGCTGGTGCTGGGGCGCAGCCTGCGAGCAGCGCAGCGTCTTCTGGATCGGAGTTTTCCAAAGCCGAACGCCAGGCTGCGACACTGCCTAGCCCTCCCGAGCAGGGTTCCGATGTCGAAGTCCTGCTGCGACCGGGCCTTCTTGCCGATGCAGAAGTAATTGTCGAGAGTATCCCCAACACGCTGTACATTCCGTACCAAGCTGTCTTCGAGGAAGGCGCTCAGACCATCGTCTACGTCTTGCAGAACGGGCGGCTGCAGGCGCGGCGAGTCCAGCTAGGCAGGCGCTCGGAGTCTCAGGTCGCGGTTGTTGATGGCCTCGCTGAAGGCGATCTGGTTTCTCTGTATCGCCCTGATTCAGGACCGGCAGCGCCCGCCAAGACTTCCGAGCCATCGTCCGGCCCTTCCTTCCCCGGCGGTGGCGCGAGCAGGGGCGGCTAACCTATGCAGATTCCTAACGTTCTACCCGAACTCCAGATGGGGATCGGGAGCCTTCTGGCACACAAGCTGCGCACTCTGCTGACCATGCTCGGCATGATCTTCGGTGTCGGCGCGGTCGTCGCGATGCTGTCGATCACCGAAGGGGCGCGGCAGGAGATGATCCGCTATATCGACCTCCTAGGCGTCAATAACATCGTGGTCGAGGCGAGCGAAGCGCCTGATCGCGACACGCTGATCGAGGTGCGCCAAGTGTCTCCGGGGCTCACCTTCCGCGATGCACGCGCAATCGCCGCGAACACACCGAACATCGCCTACTTGTCGGAGCGCAAGACCTTCGATCCAACCAGCTTGCTGCCAAGCATGGACGGCGACTTGCCGACGCTGATCGGCGTGCGGCCGAACTACACCGACATCTACAGCATGTCGCTGATCGAAGGCCGTTTCTTCACAGCGGAAGAGCAGGCCCGTTCCTCGCCTGTGTGCGTCCTCGGCGAGCGGGCAAAGATCAGCATCCTTGGATATGGCGATGCCGTTGGCAGCTACATCAAGGTCAACGAGGTCTGGCTCCATGTGATCGGCGTTACAGCCCCTCAATCGACAGCGGAATCGGAAGTCGAAGGGCTTGAGTCGGATGATCGCAGCAACGTCATCCTGGCACCGCTGAATACCACCATGCGCCGGTTCGAGGACAACAACAGCTACCTCAAGGACGAGATCGACGGGGTCTACATCCGTGTCGAAGCCGGGGCGGATCCCATCGAGACCTCGCAGATCGTGCGCGCCATCCTGAATACCACGCACAACGGCGCCAGCGACTTCTCGGTCCTGGTGCCTGCCGACCTGCTCGCCCAGCGGGAGCAGCAGCAATTCGTGTTTCAGATCGTCATGATCTGCATCGCTGGCATTTCGTTGCTGGTGGGCGGCATTGGCATCATGAACATCATGCTCGCGACGGTACTCGAGCGCACGCGCGAAATCGGCATCCGCCGGGCCATCGGCGCACGCCAGAAAGACATTGTCCGGCAGTTCCTGATCGAGGCGGTGTTGATCTCGATCCTAGGCGGGTTGATCGGTATCGCGACAGGTTTCGGGGGTTCGAAGGTCATCGCCGTGATCGCCGGCTGGGCAACAGTAGTCACGGTGATCTCGATCGTGGTGTCGTTCGGCGTCTCGGTGTTCATCGGCCTGCTGTTCGGCATCTATCCCGCCATGCAGGCGGCCAAGCTTGATCCAATTGAGGCCATCCGCTATGAATAGTGCTCAAAAGACATTCGCCATCAAGACTACCCTGATCGCGGCCGCCGGAACGCTCCTGCTGGTCGTGTCGCCGACGGAGGCCCAATTCGCGACATTCCCGGACGGCGCGTACTTCCGTGAGCAATGGCAATCGGCACCCTATGCAGTCGAGATCGACATTGCGGGGAACCTCGAGGACATGATTGTCGACGGCAAGCTGGAACTGGGCTTGCGCGATTATCTGGAACTGGTGATGGCCAACCACCCCGACGTCCAGATCCAGAAGCTCAACGTGCTGGAGCAGGAGAACTCGATCCAGAGTGCGTTCAGCCCGTTCGATCCCAGCCTGACGCTAAACTTCAACGCCAACCGCTCGGCGAACCCTTCGCAGGACGTCCTGCAAGGCGGTGATGTGGTGAGTTCGCTGCGGCAGAACGGCGGCTTCACCTACCGGCAGACGCTCGACACGGGACTGAATTACCAGGTCAGCTTCACCGGCCTGAAGTCAGCAAGCAGCAGTTCGTTCCGCACCTTCAACCCGTCAATCCAAGATACGCTGCAATTCCGAATCACGCAGCCATTGCTGCGCGACCGCGGCCGGGGAATCCAGCGCATCCCAATCATGATCGCGCGCTCGCGTTACGAGAGCAGCCGGTCGCAGGCACTGCAACGCGTTCTCGCGCTCATCGCGCAATCGGAGAATACGTACTGGCAGGTCGTCTCGAATCGCGAGGCGCTGACCGTCCAGGAGAATAACTTGGAGCTCCGCCGCCAGTTCCTGGAACGCTCGAGGCGAGAGCTCGAACTCGGGGCGATCTCAGAGCTGGATATCTTCCAGCCCGAGCAGAACTTCGCCAACGCGCAAGTCGGCGTGACGCGCGCGCGCTACCGCCTGCAGCAAGCCGAAGACCGCGTGCGCCGCCAGATCGCCGCGGATCTGCATCCGGAAATCCGCAACCTGCCGCTCGTGCTAACGGAGTCCGCGGACCCGCCTTTGTACATGGCGACCTACGAGGCGGAAGAGACGCTGAGAAAAGCGCTACTGATGCGCCCCGAGGTGCTGCAGCAGAGAAAGACCTTGGAGATCGACGACTACAACATCAAGCGCTTCACGAACGCTCAGCGGCCAGACCTGTCCGTGAACGCCATCTATAGCGCGACGGGACTCGGCGGCAATCTCTACGAGAACTCACTGGTTGGCGGCGGCTCCAGGCTGCTGCTTGCACCAGGCGGGTTCCCTGCCGCGATGAACCAGCTGCTGCAATTCTCGTTCCCTACCTACAGCGTTGGGGTCACCCTCAACCTTCCGTTGCGTGACCGGAGAGCTGCCGTGAACTTGGCGAACACACTCATCCAGAAGAAACGCAATATGTACCAGCTGCGATCTCTCGAGCAAGGGATCCGCCTGGATGTGCTCAATGCCATCGCGGGAGTCGAACTGAGCAAGGCCGCGATTCAGCAAGCCGCTGTCGCCCTCGACTACTCCCAAAAGCGCCTTGACGCGGAAACGCTGAAGTACGACCTCGGCGTGAGCACGGCCTTTATCGTGCTGGATGCCCAGGACGACCTCGTCCAGAGCCAGGCGGACTTGTTGCAGGAATCAATTGGCTACCGCCAAGCGGTTGTCGCATTGCTGCAGGCGACAGGCGAACTCCTCGAAGCGCGCGGCGTCAGGCTGGACTTCAACTAGCCGGTCCGGGCATACTGCATCTCCCTCTACAATGAGGGAAGCCGTCGGGGCGTGGCGCAGTCTGGTAGCGCGCCTGCTTTGGGAGCAGGAAGTCGGGGGTTCGAATCCCTCCGCCCCGACCATCTATCCCGGGGCTCCGGCCCGGAGACATAGGTGACAGAAGGTACCTAAGACAGGGGTGACAACCCCGCGCCGAACGGGTTGTCGATGGTTTGCAGGGCTTTCTACTCCAAGTCAATATAACCCAGGTCATGGTGCATGAAGCTGACGAGCCAGGTCGCGTTATCGGCCTCCTTGAAGCCGAGCCGCTGGCCGGCCATCACGGTTGAGATGCTGATCTTCTTGCGGCGCATGCAGATGCGGCCGCAGTGGGTCACGAGAACCTCCTTGTCGGGGAAGGGGCAGGCAGCTCCGGCAGGCCGCGACAGGCACTGGGAGCCGGGGTGTAGAGTTCCACTGGGCTTCTTCCCAGTCAGTCCGAGATCGGCGGATTGAGCCGGCCAAATCGGCAAGGCATCCGAAGCGGGTTGTCGGCACCGCCGGTTCGCTCCCGCGGGAGATGGAGATTGGCTAGGCTTTCCGGGGGGGCTTCGGGTCGAGATTCCGCTCTAGTTCCGCATCCGTTACCGAAGACGAGCCGACTCCCAACTCGGGCACGCTGAGGCCACTCAACCAGCAGATGGCATTCATCACAACCTTGCGGTACTCGTCGTTCTGCCAATTGCGATGGAAATGGCCTCCCGTGAAGCCGAAGCCCCGCCCGCCATCCGGCCGCTCCAAGGTCCAAAGCATCGTTTCCTCGCGGCCCTTGTCGGCTTGAATGTGCGGATAAGGACCTTTGGGGAAAACATACGGGCCGTCGCGAGTCTCGTCGCTCGGCTTGGCAACCAGGATCGGCGTGAAGACAGCGCCTCCAACCACCTTGTGGGACGATGCGTCGAATCCATCCTGGAAGCGCATATTGAAGTACCACTCGTCCTCGACCGAAAACGGCCGCACCCCGTTGCTCACCGGATGGTCGAGAAAACTCTGAAACGATGGCTTCCAGATTGGATTGCACGACCACTCGTGCTCGTAGTAGCCGCCTAGCCAGCGCTTGAACTCCTCGCCGGCGTCGTCCCGCAGCACCTCGACGCCGTAGTGCATGCACCCCAGCCCGACACCGCGGCGAATCTGCCTTTCCATGATGGCTAGACGACCCTCGTCGGCCAGAGGATGCTTGCGTCCGCCGTCGGAATAGATCACGATCGCATCCGCGTCGTCAAGGGTTGCTACGTCTTCGACCCAGCCTCCGTCGTGGCGTTCCACTGAGAGCATCGGCAATTGCGTCAACCGCTTCTCGAGCAGGAGCGAGCCGGCCCGAAACTCGTGCATGCCCGGCGGATGGCTCGGACTGCCCGCGATCAAGACCAGCTTGCGGGTCTTCGCGGCACTCGCGGCCGGTGGCCGAAACACGGCGTTGGCAGCTCCGCCGGCAGCTAGGAGGCTCAGGAATTCGGAGCGGGTCATACTTGGCATGGTACAGCCCTGCGCAGGCCCTTGGCCACCGGTAGTGCCAGCGGTCAATCGATTTGTCCGAGACAGGGCCGATGGTCCGCTGCTGAGCACGCTGTACTGCTCGCGACCATAACTGGGGGCGACAAAGTCAACGCGCGTCCTGCAGTTGGCAGCGACTGCGAATCACCGATCGTCAGGAACCTGCCGCCAGTTGCTGACTTCGTTCGGGACAACTGATTAGAAGGGCCGCAATCTTCTCGACCAACTGGCGCGACGCAGCAAGAAGAGCACCAGCTACGAGCGGGACGGATTGGTCGCGCAGAAGTGCTTGCCGCTGTCGGTTCGACGGGTTCATCGAAGCCTGGCCGGACGACGGCACTGCCGCCGTCCGGCCCCATCAGATCCCACAGCAGACCCTGTCTCAGGCGCCGATGCGATTCGGCGGTTCCGTCCTGGTGACTGCTACGACAGTTGGCCGGTTGACGGGGTCCCCTCCGAAAGAGGACACCCGCTCCAAACGCGTTCCGCCTTCGCCGGGGTGCTGAATCGAGACCAGCATGAGATCTTGGGCCGTGTTGATGATCACGGAGGCGCACTCCGCCCCGACAATTCCACTGAAGATCTGACGGTTGAAACCACGCTCAGGGCCCTCGGTCGGCACGAAAAAGACACCGTCATTGATCCCAACCGTGCGAGGCTGGCCGTCCGTCGCGATCAGCAGATTGCCATTCTTGTCGAACGCCAAGTTGTCAGGGTTCGCGATCTTGCTCACTCGGCTCGTGTCGAATCCGGCGAAGTAAGCTCCCTGAGTCTCGTCCGCCGGATCTCCGCACAGCATGAAGATTTCCCAATTGAACCGTGTCGCGCCGTTGTCGTCCCCCGCTTCGGTGATCTCGACTATGTGCCCCATCGGATTGGGAGCGCGCGGGTTCGCGGCGTCCTCCGAACCGGCTGTCCTTCGCGTGTTGTTGGTTAGCGCAACATACACCTTGCCCGTGACGGGATTGATGTCGACGTCTTCAGGGCGATCCATCTGGGTCGCTCCGAGCAAGTCTGCCGCCTGCCTCGGGAACAGCAGGATATCGGCCTGGCTGGCGAATCCGTTCGACATGTCGAGCGGCCCCTCTCCATGCACAAGCGGCATCCAGTCCCCGGAACCGTCATCATTGAATTTGGCTACATGCAACGTGCCACTATCCAACAACGTGCTCGCGTTTCTCTTGTTTCCGTCGTAAGTGCCAGTCGAGACAAACTTGTAGACGTATTCGAAACGGGCGTCGTCGCCTGAATACACAACGGCGTTTCCCGCGGCCGACAATGTCGTTGCAGCGGCCTCGTGCTTGAAACGGCCCAGTGCCGTGCGCTTCTTCGGTATCGTGTACGGACCGAGCGGGTCGATCTCGACAACCCAGCCGAACTTGTTGATTTCGTTTGGCTCGTAGTTGAGATCAAAGCGCCGGTGGAATCTCGACCACGGGCGGCGGCCCCCTTCGTCCCTGACTCCGAAGTGGGTGTTGGCGGCCTTGGCCATCTCGTGCATGACGCCGTTGTTATTGGCAAAGTACTGGTCAAAGTTCTCTTCGGCGGTCAGGTAGGTCCCCCACGGAGTGACACCTCCTCCGCAGTTGTTCAAGGTCCCCTTGACGGCTATTCCACTAGGGTCCGACGAAGTCATCAACAGTGGATGGCCCGCAACCGGACCGGTTAGGAGAATTGGGGTCTCACCATGGATCCGGCGGTTCAGGATGTTATGGCGGTAGTGCCGGTAGCCACCTCCCTGGGCAGCGGGCTTGGGCACGACCGCGAGCATCGACACACCGTGGGCCGCGATCTCGTAGTCCACCTGCCGCCGGTCAGCGTGGTCAGCAGAGTAGTTGGGGAACATCAACTCGGGATTGGTGTATTCGTGGTTGATACCAACCACGCCGGATCCGTATATGTTGTCGAACCAAGCGACAAAATCGCAGTTATAGCCTACTTGTTGTTCTTGGGCCCAAGGGTCGAGGTTGAACGGGTCGAAATCCGGAGCTGACGCGTTGATCGGCTGCCCCCAAGCAGCCAGCGGCTCCCACTTGTAGCCGTCGGGCACTGCGATTTCGTCATCGGCGCTCCCCTGGATCGGAGAGAAGGTCAATTGCGATGAGGCTTCCTGACCATTGAGGTTCGCGACTGAGCCAATATAGAACAACGGTGCCAATGCACCGCCCTTCAAGAGGGAGCGACGCTGGATTCGCCTCGAAAGCACATCATCGAGCGTGTCACCGGTGTCGCGACGAGGCTCACTCCCTTCAAAACCAACATCACCGCTTGGAAAGATTGCTTGTGTAGCCATTTGTCTCCTGCTCCCAACGCTGCCGCGTTGAACTTGTGAAACTTGACTCTAATCGCCAAATGTGGCAATCCAGTGACGCCTCGGTTACCTTGCCATTGCGACTTGGCGACACGTGCGTTACAGCAAAACCGGACCCCGTCGCGGGGTCCCAACAGCGTCTCGCTGACCCTCGCACGGAGCCCCGGGGCTTCGTCTTATGGGCCGCGACACCACTCTGCAGGTACCTGGAACTCGCTGAATCCGAGCGATTCCACCGTGCAGTACACTTGGGAATTGGAATCTAGCAGCGAGTTGCGTGTCCTGACGCTAATCGCCAGCGCGACGGAGATTGTCTGCGCGCTAGGGTACCGAGCAGCACTCGTGGGACGCTCCCACGAATGTGATTACCCCGCGGATGTCATGTCATTGCCACAGGTGACAGCCCCGCGCTTGGACCCCGGCGAATCAAGCCGCCGTATCGACGAGCAAGTCAAGCAACTGCTCCGGGAAGCTACTGCGCTTGATGCGCTGGGCGTATACGAAATTTCGACCGAGCAACTCCGAAAACTGCGCCCTACCCACATCATCACGCAAACTCAGTGCGAGGTCTGTGCCGTAAGCTTGCGGGATGTGAAAGCCTCGGTCGCGCGGGTCGCCGGCTACCAACCGTGCATCGTGCCCCTCCAACCGAATGCGATGGCGGATGTGTGGGATGACTTCCGAAGCGTCGCAGCTGCCCTTGGAGACGCGCCCGCCGGCAACAAGCTAGTGGCGGACCTGCAAGCCCGGGTCACCTCCATCGCGGTTCGAACGAACTCGTTGCGGTCCCGGCCCTCGATCGCGGCGATTGAATGGACCGACCCGCTGATGGCGGTAGGGAACTGGATGCCGGAACTCATCGACATGGCCGGCGGCCGCTGCCTGTTCGGACGACGCGGCGAGCATTCTCCGCAGATGACCATGGAGAGTCTTGTCAAGGCCGACCCGGACGTGATCCTGCTATCGCCGTGCGGACTCGACATCGACAGGACGCGGAAGGATATGCCGATCCTCGAGCGTCAACCCGGCTGGCTAGACCTCCGCGCCGTGCAGTCAGGCAGAGTCTATATCGGAGACGGCAACCAGTTCTTCAACCGACCCGGACCTCGCTTAGCGGAGACCGTCGAGATTCTAGCCGAGATCCTGCATCCCGACAGGTTCGATTTCGGCCATCGCGGGACCGGCTGGATTCCCGTCCGGAGCACCTCGTAGACCGACCGGACAATCTGTCACGGGGATGCTTGGACGGCGCACGCCGCCGGTCTCTCGGTCCCGGTCAAAGTTGCACGCCAGCTTCCCCGGGAAGCAGTTTCACAGCGAGTTCCAATTCCTCGCCTTGGCGGAGAATTGTCAGCAAGACAGTATCCCCGGAAAGCTTCAGCGCCAAGGCCTCGCGCAGCTTGTTCCGATCAGAAATCGCCACTCCGTCCACGGCGACGATGAAGTCGCCACCCCAAGGGATCCGGTAGTTTCCGGCCCTCACTTCACGATCCGCCCCACGCAGACCGGCGGACTCAGCGGCCGACCCGCGGCCGACATCCGTCACCAGGTACCCCGTTGACGGCAGGCGCAGGGCACGCGACCACCGCTCCGGGAGGAAGAGTCCCTCGATCCCCAGGTCCTGTGGTGGCTGGGCACCACCCTTAACGAACCGCAGCAACCCCGTGGCACGACTGATCGGCATCGCGAAGCCAATTCCGATATTGCCGCTGGGGCCGTAGATCGCGGTGTTTACGCCGATGACGTTGCCGCTCGAATCAAGTAGCGGGCCACCGCTGTTGCCGGGATTGATAGCCGCATCCGTCTGGATCAAGTCCTCCAGAATTCCGCTGCGATCTTGAATGGACCGTCCGGTCGAACTCACGACTCCTGTCGTGAGGGTGCCTTGGAGGCCGAATGGGTTGCCGATCGCCAGCACTTTCTGGCCGACCTGCACCCCGTCAGAATCACCCAGGGTCAGGAATGGCAGGGGTTCTTCCGGCTGAATCTGGATCAGCGCTAAGTCATTGGCGGGGTCCGTCGCCAGGACCACGGCCTTGTACCGTGTGCCTCCGCCCCCCTCCGTCAATGGAGTTACTTCGAGTTCGGCGCTGCCTTGGATCACATGGTAGTTGGTGAGAATCCGCCCTTCAGCGTCCACCAAGAAACCTGAACCGGACGATTCGCTAGGATAGACATCCAAGAACCAATTGCGGTGCAAGACGGTGCTCGTGATATGCACGGTCGCCGGACTTGCCCGCCGATATATCTCGATGTTCGAGAGTTCCTCGCCTGTCAAGGTCGAGTCCGCTTCGGTCCAAAAAGGCTCTTCCAAGACCATCGGGGCGGGTGGCCCGGAAGAGTTGGGCCACGGCGTCCAGATGACGATTCCAATGAGCAGCGCGACAGCCAGAGCGACAGGACGGAAGGCCCACCAATTCGATTCGCGCATTTCCCTCAATTGACCATCGGGCCTGAAGACTTCGCAGCTTCACCTCGGAGCTTTTCAAAAATGTCACGGACCTGGCCGATTGTCTGCTCTTCCGTGCCGCCGGTATCGATCACGTAGTGGGCGTAGAGGCGCTTTTCCGACAACGGCATCTGCCGGTCGATTCTCGATTCCGCGTCGGCGCGCGAGCCGCCATTGCGCAGCACAAAGCGTTCGATCTGCGCATCACGCGGGCACGCGGCCAACACGAGCCGCTGGTAGCGCTTGTAGCTGCCCGACTCGATCATGACCGCCGCCTCGACCATCGCCACAAAATTCGGCGCCTGCTGATCAACCTCGCGGAAGAACCCTTCGATGCGGTCGAAGACACGCGGGTGGACGATTGCGTTGAGACGCTCGAGCCTGCCGGTATCCGAGAATACGATGGCAGCCAGCGCCTTGCGGTCAATGGTTCCGCCTTGCGCAAGAATACCCGTGCCGAATTCGGCGACAACTTCCGCCCGCGCCTCCATGTCGTCCGCCAGAATCTGGTGGCCCAGCTTGTCCGCCTCTAGGACGGCGCAACCCAACCGGGCGAATTCAGCTGCGGCGAAGCTCTTGCCGCTCGCCAAACCGCCAGTCAACCCCACCTTCAGCATCGACTAAGGCGCTCGGTCCGAAACTGTGGCTGGCCGGGGAGGATTCGAACCTCCACAACGGGCTCCAAAGGCACGTGTCCTACCGTTAGACGACCGGCCATCAACCGATATCGTTAGGATAGCATGTGACTTCAGCCGCCGGTCCGGCCCGATCGGGCAACCTGGATCCAGGACCGCAAGTCCATCCAGCTAGGTGTTGTCCTGATCCTGGGGCAGGGTCGTGAGGAGCACTTCCTCTCCGGAATCCAGGCCCGAAGCGACCAACGCCTCCGTGTCATTGATGTCCTGTACCTGCACCGGACGCTTGTGATACGTCCCGTTCGCTGCGACATGGACGAACTGGCGTCCATCGGCCCCGGGCTCGGATCGAATCGCCTCCCGAGGCACGATCACGCCTGACCTCGGACTCGAATGCAAGATATCGGCGCTGGCCGACAGATCGGGCAGAATACGGTCATCCTTCGATTCGATCAAGATCCGAACCGGGATCTGATTAAGAAAAGGGTTGGGACCGCCACGGCCGTATCTCGACCCCCCGGATGACGCACTGGCGACGGCGCCGATGTCTACAACGTGACCCGCGAAGCGCTCGCCGGGGTACGCGTCAAGTTCGATGAGCGCCTTGTCGCCGGTTCTGATTGTCTGCGCGTCGACTTGATTCACACTGGCACCGATGACCATTTTGGAAACATCAACGATACGCATGAACAGAGTGCCGGGATAGACTTGGTCGCCAGGCTTCGTCTGGGCGTACTGGCCACCCCCCTTGTACATCGCCTCGTGCACCACCATGCCCGGAATCGGGGTCTTCACCTGCAGCCGCTCCAAGTCGCGCAGATGGCGCTCGGTGTGCAGTTCCTCCTCTCGGACTTTCAAGTCCTCCACGCGGAGATCCGCACCGTGCACGATCTCCAAGAATTGACCCTCGTGCTCCAGTTGCTTCCATGTTGCGGTAGCCTCGTGAGCGACATTCCGCAGGATCTCGGCTTCGATCTTGGACCGCACCTCGGCAGTCCCGACATCGAGAGCCGCCTTGTCGGCCTCGGCCTTGGCTGCGAGGCGCGCCTGCCGTTCGGTCTCCTCGAGGATCGCGATCTCCGACTCACGCTTCCTGGCATTCGACTCGGCCACGGTCTGCGCCGACTCGCGATCACTGATATGGTCCACCAGCCACTGCAAGTCGAACTCCGCAACCACGGTACCGGCTGGAATAACGGTTCCGGCCTCCGCCAGCATGGCGAGGGTGAGTTGGGAACTGCCGGAATCTCTCGGCCCCCGCAATTTCGGGGCTCGAATTGCCGCGTATTGCAGAGTCTGAACGGTGCCGCCAATGCGCAAAGACTTCGTGAACTCGCCGAATGTAGCGGCGGCTGTCCGCAGCTGAGCGGATCCCTGTCCCGACGTCATAGCGGATTCGCGGCTACTCAGCGCCCATATCATCAACGCGGTGACGACGCCGGCCACGACGCATAGACCGGTCGTGAGCCACGGGCTTGGCTTCAACGACCGGCGCGGCTGAGGAGGTGCAGGAATTGGCCTTGCTATATCCGGCGGGCCCTTCGGTTCCGGAGTCGCAGGGGCGGGAAAATGAGTGGCCATGAAACTAAAGTCGCGCGCACTGGTACTGCAACGCAAATCAATTATAGGACAAGATTCTCTGCCAGGCAGGATATTCCGAAGAAAATCCGTCCGTGCCCGGGCTCCTGCTCGGAATGTTGCTCCAAAACGACAACGCTATGTCGGTCAGGCTTTTTCCCGTTCGTCTTCGGACGGTACCTTCAAATCGATTTCCTCTCGGTTCAAGAGGACGATATGCTGCTGCTCGGGGGCTCTGGCCAGACCTTCTTCACCAAGGCCCAAGCGCTTGATCGTGTAGTACAACAGCGCGCGGCGGACGCGCAGGGTCACTTGACCATCCTGCATCCCGTAGTCAAGTGCAACGACCTGTCTCTGAGACTCCGACAGGCGTGGATTGGGACCGATCACAATCTCGCTGTACTCGTGCCAGTCACGGTCTAGCTGGGGATCGGAGCCAGATGCCTTGGTGGCCCTCGTCTCGATGATCCTCGCGACCAAAAAGTCCTTGAATTGCCCGCTTTCCTCGCAGCACGCCCGCACATGCCAGCGGAACCCGTCGAATCCGATCGCGTGCGGCGCAATCCAGCGCCAGCGCGGAAGGGGATGCGACAGGGACTGATAGCGGACCTCGACCGCTCGCCCTCCGCGCAGGACCTCGAGAACGAGCCGCAGTGTCCGTGCGTTGACAATGCGCTTTGGCGACCGGGCTCCGTCGTATGCCGGATACTCCTTGATCCAAGCGCTCTCGCGAGCCAGCACGCCTTCGGCGACCGACCGGAGCTGGTTCAGATACAGGTCAGAGTCAAGACCCCGAAAGACGGGCAAGAACACCGGACTCCGCAAATACGCGCGTTCGCTCCGATCGTAGAGCATGTTCTCGGGAGCGAGCTTGAGGTACCGATTCAGGTCTGCCGACGCTTGGTTTACGGAAACTCCGAAAACGTGCATTAGGTCCGAACGGTTCAGCCGCCCCTCCCAAAACAGCCGGAATTCGATGAACTCCAAACGCTGCTCGACGCCCCAACGCAAGCTGGATTGCCTTTTCCGGACTCTTGGGTTCATAAGTTGCCTGCTGCGTAGTCAATCCGAAATTATGCCGGAATCCGGCTCTCGGAACCCTGGTTCGGGACATTACAAAATCCAAAAAACCTTCCGGATCAAACTGCTCGAATCAAATCAACTCTCTGGATCTCGCCTCACCATAACATGGCCCCGAAAATCGCCTTCTCCTACTCTCGATGGCACGAATGGAGCGTAACCATTCAGGTTTCGGGGCGCTACAGTTAGGCTCTGCCGCAGAACCACGAGAGTAGCGCAGAGGCAGGCGAACCGGATTTCGTCGGCAACCGCAACGCTGAGGCAAAGGAGTTCCGGGGTAGCCGGAGGAGCAACCGGTCGGCGTCGGTGGAGCGGGTGGATGGCGTCGGGCAGGGCTCGATGGGCAAGCAGAAGATCGGCTGAGCACTGGACATTGACTTGGCCTCGGCAACCTTGCCATCGTAGGATCGGGCGGTCAGCCCGGTCGTTGTGGGCAGGACGAAGTGCAGCAAGAAAGGACAGCCAGTCGGGGGGCGGCCCGCGTGCGCTCACTGTGAGCAACTCCAACGCGAACTCGACGCTGCACAGTCCGACATGCAGGCTGCGCAGGAACGGGAGGCCGAGCTGCAAGCCCAGCTGGCGAACCTGCAACGTAAGCGTTCAGATGGCGAGGCGGAGGTCGGCTGAGCCGATGTTGGGGATGCCCGAGGAGGCGGGCATCTAGCGGGAGCGCGCAGGGCGTGTTGGTCCGAGCAGGACCGTCTGCCAGTCCCGCTGCAGCGGATACACGAAGACCGCCTTGGGCGTCTTCGCTGGCGCCGTGCCCCAGGCACCGCGCGCCTGGGTCTGTCCCAGATAGTGCCAGTTCGAGGCCCGGTAGCAGGTTCCCTTGTGCTGGTCGCTGACATAGGTTTCGACCAGCACGGGCAGCACGCCATGGACGCGCTGCCAGTCCGCGGCCAGCTGGCGCAAGCTCAGCCCCAGGACCTTCGACGCCAGGCATGGCACGCGCACCCAGGGAAACAGCAGGAAACGGGCTTGCCGCACAACCCGCTCCAGCGGCCGGTGGGGCTGGTCCTGCCAGCCGATCCAGCGGTCCCGCACCGGCAGGTAGCGGGCGGCGAAGTCGTACAGCAGGCAGCCCAGCAGGCGCCCCTGACGGTCTGCGAGGAAGTAGCGCAGGTGGGAGCCGATGGGCTGGCGATAGCCCAGTGGATGGTAGCGTGCGAGGAATTCGTTCCCCAGGGCGGCCTCATCGCGGCCGCTCACGAGCCGCAAGCGCAGCGGCTCGAGCTGTGGCAGGGGGCCGTCGAGCGGGGCTTGGGGCGCACTGCGGTCGCCCAGCGAGAGGGGCCCTTGGCGGCCCCGTCCGGGGCCTTGGCGGGCGGGCAGGGCCAGGATCGAGAGCCGTTCGAGTTCCTCCAGCAGACACATCGCCAGTTGGATGCGGTTGCTGCCACGAGGGGTCTGCCACCGCAGGTGCTCGCAGACGGTGTGGCCCAGTTCGGTGCGGCTCAGCAGGGGCAAGCTGGTGACGATCTCCTGGATGTCCGCAATCTGGCTCCGTCGCAGGCGGTGGCCGCAGAAGGTGGTCGAGGCCAGCCGCACGATGCGCGGGTCCAGCGCGGCGGCGGAACGGGCCATTCAGGCCGCCTTGTCCAGCTCGGTGTCCCCGCTGCTGGCGACAGACGGGATCCAGTCCAGCGGGGCCTTGCTGAGTTGTTCCCGACGCTGCTCGCTCAGGCGCCACGGCAGCCAGGGATCGAGCTGTTGCGGGGCCTTGTTGCCATGGCGGGCACAGGCCGCCAGCCAGTCCAGCATCCAGGTATACGGGTTCAGGCCCGCCAGGCGCACGGTCGCGAGTACGCCGAACAGCAGACCCGCCGCTCGCGCACCGTCCGGCCCGCCCGAGCCGAAGCTGGTATAGCGGGCGATGACCGGCCCCCGCAGAACCCGCTCCGACAAATTGTTGTCGAGCGGGATGCGCGGGTCCGCCACGAAGCGGCTCAGCGATTCCCGGTGACTCAGCAAGGCCCCCAAGGCCCGTCCTTGCGCATCCACACGGGCCAACTCGGCACCGTGCTGGCTGCGGCCTTGGCCCACCTGGTCGAGCAGAATCCAGTCGAGCTTGCGATCCCCGCCCTCTTCCCGGGCGCGCTCGAACAACTCTTCCACCCGCGCTTGCAACTGCTGCTGGAGCGCCTGGAACGCCCCGCTTTGCCGCTCCAGCGGTTGCTGCCGATCCCACTGCTGGAGCCGCTGTCGGTTCAGCTGGAACAATTCGCCGATGCGCTCGACCCACTCCTGTGCCCACGCCTTGAGTTCCGGGTGACCGGTGCCGGCCCGCACGAAATTGCGGCGGATATGCACCCAGCAATGGGAGAGCACCACCAGGTTCGGAAACTGCTTGGCAAAGGCCTTGTACGTGCTGTAGCAGTCACACACCAGCACGATCAACCCGCCCTGGCCGACCAACGAATCGAGCAATTGCCGGGCGGAGTCCAGGCCCCGGGTCGGCAGGATCCGCATGCGGACCGTGTCGCCGGCCAGACAGGCCCACAGCCAGAACTTCGGCTTGGGTCGCCCGCGGGGAGGCGGATCCTTGTTGTCGCTCTCGCTCGTGGCCAGCCACTGCACCGGCCAGGAGGTCTCGTCGGCCTGGGCCACCGGCTGCTGCTGTTGATACTCTCCGATCGCCGCATCCAGCGGTTCGAACAGATGCGCGAGCCGCCGCAGCCCCGTCGACAGCGTCGACTGCGGCACGCGCAGCCCCAGTGCCGCCAGATCCCGGGCGACCGCCGCCTGCGGACGGAACAGCGCGTAGACCTGGACCAGACACCAGGCCCACACACTGGTGCCCAACTGGCTGGTGCCCAGCCGGGGAGCCGGCGGGGCGATCACCGGCCGGGCTGAGCAACAGTCGCAGTCCGGACCATAGCGCTGGCGCACCACCTTGCGCACCAGCGCGTTCCAGACCATCTCGTACAACCAGCTGATCTTGTGCCCGCACGGCACGTAGGCGGTGCCGCAGTCCGGACAGCGGCGCTCCTGCGCGGGCACGTCCAGCCACTCGAACACCACGGGCAGGTCGGGCCGCTGCTCGCGCGGCGGGGTCGGCGAACCCGGTTCCCGCCCGCGCTTCCTGCGCGGCCGGACCGCCGGATCCTTGCTCGCGGACGGATCCGGCGCGGGCGTTTCCCCGGCCGCTGTCTCGTCGGCCGACGGGTCGGCAGCGACTGTCGCCGTGGCGGACGGGTCGTCCCCGCCCGCTGGCGTGGCCTCGCTCTTGCGTCCGAACAGCGACCGTTGCAGGTTCGCCAGCTGGGCTTGCAGCCCAGCCTCCCGTTCCTGCGCAGCCTGCAAGTCGGACTGTGCAGCGTCGAGTGCGCGTTGGAGTTGCTCAAGCGAGCGCACGCGGGCCGCCCCCCGACTGGCTGTCCTTTCTTGCTGGACTTCGTCCTGCCCATAACGACCGGGCTGACCGCCCGAGTGCGCGTTGGAGTTGCTCACAGCGAGCGCACGCGGGCCGCCCCCCGACTGGCTGTCCTTTCTTGCTGGACTTCTCCTACGATGGCAAGGTTGCCGAGGCAAAGTCAAGTGCGCAGCCGATATTTTCTTGCTTGCCCATCGAGCCCTGCCCGACGCCATCCACCCGCTCCACCGACGCCGACCGGTTGCTCCTCCGGCTGCCCCGGAACTCCTTGCCTCAGCGTTGAGGTTGCCGACGAAATCCGGTTCGCCTGCCTCTGCGCTACTCTCGTGGTTCTGCGGCAGAGCCTAACTGTCTAGCGACCGGACATAGTTGATGCTGGAAGTTTCGAGGCAATCGTGGATTGATGCTCACATTCGGTCTTGATGGTGCCGGATGGGCCGCCCGCATACTGGGGGGCGAGACGAGGGAGACCAGCGCAGCACGACAGACGCACGCATCGGGCGGAACCGGGTTGGGGCTGCACGGCCAGCGTTGCCATTCCGGTCATTGCGTTGCGAATGGGTCCCATTCGGCCGTCACGCATTGGTTGGGAAAACGGATCACCGGGGAACAGCGGGCAGACTTCGAGCTGCGCCAAGGTGTTCCCGACACGGCACACGCATCAAGCCCTGCCGAGAAGCTTCCCTGCTGCCCACGACAGTGCCTCCATGGAAGAGTTCTGCACTCCCCCCTGACGGCCCCCTGCGGAGAACCGGCGGATGCCGTTCCACCAGACACTCCCCGCCCACCCCGGCGCGGGCTGCTACGGCGGTCCTCGCAGCGCCTGCCGATAGCGCACCATCGTTTGCAGTTGCTGGTACGCCTTCCACAGCACCTCGTTCCCCGGCAGTTCCCGGTGCTTCTTCGGACGCCAGCCCCGCATGCGCGCCAGCAGCACGACCCAACTGCGAATGCCCGGTCCCACCGGCTGGCCCCGCTCCCGCGGCGGCCGCAACCGCTCCGTCTCCGTCACGCCCTCGATCACGGCCATCTCGTCCGCCGTGAGCACCTCCTCCGCCGGCGTGTCCGGCGCGTCCCGGGCGTAGCGGTCCAGGCTGAACACCCGCCAGGCCGTGATCGCGTCGAACACCAGGCACTTGCCCAGCGCCTCCGCGTCCCGCAACCGCCGGTCCTCGATCCGCGTCCCCGTCTTGAGCAGCCGGAAATACTCCTCGATCCCCCAGCGCCGCTCGTACCAGCTCACGATGCGCTCCGCCCACTGCGCTGTCCGCCCCCCCTCACTCGACAGCAGCAGCCACTCCAACGCCTCCTCCCCCGCCGGCGGGTCCGGCTCCAGCACCCGCACCAGCCACACCGGCACCGGCGCCACCGCTCCGGCCCGCCCCTTCGGCGGCAGCAACTCCACCCGCCCGATCCGGATCTCCGTCACCGCCGTCCGCTTCTGCCGCGCCCGCTGCCCCCCTTGCGACTCGATCTCCACCTTGCGGCCCGTCACCACCGCCTCTTCGAAGTCCGGCTGCGCCTCGATCGGCCGGATCATCTCCGAGCGGAACGCCGCGTCCCACGCCCGCACCTTGCGCTGCCGCCCCAAGTGCACCCGCACCAGCAACCCGGCTTCCTCCGTCCGCTCCGCCTGCCGCTCGAACAATTCGAACATGTCGCTCTCGCGGTCCCCCACCACCACGACCCGCGCCTGCGGACTCTCCCGCCCCAACTCCTGACCCTGCTCGAACCCCCGCAACCAGCGCCGGCTCTCCTTCTCCTGCTCCTGCTCCGCCTCCGGGTCCGGCTCCTGCTCCGGCCGCGCCCACCGCTCCAGCCCGCTCACCCCCAGCGGACGCCCGCCTTCCGTGAACCCCACCGTCGCGTGCACGAACAGCCCCCGGGAACTGCTCGCGCGGTCCTGCAACGGCCCCAACCCGCTCGTGCAACCCTGCAGGTTCGTGTAGTTCAGCGTCGTCGTGTCCTGTACCAGCAACACTGTCGACTCCACCTGCACCCGCTCCAGCAACGCCTCCCGGTGCGGCTGCAAGATATCCCGATCCTGCACCTTGTCATTGTGCAAAAGGCGCGTCGCCGCCCGCAGCTCCCCCTGGTGCGGGAAGATTGCCGGCAGATCCTCCCCCGGATGCCGCTCCCAGCTCTGCCCCAGCCGCTCCAGCCGCTGCCGCAGCCGCCCGTCCGGCAGGTCCGAACGCAGGTACTCCCGCCGTGCCCAGTTCGCCTCCTCGTCCAGCACCAACTCCGGGTACTGCCCCAGCTTCTGCTCCGGCTTCCGGCACAGCTGCTGCTGCCAGTTCGCATCCAAACCCAGCAGCCAGACCGCCTTCGTCTCCACCGCCTCGCCCGCTCCCGGCGGCCGCCCCTGCGTCGGTCCCACGCACTGCCAGCCGGCCGCCTTGTAACTCGTGCCCGGTCGCGAACTTTGCACGCAGGTCTCCACCAACCAGGGCCGCACTCCGTGCGCCTGCTCCCAGTCCCGGGCCAGTCTCTTGATCGTCTTCCCCAGTACGTGCGAGGCCAGGTTCGGGATCTGCACGCCCGGGACCAGCACAAAGCGGTCGTTGCTGAGGATCCGCTCGATGTGCGCTCCGCGCGTGCGGTCGTCCCACTCCAGGAAGGCATCGCGCGGCCCCAGCCGGAACGCTGCCGCCACGAACGAGAGCACGCCCAGCGGCCCGCAATCGGCTGCCAGCAGATAGCTCAGCCGACAGCCGGGGGCCCGGCCCGGGCCCAGCGGATGGTGCTGGTCGAGCAGTCCGGCGCACAGCCGCCGCTCCGCCTCGGAGGTGGCCAGACGCACGCGGACCTCGCCGAGTTCCGCCAGCGAGCCGGTGAAGCCGGTCGACGGCACGGGCGGGTCCGGGCTGGACCGCGGGCGGCAGGCGGGCGGACCCGGCTGGGCCGGCGGCAGCGGCAGGTCCAGCTGGCCGGCCAGCTCGGGCAGCACCTTGCGCGCCGAGGCCGTGCAATACTCGCCCTTGGGGTTGCGCCAGTCCTCCCGCTCGCATACCCCGCGACCCAGGGCCGCCCGCGACAGCTGGCCCAGCTGTAATGCCTCTCGCAGCCAAGCGATCGTCTGCGGACGGAAAATGCGCAGCCCTACCCGCACTACCCCCGTTCTACACAGAACACCGCGCCAGTGTCAAGTGTGTCCGGTCGCTAGCCTAACTGTAGCGCCCCGAAACCTGAATGCTTACAATGGAGCAGCCCGCGTCGCTTGGCACCATGTGCAGTCATTGGTTCTCCAACGGAGGGCGAATCGGATGGTCCAGACGCCCGCTGATACAATGGCGACGTGTCAAAGAGGTGTTCAATCGTCGGATTTTGCGCCTTCGTTGTCGCATGGTCGGCATGGGCCGCGCCGTCTGCCCTGGCAGCTCCGAGGGCCCCGGAAAGGATTGACTACAACGATGACATTCGGCCGATCCTTTCCGATCGATGCTATGCCTGTCACGGCCCGGACGAAGCGCAACGCCAAGCCGGCCTGCGCCTCGATACCGAGTTCGGGGCCCTGCATGAGCTAGCGGGAGGCGGTCACGCCGTCGTGCGGGGCGAGCCCGGAGCGAGCGTGCTGCTCGAGCGGGTCACAAGCGACGATCCCGTCCGACGCATGCCGCCTGCCTACATGGGTCACGACCCACTCTCCGAAGATGAGATTGCGATCCTCCGAACGTGGATCGAGCAGGGCGCAGTATGGACGGGGCATTGGGCGTTTGACCCGCCGCGCAAGACCCCGGTTCCGGACGCCGGGAACGGCACTCAAGTGCGCAATGCGATTGACTCGCTAGTGCTGCAACGTCTCGAAGGCGAAGGCCTGACTTTCACGCCTCCCGCCGAACTTCGAACACTAGCCCGCCGCGCCGCGCTGGACCTGACAGGCCTACCACTGGATCCAGCGGCGGTGGAGGCGTTCGCCAAGGACAGCTCACCGGAAGCATACGACGCACTCCTTAACCGCCTACTTTCCTCGCCGCGTTACGGCGAGCATCTCGCTGCGATGTGGCTTGACGCAGCGAGATACGCCGACACGAACGGCTACCAAACGGACGGAATCCGCTCGATGTGGCGCTGGCGTGACTGGGTGATCGGGGCGTTCAACCGCAACGTAAGCTTCGACCGGTTCACGATCGAGCAACTGGCAGGGGACATGCTGCCGGGAGCAACCAGGGACCAAGTGATCGCGTCGGGATTCAACCGAAACCACCGCACGACTGCGGAAGGAGGATCGGTCAACGAGGAGTTCCGCGTGGAATACGTCGCGGACCGGACGGAGACTACCGCTACCGTTTGGCTTGGCCTGACGCTGGCTTGCGCCCGCTGCCACGACCACAAGTTCGACCCTCTATCGCAAAAGGAGTACTACCAGTTCTTCTCGTATTTCAACAACGTGCCTGAGAAGGGCATGGTGTGGAATTTCGGGAACGAGGATCCTCTGGTACTCGCACCAACCCCACCGCAGGAAACGCGACTGAGCCTCCTGGAGGCCGCAGCCTCCGCGGCCGCAGAGCGCTGGGATGCGATGGCGGACCGCGCCGACACCGAGCAAGCTGAATGGGAGCGCGAGTTGGCCGCTTCCCCCGAGCCCGAATGGGCACCCCGGCAGGGCCTTGCGGCTCATGCCGGATTGGACGGCAGGCTGCGCGTCGCGTCGTTCTCGGGCGGCTCCATCGATGGCAACAGCGAGCCGGAGCCGGCAGCGACCGTGTTCGTCGAAGGCCGCATCGGTGGCGCTGCGGTCTTCGACGGTGCGAAGTACGCAGATCTCGGCAAAGTTGGTAATTTCAACTACCTGGATCCGGTCAGCGTATCGGCGTGGATCCTGCCAGAGACCGCCGCGAACGGTGCCATCGTTTCCTCGATGACCGAGAACCCGATCGGCAGCGGCTGGGGCCTGTTCGTGCGCGGAGGGAAGCTGTGGTGGCACATGTCACAGCGCTGGAGCGACCTGAGCATGCGGATCGAGACAAAGCGGGATATCGCTGCCGGAAAATGGCAGCACGTCCTGCTGACCTATGACGGCAAGCGCAAGGCAAAGGGCGTCCGCATGTATATCGGTGGCGAGGACCAAGACCTCAACATCCTGTTCGATAACCTGGACTGGCCATCGAAGAGCAATGCAACGCTGAAGATCGGAGGCGGAGGAGGTCTCGACAACCGCTTCGTCGGCCGTATCGACGAGGTCCGGGTGTATGACCGGGAGCTTCGTCCCGCTGAGGCCCGCTCCCTGGCTTCCACGCTGAACCTAGCGGCATTGGCGGCAATCCCGACGGCGCAGCGGACCCGACCCCAGCGGGACAAGCTGCGCCAGGCCTTCTTGGACTCGGGAGCCTCGCGGAAAGTGCGAAGAGCGCTGTTTGCGTCGCGGGAAGCCCGTCGGCGCCTCGAAGAATTCCGCTCGGAAATTCCAACAGTGATGGTCATGCAGGAGGGCGCCCGTCGGCAAGCGTACGTCTTGGACCGAGGGCGCTACGATGCCCGCGGAGAGCCGGTTCCACCTGGAATCCCGGAATCCATTCGGAACGGCCTGGCTGCGGATGCCGGCGACCGCCTCGCACTGGCTCGATGGGTCGCCAGTCGCTCAAACCCTCTCACCGCCCGAGTGATTGTCAACCGCTTCTGGCAAATGCTATTCGGTGTTGGCATCGTTAAAACAGTTGATGACTTCGGCTCGCAGGGCGAGGCGCCCTCGAACCAGCAACTGCTAGACTGGCTGGCCGTCGAATTCATGGACTCCGGCTGGGACGTCAAGCAATTGTTGAAGACAATCATGTCGAGCGCCACGTACAGGCAGTCATCCCGGGCGGGCCCTGCATTGAGAGAACGAGATCCGGAGAACACGCTCCTGGCGCGCGGCCCCAGGTTCCGACTGCCGGCGGCCACAATCCGCGATCAGGCTCTGGCGGCCTCGGGCCTGCTGGAACGCACCCTCGGCGGCCCGTCGGTCAAGCCGTACCAGCCACCCGGACTCTGGAAAGAGGTATCGGGGCAGGTCTACGAGCCCGGCTCGGGATCGGATTTGTACCGGCGAAGCCTCTACACCTATTGGAAACGGACGGTTGCACCGCCGTCGATGATGAACTTCGACGCGTCGGACCGCGAGGTCTGCACCGTGCATGTCAAGAGGACAAACACCCCATTGCAGGCGCTGAACACAATGAACGACCCGACCTTCGTCGAATCTGCCCGGAATCTCGCCGAGAGCATCTTGCAAAGCAACCTCGGCGGTCATGCCCAACGTATTGAGGCCACCTTTCGCAGCGTGCTCTCGCGCGCGCCGCGACCGGCAGAATCCGAAGTCCTGGAGACCCTGCTGCAGTCCTACATAGCGGAATTCGGCGCAGACCCGGAGGCCGCTGAAAAACTGCTGGAGGTTGGCGATTCCTCGTGGAGCCCGGAAATGGATCCCCACGAGTTGGCGGCGTATACGGGGATAGCAAGCCTCGTGCTCAATCTGGACGAGGCGGTCATGAAGCAATGACACCGGAGAGCAAGCTTGCAGCAGTCGCTACGCGGCGCCACTTTTTCGGGAAGGCGGCCCACGGAGTGGGATCTCTCGCCTTGGCCCATCTGCTGGGACGCGATCTCCCTGGAGCGGAGAACGCATCGCCCCCGAGTGCCGGATCGGCCGGACTGCCGCATTTCGCGCCAAAAGCCAAACGCGTCATCTGGCTGTTCCAATCCGGCGGCCCCTCGCAACTCGAGACTTTCGACCCAAAACCCGGCCTGACCCGACTGCGTGGCCAGGAACTGCCCGAATCCATTCGAAAGGGCCAGCGCCTGACCACGATGACGGCTTCCCAGAGCACGTTCCCGCTGGTCGAGTCCGCATTCGGCTTCAAGCAGCACGGATCGTCCGGCGCATGGGTCAGCGACCTGCTCCCGCACACGGCGGGGATTGCAGACGACATCTGCATCGTGCGCTCGATGCATACGGAAGCAATCAATCACGACCCCGCGGTGACGTTCCTCCAGACCGGGGCGCAGATTGCCGGGCGCCCGAGCATGGGGGCGTGGCTGAGTTACGGCTTGGGAAGCGAAAGCAGCGACCTGCCCGCATTCGTCGTCATGATCACCCAGGGCACGGGCGGGCAGCCGCTCTACGACCGGCTCTGGGGTTCCGGGTTCCTGCCCACGCAATACCAAGGGGTCAAGTTTCGCTCCGTCGGCGACCCGGTGCTTTATCTTTCGGATCCAGCCGGCATTAGCCGCGAGCGGCGCCGGAGGTTCCTCGACGCATTGGGAAGCCTCAACAAAATGCAGTACGAGGAGTACGGGGACCCGGAGATCGTCACGCGCATTGCCCAGTACGAAATGGCGTTCCGCATGCAGCGGTCGGTGCCCGAACTGACGGACCTTTCGGGAGAGCCGGAGCCGATCTTCGACCTCTACGGAGAAGACGCGCGGCGCCCTGGCACCTATGCCTATAACTGCCTGCTAGCGCGACGGCTTGCAGAGAGGGGCGTGCGGTTCATCCAGCTCTACCACCGCGGCTGGGACCAGCACGGCAAATTGAAGAGCGGCATTGAGCGCCAGACCCGCGCGACGGACCAGGCATCGGCGGCGTTGGTTCAGGACCTCAAGCAGCGGGGCCTTCTGGATGACACGCTGGTTGTCTGGGGCGGCGAGTTCGGCAGGACGGTGTACTGTCAGGGGACGCTGACCGAGTCGGAGTACGGTCGAGATCACCATCCACGGTGCTTTACGATTTGGATGGCAGGTGGCGGCGTCAAGCCCGGGCAGACCTACGGAGCGACGGACGATTTCAGTTACAACATCACCGAGAACCCGGCCGACGTGCACGACCTGCACGCTACGATGCTGCACCTTCTCGGCGTCGATCACACCAAGCTGACCTTCAAGTTCCAAGGCCGGCGATTCCGCCTTACCGACGTGCATGGCAGGATCGTGAAGACGCTGCTGGCGTAATCGCTTGAGCGCACGCCCGCTCACTCAGAGGGATCTCTCGGAGAGAAGCCTCCCGCCGGGTGGGCTAGACTGAACTTCATCTGCCAATTACTGGTTAATCCAAGCAAGCGCAAGCAGTTACGCGAAATCAACCTGCCATCGTACTGGAAACAAACTTGTCGGGATCCACCTCCAGCAGGGCGAATGCTTTCGCCTGCAAGGGAGTGGGCCTGGACAGCAACTGGAATTGATGCTGGTCGTCCTGGGGGAGCGTCACCTGATTGAGCGTCAGCGATCCGAGATGGTCGAGCAGGGTCTGCAGGCTCTGCACGGGCAGCCCGTCCGGGGTCCGCTTCGTGTCCGCCTTGGCCTCTGCAGCGCGGGAAACGGTCGCCGGTTCGACCGGTGACTGCCGGCGGGCCGCGGCCGCCTCGCGTTCGGCGTCCTCGAACAGCAGCGGCGCCAACTTGCGCCGCAAGTGCCATTCGACGTAGTAGGCCAGCATGCACAGGAAGACATGCCCGCGCACGTGCTCTGCGGAGTAGACGTACACCGGCCGCAGGTGCAGCTGGGTCGTCTTCAGCGAACGGAAGGCCCGCTCGACCCGCGCCAGGCTCTTGTACGCCGCCACCGCGGCGTCCGCCCCGAGCGCATCCTTTGCCAGGCTCGTGCGCACCACATAGATGCCGTCCAGCCGCGCCTCGGCCGCGATCCGCTCCTGCTTGCGCGACCAGCGCAGTTCCGCGTCGGTCACGACGATCTCGAAGTGCTTCTCGACCTTCTTGCGATTGGCCTCGCGGCCCACGCGGCGGTTGATCGCGTCCCGCCCGCGCAAGGGCTTCCTGCCGCGCCGCACCTGGGCAGCGATCTTCTCCAGGAGCGCCTCGGTCGCTTGCAGCAGGTCTTCGCGCTTGCGGGCGCGCTCGGCGCGCAGGCGCGGGTTCAGGCAGGCCAGCAGGCGCTCGCCGGGGAAGTCCGGGCTGAGGATCTCGGCCACTTGGTCGGGTACCAGCTCGGCGGGGCGTAGCGGGGCCTTGGTGGCAGCGGGCTCCCCCCCGGCAGGGGGCTTGGGCTGCTTGAGCAACGGGCGGATGTCGCTGCTCTTCAGAGCCGAGACCCAGTCCAGGCCGGCCGGTCCGAGATCCTTGCGGATGCGGGCGGTGGTGAGCATGCCGCGATCCCCGGCGAGGGCGACGCGCGAGATGCCGAAGCGCTCGCGGATCGCGTGCACCTGGGTGCTGACGGTGGTGGGATCGGCGGTGTTGCCGGCAAACACCTCGACGGCCACGGGGCAGCCGTCAGCGGCGCACAGCAGGCCGCAGACGATCTGGCGCTTGCCCTGCTTACCGTCGCGGTTGTAGCCGAAGGCGGCCAGGGGGCAGCAGTGGCCTTCGAAGTACGACGAGGAGACGTCGTAGAGGATCAGGGTGCCGTCCTGGAGGTGGCGGCGGGCGAGGCTGCGCTGGATCCAGGGCTGGCGCTGGCGGAGCCAGTCGAGCATGGCGAGCAGTTCGTTGCCGGAGACGGGGCCGAGGGCGAGCAGGGAGCCGAGGGAAGAGGAGTTGCAGTCGGGGGAGAGGCTGCGGGCGGTGGCGAGCTTGGAGGCGGGGCGGAGCAGGCGGGCGGCGATGGCGGCCAGAGCGAGGTCGCGGGAGCGAGAGGGGGCGCGGTGGAGGATGCGGGGGAGGCCGAGCTGGAGGCAGAGGCCGAGGATGGCGGCGACATGGCCGTGGGGGAGGGAACGGCGGATCTTGACGGCCTGGTCGAGACGGGGGAAGGCGACGCCGCCCTTGAGCAGGGTGCGAATGCCGGCGATGGAAGCGGGGGGCAATTGGGAGAGGTTGGCGATCGTCTTGCGGCGGATGCGCTTGCCATCGCGCCAGGCCTGGCGGAGGAGGACGGCTGGGGGGCTGTTGCGGTTGGGGATGGATTCGACGTAGAAGGCCATGGGGTCCTACATGGAAACAATACTGTTGTGAAATGATTCTATAAAAGGTGACATGACCTGTCAAGCGGAAATATACATGGAAACAAAAATACAGGAACAGAGGCCCATCAGAAGTCAATAACATGTTCTAACAAAAAGACTTATGGGCCGGGCGCACCCATCCGACAGTCGTGAAGTTCAGGCTAGAGTCTTCCGTCAGAACGACGGCCGGGGCGTCGGATCGCAACGCGGGAACAGGGGCACGCCCCTCCAGAATGGCGGCGAAATGCCGGACCATCGGGACGTCGACATGCTCGTCACAGCGGGAATGTTGGTAGCCCAGTCGGGCCGCACTGCGGCGATTTGAGGCGTGTTACGATCCCATAGTGGTGGCTCGCCAACGCAATCTCTTCGCTGCGGTTCTATGCGTTGGCGCTCTCAGCTGCGATTCCGCTGGACTCAAGAGCATTCCGCTCGCCGAGCTTCACGACCGGATCCAGGGCGGCTGGGCAGGCCAAATGATCGGCGTCAGCTACGGCCTGCCCACCGAGTTCCGGTTTAACAATCAGATCATTCCCGAAGAAAGCCTCCCGGAGTGGAGGCCTGACCGTGTCGGGGCCGCGCTCAGCAACGATGACCTGTACGTCGACATGACCTTCGCGGCCGTCCTCGACAAGAAGGGCCTCTCGGCTACAACCGACGATTTCGGGGCGATGTTCCGGGATTCTGAATACCGCCTTTGGCACGCCAATCTGGCCGCCCGCCGTGCCCTGCGACGCGGCGTGCCTGCAATGCTCTCAGGAACACCCAAATACAACGCCCACGCCAACGACATCGACTTCCAGATCGAATCCGATTTCATCGGCCTAATGGCGCCGGGCCTGCCTCAGGCCTCCAACGATATCTGCTGGCGCGTCGGTCGCGTCATGAACCACGGCGACGGCATCTACGGCGGCATGTTCGTCTCAGGCATGTACTCAGCCGCCTTCTTCCAATCCGATCCGAGGGATGTCGTTCGGGCTGGGCTAGCCACCATCCCGGCCGAAAGCCCCTACGCCCAGGTGATCTCCGACGTACTGGAATGGCATGAACAGAATCCGAATGACTGGACCCAGGTCTGGCAACAGCTCGAGGAGCAGTGGAATCAACGCGAGGCATGCCCTAAAGGCTCGGTCGAGCCGTTCAACATCGACGCGAAACTGAACGGAGCCTACATCGCCCTGGGCTTGCTCTACGGCCAGCGCGACTTCGCCAAGACCATGGTCGTCGCCATGCGCGCGGGCCCAGGATTCTGATTGCAATCCAGCCAGCGCGGGCGGCATTCTCGGGGTCATGCTCGGTTACGAAGGAATCCCCGACCAGTGGAAGAGCGGAATTCCCGCCATTGCAGACAAGCAGTTCAGCTACACCGACTTCAACTTCAATTCCATTGTCAAGAGCACCGAGGACCGCGCCATCGCGCTAGTCGAACTCAACGGAGGACGGCTCGATGGCGACCGATTGCTGGTCAAAATGCAAGAACCGCAGCCTGCTCAACTGGAGCTTTGGGACGACTACGGATCCCCGGACGAGGTCATCCTCGTCGAGGACGCCAGGTGGCAGTTCGAAGGAGATTGGGAACGCACTGAAGCGAGGCAGCGAAGAACGATCTACATGGGACGGACGGCGGGGACCAAGGGCCCCGCAGCGGAAGTCTCGTTCCAAGGCACCGGCGCGATCCTTTCCGGTCCGCTCATGGCGAAGGGCGGTACGGCCGACATCTATCTTGATGGGGAACTACACGGCACGGTCGACGTCTACTCCGACTCAACGTACAACCGCGTGAGCGAGGCCGTCTGGCACGCATTCGGCCTGCCAGACGCGGAGCATAGGCTTCGCGTGGTCGTTCGAGGCGAGGTTCCGCAGGGCGGGCAGGGGACGGACATTACCCTCGAGAAGCTGATCGTGTTCCGATAGCGAGCGCGATTGACGGAGCGACCGCTCAGGCGTTCGCCACCCGCAGTTCCGGCCTCGGCATCGAGGCTGACCAACCGAAACTGGCATGCAGGTGAATGGTTCGGGAAAGGCCGCCGGACCAGTACCACGGGCCAGGCCTGAACGGCACTCGTCCGGAATCTCAGGGCTCCGCCTTGCCGGCGCCGATGGCAAGGCGGGGTGGGGGCTCCTCGCACTATCGTTCTCGCAAGCGCACCGATTCCTAGCGAGGACCGAGCTCGAAACCGTCCAACGCGCGGCTCAATCCTGCCATCGCCGCGTGGGCGGTGTGATCGAACTGCAACGGAGTAACCGAGATCCGACCGTCGCGGATAGCCGCGTAGTCGCTTCCGTTCTCGGCGTTCTCCAGAGGCACATCCTCGTGCATCCAATAGTAGGGGCGGTTCATCGGATCACGGGTCTCAACCATGTAGTTGCGAGAAATCTTGCAACACTGCCGGGTAACAGATATCCCGACGGCTTTCCCGACCGGAACATTGACGTTCAGGACAATGCCGGATGGCAGTCCCTCCGCAAAGATCATCGCGACCAGTCCCGCCGCGACGCGAGCGGAGGGCTCGTAGTCGATTGATGACCGCTGGTTCACCGAAACGGCCATGGCGGGAATGCCGTACTTGGCGCCCTCGGCCGCGGCAGCGACGGTCCCGGAATAGTAGATGTTCTCGCCGAGATTGGGGCCGTTGTTGATCCCCGAGACAACCAGGTCGGGCGTCTCTTGAAGCAAGAGAGTGACCGCCATCATGACACTATCGCAGGGCGTGCCCTCGATTCCGTAGCGGCTCTCCCCGCGTCGCTCGTAGCGGATCGGGCGACGCAATGTGATGCGGCGGCTGGCCGCGCTCTGCTCCGTCAACGGAGCCGCGGTACAGGTCCGGCCGAGCGGAGCAAGTGCCCGTTCCAAGGCCACGATGCCGGGCGCGTCAATGCCGTCGTCGTTCGTGATCAGGATCAAGGGTTCGGGCATGTTCGAGTAGACCAGCGTAGCGGACGGCGGCGGTGCGGGCAGCGATCCCTTGGCGACAGGCAATGGTAGGCTGAATTCAAGATGGCTGACGCCAACCTATCCTTCGACTCCGAGCAAATCGTCGCGCGGGACCAGCAGTACGTAGTGCGCAACTACGGCCGTTACCCGCTCGTCGTGCGCCGAGCCGAGGGCGTCTACCTGCACGGTGCCGAAGGCCAGCGGTACCTCGACTTCCTGTCGGGCATCGGCGTGATGGCCCTCGGCCACTCCCATCCACGCGTGGTCGCCGCGATCGAAGATCAACTTGGCACATTGACGCATTGCTCCAACCTCTACTACCACCCGCACCAAGGCGCGGTGGCGGAACAGCTAGCCGCTCTCAGCGGACTGCAGAGAACGTTTTTCTGCAACAGCGGTGCCGAAGCCGTCGAGGCGGCCTTGAAAATCGCCAAGGGCCACGGCCGTGCCCGGAGCGAGGCGAAGCACGAGATCGTGGCCTTGCATGATTCCTTTGGGGGACGCACGCTGGGGTCGATTTCGGTGACAGGCCAAGCCAAGTACAGGGAGCCTTTCGCCCCGCTGATTCCAGGGATCCGGTTCGTGCCTCCCAACGATATCGAGGCGCTCGAGAGCGCCGTCAACAAGAACACCACGGGCATTCTGTTCGAGCCGATCCTGGGAGAGGGCGGGATTGTCGAAATCACAGCCGAGTTCGCCGCGCGCGCGAGAGAGCTCGCCACAGAGAATGACGCACTGCTCATCTGCGACGAGGTCCAGTGCGGCATGGGCCGCACGGGCAAAGCATTTGCGTTCCAGCACTGGGGCAACGGATTCCTGCCCGACGTGATGACGCTGGCCAAGCCGCTCGCGGCCGGTCTACCGATCGGCGCGACGGTTTGCAACGAGACCGCAGCTGCCGTACTTGCGCCGGGCATGCACGGTTCAACCTTCGGCGGCGGAGGCCTGGCGTGCCGGGTGGCTCTGGAGTTTCTGGAGATGCTGCCAGAACTGCTGCCGCATGTCGAAGAGGTCGGATCCTACTTCAGATCACGGCTCCAGGAATTGGTGGCGCGTTATGGCTTCATCACAGGCGTGCGCGGGAAGGGCCTGATGGTGGGCCTCGAACTCGGGATCCCAGGCGGAGACTTTGTCCTCCAGGCTCAGCACGGCGGCTTGCTCATCAATTGCACGGCTGGCAATATCCTGCGCTTCCTGCCGCCATTTGTGATCCAGCGCGAGCACGTGGACGAGGCCGTCGGAATCCTGGACGAGATATTTCGCGAAAGAGCTTCGCAGAATAACCAGTAGGCTCGTGCTCCGGCCGCGACATCCAGATACAGCGAGGCCCGATGGTGCCACCGCCGGGCCCCGCCGACAGACCCCAAGTCACGCTGCCAAGCCTGTTGCTACGATGAACGCCCGATGAGAATCGAGAGCATCGAAACACGCCATTGCGACGCCGGATGGCGAAACTACCATTTCGTGAAGATCACTACAGTTGACGGCGTCACCGGCTGGAGCGAGTTCGACGAAGACTTCGGTTCGCCTGGTGTCACAGCCGCGATCGAGCGTCTCGCAGCGCGCGTCGCGGGGCAGCGCGGCGACGACCACGAGCGCATCTACGCGGACTTGTTCTGTGCGACCCGGCCCGCGGCGGGTGGCGTGATCGGCCAGGCTCTCGGAGCGATCGAGAACGCGCTGCTGGACGCCAAGGCCAAGACACTGGGGGTTCCGTGTTACGCGCTGCTCGGAGGCAAGGTGCGTGACCGCATTCGGCTGTACTGGTCCCATTGCGCGACTTGGCGCATCAACCACCCTGAGCACTACAAGCCCCCGATCACGGACCTCGCTGGGGTGCGGGACATGGGTGCGGAAGTCCGGGAGAGAGGCTTCACCGGCTTGAAGACCAATGTCTTCGAATACGGCGATGGAACGGCGCGAGGCTGGAGGCCTGGCTTCGGCAAGCCCTTCGAGCCGGGGCGGAACGTGGAGCGCGCGACCCTGCGGCAGTTGCAGGCGCACCTGGACGAGCTGCGAGAAGGCGCGGGACCCGAAATCGACATACTCCTTGACTTGAATTTCAATTGCGCGACGGAAGGCTACCTCAAGGTTTTGCGGAAACTCCGCGACTTCGACCTCTTCTGGGTAGAGATTGACAGTCGCAACCCCCGAGCACTCTCTCACATCCGCCAGCAGAGCCACCACCCGATCAGTTCCTGCGAGACACTGGTGGGCCTGCGGAGCTTCCTGCCCTACTTCGAGGGCGAGGCCGTGGACGTAGCCATTGTCGACGTCATCTGGAATGGCGTCTGGCAAGGCCTCAAGATTGCGGCGTGTGCGGAAGCGTACGAAGTGAACGTTGCCCCTCACAATTTCTACGGGCACTTGGCGACGATGATGAACGCGCATTTCGCCGCAGCCGTGCCGAATCTCCGCATCATGGAGATCGACGTTGACCGGATCCCATCGGACAGCCAGATCTTCACCCACGCGCCGCCGATCGAAGACGGCCATCTCGTGCTCCCCGACTCACCAGGATGGGGCACGGAACCGGACGAGGAAGCGCTGCGGGCCCGACCGCCGAGGGGCTGAGCGTCGGAGCCTTGATTCGCGTCGGCTGTTCAGTCGCCCCGGGCGGTCGAGAGTGCTTTCTCGATCTGGTCGGCCCCGCTCGGCAATCCGCCACTCATCAGACGGCAGCCGTCCTCCGTTATCTCGATCATGTCCTCAATCCGGATGCCAATGCCTTGGTCCGGCAAGTACAGGCCTGGTTCGATGGCTACGACCATGCCATTCTCGAGGCGCCCGCCGGGTGGGGACGGATCATGCACGTCCAGGCCGACGTGATGTCCGAGGGCGTGAGGCAAGTCGGTAGCAACGCCGCTCGGAGCTAAGTTGCGCAACGCCTGCTCGGCAACCGCTTGAAGGCTCCCCGATCCGCTCCCGTTGAGCTTCAGGCCGGGACGTGCAGCCGCAATCGCGGCGCGCTGCGCACCGAGCACGGCGTCGTAAAGGCACCGCTGGCGATCGTCGAACTGGCCTCCGACCGGCACAGTTCGAGCAATGTCGGCGGCGTAGCGTAAGTACTCACCCCCTGCATCCATCAGGAGCAATTCCCCGCCCTGCATGACCGAGCGGTTGCGATTGTAGTGCAGGATCGCCGCGTTCGGTCCGGCACCTGCCATAGGCGGGAATGCGAGGCGATCACAACCAGCCTTGAAGGCCGCGCCGACGAATTCCGCAATGACGGCTCGCTCGGCCACCCCTGGAGCGACGGCAGTCCAAGCCGCCCTATAGGCCGCTTCGGTCGCGTTCACCGCTTCCTGGAGCAGTGCAAGCTCGCCTTCGGACTTGATGCTACGCATCGAGGCCAGAGGCGCTCGTATGTCGCGAATGTCAGTGGTGCCTGCCGCCTCTTGCAGTCGCTCCAGGAGAGCGGACCGAGCAGCCCCTGCCCTCGGCGCGGACGGCGGGTGCAAACCGAAGACGGGCTTGCGGCCCTTGATCATCGCCCGCAGTTCGCGTGGCAAGTCCGACGCGTCCGCAACTTCATCGAATCCCGTTGATTCGACCTCGTCCGGTCCGCGCCGGGAGCCGCTCCAGAGCCTCCTCCTGCGGCCGTCACTCGGCAGGAACAGAATCTCGCGGTACGAGGCCTTGCCGGTGCGGGGTGCGAGCAGAAGAGCTGCTCCGGACTCGGCGTGCCCGGTTAGATAGTAGAAGTTGCTTTCCTGGCGGAACCCTGTAAACCCTGACCGTCCTTCGGCATCACTGTACCCGAGCAGGGCGATGACACCGCGTCCAACGTTCTCGGCGAGGCGTCGGCGCCGCTCCGCGAAAATGTCAGCGCGCTCTGAAGCAGCACCACGCACCCGGCCCAAGGCCGTGCACGCGGCAAGGAACGACCTGCGCGAGGCAATCAACCCATTCAGAGTACCGGAGGTCCGCCTAACGAATCCTCGGAAAGTCACTTCCGGACCGAGTCTTCACCACTTGCCGGCCCGAAGCGACAATATCTGTGGGCTAAGATCGGAATCTTGAGCCCATGAAAAGCGTCAGACTTGTAACCGACGGTTCGTGCTTGGGGAATCCTGGCCGTGGTGGTTGGGCTGCGATCCTGCGTCACGGCAGCCACAAGGTAGAACTCTCCGGTAGCGAGGCCCAAACCACCAACAACCGAATGGAGATGACCGCCGTCCTGAACGGCCTCAAGGCACTGAAGGAATCCTGCCGGGTTACGGTCGAAATCGATTCCCAATACGTGAAGAACGGCATCACGACTTGGATTCATCGGTGGAAGAAACGCGGCTGGAAGACTGCATCAGGAGACCCCGTTAAGAATCAGGACCTGTGGCGCGAACTGGAGTCCGCCTTGGCCGGTCATCAAGTGAGTTGGGTGTGGGTGAAGGGCCACGCGGATCACACTGACAACGTCCGCTGCGATGAGCTAGCCCGGCAGGCGGCGAGCAGTCCTGGAGTTGATCGACGCAAGCAAGCCTAAGAGCCTCCGCGGGCTGCCTGGTTCGGGCGGTCAAGGCAAGCGCCAAAGCAGTCTCCGGAGTCTTCAATCCCGGCCGCATTCGCCGCGCCTGATGCAGCCGGATCGGTTGGCCCGTCGATCAGCGCGCAATTGACGGCCCTACCACAGGGCAAACAAGCACGGGTCCTTTCCTTGGGGCGGGACCCGCCGATTCCACAGCTGCGACCCAGTGCACAACCGACCCTTCGTCGCAAAGCGCCCCGCAACGGACTGGCAGCGTATCCCGTACCGGATGTTTGTGTCGTAAGATGGGGATAGGCTCCAGTGTCGAAGCAGTTTGCATCCTTGCTCGTGTCTCTGGCGAACGGCCTGAGTATCTTCCGACTCCTCGCCGCACCTGCGATCGTAGTTCTGATTTGGCGTTCGCAAGAAGCCGAATCATCCAGGTACGCCGCATTCTGGTTGGTCGTTTGCCTCCAATTGGGGGACATGGTCGACGGGCACCTAGCCCGGACCGGAAGCCGGAAGCTGGCAGTGCGCAACTATTTTGGCGAGGTCATCGACCCTGTCGCGGACAAGATGTATATAGGCGCCGGTTTCGTAACGCTTGCCGTCACCGATCAGTTCAGCGGTTGGTTCGTTCTGCTGATCGTCGTCCGAGACTTGGCCATCATGGGCGGCTGGTCGCTGGTGTACAAGCGTTTCGGCGTGCGATTGCTACCGAACTTGCCTGGCAAGCTAACCGACGGCTGCTCGGCCGCGCTTCTTGGTGTCATTCTGCTCGGACTGAGTCCCGCCTTGGTCGGAGCTCTGACTCAGATCACCGCCGGAATGATCGTGTTCTCCGGCTACGTCTACGCTCGGATGGCGTTGAACGCCGGGTCGCAAGCATCGCTTCGCCGGTTGCGCGCGGCTGCCGTCGAGCGCCGTGACCGCAATGAGGCGGCTAGAAGCCGCATTCGATCGGCGTAATCGCCTCCTGCTGCATCCGCCCCGCTGCCAGGGTTGAAAGCTGGAGCCACCATGTCCACGTAGGCAGGTCCCGGGCAGCCGTGTCGCACACGAGCTGCTCTGCAATTGGCTCGAGAGGAGGGCAATATCCTGCGAACAGGAGTGGAACCTGGCTAGCGGTTCCAGGGCTGGCGGCGTGGCCGAGCCTTGGCAGCGCGGTTGTAGCGACGTATGCTCGCTCCGTAGACAATCGCTGCGAGTGGGCGCTGGGAGTCAACCCTGTCCTGCTAGCCGAGGAACCCTCCACTAATGAGCACAGTCTCAAGACCAACCGGGAAGAGACTGATCGCCCCTCCCGTGCAGGGGATCAGCGGAACCAAACCGGTCGCGTTCGCTCCCGGTCAGGGCAACGTCGTGGATGAGGCCAAGGACCCGAAGATGAGGCCCAAGTGATTGGCTTGAGGCCAAACGCGAATATGCGCCTCGGTGGGGAGCGCCTTAACCTGCCTTGCAGCATAGAGCCTCTGAGGCGGAAGAGCGACCGCTGCGTTCAGTTGAAGCGGCTCGAATCGGAGGAGCCGCCAGCCGAACGCCGATCTAGCGGGCTGGGACGCGCCTCAAGCTCCAAGCGCTGCATCTCCGGTCCGGGTGGCTGGGCAAGAATTGAATCCGGAGCGAATCGTCCGGCGAGACGCCGTGTTCCCGCGACCAGGATCCCTCCCAGGACCATGAGCGTTGCAAGAATCCCGCAGAGAATCATGGTGTCGAGGATGATATTGCGCAAGTTGTCGTAACGCTGGCGCTCCTCGACATGCGCGGTGACCTCCGCCCTGTATCGCACGCGGGCGAGGAGCCGCTGTGCGTCGTCTGGCGAGGCGGGATCCAACACAACCGCGATGAGTGGCCCGTCGTGCTTTGCGACACCGCCCCCGAAGGCACGGAAGAGCTCGGCCTGCGCACCGGCAATCGGGTTGGAGGGATATTCCCAGATAATCATCCGCATCTCGCCGCCTGGCATCGCGTACCGGCCGAAGTAGCCCTCGGTCCCGAAGTGAAACCCGACGGTCGAGGGCGGCAACTCTGGCGCCAAGCGTTCGAGGGAGGCCGGGCCTAGGATGTGGCGGCCGCTGTCAGGTACCAGCAACTCGCCCGGAATGTACTTGAGAACGGGAGGGTCGGCGGTTGGCTTCGGACGCGGCAAGTAGGCTAGGGCAAGTTCGATATCCTCTTCGTCCGGCCAATCCCCCTCCAGCCACAGCACGTAGTTCGCGAAATGTATCAGGATGGTGTTGCCCTTCTCGACCGCCCTCTCACCTCTCGTTGCTTCCCTCGCGCCAGCTGGACGGAGCCAGGAATACGCCGCAACAGCACCAGTGTCGGCATAGAACTGCAATGCCCGGACCAACACGGACCGTCCGTCCGACGTGCGGTATTCCGCCTCTTCGGCTTCCTCCAGGCCAAACTCCTCGAAGACCTCTGCGTCTGCCGGCTGGTATGGCCGTGGATCGAGCCGCTCGAACGGACCAAGCGCTTCGTGGAGCACCGCCGCTGCGGACGGGGTGCAAGCTGCGACGAGAAGGATCGCCAGCTTCGCGCCAATGCAGCGGCAATCTCGCCAATCAGACGACGTTGCCATGGCACCGCTTGTATTTCTTGCCACTGCCGCACGGACATGGGGCGTTGCGTCCAACCTTTGTGCCGCGGACGACCTGCTCGACGGCGACGCCACCGCCTTCACCGCCGCTCACCGCCCGAGCTTGAGCCATCTGCTGACGGTTCTTGCGAGCCGCCTCACGAGCGTACTCGTCGACTTCGCGCCCCCTGCTCGCGGCCGCACGGCCATTTGAGCCAGGTGCCGCGACGGCAGCGGGCTCTGTGGCTTCCATCTCGGATTCAGCGGTCTGCTCGGCCTCGGCCCTCGTAAAGCTCAAATGGAACAAGACCTTGAGGGTCTCCTCCTTGAGCGTTTCCATCATCTGCTGGAAGATGTGGAACGACTCCTTCTTGTACTCAACCAAAGGATCCTTCTGACCGTAGCCGCGCAGACCGATGCCTTCCTTCAGGTGGTCCATCGAGAGCAAGTGGTCCTTCCACTGCTGGTCGAGCAGCTGCAGCATGATCATGCGCTCGGCGTAGCGCATGCGCTCGGCACCAACCTCCTCGGACTTGGCATCGTAGGCCTTGCACAGCTGTTCCGTGAATTCGTCCGCTAGACCTTGTGGGTCCAGCCCATCCGTGTCCACGTCCTCGAAGCGGATTCCGAAATGACCCGCAATGTCGTTGCGCAGACCCGCGATGTCGTATGTGTCCGGGTGCGCCTTCTCGGGACAGCGCACCTCGACGTACCGGCCTACCAAGTCTCCAACCAGGTCGAGCACGTAGTTGCGCTGGTCGGCGCCTTCGAGCATCTTGCGGCGCATGCCGTAGACGGCCTCGCGCTGCTTGTTCATTACGTCGTCGTATTCGAGAACATGCTTGCGCGATTCGAAATGCTGCGCTTCGACCGCCTTCTGGGCGGCTTCGATGCGCTTGGTGATCAGCCCTGACTCGATCGGAACGTCCTCTTCCATCCCGAGCTTCAGCATGAGCGTCTGCATGCGCTCGCCACCAAAGATGCGCATCAGATCGTCCTGCAGCGACAGGTAGAACCGCGACGACCCCGGATCGCCCTGCCGACCGGCCCGGCCTCGCAACTGATTGTCGATCCGGCGTGACTCGTGCCGTTCAGTGCCAAGCACGTAAAGGCCTCCCACATCGACCACTGCGTCGTGCTCGACGTCGTGCTCGGCCTTGACCCGAGCTAGCGTCTTTTCCCAAGTCACCTTGTTGTCGGGGTGCTCCGGCTGGATGCCCTTCTTGAGCAGGGTCTCGCGGGCCAGGAACTCCGGGTTGCCGCCCAGCAGGATATCCGTGCCGCGACCGGCCATGTTGGTCGAGACCGTGACGGCGCCCTTGCTACCAGCCTGGGCAATGATCCTAGCCTCGCGCTCGTGATGCTTGGCGTTGAGCACCTCGTGCGGGACACCGAGTTTCTTGAGGCGGCGAGACAGCAGCTCGGACTTCTCGATCGAGACGGTGCCAACCAGCACGGGCTGGCCCCGCTTCTGGCACTCCTTGATATCTTCCGCGGCGTTGCGCCACTTCTCCTCCTCGGTCCGATAAACGATGTCCTCGTACTCGTTGCGAACCATGGGACGGTTCGTGGGGATGACAACAACCTCCAAGTTGTAGATCTTGCTGAATTCGGGCGCTTCCGTGTCGGCCGTGCCGGTCATCCCAGCCAGCTTCTTGTACATCCGAAAATAGTTCTGGAAGGTGACGGTCGCGAGGGTCTGGTTCTCGCGCTCAATCTTGACGCCTTCCTTTGCCTCCACGGCCTGGTGCAGGCCATCGGACCAGCGGCGCCCGGGCATCAACCTGCCAGTGAACTCGTCAACGATGACCACCTTGCCGTCCTTGACAACGTAGTCCTTGTCCCGATGGAACACCACATGCGCCTTGAGCGCCTGCTCGATAGCGTGCTTGGTGTCGTAGTGTGTCAGGTCGTTGATGTTATCGATGTTGAGAGCTTTCTCGACCTTCTCCTCGCCCAGTTCGGTCAGCCACGCCGAGCGGTGCTTCTCCTCGAGGATGTAGTCGCCGGTGTAAGTCTTGTCTCCCGATTCCTCGCCTTCGACAGTCTCGCCCTTCTCGAGCCGAGGAATCACTTGGTTCGAGGTGTAGTACTTGTCGGTCGAGATCTCCGACGGGCCGGAGATGATCAGCGGCGTGCGCGCCTCGTCGACAAGAATCGAATCCACCTCGTCGACGATGGCGAAATTGTGCGGGCGCTGCACATGCTCGCCGGAATCGAACTTCATGTTGTCCCGCAGGTAGTCGAATCCGAATTCGTTGTTTGTGCCGTACGTGATATCGCAGCGATAGGCGGCTCGCCGCTGCTGGTCCGTGACGCCGTGGACGATGACCCCGACACTGAAACCCAGCCAACTGTAGATGCGCCCCATCCACTCCGCGTCGCGCGTCGCCAGATAGTCATTGACCGTCACGACATGGACACCCTTGCCCGCAATCGCGTTGAGATAGACGGCCAAGGTCGCCGTGAGGGTCTTGCCCTCACCCGTCTTCATTTCGGCGATCTTGCCTTCGTGAAGCACGACGCCGCCGATCACCTGCACGTCGAAATGGCGCATGCCCGTGACACGCTTCGAGGCCTCCCGACAGACCGCGAACGCCTCCGGCAGGAGGTCGTTTAGGGACTCGCCATCATTGAACCGGCGCTTGAATTCCTCAGTCTTGCCCTGAAGTTCCTCGTCCGAGAGTCCCTCGATCTCTGATCCGAGGGCGTTCACCTGCTCGACAACGGGCCGGAGCCGCTTGAATTCACGTTCGTGCTTGGTCCCGAAGACCTTGGCTAACAGGTTGTCGAGCATCTGCGAAGACGCGGGGCGCCTAATCTTATTGTAGGCTCTACCAGCCCCATCCAAGCACTGTGGTGGCGAGCGAACGGTGTCTCAGGGCGAGTGCTGACCCGGGGTGGAGCCCTTCCGGAGATAGCCGTAGAACCCGAGATCCTTGCCGGTGACGTGCTTGGTTGCCCAAATGATCTGGCCAACGTGACCCGAGAAATGGGTGAGCACATGGATTACCGCGTGCAGGACGGTGACTTCGTAGACCTGGATCCGCCGCGTCTCCAGCAGTGTCGGGGACTTCAGGCCCGCCAGCACGGATTCCGCCGCCTCGACGGTCTCGGCCAGCCGGTGCGCCAGTTCTCCGCCTGACAGCGGGTCGCGTGTCGCGAACTCCCAGTCCCGGTCCCGCCGGTCTTCCTCGCCGCCAACACCGCACACGATCCATTGCCGGACGTTGCCGCACAAATGCAGCACGAGATTGCCTATCGAGTTCTCGATTGCGTGGTCCCGATGCCAAATCTGATTCTGGTCGAGCCGCTCGAGACACGCCTGCACGCGCTCCGTGCCCTGGCGCAAGCTCTCCTGCGCCACGCGGACGAACTCGGGACCGACATCCATCACTAGACGCGCTGTTCCGCAGTGGTTGCGTTATCGCAGAGGCGAGAAGTCGGTCGCCTCCAGCCATTGGTTCTCGACCTTGGCGACAAGCCGGCCGTCCTTGCGCGATTCGGCAGCCGCCGCTTTCCAGGCAGGATCGCCGCCAAAAGCCTTCCAGGACGCCGTGGCGGCCTCGCGGCTGTCATGAGCCAAGAGGTACACGAGCGTGTTGCCGGCCCCTTCGCCCTCGGTGGGGGTCCAATAGCCGATCAGATCCATACCATGCTTCACGAACAAGTAGTTCGTGTGATTGCGGAAACGCGCCAGCAGGTCGGGCAGCTTCCCTTCGGCCGCTGTGTAAGTGCGCATTTCAAAGACTCGCTCGGACCCTCCGTGATGCTCGGGACCGTCCTCGTCGGCAGCGATCGCCACGACCGGCAGTAGCAGTAGCGCCGGCAGCAGGGCTCTCAGGAACTTTGTCATCGTTTTTCTCCTTGATCAGTGCGCAACGATATCAAGCATCCGACAGCTTGACAACCTGCTTTCCAATATTAGCGCCCTCAAGCATGCCGACAAACGCTGCGGGCGCATTCTCGATGCCCTCGGCAACCGTTTCGCGATATTTGATCTGCTCCCCGGCCACCCAGCGAGCCATTTCCGCACGGGCTTCGTCGTCATGGTCCTTGAAGTCGAAGACAAGGAAGCCTTGGGCCCGTATCCGCTTGGCGATGAAATGCCAGAGCAGGCGGGGTCCGACCGGGGCATGGACGGCGTTGTACTGCGAAATCTGGCCGCAGATGGCGACCCGCGAATTAACGTTCAACTGCAGGAACACCGCGTCCGTGACAGGCCCTCCGACATTATCGAAGTACACGTCGACACCATCCGGGGCTGCTGTGCCAAGGGCATCGGCAACATCCTGCTCCTTGTAGTCGATCGCTGCGTCGAAACCGAGCTCGCTGACGACCCAGGAACATTTCTCCGCTCCGCCCGCGATACCGATGGCTCTGCAGCCCTTCAAGCGCGCGATCTGGCCGACAGCGGAACCGACCGCTCCCGCCGCGCCGGATACGCAAACAGTCTCGCCAGAACGTACCCCAGCGACCTTCAGCAGGCCGTAGTACGCGGTCAAGCCCGGCATGCCCAAGACGCCCAGATACGCCGAGAGCGGGGCCATGGCTGGGTCGACCCGCCGCAGATCGTTGCCGGAAGCGGTCGCATACTCTTGCCATCCAAGATTGCCGGTGACGTAGTCGCCGACAGCGAGGCTCGGGGCATTGGAAGCGATGACCTTGCCCACCGCAGCACCAACGATCGTCTGCCCAATTTCGACCGGCGCAGCATAGGATTTCCTGTCGCTGAGGCGGCCGCGCATGTAGGGATCGACCGACATGTAAGAGGCCTCTACGAGGCATTCGCCGGCTTCGGGCTCGGTGGCCGGCAGTTCTTCCAAACGGAAGTCAGATGGCTTCGGCACGCCCACTGGACGCTCGGCCAGCACAATTCTACGATTGATTGGCATCGGCGAATTGTACCAGTCCGAATTCGTCCGGATCTGCTCTCACAGGCGAACCACCGCGGAATCCCGGCAGCCGGCTCAGAATCGCTTGCCTTCAAGACGCCGGATATCAAATTCCGCCGTGTCGGCAATGGCCATCACCGCCATCACGCCGGCTTGGACCGGATCACTCACGACCAAATCCGCGGCATCGGGCACCGATCCCGCCATGTTGAGCGAAACCACCAAAAGGCCTCTTGCCTGCACCTCGAAGACAGCGCTTTCGATTTCCCCGCCCATCAGCGCTCCCGCCAGGACGACCGCTTCCACTCGTGGCAACTGCGCAGTCGCGCGAACCGCCTCCGCGATGGCACTCTCCCCGACCAAGGGAATTGTGTCGACCGAGATACGCTCGCCGCGCAAGTTATGCCGGTCGGCCTCGGAAACGGCCCCAAGCACCACCTGCCCAACCTGCGACCCACCCCCGATAATCACAATCCGCTTGCCGAAGACGTGATGCAGCGTATGCTTGGCGGTGACCGACCTGACGCAGGGCAGGGCTTCCAGCGCCGCGCACAACTCGTCGCGAGGCTGGGTAAATGCCACTTCGACCAGAATCGTCTCGACGGACTTGCGGGGATCGAGTATCGAGATCCAGGTGATCCGAGCATTCTCTCGGGCAACTGCTTCCGCGATTGCACCGAGCGCGCTTCCGTCGCCGTGCACTTCGATAGCCAGCGCGATGGTCTGTTCTGATTGGGTGTCGTGCATTGACTTCGCTTGCAGGTCTCAGAATTACACACCCGCGATCTCGCGAGCATCCCCGCAAGACGCCCGCTGCTGGCAAGTCAGTTGACCCAAACCGGACTGGAAATGGCCTTTTCGCCGTCGACCTGGACCAGGTCGAGGTAGTAGTAGGCCCCGTCCGGAGCTCCATCCGGATCGACGAACTCGAACGCCGCGCCATCGGACCGCGGGTCCAACGAATAGAGGATCTTGCCGTTCTTCACGATCCGCACGGTCCGGATCAGACCCGTCCCGGCAACCTCGGCTGACACCGTCACTGGCCCGGAACGCTGGACCTCGCTCCCAAGCGGCGCTCCTTCCGCGTCAAATCGCAGGGCGATCCTCTCGCCTGTCGTGGCGTAGGTCCGGCGGTGATAGATGCCTTGGAAAACGCCTTCCCGCGTCAGTGCCTCGGCTTGCACTGCCAGCAGCGCCGTACCGCGCTCGGCCGGGCTGAATTGCGAGAACAACGCACCGTCGCGTCCGCGCGTCACGTCCGTGCGCCGCACGCCGTAGCCGGCGTTTCCGGAATGGTTGTCCGTCGAGGCCACGATCCCGACGCGATGGCCGCGTTCCAGGAAGGTCGCCACCCAGTCCTCCGAGCGGCGGTGATCCGAAAACACTTCGATGCCGCGCTGGAGCCCGTCGTTGTGCCATTCCGGATTGCCGGGCCGCCCGCCAAAGTGCGGAATGGTCAGTAGGTCTTCCCCTCGGGAAATGCCGGCAAGCGCTCGGAAAAGATCCTCGACATGGCCCACCTGCCGTTCCGCTCCGTGGTACTGCCGGTAGTTGGCATAGCTGTATTGCAGGAAGCTGCGCAGCAGCGGCATGTCGTCTTTGGTCGTGTAGACGTTGTGGTCCCCGCCAACATCACTCGGGCCGCTCCATTCATAGCCCAGAAATGTCACGTACTCCCCGGGCTCGTGGAAGTTCCTTGTGGCTTCCTTGATGTCTTCCCACATGGCGTCCGTCGTGATGAAGGCGTGGTCACTGATGGCACAGAAATCCAGGGCGGAGTAGCGCCGCCCGAAATCGAACATCTCCTCGGGGGTGCCGCGGCCGTCGGAGTACTTGGTATGCGTGTGCAGATCGCCCCAGAGGATCCGGCGGGCGGGCGATTCCGAGTGAACCACGATCGGATTGCTCCGCGCCTCCCTGCCCTCGCTGTCGCGGGCGATGACGCGATACGTCCCGGGACGGTCGAACGACACGCCCTCGAACCGGTACGCACCGCGGTCGCTCTCGCGATATCGCCGGGGGCGTGGCAGCTTGACGCCATCGGCGTCGACTGCCAGGGCGACCGTACCCTCATATCCGCTGGCAGGATTTCCCAGCCCGTCGTCGAACCACACGTTTACCCAGCGGCTCTCGCGAACCGCCCAGTCAGTCGGGGCTACCACCACCATGTCCTGCGCGGCGGCCCCTACGAATTCCAGGGTCGGGCTGTCCGCAAGGGGCAGGAACTCGCCATCGCCAGCTACATCGACGAAGACGCGCTGCTCGAATTCGAACTCGTCCATGGGCTGGATCTCCACTCCAGGCGAGCCGCCCGAGCGATCTCCGAAGACGACTTCGATCCAATCTCCCTCGCTAAGAGCCGGTCCGTCCAAGATGAACTCGTTGACACGCTGCCACGGGAAATACGCAGGGACGGAGTCGTCAGAGCGCCAGCGCAAGCTTGTCCCCGTGGAGGTCGCGTAGGTCAGGAAATTCGGATGGCCGGGAGCGTCCTCCTGCAGCCGGGTGCCGCCCCACATGTCCCATCGGAAGTCGTGTTGGGTGGCGAGCCTGAGTCCGCCTCCAGTCGCCATGCCGGATCTGCCCACCGTAAAGCGCAGGCGGAATGACCCGTAGCCGCCAACGGTCGCGGTGGCCGGACCAATGAATTCCGCCCTACCGACACCGATCGCCTCACCCTGGGCCTCGGCATCTGCTTCCGTCACGTACTTGGCATTCGACCGATAGACTTCCTGCCCGAACAATGGCGCACATGCGAGTGAGAGGCAGGCCAGAATTGCAAGCAAGCGGCTCATGGCAGCCCCATTGTAGGGCGTGAGGCTTTCAGGCAGGTGCCATTCGGAGGGCTTGTGCCATGATGGGCGGCAGCGATGGCATCGCACCGCCACGAACGCGCCGAAAGCAGGCTACGGCGGGAAATCAGTCGAATCGTTTCACGCGAGATACGTGATCCGGGGGCAGCCGAGGTCCACGTTAGCTCGGTCGCTCTCGCGCCGGACAAGCGCTCTGCGCGAGTGCTCGTCTCGCCCCTAGATCTCAGTCCTGGACAGGATCCCGATCCCGCCCCCCTACAGGCATTGGAACGGGCAACGCCTTTCATCCGCAAGACCCTGGCGCGGAATCTGCGCATGCGCTATGTGCCTGATCTGCAGTTCGTCTTCGATCTGGGCGAACAGCACTCTCAGCGCATCGACAACTTGCTGAAACGCATTAAGAAGCGAGCTCGAAAAGGGCTCCCGGCGCTGCTGGCCGGTGCGCTGCTGCCATTCGGGTCTCCCGCTGAAGGAGGGTTTCCCTTGCAGCGGATCGAGTCCTCGGCTGCAATCATGGGCAGCGAATTCCGCATCGCGTGCTACGCGCCCACGAAACAGCTCGCAGCCGGGGCCATCACAGCAGCCTTCGACGAAGTCCGCCGGATTGACCAGCTGCTTAGCAACTACAAGCCAACCAGCGAGCTCAGCAACCTAAACCGAGAGGCATCGAAGCGGGATTTCAAGGTGTCCGCGGAACTCGCCGACCTGCTCGCCAGTTGCCTGCGCTATTCGAAGGAAAGCGAGGGGGCGTTCGACATCACGGTCGGCTCACTGGTAAAGGCATGGGGCTTCTACAAGGGGATCCCATCCACCCCGAACGCCTTGACGCTGTGGTGGGCCAAGCGCAACAGCGGGTACTGTAACCTGCAGCTGAATCACGCTGATCGCACTGTACGATTCCTGCGCTCAAGTCTCCAGCTGGATCCGGGCGGCATTGGCAAGGGCTATGCGGTGGACCAGGCCGTGGCCGTCTTGCGTGAGTACGGCATCGAGCGAGCGCTCGTCAGTTCGGGTACCAGCAGCATCTACGCGCTCGGGACGCCGCCGGACGATGCAGCCGGCTGGAGCCTCGATATCCGGGTTCCCTCGGAACCGACCGCTACGGAAACGGTGGTCAGCCTGCAGGACGAGGCACTGTCAACGTCCGGGTCCTATGAGAAGTTCTTCGAGCAAGATGGCAAGCGCTACGGGCATATCCTCGATCCGCGCACGGGGCGCCCTGCCGAGGGTATGGCAGCCGTCTCGGTTATCGCTCCCCTGACCCTCGATAGCGAAGCGTGGTCCACGGCTCTCTTCGTGAACGGGGCGGAATGGGCAAGGAACCATCCTATCCCCGATAGCCGGGTGTTTCTGTGCGCAGAGAGCGGGGCCTGCAGCTGGCTGACTCGAGAATGAGGGATGTCAGCCCGCGTCAACGCCCGCAGGGACGGTGGAAACCGGGTTTGCCGGGCTAGTCGCGGCCGGGTTCTGCGGATCACGCCAGAAGTCGACAAGGGAAGCCTTGTGGACGCACGAAACCGTGCAGGCCGGAGCGCAGGACTTGGCTGTGTTGTAAGAGTGCCGGATATGGTCGACGGTGTAAGCTTCAAGCGGGATTCCAGGGTTGCCCCGCTGCTGTGAGCAGTAGTGGACCAACCCGAACTCGCAAATGTAGATATAGCGGGCTCCGGCACGACAGCGCCATTTGTTCGTGCGACCTTCAACCAGGTTGTCCTGGAAGTAGTTGAGACGGCTATAGCCGCGCTTGGAAAGGGCCTTGACCCGGTCGTAGACACGGCGCTCGGTCTGGTTGAGCGGCTTGAGCTGGCCGTCGCCGTCGTGGATCACGCCGATCGTGCTCGTGAACCCCAACTCCTCTGCCCGCTTGGCGACCCTGTAGGCATCCTGGGGATTCGGTATGCCAGATCCCACCACGGAGTTGATGTTCACATCGAAGTCGGCATGCTCGGCGAGCATTTCCAGCTTCCGGTCGAGCACTCGCAGGCTTTTCATCGAAGTCTCGTCAGGCTCGAGATTGTCAATGCTGATCTGCACGTATTCCAGACCGGCGTCGTTGAGGCGCTCGATGCGCTCCGGCCCGATCAAATAGCCGTTGGTAATCAGGCCTGCAATCATGCGCCGCTTCCGGATGTGGCGGATCAAGTCATCCAAGTACGGGTGCAGCATCGGCTCGCCGCCGCTGAGCGTTACGCAGCTGACGCCGAGATCCGCAAGCAGATCGGAGCGACGGTGGAGCACGTCGATTGGAACCGGGCGAGAGAAATCGTCGTACTCGTTGCAATAGGCGCAGGCTATGTTGCACCGGCGAGTCGGGATCACATGAGCCAGAACGGGATGGTCCGTGTCGCCCAGCGCCTTGAGAATCATCCGCGCCTCTCGACCGGCGCGATGGACGCGCAGCAGCTTGCGGCGCATTCGAGTGCCGAATCCCACGCTTTTCATTCCTATCGTCCGACTCAGAAACTTGCCGGGGCACACCCGACTCAGGGGACGGCGGCGGCGGCATTCCCAAGTATACCGCCCATGTCGAGAAACCAGATCCGACGATGCGTGGTTCGAAGATTGTCATTCTTGGCTTCTATGTTGGTAAGGGTGCGCTGTGGACCCAGTCTTTGACTACTCTGGACTGGGTTGCGAAGCCCGGCGTCCAGCTCCGTTGGATGGCCGGGGAGCCATCCGCACCCCCTGCGGCTTAGCGGGGGACGAGGCCCGACCCGGGGGCCTATAGGCCCCCGGGTCGGGCGGCGGGTCGGACCGTTTCAGGCTGGATTCGAGGAATCGAAAATGAGCTTGGTCGGCCCGCCGCAACCATCCCCCCGAGGCCTGGACGAAAGGTTGGGCGCGAGGCCCGGATTGACGAGAAGCCAAGGCCGGGGGATGACTCGTATTCACTGTACTGCAATCCGGAGGAACTCGAATCATGAATGACATGGAACTCGCTGCGACGGACCTCGTCGCTGGCGTGGATGTCAGCAAGGCCCAGCTCGACATGCAGGTCGAGCCGGGCGCTGCCACCCGCAGCTTTCCCAACGCTGCCGGCGGCTGGCGCGCGGCGCGCGACTGGCTGCGCGGGCTGGGCGTGCGGCGCGTAGTGCTCGAGCCAACTGGACGCTACCATCGGGCCCTGCAGCGCTGCCTCGACGAGGCCGGCCTGGAGATCGTCCTGGCCGACCCGCTCCAAGCCCGGCAGTTTGCGCGCAGCATGGGTCGGCTCGCCAAGACCGATCGCATCGATGCCGCCATGCTGGCTCTCTTCGGGCGCCTGCCGGGCCGGCGCCGGGCGCTTCCATTGGAACGCAATCTCCAGCAGCTGAAGGACTTGCTGTCGGCCCGAGCCGCCTGTGTCGAGGATCGGACAAACCGTCGCAAACGCATCGCCGAATTCGGTCCCGGACCCGCGGCGGCCGCGCTCGGCCGCCTCAACGAGGCTACCGACCGCGAGATCGGTGTGCTCGACCAGGCCATTGCCAAGGCCCTCGAAGCCGACGAAGCCCTGGCTCGCCGCGCCGCGATCCTGCGGTCCGTCGCGGGTATCGGCCCCGTCACCGCAGCTGTGCTTTGCGCCGACTTGCCCGAACTCGGCAGCATCGGCCCCAAGCAGGCCGCGGCCCTGGCCGGCACGGCGCCGTTCGCCAGCGACAGCGGCGCATCCCACGGCGCTCGCCACATCCGAGGCGGGCGACCCCGACCGCGCAAGGTGCTCTACATGGCCGCCATCGCCGCCCGCCGTTGCAACCCCGACATGCGCGCCGTCTACCAGCGGCTGGCCGACCGCGGCAAGCCGCACAAGGTCGCAATAACCGCCGTCATCCGCAAGCTCGTCGTGCTCGCCAACGCCTTGCTTCGCGACGACCGCCTCTGGCAACCGGAGGTCCCAGCCAGGGCCTGAATACTGGCTCGCTCCCGACAGGTCCTCCGCCCAGCGGCCCGAGGCGTAACCGAAGACCTAACATTCGAGCCGTGCAGAACACGCAAGCTAGATTCTTTCTGGCAATCCCCGAAAAATCCCTTGACATCAAACACGAAAGCTCATTTAAAGGGATCGCGCGGCATCGGTCATGCTCGAAGAGAAGATTGATCGCCTTCGCATTTCCGGAAGCGGAGCATGGCAAGGCACTCCAGTAACTCCGGATACACAACGTACTGGAGCGGGGCTTGAATCACCCACGAGTTTGCGTGCAGGCCGACAGCGGCAGCCAAACGAGCTGCTATCCATCTTCAGGGTATTGACGGCAGATTGACGGCAGAGCGGGAGACCTTTCGTGTATCGTTGTTCCTGCTGAAACTAGGTCTGGGCGCGCACGCGGATCGGACTTCTCTCTCAAGATGGCGCGAACGATCATGATTCGGGAATTGACCGCAATATCGTGGTTGCTGGCCAGCATGGCGGCCTGCGGAGCGCTCGAGACAGCGCCGGAAGACCAAGCCTTGCGAACAGCTGCTGGCACCCGTCACATCAAGGTCTATTTCGAGGAGGGCAGGTTCGGCGGCTGGCCCGCGAACCACGGGATTTGGATCTGGGGAAACGAGATTCTCGTGGGTTTCTCGAAGGGATACTACAAGGACCTCGGCGACCGGCACCACATCGACAGGGAGAAGCCGGAGGCGCACATGCTAGCCAGGAGTCTCGATGGCGGCGAGACCTGGACGATCGAAGACCCCGGCGCAAAGGGGCACTTGATTACGGGGGGCGACATCCTGCACGGCACGGGACGCCCCGATATCCAGGTCCCGGAACTTGTTGAGAGCAGCGGGGGGATCAACTTCACCCACCCCGACTTCGCGATGACCCTGCGAACGGACAGCGTCGACGCAGGGACCGGACGATTCTTCTACTCGTACGATCGCGGCCGGACTTGGGAAGGCCCGTACCGCTTGCCGAACTTCGGGGCCCCCGGCATCGCGCCCCGAACCGACTACATCGTCAACAGCGGGAGCGACTGCATGATTTTCGTTACGGCGGCGAAGTCCAACGCCGAGGAGGGGCGCCCCCTCTGCGCCCGAACCACCGATGGCGGCAAGACCTGGAATCGGATTTCCTGGATCGGCCCTGAGCCGAAGGGCTTTTCCATCATGCCGGCCTCGGTACGGCTGTCACCCACCGAGATTCTGGTCGCGACGCGCCACAGGGAGGGACCGCGCCGGTGGATCCAAGCGTATCTCTCTGACGACAACGGCGCGAGTTGGAGCGACCAAAGCACACCAGTCCCGGAAGCGGGCATTGGTAACCCTCCCGCGATGATCCGGCTTGCGGACGGCCGGGTCTGCCTGATTTACGGATACCGCGGGGAGCCCTACAGCATCCGAGCCATGCTGAGTGCCGACAACGGCCGGACTTGGGGTGATGAAATCTTCCTGCGAGCCGACGGATCCAGCCGCGATATCGGCTACGTCCGCGCGGTTCAGCGCCCGGACGGCAAGGTGGTCGCCGTGTACTACTTCAGCGACGAGGCCACCGGGCCGGAACGCTACATAGCCGCCACGATCTGGGATCCTAACGGGGCGTAAGAGCAGCCGTCCGGAAGGATGAAGCCCTTTCCGGACTTCGACCCTCTGGGTCGACCTGGCCGATTTCGCGGATGGCCATCTACCAGTCTTCCCGTCCTGCCAGACGTCGAAGGGCCGGCAAGCCAGCAGTTCTTAGAACGATACCCTCACGGCAAACTGCAGAATTCGAGGATCCGCGGCGCCACTGATCTCCATGAAGTTGCCTCTCCCCAGCCGAACTTCGGGGTGGTTTAGATTCACGTTGTTGAGCAGATTGAACGCCTCGAAGCGGAACTGCAGTCCGACCCGTTCGGTTACGGGAAAATCCTTGTGCAGGCCGAAATCGAAGTTGAAGGACCTCGGTCCCCGGAACGCATTGCGGGCCTGCGTTCCGTAAGTTCCGAGGATGTTCGGGACAAAGGCTGCCCGGTTCAGGTATTCGTCAGCCACTGCGGAGCGGGGTCGGTCGTCACCCAGAAACGGAGCGGCGACCACCTCGGCGCGCTGGCCTCCCTGGCCCGTCCGCGCGTTGTCGGTGTCACTAAAGACCGTGATTGGGAAGCCGCTACGCCAGTTTGCGATCGAAGTGAGTGTCCAGCCGCCGATGAGGAAGCGAGCCGCCGGGTTGTCGAAATTGATCGGAAGTGCCCAGATTCCAGAGAAGTTAACCACATTCCGGAGGTGATAGTCAGCCGGGCCTTCGTCATACGACTGGTCCAGCGGATTGGTGACTGAAGTCCCGGTTGCCTTGTTGGCCGACCCGCGGTTGTTGTCAGTGGTCTGCGCAAGCGTATAGTTCGCGAGCACCGTGAATCCCTGGCTCATGCGTTTCTCGGCCGTGACCTGCAATGCGTTGTAGCGCGAGAATCCCGAGGGCTCGATGACGGTGATGCGCTCGTAAATGGGGTACCCGGGGCGCCGCTGGTTGGTCGTGCTTGTTGAGGCAGCCGCGTCGGGCAAGGGGGCATTGATGTCACGGCCGCTCACGAGTGCGTTGCCGGCGGACCCTGCGTACGACAGCCTTGCTACCCAGTTGCTAGCGAACTGCCGCTCGAGGGTGAAGTTCCACGACTGCATATAGGCGTTGCGCATGCCGAGAGCGTACACGTGCGCCCGGTGCGGGAAGATGAACGGCGCATCCGAGGGCGGATCCAGCAGTTCTGTTCCAATAGCATCGAAACCGATCACGGGAAACGGATTGCCACCGGCGAAACTCGTGAAGGGATTGGCCATCGTGTCGTTCGGGCCACCGAATATCGTGACGACTGTGCCGAACGGGCCCTGATTCGCCTGGCTGTTGGTCGAAATCGTATTGGAGCGGTCGTAGAACACGCCATAGCCCAGACGGATGCTGGTCTTGCCATCCCCTGTAACGTCCCACGCCAAGCCGAGGCGCGGGCCGAAATTCCCCAACGCACTGTCGTAGCCGCCATCTGGCAGGCCCTCGTCACCCGGGTAAAGAACACCCTCGGGAGCGTTGACGAAGCGAGTCGATTGGTATCCGGTGCCACGCCAAGCGGCCAGCTTGCCTAACGTGTCCGTGTAGGGGAAGAACGGTTCCCAACGCACGCCGAGATCGAGCGTCAGGGACGGCGAAAGCTTCACCGAATCGTTTGCGAAGAAGGCGAGAATGTTAAAACGGGTGTTCTTGAACTCTCCAACTCCCTGCTGGAAACGCTCGAACCGGCCGATCATGAAGTCGGCTATGTCCAGCCCCGTATAGCCGGCGCTGTGCCGCCAGCGAAACCGTCCCTGCGCGCGGAAGTTGTTGGTGATGTCCCCAATGCCGTGTCCCCACTCTCCCCCGAACGTCAGGCTGTGCCGCCCCATTGTCAGCCGCGTGGTGTTCGAGACCTGCCATTCGTCTCTGAGGAAGTTGTTGGTATCGCCCGTGTTGGGCCCGTTGATGGTCTGGAATGAAGTGTGGTATTGGGTGAACTCGTCCAGGGTGATGTCGACCCCGAGATCGTTCCAGTTCCTGTCCGGCAGGATCTGCTTCGAAGGACCCTCCATCCGGCTGATGCCGAAGATCGTCTGGTTCAGCGTTGTCGGACTCACGATCCACTGGACATTGCCCACGACGCTGGTGTTGTTCCATTCACGCTGCGTGGTGTCCTCGTAGATATTGCTCTGGTTCAAGTTCCCTGGCTGGGCTCCGCGATTCCAGCTGGCCCGGCCACTGACGCGCACCTTGCTCCCGGCCTGCTGGTCGATCTTGAAGAGCGTCTGGTTCTCATCGAAGTTCGCTACTTGCGTGACCGTTGTCCGACGGCCCCCGCCGGTGGGAACGGGCAGGAATTCGTTGGCGAACGTCACGGAGCCTGGGAACAACCTGGATGAGGGGATGACCATGCCAGGAAACGGCATCTTGGACTGAGGGTCCATGATGTCCCGACCAATGCCCGATTGCGAAAAGTCACCCTGCCTCTCGAGAGCAGTGAACGTGTTTCGGTTGATCTGGTTCGGGCGGCGGCGGATCTGCGTGCCCTGGAACGAGAAGAAGAAGAAGGTCCTGTCGCGCAATACAGGGCCGCCCACTGTCGCCCCGTACTGATTGCGCTTCAGACCGTCATTGGCCTTCTTGGAAGGATCATCCGGGTCGGGAGGGGCGTTCCATTCCGCCGCGTTAAAATTATGGTGCCGCATGTATAGGAAACCGCTGCCATGGAGTTCGTTCGTTCCAGACTTGGTGACAGCATTGACGATCCCACCCGAGTTGCGGCCAAACTCCGCGCTGAAGTTGTTCGTTTGAACGCTGAACTCCTGAAGTGCATCCGGATTCGGCAACGGCACCGGGGCGTTGCTGTAGTGGTCATTGTTCTGGCCGCCATCCAGGATGTAGTTCGTCGCGTTGCCGCGGCTTCCATTGACCGAGACGGGCGTCACTCCGGGGTACGTCGTGCCCGAAGTCACACCAGCTCCACGGTAGATCGAGACCCCTGCAATCAGGCGCATCAACTGAGTCGGGTCGCGGCCGTTCAGCGGCAGGCCTACGACCCGACGCTGGTCGACAACGGTCTTCAGGGTGGCCGTCTGCGTGTCAACTCCGATGACCTCCGCAACTACCTCGACGGTCTCGGTTACCTCGCCGATTGACATGGCCACATCGACTCGGGCAGACTCGTTGACCTGTGTCTGAATCCCGGTGGCCTCGTGCGTCCGGAATCCAGCCGACTCGACCCGCAGCATATAGACGCCAACTGGCAAGCCACGGAAACTGTAGAAGCCGATGTCCGATGTGGACCCGGCATACACTGCGTTCGTCTCTTCGTTCTGAACTTCCACCGCCGCGCCCGGGATGACCGCACCGGTCGCGTCCCGGACGACGCCGACGATCGCTCCGGTCACCTCCTGGGCGGAGCAAGGGACCGTTACAAGGACGGCTACTAAGCCGAGCATCAAGATAGGAAAGCGGATGTGTACCATGGTGGCTAAAGTATAGTTCCAAGGGCATCTTTAGGTCAATAAGAACAGTCTCAAGAAATTGCTAAGAGGGTGGGTCTCTAGAGGGTCTTGCAACGGCTCGACTATTCGCTTGCGTAACATGGTTGCCAACCTTCCGGAGGACTGGTTTCTCCTGCCGCCAATTGGCGCCGGAGCCGGAATTGTTGAAGAGCAGCCCGTGATATACTGAGCGGTCAGTGGCGGGAGTAACTCAGTTGGTAGAGTGCGACCTTGCCAAGGTCGATGTCGCGGGTTCGAGTCCCGTCTCCCGCTCCAGGCTCCAGAAGGCCCAAGACGAGGGCCTCCGAACCGCGGCGCGGTAGCCAAGTGGTAAGGCAGAGGTCTGCAAAACCTTTATTCGTGGGTTCGATTCCCACCCGCGCCTCCAATGATTCCATATAAGTGATTGGAAAACTGAGACTTATCTAGAATTCGAGAATTTCGTTACCGCGTGAAATACCACTTCGAGATTTGGCCGAATGCCGGTCTTCGCAGGTGAGACCGCGCTAGACTTCTTGATTCCGTGCCGAGTATCGCAGGCGCGATTGACGCAGGCTGGCTGCTAGCGCTTGGGTCGATTCGCGGGCGTCCCTTGATTTGTCGAACCGGGCCGTTCCAGGTCGCGGTCGGTTAGGAAAGCGGGTCCATCCGGCACGGGGGGCGGCTTCGTGGCAGCGCTGTGCCCGGTTCGAATCCGGGGGCAAGCTTCGAAGCGATCAATCGATAACCGTAAGGCTGCCTGGAGTCCGCCCGACGTGCACGCTCGGTATGCCGGCTGGGCCGTCCTCACCGCTGTTGCGTTCCTAGAGTCCGGCGCAGTGGGCCGGGGGGACCCGCGCGATCAGCGGTCGCCGTTCCGGTGGACGGCGTCTTCCAGGTTCGGTACGACACGAGGTTCCGTGTCGAGGATACGGTTGCTGCCGGACAGCCTGATCTCGCATCTGTCCGGAGTCTTGGCAGAGGTCTGCAAATCCTCTATTTGCGAGTTCGATTTCCACTGGCGCCCTCATACCAAGACCTCCTGAGTGGACGCAATTCGCCCTTGTTCTCGATCAATTGCGGTCGCGACGCCTCGGCAGTAGAAAGGATCATATCGGGGCAGATTGGAGCAGTGCAGAGCAGTTCACGGCCTAGGGTGGATACCACGCCGATAGTACTGCCGAACGGCGTGGCTGGTTATCTTGAAGCGGTGGCTTCGCTACAGTGGTCCCGGGGATCGAATGTCGTCGGCCAACGTGACAGTACCCGGGCGTGCCGGACTTGAGGGAGCAGTGTCTGGACAGGCGCCACCGCTTGAGCCGTATCGTGCTGCTCAACCCACTCGCTGAGGACTTGGTCGATCCGAACCTGCTACCCTCACTTCCCTTTGGTGTCCACGAAAACTTAGGCACTCCAACTGCGACATCCCGGTGCGCGAACGCCTCTTCGAGCTGCGCGAGGAGCACCTCCTGTGGCGCGTCGGCTCCGCCAGCGACAGCGCCGGCGACGACAGCGACCGCGAGCTCAACCCCGCGCTGGGTCGTCCCGGCATGGAGCTGTGGAGCATCCTCGTGCTGGCCCTACTCAAGCAGGGCATCAATTGCGATCTCGACCGCTCGGCGGAGCTGGCGAACAAGCACCTCGACGTGCGCCGCATGCTGGGCCTCTTTCGGACACGTTCTGCGACTGGCAGGTCTTCTATCGCACCTTGGTGCGCAGTGTCAGCCTGCTCACGCTGGACTTGCTGGCGGCGGTGAATCAGCTCGGGGTGCTTTCCGAATCGGTAACCCTCGTCAGAGCGATCCACCCGTGCCGCAACCGATTCCTCGGATCCGCTTAGCGCACCCAGGCCAATGCGCTGCCAATCGCAGACTCACACTTCCAACAACCCTTCTTGGTGCCCATTCTCTACACCGAAACCGATAATTGGACTTGCCTGACAGTGGGCTTGTGGGCTTGAGTGGGCTTGGCCGCCTGTATCAATACGCATATAATTCGTATTGTGAGCCGAGCCTTTGACACAGCGATAGAGAAGATGTCGGCGCTCCCGCCCGAGGAACAGGACCGAATTGCGCAGTGGCTTCTCGGCGAGCTTCAGGATGAGGAACGCTGGACTCAAGCGTTTTCAAGTTCCCAAGATGCCCTGAGCAGGCTCGCCGATGAGGCCCGCGCTGATATTAAAGCTGGCAGAGCGACGCAACTCGATCCCGACGAACTGTGAAATCGAGTGCAACGCCCCGTTTCTGGGCTGCCTACCGCAAATTGCCAACGGATATTCAGGGGCTCGCAAGAAAAGCGTACCGTCTCTTCGCAAGCAATCCCCGGCACCAAAGCCTCCGCTTCAAGAAGGTGCACGGCCACGAGCCGATCTACTCAGTTCGCGTCGCCCTCGGATACCGTGCGGTTGGTCTCCTCGAGGGTGATGACATTACATGGTTTTGGATCGGAGCGCACGCCGACTACGACCGACTCCTCGCAAGACTCTGACGAAGCTCCAAGGCAGCCCAACGGGCCGGTAATTGGTTGCAGGCCGGGCGATGGGAGCTACCTGCTGACGGTTGGCCGACGCAACTCTCGCGCCAGACCGGGAACCTCCTTCACGGGGTCTGTCATTCGGGTTGCTTCTGTCGGCGTGGCCCGTCATCGGCTCGGAGGCGAGGACTCAGTTTGGGGGGCCGCCGCGGCCGCGGTAGTCGCGCCCATCCACGCAGGCTACTCACCCTCGTCAACGCCATGCTCTGCGAAAACCGACTCTGGCAGCCGGAGTCTCTCCGTCGAGGCGCTCGCATGAACCGCCCGCGCCCTTGGAAACCTCTCCGAGGGTACTGTCAAGGTGGCGTCCGTGGGGAGACACTGGATCGGTGAAATCCTTGTATCGAGGCCACCGCTTCCCACCCGAGATCATCAGTCACGCCGTGTGGCTCTGTCATCGGTTCACCCTCAGCTTCCGGGATGTCGAAGACCTGCTCGCCTTGCGCGGCGTCACCGTGTCCTACGAGGCGATCCGATTGTGGTGTCGCAAATTCGGTCCCACCTCTGCTCGGAACCTGCGCCGTCGGCATGGCCGGCTGGGCGATGTCTGGCATGTGGATGAGGTCTTCGTCACGATCCGCGGGCAACGCCGCTATCTCTGGAGGGCGGTGGACCAGGACGGCGACATCCTGGATATTCTGGTCACGCGCCGCCGGGACACGGGAGCCGCTAAGCGTTTTTTCCGCAAGCTCTTGAAGGGGCAAGGCGGATCGCCATGGCCGATGGTCACCGACAGGCTGCGTAGCTATGCGGCCGCCTGCCGGGAACTTGGCCTGGCGGCTACTTATCGAACCGGGCAGTCCGAGAACAACAGGGCTGAGGTGTCCCACCCGCACACCAGGGAGCAAGAACGCCAAACGCGTCGTATCAAGTCAGTAGCGCAGGTGCAGCGTTTTCTCGCGGTCCATGCGGCCACCCACAACTCATTCAGGCTCGCACGCCACCGTCTCAAGGCGATCCATCATCGACTCCTTCGGGAGCGGGCCTTCACCACTTGGAAGATCGCGACGGGTGTTCACTGAGCGAAGCACCACGCACCGATGTGCGGATCAGAACCGCTTCGGCGAAAATAACTTGACAATTTCGGCATGGCTCATCACAGGCAAAAAACTCCGCAAACGCAAATCAGACCGCGCATGCTGATGGCTGAGACTAAGGCTGACCCATGAAATCTACACCAGAGAATCCTTCCTCAAATAGACTCACACCCGGCGTCAGTGACGAAGCCTTGCCACACAGGCCGCCATCCAGGCGTCTGGCTATCCGCTTCAGCTTCAGGTGGCCCAGAACCTCTCCGAGAAGTTCTACATTCAAGAAGAATGGAGCTATATCGACCGCCAGACGCAAGTACCAAGGACGATCGATCTGGTCGCCTCACGAATGCTCTTCGAATGGGAAAAATCTCAGCCTCGGGTTCGCCCTGAACTCAATCTAGTCATCGAATGTAAGAAGTCGGAGCTCCCATACGTCTTCTTCTTATCCGACCGCCACACTCGGCTACCCGACTTCCCGACCATCTCCGGGCTGAAGGCAAAGAACGTGGTCATTACTTCCGACGATGATCCCTCCAGTTGGCACATGCCGCCGTTGAGCGTCTTGGGGCTCGATCAGCACTCCTTCCAGTCGGATTCCGTTCCGTTCTGTGCAACCTTCAGCAAGTTCGTGAGGAACGGCAAGAAACTCGCTCTCTCGGGAAACGACCCCTACCAGAGCTTGATGCTACCGATATTGAAGGCAGTCGATCATTTCGACCAGACTCACATCCCTCCGCCGACGGCGCACTATTTCGACTGTCACCTCGTCGTTGGAGTCGGTGTCCTAGACGCGCCGATGGTTGGTGTTCGCCTGACTGACTCCGGAACAAGAGCGCAGCTCCTTCAGTGGGTCAGAGTTGTACGGCACGATCCAACAGGTGAAGCTACTCAATACAAGAGCAGCCAAGTGCGTGGCGTTGAGATTGTTCACAAGGACTATCTCAACCAGTACGTAACCCATCATGCGCTGCCATTCGCTCACGAACTTGCACAGTTGGTCCTCAAGCACCCGGACGTGTTCGCCGACGCGAAGGGCTTTGTGCCTGGAATGGGAGAACACAGGTGGACGGAAATAGAAACGCGTCTGCAGCGAAGGACGTCGTCAACCCATCGTGAGAAGCACGGCTAGTCGAGACGACTGGCGCGGTGGGAGCCAACGGAGGGGGGTGCCATGCAGCCGCGACACCTGCACGCGCCCTCAACTGCTTAAAGGGCGGACAAGCGATCGGGCGGCGCTACTACCTTCAGTCCTACGAGTTGGGAGCGTTCTGGCCTCCCCGCGCACACTCGCCCTGTGCGCCCTTCCCTCGGCGGCGCATTTGGCTTCCAAGGTCCTGCACCTGCTTGTAGGTCCCCCAGCGCCCGTCACCGTAGCCGCGCTGGTCGGCGACGCTGGCCAGCCAGAGCGAATTGCCGACCCGGTCGGCCCTACCGGTCACCAAGTTGCACGGCATCGGCTTCTCGCCCGGCTCCCAAGCCTGAGTCCAACGCGCCGCGCCGCGCTCGATCTGCGCGATCAGCTGGTCCGCCACCTTGCGGTAGTACGCCTCGCTTCTCTCCGCCGCGCCGGCAGCGGGGTGCTAACCGAGCCTGCGCCCGTCGCTTATCGGGGTCTTGCCCCCCCGCCGTCCAGCGCCTCGGCGCCGCCGTACGGATGCAGGTACGCCTCGACGACATCCTCGGGGGCGTCACCGGAAGCGGTCTCGCCGGGCTCGGAAGCCCCGCACGCGGTGGCTACCTCCGGCGTCGTCTCAATCGCGAAGCCGAGGCCCAGGGCGCGATCCGCTGTGATGCATTCGACGAAGAAATCAGGTCTGTCGGTCATGGCGCCGGAGTAGTTGAGATCCAGCGTTTTGGGAACCCTCCCAAGACCCCGGTCCGGCCTGCCTCGCATTGCGGCGAGAGGTGGTCGGCAGGTGCTTGGCAGCTCGACCCCAGGGACTCGAGTCAAGGCCGGTTGTCCTTTCGCCACTGTTCCGGGATCCTCTCTTGTAGCGGGAACGCTCCAAATAAGACGGCCTACGCCGCCGCGCCCGCCTCGATCATGACCCCTGCGAACTCCTCTTAGAAAACGCTTTCATCCAGCGGGGTGGGGAAAGCGCAGCCCCCGCACAGCCGTTGCTGTGGAAAAGGAGGATACGCCATGAGCAACCATACATCAGACACAATCGTGATCCCGATCGATCGGGCCGCTAGCTGGTCTCCAGACGGACTTACGGAAGTCCTGTGCCCAGCGACAACTACTTTGGCCGGCGCGTTGCCTCAAATGAGGATGTTACCCGCTTGCCTCACAGAAATGTTACCGCTTGTGTTCCGGGAGCCTGGCGGAATCGGTCTCAAGAGGGCGTGGCAGTGCGCGCCCCTGCAAGCAGATAGCTCCTTCCTCGTTGTGTGCGGACCGACGACATAGTGTCTCCTTGGGTAACACAAATTGTGAGGCAACGACCCCTGCCCGGTAGCAACCTTTGCGAGGCAATGCGCCGGCGCGAGACATTGTTGACATCGCGCCCGATTGCGACGAGATTGCAATTGCGGGAGGATGAGTGGTGCCATGCCGATGGGCCGCCGTACATTCTTCGGATCCGTGTCAGCCCTGGCGGCGCCGCAGGCCTCGACAGCAGCGCGGAGCGAGCTTGAGACCGACCTGCTGCAAGCAATCGAAGAGATCCCACTCGTCAATACCCACGAGCACATCATCCCGGAAGAGGAGAGGACGTCATCCCGGATCGACTTTTTCACGCTCGCCGGACACTACGCGATCAATGACGTGATTTCTGCCGGCCTCTCGGGGGACGATCTCGCTCTCGTGCGGGACCCCGACGCCCCGCCGGCGCAGCGCTGGCGGGCCTTCGAGCCGTTCTGGAAGCCGGCCCGCCTGACAGGCTACGGCCAAGCGCTACGCATCGCCATCCAAGACATCTACGGCATCGATCGGATCTCGGGCTCGACCCTGCCCGAAATCAATCGCAAGATCGAGGCCGCGAACCGGCTGGGCCTGTACGAGGAGATCCTCATCCGCCGCTCGAACATCGCCTACTCGGTGCTGGACGACTACTGGAATGCCGCGCCGGTCCGGCCCGACCCGAAATTCTTCGTCTGCGCCCGCAAGTTCGACCGATTCGTCGCACCGCAGTCCGTTTCCGAGGTCCATAGGCTGGAAGAACTCACCGACGTTTCCATAGCGGGCCTCGCCGGGCTCAAGCGAGCAATGGAGACCAGCTTCGAGCGGAGCCTCGACATCGGTATGGTCACGGTCAAGTCGACCCTTGCGTACAACCGCGAGATCCACTACGAGGAGGTCTCTGAGCAGGACGCAGAGGCCAGCCTGCAGTCGCTGCTCAGTGCGAACCGCACTCCGCCCGCTGGCTTCCGGTCTCGTGTGGAGCGTCCGTTCCGTCCGATGGAAGACCACATGTTCCACCACCTGATCGGCTTGGCTGCGGCTCACGGTGTGCCGGTCCAGATCCATACCGGCCTGCATGCGGGAAATGGCAACTTCATCGAGAACTCCAAGCCGACCCACCTGACGAACCTCTTCTTTCTCTTCCCGCAAGTGCAGTTCGACCTGTTCCACATGAGCTATCCCTACCAAGGGGAGGCGGCGGCGATCGCTAAGGTCTTCCCCAATGTTTACATCGACCTCTGCTGGGCTCACATCATCTCGCCCAGCGCAGCGAGACGCACTCTCTATGAGATGCTGGATACGGTTCCTTCCAACAAGATCTTCGGCTACGGCGGCGATTACCGATACCCCGAGCTTAGCTACGCGCACGCGAAGATCGCTCGGCGTAATGTCGCGCAAGTCCTTGCAACAAAGGTCAGCGATGGGTTCTGCTCGGAGGAGGAGGCGTTGGAACTCGGCCGCAAGCTCTTGCATGACAATCCTGATGCACTATTCGGGAAAAACCGTGGCTAGGGCCTCCTCCGTGCGGCAATCGAAGCCCCGGCAGCGGCTCGGTCTGTCTTGGATCCATCTCGCAGTCCTGCTAGTTTTTGCAGCACCTGTCGCATCGGCCGAGCAGCCGAACTTCGTCGTGATCTTCGCCGACGACCTCGGCTACGGCGATCTCGGAGTCTACGGGTCGGCGACAATCCGCACCCCCAACCTGGACCGCATGGCGGCAGAGGGGATGCGGTTCACTGACTTCTACGCGGCGGCTCCGTTCTGCAGCCCGTCGAGAGCGTCTCTGCTGACAGGTCGCTACCCAGTCAGGGCGGGAGTGCCGTATGTGTTGTTCCCGACCGAATTGACGGGCCTGGCGCCTGCCGAGATCACCATTGCGGAGATCCTTTCGGACGAAGGCTATGCCACCGCGGCGATCGGCAAGTGGCATCTCGGCTGGCCCAAGCCGTTCCGCGCCCAGCGCCACGGCTTCGACTTCTTCTACGGCCTGCCGTACTCCAACGACATGCTCAAGTGGGAGCCCGACACCGTTTTCCGGCCGCAGCACGCATTCTGGAAACTGCCGTTGCTGGACAACGATGAAGTCGTGGAGGCACCAGTTAACCAGCACACATTGACACGGCGCTACACCCGAAGGGCTGTGCGGTTCATTGAGGAGAACCGGAACCAGCCGTTTTTCTTGTACTTCCCTCACACCTTCCCGCACAATCCGCTGTACGCCTCGGAGGACTTCGAGGGGCGCTCGCCTCACGGACTGTACGCCGACACCGTGGAAGAACTGGACTGGAGCGTGGGAGAGGTACTGCGGACACTCCGGGAACTCGGCCTGGACGAGAAGACCCTTGTCGTCTTCACATCGGACAACGGCCCTACACGCGGAGGCGGCCGGTGGCAGAACCGCAGCGGCGGCGGAAGCACCGGCGGGCTGCGGGGCAACAAGGGGACTACGTTCGAAGGGGGGATGCGAGAACCAGGTATCTTTCGCTGGCCCGGCAAGATCGTCGCGGGAACTGAGACCGGCCAGCCGGCTTCGATCCTCGACTTGCTGCCCACCTTAGCCCAACTGGCGGATGCGGACGTTCCCGGCGACAGGGTGGTTGACGGACAGTCCATCGCCGATCTCCTGCTGGGAAAGGCGGAAGCGCTTCCGCAGGAACCGTTCTTCTACTACTTCGGGGCGCAGTTGCAAGCGATCCGACTCGGACATTGGAAGCTGTTCCTCCGCCAAACCGAGCCTCTAGAGCAGTCGGCATCACTCTGGTACCTGCAGAACCCCGAACTGTTTGAGCGCCATCACAAGATACGCGAGGAACCGGAACTCTACGACCTCGACGCCGATAGCGGGGAAAGTCGCAACCTCGCGTCCGAGCGTCCAGAGATCGTCAAGCGGCTGGACGGGATCGCCCGCCGCTTCGATGAGAGAATGCAGCGAGACAAGCGCCGTCCGGTCTACTTGGACGGGCAGTGAGGAACAGAGCCCCGCACTGTCGCATGCCGTGCAAGCGAGATGACGACAGCCCGCAGGAGCTTCGCTGGCTGTACGACCTGCGGGACCCGGCGGCGTGGCTGGTGCGCTACGGGGATCTGACTAACTCGGTGGAGGAGAATATCGAGGAAACCTTCACGTTCGACTGACTCTGGAAGATCGGGTCAGGTGGCCCCGTTTTCAAAGACACCCTAGATGGAGTTGTTTGGGCACGCTTTGGATTCTGCGGAGGCAGGGCAAAACGCGTCCATTTCTGGAACGTGACTGATCGGATCACGCTGAGACGACGTCCGATCTAGAACTATTGTTGGCCTTCCTCGACAGGACGGCCAGAGTAGTGGACGTGAACGAGTTCCCATCGCCCGCTGCCCGTCCGGCGATAGACCTGTGATTCCCGGCCTGTTGTCTGTATGGCGACCCCATCTTCTCGCCGGGTCGCATCGAATACCCAGGCAAACTCCGCAACCGCTGTATCTCCAAAAAGGTTGACGGCGATGTCACGCGGCGTCAACCTCCGTTTCGAGAATGAGTCCCTCATTGCCTTTTCGTAGACGTTCTCTACGATCGCGTCCCATCCGGTCTCATGGCCCCTTGGGTTAATGAACGAAACTTGATCTGATTTCAGCCAAACCTCGCCTGCGAGCACGGTGTCGACATCGTTGATTGATTGGACATACATCTCGACGAGCTCACTGACGGCCGCCACATCAGTATCGTGGCTCCGCCCCACTTCTGCGGATCCCATAGGCGTTTCGGGCTTCGGACTGCAAGCAAACGAAGCGATGATCGGGAGCGCTATCCAAACGGCCCGTGTCCAACAGCCAACCTGTCTGTAGGAAATGCTCATAAGTAGCTTCTTCAAGGCTATCATCCCGATTCCGTTCTCCAATCTTCCCCCCGAGAACTTGGCGTCCGATGCGGTTCGGAGGAGATTGAGGCAGCTCAGAGCAGTTGGGGCCGCAGGGGATTCCATAAGGGCCCCAAGGCCTACGTGACAATCCCTCCGGTAGCAACTCCTATAGCCACGACTGCGGCCACGACACGATCCTCCCGTAGCCGGAAGTGTCACAAGCCATGCGAATGATTCTGCCCCGTCACAGGAAGCTCATGGCCGATAGGACCGAGCAGACCACGTTGCAGGGAATCAATGACAACCTTCACATCGAAACGCCCATTGACGCCCCGGCTGGGGCTAGATGTTGCCGCATTGAATTCACCTACGGCTAGGACGCACATCGGCAACGTGCTGCGAGACCTCTACGCCGAGGCACTGAATCAGAATGTGTCGGCTGTGTCGTGTGGGCGACAGGGACGCAGAAGACTCTTCGAGAGCATTCAAGAGCGTCTTGTCAGTATCTGGTTTGCTTCCAGTGGGCCTACCGCTTCCGGGGAGTGGAACCGTGGAGTGAAGTCGGTCGTGAGCTAGGATAATCCTGCAGCCAAGCTGGTATTCGGAGCGCCTCTCTGGAACGTCCGGACCACGGAATTCACTGACGACATTGCATGGAGACACTGCTGGAACTCCTGCCCCGGATCGAACGCCTTGGGTCGCGAGAGGCATTGCGGTTTTGGAACGGATACCGTACTTGGCGCTGGTCTTACACCGACCTGGATGCTGGGATCCGCCGGTTCGTCGCCTATTTGGACCGTCGCGGAATTGGATCCGGAGACCGTCTCGTGCTGTGGTCCGACAGCCGCCCCGAATGGGTCGCAGTTTTCTGGGCCTGCCTGGCGCGGGGGGTTCAGTTGGTTCCGCTCGACCAGCATTCCTCTCCGGAATTTGTTGAACGCATAGCGACTCAAACCGGTGCGAGGCTGCTGGTTTACGGAAGCGCGGCGGCTGGCTCGACCGCGCCCGTGGAGCGGATTGCGATCGAGGCGCTCAATAGCCTGCCCGAGGGTCCCACCTTCAGCCCGACGCCGGCGAGCGGCAGTGACGTGGTCGAGATCATATACACCTCGGGGACCACAGCCGAGCCCAAAGGGGTGATCCACCTTCATCGAAACATTTGCGCCAACCTTGACCCGATTCGAGAGGAAATCGATCGTTACAAGAAATGGGCCGGACCCTTCCAGCCGATTCGGATCCTTGACCTTTTGCCGCTGAGCCATATGTTTGGGCAGGCTATGGGTATCTTCATGCCTCTCCTGCTTGGAGGCTCGGCGGCCTTTATGACCGGACTCCACCCCGCTGCGATCCGCCAGACAATTCGGAGAGAGCGGATTTCGGTTCTGGTCAGCGTGCCGCGCATCCTCGACAGCCTGCGGACTGACATCGAGCGGCACTACCCTGGGGCCAAAGACCTCCCGGCAAAGCCGGGCGGGCCGCTCCGCCGCTGGTGGCGTCACTGGGACATCCATCGAGCTTTCGGACTAAAGTTCTGGACTTTCGTCGTCGGGGGCGCAAAGCTGGATCCCGAGACTGAATTCTTTTGGGCCAGAATCGGCCTGCTCGTAATCCAGGGCTACGGCCTCACCGAAACAAGCCCGGTGGTTTCGGTCAACCACCCGTTCCGACCGCGCCGCGGCACGCTCGGCGAGGTGATCGGCGGCCAGGAGATCCGTATAGCTGATGACGGCGAGATCCTCGTTCGAGGGGATAGTGTCGTGGGTGAGTACCTAGAAGCCGGCACTCGCCGCACGCGTGCCGTCGATGAAGACGGCTGGTTTCATACGGGAGACATTGGCGAGCACGATGCCGAAGGCAGACTGGTCTACCGGGGACGGAAGAAAGACGTCATCGTCACCCCGGACGGAATAAACGTTCACCCCGAGGACATCGAGAAAGCGCTCACCTGCGAGGTTGGTGTACGGGACGCGGTGGTTGTCCCCGTGGGGCCAGCCAGCGCGGAGAGAATCCATGCTGCGCTCATTCTCAACGATTCCGGCGAAGACCTGCTGGCGATCGTCGAGCGGGTGAACCGCCAGCTCGAGCCTCACCAGAGAATCCAAAGCGCCTCTGAATGGCCAGAAGACGAGTTCCCCCGCACAGCGTCGACTTTCAAAACCCAGAGACGGAAAGTCGCCGAACGCTTGTCCTCGACGGCCCCGGTCCCGGAACGGGGCGAGGCGTCCAAGCTCGACGAAATCCTTCTGTCGCTTACCCGGCGCCGCCGGGAAGACCTGTCGGACGACCGGCGGCTGGCAGAAGACCTAGGGCTGTCATCGCTCGAGCGGATCGACATGCTGGCCGCCCTCGAAGAGCACTACGGCGTCGAGCTGGACGAGATGGCCCTCGCGACGCTATCGACTGTCGGGCAGGTACGTGCTTGGATCTCAGGTCAGGCTGCAAGCCCCGGGCCAGATCGCTCAAGTGATTCGCACAGCACGCAGGCGGTCACGCAGGCGATCAAGCCAGAAGCCACGACAACGCGAGTCCCTCCTCCGCGCTGGGCACGGAGCCGGCCTGTCGCCGTGATGCGCGGTGCGATGCGGCGAGGTCTGTTCCTGCCGCTATTCCGCCACTACCTCCCGCTGTCGGTCGCGGGACTTTCTAACCTAGAGCGCGCCGTGCCGCCAGTCATCTTCGCGGCAAACCACACGAGTCATTTCGACACCCTCGCGCTGATCGCTGCGCTGCCACCCGACTGGCGGAGGAGGCTGGCGCCAGCGGTACGAAAGCAGCAATTCTTCCCGTCCGGGGAGAGACCCGAGTTGGGCCGGAGGATCGGGCTGCGGGCGCTTTACTACCTCTGCTGCGGGCTGTTCAATGCCTACCCGCTATCGCAAGACCTGGGACAGGTCCGGGACTCGCTCCGATACACCGGAGAGCTGGTCGAGGCGGAATATTGCCCGCTGGTCTACCCGGAGGGAAGACTGACACCAGACGGCTCTCTTCAACCATTTCGAGCAGGGATCGGGCTGATGTCGCTCCGCCTCGAAGTGCCCGTAGTGCCCGTGCACATACATGGGCTGTTCGATGTCATGTCCATCCACGATTCCTGGCCGCGCAGGAGGGGGCCCGTCTGCGTCGAATTCGGGCAGCCTATCGTTGCCGGGGAAGGTGAAGACTACGGTCAGCTCGCTGAACGGATCGAAGCAAGCCTCCATCAGATCGCAGCCAGCCTGCAGCGGTGAATCCCTGGTTGACGCCCGAGGCGCTATCCTTCCCGAGGCACGGGCGTGAACGCTACTGCTCGCAACTCTGCGAACTCAAAGGCGCACCAGCGCGGGCGCCGTCGGATTGGCAAACCGGAAAGAAGATGTCGGTGCGCCACTTCGACTGGTCTGGCTCGGAGCCAGGGTCAGTGACGTAGACCTCCCAGGGCGCCCCGGCGCCTAGCAGGCCCTTCGACACGATCCACTCCATCAGTGCCGCCCACGTATGCGGAAGGCTATCGTACGGACCGACATGGGTGACGGTAGCCATCGTCCCGGAGGGAAGCTCGCCAGCCTGGATGCGATCCGTGCCGGCCATCGAGGATGCAACAGGCATCCCGCACTCGATCTCGAGGTTGGTGCCGTCCATCGAGTGATAGACCGTAAAAGGCATCCCGGCTGGTGCCTGTCCGCTCTGCTGAATGAATCCGTACAGCTCCCCGAATAGCGGCCCCATGACACCGCCTATCTCGTCTATCGTGGTGGTCATTCGGATGCCCAAGTAGTGCTGAGCATCAAGCTGTCTCGTCCCAAATTCAGGCTTCATACACTGTTCCTCCTGCTCGCTCGTCCGGTCCCGCGCGTTCGCGAGACTCGTCGGCGTGGCGTGATCTGCGGCATAGCTTTTTACGCTATCACGATCGACCGAGGCACCCATCTCGCCGGCCCAGAGCCAGTGCGGATAGGGGTCCGAACTTCACTTGCCACGATTGAAGGGCGTCGCAGTCCGCGATGACGCCACGTTCAGCGAGAATGTCCTCGACATTCCAGAAGCCTCCGGTGAACCAATGACACATCCACACGAAGTGGCTGTTGATCTTGGCTGCGAGGCAGTGACCTCATTACAGGATCCCGTCGATCAACCCTCGCCAGGCAGGACGAGGTTGGAAGCACCGCAATTGGTAGCATGAATCGGTGCTCGACACTCATGCGATCGCACGCCGGTTGGCTGGTGTCGGCCTATCCGTCGAGCCGTCCGACGCGATGCTCGCACACACGCACGCGGTACTTGGCGGCGTGCTTGCAACGCTTTGCCCGCTGGAGTGAAAGACGCTGGACACTCGCAGCTCATCGGGTCGGGAGATGCAATTGGATCTGGGATCATGCGGCGTTCGGTCGTTCCGCGACACGGACGCCGCCGACCTGGCCCGGCTCGCCAACAATCGAAGAATATGGCTGCAACTGCGTGACTGGTTCCCACATCCCTATACGATCGACGATGCACGCAAATTCATCGCGTTCGCTCGCGGCGGAGACCCCGAGACGATGTTCGCGGTCACGGTCAGCGACGTATCGGTTGGCTCGATCGGAGCAACGCTTCACGGCGACGTGGAGCGCTGCTCGGCAGAGGTCGGTTACTGGCTCGGCGAGCCGTACTGGGGTCGCGGCATCGCAACCGTCGCGCTAACGGGGTTCACCCGATTTGCCTTTACCGCCTACGACCTGGAACGACTGTACGCCGTGCCCCTCGCCTCGAACACCGGGTCCTGTCGCGTCCTGCAGAAGGCCGGGTACCGGCTCGAGGGCCGCATGCGCCGGAGTGTCATCAAGGACGGCATAGTGCAAGACCAATTCCTGTATGCCATCCTGCGTGGGAATGCAGCGACGGCTGAAGGCGGATGACCGACACGGTAACGCCGACGATCCGGGTACCTGACGCGCATCTAGATCGCTTGGCTGCGGTGGCGGGCCTCTGACCGACGCAGGGCGCCGGTGGTATAACCAAGCCGCATGGTTGATCATTTCAGGCGGAAAGCGGCGGCGTGGATGCAGAGATCTCATCCATCGGCTCGTGTCGACTACCCGGCCGGTACTTGTTTGACAGAGCCTGCTGAACTCCAGGAATATCGCAACGAGGTGACGGCGCAAGCGAAATCCAGGCTTCGACGAGCTTCCCCCTGGATGTTCACCGTGTTTCTGACGTGCGGAATGCCAGTGGCACAAAACTACGTGGCCGAGATGGAAGCTTGGCGCCTCGACCGCGAGGAAGGACTCAAGGCCGACGACGGTTGGCTGACAGTCGCCGGGCTCTTTTTTCTCACCGAGGGCGACAACAGCTTCGGTTCGTCGCCTTTCAACGATATCGTGCTGCGGACGGGCCCCGCGCACGCCGGCGTCTTCACTCTGCGGGACGGCACGATCACCGCGCGGGCGCCTGAGGGAGAGACCCTCTCCGTCGACGGCCATGACGTTGCGATGGCACCGCTCTGGCCCCACGAAGGTCCCGAGCGCCCCACAATCGCTCTCGATCCCCTGTCGCTGTTCGCTCATTTCAGCGGGGACCGGCTAGCAATCCGCATGCGGGATCGAGAAAGCGATATCCGGCGCGGATTCAGGGGGCTGCGTTGGTATCCGGTGGACGCCTCCTTCCGGGTTCGCGGTCGCTACATTCCGCACGACGAGCCGCGGACGATGGAATTGTCCAACACCCTCGGCGACATCCAGCCGGTCCAGACCAGCGGCTCGGTTGCGGTCACGATAGGCGGAGAGGAGTTGCGCTTGACTGCAATCGATTCCGACGACCGGCTTTGGTTGATCTTCCGCGACCTGACGAGCGGGAGCAAGACCTACCCATCGGCGCGTTTCCTGTACGCCGATGCTCCCGGCGCTGACGGCTGGACTACCGTCGATTTCAACCAAGCCTACAACCCCCCGTGCGCGTACAACCCGTATACGACGTGTCCGCTGCCGCCCCGCGAGAACCGGCTGGCCGCGCGCATCGAGGCGGGGGAACTCGACTACCACGACTGACGCCGTGGCGCGCGACTGCCAGGTCCGGAATTTGGGCCATGCGGGGAATCTGGCTGGTAGGCCTTGCAGGCATGGTGCGCAAGGATGCGGACAGACCGTCAGCGCGCAGCTCGCGAAAGGCGCCCAGCCAATGTTGCGGTCCCGGATACGAGCACAGGGCAGCAGCGGCCGGAGTTCTACAGCGTGGCAATCTCCATCGCCACGACGCGGAAGCCCCCCTTGCTGCAAGCATCAAGGCCGGATTTGCAAGATGCTTTTGACATGAATCACTGCCCTGCCAATAATGAGGGTTGTCGCAACTTCCACCTCTAACGCTGACTGAGGGTGAGATGCGTGACCTCGGCTATCGGGTCGTCGATATGCTCGTCGACCACGTTCGCGACGTTCGGCAAAAACCCGCGACCCGGTCAGAGGATCGCGCTACCCTCGCCTCCCTCCTCCACGAACCACCTCCACAGAATGGCCAGAATCTCGAGGCGCTTCTCGAGACCGCTAGCAACGATATTTTCGCCAACGTGATGTATCTGGACCACCCTCGATTCTTTGCGTTCGCTCCGGGACCGAGTAACTTCGTCAGCGTAATGGCAGACGCCTTGGCTAGCGGATTCAACGTGTTTGCCGGAGTTGCACTGGAGAGCTCAGCCGCAGCTCAGATTGAGGAAACCGTGCTTGACTGGCTACGGCAAATCTGCGGACTACCCCAGTCGGCAGGCGGTGTGCTGGTCAGTGGCGGTTCGATCGCCAACCTGACAGCTATTGAAGCGGGCAGGAAGGCGATGCTCGGAGACAAGTGGCACAATGCCACGCTCTATTTTTCGGACCAGACACATTCTTCCATCGGTCGAGCCGTGAGAATGCTTGGCTTCCGAGACGACCAGCTTAGGAAGATCCCTTCGGATGAGGGGTTCCGGATCCAAACCGATAGGCTAAGCCAGACTATTCGCCGAGACCGACGCAACGGTTTGCACCCATTCTGTGTAACGGCCAACGCTGGAACCATCAACACCGGTGCGGTCGACCCACTCGCGGATGTCGCGAGTATCTGCAAGGACGAGGGACTCTGGTTCCATGTGGACGGAGCGTACGGGGCAGCGGCGATGCTAACGCAAGAAGGTAAAGAGGCGCTTCGGGGCCTGGAGTGTGCCGATTCGCTGTCGCTTGATCCTCATAAATGGCTTTTTCAGCCATACGACATTGGATGTGTTCTGGTACGTGACCGTCAGCGACTCAAGGAGGCTTTCCAAGTTCTACCGGAATATTTGAAGGACGTCTTGAGCGCTGGAGACGGAATCAACTTTTGCGATTACAGTCCAGAGCTCACGCGCAGATTCCGCGCATTCAAGCTGTGGATGTCGATTAAGGCATTCGGCCTCGATGCTTTTCGCAGAGCGATTGAAATCGGCTTGGATAACGCCCGATTCGCGGAGAATGAACTGCATTCCAATAAACATTGGGAGGTTCTCACTCCAGCCACGCTCGGTGTCGTGACATTTCGGTATCGTCCGCGAGACTTGTCGGAGACAGATCTGACCCGCATCAATCTGTCAATCAGTCGCCGCTGTCTCTCCAACGGTCTCGCGATGGTGATGACTACCGAGCTCCGCGGCAAGACTGCCTTGCGACTCTGCACAATCAATCCCCGCACGACCAAGGAAGACATATCCGAGACGATTCGGCACCTCGAGCGCAATGGCATCTCAGCCATGCAGGCTCTCATTGATTGTTGACGCGGCAGTGTCAAGATCCCGTCGGCTGGGGACAACTGATCGGTAGGATCCCTGCCTCGAGGTCAGCGTTCCCCTCTCGCCGTCGTCTGCCACGCAGCCACGCCGTTGCGGGTCCGGCTGGAGGCTCCTAGACGCGAACGGCACCTCCGTCTTGCGTCCGGAGCTTTTCTACACCGCTGCATTTGGGGCCGTACGACAGCACACTTCACTAGCTTGTCCAAGGGGGCTATGCAATCAAGGAATACGATTCAAAACGGGGGGTGAAGGAATGGCGTACCATCCCGCTGGGGTGAAATTTGTCCTTACGGCTCCGGATACCGAGAGCACAGAGCAGGCGTTCAGCCCTTGGAAGCAAATGATGTATGCGTCCGCTCCGGCGCAGTTCGTCCCTCGCTTCTTCTACAAGGGCAAGTTCGAGCAGCCTAGGAACGCGGACGGCAGCGCCAAGGCCATGATCTACGGTGTCCGGGTCGCGGAGGAGGTGCTGCGCAGGGCGTACTCCGACGACGATGTAGTGGTCGGCTATCCCGATGACCTGGACACCTTCGTGGGCCGTCGCACCGCAGCCGTCGGCGTCGGGGCGCACAATCCGATCGGGACAGCCTTCTCCACGGGCGTGTATTCGAACATCTTCGGGTCATCGGTGCGCCCCATCAATGCGGCCGAGTCCGCGCTGATTTTTCGTCATCCCGCGATTCGCAAGCACAAGCCGAAAGTGATCGTAGGCGGGGCGGGCGCTTGGCAGATCGACAAGACGGGCTCTCGGGAGCGGCTGGGCATCGATTGCGTGATCAACGGGAGGGCGGAATCGAGAATCCTGAAGGTGTTTCAAAAGGGGATTATAAGGGATGGTGCCCAAAAGCATCCCTTCTAGCTCTCGCGCCGGGGCCTGTCGATGTAGTGAATCTCGACCGGTTCCATGAGTCTGCGGGCGGCCTCCTCCAGCGACATCTGCGGTAGCGGGATCGACTCCTCAAGCTCGGCCTTGGATGGCTGGTAGGTCGGGCGCACAAGTTCGACTCGGCGCGGCTGGAGTCTGGTCACTGGCTTCGATTTCTTAGTGTCCTTCATCGAAAATCCTCCTGGAACAGTGTTCCTTGTGCCCATGGCTTGCCATCGAGGTAGATCCGGTCTACGCACTGATCGTCCCACCGCTGCATCCAGTCAAGGCAGTCGCCGTAGTAGAGCGTGTTCAGTTCCAAGGCGCTCATCCACGGGCTCCGGAATCCAGCCCGTTGTCTCTGATCAGCTCATCGTACTTGAGCCGCTTTCCATCCATGCCAAGCACGACCGCGCCCATCATCTCGATGGTGTCCTGCTCGCGCAGGTTGTGACGACCGGCGAACTCCTGCACGTAGCGGTCAAGATGCTTCGGGCTGAACTTGTGGAACGTCCCGTAGTACCCGCGCTTCAGCAGGGACCAGAACGACTCGACTCCGTTGGTGTGCGCCTGTCCGCGAACGTACTCGCTGACAGAGTGCTTCACGGCCTCATGTTCGAACGGCAGTGTCTCGTAAGCACTCGCGTCGTCCGTGTAGACGGTCGCTTGCCGGTCGGCGTGATCCTTCACGAATCCCTGCAGGGTTTCCTTGTCCGTGGATTGCACCGCCTTGGCTGCCAGCTGGTTCGTCTCGCGGTCTTTCGCACCCACAACGGCCGTTTTGCCCACCGGCCCACGGCCCGTGAGTTCCTTGCGCACCGAGTTCGGCATGTTCTTGCGCTTCCCGCCGATGTAGGTTTCGTCCACTTCCACTGGGCCGGCGAAGAATGTACCAGCTTGGAACAATGCGGCCCGGATGCGGTGGCTGAGATGCCACGCCGAGTTCTGCGCGATGTGCAGGTCACGGTGCAGCTTCATGGACGAGACGGATTTCAGGCTGGTCATGAACAGATAGATCGCCATGGCCCACACCTGATAGCCCAGGTTCGAGTCCTGCATGACGGTTCCGATGCGCACCGAGAACCGCTTGCGGCAATCGCGGCAGCGGAACGGCATCGTCTTGTGCTGCGCGCCCGACTGGACGCGGTGGGAGCCGGCCCCGCAATGCGGGCACTGCGGTCCGTGCGGCCAGCGGACGCGGATGAACCACTCCTCGGCCGCAGCGTCGTGGGGGAACATCCCCATGACCTGAATCATGCTGATGCCCTTGCGTGTGTTCTTGCCCGGTGCTTTCTTGATCGTCATCTCTATTCACCATCTTACCAAATGGTGCCCACCGTATCAATCGCAAGTGTCTTATTTATCTTGGAGTTACGAAATAATCACGTCCGCTAGACGGGATGTTTTTGGGCACCATCCCTTATAATCCCCTTTCAAAAGGCCGAAGACGGGCGTGATCTGCCCCCGACGATCAATGCGCCCGAACCGTCTATCGAGAGCCTCGTCATCCCGCGCAAGCGCTCGACATACGGAATCGTCGAAACGAACCGCGGTTGCGGCAGGCAGTGCGCGTTTTTCTCGCCCACGCTGGAGACGCGCAGTGCAGTGCCGATGCCGGACGTCCTCTCGGCGGTCCGGGCGAACACTTCGAACGGCGACCGCATCATCTTCCCGGTCTCTGAAGACATCTTCATCTACGGAGCATCCGCGCCGTTCTACATCCCCAACCCCTACCAGCTGCTGAACTTCTACGGCTCGATCGCCGAAGAGCCGGGCGTGGACTACCTCCCGCTTTCGCTCGCGACGATCGCGCCTGCGGTAGTGAACGAAGGTACGGGCGAAATGGCAGAGAAGAGCCCCATACTGTCCGGGTTTCGGCCAGCACGGAGCGGGACCAGGGGGGCGGTCGCCGGGTTGGTCTCGGGAGACTAAACGGCGCTCGCCCTGATCTGTGATTTCCTAGTGGAAGCAATCCCATGCGACTTCCGCTGTATCAGATCGATGCCTTCGCCGGATCCGTGTTCAAAGGCAATCCAGCGGCAGTGATGCCCTTGGAGACCTGGCTGGAGGATAGTCTGCTCCAAGCCATCGCCACGGAGAACAACCTGTCCGAGACGGCATTTATTCGCCCTACTGAAGAACACGGTGTATTCGAACTGCGTTGGTTCACGCCGACCGTGGAGGTGCCCCTATGCGGCCACGCTACGCTTGCCAGCGCATTCGTGCTGATGACCGAAGTCAATGTGGGCCTGGAGCGTGTCGCATTCGAGACCCACAGCGGCCGCCTGGAGGTGAGGCGTGATGGCGACCGCTACACCATGGACTTCCCCGCAATGGAGCTGCGGCCCGCAGACCGTCCTGAGCAGGTCATCGCGGCGGTGGGCGGAATGCCGACAACGGTATTGAAGAGCAACAACTGGCTCTTTGTGTATGAGTGCGAAGACGACGTAGCCGGGCTCGACATCAGTGTTTCGGCGCTCGAGTCGGCCCTCGCCGAAGACGATGCGGACGCAGGGGTGATCTGCACGGCCATGGCAGCAGATCGCCGCGCTGATTTCGTCTCCCGTTTCTTCGCACCCTGCCATGGCATTCCTGAGGACCCGGTCACGGGTTCGGCCCACTGCAGCCTGGTTCCATACTGGTCAGAGCGTCTCGGGCGCGCCGACCTGCATGCCCTGCAGATTTCGGCTCGCGGCGGAGAACTGTTCTGTCGCAACCGCGGCAAGCGGGTGGAGATCGCGGGTCGAGCGGTGAGATACATGGAGGGAATCGCAGACGTTCCTGCGTCGCCGTGATCGGCGCCGTTTGACAATTGGTCGCATGCTTGGGAGGTCACTTGGCTACGACCGTCAGTTTCCGAGTTCTCCGGACGTTGCCAAGTCCGAAGGGCACGGTAGGCGATGGCGAATCTCGCACTTTGCTGCATGAACGATTTCCACTGGGCAACCAGCGCCCGGGAGCACGTCCAAGCGGCTTCGGGCAAGATAGCGACCCGCAGTCCATGCAAGGCATCACCCTGCATCGCAACGGCCAGAGACACCGGTACCAGCCAGACCGTTGACCGAGACTGCGGCGGCTGGGTCAGTGTGGAATCGAATAAGACGGCTCGCCCCACTTCGGCAACCTTCGGAAATCAGCCGGGGCAGAACACTCGTTCCGCCATATCCGCGCGCACCTACGGTGCCAGCGATTCCTCCGCGTCAACCCTCCCGTCGGCGTTACAATCCGCGCGCGTGGACATACGCTGTGCGACTCCAATGACCTCGTCCTTGGACAGCGCACCGTCACCGCTACGATCGATCTCCGCGGCATGCTGCCGGACGAATCCTGCGAGCGCTGTGCGAGACCGCCCGTTTTCGTATTCGTCGCGGGTAAGTTCGCCATTCCCGTCCCGGTCGTAGCCCGCGAATGTTGATTCCACGTCAGCAGCCAGTTCGGCGTGGGTGAGGTCTCCGTCGCCATTCGAATCGAGTTCCTGGAAATGAACGACCAGCCAGGGGCGCCTGTTGGGATCATTGGTATCCGGCCCACGAGGACCATCGGCACGGCGCTGACCGTCTCGCCGTCCTTCGCGGGGCTGCCCTCGCCGGTCGCCCGGCCCTTCGCCCCTGCGGGACCTGGGCTCGTAGACTTCGGTGGTTTGACGGCCCTTTCCATCGACAAAGACGAACTCCGCTCCACCGTCCGGTTGGACCGAATACTGAATGGAATGCGTCTGGCCCGCAAGCTCGTATTGAAGGCGATAGGCCTTCGCGTCACGAAGCTCGAAGCCAGTGATTGTCGCTCCGCGAAGTGGTCTCGTGTACGGACGCACTCCCCGTGCGCGAGGCTGGACCGCCACCTCTCCGTTGCGCAACTCGACCGAGCCCCGAAATCCGCCATTGAGATACGGGTACTCGTGGGTTGCGTGATAGTGGTACATGCCGTCTGGCCCCGCGTGGCCGTTCAGCCAGTCAAGGTCCTCGGCGTTCGAGCCATCCGGCTCGCGGTAGCCGTAGATCGGGAATCCATCCAAGGCGAAAGCCACCGGCAACCCTAGGCCGACTCGCTCGGCCAAGTGCACCGGAGCGAGGTGATAGTGGTAGTCGTCGGCTCTGCCGGCGTGGCCCCCGAACTCGTCAAGTTCTCCGGCCAGATTCGTGTCTGTCCGGCCATCTTGCTTGATGGGGTTGAAGATCGGGATGCCATTCGCGGCGACCGCAATGGCGCCCCGAAACAGTGTCTCTTTCCCTGAAACCGGGGAGTCGACGAAGCGGGCCTGCAGCGGCAGCCGAAAAGCGTTGTCGCCGGAATACGGCTGGGGAATCGGTACCTGCTGATTCCAGGCGCGGATGCCGACCATCATGCGGTGGTCCGGCATGGAGTTCGACTCCACGTAGAAGTAGTCCTTGTCCCAACGGACCTCTACCTGGTCCGAGAAAGCTCGGAACGAGCTCGCTATCGTTTCGGGACTGAGGGTGAACGTCTTGGTGGGCACTGCCGAACCGGCAGCGACCGTCAGCCCCAGAGCGAAGATTGCCAGCAAATACGGTCGGTTCATTGGTTCCCCTGACCTCGGTTCTCGCGGTTCTGTCCACGGCGCCGGGCGCCCTGATCGCGATCTCCCCGCCGTTGTCGACCGCCGCGTGCAGGCCGCGAGACTTCCTGGTTCGGATCGAAGCTAGCGTTGATGCGCGGCAATCCCGCGTTGACGCTGTTGAGGTAGGCGTCCAGCATTCTCTCCAGCGGGTCGACTTTCTCGGGATTTGCCGAGGATAGGTTGTTGCGCTCGTACGGGTCAGCGCCGATGTTGAACAGCCTCGGCTTGTCGGGGTCCTCGTAGAAGCGAATCAGCTTGTAATCGTCCCAGAGCATTGCCGATGCCGGACCCAGCGGATCAGAGTCATAGTGCGGGAAATGGAACACGATCTCCTCGCGCAGCCGGCTCACCGAACCGAGCCCCTTGTTGGTCAGGACATCAGCCAAGCTGCCGCCTTCAACGTCTCGCGGAAGCTTGTCGGCCACGCCGGCTAGTTCCGCCACCGTGGGAACCACATCCATTCCAGTCGCCCGGACGCGCGAAACCGAGCCGGGCTCGATTCCCGGACCACGGAAGAAGAGCGGGACCCGCAAGCCTCCTTCCCAGACTGTTCCCTTGCCCAGGGTCAGCGGGCGATTCCCAGAACCAGGAGTGCCGTGATCGGTCGTGTAAAACACGTATGTCTCGTCCGCGATCCCTAGATCTTCGAGCTTGTCGAGAACCATTCCGATAGTGATATCCATGTCAAGGATCACCGCCGCCGCCCCGGTGTCCCGCTCGTTGCGTCCGCGACTTGCCGGCCAACTAGAGACAATCTCGTTCGTGCTTTCCCGAGCGTCCGCCGCACTGCGCCCGCCATAATGCGACAGCTGGACATAGAACGGCTGGCCTCCCTTCGCCTTGGCTTCGATGAACCGCAAGCCGCTTGCCGTGATTCCGTAGGCCTGCTTCGGGTTGGGACTCTGCACGTTCTCCGGACCGCCGTTATTGTTGGCTCCGTCAGTCTCGGCGAAGCCGTGCCGCGTCGGACTTGCACGCCCGACATGCCACTTCCCGAAATGCGCCGTCGTGTAGCCTGATTCCCGCAACACTTCGGCTATCGTGGTCTCCTCAAGCGGCATTTCGAGCGTGGGCGTCGGTTCGACGAGCTTGGCGTTCGCACCGGCGCGCAGGTTCACAAAGGTCATCCCCAGCTTCGCGGGGCTCTTGCCTGTGAAGTAGGTAGCGCGCGATGGAGTGCATCTTGGAGACGGCGCGTAGAAGTGTGCGAAGCGCATTCCTCCCGCGGCCAGGCGTTCGAGATTCGGCGTTCGAAAGTAGTCGTTGCGGGACTCGGGGACATCAGGGTCCATGCGAACCGAGGTGCTGTTCCAGCCTTGCCCTTCGCCCTGAATGAAGACGAAGTTTGGCTTGCCGGCGGCCGAAGCAACCAGCACTGTGAAAAGGATCAAACTGGCTCGCGCGATCATCATTGCTTCCCCTATCTCACGGTGGCCGAGTCCGATACGAACACACGGCCGCTCGATTGCATTCTCCAACATCCAGTGAGACGAACCAGACCCGCACACGTTTCGGCTCCAGAATTCTTGACAGAACCTTGACACCCGGAGTCACGGCACTCCCGCCCCGGTCGGGCCGTCGGGACCACTGAGTCGGTTGGATGAATGCCCGTGGTACAACAATCAGGCGCGGAAAGCGCGCGCTAAGGAGGTGTCCTAGGTGGCCGAGCAGCAGTACGACGCGATCGTTGTCGGCAGCGGACCGGGGGGCGGAATCGCAACCTACGCCCTGGCGACAGCTGGATTGAAGGTTGCGCTGGTCGAAGCCGGCCCTCGGCTCAGAGCTGGCATGGATTACAACGGGCACCATTGGCCCTATGAATATCGCGACAGGACGCCTCCCAACTTCTGGCGCGACAATTTCCTGCGCGGTCACTTCACCCCCGTCGGAGACCGGCCCGGGCACGGCCAGATTCGCGCGCTTGGGGGCCGGTCAGTCTGTTGGGCCGGGCATTCTCTCCGCTTCGGCCCCAAGGATTTCGAAAGCTGGCCGATTTCCTACGATGAAGTCGCGCCGTACTACAGTCAGGCCGAGCGCCTGATGGGCGTCTACGGAGACGAGGACGGCCTATCCAACATGCCCGACGGGGAATTCCTCAAGGGGGTCCCGATGCGCTGCGGCGAGGAGCAGCTTCGTCTCGGCGTGGAGCGCCTGCGAGAACGCGGCGCGAAGATGGCATTCGTGGCCCAGCGCAAGGCGATGCTGACCGAGCCGCCAACTAGGCCTGAATGGAGGCATCGGCAAAAGTGCCATTACTGCGGCCACTGCTCCGGTTGCGCGGTGGACGCGAAGTACACCTCTGTCAACACCCCGATCCCCCTGGCCGAAGAGACTGGCAACCTGACGATCTTCACCGAGTCCATGGCGACCCGCGTGCGGGTTTCGCCCGAGGGTGGCCAGGCGATCGGCATCGAGTACAGATCAACGGACGGCGAGATCCATGAACTCGATGCCAAGGCGGTGGTGCTCTCCTGCAGCGCCGTCGAAACCGCTCGCCTGCTGCTGATCTCGGATGTCGGCAACTCAAGCGGGCACGTCGGCAGGAACCTCACCAGTCACTTCGGCGTGACCGTGCGTGGATTCTTCCCGCAGATCCTCGGGCGGGACGCCTCCAACGATGACGGCACTGGCTACTACCACTCGCTCTTGACCGGACTCTACTGGGACGAGCCCAGCCCGGATTTCGAGGGCACTTACCAAGTGCAATGCGGTGCCGGGGTCACCTCTCACCGCCTAGCGATCCGCAATGCGCCGGGCTACGGCAAGTCCCTGAAGAAAACGCTGCGGGACTGGAACATCGGCAATGCGGGAATGAACATGCAGGGCACGACACTGATTTCGTCGAACAAGTTCGTTGACCTTGACCCTGACCGACGGGACGCGTTCGAGATGCCGCTGCCGCGGGTCAATCTGCACTACGACGATTCCGACATCGCGATGGCGCAGGACATGGTCGAGAAGTGCGAGGAGATCATCCGTGCAGGGGATGGAGAAGTGATCTCGACCCCTGGGACTGTTAGCGTCAACGATCTCGGGATCGATCTGAACCACTGGGTCGGTACGACGAGGATGGGAACGGATCCGCGATCATCGGTCGTGGATACAGGCGGGCGTTCACACGACCTGCCGAACCTCTTCGTAGCGGACGCATCGGTCTTCCCGGCGTACCCGGAGAAGAATCCAACGCTGACAAACATCGCGTTATCCTGGCGCACGGCCGACGGGATCGCCGATCGCTTTCGCCGGAACGAATTGGGGTGAGCGCAAGATGGAACGCAGAACAATCCTCAAGCTCGTAGCGGCCGGAGTCTTGCCCGGCTCGGGCGGCCTAGTGCAGCTCGCCTGCCGTCAGGACGCCTATCAGCCCGAATTCTTCTCGGCCTCGGAGATCGAGTTGCTGGACTCGCTGACCGAGGTGATTCTCCCGAGCGACGACCACTCGCCAGGCGCGAAGGCCGCGAAGGTCGCTCGTTACATTGATGTTACGGTTGCCGACGGGACACCCGAATCCCAGCAGCGATGGCGTTCCGGCCTCGAGGCGGTTTCGGAACTGGCGCGGAACAGATTCCAGCGCGATTTCACAGAGTGCGACGCCGTGCAAAAGGACGAGATCGTAGCCGAAATATCAGGCAACGAAGGCAACCCCCGTAGTCCAGCGGAGCGGTTCTTCGCGCTGGCAAAGCACGCGACCATCAACGGGTACTACACGTCGCAGGTCGGCATTGATGAAGAGCTCGGCTACAAGGGGAACACCGCCTTGGACGAGTTTCCAGGGTGCTCGCACGAACAGCACGGGTAGGGTTCAGATACCCGGGAGGCCTGCGACAAGCGCCTGATCGGTTCCCTGCCCTCCACTGCCAGTGCGGACTTGGCAGTTCGGGGGAGAGGGCACTCACTCACTCGAGCGAGATCGATTCGGTCTTGCGCCAGGCGGCGATCCGTCGCGTTGCCGCACAGAACCCGGCGGTATCAGCCTGCCGAAGGTCTTGGCTTCAGTAGCGGATCCAAGTCCGTTGGACGGGCACTTGACCGACTCCCGGCTTGGAGTAGTCGCAAACGCCGTCAGGAAAGACAGCCTTCAAGCGATTCAACTGCTCCGAGCTAAGCGGATGCGCGTAGTCCGCGGGGTCGAGCGGCTTCAGCTGGCACTTCAGGATGTCGTTTTCGAGCGGAGACCCGGCTGCGATTCTGGGATCGCCGCTGAAAGGGTAGAGCTCGCTGCAAGGCCCGCTATCCCCTCGCGCCCCGTCGTCCGCAAGCCGCTCCCCGTCCTCCGACCAGCAGGCATCGCTCAACTCGGCCGGCCTGCTGCGAGAGATCACCGCGGTCGAATCGTCTCCCGACTCGTCTTCAGCAACCGCTTCCAGCCACTGATCCATGAGCCGCACGACGTTCAGGGTCGGTGGGGGATTCGTCAGCACGACACGGTTGGCAGAGCCACCGTTCGCGCGGTTCAGCCGCTCAGCCATCACGAATGTCCGCACACGGTCGTGAATGTTCCCACTCGGATCCGAGTACCTGCGCGTATCGATCACTGGAATCGAGCCGAGCGACCCGCCGCCTGAGTTCACGCGGCCGGTTCCGTACAAGACTTTCAGCGAATCCATGTCTGCGCTCGAGCGCTCGGGCACCATGTTCGCGTCGACATCGAATCCGCCGATCGTTTCGTTCAGTTCGACGAATTGCTCAGCGCGAATCAGGCCGTCATTGAAGGCACTCAATCCGTACTGAACGCCCACATTGTCGAGCGCTCGACGGGTTAGGCCTGTCGTGCGATCCCGCCCGATGAGGTTGGCCAGATTGTCGTGAAAGCCACAGCGAACGCCATCGGGCCTCAGCTCTGGGTGGTACACGAGTTCCTTGGGAACCGATTCGTGGCAAGCGTGTGGTTGGATCAGGGCCGGAGAGAACGACCTCATCCAGCTGTTGCATGTCTCCCACGTCGCAAATCCTGAAACAGCCTTCTTCTGTTCCGCGCTCCAGTCGTGAGCGCTAGTGTCGATAGCCCGGTCCAGCAGCGAGCAATCCGTGATCGGCGGGGCAATCGTCACCGTGTCCGGATAGCTTGCACCTGGGATGATGCCGTCCAAGAGACCGGGATAGTTCTGGGCGATCAGATGCTGCTGCATCGAGCCGCCCGACCCGCCAACTCCGATGGTGTGGACGGGTGCGCCGAAGCTTTCAGTGAAGTGCTCTTTGACCATCATCATCGTCTCGGCCGAAAGTACGTCGTTGCAGTTGTTCCCAAAAACATTCAGCGACGAAGCCGCAACCGCATACCCTTCTCCCAGGGATCTGACGTCCTGCAATGCGGAAAGTGGCAAGCCCTGGCGATAGCCGGCGCGACAGCCTCCTCCGAATCGGTACACGAGGCGACCATTCCAAGCCGGGCCGGGGTTCCACGGGTCGGGAAGATCGCCCGCAGGGTCGTGCAAGAACGCAATCTCATAGATCGCTCGATTGATCGTGCCGGTTTCAACACGGACGATGAAGTCCTGCTCGTGACCTTGCGTGGTCTTCGTGCGCGCGATATCCGACGGGGGTGGAGCCGACGGATCAAGGGGTTTGAATCCCCGAGGAATCCTGGATCGACCGCCTCCCGGCTGTTGCGGTTCGAGCCTGTCAGTGGACCTGTAGTAGTACCGACTCCGCGTCTGGATGCTGCAATTGTCGTCAACAGGCTGCCCCAGCCCTGCCCGTTCGGTCTCACAAACGAAGGGATCCTGATGCAGTCCCGAAAACACGGGACCCGTGCGCGGGTGATTGACGAGATCAAGGCTCGCGGAACGTTCTCCCGCCTTGGCTGTCAGCGTGTTCTTGCCCACTTTGAGGTTGGACACCCGCCCGATCAGGCGGGACGAGTCCGCACTCCTCTGGAACGAGGAAGAAACGTCTCGACCGTCCAGCTCGACCTGCGCTGAGTCGAGGGCGGTACCTGAAATTTCAACGAGGGCGTCACCCCCGGTGACCATGTCCGCGCGGCCGGACAGGACCGAAACGTCAAGTTTCTCGGCACCCGCAGCCGCTACAGCCAGGCAGAGCACTATGGCCACTAGTCGCATCACTGTTTCCCTCCACTTGCCGAGGAGATCAGGGGCTCATCGGCAACAACCGCAAGTATCTTACCTCTGGGGAAAGACTCGTGGAGCGTGTCCTGGCTACCCGTTCGGTCAAGTCGCGAGCCAAGTGGCAGGCGTTGACACAGCGTTCCGGGTTCGACAAACTGCATGCTTGTGCAACGCCGTTCTTTCCTAAGTCGCAGCGGGCTGGCCGCCGCCGCCGCCGCTGTGCCCTTCCAGGCTCCCGCGCAAATCGGGGACCAGCCGGCCATGAAGATCACCGACATCCAGACCTTTCTCGTGGGAAGCACACGAGGGGAGCAAGGAGGTACGGGGAACATCAGCGGCCGCAACTGGGTCTACGTCAAGATCCAAACCGATCAAGGGATCCACGGAATCGGCGAAGCCTACTCCTGTGGACCCGACGAGGCGACTGCCAAGGTCGTCGAGGACTATGGGCGATGGCTCGTCGGCCAAGATCCGCGCAACATCCAGTTCCTTTGGGACTACATGTACAACACCACGCGGTTCCCCGGAGGGTCGGTCGTCAACTCGGCGATCAGCGGAATCGAGCACGCGCTTTGGGATATTGCCGGGAAAGCGGCCGGCTTGCCGGTTTGGGCTCTCCTCGGCGGGCGCGTGCGTGACAAGGTCCGGCTCTACCAGTCCATCGGCGGCTCCAGTCCGCAGGAAGCGGCAGACAACGCTGTCGAACTGCGCGAACGATTTGGCTACAACGCCTGCAAGATGTCCCCGCACAATCCCGGCGACAACCAGATGCCCTACAACGAAGTCACACGCATCGCCGGAGAGCGGGTCCGGGCAGTCCGCGAAGCCACGGGTCCGGACCACGACATCGCGGTGGATATCCACGCCCGTTACTTCGAAGTCCAACGGGCAATTCGTGTCGCCAAGGAGATTGAACCGTATTACCCGTTTTGGCTGGAGGAGCCGATTCGACCGGAGAATCCCGACGCCATGAAGAAGCTGGCAGACCACGTGAACATCCCGCTTGCGTCCGGCGAGTGCAACTTCACGAAATTCGAATTCCGCGACCTGGTCAACATCCAGGCGCTCGACATCGTGCAACCCGACGTCTGCATCTGTGGCGGGATCATGGAGATGAAGAAGATCGCGGCGATGGCCGAGGCGCAGTACATGACGGTCGCGCCTCACAATCCGATGAGCCCGCTCGCCACCATGGTCAACATCCACTTCGCGGCCTCAACGCCAAACTTCTTGATCCTTGAGTACAGGGCTCCCGTCGACGAGGCCCGTCGCGACGTGCTTGACGAGCCGCCGATGGTGAAGGACGGCTACGCAGAAATCCCAAACAAGCCGGGTTGGGGCGTGGAACTGAACGAAGAGGCGTTCCAGCACTACCCACCTCGGCCGTGGAAGAGGACGACGGGCTTCCGCGCTGACGGGTCTGTGGCGTTCATCTAGCCGGCAGACTTCAGAGCGGCCAGACGCAGCAGAAGGACCCGAAGTGTTGCATAATCGGGGCGCCATGCCAACACGCCGTGTCTTTCTGGCCAGCGCTTTCGCTGCGGGAGCACTCCGCGGCAGCGACTTCGAGCGATTGCCGTATACGGTCGATGACAACTGGCCGCGTCTACCGGCGGGATGGAACCTTCAGGAGACGCCTGGCGTGGCGGTCGATGCCAACGATCACGTCTACGTCTTCCACCGTGGGGAACACCCAATCATCGAGCTGACGCCGGACGGCCGGGTGGTGCGGTCCTGGGGCGAAGGAATGTTCATCCGTCCGCACGCGATCAGGATCGATCCGCAGGGCGCGATCTGGGTCGTTGACAACGATACGCATCAAGTGCTGAAGATGGACTCTTCCGGGCGGGTGCGGATGGTCATGGGGCGCAAAGGGCAGAGCGGCGAGGGTCCGGACCTGTTCAACCGACCGACCGATGTGGCCTTTGCCGAGGACGGTTCGTTCTATGTAAGCGACGGCTATGGGAATTCGCGCGTGGCGAAGTTCGCGGCCGACGGGACGTTCATCACCGCTTGGGGAAAGAAGGGCAACGCGCCGGGACAGTTCGACCTGCCGCACTCGGTCGTCGTCGGGCCGGATGACAGGGTGTACGTGGGGGATCGCGAGAACTACCGGCTCCAAGTGTTTGATCCGGACGGCGGGTTTATCGAGCAGTGGACCGATGTAGGATCGCCATGGGGATTGGCGCTGAGCCGCGACAACGCGCTCTTCATCGCCGACGGCCACAACAACCGCATTCTGGCAACCGGGCTGGACGGCACGGTCAAGGGTCAGATTTCCAGCGGCGGAAAAACTGCGGGCCAGGTGGATTTCGCGCACCATGTCGCGGTCGACTCCCGGGGCAACGTGTACGTCGCGGAGATCAAGAACTGGCGCGTGCAGAAGTTCGTGCGAGAATCCGACTAGTCGGCGAGGATATTGACCATGTCTACGCTCAGCCGCTGCCGTTGGCTGCCTGCGTGTGTCGCGCTCGCGGCAGCACTCGGAGCATGTGCTCAGGAACCGGGTCTGCAAGAGATCCTTGCGGAGTCGATTCTCGCCTCGAACCAGCCGGAGATCGAGGCGCAGGTGTTCACCTCCTCGCGCGTGCCAGCGGTTCGGATTCCATCTTCCAGCGATGAGTGGGAAGAGATCGCGGCGGAAACACGTAGGCGGGTGCTGGACGAAGTGGTCTTTCGCGGCGAAGCGAGGGCCTGGCGCGATGCGCGAACGCGCGTCGAATGGCTCGACACCATTGCGGGCGGCCCAGGCTATCAGATCAAGAAGCTGCGATACGAAGCCGTGCCCGGACTGTGGATTCCCGCGTTGCTCTACGAGCCGGAGAACCTTGACGCGAAGACACCCGTGGTGATCAACGTCAACGGTCACGATCGGACCTCTGGCAAGGCGGTGGACTACAAGCAGCTCCGTTGTATCAATCTGGCGAAGCGCGGGCTACTGGCCCTGAACCTGGAATGGGTGGGGATGGGGCAACTCGACACGCCCGGATTCAGCCACGACAAGATCAATCAGCTCGACCTGCTCGGGACTAGCGGAATCGCATTGCACTACCTGGCGCAGAGCCGAGCGATCGATCTGATGCTCGAGCACCCTAACGCAGACCCGGAGCGGGTCGCGGTGACGGGCCTGTCGGGAGGGGGATGGCAGACGATCTTCATCAGCTCGCTCGACACGCGGGTGGCAATCGCGAATCCCGTTGCAGGGTACTCGAGCTTCGTGACGCGCGCGCAATTCCCTGCGACGGACTTGGGGGATTCGGAGCAGACGCCGAGCGATTTGGCAACGATCGCGGACTACACGCACCTAACCGCCCTCCGCGCGCCGCGGCCCACGCTGATCACGAACAACGCGCACGACACCTGTTGCTTCCAGGCAGCACACGCCCTCGGCCCGCTGTTGCGAACGGCGCGGCCGGTTTTCGAATTGTATGGACGGGCTGACAACTTGAGGCACCACGTAAACCAGGACCCCGGCCACAACTACGCCCGAGACAATCGCGAGGCGTTCTACCGTATGCTGCGGGACTTCTTCTTCAGCGGGAGCAGCGAGTTTTCGGTTGAAGAGATCAACGTTGAATCCGAGTTGAAGACGGCGGCGGAACTGGATGTTCCGCTCCCGGACGGAAATCTCGACTTCCACAGCATTGCGCTGGCATTGGCGAAAGAGGCTCCCCGGCAGCAAGAACGGACGCGACCTGCACTGCGAGCGGTGACGAAGACGCCGCGCTACGAGGTGCAAGCAAGTGCTGTGGGGATGCCCGTAGCCGGTGAAGTCAAGGTGACTCGCTGGCGGTTGCGCATGGACAACGACTGGACCGTTCCGGCACTGGAAATCGAATCGGGCAGGGCGACCGGAACTGTGATCCAATTGGCGGACAGCGGTAAGACGAGCGCCGCCGGCGATGTGCGGGCGCAGCTGAGCCAGGGGCGCAGAGTAATCGCCCTGGATCCGTTCAATCTCGGTGAGTCTGAGATAGAGACGAAGAGCTGGCTCTGGAGCCTGTTGGTCGCCGCGCTCGGAGAACGCCCCTTGGGAATCCAGGCTGGACAGATCGCGGCTACGGCGCGGTGGGCCCAAGAGCGTCACGGCCAAGCCGTGGAAGTCCACGCTGTAGGGCCGCGGACGAGTCTATCAGCGCTGATCGCAGCGGCGCTGGAGGCTGATGCGATTTCGGGCGTACGGCTGGAGGGGTCGTTCGGCAGCCTGGCCGAAATCATCGAGCGCGACCTGGACGCGCGCCAGGCGCCGGAGCTGTTCTGCTTTGGATTGCTGGAGGCGTTCGAGATTGAGGACATCCAGGAGCTCTTAGCTCCGCGACCCGTGGAAATGGTTGCACCCTGATCGGGGCTGCCAAGCCGAGCCGCGCGATTCGACAGCCGTTGGCAGCACATGAAGCCTCGTGTGCGAAAGGCTCGGCGCAAGGACCGGCGTCTGATATCGGTGATAGACGGGGACTCGATGCAACCCTAGATGAACTTCGAAGCAATCACCGCTCTCGCCGGCATCGCGATCTCGATGACTTGGACCCCCGGGCCGAACAACGCGATGCTTAGCGCCTCCGGCGCCAACTATGGCTGGCGCCGGTGCGTGCCCCACGTATTGGGCGTCGCCATCGGATTCCCCATGATGCTGCTCTTGGTCGCGCTGGGCCTGGAACGCGCGCTCGAGAAATTCCCGATCATCATGGAGGTTCTCGGCTGGATCGGTTTCGCCATGATCGTCTGGTTCGCGTGGCGCATTGCGACGGCAACGTCGGCACGCGAAAGCACCCGTGGCCGCCCGCTCACCTTCTTCGAAGCCGTCGCGTTCCAATGGGTGAATCCGAAAGCATGGACCTTGGCGATCTACCTCACGGCGAGCTACGCAGTCGGCGAGGCCGCTCTCTCCAATATTTTGCTGGCCGCCGGGATGTTTGCTGTCTCGGGCTTTGCGTCATCACTTACCTGGGCCGTGTTCGGCGCTGGAATCGGCATGGTCCTCAACCGCGGTTGGCGCCTACGTGCCTTCAACGCTGTGATGGCGCTACTGTTGCTGTCCAGCGCGGTCTGGCTGATGCTGAGTTACTGAGATCGCCGCTAGCTGCGGCACCTGAACGCGGCCTTCTCGTCAGACCTCGGACGATAGGGGCACTCGGCGGCTTGCCGGCGCTACGGAAATGGGAGGTCTCTTCCCGGCCGTTGCTAACAGCGTGCGGCTCCTCCGAGCGATGTTCCACGGTCCGGAAATTGAGAGTACCGCCCGAGTGGACCTGGCATCGGGCCCACGGGTCCATCGTTGCCGCCCAATTCCGGCATGAGTATTGCAGACCCTTGTGCCGCACCGTCCGGCGGCCGATCAGGATGGCGGGAGGCCAGAAGGCGGCGGAATGTCTGGCCAAGAACCGTACGGACCGGCTGGTGCTCAACGATCGCCCGGCCAGGCACTGGCTGCACCTGATAATGAAACCGGCGGTGTCAGTCCCGAAGGCCGCGCCGAGTAGGAGGACGCCCTCCTCCGGGCTGGCAGAGGCACCCTTCAGTGGCCATCCGGGTGCCCTCAAGGGAACGCGACCCCAGCCTGTAAGCTGCGTAAAATGCAAAAATTCACTTGCATCCGGACGCCGTCCAGCCCTCTGGGAAGCTCACCACAAAACAAGTATAACCTTAATATAAACAATGGATTATGACCATATCTGGACACCCTTCAAGGGTCTTCCAAAATATGTAAATGGCGCGAAGTTGTAATGTAAATCTCTGTGAAGCGACCGAGGCCCGTCCCGGCCGCAGGAGACAGATCCGCATGGTGGCCTCGATCAGCAAGATCGTCTCATCCGTCCACGGCTTCGCCTACTATGAGCGCAACGGCCACTACGCCCGCGGCGACTCTGCCCACAGGGAAGCCAGCGCCTGGGCCGGCAAGGGTGCCACCGCCCTCGGCTTGCGTGGACCGGTCGATGCCGTCCCCTTTAGCAGCGTGCTCGAGGGTCGCGTCTCCGGCGGGCTCCGCCTGGGGCGTCGAAACAGGCACGGCAACGTCCTGCACCGACCCAGCCGTGACGTCACTCTCTCCGCCCCCAAGTCCGTCTCCCTGCTCGCCCTCGTGGGCGGAGACGAGCGGATCCTCAGTGCCCACGACCGCGCTGTCCGCCAGACTCTGGATTGGATCGAGGCGAGCGCCGTCGAGACCCGCCTCACGGACCCAGCCAGCGGAGCAATCGTCCGCGCCGGCGGCCAGGACATGGTCGCCGCAACCTTCCGCCACGACACCTCCCGCAACCTCGACCCCCACTTGCACACCCACTGCGTCGTCGCCAGCACGGTGCGCGGCTCCGATGGCAAGTGGCGGACCATGGTCAGCGACGGCCTCTACAACTGCAAGTCAGCCATCGGTGCGATTTACCGAGCCGGGCTGGCGCGCGGCCTCCGCGAACTCGGCTACCTGCTCGAGCGGACCCACGCCGATGGGCGCTTCGAAATCGCCGGCGTGCCACGCAAAGTCGTCCAAGCGTTCTCGACGCGCCGGGCAGAGATCGAGGCCTCGCTCGCGGATCACGACCCGACACACCTGGGATCCAGTCCCGGGCCCGCCGCCCTTGCCGCGCTGGTCCCGCGCTCTCCTAAGCCCGACAAGACCCGCGAGGACGCCCGGCGCGCGTGGTCCCTGCAAGCGGGAAAACTCGGGTTCGCCCCGGCCGCCCTCGTCGCGGAGGCGCAGGCCCGTCGGGCCACGGGCCTAGCGGACCCCGCCGTCCCTGCGGAGGAAGCGGTCGCGGGGACCGTACGCAGCCTAGCCGAGCATGACGTGGTGTTTGCCCATGCCGCCCTGCTCGTCACGGCGCTCGGGCACGAGCCCGGCGCCGTCACTGCCGTAGAGGCGTTGCGAGCCGTGGAGACAATGTGCGCCGAAGGCCAGCTCCACGCCGCCGAGGGCTTCCGCCGAGGGCCCCACTGGACTACCGATCCGGACATCGCCGCCGAGTCCGAGTCCATCGCCTGGATGCGAGCCGGCCTCGGCTCTTCCAGGGCCATCCTACAGCGCCGGACCGCCAGCGCGCTGCTCCGCAGCAGCGAAGTCTTACGCCAGCACCGCGAGGCGCTGCTGTTCGTCCTGTCCGCCCGCGACCGGGTGATCGGCCTCCAGGGCTTCGACGGCCCCGGCAAAGCAGCCCTGCTGTGCCACCTGCGCACCGTCCTGGCCGGCTCGGCCTACCAGGTGACCGCCCTCACCCCGTCCGCTCTCCAAGCGCGCGACCTGCAGCGCGAATCCGGTATCGCGAGTGAGCCCCTGCCCAGCTTTATCGCCCGCCACACGCTCGTCGTCGCGGGGCAGGCCAGCGCCCGCGTACGACGTGGCCTCCGCGACTCCGTCGAACGCACCCTGCAGGTCGTCGACGGCGCCTCGCTCCTTACCACCATGCAAATGCGCGACCTGCTCGGGATCGTTACCGCGCAGGGCGTGGCCCGCGTGGTTCTGATGGGCGACTGCAGCGGGTCAGCGAACCGGGACCACGGTCGGCCCTTCGCCCAACTGCTGCGGGCCGGCATGCCGGCAGCGGTCATGGACGAGTCCAACCGACAGCTGGAAGCCGAATGGGCCGGCGCGGGCAGGGCCCGGCTTACTGACACAGTGGCGGCCGCCTTCGCAAAGCTCGGGGACCGCGTGTCCGAGGTACCCCAGGAGCTTCAGGCCATCGCCGTTGCGGGCCTCTGGATGGGGCTGCCCGCGGCAGAGCGCGAGGCGACCGCAGTGACCGCGCAGAGCCCCGCCTTGCGCCACAGGATCAATGAGGCCATCCGTCGAGGTCTCATCCTGAAAGGCACGCTCCGCGGACGCGCCTTCCAGGGCGAGCGCCTCGCCCCCCGCAACCTGAACCGCGTCTTGCTCGCCGATCCGGCTAGCTATTTGCCGGGCAATACGGTTGTCTTCCGCCACCCCTACAAGAGGCTCGGCGTCCGCAAAGGGGATGAGCGCACTGTGGTGGAAGTGGAGGCAGAGGCCTCTATAGTCCGCCTCGCGGACAGCCGGGGCCGGACCACGGACTGGAAGCCGGGCTCCCTAGCCGCACTGACCGGCGGTATCGAACTCTTTCGCAGTGAGCCACTGGAACTCCGTGCCGGCGACCGCATCCGCTGGACCCGGGACGATCCCGCACTGGGCCTGGCTGCCGGCGAGACGGCGCAGGTCGAGGTCGTCAAAGCCGGCCGAGTCCGGTTCCGTCTCGAAAACGGGATCGTGGCGGAACTCCCCGACTCCGACCCGGGGCTCCGTTACTTGGAGCGGGCCTGGGTTCCCCCTCCCCGCGATCCCCAACTCCGCTCGGCGAGGAGCATCATCGCGGCGGTTGAAACTTCCGGCCCCCATCTCGCGGCCGAGGAGAGCCTCTACGCCGCCCTGAGCAGCGTCGCCGAGAGGGCGTGGCTGATCACCGATGATGCCGCCCGGCTTGCGGACTTTCTCGAAAGCGTAGTCGGCGAGCGCTTCGAAGCGCTAACAGCGGCGGCGGGCCAATCGCCCGAGTGACAGACCGGATGCGACGGAAGTCGCCAGCGCAACGTGCACATACCAGTGCAGCATCGTACGGTGATCCTCTCTGCTTGGAATCCGCTGCACCATTCCGCTTGTGGCTCAAGCAGCCGCTCTCGGGAGACTCCTATCCGAGAATTCTGTTGCACGACGCTAGGGCTAGGCTGTCAGCATTTGTGGAGGGGAAGGGCGCTGTACCGCCCGTGCGTCGTATCTTGATGAAATCGTCCGCGCGAGACTGGACCTGTAGAAGTGCAAGGAGAAGATGGCAGCACGCATTGATCTTCTGCAGGGGACCCTGGACCTGCTGGTTCTGAAGACGCTGGCGCTCGAGCCACAGCACGGTTGGGGAATCCGGGAACGGATCCGACAGATCTCCAGCTAGGTCCTGCAAGTCCAGCAGGGATCCCTCCATCCTGCCCTGCACAGACTCGGACGTCGAGGCTGGATCAGGGCGATGTGGGGCGTATCGGACAACAGTCGCCGCGCCAAGGACTACGACCTGACCCGCACCGGGCGCGATCCCTTGGCCTGAGGGGGGCGAGCTTGCTAGGCGACTTTCGCTACCGGGCGCGATCCCTTACAGCGCACACAAATGGAGGATGACCTGGACGACGAGTTGCGATTCCACCTCCAAGAACGGTCCTGATGGAGACTTATGGCCTTCAGCCTCTCTGTTAAGAAAGGGAGCAGGAACTGGGGTACTTCCGAGACTCAATGAATGGGAAAAGATGATTGCAGCCAGTTCCACGGCAAGTTGTCGCTGTGCTGATATGGAAGTGGTTGACCAACGCTAAGGTGCCATTGATGCTCGACCGTCGCCGATTCCTTGGACTTTCCGCCGCCGCGCTGGCGTCTCAGGCCTGTTCGCCCGTGAACGAACCGACCTCGGCACCCGTGCCGCCGAACGTACTATTCCTGGCCGTTGACGACCTCAACACCTGGCTTGGATGCATGCAGGGACACCCTCAGGCGAGGACCCCGAACATTGATCGCCTGGCGGCACGCGGGGTCGTATTCCACAATGCGCACTGTCAAGCGCCGATCTGCGGACCGTCACGGGCGAGCCTGATGTCGGGCTATCTGCCTTCCACCACGGGCATCTACGGCCAGATCAGCGACCGCGACCTTCGCGAAGCCTCGCCCGAAACCGGGTCGACGCCGTTTCTGCCGGAGTGGTTCGTCCAGAACGGCTACCACACCATGGCCGTCGGCAAGCTCTTCCACCAACACGCTCCGGAAGGCGCGTTCGCCGAATCCGGCGGACGCAAAGCCGGCTTTGGCCCAAGACCTCCGAAACGATTGAAGTGGGATCGGAACGGTACCAGCACGGACTGGGGACCGTTTCCCGAGACAGACGAGGAGATGCCCGACTTCCACACCGCCCAGTGGGCGGTCGAGCGGCTGGAGCGCGAGCACGCTAGGCCGTTCTTTCTCGGCGCCGGCTTCCTGCGACCCCATGTGCCCTGGCATGTGCCGAAAAAATGGTTCGACCTTTTTCCGCCCGATGAGTTGGAGATGCCGCCTTATCAGCCAGGCGATCAGGACGACGTACCGCCAATTTCTCGCGAGCTCCATGCCTTGCCGATGATGCCGACGACGGAATGGGCCATCGAGTCTGGTGAATGGAAGAACATCGTCCAAGCGTATCTAGCGTGCGTCGCTTTCGTGGACGCGCAGGTCGGCAAGGTGCTGGACGCTCTTGATGCGAGCCCCTACGCCGGCAACACCTACGTTGTGCTGTGGGGCGACCATGGCTACCACATCGGCGAGAAGAACCGGTTCGCGAAACACTCGGTCTGGGAGGAAGCCACTAGGACGCCCCTGATCGTGGCCGGTCCCGGCATCGCAGCCGGCAATACGCACCAACCCGCGGGTTTGATCGACTTGTATCCCACGCTCCTGGATCTCTGCGGACTGCCGGGGAATCCAGCCAATGAAGGCAACAGCCTGCGTCCGCTACTGAATGATCCTGATTCCGCCACGTGGCCGCACGTCGCCTTGACGACCTACGGACGCAACAACCATGGGGTTCGGGACAAGCGTTACCGCTACATCCGCTTCGAGGACGGATCGGAGGAGCTCTACGACCACGAAGACGACGCGCACGAGTGGCACAACATCGCAGCGGACTCGGCTCACGATGAAATCAAAGAGCGGTTGGCCGCGCACCTGCCCGAGGTCAACGTCCCGTGGTCGGAGAAGTCGATCTACGACTACAACGACTACCTGACGACGCACAGAGAGCGAAATCTGTAGCAGCCGATGCGCTTTGTAACCCCGTTAGTCGTTCTTGTGCCGGCAAATCGGGCGTTCTGGATCGAGCCTTCGTCCCTGAACCTCGCGCGTTACACGATGGAAGCCCGGGATTGGAGGGCTGAGCGTCGCGCTCCAGACGGACCTGCACATCGGCTCTCCGAGCAACGGCATCGGCACGCTACGTCGCTGGCCAGTGTAGAAGCAGGAAAGATCCACTCTGTCTGAAAAGCTTGAGTGGCAGGAGATTAGAAAGCCGATGTTGAATATCATTCGTGCTCACCCCGCCTTCTCTGTTTGCGCTTTGGCCGCGCTGACGGCCGGCACAGTCCCCGGCGCCCAGCAAAGACCCAACGTGATCGTCGTCTTGACTGACGACCAGGGCTACGGCGATCTTTCCGCCCATGGAAATCCGGTGCTCAAGACGCCGCACCTGGACAAGCTCCACTCGCAGAGCGTCCGGTTCACAGACTTCCATGTCGCGCCCATGTGCACCCCCACGCGCAGCCAACTGCTCACTGGGCGCGACGCGCTCGACAACGGAGCCTCGTTCGTATGCATGGGCCGGTCGTTGATCCGAGAGGATTTGCCGACGATGGCCGACAGCTTCCAGAGCTCCGGGTACGCGACGGGCCACTTCGGCAAGTGGCATCTGGGCGACAACTATCCGTTCCGCCCGCAAGACCGAGGGTTCCGGGAAACCGTCCACCACGGCGCCTGGGGGATCACGTCCTTGGCCGACTATTTCGGCAACGACTACTTCAACGACCACTACCGCCACAACGGCCGCATCGAGCAATACTCCGGCTACTGCACCGATGTTTGGTTCCAGGAAACCATCTCCTGGATTCGCCGGCAAGTCCGCGACGATAAACCTTTCCTCGTCTACCTTCCGACCAACGCTCCACACGTGCCGCTTTGGGCGCCGCAGAAATACATTGATCCGTATCTGGGGAGAGTGGCATCTCGCGTGGCGAAGTTCTTCGGGATGATCGCCTCTGTCGACGAAAACATGGGACGACTGACCGCTCTGCTTGACGATCTGGAGATCGCCGACGACACCATCTTCGTCTTCCTCGGCGACAACGGGACTGCGCAAGGCGAAGCCGTCTTCAACGCTGGCATGCGCGGCAAGAAGCGTTCTCTCTACGATGGCGGCCATCGCGTGCCGCTGTTCTTCCGCTGGCCGGCGGGCGAGATCGGCGCGCCCCGCGATATCGACGCCTTAACTCACGTCCAGGACATCTTTCCGACACTGCTGGAACTCAGCGGCGTCCCGGCTCCTGCCGACGCATCTTTCGACGGCGTCAGCCTAGCGCCGGTCTTGAGGGGAGCGGAACAGAATCTGACCGGGCGGATGCTGGTCGTGCAGTACGGCGGAGTCTTCGAGAAACATCGCGATGCCGCGGTGATGTGGAACAAGTGGCGCCTCGTCAACGGAAAGGAGTTGTACGAAATCGGCAAAGACCCGGGACAGCAGATCGACGTCTTAGACAAGTTTCCGGACGTGGCGGCCAAGATGCGGGCACATTATGACCAGTGGTGGGATGAACTGATGCCGGCGGCCCAATCCTATCCGCCAATCGTAGTGGGAACGAACGCCGAGAAGAAGACCAGACTGAGCGCCTCGGACTGGAACGGCGTTTACTGCGACAATCCGGGCTGCGTGCGCGGCGGCCAGGCACTGTCAGGCCCTTGGAGCATCCGGGTCGAGCGCCCCGGTCGCTATCGGTTCTCGCTGCGTCGCTGGCCGCAGGAGTCCGGCCTGTCCTTGCGCGACCCGGCGCCGCCGCTGCAAGGCGAATATGGAGACCTGATGGCGGGCAAAGCGCTGCCGATTGCCCAGGCTCGCTTGCGGGTTGGAGACTTGGAATTGAAGAAACAGGTCGACCCCGAGAATCTGGAGGTCGTCTTCGAGACGGACCTTACACCGGGAGAACGACAGCTCCAGAGCTGGTTCCTGGACGAAGCCGGGGAGTTGCTGGCTGGGGCCTACTATGTCGAAGTCGAGCGGATTGTTCCGGAAAGTGCCGAGAAGACCGACTCTTCCTCGCTGTGCCCCCCGACCGACTCCTCCTGTTTAGGCCAGCAAAGGTGACCGGTCCCAGCCCCCATGCGTTGAGAGTCGAGCGTTGCTCAACTGATCCAGGCACGACTTCCTCCCGTTATCCCCACTGCCAACGCAACTCGAACTTCGGATTCGCCTTCCACTTGCCCTTGGAAAAGTCCGGCATCTCCACCAACTTGGACTTGCCCGCGATCGATTGCTCGCTCAGGGGCCCAATCGCGCTCCAGGTCACAGCGTCAACGATCGATACCGGCGGCGTGGTCCCTTGCCGCAAGCTTTCGGTCCAGCCGCGTAGCTCCATCCAATCCGCGCCGCTGTGTCCGAACCGTAGCGCCCGCTCGCTGTACATCTTCCAGATGGGATGGTCGAACTCGTCAAGGAAGGGGTTCAGCGAATGCCACCGACGGGCGTCGATCGCCTTGCCGTCCCAATGCCGCTCCTGCACCCAGATCGAGCCTTCGCCGGGGAACGGCCAGCGGACCATGCCCTTCGTGCCGTGATACTTGTGTGCGTCGTCGCGGGGATGCCAGCTTTGAGTGTCGTGAAAGTTCATTGCCGTGCGGCCGTCTTCCAGCTGCAGTAGGACGGTCGTGCGATCGGCGTTGGCGTAAACCCGTTTTGCGTTCGGGTGATCGGGTCCCCACAGGTCCGCGGCGTACTGGTTCATCCCTCGGGAGACGCCGCCCATCGCGGTCAAAGACTCGATGCGCGTCCCATGGTTGATGTCCATCAACATCGCGACGGGGGCAAATTGGTGAGTGGGATACAGGTTCCCGTTGCGGGTCACTGATTGCTCTCCACGCCACCTCAGCTCACCCTTGTTCGCGAACCGCGGGTCGAACTTTGTGCCCCGCACGTCGTGGCCATAGCCGGATTCGCAATGTACGATCTCTCCCAGCAGGCCGGCGCGCATGATGTTCAGCACCGCCAGCGGTTCGCGGCGGTATACCCAGTTCTCGAGCATCGTTGCCGACACGCCGGTCCGCTCAGCAGTTTCCACAAGCTGCCAGCACTCGTCGATCGTGATAGCCGCCGGGACCTCGATGGCGGCAGCTTTTCCTGCTTCGAGGGCGGCGACAGCCATTCTCGCGTGCCATTGCCAGGGCGTTGCGACGATCACCCCGTCCAAGTCTTCGCGGTCGAGCAGGCGGCGGTAATCCTCGGGGCCGCGCGCGTAGATCGTCGGCTGTGGTTTCCCAGCTTCCTGGCAGATCTTGCGCGCTTTTGCCGCCGCATTGTCGTCGGCGTCGCAAACCGCCGCGACTTCCACGCCCGGGAGATCAAGCAAAGGCCGCAACAGCGACGATCCGCGCAGGCCGGCACCAATCATTCCCACGCGAACAGGCTTCTCAGCGGCCCGCGCCTCAGCGGCGGCAAGAGCGGCGGCGATGCCCACGAACGCTCGTCGGTCGATTTCGTACCTCATGGGTCTTGTTGGCGGCTTGATCGGCGCCGGGCCGAGCCCGCCTCTATGTTATTAGAAGTCGGGGTGTGGTTCGGGATAGGACGGGAGTCGGGTCGCGCAAGGAATTGAGTGGCCGTAGCGGTGAAACGAGCAGCTTCTTCGTTGTTGATCGCGTCGGTTGGAGTGCGCAGGACGACCTCAAAACATTCCGTTAGCGCTGTCGCCCACAGTGGCGAAGTGGCTGCGGCGAGTGGTGGAACGGGCAGAACTCACCAAGGTGAATTCGACAGCCTGACCGCTAGATCCGCTCACTCAGGCTCACGTGGATTGATGCCTTCGGAACTCGGAAATACAATTCCACTAAATTTCCACGGAAGCGTGGCGGTTCCAATCGATTTGTTTGATGACACTACTTGTTGGGTAGCTCACACTGTCCCACCGAGAAACTGTCCGAACAGTGGAGAGAAGATAGATCCGCATGGGTCTCAACAAGCAAAGAAGTCCAAATGGAGAATGAACTCTCAATGATGCTAATAGCGGTTATAGGAAGGAGGCAGGTGTGTTGCGGCAAAGGTGTAATGTCCGGTTTAGGCCATTCTTAAATGTCCGCTTTCGATTGGAAGCGGCGGAGGAATTGTGGCCAGCAAGGACATCGCATTGAGCATCAAGGAAGTAGACCGAGTGGGCATCGTCCTAGCGGTGGTCGAGAGGCGCATGAAGCAGAGCGAGGCCGCCGAGCGGCTGGGACTGAGTGCCCGGCAGGTCAGGCGGCTGGCCGCGCGCTACGAGCGTGACGGGCCGGGCGGGCTGGCATCGAGGCGGCCAGGGCGGAGCCCCGGCAACACGATTGCGGAGGGCACGCGGGCGGTGATCATGGCGCGGGTCCGGGCACGCTACGCGGACTTTCCGCCGACGCTGGCGCGGGAGAAGCTGGTCGAGCAGGACGGCTACCGCCTGAGCAAGGAGACGCTGCGCAAGTGGATGATGGCGGAGGGCTTGTGGCGGGCCAAGGCGCGGCACGAGCCGCGCGTGCACCAGACGCGCGAACGGCGGGCGCGGGTGGGCGAGCTGGTGCAGATCGACGGCTCGCCGCACGACTGGTTCGAGGGGCGGGCGGCCAAGTGCAGCCTGATCGGGTTCGTCGACGACGCCACGAGCCGGCTGCTGGCGGCGCGGTTCTGGGAGGCAGAGACGACGGAAGCGTACATGCGGACGCTGCGGGAGTACCTGGACCGGCACGGGCGGCCGGTGGCGCTGTACTCGGACCGGCACAGCATCTTCCGGGTGAACCGTCCGGACTACGAAGGGGATCTGACGCAGTTCTCCAGAGCATTGGAAACACTGCAGATCCAGCCGATTCACGCGCACAGCCCGCAAGCGAAGGGGCGCATCGAAAGGGCCTTTTCCACCCTGCAGGAGAGACTCACGCGCGAATTGCGGCTGCGGGGCATCGACGGCATGGAGGCGGCCAACGCGTGGCTGCCGGAGTACCAGGCGGACTACAACCAGCGCTTCGGGAAGGCGCCGCGCGAGGCGGGGGACGCGCACCGAGAGACGGGCTTGAAGGCCAGCGAGTTGGACTGGATCCTGTGCCCGCATCACGTGCGGAAGCTGACGAAGAACCTGACGTTCAAGTTCCGCAACGGCGAGTACGGGATCCAGGGCGAGGGGCGGGGGTACCGGTTACGGGGAGCGCCGGTGACGGTTTGCGAGAGCTACGACGGGCAACTGAGGGTGCTGCGGGAGGGGCGGGAGTTGGAAGCGCGACTGCTGGCCGCGGGGCCGCCGGCAGTGCCTTTGGACGACGACAAGAGCGTGAACCGGACGGTGGAGGAGGCATTGCGCAAGCAGCGGGGGGGCCGGGCGATCAAGCCTGCGCAGGACCATCCGTGGAACGCGATGGCGCGCGCCGCGGCCAGGATGGCGGAGGTGCGGCCTGCCGTTTACCCATAAGTCTTGTTCTTGCGCAGCCTCAGATGGAGTTTGCTGTCTTGGTCGAGACGGAGACTCCGTTCGCAGGCTTGCACGATGGTGGCCAGCCGGGTGTAGCCTTCCCACAGCACTTGGTGGCCCGGGCCCGCATAGCGCTTGCGCTTGAAGCCCAGATAGCCGCCCAGCATGGCCGTCGTCAGCACCGCCCGCCCGATGTTGTCCGGCGGCGGCAGCTTGCGATCCTGCGCAAAGTCCTCCAGGGCGGCGATCTCGATGTCGGAAAACAGCGTCTCGGCCGGCAGTTCCGGCGTGTCGCGGCCCAGCAGCGTCATCGCCATCAGGCGCCACGCGATCACCGCGTTGATCGTCACCGCCCGCTCGATCCGCTCCCCCGTCCGATGCGCCAGGTACTCCACCTTGCAGCCCGTCTTCAGCACCCGGTGCCAGTCCTCGATGCGCCACCGCAGCCGGTACCATTCCAGCACCCGCTCGGCGTCCTGCCGGGACTGCACCGCCAGCGTCGTGAGCAGGAACCACTCCAGCCGCTCGGCCCCCTCCGGCTGCGCCGCCTCGCGCACGTGCACCAGGTTCAGCCGCGCCGCCGCGGCGGCCTTGTCCGGGTCCGGCAGCTCCACCGCCTGCCAGCGCAGCTCCACCTGCGCCACGCGCTCCGCGCGCGCCTCACGGCCCTTCTGCCCGCGGCTCGCCCGCCGCGCCGACAGCCGCCCCACGTGGATCTCCAGGCGGGCCTGCGCCGCCTCCGCCCGCACCCCCTCGAACAGCTTCGGCACGTCCTTGCCCAGCGAGCGGTTGTGCTTCGCCCGCACCAGCAGGTCGACCGTGCGCAGCCGACGCTGCTCGGCGAACAGCGCGAACACGTCCGCCGCGCGGTCCATCAGCGCCACCGGGCGCACCCCGTCGAGCTCGAGCTCCGCGCACGCGCGCGCTCCGCCTTGCCGTGGCCAGCTCCGCGCACGCGCGCAGCCCCCGGATCCAGCGCATCGTCTTGCGCTCCTCCAGCGGCTTGCCGCGCTCCGCCTTGCCGTCCGGCGCCTCGTACTGGATCTGCGGCACGCCCAGCGGAATACCCTCCCCGTTGACCACCAGCGTCGAGTGCATGTGCAGGCCCAGCGTGCCCTGCGCGTTGCTGTTCTTGCCGATCTGGCCCAGCCCCACGCAGCCGCCGTGCGCGGCGAAGTTCAGATCCGTGCCGTCCTGGATGCACAGCAGCGCCGCCTGGCCCTGCATGCGGCGCAGCGTGCGCTGCCGGTGCGGCGCCAGGATGTTCTGCGGCGTGATCTGCGAGTCCGCCGGCTGGTCGATCAGGCGGTAGTGGCCCTTCACCGCCGCGCGATCCTTCTGCGCCGCCCCCAGGAACGATTTCGTCGGCGCCTCGGACTGAATCTGCGCACTCTGCACCAGCCGCTTGCTCCAGCGTACATCGCCCAGCGGCGCGCTTTCCCTCCGCAGTCTCGACGTCCCGCGCCAGGCCCTCGCCGGGACCCAGCGCCGGCGGCTCCGGCGGCTCCGCCACGCCCAGCTGGGCGCGCCAGTCGCGGGCCAGCGGGTAGAGGTAGACCACCTTCACCGGCACGCGCGTTCCGGAGGCCGCGAAGCGGCCGCGCCCGGCGGTCTCGCCGACGCGCAGCCAGTTGGCGGCGGCCAGCGAGGTGCCCGCGTGACGGTCTTTTGCGACAAAGGTTTCCACCAGCAAGGGGCGGTAGCCGTAGCGCCGCTGGAAGTCGTCGGGCAGGCGCCGCAGGCACAGCCCGAGGGCCTTGGAGGCCAGGTTGCGGCAGTCGACGCAAGGACGGATCAGGAAGCGGCTTAGAGCGATCACGCGGTGCAGCTGGCGGGAGCGCCGGTCGGCGTCCCAGCCGATGAAGGCATCGCGCGCGGCCAGCGTCAGGGCCGAGGCGGCGAAGCCCAGCGCGCCCAGCACGCCGTGGTCGGAAACCAGCAGGTAGCGCAGCTGGGCTCCCACGTGACGGGCGGCGCCGCGCGGATGCTCGCGTTGCAACAGCTCGTTCCAGACCCGCCGCTGGTCGTCGTCGGTGACCGCGACCAGCGCCAGCCCCTGGACGAGGTCGGCCCGTGCGGGCACGTCCGCCGGGGCGGGCACGGGCCGGCCGAGACCGCGCGGCCGGCAGCGTCGGCGCTCGTGGCGGGGGGCGGGCAGCTGGATGCGGCCGTGCGCGTCGAGGGTGCGCAGCGCCTTCATGCAGCCGGCCAGCTGGGGCCGGCCGCGGGCGTCCTGGAATCCGAACGCCTGGCAGACCCGCCGCCCATCTCGGTCGCCGGCTTGACCCATCGATTGATGCCGTCGGTCCGGCTGGCGGAGCCGGCTTGAGCCAGCAGGTCCTGCAGTCGATTGATGCCGTCGGCGCTGGCGAGCGTGGAAGCAATCTGATTTTGCTCGTGCATACCCAAGGAATGGCACAGGGCAAGCACAAAAGTCAAGTCCTATCTATGGGGCAACGGCAGGGTGCGGCAGTCACAGGCGGGACGCTAGATTGCACGCGGCACGGATCCGTCCGGAATCCAGTGGGTGGCGGCGTGAGCGGTTCTAACGAGGGGGCCCGGCTCCGGTCGCTCCGCTCCCTACGTCGGGCCCCCTCGCCACCCGAAAAGCGGACACTTGACCTTTGCCAGAAAGCGGACACTTGACAGTAGAGTCGGGGAGCGACGCGCGCACCTTAGCAAAGAGGCAGTAGCCGTTTGGGAGTAGTCCTACGGCTTTCGCCATGTGTAGGTGCCTCACTGGCCCTCTCGCCTAGCCACGTTTCCGCGCCCCGCTCGTCAAACCGGACGTGCGGCTTTCCCGCATCCGGCTTTCAGTGCAGATCATGCCTTCGCCCACGGAAGGCTCTTGGTCGTCTGCGTCAGGCGCACGAGGCCGTACTCACCGTACAGCCGGGCGTCCGGGAACAGCACGTATTGCCCGGACTTCACCTTGTGTTTCCGACAGAGCCACTGGCGCAGCCGCCGGACCGCGTGGCGGTCAATCGCGTTGTACGCCGGACTCACCTGGCCCAGATGGAAGTAGTTCGCCCATCCGGTTAGGCACCGGTTCAGGCGTTCTACCATTTCCTCCCGGGTCAGTTGCCCGCTCCGCGGCGATGTCCACTCGCTGATCTTGCGGCAGATGCTCTGGACGCTGGCCTTGCTCGGGCGGGTGCCGATATACGGTCCTTTCCCGCTGGGCTTGTAGTTGCGTCCTATGCGGTATCCGAGGAACTCGAACGGCTCCTCCGGGCACCGCAGGCATCGGGTCTTCCGTTCGTTGACCGGCAGTTTCAGCTTCCGCATCAGCCGCTGGACTTCCTCGAGCATTGCTGCTGCCGGAGCCCTGCCGAGCACGCAGAAGTCATCCGCATAGTTCACGATCTCCGCTCGGAAGCGCTCGGCGTGTCCCCGCACCTTCCAGCCCAGGATGAAGCGCCGCATGTAGAGGTTGCTGAGCAGAGGCGAGATCGGAGCCCCTTGCGGGGTCCCTTTCCGTGCCTGCCGCGCCCGGTTCGTGCGGTGTTTGCCGCCCTTGCCGTCATCCTCCTCCACGGCCATCTCCAGCCACGCCTTGACTAACCCCAGCAAGCGCCCGTCGCTCACGCGTCGGGCCACGCTCCGGAGCAGTTCGGCGTGCGGGATCTCTCCGAAGTAATTCGACAGATCGCCGTCAACCACTTCATTGCATCCCTTCCTCAGCAGGCTGTGGACGCGGCTCACCGCGTCGTTCGCGCTGCGTCCCGGCCGGTAGGCGTGCTGCTCCGGTTGCAGGTCCGCTTCGATGATCGGTGCCAGCACCAGCAGGGCTGCCGTCTGCGCTACCCGGTCCCGGATGCAAGGTATGCCCAAGGGCCGGAACTTGCCGGGCTGCTTCTTCGGGATCAGCACCTGTCGCACCGGTTGCGGTGCGTAGGTGCCGTCCTGCAGCTCCCTTGCCAGTTCCCCGAGCCACGCTTCCGCCCCTCGCTCCTCGATGTCGACGAAGCTCTCCCGGTCCACTCCAGCACTTCCGCCGTTCCGGCGGACCTGCGCCAAAGCCTCCCGCAGGATATCCTCCCGCCACATCTTGTCGCTCAGCGCATGGAACCGTCGCCCCGGTTCTTCCTTCGCTTTCGCATGTAGCACGGTCTGGAGTTTCCGAACCCTAGCTGGCCCTGTTAGACGTTCGTCAGTGGCCATGCCTTGCCTCCTTTCCGTACCTCTCTGCACTCAAGGCCCCTTCCCTCCACGGGCATTACCCCGCCTCTGCGGTAGTACGGGCCTATCCGCCACCCTGCCCGGCCCGGCCTGCCCCTCGCGGGGCTCCGGTTGATGCGTGCTGCATCACCGGCAGGGCTTCCCGTGTTGCTGCTTCCTTCCTCTTCCATGCGTGCCAGCGCCATTACCCCGGCGGGCGCGGGTCGGTGCCTGTGACGCTCTCTTCCCAACCCGCCGTCGGCCTTCCCCTTAATCACGAAAGGGTCGGCTCCCGCGTTAAATGTTTCGAGGCCTGCTCGGCGTTCACTCGCGTTCTAGCCCGCATGCTCGCTGAGCCGCCCAAGGCGGCCCTTTGACACCAGAGTGCTTCAGCCCATTTCGTTACCTCCATGAACCGCCCTGGCTGCTACCAGCCGGAGCATCAGTTGCTGGACGGGATTCGCACCCGCTGAATGGAAGCGCCTTTCCACGGCGCACGCGATTCTAAATTTGGGGTTTCTTAGGGGTTAGCGGTCATCGTAGGAACCGGAAACAAGGGACTATTTGCTGGGGGCTTGACTTTTCCGGTGGCGTTTCCAACCATAAAATGTGGCCTTTGTTTCCGATTCCCTCCTGGATCCCCTCCTGCACCGCTTCCGCCAGGCCGCCGCCGCGCTCCCCGATGCCCGCCGCGGCTCCAACAAGCGCTATGCCGTCGCCGATGCCGCCGCCTGCGCCCTTTCTACCTTCTTCTTCCAAGCCCCCTCCTTCCTCAGCTTCCAGCGCCGCATGCAGACACAGTCGGCCCGTTCCAACTGTCACACGCTCTTCGGCGTGCAGGCGATCCCCTGCGATGCCCAGATCCGCAATCTGCTTGACGGCCTCGACCCCGACCGTTTCGCCGACCTGTTCCCCCGCTGTCTCGACACCCTGCAAGAGCAGGGTGCCCTCGCCCCCTTCGAGCGCCTCGGCGGCCGCCTGCTCGTCGCCCTCGACGGCATCCAGATCCACTGCTCCGACTCCATCCGTTGCGAGCAGTGCTCCACCCGCCATGTCGGCAAGCACAAGACCGAGCAGTACTTCCATACGATGCTCTCGGCGACCGTCGTCGCCGCCGGCCACAACCGCGTCATCCCGCTCATGCCGGAGTTCGTCCAGCCCCAGCAGGACCCCGCCGCCAAGCGGCCCGAACTGACCGAGAAACGCCGCAAGCAGGACTGCGAGCGCAACGCCGCCAAGCGCTGGCTGCCGGCCCACATCGACGAGCTGCAGCCCTACCGGCCCGTCTTCCTCGGCGACGACCTGTACTGCTGCCAGTCCCTGTGCCGACTGGTCCGCAACCTCGGAGCGGACTTCCTCTTCGTCTGTAAGCCCAGTTCCCACAAGCGCTTGCAAGAAGTGCTGCATGACGATTTCATCCACTCCACCGGCTGGATCAAGGCCCGCAACCGCAACCAGCAGGTCGAGCGGCACCGCTACCGCTGGATGCACGGAGTGCCGGTCCGCGACAGCGACGACGCCGTCATGGGCAGCTGGGTCGAGTTCGTGATCGAGCGCAACGGCCAGCGCACCTACCGCAACACGTTCTTCACCAGCCTGGAGGTCACGGCCGCCAACGTGGCGGCGATCGCGCGCGCAGGCCGGGCCCGATGGAAAATCGAGGAGGGCTTCAACTGCCTGGCGCGCCACGGCTACAACATCAAGCGCAATTTCGGGCACGGGAACAAGGGCCTGGCCAACCTGCTCGCGACGCTGAACCTGTTCGCCTTTGCGCTACACGAGGTCCAGGACTGTGCCTGCCAGCTGTGGCGGCGATGCCGCCAGCGGGCCGGCACGCGGCGCGAGTTCTTCGAGGAGCTGCGCTACCTCACCAAGCGGGAGTGCTTCCCCCACTGGACCGTGCTGTTCGCGGCCCTGCTGGAGGAAGCCCCCCCCACGGCCAACCCCCGCGCGGCCGCGCCCGCACTGTCATGACACAGCGAGCCAGCCACCCCACCACCGCTGGGCTCCATCGGGAGCCCAGCGGGAGTGTGCCTCGCCCGGCCTGCCAGCGCCGCTTGGCCGCTGCGCTGCGGCCCGGAGCACCCGGCTCGCATTCCCAGCCGCCCCAGCGCCTCTGGAACGGCCTCACTCCGACGAGCACAAACGCTCGGTGGTTCCGCCATACACTGGCCAGAACGCCCAAAATTAGAATTGCGTGCGCCGTGGAAAGGCGCTTCCATTCAGCGGGTGCGAATCCCGCCCAGCAACTGATGCTCCGGCTGGTAGCAGCCAGGGCGGTTCATGGAGGTAACGAAATGGGCTGAAGCACTCTGGTGTCCCGCCTTGGGCGGCTCAGCGAGCATGCGGGCTAGAACGCGAGTGAACGCCGAGCAGGCCTCGAAACATTTAACGCGGGAGCCGACCCTTTCGTGATTAGGGGGAAGGCCGACGGCGGGTTGGGAAGAGAGCGTCACAGGCACCGACCCGCGCCCGCCGGGGTAATGGCGCTGGCACGCATGGAAGAGGAAGGAAGCAGCAACACGGGAAGCCCTGCCGGTGATGCAGCACGCATCAACCGGAGCCCCGCGAGGGGCAGGCCGGGCCGGGCAGGGTGGCGGATAGGCCCGTACTACCGCAGAGGCGGGGTAATGCCCGTGGAGGGAAGGGGCCTTGAGTGCAGAGAGGTACGGAAAGGAGGCAAGGCATGGCCACTGACGAACGTCTAACAGGGCCAGCTAGGGTTCGGAAACTCCAGACCGTGCTACATGCGAAAGCGAAGGAAGAACCGGGGCGACGGTTCCATGCGCTGAGCGACAAGATGTGGCCTTGAGTGCAGAGAGGTACGGAAAGGAGGCAAGGCATGGCCACTGACGAACGTCTAACAGGGCGGGAGGATATCCTGCGGGAGGCTTTGGCGCAGGTCCGCCGGAACGGCGGAAGTGCTGGAGTGGACCGGGAGAGCTTCGTCGACATCGAGGAGCGAGGGGCGGAAGCGTGGCTCGGGGAACTGGCAAGGGAGCTGCAGGACGGCACCTACGCACCGCAACCGGTGCGACAGGTGCTGATCCCGAAGAAGCAGCCCGGCAAGTTCCGGCCCTTGGGCATACCTTGCATCCGGGACCGGGTAGCGCAGACGGCAGCCCTGCTGGTGCTGGCACCGATCATCGAAGCGGACCTGCAACCGGAGCAGCACGCCTACCGGCCGGGACGCAGCGCGAACGACGCGGTGAACCGCGTCCACAGCCTGCTGAGGAAGGGATGCAATGAAGTGGTTGACGGCGATCTGTCGAATTACTTCGGAGAGATCCCGCACGCCGAACTGCTCCGGAGCGTGGCCCGACGCGTGAGCGACGGGCGCCTGCTGGGGTTGGTCAAGGCGTGGTTGGAGATGGCCGTGGAGGAGGATGACGGCAAGGGCGGCAAACACCGCACGAACCGGGCGCGGCAGGCACGGAAAGGGACCCCGCAAGGGGCTCCGATCTCGCCTCTGCTCAGCAACCTCTACATGCGGCGCTTCATCCTGGGCTGGAAGGTGCGGGGACACGCCGAGCGCTTCCGAGCGGAGATCGTGAACTATGCGGATGACTTCTGCGTGCTCGGCAGGGCTCCGGCAGCAGCAATGCTCGAGGAAGTCCAGCGGCTGATGCGGAAGCTGAAACTGCCGGTCAACGAACGGAAGACCCGATGCCTGCGGTGCCCGGAGGAGCCGTTCGAGTTCCTCGGATACCGCATAGGACGCAACTACAGGCCCAGCGGGAAAGGACCGTATATCGGCACCCGCCCAAGCAAGGCCAGCGTCCAGAGCATCTGCCGCAAGATCAGCGAGCGGACATCGCCGCGGAGCGGGCAACTGACCCGGGAGGAAATGGTAGAACGCCTGAACCGGGGCCTAACCGGATGGGCGAACTACTTCCATCTGGGCCAGGTGAGTCCGGCGTACAACGCGATTGACCGCCACGCGGTCCGGCGGCTGCGCCAGTGGCTCTGTCGGAAACACAAGGTGAAGTCCGGGCAATACGTGCTGTTCCCGGACGCCCGGCTGTACGGTGAGTACGGCCTCGTGCGCCTGACGCAGACGACCAAGAGCCTTCCGTGGGCGAAGGCATGATCTGCACTGAAAGCCGGATGCGGGAAAGCCGCACGTCCGGTTTGACGAGCGGGGCGCGGAAACGTGGCTAGGCGAGAGGGCCAGTGAGGCACCTACACATGGCGAAAGCCGTAGGACTACCCCAAACGGCTACTGCCTCTTTGCTAAGGTGCGCGCGTCGCTCCCCGACTCTACTGTCATTCGAGGGTTGACGAGCCGTCGAAAGACAGTTCAGGTTCTGAGCGCCAGAAGGACTACATCGCCATGAGGAAGGCTACGATCGCGCGGATCTCAGTGTCACTGTAAACGGACTCCCACCCCTCAGGCATGGGAGAACGGCCGTTGCGGGCACGGACCCGCCTCAACCCTTCGGCTGGTACCGTCCGCAACACCGGTGGAAGCACCGACGTGTCATAGATCTTGACCTCCGCCGGAGTTTGATCGGCCAGCACGCCGCGAATCACCTCGCCGTCGCGAGTCGAGACCTCTGTGAGCTCAAAGCCAAAGGCCCGCAGTTTGCCCGGTTGGCGAATATCCCGCTCAACCTCCTCGGCGGTCCTCTCACCCGCTTCGACAGCTAGGTTGGGGCCAACTGCCGTGCCCTTGGAGCCCATCCGGTGGCACAGGCCGCAACGCTTCTCGCGAGTCAAGTCGAAGAAGAGTTCCTCGCCCTGCTTGGCGGCGCCCGTTAATTCCTTCGGGCCCTCCGGATCAGCCTCGATCGCCACCAACGCGTCGGCGGGCTCGACGGGATTCCTCGCAAGCGTCATGATGTAGGCGGTCACCGCCCAGATTTCCTCCGCCGACAGCACACCCTTCCATGCCGGCATGGAGGTTCCCGGCAACCCATCACGCGTCATGCGGTAGAGGTCGCGCGGCACCCACACGAGGTCACGCAACGCCGGACCGCGGGCCGAGCGCCCCTCGGAGCCATGGCAGTACCCCACCGCGCAATTCATTTGAAACAGCTTCGAACCGTTTGCGATCACGGCTTCGTCGAGCAGGTTGACCGAGCGCTCTTGCGCAGCGGCAGAAGACAATACGAGCAGTGCCGAAACCAGAGGGAGGCCAGCACCCTGGACCCGCATCACTCCTCCTCCGGCAACGCAAACACGAAAATGCTGGATCCGCTTGGAAAATTCTCCGTCTCCGGCCACAGCTGGGTGGTGAGCCCCGCCAGTGCCGAGCCCCAGCCGCTCGGCGTCGCAACATATTGACGACCGTCAACAGCAAACGTCACTGCCGAGCCCCGGTGTCCGGAGCCTGTTCGGAAACTCCATAACTCTTCGCCAGTCTTCGTGTCGAGCGCGATGAACCGCCCCGTGGCGTCACCCGTGAACAGCAGCCCGCCCCCCGTCGCCAGTTGCGACGCTAGCAGCGGGTACTTGTGCCGGTACTGCCAGTGACGCTTGCCTGTCAAGGGATCGTATGCCCCCAGGTGCGAGTAAGCGGTGCCACCTTCCGGATGAGCCATTTGAAACTCCCCTCCGAAAAATGCCATGCCTTCGCGTGGCTCTTCCGGATTCACGGTCATCGTCTGGCACCACTCGAGCCCTGTCGAGTAGAACCAGCCCGTCTCCGGCGAATACGCGCCGTGGTTCCAACTCCTTCCTCCGCCGATTGCAGGGCAGATCAGCGTTGTCTTGCCTACCGGGGGCTCGTTGCGGCCGATGAGCTTGCCATCATCGTCGATCCGCTCGATCCAGTTCGAATTCTCAACTAGCGGCCACGCTCCGAGAAACTCACCGTTGGTACGGTCGATCACCCAGACGTAGCCGCTTTTGTTCGGATTGACGATCACCTTGCGCTGGGTTCCCTTGACCTCGAGGTCCAGCAACACCAGTTCGTAGGCAGAATCGTAGTCCCACACGTCGTAGGGGATTTCCTGATAGTGCCACTCAAGCTTCCCCGTATCGGCGTCAAGTGCCACAACAGACTCGGTGTAGAGGTTGTCCCCCTTGCGATCTTCCCCGTAGAAGTCCGCCGCAGGATTGCCAACACCCCAGTAAACGAGATCAAGGTCCGGGTCGTAGGTGCCAGTGATCCATGTCGAACCGCCGCCGTATTTCCACGAGTCGCCCTTCCATGTATCGTGGCCGGGTTCGCCGGGGCCCGGTATCGTCCAGAATCTCCAGCGATGACGGCCCGTCCTGGCATCGAAGGCATTCAAATAACCACGGTGCGCAGAATCGCCGCCCGTCACTCCAGTGATCACCATGTCCTTGACGACTAGCGGAGCCGAGGTGATATTGCAGCCGCACTGCTTGGAATTCTCGATCTCGACCCTCCAAACCTCGCGGCCTGTCTCCGCGTCTAGCGCGACAAGGTGGTTGTCAAGCGTGCCCAGGTACACGAGCCCGTAGGCGATTGCCACACCGCGGTTCCAGTTGCCGTAGACTGCCGGGAGTTCATCGGGCAGTTCGTGCTTGTAACGCCAAATCTGCTCGCCGGTGACCGCGTCAAGTGCGAAAACATGGTTCTGCGCGGCCGAGACGTACATCACACCGTCCACCACGAGCGGTGCTGATTGCATTCCCCCATCGTCAAGGCCGGACTCGAAGGCCCAGACGGTCGTCAGTCGCATGACATTCGACCGGTTGACCTGGTCCAGCGAACTATAGCGCCATGACTTGTACGTCCCGTAATAGGTCAGCCAGTTCTCTGGCTCGCCCTCGGCGCTTTCCAGACGGTCGGCGGTGACATCAGCGGCATGCAGCACCGAGCAAGCTAGAGCCGCAACCAGGGCGCTGCGGAGAACACCCGACATGATCCACAGGCTCTTCATTCCCATCGGCTTTCTCGGTTGGACAGGAAACCCCTAGCGGCGCGAGCACCGCCTATGCACAGAATGCCACCCTAAGTCCAGATCGTCCGGTACGACCTGCTGGCCCCTGGCGTCGCGGAATGCCTGTCGGCCTATTGTCCGAGATTCCAGCCGCCGATATCAATGCAAGAGACCTGATGGCGGAGATTCACAAATGGCGCTCGACCCGATTGAACATGGCCCCCATTCGCGGCTGACTGCCCATGGCCCAACCGGTGAGTTTAGGTCCCTAGCGGTCGGTGCCCGGGCTGTTCGATCCTAGGAACAGGTAGAACACAAGTGGCCGTAACTGCATTGCGAACCCTGATTGTCGATGATGAGCCCGTCGCCCGCCGCGTGCTAGCCGAAGAACTGGCTGAGATTGGCGGTACGGAAGTGGTGGGTGAAGCCGATAACGGTGAAGTCGCGATTCGCTGTATTGAGCTGTTGTCTCCGGACCTAGTGCTGCTAGATGTCCAGATGCCGGTAGCGAGCGGATTTGAGGTTGTCCGCGGAATCACCGGCCCGCTCCCCGCCATCATCTTCGTCACGGCCTACAGCGAGCATGCCCTCCAGGCCTTCGAAGTTGGTGCCGTCGACTATTTGCTCAAACCGATCAGTGGGCAGCGGCTGGCAAGCGCGGTCGCCCGTGCTCGCCACGCCCGGAGGAGCCCTCGAGAAAGCGCGGAGCGGGTAGCGATCACCCTCAATGCAGAGAGTGCATCCCGAGCGAAGCGCCGGCCCAAGATCGTCGCGCGACGTGGCCATGACTACCACTTGCTGGGTCTCGATGAGGTCTATGCATTTCAGGCCGATGGCGAGATTGTCTGGATTTTGGCAGACCAGAGGAAGTACGTCGCAACACAGTCGTTGCAAGCCATTGATGATCGCCTCGCGGGCTCGCAGTTCCAGCGCGTCCACCGCGGAACGCTTGTCAACACGGACAAGATCCGCAAGATGGCGGCGCTCAGCAGCCACCGCTGGCTGCTGACACTGACCAACGGTCTCGAGTTCACGGTGAGCAAGCGCCAAGCCCCGTTCATACGTGACCTGATCCGTTAGTCCCGCCTTCCACAGCGACAGTCGCCGGCTGATCGACTGCGACAGGCACACTGAAGCAGGCCCGCGTCATGCCACTGGAAGACTCGATCCTGAAGTCGGCGGCCTCGCGGTAGCAGAGTTCCAAGCGGCGCTGCACGTTGCACAAGCCGTGACCCGATTTCACAGGCGAATTCGCGTCGAATCCAACACCGTCATCAACCACCTCAACGGATAGCCGGTCTGCGTGAGTGCGCACCGTGACCAGGATGTTCCCTCCTTTGAGAGCACCACTGATTCCGTGCTTCACGGCATTCTCAACGAGAGGCTGGATTGTGAATGCGGGAATCGTCGCTGTCCGCGCAGCCTCGTCGCATTCGACGCTCACGGACAACCGCTCCTCCAAGCGCAATCGCTCGATTGCCAGATAGGCCTCCACGACCCGCAACTCTTCCTCGAGCGGAACGTATTGGCGCTTGCTGTCAAGAGAGTATCGTAGGATATCCGACAAGTTCAGCAGGGTTTGGCGGGCCCCCGGCGCTGTCCTGGGTATGACTCCGTAGAGCGCATTCAAGGCATTGAACAAGAAATGCGGGTTGATCTGTGCGCGCAATGCTTGCAACTCGGCTTCCGCCAGCATCCGCTGCTGCTCGTCCCGGCGAAGTGAGTCTAGCCGGGCGGCCGCCTCCGATCTCAGTCGATTCAGATCATCAAGATCCGCACTCAAGTACCGGCGGCCACCCGCTCTAGGGCCAAGCCAAAGTATCCGGCTTCTTCCCGGAGAGACCCGTAGTGCAACGGCGATCTCGGCCCAGGATACGGAGCTTAGGAGTCGAAGAGAAGTCCTTTCGTCCAACGCTTCGACCCGGAATTCTAGATCCGCTTCCTCTGTCTCGGAAAGGCTCCAACGCTGCGCGGAGATGAAATCGGCGATCACACGAGCAAATTGCTCGAGGACGGGTGCTCCACCGGTATCCCCTAAAGAAGACATGCACCGCAGCGTCGTCTCAATGTCACCCCGCCGAAAGAAGACCGGTTCGACCCATTTCCCAATTCGATTGCGAGTTCTTGGATAGAGCAGAATCGCCAAGGTGATTGCAATCCCAATCCCAGTCAGCGCCGCAGTGCCGGCAGTTCCAACGTCGAGCCATCCAAGATGAAGCAAAGTTCCCAACAGCACGGCGGGAAACACACCCGCCAATGCAACGACCCCTAGCAATCTCACAAACGCATCCAGCAGCAGGAACCGGTAGTCGTGCAGCAGAACGAAGAGCGCTAGGGGAATGGCGGCGTGGTGGAACACAACCTCCTGGGTCCAAGATGCAGGGCCGGGGTCGACCTCGAAGTGAACAAACGAGGCCGCAATCAGAAACAAGCTCATCGCGACCGTGGCTCGCATTGCGGCGGATCGCCGGTCCGCCTGCCCCCGAAGCAAGAGCAAGACGAAAACCACAGCAAACCCTGCAAACCCATAGGTCGTCAAATTGATCGCCAGCTTGTGAAATCCAATTGCGAAACCGGACGCCTCCAAGAGATGCAGCGTCGCAGAGATAGTTCCGGTCGCGTAGCCAGCAGTGCGAAGCCACCGATACTCTGCCCCAAGAGCGAGATGAAGCAGCACGCACGGCAGCATGCTGAGCACGGCAAAACTCAACGACGCGACCATTTCCCGCCCATGGCTGTCGGGGGCCCAGAGCAACACAACGAGCGAGCCCAAGTTCCATAGGAACGCGAGCGCCGCCGCAGCTGCCGGTGCCGAGAGCCTAGTCCGCCGACTCAGGCGCGCCCTTCGATCGAGCAACACCAAGAATGCGACGAACGCGACGATCCCCGCGAGGTGCCCCAAGGCATTGACGAGGACGGGAGAATGAGTCGCGGCATCCATGGCGCCTGCAGTGATCGCTTAAGCGCCTCATTACAGCACGCCAAAGCGGCCACGCTTCGGAGATGCTGAGTTCGCCCGAGCTGATGCGGGATTTGACCGGCATCGAGAGCCGTTGGCAGTAAGCGCTTGGATTTGGGGCCGGGGGGGGGCGCTAAGCCTCTCCCGGCTTGTAACTACCGCTGCACGCGGCGCCGACAGAACCGAAGGTGGCAGCGGCCTTCAAGAGTTTCCACCGATTCGAACTCTCGTGGCGTACCCTCATTGCCTCCCCTCGGGATGCGTTGTCTAGCTGCCACGGTTCAGACTCCGTACCGGAGCGGACTCCAGCACGATTTCCAACCGTGTCATTGGTTTGTCAGGACATGAGTTGGCAGAGGAAGGTAATCGCTCTCACGGATCATCCACCTCTCCAGTTCCTCGCGCAAGGCCTGCTCGACCATGCTCATCTCGGGCTTCCCGGCAAGGTTTTCCAACTCGTACGGATCTCGTTCGAGGTCATAAAGCTCCAGAACCGGACGAGGATTCTGGAATAACAGACGATTGTGCAGGTCCGAGAGCTTGCCGTCGCGGTAAGCGGATTGTACGGCCAACCAAGCTTCCCTATTCGGCATGTCGACCGGCGTGTAGCTCCTAGTCGGCAGAGCATTGTAGATATACCGATATCGCTTCGAGGTGATCGCCCGAGAGAGGTCGAAGCCATCCGTCCGCGTGATTGGGCCCGCGTGCCAGCCGCGCTCGGCGAACACATACTTCCGGCCTGAAAACTCTTCCCCACGCAACTCGGGAAGAAAACTCAACCCAGTCATTCCAGCCGGCGTATCGAGTCCCGCAGCCGCCAGAATCGTCGCGGCCAGATCCTCGCCGCTGACCAAAGCGTCGCTAGTGGAGCCGGGTTCGACCACTCCCGGCCAGCGGACGAGAAGAGGTACATGTGTGCCACGGTCGAAGAGCGTGCCCTTGCCTCGCAGCAACGATTCCCCGTTATCCCCCATGAAGATGACCAGGGTGTTGTCCTCCAGCCCGCGACGTTTCAGTAGCTCTGTGATGGCACCGATCCCCGTATCGAGGTCCCGCACTTCATCGAGAAAACGAGCGTAGTCAACGCGGACCTCGGGAAGGTCGGGCCAATCCGGCGGGAGATCAAGCTTGGCTGGATCGATGTTCTCGTGATCGTCTCCGAAGCTGCGATGCGGTTGACTGAAGCCGAAATAGAGGAAGAAGGGCTTGCCTGACGGGACCTTGTCGAGAGCGGCCGCGACTCTGTCCGGAACCTTGGCTAGATCATCTTGCTTTGTTCTAGCCCCCCGCACGAAATGGTCGAAGCGGGAACCATGGCGGCTCATCCCAAATTCCCGTAGCGCTTCCATGATGTGCTCGGCGTCTCTCGTCTTCCCGTCCAGATGCTGATGCCGTCCATCAAGGCCCGTCCAGTACCCGTGCTCGCGCAGCACATCTGTGAAGAACGGGACGTCGGGTCGGGCAGGCTGCGCGAAGCGCGTGACCCCCAGCCCGACTGGGGACCGGCCAGCGAAGATAGAGATGCGCGAGGGCGCGCACTGTGGGGCCGTGGTGTAGGCACGATCAAATCTCATGCCCTGCGCGGCGAGGGCGTCGAGGTTGGGCGTGATGTTGAACCGCTTGCAGTTCTGATTCCCATAGCAGCCGAGATGGGGAACGCTGTGATCGTCCGAGAGAACGAGCAGGACGTTAGGCTTGCCAGACGCAGCGTTGCACGACAGGGCGACCAGGCAGAAGACGACTAGCCCAGCGAGAATCCAGGTGAGATGGAATGTACGCTGGAACGCCAGCTCGGCAGTTGGCTGGACTTGGGGTTTCGGCTCAAAGGGCTCCGGCGCATGAAGCGTAGGCGAGGTGGTGCCTCGGTCGTGAAGTTTCCCTGCCCTATCGCTCGTCCCGTGTGCCAAGTTCTTTATCCTCAGTCAATGGTAGGGTAATCTAGATGATCGACGGTCTCGGGGTCCTGCAACTGTCAGGGGCCGCATTGAGCACCGCTTCCGGGGCTAGATCCGCTCCAGGCCGTCCAAACATCGTCTTCGTGACGGCAGACGGTCGGGGATTCGAGCGTCTGAGCGCCTATGGCAGAGCTTCGTACTAAACCCCTCGGCTCGACGACCCGAAACAGCGCCGCTAACCTATCGAGCAAGCCAGGCTATTGGCAAGAAGGAAATCATAGTGAGCATCGACCGATCGACAATCATCAGCTTACGTTCAATGGCGGGGATGTTGATTGCAGCAATCGTCGTTCTCGCGTTTTCTCCTGCTACGCATTCGCAGACGCCTCAGCAACTCCATCAATCTCTCGATGCCGACAGCGACGGCGCGATTAGCAAGAGCGAAGCGAGGGATGAAATGAAGCGGAACTTTTCGTTCATCGACGCCAACGGCGACGGAGGGATCAATCTTGATGAGCTCAAAGGAATTCTCAATCTAGTGGGGTCGCAGCAGGCCGAGAGCATTCCCGGTCCCGCAAACAAGAGTAGCGGCGTCCCCAAGGAAACCTCCTCCGGCGCCGGCGTCTTCGACCGCGTCGAGCATCATGAGACGGACAACGACGGCGTGTCGCTCCACTACGTCACGTTGGGCAAAGGTCCCGTGATTCTGTTTGTCCATGGCTTTCCTGATTTCTGGTATACCTGGCGCGAACAGATGGCCGCTCTTTTCGACGAATACAAGACCGTCGCAATGGACACCCGCGCCTACAACAAGAGTGGCAAGCCCGAAGGCGTGGAGCACTACACCATGCCCCATCTCCTGGCGGATGTCGAAGCCGTGATCAAGGACCTGGAGGTAGACTCGGTCACGCTCGTTGGGCACGATTGGGGCGGCGCCATTTCCTGGCAGTTCGCCATGCGCTATCCACACCGCGTCAACAAGCTAGTGATCTGCAACCTGACGCATCCGAAGGGTTACAACACTGTGCGGCGTAATGCAACCGCGGAGCAAAAGGCGAACACCCAGTACATCAACAACTTCCAAGCGCCGGGATTCGAAAAGCGGTTCACGCCCGAGGCTCTTGCGCGCATTTCTTTGAGCGCTGTCTCCGGCGAAGTGCGGAAACGCTACGTCGACGCGTTTGCGCGATCCTCGGTCAAGGGCATGCTCGACTACTATCGGGCAGCCTTCCCCGGGCTGAATGGTGGGGCAGACCGGAGCTCGGAGATGCCCAATCTCACGATGCCCGTCTTGCAATTCCACGGGTTGAAAGACAAGGCTGTCGACAAGGACGGTCTACGCAACACATGGAATTGGATAGACGAGGACTACACGCTGGTCACCATACCGAGCAGTGGTCATTGGGTGCAACGAGAAGCAGCGGACATTGTCAGCCAGACCATGCGCTGGTGGCTGAAGAGCCGCCCCTCGCATGCCGGGCCGTCCGAAGCCTCGTCCGCTCCCTAGTAGGAGCCCGCCACCCCGCAATGGCATTCGGTAGCCTGTTGCGCGGGTGGAAGCCCCGAGCGAGTGATGTAAGTTGCTGATTCCAAGGATGCTGACATCCCGGCAAACTTTTTCCGCGCAAGGGCTTAACTTTTTCGCCCGAATCTGCCAGCTTAGTTTCGGATGACTCCTAGCCCCGCCAGCGACCCCCGCATCCAGAACCTGAAATCGACCACCTTCCTCGGCAAGCGCCTCACCCGCCGCCAGATCGCCGACATCCAGGAAACCGTCGGCCGCTTCCCCCAGCTCAGCCGCGCCGAACTCGGCCACACCATCTGCGAGCATCTCGGCTGGCACGCGCCCAACGGCAACAACCGCATCCAGCTGGCCCTGCGCGTGCTCGAGACCCTCGAGCAACTCGAGATCCTCACCCTGCCACCCAAGCGGCACCGCGGGCGCGGCCCGCAGAGGCCCGTCGGGACTGCGGCCCGCTCGGATCCCCAGCCGCCGGTTGCGGAGCCGCTGGCTGCGCTGCGGCCGCTGCGGCTGGAACTGGCCGAGAACCCGGAAACGGTCGCGGAGTGGAACGAGTGGGTCCAGCGCCACCACTACCTCGGCTACCGCCAGCCATTCGGCGCGCACCTGCGCTATTTCCTGCGCGACTGCCAGGGGCGCCTGCTGGGCTGCCTGCTGTTCGACTTCGCGGCCCGCGACCTGGCCTGCCGGGACCGGCGCATCGGCTGGCAGGGCCAAGCGCACCGCAAGCACCTGCGGCTGGTGGTGCGGAACTCGAGATTCTTGCTGTTTCCCTGGGTGCAGGTAAAGAATCTGGCCGCGCATGCGCTGGGGCTGGCGCTGCGGCAGCTGCCCGGGGACTGGCGGCGGAAGCATGGCTACCGGCCGGCTTTGGTCGAATCGTATGTGGACCCGGAGCGGCACCGGGGGACCTGCTACCAGGCGTCGAATTGGGAGCGGGTGGGGCAGACGCGCGGCCGCAAGGCGAAGGGCGACCAGCCGGCCAAATCGCCGAAGGACGTGTACCTCCACCCGCTGCGGCCGGACTGGCAGCGGGTGCTGGCCGGGGGCCCGGCGGGCGTGTCCCGGCCGCGTCCGGCGCAGCCGGAGCCACGGCCGCAACCGGACGAGCGCTTCACTGCCCTGTGGCAGGAGATCCTGGCGGCGGTGGTGCCGGTGGCGCACGAGCACGACGCGGCCTGGATGCAGCGGCAGCGGGTGCTCAACACCCTGCTGGTGGTGCTGTTCGTCTTCCGCCTGGTATTCGCGCCCAAGCGCCAGGGATATGCCCTGACCTTGCGCGATCTGTGGGCGCAGTGCCGTGCTCTGGACATCCCCCTGCCCAAGCCCGAACCCGTCTCGCAGGCCGCGATGCACGCTGCCCGCCGCAAGGTCCATGACGCAGTGTTCTTCCGCATCCACCGCGAGATCCTGCGCCACGCACCCCCCGACGAGCCCCGCACTCTGTGGTACGGCCACCGCACCTTCGCCGTCGACGGCTCCAAGCTCAACCTGCCGCAACCCCTGCTCGAGAACGGCTACCGCCTGCCCTCCGACGGCGCGCACTACCCCCAGGGCCTGCTCAGCTGCCTGTTCCGTCTGCGCTCCCGCCTGCCGGTCGACTTCGAACTCGCCCCCCACGGCGACGAGCGCCGCCTGGCCCTGGCCCACTTGCCCGCCCTCGCCCCCTCCGATGTCGTCGTCTACGACCGCGGCTACTACTGCTTCCGCCTGCTGCACACCCACCGCGACCGCGGCCTGCACGCCGTCTTCCGCCTCAAGTCCAACGCCAACTCGGTCTGCGAGCAGTTCCGCCGCTCCGGCCGCCGCGACGGCATCGTCACCATCGCGCCCTCCGACACGGCCCGCGAGCAACAGCCCGCGGCCGGCTGGCGGCCCTGCCGCGTCCGCCTGGTCCGCTACACCGCCGGCGACACCGACTACCTGCTGGCCACCACCCTGCTCGACAGCCGCCGCTACCCCGTCCGCGCCCTCGCGGACCTCTACCATGCGCGCTGGGGCGTGGAAGAACTGTACAAGATCAGCAAACAATACCTGCAAGTCGAGCGCTTCCACGGCCAGAGCGAGCGCCTGGTCCGCCAGGAGCTCAGCGCCCATTTCAGCCTGATCGCGATGACCCGCCTGTTCACCAACCAGTCCGAGGCCGGCTTCCGCTCCGAGGCGGGCAAGCAGCCCCAGCAGGCGAACTTCCGTAACGGACTGCGCACCGTCGGCCGCCACCTGGAGGGCCTGCTCCTGACCTACGCGACCACGCTCAGCGAGACGGTCTCCACCATCCTCGCCAGCATTGCCGGCTGCCGCCAGCGGAAGCGTCCGAACCGCTCCTATCCGCGCGTCTCGCACAAGCCCGTCAACAAATGGAGGTCCCGCCAGTCCGCTCCGGCCCCGCTCTCAGCCTGACGCCTCGAAAATCCCGTGCTTCAGCGCCGGAAATCCCCATTCCCCCTTAACCGAACGCCATTATTCCTTAAACGAATGCCCTTGCGCCACCCCGGGGTCGCGCATAGTCCATCCATGCCCCGCTGGACTCGGACAAGAACGACAAGATCAGCTTGGAAGAAGCACCGGATCGCATGAGTCGGGCATTCTCGACGATCAAGAGTAGTGGCGACGGAGCGATCGATCGTTTTGAGGTCAAGACCATGCGTAGGTACGGTGCCGATTTCTTCAAGGACTACGAACACAGAACTTCCTGTCGCGCCAACCATCACAAAGTTTGCACTTAGCCCCTAGCGAAACAGGCCGCATCGAGGTTCGAATGGAGCCCCGCCACCACCGCGTTTCCATCGTCATCGACGACAATGTATTGCGAGGGATCGATGCTGTCGATCCCAAGGTCAGACTTTCACCAAGCGGTGCTAATCCGCTCGATAGGTGATCTACACGGACGATCTGTAGTCCTATCTTGGCAGCGCCGACCACAACACGTGGCACGTTACCGCCAGCCACTTCGAAGGAGAATAGGTCGTCGGCGACCGACACCGCAATGCCACCAAAGGCTCTCATCAATCCAATCCGAGACAGTACTTGCGAGAGCCTCCCTTACACGGATTCCACCTGGCGTTTGACCCGGTTGGTGAGGGCCGGGGAAAAATCACACCTCAATTGACACCAATATGCGAGGAACAACACTACAAGGGCAACGGCAATCTGATAGTCGCTAGGCAGGCGGCGGCGTGGAAGTCGCAGACGGAACGCCGGCTTGTCCGCAGCGAGTAGCCAGTCCGGCATCCCGGTCGTTGGCGGCCTCCCTCGCCACCCGAGAAGCGGACAAATGCCAGAAACCGGACATTTAAGCTTGGTCTTGACATGTACTTGAGCTTTAATTAACACAATATTGATCTGTCGGCGACGTTGTGCTAGCCTGACTGAGTGGCCCACCTTGGCGGACACGGGCACGCGAAATACACAACCGGGATCCGGCTAAGGGGCAGTGACGACCAGGGCTGGAAAGGGCTGAGAGCGGAATGCTGGCGTCATTCGGAAGGCGATCTCGGCGAGGTCGAGGTGCGCGACACCGAAATCATCGTCTTGCTTCAGGGCCATCTGCCCATCAGGCGGCGCGGCGACGGCCGGCAGCAGCATTGCAACGCGGTCCCGGGCACGATCTGGGTATGCCCCGCAGGCGTTCACGAGGACATGATCCATCTCTATGGAGAGGTCCGCGAAAGCCTCCACCTCTTCCTGCCCGCGTCGCCGCTGTCGGGAACCGCCCTTCGCGAAATAGATGTCGATCCCGACAGACTCAGCCTGCGCTACGATGGCGGGTTTCACGATCCCTTGATCGAACAGATCGCGTGGAACATCCGCGCCGAGATGCTCGATCCCGCGCCGGCGGGAAAGATGCTAGTCGAAACCCTGACGTTGGCGCTTGGTGTTCACGTCCTCCGACATCATTCCAACCTGGAGTCGGCATCGGTATCGCTGCCAGTTGTCCGCGGCGCACTCGACCCCCAGCGTCTCCGGCGTGTCAAGGATTTCATCGACACCCATCTCGGCAAAGACCTGACCATCGAGACGCTGGCGAAGGAGGCCTGCCTGAGTCCTTTCCATTTCGCCCGCGCCTTCAAGGCGGCGACAGGGATGGCGCCGCATAGCTACCTCACGGAACGCCGGATCGAAAAAGCGAAGTCCTGGATTTCGGAAGGGCGCCCGCTCGCCGAAATCGCCTACCAGTTAGGGCTTTCCTCCCAGGCCTACTTCACAAAGTGGTTCAAGCGACTTGTCGGCGCCACGCCGGGGGCTTATCGAGAGGGCTGCCACTAACGACCGCCGAGCGGCGGTGCGGTGGCGCACTACTTGCGGACCATCCTGCTGGCGGCCAGAGCCGCGTCTAGGGAGTCGAAGATCGGGATCTTCAGATTCATCATGCTAGCCAACCGGAAGATTTCCTTCAGGTCGGGAACCAAGTTGCACAGGGCGAAACGCCCTTTGCGCGATTCCAGTTCCTTGGCTGCGGTGAGCACGATCTGGTAGCCGAACAGGCCTGTGTATTTAGTGTCTGCGGCGTAATTCCGTATTTCATTGATATCAAGGTGTTTCGATCGAGTTTCGGCGGGCGAAGATGGAGCGGATCGGGCGCGGTCGTCGCGATTCGTGCCGAATTGCGATCATCTTCGCAGGAGAAGCGCCTTGCGAACCGTTTTCAATCCCGCGATGATGCTCGGCCAGACCGCCATCGAAGACATCCAACTCGACGCCAGCTGCCGCGACGATATCCCGGCCGTGCTGAAGGGCATCCAGCACATCTGGTGCAACCATCGGTTGCGGGAGCGGGTCTGCGCCTTGCTGGAGGAGCACCTGCTCGCCACGGGCGCGTCCGCCACCAAGGGTGACGCTGCGCAGACGGAGGATCGCGCGCCGGTGCCGGGGATCAACCCGGATGTCGGTCGGCCCGGCATGGAACTGTGGCGGGTCCTGGTGCTCGGCTTGCTCAAGCAGGGCATTAACTGCGACTACGACCGTTTGCACGACCTGGCTAATCAGCACGGCGACGTGCGCCGCATGCTGGGCATCAGCGACGTGTTGGGTGCCGAGACGTTCAGCTACCGCACGCTGGCGCGCAACGTCGCGCTGCTGACGCCGGAACTGCTGGCGGCGGTGAACCGCCTGGCGGTGGAGGCGGGCCACGAGCTGGCCGGGTGCCGCCCGGACGAGCCGTTGCAAGCGCGCTGCGATAGCTTCACGGTGGAGACCGACGTGCATTACCCGACGGACGTGAATCTGTTGTGGGACGCGCTGCGCTGCCTGATCCGGGTGCTGGCTTTGGCCTGCGAGCAGTGCGGCCTGGGGGGCTGGCGCCAGAGCGCGCATCTGACATGGAAGGTACGGGGCCTGTTCAACCGGGTGCGATCGTCGAAGCGGCGCAAGAACCAGCCGCAGCGGGTGCAGGACTACGTGCGGCAGGCGCGCCGCATCGCGGAGCGCGCGCAGGAGTCGCTGGAGGAGCTGGCCGGGGCGGGCGCGGATGCGGGGATCCTCAGTGAAATCAAGTACTTCCTGGACCACGCGGAGCGGCAGATCGAGCAGGTGGAGCGGCGCTTGCTGCGAGGCGAGACGATCCCGCAGGAAGCGAAGGTGTTCTCGGTTTTCGAGCCGCACACGCGCTGGTGTGCGAAGGGCAAGGCCGGGCGCGGCCGGTGGAACTGGGGGTGCCAGTGGGAATCGTGGAAAGCGAGCACGGGTTCGTGCTGCACTACAAGATCATGTGGACGGAACAGGACGTGGAGGTGGCGCAGCCGTTGGTGCAGGAGACGCAAGCGCTGTATCCGGAGCTGGCGGGATGCAGTTTCGACAAGGGCTTCCACAGCCCGGGGAACCGGGCGGAGTTGGACAAGGTACTGGCATTGAACGCGCTGCCGCAGAAGGGGAAGCTGTCGCAGGCGGGGCGGGCGCGGGAGGCGGAGGCAGCCTTCGCGGAGGCGCGGCGGATGCATCCGGCGGTGGAATCTGCGATTCACAACCTGGAGTGCCGGGGATTGGACCGGGTGCGGTCGCGGGGGCCGGAGGGCTTTGCGCGAGCGGTAGGGCTGTCGGTGCTGGCGTTGAACCTGCACCGCATCGGACGATCCTGCAGCGGCGGGAGCGGGAACGGCTGAAGCGGGCGAGGCAGCGGCGGCTGCGACTGGCGGCGTAGCGGCGGCGAAGCGGCCCGGGAAGTGGAATCGGCAGGCTGCCCAGAGGCAGGAGTGCGCGAGAGGTGCGCAAGGTTTCCGAATCCGGCTTCGAAACCGGCCTTGGGCCGGCCATGCGGGGCCAAACCGGCCTGGAAACGGCACCGGACAACCGCACAGTAACTAGATTTACCTATGCGCCGGAACAGAAAGTGAGGGTTTTGTCACAGACACTATTTAAGCTCCTGGCAGTCAAAGACGACACACATGGCGCCATCCTTGAGTAGTTCATCTATTTCCGGCTTTAGTCCTTTCGCGGCGACGCCACCTAGATGCCCCCGCAGCGCGACGATGACGACGTTGCCATCTCGCCGGATGCGATGACTGAATTCAGGTCGTTTCTTCGACAAATGGCTCTCCTTGTTGGTGCCCAAGAAGTCGCAGCGGGGCGGCTAGTCGCGACGTGGATCCATCGCTGGGTTCAACCTCGAGGATAAGGCGCGCCGGGGCGCCGCGCATTCCACTGCCTTGCCGTTCCGTTGTCTTTTCTTGCTCTTTGCCGTGGCGGGCGAAAACGGATCTGCGGACGTGGCTGCCGTCCAACGGCGATCGGGGTGATGCTCTGGCACAGATCGATCCCGCGATCAACGGGCGGCCGCGCCTGGGAGGACGACCATGACGAAAACGCTCGAGATCGGCGGCTCGCTAGTTGCCGGTTCCTTCGTGCTGGCGCTCCTCACGTTACGCCTAGTCGGTCTCGAGCCCCAGTATCTGGAGCCCTGCGGCGAGGAATTCGCCAACAATGGCCGGATCGCCAGACCCGGACTGTGGCTCACGGGCGAGGTGTCCCGGGAGGTGTTGACCAACTGGAACTTCGTCAACAACCTCGACGACCCGCAGCGCCGCGACACCGTCATGCTCGAGACCCGCACGTGGTACGGCGTACCCCACTCGGTGACCATCCGCATCGTCGGGCATGGCGACAAGCTCTACATCCATGCCCATTCGGACGAGTACCGCATGCAAACGCCCTTCCCGAACGACAAGTTCTGGACCCAGAGCGTGTCCCGCGACCCGTGCGTGCACCTGAAGATAGGCGACACGATCTACGAGGCTACGGTCCCAGTCTGCGCGATCGGCAATCTCCTGCGCGAGGACGGCTTCGCACGCCTGCCCCGGCGCGTCCCTTGGCTGGGCAACCGCCGAATCCTCTTCCAAGGCGCTTCCAGTTCCTGATTCCCGCCGGCTTCCTACTGCCCGTCAATCACGGCATCCGCCGCCTACGTTGGGCATCTAGACCGAAAATCAAAATGGGGGTCTAGCGGTGGTTCACTGCGAGCAAGGACGACGCGGTGGTATGGGATTGATTGCACAGCACTCAGGCTGCGTCGTCATGTGCATTTGCTTAAGTCCCAAAGTGGTGATTCTAGCAATAACGAAATCTTCGGACCCTAGATAAGCCTATGTAGATCAAAAACTTACAAGTTCTCAGTGGTTGCGGGGGAGGGATTTGAACCCTCGACCTTTGGGTTATGAGCCCAACGAGCTACCAGACTGCTCCACCCCGCACATTCAGGATAGCAATCAGGGCTTCGTTCGGTCAATCAACAGCGCCCACCGGAGTCCGATGCGGCGCCAACAGCCTTTCTTTCACCGGCGTAGAGGCAAGCCCCGGTCTCCGCGGCAACGACGCAGCACGGAACAGCCCTAATGCAGATGCCGCCTGGCAAACTCGATGATCTCCCGAGAGCAGTAGGACGGAGGATTCACCGCAAAGACCGGCTTTTGGTCCACGAGCGTTGAGTCAAAACCCGGCCAGGGAGGCCTGTCAATTGCGGTCCTTGGAAGCACAAATGCGTCTGCCGCGTGAGCGAGTCGAAGAACGCTCTCCTTGATGTCAAGATTCCCATAGTCCAATACCGCGAGGAACACATCGGGGGGCCAGTGCCCGACCAAACTGGTCGACTCGAACAGCACATGCCGCTTCCCTTCCAGCCGCTGCCGAATGGCCGGCAGGGCCTCCTCCAACCGGCCGAGTGCCGTGCGGACCCAAAGCACCTCGGCTGCCCCTGCCGCCAGCATTCTCGCCGTGTCTGTCGTCCGGATGGCCCCGTGCTCTTCGCTGATTTCGTAAGGACAGAGAGGATCCTCGACGGCGCAGCCGCAAGGTTTCCCATCACGGGAACAGATTCCGTGCCCAAATTGCGTCAGTTTGACCGCAGTCCAGTCAAGATCCTTGGTCGCAGTAATGATTGAAACCGCCAGGCTGGTCTTGCCGACGCTGCGGCTATTGCCCCCGATCGCGATCGTTCTCATCAGGGCTCCAATTCCTTGACGCGGGCAGCCAGTTGCTTGACTTCTTCGATCAGTTTCGGCATTCGATTCAAGGAAGCCTGCCGCGTGAGCTCCTCGCGCAGGGGGCGTGCTGGTGTGCCCCAGTAAGCGCCATCCGGAGCCAGTTTCTTGTCCGGCAAAAGCCCGCCTTGCCCACCGAGGCGGACACGCGCCCCAATCGTTGCGCGATCGCCGATACCCGCCTGGCCTCCTAACACTGCGTAGTCCTCGACAACGACGCCGCCCGAGAGCCCGACTTGGGCGGCCATGACCACATGGCGTCCGATCTGGCAGTTGTGACCGATATGCACCAGATTGTCGAGTTTCGTTCCAGACCCGATGCGTGTGGCGTCCAGCGCCCCGCGGTCAACGCATGAGTTCGCGCCGATCTCAACATCGTCTCCGATCTCCACACCGCCAGTCTGCGGGAACTTCTCGTAATGATCGGATTCGAAGACCAGCCCGAAACCGTCCGACCCGATTACCGCACCGCTATGGAGAGTGACCCGGTCTCCCAATCGAGCGTTCCCATGGACCTTGCTGCCGGGTTCCAGGCGGCACTCCTTCCCGAGAACCGCGCCCTCCCCGACATAAGCGTGGGCTCCAACTACCGAGATGTCACCGACTACTGCGCGGGCCTCAACCACGGCATACGGGCCGACCGAGACGCGGTCTCCGATGACGGCACTGGAATGCACCCAAGCCGTGGGGGCGATGCCAGCCCACGGCTGGTCACCGCCAAGCATGGTTCTCAAGACCTTGGCGAAAGCACTACGAGGCCGTGCGACGCGAATCACGGTCCTGCCATCCGCTTCTGCAATGCCGTCAACGATCACGCAGCCAGCCTGGGTGGGAGGCAGCTTCGACTGTCCGGGCCGACGCTCCCAAAAGGCCAACTGTGTTTCAAGTGCTTTTTCCAGCGTCTGCCCGGACTCTACTTTCAGATCGGATCTACCGACCAATTCGCCTTGCACCAACTTTGCGATTTCAGCAGTCGTCATCAATGCTCGATGTTGTGCGGACATGAGCTCCGAGCCAATTTCGGTGCATCCATGGCACAGGCACTATCCTACAGAAATGAGTTCGCTTGCGCCCTCCCGACCCGGTCTGCTCTTTGCCTTGCTCGTCGTCTGCGCTACGGGCCTGCAAGCATGGAGCGATAAAGGCCACCGGGTCGTTGCGAGCGCCGCCCAAGAGAACCTCAGCGAGAACACCAAGCGTCGGATCGGGTATTTGCTCGGCAAATCGCCCAAGCTTGTCGACATTGCAACATGGGCCGACGAAGTCTCCCAAACCCGCCTCGAGACCGAAGCATGGCACTCCATCACAATCCCGCCGGGAGCGGATGGCGTCGATCTGCAACGAGATTGCCCCCTGGGCGACTGCATCACTGCCAAGGTGCGTGACTGCATTGGCATCGTGCGACTCGCTATTAAGCCGAAGCAGGAAATCGTGGACGCATTCAAGATGCTAGTTGGCTTGGCCGCCGACATGCACCAGCCACTGCTGAGCGGCTACCCCCCCGCACGAAGCAAAGACAGCAGCATTGTGGTGCTGGACGGCACCGACATGCCTCTGTTCCAGGCTTGGGACAGTGCGCTGCTGGACCGATTGGGGAATGAGAAGGAAGTGCTGCGACAGGTTCGACAGCGCATCGCCACAGCCGACATTGATGCATGGAAGCGCGGGACTCTCAGTGACTGGACATGGGAGACTCACCAGATCGCCATTCACAAGGCGTACCCGTCCGTCGCCGAATCCGACCGAACGATTCTCGATTCGGCCGCACTAGATGCAGCGTCGGAGGTCATCGTCGACCAACTGGCGAAATCCGCGATTCGCCTAATGCAAATGCTGGACGAGACTTGGCCTTGACACCATTCCGCTGCCCTCGCGATTTTCATCGGAATCTGAGGTTCAATGCCAAGGCGCACTAGGCCACCGTTCCCTGCTCCGTGACAGACCCGAACTCCAGTCAGACCAAGCCCATCGAGACGGCCGCCCAAGCTGTCGCCAGAATTCCCAGCGATACGTCCATAGCAATCGGCGGATCTGGCGCCGGGCACGCGATTCCGGATGTACTCCTGCGCGAGCTCGGGCGTCGCCATCGCGCCACGGGCTCTCCCTCAGGCCTCACCCTGCTCCATCCATTCGGAGTGGGGGATCAGCGATCCAAAGGACTGCAGCAGGCAGCCTGCCCTGAGATGTACCGTCGCGTGATCGGTGGCCACTGGTCGATGGCGCCGGAGATGGCGAAGCTGGCTGCTGAGAACCGCTTCGCCGCTTACTGCTTACCTGCAGGGGTGATGGTGCAGCTGTTTCACTGCGCGGCTGCCGGAAGCCCCGGTTGGTATTCGCACGCAGGTTTGGATACCTTCGTTGATCCGAGACGCGAGGGCGGGCGGCTCAATTCGAAAGCGGCCGAGCAGCTTGTCAAGTACGTCGAGATCGACGGCAAGCCCTGGCTGTTCTACAAGACCCTGCCGATCGACGTGGCTCTCCTCCACGCATGGGAGGCAGACAGACTTGGGAACCTGTCAATGAGCGGCGAGGCCGGAATCTGGCACAACTGCGCGTTGGCCCAGGCAGCCAAAACATCGGGCGGGCTCGTGGTGGCAGTCGTGCGGAAAGTGGTTCCGGCAGGGTCAATCGATCCCCGCGATGTCCATGTGCCCGGTTGCTTCGTGGACGTGCTGGTCGTTGACGAAGAGCAAGGGCAGACGTACCAGACCGACTACGAACCTGCGTTCTGCGGCGAAAGCCGGATGCCAGAAGACCAATTCCCCGCCCTGCCGTTCGGCCCACGCAAGATCATCGCGCGGCGAGCCGCCATGGAACTCACCCCAGGCGCGGTGATCAATGTTGGATTTGGCATCCCCGACGGCGTGATCGCCGTCGCCCGGGAGCAAGGAATTGCCGGCAGGATCACTCCGACCATCGAGCACGGGCAGTTCGGTGGCGTGCCAGCAGGCGGATTGGACTTCGGTGCCGTCTACAATCCCGCCGCCATTCTGGGAACCGAGCACATGTTTGATTTCTACCATGGCCGGGGCGTCGACCAGACGTTCCTCGGCTTTCTTGAAATCGATCGCCGAGGCAACGTAAACGTCAGCAAGCTCGCCTCGCGGATCATTGGCGTGGGAGGTTTCATCGACATTGTCCAGAAGGCGGGCAAGGCTGTGTTCTGCGGCACCCTCTCGATTCGCGCGAGGTCGCATATCGCGGATGGCCGTCTGCAGTTCGACGCTCCGGGGACACCGAAGATCGTCGATGCCGTCACCCAAGTTACGTTCAGCGCGGACTACGCTGCCCGTAACGGCCAAGAGATCCTATACGTAACGGAAGCCGCTGTGTTTCGCCTGGGCACCACTGGCATCGTCCTTGAAGAGATCGCCCCAGGGGTGAATTTCGAGAGGGACTTGCTGCCACAGATCGGTTTTCGCCCGGAGGTTAGTCCGAATCTCAAGCTGATGCCCCCGTCAATCTTCGCGCCTGAACCGCTGCCGCCTTCCGACTTCCCAGCCTTCCAGTAGCTTGCCTGGTTCGGTGCGTTTTGGAAGTCAGCTCGAAGCCGTTGATCACTCCAGTGCCGCAACGCCAGGCAGCGTCTTCCCGCCGAGGAACTCCAGCGACGCTCCTCCACCGGTCGAGATGTGGGTGATCTTTTCGCCGACCCCGGCAACCCGAATGGCCTGCTCTGAATCGCCACCGCCTACTATGCTGACGCTGTGGGCCGACGCCCGCTCCACGGCGCGCGCGACGGCGATCGTCCCCTTGGCAAACGGCTCGAGTTCGAATACCCCCATCGGTCCATTCCACACGAGCATCTCTGCCCTACCAATGACCGACTCGTAGGCTGCGATCGTCTCGGGTCCGATATCGAGGCCCATCCAGCCATCCGGCACTCCCCCTCGCACCGTTCGCGTCGCGGAGTCGACGCTGAAGCTATCGGCTATGACGTGATCACTGGGCAACACGAGCCTGTCGCCGGCTTGTCCCAGAAGATCCGCGGCTAGTTCCACCTTTTCTTCTTCCAGAAGCGACACACCTGTGCCAAAGCCCTGAGCCTTGAGGAAGGTGTATGTCATCGCTCCTCCTATCAAGACCTTGTCGGCCAGTGTCAGGAGATTGCGGATCACATCAATCTTGCCCGAGATCTTCGCGCCGCCAATGATCGCGATGTATGGGTGCCTCGGAGCGGATGTAGCCATGGAAAGGTACTCAAGTTCCCTCTGCATGAGCAATCCGGCCGAACGCTGCTCCAGCAGTTGCGCAACGCCAACAGTCGAGGCATGGGCTCGGTGCGCCGCTCCGAAGGCGTCGTTCACAAATACGTCGGCCAGCGATGCTAGCTCGCGTGCGAATGCGGGATCGTTTGCCTCTTCCTCGGCGTGGAAACGCAGATTCTCCAGTAGCAGCAGTTCTCCGGGGCGAAGCGCCCGCGCCATGGAGGCGGTTTCCTGCCCGATGCAATCGGGAGCCAGGCTGACAGGTCTCTGCAGCAGTTCGACCAGCCGCTTGGCGACTGGCGCAAGGCTCATCTTTGCGTTGAACAGGCCCTTCGGCCGCCCGAGATGGGATGCCAGCACGACCGACGCCCCCCTGTCGAGGACCGCTTGGACGGTCGGCAGCGTCATCCGAATCCGGGTGTCGCTCTTGATGGCCTGCCCGGTTTCCTTGTCGAGCGGAACATTGAAGTCCACGCGGATGAACACGCGCTTCCCGCTCAGGGAGAGTTGATCAAGCGTTCTGAACCCCATCGTCAGCCCGGGTGATTTGGGCCCAAACTGGCCCGGTCAGCGCCGGATGGCCGCCGTTCTCACGCAGCCATCTTGATGGCGAGATCGACAACGCGATTCGAGTAGCCCCACTCGTTGTCGTACCACGACAGGACTTTGACCATGTTGCCTCCGATAACCCGAGTCATCGCGCCGTCCACGATTGACGAATTCGGATTGCGCAAGAAATCGCTAGAAACCAGCGGTTCGTCCGTGTATCCGAGGATCCCCTCCAAGTCGGAGCTCGCTGCCTCGCTCAAAACCGAGTTAACTTCCTCCGCCGTAGTAGTCGTTTTCAGTTCGACAACGAGGTCAACAACTGACACGTTCGGTGTCGGCACGCGGATCGCGAATCCATCGCACTTGCCCTTCAGGTCAGGCATCACCAAGCCAATCGCGGCAGCGGCACCGGTATTGGTCGGAATCATGTTCAGCGCCGCTGCGCGCGCACGCCGAAGGTCAGAATGCGGCAAGTCGAGCGTGCGCTGGTCGTTCGTGTAGCTGTGCACCGTCGTCATTGTTGCTTTGGCGATGCCGAACTTGTCGTGCAGCACCTTCGCGACGGGGGCCAAGCAATTGGTCGTGCACGATGCATTCGAAACAACCGTGTGCGAGTCGTTAAGTTGGTCGTCGTTGACGCCCAGCACGACCGTGATGTCCTCTCCCTTGGCTGGCGCCGAAATGATTACTCGCTTCACACTGCCGCCGAGATGCTTGGCAGCGGCCTCGCGCTTGGTAAAGAGCCCCGTGGATTCGATCACGATCTCAGCGCCGACTGAGTCCCAGGGGATGTTAGCGGGGTCGCGCTCCGAGAAGATGCGGAACTCGTCAGAGTCGACACGCAGGCCGTCCTCGGTGACGGAGACCTCTGCGTCCAAATTGCCCAGAACCGAGTCGTACTTGAGCAGGTGAGCGAGGGTCTTGGTGTCGGTGATGTCGTTGATCGCGACAATGTCGATTTCGGGATTCTCCATTTGAGCGCGGTAGACATTCCGTCCGATGCGTCCGAAACCATTAATCGCAACTTTCACAGCCATGATGTTTCTTTTGTCTCCTGTTAGGTGGCTCGAGGGATTCGTCGGAATCCCAGAAATACCGTCCCGGTGTTGCGTTTGCGTTACCGGTAACTCGACAGCCCCGTCGCCAAGAACGCCCGCTCCAGAAAAGCCAACCCTCTCGGGCTGGATCGCCCTGACGCGATCGCAACTGCCCTCTTGATCGTAGCGAAGTCGGGGCAACGGTCACACGACACGGTACGAACCACGGCTGCGAGACACTAGAAGGAATGGAAGCATACTCCCAGCCATTGATTGACCGCGCCGCCCGCGTTCGCTTGCTTCTAATGGACTGCGACGGCGTGCTGACTGACGGCACCATCTACTTTCTGCCGTCCCCGGACGGCTCCGTCGCTGAAACAAAGGCGTTCGACTGCCACGACGGTATCGCCCTCCAATGGGTGCGTCGCGCCGGCATCGACACGGGCATCATCACAGGCCGAGGGGGTCTCGCGGTTCAAGAGCGGGCAAGATCGGTGCAGATGCGCTACCTAGTCGAGGGGCGCACGGACAAGCTCGCTTCGTTCGAAGAAATTCTCGCCGATTCCGGCCTGGTTGCCGACCAGGTTGCATACGTTGGTGACGACGTAACCGACTTGCCATTGCTCCGCAGGGCGGGACTCGCTGTAGGACCGTCGAACTCGCGGCCGGAAGTGTTGCAAGAGGTGCATTGGGTCACCCCATCCGGCGGTGGCCGGGGTGCTGTTCGCGACGTCATCGAATTGCTACTCAAGGCGCAAGGGCGCTGGGACGAGGTCATGTCGCGCTACAGCGGGTAGGCTGCTTCAACGCCGGTAGGGCACTGGCGTTGAGATACCGGAACCCGCTGTGGGGACAATCGACATGATCCATTGGGGGTGCACGACACTATGTTTGGATTTCGGCTTGGACACATGGGTTTTCGGCCCGTTCAGCCCAGAAGTCCTCGTAGTTGCCGCTGAGAACGCAGCAGCGCAGGGCGAGGATGGCGTTGGCACCGCTGACAGTCCAGTACATTCCCGAGCGCTTGAGGCGTCCGACCACCGTGCGGCAGCCGGACTCCACCACTCCGGAGCCCACGCACAGGCCCTGGGCGCGGTACTTCGGGTAGCGCATGCGGCTGCGGTTCTTCTCGATGTAGTTGGCGCACTTGTTAGCTTCCTCGCAGGTGCCGGCGTGGGCGCGCAAGGCGGCGAGCAGGCCGTCGATGCGGCCCTGCTCGAGGTCGTCGCAGCGGGCGGCGGCCCAAGGCTCGACCAGCGCCTTGTTGTGGGCGCAGAGCGCCTTGGCAACCTCCCACAGCTTCTCCTTCGCGTGCCAGAGATCGACAATCTGGATCGCGCCGGGGTAGTCCTCTGAGGCGATGCGCCAGATCCAGCTGGCTCCGTCCCCCAGGATGACGCGGCGGCGGGCGAGCGTGAAGCCCCGTCGCTCGGCCTCGCGACGCATGCGCCGGGCGAACTCGCACGGGTCCGGATCGGTGTCGCGGCTGGCGGCGCTTTCGATGGCAGCGGTGTAGCTGACCGAGCCCGGGTCGCGCACGGGACGGTCCGCGTCGTCGCGCGACTCGGCCGTCCAGACGACGGCCAGCTTGACCTCGCGGGTGCGGGCGGAGCCGTCGGGCTGCTTGCCGGGGCGCCCGGCCGTCTCGCTGGCCCGGACCGGGACGCCGGTGCCGTCGACGCCGAGATACGCCGTCGGGGCGGGAGGCAGTGCCGGCGCGTCCGGACCGAGCCGCTCGCGGGCGGCAATCTCGCGGCCCAGGGCCGCGGCAGTGCGCTGCACGTGCTTGGTGCCCACCCGTACGCCGGCGAGGTCAGCGAGCAGTCCGCTGGCCTGGGCGAAGCTGACCAGCGCGGCGCCCGCACCGGTCATGCGGGTCATGCCCAAGGCCCGGTCGCGAGGGAAATAGCCGTGGTGGCAGTCCGGGCAGTGGTAGTAAGCCCGCTGCAGGGTCAGCGCGCCCAGGACGGTTTCGAAGGTCTTGGCACGGCGGCCGGCGTAGTGTGCGGTCTGCCCGCAGGGGCAGGGCTGGTGCGGGCCGCATTGATCGCCGAGGTCGTCGCTGAAGCGCCGTTCGACCGCCCGTGCGGCCAGTTGCAGCGCCCGTTGGCGCAGACGGGTCTCGAGGGCCTCGAAATCGATGGAGTCGGCGGCCCCGGGAGCTACGAAGCGGGCGATCTCGGCTTCGATGGCGGGGACGAACTCCTGCGCGCAGGCTTTTTTTTTAACGGCCGCTGGGCGGAGGCCGGGCCGACGCTTTGGAGCCGGGCATCGGAGAGTTGCTCGCTAACCTCGATCAGTTCGCCAGTCAGGCGGCGCAGGCGCTGGCATTCGGCGACTTCGGCGCGCAGCACCTCGGCATGCCGGGCGGAAAAGGAGCGGGTGGTCTGCTTGCCGGCCGAGTTGCAAACGAGGCGGAAGTAAGGGCCGTGACCGCGATCGCCCTGCTGCTGGCAATGGCAGGCGGGGCGGCCGCACTTGGTGTAGATTTCGCTCACAGTGCCGGGGCGCAGTTCGCCGATGGCGCTGATGCTGGCCAGGATACTGGCGCGTCTTTGCTGCAGGGCAAGGATGGTTGCAGAGAGGGGAGCGGGGGCGATGGAAGCACAAGGAGTTCCAAGGTCAGTCCCGCAAAATCAGGCCGGGATCAAAATGATGTCATGCACCCATCCATTGGACGGGTCTCGACACCGGACCGGCCGATCTGCGAAGCTTGAATTTCGTGGTCCCCGCAGTTCGCTAGGCGCCCGCGATGTTCCTTGGTCCATGCAGGTCGGCGTTCCCAGAGAAGCCACGGACGGCGAGAGTCGGGTAGCACTTGTACCTAAGGATGCGGCGGCCCTCCGAAAGAGTGGCGCAGAAGTCTTGGTTGAGTCCGGAGCTGGCCAATCGGCCTACTGTTCGGATGACGACTACAGCGCAGCCGGCGCCTCTGTCGCAACGCGCGAGCAAGTCCTTGCGGATGCAGACTTGCTGCTAACGGTCAACGGCGTTTCGGATACCGACGCAGCCAGTCTCAAGCACGGTGCAACGGTTATAGGGTTCCTTGCGCCGCTCGACGACCCACCTGCAATCGGCAGTCTAGCCAACCGTGGGTTGTCGCTTCTTTCTGTGGAATTGATCCCTCGGATCACGCGAGCCCAAGGCATGGATGCACTCAGTTCGATGGCCATGATTGCCGGCTACAAGGCAGTGCTGCTCGCGGCCCAGCACTCGCCTTACATGTTTCCGCTGATGATGACCGCGGCGGGAACTCTAACTCCCGCCCGAGTCTTTGTCATCGGCGCGGGCGTCGCGGGGCTCCAAGCGATCGCGACTGCTCGGCGACTCGGTGCGGTCGTCGAGGGATACGATATCCGTCCGGAGGTCAAGGAACAGGTTGAGAGCCTCGGCGCGACATTCGCCGAACTCGATGTCGGGATGGAGCGCGCGAGTGGAAGCGGGGGATATGCCGCAGAGCAGTCGAAGGAGTATTACCGGCGCCAGCAGGAAGCCTTGGGCGAGCACCTGGCGACTGTCGATGCCATCATCACAACCGCGGCCGTCCCGGGGCGCAAGGCCCCAATGCTGTTGCCCGAGCAAATCACGAACCGCCTCCGTCCCGGTACTGTAGTCGTCGATCTAGCGGCCGAGCGAGGTGGGAACTGCGCACTGACGGTACCGGGAGAGACGGTCGTCCGCGATGGCGTCATCGTGGACGGTCCGATCAATCTACCTTCCTCCGTGCCGGCCCACGCCAGTCAGATGTACTCGAAGAACATGGCAACCTTGGCGGGGCTTCTAATCAATGACGGGGAATTGCATCTCAACTTGGAGGACGAGATAATTCGTGGCGCACTGGTTGCCCATGGCGGCTCAGTCACCCATCCGGCAGTCCAGGAAAGACTCGCTCTGACAAAACACTAGGTTCAATAAATTCCATTCCATGCGAGAAATACCTGAGATGAATAGTGAACATCGAAACGAAGTCCCCAATTCTTTTGGCGCCGACTCCGGCCAGGCGTTTCTCAACGCGATGAATTCGGTGTCGTCGGCCTCTCATCCAAGCATGATTGTGCAGGCAGAGTCCTAGAGGAGCGATTCAGCCATGGAAGCATTCCTGATCTCCGTCACGGTATTTGTGCTCGCAGTGTTCGTGGGCTTCGAGATCATCACCAAGATTCCGTCGACGCTGCACACGCCACTGATGTCCGGCTCCAATGCGATTTCCGGAATCGCAATCGTTGGAGCGCTCGTCGCCGCTGGAGGTGCCAGTCACGAAGTCGCGAAATACCTTGGCTTCGGAGCGGTCGTGCTGGCTACGGTGAATGTCGTCGGTGGCTTCCTGATCACAAACCGCATGCTGGCCATGTTTTCGCGGAAGAAGTAGGCCGGTCTCATGTACGCGAACTTGATCAGCGCGGTCTACTTGCTGGCAGCGGTCCTGTTCATCCTCGGGCTGAAGGGGCTGACGTCCCCCCGCACGGCGGTCCGTGGAAACTTCCTCGGCTCGCTGGGGATGCTCCTGGCAGTCGTGGCCACGCTCGTCGACCGACAAATCGTCAGCTACGAATTGATCATTCTGGGGATTGCCATCGGCTCGGTGATCGGGGCTGTGTGGGCCGTCAAGGTTCAAATGACGGCAATGCCCCAATTGGTTGCGGCGTTCAACGGCTTTGGTGGCGGAGCGTCCGCCCTCGTCGCTGGGGCCGCAGCGCTGATGCCCGGAGCGATCCTAGGGGTACCCGAGATTCAAGTGCATGTTTCCAGTGCGCTCTCTGCGTTCATCGGGTCCGCGACGCTGAGTGGCAGTCTTGTCGCTTGGGCGAAACTCCAAGGGGTGCTCCATTGGCAGCCTCGGGGCGCCTTGTTCCAGTTCGTCAGCGGAGGGTCAGCGTCGGCCGGAATCGTATTCGGCATCTACTATGCCATCGATAGCGAGGCGATTTGGGCGTTCAGCGCACTGTGCGCGGCTGCACTCGTCTACGGGCTGCTCTTGACGGTGGCAGTCGGCGGAGCTGATATGCCCGTCATCATCGCCCTGTTGAACTCGTGTTCGGGATTGGCGGCCGCGGCAACGGGGTTCGTTCTCGGTAATAGTGTGCTGATCATTGCGGGGTCCTTGGTCGGAGCATCCGGGTTCATCCTCACGCAGATCATGTGCAAGGCGATGAACCGCTCGCTTTGGGATGTGCTTCGTGGCGACCTCGGCGAGGCTGCCGCCAGGGCTTCCAGCGAGGATGTCTATACCGGTCGGGTGAAGAGCACGAGTCCCGAAGAGGCTGCGCTCCTGTTTGAGACGGCGCGGATCGTCACGGTCGTTCCCGGCTACGGCATGGCGGTCGCGCAGGCGCAGCACGCAGTCCGGGATCTAGCGAATCTGCTGGAGTCGCGCGGGGCAGAAGTCCGGTACGCGATCCACCCGGTGGCTGGCCGCATGCCTGGGCACATGAATGTGTTGCTAGCCGAAGCCGATGTGCCATACGACAGGCTGTACGACATGGACACGGCCAACCCAACGTTCGCAGAGACCGATGTGGCGATCGTCCTCGGGGCGAACGACGTGGTGAACCCGGCCGCCCGGGACGAGCCCGGATGCCCGATCTACGGGATGCCAATTCTGGACGTGGACAAGTCGCAAATCGTCGTGGTCGTCAAGCGCAGCCTCAGTCCAGGCTTCGCAGGAATCCCCAACCTGTTGTTCACGCGAGACAACACGCTGATGCTGTTTGCAGACGCGAAGAAGGCGCTACAGGACTTGAGTCGCGAGATTCGTGACCTGTAGCGGGCTACCCTGTATCGAGTCCATCCTGCAGCGCACCGCGTCCCACAGCAGGGTCACTTCCGTCGGGTGATGCCACTGAAGTGCAGAGCGATTTCGTCCAACTCCTGGGCCGGGCTCCGGTTTCGGGGTTTCGGATATTGAGAGCCATAGGTTTTCACTACATGTTGACAGAAGGCTGCATTGTGACATGGCAGACAAAATCGTGCCCCGATGGCTGATCCCGGGCCAATGGAGGATTCGACAGCCATGAAGCGGTAGCCGGACCCCTCGTCGGGCCGCATGCGAGGTCGAGACAAGAGATACCAATCAGCGGATCCAGGAATTCGGCGTGCTCTGACGATTGAACTGGGCGATCCCAGACACTCATTGTCAGAGTCTCAAGAGAGCACGAGTCCTCGTCTGTGAGTTCCCAGGATCGATCCGAGAATCAAGCGATTTCCGATCCGACTCGGCAACGTCTGATCCCGATTTGACCGGCGCCTCGCCCTACGCTCGGATCGCCTCGATCCGACGAAACTCGCGATCAACCGGTCCGAGCCGGTCGGTCGCTCCCATGGTCTCCAACATCGTGTTGTAGACATCGAGCCCCTCGGCGTCCACATCGAGTATCTGCCCTGTCTTGAATCGGCCGCCCGCGCCCGTGATCGCGTGGAAGACTCCGGAAAGCTCGCGCTTGACGTCCGAATGCCTCCCGTCTCCGGATTCCGTCGAGACCGTGACCATCGAATTCTCAAGGGCGGACTTGCCGTTGGCGTCCTGCACTGTGTCGAGACGTTGCAAGAAGTAGGCGACTTCTCGCAAGTGCATGTGCGCGTGGGCTCGCAATTGCGGATTGCGAGCCTCGGGCTTGAAGTCGTGCCACCATTCGTGGCTGCACGCTTGCGCGCCGGAAGCGTTGCGCTGCCCTGAGTCGTCGAATTCGAAGACCGTGCGACCGTCGAACTCGTAGTCACCGCTAATGCGCAGCCGCTCGCCTGCCGCCAGGAACGTCAGCGAGCCGAAGCGCACCCTGTCTGTCTCGACCGCCAGAGCGTAGAGATCCGCTGTCAGCCGCCACTCGCTGGTTAGTTCTTCGAGCTCCATGTCGATCCCCTCGCCGCCCGGGTCCGCGAATCCGCCGTGCGGAATCCGCGACCTCGACGGCAACTGGGGCTGGTTCGGATTCTGCTCCTTAGAAGCGAGGGCGCGTTGCTCGAATTCACGGATCCGGTCCAGATGATCCGTCAAGCGCGATTTCGATCGAGCGCCCAAGGGCGAGTTGATTCCAATGAAATGCTGGTATTGGCCTACGACCGAGTCGAGCACGCTCCGTCGTAGACGTTCGCGCCGCGCGTCGGGCTCGGCCTCCGATAGGTCAATTGCGCCGAACACCCGGTCGAACAGGTCGCGGGGCTTCTCCTGCATTGCCGCAGCCACCGTGCCGTCGTAGTTGTAGCTGTGGACGTACCTGCTCAGACGGCTGCGCCGAAAATAGGTACCGCCGATCAAGGTTGGGGTGATCCCTCGGGGTTGGCCGTCTGGGTAGTGCGTCTTCCGGATGACTTGGTCGATCGATGGACCCCCGGCGCGGGCCTCCCCGTTCGGCGGTTCGGCGGTGAACGCTCCGCTCGAGCCATCGAAGTGGGCATTGATTCCCGACTCGTCGCAACGGACTTGATCGACGTTGCGGAGAATCAACAGCTTATCCGCCAATGGACGGAGAGGCTCCATCACACCGTCTAAGCCCTCCGTTTGCAATGGGGCTGGCACGCCGAGCCCGAAGAACACGTTGAACGCTCGAACAGGGACGATCCCCGAAGAGGCCGCCGTCGCCATCTCGTCCAACAGCGGAAGGCCGATAGCTATGCTTCCAGCACCCCTCAGGACGGTTCGCCTAGTGATCGTAGTCTTGTTCACTCAGAATGTCCTCTCCATTGGCTCCTATAGTATCCGAGAGGCTACAGTTCCGTTGGAGTCGCTCGGACCAAGTCGCTCGTGACGATGGCCTCGATCAGGCTCTGGTAGGTTCCGCCGGCTTCCTGGCTGTGCCGATGAATCCTCTCCAGTGTCGGCTCATCGCCAGCAACAAGAGGCCGGCCGATGGCGAATTGCGCCATCTTCCTGGTGATGTTCCGGTTTACTCGGTCACTTGAGGCGAGCAGGTCCATCATTTCACCGGCCGTGGCGTACGCTATTGCTTTGGCAGTGCCAGGGATCAGGATCTCGCCGTCCTCCCTAAGGTTGTTGCCGTGCTCGTCGATTTCACGATAGCTGCCTAGACCATCGAATCGCTCAAGACCGTACACGAGCGGTTCGAACTTGGCATGGCAGCCTCCGCACGCCTCGCTTTCGACGCGACCCATTGCGATATCACGGTGGGACAGGCCAGGACTCGGCGCAACGGGACTCGTGTCAAGACTTGGGGGCGGAGAGCCTACCTCGCCGAAGAGCAAGTCCTTGAGCACGAAGAGACCACGCGTGACCATTGAGGCCTCTGTGCCGCCTATCGTCAACACAGCGCCATGCGTCAGGATCCCGCCTCGACTCGGAACCTCGGAGAGGTCGTGCCGTCTCAAACCCTGCCCCTTCGGGCTCAGCCCGTAATACTTGGCAAGGCGGGGCGTGAGATAGGAGAATTGCGCATTGAGCAGGTGGGCGAGGGGACGCTTTTCCTTCCAAACCAGCGTCTCGAAGAAGGCGACGGTCTCGGACCTCATATCCGACGCCAATCGCGGATCCCACATCGGGAAGTGCTCGCGATCAGGCCGCAGGTTGTCCATTCGATCCAGATCAAGCCATTGCTCAATGAATTCGACCGAGCGGGCCACCGCACGGGAGTCTGAGAGCATTCGCCGTGCCTGGCGTCGCAGTTCCTCTATGTCGTAGAGGACGCCTGCGGCCGCGGCCTCTGACAGGACGGCGTCCGGTGGTGCACCCCAGACGATGTAACTAAGCCTGGCGGCCAGTTCGTGCGCATCGGCCGGCCAAGACGTACCGTCGCCTTTCTGCTGTTCGATTCGGTAGAGAAAGCGCGGGGACTGCAGCATTGCCTCAACCACGTACCGAACTGCATCCTGGAAGGTGCCGCCGGAGGATTCGACCGCCTCGGCGAGCAACCGATACTCTCCGATTTCCTGCTCCGTCAGCGGACCGCGCAGGATTCGCTCGCCAATCTCTTCGACTCGAATGTCCGCGAGGTCGGGGCCTGCGCCTGCGAGATTCTCGACATTGAGTTTCCGGGCCACGATCGCAGCGAGCCTGGCGTAAGCCTCAACGTGCCCGAGATCGACGGTCAGGTTGTAGGCGGTGTTCTTGAAGCCGTCGGCCCGCAGGTCCGCCGGAAGCACGCTATTCGCTTCCTCTGAGATATCGACTCCCGTAGAACTGCGAATCGTCGCTACATATTCTGATACCGTGAGGCGTCGTATCCAGTTGCCAACTTCACGGCTCCCGCGACCGTAGACCCTAGGGTCGAGCGTTCCGCCAGACCAGTTCGCCCCGCCGTCGATCCACTTGCCCAAGGATTCCTTCTCCTCAATCGTGAGCGGTATTCGATTCTGAGGCATCGCGTCCGACATTGACATGAGCCAGACAAGGCTTGCCTTCGCGTTTCCAGGTACGATTGCGTTCCCGTGATCCCCACCTGCGAGAGCCGTCTCGCGTCTGGACAGATCCAGTCCTCCTTGCCGTACCGCTGAGTCGTGGCAATCCATGCAGCGGCTGGCAAGCAAGGGAGCGATTTGGGATTCAAAGAGCTCGACGTTCCCACTGACTGAAGAAGACCTTGTCGGAGGCGGCGCCACGCCCGCCCGGAAGTTCCGCGCCACCTCGTCCGCCAACAGATCGCGACCGTAGATCGCCACCAGGTGGTAGGTGCCCAGCCACGGCAGTTTTCCGCGTGGACCGTTTCCGATTGTCAGAGTCGTTTTCTCCCAGTCCAAGACCGATCCAGCAAGAATTCGTTCGACCACAATCTTGCCGTCGAGATACATTCGAGCGCGACCGCTGCGGTCGCGAGTGAAGACCAGATGTGTCGGTGCAGGCCCCGCGGTGGCACCCAGAGTGCTGATTGACGCCTTGTCGCTGCCTGTTTGACTCGTGCGGAATCCCGCTTGGAATCGGCCATCGTCCTGGATGAGTGCGAAGTTCCGCTGATCCGTTCCATTGGACATGGCGACGATACTCGCTGGTGCAGATCCGAGTTCTACAGAGGGCTCAATCCAGACCTCCACGCTGAGTTCGCCCGACACGCGCACGAAGTCCGAAATCTTCGCAGGGCGATCCCTGGACCGAAGTCTCGTCGGTTGCGTCAACGTCAACGATCCCGATTTCCATCGGACAGCTTCGGGCTCGCCTAGCTTCAGATCCGCCGGATCACCAAGGCCGGAGCGGTCTGGGACACTCCCGTCCACTACCGAATCGAAATAGTAGAGGGCCACAAGTCCGTTTCGGACTCTTGGCGATTCCTGCGCCATCCCCGTATTTGTCGAAATGACCTGAATGCACCCAATCCAAGCCGCGCTGGCAGCGACGAGTCGGATGGCTTTCCGCAGACGGCTCGAGAACGCGGCTCGATTGCGAACTTGCTTCGACCTTCCCACGGCTTACGCTCCAAGCTGACGCGCCTCGGCTAATCCCGCCGAGCCCGCTTCGATTGTATTCTTCAAAGGTCCTCGAACCAAAAGCTCATCCCGGGCAAACCGCATGCACCACTCAGGGCAACCCGTCCAGCAAGTGAGATTCGAACCACTCTGCCGCCCAGGAACCGATATCGGGTGGATCGACGGCGCCAGGAAAGCTTGGCCCGTGGCGGGCACCTGGCACTCGGACCAGCTTCGATGGCACCCCGGCCTGCGACAGCTTCTTGGCGAACTGCACCGAGAGATCGTACGGCACAACGTCGTCTTGGTCGCCATGAACGAGCAGGACAGGAGGATCGTCGGGAGTGACGTGAGTAACTGGCGATGCATCCCGGGCTACTCGCATCTCAGGAGAGCCGGGATCGGCCCCCTCACGAAGCCGGACCCCCAGAAGCAATGACGAGGCACCGCTTACGGACAGGCCAGCAATGAAATCGGACGGCGTTGCACGGGCGACGACACACTGCACCTTCGCACTTACCCGATCGATCTCGCTCTCGGATTCAGCATCGCCTTCACCGTCCAAAACGCCAAGCATGCTGACCAAGTGCCCGCCGGACGACCCGCCTATGGCACCGATCCTGTCGGGATCGATGCCGTAACGGTCCGCATGGAATCGAATGAAGCGCACGGCGCGCTGAACGTCTTCGACGGGTGCCGGATAGCGGAAGCGGGGCGTTGCGCGATGATTGACCGTAAATACGGTGTAGCCTCTCTCGACTAGTGGCTGAGCCTCGATTCGGACATGGCTGGCCTCCTTGAGCGGCCGCGCATCCAAGCTCAACGACGCACTCCAGCCGCTACCTGATACATGAATCAATCCAATGCCGTTGGGTTCTTCCGGCCTGTGAACATCCATCAGTAGAGCCAAGCCCGAGTACATCCCGTAGATGACATTCCGCTCGACCCGCTGCTGCGCTCGCAGGGGGTGCGCGGCTTGTGCAGTTAAGGCGAGGATTGCAATTGCTAGGCCGATTCGCATGTCCGGTGTCTCCCGTTGCAAGATTGTACAGGTCTGGGAGGCTCGACGGGTTCGCTGCGGTCTTTCGACCAAAACCCTGCATGTGCTCCCTCGGCCTGCCCCTCACGGAACCACGCACGGCTCGGTGCGTAGTATGCTGGCTGAGCTAGATCCGAACGCAACACCACCATGAGAGTCCCACTCCTTCTTCTCGTATCACTTCTTCTCCTGCCACTACACGCGCAACAGCGAAAGGTGGTCGTGATCGGCCAGTCCAGCGAAGTTGTTTCGGACCTCCGAACAGACAGTCCGTCGAACATCACAATCACCCATGTGACGGATCGAGGACCGGGCGACGCCAATCTCCTGCGAGAGGTGGCCGATGCTAACGCCATCATTGGCAATCCCTCACGTGCCGCGGTCCAAGCGGCGAAGGACCTCGAATGGGTGCAGATTACGAGCGCCGGCGTGAAGTCCTACCTCTATCCGGAACTGGTCGAAAGCGACGTCGTAATGACAAACGCCCAGACCCTCTCCTCGGCCGCCATTGCCGACCATGGATTCGCCATGCTGCTCGCTCTGACCCGCAATCTTAATTTCTTCATCAGTGACCGGACAAACGAGACCTGGAGGCGTGGAGGCTACGATCTGGAGGAGTTGGAAGGCAAGACGGCGCTTGTGATCGGAACTGGCGGCATCGGATCGAACGTGGCGCGCAGAGCCAAGGCCTTCGGCATGACTGTGATCGGTGTTGACCCGGAGGAATTCCCGCCGAGGCTGAGTTTTGACCGCATGGTATTCCCTGACCGGCTGGACCAAGTGATCCCCGAGGCCGACGCCTTGTTTGTGTGCGCACCGCACACCAAAGATAGCGAGGGAATGATGGGCCCTGCCCAGTTCGAGCTCATGAAGCGTGGGAGCTACTTCATCGCGCTGTCTCGCGGGAAAGTCTACGACATGGCTGCGTTGGTCAAGGCACTCGACCGGCAGCACTTAGCCGGAGCCGGCGTGGACGTTACGGATCCGGAGCCGCTGCCGAAGGGGCATCCGCTGTGGAAATTCGACAACGCGATCATTACGCCCCATGTTGCGACACAAGGCTTGCTGGGAGGCCAACTTCGAATCAAGCTCTACCAGGAGAACATCGCCCGGTTTGGTGCCGGTGAACGATTGCGCAACGTCGTAGACATGCATAAGGAATACTAAGGGACTTATATACGAAGTAGCCATTAGGCAGCGTTCGCATACGGTTCTGGCACGACGCACGGCCCAACGGCCCACGTTGACGCACCTGCGGCAATAACCCCCGCCGCAAGAATGTTGGTAGCAGCGTTCACGCCACGATCTGCCACCAAGCCGCAAGCCGCGCAGCGGTATGTTTCGGAAGTGCCTGGATTATTCCTGGCATGGCACCGATGGCAATCTTGCGACGTGTGCTTGGGATCAACTTCTACGAACTCACGCCCAGCCCATGCTGCCTTGTACTTGAGTTGCTGCCGTAGGAGCGACCAATTCTGCGATAGAATCTCGCGATTCAATCCGGATTTCCGGGCTACGTTCCTTCCCGGTTCCCCCTTTGATCCCTTGGCTGATCTAGTCATGTTGCTGACCTTCAGCTTTTCCATTGCGACCAAGCCGTTCGCCCTGATGATGTCCGTAGTTGCGCGATGGCATTGGTTGCGTTGCGCCACGCATTCCTTGCGCCGGAATCCGGCCAGCTTGGCGACCCGCTTGCGACGTGTCTTGGAACCGCGCTTGCAGCGAGATACGGCGCGTTGCAAGCGGCGCTGACGCTTCCCGTTACAGCGGTGGCGCGGGTACGTTGTCCCGTCGCTAAGCGTCATGCGCTTGCGCACGCCGAGATCGATTCCTACCGCCTTGACCGAGGGTTCCAGAGCGTCCCGCTCAACCGCATACACCAGCGATGCTTCCCAGTGCCGCCCGCGCTTGGTCAGCCTTACGTTCTGCAGTGCTTCGCCCGCCGGAAGCGACCTGCACGGGTAGAGCTTGATCCGCGGGAAGCCGGATACCCGCAGCACGCAAAAGCTGCCCTGCTCGCGGATCATGCGCTTGCCGACAACGGTCACGTCAATGGTGACGCAGCGGCTGATCGGACGGAAGCGCGGAAACCCAGGAGTCTGGCCCGCCTGCACCCTGCGGAAAAACGACTTGAACGATGCGTCCAGGCGCTTGAGCATGCCGCGCTGCGGCCCTAATGCGAATTGAGCAAGGCCATGTTCGTTGGCTGCGCGCAACTTCGTCAGCCACTTGTACTGGTCATATAGGTTCACCGATTCGCCGCGTTCCCTGTAAGCCGTCTTGCGCTGTTCAAGAGCGCTGTTGTAGAGCCAATTGAGGCTCCACAAGAGGTTATCCATGGCTGCGTAGCTAGAAGCGGACAACTTGCAGCGAGCCAAGATTGCGGTATGCGCTTCCACCCATTCCAGTACAGCGCTTAATATTCGTCTACTGGGCTATGCGCTTGACTCCAGTAACCACAATATGTTGTAGTTGCAGTCGTGAGGGAGGATTACCCGAAGACTCAGGCAGAATTCGACCTGTGGTTTGCCAGCGAGCAGGCGTGTCGCGAGTATGTGGCCCGGATTCGCTGGCCCGACGGCTTCATCTGCCCGCGATGCAAGGGAGGGTCGGCCTGGATCGCCAGGCGGAATCGCATGGTCTGCGCCGGTTGCGCCTACCAGGCGTCGCTGACCGCCGGGACAATCTTCCAAGGCACGCGCAAGCCGCTGAGCATGTGGCTCCGAGCGATGTGGTGGGTGACCGTGCAGCAAAACGGCGCGAGTGCCCTCGGGTTGCAGCAGGTCCTCGGTCTGGGCCATTACGGGACGGCGTGGACCTGGCTGCACAAGCTGCGGCGGGCGATGGTGCGCCCGGGACGCGATCGTCTGGGCGGGACCGTCGAGGTGGACGAGACCGATGTGGGCGGCAAGGAGCAGGGAGCGCGGGGGCGCAAGCTCGGCAACCAGGCCTTGGTCGCGGTCGCCGCGGAAGAGGCCGGGGCCGGGACCGGGCGCATTCGCCTGAAGCGGGTACCCGCTGCTTCGGCGGCCAGCTTGGAAGCGTTCATTCTCGAGGCGGTTGAGCCCGGCAGCGCGGTGCGCACGGACGGTTGGCCGAGCTATTCGAAGCTGGCGGCCCGCAGGTACCGCCACGAGACCCGGGTCACGGGAGGAGACCCGGCCCGGACGGACCGGGAGTTCCCACGGGTGCATCGCGTCGCGTCCCTGTTGAAGCGCTGGCTGCTAGGAACTCACCAAGGTGCCGTCGGGCATCCCTACCTGGACTACTACCTGGACGAGTTCACCTTCCGATTCAACCGGAGGGCATCCCGCTCGCGCGGCAAGCTGTTCTACCGGCTCGTGCAGCAGGCAGTCGCAACGGAACCGGCCCCTCGCCACGCGATGGTTGCTAGCGCTCTCGCCAGCGACCCTGAGCGGACTCCGGAATCACTGGACTAAAGCGCATACTCATCAACCACAACATATTGTGGTTACTGGAGTCAAGCGCATAGCCCAGATTCCCAATACTAACGGGCCGCCAAGGATCAGGATTGTTCGGAGCCGGTCTCTGAAGCGGAGGCCAATCCGTGGAGCGTGAGCTTCCCGGCAAGAGATCCGACCTAGATCACTCGCCAAACGGCTTGAGCCTTTACCAGCACCATCGCCACGAGGCATCACCGGTCGAAGAGCGGCAGTTCGGTGTTGGCAATCCCAAGAACCCGTCAGTGGGGAGGGTCCTTCGCCTGAAGGCAAGAACGCTGCGCACCCCCTCTTCCGGCTAGGGCAACTGATCGTCCAGGATAGTGATCCTAGCGCTCCTGACCGCGAACCCTCACCAAGACAGTCCGTGTCTGCCAAGGCTCCATAGAGAAGTTCGCGAGATCGAATGCGGAATCAGTGAATTCCTCGACTGTATTGGCAAGCTTCGCGTCGAAGATTGGAAGCGGGGTCGTCAGCTGAACGTCCTCCGCGGCGACTCCAGCGTTTTCCTGCAGCCTGAGCATGTACCAGCCGGGGTGAAACTGCGCGGGCTTAAACGCCAGAAGCCGGACACTCGGATGGCTGAGGTGGAAGAATTCCTGCGTCGGCGGGATCTCTTCAGGCTGCACGAAGCGGGCTCGCAAGGGTAGGTTCAACTCAGCACCCATGCGCTTCCATTCCCCTGGGCTCTCGGGCTGGATCGCCAGGCGGAAGCGAAACCGTTGGACGGGAGTACTCTGCGGCTCGCCGCGAAAGAGTCGCTGGACCCCCTCCTCGCGTGTCTGCACGAGCATGTCTTCCCAACTCACTAGAAACAGCATGTCCGGACGAATGCAGAAGCCATCTTTGTTCGCCAAGGTCACGCCCCAATCCAGAGCACGCTGCACATGGGTGAAATGTTGCGGCGTGTACTGGCGCGTGTCGCTGCCGGGCAATCGGTCCTCTGGGACATGCGCAATGAGGCCTGCCCCATCGATGAACAATTTCTGGCTTTCGGCCAGCGGAAGAGCTATCCCATAAGCCTGGTGATTAGCCGTCTCATCCCGCAGCACTGTTAAGTCGACATCAAACGCCAGGTCGGCGTAGTCGGTGTCGCGGTAGGTGGTGAATGCCGTGAGAGGAAGAGCCGATCCGGCACGCTCGAATTCCACGCGGCGGGAAAGCGGCCCTTCAGTCACATGTATTTGCGCTGACCCGATTCGTGCCTCGAAGGGGTCCTTGCGATCAAGAGCGACGTACAAACCGCCAAACGTGCGGTCCGGGCTCGCGCGGAGCATTTCCTTGCCGGATGTCGTGTCGAGAATTGATGTGAGCGTACCTGAGTCGTCCCAAGTTCCCCGCAATCGGAATTCCTCCTCCGAATTCGACCGAGATGATCCAGCCTGCTTGATTGAATACAGCCGGTAGCCGACCGCCGGCACATCGCGTGCGAAGAACATGACGTGCCGCTTGGTGTTGGGAATGTCTTCGCAAGGAAACTCTTCTCCGCTGGCAAGATCAACCGCGACCAGCGGCCCCTCGTGCAGCTCAGCCGGTAAGCCTTCGACCGCTGCGAAGCCGCTTCGACGCCACGAAAGGCCGTTATAGACCATCAGCGCCTTCTCGGCGTTCCGACGCTCCACGGGGGAAGCCAGACGGTCCATGGCTTTCCGGAACTGCTGCTCCGTATTGGAGTATCCGATCAGTGAGAAGGCGTACTGGGCCGCCTCGTTCCAGTCAGCCTCCCAACGGCTGTGGTAGCCGGGCCATGGCCCGCCTCCTGTCGTGTGCTCCTGAAACGTGAGCATGGTCTCCCAGGCTTCAGCAAAATCATGACGGGGGAACGTTGAGCCATGGACGATGGAGGCGATCGTCGCTGCCGTTTCAGCTGCCGGCAAAGCGCTCGAGGCTTGGCGCATCTTGCCGGTGGTTTCCGGCACGCGCAGCTTCACGGTCGCCCAATGGCCGGTCGCATCCCCCGAGGCCGTCGGAAAGTCGTCTCCGTACTCGTCTGTCAGGTAGCGAAAGAACTCGTCCGCGGTCGACATCTTTATTGGCAGTTCGGGATGCTTGCGATTCCATTCGCGAATCGCTTCCAGGACGCCGAAAGCATCAAGAGGGCCGGAATTGTCCCCCGTGGCCCGCATCAGCATGTACGTGTCGTATTGGTATCCGTTCTGCTCTAGCCAGGCAAGGCGCCTCGGGACGTTTCGCTCCAGTTCCTCCGGCGGGAATTCTGTTCCGAGCTTCCAGCGAAATCCCTCCATATACCCGTCGTAAGTGAACCAAGTCAGAACTCGACTGCCGTCCGGGCCAACCCAATAGAAGGGATTCTTGCCGACCCCGAGGTTGTTTCCACCCCCAATGAAGAGGTTGAGACCGTTCACAAGGTACTTGACCCCGCTACCTGCCAGCACACGCGGAAACGCCCAGCTAAAGCCTGGCACGTCGTTTTGGAAGGCGACTGGCGCCTCGAGCCCAAGCTGGCGCCGAAGCTTGTGCCCCAAGTACACCAGACGGTTGGATTCCTCGGCACCCATTAGCCCGCTGTGCATGTTGCCGAAGGCCACACCGAGGGCGAGGCGCCCCTCTTTCAGCAGGTTCGTCAGTTCGCCGATCAGTTCGTCGTCGTCGGTGCGTCGCAACCACTCCTGGAGCATCCAGGCGGATTCGATGGTCCAGCGGAAATCAGGATGCTCGCGAGCAAGCCGAATCGCAGTGTCGATGCTGTCCTTGTAGTCTCGGGGAACCTCGTCCGGCGGTCGAGTGAATCCGATGTCGAGGTGGCTGTGGGATACAACAAAGATTTGGCGGATCGAGCCCGTGCGGTGCTCGGCATCCAGTTCGTAGCTCGGTTGTTGTTGCCCTAAACCGGCGGGCGGACAAACGGAGAACAATACGACGGCGAGGACATTTGCTAGCCAACTCGATCGGTTGGGCCAAGTCCGCAGAGCAAGTCGGAATTCGCCTGAAAAGAGCGGCGGCTCGACCTGGGGCTTGGCACAGTCGTTCGGAGCGATCACGGCATCAGAATGAGTAGCGTAAAGCGAACTGAATCTGTCGATTCGAACCGAAGCCGGTGAAGGGAACGCTGTGGGTCGACGTGCTCTGTCCAAAGTTTGGGAACACGTAGTGTCCACCCGGATCGTTGAACTGCGGCGTGTTGAACATGTTGAACATCTCCACCCGGAATTGCACGGTCTGGCCTTCCCCGACATTGAAGTTCTTGAACAAAGAGAAGTCCCAGTTCAAAGCCGCTGGACCATTGAGGATGTTCCGGCCCGCATTGCCGAGCGTGCCGGCCTGGGGCTGGGTAAAGGCGGCGGCATTGAACTGCTTGCCGGGGATGTCCTGATCGGCGGGATAGAGCGGCTCTCCCGGGACAATGTCCGGCCGTGAGGCCCCGAATCTGCCGAGTCCCAAGGGGTCGCACCAGCACCCCGGATTCACCGGCAAGCCGGAGCGCATCGCGGTGATCCCGTTGATCTGCCAGCCGCCTCCGATCCAATGCGGCAGTTTGGGAACGCTGGCAAGCTCGTAGGTGTAGTCGAACTGCAGGTTGTGCCGCACGTCCGAGTCGCTATCAGCGTACGCCGCGCGCGGGTTCCGGTCGTCTTGGGGGGAACTGCCCCAGGGAATGCCGTCGTCGTCCAGCGCATGGGCCCACGTGTAGTTGACATTCGCCCTGAAACCTTTGTTGAAGCGCCTCCGCAGACTGACCTGCAACGCGTTGTACGTCGAGGTAAGGTCGTCCCGGACCGAATTGATGGCGGCGAACTTGCTGTTTGGGCGCGCTCCACCCTGGACCCGGTTCAGGTCCTGGCCGGTAGTTAGGTGGAGGGCGCGATTCCCGAGGTACGCGACCTGCAGCATCGAATGCTCGCCTAGACCTTGCTGGATGTTCAAGTTCCAGCTCTGCGTATAGGCCTGCTTCAAGTCTCTCGGCAGCGCGGTGAGGTTCGCCCCGGTCGCGAAGTTGAAGTTCGTCGGCGGTGGAAAGCCCTTGAGGCCCGCAACTTCCAAGGCATTGACGGAGGCGGTCTGCTGGAAGATGTTGTTCGGGATGTTCTGCGCCATTGCTGCATTCAAGCTCGCATGGAAGACACCGTATCCCATGCGGATCACGGTATTGTTGGAGGCAAATGGCGAGATCGCGATCCCGATCCGGGGGTCGAAGTTGGTCGCAGGTGCATTCAAGACCGCGGTGCCCACGGGGTCCAGATCACCCGTAGCCGGATTGTAGTTCGCCATCCGTCCGTGCGATTCGGTTGGAGCGGTGTCGTATTGATAGCGCAACCCCAGATTCAACGTCACCTTCTGGTTGACCTGGTAATCGTCCTGGATAAAGAACATGTTGTACGTGTTGCGCATCCCGGCGCGAGGCTGGCCCCAGGTGCTAATCGCCCAGGCAGCGTTGCGGGCGAAGTCGTCCAGCGAAAGATAGCTGATGTTCATTTGGAAGACTCCGGCCTTGTTGTCCTGGTTGCGAACGATCTGCGCGCCGACCTTCAATTGGTGATTGCCTTGAACCCACGACAGCGTGTTGAGCCACGTGAAGGAGTTGTTGGCAACCTGCAGACCAAAGCCGCTCGGCCCCACCCCGGCGGATCCGCCGCCAAGTGACACGATTGGAAAATTGAGGATCTCTTCGGTCTCAGCGCTAAGTGGATCAATGCGCATGCGGTTGAACGCAAAACCGGCCTCATTGAAGACGGTTGGCGAAATCACCCGATTGTAGGTAAGCTTGGCCAATTGCAACCGGCCCGGAGCCACTTTCGTTTGCCCGCGCGCCACACCGAAGAAATCCCCGGTTTCGTTCTGGTTGAGGTTGTACCGGAAGTTGATGCTGTCTTTGTCCGACACCTGGTAGTCGATCTTGGCGGCCACCGTGTTCTCTTCGAGTTTGTCCGCGACTCCGCGGTTGTACCACCCCAACCGCGGTTCGCCGGCGGAGATCACCCCGTTCGGCAAGGGCAGCATGTCTATTGCCGGCTTGACAGCCGGATCAACTGTGGCGCGGTATTCTGCTGTCGGAACCAAGGCGTTCTGCACTTTTCCGAGACGCTGCTGGATTCCTTCGTAGTTGGCGAAGAAGAAGACTTTGTCCTTGGCGATCGGTCCCCCGAGGGAGGCGCCGTACTGATTCAACCGGAACGGCGGCTTGTCACCCGTGTGGTTGAAATAGTTCCGTGAGTCGAGCTTTTCGTTCCGAAAGTACTCGAAGAGCGAGCCGTGCACTTGATTGGAACCTGATTTTGTGATCAAGTTCACCACGCCTCCTAGCGTCTGCCCGAACTCAGCGGAATAGGAGTTGGTGTACACGCGAAACTCTTGGATGGCCTCGGCGCTGGTGCGAGAGATCCGACCCTTGCTCGATCCGTAGGTGTTGTCGAGAATGTCGAAGTCTATCCGGCTGGCGTCCCCGCCATCGAGCAGGAAGCGCAAGCCTCCCTGCTGCCGGAAGAGGCTGATGCCGTTGAACGCTTGCTTGGTGGCACCCGTGCGCAGCACGTTTCCCGCCACCAGATGCAGCAAGTCGCTCACGTTGCGCCCGTTCAGGGGCAGCGCGTTGATCTGTTCCGTCTCGACCACAAGGCCCAGGGTCGAAGAGGCTGTCTCCACGAGGGGCGCCTGCCCGCTGACGGTCACGGTTTCCGTGACGGATCCCGGCTCGAGCGAGAACTGCAACCGGACACGGTCCGAGACCCGCAGGCGGATGTCCTCTCTCAACTGTGTCTTGAACCCATCAGTGGATACCGTCACCCGGTACGTCCCAACCGGAAGCACGGGAACCAGGAAGTTGCCCTGCCCATCGGTTGCGGTCTCGACGACAACCCCGGTTCCTTGGTTCTCGATGGCCACGCGGGCCGAGGCAACAACAGCTCTGCTGGAGTCGAAAACGGTCCCCAGCACGCTACCGGTGTCCAGTTGCGCCAAGACTGCGACGCAGGATAGCAACACACCGAAGACAAGCCTTACGAATAACTTACACCGCATTTCCGCACCTCCCACTTTCCGAAAACTAGCCTACCCGATCTCTTCGCGTAGACTCCCTGATGAATATATCAAATCCCTACGATATTGCAAGGTCCAAGTGTCCCAAATCGCAAGGATTGCAAGAGGTGTACGATTCAGTTCTGATATCAACATTGAAGGAGGCTAGTTTTTCTACCGCGTCAGGATTCGGTTAGAGATTGAGAATCTGTTGATATAGCTGGATTTACCCGCATCCCAGTTCCGCATACTGTGTCATTTTCCGACACCGAACCCCCTGGTTCCCCGTGATTTAGCTTGGTTCCCGTCCTCCCGGACGGGTCTCGATGCCCTATTTTGATATTGTATAATGCACTTGCGCCAATAAATATTATATAGTATCATCATGCCCCGGCGCTCCCCCGACTTGCTCGTCCCCCTGCTGGCTTCCACCTCACCCGTCACTCTCGACCTTCCGCTACCTCCGCCAGGTCCGCCACCTCCGCAGCTACCCACAACGGCCGCTTCTACACGTCACTCTCGACAACTCCAGCATGCCCTCGGCCAAGCCTCCCGGGCCACCACCTTCCGCTACCTCCGCCAGGTCCGCCACCTCCGCAGCTACAACCACAACGGCCGCTTCTACACCGACCGCGACCCCGATCGCTTCGACCGCTTCGGCCTGCTCTCCATCGGCGACGTCCACTTCTCCCGCGACGGCTCCCTGACCGCCACCGTCGAGCGCTGGCTCGGCGAATCCGAGGACGGCTTCACCGACCAGGAACTCGGCGACCTCCTGCACGTCTCGGTGTACCCCTTCCTGCTCGCCGCCGTCCGGCAGCACCGCGCCCGCCGCGAGCGCCTCGGCGGCGTCTATGTCTATTTCTCGGCCGATCCCCCGACCGCCGACCGGCAACGCCGCGCCCGCCAGACGCGCCTCGACGCCCGCCAGGCCGCCGACCTGGCCGGCACACTGGACCCGGCGATCATCATCGCGGTGCTGCTCGTGCTGGTCCGCCATCCCGGCTCCCGGCCCGGGCAGGTGGCCCGCCGCCTGCAGGGGCGCTCCCCGCCGATCCCGCTGGGACAGGTCCAGGCCGTGTTCGAGCGCTTCGAGCTCCACCGGATCGGCGAAAAAGGGGGGTCTACCGCCTCCTGACGCTGCTGCTGGAACAGGCCCGCGACGCGGGCTGGTCCGGCGACAGGATCGCCCGTGCCACGCTCGTCGGCGGGGCTCCCCCGTGTGTCGATTTCGTCGCCGAGCGGCACCAGTGTTCCCACTGCGGCCGGCCCCTGAGCCCGCAGAAGAGCAAGACCCGCATGCTGGTCACCCTGGCGGCCGGCACGCTGCGGGCGCGCGAGATCCGCAAGCAGTGCCGGCACTGCGCCTCCCGGGCTGTCGCGGTCTCGCAGCAACTGGCCAGCCTGGCCCCGTCCGGCCAGCGCTACGGCTGGGACCTGATCGTGTGGGTCGGACTGGCCCGCTATCACCGCCACCTCCAGCGCGAGGAGATCCGCACGGCCCTGGCCCGCCAGGGCCTCTCCCTTTCGGCCGGTTCCGTCTCCGCGCTGTGCGATCGCTTCCTGGCGGCCCTGGAGACTCTGCATTGGCACCGCGCCCCGGCCCTGCGGGCCGCCCTGCCCCACGGCTATCCCCTGCACATCGATGCCACCTGTGACAAGGGCCGTGGCGGCGCGTTCCGCTGCCTGGACGGCTGGACCGGCTGGGTGTTGCACGCGGTGCGCATCGGATCGGAGAACGAACGCGAACTGCGCCCCGCTGTCGAGCGCACTGTGGCCGCCTTTGGCGACCCGGTCGCAATCATGCGCGATCTGGGCCAGGCGGGGGCCAAAGCGGTCGCCGGCTGCCGTCAGCGGGGCGTCCCCGACCTGCTCTGCCCGTACCATTTCCTCGCCGCCGTCGGCCACCGGCTGCTCGATGGCGGCTACGCCCTGCTGCGCAGCCAGATCTCCCGCAGCAAGGTGCGCGGCCGCTTGCGGGCATTGCTGCGGGCGGCCCGTTCCGACGAGAGCCTCCGCCCGGACCTGCCCGCCCTGCTGCTGTGGGTCCTGGAAGCGGAGGGCCGCAAGCATCTCGCCTACCCCTTCTCGCTGCCGCATCTGGACTTCTACCGGCGTTGCGGGCAGTTCCCCGCCGAGCGGGACCGCCGGCTGCCGCGGCCCCGCTCGCGCTCCGAGCTCCGCCTGCTGAGGCAGGCTGCCGAGGCCCTCGGCGAGCTCGAGCGGCTGGACGGTGTTCTGCGCGTTGCGGGACGTGCTGCGCCTGTCCGACGAGGAACTGCCGGGCGGGCCGCGGCCGGCCACTTCCGCCCCGCTCCAGCCCGAGGCCGCCGCCGCCCGGCTGCAAGCCATCGCCGCTGACTTCCGGCGCTACCACCAGGACCTGCGCCGGCTGGCCGCCGACGGGCCGGGAACGTTCCAGCCCGAGTCCATCGTGCTCAGCTATCTGGACCGCTACGGCGAGGGCCTGGTCGGCCATCCCGTCGCCCGCGATGCGGCGGGCCGGGCTGTGGCGGTCGTCGACCGTACCAACAATGTCATCGAGCATAATGCCGAGTCCCGGATTATTCCGAGTAGATCTCGGTAGGAACCCTGGCGGTGCTCGGGCCGTTGGGTGCATCGGGCGCGGACTCACAGACTGTTCAGGAAGGCCAGGACTTCGTCATCGGGGCGATACCGACGTGGTGTCCCTTGCGTAGGAGTCGTCTTGGCCAGGGCCACTTCCTTCAGCTTGAGATCAGCATGCAGGTAGACATAGGTCGTCTCGACCGACTCATGGCCGAGCCAGAGCGCGATCACGGTGCGGTCGACGCCATTGTGCAGCAGCTCCATGGCGGTGGTGTGGCGCAGGACATGAGGTGTGACGCGCTTGGTCTCCAAAGTGGGGCACGCTTTCTGGGCGACGGCCACATGTTTGGCCAGCAGGTAGGCGAGTCCGTCGTGACTGAGAGTGTGACCACGCTGGTTCGGAAAGACGGGCGCGTCCGGATCGACTCGCCATTCGTCCAGCCACGCCCGCAGGGCCGCCGTCGCGTCCTTTCGCAATGGCGTGCAGCGCTGCTTGCGGCCCTTGCCCTCGCAGCGCAGGTGGGCCCCCGGGCCGAGTTGGACATCCTGGCAGCGCAGATGGATCAGTTCCGAGGCGCGCAGGCCGGTCTGCACGGCCACGAGCAGCAGCGTGCGGTCTCGACGTCCGGCCCGCGTGTGCGTGTCCGGGGCGGCCAGCAGGGCTTCGATCTCGTTGCGGTCGAGGAAGTCCACGGGGCGGTGCGTGCAGCGCTTGGCGGGCATCGCCAGAACACGCTGTGCCAGAGCTGCATGCTGGGGCTCCTGCACGGCTACGTAGCCGAAGAAGGAGCGGATCGCGGCCAAGCGGGTGTTACGGCTGCGAGCAGTGTTGCCACGCTCGGTCTCAAGGTCGGTCAGGAAAGCTCCGATGAAGTCCGTGTCGAGGTCGCGGATGCCCAGGGCGACCGGCGCTTTCCGCAGGGTCCGCAAGGCATAATCGACCAGCAGACGGAACGTGTCTCGGTAGCTGGCAATGGTATGCGGACTGGCTTGGCGCTGCTGCATGAGGCGGTCGGTGAAGAACGCGGCCAGCAGCCGGGGGAAGTCGGATGCGGCTTTCATGCTGGCAGCCTCCGGGCGGCGATCCGGAGCAGTTCCGGCGTGGCCGTCAGATACCAGTACGTATTGCGGACTCGCGCATGTCCGAGGTAGGTTGCGAGCCGGGGGAGCCGCTGCTCGACATCCACGTCCTCGCGGTACCAGCGCAGCAGGGTTTCGATGGCAAAGCGGTGGCGCAGGTCATGCAGGCGGGGGCCGTGCGAATCCGAAGGCTTCCTCAAGCCGACTTGACGGGACAGCTTTACGAACGTCTGTTGCACCGTGTTTTGGGCGATCCTGGTGCCGCGCTCGGAGAGAAAGAAGGCCGGGTCGCGAGGCTGCGGACAGATCCTGTCGCGCAACAGCGCATAGCCTGCCAAGGCTTGGCGTGTGGACTCGTGAACGGGCAGGCACCTCGATTTGCCGAACTTGGCATTGCGGACCGTAAGCACGCCGCATGCGAGATCGACATCGTCGCGGTCGAGGCGCAGGGGCTCGGACAAGCGCATCCCGGTAACAGCCAGCAACGCCAGCAGCGTGGAGTAGGTGTGGGCTCGCAGGTCGGTGCGTCCGCGCAGACGCCGTGCTGCGCCGGTGAGGTCGGCGATCTCCTTGTCACTGTAAAGATAGGGGGTTGCGCGACGACGCCGGGCCGTGAGCAGTCCGTCGGGAGGAACCTCGTGGCGGGGGTCCTCCGCGTTCGCATAGCGAGCGAATGCACGCACGATGCCGAGTCGTGCTGCCCAGTGGGCAGGCTGCGCTTGGCGGGGCTCGGTCGCCCACTGCAGCGCGAGCTGCGTCGTCATGCAGGTGGCCTCGTGCTGCAGGAGGAAAGCGAGGAAGTTCCGCAGCATGCGCTCCGCGGCGACGAGGCCGGCGCCGAAGGCACGTCGCGTGGCGAGATACTCGGCCAGAAGCGTCGGGAGGTCCTTCATGCCGCGCCTCCTGGCCAGGGAGCTGCGACGGTGCGCAGCGACTCTAGATCGAGCTTTGCGTAGATCAGGGTGGTCTCGGGATGGCGATGGCGCAGGATCTGCCCGATGTCTTCGAGCGTCGCCCCGTTGCGGAGCATCCCGGTAGCCAGAGAATGCCGTAGCAGGTGGGCCCCCTTGAAGGTCGGGTCCAGCTGGGCTCGCTTCAGCGCTCGGCGCACGATGTCACAGATGGCCGCGGTGGAAGCAAACCCGCGATGCGGCGCCTTCGCGCGGACGAAGACCCGCCGGGTCGGACAGCCGGCCGGCCGGCCGTTCCGCAAGTAATGCGTCACGGCCTCTCCGACCTCCCAGGGCAACGGCAGGATCTCCCGTCGCTGGCCCTTGCCGAGCACGGACAGCGTTCCAGCGTCCCAGTCGAAATCTTCCAGAGTGAGCGCGGCCACTTCGCCGCCGCGCAGCCCTAGCCGAGCTAGCAGCAGGAGGATGGCGTAGTCGCGCCGTCCAGTCACGCAGCTGCGGTCGCAGCTGGAGAGGATCGACTCGACTTCTTCTGTCGGGAGCGCTTTCGGCAAGCCCGCCAGGCTCCAGTTCACGACCGGCGGAATCGCTCCGGCAAGGTCGGCGGGGATGGCCCCGCTCTGGTGCAGATGGCGGAGGAAGCTGCGCAGGCTCGTGACCGCCATCTTGGCCCTGGAATGACTGAGGCGCTGCGCCTCACGCAGAATGAACTGATTGGCGTCCTGCGCTGCCAGGCTCTCGAGGTTGATCTCCCGGCCGCCGAAGCGCTCGGCGAGAAATCTGCGGACCGTGGGCACGTAGGTCGCGGCCGTGCTCGGCTGAACGCCGCGCTCGTCCAGCAGGAAGCGCTCATACGTCCGTGCGGTCCGCTCGAGCGCATCATCGCGAAGCGGATCGGAATCCGCGGGCGGGATGCGCCTGGTAACTCGGAGATGATCCAGCAATTGGCGGCCGGTCGTTGCGTCGCCGCCTCGCCGCCGTTGCGGTTCACGAGCGGCATGGAATGCCTGGACCTGATCGTCATCGAGATCGTAGACAGCCAGTCTCCGGGACGCGAGCCAGCGGCTCAGATCCGCAGCGAACTGCAGTTTCTGCCCGGCCGCGACGGGCGAGTAGCCTTCGGCTGCGAGCCACACAGCGAATGCGTCGATGTCGTCGGCTAGAGGCCCGTCACGCACCCTCGGCTGGCTTTCTGGATTGGGGAAGAAGAGTGCAACAGACATAGTCTTCCCAGCATGGAGGCGGACGCGACGGGTCAAGAAGACGATCTCTCGAATCGAGCCAGCCGCGCGGTCGATGGGATGTCCAACTCGGAATAATCACGGATCGTTCAGGACAGCCCAAGCCTCGTCGCTGAGGCAGAAACTGGCTTCCGATGGCGCGGACGACGTCAATCGGGCCGTCGACTCCACGCATGGTGGTGATGTACAGGCGGGTGGACCCTCGGGAGTGGTTGCGGAGGGTTCTCGTCAGTCCGAGAGACTGGTGTGATTATCCCGAGCCTCCGACCGCCGCGGTTCTCGTAACAACAAGAAAATAAATGAAGTTGCTTACTGCTACCGAGATCTAGGAATAATCCGGGACTCGGCATTATGCTCGTTATTCCGAGCTCGGAATAACGAGCAGTCCTTCGCGGTCGCCAAACAGGGCCTGCGCCGCCGGCTGGGCCGCACCCATCTGGGGCGCGACTTGGAGGACCAGCCGGCCCAGGTCGCCCTCGCAGCGAACCTGAAGCATCCGGACTACGTGCAGGTGGTGTGCGGCACGCTGGACCAATTGCCCCGGGCCGGCGCCGAACTGGATCGTCAGGAACCGATCGGACCGCCCCGCTTGCAGCGCACAAACCGGAATGCGGAACTGCGTCGCCGGAACCGGGCGTGGGCGAAGGACGCCCTGCTGCGTCCGCCTCTACCCCCCGCGAACCACTCTCAAACGCCCCCGGAACTACTGGTTTCTAACTGAATCCTGACGCGGTAGTAGTTTTTCCCTTTCCACTTCAGGACTACCTCGGTTCGTGAACAACGGAGAGTTGGTTCAACGGAACGGACTCGACCGTCTGACTCTGCCCGCTTGGCCAGTCGATCTCGACGGTCACTGGCACTGTGCTTTCACCGAGGCCGAAGTGGACCGGCCTCAGACTGGACGAGGCGTAGCCCGCGGCCCCCTTCATCCAGCGGGTTTGATCTCGGGCCCTCACGCGGGCTCCGAGTCCGTCGCGGTTTGAGACAGTGCCGACGAGATCCACGGCAATCCAGTTTCCAGCCGGTTCCGAGACGTTATGCAACAGGGTAGCGGGCTCACTAAGTGCACTCACCACCACATCAAGCCGACCATCACCGTCGAAGTCAGCGGCCGCCGCCCCTCTGTGCGCACCCGGCTCCCCTATCTCCAGCGCACCTTCAAACCGACCTCCGAGATTGCGGAATACAGTGTTGGCCTGCTTGTACGAGAATGGCTCGAATTCCTCGATGAGAGCATTGACGTGCGAGTTCGCGGTGAAGAGATCCACCTGGCCATCGTTGTCGAAGTCGACGAACACGTTGCCCCATCCGGCATATGTCCGGGACGCCTTTGCCAGGCCGCTCCGAACCGTGGCATCGCGGAACGAGCCCTGACCCTCGTCGCGAAAGAGCGGAAACGTCTCGTTGTTCAGTGCCGTCACAGACAGGTCCGGGTTCCCGTCGTTATCGAAGTCTCCGATGTCGACACCCATCGATGAGATCGGCCTCCCGTTGTCCAGCAGCGCCACGCCTGCCAGCAGGGCGTCTTCGACGAAGGAGCTTCCGTCTTGATTCAGGAACAGGAAATTCGGAAGGTAGTCGTTCGTGACAAACGCATCCTGCCATCCGTTCTCGTCGAAGTCGGCAAATGCCACGCTCATGCCGCGACCCCGAAACCGAGCCAGGCCAACCCGCTCGCTCATGTCCTCGAATTCTCCCTGCCCGAGGTTGCGGTACAAGCGGTTGGCAATCGGAATATAGTTCTTCGGATGGCAGTAGATCCGCAGGCCGCGAGCCCGGTCGCCGCAATATCTGTCGAAGTCCAATGACCAGTCCGCATAGTTGATGACCATGAGATCTAGCAGCCCATCGCTGTCGTAGTCGAACCAGCCCGCTGCGACGGCCCATTCGGACTCGGCGATTGCTGCGCGCTCGGTCTCGTCCTCGAACGTGCCGTCGCCCCGATTGCGATAGAGGAAGCTTCGAAACACGCCCGCGACGAACAGGTCGACATCCCCGTCGTTGTCGTAGTCAGCGGCCGCCGCGCCAATCGAGTACCCTTCGCCCCCGACGCCGGCCGTGCCGGTAACATCCAGGAACCTCAGGCCTCCGATGTTTCGAAAGAGTCGATTGCGATATCGCGGCGAACTCTTGCGCATCGACTCAGGGGAAGCCCCGTTGGTGAAGAAGATATCGGGCCTGCCGTCTGCGTCGTAGTCGAATATGGCCAGTCCTCCGGCCAACGTCTCGAAAGGTCGCTTTGAAGGCGTGGGTGCGTTGTCCAGCGTGAAGAGCATGCCTGATGCATGGACGGGCTCGAGGCGAATCTCGGCTCGGCAAAGTGCACCGAGAAGCAGGATGCAGAGCAACAACGAACACGTCGCCATGCGAGCCAGAATGTGCCCCGACGGTCGGACCAAGGTCCAGATTGTACCGCCAAGGGCATTGAATGGGCCTTCAGGCCGCTCTGCGCTTATGGCCGCGCAAGCGCTTGAACTTGTGAAGCGCCCGCCGATCGCACGAAAGACGGCAAGCGCCACCAGGTTCTCCAAGTGACTGGGGCCAGCCGCGATCCGGGACGGTCCAGCAGGTTCCCGATCCTGAGTAGAGTCGCTACCAGGAGAACTCCAGCAATTGCGCGAGAGTCGCCTCAAGTCAGCGGATGAGTATCAGCTTCCTCTGGGGCACGTGCAGGTAGTCTGCCCCGCTGCTGGTGATCACGACATCTTCCTCCAGGCCGATATGGATCTCTCCGACATTCTCGTAGGGGGCATAGAGTATTGGCTCGATCGCGAAGGTCTGACCGGGCTCCATCTTCAGGAAGACGGTGGTTCCGTAGCGCTCTGGCCAATCGGGACCAATCAGCGGCCCAACGTCGTGAACTGTGAACCCGATCGCGTGCCCGGTTCCGTGCGGCGGTCCCTCGAACCCGGCATCCGTCAGTGTTTTTCTGGCGATCGCGTCGATTTCGACGCCAGACACGCCTGGCTTCATCGCGTCCTTCTGCCGATCAGCTGCAAGGCGGGACGTTTCCCACATCTTCCGGATTTGTGCCGGAGCATCCACCTCGCCCGTGTTCAACACGTACGCTGTGCGCTGCAGGTCCGTCGAATACCCTTTGAACGTAATCCCGAAATCGATTCGAACCAGGTCTCCGCGCCGAATTACGCGGTTGCTAGGATCCGCGTGGCCCCTTGACGGGCCCGCAACGACACTGAGGAAAGGAACGGTCGCTCCAAGCATTGCCGTGCGAGTCCGCAGATAGTTGCCGACGTCGATTTCGGTGGTTGTGCCGGGGATGATGACAACAACCGTCAGCGCATCGCGAATCAACGTGTCCGTGTGACGCGCTGCCTCGCGCAGGATCTCGACCTCCTGGGAGAGCCTACGGCCGCGGAACGAGGCGACAAGGGGTTCGGATGAGACGAACCGTCCAGCAATCTCTTCCCCCAGCACCTCCTCCAGGTAGGCGCGCATTCCCGCGGTGAGCCCGTCAGCGATTGGCATGTCCCTCGATGTGTTGATCGCAATCCGAGTTGGGTCGAGGTCGGACACGAATTGCTTCAAATGCGGCTTGATACCCTCACTCCTGTACGCGTGGACCTCATCGAAAATCCCACTCTCTTCCAATGGGGTGACGTCATAGCTCGCCGCAATCGCGGTCTTCTTTAGATCCCCATCCGAGTGTGCGAACAGCAGCGCCATCCTTGCCACTGCGTCCCCGCCGCCGAGATCCGCCGCCAAGGGGTCCCTGGACTCTTCCCTTGTGAACACGAGCCAGAGATCGATGTCGTTTTGCGTCATTGCTGCCGGCAAGAGCCTGTCCACGCGTTCGCGGAGGACATCGGGGCTCGCGCCCCAAGATGGCAGCGCGCACACTGTGACCAAGAATACGATCAGCCCGAACCGGGCAGGCTCACGAACCGGAATGTCACGCACGACGAAAGGATGCGGACCCTGCGGAAGTCAACGGCGACAGTTCACAGGATTGGCTGGGTTACGCTAACACGATGCCTTCTCTTGTCGCAAGGGACCGGTCTTGCATCTGGCACCCCTTTACACAAATGAAGATCGCGCCCGATCCCCTCGCAATCGTACGCGGAGAGGGCGCATACCTGATCACCGAGGACGGGCGGCGCATCCTGGACGGTATCTCTTCGTGGTGGGTCAACGTGCATGGCCACTCCAACCCGCGGATCAACCGGGCGCTTGCAGCTCAGGCGGAACAACTGGAACACGTGATGTTTGCAGGTTGCACCCACCCGCCCGCGGTCGAACTCGCAGAGAGGCTGATTCCCCGGCTACCCTCGCGTCTAACGAGGGTCTTCTATTCGGACAATGGCTCAACCGCCGTCGAAGTCGCTCTCAAAATGGCCTACCAGTACTGGACGAACCGCGGTGAGTCCCAGCGGCGCACGTTCCTCGCCTTCAAGCACGCATATCACGGAGACACCGTCGGAGCAATGTCCGCGAGTCACGATTCCCTGTTCACTGCGAGCTACTCTCCGCTTTTGTTTCGTGTCGAGCGGACCGCGGTACCGGACGACTATCTGGCGTCCATGGACCCGGTCCGTGACGGACGAGGAAGCGAGCCGCTAGTTGAACTCGAACGTCTACTCGACGAGCGAGCGACGGACTATGCGGCGGTCATCGTCGAGCCGATGGTGCAGGCCGCAGGCGGCATGCGCGTGTGGAAGCCCGAGTTTCTGAGGCGGTTGCGCGAACTCTGCGACCGGCACGATTTGCTTCTTATCGCAGACGAGGTAATGACCGGATTCGGCCGGACCGGTCCAATGTTCGCCTGTGAGCATGGACCGGTCTCGCCCGACTTGATGTGCATCTCGAAGGGCTTGACTGCCGGGTACCTGCCCCTTTCGATTACTGCAGCGTCGGAGCGGGTGTACGAGGCGTTTCTGAGCGACGACACCAGCAAGACGTTCTTCCACGGGCACTCATTCACTGCCAATCCACTGGGATGCGCCGTCGCCCTTGCAGGTCTCGACATCTTCGACCAGGACAACGTGCTTGGCCGGATCCAGGGCATCGCGTCGAGAATGCGAGAGAGGCTCCGATCCTTCGTCGGCCGAGAATACGTCCGGGACGTGCGCCAGATCGGCGACTTGGGCATCGTGGAACTTGATGTGGAGGGCGGTTACCTTGCCAGGGTCGGACCGAAAATGGCGGCAGCCTTCCTCGAACGCAACCTCCTGTTGCGCCCGTACGGCAGCATCGTGTATTTCATGCCCCCCTATGTTGTCAGCGACGAGGAGATCGATTGGGTGTTTGACCAGATCGACGAGGTCGTGTCGTCGATCATGTCGACCGGAAGCTGACTGGAACATCTAGCCGGGCCCTGCCCCCGACTGCCCCTTTCAGTCTTGCAAGTCGGATCGGAAGAGCGAAAGGCGGTTGCCGCCGACCTTGATAACTCGCACGCGTTTGAGATTCCCGTAGCTTTCCGACAACGCCAGTCCTTTGCCGTGCTGGGCAATCACCCATTCGGCGGGCTTTGTCGAGAGCAGTTCCAGCGCACCAGCATATTCGTTCGTCGCTTCGTACGGCGGCCCCAGGAAATAGATGTCAGCTTCTATCCCGGCCACGACATCCTGGACCGGCGCGATCCGCACATCGGCTTGATTCGTGATCTCAAGAGCCACGAGGTTCCTCCCAATCACTTTCGCGGCGCGGTGGCTCGACTCCACGAAGACTGCACTTGCGGCACCGCGGCTGAGCGCCTCGATACCAACGGCCCCTGTCCCGGCATACAGGTCGGCGAACACACGCCCTGGAATCTCCCCTTGCAGGACGTCGAACATCGTTTGCCGCATTCGGCCGAGCATGGGGCGAGTCTCAGATCCCTCCAAAGACTGGAGCACCCGCCGTCGGAACTTGCCTGCGATAACGTGCATCAGGAAGTCTCGCAAATCGCTGCCCCGTCTGCCTGGCCCGTCCAAATGCAACGGGCTACCCAATCCCCGCGCGGTGGAGCCCATGCCCGCAGGGTGGGCTCTTGACCGCCGCTCGATGTACTCATTTGCTCATGAGGCGCTTCGTTCCGCGGTGCGTGAAGCGGAAAGCGCGTTCCGGACGATTCCGTCCACCGTCTCTTTGGCATTGGACAAAGCATCCGCATAGAACGCGCGCTGAGTCGCTCGGTCCAGCAGACTGCCCTCCCGAAACCAGTGCTCGAGCCCTCGACCCACCACGTAAGTTCCCGCGAAAGCAATCAATCCCTTGGAAACGATTCCGCCGCCTGCTGGCACCTTCGACACCAATTGCCGGGCCAGGGCTCGCCAGCCGATGGCTGCGCCAACGATAGAGCCGATCTTCAGGGTTTGCCTGTCATACCCCACTTCGTGTCCATGGGCAGCCGCTAGCAACAGCGAGAGACGCACTTGATTCATGGTCAAGAAAGCCGTGTCCGATGCGAACTCGCCAGCCGCCCAAGGCAGGGTCAAGACTGAAGGAACGACGTTCGGTACGGATGTGGCGACCGTGAAGAGCGTGTTCTCCTTGGCGATCTTCCAGATCAACCGCTCGCTAACCATGCGCCGCATCCCAGGAAAGTTCCGGGAAATCGCGATCCAGTCCTCCTCATTCTGGTCCAACAGCTTGTCGGCGGAGGATTTCGGATCGGTCGGATCAAACTCGTAGAACGATTGTGGGTGCGGGATGCCGCGTTCGGAAAAACCGAGTGTCACTCGGGCAAAATCATCCTCGCTCGCAATCCGCACAACTCGGGACCGCCCCGGTCCGCCGGAATCGCCACAGAGGAATTCGTGGATCTGGCCAACGCAGCTCTCGTCGACTGCCAATACCCCAAAAACAACAGGCCTCTGAGCGATTCCACGGACCTCCTGCGGGCTGAGTGTTCGTAACGCGGATGCGATCTGTTTCAGGACGCCGAAAGCCACCAACCTCATTATAATGGGCGTCTTTTGTTCGCTGTGCGCCGATTTCCAAGCAACTCAATCGTCTTCGTCGAAGGGCAGGTTGCAATGATGCTGAGAAAGCGATCTGATTTCGCAAACCCTCGGGTTGCCGTGACGAATTCGGCGTTGTGGTGAGCGACCTGCCAATCATCTCGATTGGACGCCCAGGACGGGCGATTGGCCCGGTTCAAAGCAACACTGGAATGAGCGCAGCCAAGCCAACCACGATTCCTGTTCGAAGCCTCGGCGCCTCCCACTGTTAAGCTTGCTTGGTGGATCGCGACGAAGTGCTTTGCGTTCTGCGCGCCCCCGAGACCGCCGGGGTCGACTACGTCTTGATCGGGGCAATGGCGATGGGCATGCACGGCATCGTCCGCGCAACGGAAGACATGGATCTGCTATTGCGAGCAACCCGGGACAACACTGAACGGATCCGGACAGCCCTGAGGGCAGCCTATGAAGATGACCCTGAAGTGGAAGCGATCAGCACCGAAGATCTGCTGGGCGAATATCGCGGTTCGCTACTACCCGCCGAGTGGCGACCTCTATTTCGGCTTGATGACTCGCCTGGGCGAGATGGCGACCTTCGAGTCGGTCGAGGCAGAGACCAAGGATGTCCAAGGGATCCGCGTTCGGGTAGCGACTCCAGCCGCGCTTCATCGACTCAAGAGGGGGACAATCCGACCCATCGATCAGCAGGACGCCGCTGCACTGAGAAACCACTTCGACTTAGGGGAGAATGAATCGATGGGAGTAGAGCGTTTCCGGTCGATCGACGAAATGAATTCGGCACCGGTTCGCAATCGGGCAACCGACGGGTTCGAGCGATTCATCCGTCTTAACGCTCGGATCCGCATGCTGTCGTCCCGCTCGCACCCGAAAGGAGTGTTCCGGTTTCGGGACCTTGAGGAGGCCCAGCGCGCCCGACAGTCTAGCCTATCTTTGTCACCCCTATCTACAAGTCGTTTATGATCAGTAAGTTGTCGGTTCGAAATCTGGCGTCTGGCACTACATTTGGTGAATTCTTGCGTTGACAGGTCACTTACACAATCAGCTTGCGGATCCCGCCGGGTGACGCCGAGACGCCCAGCGCGTCGTAAATCGCCAGCTGTCCGGGCTCCGCCTGGGTCGCCTTGCGCACATGCAGCGTCCGGCCGTCCTGCCGGCGGAACACCGCCGTCACCCGCTGCTGTCCGGCCAGCCGCCTCCGTAGCGTCGTCCAGCTGGCTCGTTCCTCGAGCCCTTGCAAGCGCGTCCGGATGACCTGCACCAGCTGATACGCCAGCACGGTCACGAACAGGTGCGCCTCCGAGCGCTCCGGCTTCCAATGGTAGATCGGCCGCAGCCCCAGCTCGCTCTTCAGCGACCGGAACACCGCTTCCAGGTCCGTCAGCAGCACGTACGTGCTCCACAGCCGCTGGGCGTCCCAGTCCGTCACGTTCGTGCGCAGGCAGTACACCCCCGGATGCGTCGCGATCGAGTTCCCGGCCGGCTGGCGCTCCCAGCTCACCGCGACCGCCTTGTTGCCCTTCCCGTCCGCCTCCACCTGGATCTGATAATGCGCCGACGCCTTGGGGTACTTCTCCCGGAGCCGCCCGATCCGCTGCCAGACCTTCTCCAGCCGCTTCGTGCTCCGCGGCTTCGACAGCCCTGCGTGCAGCTTGCCCAGCTCCTTCTCCAGCCGCTCCCCGGCCCGCTCCACGATCGCGTTCTCCTTCTGCTTGCGCTTCTCCGACTCGCAGTACAGCCGCGTCTCTCCGTCCTCGCCCTTCTGCGTGTGAATCCGCACCCCCATCCCCGAGGCCGTCTCCACGGCCACTGCCTCGTCCGCGTCGAACTCCCGCTTGCGCTCCCGGCTCGCCACCACGTAGCGCCAGCCCTGCGCTTGCAGCCAGGCGACGTTGTCCGCGGTCGCGATCCCCTTGTCCATCACCACCACCGCCTCCGCTGGCGCCTCCAGCGCCTGGAGCATCCCGGCCAGCGTGCCGCTCTCGGCGACATTGCCCGCTAGCACCTCGGAACGCCGCACAAAGCCGCTGCCGTCCAGCACCAGGCCCAGGGTGAGCAGCGGGCAGTCGCTGCGCTTCTCCTTCGAGCGGCCCCGCTGCGCCTTCGGCTGGGCCTTGGCCGCGCCCTCGAAATAGGTGTTCGTGAGGTCCACCAGCGTGACCGTGGGCTGCTGGCCGAACAGCCCCATGGCGCGTTGGAAGAGCTTCGTTTCCAGCGCCTTGCGATGCTGCAGCAGGCGATCGCCGGCGCGGTAGAGGGCGCTCAGGCCCATGGTTTCGAAGTCGCCGCCGAGCAGCTCGCCGAGGCCGCTGCGCTCGCGCAGCCAGGTCCAGGTGGCGAGTTCGGAAGCCGGGGCGGCGACGCGGCCGACGAGCAGGCCGAGCGCGGCGTGGCGCTGGGGGCCGGACAGGCCCAGCTGCTGGAGCAGGTCCGGCAGGCCGAGCTGGTCGGCGGCCCACAGGGCGGCGTGCTCGACGCCGACCGAGCGGGGCCGCGCCAGCTGGAGCGAATCGACGTCGACGCTCTGGAAATCGGTCTGGCGGGAGGCCGGCCGGGACGAGCCGGGATCCGGCACGGCATCAGCGAGCGGGACACCGTCGCGCAGGAGGCGTTCGACGATGCGCTGGGCTTCGGCCTCGACCGCGGGGTCGCACTCGATCGGCAGCAGGTCGGGCTGGGGGTCGAGGAGGCGCTGGATGCGCTGGCAGAGGGTGCGCCAGTGGTCCCGCTGGATCGGGAACTGGCTGCCCAGATTGAGGAGGGTGCGCTGGCGGACTTTGTCAGCGACGCGCTGGGAGCGGACGAGGCGGAAGGTGAAGTATTCCTTGCCGTCGCGGGAGCGGGTGCGAGTGCGACAGACGAACATACCCCCACGGGAGCACGGGGCGGGCGGGAAGTCAAGCCTTCTATATATTTTATGGTACTACATTCCAGGTTGAGCGAGGCCTTTGACGGAAAATCAACGACTTATGCGCTCGAAAGGTTGGAATTCGGTCGAAATCGCCCCTCGGCCTGACAAACATCGGCTAGGCCCGCATTGCCAGCCCTGTCGACAGGCTCCCCCGATGGACGTGCCGACTGATTCGGATTCCGCTGGCTTGAACTCCCAACTTCGAATCTGGCTATGATTCTGTCGGCTCGTCAGGCTAGAACGGGCTTCCGCTTCAACAAGACCCGAACTCTGCTCATGATGTCGATCTAAACTTCATCGGCCGCATCGCGTCGCCCTGCGATGAAAAACGAGCGTCTCGGCCCCTGTTGCGGAAAGGATACGCTCGACCTCCACTCCGAAAACCGGCTCCACCAATCCGTCACTGAGGATGTCTCTGACTGGACCGCAATCCTGCAGGCGTCCCGCGTGCATCAGCGCAGCATGGTCAGCCCATCGGGCAACGGCGTTGAGGTCGTGCAAGGCCACCGCGACGGCCTTCCCCCCGGTGGCCAGGTCCTTGAGCAATCTCAATGTTTCGAGAGAATGGTCGATGTCGAGGTTGGAGGTCGGCTCGTCAAGGAGAATCACCTCCGCTTCCGTTGCCAGGCTGCGTGCAAGCACTACACGCTGGCGCTCGCCTCCGGAGAGTTCGTTGACCGGCCGGTCAGCGAGGTGCGTAACATCAGCGCGGTCCAGCGCCGCATCCACCGCGGCCGCGTCCTGTGGACCGGGGGTCTCGAAGCGGCCGACATGCGGATGACGCCCCATTTCGACCACCTCCCGAACCGAAAAGGCGAAGCCAATATGGGTGTCCTGAGGGACGAATGCCACCCGTCGCGCAACAAGCCGGCGCGCCATGCTAGTCAAGTCCGCTCCGTCCATCGATGCACGTCCCCTCGTCGGGCGCCACAGGCCGGCCAGCAGCCTCAGGACCGTCGACTTGCCCGATCCGTTAGGACCGACCAAGGCGGTCACTCGAGCGGGTTCGATCGCGAGAGAGACGTCGCGCACCAGCCAGCGGCCGTCAATCTTCATGCCGGCCTGTTCCAAACGGAGGCTCAAAAGTAACCGATCTCCTTACGTTGGCGGCGCAGCAGCCACAGAAAGAATGGCGCGCCGAACGCGGCCGTGACCACACCGAGGCGGATTTCTGTCGGGGGATGGACCGTCCTTGCCAGCAGGTCGCACAAGATCAAGAACAAGGCCCCAGTCAGAGCGCTGGCCGGCAGAAGCGTGCGGTGAGACGGCCCTAGGATCAGCCGCATTACATGGGGCACGACCAAACCGACAAATCCAACGACGCCGCTCACCGCCACGGCTGTCCCCGTCAGCAACGCTGCTGTGGCCAGAATCGTTCGCTTGACGGTCTCGACCTCCACGCCGAGCGAAGCAGAGGTCTCCTCGCCGAGCAACATCAAGTCGAGTTCTCTCGTGTGCCATAGGGACACGAGCGTGCCCAGCGCCAGGAACGGCAAGCTGATCCAGACATGGGTCCATGTCCGGCTGTCGAGCCCGCCCATCATCCAGAAGACGATCTCGGCCGCCACCTGCCAATTCACGAAGCTGAGCGAGATAAGCAGTGACGAGCATGCGGTGATTAGCGCGCCTACGGCGATGCCAGCAAGCAACAAGGTAGCGACCGGGGTGCGGCCGCTTCGGGTTGCGATCAAATACACCGCGAACAGGGCGATGAACCCTCCGATGAACGCGGTCATTGGCAGCCACAGCGCCGAACGAGTCGCGAGGCCGGTGACGAATGCAATTACCGCACCAAGCGCGGCCCCCTGGCTGACTCCGATCACGCTGGGATCAGCCAACGGATTGCGGAAAACACCCTGAAGCTGGGTCCCTGCAATCGCCAGCGCGGCACCGGCTAGCGCGGCGACGATCACACGGGGCATTCGGATCAGCCAAACGATGACCTGTTCGGATTCCGGGACGCCGCCAAGATCAATCCAGCCCTCAGGCAACGCCCTGCCGGCGACTGTGCGCACGACGGTCAGCCAGGCTATGTCGGTGCTGCCGATCGAAACTGCCGCGCAGGCGGCGACAACGAGGAATGCCAATACAACAGGGAAAAAGACCAGCAACCGCCCGGCCCTCGCCTTCGTTGCTGGCATTGGCGCGGCCCCTGGCCGACCCCGTCGTGAACGAGACCCGCTCACAGGGACCCCGGGTAGATTGCTGCAGCAATGTCTTCCAATAGACCCGCAACATGCTGCGACATGGAAAGATAGCGACGGTTCTCCACGATCAGGACTTGGCCGTTGCGACCGGCAGTCGACACGGCAACACCCGTGTCGGCCAGCAGGCGCGCGCGAAGGTCTGCCGCAAACTCAGGTTCGCCCCCGGCTACGATCCAGTCGGGGTTCCATGCGGCTACCTGCTCACTGCTGATCGATCCATAGGGGCCAATTCCCCGCTCCGCCCCAACATTGATTGCACCGAGTTGCTCCAGAATATGGTCGAACAGCGAGCCCTTGCCGTAGGTGCTTCCGAAGTTCGAGAAGGCGAGGACGCGAACAGGCGCCGCTGCTGGCGGGCGGCGCTGCTTTGCAGCATCGATTCGCTCCCGAAGGTGCCGGATCTCTCGATCCGCCGCAGCGTCCTCGCCTAGCAAGTAACCGGCGGTTTCGAGACCGCTCGCTATCTGATCGAAGTCCTCAAAAATCGTCTGCATCCGAAAGACAGGCGTGCCTAGGGTTCTTGCGATGTCGACGTACTCCGCGCGGGCATCTTGGGAGACCAGTATCAGATCTGGACTTTTGCGCAAGACCGCTTCCGGATCCGTCGCAACTGCGACATCCATGTCGCGCAGCACCTCGGCCACGTGACTGTAGCGGCGATCGTGAGCGACTGCACTCACTGCAACGACCCGTTCGGACGGCACGAGCGCGAGCAGGAAGTGATCCGTAACCAAAGACTGTGAGGCTATCGCTCTCGGTGCCCTCATCAATCTCAATTCGTCTCCGTGGATGTCCCGAGCGACCCTGGGAAACGCCTCCGTCACTGGAATCCCACCGTTCGCCTCCCCGGACCGCAACGCTACAGGGAAGCTTCCGCCGAATCGCAGCGCGGCAGCGAACAGCAGGAGGCACAGCACCAGGCCGCAAGCGAAGGCGAACTTGGATCTGTATTTCACGGCTCCTCCGGATAGAGCGCTGTCGAGAGACTCTCCACGAGCTCTATCACGTTGTGCGACATCGACAGAAAGACGTTCCGAGGGAGGATCAGAAGCTTGCCGGTGCGGGCTGCCGAGGTCGCTGCCACACCCGGATTCGCTAGAAGTGCCTCCCTGAGAGCCTCTTCCCGACTCGGGTCTGCCCCGGTCACGATCCAATCCGGGTTCCAATCCGCAATCTGCTCGAAGGAAATCCCGTCATAGGTGTCCAGCCCTCGCTCGGCTCCAACATTGATCCCTCCCAACATCGTTACGACGTCGTTGAAGAGCGTGTTGACCCCGTAGCTGGACGCTAGGCTTCGATCGTACCCGAGGATACGGGGGTGCGACGTCACATGCGCGGGCCGGCGATTGCGTGCCCGCTCTAACCGGCCTTCAAACTGCTTGACCAACTCCCGGGCACGGTCGTCCGAACCAGTCAAGTAGCCGATGCGGCGGATCAGTCCACCGAGTTGGGATAGCTTCACCACGTTGTGCTGCAAGCGATAGATCGGCACGCCGCCCCGTTGCAGCAAGTCCAGCCATTCGGCACGAACATGGGTTCCGGCGATCACCAAGTTGGGATGGAGACTCAATATGACCTCAGGGCTCTCGCTAGAGGGCAGCTCCAGTTCAGTGACGCGTTCTGCCAGGTTGCTGTACCGCCGCTCGAAGGAGAACCGACTAACCGCGACGATCCGCTGGGGATTGACCAAGTCAAAAAGGATCTCATCGAACGTCATTTCGTTGGACACGATTCTTCGCGGCGGAGCCGTGATCGTCATGGAATGGCCGTAGTCGTCTGTAACGGAGCGCGGGAAACGCTCGCCGGAATCCGAGCTCTGCTCCGGTTTCATTGCCCTGTAGGACTCGATACTAAGCTCCCCGCCTAGATCGCCGACCGCGTGGATGGCCGCCGCAAACAATCCAATCACCAGTATTAGTCCGGCCGAAGAGCGCTGGTTCGCGGTCATTAGCAGCCGTCCCTCGGTGCTGCGGCAGCCTCTTTGTAGTCACTAGGCTTGTCTTCGCCCAAGTACTTCTTTCGTAGGGTGTAGTAGAGCTCGAGGCGATTCCAGTCGGGACTCTCAAGGAACTCCATGTCGTCGGTCAGCCACGGGCTCGGCAGGAAGACTGTAGTCATTTGCTCGCCGTAGCCGTTCCACATGCGCAGGCCCCATGACCTGCCGTGGGCATGATCCTCTCCACGACGCTCCCAGAGTGAAATGCGAGCGACCGGGCGTTTCTCCCGCAGCTCAGCGGCCGGCGAGCCCTCGTGCCTGCCAATGCAGAGATGGAAGTGCCAAGCGCCCAGATCCACTGTCAAGTACCCGTCGCTGATTCGAACCTCAGGCTCCTCTTCGAAGCGAACTTCGAAGACCGCCCCTTCGACACATGGGCCAACGACGATGCTCTTCCAGCTGCAAGCGAATAGATCGTGGACCAGTTCGCGCATCCTTGCTTCAGTCGGCTCGAAGTACGTGTGAGATGTCACCGAGCCGTCCGGATGACGCTCTTCCTCTCGGAAATTCGTGGTCATTGGGACACATCCTCCAGCTAGAAGGCGAAGCGGACCCCGCCGATTACCCAGGCGCCGGGCGAGCCGAAGCCGTTTTCGTAGTACTCCACGTCAAGCAAGTTTTCGGCTTTCCCGTAGAATTCCAGATTCTTCGTATCCGAGACAGGCAGGTCATAGCGGAACACGATGTCCGCCTTGACTGGCCCGGCGAATTGCAGCCTCCGACCCAAGGCTCCATACGGTGACAGGATGTAGTCACTTACCGCGAAGAGATCGAAGGTGACGTTGAAGCGCTTGCGAATCCACTGGGTTGCTGCCGCCGAGAACACATGCTCGGACAGCCCCGGGATCCGGAAATATTGCGCCCCTATAGTCGGTGTCCGGGAATCCGCGTTTGTAAACGTGTATGCGCCTCGAAGGCTCGTGCCCGAGGCCGGCGTAATCTGGGCGCTGACCTCGACACCCCGCGCAATGCCCCCACTGCTGGCGCGGTAGCCGCCATACCGGCCGAAAATGTCGTTTGAGGGGAAATTCACGAAATCGAAGATCACGGTCTCCTGCAGGTTCGTGTAGAAGAACGTGCCGCCCAAACGGACTTTCGAGCCGTAGAACCACTGATCCACCCCTGCGTCCAGCGCAACGGATCTCTCGGGGTTGAGGCGCGGGTCGCCCCAATAACTGAAACTGCCCGAGTAAGACGAGAAGGAGCCGCCGAACCGCTCGTATAGCGACGGAGCCCGGAAGGCATTGCCTGCATGCGCCCGCAACTTTGTTTGGCTCGACTTGAGGAAGTACGCAACCGAGAGATCACCGGTGTAGGCGCTGCCGGGAGACGCAACTGGCGTTTCTTCATAAGGGCTCTTGGTTCCGGAAAAGATCGGCGTACCTGGGTCGAAGTACTGCGCGCGTCCGGACAGCGAAACATGCAGGCTCCCCTCCAGCAATCGAATCTGGTTCTGGGCGAATATGGCGTGACTGGCTTGGTCGATATCGACTCGGCTTTCGACAGGCGCGGGGCTCTGGTCGGTATTGAAGTTGAGGAACATCTCATCTTCGAACTCGTATCCGACGGTGACTAGGTTGCGAGTTCCGGCCCGATGATCGGTCCTTGCTTGAAACGTGTGGGTTTGCCCATCAAATCGACCGTCATTGCCGAAAGCCGGATCATAGAGATTGGGTCCCGCCGGGCCGTCCTGGAACGAGCTGTTAGTTTCTACAAACTGGTAGGCCAGGCGGTAGGAACTGTCTGGCGTCAATTGATGCTGCAGTGCGATCGCCGTAGCGAGGAACGAGGACACCCGACGCTGGTCGGGATCGGTCTGTGCCGGAATGAAGGTTGCATCCCCGGCCTCGAACGGAAGTCGCTCCTCGAACAGCGCGAGCTGCGTAACGGGTAGCGCCAGTGCAGGCACGTTGCCGCTGCCGGGAAAGTTCGCGGTGATCGCTTCGGTGAAGGTGGGACTCTCGGTGAGGGCTAGGAAGGCATCCGACCCCCAGATCCTTCCACTTAGCGACAATCCCGGGGCAAACGAATACTTCGCGAAGGCCCGAGCGCTGGTGTTGCGATGAGGACTGGCCTTGCGATAGCCCTGGGTCACGTTCAGGTGTGAGATGCCGCCACTGTAAGCCAAACGGTCGTCCGAAAGCCCGCCACCAACGCGTGCGACGCCCCGGAGCATGCCGAGCCCGCCGCCCTCGGCCCTCATTTCTCCGTGCGGCCGCCCGCCTCCTTGGTGGGTACTGACGTTCATCACGCCGCCCATTGCATGCGAACCGTAGAGTGAGGAGCCCGAGCCGCGGAGGAATTCGACACGGTCGGTATTGACCAGGTTCATGTTCGAGTAGAACGCCGTCGCGTCACCCTGCGGGCTAGCTGCATCGCGGAATCGCAGGCCATCGATCAGCACGGCCGTGTCGTGATTGCGCAAGCCGCGCGTCTGCACCGTGGTAAGGCTTCCAGGTCCCCGCAACTGCTTCACCCTGATGCCGGGAACGCTACGGATCGCTTCCGAAAGGGAGAATTCGTCGCGCAGTGCGATCTGCTCCGAATCCACGACGTCGAGTGCCTTCGCGACCTCCTGCAGGGTTAGTGGGGTCCCAGAAGCCGTTACGACCACTTCGACGTTCGCACCCGAAATTGCCAGATGCAGGTCCTGCACTTCTGATCCGCGGATCGTGATCGTCCGAAAGCCGGCCAAGGTCGCTGCCGTGGACTCTCCTTCAAGAATGTAGTCCCCCTCCGGGAGCTGGCCGAAAATATAGGTTCCGTCCTTACTGCTCCGCGTCTCGCGCAATTCACCGCTATTGCGGTCGAAGAGACGCAATCGTGCATCAACGACGACCGCACCTTGCGGATCGAGAACCCATCCGCTTAGGCTCTGCGCCTCGAGCAGTCCGACGGGCAGCAAGGCAAGGAGGACCGTCACGGCGATCAAACGCACGGCGAGTCGCTCTTGAAGTACTCGTCGCGTACGGGGAGATCGCGACCGCACCCATCCTGCAACGCTCGGCACCGAACCCTCCGATCGGTCCCTTGGGCAGGCGGCACCGATTCGACGACGGCGCCCTTGGGCCGTCAACCGGTCTCGGAATCGGCCGACGAGTGGCGACTGGCCAACCTCGGACGTCGCCTCTTGGAATGGGTAGCGGGCATCAACGCCGAATGGTTGGATATTACTGGCGCAACCGGTGCCCACGCCGGGTACGCCCTCGAATGCAATGCTTGTCACACAGCCTCCTCGCCCGTTTCACGGGCATCAAAACGCTGCGCACTCTCCCGTCATCCGACCTCACGGATTGAAAGAGAATCAAGAAACGATCGAGATCAGCAGGGAAACCCAGTCCATGCCCGACGGGATCGATAGCGACTCCGGTCGGAGCGCTTGCAGCGATCCATCGCTATTCATCGGCCTTCGAGGGGTGGTTTCCGAGTCGCTCATCCGGTCCTCGCGGAAAAATGCGCCTGTCCTGCCCCCGGGAAGGTCTCCTGACTCGCGACTTCCGACGAGCGCTGCCCGTCGATGCCGAACCGACCTTCCCAAGGCATTGCCTCAGTGGCGTTTCGGACCAGCTTGTCGCTCACAGTGGCGGGACCGTGCCGGACTTGCACCGGACTTCCCTGTTACGCCCTTGTGGGCTCCCTTGAGCACTTAGACTGTACCACGAATTCGGCAGCGCGCTTGCCAGAGTCGTCGACCGCTACCGCACAGCGACTTCGGGCATTATCAATAGATCCCGCGCCATGACGAATTCCCCAATCTCACTTGCCGCCGTTGCCCTGCACACAACCAAGACCTTCTCCGCACGCCGCTTGGGTCGCTACATCATCGTGGAACTGCTCGAGCCGCATCGTGTCCTCAGCACGTCCATCCATCGCGGTGGGCAGCGCGAGGACATCTGCTTTCTAGCGAACCATCAAAGCTGCGAAGCAGTAGGCGACACGGAGAGAGGGGAGCGCCTGGCAGGTCTGGGACTAGTTCAATACCACCGCGAAGTTTGCTGCGAAATGGGCGTTGATCCTGATCGCACAGCCTTGATGGGCACGGCCGCCAACATGGCCTGCGCATGCCATCGCGGGAAGGAGTTTGAAGACCTGCGGGCAGATGCTTTCGTCACGGCCGGGGTTTCGGGCAACGCTGCCCGTGCGGGTGATCCGGCGCAATGGAACGAGACCGAAGACGGCTGGCGGAAGGTCTCGCCCTACCAAGGCACGATCAATGTGATCCTGCTGCTCAACTGCCCCGTCACGCCGGCTGCCCTCGCCCGAGCCGCGATCACGATGACCGAGGCCAAGTCCGCCGCGCTGGCAGAGCTCGCAGTTCCGAGCTTGTATTCCCCGACCATCGCGACCGGTACCGGCACGGACCAGTTCTGCCTTGCAGCCCCACTCGACCCGGAAAGGACAGCGAAGAGTTCCACCAGCCCTCATGCCAAGCTCGGCGAAATCATTGGAGTTGCAGTCAAGGACGCGGTCAAAGAGGCACTCCGGTGGCAAAACGGGTTGGAGCCATCCTACACGCGCGGTCTGTTCCACGCGCTCGGACGCTTCGGCCTGACCGAGACCCGCGCATTGGAGGCGTTGGCACGGCTGTTGCCACAGCAGCAGTACGCCCTTCTCCGGAAGAATCAGAAGGCTGTGTTTTACGAGCCGGGTGTTGCGGCGGCGGCCCACGCCTTCGCCGCCGTGCTCGACCGCGTGGCGTTTGGAACGGTGGCGAGCGGAATGGCAAGCACGACGCTTCGACAGCAAGCCGCTTGTCTAGCCTCGGCACTAGCGGCCAAACCGCAAGACTGGCTGGCGCTGTACAACAAGTTGCCGCTGCCTTCCGACGATGACCCTGTCGAACTTGTCCTTGAGGCCATCGCCCTCGGCTGGAAGGCGAAATGGACCTGAGCAGCTTGCTTCCCCGGGCCGACCTGCTTGTGGCTGCAGTCGCTGTGGATGTCGTCCTCGGTGATCCTGTCTATCCTCTACATCCGGTTCGCCTGATGGGCCGGTCGCTCGTCTGGCTTGAAGACAGACTGCGTGCACTCGGGGGCGATGGGCGCGCGGGCGGCTGCCTGCTGTTCGCCACTCTGGCTGTCTCGTGGGTCGGCGGGTCGGCGGCATTGCTTGTGTCATCGGCCGTCGTGCATCCCATGGCCGCAACGGCCCTCCACCTGTTCGCCATTTACAGCCTTCTCGCTATCGGGGACTTGTTGAAGCACTGCAATGCCGCCGACAAGGCCGTGAAAGCCGGCAGCGTTACCGAAGCACGGGTCGCGATCGGAAAGCTCGTTGGTCGCGACACGGCCCAGATGGATGGCCACGCCTGCCGACGCGCCGCGATCGAAAGCCTGGCCGAGAATCTGGTCGACGGTTTCGTTTCGCCGATCTTGTGGTACGCAGTGGCCGGTTTGCCGGGTCTCGTGCTGTTCAAGGTAGTCAGCACGATGGACTCCATGGTCGGCTACAAGGCCCAGCGGTACATCCTGTTCGGCTGGTGTGGCGCGAGATTGGATGATTTTCTCAATCTCATCCCGGCTCGCCTGGCTTGGTTGCTGATCGCTTTCGGGGCCTTGTTCATTCCAGGGTGCTCCGGACCGAAAGCATGCAGGGTCGGTTGGAAACAGCACGCGATGGTCCCGGGTCCGAACGCCGGCTGGAGCGAAGCTACCATGGCCGGCGCCATTCAACGCCGCCTCGTCGGTCCGATCTGGGCGAACGGCAAGTTGGTTACAGACGCGTGGCTCGGCTGTCCCACTGACGCACCCGCTGGCTCGGCGCTGGACTTCCGACGGGCCACCTGGATCGCTGGCATCGTATCTGCCATATCGGTTCTGATCGCGGCGGCTTGCGTGGCGCTGGCAGCAAGTTAGCGAGAGAGCAATCCCGTTCCCGCAGATCTCGTCTCCCGAGGTGTGGCCTTGTCCACGTTTCCCCGGAATCCTGGCGGCGCACTCCCTCTGGCGCCACGCCGCCGCGTACCGGTGGCCGCCCGCCTCCGAGACCGTCCTCGAGAGCTGGGCACAGAAAGCATCGAGTCCATCCCCCTCACCACCGAGGCGGACTCGGCACGAGCCTGACCGATTACCCGCGGCACCAAGCGAGCCCGGCCTTGCTCAATGCTCCATTCCCCCCGCGAGATCGTATTCGCGTACCAGAACGTCGGCTGGTGGGTTCCATTTGCCTGACAGGGCGCGGATCATCGGCAGTGTGAGCGGACGGTTGCGGCTGAGCACCTCGGATGCATGCGGCTGGGACCCAAATAGGCTCGCGAAGTCCTTCTGCCGGAAATCGCGCGCCTCCATGAAAGAAATGCTCGGTTGCCGAGATGGGATCAGGTGCCTCGATCGGCCAGTGCTCCGCTTCGTAGGCCTGGGCAAGTGTAACGACGACCTCAAGCTCGTCGCTTTCGAGCGTATCCGGTTCGGCACCCATCAGGTCGTCAATCGCGGTCAATGCTTCGTCGTAGTCAGCTTCGCTCGTGATTGGTTTGATCCTCATCTTGAGCTCCTAGACGACAGATCCATAGGTTGCGTTCTGCTCAGCCTGGGTGCCGACGAATCTGACGTGCCCGGTTCGAAGTGCGGCGTCGAACCGGACAACCAGTAGGTGCTTTTTGCTTCCAGTGTTGAACACCCCCCGTTTGTTTCCGACGATACTTGAAACTCTGCAACCGCAACAAGCGGGAGCCGGTTGTCCGCCCCTGCAGCACCATGAAGCTCGAATCACCTTAGAATTTCAGCGGCATTTGCCACGAGACTCACTCTCGACGCCCCGCCCTAACGGTTGGGCTCGGCAGCGCTCGATCCCTTTCCAGGTGCTTGGTCACGTCAATAAACCTGCCACTTCTAACCGGATTCCCTGTTAGGCTGGGTTCGAGCACGATTCGCGGGTTGACGTCAGTTCGACACGCCCATTCCTGCATACGCCAAATCGAGTGTGAAACCGAGGCCGTCAAATACGACTCCAAGATTCGAGCGCGCGCGCGGCGCGGCCCCTTCCGAGGAGCCACCGGAACGATGCATCATAGCGGGCCTGGATTTGCGGTCGATCCGAATCGGAACATCCGTTGTTTCCGACAAGCTCACGGCGGAGGAATCGATTGCGGAGCTCGTGGAACTCGCAAACAGTGCCGGGGCGGAAGTGCTCGGTCACATCGTGCAGATCCGGTCGCGCCCGTCGCCATCGACGCTTCTGGGCGCTGGCAAGATCGCGGAGATCCAGGCGTGGGCATCCGAAGAGGACTCCGACTTTGTACTGTTCGATCACGACCTGACACCGTCTCAGCACCGCAACTTGGAACAGGCGCTGGAACGCCCCGTACTTGACCGAACCCAGCTGATCCTGGACATCTTCGCCAAGCACGCTCGCTCGCGTGTGGGTCGACTGCAGGTCGAACTCGCTCAGCTCGACTACATGCTTCCGCGCCTTGCGGGACGAGGCACGGCGATGTCGAGGCTTGGAGGCGGAATCGGCACGCGCGGACCAGGCGAGACCAAACTGGAAACGGATCGCCGTAGAATTCGTGCACGCATCGCCAAGCTGAAGTCAGCTTTGAAGAAAGTGCGTTCCAACCTGCGCCTTCACCGGGCTCGGCGAACATCGGTTCCCGTGCCCACGATCGCTCTTTGCGGCTACACCAACGCCGGCAAATCGACTTTATTCAACACACTGACAAGCGCGAACGTATTGGTCGATCAAAGGATGTTCGCCACGCTCGACCCCACGCTTCGAAGGCTTCACTTGCCGTCCAGCCGCCTGGCTCTCCTTTCAGACACCGTGGGGTTCATTCGCAACTTGCCGCCAACGCTGATCGAAGCCTTCCGGGCGACTTTGGAAGAAGTAACCGAAGCCGATTTGATTCTTCACGTCGTTGACATCTCGACCGACCGCCGGAGCCTGCACAGGCATGAAGTTGATCGAGTGCTCGAAGAACTCGGGGCGCGCGAGAAGCCCCAATTGCTGGTTCTCAACAAGCGCGACCTCCTCCAACCAGGCGGCAGCGGGCACGAAGTAGAGCGGGAACGCTTCCGGGGCTCGGCCGCGGCGGTCGTGAGCGTCTCGGCGAAGACCGGGGAGGGAATCGGGGAGTTGCTCGAGACCATCGACGAACTGCTTTCGAAGGAATCAGTCGTGCGGATGCGGTTCAAGGTGCCTTACGACCACGGCGGCGCGCTCGCACTGCTGTACGAGCAGGCCCGCGTCCTCGAGCGTCAGGATGAGGCCAGCGCCGTCGAATTGGTCGCAGAATTGGCTCCGGCCCTTGCGCGGCGCTTGGAACGATACACGGACGGTGCCGCCTGAGAAGTCCTCAAACCCGGGATCCGAGGCGAGCCACACACAACGACATTCCAGCTCGGAATACGATTCACATCGCGCAGACCGGGGGCCGACGGTCTCTCCATGGCTGCGCCTGTTCCAATTGGGCCGCCAAGCGAATCAACGTGGCTTCATCTCCGAAACGAGCGGTGAATTGAACGCCTACCGGTAGACCATCGGCGATCCAGTGCAGCGGCAAAGAAATGGACGGTTGGCCGGTCGCGTTAGCCAGTGGGGTGAATGGCGCGAATTCCTTCACCCGCCGCGCGAACAGTCGAAAATCCGAGTCGGCGGGTCCCGGATGCAGGAAGCCGAGGGGAGGTGGAGGAGTCGACACCGTAGGCGTCAGCCATAGGTCGTAGCGCTGGAAGAACCGCGCTACCTTCCGTGAGATGTCCTGCAGGACGGCAACCGCGCTGACATAGTCCGCCCCGCTGACTAATGCACCGCGCGATCCGTAGATGAGCGAGAGTGGCTCGCACGAGGCCTCGACCGCTTCCCTGCCAAAGCCCTGGACATGGCCCTGCAGTGTCGCCGAAAGACTAGAGAACCAAATCGCGGTGAACGCTCTACGGAACGCCGGAACGTCGTATTCCGGAACGGCTTCCTCGACGTGATGTCCCAAGGACTCGAGCACCTTGGCTGCGGACACGACCGCCTGAGCGCAATCCGGAGCGACATCGGCCTCGACTGAAGGCTCCGTAGAAACCGCGATCCGCAGCGCCCCCGGCGGGGCGCCGACCTCGTGCCGGAAGGGTCTCTCCGGCGGGGGGGCCCAGTACGGATCGCCCAGATCAGGACCGGCCGTCGCGTCCAGCAACGCCGCGCAATCGCGCACGGACACGGTCAGAGCGTGCTCTACGACGAGGCCGTTCATAACGTCGCCCACATCCGGGCCTAGCGGATTGCGGCCTCGGGTAGGTTTCAGGCCAACGAGTCCACAGCATGAGGCCGGGATGCGAATCGAACCGCCGCCGTCGCTGGCGTGCGCCATCGGCACCATGCGAGCGGCCACCGCGGCAGCCGCTCCGCCGCTCGAACCGCCAGGCGTGCGCTCAAGATCCCACGGATTTCTTGTCGGACCGAAGGCGCGCGGCTCGGTTGTGGCCGTCAAGCCGAACTCGGGCGCGTTCGTCTTGCCGATGCAGAGAAGGCCGGCACGCTTGTGACGGCGCACTATCTCGCTATCGAAATCCGCGGGCCGGTCCCGCAGCAGCGCGCTGCCATCGGAAGTCGGAACCCCCGCGTAGGATGCACGCATGTCCTTCAAGAGAAACGGCACCCCGGCGAACGGGGCGTCGCTGCGGACCCTCCTAGCCTCCTCTCGGGCCAGTTCGAACATCGGCGTGATGACGGCGTTTAGATCGACGCCTATGCCTTCGATCGCCGCGATCGATGCGTCAACGAGTTCAAGAGGCTTGACTTCTTTCTTGCGAACGAGATCCGCGAGAGCGACGGCGTCGCAGTCGAGAACGGAGCTGCTGAGAGGCATTCTTCAACATGGTAGCCCGCCACATCGGGCATCGCGGATTCGTCACCGAGGCACTCAACCAGTCGTCCGACAAGGCCTAAGCCCGTGCCCGTATACGGAAGATGCAAACACAGGCAGCCGTCGCGAAGGCGCTCGCGGCGATCCCCGCCAGCGCATCGACAGCATAGTGATAACGGCCGTAAACCGTTGCCACCGCAATACCAAATGCCGCCAGCGACATCGCCACCCCGTACCGCCTCCGATCAGGCATGGCGTATAGCAAGCCAAAGGCGCACCCGAACGCCGTGGAAACATGCCCGCTCGGAAAGACACTGGTGTGGATGCCAGCTCCTCCGAGGATCCACCAGTTGAACTGTTTGAAGACCGTGTCATAGCTGCTAAGCAATTCCCCTGCGAATACTGTCCGCGGAGGCTCCGATGGGAAATACGGAAACAGAGCGTAGGCCGCGACACCAGACGCTACGTAAAACGCAAAATACTGGTCTGCTCGATCCAGCCGCTTGCACGCCGCGAGGATTACCAGCCCAATCGGCGCCAGAGCGTAGGTGAGCAGGTAAAGGAATTCAAGCAGCCCAGGCACAACCGGGCCGAGCACCTCGATCGCCCGCTGCATCCCATATTCGTCAAGTAGCAGCCGGTCCCAGCGCACCCAAGCGTGCTCCAGGGCAAAATCGCTATGGGGCTGCGCGAACCACCCCATCTGCTGGTAGCAGAGCAACACTGCACCCATCGGAAACAAGTTCCGCAACAGCAGCGAAGCCCGACCATCGGGCCATCTCGCGAGACCGTGAAGGATGCCGATCGCCGCCAGGTTCACGCAAATTGTCCGAATGCGAATCCCGACAGACAAAGGCAACACGAATGCCAAGACGCTGGTGTACAGGAAATACCCCTGCAGGATCCACTCAGTAACCCTCGAGCGGTTGCTGTTCTTAGTAGCTAGCACGCTTGTCGCGCTCGATCAGCCAACGCGGCTTGAGGTTGCCAGACCGACTTCGCTGGCAGGATTCAAAATGAGGAGCATTCGGTTTGTATGGTAACTTGTAAACGCGTAATTGCAGTGATTTTCGGAACGCACCTAGATCGAAGAACGTTCCTGCACGGGACCGGAACAGCGGTGGCGCTTCCCTTCCTGGAGGCCATGGTTCCGGCGTTCGCCGCGTCGCGGCGATTGAAGGACGACGCTCCCCGTCGCTTGGCATTCGTCTATGTTCCCAACGGGGTGATCCAAGAAGCCTGGACTCCTGCCTCGCAGGGTTCGGAGTTCGAATTCACCCGCATTCTAAAGCCCCTTGAAGCCCATCGAGACGACTTGCTCGTACTTTCGGGCTTAACCCACAACAACGGTCGGGCACTTGGCGATGGAGGCGGCGATCACGCGAGAGCCGCCTCGTGTTTCCTGACAGGCATCCACCCGAAGAAGACTGCGGGAGCAGACATTCGGCTGGGCATCTCGGTCGATCAGGTCGCGGCCAACGCGATTGGCGATTCAACACGTTTCCCCTCCATGGAGTTGGGAATCGAGCCCGGTCGGCTAGCCGGGAACTGCGATTCCGGGTACAGCTGTGCCTACTCGAACAGTATTTCGTGGCGCGGAGAGAAAACTCCCAATCCACCCGAAATCGACCCCAGCCAAGTCTTTGATCGCATGTTCGGGGACATCGAGGCCCCTCTCGATCCCGCTGACCGTGCAAGACGCCGCTCCAGGGACGCGAGCGTGCTAGACCACGTCATCGGTGATGCCGCGCGCCTGCGGGGAACCCTGGGTCCAACGGACCAGCAGAAGCTAGATGAGTACCTCACGAGCGTGCGCGAGGTGGAGACGCGAATCTCCTTGGCTCCAAGCGAGCAAGCCGCACCGGCACCCGAGATGGCCCGGCCCCAAGGAATCCCGGCGAACTACAGCGCTCACGCACAGCTCATGTTCGACCTGATGGCCCTCGCATTTCAGACCGACATGACCCGGGTCGCCACGTTCATGATGGGCCGAGAAGGCAGCAACTTGACATATCCGGACATCGAAGTAAGCCGCGCCCACCACGGCATGACGCACCACCGCGGCGACCCTGACAAGATCGAGGACATCACAAAGGTCAACCGGCACCATGTTGAGCAGTTCGCGTACTTCTTGGAGAAGCTCGCCTCGATCCGGGACGGAGAGGGCCGGTTGCTTGACAACATGATGGTCGTATACGGCTCCGGCATTGCGGACGGGAACCGACACACCCATCACGACCTTCCAGTCGTGCTGGCTGGTGGGGGATCTGGGACGCTCCACCCGGGCCGACATGTTCGCTACACCACAGAGACCCCGATGAACAATCTCTACCTCTCGCTCCTAGACCGCGTTGGCGTGCCGACGGAATCACTTGGAGACGGAACGGGAACCCTCGAACACCTCAGCGAAATCTAGCTCTCACACCTCTTTCGTGGGTAAGACGTGCACTGATCAAGGCAGCGGAGAGTGTCGTCGGTGAGAGGTTCCAGGCTTCCTTGCCCCGGATCTGCTGGAGACCGAGATGGGCTCCGATGCCAGGCTTCGAAAGCTGAGCCCAATCCCAACCGAGGGATGGCGGTGGGAGCGTAAGCGCTGTGGGCTCGCAGCGCGAAGCTCGCAGGCTCGGAGTCGTGCTGTTGCAACTCGGGGGGCCCGAGTCCCTAGACGATGTCCAACCCTTCCTGGAAGACATGTTCCGGGACCCGGATCTGATTGACCTGCCGATTCCGCACCGGCTCCGCAACTGGATCGCCCGGCGCGCTTCCCGGTGGCGCTCTTCGTCGGTACGGTCGCTGTACGCCTCGATCGGCGGCAAGTCACCGATCGGGGATTCCACTCGCGTTCAAGCGGAATTGCTGGAAGACGAACTGAATCCCGGATTGCCCAGCCGGGTCTTCGTCTCGATGCGATACGGACGCAATACTGCAGCAGATGCAATTGCGGCAATTCGCGAGTCCAGTTGCGATCGAATCCTGCTCCTGCCCCTCTACCCCCAGTACTGCGCTGCCACGACCGGGAGTTCGATTAACGAGTGGGAGCGGCACTGGGAGCCAGCCGGGCTCCAGATCCCGACTCAAGCAATCGATTGCTACTATTCGGCGCCGCGCTATATTCAAGCCGTCGTCGAGCGTATCAACGAAGCAAGGTTAAAGCTTCCGCCAGACGCTCCAGTGCATCTCGTCTTCAGCGCGCATGGCTTGCCTCGGAGCTTCATCGAGCGGGGCGACCCATATCAGAAGCAAATCGAGGAAACGGTGCGCCTAGTCGTCGCTCGCTGCCGGGCTGACGAACCTCACACGCTCTGCTACCAGAGTCGTGTCGGTCCCCAGCGGTGGCTGGAGCCCAGCCTGACCGACACCCTTCGACAGCTGGGAGAGGCGGGGACCGATTCGGTGATCGTCATCCCGATCTCGTTCGTTTCCGACCACCTCGAAACCCTGTCGGAAATCGACATCGAGGCGCGCGAACATGCCGCAGGCTGGGGAATCAGCAACTTCGCAACGATGCCCGGGTTGAACGGCAGCCCGGTTTTCATTAAGGCGCTCGCCGAACTCGTTCGGGAGAGTGTCAGCCGGATGCGATAGCGTCGCAGCAAATACCGAGTCAGAACAGATCGCTTACTTGCTCCCGGCGATCTCCACCACCACATTCCAGAGGATTTCGACGTAATCCTGGAACGGAGTCACATACAGGTATTCGTCCTTGCCGTGAATGCCGCTGGAGAGGTCCCACTCGGGTCTGGCCGGGCCGAAACCGTAGGTGGGGATTCCCGCATCGCGCAGTTGGGCCGAGTCCGTCGCGCCCGTCGACATCGTGGGCAGCACAGGAACCCCGGGGTAGAGCCGCTCGAGGACCGTCTCGAACGCTTGGAACGCCTCGTTGCCCAGCGCAGAAGGCTCGTGAGAAGGGCGCGTCTGCGGGTGGGGCACGAGATCGACTGCGGACTCGTTCATAACCCGTTTCAAGAGCGAGAACAGCCGCTCGGGGTCTTCATCAGGCAACGCGCGGATATCCACGGTCGCCCGCGCCTCCGACGGGATGACGTTCTTGAGGTAGCCACCTTGCAAGATTGTCGGCACGATGGATGTCCTCACCATTGAGTGATAGACGGGCGAGAGCTCTCGCAGGCGCTCGTAGTCCTCGTCCGAAGGGCTCTCGCTGAGGATCGCCGCGAAGATGGCGGCCCGTTCCGGTTCGGATGTCTCGGCCAACCGTGTGAAATACTCGCGCGTGGTCTCGTTGAGCCGTGGCGGCATCTCATGGTCGAAGAGCCGCCCCACTGCACGGGCCAGCACGCCGACGGGATTGTCCTTCAGAGGTATCGATCCGTGACCGGAAGTTCCGGAAGCCTTCAGATTGATTCTCCGAGGCGTCTTTTCCGCAGTCTGGATCTCGAATCGCATGTATTGCCGATCTCTTCCGAAAACCCCCTTCCCTGCTTCGTTAATCGCAAATTCGGCGTCGATAGCCGCTTGATGTTTTTCGAGCAGATAGGTGATTCCCAGCACGCCGCCGGCCTCCTCGTCGGCCACGCCTAGAAAGATCACGTCCCGGTCCAGGGGAGTCCGGTTGCGATGCAGTTCCAGCAGGACTTGGAAGGATCCTGCGACGACGCCCTTGTCGTCGGACGCCCCACGAGCGTACAGGATGCCATCCTTGACCTCGCCGCCGAAAGGATCGAACGACCACTCTTCCCGCTCTACAGCGACGACATCAAGGTGGCCTAGCAAGAGCAGAGGCCGCTTGGTCCCGTTGCCCTTCACTCGGGCAACGAGGCTTGCCCGCCCAGGCTCCGATTCGAACACCTCTGACTGAATCCCTTCCGCGTCAAGCCGCTCCTTGAGGTAACGCGCTGCCCGGACCTCGTTCCCCTCCGGCTGGGACGTGTCGAGCCTGACCAAGTCAACCAGGATCTCGACAGCTTCCTCCTTGGCGGCCGGCCAATCCGGTTGCGCGGCCAAGGCCGCGGAGAACAGAGCAAAGTACAAGCAGGTGACCAGGAATCTCATCGGACCTAGCATATCCGGAAGTTGCCGGGAGGAACAGAGAACCGTCGATAGCCGTCCATCTTCCGTCCGGGAGAATGAACTGGGCAGTGAATCCCGGAATGGACCTAGGTGACCCGCTTCCAAGTGCATCATGGGCCTGCGACTCGAGCCACAAGAACAGTCATCGCGGGCTGATGTGAGTCCTGACTAGAGGTTCGCAATCCCCCCTGCCGAAGAGGGGCGGACTCGTACGGCAAGAAATCGCGACGTTGGCTCGACTCATCGGGCTGATGCCACTCGAGGACATCGATTGAATGGAATCAGGGAGTTTCGCTTTCGGGAGCAACAACGCCCATTCTCACCCATTCGTCGAGTTGGTTCTGAATCGGATTCGCGGCGGTCGCGTCCGGGCTAACGCTGAGAAACAGTCGGAAGTATTTTGCCGATGACACATAGTCCCCAGTGTTCGCGTACGCGGATCCCAGGAATTGATAGGCCTGTGGAAAAGCTTCCACAGCACCTGTTTCGACCATCGTGAGCGCGTTTTCGATGCTCGCTCCGTTGTCTCCGCTACGCAGATAAGCACCGGAAACGAAGAATCGAACATCATCGAGATGAGGGTTGAGTTCCAGTGCCTTCTCTCCAAATTCAATCGTCCCCGCCATGTCGCCGGACTGGGCGAGCAACGGCACGAGCCGCGTGTACACGGGATAGAATTCCGGATCACCGGAGACCGCCTGCTTGAACGCTTCCAGCGCATCTTCGTTCAAGTTTAGCGTTTTCCTAACCTGGCCCAACAGGTCCCAAGCGGCCGCGAAACTGGGGTCTTCGGATACGGCTGATTCGAGCCGGTCGACCATGCGTTGGAGGTTGGAGCGGGGCTTCTGCGCTTCCTTTACAGCCCATTCGTACGACCGCACGGCATTCTTCGGGGCCGTGGCAATTGAGGGGCTTAGCGCATGCCCGCGAATACCCTCGAGTCGCGAAAGCACCACCTCGCCGATGTCCGGATTGTCGAACATTGAACGCCTGGAAAGCTGGATTTGCGTTGACGTGTACCCCGCCAAGTCGGCACGCACGATGCAATTGGCCAAATCGACCACACCGAGGTGGTTCGCCTGGGGCACGTTGGTGGCCTCGGAGGCGCCTCGCGTTGCGTCGATGGCCCCCCTGCCTGATCCGGAAAGCTCGATGTCGAATTCGCCCTTAGGCGAGACAGGGTCTGTGGCGCTTGGAAACCCACCACACACCAGTTCGACAACAGTTTCTTTGGGAACAGCGCTGTCATCGTCCATGCGCACCACCCCCGAGAGGAATGCAATCGCTTCTGGAGAGGGCGGAGCGATGTCTGTGAGATCGCGTGACCGACCTTGCTGCCCTAGCTGCGCTCCCAACGGTTGCAACGAGAGTGCAAGCACTATCGCGAGGCTGGGTATTTGACGCTTGACGAACATAGTGATTCCTCGTGCCTGACTCCAGGCTGCAAGTCTTCGAACCGCGGAATCGAGAGGCACGCGGGATTCAACGCTGGCCAGTTCCATCCTATCGCTTAGACTATCATGGGCAATTTCGAACAGACGTCAACTCTACGTTAACTTTTGCCCCTCAGCACCCACCGCTCGCAGGCAGCGCTCGATCTTGTCATCCCTCATCCAAGCTTGGGGCAGGCCATGTAGATTTCCCTGTAGATTTCCGTTGCGAATCCGGCATGTATTCTCTAGATTTAGGTAGAGTTGAGACGGTTGCGGCGGTTCGGAAGATCATGCGTCCGGGCGCCATGTTCTGTCCCACGCCTGACGGCCAGCAAGAATTGCGGTTCAGTTCCGACTCCCTCTGCGACGACGGCTTGGAGGAACGCATGGACACCTGGTGGGCACCGGTTCCCTGAACGGGCTGCACAACCAGTTCACGACACCGAGTTGCTATTCTTGAGCCGCCCCAACCACCCCGAAAGAGATCGCTTCGAGCAGTGCTGGAAACCCGTATGACCTACTCCAAACTGGGCCGGTATCTCGGCCTGCTTTCGATCTGCACGCCGCTGTGGGGTCAGCCGATCCTGATGAGGATGCAACCCCGGGGAGCCGAGGCTGGCAGCGCGGCCCGGCTCGTGCTGTCGGGCCAGCGCCTGGGTCCGTCGCCACGCATCCTCACCGAAGCCGGCTTTGCCGCGACCCCACTGACGGGGTCGACGAAGAGTCCACAGACACCGCCAAACCAGCTCATCTACCTGATCGAACTTGGTGCTGACGCCGTTCCGGGCATCTATCCGCTTCGGCTTGAGACAGGCGAAGGGCTGTCGAATGCACTCCTGTTTACTGTGGGCGAGTTTCCCCAAGCTGTAGAGCAGGAATCGGAGCCGGACCTGGAAGGTGAGGAGGTAGGCAACGATTTCCGGGAAACGGCTCAGGCAATTGAGGCCCCCGTTACAATCGAGGGCCGGCTCCGAGGGCCGGACCGGGACGTCTACAGCATCGAGGCAAAGGCTGGCCAGAACCTAGTCGTGGAGGTTGCGGCCCGTCGGGTCGGTTCCGCGATCGATCCGAACCTAGAACTGCACGACGGAGAGGGGGCCGTGATTGCCCGCAACAGCGATGCCCCGGGACTAGGTCTCGACTCGCGGCTGGCAGTCCAAGTTCCTGCCGATGGAGAGTATTTCATTTCAGTGCGCGATGAGCGCTTCAGCGAGCAAACCCAGGATTTTTACAGGCTTACGGTCGGGGATTACAGTTTTGCAGGAAGTGTGTTCCCATTGGGTTGGACCCGGGGATCAAAGGTGCGGGCGGAGTTCTTCGGAGGCAACCTGCCAGAGCCCCTGCATGCAGAAGTTGAGGCAGGGAGATCTTCCGGCTACGCCGGCGAGACTTGGATCCGAGTGCCCGGCACGCCTTCCGTTCTTCCCTTCCTACTGAGCGACGACGCAGAAACTCTCGAGTCGGATACTGACGGCACCATCGAAGACAGTGTCGTGGTCAACGGCCGCATTGCGGAAGCAGGGGAAACAGACCGGTATCGGCTAGCCGTTCAAGGCGGAGACCAATGGGCCTTCGAACTGCGTTCGGGAGAACTGCCCGGCTCGTCGCTATACGGCGTGATGACAGTTTCGAGCGCAAACGGCACCCTGGCGGTGGCGGGTAAGCACGCGGGCGATCCAAACCCTTACGTCATCAGCACGACCGGGCAAACCGCGACCTATCCTTTCGTGAACCTCACGATCCCACCAGACGTAAGCGAGATCACCTTGTCGATCGAGGATCTCCTAGGACGGGGCGGCTCCGAGTACTCGTACCGGCTTGTGGCTCGGAAGCAAGGGCCGGATTTCCTACTCAGTTTGGTCAATTCGCAGCTGAACATCCCCCAAAACGGCTCCACGGTTCTGACTGTGGTCGCCGAGAGGCGTGGCTACTTCGGCCCTATCCAACTCTACTTGGACAACACACCCGCGGATCTTGAAGTTTCGGGCGGCCAGGTCGCTCCAACCTCAACGTTGAATAATACGCGCCCGCGATTCGAGTTCGGCCGGCTCACCGTAACCGCACGCGAGGATGCGGAATTGCGGCGGTTGAATCTTGTCGTTCGCGGGCGAGCGACCGAAGCAGGCAAGGAACATCTGGACCGCCGGGCTGCCACACCCGGGATCCGCGTGGCCGTTAGGGGAGCCCAGCAGGGCGCAGTCACGGCCGAGTGGCTCGGCGACGACCTGCCCGCACGCATAACCCCCGAACAACCGGCATTCCTCTCGTTCGAGGCACCGCTCAAATCGCGGGTCGTCCGCGGTGGGCAGGGCCTGCGCGTGAAATGGAACTACACCGCACGGACCCCTGAAGCCAAGGTTAAGAAGAAGGTCGAGATACCGCGCAACTTCGGTACCGTGCGGCTGCGGAAGATCGGCGACAAGGATGCCACGAAGTCAGGAGAGTTCCTGATGTTCACTCATGAACGCACTTCCCTCGGGATGGTGAACTTCAACCTGTCCGCGGTAGCCACCGGCGGCGGGCGGGACCACCAGCTGTTTTCGAGGTCGCTCGAAGTCGACGTAGTCGACGGGTACACTCTGGCGGCGCCTAACGAGCCTCTAGTGCTACAGGCTGGTGCTGAAGGCCGTTGGCAAGGCGAAATATGGCGCGACAGCGAGTTCCGGCGTACTGTCAGCGTAAGCGCGCTTGGCCTCCCCGCAGGGGTCCAGTGCGAGGCGACCGAACTCCATGACGGTGAAACAAGCTACGGGCTGGACTGCATCGCCGCCCCGGATGCGCCGGAAGGCGATTACGAGGTTGAGATCAAGGCTGAATCGGTGCTTTCCGACGAGGGCACTACGCCGTACATCGCCGACCCAGCCAAAGGCACACTCACAATCCACCGCTGACGGGACAAAGCGATCAGCACATCAGAACTGGGGGCGCACCCGCTTTGTGCCCCGCTTTAGATTCAACTTGAACTCATTGCGCTTAAACACTGGGTTTAATTCAATTTCTGAGTATGATTGGAGTCGGTAGTCTCCGGGGCTGGCGTCGTAGACTTTCTGCTGGACCGGCTGCCATGTCTTCGTCGAGATCCACATCTCCAACGGTCGATTGTTGGTCTCGGCGGCCGGATTCCGAGGCTGCAGGCCAAGCTTGACCACGGGATGAGCGGAAACCGGGTCGGAGGATTCAAAGCTGATTTCGTAATGCTCCTTCAGGTAGCTGCCGGCTGTGCCGAATCCAAGCAGCAATGCGTTCTCCAGTTTGTCCCGCGCCTTGCTTAGGTCGTATTCCTCGACCGTCTTGGTCATGGGCTTGTACCTCTCGACCACGGCGTCCCGAATGGCGAAGAAGTATGGGTAGGGATCATCGATCGCCAGCAGCAGTTCGACGGCGCTTGGCCCGGAGCGCCTCACGGCGATCCGGCCCGATTCCACTATCCTGTCGTCGACCAAGGCCATATACCGCACAGTTTCGACTCGCGCCCGCATGCCCGTCCAAGCGGTCGCGGCTGCGTCCATGTTTGCAAGGACGGTGTCCGGATTCGGCGCCGCATGCAGAGTGGCGGCGAGTGACGCGATGGCTATGATGCGCAGGCTCACCTTCTGCGAGACGGCCGCAGTCTGATTTCGGTTTCCGCGCGAATTAGTCATCGTGCCAGCCACTGTGGAGATTCACGCTCCTGGAAGCTAGTTGCGGGCGTAGACGAGGTAGGCCCGGATATTGCCGCTCTCGTCAGTGGCGATCTCCGTTCGAACGATGTCCAGGGCCTCGCCGCTCTGGTGCCTAAGAAGGTCCTGAAGACGCTCAGTCGCCACATCGATGGACTCCCCCTCGAGCAGACCCGGCTCGACCCAGAAAAGTCTGGCGCCTTCGTCCGGCGCTTCGACTTCATGAATCACGCCACTGCTCGGGCGGTCGTTGAAAATGGTCCTCGGGCTGAGGAAAATAAAAACGAGGATCAGTGCTACGATCACGTCGTATTGCCATGAACCGCGACGATACTTCCAAAGTAGCGCCGACTTCAGGCTCTGCCCTATCCGCCCGGCCATGAGGCCAGTGTATCCTAAGCACTGGGATTCGTCAGCGCGCCGACCCAAAGGTAAATCGACATGCGACGCTTGCGCCAATTCGCGAAGCTGTGGGTCCACAGCCAGCTCCTGCCCGCTCTCGAGACCGGGGACGATCCGTTAATCGGCGGCCAAGCGGTGATGGAAGGCGTCATGATGCGCACGCCTCAGTCGTACTGCGTTGCCGTGCGCAAGCCGGACGGAGAAATCGTCACGCAAGAGAAGAACGCGCCGAAACTCTCGGCGAAGAGCAAATTCTGGGCCCTCCCGGTCATTCGGGGTTGCGGCGTGATCGGCCAGTCGATGGCGCTCGGAATGAAGGCCTTGAACTACGCAACCGAACAGGCCCTGGAGTCTGAAGCTGAAGCCAACCCGAAGGAGAAGGCGGAACTGCCGCCTTGGATGCTGTGGCTCAATATCGCCATCTCGATCGGTTTCTTCATCGTCATGTACAAGTTCCTGCCGCTGCTCGCCACGCAGCAATTGCAGCAGTGGCAACCGGCGCTTGACAACCAAGTTGGCTTCAGCGTCGTCGAGGGCGCGATCCGGCTCACGATTTTCCTAGCCTTCCTGTTTGCGATTTCCCGGCTGAAGGACATTCGTCGAGTGTTCGAGTTCCATGGCGCGGAGCACAAAGTCGTCTTCAACTACGAGTCCGACAAGGACCTGAGCGTGGAGAACGCCCAGAGCTTCGTGACCTGGCACCCTCGCTGCGGAACGAGCTTTCAAATGGTGGTGATGGTCGTGGCGATCGCCGTTTACGCTTTAGTGCCTTTCGATGGATTCCTCGCATCGTTTGCCGCTCGCTTGGCTCTGCTGCCATTGATCGCGGGCGTCAGCTACGAGATCATCCGATTCGCGGCCAAGCGTCAGGACAGCGCGTTCGCGCTCTTCGTGCGGCCCGGCCTATGGTTGCAGAGAGTCACGACCCAACCACCGGACAACAGCCAGGTCGAAGTCTCGATCGTCGCGCTGCGCAAGGCTCTGGAGTTCGAAGAGCGCTCCGGCGGTCAGCCTGTAGTCGCTTAGCGACGCTCTGGCAGGCATTTTGCGGAGCGGCTCAGACACTGCGCAAGCCAGCGCCGGCTGGCACGGTTAGGTCGGATGGAGATGGGCCATGGAGTGGATTCAGAACATAGAAGAAATCGAGGCGCGGTTTGAGGAACTGTCGGAGCAGCTCGCTGACGCAAGCCTGCTGGCCGATCAAAAGGCCTACCAAAGGTGCGCAAAGCAGCACTCCGAGATCGCTGGTGTCGTTGAAAAGTACCGCTCTTGGACAGACCTGGAGCGACAAGTCGAGGCAACCCGGTCCATGCTTGACGAGCCCGACCCTGATATTGCCGAAATGGCCGCAGAGGAACTCGAATCCCTCCAGGCCGCGCAGGGGGGGCTGCAGGACGAAATCCGCGCCATGCTGCTACCCGTCGACCCTGCTGACGAGAAGGGAGCGGTGCTCGAGATTCGTGCGGGCACGGGAGGCGATGAGGCCACGCTGTTCGCGCATGAGGTGTATCGAATGTACTGCAAGTACGCCGAGGAGCAGTCTTGGACGATCGAAGTGACCACGCGCAACGACTCCGAGAAGGGAGGCATCAAGGAGTTGATCGCACTTGTCGCGGGTCGCCGGGTGTATTCCAAGCTCAAGTTCGAGAGCGGTGTCCATCGGGTCCAAAGAGTGCCGAAAACGGAATCGCAGGGCAGGGTCCATACATCGGCAGTCACCGTCGCTGTTCTCCCCCAGGCTGACGAAGTGGATGTCGCCATCGAGGAAAGCGACATTAGAGTCGACACCTACTGCTCTTCCGGGCCCGGGGGACAGTCCGTCAACACCACGTATTCTGCGGTTCGAATCACGCACCTGCCAACCGGCCTGGTGGTGACCTGCCAAGACGAGAAGTCACAGATCAAGAACCGCAAGAAAGCGCTCCAAGTCCTGCGCTCGCGCCTCTACGAGACCGAACGCGAGAAACAGCACGCTGAACAGGCTCAGAAGCGGCGGGCCATGGTTCGCACCGGGGACCGTTCAGAGAAAATCCGCACGTACAACTTTCCCGAGATGAGGATCACTGACCATCGAATCGGGTTGAAAGTGCATCAGCTTGCGCAGGTGCTTGACGGGGATCTCGACATCTTGATCGAGCCACTCATCGCCGCTCAGCAGACCGAAGCGCTGGCTGCGCAAGCAGCTTGACCGACAATGGACTCTCGGAGGGAACGCGCAGTGCGGCCCTGGAAAATCCTGCCCCTTGTGCTATTGGGCGCCGTTGCTTCCGCTGACCGCAACCCGAACGCACTCACCCCTGAGGAAGCGCTGCTTGGGTACGAATCGCTCTTTAACGGCAAGAATCTGCTCAATTGGGACGGCGACTCCACTCTCTGGAGCGTCCAGCGCGGAGCGATCGTTGGATCGTCGGACGAACGCCCGTTGCGGCAGAACTCGTTCCTAGTCTCGAAGCAGGAATACGGGGACTTCGAGCTGAGGTTCGAAGTCAAGCTGCGCAGCGGCAATAGCGGCATGCAGTTTCGTAGCGAGCGATTCGGAGCGTGGGGGGTGCGAGGCTACCAGATCGACTTCGCGGCCGGCAAGGGCTGGGGTAACCTGCATGGCGAAGGCCTTCCCGGTGGATTGATCCTAGACGGCTGGCAGGACAAAGGCGAGTTTGCTGTCCAATCGGCGTGGAATGAAATCACTCTCCGCTGCGAGGGCCACCGCATCCAGGTGTGGGTGAACGGCGCGGTCGTCAACGATGTGCTCGATCCCGGCGCTACCAGCGGCGTGCTCGCTATGCAACTTCATCGCGGCGATGCGATGCAGGTCGAATTCCGGAACATCCGCATCCTCGAGCTTCCGCAAGAATAGAACCGGAGTTGGGCTAGAACCGATCGGGTTCAGCACATCAACCTGTGAATGGATCCAGGTCCCGTCATCACCAGCACCCGAATCCTATCCGGACGAGGTTACGTAGCGCCTTGACCGGCGGGATTGGAGCGGTCATAGTCACCAGGTCTATTGGCTCCCCTGTGGTCGCATTTAATCCAATGCCGCAATCAGGCTGTCTTTCCCCGAGTCACCGATCATGGATCTATTCGGTTCCTGGTTCCCCATGGGATCCCACGAACATCAGGCAGCGCGCCGCAAGCCCAGACCTAGGTTTTCGCTTGACACAAACCTTCAGTTCTCTGGATTGACATATTCTTTCGCGCCGCAAATTACGTCAAGGAGTATGAGGTTTTGCCATGCTGTTCCATGTTTTTTTGAGGACCAGATATTCTCGCCGACACTCATTGCCGACGAACCGCGCACCACCAAGTCTGAGGTCGCCGGCACGCTGGGCCTTGGAAAGGATGCGTTCTCGCGTGGATCGCGAATTCGGGCGTGGAAAACTCAGGTCCACCTGCTGGATGCGCCGGAGATACTCAACCGCGTCGAAGCCGAGACCGGTTCGACTCTCGCTGCCTATGTCTGGTTCCGCGAGGAGCCGCTGCGGGGCTTTGGTGGCGCAACCTCGGACTTGCTAGTGCGCGAGCGCAAGGCCGATCACGTCCATGCCTATCTCGACCGGATCATGGCGGGCGGCTATGCCTGACTCTGGGCTCTCCTGATGCGGTTCGGGGGTCTGGTTTACCGTGCGCACAATCCGCAGTGGTCCTGGACGCCCTTGTCCGGGGAGGGAGCGCTCAGCTACGGCGGGCGCTTCAACCGGCGCGGTATTCCGGCACTATACAGATCGCCCTCGAGTTGGGACGGATTGGCGAATGCGTGCACGCGTACACGGACAAGCCTCGCTATTGAACTCGATTGGAGCTGATTCTTATGGCCCGTCGAGGAGGGCTGCCTCAGTCTCGCTGGTCGACAAGCCGATTCAATGTGTATGCAGCCATTGTTGCCGCGAGCGGATCCCCGCTCGCACTGCGGATCGAAGTCGGCCGCAAATCGTACAGCCAGCCTTCTCGAAGATCGCTCACGACAAGGGAAACACGCATGCCGTCGTCTGAGACGGAGACGGACTCCACGTCGACCGGGGTGATTTCGGTCTTCGGCGAACCGTAGGCCGCGTGATAGAGGTAGAAATACCTCGTCATGGAATAGTTTTCGGGGTTCGCTGCCGATTCTCGATCAACAGGCTTGGTGAACGTTAAGTCGAAGCCCTCCCAGGTGAGCTTCATCGTCAAGATATCGAACGCCAAATTCCCCTGCCAGACGATCCGCTGCAGGCCTTCGGTCGAACCCCAGATCCGAGAAGTCTGCGCAACATAGAGGCTGCGCCCGTCCGGTGAGAATGCCATGCGATTGTTCGCCATGCGGAGACCGTTGCCCTCCACAAACGGGAAGGCCGCCCCTTGGTACTCGCCTTGGACTTCCTGCAGGTCGACGCGATGCACTCGCGGATAGGTCCACTCCGCCACGAACAACTGCCCCGCATAGGGCCCGAATGCTCCCCCGGTAAGGTCGAAGACCGGATCCGCTGTGGAACCACCCATGTCCCCCTGCGGGAACAGAATCGCAGGCTTCTTTCGGCGCCGGTCCAACTCGGCGACATCCGCATCAACAGGATTCACGCCAAGGAACTCGGGATGCCAGTGCAGCGAAGCGGGGTGACCGTGGAAGGCCCCGTCGGTGACGTGGTGTAGCGGAGACGTCCCGACCCATCCACCTTGGTTGTCAGAGACGAAGATCTCCCCGGACGGACTGATGCCGATCCCGTTGGGCTGACGGAACCCGCATGCGAACGGGCGAACGCTGCCGTCGGCCCGAATCTGCAACGCGCAACCACGGTACCGGATCGGCGAATAATGGCCGATACGATTCACCTTGCCCGGAACAGGCTCTGCGGCGGTGCGGGGACGCCGGGTCAGTTCGCCCCGCACCGGCGGACGAGGATCAGCGTTACCGGAGGCGAGTCCGAGAGAGACATACAAGTTCCCTGCCCCGTCGCGAACCGGCCCAGCGATGAACTCGTGATAGTTTCCAGAGAGTCCCCATCCATCCGAGACGGTTTCGAACAAATCCGCTTGCCCGTCACCATCGGTGTCAACGACGCGGGTTAGTTCCGGCACTTGTGCCACCAGGAATTCGCCTGGCTTGTCTCCCCGGGCGATTCCGAGAGGCGTGTGAAGGCCCTCTGCGAACAGTTCCCAGCCCTGGGATGCCGGATCCAAGGAATAGATGTAACCGCGCCGGAACGCAGCATACAGCCTGCCGTCATGGCCGAATGCGATCGCGCTGACTTCGGCGGCGATTCCGCGAGGACCGGCAATCGTCTCGACCTTGTACGCGCTGCCCGGCACCTGCGCGGATGCGTCCGGTGTTCCTGTCAGGACGGCAAGAGCGACAACCCCTGCCCCTGCGAACTTACTGTTGGGCCGCAATTGTGACCTCAAAGAGTACGGTTTCTCCGGAAGGGATGGCGAACCCGTCGAGCGTCGAGAGCATCTCGACGCCCTCCGCTTCGACCGGCACAAACCACATGGGCTGCTGGACATCGACAATACGGAATCTTCTTACGAGGCCCCCGTCCACCGGCTCAATGCGCTCGTAGACACTGATTCCGTCCACCTGATAGTGGAACTCGGGCACGGAATTCACGAGTCGGTAGCCCCGGAAACGTGTTTGAGGAACGCGATCCCTGTCTCCCACGCGGATCGGGTAAAGCCCTTCACGGAAGAAGATGTCACCGATGATCTCAGCTGTCTCGGTCAGATTCGTCTGACGGTTTTTCTTGTTCAGTAGCGTCCGTGACATGTCGACGAATCCGCCGCGCCAAGCGTAGAGCAGCTTAGCCTCACCCGCATCGAAACAGTACGAGATCCCGCCAGGCAATCCCACTGCAATGGCGGCGGGAGTGGCCTCCGGCATATCCCAGCGCACGACGATTGCCCGGTCCTCCGGCACGGGTCTCGTTTCCCTGCTATGCGAGACATCTTCCGCGCGAAACCCGAACGGTGGGGGCCTTTCCGATGCCGATTGAAACGCACTCCAGAGTTCGCTGATTGCATTAACGACCTCGGGGCTTTCCGAGCCGCCAAAATAGTTCGGCATCGATGTTCCCGCCAGAATCCGGGTAGGCTCGCGCATCCACCGTTTGAACCAACCCCATCGCAGCCGATCGCCCGCCCACGACAATTCAGGGCCGTTCTCTCCCAAGGAGGGGAACTCACCCCAACCGTGGCAGCCGATACAGCCCATCCCGCCCTTGGATCCGTCAACGCCTAGGCGATTGTGCCCGCTCTCGGCCAAACTGGCCGGAAGTTCAGGCTCCGGCTCCGCTGGATCCACTCCACTTGCCTTGGACAGGGCGTCGGCCAGCCAACTCGCGTGCGAAGCGCCGAAACTGGGCATTCTCAGTTCCTGCCATCCCAGGGCCTTGGTCTTCGATCCGATAGCCTTTTCGATCCAGCTCGACTTGAGCTTGTCACCGACGCCGGTCAGCGATGGCGCGGTCTCGGCTAGCCATCCGGTGGGAGATGCTCCGTCGATTTCGTGGCATGCAGCGCACCTTAGCTGGCGCATCCGGCGTGGCAAGTCGAACGTTGGCGAGGAGACAGTATCCGGGGCTACCCGGTAGCCCGCGACGAAGCGGCGGAGCGAGTCCCTCTGGTCGTCGCTCAACCGATAGCGAGGGAGTCCGGCCGGCACCTCCTTCCCGAGACACCCCGTGGTCTCGTCCAGCGCCTCGAGCCTGGGCGCCTCAACGGACGACTCCAGGCCATCGAGCTGGTGGCACGCAATGCATCCGGACGTCTTGACAAGTTCCCTGCCCCGCCCTGGATCGCCCAAGCGCGCAGGTTCTTCGAATGTCTCGTTGCGCGACATGGCTAGGTATACAGCCAGTTCGAGCGCTTCATCGGATGTCAGATGGAACGATGGCATCCGCCCGTCCGGCGAGAACTGAATCGGGTCAAGAAGGTACAGCTGGAGCCGGCCCGCCGTCATCTTCGATCCCAGGCCCTTCAGCGGGAGCTCCGAACCGTGGCACGCGCCGCAGCCAAACGACTGGAACGTAGTGCGCCCGCGCTCGCTGTGGCTGTCCCTGAACTCGGGTTCCTCGATTGTGGCAAGTCCCTGCATGGCAAGAAACGCCGCGACATCGTCACGCTCCCGGTCCGACAGGGATTGCGGCATCGTCGCCCAGGCGCGGAATTCCTCTGGAGCATCCAGCCAATGCCGAATCCATTCGGGCGTGACCCGGCCGCCTAGGCCAGTCAAGACGGGTCCGGGCCGCCGTTGAATGGACTCCGAATCCGACAAGTGGCAGTTCGAGCATCCGAAATCCTCGAACAGTGCCCTGCCGTCAGGCCCCGACTCGCGGATGTCACCGCGGGAGAACAGTCGCGGCGGAATCGGCTCGCGGAGAAACCCCGGGCCCTCCCATTCAACTCCGATCCGAATCGGACCAGGGGCGCGAGACTGGGTTAGGACGAACCTGTGCCGCCCGGCATCCAGACGGACCGGGGCTTCCCCGACCAGAGTCTCGCCAACACGCAGCGAACCGCGCGTAGCAAAGAACCTGTACATCCCGCCCCGCAGGATCGTCAAGTCGCCGGACCACTCAATCCCCGAGTCCCCCGAAAGGGGTGTGAAACCCTCGCCTCTGTCAAGAAACAGGCGCGGCGAGGGCCGTTCAATCTCGAGTCCAGCGCTTGCCGTGAGGAGGCCTGGAGCTTCCGCCCACATTTGCTGCGACCAAGAAACGCACGCACCCAATGCTACGACTCGCCACAGGCGCATCAAGATAAATGGTACTGCGCTACTGGATGGGATGGAGAAGCCGCGTGACAGCCTTGCGGAGGGCGTCCAGTCCATTGCAAGCGGGAACAATTCGCCTGTGTCCGCCAAAAAATCGATGCATTCCCTCGTCCTTGGTGCTAGTATTTGCCATTAGGAGGACTGCCAATGTCCATGACGAGACGCAATTTACTTGCCGGGGCCGCAGTGGCCTCGGCCATGCTGCCCGGTCTACGCGCCGCTTCGAACGTACGGCACTACGTACGCTTCCGCAAGGGGGAGGGCAAGCAGACATTCGGCGAGCTCGACGGCAAGACGATCTATCCGATCGAAGGGTCGCTAATGGGAGATCGCAAGCGCACGGGCGACGAGGTCGCTGCTGCGGACGTGAAGCTTCTCTTCCCGATTCGCCCACCCAAGGTGTTCGCTGTGGGACTGAACTACAAGAGCCACCTCGGAGACAGGCCGGAGCCGAAGAATCCCGAGATTTTCTACAAGCCGACGACATCGCTTCAGAACCCGGGAGATCCGATCGTCATCCCGCCCGGCTCCAAGAACATGCACTACGAAGCAGAGTTCGTCATCGTTGTCGGCAAGAACGCGAGGCGAATCGAGGAGAGCCAAGCTCCAGACCACATTCTGGGGTATACGTGCGGCAACGACGTTTCCGAACGTGACTGGCAGGAAGGAGATCTCCAATGGTGGCGTGCCAAGGGCTCTGACACCTTCGCGCCAATGGGCCCTTCGATCGCCGTAGGCCTCGACTACATGGAATCCGATATCAGCTTGCGTCTGAATGGAGAAACCAAGCAGGAGCAGAAGATCAGCGATCTGCTTTTCAAGCCTGAGAAGATTGTCAGCTTCATCAGCCAATACGTTGGCTTGCAAGCTGGGGACGTAATCTTCACAGGGACTCCCGGAGCGACCAGTGCCATGAAACACGGCGATGTGTGCGAAGTCGAAGTCACGGGCATCGGCGTGCTCGAGAATCGAGTTCGCAACCGCCGGGCATAGGTGCCGGGCGACCCGGCCGGTTCAGACGGCTGCGGCGCTGCATCGGTAGCTCGCCGATCCAGCCCATGCGCGGCCATTGGTGTAGACGAAGTCGCTTAGGGGGCAATCGGCCAACCGGGCTAACAGACCTCCCTGGTGTATGATCGTTAGGCTCTTGTGGCCACGCTGAGCGGCGAGCGGAGACCGCTTGATTGGCGGTTCCGGATAGGTAGGAGCGTATCCAGAGGGCTCCGTGCGGATCGCCAGGAGTTGAGCGGCACAGTCGGAACAAATCTTGTTCGATGCAAACGGTACTTGTCACAGGCGCCAGCGGATTTCTCGGCAAGCACTTGGTTCGGTTACTTGAGGAATCGGATCAACAGTTACGGATCAGAGCGTTCAGCCGAGGTGAGTTTCCAGACATCGACGATGTCCGGATCGAGAGCTTTCGCGGCGACATCACCAATCGCAACGATGTGGAAGCGGCCTTGGACGGAGTCGATCAGGTCTATCACTTGGCTGGCGCTGTGGACCGCAACCCCAAGGAGCCGTGGCAGGCATACCGCACTCACGTGGATGGCACGCGAAACCTCTGCGAAGCAATGCTCAAGAAGGGGCCGCGCCGATGCGTTTTGGTTTCGTCATCCGGCACTGTGGCGGTCAGCCGGGATGCCATCGAGCACACCGAAGAGTCGGGTTACAAGCAGGCCCTCGTCCATGAGTGGCCTTACTACCTGAGCAAGATTTACCAGGAAAAGCAGGCGCTGTGGTACTGCGGCCACCGCAATCTGCCGATCACGGTGGTCAATCCAAGCCTGCTCCTTGGCCCTGGAGACGATCGACTGTCTTCGACCAACGATGTGCGTCTCTTCCTGAAGGGACAGATCAAGACCATCCCATCGGGAGGCCTCAGCTTGGTCGATGTCCGGGACGCGGCGGCCGGCTTGATCGGCGCGATGCGCGATGGCGCTGTCGGCGAGAGGTACCTCTTGGCAGGCGAGAATCTGACATTTCGGGAGTGGATTTCAAAGACCGCCCGGATCGCCGGGGTTTCGGGACCGGGAATTCAACTCCCCGACAGAGCAGCCCGATTCGGTGCAGCAGCTCTACGCCGGCTTTATCCGTTGGCCGGGAGGGTATTCGAACTCGATGATGCCACTGTGAAGATGTCGACACTTTTCTGGTACTGCAACGCAGCCAAGGCGCAACGCGACATCGGATTCGTCACACGAGCGGCCGACGACACCCTGAAAGAGACGATCGCCTATCTGAGATCGTCGGGGGCCGCCTAGAGGAGAACAAGGAACACACGATGGCTGGACGAAAGCAAGAAACCACATTCCAAGTGCAGCAGGACCTGCTCGCCATGCTGGACGAGGCAGCGAAGAGATATAGCCTTCCTGGACGGGACAAGGCGCTCCGCTGCATCCTGGACTACACTGCACAAGACGGAGACTGGGACGAGATCTTCAGCAAGGCACGCTGCATGCGATGCGGTGGCAGGCCCGGGTGGACTGACACGCCCTGAAGAGATTCATGAGCGAACGCCGATTCCGCAAGCCCTGCGTCATTCTGAACCCGAAGGCTGGAAGCGGGAAAGCCAAGCGTCGATGGACAGATCTGCGCCCAGCGATCGAGGAAGCGCTCGGACCGGTCGATGCGCGATTCACGGAAGCCCCCGAACACGCTATAGAGCTCACTCGGAACGCACTCGAAGGCGGCGCGGATCTAGTCATCGCGACTGGCGGTGACGGGACACTTAACGAAGTCGTCAACGGATTCTTCTCCAACGGGGACGCCGTGTCTCCGGAGGCGGTGCTCGCGCTAATTCCGTTTGGAACGGGAGGGGACTTTCGGCGATCCGCGCAAGTCCCACAATCGCCCCGGGCCGCTATCGAGGCAATTGCCAACGGCAAACCACGGCGCATCGACGTGTGCAAGGTGCGGCTCACCGGCCATGCCGGGGGAATCATCGAGCGGCATTGCATCAATGTCGCAAGTTTCGGGCTAGGGGGCGAAGTAGCGGTAGCGGGAAAGAACAATTTCCTCACGCCCTATAGCGGAACAGCCTCATTCCTGTGGGCGACGACTTTCTCATTCCTGCGATTCCGTCCGAAGGCTGTTAGTCTGTCGCTCGACGGCAATCCCCCCAGCGAACCAGTACGAATCATGGAGGTCGTGCTCGGCAATGGGGGATACCACGGCGGCGGCATGCTTCCCTGCCCGTTGGCAGAGCTGGATTCAGGCCATCTGGAGGTGACTGTCATCAAGGAAGTTCCCTTCGTGGAGTTTCTGCGGGCCATGCCGATCCTGTATTCCGGCAAGATCCATTCCCATTCGCAGTGTCGCCATTACCGGGTCAAGACCGTCACGGCGACCTCGGATGAAGCCGTGCTTGCCGAGATCGACGGCGAGGCGCTGGGAGAATTGCCACTTAGTGCCGAAGTCCTGCCCCGTGCCATCCGCTTTGTCGGTTGGGGTGGTGCTGACGCACTGATTGGGCACGTCCCAGGGAATCCGCGTGGCGCGTGATAAAATCTGCCTTACGGCCCCTTAGGAAATGCCTTCCGAGATTTCCGCGCTCCTAGATATCCAAGCACTGGACCAGCGAATTGGTGATCTGGCGCGTGAGATACACAACCTCCCCAAGCATGTAGCTTCGATCAAGGCTCGGCTGGATGCCCACAGGCATGCGCTGGCGCGAACGGAGGCTGTCCTCGCCGAGAACAGCAAGGAACATCGCCACCTTGAAAGCCAGGTCAGCGATCACAAGCAAAAGATCGCAAAACTCCAGGACCAGATGAACGGGGCAAGGACGAACGAGCAGTTTCGCGCGTTCCAGCACGAGATTCAGTTCTGCAAGGACGCCATCGACCAGTTCGAGGAGCGGATCCTCGAGACCATGGAGCAGGCAGAGACTCTGCAAGCGAACGTCTCGAAGGCCGGCGCAGACTTGAAGGTGGAAGAGGCGAAAGTCGCCAAAGATGTCGAGTTAGCTTCCTCGCGAATCGAAGCAGACAAGCGGGAACGCACCGAGAAGCAGTCAGCTAGGAGCGCATTGGCTTCGCAAGTCTCCGCTTCAACCATGAACACCTATGAGCGCATTCGCAAGGCGAGAGGTAGCGCCGTGGCATCGGTAGTCAACGAAAGTTGCGATGCTTGCCACGTCCGCGTTCGTCCAAAGTTCCTCCAGGACTTGCGGCACCTCACAGATAGCATTTTCACCTGCGAGAGTTGCGGCCTGATTGTGTATCTCCCGGGAACCCTCGATGACGAAGTCAAGGTCGAGGATCCTGCCGGAGATATGGCCCCAACTCGCGGAGCCCGATGACCCAACCGCCAGCGCTGTCGTGCCTCGGCGAAGAAGAGGGCATGTTCCTGAACTCCGTGCTCGAGTTCGCCGAGGAGGAAATCCGCCCGCATGTCCGGGCGATGGACCGAGCTGGCGAGCTCCGTGCCGACATCGTAGCCAAGCTGTTCGAATTCGGCCTGATGGGCATCGAGGTCCCTGAGGAGTATGGCGGCCAGGGCGGGACTTTCTTCGACGCTGTGCTCGCCATCCAAGGGCTGTCGAGGGTGGATCCGTCGGTCTCTGTCGTTGTCGACGTGCAGAACACCTTGGTCATCAATGCGATTCTACGATGGGCGAACTCGTCGCAGAAGCGACGGTTCCTGCCCCGGACATGCGAGAACCTCGTTTGCAGCTACGCGCTATCGGAGGCGGGTTCGGGCAGCGACGCTTTCGCCATGCGAACAAGGGCAGACAAGCGCGGCAACGATTTCCTGCTCAACGGTCGCAAGCTCTGGATCACCAACGCCAAGGAGGCGGGCTTGTTCCTCGTCTTCGCCAACGCCGACCTTGCGGCCGGACACCGCGGCATCACCGCGTTCCTCGTGGAGAAGGGGTTTCCCGGTTTCACTGTCGGCAAGAAGGAAGACAAGCTGGGAATCCGAGCTTCCTCGACCTGCGAATTACTCTTCGACAACTGTCTCGTACCTGCTCAGAACGTGCTAGGCGAAATCGGCAAGGGCTATCGAATCGCGATCAAGACGTTGAACGAAGGACGCATTGCCATTGGAGCCCAGATGGTCGGTGTGGCGGAGGGCGCGCTCGGGCACGCCCTGCAGTACCTCCGGGAGCGGGAGCAGTTCGGCAAGCCCCTCGCAGACTTCCAAGGCATCCAGTTTCAAGCCGCTGACCTTGCCACCCAAGTCGAGGCTGCTAAGCTGCTTGTGTGGAACGCAGCCCGGCTCAAGGATCAGGGGGAGGAGTTCCTCCAGGCCGCGGCAATGGCAAAATACTACGCGACTGAAATGGCCGTCCGGGTCACCGCCAAATGCGTCGATTTCTTCGGCGGAGTCGGCTTCACCGAGGATTATCCGGTTGCGAAACTATATCGCGACGCCAAGATCGGCACCATCTACGAAGGCACCTCGAACATGCAGTTGCAAACGATCGCCAAACAACTGCTGCATCGGTGATGAGAAGGAACTGAATCGGTGACGGGCTCACGTCCCGACCACCTGCCCCCAGGCAGGCCCGGATCGCCTGCCGCGAGTTCGAGAAGGCGGTGGGCCTACTGGCGCGTTCCCGTGATCTTCGGGATTGTTCTCTGCGCAGTCCAAATCGCCTTGGCCCTAGTGAGATTCGGGTCTACGGCTCAACTACAAGACCCTGTGCAAGTAGTCGAGATGGTCCTGGGAATGGCCATCGGGCTCGTTCTCTTCTTCGTCAGTGGTTTGCTGATCGGACTGCTGGTCCAGCGCCTGCTCCGAGGGTGCGAAGGCCGGTGGCGGACCTTCTTGATAGCGGCCACCATCATCGCATCGCCGTTCGCCGTGCTTGGCAGCCTCGTCGGCGGATTGCTCGGCCCACCGGTCGTGATCCTGTACGCTGTTTTCCCCTATTTGCTACTAGTCGGGGTCCCGGTACTGATTCGCAAGGTCTGGAAGCGGCTGAGACGGACCTAGACGTCCGCAACGAGAGCAGCGGGCCGAGCCGATGTGCTGAAATCCGGCTGCGCGCAGCTCACAAGACCATCGGCTCATCATTGCGGCCCTTGGCTGTGTGGGAAGCCAAGCCATTCCGGCGGGCCCCCATCAACCTTGAACTATGAACGTACTCGATTGTGTTAATGCGTTAGTTAGTGCTTGCCAGAAAAACAGTTAAGAATTTGATATAATTGACTTTAAGGTTGATCTGAGCGAGCGGAATCGAACGTGTGTCAGCGGAAAACGGGGGATTTCCGCCTCGATTCGCCGACAGCTCGCCTCAAGGAGCCTCATGAGGAGCGCGCTGAGCCTGCAACCGTAGCTGGGAGCGGCCGATATCGCCGATATCGAGTCGACCCCGAATCCAGGGACGACATCCCCGCCGCGCTGAACGCGCTGCCACGGAAGGGGTGGCTGAGCGGCCCTGACAAGGAGCGCGAGAGCGCGGAGGAGTTCGTCAAGGTGCGGCAGCAGCATCCAGCGGTGGAGTCAGCGCTCAACCACTTGAAGCGGCGGGGTCTGGATCGCGTGCGCACGCACGGCAAGGACGGGTTCCAGCGGACGGTGGCGCTGGCCGTGGCCGCGGCGAATCTGGACCGGATCGGGCTGACGGGAGCGGAACCGCTTCCGACTCGCGGTCTGCGGCGGCAGACGGCCGGGCGAACTGCGTCAGCGGAACGTGATCACCCAGTTCCTCTGCCCTTGACCGGGCTCCAACGCCTCTTGTCGCGTCGGGAAAAGCGGGTTCGACGTGAACCCAGACCCGCAATCACGCAACCGCAAATCGGTGTCCCCGAAAAAACGGGGTTTTCTGGCAAGCACTCGTTAGGAGATACGTGTCAGGTGGCGGTCGTTGAGTTCGCTTTGCAGTGTGCCCTCTGGAACGAGCTATAGCCCGGTTCATCAAGTGCCCCCGACGCTAGATCGAGAACGGCCTGGGCCACCGTCTCTTCGCTGGCGTCCCGACCCTGATGCAGCTTGCCCGGCAGATCAATCCGTCAGCGGGCGCTAGCGATCCAGTATGGCCGGGCAAAATGACGACCGGAGGTGGTTCCCCTGAGCGTCCCTAGGTCCTTTCAAAAGGCGAGAGGAAGCTTGCTCGGAATGCCAGTTGTCCGCTTCAGAAACGAGAAATCGCAACCTTCGTCAGCCTGAAGCACGTTCTCGAGATAGAGCTTGCCGTAACCCCGGTCGTAATGCGCTGCCCTCGGCTGCCACTCGCTCCGGCGTCGCTCGAACTCCTCCTCGTTGATCAAGAGATCGAGCCTGCGGCCTCGCGTGTCCAATCGTATGCGGTCGCCCGTCCGAACCAACGCCAACGGCCCTCCGGCCGCTGACTCCGGTGCCACATGCAACACGACTGTCCCGTAGCTGGTCCCGCTCATGCGAGCATCCGAAACGCGCACCATGTCTCTCACCCCCTTCTTGAGCAGTTTCGCGGGAATGGGCAGGTTGCCATATTCGGGCATGCCGGGACCACCGATCGGGCCGGCGTTCTTGAGCACCAGAACAGACGCGGCGTCGACCTCCAGGCCGGACGAGTCGATTCTGCGCATCAGATCCTCGTGGTCCTCGAACACGACCGCCTCCCCAGTGTACTGCAGCAACTCGGGCGACGCGGCGCTCGTTTTGAGCACCGCGCCTCGAGGGCAAAGGTTGCCACTGAGCACTATCGTCCCGCCTTCTGATTGCAAGGCCCTTCCCATCGGAAGGATCACTTCCCGGTTGTGGCACTCCGCACCGGCTACATTTTGCTCTACGGTCTGGCCAGTAACGGTGATCGCATCGCCGTGGAGCTGGTCCAGAAGGTCGCTCATCACGACCGGAATGCCCCCGGCGTAGTACATGTCCTCCATCAGATGCTTGCCGGACGGCTGGATGTTGGCAACCACCGCCGTCTCGCGCGAGATCTCGTCGAACCGTTCTAGCGGGAAGTCAATGCCAAGCCGCCCGGCCAGCGCCTTGAGGTGGATGATGGCGTTCGTCGAACCTCCGATCGCCATGTCAACGCGAACCGCATTTTCCAAGGCCTTGCGAGTCAGGATGGTTGACGGTCGGAGGTCTTCGCGTACCATCTCGACGATTCGTTCGCCGCTTCGGTGAGCGATCTCGTAGCGGCGCGAGTCCACGGCTGGAATGTTGGCGCATCCCGTCAGAGTCATGCCCAGCGCCTCGGTGAGGCTGGTCATTGTCGACGCCGTGCCCATGACCATGCAGTGCCCCGCCGAACGGGACATTGCGCACTCCATTTCGCACCAGTCCTCCTGGCTGATTCGACCGGCCCGCAACTCGTCCCAGTAGTGCCAGACATCGGTTCCGGATCCGATTTCCTTGTTGCGCCAGATGCCCTTGAGCATCGGCCCTCCAGTGACGAAGATCGAGGGAAGATCCGCGCTCGCGGCTCCCATCAGCTGGGCTGGAGTTGTCTTGTCGCAACCGCAAAGCAGGACGACACCGTCCATGGGGTTCGCGCGAATCGATTCTTCCACATCCATCGCCATCAGGTTGCGGAACATCATCGTCGAAGGCCGCATGAACGGCTCGCCCAACGAAATCGTCGGGAATTCCAACGGGAACCCACCGGCTGACCAGACCCCTCGCTTGACAGCTTCGGCAACCTGTCGCAGGTGGGCATTGCAATTCGTGAGTTCGGACCATGAATTGCAGATCCCGATAACCGGCTTGCCCGAAAACACGCTTCCCGGAAATCCCTCGGATCGCATCCATGAACGGTGAATGAACCCTAGCTTGTCGTTGCGGCCGAACCAGTCTTGGGAGCGCAATCTGGAGTTGGTATCGGACATACGGGGCATTATATGCGGGGCTCTCCCGGTCCCCGTACGCGAACCAGCCGAGAACCGGGCAAGCCCGAGGCTGAGGGAGCGAGGTCGCTACCCGATCGATGTCAAGGACAATCCGCAACACGACATTCCTGAACAAACGAGGGTGGGGGGGCGTATAGTGGGCCTGCAAGGAGGATCAGCACAATGCCAAGTGAACTGACGCGACGCCATTTCCTCGGAGGCACGGCTGTTGCAGCCGTCGGATGCCGTTCCGGGGAGCAGGAACTCTCCAGCGAGTCTTTACCTGAGGGAATTCTGCCATCCCGCCCGCTGGGCCGCACGGGCGAAAGTCCTTCGATCTTGGCATTGGGGTGCGGGAGCCGACTTTCCATGTACGAGGACGAGGCGAAGGGAGTAGACGCGATTAACCTCGCACTGGACCTCGGAATCACCTACCTCGACACCGCGCAGTCCTATGGAGGCGGTGACAGCGAGACGTGGGTCGGCAAAGTCATGGCGGACCGTCGTGACCAGGTGTTTCTGACTACGAAAGTCCGGGTCCGGGACTACGACGAGACCATGCGCGCAACGGAGACGAGCTTGAAGCGGCTCCAGACCGACCACATCGACCTGATTCACATCCATAGCCTGGGCGACGAGGACGACCTGGAAGCGATCGAAGCCGGCTCGTTGCGAGCAATCCAGAAGCTACGCGAGGAAGAGGTCTGCCGGTTTATCGGGATCACGAGCCACACCTATCCCGACGTGCTTGCCCTAGCGCTTCAGAGGCACGACTTCGATTGCACCCAGATGGCACTGAACGCTGCGAAGCAAGGCCGTAGCCGGAACTCCCGGGAAGCGGTCGCAACCCCGCCCGAAGACAGCTTCGAGGCTGTCGCCCTGCCGGTCGCGATCGAGAAGGACATGGGCGTGCTCGCAATGAAGGCCACCGGCCAGAAAACACTTGTCGGAGACGGTCCGGGTAAGTCGGACATTGCTCGCCTACTGCAATACGCCTGGTCCCTGCCCTCGGTAGCGGTCGCCGTCGTGGGCATGCCCACCCTCGAGTTCCTGCGGGAGAACGCGGCAGCCGCTCGGAACTTCAAGCCCATGCCGGCAGGTGAAATGCAGGAGTACTCCAAGCATATGTCCGACGCCAACAAGCACGCGCTTGACCGCCACTTCGAGTGCCATCAAGACGTATGACGCCTGGCCAGCGGGCCCCTACCCTCCAAGGCTGATCATCTCGATCTTCCGCACCGAGTCAGGCCGGTAGCCGTCTTTGGACGAGATCGCCACAAGACGCTCTTCGGAGTATCGGTCCTTCCGTCCGTCCCAGACGGAAGCAATAGCCTTGGACAGTTCGCGATCTGCCGCCGAAGTCCGCAGCATCACTTTGAGGTCGTGACCGTGCGGAGAGAACAGACACGTGACCAAACGTCCATCAGCAGTGAGCCTGGCGCGAGTGCAGTCACCGCAGAACGGCTCCGTGACGGAAGCGATTGCACCGAACCCACCGATCCCGTCCGTGAATTGGTACCGCACGGCCGGGGCGCTTCCCCGCTCCGACACTACGGGCTCGAAAGGATGGCTCTCGGAGATGCGGGCCAGAATCTCCGCCTTTGTCACCAGCTTCTTGGCGGTCCACTCATTGACATTCCCAACGTCCATGTACTCGATGAAGCGAATCTCGAAGCCTTCCGCCCTCGCAAATTCAAGCAGTCGGGGTATCTCCTGGTCGTTCACCCCTCGCTCGACGACCGTGTTGATCTTGATCGGGCCAAGACCCGCCGCCTTCGCCGCGGCGATCCCGGCAAGCACCGAGTCCAAGCGCCCGCGCTGCGCCATCCGCAGAAATGTATCCGGATCGATCGAATCGAGACTAATCGTGACGCGATGCAGACCGGCCCGCCGCAGATCACTTGCCGCATCGGCAAGGAGAAGGCCGTTTGTGGTGAGGCAGATGTCCTCGATTCCGTCAATGCCGGCCAGCATTCCCACGAGTTCGGGCAAGCCGTTTCGGAGGAGGGGCTCACCTCCAGTGATGCGCAACTTGCTGACTCCTAGCCCGGCGAAGATCCGGACTAGGCGGCCAATCTCCTCGAAGCTGAGGATCTGGTCCCGCGCGAGCCAATCGTACTGGTCGAGCGGCATGCAGTAGGTGCAACGCAAGTTACAGCGATCTGTGACGGAGATCCGAAGATCCTGCAACTGCCGGTGATACCTGTCAATGAGCATGCTCGCTTCTGGCTAGGCCCATTGTACTGGGAAGCCCCTATTTCTATCGGCATCCAGGCGATCGCGGTCTCACCACCCTCCGTGTCGCTCACGCGCCGGTCCGGCCCGTTTCCGCACTGCTTACGATTGAATCGGAGTATCATGGGAAACAGCGATGATCGAAGTCACGCCCAACGCTACGGAGAGAATCCGCGGGATGCTTGCCACCGAGAACCCTGGCGGCCTCATGCGCCTAGGTGTGATCGGCGGTGGATGTTCCGGGCTCCAGTACAAGTTCCGGTACGAGCGCAACCCGCGTGTGAGTGACAACGTATTCGAGGTGGAGGGTGTTCGGCTGTGTGTCGATCCCAAAAGCTACCAGTTCCTCGATGGCATGACACTCGACTACGTGGACACCCTCTTGGAGCAGCGGTTCCTATTCAAGAACCCCAATGCGGAAAAGAGCTGCGGTTGCGGGAAATCGTTTCAAGTCTGACTTGGAGACTGGAATGATGCTTCCTCTCTTAGGAATGCTAGGCGATCGACATGCCGGAGAAAAGCACCATGCAACGACTTCCGGTTGAACGCTGGTACGACACGTTCAACGGCGCCGCAGGGGATCTGTATCCGGGGCGCTACACGCGAGAGTACACCAGCCATCTAGTCGACATTTCACGTAGGGTGCGCGAACTCGCCGAACACAAGCAGTCCCTGATCGTGGCTCACAACTATCAGTTTCCCGAACTGCAGGAGGTGGCAGCGGAAGTCGGAGATTCGCTGGGACTGAGCCATTTCGTCGCGCGCCAAGACTCCCCGCGCGTTGACTTCTGCGGAGTCTGGTTCATGGGCGAGACAGCCAAGACCATCGTCGGGGACCGGATGAAGGTGTACATGCCCGACAAGCCTGGATGCTCGCTGGTTGAATCCATCGACCATGCCCGGGTCCGTAGATGGAAGCAGACCTGCCCGGACGGCATCGTCATCTCCTACGTCAACACGGACGCCGCCACCAAGGCTTTGAGCGACTACATCTGCACTTCGAGAAACGCGTCCCGTGTCCTGGATCACGCCGCTGCGAACAATCCCGGCAAACGGATTCTGTTCTTGCCGGACAAATTCCTGGGATCGGTTTCGATCGCCCAAAGCGAAGTTGTGGACGGCTCGTTAGTTGACTTGTACGACGGCTGCTGCCACGTTCATGCCAAGATCGGCGAGACTGCACTGGAAGAGGCATTCGACCGCCATCCCGACGCCGAGTTGCTGATCCACCCGGAGTGCGGCTGCGCATCCCATTGCATGGCCAAGGTCATGCAGGGCAATTCGCCGTACCAAAAGGCATTCTTCCTGTCCACAGAGGGCATGATCCGTCACGCCGAGTCCTCTCCTGCGCGTGAATTCATCGTCGGGACCGAACTGGGCATGGTCTACCGCCTGCGCCGCGAGATACCTGAGAAGATGTTCCATCCGGTCAGTCCGGACGCAGTCTGCGAATACATGAAGATGAATACCCTCGAGAAGCTCCTTGTATCCCTTGAGAACGATCGTATCGAGGTAACAGTGGAAGCCAGCACGGCGAACCTGGCGCGTACGGCGATCGACCGGATGCTGAGTATCCACTAGAGCGCCTAGAGGACTAATTCGTTTGCCGGACGGAAGCCAAACACCTCTGGCACCAGTCCGATAACGTTCGGTATGTCGTTCATACCGCTGTGCGACACTTAACGTCGAGGTTGCGATGTTTGCTACGAAAGCTATTCTCACGGCCCTGTCAGCGCTAGCCCTGGTGATCATCGCAAGCGGTCAGCAACGCCCGACCCGGCCGATGACGTTGGACGACCGGCTAGCGGCAATCGAGGATCGCATCGAGGCGATCGAAGACCGCGTGGCGAGAGCTGAAGGAAAGAGTCAGCAGGCCAGTCAACCTGATCGACTCTCGTTGCAGTCGGAAGCCAAGCTGGACCGGCTTGAGGTGAGAGTGATCCGGCTCGAAGACTCCCCCAGCAACTGCGACTGCGATGGTATGGGACAACGAGCGATGCTAGACAGGGTTCGGTCGCTCGAACGGCAGGTGGCGCGCCTTCGATCCTCGACACTGCGATAGAATATTCGCCGATGCGTTACATATTGTCGGCGGCGTGCTGCGCTGCCATTCTCATCGGTTGCGGGGAGAGCATCACCTACATCGAGGAATCTCGGCAGGCCACAGGGGTCAAGGTGGGTGAGGTGTCGTCCGACTCTGCCGTGATCTGGACTCGGCTCACCGCCGCTGCAGAGCGCAGGGCAGACGGACTTGTCGTCAAAGGGAGACCGGACAAGACCCCACCGGGCGAAGAAATTATACAGCTTGACCCCAAGAACTTACAGGGATCCGCTCCCGGCGCAGAGGGCCGCATCCGACTGCGCTATGACAACAACGTCAATTTCTTCGATCCGGTCGTCACCGATTGGTTCGAGGTCGATGCCAGCACTGATTTCACGAAGCATTTCCGTCTCGAAGGACTGGAGCCCGGAACGGCCTATTACTTCGAAGTGCAATCCGGCGACCTCGCAGGAACCACGCAGCACAAACCCTTGAACGGGCGCTTCGAAACCGCCCCGCCGGCCGAGGAACATGCAACCGTGACATTCACCGTCGTCACGGGCCAAGCGAACCGAGACCACGATGACCCCGAGGGGTTCAAGATCTATCGCTCCATGGTGGAACTCGCTCCCTCGTTTATCGTGCCAACGGGAGACACGGTCTACTACGACAGCGACGCGCCGCTTGCCACGTCGATCGACTTGGCGCGCTTCCATTGGCACCGGATGTATAGCTTCCCGACACTGCGTCGATTCCACCTCAGCCACCCCGGCTACTGGGAGAAAGACGATCACGACTCGTACCACAACGACAACTGGCCAGGCATGTCGCGCGAGTACATGGGAACGTTCAATTGGGAACAGGGCCTCCAAGTCTACGCAGAGCAAGTCCCGATGAGTGATCTGCCCTACCGCACGTTTCGCTGGGGCAAGGGCCTTCAGATCTGGGTCGTGGAAGGCCGCGATTTCCGCTCCCCGAATCCGATGGAGGACGGTCCGGCGAAGACCATCTGGGGTGAGGACCAGAAAAGGTGGCTAAAGGAAACCCTGCTTGCCAGCGACGCGGATTGGAAAGTGCTGATCAGCCCGACGCCGATCGTCGGGCCGGATCGCGGCAACAAGTCGGACAACCATGCAAACGAGAACTTCAGTCACGAAGGTGACGAAATGAGAGCGTGGTTTACACAGAACCTGCCCGACAACTTCTTCGTCGCCTGCGGCGACAGACACTGGCAGTATCACTCTGTGCATCCGGGAACGGGACTTCATGAATTCTCAAGTGGTCCCGCGAGCGACGAACATGCAGGCGGCACACCGGGCGAGAACGATGGGTACCATCGATTCCACCGAGTGGGTGGCGGATTCGTATCGGCAACCGTCAGCAGGGTCCTAGACGTAAGCAGCATCGTTTTCCGCCACCACGACGTGGACGGGGAAGTGCAGTACGAGTGGTCACGATCCAAGCAACTCTAGTTCGCCCACGATCCTGAGTCGATGCCGGTTGCGACTAGACAGGTCCCTCGCGGAGGCCCAGGGTATTCGTGATCCGGGAGAACACGCCGGAAATTGACATGTTTCCGTCAATGTTGACCAGCATTCCTAAGTCGCTATAGAGCTTCAGCAGCGGCTGCGTCCGACGATGATAGTTGCGCATCCGCCTCCGCAGTGCTTGCGGATCCGCGTCCGCTCGCTTCGTGTAGCCTGACCCCCATCCCTCCTTTCCACGCGTGAACACACGCTCGAAAACGAGGTCCTCGGGAAGTTCGATGTAGATCACTCGGTCAATGTCCCAGTTCTGCCAGAGAAACTCAGCCTGTACCAGGGTGCGAGGAAACCCATCGAGAACGAAGCCATAGTTCCAGTCGTGCTGTCGAATACGACGGCGCACCACATCGAGCACAATCTCGTCGGGAATCAGTTTGCCCGAGTCAAGGATCGTCTGAATTGTGGACGCGAGCTTGGTCCTGTGCTCCAGATGCCAGCGGATGATCCGGCCTACCGAGATATGTACGAGGTCGAAGCGCGCAGCCAGCATGCGGCTTTGCGTGGACTTCCCTGCCCCCTGGGGGCCTATCATGATGTACTTGTGCAAGTTGCTGTGACTCGTTCGGGCAGAGGCCCGGCCAACTGAAATTCGAGTCTACCTTACTAGGCACTCCCAGTTCGCCAAGACCTTGATTTCCGACCGGAACGCATTCGACGCGACCTCTGGCCGGTGACCCGAGCAGGCCCCCATCAACGCAATATCACCATGGAATCAAATCAGCGATCCATCGCAGTCATCGGGGCAGGCGCTGTCACGCTCGCCCGCCACCTGCCAGCGCTCCGAGCCGCCGGTGGGCAAGCCGTCAGCGTGTACGACCCGTCCTCGACAGCGGCGGCGACCGCAGCCGAGACCTTCTCCATTCCGCATGTAGCTTCGACTGCGGAAGAGGCAATCACCACCGACCGTGCCGAGGCAGTCCTAATCGCATCCCCCAACGCCTTCCACCGAGAGCAGACGCAATGCGCGCTGGAAGCTGGACGTCACGTGCTGTGCGAAAAGCCGGTCGCCCTGACTTTGAACGACGCTCGAGCCATGGCGGATGCCGCCCACCGCACGGGCAAGATTGTCCAAGTCGGATTCCATCACCGGTTCAGTTCGGAGCACAACTGCGTCAAGCGGCTGATTGCATGTGGCGTCCTCGGCGATGTCCGCGCGTTTAGCGGAATCATCTCGGAACCACTGGAGGTGATCCCGGGCGGGTTGAAGAACTACCGGTTCGACGCCCGTCAAGGTGGCGGTTTCACGTTGATCGATGTCGGACAGCACCGCATCGACCAAGTGCGGGATCTGTTCGGCAACATCGACTCGGTGTCATGCGAAATGGCATCGGTACTGGAAAGCCACAACATGGACGACAGCGTCGTATTGACCGTGAAGATGGCGTCGGGGGCTCTTGGGTCATTGAGTTGGCACCGATTCTCCCGAGCCTTCACCTCGCCACTAATGCTCTACGGCACCAGGGCAACCGTGGGATGCAGCTCTTTCATCACGGCACCGTTCCAATCCGCCCCGGTATCGGTATACATCGATGACGATCCGGCAGCTCGCCTGCCGCCCGAGCTGCTTGCTTGGACAAGGCCATCCCGCTGGTGGAGCGACCTCGAGCCCGGCTGGATCGATATCTGGCCGCCGCGCCGCAAGACATTCGAAGACCAGTTCCGGAACTTCTTCGATGCAATTGCCGGACGCGCCTCTCCCGCAGCGAGCCTGGAAGACGGGTACAAAGCGCTCGAAATCGTGCAGGCATCGTACCAGTCGTTCCGCCAGCAACGCCCGGTCCAACTGCCGTTAGACCCGGGCTCGCACTCAGAGCCGCCGACTTGGTAAGCAACCGTTCTTCCCCCGGATCAAGTGACTTGCTGCTTCGACACCGGGCACCTGGAACGGTCTCTTAGGCTGTACGATAGACCGCATGGCGAACACTGGAAGCGAGTCTCTGAGTCGCCGTGACATGCTACGAGCGACCGGAGCAGGCGCCATCGCCGGGCTGGCCGGCTGCTCGGACCCGCAGCGGCCGGCAGTCTCGATGCCATCCCCGTCAGAGGAACTGTCCGAGATCTCGTTGGGCGAGCTACGCAGCGGTTTCGAGTCCGGCCGCTGGACATCGCACTCGCTCTGCGAAGCCTGCCTCGATCGAATTGGCGCCATTGACAGGAGCGGCCCTACGCTGAACTCTGTCATTGAGATCAACCAAGACGCGTTGGCCGACGCCCAGGCTCTTGACGCGGACCGACAGGCCGGCCGGATCCGGGGCCCACTGCACGGCATCCCGGTGTTACTCAAGGACAACGTCGGCACGGCAGACAGCATGCAGACCTCGGCGGGGTCTTTGGCTCTGGTGGACTCTGGAGTGGAGCGGGACTCGTGGGTCGCAGCGCGCCTCCGGGCAGCCGGAGCAGTGTTGATCGGCAAGACGAACCTGAGCGAATGGGCCAACTTCCGCTCCCGGCAGTCCACTAGCGGATGGAGTGGGCGAGGCGGCCTGACGCTGAACCCTTACGCTCTCGACCGGAATCCGTGCGGTTCGAGTTCGGGTTCAGCGGTCGCTGTTTCGGCTGGGCTAGCCCCGCTCGCCATCGGCACGGAAACGAACGGCTCGATTGTATGCCCTGCCTCAATCAACGGCATTGTCGGAATCAAGCCGACAGTCGGCCTGGTCGGGCGATCAGGCATCGTTCCGCTCGCGCACACGCAGGACACGGCGGGACCGATGGCACGGACCGTCGAGGACGCTGCGACCATGCTGGGACCCCTGGCCGGACTCGACCCACGGGATCCGGTAACCGCGGGCGCGGTCAAAGGAGCCCAGCCAGACTACACCGCTTTCTTGGACCTCGCCGGGCTCCAGGGTGCACGCATTGGCTTGCTGCGCGAGTACTGGGGGCGGCACGCCGGCATGGACGCGCTGCTCGACAACGCCGTTGAAGGCATGCGGGCTGCGGGCGCGGAATTTGTTGACCTCGAAAGCCTGCCGGGAATCGAATCGACGTCCGGACCCGGATTCGAGCTCATGCTCTATGAGTTCAATGCGGATCTCTCCGCCTACTTGGCAGGCCTGGGGCCGCAAGCCAAGGTGCGCACCCTTGAGGATGTGATTCGTTTCAACGAAGACCACCGGAGCGAAGAAATGCCGTACTTCGGCCAAGACATCTTGGAGGCAGCGGCAAACAAGGGGCCGCTGACCGAGCGGAACTACACCGATGCGCTTGCCCGCAGCCGAGACGTGTCCAGGAGGTCAATCGACGAGACGCTCGGGGCCCACACCCTGGACGCGTTCTTCGCCCCCACGACTGGACCGGCATGGTTGACCGACCTGGTACATGGCGACCGGTCGACATTCCGGAGCTGCTCCTCGCCTGCCGCGCGCGCTGGGTATCCGCATGTGACCGTACCTGGTGGATTCCTCTCGGGCCTTCCCGTCGGTGTCTCGTTCTTCGGCCCGGCTTGGTCGGAAGCCCGCCTAGTCGCACTAGCCTACGCGTACGAGCAGGCAACCAAGAACAGGCGCCCGCCCAGAATGCTGGACACGGCGGCGCTCCAGAGCGCTCCGGTCCAGTCGTCCTGAGCCACTCGCCGTCGGTCTCTCGAACGCGCTATTCAATTGGCCGAGACTAGGATCCCTGCACGGGGACGAGACCGACCGGCGTGAATGCGGCGTCACTGCCTCCATCCAGGGACAATTCCATGTCCGTCTGGACACCCACGCAACTGGAACTGTCACAGGCCTGAGCCCGTACAGTGACCTTTGCCCACGGCTCCTCGCCACGCCGCACTTTCGCGGCGAGGAGCGATCTCTCCTCGAAGCCGTACGAATACCATCGCAGTTCCGGCTGCGAGAAGTCCAAGGGCTGGGACTGATACCATTCGCCACTCAATTGCAATCCGCCCGTGACGATCACCTCAGTGTTCTCCTCGACTCCGAGCGACATCTTCCCGGCCAAGGCTTGCTTTGCGCGGGCTTCGTTGTCCATGGCATAGACATGCCAGCCATCCGCGGGTTCCAGCTCAATCACTAGGAAGTCTCCTGCCAGCCTGGTCCGGCAAGTCACCAGGACCATGCCATCTCGTGCCACAGCACGAGCTGGCGCTGACCAATCTCCAGCCCACAAGCTGGCCGACAAGACTAAGGCCACCGCGGTTCGAATCAACACTCTCATTTCCTGAATCCCATTCTCTGCGTCTTCAGCGCCAGCCGCAATCGATCCTCCCCGCGCAGCACCTGGAGAGTCACTTCGTCACCGGCGCGTTTTCGCAGCTTGATAAACGTATCCGCCGTTGTGGCGATGGGATCACTTGTCTGGCCGTCAACATCGTAAACGACGTCGCCGACCTGCAACTGATGACTGGCGAGCAACTCAGCGAGCGGGTCAATGTATTGGACCCGGCTGGCGAAGCCATCCGGGGCGAACCCGTATGCTATTTTCTCGCTCCGAGCCAGGGGCTCTGCGCGAAAGTAAACCCTCGGGTCGACTGACAGATTCCTGTAGGTGAGATCCGAGTACCACCATCGGTCCGGCAACGTGAATGGAAAGGTGACAGACTTGCCGGCACGCTCGACAGTGATGTTAACGTGCGACGTCTCATGTGGAACCTTGCCAAATTGCCACTGCAGGTCTCCAAAGGTCCACACCTGGAAACCATTGAGAGCCTGGATTACGTCCCCGGCACGCAGTCCCGCTTCCGCCGCGCTAACCGTCGCACCGGCCACTTCCAAGCCCTTCGGGATGTCGAGGCTTATCCCGAGCCTCTTGAGTTCCGGCGTTCTGTACAGGTGCAGCAGCTTGTCAAGCGTGCCGTCAATCTCGCGCTGGACATTCTGCATGTCACCCACCAAGTGGCATTCCACGCACCGCCCTCTCTTGGTCGTGAGATCGTAGAGCGCCTGAATCTCGTGAGGGTACCGAGCCGCCGGAACAGGCTTCTTGGGCAACTTGCCTTCTTGGTAGCGCCGATGCAATTCCAAGCCTTGCTCGAGCGCAAGTTCAAGGCTCTCGAGGTTGAGGTATGTCGTGGCAGACTGCACGTCACGGCCTCCGTAACGGAGGTAGATCTGCTCGTCGCTGTTTAGCACGAAGAAGTAGAGCGTGTTGTACCAGTCGTATTCGAAGAGACCAATGTTAACCCTGTCGAGACGGGTGATGCGAGCCGTCACGTACTGCTGGAGCAGGCGACCGCGTTTCGTATCTTCTTCGGTCAGCACAACCTGTGCGTCAAAAACCCTCCCGGCCCTTCAAGGCGCGCACCGAAACTCAAGAAAGATCGGCTTGCCCGTACGTCGGGCCTCTCGGAGTGCCTCGTCGTAGGATTCAATCCAGCTGACGGCCTCCTTCGCCGTCGCGGACCAGCCGAACGGCCCGATCAAGAGAGCCGCGCAGAAGGCCACATATTTCCACCCTGGGCCCCTGAATCGCTTGCGAGTTTCATTGCGGGCAGAATCCCGGTTTCGCGAAGACAAGCCTCTAAGCAGCTTCCCTGCTACCATACTCACCCACAACATCCTATCATCGCTCCCGGCATTTTTGCAACACTGTGTCAAGCACAAGCCTGTCTCCCGACTACGGATTGGGTGCCCACCGCACGTCGCGTCGCGCCGTCTTTGAGTTCTAGCCTCTCGGCGGCATCCGACGAATCGAACCAGGCTGCTAGGGTCATTTTCCACCTCTGGATACAGCCCGACTTGATCGTGCTCAGGATGATTTCCGGCTGCGGGCAATCCAGCCACTGATTGAGACCGAGAGCAGGCCTCCGAGATTTGGCCAGAGCAGCCCGGCCCTGGGAACACTTGCAACACATTTGCATTTGGTCAAGCTATTCGCTCGTGGTGACTTGCACGTGGACGGTCCGTCGGCGCGGACGGTTGTCGAAGTCGAGCAAGACGACTTGCTGCCAAGTGCCTAGACGAAGCTTGCCCCCGGCAATCGGAATTGAGAGCGACGGCTTCATCAAGGCGGCACGCAGGTGGGCATAGCCGTTACCGTCGCCCCAGGCTTCATTGTGATGGTACCGGCCATCCATCGGCGCAATGCGGTCCAGAGCCTCTTTCAGATCCCGAACTGCACCCGGCTCGAACTCGATTGTCGATATTGCCGCAGTCGAGCCTTCGACGAACACGTGGACGATGCCATCCGTCACCTTACGGCGGGCCGCGACCTCACGAATCTCCTCCGTGATGTCAATGATATCCGTGAATCCTTGGGACGACACTCCGAATGTCATCAAGTCAACCCTTCTCGGCAATCCCGACTGCCGTGTAAAGCGCCGTGAGCAGTTCGTCCTCTTCAGTCTCAAAGACAGTGCGCAGGTCGAGCAAGATCCTGTCCTTCTCGATGCGGGCAACTACGGGAGGGTCACTAGCGCGGAGATTTCGCTCGATATCTCGTGCCGAGGATCCCGCGGGCGGAGAGAGGGCAATCAATGCGGTCGGCAGGCCCTGCATCGGCATCGACCCTCCCCCGAGCACAGACTCGCCTTCGACCACATCGGCGTCCAGCAGGGGGTTGGCCGTCAGCTTCTCGGCGAATCGCGCGGCCCGGGCGTTGAGATCATTCGGCGACAACTGCATCATACGCAGAGCCGGAATGCCGCCATCGTTGCCGGTAAGGATGTCTATCAAGGTGGCGTTCAGGGCCGCGAGTGTCAGCTTCCCTACCCGGAGAGCCCGAAACAGCGGATTTCGCCGGAACCTGGCGACAAGATCGGCGTCGCCCACAATGATGCCGGCCTGGGGCCCGCCCAGCAACTTGTCACCGGAAAACGTAACGACATTCACACCGGCTTCCAAGCTGTCCGTGACGAGTGGTTCGCCGGCAATTCCGGATCGCGCCAGGTCTGTCATGCAGCCGCTGCCAAGGTCCTCGACCAGGGGGATCGAAGTGGAACTGGCTAGCTCCGCAAGATCCGCTAGTGCGGGCCTGCCGGTAAACCCCACCATCCGGAAGTTGCTGGTGTGAATGCGCAGCAGCGCCTTCGTATTCGGGCCTATTGCAGAGCGGTAGTCTTCCAAGTGGGTGCGGTTGGTCGCCCCAACTTCCTTCAGCGAGGCTTGCGAAGCGGCCAGAATGTCTGGTATCCGGAAGCCGTCCCCTATCTCGACCAACTCCCCTCGCGACAGGACCACGTGGCCGTCACGGGCGAGTTCATTGAGAACCAGAAAGATGGCAGCTGCGTTGTTATTGACGACGATGGCCGGCCTGCCAAGCAGGGTCTCCAGCAATTCACCGCAATGAGTGTCGCGCTTGCCTCGCTGGCCCTGTTCGATGTCGTATTCCAGGCTGCAGTACCGTCCAGCCGTCCCGGCAATCGCCCGAAGAGCCCCGGCGCTTAGCGGCGCGCGACCAAGATTCGTGTGCAGAATCACTCCGGAAGCATTGATCACCCGCCGGGGGGTGCTTCGCAGCAAACGCTCTACCGTTCTGCCGATGTCACGTTCGACAGCCTGCAACGGATCAGTCGCACCCGAGCCGTGACCCTCAAGGGCGCGAGCCCTCAGCCTGCCAATTGCGGCGCGAACAAGGCCAGTTAACGTCTTGCGAGGAATAAACGACAGCCATTCGCGCACCGCCTCCCGCTGAAGAACATCTTCGACACTTGGAAGCGCACGCAGGTCTGCGTGACGGATGGGTCGCTCCACTAGCCCAATCTAATCAGCTTCCATGGGCGCACGGCAACCTAGGCAGCAAGGCAATCGCGCTACCTATACTTGTTCCGTGACCCGCCGTTCATTCATGCTCACCGTTGCCGCGGCAGCTGCAGCACCGCTGCCGTTTCCCGTTATCGACACTCACATCCACCTGTTCGATCCGAACCGGCCCGGGGGAATCCCCTGGCCCCCGGCCGACGATCCAATCCGGTCGAAGCCCACCTATCCCGACCGGTTCCGCCAAGAGGCGGACGGTCACGGCGTTGCGGGGGCGGTTGTCGTCGAATGCAGCCCGCGCATCGAGGACAACCAATGGGTGCTCGACATCGCGGCGAACGACCAATCGGTCGTCGGCTTGGTCGGTTTCCTGGACGCTGGGAAGCCGGGTTTTGGCAGCCTCCTGGAACGGTTCGCGGAGAACCCCCTGTTCCGCGGTATTCGTTACGGCAATCTCTGGGGCCGCAGCTTGGTGGCCCAGCTAAGCAACCCCCCTTTCGTGAGTGACATGGAGCAGGTGGCCGAAGCCGGGCTGTCTCTCGATACGGCCAACCCCGACCTTGATCTGCTCGAAGGGATGTTGCGCCTTTCAGACCGTGTGCCGACACTCCGGATGGTCGTGGATCACCTGCCGAAAATCGTTGTGCCGCAGCGTGACAAGGGCCGCTACCAAGCGGTCCTGAGAGAGTTCTCGGCGCGGCCCCAGACTTATGTCAAGATCTCTGCCGTCCTGCGTATGAATGATGGAAAGGTTTCATACGACATTGCGGACTATCGCGCAACCATCGATGAGATCGCTGATGCGTTCGGAGAAGACCGCGTGCTATACGGCAGCGACTGGCCGAACAGCGACCCTCTCGGGCAGTATTCCAAAGTAATCGGCATCGTCCGGGACTACTTCTCCGATAAAGGGCCGGCGGCGCAGGAGAAATACTTCCGCTTGAACAGCAAGTCGGCCTATCGCTGGGTCGACCGTGTTTAGGGCGTGGTGGGGTTCTTCGTGCCGGGTGCGAGAAGCGACTGACCATCCGCCGAAGCGACCCATCCGACACCGCCTAGCTCGGCCCCTAGAGTGCTGTCGAAGCAGATCTTCCGCCAGGCCGGCGCATGCCTGCCAAGAGTTTTCCGCCGTTTGACCCATCGCGACACGGAGTTCACGTCGCGTTGGCGGGAAACTGGCTCTCGATGTCGGAGAACGTGCCGAGTCTCTCGGTCAGGCGATCGAGGTGGGACGACCCGGAAAGAGTGCCCCTGCCTTGCTCGCATCAGCGGCACCAGTCCCGAGGACGCGGCGGCTCAAGGCAAGCTTCGAGCTGCGTGGAAGGACGTTACGCAGTTTCTTCAAGCGAACAGGGTTGCCTCAGGACGGATCTTGTCGGATTTCGCCGTTGGAAACAACTCTGATCTTCCGGAACCATGTAAGCTCAGCATTGGCCATTCGCGGCCAACGGATCGGAAGAACCCTTAGGAGGGCAAGAAACATGAAACGGATAGTACTGGGTGCCGCCGCATGCCTGTTGGCAAGTCTGGCCTGCCTCGTGACAACCCAAGACGATCAAAGCAACGGCGGAGGAGATCCGTCCTACAAGGTGGTACATGGCTGGCCGGCGCTGCCGGATGGCTACGCACTCGGCCAAGTCACCGGGGTCGGTGTCGACTCGCAAAACAGAGTTTGGGTGTTTCACCGTGCCGAGCGCCCGGTCCTGTGTCTCGACGGAGAGACCGGCACGATCATTTCGTCATTCGAGGATGACATGTTCGAGAACGAGCATGGCCTAGCCGTGGACAGCGCGGATAACATCTGGCTCACGGACGCCGACACTCATGTTGTCCAGCAGTACAGCCCGGAAGGCGAGCTCCTGATGACCTTGGGAATCGAAGGTGAAGCCGGCGAGGACGAGCAGCGATTCAACAAGCCAACCGATGTTGACACTGCGCCGGACGGATCGATCTACGTGACCGATGGTTACGGAAACAACCGAGTCGTCAAGTTGGATAGCGAAGGTAACTTCATCGCGGCGTGGGGCAGCAAGGGTACCGGACCGGGGGAGTTCGACACTCCGCACGGAGTTGCCATCGACGATGACGGGCGGGTCTACGTCGCAGATAGGGGCAATTCCAGGGTGCAGGTATTTGATGCTGACGGCACATTCGTCTCCGAATGGAAGAGCGACGAGATCGGGCGGCCCTGGGGCGTGGACGTCACGGCTGACGGCAATATCGTAGTGGCGGACGGAGGCGACCTCACAGGCACGGCGTACGACCGCAACGGGGCGCTGCTCATGACACCAGATGGCGAGATACTCGAGCGCTGGGGGTCCTACGGAAGCCATGACGGACAGTTCTATTGGGCGCACGACATCGCGGCAGGGGGAGACGGAGCCGTGTACGTCACGGATGTCAACGCCGGCATGCGAGTCCAGAAGTTTGTTCGTCGCTGATCTGGTCACGGAAACCACGAGACAATCCAATGCGGGCATGCGTATGAACGACGAGCGGGTCGGAAACGCACCGCTCGCTCGGACGACATGCGAACTCAGCAGTGGCATGCAGCTTTGATGCTGAGCGCCCGGTGCTCCAACAGCCATGTCTGACGGCAGCCTGCAGACGGTTGGACGGAACAGGCAAGGCGGCCTCTCAGAGAGGGTTCTATGTCCGCTCGGTGTAACGACCGCTTCCGCACAGTCCCTGAGTGATCCAACTCGGCCACGCAACGTCTTGGCGACGGCCTTACACGCCCTCCGATGACAGAATCGATCTCAGTTCCAATCTGGCTCGTCGTCGTGGCTGCTGTGCTTGTGTTCTGGTCGGTCCTTGACCGCTTGTTGATTCCCAGCAGCCGATGGTTCGTAAGACGACGGATCAACCGGATCGTCACGGAGCTGAATACACGTTTGCAGTTCCAGATTCCGGCCTTCAAGCTAACCAAGCGGCAGGTACTGCTCGACCGACTGACATTCGACCCGAAGATAATGGCAGCCGTCGACCATGAATCTGAGGAATCAGGTGCTCCGAGAGAAGCACTGGCCCGAAGGGTCGAACGCTATGCACGTGAGATAGTGCCATCGTTCAACGCCTATTTCTACTTTCGAATCGGCAACTACCTAGCGCGACGGATCGCCCAATCCCTGTACCGGGTTCGGCTGGGTTACTCGGACGACGAAGGGCTATCCAAGATCAGCCCTAGTGGAAGCATCGTGTTCGTGATGAACCACCGCAGCAACATGGACTATTTGATCGTCGCCTACATGGCTGCAAGCCGAGCGGCGCTCAGCTACGCCGTCGGCGAGTGGGCGCGGATCTGGCCACTCCAAACCTTGGTAAGGTCACTTGGCGCCTATTTCGTCCGTCGCAATTCCAAGAACCCCCTCTATCGTCGTGTGCTGGCGCGCTACGTCCAGATGGCGACGGAAAGCGGTGTTGTTCAGGCCATGTACCCCGAAGGCGGCCTGAGCCGAGATGGCCGTTTGCAGCCGCTCAAGCTCGGCTTGGTGAGCTACATGGTTTCCGCGTTCGATCCAGCAAGCGACCGAGATCTCGTGTTCATTCCAGTTGGAATCAACTATGACCGAGTGCTGGAAGACCGTTCCCTGATCCGCACAATCGACTCGGATGCCGGCCAGCCCAGCAACCGTCTCATCCTCACCACTGTAGTGAAGTGGGTTGGTCACAACTTCAGGCTGATCCTCAGGCAGCGCTGGTATCGATTCGGCTACGCTTGCGTGAACTTTGGGACACCAGTTTCGATGCGATCGTACTTCAGTCGCCAGGGAATCGAATATCACACCTTGGATTCGGATCGGCGTGCCGCCGTCATTCGGCAGCTGGGGGAGGACCTGCTCGCCGCAATCGCAAGCACGATCCCGGTGGTGCCCGTGTCGCTGATTGCTACGGTATTCGTCCGCCAGCCGAGCCAGCCCATGAGCGAACTCGAAGTCAAGGCTCATGTGCAACGGCTGATCGATGAATTGGAGAGCGGGAATGCCTACATCCACATCCCTCGTTCGGATCGTGACTACGCGATCACCGTGGGACTGCGGATGCTGGTGCTTCGGCATTTCGTGATCGAGGAGGAGGGCCTGTACCGCGCGTCAGCCGGCGAGCGCGAAATGCTCCGGTACTATGCGAATGCGATTGAGCATTTCTTGACCGGTCCCGCCACCTCTACCTCGTCCTCATGACCGGGTCCGAGGTGTCCCGCGAACTCACCCGAAACGGCAACCCCAGCGGTAGTCCCGGCGTCCTTTTTGATCCCTGAATTGTGATAGTTGGTGCACCCGTCGGATCGAACGTCAGACGCTACGCCAGCCATGTGATTCCCCGCCTTTGCTCGCTGTGAAATCGACGTGCCCCGCGAGGTCGAGCACGAATGCGTTAAGAAACTGCACGATTCCGCAATTCACGCAGTACACAGAAACACAGGGCTGGCCGCTTCCAAGCGGTGACTCTCCGTCCATAGACAATCGCGGCAGGATAGTGCGCTCCGGCACAAGCACCCAATCGTCTCCTCCACACCACGGGCACTGTTGCGCCCCCCCTGGTCTGAGAGGGCCTTCTCAACCTTTTTCCGTTGCTTTCGCGAGCAGCACTGAGAAACGCTAGCGCACCCCCGAGAGTTCGATGGATGGTCTTGTCCAACGTGGCATGAGCATGACCGGGGAGTCGGTTTCCAACTAGAGATGAGCACGTGCATCTGGATTGAGGAAGTTTGGGAGCCACTGGAGGATTGTTCTGCCGTTCGAACTGGAGTCCCTCAAGAGCCTGAAGCGGCTTGAGCGGTCCCTAGCCGGCAGTGCAGAGGCTGAGATCCGCTTCCCCGGCCGGGAGCCACTCTACCGGCGCGTTGAGGAAACCAGGGGGGCACGGCCGTTCGCACGCCGCTACACGTGCGAGGGGCTCGTGCTGCCGGCCGGGAATGCCTCGGGGAATCGGGGAAATCGTCCGGGAAGTTCACCAGCAGAACCCCGGCCTGCTGGTACTCAAAGCCAAGAAACCACACGAGCCGTTGCACCAGCTAGCTTGGCAACGCACCATGTTACCGAGCCAATTCGACCAGTTCCGGATAGCACATGCTGTGGTCAGTCCACATAGTAGCCGGCACCAACAATAACGGTGACGCCTTGCGCCACCACTCGCTTGAGCAGTCCGACCTTCCGCTGATGGGCCCCAACTTTCGGATTGAAGGCCCGGTAGTAGACCTGGGTCTCGCCGAAGGTGTTCGCAACATCGACGACATCCCGGCCTCCAAACTGATCCGTCGGCATTCTCTTGGCACCCAATTCCTTCAAAGGACTGCCGTTGATTCGAACACTACTCCCCGACAGGATCTGGTTGCCCATCGTGTCAACCACGAACACGTAGCTCGAGCCCTCGCTCCACCGAGAGTCCTTTTCCAACTCAGCCTTCGCGAAGTAGCCTCGCGACTCCACCACCATCGCGGCGCACCGCACGAACTCCCGCAACTTCTGGTCACTGGGATCGGCCTCCAAAGCGGCGGCGCTCACATCCTCGCGATTACACGTGCCTGGCAGGTCACGCTCGTATATCCCGGCTCCGATCGCAGCACGTTGGCCATTCCAGTCGATCTCAATCAGGTACGAACTCTTCGGCTCTACGTTGCCGCTCGTGAAGTTTCTGAAGAAGTAGTGAACCCAGCCGGCATCAACCAGTCCAAGGACACGGTGCAACTCCTGAAAGTAGTCAAGAAAATAGCGGTCTTCTATATCGTGTACCTGCGTTCCCTCGATCCCCTCGCGTGAGGGGTCTGGGGGGAACACAAGAAGCCGCGAAAGCAATGCTTCCTCGGGATTCGCCAGCAAGCGAACGAACAGGTAGTGGGGTCCGTGCCGCCAGCGCTCGTCTTCGTGAAAGGCTCGACGGGCTTCCTCGGTGCCGTGCTCTCTAACGTACTCTGCCGCGCATTCCACAAAAGCCCGGATATCTTCCCGTTCCCGGATCGCAACAGCTGTCACATAGTTGTCCGCGCAAGTTGTGCTCGCAACGGCCAGGCTCTGAGGCAGTAACACAACCGAAGCTTGCGCGAGGACCAGGAAGGAGAACACGCGGGCCATGGAATCTATCGTCCGAATCAGTCGAGCAATTGTCAATCTGCGCGGAGGGCGGTTCCGCTGGGGGGCGCTCGGACTAGCTATCCGTTCGCGCCCGTCCTGCAAGGTGACGCCGACTCATTCCGTGATGCGCTCTACACGACGCATAGCGGTGATCGGGATTTCAACGCACATCCAATCCGATCAGTTCGGACAAAGGAATGGAAGTATCTCCGCAACCTGCATCCCGCCTATCAGATTAGATCGCGTATCAATCGGGGAGGAGCCATGTCGGGCCGCATTTACTGGCTCTCCTGGGAGCGAGCGGCAGAGACCGCTGACGAAGCCAAGGCGATCGTCGACGGGTATCATGGGCGTCCGCCCGAAGAACTCTGCCATGTCGCTAACGATGTTCGCGAGCGACACAACCTAGCATCTGATCCGGGCTCCGCCGATCAGCTACGGGCAATGCGGGAGTTGCGTGACACACGAGGCTGGACGAAACAAGGGATCCCTTGAAGGTGTTCGGCAATCCGCTCATGCATGGAGAGGAAGCAACGAGAATCCGATAGGACGAAGCCGACACCGGCGAAGTTTGTGATCCGGATAGCTATCGAAGGACGCTCCAAGCATCCTTTCGGGCAATGCTGAAGGAACACCGCGGGCATCCCCTCAGCGAAAGAATGCGGCGTGAGTACCGGCTCCAGGGTAGACGCATGCAGCATCACAAGTCCCGAAGCCTAGGCAACCCAAATCTTCCACACTCGCCAGGCGCCCTTGGAGAAAGTTGCGCTAGGCGGTGTTATTGGGGTTGATACGTCTGGGAGCCCCTGGTCGCTTCTGGGGTAACAGTGAACGTGCTGGAGAGGGTCACTGTTGGCAAAGGTTCCAGACATCCGTTTTGGCCATCCGTATCACAGTCAGCCCAGAACCGATACACCTTGCCCGTTCTCCTGTTGAACAGGAAGACATATCCATGAACGGCTTCGCCGGCGCTCGCCTCAGTTGCCTGTCCGGCACTACCCCCCCCAGTTCCAGCTACATGCTGGCTGATCATGTCCCATTCGTATTCCGACTCTGTCGACGTCGTGGATTGACCGATCAGCATTCCGGTTACGATCATTCCGCTCAGGGCGATGGCAAGAGCCAAGTTGCGTGTTGTCATTCCATCTCCTTTGGTTGTTCCAAGACCCGACTCGCGGACCCTCCAAGCGACGGTTGCAGCTACTACATTACGAGGGGGTTCTGTCTTGTCGTTCCATTAGACAGCCTAGGCGGCTTGCTGGTTTCGTCAATCCCCGGTTCGCGGTACTGCACTGACTGGGTACCAAGGATGCGCATCAGGATGTCGCGGAGGTTCCCGGCGATGAGTGTGTGGAGCGTATTGCGTGTTTCATCAGCGATGCGCTCAAGGCGAACCCCTCCGCCAAATTGGAGGGCGCCAGCCACCCGGGTCTTGAGAATGCGGCTGACACGGCCAACGTTTTGTCCGTTGCTGCCTGCAAGTGTTTCGTCTGCACCGATGACACGACCAGAATCGGGCTGGTAAACGGTTTATCGCCCATAGCCTCGCCAATGCGATAGCGGAGACACCAAGCCGTGCGGTCGGAGCCAATATCGAGAGTGCGCCTCATCTGATCCGCTTAGATGCTACTCTTGGATTCGAGCACCAAGTAGCTGGCAATCAGTGGCTTCCTTGGTTCGTCTAGGTGCACCATTAGACGATTGACAGGGCCGGCAGCAGTCAGTAGCATCGAGGGAATGATGGTGGCCGAGAGGCTGGAGCCATTTGAGGGGTGACTGCATGAAACGAACGCTAGTGTTGATTTCGGCCTTGCTGATGCTGTGCGGGCTCAGCTTCGCCGGCACCGTGACCGGCTACATTTCGGACGAGGGCTGCGCCAGGAACGGCGAGGCGCGCAATCCGGAATGCGCGAAGAACTGCATCAACGGCGGTGCCGCCGCAGTGCTCGTAACTGAGGACGGCAAGATCTACTCGATCGCCGACCAAGCCAAGGTCAAGAAATTCGCGGGCGAGTTGGTTGCATTGACTGGCGAGATCGAAGGTGAGAACGTCAAGTCCGTCGAATCGGCTTCGCTTTGCAGCGAATCGGATCTCTGCGAGGGCTAACTTTTCCGGTCTGGCACCCGGCCGCCGGACTGGCCCATTCCAGACAAGCTGCGCTGGTGTGATACAGAATATGGCCATGCTGCGCTTGGCCGCCCTGACTCTCGCAGTTTGCGTCTCCGCTGACGGGCAAGGGCCGGCGCAACAGCCATCCAATATCGTCCTGATCTATATCGACAACGTCGGCTGGGGCGATCTTGCCTGCTACGGAAACCCGATAGTCCGGACTCCAAACATTGACCGGCTTGCCTCCGAAGGTGTCCGGCTCACCGACTTCTACATCCCCTCGTCGTCCTGCTCGCCCTCGCGGGGCTCCCTGCTGACCGGGCGCTACCCGGATCGAAACGGACTGACCCGCCAGTTGTCGACGCAAGAGAACTGGACAGGAATCGGTCTTCCGCACCGCGAGAAGATCCTGCCGGAGTATTTGCGGGAGCAAGGCTACGCGACAGGCGCGTTCGGCAAATGGAATATCGGGTTCGCCGAGGGCAGTCGGCCCACGGACAGGGGCTTTGACGAGTACATCGGCTGTATCTCCGGCAACTGCGACTACTTCACCTACTCGTACAACGGGCGGCACGACATGTACGTGGGAACCGAACCGGCCGAGATGCAAGGCTACACAACGGATATCTTCGCCGATGCCGCATCCGACTTCATACGCCGAAATGCCGATCGGCCCTTTTTCGCATTCGTACCGTTTAATGCCGCCCACTACCCGAACCCCAGGAACAAGCGTCCCGGGCAACCGTTCCGATGGCAGGCACCGGCGGAGTTCTTCCGGGCCTACGGCTACGATCCTGAGACAGATGTAACCGAGCACGGCTATCGCGCGGTGATGACAGCCCTCGATGCTGGCGTTGGCCGCGTGCTCGAGCAGCTCGACAGAGAGGAGGTCTCACGCAAGACGCTCGTCATACTAGCGTCAGACAACGGTGCTTGGGTGGGCCCCCGCCGGCCGGAATTGGAGGTCGCATCCAACGCGCCGTTCCGGGACGGCCGCACTTCGGTTTACGAAGGCGGCGTGCGCACCCCGTGCATCCTGCGCTGGCCCGGCCGGCTGCCGTCGAACGAAGTCATCCGGGAGCCCCTCATCAACATGGACCTCTTCGTTCTGGCGCTTCGCGCTGCGGGCCTAGACACGCCGCAAGACCGCGTAATTGACGGGCGCGATCCAATTCCAGTTCTCAGAGATCGCGCACCCTCCCCGCACCGCAACCTCTATTTCCGGTACTACGAGACGAGCGGCATGCGCCAGGGACGCTGGAAGCTGGTGCGACCTTCACCGGAAGATCCCCTCGAACTGTATGACCTGTCTGTCGATTTTGCGGAAACAACGAACTTGGCAGACAGTCAGCCCGACCAAGTCGAGAGACTCTGGGGCGAGTTCGTAGCGTGGCTCTCGGGAGTCGCGGCCGACAACTAGTTCGGCAGTCCCGCGCTCAAGGGACCGACAGCTCCTCAGGGCGGACTGCCGGTTCGCACCGTCATCGAAGTCACGGTCCCCGGACCTTGAGAACCTGGCTCAAGGCTCCGTCAACCAACGCTTGGAGGCTGTCATCCGGCCACGCAATCTCGCTCCAAGGGATGACTCTAGTGCGTCGGAGTTCAATGTAAATGCTCGGACGAGCACGTGGAGGAGTCCGAGCGGGGAGCGAAGCAATCGGTGAGCCAAAGCGGTAGCATAGACCCGTCATGGAATTGTGGAAAACCCTTAACGTCCTACTGTGTCGATCGCTGCTTCTCCTGCTTGTTACGGCCAGCTTGTCCGCCGCCACCTCGGGCAGGCTGCCGCAGGCCAACGCCGAATTAGTGGGAATGTCCGCAGAACACCTCGCACGCATCGGAACTTGGCTGGAGGAGGTCGTTGAGAACGGTCAGGCTGCCGGCGTCGTGACTCTGGTCGCGAGGCACGGGAAAGTAGTCCACTACTCCGCCAACGGGACTCGGGGCATGGATGTCCCGGACCCAATGCCGCTCGACGCGCTCTTCGACATCGCGTCGATGACCAAGCCATTAACGGCCGTGGCAGCGCTGATGCTTTACGAAGAAGGACGCATCACGCTAGGAGACTCAGTCTCCGCTCACATTTCCGAACTCAAGAGCCCGACGGTCCTCCAAGAGTCCGGCGATGTCACACCAGCAGAGCGCGAGATGACCGTGCGCCACCTCTTTACGCATTCATCGGGAGTCCGCGACCCGCGCGGGCGCGCCGAGACGGGCAACCTCCAGGGTTTGAAGCTAGCCGCGATCCCGCGACCCGCGCGGGCGCGCCGAGACGTATGCATTCCCGACCATCGACGCCTACATGGCGGACTTCCTGAAGCTCCCCTTGCGTTCAGAACCGGGATCGAAGTGGCTGTACGGCGATTCCCTCGACGTCCTTGGTTACCTGGTCGAGCGCGTTTCGGGCCAAGGCCTTGACGAATTCCTCCAAGCCCGCATCCTTGATCCCTTGGGCATGACAGACACGCATTACTGGCCGCCCGCAGCCAAGCAGGATCGCCGTGCGCTGCTTGTCGTGGAAGGCAAAGACGACCCCACACGAGTCTCCCGAGAGCCCGTCGAGGCTGGCAAGTCGAAGACATTCATTTCGGGAGCCAGCGGGCTCCACACGACCGCGGCGGACTACTGGCGTTTCTGCCAAATGCTGCTCGATGGAGGAGAGTTCGGCGGAAAGCGCCTGCTTGGACCGAGGACCGTCGAGCTGATCTCCAAGAACCACCTTGAAGAGGGCACGCCGTACCGCCCCGGTCTCGGTTTCGGACTCGGCTTCGCCGTTGTGGAGGAGCCGGCAAGAGCGGGCCTGCCGTACTCGGCGGGCTCATTCTACTGGGGTGGGTCGCAGGGCACTGTGTTCTGGATAGACCCCTCGGAAGATCTTGTAGGAGTCCTCATGGTCCAAGTGCGTCCATCCGGTCCGTTGCAGCTGCGACAGAAGTTCGGGGCGCTGGTCTATTCGGCAATCATTGACTAGGAATGCCTGAAAGCGGGACGCAACCGGCACCGGTCGGACCGTCAAACACGATGCACCGTCAGGGCGGCCAGAAATAGTATCATGAGCGGATGCAAAGACTCCCAGTGCAGTCAAGAGCCATTGCCACGTCCCGAATCGTAGCCGCCTTGATGGGCATCGCCTTCGCCGCTCCGATCGCGGCGCAAATTTTCCCGGACGCGAACCTAGAGGCAGCCGTACGCCACTATGTGTTCGAGAAACGCAACAATAGCGAGCCGATCACCGCAGACGATGTTGCTTCGATCTCGACGATCACCGCCCGTAACAAGGGCATCAAGGACCTGGCAGGCCTCGAACACTGCAAACGCTTGATGCTCTTGGAGCTACCCGACAATGAGGTTTCAGACCTCTCCCCGCTGGCAAGCCTCGACCTCTTGCAGAGCCTGACCTTGACTAGAAACCAAATCGAAGACATTTCGCCGCTGGCCGGCCTCAAGCGGCTTCAGTACATCGAGCTTTCGGAGAACAAGGTGGCGGACATCTCGCCGCTGAACGGCCTGGAGGCGATGAACTCGGCGTATTTGGCGGGGAACCAGATTAGCGAGCTGTCCCCGGTCAGCGCGCTGTCAAAGCTCTGGACCTTGGATGTGGCCGACAACAACGTGAGCGAGATCGGCCCTGTCGGGGCCTTGACGCGGCTCTCGACGCTCAATCTCGACGGAAACCAAGTCTCCGACCTAGGGCCCCTCGCCAGCCTCACATCGCTGCAACGGCTGTCGCTGCGCAACAACAAGGTCTCGGATATCTCCACCCTGGTCGAGATGGCCGAGAAGGACATCGCCGGGGACAGCCGATTCGCGCGGTACTGGGCGGTGTCCCTCCAGGGCAATCCGCTGGGCGCAAAGGCAAAGGGCGACCACGTCAAGGCGCTCAAGAAGTATTCGTTCCGGATCGAAGCCGACGAATAGGCCCAGTCGCGACGATCAACGTACCGCGAACCGCTCCAAGGCGTCCTCGTTCAATTCCACGCCCAAGCCCGGTTCCTGCGGGATGGCCAGCATTCCGTCGCGCGCCTCGATGCGCTGCTTCGTGACGAAGTCGCGGAGGGTCGTCTGCTCCTCCGCAACGTATTCGACAATCAACGCGTTCGGGATGGAGTTCAAGAAATGCAGGGCAGCCGCTACGTTGATGTAAGTGGTGAAGCCATGATTGGCGACCCGCAATCCTCGGTCTTGCGCCAGGGAAGCGATTTTCACTGCTTCGGTGAATCCACCATTGCGTGTCAAGTCGACCTGCACCACGTCAATCTTTCCGCGATCCATAAGGTCCAAGAATGACGCCCTACTGCTTTCTTCCTCGCCCGCGGCAATTCGAGTGTCGACAGCTTCGCTGAGCCGTCGGTAGCCCTCGTAGTCGTCCGGCATCAGGGGCTCTTCGAGCCAGAAAATGCGATGTTCCTCGAAAGACCGGGCCCTTCGGATCGCGGTCTTGGCATCCCAAGCCAGACCGGCGTCGACGAGCAGTTCCGCCTCATCCCCGAGTCCGGCACGGGCCTCCCTGACCAACGCGATATCGGTTGCCTCGTCGCGGCCCATCGGATCCCATCCGAACTTGACCGCGCTGAACCCGCGATCCACATAGCGTCGAGCTAGGTCGCGGGTGTCAGCGGGTGTCGGGCCCCAGAGAGAACTCGCATAGCACTGGAGGCTGTCATGGAATCCGCCCCCAAGCAACTTCCACACAGGCAGGCCTAACGCCTTGCCCTTGATGTCCCATAAGGCAATGTCGATCCCGCTGATCGCATGAAATCCAACTCCTCGTCGACCACCGTAAAGGTTGCCGGTGTACAGCTTGTTCCAGATCTTCGCCGTTTCGAACGGATCCTCGCCGAGGATCAGTTCCTTCAGTCCGCTTGCGACGGTATGCGAGAACGGGCCTTCAATCGCACCTTTGACAGCCAGCGGATTGGAATCGACCTCACCAATGCCCGTAATTCCAGCGTCCGTGCTGACACGGACCACAAGCGCGTCCTGACCGGAATCACACAATTCCCGAACCCGATGTGATCGGAGGTAAATCGCCTCAACGTCTGTAATTCTCATGAGTTGGCCGCACTCCCAGCATGTGGCCTTAAGAGCATAGCCCCTGGCACGAATGCAGCCAGCGGCCCACCGCCTGCGGTCCACGGCAGCAGCAGTTCAAATAACCGGGAAACGGATCCTGGGCTGTGCAATGTCGGGTCCGCCACATCCAATCGTTCGCACTGGAACGCCAGTTCGTTCGCCTATGGGACATCGCCCTATATCGGGGAAAGGATCAAGGATCAACAATGGATGGTTGGCACGCGCTTGATGTGCCCACGTGCTTCACTACTGCGCTTGCACTCGCGTTTGAGCGACCCACGAGATAGGTACCGTCTTGTACCGGACACATGGGTAACACTTCTTGCCATCTGGCCATCTGGCTCGTCAGCTTAGTGCATTGTGAGTTGGGACAAATCGACCCAAAGAAAGCAACACTGCAGACCATCGACAACCCATTCGGCACGGGGTTGTCACCCATGTCTCCGGTACGTTCTGTTATCTATGTGTCCGGGCCGGACCTTTGTTCTATGGAGCCACGGGTCGGACTCGAACCGACGACCTGCGGTTTACGAAACCGCTGCTCTACCAACTGAGCTACCGTGGCGGCGGGCCAGAGCAACTAAACTAGCTTGCCTAACTCAAGGCTAGCATAGAGGGGTCAATCGACTTTGAGCACCCCAGCGTAGACCACAGGCAACACATCGCGGGGCCTCCATGAGAACGGAATCAGCACGGGAAGGCTTCGCGACAGGTCTACGTCCTGACCGCACGGAAGGTCGAATAAGCGTAAGGGTACCCTTCTCGGAACCAGTTCCGAAACGTCCGCCTCAGGAGTGGAAGCGCAGTGCGCGGCGACCCTCCCTTGAGCACATAGTGCTCGTCGTCAAAAAAGTTCGCAGAGTAACCCGTGTAGAACGGAAACTCTTGGAATCCAGGGAACGGTCGCAGCAAGTCCGATGTCCACTCCCAACCGTTGCCGACAAGCTGAGATACGCCGAAGGCACTGTCAGAGCTGGGCGTTGAGCCCACCGCGCATGGATCCCAGCGAGCGAAATCATAGTTCCCCTGCCCTGACTGCGGCCCATGTTCGCCTCGTGCTAGCGACCCCTTGGACCCGTTGGCAGAGCCGTAGGCGGCGCGGATCCATTGCGCCTCGCTCGGGAGATCGCCGCCAGCATGCTCGACGAAGCGCCGGGCTTCGAGATGTGTCGCGTACACTGGCCAGTCGAGAGGAAGCGGTATTGCGCCGAACATCGTTCGCAGCATCCATCCATTGCCGTTCCTCTTCCAGTAGTGCGGAGGTTCGGCACCCTCCTCAACAAAGGCGAGATACTCGCCGTTGGTCACCTTGTGCTTGGCCATCTCAAAAGCCTGCACATCCACGGAATGCTCGCCGAATTCGTTGTCCCATCCGAAGCCGGATTGATGAGGGCGGCCCAACTCTGCGGTGCCCGCAGGGATCGCTATCCATTCGTCGGGCGAAGCGGGCTCCTCCCTCAGTTGAAGCGTCGGTTGTGCCTCCCCAAGAGGCGCAACCTTCCTGCTGTGATCGAGGTTGTGCAACAGATAGCAAAGCGTCTCCGCATGCATCAGCCTGTGTTCGATGCACACTCGCGCCAGAACCTCGTCGACTTGGTCCAATGACCCGTCAATGACTTTCCGGACACGTCGGCAATAGCTGGCCGTCTCCTCGAGGCTCGGCCAGTCGGCCGGCACATCCGTCGGGAGGTCTGAGCTGTCTGGATCGATTCCGAATGCGAAAAGCTCGTTGAAGTCTGCTCGAATCGGATCCATGGCCAAACCGTAACCACAGACCATATTCCAGTCGAATGCCTCGACATGCCCGATATAGAAATTGACCCGGTGCCGTTCGGGAACCGGGCGGTCGAATAGCGCCTCCGGCTTGACGGTGGCGAAGAGTTCGTCGGTCCGGCGGCAGGCCTCGCGATAGTCCCTCCGGAGTTGCTGTGAAATCTCCATTTCCCCATTATCCGCCGCACAGGAATCGCCGGTTGTCGCGCACCTACATGCTATAAACGTTCATGGATAACGGTGTCGGACCCAGAGCCGAATTCGCGCGGGACGCGCGTGTCGGTCTCTGCACATCCGGTTCCAAGAGCCTGCCCGCGAAGTACTTGTACGACGCGATTGGGAGCTCGCTCTTCGAGACCATTACCCACTTACCCGACTACGGCCTAACGCGGGCCGACAAGCGCCTGCTGGGACGCTGCGCCCCAACGCTCCCAAGGTGCTTCCGGACTCCCAAGGTAGTGGTGGCGGAACTCGGGAGCGGCAGCGGTTCGAAGACTCGCTCGGTTCTGGAGGCGTTCTCGGCCGATCGGATTCTCTACTACAGCCCGATCGATGTGTCTGGCGAAGCGTTGCGCCTGTGCGAGCGCGAACTGAGCGACATTGCCCCTGTCAGGAGCCATATCGGTCCCTACCTCGAGGGAGTAGCAAGTCTCAAGGAGTCCCGGCCGGACAACACCCCGCTCCTGCTGTTGTTCCTTGGAAGCAGCATCGGGAACCTCGACGCGGACGAGAGGACGGGTTTCCTCCGGCAGCTTCGGTCGCATCTTCGAACTGGCGACCATGTCTTGATCGGCTTCGATCTCGTCAAGCCCCGGGACACCCTGCTCAAGGCATATGATGATCCGACCGGCGTGACGGCTGCCTTCAATCGGAATGTCCTCGGACGGGTAAACCGGGAACTAGGCGCGGCTTTCGATCTTGCTTCCTTCAGCCACTTGGCTCGGTATAATGAGCGGCACCAGCGAGTGGAAATGCACTTGCGTTCGGAGACGGCACAGCAAGTTCCGATACCGGAAAGTGGTGCGACCTGCAAACTAGTGCCCGGCGAGACGATCTGGACGGAAAGCTCGTACAAGTTCCGGGCGCGGCAGGTCCGGCTGGAAATGGCCGAAGTTGGATTCGGCGAGGTAGACGAGTGGATCGATGATGACTGGCCATTCTTGGAAGGCCTGTGGGCGGTGGTGGCTTGACATGTATTGCGACCGGAATTCGGTCGACGCACGGATTTCGAAAAACTCTCCGGTGATTAGATATTTCATCTGGTCGGCGCTGCTGGGTGCCACGATCCTTGTCCCGCACGCAGCGGGGTTCCGGCCGCAGCCGGTCCATGCAAGCAACGCCATCGTGGTCACCGCGGAACGCCACGCGACAGAGGTAGGAGTCGCTGTTCTTCGGGACGGAGGGAATGCGGTGGACGCGGCTGTCGCGATCGGATTCGCGCTGGCCGTGACCGAACCCAACGCGGGCAATCTCGGCGGCGGCGGCTTCATGCTCGTGCGTTTCGCTGACGGGCGCTCGACTTTCATCGATTTCCGCGAGCGCGCGCCGGCTGCAGCGTCTCGCGACATGTATCTTGACGACCACGGGAAACTCACCAGAGACAGCCTCACCGGCTACCGTGCCGCTGGGGTTCCGGGTACGGTGCGGGGCATGGCGCTGGCTCTCAAGAAGTACGGCACCAAGACATGGCAGGACATCGTGTCGCCGGCGCAGCGCTTGGCGCGCGACGGCTTCCCGTTGAGTTGGGATCTCGCGCGATCGCTTCGAACCAGCCAGCGCCTGGCGGGCTTTCCCGAGTCCATGCGGGTCTTCCGCAATCGCGGCCGGCCATTCGAATTCGGAGAGACGCTGCGCCAACCCGACTTGGCGGCGACGCTCGATCGTATCGCGAACAACGGCCCGGACGAGTTCTACACAGGGGAGACTGCCCGCCTCATTGCCGAAGACATGGCGGCCCACGGGGGTTCGATCGCAGCCAGTGACCTAGCCGAGTACGCGCCGGTCGAACGCAAGCCCATTGACGGCACCTACCGTGGATATCAGGTCCTGAGCGCTCCTCCACCCAGTTCTGGCGGGGCCGGGGTTGTCCAGATCCTAAACATGGTCGAGGACTACGACCTGGGATCCATGGTTCCCGGCTCGGCTGCGTCAATCCACATCGTCGCGGAAGCAATGCGACGCTTCTTCGCGGACAGAGCGCGTTTCTTCGGCGACACGGACTTCGTCGAGATCCCCCTTCGCGGCATGCTGTCTAAAAAATACGCGGCCACGCGTCGCGCGAGCATCCGGACCGATCGGGCCACCCCGAGCTCCGCAGTCGGGAACAGCAACCCAGCCGGCTACGAGAGCGACGAAACCACCCACTACGCTGTCGTGGATGTTGCAGGAAACGCCGTGGCAGTGACGTACACCCTTAACGGCGGCTACGGGTCGGGCGTGACAGCCAAGGGCACTGGCGTGTTGCTGAACAACGAGATGGACGATTTCACAGCCAAGCCCGGCAGTCCCAATGCATACGGCTTGCTTCAGAGCGAGAACAACGCAATCGAACCGGGCAAGAGGCCCCTGTCAGCAATGTCTCCCACAATCGTCGTCAAAGATGGTGGCACCAAGTTGATAGTTGGTGCGCAGGGCGGGCCGACGATCATCACCTCGGTGACGCAAGTGATCCTCGATGTCCTGGACCACGGGATGAACGTCCAACAGGCAGTAGACTTCCCCAGATTCCACCATCAGTGGATGCCCGACTTGCTGTACCTGGAACCAAGCGGGAATTCCAACGATACGAGGCGAGCGCTGGAAGCGCTCGGGCACCGCATCGATCTCGGTCGTGCGCTCGGCCACGTTGGAGCGATCGAGGTAGGGCCGGATGGTCTCACCGGAGCAGCTGACTCCCGTAGCGAGGGCGTTGCCGCGGGCTACTAGGGCAGATCCATGGTGCTGCATCCAGTTGAGTTCCGCAATGAGCGAAGTTGACGCGTCATACGCCCACTGCCGACGCATCGCAAGGATTAGGGCGCGCAACTTCTACTACGCCTTCACGCTGCTACCGCGAAGGGAGAGCGATGCCATGTGCGCGATCTATGCGTTCATGAGGCACGCCGATGACATTGCGGACGATGACACCCTTCCGCTGGATGCACGGCGAAAGCAGCTGCAGGATTGGCGTGACAACCTAGTCGCCGCCCTGGAAGGATACCCGGGCAACGAGGAGCTCTTCCCGGCATTCCAGAACACCGTCCGGCGCTACGACATCCCTCCGAAATATTTCCACGACCTGATCGATGGCATGGAAAGCGACCTTGCCGCACCGCGATACGAGTCATTCGAGGATCTTTATCGGTACTGCTACCAGGCAGCTTCGGTCGTCGGCCTGACCACCATCCACATCTTCGGATTTGACTCCGATGACGCCCTGCTCCTCGCAGAGAAATTTGGCATTGCATTCCAGCTGACAAACATCCTGCGCGACATTCGCGAAGACGCGAGCCTAGGACGGGTTTACCTTCCGGAGAGCGAGCTCGCGGGATACGGACTAAGCGGCAGCGAGTTGCTTGACGGCGCAGTCCGGCCGGATGACGACCGCTTTCTCCAGTTCATGGAGTTTCAATGGAACCGCGCGGACCGGTATTACCGGGAAGCCGCTCCGCTATTGGCGCTGGTCCCCTCCCGCAGCCGCCCGGCACTGTGGGCGTTGGTGACGATTTACCATGAGTTGCTCGGACGGATCCGTCAAGTTGGCTACAACGTGCTAGACCAACGCGTCCGGCTGGCAGTCTGGAAAAAGCTGTGGATCGTGGCACGCGCCATGACTCTGCGCACCGTAGGAGGGACTCCGTCATTCCCCGGGTAAAGATCGTCGGAGGCGGGCTGGCGGGCCTCGCCGCAGCGGCCAAGTTGGGCTCAGCGGGCTTCTCCGTCGAGGTCCACGAGGCCAGGCCGTTCCTAGGGGGGCGGGCTGCCTCGTTCCCGTTGAACCCCGCCGACCCTAACTCTGAGCGGATCGACAATTGCCAGCATGTGTTGATCCGCTGTTGCACGGCGTTGATGGATTTCTACAGGCGTTGCGGTGTTGCCGAAAAGATCGACTTTCATGACCGCCTGTTCTTCGTGTGCCCCGGGGGCGCCATCGACACGATTCGCCGGGACCCATTGCCGGCTCCACTGCACTTGGCTCGTTCCTTCATCATGATGCGCGCGCTGGATTGGCGCGACAAGCTGTCTCTGGCAAGATGCCTTGCCGCGGCCAAGCGAGACCGGCTGCGCGAGGACATCGACGGAATGTCTTTCTCCGAATGGCTGCGCGAGAAGGGTGCGACGCCTCGTTCGGTGACGAGATTCTGGCAACCGTTCATCGTCAGCGCGCTGAACGAGGAACCGGAGCGCGCATCGGCCGGGGCGGCTTTGCAAGTGTTCGACGAAGGATTGCTCGGCAGCCGCATCAGCTACGAAATGGGAGTGCCCGCAGTCCCTCTTGGCGAGCTATACTCCAGCGCGCTAGCACGCGGGCTCGGGCCGTCGGTGCAGGTGCGGCTGAAATCCAAGGTTGCCGGGATCGATCCTGCCAGTCAGGAAGCCGATTTCTATATCTGCGCTGTACCGTTCCATCAGGTCGCCAAGCTGATGCCGGATCTCGGACTGGACGACACGCTCGCACAATTCGAACATTCCCCGATCACAGGCATCCATCTATGGTTCGACAAGCCGATCACTGACCTTCCGCACGCAATGCTGCTCGACCGGGAAATGCAGTGGTTGTTCCACAAAGGCCAAGGCTACTACCTCGCCGTCGTAAGCGCGTCGCGGGGCTTGTCGAAAGAGCCCGCCGACAAGATTGTCCAGCTTGCGATCGCGGATCTGCAGGAGTTCTTCCCCGGTGCTAGGACGGCTAAGCTCGAGAAGAGCCGCGTGGTCAAGGAGATCCGGGCTACATACTCGGTTCGCCCTGGCTTGGACCGATGGCGGCCCGAATCGGCGACGCGCTACCCAAACGTATTCCTCGCCGGAGATTGGACAAAGACCGGCTGGCCGGCCACGATGGAGGGCGCGGTTCGGAGCGGGTACCAAGCGGCCGAGGCGGTCATCGCGGCCGGCCGATGAACGTGCAAGCTCCACGCTGTTGATGCTCAGTATGCAAAGCCGGAAACAAGAGGATTCGGCGTGTGTGCCGGCTCCGGATGCCGCCGCTTGGATCGACGAGATCGATCGGGCCGAGGATCGGCTGGCGCCATACCTATCGCCGACACCGCTGATCTTGTCGAGACACCTCAGCGCAGCTCTCCAACGCCCCGTCTGGCTGAAGCTGGAGTCCGTTCAGCCGGTGGGAGCATTCAAGGTGCGGCCAGCTTTCAACAGCATTCTCGCCCACCTCCAACGGAGCCGTGAAGCTGGCGTAGTGACGAACTCATCGGGAAACTTCGCCCAGGCCGTCGCCTACGCGGCGTCAACTCTAGAGGTTGAATCCACTATCGTCATGATGCGGGGCGCATCCACCTTCAAGCGCGCACGGACACGCGGATTCGGCGGCAACGTGGTGCTCTGCGAGGATAGCTTCGTCTCACGGTTCGAGACCACCGAGCGCATCCGGCAGGACAGCGGACGCCTGCTCGTCCATCCGTTTGACTCCAGGGAAACGATTGCGGGAGACGGCACGCTCGGGCGTGAACTGCTTGCGCAGCTCGATGGCGATTTCTGTTTGTTCGTGCCGATCAGCGGCGGTGGACTGATCGCCGGGACCGCCCTCGCAGTGAAGGCGGCCCGCCCTGGCTGTCGGATTCTCGGAGCGCAGGCCGCAGCGAACCCGTCCATGAAGCGCTCCTTGGAGCATGGGCGTCGCATGCGCACTGAACCGTTGAAATCCATGGCTGACGCGCTCACCGTGCCGGAACCGGGAGTCAACACCTTCCCGATAGTCCAAAGGCTCGTCGATGAGGTGCACCTCGTTAGCGAGGCCCGCATGGCGTCGGCAATCCGGGACCTCGTGCTAGAGGACAAGCAGGTCGTTGAAGCCGGTGCTGCTGTCTCTGTGGCAGCGGCACTCCAGCATGCGTCAAAGGACAGCGATCTGCCGATCGTGTGTGTCTTAAGCGGCGGCAACATCGCTCCCGCCGCTCTCGGCTCGATCCTGGCCCCTTGTGAGTGACTCAATTGCGAATGTCTGGCCCCACGCCCCTTGGCATGCCAGGAGGCAAGAGCCGGTGGCGACAGAATTGCAATTCTTCGCGCTTGATCGATACAAAGTCAGTGCGGAGTTCCGTGACTGCCAGCCATCCCTCTGGTTCGAATAGTGTCCACCTGCATATGAGGCAGGGAGCAGGGCCAATGACCTCAGTGGCCAAGTGCCGGTTCCCGGAGGAGTTTGGCTCCTAATGGGCGGCTGGTTGTTTGACGACCTCGCCATCGAACAGGCGGACAATTCGCTGGGCGTAGCTCTCGAAGCGCTGGTCGTGCGTCACCATGCAGATCGTGGCGCCGCCGTCGTGCACATTGCACAAGAGATCCATCACCGCCTCGCCGTTCTTGGAATCGAGGTTCCCGGTCGGCTCGTCCGCAAGCAGAACTGACGGATTGCCTCCAAGCGCCCTTGCTACCGCCACTCTCTGCTGCTGTCCTCCAGACAGCTGCGAAGGGTAGTGCTTCATTCGGTGCGCCATCCCGACCCGCTCCAACGCCTCTTCCACGCGCTGCTTGCGTTCCGACTTTGCCATGGCCCGATAGGTCAGGGGCAACTCGACATTCTCGAAGACCGTAAGGTCGCCGATCAGATTGAACGCCTGGAAGATGAACCCTATCTGGCGATTGCGGATTCGAGCCCGCTGGCTGACTTTCAAATCCGCGACCGCTTCGCCGGCGAGCCGGTACACGCCTTCCGTAGGCGTGTCGAGCAGGCCCAGGATCGAGAGCAAAGTTGACTTCCCGCAACCAGACGGTCCGGAGATCGCCACATACTCGCCGTCACGAATCTCAAGATCCACACCCGAGAGCGCGTGGGTCTCGACCTCGTCGGTAAAGAAGACCTTCGAGACTCCATTCATATGAATCAGCGGCTGTCCGCCTGCTGTCGAATCCGTCATTGCATTTCCTTCAAGACGCGTGGCAAGCGGTGCTACTTGCCCGTGCAGGGTCAATCCAAGCGTATCCGATCATAGGCGTCCCAAGCGGACATGTCGGAGAGAAGCACCGTGTTCCCCGCTTCCAGGCCAGAGCGGACCTCGATCGTGCTCACCGAAACGCTGCCCACTTGCACCTGGACGCGCGATGCGTGCTCCCCGTCTTCCTCCAACCGGAATAGCCCTATGGAACTCTCTTCGCGTGCGTGGATCGGGCGGCCGACATGCAGCACATCTTCCAAGCGCTCCAACTCGATCGTGCCGTCGACGCTGAGGTCGGGCCGTGCCCCGCGAGGCATTTCGCCGAGGAGTTGGATGTCCACCAGCACGGTTCCCTCCACAGCGGCAGGGTCGATGCGCGAGACGCGACCCTCAATCACGCCGTTTCGGGTGTCGACCTCGGCACGCTGCCCGATCGCAACATCGTTGACCAGTGTCTCCGGAATCTTGAGCTCGGCCTTTAGCTTGCTCGGATCAGATACGCGGGCCAAAACGTCCCCAGCGGTGACAAGCTGCCCGACCTCGACTTCCATCATCTGGAGAACGCCCACGATTCCGGCGCGGACCCTCAGTCTCTCGAGCTTCTCCTTGCGAAAGGCGACGAGGCTGTTCATCTGCTCGATCCGTGCCTTCTGGGCAACCAGCTGCGCTTCTGCGGACGGCTTGCGCGCCTCTTCGCGGGCCCGCTCCAACTCGAACCGCTTCCCAAGCTGATCCATCGCGACTCGCGACTTCATGAGCGTCACCTGGTCGGTCAGGCCCTCACCTGCCAACTCGAAGTCCGCTTCGTACTGCGCTTTCGATTGCAGGTACTGGCCCTCGATCTCAGCCGTAGTGGACTCTTGGTTGAGCCTCTCGTCCTCAAGCTTGGCTTGCAGGTTCGCCAAGTCAGCTTGAGCCCCCTTTAGCTGCGCTTCAGCGTCGAGGTACTCTTGCTCGACCTGTGGGCTACTCAGTTCGAGAAGAACCGTCGATGTCCGCACGGCCTGGCCCGGCTGGACGTGTCGTCGCTCCACCCGTCCGGCGTCGCTGGCGGCGATCACCACGATTGTTTCCGGCACGAGAGTCCCGATCCCCCGCACTTGACGCAGCATCTCACCACGCTTGACGGTGTCCGTGAAGACCATGGCGGAATCGACGGACGGCGCTGCGGGCTCGAGCCGGGAGACCGCCCACCCAAGGGCTCCGACGACTATCGCTGCGCTGGAAGCAACGGTGATCTGCCGAATGCGCTTCTTCCGCGCATATCCGACCCGCGGTTTATCCATCGGCCCTAGTCCTGCCGCGTTCGCCAATTGGACGGACAGCGGGTTGCTTGGCAGCGCGGTCTAGGCGAACCAGAACGGACTCCGTTCGGCAGGTAGTCTACTGAGCCTAGTCTAATTCTTTGCCGGAAGCAATACGGAGGCGACAGCGTAGGTCAGGGACGAAACTCATCCAAGGCGCTGCGCACGTCCCGTTTGGGCGGCTTGGTAGCAGCCGAACACGGTCTTCAGAGCTCGTAGGCTATCGTCGACGGTGAGTGGAGGTTCCTCGAAACCGGCGCTCGCCCGTACGCAGGCCTTTACGAAAGGCGTGTACCCGGACGGTCCCGCGAACTCGTCGATCCGATGAATGCGGGGATTCCGCTCCTTGCGGCTGTACCAGGAGAGCGGGAGACCGCCGTGCTTCCTGATCTCGAGCCAGCCATGCGAACCCCAAATCTTGATGTGGGAATGGTAACCCCGGTCCAGGTAGTAACCCGAAGTCATCGTTCCGAGAGCACCGTTCGCGAACTTCATTGCGATGGCGGCGGAGTCTTCCACATCGAGAGGCTGCCCGCCAACCACACCGGTGAATCCCGCGACTTCGACGATGTCAGAGTCCGTCAGGAATGACGCGAGGTCGAGCCAGTGGATTCCGAGCCAAATCAAATGGCCGCCTCCGCTCCGCGCTTTCTTGGCGTACCAGGTCTCACGGTAGGCGGGGCGGGTTAGGCGGGTTTGGTCGGCGATTAGATGCGTCTCGACACCGTAGATCTTGCCTATCATGCCCTCACGAATCAGCCGCCGGGCCTCGCGGACTTCCGGATTGAGGCGATTCGCAAGCGCGAGCATCAGATGCAAATCATTCGTTTTTGCTAGCTCGCAGAGTCGTTCAAAATCCTCAATTCGAACGCACGCCGGCTTTTCGGCCATCACATGGCACCCCGCCTCAAGCGCGACCTCGATCGCCGGCGGCGCAAGCGCGGCCTCCATACTGACGAGGGCCATTGCGGGGCTTTCCGCCCTCACGAGGCCCGCTGGCTCGTCGTACACGGCACTTAGCTTTTCTCCCAGCGCTTGCCGGGCGTCCGCGAGGTTTTGCCCGCCTGGGTCGGACAACGACACGGCAGCCACTTCGTCCGCTGCGGCAAGCGCTGAGAAGTAGGCGCCCAGGTGAGCGCCGCCAGGGTGCGTGAGCACACCCACCTTGATCCCATCGCGGGCTGGCGTCCCGGCCGCAGCGGCAGGCAGGAGAGCGGCCCCGGCCCCGAATATCTTGGCGAAGCTTCTACGTTGCATCGACTTTCAACTCCTTATCGCATCACGCTCTCTAACCGTCTTGGATCTGCTTGGTTTCGGGATCGAAGGTTTTCCGCCTTCCACTCCAGAGGGCATCCGTTGCCATGATGCACGCGATCGAATGGCCATAGCCGACCTCGACGGGTGCATAGAGCGTGTCGTGGTCTCGCCGCCGAACCGCGTCGAGCCAATTCGCCATGTGGTGCAGAGTCCCTGGCTTCTCCGGAATCTCTTCCTCCCTGGCGAGAGCGTTCGGGTGTTCGCTCCCCTTTCCGGATAGGTGCCAGACGTTCTCGACCTCGAGGGTTCCGAGCGTGCCCATCACCCGGGTGGCGCTGCCGGCGGCGTTGTTGAGGCAGGTCGAATAGCTGGCCAAGAACATCTTGGCGCCGCGTCCGTATTGAAGCGCAACCTGGACGTTGTCGGGGTTCTCGCGGTAGTCATGGAAGTGATACAAGCCTCCGTGCGCCACAACGCTGGTCGGATACGGCTCGCCCGTCAGCATGTGAATCACGTCAACTCCGTGTGTCATCCATTGGTCGATGATCGCGCTCGAGAAGTCCCGAAACAGCCGAAACGAACGATAGATCTTGGCGTCAAATGGGCGGTAGGGCTTCCCCATCAGGAAGGCATCCCAGTCGATGTCGCTTTCCTTCAAAGAATCCAGATCTTCTTGCTTCTTCGCCCAGCGGTAGGGGCTGTAGGCGTTCCATATGACATCCGCCTTGACGATGTCACCGATGCGACCTTCCTTCATGATGTCCATGGCGGAGCGGTAGCGCGGGTAGCTTCGCCGTTGAGTGCCGATCTGGACAATCCGGTTTGATTTCTCGACCGCCGCCAGCGCTGCGTTGGTCTCCGCGAGCACGTTTCCCATCGGTTTCTCACAGTAGACGTCCTTTCCGGCTTCCACGGCGGCCTTCAGCATCTTGGCGTGCTGGTGATCGGGGGTAGCGATGATTACCGCGTCGACCTCTGGATCGGCGAGCACTTCTTCGAAACGCCGATAGGTTTTCGGCCGCTCGCCGTACGATTCGCTGACCAACTTAGCGGCCGCGTCCAGCCGCTGATTCCAGATATCGCACACGGCCGTAACCCGGGCTCTGTAGTTACTGCCGAACTCGATGCACTCCCTCATCACCTGCGTACCCCGTCCGCCGAGGCCGATCACACCCACTTGGATCACATCGTTGGTGCCTCGAGACTGCCCCACGGCAGTCTGTCCCGCTGCGGCCAGCGTCAGGCCAGCCGCTGAGGAAGCGCCCAGAAAGTGGCGTCGATTCATCTGCAAATCTTTCATCGTTGATTCTCCCCCGAGGAGATTGAAGTGCCTACGGCTGATTGACCCCCGTTCTTTGACCGGAGTTCCTGTCACAGTCTAGCCGGGCTGTCGGCGCGCAGACCATGAAGCGCACGTCGTCGGCACCGATCAGGCACGCAGGCTTCCGTCTGAATCGCCGGGCTATTCCGTGACTGGGCGGCCGAGAATACGAACGCTCCGCGCGAGGTGATCGAGGCACGCTGGCGCCCGCGGTCCCGAACAAGGTCGAGGCATCTGACGCCAGCACCGGCGCTACGCTATTTTGTAGCGATGGCGCTTAGAGGCAAGACTCGACAATCAGCTTGGATGATCGCCGCCGCGCAGGTCTCAATCCTCCTCAGCGGCCCCGTCGTCCCTGCGGAGGTGAGAACCTACCAAGGCGATGTTTCCGATGTACACGTCATCCGACACGTCACCCAACATCCCTATGCGTGGCGCATCTGGCAGCCCTTCATCATCCAAGGGGATCGCAAGCGCGATCTCATAGTTGCGTTCGGAGCGATGGTCAACGGCAAGAAGGACATGGGGGACATCTTGGCCACCATCTCGCGAGATGACGGTGAGACTTGGGAGGAACCGGTCGCCATCTTCGATCATCGCCAGCGTCAGGGGGCCATCCAGTTCGCCTACGCCAATCCGGTTCTCTACCGCGCGCCAGGGCAGGACATCCTCTGGTGCTTCGCAATGCGCTGTCCCATCACCTTCGAGAACAGCGAGGAATCGCATCTCGTCGGCGCCTTCACATCCGACGGCGGACGCACCTGGACGCCGGTCGAGATGGCCATGCACTACACCGGACCACTCATCACCAACGCCGGGATCGTCGACACAGAGATCGATGGTCGGAAACTCTTCCTGCTGCCGGCCCACCGCAACACGCTTCAAAACGATCCGCGGAGCTCCCGCGACCACTTCATCCTAAGCAGCACGAGCCTGCTCGAGTGGAAGGTCGAAGCCTACATCCCCCAGCCAACCACCGCTCGCGTGTTCCTGCACGAAGGCAACATCGCCCCGGGCGACGCCCCTGGCGAGCTCAAGATCGTGATGCGGACCGCAAACTACGACGACTCCAGCCTGACGACGAACCCGCCGCGCGCCTATTCAAGCATCAGCACAGACGGCGGCCATACCTGGAGCGTCTCCCAGGAAGAGCCCGCGCTGCACAATGCCAAGTCCAAGGCCTTCTTTGGCCAGGCGAGCAACGGCACGCACCTCTACGTCTACAACGACGGTCCGGCGCAACGAGAACCCGGCGGACGAATGGCTCTTCGTTACAAGACCAAGGAACCGAGGGGCGCGTGGAGCGAACAGAAGACCTTCTATAACGCGGGAATCAAGAACTCGTACCCGACACTGGTCGAAGTCGCTCCCGGCGATTTCCGAGCGGTGTGGGACAGCGGAACTCCCGACACGCCGCGAACCCACATCCATTTCGGGAAGCTTAGACTAGAGCCGTGACCGCTCTGGAATTGCGTGGGCGGCTGCGTGCCGGTGATCCGGCCTTTGGCACGCTCACCGTTTCGCCGTCTCCGCATTGGCCCAATATAGAATGGCGGGCCCGGAGGGATTCGAACCCCCGGCCTGCCGCTTAGGAGGCGGCCGCTCTATCCAGCTGAGCTACGGGCCCTTGCCTTTGCGATTGTTGCACGACACCCACCTATGTGGCCGAGCGAGGGCACTCGACGCCTAGCAGCGGTCGAAAGTGGGAATCCAACTTACGCCAGAATCTCCTTGACCACGCGGCCGTGAACGTCCGTCAGCCGGAAATCACGCCCCGCGTAACGATAGGTTAGCCTTTCGTGGTCAAGGCCCAGCTGGTGCAACATCGTCGCGTGCATGTCATGCGTGTGAACGCGGTTCTCGACCGCCACGCCGTGCTCGTCGGAGCGCCCGAAGCGAATTCCGCCTTTGATCCCGCCACCAGCCATCCACACCGTGAAACCGCGATTGTTGTGACGGCGGCCATTGCTCTGGTCGTTTTGCTCGTAGGTTGAACGACCGAACTCCCCGCCCCAGACAATCAGGGTCTCGTCCAGCATGCCGCGCTGCTTCAGGTCGCCAATCAGCGCCGCGATCGGCTTGTCAATCGCATCCGCATTGTCCTTCAAGCGCTTCCGCAGGTTGTTGTGGTGGTCCCAGCCTCGATGACCGAGTTCGATGAAGCGCACGCCCTTCTCAGCCATGCGCCTCGCCAGCAGGCACTGCGTTCCGAACGTACGGGTCTTGTCCTCGTCCAAGCCGTACATCGACCGGATGCTCTCCGGCTCGGACGAAACATCGATTGCCTCGGGCACCGCCGACTGCATGCGAAATGCCAGCTCATAGGCCTGGATGACACCCTCGACCTGGTCATGGCCGTCAGTCCGCTCCAGCATGCCCCGATTGAGCTGCTGAACAAAGTCCAACTCGCGCCGCTGCACATCGAAGCCCATGCGGGCGTTGCGAATGTTCTCGACCGGGTCCTGGCCCGGAGCGACAGTGAGCCGCGTCCCCTGGTAGCTTGCCGGAAGGAAGGCGGAACCGTATAGCGAGGCCCCGCCGACAGGGGGAGGATTCAGGGTAACGAACCCGGGCAGGTCTTGGTTTTCAGTCCCAAGGCCGTAGACTACCCAGGAACCGATCGACGGCCTCACGAACGTGATGCTGCCCGTGTGCGCGAAGATTGACGCCTGCGGATGGGCAGGCGAGTCGGTGTGCATGCCATTGAGCAAGCACATCTCGTCGGCATGCTGGCGAAGGTGCGGGAATATCTCCGAAATGGGGAGACCGCTCTCGCCGCTGGGCTTGAATTCGTACACCGGGGGGAGGATCTTGCCGCCCTGCGTGCCAATCGACAGCTTCATTTCGGAGGTCTGGCCCGCATGCTTGACGAGGGCGGGATTGTAGTCGAAGGTGTCGTGCTGGGTGGGCCCCCCTTGCATGAACAGGAAGATGACCCGTTTCGCTTTCGCCTCGAAGTGGGGAGCCTTCGGCAGAAGCGGGTTCTTGGCCCCGTTGGCCTTCAGAGAATCCATCGCCGCAAGGCCGGCAAACGCGGTGTAGCCGAAGCCGGCGGCCGCGGTCCGCAAGAACCCCCGGCGATCAGACAGCATGTGTTGCATCGTGTGTTCCCTCATCCTCGTCCTCGCTAGTTACGATAGCGAAATTCCGCACTGTTGAACAGCGCATGGTAGAGCCGCGACCAAGCCTCGTTCTCAGGATTGGCGGAAGCGACCGCGAAGAGCCGGTCGCCTGCGTCCGGGCCGCTACCACGCCGCTGGCTGGCTTGACTCTGGCGCAAGTATTTGGACACCTTGGTCCGCTCCTCGCGATTGGGTGCCCGCCCCAGGAATTTCGTGACGACACGTTGGGCCGCAATAGTCTTTGGGTCGCCTTCACCAGCGTTGGGCCCCCGAACCGCTCGACGCCGGACCGTCTCGACTGTTTCGGTCGCGGCCGCCATCTCATCCCCATGCGGCTCGCGATCCAGGGCAACGGCGAGCAGGCCTCTCAACCAGTCCTGTTCGGCGGCCACTAGTGTCTCGGGTCGAGGCTCTGAATCCAGCCGTTCCAATGTCGCTTGAACGTGCGAGACTGCGCCTTTGGCCTCGTCCGACGTAGGATCTCTCGAAAGGACCTGGCGAAACACTTGCCGCACGCGTGCTTTGTCATTGGACCGCGATGCGAGCAGACGCTCGGCAGCGGTCACGGCGTGGGACCTGACGAAACCGTTGTTCATCATGAAGAGCGCCTGGCTCGGTCCAATAGTCACGTCCCGCGCCCCGTGCGTCTCGCTTGGCTCGGGAAAGTCAAATATTTCGAACAAACGATTCGCCTGGTTCCGGATTACAGGGACGAACACGCTGCGGTAGGACTCCTCGAGCTCCCACGACTTCAACCCCTTGCCACCAGTCCTGATCTGCTGGTTGGGGTCAACGTCGTTGATTGGTGATGGCGGTGGCGGGCCGGCCTGCAGCTCGCCGCTGACAAGCAGGACAGAGTCCCGCAATGACTCCGCTTCCAGTCGACGCAAGTTGGCGCGCCACAGGTAATCGTTGTCGGGATCCGATTCGAAGTTGTTCTTGTCGAGGTCGGTGGACAATCGATAGGCGCGGCTGGAGACGATTTCCCGAATCAGGCTCTTGACCGACCATCCCTGGTCCATGAACTGAACAGCCAGATAGTCGAGCAGGGGGCGATTGGTCGGTTGCCGTCCGGTGGAGCCGAAGTTGTCCACGGTGGCGACAAGGCCCTTGCCGAAGAGGTGGTGCCAAGTGCGATTTGCCATCACGCGAGCTGTCAGCGGGTTGTCCCGGTGCGTCAACCACTCCGCCAGCTGCAGCCTGCCGCTGTCGCCCTTCCTGATCCGGGGCAGCTTGGCATCGGCTGGAAAGAGCACTTGCACGAATCCCGCCTCCACCGGCTCGCCCAGGGTATGGGGATCGCCGCCGATGTTGACCTTCAGCGCCGCAGTCTTGCCTGTTTCCAACACACCGATGGCTAGATTCTCGGGAAGCGGCAGTTTGCTGAGTTCCTTCATCACGGCGCGGGTTTTCGCCCTGTCGCGATCCTTCTGCGCCGCTTGAAGCTCCGTCCACAGGCGCTCGCGCTCGGCGCGGATCGCCGTGCCATCGGCGCTGCTGAAGTCGGGCACTCCGTCCAGTGCGACAAGCCGGTCCGGACTGAAATAACCGGCACCGAACTGCGGCCGTCGCTTCAGCCCGTTGCGTAGCTCCGTGCTACGGAAAATCGTCGCGAGCGCGTAGTAGTCCTTGGTCGGGATCGGATCGAACTTGTGATCGTGGCATCTGGCGCATCCCACGCTCAGGGCCAGCATCGAGCGGGTCGAGACATTGATCATCTCGTCGGCAACGTCCATGTCGAACTGCTTCGCATCGGGCTCGTTGAGGTCATTCGCCCCGAGCGCCAGAAAGCCGGTTGCAATCTGGTTCTCGATCCTATGCTCCGAGCTCTCGAAGGGCAGCAAGTCGCCGGCAATCTGCTCGCGCAGAAACAAGTCGTAAGGCTTGTCTTCGTTGAACGACTCAATCACGTAGTCGCGATATCTCCATGCCACCGGGAAGGGGAAGTTTCTGGTTCTGCCGATCGTGTCCGCATAACGCACGATGTCCAGCCAATGACGTCCCCAGCGCTCGCCGAACCGCTCTGATTCGAGGAGCCTGTCGACCACGCGGCGGTAAGCGGACTCGTCCTTGTCTTTCAAGAAAGCTTCAATCTCTTCCGGCGTGGGCGGCAAGCCCGTCAAATCGAAGGTCAGGCGCCGGAGCAGGTCAGTCTTGTCGGCGTCAGGGACCGGCCGGAGTGACCGCTCCTCCATGCCGGACAGAACATACTGGTCGATGACTCCACTGGGCCAAGACGCCTCCTTGACCACAGGAAGGGCCGTCTTCCGGGGCGGGTTGAAAGCCCAGTACTGCCTCCCCCTTTCCACGTCGATCGTGCTGGCCGCCTGCTGAATCCTCACTTCGCGCGGGTCCGGCGCGCCCATCTTGACCCACTTGGCGAAGTTCTCGATGACCTCATCCGGCAACTTCCCGGTCGGCGGCATTTTCAGTGCGCCGTCATACCGAAGGGCCTGGAGAATGATGCTGGCTTCGACGTCGCCAGGAACGACCGCGTGACCGCGCAGCCCGCCCTCGCGAATGCCATTGCGCGTATCGAGGGACAAGCCACCCATGCGCGTCTTGGCCTCCGCGGAGTGGCAGGTGTAACAGGTGGTTGCCAGAACGGGGCGGATCTTCGTCTCGAAGAAATCGAGCGCTTTTCCAGTGGGAGATTCGGCGGCCACCGCCAAAGTCGCGAGCGCCAATGGAGCGCCTAATAGAACCGCGCCAAGTCTAGCCATGATCATACAATAATGTGTCACCGACCCGCACCGCAACAGCCAAGCAGCTTCGATCACGGTGAATCGGTGATATTCCTGTTATGCAGCTAACGAATACTAGGATTTTCGGGGAAATAGCCTCAACTGAAGGAGACACAACGATGTGCGCGGCTTCTTGTGCCTCGGTGACCGCCCGGATTCTACTGGCAGCCCCGCTCGCGGTCGCGGCACTCGCGGGGTGTGGCGGCCCGGGCACGGACGAAGCTCGCCCGAACATCATCTTCCTCTTGACCGATGACCAGCGTGCGGACGCATTGGGGATTGCTGGGCATGCGGTCCTTCGAACCCCGCACATCGACCAGCTCGCCCGCGACGGAGTCCGATTCACCGAGGCCCACGTGGTCGCCCCCGTTTGCATGCCTAGCCGCACGAGCTTCATGAACGGTCAATACGAGCGGGTCCACCAAATCGGGTTCTCTTCGCCGAATGTACTATCGGAGACGCAATGGGCCAACACCTATCCGGTGCTACTCCGCCGCTCTGGCTACCACGTCGGTTTCGTAGGAAAGATTGGTCTCCAGCAATACGCGTTCCGCGGGCGACCGCTGGACCAATTCGATTTCTGGCGTGGACACGACGACTGGGCTCGCTTCTGGCCGAAAAACTTCGAGCATCTCTCCATCTATCACGACGCCCCAGGCGACATCATCACACCGATCACGAGCGACGGTATCGAGCGGTTCCTCGACGGGGCTCCAGAAAACAAGCCATTCATGCTCTCGGTCAGCTTCTCCGCACCGCACGGATCAATCTCGGGAAGCATGCTGCATCCAGACGAAGAAGGCCTCACCCGGATGACAACGCCCGCCAACACGCATCCGCGGCTCCGGGATCATCCGGTATACGGGAACCTCTATCGGGATAGCAACATCCAGCCGCCCGGCACCTTCCGGGACGACACCTCGAAGCACATCCCGCTGGATATTCATCCACGGGAAGGCCGGATGAAGACGTATTCGTACAGCTACGCCGGCGAGGCCGTGCTTCGCGAGCACCAAGTGCGGTACTTGCAACTCGTCCACGGCATTGACATCGCGGTCGGCAAGTTGCGTGAAAGCTTGAGCCGGCGAGGCTTGGCTGAGAACACGATTATCGTGTTCTCAAGTGACCACGGCCTGCTCATGGGAGAGTACGCCATGGGCGGGAAGTCCTTGCTGTATGACCTAACCACCCGGGTCCCGCTGATCGTCTTCGATCCGCGAGCGACAATCGACGAGCACGGGCGCGAGATCGACGAACTGGTGCTGAGTATCGATGTACCCGCAACCATCGCAGCCTATGGCGGGCTTGAAGTACCAGCCAGCATGCAAGGCCGAGACCTGCGCCCGCTGATGGAAGACCCGGAGGTCCGGTGGAGGGACGATATCTTCCTGGAGAGCCTATTCCTGCTACGGACGGGCCCCTTCATGGAAGCGGTCCGCACCAAGGATTGGAAGTACGTGCGGTATTTCCGCAGCGAGGCATCGAGTTACAGCGAGAACGACGTGGACTTTGCAGGGCGCGAGCCTGATTTCGAGCAGCTATTCGATCTCAGGAACGACCCGGGCGAGGTACGGAATGTTGTGGCGGAAGAACCCAATTCCGACCGAGTGGCGGCATTCAGGAAGCGCTGCAAGGATCTGTCGGCGGCCTTGGTCCGCGCGCGTGCCGACAGACAGACCTATCCGCGATAATGGCTGGCCGTGCCGTTGCGGCCTTGCGCGCCAGTTGCCCCCAAGGCTCGTTGGTACAAGCAAACGGCTTCGCTTTCGGCAGTGCCTCTTGAGCAGCGGAGTCGAGAAACGAAGCAATTTGACCGCCTTGACGGCCCTCTCGTATAATCAAGCTTGTACCGCGGCTGCCGCCTATCTGGCACCGACTGGCTATAGGGGTGCGATCCATGTACGCGATTATCGAGACCGGCGGCAAGCAGTATACGGTCTCTCCGGGCGACGAGATTCGTGTGGAGAAGCTCAACGGCGCAGCAGGCGACTCCGTGGAGTTTGACAAGATCGTCGCGGTCTCGGATAGCGAAGGTGTCTTGCGGGCAGGTGCCGATCTCGAAGCAACCGTCAGCGCCACGATCGCTGCGCAGGCGCGGGCCGCGAAGATCGACGTGATGAAGTTCAAGCGCCGCAAGATGTACCGGCGCAGAAGCGGGCATCGCCAAGCCTACACACAGGTTCGCATCGATTCGATCGACGCATAACGGTTCGAGCGGGAACGAGGAGACACCATGGCCCACAAGAAAGGTCAAGGCACATCGAGAAACGGGCGGGACTCGCATTCGAAGCGTCTCGGCGTGAAACGCTTCGCCGGACAGCTCGTCACGGGCGGAAGCATCCTGGTCCGGCAGCGCGGAACGCGTTTCCATCCGGGAACGAACGTCGGGCGCGGCAAAGACGACACGCTGTTCGCGAAGATCGACGGCATCGTGGAATTCCGCGACCGCGGCCGCCTGGGGCGCTTCATCAGCGTCAGCCCCGCTGAAGCCGCCTAGCCCAAGACACTCCCGGCGGGGTCGCGTCAGCGCGCGCGGCTGGCATGGACGGTGCCGAGCCGCCGCCAAATCCAGGCAATAGCCAGGATTCCAAGCCAGGCCAGCACCGGGGCGTACTCGACGCCGACCAAAGCCCTGTCGTATTCCCAAGTTCCCGTGGCTTCGTAACCAGGAACGACGTGGTAAGCCAGCGGCACTAGAGTCGTCCACAGCAGCAGCGGCGGGTACGGATGCACCGCGAGAAGCGGCAGCATCCAGGTCAAGTACCAAGGCAGACAGTTCGCTGAGAGCAGCAGGAGCGCGCAAATTGCTGCCAGTTCCGGGGCAAGCGGAGGCATCTGCAAGATCCGGAACACCGCAACCGCAGTCAGCAGCGTCACCGCCGCGGCCCGGGCGGCCATGACCATATTGCCTTGGCTCAGCACAAGCAAACCGGCAAACAAGCTGTCGTTGTTACGCCAGCCGCTGGCGAATCCATCCAGAGCGTGCCAGACCGAGCCGATGCCGGGCCAATACGGCAGGCACACCACGAGAACCACGGGTATGCAAGCCAGCAATCCCTTCCACCGGCAGCGCCATCGGCCATCCTCCTTCGCCATCACGAGGAACGGCAAGAGGACGATCGGCCAGACCTTGCACAAGGCAGCGATCGCAAGCACCACCAGCGCCCAGTTGGATTTCTTGCGCGCGGCTAGCGCTAGGGCGCCGATCGCAAATGCCACTGCGAAAGCGTCGTTGTGACCCTCGATCCAGAATTCCGTGACGGCCAGCGGCGACCAGAGGTAGACCAGCGCCCATGTCCGCGGGCGCCCGACCGCCGACAGCAGTGCCATCAATCCCAGCCCTACCACCACGTCAGCGAGAGCAAACGGAAGCTTGAAGAGCCAAATCTGTCGCCACGGATCGGGCTCCCACGACCGAATCAGCCGATAGTACTGAAGGTTGAGCAACTCCAGTACCGGACCATAGGGAGAGGTCTTGTCCTTGCCGGCGATTCGAGGCCATGTGGCGTCCCTCAACCCGTCCCAGCGAGCGTTTTCCGGCGTCGCAAGGTACGGGTCGCCCCCAGCGTCCTGCACCATCCCTTGCCATCTATAGCGCGCTGTGTCTTCGGACAGGCTCGGGTCCAACGGGATAACTGTCAGGCGAAAGAGCAATGCCGCGACCCACATCCAGCGGACAGCGGAGCGCGAGGCAGGTACACCACTGCCGCTCGTCACAAGCCAGCAGGCCGTGACGTAAGCGACCGATAGCAGTAGATAATGGGAAATGAACTCCGGGACGTGACTGGCAGGCCTTCCGAGAGCGAGCACTGACAGCAGGCACGCCTCAATGGCAACAGCACACGCCCCGAGGCCTAAGGTGAGCAGCCGGTGGCTTGGAACCCGTGGAGCGCCGACAGCCAATCCATGAGTCTGCAAGTCCAAGATTTCCACCAAGCGTAACGCAATGGACGTGATTGACATTGTCGTGCTCGGCGCGTACTTCGGGTTGATGTTCGTGCTGAGCTTGTACGGACTGCACCGGTATTCGCTGCTTTATCTGTACTACCGGCACCGGGACAAGCGGCAGGGACCGCCGGCTGCCAGGTTCGATTCCCTTCCCCGAATCACGATCCAGTTGCCGGTCTACAACGAGCGGTTCGTGGTCAGGGACCTGCTGGCCTCTGTTTGTGGCTTGCAGTACCCGCGACACCTCCTGCAAATCCAGGTGCTTGACGACTCGGACGACGAAACGTCAGCTGTGCTGGCCGCCGCTGTCCGTGACAAGCAAGCCCAGGGCGTGCCAATTGAATACATCCATCGCTCGAACCGGGAAGGCTACAAGGCCGGTGCCCTGCAAGCGGGCTTGCAAAGTGCAACCGGAGAGCTGATCGCCGTGCTCGACGCCGACTTCACGCCCCGACCCGATTTTCTCGAGCGCATCGTGCACTACTTCGTGGATCCTTCCGTTGGCATGGTGCAGGCGCTGTGGACCTATCGGAACCGGAATCTCTCGCTGCTAACCCGCCTTCAGGCGATGCTGCTGGACGGCCATTTCGTTTTCGAGCACGGAGCCCGCGCGCGGTCCGGTCGATTCTTCAACTTCAACGGCACAGCCGGGGTGCTACGCAAGGCGATGATCGAAGACTGCGGGGGTTGGCAGCATGACACTCTCACAGAAGACACGGACCTGAGCTACAGGGCGCAGCTTCGGGGCTGGAAATTCCTCTACGCGCCCAGCATCGAAGTGCCCTCGGAACTGCCGACCGACATGGCTTCGTTTCAGATCCAGCAGTATCGGTGGGCGAAGGGACTGATTCAAACCGGGCTGAAGCTCCTGCCCAGGATCCTGCGGTCGAACCACCCGGCGGGCGTCAAAGTCGAGGCTTTCTTCCACCTCACTGCCAATCTCGCGTACCCGCTGATGCTGCTGCTGGCAGCGCTAGTCCTGCCTTCCATGCTGATGCGGTACGCGCATCTGGAAGGCAGGCTGCTATGGCTGGACCTGCCGGCATTCCTCATGACATTTTGCTCGCTTTCCAGTTTCTATGCGCTGGCCCAGGGTGAACTCGGGCGGGGTGGTGTCCATCGGCACCTTCACCTGATTCCGGGGCTTGTCGCAGTGGGCATCGCACTCGCAATCAGCAACACTCGCGCGGCGCTTGGCGCGCTCTTCGGATTCAAGTCCGCTTTCGAGCGAACGGCCAAGTACAGCAGCGATCCGCAAGCAGCTACGGCAGCCCGTCGTGCATACGGGCGACGGGGGGGCTGGCGTGCCCTCGCCAACTGTGCCGCGGCAAGCTACTTCGCGGCCTGCCTCGGAGTCGCCATCTACATCGGCCACTGGCTCGGCGTGCCCGTTGTCACCCTCTTTCTGGTCGGCTTCGCCTACGCGGCGGGTTCGATGCTGGCGCGGGTACCCGCTCGAACCCAGGCCATCCTACATACGGTCGACGAACCCGCGCAATACCCCCCGCACCGCTCGAAATCATCTGGGAGTGAAGCAGAGAGCGAGTCAGGCGCCCGTGCGAACGTGCAGCGCACGGTCCCAACTGAGTTAGAATTACCTTCTATCGAGAGCGCTCTTTCGTTCGAGTCGCAGGCACGGTGAGTGCGCGAAAAAATGGCTAATTTCCGCATCCTATACCTCGCGGAGAACAAGGGGGAGGCGTTTCGTGCGAAAGCACCCGGCAAGCCGCCCTACACGCTCAAAAGGTCTCACTATGAGGATGGTCCGGAGGTGTCCGCAGAAAGTCCGTACGCTCTCTGGGAAAGATTGCGCGACCCAACCGACGCCCACGTGGCGGGCTTTCCCCGGCCGTTCGGCATTGGGGACGCACTGGAGACAGGAGACGGGCTACTTATCTGTAACTACTGGGGATTCGATCCAGCCGAGTGGAGGGACGCCTCCCACCCGGACGGCAGTGAAGGCGAAGCTGTCGAGACCGGGGGCGCAAGAGCCAATGCATAAACCCGCCGGTTCCGGGCTATTCGTGGTGCGTGGCGGCAGCTGTGGCCACGCTTTGACCATGCGCCGGGACGCCCCGTAGACCGGGACTTTGCGGGAGTACCCGCAGCAATGGAGCCAAATTTGCCTTGGAATTCAAGCAGTCGCGAACACCTGCTCGCCCGTTACCAGTACCGCTGCAGTATCCTCGACGTGGCCAACAGGGACTGAGAGATGGGCCCGGTTGAAATCTCCATTGAACGCCTTCGACAGCATCGTGCGGAGCACGACCGACTGGAGTCAAGGCATCAGCGACTCGGCAACGCTCGGCTCGTGGGCGTTGCACTCGGCCTAGCGCTCCTTTGGTGGATCGAGAACACGGTCCCGGCGTGGACTTGGCCCGCCGCTTCTGGACTCCTCGCGGCAGTAATCGGCTCCACGTTCGTCTTCTCGAAAATCGAGGATTCGATGAGCTACTTGCGACACGCGTGCACGCTCTATCCGGATCCGGCGCAAGGCGGCCGTAGGCAGCAGGAGCCGGCCCGAACGATCGAAGCGCTCAACTTGGAGAGCGACCACCCGTTCGCCCGGGACGTGGACGTTCTCGAGCCCAAGGGCCTGTTCGACCGGCTCAGCCTAGCCGCCACGCGAGAAGGCATGAAGGAGCTCGTGAGCATGCTTACGACCGCGGCGACCGCCGAGACAATGAGAGAACGGCAGGCGGCAGTCAAGGAACTGAAACCTCAACTTGACCTAAGGGAGCAGTTCTACGTTGCGGGAGCGCAGAACGTCCCAGCCATCCGAACTGATCACATGCTGGCGTGGGCTGGGCAGGCCAGCGTTGAGGTGCCGCCTTGGATCCACCAGGTTTGCTTTGTGCTCAGCTGCGGAGTGGTCGTCGCCGGCGCATTCGCCGCCGTGAACGCCACGCCCCTGACGATCGTCGCTCTTGTCTCCCTCCTGACCGCTGAAATTGGAGTCTGGGCCCTCTTCAGACGGAGGGTCCAGATCCCTTCCCTGGAAGCAGAGGGCATTCATCTCGATTTCGTGGCGTTGAGCGGGCTCCTGAAGATCCTGGAGAAACAGGACTTCCATTCGTCACGCTTGCGGGAACTCGCCGCGTCTCTGCGCAGCGACGGGCACAGCGCCACGCGGCTGATCGGGCAGTACTGCCGGATTATTAGCCTCTACGAAGCACGGCGCAACCAGATCGTAGGGTTGCTCGGCCCGCTCGTCCTCTATGAAACGCAACTAGCCTTCGCAATGGAACGCTGGCGAGCAGAATATGCGTCTCTGCTACCCATTTGGATCACAGCCGTGGCCAGATTTGAGGTATTCTCGTCCTTCGGCTGCTTCGCCTTCGAGCATCCGTACTACGCCTTCCCCAACATCCGGGACGATGGCTTGCTGCTGCAGGCCGAGAGCCTTGCTCACCCTTTGCTTCCCGACGAGGCGATCGCCAACGATGTCAACCTAGATCCGGGGCACCCGATCCTGATCGTCAGCGGCGCGAACATGGCGGGGAAGAGCACCCTCTTGCGCACGATCGGTATCAGCGTGTCTCTCGCTTATGCAGGGGCTCCGGTCCGGGCAGTGTCGATGACGATGGCCCCGCTGACCCTGATCGCCTCGATCCGTACCACGGATTCCCTGGAGCGCGGTGAGTCGCGGTTTTCCGCGGAACTGAAGCGGATCCAGCTAATGCTCGAAAGCATGCGCGACGGGATCCCGACACTCGTGTTGATCGACGAACTCTTCGGAGGCACAAACTCCTTCGACCGCTACACCGGGGCAGTGGCGCTAACGGACTACATCCTAGGCAGCGACACCTCCCTAGCCGTACTGTCTACCCATGACCGTAACGTCACCCACTGGGCCGAGGAGAATCGCGCACTAGTCCGCAACGCCCACTTCATGGATGTTTTCGAGGACGGGAAGATGACGTTCGACTACACCCTGCGGGAAGGCCCGGCCCAAAGAGGGAACGCGGTCCAGCTGATGAAGGAAGCCGGGATCCCGGTGCGCGAAGTGCCGCCTCCGCAAGCGTAGCCGGGAAGCCCCTCGATTGCTGTAAGGGCCTGTCTTAAGAGCCAGCCATTCGCAGGAATCAAGTCAAGCCCAGGATCTCTGGGTAGTCGTTCCTGGGGTTATTAACCTCCCGACTGACCCGCCGGCAATCGAACGGGCCGGGATATGATGCCTGCGCGAGTTCGAGCAGGCGCGGACCCTGTGTGCCGGGATCCAGCCACTCCTCGTATCGGTCAGGTGGGATGATCGACGGCTGGCGGTCATGAATGGTCTGCAGCGATTCGGTTGCGGGACAGGTCAAGATGGTGAACGAAAACACCGGTCCCCCGCCCTTGTCCCAGGCCTCCCAAAGGCCGCCGAACGAAAACGGCCCGTCTCGGAGCGAAATCCACCAAGGCTGCTTGGCATCCCCGTCAGCCTGCCACTCGAACCAGCCATTGGCGGGAATCAGGCAGCGACGTCGACGGAATGCCGCACGAAACGATGGTTTCGAGTGGGCCGACTCCGAGCGGGCGTTGATAAGTCTTGAGCCGATCTTGGGGTCGCGGGCCCATGCCGGGATCAGCCCCCAGCGATGCTGCGCCAGCACCTGCCGCCCGGAGTGATCCATCCGGCAGAGACCGAAGACTTGCGTGGGGGCACCGTTCCACCGACTTCGCAGTGCCTCCAGCGGCTCGGCCATGTCCAAATCGTAGAGGTCTACAAGCTCTTCCTCGTCAAGGTCCTGCGTGAATCTCCCGCACATGGGCTTGGCTCCGGCTCGGTGATTGCGTCCGTGACCCTCATCGTATACCGGAGAGGAGGCACTGCACGGGCAATCCACCTCTGTCCCGGGAATCGTGAACTCCGGCGATGCGGCAAGGACAGGTCGCCTTCGCCAGATCGCACTAGTCTTGATGCGATGGAGTCCCAGATTGCTTGGCGCCGGACACAAACGCTGTGACGCTTCGCCCCGGTCAAGATTGCCGCTTTTGGACAACCCGGTTTTTCCTTGCTGTAATGAGACAAGCGGAAATTGCTCGCGGACCGGCAACTCACCGGACGTGGCGGATGCGGACCGGGGCTTGATTCCGGGCTCTTGCATTCAAGGTGATGCCCAACATCGAAGTGCTGGCCCGGCAGGTTGGCGCGCGCGGGTTAACCTCACCCGTGTTGGGTGCGTCCAATAACTAGCGAGTGTCCAAAGAGCTGGCAGCATGCGATCGTTTTCATCTCTAGGCACTCGCGGCAAGGCGTACGCCTTGCTGGTCGCGGTCTTGCTGCTAGGTGGCGGCCTCGCCGCGCTGGGCTGGATTGAGTCGGAGGCATCCGGCGAGCCGGCGTTTGGCAATGCGTCGCGCGATCGAGATGAGGCCGTTCCCGTCGCAGTGGAAACCGCTGTGCGGGGTTCGATCTCCCATTCACTGGCGTCGACCGCGAACTTGCGCGCAAAACAGGAAGTTGACATCGCCACGCAGGCGGCAGGCATTGTGACGGCGGTGCGCGTCGAAGAAGGCAATTTCGTCGAATACGGCCAAGTGCTGTGCTCGCTGGACGACCGCGAGCTCAGGATCGAACTAGAGTTGGCCCAGCAGCGTCTCGCGCAAACCAAGATCCAGGTCGAGTCGGCTGACATCCGCAAGGAACAGACCCAGTCCCAGATCAAGAACAAGCGCGCGGAGCTCGACCGCAACGAGAAAGCTCTAGCGGACGGCCTGCTCGCCGAGTCGGAAGTCGCCCTCGAGCGCCATCAGATCGAGGATCTGGAACACGAGCTTCGAGTGGTCGACTCCACGGTTCGGGAGAATCTCCACCGCATCGACCAATTGGAATCGGAGATCCGCAAGGTCGAGCTCCAGCTATCCCAGACCGCAATCACTGCGCCTTTCGCCGGACGCATCACTGAGCGTGTCGTAGAACTTGGGCAGTCGGTCCGGGCGGCGGAGAAGCTCTTCACGCTCTCAACGTTCTCCCCGCTCTACGCGGACGTTTATCTCGCGGAGCACGACTCACGGCGCACCCGGCCCGGCCAGCCGGTGAGCATCGTGCTGGGGCCAGGTAACGAGACGGCCGAGGGCGAAGTCGAGCGCATTAGCCCTGTGGTCGACGCCCAGACCGGAACAGTCAAGGTGACAGCCCGATTCCGGTCCCCGGGACCGGCATTCCGCCCCGGTTCCTTCGTGCGAGTCGAAATCAAAACCGACACGCGGCTCGACGCAATCTTGATCCCCAAGCAAGCCGTTCTCGAGGAGGAAGGCAGGTCGTACGTTGTGCTGATCGACGCCAACTCCACCGCCCGCAGAAGTGCAATAGAGCTGGGCTACCAAGACGGATCCGCGGTCGAGGCGGTGTCAGGCGTGAACGAGGGAGCGATGGTCGTGATCGCCGGCCAAGGCAAGCTCAAAGACGGCGACAAGGCGCATGTGGTCGCCAACTAGGCTGCCCTTGACCATGCCGCGGACGAAACAGAGCCCTCGACGGTGGCACCGGTGCAAATCACGCGCATAGCCATCGGTCGACCCATCACGGTACTGATGACCGTGACAGCGGTCATGCTCTTCGGGTATGTCTCGCTGGACCGAATGGCTCTCAATCTCCTGCCGGAGATCACATACCCCTCGCTGACAGTCCAGACCGATTACGAAGACGCCGCTCCAGAGGAAGTCGAAGCGCTCGTTACGCGCTTGGTGGAGGAATCCGTGGGCACAGTGTCCGGGCTGAACCGAATCAGTTCGGTTTCGCGGCCCGGCCAGTCCGAGGTGGTCCTGGAGTTCCAGTGGGACGCCGACATGGACATGGCTGGCATCGACGTGCGCGAGAAGCTGGACCTGATCGAGTTCCCCCAGGACGTCAAGCGGCCTGTGATCCTGCGCTTCGACCCTGCGAACGATCCGATCCTGCGCGTCCAGCTCTACGGCGGGCTCACATTGGGCACGTTGCGCGATATTGCCGAGAGGGAGTTCAAGACCCGTCTTGAAGCGATCGAAGGCGTGGCGGCCGTCAAGGTCGTCGGGGGTCGCGACGAACAGATCCGAGTCGAAATCGACGAGCGCCGCATCGCCGAACTTGGAATCCCGATCACTCAAGTCACGGACATCCTGCGCCAGGAAAACCTCAACCGGGCAAGTGGCAGCTTGTACGACCTCGACTTGAACTACATGGTGCGGATGGTCAACGAGTTCCGCTCGGTTGACGAGGTCCGGGGAATCGTGATCGCTGACCGCGGCGGCCGGAAGACCCTGCTGCGGGACATCGCGCGCGTCTGGCGCGGGTCGAAGGAACGAGACATCATTGCTCGCTACAACGGCACCGAAAGCGTCGAGATGGCTGTCTACAAGGAAGGTGACGCGAACACTGTCACAGTGTCGCGGGCGGTGGCGAAACTGCTCGAGGATATGCGCGGGGAAGCCAACTACCCCAATGGCGCAGAGACCGCAGTTGTCTTCGACCAAGCGAAATTCATCAGCGACAGCGTGAACAACGTGCTGCTGGCGGCAATCGTGGGAGGGCTTCTTGCCACGTTCGTGCTGTTCGTGTTCCTGAAGGACGGCCGCAGCACTGCAATAGTCGGCGCATCGATTCCGATTTCGATCATGGCGACGTTCGCCGCGATGTACCAGTCCGACATCACTCTCAACATCATGTCGCTCGGAGGCGTGGCTCTGGGCGTGGGCATGCTCGTGGACAACTCGATCGTAGTGCTCGAAGCGGTGGACCGGTACCGCAAACCCGGAACGCCACTCAAGGAGGCGGTGTACCACGGCACGAGCGAGGTGTCCATGCCCGTAACCGCATCGACGCTGACGACAGTGGCCGTGTTCCTTCCCCTGGTCTTCGTCGAGGGCATCGCCGGGCAGCTGTTCCGGGATCAAGCTCTCACTATCACGTTCTCGCTCCTGGCATCCCTCGCGGTGGCGCTCACGGTGATTCCCACGCTTCTGTCGGCAAAGCTCGAAAAGGACCCGACCCTCGCTTCCGATTCCCCGGAGAAGCCTTCCGGCTTGCCAAGCGGTTCCATGGCCCGCTGGGCCGCAGACGCGGGCCGGTTCGCGTTCGCCGAAGCGCCCCTCATTGTCATTACCGATATTCGAACGGCATTCCGCGCCGGGACTTCCCTGATTTCGCGGATCCTGGCACCATTGCTGCGAAGATTCGACCGGGGTTTCGAATCGATCTCCCAGCGCTACTCCAGCACTCTCGAGCGCTCGCTGGACCGCAAAGCAGAGGTCCTCGGGGTGCTGCTCGGCGGGGTGGCGGCTGCCGTTCTGCTCGTCACCTACCTGGGAGCGGAACTCATCCCACCCCTCACGCAAGGGGAGTTCTCGTTCGAGATCGAGCTGCCCCAGGGACGGCCAATCGAGTCCAGTGATGAAGTCATGCAGGCGATCGAGAGCGAAGCGATGTCGATTCCGGGAGTCGCGACTGTTTTTTCAAGTGTCGGCGGCAGCCAGAAAAACCAGTTTGCGAGCGGCGACCTTGAGGAAAACGTCGGCACGCTCCACGTAGTCATGGCCGACCGCAATGACAAGCGCCAGGAGGCTGACGCGATCCGAAAGCTCCGGGATGCGATAGCCGCCGTGCCGGAGGCGGAACAGCAATTCGCGCGGCCGACCCTGTTTAGCCTCAAGACCCCCGTGGAAATCGAAATCTTCGCCTTCCAGATCGAGGACCAGCGCGAGGCCGCCAGCTTGATCGCAGCCCGCCTGGCTCAGATCGAGGGCCTCCGGGACATCGAGACAACCACTCGACTGGGCAACCCCGAGGTGCAGATCCGTTTCGACCGGCGGCGCCTGAGCCGCCTCGGCCTGCAGGAAGAGCAAGTCTCGAACGTCTTGCGGAACAAGGTCCGGGGCGATGTGGCCTCCCGCTTCCGTGAAGGCGACCGTCAGATCGATATCCTCGTCCGGGTTGACGAGCCCGACCGCAACGCCATCGCGGACCTAGAGAACCTGGTGATCAACAGTTCACCCCGCGGCAACGCGAGAGCCGCGCCAGCAAACGCCAACAGGCGAGACACGAATCCAGACGGCCAAGCCGAAGACGAGCAGCAGACTCGCGCAGACGCCCCTGCCGCGAGCCGTGGTTCCCCGGAAGCGCGGCCGTTCATCCCGATCCGACTGAGCCAGGTCGCCAATGTCGAGGTAAGCAGCGGTCCCGCGGAGATCCGCCGCATACGGTCCCAGCGCGCGGCCGTGGTCCGCGCAAACCTGAGCGGTCGCGATCTGAACAGCGCCTCCGAGGAAATCCGGGCAGCACTCGCCGAACTCGGTCCGCAACTGCCCGTCGCTGCTACGGCGGCGATAGGCGGCCAGCACGAAGAACTCGAGGTGTCCTACCGGAGCCTTGGATTCGCGATGTGCCTGGCGGTGTTCCTTGTCTATCTGGTCATGGCGTCGCAGTTCGAGTCGCTGCTCCACCCATTCATCATCCTCCTGACTGTTCCGCTGAGCTTGACCGGCGTGGTCTTCGCCCTCGCGGTCACCGGAACCGCCTTGAGCGTTGTGGTGCTGCTGGGGGCAATCGTCCTGGCGGGAATCGCGGTCAACAACTCAATCGTGCTGGTGGACTTCACGAACCGATTGCGCGCGCAGGGCCTCTCGAAGCGAGAGGCCCTGCTCCGAGCCGGCCAAGTCCGCCTTCGTCCAATCCTGATGACGTCGCTTACGACCCTCCTCGGGTTGGTCCCGATGGCGTTCGGCTGGGGGGAGGGCGATGAACTGCGTTCGCCAATGGCGGTGGCGGTGATCGGGGGCCTGCTGGCTTCCACACCACTGACCCTGATCGTCATCCCCGTGGTCTACGAATTGGTGGATCGGAAGCAGATAGCGCCAGTCGAGGCTCAAGGCGGTGCCGACGACTCGCCTGCGGCCTTGGGGACCGGCCTGGGCCCAGCGGGCCAGAACCAACATGCCTGAAACGATCGCAGATTCCAAAGGGGCCTCCCGTGGCGTGGGCGGGCGGATCGCATCGTTCTCGATCCGCAACCCGGTCACCATCTGCATGATCTTCCTATCGATCGTCGTCATGGGCGTGATCGCCGTCGCACGAGTTCCGCTGATGCTCGTGCCCAAGCTCGACGCACCTGTGATGTTCGTGGACGCGCGCTATCAAAACGCCTCCCCGGGCCAGGTCCTTGAGTCGATCACAAAGCCGATCGAGGAGGTGCTTGCTACGGTTCCAGGTGTCCGCCGACTCAATTCACGGTCCGCAGCCAACGGAATGTCGATTCAGGTCTGGTGCGGAATGAACGTCGACACGTCCCTGCTGCGTTCCGAGATGAGGGAAAAGATCGACCAGATCCGCGACGACCTGCCCGAGGACTTGCGCATGGTCAATGTCCGCAACTTCTCGACCGACGAGATCCCGATCCTGGAGGGCACACTGACGGCGAACCGCAACCTGCGCAAGGACTACGAGTTTCTGAACGCACGGGTCCAGCGGCCGCTGGAGCGCATTCCCGGAGTCGGGAACGTTGAACTGTGGGGCACCGAACGCAAGCAAGTCGACATTTACCTGCGCCTGAGTGACATCAAACGGTACGGCATCGACGTCGGAGGTCTGTACCGGTCCCTCAACAGCGCAAATCTCAACCTTTCGCTAGGCCAGGTCTCGGACGGTGGCCGTCGCTATTCGGCGGTAGCCCGAGGAACGATGGAATCCATTGACGACATCGCTCAATTCCCGATCGGCCAGCAGAACCTAGTATTGAGCGATGTTGCCGACGTCATTTTCGACCAGCGGCCGAGCATTACGGGACGGCACCAGAACGGCACGCATGCACTGGGACTAGCGATCCAGAAGACCTCCGAAGCGAACACCGTGGAAGTGGTTGACGCAGTGATGGCAGCCTTCGCCGAATGGGCGAACGACCCGTCGATGGACGGATTGACGGCGCGCTGGTGGCACAACTCCGGCGAGGAAATCCGCAACGGCATCGGCGAGTTGCTCAAGGCGGGCTCGATCGGCGCGATCCTGGCTGTCTTGGTATTGCTCGCGTTCCTACGCCGGCTGGATGCGAGCCTCGCCGTCGGCCTCGCGATTCCCTTCTCCGTGCTGACGGCCGTCGGTCTGCTCTATTTCAAGGGCGACACGCTCAACACCCTGACGATGATGGGCCTGATGCTCGCCGCTGGCATGCTTGTCGACAACGCGGTGGTCGTCCTGGAAGCTATCTTCCGGCGGTTCGAGCAAGGCCACTCGCCGGCAAGCGCGGCGCGCCTCGGTGCGGGTGAAGTGACCGTCGCTGTGACGGCGGCGACTTCGACCACGATGATCATTTTCGTGCCGCTCATGTTCGACTCGGAGTCGCAGATCTCGATCATGCTCAGCTATGTCGGCGTCTCGATCATCTTCGCCCTTCTGTGCTCCTTGTTTATTTCACTGACCCTGATCCCTCTGGTGGCGGCAAAGACCCTAAAGCGAGATGCCGCGAGCGGTCCCCGGTCCGGCCACCGGGTGCTGCACTGGTGTCGTTCCCGAATCGAGGCAACCCTCGCCAAGGTGCGCGGCCAGCAGCGCCTTCAGGCCCGGGTCCCGTTCGGAGTACGCTATTTGAGCTTGGTGCAGTGGAACCTAGATCGACGGTACAAGGTCGGTCTTCTGCTCGTACCGGCAGTGCTCGGAGCAGCTTACTGGGCTCTGCTCAACGTCGTGCCCGACAACTCGCCGGACGCTATCACGGTGTCATCAGTGCGCCTTGACTACGAGTTCTCCGAGAACTACCACTACGCGAAGATCGAGCGCGATTTCGTCACTCCCGTGGAAGATTTCCTCCATGCCAATGCGGACAGGCTAAAGCTCAAATCGACATCGAGCGGATACGGGAATAGCTCGGCCTGGACCCGTGCGTACCTTGACACCGATCGGGTCCGTCCCGAGGAAGTCGCGAGCATCCGGCAGGCGATAGCCAAAGACTTGCCGGTCATTCCGGGTGCCAGAATCGAACTTGGACAGGACCAAGGGGGCGACCGCAACTGGGTCTCCGCGAACATTTACGGCGACGATCCCGAAGTGCTGGAAGCCCTTGCCCGGCAGGCCCGGGACACCCTCCAGGAGACTGACGGATTCGTAGAAGTCTATGCCAACGTATCGGGCGGGCGCGACGAGGTGCAAGTACAACTCCGGCGCGACATCGCCCGGAAGTACAATGTCTCGCCGCGCACCGTGTCTCAAGTACTGGCCATGACCGTGCGCTCCCAGCGAATGCGGAGCTACCGGACACCGGAAGGCGAGGTCGAGTTGTGGATCGGCATCGACCCGTCCGACATGCAAAGTGTCGAGGACCTCAAGTTGCTTGTCGTCGGCGGGGGCTCTGGAGAAGAGCAGGTGCTGCTCGGCCAAGTCGCTGACCTGCGGATTGACAGTGTCCCAAGCCAAGTTAGCCGCGAGAACCGGAGAACGTTCACGGAAATCGCAGCCATCTACCAAGGGCAGCGCAGAGAGGAGGGCCGCGTGAAGCTAGCGGCTGTGCTGGACGGGCTGCCGTACGCAGCTGGCTACAACTGGGCAACTGGATTCTGGACGAAGCAGCAGAGGGAAGACACGGCCGATTTCGTATTCAGCATGGTACTGGCGGTAGTCATGGTGTACTTCGTCATGGCTGCCCTGTTCGAGTCGGTGCTGCACCCCTTCGCGATCCTGCTCTCACTGCCGTTCTCGGTAGTCGGCATCGTCTTGTTCCTCCTGGTCACGGGGACGCCGTTTAACGTCATGGGTCAGATAGGAATCATTCTCCTGATTGGGATCGTCGTGAACAACGGCATCGTGCTGATCAACCACGTCAACACCCTGCGACGCGACGGACTGACCAGGATGGAAGCAATCCTGCGGGGTTGCGAGGAGCGGCTGCGACCGATCTGCATGACCGCGTTAACAACGATCGTCGGGCTGATCCCATTGGCTTGGGGCAGCGGCAACCTGATGGGAATCAGCTATTTCCCGCTCGCCCGCACAGTCATGGGCGGGCTGATGGCATCGACCGTTCTCACGCTGGTGGTACTGCCGGTCTACTACGTCATCCTTGACGATTTCGGTCGGTGGTGCCGTCGAATCTGGTCCGAAAGCGGTTCCTCCCAAGCACCCGAGCCCGTGGCTGGCGACTAGCCCGGTCCTCAGTTCACCGTGCTCAAGACTCAGCGATTGTATGGCGATTCGCTGATCCAGTGGAAGCCGTGGTTGATCAGCCTAAATTCGCTTGGATTCACATGGCGCATCGTGGCGCTGAGTTCGCGCCCGTCATAGTTGCCAGGCAAATGTAGAGTGTCCGGAGTCGGTGTGCCGAAAGTGAATTCGCCCTTCATGAACAGCTTCTTTGCCTCAAGATCCAATTCCAGTCGGTGTTGCCGGCGCGTACCGTCCATACATTGAACGAATGCAAATTGTCCGGAATCGCTGATGATCATTCTCCGCCAGCGCACATCGTCTGGAACGAGCGGGGAGGGAGCCTCTCCGTCCAACGTGAACTGCTGGACGTCCCAGATTCCATGCAGCGGAGACTTCACTGATGCCGCTGGCCGTCTCGAATAGAAGAAGTAGAGATTCGACCCCGCCATCGCGGTCAGCAGAAGCATCTTCAGCACAAAGGCCGCTCGCAGAAATCTGGGCCTCTGCAATACCGTGTCCATCAAGGCGGGTTCGGCAGTCCGGTTCAAGACAAACAGGTTTGCCAGACTCCTCGCATCCGCGGCTGCCAGAAAGACCGCCAGTGCAAGAAGGTGGCAGGAGAACAGTTTCACAGGCACGTCATAGGAGAAATTGAGTGCCGTAACCTGGGCCATCACTGCGATCGAAACAAGCGCTCCGAGTGTTGTAGTGCGGCGAAAAAAGAGCAGAACCCCACCAAGCATTTCAGCAGCGCCACAGAACATTGTGTACCGCATAGATGCTGCCATGAAAGTCCACAACAGCCCCATGGGAGAGGCGTCGCCGAACGTCTGCACCAGCCCGTGAAGCGGCAATGGGGGGAACTGACCTGGGAACACTTTCGCTGCCCCGTACCCGATCAGCGTCATGCCGAGCGCAAGACGGACCAGCACACGGAGTCCCAAGTCGAGGCGGTGGTAGTGCGCGCGCTTGTAGTCGGCCAGCGACCACACGAGCGTGGCTGCCAGCGCTATCAGAACAAAGCACAGAGCTTGGACGTAGTGAAAGGTCGTGTCACCACTACCGGTGAGCCGGAAGGTGGCATTGACACCCAGAATCTCGCCCACCCAACTGACGAAGGGGTTCCAAAGCCCGGCGGCCGCGAGGCCGGAGCAATATAGAACGATGTAGGCAAAGAGGCACCGAAAAGCAATCTTCTTGACGAGAGGCCATTGCACGGGAGTTCAATTTATCGCGACAAGATTCCCACTTGCATGTTGCCTTGCCAAGCGCCGTAATCGGGGCAGTATGCGCTTCGACAGAGTTCGGTCAAGAACTGCAAGATCGCCAACGCTGGCTATTGCTGGCAATGTCGGCTGCGGGGCATTGAACAGTCCTCGAGGCAACCAGCATGCCCGATGCCATGGCGGCTTGCCAAGCGCAGTCCGCGAACGCCGTAGCTTTGCCACCCGCTTCGCAGCTAGCCGCGACTTGGATCATTTGACACCTAGCGTCTCTCGCAGCTTCTGCTCGAATTCCGGATCGAGGTCGGGAAGTGTCATTTCCACGCCCTTCGAGAGTGTGCGTACAACAGTCTCGATCACTGTCAGTCGCGAGTGCCGCTTGTCGTTGGATGGGATAACGTGCCACGGGTGGGCTACGGTCGAGGTCTTTCGGAACATCTCGTCCGTCGCTTCTTGGTAGTCGGTCCAGCGGGCTCGATTGCGCAAGTCCTCCTCGGATAGCTTCCAGCGATTCAGCGGCTCCCGAAACCGCTTCTGGAAACGGGAAAGTTGCTCGTCGGCCGTGATGTGGAGGAAAAGCTTGACCAAGCGAATGCCATCGTCGCCCAGGATGCGCTCGAATTCGTTGATCTCGGAGTACGCGCGACGCCACTCCTCGGGCCGGGCGAAGCCCTCGACGCGCTCAACCAAGACGCGACCGTACCAGGACCTGTCAAAGATGGCCATCTGCCCTCGTTGGGGGAGCCTTGTCCAGAAGCGATAGAGATAGTGGTGTTCCTTCTCTTCCGCGGTCGGAGCGGCGATTGGCCATACCTTGAGTCCGCGCGGGTCCAGCGGCCAGCTGATTCTCCGAATCGCGCCGCCCTTCCCCGAAGCGTCGCTCCCCTCGAAAACGATGACGGCCCGAATCCCCCGAGCCCGGTACGCAAGCGTCACCTCCTTGAGCTGCCGCTGGAGGAGGAACAGGTCTCGGTCGTACGTGACGCGAACCGCCCGCTTTGTCATGTCCAGCTTGGCGAGGCTCGGCGGGCTGCGCTGCGGGCGGATCGGACGGCGGCGCCGGATGCTATTGGTCTTGTCGGAAACAGATTGGAGCATTTTTGCTTGGTTGAAGTCGACTTCGGAAGCTCTCTCGTTCACGTGAGCTTAGCCGCCGGGAACGCCAGCGACGCGACTCGCGGCAGTGGGCCAGCCCCAGCTTGCGACGCGCGCTGAGATCGGCCACTGCGGTGTGTGCCCTATTCAACCCGACCCGCATCGCTTCATGCAAGTCCCCGGCAACCCTGCCGCCTCCGATTCGCTCAAGGCCGGACACACCGGCTCCGAACTGGCGCACTCGAGAAGCTGCCCTGAGATGAGGCTCGAGCCCGCGATGGCATACCCGTGATCGAGGACGACGCGTGCGTGGATGCAGCCTAGGGCCGGCGCGCGCACAGGAATTCGACACTGCATTGAAGACGAGCTCAGCACCGATGGGAGCGGCATTCCGGCTTCGGCTGGCCAGATGGGAACGGCCGCGCGACAGTCTTAAGTCAATCGCTTGCAAGTGCAATCCGACCAAGGCAAGAACAGATATCACTTCGCGGTGCACAGCGACCCGGACACGCTCTCGGTGGTAGATATGATAGCGCCGATGACGGCCCAGAAATACCCTTCGCAAGCTTCGGCTGGCTGCTGCCCGGGACCAAACGATTGCAATCTCCGTCGCCGCCGTTTGCGCCGGGGCGCGATCGTCGTGCTGCTGAGCATGGTCGCTTTCGTGCCCAACGACATGTTCGGTCAAGCGGAATTCTTCCCGCCAGACCCCGGGATCAAGATGGGGGACTTCCCGAACATCATCCTGATCACAGGTGACCATCTTCGATGGGATCACGTCGCTGCCAACGGGAATGAGGCGATCATCACTCCCAACATGGACCGCCTCGCCATGGAGGGGACGACCTTCCTGTCGCATTTCACCGTGGGCGTGGCTTGCGCGCCAAACCGCGCTTCCCTGATGACCGGCCGGTACCCGCACGCGCACGGGGTGATGAGCAACGGGATCAAGATGCCGCAGGACGAGGTGACGCTAACCCACGTGCTGAGGGACGCCGGCTACTACACCGGGCAGATGGGCAAACTGCACTTTTGGCCCCACAAGGACAGAGACCACCGCGAGGCACACCCCGCTTACGGATTCCATCAGATGCGGCTCTCGGACGAGCCCGGCCCCTACGACGACGCATACGGGCGTTGGCTGTGGGCCCAGGGAAAGGATGTGCGCGAAAGGGCGCGGGTGACCATGCCAGGCGAGCGTCCGCGGTTCGAGCACTATGTGTTCGAGGGCGATGACAGCACGACCCATGCCTCCTGGGTCGCCACCGAGACGATCACGTTCATCGAAGACACCCTGCACCGGCAGCCGGACAGACCGTTCTTCGTGCACGCCGGGTTCTACGCGCCTCATCCGCCGCTGAACCCGCCGGCCTCGGCGCTCGCCAAATACAAGGGGCGCGCCCTTCCGGCCCGGCGGTATGCAGCCAACGAGGTTGACTTCCTACCGCCCAAGCTAGCCTCCACGATGACTGCCTTGGCAGGAACGCCGGAAGACACTTGGGACTCGTACCGGCGCTACTTCTACGCAATGGTCACCCATATGGACGAGAACATCGGACGGATCATGGACACCGTGCAGAAAGCCGGCGTGCAGGACCGGACCCTGTACGTGGTCACGAGTGACCACGGCGACTACCTCGGGGACCACAACTTGACGAGCAAGAGCGCTCGGCCCTTCGACGGGGCTCTTCGCATTCCTCTGATCTTCCGGGGACCTGGCGTGCCGACCGGGGTCTCAGAGGAACTCGTGGAGATCATCGACGTGATGCCGACTCTGCTCGACATGCTGGGCATTCCCCAGCGAACAGGAAACCAAGGGATATCTCTGATGCCTGTCATGTCTGGCAAAAGCGGTCGCGACCTGATCTACATGCAAGCGCTCACCAACCGCATGATTCGGACCAAACGTGCCAAGTACTGGATCGACGGAAGCGGGGAGGAGGTCCTGTTCGACTATTCGAACGACCCGGACGAGCTGCGGAACGTTGCCCAAGCCACCACCCATCGGGCATTGCTCGACGAAATGCGCGTCTCGCTCTTGAAGAAGTTGATCGCGGCTCGCGATCCGCTCCCTGAGAGGATTCGCCCGTATTGATCCGTGCCGCATGGGGTTACCAAAGCACGAACCCGCTCTAGTCCAAGCAAGCTTCAAGTCGGAAGTGTGCCACCATATACGAGCTTCCCGAGCCGTGCCGGAGAGAGGATCCGAATGCTCGGTCGGACCGCCTTGGGGCTGGGTTTCATTGGATGAATGGCCGCATATACCCTCTCGCGCTAGGCGTCTTACATCTCGGGGCCGCCGGGCTGGCGCAAGAGACGGCGAGCAACGTGCCCTCCGTCCAAGCCGTGAGAATCGCCACGCCGCCAGAATTGGATGGGTCGGTGGACGAGGATGTCTGGGGCTCGGTCGCTCCGGCAACCGCATTCATCCAGCAAAATCCCGATGAGGGAGCCCCTGCGACCGAACGGACCGAGGTCCGGATCACTTTCGACGACCAAAACCTTTACTTCGGGATCGTATGCTTCGACCGCGAACCCGAGAACATTGTCGTCACCCAAAACCGCCGCGACGGGAGCCTAGACGACACCGACTCGGTCCAGCTATTGATCGATGCCTACAACGACGGCCAGAACGCATTCGTCTTCGGCACGAGCCCGACCGGCATCGAGTTCGACGCGCAAGTCACGAAGGCCGGGCAGACCCGCGGTTCGGGCGGCGGGCCAGCCAGGGCCGGAGGCGGGGGCGGCGCCCAGAGGGCGGGTGCCGCCGCTTTCAATCTGAACTGGGACGCCGTCTGGACAGTTCGTTCCCAAGTCACGGACCGCGGCTGGGAAAGCGAAATCGCAATCCCGTTCCGCACTCTGCGTTACAAGCCGGGAACCGACCAAACATGGGGCCTCAACATCTCGCGGAACATCCGCCGGCGCAACGAACTCTCGTTCTGGTCGCCGGTATCGAGAGCCTTCGAGTTCTCCCAAGTGGAACTTGCTGGCCAGTTGCACGGATTGGAAACCAAGAGCCATCGCAATATCAAGCTGCTGCCGTACGTTCTGGGAGGCCTGTCGCGGGACTACCGCCTCACAGAAGGACGTACGGATCGCACGATCCGGGGCGGGCTCGACATCAAGTACGGCCTGACTCCCGGACTGACCCTCGACGGCACCGTGAACACCGATTTCGCCCAAGTGGAAGTGGACGACGTCCAGATCAACCTCACTCGCTTCGACCTGTTCTTCCCCGAGAAACGGCCATTTTTCCTGGAGAACTCGGGGTTCTTCGAATTCGGCTCGCCGCGCGAAGTCGAAATCTTCTTCTCGCGCAGGATCGGGCTCGACGACAACCGGCAGGAAGTCCCGATCGATGCCGGCGCCAGGATCAGCGGGAAGATCGGCAAGTACCAAGTCGGCGTGCTCAACATGCAATCCCGGAACGTCGAAGGACGCGGCCCGGCGAATAACTATTCGGTTGCGCGGGTGAGCAGGGAGCTGGCAAACCGCACTTCAATCGGCGTCATCGCCGTGAACCGCGAGACGGTGGGCAATCAAGAAGGCTACCGCGAGTTCAACCGCACTTTCGGCGCCGACGCCAATATTGGCATCGGCAAGTTCGGGAACTGGTTTAACTACGTCGCAGGAACCCAGACGCCCGGCCTGAGCGGTTCCTCTCACGCTTACTCGAGCCGCTTCGACTACGACGACGCCACGCATCGGGTGAGCGTCGGCTACTTGGAGGTCGGCAAGAACTTCAATCCCGAGGCCGGCTTCGTCCGCCGCGTGAAGTTTAGGAAACCAAATGCATCGTACCGTTACACTTACTACCCCAAGAAAGGGGCTTGGCGGACGATCGAGCCACATGCCTTCTTCCAGAACTGGTACAGCCTGGACACTAACGAGAAGGAATCGGGATTCGAGCACTTCCACCTGGACTCGCGCCTCCAGAACGGAGGCCGGCTCGGCCTTGCCTACAATCGCAATTTCGAACGGCTCTCGGTTCCTTTCGGGGTGTTCCCTGGAGTGGAGATCCCCACGGGACGCTACCAGTTCGGCGAAACGATCGCGAACTTTCAAAGCGATCCAAGCGCTCCGCTATTCGGCGGCGGCTCCATTGCGGTCGGCAATTTCTACTCGGGCGACATCACCGCGTACAGCTTCAATGGCGGGGTGCGGAAAGGACAGAATCTCACGTGGACATTGACATGGGCGCGGAACGACATCGACTTGCCCATGGCCTCATTCAAGACCGATCTCGCCAGTCTCCGATTCAACTGGTCGATCACGTCGAAGAGCTACATCCAGACGCTCAGCCAATACAGCAATCGGACGAACCAGCTTGCCCACAACATACGACTCGGGCTGCTCTCGACATCAAGCACCGGCCTGTATGTGGTCTACAACACGGGAATGTTGATGCGAGACTACGTGGATCCACACAGCGTAGAACGTCGCGTCGAGACACAGGCTTTCTTCATCAAGTTCAACTACCTGCTGGATTACTAACAGCGCTAGCGCAAGGCGCCGTTTGGGAATGAGTCTCCGCGCCGCCTAAACCAGAATCTCGGTCAACACACGGCCTCCCGTATCAGTGAGCCGCTTGTGGCGCCCTTCGTGAAGATAGGTTAGGGAGTGGGAATCCAGGCCCATCAGGTGCAATATGGTCGCGTGCAGATCGCGCACATAGATCGGCTCGTCGGCACACCTCAGGCTCAACTCATCCGTAGCACCGACTGTTGCGCCGCCCTTGACTCCCGCGCCAGCGAACCAGCTGACCATCGAGTGGCGGTGGTGGTCGCGCCCGACACGGCTCCCGTAGGCCCTCCGCGCGATGAAGGGGGTACGGCTCATCTCCGTGGTGAAGACAATCAGCGTTTCATCCAGTAGGCCGCGGACCTTCAAGTCCTGGATCAGCGCCGCGATCGGGCGATCCACCTCCCGCACGCGGGCGGGCAGCCAATCGCGAATCTCCTTATGGTGGTCCCAGCTGTAGACCCCGTTCTCCCAACCGTGCACCAGTAACGAGTACCGCACGCCTTTCTCGACAAGCCGACGAGCGAGCAGGCACTGTCTGCCAAATGGCTCCGCAATAGGGTCGTCTAGGCCGTATAACTTGCGAATCGAGGGCGGCTCGTCGGAGAGATCGATGAGTTCCGGAGCATGCGTCTGCATGCGGTATGCCAACTCATAGGCCGCGATGCGGGCCTCAAGTTCGTCTGAGGATCCACGTCGATCGGCGTGCTTTTCATTCGTCCACTTGAGCAAGTCGAGCTCTCTGCGCACCCTCTCCGTGGCACTCTCCGAAGCGGGATTCAGATATTGGATCGGCGCACCCGAGGCCCGCAGGAGCGTCCCTTGATAAGCGGCGGGGAGAAATCCGCTCTGCCATACGGCGCTGCCGTTGACGGGGCCGCCCCGACGATCATGAAGCACCATGTACCCGGGCAGATTCTCGTTCAAGCTGCCGAGGCCATAGGCTACCCACGCACCGACCGATGGGTTGCCGGCGAAGACTGATCCAGTCGTCACATGAAGCGTGGCTGCTGAGTGCAACGGCGAATCCACCTCAATCCCGTGAACGAACGCGAGTTCGTCCGCTACGCCGCCGAGGCGCTCGAACATCGTCGCCATCTCGCGGCCCGACGCGCCGTGGCGTCGAAACTCAAACGGACTGCCTACGGCGACAACGTCCGACTTCACATAGGCGTCGAGCTGTGTCGCCAATCCAGGAAGGACGGGCATCCGCTCGCCATCGATCTTTTTCAGTTCCGGCTTGTTCTCGAATGTGTCGACTTGGCTGACACCTCCCGACATGAACAGAAAGATGCAGTTCTTCGCCTTAGGTAGGTGGTTCGGCTCCTTGGGCGCGAGCGGATTCGAAGCCGCAGCATCCTCGGAGAGCAACGACGCAAGCGCCAGCCCGCCAAGGCCGTTGAAACTCGTCCGCAGCATCCGCCGCCGTGAGGTTGGCTGTCCTGTCTGCAAATCAATCAACATAGATAAACTCGTTGGCGTTGAGGAGAACGCGGCAAACCGAGACAAGTCCTTGGCTCCGCGCGAAATCGTCGTAGCGCGCCAGCTCCTCGCCAGATGGTTGGCGCGCGAATGCCACCTGGAATGCCCGCACGATTTGCGAGCGCCGATCATCCCCGGCCTCGCGCTGTAAGCGAGCAGCGAAATGCTGGGATTCTTCCGCAACAAGACGTCCATTGAGCAGGGCCAGTGCCTGAATCGCCGTCGTGGACACCCGACGCTGCTCGAATGAGATCTGCGGAACCGGCGCGTCGAGCACCTCGAGCAATGGCAGCGCGAGTTGTCGACGTTGGAAAACGTAAATCGAACGCCGGCGCGAATCCGGGCCGGCGCTGGGCTCCCATGCCGGCCAATTCTTAACGAACATCTGATCCTTCATCGACTCCGGGAGCCGCGGATACACTCCAGGGCCGCGCATCGCCCGATTCAGCCGTCCACTGACCGCCAGAATGGTGTCCCGGATCACATCGCCTTCCAATCGCCGCCGGGGCATGCGTGCGAGCAACGCGTTCGCAGGGTCAAGGTCAGCGGCTAACTCAGAGAATCGCACGGAGCTTTGCTGATACGTGGCGGAATCCAGAATCAGTCGGTGCATGGCCTTCACGCTCCAACCGCTCTCGATGAACTCGAGTGCCAGCCAGTCCAGCAGCCGGGGATGGGTTGGCCGGATGCCGTTGGCGCCGAAGTTGCTCGGCGTTGCCACAAGTCCACGCCCGAAGTGCCCTTGCCAGACGCGGTTCACCATCACACGTGCCGTCAAGGGATTGCCGGGGCTAGCGATCCACTCGGCCAGCGGCAGCCGCCAGCGGTTGATATTTCCGAGCGAGTCGGTTGGCATCTCAACGTCGTGAAACCCTCCAGTCACAGCACTCGGGAATCCGGGCAGTACCCGCTCGCCCAGGTTGTCGACTTCGCCTCGGATCCGAACGAATTGCACTGGCAAGCCAGTGCTGTACGAAGACTCTGTCGCGTTTGCCACGGTGTGGAGCTTGGGAAGGTGTCGCTCGACCTGACGGCGGTACACTCCCATATCGCGACCTCCGCGAAAGCCGTCAATCAAACTCAGCAGCCGAATGTACTCCGTCTTCTCTTCGAGTGTGAAGTTCGGCTCGTCCCGGGGAACGACACCATTCGCAACGGCATCGGTCAATCTGGCCCGTAACGCGACGGCGTCTGCCCCGGCCGGATCGCTCCCCTCACCTTCGAGGACGCCGCGCAGCTTGAGCAACAGCTCAGATTCATAGTCCTCGTAGCGCTTGCGTGCTTGTTGGAGACGCGCTTCGGCCTGGTGACGTCCGTCGCCGGCCAGTTGACCCGTCGCATCTTTCGTGAACTCGGCGTCTACATCCCGATTCTCGATCGGCAGGAAGAATGCCTGAAGTCGATAGAAATCCTTGGTAGGGATTGGGTCGTACTTGTGGTCGTGGCATTGAGCGCAGCCGAGACTGAGTCCCAAGAAGACCGAACCAACCGTCCCTGCCAGTTCGTTGAGGTGCTGCTGGCGAGCCGCGCGTCGGATCTGGCTCTGCGGAGGCGAACCCAGGCGCAAGAAGCCGGTCGCGACAACCTTGTCCGGTGCATTCGGCGCAATTTCGTCCGCAGCAAGCTGCTCCCGCACGAATTCGCTGTAAGGCTTGTCGTCGTTGAACGCATCGATGACGTAGTCCCTGTAGCGCCAGATGTGGTAGAGCTCGCGGTTGGCTTCTCCGCCTGTCGAGTCCGAATAGCGTGCTAAATCCAGCCAGCGCCGTCCCCAACGCTCGCCGTAACGCGGGTCGTCGAGCAAGCGGTCGACTAGGTTCCTGTAGGCGTCGGGATCTTCGTCCGAAAGAAACACCTCGACTTCCTCCGGACTGGGAGGCTCGCCGACCAAGTCGAAGTGGACCCGTCGCAGGAGCAGACGGCGGTCGGCGCGGGGAGCGGGCTCGATCCCCTTCTCCTCGAGCCTCGCGAGGATGAAGCGGTCGATTCCATTTCGGGCCCAGGGCTCCCGCTCGACCTCGGGCAGCATCGGAACCACTGGCGGCTTGAATGGATCCCAAGCAACCGCGCGCGATGTGTCCTCTGCCGGCTTGAATTGCTCGATCCAAGCAGCGATGACATCCACCTGCTCGGCCGTTAGGGCAAGTTTTCCAAGCGGCATTCGGGGTGTTAGATCGCCTTTCAGCACTCGCACCAGAACACTCTGTTCGGGATGACCCGGTGCAAAGGCAGGGCCATGTCGCGCACCACCCGCCAGCAGTCCATCTACCGTAGTCACAACCAAGCCGCTCACCTGGGTATCTCGTCCGTGGCACGGCAAGCAGTTGTGCTCGAGCAACGGCCGGATCTCTGTCGTGAACCGATCACGGGTCTCAGCGGACGCGGTGCCGATGACTCCTCCAATGCCAACGAGGCACAGTAGCCCAGCAACGAGCACTGGACACACGCGGATCAGCAGCATCGCGGCACGTTGCCTGGCGGGGAGAATGCGAAATCCCTCCGTACTCAGCGCCACCTCGCTGAGTTCGTCTGTGGCTGTAAAACGGACTTGTAAGTCCGAGATGAATCGAAGGGGATTCATCGGTCACGTTGATTGTACTCAGGGCCACCCCAGCACGCACTCTCTCCTCCGCGGATCTCAAGGCCTAAATCGCAGTGGTTCATGCAAACCGGGCTTCGAATATAATTCCGGAGAGGTCGCTGCGGGCTGGACGAGGCTTGACCGGCCCCGTTCCGAGCACGATGCGAAACCGGCAACCAGCGCGACTCACACTAGTGTTCACGCTCCTCGCGAGCGGCGCTGAGGGATCGCGTCCTGCAGAATCGCCGTTCGCCGAGGTTGGCATAGTCCTCGAGCAGTCCTGCCATGTATGCCACGGGCCAAACTCACAGCAGGGCGGGATCAATTTCGCCGACCTGGTGGCTCAGAAGCCTTTCGTGCGTAACCGCGAGACCTGGTCGCGGGTAATCCGTGCAGTCGAAAGCGGCATCATGCCCCCCGAAGGGGCGGCAGAGCTCTCGGACGCCCACCGTCGCACACTGCTCACGGCGCTCGACGAGACGGTCAACCGCTTCGACTATTCGAAGATCGAAAACCCAGGCTTCGAGCCCCTACGCCGCCTGACGCACACCGAATACGACAACACGATTCGGGACTTGGTCGGAGCGGATCTCAAGTTGACCAGGCGATTCACCTCTGAAATGACCGGCGAGACCGGCTTCGACAATTCTGCAACCACCCTATTTCTTCAGCCCAACCTGATGGAGCGCTACATTGCCGCAGCAGAGCGGCTTGTCGAGGAAGCGCTGCCCAACAAGCCTACGACGGCGGATCACCGCCGAGCGCATGAAACGGTCTTTCTAGTGCATCCTGCCCCCCGAGCAAGCGACGATGACGCCGCCGACATGGTCATACGACGCTTTTTGCTGCGCGCCTTCCGCCGTCCCCCGACGGAACGAGAGGTCGCGAATTCACGCTCGAAGTACGATTCAGGCAAGGCTGCCGGGTTGAGCTTCGAGCAAGCTCTCAAACCGGTCTTCGCGGCGGCGCTCATCTCTCCGAACTTCCTGCTGCGAATTGAGTCCGCCCCGGAAGGCAGCGAGGCATGGCGGATCAACGATTGGGAATTGGCGTCGCGACTGTCGTACTTTCTGTGGGCATCCATGCCCGACGACGAACTCTTCGACCTCGCCGCAAGCAATCGCCTGCAGGAGCCGCAGGTGCTCGTTTCGCAGTTGCAACGCATGCTCGCGGACAACAAGGCCAATACTCTCGGCACGGTCATGGCTGGCCAGTGGCTTGGATTCGCGAGAGTTGGGAACACCATTCGCCTCGGACCGATCGATTTCCCATGGTGTACCGATTCACTCATGGACGGAATGCGAAGCGAGTCCTCGCTGTTCTTCATGTCCCTGCTGCGGGAGAATGCCCCGATCTCCCGCATGCTCGACGCGAACTATACCTTCATGAACCAAGAGATTGCCGAGACACTCTACGGCATGGAAGGCGTCGACGGCAACCACATGCGCCGCGTCGCACTGGACGACCGCAACCGAGGCGGCATTCTCGGTCAAGCCAGCACTCTCGCCGTGACCTCCAACTACAACCAGACCAGTCCGGTGAAGCGTGGCCACTGGATCCTTGAAACGGTCCTCGGAACACCGCCTCCCCCGCCTCCGCCAAACGCGGGATCCTTCGACCAAGAAATTGTCAGGAAGCGGGATCTGACCTTCCGCGAGAAGCTTGCCCTGCACTCCGAGCACGAGGCATGCCGATCGTGTCACGCGCAGTTCGACCCTCTCGGCTTTGGCCTGGAAAACTTTGACTACTTCGGGCGCTGGCGCGACACCTATACCGTCCGGATCCGGATAAAGGAAGCGGTCGACATCAACGTGGACCCGCCCAGCAACTTCCGGAGGGTCGCCAAGCAGATTGACGCGTCCGGAATTCTGCCCGAAGGCGCTTCCTTCCAAGGCCCGGAGGGTCTCAAGAGAACTCTGATCGAGCATCGCCACGATGACCTGGTCCGTCAGACTGTCTCCAAGATCCTGGCGTACGCGCTCTCTCGCCCCCTCGAGTATTACGATTAGACAGCCGTGCGGCAGATCATCGCTGCCGTGGAAGCCGACGGGTTCCGGTTCCAGACACTGCTCCGCGGAGTCATCGAGAGCTACCCGTTCCGCTACAAGATGCACCCGGTCATCGAGGCACAGTGACGACTATGCCGAAGCCGATTTCGCGCCGTGCTGTTCTCCGGTCGATCGGAGCAACGCTCTCCCTGCCCCTCCTGGACGCCATGACGTCGCCCGCCCTCGCCGCGCCGAAACCGACCACCCGCTTGGCATATCTGTACTTCCCCAACGGGATCCCACGCGGCACGTGGGAGCCGAGCAAAGTTGGCCCAGACGGCCGTCTCGAACAGCTTAACGAGTGGATAAGTCCGCTGGAGCCGTTCAAGAACGACATGATCCTGCCCACGAACATCTGGACACCCTTAGGGCACGGGCACGTGTTCGGGCCGCCGACATGGCTCACCGGGTACGACTATGATCGGCACAAGGTCAGCGCGGGTGGGGTCTCAGCGGACCAACTCGCTGCCAGGCACGTTGGCAACGATACGTTGCTGCCCTCGTTGGAACTTTCTCTCAAAGGTGAAGGTTTCATGTCTAACTCATTGCCTAGAAACCATATATCGTGGGATACGGAAAATCGACCAGTGGCTCGCGAAGTAGAACCGCGAACGATCTTCGACAGGATGTTCCGGCCACCGACCGGGGGCGCATCCGACCGGTCCGTCCTCGACATGGTCCTGGCGGATGCCCGATCGCTACGGACAACGGTCGGAGAGGCGGACAGGTCCAGGCTGGACCAGTACTTCGAGTCCATTCGGGCGCTCGAAAAGCGCATCGAGTTCGGCGAGAGGCTGTCCGATGCCATCAGCGCAGATGGGGCCCTCACAGATTCGCTGACTCGCCCTTCCCTTGGAATCCCGGCCGACCACGAAGAGTACATGCGGCTGATGATGGACCTGCTGGTCCTGGCATTCCAGAGCAACGCGACCCGCGTGGCGACCTTCATGCTGGACCACGGCCAATCCAACCGTTACTTCAATTTCATCCCGCAAGTACGCGGCACGTGGCACGCACTGTCGCACTACAAGAACGCCTCCGGCCAGACAGAAGATGACGACGGCGTGACGTCATGGGATTCCGTCGAACAAAAGCGGATGATGTACGCCGCGGTTCAGCGCTGGCACCACAAACAGGTCGCATACCTGCTAGACCGCATGAAATCGATTCAAGAGCCCGATGGCGGCACACTTCTGGATAACTTGATGCTCGTGTACGGGTCGACTCTCGGGGACGGCAACGAGCATGACAAGTACCATCTGCCCACCCTGCTCCTAGGACGGGGCGGAGGCACGATCAAGACCGGCCGGCTCTTGGAATACGCGGAGCCGATGAATTTCGCAAATTTCCACCTCAGCCTGCTCCGGCGCATGGGGCTGCGGATCGACAAGTTCGCGACAAGTGATCGGCCAGCCGAGGAACTCGCTGGCTAGTACCGTGTCCGGTCAGGTGCCGGGCTTTCCAACACCGCCATACTCTGCAGTCACCACCGCACGGCCGGGCCACTCCACGCAGATGTAATCACCCACCTCAACCGGGTATAACGGCAATGGAGAGCCTGCCAAGACAACATCGCCTTCACTCAATGCAATGCCGAACGAGATCAGTCGAGACGCAAGTTCGTAGAGCGTCTCCACGGGGTCGACAGTTTCACAGCCCTTCTCCTGGCCGTTGATCGAAACGCGAATTGACAAGTCCCTGCGGCCCATGAATCCCGCCGGGTTGGAGGGCGCTACGATGCCGGCGTGGAATGCGTTATTCGCAATCAGCTCGGCGGCGCTCGGTTGCGGCCCCCGAAACAAGAAATTATGCAATTCGATGACCGGGAACACGTTTTGCACAAAGCGCTGCGGAGCGTCACGAATTCGCTCCGGCTCCGCTATGTCCTCAGCGACCGTCAAGGCGAACTCACCTTCAATGCCCAGATGGCAAAATCCGTCCGTAGGCAGAACAGCCGAGTTCGACCAGGTCTCGGTGCCAAAGAGATGCCCGAAGACCGGATTCTCGACGCCTAGCTGTCGCCGAATCGTCTGGCTGACGCATCCGATCTTGTAGCCGACAACCGATTCGCCGCGTTCGCTTCGGAGCCGAGCGGTCTCGATCTGCACGCGATAGGCATCATCGACACTGAGGAGCGTCCCGGGATCTGCGAACATCATGCCTGGCGTACGGGCATCATAGTCAGCCAGCTGCCGGGCGGCCCAGTGAGTCACTGCGTGCTCAGACAGAGCATTCGTCGGTATCATTAATCCATCCGTCGCTGCAGCCAGACCACAGCGCCCCACCAGAATTGCATGAAACCGCCAGCGTTGGAGCGAGTTGCATTGTGCCCAGCAAGCGAGGACGATGGCAACGCCTCGCGACCGGCCCGAAGGCCAAGACCCTCCGATGGACTGGCGGATCGAGGCCTGAAGGCACGACAATGACCGATCGCTTCCCGACAAGGCCCTGGGGCGAGCGGATGTCTCCGATAAGGATCTTGATCCTATCCGCATCTCTCGCCACGCTCCTGGCAGCATGCGGAGAGACGCTTTCGAAGCGCCCGAATGTACTGATGATCAGCGTTGACGACATGAACGACTGGGTTGGAGCTTTGGGGTACGAGCCCGCTGAGACGCCCCTAATCGACCGCTTGGCTAGCCTTGGAACGCTGTTCACGAACGCGCACGCTCCGTCTCCAAAGTGCAATCCCTCGCGCACCGCAATCCTCTCTGGCCTGCGACCATCGACTACGGGCGTCTACGGCAACGGGGAATGGTGGAAGCCCAACCTGCCGGATGTCGTCATGCTGCCTCGGTACTTCAAGGACAACGGCTATCTAGCCGCAGGTGCGGGCAAGGTCTTCCACCACACGCCGGGATTCAACCCCCCTGATTCCTGGGACGAGTACTTCGATTTGGTCACCGACCTCAAGACCACCGGGTTCCTGATCCCCTACAGGCGACCGAGCAACATTTCCAGCTTCGACTGGGGTCCCTTGGACAAGTCCTCAATGGAAATGGGGGACGGCGCGACGGTTCGCTGGGCGCAGGATTTCCTGGCTCGCGATCACGAGAAACCATTCTTCCTGGCTGTAGGACTGTTTCAGCCACATTTGCCCTTTTACGCTCCCCGATCCATCTACGACGCCGTGGGCCCGGACGAAGCTCCGGTGCCGGTGGACGCACCAAACGACCTCGAGGACGTTCCAGAACCCGGGCGGGCGATGGCAGCGCTCCGTCTAGCCGACCTGGAGGTCATCCAGGAGCATGGAGACATGGACGAACTGGTCCAGGCTTACACTGCCTGTATCCGACACGCCGACGAATTGGTCGGTCGTGTGCTCGAATCCCTGGAGACAAGTCGTTACGCCGGCAACACGATTGTCGTTTTCTGGTCCGATCACGGCTATCACTTCGGCGAGAAACATCACTTCGCGAAAAACACGCTCTGGGAGCGGTCATCGCACGTCCCGCTTGCGATCATTGCTCCCGGCGTGACAGTGCCCGGAACCAAATCCTCGCGGCCCGTCAGCCTGCTCAACCTGTACCCAACGCTGGTCGAACTATGCGGGTTGCCAGACCGCCAGGATCTGGAGGGTGTTAGCTTGCGGCCTCTGCTGGAGAACCCCGGGATGGACTGGGATCGGCCGGCCGTGATGACGTTCGGCCGGGGCAACCACGCCGTTCGCTCAGAACGCTATCGCTACATCCGCTATGCGAACGGTGACGAAGAGTTCTACGACCATGCGACAGACCCGGATGAATTGACCAACCTGGCGGAGGACCCGGGAGTCGCGTCAGAGATTACCCGTCATGCTCGCTGGCTCCCCAAGGTCGACGCACCGCGGGCGCTGGTGAAGAGGGCTTTCGAGTTCGACACCGAATCCTACAGCTGGCGCCGTCGCGAACCGGAGTCGCCATGATTGACCGCAGAGACTTCCTGAAGACCGGGGTCGGCGCAGCCTCCCTAGCTTCCGTCACCGCACAGGCGGCCAAGAGCGATCTGAATGTGCTGTTCGTCGCCGTGGACGACCTCCGTCCGGACCTGGGCTGCTATGGCAACGAATCAATCCGGACCCCCCACATAGACCGGCTCGCCAGCCGGAGCTTGGTCTTCGAGCGCGCATACTGCCAAGCTCCGGTCTGTGGGCCATCGCGGGCTTCCCTGCTCACCGGGCTTCGGCCCGACACGACTAAGGTGTGGGCGAATCGAACGCATTTCCGCGAAACGGCACCCGATGCAGTCACGCTTCCGCAGCAGTTCAAGCAGACCGGATACTTCACAGAGGCGATCGGGAAGATCCTGCACGGGAGGATGGCCGACGCTCCTTCGTGGAGCGTCCCAGCGTGGCCTCTGGGAGGAGTTCAGGCTGGCATGCAGTACGTCGATACAGACCGATTCGCCGCGTTGGCAGCAGCCGAACCGGAGCGAATCTGGACTGGCCCCGAGATTCCCACCATCGAGTGGAAGAAGCGTACTTCGTGGCAGGCCCCGCATGTGCCCGACAACACGCTTCAGGACGGCCAGGTCGCGGATCGCGCGGTGGAAGCTCTGCGGCGCTTGCGAGACCGCCGGTTCTTCCTCGCCGTAGGCTTCCAGAAACCCCATCTGCCGTTCACCGCGCCACGCAGGTACTTTGACCTTTACGACCCGAGCCAGCTTCCCGTCGCCGAGGATCCGAACCGACCGGTCGGGGCGCCCGAAATTGCATTCACCCGATGGCAGGAGTTGCGCGGGTACACCGACATCCCCGACCAAGGCCCACTGCCTCCGGGCAAGGCGAGGGAACTCGTTCACGGGTACTACGCGGCAACAAGCTACATGGACTACCAGGCAGGTCGGGTCCTAGAAGAACTAGACACGCTCGGACTCGCCGACCAGACCGTGGTCGTCCTGTTCGGAGACCATGGCTGGCATCTGGGCGAGCAGGAGCTGTGGGGCAAGACTACGACCTACGAGCTGGACGCCCGCGCACCGCTCATGGTGCACGTGCCGGGGATGCGCTCCGGGGGCCTCTCTTGCGAGGGCATCGTCGAATTCGTCGATATTTTTCCGACGGTTTGCGATGCGTGCGGTATCACTCCCCCGGACAGCCTCGAGGGCACCACCATGATGCCCCTCCTAGAGCATCCCGATCGCGACTGGAAGCGAGCTGCGTTCAGTCAGATCTCCCGACCGTACCTAGCCGACCAGAACTGGGAGCAGATGGGCCGGAGCATTCGAACAGATCGCTATCGTTACACCGAATGGGTCAATCGGGACGGTTCGGTGGCTGCGCGAGAGCTCTACGATTTCGAAATCTCTCCCACGGAAACAGTCAACCTAGCCGCGGACATCCAGCATGCCTCGCTCGTTGCGTCGCTCTCGAAGCGACTGCGCGCAGGGTGGCGCGAGGAGATGCCCAACACCGCGCTGTAGACGGCCTGCTAGAACAATCCTTGGCACGGACCGCTTACCAACTGTCGATCTAAGGCCGCTTCCTGCCTGCCCGGGGAGCAGGAGGGGGGCACCGATTCGAGCGTCCGGAAGCGGCAAGCCGTCTACCTGTTCGGTCGTCAGTGTCAACTCGCGTAGTTTGACGATGCTGGCGAGGAGCGTTCCACTATGATAGATTCCCGTCAAACGATCCGACATCAGGCGCTGGGCCGTCTGTTCAATCCGGCCTGCTCCCAATGAGTTCCGACCAAGTCTTGGCCACAGCGTCTCCCCCTCGCCGAGCCCGCTGGGCACTCGTGGCAGTGCTCTTGGCGTGAACGACCACGAGCTATATCGACCGCATCGCAATTTCGGTGCTCGGCCCGACCCTGCGGGACGAGTTTGGAATGACGAACAGCGAGTACGCGTTCGTCGTGAATTGCTTCATGGTGACCTACATGATCATGTACAGCGTAGGAGGGCGCCTGGCTGACTTGCTGGGATTCCGGCGGGCGATGTCGCTGTACGTAGTCTGGTGGTCAATCACCGGGTCAATGCACGCGCTCTCGGTTGGGTTCCGGTCGCTTGCTGCTTATCGGTTTCTGCTCGCTGTCGGCGAAGGGGGCGTGTGGCCTGCATCGATGAAGGCAGTCGCGCACGAAATCCGGGGACCGATGAAGTCGCTCGTGGTTGGAATCGTCAATTTCGGGAGCAGCCTGGGATCAGCGCTCACCGTGCCCTTGGTCGGCTGGCTTGCGGTGACGTACGGCTGGCGGACGGCGTTCCTGACTACCGGGCTGATGGGGTTCGCGCTGCTGCCGTTCTGGCTGGCGATTACTGGCAACCATCGGCGGGAAGCTGAAGAGCCAACAACCGCCAAGACGATTCCTTGGCTGCAGGTGGTTCGGTACCGCCAGGCGTGGTCCGTGTTCATGGGGCGGCTGATCAGCGCCGGAGCCTGGGGGTTCTATGCATTCTGGATTCCCGAATACCTGACCCGAGCGAGAGGCCTGGATCTCACACAGATCGGCATGATGGCGTGGATTCCGTTCGTTGCATCCGGGCTCGGAGACTTGAGCGGGTCCGGTTCCACGTCCTGGCTGATTGCCCGTGGCTGGACGGTCAACCGTGCGCGCAAGACAGTGTTCTGCATCGCGGGGGTCGCGGCAATGGCGGGGATTGGCGCTGCTTACGCTCCCAGCATCTGGATTGCAATGGCATGCATCAGCCTGGGCGCATTGGGATTTAAGATCGTTTCGGTGAACCTTCTCAACCTGCCAACCGACTTCTTCCCCCCTTCTTTCGTCGGAACCGCCTTTGGATTCTCGGGAACGGGTGGCAGCGCGGGCATCGTGCTCACAAACGCGATGATCGGCTGGGTGCTCGACAGGACTGGAAGCTACTGGGCCGTACTGGTCGGAGTCAGCCTGATGACGCCCTTGGCAGTGATCGTGACCTTCGTCCTGGGCGGGCGGATCGAACCGGTTCGAGTGATTGGGCGCGACTCGGTTCCCAAAACGCAGACTCGTGCCTAGGATCTGAATGGTACCGACATCCTGTTCAAATCAGTCCAATGCTTTGGGGATGGCCCCGGCAACATCGATTTCCATTGCGATCCGGAGGCGGAGGCAAGTGACAGCGGTGTATTTGGCGTTGACGGGCGACGACGAGACGTCGAGCCTGACAGTAGACAGGTCCTGATTGATTTCGGCACTTTCGAGTGCGAGCACTCGAGATCTCGATAGATTTCCCTGCAAGTCTGTGATAAGATTTTCGACCGCATGATTCCGTGCGCTGGTCGGTCCGCGGTCGCCTGCGCTTCGCTAGTGCATTGGTATCGCGTCACAAAAGACTGGACGCTGCGACAAGCTCTGAAGTGGTCCACGAGGCGCGGTCGAGCGGAATGGAGTACTGCGATGCATTTCAAAATCTACTTCCTGGCATTGCTCTTGCTTGCGGTCATGTCTCCGCCTATGCAAGCACAGGAGGCCGTGGATCCTTCCGGCACTTGGCGTTTCCGGGCTGAAACCGAGGGCCAGGCGATTGACTACACTTTCGCCCTGTCCCTAGGCGAAGACGGAAGGGTCCTAGGCAGAATCCAGCGCCTAGACAGCACGTCGTGGGAGATCGAGGAAGGCAAGATCGAGGGTAACGAGTTGTCCTTCATGGCCCATCCTGAGTATCGAGGACGTCAGTGGTTGGCAAAGTTTCGGGGACGTCTCAATGGCGACGAGATCGAAGGCGAGGCGACGGTAACTGAGCCCAGCTCCGGGCGCACGCGCAGCATTCCCTGGGCCGCCAGCAGAACTGTCGCGATGGAAGACGTCATGGGGTCCTGGAGCTTGAAGATTCCGAGACGGAATGGCGGAAGCTGGGATGTCAATCTCAGCATTTCGAGAGACGGAGAGCAATACAAGGGCATCTACAGTTCGCGTGGCGAGCAGCACGTTGTGAACGGTCTAGGCATCGAAAACAATCAGCTCACCTTCTCCGCGGTGGTCACACGGGCCGGGAGAGAACTGACCCTCATCTACAAGGGGCGTCCATACGGCGCGCACATAAAGAACGGCACGGTCGACGTTAACAATGGAGCATTCAGCACAACGTTCACGGGGATGCTGTCTGCAGAGGAATAGTTCGAGTCCGGGCCCAAGACCGAGCCGCAACCGGTAGCGGGGCCCTGCGCACGCAGTTTGGCGAGATGCGAATGAGATCGACTCTTGGTCCGGCGAGGTTGAGGAATCGCCTGACAGTCTGAAGCTCACGGTCTTTTCGGGCGAATCGATTCTCGTAATCGTATTGTGTACACCGCAATTCCTCCCTGGGGTCGCGCTCAGCCAAGGATGGGAGCCGGTGGCCGTATCGGCTCGGCATGCTCCGCGCCTATCGAAATCGCCGGCGATCCCGGGTTGCACGACGACGTACGAGCCGACAGCCTATTGGATGTTCCGCTTGATACAGGTTGGGCCAGTCTACCAACCGTGGTGCAAGAGAATGACTGGGGACTGGGCTGGACGGGTCGTTCGTCGGCGACCGTGCAGTCGTTCCAGCCGCGGGCGCTTGTCGCCAGCAAGCCAAGTGGCTTGGGACTGGACGGTGTAAGTTGGGACTAGAATGTCACGTCCCACTGCATTCGAACCTGAACTGCTGACCTGCCGGTGCCGTCTGGCTCGACCAAACCATAGTGCGTGACATCGAACGTCAGTTTGTTGCTGTGTCCTTCCATGAACCAGTTCACTACGAATGCCGATTCGGTGATCCTGTCGTACCGTCGGGCATGGTCCTGGTCGACCGTGGCATAGCGCAGGCCTAGCTCCAATTGCTCAGGCACCCAGAGTGCCACGCGATGTGGGAAGTATCCGCCCTGGAATGTAGCTCCGCTCATGCTGGTGATGCGGTGGTAGATCCGGTCGCGGATCTTCTTCCAGTGAAACTCCTGCTGCAGGAATAGGCCGCGGTACTTCAGGACAAAGTCCTCGGCGACCTGCCTCACCGCAAACTGTCCCGGAAGGCCCACGTCGAATCCGTCTAGGCTGCCGCCCCCGCTGCCAGAGAACCGAGTAAAACGGCTGCGGTTGCTCAACCCCGCAATGGCAATTGCAGCCACGGGCGCTTTGTGGTATTCGAGATCAGATTGGGAGAAACCCGGATCGTCCTTCAGGAAATTCCATTGGTAGCGCGCGGCCCACATTGGAGCCCCGTCTCGATTATCCAAGCTTCCAGCGGCACTTGAGCGGAAACCCCGTCCGTTTCCAGTAAAGACGCCTGCGTAGTACCGCGAATCTGCGCGCGTACCGTTCTTCACTCGGCCCAGTACCATAAACCCTTTTTGGCGGTCAGCCGTGAATTGCCGATTCACGATGGACCGCTCGACGAACTCCTGACGCCCGGAGGAACTCACTCGTTCTCGGCCGAACTCCGTCTTCCACTGTCCGAATCGAAACTGAAGCCATTCCCATTTCTGAACAGTTACTCGCAAGTCAAGCATTCGGGTACCGACGAGATCGTATTCCGTGCTGTACCGAATCCAGGGCTGGAAGATCTGACCGGAGGTCTTGAAACGGGCCCTTCGAAATCGCAGGTCATTCTCATTTGCCCGGTGAAAATGTTCTGGCTGCCGCGGGACGCTGGCAACCGGCGAGGAAAACCGGATCTGCGAACGGAGATGCATTTCAGTTGTGAGTGCACCGCCGCGAGACTCAAACCGCAATCCATTTCGGTTGATACGAGCGCTACCCCGCGACGTGATGGCCGATCCCGCCCTGTTTTGCATCCCTCTGCCATCGGTCGTCCGCGGCTTCGACGACTGAACGTCAATGCTTGCCCCGACTCCAAGAGCCGAATTCGCGCTGGCCCGAGACTCGGACCCCTTCGAGTTGAGAGCGCTCCGGCGGAAGCGCGGATCGAGACCGCTTACGGGGACTAATTCCGTCAATGTGACCGCACCCGCAACGTTCTCGATCGCCCTCGAGGCAACGACCGAGGACCCGGCGCGGCCCTTCTCCGCGCTGCTCGCTCGGGAACCAGTGGAGGCCACCTTCCGCTCCGCAAGAGTAACGTGGTTGCTCGCCACAGATGACGGACCCGTCGATTTGACCCGCCCTAGCATGCCCGTGCTGGCATCCGCAGTCTCTCCGGCGATGACTACCAGTTCCTCGACGCTTCCTGCGTGGTGGCTGGCCGAGGCATAGCTGACGGTGTAAAGCCCGACTGGCAAGCCCTCGATCGTGAATCTGCCCTCGTTCGTGGTAGTCGCCGTAACCGTCACTTCACCGGCCATTTCGACCTGAACTTGCGGCAGTGGGGTGCCCGTCGCAGTGTCGTACACGAATCCTCGGACTGTTCCGCTGTTCTCCTTGGCTGGCAAGGTCGACGGCGCCAAGAGGATAGCGCCCAGCAAGGCGATGACGGCAATTCCGGTTCGCAGATTTCGCAGAGTGCTCAATCTCTCCAACGGGAGCGACGTGCTTCTGGCACTGAGCAAGCACGTAACGTCGGCAGGCAACAGGCCAGAAAGCCCGCCAGACCTGAAGTTCGGTGAAATCAACTACGCCTCACTTGGACTCACTTGCGGGTATCGTGAAGTCACATTGCTGTCCTTCACGGTGGTTCCGAAGCTCGAATGGATTTGGCCGTTCTGCGTCTTGGACGGGCGCTCCAGTTCCCGGCGCAGGTGCGGGACGTGCAGGTCCTCGGTGCAGTCACTGACGTTGGACCTTACGCACCAAGCCGGATCGGGCAGGGTTGCTCGGCTCAGCACGTGTCTCGGCCGCCTCGTCATTCGTTGCAGCATCAGGAATTCCGGCTCAGTGCACTTCGCGCCGTTCTCCGGCCCTCGCAGCCTGTCGGCTTTTTGGACCGGCCCGTCGGAGAGAGCACGCGAGGACCGCAAGGACTGGAGTCCTCAATCAGTAGCTCGCAGGACGAAGATCCATCGATCTGGGTCAACATCCCATCCAGTACAGTTGCCTTAGACTGCTGCCGGATGCCGAACCCGGAGGAACTCGCCCCGTCATACATGCCCGACAACTCGAAACCCGAGTGCCTGAACGTGTAGTAGAGGAGAGCCAAAGACTCCCCGTCATCCTCGATCACTGCGATGTTGGGAGGCACTTGCGTAGCACTCACGGTACCCGGCAGACGATTAAGAACCAGTTGAGGGACTGTTAATTTTTAATAAATCTCATTCCAAGGCACCGCTTTGGCGGAGCACGGCGCGTCCTTTCACCCTGGCCGGTAGGCTCGGGCTTGACTACGACATGGCGCAGGCAGCAAACGCCACGGCCCAAAGCGCAAAAGACAACCTCTGCAAGCGCGGCGAACACAGAGCCACCATCGCAAGCACCGCGAGTCCAAGAGTGACACCGATGCCAGACAGGTCTTTAGCACCTGCCAACTCAAAGGCTCGGGCTGGCACCATCGCACTACCGCTGAGAGACAACAGGATCCGTGTTGTGGCCAAACCTCGTGACCTCTTCATGTGACTAGCTTCCGCAGGACCTACTATCTACGTCAGGAAGAACGAGATTCAATCAAACAGATCGTGATCCCAAATGCAGGATCACCACCTAAGCTCTCTTGGCCACGGAGCAGATTCCGGAGACAATGCCTCGTGCTCCCAGGCTCCACGGGATTGCCAGGACTCCCTGTTGCCCTTCTCTTCCAATCCTGGCTGCACGGTCTTGCCATCGCGGACGAGCCACCTTCATCTTGGAGATCGCTCGCAAGGGGTACGCATTGCATCGGTCTGCGTCCAGCAGACTCACGTGGTACGCATCCCAGCCCACGCTGTCCACAGACAAGAACCCATCGATCCTGCGTGGCATCGGCTTCACGTTCGCCGGAAGATTCGGGTGATCGATTGCGTTCCAGAAGCCTAACAGGTTGTCGTGCAAACGTTTCGCTCGCTGGTGATCTTCCTCCTGAACGGCATTCCAAAGCTCGACGCAACATTCCGGAACCGCAGTCAGGATGGCGGCCACAGCACCGTGGGCGCCAGGACTGAAGGACGGGGCGAGAACAGCATCCACCGCCGACAAAATCCGTACGCCCTTCTGTCGCAACAGCTGGGAATCAGCAAGCACACGAGCAGGTCTGCCAAGACTCAGATATCGCTGACCTGATTTCCCATGGGGGGGCCGAGCTATGACGGTCCGCGGCGAGGCCTTTGGTGCTAAACCACACGATTCGCGAAGACTGTGCCTCCGCACTGCCTTCGGCGGCCTATTCCTGTTCGCCCTCGACCTCGACCGCCTCGGAGCCGGCCTGCCCGGCTCCGCCCTCATCCCGAAAACACCATCGCCGACGCCATCGACTTCTTCCACATGGACGCGCTGTCGGCCGCCGTGCCCATGAAAATCGATCTCGACGTCCAGCTAACTCTGATGGCCAGCTCCCTCTACCGCCTGCTCGCCAAGCGCGTCGGCAACGGCTTCGAGATCGCCAAGGCCAGCACCATCTTCCGCAAGCTCGTGCGCTCCAGCGCCAGCATCGACATCACCCCCACCCAGATCGTCGTCAGCCTCGGGCGACGGGCCAACAACCCGCTGCTGCTGGCTGCTGACTACGCCGCAACCCGGGAACCCATCCCCTGGCTCGACAACCGCTCCCTCAAACTTCGCATCTTCTGACAGTCAATCGGTCACATTTTTGCTGCCCGGTGGGAATCGAGGCCAGCAGTACGAGCTGAGCTTGCCAGTGTCCCGTCAAACTGCGGCAAGGTGACACTTGATTCGATCAACACCCCGCAGCCAATTCGGGATATTGTCGGCCTGAACACCACAGCTGCAGCAGATTCAGGTCTTCCACGAAGAAGCGCGGACCGACTGCCTTCACCAGGTTCGTCGTCTTGGCCCCTTGCCGGCCTCCCGGCCCGACCCGCAACTGGTGCAATCACAGGGCTTTGCTGTCGTCCCAGTTTGCGCCCGACACGAGCTGCAAGCGTCGCGAATTCCCGCCGTTGCGCGGGGATTCCAATCCTCGCGCCCAACCGTCACTGAGCGCTCCGGCAGAGTTCGGATTCAACGACGCCGCGCCCGGCGTGGTTGTTCTTCGGTTCGCTGGTCGGTGCCGGTTGAAGGCAACTGAGCGGCGCCAAGCAATCGTCGTGGACGGACGACAGCGTGCGGGTCGATTTCCAGAGTTCGTAGCGTTCAAGCGATCTAGTTTCCGGCATAATATCCGTCGCGCGCTTGGATTCTTCGCACTTCCATCCGGGGGCTGGTCAGCTTGATCTTCCGATAGCCGGGCTCGTGCAGTCCGCGCTTGGGCGTGTAGCCGATGCTGTACACCCCGCGCATCTCGTCCTCGATCTGCGAGAAGACTTCAGAGAGGCGCAGCTTTTCCGAGACCCGGAAGAAGGCGCCGCCAGTCTGCTCCGACACCTCCTTGAGTACTGCCGCTCCCGCCCCACTATTGCCCCGATAGAGGTGAGTGTCGACTTGCCAGTCGAGATACTGAATCGAATAGACCACGACGTCAGCCCGCTGTACTGCCTCTATGGCGCGAGAGAGACTCATTTTGCTGCCGGAGTCGTGTCCGTCCGAGACCATTACCACCACCTTGCGCCCGGATTGGTTGCGGAACATCTCCTCTGCTGCCAAGAACAGGCTGTCATACAGGGCGGTGCCGATGGGCCGCTGCGCGCCTGCTGTGGGAGGGGAGGCAGTTGGAAAGCACCGCTTGTGGTGCAAATCGTCCAACGCACGCTCGAGCAAACCAAGAGAATCGGTGTAGTCCTGCGGGAGCTCCACCTCGCAACCAAACGTGAGCAGGAACGCTAGGTCCTTTTTCGGGCGTAGCACCTCGCGAAAGAACTGAATGCCTGCCCTGCGCTCTTCCGGAATCAGCGCCGACTGGCTCCCGCTCGTGTCAATGAGGAGTCCAATCTTCAAAGGAACGTCGGTCTCGTACGCGAAATATCCGATCTTCTGCACAAACCCGTCCTCCCAGAGAACGAAGTCTTTCTTTCCGAGGGAATCAAGAATCCGTCCGTTCCGATCCTTGACGGTGGCGAATACGTTGATGACCTGAACGTCAGCCGAAAAAGTCACGCCTTTCTCGACGACGCCGGATTCTTGGGCGGCCAGCGGAAGTAGTGCAGCCAAAGCTACGAGCGCACTAGCACCTGACCTCACAGCAGTCCAGTAGACGAATGACACCCTGCTTCGGTTTCGGATGATGTTGAGAAACGTTTGCGCTCTTGCTCTTGTGTCTGCGTCCCAGCGGCTTCCACATCGTGGCCTTGGAGATTCCCCAGCGCAAAGCCGCGTCACGCCGCTTGGGGGGAGCCCTGTTCTTGCTGCCTTTCGCCGTTACTAAGGTGCTTTCGGCTGCCGGCAACCACGAGATGCGATTCTGCGATTCAGGGCGCGGGACGCGAACGCACGCCTACGTGCCGGGCTAGGAACTGCAAGAGGATTTCGGTGCTCTCGTCTCCCTCAACTCCCAGGTAAGTGTCAAGGGGCGTGTGCCTTCGTCCCTTGCCCTCGTGAGTGGATGCTTCGATGCCGTGCTGTTCCAGCTTGCTGCTCAGCAATGCCGCTTGCTCACGCGAGATCGCGCGGCCGTCAGAGATGAACAGCAGGAATGGAGGGATACCCTTCCCTTCCTCGATGTGGTGCCAGGGTGAAACCGGAGTCCAGTCTTCCGGTGCCGTTCCGAACACCCGAAATTGGGACTGGCCCGCAGTCTCCATGCGCGATGGCACGTTGAGCATGGCAGTGTCGATCGCAATCACGCCGCTGAGATCACTCAACGATGCTCCGGCATTTTCCATGTAGGCCTGATTGGCTCCAACGACCGCTACAAGGTGTCCCCCGGCCGAGTGCCCCATCAACACGATCCTCGATCCATCGCCTCCGTACTTCGCCGCGTGCTGTCTAAGCCAAATCGCGGCTGACGCGACGTCCTGCGCCATTTCGGGCAGGCTCGCCTGGGGGCGAAAGCGATAGTTCATTGACGCGAACAGGTACCCTCTTGGCACCAGGAAGGTGGGCTTGAACAAGGCTCTCTGCTTGTCACCGCGGACCCACCCGCCACCGTGCACGTACAGAACCACGGGGGCGTCCGTCAGTCCCTCGCGGATGTAGATGTCGAGGCTCTGCCTCGCCGGGTCGGTCCCAGGGCTACTGGCGTAGGCGACGTCCGCAATGCGGATGACCCCGCGTTCCTTGCGAACCTCCTCGGAATCGAGAACCGCCCGCTGCTGGTTTTCGAGACCAGTTCCCGAACTATAGGAGCGCAGCGTCGAGTTGGGCCAGAATCCGAAGGGCTCCATTCCCCTCGATCGATGGCTCTCTGCCATTCGCTTTCGGAAACTCTCGACGGCCGGCTCCTGAGCGGCTGGCTGTTGCAGATAGCGAGCTAGGAAGCGAAAGCGGTCCCGAGAGCGCTCCATGACAGTGCTGCCAACGTGATCTCCCCACCGCACGAGGCGGAATTCGTGCCGGATCCGATGGTGCCACAACAGGCGGTGCATGAAGTCGACTCCCTCGACGAAACCGAAGCCATCCTCATCGCCGACCTCCATGTAAATCGCCGAGTCTTGGAGTCGGGACGGATCGCTCTCGACGATCGATGCGGGATTCTCTCGTTGAAACCGCTCGTGGTCAAACGGATCGCCAAAAAGAGTGGCAATGCGCTCGGGAGAGCGGATCTTATTGCGTTCCGGGACTTGATCCCAAGTCAGGCCCGGCCAGGCGCCCGGTTCCATCGCGGCTAGGGCCCCGAAGGTCTCGGGATACTTGAATCCAAGCCGCAAGCTACCGAAGCCGCCCATCGAAGTGCCCGTCACCATCGTGGTCTTGCGCTCGCCGCTAACCCGATACTTCGTCCTCAGGTGGGGCAGGAACTCGTCCATGACGAAAGATTCCCAGCGCTCCTTGCCGTCATAGCTGTCCGCATAGATCGAACCGCCCCCCACCGACGGAGCCGCTACCACCATCTTGGGAAGATCATTCGAAGCCCACATCTCACTGATCTGTGGCTCGAATCTTGCGAGTTGCTCGCGGTCGCCTCCCGCGCCGTGGAGCAGCAGCAAGAGCGGCAAGCGGTCGCCATCTGGAGAGTAGCCGTCAGGAAGCAGGATCGCGTACTCGACGGCACCTGCCGTTACCAGGCTCGTTGGCAGAGATTCCCGGATGATCTGCGAGCCTTGCGCAGCTGTTGCGGCCAACGAGCAGCCAACAAGCCCAAGCGTGAGTTTGGCTTTCCTCAACATGTGATTCCCTCTATACACAGTTCTTGTGCGACCCGAAGCGGCACTGCGAAACTCCCAAGGATGACAGACCCTACTGTAGCCACCGACGGGACTGCCGACAAGATTCTAAACCGGTCAATGAATCGTGCGGTCTTGCGTTGCGGGCCGGCCGAAGCTCTTGACTGATCTCTGCAAACACCAATTCCGGCATCGCGCTGACGGCCTTGGTCAACGAATACAACGACCGAATCCTGAGGGTAAACCGCCGGGAAGCTGAGGACGCAGCCACACCTAAAGCAAAGGCGAGACGATTTGGCCAAGGGCTGCATCTTGCCGATGTGCTGATCGCAGGAACAGCCCATGCTCGTGATTCTTGTGTTCCAACGCGGAATGCCGGGTTTCGATGTCGCTTTCGCCGACCCTTGGGCCGCCTCCGGACTCCTCGGTGCGCTCAGGGTTTCACAGCGGCAGCTGAGCGACCGAGGCCCAATTGCTGGTCCCCGAATGCGTGAGCCTAGCTCGGAGCTAGTGTGATTGGCGGTTGCGAGGGCCCGATGCTTTCACCGCCGGTCTCGCTCAATCCTCTCGTTTCCCACGGACATCCTCAGATGGCGAGCCTAGCGCTTGGGTGCTTTCGTTTCGCTTAGGAGCCGGCCCAGCTCAGCTGAGAGTTCGGCCCTTGTAGCATCAAGGCTCGGATCCTCGAACACATTGCGAGTCTCGTACGGATCCGATTCCAAGTCATACAGTTCGTCCATCCCTTTGATGTCGACATATCGGATGTACTTCCACCGCTCCGTTCTAACGGCCTGGTAGCCCATGTTCACCATGCGCGGCCAAACGGCATCCGAAAAATACTCGATCAGAACGGATCGCCGCCATTTCGAAGGGATATCGCCCCCCAGCAGCGGAACCAGCGAGTGTCCGTGGGATTCGGGATGAGGGCCAGCTCCGGCCAGTTCAAGGAAAGTGGGCGCCAAGTCAACACTAAGCACGAAGGAGCTCGCCTCCGCCCCAGGTGCAACCATCCGCGGCCATCGCACAGCCAACGGAACACGGATGCTCTCTTCGTAAGCCAAACGCCGCTCTTCGTTCAAACCATGCTCGCCGTAGAAGTACCCGTGGTCGCTCGTCAAGACGATGAGCGTGTTGTCAATCTCGTCGGTCTCCTCAAGTGCTTCCAGCACTCCGCCGAAGGCTTCGTCTGCAGCAGTCAGAATTCGCAGGCGGTTGCGAACCACGTCGTCGGGCGTCCCAGTGGACGGCCCCAATGGCGGAACACCGGCAAGCGGCCGCTGGAGCGCGGGCTTGTCGCCGCCATATGAGGAGGCGTTTGGTCGGCGACGAATCGGCTCCTCCTCGTATAGGCGCACATGCCTCTCGGGAGCTGTGAAACCACCGTCTTCCGGAATAGACTTGATGCTGCCGTCCGCTTCCTGGAAGAGATCCGGGTGGACCGCCTTATGGGATAGGTACACCAAGAATGGTCGGTCGCGATCACGTCGAATGAACTCGGCAGCTCGCTCCGAAAGGATGTCCGTGGCATAGCCACTAAGCGTGAGCTCCTGGCCGTTGTGGTTCACTTCCGGGTCAAAGTAGCGGCCTTGCCCCCGGAAACTCAGCCATTCGTTGAAACCGGGACGCGGCGTGTCGTCGAGGCCCATGTGCCATTTTCCAATGAAGGCCGTGTCGTAGCCGACGCGGTTGAGGGCCAGAGGGAACGTGTCGAGCCGGTGGGATTGCTCGCTACGGTCACGGTTGTCGGTTATGCCGTGCGTGTGAGCATACTGTCCGGTCAAGATACAAGCCCGATTGGGCGAACATAGCGGGACCGGAGCGAAGGCATTCGTGAATCGCATCCCTTCCATTGCGATTCGATCAAAGTTGGGTGTTTGGACGAACGCGTGTCCGGTGAAGCCCAGATCGTCAAATCGGACGTCGTCCATCACGACGACGAGCACGTTCGGTCGCGCTTCGGACAGCAGCTCTGCTGCAGACAGAGAGTGCTTAGAAGACACACGCATTGAGTGCTTGCGATCTGCCGGCGAGTGCATTCGCTCGATTCGAGGGTACTACGCGAGCCCGCTGACTCATTCCGAATTCGAATCGGTCATCGCGCCTGCTCCAGATTGGGCCCCGGCACGGGGCGCCTAGACGGCGTCGGTCGGAGTAGTCGAGCCGAAACCGAATTGCTTCCTTCCAGTAGTTCCACGCTCCTCTGCCTCCCGCGGCGGATCGAGATAGCATCCCAATCGCGGGCACTAGGATACGGTATGCTCGCTTGCGACATGACTGCCCGATTGCTCTGCCTCGCGTTCCTGACACTTCCTATTGCTACGGCGCAGCCGCGCGTCGACGAGAACGTCGAGTACGCAATGCGCGGCGGGCTCGGGATGCTGATGGATGTGCACTACCCGGATCAATCGAACGGATTCGGGATCATCTTCATTCCCGGGAGCGGATGGCATGCACCGCTGACCTATGATGCATCGCCGCTCAAGACGTCCCGTTTCGCTCAGCTATACGTACCGCCGTTGACGGCTGCGGGCTTCACGGTGTTCGTCATCAACCACAGGGCGGCGCCGCGCTATGGCCATCCTGCCGGCCTTGAGGATGCGCAGCGGGCGGTGCGTTTCGTGCGGCGACATGCCGAGCGGTTCGGGATCCGTAGCGAACGACTTGGAGGTGTTGGCGGCTCCTCTGGCGGACACCTGATCAGCATGCTCGGCGTCCTTGATGGACGCGGGCACTCGTCAAGCGCCGACCCAGTCGAGCGCGAGAGCGCGAAGTTGCAAGCAGTTCTTGCCCGCGCCGCTCCGACAGACCTGACCCGGTTCGAGGGCCGCATGTCAAGCGCTTCTGTCGCATCGCTCCTGCGGATGCGTCTCGCGTCCAGGGATTCCCCGTCCAGCCAGGAGTTCAAGACCTACTGGCAGGCGTCGCCGGCCGCGCACGTGTCGCCCGACGACCCGCCGTTCTTGCTCATTCACGGAACGGCCGACGATCGTGTGCCCCATGCGCGCTCCGAGGAGTTTCTTGCCCGGCTCTTGGCAGACGGTGTCCATGCGGAACTCCTGACCATTAAGGACGGCGGGCACGGGGCGTCGTTCCCAGGAGCCACAAACCCACCTGACTACATGGGCGCCATGGTGCGTTTCTTCGAGAAGAACTTGTCCAGGGGGCCGGCCGCGGACAAGGCCCCGCCAGAGCATGCCCGAGAGGACCCGCGCGTCGAGCGGGATGTCGTGTTCGGGATGGTCTCAGGAGGGGCTCTGCTGATGGACGTATACAGACCCGAAACCCCCAACGGGTACGGCATCGTTCATATCACTGGTAGCGGATGGCATTCACCGGTTGCTGCCAGCGCGCCTCAGCAGAAGGCCAGCCGACAGGTCGAGATCTTCGGCCTTCCCCTGGTCGAAGCGGGCTACACAGTGTTCGCCGTCAACCACCGCACTGCCCCCCTCAACAAGTACCCCGCCCAGCTAGAGGACGTCCAACGGGCCGTTCGATTCATCCGGCACCACGCAGCACGATGGAACATCGGACCGGAGGCGATTGGCGGCGTTGGCGGGTCATCGGGCGGCCATCTCACCTTGATGCTGGGGCTAAGGCCGTCTCCTGGGCACAAGCAAGATCCCGACGCGGTCAACCGCGAGAGCGCCAAGCTGCAGGCGATCGTGCCGTGGGCGCCGCCAACGGATTTGATTCTGGCCAATGGCGAGCACGGCTCTGGAACGTTTGCATCATTGTTCGGTCTGCGGCTCATGCAGCGCGATCCCGAGACATCGCCCCAGTACCGGGCGTACCTCGACGCCTCGCCCGTGCAGCATGTTTCCGCAGACGATCCACCGACACTGCTGATCCACGGAGACGCGGATGCCGTCGTGCCGATCGAACACTCAGAGATCCTGGCGAATCGCATGCGCGAATCAGGTGTCGTGGTGGATGTGCTTACTGTCGCGGGCGGAGGCCACGGGGCGACATTCCCTGGCAAGGAGCCTGGCTCGGCCCACTACGTGAAGGCAACAGTCCAATGGTTCGACCGTCACTTGCGAAAGTGAACGGCTCCCGTGTTGGAAAAGGCAGCTTTTCACTCAAGATGGCGCCGAGACGCCTCGGGATCACAAGGAAACCCCAAGACCTCAGTACCCTCAGGCGCACGAACCAAGTTGACCCGCAGCCTGATCGCGCGCGCGAGAAACACGGGGTCCTCAACCGCAATCTCGCCGTTGATACCGCGGCCATCCTCTGACAACCAATAACGCTCGGTCACCGAGCGAGCGTCGCTGCCCGGCGCGTTCCGGGACAGCGCTCCGAGGCTGGCCTTCATGTGAGTCGTGGTAATCGTCAGCACGCCGTCCGAGAAAGATCCGCTCGCGTGACCAAGTTGGGTTGGCGGGCCGTGCGCCGCCCTGCCATCGAAATGGATATTTCGGATCGTGTCGAACTCTTCGTGGTGGATCGTCAAGGTGTCGCTTTCGAAAGGGGATTATATATTGCGCCAAGCAAAGCTTGGTGAAGGAGGAAGCTATGTAAGGAAACAAGCAGGGCGGAAACCTTCTTAGCGACCCAGCAGGTGCAGGACCTGACCGGCCAAGGCTGGCCACCAGCCGGAACCGAGTGTTGCGTGGTGCGGGGGCGACCCCGGCTGCGAAGCGTACACAGGGAGCCTGTAGGCCGTGTGATTGAGCCTCGAAAGCCCAGACGCGGAGCCGACGTAGTTATATATGCGGAAGGCAACATCGCGCGCATCGGAGTGGCCGGATGCGAGCGGTCCGCCGGGGTCGAAGAGCAGGGCATGCAGGCAAGGGTCGCCCAGGAACTTGGGATACCTCCCCGTCTCCACCGTAAGCAGGCGGCCCGGGCGCCGCGGTAGAAGTGGCCCAGGCCCCGGAGCAGCGCCCCGGCTCCGGGGAGCGAACGGGGCAACCGGTGGTACCGCCGAGCGAAGGCAACGAAGCGAGGCGGGACGGGCGGGGAGGGGTCGGAGTCCGCTGATAGTACCGGGGAAGTCGGGGAACCCACCCCAGGGGACCCGGCGGAGGGAAGCGGCGGATCGGGCTGTGGGGCTTTGCGAGGGACAGATGGCGAGGACATCGAGCCGGGAAGTCATCTCAACACGACAAGCGAAGCTAGCGAACTTGGCCTTTCTGGGCCAGCGGGTGCGCGACGGGGTGAATTCACCGCCGCGCAGCGACTCCATAGCCTGAGGAGCCGGATGCCCGAATCGGGCCCGTCCGGATCTGTGGGAGCCACGGGTGGGTAACCGCCCGTGGCCACCCGGCCATAAGTGCCCAAATCACGCTTGACAGACACAGCTAGCGCCGCCGTCTGGGCCACACGTACTCGACGTTCACCGTCCGCGTGAGGGCCTTTGCCATCTCTTCCAGCGTGGCGTCGATATGGAGCGGTTCCTCCAGTTCCTCCCGCGTGGGCTGGTAGTTCGGATGGATCAGCTTGACGATGGGCGGTTCGGGCCGTTCCTCCGGCTTGCCGGACATTGCCTTGCTCATGGGATGGCTCCTGTCTTCAGTCCCTGATTCCCCGCGCTCTCAGCTTGGCGACGAAAGCGGCCTGGTCGATCGTTCCCTTGGTCGAGTTGCAGGCCCCGCACAGCAGCTGGAGGTTGTCTGGATGGTCCGTGCCGCCCTTGGCCTGCGGGACGACGTGATCGACGGTCAGGTTGCGGAACGGGAAGTGGTGCGGAGATTCCCAAGCTCAGGCCCGCGCTCCTGACGCCAGTCCGTTGTCCGCGATCAGCGCCTTGTACGTCAGTCGCTTGCCGTTCATCCCGCCGCTGATTGACTGCAACTGTTCGACGGTGTCCAACTCGCGGATGCCGTGGCGTCCGGTGAACTCCTGCACGTAGCGGCCGAGGTGCTTCGGAGACAGTTTGTGGAACGTTCCCTTGTGAGCCCGCTTCAGCATCGACCACAGCGACTCGATCCCGTTGGTGTGAACGTCGCCCTTGACGTACTCGCTGAGCGAGTGCTTGACCGCAGCATGGTTGAAGGGCAGCGAGTCGTAGGCTGACGCATCGTCCGTGTAGATCGTGGCATCCCCGGCCGCGTGATCCTTGACGAAGCCTTGCAGCGTCTCGCTGTCGGTGGAGGTGACGACCTTGGCCGCGACCTTGCTGGTGGCGCGATCCTTGGCTCCCACAACCGCAACCTTGCCAACCGGCCCCCTGCCGGTCAGTTCCTTGCGCTGCGAGTTGTGCATGTTGCGGCGCTTCCCGCCCATGTAGGTCTCGTCCACTTCCACCGGACCTTCGAACAACTCGCCGTCTTGAGACAGCGCCTCCCGGATGCGATGGGCGAGGAACCACGCGGTCTTCTGCGTCACTCCGATATCCCTGTGCAGCTTCATGCTGGATTCGCCCTTCAGATTGGTGTTCACGAGGAACATGGCGATGATCCAGTCCTGATAGCCGACCTTCGAGCACTCCATCACGCTGCGGGTCTTGACGCTGAACCGCTTCCGTCCGCAAGCCTTCTCACGGCAGCGGAACGGCATGCTCTTGTGCTTGCAGCCGGTCTGTACATGCAACGAGCCGCAATACGGGCAGCAGACGCCTTCCGGCCAGCGCTGCTTGACGAACCACGCTTCAGCTGTTGTGTCGTCGGGGAACATCCGCATGATCTGCTTGAACGTGATGCCCTTCCTGTGATTCTTGCCTGGTGCCTTTGTCATGCCGTAACTCATTGATCTATTAGCATGTTACCGCAAAGTGCCCATGTGTGTCAAGCGCGATTTGGGCACTTATGGCCGGGTGGCCACGGGCGGTTACCCACCCGTGGCTCCCACAGATCCGGACGGGCCCGATTCGGGCATCCGGCTCCTCAGGCTATGGAGTCGCTGCGCGGCGGTGAATTCACCCCGTCGCGCACCCGCTGGCCCAGAAAGGCCAAGTTCGCTAGCTTCGCTTGTCGTGTTGAGATGACTTCCCGGCTCGATGTCCTCGCCATCTGTCCCTCGCAAAGCCCCACAGCCCGATCCGCCGCTTCCCTCCGCCGGGTCCCCTGGGGTGGGTTCCCCGACTTCCCCGGTACTATCAGCGGACTCCGACCCCTCCCCGCCCGTCCCGCCTCGCTTCGTTGCCTTCGCTCGGCGGTACCACCGGTTGCCCCGTTCGCTCCCCGGAGCCGGGGCGCTGCTCCGGGGCCTGGGCCACTTCTACCGCGGCGCCCGGGCCGCCTGCTTACGGTGGAGACGGGGAGGTATCCCAAGTTCCTGGGCGACCCTTGCCTGCATGCCCTGCTCTTCGACCCCGGCGGACCGCTCGCATCCGGCCACTCCGATGCGCGCGATGTTGCCTTCCGCATATATAACTACGTCGGCTCCGCGTCTGGGCTTTCGAGGCTCAATCACACGGCCTACAGGCTCCCTGTGTACGCTTCGCAGCCGGGGTCGCCCCCGCACCACGCAGCGACAACTATTCTTGCCGGTGGCGACAACTAGAATTGCCGGTTGTGCTCCGTAAGTTGGAGGGCGGCAGAGGGAGCCCGAAGGGCGACCAATGCAGCCCTCGGATAGTAGCAGAGGGAGGGGGTAGCAGGGGGAAGCGCAGCCTCCCCCTCCACGGCTGATTCTTTATTCGACGGCGTAACCTCAGGCCCAAGCAGTTAGCCGAGGGACTGGCTATTTTCCGCGCATTCGTGTATGCATGGAGTATGGACACGCAGAGGGGTTCCGCAACAGTGCCGGTGGTCAAGGAGGTCACGTTGCGACTGGCACGGCCAGACGAGCGCCGGCGCTGGGATGCGCTGATGGACCAGCATCACCCGTTGGGGTTCAAGCAGTTCGCGGGGCGCGGGCTGCGCTATGTCGCGATATGGCAGGGCGAGTGGCTGGCGCTGCTGGGCTGGCAAACGGGGGTGTTCCAGTGCCGGCCGCGTGAGCAGTGGCTGGGCTGGCACAAGGCCGTGCAGTTCCAGCGCTTGCACCTGATCGCCAACAACACACGCTTCGTCATGTTACCGGAGGGTACGGGCGTAAAGAATCTGGCCTCGCGCCTGCTGGGCTTGAATCTGCGGCGGCTGAGCGCGGACTGGCAGGCGCACTGGGGGCATCCGCTGGAGTTGGCGGAGACGTTCGTCGAGCCGCAGAAGTATCGGGGCACGGTGTATCTGGCGTCGAACTGGATCAAGCTGGGGTTGAGCAAGGGCTACGCGCGGTCGAACGGGAAGTACGGACCGACAAGCACGGGCAGCGGAAGGTGATGCTGGTGTATGAGTTGCAGGCGGGGGCGCGGCGAGAGCGGCTGGCGGATCCGGAGAACCGGGAGGAGTGGGGTTGTCGGCCGGTGGAGGTGCGCTACGGGGAACCGGAACTGCGGTCGCTGCGGGCGCAGTTGCAGGCGGTGGAGGACAGTCGGAGTCGCCACGGGAGGCGGCATGAACTGGGCGTGGTGCTGGCGCTGCTGGTGCTGGCAAAGCTGGCGGGCAAGCACGGCGGGAGGGCGGCGGAAGCGTACTCGAAGACATTGAAGCAGTACGAGTTACGGGCGCTGGGGTGCCGCTGGGACGAGCGCGATCGGCAGTATGTGACGCCCTCGGACACAACCTTCCAGCGGGTCATGGAGCGGACCGATCCGGCCTCGCTGGAGCGCGTGATCCAGCGCTGGACGCAGCCCCTGGTGCCGCAGCCGCAGGCGTTGGCGGCGGACGGCAAGCGCATCCGCGGGGCGAACCGGCTGACGGCGGAGGGGCTGCACTGGGAGACAGTGACGCTGGTGGAGCATGTCACGGGCCTGCCGCTGGCGAGCCGCAGCTACCGCGAGGAAGGCGGCGAGCAGGGTGCCTTGCGGGCGTTGCTGGAGGAGGTGGATCTGCGCGGACGGACGGTGACGCTGGACGCCGGACATGCGGGGCAGGAGATCCAGCGGGCGATCATCGAGCAGCACGGCGGGCAGGTGCTGGTGCGCATCAAGGGCAACTGCCCGCAAACCTGGGCCACGCTGACGGCGCTGAACTGGGAACTGGGCGCGGAGCGGAGTTGGCAGGAAAAGCGCTGGCAGCGCTCGCGCAACAAACACTGGGAGCGGCGCTCGATCGAGGTGTTCACGCCCCATCCAAAACTGCTGCCGTACCCGCATGCCAAGCAGGCGTACCGCATCCAGCACGAGACCTGCCAACGGCCGGGCAGCCCGGTGTCGATCAGCTACAGCTACGGCATCACCTCGCTGGCGGAGCAGGCCGCATCGGCTCAGGACCTGCTGGCGTTGCAGCGCGGTCACTGGCAGGTGGAGAGCGCCAACCACTATCGCCGCGATGTCTCCCTGGGAGAGGACGCTAGCCGCATCCGCACGGGTCACGGTCCATCCAACGCCGCGGCGCTGAACAATCTGGCGCTGGCGCTGCTGTTGTCGCAACGGCCAGACGACACGGTGCCGAACGCGCAAACGTACTACGCGGGCAACCGTGACGAGGCGCTGCAACTGCTGTTGCATCCCGGTTAGCGCGGATGCCGCTCCGCAGCCCCGGAGTCAGGTCCGTCACGGCATGGCGGACGGCCCCCCTGCGCCTAATTGCGGCTGGCGGTGCTCCCTGCTCGGCGTTGCCCCCCTCCCAGCGCTTTCAGCACCGCAACAAGATCCGATTCTCTGCGGCAATCCGCCACAGTTTCCGTGTCCCAACGTCAGCTTTTCCACCATATCCCCCATCCAACCGATTACGAATCAGCGGTGCCTCCCCCTCTCTGGGAGAGCAAGGCAGTCGGCAGTGCGAGAGGGGCCAGGGGGCGAGCCCCCTGGCCCGGAATTCGGCGCCGTTGGTCGGCTGCTTTTTTGGCGATCGTGTGACCGCCATAGCGGGGAAAGCGCGCGCGCTGTGGAACCGCCCCGGCTGGAGGCATTGCTGGAAGCGCTGCACGGCTACCTCTTCTCGCTTGCCTCGCCCTGGCGCCGGCGCGCTTGCTCGGCCCGGTAGCTGGCAATATCGAGTTCCAGAATCACCGAGTGGTGCACCACCCGGTCGACCGCCGCCGCCGCGGTCATCTTGTCAGGGAAAATGCGCTGCCATTGCGAGAAGACCAGATTGCTCGTCAGCATCACGCTGCGGCGCTCGTAGCGTTGCGCCAGCAGTTCGAAGAGCACTTCCATCTCGGCACGGTCCTGCCGGACGTAGCCGATGTCGTCGAGCAGCAGGCACTCGAAGCGGTCGAGGCGGTCGAGCTCGCGGCTCAGCCGCAGTTCGCGCTTGGCCCCGGCCAGGCGCTCGGTCAGCGCGCGCGCCGGGGCGAACAGCGTCGAGTGGCCACGCTGCACCAGTTCGGCACCCAGCGCCGCCATCAGATGGGTCTTGCCCGCGCCCGGATTGCCGAAGACACACACATTGACGGCGTCGGCCAGGAAATCCCCCTCGCACAGCACTGGCAGGCGGCCCCTCACGCCTTTGGGAAGACGCAGCAAGTCCAGCGTTTCCAGCGTCTTGCCCCGCGGCAGCCGGGCTTCCTTGGCCAGTCGCGCCACGCGCCGGTCGGCCCGCTCGACCGTCTCGACCGCGGCCAGTTCCGCCAGGTAGCGCAACGGGTCCCAGGCCTGCTTGCGGGCCTGTTCCGCCAGCCGTTCGCAATGCGCCGCGAACGACGGCAGGCGCAACTCCTTCAGGCGTCCTGGCAGCGCTGCCAGCTCCGGCCCCTTCACGACAGCCCCCGCGTGTCCGCCAGCAACTCGTCGTAGACGTCCAGGTCTGGTTCCGCGATGCGCACCTCCGGCGCCTCCGGCCGCGGCGGTGCCGCGGCCGCCCGGACGCGCTCGAACGACGGCCGCTCGCCAGCCTCCAGGCAGCCCTGCAGGGCCGCCTCCACACGGGTCTCCAGCGTCGTCGCCGCCAAGTGCAGGATGCGCACGTACTCGAGATCCGCGTGCCCCTGCGAGCGCCCCTCGCAGAGCTTGTCATAGGCCCGCCGGAAGGCCTCTGACGGAAACATCTCCTCGCGGTAGCGGTATTGCGCGAAGGCCCCCGGCTTGCGCAACAGCGCGTGCGCCACGTGCCGGTAGTCCACCCGGCCCGGCTGCTTGCCCAGCGCCCGGTCGTGGCGCGCCACCAGTTTCCCGCCGTAGTGCAATTCGACGCGATCGGTGTACAGCCGCGCCGTCAGCTGCTCCCCGATCAGCCGCGACGGCACCGAGTACGCCTTGCTCGCCACCCGCACCACGCTCCCGCGCGTCACCGTGCGCCGCTCTTCCCGGTACACCGGCAGCCGCCGCGGCGGCAGCGGCCGCAACGCCGCCTGCTCCGCCGCCAGCCGCTCCCCGCGCCGGCTGTTGCGCTGCCCGGCGATCTCGTCCAGCAACCGCGCGTAGCGCTCCACGGAACTGAAATCGCGTGTCCCGCTCAGGCGCAGCCGCTGGTCCACCGCGGTCTTGAAATGCCCGTGCGCCGCTTCCACGTCCCCGTTCTCGTGCGCGTTGCCCGGATAGTTCCGGCTCGCCGCCAGCCCGTAATGCGCCAGGAACTCCTCGTACGCCCGGTTGAACGCCCGCCCGCCGGACTGGCGCAACTCGTGCGTCGCCGCCGACAGATTATCGGTCCGGTGCTCCCGCGGCACCCCGCCCAGCTCCCACAGGCTCTCCTGCAGTCCGCCGACCAGCGCCTCGAACGTTTCCGAGCTCGCGATCGCCACGCTCTCCCAGTTCGAGTACGGCAGCACGAAACGGTATACCAGGTGCTTGTACCGCTCGCCCCGGATCGTCACCCCCAGCGCGCCCATGTCGGTGAAGTCCGACTGGCACTGCGCCCCCGGCTCCCGCTCCTGCTCGAAATAGACTTCCCGGTCCGGACCCTGCCGCACGCGCCAGGCCCGGAATCGCCGCTGCAACGTCCGCAACTGCCCGGACTGCAATTGCCCCGGATGGCGCCGCTGCAGCTCCTCGAACACCACCTTCGCCTGCAGCCCCGGGTCCGCTCGCAGCAGGGCCTCCGCCTCTGGCCACAGCGCTTCCAACGGATCCTCCCGCGTCCGCCAGTGCCGCGCTGGACTGGGGTCGCTCGGAAGCTTCCCGCTATCGCGCCATTTGCGAGCCGTGCGCTCGCTCATGCCCGCTTTCGCCGCCGCCGTTGCCAGCGGCTTGTTCCTTCTTAGTTCCTTCATCAGTAGCCTCACTTGTTGGTTTTTGATCAACGCCTCCACCCTCCCTGGGAAGGGTCGAGTCTAGCCGCCAACTACGAGGCTCACCCGGAACTTTTAATTGTCGTTACCCGGAATTTCTAATTGTCGCTGGACAGGAGCGGATCGGGCGCGGTCCTCGCGATTCGTGCCGAATTGCGATCATCTTCGCAGGAGAAGCGCCTTGCGAACCGTTTTCAATCCCGCGATGATGCTCGGCCAGACCGCCATCGAAGACATCCAACTCGACGCCAGCTGCCGCGACGATATCCCGGCCGTGCTGAAGGGCATCCAGCACATCTGGTGCAACCATCGGTTGCGGGAGCGGGTCTGCGCCTTGCTGGAGGAGCACCTGCTCGCCACGGGCGCGTCCGCCACCAAGGGTGACGCTGCGCAGACGGAGGATCGCGCGCCGGTGCCGGGGATCAACCCGGATGTCGGTCGGCCCGGCATGGAACTGTGGCGGGTGCTGGTGCTCGGCTTGCTCAAGCAGGGCATCAACTGCGACTACGACCGTTTGCACGACCTGGCTAATCAGCACGGCGACGTGCGCCGCATGCTGGGCATCAGCGACGTGTTGGGTGCCGAGACGTTCAGCTACCGCACGCTGGCGCGCAACGTCGCGCTGCTGACGCCGGAACTGCTGGCGGCGGTGAACCGCCTGGCGGTGGAGGCGGGCCACGAGCTGGCCGGGTGCCGCCCGGACGAGCCGTTGCAAGCGCGCTGCGATAGCTTCACGGTGGAGACCGACGTGCATTACCCGACGGACGTGAATCTGTTGTGGGACGCGCTGCGCTGCCTGATCCGGGTGCTGGCTTTGGCCTGCGAGCAGTGCGGCCTGGGGGGCTGGCGCCAGAGCGCGCATCTGACATGGAAGGTACGGGGCCTGTTCAACCGGGTGCGATCGTCGAAGCGGCGCAAGAACCAGCCGCAGCGGGTGCAGGACTACGTGCGGCAGGCGCGCCGCATCGCGGAGCGCGCGCAGGAGTCGCTGGAGGAGCTGGCCGGGGCGGGCGCAGATGCGGGGATCCTCAGTGAAATCAAGTACTTCCTGGACCACGCGGAGCGGCAGATCGAGCAGGTGGAGCGGCGCTTGCTGCGAGGCGAGACGATCCCGCAGGAAGAGAAGGTGTTCTCGGTTTTCGAGCCGCACACGCGCTGGTGCGCGAAGGGCAAGGCCGGGCGGCCGGTGGAACTGGGGGTGCCAGTGGGAATCGTGGAAAGCGAGCACGGGTTCGTGCTGCACTACAAGATCATGTGGACGGAACAGGACGTGGAGGTGGCGCAGCCGTTGGTGCAGGCGACGCAAGCGCTGTATCCGGAGCTGGCGGGATGCAGTTTCGACAAGGGCTTCCACAGCCCGGGGAACCGGGCGGAGTTGGACAAGGTACTGGCATTGAACGCGCTGCCGCAGAAGGGGAAGCTGTCGCAGGCGGGGCGGGCGCGGGAGGCGGAGGCAGCCTTCGCGGAGGCGCGGCGGATGCATCCGGCGGTGGAATCTGCGATTCACAACCTGGAGTGCCGGGGATTGGACCGGGTGCGGTCGCGGGGGCCGGAGGGCTTTGCGCGAGCGGTAGGGCTGTCGGTGCTGGCGTTGAACCTGCACCGCATCGGACTGATCCTGCAGCGGCGGGAGCGGGAACGGCTGAAGCGGGCGAGGCAGCGGCGGCTGCGACTGGCGGCGTAGCGGCGGCGAAGCGGCCCGGGAAGTGGAATCGGCAGGCTGCCCAGAGGCAGGAGTGCGCGAGAGGTGCGCAAGGTTTCCGAATCCGGCTTCGAAACCGGCCTTGGGCCGGCCATGCGGGGCCAAACCGGCCTGGAAACGGCACCGGACAACCGCACAGTAACTAGATTTACCTATGCGCCGGAACAGAAAGTGAGGGTTTTGTCACAGACACTACATAGCTTCCTCCTTCACCAAGCTTTGCTTGGCGCAATATATAATCCCCATTATTTTCTCTTGACTTTGCTGAGTAGATCCTTCAGAATCGCCACTTAGTTGCCAGTACAGGAGAACAAAAGCATGCAATCACGGTTAGTTACTTGTTCTTTCATTGCGGTGATAGCCGCTTTGCTTGTCCAGGCCGCGGCGGGGCAGACATCCTCGGGCTCGATCTCAGGCCTTGTGACGGATCAGTCCGGCGCTGCCGTGCCTGACGTGGAGATCAGTGTTACGGATTCCGACCGCAACTCGAGCTTCAGAAGCGTCTCAAACGAAAGCGGATTCTACGTGGTCTCTCAATTGCCACCGGGGACGTATAGCCTGTCCGCAGAAATTTCAGGGTTCAGCCGATACGAACTGGATGCCATTTCGGTGTCGACCCAGCAGAAGATCTCCGCGGACATCGTTTTGGAATTGGGTGCCGTCACGGAGTCGGTCTCGGTAACTGCCAACGCGCTAGAACTCGAAACTGGCACGTCGACACTGAGTGCCGTCATCGAAAACAAGAAGATCCTGGATCTGCCGCTGAATGGACGCAACGTGTTCGCTCTGGCGTTGCTGACAGCGGGAGTCTATGCCAGCATCCCCACCTCGTCAACAGGGGGTATCGGCGAGGCATTTCACGTGCAGGGCCGGTTCATCGCCAACGGCGGCCGCGAGTCGTCGAACGCGATTCTGCTCGATGGTGTGTCGGTCAACTCGAACGGCATTGCCGAGGGGCGTCAGTTTGCGACGGGAGTGCCTTCCGCTGATGGCATCCAGGAATTCCGGGTTCAGACGAACGGTTTCTCGGCCGAATACGGCCGCACCGGCGGCGGCGTGCTGACTCTGGCAACGAAGTCGGGAACGAATGACATTCACGGCACCGCCTTCTGGTACCTGCGCGACAGTTCCATGGACGCCAACAATTTCTTCGCCAATGCGAGCGGCCGGGAAATCGGCGAGTTCAAACGTCACGAGTACGGCGGGAGCGTCGGCGGTCCGGTCGTTCCAGACAAGACGTTTTACTTTGTGAACCTTGAGTCACGGTATGCGCGATCTGCGGCGTTACGACGGCTCACGCTTCCGACGGGCTTGCAGCATCAAGGCGATTTCTCCGAAACGAGGAACGCTGGCGGTGCCTTGCGCGCGATCCACAATCCGTTTACGACCCATTCTGACCCGTTGAATCCAGGTCGATTCTTGCGCGATCCGTTTCCTAACAATCGGGTACCTGCGAGCATGGTCGATCCGATCTCCCGGAACATACTGGACTACTACCCAGAGGGGAACTCGGCCGGGAACCAGTTCACCAATCAATTCAATTGGGTCGGCCAGTTCTCTCGGCCCAACGACTCGAATCGCCTGACATCAAAGGCCGATCACAATCTAAGCGACACCCAGCGGCTTTTCGTTCGCTACAACTACTTCGGCCACACGAACGACACGCCACAAACCTGGCCGGACAATCCAGCCTGCCCACACCCGGACTGCGTAAGCATCTATAGCCGCCAACAGAACGCTGCCCTGGACTACACGAACACGATCAACGCCCGGACTGTGTTGAACATGCGGTGGGGCTTGGGCCGGTCCATTCTAGACCGGGAAGTGGGCCATCTAGGCTTCCGGCCATCGTCTTTGGGCTACCCGGAATATATGGAACAGGGGGCCGACGTGCTGATGTTTCCGAGATTCAACGTACAGGACTTCAACGCCCCGGCCGCCCAGCATCACTTGAACTACAAGTCCTCGATCATGGTGCATACCCTGGTGACCAACATCACCCGGGTGGCTGGCCGGCACAACCTGAAGTTCGGCGGGGACATACGGTTCAATTTCGTCAACTACAGTCAGCGCACGTACAACCCCGTGTTCAACTTCACCCGGGCGATGACGCAGGGGCCGGACCCGCGCAGGCCAAGCGGTCGAGCAGGACACGGTTTGGCATCGTTTCTATTGGGCACGGGTGCGTCAGGTGCGCTAACCCATAACAGCCGCCCGGCAAGTGCCAACCGCTACTTCGGCCTTTACCTTCAAGACGACTACAAGGTAAACCGTAAGCTGACACTGAATCTGGGACTGCGTTGGGACGTCGAGACGGGAAAGACGGAACGCTACGACCGGATCACCGTATTCGACCCCGCAGTCAGAAATCCCGTCAGCGATGACGTCGGGTTCGAGGTCCTGGGCGGCTATCTCTTTCCGGGCAAGGGCATGGACACAAACAGGCTGCACCCAACCCAATGGAAGAATCTGAACCCGCGATTCGGCTTTGCCTACCAAATCGGCGAAAAGACCTTGCTTCGAGGCGGCTATGGGATCTATTTTGACGCTGCAATCTACGGTGCTGCAGGCCGGCTGGGCTCAGGAACCGTGTTTAACGCCAGCACACAGTGGCTCGCAACGCTAGACGGCGTATCTCCGTTCCGAAACATGAGCGACCCGTTCCCCGATGGCATCAACTTCGCGGAGGGCGACACCAACGGCGTGGGAGCCGCCTTGGGACAGGCAGTGTCACAGGCTCCGTTCCCGGCAAGCATGCCAGTCCCCTACAACCAGCAATGGAACTTCACGATCCAAAGATCGCTGGGCGCGAACCTACTGTGGGAAGTCGCTTACGCGGGTAGCAAGGGGACCCATCTCCCGCTCGACTGGCAAGTGGATCAATTGCATCCGGACCTGATTTCACCGGATAACAACCTGCTGCAGCTCGTGGACAACCCCTTCTT
>CBDCFO010000004.1:0-359818 GCA_965216215.1 Bryobacterales bacterium | reverse complement strand
TACCGTGTCGATCCGCAGGTAGCCCGGCTGCCCCTCCGGGCGCGGCGGCCGCCGCTCGGCGATCGTGACCCCGGCCGGGTGCGTGGGGTCCTTGCGGCCCACCCGCCGCAGGTAGGCCAGGCTCTTCCGCAGGTTGTACAGATGCCCGTTCGACAGCCCGGCCAGGCGCCGGAAGCGCTCGTCGCCGAAGACCTCCCAGGCGCGCTTGAGGATGGCCAGCGTGGCCGGGCCCGACAGCGTCCCGTGCAACTCGTCGGTCTCGGCCAGCAGCAGGATGTCCGCCCGTTCGTACTTGCGCCGGAACGGCTTGGCCGCGCCCCGGCGCCGGTCCGCCAGTTCCCCGTCGGCCAGATAGCGGGCGATCAACCGCGCCAGCTGCGCCCGCGACAGCCCCGTTGTGCGCACCAGATAGCTGCGCACCAGGCCCTTGTCCGCCCGCTCCAGCCGCCAATACGAGAACCGCCGCAACACCCGTCCGATATCCGCGTAGGCCCGCTTCCGCTCCGGCACCAGGACCGTTTCGTCCGCGTTGCCCGCGAGAAACCCGCGCAGATCGTCCAGGCTCGAATGAGTCTCCAGATCGAGATGCAAGATCACCCTCCGATGATTCCCACACCTCCTGGAGAGCCCCCTTCGGGCTTCTATGTTGGTCAGGGTGCGCCGTGGACCTAGTCTTTGACTACTCTGGACTGGGTTGCGAAGCCCGGCGTCCAGCTCCGTTGGATGGCCGGGGAGCCATCCGCACCCCCTGCGGCTTAGCGGGGGGCGAGGGCCGACCCGGGGGCCTGCAGACCCCCGGGTCGGGCGGCGGGTCGGACCGTTTCAGGGCTGGATTCGAGGAATCGGAAATGAGCTTGGTCGGCCCGCCGCAACCATCCCCCCGAGGCCTGGACGAAAGGTTGGGCGCGAGGCCCGGATTGACGAGAAGCCAAGGCCGGGGGATGACTCGCATTCACTGTACTGCATTCCGGAGGAACTCGAATCATGAATGACATGGAACTCGCTGCGACGGACCTCGTCGCTGGCGTGGATGTCAGCAAGGCCCAGCTCGACATGCAGGTCGAGCCGGGCGCTGCCACCCGCAGCTTTCCCAACGCTGCCGACGGCTGGCGCGCGGCGCGGGACTGGCTGCGCGGGCTGGGCGTGCGGCGCGTAGTGCTCGAGCCAACGGGACGCTACCATCGGGCCCTGCAGCGCTGCCTCGACGAGGCCGGCCTGGAGATTGTCCTGGCCGACCCGCTCCAAGCCCGGCAGTTTGCGCGCAGCATGGGTCGGCTCGCCAAGACCGATCGCATCGATGCCGCCATGCTGGCCCTCTTCGGGCGCCTGCCGGGCCGGCGCCGGGCGCTTCCATTGGAACGCAATCTCCAGCAGCTGAAGGACTTGCTGTCGGCCCGAGCCGCCTGTGTCGAGGACCGGACAAACCGTCGCAAACGCATCGCCGAATTCGATCCCGGACCCGCGGCGGCCGCGCTCGGCCGCCTCAACGAGGCTACCGACCGCGAGATCGGTGTGCTCGACCAGGCCATTGCCAAGGCCCTCGAAGCCGACGAAGCCCTGGCTCGCCGCGCCGCGATCCTGCGGTCCGTCGCGGGTATCGGCCCCGTCTCCGCGGCTGTGCTTTGCGCCGACTTGCCCGAACTCGGCAGCATCGGCCCCAAGCAGGCCGCGGCCCTGGCCGGCACGGCTCCGTTCGCCAGCGACAGCGGCGCATCCCACGGCGCTCGCCACATCCGAGGCGGGCGACCCCGACCGCGCAAGGTGCTCTACATGGCCGCCATCGCCGCCCGCCGTTGCAACCCCGACATGCGCGCCGTCTACCAGCGGCTGGCCGACCGCGGCAAGCCCCATAAGGTCGCAATAACCGCCGTCATCCGCAAGCTCGTCGTGCTCGCCAACGCCTTGCTTCGCGACGACCGCCTCTGGCAACCGCAGGTCCCGGCCAAGGCCTGAATACTGGATCGCTCCCGACCGGCCCTCCGCCCAGCGGCCCGAGGCGTAACCGAAGACCGAACATCCGAGCCGTACAGAACACGCAAGCTAGATTCTTTCTGGCAATCCCCGAAATATCCCTTGACATCGAACACGAAAGCTCATCTCTCGTTGGAAAAGGCTCCCGGGCGCACACGCCTCGCCTCCGTGGTAAAGTGCGATTGGCGTTAGCCCCTTAGGAATCAAGAGGAGAGACACAGATGGCCAGGGAATTCTCGAGACGGGATGCGATCCGCTGGGCAAGCGGCGCGGCGATGGCAACCACGTTTCTGCCGTTCACCGGGAAGTTCGCGGCATGGTCGCACCCGGCGGAGAAGCCGCTGGCGACCCGCATGCTGGGCCGCACCGGCCGCGAGGTAACCACCTTTGGATTGGCGGGCGGCAACAAGATCCAGTGGGACTTGCCCGGCGACGAGGCGGTCCAGATCGTCGTCAAGGCGGTCCGCGCCGGCATGACCTACATCGAGACCGCCAACAACTACTTTCTGAGCCAAGAGAAGATGGGCAAGGCATTCGAGATCCTGAATCTCAAGCCGGGCCTGCCCGGATACGATCACAGCCTTCGCGGGCGCCTGTTCATCGCCAGCAAGACGGGCCTTCGGACGGCCCTCGTGCGCGACGACGCCAATCCGATCGGACGGTCAGCGGGCGGCGGCAAGCTCGTGGTCGACGACATCAAGCGGTCGCTCACGCAGTTCTTCGGTGACGGCAAGGGACACATCCCGGAAGGTGCCTACCTGGATTTGATGCAGGTGCATCACATCGGCAGCAAGGCCGATGTCGACGCGGCGTACGAAGGGCTCGACAATCCGGGCGACAAGTCCCTTCCCAGGGTGGGGGCGATCGCCGGCCTGCTCGACTATCGCGATGGCACCAACTTGACAGGCCTCAATCCCCAGCACCGCAAGTGGATCCGCCATATCGGCATCACCGGTCACGAGAATCCAGCCGTCCACATGGACGCGATCCAGCGTGACACGCGCAATATCCTCGACACGCTGCTGGTTGTTGCCAACCCCAACGATCCCCGCTATTTCTGCCACCAGACCAACTCAATTCCGGTGGCGCACGCCAAGGGGATGGGGATCATCGGGATGAAGGTCTTCGCCGACGGCGTGATGTATGGCCTTAAGCAGGAATACGCGCAGCGTCCGGGACAGAGCGTGCCCACTGTGGGCCAGCCGGACAAGCTGCCGTACGAGGATTTCATCCGCTACTCGCTCAACCCGCCAGGGATGTCGACAATCATTACCGGCATCGGCCTGATCGACAAGGACGGCGACCCGCAGCGCGACCAGCTGGTCGCGAACCTGGCTGCTGCACAAGTGGCCAAGCCCCTGACCCGCCGGGAGAAGAAGGACATCGAGCAAACAGTCGCCGATTTGCACGGCACCCGCACCAATTTCTTTCAGCGGCCCTCGGCCGGGTTCCTGCCGCCGCAAGGGTTTGCCGTGAACCGTCAGCCCGACGGCAGCGTCCGGATATCGTGGAACTCGGCCTACGCAGCCGAGGATCCAATCGTCCGATACGAGGTCTTCCGCCGCCACGACCGCATCGAGGGCATGGCCTACCGCCCGCAAACCACGCTCACGCCGTTCTCGTTCGAGGACAAGGCCGCTCCTCGCGGACATAGCGGCGGGCTGTACTACAAGGTGCGGGCAATCGACGAAGCCGGTAGGCACGCAGACACGCTCACGATCAAGGCCTGAACCGGCTGCGGTTTACTCGTCGGCCATATGGTTCCGGACGACGATGCGGTCGAATGCCTGCATCGCTAGACGACGATGGCCGGAGCGGGCTCAAGCGCTCGCCTCGCGGTGCGCCGGGTAGGACTTGTCACCACCGTGTCCATGAGTGGTTGTTCAGCCATGTCTTCCCGGGCACTTTCGATCAGGACTCTGCTGTTACGTCCCTAGCGCGATGGTCCGTCCCCGAATGGCATGCCTTCCCATCCGAACACCTGTTTCGGATCAAACTCTCTCTTCCACCTGATTCCCGTTTCAAGTTTCTCTCCGTAGTGTTCCTCCCATTGCTTGCGCCCATAGCCCACGCCGCCTGACAGATAGCTCTTTCCGCCGAGTTCGACGAGGGTTCTGTCGATCTCCTGCAGTCTTCCCACCAGTTCGTTTGCCTTCTCGTATTGACTCAGTACCGCAAGGATCGAATAGGAGATCACGCGTTCTCCCTTCGGATGCATGCAGAGCGGTGCGTCACCCCCCCCCGTTCTGATCGGGTACCCCCCGGTCCAGCACAGCGGTACGCGCGGCACCCAGTCCGGATCCAGCCATGGCTGGGCCAGCAGCGTTCGCAGGGCCCCCCAAGGTAGGAACCAGTCCCGCCACGGATGGTAGTTCCTCTGGCTGAACCCCCATCTTGGAAACATCCCAGCGCGTGCAACGTCGGCTGTGTCCTTGATGCGTCCGATCCTGTCGTGCCCCAACCCATCGAGCACCTTCCCGTCGTCGATGTCCTCGTCGTACTCTGCGCCAGCGGTCAGGACAATCTCGCGTTCGTGGATCTGCGTCTCCGCCCGCAGATGGTCGAACCGTTCTTCGTCGACGATCTGCTCGAAGTCGCTCGCGAACCGGTCGGAATCGTGATAACGGAGCTCGTACAGCCGGATCCGTTCTCCCGCCTTTCGGAGTCGGATCCACGCCTCCGTAATGATGCCGAACTGCCCCTGGCCACCCCGCACTGCATCGAAGAGGCTCGCGTTCCGGGTGGGTGAGCAAATCACTCGCTCGCCGGTTCCGGTTACCACCTCGAGTTGCTCGACCTGCCCGACCTGCAGCCCGTACCGGTGCGAGGTGGTGCCCAGTCCTCCGGCAGACAGCGTTCCGCCCACGGTCACCTCGGCGATGTCCGCCAACACCCGTGGAAGCTGTCGTGTCCCGCGCAGCGCATCCACGACCGCGCCCCACTGCGCCCCGCCTTGCGCGCGCACCAGCTCTTTCCCCAAGAGTTGGACTCGATTGAGCCGCATCGTGTCGAGGACCAACCCACGTTCCGTGAGGCTTTGTCCTCCCTGGGAGTGTCCTCCTCCTCGAATGGCCAACTCGATTTCGTCCCGCGCGGCCTGACGGACGATGCTCGACACTTCCTCGGCGCTCTTCGGTGTCGCCACCCCTTCCGGCACTCTCCTGGCCATTCCTCCAAAGTCGTACGCTCGTGCCTCCCGGCCTTCCAAGTCTCTGCTTACGCTCGGTACGGGACCTTCTTCGATCACTTCGATTCAACTCCAGTGCTCATCGCTGCCCTGAATGGCGCGTCAACCAAAATGGGAGTCGCGTCAGCGACAACAGCCGTATCGTCGCAAGTCCCTGATCATACAGTGGTTTTCCGGTCAATTGCCCGCCTGACGGGTCCGCGGAGGATTCCCGGGCTCCTCTCGTATCGGCGGGATATCCGCGACACAGACCGTCAACGAGCGCCTCCGCCATCCCCCCTTGGCCGAAGCGCCGCACGTTCCGCCCGTAAACGGCGCTTAGGCCATTCACTTGCGAGAAAAAGACTGGACCTCGCGGCGAGCTCTAGCAAAGGGCACGCAGTAGAGGAGACCGGCAGCCTCGCCAAGACACTCCTACTCACGGCCTCAACGCGCTGCTGGTCACTCCTCGCCCGGCTGGTTCCAGCCAACGATGCGATCGAACGTTTGCATCGCCAGTGGGTGATAGCCGGACCGGGCCTTCGCGTAGATCTCGGCCGCGCGCTCGCTGCCCGCCGCGGTTGTCATCAGTTCCTCGTACAAGGGCCGGAGGAATTTCCTGCGCCCGACCGACACCAGGAAATCCTCGAGCGCCTCGTCCGCCGGGGCGTACTGCTTGCTTACGGCCAGCTTCAGCCAGTCGGTCAGGACTTCCGCGTTTCCCGAATTCGTGAAGCCGAAGGCACGGTCGAGGTCGGCCAGGCGTTCGGCCTCCAATTCCTCCGGCATCGTCCGCACGAACTCCTGCCAGTGCTGGGTGGTCCACCCCTTGGTATCGAGATCACTGGTTTCCAGGTCGCCGTCCGCCCATCGGAGAGCGGCATTCTCAGCCACGTCCAGAGCGGCCGAAACCGGCACATGGCGATTGGCAGGCAGGCCAGGCTCGTAGAGCCATTCCTTGACCGGAATCGCGTCCCTCGCCTGAGGATGGGCGGAGAGCAGCTCGGAATCCAGATAGCCCTCGAACTCCGCGGTCGTGAGGCTCCGGAAGGCAAACCTGTCGAAGTAACCGCGCAGGAACGCATCGAACGCCTCGCGGCCCACCGCTTGCTCAAGCGTGCGCAGGAACATGGAACCCTTGACATACGGCACCTCGGTGACGCCATCGTCGGGGTCGCGTCCAGCCAGATCCAGATGCAGCACCTGGTCAGACGTGTCCATGTTCGCGAGCTCGTCCTCAAGCGTCTCGACTTCCAGCGACACCTCCATTGCGGATCGTTCTGGACCGTAAACCTCTTCCTGAATGCGCGACTCGAGATAAGTGGTGAACCCCTCGTTGAGCCAGAAATCGCGCCACGTGGAATTGGTCACAAGATTGCCCGACCAAGAATGCGCCAACTCGTGTGCAACCAGGCTCACCAAGCTCTTGTCCCCCGCGATCACCGTTGGCGAGACGAACGTCAGGCGCGGGTTCTCCATGCCCCCGAAAGGAAAGGCCGGGGGCAGCACGAGCAGATCGTATCGATCCCAGCGATAAGGTCCGTACAACCCCTCGACGGCTTGCATCATCGCCTCGGTATCTTCGAACTCGCGGGCGGCGGCCTCGACCACGCTGGGCTCCGCATAGACGCCCGTTCGCTCCCCTGTCGCCGCGAACACCAGATCGCCGACAGCCAGGGCGATCAGGTAGGAAGGAATCGCGATCGGCATCCGGAATTCGTAAGTGCCGGTCCGCTCGGTTCCGGAATGCATCTCGGCGCTCATTACCGCGAGCAGATCGGGCGGAGTGCGGATGCGCGCCGAATAGGTCGCCCGTACGCCCGGGGAGTCTTGCAGCGGAATCCACGTCCGCGCTTGAATAGCCTGCGACTGGCTGTAAAGAAAAGGATGCTTGCGTCCGGCCGTCTGCCGCGGCTCGAGCCACTGGATACCGCCCGCCCCGGGAGCCGTGGAATACTGCACCCGCACCTTGTCTGCGGCACCTCGCCGGACCCTCAGCGGCGCGCCGAGCACGGGGTCGGCTGTTCCCAGGTCGAATGCAGCCTCGCGAAACGACTGGCCGTCATCATCCGAGAGTTCGACCCGGGCAATCGTCAGGTCGCGGGTGTCGAGAACGACGTCCCCGGGCTGCCCCTCGACGTCCAGCGTGCAGGTGCCGCGCAGCTGATGCTCCTCGAAGTCCACTTCGAGGTCCAGAGCGACATGCGTGACCCGCGCTTCGGCGCTATTTGCGTAGGAGTGAAGATCCCGGGACGGATTTCCGCCGGACTCATCCGGGCCGGCAGCGCAGGACAAAAGCATGGTCAGCGTGAGAACACCCGCGAGTCGCGTCACAGATGTCTCCAGCGTACACGGATTTCACTCCCGCGTAATGAACTCGTCCAGATTGAGCACGGCCCGGCTCAATTCGCGCCACGCGGACCGTTCAGCATCAACGTCGCGGGCCTCGAAGCGCTCCAGCTGCGCGTCGTAGAATCGCTTGGCCAGCTTTGCCTCGTCGGCGGACGGGCGCCTGGTCAGGCAGCGCAAGGTCAGGCCCTCGAACCTAGTCGCGAAGTCTGCGGCCGCGCCCTGCAGCACCGTATAGGCAAGCGCGTCAGATGCCTCCAGGAAAGCCGGATCGTTGAGCAGGTTGAGGGCTTGCAGAGGCGTGTTGGAACGTTCCCGGCGGGAGACGCTGGTCAAGGTGTCCGGCGCATCGAAGTTCACCAGCATCGGATAGGGCGAGGTGCGCCGAAGGAACACATACAGTCCCCGTCGATACCGGTCGGGCCCCATGTCCTCGTTCCAGTCCTTCTTCGAGTAGCTCAGCTCCGAAATTCCACTTGGCTGCGGCGGGAAGACGCTCTTGCCTCCCACGCCCGGATTCAACAGCCCGCTTGACGCGAGGATGTTGTCGCGGATCAGCTCCGCCGGCAGCCTCACGCGGTTCTGGCGGACCAGCCAGGCGTTGCCGGGATCGCGCGCCCGGGCGTCCTCGCGGTCCTGGGAGGATTGGCGGTAAGTCGCCGAGGTCACGATCAGCCGGACAAGTGCCTTGCGGCTCCAGCCCAGGCGCACGAACTCGTCGGCCAGCCAGTCCAGCAGTCCTGGATGAGACGGCGCATCGCCCTGGGTGCCGAAGTTCTCGACGGTCTCGACCAAGCCGCGCCCGAAAAGCTCCTGCCAAATCCGGTTCACCTCGACGCGCGCAGTCAGGGGATTGCGCTCCGAGGCGATCCATTCCGCGAGCGACAGCCTGGACGGCCTGGGCGCGGAGGGCAAGGCAGGCAGCACCGCGGGCACCCCGGGCTCGACTTCGCTGCCCAGCGCCCGGTAGTCACCGCGCAAGGCGAGCCGGGCAGGGACCGGCTCGCGCCGCTCAACCATGGTGTAGGCATGGGAAACATTGAAGAGTCCTTTCTTCAATGCGGTGACTTCCTCGCGGGCCTTCACCAAGCGCTCCTTGACGGCCTCGTCCTTGTCGAAATCGGGGCCGCTGCGGAACAGGAACCAATCCGCGATCTTCTCCCTCTCCAGTTCCGTGAGGCGCTCCTCGGGGGCTCTCATCAGCCAGTCGGCCCGGTCGTTCGCGGCGCGCCATTCGGTCACCGAGTGGTCCCAATCCGTGCGAAGACCCGGGCGATCCATCGCCTCGAGCATGCGTTCGCGCCACGTGGCCTGGAGGGCGGGGATGCCGTGCTTCGCGCGGGCCTGCGCAACGCCGAGCCGATAGCCCGGGGCGGTGCGCAGGTATGGGCCGAGCTCGCCGGGCAAGGGGGCTTCTAGATCGCGCTCCACCGCATTGTGGAAGAAGGCAAACATCGCGTAGAACTCCTGCTGCGAAAGCGGGTCATACTTGTGGTCGTGGCACTGGGCGCAGCCGACGGTCACGCCCAGCCAGGTGTTGGTGACGGTATTCAGGCGATCAACGGTCTCCTCGAACCGCTTCTGGTCGTTCTTCGTGCCCGCCTCGCGGTTCTTGATGCCGTTACGGAGAAAGCCCGTGGCCACGCGCTGCTCGACAGTCGCACCGGGCAGCAGATCCCCGGCGATCTGCTCGACCGTGAAACGGTCATACGGCATGTCACGGTTGATCGCATCGATCAGCCAGTGACGCCAGCGCCAGGCGTGCGGGCGCAACGGGTCTCGCTCGTACCCCTCGCTGTCCGCATAGCGCGCCAAGTCAAGCCATGGCAGCGCCCAGCGTTCGCCAAAATGCGATGACTCAAGCAGGTCGTCCACAAGGTCTTCGTAGGCCCCCGGGTTGGTCCCACCCAAGAATCCCTCGAATTCTCCGAAGGCAGGCGGCAAGCCAACCAAGTCGAAGTGAACGCGCCGAAGCAAGGTGTGGCGAGCCGCCTCTGCGGAAGGCTCCAGACCCTCGGCCTCGAGCTTTGCGAGCACAAACCGGTCAATCGGATTCCGAGTCCACTCGGAACGCTGGACCGATGGCGCGTCGGGCCGTTCGACCGGCTGAAAGGCCCAATGGGACGTCGCGGCACGCTCCCTGTCGAGAGCCGCATCCGCTGTTCCCGCATGACTGTCCGGCCACGGTGCGCCGACGGCAATCCACTCGCGCAGAATCGCGCGATCCGCCCTGCTCAGCGCATCGCCACCAGGGGGCATGCGAAAACCGTCCTCCGGGCTCGTGACGCGTGCAATCAGCTTGCTGGCACCCGGTTCCCCGGGGACGATCACCGGACCGGACACGCCACCCTTGAGGGCTGCTTCCCGCCTGTCCAGGCGCAAGCCCGACATTTGCTGCTGGGATCCGTGGCAGAGATAGCAGTGCTGATGCAGGATCGGCTCGACGTCACGGACGAAATCGACTGCGCCGACAATCGACCCCGGCAGCCACAGCGCCGCAATTGCGGAGGTAGCGAGTATGGAGGAGCGCAACAACAATGCCATTATATTGCTGGACGCGCGACGAAGCGCGGCATGAGCCGTCAGTCGAGAACGGCGAACGTGGTCAGCGCCTCCGCGACATGTTTCCCCGCGCACATCACCTCGGCCCTGGCAACGACAAGCTTTCGCCCTGCCCGCAGGATTCTCGAACGCGCGACGAGAACGCCCTCCGTGACCGGCCGGAGGAAGTTGATCTTGAGTTCCGCGGTAGTGCAGCGCTTGCCTACAGTCCGTGCAATGCCGAATCCAAGAGCGGCATCGGCCAGGGTCAGCATGACGCCGCCGTGAACAACGCCCGCACCGTTGAGGTGATGCGCTACGAGCGGCAGGCGAAGCGACACGCCGTCGTCGTGGTACTCGCCGAACTCGATTCCCACGAGCAAGTTGAACGGAGATGTCATGAAGGCGCGATGGATCTCGGCCAGAGTATCGGCGGGCACGGGGCTTGCGTCCTTCACAGGAACCATCATATTGATAGTGTGCTTGGGAGAATCAGCCACCAGGTCGGGTTCCGGCTCGTTCCAGCACGGCGAACGTCGAGAGCACTTCGGCGACATGCAAGTCGCCGGAATGCACCTCGGCGCGCGCCACGACCAGCCGCGATCCCGCTCCAAGGATGTACGAACGGGCCGTCAGCACATCTCCGGTCACGGGCCGCAGATAGTTGATCTTCATTTCAGCTGTGGTGCAGGGCTTTCCAAGCACCTTGTGGATACCGCCGCCAATCGCCGAGTCGGCAAGGGTGAAGATTGCGCCGCTGTGGACAGTGCCCTTGGCGTCGCGGAGCGCGTCGCGCAAAACCAGGCGCATCGTCGCGCCGTCAGTGTGCAGCGCGACGAATTCGATGCCGACGAACCGGTGGAACGGGTTTGGCCTGGACGGCAACTCTCAGTCTCTCGCAGTCCGCTGGTCGCATCGCAGCCGCCGGAAAACTTCCGGTCAGGCGCGAGTACCTCTCTGAGTCCTACAATCGGAGTTCAGCGGCCATGCAGCCTCACAACTACGTTCTCGTCATCTTCGACAGCTGCCGGTACGATTCCTTCGTCGCGGCCGGTCCGAAGACAATTTCCAAGCTCGGCTCCGTCGAGGCGCGCTGGTCGTACGCTTCGTGGACGGCCCCCTCGCATTACAACCTCCTGATGGGCCTGCTGCCGCACAGCAGTCCCAAGCAGGTCTACGCATCCGAGTACTACAAGAAGGATTTCTTCAAGTTCAACGAGCGGCTGGGCGTTGACGATGTCGGGTTCAAGTCACTGGTGCCCCAGCTCTACTTCCCGATCTTCCTGAAGAAGCAGTTCAATTACCGCACGCACGCGATGGTGTCGCTGCCCGTGCTCAATCCCAAGACGATCCTCAACACGGGCTTCGACACGTTCCGGCTCATGCCCAAGCACAATGACATGCGCGCGATGCTTCGCGAGATGCGCTTCCCCGAGGACCGGCCGTCTTTCTACATCCTCAATGTGGGCGAGACACACTACCCTTACGCGTTACCCGACGAGCCCCCCGAGGAATGGCCGCGCGTGAGCGGCGTGCACGGAGTCTTCAAGCACCTCGACGACCACATCGTCGGTGGCAAGCTGATCGATGGCGAGGCGAAGTTCTTCGACCAATCGAAACTTGACATCTTGCGCGACCGGCAGGTCAAGGCAGTCAGCTACTTGGACCGCGTGGTCGAAGAACTGTTCGACCTTGTCCCCGCGAACACCTATATCACGATCACGGCTGATCACGGCGAGCTCTTCGGCGAAGAGGGCTACTTCGGTCACGGCCCTATCCACCACGAGAAAGTATTCGAAGTCCCGTTCGTCGAAGGCCTGGTGCGGTAGTCGTCCCAGACAGCCCGCCCCTTGCGACGGCCAGCCCAGCTCCTGAACTGATGGATCCAAGCCTTCGGATTAAGGCTAGAGCGGCAGGATTTCCTCGCGGTCAGGATCGAACTTGAGGCGCCGCTTCTGCAGATAGGCGATGTTCCCGAGATGCGATGCCTGCGCAGACCGATGGCCGACCCACACGTCGCCATTCGGCTTCTCGCGGCTCTTGACGCAGTCGATGAAATTGTCCACGTGGTCCTGGGTCATGTCGCCGATGGCCTTCTGCACCACGGGCGGTGCGCCCCGTTCCAGCGTGAACCATTCGTACTGCCCACGCGTGATCCAAAGGCGCCCTTCGGTCCCGACCACTTCGATGCCTGCGCCTCTCAAGCCAGGGGCTAGGGTGCCTTCGAATGTGGCGGTCCATTGGCCCGGGTAGTCGAGCAAGCAGGCGATCGTGTCGGGGGCTGTGCGCCCGTCCTTGTAGTGGTAGACTCCGCCGGATGCGACGGCCGCGACCGGGTTGTCCTGGCCCATGAACATGTGTACCGCGTCGATCCAGTGCGTGAAGAGATCCGTGATCTGCCCGCCGCCATACTCCAGGTATGCGCGGAAATTGAAGTACTGCTTCGGATCGTAGTCGCGCCATTTCACCGGCCCTAGGAAGCGTCCCCAATCAAGATTGGTGGGCTGCTCGGTGTACTGCGGTGGAAACGGTCGCAGATGGGCACCGTTGCCGTGCCACCAAGTGCGGGCCAGCGTGACCTTGCCGATGGCTCCCGTGTCGAAGTACTTCTCCTTCGCCATCAGGTAATGCTTGGCGGATCGCTGCTGCATGCCGACCTGGCACACGCGCTTGTTCATGCGCACTGCCTTGACGATCTCCGGACCCTCTTCGATTCTCAGCGTCAGCGGCTTCTCGCAGTAGATATCCTTGCCGGCATTGGCCGAATCGACGCAGATCCCAGCATGCCAATGGTCTGGTGTCGCGACCAGCACCGCATCAACATCCTTCGACTCGAGCAGGTCTTCGTGGAACTTGAACCCCTTGGCATCGGGGGCCACTTGCGCGGCTTCATCAATGCGGGCGCTGAAGACATCACAGAGCGCGGTCGCGTTGACGGCCGGATTCTTGACGAAGGACCGCAGGACCCCGCGACCTCGACCGCCACAGCCGATCAGGCCCATGTTCACTTTTTCGTTTGCGCCCAGGATGCGGGCGTACGAAGCGGCAGTGAAGGCAGCTGCGGATTGGAACAATGTACGGCGTTCAATCAGGGTCGGCATGCAAGAGAGAGTAGCACGAAAGAGCCGCTTTCCGGCGCGCCGGAAGCGATCGAATCCTATACCCGGATGTCCTGATCGGAGTGGGCCGACTCGTGGTTGTCTAGCTGTTGCCAGGCACGCCAGCGGAGTCGAGAGGACAGGCGCATCCGCCGATGGCGCCCTCGTACTCGGACTTTATCCAGGACGGCGGTTCCCAATCCGCCCCATACCCCGGAGCGGATGCCCGGATTGGGGCGAGGCGTTTGCGGCAAGCACGAATCAGTGCTGGCCAAAATCGCGATGCAACGATCCAGCTGGCGGGCACTGTCAATCCCCCTCCGATCTCACCGGGAACGGCATGATTTGCGGCTCTTGTGCGCTATCGTGTCCTGAGGGGCGGCCTAGGACACGTCCGACCCAGCCCAAGGCCGTTGTGCCTGACACCCGGCTGCTGCGCCCGGCCGGTATTTGGCCCACAATCGTTCCGCACCGCGCTCAGTCCGGCTCGACGGAATCGCCATGGTTTTTGATTTCTATCAACCCGCGCACCGAATCCTGATGGGCCCCGGACCCAGCATGGTGGACCCCCGGGTCTACCAAGCGATGGCCGCGCCGCTGGTCGGCCACACGGACCCGGATTTCTTCGGCGTGCTGAACGACACATCCGAACTGCTGCGCTACGTATTCGGCACGCGCAACGATTTCACCATTGCCATCTCCGGCACCGGTACCGCCGGCATGGAGGCCGCCGTGGTCAACTTCGTCGAGGCGGGTACGAAGGTCGCGATCTTCGCCAACGGATACTTCTCCGACCGGTTTACCGACATGTGCAATCGCCAGGGAGCGAACGTCGTCCGCCTCGAGAAGCCCTGGGGCGATGTCTACTCCGATGACGAGGCCAAGGCGTTCATCGAGCGCGAGCAGCCGCGGATCGTGATGTTCGTGCATGCTGAGACGTCGACGGGTGCGCACCAGCCGGCGGCAGGGATCTGCTCCGCAGCGCACGAATGCGGCGCCTTGGTGATCGCCGACTGCGTGACGTCGCTCGGCGGCATGCCGGTCGATGTCGATGCGAACGGTATCGACATCGCCTACAGCAGCACCCAAAAGTGCCTGAGCGCGCCGCCGGGGCTAGCTCCGCTGACACTCTCCGAGCAAGCACTTCAACAGCTGCGCGCCCGACGGTCCAAGTGCGTGTCGTGGTACCTGGATCTCAAACTGATCGACGGGTACTGGGCCAAGTCCCACTGGTACCACCACACCACCCCGATCACCATGTTCTACGCCCTGCGCGAGGCTCTGCGCCTTTGCCATCAAGAAACGCTCGAGGCGCGGTTCGCGAGGCACCGCCGTAACCACCTGGCCTTTGTCGCGGGGATCGAAGCTCTGGGGCTCGAAATGCACGTCGCACCCGAAAACCGCCTCTGGACGCTGCAGACTCCCAAGTTGCCGGACGGCTGCAATGAGGGCGAACTGCGCGACTACCTGCTGACGAGCTTCGGCATCGAAGTGCTGGGCGGATTCGGCCCCCTGGCCGGGAAGGTCCTCAGAGTTGGGCTCATGGGAGGCTCTTCCCGGAGGCAATACATCCTGTTGCTCCTTGGCGCGCTCGAAACCTACCTTGGAAGGCCTGGTGGCGTGCGCGCAGCGGAGGCCACCTACGAGTAGCCCAGTCCGTCCAGCCTGGCTTCAGGGAGCAGGCATCTGCGAGACTAGGGGATAGATCATTGGAAATCCTACCATCGCCGAGCCCCCTCGATCGGCGGTCCGGGAACAGGAATCCGTTGCGAGAGGGCGGCTAGCTCAGTTGGTTAGAGCGCCTGCCTTACAAGCAGGAGGCCACTGGTTCGAGTCCAGTGCCGCCCACCAATCCGTTCAGGCGGTAATCGCTTTTTCAGTCGGCAGGTGTCGGCGGACCTTCTAACTTCGGCCGCCACTCGCTGACGCTGGATCCAGCACTTATGTTGCAGGATCGCTCTGCGCCTGGGCTCGCGGCAGACTGAGAATTGGAGCCTGTCTGCTAAAATCGAACCCCTTGAGGACCGCCCATTCATGCGCCGAACCAATGCTGTCCGCATCTTCCTGGCCACGCTGATCTGTTTCGCCGCCACCAGTTGCGGCGGGAGCGACGCTAGCGGGACGCCGGCCCCTCCAAGCTTCGTTCTGGTCATGGCCGACGACATGGGGTGGGGCCAGACCGGTTACTACAACCATCCCGCCCTGAAAACCCCCAATCTCGACGCGATGGCAGCTGCAGGCCTGCGCTTCGACCGGTTCTACGCCGGCGCGCCCAATTGCTCCCCGACGCGAGCCACGGTCCTCACCGGCCGGACCCACGACCGGACGGGTGTCGAGAATCACGGATTCGCGCTTCGGCGGCAGGAGCGCACCATAGCGCGCGCCCTGGGCGAGGTCGGCTACGCCACCGGCCACTTCGGGAAATGGCACTTGAACGGTTTTCGCGGACCGGGCGCGCCCGTGCTTGCCGACGACGAACACAGCCCCGGCGTCTTCGGCTTCGACGAATGGCTCTCGGTGACGAACTTCTTTGAACGCGATCCGCTAATGAGCCGGAACGGCCTGTTCATGCAGCAGTCTGGCGACTCATCCGAGGTTGTCGTGGAGGAAGCGATGCGGTTCATCACCCGCCAATCCGGCCAGGCCCGTCCCTTCCTGGCCGTGCTCTGGTACGGTACCCCGCACTCCCCGTGGATCTCGTCGGACGAGGATCGCGCCCCGTTCGCCGACCTCAACGAAAACTCCCAGCATCACTATGGCGAGCTGGTCGCGATGGACCGCAGCATCGGAACCCTGCGGGCAGGCCTTCGCGAGCTCGGCATCGATCGCAACACGCTGGTCTGGTTTACCAGCGACAACGGAGGTCTTGCGAACATCAAGCCCGACACCGTCGGCGGGTTGCGCGGCTTCAAGGGAAGCCTGTACGAGGGCGGCATTCGGGTGCCTGCGATCATCGAATGGCCTGAACGCATCCCGGCGCCTCGGGTAACCGAATTCCCGGCCGTCACGATGGACATCTTCCCGACGCTGGCCGCAATCGCGGACGTCCCGCTCGAAGCCCGGCTGCAGCCCCAGGACGGCATCGACTTGCTTCCGGTTCTCGGGGGGGCCGAACAGCGTCGCGAAACGCCCATCGGGTTCCGCCACACCGGGCGAACGGCTTTGATCGACAACAACCTCAAGATCGTTTCAAATGACCCGGAAACCAAGGCGTACGAGCTGTACGATCTCGACAGCGACCCGCATGAAACCAATGACCTGGCGAGCGAGCGGGCTGAGGATCTTGCCCGATTGAGAAGGGTCCTGGAGACCTGGAACGATTCCGTGACGGGCAGCGTAGCCGGCAAGGACTACCTTCCGGGGAACTTTGACCCGGACGAGAACCAGCCCAGCTGGTGGATGACAGACGACGGATACGCCCCTTACATCGAGGAGTGGAGGAGTCGACCGGAATATGTTCGCTACATCGAACGCACAGTCGACCAATAACGGGATCGCGGCCCGCCAGCCCCCGGACGGCGGAACCAGCCGCGCCTCGGGGTTCCCTATTTGATCCATGCCCGTCTCGATAGGCAATGCACCATGTTCATGGGGTGTCGAATTCGCAGACGCGCCGTCAAATCCGCCATGGCAGGTCGTGCTGGACGAGACCAGCAGCGCCGGTTACGCCGGTACCGAGCTCGGCCCGATCGGCTACATGCCCGAAGACGCGTCGCTGCTTCAAAGGCATCTCGATGCTCGCTCGTTGGCACTCACGGCCGGCGTCGTGTTTCGCCCCTTCCATGACGGCGCTGCCTGGGACGAGTTGCAAGATGCACTGCGACGGACATGCCGCACGCTTGCGGCGCTTGGAGCTAAGCAGCTTGTGTTCATCGACAGCATTTCGCCGGCGCGCTCGGCCTGTGCGGGCGATTCGCGCGCCGCGCCGCGCCTCGACACTGCCCAACTTGCGGCACTGCACGAGCGGCTGCGAGTCGCCGCCAGGATCGGACGGGATGAGTACGGTCTCGAGCCCACCCTGCACCAGCACGCCGGCGGATTCGTCGAATTCGAGGATGAGCTCGACCAAGCGCTGGGCGAGATTGACGAGGACTTGCTCGGAATCTGCCTTGACACCGGCCACAGTCTTTACGCAGGCATTGATCCGGCCGCTATCATGCGGCGCTTTCCCGGACGGATTCGCTATGTGCATCTCAAGGATCTCGACACCTCGATCCTTCGGGCTGTGATTCGCGACCGGATCGGATTCTACGAAGCCTGCGCCCGCGGAGTGTTCTGCAATCTCGGCCGCGGGTCGGTGGATTTCAGCGCTTTCCTGACGGCCCTGCGCGAGATCCGCTATGACGGCTGGGCCACGGTTGAGCAAGATCGCGGGCCTCTGAGCGTCCAATCGTCGTACGACGACGCCCGCGCGAACTTCCAGTTCCTGGTCTCAGCGGGAATAGCGGGCTGAGACCCCTTTGCCCGGGTCACTGGGCCAGCAGTATGTAGCAGGCGACGGTGCAAACGCACACGACCCCTCCCAGCGCCTTGGCGTGCTTCCAGGGCGTCATGTCGACCGGCGGCGCGTCTGGCTCGAGATAGTGCGTCTGCTCCGGTCGGAGCCAGCTGACCAGCACCATGAACCCGACGACGACGACGAAGACGAGCCCTAGGAAATGCAGGAAATGGACTTCGTCGGCGGTGCCGAGAAGCCCCTGCACGAACGCCTGCACAGGACCGTCGAACGAGAACACGAGCAAGAAGAACAGCACCGGTCCGCCAACCAAGCCCGCCCTGGCCGAGAAGGCGGAAATGCGTTTGTCGAGCATGCCCAGCAGGAGCACAGCCAGCATTGGCCCGAAGAACGTGGCGTTGATCCGCTGGAGATAGTTGTACAGGCTCCCCGAGGTATCGATCATGGGCGCGATTGACATCGCTACCAGGGCCAGCACAACGCTGCACGCCCGGCCTGCCTTGACCAACTCCCGCGGTGACGCGGACGGTCGCAGGACCGCCGCGTAAATGTCGCGGCAGAACAGCGTCGCCGAGGAGTTCAACACGCTGTTGAACGTGCTCAGCACGGCTCCCACCATGACCGCGGCGAAAAACCCGCCCAGCCAAGCCGGCAGCACGGCCTTCACCAATGTTGGGTAGGCCAGCAAGTAGTCCTCGGGGCCGAGCGTGTCCTTGAACAGGTGATAGGCGAGTACGCCGGGAAGTACGATGACAAGCGGGCCGAGCAGCTTGAAACATGCTGCGATCAGCATGCCCTTCTGGCCTTCCTTGAGATTCTTGGCGCCCAGCCCACGCTGGATGATCTGCTGTCCCGCGCACCAGAAGAAGATCTGGTTCACGATCATTCCCGTGAACAGCACGCCAAAGGGAAGGAAGGATCCCGGCTCGTCCCCCGTGACGTCGAACTTCGGACGCTCCTCGACATACACTTCCGTCAGCCCGCTCCAGGGATTGCCATCGCCGATCTGCATGAGCGCCAGCAAGGGCACGAGCAGCCCGACGATCAGGAACCCGACACCGTTGATCGTGTCGGAGATCGCGACGGCCTTCAATCCGCCGAAGATCGCGTAGAGCGACCCGAGCATCCCCACTCCCCAGACCAAGAGCCAAGTCACCTGCGACTCGCTCATTCCGAACAAATCCTGCAATTCGAAAAGGCTATTGATGCCGGAGGCGCCGAATAGCAGCACGACCGGCAGGATCGCGAGCACGTACGAGAACAGGAACATCGCCGCTGCAATCACGCCGGTTGTCCGGTCGAAGCGCTTCGCAAGGTACTCCGGAAGGGTTGACAGCCCCATCCTCAGAAACCGCGGCAGAAAGTAGAGCGCCGTGCCCACCATGGCCAGCGCCGCGGTCGTTTCCCAGGCCGTTACCGCGATCGTGTGCTTGAAGGCGTCGCCGTTCAAGCCGATTAGGTGCTCCGTCGACAGGTTGGTCAGCATCAGCGACCCGGCAATAACCCACGCCGTCAGGCTGCGGCCTCCCAGGAAATACGCGTCCCACGTTGTCATCCGGTCGTGCCGGGTGTACAGATACGAAATTCCCGCCACCAGGAGCGTGAATCCCAGGAACGAGACTATGGTTACAAGCACTGCAATCGAACCTTTTCCCTAGACAGCATGGCCAGCCACTCCGGCAACCTCGCCGGAAGCGCTACAGGTAATCCCGTTCCTTCTCGCGTCCTGCCAGCCACTCGGCGCGCGCCGAACGGACAGCCGGCACATCCGAGACCTCGGCGATCGGGACATCCCACCAGGAGTCGTAGTTGGGCACGCGCTCGTTCCGGTCCGTCTCGACCACGACAACGCTGGTGCGCCCGTGCCCGCGCATTGCGGCGAGCGCCGCATCGAGCTCGCCTCGACCTTCCGCGCGACACGCCTCGGCACCGAGGCTGCGGGCGTTTCCGACGAAGTCCACTCCGACCCGGTTGCCCCCGAGCTGGCCGTTGGTCCGGCAGCGGTACTCCGTGCCAAATCCCGCGCTCCCGCAAGCCTCGCTCAAACCGCCGATGCTCGCGAACCCATGGTTATCGACCACAACGATGTTGAGCTTGGCACCCTCCTGAATCGAAGTGGCGATCTCCTGCGCCATCATCAGATAGGATCCATCGCCAACCATTACGTACACTTCCCGGCTGGGATCGGCCATTTTGATACCTAGCCCCGCGGCAATTTCATAGCCCATCGTCGAATATCCGTACTCCATGTGGTACGTGTTGGGACTCTTGGTTCGCCACAGCTTGTGCATGTCTCCTGGCATGCTCCCGGCCGCACACACTACGACGTCACGCTCGCTGGCCACGCGGTTCACCGCGCCGATCACCTCTCCCTGGCTGATCGGGGGGCCATGGCCCAAGCCGTAGATCCGATCCACTTCGCGTTCCCATTCCGCTCGATAGGTGCGGACCCGACCGGCAAACTCCGCGGAAACCCGATATCCGGCAACCAGGATGCCAAGTTCATGCAATGCCGCCCTAGCATCGGCGACGACAGGCAGCGCGGCATGCTTGTAGGCGTCGAACTCGGCAACATTGATGTTGAGGAACCGAACGTCGGGATTCTGGAATGCCGTCTTGGAGGCACTTGTGAAATCGGAGTACCGCGTGCCAATGCCGATCACCAGATCGGCCTCGCGGGCAATCACGTTGGCCCCCGGAGTGCCGGTCACTCCCATTGCCCCCAGCGCTTGCTCGTGGTCGTAGCGCAATGCACCCTTGCCGGCCTGGGTCTCGGCGACCGGAATGCCCGTCTCCGATGCGAAATTCGCCAGCGCGCCGCAAGCCTCGCTGTACAGCACCCCCCCGCCAGAAATGATCAAGGGTGCGCGGGCCTCGCGAATCCAAGCGGCGGCCGTCTCCATGGCCCGCGAGTCGCCCCGCTGCCGCTGCAGCTGCCAAACCCGTTCCCGGAACAGCGCTTCCGGATAGTCGAACGCTTCAGCCTGCACATCTTGCGGCATGCCAAGCGTGACCGCGCCAGTGTCGGCCGGAGACGTGAGCACCCGCATCGCCTCGGGCAGCGCGGTCACGATCTGCTCGGGGCGCTGGATGCGATCCCAGTACTTCGAAACCGCCTTGAAGCAATCGTTGACCGAGAGATCCTGCGTCTGCGGAGATTCGAGCTGCTGGAGGACTGGCGCTACGTTACGGCGAGCGAAGATGTCGCCCGGCAGCAGCAGCACAGGCAGCCGATTGATCGTGGCCGCTGCCGCGCCAGTGACCATGTTGGTGGCTCCGGGGCCTATCGAGGTGGTGCAGGCCAGTGCCCGCAGCCGGTTGGAAGCCTTTGCATAGGCAGCTGCGGTATGCACCATCGCCTGCTCGTTGCGACACAGGAAATATGGAAACGACGGGTCCTGGTGCAGTGCCTGGCCCAAGCCAGCGACATTTCCGTGCCCGAAGATACCAAAGCAGCCTTCAAAGAAACGGTAGCGCCGGCCGTCCCTTTCGACGTACTGCCTCTTCAGGAATTCGATCGTGGCCTGCGCCATCGTCATGCGTCGAGTCATCTGTGGTCGCTCCGGTCGCTACGGCGGACACGCCTGAGGCGATGGCCGACGGTCGAGTCGGGCACCGCTGCAAACGCATGCATCATCCTACACGCTCGGGTCTGGCTACGGCCGGGCTGGCAGCTTTTCAAGCAGGGCCACCCAATCCTTGCTGGGGGCGCTGGGCGGCGATAACTGCACCGAGACGTCATCGCCCATCCGTATCTCGCCTACCTTGACCGTGCCTTCGTCACCCATCTTCAGGGCCCCGCCATTGCGAGGGTCGTACCACCTGAGTCGATACTCTCCTGTGGCCAGTGTCACCTGGGTCCGGTGCGCTTGCGGCATATACACGGCATAAATCTCGCCCTCTTTCGCAAAAACGTAGGCACCTCTGCCATCAGCCAAGTCATTGGCGGGCCACATTTCCCAGAACGGCAGATACTTCTGGAAGAACTCCAGGGCGTATCGGGTCTGATCCCACATCACGTCTCGTGAGCGCCAGTCCTCGCAATTCAGGTCCATGTGCGGGTACTGGTATCCGAAGTACCACTCAACACCGGATCCTCCACCCATCAAATTGCCCCAAAGCGCGTGCTTGCGGGGCTTGTCGTGCAACGGATCGGCGGAATCAGGCATCACACCAGCCGATGCCGGGCTCTGCTCGTCGTGGAAGATGGCCCAAGGCGATCCGGAGGCCGCCGACCGCGAGCGCAGGGCGACCGTCTCGCGATTGCTGGCTTCCATCTGCCCCTGGATCGACGTGGCGGAAAACAAATCGGAGCCTATCAGGCCCGTGTAGCTGCGCAGACTGCGGCCGTTGTGGGTATGCACCGTGATCGCGTGGTTGTTGGGATCGACTTGCCGGAGGTACGACGCGATCTCCAGGCGGTCCCCCAGCGGCGTGTCGTTTTCCTCGCCTAGATTCCAGATGACCGCGAGGTGATGTCCGAAACGCGCGGCCAGTTCCCGCAAGTACAGCTTGCGAATGTCATTGAGTTCGGGACCGCCACCGAGCTCTTCGTCGTTCTCGGTCTCCTGAATCACGAGGTGCATCGCGATCCCGAGCCGCTCCATGTGCGAGAACACGATCTCCCATTGGGCGAGCTTGGAGACGTCAAAGCGATCGCGCACCGTGGGCTCGGTCCAGACCCAGGTGTCCTTGCCGTCGCCACCGTCCAGGTTGTAGGTCATGAAGTAAACGCTGTTCATGCCCTTGGAGGCTAGGTAATTCACGGCTCCGATGATGTTCTTGCCCTTTCCGCCCTGCCATGTCGGATCGCCCGCCTTCCAGTCTCCTGCATGCGGCTCGTAGCGATGGAGGAAGGCTCCGCGATCCGTCGACACGCCGCCGTGCGAAGCTGTATCGAACGTGCCGTCGAACTCGAAGTAGCCAAGGAAATTCTCGGGCGAGTCGGCACCGCCCTTCAAGAAGCGCTCGCCGCTGGAGAACCGCAGGTAGTGGCTTCCGTCGGGCGTCAAGAACCCTTTCGCGGCGTAGCCCGGAGCACCCTCCGGGACAGCAGCCACGCTGAACGTGCCTGACTCTCCGTCAAACGCGGTAGCCTCGCCCGCGGCCGCGCTGAGCGCGATGCCGGTACCGGCACGGAACTCGGCCCGCCACACCCAGGTGCCGGCAAGCGGGGGCGTGAACCGGACACGCCATTTTGCACCCGCTTCAGCCGATGATTCGGCGGCGTCGCCGTCCGCCGCGAAAAAGCCTTGCGCCGTGCGGGACTCGCCGGATTGCTGGTGGGAGAACGAGACGTGCATGCGGTAGTCCAGGAACGGATTCGGGGTCGCGCCCTCAGCCGTCTCCGGACCGTCAAACGTCAGCGTGACGGTCTGCCACTGCAGTGGAGCGTCCGGGGCAACCTCGACAGCAGCCACCGGCACCGCTACGCAGAAGATAAGGGCCGCCCCCGCACGCAGCAGGCCGGAGGCGCAGGGATACCTATGATGTGTGCTCATGAACTCCTCTTCGGGCAGTAGCGCAAGATTGATCGGGTGACCCTCGATCGAATCCAACCCTAAGACAGTACCAATGTCGGACCATTGGAACGAACCTCATTTCCGTGATGCCGCCGCGCCGCGCGCGACGGTCCACAGGATCTTGCAGCCTGCCGCTACGCTCCCGCGCAACGAGCCGCTCACCTTGCTCTCGCCGGACATCCGCGGCCGCCGCGAAACCGGCACCTCCGCGACCCGCAAGCCGTGCCGAAGTGCCTGGATCTGCATCTCTACTGTCCAGCCGTAACCGCGGTCTTTCATTCCAAGCCGCCGCAGGCTGTCGGCACGAATCGCCCGAAACGGTCCAAGGTCCGTATAGCCGTGGCCGAGCAGCAGCCGCAGCAAGCGAGTGGCGATCCAGTTCCCGAGGCGCTGGTGTGGGTGAAGCGCACCTCGCTCCGGATGGCCGAGGACCCGCGATCCCACGACTAGATCAGCGCGGTCTTCTCGAATCGGCTGCAGCAGCCGGTCCGCCTCGCGCGGGTCATCGCTGCCGTCCCCGTCCATGAAGACAACAATCTCGGCTTCGGCGGGCAGCGCTTCCAGAGCCTTCAGGCATGCGCCACCGTACCCCCGCCGGGGCTCCACGGTGATACGGGCGCCGCGCGCCGAGGCTTCCTCGGTGGTCCGATCGGTAGAGCCGTTATCGGCGACGATGACTGCACAGAACCAAGCCTGCGGAACCTCGTCGAGAACCGCGCCAATCGATGCTTCCTCGTTCAGGGCCGGGATGACAAGCGCCGCCTGCATGGAGTCGGGTCCACTAGCCCCATTATCTGCGCGATCTGCCGGTCGCGGCATCCGCAGGGTCGCGAGATCGCGCAGGAAGTTGACCCGCCAGCCGCAGTCACCCTTGGTTGGCCAGTTCGGCCAGCGACTGCAACTGATGCAATCGCGAGTAGATGCCATCGAGAGCCAGTAACTCCCCGTGCGAGCCGCTCTCGGCAATGCGGCCCCTGTGAAACACCAGAATGCTGCGGGCCTGCCGAATCGTCGAGAGCCGGTGCGCGATAACGATAGACGTCCGCCCGAGGAGGAGCTTCGAGAGCGTGTCGCGGATATCCTGTTCGGTTTCCGGATCGACGCTCGATGTCGCCTCGTCCAACACTAGGATTGGCCGATCGAAGACAAGGGCGCGGGCGAACGCCACTAATTGCTTCTGGCCGGTCGAGAGCCCCGCGCCCCGCTCGAGGACCGGCTCGCCGTATCCGTTCGGGAGCGACTCGATGTGCCTCGCGAGGTGCGCATTCTCGGCGGCCCTTGCGATGCTCCTGGCAGGGATGCCAGGGTCGTTCAGTCCGATGTTGCCCGCTATCGTCCCCGCGATCAGGGAAGGATCCTGCAACACGACTCCAAACTTCTTCCTGAGGGACTCGAGCGTCCATTCACGGATGTCCCGTCCCCCCACCAGAATGCTGCCCTTCTGGATTTCGTAATACCGCAGCAGGAGGTTGACCACCGTGCTCTTCCCCGCCCCGGTATGCCCGACAATGGCTAGCATCTCACCCGGTTCGACGAAGAAGCTCACGTCCTCGAGCACCCAGTCTTCGTCCCGGTAAGCGAACCACACGTTGCGAAACTCGACGCTCGGCGAATTGATTCGGCGGGCCTTCTCCTCCCTCTCGGGCCTTGGCGGCTCGGTGTCCAGCAGATCGAAGATTCGCTCGGCCCCGGCCATCGCGGCCTGCAGCACGTTGTACTTCTCGGCGAGGTCCTGAATCGGCCGGAAGATCCGCGTGCCGTACTGCAGGAAGGCCAGCAAGACACCCAGTGTCACTGTGCCCTCGACCACCCAGCGCCCGCCGAACACAATCAAGAGCGCGAGACCCAAGAAGTTGAGCCAATCGATGACCGGGAAGAATACTGCGTGCGCCCGCACTGCCTTGTAGTTCGCCTGGCGATGCTCGTCGTTGATCCGGTCAAAATCCTCGATTGCCTGGCCCTGGTGGTTGAAGACCTGAATCTCGGCAACGCCGGTGAAGCACTCTTGCAGGAACGACGCCAGCTTGGCGACGGCCGCACGCACGTCCCGGAAGCTCTCCCGAGCGTGCCTGCGGAACACGACGCTGACGAGCATGACCAGCGGTGCAACCGCAAGGTAGACCAGAGTCAGTCTCGGACTCAGATACATCATCGCCGCGAAGGCGCAGACCAAGGTCAGGATGTCACCGGCGACGGCTACCAAGCCCGAGGTGAAGAGTTCATTGAGCACATCCACGTCGCTCGTCGCTCGTGCCACGAGCCGTCCGCTTGGAGTGCGATCGAAGTACTTGACGGGAAGGCGCTGGAGATGCCCGAAAATCTCCCGGCGGATGTCGCGCATCACCCTCTGCCCCGTGTAGTTCATCGTATGGATCTGCGCTGCGCGGGCACTCGCGGCCACGACAAGCACAACGAAATAAATCCCCGCGATTCGCAGGAGGCCTTGCAAAGGGTCGCTCGGCAGGAGCGAGTCCAGGAACGATGCTCCGGCCAGGTCCGGCTTCAAGTACCGATCCACCGCGATTTGTGTGAGCAGTGGCCAGCTTGCTCCCAACGCCGAATTGATCATCAGGAGCGCCAACGAGGCGGCTGCGGTGCGATGGTACGGATACAAGTACTGCCAAAGCCGCTTCAGCAAGACGGCGTCATAGATAGCCACGACGGCGGGAGTGTCCTCCCGGGCCGCATCGCGCCCGATCGACCGGCCCGTCATCGCCGCTCAAGCTCCTCTTCGATTCTTTGGCGGTCATGCATCCGGGCATAGAGGCCGCCGCGGTCCAAGAGCTCTTCGTGCGTCCCGAAGTCGACCACACAGCCCGCATCGAGGACTGCAATCCGATCCGCCAACCGGGCTGACGATACGCGGTGGGTGACGATCAAGACCGTGCGCTCGTGCATTCCGCGGCGCAAGCCCATCCATAACTCGTGTTCGGTGTGCGCGTCGACGCTCGCGGTTGCGTCGTCAAGCACCAGGATGCCGGGATTCTTGAGCAGCGCGCGGGCGATCGCCACACGTTGCTTCTGGCCGCCGGAAAGGGTGATGCCGCGCTCGCCGACCATGGTGTCCAGTCCGTCCGGAAAGCCGTCGTCGTCGGTGTCTAGCATCGCGATGCTCGCCGCCTCGCGTACAGCTTGATCGGGAGCCTCGGGCACGCCAAGACGGATGTTCCTTGCGATCGTCCGACTGAACAGGAAGGACTCTTGCGGCACGTACCCGATGTATCTGCGAAGCGCAGACACCGGAATCTGGCGAACATCGACGCCGCCTACAAGTACCTGCCCTTCGCTCGGGTCGATCATCCTGGGCAGCAGGTTTGCCAGTGTGGACTTCCCGCTGCCGACTGGGCCAATCAAGGCGAGCGACTGGCCGGGCGGAATTTGCAGATTGACGCCGCTCAACGCCGGGGCGGAGGCCCCTGGGTACTGGACCGAGACGTCTCTCCATTCGATCTCGCCTGAAAGGGGTCCGTGCTCCGGCGAGGAACGTCCATCGTCGGCAATTCGCGGTCGATAGTGGAAGATGTCGTTGAGTCGGCCAAGCGACGCCACGCCCCGTTGCGTGATGTTCACTACCACGCCCATGCCAATCATCGGCCAGGTGAGCATCGCCAGAAAGTACAGGAACATCGTGAACGTGCCGATCGTGATCCCGTCTTGGATCACCCGCCAGCCACCGAATCCAAGGACTGCAATGCCGGTCACGCCGACTAGCAGTTCGAGTGCTGGGTAGAACTTTTGCCAGATCCGGACAAGGCCAAGACTGGCATCCATGTACGCATTGTTCGCATGGTCAAAGCGGGCCCTCTCCTGAGCGCCCTGATCGTAGGCACGCAGCATCCGCAATCCCGCCAAGTGCTCCTGGACCCGCGTGCTGATTCCGGAGAAGAGTTGTTGCACTAGCTGGAACTGCGCGTGCGTCTTGCGGCCGAAGTGCCCGACAGCCAGCGAAATCAGCGGCATCGGTGCGAAGACCAGTAGGGTCAGCAGCCCGTCCGTCCAAGCCATGACCGAGACTACGGCGACGAAAACAACGGCGATCTCTGCGGTGTACATCAAACCCGGGCCTAGCAGCGAGCGCACTTGCGCGAGGTCGTTTGTCGCCCGCGCCATTAGGTCTCCCGTCCGGTACCGCTCGTAGAATCGCCGGTCCAGCCGGACTAGGTGCGCTGTCAGATCGTTGCGCAAGTCGTACTCGATGTCCCTCGAAATCGTGATCAGGGTCCAGCGCATCCCGTACTGCGCGATTCCCTTGCCGGCCGCCACGAGCAGGATCAGAGCCGCAAGCCGCTGCGCATCGCTCGCCTCTCCGGCTGCCAGAGCATCGATCGACCGGCCCAGCAGATAGGGCAGCGCCGTGGCCAGAGCGCCGCGAAACAGCAGCGCAATGAAGCCAGCGGCGTACCGCCACCGGTACTGCAGCATGTAAGGGGCGAGAGTGCGAAGAGTGGACAGCAAGCCCAGCCTATAGGAGATACAGCATGCCGTAGATCACGGCACCGGTCACTGACACGTACATCCAGATCGGCCAGGTCCAGCGGGCAATCCCGCGATGCTGCGTGAAGGAGCCCCGGAGAGCGTACCGAAGGGTGACGAGCACAAGCGGCACGATGGTAACGGCAAGCACGACATGGCTGATCAGAATGGCGAAGTAAACCGGACGAATCCAGCCTCCGCCTTGAAAAGGAACCGATCCGACCTGCAGGTGGTAGATCACGTAGCTGGTCAGAAACGCCGCCGAGGAGCAACATGCGCAGAGCATCAGAACCTTGTGCCGCCGCCGCTCGCCACGGCGGATCTGGACGTACCCACCCAGCAGGCAGGCCGCCGTGACCAAGTTCAGGCTCACGTTCAACGTCGGAAGATCGGAGTAGTCCATGCCATTCAGCCCGCGCCGCGCCTAGGAGAGGTGCGCCGCCTCCGTGCGCGAGGCCCGGTACCATGCGAGGGCGACCATCAAGACGGCGAAACCGCCTATCACCATCCAGCAAACGCCCGAGGCCGGAGCCGAGTCGGACACCGGGGTTCCCAGCATGCGGCGCAGCTCAGCAACGCCGTATGTGAGCGGATTGATGGCCGTGATCCAGCGCACCCACGCCGATGATCCGTCCATTGGAAACACGCTGCCCGACATCAACCACATGGGCATCAGCACCAAATTCATGATCGAGTGGAAGCCTTGGACAGAATTCAGCCACCAAGCGCAGAAAAACCCCAAGGCAGTCAGCCCTCCCGCCATCAGGAACAAAATGGCGAAGATTGCCGGCAGATTCGCAGGGTCGAGCGGCACGCCGGCGAGCGGTGCCAACGGCAACAGCAACGCACCCTGGATCGCGCCCAGCGTGGTGGATCCAGACACCTTGCCAAGCACGAGCGAGAGTCTTGAGACGGGAGCTACGAGCACTCCCAGGAGGAACCCCTCCCGGCGGTCTTCGATCAACGACATGTTGGCGAAGATCGAAGTGAATAGAACAGCGAGCGCCAGCATGCCCGGAAAGAAAAACTGCAAATAGCCACCTTGGTCGGACAGCAACGAAGAGCCGAAGCCCGACCCCAGGACAAACCAGAACAGCAGGGGCGTGGACAGCGACCCGACAATCCGACTGCGCTGGCGGTAGAAGCCGCGCACCTCTCGCACCCAAAGAGTCCCAACGGCAAGCCAGAAACTGGGCGGTGATGCGACCGCTGCCCCCGTCGCCGGCATTGCTGCAACGGCGACTGGGGGCGAACTTGCCATCGATCTAGGTCTCCGCGGCCCGGACGGGCAGTCGGAACCCTCATTCTACGGGATGAGAGCGCTCTCGACCGCGCTCCGTTCGAAGGCTTACAGTTCCAGGAGGTAACCGGGCTTGCCAACATTGACCGCGGTTGTCGGTCCGAGCTTGACGACCCGACCCGCCCCCTCGTGAATGTGGCCGCAAAAGCAGTAGACAGGCTGATACGCATCGACATAGTCGCGCACCGCCGTGCTACCGAAATGCAGACCGGGGCCAGCCTCGTCAAGTTCCGTGTCGACAGGCGGCGCATGGGCCACCAGCACCTGCGGACGCAAGGCCGCAAAGGGTGCCAGGCGCTTCGCTAGCTCCTCTTCGGTGTACTCACCAGGCGTGTCGAAGGGCGTGGGGTTGGAGTAGCCCATACCCACGAAATGGGTGCCGTCAACCTCGTGCGCAGTCTCGTGGAAACTGCGGAATCCGTGTACGGAGCAGAACTGCTCCACCTGCTCGGCAGTCTCGTTGTTCCCGGGCATGACCCACAATCGATCGCCCAGAGGTGCCAGGATCGCCGCGCACGGATCGAGGGGCGCCGGCCAAGTGACCAGGTCCCCGGCGGCAATGTAGATATCCGCAGGCACGGCGACTGCCCGCCGCAAGCTGTTCATGTCTCCATGAATGTCAGAGAAGATCTGGACTCGCATTGCAATTCGAATCAGCGGTTCCGCCGGGTCGCCGCAAGCCGGGCGCCGGCCTTCTCGACGACGGTTTCCTCGGCCTCTTCACGGGTATCGGCACTAGCTGCTGCAATTTGGGCGCCAGGCGAGACGTTGTCAGCCTTGGCGTGCCACGTCGGACCGATCCGATACGTGCTGATGCGCACCGGCCACCCCTCTAGCATGAACTGGCGGACCGAGTAGTGTTCGGCCTTCATAACCCGCGCTCGACCGGCGCTCCGACCAGGTTGCCCCATTCGGTCCAGGAACCATCGTAGTTTGTCACTCCCTCGAGGCCCAGCAAGTACCGCAACACAAACCACGAATGGCTGGACCGCTCCCCGATCCGGCAGTAAGCGATCACCGGCTTGGTGCCGGTGATGCCCGCTGCGGAATAAAGCTCTTGCAGTTCTGCCACGCTCTTGAAGGTTCCGTCTTCGGCGCAGGCCTTGCCCCAGGGGATGTTGCTGGCTCCCGGGATGTGGCCGCCTCGCTGGCAGGTTTCGGGCAGGCCCGGAGGCGACAGGATCTCGCCGCTGAACTCAGCCGGGCTCCGCACGTCCACGAGTTCCACCGAGCCTGACTCGACCGCGCTTGACACCTGCGGGAGGAACGCCCGCAACGAGTTGTCGGGCGCGGCGGCGACGTAGCTTGCAACTCCGTCCGGTGGGGCATCCATCGAGAGCTCGCGTCCTTCTGCCAGCCACTTCACGCGACCGCCGTTCATCAGACGGACATCGGCGTGCCCGTAGATCCTCATCTGCCAGAATGCCCAAGCGGCGAACCAGTTATTGTTGTCGCCGTATAGGACGACGGTCGTGTCGTTGCCGATGCCGCTGTCAGCCATCAGCTCTTCGAAGGCCTCTCGCGGCACGATGTCACGCCGCACGGTGTCGCAGAGCTGGCTGTCCCATGCCCAGCCGACCGCGCCGGGCACGTGGCCCTCGTCGTAAGAACTTGTGTTGACATCCACTTCGACCACGCGCACCCCGCTGTCACCAGCGTGCTGCTCGACCCAATCCGTGGAAACAAGGACTTCAGGATGTGCGTACTCGCTCATATGCTCCCCCCGCCCGCCATAGGCGGGCCCTTTTGCCTTCGACTGAAGGCACCCTCCCTATTCTCCCTCATAGACACCAGTCGATTGGATAGCCAAGCGACGCCGCTGGTTCGTTCTCATCCGCAAGGCCTCAAGGCAGGCGTGAAGCGGACAGCACGCAGCTGGACCCGGAAGTGAGTCTGCCCGGTTTGCCAGCGCTGGCCCGGACCTAGGTAGCAAGACATGCTTCGATCTCGTCGGGGTGCACAGCCCCCTCCTTGATCAGCCGCCATTGGACTGCCGTGATGTCGACAGTCGTGGCCGCGTCGCCATCGATCACACCGGCATCCAGAATCAAGCGGATCCGGCCGTCCATCGTGCCGAGCACCTCGAACCCGCTACGGCACGTAGGACGCCCCGACACATTCGCACTGGTCGCGATCAGCGGCGTGCCCAGCGTTTCCACAAGCCGCGAAGCGAGCGGCGAAGCCGAGCGGCGCAGGGCAAGCCGGCCAGTGTTGCCGGTCACGCGCAGGGGCACGTTGGAAGACGCTTTGACGATCACGGCCAGCGGACCCGGCCAAAACCGACGTGCCAGCAGGTAGAAGCTGGACGGGAGGCGCACCGCGTGCTTCTCTGCCATCGGCAGGCTGTCGACCAGGAGCGGCAAAGAGCGCTGCGCCTCTCGCCGCTTGGCCTCGAAGACTCTCGCCACGGCATTGAGGTTGAACGGATCGGCAACTAGGACGTACAGCGCATCGCTGGGAATCGCGACGACTTCCCCGTCCCGGATGGCCTCGGCAGCTGCCGCAATACCCCGCAGGTTCGGCTCGCCGACGGGCGTTTCGATCAAGCTCGTGGTCAATCTCAGCGGCCCTGGAACGCGGTCTGACTCCGCGGCTCTTGCGTCGTTGGCGCCCTTATCCTTATAGCAGGCAGCCCAAGGGGTCTGGCTTGCTCAGGCGTCATCCGAGTTGGCAGTTGGCGACCGGGACCGTCCCAGATCCATCCACCGTGTCGGCGTCCCAATCGTCGTGCGGTGACTGCGGGGAGGGAACAATCTAGTGCCGTGGCGAACTCAGGTCGGCCTGCGCCTCGAGCTGTGACGTCGTGAGCCAGCATTTGGGGGTGGCCGACCCATAGCCCGCGGATGGCCGCCATCCGATACGGAACGGAAACCCTTCCTATACTGGATCGGTCCGCCGCCCAACTTGGCTGCGGCCACGTCCATGCCGCTTCCGCTGAATTGGAACAGCCTCAAGGAGTCGGCAGGCGAATTGCCGGCAACTCCGGGCGTCTACGAATTCCTGGACGCGCAAGGCCGCGTCATTTACATCGGCAAGGCCAAGAGCCTGCGCGATCGCGTGCGGAGCTACTTCTCGAGCGAGTCGCTGGCCGACGCCAAGCGTGGTGGGCTGCTCTTCGAGGCCCATGCCATCGGCAAGATCGTCGTCAACAACGAGAAGGAAGCCCTCGCCCTGGAGAACAACCTCATCAAGGAGCACAGACCGAAGTACAACATCCTGCTCCGTGATGACAAGACTTATCCCTACATCAAGCTGACCAAGGAAAAGTATCCCCGGGTATATGTGACTCGGCGACTCAAGAAGGACGGATCGACCTACTTCGGTCCATATTTCCCCGGCAATCTAGCGCACCGCCTCGTGCACTTCATTCACCGCCACTTCAAGATCCCGTCGTGCACGGTCGATCTAACGAGGATCCACCCGAGACCGTGCCTCGAGTACCACATCCATCGCTGCTGGGGGCCGTGCGCAGGGGGGCTGGTGGCCGACGACACTTACGCTCGCGCCGCGGAAGACGTGAAGGCATTTCTCGGCGGACGCCGGCACGAACTCGTCCGCGATCTGCGCAAGCGCATGCTGCAGGCGTCAACAGCTCTCCAGTTCGAGAAGGCGGCGAGCCTGCGCGACCTGATCACGACTGTCGAGGAGATCACTGAGAAGCAGCGCATGGCGGCAGCCGAGGGTCGTGACATCGACCTGGTCGGGATCCATGCCGAGCCGCCCTTGGTCGCGGCCAATATCTTCCATGTTCGGAACGGACGGGTCGTGGACCGTCGCGAGTTCTACTGGGAGGAAGTCGAGACTTTCAACGAATCCGAATTCCTGGGCAGCTTGCTCCCCCAGGTGTACCTTGGCCAGCGCCACATTCCTTCGGTCGTGCGAGTCCCGGACGAGTTCGAGGGCATGGCCGCGCTGGCAGAACTGCTCGCGGAGAGGCGCGGCACGAAGGTCGAAATTGGAGTGCCGAAACGCGGGACCGGCAAAGGCTTGCTGGACTTGGTCGTCACCAACGCCCGCCAGTGCTTCGAGCAGCGCTTCCGAGTCCGCAAGCCCACCGCCGCCCAGGTCATGGAAGCTTGGGGCGAGGCTCTCGACCTGCCGATGCCGGAAGACGGCGCGAAGGCCGGTCACCGCATTGAGTGCTTCGACATCTCACACATGCAAGGGACCGACGTCGTGGCTTCGATGGTGGTCTGGAAAGACGGCAAGATGCGCAAGGGCGAGTACCGCAAGTACATCGTCCGACAGCAAACCAACGATGACTTCGCCGCGATGAAAGAAGTGGTCCGGCGGCGGTATGCCCGTCTACAGGACGAAGGCAAGGAGTTTCCGACCTTCGTGCTGATCGATGGCGGCGTGGGCCAGTTGCATGCCGCAGAGGCCGCACTCGAGGAACTCGGCGCACCTTCCCAACCGCTAGCCGCAATCGCGAAACGCGAGGAAGAGATCTTCGTCCGCGGGCGGGAGCGCGAGCCGATCCGGCTCGACAGGTTCAATCCGATCCTCCATGCAATCCAGCAGATCCGCGACGAGGCGCACCGGTTCGCGGTCACGTTTCACAGGCAGCGGCGCTCGAATCGCAACCTGCGCTCGGAACTGCTGGACATTCCGGGAATCGGACCAGTCACAGCACGGAAACTCTTGCGAGAGTTCGGTAGCGTGGCTGGAATTCGTGACTGTGCCTACGGCACTCTCGCGGCTTCAGTTGGAGCGCGGTGCGCGAAAGCCATCCAGGAGCACTTCGGAAGCGCGGGCGCGGATCAAGCCCAGCAGTTGTAGTAGCCGTCCTTGACAACTACCTCGATCGGCAGGCCGTAGACCTCCGACAGCACCTCCGCTGACAGCAGGCGCTCCTTGGGACCGTCCGCGTGGATCCGGCCCTGGTTCAACAGGACGACACGAGACACCTCGGGCACGATGTCCGGCAGGTGATGCGTGACATAGATCAGGCTTGTGCCCAATGCCGCGATCTTCCGCAGTGTTTCCCGCAGTTCCAGCGCGGAACGGATGTCGAGGCCGTTGGATGGCTCGTCGAGCAGCAGTGCCCGCGGCTTGTTCACCAGCGCCCGCCCGATGACGACGCGTTTCGCCTCGCCCGTGGACATCGCGTTCACCGGCTTGTCCCGGAGGTGCTCAGCACTCATCAGGCGCAGCACCTCCGCGCCCCGCTCCTCCATTTCGTCGGTAACCGGGTGCTGCGGCCACAGTTCGAAGCTGGAATAGTATCCCGACAGCACGACGCTGCGCCCTGAGGCGCTCTTGGAACAGGCCTGGACCATCTCGTTTGAAACGATCGCTACGAGCTTGCGCATGTCGTGGACGTGCCAGTTCGAGCGTCCGAAGAGCTTCATGACCGGGCCGAACCGGCGGACCGGATGGTCATAGCGCATCATCGTCCGGATCAATGTCGACTTACCGGAACCGTTCGGGCCGATGATCGCCAGATGCTGCCCACATGGGATCGAAAGCGAGATCCCGTCAAGCGCCAGGGTGTCACCGCGATAGACGGTGATATTGCGGAAGTCCAGAAGAGGAGGATCCTGCGTCGCTGCCGTCATGGGGGACTCCAGTCGAGTCGGCTCTGTCAAGCCTACCGATCCTCGGCGAGCACCTTCAGCGCCGGAGGAAGTTCCCGAGCAGGCGCTTCCCGGGCTCGGTGAGGATCGACTCCGGGTGGAACTGAACCCCCTCCACCGGCAGTTCGCGGTGACGGAGCCCCATGACGATGCCGTCTTCGGTCCACGCCGAGACTTCCAATTCATCCGGAACCGATTCGCGCTCGACAACCAGCGAGTGGTACCTGGTTGCAACGAAGTCCTGGTCCAGTCCCTCAAACACGGTGCGACCGTCGTGCCGGACCGCGCTCGTCTTGCCGTGCATGAGATACGGCGCGCGGACCACCTTGCCGCCGAATGCCTGCCCGATCGACTGGTGGCCAAGGCAGACGCCGAGCATCGGGACCTGTGTGGCCATGGACTTGACGAGTTCGACCGAAATACCGGCCTCGCTGGGCGTGCAGGGCCCGGGCGAAATCACGATCCGGTCGGGCCGCATGGCACGGATCTCGTCCACGGTGACCTCGTCGTTGCGCTTGACCGTGATCGTGGCACCGAGTTCGCCGAGAAACTGCACCAGGTTGAAGGTGAACGAGTCGTAGTTGTCGATGACTAGGGTCATCCCTTCTATTGTCGCCCGCCCGCGGCGACCGCAACCAAGTGGGGTCGGCGCGCCTCTCGGCAGCGCCGGAAAATACATTCCTAAAGGTCTCCCTTCCCAACGTCTGGCAGGTACAATGAACCACCGCCAAGAGGCGCTTGCACCATGATCCGGAGAACTTTCGTCACAACCGCCACGCTGGGCGCAGCCGGAGCCGCTTGCATGCAGCAGCCAGCCGTTCCCGTGCGCGAGCAGCCGCCGCTAAGAATGCATGCTGGGGCGCAGCGCAGCCCAACGAATGTGGAAATCCTGCAGTTCCTGAAGAGGCACGGCGTCAACCACTGCTGCGGCTACCCTCCGCATCCCGGGGAGCGAGGCTATTGGCTCAAGGAGGATCTGGAAAAGACCCGCGAGTTGTGCGAAGCGCACGGCGTCTCGCTCGACATGGTTGCACTGCCGTTCCTCGCCTCATCGCACATCGACCGTGAGAAGCGCGGTGCGATCATGCTCGGGGACTCACCGGAGCGCGACCGTGACATCGAGGACATCCACAAAATGATCCAGGGCTGCGCGGAAACAGGTATCCCCGCAATCAAGTACAACATGAGCATTCTGGGAGTGCTTCGCACCGAGATGACGCCGGGACGAGGCGGGTCGCAGTACTCGACTTGGCGCCTTGACGAGGCTCGGCCCGATCCGCCGGAAACGCGGGCTGGCCGCGTGGACGCGGATACTGCGTGGGAGCGAATCACTTACTTTCTCGACCGGGTGATCCCTGTCGCCAACGAATACAAGGTGCGGGCAGCCTGCCACCCGCACGATCCGGGCGTGCCTCCCGAGGGCTATCAGGGAGTATCGCGGGTCCTGGGCACCCCCGATGGACTCTACCGCTTCATGGGCATCCAAGAGAGCCCGTACCACGGCTTCAACCTCTGCCTCGGCACAACCGCCGAAATGCTCCAAGACCCAGCGAGCGAGATCCACGACGTGATCCGGCGAATCGGAGGTGCGAAGAAGATCTTCAACATCCACTTCCGCAACATCCGGGGCAAGCGCGACAGCTTCCAGGAAGTCTATCCCGACGAGGGCGACATGAACATGGTGGAGGTTGCCAGGACCCTTTGGGAGGTCGACTATCCCTATATGCTCATGCCCGACCACATGCCGAGGCACCCGGATGACACCAACGGCAGGCAGGCGTTCGCATACGGCTTTGGCTACATCAACGGAATCTTGCAGGCGTTGCGAAACCACGCCTGACGGGCGGCTTCCGGTCTGAGGTGACCGAGCAGGGGCCGGGCCGGATCGGCGCTGGGACGGCTGTGCTAACGTCGAATCGAGATCCCGTCTTGATGCCCACACTACCGGCAGTCGAAGTATCCGAGTGCAGCTTCACCTACGGGAAGCCGTCCGCCGGCAGCCGGCCGGCCCTGGATCGCGTCAGTTTCAACGTTGCCCAAGGAGCCATATTCGGACTGCTCGGACCGAACGGCAGCGGCAAGACCACTCTATTCCGCATCCTCTCCACGCTGCTGGCTCCAAGTGGCGGCAGCGCAAAGCTGTTCGGAGTAGATGTAGTGGACCGAGCGCTCGAGGCCCGGCAGCACGTCGGCGTCGTGTTTCAGTCGCAGAGCCTGGACCGCCTGCTATCGGTCGAAGAGAACCTCGTGCATCACGGCCATATGTACGGGATGCGCGGGGCGGCGCTGGCTAACCGGGTTAGCCAAGTCCTGGAAAGGGTTGGCCTGAGTGACCGGCGCAAGGATCGGGTCGATACGCTCTCGGGAGGACTGCGTCGCCGGGCGGATCTTGCCAAGGGTGTCTTGCACGGTCCGCGGCTGCTGCTTCTGGACGAGCCCAACACGGGCGTCGACCCCGTCGCGCGCAGGGCGTTCTGGGGATATCTGAGAGAACTGCGACAGTCCGAAGGCGTCACCGTGCTGCTCACCACGCATTCCCTTGACGAAGCCGACTATTGCGACCAACTTGCAATTCTCGATCTTGGGAAGCTGATCCGGACAGGCACCCCGGCTGAACTAAAGGCCGAGATAGGCGGGGAAGTTGTGACGCTCGTTGCGGACCAGCCGACCCAGGTTGCGGCGGTTCTCGCTGATGAATTCGCCGTGAGAGACCCCTGGCTCGACGGCAGCGAGATCCGCTTCGCGCACGCCGAGGGATCGAAATGGATGGTCCGCCTGATGGAACGGTTCGGCGCGGAAGTCGGGTCCGTTAGAGTCTCCAGACCCAGCCTCGAAGACGTCTTCTTTCAGCATGCGGGTCGCGGATTTGATCCAGACGAAGCCGCGTCCAGCGCATCGCCGAAACCTGTGCCCTGATGGTGACTGCTCGGCAGTAATTCAGATCGTGTCCGCGTAGTAGCCTGCCCGCGCCTGGATCTTGACGCCCTTCTGCGGACTCTTCAGTGTGATCTTGCGGAAGCCCGATTCGTCAAGATCTTGTCTGGGCGAATACCCGATGCTGTACTGGCTGCGCATCTCATCCTCGATCTGCTGGAAGATCACCGCGAGCGGTCGTCTCCCCGAGACGGTGAAGAAGCTGCCACCGGTCTGTTCAGCCATCTTCTTCAGCGTTCCGCCACCTGTTCCGGCAGAAAACACCAGCCCTCCCCCCGTGTACCGCCTGTCGATGTACTGGATCGTATAGACGACAATGTCGCTGCGCTGGGCGGCCTCGATGGCGGCCTTGAGATTGACCTTGCTCCCAACATCGTAGCCGTCCGAGATCACTACGACCGCCTTGCGCCCGACCTGGTCTCGGAACATTTCGTCAGCCGCAAGATACAGCGCGTCGTGCAGTGCAGTGCTGGTTTGCTTCCTGTTGCCGGTCGGATTCGGATGGAAGCCCCCGGTTGGAACTTCGACCTGGAGTTCGTCCAGCCCCCGCTCGAGCAAAATCTGTGAGCTGGTGTAATCCTGCAGCAACTCCACATTGCGGTCAAAGCTCATCAGGAACGCCAGGTCCTTTTCGGGGCGCAGAACCGACCGGAAGAAGTACGACCCTGCCTCGCGCTCCTCCGGGATCAGTATTTTTTGGCTCCCGCTGGTGTCGATCAGCAATCCGATCGTGAGGGGCAGGTCTGTCTGGTGCGCGAAGTAGCGGATCTCCTGGCGGACGCCTTCTTCGGAGAGGATGAAATCGTCCTTCTCCAGGGTGCTGACCAGGCGGCCGTTTCGATCCTTGACGGTTGCCAGCACATTAACGACTCTCACGTCAGTCGAGAACGTCGCATCCTCCCCGACGTCCAGCGTCTCCGTGGTCTGGGCGACCGATTGAGACAGCGCCACGAGCAGCGCGGATACCATGGCGCAGTGCCTCATGCTAGTTCGAAAGACGTTCTAACTGTTGCGGCGGTTTCCTAGCAGGCGGTTCTAACCTACCCGGCCCGCTTTCCGATCCGGTACTGCAACCTGAGGATCAGGCCGCCGGGCCTGGTGTCTCTTGCGACGCCTAGCCTTTGCGGCCCGGGCGCTTCAGAGGCCGATGTCACAGGCTGAACTGGGCGTCGTCATCGCCATCACCCGCCTTGGACCCATTGCCCTCGGACGGCGCCTCGTCCTCCTTGGGCTCCTCCTTCCCGACGGCTGCAATGCCCCGCTTGAAAGCAGTTCGCAGCCCCTGCGGGGCAACTGCTACCACTGTGCGGGCGACATTCACGATCCAGGGGGCGAGCGCCGATCTAGAGACGAGATTCCCGGTGCCCCCCAGAGGCTGGAAAGCGATCAGCCCAAGAAGCACGACAGCGCAAATCAGAAGCCCCCGAAAGATGCCGAATACGCCACCGAGCGATATGTCCAGCCAGCGCAGGCCGGTAAAACTCCATACACCCACCAGAGCGCGTGCGATCAACATCCCCACGAGTACGCAACCGAAGAAAATCAGGGCGAAGGCGATGCCGGCCGCGATCCGGGGATTCCGGATCCAAGGCTGCAGTTCGTGCGCCACCAGGCCGTGGCTCCACATTGCGACGACAACGCCGGCGACGAGCGATGCGATTCCGAGCAGCTCTTTGGTGATTCCGTTGCGCGCCGCGAGGATCACGGAAAGCAGCAGAATGCTGCCCAGCACGATGTCAAGGACGTTTAGGTCCATGCAGGCACCTCATCGGCTCACATAGGGTTGGTCCCGAACGCTCCGGGTCTCGTGCACCCTGGCGAAACACATCTCAGTTCCGTGCGTCCCTGCAGGTGATGACGTTCGCCGGCGGCAAATTGCGCCACACGCACTTCGATTCGACGGAATCGAAGTACTTCCGGAACAGGTCGCCCGCATCGAAGTACTCGAAACGCCGTCCGGAAATCCGGATGCGGTGAGCGTACTGAAACTGAGTCAGCGTGCCACCCTCGCGGAGGCTAGGCAGCAAGGGCCGGATGATCGCGCCAGCCTCGTCGTCTGCTAGGAATCCAATCCCCAAGGACGAGACGACCCCATCGACAGCGTCGATGCCCCTGCGCGCTAGCTCACCGGCAGCCGTTTCCGCTGGGGCAGCAACGATGTGCAAACGCTGGTCGCGAATCGATTCCGTTAGGTACTCCACGAAACGGGAGCTAATCTCGAATGCCAGCAGGACACCGTCGGGTGGCATCAGCCTCAAGAGCTCCTTCGTCATCACTCCAGTGCCGGGACCGAATTCGACGACAACGCGAGGCCCCTTGCGACGCAGTGGCTCGACCATGGCATGCGCGAGGTGCTGGGAACTTGGCGCGACCGCCGCTGTGCTCTTGAAGTCCGAGACGGCGTTTCGAGTGAACGTAACGAGGCTCATAGGAGGCGGACAAGGGTGGGCCGCTCCGCCTGAATCCCTTAATCATAGGGAATTGTAGGCCAAAGTGCCGAAATCCAAATCCCTCCACTTCCGCATCATGCTCCACGCAGTCGCGTTGAATATCACGACGCCGAGAACAGCGTCACAGCGGTCCCCGCTCCCTTTCGTGTTGCGGAACGGCAACCGACTCCGTGGCTTGCCAAAACCGAGACCGCGACTAGTCGAGCAAGTTCTGCCCACCATCGTCGAGGGTCACAGGCCGCTGCCAGTAGCTGTACTGCGGCGTCCAGTCGTGCTCGCCGAGGCCAGCCAGTGCAAGGAAGTGCCAAGCCGAGCAAAAGATGTCTCCGGGGCCGAAGACAACCGCGTTCTTCCGCCGGATCACACCATTGTTCATTTCGTACAGGACTGCGCCGGGCATGTTGTCGTTGCCGGGAATCGTGGACTGGTCGCGGATGTAGTCACCACCCTGATGGGAGGCGAGCCGGAATCGCCAGCCTCGAGAATTTGCGAATCGGCGCTGGGTCTCCGGAGCGTCCTTGGATAGGAGCACGATGGCCATTGCCGACTCCAGATGATGCACGAACCCGTTGATTCCATCGGCCCACAGCGTGCAGTAGCGACACCCTTGGCCCATGTTGTGGATCGCAAGCAGCTTGTCTCGCCCGGCAAACAGGTCGCTCAGATGCGTCTCGCCGTCCAAGGTCTGCAGGGCATAGTCAGGGACTTCCCTACCGGACGCTGTCCTTCGCATCGCGTTGATCTTCTCGATCAAAGTAGCGACTTGGCGCTCCAGTTCTGCGATGGATGCATCCGAATCGATCTGGGGAGTGGTGTCTTGTGGCACGGAGGTCGCCTCAGGTATAGCTGGAGTCCATCTCTGCGGTCATTGCTGCGCGAACACCGAACGCGTGCGGGAACATCCAAATCCTCACTCTAACTCCACTCGACACCAAGGGAGGCAGTAGACGGATCAGGAAGATCGAAGAGGGACGCCAGACTGCAAGGTCAAGGCTTGGTTGCCGGACAGCGCAACGGAGCGCGGGGCGGCAACTGTACCCTGATTCCGTTCGCCCACGTCGTGGAAAGCCCGGGATCCGCGGGAGGAAAGCGGCCCTCGCAAAGCGCCTGCACTCCATGGATCCGTCTCGGGTACCGGCAATGTCTTGAGATTCGCTCCCGTCACAACGTTGGGCAATCCGCCCACCTGCCTGCGGAGTTTCACGGCGGTCGATCACCCCGCCAGTTCCCGTCTGTTTTCTTTCCCCGGGAACCTCGTGAATATCCAGAGGCTCAGACAGCCTAGGCGACTCGTGGTACGCTCTGTTCGCCCCCCCTAGCAGGTGTTTTCTCGGTTTTGCTGGAATTTTCGGACAGATAATCGACTTCTGCGGACAAATACTGGAAAAACGATTGACAAGCGGCAGGACTGGGGGTATCTAAGGACTCGTGGCACTAGGAGGTGTTTCATGCGATCAAGGGTTGTAATTACATCCACTTCACTGTTGGTTTTGGTTTTGGCGATCCCATCACTGGCACAGATCAATACGGGGACAATCCTGGGAACGGTCCGGGATGCCCAGGGAGCGGTGATTCCAGGCGCCGATGTCACGGTCACGCTTACCGACCTGGGCGTCTCAGTCGATCTCAGCACCAACGAAGCCGGCGTTTTCCAAGCCCCGGGGCTGCGACCGGGCGCCTACGAGGTTCGAGCCGAGACGGCAGGCTTCAAGGCCGCGGTCAGATCCGGGATCCAACTCGCCATCCAGCAGCGCCTTGAAATCGATTTCACCTTGGAAGTCGGTAGCGTTACGGAAGAAGTCCAGGTTGTCGCTGCCGCGGTAGACGTGGAGACAGAAAGCGGCCAGCTGGGGACCGTCGTCGATTCCGATGCGATTGCGGATCTCCCACTCGATGGGCGCCGTTACTCGGACCTGATTCTACTGAGCCCGGGCGCGGTTCCAGCCCCCGGTGCGGGATCCAATCCGCGCGAAGCCAGGATCAACGTCGATGGCAATTTCTCTCTCCAAAACTACTTTGCCCTCAATGGAGTCGACAACAACACGTTTACGACCAATGCCCAGGAACGGAGTCCTCAAGCAGTCTCTCCGCCTCCTGACGCGCTGCAATCCTTCAAGGTTCAGACGCGCACTTATGACGCCGAGTTCGGATGGAGCCAGGGCGCGGTCATCAACGCCGAGATCAAGTCGGGCGCGAACAACATCCACGGTTCCGGCTGGTTGTTTCATCGCAACGACAAGCTGAACGCCAACAACTTCTTCAACAACCGGGCTGGCGTGGAACGCGGCGTCGAGAACCGCAATCAATACGGATTCACCGTGGGCGGGCCGGTCGCGCGGAATCGGACCTTTTTCTTTGCCGATTATCAGCGCACGGACGCCACCAAGGCCGGCGGCTCGAACGGCACGGTTCCAACGCCTCAGATGAAGCAAGGCATTTTCACCGGGGACCGCGACCTGAAGATCAGCCGGAATTCAAGCGGCCAGCCCCACTATCCGGAGATCGTGCCTTGCGTCGACGAAGTCAACGATGTCCTCAATCTTGCGGCGAACCGCACCGACGGACGGCCTTGCGCAGACCCTGCCGGCATGGCTCTGGTACAGCTGTATCCGGAAGCCAACTCGGGGAAGTTCGGCTACCAGTCCGCTCTCGATGTGCCCTTGGAGCAGAAATCCTTCGATGTCAGGCTTGACCACAATCTGACGGACAGGGACGTCCTGTACGCGTCCTACAGCTTCCTTCAGACCGACACCATCGTCGAGCAGGGCCCATTCCCCAATCCGCTGGCGACCGGTGGCTTCACCGCCAACAGCTATGTCCGCGGACAACTCCTTGCGCTCACCTGGAACAAGATCTTCGGCCCGTCCGTCTTCAACAGCCTTAGATTCGGATACAATCGCATCTATTCGACGTCGGATCCAGTCGCCCCCGAAGGTGACGTCGGACCCGAGTACGGGCTGAACAATCTCCCCGGTACGTTCGCTTACGGTCTCCCTCCGATCCGCGTTCGGGGCTACACCCTTCTCGGGACCTCGGAGTGGAGGCCCCAGTTCCAGGTGTCCAAGGTCTTCCAGCTTCTGGACAACCTGAGCTGGATTCGAGGGAATCACTCGCTCAAGTTCGGGGTCGAGTATAAACGCGCCCAGAACAGCTATCTGGACGTTCGAGCGCCCAATGGTGCCCTGCGTGTTCCCGATTGGTATATCGGTGACGGGGTCGCTAACCTGCTGCTGGGCACTGTTCGGCGTATCCAGGCCACCACGTCGCTTGTGCCCGAAACCTACACCGACGGTGTGATGTTCTATGTCCAGGACAAGGTCAAGGCCAGTTCCAATCTCACCCTCAACTACGGGGTCAGATACGAGTACTTCACTCCGATACTGGAAAAGAATAACCTGATGTCCAATTTCGATCCCAATGCCAATGGAGGCAGGGGGGCGTTGATCACGGCCAATTCGAATCTTGGTCAATTCCCTTGCGACTTCGAATGTGTGCAGCCAGCACAGGGAGACGGTATTTTCAGCCGGGCTCTGGTCAACCCCGATCGCAATAATTTGGCTCCCCGGTTTGGAGCGGCCTATCGCGTCTCGGACAGCACTGTCATCAGGGGTGGCTATGCGATCTTCTATCAGGCGATCGATCGGATAGGGAGTTCCGCAGCGCTGTCGCTGAACCCCCCGCAGCTGATTGAATTCCAGGTCGACGGCACTGCCAGCAACCCGTATCCGGCGTTGTTGCGCGATCCTTTTCCTGCGGGTACAGACATGTTCAATCCCCAGACGATCAATCTCCGGAGCCGGAGCTTCGCAGGCACATCCCCCTGGTCTCAGCAGTACAGCTTCGGGTTCCAATTCCGACTTAAGGCGAACCATCTGATGGACATCTCGTACGTGGGCGGAGATTCCAACAAGATCCGCAAGCTCCAGCCGCTGAACCAAGGCTACATTCACCCGGACGGACAAGTCACGAACCCGTTCCCGGACTGGGCACGCTTGACCGATCATTTGGCTAGCAACGGCAGCGCCAACTACAACGCCCTGCAGGTGAGCCTGCGACGCGCAATGAGCGGAGGCTTGGCCTTCAACATGAACTACACCTGGAGCAAGGCGATGGGAGACACGCAGGACAATCTCTCAGGTGGAGCGTCCGCTAACCTGGTTCGGCCCCAGAACGCCTATGACCTGAAAGCCGACTATGGCCGGCTGGTCTTTGACCAGAACCATCGGTTCGTCATGAACTGGACGTGGCAAATCCCGTTTGCGAGCGATGGGGATGCTCGTCACATTCTGGGCGGCTGGCAATTCAATGGCATCTGGAGCTCTACTTCCGGCACTCCCATCGGGATCAGTGGCCCCGACCGTAGCGGAACCCAAAGCCAGAACTCTCGTGCGGACTGTATCGGCGACCCGGCAGGACCCAGGACCGTCGACCAATTCTTCAACACGAGCGCTTTCGCGCCGGCGCAGTTCGGGACGTTCGGCAACTGCGGGGTTGCCAGCTTGAGCGGCTGGCCGCATCACAACTTCGACCTTTCCCTGTTCAAGAATTTCGAAATTAGCGAGACCGCCAAGGTGCAGATCCGCTGGGAGTTCTTCAACGCCTTCAACACGCCCCAATTCGGCAATCCGAATCGGAGCGTGACCAGCGGTCAGTTCGGCCGGACTACCGGCGTCTTGGATCCGCAGAGGGAAGGCCGCGTGATCCAATTCGGGCTGAAGTTCATTTTCTAGACGACAATCCAGCCGGGCGGGTCTGCGCAGACCCGCCCGGCGCCAAGCCCGCCAGCGCCCCCCGAAGCACTCGGTAAGCGGGGAGGGTGTGTATACTCGCGGGGCAGTTCAAGATGCCGAACGAACAAACAGCCGACGCCGATTCCAGAGGTGGCCTGATCCGCGGTCTGGGCCTGAAGGAATCTGTCTCGGCAAACGTAGTCGAGATGCTGGGGATCGGCCCTTTCATCACGATCCCAATCCTGATCGAGACGATGGGCGGGCCCCACGCGATGCTGGGGTGGTTCCTGGGGGCGGCGCTAGCCATCTGTGACGGGTTGGTGTGGGCCGAACTGGGAGCCGCGATGCCGGGAGCGGGCGGCTCCTACGTCTATCTCAGGGAAGCTTACGGACCCAAGAAGATGGGCCGCTTGATGTCTTTCCTGTTCGTCTGGATGATCTTCTTCACCGCTCCGCTGTCGGTGGCAACTGGGGCCGTTGGGTTTGCCCAGTACGCCCAGTACCTGGGTCCTGATATCTCTCCCTTGACCACGCAATTCATCGCGGTCGGTCTCTGCCTGGTCATCACCTTCGCGCTCTACCGTGGGATCCACGCCATCGGCAGGCTCTCTTTCATCCTCATGCTGATCGCGGTGGGAACCATCCTGTGGGTGATTGCCTCGGGCCTCCCCAACGTCCGGGCCGACTTGCTCTTCGACGTTCCAGAGGAGGCCTTCTCCTGGTCCTGGGACTTCGTTTCGGGTCTCGGGGGTGCCGCGCTGATCGGGATCTACGGATACGGCGGCTACAACAATATCTGCTTCCTGGGCGGCGAAGTCAGGAACCCAAGCCGCAACATTCCCTTCGCTGTCATCGCCTCAATCGCCATCGTGGCGGTCCTCTATGTCTTCTTGAACACCACGATTCTCGGCGTGGTGCCCTGGCAGGACGTGATGGCCTCGCAGCACGTGGTATCCGATTTCATGGAAATCATCTATGGATCCTGGGCGGCACAGGTTCTGACCTATCTGGTCCTGGGCGCCTCGGCCGCCTCGGTGTTCGCCCTGCTTCTCGGCTATTCCAGAATCCCCTATGCCGCAGCCAGGGACGGGAGGTTCTTCTCAGTCTTCGCCAAGCTGCATCCGACCAAGCGATTCCCCAACGTCTCGCTCTTGACCCTGGGGCTGGGCTCGACGGTCTTTTGCTTCCTCGAACTAGGGAACATCATTCAGGCGTTGATCGTGATCCAGATCATCATCCAGGTGCTGGGTCAGATCGTTGCCGTCACCCTGATTCGCAAGTACCGGCCCGATATCCGCAGACCCTTCCAGATGTGGGGGTACCCGGTTCCCAGTCTTGTCGCCCTGGCCCTCTGGCTCCTCGTGCTGGTCTCAACAGGGGCTACCATCGTGAGTTTGGGGCTGCTGGTACTGGCGTTTGGAGTCGGTCTCTATATGCTCAGAGCCCGTCTTGCGGGCGAGTGGCCGTTTGGCCAGCCGGTTGACGAATCGTAGTCTCCTGTCCCGCCTCGACATCATTCAAGATTGATGTCGAGCCTGTAGGCCAGCGAACCTCTACCGAGTCAGCTCGGGCATGGGTGGCTAGTCCGAAATGAAGCACCAACTCGCTCTGGGAAAGATAGCTCCCACCGCTCTGAACTTCCCGCAACTGCAGAAGGTCCCCGGCCCGGACCCTGACTTGCGCCCCCACGGCGAGACGATTTCCGCCCGTACCGAGTAGACGGACTCTCAAGTACTGATTGCGGTCGCTGCTCCGATTCCAGAAGAGCGCGGGACTGGAGTCGAGATTGCTCAGGACTAGGTCCAATCTCCCATCGCCATCGAAGTCGGCGGTGGCCGCTCCCCGGCTGGACTGCTCGTGCTCGAGATTCAGCAAACCGGGCTGTTCCTGAAAGCGGCCGTTGCGAAGGTTCCGAAAGAGAAGGCTCTGCTGGCGGTAAGGCCCGACGGATGGCTGTTCGAGTTCGTCGACGCTGGGAAAGACGTGGCCGTTGGCCACGAAAATGTCCAGCCAGCCATCGTTGTCGGCATCCAGGAACAGGGTGCCCCAGCCCACGAAGGGGAGCGTGGGACGGTCCAGGCCGGACCGAGTTGTGACATCGGAGAAGTTCAGGTCGCCCTCGTTGCGGTACAGCGTGTTGTAGTCCTCAGAAAAGTGCGTGACATATAGCGCGAGACGGCCATGGTTGAGGAAATCGCCGGACGCAACTCCCATCCCCGCCTGCTCTACGCCGTGCGCATTGAAGGCCACGCCCGATAGGAGTCCGACCTCTTCGAATTCCGCGTTGCCCATGTTCCGATAGAGGAGGTTGGGCGTCGAATCGTTGGCTACGAAGAGATCGGGCAGACCGTCGTCGTCCAGATTCGCGAAGAGCGCCCCGAGCCCGAAGAGAGCCTGGGAGTCACCCAGGCCGCTCGTGCTGGTCCTATCCTCGAAAGTGCCGTCCCCCCGGTTCATGAAGAACGAATCACCGGCACCCTTCAGCCCTTGCGGACCGCACATGACGGAGAGCCCCAAATACTTGCAACCCAGACCGGACCGTCCCATCGAACCGTACGCAGGACTTCCGGGCTCTGGCAGATTACTTCGGTCCAGCTCGATGTAGTTGGCCACAAAAAGATCGAGGTCGCCATCGAGATCGACATCGGACCAAGCCGAACCAGTCGACCAGCGCGAATCGTTTACGCCCGCCTGCTCGGTTACGTCCTCGAAGGTTCCATCACCTTGATTGCGCAGGAGCTGGTTGGGACCGTACGCAGTGATGTAGAGATCGGGTAGTCCGTCTGCGTTGTAGTCGGTGACCGAGCAGCCCATGCCCCAATGGCCGTTTCCCCCGGCACCCGCCGCTTGCGTGACGTCATCGAAGCGACGACCGCCCCGATTGCGGAACAGAGCATGCCGCAGGCTTGAGGTTTCGCTCTTCTGGAAAGCCTCTAGGCTTCCGCCGTTCACAAAAAAGAGATCTGGACGGTTATCCGAATCCAGATCGATGACACAGACCCCGCCCGGAATCGCTTCCACGATATAGCGCTTTTGGTGATCGCCACTAGTCAACTGGAATCCGCTCAAGCTGGCCGCTTCCGCTGATTCGAAGAAGCCCGGTTGTGACCAAGCCCGGCCCAGCGACGAGGGCACCAAATGCAGCAACAACCCGACAGCGGCGAGCAAGAGGGGGGCCGGATAGCGACCCCTGACAATCACCGGATTTGAAGCGTGACCTCGTCGGCCAGCCTTACTCGATCCAACAACCCGCGCATCGCGTATGCCCTCTCGACCGGGATTCGGCACTGGGTGCGAAATATCTCGAACCGCAGGCTGGACCAACGCCGCCGCCCACCCCTCTCTTGATCGCGTCAACTCGTCGACATCGGGTCCCACGAGGGGGCCGGAGGCGGACCTGCTCAGCCGCCGGGCCGTAGTATTCGCGGGAAAGTCCATCCGTTCTCGACTCCGACGCTCCGCCCACCGTTCACTGGGAATCTGCCGCCTTCAGGCCCGGACCGGAAAGTCCGATCCTCAGTGAACGGCTTGATGACTTCCGGAGACGGCTTGGGTGATCGACCCTGGGTGCGGTCCCGTTCAGTATAAGGACACAGTCATTGTCAGTGCGGGCAGAATCCCGCCGACCGAATGTGGTCGAAGGCGAGCCCCTCACCTCCGAGGATCTCCGAGCGCGAGAACTCGAATGGGAATTCCATTCAATCGAAACCATCGACCTCGCAGCAGCTTGCAGCAACAGGACGGGCCCTGCCGGCTTTGCTTCTGCGTCCGCCGGTGGAACCGATTCGATGCGCGATCGCTTCGAGCGCAGATGCGCGTCAGGGCAACGGGAGACCCGGAACAATTCCTTGTAGTAGCTCCCCCGCCGGCAAGCACAGGATTCCATTGACTTCGAGCCGTTCGTCGCCGCCGTAAGCAAGGCGCGTACGCGCCTGCGGGTAGTCCTCCCGAAAGTGCTTCAGATGGCGGAGCTCCGAGGGACGCACCCGCCGCGAATGCTTGACCTCGAGGGCCCAGAACTCGTCCCGCCCGTATACCACGAAGTCCACCTCACTGCCGGTCCGGGTCCTCCAGTAATAGAGATCGGCGGACGAGCCGGAGTAGCTCAGCCAAGCTTTCAAGTGTTGCGCCACGAGTCCTTCCAGCGCGCCTCCGCGGGCCTCTTCGGGCCGGTCAAGAGGACCGGAAGGCCGCAGCGAACGGAACACGCCGACGTCGGCGAAAAAGAACTTCGGATGCACTGCCATGTGTCGCCGGGCACGCCGCGTGAAAACAGGCACACGGAAGGCCAGCAACAGATCTTCCGCAATTCCTACAAATCCCTCCACTGTCTTGCGGCTGACAGAGCACTCCCGAGCGACCTCGCTGACGTTGAGGGCGCTTCCCTGGGAAAAACTGATCGCTTCTAGAAAGCGGTGGAACGCGCCCACGTTACGGACGAGTCCCTCACTTTGCACTTCCTGTTGCACGTACAGGCCGACATAGGCATCGACAGCGACTTGCAGCCCGCCGGCCTCGACTGGATCACCGCCCTGCGCCACGCGACCATCCGCAAGCTCGCCGACCAGCAGCACATCCAGCTGGGCCTGTTCGACACCCACGGCCTGGCCAGCATCACCGCCCCGGACTTCCCCGGCGAGCGCCTGCTGGTCTGCTTCAACCCGCTCGTGGCCGCCGAGCGCCGCCGCAAGCGCGACGCGCTGCTGGAGCGCACCGAGGCCGACGCCCTCAAGATGGCCGCCGACTACGCGGCGGGCCAGTTCGGCCGCGACGAGCTGAACCGCCGCCTCGGCACCCTGCGCCGCCGCAAGATGGGCAAGCACTTCCGCTGGCAGTTCGACGATGCCACGCAGGCTTTCTCCTCCCAGCGCGACGCGCAGTCGATCCAGGCCCAGGCGCGCCTCGACGGCCTCTACGTCATCCGCACCAGCCTCGCCGAGCGCACCCTCGGCGACGATGCGGTGGTGCGCGCCTACAAGAGTCTGGCGCAGGTCGAGCGCGCCTTCCGCTCGCTGAAGACGACCGTGCTGAAGGTGCGTCCGATCTTCCACTGGAAGGAGCGCCGCGTGCGCGCACCTGTTCGTGTGCATGCTGGCCTACTACTTGGAATGGCACATGCGCCGCAGCCTCGCGCCACTGCTGTTCGCCGAAGAGGACGCGCCGGCGGCGGCGGCCAGCCCGGTCGGCCCCGCCCAGCGCTCCCCGCAGGCCCGCCGCAAGGACTGCACGCGCATGACGTTGGACGCCCAGCTGCCGCTGCAGAGCTTCCCGGACCTGCTCGCGAGCCTGTCGACGCTGACGGCCATCGAGCTGGAGTACGAGCAAGTGCCCGGCCACGCCATTCCCATGCTGAGCGCGATGACCCCGCTGCACAGCAAAGCGTTCGAACTGCTGGAGCTGGAGCCGCACCCCGCTCCGGCGCTGGCCCCCCCGCCGCGCGCCGACCCACCCGCGCCGAGTGTCCCCGCCTAGTTACCAACGGCGCTTTTTCCAGCCCTCCGATTCGGCCGGATCCTAGCGTGTCCGACGTCGCCGATTTGCCCTTAGCTCACAGCAAACAAGTGGTTTACGGGCAGCATTCCAAATCGTAACCGCGTCACCCGACCAGAATATGGGCGGGGTAAGTTGGGCTTAGAATGGTCGGCCGAATTCTCAGTTGCCGATACCGGCGCGAAGCGAGCCCAGCAGCGGTGGAGTCGGATGTGGAGTGCGTGCATTCGAGGATTGCAGCGAGGTATCGGGCTACGGTCGTTCCGCCTCTTGAAGGCCTGTTGTGCGGATTTCAAAATGAGCCTTTCTAGGGATTTAGAAATGATCCCAAAATGACTCGCCACGAGGACATGAAACTGGATGGGGCGGCGGGAACGATTCAGTGGAGCAACGTGTCGGGCAGGTGCCTGTCAGGTGTTGTAGGCAAGGAAGGAGACGATTCGATCCAGGGCTAGGCGAGAAGGGGCAAGCCCGCTTGCCTTGTCCTCTCCCCTTTCCCTGAAAGTGGCTCATTTCGAAATCCGTATGACATCCGCCTCTTGAAGGCCGAGATTCGGAACCGGGGGTGTCGTAGACTTAATTCCGTATGCCTCGTCCTCGTAAGGGCCGCGACAACAAGGTGCTTGGCAGGCTCGGCTGCAAGTCCCGTACCGGTTGCATTATGTGGGCTTGCTCGATCTGGTTCCTCTTGATCGCGATCCTCCAGCCGCTGCCCGCAGCGCCCGAGCCTCAAGTGCCGGCTGGCGCCGTGAGTGAATTCAACCGCGCTCTGGATCACTTTCGCGCCGGAAGCTACCGGGATGCCCTGCGGGTAATCGAACCACTTGGAAGCCGTCACCCGGAAGTCGCCGAGATCCAACACCTGCTGGCGATCATTCTCGATCTCAATCGTCGGCCGGAAGAGGCCAACCAGCACTTCCGGCGGGCCGTCGAACTACAGCCGGCATCGGTTGTGCTCCGGACGAACTTCGGCGCCAGCCTGATGCGCCTCGGACACGCTTCAGAGGCCGCAGGGCAGTTTCGCAAGGCTCTTGAACTGGAACCGAATCATCCGACGGCGAGCTTTAACCTGGGCACCATACTCTTGCAGCAGGGCAATCCCGAGCAGGCCCTGCCTTGGCTAGAAAAGGCTTTCTCAATTCAGTCGGACGTCTATCAGAACGCCTACCAACTCGGGTACTGCCAATTCTTGCTGGGAATGTACGAGGAGGCCGCGGCGGTTGTGGGGAAGCTGGGCGACACCGCGACATCTCGAGTGGAGGTGCGGTTCCTGAACGCGCTCACCGAGCGAGCGTTGGGACGCGCCGACAGGACGCAAGCAGTCCTGCAAGAAATCCGGCCCCTGTTGACCGGTCAGCCACAGCTGCAGTTTCAGGTCGCGATGCTGCTCCTAAGCCAGGATCTGCTCGAACCCTCCGAGGAACTGCTCCGGCTGGTGACACGGCAGCTACCTGAATCCTATCCAGCCCATCTCAGCCTGGCGCTTGCCCAAGAGAGGCTGGACCAACTGCCCGAAGCCACCAAGACGGCTAGCGCAGCCCTCGCCCTGCAAGAGACTGCGGAGATCCATCTGCTCCTGGCGGACCTCATGGAGGCCCAAGGCAAACCCGTTGAGGCGGTGGCTCATTTTCAGCAGGCCGTGGGGCTCGACCCCACGCCGGCCAACTACTTTGCGTTGGGTTACGAATTCCTGATCCACTGGAACTGGGAGGCTGCGGCCCAAGTCTTCTCGGCTGGCCTTGAGCGGGAACCAGACTCGTGGCATCTCTGGATCGGATCGGGCACTGCCGCACTCGGCCTGACACAGTACGAGGAGGCTACGCGGGCCTTCTTGAACGCCATTGAGTTGAAGCCTGACGAACTGATGGGGTTTCGATTGCTCGCGCAATCGTTCGATAGGTCAGAAGAGGCATTTGACGACGCCGTAAGATCCTTTCGGGGGCTGCTCGACCGTAATTCGGCGAATCCGTGGGCTCGCTATTTCGAAGCATTGGCCACGTTCCGAGAGGGATCCCGGTCAGCAGACTCAAGCCAGGTCGCAGCCAGGATCGAGGAGTTGGTGCAACTCACTCGTGAGAACTCCGGTTTTCTCGAAGCGCTGCTGCTGCTGAGCGAGATCCAGTTCGAATTCCAGAACTGGGTCGAGGCGGTGGAGGCGCTCCAGCAAGCAGTCCAGCTCGATCCGAATCACGCGGCGGCCCACTACCGGCTGGGACTTGCCCTCCAGAGGTCGGGCCAGTCAGAGGCGGCCCGACAAGTCCTGCAGCGATACGAAGCGCTGAAGGCCCAGGAGGACCAATCGGTCGGAGATAGAGTCGCGGCGACCACCCGGTTTATCGTGGAGCTGAAGCGAGATGACGAACCCCGCTAGTCCCGAGGTGCTGGTCTGCGCAGGCGAGTTCTTCACTGACTTCATCTTCTTCGATCTGGACCAGCTGCCGAGCCTGGGCCAGGAAACCAAGACTGATAACTTTGCAATCTCGCTGGGTGGCGGCGCCGCAATCACCGCTACAGCAGCAGCGCTGCTAGGACGCGCAACCGAATTGGTGACGGTTTGGGGAGAGTCGCTGCTAGACACCGAGGCCCGCAGACGGCTGGATGAGGCTGGCGTCTCTTGCTCCTGGTCCCAGGTCACACCGAACGAGATGTCGGGCGTATCGGTGGCGGTCTCCACGCGGGAGGATCGGTATTTCCTAACCCACCCCGGTGCCAACCGCGACGTGGAGGAACACTTGCTCCGCGTGGAGACTCTCGAGTGCGTCAGCCTCGCAGGTCATGTCCATTTCGCTCTGACCCCTAGCCGGTGGGATGCATTTCGTGACACGGTCGAGCAAATCAGGAAGAATGGAGTGACTGTGTCCTGGGACTTGGGTTGGGATCCCGAAGCTGGCAGGTCCCAAGGCTTCCGCGACTTGTGCCGGGAGCTGGATGTACTCTTTCTCAATGAGATGGAAGCGCGGAAGTACGCTGGCGTCTCGTCGACTCCAGAGGCATTGGCATATTTCTGCCATTCGCGCAACACTGTGGTTGTCAAGCAGGGTGCGGCTGGCGCGATCGCCTCGCGCAACGCAGCTGCCCCGGTTCGAGTCGACGGAATTGACGTCGAGGCGATCGAGAGCACCGGAGCAGGGGACGCGTTTGACGGGGGATTCTTGCATGCCTGGATGGCAGGGCGGGAGTTGGAAGAAGCGCTCGTTTGGGGCAACATTTGCGGCGGGCTGTCAACCCGTTCGCCAGGAGGGATCGAGGCCTTGCCAAACCGAGTGGAATTCGATCAGCGACTTGCCCGGCTGGCTGGCCAGGGCATCGTAGGAGGGCCGCTCGGATGAAGCTGACGATCATTGGGGGCGCGGGAATTCGGGTGCCTCTGGTCACCAACGGTTTGTTTCGGACCGAAACAACCGTACGTGTCGATGAGTTGTCCCTGTTCGACACCGACCCGGAACGTGCGAGGACCATCGCGCGGATCGCGGAGGCCATGGCGAGAAGGTCCGGCGGGAAGCTGCGGGTCTCGCTGCCTCCAACTATTGAAGAGGCTCTGGAAGGGGCTTCGTTCGTCCTCTCGAGCATTCGAGTGGGCGGGATGGAAGGCCGGGTTCAAGACGAGAGGATTGCGCTCGAGCATGGACTGCCCGGTCAGGAGACAGTCGGACCCGGTGGGTTTGCCCTCGCTCTTCGCACAATTCCCATCCTGGTGGAATACGCCCGCAAAGTCGCGGAGCTAGCTCCCAAGGCTTGGATGATCAACTTTACGAATCCCGTCGGCATCATGGCCGAGGCCTTCATCCGGGAAGGGGTCAGTGACAGGTGCATCGGTGTCTGCGACACGCCCCGGGAGCAATTCCTGCATGTCACCGAGGCACTCGGGATTCCGCTTGAGACGGCGTCCTTTGACTACCTTGGTCTGAACCACCTGGGCTGGATCCGATCCGTCCTCGTGGACGGGCACGACGTTCTGCCTGGCCTGCTGGCGTTAGACGAAGCCCTCGAGCGGGCGTATCCCGCCCGATTGTTCTCGAAATCGTTCCTCAGGTCACTGGGCCTGCTGCCCACTGAGTACCTGTTCTACTACTACTCGACTCATGAGGCCTACCTCCGGACAGCAGCCTCGGGAAATACGCGCGGCGGGCTGATCCAGGAACTCGGGAACCGCCTCATGCAATCGGTGGCCGAGTCCGGCCCCGACGAGGCCAAGATCCTGGAGGCCTACGACCTCTACCTCGCAAGTCGCAATGCCTCCTACATGGCGATCGAAACGGGGGCGACGTTCGAGATGGGTGAAGTTGAAGTGGCACGACACAAGCTTTACCAAGGTGCGGCGGGCTACGAGCGGATCGCCCTCGACGTGATGAGCGCGATCCATAACGACGAACTCCGGGTCATGCCCGTCGACGTGGCCAATCAGGGAGCGATTCAGGATCTCGACTGCGAAACGGCAGTGGAGGTGCCTTGCGCGATCGACTCCAACGGTGCGCGGCCGATGGCGGCCGGCCGTCTACCCGGACAGATTCGAGACCTGCTGCTGCAAGTCAAGGAATTCGAGCGCATCACCGTGAACGCCGCGCTGCAAGGCTCACGATCACTGGCCATTGATGCCCTGGCCGCCAATCCGCTGGTCAAACGCCGCGAGCTGGCAGAAAAGCTGGTGGACGCCTACCGGAGCGCTCACTCCGCTTCGCTGAGCTATCTGACGTAAGCACCGCCGGACCGGAACGCCGTGGGCCCGCTTGCCGCAAACTGCGCTCAATTCGCAGAATTCCCCACCGCAGGGAGTCCCAGTCCTTCATTGGTCCTTGGGCCCCCGTCTATTCCAATTGAAGGATGAGCCTGAAGGGGAGCTGGGAGAACTGCGGGCTGAGGCAGTGTAGCAGGCTGCAGCAGGAGCGGGAAAAAGGGCGGGGGAAGGGGGTGCAAGGGGGACAGGGGGGCGCCAGCCCCCCTCCCCCTCCATCACTGGAGAGGGTGTTTCCGGGGGCCCGCTATGGCGGCTCGTCACCAGGGCAGGGCGAGGTCCGCGCAGGTGCGTTGCAGAGTGCGCAGGCGTTGTTGCAGGCGTTCGGCGAAGACCGTATCGGAGCACTCGCTGGCTTGGGCCTGGAGGGCGGCGAGAGTGACGCCCTCGCGCAGGCCGCGCTGCGGCGCGGGCAGGGCCGCCAGGGCTTCGTAGGGGGTGTGCCAGTCGCGATAGACGCGGCGCAGCTTGCCGTGGCGGTCCGGCCGCAGCGAAGCGAAGGCGCAGGGGCGGTGGAAGTTGACGTACGGATTGAGCCACTCGCAGTAGAAGCGATGGATCGCGTCAGTGGCCTGGGAGGGCAGGAACTGGTAGCCCATCCACTTGCGCACGACGGCGCCGTTCTTGGTTTCGACGAGGGCGTTGTCATTGCTGCGGCGGGCCCTGGACTTGGTGAATTCGATGCGCAGTTTCTCCAGCAGGCCGGCCGTGGTGTGGTTGATGAACTCGCTGCCGTTGTCGGAATGGAAGCCGCGGATCTCGAAAGGGAACTGTGCCAGGAGCTGCTGCAGCAGCGGGGCCAGGTAGTGCTCGCTGATGCGCTCGACGCAGCCAAGTACTTGCCATTGCGTGACTTGGTCGACCAGATTGATGGTGTAGGCGCCCTTGGTGCCGTCCTGCTCGGGGGAATGCACGGTGTCGACCCGGACGTAGCCCGGACGGCCGCGGGGGTCGGGCTGGCGGTAGAGCTCGAACTCGCGCCGTAGGATGGCGCAGGTGGCCGGCCCGGCGAGCTGCCGGCGGGCCTCGTCGACGCGGGCCAGCAGCACGATGTCGGCGGGCGTGTAGCGGGTGGGAAAGCGCCGCCGGCGGTAGGCCGTCGGGCGCACCGTGCGCTGGCGCCGGAACTGGCTGATCAGGCGCGTCGTCTGGGCCCGGCTCAGGCCGCTGAGCTTCTGCAGGAAACGCCGCACCAAGCCCTTCTCGGGGCGGCCCAGCTCGGCGTAGTGGTGCCGGCGCAGCACGGCCTCGAACAACGCGTACCTCGCAGCCCGGCTGGCAGCTGCGAACTCGACATTCTCACTGCCCTCCAGAAACGCCCGGACCTGCTCCAGGCTCAACGCTTCGGCTTGCTGCATGACGACTCCCATCGCCCGCAGCTTGCCCCCTCTGAAGCGAGGCTCCCTGCTCAGCCCACGCCTTTATGCTCATCTTGTATTGGAATGGCCTCTGGCTTCAGGCTCGTCTTGTATTGGAAAAGACGCCCCAGTTCGAACACAGTGGGAATGTGCTAAGCTTAAAGCACTACTTTCTTGAGGCTTGCCGCCGACTCTCGGCGTTCTGCCGAACCTGACGCTCTAATCCTCACCAAAGCAGCTACAAAAGGGCGCGCCGCCTCATGAGGAGACAGAGCGCACTGCGGTCATCAACTCGACAGTGCCTCGACAAGAACCCCTCGGCGCGTTCACGGCCTATTTAGGCCGACTACACTCAAAGGACTCACCATGGCATCTACTACCGGCAAGATCAAGCGTATCTTGGACAAGGGCTTCGGCTTCATCGCCGCGTCCGACGGCACCGAATACTTCTTCCACCAGTCTGCGTGCACGGGCACGCCATTCGACTCGCTCCGCGAAGGCGATAGCGTGACGTTTACTCTCGGCCAGGGCCCGAAGGGCCCCCGCGCCGAGGACGTCTCACTCGCCTAGCCGGCTCCACACTCGACCCCCGGTAACCGTAAGGCCATCGGGTTCGAGTCTCCCTTTCGCACCAGAACATTGGCGATGCCCTCCTGCATCAGGTAGGGCACTTGGCTGAACTGTGCCGTGATCGTCGGAGACGGTGTTCGTTGAATCAGGCCACCGCGGCCTGGTGCTAGAACTGTGCTTCGAACCCTGCCGGGGTCACGTCGCCAATCGGCCCCAGGAGCCGTCGCATGTTGAGCCATCCACGCATTCCAGCGTGGCGAACTCCACAGCCTCGAGCGTGTGCGACGGCGCTTCGCTCGGCGGTCGCGCCGCCGCGGCAGTGCCTAACCATCCTCGAGGTCTTCCAGTTGCCGGCGAGCATCACGCAGGTGGTCGACGCGCCCGGCGCTGGCGGACTAGGCCTCGGCTGTGAACCGAACCCGATCATCTGCGCCGAGAGCGGCACCACGCCGTCACCCGGCTCCGGACTCGTTGCCCCGTAGCGTGCGGATGGCGCACGCGGCGCCGTTCTTCAGGTAGCGGACGTCGTTCGTCTCGCCGTCCTGGTTCGTCTTGCTGCGGCGGACGGAGACCAGCACGTCATCGCCGTCGGTGGCGTCGACCACGGCGGCCCAGCGCAGGACGGTCACTTCGTTGCGGCGGGTTCCGGCCATGAACAGTAGCCCCGCGATCACGCCGTCGAGGCGGCCGCGCACGGAGTGGTGCCCATCCTTGGCACACTGCAACTGTGCTTCGAACCCTGGGTACGTCGCCAATCGGCCCCAGGAGCCGTCGCATGTCTGAGCCATCCACGCATTGTCGCTTTCGGCCTGGGCAATGCGGCCCAGAGCCAGCCTCTGCCCTGGCTTGAGATAGCTGGCGGCCTCGGGCAACTCCACAGGCGTCTGGTAGTGGCGGTACACGAGCGTGTGCCTTTGCGCTTGATCTCGGGCTGTCCGCAGCCCTACTGTTGGTACGCTTGCGCCCCGCGTGCGGCGCCGCGATGCGTATATCCCATGCCAGCGCCGTTTTTCTCGAACGCGAGTGCGACTCGCGCTTGAATCCTCGGAGGGCGACCATCACGCACGGCTCCAGCCAGGCTCGGCAGTGCCGACCATCTCGGGTGACTTCTTCCCTAGACGTCCTTGCGCCATCGCGAGCCCCTTGATTCACCGTATCACTCTTTGCAGGGCGCCGCTCGCCGATCGACTGCGCCCTTGGTGGCTTGGACTAGGCATTCTGCCGGCCAGCCGCCGAACCGAAGCCCGATCATCTGCGCCGAGAGCGGCCGCCGCCGTCACCCGGCTCCGGACTCGTTGCGGCCCGTGCTAGCGTGCGGATGGCGGCACGCTCCTCGGCGCTGGCATCGTTCTTCAGGCTAGCGGACGTCGTTCGTCTCGCCGTCCTGGTTCGTCTTGCTGCGGCGGACGGAGACCAGCACGTCATCGCCGTCGGTGGCGTCGACCACGGCGGCCCAGCGCAGGACTCGAAGGCGTCACTTCGTTGCGGCGGGTTCCGGCCATGAACAGTAGCCCCGCGATCACGCCGTCGAGGCGGCCGCGCACGGAGTGGTGCGCCATCCTTGGCACACTGCAAAAGGGTATTTTAGACGAACTGGACAATGCCTCAACCTACCACCAGGGATGGCCGACTGTGGTCGCCGCGCCTAGCCCCGTACGCTGTTATACTTGTTCCATCGGCCCCAAGCTTGGATCGAAAGGCGCATCCCATGCCACTCGCGCTCTACATGAATCGTTGCAAGGAGGCGCCGTCTACCAGCACCCCCATGGTCGCAATAACCGCCGACTGGCCTTCATCGGACCGCCTTGGCAACCGCAGGTCTCGGCCAAGGCCTGAATACTGGATCGCCCTCCGCCCAGCGGCCCGAGGCGTAACCGAAGACCGAACATCCGAGCCGTACAGAACACGCAAGCTAGATTCTTTCTGGCAATCCCCGAAATATCCCTTAGACATCGAACTGTGTGACAAACTCCTCGTTCAGACTCATCAGGGAGACAAGACTTGGACTGTGGTCGCCCCTAGCCCTACACTTATAGTTGCCAGCTTATCGAAAGATGACTCGCGCTTGAATCCTCAAGGAGGGCACCATGCGACTTCGGCTTCGGGTACTTAACTCGGTATTCCCTGCTTTGCTGACCGTTCTGGTCTTGGTTGGTTGGACGCATTCTGCGACCGCCCAGTCCGGGCTTGAATTGGACCGCGTCCTGACACTGGCCGAGTCAAGGACCGGGCCTAGCTCGCTCTCGGTCGATTGGGGCGCTCCCGGACTCTGGCAGCACTTGCTCCGGCTACAGACCACGGCAAGCGCCCTCTACACCACGGCCCATCCGGATGACGAGCAGGGCGGAGCATTGACCTACCTCAGCCGCGGGCAAGGCGTGCGCACATCGCTGTTGACTCTCAACCGTGGAGAGGGGGGTGCCAATGCGATCGGATCCGAGCTGTTCGACGGGTTAGGTTTGATTCGAACCGAGGAACTGCTTGTCTCTGATCGCTACTACGGTCTTGACGACCAGTACTTCACCACTCTGATCGACTACGGCTACTCCAAGAACTTGGAGGAGGCTCTCCGGCAGTGGGGTCGTGAAAACGTTCTGCGGGATGTCGTGAGAGTGATTCGAATCAATCGCCCTCTGGTCCTGATATCTCGCTTCTACGGGAGCGAGAGAGACGGTCACGGAAATCACGAAACCGCAGGAGCAGTGACCCAGGAAGCATTCGCGATGGCCGGCGACCCCGAAAACTTCCCCGAGCAGATCCGTGAAGAGGGGCTCAGGCCTTGGCAACCTCTCAAGGTCTATCGGAGCAATCTGCGGTCATCACGCTTGTCGGGCCCAAGCAGCGAGCCACCCGATCATCGCTGGCATGTCGACGTCAACTCCGGCACGTTCAGCCCCTGGCTCGGAGAGAGCTACGAGGAGTTTTCGGCTCTGGGCTTGAGCTTTCAACGTTCCCAGAACAGCGGACGCCGGCGCGAGCGCTCCGGGTCCTACCACCACTTTTTCGAGAGAGTCGACAGCCGCGTTGAGGCTCCGGAGCGGGAATCTGGATTCTTTGACGGCATTGATACGTCCATCCCGGGAATCTTCAGGATGCTGGGCAGCACGCCGCCGGAGGGCGTATCCGCATTGCTCTCGGAAGTGCAGAGCCGGGTACAGGACTCCGTGGCTGCCTACAGCGTGGGAAACCCCGTCGCGGTCGTGCCGTTCCTCTTGCAGGGCTTGGGCCTGATCCGCGAGGCGGCTCAGCTGTCCGAGGGCCATGACGATGCGCTCTTCCTGCTGACGATCAAGGAGCGACAGTTCCAAGATGCAATCAATACGGCCCTGGGGCTCCAGTTCCGGGCCGTCTCGGCTCCGCTCGATTCCGGAGATCCGATTTCACCGTTCTCTCAGCCAGCCACCATGGGAGTGGTTGTCCCTGGCCAGCAATTCCAAGTGGATGTCTCGCTAGTCAATCCCAGCAGCCTTTCAATCCGGACCGAGCGGATATCGCTGGAAAGCGAAGGGGACTGGGGGATCGAGGGGGATTCGCAATCGGGCAAGTCGTTGCGATCAGGGGAATCGCACGCGGCCAAGTTCGCGGTCACGACGCCTGAAGACGCTGCTCCGACACGACGCTATTTTCGGCGCGAGTCGATCCATGAGAGCCGCTACAGCATTCGGGATCCGCAATACCAGCATCTGGCAGGCCGCAAACCGGCGCTCTCGGCAACGGTCGACTACTCGATCGGAGGGCAGTCAGTCCGAGCGAGCGCGGTGGTATATCGCCGGGAGGCGAATCTCCCCTACGGATACGAGTTTCGCGAGTTGAAGGTCGCGCCCGCCCTTGCTGTCAATGTCTCCCCGGCCAATCTAATCGTCCCGCTTGGTTCGACCCGGAACAGAGTGTCCCTCGAAGTGGAGTTAATCAACAACCATTCCGGGGGCAGCCAAGGCGAACTCGTGCTGGAGTTGCCCGACGGTTGGCGTGCCCAACCGAGCAGCCAGCCTTTTCAGTTCTCTCAAGCCAATGCGCGCCGGAACTTCACTTTCGCGGTCACGGTGCCCCAACTCCGCGCCGGCACCTATGACATCCAAGTTGTTGCGCGGGCAGGAGGCAAAGACTACCGTGAGGGGTTTCAGGTCATCCGGCACCGAGACTACGACATTCGCTACGTCTACCAAGACTCGGTAACGCGAATAACCGGTGTCGATGTCAAGATCGCTCCCCGGTTAAAGGTGGGCTACGTCATGGGCGTAGGAGACGAAGTTCCGAGCGGAATCGAACAACTGGGCGCCGAAGTCACGCTTCTTAGCACGGATGACCTCGCCACTGGATCGTTGGACGCATACAGCACGATTGTGATCGGGACGCGGGCCTACGCCGTGCGCCTGGACTTGATCAACTACAACCAGCGGCTGCTCGACTACGCTCGCGCGGGAGGGAATCTGGTCGTTCTCTACCAAACGCAGGAATTCGTTCCCGGGAAATGGGCTGCTTACCCGGCCGATCTGCCACGCAGGGCAGAGGAGGTTTCGGAGGAAGATGCCCCGGTGACGGTTCTCGCCCCCGACCACGCAGTCTTCCAGGGGCCCAACAAGATCGTGGCGGCCGATTTCGATGGCTGGGTAGAACAGCGCGGTTCCAAATTCTTCTCCAGTTGGGACGACGCGTACGTTCCCATGATCGAGACTCAGGACCAGGGCCAGGAACCGCAACGGGGAGGGTGGCTAACGGCTCAGTACGGCAGGGGCCACTACACGTATTTCGCCTATGCCATTCATCGGCAGGTGCCCTACAGCGTGCCCGGAGCGTACCGGATCTTCGCGAACCTTCTATCCCTGGGCCGCTGATCAGAGCGACGCGATTGAGTTGAGAGCGACGGCAGGCCGGACGGCCGCCCATCGCGTACTGACGTCTACAACGGCTTGATCCGGATGTTGCGACACTCGACCTGCATGGCGGGCCCGGAGTGCAGTTGGATCGCGATGACACCGGTTCTCGCCTTGTCGTCGGTGCCGTCGAAAGTCACTTTCCCGTTGAGCGTCAATCGAACGCGATCGCCTTCGGCGTGGATCTCGTAGCGATTCCATTCCCGGGGGAGCAGGACATCCTTTGCCCGCTGCCAGCCTTCGTCCGGCGTGGCCATGACGCCGCGGCCGCGGCCTTTTTCTTCGTAGAAGTTGCCCCAGGCCGAGCGGTCGCCGGCATCGGAAAGATCCGCTTGGTATCCATGCACGATCCAGCCGGGACCCGGCACATGCTCGCTCCGAAACTGGATGCCGCTATTGCCGTTCCGCAGGCGCACCTCAAGTCTCAATACGAAGTCGTCGAACGGTCCCTGGTGAATGAGGAATGTGTTTGTTTCGACTGGATGGCCATCGCTCGAACCGACAATGGCGCCGTCCCGGACCGACCACAAGCTTGGGTCACCGTCCCAGTCATCCAGGCTCTCCCCGTCGAAGAGCAGAACATAGCCCTCGTCACGCTCAAGTTCGGTGAGTCGGTCGGGCTGCGAGAGAGCCGGGACCGCGACTACGAGCAACGCCGCGATGATCTTTTGGACGATTCGCTTCACGTGATTCCCGGAGACGCAACTCAGACCGAACACATCATCTCATGACACCGTGCGGCCGAGGATGGTTGTAAGAGCACTCCGGGTGCCTCGGACACCTGCAACTGCAGGCTTGGTATGACGCCTCGAGGATGCCCGGGAAAGCGAGATCCACGTCAAGCGCCACGATCCCGCTTGACTGGCCGCCGCTCCATCCAGATCGCAGGCCAACCTGCGCTTCGGTTCACGCTCATTCGTCGATTGGGATGTCCGGCCCGCCCGTAACGGGCCCGACGACAGGCCTCTGGGCTACTGCCCGTAGGGCGGCCTCGTTGATCTCCACACCGAGACCGGGAGAGGAAGGCACTCGGTACGCAGGACCGTCCATCGCAAGCGGTTGGGAAAGGAAGCGGTTGGCTACCGAGAAAACGGCCGGGTTGTATTCGGCAAGTTCGACGTTGCGCAGTGCTGCGGAAAAATGTAGCGCCGCAGCGATCTGCGGACCCATCGCGATGCTGATGTGTGGAACGATCTGGATTCCTGATCCAGTCTCTTTGGCGAGCGCAGACGCCTCGGTGATGCCGAAGCGTCCGAGGTCCGGCTGCAGCCAGCGGACACAGCCACGCCCGAGGAACGGCGCCAGTTCCCAGCGGGAGCGGTAGCTCTCCCCGAGAGCGAGTGGGGTGCGGATCTCGGAAGCCAACTTCGCATGCGCATCCGGAGATTCCGGAGGCAGCGGGCACTCAAGCCACAATGCGCTTCGATCATCGAGTTTGTGACCGAATTCGACCGCCGTCGCCGCATCGAGGCGCCACAGCGCATCGACTGCGATGGACGCACCGGCTCCAAGGGAACGCCGCATCCGATCGATGAGATCGAACAGTTCCTCATCCGTACGGTCATGGAAGAGCTTGAAAGTCCGGAAGCCAAGGTTCCAAGCCTCTCGCGCAAACTCGAGCCGCTCCTCGTTGTCCGCACCTCGAAGGCCCGAAAGGTATGCGGGAACGAGCCGCTTCGGCTCGGCAGGCCCAAGCAATTCCCCGACCGACCGGCCACATGCCTTTCCTGCCAAGTCCCACAATGCGAGATCGACACCGGCGATCGCATCCAGCATGAAACCGCCAGTCTGTCCTCGGACGCGCATGGTTGAATACATGCGGTCTCGCAATTCCGCAATGCGTTCCGGGGATCCGTCGAATGCTGTCCCTTCGATAGCTGGGCAGAGCAGTTGGTCGATGATTAAGCAGGCGACGTCAGGAGCGAGCGGAGCTTGCGCCTCGCCCCAGCCCGCCAGTCCTGACTCCAGCGTCACCTTGACCAGCGCCGCCTCGAAGTTCACCGAATAGAGCGCACCGTTGGTTTCGGACCAACGGTAGTCGAACCTGCCGGTCGAGAGCCGGGTAGGGGATCCCGCAGTGCCCCGCACGGCTTCCGCATCGCGAGGGAGCCGGATCGAGAATGTCTCGATCGACGCAATGCGATCGGCAGGCATCGAGCTCAGGCCGGCCAAACGAGCGATCGCAGCGCTGCGAGTTCGCGCAACCCTTCCCTGTCCAACGAGCGTGTGGGATGCCGAACATTCGCAGATTGGATAACACCGCGCGCCAGGAGATTGTGCTTGACTGCGGACACGCCAAGGCCCGGTTGCAATTCGAAACGGATCAGCGGCAAGGCTCGACTGAACAGATCCCAGGCACCGCTCTCATCATCTGCCTCGAGAGCGTTCCAGACCGCGACGTATAGAGAGGTCATGTCACTGGCAGGCATGGTGCCTCGCGCCCCCCTCTGCCACTCTTCGATGAGGAACTGGCCGTTCAATCCGCCGAATAGCGAAATCGTGCCGTCTGCGGCCTGAAGCGTCTTGGTGATCTTGGGAGCGGTCGGAGGGGCTTCGACCTTGACGTATTCCACGCGCTCGATCTCTCGTGCCATGCGGGCAAGCAGGGCCGGGGGCATGTTTATCTGCGACAGCATCGGTGCGTCTTGGACCATGATCGGAATGCCAACGGAATCGCTAATGGCAGAAAAGAAGAAGCGCAGACCATCGGCGTCGGGTCGCATGTAGTACGGAGGCAGGACCATCAGCCCAGCCGCACCCTGCCCCTCCGCTTCACGGCAGGCTTCGACGGCGGCGTCCGTCCCGGTCGCCCCAATCCCCACGACAACGGGCGCGCGGCCTCCTACGTGGCCCACGATCGCGTCGAGCAATTCGCGCTTCTCGGAAGGCAGCAGTGCATATCCTTCGCCGGCATTCCCGAATGCGCCCAGGCCATGCGCCCCTTGCTCCAGCAAGTGGTCAACCACCCGTAGCTGGCTTGCAGTGTCAATGCGACCGTCATCCAGGAGGGGGGTGACGAGAATGGGGTAGACCCCGGAGAATGAACGATTCATCATGGTCACCCTATCGGGAAACAGCAGCCGGAGGCGCCGACTCGCGCGCAGTGCGAATATCGCCAATTAGCGCGGCTTTGGAACGCTCGACGTGCACTGACAGAACCTTCGCGAGTTCGCTCGACGACCGCTCGCACAGAGCGTCGACAATCGCACGGTGCTCACGCTGCGCCTGCGGCACCCTTGACGCCCAGTCTAGGTTCGAGACGTGCACGCTCGCTATCTTCAGGTGTGCGTTCAGTTGCTTGTACATTTCGTAGAGCTTCTCGTTCCCCGATAGCCGCACAATCAGGAGGTGGAACTCCCAATTGATCCGGTCATGCTTCCCCATTTCGCTGCTTTCGCGCTCGGCATACCCGTCCATCTGTCGGACATAGTCTTCGAGCTCGTCGATGTCTTGGTCGCATACGTGAAGGACAGCCGTCTCTGCGGCTAGCCGATCCAAGGCCCGCCGGATGTCGAAAGTCTCGGCCACCTCTTGCTCGTCGGCCTGTGCGACGTAGGTGCCGCTCCGCGGCCGAACATCGACCAGTCCTTCCTCGCTGAGCCGGTCGATTGCTTGGCGCACCGGCATCTGGCTGACGCCCAGGCCATTGGCGAGCTCTGGTATCACAAGCCTCTCTCCCGGGCGGAACCGGTGATCGAGAATGGCGCGGAGCAATTCCTCGTAGACGGAGTCGGAGACCCTCCGACGCTCGACAGGCTGGAACAAGGTGGTCTTGGAATCGTGATTCGTAGGAGGCATCGCTGGCACACGCACTCGGGTTAACCGGTGCTCCCTTCCACAAGATCGCCCTTGGCTAGAGCGTTCAGTACAACTAGAGCCACGGGGTGTAGAAAAGCCATGACAAAGAAGATCGCCGTGTAGGAGTAATTCTCGACGACAAATCCCGTGATTCCTGTGAATATTACACCACCCAAGGAACTGCCGAGTCCCACAATGCCAGCCGCTGAACCGACGACTGCCGTGGGATAAACATCGTTCGTCATGGTCATGAGGTTTGTCTTCCAAGCCATATGGGCGAACGTGACCGCGCAGATCGCGGCCACGGCCACCGTCGATGAATCGCTGGCAGGCACGACCAAGCTAAGTGGCATCACAGCCGCGGCTGGAAGCATGACCCACTTGCGCGCGCGAATCGGGGCGATCCCTCGCCGGATCAGCCGTCCCGAGAACCAGCCGCCTGCAATCGCTCCGAGATCGGCGCTCAGGAACGGCACCCATGTGGTCAAGCCGATCGCGACAATGCTGAAGCCGCGTTCGTCACTGAGGTACTTGGGCAGCCAGAAAAGATAGAACCACCAAACCGGATCGGCTAGGACGCGTGCCAGGAACAGCGCCCAAGTCTGGCGGAATCCGAATATCTCGGCCCAGCGCAGGGGCTTGCGGTCAACGTCTCCCGGCACCGACTCGATCAGGGAGCGTTCCTCGCTCGTCACGCGCGGGTGCCGCTCGGGAATCCAATACCAGCGAAGCCAAAACACCAGCCACACGAAACCCAGCGCACCGGTGACCACGAACGCTGTGCGCCAGCCCCACTGCGTGAAGATCAGCACGATCAGAGGCGGAGCGAGAATCGCTCCGGTCGACGCCGCTGCGTTGACCAGGCCGTTCGCGAAACCGCGCTCTTGCGGGGGGAACCATTCCGAGATCGCCTTCTCAGCAGCAATGAAATTGCCCGATTCGCCCATGCCTAGAAGAGCGCGAAAAGCACCTAGGCCCAGCGCGCCTCGGGACAGGGCATGGCCTGCGTTTGCGAGCGACCACCACACCATCGACACGGCAAGGGCGGTGCGGGTTCCCCAACGGTCGATGATTCGTCCCCAGACCATGTACATGCCCGCGTAGCAGATCAGAAAGACCTGCACGACCTGGGAGTACTCGATGTCCGACAGGCCCAGCTCTCCGGTGATTTCCGAAGCCAGCACCGAGAGCGTCTGGCGGTCAACATAGTTGATCACGGTGGCGGCGAATAGCAGCGCCGCAATCCGCCAGCGCACGTTGGGTAAGAGATTGGCAGGCATCGTCAAAGCACCTGGTAACGGGTCAGTTCCCGCTCGTCAAATTCCGCACCGATTCCTGGACGCTCGGGAACGAGGGCCCGGCCGGGTTGTGACACCAGGGGCTCCCGCAACAAGCCATTGCCGAACGGCCGTTCGAGAAGGGTGCCCCCCTCCATAATCACTGTGTTCGGGAGATGCGCCGCGAGATGGACGGATGCGGCCCAGTACAGCGCAGTACCTGTGCTGATGTGGGGCGAGAACAGGACCCCGTGAATATCAGCAAGTATGGCGATGCGCCGGCATTCGCTGATTCCGGCGGCACGGCACAGGTCCGGATTGACAATGTCGACGGCCCGCGCGCCGAACAGATCTCGGAACTGGTACCGGTTGGAGAGCGTTTCACCAGCGCATAGCGGTGTCTTGAGGGCCGTCTTGAGTTCGCTGTATCCGGCGATGTCTTCCGGAAGCAGGGCGTCCTCCCACCAGCCGATGTTAGGAAGTTCGTCCAAGCGGGCCCCGACCGCGCGCGCCTCGTGGACCTTGTACGCCCCCAGCGAGTCGACGAGGAGCTGGCCGCTGTCTCCGATCGCTTCCGAAACAGCGACCACGCGCTCCACGCTCGCGGTGCCGGGCCCTTTGCTGAGCCCCATCTTGACTGCGGAGAATCCACGCTCGAGCTGCTGGCGCGCGTTCTCCCCGAGAGCTTCGGGGCTGGAGCCGCCAATTCCCGAATAGGTAGGAATCGAGTCTCTGTACCTCCCGCCAAGAATGCGATATAGGGGCTGCCCTAGGTATTTTCCAAGAAGGTCCCACAGGGCTAGGTCAACCCCTGCGATCGACTCGGTGAAGAAGCCTGTGGCGTAGCCACGGAGTCGCTGGCTGGAGTAGAGCTTTTCCCAGAGGGGCTCCACCTGGCGCGCGTCCTGGCCAATCAGAATCGGCGCGAGCAGGTCGCGGATCACTGTAGCGTGGACTCGGGGAGCGGCAGGTGCATGGCACTCGCCCCAGCCGACGAGACCGTCCTTCGTCACAATCTTGACGAGCGTAGCTTGGGTCGCTCCTCGGAAACGGCTGGGCGAGGCGTGGTCGAGGCGATTCCAAAGGCCGCTGCCTCCAGTGGCCTGGCCGACCGGCGGCATTTCGAGATACCACTCGGGAGGCTTGTCCCCGCGAGGTGTGCGGATGACAACGGGTTCAACGCTGCGGATCTCGAGCGGCGCGTTGCCGGCCGCGAAGAGCCGGTCGCGAAGGCCAGCGACTCCCGCCAGTCCGAAAAGCCCGGACAGGAACTTACGGCGAGGGGTCAACGCTTGCGAGTCGTCGGCTTTCACGGCATGTCTCGCACGCATCGAAAGCCCAGGTTCGGCGTCCGCTGGTTCGGGCGAACCCAGTTCCGGAAGAACACCGTGATGCGGGCGGGTCCGTCTGACCATGCACCGCCGCGAATGATCCTATACATCCCTTCGGACGGGCCCTGCGGGTTTTCGGCCGGGCTGGTTGAGTAGTAGGTGCGTTCGAACCAGTCCTGGCACCATTCGGCCACGCTCCCAGCCATGTCGTGCAACCCGTAATCGTTGGCGGGGTGTCCCCCGACTGGCTGGGTACCCTTCGGCGTCGAGTACCGTGCCTTGTCACGAGCGGGAGCTTCGTCGCCCCATGGGTACTTGGCTTCCTCCAAGCCGCCGCGGGCCGCCCGCTCCCACTCGGCTTCGGTCGGCAGCCGTTTCCCCTTCCAATGGCAGAACGACTGGGCGTCCGCCCACTCCACGTTGTAAACCGGGTGGCTTGCCAGCCGCTTGGGCATCTTTCCGTCCAGCCAGTGATACGGCGCCCGGTGCCCCGTGGCCGCGAGGAACTCGGCGTACGCGGCGTGTGTCACCTCCGTGGAATCCATCCAGTACGCGTCGAGCCGAACCTTGTGGGCTGGTCGGTCATCGCGCAGAATGAGGGGCCGCATGCCCGTTTCATCGTCGGATGTCTCAAACGGCCGGCCCATGGTGAATTCACCCGCTGGAATCGGGACCATTCCCTCCGGAGCATCCGGGGTCCGACCAAGGCCGTCTTCAGCGGCGGACTGTGGCGAAGCCGCCACGGCCAGGACAACTAAAAGGCCCGCCGAGCGCAGCCGCGATTTCATCAGACGAACAGTTCCTCGATCTCGTCGTCGATGCACGGTTCCGTAGCGCCTAGGGGATCAACGAAGCGGTAAACACGCCTGGACGGGGTGTCGGTTAGTTCCTTCCGCCAATCAATCCCTAGCGCGGAGTACAACGAGGCGACGATGTTCTCCGTCTTCGGCTGCATGCCGTACTTCCAGCCGGTCTCCAGCGCATGCTCGCCTGCCGCGTCGGTGCGGCCGATAACCCGGCCGCCCTGAACACCGCCGCCCGCAAACAACCCGATATAGACCTCGTTGTAGTGATGCCTTCCGTGCACCAAGTTCAAGGCTCCCGGCACGCGCCCGAACTCCGTCGGAACGGCAATGATCGTCTCGTCGAGCAGCGTCTTCGAGGCATCGCGGGGTGAAGGCGTCGACTCCAGATCCCGCAAGAGGCTGGAAAGGGCCCGGTCCAGGTCGTTGCAGTGCTTATAGTGGTTGGAGCTTGCCTCATGGTCGTAGATGCGCTTGTGGTGGTCCCATCCGCCGTGCTTGACATGCACATACCGGGTGCCCGCATCCGCCTTGACCAAGTTGCGCGCCAGCAGGCAGCCTAGACCCACATCGTTGTCTCCGTAGCGTTCCTTCTCGGCTGCATCCAATGCGAGGGCCTTTGGCCAGCGCGAGTCGCCCAGCACGTGATACGCCTCTTCCTGGAACGAGCGGAAAGCGCTCATCGCAGGACCGCGTGAGCTGAAATCGCGCTCCACCGCCCGCTCCAGGTCCCCCAGGAGCCGGAAACGCTCCTCGAGCAACTGGAGGGCTTCGCCGGTTGCCGCGACGCTGCCGGCTCCGGCGCCGGCATCGATGTCGAGACCGGAAAACCGCGGGTGCAAGAACCCGCACGGCAGCGCGACATTGCCGAGATTGCAGCTAACGAACGTGGGGAACGTGTCGCTTTCGCGCCTCTGCCCATCCAGTTCGGACGCAACCACGCTACCGACCGGCGGAATCTCCTCCGCCTGGGCGGGATTCAACGGACGGCCTGCCCGGGTGTAGTACTCGCCTCGGAAATGGACGACCTCGTGGCTCTTGAACGTGCGCACGATGGAGACCCTGTCCATCAATTCCGACAGTTGAGGGAACAGCCGGTAGGGCAAGTAAAGGCCGTTGCGCACCTGCCGGACATCGAAGTCGGACTGAGTGCCGGCATCCTCCTTGAAATCGAACGTGTCGACGTGGCTGACGGCCCCCGCCGCCTCGACGACGATCGCGAAGCGTGCCGTGGCGCGCGGGTTCGACCGGCCAGCGGCGCGCGCGCTACTGGTCCAAAGCCCATCTCCGACAATGCCTCCTAGAAGGCTCCCAGCCCCCAGCCGCAACGTGTCGCGCCGCGTCGGCACCCAGTCTCGAACAGTTGGCATGGCTCGCGCTCTCATTCTCGCTCCGATCAGTAGTTGAATAGAAACTCAGGCTTGTTCAGCAGCGCCCACTGGAGGTTCTCGGCGCCTTGGGCGAGATCCGCGCCCAGCGCGCCCATGGCCACATCCATCTCGCTTGGCACGGGGCGCCTCGACAGAGTCGATAGGTAGAGCTTCTCGACGATCGCCCGGCGGACCGCGGAATCGGCCTGCCGCGGCGCCGGGTCTTCGCCCGTCGCCGAGCGCCAAGCCGCTGCAGCAACGATGCGGTCGGACTCGATGTTCTTCAGAAGCTCTGAGACACGGCCGGCTCCGTCGGACTGCACGCGGTCGAGCACTGTCGTGGAATTCATCATCAACATGGCCTGCAGGGACGAACCCGCCACGCGAGCCGGGAACTGGTCGCGACTCTGCTGCCCGAAAGCCCTCAGGAACTCCGCGACCTCAGCGCCGACATAAGCCGGGTCCAGGAGTTGCCTCGCCATCCCGACCTCTTCGTCCCCTTTCGAGTACTTGCCCGGCACCGCCGTCGCGGTAACCAGAGCGTCGTGCAACTGAGTCGCGCTCAGCATCTTTACGTTCCGGCGGGCAAAATAGCGGCGGTACTCGGGTTTCCACTCGCTTGGAAATTGCGACGACAGCTGATACGCGCTCGAACTTGTGATTTTGCGCACGAGGTCGCGGAAGCTGAAACCGCTTTCCTGGAAGTCCCGGGCCAGTTCGTCGAGCAGGTGCGGGTGGCTGGGCTGTACCTCCCATCCGGCCGGCAGGTCCTCGCGCGGGTAGTACCGGGTGAGGTCGAACCCGTCGAGGGGCTCGACGATCCCGACACCCATCAGTTCCGCCCAGATTCGGTTGGCCGTGGCTCTCGAGAACTGGATATGGCCCGTCAATAGTCGGGCCAACGCGTCCCTCGGCATCTCGCCGGGAAGCGCCGGTTGGTCGTCCAGGATGAACTTGGGAGCGTTGGAGCCGCCTCTGCGAGGCACCCTTACGATGCTCTCGCTTTCGGTTGGGTACCCAGGCTCCACATCGTCCACTGTGTATTCCGTGTTCGCCTGGAAGCCGTTCTCCCAGTTCATGATCATGCGGGTCTTGCCGAAGAAGGCAGCCTGCCGGAAGAAGTCCTCGCGGGTCTTCCCGGTCATGTAGAGGTTGACCTGCTCCAGGTGGTTCGCACCGTCGTGGCACGAGATGCACCCGAGATTGATCCCGAGAAATGCCTTGCCGTAGGTGATCGTGAACTCGTCGATGGAATCGGCGCGGTTCACGAGATCATGGGCGTCGGCTTCGTCGGGGTCGTCCTTAGCCTTGACAAAGTCGCGTGCGAAGTAGAGGGCTCCAGGCGACGAGTGGCTGCTCTTTCCGCCATGGGTGAGCAGGTCCCTCACGACGTCGGCATAGGACCGGTCCAGCGTCAGCCATTCCCGTGTCCAGAAGCGAAAGAGATTCTTGCCGTGCCCCATGCGGTTGCCCGCACGGAACAGATCCTCGAAGAAATAGGACCAGCGCTCGACAAACTCCTCGCCGCCGATCAGCTGGTCCAGCAACTCGTTTCGCTTGTCGGTCCCGGAGTCGGTCCCGAAGGCCAGGACTTCTTCCAAGGTGGGGATCCGGCCGATCAGGTCGAGGTACGCGCGACGCATGAACTCTCCATCGCTGGCCAGCCCCGCGTGCGGCACGCCGTCCCGCTCCATCTTCGAGAAGATTGCCTCGTCGATGAAGTTGCGGCGCGACACCGGAGCATCCAACGCGGAAGCGGGTCGCAGGCCGGCCGCTTGGACAGTGACCGCCTCGGCGACGGCGGACGCTGACGCACCGGGCTGCCGTCCCGACCGATGAGCCTCCTCCGCTCTGGCCTCGGCCTCTGGCGACAGACTCGGTCCGGTACCTGGCGCGGCCGCGATCAGGTGCACCGGGATCGAGGCGAGGAGGGCTATCGCACCGAGTCTCACCAGAGTGCCGGCTTCGTTGGACTTCCCCATGTTCAATTCCATTTCACCCGATTTGGCTGCCGTCTGCAAACCCCGATGGAGCCTTCAAACGCCTCCCGCTCCTAGAAAATCACCTTGAGTCCGAACTGGATCACGCGAGCGTCTCGGGCGCTCACGATCGTGCCGAATGTCGCGGACGAGTTCAACCCGTCTGCGCCCGGCCTGAAGGCCGTGTTCACGCCGTTCCGGCCGGCCAGGTTCACGTGGTTGAGGAAGTTGAAGGCCTCTGCACGGAACTGGATGTTCACCCGCTCGCCGATATACGTGTCCTTGATCATAGACAGATCGAAGTTCAAGGTACCGGGTGCCCGCACGTCGGGCAGGGCTCGGCCTACGTCCCCGAACGTGAAGTTGGGCGGGTTGACGAACGCGCTGGTATCGAACCACCGGTCGACAGTGCGATTGCTCAGTTTCGCACTCTTGCCAGTCGAATTCGGTCGGTTCGCCTGGAAGTTACTAGCTCCGCGGATGATCAGCGGGAGTCCGTCCTGCATGACGCCAATCATGTTGACTTGCCAGCCGCCGATGAGCTTCTTCAAGCTGCTCGACCTTTCCCTCCCGAACGGCAGTTCATACAGAATGCTGAGGACCGCCCTCTTGGCCACGTCGGTCGGATCGATGGACCGCTGGAGCTGACGGTCGTAGAGGCCGTTCTGGAAGCCGTTCTCGTTCGTCTGCTCGACCGCGCCGAAGTTCACGGGCACGTGCGTCGAATCGCTGATCTTCTTGCCGCCGGTGAACGCGAAGTGCAGCAGGAGGCCGTCCTTCAGCGGGCGCTTGACGTTGACCTGCAACTGGTGCGACAGGTAGTTTCCGAGCCTAGGATTCCTGATCACGACCGAAGAGTAGTGGGGGAATTCCTTGAGGGTCTGCTCATAGAGCACCGTGTTGCCGCCGAGTCCGCCAGGCACGAGTCCCGCGTTCGGGTTCGGTACGCGGTCCCTCAGGGCCTGTTGCAACGAGAAGCGCGTTTGGGGGTCCACTTGGTTCAAGTCGTAACCGGCGCCTGTGAAGTGATTGCCCTTGTTACCCGCGTATGCCACGTCAAAGAACCACTCGCCCGTCTGATGCTGGACCGATAAGTTCCATTGCTGCGTGATCGGCGTGGTAGGGTCTGGTTCGCGCAAGGAAACGCTCTGGCCGAGGCGTCCACCGGGGCCGGCAGAAGTGCCCGGAGTCTCATCAAATGGACGCGGGAAGCCTCCGGCGAACTGGAACGCCTTCTCTCCCGGGGTGGACGTCGTGAAGTTGGTCCGCGTCCGCGAGAACAAGTTGATGTCCCCGGTGAAGTGGCGGTAGAAGATCGATGCGTAGTAGACGCCGTACCCGCCTCGGAGAACCGTCTTGCCTTGTCCGCTGAGGTCGTATGCGAAGCCAATCCGGGGACCGAAGTCGTTGTAGTCCTCGTCCATGAAAGTTCTGGGCTGGCCGTCAACGCCCGCGTACACCACGCAGCCCCGAAGCCCTGTAGAGGGCTCGGTACAGTTCGGGTCGAAGTTGATTTGGCCGTTATTGCGCTCGTAGGGCTTTTGCTGGAAGTCCCACCGCAGGCCGAGATTGATGGTCAGGCGGGGGCGCACTTTCCAGTCGTCCTGGACGAAGGCGCTCCAGTTGAAGCCGTGCCAGGAGTTGCCCAGGATGCGATCGATGCCGGCCCTCGAGACGTCGCCGGTAAGGAACTGGGCGAGATTGAATCCCGTACCCGCGGGCGCCTGGGGGTTTGTAGTCAAGCCAGTGAATTGGTAGAAGCCGGACAACGCTCCTCCCTGGCGATTCCCTCCGTACAGGTCCCGGGCGTTCAGACCGTACTTGAAGGTGTGGTTCCCGCTGATGTGGGTAACCATGTTTTGGATGTCCCAGTTGAGCGAAGTCCTCTTGCCGAGCGCGCCTCCACCGATTCGCGGGTAAGGGCTGACGTTGATGTCGGGCACTTGGTCCGCGGGCACGCTGTCCGGCAGACCGATTTTCTGGGCATAGCCGAGGTACTTGCCGACCGTCTCGAACAGGAAGAGCTGGCGGCTCGTACCCACTCGGAGACTGTTGATAAGCGTCGGCGTAAACGTGTGCGTGTCCGAAATCACGAAATTGCGGTTGGTCTGGTCGTCGTCGCGGTTGCGTCCGACATTGGGATCGGTGAAGACGTTGTCGCCGGAAGGCTTGTGCCTCGCCGATGTGTACCGAGCAAACATCGAGTTCTTGTCACCGAACCGGTGATCGATCTTGAGGTTCCACTGCGACCAGTTCACCCGGCGGACTCCGGCGTCTTGGAAGTTCCGACTGAACGTGTACTGATTTGATGGCGCTTTGTTCGGAGCGGGATACCACGGGATCACGTTCTGCGAGACGGGATCGAATTTCGCTGCTGGCACTCGGTTGCCTGGATACTGGTCGCGGACCAGACCGCCACCGTTTGGATTGGGACGGGTGGTGTCCGGGTCGTAGATAGGGATCGAATCACCTTGCGCGGTGCGCAATTCGGAGAAGTTCCCCTGCAGGAAGTCCGGGACCGGCACGGTGAGGATCCTTGGGCTGCTGCGGCCGAGCCGGTATTCCTCCCAGTTGAAGAACCCGAACGTTCGGTTCCTGATCAACGGTCCGCCGACCGAGGCCCCGTATTGGTTGTAGCGGAGCGGCAGCTTCGTCGAGGCGAAGGTATTGCGCGCATCCATCGCGTCGTTGCGAAGGAATTCGTACGCGGTGCCATGAATCTGATTGGTTCCCGACCTAGTCACCAGATTGATCGCGCCGCCGGCGGTGTAGCCGAACTCGGACGACATGGTCCCGCTCTGTACCTTGAATTCCTCGACAGAGTCAACGGCAATCGGCACGCCCACTTCGCCGACGTAACTGAGAATATTGTTGTTTCCGTCAAGCATCTGGGCGTTCATCGAGTTCGGACTGCCGTTAATTGAAATTGACGACAGCTGGATGCCCCGATCACCGAATCCCGAATTGGTGGGACCCGCGTTCGAAATCACGCCCGCAGTCAACATCGTCAAAGCTAGCGCTCCGCGCCCGTTAATTGGAAGGTCCAATACACGTCTCCGTTCAATGACCTCGCCAATGGTTGCGCCGCCGGTATCCACCAGCGGTGCCTGGCCGACAACCTCGACGACTTCCGTCACCTGACCGATCTCAAGCGTGACATCAACTTCTGCGTTCTGGCCGACCTGCAATGTGACTCCCGAGCGCAGGGTGCGTCGGAACCCCTCCGATTCCACCGCGATCTCGTAGTTCCCCACCGCCATGCCGGGAGCGACGTACAAGCCGCTCTCATTGGACGAAGTCGCGAAGACAGCATTCGTGGCGGTGTTGCGCACCTCGATTTGCGCTCCAGGCACGACGCCCCCTGCTTGATCCGCCACGGTGCCGGAAATCGTTCCCGTGCTTTGCTGCGCCACTGCGAGCGACACGGCACACAACGTCAGAATCGCGAGCCGAAATCCCTGAGATAACATGTTCGTTGAATCCTCCTGCAATCTGTTATAACAGACGCAAGCCCACGCTATACTCGCCAAGAGCCCTTGTCAAGACCGTTTCCGAACTTTCTTGAGCAACGCACGAGCATTTGAGGAGGACCGGGGAACATTGTTGCACTGGCGAGCGCTTTCAGCAGTGCGCAACTTGTCTGGAGAACAAAGCTGCCACGCGGATTGCCCGGTCCTTTCGTTCGTTGCAGCAGTTGTATCATTGGCAGACGTCACTATCAGACACTGGCAGTAATGCAAGAACCATCAGTGGAAGTGGACGCTACTCGAGGATTCGTCGTATATGTTTCGCTTTCACAGAGGCAATGCCGAGTCTATAGATAGGTCAACCCACTTCCAGATCAGGAAGTCGTTTCTGCGCTCGCCCTTAGGGGAATCGGCGCGGGATTCGTCGACAGCATGCAGCAGGTCGATGCGCCGCCAGCTGGGAGCAGCGCGGCGGTCACCTCGGACGCGGGGCTGGACGTGACTCATGCAGCAGGGGAGGATGTCGAGGCATCGGTGACGTTTAGCGAGTCGGTGGTGGTAACCCGGACGCCGCAGTCAACGTTGAAGGTGGGGAACGAGGATCGAGCGGCGAATTACTAACGCGGGGCGGGGGCGGCATCTCATGAGAGCGTCTCGAGAACCTGCCGCGGCCTCCGGCTGGGTGATGCGAACGGATCGACAACGCGCACCCCGTCAAACACTTGCCCGTCCTGCAAGTCCTCGGTGAACAGGACCTGGCATGCGCACACCTGTGCGGCAGCAACGATGAGCAGGTCCCACCAGGAGATCTGATAGCGTTCTTCGGCTAGCCAGGCTCGGTGCAGAATGGCACGGTCAATCTCAATCGGCCGCCAGACCGAGAGCGCTTCGACGATGTCGCGCGCCCCCGACCGTCCGAAGCTCTGTCCTCTCGAACGAGTGAGGGGCGCATACAGTTCTTGGAGCACCTGATAGCTCAGAGGGTCTGTCCGAGTGCGCACAAGCAATCCGATTTCCCGTCTTGCGAGCGCCTGTTTGGCTGGGCCCGACAGATCGTGCCGGTACCCAAAGGCGTTGGTGTCACCGAAGACCGGACCTGTCATGCGATTCCTCACGAGTCGGCATGCTACGGCCGGGCCAGTCCAGCCTGCGTGGCTTCATTGCCAGGTAGCGACTCATCGCGATCTCGTAATCGTCTTCATTGCTACGCATCCCTTCGATCAGCTCAGAAAGCCATCTGGATACGCTACGGCCGTCTTCAGCCGCCTTGATCCGGAGCCATCGAGACAAGTCCTCCGATAAGGTGATGGTGATGTTCTTCATTGCGAACGCTACCATGCAAGAAGCACGAAAAAAGTGTAATACAAATTTCGTTTCAATTCCTGGCTAGGTGCTGCTGTTGCGGCTACGTGCCCACCGACTAGGTACTCTCGGGGCCAGCCTGAGCGAACCGGCCCACCGCCACGAAGGGATTTCGATCATGCACAGGCCCGGAGGCCGTTTTCGCCCGATTCGGAACACCTCGCTCCCACGGAACGGTCTCGAATTGGGCGGAACCGTCCATAGAGAAGGCGGGTCCGGACCTGCGGAACAATGGCGTCCCGGGCTTCAAATGACCCTGGCATGACCCATGCTGTGCCGGTCCGGCAAACGATGGCGGGCAGGCAGCGCGTCGCGCAACTGCGTGATGTCGCGCAACAATGGAGGATCGCGCATGAAGCATCTCACTGGGCTCGTCCTGGCACTCGTTTCGCTGCTAGCTCCGGCAGCAGCAGGCTCCGATTTGCCGAATTTCGTCGTGATTCTGGCCGACGACATGGGATACGGGGATCTAGGGGTCCAAGGCCACCCCTACATCCGGACGCCCCGGATCGACCGTATGGCCTCGGAAGGCCTGCGATTCACGGATTTCTATGCCCAGCCGTTCTGCGGCCCAGCCAGGGCAGCGCTGTTGACGGGGACCTACCCTCCCCGCAACAGCCTGATGTTCAACCACATTCCGCGTGCCCGCACGGGCATTCATCCCAACGAGATCACGATCGCGGAATTGCTCCGGGATCGTGGCTACGCGACCGCGATGCTCGGGAAATGGCACCTAGGCGACGCTCCGGAGTTCCTGCCAACCCGAAACGGGTTCGGATCCTATTTCGGCCTGCCCTATTCGAACGACATGTGGCCGTTTCACCCGAAGATTGTCCGGCGCGAAGACGAAAGCGAGCGCATGCGGGTCACCCGCGAGCGAACCGCCTACACGGGTTTCGCGCAGTCGGACGAGACTTACCCGGTCGACTGGTTCCCGCCCCTTCCGCTCATTGAGAACGAATCGGTCATTGAACACAACCCCCAGCAGGAGTTGCTGACCGAAGCCTACACAGACCGTGCGATCAACTTCATTCGCGACAACCGCGACCAACCGTTCTTCGTCTATCTCGCGCATGCGACGCCACACGTGCCGCTTTTCCCGGGCGAGGCCTTCCACGACCGCTCGCTGCGGGGGCTCTACGGGGATGTGATCGAAGAGATCGACCATCAGACAGGACGCATCCTGGACGCCCTGGAGGAACTCGGCCTCGATCAGAGAACGCTCGTGATCTTCACCTCGGACAACGGGCCCTGGGCGGGCTATGGCATTGATTCGGGATCGGCCGGCCTGCTGCGGGGCAGCAAGGGCACTGTCTTCGAGGGCGGCATTCGCGTGCCTGCGATCCTCCGCTGGCCCCAACGCATCCCAGCGGGGTCGGTGACCTCCGAAGTCACTTCGATCATGGACATCTTCCCCACGCTGGCAACCCTGTCGGGCGGAGAGCCGCCGCGGGACCGCACGGTGGACGGGCGGGATCTCCGCCCCATGTGGGAAGACCCGGACAAAGCGACCGGGCACGAAGCACTGTATTTCTTTGAGGGTAGTTTCCGATACAAGGCCGAAGACGGCCCGCGGGAAAACGACCCGCTGTTGAGAGCCGTTCGATCCGGCCCCTGGAAACTGCATCTCCGGACCGAGGCGAGCGAGGACAACGACGGTATCGAAATCTTACCGGCAGAGCTGTACCACCTGCACTGGGACCCAAGCGAGACGCACGATGTAGCCGACAAGCACGCTGATGTAGTGAAACGGCTCACGCAGCAGGCCAAGTCATTCAGCAATAGCCTGCGCCAGGACATCCGCCCGCTGGGACGACTGGCCGACTGAACAGCGCGGCAATCCGGAACTACTCCACTGTGTAGAGCCCGAAGTCGAGACCCCGCAACGCCTCGGCATACTCCCCGGTCGCCGCCAAGACGTTGCGCCCCGGCCGAAGCAGGTCCGCACGCGCGCTCATATCCATGTGATGGTAGTGACGCCCGCCGGGACGCGTGCCTTCGAAGTCCAGGATCATCTCGCCGTTAAGGTAGACCGCCCCGCTATCGACCGCGTGGTAAGTCTCGATCCAGAGATTGTCCGGGATTACCTCCAAGTCAAACGCCGTGCGGATCCAGATTGGCCCGCTCTCCCAGCGGGTGCCGGTAGGGAAGTTCAGATTGTTTCCGGACTGGAATGGCCCAGCGCCGGCCTGCCACCCGTCAGCGCTGTCCGAGCCAGCCCAGTCGCCGTCCGGTGCGGACATCCGGTATTCCCATTGCTGGGGGGTGTGCTCGGAAGTCAGCAGCAGCGGCTTGGCCACTCCTTCGGATGCATAGATGAGGTCATGCAAGGCGTTGAGCCGGTCCGCGTCGAACTTGACCAGTTCGCGGTCGTACGTCATCAGGCCGTTCACTTCGCCCTCGACGTCAGTTGTCTGGGTATAGACGGCTGCGGCCAAGCCCAGTGAACGCGGCCCGACCAGATTGCCGACGACCTCGCCGTACTTGGCGTTCAAATCCTCGCGACTGAAGTAGGTGCGGTAGCCCCAGTTCCGCCTGTCTGTCCACCACAAGTGGCCGTCCACGGGCCATCCGAGTCCGCCGAACTCGCCTAGCAGAGTGGCTCGCTCCGGGGGAACGCGCTCCATGCCCGGTCCCGGGTACATATGTGCGTCGAAGACGTCGCCGATGCCGCGATCCGTCCAGCCGCTGGTCGCGTTGACCAGGCGCGTGGGATCCCGCTCGCGAATCAACTGGTCGATCCGGGCCACATCGTACTGACCCCAGCCCTCGTTGAACGGGACCCACATCACAATCGATTGGAAGAATGCGAAGGTGTCGACGAGTTCGGCCAGTTCCGCTTCGAATTGAGTGGCCGAATCGGCCGGCCGGGCTGCGTCAGACTCGTCTTCCGGACGCACGCGCAGATTGTTGGGAGTGCCCCTGCGCAAGTTGCCGTTCGGCATGTCCTGCCAAACGATCAGCCCCAGGCGATCGCAGTGGTAGTACCACCGCGCAGGCTCGACCTTGACGTGCTTGCGAGCCATGTTGAATCCAAGTGCCTTGGTCACTTCGATGTCGTATCGCAGCGCCTCGTCAGTCGGCGCAGTATATAACCCGTCAGGCCACCAGCCTTGGTCCAGGGGCCCGAACATGAAGACCGGCTCCCCATTGAGCATGAGCCTTGTGAAGCCCCGCGAATCCTTGCCGAGAGCGATGTCACGGATCGCGAAATAGCTGTTCACGCGATCGAGATCCTCGTCACTGCTGGCCAGCACGACATCCAGGTCGTACAGATTCGGCTGGTCCGGCGACCACAGCTGCGGAGCCTCGACGGCTAGCAGCACCTCACTTCCGGCGCTACCAGTAGCCTCGCCAACCAGAGCCCCCTCGCGGTAAGCGCGAAGACGCACATTGCAACCTTCGCATCCGCCGCGCGAATCGACCTGAATCCTGACCCCACCGGCCTGGCGATCCGGAGCGACGGAGAGCGACTCAATCGATTGCGCTGGAACAGGCTCGAGCCAGACGGTCTGCCAGATTCCAGTGACCGACGTGTACCAGATTCCTAGCGGATCGGTTACCTGTTTGCCACGCGCCTGGGTCCAGGTGTCCGTCGGGTCCCACACCGACACCGCAAGCTCGTGCGTGGAACGGTCGCCGAGGAGGTCGGTCACATCGAAACTGAAAGGCGTGTACCCGCCCTTGTGCTCCCCGGCCTTCTCGCCGTTGACGTAGACCGTAGCGTGCCAGTCGACCGCACCGAAGTGAAGCAGTACCCGCTCGCCGCCCCATTCCGGCGGAACTTCGAATGTTCGGCGGTACCAAAGGCGCTGGTCGGCGCCTGGGCTGGACCCGACGCCCGAAAGCGTCGACTCGATCGGGAACGGCACCAGGATCTCGCTGTCGAACTCCTCCGGCTGGGCCGCGTCCTTGGCTGCCAGAGCGTAGTCCCAGGAACCGTTGAGGTTGAGCCAGCGGCCGCGGATCATTTGCGGCCTGGGGTATTCCGGCCACGGCAGCTCGAGATCGACATCGGCCGCGAAGCGGCTCACCATCGGGGCCTCGGCATCCGGCGGGGCACATCCCGGGGCAAGTGCCAAAATCGTCACTGCCACCGATGCGACGACGATGGCGCCAAGTCTCGCCGATCCGATCATGCGCATCAGTCTAGCGCAGCCCTGAGTCGTTCCCGCCGGTCCAGGCCCGGGGCTTCCAACCCTCCAAGCCAGCGCCTCAGGCGAGATCTAGTCGCCGGATCGCAAGTGTCGGTCGAGTTGCTCGGACAGCTGCTGGATACCCTGCCGGGCGGCAGCGCTCATGCGCGAAACGACGGACCGCACTTCGCTTAGGGGCACATCCTCGGTGATTGAGACGGTCGATGACCAGTCCACGGCCTGGGTTCCAGCGTTGACCAGTTCCAGCGAGATCTCGAAGACCGCCCGCACCGGTCCGCCATAGTCGATTTCCTCAAGACGACGAAGCTCCGCGCGCAAGGCAAAGTCGGCCTTCGTCCGGCCGTCGAAGGGCACGACCGTCGAAAATGTGCCGCGCGCCAGCATCTCGCGGATCAGCGCCGAGGCGACGCTATCCTCCGGGTCTTCGGCCCAGCGATGGTACTCGTAGAACCCAACCTCCTCCGGAGACTGGCGGTACACGATCCTCCCCTGGCCAATGACCTGGCCTGCGCGAACCGGCATCAGGACGGCGGTGTGTTCGAGACGTGCCTCGGCCGGGGAGGGGGCTGGCAGGTCAAGGGCGTAATAGTGGGTCGCCGGCATCTTCCCGCCACACGCGAGGAGGCCGCCGACGAAAGCAACTACCGCGATCCATTGCAGACGGCAGAGGGAACTCATGGTAATCTGAGCCAGCACGTCATTATGCCTGAACTCGCACTTTCCTGCTATCGCTGCGGGCATGCACTGCGCCTGATGGCTCGCGAGAAAGTCCAGCGGCGGGACACCTGCGTTGGTTGCGGAGCGGATCTGCATTCGTGCGTCCACTGTCGTTTCTTCGACCCAGCCCGCAACAACCAGTGCTCGGAGCCGGAAGCAGAATGGGTCAGCGACAAGGAGAGCGCGAACTTCTGCGGCTACTTCGAGCCCAGGACATCCGTGAATCTGACAGCACGTGGCGGCGCCAACAAGCAGACTGGCGCCCGGTCCGCGTTCGACGCGTTGTTCAAGTAACCGTCTCCTGGACGCCGAGACGGCCCGTGAAACAATGAGAATCCGGGTCTTGGCATGCGTGCAAACGTCTCAACTGTAGTCAGCGCTCCACGCACCGAGTCTCACGTAGACGAGGTCTCGAAGATATACGGCATTGCCAACTGGGGATTTGACTACTTCGGCATCAACGGCAAAGGCCACCTGACCGTGGCGCCGCATCGGATTCCGGGCCTCGCTATCGACGTCTTCGAAATCGTCTGCGAGCAGGTCCGGAACCAGCAAAGTCTACCGCTGCTATTGCGCTTTCCTCAGATCTTGGACGAGCGTCTAGGCTCGCTGCACGAGGCCTTCGCGCTGGCAATCAAGGAATTCAGCTACGGCGGCCGCCACATCGGAGCCTTTCCAATCAAGGTCAACCAGAAGGCGGAGGTGATTCAGCGCTTGGTGTCATCTGGCCAGCGCTACAACTACGGGTTAGAGGTTGGAAGCAAGGCCGAGCTGGTAGCGGCTCTCGCCATGCCGCTGGCCGAAGGCGCGCTGATCACGTGCAACGGCCTCAAGGACGAACTGTATCTGCGGCTCGCCATGCTCGCGGAAAGTCTCGGACGCCGGGCAGTGATCGTTGTCGAAGACCTGGAAGACCTGCGCATGTCCCTGCAATTGGCCCAAGCGCTCGATGTGAAGCCGCTGCTGGGCATACGAGTCAAGCTGAACTCTCGCGGCAGCGGCAAATGGGAGGAATCGGGAGGCGAATTCGCCAAGTTCGGGATGGGCACTGTCGGCTTGGTGCAGGCTCTGGCACTGATCGAGCAAGCCGGAGCTCACGACCAGCTCAAGATGCTGCACTTCCACATTGGGTCCCAGATCAATGACATCCGCCGGGCCAAGTTCGCCTTCAAGGAAGCTGCCAGAGTCTACGCGAAGACCCGCCGTTTGGGCTTCGACATCGAGTACCTGAACGTGGGAGGCGGGCTCGGGGTGGACTACGACGGCTCGCGCACGGCCAGCGAGTTCTCGATGAACTACTCGGTCCAGGAGTTCGCGAACGACATCGTGTACGGGGTCGGCGAAGTGTGCTCCAGCGAAGAGGTGCCAGCCCCGACAATCGTGACGGAGCATGGTCGCGCGATGGTCGCCTATCACGCAATGCTTGTAGCGGACGTGCGCAAGGTGGTGAAACCGGGTCCGGTCGGCGGCGATGTCGTCGAAGCGATCGAGTCAGATGCCCAGCCGGTGCTCGAGCTAGCCGATCTTGCCAAGGGAATCAACGCGAAGAACTTCCGCGAGCGCTACCACGACGCGGTTCAGCAGCGCAGCGACATGAATTCGATGTTCGAGCTCGGCTACCTCGGGCTGCGAGACAAGGCCAAGGGTGAATGGCTCTATTGGGATATCTGCGGGCAGGTCGCGCGCCTTTCGCGGGTGATGAAGAACCGCCCGCAGGAATTCGAGGATCTCGACCGCAGGATGGCATCGAAATTCGTATGCAATTTCTCGATGTTCCAGTCTCTTCCAGATTTCTGGGCATTCGACCAGCTCTTCCCTGTCCTTCCGATCCACAGGCTCGACGAAGTGCCAACCGAGCGGGGAGTGTTGTGCGATATCACTTGCGACTCGGACGGCACGGTGGATCGCTTCGTGGATACCAAGCACTTCAAGGAATCGCTGGAATTGCACGAGATGAGGCCCGGCGAGCCCTATTACCTCGGGTTCTTGCTTCTCGGAGCCTACCAGGAGACTCTGGGCGACATGCATAACCTGTTCGGAGTGGTGAATGAGCTCCATGTCGGAATCGAGCCGGACGGTCGACTGACCATCGGCCAGCCGGTCCGAGGCGACCGGGTTCGAGACGTCCTGGGCAGTACCGGCCACGATCCGGAATCGTTGCGCGAAGCAATCGCGCGGCGCCTGGCCGACCGCAAAGAGTCCGGCCAAATTGGCGACACAGCAGAGCATGACGTGCTAGCGACTTGCTCGCGTGTGCTCGACGACTACACTTACTTGGTTTAGGGCGAGCCACGCCCAACTGAGAACCGATGCTGCTCGCAGACCAAACTCGACCCGCAACCGTACCTGAATTGATCCTCGGACACCCCGCGGAGTTGCCTGCACTGCGGTCTGCAGACGGGGCGCAGCTGACCTACGGCCAACTCAGGGAACAAGTCGATTCCACGCAGACGGCCCTCAACAGCTGGGGGATAGGACGCTGTGACGCCGTCGCCTTGGTGTTGGAGAACGGCCCCCACATGGCAGCCGCATTCGCTGGCGTCGCTTCGGCGGCGGCAGCGGCGCCGCTCCATCCCGGCTTGCTCGAGCACGAGTTCCGGAGCAGCTTGGAGAGTCTCCACGCCAAGGCTCTGATCGTCGATTCCGATAGCGAATCAGCTGCGACAACGGCCGCAAGCGAACTTGGGATCCCGATCCTCCACTTGGCACCCAAAGCGGGGGCGGGCAGCTTCCGTCTCCCTCCGGGGAGCGGCGCGAGGCCTGCCAGGCCCGGGCCAGCGACCAGTGACGACCCGGCTCTGCTGCTACATACATCCGGAACGACTGCCAGTCCGAAGCTCGTCCCGTTAACCCACGCGAACCTGACAGCCTCCGCGCGTAATATCGCTAGGACGCTGCGACTGTCGCCCGGGGACTCGTGCCTGAACGTTATGCCGCTGTTTCATATCCATGGGCTGGTCGGAGCGCTGCTTTCGTCGCTCTGCGCAGGGTCCGAAGTGGTGGCTACTCCCGGCTTCCAGGCCTTGCGGTTCTTTCATTGGCTCGACAGCTTGCAGCCCACTTGGTACAGCGCCGTGCCGACGATGCACCAGGCGATCCTGCAACGTGCGGCGCGCAATCGAGCGAGTTTGGCACTCGGCCGGCTTCGGCTGATTCGGTCATCGTCCGCCGCGCTGGCACCAACGGTCCTGGCATCGCTCGAGGATACGTTCGGCTCCCGGGTAATCGAGTCGTACGGCATGACAGAGGCAGCGCACCAGATGACAAGCAATCCGCTGGCTCCCCTCGAGCGAAAACCCGGCACGGTCGGGATCGCTGCCGGCCCGGAGGCCGCCGTGATGGACGCGTCGGGAGAGCTTCTGGACCCATTCGAAACCGGAGAAGTCGTCGTTCGGGGTGCCAATATCATGGGCGGCTACGTCGACAACCCGGAAGCGAACGCCACAGCCTTCAGCGGAGACTGGTTTCGAACCGGCGACCAGGGATTCCGGGACGCTGACGGTTACTTCACGATCACCGGGCGGCTCAAGGAACTGATTAACCGCGGAGGGGAGAAGATCTCTCCCCGCGAGATCGACGAGGCGCTGCTGGAGCACCCGGCAGTAGCGCAAGCCGTCGCCTTCGCCGTTCCGCACCCGAAGCTCGGCGAAGAGATCGCGGCGGCTATCGTGCTGCAGGAAGGATTTGACCTGACGCAACGTCAGGTCCGCGAATTCGCCGCAGAGCGCCTTGCCGGATTCAAGGTGCCCCGGCAGATCCTCTTTGTAGATGGGATCCCCAAGGGGCCGAGCGGGAAGTTGAAGCGGGTTGGCTTAGCACGCGAACTCGGGCTCGATTGAAATCAAGGGTGCGCCTGGACGGCGGATCAAGGGTCCCGCGCCAGGTGTCGTTTTGACAGTTGCGCACGGCTCAACTGCGCGGAGAGCGGAAGGGCCCGCTCGAATCCGAGGTCAGGCGGACGAGAAGACCTCCGCAATCGTCCGTTGAATTCCTTCCGCGGCTACGCGCGGGTCAGACGCATTGCGGATAGGCCGTCCGACGACAATGTGGTCGGCGCCGTTCGTGAAGGCCTGCCGTACGTCGACGGTGCGTTTCTGGTCATCGGCCGGACGGTTCTCCACCGGGCGGATACCGGGCGTGACGACGATCAGCCGATTGTCGACATGCTCGCGCAGCGCTGGCACCTCAAGACCCGACGAGATCACGCCATCGCACCCGAGCTCAAGGGCACGCCTGGCCCGCGAGAGCACTAGCTCGCCAGGATCGCAGTCGAATCCGAGATCATCAAGGTCCCCGCGGTCAAGGCTCGTCAGCGCCGTCACGGCGAGGATCTTGACTTCCCCGCGATTTGCGCAGGCGGCCTCCAGCATCGCGTCGTTTCCATGCACCGTGCAGCACGTCACGCCTCGGCCGTTCAACCGTCGCACGGCCCGGCCGACGGTCGCCGGCACGTCGAAGAACTTCAGATCCACGAAAACGCTCTTGCCTTCAGAGACCAGCCATTCGAGGAATCGAAAGTACCCTTCATCCATGAACAATTCGAGCCCAAGCTTGTAGAACGAGACGCTGTCACCGAGCGCGGCGGCCAGTGCTCTCGCGGACGCGGCGTCCGGCACGTCCATCGCGAAGATCAACCGGTCCCGCAACGCAACCGAATTGGTCGAAAGCGGCATTCTCCGTCTAGCCTAGCGCGGCGCGGAGGCCTGGCTCACGGCACCGCGACAGCCTTACACTCGTCACATGAAACTTTGGAGCTTCTCACTCCCAGCAGCCGTGCTAGCCTTGATCCCCGGTTGCAGCGCGCCGCCCGCGGAGACAAGGTCGGATCCGTTCGACGGCTACCGGATCGTCGACCTGACCCATCCATTCGACGACGAGACCGTGTTCTGGCCGACGGGCCAGCCGTTCCAGCACGTGCGGACAGCCTGGGGCCCGCAACCGGGAGGCTACTTCTACAGCAGCTACGACCTGCAGATGAGCGAGCACACGGGCACGCACCTCGACGCGCCGATCCATTTCTCCGAGGGCCAGGAGACGGTCGGGGCCGTGACGCTTGACAGGCTTATGGGACCGCTAGCGATTGTCGATATCCGCAACCACTGCCAGGCGAACAGAGACTACGCAGCCGGTCCGTCGGACTTGGAAGCCCACGAGGCCAAGTTCGGGGAGATCGAGGCGGGCATGATCGTGGTGTTCCGGACGGATTGGAGCCAGCGCTGGCCGAACACCCTCGAGTATCTCGGCGATGACACGATCGGCACGGCCAACGACCTGCATTTTCCCGGTGTTTCCACCGCAGCCGCCCAGTGGCTCGTGGACCGCGGAATCACGGCAGTTGGAATCGACACAGCCAGCATCGACACCGGCGACTCGACTGATTTCACAGCGCACCAGCTTCTTGCCAGCAACTCGATCCCTGTCTTGGAGAATGTCGCGAGCCTCGAGGGCGTCCCAGGCCGCGGAGCATTTCTGCTGGCATTTCCGATGAAGATCGGGAGGGGCTCGGGCGCTCCGTGCCGAATCGCCGCGCTAGTCCCGGTGCCCTGAGACGGGCCTCAGGCAGCCGTCAACACCAAGTCGGATCCGGGATGGATCACTAGCGGTAGTTTACGGGGAGGCAAGAATCCGCAATTGTAACGCATTGATACGGCGGTGGTTAGGCGCAGGCGGGCTGTATTACCCACGGTCTGCTTTGAGCAGTTCGTCGAGTTGCAGCGCGGAGGCCAGGGCAGTCTGCGTCAGGGTCTGCTTGGACATCACGGTCGCGACCCGCGGCGGTCCCTTCTCGCCCAGCCGCGGATACAGCAGATCGATGCGCTGAATCTGCCCCAACTCGTGCTTGAGCCCTTCCATGGTCAGGCTCGGCCAGACCGCCTGGGCCTGCTGGTGCAGGTACTGCAGCAGCGAGACCCCCAGCAGGCAGTAGAACGCATGCACGCGGATCTTGGAGTCGGTCCAGTGGTGCAGCGGCCCCCAGCCCAGCCAGTCCCCGCCCTTCAGGCCCCGGAAAACCCGCTCCACGTGCTGCTGCCCGTTGTAGGCCCGTGCCACCTGCGCGGCCGTCCAGTCCAGCCGGTTCGTCACGAGCGTGGTCCGCCCGAAGCACTCCGCCAGCAGGCCGTGCAGCGCGTCCGTGTCGACGTGGAACTGCAAGTCCCAGCTGCGCTCCGCGCCCCGGCGCAACTCGTAGCTGAGCACCTGCCCGACGTAGTTCGGCCGCAGCCAGCGCCCGATCCGGTTGCGCAAGCCCCGCTCGGTGTGCCGGTCCTGCGGCCGCGAGATCTCGCGCGCCAGCGCGCGCAGCGAGCGCGTCGCTTTCGCCAGCGACGTGCCGACGCTCTGGAACTGCTCGGCCGCGAAGCCCTCCGAGTGGCGCACCACGCCCAGGTACTCGGCCCCGTGCACCAGCGTACGCTCGGCCGCGACCGACACGCCGGGCTCGTCCCCGCCCAGCGGTTCCAGTTGCCCGAGCGGGCGGGAGCGCAGCGTGGCCGGGGCCTGGTCCCACGGCAGCGCCGCGATCCAGCCCAGGCCGCTGGCCTGCAGCTCCAGCGTGTTGGCCAGCGCCGCGCTGCCCTTGTCCAGCACCAGCGTGACGCTCTCGCGCGGGATCGAGGTCCCGTCGAGCAGCCGCGTGATGCGCTCCAGGCAGGCCGGCAGCTCGTCGCGGTCGCTGACGTTGCCCGGGTAGACGTGGTGGCACAGGCTCAGGCCGTGCGCGCCGTCGAGGGCGTAGCTGAGGCCGACCTGGCGCAGGTCATGGCGCTTCTGCTTGCTGTGGCCACGCTGGGCCAGCCGGTTGCGAGTGTTGGTGGTCGCGATCCAGGTGTGGAAGTTGGTGGTGTCGTAGGCCAGCACGCGCTGGCTGACCAGGTCGCGGCTGCGGAAAGCCTCCAGCAGGGCCAGCTGGGCACGCTCGAGCTCGTCGGCCTGGGGTTGGATGAGCGCCTCGGCGACGTCGATGGCGTCGAAATGGTCCCAGAAGGCCTGGGAGCTGAAGTGGCGGGGGGAGAAGCCCCACAGGTCGGCGAGGACGGAGTCGCGGTACCAGTCGGCGACGGCGGTCTTGGGGCCGGGGGCACAGATGCGGTGGAAGGCGGCGAGCAGGAGGAAGTGGGGGATGGAGGGGCCCTTGGCGGGGGCGGGCCAGACGGAGAGGAGGGCGTCGAGGGCACCGGAGCGGCGGGCGGCCTGCCAGAGGGCGGCGGGCAGGCCGCAGTCGCGGGCGGTGGCTTCGAGGGGGACGGGGGCGGCCTTGTCGCGGACGAGTGCGGCGAGGCGCTCGGCGGTGCCGAGGTAGGTCTGGTGGGTGATGCGGGGCTTGCCGTCGACGCGGCCGGAGGTGACGACGTAGTAGTAGGTCTTGTTGTGTTTCTTTTTGCCGACGATGGAGGCCATATAGGGTAATACTACTACCATGGATTCATGCTGTCAAGCATGTCTAACGATAAAATGCAAGGAACTAATATAGGGTAATACAGAATCCGGCGGCGAGTGGATTCACAACTTCTTTGGCTGCAGGGGCTTAGAAGGGCATGTGCTCGCGCCGAAGAATAGTTTCAGTAAACTACCGCTAGCCTGTACGGGACCTTCGCCGGCGGCGTCGTGAGCACCACGAAAACCACTCCAGTCGCGGGATCGGCTCACGTGGAGTGCCCCCGTTTTGGCGAGGACCAGAGTCCACCGGCGCTAGTGGCAGCGCCCGGCCGCTCGCCTAATCGAGAAGCAGAGCTGGGTCAGGACCGGCCCCAGTCCGTACCTTGACCGTCTGGAGGATTCGCCGCTCGGCGGCGGAGATGATGTAGCAGGTGTCATCGCTTTGGACGCAGGTTGTCACAGTAGAGTCATCATGCACCTCGAGCGATACGGCCGGACCGGCAAGCCCGATACGGCCAACCTCTTCCATCGACTCGACGGCAGCGAAGCCGACCGCACCGCTGTAAAGTCCATAGACAATGGTCCGACCGGAGCTTGTCACTCCGCAGCGCACTGGTCCGCCGGGGGTCGCGATCTCGCCCAGCACCTCCCAGTCGGTCGTGTCGATCACTACAATCTTGTCTCCGTCGCGATGAGCGACGTACAGCTTCGATCCGTCTCTGTTCAGGGCCGACCCCTCCGGCCGGTCGCCGGTCTCCAGCAAATCCAGTCCGCCGCTAGCGAGATCAATCTTCGCGACCGTGCGCGAACGAGCGTTGGACACGTAGGCGGTCGTGGAGTCAGGGCTGCACTGCACGATATGAGGCGTCCGGCCTCCCGTCGGGTGCTGTTTCTCGATCTGCTTCCGTTCGAGGTTGATCACCAGCAGCTGGTCAGGGTTTTCGGTTGTGATCAGCAAGGTGCCGTCCCGGCACAGGTCGATCCCGTGGGGACGGTGCCACTGCCCCAAATCCACCTCCCCGATCCTCTCCCGAGCCTCGAGATCGATGATCGAAACCTTGTTTCCGCCCTCTCCGGCGTTCTCGATCTGCATCACGCCGTTGTCAGTCATGTAGAGCCGGGTCTTGTCCGGAGAGCTCACGAACTCATGGGGGTGATCGCTAACGGAAACTTCGTGCAGCAACTCGCCTTCAAGTGAATACCAAGCCAGGGATTTCGACGCCTTCTGAGAGACCAGCAGGGTCGGCTCAGACGCTACGTCCAGCTGCGGTGCTTCCGAACGCGGCAGTCCCTCGCATCCGCACAAGAGAGCCAATATCAGCGCAGTCGTAACAATTTTCATGGGAATGTCTCGCCTCCCACCCATTGTGCAATTCTCGGCAAGCCGCGGCGTGCGGGTCGCGCTCATCGGTCGCGATCCAACTCCTGCGGCTGGGGCAGGCCCGCACCGTGCACTGGCTGGTTCCCGCCTTCAACCGACCTCATCTTGAACCAGCAGAATATGCTCAGCAGGTTCAGGATCGCTGCAACCACGAAGTAAGCGGACGCGTCTCCCGTCAGCCCTTCAAGATAGGGAAACGCATTGGCGCTAACAAACGAACCGAAGTTCCCGATCATGTTCATCGACCCTGAAACACTGCCGGTATCCTTGCCCGCGATGTCCGCGCAGAAAACCCAGCTTGGGCTAATCGTCATGTCCGCGCCGAAGGTAGCCACGGTGAAGAAGAACACAGCCATCTCGGGAGAGGCGGAACGGGTGACCCCCAGCACACCCGCGGCCGCAAGCGCGAAGCCCAGCATGCCTGGAAGCCGTCGCGACCACGAGCGGAACCGCGTGCGGTAGATTCGGTCCACGAGCCATCCGGCAAACCACTGCGACGTCGCGCCGAAGACCAGCGGAATCATTGCATACCCGGCGCCTTGCGAAGAAGTCAAGCTGAACTGCCTCGTCAAATACGGAAGCATCCAGGAGAGGCAAATGAAGAACGTGAAGTTGCCGGCGAAATATTGGGTCATCGCGAACGCCATCGGCTTTGACCGGAACACCTGCGCCAGCCCGACTGTCCTGGCGGGAACAGCGTCAGGTGGCAGCGGCTCCGCGGGATGGTCGCGGAACCAGATTGTCCAGAAAAACACCCAGATCAATCCAAGGCCTCCCAAAATCACGAACGTGGCCCGCCAGTGCCAAAACGTCAGCATCCAGGCGAGAAGTGGGAACGCAACAGCCGTTCCGAGGCGCGTGCCGGAGAACAGGATGCCGCTCGCCAGCCCACGATTGCTCTGAGGCAGCCAGTTCCGTATCGCGCGCGCGCTGCCTGGGAACGCTCCAGCTTCACCAATGCCGAACAAGAACCGGATCGCAACCATGGAAAGCAGGCTCCATGCCGCGCCCGTCAGTGCCGTTAGCACGCTCCACAGTCCCACCACGACGGCCAAGGCCATTCGTGGACCCGCCTTGTCTGCGAACCACCCGGAAGGGATCTGAGCCAGCGCATAGCCAAGCGCAAACGCGCTGAAAACCAGCCCCATCGCGCTGTCGGACAGTTGCAGATCGGTTGCGATCGGGCGTGTGGCCGCGGAAATGCAAACCCGGTCGATATAGGTAATCAGGGACAGGACAAACAGCGCGAAGACGACGCCGTGCCGCTTCCTGTCCGTGGCCTGCGGCCCGGAGGTGCTCAACATGCGTTGTCGAAGACCTCCCGAGCGGTCCGTCCGAGGATGTTGCGCTTGTCGTCGTCGGCTATGTCCAGCGTCAAGGTCTTGGTGATTTCGATCTCCGCGCTCTCCGGCAGGTCTGAGCCGATCATCAAGCGGTTACTGGGAACATAGCCGAGGACTTCCAGCATGTGGTGCGGCATCAAGGTGGACGTTTCGAGAACAACATTCGGGCAGAACACGGCCGCCAGTATCGCTTCGTGGACCAAGATCCCGCCGCCGCAGTGGGCTATCACAATAGTCAAGTCCGGGAATTTTCGCGCCGGCATCATGAACAGCGACGGTGCAGAAAAGGGAAGACCCGACCCCGTGTGGCAGATCACCGCCAGTTCGTTCTCGAGAGCGGCCTGAAACAGGAAGTCGCTGGAATCCGAAAGCGGATTCAGACCGTGATACTGCGGTTGGAGTTTCAGCGCCCTGAAGCCGAATTCCTCGCGGCACCTCCGAACCTCGTCGCAATACTGCCCGGTATCCATATACGGATCGAGACAGGCAGCGCCGAAGAGTCGGTCGGGGTGGGCTCGTACGGCGCGACCAATCAAGTCATGCTGGCTGCGATGATCCTCGACCACCGGAAAGGGGATCATCATGGAGCAGTCCACGCCGTGACGGTCCATGTCGCGCAACAGCTGGTCAGCCGAGTACGTGCGGCCGCTGTGGCGCGCTGTTCCGATGTGCGTATGGGAATCGAAAATGTGGAATCCGTCTCTCATGAGTGGTCAGAACTATAAGTACCGTGTCTGCAGGGAAGCTGCTCCATACGACCGTTCAAAACTCACAGAGCACTCGCCGATATCATTGACCAGCTATTCCGGTGCCTTGCACACGGCGTACAACAGCCAACCAATCGTCACCAGTATCAGCGGGCGGCGCCCCCATGGATACGGCTCCGCCGCCCCCCACTGCAGTGACTTGCCCTGCTTGCAGCACACCGCCCTTTCGCGGATTGAACCAACTCACACTGAATCGGCCATGCGTGTGGCTGAGGTTCAGCTCTGACACACCCCCCGTTGGCAGATATACCAAGTACAGTTCGCCAGCCTTCGCAAAACAGTAGCGGCTGTTGTCATGGTCTGGATTGCCGACGAGCATGTCCATGTTGGTCATTTGCCAGTACGGAATGCTTTCCTCTCGAAAGAAGTCCAGCGCGATACGGGCGTAGTCCCAGCTCCTATCGCGGCTGCGGAAGTCTTCTAGGACGAGATCATTTTGCGGCAGTTGATAGCCGAAATAATACTCGACGCCAGTTCCGCCCGCCATCAAGTTGCCCCACAGGGTGAACTTGCGAATGTCGTGCAGAGTGTGGACTTCATTGCCTTCTCGATCCTTGCCCGCGAATCCTTCGTAACCGGGATCGGGGGGCACGCCGTGAGACGCGCTTCCCTGCTCGTCATTCGCAACGACCCATGGCCTGCCAGATTTCGCTGAGGCTTCGATCCAATGTGCCGTTCGTTCATGGGTTTTGTCGAATGCGTTCTGCAGGGACGCCCCGGTCAGAACGGATTGCTCGCCCAGCAGGTGCGGATACACAGCCCCCTGGTTGTTTGGCCCTGTATGGACCACGATGTGGTGGTCATACGGGTCCAACAGACGGATGTAACTTGCCATCGCACGTTGTTCCTGCGCGGGCTGTGAGCTCTCCTCGCTGAGATTCCAGTTGAGGGCGAGAGCGTATCCGAAGCGGGCGATCAATTCACGCAGATAGAGCTTGCGCTCCGTTCCCAGCTCGCCGCCATCCAACGACGTTGGTACCGTCGTGATGGTGCGCCGCCTGCGATTGTCGTCCATTTCCGTCTCTTGCAGCTTGAAATGGAGATAAAGGCCCTTCCGCTGCGCGTGATCGAACACGGTCTGCCACTGGTCCAGCTTGGAACAATCGTAATGGAACTTGTCATCCCGCTCGACGAACGGCCACACGTTGTCTCCGTCGCCGCCCGCGTTGTAGGGCAGGAACGAGATGGCATTCATCCCTTTGGAAGAAAGATAGTTCAACGCGCCGACGAGGCCCTTGCCCTTGCCGTCGCGCCAGACCGGGTCCCCCTCGTTCCAATCCTTGACATGGGGGACGTAGCTCTTGAGCGGTTCCTTGCTGGTGGAAGTGCCGTCGAATTCCTGGTATGCAAGTAGCGTTTCCGGCGAGTCCGTGCCAGCCTTCAAGAAGTAGTCGCGCGTGCCTGCGAACTGCAGGTAGTGCCCCCCGACATATCGCAGTCGCCCACGAGCCCGGAAGTCCGGAAAAGACTTGTCCGTTCGCTCTATTTGAATCCTTCCGGGTTTCCCGTGGTAAGGCGCCACAGGTTGCCCGGCAGCGAACTCCACGGCGATGCCCTCGCCCGAGACGAAGGAAACCTTCCAATCCCATCGGCCGGCTTTATCCGGGGCAAAGTGCGCGCGCCATTTGTTGCCTGCTATAGCGGATGAGTTTCCGGAGTCGCCGTCGGCGGCGAAATAGCCCGGGACGGTGTACTTTGGGAAGCCGGATTCATGGGTGAACAAAACGGTCATCCGATAGTCCAGGAAGGGGTTCGGATTGTCGCTCGACTCGTCGGCTTCGGGGCCCTCCAGCGTCAGTGTGACTTTGTGCCACTGGCGGAGCTCACCCGAAATGGCAACATCGTCAGACTGGCCGGTCTGAGCTTGGGCTGACCACGATGCAATGCTTGCCGCGATCAAGAATGTGACTGTGCGTCCTGTCGGTGTCATAAGGTATTGGTCCTCGAGTACCGTTCACTCGGCGGGCTCGGCTATTGGGAGGTCATGGAGAAAAGCCGATCGCCAAAGGTAAAGCTAAGTGCTTCCACCGGGTCTCGAGCGGAATACACTGTGATGCGAATAGGGATCGATGGACTGAATGTAGGAAGCGAACTGCCGTACACGGTCGTGTCCGAGGTTGAAGCGAATATTGTACTCCTCGCACAGATTCCACCGCAGCGCCAGATGGTGTCCGAATCGCCGAGCCAACTCGCGATAGTAAAGTTTGCGCTCCGGTCCCAACTCGCCGTCGTCGAGTCCCTCTTTTTCGGGTCCGGCTTTCCCGCAAAGGGCCAGGCGTCCTTGCCATCGCCGCCGATCTTCATCGGCATGAAACAGATGCTGTTCACATTCTGGGTGGCTAGGTAGTTGATGGCCCCGACTATGCCCTTGCCTTGGCTGTCGACTCCTCCGCGGATCCAGTGGCAGCCATCCCAAAATTGCAGACAGTGGCTGTCGGCGCGCTCCAGCCGTCCCCATTTGGCGAATCCGGGCGCGGCTGTGTCCCGGGGTGCCACTCCAAAGCTACGGGTCGCACCGTCAAGGCCGTGGCCTTCGCCCGCTCTGTTCTCCTGCGACACCGCCACTTGGGGGCCAGCCCGGAATGAGCCACCAAACTGCCACGTACCGGGTTCGTCCGGGGTGAGCCACACCCGCCGCACATCGCCGCGCACTGCCCGCTCGCCACGTGCCGGGCCACCATCCGAGACGCCTCTTCGAGATCGCCCCGCGCGGTTGCAACCGACGCCGCGGCGAGCGAGCTCGCGAACAGCGTTCTCCGTTTCAAGGGCGGTCGATCCTCGCAGTCCGACTATTCGAGATCCGCCCGGATCTTGTTGACCAGATTCGGCAAGTACGCCCTGAACCTCGTATGGGCCTTGGGGTCCTGCTGCGGCAATCCAGCCACGGTGGCCAGTCCGGTCCGTGCCCGTTCATCCATATAGTCCAGCCCGTTGAGCGCCGCCATCGCCACGAACACGCCGTGTCGCTCCGCGTCGGCATGCTCCAGCAGGACGGTCAAGGCTTTCGCCGAATCGGAATCGTCCCCATGGCGACCCAGTGCCTCGGCAGCGGCGACCCTGACGGCCGGATCTTCGTCTGACAGCGCATTGCGGAGGGGTTCTGCAACCGCTGCGACGCTCTCGGGCCCGCGCATGAGCGCTCCTAGGGCCGCCCAGTAGCGCACCGCGCTATCTTCATCCTCTAGGCCAGCTGCCAGCCTGCGCTCGACGTCCGGACGCAGGGACGAGGCCAAGTCCGCCATACCCATGATTCGGCTCATCGGATAGCGGGCCGGGTCGGCGCCCATGGTGTGAGGCGCGTCGCTGCCAGCCCGCGCGTGGATGGCGCTTTCCGGCAGGAATCCAAGGTCGCGGATCGCCAACGACCACTCGACACGCGCCTCCCGGAATCTCCGAAGCACCGTACGGTGCTTGCGACTCTCGGCGAGATTGCGAGTCTCGTCCGGGTCGCTCTCCAAATCGTAGAGTTCCTCTGCAGGCTTGGTTTCCCAGAAATGCGTCATGGGCGGCTTCAGCTTGCCCTCACCGTAAAGACGGTGCCAGACCGCCGTGGTGGGTGTCTGGAACATGTACTGGATGTACTGGCCGTAGATACGGTGTGGCATGAAGTTGCGGATATATATATAGCGTTCGTCCCGGACACTCCTGACCATGTCGTATCGCTCGTCCATCCGCCCCCGGAAAGCGAATGCGTACGGCGGCGGCTGCGTCTCGAACCCACCTGCGAAGGCAAGGCCTTGGAAATGGCTCGGAGGCGTGACCCCGGCCAAGCTGAGCACGGTCGGCGCCAGATCGATGAAACCGACTAACCGCTGGCTCTCGCCGCCCTCGGCGTACTCGGCTGGGCGCAACTCCCGGTACTTTTCGGGAACGTACAGGATCATCGGGACGTTCAGGCCGGAGTTATAGGTCCAGCGCTTGCCTCGGGGCATGCCGGGACCGTGGTCGCCCCAGTAGAAAACGATGGTGTCCTCCGCAAGGCCGTCCTCTCGCAACTGGTCCAGAACCTTCCCGGCCATGCCATCCATCTCGGTCATCTTGTCGTGATATTGAGCCCAGTCCTGCCGGCTCTCGGCCGTGTCCGGATGGTAGGCTGGCACGCGGACGCCCGCCGGATCGTGCACGGGCTCGTGAGGCCGCCTGCGAATCTGGGATTCGTGCGTCACGGTGAAGTTGAACACCGCGAAGAAGGGCTGATCCGGCGCCCGGTTGCGCCAATGGGCCTGACGGCTCGACTCGTCCCACACCTGGCCCGGCTTCTCCAGGTTGTAGTCTTCCTTGGAGTTGTTCGAAACGTAGTATCCGGCTTCGCGCAGATATTGGGGGAACATCCTCATGTCGGCAGGCAGACGCGTCAGGGACCGCATGTGCTGCGAGCCCGTCGAAGGCGGGTACATGCCGCTGATGATCGTAGTCCGGGCGGGTGCGCAAACCGGTGCAGTGGACCAGGCGTTGCGGTAAATCATTCCCATCCGCCCCAGCGCGTCCAAGTTCGGCGTGTCCGCGTACGAGTCTCCGTAGACGCCCAAATGAGGTCCGTTGTCTTCGGAACTGATCCAAAGTATGTTCGGCTGCGCTGCCGCTAACGGCACGGCCAGCAACGCTGTGATAAGAAATGCGGCGAGTGCCATGGAACCGAGTATACCCGGGTGATCGCCAAACCAACTCGCCAACCGGTTCGGTGCGAGCGGAAAGTGACGGCGAGATCCGCATGGAGACTGCCGGTCATCTAGAATCAAGGTTCGGACTGCATTTGCCATGATCTGTCCCTACTGTTCGAGACTTCACGACAAGGTGATCGATTCGCGGATGAGCAAGGAAGGCGACGTGATTCGCAGACGGCGCCACTGCCTGGATTGCGACCGGCGGTTCACGACCTACGAGCGAATCGACGAAGTTCCGTTCATGGTTGTCAAGAAGGACCGACGGCGCGAGCGTTTCGACAGGCAGAAAGTGCTTCAAGGCCTGTTGCGAGCCTGCGAGAAGCGTCCGGTCACCGTGCCGCAAATGCAAGCGATCGTCGACATGGCTGAAGCACTTGCGACCGAGTCGGACGACCGGGAATGCAAGTCGAACAGCATCGGTGAATTGGTGATGCGCGAGTTGCGAAGGCTGGATCGAGTCGCATACGTCCGTTACGCGTCCGTCTACCGCGACTTCCAGGGTGAGGACGAATTCGTGCAGGAAATCCGGCGCCTGCATCTCGGACGATAGGTGCTGGAGCGGGCGCGATCAATCGCGCTCGTCGAGCAGAAACGCGCTGCCTTGACCGGACCCGCTCCACGCGTAGAACAGCAACAGCCCGTCCAAGGTCTCTCCGCTCGCCCCGCGGACAAACTTCACGCTCTGGTACCGCATGCCGCCATGCGGAGTCAGGTCACGGGCGCGGTGCCAGCCCGCGCCAGTCTTGTCGGACCGCCATTCCTCGACGCGGTCCCCCCAGCCGTATCGATTCATTTCGCTCTCTTCGTTGGCTTCGCCCTCCCCGGCAATCAGAAAGGCACTGAAGGATCCGTCGTGATTCCGGACGAGGTGGGTGGAGTTGAAGGGATGGCCGGTCGAAGCCAGTGGCGACTGCTTCCATTTCCCTTCCTCCATGCGGACGAAGTAGAACGTCGAGGCGTACGGTGTGTCTCCCGACACCGGCAGGAGGAAGTAAGGCTCGCCACGCGGACCGAGGGCGATCGAGGGACCGACTGAGGCGCTGCCGCCTTCGGTGTCCCAGACAAGGCAGTCACGCTGGGCGGTGGCGAAATTGACCGGTCTCGGAAGCTCTTTCCCCTGCGCGTTGAACACCTTTCCGGATTCGAGATCAGCGCGCACATAGTACAGGTTGTGCCGGCGAGTGTAATCGTGCAGGACGCCGCCGTATCGTTCGCTGCCCACCGGTTCTTCCACCTTCCAGATAAAGGCAATGTGCAACGTGCGTCCATCGGCGCTCACGCGGGTCGTCTGGTACGAGCCCGCATGCGAAGCCAGCGGGGACTCGTGCGGTAGCGCATCCATGTCGATCACTGGGCTGGCCGGTGCCACCCATGTGCGCCCGGCGTCGTCGGAGACTCGATATGTCCAGAACCCCAGATGGCCACTCTCCCGGAAATAAACAAGCGTCTTGTCCCCGGCAATTCGGTGCACCTGGGGGTAGGAAACCGAATCGGAGATCACCGGCAGCCAGTCCCAGCTGCCAATCTCACCCGGTCGTGCCGAAGCGAGATGGAAACCGGGAGTCCGGTGGAAGCCGAAGGCCACGTGCACGCGCCCGTCCGCTTCGGCCCAGACTACCGGGGAGTAGTGCTGGTCCCGCTCGAACCGCCCTGCGTCGACTTCGATTCCCGTCCCCTCAAGCAGCATCCGCGGCTCGCCGAACCTGCGCTCGGCTAGGTCGTAAGCGCGAATCCACGGCAACCCCCGGTTACCGCGCCAAACGACGAAGACCTCCCCATCGCTCTCTACCGCCTGCGGGTACATGCGGTTGTCGTACAGCATCTTGAGCGCCCCGTCATCCGCGAATCGGACCGCTTCCGCCGACAGCAAGCAGCAGGCCAGCAGGAGGCTGGCCAGAAGCCTAGTAAGCATCGAAACAAGAATAGTGCGACTGTCAGCAGTTCCGCAAATCACTCTGTATGCGGTTAGAGTCGGTGCCGAGATGGATTTGGCGGGTCGTCGCAGGGCCGGTCGGGAACCCGTCGCCGGTCAAGCCACTTGTCGGCGAACCAGATCCTGAAACACGCCTTCCGTCGCCGTCAGTTCCGCAAAAGACCCCTCTTGGACCACCTTGCCCGCCTGCATCACGTATATCCGATCCGCCTTCCGAAGCGTGGAAAGGCGGTGGGCGATGACGATCCGCGTCGAGGTGAGGCGCGCGAGGTTCCGCATGATTTCTGCCTGGCTCTCGTTGTCGAGCCAGTTTGTCGCTTCGTCGAGCAGCAGGATGCGGGGATTGCGGATGAGGGCGTGGGCGATCATGATGCGCTGGCTCTCTCCGCCTGAAATGACGCCCGCGCCGGCACCGACGCTCGTCATCATCCCCATCGGCATCGCCGAGATCACCCGATCGACGGTGGCGACGCGGGCTGCTCTCCAAACATCCTCGGAGGTCAGGGTATCGTCATCTCCGACGATGTTGTCCCACACGTCTTCGGGGTGAAGCTGCACATCCTGGGGCACCGCGCCGATCTTGCGGCGCAGCTGCCTGACATTGAGATTCTTGAGATCCCGCCCGTCATAGTACACCGCTCCGCCGGACGGCCGATCCAAACCGAGCGCTAGCCGGAACAGCGTGCTCTTGCCCGCCCCGGACTCGCCGGCAATGGCAACAAACTCGCCAGGATGAGCGTGAATCGACACATCGTCGAGAATCAGCGGGCCATCGGGATCGTACCGGAAAGTGACGTGGTCAAACACGACTTCGCCGCCCAGCTTCTCGACCCGCTCTCCCTCTATGCTCGCTTCCGGGGGCTCGGCGAGGAACGGCTGGACCTGACCGAGTGCCGGCAGAATTGCGGCGACTGCACTGAACGATGCGCCAAGGCGGGCAACCGCCGTCTGAAACACCATGAACACGCCGTAGACGACGAGAAAGTCTCCGACCCCGATAGTCTCTCGGTCTGGCAGCGTGGCCGCCAGGAGCAGCACCGCCCCAGCAAGGAGTGGCAACGCGGCGCCGAATGCCTGCAAATGCTCCTCGAAGGCTCCGAGTTGCAACTCCGCGTGCTTTTGCTCACGGTAGTCCCGGGCCCAGACCGCAAACGCTGACCCTTCCGCGCCCTCGACCCGCAGCTTGGAAACGCCGTTGATGAGTTGGAACAGCCGGCCGGCCAGACGCTGGACGGACCGGATCATCCGACCATGCGGCGATATTTGCCGCAGGCCTAGCAGCACGGTCACGAGCAGCGAGAGTAGACCGAAGGCGACAGTGACGCCGCCCAGCGCAGCATCGTAGAAGAAAATGAGGAGGAACGCGGGTGACAGAAAAACGATTGACAGTACGGTGTTGGCGACGACACCTTGGACTGCATCGCGAAGATTCTGGAAGGTCATGCCCCGCATGGCGAGGTCGCCAGCCGCGTAGCGATGCAGGAAGCTCGGCGGAAGCCGGAGCAACCGGTCCCAGAACGCGGATTCAATCCTAGACGAGGCGCGTGCTTCCAGACTCATCAGTGCCATCCCGCCGAAAACTTGCAGCAGTGCTCCGATCAGGGCGAACACAGCCAGTGCCGCGGTCACGGAATACAACAGTCCGGCTTCGCCCGTCGGAATCACATCGTTCGCAATGAAGCCCAGCACGACAGCTGGCAGCAACATGACCAGGCCGCTTAGCAGCCCCGCAATCACGAAGCGCACTAAGTCAGCTGTCATCCCGTTTCTGGCCATCCGCAACAGCTCCCGCGGCCCGGTGCTCCCGGAGGTCAGTGGGCGATAGAAGAGCCATGCGTCGGCACGGAGCGATTCGGCATGTTCCGCCGTGAGCTTGATGTTCCGCCGTCCGACCGGATCCACTTCCCTGTAGTGCCCTAGCCGGCCCGGCAACAAGGCCACAGGCCGGCCGTCGGTCGCCCGGAACGCCAACATCGCGCCGCTGTCGCCAATCCACCACCTGTCTTTGGGGGCAATCCGAACCCGCCTTGTGCGGACTCCAGATGCATCGAGAACCTCGCCAAGGGCGGTGGCTGAATTGGAGGAGTCCATCTTCGCGGGCCATTTGAAGTCGATGCCCTCATGGCGACCAACAATCCGCAGCGCCTCTAGCAGCGCTTGATCGCTCGTAGCACCGTCTTCCAACAGGCCGTAGAGGTTGAACAGACCCCGTCGTGCGCCTTCCTCATCGGCGCGCCGCGTGGTTGCCCTCGCCCGATCCTCGTTCGCCTGATCGACGACCGCGAGCTTGCGGTTAATTCGCTCCAGCGAGAACGCCATCGCGTGGAAGTTTGCCAAGGCGGGCAGCAGACGATTCTCTGCGGCGAGAGTCTCGGAGGACCGTGCGATAAGCCGCACGTCATCCATCAGCGTGAGCCAGCTCGCGGGCGTCAGCGGTATCGCGGCCGCTACGCCTTCGCCTTCCGACTTGCTCTGGGCCAAGTCAATCAGGCCCATGAAAAGCGCCGTGCCCGGCGACGGCTCCGAGACCCACACAACACCCCGCCGCGCTGCCAAGGTACCGCCCATTGCCGCCGGGGACTTCCCGGGCTCGATGAAATCGTCCGGGGGTGGCCGGTCAACGACGTCTCGGGACAGCATCGCGGACAAGTCGGTGAGCCATGCGTCGACATGCTCTGCCAATTCCGTATTCCCGAGCGCGGCCAGGTTGGCGACCGGGAGGCGCCGCAGCACTGTACCCGGCAACCCCTTTGCGACCACGCCCAAGGTCGTGTCTCCCGCCTCTGGCTCGATGCCGAGCAGCAGGCGACCGGACTCGGTACGCATCATGTGGTGCGGCGCAGACTGTTCCACTCCGTCGCGGGATTCCACAAGAAACAGGTTGACTGCCCCCTTTTCGATGAACCAGGCGAATTGCGAATTGCCCATGTCCAGCGGCAAGTTGCCAGCGCAGGGCACGGGCACGCCGGACTCGGCCGCGAGGCCGGCGAGCGAGCGGTGTTCCGGAGTTGCCATCGGACTATCCCGCCCGGACGAGACGGTAGTAGGAACCGTTTTCGTCCAACATCAGCTCGTCATGGGTGCCGCGCTGCACTTCGGCTCCGCCTTCGAGAACAATAATCTCGTCGCAGTCCCGGACCGTGCTCAGTCGGTGCGCGACGATCAGGCAGCTGCACCCGCGCCCTGCCGTTGCCCCATAGATAGGACTTGACTTTTGTGCTTGCCCTGTGCCATTCCTTGGGTATGCACGAGCAAAATCAGATTGCTTCCACGCTCGCCAGCGCCGACGGCATCAATCGACTGCAGGACCTGCTGGCTCAAGCCGGCTCCGCCAGCCGGACCGAGATGGGTCGGCGGGTCTGCCAGGCGTTCGGATTCCAGGACGCCCGCGGCCGGCCCCAGCTGGCCGGCTGCATGAAGGCGCTGCGCACCCTCGACGCGCACGGCCGCATCCAGCTGCCCGCCCCCCGCCACGAGCGCCGACGCTGCCGGCCGCGCGGTCTCGGCCGGCCCGTGCCCGCCCCGGCGGACGTGCCCGCACGGGCCGACCTCGTCCAGGGGCTGGCGCTGGTCGCGGTCACCGACGACGACCAGCGGCGGGTCTGGAACGAGCTGTTGCAACGCGAGCATCCGCGCGGCGCCGCCCGTCACGTGGGAGCCCAGCTGCGCTACCTGCTGGTTTCCGACCACGGCGTGCTGGGCGCGCTGGGCTTCGCCGCCTCGGCCCTGACGCTGGCCGCGCGCGATGCCTTCATCGGCTGGGACGCCGACCGGCGCTCCCGCCAGCTGCACCGCGTGATCGCTCTAAGCCGCTTCCTGATCCGTCCTTGCGTCGACTGCCGCAACCTGGCCTCCAAGGCCCTCGGGCTGTGCCTGCGGCGCCTGCCCGACGACTTCCAGCGGCGCTACGGCTACCGCCCCTTGCTGGTGGAAACCTTTGTCGCAAAAGACCGTCACGCGGGCACCTCGCTGGCCGCCGCCAACTGGCTGCGCGTCGGCGAGACCGCCGGGCGCGGCCGCTTCGCGGCCTCCGGAACGCGCGTGCCGGTGAAGGTGGTCTACCTCTACCCGCTGGCCCGCGACTGGCGCGCCCAGCTGGGCGTGGCGGAGCCGCCGGAGCCGCCGGCGCTGGGTCCCGGCGAGGGCCTGGCGCGGGACGCGTGGGCCGCGCACGAGTTCGGCTCCGCGCCGCTGGGCGATGTACGCTGGAGCAAGCGGCTGGTGCAGAGTGCGCAGATTCAGTCCGAGGCGCCGACGAAATCGTTCCTGGGGGCGGCGCAGAAGGATCGCGCGGCGGTGAAGGGCCACTACCGCCTGATCGACCAGCCGGCGGACTCGCAGATCACGCCGCAGAACATCCTGGCGCCGCACCGGCAGCGCACGCTGCGCCGCATGCAGGGCCAGGCGGCGCTGCTGTGCATCCAGGACGGCACGGATCTGAACTTCGCCGCGCACGGCGGCTGCGTGGGGCTGGGCCAGATCGGCAAGAACAGCAACGCGCAGGGCACGCTGGGCCTGCACATGCACTCGACGCTGGTGGTCAACGGGGAGGGTATTCCGCTGGGCGTGCCGCAGATCCAGTACGAGGCGCCGGACGGCAAGGCGGAGCGCGGCAAGCCGCTGGAGGAGCGCAAGACGATGCGCTGGATCCGGGGGCTGCGCGCGTGCGCGGAGCTGGCCAGGGAGCTCGACGGGGTGCGCCCGGTGGCGCTGATGGACCGCGCGGCGGACGTGTTCGCGCTGTTCGCCGAGCAGCGTCGGCTGCGCACGGTCGACCTGCTGGTGCGGGCGAAGCACAACCGCTCGCTGGGCAAGGACGTGCCGAAGCTGTTCGAGGGGGTGCGGGCGGAGGCGGCGCAGGCCCGCCTGGAGATCCACGTGGGGCGGCTGTCGGCGCGGCGGGCGAGCCGCGGGCAGAAGGGCCGTGAGGCGCGCGCGGAGCGCGTGGCGCAGGTGGAGCTGCGCTGGCAGGCGGTGGAGCTGCCGGACCCGGACAAGGCCGCCGCGGCGGCGCGGCTGAACCTGGTGCACGTGCGCGAGGCGGCGCAGCCGGAGGGGGCCGAGCGGCTGGAGTGGTTCCTGCTCACGACGCTGGCGGTGCAGTCCCGGCAGGACGCCGAGCGGGTGCTGGAATGGTACCGGCTGCGGTGGCGCATCGAGGACTGGCACCGGGTGCTGAAGACGGGCTGCAAGGTGGAGTACCTGGCGCATCGGACGGGGGAGCGGATCGAGCGGGCGGTGACGATCAACGCGGTGATCGCGTGGCGCCTGATGGCGATGACGCTGCTGGGCCGCGACACGCCGGAACTGCCGGCCGAGACGCTGTTTTCCGACATCGAGATCGCCGCCCTGGAGGACTTTGCGCAGGATCGCAAGCTGCCGCCGCCGGACAACATCGGGCGGGCGGTGCTGACGACGGCCATGCTGGGCGGCTATCTGGGCTTCAAGCGCAAGCGCTATGCGGGCCCGGGCCACCAAGTGCTGTGGGAAGGCTACACCCGGCTGGCCACCATCGTGCAAGCCTGCGAACGGAGTCTCCGTCTCGACCAAGACAGCAAACTCCATCTGAGGCTGCGCAAGAACAAGACTTATGGGTAAACGGCAGCCCGCGCCGCCTCAGCGCGTCGTCGACATGCTCTTCGGTCGCCGCGTCAAGCGCGCTGGTCGCCTCATCGAGAATCAGAACCGTGGGGTTACCTACGAGTGCGCGGGCGATCTCCAGTCGCTGCTGCTGCCCTCCACTGAAATTGCCCCCGTCCTCATTAACGGGTGTCTCATAACCGAGTGGCCGGCTGAGAATTTCGTCGTGGACGCAGGCATCCCTCGCTGCGGCGACCAATACATCGTCGGGAACGGTGGGGTTCCACAGGGTAATGTTTTCACGCACTGTTGCGGAGAAGAGAGCGACATTCTGGTCCACCATCGACAGGGAGCGCGACAGCACTTCGCCGGGGATCTCGTTCCGCGGGCGACCGTCAAACAGGATTTCTCCAGACCAAGGCTGGTAGACGCCGGAAACCAGGCGTGACAATGTCGATTTCCCCGACCCACTCGGACCGACCACGGCTACCCGCTGCCCAGGCTTGATCGTCAAATTGAAGTCCTTGATCAGCGGCGGCCGGCTCCGGTTGTAACCGAAAGTTACGCCGCGCAAGTCCACTTGGCCGGCCAGTCGCAAGCGCCCGTTGAAGGTGGCGATGGCCGCCGGTGCCTGACGCCGTCGCGCCAATCCCGGATCTTCAGGCGTTTCCGTGATGTCATCCAGACGATGCATGTCGGTCTCGAGCGCTTGACGCTCTCCCAAGAACTCAACGAACCGCCCGACGGGCGCCAGGAACATTGCCGCCACGATGTAGAACCCGACCAGCGTGCCCAGCGTCATCTCGCCCGCCATGACCTTGGTTGCCCCCAGAGCCAGCACCGCCGCGCTGCCAAGAGCCGTGAACAAGCCTGGCAGGGCCGCGTTGCCATGGCCCAGTTCGCAGAATCGCTGGCGCGCCGCCAGTTCGCGGGCCTGATGGCCGCTCCAGCGGGAGAAGAAGCGGTCGTCCGCCGCGGTCATCCGCAGGGTGTCCGTGCGGTTCAGCATCAGCATGCCAACGCCCACCAGCAACCCCTGCTCGCGCCGCAATGCATGGCCGCTGTCAATCCGGATGCGCGTGATCACGTGCGCAAGTGCCGCGTTCAGAACCGCCAGGCCCAGGACAACGAGCGCCAGCACCGGATCGTACGCCAGCATGACGGCCAGGAACACCGCACTCATCGCAACTTCGATCAAAAGGCCTAGGAAGTGCTCCGACAAGCCCTTGGCGATCTTGTCAATCGACAGGACGCGAGCGGTCAGATCGCCGACAAGCCGGTGGCTGAAGTATTCCACAGGCAGCCGAAACAATCGCGTCAGAGAACGATTCCCGGCGATCACTGAAACTCGGATGGAGAGGCGCCGCAGACAACGCTGCTTCAACCAGGTCAGACCGTAGACCAGGATGGCGGCACCAGCCATCATCCCGGCCACGAGCCACCCCCAGGGCTCGCTGTCGCCCAGCACGCGATCCACGAAAATGCCCAGCAATGCCGGCGTGACGAGCGCCAGCACCGCCAGCATCAGCCCGCAAGCGACCGCATACGCCAATGCGCCCCCAGAGCCGCGAAGCCAAAGCGGGACGTGTTGCAGGATGTTGGGCCGAACGCCTCCGCGGCGAAAGTCCGGCCCGGGATTAAATTGCAGTGCAACCCCCGTAAAGCTCTTGCCGAATTCCTCTGCGGAGACCTTGCGACGGCCCGTGGACGGGTCGTTCAGGTAAAAGTACTTGCGATCAAAGCCCTCCAGGATAAGGAAATGATTGAACTCCCAGAACAGAATCAGCGGAAGCGGCATCTTTTTCAGATGGCGGACTTGCGCGCTGCGACCGGCACACTCGAGACCATAGTGCCTAGCGGCCCGCGAGATGCCGGCGGCGCTGGATCCGTCCCGGCTTACCTCGCACCTGCCGCGCAACTCGGCGAGCGGCACCCAGCGGCCGAAGAACGCCAGCACGCTGCCAAGGCATGCAGCGCCGCACTCGGTCGCATGCATCTGCATCAGGAGTGGAGTGGTAACGCGGCGCTTCACGCGATCCCCTGCGGGTTTCCTGCTCAATGTCGCTGTTTCTTTGCGGATCGGGGGAATCAATTCAGGACCGTCGGAAGTCGAGGAGCGCAGCTGGCGGATGCCGGCCAAGCACTATGCGTATGCGGCAAGCAGTACCGTCGGGCAGGGAGAGATCCGACGCTTGATCAAGGACAACATCGACTCGATGCGCAGCACCCAAGACCTCGGGGGGCCGCGCCCCCAGCCAATCCGGCAACGGCCCGGCGGTTACGAGAGCGACTGCCCCATCCAGCCGCCGCGTAGCGCCGTCAGACATCACGACCTCGACCGACGCCCGCATGCCAGCCTGGATGCGTTGCGCCATTCGCGGGGCAACCCACAGCACCGCTTGCAGCGGCTGTTCTTCCGCGGCGCGGATCTGTGCGACGGCTGCACCCGCTGGCAGGTACTCTCCAGGGGCGGACCGAAGGGCCATGACCTCGCCCCCGATTTGGCTGACGATCGACTCCCTCGCGGAGCGGCGGGCTTCCATCTGCAGCAATGCTAGGCGGGCCGAGACCAGCAGCGTGCTCAAGGAGTCACTACCTCCGCCAGCCCGCCGGACTTCCGTTTCCAGGAGTTCCACTCGGTCGCGCAGAGCTACGGTCTCGCGTTCCAGCTCCGGTACGCTTTGCCGGGCTATCGGCTCCCCGGCCTCGACGCGATCTCCGGGAACGACCAAGTACGCCACAAGATACCCGGGCTCGGTCGAAATCAACTCGTGGCGATCTCCGGGCTCGATCAGGACTCCGTCGATCGTCACGTGGCGGACTACGCTGCCGAACAGCGCCCAAGCGACGAGTGCCAGCAGCACCAACCCGATGCCGGCCAGGACGATGCGTTCGTGAGGCGCGGTTATCCGCAGAAGATGGTCGAGCTGCTGGCGCTCGTCCCTGCTTGCCGCAGCCTCTTCTCGAAACGGGCTATTAAACATCGGCGGCAACTCCCAAATCCAGGCCAGGATCCTACCAAGCCATTTTCATCCGACCAGCCTAGGCTAACAGAAACACCTCGGCGTACAGCATTGGCACCGAACGACACGGTGTTGGACTCAGTTGACATCGAGTCGAGGATTCGAGGATTCTTGACAAATCCCTTTCAAGTTGAGCATACTGAGGGCTATCAATCAGATAGCTCCTGCTCTTCGCTGACAGCGAGGACGGCAGACCGTGGCTGGGGCTGAGCCCGAGTCGCAGGAAGTAAAGGGGAACAAACCATGAGAGACTTCACCCAATCGGCTATGCAATCGGCAGAAGACATGCGTCGGCATCTCACGGAGAAAGCGGTCGAGGACCTGGCATTCCGGGAGCAGCTCGTGTCGGATCCCAAGGGTGCCATCCAACAGGAATTCGGTATTCAGGTTCCAGACAATATTGAAATCCGGGTTCATGAGACCGACATGCACACGCTCCACCTGTCGTTGCCGCCTGGTCCGAACTTGAATGAGGACCAACTCGAGACGATCGCAGCTGGCCTCTGCTGCTGCCTCTGAACCAGGCTTGCCGCGCTAGGCGCGGAACGGCAAAACTCCCACTGGGCCGTAGACGCGGAACGTGATTTTCGTAGGGGAGGCGTGTATCGCGCCTTTGCGCTTCAGGATCCTACTGCTGACGGGGACGGTCCCTATCGAGCGTGAAGTTCGTGGTGCTGACGAACAGGGGCAAGCGCCTACTGAAGCCTGCAGACTAGGCGGCGCGTACAGCGGGCGTACCCGGAAGCAGCGCCTATTGGCTCCGAGTTGGAAATTGGGGCCGGCAAGACCCGGCAGTGGGGGTTGGCGATCAGGCCCAGCCAACGCATTTGGCATAACGACCGCGTGACGCGCCCTCCGCGCAACAGCAGGTCGGTTGACATACCCGCCGAACTGTAAGACATTCTCGCCATGGACGAAACGGTGCAACCGCCGGGGGTTGGACGGGAGGCGGAAACATCCGTCCCAGCCCATTATGCGGCACTGACGAACCGCATACTCAAGTACAGCGGGGACCTGCTGGTCTGCCACTACGGGCTCTGGGGTCCGGACACGACCTCCCACCGAGAGGCCCTGCTGCGTTCCAACGACGCTCTGGTGCAGGGGTGCGATCTCATCCCGGGCCGGCGGGTTCTTGATGCGGGCTGCGGCCTCGGCGGCATGGCGATTTGGTTGGCGGAAACTTACGGCGTGCATGTCACCGGATTGACTAACTGCGAGCCACATATCGCCGTGGCGAAAGAGCACGCGGAGCGAAGGGGACTCGGCCACCTAGTCGAGATCCGTCACGGAGACTTCATGGAATTGCCATTCTCTGATGCCAGTTTCGACGCCGTGTTAAACCACGAATCGTTCTGTTACGCGACGGACAAGCTCGCCTATCTCCGGGGCGTGTACCGAGTGCTCAAACCCGGCGGGCGCTGGCAGGCCTTGGAGGGTCTGTTGAGCGGCGAGCCGATCTCCGAGGCACAGGAAGCGACCCACGCCAGTGTGCAATGGGGCTTTCGCATGCCGCCCTTGGAGCCGCTACGCGAGGTCCTCGAGTCTCTCGAGGAAGCGGGGTTTGATGAGATACGGGAGCAGGACCTCTCCGCGGAAGTGGCGCCCGCTACGGATAGAATCCGCCAGTGGTGGTTGCTTGCGTCGCTGTTGATGCCCCCTCCGAGCGAGCCGGACCGGGGGTACCACGAGTACATGAGGGCATCCCTCGACTTCGACCGCGGGCTGCGGGAAGGGGTGTTCACCTTCCGCTTCGTATCGGGCTCGAGGCCAGCCTAGGAGTCTGCGCCGAGGCCAGCGCGAAACCATTCAGAGGAGCTTCCGATCTGTGGCGGAGGGCTCAGCATCAATAGGAAGAGATACGCCTTGACCTGCTCGACGCAGTCGCCTTTCAACACCAGCTTGATATGGTGAATGCCCCGCAAGAGCAGGAACGGGCTGGACTTGCCAAACAGCATTTCCGCTCCCGAGGACGAATCAGCTAAGGCCGCCAGTTTTTCCGGAACCGCTAGCCGTTGCTCGCGCAAGCCGTCTATCAGCGGTATCCAATGCCGCACGTCTTTCAGCCACTCTGCCTCCCGGGCGAAGAAACTCAGTCCAAGCGTCGGCCCCACTCCTGTCGCCTGCACATCGAAGTGGACTCCCATGTGGGCGAAGCTGCCCCGTTCCTCGAGCTGCGAAATGATCGACCTGGTGTGCGAGTGGTTCCCGGACCAGCCCGCGCGCTCCAGAAAGGCCATCACGTCACGTGCCTTCCGGAAGCCTGTCATCGCAAGCCGAACACCTCGCCTGCGCGACGGAAACGCTCCGACCGACCCCACACGTGTATCGGGGTCCAGCGCCAGGTAGACCTGATCGATCTGCCGGCGCTCGGAGGTGTCAGAGTCCCAGCAAGAGGCACGGACCACGGCATCGGCGACAACGCCGAGATCCCGGAGCCGCTGGCTGGAGCGGTCGCCCACGAGCGTGTCTCCGGCAGGGTACAAGAAGATGCCCGGGTCCGGGCTCGTACCTTGCGGTGTCGGGTCGACATCGTATTCGAGCAGCATCTTCCTGCCGACAGCTTGACGTAGAGCAGACTCCCCTTGCTCGGTTTCCTCCAATAGCCAAGCGATCCCCGTGGGTGGTGCCTTGGCGTCTTCGGACCGACCTGCTCTCTCGAAGTAAGCCGCTGACAGACTCCCGCCAACAAGGGAGACGCCGAAATCCGCTTCCGGCCGGAGTTCATGCAGCGGCACCTCGAATCCAAACGGAAAGGCTGCTATGGTCACGGGCAACTCGCGGGCACGCTCGATCAGTTTGCCCCACGCCCGGTCTCCGATCAGCACCGAGGAAACCCGGCCTCGCAGCCGTTCCAGAAGTTCTCCTAGCGAGTTCGCCTCGCGCCGAAGGGCTATTTCAGTGGGAGCCCAGAACTTATCGATACTCATATCTGCCGGTCAAGCGATGACTGGGATGGGATTGAGATCGGCTTCCGCAACAGCCGTCTCGCGCCAGCCCACCGCGACCGGGACGTCGAACAGACGCCCCGGTGCGAAGCGTTCCCAGAAGTGGCGCATACCAGGCACGATGACTCTTGCCACCGGCATGCCAATGTCGGGCCGTGTTTGATCGAGCACTAGGAATTCCATACCCTTGGCCTCGACCAGCGCGCGGCACCAGTCCACATCATCCCTAACGTCGGTGGTGCTTGGAACGGGATAGTTTGACTTTCCGCACGGTGCCGTGCCGCCGGCCGGCGCCAGATAGGGATGATCCGCAAGCTTTGCGTTCTTCAGCCACCACAGGCACATCGCGTCATCGACGCCACGGCCGGAGCCCCCGCTTCCCGATCCCTCGACCAGGTTCAGGAACTGGTTCAGTTCGCACACCGCCAGCAAGGCCGCGATGTGAGGGTCCGTGTGCGCCCCGGCGCCATACATGATCGCCTCCTCTTCCTGGTCGATCCTGCGCGAGACAGCAACGAAGACTGGAATGCCGATATCGTTCGTTACGTCCAGCACCCACAATTCGCGGTCCAACCGCCGATAGTAGTCGCATGCGGACGCGAGGTATTCGTCGTTGAAGCTATCTAGGTCCACTCCCGGCAGGCGCAGCCGGTTGTACCACCAGATCGCAAAGGCATCGCGTTCGACCAGTTCGAAGAATCCCTGCAAGATGGCTTCCTCTAGCGTGTTGCCCGCGGCGCAGCCATTCGAGTCCGCCCTCAAGTCCGAACTCCCCCGATGCTCGGCCGGTATCCCATAGAGCATTGATGTCGGCAGATACCGGTGCCGACCCTGCGTAAGCGACCACACGGGTGACCAGCTGATCTCGGTATCCAGGTCGAGACGCGCCGGAACGAAATTGTACGGGTGACCGCGGGCATTGATTTGCTCTGCATGGTCCAGTTGCCAGTCACTGAACAGCTGCACATCATTGGGGTGGATCGCGTCCGACTCCCCGGCTTTGACAAAATCCGCGAAACGTCTTCGGAAGCGGATCTCGTCACCATGGAAAGCGCAGCAGTAGCGCTCGACGGCCTCGCAGAGCGCGCTCGCTTCGGACTGCCGCGGCGTGCTCCCCTTGCCCACGCTCTTGCCGCGCAAACTGCGTTGCAGCGAGCTCAGCTTCCTGCTTCTCAGCGCGAAATTGCTCCCGGCCGAGTACACATGCAACCAAGAATCGATCTCGTCCGTGTTGCGCGAGAGCCATGTCACCACACCGCTGACGGAGCTGACCAGATGACGGTACTTGGCAAGGGTCTCCTCCGGCGACACCGAGCGCAGACCGCCACTGTTGCGAACCACTTTCGGGCTCGGTCGCAGCCGGATCGGGACTGCGGGCCGATCGGCGCGATACAAGGCCTCGTCACCGCACGCAAAGCACTGCGGACGCCGCACGGTCGGATGATGCTCACACTTCAGACTGCGCACGTCCATCGAAATCGCATGATCGTGGATTGGCGCCATTTCTCCGAGAACCAGCCACTTGGCGATTTCAGCAGCCGCCAGGCCGAGCACCGCATCCAGGACCGCCGGTTCTGCTGCGCAGGGCAGGAACGCGGCATCGTCACCGGCAAGGTTCCGCAGGAAGTTGTGCACCTCCTGGTGGCCGCGCAGGCGATATGCGAGACAGGTCCAGCAGGGCCCCTGCTCTGCCGGCCGGAAGACCGGACCGAACAGGGGATGCACGCCCATCGGCCTGATCAGCATCCACGGGGCGCCGGAGGCAATTCGGGACCGGTTGGTCTCAGCGTGCCGTTCGTCGAGGTAGTCGGTACAGAACGTTACGGAAAGATCTGGACGCTCCGCCCCTACCGTCACGCCCATCCCCCCAAGCCCCCGGGCGAGGTGACCGCCATCGCCAACGATTGCCACCGTTGACCCTCGAAGGCGTTCCTCGGCCCATCGGGGAGAGGCGCCCAGCGACGACCAGAACGCCGCCGGGCCCCTTTCCATGGAGTACTCGCCCGATACGACATAGCCTCTGGACGCCAAGGCGACCAGCGCCGTCTGAATATCAAATGCGGAATGCGTTCCGGCAAGGGAGCCGATGATGTCACCTTGTGACCGGCGGCCATCGAGAAGCGGCAGGAGATCGGAATGAATCCGTCCACGAAGCAAAGTGTTGAAAGTCTCGGAAACCAGCAGCACTTGTCCGTCGTCGATCGGGCGGAATTCGAAATGCGGCGCAAGCACCGGCATCTGCACCAGCCCGCGATCGGCGGCAACAGTCTTCCTCAGAATCCCATGGGGCGGGTCCTTGCGTGCCGGCATCTGCTCGCGGGAGTTCTTCGCCGAGCCCGCCGTTCCCGAACCTTGGGATTGCCGGCCGGCCTGTTGATCCCGGTCAGGCATTGCACCGATCCCCTCGAGGAATCCGGGTTCCGTGCCTTGCGCGCCTCACAACGAGAGCCTCGGCGGATTCCGATTGGTGCAACCCTGATCCCGTCACTCTAGCAACGCACTTGTCCAAACCGTATGCAGGCTAGGACAAATCAGCTCGGTCTGGAGAAATGCCGTGCAAGGCCTCGATTTCGGTGGTGGCACGAGACGCCGTTTCATTGATTGCGGCAGCCAGCGCGCCAAAATCGCCCAGTCCGCAGGACCGGGCGACAACAGCCTGGACCTTCGGGGCCGCCGACCGCAAAACCGTTCACCGCGACCAGCGGCAGCACTCCCCGCAGGTTTCGCCACATTCTCGCGGCCTCGGTCAGCCCCTGCGCGGCCTGGTCAGGGATCAACCCGCGCGCGCTGGCGGCCCGGAAAACAGCAACCGCGTCCGGAGACAGGACTTCCGGAACATCGCCGGCAAAGGACAGTTGGAGGAACCGGGCCGCGTTCTCGACATCCCGGAGGCCACCGCGCATCTCGTCGATCGACAACAGACCGGTCTCGGCCGCGCCACCGGCCACCTCTCGCAAATCGGAGATCAGCGTGTCGCGGGCGGCGCCATGGGCCAGGATTTCGCGCCGTGTCTCTTCGAACCGCCTCGCTATCCCGGAACCATCGGACGCGAACACGCACCGCGCCCGAGCCAGGTCCAGAAGGTCGTTAGCCGACCCGCCAGTCCGGTGATACTCGGCGAAATCCGCAAGCGAACAAACCGCCCGGCCTTCCCGGCCAGGCTCGGCCGGCGCGAACAGCAGGTTGTCGCGGCAGAACGCCCGGAGATCTTTCAGAAAGCGGCTGCACAGGGCTTGGTAATACTCGGCTGGACCTCCCTCGTACACAAAGACCACATCGAGTTGGGCACCGGGCGTCGCCTCTCCACAGGCCGGATCCCCCAGAACCACCGCTGCGACCCCGGCGCCGCGGTTCGGGGTCCGTCGGAGGGCAAAATCCTCCTCGACTGCGGACAGCAGCGATGCAATTGAAGCTTCGGCAGCATTGGACAGCGCTATCCCCGCCTCGATGGGCGTCAGATTCCCCCGCATCGTATGGACGCCGATCTGGAAGACCTTGTCATTGGTCCAGTTCCTCACGGCCTCCACGGTCTCCCGAACGCCCAGGACAGGAGAATCGGCGATTCTCTCCTTCATTTCGGAGACATCGAGTTCGTGTGTCCAGTACAGGCGGGCTAGTCCTTGGCGGGCGATGGCCTCGACTTCGGGATCCGGGTCGAAACCTTCCGGGAGATCGAGATCTGTGAACTCCCTGGCTTTAAGGTTGTCGAGCAATTCCGGGGCGCGGTTCATCCACTCGGCTAGGCCCGGCGCAGCACCCAGGATTTCGGCAATCGCCTCGAAGTCGTTCGGGCGAGCAGCGACGGCCGGGCTGTCGTAGGCGCTCCAGTCATCGACCTGCGGATAGAAGTGCGCCCGCCAGCGACCAACCAGCGGGTCCATTTTCTTGAACCAAGCCTTGGGGAAAAGGGCCAGGCCACTCAATTCGGCGTAGCTTCCTGGCAATTGCGGCGCCTGGTCTCCACCGTGATGTTGCAGCAGCGCGTAGATCCGGCTTGCCGCGGTGTGGTGGTCGGGATGGCGCTGCATGTTGAAGAAGAGCCAGTTGCTGAACTTGGAAGCGGCGCTCCAGGAGTGCTGCGGCTTAATCCGCTCGAAACGGCCGCCAGCCAGACGGATGCGCCGCAATCCGTAGTGCTGGGCATAGTTGATGACCTTCATCGAGAAGATCACTCCAAAACAGGGCTCCTCAGCAAAATCGGTGGGCAAGGCTGTGCTCCGGTAGATTTCCAAGTGAATGATATAAAGCGAGTTCGTAAGACCTGTAGGATCTGAACCCGTACGCTTTTCTCATAGCCAGCTTGGCTTTGAGGTTCATGCCCTCCACCGCACCCGAAGAATAGCTCCTCCCGGTCCGGAACCAGTTCAAGACCAGCGGCCGATGCCGCCTCAGCGTCTTCGCGACCTTCTTCATCGGCTCCAGCCGCGAGCGCATCGCCCGCCGGCACCAGCGCACCAGGAACCGCCGCGCCGCCGTCGGCGAGCGACACTCCCAGAACTGCTGGAAATCCTCCTTCAGCAGGTACGCCCGCACCGTCCGGTCGGGGTAGGCCGCCGGTTACCCAACGGCCCCCCCACGGATCCGGACGTGCGCGTTAACGCATCCGGCTCCTCGCTCCGGTCGTGACGGCATCCGTCATGGGCTGCCGTGCCGCTCCGTTCGTGGCCTGCTGCACCTCGGCGGCACTGTGTCCGCGAGTTCCCGACTCTATGTTCGGAGCCTGCCCTTCCCTTCGCGTCTCCCGTTGCGCCCAGGCCTTCCCTCCACCGAGTCCGCCACGTGGCTCCCCACGCTTTGTTCCCCGGCTTCGCCGGTACTATGCCTGAGTCCGACTCCTCCCCGTCGTGCATCCTCCGCTTAGCAACTGCCTTCACTTCGGTGACCACGGCGCTAAGCACCGTGGTAACGGGGAGGTCTCACAGGTCCCGATCCAGGACTTGCGCGCGTGCATGGGTTCTTCGACACCGCGAGGCCCGGCCGCCCCTCACCATGACGGTGCGGCCGGTGCTGCCTTCGACCAACTTGATGGCCTCGGCACCTCGAACTTCAAGCTTTTCGTTGCTCAATAGCCCTGCCCACGCGTACCCCTGTCAACGCTTAACCAACACCCTCGCGGATGCCGGCCCATGACTCGGGGAGAAAGTGGTTGGTTATTCCTTCCTTTCATCGGACTTTCACCGACTGTCCTGCCAATCAGTTAGCCTGTCGCACCAAGTTCAGCTTCACCAGCTCCGCCAGCTTCGGCTCCTGCTTCTCGCTCAGGTTCTCCTTGCGCTTCAGCAACAGCCAGCGCGTGTTCTTCAGCACCGGCTCCTCCCCCTGCGCCTTCAGCTGCTTCGCCGCCGCCGCCCGCACCGCGTCGATCGCCTTGCCCAGCTTCTGCACGATGTGGAAGCGGTCCAGCACGTGCACCGCCGCCGGCGCCCGCTCCGCTACAACCCGCAGGTACGCCTTCCACATGTCCGAGCACACCACCCGCAGCCGCCCTGACCGCGCCTCCCCGAACCAGTCGAAAAACCCTGCCAGCGTCTCGATCTTCCGCGCCCGCCCCACCCACAGCAGCCGCCGCCGGCCCGCATCCAGCTGATACACCAACGTCAAGTACTTATGGCCCTTCTGCCACGCGATCTCATCCACCCCGATCGTCGCCACCCCCTCCAGCTGCACCCGCTCCCGGCCCCACTCCACGGCCATCCCCACCGCTCGCCAGACCCGCTCCCACGACACCCCGAACACCTGCGCCGTCTCCTGCCACGACAGCCGCTTCGCCCAACTCGCCAGAAACCACCTCAACGCCTTCGTCGAGCGCTGCTTGCCCTCCGCCCACGGCACCCGCCCCACCTTCACCTGCCCGCAGCGCCGGCAGTCCACCCGCCGCATCTCGTAGATCAAGTACGTCGGCAACCCCAGCACCGGCACGAACTGGTACCGCCGCCGCTCGCGCCGGTCGTAGCAGGGCCCCGGCTCGCCGCAGCCCGAGCAGCGCGCCCTGCCGTTGGCCCGCGGCAAGACCTCTACCTCCACCTCGGCCTGCCCGCCCTCGCGCTCCACCAGCCGGATCTTCCCGTACACGAACCCCGGCAGCTTGTACACCCGGTTCAGAATCGTGCGCAACTGCACCTGTTGTCTCCTCCTTTCTCCAGACGGGAACTCCCCGCCCACCTCGGCGGAAGCCCTCGGTACCCGGATCAAACTACACTACCCCAGGACGCAAGACCCGATCCTCACCCACTGATTCTGCGCAGGAGGCCAAAACAGAGGATGGCAAAGATCAAGACTGCCCATGCGCCGCCCATCCAATACAGCAGCGCGTACCACGCGGCGGTCTCGAGCACATAACGCCAGAACGGATTCGCGTAATGCCAGACTGACAGGTGGCGGCGCGCAAGCCGATCGCGCTCGAAGCGCCAAGCTTCGCGGAGGCTGAGCGTCAAGTCCCGAGGAAGGTAACGCCAGAAGCTCAGGCCCTTCGGCGCGGACCCAGGGTCCCCGGGCGTGCAGACCTGAGAGTGATGAACATAGACATGCTCGGTGGCATATTGCGGGTAGGAGACGGAAGCCAGCAGGAATTCTGCGATCCGTCGATCCAAAGCCGAGCGCCGATGAACCAGTTCATGACCGACAATGAACACCGTCTGGGCCGCCCCGGTCAGAACCAACGCCATCAATACGGTTTCCCAGGTCGACAAGTGGCCAACGACAAGGATCTGCCAGAGCGTGAACACGAGCGTCACCGGATAGAGCGCCGCCCACATCCAGATCGCCAGCTTGTACCAGAACAGCTGGCTCTCGGGCGCTTTCGCCGGGTCCATGTTCCGCTCCTCGGTACCGAACACGGTCTCGAGACTGCTGGCCATCCAAAGAAAGATGAGCGGACCCGCAATCCACCAGCCGCCATAAACGGCTGCAGCGGCTACCAGCGGGAAAACGGCGAGCGACGCGAAATGCGGGAGGGCGTTCCACAGCGACGGGTCGATCCCACTCCCTGTTCCGGAGGAGCCGACAGCTACTCCCCCTTGCGCTACCTTGAACTCCGCCATAGGCTTCCCGATCTTCCTGAGATGCCGCGATTGGTTGGAGCATCCATTGTACTCAACGGGATAGGCCCGGAATGTCGCTCAGTGCACGGCGGAAAAAACTGGGCGTTTCGTCGTCGAAACAAACCAGAGACACCGCTTCTCGGAGGCCCCCGCAGCAGCCTACGCTGCGTCCGCTGCCCCGCTAGGCCAGGCACCGGCTCGACCAGTGCCAGACTGGGTGCCCCGCAAGGCCCGGTCAGTGCAGGCGAGGAACGCGCCACGCCCAGTTGCCCGGATGCGATGTCTCGCTACCGGAAGGAAGATTGCATCGCTGTGTTCGGGTCTAAATCATTGCCATCAACTACGTTCCTACCTGCTTTCTTGCAAGCCTGACTGTCCGCAAGACAGGACGCTGCGGGTGCGCGACAATTCTGTGAAACCTACGCGGTGGCCCGGTCTTCCCAGTAGTCTTCAAAGCGATTGGAGAGCTGTGCGCAGCGGAGGGCGATGATCGCATTGGCTCCGTCCACGGTCCAGAACATCCCCGAGCGCTTCAGGCGGCCGCCGATCACTGTGCGGCAGCCCGCTTCAATCACGCCGGAGCCGACGAAGAGATCCTGGCGGCGGAACTCGGCATAGCGCATGCGGTCGGCATGGCCCTCGAAGTAGGCTGCCTGGATCCGCACCTTCTCGCTGAGTTCGGGCGTGTCGGCCCGGATGCCTCGCAGGGACCGGACCAAATGCTCGATGCGCCCCTCGTCGAGCTGCTTCTTGCACCGGCGCACCCAGCGGCGGCGCTGCTTGCGGTCCAGCGGGAACAGGTGCTGGCCCAGTTCCCAGAGGTGCTCGCGAGAGTGGTAGATGTCGACGATCTCGATGGCGTTGGGGAAGTAGCTGCGGCTCAAATTCCAAATCCATGCTGCGCCGTCGCCGATCACGACCTGGCGGTCGGCGCAGTGCAGGCCGCGCTGCCAGGCCTCGTGGTAGAGGCGCTGTCCGAACGCTTGTGCGTCCTCGATCGCGCCCGTGTAGGTGGTCGATCGCGCGTCCCGGACCGGCCGGCCCTCGGCGTCCAGAGCGGTCTGCGTGAAGATGCAGCCCAGCTTGACCTCGCGGGTCCGCGCCGTCGCGCCGTCCTTGCCCTGGCGCCCGGCGGATGCCGCGGCCGTGACCGGGATGCCGGTGCCGTCCAGCTCGATGTAGAACGTCGGAATCGGCTCGCCCGGCTGGGGCGGGAACCCCCGCAGAGCCGCCTGGCAGCGATCCGACTCAGCCCGCGCCGCCAAGTCGCTGCCGATCGCGTGGGCCTGCCGCTCGACCGCTTTGACACTGACCTCGATGCCCGCCAGTTCCTCCAGCAGCGCGCGACCGCGCGCGAACGGCGTTTCGCCGCCGACCACGGCGAGCAGGCGGCGCACGCCCGGCGAGTACTGCGTGCCCTCGATGTCAAGTTCGCGGTCGAGCGGGGCCGCACCCCGCCAGCAGTGCCGGCAGTGATAGTAGGGCCGTCGCAGGCTCACCACACCGAGCAGGCTGACCAGCTGCTTGGGCCGCGGCCCCTCGCAGCGCATGGGGCTGCCGCAGGTGCACAGCCAATGGCTGGAGCCGCCTTGAGGTTTACATTTACGAGTGCGTAGAGCCTTAGGCCTGGTGGACTCGGAGCGTAATCGCCTTGATCAGCAGCGGCTCTGAGGCGGTCGCGGAGTGGAACGAATTCGTCGCACGCTACCACCCGCTCGGCTACCGCCAGCCGCTCGGCCAGCACCTGCGCTACTTCCTGCGCGACCGTGACGGCCGCTTATGACTCAGGAAAGATTTTCTTGCGAATGCGCTTGACTTTAGCGGCGAATTCTGGCAGGTTGAATGGGGAGGGTAACCGCTTTGGACCCGTTGATCCAGAATCTCAAGTCCACCAGCTTCTGCGGCCGACGCCTCACCCGCCGGCAGATCGCCGACATCCAGGAGGTCGTCCGCACGTTCCCCAAACTCAGCCGCAACGAACTGGGCCAAACCATCTGCGCGCACCTGCGGTGGCAGACCCCCTCCGGCAGCAACCGCATCCAGCTGGCGATGCGTCTGCTGGAGGAACTCGAACGGCTCTCGATCCTGACCCTGCCGCCCAAGCAGCGCCCCGGACGGGGCCGGCAAGAGCCGCTCGTGCCGGGCCCGCGGTCCGCTCCCCGGCCCGCCATCGAGGTGCCCCTGGCCGCGCTCACCCCGTTGCGGCTGGAGGTCGCGAGCGGCTCTGAGGCGGTCGCGGAGTGGAACGAATTCGTCGCACGCTACCACCCGCTCGGCTACCGCCAGCCGCTCGGCCAGCACCTGCGCTACTTCCTGCGCGACCGTGACGGCCGCTCGCTGGGCTGCCTGCTGTTCGACTTCGCGGCGGTCCAACTCGGCTGCCGCGACCAGTGGATCGGCTGGCAGGGGCAGGCCCACCGCAAGTACCTGCATCTGGTGGTGCGGAATGCAAGATATCTTCTGTTCCCGTGGGTCTCGGTGCAGCATCTGGCCAGCCACGCGCTGGGGCTGGCGGCCCGCCAGCTGCCGGACGACTGGCAGCGGGCGCACGGTTCGCGACCGGTTCTGTGCGAGACCTATGTCGACCCGCAACTCCACCGGGGGACCTGCTACCGGGCGGCTGGATGGCAGTGCCTGGGGCTCACCACAGGGGCGCGCGCGACCGCCTCGCAGCCGGCCAGGACGCCCAAGCAGGTCTGGGTGCGCCCGCTGCGGCAGGACTTTCGCTCGATCCTGCTCAACGGCCCGCCCAAGCGCACCCGCCAGCGCGCGAGCCCGCCAGCGTCGACGCCTCGTTCGTGCAACTGTGGCAGGGCCTGATCGGCACGCTGACGCGGGTGGCGTCCGCGTACGACCGCGAGTGGGTGCGCCGCCAGCGGACGCTGAACACCCTGCTGGTGGTCCTGTTCGTGTACCGCATCGTGTTCACGCCGGACAGCCGGGGCTACGCCACGGTGCTGGCGGAGTTGTGGGCGCAGTGCCGTGCCCTGGACCTCGCACTGCCGGAGCGGCCGGTCACGCCGGCCGCGATCTGCCGGGCCCGCGCCAAGGTCAGCGAGGAGGTCTTCCTGCGCATCCACCGCGCCGTGCTCGCCGCAGGCCCCCCGGACCCGCCCCACAGCCTGTGGCTGGGCCACCGCACCTTCGCCGTCGACGGCTCCAAGCTCAACCTGCCCCGCCCGCTCGTCGCGTCCGGCTACCGCACACCCTCCCCGACGGCTGACTACCCGCAAGGCCTGCTCAGCTGCCTGTACCGGCTGCACACCCGCCTGCCGATCGACTTCGGCCTGCACGCCCACGCTGACGAGCGCCGTGCCGCCCGGCTGCATCTCGACGCCCTCGCCCCCGGCGACGTCGTCGTCTATGACCGCGGCTACTACTCCTTCGCCCTGCTGCACGCCCACGCCGAGCGCGGCCTGCACGCCGTGTTCCGCCTGCAGGGCAACGCCAACACGGCGTTCAAGGCCTTCATCCAATCCGACCGCCACGAGGCGGTCGTGACCCTCGCACCGACCGCTGAGGCCCGCTGCCAGCAGCCCGCGGCCGACTGGCGTCCCCTGCGGGTGCGGCTGGTCAAGTACACCGTCGGCCAGACCGTCTTCTCGCTCGCGACCACCCTGCTCGACGCCGCCCTCTACCGGGGGCCGGACCTCGCCCGGCTCTAGCATGGCCGCTGGAGCCTCGAGGAGTACTACAAGATCAGCAAAACCATGCTCGTCGTGGAGCAGTTCCGGGGCCGCAGCGAGCGGCTGGTGCGCCAGGAGCTGTACGCCCACTTCACGCTGGCAGCGCTGTCCCGGCTGTTCGCCAACCACAGCGAGGAGGCCTTCCGGGAGGGCCCGGACGGGCACGGTCGGCCGGCGGTGCTGGCCAACTTCCGCCATACGCTGCACACGGTCGGGCGCCATCTGGAAGGGCTGTTCCTGAAGCGCGCCAAGGCGGTGGGCGATGTGCTGCAGCGGATCCTGGACGGGATCGGGGCCAGCCGCCAGCGGCGGCGACCGGGCCGCTCCTACCCGCGCCGTTCGCGCAAGCCCGAGACGAAGTGGAGGAACCGCAAGGCAGCCGGAACCGCAAGTCCAGCTATAGCCTGACACCGTCGAAAATCGAGCCCGAACCCGAATTTCTTAAGTCAATGCGCTTCTGCAACTAAGTCAATGCCATTGGGTGCACAGCGGCGGCTGGCCCTCGTCCTCGGTTTCCTTCAGCAGCTCTTCCAGCAGCCGCGCCCCGGCCCTGTGCAGGGCCGCGCGAGTCGCCTGTTCGAGAGCTTCGAGGTCGAACGCGCCGACCTTGCGCCGGGCGTTGACAATCACTCTCAGCAGGCTCCCGACCTCGGCCTGGACGGCGGCCTGGATCGCGCGCAGCGTTTTTTTGGGGCACCTGGGGCAGTTGCTCCAGATCCTGCATCTGGGGCGGGCGCAGCTGGCAGATGCGCTCATTGACCTCGACGAGTTCGGCGCTGAGCTGCTGGAAGCGACGGAAAGCGGCCACCTCGCGCTCGGCCTTGCGGAGTTGGACGGAATCGGAGAGCGTCTTGTGGACGGTCTTGCCGCGGAGCTTGTAAGAGAGACGCACCTGGGGGCCGTGGCCGGGATGGTCGTCGCTGGCGCAAGCGCAGTTGGGCTTGCCGCAGCGGCGGAAAGAGGCATGGACGGAACCGCGCCGGAAGTCGCCAAGCTGGGCGATTGCGAGCAGGAGCTGCGAGCGCCGTGCTTCCAAGTCGGGCAGGGAGTCGGGCATGGGCCCTCCTTTGCCTGAGGGTAACTTATCCCCTCAGAAAAGGAAAGCCTAACCAGACACACGGTGCCTTATTCACAGAAATGTCGCGCACCCGGACGCTGCATGCGAGTTTCGCCGGAAGACTCGCTGTGCTAGACTCAACTTTTAGGATTCTCGGGAGGCCGGGCCCCCGGGAGCAAGCAACCAGGAGGGGTTGCGCATGCCGAAAAGAACGTATCAGCCGAACCGGCGCAGACGCGCCAAGAAGCATGGCTTTCGCATCCGGATGCGAACTCCCGGAGGGCGACGTGTGCTCGCAGCGCGTCGAGCCAAGGGCCGCACGCGCCTCAGCGTCAGCGACGAGTAGCTCACGGGCAGACCCCGACTCGCTGCCCGAATTCGGTTTTCCCCAGGCACGTCGCATTCGCAAGCGCGATGACTACCAAGCGGTCTATCATGGAGGAGTTCGGCTCGGTACCAAGTACTTCACTGTATTCGCGCTCGCGACCGGGTCGGGCCTTCCATCCCGCATCGGCCTGACGGTTACGCGCAAGATCGGCAACGCAGTGGCCCGTAACCGCTGCAAGCGCCTTCTGCGAGAAGCGGTGCGCAAGAACTGGAGCTTGTTGCCAGATGGCCTGGATGTAGTGCTACACGCGCGGCGGCCGCTGGCCGAGGCGCACGCCCGAGATGTGGAGAACGAGATTGTCAGAGTGCTGCCACAAGCCGCCCGCCGGTCTGCTTGACCCAGCCGCAGTGCCTGTGGGCACGATGGATTCGGGCAGCTGCCTGACGGTTCCGCAGCGTATTGCAGTGGCATTGCTCTGGATCTACAAGGCTTCGATCTCACCGCTGCTTTGCTCTGCCTGCAAGTTTCATCCGACCTGCTCCGAGTACGCCCGGCAAGCAATCCTCGCTCATGGCCTCCCGCGCGGCTCGTGGCTGGCCGTGAAACGACTTCTCCGCTGCCGGCCCTTCTCTCCCGGCGGCATCGATCCGGTTCCCGAAGCCACTGGTCCAAAGGATGCCTGAGTCTCTCAACGACGACCAGTTCATCCAGCGACGCATGGTCATGGCGGCGGTGCTGTCCGCCGTGGTCATGGGTGGCTACTACATGTTTTTCGCTCCCCGGCCGGTGCCGCCGCCTCCAGCCGAGGTAGCTCTCGAAACCGTCGAAACTGCCTCCCCTGCCGAGACGGTGAGCCCACCAGTGACATCAAGCTCCGCCATCGCACCCGCCCCGCGCGACCAGGGGATCGAGGCCAGCAGCGAGGAAGCGGTTGTCGTCGAGACCGATACGTTCCGCGTCGAATTCACGAACCGTGGCGCCACGGTCAAGCACTGGATTCTGAAGAACTACAACGACTCCGATGGGGAGCCCCTGGACTTGGTACATCAGGTCGGCGCCGCGCAATTCGGCAGGCCCTTCCAGCTAGTGCTTTCCGGAGGCGAGGCCTTGGCGGGCGCAGATGACGCGTTGTTCAAGGTCAATCCGGGCCCCTCATTGCGGCGCGGCACGGAGACACTGATCTTCGAATACTCCAAGGATGGCTTGAGCATCCGCAAGACGTTCGCGTTCCAATCCGATGGCTACGTGGTGGGACTGGAAACCGAAGTCGCCGAAGGCGGTCGGCCTCAGCGTCACCTGATTGCTTGGGCTGGAGGCTTCGGGGACACCGCGCAGGCGGGGAACGCCACGCACACCGAAACGTTCTTCTACGATGACGGAGGCATCGAGCACATTCCGGCAGCCGATGCCGAGGACGAGCGCATTTCGCACGAGGGCCCGTATCCGTTCGTGGGACTTGCCGACTTGTTCTTCGCCGCGGCCGCAATCCCGGAACCGGGCGAGAACATCCGCATCGAGACAAGCGCTGTCGAGATTGCGCCGGTGGGTGCCGAGGCAGACGACAAGGAGGTCTACGCAGCCGCCGCGTTCGGCGGAGCGCCGACCAACCGCCTCCGCGTGTACGTGGGTCCCAAGAGCCGACAGGCCCTCGCCAGCGTTCCAGACGTAGGGAACGCGTTTCGAAAAATCGTCGACTTCGGATTCTTGTCGTTCATCGCCGAGCCGCTGTTCGCGATGCTCCAGTGGGTCTACGGCAATGTCGTCGCGAACTGGGGCTGGAGCATCGTGATCGTCACGATCTTGATCAACACAATTCTGTTCCCGCTCAAGTTCAAGAGCACCAAGGCGATGCGGAAAATGCAGCAACTGCAGCCGCTCATCAAGCAGATCAACAACAGGTACAAGGGCGTGGGAATGCGGGATTCCCGCAAGGCAAAGCAGAACGAGGAATTGCAAGCCCTCTACAAGAAGCACAATGCCAATCCGATAGGCGGGTGCCTGCCGATATTGCTGCAGATGCCCTTCTTCTTCGCGTTCTACAGGCTCCTGACCGTGGCGATCGAGATCCGCCAGGCGGAGTGGCTGTGGGTAAGCGACTTGGCCAACCCGGAAACGCTGGCGATCCGGGTGCTGCCTCTAGCCATGGTGGCTACCCAGTTCTGGTCGCAATCATTGACGCCGACGCCGACAACGGACGCTACCCAAGCGCGCCTTATGAAGTTCATGCCGCTGATCTTCGGCTTCATTTTCTACCAGTTCCAGGCAGGTCTGGTGCTATACTGGCTGACCACCAACTGCGTAGGCATAGTCCAACAACTCATCTTGAACCGGTTGCCGCAGGAGAAGTTGCAACTTGATTCAGGGTCGCAGCGTGGCAAGAAAAAGAAGCGCGCACGGTAGCTTCGTCGCGCGCTGGTCAAGACAAATCAGACCCTATGGCAGATATCGAGTGGACGGTAGACGCGTTAGGCTCTAGGATCGAAGCGTTCCTTGACCCGGTCCTGGACGCTGCAGATCTGGACCTTGAGTACGACATCTTCACGGTCGATCGCACCGAGAAGGACATCGGCCCGGAAATCGCTGTCGACTTCGACGGAGATGACACTTCGTTGCTGCTGCAACGTCGTGGGGAATTGCTGTTCGCCCTTGAGCAATTGACGGTGGAGGCACTCCGAATACCGCACCACGACCGGCATCGGCTGTTGTTCGACGTCGACGAGTACCGCATGGTACGGATCGACGAGCTGTGCCTGACCGCAAAGACAACTGCGGAACAGGTCATTCGGACCGGCAAGCGCTTTGCTTTCCAGCCGATGACCTCTCGGGAACGCCGTATCGTGCATATCAGCCTGCGTGGCTACGATTCGATCACCACATTCTCCGAAGGCGCCCCTCCGAACCGCTACACAGTGATCGAGGCGAATCCTGACCAGACGGCTTAGCCTCGGGCGCCGTGGTTTCGCGATCAGGCGCGGTGCTCCGCTAAGCGACGGCCAAGCCAGAAGCCGTGCCACCGATCGATCCGAACCTGCCAGCCGGTGAAAGCGACACAATCGTCGCGCCATCGACCCCGCCAGGGCGTTCTGCGGTCGGCATTGTGAGACTGTCCGGGCCGCGGGCAAAGGAGATCGCCGAACTGTTGGTACGGTGCAAGACGCTGCCTCCGCGGACCGCCACGCTGGGCTCGATGGTTGACAGCACAGGTGCTGAAGTCGATCGAGTGCTGGCCACGCTCTTTCCAGGCCCGGCAAGCTATACCGGCGAGACCGTCGTCGAGATTTCGTGCCATGGCTCTCCACCGGTACTGAGGTTCGCGATTGAGAGGGCATTGGAATTAGGGGCCCGACTCGCGGTCCCCGGCGAATTCACCCGCCGCGCTTTTCGAAACGGGCGCATGGACTTGGTCCAGGCCGAAGGCGTGCGTGACTTGATCGACGCCACGACCCTCTATCAAGCCCAAGTGGCTGCCCGCGGAGACAACCGGGTCGCTTTCCGGAAAGCTGCGCGCTGTCAAGTCGCAGCTCGTAGAACTCATCGCTTTGCTTGAGGCAGGGATCGACTTCGCCGAAGACGACATCGAGATCGCAGATAGGGATGAAATCCTAGGGCGGCTGAAACCAGTTCGCGACGAGGTCTCGACGCTGGCAGACGGATTCGCGGTTGGCAAGGTCGTCCGCGGCGGACTGAAACTCGCGATCATCGGCCGCCCAAACGTCGGCAAGTCCAGCCTCTTCAACCGCCTCCTGGGGCGGGACAGGGCAATCGTCAACGCAGCTGCGGGTACAACTCGCGACGCAATCAGCGAGAATGCCTCGTTTGGCGGCATTCCAGTTGAACTGATGGACACCGCCGGCATCCGGGTGAGTCGTGACGAAATCGAGTCCGAAGGAGTCGAGCGATCTTGGCAATCACTGGTCAACGCCGATTGCGCCCTAGTCGTTGTCGACCTCTCAGAGCCACCCGCGGATTCGGACAGCGAACTCTGGAAGCGCGCGACGGACTCTTGCCCTGCGCTCCTCGTTGGCAACAAGCAGGATCTCGAGGAGCGCTATCTCGCCCAAAGCCCCATGGTGCGGGTGTCGGCAAAGACCGGCAAGGGCGTCGCTGACCTACGAGCGAAGATCTTGGAACAGGCAGTGCCCGGGCTGGAGGGTATGCATGAAGGATCCTTCGTGACCAATATCCGGCAGGAGCGGTTGTTGCGCGAATCGTTAGGAGCGCTCGACAAGGCAGCGATCGCTGTCGACAGCCAAGTGCCGCATGAAATGCTTCTGATCGACCTGTACGAGGCCTTGGCACCGCTGGACTCGATCACCGGTGGAACGACTCTGGACGATATTCTGGACAGAATTTTCTCGACATTCTGCATCGGAAAGTAGCGAGTCTCCAGGCTGCCCGAAAGCGGCGCTGCATGGATAGGACACGGCACATTCCCTGAATTGGAATGCGCCATCCTCGCAGGATGGATTGAGGCTGTTCGCAAGTAAGGGCAGTATGGGAATCGTCAAGACCAGGCTGGATTTCCGCGATGAATTTCTGGCACGCGCGAAACGCAACGCGTGGAAGACGGGACATCTCCTGCGCGCTGTCGTAGAGGAAGGTAAAAGGAACGTGCTCCCCCAGTCCCGTCGGGGTAGAGTCGGGGAGCGACGCGCCAGCTTTAGCGTGAGGGAGTAGCCGTTTGCCCGCCGCTTTCGCGTCGTGCGGGTGCCTCATTCTCTCGCATTGCCACGTTTCCGCTCCCCGCTCACCGAACCCGGCGTGCCGATTTAGGGCACCGGGCTCTCCAGTGGGATCATGCCGCTCGCACACGGGTAGATCCGGCTCCGTCGGGAATGGCGCGTCTGCTAATGCCGTCCGCGTCGCGGGAGTGGCACGCCCCCGACTTCTTCCCGCCGGTCGCCGGACCCGGCGGCAGACCTGTTCACGCCCTGCCGCCAGCGCCTGCCGCCCCGGCTTGCGCTCGTTCCTGCATTCGCTTCCCTTCGCTTTCGCATGCGGTGGTTCCAGCTCTCCCGGACACACAATGCCGGGGTCCTAGGCGGTGCCACTCCCGGCGTCCTTCGCGCTTTCCCTCACCTCTCCTCACCTGAGGTCCCTTCCCTCCGCCAGCGTTACCCGGCCTCTCCGGTAGTACGGACCTCTCCGCCACCCGGCCCGGCCCGGCCTGTCCCTTGCGGGATTCCGGTTTGGCGCGTGCACGCCACCGGCAGGGCTTCCCGTGTTGCTGCTGTCTCCCTCTTGCATGCATGCCACCGTCAATACCCCGGCGGAACTGACCGGTGCTCGCGTCGCTCGCTTCCCGGCCACTGGCAGCCTTCCCCGTTTCGTCGGCGGGTCGGCTTCCGCGTTACCCTTTTCGAGGCCTGCTCAACGTTCACTGCGCGTTGTCGCCTGCACGCTCGCTGAACCGCCCAAGGCGGCCCTTTTCCATCGAAGTGCTTCAGTCCGTGTCGTTACCTCCTCGAACCGCTCCGATTGCTACCGGCTGGAGCGACAGTTGCCGGACGGGATCCGCACCCGCTGAGAAACAGCGCCTTTCCACGGCGCACAACGAAATACCAGTTGCCTGATTGGAGCTACGGGAATGCGAGCCGTCGCGACCCCCTCGAATCATTGTCATCGCAGAATCTCCGCGAAATAGCCTTCGGGGGGACAGAAACGCGGTGAGTGCTGTTGAGGGATTCCTGCTTGTCTACACGCACCGCCCAGAAGCACGCGTACACGAAGCGGCAGCAGGGCTAGTTAGCCCCTTGGTAAAGGAAGCGGGTCGATCCGTTGGCCGTACCAACAGGAGTTCCTAAGTGTTGTCACGGACCCAAGAATCCGGTGAGGCAATGCGAGCCCTCCAAAGCGTGCCCGGAGCCAAATTGACGCTTGGACAGGTTCGCCGTCGTATCGCTTGATCGGCGAGACCCATGACCTCCCTGCGATCCTGAACGGTCTTGGTCTATCGCGCTGTGGTGCCCCACGCGCGGGGCGCGGCAATCTGTGTGGCGGACGGCGGCGAAGAACTGCTCACGCGCGGGCGAGCCTAGGTCCCGCTGCCCTGCGCACTCCACCGCTAGCCGATCGGCACTTGACTTTGACCGGCACTTGCACCGGGTCAGGACTTACTTTGGTTCCCCAGTCAACCGGAACAATATAATGAGGCATGAAGGCAATCATCCAGGTCGCACTGAAGAAAACCGTCCTCGATCCGCAGGGGCGCGCCATCACGAAGGCACTGCAGAGCCATGGCCACAATGATGTCGTCGCCGTTCGGCAAGGCAAGTTTTTCGAGATCGAACTGGCACCGGGGTCCAGCCCAGAATCGGCGCGGCTGAACCTCGAGAAGCTGGCTGCGGATGTGCTGGCGAACCCAGTGATCGAAGACTATGACGTAACCGTCCTGGATTAAGTCAAGGCTGGAACCTGCACGATGGCCGGAATCGTAGGATACGTCGGAAGCAAGCAAGCCGGCCCCATCGTACTGGAAGGCCTGAGACGATTGGAATATCGCGGCTACGACTCCACGGGCATCGCCGTGGGATCGTCGAAGGCCTTCCACACTCGTCGGGCCTCCGGCAAGCTACGCAACCTCCAGGCTGCTGTGCGACTGGACCCGGTACGCGGCACGTACGGAATCGGCCATGCCAGTTGGACAGCGGCCCAGGCAAACAGCGCTTCGCCGGACGATCCGGCGGCGATGGCTCCCGACGGTGTCGCTGTGGTGCTGTGCGGCAAGCCGACCAACTTGGCAGACCTCAAGTCGCGCTACTCCGCCGGGGTCCAGGACCATTTCGAAATCTCTGATGCGGAAGTCGTCACTCGACTAGTAGTGAGCCTGCACGGCGACGGCGTGTCCTTGGAGGAGGCGATGCAGCAGGCCGCCGGCCACGTTGGAGGCAGCTGCGCTTTCGCTGCCGTTTCCAAAGACGAACCAGGCAAGATCGTCGTCGCACGATGCGGACTGTCAGTCTTGATCGGCCTCGGCAAGAGCGAGAACTTCATCGCCACCGATGTCCGGGCGATTCTTAACCGGTCTCGCGACATGATTCAGCTTGAGGATGGCGATATTGCAGTTGTCACCGCCCGCGGCGTGCGCGTCATGGACTCGGAAAGGCTTTCGGTTTTTCGAACCGTCGATCACGTCCGCTGGGATCCGCTGATGGCCGAGAGGAGCGGATACAAGCACTTCATGCTGAAGGAAATCTTCGAACAGCCGCGAGCGATCCGCGACACCGCGCTCGGCCGGTTGGACGAAGGAACCGGCAACGTGGTTCTCGACGAGTTGGGAGTCACGTCGCGCGAGTTGCGCGACATCGGCCACTTGAACATTATCGGGTGCGGCAGTTCCTGGCACTCTGCGTTGACAGCCAAGGCCATGATCGAGCGCATGGCCCGCGTGCATGTCGAGATCGAATACGGCAGCGAATTCCGGTACAGCGATCCGCTCATCGACCGGAAGGTGCTGACCTTGGTTCTCAGCCAATCCGGGGAAACCCCGGACACGCTGGCGTGCCTTAGGCTCGCCCACGAGAGGGGGTCGAAGACCGTCGCCGTGTGCAACTCGGAGGAGTCGACGATCGCCAAGACCGCGCGGGGAGCAATCTACACTCAAGCGGGCCCGGAATTGGCAGCCTTGTCGACCAAGTCCTTCACCAGTCAACTGGTCGCGCTGTACCTGTTTGCAATGCATCTAGGGCAGATTAGGGGCAAACTCTCGCCTGAGGCGTCAAAGCAGTGCGCCCGGGACCTCTTGAAACTGCCCGGTCTGGTGGAGTCGGCGCTGGAACTAACAGTAAGCTGCGAGCAGCTCGCAAGGCATGTCGTACACGGCAGCAGGTTTCTCTATCTGGGGCGCGGCATGCATTTCCCGATCGCCCTTGAAGGGGCGCGCAAGCTGCAGGAACTCGCCCACATTTCAGCTGAAGGCTGCGCGGGCGGCGAAATGCGACACGGCCCCAAAGCCCTGATCGACGCCGACATGTTCGTCGTCGTGATTGCGACGGTAGACGACAAACACCCATCGAGCCGTCTGCGCTACGAGAAAACCGTGGCGCAGATCAGCGAAGTGGCTGCGCGGCAGGGCCGCGTGATTTGCGTGACGAACCAAGATGACGACCGGCTGCGGGAGCACGCTCACGAAGTCATTCAGGTTCCGTCCACTTGCGAGCTCCTGCAGCCGATCGTGACGATCGTTCCGCTGCAGTTACTGGCATACCACGTCGCGGCACTACGTGGATACGATATCGACCAGCCCCGCGATCCGGGAAAGAGCGTCACCGCTGGCTAGGAGCCGCCGAGACTCAGCGGCGCTTCAAGGTCGGACGCTCGTCCTCACCCTCGTCGTTTGATTCAACGTCGATGTCATCGATTGGAATCGTTCCTCCCGCGCTCGTTCGGCGCAGGCGCGGTTTGTCGGGATCTTCCGTGGTTGACTTGCGGCGCAGCACCAGTTGCTCAAGCCGGCTCTTGACCTGCAGGAACTCGGAGGTGGTCACAACGTACTCCGCCCGATTCGGGAGCAACTCATCGATCGTCTTCTGGGTCTTGCGGATTCGGGAGCCATGCGGGGGATGACTTCGGAAGACCTTCGCAATGGTGCCCGGCTTACGTTTCTCGTCGGCGAGCATTTTCTCGAAGAAGTCAATGAAGGACGTCGGGTCGTAGCCGGTCTTGTACAGGTACTGCACGCCAAGAAAGTCCGCTTCCGACTCCATGCCGCGAGAGAACTTCAGGAACGTCATCGGGATCAAGAACGAGCTGGCCTGATAGATCCCATAGCCGGTCCAGCCACCAATGAACATCAGGGGAATTGTCGCGATGTTGATCAGCTGCCCCTTGGTCGCTTGGCGTGTCCCGTGCCGGGCCGCGACATGGGCAATCTCATGGGCCAAGACACCGGCAAATTCGGATTCGCTATCGGCGCGAAGCATTAGACCGCTGTTGACAAAGAAAAAGCCGCCCGGCAGGGCAAACGCGTTGATGTCTGCGCTGTCGATCAGCTTGATGGTGAATGGCACCTTCGCGTCGGAATTGCGGACCAGGTTCTGTCCGACCCGGTTCACATACTCCGCAACTACCGGATCGTCGACGATCTTGGAGTGCCGCTCGACATCTTGCGCCATGCGCTTGCCCAGATTGATCTCCTTCTTGATCGAGTAGAAATTCGGTCCCCTGGCGACCTGGCGTTCGCCGATCGCCTCGACATCCTGCTTCGCGTTCTTCGGAGCCTTCTTCTGGGATTTCTGCTCGTCGTCCTTGCCAAACGCCACACACGCGAGGGTAAGAGACAGCACGATCGGCAGCGTCCGATTGATCCAAGTCATTCCGATAGCTCCTTTCAATCCGGCTGCGAACGCAACTTTCGCTCCGGTCGGCTTTAGTATAGCCCCGTTTCGATGCCATTGTCTCGTGCATTGCGCAGGGAAGTGGCCCGTTGAGTGCCGACGACACTGCCGGGGCCGAGCGGCAACGGCTCGGGAAGTCGAGTGGCGGCTCGGTCCGGGTGGGGCATCGAGGCGAAATCTCGATACATTAGTAGGTAGGAATTCCTGCGCGAAAGTGGATTTGGAAACGGGGCAACCAAGGAAGGCTGTGATCCTGGCAGCGGGGCGCGGCAGGCGGATGAAGTCCTTGACCGACGACTGCCCCAAGCCCATGCTGCCGCTGGCAGGCCGCCCGATGCTTGCGCACCAGCTCGATCGGCTGGCAACGGTCGGTATAGAGCGCGTGTGCATCGTGATCGGCTATCGCGGCGAGATGATCCGGGACTTCTTCGAAGCTCATCCCCCGAGCGGCATCGAAGTCGAATACGTGGTTCAGGAAGAGCCGAACGGAACCGGCAGCGCGGCCCTGCTGGCCCGCGAGTTCGGGGCCGGAAGCAGTTTCCTGCTGACGTTCGGGGACATTCTTGTTGACTCGCAAGTCTACGCAAAGCTGTACGAGCTCGCCACCGGCTCAGAAATCGTCTTGGCGCTGACGGAGGTCGAAGACCCGTACCGGGGCGGCGCCGTCTATGTCGAGGACGGCCGGGTCGTGAGGATCGTCGAGAAGCCACCGAAGGGGACGTCCACGACGAACTACCTCTGCGCGGGAATCTACCTGTTCACAGAACGCGTTTTCAAGGCGCTCGAAAACCTGTCGCCTTCGCCAAGAGGCGAATATGACCTGACCGATGCGATCAACAGCACGGTCCGTGCGGGAGAGACGGTTCGCGCCTTCGCCGTGCCGGGATTCTGGCGAGACGTGGGACGCCCGGAAGATCTGAAGCCTGCAAGCGACCACTTGGCAAACTCATGACCCTGAACCTAACCCCTTTGCTCGCTGCGGCCGACCGCGGGATCGACACGGTCGATGTGCCGGACGAGATCAAGCAAGCCGCCCGCGAGAATCTCTCCGACTGGCTCCAAACCGATAAGTTCGCGGGCCTGGTGTCACCAAGCGATTACGGCGCCATCCTGCGATGGATGATCGAGTCGCAGAAGTTCGACCTGCTGATCGACAGCTTCTACCAAGTGATCCCGTTCGGCACAGGTGGGCGTCGCGGCCCAGTGGGCGTGGGCCCCAACCGAATTAACCCGTACACGATCGCATCCTCGGTGCAGGGGCATGCCGAGTACCTTCGTCGTCGGTTCCCGGGCACCGATCAAATCGAGGTCGTCGTTGCCTACGACGTACGCAGCTTCAATAACTTGAGGTCCACGTATCCCGACTCGCTCGAGAACCCTCTCGTGGGACTGGGATCGAAGGATCTGGCAACAATGGCGACGTCTGTGTACGCTGCAGCCGGCATTGGCGTCTATGCCCTTCCGCTGGACGCTGTGGACTTCATCTCGACGCCCGAACTGTCATTCCTGATCCGGCAGCTCGGCGCGCACGGAGGGATCAATGTCAGCGCTTCGCACAATCACCCCGACGACAACGGCAGCAAGTTCTATAACAGCGAGGGAGGCCAGGAGATTCCTCCAGATGACGAGGAACTTGCGGCCATTGTCGACGAGGTGAACGCGATCCAAACGATCAGCTACGACGAAGCGGTGCAAGCCGGCCTGGTCCATGCGATACCGGCGAAGGCTCGCCAAGCGTACATTGACATGAATCTCGACCTGCGCTTGGGCCCCTCCCCGGGTGGCGGAAGATTCGTGTTCACGGGCCTGCACGGTATCGGAGTGAATACCGTCGGCAGGTGCCTGGAAGAGATGGGATTCGCCCGGAACAAGCAGCTCTTCTTCGTGGAAGAGCAGTGCGAGTTCCGAAGCGACTTCAAATATGTGATGTTCCGCAGCCCCAACCCCGAAGTCCCCGAGTCTTTGGAACAGGGAATCCAGCTCGCCGGAGAGGTCGAGGCCGACTTGGTGCTCGCCACGGACCCAGACGCCGACCGACTGGGCGGAGCAGCCCGCGATCGGGACGGTTACAAATTCGTTTCCGGCAACGAGTTCGCCTCGATGCTGACCCGCTACCGCCTGGAATCGCTGGAAGCTGCCGGCAAGCTGCCGGAGACGCCCCTAGGGATCAAGACCGCCGTGACGACCGACTTGGTAAGGAAGCTGATCGAGTCCAAGAAAGGCGTCGTGATCGGCGACCTGCTGGTCGGCTTCAAGTACATCGCAGCCGTCCTGGAATCGCTGGAACGACACGGACGGTTCCGTGGCGTAACAGCTTCGCTCGACGACTTCGTAATCGCCGCCGAGGAAAGCCATGGATTCATGCTGACCCCCGTGGTCCGTGACAAGGACGCTGCCGGAGCAGCTGTCGTGCTGGCCGAATTGACTTCCGAACTGCTGAGCCGGAACTGGACGCTCTACGACTACCTGATCGATACGTACAAGCGCTACGGCTATCACAGCAACAGCGTGCGCTCGACCGTGATGCAGGGAGCCACCGGATCGGCCAACATCCGCAAGATTCAGCAGCTACTGCGCGATCACCCGCGTGAGTCAATCGGCGGCCGGGCCGTTCTGGACATTAACGATTACTGGGATGAAACGAGGCACGGTCCCTTCCTCTCAGATACGGACCGGAGTTCGCGAAACCTCATGAGCTACACGGTCGAGGGTGGGATCAAAGCGACGATCAGGCCCTCCGGAACGGAGCCGAAGAACAAGCTGTACCTGGAACTCGCGGCCGAGCCGCTCGGGCCGGACGCCACCCGAGCTGATTTCGAAGCGCACCGGGCTCAAATCGACCAGGAGGTCAAGGACTTCTCGAACCGTTTCCTTTCGGAAACACTGGCCCTGATAGGCGTTGAGGTGCCCACCTATGCCTTCGAGATTTCGGATCTGGTCTCGCTGGAGTACAAGGTCGATTTCTGCGGCCGCTTCCTTCCAGAGTTCGAGGCCAAGGCCGAGTCAGCGACAGGCGATCCCGCGCAAGAGGCGTCCGTGAGTGCTTGGGTCGACGATGCCCTGCGTCCGTACGGACCGGACGGCCGTGTGCTGGTCCGCCGGGCGTTCGAGGCGTACGCAGCTACCAAAGAACCGTCGGCAAGACTCGACACGCAGCGCAGGATCTTCGAGGGATAGTCGGCAAGCGACCCGCCGGCGGCGGCACGGCTCAGTCGTACAATGAAGAGGTCGAGCCGGCACCCGTGCCGGGCCTGGATCGCGGAGAGGTGGCCGAGCGGCTTAAGGCGCACGCTTGGAAAGCGTGTTTAGGGGCAACTCTAACGAGGGTTCGAATCCCTCCCTCTCCGCCATGATAAATAGTGTCTGCGGCGTAATTCCGTATTTCATTGATATCACGGTGTTTCGATCGAGTTTCGGCGGGCGAAGATGGAGCGGATCGGGCGCGGTCCTCGCGATTCGTGCCGAATTGCGATCATCTTCGCAGGAGAAGCGCCTTGCGAACCGTTTTCAATCCCGCGATGATGCTCGGCCAGACCGCCATCGAAGACATCCAACTCGACGCCAGCTGCCGCGACGATATCCCGGCCGTGCTGAAGGGCATCCAGCACATCTGGTGCAACCATCGGTTGCGGGAGCGGGTCTGCGCCTTGCTGGAGGAGCACCTGCTCGCCACGGGCGCGTCCGCCACCAAGGGTGACGCTGCGCAGACGGAGGATCGCGCGCCGGTGCCGGGGATCAACCCGGATGTCGGTCGGCCCGGCATGGAACTGTGGCGGGTGCTGGTGCTCGGCTTGCTCAAGCAGGGCATCAACTGCGACTACGACCGTTTGCACGACCTGGCTAATCAGCACGGCGACGTGCGCCGCATGCTGGGCATCAGCGACGTGTTGGGTGCCGAGACGTTCAGCTACCGCACGCTGGCGCGCAACGTCGCGCTGCTGACGCCGGAACTGCTGGCGGCAGTGAACCGCCTGGCGGTGGAGGCGGGCCACGAGCTGGCCGGGTGCCGCCCGGACGAGCCGTTGCAAGCGCGCTGCGATAGCTTCACGGTGGAGACCGACGTGCATTACCCGACGGACGTGAATCTGTTGTGGGACGCGCTGCGCTGCCTGATCCGGGTGCTGGCTTTGGCCTGCGAGCAGTGCGGCCTGGGGGGCTGGCGCCAGAGCGCGCATCTGACATGGAAGGTACGGGGCCTGTTCAACCGGGTGCGATCGTCGAAGCGGCGCAAGAACCAGCCGCAGCGGGTGCAGGACTACGTGCGGCAGGCGCGCCGCATCGCGGAGCGCGCGCAGGAGTCGCTGGAGGAGCTGGCCGGGGCGGGCGCGGATGCGGGGATCCTCAGTGAAATCAAGTACTTCCTGGACCACGCGGAGCGGCAGATCGAGCAGGTGGAGCGGCGCTTGCTGCGAGGCGAGACGATCCCGCAGGAAGAGAAGGTGTTCTCGGTTTTCGAGCCGCACACGCGCTGGTGTGCGAAGGGCAAGGCCGGGCGGCCGGTGGAACTGGGGGTGCCAGTGGGAATCGTGGAAAGCGAGCACGGGTTCGTGCTGCACTACAAGATCATGTGGACGGAACAGGACGTGGACTAGCGACCGGACACACTTGACACTGGCGCGGTGTTCTGTGTAGAACGGGGGTAGTGCGGGTAGGGCTGCGCATTTTCCGTCCGCAGACGATCGCTTGGCTGCGAGAGGCATTACAGCTGGGCCAGCTGTCGCGGGCGGCCCTGGGTCGCGGGGTATGCGAGCGGGAGGACTGGCGCAACCCCAAGGGCGAGTATTGCACGGCCTCGGCGCGCAAGGTGCTGCCCGAGCTGGCCGGCCAGCTGGACCTGCCGCTGCCGCCGGCCCAGCCGGGTCCGCCCGCCTGCCGCCCGCGGTCCAGCCCGGACCCGCCCGTGCCGTCGACCGGCTTCACCGGCTCGCTGGCGGAACTCGGCGAGGTCCGCGTGCGTCTGGCCACCTCCGAGGCGGAGCGGCGGCTGTGCGCCGGACTGCTCGACCAGCACCATCCGCTGGGCCCGGGCCGGGCCCCCGGCTGTCGGCTGAGCTATCTGCTGGCAGCCGATTGCGGGCCGCTGGGCGTGCTCTCGTTCGTGGCGGCAGCGTTCCGGCTGGGGCCGCGCGATGCCTTCCTGGAGTGGGACGACCGCACGCGCGGAGCGCACATCGAGCGGATCCTCAGCAACGACCGCTTTGTGCTGGTCCCGGGCGTGCAGATCCCGAACCTGGCCTCGCACGTACTGGGGAAGACGATCAAGAGACTGGCCCGGGACTGGGAGCAGGCGCACGGAGTGCGGCCCTGGTTGGTGGAGACCTGCGTGCAAAGTTCGCGACCGGGCACGAGTTACAAGGCGGCCGGCTGGCAGTGCGTGGGACCGACGCAGGGGCGGCCGCCGGGAGCGGGCGAGGCGGTGGAGACGAAGGCGGTCTGGCTGCTGGGTTTGGATGCGAACTGGCAGCAGCAGCTGTGCCGGAAGCCGGAGCAGAAGCTGGGGCAGTACCCGGAGTTGGTGCTGGACGAGGAGGCGAACTGGGCACGGCGGGAGTACCTGCGTTCGGACCTGCCGGACGGGCGGCTGCGGCAGCGGCTGGAGCGGCTGGGGCAGAGCTGGGAGCGGCATCCGGGGGAGGATCTGCCGGCAATCTTCCCGCACCAGGGGGAGCTGCGGGCGGCGACGCGCCTTTTGCACAATGACAAGGTGCAGGATCGGGATATCTTGCAGCCGCACCGGGAGGCGTTGCTGGAGCGGGTGCAGGTGGAGTCGACAGTGTTGCTGGTACAGGACACGACGACGCTGAACTACACGAACCTGCAGGGTTGCACGAGCGGGTTGGGGCCGTTGCAGGACCGCGCGAGCAGTTCGGGGGCTGTTCGTGCACGCGACGGTGGGGTTCACGGAAGGCGGGCGTCCGCTGGGGGTGAGCGGGCTGGAGCGGTGGGCGCGGCCGGAGCAGGAGCCGGACCCGGAGGCGGAGCAGGAGCAGGAGAAGGAGAGCCGGCGCTGGTTGCGGGGGTTCGAGCAGGGTCAGGAGTTGGGGCGGGAGAGTCCGCAGGCGCGGGTCGTGGTGGTGGGGGACCGCGAGAGCGACATGTTCGAATTGTTCGAGCGGCAGGCGGAGCGGACGGAGGAAGCCGGGTTGCTGGTGCGGGTGCACTTGGGGCGGCAGCGCAAGGTGCGGGCGTGGGACGCGGCGTTCCGCTCGGAGATGATCCGGCCGATCGAGGCGCAGCCGGACTTCGAAGAGGCGGTGGTGACGGGCCGCAAGGTGGAGATCGAGTCGCAAGGGGGGCAGCGGGCGCGGCAGAAGCGGACGGCGGTGACGGAGATCCGGATCGGGCGGGTGGAGTTGCTGCCGCCGAAGGGGCGGGCCGGAGCGGTGGCGCCGGTGCCGGTGTGGCTGGTGCGGGTACTGGAGCCGGACCCGCCGGCGGGGGAGGAGGCGTTGGAGTGGCTGCTGCTGTCGAGTGAGGGGGGGCGGACAGCGCAGTGGGCGGAGCGCATCGTGAGCTGGTACGAGCGGCGCTGGGGGATCGAGGAGTATTTCCGGCTGCTCAAGACGGGGACGCGGATCGAGGACCGGCGGTTGCGGGACGCGGAGGCGCTGGGCAAGTGCCTGGTGTTCGACGCGATCACGGCCTGGCGGGTGTTCAGCCTGGACCGCTACGCCCGGGACGCGCCGGACACGCCGGCGGAGGAGGTGCTCACGGCGGACGAGATGGCCGTGATCGAGGGCGTGACGGAGACGGAGCGGTTGCGGCCGCCGCGGGAGCGGGGCCAGCCGGTGGGACCGGGCATTCGCAGTTGGGTCGTGCTGCTGGCGCGCATGCGGGGCTGGCGTCCGAAGAAGCACCGGGAACTGCCGGGGAACGAGGTGCTGTGGAAGGCGTACCAGCAACTGCAAACGATGGTGCGCTATCGGCAGGCGCTGCGAGGACCGCCGTAGCAGCCCGCGCCGGGGCGGGCGGGGAGTGTCTGGTGGAACGGCATCCGCCGGTTCTCCGCAGGGGGCCGTCAGGGGGGAGTGCAGAACTCTCCCATGGAGGCACTGTCGTGGGCAGGGAAGCTTCTCGCCAGGGCTTGATGCGTGCCGCGTGTCGGGAACACCTTGGCGCAGCTCGAAGTCTGCCCGCTGTTCCCCAGTGATCCGTTTTCCCAACCAATGCGTGACGGCCGAATGGGACCCATTCGCAACGCAATGACCGGAATGGCAACGCTGGCCGTGCAGCCCCAACCCGGTTCCGCCCGATGCGTGCGTCTGTCGTGCTGCGCTGGTCTCCCTCGTCTCGCCCCCCAGTATGCGGGCGGCCCATCCGGCACCATCAAGACCGAATGTGAGCATCAATCCACGATTGCCTCGAAACTTCCAGCATCAACTATGTCCGGTCGCTAGGGACGTGGAGGTGGCGCAGCCGTTGGTGCAGGAGACGCAAGCGCTGTATCCGGAGCTGGCGGGATGCAGTTTCGACAAGGGCTTCCACAGCCCGGGGAACCGGGCGGAGTTGGACAAGGTACTGGCATTGAACGCGCTGCCGCAGAAGGGGAAGCTGTCGCAGGCGGGGCGGGAGCGGGAGGCGGAGGCAGCCTTCGCGGAGGCGCGGCGGATGCATCCGGCGGTGGAATCTGCGATTCACAACCTGGAGTGCCGGGGATTGGACCGGGTGCGGTCGCGGGGGCCGGAGGGCTTTGCGCGAGCGGTAGGGCTGTCGGTGCTGGCGTTGAACCTGCACCGCATCGGACTGATCCTGCAGCGGCGGGAGCGGGAACGGCTGAAGCGGGCGAGGCAGCGGCGGCTGCGACTGGCGGCGTAGCGGCGGCGAAGCGGCCCGGGAAGTGGAATCGGCAGGCTGCCCAGAGGCAGGAGTGCGCGAGAGGTGCGCAAGGTTTCCGAATCCGGCTTCGAAACCGGCCTTGGGCCGGCCATGCGGGGCCAAACCGGCCTGGAAACGGCACCGGACAACCGCACAGTAACTAGATTTACCTATGCGCCGGAACAGAAAGTGAGGGTTTTGTCACAGACACTAAATACCTACGTAACTGAAACTAAATTGCGCCTCCTGCGCAGAATCAGTGGGTGAGGATCGGGTCTTGCGTCCTGGGGTAGTGTAGTTTGATCCGGGTACCGAGGGCTTCCGCCGAGGTGGGCGGGGAGTTCCCGTCTGGAGAAAGGAGGAGACAACAGGTGCAGTTGCGCACGATTCTGAACCGGGTGTACAAGCTGCCGGGGTTCGTGTACGGGAAGATCCGGCTGGTGGAGCGCGAGGGCGGGCAGGCCGAGGTGGAGGTAGAGGTCTTGCCGCGGGCCAACGGCAGGGCGCGCTGCTCGGGCTGCGGCGAGCCGGGGCCCTGCTACGACCGGCGCGAGCGGCGGCGGTACCAGTTCGTGCCGGTGCTGGGGTTGCCGACGTACTTGATCTACGAGATGCGGCGGGTGGACTGCCGGCGCTGCGGGAAGGTGAAGGTGGGGCGGGTGCCGTGGGCGGAGGGCAAGCAGCGCTCGACGAAGGCGTTGAGGTGGTTTCTGGCGAGTTGGGCGAAGCGGCTGTCGTGGCAGGAGACGGCGCAGGTGTTCGGGGTGTCGTGGGAGCGGGTCTGGCGAGCGGTGGGGATGGCCGTGGAGTGGGGCCGGGAGCGGGTGCAGCTGGAGGGGGTGGCGACGATCGGGGTGGATGAGATCGCGTGGCAGAAGGGCCATAAGTACTTGACGTTGGTGTATCAGCTGGATGCGGGCCGGCGGCGGCTGCTGGGGGTGGGGCGGGCGCGGAAGATCGAGACGCTGGCAGGGTTTTTCGACTGGTTCGGGGAGGCGCGGTCAGGGCGGCTGCGGGTGGTGTGCTCGGACATGTGGAAGGCGTACCTGCGGGTTGTAGCGGAGCGGGCGCCGGCGGCGGTGCACGTGCTGGACCGCTTCCACATCGTGCAGAAGCTGGGCAAGGCGATCGACGCGGTGCGGGCGGCGGCGGCGAAGCAGCTGAAGGCGCAGGGGGAGGAGCCGGTGCTGAAGAACACGCGCTGGCTGTTGCTGAAGCGCAAGGAGAACCTGAGCGAGAAGCAGGAGCCGAAGCTGGCGGAGCTGGTGAAGCTGAACTTGCGGACGGTGCGGGCGTACCTGCTGAAGGAGGATTTCCAGCAGTTCTGGGAGTGTCGCTCGCCGACGGCGGCGCGGCGGTTCCTGGTGCGCTGGTGCCGGCGGGCGATGCGCTCGCGGCTGGAGCCGATGAAGAAGGTCGCGAAGATGCTGAGGCGGCATCGGCCGCTGGTCTTGAACTGGTTCCGGACCGCGAGGAGCTATTCTTCGGGTGCGGTGGAGGGCATGAACCTCAAAGCCAAGCTGGCTATGAGAAAAGCGTACGGGTTCAGATCCTACAGGTCTTACGAACTCGCTTTATATCATTCACTTGGAAATCTACCGGAGCACAGCCTTGCCCACCGATTTTGCTGAGGAGCCTAAATTGCTTATAGGCCAATGAATCTGTTTCGTTCCACCGTATGCCCCGCAATCAGCTACAGGTAATAGGACCGCAACATGCCGTCGCTAGCTGCTGCCGGCCGTACCTCGGCGTATAGGCCATTGAGGCGCCGGCCGGACGCGTTCGATCTAGGGTGGCTGTATCCGATTTTGTTTCGTCGTTCTGCTCGCGCTTGCGCAGCCGCACGTTGACTCCCGCGATCAGCCGCACCAGCCAGTGCACGTTCGCGTCACGGGCGAAGAAGGCCAGCACGCCCTTCTGTCATCGGAGGCGCTTGGACAGGCGCGCCGGACCTGAAGGCAAGGATGCCCCCAAGGCGGCAAATCTCTACCTCGCGGTGGTCTGTGACTGGGCACGAGTGAGAATGAGCCCTCAACCGTCGGTGCGCTCGAAACCGAACGTCAGCCGCATACCCGTTGCTTTGGCATAGCGGCACAGGGTCCTGACCGACGGCGACACCCTGCCTCCCTCCAGCCGTGCAATCGCCGATTGTGTTGTGCCGATACGAGCCGCCAGTTCCGATTGCGTTAGCTTCGCCGCCGTGCGGGCACGGACCATCGCCTCCACCAACGCATACTCTTCGTCTGCCCGCGCATACTCCTCGCGGAATGCCGGGTCCTTCATGAAAGGCTCTTTCAGGTCCTTCAACTTCGCCATGGCCTCACCTGCTTCATCCGCTCCTTGGCCGTCGCTAACGCTTGCCTCGGCGTCCGCCACGATGTCTTGGCGAACACGTGCAGAACCACGACACGCCGCCTCGTAGCAATCATGTAAACGCCCTTGGTGATCCCGTCGCGCGACTTGGCCCGCAACTCCCAGAGCTTTCCCTCCAGATGCCGGACATGCGGCTCGCGAAGCTGTTCGAGGCCGATATTCTCCACCATCTCCAGCAGGCGGACGAGCCGAGCACGAAGCTTGGTCGGTAACGCCGCGATTTCGGAATCGGCGGCGGTGACAGTCTCGACCGACTAATCCACCCATTGTTTTATAGCGTATCCGCGATAAAACAGCAACGCAGCCCTTTACCCAGGGCGTAGGTCGCGGTCTTGAGGTCGGTGTGATTTGGCGGAACGCGGCAGGTATGTCGTTTCAAGACGAAGAGTGGCTATCGATGTCGATTCTACGGTATCGGACTCGCTCACCCTCTCCGCCATAGATTTCGAGAGACACACGCTTGCCGAAAGCTCACAATGCTTCCCTGCAGGGGGTGGGCACAAGATTGGGCACAACCGTAAGCTGCGCTTAGTTCTCGTTAGCCAGGTCACAGCGGATCCAGTGGTACATCGGTTCCAGTCTTGGGGAGGCGCTGAAAGCAAACTGTCCGTTTCGGATGAAGATCCGGAATTCCCAGCTGGTCTCATTGGACGACTGTTACTTCAAGCATGGACGGAGCGGGAGTTTCGGCGAGGAAAAAGGTCACATGGTTCTATATTCTTCACGAGACGGTCTCGCCTGGGATGACGGCGTCTACCTGAGGAGGCGCGAGGCTGGGCTGGGAGCGTATTCGAACAGTATCGTGGTCGGTTCATTGGACCCGCACAGTAGGAAACGCCCGCTGATACAGGCATCGCATGCGTATGAAAAAACAAGACTAACGTGCTGCATTGGTGGCTCGAAACGAGCAAAGGGCAGGGACATTGAACAATACGTTTCCTGGAATCCGTCATGCACCCCTGAGGATCGATGCCTGAGTTGCGTGGTTCCCTGGCGGGTGCGGCGCCGAAGGTCGTGTCGCCGGCCCGGACAGCAAAGGATGTCCCGACCGGCCCGTGTCCCGTGAAGCCAAGCAGGTGGCTATACGAGCCATTCGCGGGCAATCTGATCATTCTCGTCGGCTGAGATCATCCAGTCGAGCAACTGTCCTTTCAAGTCGCGGACAATGCCCTGGTATCCCGGATCGTCGTAGAGATTGGTCCATTCACCGGGGTCTTCCTGCAAGTCGTAGAGTTCCCCCCCGTGTCCCACGTAGTAGTTCATCTTCCACTGATTTGTCCGGATCATCTTCGCATCGGGGTGTCGGACGCCTCCAACCCCCTTGCCAGGTGTGAAGAAGTACCCTTCGTCGCCGTTGGTAATGACCTCGGGCATGATGTTCTCCGAGAATTGGGCTCGGCGCGGTTCGTACAGGCTCCTCTCGCCCGCCACCAGCGGAGCGAAGCTACGGCCTTGCACATGCTCGGGAACAGGCAATCCGCATAGCTCCAGCACGCTCGGCAGGACATCAACTGCCTCGACGAGTTCCGAGTACACCCCCGGCCGAATTCGTCCGGGCCAGTTCACCAGCAGTGGGATTCGAACCGAGTCTTCGAAAAACACGTTCTTGCCGAAGAGGCCGTGCTCCAGCATTTGATCGCCGTGGTCGGTCGTGACAATGACAATCGTGTTATCGGTCTGGCCGCTGCGCTCGAGTTCCGCCAGCGTGGCGCCCACCTCTTCGTCGAGCCAAGTGACGTCTCCGTAGTAGCTGCGGTACATCCACAGCAAGCGCTGCCGGTCCATGGCGTACCTGGGGGTTCCACGCAAGATCATCTTCTGCACCGGAAGCGGGAGCCGCTGGATGTAGTCGAGGTCCACCTGCCGTGGCAACGGAATCTCGGCGTCGTTATAGAGAGCGTCGTAGGGTTCGGGAATGGTGTGCGGCGAATGCGGCTTGAAGTACGAGGAGAACAGGAAGAACGGCCTCCCGGAAGAAGCCCGGGCCCGCAACGCATCGCGCGTCTCGCGACCAGTCCAGGCCGTGGGGGTGTATTCCTTGGCAATCAGCGCTCGATAGGGGTTTCCGCCAGATGGGGTGTCGCTCGCTGTCGTCTGATAGTGCACGCTCGCATTGGGATCCACGCCGCTCCTCCACTTGACATAGTCGGAATACCGGTCCGTTCGGCGGATCCCGTCATCCAGGAGAACCGTGTCGAATCCTGTCGAGCGTGCGTGCGCTGCCGTTGGCGGATGGAAATGCAGCTTCCCGACAGAGCCCGTTCCGTAGCCGGCGTCTTGCAAGAGTCGTTGAATCATGGGCTCGGGTTGCTCGTACGGCGTGTAGTTGACGCGATTCTTGTGCGAATGGGGGTAGCGACCAGTGAAGAAGCTCACCCGGGACGGGACGCAGACCGGGGCTTGGACGCACGCCTGGGTGAAGTTAGCGGAGCGAGATGCAAGCTCATCAAGATGAGGCGTCTGGATAAGGCCGTTGCCATTAGCGCCAAGGCAATCCAAGCGCCACTGGTCGAGCATGATGAACAGCACGTTGGGACGAGCTCTCGAAGGAACCTGGGCAGCCGCGCTGGCAGCGCCAGCCTGTACGAATGCGCGACGGGTGATTGACGACATGCCAGTAGTGTCCGTTTCGAAGTGGGCTACGCACAAGGGGCGATTTGCCGAAAGAGGTTGTTCCGGGCTTGGAGATTCACCCAACATCTTGCCGACACCCGAAACCGGGACGGTGACAACAGATTGGGACGGGGGCAGTTCGAGCGCGAACGGGGTGTTCCGTCTTCGTCCTGTTGACACACCGTCATCCGCGGGTCACAGACCTCCACTTCGATCGGCCCCACCGTGTCTTCGCGAACTCTGATGAAGAGCGGCGCTTGAGCGGGCTTCCGAATTGCGCGAAGGCCAATTCCGCGCCCACCTTGTTGGTGCCAGCCGGGTCGGCACCTGATCCGCGCCGCAGCTGTTTCTACCACCACCGGCGGAAAGGGCGCGTGCCCCGAGAGGAGCAGTCGATCCGCATCGCGCACTTCTGCAAGAGCGGCCGCCGATTGTGATGAGCAGAGGGCCAGTGGAACCCCTCATCCTTGACTGCAAACGGTTGACTGCGATGTCCGGAGGGAATAAGCTTACGGATGACTCGACAGTTAGGGTGGAAGCTCTTCCAGACCGGCCACGAAGCGCAGCGCGAGGGCCCTGGTCTGGCTATGACTGACCGAGGACGGGGGGCTGATCGCGATGGACATGAATCGGCGCGCCATCTTGAGAGGTATTGGCGGAGCGCTGACACTTCCGCTCTTGGAAACCCGCGCAGCCACCAAGTCGGCACCCATCCGGTTTCTGGTCGTCGGCAACCCATTCGGCATGCATCCGGAGCACTTTTTCCCAACGGAGTTCGGAAAGCCATTCACGCTGCCAAAGACGCTCCAACCTCTCGACTGGCTCAAAGATCGGCTTTCAATTCTGTCCCATACCGATCATGGGATGAACAACGGTCACGGTCGGGAGATCTCGTTCCTTAACGGTGTCCTGCCAGAAAACAGCCAGGCTTTCCCCGAGAAGAATATCTCGATCGATCAGCTCGTGGCTCGGCATTCCTACGGCAGCGTGCGGTTTCCCTCGGTGCACGCGGCCCTCGAGGGCGGAATCCGAATGAGTTGGACATCCAACGGCGTCGACATCAAACCCTTCACAGACCCCCAGAAGCTTTTCGATCACCTGTTCCTCAATCTGACTGCCGAAGAAAAATCGGCTCGACGAGAATTGCTAGGGCGCAACGGCAGCATTCTGGATACGGTTGGCGACCAGTTCGCGCAGTTAAAACAACGTGTCGGTCGAGGCGACCTGGAACGCCTGGACCAGTATGCGACCGCCGTTCGTGAACTGGAGGGAAGCTTCGTAGATCGTACCGACTGGATCGATCGCGACAAGCCCAAGTTTGACATCTCCAAACACTACGCCGGCCATGAAGCGACCATTGAGAATCACTACAACGCGATCTTCGACATGGTTGCGTACGCATTTCAGACGGACCTGACGCGGGTCGCGACCGTGGCTTTCCCCAGTCAACTTGGATACACGCAGCTTGACGCAGTCTCGAGGGGCTATCATGCCTGCACGCACAACGGCAAGAAACCGGAGGTGATCGCTGAGTTGGTCGCGATCGAGTCGTTCCAAATCGCGCACTTGTCGCGGTGCCTCAAGAAGCTGGACGCGATCCAGGAGCCCGGCTCGGACGGCACCATGCTGGATCACACGATCGTACTGTTCGGCAGCGGGATGGGATACGGTGGCACCCACTCGAATCGCAACCTGCCTATCCTCGTCGCCGGCGGAGGCTTCAAGCACGTTGGGCATGTGGATACGCGGAGCGCCAGTGGCACCAACATGCCTCTCTGCAATTTGTACGTCACGCTGCAGCAGCGCTTCGGAATTGAGCGGGACAGCTTCAACACCAGCACGGGCTCGTTCGATTTGCGTCATGCCTAGCCTTCGCTGCGCCGCCGTTCTGCTGGCCGCTCTTGGCGTCGCGGCACCGCTGTTCGCTGACGAAGCGGTGGCGGGTGACCTGGCCCTGCTGCGAACGCACTGCGCCAAGTGCCACAAAGATGTCGAGCCGGTAGCGGGCTTCAGCTTGCGCGCTCTGGCTGACAGCCCCGCTCGATACAACCTGGATCTCTGGGTGAAGAGCTTGGGGCATGTCAGAAGCGGATATATGCCGCCCCCGACAGAGCGTCACTTGTCCACAGCTGATCGCCAGCGGCTGACCGTGTTTCTTGAACAGAAGATCCGGGGCTATAGACAACAAGCCGGTGACTCGATGCGGATCGAGCCTCGACGATTGAACAACCGCGAGCTTGCCAACAGCGTCCGTGACGTTCTGATGATCGAACACGTCGGAACGAACCAGCCAACGGCTAACCTGTTGGGGGACACGCTGCAGGACGGGTTCGACACCGATGGCGACGCGCTGGCGATGAGCCAGTTTCACTTGGAACAGTACATCGACGCATTCCGAGCGATCATCGACTCCACCATCCTTCCCGCAGAGCAACCTGACGCTCGTCTCTACCACGTTGGGGCCAGCGACATGAGCGTAACGAGCTTGTCGCAGAGCGGGCGGCCAGGAAGGGCCGACCGAACAGCAGAGAGCGTCGACTTCCTCGATCCTCGACTGCGAATTTATTTCTCGAATTTCGACGCCGCTCCCGCGACCGGAAGATACCGCATCAGAATCTATGCCACGGGCAAGGACCGCGGTACCTACGACTCTGCGGCAACTGGCATCCACGACGACGACCCCATACAATTGAACGTCCACTTGGGCGATCGCGTCGAGGTCTTCAGCCTTCCGGACGAGGAGGTGATGGAGATCGAGCTAAACGAGTGGATTACCGTCGGAACGAGACTTGAACTGTCCTACCCGACGGATGGACTCCGGCTGGAGGGCAACAAGAACTTCAAATTCCAATACCGGATCACGCATGACTACCTCCTGAAGAACGATCCCGAGCGTTACGCGGCTGTGGTGCGGGAAGTGCTCCCGAAAGCCCCCGCGCGAACCGCAAGGAGTCCCAAGCACTGGAGTCATTGGACCGGTGAATGGCAAGGACCTCGCCCGCGTTTGTTCAACGCGACGATTGAAGGCCCGTTCTACGAAAGCTGGCCCCCGAAGCGACAGATTGCCTTGCTGGGTGAAGATCCCAAGTTGGAAAACGCCGCCGCGATCCTTCTGCCGATCGCGGAAAGGGCCTGGCGCCGGGACGTCGCCGACGGAGAGTTGGACTCGATCCTCCGCCTGGTCCGGTCACGAGCCGAGACGGCAAGCGATGTCGAGGCGTTGAAGGAAGGCATCGTTGCGATTCTGGCCTCGCCGTCCTTCCTGATCTTGAATCCGGGCGATGGCGGGCCCTCCGATCGCTTCGCCACCAAGCTCAGCTATTTCCTCAAGAGCACGATCCCCGACCAGCGGACTCGCGCCGTAGTCAACAAGGGCGAATTGCAATCGCTTGAGTCGGTTCGCGCCGAGGTTCAGCGCCAGTTCGATCAGTCGGAGGCGGACGAATTCTTGCGCGAGTTTCCTTTCGCCTGGCTGGAACTTGACCGGATCAACTTCATGGCCCCCGATCCGGATCGCTTCCCGCTTTACGACCGCAAGCGCTTGAGCGAAGACATGGTCAACGAGGCGCTGCGGTTCTTCCGTCACATCGTCGCCAACAATCTTCCGGTGCCGGAGCTGCTATCCGCGGACTACTCGTTTCTAAACGCCGATCTGGCCAAGGTGTACGGAGTGGACAACGTTCCTCCGGACTCGAAGCTCCGCAAGTACGTCTTCACCGACGGACGGCGGGGCGGACTGCTCGGCATGGGAGCATTCCTGACCCTAACTGCCGATAGCCTGTCCACGTCGCCGATCCATCGGGCCGTTTATGTCATGGAGAAGCTAATGGGCCTGCATCCCGCCCCGCCGCCGCCCGCCGTCATGATCACCGAGCCCGACGTTCGCCAAGCGAAGACGATCAAGGAAATCCTCGCTGCGCACACGGCTGACGCCTCATGCGCGTCTTGCCACTTGAGCATCGATCCATGGGGATACGCTTTCGAGAACTTCGATCCGGTCGGCTCCTGGCGTGACCAATACACGATGCACATCGCACCCAAGCCCTCCAATGAGAACCTCGCGGAGATTCAGAATCAAGACCGCGAGCGGAAAGCAGCAGGGTTGCCGCCGGTTCCAAGACCGTGGGAAAACAAGCCAATTCCCGTCGACGCAGCCGGCATTCTTTCGGGTGGGGCCAAGTACCGGGACATCACCGAGTTCAGGAAGCACTTGCTAACTGACGCGAACCGCGATCGCTTTGTCCGCTGTTTCATCGCGAAACTCTTGACCTACGCCAACGGAGCGGAGCCCGTTGACGATTCGGAACTGGACAAGATACTGTCCCGGTCGGCAGAAAACGAATATCGCATCATCGACACGATTGCGGCCGTCGTGGACAGCCCTCTGTTCCGGGAAGAGTAGCGATCCCAGCCATCGGACCAACAAGGCGGACCGCACGCTTGACGGGCCTGCAACTCGGTTTGGGATGTCACAAGGCTGAGAGCGAGTGCATCAACGGAAGCGGCCAGAACCCGCACGTCCGGGAAGTGGCGAATCGCGGTCGGGTCAGTCCCCGATTCCGTTAGACTCAAACGTTGGAAGCGTCGGGTTTCCCAGTGCCCTCGATTGCGAAGGTTGCGGCATTCCTGGTCCTCGCGATGTGCGGGATGGCCCATGCCGCTCCGGAGACCGACAGCCAGCTAACTTGCCGCACCAAGGTCTTCCGGCCGAAGCTGGACTTCGAATTCCGCTTCCACACCAACTTCGAGTTCATTTTCCCCCTCAGGCAGTTCTGCGACGTGCCGGCCGAGATGGACGCCGAAATTCGGTTCCAACCCGTGGGAGACTCGGCCGGCGAGCCAGCTGTGCTGGCCGATAAGGTTGTGTGGACTCTCGACCAGCAGGACTGCAGAAAGGGCGAAGTTTTCTTGCCGCATGGTGTCTGGACAGGAGTTGGCCAGTACCGCGCTACTTGGAAGTTCCGCGACATGGTCGGTCGGACCTGCCAGGGTTCGGACGAATTCACGGTTGCGCTCTCCCCGAAGGACCGTGACATTGCCCTGACCCTGCCTCCGGGAACGCTCGTGGACACGCCGATCGACCTCTTCCGCCCCGAACCGAGAATCGAGCGCCCCGGGCTGGGCTCGCCCCGTCGCCTCAAGGTCTTCATCAACCTGGATGTCATGACTTCCACCACCATCATCAGGGCCGTTGCCGATGGCTTCGCACGATGGAAACGGGCAACCTTGATTCGAACGCGGGCGATGCACCTGCGGCCTCACCTCGCTGCCTTGCGGCAACTGGCTCACAGCGAGCGGTTCAACCAGTTCTCGATCGTGGTCTTCAGCTTCGAGGAACAGGTGGTCCTTGCCCGGCAGGACTATCGAGATGCGGTCGACTTTTCCTTGCTTGGGAAGTTCATCGACGACCTCAGCCCGTACACGGTGAAGCTCGGCCAACTGGCCGACGGCTCGGAGATGAGTTTCTTCGGGTCGCTACTCGCCACGGAACTGCTGCCGGACAGCTCTCCCGATGCGGTGGTCTTCATCGGTCACGACATCGAGGATGTGCTCCATGGCGAGCGGATCTCGGATCGCGTGCGCGACCGGCTCCGCAATCTTGGGGCCGCATTCACCTTCATGAACACAGGTCGCTTGTCTCCGTGGCGCGGGACAATGGGATCTCTCGTGCGTGCGCTTCAAGGCAGGGTGGACAATCTGCGCAAGCCTTCGGACGTGCTGAAGGTCGTGGACGCCTTCGAGCGCTTCGCAATTGAATCTCGCCCGCACTAAGGGCAGGTCGCCCGCCGGAAGCGAATTCCGGGCGGGCCTGATCCTGAGTGACGAACCTAGGTCTATTCCCGCGCAGGGCCACCGATCCCCATGCGCTGCCCGAGCAATTCACGCCCTGGTCCTCGCCCGGCTGCTGGCGAATTATCCTGGCAGGCCCTCGACCTGGATCGTAAATGGCACGGTGTTCACCGCCCGCCCGCGCCGGACCTGAACCCAGATGCGATACATTCCCGGTTCGGGGAAAATCACGTTCATTTGAATCACCTTGCCGCCGTCGGCGATCGACGGGTGGGCGTGCATCATCGTGACAAGGTCGTCCTTGGCCGCGAACATGTGGGCCCACGCGCCAAGGAACTTCCGCAAGCCCCTGACAGTGCTCAACTCGAAGAAGAGCAGTGTTAGGAAGCCGGAGCGCGGCTGCGGAGGGTCAGTCCGGAACGAGACGGTCAGGTTCCGGCCCTTCTTGGGCGCCCGGTCCTCGATCAATTGAGGCCGTAGCATGGGTAGCGGGTCCTCGAATCGGCGCGTCGTCAGCGTCATGGGAACCATCTGAGGAGTCCCGCCGGCCGGATAGAAGTCGCCCATCAGCCGGTACGTTCCGGGATGGGTCAGCACTGTCTTGAGCCGGAACATCCCATCGCGGCCGAGTCGCGGGTGCTCGTGCCGGAACTCTTCAAGGTCATGGCTCACCACGAAGAGGTGCAGGAGCTTCTCGTGGACCGTCTCGAATTCAACCTGCCTGTCGCCGGTATCCGGGTGCAGCACCTCGAATCTCAGTTCGACCGGCTTCCCTGCCTCGGCACCTGCGGGCACCGTGGTCAGCAGCATCGGATACTCGGCCATGTCGGGCAGGCCGAGTACGAGCTTCATGCCGCACCGGGAGCAAGACCCGGGACCCGCCGACCGAATGTCCGGATCCATCGGGCAGATGAACGGGAGGTCCGACAGCGCTTCTACAGCGATTTCCCGTGCGGCGACTCTCGACCGGCCCTGCGCGAAGGTCGGACCGACGCTGACTGACAGCGCGCACGACCAGACCGCGAAGATCGCCAGAGCGGCCCTCGGAGAGCCGCGTGTCAGCAAGCGTGGCGAGTGGCGGAAGCCGACTGGGCCGGTGGGACACATTCGCTTCGCACGCATCGACTCACCTCGCAACGGGACGGGCTCGCTGTATCCAGTCGGCACTCGGCCCGCGGATGCCTGCTGTCCGAGAACCCGGCACAGGGCGATGAGCACCGCGCCCGCCTAGGCGGGTTGCAGAACCAGCGGCCCCGAACCTACACATCTGCTTCTCGGAAAAAGCCACCCATTTTGCGGAACTTGTCATAGCGGTCCTGAGCCAGTTGTTCGGGTGACTGATCCCGAAGTGGGGCCAGGCTCTCCTCCAGGGCATCACCGAACAGCTGCGCGGCGCGGTCCATGTCCTCGTGGGCGCCGCCTGGAGGCTCGGGAACGATATCGTCCACGAGACCCAGTTTCTTCAAGTCGTGAGCGGTCAGCTTCAGCGCTTCGGCCGCCAGCTCGGCCTTTCCTGAATCCCGCCAGACAATCGCCGCACAGCTCTCCGGGGAGATGACACTGTAGACGGCATTCTCGAGCATGAGAACGCGATTGCCCACGCCGAGCGCCAAAGCTCCTCCGCTTCCGCCCTCGCCGATGCAGATCGCTACCAAGGGCACGGTCAGCTGGGCCATTTCATATAGGTTTCGAGCGATCGCTTCCGCCTGTCCCCGTTCCTCGGCGTCCAAGCCGGGATAGGCGCCCGGTGTGTCCAGCAGCGTCACGATTGGACGCCCGAACTTCTCGGCAAGGTGCATGGCGCGCAATGCCTTGCGGTATCCTTCGGGCCTCGGCATTCCGAAATTCCGGTGCAGCTTTTGGTCCGTCCTGCGTCCCTTCTGCTGGCCGATAGCCATCACGGGGTGGTCGCGGAAGAAGCAAAAGCCGCAAACAATCGCCGCGTCATCGCCGAACAAGCGATCCCCGTGAATCTCGTGAAAGCGGTCGAACACGCGTTCGATGTAGTCCATCGCATGCGGTCGCTGGGGGTGCCGGGCCAGCTGGACGTGATCCCAGGCGGTGAGCTCTTCTTCCGTCGAAGGCGCTACGCTTGCCTCGGAATTTCCCACGCTGACAGCATCTTCGGGAGTGCGTTGGTCCTGCTCGTCCATGAGCGCCTATCGCCCCATTGTAGTAGCCTGGTCCCACAATAGGCCCCAGACCGTGGCCAAGGAAGCCGGCCTGTGGGCGGATTGAGGCTTGTGAGAACATTAGAACGGCCGAGGCAATCTGTGGCCTAAGAGCTGCCTCAGGATCTGGGAGGATCAGAATGCAATCGATACACGTTGGCCCGACTCTAGCTGCGCTCTTGCTGTTCGGAACCGCCTGCAACACTGGCGGGGAAGGCGAAGCACGCTCGTCAAAGCCGCCCAACATCGTGGCAATCCTCGCCGACGACCAAGGCTGGGGGGATCTCAGCCTGCACGGCAATACCAACCTCTCAACCCCCAACATCGACTCGCTGGCCCATGACGGAGCGCAGTTTGAGCACTTCTACGTCTGTTCCGTCTGCGCCCCGACAAGGGCGGAGTTCCTGACAGGACGCTATTTCGCCCGCGGCGGCGTGCGGGGTGTATCAACCGGGCAGGAGCGCTTGAACATCGACGAGCACACGATCGCCCAGACCTTCCGGCAGGCGGGGTACGCTACCGGGGCCTTTGGGAAGTGGCACAACGGGACGCAGCATCCCTACCACCCGAACGCACGCGGATTCGACGAGTTCTACGGATTCACTGAGGGGCACTGGGGCCACTACTTCGACTACGAGCTCGATCACAACGGGGAACTCGTCACGGGCGAGGGGTTCGTGATCGACGACGTCACCAACCGCGCCCTGGACTTCATGGAGCAGCGCCGGGACGGACCGTTCTTCGCCTACCTGGCGTACAACACGCCGCATTCTCCGATGCAGGTACCGGACGAGTACTGGGACCGATTCGAATCCAAGGAACTCGCAATGCGTCACCGTGACCCTGAGAAGGAAGACGTCCCGAAGACGCGGTCCGCGTTGGCAATGGTCGAGAACATCGACTGGAACGTGGGTCGCGTCCTGCAGAAACTGGACGAGCTGGACCTGAGCGGCGACACGATCATCCTCTACTTCAGCGACAACGGCCCGAACAGCTGGCGCTGGAACGGCGACATGAAGGGCCGCAAGGGGTCGGTGGACGAGGGCGGCTTGCGCTCGCCGCTGCTGGTCCGCTGGACCGGCAAGGTGCCGGCGGGGCTGGCAGTCGAGGAGATCGCGGGCGCGATCGACCTGCTGCCAACGCTGGCCGACCTGGCGGGCATCGAGGTCGGAAGCGAGAAGCCCCTTGACGGCCGCAGCCTCAAGCCGCTCCTCTTGGGTGACGAAACTCCTTGGACCGAGCGCTTGCTCTACTCCCTGAGGACAGCGCGCGGCGCAATCATGGTCAGCGTTCGCGACCGACGATTCCGGCTCGACCCGCAGGGGCAACTCTTCGATATCGCTGCCGACCCAGGACAGCGAGAGGATGTCTCGGGGCAATACCCCGACGAAGCCGGCAAACTGCGCGCAGCGGCAGCGGCGTTGGCCGACGAAGTGGCGCCGCATGTCGGACCGGACGAGCGGCCGTTTCCGGTAGGCCATTCCGAAATGACCCTGCTGCCAGCCCGCGACGGCGTTCCGCATGGCAACGTCCAGCGCAGCGCGCGCGCTCCCAACTGCTCCTACTTCACCAACTGGAAAAGTAGCGACGACGCGATCACATGGGACATCGAGGTTGCCGAAGCCGGGGAATACGAGATCTTGATCTACTACACGGCGAGCGAAGCCGGCTCGCAGATCGAGGCATCTTTCGAAGGTGCGACAGTCCGAGCGACGGTTTCAGAGGTCCACGATCCTCCCGCATATGGTGGCGAAGCGGACCGGGTGCCACGCGTCGGCGAATCTCTCGTGAAGGATTTCCTGCCGATGTCACTGGGCCGCGTCGAGCTCTCCAAGGCGCGTGGGGCTCTGACCTTGAAAGCCGTTGAGGTCGCCGGCGAGCAGGCAGCAGAGGTTCGCTACGCAGTGCTCAAGAGGCTCTAGCTGCTCGGCACCCAAAGCTTTTCAGTCCTCGGCGGATTCTGGCCCCGGGGACTTGCACAGCCCTGGGGCAGCAACGGTGTGCCCGCCTCCGCTGGACGGACCGCCGCGACCTAGCGCTCGATTGCAGCCGAAACGGGCGGCAGATCGCTGCTAGCCCTGGTTCGCCAGAATCTCGGAAAACGATCGGCCTTGGGGCTTTTCGCTGAGTCGACCGTAGCCGGAAACACGCCACTATTCGTCGATCGGATGTTGTGTATTCGCTATATGTTTCATTTGTTATTGGATTATGAGTTGTCTAGCTCGATGTAGTGCCAAGTAATTAATAAGGTTTCAATTTGTCCTTGACTTCTTCGCGGTAGGGATGCGCGTTGCCGCGCACCCCCCGCACAGTTCCGTGCGTGCCCGTTAGGGCACACGGCTCCTACCTCGGGTGTTTAACGGCGAATCTCTGAGCCGGCCATGGGTGTCTGATCCTCGTCTCGGGCCATAGTTTGTCGCACAGTGCCTCCAAGGCGTCCCAGCTGTGGCGGTCTCGTTGCGATCTCCTGCGGAGGGTTCGCAGCCATTGCCGCTTCATCGCTAGCGTGAACTGGTCCAGTGACCGGTAGCTGGTCGGGACGGCGTAGTAATTCAGCCATCCGTTCAGCACCTGCCCCAGCCATTTCCCCGTGGCCACCTTGTCGGCGTGCATGCGCTTGCGCAGCTTTCCCCCGACCGCTTGCAGTGTGCGTCGCACGCGCTTCGCGATTGGCTTGCGCCCCAGTCCGAAACCGCCTTTCCGGGTTCGCCTGCAATAGTGCGTGAATCCCAGGAAGTCGAATGTCTCGGGTCGCCCCTGCCCTCGTTTCTTCCGGTTCGCTGCCGCGTACCTTCCGAACTCCAGTAGCCGGGTCTTGTCCGGGTGCAGCTCCAATCCGAATTGCGCGAACCGTGCCCGCAACGCGGCGAGGAAGCGCTCCGCATCGTCGCGGTACTGAAACCCCAGCACGAAATCATCGGCGTACCGCACGATGATCATCTCGCCCCGGGTTTCCGTTGGCCGCCACGTCCTGACCACCCACTGGTCGAGCACGTAGTGCAGGTACACGTTCGCCAGCAGCGGTGAGACCACCGACCCTTGCGGAGTGCCCCTGCCCGTGTCGCTCCATTGGCAGTCTTCCATGACCCCAGCGTTCAGCCACTTCGTTAGCAGCCGCAGCAAGCGCCTGTCTCCGATCCGCACTGCCAGGAAGCTCAACAGCTGTTCCCGGTCGATGCGGTCGAAGTATTTGCTCACGTCGGCATCCAGTATCCAGTTGACCTTGCGCTTGTCGATGGCGTAAGCCAGCGCGTCGAGCGCGTCATGCGCCCCCCGTCCCGGCCTGAACCCATAACTGCATCCAAGGAATACCGCCTCGTAGATCGGCGTCAGGATCGTGTCCACAACGGCCTTCTGGACGATCTTGTCTTCCAGCGTGGCCACTCCTAGCGGTCGCGTGCCCCCGTCCGGCTTCGGAATGTTCACCCGCCGTGACGGAGTTGCCCGGTACGCTCCCGTGTGTACGCGTCGGTGCAGGTCCAGCAGTCGCTCTTCCAGCCCCTCCCCGTACTTTTCCCATGTCATCCCGTCCATTCCGGGGGCCGCTTCCCGCTGCAATCCGCGGTCGGCGTCCGCCAAGCTCTCCGGCGTGACGTGGTGCAGCAGCGCAGTGAGTTTCTCCTGTGGTTTCCTCTCGATGATTTGCCGTATCCGCTCGGCGCCCTGTGACACGCTCCCCCGCCTCTGCGTACGGCCCGTGCTAGCGCCTCCCGGATTCCCCTCGGTCCCGGCCCTTCGCTCCAGCGACTCCGCCAGGGCTCGCGCCCCTTTGTTCGCCGCCTTCTTCGCTACTATGCCCGGGTCAGACTTCTTCACGTCGTGCATCCTCGGCTTCGGCTATCTGCCTTCCCTCAGCGGTCCCGGCGGCGACCCGCCGGGACGTCGTGAAGATCTCCCAGTTCCCGGTGCTGGACGTACGTGCGTGCCTTGAGGTCTTGGACACCGCGGAGCCCGTCCGTCCCTCGCCAATGCGGGTCGGCCGGTGTTGCCTTCGGCTGCGGGAACGGCCTCGGCACTCCAGATGATGACGTTTTCGGTGCTCATAACTCTGCCCACACGTGCCGCTATCAACGCTTCACCGACCGCCTCACGGCTGCCTGCGCATGACTCGCGGGCCAGTATGAATTGGCTCTTTCCTTTACTGCAAGGGACTTTCACCCTCTGTCCATGCACCAGTTAGACTGGCTGTTCTCCCGCCCGCCTCTGCCACCCTCGGCATAGGCACCCCCACCGTGTTCATCCGCGCTACCAAAACCCACTCCGTCCGCGGCCAGCCCGGCTGCTGCTTCCGCCTCGTCCAGTCCGTCCGCTCCGGCTCCTCGGTCCAACAGAAAACCCTCCTCAACCTCGGCACCAACTATGCCGTCCCGCGCTCCCTCTGGTCCGACGTCACCCACCTCGCCGACGATATCCTGCGCGGACAAGCCCCGCTCTTCGCTGTCCCCCACGAGGTCCTCGCTGCCGCCGAGGACCTCGTCCGCCGTCTCCGCGCCCGCGGCTTCGCCCCCGAGGGCCACTCCGACAACGACCCTGTCTCCGTCCGCCTCGATACCCTCGACCACGACAACTCCCGCTCCGTCGGCGCCGAGCGCCTCTGCCTGCACGCCCTCGTCCTCGCCCGCATGCTGCATCCCTCCTCCGAGCGCGAAGCGCACCGCTGGCTCCGCGACAGCAGCACCACCCTCGAACTGCTCGGCCTCGATCACTCCACGGGCGTCTCGCTCAACAAGCTGTACCGCATCTGCGACCTGCTCTGGAAACAGCGCGAAGCTCTCCAGAGCGGCCTTTTCGCGCGCGAACGGGAATTGCTGGACCTGCCCGAGACCATCGTCTTCTACGACCTGTCGAACACTCACTACACGGGCCGCGAGAACGCCACCCTGCGCCTGTTCGGTCGCTCCAAGCAGAAGCGCAACGACTGCCCGCTGGTTTCCCTGGCGCTGGCCCTGGACGGGTCCGGCTTTCCCCGCCGCTGCGAGATCCTGGCCGGCAACGTGTCCGAGCCGGGCACGCTGCAGCCCATCCTGGAGCGGCTCGACGCTGGCCGCGAAGCCGGGGCGCAGCGGCCGACCGTGGTGCTGGACGCCGGCATTGCCAGCGAGGAGAATGTGCGCTGGCTGCGCCAACAGGGGTGGGACTGGATCTGCGTCAGCCGGGAAGCCAAGCCGGAGCGCCCCGAGGGCGAGCCGACAGCGGAGGTGCAGACCAGCAGCGGCTACTGCGTGCGGGCCTGGCCGCTGAAGGCAGAGCCGGGTGCCGAAGAAACAGAGTCCAAGCGGGAGCCGGAATTGCGGGTGTACGCGCTGAGCGAGGGCCGTCAGCTGATCGCTGAGTCGATTCTCAAGCGGCACCGGGAGCGCTTCGAGGGGACCCTGCAGGCCCTGCACGAGGGGCTGTCGAAACCACGCTGCATGAAGCAGTTGGAAAAGGTGCAACGCAAGGTCGGACGGCTGGTCGAGCAGCACAGGAAGGTGTCGGCGCAGTACAGCGTGGAGGTGGTCGCGGGGGAGCAGGGCAAGGCTGCGGCCGTCCATTTCAGCCGCAAGCAGCAGCACGCGGCGGCCGACGCGGCGGCCGGGGCCTACCTGCTGCGCACCAGCCACGTGGAGTGGGACGCGGAACGCGTCCTGCGCACGTACTGGGAGCTGACCGAGGTGGAGGCCACCTTCCGTTCGCTGAAGTCGGAACTGGGGCTGCGCCCGATCTGGCATCAGCTCGACCGGCGTGTGTCCACGCATCTGTTCGTGGCCGTGCTGGCCTACCACGCGGTGCATCTGCTGCGGACGCGGCTGAAGGCGCGGGGACTGCATCTGAGCTGGCAGTCGATCCGGGACCGCCTGGAGAACTGGGTGCGGGTGACGACGACCGTGCAGGCTGCGGACGGCAAGCCGCTGTGCAGCCGTCAGGATGTCCGCCCGGGAGCCGAGGCCTTCGAGATCGCACGAGCGGCAGGCCTGGTCCCGCGGGTGCACCGGCGTCGGATCCGCAAGGCGGACTGACGAATGCTCACAAAATGTAGTGCCAAGTGGGCCGAGGGTCCCCGTGCAACGCATTTTGTTTCAATGACTTACGAAATTTCCAAGTCACGATTTGGCGAACCAGGGCTAGTATCGCGGAGACGTGCCCCGCAGGTGATTATGAAGTTATGCAGACCTGTTATGCTTTGCATATGCGAACTACGATTTCGCTTGAAGACAGACTGGCAGCGCGGGTGCGCAGGGAGGCCGCAGCCCAGGGCCTCAGCGTGAGCGCTTTCATCGGCCGGACGTTGGACGACGCGATGAAGCGTCGCGAACCTGTAGAGGATAGACCGTTCCGGCTAATCACAGTGGGCGGGGGCGGCCCGCATCCAGCGATTGATTTGAACCGACCTCAAGCGCTCGAAGCGGCTGACGACGAGCTTCGGTTTGTTTCAGGCGATCGCTAGTCAAGACATGTTGCTTCCAGACGTCAGCGTGCTAGTGTATGCGCACCGGAATGACTCCACTCCAGACCATGCTCGGTACGCGCAATGGCTCGTTCGGCTGGCAGCAAGCCCTGAACCATTCGCCATTTCCGTCCTGGTGCTTTCGGGCCTCGTCCGCATCGTGACCAATCGCCGCGTCTTCTCCCGGCCATCGACCGTGGACGAGGTGTTCGCCTTCATACGAGAACTCTCCGATCGTCCGAACGCTCGCGTCGTCGGTCCGGGTCCCGACCACCTGGCGATCTTCGAACAGCTTTGTCGTGACGCAGGGGCCACTGGAAAGCTGGTAGCCGATGCGCAACACGCAGCTGTGGCGATCGAGCACGGCTGCACAATGGTGTCCACAGATTCGGACTTCGCGCGCTTTCCCGGCCTGCGGTGGCAGCATCCGTTGGTTCCAGGTAAGGCCCCATAAGGCGGTCGGAATCTCCCTGCACGAATTCGCGGCGCGCCAAGCGCCAAGGCACGGGCTCGATGTTCAGGCCGCACAGCTAGTCCCCACTGCTTGGCTTCGATCAATGGCTAACCGTGCGACCATGCCGACTCGGCGGCTCTCGGATAATGGAGTGATCGGATGACACGCACGATCCAGCCCGCTTCGCGAATCGCCGGTTCAATCTCGCTGCCAGGAGACAAATCGATCTCGCACCGCTACGCGATGCTGGCGTCCTTGGCCGAGGGACGCAGCGTCCTGACGAACTATTCCTCCGGAGAGGATTGCGCATCGACTCTGGCTTGCATGCGGGCACTGGGTGCTGGCTGCACCGTGCAAGGCAACAGGGTCGAGATCGATGGTCTTGGACAAGGGCAGCTCGAAGCCCCTTCCGGGCCACTCGACGCGGGGAATTCAGGCACGACCATGCGCCTGCTGTCCGGGATCCTCGCCGGACAGGACTTCGAGTGCCGGATCGAAGGTGACGCATCCCTTTCGAAGCGCCCGATGAAGCGGATCCTGACTCCGCTGCGCGCGATGGGGGCTTCGATCAACGCGCGGGAAGGACAATTCCCCCCGTTGACGATCCGTGGCGCGCAGTTGCGCCCGATCCGCTACGAACTCCCTGTGGCCAGCGCCCAAGTCAAGAGTGCCGTGCTGCTCGCGGGTTTGCATGCGCCAGGCAAGACCCAGGTTGTAGAGCCGCTGGAAACGCGCAATCACTCCGAGATCGCGCTTCGTCGATTCGGCGCTGACATCACCGTCGAAGATCGGACGATCTCGGTCAGGGGAATGCCTCGGCTGACGGCCTGCGACCTACGTATTCCAAGCGACCTGTCCTCCGCCGTCTTCTTCCTGGGGGCCGCCCTGCTGCTGCCGGGATCGGACCTGAGTATCCGTGGGGTCGGCCTTAACCCTACTCGCACGGCCGTCCTCTCGGTCCTGCGATCGATGGGGGCCTCAATCAAGATCGATTCGGAATCAAGCGAGGGGGGTGAACCGGCGGGCACCTTGATTGTCCGTGGAGGGCGCCCGATACAAGGGGGCGAGATCAGCGGCGCCTTCACGGCCGGGGTCATTGACGAGATTCCGATGCTCGCCGTGCTTGGAGCGGTATCGAGCAGTGGCCTGCAAATTCGGGATGCCGGGGAGTTGCGTGTCAAAGAGACCGACCGCATCGCGACGGTCGCCGCAAACCTTCGGCGCATGGGCGTGAACGTCACGGAATATCCTGACGGGATGGACATCGAAGGCGGATCCAGGTTGCGGGCCGCGGAAATCGATTCCGCCGGGGACCATCGCATCGCGATGGCATTCGCGGTGGCCGCGCTGGCAGCCGACGGAGACTCGATCCTGCGCGGAGCGGAGGCAGCGGGAATCTCGTTCCCGGAGTTCTTCGACGTTCTTGGGGGATTGGTCTGCAACTGACGCTCAAGCCGGCCGCGCGAGACCGCGCCGCGCCCGTCGCCCCTAGCCAACGTGTGACCGTGTGCCGTAGAATCGGCAGATAATGACGAAGGCCCCCCGCCCACATTTCGGGATCCATCGCGCTTTGGCGTCGGCGATCGTAACGGTCGCATTGGTCGCGTGCGGATCCGAAGCCCCGTCTGCGGGTCCCTCACCGAACATCATTTTCCTCATGGCCGATGACATGGGCTACGGTGACTTGGGGAGCTTCAACGAGGGGTCGAGAATTCCAACCCCGCACATGGATGCGCTGGCCGCTCAAGGCATGCGTTTCACCGACGCGCACTCGGGTTCGGCTGTTTGCACTCCGACTCGCTACGGAGTCTTGACCGGGCGCTACGCATGGAGATCGCGACTCAAGCGAGGTGTGCTCTCGGGCTATTCTCGATCCCTGATCGAACCGGGTCGGATGACCGTCGCGAGTCTGTTGGGAGTAAACGGATACCACACGGCAGTCATCGGCAAGTGGCACCTCGGCTTGGACTGGACAACCGTGTCCGAGCCCAACGATTGGTCCGAGGACGATACCTCGAAGGCATTCCAAGGGGCATCGGACTTCGCGAAGCCGGAAGGCCTGGAGATCGATTTCACCCAGCCCGTGAGTCACGGTCCGGCGACCGTGGGCTTCGACTATTCGTACATCATTCCCGCGTCGCTCGACATGGCCCCGTACGTTTACGTGGAGAACAATGTCTGCGAGAAGCCGGCAACCGTCCACGAACCCGGTCGATTCGACGGTCCGGTGTTCTGGCGGCCCGGGGAAGCCGCCGAGGGCTTCGACTTCTTCGACGTGCTTCCGAACCTTACGCGGCACGCAGTTGCCTACATTGAAGAGCGCGCGGCATCGCCGGAGGCGCCGTTCTTTCTCTACTTCCCGTTGCCAGCGCCGCATTGGCCGTGGGTGCCGACCGAGGAGTTCGTAGGACGCAGCAAAGCCGGCAAGTACGGTGACTTCGTCACCCAAGTCGACGCCCAAGTGGGCATGCTCATGGACGCCCTGGAGCGGACCGGCCAAGCGGAAAACACACTCTTCATCCTGACCAGCGACAACGGAGCGGAGTGGGACCCCAGTCACATCGAGGAATTTGACCACTACGCCAACCATCCCAGCCAGAGAGGCAAGAAACGCGACGCTTGGGAGGGTGGGCACCGCATGCCGTTTATCGCCCGCTGGCCTGCCAAGGTGGCAGCCGGATCAACCAGCGACCAGACCGTTTGCCTGACTGACTTGATGGCAACTGCAGCTCAGATAGCCAATGTGACGCTGGCAGCAGATGCAGGGGAGGACAGCGTCAGCTTCCTGCCCGCGCTGCTGGGCGAGGACTCGGGGCCTCTTCGCGAGGCAACGGTGCACCATTCCGTCGATGGCACATTTGCGATTCGAAAAGGCCCGTGGAAGTTCATTGACGGGCCGGGCCCCGGCTCGAATCAATGGGACGGACCGAAAGAGGGGGACCCTCCGACACAGCTCTACGACATCGAGGCAGACCGCCACGAGGACAAGAATCTAGTGACCGAGGAACCGGACCGTGCGCAAGAACTCAAGGATCTCTTGGAGCGCTACAAGGAGCAGGGGTACAGCCGGCCGCTCTGACGCTAAGCGGAAGTCGGTGCGAACCAAGGCTCAGAAACTGATCCTGAGTCCCCCGTTGACTTGACGGAAGAGACCGGGCTGGATCCCCTGCGGCGCCCGGGAGGAAATGTAGATTTCGTCGAAAGCGTTCTTCACCGTGAAATACGGTTCGAACACCCAACGCTCCCTGCGGAATTCATAACCGACATTCAGATTCGCGAGTTGGTAGGACGGCAGTTGGCCGACGGTGCCGTCTGCCGATGAAGCCAAGGTCTGCCGGTTATCCCCGAATTGTGAGCCAATCGCACTGAAGCCGAGCTGGAAGCTCAGGCCGTCATACTGCCTGAGTCCGACAATCGCTCCTACGGTGCTCTCGGGGGCATATGGCAGGCGGTTGCCGCCGTAAAGGTCGTTATCTGTGAACTCGGCTGTCGGCAGGTACGTGTACCGCAGATCCGTGTACAGGCTCCATCCTGTCCATTCAGCGACCCGGTCCCAATGGACCTTGACCGAGCTCTCGAATCCCTGATGCAGGGTAGCGCCTCCGTTCGTGACCGTTGTAGTCGCCCCGCCCGACTCCGCAGCCGTGATGACCTGATTGGAGAAGTCCATGCGGAAGAATGTGAACTCACCGGTCACGGCCCGGTTTCCTAGGACCCGAATGCCAGCTTCGTAGTTCCAGGAGAGTTCGGCGTCTAGATCGAGATTCTCGCCGCCGCTCGTGATGGCGATCTTGGTTCCCGGAGGCGCGAAACCGCGGTGAATGCCGGTGAAGAACGTGATGTCATCGTGCGCCCGAACCGAAAACCCGAGACCCGGAATGGCAGTCGTCACGCCGTTGTTATTGCGAATGTCAACGTTCGTGGGCTCCCCGCCTACGCGCTTGCGGATTATATGCCGCTCCTGGTTGTAATGCACGAAGCGAATGCCGGGAGTCAGGGTTACGCGAGATCCTACCTGGAATCGATTCTGCACGTACCCGGCAAGCGCCTGGCCGGTCCGGAATTCGTCGTCGCGGATGATGCCAGTCCGCGCATTGAACCCGTCGCCGTTGACGCGCTGATCATGAGCCTTCTCGTAGATATACCGGGCACCGGCGTGGAGGTAGCCGAAACGGTGCTGCAGCCCATAGTTCGATTGCACGCCGTGAACATTGAACAGGCGGTTGCGGTTGCCAGCCGAGTTCCGCAGGTACAGCGCGCCTCCCGCGACTCCGGGTTCGCCGACCACGCCAAGGTAGTCGCGGCCTCGGTCGGACCGGTCGAAGTCCTGCCGTCCCCAGTACCGCTTCGTGGTGTAAATGAACGCCGCGCTGCTGAGCACGGCCGACGGGTTGACCGTGTATGCATGCGAAACCGAGACCGACCGGCGCTCGACGTCAAGCGTGTCGGAAGGGACGGGGTTCTGGTGCGGGTTCTGTTCGTACATCGGGGTGGTAAGCCCGAGATACGTTGAATTCGAAATCTCGTCGTACACTCCGGCCTTGACCGCCAGCGCGTGGGCCTGGCTTGGCCTTAGGTTGAGTTTCATCTGCGCATCCTCGATGTCGTAGTAGAACCGCCGCCACCCGTCCCCCTGCTTGTGAAGGTAGGTACCGATCCACCCGATCGACTGGTCGCGATTGCTACCTCCGAGCAAAGCCGAGCCGACAAACCGGTCCCGCTGCCCGCCCTCCGCGTCGAGTTCTCCGTGAAACTTCGCAGGTGGATCCGGTGTGACGAAATTCAAGACGCCGCCAACGGTCTGCGGGCCGTGCGCGATCTGGCCGCTCCCCTTGAGAATCTCGACACGGCTCATCCGCTCGATCGGCGGCGAATAATACATGTCGGGCTCCCCGTACGGAGCAAGCGCGATCGGGATGCCGTCCTCCAGAACGAGAACCTTGCGGCTGCGATTGGGATTCAGGCCGCGAATGCCGATATTCAGCCGAGTTGCGACGGGCCCGGAATCCTCGCGCAGGTTGATTCCGGGGACCCGGCGCAATACTTCGTTCGCGTCGATCGGCTTGGCGGCGATCAGGTCACTCTTGCCAATGATATGAAGAGACCCCGGAATCGCTGTCCGCAAGTCTTCGGCCCTGGCCACGACTTCGATGGAAGCCGCGTTGCGCCTGATCTCGGTCAAGGCAACAGAGAGAAATGTCGTCGCCGCCGAGGCGCTGACCTCGATGGGTTCGAAGTCATCCGCCGTGACTCTCACTGTGAAGGCGCCCTCGGGCACGTCGGCCAATCTGAATGCGCCGAATCCGTCTGTCAGCTTGGATTTCCCTGTCTCTAGCACTTCGACGATCGCTTGCGCGACGGGGAAGCCGCCGGGTCCGGTCAACTCCCCGCTCACTTCCCTAGCCTGCAAGCCTGATGCGGATAGAAGTAATACGAGAGCAGCCACAACTGCTCGCTGGAATTGGATTTCTACGGTCAACTAGCGCTCCTAGTTCAATTTGCGAACCTCCGGACGACACTCCGGCGCAAGAGCAAAGAATACATCTATTTGCAACACATATGCAAATACAGCCCAGATGGCGGCGATTCGGAGCGCGTCCGCAGATGCATGGAATGAGCCTCGGAAGTTCGTATTCCCTTTGTGTGAAATAGTTTGCAGCGCAAGTCATTCCGGACGAGGCGCGGCCAAGGTGGGACAGCTGGCCAACTCCTAGCGCAACCATGTTGCAGAATTCATGACTGGCGTCTCAGGCCACGAATTCAGTTTGCTAGCCAGCAAGGACCCCCGGCCTTGACCGAGGACGGATCAACGCGACCCCTTCGGAGGATCCTCGCCGAACCACTGGAACACTCGCCAGCAACGCGAACCGCCGTGCGACCACTCGCCGTGCTGCGTCAGCCCGAATGATCCGCCCCTGCCGGGGCCTCCTCGGCGCGGGCGGAGGCCGTTACGGGCCTCCGCTAGAAGATGTACTTCAGGCCGAACTGGAGATTGCGCGGCCGGCCAGCGCTAGTGATCCGTCCGAAGTTGTTGTTACCCACCTCGGAGTTCGGGAAATTGAACACCGGGGTGTTCGTGAAGTTGAAGCTCTCGAACCGGAACTGCAGGGTATGACTCTCCGTGATTTGAAATCGCTTGTAGACCGCGAAATCCCAGTTCGCCAGCCCAGGACCCAACAGGATATTGCGGCCCGCGTTGCCGTACTCGAAATCGTTGTTCGGCACGAAGGCATCCGTGTTGAACCAGCGTTCCGGATCTCGCTGCGCTCCCGACAGGTGCGGGCTCGCACCCTCCACGACATTCGGCCGGCTGAAGTTGCCGTTGTTCGCCGGGTTGCCGCGCACCCTTAGCCCGAACGGCCGACCGGAGGCGAACGAAACGATGCCTGCGACGGTCCAACCACCGAGAACAGCGTCTGGGGCCGCCCCCCAGGAACTGGCCCAGCGGCGACCGCGCCCCCAAGGCAAGTCGTAGATGTAACTGCTCACGAGGCTGTGAGAGCGGTGCTGGTTGTCCAGGCTCCGCTCTGCACGCCGGTTCAGCGGGTTCTGGATGCCGCTGAAGGGGGCGTTGCCGGAACCTGAGAATCCGGGCGCGTCACCAATGTTCTTCGACCACACGTAGGCAGCGAGCAGGGTGAAGCCGTTCGCGTAGCGCCGCTCGATACGCGTCTGGAACGAGTGAAAGAGCGAGTTGCCGTTGAATTCGTGGCGGTTCATCGCCGCGAGCGGCCCGACCACGATATCCGTTCCCGGAAACACGGCGCTGGTGTAGCGTCGCCGGGAGTTGATATTACCCGGCCCAGGCAGGGCGTAGTTGCCGTCGATCCGGTTGACCAAGTGCTGGGCCTTGGTCCCGTAGTAACCGATCTCCCAGACAGTGTTTTCCCCTAGCGACTGCTGGATGTTCAGGTTCCATTGCTGCGAGATCGGCCACGGCGGCTCACGCTCGAACGATGAGAATCGGAGGCTCACGGCTCGCTCCGGTGTGACAACGCCATCAGGCACTCCGGTGCGCAGAAGGACGGACGGATTGATGCTGTCCGTGGATATCTGCGACTTGATGTGGAAGGGCGGATTGGTCTCGAGAAACTGACCACCACCGGTCCCTTCGTAGTTGGCGTAGAAGACTCCGTACCCGCCGCGCACCACCGTTTCGTCCGTCGCTCGGTAAGCAAACCCGAAACGGGGCGCGAAATTGTTCACGTCAGGCGCCAGGGTCGCCCGCGAGGCTACGCTTCCGTTCGCCGCAACGACGAAGGACGGGTTCAGCGGGTCAGTGTCGATGTCGAAGTTCGAGATGCCATTGTCTTTTTCGTACCACGGCATGTTGTGCTCGTACCGCAGTCCCAGATTCAGCGTCAACCTGTCGCTCACGCGCCATTCGTCCTGGAGGTAGAAGTGCTGCCATGGCGCGCGCAAGTTCATGTACACCGAGTTCGAAATGTCCGTGCGAAACGGGATGCCGAGCAGGAAGTCAGCCGCCGGCCGACCTCCTCGGTCGCCCCCCGACTGCGTCTGGCGCGTGAAGTTGCCGTTGAAGATGAATTGGCCGAGTTCCTGCTGCGGATTCGTGAGGTAACTCTGAAGCAGTTGGAGTGAATAGCCAAACTTGATGTTGTGCTGTCCCTTCGTCCAGTTGGTGTCGACATTGAGCTGGCGGTTCTGCGAATCGATCAGGTTGGGAGTGAAGTTGGATGTCCCGATTAGCCGCATCCCGTTGATGTTGAATCGAGCCGAGCCTCGAAGCGACTGGCTGACGCCAGTCAGGCCCAGGCCCTGGTTCAGGTTCTCGTCGGCTAGCGCCTGTCTGTTGGTGTAGATCCGGTTCCAACCGAGCTTGACGTTGGTGATCAGCGAGGGAGTGAAGATGTGGTTCCAGCCGAGGGCCATGTTCTGCCCGCGGTGGTTGAACTCGGTCCCGTCGCCATCCTGCTGCGAGGGGAACCGGATAGGCGACGGCACGTAGCTGTCTTGCTGGCTGTACCGCCAGAACATGTTGTCGTTCGTCCCAAGGAACTGGTCCGCCCGGATGTCCCACTTGTCATCGTCCTCGTTGTCGGGAGCGGCAGTTCGCCAATTCCGGGTCAGGCCGGGATGGCTCGGAGCGGGATAGAACTCCCTCGCCTTCTGCGCTACGGGATCGATGCGGTCCGAGGGAATCCTGTTGCCAACGAACGGCTGCCTGAGGTTCGTCGCGGCGCTGTAGGAGCCGGGATCGTAGATCTGCTGCGGGACGCCGCTGAAATCCCCTCTCAGCTGATCTTGGGTGGGGATGGTGTCGGTGAACGTGGCGGACTCGCGGATCCGCGTGCCTTCGAAGTCACCGAAGAGGAACGTCGAGTTGCGCCTCAGGGGCCCTCCCAGGGAGAAGCCGAACTGGTTGCGCTTGAATGGCGGCTTCGCTGCGTCCGGGTCGTCGAAAAAGTTCTTTGCATCCAGCATGTCGTTGCGCAGGAACTCGAAGACAGTGCCGTGCAGTTCGTTCGTGCCCGACTTGATCGAGACGTTGACTGTTCCACCCAGCGCTCGTCCGGACTCGGCGGTGTAGGCGTTGGTGGAGATCTTGAACTCCTCGATTGCGTCTACCGATGGCTTGACCACTTCCGCCCTGCGTCCTTGCGCTGCGATCTGCAGGCCGTTGTTATCGACTCCGTCAAGCGTGTAGTTGTTTTGCGTCGTGCGCTGACCACCGGCGCTGTACCCCCCGAAGCGTCCGCCGATCGGCCGGATGGCGCCGGCGGAGAGCAGGGCCAGCTGAATGTAGTCCCTGCCATTGAGCGGCATGTCCACAATCCGCTGGTTGTTGATGACTTGGCCCTGGGTTGCCTCGGTTGTCTCAAGAAGGACGGCGTCGGCAGTGACATCCACAACCTCGGTCACCTCGCCGATCTCGAGCAAGACATCGATCACAGCGGTTTCCTGGAGTTCGAGATTGATTCCGGATCGGATAGCGCGCTTGAAGCCGTCGGACTCGTACTCGACCCGGTACTCGCCGATGCGCAACGGAACCGACCGGTACAGGCCGTCCTGACTAGTCGATGTCATGAACTCCTGTCCTGTTTCGACATGCACGAACCTCACCACGGCACCTGGAATCACGGCCCCGCTGGCGTCGCTGACAACTCCTTGAATCCTGGCGGACTCGATCTGGCCGAAGGCCGGCGTTACGATGAGCACCGCTGCGACGAGAAGCCAGCGGCGCAGTGTGAATCGAAATGCTATGTGCACAGTATCCCCCAATTGTGTCCGTCATCGGCTCCAACAAGCCCAGCGCTTGGACCCCGACGCCAGACGCCTCAAGTTCGTGTTGCAGTGTACATCATTCTCTCTCTCAGTTTCACTCCAGGCAAGGTCAGGGTTCGGTTCGACCGCGCTGCGGAAGTGCTCTGCGCGATTGCTTGGCACTTCGAATCTGTCTGCGTGAAGCCATATTCCGCCCATGCGCCAGAACATTAGATATGGTAATGTTCTAGGTGGGTAGATGGTGTTGGCAAGAGCCACTCTAGGGTTGGTTCTCGCGGTTCTGACAGCGAGCGCCGAGCCTGTCCGTGCGCAGCGCTTGGACAGGCCGGCGTCGACCTTCGAAGGGGTCCTGAAGCGTGATGGCCCGCTAGAACCGAAACGCGTGATTCGGCCCTCGGCTAGAGTGGAAGGAGCTTGGCCCATTCAGCCGCTCAATCCTTGGAGAAGGTGAAGGAATGATCCGGACCGCGTGGTTCCTGTCAACTGCCGGAGCAGTGCTGATCGCGCTCTGCTCGCAATCGGCAGCGCTCGCCGCGTCCAAGAAGGAAACCGCGGCCAAGCGATACCACGCCGCGGTAAAGCTGCACGAGGACCTGCGACACGTCCCAGCTCCCGAACTCCGTACGCGGCAATACGAAATCGTAATCGCAGCGTACCAGGCCGTGCACAGGACCGATCCTTCCAGCGGCTACTGCGACGACGCGCTACTTGCGGTCGGCGAGCTATACCAAGCGATGTCCGAGCGATTCAAGCCGGAGCGGTATCACCAGAAAGCACTCGAGGCATACGAGTTCGTGGCCCGCGAGTATCCGTTCAGCAGCCACCGCAACAAGGCCCTCACGATGGCCGCAAAGCTGTCCGGGAAGGCCGTCCCCTCAGAATTGGCATCGAGCGATTCGAGCACACCCGCCGATGCAGTAACGGTGGTCCAAGCAGCATTGTCCGATGCAGAGCACGAGGCCGGCTCAGTCGTGCAGCCGCCAGGGTATCAGGCCCGGTCAGCAGGCTTGGTGTCGATTTCGAAACTTCGCCATCACAGCTACCCCGACGGAACACGGATCGTGCTGGAGATGGGTGGGAAGACACCCCTGAAGTACGACCGCCTGCAGCGCCCGGACCGACTCTATATCGACTTGTTCGGCAGCATGATGTCCAAGGCTTTGATCAAGGGGGTCACGATCGAGATCGACGATACATTGCTTTCCACGGCGCGCCTGGCGCAGAACCGCGGGAACAAGGCACGACTGGTGCTCGACTTGAAGCGATCCACTTCCTTTGATGTCTTCTGGCTGGACAATCCGACTCGATTCGTTCTCGACGTTCGAGGCGCGGGCGCGCCCCGGTCATCTCGCACCGTGCAGGCATTGGATCCGGTCCACCTCGAACCCAAGCCGCCCCGCGCCGCCGACACGACCGCCGACGGGAAGCACAGCCTGACCCGGGCTCTAGGTCTCAAGCTCGCCACAATACTGGTCGACGCTGGGCATGGCGGTCACGACACCGGCTCCATCGGCCCCGGGGGCTTGCGTGAAAAGGACGTCGTGCTCGACATCTCCAAGCGACTCGGCAAGCTACTAGAGGATCGACTCGGAGCCGAAGTGATCTACACGAGGCAATCGGACGTGTTCGTGCCACTGGAAGAGCGGCCGCAGATCGCAAACTCGCGCAAGGCCGATCTGATGATTTCAATCCATTGCAATTCGGCACCGAGTTCGAAGGTCCGCGGCATCGAGACCTACTATCTGAGCCTCACCTCGGATTCGTGGGAATTGAGCGTCGCCTCGCTTGAGAACGCCGCGGCCAGCAGTTCGATCCACGACCTCGAGGACCTGGTTGCCAAGATCGCGTTCGAAGAAAAGATCGACGAATCGAAGGAGTTCGCGAAGAAAGTGCAGACAAGTCTGCACAAAGGGGTGTCCAAGCATTCCTCCGGCATTCGAAACCGGGGCATCCGGAAGGCACCGTTCATCGTGCTCGTCGGCGCGCAGATGCCTGCTGTGCTTGCGGAAATTGCCTTCATCAGCAATCGGTCGGACGAAAGCCTCCTGAAAAAGTCCAGTTTTCGGCAAGAGGTCGCCGAGCACCTCTTCAACGGCGTTTCCGAATACGCCACTTCGCTCGGAACGCCAACGCTCCGCACCGCCCTCTCACCAGGGTCGGCGCAACGCGACTAGCCGGTAGTTCGCTCGCCGGCCCTGGTCCCTTCGGCCGGAGAGAGCACCCTCAGGGCCTTGGCGCTGATCGTCGCGACCGGAATCTCCCGAGTCTGGGCGAGCGTCACCCACCGATGCCCCTTGGGCACGTCCTCGTAGGCTCTCGCCTCGTACACACGGCAGGTGTAGACAGTATCCGTGATCGAATGCGAGAACTTGCCGACAGCTGCCAGCCAGGCATTGCTGGGCATGCCAATCTCCGGCAAGAGGGCTGCTAGTCTTCCAGCGGTCGGCAGCTCCCAGAATCCGGGCATGATCGAAGCGTCGGGGGGCCGTTGGCGCATGAGCACCTGGCCGTCGCGCTGAATCACGACGACCGCGATTTCGGCCCTCCGGGGGGCGCGTCGCGGTGGCTTCACCGGCAGGGCTGGTGCGCTGCCGGCCGCGCGCCCCGCGCAGGAGGACATCCAAGGACAGGCGTCACAGCGGGGAATCCGGGGGACGCAGACCGTCGCTCCGAGTTCCATCAGGGCCTCGCTGAAATCGCCTCGCTCTCCAGGCCGTGTCGTATCCATCAATCGCTGGGCGATGTCGCGCAAAGCCTTCCGCACCGCGACGCTGCGGATGTCCCGGCGGTCGTCAACGAGTCGCGCCAGGACACGGTAGGCATTGCCATCCATTGCCGCGCGCGGCTCGTCGAAGGCAATGCTGGAAACAGCAGCCGCCGTGTATTCGCCGATTCCAGGGAGACGCTTAATCGAGTCGTACTCCGACGGGAACCGCCCGCCCTGAGTTTCGATGACTTGTTGCGCAGCGGCGTGCAGCATGCCCGCTCGGCGGTAATACCCGAGACCCGCCCAATTCGCGAGCACCTCGCTGCGGGGAGCGGCTGCCAGAGCAGCCAGTGTGGGATAGGCCCCAATGAACCGTTCGTAGTACGACAGCACGGCCTCGACTCGGGTCTGCTGAAGCATTACCTCCGAAACCCAAATCCGGTAGGGATCCCTGGCGCGACGCCAAGGCAGGTTCCTGCGGTTTGCAAGGAACCAGTCCAAGAGCTCTCGTACGCGATCAGCTAGCGGCGGCGTCACTCGCCCTTGGTAACCGCCAGGAAGTAATTGGCGTTCATTTCTGAGATGAAGTCCACGCTGATCACCTTCGGGCAAGCGGCTTCGCAGTCCGATGTACCGGTGCAAGTTCAGAGAACTCCAGAAAATTCGCCGCCCGCCCGACATGATCGAGCGACTTGTTGAAACTGTCGGCACGTCCCGGCACCCTTACATTGGACCAGAACTCGTCACGAAGCGCTGGAATCTGCTCAAGCGCCCTCTCACCCTGGGCGACGTCCCGCCCCGGCTCGATCACGTCCACCGGCGGCCGCTGCGGCAAGCCGACGTGCCGCTGCCAAGCCTGGCTACGGCCTGCACTGGCGCCTCACCCATAAGCGCAACGGCAAGACCGTTTCCGAGAGCCTTCCAGACGTGCCGACCCGCCAGAAGACCGAGCGCGATATCGCCGCGTACCGCGAGTCCCAGCAGCTGTCCCGCCAGCGCTTCGACGTCAATCTCACCACCTGCCGACAGTGCCCGGCCGCGGCGACGGGGGCCTGGAGCCGGCGAACTCACACTGATCTGAGATCAACTCTGATACCGGGCAACGGGTTTGCACCTGCAATTCCTCCAGTAAGTCTGGAGGAAAGGAAGCCTTGTGCCCGACCCCTGCCGCCCGCCTCGAAGCAAGCCGCGACCGCATCCTCCAGCCCATCGCCGTCTTTGGCCTGACTAGACTTCCGGGAGTACCGAACCAATCATTCCTTACGCTGTTGCCACATCATGTCGTGCACCCTTGCAGCAAGCCGATTGGCGGGTCTCGACGCCGGATGCATGCGTGGATGGCGTATGCCCACACTGCTCCTCAACCCCAAGCACCTTTATCGACAAACCCCGCGATGGGAGCCTCGGCCTCATCGCTCGGTGTTGAGCGAGTCATCGCGGGATCACGGCTTGAGCTACCTGCTCAGGCGTTCTTCCCAGTGCACTGCGGAATGAACCGGAGGCACTTCGACTCAAGGGTCACATGCTCCCGGTCAGCTTGCGGTGATGCCAGGAGGCCCCTTGAGAGAGCGACAGGGGATTCCTATTTCTGGAATACGCGGAAAATCTTCCGCAATGGGTCATAGAACTCATCCACCACCCGCTCCTTGAGCGGGATGATGGCATTGTCGGTGATGGTGATGTGTTCCGGGCAGACATTCGTGCAACATTTCGTAATGTTGCAATATCCGATACCGTCGGTCTCGCGGAGTTCTCCCACACGGTTTTCGGTGTCGAGAGGGTGCATCTCGAGCGCCGCTGTATACACCAAGAAACGCGGTCCGATGAATTGGTCGTGCAACTGGTGTTCCCGTAGGACGTGACAGACGTCCTGGCAGAGAAAGCACTCGATGCACTTGCGAAACTCTTGCACGCGGTCGACGTCGCGTTGAAGAATTCGCCAAGTTCCGTCCTTGGCGTCCGGCGGTCGGGGGGCGAACTGCTTGATTCGCTTTTTCACCTCGAAGTTCCAGGAGACATCCGTCACTAGGTCCTTAATGACCGGGAAGGCTTGCATAGGCTCGATCGTGATGGGCTTTTCCAAAGGAAGTTGATTCAAGCGCGTCATGCACAGCAGGCGAGGGGATCCGTTGATTTCCGCCGAACACGACCCGCACTTGCCGGCCTTGCAATTCCAGCGGACAGCCAAATCATTGGCCTGCTCAGCCTGGATCTTGTGCACGGCGTCAAGCACTACCATGCCCTCGGAGACCTCGCAGCTGTAGTCGCGAAACTCGCCTGAGCCTGCTTTGCCCCGCCAAATCCGGAATGTCGCTGTCGGCATGTCCGCTGTCCTCACTTCCTTTCGTCGATGATCTGCTGCAGTTCGTCCGGGATGGGCGCGATGGGCACGCGCGAGACCTCAAGGCCACCGTCTGGATTCACGCAAATTGCGATGTTCAGGTTCCCGAATGTCTCTTCCTTATCTGGGTAGTCGAGCCGGGTATGAGCGCCCCGGCTTTCCTTGCGCTCCAGTGCGGCCCGGGCAATCGCTTCCGAATAGGTCAGGAGATTCCTGAGATCCAGGGCAGTGTGCCAGCCAGGGTTGTACTCTCGATTGCCGCTCACGGCTACGCGTCCCGCCCTCTCGCGCAGGCGGCCAATGCCTTCTAGCGCACCCTCCAAGTCCCGCTCGTTGCGGACAATCCCCACTTGGTCGTGCATCATTTCCTGGAGGTCCCGCTGAATCTCAAATGCGTTCCCGGCGCCTTCCGCGTCGCTGCTGCGACCGAACGGCTCCAGCGCCACTCTCGTCCCCTGGGCGACCTGATCGGCGGCGATCTTGCCGGCCGCGTTTTCCTGAGCGAAGCGAGCAGCGTACTCTCCAGCACGCTTGCCGAATACGAGCAGGTCGGAGAGGGAATTGCCGCCCAAGCGATTGGCTCCATGCAGCCCGGCCGCACACTCTCCCGCCGCGAAGAGCCCTGGCACGTCGGACATTTGCGAGTCGGGATCCACGCGCACGCCACCCATTACGTAATGCGTAGTGGGGCCCACCTCCATCGGCTGCTCGGTGATGTCGATTTCGGCGAGTTCCTTGAACTGGTGATACATGCTGGGCAGCTTTCGCTTGATGATTTCCGCAGCATTGGGAAGTTTCTCCTTGATCCAGGCGATGTCAAGGAAAACACCTCCGTGGGGACTTCCCCGGCCCTCTTTGATTTCGCGCACGATGCAGCGCGCCACATGGTCGCGAGTCAGCAATTCCGGAGGCCGTCGCGCATCCTTGTCGCCTTGGGTATAGCGCCAGCCCTCCTCTTCGTTGTCGGCCGTCTGATTGCGATAAAGGGGCGGGATGTCCCCGAACATGAACCGCTCGCCAAGCGAGTTCCGCAGCACGCCGCCTTCTCCACGAACTCCTTCAGTCACCAGGATGCCCGCAACGCTCGGAGGCCAGACCATGCCTGTCGGGTGAAACTGGACAAACTCCATGTCGATGAGCGCCGCGCCAGCCCGACAGGCCAGTGAGTGGCCGTCACCGGTATATTCCCAGCTGTTGCTGGTGATGCGATACGCCTTGCCGATGCCGCCGGTTGCCAGCACGACGGCCTTGGCGTGAAAGACTTTGAACCTGCCACGATCCCGGTCGAACGCAAGGGCGCCGACCACGCGCTCGCCATCCTTGAGCAATTCGATCACGGCGCACTCCATGTGGTCGTCAATTCCTTGATGTACGGCGTAGTCCTGCAGCGTGCGAATCATCTCCAGGCCGGTGCGGTCCCCAACGTGCGCGAGCCGAGGATAGGCGTGGCCACCAAAGTTCCGCTGCAGGATGCGCCCGTCGGCCGAGCGGTCGAACAGCGCACCCCAAGCTTCGAGTTCATGCACCCTTGCCGGAGCTTCTTTGGCGTGCAACTCGGCCATGCGGCTGTTGTTCAGGTACTGGCCGCCGCGCATGGTATCGGCGAAGTGCACCTTCCAGTCGTCACGGTCATCGACGTTTGCCAAGGCAGCGGCGATGCCACCCTCAGCCATCACCGTGTGCGCCTTGCCGAGGAGCGACTTGCAGACGAGACCGACTGAAGCGCCGTGAGCCCGCGCTTCGATAGCCGCCCGCAGTCCGGCGCCGCCGGCGCCGATGACAAGGACATCGTGTTGAATTGGCTCGTACTCAGTCACTACAGGATTCTCCAATCCGTCCAAACGCCCATGGAGCAGAGACGGACGTAGAGATCGGAAAATCCGACCGAAAACAGACTCATCCACGCCCAGCGCATGTGCTGGCGGTTCAGGCAGCTCACGCAATCATAGGTCTTGGCTAGGTTAGGGGATCCCGAGAGCAAGTCCTTCCGTCCTCCCAGCAGATGCCGGAGGGAGTGGCAGCCGAATGCGTAGCCCGCGAGCAGCGTGACGTTCGCGACCAGCACAATGCTGCCCACACCAATGCCGAACTCGACAGAACCCGTTGCCGCGTCCGTGAACCAAAGCGCCTTCCAGGCGTCATAGGAAAGCATTACGATGAATCCAAGCGCGATATAGAGAAAGTAGCGGTGCACGTTCTGCATGACCAGCGGAAAGGAGCGCTCGCCGCGATACCCCGATCGCGGTTCTCCGACGGTGCAGGAAGGCGGGTCGGCCCAGAAAGCCTTGTAGTAGGCGCCGCGATAGTAGTAGCAGGTTAGGCGAAACCCCAAAGGAGCCCAGAGAATCAATAGTGCGGGCGAGAACGGCAACCACATGGGCCACCAGCCGGGCTTAGGGCCGAACCAGCTATGCTCGGACGCGCCAAAGATCTCCGGTGAGTAGAAGGGGGACAGGTACGGGCCGGCTGTGTAGTGATCACCCTGAAACGTCGCAAACGTGGCATACACGATGAACGCGGAGAAGCATAGAAAGACCGTCAATGGCTGAATCCACCATGCGTCTGGCCGCGACGTATGCCCAAATCCACGCTTGCTCAGCGGAACATCAATAGTCGCCATCACCCCTCCGGTCTGCGCGCAGCAGAGTCTCGAATCATATCGAGGACCCCCGAAGATTATCAACCTGCCCCGAAACGGGGGGCCAATGGCCCGTAGGAGTGTCACCCGCGGGCGCTCTCAGAACTGTACTTGCAGGTCTCCACACACACGGCTTTTCTTAGCCAGCCGCCCATGCATCAAACTCCAGTGCGCAAAGAGGTCGCTCTCGCGACGCGCAATGCATCGCAGCCGGCGGGCCGCTCTGCGGCTGTGTCCACGGCCGCAACAAGCGCTTGAACTCGCGCATTGCCTTGCCGCGGTGGCGGGGGGCCTGGAGTCGGTGAAGAAATCACCCCTCTCGATCCAGGCCGAGATCGCCTTCGAAGTCGGGCACTGCCTGAACGCGATGGCCGGCCGGCACAAGAACCCGGACCTGGACCTGTAGCAGAGAGCCCGCAGTACCCGCCGGGCGTGCGGCAACTGCTGACGCTGGTCGGCAGCGCTGTCGCGGACTGGCAGCAATGCCCCCATCCCCGTGAGCGCCGCTGAGTACGAGTTCATCGCCTCCGGCTCAAGGTAGACCTACGGGTTTCCGAGCATGTGAACAATGACGAATCCAACGAGTGCGAACCCGGATACTGAGTCAGGCGCCTCTACGCCAGCGAGCCACGCTCCTGATGCAACTTACTTGATCCGGAGCGGGCCGGATAAACAGCCCTAGCTATCTACAGACGACCATTCGGGCGTCAGCAGTCGAGACTGGTTCATGGCTGCGCCGAGTTCGCCGAGGCAACCCTGCGCAGAGAGAGCTTGGACGGCTAGCTTGCCTTTTCCACGCTTTCAATCGAGGAGATTTTCATGTCCTCGATCATGCCCATGACGGTGACCTTCTCGCCAGCGAACTCTTTGATCTTGGCTTGGTCGGCAACTTCGTAGATCTTGCCATCCTCGGTCACGATCACTGCGGCCATGTCGTCGCTCTTCAGGCAGCCTTGGGCGCAGCCGGCGTGCTCCGCACCGGCCTTACCGGCCGTCGCGCACTTTGCGTCTGTCACGAAACCCGTCGCCGAGCCCGCGAAACAAAGCGCAGTCACGGAAAGGGTCAATACGAGCAGAGTGAGAATTCTCTTCATTGTTGGTACTCCATCGATCCGGCCGAACTCCGGCCAGTCCCTGCTAGCATACTCCATCAGTCGCCGGGGGGTCAATGGAGGGCAGAAACGAATTCTGTTTGGCAAGCCACTGAGGGTCGATGACCGAAGGTGTTCCCGGGAGCCGATGGTGGAATCGCACGCGGGCGTCGTGTCCAGACTGCCTTCTGCGGGCCGCACTCTAGAATGCCTCCCGCGCCCGGCATGCATGAAGCGCATTCGTACCGGCGCCGGTCGAATCGGTCCGAGTCCGCTCTGAGAGATTAGTACCCGTTCTTCCGCAACACGGCGACGAGTTCTTCGACAGCATCGGAACTGGCATCCAGCGCCGCCTTCTCGGAATCAGCGAGTTGGACCTCGTAGACGTGCTCTAGGCCGTGGGCGCCGAGCTTGCAGGGCACGCCGACGAAGATCCCGCGCCGGCCGTACTCGCCCTCGAGCAGCGCCGCGCACGGCAGCACCTTGCGCTTGTCCTTCAGAATCGACTCGACCATCTCGACTACCGACGAAGACGGAGCGTAATAGGCACTGCCGGTCTTGAGATGCTTGACGATCTCGGCGCCGCCGTCCCGGGTTCGCTGCACGATCGCCTCGAGCTGCTCGCGGGACAGAACCTGTTCGATCGGAATCCCGGCAACATTGGTATACCGGACTAGCGGCACCATTGTGTCGCCGTGGCCGCCAAGCACCAACGCAACAACGTCTTCCACTGACACGCCAGCGGCTTCGGCCAGGAACGTACGGAAGCGGGCTGTGTCGAGGACGCCCGCCATCCCGATCACGCGGTTTCGCGAAAACCCAGAGGCGTGGTAGGCGACATGGCACATCGCGTCGAGCGGGTTCGAGACAACGATCAGGATCGCGTTGGGCGAGTACTTCGCGGCCGATTCAATGCAGGACTTGACGATCGAAGCGTTCTTGAGCAGCAAGTCATCGCGGCTCATCCCCGGCTTGCGCGGGAAGCCGGCGGTCATGACGACAACGTCGGAATTCGCCGTGTCCTCGTAATTGTTCGTCCCGACCACCTGCACGTCGGACCCTTCGACCGGGCACGCCTCCAGCATGTCGAGCGCTTTGCCTTGCGGCACGCCTTCGATGATGTCGATGAGCGTGACGTCCGCCAGTTCCTTGTCGGCGATGCGCAGGGCGCAGCTGGCGCCGACGTTCCCGGCGCCAATGACGGTTACTTTCTTTCGCATCTCTGCTTCCTCGTTCTTCCCTATCCCATGTATCGAACCACGGCGGCGCCGAATTGGCTGCAGCCCAGCTTGGTTGCTCCCGGCATCTGGCGGTGCAAGTCGTAAGTCACGGTCTTGGCGGCAATCGCCCGGGTCATCCCGCGCTCGATCAGCCGGGCCGCTTCCTTCCAGCCAAGATGGTCCAGCATCATCACGCCTGAAAGAATCACGCTGCTGGGGTTAATCACGTCCTTGTCGGCGTACTTCGGCGCCGTGCCGTGCGTGGCCTCGAACACAGCCTGGTCGTCTCCGATATTGGCTCCTGGCGCCAGCCCCAGCCCTCCGACTTGCGCCGCACAGGCGTCAGAGAGGTAGTCGCCGTTCAGATTCGTGGTCGCCACGACATCGTACTCGGCGGGACGCAGGAGCAGTTGCTGGAACATTGCGTCGGCAATCCGGTCCTTGACCAGGATCTTCCCCTCCGGCACCGTGCCGTCGCCACCGGATTCCCAGGCCTCGGTCTCGGTCACGCATGCGTCCCGAAATTCCTCCGTCGCCACTTCGTAGCCCCAATCCCGGAACGCGCCTTCGGTGAACTTCATGATGTTGCCCTTATGAACGAGCGTCAAGGACGCGCGGCCCTTGTCCTGCGCGTATTGGAGGGCGGCCCTCACAAGCCGCTTCGAGGCTGTGACGGAAACCGGCTTGATGCCGATTCCCGAATCCGTAGGAATGGTCTGGTCCAGTCGCCCGTTCAAGAACTCAATGATCTGGCCGGCCTCCTTGGTGCCGCACTCCCACTCGATGCCAGCATAGACGTCTTCGGTGTTCTCGCGGAAAATCACGATATCGAGCTTGCCCGGATCTCGCATCGGGGACGGCACGCCCGGATACCATTTCACGGGCCGGACGCAGGAATACAGCGTCAGGATCTGCCGCAAGGCAACGTTCAGACTGCGGATCCCTGTCCGGCCCCTTTGCGACCCACCGGTGTCGTGAGGATGGCGACCCTGAAGGCGCGAATCGCTTCGATTGTGTCAGCCGGCAGCCACTCCCCGAACCGGTCATGCGCCTTCTCGCCGGCGAACACCTCGTACCAGACAATGCGCTTGTCGCCCCCGTAGGCCATCTCGACGGCAGCATCGAAGACTGCTTTGGACGCCTTCCAGATGTCCCGTCCGCAACCATCGCCCTCAATAAAGGGCACGATGGGACTGTCGGACACTATGCACCGACCGGATTCCATCCGGATGGGTGTACCGTCCATAGGAACGGGAACGCCGTTGTAGCTAGACATATCGTTCTCGTCTCTCGTAGAGAATTCCCGGTACAAGCACCGGAAGAGGAGGGAGTGTCTCGGACGCCACCAGCTGTCCAAGCCTACAATCCAGCGTATCATGGGCGGGTTCGTGACCGGCAATCTCGAGGGAGCCCGTGTCTCGAGGGAGCCCGAGCACGCGGCAAGGAGTTCCGGCCCCTGTCGCGCGACCTGCTGTGTTCCGCGTGTGAGCGGAGTAAAATAAGATTTTCGATTTGCGCCGGAAAGGCGCAGACGCGCCCATGACCAGAATCTCCACCAAGAACGCTTCTCCCGACGAGGCCCCTCGCAAGAAAGCGGCGGAACCGGCTCGCGGCATCGTGGCCGAATGGACGGTGACTATCCTCCTGCTTCTGTTCGGCACAACCACACTCGTGCAGGCGTTTGTGATCCCGACTGGCTCAATGGAGGAATCCCTGCTGATCGGAGACCATTTGCTGGTGGACAAGCTGGCCTACGCTCCCCCCGGAGTAATCAGCCAGTACCTGCTGCCGTATCAAGACGTCGAGCGCGGCGACATTGTCGTCTTCCGCTACCCGATCAACCTGGACGAGACATTTGTGAAGCGCATCGTGGGGGTGCCGGGAGACCGTCTGCGGGTCATAGACAAGCAGCTGTGGATCAATGGCAAACAGTGTTCGGAACCCTACGCGGTCTACAAGAGCGACTACGTCGATTCCTACCGAGACAACTTCCCCGGGCCTCCGAACACAATGCAAATTTACGAGCCGGCGATGCGGATGCTGCGCGAGCATGTCGTGGACGGGGAACTCGTCATACCTGAAGGGCAATACTTCGCCATGGGGGACAATCGCGACCAGTCATTGGACAGCCGCTATTGGGGCTTTGTCCCGCGCGGTCACATCATTGGCAAGCCGCTGATCATCTACTGGTCCTATGACGCTCCGACGTCTCACTTGCAGGATCCCGGCATCTCGCTCGATCACATCAAGGACCTCGCGCTTAACTTCGTCACCAAGACTCGCTGGAAGCGCACCTTCAAGCTCATCCGCGCACACGAGCTGGAAACTCGCTGACCCCGTTCACGATGAGCCCCAAGGCGACTGCAGCGCGCCGCCACGCGGTGATCCTTGCGGGGGGCTCGGGGGTCCGGTTCTGGCCGCGAAGCCGTGCCGCGTGCCCAAAGCAGCTGCTTGACCCGCTTGGCGGCGGCACGCTCCTGCGACAGACGGCGAACCGTCTGCAGGGCATGTTCCCTCCCGAGCGGACCTGGGTGCTAACGAGCCAGCACCTGCTGTCCGGCGTGTCCCGCGAAATGCCCGAGGTGCGTCCCGACCGCATCATCGCCGAGCCGGTCCGTCGCAACACGGCTCCTGCGATCGGCCTGGCAGCGGCCTTGATCCAGCGCGAAGACCCTGATGCCGTGATGGGAGTCTTCCCTGCGGACCACTACCTGGACAACGAGCAAGCGTACAACAGACTGCTGGACCGCGCCCTCGACGTGGCATCCGGCGATGCCCTGATCGTCCTCGGCGTGCAACCCCGCTGGCCGGAGACCGGTTATGGCTACATCGAGTTTCCGGCGGGAACGAGCCCCGGGCATCCAGAGCCGCTGAAAGTCGTCAGTTTCCGGGAAAAGCCAAGTCTTGAGCAGGCCCGCGAGTTCGTCTCCGCAGGGCGTTTCTACTGGAACAGCGGCCAGTTCTGCTGGAAGGCGTCAGTGTTCGCGGAGGAGATGGCGGCGCACCTGCCGGAAACCTGGAGCGTGCTGGCTGACATCTCCCGACGCGCGCCAGGCAATTTCAGGGCCCGCCTGGAGGAGACATATGGGGCCTGCCAAGACATTTCAGTCGACCACGGCATTCTGGAGCGATCGAGCCGCGTCTCGGGCTTTGCCGCCCCTGATTTCGGCTGGACCGACCTAGGCAGCTGGGACGCGTTGCATGCTCTGCTTCCAAAGGACTCCGACGGGAATTGCGCACGCACGCCCGGCACCTTCGTTCAGGCCACCGGCAACTACGTTGACGCCCCCGGCAAGCAGGTTGCATTGGTCGGCGTCGACGACCTGATCGTGGTGGAAACGCCTGACGCCCTGCTGGTTTGCCGGCGGGACCGGTCGCAAGCGGTGGGGGCCGTCGTGGACGCCCTGCGCGATGCTGGCCGCGACGATTTGCTATGAGCCCTTGCCGGGGCGGCGATCCAGCCAGTCCTTCAGCCCTCCCGAAAGGGCCGGATCGCGTCGAAGGCGCTCCAGGTCTCGCGGCCGGTCGATGTCATAGGCCCAAGTGGATGCCTCGGTGACGACAAGCCCACAGGCCCCGATCGAGTCGAGGGTGGCCGCGCGAGTGTTCTCTTGCGACCAAGCCACACCGCTGAACATCCGCGGATCAGTTCTCCTAGCCGCGACCAGGGTGAAACCGCCGTCTTCGCTCGGCCCGAGGACCGCGTCGGCGTCGGACAGTGCATCCAAAGCCTCCTCGACTTGCGCCATGGGCATCGTCGGGGCGTCGCTGCCAACGATCAGAACTCTCGAAAAACCGGCAGCGAGCAGCTCGTCGAGGCAGCGAAACATCCTCTCTCCGAGGTCCTCACCGCGTTGGATTCGGAACTGACTGGGTCCGGCAACGCTCTGGAATTCGGCCCATGGCCCGTCACAGTAGAGAAACCTCTCAACCCGGGACAGCTCGGACAACCGCTCCCAGGACCGCAAGACGCACTGGCGATGGAATTCCGTAGCTCCGGAGAGCCCCAAGACGCCGGAGAGCCTGGTCTTGACGCCACCTGGGCGGGGCGCTTTGGCAAACAGCGCGAGCGCGTCAGCCTGGGGTTCGAGCACCAATCCCCAATGCTACACTCCGCCTAGGAGTGGCGGGCAATGCCTGGATCACCAAGCGCAGACGGCAAGATGACCGCGATGCTGGTGGACGACGAGCAGCTGGCGCTTGAAGAGCTCAGCTTCCTGCTCAAGTCGTTTCCGGAAATCGAGGTCGTGGGCCAAGCCGTGGACGGGCCCAGCGCCTTGGAGCGGATCGAAGCGATTGAGCCCGACATCGTCTTCATGGACGTGCGGATGCCAGGGCTCAGCGGGCTTGGGGTCGTTCGCGAACTGCTGGCCCGCGGAGCGAAGCTTCCGCACATAGTATTCGCAACAGCCTATGACCAGTACGCCGTGGAGGCGTTCGAGGTCAACGCAGCCGACTATCTGCTCAAGCCTGTCGACAAGGCGCGGCTTGGCCAGTCGATCGTGCGAGCCCGCGAACTGTTGCGCTCACCCAGCCGCGAGTCGCAACGGATGGCCAGCTTGCTGGCGCGCATGCAGGCCGAGACCGCTCCACCTGCGAAGGTCCTGGTCCGCTCGGGTTCCAGAATGGTCCTCGTCGGCGCCGCCGATGTGATCTTCGCAACCGTGAAGGACGGTGCAGTGCACATCGTCGCAACGGACCTCGACGGCTATAGCAACTACAAGACACTCGACGACCTCCAATCTACGCTCGGCGACCGTCTCTTCTGGCGGGCCCACAGGTCATTCCTAGTGAATATCGACCGGATCAAGGAAGTAATTCCATGGTTCAAGTCCAGCTACCATCTGCGGATGAAGGGCGGGCCCCAAGTCGAAATCCCCGTCAGCCGGGCACAGACCAAACGTCTGCGCGAGCTGTTTCATCTTTGATGCAGCGTCGACCCTCGGCGCAAATCGGTACCGAGACCGGCGCCCGCACCAACTCAGGCGATCGGCAGGCTCAGCAACGCTCCTGAAACCCATCCGGTGGGCAGCAGCCGAGAGGGGCTCCACGAAACAAGATCCGTTCAACCCTGCCCCGGGACGGACCGGTACGAACCGCACGGGCACGACCGCTTCCCAGGCCCGGCACTCACCGCCAAATAGCCGGCGCTGATAAGGCTTTCAAGTGAAGTGTTGGGCAAAGATCTCGGGATGAACCGCAACGCTCGCAGCATCGGCAAGGAAAGAGGCTCGCGCAACCGGGATGGACCGCCTATGCTGAATGCGATGCGACGAATGGGAGCCGTGTGGTTTGTGGCCTGGATTACAGCCACAATCGGCGGACTCAACGCACAGTCCGTGAGCGGGAATGTTTCGGGTGCGGTATTCGGCCCTTCGGGCGGCCGAGTGGCAGCCGAAGTGGAGGCCGTTCACCTTGAAACCGGACGGAAACACCAGTCGCCCGCAACTCCGGATGGCAGCTATCGCTTTCCGGCGCTGCCTCCTGGAACCTATGACATCCTCGCTCGAGCCAGCGATCTTGTCGCGCCTGCGGCGAGGCTCCGAGTGCGGGTCGGGACTGCTGTGCGCCTGGACATCCAGATGGAGCTGGAGACCGCGCGTTTCAGTGTCGATGTCATGGACTCGACGCCGTTGGTCGAGGCGCGAACCGCCGGCGTCGGCACGGTCATCGACAGGAGCGAGATGCGCAACCTGCCCCTGAACCAAAGAGTCTTCCTACCACTCACCCTACTCGGCGGCGGCGCGCATGCCAGCGCACCGGGGTCGGAGCTCTCAACTCAGCACGACAGCGGATTCCATGTTGCCGGGGGCCGAGAAGTATCGAACAACTTCCTGCTGGACGGCATTGACAACAATGACCTGTACATCAACCGCATCGTGGTGAGCCCACCGCTTGACACGGTGCGCGAATTCCGGCTGCACTCGTCCGGATACAAGGCGGAATTTGGCCGCAGCGCAGGTGCCCAGGTAAACGTAGTCAGTCGTTCGGGAACGCGGCAAATCCACGGCTCCGCCTATGAGTACCTGCGCAATGACTCGCTCGACGCCCGTAACTTCTTCGATCCCCCCGACCAGCCCGCGCCGCCGTACCGCCGCAACCAGTTCGGAGCAACCCTCGGCGGCCCGTTCAGCGAGCGCACGTTCTACTTCGCTGGCTTCGAGGGAACCCGCATCCGCGACGCGGCGACTCGCACAGCCGCCGTGCCCGCGCCCGCCCTGATAGGTGGCGATTTCTCGGGAATCGGACAGCCGGTGATCGACCCTTTCGCCAGATCGCCATTCCCGGAGAACCGGATTCCGGCAGAGCGCTGGAGCCCGGCCGGCAGCGCCCTGGCGCAATACTGGCCGGAACCGAACCGGCCGGACCCAGTTCAGAACTTCGTGTCAACTCCAGTCGGGGATGGCCTCGTCAACCAGCTGACCGGGCGGCTCGACCATGACGTGAACTCTCGAAGCCGGCTCTTCGCCCGCTACAACCTGAGCCATGCTCGGAGCTTCGATCCCTTCTCAGACAGCGACGTGCCCGGCTTCGGCAGCTTCACCCTGGATCGCGGCCATCACCTCGCGGGATCTTACTCACACGCGTTTTCGCCGTTCACCCTGCTGGAAGCGAGAGCCGGATTCAACAGGCTGGACCGAGAGGTCAGGCACCAAAACGCCGGACGTGACATCGCCACGGAACTCGGCATTCCGGGGCTGTCGACAGACCCTCGGTTCGTCGGATTTCCCAGCGTGAACGTCTCCGGGTTCGCAAGCCTCTCCGACGACACGGCACTGCCGGTGCTGCGTCGCAGCAGCACCGTGCACGTCGCCGCCAACCTGACCCGTGCCGGACCTAGGCACCACCTCAAGTGGGGCGTGGAATACCGCGGCGTCGGCATTGACGGCACCCAGGGGCTCTTCGGCCGCGGCCAGTTCAACTTCCTCGGGGCGATCTCCCAGCATCCAGTCTCCGACCTGTTGCTGGGGTTCCCGACATTCAGCATCCGGACCGTCGTGGACAACGATTTCCGCCAGCGCGCGCGATTCTGGAACGGATATGCACAAGACGACTGGTCGCTGGCCGGGGAGCTGACGGTCAGCCTCGGCCTGCGCTACGAATACAACGCCCCTGCGTATGATGCCGACGACCGCTTCGCGCAATTCGATGTCGATGCCGCCCGACTGGTCAAGCCGGGCACGACATCGCTAGGCCGGGCCGGGTACGCTGCCGATCGCAACAACTTCGCTCCGCGGATCGGACTTGCCTGGAACCCCGACGAATCGCTTGTGCTGCGCGCGGCGTATGGAATCTACTACGACGCCAACGTGCTGGAAGCCAATTCCGGCCTCTATTTCAACCCGCCCTACTTCGATCTCCAGCTGTACTTCCCTTCGCCAACGTCGCTGCCCAGCCTTGAGAATCCCTTTCCGGGTGGGGGTTTCACCCCTCCGGCCTCGGTAAACGCCTTGCAGCCCGATTTCAGATCGGCCTATGTCCAACGCTGGAACGCGGGATTCGAGAAAGTGCTTCCCGGGAAGATCGTGGGGCGGGTGCTCTACATCGGCGCCAAGGGATCGAAACTTCTGCGCCGCCGGAACCTAAACCAGCCCGACCCCGGCGAGGGCGAGGTCGATCTCCGTCGGCCAACACCCGGATTCGCCAACATCGTTCTTTTCGAATCGGGCGCATCCTCGACGTACCATTCAGGCGTCTTGTCGCTCGAGCGGCGCTTCGGCGGTCGCGCGGGCTTTCGCGCCGCCTATACGTGGGCCAAGTCAATCGACGACGTCTCGGCGTTCCTGGGATCGGCGGGCGACCAGTCCTTTCCGCAGAACAGCCACGATTTCCGGGCGGAGCGGGGTCTGTCGAATTTTGACCAGCGCCACCGGCTGGTTGTCTCCCTGCAATACGCCACGCCCTTTCGACACTGGCTGACCGGCGGCTGGCGCGCTTATGGCATAACGACATTCGCGGGCGGCCGCCCACTGACGCCGCAGCTCAGCCAGGACAACTCCAACACCGGCAACACTGGCGGGATCTTCGGCTCGGACAGGCCGCACCTACTTGCCAACCCGGCCGTTGGCACTCCCGGCCCGGAACAGTTCTTCGCGAGGTCAGCATTCGCGATCCCCGCGCCACTGACATTCGGCGACGCCGGCCGCAACATCCTCACAGGTCCCGGAACGACATCCTTGGATTTCGCCCTCGTGCGCTCGCTGCGACTCTCGGAGAACGTGACCGCGGACCTGCGCGCCGAGGTGTTCAACCTTACGAACCGAGCCAATTTCGACCTGCCCGAACGCACGCTCGACTTACCGACATTTGGGCGTATCTTTTCCGCCGGCCAAGCCAGGCAATTGCAGGTGGGCCTGCGCCTCTCTTTCTGATCCGCCATTGCAGGCTGCACGCTCGCGCCGCCCCGCACGTCTTGGTTTGCAAGGCACGTGCCGGAGTTCACGGTCAAATACGCCGACGCAAGAGGCGCCATCCGGGAGGAAACAGCATCCGCGGATTCGGCCATAGAGGTACGTCGACAATACGTCGAGCGGGGCATCCTGGTCCGATCGGTCCAAGCCCGCAAGGGACTGGCGAAGAGCGTCGCGGTCCCGGCGCGCGGGCGCATCGATCTCGAGCAGTTCGTCATTTTCAACCAGCAGTTCCTCGCGCTGAACCGAGCGGGGATGCCGATTCCCCAATCCCTCGAACTGCTGGCGGACAACGTGCGCAACAAGACCCTGGCCAAGCACCTCGCAGCCGTCCGCGACGATGTCAAGGTCGGTGTCCAGACGTCGGAAGCATTCGCCAAAAGGCAGGCATTCCCCCCGATCTACGTCACGTCGCTGCTCGCGGGCGAGCGGTCCGGTGCCTTGGCCTCGGTCCTGGAGCGTTACGTCACGTATCAAAAGCTCACACTTGCGATCCGTAAGAAACTCCTAGTCTCCCTAATCTATCCGGCGGTGCTGATTGCCCTCGTGGTCGCACTCGTCGTGTTCCTCGTCACGTTCGTGGTTCCGGAATTCGCGATGCTCTACGAAACAATGGACGCCGCCCTGCCGGTCTCCACGCAACTGCTGGTCGCGCTGGGAACAGCCTCCCGGGACAACTGGATATGGCTTCTTGCCGGGCTGGTCGCAACTATCGCTGTGGTGGCGTGGGTGCTGAGAAGCGACGCAGCCCGCGTCTCGCTGGAGCACATCACGCTACGCATGCCTGTGATCGGCCAGCTCTGGATCCGCTATCAAGTGGCCCAGGTCTCGCGGCTGCTGGGAACGCTGCTAACCGGCGGTATTCCGCTAGTGCGGGCGCTGGATACGGCAAGCGAATCCATGGGATCGGGTTTGCTACGAAGTGCTCTCGTGTCGGCACAGAGCCGAGTGCGCGAGGGTCAGTCACTCACCAACAGCCTGTTAAAGGCGGGAATCTTCCCCCCGCTGGCCATTGAAATGGTCCGGGTCGGCGAGAGTACCGGAGCCCTGCCCGCGATGCTCGAATCGGTGGCGGAGTTCTTTGACGAAGAGGTCCAGACCAAGACGACGGCACTGCTCAATCTGGTCGAACCGGCGATCATGATCGGAATGGGCATCTTCGTGGCGTTCGTGCTGATCTCGCTATACTTGCCGATCTTCAGCCTGGCCGGGCAGTTCTGAGCGGCAGGGCGGGCGCGCGCTGTCCACGGTCGCGACCGCCGGTGCGTCTAGCATCTAGGTTCGCGAGGCCCTATCGCCATGTCCCCAAACGAAGCAGCGGCGGCGGCCGCGCCCTGCCGTTGCCCCATAGATAGGACTTGACTTTTGTGCTTGCCCTGTGCCATTCCTTGGGTATGCACGAGCAAAATCAGATTGCTTCCACGCTCGCCAGCGCCGACGGCATCAATCGACTGCAGGATCTGCTGGCTCAAGCCGGCTCCGCCAGCCGGACCGAGATGGGTCGGCGGGTCTGCCAGGCGTTCGGATTCCAGGACGCCCGCGGCCGGCCCCAGCTGGCCGGCTGCATGAAGGCGCTGCGCACCCTCGACGCGCACGGCCGCATCCAGCTGCCCGCCCCCCGCCACGAGCGCCGACGCTGCCGGCCGCGCGGTCTCGGCCGGCCCGTGCCCGCCCCGGCGGACGTGCCCGCACGAGCCGACCTCGTCCAGGGGCTGGCGCTGGTCGCGGTCACCGACGACGACCAGCGGCGGGTCTGGAACGAGCTGTTGCAACGCGAGCATCCGCGCGGCGCCGCCCGTCACGTGGGAGCCCAGCTGCGCTACCTGCTGGTTTCCGACCACGGCGTGCTGGGCGCGCTGGGCTTCGCCGCCTCGGCCCTGACGCTGGCCGCGCGCGATGCCTTCATCGGCTGGGACGCCGACCGGCGCTCCCGCCAGCTGCACCGCGTGATCGCTCTAAGCCGCTTCCTGATCCGTCCTTGCGTCGACTGCCGCAACCTGGCCTCCAAGGCCCTCGGGCTGTGCCTGCGGCGCCTGCCCGACGACTTCCAGCGGCGCTACGGCTACCGCCCCTTGCTGGTGGAAACCTTTGTCGCAAAAGACCGTCACGCGGGCACCTCGCTGGCCGCCGCCAACTGGCTGCGCGTCGGCGAGACCGCCGGGCGCGGCCGCTTCGCGGCCTCCGGAACGCGCGTGCCGGTGAAGGTGGTCTACCTCTACCCGCTGGCCCGCGACTGGCGCGCCCAGCTGGGCGTGGCGGAGCCGCCGGAGCCGCCGGCGCTGGGTCCCGGCGAGGGCCTGGCGCGGGACGCGTGGGCCGCGCACGAGTTCGGCTCCGCGCCGCTGGGCGATGTACGCTGGAGCAAGCGGCTGGTGCAGAGTGCGCAGATTCAGTCCGAGGCGCCGACGAAATCGTTCCTGGGGGCGGCGCAGAAGGATCGGGCGGCGGTGAAGGGCCATTACCGCCTGATCGACCAGCCGGCGGACTCGCAGATCACGCCGCAGAACATCCTGGCGCCGCACCGGCAGCGCACGCTGCGCCGCATGCAGGGCCAGGCGGCGCTGCTGTGCATCCAGGACGGCACCGATCTGAACTTCGCCGAGCACGGCGGCTGTGTGGGGCTGGGCCAGATCGGCAAGAACAGCAACGCGCAGGGCACGCTGGGCCTGCACATGCACTCGACGCTGGTGGTCAACGGGGAGGGCCTTCCGCTGGGCGTGCCGCAGATCCAGTACGAGGCGCCGGACGGCAAGGCGGAGCGCGGCAAGCCGCTGGAGGAGCGCAAGACGATGCGCTGGATCCGGGGGCTGCGCGCGTGCGCGGAGCTGGCCAGGGAGCTCGACGGGGTGCGCCCGGTGGCGCTGATGGACCGCGAGGCGGACGTGTTCGCGCTGTTCGCCGAGCAGCGTCGGCTGCGCACGGTCGACCTGCTGGTGCGGGCGAAGCACAACCGCTCGCTGGGCAAGGACGTGCCGAAGCTGTTCGAGGGGGTGCGGGCGGAGGCGGCGCAGGCCCGCCTGGAGATCCACGTGGGGCGGCTGTCGGCGCGGCGGGCGAGCCGCGGGCAGAAGGGCCGTGAGGCGCGCGCGGAGCGCGTGGCGCAGGTGGAGCTGCGCTGGCAGGCGGTGGAGCTGCCGGACCCGGACAAGGCCGCCGCGGCGGCGCGGCTGAACCTGGTGCACGTGCGCGAGGCGGCGCAGCCGGAGGGGGCCGAGCGGCTGGAGTGGTTCCTGCTCACGACGCTGGCGGTGCAGTCCCGGCAGGACGCCGAGCGGGTGCTGGAATGGTACCGGCTGCGGTGGCGCATCGAGGACTGGCACCGGGTGCTGAAGACGGGCTGCAAGGTGGAGTACCTGGCGCATCGGACGGGGGAGCGGATCGAGCGGGCGGTGACGATCAACGCGGTGATCGCGTGGCGGCTGATGGCGATGACGCTGCTGGGCCGCGACACGCCGGAACTGCCGGCCGAGACGCTGTTTTCCGACATCGAGATCGCCGCCCTGGAGGACTTTGCGCAGGATCGCAAGCTGCCGCCGCCGGACAACATCGGGCGGGCGGTGCTGACGACGGCCATGCTGGGCGGCTATCTGGGCTTCAAGCGCAAGCGCTATGCGGGCCCGGGCCACCAAGTCCTGTGGGAAGGCTACACCCGGCTGGCCACCATCGTGCAAGCCTGCGAACGGAGTCTCCGTCTCGACCAAGACAGCAAACTCCATCTGAGGCTGCGTAAGAACAAGACTTATGGGTAAACGGCAGACCGCGCCTGAGGCGACGGAGAGCGACGCTCGCGAGTTGGCCGCGCGCTACCGCTATCCGTTCCTGGACCTCGAATCGGCGCACATCGACAGCGCCCTGTTTCGGTCAATCCCCGTCGACCGGATGTTCCGGCACAATTTCGTGCCGATCAGCGAGCACAACGGCGCTCTCGAGATCGCCATCGCCGACCCGCGCCAGTTGCCCGATCTCGACGAGATCGCATCGCTGCTCGGCAAGAAACTCCGGATTTCGATCGCCACGCTGTCGCAGATTCATGACGTGCTCAACAAGGCCGAGCAGTCCCAGAGAGTGCTGGAGGAAGTCACCGAGGAGTTCATCCTCGACATCGGATCCGCCGAAGATCAGGATGAGTCGCTCTCGATCGACAAACTCACTCGCGAAAGCGACGTCGCTCCGGTTATCAAGCTCATTGACACAACCGTCTTCAACGCGCTGGAGCGTCGCGCGAGCGACATCCACATCGAGACCCGCAACAGCGACGTCGCGATCAAGTATCGAATCGACGGCGTGCTGCATCCCGCGATGCCACCGATTTCCAAGGATTGGCACTCGACGATCCTGTCCCGCATCAAGGTCATGACCGAACTGGACATCGCCGAGCGACGCATTCCGCAAGACGGGCGGTTCCGGGTGCGATACAAGGGGCGCCAGATCGATTTCCGCGTCTCGATCATGCCGACGGTCTTCGGCGAGGACGCGGTCCTGCGCATCCTCGACAAGCAAGCAATGGGCGAGCAGTTCAAGAACCTGTCATTGGACGTCGTGGGCTTCCGCGACGAGGACCTCAGCCGCTTCGCGCACTATATCCGCGAGCCCTACGGAATGGTGTTGGTTACCGGCCCCACCGGTTCCGGCAAGACGACCACCCTGTACGCGGCACTGAGCGAGATCCAGAGCGACGAAGACAAGATCGTGACAATCGAAGATCCCGTTGAGTACCAACTGCACGGGATCACCCAGATTCCGATCAACGAGAAGAAGGGGCTCACGTTCGCACGCGGGCTGCGTTCGATCCTGCGGCACGACCCGGACAAGATCATGGTCGGCGAGATACGCGACCCCGAGACGGCTCAGATCGCGATCCAGTCCGCCCTGACCGGGCATCTGGTCTTCACGACCGTGCACGCCAACAACGTGGTCGACGTGCTCGGACGCTTCCTTAACATGGGCGTGGAGGCATACAACTTCGTTTCCGCGCTCAACTGCATTCTTGCCCAGCGACTGGTGCGGGTGATTTGCCCGCACTGCAGAGTTCGGAAGCGCTACCCGCCCGAACGCCTGGAAGCGTCGCTGCTGCCACTGCACGAATGGTCTGACTTCGAGTTCAGCGAAGGAGAAGGCTGTATCGAATGCTCGGGCACGGGGTTTCACGGACGCACGGCCATTCACGAACTGCTCGACATGTCGGACAACATCCGCGAGTTGATTCTCGCCAAGCGGCCGAGTTCGGAGATTGCGCGGGCGGCGCGCCAGGAAGGCATGTGGACGCTGCGGGAATCGGCCGTCGAGCGCGTGCGAAGGGGCGTCACGACGCTGCGCGAAATCGACAAGGTCACCTTTATCGAGTAGCTATGGGTTTCTTCCTCCAGATACTCGACAAGGTGCTGCCAGACCCGCAACCCGAGCTTGTCTTCGAGATCGGTGAGGGGTCAGTCCAAGGCGCTCGCTGGGACGGGACCAATGTTCTGGCGCATGCCGAGCGCCCGCTGCCTCCAACGGCAGCAATCGATCCGGAGCCAATTGCGGGCGAGTTGGACGAGTTGCGCGATGCGGTCGCGGATGTGGTCCGTGACCTTGGCACCCTGACCACGCCCCACGCTGCTGTGCTATTGCCAGACAATCTCGGACGCCTAGCGGTGTTCGAGTTCGAGAGAGTGCCCAGACGGCCAAGAGACTTGCGCCGAGCGGTGGAGGAGCGCTTCCACCGGAGTTTCTCGGTCGATATCCGGGCAGCCCGCATAGGATTTCATTGGCAGGCCGGCTCGCGGCCTGCATCCGTGCTGGCCGCAACGATCCCCACTGCCGCCGTGTTGCATTGCGAGCAAGCATTCAAGGCCGCGGGCCTAACCCCCGACTATGTCGGCTTGGCGACTGCCGCGTGCCTCCGGTTGATCGACGACCCGGACATGGCGGTCCTGCTGAAGCTTAGCCGGGGATCCATGACGATGGTCGCCGTCGAGAATGGAATCGTGCGCCTGGTGCGGCAAGTGGCCTTGGCACCGGATTTCGGGGAAGACGCTGAGAAGGCGCTGGAGGAGATCCTGGCGGATCTTTTCCCAACCCTTGTCTACATCGGCGAGCGCCTCGAACGACCCGCTTCGCGACTCCTGCTAACCGGGCTTGATGGGCTCCTCCCGCAAGCCCTTGACACCTTGCCTCGCGAGGTCGGTTGCCCCGTCATGCCCCTGACTGACGGCACAGCCCCGGACGGAGTGGGACTAAGGGGATACATCCATGGCTGAGAACCTGACCGGCCCCCAGACCCGAAACGCTACCCAGCCATTGCTGAATCTGGCCACGAATCCTGCGGGCGGGTACCGCGCGTTCTTCGCCATGGCGTGCATCGCAGGGGCAATCCTGCTAGGCGTGGCGGGCCAAATGGCGGTCCGCTACTCCGGGTTTGGCGGGCTTCCGGAGGAAATCGTGGCGAGGGAACGGCAACTGGTGGAGGAACAGCGCAGCCTAGCGACACTGGGCACAGACGCCTCGGCAAAGATCCAAGGCCCACAGACCACCGAGATCCTCGAACGCACTGCATTCCTTAACGGGCTGCTTGTCCGCAAGGGGGTTTCCTGGACACAAACCTTCCTGGATCTCTCCCAAGTCCTTCCGCCCTCCGTCCGGATGCTCACGATCCAGCCGGAAGTCGCGTACGGAGATACGATCCTGCTTGACATGACGGTCAGCGCGAAACAGCCTTCCGACTTCATCGATTTCCTCAAGCAGCTCGAGGGATCTGAACTCTTCGGTTCCACCGCCCTGCGGGGCAGCGCTCCGCCCGACGAGCGCGAACCGACCTTCCGATACCAGCTCGAGGTGGAGTATGAGCAGCAACTCTAGGACTGGACCCAGAATGGTCGCCAGGGTTGCCTGGTACCGCAGGCTCGCTCCGCGGACTGCCTTGGCAACCCTGGCCGCACTAGCGGCACTCGACTTGGCCTTCTACCTCATCGCGGTTTACCCGGCTCAGAGCGCGGAGCGTGAGACCCGTGCACGCATCGCGCAGCTGTCATCGCAAGTGGAGGAGACGCGCCAGGGGTTTGACCAGGTTCGAAAGGCCGCCGAGCGCGTCAACAAAGCGGCGGCCGAAGGTGATGCCTTGGTGCAAGAAATCGCGCTGCCAAGGCGCAGCGCGTTCTCGGCCTTGCTCACCGAGCTGGGCGCGGCGGCGGACGGCGCGGGAGTCGAGATCCGCGAGACTAGCTACAGCGTGGAGGCCATCGAAGGCAGCGACGGATACGGCATCCTGGCAGTGAACGCGAATTTCAGGGGAAGCTACGAAGACCTTGTCGGACTGCTATACCGACTGGACCGCTCGGAACTGTTCTTTATCATCGGATCTCTTGGAGCAACTCCTCGAGACGAGGAATCGTCGAACGAGTTGCGGATCAATATGCGGTTCGACACGTTCGTCAGGGATCTGTAGACACGTCATGGAACTCGGTGCCGACAGGAAATCGCTCGCCAAGCTCGGGGTCGCCCTGGCTGTGCTCGTTGCCATCGTCTATTTCCAGTACTTCCGAGGAACTGCGGAACCCCTGCCGGCCCGCCCTGACCCCGTGATCCCCGCCGCGGCTCCGGCCGGCACGACAAGCACGGAGATGTCGGCACAGCCGCCGGCCACGCGCCAGCGCGGCGGCCGGTTCCGTCCGAGAGTGGGCGGCCGCGGGTCCGACGACCCGCCAGACCCGCTGACCGCGGATGCCACCTTGCGCACAGGCCTGCTGGAGAGGGTTCGAAGTATCGAGGTCCCTTCGGTGGAGCGGGATATCTTCAATTTCGGACGCCCGAAGCCAGTCGCAGTTGCGCCGCCGCCAGAGGCGCGTCAAGCACAGGCCGTTCTGGACAAGGCAATGGCGAAGAAGGCGCAGGAACCGCCGAAGCCGGCTCCCAAGCAGGCTCCGCCGGTGGCACCGGTGCGCCCACCGGACTGGAAGTACTTCGGCCTCGCCAGCCAAGGAGATACTGCTGCCAAGCGCGCTTTTCTGCTGGACGGGGAGGAAATACTCGTTGGTGGACAGGGGTCAGTGCTCAACGGCCGGTACCGAATCGAGAGCATCGGCTTGGAGGCCATAGTCCTCGCGGACCTGGAGGCGAATCAGGAATTCTCGCTCGAACTGGAGGTGCCTAGGTGACTCAGGCTAATCCGCGCAGAGCGCAAGGCGGATACGCGCTGCTGATCCTACTGGCCACCTCTGCGATCCTGCTGGCAGCCCTCGCCCTGTCGATCCCGCGGATGGCGATGCAATCCCAGCGCTTGAAGGAGGAGCGCCTGATCCAACGAGGGGAAGAGTACAGTCGAGCCATCAAGCTGTATTTCAGAAAGCACGGCAAGTACCCCGAAAGACTCGACGACCTCGAAGCCACCGATGGCGTTCGATACCTGCGCGGGCGCCCCTCCGACCCGCTTGGAGAAACAGGCGAGTGGCGCCTGATCCACATGGGAACAGACGGCCGGTTCGAGGACTCCCTGCTGTTCGACCGGGAGAGGGACCGTCGCGAGTCAGGCCTCGGCGGGCTCCCCAGCGGTGGTTTCGGATCCGCAGGCCGTGAGAGGGACGCATTGATTCAGGAGCAGATCAACTCCGGGGCCCCGGGCCTGAAAGGCTTCGGCGACCAGTCATTGCAACCCGGGCAGCAAGTTCCGATGACTCCCAATCGGGCCCAAACAGTTCGCGACTCCGCAGCTCCGGACTTGGTGGACAGGGGCCGTTACAACCAAGGATTCGGGTTCGACCCGAATCAAGCGGTGCCGCAAGGCCCGGAGCAGCCCGACGGCGAGCCGCCGGACTACAGCAGAATGCTCCCGAGCGAAGTGCCAATGAACGAGAACGAGCGAAACGAAACGGACCCGTTCTCCAGATTCGGGCAACGCAGTCGCGAACGGAACCCAACCGCCGGTGCCATTGGCTCCGGGAGCCTCGGGCAGCCTCGCGGCGGCCAACGACAGGGCAGCAACGCGACGGCTCCAGGCACGGGCCAGCCTGGAGCGGCGGCGGGCGGACCTGGCGGGCTGGCGGCAGGTTCCGGCGCCCAGGAAATGATCAATCGGCTCCTCACCACGCCGCGGTCGCCGGGGGCTCCGATTGGTGGCGCGCAGGGCGCGGCCGCCACCCCCCAGATTTTCGAACGAGGAATCGCTGGGGTGGCAAGTACGGCGGAGGGATCCGGAGTCAAGGTTTACAACGGCAAGGAGGCGTACATCGAATGGGAGTTCCTCTTCGACTACCGCAAGGACCCGAAGCGGACAGGCAATGAAGAAGGTACCCAACAGGGAGGTAGTCCGAATCAGCGGGCGCCTGGTCGAACGCCCACGAACCCGAGGGCGGGGACGGTCCGCTGAGCCCGGCACGGACGGGGTTCTTCCCCGATCACGCTCGAAATCCATCGCATGGCGCCGGACCTCATTGCGCGCGAGGACACCCGTAGTTCGCCAAAGCCACCGCGCAGGCGGCCAAGAGAACTGCTGGCGAATGCGACTTTCCGGCCTTCGACCGGAAGGTGCAGGTCCGGCCCAGGAGATAAGTGATCTGAGCGCCTACTCTCCTCTGAGAGCCGGCACCGCTGGCTCAGTGCTAAGGCCCAGTCCCTCCACGACGGATCGAAACACTTCCTCAATCGTCCCTCCGGCGTCGACCCGCAGCAGCAGGTCGCGATCCGCAAACAAGTCGAGCATAGGACGAGTCTTGTCGTGATACTCGCCAAGCCGACGTCGCAATGCCTCTGGATTGTCGTCGGCGCGCTTGGTAAATCCACTGCCTTCTCCAACCTTCGCGCGCGACATGACCCGCTTCCGAACCGTTTTGTCGTCCAGGTCCAAGTAGATCGCGCGGTCGAGATTCCAATTCTCAAACAGGTACAACGCTTGCGTTGGCGTCCGCGGGAACCCGTCCAAGACAAACCCGTAGCGCCAATCGTGCAGTTCAAGCCTCTCGCGAACCACGTTCTCGACGATCTCGTCGGACACAAGGCGGCCCTCCTCCGTGATGCGGGTCACCCGGGATCCGAGCTTCGTATGGTTCCTAACGTTCCAGCGGAAGATATCGCCGACCGAAATGTGGATGAAGCCAAACTGCTCCGCCAGGAGCTTGGACTGAGTTCCCTTGCCCGAGCCCTGGGGCCCGATCATGATGTATTTGTTCATTGGGGAGCCGCGCTTGGCCCAGGCGCTGGAAGAGACAACCCCGGAACAGCGACAACGCTATCGTAATACGGGAGCCGTTCAGTGACCGGTGGGTTGCCAGGGCAAGCTCGATGGACTCTCTCGCAGGCAAGGTTGTAGCCGTCACCGGTGGTGCCAAGCGAATCGGGCGCTCGATCGCGCTTCACCTTGCGCGCGAAGGGGCTCAAGTGGCGGTTCACTTTGGGGGCTCAGGCGAGGCGGCAGCGGCGACGGCCAAGGCTTGCGGCGGCCTTGCATTCCAGGCAGATCTCTCAGAGGTCTCGAACATCCGAAGACTCTTCGACGAGATTCGCCAGGCCTATGGCCGGCTTGACGGCCTGGTCAACAACGCAGCGGTGTTCCGCGCCGTGGACCCGCTGGAAGCCACTGAGGACGATTGGGACGCCATCCACGACATCAACCTCAAGGCAACCTTCTTCTGCTGCCAGCATGCCGCGAAACTGATGCTGCGCACCGGGGGCGGTCGGATTGTTAACGTCAGTTCGCTGGGCGGGCTGCGGCCGTGGGGCAAGCACGTGCCCTATTGCACATCCAAGGCCGGTGTCATCATGCTGACGCGTGCGCTGGCAAAGGCGCTTGCTCCGGAGATCGCGGTAAACAGCGTGGCTCCAGGCGTGATCCACTTCGACGGGGAACTGCCTGACGAGATCGCCCAACTCGTACGCAACACGCCGATGCAGCGACACGGCACCGGCGAGGACATCGCCCGCGCCGTGGCGCAGCTACTTTCCGGGTCGTCATTCGTGACCGGCCAGATCCTGGCGGTCGACGGCGGGCTGTCATTGAAATAGCCGCGATGTCAGCCGGTCCCTGGCGGCCACGAGTCCACCAGGCGGCGGATCGCGGCGAAGCGGGCGAGCGTCTCAGCAAGCAGGTCGAGGCGCAGCGCATTCGCACCGTCGGAGAGTGCTTGTGGCGGATTCTCGTGAACCTCGAGGAACACCCCGCTCACCCCGACTGACGCCCCGGCACGGGCCAGCGGTTCAATGTATTCGGGCTGGCCGTCGCTCGACCCGCCGGCTGCCCCCGGTAGCTGCAAGCTGTGCGTGACATCCAGAACCACGGGACGGCCCAGTTTGAGCATTTCGGCGACACCGCGGAAATCAACGACCAAATTGCGGAAGCCGAAGCTAGTGCCACGTTCAGTCAGCAAGATTCGCTCGTTACCGGTGGCAGCGACCTTGTCAACCGCGTGACGCATGTCACCGGGAGCAAGGAACTGGCCCTTCTTGATGTTGACGGCACGGCCAGTGCGGCCCGCTGCCAGGAGCAAGTCCGTCTGGCGACAGAGAAAAGCCGGAATCTGCAGGATGTCGCAAGCCTTGGCCGCAAGCTCCGCTTGGTCTGGCTGGTGGATGTCGGTCAGCACAGGGAGGCCCGTCTCGCGCCGCACATCCGCCAGGATCTCGAGCCCGGCGGTAATGCCGGGCCCTCGGTACGAGTCGCGGCTTGTCCGGTTGGCCTTGTCGAATGACGCCTTGAAGACCACGGCGAGACCCGCCGTTTGCCCGGCCAGCGCCACAACCCGGGCGGTACGTAATGCATGGGTGCGCGATTCGATCACGCAGGGACCGCAAATGGCAAACGGGGCGTTGCTGGAGAACAGTCCTGCGACCCGATCGTCCACTGGCTTGGGTTGACGGACCACTCCGGCGGCAGCACCGATCGGACCCCTGCCAACAGCATACGGCAGCCCGGCACCGTCCAGTCGTGCCGCGGCTTGACGGTCCCGCAGCTTGACAGGCTGCCGGGTCCTTCTTATACTTAAGTCAAACGTTTGTTTGAGGACATGGCGCGGCCCGTAGACACTAGGGAGCAGATTCTCGACACTGCGGAATCGCTGTTTAGCGAGCATGGCATCGAGGGCGTCTCCTTGCGATTGCTAACCACGGAAGCGAACGTCAACCTCGCTGCTGTTCACTACCATTTCGGATCCAAGGAGGCGGTAGTCAAGGCCGCCTTCTCGCGATGCATCCGGCCCGTCAACCGAGAGCGGCTCGCACTAATTGACCAGCTCGAGAACGAAGCCGCGGGCGGCCACCTCGCAGTGGAAGCAGTGCTGTTCGCGCTGTTCTCCCCGGTAATGAAGCTTACGCAGGGACCGGGGGAGCGACCGGGCTTCGCACGCCTTTGCGCGCGGCTCTACTCCGAACCAGCGGACTACCTCGAGTCGTTCTTCGACGAAGAGTACAGGGAGGTCATCGCGCGCTTCGAATCGGCGTTCGTGAGAGCGCTGCCCGACCTTCCGCAGAACGAAGTGCGCTCCCGGATGCATTTCGCTATCGGTGTGCTGGTCCATACGGTGCTGGACTGCGGACGAACCCACAAGTGGACCGAGGAAACGAGCGACCAGCCGGACGCCGAAGCAATCCTGGTCTCGATGGTGCGCTTCGTCGCGGGCGGGATGCTTGCCCCACCGAACCGAACTTACGCGCCACCGATCCAACTGGTGCCCATTCCCGAGGAGGCCGCCTTATGAGGATCCTTTCCGCCCTGGCAGGTGCCATCCTCCTGGCTTCCTGTTCGAAGCCAATCGACCTGCCAACCCACGAGATCCAAGTCCCAACTCCCGCATCATGGCAGGGAGCCGACGTGGAATCGAACGAACCGGCCGCCACCTGGTGGACCTACTTTGAAGACGAGGGGCTCGATGCTGCGATCCGCAAGGCCCTGAGTTGCAATCAGAATCTTGCGGCGGCAGCAGCCCGGATCGAGACCGCGATGGAGGAGCGCGTCATGGCGCAAGCCGGCAAGCTGCCGACGCTCAGCTTCGGCGCCAATCGATTGAGGCAGCGCCAGAATTTCGTCGGCCTGCCGTTTCCAGGACTTTCCGATCGCGTGCTGAGCAACACGTTCAGCAATGCCGGGCTAGCGTTCAACGTTGACTGGGAACCGGACGTTTGGAAGCGGGTTAGCGCTCAGAAGCTGGCTAGCGAGGCAACGGTTCAGCAGCGCGTGGCTGACCGGCAAAGCGCCATGCTCTCCCTTAGCGGCCAGGCTGCCAAGGCTTGGTTCGCGGCAACGGAGGCGCGACGCCAAATCGAGTTGGCAGAGGATCTGCTGGAAAATACGCGGATCACATCGAGACGTACGCTGGAGCGCTATAAGTACGGTTCACGCACCTCGATCGACGTTCGCGTCGCGGAGGCCGAGATTGCGAGATCCGTCTCGGCGATCCGGCAAAGGGAGCAACTGCGAGACAGATTCGTGCGGCAATTGGAAATCCTCGCTTGCGAATACCCAGCAGGGGATCGCGCTGTTGCCGGCGGACTGCCGGAGCTCAAGCTTGGGGTACCCGCCGGACTGCCGTCGGAGCTAGTTCACCGACGACCCGACTTGATTGCCGCCGAGCAGGCGTTGCTCGCGGCCGACGCCCGCATCGTGCAGGCCAAGGCGGCGCTCCGGCCGAGCTTCTCGCTCACGTCTGCTGGCGGCACGTCCAGCAACACGCTGCTGGATTTGGTCAATCCCGGCCTGAGGGTCTGGGACCTAGTCGCCGGGCTGGCAATGCCGCTATTCAACGCAGGCAGCCTCAAGGCGAACGTCAGGGCCACCCAGTCACGCGCCCGCGAGGCTGCGGCGAACTATGAGAACCGCGTCTGGTCCGCGTACCTGGAGGTCGAGACCGCGCTATCTGCGGAGGGCAGCCTGCTCGAGCAGGAACGCGCCTTGCAAGACGTTCTCGCCAGCACGCACCAGGCGATCAAGCTGGCAGAGAAGCGCTATGCGGCAGGAATGTCCGACATCTTCACCGTCCTTGCTCTGCAGAGGACGGCACTCCAAACCGAGAGCACCATACTGGGTCTGCATCGCACGCGAATCGACAACCGGATCGACCTTCACCTAGCCCTGGGAGGCGGATTCGCCGATGGCCAGGACCAATCGCAACAACCCACCGCGACCCCCTAGGAGAATCCGATGAAGAAAACCCGGCTGGCACTGATGATCGCCCTGCCAATCCTGGTGCTGGGCGGGGGCTCGTGGGCGGCCTGGCAGCTCACTCTCTCGTTCGAGACGCCCGAAGCGCCGCCACGGGTCGTCCAGGCACCACTCGTCCAAGCGATCAAAGCACAACTCGCCACGCTTCGACTGACGGTCGAGGCCGAGGGCACCGTTGCTCCGCAGACCGAGTCGCAACTGGCAGCCGAGGTCTCAGGCCGTGTGGTGGAGGTGTCTTCCTCACTGGCCGTTGGAGGCTTCTTTGGTGCCGGGGATGTCCTCTTGCGCATCGAGCAACGGGAATACGAACTCGCGATCGCTCGTGCGCGAGCCGAGATCGAACAGAACAACCTGCGGCTGGCTACCGAGCAGGAGACCGCCACCATCGCCCGCGAGGAGTGGGCCGAACTCGGGAAAGGCGAGCCGTCGCGCCTCTTGTTCCGCGAACCCCAGATTGCGGAGGTGACAGCTGCGCTGGCGGCGGCCGAAGCCGCCCTGAAGCAGGCGGAATACGATTTGGAGCGCACCGAGGTGCGGGCACCGTTCGCCGGACGCGTGCGATCGAAGCAAGTCGATGTCGGACAGTTCGTGCAGCGCGGGATGCCGATCGCAACGCTCTATGCGGTGGATGTTGCGGAAGTAAGGCTGCCGATCCCCAACGCTGAACTGGAATATTGCAAGCTCCCCCTGGCCTACCGTGACTCCTCGGCAGCGAGCGAAGGGCCGGCCGTGCGACTGACCGCCCTGTTCGCCGGCCGCGAGCATACCTGGAACGGTCGGATCGTGAGGACCGAAGGAGAAATTGATCCCAGCACACGCATGGTGAACGCGATTGCGCAGGTGCAGGACCCTTATGGCCGAGGCCGCAGCGCGGACCGGCCCCCGCTAGCGATCGGCATGTTCGTCCACGCCGCGATCGAAGGGATTGTGGTGCGGGGCGTGGTGAAGGCCCCGCGCTCGGCGCTACGCAATGACAACACGGTATACGTCATCGACAGCGCCAATCGCCTGGTCTTCCGCGAGGTGGACATCCTGCGGCGCGAGCGAGACACGGTTTTGATCCGGGGCGGTGTCGAAGAGGGCGAGCGCATCTGCATCTCGCCATTGGAAGCTGCGGTGAACGGCATGCAGGTAGTGGTCTCGGAAGAAGACGCGGAACCAGACCGCGATGAATCCGCAACGAGAGGCGCGGCATGAAATCCCTGATTGCATGGTTCGCCCGCAACAACGTCGTCGCGAACCTGATGTTGTTCGTCATTGTCGCGTCAGGCGCCTTGACGGTGACAGACCTAAAGAAGGAGATCTTCCCGTCCGTCACGTTGGACGCAGTCTCGATTTCGGTGCAATACCGGGGGGCCGCGCCGGAAGAGATCGAAGAGGCCATCTGCATCCGGATCGAGGAAGCGATCCAAGGGATCGAGGGAATCAAGAAGATTACCTCGACCGCCCACGAGGGTTCCGGATCCTTCCTGGTCGAGGTTCTCAGCGACTACGACCCGCGACGGGTCATGGAAGACATCAAGGCGAAGGTCGACGGGATCGACACGTTTCCGCTAGAAGCCGACAAGCCGGTCGTCCAAGAAGTCACAAACCAGTTCCAAGTGATCAACATCTCCATTTCGGGCGATACCGAAATGGCAACGCTCAAGACACTGGGCGAGCAAGTGCGAGACGGACTGAGCGCGCTCCCAGAGATCTCGCACGTCGAGTTACTGACCACTCCTGCGTACGAGATCTCGATCGAAGTCTCGGAGGATGCCCTGAGGCGGTGGGGACTCACGTTTGAGAACATCGCCAACGCGGTGCGGCGATTCTCAGTCGACACACCAGGAGGCTCCGTGAGAACGGAGAACGGAGAGGTCCTGCTGCGAACCGAAGGGCAGGCCTACACAGGCGCCGAGTACGAGCGTTTGCTCCTGCTTACGCGACCCGATGGAACCAGAATCCACTTGAGCGATGTCGCGACTGTTGTGGACGGTTTCGAAGAGCAATCGGTGTCCGCGCGACTCGACGGCACCCCGGCGGTCGTGGTCCAGGTGTACCGGGTCGGGGAGCAGAGCGCCATCGATGTAGCCGACGCCGCGCACCGCTTCATCGATGAGACAGCGCAACGCTTACCGGAAGGCGTCACGATCGCAGCGTGGCAAGACGGCGCCAAGATGCTCAAGGGACGCATCCAACTGCTCACCAAGAATGCTACGACGGGCTTGATTCTGGTGTTCATTGTGCTGGCCCTGTTCATGCGGTTGAGGTTGGCATTCTGGGTTTGCGTCGGCATACCAGTCTCATTCCTTGGCGCCATCGCGCTGATGCCCGTGTTGGATGTTTCAATCAACATGGTCACGCTCTTCGCGTTCATTCTCGTCCTAGGCATAGTCGTCGACGACGCGATCATTGTTGCCGAGAACATCCACACCACACAGGTCAAGCGAAACAAGGGACTCAGCGGCGCAGTCCTGGGCACGCACGAGGTGCTCGTGCCGGTCGCTTTCGGAGTCCTCACCACCATGGCGGCATTCGCACCGATGCTGTTCGTAGAGGGAATCATGGGCAAGATCATGCCGGTCTTCCCCCTGATCATCCTGCCCGTCCTGTTCTTTTCGCTGGTTGAATCCAGCCTGATCCTGCCGTGTCACCTGAAGGACTTCAGAAAGCAGCAGCCGGGCCGCCGCGCGAACATCGTCATTCGGGCGTGGGACGGGTTCTTCGATGGTTTTTCCAGTGCCTTGGTTTGGGTTTCCAGCCGCCTCTACCGACCGCTTTTGGCCCGAGCGCTGGAATGGCGATACCTGACGCTTGCAATCGGAATCGCTTGCCTCCTCCTGACCGCAGGGGCGGTTGTGGGCGGCTTCGTCAAGATGGTGGTGTTTCCCGTTGTCGAGCCCGACAACGTGGTGGTATTTGTGACCATGCCCCAGGAGGCTCCGATCGAAGTGACCAGGGCGGCTGTCGAGAAGCTGGAAAGCGCTGCGACCGAGTTACGTGGCCAGATCACAAGGGAGCAGGGCAGCGACCAATTCTCGCTCATCCTGAGCACGATCGGCGAACACCCCTATCGTGTAGTCCAAAGCGGCCCAGCGGCAGGCCCCGCCGCGTTCATGGGTGAGCATCTGGGCGAAGTGAACATCGAACTCAAGCCAGGGGAGGACCGGCAGATCTCAGCGGACGAGATTGCTGCGCGCTGGCGCGAGAAAGTGGGCCAGATTCCTGGAGCTGTCGAACTCACCTTCACTCACGATTTGATCGGCGGGGGCAAGGCGATTGACATTCAGTTCAACGCCGTCGACATGTCCGTAGTTCGTGAAGCCGTCAACGCCACCAAGGAGAAGCTGACGGAGTATGCCGGAGTCGTCGAGATCTCCGATTCGTATCGCGGTGGCAAGCCCCAGGTCAAGCTCGCACTGACTCCAGAGGGCGAGGCCTTAGGTCTGACGATGCAGGGCCTAGGCCGGCAAGTCCGGCAAGGCTTTTTCGGAGAGGAGGCCCAGCGCATCCAGCGGGGCCGCGATGACATTCGCGTGATGGTGCGGTATCCCGCCCAGGCAAGGCGCTCGCTAGGGGATCTCGAGCGAGTGCGGATCCGGACGCCTTCGGGATCAGAAGTGCCGTTCTCCACGGTCGCGGTCGCTTCGATGGGCCGCGGTCCTGCCACCATCACGCGAGTGAACCGCAATCGGGCAATCAACGTGCAAGCGGAGGTGGACGAATCGGTCACTACGGGCGCGGCGGTCATTGACGACTTGAAGGCAACCTTTCTGCCCGGCCTGATGGAGCAGTACAGCGGATTGACGTATTCGATTGAAGGCGATGAAGCCGATTTCGCCGAATCGCTGGACAGCCTCAATCGCGGTTTCACGGTAGCGCTGTTCGTAATCTTCGCCATGCTGGCCATTCCGCTCAAGAGCTATGTCGAGCCCATGATCGTATTGGCAGCAATTCCGTTTGGATTTGTCGGTGCGGTCGGGGGGCACTTGCTCCTGGGCTTGCCTGTGAGCTTCCTGTCCATTTGCGGGATGGTGGCACTCGCAGGAGTCGTGGTGAACGACGGGCTCGTCCTCGTGACCTTCATCCACAACTATGTGAAACGCCATGGATCGCTGACCGAGGCCGTGCGCCTCGCAGGGGAAGCCCGTTTCCGTCCAATCCTGCTGACTTCCCTAACGACTTCTGCGGGCGTTACTCCCCTGATGCTAGAGAAAAGCCTGCAAGCGCAGTTCCTGATTCCGATGGCCGTGTCCCTGTCGTTTGGAGTGCTCTTCGCCACGGCTGTCACGTTGCTCCTGGTTCCGGCGCTCTATCTGATCCTCAACGATTTCAAGAGGTTTTTCCGAATGCTCTTGAAGGGCGAGAAGGGTAGTGAGCGTTACTTCACAGCAGTTCCACCAGTCGGGGCGGAGGGCGTAACGGGAGACTAGAGTCGGCAGTTTTCCGCTCTCTGACAACCCACCGCGACGTACCCCGGCTTGACGCACCCGAACTCCCCTGGCTGCCTGCCGAACAGCACGTCGGGACACGGTTCCGGGTAAGTGGCAGCACTGTCGGCTCGGTCTGAGAGAATGGGCGCATGGGCCTCTTTGACGGCGACCCTTTCCATCGCATCGCGAAACTTCCGAACTACGTCTTTGCTGAAATCAACGACATGCGGGCCCGGGCCCGGAGCGCGGGCCAAGATGTAGTCGACTTGGGAATGGGCAATCCCGACGGCGCAACGCCTGCCGTGGTGGTTGACAAGCTGACGGAGGCTGCCCGGGACAAGCGGAATCACCGCTATTCGCTATCGCGAGGAATCCCGCGCCTGCGAGAGGAAATCTGCAAGCGCTACAAGACGAAGCACGGCGTCGAGCTGGATCCCGAGACCGAGGCAATCGCGACCATGGGGTCAAAAGACGCCCTCGCGCACTTGACGTTCGCCACGATCGGCCCAGGCGACAAGGTTGCGATGCCTGACCCGTCGTACCCCATTCACCAATGGGGTGTGGTGATGGCAGACGGGCAACAGATTGCGATCCCAATGCCCTCGCCGGAGGAGTTCCTCGGGCGGGTCGAAGATCTCTACAAGAAGCCCGGGCGCAAGCCGACAATGCTTCTCACATGCTTCCCGCACAATCCCACAACCCAGTGCGTGGAACTGGATTTCTTTCGTCCGGTGGTCGACCTGGCCCACAAGCACGGCACGATGCTCGTGCATGACTTCGCCTATGCCGACATCGTCTTTGACGGCTACAAGGCTCCCTCGATGCTGAGAATCCCAGGAGCCAAAGAGGTCGGTGTCGAGATCTTCTCGATGTCCAAGAGCTACAGCATGCCTGGCTGGCGGGTCGGCTTCTGCCTCGGCAATCCGAAGATGATCCATGCCTTGGCGCGTATCAAGAGCTACCTGGACTACGGCATGTTCCAGCCAATTCAGATCGCCTCGATCATCGCTCTGCGCAAGTGCGAGTCGGTAACGCAACGCAACGCGGCCATGTACAAGCACCGACGCGACGTCCTGGTTGACGGGCTGGGTCAAGGCGGATGGGAAATCGAGCCGCCTAAGGGCACGATGTTCGTTTGGGCCAAGATCCCGGATCGCTACGGCAGAATGGGCTCTCTGGAGTTTGCCAAGCTGTTGATGGAGAAGGCGTTGGTAGCGGTCTCTCCGGGTATCGGCTTCGGGCCTCACGGCGAAGGCTATGTCCGCTTCGCCCTGGTCGAGAACAGGCACCGCATCCGCCAGGCGACTCGCTGCATACGAAGGCTGCTGAGCGACTGAAACTGACCGAGACGTATACTGAGATTGAGGCGCTCGCAACCGTCAGCCGAGCGGCTCGCCCCCCAAGCACACCATGATTCAATTTCCGCGATGCGTCTGCACTCTCGTCGCCCTCGCGACAGTGTCGGCCCTTGGCGCCCAGGCTCAGAACCTAGGCGCCGCGATAGATGGCATCGAGCGCCACTACAACAGCCTGAGCGCAGCCCGAATGGAGTTCGAGCAATCGACTGAATTCGGCGGGCGGAAGACGATGTCGGAAGCAGGAACGCTGTACCTGCAACGTCCTGGGAAGATGCGGTGGGATTACACACGTCCGGAGGGGAAGCTGGCCATTAGCGATGGAGAGATCTTCCGCGTCTACAGCCCCAATTCGAACCAAGTGAGGCAAGCCTCATTGGATGCCATGACCGACCTGCGCGCACCGCTCTCGTTCCTGCTAGGCCGGATGCGATTGCGGAGAATGTTCCGCAACCTGAGGGTTGAGGATATCGACGGACAGCGAGTGCTGGTGGGCGAGGGCCGCTCCGGGCAGGACTTCTACACGCGCGTCGAGTTCCCGTTTGACCCGAACGACTTCAGCATCGGCGGGGTCCGGATATTCGGGAGGGACGATTCAGTGCACGTGTATCGCTTCTCGGAAGAGCAAACCAACCCGACACTGGCCGAGGGCACAAGTGCACGTATCGCTTCTCGGAAGAGCAAACCAACCCGACACTGGCCGAGGGCATGTTCGACTTCAAGGCCCCTGCAGGGGCGGAGATCGTACCGCTTAACCGGAACTTCGACACCGTGCCGTTCGACTCGAACGAGCAGTAGAGAAGCTATCGCTCGCTTGGATGGGCTTGTTGGCTAGAGCCAGCAAGCAGGCAAGCGGCCCCCTGCACCACCGTGTGCGTTCTCCAATGAGGCTCGCTTTCGCAATCTCGTCGAGAAGAGCCCTCAGATGATGCAGTCGGAAGGTGTCCCGGATCTTCGCCGTAGGGACGGGAGTGCCGCCGGGACTAGTTTCGCCAATTCATTAGCGGTCAGAACAATGGACCGCCCCGTGACAGCCCTTGGAAAGCGCACCCGACCGCGGTCTGGAATTGCGCGGCGCGGTGAACCCTACTCAATCGCCCCGCAGCTCGGATCGCACGATTCTTGATCCACTGTCGGCGGACTCCCCGACTTCGACCTTGCTATTCGACCCGCGCCCTCTCAAGGAACACCGGCAGGATTGGGACATCCTCCATGCGACCTCGGCGACTGGTCTGGACCCCGGAAATCCTGTCCACGACATCCATGCCTTCGATGACGCGCCCGAAGACGGTGTAGCCGAAACTTCGCGAGTCACGGTCAAGCTCGCGGTTATCCTTCAGGTTGAAGAAGAACTGAGAGGTCGCAGTGTCCTTGCCCATGTCACGGGCCATGGCCACCGTCCCACGATCGTTCGCGAGACCGTTCGTCGTCTCAGCACGAACAGGCTCCGCAGTGGGCTTCCACTGCAGTTCAGGCGTAAAGCCGCCTCCCTGGACGACGAAGCCCTCGATCACTCGATGAAACACCGTGTCGTCGAAAAACCCCGAGTTCACATAGGCGAGGAAATTCGCCACCGTTCTTGGAGCGGCCTCCGGATTGAGCTCGATCCGGACCAAGCCCATCGAGGTCTCGATCGCGACCACGGGCTGGCTGCCGCCAGACTGCGCAAATGCCGCAGCAGCGACGCCAACCCCAGCGAAGAACCGCCGTCTCGAGTGCCACCGTGGCATGCGCACGAAAATACCCAATTTCCTCCACTCGCGCCACGCTCGGGAGCGAGCTTCCACCATAGGCAATAGTGGTGCCGGGGGGCGGACTTGAACCGCCGACCTACGGGTTATGAGTCCGTCGCTCTAACCGACTGAGCTACCCCGGCTCTCAACTAATATCGTAACGGTTCCCCGCCGAGACAGCGCATCGAACCCCGCGATTCAGAGGGTCGGGCCGATGCGCCAGGTCATCAGCTCACGATGGCCGAGCGTCTCGCTGCAGGTCTTCCGACCGGAGGCCACTTCAAGCAAGGTGTCGTACATGCGGCGTCCGAGGGTGGCGATATCTTCCTCACCATCCGCGACCGTCCCGGCGTTGATATCCATGTCTTCGTCCATGTGATTGGCAGTGACGGAGTTGGATGCGACCTTGATCACCGGCGCTGTCGCGAATCCGAAGCAACTCCCGCGGCCAGTTGTGAACAGGCAGATGTTGCAACCGCCGGCAACCATTCCTGTCACCGACGGGGGATCGTAGCCCGGACTATTCATGAAAACAAAGCCCTTCTCGGTGATCCGTTCGGCATAGTCATACACTGCGGCGAGCGTGGAGCGGCCTCCCTTGGCCACGGCACCGAGCGACTTCTCGGCGATGTTGGTAATCCCTCCAGCCATGTTTCCGGGCGAGGGGTTGCTGTTGAAAGTGACGGCGTCCTTGAACCGGGTGACATAGTCGAAATACCAATCCAGCATGTCCAGCAAGCGCTGTCCGACTGCCGGGCTAGCCGAGCGCCGCGTCAACAGGTGCTCTGCACCCCAGATTTCCGTCGTTTCCCCGAGGCAGGCCGTGCCCCCTTGCTTGACCACCAGGTCCGAGCAATAGCCCACTCCCGGATTCGCCGTGATCCCGGAAAACGCATCGGAGCCCCCGCATTCGAGAGATATGGCAATCTGCGAGACGGGACAGGGCTGGCGTTCGGCCCTGCCGGCTGCCTCGATCAATTCCCGGACCGCCTTGGTACCGTCTTCGACCACCCGCCGAGTACCGCCGCTCTCCTGAAGCGTAAGGCCCTTGCGGATCACCTCGCCCCGCTGGACACCCTCGGGCCGGACATAGTAGCCGACCTGGTTAACCTCGCAGCCCAGTCCGACAACCAGCGCGGCTCCCACGTTGGGATGGTCCGCCAATCCTTCCAGAGTCTGCTGCAGCAAGCGCAGGTCCGCGCCTTGGCCCTGACCGCACCCGTGCTCATGCGGCAGAGCTACGACCCCGTCCACCCCGGTGCCCTCGAAATCCACGTCGCGAAACGCCTCGGCGATTCGTTCCGTGGCATAGGCCGCGCAGTGGCTGGCACCGATGATCGCGACGTAGTTGCGAGTGCCCGCCCTGCCGTCCGCGCGAGGATACCCCTGAAATGTCCGCCTCGCGGGCAGCGCCAGATCATTGAGTTCCGAGGTCGCCGTGCCGAACTCGTACTGCCGTTCGTTGATGTCGAACAGCAGATTGTGGGTATGGACCCACGCCCCGGGCGACAAGTTGGTGCCGGCGCGACCGATTTCCTCGCCGTACTTGTAGACAGTCTCGCCCTTGGCAATCGCCCGGATCGCCATCTTGTGGCCGGGAGCGATCGCCTGGACGGTCTTCAAGGTGGTGCCGTCGAATTCCAGTGCCGCGCCAGCTGGAATGTGAACTCTCGCTACGACTACGTTGTCGCGGGGATGCAGCCGGATCCAGGGATTTGCGGGGATGTTTCTCGGATCCAGGTTAACTAGGGGAATGGGCATCAAGGCTACCTACAGTTCGAGCGCAAGGGCGGTTCCGGCATTTTCGAGCCACGTGGACTCAGCCAAACTGAATTCCCGCTCTCGGGCGACTGCAATACCGAGCACGCCGACGATCTTGCCGTGCTTCCTCATCGGAACACAGATCGATCCGCGCATGCCGGTCGTGCGTGCCCCGGGCCTGGCGTCTCCGCTCGTATCCGACTGGAGATTGCAGATCTGGACAGGCTCCCCGCGTTCAGCCGCCAAGCCGGCCATGCCCTTGCCGACCGGAATCCGCTGGATGATCGCGAGCAAGTGCTCTGGAATGCTGCCTGCGTGTGCTTGCAGATGCAACAAACCGTCAGTCCCCAGACCATGGAGGGTGCCTGTCTCTGCATCCAGCTCAGAGAGGATGCGATCCAAGGCATCCTCCAGAGTCAAGCTGCTGAACTCGTCGAATAGCTCCATGCGGGGCATTTCCATCACGCTGCCGAAACCTGGTCGCGCTTTCGACTGGCAGCAGTCACGGACCGCTCGCCTTCCGCGACAAACCAGCTATTCAGCAGGTTGTCCTTGTTGTACCTAAGTGCGTCACCGGTGCTGTGATCGAAAAGCCTGCCACCGGCAGCGGCCAGCACTGCATGAGCCGCTGCCGTGTCCCACTCCATGGTCGGCGCGAGTCGAGGATACAGTTCCGCCGCCCCCTCGGCAACGAGGCAAATCTTGAGGGAACTGCCCATGGCAACGAACGAGACTTCGCTGTGATGAAACCGGAGGGCCTCGACATACTCTCTGGTCTCGGCGGAAAGGTGGGATTGACTGCCAACGACCCGCAAGGGCCCCGAATCGGAGATCACCGCACAATGGATCGGAGCAGGCTCGCCACCGGCGACGGACTTGAATGCGCCGTTGCCGACCGCTCCCCAGTACATCCACTCCCGAACCGGGGCGTAGACGACGCCCGCGACGGGTCGGCCCTGTTCGACAAGGGCGATGTTCACGGTGAACTGGCCGTTACGCTTGACGAATTCCTTCGTGCCATCGAGTGGATCCACCAACCAGTAGCGTGCCCACCCTCTTCGCACCGAGTAAGGGGCAACTTCGGAGTTCTCCTCCGAGAGGATCGGAATTCCGGGATACGCGGATTCGAGAGCATCCACGATGATGCGGTGGGCCAGCGAGTCCGCTTCGGTCAACGGCGACTTGTCCGCCTTCTCCTGGACACGGAATTCGCGGGAGTAGACGCGCAGGATCGCTGTACCCGCATCGCGGGCAATCAATCGAACCGAGTCAAGTCGCATGCCCATTCGGGACTGCCCGCCTCTCCGACCAGAGACCGTTCAACGGGCCCCGCAAACCGGATTCAGCGGCGCATTCCTTACCACATTCTGCCCTAACGGCGAGAGCCAGGGAAGGCATTGCTCGGTTTCGATAGAATTGTGCCGACCCGGCCGCCTGCGGGACGCAGCTTCGCGAATGCATGGGGGCCGTCGCTTCGTCACGCCCATGCAAGAAGGATGTCCGTCCCCCCGCTCAGGCCCCGAGAACAAGGCTGTACCCGCTCCCCGGTCGCGAGCCACAGCCATTTGGATCGCTTGCCTGGGCCTTTGGTGGGTTGCCTTCGCGCTAGCGCAGCCGAACGACGCCCAGCCCGGTCGGCTGCGACCTGACGCTCCCGCCCAGCACGAGGTTGCGAGAGAGAACATCCCGCACCTAGGGGAATCCGAAGCCTTCATGACGCCCCGCGAGCCAGAAGCGGAGCCACCGCTGGACCCGCGCATCGTGGACGCGATGCGCATGACCGAGGACACTCGCTCGGATGATTTCCCGGACATCGTGACAAACCCTGCGGACCGTTCTGAAGTCTGGATGACGTGGTCGAGTTTCGACGGCTACCTCGACGAAGTGCGGTTGGCTCGATACGACAACGCCAAGCAGCGATGGGGCACCTGGACCCAGGTGCCCGGCGTGAGCGGCGATGTCTGGAAGCCACGGCTCGCATTCGATGCTCAAGGCAGGATCTGGACGATCTGGTCCCAGCAAGTGGACGGCAATTTCGACCTTTATGCCAGGTGGTATGACGGGACCGTCTTCGGCCCGCTTCACAGGCTCACAGATGCGCCCCAATCCGATTTTGATCACGACGTCGCGTTTCGCGATGGCCAGATCCACATCGCCTGGCAGGCATTCCGGGGACGGCAGTCGGACATCTTCCACATGGCATACGAGAACGGCAAGTGGGGCGAGGAAACGCTTGTGAGCGGGAGTTCCCGCAATGACTGGGAGCCAGCCGTGGCGATCGATTCGCGCGGAGCCGCGATCGTGGCCTGGGATACGTACGACAAGGGCCGTTACGACGTGCTCATGCGCCGAATGGAAGACGGCCAGCTAGGCCAGCCAATCGAAGTCGCTTCAACCGAACGCCTCGAGGCGCGGCCGGATCTGGCAGTCGACAGCCGTGATCGCGTCTGGATCAGCTACGAGGCGGGCCGGGTGAACTGGGCCAAGGACCAAGGGCGCCTGGATCCTGTAGGGACGGCCCCCGGATACCCGATCTACGACCTGCGTGGAGTTGAAGTGGCTGCGTACGCTGGCGAGCGCAGGCTCGGCATGGCGCCGCCCTTCGCTATCGAGCGCGGCCAGAAGGTCTACACGCCTGAAAACGGCCAGTTGCATCACTACGGACGCTTGGTGGTCGACGACCAAGACCGGTTGCACCTGCTGATTCGCAACCGCCAAGGCCGCAGGCTTGCAGACTACTGGCGTTTCTTCGTGACTACGCTGACGGCGGACGGCTGGAGCGAGCCGGCAATGCTGCCATACAGCCGCGGGCGGTCGAGCATGTTCGCGTCTGCCGCCCCCGCGGTCGACGGCCTCTGGATCGCATGGCCACGTGACGGCCACCCTACGTTTTCCGTGATGGTCAACCTGCCCGAAGAGACCGTTATCGAAAACGTCTACGCTGCGCGCTACGAACCGGCCGTCACGGCATCCGCACCGCAATTGTCAGATCGCGCCCCCACCGTGCCCGCTCGTCCCACCGCCCACCCGAACGAGGACCGAGACGTGCGCCAGATCCGCGACTTCAGAGTGCGGGTAGGCGGGAAGCAGCTACGGATCCTGCGTGGCGACACCCACAGGCACACAGAACTCTCCATGGACCTGCGGGGCTCGCCGGACGGCTCAATCTTGGACTTTTACCGCTACATGCTGGACGCGGCGGCGATGGATTGGGGGTTCATTTCGGACCACCAGTACGGCGCTGACAGGACATATTGGTGGTGGCTCACCGAGAAGGTCGCTGACATCTTCCACACCGAAGGCTATGCGTCTCTGTTCGGCTACGAACGCTCGGTGCGCTACCCGAACGGCCACCGCAACGTCTTCCATACCAAGCGCGGCATCCAAAACGTCCCGTTCTTCACAAAGCCCGAGGAGTACATGCAACGGCATAACGGCATCGGCGCGGTCATCGAAGGCGACACCAAGATGCTCTACGAGGAGATCCGCCGCACCGGCGGCCTGGCAATCTCGCACACCTCGGCTACGAACATGGGCACCGACTGGCGCGACAACGACCCCGAACTCGAGCCAGTGGTCGAAATCTTCCAAGGCGACCGGTACAGCTACGAGTGCGCGGGATGCCCGTTCTCGGACAAGGGCGACAACTACCCGTCGGCAGGATCCGCCATGCTCGAGACGATCCACGAGAACGGGATGGTCGCTGCCGCGTGGAACAAGGGCTACCGCCTCGGCGTGATCGCGAGCTCGGACCACCTGTCGACACATATGTCGTACGCGATGGTCTATGCCGAGGAAGCAACGCGCGAAGGAGTGTTCCAAGCCATCCAGCAGCGGCACACCTACGCGGCCACCGACAACATCGTCGTTGACTTTCGGATCGGTCAAGCATTTATGGGAGACGAAATCACCATCACCGGGGCAGTTCCGGCGATCCGGGCGACGATCCTCGGCACCGACAAGGTGCGGGAGGTGGCGCTCATCCGAAACAACCGAGTGATCTACACGGCAAATCCCGGAACGATGGCTGTCGAATTCGAATACAACGACCGCGAGCCGGAAGCAGGGGAGAACTTCTACTATGTGCGGGCACTTCAGACTAACGACGAGATTGCGTGGTCGTCGCCGATCTGGGTGGTTCGGTAGCTGGGCACACGGGAGGTGCGCGAGGCTCGTGGAGCAGGGCTATCCCGACTGCAGCAATTCCCGGGCGTTCTCAAGGGCAGCGTCGGTGACCTGATCCCCGGAGAGCATCCGCGCCAGTTCCTCGACCCGGCGCGGCTCCGCAAGTTCAGTGACGGTTGCGGTCGCCAAGCCTTCGAGTTCGGCTTTCGCGACCTGAAAGTGCGCATCAGCGAAGCCCGCGATCTGCGGCAGGTGCGTGACGCACAGCAGTTGGCTCCCGGCCGCCAGTTTCTTGAGTCGTCTGCCAATCGCCGCTGCGACGCTGCCTCCGACACCAGTGTCGATCTCGTCAAACACGAGCGCGCGCCGGTAGTCACTCGCGCCCGGAGTCGTGAGCAAGCAGGTCTTGAGCGCAAGCGCGACTCGCGAGAGCTCGCCACCGGATGCAACTTGAGCAAGGGGCCTGACTGGCTGGCCGGGGTTTGCCGAGAACAGAAACGCAACGCGATCGAGGCCGTGCGGACGCCAGTCTTCCGAGGCTTCGACACGAACTTCGAAGCGGGCCTTTTCCAGCGCCAGGTCGGCAAGCTCCCGCATGACCCGCGCCGACAGCTCTTGACCTGCCGATCGACGCCTCGCGGACAGTGCGGACGAATGTTCTGCGTATTGCTTGGAAACCTGGTCAAGCTCGCCTCCCAGGCGTTCGATCTCCTTGTCACTGTGGTCGAGCGATGCAAGCTCGGCCTCGGCGCGTTCGGCGCAAGCTAGCACGCTCGCCAGAGAAGGTCCGTACTTGCGCTTCAGTTTCTCCAGCAGCGCAAGACGCTCTTCGACCTGTTCCTGTCTGTCCGGATCCGCTTCCAGCCTGTCGAGGTACGACCGGACATCGAAGGCCACGTCATCGACGGTGCTGCGCGCTTCCTCGAGGCTCGCGGCAAAGCGCTCCAGCTGCTCATCGACAGAGCCCACCGAAGAAAGGGCATTCGCAGCGGACTTGACCTGAGCAGATGCCGACGCAGGGGAATCGTACAAGGCGCTATAGGCTTTGAAGCAACCCTCCCTCAATCGCTCGACATTGCCGAGCCGTTGCCGTTCGGCGCCGAGCTGATCGTCCTCGCCGGGCTGGGGCCTGATATCGCGAATCTCGTCAGCCTGGTAGCGGAGCAAATCAACGCGTTGCAATCGCTCCTGCTCGCTGCCCCTGAGTGCCTGGAGTGCCTCCTCGCACGCGCGCCAGCGGCGATACACCCGGCCGAGCTCGTCGACTTCCGAAGCTGTTCCGGCAAACGAGTCGAGCATGCCGAGCTGCGACGCTGGCGAGAGCAGAGTCTGCTGCTCGTGCTGTCCGTGAATGTCTCCGAGATGCTGGGCCAAGTCACGCAAGAACGCGACCGTTGCGGGCGCGCCATTGACATAGGCACGGCTCTTGCCGGTTGACAGCACCTGCCGCTCCACAATCAAGTCGCCATCGATTTCGACCCCGGACTGGGCGAGCCTCTCGCGGACGGCCGGATCTTGCGGGACGTCGAAAATGCCAGAGACTCGGGCTCGGCGCGCCCCGCTGCGGACCATTTCGGCGCTGGCACGCGCACCGAAGAGCAGTGCCAGTGAATCGACCACGATCGACTTGCCACTGCCAGTCTCGCCGGTCAGGAGATTGAGCCCGGGCTGGAACAGAACGCGGAGGCGTTCGACGACGGCGTAGCTTTCTATGTCGAGTTCGTGCAGCATGGCTGCGGCGGGCGGGTTTGGCCAGGCACACCGCGACAGAATCCTTAGAGACTGCCTCACCTAGGATAGCTGCGGATAGCCGCCCGTGTGCGCGAAGATCGGACTGCCTGAGTCCGGCAAATCCGTCCCTGCCGCTCTTGCGAGAAGCTACCAAGTTGCCGTCCCCGGACCGGCACTTTCGGGGGCTATTGCCAACCACCCCGCACACCACAGGGGTAATTGCCAGGACCACTACAAGTTATAGTAGGGAAGTAGTAGAATTGTGGTCGAGATCCACTCTGAATCGAGCCAGAGCTTCGGATCCACAAGGACCTACCCGGATGTCAGCGCTTTCGTTTGCACTCCTGCTACAAGCTGCCGCCGACGAGGTGGGGGAGATCGACCCGACTACTGCGGAAGAGGTCGCGATCGCCATTGACCAGTCGACGCTGCTAAGCCTCTTGCTCCAAGTGGGGCCGGTCGGCTTCACTGTGTTCGGGATCCTGGCAGTGATGTCCGTGTGGTCCTGGGCACTGGCTTTCTCGAAGCACCGGGTGCTGTCTCGCGCGGCCAGGTTCAATGCTGCGTTCCTGCGGACATTCCGCCGGGTCGGCAACTTGGTGGAATTGAACTCCTCCACCGAGTCGTACCGGCCTTCGCCGCTCGTCACTGTCTTTGACTTCGGCTACGCGGAAGTCGCGCGCCAGGTCAACACGCACGGTCGGATCGCGAACCCCGCCTCGGTCGACCGGGCGCTCGCGCTCGGCGTGAGCGAAGAGTCGTCAAGCCTGCGGCGGAACCTCGGAATGCTGGCAACAACTGCTTCGGCGGCGCCGTTCATCGGGCTGTTCGGCACGGTCTGGGGTGTACTGGAAGCATTCCGGGGGCTTGGCGAGTCAAGCGGGGCTACGCTGAGGGCCGTGGCGCCAGGCATCGCTGAAGCCTTGCTGGCCACAGCGTTCGGGCTGTTTGCCGCCATCCCGGCACTGATTTTCTATAACCTTTATGCCTCGAGGCTGCGCGAAATCCGTACGCGCATGCAAGACTTCGGATTAGAGTTCGTCAATCTGGCGGAGAAGGAATACGGAGCACAAGATGGCGCTGCAAACAAGTAGCCCGGACCCTGGAGACGATCATCAGATCGCCGAGATCAACATCACGCCGTTTGTTGACGTCGTCCTGGTGCTGCTGATCATCTTCATGATTACAGCGGGCGTGGTCGAGTTCGGCCTGGAGATTGACGTGCCACGAACGCGCGAGGTCTCGACCACGGACAAGCAATACGCCTATGTCAACATTACATCCAAGGGCGAGCTGTTCTTCGGAAACGAACCGGTAAGCGTCTACGAAATCGCCGAACTGGCCAGGGAGAAGAATCCCGAGCAGCCTGGCATCTACCTGCGAGCACATCGCTCGACCCCATGGGAAATAGTCGCTCCGGTGATCGCCGAGTGCGGTGTGAACAAGGTCAATGTGAACGTGGTGACCAAGCCGCTCGAGAGGAATCCGCGGCCCGGCCGCTGAGCGGAGCAACACTTCGATAGGTAGGGAGATCGAGAGTGCCTGCAGAGACCGAACGGCTGCGAGGCCCGCTGGCGGTCTCGGCGTCATGTCACGGCCTCCTGCTGGTCGCCTCGCTAGCATGGGGAATCTTCAATCCCACAATCAATCTGGGCTCGCGCGACGCGGCCGGAGGGGGCGGCATCGTGGCCGTTGCCAGCGTGCCGATCAACGTCGTGCGGGCCGATGAGCCCAACCCGGTGGCCAACCCAAGCCGCAACCAAGTCCCTGCCCCGGAGTCATTTCGCCGGTCGACGGAAATCGAGGCTCCCGAACCCGCCCCGGAAGAAGTCCCGGCCGCGCCGGTTCCCGCCGCGCCGCGCAAGAAAGCCGAAGCCCAGCAAGAGCGGGCGGTCGGGCAGCGCAGTGCCGGAGAAGCCAAAGCCAACGAATTGCGATCCTCGAAGGGACAAGCGCTTAGCAGCGACCTGTACCGGGCCTCCCCGGGCGGCGCGCTGGGCTTCGGTGGACGCGAGGGAGGGCCGTTTGGCACCCGTTTCGGCTGGTACGCACAAATCCTGCAACAGGCGATCGGCGAGCAGTGGCGGAGGGCTCTCGGCCAGGTCCTCGGGGGCTCTTCCCAGCCGGTCATTGCGTCGTTCGTCATTCATCGCACAGGACAGATCGACCAAATCACCATCACCCAGTCGAGCGGCAACCGCACACTCGATATTTCCGCCAGGCGGGCAATCAGCAACGCCAGCCCCGTGCGCCCCTTGCCGGCTGGCATCGGCAAGCGGTCAATCGTGATCGAAATGCATTTCCGGTTGGACTGAGACATCCAAGCAAGGCAAACTGAAGATTGGAACAGCCATGAAGCAACTACTAATTCGATGCATCGGCCTGCTCCTAGCCACGACGCTGCCCTTGGCCGCGCAGCAGCAGCCGGATGCAATCATCGAACTCACCGACGAGATCCGCGACCCGCGGATAGCAGTGCCCAGGATCTTGGGCCCGGTGGGTTCGTTGACCGCGACCGATCCCATTGACCGCTTCAACGACGAACTATGGAAGGCTCTCGAGGCTTCCGGTCGCCTCGACATGGTGCCGCGTGGCTTCTACCCGCGCGTTTCGCCCCGTCAGCCCGAGGACATCCAGAGCGGCGATCAGAAGATGCCAGCGGACCCCGGAGCACGTGGTTTCTGGCTACGCGGATGGGAGGACGTGCCGGTCATGGCGCGCTACCTCGTCTATGGCCGGGTGGAGGAAACCAACGGAAGATTCGCACTCTCGGGCTACCTCGCGGACGTCACCCAGCAATCCGTTGAGGGGTCATACGTCTTCGGCAAGGTGTACTACAGCGAGCCCAACCTCACGGGCGCCCGCGAGATGGCATTCGAGTTCGCCCGGGACATTCTCCAGAATCTTGGGCTCGGCGAAGGTTTGGCAGGCAGCCGCATCTACTACGTCCACAAGGAGGAAGGCACGGATCGCAAAGAGATCTGGGCCATGGACTACGACGGCAGGAACAAGGAGCAAATCACGAACTACCGCAACCTGAGCCTGACGCCCGCGGTCTCGCGGGACGGACGGCGGATCGCGTTCACGACGTATGTGGAAGGCATCCCAAAGATTTACCTGCATTCTCTGGAAACAAGCCGTCGCCTGCCCTTTTACAACCAAGACGCGTCGTTGAACACAACGCCCAGCTTCGGTCTGGACGGCACTTCGATTTACTTCGCCTCTTCGGCATCCGGACGGAGCCAGATTCACAGGGCCGACATCGATGGCGGCAACCTACGCAGGATCTCGTACTCGCGCTCGCTCGATCTCCACCCGTCGGTCAACCCAAGGACCGGCGCGGAGATTGCCTTCGTCTCGGATGCGACCGGTACGCCGCAGGTGTACGTGATGAATACCAGCGGCGCGAACCGGCGGCGGCTTTCCAACGGGGGCGGTGACGCCGTGCAGCCGGCCTGGGATCCAACGGGCGAGCGGCTGGTGTTCGCGTGGACCCGCGGTTACGAGATCGGCAACTACAACATCTTTCTGGTGGACCTGGCTTCCAGCCGGTACACGCAGCTAACCCACAGTGCGGGGCGCAACGAGCATCCGACATTCTCTCCTAGCGGCACCCACATCGTGTTCTCGTCCGACAGAATGGGAGGGGAGCAAATCTGGTCAATGCGCACGGATGGCACGCAGGTCTCGCAATTGACGAGCCGCGGCATCAACCAATCTCCGGTTTGGGCTGTGCGGTAGACTTGTTGCGATACGGTGGTTGCGCTATCCTGTTTGCGTTACCTAGTAATTCCTGTCCCGCAGCAATGCGGTGACTGAGACGGAGGAAAAGCAACTCATATGCGCTCAAAGCAGAAAATCATCTTGATTGCGGCTGCAATCTTTCTGACGCTGTTTGCGTTCGGCTGCAAGAAGGAGGCCCCGCCTCCTCCGGCCCCGCCGCCGCCGCCGCCACCACCACCAGCCGCGCCGGCACCGACGGTCGGGATCACGGCCGAACCGAGTTCGATCGAGCGCGGAAATTCGGCCACGCTGAAGTGGAATTCGCAAAACGCTGCGAGCGCAGAAATGAACCAAGGCGTGGGAGCAGTAGCGACAAGCGGATCCCGGGAGGTCTTTCCCACGAGATCGACCGAGTACACCATTACCGTGAAGAACGCCGATGGCAAGATGGCATCCGCATCCGCGATGGTTACGGTGCGAGCGCCTCCGCCGCCGCCGCCGCCGCCGCCGCCCAAGCCAGACCTGTCGGAGGCGTTCAGTGCGAGCAGCATCCATGACGCGCTCTTCGACTACGACAAGAGCGACATCCGTCTGGACGCCGCCGACGCCCTCCGTGGCAACGCGACGGCAATCAAGAAGCTGCTTGAGGACTATCCGTCCGCAGCGTTCCTGATCGAGGGCCACTGCGACGAGCGCGGAACGACAGAGTACAACCTGGCCCTAGGCGATCGCCGTTCGACGGTGGCGATGGATTTCTTGGTGAATCTCGGCGTGCCCGCCAGCAAACTCTCCAAGGTGAGCCTGGGAGAGGAACGGCCGGTCTGTTCTGATCAGGACGAGAACTGCTACCAGCGGAATCGTCGGGCACACTTGAGGTTGCGGTAGCGGCTTCTCGCAATACGGCAGCTATGCGCCCTGGATGTCTTAGCGCAACCCGTAACGGCTGGCTGGCGCCGGCGGGCGGGTTGCGCGTTTCAGGGCATGCATTTGAGATCTCGATTGACGATGGGGAACGCACACTGCGACCCATCCGTCTGTTGATTGAGGGTGGAACGCTTTGCAAGCAGCCTGCCGTTGGAGAAACGTCGTGTCGTTGAAAGCCATTGCCCTCGCTCTCGTGTGCGGAACCTTGCTGGTTCCGGCGACAGTCGGCCAGAACCAGAAGCAGCAGATGGTTCAACTGCAGCGCGACATGGCCCTCTTGCAGGACTCGGTGCGCCAGCTCGAGACGAAGATTTCTGACCGGCTAACCGCCTTGGAAGCGCTCCTGAGCCAGAACACGGACAAGCAGGACAAGCTCTCGTCTGGCCTGACGGTAATCGAGCGCGGAATCTCTGCCCTCGACAACGCGCTAACTGAGCCCCAGCGGGCGACAACGGCCAAGGTTGATTCGCTGACAGGGCAATTCTCAGGGTTGCGCGCGATGGTCGAGGAGATGGGAGCCGTGCTGGAACGCCTCCAAGGAGACGTGAGAGACGTCAAGACCCACCTCACGACGCTGCCTCCGCCAGCCTACGGCGAAGAGGGAGCCGAGACCGAAGTCGCCGAAGTGAACGCAAGCGAAGCGATCTGGGAAGCTGGGATGGCGAGCTACAACAGGGGCAATATTGAGGAGGCACGCACCCTGTTCCTGGATTACACCGCCTTGTATCCGACGCACGCCCGAGCCGCCGAGGTGCAATATTTCCTGGCCGAAACGTATTTCGCAGCTGCCGACTACGAGGAAGCAGCGACTCAGTTCGGTGAAGTCTACAAGAAGTACCCGCTGAGTTCGCAATCCCCTGACGCAGAGTACAGGCGGGGCTCGGCCCTGCTCGAGCTGCGGAAGCTCGATGATGCAGTGGACGTGTTCCAGGCAGTCATCGACCGTTTTCCCAACACCAGCGCGGCGGGTCTCGCCCGGGGTGAATTGAATCGGCTCCTGAACTCCAAGCCGTCCCCTGGCCTCTGAGCGCCGCGCCATGTCCGGCACGGCGGGACCTAAGGAGAAAGTCCTATTCCTGTGCACCGGCAACTCCTGCCGTAGTCAGATGGCGGAGGGCCTGCTGCGCTCCTTGGAAGGCGATCGATTCGAGGCGTGCTCGGCAGGCACCGCTCCGCACGGGGTCAATCCAATGGCGGTGGCTGCGATGCAGGAGATCGGCATCGATATTCGCGGCCAGAAATCCGAGCACGTCGAGTCCTATCTCGGTGTAGGCGTGGACACCGTAATCTCCGTTTGCGACCATGCCGCCGCGACCTGCCCAACCTTTCCTGAACGGGTCCGGCGAATCCATTGGAGCTTCGAAGATCCAGCCAGTGCGACCGGCACAGCGGAGGAGCGAGTGGCCGTGTTTCGGCGCGTGCGCGGCGAAATCCAGCAGGCCCTGAAGGACTGGGTCGCCGACGACTCGCCGGAGTAGCGGAGCGGTCAGACCTCCTGCAGCTTCGCGTAGCCAGCAACTAACTTCCGCATTCCATAGTCCCGGAAGTACACGGACAGCTTGGCACCGGGGCCGTCGCCGTCGCGTCGTTTCACGACGCCAACGCCAAACTTGGGATGGCGGACACGGGACCCCGCGGCAAACGGCCCCTGGCGCTTCAATTCCCTGGCCGCCTGACCGAGTTTGGGCGGGCTGGAACGCTTTGACACAGCGGATGGCCCGGATGGAGCGGCGCGCTTGGACGGAACATCGAGCTGAACGCCGCGTTTCCGGAAGAACTCCGCCACCGCACCGACCGAATCGTGCGTGCGAATCGGTGCCGCGCCGTCTTCGCTCCGAGTCCGTACTTCCCCCAGCGACTGGCGTTGAAAAGATTCGGGATCGAAACCCAGTCCACGGTCAAGCCGAGAGTGAGCGTCCACCAGGTCGCTCCCGATCTCGCGGAAGAATCGGGATGCGGCCATCGGCTCTGACTCGCCTCCGTATTTCCGCCGACTGGCCGCGCAGGTAAGCAGAAGGTGCTCTTGCGCCCGCGTCATGCCGACGTAGCAAAGCCTTCTCTCTTCCTCAATCGCGCTGGAATTCCCGGACCTGACACTTCGTTCATGAGGAAGCAATCCCTCTTCCATGCCCACGATCGCCACCGCCGGGAACTCAAGCCCCTTGGCGTTGTGAAGAGTCATGAGCAGGACCCGCGCAGCTCGGTCAAGCCCATCGGTATCGGCAATCAACGCAGCTTGGTCAAGAAACTCGTGGAGCGTCGTGCCTCGATCAGACGACTCGCCGGCCGCCGCGAGAAGCTCCTGTATGTTTTCGATCCGCGCTTCGGCTTCGGGGCTTTGATCGGACTCAAGCATCAGGCGATAACCGGTCTCGTCGAAGATCCATTTCAACACCAGCGCGAGCGGCTCCGAGTCGACCCTGGCCCTGAGTTCCACCATCAGATGCCGGAAGCCGGCCAACGCTTTGGCGGCACGCACGGGAAGCATCTGGCGGTTCACCATGTCTTCGATGGCCTGCCACAGCGAACATTCGCTTTGGCTAGCATACGCTTGCAGACGATCGAGCGTTGCGGCACCGATCCCCCGCGCTGGCATGTTAATGATGCGGCGCAAGCTTGTGACATCGCCCGGGGATACGGCCGCCTTGAGGTAGGCAAGCAGATCCTTGACTTCGGCGCGCTGGTAGAAGGCTACGCCCCCGACGACGATGTAGTCGCACCCCGCGCCGAGAAGCGCGTCCTCGATCAATCGCGATTGCGCGTTCGTGCGATACAGGATTCCAACTCGCATCTCGGCATCCTGGTCCAAGAGCTCCTTGACGGCTCGCGCGACATAGCGGGCCTCGGAAATTGCATCGCTCGCGCAGTAGGCGACTGGCCGGGGGCCCGCGGGTCCTTCCGTCCACAAGCGCTTGCCCTTGCGCTGCTTGTTGCGCTCGACCAGGCAGCTGGCAGCGGCCAAGATGCTTGCGCTCGAACGGTAATTCTGCTCCAGGCGCAGGATCTTGGCGTTGGGGAAGTCGGTCTCGAATCCAAGGATGTTGCCAATATCCGCTCCGCGCCAAGAGTAGATCGCCTGGTCTTCGTCCCCAACCGCGCAGACATTGCGGCGCGGCTCGGCCAGCAGGCGCAGAATTTCATACTGCGGGCGGTTCGTGTCCTGATACTCGTCGACCATCAGGTACTGGTAGCGCGAACTCACGGCTTCGCGAATTTCCGAGAAGCCTTCAAGCAGTCGCAACGACTCCAGCAGCAAGTCGTCGAAATCGAGGGCGTTCGTTTCGAGCAGTGCCTTCTCGTAAGCCTGGTAGACCCTGTTGATCACCTCGGTCTGCACTCGGTCCTTGCCCTGCAAGCCTCCCGGCCTTGTTCCAAGGTTCTTGGCGCGGCTGATCATGCCCTGCAGCGCGTTCGGCTTGAGAGACTCCCCGTCGGCAGCATAATCCCGCAGCGCCGCCTTGATCACCGCCTTCTGATCCGCCGCGTCGAAGATCGTGAACCTGGGGGTGAAGCCCGGTCGAAGCGCCTGCAATGGCTCGCCGTATCTCCGCAGAAGGCGCACACAGAAGGAGTGGAACGTGGCAACAGTAGGGCGGCTCTCAAGCGCTGCGCCCTGGCCATCTAGCAGTAGCGCGACCCTCTCGCGCATTTCGCTGGCGGCCTTGTTGGTGAAAGTGACTGCCAGGATCGATCGAGGCGAGACGCCCTTCTCGGCAATCAGGTAGGCAATGCGCGTGGTTACAACCCTGGTCTTGCCACTTCCCGCTCCTGCGAGCAGCAGCAGGGGACCTTCGGTGCAAAGGACCGCCTCGCGCTGCTGCGGGTTCAGGGAATCAAGCAAAGACATCCGGCGCTTTCCATTTTACTGAGCTACGCAGACCGGAATCGGCCCCCCGGCTGTACAATGGGCGGGGCGGATCTCGCAATGGCAGAGCATTCCCGACTTACCCGCACGCGCAGGGAGCTGCTCCGCGACTCCTGTTGCGGCATGGGCTATCTTGCCACGCACATGATCGGCGCCAGCGAGGGGTTGTCGGCGGCTGCAACGCGGGATCCTCTCGCCCCCAAGCCGCCGCACCTGCCGAACGCGAAGGCCAAGGCGGTCATCTTCCTGTTCATGGCGGGCGGGCCTAGCCATATCGAGACGTTCGATCCGAAACCGCTGCTCAATGAACTCGACGGGCAGCCGCGGCCCGCGGAGTTCGGAGAGGCCAAGTACCAGTTCGTCAAGTCGGACGCGAAGCTGCTGGGGACCAAGCGAACGTTCCGCAAGCACGGCGCTGCGGGGATCGAGGTTTCGGACCTGCTGCCGCACACAGCGAGCTGCATCGACGACATCGCGGTCCTGCGATCCTGCCACGGAGACATGGTGGTGCATTCGGCCGCGCAGTACGAGCTGATGACTGGCAGGATCGTTCCGGGGTTCCCTTCGATGGGGTCCTGGGTCGTCTACGGCCTGGGTTCTGAAGCGAAGTCGCTTCCATCGTACGTTGTCATGCCGGACCCCGACGGCGCTCTGGAAGCGGGCCAGCCCATGTACATGCATGGGTTCCTGCCAGCGGTCTACCAGCCGACGACATTCAGGCCAGGAGCCCGCCCCGTGCTGAATCTCAACCTGCCTGACGGTATCAGCCTGGAGGAGCGCAGGAGGACGATCGACCTGATCCAGGCGCTAAACAGAGCGGCAATCGAGGAAGGCGATGACGAATTCGACGCTCGCATCCGCACGTACGACCTGGCGTTCAAGATGCAGACCGAGGCGCCGGCGATCTTCGACCTGTCCAGCGAGCCTGCATCGACGCTTGAGATGTACGGAGTCGGACGGGAGCCCACGCACGATTACGGGCGCCGCTGCTTGCTTGCCCGCCGCTTGGTCGAGCAGGGAGTGCGGTTCGTGACGGTCGTTTCCGGAGGCGGTCCGGGCCGGCTGCAGTGGGACGCGCACGACGATATCGAAGAGAATCACATCCGCATGGCCGCGCAGACCGACCAGCCGGTTGCGGCACTCCTGAAGGATCTGAAGCAGCGCGGCATGCTGGACGAGACGCTGGTGCTGTGGGGCGGAGAATTCGGACGCTCGCCGGAAGCCCAGGTCAAAAAGGACGGCCGCGGAGGTCGCGACCACCACAATCTAGGTTTCACGATGTGGATGGCGGGAGGCGGTGTGCGAGGGGGCCAGATCGTGGGAGCGACAGACGCAATCGGATTGCGGGCAATCGAACAGCCCTACCATTTCCGGGACATCCATACCACGATCCTTCACCAGCTCGGCCTCGACCAAGACAAGCTGAGCTACCCGCACCTGGGCCGCAACGAGCGGCTCACGCAAGTGCACGGGCGGGTTATCAGCGAGATCGTCTAGCCAGGGCGCAGCCACACGATAGACTGGGCTGCATGCCAGCCAACTATCAAGCCGAACTGGTCGGGGTGTTCGGGCAGCCGGTGGCGGAGAACCCGACAGGCGTCATGCAGGAAGCCGGGTTCGCGGCGGCGGGGCTCAACTGGCGCTACTTGAACTTCGAAGTGCCTGCCGAGAAGCTGAAAGCGGCCATGCAGGCAATGGACGCTCTAGGCATGCGCGGGATCAATCTAACGATCCCCCACAAGGTGGCGGTCATCGAGCACCTGGACGACCTCTCTCCCGAGGCGCGCGCCATTGGAGCGGTCAACACGGTCCGGATGGACAACGGCCGAAAAATCGGCGAGAACACCGATGGAAAAGGCTTTCTGAGAGGCGTTCGAACCGACGCGGGCATGGACCCGGAAGGCAAGCGCGTTGTGCTCCTCGGAGCAGGGGGCGCGGCGCGCGCGATCGGCACCGAGCTCGTGCTTGCCGGAGCGGCGGACTTGCTGGTCGTCAACCGCTCCGCAGAACGTGGAAAGACGATGGTCAGTGACTTGCTGGCCGCCACGGGCGGTCCGGTTCGGTTCGAGCAGTGGGAGGGGACCTACACCGTCCCGGATACCTGTGACCTTTTCGTCAACGCGACATCGATCGGCTTGTACCCTGATGTCCAAGCGATGCCTGCTGTCGATCTCTCTACCGCCTCGGGCGGAATGCTAGTCGCCGATGCCGTGTTCAATCCGCCGGAAACCCGGCTGCTCGCAACAGCCAGAAAACGTGGCCTGCCAACACTGGACGGCCTCTCCATGCTGGTCTACCAAGGCGTGATCGCATTTGAGATGTGGACCGGGCAGTCCCCAGACGAAACGGCAATGAAATCCGCGCTGAAAGCAGCCTTGGCGGAAGGATAGCGCTCCCATGGCGAGGTGGTGGGGCGGCCCCGGCGGGGCCGCCCCTTGCTGCACACATGCGGTTGGGGTCCGGTCAGCGTCCCGCAGCAATCGACGCTGGGACATCGTTGGCGGATCAGTCGCGATTATCCGCGCCGTCTCCGCGATTCTGTGGAGTGGATCCCTGGCCACTCCCGGAGCCACCTCCCCGATCGGATTGACTGCGAGAAGGCCCCCCGCGACCCTGGCCTGGACCGCGACCGCCGGATCCCGAACTGCCGGCACTGGAGCCGCGTCGGCCGCGACCGGCCCCAGCACGCCCCGCACCGGCGGTTCGCGGCGCGCGCGAAACCCTGGTCAAGCCTAGGACAACAGCACCCATTGCGGCGAACGCTCGCTCTCCCCCCTCACCAAATTCAGCCAATCTGGCCTTCTGGTCGGCGCTCAGGACGCTTTGGACCCTTGCTAGCTGGCTCTCACGCGCTCTGGCCGCGCGCAGGCCTCTCACGGCGGATCTCGAGAATCCTGTCGATCTGCTCGGTCGTGAGACCAAGAGCGTCTCGGGCAGCTTCGACCGAGGCCCTCACACGGTTACGTTGCCGCTGCCCGTCCTGGGCGAATGCGGTCATGGCAGTCGACAGCGCGACCATCCCGATCGCGACGGCTTGCATGGCGCGAAACATCGTATGGAACTCGTTTCCTTGCGGCGACGGGCCGCCGACCGGCGGCACAATTCTAGCTTGCCTGCATTTAAAGACGCGCGCAACGGACCGGCGTCACGGCCAGGCTGTAAAGATTTCGAAAGGAGAGAACTACCTTCTGGCGAACTCGGAATCCAGGGAAGTGAGTCGGACCTGCGGGCTGCGGGTCGCCGACAAGCAATGGGGGCGGCCCCGAAACGGGACCGCCCGGTGCTGCACAAGGGAGTGTCATTGCGTCCGGCCCGTCCAGCAGCCTGGCAGGCCGGGACATTGCGCGCGACCTAGCGACGACCCGATCCGCGACGACCGCGGTCACCGCGATCGGATCCGCCACGGCCTCGGTCACCACGGTCAGACCCTCGCCTACCGCGGGCTCCACGATCGGTTCCGCGCCGGGATCGGCCGGAACGCGTTCGGTTGTCACCTTGGCGCGCTCTGTTCTGCCAGGGCCCGAACCCGGGACCCCCTCGGTCGGATGGAACCAAGCCAAGAGCCGAAGCACCGGCGAGCGCTCGCATCGTATCGCGGGCCGCAACCAGCTCAGTGATCTTGCCCTTTTGCTCGTCGGTAAGGACAGCTTGGATCTTTTCCTGCTGCCCCTCCCGCCAAGTGGCGATTTCTTCTCGGCTCTGGCCTTTTTCCGGCCTCTCTTGGCGGATCTCGCGGATCTGCTCGACCTGCTCTTCAGTCAGGCCGAATGCTTCCGTGGCTGCTTCAGCAACCCGGCCAGAACCCCTGTTGCGGGGACCGGGCTGTGCAAATGCAGTCGCTGAGAGTGCCATCAAGGCAATGCCAACAACTAGTGTGCGTTTCGTTTGATTCATGGCGGTTTCCTCGTTTCTTGGTTGTTCGCGTCCCGTCGCAGCCTCCATCCCGGTGGTGCCTCCGATCGCGTGTACCTGTTTAGACGCCGCCGCCAAGCGTCCGTATCGTGGACGGTGTAAAGACCTAGTGAAAGCTGGACACCTACCAGCAATGTGGGCTCATCGCCGCGATTCGGCGTTGGCGATGATTTCGCGCAGACCGTAGATCGGGCGGTTCTGGCTTTCAAAATAGGTGCGCATCAGCACTTCGCCGATCAGGCCGGTGCAAGCCAGTTGCAGGCCGGTCAGAGCCAGCACCGATCCAGCGATCAGCAGGGGCCCGTGCTCAAGCATGATATGGACCCCTTGGAGCTTCTTGACCACGAGGTAAGCGAGCGCGCAGGCGCCAGCGCCGCCGCATAGCACGCCTAGCGAACCGAAGAAGTGCATCGGCCGTGTCATGTAGCGAGCGATGAACGCGACCGTCAGGAGATCGAAGAGCACCCTGCGAGTGCGGCCCAAGCCATAGTGGGAGCGGCCAGCCCCACGCTCGAAGTTGCCGATCGGCACCTCGGCGATCCGGGCGCCGTGAAGCGCCGCCAGCACCGGGATGAAGCGATGGAGGTCGCCGTACAGCCGCAACTGGTCGAGCAGTTCCGAGCGATACGCCTTGAAGGTGCCCCCGAAATCCTGGAGCTCGACGCCCAAGAGCTTCCGGATCATCCAATTCGCTAGCTTGGATGGCAGTCGGCGGGTCCATAGCCCGTCAACCCGATTTACCCTCCAACCATTCGCGAGATCGTAGCCTTCGTCGATCTTTGCAAGTAACGCAGGGATGTCCTCGGGTGCGTGCTGCAGATCGGCGTCCATAGCCACTACGATCTCGCCGGATGCGACCTCGAATCCTGCCGCGAGGGCCGCGGTCTGCCCAGAGTTCCTCCGGAGGCACACTGCTTTCAAGCGGGGCTCGTTCGCTGTGAAGTTGCGCAGCAGCTGCACGCTGCCGTCCGTCGAGGCATCGTCGACGAGCACGATCTCGAACGATCTCCCAATGCCGTCGAGGACAGCAACGAGTCGATCGCAAAGCGGCAGGATATTCGGCTCCTCGTTGTGGGCCGGAATGACCACCGAGATAGCGGGACGGTCGCCCATGGCGTTTCAGCGTAGCATCGCCACGGCAACTTCTACGGGCAGTCCGACCACATTGGAGTACGAACCGTCAATCCGATCGACGAACCTGCCAGCCTCGCCCTGAATCCCGTAGGCGCCAGCCTTGTCCAGGGGTTCGCCGCTGGCAACGTAGTCGTTGATCTCACGATCAGAGAGAGTCCGGAACCAGACACGGGTCTCCTCGCACGTCGACTCCACGGCTTCGCCACCAAAGACCGCGACTCCCGTCAGCACGCTGTGGCACTGGCCCGACAGGCGCTGCAGCATTCGCTTCGCGTCGAGCTCGTCACGCGGCTTGCCGAGGACGTTGCCGCCCAGCACAACGATCGTGTCGGCCCCGAGGGAGCGGGTTCCCGGGCGCCACGCGGCCCGTGCCTTGGTCTCGGCCAGTCGCCGCACGTACTCATGCGGGCTTTCCCCCGAGAGCATCGATTCGTCGATGTCCGCCGGGCATCGATCGAACTCAATGCCCGCCTTGGCAAGCAATTCGGCCCGGCGCGGGGAGGCTGAGGCAAGGATGAAGGGAATCGACGCTCGGGCAGGGCGCGACGGCATCGATTGGCAACCGAAAGTGCTACCGATTCAGGTAGCTCGGATCATCGACGGCGGCTCCGGACTCTCCCGAGTCCGCGGTGGTGGGCGACTGAGGCGACGGGGAAACTTCCGTGGCTTTCGGCCTTGAGAAAGCGACCGGCACGCGGTGAACTCGTCCGTTGAGGGAGCCAAGGAACGCCTGCAAATCGTCCTTCTCGGCTTCGGTGAGACCGAGAGGCTGGATTTCGGCCTCGAATCCCTCAGGAGCCGATCCTCCGTTGTCGTAGTGCTCGATAACTTGTCGAACGCTCATCATGCGCCCGTTGTGCATGTACGAATAACGGCGAAGGCTGTCACGAAGACTCTGCGTCTTGTAGCGTGTGCCGGGAATGCCGTGGCCGTCCCGCTCGGCAACTCCGGTGTAGTGGCGCTTGTGATCGGTCAGCAGGGGACCGTTGTGGCACTTGATGCAGCCTGCCTTCGAACTGAACAGTTCCATCCCGCGCCTGGCAGAATCGGACAACGCGCCATCGTCACCCAACAGGTAGCGGTCGAAATCGCTGTCGTAGGAGACCAAGGTCCGCTCGAAGCTCGCGATCGCCTTGGCGATCAAGTTGAACGAAATCTCCTCGCCGGGAAAGGCAGCCGCAAAAAGCCGCACATAGAATGGGTCGGAGCGAATGCGGGCAACACCCTCCTCCGGATCGAGCGACATTTCGCGGTGGTTTTCCAGCGGCTTGGAGACTTGCTCCTCCAATGTCTTGACACGGCTGTCGAAGAACATGCTGCGCTGCCACCCGACATTGAGCAAGTTGGGAGTCTTGCGCGAGAGCTCGCTCTCGTCCAGCCCCCAGCCCCGGGAAAGACCGTCCGTGAAGAGCAGCTCGCGCTTGTGGCACGTGCCGCAGCTGCGCCGCTGATTACCCGACAGAATGCTGTCGAAAAACAGCTCTTCGCCCAGCCGGACCTTCGCTTCGGTTGGGGGGTTGTCGGCCGGGAACGGGGGAACGCCCTGGAGCGGCTTGAAGCCGGGAATCTGGGCAACCGCTCCAGGCAAGCTGACAGCCGCCACTACGATCGCCAGACATGCCGCCACGTTTCGCGACTGCATGCAGCAATTCTAACCGGAAAGTTCGCTCGGGTCGAATTGGCCCCTCGATTTCCGCGACATCCAGAGCCCGGTGGAAGGACGCCGAAAGATCTTTCCAGCGCGTGTGTCTGGCTGAGGGAGCCCTAGACGGGGTTCTGGGTCTGAGCCACCATGATGCGCTTCTGAAAGTCAGCCAGCATGGCCTCGTCCAACCGAACCCGCGTCGGCCGGCGCTCGAGGGTCGTCATGGTGTCGATCTTGTCCTGGAGCTTTAGCAACGCGTAGAAGAGGTTTTCCGGGCGTGGCGGGCATCCCGTGACATAGACGTCCACGGGAACGATCTTGTCGACGCCTTGAAGCACGCTATAGGTGTTGAACGGCCCCCCCACGGAGGAGCACGCGCCCATCGAGATGCACCACTTGGGCTCCGGCATCTGGTCCCAAATGCGCTTCAACACCGGTCCCATTTTCAGAGTGACTGTTCCAGCAACAATCATCAGGTCCGACTGCCGGGGGCTCGGACGGAAAACCTCCGCCCCGAAACGGGCGATATCGAACCGGGACGTGGATGAGGCGATCATTTCGATCGCACAGCATGCCAAGCCGAAGGTCAAGGGCCAGACGGCGGACTTCCTAGCCCAGTTGAATACGTAATCGACCGAAGTGGTCATGAAATTCCGTTCGAACTGGTTCTGGAGATAGGGCATCAGTGCTCCGTAAGGCACCATTATATCGTTAAGCTACGGCAGAATCCCGCCCTGCCTTTCCAATGGCTTAGAGTGTCGGATCGAACGGGACCTCGGCAGCAGCCCTCACGCAGGCACCGAACCGGGTAAGTGACGCGCTAAGAGGCTCCTAGCCGATGGTTCCGGCCACGCTTCGGCGGCATGGGGTGACAATACAGGTGGCTAGAGCGCGATGCCACACAGTCACGCCACCGATCGGAGTTGGATGCGCATCACGCACGAGATCTGCATCGTCGTAATTGCGCTACTCGCAGCCAGCTGCAATATCCCGACATTCAGCATGTCGGTTGAACCGCCTTTGGTGACGTTTGGGCCGCCGGTCTGGATCGCCGAGACCGATGACGCCGGCACGGTGACCGGGCGTCGTCTAGTGCCTGGAATCGTGCGCAATGATGCGGGATGGAGACTGGGTCTGTCGCCAAGAACCTTTTCCACGACGCGCCGCGGAGCCACGGAACCGGCTTTCAGTGGAAAGTACGACGATTTCTACGAGCCCGGTGTCTACCTGTGCATCGGATGCCGGACACCTCTGTTCGCGTCGGCCCAAAAGTATGACTCGCAAACCGGGTGGCCCAGCTTCCGATGGCCAGTCGCGGAGACGAATGTCCGCATCACTTGGGACTACAGCTGGGGCCTGCGAAGGCGCGCCGTGGAGTGCAATCGATGCGGGGCGCATCTCGGGCATGTGTTCAATGACGGCCCGCTGCCGACCGGTCGACGCTATTGCATCAACTCAGCGTCACTCCACTTCGCCCCTACTGGCCCCTAGTTTGCAGGCGGCCGCCATTCAAACTACGGACCCCGGTCTGGGATTCGGTTTTCGTACCACTTGATGTTGCCGGTTCGGGCTCCGATACAGACGATATCGGCATCGCCGTCCCCGTCGAAGTCGGCAATATCACAGCCGGCTGCCGAAATTCCGCCGTCATCGATCACTTGCCTAGTCCAGCCATCCGGGCCGTGCTTGTAGAAAGTTAGCCGTTGTGGCTCTCCGCGCATGCCCGCCAGCACCTCGTCCAAGCCGTCGCCGTCAAAATCGGCAACGTTCAGCACATGCCCGTCGTTCAGCGAACTGTCGATCACCCTGCGGTCGAGGAAGCCACGGCCCTCGCAGCAATACACAGCCACCTGATTGCCGTGCCACGGCTCGATCGTGGCCAGGAACCGTCCTTCCGCCGCCCGCCCGACCCTGACTTCGCTGGCACCGTTGCCGGGACGGTTGGAAACAGCCCCGTCCGCGAGGTGCATCCGAGTCCAGCCACCGGCACCGTCCGGGCGGAAGCGGTCGACGCCGCCCATCGACGCGGAAAGCACGGTGGGCCCATCCCAATCGGCGTCGCGCATCCCGTGAACCACGCCATCAAGATGCTGCGTTACGTAGTGCCGACTCCAGTCGCTTGGCTCGTAGTAGGCAATCGGTGTTTGGCACTCGAATAGCGGCTTGCGGCAACCGGGACCGGTGAGGGGTGAGTTGAGCAGCTCCGGAACGCCGTCCCGGTCGAAGTCCAAGAAACGCAAACGGTGAGTCGTCGGGAGCCGGTCGATTTCGCTCGCTTCCCATGGGTCCGGAACGCCGCCCCGCCGGCGAAGGATGTACACCCGTCCCTCACTCGTCTCGTCGGTTTGGCCGAAGCGCGTTCCCAGCGCGATCTCGACCGTGCCGTCTCCGTCCACATCGGCGGCATCAAGAGAAATCATGCCTTGCATGCCGGACACGATGACCCGACGTTCCCAGCCTGGGTTCTCGTACCAATACAGCGATTCGGATCGTTGGGACAGACCTATGATGTCAGGGCGTCCGTCGCCGCTAAGATCTGTGGCCAGCACTTGGTAGCCCGAAGGAAGTTCGCTCTCGACCACGTGTTCTACAAACCCCGAATCACCCGCTTGGAGCAATAGGGGCAATGCCAATACGAGCGCGGGACGAATCATGGGCACATCTTCGCATGCCGGCCGGTCATCGTTGCCGAGGGTCCGAGTGCCCCGGCGGGCAGAATATCACTGCTAGCTGGAGAGGGGCGGACGCATCGGGCGGAGCCGGATGCAACCAGGCTTCATTGACTCACGGGCTCATCCGAATCGATGACCCACTCGATCGCCCCTTCCAGCACGGCTCTGTACTTGGGCTCCTGGTACGACTCCGCGCAGTGCCCCAGCGCCGACAGGAAAGCGCGGCCGTTTCCGACGCGGCGAGTCCAGATGATGGGATGGTCGCCCATCGAGAGATCCTCATCCATCCAGAGCAGTTTCAGCCGCGGTTCGTAAGTGGACTCGTCAAGAGATGCCAGGACTTCGACGCCCGGGTCGCCGCGCACGCTGCGATCGAACGAGTACCACTCGTCAACCCGATTCCAATTGGAATCCAAGTCCCGACAGGCGACATGATCTTGTCGCTCCACGTGAATGGTCGCCGGCAGCAGTCCCATGGCATGGCCAATGAACCGCGTGCCGCTGACGTTACGCACGTACCACTCCCAAGAGGCGTGCGAATCATCGAGTGCCGCATGGACGCCGACGAACCCACCGCCTGACTCCAGCCAACTCCGCAGCGCCTCGCGCTGGGTGTCGTTCACCGGCGCCCCGCTAGCATTCAGCCAGACGACCGCGCGAAAGCGGGAGAGCAAGTCGGCATCGAACACGGCTCCGTTCTCTGTGTGAAACAGTGACCATCCGCGCCGCGTGGCGGCGGCTTGGAGCGCCTCCACGCCAGCAGGAATCGCGTCCGCGTGCCGGAAGCCGTTGGTCTTGCTGAACACTAGGACAGCGGGGTCAGAGAGACTCGGTAGCTGTGGCGGGCCAGTGTCATAGCTGGTGGACGGACGGATAGCGCGGTAAACGCTCCTAACCGTCGGATGGAAACTCGCCGCGGTTGCGAGCACCACAACCCCAACAACGCACCAGACAAGAATCCTCAGGAAACGCACCGAGACAAACCTAGGCAGCAATCGCCGCAACCCGCCCAACCTAACAAGCCGTGGCGAGAGAGGCGTTAATCGTGGCGGAAGAGCAATCCCGAAGTCAAGCAAAGACGTCCGTGCATGGGTCCAAGAGCGCCGCAGCGAGCGATCTCGATCTCCGCTTGGTTTTTGGGGATCGTAAGTCACGAGATGCTACTTCCGGACATCAATCTCCCGGAGGGTGCGCACCGCTACAATTCCATCCCGAACCATCTTCAATTCGCGTGATGGCATTCCTATTTGGCGACTGGCGCAGAACGATTCCTGAACCCGCCGGCTCTCCTCCGGGTCGCAAAGGACGGCCGCATCCTCGGCAGGCGATCCCTACCGAGAGCGTAGCCACTCCAAAACCGCGACGGTCTCTGGGCCCTCGTGCCAGCCCCGGTGGCTGTAGCCAGAGGGCCCACAGCGTCGCGCTTCCCTACCGAGACTGGACGGATTCGTATTGCCGCTCCTTTCCACGGTTACGAGGTGCACCGGAGAGAAAAGAGTCGGGGGGACTCGCAAGTATTGGCCGAGGAGAGTCTCGCTTGGGACCTCGGGATGGACGAGGCCACCGGGATGCGCCGTCGGAGGGGCTGGAAGCTCTGGAGGCTCCGCTCCCCCCGTGGCGGCGGCGTGGGATTCGGGACTCGCACGCCCGAGCGAGCCCTGTTGCGGCGCGGGTTCGAGGAGTCCACGCTGGCCGGCCCGCGTGCGAGGCACAGCAAGGCCACCAGGAAATCGGTATCCTAGTGCTACAGGCCGGGCATAGCCATTTCGCAATGCCCGATTCCCCGGTCCCCGACGAGGGCTAGGCGGCAGCTCTCATTCCAACCTCTCGCGGGACGTGGATTGCGTTGGCTGACTGGAACCGGTGCTCCCGCCTGGGAGGCACGGGGAAGAGATCGATATGGGCAAAGTCACTGGATTCATGGAATTCGAGCGCCAGGCGACGCCCTACCGAGAAGTGGGCAAGCGCCTGCAGGACTGGCGCGAGGTCATGGACCGGCTCGACGAGCCCGCGCTCAAGGTACAGGGTGCCCGCTGCATGGACTGCGGCATCCCGTTCTGCCATACCGGCTGCCCCGTCAATAACATCATCCCCGACTGGAACGACTTGGTCTATCACGGCCGCTGGGCCGAAGCGTTGCGCGTGCTGCACTCGACAAACAACTTCCCGGAGTTCACCGGTCGAATTTGCCCCGCGCCGTGCGAATCCGCGTGCGTGCTCGGCATCAACGACGATCCCGTTTCCATCAAGTCCATTGAAAAAGCTATCGCGGACAGGGGATGGCAAGAAGGCTGGATCAAGCCCGAGATCCCCCAGAACCGCACCGGAAAGAAGGTCGCCGTGGTCGGCTCGGGCCCGGCCGGCCTGGCGGCAGCCCAGCAGCTCAACCGCGCCGGGCACACTGTCACGGTCTACGAGAAAAGCGAAGTGCCAGGCGGCCTGCTAGTACTCGGCATCCCGGACTTCAAGATGGAAAAGCATCTGGTTGAGCAGCGCGTCAAGCAGATGGAAGCCGAGGGTATCGAGTTTCGTTGCGGCATACATGTCGGCATCCGCATCGAGGCGCAGAAACTGCTCGCCGAACACGACGCGGTCCTGCTGTGCATCGGTTCGGAGCATCCGCGCGATCTACCGATTCCCGGCCGCGAACTGAACGGAATTCATTTCGCGATGAACTTTCTGCCGCAACAGAATCGACGCGTGGCTGGCCGGGCGATTGACCCGAATTTCGACCTGAGCGCCAAGGGCCAGAATGTCGTCATCATCGGCGGTGGCGACACGGGCGCGGATTGTCTTGGGACCTCCCGGCGGCAAGGGGCAATCGGCATCCACCAGTTCGAACTCCTACCCAAACCGCCGCTCTCCAGGGACGAGCCGGGCGCGATGCCTTGGCCAAACTGGCCTTTCACGTTCAAGGTCGAGAGTTCCCACCAAGAAGGCGATGTCCGTGACTACGCCATCAACACGAAGGAATTCATCGGGGATGGCAAGGGCAATGTCAAGGCACTGCAGGCAGTGCGCCTGAAGTGGCCTGAACCGGACCCTGTCACAGGCAGACGTCCCTTCAAGTTCGAGGAAGTGCCGGGTTCTGAATTCGAAGTTCCCGCCGACTTGGTTCTGCTAGCCATGGGATTCGTGCATCCGGTCCATGAGGGCGCTGTGGAACAGCTCGGAGTCGCGAGAGACGGTCGGGGAAACGTAGAAGCCGGATTCGGGGAATTCCAGACCTCAGTGCCAAAAGTCTTCGCCGCGGGCGACGCTCGCCGGGGCCAGTCACTGGTTGTTTGGGCGATCGCGGAAGGGCGCAAGGCAGCTCGCGCGATCGATATCCACTTGACCGGCAGCAGCGACCTGCCGGCCCACTAACCCGCCAGCGCTGCGAGACAGCGGTGGCGTTGCGCGGCTCCCGGCTAACCGAACTTCTTTCGGAGCCTCGCGGCGAAGCGTTCGACGTCAATCACGTAGCGGTCGTGAACGCCCTGACCCAGCGTCTCCGAGCCGTCTGATGCCTCGACACGGAAACGCACGCGACGTCCTTCGATTGTGACTACCGTGGCGGTGTACATGACTTGCTGCCCCATTGGCGTGGCTGCCAGATGTTCAATATCCACCTTGACGCCAACGCTGTCCTGGCCTTCATCCAGGTGCGGGAGAATCGCGTCGCGGCAGCAGATTTCCATCCATTGAATCATCGCCGGTGTCGAAAGCGACGGGCGCACGTCCCCACCCAGAAATGTGATGCAATCGTCTCGCCGGGTGACGCGCTTCTGTTCCAAGGAGACGCCGGGTTCCACCATTCGGCAATCATACATCGCCACGGACCGGCAAGCCGTATAATCGAGATCGAATGCTCAGAACGACGCGCCGGGAAGCCTTGGTATCGATCGCGGCCGGGCTCTCCGCCACTTCCCTTCCCGCCCAGCAGCCATATCAGCCGACCACCTTCTCAAAGGCTGACTACGAATTGCTTGGAACGCTCGCGGACCTGATCCTTCCTCCCTCCGACACACCGGGAGCGAAAGCGGTCGGCGTACACGCGATGATTGACGAGCATCTGGCCGATGACGATTCCTTGGCGGGCACACTGCAGCAGGGTCTCGAACGGCTGCGCGAGTCCGGTTTCGAGAGCATGACCTCACAGCAGCAGATCGACACGCTCACTCGGATTAGCGAGTCGTCGGAGGCCGACAGGGAGTTCTTCGAGACGCTCAAGAATCTCACGATCGATGCCTACTACTCAACCGAGGTGGGGCTGGTGCAGGAACTGGGCTACCAAGGCAACACCTACCTGGCCGAGTTTCCGGGCTGCACTCACGAGCACGACATCGAGGACGCCGGGTGATGGCGGCTGCTGACTACGACGTCGTCGTCATCGGAAGCGGCGCTGCCGGCGGGATGGCCGCCTGGAACCTAACGCGCAAGGGCGTGAAGGTCCTTATTCTCGAAGCAGGCGATTCCTTCGACCCGGCGAGCTACTGGTCCCACGTCAAGCCTTGGGAGGCGCGGGAACGCCGCAAGCAAGGCGAGCGCGGCCCGGCTTTCGAATCCCTGCCGCTGCGAGAGAGCCCGTACGAGACCCCCGAGGGCCAAAGCTTCCTGCTGCGGCGAGTCTGGGGCGTCGGAGGAAAGACAAATATATGGGGACGTGTCTCGCTACGGTACGGCGACTTGAACTTCTCGGAGCCAGCGATCGACGGATGGGAAATCCCCTGGCCCGTGCGGTACAGCGACATCGCTCCGTACTACGACAACGTGGAGAAGCTGATCGGCGTTTGTGGGGGGGATGACGATTCGAAGTTTCTGCCGGGCTCCCAGCACCACTTGCCGTCCCCAAACCTGCGTTGCGGGGAAGTCCTTCTGAAGAAGGGCGCGGAAAAGGCCGGCTATACGGTGGTCCGAGGGCGCCGCGCCGTGCTGACGCAGGAGCATCACGGCCGCGCCAAGTGCCACTACTGCGGGGCTTGCGGAAGCGGGTGCGACATCGGAGCGTTCTTCAACTCGCCCGACTACCTGCTGGCAGCCGCTTTCGAGACTGGCAACCTAACGCTTACGAAGAACGCTATCGTCTCCCACGTTCTGACGGGAGACGACGGCAAGGCGAGCGGAGTGCGGTATTTTGAACGCCTCACCGGCGAGGAACGCACCGTCCCGGCCAAGCGAGTGATTGTCGCCGCATCGGCGATCGACTCCACACGGATCCTGCTGAACTCCAAGTCGCAGGCCCACCCGAACGGTCTGGGCAACGGCTCCGACGTGATCGGGCGCTACCTATGCGAGCAGTTCCGCTTCCACGTTTACGCATTCGCACCTCAGCTGTTCGGCAGGCCGGCCACGAACGACGACGGCATCTCTGGCGGCCACATCTATATCCCGCGTTTCGAGAGCCCGGACGAGAAACGCGACTACTTGCGGGGCTTCGGGATCCAGCTATGGGGCATTGGTTGCGGCACGAGCGCCCAGTTCGCCAAGCATCTTCCGGGTTTCGGGCTCGACCTGAAAACTGAGATCCGCAAGCGCTACCCCGCTTACATCCAGCTGCATCCATACGGCGAAGTGCTGCCTTACAGGCACAACCGAGTCACGGTCGAAGGAACCAGCAACGACAGGTTCGGAGTGCCAACCATCCGCATCGAGTACAAGCTGGGCGAGAACGAGCGCAAGATGGTCCCGCGGATGTACGACACAGTCGAGGAGATCCTGCATTCGATGAAGGCCGAGCCGCTACCGTACAACCGAGGAGACTTGGACGAGCTGGGCGCGGCAATCCACGAGCACGGCACTTGCAGGATGGGAGACGATCCGAAGCAGTCCGCGCTGAACGGATTCATGCAAATGCACGAAGTGCCCAACGTGTTCGTGGTGGATGGCAGCGCGTTCCCGACGCCGACCGAAAAGAACCCAACGCTCAGCATCTTGGCATTCGCATGGCGCGCAACAGATTACATGGCCGATCGGATGCGTTCAGGGGACGTTTGATCCCAATTCCACCCGCGCTTGGCGAATATTCTGTGGCGTGCACCGGATACCGGGCACGAGCGGCATCCGCCTATAGCGGGAGGGGCCGAACCATGTACTGGACCTTTACGAGGCCGTGATCCTGCGTGCCAACCGGCTCGAATCCAAGGCGGTCGTGAAAACCCAGGGATTCGCGGTTCCGGGGCCGCACGTTCACTTCGCAAGCGAGCATGCGGTAGCGCTCTGGGGCCGACGCGGCAGCATCCTTGTACAAGGCGTTGGCCACGCCACGACGCCGGAATGCCGACGCAACCGCGATCCGGTCGATATATAGGAAATCCGCGTATCTCTGGTTCAGCCAGCGGAAGTTCGGGCTGCTGTAGGGTGCCTCGGGAGGCAGGCAGATCAGAAACCCCGCGATCGAGGATGACAGCACGGCGACGCGGAAGCTGGCCGATTCGCCAACGAACCACTCCATCTGCTCCGCGGTCAGACTGTTCACCGCCGGGACGGATTGCTCGTTGAGGGCTAGCACAGAGGCCAGATCGGCGTGCTCCACGTTTCGGATAGGAACCGTCGGACGGCAAGCTTGGCGGGATCCGGCCATGATGATGCAGGGTTATTGCCAGCGCGCCGGGCGCAGGCGCAGACGCTCATTCTACAGTCCGGTGGCCAACTGCCAAGCCCATGGGCTTGCAAGCGTTCGCCAGTCCCTCGGCGCACCCTAGAACTTCTCGAAGCTGCTCCGCCCGCCAGCTTCGATGTAGCGTTCGTACCAAGGATGGTTGTGCGGCAGCGGGATCCCGTCGCGAGTCCATCCGTCACGGCGGGGTCGAGCAGGCATGACGTCGCCGGTCTGGACCCGCCAGTTGTCAAGCAGTGACCTCAGCCGGTTCAGTTCGACCCGATAAACGGCATCGTCGACGACGTTCTGAAGCGAGACCGGATCGACCTGCAGGTCGTACAGCTCTTCGTATGGACGCGGCTCGAGGAAGATGAACTTCTGAGCGTCGGTCAACCGCCCCGAGCGTTGCATTTGGAGATACCCATTCCAGCTGATTGAGTTGATGGAATCAACGCTGTTCCACAAGGGATTCTGCCAGTAGTAGTTCCGAATGAGCAGGAAGCGCTCTGTTCGCACAGCGCGCGTAAACTGCTCGAAGTCATGCCAGTTCGCTTCGGCGTAGATCGCATCACGGCCGGGTGCTTCAGCGTCGCGCAGCATTTCGGCACGGCTCACTCCCTGTGCGGAATCGAGCTCATGGCCGATAACATCGAGTAGCGTCGGAGCAAGGTCCACGACGCTGAACAGACCCTTTTGGACGCTTCCCGTAGGGACCGTTCCTGGTAGCCGAACGACCATCGGCGTGCGAATCCCGGCGTCGTAGAGCGTGGTCTTTGCCCGCGGAAAGGGCATGCCGTTGTCCGACATGTACACAATCAGGGTCTTGTCGAGCACGTCCTGTCGCTCTAGCTCGGCCACGATTTCACCAACATGGGCATCAAACCGGGTCACTTCGTCGTAGTAGAGCGCTAGGTCGCGACGGATGAGAGGGTGATCTGGAAGGTACGGCGGAACCACCACATCAGCCGGATCATGAGGGCTCGCAATGGCGTTCTCGTCGAATGGGCGGTGCGGATCCTTCGATGCGACCCAGAAGAAGAAGGGGCGGTCATTGGGACGCTCCGAGAGCGCTTTGATCGCCTGGACGCCGGTCTCCTTGCCGGGACAGTCCACTACGACCTCCCAATGGGCCTTCTCGGCATCGCCGAGGTGCCACTTGCCGACCGCCATGTTGTAGTAGTTCTCGTCGCTGAGCCGGCGCGCGATCGTCCGCTGGTCGGCAGGCAACGGCATGTGCAGATCCTCAGCGCCTGTCGAGTGGGGATAGCGGCCTGTCAAAATGCTTGAGCGGGAGGGACTGCATGAAGAGATCGTCAGGAAGGCGTTGTCGAAACGCATCCCTTCGCGGCCGAGGCGGTCTATGTTGGGCGTGCGCAAGGCGGGATGCCCGTAAATTGAGAGGTCGCCTTCGCCCTGGTCGTCAGCAATGAATATCAGGATGTTGGTTGGCTGGGCCGCAGCGTCCAATGCAAACGCCAGCAGCAGCAAGGGCAGAACGTAGGGCATGAACTCGGATTATAATCACGGCGGACCGCGAGCAGCGGGATTGATGGCAGGACACTCGCGCAGACTGTTTCTTGGCGGGGCTGCCGCAGCCGCGCTTGGCGCAACAGAGGGGCCTGCTCGGTTCTATCAGGGCGTCGAGCTTGGCGTCCAGAGCTGGTGTTTCAACGATCGTCCGTTCGACGCCATGGTCGCCGGCCTGGTCCAAGTTGGAGCGGGTTCGCTTGAAATGTGGAGCGGGCACATCGAACCTCTAAGAGAGTTTCGGCGCGATCGGGAGAAGCTACGCGCATGGCGGCTCGGGATCGACTTGAATGCACTGCACCGGGCTAGGAGCATCCTCGACGCGAAGAACATTCACCTGTCGGCATTCAATATCAGCATTCGGAACGATTGGACCGAGGCCGAGATCGACCGCGCCTTCCAGATGGCACGAGCGCTTGGTATGGACCTGATCACATCGTCGAGCAACGTTTCGACTGCTGCTCGGATCGACGGATTCGCGCGGCACTACAAGATTCGAGTCGCGTTTCACAATCACGCCGGCATCAGACCAGACGAGTTCGCCACGCCGGAAGACTTTCGCCGGGGTCTCGAAGGCTTTTCCGATTACCTTGGGATCAATCTTGACACCGGGCACTTCACCGCCGCGGGACTCGATCCCCTGACATTCATCCGCGAGCGCCACGAAAGGATTTACTCGTTGCACATGAAGGACCGCACCAGAAACGACGGTCCGAAGGTGCCCTTCGGTGACGGCGACACACCACTGCGGGAGATACTCCAGCTCCTGAGAGACAAGGCGTGGAAGATACCGGCGCATATCGAGTTCGCATATCCTGCCGAGGACCGTGTCGCAGCGACACGGAGGAACTTCGAGTGGATGAAGGAGGTCCTGCGGCCAGTCTAGCGGCGAGGCTGTGCCAGCGTCCCGGAATGAGCGCCTGGCAACGCCTTCGGGGCTCATGACGACGGATAGCACGGTCAACTCCAGTCCGCCATAGCCGTATACTGTCCGTGCAATGCCAACAACTCGCAGGGAGTTTCTTACCGGCGCAAGTAGCCTCGCGGCGCTGGGTGGCTGCCAAGCCATTCCCGGTCCACACGTAACCACTAGACCGAACTTCTTGTTCTTCTTCCCTGACCAGCACCGTTCGGACTGGGTGGAATGGAACGCAGGCGTTCCGGTCCCGACGCCCAACCTTGCCGCGCTTCGCAAGCGAGGCGTCTCTTTTTCGAACGCCATCGTCGACTCGCCAGTGTGCGGACCGTCCCGGGCCTGTCTCGCTTCCGGGAGCATCTACGAGCGCTGCGGCTTAACCGACAACAGCGAGAACTTCCCCACCGACCGGCTGACCTACTACAAGGCGCTGCGCAATAGCGGCTATCACGTGATGGGATGCGGGAAGCTCGACCTCCACAAGGGAGACTATTCCTGGGGCCGCGACGGCAAAGGCAGCATGGACGCCTGGGGCTTCTCGGACATGATAGACAACGGCGGAAAGAGCGGCGGCGCGACGGCCTATCGAAGAGATCCGATCGGGCCCAAGGATCCCTACTACGCCTACCTGGACTCGCTGGAGCCTCCGCTGGGCGAGTCCTGGGCACTGGAACTCGAGCGCTTGGGCCAGATCAAGTGGAATCAGATCATCGGTCAGGAGAGCGGCGAGGTGCTCGAACGCCTCCTGAGACAGGAGACTTGGTGGGGTGAAACCGACCCGGTGTTTCTCTCCGACGAGGCGTACTGCGACAACTGGATCGCCCGCAACGGACTCGAACAGCTTGATAGGGCGCCCGACGACAAGCCTTGGCACCTAGTGCTGAATTTCGTCGGACCGCATCCCCCGATGGACATCACCCGGCGGATGGAGAGCGGCTACCGCGGGCCGGATCGAGTCATCGACGGATTCGAGCAGCCCATCAATTACGACGGCCCCTTCCCGCCCGAGCAACATGTTCGAATCCGGCAGAACTATGCGGCAATGATCGAGAACATTGACCGCTGGCTGGGGGTCTTTGTGGACGTCCTCAAGCAGCGCGGCGACTACGACAACACCGTGATCGTGTACTCAAGCGATCACGGGGAAATGCTCGGAGACCATGGGCTTTGGGGCAAGAGCGTTCCGTTTCACGCCTCAGCCGGTGTGCCGCTCTGCATCGCTGGACCTGGCATCCGCGAAGGCTTCGATAACGAAGCAATGGCGAGCCTGATCGATCTGACGGCGACGTTCATGGACTACGGCGAGGCCGGGGAGCTGGCCTATCAGGATGGCCAATCGCTCCGTCCGCTCCTAGAGAACGTCACCGATGAACACAGGGGCTATTCCCATTCCGCGCTCACGATCCGATCCGGCTTGTGGAGGTTCGTGCAGGACCATCGCTACAAGCTGGTAGAAGGCTACGGAGCGGCAGGGCGGCAGCTATACGATCGCGAGCTGGACCCCTTCGAGAGTGACGATATCGCGGCCGCGAAACCGGGCGAGGTTGCTCGCCTGTCGAAGCTGCTTGCCGCCGCCTGAACGTTATTGGGCAACCGCGGAATCCACGCTGGTGGGATCACGGCGCGGAACGCCATGCGGAACGGGCTGGCAGGGCTTCGGTAGAAGTGGAGTCTCAAGGACCGGCGCGAGGACGGCGCTCGAGAAGGCTACTCTGAAGATATGGCGGAGAAGCCCTATCGGCCGCACGAAGTCGAGCCAAAGTGGCAGCAATACTGGGAGCGTAACGGCGTCTACAGCACGGGGACCGACCTAGACAAGCCCAAGTACTACGTCCTGGAAATGCTGCCCTACCCATCGGGCGTGTTGCATATGGGCCATGTGCGGAACTACACCATCGGAGACGCGCTGGCCCGGTACAAGCGGATGCAGGGATTCCGTGTGCTGCACCCCATGGGGTGGGATTCGTTCGGCCTGCCGGCTGAGAACGCAGCAATCAAGAACAAGCGGGACCCGCGGGAATGGACACGGTCGAACATCGACGCGATGAAGCGCCAGCTGAAGACGTTCGGCTTTAGCTACGACTGGGACTGCGAGATATCGAGCTGCGAACCCGAGTACTACCGCTGGAACCAATGGCTCTTCCTGCGCATGTGGGAGAAAGGCCTTGCCTACCGCAAGAACGCCACCGTGAACTGGTGTCCCGAGTGCGCCACCGTGCTCGCCAACGAACAGGTGGTGAACGGATGCTGCTGGCGGCATGAGGACACGCCGGTTTCGCAGCAAGAGCGCGAGCAGTGGTTCTTCCGGACAACGGCCTACGCGGATGAACTGCTCGAATCGCTAGGCGAGTTGCAGGGCGGATGGCCCGAGCGCGTGCTGACGATGCAGCACAACTGGATAGGGCGGTCAACGGGCACCGAAGTCGACTTCACGCTCAAGGAATCCGGTGAGAAGATTCGCGTCTTCACGACACGCGTCGACACGATATTCGGCTCAACCTGCCTAATTCTGGCCCCGCTGCACCCTCTGGTGGCAGAATTCGGCTTCGGTGTACGCGGACAGGAAATGGCGGCGGCCGCAGCGACGAAGAGGCCTGACGATCTCGAGAAGGAAGGGTTCCCAACAGGCCGGTTTGCGATCAACCCCTACAGCGGCGAAGAGGTTCCGATCTGGGTTGGCAACTTCGTCGTGATGACTTATGGCACCGGAGCAATCATGGCCGTCCCCGCGCATGACCAGCGGGACTTCGAGTTCTGCCGGAAGCATGGCCTGCCGGTCGTACCGGTCATCAGGCCGTCCGACGGCGAGCTCGCCTCGGAAGAGACCATGCGGGACGCCTTCGCCAATTACGGCGTCGTGGAGAACTCAGGCCGCTTCAGCGGCCTTGAAAGCAAGGATGCCATCAAGCGCATGAGCGCTCTCGCGGAAACCGAAGGGTTCGGGCAAGCGGCTATCACGTACCGCCTGCGCGATTGGGGCGTCTCGCGCCAGCGCTACTGGGGAACGCCGATTCCGATGATCCGATGCAGTCGATGCGGCGTAGTGCCGGTTCCGGACGAGGATCTGCCTGTATTGCTGCCGGACGGCGTTGAACTGACCGGCAAGGGCGCGTCGCCCCTCGAGAGCGTCCCGGAGTTTGTTCACGTCCCCTGCCCAGAGTGCGGCGGGAAAGCCGAGCGCGAATCGGACACGATGGATACGTTCGTGGACTCGAGCTGGTATTTTTACCGCTATGCAGATGCCCGGAACCCGGCGGCCCCGTTTGACACGGCTCGGGCAGCGGCATGGTTTCCTATCGACCAGTACATCGGCGGAGTCGAGCACGCAGTCCTGCACTTGATTTACTGCCGGTTCTTCACGAAGGTCATGCGCGACCTGGGACTGATCGACTGGGACGAGCCAGTCCGGCGGCTGTTCACCCAGGGAATGGTGATCCGGGACGGGCGGAAAATGTCAAAGAATCTGGGGAACGTCGTTAGCCCCGACGAACTCGTGGAGCGCTTCGGTTCCGATACGGCGCGGATGTTTGCATTATTCGCCGCGCCCCCGGATCGAGACCTCGACTGGCAGGACGAAGGCGTGGAAGGAATGTCGCGGTTCCTGAAGCGAGTCCATCGGTTCATTTCCCGCAATGCCAGGGAGGGTGTCGCCGCCAGCACGGACATCCAAGGCGATGCGGACCGGCAAGCCCTGCGCAAACTGCATCAGACGATCAGGCGCGTGACCGCCGACTTCGAGTCCCGCTGGCATTTCAACACCTCGATCGCGTCGATCATGGAACTCACCAATGAGTTTCACGCGCTGGAGACCAAACTGTCTCCCGGGGTAATGCAGGCTGGGATGCAGGGCCTCACGCTGCTGCTAAGCCCGTTCGCTCCCCACCTAGCCGACGAACTGTGGTATCTGCTGCGTCAAGAAGGCCCGATACTGGATGCCGAGTGGCCAGCCGCGGACTCTGAACTGGCCAGCGAAGACAACGTGGAGGTCGTCGTCCAGGTCAATGGCAAGCTCCGCGACCGACTGACCGTCCCGAAAGGCCTGCCTGGGGAGGAACTCTCCCAACGCGCGCGCGAAACCGAGCGCATCCGCGCCTTCATCGAGGGCAAGACGATTCGAAAGGTGATTGCGGTACCTGACCGGCTAGTCAACTTCGTGGCGAATTGACGCTCCGGCAACCGAGGCAATCGCTGGGGAGAGGGCGGCGCGCCAGCGATTCCGCGATGGCGAATTCGTCAGCCTAGTCCGTGCAGTCCACGGAAGTGAATTGAACTCCAGGTCAGGCAAGCCTCATGTTCGGAGCCTCTGTGGTCGAGGAAGAGTTCTGAAACCCTGCTCTTGCGGATTGTCGGCGGGAGGCGTCAGAAATCGAGCCGCAGCCCGAACTGGACAGAGCGGGGCGAATTGCACTGGGCGGATGCTCGCCCGAATGATTGAGAACTCCAGTTCCGGTTCGGGTCGCACAGCACGACGCGATTGAACACGTTGCCGACCTGCGTTTCGAACCGCAGCTTCAGCTTGTGACCGAGCCGGGCGTCCTTGAATAGAGCCAGGTCCTCGGCTAGGTTGTTGAAGCCTCTTGCGAAGCCCATCGTCCTGGATGCATTGCCGAATCGCAGCGGGCCCGGATCCGCAAACGCCGAGCGGTCAAAGAAGCTATCCGTGGCCGCATCGAAAGATCCCCCGTGGTCCACACTGACACGATTGCTAAGGATGTCCGGCCGCTTTTGCCCGTTGAACAGGAAGGGTCCCAAATCGTTGGCCATGACGATATTGACCGGGGTACCGGCAGCGACACGAACGATGCCGGACACGGTCCATCCGCCGAGCACCTTCGCCGCCAACCCGGACCTTCGCTGGCGGTAGATTGGAACCTCGTGCGTGAAGGCAGCAAAAACGCGGTGGGGCACATCATCTGCGCTCAACCCGCGTTCGAGAGACTGGGTGTCTGTCGGATTCTGCGGGCCGTGTCCCAGTCCATCCGTGGGACGGACGATTCCCGCCCCCATTCCGGTGAGCTTGGACCAGGCGTAGGTCGCATGAAAGTGGCCGCCGGTCGCGAATCGCTTCTCGATCGCCGTCCGCAGCGAGTGGAAGAAGCTGTTGCCCGCAGGTACATTCAGATAGCCGATATCCAGCATGTGCGGGAACGGGCGCAACGCCTGGGCGACTGAACCGCCAAAGCCCATATATGGCATGGCGACGCCGGCAGCATTGGCAACCCCGGCACGCACTGGAGCGCCGAGGGTACGGGAACCTAGCTCCAGAATCGTGGGTGCGTTGGCGTTGGCAGCCGGGCCGAGAACGTGGCGATCGGTGATCAGGCGGCTTCCCCGGTTTCCCGAATAGCCCAAGTCTACAGACGCTGTGCGCGTCACTTGCCGCTGGATGGCCCACGACCAATCCTGCACGCGGGGAAGCGTCGTGCGGTCGCGAGTGACTGCCACCGTCGACGTGTTGTTGCCAATGGAAGGGTCGATCGACGGAGGCAGGACGACGTTGTCTTGCGGAATGCCGTCATCGAGAAAGTAGGCAGCGTGCTGGCCGTTGCTTAAGTCAATTGCGGTTGCATGGATCTTGAAGCCCAAGGTGTTCACCGCAGCGAACCGGGCGTGGGGCACACGGGAGTAGTAGATCCCGTATCCGCCGCGAACAACTGTATGGTCGCCCAGGCGATACGCGAACCCGACCCGGGGACCGAATGCATCCCTTGGAGGTGACTCCAGTGTCCGCGTGCCTGTCCGATGCGGGCCGTGCCCGGCGAAGATCATCGCTCCGAGACGCCCGTCGGCGCCCGGATTCGGAACGCTGGGATCGAACGTCGACATGTTGTTGTCTCGTTCCCTGATCGCGGTCTGGTAATCAAACCGCAGTCCTAGCGTGACCGTCAAACGATCCGTGAACCGGTACTGATCGACAATGCTCCAGGAAATGAAGTTCTCGATCATGGTCGGCAGATCGGGAATCTCGAAATGGGTCGAGTTTACTTGGCCGAGGAGAAACGACGCGAACGGATCGCCCGTGCTTGCGCGATTGTTCCCCTGCGCATCGAATCCTCCCGTGTGGATTCTGTGGAAATTGAAACGGCCGGCGACGTTGTTTGCCCAGCCTCGGAACGGATAGATGTGCAGGCGGTACTCGCCGCCAAGCTTGAGCGTATGGCGTCCAGCTTGCCAAGTAAGGTCGTTCGCGACGCCATATTCGTGGTTTGCCCTGAATCCCGAGCGCCCCCACCCGTTCCCCAGCGGAGAGTATCGCGTGTTTCCCGTGAAGTCCATCGCGGGCGGTCCGGCGCCGGTCTCGAGCAGTCCATTCCCACCAGGCCCCCAGAGCCTGCCGGGCCAATCTGCCCCGGCTGAAAGCGAATGCCCAGTCACGTGAAACTCGTCGTACCCCACAGTGAACTGGTTCAGCAGATTCGGCGAAGCAATCCAATCGAGCCTTTGGCGGACGTGGTGGGTCGTGATGTCCTCATAAATGCCCGTGCCGAAATAGTCAGCATTCAATTGAGGACGCTCGATCGGATCGAAGGAAGCCCGACAACCATCCACGCCGCCACAATTCCGGACAGCTGGATGGCTGGTCCGGCTGAAGGTCAGCGATGCCCGAACTGAGGGTTTGAACGTGTGGTCGAGGCGGAAATGGTGGCTCGCGGAGTCCAGGCTCCATGTCTGGTCGCCGGTCGGGCGACCCTGGACGTTGAACTCGAGGCCGGGGCGCTCAGGCCGCACCATGAGCGGCATCACGCTCGAAGCCACTCGACTGCGCATCGGATGACCGGCCGGAATCAGGTTGTTCGCGAACGAATCGCGCACGGGCGTGCCCCGCAAGGCTCGGGTAGAGGCGGGGTCGTAGAGCTGGCCTTCGAACATGGCGCGGCCAAGGGCGTCGACCGCCACCGGCTGCCCCGTCAACAGTTGTTGGAAATCGCCTTGCTTGAACGCGTCAACAGGCGTGGAGCCACCGAACCCAGACTGGGCTCCTGAGCGCAATGCAAGCCGGGTGTAGTGATACGTGAAGTAGGTCTTGTTCTTGATGAAGGGACCGCCGACATATGCCCCGAACTCGTTCTTGCGAAGGTCGCTTTCGTCACCGAAGAATCCCCGTGCGTTCAATGCATCGTTCGACAAGGAATGGTAGAGAGCCCCATGGATCTCGTTCGTTCCCGGCTTTCCCGTGGACGAGAAGTATCCGCGTGGTCGGGAGGGCGGCAAACCGGGAGCGGCCTGGTAGGTTCGCATTTCGCGGACCTCGGCGGTAGCGCGATCCCGGTCAGGATACTGTGAAACCTGCCGCTTGCCAAGCGCGGCGCTAGCCGATATTCCGGAGCCTAGGCTTCCAAGGACGACAGCCCGGCCGGCACGAGATTGCGTGTCGCGATCTCCAATCGGCAGCCCGGCGAATACCGTCGATCCATCGGGCTCTGCCGGCAATCCGGCATTCTCGGGTACGAGCACGACATCTTGACGAAAGATCTGCCCCGCGTCCACACTAATCCCGGTCTGGAAGGAATCGCGAAAACCCTCGCGCTCCACCCGTATGGAAAACGCTCCCTCCGGGAGCCACGATGCAGAATAGACGCCTGCTCCGTCGGTCTTGGTAACGGCGCGGGTCCCGCGGGCAGCATCGGTGATTGTCACCGAGGCTTCAGGCAGAACTCTGCCCGAGGCATCCCGTACAATTCCGCCGATCGACGATCCGATCTCGGCCGCTTGAGCAATAAGGCACAATGCCACGGCCACACACAATAGCTGTAGACCATTACTCAAGCGCGACGTACGGTCCATACTGTTGGCTAGGCAACACCCGGCAGGGGCTCTGTGCCTAACGCGTTTCCTCGTTCATAGTGTAAACCGGAAGGTAAAGACAACGAACACGGAGATCGTACCACTAAAACCGGAAAGGCTCAACGACTGGAGAGAATTCAGCTGCGACCCATGACCCACGAATAGGCGGCTTGTCTCGCGGCACACCGACCGTGGCATTCCCGAATCCAATCAGCGGGTATCGGCATGCGCCGAGAGTTCCGCTCGCGTGTCTGGTCGAGATTCCAGCCCTAACACGATCCGTGCCAAAGGCCAAGTTTGCCTGCGAAGCATCTTGGGGCTGGGGGATGCGCCGATTGCAGGCCTCATCCCCCAGCGCAACTCAACTAACTGCTAGAACACGAACTTAAGGCCGAGCTGCATGATCCGCGGGGCACGTGCGTTTGAGATCACGCCGAAGTTCCGATTGCCGACCTGTGCGTTCGGAAATTGGAAGTTGGGATGGTTCGGGAAGTTGAAAGCCTCAGCTCGGAATTGAACGCCGTACTTTTCACTGAAACGAATATTCTTGTACAGCGAGAAGTCCCATCCGATCGTTCCAGGCCCGACCAGGATGTTCTTTCCTGTATCGCCGAATGTGAATGGCTCGTTCGGGACAAATGCGTCGGCATTGTAGAATCGCGACGGATCAGGGTTGTCCAGCTTCCAATCGGTGCCCGGCACGTCATCCGGACGGTCGCCGCCGCCGACATTGGCCGGGTTGCCCGCGACCGTCAGGTGCTGCGGCGTGCCGGATGTCAGGGTGATGATCGATCCGGCGGACCAGCCGCTGAGAACAGCATTCAAGCCTGAACTCCATCCGCTCCCGAATCGCTTGCCGCGTCCGAACGGCAACTCGTAGACGTAGCTCCCGATGAATCGGTGCCGCATGTCTTGGGCACCGTTGCCACGTTCCCGCTTCCAATCCAGCGGGTCAAGCACAAACCGCAAATTCGAGCCAGGAGCGTCTCCCGAGCCAGTCACTCCGCGCGCGTCACCGATCACGTGCGACCAAGAGTACGAAAGGATGTAAGTCAGTCCACGGGAGTAGCGCTTCTCGAGCTTCGTCTGCAGGCCGTGATAGACCGTGTTCTCGCGGAACGCATGGCGGTTCATGCGGCCGAGAGTGATGAACCCACCGGGGTCGGTCCCTTCGTAGCACCTGTCTCCCCGGCATGACGCTGGAATCGCCGTCCTGCTCCATGGTCTGCGCGAGTTAGGGCTTCCCGGCCCCGGGCGCGGCAGGTTCTCGTCATAGCGCCCGATCATGTGGTTCATCTTGTTGCCGAAGTAACCGATCTCCCACAGGGAGTCCCCCGGCAACGAGAACTGAAGATTCAAGTTCCAGTTCTGCGCGAGCGGCCACTGCGGGTCGAACTCGAACGATGACATTTCGACACCTCGGGCATTTCGCGGACTGATCGTGCCTGGCGGCAAGCCTTCAGAGTGCTTCAAGAAGGGATCGACTCGTCCTGTGACCAAGCTGGACTTGATGTGGAACGGAGGCATGGTTTCCATGAATTCTCCGCCACCAGTGTTCGACATGTTGCCGTAGAACAGGCCGTAAGCCATGCGCAGTACGGTCTTCTCCGTGACCCTGTAAGCGAGACCGAAACGCGGGGCGAAGTTGGTGTTGTCGGTAGTCATCAAGGCGCGGTTGAAATGGTCGTCGCCATTCAGCCCCGCGACGTGAATGAATCCGTCGTCGCAACCGCGACACGTGCCCAGATTGAAGTTTGCGATGCCATCGCGAGTCTCCACGTAGGGCGGGTTCAGCTCGTATCGCAAGCCAAGGTTCAGGGTGAGCTTCTCGTTGACCTTCCAATCGTCCTGCACGTAGAAATGCAGGAAGTTCGTGCGCATGTTCATGTAAACGGTGTTCGAGGCTCCGAACTCGCGCGGATTGCCGAGAAGGAAGTCCCCCATAGCATCGCCGGTACCGCCTCGCATCGTCGGCGACCGCTCGGTGAATCGTCCGTCATACGTAATGGTGCCCATGGTTCTTTGCGGGTTGTCGATGAAGCTCTGCAGCCACCACGACTGAAGGCCGAACTTGATCGCGTGGTCGCCGCGCGTCAAGGTCGAGTCGGCCGAAACCTGCCTCGTCTGGGACTGGATCAGATTCGGACGGAACGTGTTGTTGCCGAGCTGCGAATAGCCCGTAAGGTTCATTTCGTTGGTGCCGCGCAGATGCTGGTTGAATCCTGAAATGCCCAGCTTGGCGTTGATGTTCTCTTCAATATCCAGATGCGACTCGACATCCGTGTCGAGATAGTTCCAGCCGGCTCGAAACGCCGTAATGAGATAAGGCGACCAAACCTTTTGGTAAGACGCCACCGTGTTGTTGCTGGTCACGTTGACCAAGCCGCCGCGAGACATCGATCCGAAGTCAGGAATTGCCGGGTACCGCGGAGTCGAGCCTCGATTCTGTTCCTGGCTGCTCCAGCGCACGAAGAAGTTGTCCGAATCGGTCAGATTCTGGTCGTAACGGATATCGAACTTGTGGAAATCCTGATTGCGAGGAGTCACGAAGGTGTAGTTATTCGTCGGACGGTCATTCAGAGGATCGGGGTACCAATCCTTCATGGTCCTTGTGACCCGATCAATCCGGGCATCAGGGATCATGTTGTTGGCAAACGGTTGACGCTCCGTCCCGTCCCAAGTCATGGGGTCGTAGACGGTGTCTATACCGCTGAAATCGCCGCGCTTGACGGCCACGCTGGGAACCGTCGAGACGAAGGTCGATGATTCGCGCACATCCGTGATCTCCATGTCACCGAACAGGAATGCCCTGTTCCGCTTGATCGGGCCGCCCAGCGCGAAGCCGTACTGCTTGCGCCCGAAGGCCGGTTTGTCGCCGGCAGGCGCGAAGAAGTTCCGTGCATCCATCTTTTCGTCGCGGAAGAATCCGAAGCCCGTTCCATGCAGGTCATTCGTCCCCGACTTAATCGACAGGCTGACGATGCCGGCCGACGTCCTGCCGTACTCGGCAGCAAATCCGTTGGTGATCACCTTGAACTCCGCGATCGCGTCGATCGAGGGCTTGACGGCTTCTTTCTGATTGCCTTGGGACGCGATTGACTGGTTGTTGTTATCCATGCCGTCAATCACGAAGTTAACCTCTGTGCCGCGCTGGCCTCCGATCGAAACGCCCTGTCCGCGCGACATGACCGTGCCCGACGAAATGACCGCCAGCTGGAGATAGTCCCGCCCATTGAGAGGCAGATCGACGATCTGCCGGTTCTGGATCACCGTGCCGGCTGCGGCCTCGCTAGTTTGCAGCAGCGGTGCCGATGCCTCGACCTCGATCACTTCGGTCACGGCACCGACCTCAAGCACGATGTCGAGCTGGCGGACGTCGCCAATGCTCAGCGAAACACCTGAGCCGCTGTAGGTGCGGAAACCCTCCGATTCGGCAATAACGAGGTACTCGCCGATTCGAAGCGGATTCGACCGGTAGTGCCCTTCTTCGTTCGTGCCGCTTGTGTACGCCGTGCCGGTCGCGATGTGGTTGAACGTTAGGTTCACCCCCGGAATCACCGCCCCCGATGCGTCGGCGACTGTGCCGACGATTAGGGCCGTATCAAGCTGCTGAGCGCTGGCGTGGGGAGCCAGCACCAGAGCCAAGCCCAGAAATACAAGAACGCTGTATCTTGCCATAAGAAGAATCCTCCCTGTCCCAACCAACCAACCAATTAACTGGCTGGCAGTGGCTTCAGTTCTTTGTTGTCGCGCTTGCCCGAAGCAAATTGCCGAAGAAACCTCTCAACCAGGTCTCGAGCAAGGCCAGATATATAGCGTACACGCAGCTTCGGGTGCGTGTCAACCGTCCGTTCTGGAAAACAATCTTACAAGCCCCAATTAGTGCTGTCCCCTTCATCGGCTGCCCCGCCACCAACCGGCCCTTCTGCTGCTCGCAGCGTGAGGAGCGCACGTATCTGCCTGCTGAGGGAAGCCAACTTCCCGTTGCAAAAAGGCGACTTGTCCGAACACCCGAAACCAATCAACTTTCATGCGGTCGCCTATCTTCACCGCTAGCCCAAACGGCAACCGCATCGGGCAGCCGGAGAACCGTGAGAAACTGGGCATCAGAATGCCATTTGACGATTCGGGCAACCGCGCACGGGTCGACCTGCTCCGCCAGCGCGGAGTGGAGGTCTGGGGATCCGAGCGCGTCTACATTAGCGAGGACGTTGACCTAGAGGCCGTCGAAGCTGGGTCCGTTATCCGGCACGCGACACTCTCCGGCCCAACGCTAAGCATTGCCGCCGGCGCCACGATCGGGACCTCAGGGCACGCGGAGGTCGACAACTGCCAGATCGGGAAAAATGTCGAACTCGGTTCGGGCCTGTACCGTGGGGCGACTTTCCTGGAAGGCGTCAAGTTCCGGGGCTTCGCCGAGGTCCGACCCAGCACTCTGTTGGAAGAACAGGCCGAAGCGGCCCATAACGTCGCGTTGAAGAACACGACCTTCACCTCCTGTTGCGTCGCCGGCTCACTCATTAATTTCTGCGACCTGTTCTTGAGCGGGGGCACATCCCGGCGAAACCACACGGAGATCGGCTCCGGAGCAGTCCATTTCAACTTTGACCCTCGCGGCGACAAGTGGGGGAGCCTGATTGGCGGCATCCGCGGAGTGCTGTTGCGCTCCGACCCTATCTTCATCGGAGGGAACTGCGGTTTGGTGGGGCCGCTGGAGATCGGTTTCGGCGCAGTCACGGCTGCCGGGTCCGTGATCCGGAAGGACGTCGGGGAGAACACCCTCGCAGCCGAGTCCGGAAACACGATCCGAATCGAAGGGTTCGATCACAAGGCGTACGGTCGGCTTCAAGGCAGCTTCATGGTGACAGCAAAGCTGATCGGAACGCTGCGCGCTCTGGACGGATGGTATGCATCCGTGCGGGTGCCGCATGCAAGCGGTGGAGAGCAGCGGCTCTACGAAGCGGCCAGGAAGCGAATCGACGATCAAGTCAAGGAGCGGATAGAGCGCTTGGGCAAGATCGTGGCGAAACTGGCGCACTCTGCGAATCGATCATCCAAGGGGGTTGGTGCGGCGCCGGAACATCGGAGTCTGATCACGAGATGGGACAGGCTTCGGGCTGTGCTGGAAGATCCACTCGAGTTTGGAAACCCTCCCCCCGTATTCCTGGAAGCATACGGAAACGCCCGCGCCTCCGGTCTGGGGCACGTGGAAGCAGTCAAGGCGGCGGAAGCGGGTGCATCGCAAGCCGAGCGCTGGCTAGAAGGACTGGTCGGGCGCGTGACAAGCCGGGCAAAGCAAACCCTCAATCCCGTCTCACCGTGGTCGCGCTAGGCACGCTACGGTTCGAGACTGCACGGTGGGGGAGATTCCGCCTCCCGAGACTTCCCGTTGTTCCCAACCGTCGGATGGGCTGATTCGCGTTGAGCAGTCCTGAACAAGAGCCAGACGAGACGCGCAATGCTCCCTTGGCCAAGGCAAGGTTTCACCGCATGCTTCTTCCCAGCCCGGGGACACCGTAGGTAGCGACTCGAACAAACCGATGAGTTCGCTCTGCAGGGCGGCCTCTGGAATCGGTCGGTCAACCCTGAACGTCGAACCGGCCTGCAGCATTGGCAAGACCTGCTCCCGGTCCGTTGGGGAACGGAAGCCGGCCGTTGCAATCGCCAGGTTGGTACCGACTTGCTCGCAACGGAAGTGCCGTGAAGGCGGGACATTGACGGGTCCGACGGCAGGGTGCTCCGGAGACTGTCCCAGAATCGTGAATCGAAACAGTCGAAAACCTGGACGGCCTTGACTCAGTAGCGAGACATAAGGCAGCCTGATCTACTGTGGCGCACCGATTCCTAGCTCTCCTTCCAACCATGCTGCTGGTCATTTCTTGCAGCACTCCTGACGGGGAAGGCACGGCCCGTCCCAATATCGTCCTGATCATGACGGACGATCAGGGATGGGCTCAGCTGGGCTCTCATGGGGACCCCGTCCTTCAGACTCCAAACCTTGACTCCCTAGCAGCCGAGAGCGTCGAAATGACGCGTTTCTACGTATCTCCGGTGTGCGCACCAACCCGTGCGGCACTCATGACCGGCCGTTACAACTACCGGACTGGCGTGGTCGACACCTACCTGGGTCGCGCCATGATGGATCCGGACGAGGTGACGATAGCGGAAATGCTTCGCGATTCCGGCTATCGGACCGGCATATTCGGGAAATGGCACCTCGGAGACAACTATCCCCAGCGAACTGTCGACCAAGGCTTCCTGGAGTCCGTCGTCCATAAGGGAGGGGGCATCGGGCAGCCGTCGGATCCGCCAGGTTCGGACTACTTCGACCCGATCCTGTTTCACAACGGCAATCAGCAGCAGTACAGCGGGTACTGCACCGATGTCTACTTCGACGAGGCAATCCGATGGATCGACGACGGGAGCGACGACCCATTCTTCGCCTATATCCCGACCAACGCGCCACATTCGCCATACCTGGTACCCGATTCATATCGCGAACCGTACGCAGCGCAAGGCCTCTCGGACAAGGACGCCCGCATTTACGGAATGATCACGAACATCGATGACAATGTGGGCCGACTAATGGAACACCTCGAAGCGCAGGGCCTGGCGGGAAACACGATTTTCATCTTCATGACCGACAACGGGCCTACAACAAGGCTCTACCACGCTGGACTGAGGGCGCAGAAGGCCAGCGTTTACGACAACGGCATCCGTGTCCCGTTCCTTGCGCGCTGGTCCGACCAACTCACTCCGCGCAAGATCGACGCGCTCGGAGCGCACATCGACGTGACGCCGACTCTATTGGCCGCGGCGGGCGCGACCGCACCGCCGGAAGTGACGCTCGACGGAATCAACTTGCTGCCGCTTTGGCGAGGGGGGGGCGATTCGCTGCCGGAACGGACATATTTCGTCCAAGCCCACCGTGGCAACGAGCCGGAACCGTACCGTGCGTTCGCGGCAGTCGAGCAGCGGTACAAGCTAGTTCAGCCTCTCAGTTTCAATCGACCAGTCCCTCCCGATGCGCCGCTGGAACTCTACGACCTGGTTGAAGACCCAGGCGAGGAAACCGATCTCTCCGAAGAGCGCCCCGAGGTTGTTGCACGCCTCAAGGCGGGCTACGACCGATGGCTGGAGGACGTGTCCTCGAGCCGCGGATTCCATGCCGTCCGATTCGCAATTGGCAGCGAAGCGCAGCCCCACGTCACTCTGACGCGGCAAGACTGGCGCATGGTGACGCCGGACGGATGGAACCGGGACCAGAAGGTGCTGGGCCGCTGGGAGGTCGAGTGCATGGCAGAGGGTCCGTACGATGTGACGGTCAGATTCGCGACCTCCGCCCCGAAAGCAGGAACGGCGAGAATCAGGTTTCGAGGTCTAGAAGATTCAGTGGGCGTCCAGCAAGGTAGCGAGGAAGTCAAGTTCGAGGGCTTGACTCTGGAGGTTGGCGAGGGAGCGTTCGAGGCCAGTTTGGTGATCGACTCAGAGCCAACAGGCGCCTGGCAGGTCGATGTCGTCCACCAGTAGGCCTGCATGCCAGGTCCCACTGGACGCGATCAGCACTCGCGCTTCGACCATCCCGATGTCCCGAGATGATGCGCGATGGCCCTCGTGAATGGCGCCCCCGTTCGGCGACGACGATGGCTACGTCTGCGACCGCTGCCTCGTGGCCGCCTCGCCCGGACTGAGCTGCCTTCGAGTTCAACTACACCTAGGAACACGGGGGAAATGGTGAGCACTGCGTCGCTCTAGCGATAACTTGATTTGTGGTAGCTGCCAACGTCTGCAGTTTGGCATTTGACCCGTCGATGCCTTCAGGTCTCCCGCCATGTCCAACTGAGGAATGCGCGTATCTTCGTAGTTACTCGCTGCAGCGCGGGTAGATACCCGTCTTGGGCCTCGAACGTACCGACTGCGAGGCCGGCAATGGAGGCATTGCGCTCGAACACGGCGGCGTGCCGGGCTGCGAGGAGTCGCGCCGGTGCTCTCAAGCCATCCGGGGCACACCAGGGCTTCATCAATTCTGGGTCACCGCGCGAAGAGCGCTCGTGCCGATAGAATGCGAATGTGCCTGAGATCAGTCGTTTTTTCGGCATCATCATTCGCATGTTCGTTGAAGTTGGAGCCCCGCACCATACGCCGCATTTTCACGCCTACTATCAGGACGATGTCGGAATCTTCGGAATCGATCCGATTGAGTTACTTGCGGGAGGCTTGCGAAGAAGGCAGCGTCGCCTAGTCGAAGCTTGGGCGGAATTGCATCAAGATGAATTGAAAGAAGACTGGAGCAAATTGCAGGAAGGACGTTCTCCCCGGCCGATCAAGCCGCTAAGGTAATCCAATGAGTCACTCGATCCATCGTGTCACAGGGGTGCAGATCATAGGCGAATACATGCTTGATGTGGAGTTTGCCGACGGTACTCGGCAGAAGATCGACTTTCGGCCTGTGATGGCGGGCGAAATCTACGGTCCACTCCTCGATCGATCCCTGTTCGATCAAGTGAAGGTGGACACCGAAGTTCACACGCTTGTCTGGCCCAACGGGGCTGATTTCGATCCTGCAACATTGCACGACTGGCCCACATACGAAGAAGCCTTCCGCCAACGAGTGAGGCAGTGGGGCACTGCCTCATGAGCGGAGACTAGTTTTCGGCTCCGAGGTACGAGCGCCAATCCGCCAACCTCATCGTGGTTTCCACAATGCAAAGAACCCCGGGACGGGTGGTCGAGCAGTGTTGAACACGCACCACCCAGCGCTCTTGACTAGCCGCGGTCGTGGTGCAACCGGTCACCGACTACGAGACAGCTGAAGAGGAGAGGGATTTCACGCGGGCCGTAGCCGCCGGGCTTGCGGACATCGAGGCAGGGAGGGAGGTTTCCTTTACGGATGCCAAGGCTCGGCTAGGCCTCGAATAGCCGAATACCCAAGAATCACGACTCGCTTCGCCGAATCCGTTGTGGCGGATCTGGAGGTTCTCAGGAGTTGGTATGCAGAACAAGGTGTGCCTGATGGTGCGCCAAGCTAACTGGGCGCGTACGGGAGGTGCAAGTCCTCTGTGGTAAAGGAAGTAACCAATCCATACCGCTCCCCGAGCCGTGCGGTCGTTCCCGCGAGGGAACGGGCGAAGCGTCGGCAGGGGCGCATGTGGGCAGGGCTAATGAGCAACGAAATACACTTAATTCGGAGTGCCGAGGCCGTCATCAGGGTCGAAGGCAATACTGCTCGGACCGATTCGGTGAGGTCCGGGAGGGCTCCGCGGTGTCAGAGAACCCAGGCACGCATGTATGTACAAACCCGGGACTTGGGATCCCTCCCCGTTACCACGGCGCGTTGCGCCGTGGTCGCCGAAGCGAAGGCAGGAGCCGATCGGAGGATGAACGGCGGGGAGGAGTCGGACTCGGCCATAGTAGTGATGAAACCAGCGAACAAAGCGTGGAGTGCCACGTGGCGGAGTTGGCGGAGCGAAGGGCCGGGCGCAACGGGAGACGCGAAGGAAAGGCCAGGCTCCGAACACAGAGTCGGGAAGCCCCTAGGTGGGTTAGATGCTGGACCGGAACGGAGCGGCACGGCAGTTCCAGAGGGGTGCCGTCATAACCGGAGCGAGGAGCCGGATGCGTTAGCGCGCACGTCCGGATCTGGGCGGGGCCCGTCGGGTAACCGGCGGGCTACCGCGACTGGGCGATCGGCTCGTCGATGAACTGCTCACGCGCATCGAGGCTCTGCGCCACCGCTACCAGATCGGCCGGATGGTGCCGGAGTTCGAACGGCCCCGTCTTCGAGAGATAGTCCACCCACCGTTTCGCATTGTTTATCGCGTAGATCCGAAGCAAGTGAGGATCGTGCGCATCTGGCGTAGCGAACGGCTTCTTGCGTTTCCAGACAACGCGGAAACGCAGCCACCACCATAGCCTCGGACCGTCTGGCCCGAATCCAACTCAACGAGACCGAATCGTTGCCGAGATCTGCAACTGCGAAGCCTCGACCCAGCGATCGCCATCTCGTCCGGCTAACACCATATAGCGTCTTGCTAGTCTTGCCGCCGCCTCGTAGTTGCCCTTCTGTTCCGCCAATCGAGCAAGAGCGAGGATGAGTTCCTCCGGAATGACAGTTGATCCCTGGGGGGGCGTGCAATCATACCCTCAGATTTCTCGATTCCAGGGGGGGCTCACCTTGTTTCACACCATTCTTTCACCAGGGCGTTGGCACCCTGCCCGGCTCGGCCTGACGTTCCTTTGCATCTCGGCCTTGTGGGCCCAGGGCACCGGTTCAATCACTGGCGTCGTCGTCGATGCGAGCGAGTCGCGCCTCCCTGGCACCACAGTCGAAGTAACCAATCTCGACACTGGGGTCAGTGCCACGACGACAACCAACGAGGCAGGCGAGTACACGATCCCACTGCTCCAAGTGGGCCGCTACCAATTGACCGCCGTAGCGACAGGCTTTAGAACCCATTCGCGTTCTGGGATTACGGTTGAACTCGGACGCGCAGCCCGCCTCGACTTGGCACTCGAGGTGGGCCAGGTCACCGAAACGGTCGAAGTCGTCGGCAGCATTCCGCTAGTCGAGTCCGAGTCTTCGACCGTCGGCCAGTTCATCGAGAACAAGATGGTCACCGACATGCCGCTGAACGGCCGGCGAGCCGGGGAGCTCGCAGCTCTGATGGGCAATGCCGTCACGATTTCCAAAGGCGTGATCCGGCCGCGCATCGCGGTGGCCGGAAGCCGCGGGGATCAGCAGCAGTGGCTGATCGACGGTGTCAATTCCTCCAATGTTGCACTTGAGATCCCGCAAGCGCTGTTCAACCCGCCAGTCGAAGCAGTGCAAGAGATGCGAGTGCAGCAGAACGGCTATTCGGCCGAGTACGGAAACTCCGCCGGGGGCGTGATGACGATCGTCTCGCGCTCGGGCACGAATCAGCTCCATGGCGCGCTCTACCACTTCATTCGCAATGACAAAGTCGACGCGCGAAACTTCTTCTCGAAGAGCAAGGCACCGCTGCGGTGGAACGTGTTCGGGTTTGCCGCGGGCGGGCCGGTCATCAAGAACAAGTCCTTCTTCTTCGTCAACAACGAATGGCAGAAGCAGCAAATCGGCGTCACGAACACCCTGACGGTGCCCACGGCCGCCGAGCTCAACGGTGATTTCTCCAGCACGACAAGCGCCGGCGGAGTGCTGACACGAATCTTCGATCCGATCAGTGGGAGCGCTAACCGCGAGCAATTCAAGGACAACATCATCCCTGCCAGTCGGCTGGACCCAGTCGGAACCAAGCTGGCATCGTTCTATCCGGGCCCGAATCGCGAACCGAGCAACCGTGCCGGGGCGAACAACTTCGTCGGGAACCGCACGAATGCGTTGAACCTGTCGACGCTCACACTAAAGGCCGATCACCATTTCTCGGAAACGGATCGGCTTACGTTCCGATTCATCTTGCACGATTTCCCGACGCACAACACGCCCGTGTTCTCGCAGCCGGCAGCAGACCCGTTTGGGGTCGAGACGGACCGCCGGGCGTTTAGCTACCTGTTCTCGGAAGTGCACAATTTTTCCCCGACGCTGATCAACGACCTCCGCTGGAACTGGCAGCCCAGGCGCTTTAAGCTATTGGCGCTGGAACGTGACGGGGAATGGCCGAGTCAGCTCGGGCTGCTCGGCGTCAACGGCTCTCCCTTCCCGCGGGTGACTGCGAGTGGTTTCACTGCGATGGGCCGCGGCAACCAGTATCGCGTCCAGACGCCGATCAACGACACGCACATCGTCGACAGCCTGACCTGGTTCAAGGGTGGGCACACCGTCAAGTTCGGCGGGGAGATCCGGCTGTCGCGCAACCAGGACGACCTGAGGCGCTGGGTCTCGGGCAACCTCGACTTCCGGCCTCAGGGCACGCGGTTGCCGGGCGCCGGCAACACGGGCGACGCCATCGCGAGCATGCTGGTTGGCTGGGTGCATCGCGGCCGAGTACAGGAATACGACATCCTCGACCGCAGGGCCCAGTACTACGCCGCTTTCGTGCAGGACGACTGGAAGGTTACCCAGAACTTCACCCTGAACATCGGCCTGCGATGGGAGACGCACACACCTCGCACCGACGCGAGCGACCGCCAGAACGGGTTTGACCTTACGGCCATCAATCCGATCTGCAACTGCCCGGGGACAATCACCTTCGCGGGCCGGGACGGGCAGGGACGGACCGTCTACGACGGGGACTACAATAACTTCTCACCCCGCCTAGGGTTTGCCTGGCAGCCGTCTGGAGACGGCAAGACCGTCGTCCGCTCGAGCTTCGGCCTCAACTTCGGACCGCCCTTGCCGGGATCGAACAACACTGCGGCGGGATTTGGTGTCGCGGGTGATTTCCTGACGCCAGACAACGGCGTCACGGCGCCGTTTCTGCTTCGCAACGGATTCCCTGCGCCCTCCCGGGCCGATCTCGGTCCTGGCTTCGGCGCGGTGGAGCTTGGCAGGTCGCCGATCTTCTCGCCGCAACTCATCGACCAGGATCGGCAACTGACCTATTCGCAGATGTGGAATCTGTCTGTACAGCGTTCGCTGGGCTTCGATACCGTTCTAGAGATCAGCTACTTGGGAAACGTGAGCCACAGGCTGCCGGTAAGGGGCTCGTTGAGCATCAACCAAGTTCGGCCTGAGAATTTCGGCGCTGGCAATCGGCAGCGATTCCGTCCGTTCCCGCAATTCAACGCCCTGTCCTCGATCACTCGCATGTGGGGCAACTCTAACTATCACGGTATGAACGTCAAGATCGAGAAGCGCTTCTCGCATGGGTTGAATTTCCTGACGAACTACACCTGGGCGAAGTTCATTGACGACACTCCGGCACAATTCGAGGCCGGCGAGGCCGACGTGGCCATACAGAACCTATACAACCGTGCCGGCGAGCGCGGCTTGGCGGGCAACGACGTCCGCCATCGTCTGGTGTGGAGCTCGGTCTACGAGATTCCCCTGGGCAAGAATCGCGCGATGGTCAACAGCGGGCCGCTGGCCATGGTGCTGGGCGGATGGAACTTCGGTTCGATCATCACCCTCCAGCAGGGCAGCCCAATGGCGTTGACAACTCAGGTGAACGGCATCAACGGGTTCACTCCGGGCCCGCAGCGCGTCGACATGATTGGGGACCCGGAACTGCCAGCGTCCGAGCGGACCGTCCAACGCTACTTCGACACGACGGCGCTGGCTCAACCGGCTCCATTCACATTCGGCAACTCGGGACGAGACATCCTGACAGGACCCGGCATTGCCAACTTCGACGTGTCGCTGCTGAAGAATCACCGCTGGGGCGAGAGCTTGAACGTGCAATTCCGCTTCGAGGCATTCAATCTCTTCAACAGGGCGCAGTTCAACGAGCCGGGCCGCGCGCTGGGCGCCGCGAACTTCGGCGTCATCTCGAGCGCCGGCGCTCCGCGATCGCTGCAGTTCGGGCTGCGGTTCGCATTCTAAGTCGATGTTTCCGCAGGGGCTGCTACCGAGCCCCTGCGGGTTTCCGGCGCTGGTGCCACGGAAACCGCTGAAGCCGGCTCGGTCGAGCATATGTTGCCGCAATCCGGCGGGACGTCGCGATTGGCCAAGTTTGCCAACTGACGGGCAACATGGCACTGTCCCCTTGGAGCCGGGTCGTTCGAGAATCACGACCTCCCGGCGCTCTACGGCGGCGGAACGGTGCCGCTAGGCTCCGGAGGATGTGCGGCAACTGATGAAAATCCGTATGCTCCTTGATCGCAGCGAGAGGCCGAAAGGCACGGCTATGCCGGGCTTCGGACTGCATGAAATGAAGCAGCGTGGGCGGGCCGATCTTGCAAATCGCAAGCTTATGGTTTATCTTTCTTGATTGCGGATATGAGTGCGCCGGCAGTTGCAGAACTACGACCGGCAGTCGACAGGGAACTCTGTCAGAACTGCCTCTACTACATGCTCCTGATGCGGGAACTCGAGGAACGCATCGAACTCAAGCTCTACCGCCAAGGCAAGATCCAGGGAGGCTGCTACACCGGTCGGGGGCAAGAGGCCATACCGGTCGGCAGCGCACTTCACTCGCGGCCGGGAGACTGGCTCACCCCGTCGCACCGCGACATGGCAGCGCTGCTCATTCGGGGCATCGAGCCCCGGGAGATCCTGGCCCAGTACATGGGCCGGGCTACAGGCCTCACCCAAGGCCGCGACGGGAACATGCACATGGGCTGCGCGAAACGCCATTGCGTGCCCATCATCTCGTCCATCGGAGCCAGCATCCCGGTCGCAGGCGGGCTGGCTTTCGCGATGCAATACCGGGGCGAGGACGGTGTCGTCTTCAACTACACCGGGGACGGCGCATCCAGTCGCGGGGACTGGCATGAAGGCCTCAACATGGCTGCGGTCATGGACTTGCCTATCGTCTACCTGTGCAATAACAACCTCTACGCCTACTCGACGCCGCTCGACAAGCAAATGAAGGTCCACGATATTGCCGACCGCGTTTCGGGCTACGGGATCCCTTCCGAGATTGTCGACGGCAACGACGTGCTGGCCATCTACAGCGCGTCCGAGCGTGCAGTCGCTCACGCCAGGTCAGGCAACGGTCCGTATTTCATTGAGTGCAAGACTTTCCGGATGAGCGGCCACTCTGCCCATGACCCGGGCAATTACGTTCCGGAAGAGGTCCGTGCCGAATGGTCCCGGAAGGATCCGATCCTGTCTCTTCAGAAGCGGATGGTAGAAGAGCTAGGCGCCGACGAGCAGGTGTTCATCGACATTCGCAAAAAAGTCCTGGGCGAGATCGACGAAGCCGTCGAGTGGGCGCTAGCGCAGCCCTACCCCGATCCGGCGACTCTCGAAGACAACGTCTACGAATCGATCTGAAGAGCCCGGAACCCGCAATGGCCGAAACAACCTACCTCGAAGCGATCCGCACGGGCATCTGGGAGGAGATGGAGCGCGACGAGAGCGTTTTCGTCATGGGCGAGGACGTCGGCATTTATGGCGGCGCGTTCAAGGTCACCAAGGGCATGGTCGAGCACTTCGGTGAGCGCCGCGTGGTTGACACGCCGCTTTCCGAGTCCGCAATAGTCGGAGCCGGCACAGGGGCAGCGATCAATGGCTTGCGCCCAATACTGGAGATGCAGTTCGCCGACTTCATGGCGTGCGGTTTCGACCAGATCACCAACTTCGCGGCCAAATGCCGCTATCGGTGGGGACAGGCGATCCCGATGGTCATCCGGGCTCCCGCAGGCGGGAACATCCACGGCGGCCCGTTCCACTCGCAGAATGTGGAAATGCCATACGTCCACACACCGGGCCTCAAAGTAGTCCAACCGGCCACTGCCTACGATGCCAAGGGACTGATCAAGGGCTCGATTCGGGACAACGACCCCGTGATCTTCCTCGAGCACAAGTACCTCTACCGCTCGGTCAAGGAAGATCTGCCGGACACGGATTTCACAGTGCCTCTAGGAAAGGCGAAAGTCCAGCGTGAGGGTTCCGATATCTCGATCATCACTTACGGCTGGATGGTGCATGTCGCCCTGGAAGCAGCGGAACGGCTCGCGGACCAGGGAATCAGCATCGAGGTCCTCGACCTGCGGACGCTCATGCCGCTCGATCGGAAATCGATCCTGCGCACAGCCAAGAAGACAAGCAAGATCATCCTGCTGCACGAGGACACATTGACTGGCGGCCTTGGAGGGGAGTTGTCCGGCATCATTGGCGAGCACGCCTTTGACTACCTGGACGGCCCGCTGGTGCGCATTACGGCCCCCGACACTCCCGTACCGTTCAGCGAACCGCTGGAAAAGGCGTTCTTGCCAAATACGGGCGAAGTGGTTGAGAAGGCACAATGGCTGTATCGCTTCTAGCGCGAGCAGAGGAAAGACTCCGCACGCCCTAGCTCAGGATTCAGCCGTCAACGGTCCTATTTGTCGGACGCACGTCGTCCAAGGAGACGCAATGCCCAGCAATCGCAGAACTTTCCTCCGATCCACTGGTGGTGCACTGGTTGCCGCCTCGAGCGCTTGGCCGCTGCCCGGGGCTCGCACGTGGCTGTCCGATGACCCGGACAAGGAATGGCGGCACTACGGCGGCACGGCCGGAGCCAGCCGCTTCTCTCCAGCTGACTTGATCAATCGATCAAACGTTGCTCGACTCAAGCCAGCATGGGTCCATCGAACCGGCGACGCGATGGCGCGCCCGCAAACCACGATGGAGTGCACGCCCATTGTGGTGGACGGAGTGATGTACATCACGACCGCGCGCGTCAATGTCCAGGCACTCGCGGCTGCCTCCGGAAAGCTGCTCTGGTCGTTCGACCCGCAAGACGAGAGCCGCGCCAGACGTAGCGCGGGCGTGAACCGGGGAGTCTGTTACTGGCAATCCGAGGACGCCTCGCAGAAGCGGATATTCTGCACGGTCCGGAATCGCCTCTATAGCCTCGATGCCGGAACCGGGCAGCCTGACACGTCATTCGGCACGGTTGGCGTGGTCGACCTGAATCAGGATTTCGACAACGAGGTGCCGGGAGTGTCCGTCAATTGCACCAGCCCTGTTGTGGCCTACAAGGATCTGATCGTAGTCGGGGGCGGTGGTGGCGAAGGGCCCTACCCGCAAGCACCCGGGCATATTAGGGCATACGACGCGATGACGGGCAAGCGCCGTTGGATCTTCCACACCACGCCGAGGCCCGGGCAGTTCGGATACGACACATGGCCCCCCAATGCCTACAAGCATGTCGGCGGCACGAACAACTGGTCCGGCATGAGCCTCGATGTCGAGCGGGGCATCGTGTTCGCAGGGATCGGGTCCCCTGCATTTGACTTCTATGGCGGCGACCGCATCGGGGCGAACCTGTTCGGAAACTGTGTCCTAGCGCTCGACGCTTTGACCGGAGAGCGGCGATGGCACTTCCAAACCATCCACCACGATGTGTGGGACTACGACCTACCGGCACAGCCGGCACTGATCCGAATGACTCAGAACCACCGGACCTTCGACGCCGTGGTCCAGCCCACGAAGCAAGGATTCCTGTTCTTCTTCCACCGCGAGACCGGCAAGCCGGTCTGGCCTGTCGAGGAGCGTGCCATTCCCATGTCGGACGTCGGCGGCGAGCACCTGTGGCCGACACAGCCGGTCCCGACCAAGCCGGATCCGGTTTCCCGGCAGGGATTCCTCGAACGAGATATCACGGACATCTCGGATGAGGCGCACGCCGCGGTGCGGAAGATCTGGGAGTCAACCGACGCGGGCAAGCTCTTCACGCCGCCGAGCACTCGCGGCACGTTGGTCCATCCAGGATTCCGGGGTGGCTGCCTGTGGGGCGGCTGCTGCTATAACCCCGCGCTGAACCGCGTTTTCGTTAGTTCGGACGAGACGACAAACCGGATCGAGCTCAAGGTCGCCCCGGAGGAAGCGTTCGACTATGCCCTGCCCGACCGCAGCGAGTTCCTGGACCACGAAGGCTACCCCGCAATCAAGCCGCCTTGGGGCTATGTCACGGCCGTGGATCTCGAATCGGGGGACTTTGCGTGGCGCGTTGTCAACGGCGAGTTTCCCGAGTTGACGGCCCGAGGCATTCCAAAGACCGGCACCCCGTCCCATGGCGGATCGATCGCCACGGCCGGCGGGTTGGTCTTCATGGCAGGCACATTCGACAAGAAGTTCCGCGCCTTCGACCAAGACACGGGTGAAGTTCTTTGGGAAACCGAACTCAATGCCGCGGGATTCGCCACGCCTTGCACATACGAAGCCGACGGAAAGCAGTACGTCGTCATCGCCGCCGGAGGGGGCAAAGGCAATTCCGAATCGGGGGACGAGTTCGTTGCTTTCGGAATCGATGGCTGAGTGCGGCCCGGGGCACCGCTAGTCGGAGTCTGGATCAGCGTTCTCCGCCCGGCCCGCCAGCCAGCAACCGCCCGGGCAGCGTGAACAGGGCCCGCAGAAAAGAGAAGACACCTTCCACTGCGATGCCGACGAGCCGCAGAGGCAGCAATAGCAGCCAGACAAGGGGGTACGCGATCAGCGCCAGCAAGGCCAAGGGCCAGCAAATCGCGAGCAGGAGCAGCCACAACAGGAACTTCAGCATCAGTTGTCCTTGATGGTTTAGCTTCGCACGCTTGGTTCCGCGGCGCTTGGGCATCCGCTCGGCTTGTAGGTTCAGGTATGATCCCAGCTTCGTTGGACCAGCAATAAGCGCGTACCCGTACCCGTCATCGCGACGCAACGCCCTCGGGTATCCAGCAATATTGGAGGGAGTGGCGAATTCCAGCGCTCAACTACGACGCGTTACGGCGGGAGCGCCGTACCGCTTCCCTGACTCAGCGTGGCTGTTGCACCGGGACCGGGCCCCGGGAATTTCTCGCTCAATCCAGTAGGCCACCGCACTTCGACCGACTCGATTCGTCGGCCCTCTTCCAGCCCGAAATGAACAGCCGGCTCGCTTGAGCTCAAATAGCTGCCATCGCGGTGCAGGCGGCGCCATGCACTCGCGCCGCCCTCGAAGTGCAACCCTACTCGGGAACCGAGCGCTCTCGGGTTGCCTTGTCCGCCAACAAGCTTGACTCGAAGCCATCTCTCCCCGTCGGTCTGGTTCAGATAGAGGCGAGCCGGGCCAGAATTATTGGACACGACAATGTCGAGATCGCCGTCCAAGTCAATGTCCCCAGTTGCGGCGCCGCGACCCACCATGGGACCTAGGTTCCCCCAGACCCGCGCGCCCTCAAGCATTTCGAACCCGTTATCGAGACCCCGGAAGTATTGATTCTCCTGCAGGAACGGATGCGGCTGGCCGCGCAACCCCTCCATCACAGTCACGGCTCCGTTCGCCACGAACACATCCAATCGCCCGTCGTGGTCGAAGTCCGCCCATGCAACGCCGAAACCGGTGAAGGGCAGGCTGTAGCTGCCAAGGCCGAACCGATTCGTCGCGTCCACGAACAGTCCGTCACCGCGATTCAAGTACAGCGTGTTGGTCTCGAGCGTGTTGTGGGTCAGGAACAGGTCCTCGTCGCCGTCGTTGTCGAAATCCGCCGCGATGACTCCCATGCCCGCTTCGGCGCGGCCGTCGGCATTGACCGCAGCCCCCGCCAGCATCGCAGTGTTCTCGAACCGGCCATCGCCGCGATTTACCCAGAGCTGGTTCTCGGTGCCGTCGTTGGCCACGTAGAGGTCGGGACGGCCGTCACCATTCACATCGGCAGCCGCAACGCCTAAGCCATTCCCGAATGCCGTTCCCAGCCCGGCCCCGACGGACACGTCGACGAAGGATCCGCCGTCGTTTCGGAACAGCCGGTCCGGCACGGGATTGTAAACCGTCGGATTGCAGTAGTCACGAGCCCCTGCTGGCGAGAAGCACTGCTTGTTGTTGCGAACCGTGAAGTCGACGTAGTTCGAGAAGAAGAGATCGAGGTCTCCGTCTTGGTCGTAGTCGAAAAACGAGGCGGAAGTGGTCCAACGCTCGTCCTGCGGCCCGTCGACCCTCTCGAAGGTCCCGTCGCCGCTGTTACGGAACAGGGCGTTCGGTCCCAAGGCCGTGACGTACAGGTCCGGGTCGCCGTCGCCGTCATAGTCGCCGACGGCCGCTCCCATCGCGATGCCCTGGAACGCGAGACCGGACTCCTGGGTAGCGTCCGTGAAAGCCAGGGAGCCGGAAGGCACGACCTTGTTTTCGAACAGCCGGTTCCCTAGGCTCGCATGGGGAGAACCGCCGGACGGCGGACTAGCTGTGTCGCCCTCGAAGCGCGCGCCTTGGAGGAAGTACACGTCCAAATCACCGTCAGAATCGAAGTCGATTAACGCCACACCGGATCCCATGATCTCCGGTAGGCGGAATTCGCCGCCCTTGTCCACGAAGTGGTCAAAGATCAAACCGGTATCCCGAGCCGATTCAAGAAACAGAACGGACCCCGGTGATGACTCCTCCGGTTGGTCGGGAGCATGGCTTGACCCACATCCCAGAACCGCCAGCAATGTGCAAAGCAATGCGCTCCGCATCGCTCTTGAGTGTGCCATGAATCGCCAGAGGCTGAACTCGCGGCAAGGTGCGGACCGGAGTGGACACGTCATCGCCTGCCATTCGCCGACTCGGTGCTACTATGCGCTCGGTGAGCTATCGCGCCCATCCAGCGCCCCGAAGCCGAGCCCGGCTTCCGGCCCGGCTTGGCATTGCGATTGCCATCGCAACGGGACTTCTCGGCGCACAGGATCTTGGCCTGCAAGTCACGGTCGTCAATGAGAGGACCGGGGAGACAAAGACTGGCCTCAGCGCGGAGAGTTTCTCCATCAAGGACGGCAGCACGCCGCTCCGCATCGAGGCTGTTCAGGAGCCACGCGGCCCCGTGGACATATTGCTGCTGGTCGACGCCAGCATCGTGGGCGAATCAGTGCGCCCGATGGCAGAAGCTTTGATCGAGGAACTGCGTGAAGACGAGGCCATGGCCATTGTCAGCTATGACGAAGGCGCGGAGCTGCTGCAAGACTTCACGTCCGGGAAACAGTTACTCAGAAAAGCCTTGGACCCCGTGGAGTACGGCAATGTGCCGCGGGTTCACGACGCCTTGTTCGCAGCGATCGACAGCGGATTTGAATTGAGCCGGAGCCGCAGGGCCGTGGTCCTGCTTTCCGGAGGCGCAGTAGCGGGGAGCCGGACGCCGGAAGCCGAGGTCATCGAACGCGCGCGGGCAAAGCGAGTGTCGATCTATTCGGTGTTCGTGCGAACCGATGCTCGCAGCTTGCTGCGGCGATTCGCGTTGCGCACTGGCGGCGCGAGCTTTGCCGCCCGCCAGCTCAAGCTCGACCCTGGAGCGCTAGCCCAACTGGTCTTCGAGGCAATTCGCAATCCTTACGAACTGAGCGTGAGCGGAGTCTACTCTCTAGGCGACCGCATCGAAGTGACTGTCAGCGAAGCCAAGCGCAGCAAGACCAAGCTCACGGCCTCCGCGCTGCCGCTGGAGTAGCGACTCGGGTCGTTGCTGGGATCTAGGACCCCCGTCGCTCCGTTTTGGGAGTGGCCAAGTAGCCCGCGATGTTGTTGGAATCGATCTTGTTGATGACCAGTTCGTACGGAATGGGCACTCCCTCGACGTAGAACTGCACGGGCTCCAGCAAGGTCTTGCGCCGTTTCTGGACCCTCCTGTCATCCGCCCAGAGGTCGATCGAGAAGCGGTTGTTCTTCCGATCCGTTCCGGTGAGCTTGATGCTGACGGGTCCAACGCGTTGCGGCTGCTTCGTCTTGCCAAGACTGAATTCGTAGTAGTTGCGCTCCCCAAGGCGCTTCAGTGCCGAAAGCTCCGAGCCATTGGTGGCAATCCGTCCGCTTTGCACGCCCAGGTCGCCCTTGACGGACGTGAGTTCCGCGACGGCTTTCTCCAACTCGGCGCGGTTTTCGTCAACTTCCTTCTTGACCGTGTCCACGCGACCGTCAAGCGCTCCGACCTTCGATTGCGTGTCCTCCTGGTACTCGGCGAGCCTGCCACCAACCTCGGTGATTTGGGCTTCGCTGGTCTCTCGAGTGGCTTCAAGTTCCTTCTCTAGTGTCTCCGCGCGGCTCAGCACCTTGTTTTCGACCTGGCGCGTCTTGACATCAATCTGCTTCTCGGTCGACTCGACCAAGGACTTGACCTCGCCCACTTGCGTCTCCAGATCCGAACTGGTGCGCGCGACGTTGCCATCAAGCAGAGCGAGCCGCTCCTCGTGGCTGACGAACTGCTCGCCGACTTCGAGGCGAAATTCCTTGAGCTGCAGCAGCGTATAGACGTTCGTGCCCGCTAGGATCGCGATCGCTACGAGCAACACGATCGCCACAGGCGTGACCGCCCCCCCCCCGGCATTGCGCGGAAGGCGCTGAACTTCATGATTGGCGTGGTTGTACATTGTAGTGATTCTCCTATCGCTAGGCAGGGTACATTGGCTATTCTACTATGTCACTAGGAAGAGCCGCTAACTTTTTGACGGTCGCCGACGCCCTGGGGGTTACATAACACTTAGCGCGGCAGTCTTTTTGATCAGACATCCCGCTGCAAATTGCAATGGGATGAGAAGAACCTGAGGACCATGAGAAACCTACTTTTCCCAAGCCTGCTCGTCTTGATGATCGCAATTTCGCCGCAATTGCCCGCAGCGGAGTGGATCGACCTGTTTGACGGAGAGACCCTGAATGGCTGGGTCCAGCGTAACGGCTACGCGACCTACCGAGTCGAAGACGGATCCATCGTCGGCAGGACAGCCACAGGCAGCCCTAATTCCTTTCTCTGCACTGCCACTCACTTCAGCGATTTCGAACTTGAATTCGAGGTCAAGGTCGACGACGAGCTGAACTCCGGCGTGATGATCCGCTCGCGGCAGAAGACCGAGGCATCCGGGGAAGGCCGGAACAATGCGATCGGCCGCGTGTTCGGCCCACAGGTGGAAATCGAGGCAAGCGGTGCCAAGGGCGCCGAGGCCGGCTACATTTACGCCGAAGCTACCGGAAGGGGATGGCTGACGCCCGCGGACGACTTGATCCCTCACAAGGCTATGCGCGACGGAGAGTGGAATAGCTTTCGGATCGTCGCGCAGGGGGCCCGCATCCAGACCTGGATCAACGGAGAGCAGATCGAGGACCTAGCCGACGAAGAAATCTACAAGACCCACGCCGGCGGCTTCATCGGCTTGCAGGTACATGGCCTCCGCCCAGGCATGGGGCCCTTCGAGGCCAAGTGGCGCAAAATCCGTATTCGTCCACTGAACTAGGGGCCTTCGAGCAGGCCCGATCCAAAGACGGAAGTCAGTCCAGCGCTGCTATCCTGCGGTCCAGCGAGCGACGCCTATTCGGCGGCCTCCACGAGATGCCCGCGTGCAGCCAGACCCGGAGCTTCCTCCCCCACCTAGTTCGCGTTAAAGCCGCCACGGCTCTCGGCAGGCGGATCACGCCTCCTTTCGTAACTCTGTATGTCACGACCCGCTGTGACGAGAGTTGCATCCACTGCTTCTACTGGGACGAACTCAACCCGAAACCCAACCGCGATTTCACGCTCGACGAATTCGACCGCACGCTAGGGTCAATGGGCGAAATCTTCAATCTGTTCATTGGCGGTGGCGAACCGTTCCTGAGAAAGGACCTCGCCGGGATCATCCTGGCAGCGTACAAGCGCAACAAGGCCGCAAACGTCTACGTGCCGACCAACGGCCAGCACACCGAGCGCACGGTATCGGCACTAGCCGAGGTGCTGGATGCGGCTCCGGGGATGCGTTTCCACCTGAATCTGAGCATCGATCATGTCGATGAGGCGGAGCACGACCGGATCCGCGGCAGGCGCGGCGCGTTCCAGCGCGTCCTGGAGACAGCGGAAGCCCTCAAGCCGCTACGCAGGCAGCACCCCAACCTGATTCTCCACACGCTGACGACGGTCATGCGGGACAACCAGGCTGACATCCTCCGGATCCACGAAGAGTTGCTAGACCGCTTCGACCCCGATGGAACGTCTTACAACTATTGCCGGGGCAATCCACTTGACCCCGAGCAGACCGATGTCGATCCTGAAATCTACCATCGATTGGCCGAGCGGGTCCGGGCGGATCGCCGATCGGGCCGGATTCGGCAGGGCGCCCTCGGCACCTTGAACCATAGCTTGGACGAGCAAGTCCGCGACAGTGTCGAACGAACAGTGCTCGAGGACCGAGCCCAGTTCTCGTGCGTTTCCGGCCGGCTCGCGTGCGTCATCTACAGCAACGGCGACGTAACCGAATGTGAAACCAAGAACTCCCCGCTAGGCAACCTGCGGGACGCGAACTACGACTTCCGGTCCCTCTGGTTCGGGCAGACCGCACAACAGGTGGCGCACGAAGCGGCGAACGGCTGCTATTGCACTCATGAATGCGGGCACTACGCCTCGACAATCTACAGCGCCAAGCTGCTTGGCAAGGTCGTGGCTCGCTCGGCAGCCGGGGCAGGCCGAGGCTAGCAGGGCATGAGCCAGTCCCGACATTGCTCTTGCTCGTCGGCAGGCAGCTACACCCTCGGCTAGATGCGTTGACATGCCATGCCCGCTGCCATACGATTCGAATATGTAACGGCGGTCGCCGTCAAGCATGTCGATTTTCCGGTTCATCCCATGCTGCTGTCCGGGGCCGGCTTAGGTCCGGCCTCCCTCCATCTACTGCAAGAGCAGTCCTAACGCTGCCAGACCGTCTCCGGAGGTCGACATGATTAGCAGAATCCGAGAACAAATCCAAATCGTCTTCAAGCATGACCCGGCCGCCAAGAGCAGCCTTGAGGTCCTGCTGTGCTATCCGGGAGTCCATGCGATCCTGCTCCACCGGATCGCCCACAGGCTCTACCGGTGGCGCTGGTTCATTCCGGCACGAGTGCTATCGCACCTATCGCGCATCCTGACGGGCATCGAGATCCATCCAGGAGCGACGATCGGAAGGCGTTTCTTCATCGACCACGGAATGGGCGTGGTCATCGGAGAAACCACCATCATCGGCGACGACGTGCTGCTCTACCAAGGCGTCACGCTGGGCGGCACGGGGCATGAGAAAGAGAAGCGCCACCCAACCCTCGGGAACCATGTTGTCGTAGGCTCGGGCGCCAAGGTGCTGGGGAACATCGATCTCGGCGAATGGGTGAAGGTAGGCGCGGGCTCGGTCGTTGTCAGGGCGGTGCCAGCGCATGCCACCGTCGTAGGCATTCCGGGTCGCGTGGTCGCCGTCAAGGGCGTCGCGGTAAGTCACGACGAATGGCAGATGCTCGAGCACGGCGAACTGCCTGACCCGGTCGGGCAGACCCTGGCCAACTTGAATGAGCGGCTTTCGTTGATCGAAGCCGAAGTCAAGGTCCGTGAAGTGCCCGACTCTGACATTACCACGAAATTCCCGATGGGCTGATCCTCTCGGGCAGCGCCAATCGGTCCCGTGTGGCGTGCCCAGCGCCCTTCAGCCACTCGCTCTATGTGACTTGAGTCCAGGCATCCGCGGACAGCGGTCCGCTGCCGTCAGGGCTACCGGACCTCTACGGCCTCTTCCTCTACCTCCAAGGGGGGCAGGCCCAAGTCCGTCGGATCAATCGCTTCGATGGGAGGTCCATCGCCGTCAATCACTTTCTCCGCCTTCCGCTGCTGCTTTTTCTCTTCCTTGTCACGGCGCTTGCTGGCCCGTGCAAGTTCCTTCAGACGCTTCTGGAATCTGGTGTTTGATCGACTAGCCATAAGGCGACTCTCCCGAAATATCTATGTTCCCGAGCCGCGCCGGGCCATGCTGGCCGATCAGCGCTTTCCCGAGCTATACAGCATTATTACAGATCGTTACAAAGCGACCTCGGGGGAGATGTTGGAAGACGGGCGCCGGAACACAGCCCCTCCCGTCGGCGGAGCCCGACGAGCCTGGGGCGGAATGCCGGACTATCCGGAACAATCAGTGCCGCGGGGACGGCAGAATCTAGTTGCGACGCGAGCGCTTGGCGGTTCGCTTGGCCCGGATCTCTTTCAGCTTGCTCTTCTTGCGCTTGGGCTTGCTAATGCGAAAAGTCCCGCTGCCCTCATACGTTGCACTGTAGGTGCCATTCTTCGCCGCCATTGGTTTCGCGCTCGCTTTCCAGCATACCGCAGACGATTGACCCACCTCGTCGCGCCAGGGGGAGTGCGCGGGGGGCTTTCCTATACTGGATGTCTTCCATCCATGTCCTATCCCCGCATTGCCAGGATGCGATCCGTCGACGAATTCCGGGCGCGCTGCACCGCTCTCGACCTTCCGATCGATGCCGAGCAGACCATTGAGACAGCTCCCCGATCCCCGCTGGCACAAACCATCGCCGTCAATGGAAAGACCCTTGGCAACCGCTTCGTGATCCACCCCATGGAAGGCTGGGACGGCGAGGACGACGGCAAGCCGAGCGAACTGGTGCGCCGACGCTGGCGCAACTTTGCGCTGAGCGGGGCGAAATGCATCTGGGGCGGCGAGGCGATGGCCGTAACTCCTGAAAGCCGCGCGAATCCGCATCAGTTGATCATCCAGCCATCAACCGAGGACGCGCTGCGCGCGCTGCATTCGGAGCTGCTGGAAGAGCACCGCAGGGAGTTCGGCACAACCGGCGATCTGCTGACAGGATTCCAACTCACCCACTCCGGGCGATTCTCCCGGCCCGACGCATCGGGCCTCAAGCCCTGCATCCTGTACCGCCACCCCTTCCTCGACCGGAAATTCGGACTGCCGGAGGACTATCCGATCCTGAGCGACGACGAGATTCGCAGGATCATCGACCGGTTCGTGACGGCGGGCGCCATTGCCGAACGCTGCGGAGCGGATTTCGTGGACGTCAAGCACTGCCACGGCTACCTGGGCCACGAGTTCCTGGGCGCGGTCACCCGGCCCGGTCCGTTCGGCGGGTCATTCGAGAACCGCACGCGCTTCCTCCGCGAAATCGTGGCCGGCATCCGGGCCGCGACAACACGCCTGGAAATCGGGGTGCGGCTAAGCGCATTCGACTTCGCCCCGTTCCTTGCCGATCCGGAACAGAGCGACGGATCCCGGCTGGGACCGGGTATCCCGGAAGACTTCTCGACTTCGCTGCCGTACAGGCACGCTTTCGGGGGGCAGGCCGACAACCCGGTCGAATACGATCTCACGGACACCGTGCGCTTCATCGAACTGCTCCAGCAACTCGACATCTGCCTGCTGAACGTCACAGCCGGCAGTCCCTACTACACTCCGCACATCCAGCGTCCCGCGCTCTTCCCGCCGTCCGACGGATATCAGCCACCGGAAGACCCCCTCGTGGGGTGCGCGCGCCAGATCCTGGCTACCGCTGAGCTGAAGGCACAGTTCCCGGACATGTTCGTGATCGGCACCGGTTACAGCTACCTGCAGGAGTTCCTGCCGCACGTCGCCCAATGGGTCGTAAGAAGCGGTCGTGCCGACGCCGTCGGGCTGGGACGCATGGTGCTGGCCTATCCAACGCTCCCGCGCGACACTCTCGAGGACGGCACGCTGAACTCGAAACGGATCTGCCGTACCTTCAGCGACTGCACCACAGGGCCGCGTAACGGATTGGTCTCCGGGTGCTATCCCTTGGATCCCGCGTACAAGAAGCTGCCGGAAGCGGCTATCGTTCGGAAGATCAAAGCATCGCTCTGACGCGAGCGGGAAGCCCGGTCACGAGGGGAGTTCGCTGAACGGCACCCAGCCGACTTTCGCGCCCCACTCGAGCCACGTCGCTTCCATCTCGGCGACGCGCTCGGGCATCGTGGCGGATAGATCGTTCATTTCGCTGCGATCTACACCCAGGTCGTAGAGTTCCCAAGACCCGCCCCGCTTGGAGACGAGCTTCCATGCGCCCATCCGCATTGCACGATTCCCCTGGTGCTCCCAGAAAATCGCCTCGTGCCCTTCCCGGGAACCGGTCTCGAAGACCGGCCGCAGGCTCATGCCCTCCAAGGGGGTAATCGGAACGCCATCTCGAGCCTGAGGGTAATCGGCCCCAGCGAGGTCGAGGCAAGTGGCCATCAGGTCAATGACGTGGCCAGGGACGTCCGTGATCGATCCAGCGGGAACCTTGATGCCGTCCGGCCAATGGCAGACGAGAGGTGACGAGATTCCGCCTTCGTGCACCCAGCTCTTGAACATGCGCAACGGCGTGTTGCTCGCATTCGCCCACGGCCGGTCGTAGCCGTCGAACGAACCGGCATCGCCGGGCATTGCGTTCGGGTCCCCCCAGGTGTTGCGCGGAGTCCCTTGCTCGATGTCTGCGCTCTCGTGGCAGCCTCCGTTATCGGACAGGAACAGGATCAGCGTGTTATCGAGCTTGCCCAGGCTTCGAATCGTGCTCACAACATTGCCGATGCCCTGGTCCATGCTGTCGATCATCGCCGCATAGACTTCCATGCGACGTTCCCATAGCGCCTTGTCCTCTGACTCGTCCCAGCTAGGCACGTCGGGATCTCGCGGACTGAGCGTCCAGTTCTCGGAGCGGATGCCGACCTCCTCCTGTCGAGCGAAGCGCTGTCGACGCAACTCATCCCAGCCGGCACCGTACTTGCCAACGTACTTTTCGATATCTTCGGGCTTGGCGTGCAGCGGCCAGTGCGGTGCAGTGTAGGCGAGGTAGAGGAAAAACGGGTCCTGCTTGCCGCCGTGCTGCTCGAGAAACTGCACGGCGTGGTCGCTGAAGGCATCGGTCATGTAGAACGACCCGTCGTCGGGCGGCATGTAGGGATCGGCGCCCCGGGCCATTTGGCGAGCCGAGTCCAGCTTGAAATAGTTGGAACCACCGCTGATCAGGCCGAAGTACTCGTCGAAGCCCCGGTCCGTGGGCCAGTGGGGCCGATTCTCGCCGACATGCCACTTGCCCGACATCAGGGTCGTGTAGCCCGCGCCTTTCAATGCCTCCGCGATCGTCACGCAGCTGTCATTCAAGTAACCCTGGTAGGCGGGGCTGCCCCGATCATTGATCATGTGCCCGACACCGGCCTGGTGAGAGTAAAGGCCGGTTAGCAGAGCCGCCCGGGTCGGGCAGCAGCGGCCCGCGTTGTAGAACTGCCGGAACCGCAGACCCTGGGAAGCCAGCGCGTCGAGATTGGGCGTCGAGATCTCCCCGCCGTAGCTGCCGATATCGGAGAAGCCCATGTCGTCGGCCATGATGATGACGATGTTGGGCCGCTCGTCGCCTCCGGCGCCAGAGTCGGAAGCGCATCCCGAGAGCGCGGCGCTGCCGAGCACCTGCATGAACGAGCGCCGGTTCAGGATCGAGTGGGTCACGCATTCGAGTATTGCGGACTCCCGCGCTCGTAGGCAACGGCCCGGCCGGAATGGCAGCAGCGGCAGTGAGCTCCATGCCCGGCGACCGGGATACAATCGTTTGTCCATGCCGAAGGAAGCGCCTTTTCGCCTGGACGGCAGGACAGCCCTCGTAACTGGCGGCGCCAGCGGCATCGGCGAGCAGACCGTGCGGGCCCTGTCGCGGGCCGGCGCGAGGGTGCGAATCGGCGACCTGAACGAACTGGCCGCCCGGGCGCTGGCCAGCGAGATCGAGAACGCGGAGGCGCTCGAACTTGACGTAACCGACCCCGCGAGCATCCAGGCGGCCATCAAGCAGCTCGACGCGCTGGACATCCTCGTCAACAATGCCGGCATCGGACATGTCGGCACCTTGGAGGAATGCGACCTTGAGGACTGGCGCCGAGTGATGCGGGTAAACGTGGAGGGGCCATACATGGTGACCCGAGCGGCGCTGCCGTTGCTGCTGGCTGGAAACCGGCCGTGCATCGTGAACATCGGTTCGGTTGCCGGCCTGGTCGGCGTCAAGCGGAGATTCGCCTATTGCGCCTCGAAGGGGGCGGTGGTCAGCATGACCCGCTCGCTCGCAGCCGACTACGCGGGGCGGATTCGGGTGAACTGCATTTGCCCGGGCACCGTCGACACGCCCTTCGTCGAGGCGTACCTGGAGAAGTATCACAAGCACGAGAAGGCCGAAGTCCGCCAGCAGCTCAACGCCCGCCAGCCGGTCGGCCGCCTCGGCCGGCCCGAAGAGATCGCCCACCTGGCGCTGTATCTCTGTTCGGACGAAGCGGAATTCGTTCACGGGGCGATGATGGCGATCGACGGTGGCTGGACCGCGCTGTAGGTCTTGGCAGGTATCCAGGTCCCGTGGAATAATGGGCAAGCCATGAGACTGCTACTCCTCTCAATCCTGTACGCCGCTCTATCGACTGGTCTTTGGGCCGATACGCGGCTCCCCGCCCTGTTCGGGGACCACATGGTGGTCCAGCGCGCCATGCCCGTTCACGTCTGGGGCTGGGCTGATCCCGGCGAGGCCGTCAGCGTCACCTTCCGTGGCCAGGAAGCGTCGGCGCTCGCCTCGGCCGACGGCAAGTGGGAAGTTTATCTGGAACCCGCCGCGGCGGGAGGGCCGTACGATCTGTCGGTCAAGGGCAAAAACTCAATTCAAATCGAGGACATCCTCGTCGGTGACATCTGGGTCGGATCGGGACAGTCCAACATGGTTTGGCCGCTGCAGCGCTCCAATGACGCGGAAAAGGAGATCGCGGCCGCGCAGTACCCCGGCATCCGGTACTTCAAGGTGGCGCTGACGACCGCGGACGACCGCAAGGACGATGTCGAAGGCGAATGGCGGATCGTAACGCCCGAGACAGCCGGCGAGCTGTCGGGTGTGGGGTACTTCTTCGCACGCCATTTGCACAAAGAACTCGGCGTCCCCTTCGGAATAGTCCAATCGGCGTGGGGCGGCACCCCGGCCGAGGCATGGACGAGTTCGCGCACGCTAGCCGCGGAACCGTCGCTGGCGGAAATGGTTACCGAATTCAAAGCGGCAGCCGAGGCAGCGAAGCCGGCCTACGAAGCCAGGCTTGCGGCTTGGGAAAAGCTTGCCGCGACAGCCAAAGCTGCCGGGAAGGAAGCTCCGCGACAGCCAGCGCAGCCGCGGGAGCTGCGCGGAGCGCACACGCCGGCGGCGCTATTCAACGCGATGATCGCCCCGCTGACTTCGTTCCCGATCCGCGGGGTGATCTGGTACCAGGGCGAGAACAACGCGGGCCGCGGCCAGGGGCTGCTCTACCGTCGGCTGTTCCGCTCGATGATCGAGGACTGGCGGCGCGAATGGGGGCAGGGCGCATTCCCCTTCCTGCTCGTGCAACTGGCCAATTACGGACGCGTTCCGGAGACCAGCACCTGGGCGGAACTGCGGGAAGCCCAAGCCATGGCCCTGGGCCTGGTCGGCACGGGCATGGCCGTGACCATCGACATCGGCAATCCGACTGACATCCATCCGCGCAACAAGCAGGACGTAGGCCTCCGCCTGGCCCTGGCGGCGCGGGCCATCGCGTACGGCGAGCAGGACCTGGAATACTCCGGACCTGCTTTCCGGCAGGCGACGAGAGAGGGATCGGCATTGCGGCTTTGGTTCGACCACGTCGGTTCGGGCCTGCAAGCGCGTAACGGAGAGCTCGTAGGGTTCGAAGTAGCGGGGTCCGATGGAAAGTTCGCCGAGGCCGACGCGCGGATCGCAGGCAACACGGTGGTGCTGACAAGCGCTGACGTGAAAATGCCTGTCCAGGCCCGGTATGCCTGGGCCGCCGATCCAAAAGCCAACCTGTTCAACGGCGCAGGGCTACCGGCCTCTCCGTTCCGTACCATGGACTGAGGTGCCCGACGCGCTAGCGCATGGAACTCCCGCCAACCCCCATCGTCCAGGATCTTGTGCTGGTTGGCGGGGGGCACAGCCATATCGCCGTCCTTAAGCGGTTTGGCATGAAGCCGGTCCCCGGCGTGCAATTGACGCTGGTCTGCCGCGATGTCCATACGCCGTATTCCGGGATGCTGCCCGGCTTGATCGCGGGCCACTACAGCTACGACGAAGCCCACATCGACCTCCGCAAGCTGGCGGTATTCTCTTCCGCCCGGTTCATCCACGACGAGGTTGTCGCTCTCGACCCGGTTCGCAAAGAGCTTGTCTTCAAGGACCGCCCGCCGATCCGGTACGACTTGCTCTCGCTCAACACCGGATCGACTCCGGGCGCGCGGGACGTTCCCGGGGCTCAGCGGTTCGCAGTGCCGGTCAAGCCGATCGTGGGCTTCCTGCCACGGTGGCATGCGCTCCTGGAGCGCGTCGAGCGTCTCGGCGAGCAGCCTCGCATCGCCGTCGTCGGGGCCGGCGCGGGCGGCGTCGAACTGACCCTTGCGATGCAGTATCGGCTGAGAAGCCGCTTCGCTGCGCTGGGAAAGAGCCTCGATCCCGTGATGCACATCTTTAGCGCGAACGAGGGGATCCTGCCGTCGCACAGCGCAGGAGCGCGCAAGCGATTCAATCGCATCCTGGACGAGCGAGGCATCGAGGTGCATCGCGGATCGCCGGTCGCCGAGGTCACGGAGAGCGGCCTGTGCACCGAGAACGGCTGGACCGGGGAGTTCCACGAAGTGGTGTGGGTAACCAACGCCTCCGCAGCGGGGTGGCTGGGAGATGGCGGCCTCGCGACCGACGATCGGGGCTTCGTGCGAGTCGACGAGTGCCTGCAGTCGGTCTCGCACCCCAACGTCTACGCCGCTGGCGACGTCGCAGCGGTCGACGCTCACCCCAGGGAGAAGGCCGGGGTGTTTGCGGTGCGGCAGGGTCCGCCATTGGAAAAGAACATTCGCCGCGCCCTCTGGACCAAGGCCGGCAGACCATTCCACCCGCAGAAGCGGTTTCTGAGCCTCGTCAGCACGGGTGACCGGTACGCGGTTGCATCGCGGGCCAGTTGGTCGATCGAAGGCGCGTGGGTGTGGAAATGGAAGGACTGGATCGACCGGCGCTTCATGGACAAGTACCAGGATCTGCCTGACATGACTGCGAAGGCGGCCGCAGCCCAGGAGGTTCCAGCGGTGCCGGCGGGCGATCCCGAGCCGCCATCGAAGGACATGCGCTGCAAGGGGTGCGCGTCCAAGATCGGAGCAACCGCACTGCTGGGAGCCCTGAAATCCATCGAACCGTTTTGGCGAGAGGACGTCTCCGCGGGGCTGGAGTCGCGTGACGATGCCGCGATCCTGGACGTGCCGTCAGGGAAGGCGCTGGTACAGTCCGTGGATTTCTTCCCGGCGATCGTCGACGACCCCTACCTATTCGGGCGGATCGCTGCCAATCACGCCCTCGGCGATATATTCGCCATGGGAGCCGTGCCGCAGTCGGCGCTGGCCATTGCAGGCATTCCGTTCGCGGCTTCCCGCAAATCGGAGGACCTGCTCCGCCAGATGCTCCTAGGGGCGAACGACATGTTCCTCAAGGCGGAGACGAACCTGGCGGGCGGTCACACCAGCGAGTGTCCCGAACTGGCGCTGGGATTCGTGATCAACGGCCTGGCGGACAAGGACGGCTTGCTGCGCAAGGGAGGGCTGCGCGAAGGCGACGCGCTAGTGCTCACGAAAGCGCTGGGGACGGGCGTGCTCTTTGCCGCGGAAATGCGGCTCGCGGCCCAAGGCCGCTGGATCGAAGCGGCAATCGAACCCATGCTCCAGCAGTCGCAAGCGGCTTCCAAGATCCTATGCGATCACGGAGCAGCAGCATGCACGGATGTCACCGGTTTCGGCCTGGTCGGCCATTTGGTCGAAATGCTAGAGGCTTCGGGCGCGTCCGCAGAGATTGACTTGAGTGCCCTGCCCCCCTTGGAAGGCGCTCTGGAGTGCTTCGAGCAGGGTATTTTCAGTTCGCTTGACCCGGAGAATCGCAGAATCTGGGACCGGGCTGCCAACGGCCACGACAGCTCCACGCACCGCGCGTTTCCGCTGCTGTTCGACCCGCAGACGGCCGGGGGGCTGTTGGCGGGAATTCCTCAGGAGAACGTGGAGGACTGCCTCGTGGCGTTGCGTCAAGCCGGGTATGCGAGGGCCGCGAAGATTGGCACAGTGGGACGAGGCGACAACGGCGGAAACCTGCTCACGCTCGCCTGACAGGCACCAGCGGACCGTCGAAGCCGCCCTACCGGAAGAAAAGCTCCTGGCCGGCAACGGCCAGCGCGTGGGTGATCATCGCTGCGGTCACGCTTCCCGCTCGCACGTAGGCACGCCCGCAGAACCAGCCGAGCACCGCGGCCGAGGCTGCGTGGGGCAAGTTCGGAAACGCACCGCGCCCCAGGTGCACCACGCCGAACAGCAGGGCGGAAATCGCTTGCGAAAGCACGGGCCTCCCAGTAGACGCCGCCATCAGGTTTTGCACGACGCCGCGCAGCAGGAACTCCTCGGCAAGCGCCGTCGTGAAGTAGATGCCCAACAGCTTGCCGCAGGCCGATCCCAAGGCCCCAAGAGGATTGTCAATTGGCGGATCCCATTGCAGGAAACCCGTCAGCAGACCGACCAGCAGAAGCCACGGGAAGCCGTATCCGGCGCTCGCGAGGGCCGGTTGCCAGTCGCTTCGCGACGGAAACAAGCGAAACCCGGTTCCCTGCAGCCGCCGCAACCCGAGGAAAACGAAAAGACCGAGCGGAATCAGCATCAACTTCCCAAGAGAGTCAAGTCGATTCGCCGGCGGGTCGAATCCCATAAAGATGTCCCTGAACAGCGAACTCAGTCCGCTGATCATGGGGTAAGCGAGAACGCAAATCACCACGCCGTCCTGCCAAGCGAAACGCCGCTCGCGGACCGGAAACAGGACATAGGGATACGCGACGCAAGAGCAGAGCAGGACCAGCTGGATGAGAGCAGTCCACGAAAACACGCCTGTCGGCGCGGAGTAGATTACGTACGGCGCGACCGACGCGGCGACGAGTGCCCCCGCAAGGCGTGTCGGCGTCAAGGCTCCGGCTACTGCTGTCCGGGCGGTCTCGGACACCGCCACGCAATACAGGAAGGCCTGCCAGCAAAACGCCGCCACGACAGGCACGGCGATCATTGCAGGAAAGCCGTACTCCTGTGCCAGAATGACTCCGGCGATGGCAAGCGCTAGGCACAAGCCAATCGAAACCGTCAGGAAGCCCTGGAGGTTCGGTCTAGCCGTGCCGGTTTCGGTTCGGTCCAAGCTATTCATCCTATCCCTGCTGGCAGTCGCTGGTCCGTGCGTCTTCGGGCAGATGCCAGAGAACCTCGTGCGGAGCGTTGCCGAGGCGGGCAGCAAGCTCGTTGCGGAGCGTGACCAATACACCTATACCCAGAGATTCAGGTTTCTGGAATTCCACAAGGGCCGCCCGGTCGGCCGTTACGAAGAATTCCGCGACATCACCTTCACAGGAACGGGCGAGCGCGACGAGCGCTACAGGAAGCACCCCATCGATCAACTTAAGCGATTGCGGCTGACACATGAAGACTTCCGTGATATCCGTGATGTCAATCCCTTCGTCCTCACGGAGGAGTCGCTGTGGTTCTACACGGTGAGCTACAAGGGGATCGAACCCATTGACGGGATGGACTGCTACACGCTTCATGTGCGTCCCCGGCAGATCCTCTACGATCAGCGGTTCTTCGACGGACTCGTGTGGGTCGGCAAAGAGAACGGCCAGGTTGTGCGGGTTTCGGGCCGCCCCGTTCCGCAGATCCACCGCCTCGAGGGCAGCAATCTCTTCCCTGCGTTCACAACCCAATACGCGCCGGTGGACGGCGAGCACTGGTTTCCGGTCCGCACCGAGGGCGACGACATCCTGCCCTTCCCCTCGGGCAATCAGCGCGTCAAGCTGCTGATTGAGTATTCCAACTACAAGCGGTTCACGGCCGAATCCACGGTTACGTTCGAAGACCCAATCGAAGGTCGGCCAGAGCCGGGGCAATAGCCGGCGACTTCCTGCAGCCGCATGACCCCAGGCCAGTGGCGAGTAGGCCAGATTCCCTGCGCGATGGGCTAAATCGGCAGCCGCCAATCGCGTGGCTGCCATTGCGAATGTACAATCGGAACCTGAATGCCCGCAATCGTCTTCGCATTGGCCGTGACCCTAGCTCTGGCCACCCCGTCTGTCGGCCAAGATGCCGAGCATGTCGGCAAGACTCTTGCCACCTGGCAGGCAGACCTGAATTCGGACCGCCAGATCGACAGAATGCTTGCCGCCCGGGCAATTGGCGAAATGTCCATCGCAAAGCGAGCCGGCGCTTCCCAAGCACTCGTCCAGGCGCTTTCGCACGACGACAGCGCGGTGCGCTACTGGGCGGCAGTGGCGGCAGCGGAGCTTGACCGCCCGCTCGCGGTCGGACGAGCGGTTCTGGAGGGCTTGCTGGAGGACGAGGCTCCGGAGGTTCGGATCCAAGCGGCGGTCGCCTTGATTCGCGCAGGCGAAGCACCGAAGGCCCTGCAAACTCTCGAAGAGTCGCTCCGCCATCGAAACCGAGGAGTGCGCCTGCAGGCCGCGCACGCCGCCGATGCGATCGGCGACAACGCGAAACCCTTGGCCAATGCGCTGCAGGCAGCAGGCGATGACGATTTTGACTATGTGCAGCGCGTCGCCCGCCATGCGCTGTGGGCACTTGGTGAGAGACCGTGCCCGTACCAGACGTGTGAATGAATCGAGCAGGAACGATGACAGGGATCCGATTCAGACCAACTGCGCTGGCCGTCGCTGCATTGCTGGCGGCGACATCGACAGATCTCCTCGCCAAGCCGCCGAACATCCTGTGGTTATCAATCGAAGATACCGGCCAGCAGGTCGAGCCTTACGACCCCTACGCCCGCACGCCGAACATCGCCCGGCTCGCGCGGGAGGGTGTCACGTTCCTCGAGGCGTATTCGCATTCGCCGGTCTGCGCTCCGACGCGGTCGGGAATCATTACCGGAATGTATCCAACGGCGATCGGCACGCAACACATGCGGTCCAGGATGGTACCTCCGCCCTATGTACGGGCGTTCCCGGAATACCTGCGGAAACTCGGCTACTACACGACCAACAACTCGAAAACCGACTACAACTTCAATGTTCCGGTCACAGCTTGGGATGACTCGAGCCGATCGGCGCACTGGAAGAACCGTCCCGACCCGGACCAGCCGTTCTTCGCGGTGTTCAACCTGGGCTCATCCCACGAAGGCTCGGTTCGACGGCAGTTTGGCCTCCGAGACCTGAGCAGCAAACTGGTGATCCACGACGCGGCGCGCCTGCCACTACCGCCTTATTACCCGGATACGGCGAAGACGCGGGAGGCGTGGGCAGCCTACTACGACGTCGTGACGATGACGGATCGCACGATTGGCGACATACTGCAGGAACTCGAAGACTCCGGGCTGGCCGAGGAGACGTTGGTCGTGTTCTGGGGTGATCACGGAGCGGGGCTGGCCCGCGCCAAGCGCTGGATCTACGACTCGGGATTGAAGGTGCCGCTGATCATGCGCTGGCCGGGAAAGATCGAACCGGACACTTTGCGCGCGGACTTCGTCCAGTTCCTCGATCTGGCGCCCACGATGATCTCCGTGGCGGGAGGGAACCCGCCCGACTACCTGCACGGGCGCGTGATTGTCGGCGAGAACCAGGGTCCGGAGCCTGAATACCTGTACCACGGGCGCGACCGGATGGACGAGCGCTACGACATGATTCGCGGTGTTCGCGACCGAAGGTTCCTGTACGTCCGGAACTTCGAATCGCACCGTCCCTGGGTCCAGTTCATGCGTACGCCCAGCCAAGGCCCGATCTACATGGAACTCGAGCGCCTCAAGCTAGTCGGTGGCCTCGGCCCGTTGGTGGCACCGTTCATGCAGGACACGAAACCGTTCGAGGAACTCTACGATGTGGTCGCCGATCCCCATCAAGTCCACAACCTTGCCGCGGACAGTCGCTACGAGGCGGAACTGGTATTGCTTCGAGGCGAGCTAGAGAGCTGGATGCGACGGATGGACGACAAGGGATTGGTGCCGGAGCCTGAACTCTACCGACGCATGTACCCGAACGAGGACAGCGCCACGACCAAAGCGCCTCTCGTGAGCAAGCGGAACGGCAAGGGCGGAACCGTTCACGTCACGCTGCAAGCGCTGACCGACGGGTCCTCGCTAGCCTATCGCTTCGTCGGAGAAGAAACGACAGAGAAGGTCAGCTGGCAACTCTACCGGGACGAGATCCGAATAGAGCAAGGCCAGCAGATTGAAGTGATCGCCTCACGGCTGGGGTACGAGCCCAGCCCCGCTGTCGCGGTCAGCAACTGACAGCACGGCATAGCAGGGCGGAACCGAGTTCCCGCACCCTGGAATCCGACCTTCTGGAGCGGCTGCTTAGCCGCGCTACGGCAGGGTAGGCTCTTCGATCATGTAGTCGACGTCAAGGGCGTTCAAGAACGCCATCAAGTCGGCCTTCTCCTCGTCCGAGAGATCCGCGTTCTTGGCATCGGAAAGGTTCGTCTCGTCGAGCCACTCGTTTTCCTTCCCGCCAGCCAGCATCAGGTCGACAGCCTCCTCGAGCGTCTCGACGCTGCCATCGTGGAAGTACGGGCCGGACTTGGAAATGTCGAAGAGGCTGGGCGTCTTGAAGGCTCCAGTGTCCTCCTCGTTTTCGGAGATCTTGGCGCGACCGATGTCGGGGCTCTCGGCATCCATGCCGATCCCGACATTGTGGAACTGCTTGTCAGCGAGGAGCCGTCCGTCGTGGCAGTTCGTGCACTTCGCCTTCTCGGAAAAGATCATCCACCCGCTTTTCTCCTGGTCATTGAGAACGGTCTCGTCGCCGTTCTGAAACGCGATGAAACGGGAATTCTCCGTAGTCGTTACGATCGTCCTCATGAACGCGGCAATGGCATAGGCGGCGTGATCCGGTGTTGCGGGGCCGCCGAAGACGGCCTGGAATTGTTCCGCATACCCGGGGATCTCGTTGAGCGCGGCGCAAATGTCATCCACTGACGGAGCCCCGTCATTACCCGAAGCTCCCATGTTGCCGCCGCCCCAAGCGCCTAGTACCTGCTTCTCGAGCGCGCCTGAACGCCCATCCCAGTACAGGGTGTCGTAGTAGCCCACGTTCCACATCGTCGGGGCCGCCCGGGTGAGTTGCTTGTCGAACGCGCCCAGTGCCATGGCCCGTCCGTCGGTAAGGCCATGCTCCTTTAGATGGCAGCCATAGCAGGACCGGTTGCCGTCACCGCTCAAGCGCTGGTCGTAGTAGAGCTGCTTGCCGAGAGCGACCTTGGCCTCGGTCATCGGGTTGTCGTCGGGGACAGCCATCATTTCAAAGCCTGCGATCTCGGGCCACGCCATCGGGGCTTCCATCTCCGAAGCCTCCTCCATGCCGCCGCCGCAGTGCAATAGCAACAGGGACATAACAAGAACCATCGGAACACTCAATCGGGACATTCTGGATCCTCCTCGATCACGGGTGGGCGGGCATCAGCGCTACGGACAGTGTGTCGACACGCGCTTCACTCGCCAAGACTAGCCGACATTATACAGGCACACCGAGATTCCGGCGTCTAATCTGGGAATTCGTTTGGCGCCAGTCGGCGGCAAATGCCGAGTCCCTCGCAGCCGCGCCCTGACAGCGCCCTAATCGACTTTGCGCAGGGGCAGCAACACACCTCAGAGCGGTACGTGGGGACGCGCCTCCGAACCGATCAGGAATTCGGGCATTACAGCCAACTCTCCAGGCGGAAGACGGACGACGCGCGGCCGCACAAGCACGAGCAGATCACTGCGATTCCACTGCCAATCGTTGGTGCGGAACAGGTTCCCGAGCCAAGGGATGTTCCCGAGACCCAGGACTCCTCCCGTGTTCCTGCGTCTCTCGTAGATCGCCATGCCGGACACGATCGCGAATTCATCGCGGCGCAACCTCACGTAGGAGGTAAACTCGCGATTCGAGAGGATGGGCACATCGTTGACCGCCCCTCCAGCCAGCAGGCGGAAGTTCACCTCAAGCTGCAATGTCGCTTCGGCGGCACTGTGAATCATCGGAGTGATGGTCAGGTTCAGCCCCAGGTCCTCGAACGTAATGGACGGGGCCGGCTGGATGTAGTTGGTCGCACCCGTTCCCGAACCGCCGGAGTACTGAGCGGTCGTAATCGGGAAGCGCTCCCCGACCTTGAACTCAGCCGGTACGCCGTGGACGGCCCGGATGTGCATCGACTGGAGGGTTTGGGCGGAACTCGATTCCAGACGGGCCAGCACGGACGCGTCACCTAGTGACACTCCCACGGCTGTCTCGCCCCCGCCAAGCGCAACAAGCCGCTGGGCGGCCGCGGCGCCGGGCATGCCACCCAACAGCGAGCCGAGCGTGGTAACGGGAAAGCTCTTGGGCAGATCGACGCCGAAGCGATTGCGGCTGCCGCTCGAGACCATGACCATCCTGACCTCTACCTGCACTTCGCCCTTGGGGTGCAGCAGATTCGCGACCAGGGTCCGAGCCATGCGGACCTTGCTAGTGGAATCGCGAAGGAAGAGCACTGAGCCGGCAGCGCCCGGTTGAAACCGCTTCAGGTCGAGCACTTGTTGCACGGCTTGGCTGACCTCAGAAATCTGTTCCGGGGTCAATGCTCCGTCGAGGGGAATCGACGCGAACGCAGCCGTCTCCAACTCGGTCCGCTTTCCGCCATCGTCGGTTGCAAGCAGCATGAGGTCACTGTCCAGAGGCACTGCAAACGAACCGGTAATGGCGCCCAGCACTCGCATTGCACAGCCGAAGCTGCACTCGCTGAGGTCCGCGCGGACGGTCCGGTCGGCATCAAAGTCCTGGTCGAAGATGACCCGAACGCCAAACTCCTCGCCTACCGTCTTGTACGCCTCGCCGGCAGTGCCGCGGAACTGAAACGAGGCCTTGTGATCTGCGTAGCGCAGTTCCGGTGGCTGGCGCGGCAGGGGCTTGCCTTCGTCAAGGGAGATGGAGGGTTGGCGGGCGGATTCGTCTGGCTCCGCGGTAAGGGATTGGAACTCCCAAGAATCGGGCGCTAGCTCAATGGCTGTGCGGTACTCACCGGCAGAGGCCAGCAACTGAGCGGCGGAGCGCCGCACTCCGCGCGATGCCCGCTCGTACTTGACATTGCCCGGATCTAAAGCCCTAGCTCGGTTGTACAGGACGAAAGCTTCAATGTGGCGGCCCTGTCGCTGCGCCTGGAACCCCCTGCGAAACAGCGACTCCGCGGAGTCTTCCGCAGCAGTGGATGCGGTCAAGACCGCGAGAAGGATCCAAGGCAGAAACCGGCGAACGAACAGGAGCACGGTAATATCCAAGACGCCCCGCGAGACGCAGACGTGCAGTCCATGAACGGCCGCCGCAAGAAGGCGGCGCTACACTGCGCTTGCGCGGGCTATCCCATCCGTCCTCCGAGCGACTTCGCAAACTGCGCAGGGATCGCTTCGGCAAGCTGTTGCTTGACAGTGGCGTATTCCGGGGCGGCCGCTACGTTCGCCCACTCATGTGGATCCGAATCGTGGTCGTAAAGCTCTTCGGTCCCGTCGGGATAGCGGATATATCGGAAGCGTTCATCTCGCACCGAGGCATAGCCCTCCCCATAGGTGGTCAGTGCCGGGCGCTCCCACTCAGCTTCGGGATCTTCAAGCAGGGGCCGCAGCGACTGGCCTTCGAGCTCGTGGGCAGTCGCCTCGAGGCGGCAGTAGTCCGCTAACGTTGGGTACAAATCGATCAACCCAACCGCACGTGCACAAGTCTTGCCAACGTACACCGAGCCGGGAAGACGGATCGCCATCGGCGTCAGTGAAGCCTGCTCCCAAAGAGTCGTCTTTTCCCAGTGATCCTTCTCGCCGCAGTGATAGCCGTTGTCGGACCAAAACACGACGATTGTGTTGTCCGCGTAAGGGCTGTTGTCGAGCGCCTCGAGCACGCGCCCGCAACTCCAATCCGCGAAGGAGGTGCAGGCCAGGTGGGCCCAGACAAATTCTCGCCAGGACTGCTCCGTGTCCTTCCCGCTGACGACAAAGCGCTCTTCCCAGACCGCCGCCAGGTCGCGTCCTAACTGGGGAACGTCGGCAAGATCGTCCTCTTTGTAGGGAGACAGTTCGACCTCCGCCAGGTCGTACATGTCAAAGAAGCGCTTCGGTGCGGTAAACGGCATGTGCGGGCGCCATAGGCCGTAGGCGAGGAAGAACGGCTTCTCGTGATCCTGCGCGAGGAAATCAACGACGGAGTCGCCGTTGACGGCGTCGGGAAAGTCGGAGTCCGGCGCCTCCCACGGCGTCCAGCCCCAGAACCGACCCGCGACCTGGTCTTCCTCGGGCGGAAAGGGGCCAAAGCCGCCGCCATGCGGCTTGTTGTCCCACATGGCACGGAGCTTCTCTTCTGCGACTGGGGCGTGGGTGAGCTTGCCTTGGCCGTAGCTCGTATAGTTGCTCCGTTTGAACAGTTCCGGCAGGGACTCGGTGCTATCGAGGGGGGCTTGGGTCCACGGATCGCAGCCGTTGCGATAGGCGCCGGTCGTGTGCGGATACAGTCCGCTGAAGACGGCGGCGCGCGACGGCACGCAGGCAGGGAAGGCACAATAGGCCTTCTCGAACGTCAGAGCGGTCCTCTTGAACTGGTCGAGATGCGGAGTCTTGACGCCGCCGAGAGCGTTGTAGAACCCGTAGTCGTTCATGTTGTCGACGATCAGGAACAGGACGTTCGGGCGCTTCGCCGAGGTTTGGGAGCACCCGAGGCTACCGAGCAGGCTAGTGGCGAGGAACTGGCAGCGGTTCAGCATGGCGTCAAGAGGTCATCCTCAACATTTGCGTCAACCCCCGATTGAAGGAGCTGGATGGCCTGATTGAAGGCGGTCCACGGAACGAGCAGCGCGGATTCGCGGCCACCTTCGCCTCTCCGCGGTCGTGTCGCAGGCTGACTCCGGGCACAGGCCGACGTAGGTAAGATCGAGAAGAGAACGAATCTGGAATGGGCGTGATCCTGGTCGCATTTACGACACTTGCACTGTGGTTCGCAGGTTGCAGTTCGAACCCTGCCTCACAGCTTGGGGACCAGCCCTTAACGGGCGTGGGGCCGGCAGTCATTCTCACAGGAGACTTTCCCGACCCCACGGTCGTCCGCGACGGCGACACCCACTACATGACGCATTCGTCGTTCAATCGCGTGCCCGGGCTCCTCATCTGGCGCTCGAAAGATCTCTACAACTGGCAACCGCTCACACACGCGCTGCGCAGGCACGTCGGCAATGTCTGGGCACCGGATCTCATCAAACACGGGGATCTCTTCTACCTTTACTTTCCGGCAGGCGGCACGAGCTGGCTTCCGACGGTCTGTCCGTTCTCGGGGAGCGAAGAAAGGTCTACGATGGCTGGGATTACCCGAGCGACTGGTTAACGGAGTGCTTTCGTCTGGAATCGCCGAAGCTGCTTCAGCATGACGGCTTCTACTACCTGACGTCCGCTCAGGGCGGCACGGCTGGGCCCGCCACGTCCCATATGGTCGTCTCCGCACGCTCGAAGTCGCCGCTCGGTCCGTGGGAGAACAGTCCGCGCAACCCGATCGTGCGGACCTGGAGTCGACTCGAGCCGTGGTGGTCGAAAGGCCACGGAACGGTGCTCGAGGGGCCGACGACCAGTGGTACATCGTCCACCACGGCTACGAGAACGGCTATCGCACGATGGGAAGGCAAACCCTGATCGAACCGATCGAGTGGACGGACGACGGCTGGTATGACATCAGCTCGCCCGATGGCCAGGCGTTTGAGGCCCAGTCGGTGCGGAACTATCGCCTTCAGTCGGACGACTTCGAGGGCCTGGAACTCTCCCCCCAGTGGACCTTTGACGGAATCGACCGACGGACCAATACTCGATCTCCAACGGCGCCGTGTCCTCCGAGGCCGCAGGTGACCGTCTGCGCGTTTTTCACGCGCTTGCATCCGACCACAATTACAAAGCCGAAGTGGCCATCGACATCGACGGCTCGCCGGAGGTGGGGTTCGTTCTCGATTACGGGCGGGAAGCCTTCGCCGGCGATGGCTTGCTCGACGGGCAGGTGGTCTTGATCAAGGGTGGCCGGCCGTTTCCGCGAGATGTTTCCCGATAACGAAACTGCCGAGCAATGGTTTGTTGAACAGCACTGGCCATCCGGTGTGTGCTGCCCCGAGTGCGGTTCGCTAAACGTTCAGGAGCGCAAGACGCGCAAGCCGCAGCCCTACCGCTGCCACGACTGCCGCAAGGATTTTTCGGTCAAGACGGGGACGCTTATGCACGGTTCGAATCTCGGATACCGCACTTGGGCGTTCGCCATTTACATGGTCGTGACCAATCTCAAGAGCGTCTCCAGCATGAAGCTGCACCGCGATTTGAAGATCACGCAGAAAACAGCATGGCACCTGATGCATCGAATCCGTGAGAACTGGCAGGATCGTAAGGAAACGTTCACTGGACCGGTCGAGGTTGACGAAACCTTCATGGGCGGGAAGCGTCGCAACATGCACAACTCGCAGGGCAAGGAACTGGAAGGTCGCGGCGCTGTTGGCAAGACTGCGGTTGTGGGAGCGAAGGATCGGGCAACCAATAGGTTCGCGGCGAAGGTTGTTGAGTCCACAGACAAGGAAACGCTGCAAGGATTCGTCAGGGATTGGGCCGACCTGCAAGCGGCCGTCTACACGGACGATGCCAGCGCCTACGATTCGCTGCCGTTCAACCACTTGCTGAGCGAATACGTCAAGGGTGACGTTCCCACCAACGGTATCGAGTCGCTGTGGTCGATGCTGAAGCGAGCGCACAAGGGAACCTTCCACAAGCTGAGCCCGAAGCACCTTGACCGCTACGTGCAGGAATTTGCCGGTCGTCACACCATCCGCGAGCAGGACACCATCAAGCAGATGGGCATGGTTCCGCAGAATTTGGCCCGGAAGCGGTTGCGCTACCAGCAACTGATTGCCGACAATGGACTCCCGTCGGGTACACGTGCATGATAATCTGAGCTGGGATGCCATGATTGAGTGGATGCTTCTCTGCTACATGCACGGAATGAGTCGCTGTGCCTAGTCCAGTCCAGCTTCGCTTTGAAATTAAGGCGTACTCTCCAACGACTATGCCAATGGCACGCCTAGCTAAGTACTTAGAAAATCTCGCCACCCTTCTGGGCGAAACGAAGAGCGTTCATCTTATGAGCATCGAGGAGGGAAGCACGGTACCAGTGCTAGCCGTCGAAAAGGAAGCGTATCCGAAGGTGGTGAAGCGCGTCAACGACGTTCGGAATGGAATAGGTTCCGAACAAGCCCAGAAAGCCAAACGCGCTATCGAGAGTGACTTGGTTGGCGATAACGCTGAGTATGGTGATCTTGTCGTCGAGGGGGGGGGCAAGATCTTGAGATTTCCTGGAACGACGCGAACGGGCGATCCTGAGTACGGACCGTTCTCCCAAGATGGAACCTTGGATGGCGTGCCAATTGCGGTTGGCGGCGTGAACGATCCCGTTCCCGTGCATCTTCAGGCACCCGATGCAATACACAACTGTACTGCGAGTCGAGAAGTAGCAAAGAGTATTGGCAAACATTTGTTCACTACCACACTACGTGTTACGGGTACTGGGCGTTGGTTGCGAGACCGCGACGGTGTATGGAGGATGAAAGCGTTTCGCATCAACAACTATGCGGAGTTAGAGTCGGAGTCGCTATCGGTGACCACGGAGCGCCTCAGAAAAATTGATGCAGATTGGAAGCTGAAGGCCGACCCGCTCGGCGACCTTGTTGCTCTACGCAGGTCATAAGGATAAGAGCATTTGCGGGTTGCTTTCGATGCCGTGCTACTCGGTGCGTACCTCCACCCTGAAGCGTCTTACCCTAAACCGGTCAGTCAAATTCCGGATCGCATTGAGCACCTTGTGAAGACGCTAGAGGGCACAGATGCGACGATCATCATACCGACGCCTGCCTTAAGCGAGTTCCTTGTGCTAGCTGCTGGTGACGGGCCATCCTACTTGTCTGAGCTGACGGGCAACAAGGTTTTTTCCATTGAGCCGTTTGACCTGAGAGCGGCGATAGAGGCCGCAGCATCAGAAGTGAGGGCAACAAGGGATGGCGACAAGAGGGCAGGCGCAACTGGTTCGTGGCAGAAGGTGAAGGTCGACAGACAAATCGTGGCCATTGCTAGAGTGCATGGTGTTGATGCGCTGTATTCGGATGACGAAGATATACAGAAGTTGGCAGCCGCAGTGGGGGTCTGTGTCAAGGGCGCTGCTGACTTGCCTCTTTCGCCACAGGATCCTCAACAAAACCTGTTTGAAGCTGAAGATTAACGGCAGTCCTGAATCCGTCGATATGACGATCTTCTCAGTGTTTTGGCAGAATCAACGAAAACCACCAAATCCACAGATCAGACGAAGCGTCAGCGCGGCCGACCGGTCAAGGACCCGATGCCTGATCCGATACCTGATACACCCGAAAAGGTTCTCAAGACGGTGTTTGCGGGTCCGCCCAAGAAGGAATGGCGGTACCTGGAGGATCGAAAATCCACGCGGCGTTAAGTCGCCCTCGCGTAACACGGTATTTAATCCCCTTTTCACGCGCTCGCATCCGATCACAATTACGAAGCCAAAGTGACGATCGACATCGACGGCTCGCCGGAGGTCGGGTTCGTTCTCTATTACGGGCGAGAAGCCTTCGCCGGCGTTGGCTTGCTCGACGGGCAGGTGGTCTTATCAAGGGTGGCCAGCCGTTCCTGCGAGACGCCGCGCCATGCGCCGACTGCCGCTACTTCAAGATCCGCATGTCCGAGCACGATGTCGCCGTCTACTTCTCGGCGGACGGGTCGAACTGGACCCAGCATCCGCGCGGTCTCGAAGTTTCCGGGTTTCAGACCAACAACCTTGGCGGCTTTTCGAGCCTCAAGCTGGGAGTTTATGCGAAGGGCTCCGGCTCCGTGCGAGTTGAAGACTTGCGCTATCGGGCTATCGAGTGACGCCTCCTGCGGACGCACAGAGTACAATCGCGGGATCGATGCGCCTGTCCTGCTTGTTCCTAGCGACGTGCCTCATCGCAAGCGCCCAAGTCGCGACCGAAAGCGACCGGGTGCTTGAAGTCGAGGCCGAGAGCTTCGATCGGCAGAATCTGACCGACCTGCGGAAATGGGTGATCGTCGCGACCGGCTCGCACGCCGAGAGCGCAAGCGGCAACGCATATGTCGAGGTACTCCCCGACACGCGCGCAACTCACGACGACAAGCTCATTCGCGGCGAGAACTTCACGAACGAACCCGGCGTCATGGCGGTCCTTGCATACGACGTCTCGATCACCAACCCCGGGCGCTACTTCGTTTGGGTCCGTGCCTACTCGACCGGCACCGAAGACAACGGCATTCACGTCGGCATTGACGGCTCGTGGCCCGACTCGGGCCAGCGCATGCAATGGTGCGAGGGCAAGAATGTCTGGACTTGGGCGAGCAAGCAGCGCACCGCCGAGGAGCACTGCGGCGTACCGGGCCTGATTTGGCTTGACATCGAGAAGCCCGGCCGCCCACACGGTAACGTTCTCGATGCGCGAGGACGGCTTCGAGATGGACGCCTGGGCCTTGGCGAGCGACGCCAACTTCATCCCTGGATCACGCTGAACGGCGTCCGGGCGGAAGCGAGGAAGAGGAGGCTTCCGCAAATCCGTGCGTGCTCGCAGAGCCGCCAAGGTCAGGCTTCAGGGGCCTACCCTATTCCAGCACCCGCGTGATGGCCCCTTCGATCCGACGGGAAGCGGCTGAAGCCGACAACGCCCGCGATCAGCGCATCTTCGCCGAGGCTGCCGTGAGACGGGCCAGCCGAGCCAAATCTCGCAGATCCCCACACCGATCCGGTCACTGGGACGTACCTCTAAGTAGTTTTATTGCAATCACTTATAGATCGATTCCGCACCCGGTCGAATTACTGTATTGCCAACCGTATGATCCTATTGGGCCATTAAACGAACATTCGTGATGTGGGCTATAATTTGCATGGTCTCGCAACGATGAGGCGGAATCGCTGACCGTAGCCGGGCAAGTCGAGTTGAGGGGGTCACGTGTTGGCTGGGTGACGACTCGGTTCTCGGGCCGTTCCACAGGATTCGAGATCGGACAGCGGCCCGCGAGGGTCATGGGATGCCCAGACAGACAACCGTGATATCGCAGATGCTGGCTGGAGGCGCCAGTGCGCTAGTGTTCCTCCTATTGATTGCTGCGTCCGCGATGCCTGCGAACGCGGACGAAAAGGCGGCAACCGCTTCAGGCCGAGAAATTGATTTCGGGTCCGAAGTCTATCCGATATTCGAACAGCGTTGCCAGGTTTGTCATGGCGCTGCACAGCAGTTAGGCGAGTTTCGCCTGGATTCCAAGGCTGTCGCCCTCCGCCGGGGACTCTCGGGCCCGAACATCACGCCCGGGGACGCCGATCAAAGCCCGCTGTTCCAGAGGATCGCCGGAATCGGCACCCTGAACGCGATGCCCATGACAGGCGAGAGGCTCTCAGAGGAAAATATCGCCCTCATCAAGAGCTGGATAGACCAAGGAGCGTCCTGGCCCGATGACGTCGGAGTTGCGACCGAACAGATCGCGCAGCACTGGGCGTACGAGCCTGCGGTGCGGCCCGCGCCACCCGCGGTCCGGCAAACCGACGCGGTCCGCAACCCTATCGACAGCTTCGTCCTGGCGCGCCTGGTGAAGGAGGGCCTGTCCTTCGAGCCGGAGGCCTCCAGGGAAACGCTGATTCGCCGGGTCAGCCTGGACCTGAGGGGTCTGCCGCCGACCATCGCAGAAGTGGACCGGTTTCTCGCCGAAACCAGTCCGGATGCCTATTTGAGAATGATCGACCGGATGCTGAAGTCGCCGCACTTCGGCGAGCACTGGGCTGGGTATTGGCTCGACCTGGCGCGCTACGCCGACACGAACGGGTACGAGAGCGACGAGCCGCGCACGATTTGGGCTTACCGCGACTGGGTGATTGATGCTTTCAACCGGAACCTGCCCTTCGACCGCTTCACGACCGAGCAGCTCGCAGGAGACTTGCTACCGAATCCGACAGTGGACCAGATCGTCGCCACTGGATTCCATCGGAACACGATGCTCAACAACGAAGCTGGCGCGAAGAACGACGAATTCTATGACGCAGCAGTGAAGGATCGAGTGGATACGACCGCGACAGTCTGGCTCGGTTCGACCGTGGGATGTGCCCAGTGCCACGACCACAAGTACGATCCGTTCAAGCAGAGCGAGTACTACAAGCTCTACGCGATCTTCAACAACACCGCTGACAGCGCGATCAAGATCTCATCCGAAATGGACGTCTTCACAGGGGACGAGGAAGAGTTGGGCCGCCGGACGGCCGAGGTCGAAGAGGCAAAGGCGATTCTTGACACTCAAACCGCGGAACTGGATGATTCGCAGCGGGCTTGGGAAGCGCGCACGGTGCCCGATCTGGCCCTATGGCAGGACGCCTGGCAGGTGCTCCAGCCTTCCCGGGCCGTTGTCGTCGACGGTGCGGACCTGCAAGTCCTTCCCGACGGTTCGGTCCTGGCCGCCGAACCTGCCGGCAACCGTGAGGTCTATGAACTGACGTTCGATCGGGAATCGACTACGTTGACCGGACTTCGTATCGAGGCGCTTGCCCACGAGAGCCTGCCCGCAAGCGGGCCAGGCCGGGGGAAGGGCGGAGCCTTCTCCCTGACAGGCATCGAGTCCGAGGCATGGACACCTCCGCAACAGACGAGGCACTCCGCGGCGCTCGGGAACGAGCCGGAATGGAAGAACTGGCACGCCATCGGCCCGTTTCGAGTGCGTTCGAGGGACGAAGCGTTCCGTACCGAGTTCCCGCCGGAAACCGGCGTCGATCTCGCGGCGACGTACGAAGAGGGCCACCTCGCCTGGAACGAAAAGAAGGCATGGTCCAACGGGCGCGTCCACTACCTGGGCTACATCCCGGACGATTCCGAATCGAACTGCGCCAGCTACGTGTACCGCACTGTCGAGGTCCGCGAACCGACATCCGTTGTGGTGTCGCTTGGGAGCCTGAAGGGCCTGAAGGTCTGGCTGAACTCCGAACTTGTCCTCTCGACCGACCCGACTCGGAGCATCGCGCCCGACCAGGAGGAGTTGAGGCTAGACCTGCGCGCCGGAACCAACGAGATTCTTCTCAAGGTGACGAATGATCGGGGTGCCTACGGCTTCTACTTCGAGCCATTCTTCGGTGCCGAGAGAGCGTCGCAGCTGCGTTTCGAGAGCGCAACTGCTGACCACGGCGGGTGGGAAGCCGTGGACCTAGCTTCCGTGCTGGACGGACGACCGGAGACTTCGTGGAGCCTGGCTTCCGACTCACTGGCCGACACTGGCACACCGGGCGCGGTACTGCGCCTCGCCAAACCTGTCGAATTGCCCGAAGGGTCGCTTCTCAAGATGCGGTTGATCCACGACTCGCCCAACGGCTCCAAGAGCGCTCTGGGCCGGTTCCGCATCTCAGGCACGTCCCTCGGCAGCGAGCAGCTTGGGGCGTTTCAGGCCAATCCGGCAACCGTACGCCGGGTGCTAGCCATCAGTCCCACGCAGCGTTCTGCAGCCGATGCGGCCCGACTCTCAGCACATTTCCGCTCAATCGCACCGGAACTCGATGCCAAGCGGCGGGAATACGCCGCGCTGAAGGCGAGCTTGGAGTCGTTCCGGAGCGAGCACACAACAAAGACGCTAGTCATGCGTGAATTACCCGAGCCTCGGGAAACCCGCATGCAGAACCGTGGCAACTTCCTGGACTTGGGGGAGCAGGTCGTCCCGGGCGTGCCGTCGGTGCTGGCCTCCGGTAGTCCGCCAGAGGTCGGCGACCGATTGGCGCTGGCCCGGTGGCTGACCGATGGCACCAATCCCCTGACCTCCCGGGTGAGGGTCAATCAGATCTGGAATCGGTTGTTCGGCCGGGGCTTGGTCGCAACGCCGGAGGACTTCGGCGCCCAAGGCGACCGCCCGTCGCACCCAATGTTGATGGATTGGCTCGCGACCGAATTCGTCCGCCTGGAGTGGGACACGCATGCCCTGCTCAAGACGATCATGACTTCCTCCGCATACCGGCAGGCTTCCACCTCGACCACCGACAAGATCGAACGCGATCCGACCAACGTGTTGCTCTCCCGAGGGGCGCGGTACCGGGTTCCGGCCGAGGCTGTGCGGGACATCGCGCTAGCATCCAGCGGCCAACTGAGCAGGTCGATCGGCGGCCCGAGCGTGTTTCCGCCACAGCCCGCCGAGGTTTTCGGGGATCACTTCATCGAGGGCGGGTTCAAGCTTTGGCCAACGAGCGAGGGAGCCGACCGTTTCCGCCGGGGACTCTACACGTTCTACAAACGCACGGTCGTATACCCGGCCTTCATGAACTTCGACGCACCCGACCGCACGGTCTGCACGGTCGACCGGTCCTCGTCCAACACCCCCTTGCAGGCTCTCAACACACTCAACGACCCGGCCTTCTTCGAGGCGGCGGGATCGCTCGCGGAGAAAATGCTGTCCGAGGGCGGCACGAACAGTGCCGACCGCATATCCCATGGATTCCGGACCGTCTTGACGCGCAATCCAGCTGAGGACGAACTGACGCGGCTGCTGGAATTCCAAGATCGGATGGCGGCAAAGTACGAAGCGGAACCGATGAAAGCCGCTGACCTTGTCGGGAAAGCACTCCGGGGGCGCGGAGCCAGCCTTGCGGACTCGGGGTTTGCGCCTTGGGTCATGGTCGCCAACGTGCTTTTGAATCTGGACGAGACCTTCACAAGGGAGTAGGCACGATGACCGAGAAGGACAATGTTGGAATCGAGACCACGCGTCGGCACTTCTTTTCCACGGCCGGCCTGAGCATCGGCTCGCTAGCCCTGGCCTCGCTGATGGAGCGTGAGTCCCGCGCGGCGCCGGCCGAGACCGAAAATCCGCTCGGCGTGCGCGATCCGCACTATTCGCCGAAGGCCAAGGCTGTCATCTTCCTCTGCCAAGCCGGCGCGCCTTCGCAGCTGGACCTCTTCGATTACAAGCCGAAACTGGCGGAGTTTCACGGCACGCCGGTACCGGAAGAGCTGATCGAAGGCGAGCGCTTCGCGTTCCTGTCGGGGAGGCCAAGCCTGCTGGGCCCACAATTCGAATTCAAGAGGCACGGCTCGACCGGAACCTACATTTCCGAACTCCTTCCGCACATCAGCGGGATTGTGGACGAAACGGCGTTCCTGTACTCCCTGACGACGGATCAGTTCAATCACGTACCGGCGCAGCTCAAAATGTTCACCGGCCACGAGCGGCCGGGAAGGCCTTCGATGGGCGCTTGGCTGACCTACGGGATCGGCAGCGAGAACGAGAATCTGCCGGGCTTCGTGGTGCTCTCGTCGGGCCGCGGCGCACGCTGCGGCGCGGCTTGCATGGGGCCGGGCTTCCTTCCGACTGTGTATCAGGGAGTGCAGTTCCGCTCGGGCGGCGAGCCCGTGCTGTTCCTGTCCAATCCGAGCGGGGTCAGCCCCAGCGTGCGTCGTGAGTCGCTGGACACGATCCGGGACTTGAACACGATGCGGCACGAGGATGTCGGGGATGCGGAAATCGAGACGCGGATCGCATCCTACGAGCTGGCCTACCGGATGCAGACCGCTGTGCCGGAGTTGATGGACATCTCGCGGGAGCCCGCGCATATCCAGGAAATGTACGGCACGGAACCCGGAAAGAAGTCGTTTGCGAACAACTGCCTGCTTGCGCGGCGACTGGTCGAGAGCGGCGTGCGCTACGTACAGCTCATGCACGGAGAGTGGGACCACCACGGCGGCACGAGGACAAGCTTGCCGCGCCACTTGCCGGAGCGCTGTCGAGAGGTGGACCAAGCCACGGCGGCGTTGATGCGAGATCTGAAGGGTCGAGGAATGCTCGACGAAACCCTAGTGGTTTGGGGAGGGGAGTTTGGCCGCACACCGATGCTGCAGGGCGAGCCGGACGATCCCAACGTGGGACGTGACCACCATCGCACCTTCACTATGTGGTTTGCGGGTGGCGGAATCAAAGCCGGGGAGCGCTTGGGAGCGACCGACGAACTCGGCTACCGCGCCGTCGAAGAGCCGACGACGGTACACGACTTACAAGCCACGATCATGCACCTGTTGGGGCTCGACCACACGAAGCTCACCTTCAAGTTCCAAGGGCGTGATTACCGGCTGACGGATGTGCACGGAGAGTTGCTGAAGCCTCTATTGGCGTGACCTCGTGCATGCCGTAAACAAGAGCGATTCGTGTTCTGACCATCCCACAGGCATGCTCGCGATTTCCTGAGCCCTGTCTGGTTCGCCGTGCAGATAGCGGTATACGAGAGGCCTACGAGAGCGCTTCCCCGGCACAGTACCCAACCTTCCTTCCAGCCGCCCGCGGCGTCCCCTGCTCCGCCTCACGTCTATTCCAATTGAAGGATGAGCCTGAAGGGGAGCTGGGAGAACTGCGGGCTGCAGTGTAGCAGGCTGCAGCAGGAGCGGGAAAAAGGGCGGGGGAAGGGGGTGCAAGGGGGACAGGGGGGCGCCAGCCCCCTTCCCCCTCCATCACTGGAGAGGGTGTTTCCGGGGGCCCGCTATGGCGGCTCGTCACCAGGGCAGGGCGAGGTCCTCGCAGGTGCGTTGCAGAGTGCGCAGGCGTTGTTGCAGGCGTTCGGCGAAGACCGTATCGGAGCACTCGCTGGCTTGGGCCTGGAGGGCGGCGAGAGTGACGCCCTCGCGCAGGCCGCGCTGCGGCGCGGGCAGGGCCGCCAGGGCTTCGTAGGGGGTGTGCCAGTCGCGATAGACGCGGCGCAGCTTGCCGTGGCGGTCCGGCCGCAGCGAAGCGAAGGCGCAGGGGCGGTGGAAGTTGACGTACGGATTGAGCGCACTCGCAGTAGAAGCGATGGATCGCGTCAGTGGCCTGGGAGGGCAGGAACTGGTAGCCCATCCACTTGCGCACGACGGCGCCGTTCTTGGTTTCGACGAGGGCGTTGTCATTGCTGCGGCGGGCCCTGGACTTGGTGAATTCGATGCGCAGTTTCTCCAGCAGGCCGGCCGTGGTGTGGTTGATGAACTCGCTGCCGTTGTCGGAATGGAAGCCGCGGATCTCGAAGGGGAACTGTGCCAGGAGCTGCTGCAGCAGCGGGGCCAGGTAGTGCTCGCTGATACGCTCGACGCAGCCAAGTACTTGCCATTGCGTGACTTGGTCGACCAGATTGATGGTGTAGGCGCCCTTGGTGCCGTCCTGCTCGGGGGAATGCACGGTGTCGACCCGGACGTAGCCCGGACGGCCGCGGGGGTCGGGCTGGCGGTAGAGCTCGAACTCGCGCCGTAGGATGGCGCAGGTGGCCGGCCCGGCGAGCTGCCGGTGGGCCTCGTCGACGCGGGCCAGCAGCACGATGTCGGCGGGCGTGTAGCGGGTGGGGAAGCGCCGCCTGCGGTAGGCCGTCGGGCGCACCGTGCGCTGGTGCAGGAACTGGCTGATCAGGCGCGTCGTCTGGGCCCGGCTCAGGCCGCTGAGCTTCTGCAGGAAACGCCGCACCAAGCCCTTCTCGGGGCGGCCCAGCTCGGCGTAGTGGTGCCGGCGTAGCACGGCCTCGAACAACGCGTGCTTCGCAGCCCGGCTGGCAGCTGCGAACTCGACATTCTCACTGCCCTCCAGAAACGCCCGGACCTGCTCCAGGCTCAACGCTTCGGCTTGCTGCATGACGACTCCCATCGCCCGCAGCTTGCCCCCTCTGAAGCGAGGCTCCCTGCTCAGCCCACGCCTTTATGCTCATCTTGTATTGGAATGGCCTCTGGCTTCAGGCTCGTCTTGTATTGGAAAAGACGCTCAGCAGGTTCGAGCTGGAACTGCGAGGATAATGACTGGGCCGTGCCGAAGGTCCGGGATGCGATTCGATTGGTGGGGCAGGACGGTTGGTCTCTGGTTCGCACCAGAGGGAGCCATCGTGTCAGTACCGGCATCCGTACAAGCCGGGAACCGTGACCATTGCCGGCAAGTTGAGCGACGACCTGACGCGGGGCACCTGGGCCAGCATCGTGAAGCAGGCCGGACTGAAAGGGGAGTGACCAGCCCAATGCGCTACACGATCGTCATTGAAAAATCGCCGAGGAACTACGCCGCCTATGTTCCGGACCTGCCTGGGTGCGTCGCCACCGGCGCTTCCGAGGATGAGGCGGTCCGCGAGATCAGCGAGGCCATCCGGTTTCACATCGAGAGCTTGCGCGAGCACCATGAGCCGGTGCCGGAGCCGCGCTGCACGGCGACTGTCGTGGATGTGGACGCTCTCGCCGTGTGACGCCCGCTTCGAGACTACCCTTAGACAAGGCCCATGCCGAACTCAGAGCTCGATCAGCAGCAACGGTTGCCTAGGGACCGCTTCGACATGGCGACCGAGTTCGAGGCAATGCTGCGCGACCTGCGCCTGGTGCACTGAACGTTCATCTGCGGCTCCGCCGTCCTGCTCGCCCTCTACCTTCCGCAGCTTTTGGGCTCCGCGGGCTGACCGCCGCCGCAGACCCTCTTGGGCTGCCCGAGAGCACCGCTACCGGCCCCAGAAACGGTCTACGGTCTTGGCGCCTTCGCAACGCCGTAAGGGCGTCGGTTCAGCACTCTGGAACCGTCGTCACGGGTGGGAACGAGTGCCGCAAGCAAGGTCAGGCCCGAGGCAACGATTCCAAGGGCCGAACTCGTCAGTTGCTCACTGCGCGATCCTTTCGGGCAGAATCACTTTCGATCCGTGGCCAATTTTCCGCGAACGGCATGCTAGTCCCAGAGACGGAGTGAGCCGGAAGGTGCGGACCCAGCGCGCGCACGAAAACGGCCCTGGCAAGTGGCGCGGGCATCGAAGGGATGTTGGAAAGGTGAGCGTCCTGCGTATAATCCGGTCGTCAATCAGTTTTTCAGGATGCATAGCCGCCGAAAATTCCTACAGCACTCCGTCGGACCACTCGTAGTTGGCGCCGCGAGTTCCAGCCTCGACAGTCTCCTCTACGCTCAGAGCCGCGGCCAATCGTATCGCTACACGCTCCTCGTGAAGGGCGGCCATGTGATTGATCCGTCTCAGGGCCTGTCCGCACGTCGTGATGTCGCCGTTTCGGGATCAACGATTGCTCGCGTTGCTGATTCGATTCCGGAAGCCGACGCGCTCCACGTAATCGACGCTTCCGATCGAATTGTGACCCCCGGATGGATCGACATCCACGTCCATGTCTACGACGGAGTGGCACCGTTGGGCATTCCCGCAGATCCCAACTGCATTGCGAAGGGTGTCACCACAGCAATCGATGCCGGCTCGGCGGGAGCCCATACATTCCCCGGGCTTCGAAAGTACGTCATCAACACCTCCGACACTCGCATCCTTGCTCTCTTGAACATCTCCGTGGTCGGGCAGTCAACCCTTTCGCAAGACAATCCATGGGGAGAGCTCCTCGACCTGCGTTACGCCAACGCAGCTCTGGCCACAAGAACAATCGAACGCCACCGAGACGTCATCGTGGGCATGAAGGTTCGCCTTACGCGCAACATAGCCGGCGAGCACGACCTGGAAGTCCTGCGACGCGCCCGTGAAGCCGCGGAGGCAGCCGGGGTCCCAGTCATGGTCCATATCGGTGGATCGCATTCCTCGGTTCCGGAAATCCTCGCCTTGACGAGGCCGGGGGACGTGATTACCCACAGCTTTCGCGGAGGTGAAGGAGGAATTCTCGACGCGCAGGGGAGGGTGTATGACGAGGTGCTGGAAAGGGTCGCCTCGGGAGTCCATCTCGACATCGGACACGGGGCGGGAAGCTTTTCCTTCGACACAGCGGAAAAAGCAATGGAGCAAGGACTAAGGCCCGGCACGATTTCCAGCGATGTTCATCAATTCAACGTTCATGGGCCAGTGTTCGATCTAGCCACGACCGTTTCCAAGTTCCTGTACCTGGGACTCAGCCTGGAAGAGGCCATTCAGCGGGTAACTTCGAACCCTTCGCAAGTGTTCGGCCGCTTGAACCAGCTTGGGACCTTGCGGGAAGGAGCGGAGGCGGACATTGCGGTTTTCGCTATTGACGAAGGGCGGTTCCGGCTTACGGATGCCCTTGGGGAGACGCGAATGGGCCGCCGCATGCTGCGTCCGGTCGCCACGGTGAAGGCTGGAGAACTGTACGGCGCAGCTACCATCCCGACGGAGCGGCTGTGACTATGCCCTTGAAGACGGCGCTCGATTCCGTGGATCGGTCTCAGTCCGTCGCACGCACCAATGCCAATCTCGCTGTTGAGCGGCATCGCGGACAAAGTTGATCGGAGGCTATTGGAAGTGAGCACCGGGACGTTCCGACAGCGGCCTTCGCATCAAGCCTTCTCCCAGTTGCTGGATCCTGCAGCGACTATTGAGAGACTGCCGAGCCTAGTCCACGCTGCAGGGAGTGCCGCTGGCCCAACTGCGGAGAGTCTTTGCACGGAATGTGACGCGATGAAGAGAGCACGTCGGCCTGAAGACCTGGTGTCCCGTGGTGGACGCGGAGGGTTCATCTCCGCTGCGTCAAGGAATCCTCGGGCTTCCTGGAGGTTGCCCCGATGAATCGCTCCCTTGCTGTCCGTGGCTCATTCTTCTTCGCAATCGGCTTGGCCACAGTTGTTTCGTGCTTGGATCAATCTGGATCGCTTAGACCTCGCCATTCCGTTCGGCTACATCTCAAGATCCAGCGGTCCGACACGGGGGAACAGATTCCCGCGCGCGTTTATCTGTTCAAGGGAGGGCGCCATTTCCGGCTCAGCCCGGCTGACACTATGCTCCCTTTGCGCCCCGACTTGTTCTACCGAGAGCGGATTTGGCGACGATCGGCTGAAGCCGATGTCCTTGAAGTTACGGCCAACAATCGGTCCCACTTCATTCTGCTGGACGGAGCCGCCAGCTTTGACTTACCCGCGTCTGACGACTACAGCATTGAGGCCTATCACGGAACCTTCTTCAGACCAGCAGTCCGGAACTTCGAACTGAAGTTCGGCGAGGAGTCGGAAATCACGTTGAACCTCGACCCGCTTGCTCCCGGCACCCAGGATCAATGGCTCTCAGGAGACGACCACATCCATCTCGTGCGCGCTCCAGAGGACGACCCGGTCTTCCTCCGGTGGATGCAAGCTGAGGATCTGGCGGTCGCCAACTTCCTGGAACTCCAGCGGCAACAGCACGCTGCGATGCAGTGGGGTTTCGGGGAACAAGCCGAAGCGCGCGCCAAGGGCTATTCGATCCGGTCGGGCCACGAATCGCGCAGCCGTTTCTACGGCCACACCCTGTTCCTCGGTCCGAGCCAAATGATCGAGCCCTTGAGTATCGGCTTCGAATACGCCAATACCGCGCAAGCATTCCCAAATCCAATGGTCCTCTTTGCCCAAGGGCGGAGACTCGGTGCGCTGACCGGATTCGCACACTTCTACGGCAGCCAGCCCAACTCGACACTCCTGATGAACCTTGTGCATGACACGATTGATTTCGTCGAGGTCTTTCAGTTCGGTGTTCTCAAGACAGCCGAATGGTATGAACTCTTGAACGCTGGCTTTCAAGTCGTCGGCCTGGCAGGGAGTGACTTCCCCGCGAATCTATCGAGGTTCCCCGACTGGCCAAGGGCACTGCCGCTGCTTGGTCCGGAACGAGCACTTGTCCGCGCTCAGCCGGGTGAGTTTGCGTATAGCGCATGGGCCGAAGGGGTGCGTCGGGGCGAGGTGTTGCTCACGAACGGGCCGCTACTCGAGTTTTCGTCGAACGGACATCACTCGGGTGCTCGAGTTGACTGGACCGGGGATTCACACGAGGTTCGAGGTACGGCCACCGCCGTCTATTCCCGACCAATCGTGGCCATCGAGATCGTCCGGAATGGAGAGGTTGTCGCCGTGGGGGGTGGTGACGGGGTCGCGGAGGAGTTGACGCTCGAGTTTCGCGTCGAACTGCAGGAAAGTGCGTGGCTAGCCGCGCGAGTCACTGCACAGACACTGGAGGGAGAACCTCTCATACAGGCCCATACCAACCCAATCTATTTCCATCACGCAGGCGAAGCGGTACGCGTCGAATCCGCGCGGACAGCTCTGCTGGAGCGATGGAGCAACGAAGCTATGTACTATCGCTCGGGCAGTCTGGAGTTTCCTGACGAGAACTCGCTGCAGGAATTCCTCGACGGAGTCGATGAAACATTTCGAAGACTAGAGCAATGAAGGGTTTGTCGCAACCGCTTCTGCAGGAGAAGTGACCCGGGATTCGGCCGGTTCAAAAAGTGACTTGCCCGTGTCGTGAGAGTCCGACCCGCTATCGCCGTAACCGCCAACTGCTGGCATGCCCTTAGCCACCGTCGCCTGGAACGCGTCCGTCGACGTGGCGGCAAGAGACGCCCTATCCCAAGGACAGGTCAATCATCGACGTCCGTGGGGACTGGAGAGCGGAAGTCAACCGCCTTTTGGGTCACGGCGTATTTCCCAATCGGGGATCAGGGAACTGTGAGTTGGGTTGATCCCCGCCCGAATTCGCTCTTGCGTACTTCGCTTCCGCAAAGCCCTTCAATCCCTGGCCTACATCAGTGAAACCGCGACGCATGTAACCGCCGAAACACAGAAAAACCATCGGCGCGAGTACGCCGGCCAATCGGTCCGTGTTGTGGTAGAGGCAGCTCGTCTCGCTCACGGGCTCCAAGTGCTGCTCTCGTACCGCAGCCAGGAACCAGCGCGCCCCGAATGTCTTTCTCCAGGCAACGAGCCGAGGGGGTTCGAACGCACAGACGGTTTCGGTAATCTGCATCTTTATCGGCCCCATCCTGATCCGAAGATGAGCAGGCGAACCGATTTCAAAATCTGTCCGTGCTTGGGGCGTAAACGGATTCCACTCACCGTATTTCTCGACGTCTGTCAGAACGTCCCAGACGAAACTGGCCGGTGCGTCGATCCGGATGCGTTGAGTCTGTATTTCAAATCTGCTCATGCTGGTCACCGCCGGGCTTCACGAGAGTCTTGACCCACGCATCCGACCTCTCCCAGAGCAGTTTCGACGCGGTTCCGTCCCTGCTTTCATCGGATGATTCCTCAATGCCGCAGCGATAGAAATATCCCCCTCCCTGCAATGAATGCTCGCTGGCGCACATCACGATAGTTTGCGCGCCGTGCTCCGGAGAAAGCAATACCAGGGATGCCAGTGCGGAACCGATTCGATGGAAGACGCCTCCGATCCTCGCTCCAGGGACTGCCATCCGTGTGAGGTTGGTGTAGACGGATCCCGGGTGCACTGCCGCCGACTGCAGGCGCCGCGTCCGGCGGCCGCAACCTCGGGTGCGGGCGTGCGTCGCGGCCCGGGCTTGCGCGGGTGCGGCCCGTATAGCAGAATCTCGTGGCAGCGCTTCGCCAAGGCGTATTCGTAGACGTCCTTGCGGGTCCGCCCCTCGTCGGGGCGGCCCTTGGTCTGGCCCAGGCACAGCCGATTGGCGGCTAGATAGCAGACCCCGCCGAAGCGCTCCGGATCCACGGGCGTTCCAAAGAAACCTGCTCCTGCCTACCATGACGAATCGAGCCATGCATGTTAAGGGGTTTTTCGAGGCTGGCCGAGAGCAATTGTAAGTACTGCTGAGTCAAGCTCTTAGACGACTGCTCCAAATCCCGCACCACTCAACATGGAAGCTAGTGCCCTTGGGCGGCCAACCGAGCCGTCTCTGTTATCATTCCTTTCGCGTCCGCTCCCGCGAAGAAGCAAGAACACCCCAAGACAGGCAACGGCGAAGTTTCTTCGCTGCTGTTCCCGCCATCCCGGGAGCGGCTTTGCCAGTACGCGGGTCCGCTGGCCAGGCGTGCACCAAAGAGCAGAGGAAATACAGGTGACAGGGAAAGCTTTCTCGGTAGTGCTCCTTCTGAGTCTCGGGACTCTTCTTGCAGGCGTTGTACAGGGTGCCAATCAGCCAAACTTCGTGCTCATCTTTGCTGACGATCTCGGTTACGGCGACATCGCCTCCTATGGGCATCCTTCGTTCCAGACTCCGCACCTGGACCGCATGGCGGCGGAGGGAGTGAGTTTTACTGACTTCTACGTGCCGATGCCATTTTGCGCGCCATCACGGGCGTCCATTCTCACCGGGCGCTATCCGTTCCGCCACGGCCTTGTGGGCAATCCTACGCCGGACAATGGCGTGAATGACTATGGCTTGGCCGCCAGCGAGGTCACCATCGCGCAGGCCCTCAAGCAGCAGCGCTACGCCACCACCTGCATCGGCAAATGGCACCTCGGGCACATCCCGGAGTATCTTCCGATCAAGCGAGGTTTCGACTCCTATCTCGGCATCCTCTACTCGAACGATATGCGTCCCGTCCAGCTTGTCGAGGATGATCGAGTCGTCGAGTACCCAGTCGTTCAGGGCAGCCTCACCAAGCGCTATACGGAGCGAGCGTTGCGCTTCATCGAATCCCAGCGCGACGAGCCCTTCTTTCTGTACCTGGCGCACGCGATGCCGCACAAGCCGCTCGCCGCCTCGGAGGACTTCTACACGCCCGACACTCCCCATGACCTGTACGCCGACGTCATTCGCGAACTGGATTGGTCCGTGGGCCAGATCCTGGCGAAGCTGCGGGAGCTCGATCTTGACCGGAAGACGCTGGTCGTCTTCACTTCCGACAACGGCCCCTCGTGGGGCGGATCTACCGGCGGTTTGCGCGGCATGAAGGGGAGAACATGGGACGGAGGAATCCGCGTTCCGCTCATCGCCTGGTGGCCGGATCGAATACCCGCGGGCCTCGTCTCAAAGGAGGTTGCCGCCTCGATTGACATCTTCCCGACCTTCGCGAAGCTCGCCGGCGCCTCGCTCCCCGCTGACCGCACCTTGGACGGCAGCGACATCTTCCCCCTGATGACCTCGCCTGGCGCTCGCAGTCCGCATGAGGCCATATTGGCGATGGCTGGCGGCCGACTTCACATGGTGCGCTCGGGCAAGTGGAAGCTCCATGTTCGCGCCCCCGGACCGCCCCGAGGCCCTGCGAACATTCAAAGCTACATCGATACGTCGTTCAATTTCCGCGGGCCCGACGGCACTACGATCATCGCGCCATTTGAGCAACCCCACCCCACGCGGCACCCGGGCGTGCTGACGGGAGACGCGCGAAAGGACATGATGCTCTTCGACCTCGAGGCCGACCCTTCCGAGCAGCATGACGTTGCCGATTCACATCCGGATGTTGTGAAGAGATTGAAGGCGCTCTTCGATGAGTATGACGGTGACGAGACGCCCCGACCGGCAGCGGGATTTTCCGGGCTACGGCGAGTCAAAGGCGGCGAACTGCGCTACGACTCAGTCCTCCCGTAGCGATGCTCGGACATGACAACGCTGGAGCATTGCGGCGCCAAGACCAGAGCGGACAGAGTCGAGCAATGACGCAAGTCTTTCGAGACTGCGCGACTCGCCGCTCGTTTCTCCGAGATCGGGTTGACCGAAGGGCTGTCCCCGCTCGAGCGGCATCAGGACGATGTCACGATGGTGTCGAACCTGACCAACCTCGGCGCGACGAATCCCCATGGTGGCGGCATTTCTTACCTGACTGGGGCCAACGTCGCTGGGACGCCGGGCAAGCGATTCCACAACTCCATTTCCTGCGATCAGATGCTTGCCCAGAATCTCGGCCAGGAGACGCGACTTGCGTCCCTCACGCTTTCGGCGAAGGAAGTCGACGTCTGTCAGAACGTCCCAGACGAAACTGGCCGGTGCGTCGATCCGGATGCGTTGAGTCTGTATTTCAAATCTGCTCATGCTCGTCACCGCCGGGCTTCACGAGAGTCTTGACCCACACATCCGACCTCTCCCAGAGCAGTTTTGACGCGGTTGCGTCCCTGCTTTCATCGGATGATTCCTCAATGCCGCAGCGATAGTAATATCTCCCTCCCTGCAATGAATGCTCGCTGGCGCACATCACGGTAGTTTGCGCGCCGTGCTCCGGAGGAAGCAATACCAGGGATGCCAGTGCGGAACCGATTCGATGGAAGACGCCTCCGATCCTCGCTCCAGGGACTGCCATCCGTGTGAGGTTGGTGTAGACGGATCCCGGGTGCACTGCCGCCACCTGCAGGTTGTATCGATCCGCGAACCGTCTCTGGATCTCAAACGAAAAGTGAACCAGTGCGAGCTTCGACAACCCGTACGCATCCCAGGAGTGATAGCGTTCGCTGCCGTTGAACAGGCCTTCGTTCTTCACTCTGTCATGCAGGTGGGAAGACACATTGATAACCCGGGCGTCTCCACATTCCAGCCCGCTCCGTTTCAGGAGCGGCAGCAACAGGCTTGTCAGATGGAAGGTTCCGAGATAGTTGGTGCGCCAGTGAATTTCGAAGCCATCCTTGCTCTGGGGTGGTTTCTTCCGCGGGCTGAGTATGTTCTTGTGAATGCCTGCGTTGTTGATCAGTACGTGCAGTCTGCCGCCATGCTTCTCCCCGTACCACGTTGCGAAACCGTTGACGCTGTCGACATCGCTCAGGTCCAGCGCATGGGCTTCGATCTTGCTCTCGTCGGCTCCAACCCTGCGCAGGTCGTCCTTCAGGGAATTCTCCATGGATGCGATGTTGCGGGTACGGGTGACAACGACGGAGGCGCCCCAAGTCGCGAGGATCCTGGCGGTTTCATAGTCGAGGGAATTCTGGGAGGCACCGGTCACGATGACGTGGCGGCCCGACATGTCGACCTTTTTCGCCCTCGGATTCCGGGTGAACAGACGCCGCAGGTGATTGACGGACTTGGAAAACGAACGCGGCATGCTCCAGGGTCGATCAGTGTGATTCCCTTGATTTCGCCACCAAGGCTTCGCTCGCTTCCCACAGTCTGACCCCGTTGTCTGGATCCGCCGCGGCTCGCGAAACCAGCTTCCGTCGCATCATGTGCAGATACATCCCCGTGGCATTGCCCGCTTCTTCGGCGCAACAAAGGTAGACGACGGGTCCGATAGCCTCCTCCGGGGCCTGGAAGAAGTGCTTTAGCACTGTGTTGATGATCGGTTTCAGGAGCATCGGCGTGTCTCTGGAAATGTTTGTGGCGACACCACCAGGGCACATCGCATGCACCGCGACTTCTACGCTCTCACTAGGGTTCAGGCGGCGGGAAAGCTCGCTTGCGAACGTGCACAGGACCAGCTTGCTGCGGCCATAGGATTTCAGGCTTTCCCTAATCCCGTATTCCGTAAAGGCACCGAAGCGATCGAAATCGATGGCGTGAGAGGACCGGTGCGACTCGGAGGCAATGAACACGATACGCGGGGTCTCTCCGGCCCGGCTCGACGGGCGAATGACTCCGTCTTGCAGCCATCGGTCGATCATCACCCGTTTCGACAGGAAATGAACAGCGAACATCATCTCGTATCCCTGCGGGGTCTTTCTCGATCTGCGAGGCATGAGGCCGGCGTTCATGAGCGCGATGTCGACCTTGCCCAAACCGCTGTTTGCCCCGGTGACCAGGCAGGTCTTGCCATCGATCCGCACATCATCCGGAACCGGACGACTGACATCCGGTGCCTTTGGATTCCTGAGATCCCGGATTCCCGCGAGGATGGCGCTGACAAAGGTGCCATCGCCGATTCTCCTTGTTTTTTGGCTCCTCAGCAAAATCGGTGGGCAAGGCTGTGCTCCGGTAGATTTCCAAGTGAATGATATAAAGCGAGTTCGTAAGACCTGTAGGATCTGAACCCGTACGCTTTTCTCATAGCCAGCTTGGCTTTGAGGTTCATGCCCTCCACCGCACCCGAAGAATAGCTCCTCGCGGTCCGGAACCAGTTCAAGACCAGCGGCCGATGCCGCCTCAGCATCTTCGCGACCTTCTTCATCGGCTCCAGCCGCGAGCGCATCGCCCGCCGGCACCAGCGCACCAGGAACCGCCGCGCCGCCGTCGGCGAGCGACACTCCCAGAACTGCTGGAAATCCTCCTTCAGCAGGTACGCCCGCACCGTCCGGTCGGGGTAGGCCGCCGGTTACCCAACGGCCCCCCCACGGATCCGGACGTGCGCGTTAACGCATCCGGCTCCTCGCTCCGGTCGTGACGGCATCCGTCATGGGCTGCCGTGCCGCTCCGTTCGTGGCCTGCTGCACCTCGGCGGCACTGTGTCCGCGAGTTCCCGACTCTATGTTCGGAGCCTGCCCTTCCCTTCGCGTCTCCCGTTGCGCCCAGGCCTTCCCTCCACCGAGTCCGCCACGTGGCTCCGTCGCGGTAGCCCGCCGGTTACCCGACGGGCCCCGCGCAGATCCGGACGTGCGCGCTAACGCATCCGGCTCCTCGCTCCGGTTGTGACGGCACCCCTCTGGAACTGCCGTGCCGCTCCGTTCCGGTCCAGCATCTGACCCACCTAGGGGCTTCCCGACTCTGTGTTCGGAGCATGGCCTTTCCTTCGCGTCTCCCGTTGCGCCCGGCCCTTCGCTCCGCCAGCTCCGCCACGTGGCACTCCACGCTTTGTTCGTTGGTTTCATCACTACTATGGCCGAGTCCGACTCCTCCCCGCCGTTCATCCTCTGATCGGCTCCTGCCTTCGCTTCGGCGACCACGGCGCAACGCGTCGCGGTAACGGGGAGGGATCCCAGGTCCCGGCTTCGATCGTACATGCGTGCTTGGGTTCTTGGACGCCGCGGAGCCCTCACCGAACCTCACCAACGCGGTCCGAGCGGTTTTGCCTTCGACTGCGTAGACGGTCTCGGCACTCCGAATCACAACAATTTCGTCGCTCAATAGCCCTACCCACATGCACCCCTGCCGACGCTTCGCCCGCCCCCTCACGGGAACGACCGCACGGCTCGGGGAATGACATGGTCTGGTTATTACCTTTGCCATAGAGGACTTCCACCTCCTGATCTTGGCCAGTTAGCCTGGCGCACCCACGCTTTGTTCCCCGGCTTCGCCGGTACTATGCCTGAGTCCGACTCCTCCCCGTCGTGCATCCTCCGCTTAGCAACTGCCTTCACTTCGGTGACCACGGCGCTAAGCACCGTGGTAACGGGGAGGTCTCACAGGTCCCGATCCAGGACTTGCGCGCGTGCATGGGTTCTTCGACACCGCGAGGCCCGGCCGCCCCTCACCATGACGGTGCGGCCGGTGCTGCCTTCGACCAACTTGATGGCCTCGGCACCTCGAACTTCAAGCTTTTCGTTGCTCAATAGCCCTGCCCACGCGTACCCCTGTCAACGCTTAACCAACACCCTCGCGGATGCCGGCCCATGACTCGGGGAGAAAGTGGTTGGTTATTCCTTCCTTTCATCGGACTTTCACCGACTGTCCTGCCAATCAGTTAGCCTGTCGCACCAAGTTCAGCTTCACCAGCTCCGCCAGCTTCGGCTCCTGCTTCTCGCTCAGGTTCTCCTTGCGCTTCAGCAACAGCCAGCGCGTGTTCTTCAGCACCGGCTCCTCCCCCTGCGCCTTCAGCTGCTTCGCCGCCGCCGCCCGCACCGCGTCGATCGCCTTGCCCAGCTTCTGCACGATGTGGAAGCGGTCCAGCACGTGCACCGCCGCCGCCCGCTCCGCTACGACCCGCAGGTACGCCTTCCACATGTCCGAGCACACCACCCGCAGCCGCCCTGACCGCGCCTCCCCGAACCAGTCGAAAAACCCTGCCAGCGTCTCGATCTTCCGCGCCCGCCCCACCCACAGCAGCCGCCGCCGGCCCGCATCCAGCTGATACACCAACGTCAAGTACTTATGGCCCTTCTGCCACGCGATCTCATCCACCCCGATCGTCGCCACCCCCTCCAGCTGCACCCGCTCCCGGCCCCACTCCACGGCCATCCCCACCGCTCGCCAGACCCGCTCCCACGACACCCCGAACACCTGCGCCGTCTCCTGCCACGACAGCCGCTTCGCCCAACTCGCCAGAAACCACCTCAACGCCTTCGTCGAGCGCTGCTTGCCCTCCGCCCACGGCACCCGCTCCACCTTCACCTGCCCGCAGCGCCGGCAGTCCACCCGCCGCATCTCGTAGATCAAGTACGTCGGCAACCCCAGCACCGGCACGAACTGGTACCGCCGCCGCTCGCGCCGGTCGTAGCAGGGCCCCGGCTCGCCGCAGCCCGAGCAGCGCGCCCTGCCGTTGGCCCGCGGCAAGACCTCTACCTCCACCTCGGCCTGCCCGCCCTCGCGCTCCACCAGCCGGATCTTCCCGTACACGAACCCCGGCAGCTTGTACACCCGGTTCAGAATCGTGCGCAACTGCACCTGTTGTCTCCTCCTTTCTCCAGACGGGAACTCCCCGCCCACCTCGGCGGAAGCCCTCGGTACCCGGATCAAACTACACTACCCCAGAACGCAAGACCCGATCCTCACCCACTGATTCTGCGCAGGAGGCTGTTTTTTGTGTCATGGAACTCTAGGCGATTCGCAGGATGGCCACTGAGTCGTGCTCGATTGAGAGTTGCGGGTTCATTCGAAGGGAATCGCGTGTTTCTGCCTATAGGCCAAGAAGGCTTCGTCTACGATTTCCTCGCTCAATCCGAAATCGCCTAGTCGGTAGGCGTGCTTGCCAAAACGGTTCTGGGGATTCGCTTTCATGTGTTTCTCGGCTGCCCGTTCGGCATTGTCATCGAATCCGATCCCCGCGTGACGGCAAATCCGCCGAAGCTCGGCAATCGGATCCTTGATCAGGTCGTAGTACGAGACATCGAGAAAGCGACTGCCCTCCGCCTGGGCTCGAGCGAGCATCGTCAATTCAACCATCCTGCGGGTCTTCCTGCACCAGTGCCTTCCCACCTCCCTGGGCTTGACGCAATCGCTGAAGATGCCACGGCCGTGGGCAACCATACTGCAGAAAGACGGCAGTGCTTTTCTCGGGTCGCGGTGGGTCTGCACGATCGTCGCGTCGGGAAAGACCTTGAGAAGCACATCGAGATGTTCCATGTGGTGCGGGGTCTTGAGCACCCAGCGGCTGCGGGGACACTGCCAGCAGAGGACCTTGAGGACCTTGAGGAAGTATTGGTAGGTCCGCGTATGATCCTGGCCCTCCAGCCAGCGGGAATAGCTCGGCACGTGCATGGTGGCCTCCGCCGACTGGCTCATGAAGTTCAGATCGAGGAGCAGAACGTCCTCTTCCGGCTCATTGTGGTCAATCGGATGGATTGCCGTGAACTGGGGAGAAAGATAGGAAATCACCCCTTGGGCAAGCTTTGCACGCCGTTTGCGAGCATCTGTCCCGCGCTCCTTTGCATTGCCTGCCGGTACCGGGTCCAGCGCTTCCGCACCTGAGACTCCTCGAATCGCCGGATGGGAATTCAGCAGGCGTTGCAACAAGGTCGTGCCGGTGCGCTGCAATCCGGTGACCAGCACGATCTTGGCGAGCTCGATGTCATGAATCTCTGGATGTCTTCTGAGCAGGTCCTCGATCCGCAATCGATGGACCAGCGCGTCGGTAAGCCGCGATTTCTGGATGAATCTGCCGGTTGCGGTCAGCTGGGCTTCGTCGTTGATCGACCCAACGAGCACTTCCAGGGCTCGGAGATGTCCGTCGTCACCGAAGTCCGCAAGCCCGGCCTTACGCTTCGCCTGGTTCACGAGTGTTTCGACACTCAGGGAACCCGACAGACCGAGGTTTCCAGCCGAGCTCCCGATCAGGTTGAAAATCCTAATCGGGAGGGGTCGATAGGGATTCTCATAATCCATGGAAGTCACAAGGCCTTGTTCAGCCATGGCAGCCATCTTCCACTCGGCTAGTTCCTCAGGCTGCTCAACTTGACCAGTCGAGTCCGGGGTTGCGGGTGTTCCTTCGCCCGCACCCAGCGGAAACACATGGTGCCGGAGGTGTGGCCGGCGGTCTCGATTCAGTTGGGGTGGCCAGGATTCTCGTGCGCCACGATCAGACGCACGGAATCGTCGTCCTCAAGATGGGCGAGATGCTTGTTGGTGTGGATCCGGTGATGGCGATAGTCCAGGGATTCCATCCAGTAGTTGTTCAACTGAAAGTTCCAGTACTCGCATTCCGGCGGGGTGACTTCTATCAGCAGCGCCTCGTCCTGCGCAATCTCCCAATGGCTGTGGTAGTAGGTGATGTTCGGATCTCCCCCGGCGGCCAGTGACACCTGCGGATCGAACAGCGGGAGCTCGTTGCTGTGCCTTTTGAAATCACGCGCCCATGTGGCGAACAGCAATGGCGCGCCCATTACGAGCGCCCCCGCGCTCTTTAGCCCATCGTCGAGCTGCCTTGCCGTCAGGGGAGAGGAGCGGCGCTCATCCTCGGAACAGTTGATACGCTCGATCTTGAGCGCTGCCGGGATTTCCGTTTCCCGATCGAGAAAGGTCTGGCGGACCACCAGAGTGCCGGTTTTCGGCGTCATCGGAAGCCAGTTGCTGCCCTGGGGATTGCGACTGAGTACTAGTTCGAAACACCCGCTTTCGTCCATTTCGATTTGATCGGACTCTATGTGCCCGGTGGGAGGCAGGCCGCCTCCCTGACCGTAGTTTCCTGATTGCGTGCCGAAGCTCAGGTAAGCGATCGTATTGCGCCGTCCGATGATCTTGTACTCATAGTTTCCGTCCAACGCGGCCGTTTGATAGAAATTGTCAGGATTGTCGGCACCCAGCTTTGTGGTCTCGTTGACAACACGGTGCAACACGGGGGCGTTGGTGTCGGCATGCTCGATGAACGCCGTGAGGCCCGCCCGGGCTAGACGGCTCAGGTAACGATATCCTTCCGCCTGGTTGAATGGATCCCGGGGAGCCCCCGGAAAACTCAATGCTGCTCCTGCCGCTTTCAATGCATCGCAGAACTCGTTCCAGGACTCTCCGCTGACTACGCTCTGGGCGGCCACATCATCTTGCGTCTTGCCACGCAGCTTCCAGACGAAGAGGGATGCCCTTCGATACAGGGCCAGAAGACCAATGACGAACTTTCCCATGACGTGCCTCTCCGGAACGACGCTCGCTGGCTCAATCGCTCATCGTGAGGAATTATCGTACGGTAACAATGTCACGGCAGCTGCCGTGGTGTGCTAGGTAGGGCGGCTGGTTGACGGAGCCACCTTTGATCCCCTCGCGCACGACAACATCAGAGCTGTTCGGCGGTATATTGGCTTCCCGCCTGGACTCTGAGACCCTCGGGCGATCCTCCCGTTTACGGGAGTCCTGATACGGACTCGATGAGCGAGAGGATAGGAAGATAGGATCGGTCGGACCGGCCATATACTCCAGCCATCGCTCACCATGATGTGCGTGTTGTTGTTTCCGCCACCCGCAATACGCTGCGCCTTGACCCTCGGGTTGCGACCGGTGATCGCCCTCATGATGCGGCCAAGCGAATCGTCAATACCCTCAAGCGACGATTCGCGGTCTGCCGCCGGCAGGTAGGTGAGATCGATATCGACGGACAGCCTTGGCATGTCCCGGTAGAACAGGTTGATCGCCGTGCCGCCCTTCAGCGCGAACACGGTCTCCCTCGCGATGTCCGGCAGCACGCTCAGCAACAGTCGAACTTGTCTCACGTACTGGTCAAGCATCGCTGTCTGTCCTTGCACGTTTCTCCGGTACTAATGCTTCCGGCACGTAAATGAGGTAATTCGGGTGAAGCTTCCCGCCCACTGCAAGAGCCCGCGGTCCGGAGCCGAAGTCGATCTTTGAGGTGTCTCATTCACTTCGGAGCACCCACCTCAGTGAGCAAGAACCGGGCCGGGGATGCAGCGGCAATCCCGGCCCCCCGCCCGGCCCGGACGACCAGATTCAGTTCGAGCGCTCAAGCCTATGATTTCAGTCCATGTACTGGCTTCCGTCTGTAGTCTACTGGTCATCTACGGTTGGGATCTCCGACTCTTGACCTCGTCCTTGCACGTGTCCACAAGCTTGAGTCGGAACAAATTGGCAGGGCGTCGAAAGGTACCATCAAGTTCCCGCCGGCCAGCGACAATGGACCGGATTGGACAGGACTGGCTCTACTCACTCCGCCATTGCGATGATAGACTTGACAAGCTTTCGCGTGGCCCCCTTTCCTCACTATGGACGAGAAGCACTGCAGGGCATCAGAGCCGACTGCGAATGTATGGCATCTCCGAAGGAAAACGCTGGCGGAGTGCTGCCGCATGATCGCCTTCAAGCCGTTTCCTGCGCACCGATCAGCCGACCTTGGCATCGCCCAGGATTGCGCCAAGGAGATCCTGCGCACGGATATCTGCGGACTATCGAACAACAAGACGATGGGGCTTCTCAAGAGCTCGGAACGAGTCGTCAAGCTACTGGACGCTCACTCCTCTCCAGACTTCGATAATGCTGCTTGGGACTTCAACCTGCGAGTCGTGACGGCATGCGAAAGGCATCCCTTCAAGTGGAAAACGGAACCTTGGTGCTTACCTGAGTCCACTTCCCTGAGTCCACTTCGTCAGCCTGGACGCAGCCAGTCGGGTACTCACTCGTCGCCAATACTCGAAGGGCAAGCTGCTGGAGGTGAGCGAGTCCGATACCGTAGGATCGACATTGATAGCCGCCCTTCGTTTTGAAACAAATACCTGCCGCGTTCCGCTAGATCACACCGACCTCAAGACCGCGACCTACGCCCTGGGTAAAGGGCTGCCTTGCTGTTTTATCGCGGATACGCTATAAAGCAATGGGTGGACTGGTCGGTCGAGACTGTCGCCGATTCCGAAATCGCGGCGTTACCGACCAAGCTTCGTGCTCGGGTGGTCCGCCTGCTGGAGATGGTGGAGAATGTCGGCCTCGACCAGCTTCGCGAGCCGCATGTCCGGCATCTGGAGGGAAAGCGCTGGGAGTTGCGGGCCAAGTCGCGCGACGGGATCGCCAGGGGCATTTGCATGACCGCGACGGGGCGGCGTGTCGTGGTTCTGCACGTGTTCGCCAAGACATCGCGGCGGACGCCGCGGCAAGCATTAGCGACGGCCAAGGAGCGGATGAAACAGGTGAGACCATGGCAAAGTTGAAGGATCTAAAAGAGCGTTTCATGAAGGACCCGGCATTCCGCGAGGAGTATGAGCGGGCGGACGAAGAGTATGCGTTGGTGGAGGCGATGGTCCGTGCCCGCACGGCAGCGAAGCTAACGCAATCGGAACTGGCGGCGCGTATCGGCACAACACAATCGGCAATTGCACGGCTGGAGGGAGGCAGGCTGTCGCCGTCGGTCAGGACTCTGCGCCGTTATGCCGAAGCAACGGGTATGCGGCTGACGTTCGGTTTCGAGCGCACCGACGGTTGAGGACTCATTCTTACGCCTGCCCCAGTCACAGACCACCGCGAGGGAGAGATTCGCCCCTTCCGGGGCACAATTGCGTTCAGGTCCGGCGCACCTGTTCAAACGCAGGCGATGGCAGAAGGGCGTGCTGGCCTTCTTCGCCCGTGACGCGGACGCGCACTGGCTGGCGCGGCTGATAGCGTGGGCCAAAGTGCGGCTGCGCAGGCGCGGGCAGAACGACGAAACAAAATCGGATACAGCCACTCTAGACCGAACGCGGTCGGCCGTTGCCTCAATGGCCTATACGCCGAGGTACGGCCGGCAGTAGCCGGCGACGGCACCTTGCGGTCCTCTTACCTGTAACTGATTGTGGGGTGCACAGTGGAACGGGACAGGTTCAGGGTCACATGAGTAGGAAATTTTCAGTCATCTAGAAAGTTATCATGGCGGAGGAAGAGGGATTCGAACCCCCGAGACCCTTGCGGGCCTTGCGGTTTTCAAGACCGCCGCCTTCAACCACTCGGCCATTCCTCCGTCCTCAATCAGACTAGCAGCCACGCTGCTCAGTGCGAGCCGATAGTTGAGCTTGACGACCACCCAAGGGGACTTCCTAGGGTATCTGCAATCCTAGTATTGAAGCCATTGGACGCTAACAGCCTGTGGTAAAAGTCACTCAATCAAAATACCAGCAAATTCCCAATAGAAGTCGCTAAAATAGTGGTCATGGCGATGGGTACTCGCACTCCAGGGCAGATCGCGCTGTTTGTTTCGCAGGATCAACTGCCCAAGGCCCCGACCGCTCCGTTCTTCGACAAGCTGAACGAGTTGCTCGCCACGATGGGCTTCGACACGCAGGTCGAGACGCTGTGCCGGCCCTTCTATGCCGAGCGGCTCGGGCGTCCCTCGCTGGCCCCCGGCGTGTACTTCCGGCTGCTGATGCTGGGCTACCTGCTGGGCATCGATTCCGAGCGCGGCATCGCCCTGACTGTGAGCGACTCGCTCGGCCTGCGGGCGTTCCTCGGCTACGAGTTGCAGCAGAGCCCGCCGGACCACTCGACGATCTCGCGGACGCGGCGGCGGATCAGTCTCGAGACGCACGAGCAGGTGTTCGGGTGGGTGCTGGAGCGGCTGCGCGAGGCCGGTCTGGCCAACGGGCGGACAGTGGCGGTGGACGCGACGATGCTGTTCGCGAACGCGGCGTTGCGGACCTTGCAGCGCAAGGACAGCAAGCAGGCGTACCGGGAGTTCGTGGAGGGGCTGGCGGCGGCCTCGGGGGTGCCGACGCCGACGTTGGCGGAATTGGCGGCATTCGACCGCAAGCGGAAGGGCAAGACGCTGTCCAACCAGGAGTGGGAGTCGCCGACGGACCCGGACGCGCGGGTGGCGAAGATGAAGGACGGCACGACGCACTTAGCGCACAAGGCGGAGCACGCGGTGGATGTGGAGAGCGGGGCGTTGGTGGGGGCGACGCTGCAAGCGGCGGACCTGGGGGACACAGCGACGCTGGGGGCGACGCTGGAAGCAGTCGAGGCGGCGCAAGCGGAGGCGCCGGAGCAGGTGGTGGCGGACAAGGGCTACCACAGTGACGCGGTGTTGCTGGCACTCGACGAGGCGGGGCCGGAAGCGCACATCCCGGAGCCGCAGCGGGCGCAGCGGGATTTCGAGGGGAAGCCGGAGGCGGAGCGGGTCGTGAAAGCGAACCGGGAGCGGGTGGCGAGCCCAGAGGGCAAGTGCCTGCAGAAGCTGCGGACGGAGAAGGTGGAACGGTCGCTGGCGCACATGTACGAGACCGGCGGGATGCGGCGGCTGCACTTGCGGGGGCGGGCGAACATTCGCAAGCGGTTATTGGTGCATGCCTGCGGGTTCAACCTGGGGGTGCTGATGAGGTCGGTCACGGGGATCGGTACGCCCCGCACCCTGCAGGGACAAGGGCGGCAGTCGGCGGGCAACCAGGTTTTCGTCTTTTATTTGCCATTTGGAACCGCCCATAGCGGCCTTCTGAGCGCGATTGGGGGCCTATTGGGGCTCAGCCGCGGAAATTGCCCGGAACTCGTCCCGGAACTCGTGTAAGCCGTTGAAGAACCCCTCAGTGCCGCCGACTGGCTCGGTCGGCGAAAGAGCCACTATAACCACAGGCTGCTAAGAGAGCCACCATGAAGCCAGTAGCCCTTCGCTTGCCTGATGATGTCTCCCAGCGCCTGACCCGGTTGGCCGACCTCACCGGGCGCAGCAAGACGTTCTACATGATCGAAGCCATCAAGGAACACCTAGACGATCTTGAGGATCTGTACCTTGCCGAGCAACGCCTGATCGACATTCGAGCTGGGAAGTCTCAGACCGTACCGCTTGAAGACGTGATGAAACTCTATGGCTTGGAAGGTTGAGCTTGACCTGGCCGCCGTTCATGACTTGGGCAAGGCGGACCTCCAGGACGCCTGGCTCATCCAGGCCTGTCTGTATGGCCGCGTTGCCCCGCTGGACAATCCGCGCAGAATCGGCGAGGCTCTCAAGAGTTCCAGGCTCGGCAAGTTTGGGGGGTACCGGATAGCCGACTACCGCGTTGTAACCCGATCGAGGACAACGCTGTGCGAGTGCTGGTGGCGAGGGTCGGTAGCCGCGTCAAGGTGTAACGTTGGGAAAGAAGCAATGAAGTGCAACCGCGACCGGGGTCTTGCGAGCACCTCCCCTCCGGGCTAGAACCACGATCGTGAGCATGGTGCCTGCGACACTGCGAGTCCAGCCCGAAACGGCGCGCTTGGGGAGGGACCGGGTCTTGCTATCGCGGACCAACGCAGCCACGCTGGCACGCTCTCACTGTCCACGATCCGTGGCCGCTCCACCCTCGCCTGTCCGACGTGCTATGTCTCGGTGGCCGTTGTGCGGACACGCGTATTACTATTCGGGCCAATTCCTCAGGACATCACAGTATTGAACCAGGACGTCCAGTTGGGTGTGAGACAGGAGTGATTCAATTCCGGGACGGTTGCAGCTTCAACTATGGCCGTGAGCCGGGTTTTCTACAGACCACAACCCATGGGAGCCCTGAACGTCGGTGAGCCACGGTAGTAAGCAGGAACGGAAGCGAGAGCGTGCTTCTGCAGGCGATCTCACAGACGCTTACAAGCAACTCCTCAAGATGATTGGAGCCGACCCCGCCCAGGGGATCCCAATGCTCCGTTGACCGGGTGGGACGCGGTCCGTTCCGGATGGTGCGAACAATCCAACCGCAGGCTGCAGTTCCGATCTGGCCAACTCCGTCCAACGCACCACAGCTTGCTGAGAAATGCCGCTGGTGACTGCAACGTGCCGCGCGGTTTGCGGCGCAAGGGCCACAGAACGAGTCCGCTTGGTGTACCCTGCGATCTAGTGTCCGGCAGACTCGACGGCAAGGTGGCGCTCGTGACAGGTGCTGGCGGTGCCATAGGATCTGCGACGGTCAGAAAGCTAGCTGCGGAAGGGGCGGCCATCATCGCTAACGACCTTTCGCGCGAGACAGCCGAGGCAGCAATCCAACCTGTGGTTTCCATCGGCGGTCAGGCGATTGCCCATGTTGCGGATCACACATCCGAAGCAGCCGTGATAGAGATGATGGACCGCGTGAACGACGTTGTTGGCGGACTCGACATCCTCGTCAACAATGCCTTCGCCGCGTTCAATGACTCCGAAATCTCCGATCTCGAGGAAAGCGATTGGCATCGCACGCTTGACGCGTGCCTCAAGGGACCATTCCTCTGCACCAAGCATGCGATTCCCTTGATGAAGGAACGCAACGGAGGAAGCATCGTCTCGATCTCGAGCGTGAATGCCTTGCGTGCCGTCAGCGAGACCGCCTACACCGCTGCGAAAGGCGGATTGATCTCGATGATGCGCTTGGTCGCGGCCGACTATGCCGAATTCAATATCCGCTCGAACGTGATCTGCCCTGGGACTATCGCGACGCCAGCTTCGATGGGCTACTGGGAGCGCTTTCCCGCCGGGTTCGAGGCACTTCGCGGCATGTATCCCCTGGCGCGCATCGGCGAGCCGGAGGATGTCGCGGATTCTGTTCTGTTCCTGGCCTCTGACGAATCTCGGTGGATTACCGGGACCGTTCAGGTCGTGGACGGCGGGCTGATGTCTGGGAAGAAACTCGGCGTGGTGTGATCCGGCTGTCTGCTAGACTCCGAGAGTTGTGCGATCCACGGCCTCAGTTAAATTCGCCCTAGCCGCGGCTCTGATCGCGCTCGGCTGCAGTTCAACTCCTTCTGCCACTTCGGAATCGGCAACGGTTTCCGCCACCTCTGGCTCGGTGCTAACAGAACTCCTTGCGACTGCGGCGCTGGAAGGCAACAGCCAAGCTGTCGAGGCTATGCTACCAACGGTCAACGTCAACGCTATAGACGAAGGCGGTCGCACGATGCTGATGCTGTCGTCATACGACGGGCACTCCCCCACGGTGCGCTTGCTATGCGAGAACAAGGCCGACCCAAACATGCGAGATCTGAACCAGCGGACCGCGCTGATGTACGCCGCATCCGGCCCCAATGCGCACACCGTGGAAATCCTGCTCGCTCACGGTGCCGAGGTGAACGCAACGGACGGCGAAGAAGGTTATACCGCGCTAATGTTCGCAGCTGCCGAGGGGCATGCTGATATCGTCAGAATGCTGCTCGAAAGAGGAGCAGACCCAGGGCTGATGGACATTGACGGCGAGTCAGCCCTGAAATTCGCCCAAGATAAGGGGCATGACGACGTGGTCTCGCTGCTCTCCGAAGTTTTGAAGCGTTGAGGGTTAGACGCTCGCGATCAGCAAGCCTGCGAGGAAGTTGATGCGTCTGAAGGCGGCCACAGGCTTGCTCTTCGTAGTGCTCGCAGTACCTGGGAGCGCACTGGCCCACGAGTTCACGATCACCCCGGTAACGCTCGTCATTACGGGTGACGGGCGCTTCCAAGCCGAGATCGGCCTGGATGCGGATGCACTGGCGGTCGGCCTGCCGCTCGAGACTGATTCGGAGCAAGTCGCAGAAGCAATGCGCCGTATCCCGGAAGAGCAGTTTGAAGCAGCTGTCGAGGGGGCTCGTTCGGCGATCAGGCAAGACATTCAAATTCTGTTCGACGCTGTGCCGGCTCCCTTCGAGGTGTCGTTCCCGCACCACGGCACACCTGCTGCGGCCGATGCCGATCCTCCGACGGTACTTGGGATATTGACTCGACTCACCGGGAGCGCCCCCGCTGGGGCTCGAGGAGTCGTGCTGCAGACCCCTCCCCGATACAAGACAGTTTCGCTGCAGATCCTCACTCCCACGGAGACCGAGCCGTATGCCGCGCTGCTCGACCCAGGCGAAGCCAGCATTGCTTTCCCACTAGCAGGTAGCGCGGCAACAGTCCCTCGCCAAGGTGTTTTCTCGGCCTATCTAGGGCTTGGCTACACCCACATCGTGCCCAAGGGCCTCGATCACATCCTCTTCGTGCTAGGGCTCTTCCTTCTCAGCGCCGGCTGGCGTCCGCTGCTCTACCAGGTCACGGCATTCACCGTCGCGCACTCAGTCACGCTCGCCCTCTCCATGCAGGGCATCGTGACCCTCCCGGAGCGGTTGGTGGAAACTCTGATTGCACTGTCGATCTGCTGGGTCGCGATCGAGAACATATCGACATCGAAGCTCAAGCCATGGCGAGTGGCGGTTGTCTTTGCTTTCGGCCTCCTGCATGGCCTTGGATTTGCGGGTGTACTCAGCGAACTCGGTATGCCCGAAGGGAGATTCCTGACAGCGCTGCTATCGTTCAACCTAGGCGTGGAACTGGGCCAGCTGAGTGTCGTGGCAATGGCCTTCGTGCTGCTCGGCAGGTTCGAGCGGCTAGGCGGCTACCGCCGCTACGTGGTGATTCCCTGCTCGATCGCGATCGCGGCCACGGGCGGCTGGTGGGCGATCACCCGGGCTCTGGGATAAACCCCAGCGGATCGAGGAATGAACGGTGGACCGCACTATCATTAGAGATCCGTGGCGACAGTTTTCATTCCATCAATGCTCCAGCCGCTGGCGGGCGACTACAAAACAATCAAGGTCAGCGGCGCGACCGTGCGCGAGATCGTCCGCAATCTAACGGCAGCCTATCCTGCGCTGGGCGATCGATTGCTCGACAAGGGGCAGCTCCGCAGCAACATCTCTGTGGCCATCGACGGGGAAATCAGCACGCTGGGCCTGCTCGACACCGTCGAGAGCGACTCGGAAGTGCATTTCATTCCAGCCCTCTCGGGCGGATTGCGAAGGACCGATGCTGACTCCTTGGGGTGAGATCGAAGTCCAGGACGCCCACGCGCACCTGTTTTCGCGTTCGTTCTTCGAGGCGCTGGCTCGACAGAAGGGCACGGACGATGTCGACAGGATGGTCGCTTCGCTGGGGTGGGACGTGCCGCCTGCAAGCAACGAGGAGCTGGCAGCCACATGGGTTTCGGAACTGGACCGCCACGGCGTCTCGAAGTCCGTCCTGATGGCGAGCGTGCCCGGCGACGAAGCCGCGGCCGCCGATGCTGTCCGCACATTCCCGAACCGGTTCTACGGGTATTTCATGCTCAATCCGATGGCGGAAGGTGCCGAAGCGAGAGCGCGGAGGGCATTCGAGGATCTGAGCCTGCAAGGATTGTGCCTATTCCCGGCGATGCTCGGGTTTTCGGTCCAGGATCAGCGCATGAAGCCGTTTTACGAACTCGCTGCCGAGGCTCCCGGAAGGATCGTCTTCGTCCATATGGGGATGCTGACAGTCGGTGTTCGCGCCAAGCTCGGCTTGCCATCAATATTCGACATGAATTATTCGAACCCGATCGACCTGCATCGGGTGGCCTTGGAGCATCCCACCACGAACTTTGTCATCCCTCACTTCGGAGCAGGGTATTTTCGCGAGACGTTGATGCTCGCGACCGTGGCTCCAAACGTGTATCTCGACACTTCCAGCACGAACAGCTGGACGAAGACCCTTGTACCGACACCGACACTGGCCGAGGTATTTGCCCGGGCGATTGATGTCGCGGGTCCGGATCGACTGCTCTTCGGCTCGGACTCCTCATTCTTTCCCAGGGGTTGGCAGAGGCCTGTGTTCGAAGCGCAGTGCACAGCACTAGATTCCCTTGGGCTCTCGTTGGACGAGGCGAGAGCGATCCTCGGAGGGAATTTGTCAAAGCTGCTCGCATCTCCCGGGATCGAGAATGAATCCTCCCGTCGGTCGACTGTCTGACGCCGCCACCGTGTCCGTAGCGACCTGCTGGACGAGCCCGGAAGCCGCATCAGGTGCCACCAGGAAGCCAACGGCGCCGAACTCGTGTTTCTAGGCTTCACTTTCGGTAGCGGCAGGATCTGGGCAGCAGCGGAAAGATCCGCTTGGTTCTTGGGCTTTCTGGCTGGTTTCGCCTGGGGTTAGAGCGAGTTTGGAAGTCAGAGTTAGGCGGTTTGTTTATTCTGCATTTCTCGCCCCTTGCGAGTGAGGAAATCCATCGAATGAGAGACATCCAACTAGTGCTGAACGACGTGGCGGCGAGTAGCCATCGCGGAGCGGCGTTTCTGATCGCTTTCGGAACGACCTGGATCGTGTGTGGTCTGCTCGCGTACAGCTTGCCAGCCGCAGGTCTCGCGCTGGCGGTGATGTTCCAGGGTGCGGTGGCTCTGCCGATGGCCTTCGGTCTGCAGAAGCTGCTCGGGTTTCCTGCCGGGCACCCCGAAAACCCGCTGACCTCGCTCTCCGTCTATCTGGCGATGACACAGACAGTCGCGATTCCGGCTGCTGTTCTGACGTACGTGCAAACGCCGACACTCGTGCCAGCTGTGTTCGCGGCCATCGTGGGTGCCCATTTCCTGCCCTATGCGTGGCTCCAGCAGACCCGTGTCTATATCGCCCTGAGCGTCAGCGTGTCGCTCGGTTCGTGGCTGATCATGGCGATCTTGGGAGGAGAAGGCTACAGGATCGTACCCTGGTTTGTCGGCGCGTCGTTGCTCGTTGGTGCCGTTGTCCTGTTACTAGGGCAACGGTCTGGTCGTCAAAAAGGTGCCATGTTGGCGCGTGGCAGGCGGTAGAGGGTGAAGGTCTCCTCAATGTGCTCCCCGACCCAGTCCGTCTTGAGCCAGACACCAACGCGATTCTAGTCCTGCCTACCAAGTACTCGCCTCAGACGAGTGGGATGGAATCACCCTTCCCTACTCGAACCGGGCTCTCAAGACAAGGAACACGCCATCAGCGACTCCACGTACCCCGGCCTTTCCTACGACCACGGTCTTCGATTCTTGGGTTGTCAGATCGGTCTGGATCTCATACTCTTGAACGCCTATTTCTTTGCCGGACACCGTGAGCTCAAGTTCAACATTCTTCAGACTGATCGAGTCGAGTGCCTCCTGGCCGCTCTCCACGCCGACTCGAAACTGATACCTGGTGATCAGTGGATCCGAATCCAGATAGCCTGTGACCCTTGCGTCGTTTCCGCCAGGGGACGCACGGACGGTAAACGCTTCGAGCAGCGTGTACGAGGCGAATGGGAATGTCTCCCGGATCCCGTCCACGGCGCCTTGAGGGACGGCCGGCATAGCAATGGACTCGTGTGCATCCGAGTACGCGCCAATCAAGTAGACATCAAGTACAACGTCCCTCGTTGACGTTACTTTGGGGGGGACGTCTAGCTCGGCCAGCACCGCCGTTGCTGACTCGACTTGTTCAGCGAACCCGGTCACTACCACGACCTGGAGTGTTGGGTCCGCGTGGACATCGTGCACGGTGCGCTTGATCAACGCCTCCAGCGCTCGCGGGTCAGCGTGCTTCACCGCGAACACTCGCGTGATCACTCCCGTCTGCTCGGGATCGTTATCGGCGAACCGCTGGTCGGCCAGCATTACCGCGCCGATGGCTTGTTGCACTTGGTCCCGCTCACCTGTCAGCCTGATCGATCGATCGCCAGTGACGACAACATCCTGGACCCAGCCCTCGGCTATTCGCTTGGCCTCTCCGGCGTCAAGCGATACCGTTTCGATTTCCTTGGCGCTCTGCTCGTCGGCGAGAAGAGCTGCTGGTCCAGCCAGCATCGCCACTACGAGGCAAGCTCTAGGTAGCCAATAACAAGTCATGGGAACTCCTTTACTCCATGATCCAGAGGATCTCGAGGGACGGATCCTTGGTGGGGATGCGAAGCTGCGCGATCCTAGCCAGGCCGTCTGATATCTCCACGAAAGTCAGCTGGGCTGACTCCAGGATGCCGGAGCCTTCGAGCCGAGCAGGGGCCAGGGTCGTGGATTCCGTGCTGGTTTCGGGCCGCTCGGAGAACAGGAACGCATGGGCTGGCGGCCTGTGGGCCTCGAACGCGGCCGCGAGCGGCAACTCGCCGGCCTGAGGTGGCTGCAGGGTTCGCACCAAGCCTGCCGAGGCGGAGAGAACGATCAGGGCGCACGCGATGCGAAGGATCGGCAGCCACGGATGGCTTCCTATGCGGCCCAATGGTTCGCGGGAAATCCGGGCAAGAATTTCGGTCCGTGCTTGCTCGCGAGCACTCGGCAGCATCTGCGACCCGCTGGTTGCGACAGCAGACCGTACCAATCGAAACTCCGCTACCTCTTGCGCACACCGCGCACATGTCCGGACGTGGCGCTCAACTTTCGAGATTCGACGACCGGGCCCTTCTCCGCCTGCAAAAAAGAGCGAGTTCGGTTTCCTGCGGACAAGTCACGGCTTCCTCCGGTCGTGGCCTAGGATGATTCGGCGCAACTTGGCGCGTCCCGAACTAATCTGGGAGCGAATCGTCCCCTCGCTTGTTCCGAGTGTTCGGGCGGGTTCGCGCGTTGTCAGGCCTTCGAGGTCGCGAAGAACGATGGCCGCGCGCTCCTTGTAGGGAAGTCTTGCGAAAGCCAGGCGGGTCAGGTGGCTTTGCTCGCTTCGTGCGACGCTTTCGAACGGCCCGGGAGAGGTCGAGACAAGTCCCTGATCGTCGACGGACGCGCCCTGGTGACGCCGCTTCGCTGCAGCGATGTCGCGGCAAACGTTTGCCGTGATCTTATAAAGCCAGGGTGCGAGGTCGCGCGAGTCGTCGAACTTTGCAATGTTTCGATAAGCCCTAAGGAAAACCTCTTGCACGGCATCGCTCGCATCGGCCTCGGAACCCAGGAGGGCATTGGCAGTGCGAAACACACGCTGCTGGTATAGGTCCACGAGGCTCCCGAACGCCGCTGCATCGCCCTTCTTGGTTGCTGCGACAAGGCTGCGAACTGCCTCCCTGCTCGAATCGGTCGCAGTCCGGTGGAACAGCCATGCAATTGAACTCCCAGTGGAGGGGGCATCCGGCATTGCGCTCACATTACTAATACTGCGCTAACAGGCGGATCGTCCAAAGAATTTTTAAAATGCTTCGAGCTCCGCTTGCAAACCCAATCCGCCCGAGTTGGTCAGCAAGCCTCCTTAGCTGCTTGGCAACGCGCTGTTCCCTACGGGCGCCCAAGACACAATACACAGTTACTTGGCCATGAATCTGGGGTTTGTCTAGGAGCCTAGCGGAACAGCCTCAGCCTTCCTTGAAGCCGAGCGCGAGCATTGTCAAATCGTCGTCGTGCGGTCCGTCGCCGGCGAAGTCACGGACTGTCGCAAGCATGGAGTCGAAGAACTCGGCCGTACCGTGCCGGGCATGTTCTTTGGCGGCTTCCTCCAGTCGCTGCTCCCCGAGCAACTCGCCCGTGGAACTACGTGCTTCGGAGACGCCGTCGCTGTAGATCAGTAGCTTGTCCCCGGAGAAGAGCTGGCAGGAATCCTCGGCAAACTCGGCGTCCGCGAAGAGGCCCACCGGTCGGCAGTTCGACCGCAGCGACTGCACTGCCCCGGACGCACGGGCCAGAATCGCGGAGCAGTGCCCCGCGTTGCTCCAGCGCATCGTGCCGTCCTCCTCGAGAATCAATGCGAAAACCGTGACAAAACGCGTTTGTCCGGAGCGCTCGCAGAGGTAGCGATTAATGCGGCTCAATGTGCCGGCCAGCGAAACGTCGGAACCCGACCCGAAGAAGAAGGCCCCCTGCAACAGCGAGGCCAAAAGCGATGCTGCCACTCCCTTGCCGGACACGTCGGCCACGACCGCCACCCAATTGTCCGATGGGCCGGGCATCAGGTCGTAGTAGTCACCGCCTAGTCGCCAACTGGCTTCGCTGTGCCCCTTGGCGACGAGCCATCCGCCGCTCGGGAGCGCCGCAGGCCTTAGCGACTCCTGAATGCCCTGCGCTATCCGCAACTCTTGGTCGAGCCGGTTCTTTTCCCGCTCTTCCTCGATAAGGCGCGCGTTTTCGATGACGGTCGAAATCTCGATTGCCAAGGCTTGCAGCAGTGCTTGGTTGTCTTCCGCCAGGTGCACGTCAGGGTTCCGAGTGTCCATATAGAGCACTCCGAGCGTATCGTCCTTGGCGGAGATCACCATGGTCTCGTGGTCCTGACCGATACGCATGCGCAAGATGGGAACGCACAGCGCGCTCAACGCGTCGACCCGTCCGTCGAATGTGGGGTCCTCGACTCCGAGGCCGCCCGTGGGTCCGATCGTCATGGAGAAGAGATCCGCGCGCTCGTCGAGCGCCTCGGTGATCACGTTCAGCGGGACTTGGAGTTCGCCAGCTTCGCCAGAAGGCTTGACCGAGTCGCGAGCCGCTTTGACATGCAGGTCGTGATGCTCGTCACGCAAGAGCAGGAACGCACGGTCTGCGTGGGTTATCGTGAGGGCCGCATCGACGACCGCGTCGAAGACTTCTTCAACCCCTTCGGACGACGTCATCGTGCGTGCAACATCCAGCATGGCGGCTAGCCGGCCGAGCGCCCCGGTGCGGCTGCGATCATCCGAGATCTGGGAAACCTTCCTCAGCAGGGGGGCATGCGGGGTGAATTCCTCCCCCACGGTGATCACGAAGGAATCCTCGACCCCGAAACCGATCCGGTCACCGACGGTCAGGGCCCGGCTATCTACCCGCTCGCCGTTGACCGTGACGCCGTGACGGCTCTTGAGGTCCTGGACCGAATAGGAACCGTTCTCGAACTGGATGCGGGCGTGACGCCGGGAGATGCGCTTGTCGCGCAGGGTCAGATCGCAATCCCCGAGGCGACCCATTACAAAGGGCGTGCGCGATACCTGCACCTGCAGGCATTCGCCGGAAGGAGGTTCCAGCAGCAGGGAGAGACCGCTCGAGGCCTCAGCGCCGCTGTCTCGGGATGATTTCGGGATGGGGGCGATTCCCACGGGACTCAGACCGCTGGCACGGCGTTCCGAGGCTCCTCGGCTTCCGGACCAACTCCCAGATCGCCCTGCTGGCAGTCGGCGCAATAGCCTCCGACTTCGGTGCGCGCGACTTGCACCTTGAAGCCGAACTGCGCCTCAATCTGCTCCTTGATCTGCCTCAGCGGCTCCCCGAAATACTCCACTACGGACCCGCACCCCATGCAGACGATGTGGGCATGCTCGCGCTTGAGCCTGGTCTCGTAGTAGTGATGCTCTCCGTCGTAGTGCATCAGGTCAAGCTCGTCGACCAAGCCCTGTTCCTTCAACACCTTGAGCGTGCGGTAAACCGTGACCCTATTGATTTTCGGATCCTTCGCTTTCGCCAGCTCATACAGCTGCTCAGCGTGAAGATGCGTATGCGAGTTGTGGATCAATCCGAATAGCAACTCGCGCTGGCGAGTCAGACGGATCCCGTGCTTCCGTAACGGCTCGCGGAGATTGACTTGAGTCTCGCTCACGGCTCGCAATCGCAGTGTATCATAGGCCCCATTTTCCACAAAGCCAAAATGTCGGCTCGGGACGGTTAGAATGGGGGAACGATCCATTCCCATCGTCGGGCCGTGGCGCAGCCTGGTAGCGCGCTTCCTTGGGGTGGAAGAGGTCCCGAGTTCAAATCTCGGCGGCCCGACCAATTTGCAGAACGGGAGAGACAAGGATCGGTACATCGAATCCTCTCTCCCTTGCTTGGGGACTCGCAACGGGTTGATCAGGACCGTTGGCAAGGACGGAGAGCCAGATTTCTCCTAGCTGATCGAGTCATCCGGTACTGTCAACGATCGGTTCGTCGCGAACCCGATCGGCCCGTGGACTGGCAAATCCGGGCGGCACCATCTCGACGGAGGTAAGCTTGCGCAGAACCCTTTCCCGCCGTACCTGCGTTTCCCCTGCTAGGCCGGTGTCGGCCAGGCTTGGGATTTCATTGTCAGATGAAAGGGCGTCAGCATTGTGGCAACTCTCGCAACTGCTCGCAAAAGGATCGGTGATTTCCTGGGAACGACTTGCCGCAGAAGAGATGCCGGCGGAGATAAACCCGATGAGGAACGTGCGGGACCTCGACCTCATCACAAACAGCTATAGGCGGTCTTCGTGCCGGAGGAGTCCCGCATGACAGAATCCCGCCGAATCCCCCGGCCCAAGCGATCCGACGGATCGACTCGCGCAGACCCCGCCGAGCGAGCCTTGCTTACACTGAGGGTCGTGCTCCCTCGCGCGCTCTGCATTGTTGGGCTGATTGCTTCGCTCTCGGTGCCAGCCCGGTCCCAGTCCGAAGACCAGCTGGTGGCGGACATCCGCATGTTCACCGTCCTGGCGGCGATTAACGCGGGTGGCTACGACGATGGCTTGAACGCTGTCGCGGCCAGCCCGGTCCGGGCTGGGTTGCGGGAGGACCTCAAGTCGCTGGACCCCGGCATGGCAATGCGCTTGCGGACGTTCTACGAGGAGCACAAGCAGGACGACCCGGAACTCGATCTGTCGCAGTACATTTCCTTCGCGCTGATGTGCGGCGAAGCGCCGCACTTCGACCTGCTCGCGGAGGTCCCGACAGACCTGCCAGTCGACATCCGTTCGATCCGGGGATTCTCGCGCCTGCTTCGCGAGTTCTACGAACTCGCCGACATCGAGGCGCTCTGGAAGAAATACGAGCCCGCCTACGAAGCGGAGATGGAGCGCTACCAGGAGGCGCTGCTCGAAGCTGTGTTCGAGATCAACGGATACCTGCGCATGCGGGCTTCCAGTCGCGAGACGCTTGGATTCCGAGTGTATTTCGACTTGCTGGCGGCTCCCGGCAACATCAACATGCGGTCCTATGGGGGCGACGTGAAGGTCGTCATCCATTCCTCGGCGGATCTGCACGTCGAGGAAATCCGCGCCGCGTACCTGCTGCACCAGCTCGACCGGCTCTCCATCCGCTATGCGGAATCCGTCAGCAAGAAGGAAGAGCTCGGCCGGTTCGCCTTGTACGCGCCAGCGCTCGAGGACGCATACAAGACGAATTTCCAGTTGCTGGTGACCAAGTCACTGGCCAACGCCATGCAGACTCGGATGCGGTACGAGCCGGAAGAGCGCAAGCACGAGCGCATTGGCGAGCACCTTCGAGCGGGTTTCATCCTGGCACCGTATTTCTACGAGAAGCTCGCAGAGTACGAGAAGCAACCGCAGGTATTCCGGCGCTACTACGAGACACTGATCGGCGACATCAACATCCGCCAGGAATCGGCGCGGATCCAGAGCGTGAAATTCGCTGAACGGCAGGCAAAGAAAGCACCGGCACCGCGACGAGTGATCAAGCCGCAAGTGTCAGAGGAGGAGAGCTTGCTTTCGCGGGCGGAAGGCTTCCTGCAACTGGGACAGATCGAGCCGGCGCGCAAGCTCTACGAGCGAGTTCTCGACGGAGCCGGAGAAGGACAGGGCCAGGCCAGTTACGGCCTGGGAAGGATCGCTCTGGACGAAGCGAATCCGGATCTGGCGCTCGAACATTTCGCCATCGCTGCGGACGCGGCGGGCGAAGGGCGCATTCGAGCCATGTCGCACATTTACATGGGACGAATCCAGGACATCCTTGGCAACCGGGGCCTGGCCCTAGGGCACTACCAGGCCGCGCTGGAATCCGGCGACACGTCGCCAATTGTCCGGCAGTTCGGCGAGCAGGGGCTGGCAGAGCCATTCACCGGCGTCGACGAGGACGAACCCTAGCCTGCAGCCGCGCGGCGGCAGGTCGGTTTGCCTAGGCCGTTGCTAAGATTAGAGTGGCGGCACGGATTAGGGAAAACGACGATGCCAGGAACCGAGGATCTCGATACGAAGCCCGAAATCGATGCACAGGCGGGCAGCACCCAGCCTGACGGCAACGGTACGGGCGCGGTAGAAGTTGACCAGGCCGATCCAGTTTCCGAAGAGGAGGCACTGCGCTCCGAACTGGACCGGGTTGAGACCGCGCGCGCCGAGTTGCTCGACAAGCTGCTACGCGCCCAGGCCGAGTTCGAGAATATTCGAAAGCGCCTGCAGAAGGAAAAGGAAGACGTGATCCGATACGCGGCCTCGGACACGATCAAGTCCCTGCTGCCGATCGTGGACGACTTCGAGCGCGCGCTCGCCGCAGATGGCATTACGCCGGAACTCAAGAAGGGTCTCGAGCTTATCCTTCGACGAATTTTCGAAGCCTTCGAGCGGGCCGGGCTGAAGGAAGTGCCCCAGCACGACTCCTTTGACCCCAACCTGCATTTCGCAGTCGACCGCGCTCCGGCAGGCGAGGACCAGTCCGACCAGCAAATCCTCGAGGTGTACCAGAAAGGGTACCTCTTCAAGGACCGCCTGCTCCGGGCCTCGATGGTCAAGGTCGCGGTCAAGGAGTAGCGGCCGGCGATTCCGGGCCGACAGGCTGGCATGGTGCAGAAACGCGACTATTACGAAGTGCTCGGCGTCCAGAGGGGCGCGAACGCGGAGGAGTGCAAGCGCGCCTATCGCAAGCTCGCGATGAAATTCCATCCGGACCGGAATCCTGACTCCCCGTCAGCGGAGGAGCGGTTCAAGGAGGCATCCGAGGCGTACGGAGTCCTCAGCGACCCCGAGAAACGCAACCTGTACGACCAGTTCGGCCATGAAGGCCTGTCCAGAAACGGCGGGGTCAACGTCAACGACTTCCCGGATATATTCGGCGATCTATTCGGGGATCTATTCGGAACCCGGTCGCGCGGTCGTTCGGGAGCACGTAGCGGGGAAGACCTGCAGTACCAGCTGGAGATCAATTTCGAGGACGCAGTCTTCGGTTGCTCCAAGGAAATCCAGGTGCCGCGCACCGAGTCTTGCGACCGCTGCAATGGCTCCGGCTGCGAGCCGGGTTCGCGGCGGGTGACTTGCGGCACCTGCAGCGGGCGCGGGCAAGTCTATTCGCAGCAAGGGTTCTTCACCATGACCCGCACGTGCTCGAGGTGCAGCGGCACCGGCCAGATGATCCAGCGGCCCTGCGCGTCCTGTCGCGGGAACGGCTTGCAGCAGGTGCAGCGAACGCGCAAGGTGGACATCCCCGCCGGCGTGGACAGCGGTATCCGGATGCGGCTCAACGGCGAAGGCAACGCGGGGGTCAACGGTGGCCCCCGGGGCGACCTGTATGTGCTCCTTAGCGTCCGAGAGCACCGGATCTTCCGACGGGAAGACGCTGACCTGCACTGCGATGTAAAAATCAACGTGGCGCAAGCGGCGCTGGGCTCAACGGTGACCGTGCCGACCCTGGAGGGAAGCGAGGTCCACTCGATCAGGCCTGGCACCCAGTCCGGCGCGCGCCTTCTGTTGCGCGGCAAGGGCGTGCCGCGCCTGCGGGGCAACCGTCGCGGCGATCTCTACGCCCATGTGGACGTGGTGGTCCCCAAGAAGCTCAGCGGCGAGCAGCGGAAACTCTTCGAGCAACTCGGGGACTCGCTCGAGGCGGAGAGGCCCGCAGCGGATAGCGGGTTCTTCGGCAAGCTTCGGGACGGGCTTCGCTGACTCAGGATCGGCTAAGATCAAGCCGTGTCGGTTCGGCGTCATTCGGTTTGCGCCACGCTAGTGCTGTTAGCTGCTACCGCCAGCTTCACGCAAGAAGTCTCTAGCGAGCGGGTCATCCGTCAGATCGAGCAGCTGATTGGCGGCCAGCGCGGCATCCAAATCTACGACTGGATCGGCTTTTCCCTCGTCGACAGGAAGGTAATCCTGGAGGGTGCCGTGACGCGCCCGGTGCTGAAGCGGGCGATCGAGCGCACCGTACTGGCTCTGGAGGCAGTGGACTCGGTGCAAAACGACCTTGAACTGCTGCCCGACGCCGGGGACGACATCGGAATTCGCATCAACGCGTACTGGCGCATCTACGGGCATCCCGAAATCCGGCGCTACCTCAATTCGGAACCCGGATTCCGCGGGAGACTCAGGCGCTCCGCCAGCGACACTCAGCGCGTGCTGGTCAGGCCGATTCACATCGTGGTGCGCAATGCCGAAATCACGCTCGAGGGCGAGGTGGAGCAGCATCGCGAGAAGCGCGTAGCCGAGCAACAGGCCACCGCGGTCCTGGGTGTCCGGGCTGTCACCAACAACCTCGTGGTCACCGGGACAGACACGGAGGAATTCGAGCCGGTCGACTTCTCGACAGATCCTTGGTGGATTGACTCAGGCTCGATCACCGAGTCGGTCTTGCGAGTCGAGAATCCGGTCGGCGGGGTGACCGTGCACGTGACCGACACCGAGCGCGTGCGGGTCCGGCGCAGGAGCCTGTCCCGGCCCATCCAGGCGTACGATACCAAGACTACACGCTTGGGGCGCAAGATGAGAATCCGCGCCCAGCCACCGGACGGCGTGCCGATCGATCTCGAAATCGATCTGCCATACGGGCACCGGCTCGAAGTGGAGACAGTGGCCGGCCCCATCGCAATCAGCGGCCTCGTGAGGCGCGCGCAGTTGGAAACGGACGTCGGGTCGGTCGAATTGGCGGTCCCGTGGCGGGCGGTCCGCCTCGAAATCGTATCCGACCGACCGCCCCTGAAGCTGAGCATTCCGAACCGGCTGGGGAGTGCGCTGCGCAGCCTTTCGCCGAAGTCGTCAAACGGCTCGTGGACGCTCCATGACGGCCGCGACCTGCGCGACCAACTCTACGGGTCCATCCGCCTCGACGCGAAACAGCCCGATAATCTCGTGCTGCGCGACATCGAGATCAGCGAGGACTCGCCCGTGCAAATGCACTGGCAGGCCCCGGAAGCCCTCGTCTCCATGCTGCGGCGGCGCTTCCGAATGCGTCTCACCAGACCCGATGGCGACGGTTCCAATCCTAGTGAAGAGGCCGACACCCCGGAGGAAGGGCTGGTCCAGTTCAGCTCGGACGTGCGCTTGGTCCAGCTGTCGGCTACGGTCGTGGACGGCTCCAATCGCCCCATGACCGGACTGGGCCCGGAGAACTTCCAAATCCTTGAAGAGGACGAGGACCAGAAAATCAGGATCGTCCAGGACACGGAAGCGGAGTTCAACCTCGTGCTGCTGCTGGATTGCAGCACCAGCACCCTGATTGACCGCAAAGCCGTGCTCGAAGCTGCCCGCCGGTTCGTGCTCACGGCACGGCCGACGGATCGCGTGGGGATCTACGTACTGTCGGATTCCTACTTGCATGTGGTCAGCCGCCTGACTGAAGATCGCGAGACCCTCTTGCGCACGATCGGGCAGATCCCCAGACTCTCAGGCGGCACGCCCCTTTATGACGCCATCACGCTCGCCTACGCCCACGAGCTGTCCCGCCGCCGTTGGGAGCGGAACGCCCTGATCGTAATCAGCGACGGCATGGACAACGACCTCCTTCCGCTCTGGAGCCGGTCGGTCCCTTCGGAGGTGCCCTTCGAAGACCTGCTCCGGGCTGCGGCCGAGATCAACAGCGCGATCTACCCGATCTTTCTCGAGCCGGAGCCGCCTGGCGTGCGTACCGAACGCAACTGGCGGGAACGGCTGGAACGTTCGACCAACCGAGCCCGCGACCGCATGCAGCAGCTGGCTGACACAACCGGCGGACGGCTGTTCGGGGCCAAGTCGATCCGCGATCTGGACTCGGTCTACGAGCAGGTGGCGGAGGAACTCCGCAGCGTCTACACACTGGGATACTATCCGTCGAACCAAGACTTCGACGGTGCCTGGCGGCGCATTCGCGTCAATCTGCGCGGGGTCGATGCCAGGGTGCGAACGCGGCCAGGGTACTACGGTTGGTAAGGCCGCGGAGGAGGGTGTGCCAAGCCCCCTCCCTCTCCATCACTGGAGAGCTTGTGCCAGCGACCACGGGTGCGCAACTTGATGCCGGGATGCTTCGAATGCCGACCAACCAGATTCTCGTGCTCCTGGGCTATGTGTCGGCGGCTCTCGTTCTGTCGCTGCTGTACCGCCGCTTTGTTCCTGTCACCGACTCGCCTGCCTGGAGCGGGCTGGGCTTCGGCATACTGGTTGGCGCGTGCATCAGCTTTCCATTTTTTCTCGTGTTCTACGGAGTCTACGACCTGCCGTACCCGATGCTCGCCTCTGGCCTCGCCTAGCCTATCGTAGAGCAGGGGCTTGGAGGGATGGTTGTGGGCCTTGTGTATGGGAAGTCGAAGTCGGCCGCATAGGGCGACCTCATGCGTCAGTTGGCGGGCGCGAGGCGCGTCAGCTCCTCGACCCAGTTCTGGACGATGGTGACTTGATCCTGGACCTGGCCAGGCTGCTGCGCGAAGACGAAGCCCGATCCGTCCGGCGTGACGTCGGAGTGGTCACGGAACGCAGCGATCTGGAACAGCTCCTGCGGCGTGCCCGTGAAAAACTGGGCGTCGTCGGAGTGTCGGACTCATGTGTTGTCGTTCTTGTCCGTAGCTGATCCCGAGGCGCCTGGGCCCCAGCGGTAGTAGATCTCTTCACCACTGATGGCCTTGAGGGCCCGCTTGAATGGGTTATTGATTGGTCCGAACCGCATTTGCTGTTCAAATCCTTCCACGGTTCGTTTCAGGGGCTCGATGGCGGGTTGGAGTTTTTCGTTAGCTTCCGGTGGCTGCGAATCGAGGATGCAGCCGGCCCGGATTTGAGCATCGACACTGGGATGATTCAATGCTTCGATCAACACCGGTAGACCCTTCTCATAACGCTCCAGGTTGAACAGACCCTCGGCCGCCGTGATGCGCACGCTGACCGACTCGTCGCGCAAGGCCGCCTCCAACGCCGGCTCCACGCTCGAAACGGTTTCCGGTCCGCCGGGTTGGCAGGCTATCGCCAGGCCAAGTACCGCCCAAGAACGGACTGCCGAGTCGGGATCTTCGGTGCGGGCGATCAGTTCGGGAATCGCCTTCTGCCCCTGAAGCAGCAGGTTGGCGGTCTCGAGAATCCGATCGTAGTTCTCCAGCGACTGTCCGAGATCCCATGGCGACGCTTCCCCTTTCTCGCGCTCAAGCATTTCCGTCTCGTCGAGGAGACCGAGATCGCGCGTTTCCAGCATCCAATCGTGGAGTTTGCCCCGCATCCGCTGGAGAACGTCCCCGTATTGGGGGTCGGCGGCTACGTTTCTGACCATGTGCGGATCGCCTTCCGAATCGTAAAGCTCTTCGATTGGTTTGAACCGCATAGCGAGCATCTCCTGGGGGCCGGTCAGTTTTCCCTGGCGAGCCAGCTCAACCCATTCCTGAACGACCACCGCACCAAACTCGAAGTCCTCGAACGGTTTGAATGGAAGGTGCGCGTAGTAGTTTCGCTGGTAGCGATATCGTTGATCGCGCACAGTGCGGACCATCTCAGACCGGGTATCAAGCCGGTCACGCATGCCGAACACGTAGTCCCTATATTCGACATCGCCTTTGCGTTTGGAGAACAGCGGCTTGCCATCCATGTACTCGGGCGGATCAATGCCCGCTAAAGACAAAGCTGAGGGGCCAAGATCCATCAACGTCACTAGCCCGTCGATCACCGAGCCCGGGGCCTCGGGCGCGAGGTGCTGATACTTCTTCGGGAAACGCGCGATCAGCGGCACGTGGACGCCCTGTTCCCAGGCCGTGTGTTTGCCCCGCGGCATGCCCACGCCGTGATCGGACCACACGAAGACAATCGTGTCTTCCCAAAGGCCATCTTCCTTTAGCTGCTCAATCAGATCACCGGCTCGATAGTCGACCTGGGTGACCGCATCGTAGTAGCGTGCCCACGCCCTGCGAAACTGCGGCACATCGGGGTGATAGGGGGGAATGGGAGCCTTCATCGGGTCATGAAAATCCTCTGGTTTGAGTCGGAACAATCGCTCCTCGACTATTTCGTCTTCCGGAATCTTTGTAATGCTCGAGTGGCACTCTGTGAGATTGAAGACCGCGAAGAACGGCTGGTCGTTTTCGGGTCGATTTCGCCAATGACCTTCTCCGCTGCTCTCGTGCCAGTCATCGCCTCCCGTGTTGTAATCTCTCTTGCTGTTGTTGCTTGTGTAATAGCCAGCCTCGCGCAGGAGGTTTGGGAGCATCTTCGAAAACACCGGCCGTCTTGTATTGCTTCGGTGATGCATGCTTCCAAGCGAATTCGGATACATGCCTGTAATCACGCTTGACCGTGACGGAGAGCACACCGGGGATACCGAGTAGGCCTTGTCGTAGCGGATACCCTCTGCGGCAAGGCTGTCAAAAACTGGCGTGCGAGCGTACTCGTCTCCGTATGCACCCATCATCGGCGTGATGTCTTCGAGCGAGATCCACAGGATATTCGGACGATCCGCCCGGGACGATCCACATCCGGTTAGGGTGTACAAGAGCGAGAGCGCCGCCAATAGGCGAATTCTCATTAAGCTATTCATTTGTTGTCCTTAGCGTTCGAGCTTTCCGTTGCGTTGATGTCTCCGACGATTGCTGCGAGCGCTGGGCCCGCCAGCGTCTTTGCCGTCGGGGCGCGGATCGACAGGTCATCGGCTGCGCCCTTCCGTTCTGATCTTCTGCAGCAACTGTTGCAGCCTCTTGGCGGTCTCAGGGTGTTGGGCGTAAACGTCGGTCTTCTACCCAGTATCCCGGGCTAAGTTGTATAGCTGCGGAGATTCTCGAGTGGGGGTGCAAACCGAAGATGGGCTATGAGCGTCGGTGAAGAGCACGCCTTCTTCAGCTAACCGATCGATGTTCGGCGTCTGGATTGCCGTCGCCCCGTAGGAGCTGAGATCTCCGTAGCCGAGGTCGTCCGCCAGGATGAAGATGTTAGGTCGAGATGATGCTCCCTGCGCTCCTAGCGACGCTGGAATCCCACCGTCAGGAGCACAAGCAGTCCGCCGCGCAGAAGCCCCGGTGCATTCCGTTGGTCGCCGCTCAAGGCGTTCATTGCGGATGCCCGTCTCACCAAGATAAGGTAGACCGACGCGCCAACCAGCCTAGAAATCGTATCGTAAGGCGAGTAGGACGACTCATGATTCTCCCAAGAGCGGGAGACACTGGTTTTGCATTCTGATTTCCGAAATTCGGGTGGTTCAACAGGTCGTAGAGCTCCCCGCGGAACTCGATGGCGTGACCGTCTTTCGGCAGTAGAAAGCTTTTCTGAGAGGCAACTGTGGTCACAACGTCGCCTGTGTCGGTAATGATGTTCCAGCCCGCGTTCCCAAACTGGCCTTCCTTTCCAGGCCCGGCGTTCCGCGTGAATGCTTCTGTGTTGAAGTGCCGTGCGATCGTCTCGCCACGGGAGAGCCCGCCCGGAAGCTCCCACTCGTCGACCACATCCGGGTGCTGGGGACCTAGGTTCCGTCCCGCGCCAACGAGAGCGACATCCCAATCGGGTGATCGGATCCGGCGATGCGCTGGGTAGTACGCTCGTTCGCCGTCTTGGTGGCCGTCCTGCTCGTAGCCGCCGCGGTGGGCTATGTATGGATGCGAGGTTCGCTGCCGGAACTCGACGGCACCGTGAGCGCGGTCGGGATAGCGGCACCGGTCGAAATCATCCGCGATCGGCACGGGGTTCCCCATGTTGTCGCGAGGTCTCGAGACGACGCCCTCTACGGCCTCGGCTATGTGCACGCGCAAGACCGGCTGTGGCAAATGGAGGTCAATCGGCGCATCGGGCCGGGCCGGCTCTCAGAGGTGCTGGGCAAGTACACGCTGACGCTCGACCGCACCATGCGCGTGCTCGGGTTGTATCGCTCGGCCCAGCGGAACTACGCCAATCTCGATGCGGCGACCCGTCGCGCTCTGGAATCCTATACGGCCGGAGTCAACGCGTTTATTGCCAGCCGCGACTTTCTGTGGCGACCATTGCCTCCAGAATTCATCGTGCTGGGAGTCGAGCCAGAGCCGTGGGGACCAGAGGATTCGCTTGTATCGGGCAAGATGGTAGCGTTCGAATTGAGCGTCAACATGCGCGAGGAACTGCTGCGCGCGAGCCTGGCGCAGATTCTCGACCCTCAGCAACTCGCCGACATCTACCCCGCCTACCCGCACCCGGACGCGCACCAACTCGGCGCGTTGAGCGATCTCTACGCATCGATTCCGTGGGGCGCGGCCTGGCGTGCGCTCACCACGAGAAGCGATAGGGAGAACGGTTCAAACAACTGGGTCATCAGCGGCGGTCATTCGGCGACCGGCAAACCCATCCTGGCCAACGACCCCATCTCAGACTCTCGGCACCGTCGGTCTGGTATCTCGCCCACCTGGTGGCGCCGGGCCTGAACGCGATCGGCGCAACGATGCCGGCGATGCCCTCCGTAGTGCTCGGCCGCAACGATCGCGTGGCGTGGGGCTTCACGAACACCTACGGCGATGTCCAAGACGTATTCATCGAGCGCGCGGTCGACGGCGATCCGGGTCGCTACGTGAGCCCGGACGGTCCCAGACCGTTCGAGGTCCACGAGGAAGTCATCAGGGTCAGGGGCGAACAATCTGTTCGCTTGGCGGTGCGCGCGACGCGGCATGGCCCGGTTATTTCCGACTTGATGTCGGAAGAGCACCGGGCGCAGCTCGGCAATATCGCGCTGTCGTTGGCGTACACCGCCCTCGACGACAACGACTCGACCGTCCGGGCCCTGCTCGGCATTCAGGAAGCGGGCGACTGGCAGGAATTCAGCGCGGCTCTGCGCGACTATGCCGCGCCCCAACAGAACATGGTGTACGCCGACGTCGACGGAAACGTCGGCCTGCTCGCACCCGCCTGGGTTCCCCGGCGTGATCCTGCCAACAGACTCCAGGGCACGCTCCCCTCCCCCAGTTGGGACGCGCTCTACGACTGGAAGGGCTTTGTACCGTTCGACGAGCTGCCGCGGCGGCTCAATCCTCCCGACGGTTTGATCGCGACCGCAAACGATCCGATTGTCGACAGCGACTACCCTCACCACATCACGTTCGACTGGGATGACGCGTATCGCATCCGCCGTATTCGGGAGTTGATGGCGGCAGAAACCACGCATTCGATGGAGAGTTCCAGGCGCGCCCATGGCGCGAGATTTCCTGGCGTTCCTTGTCCAGACCGACCCGCTCAGCGCGGAAAGCGGCCGGGCGATCACGCTGCTGTCCACTTGGGACGGCGACATGGATGCCAACCGTCCCGAACCCTTGATCTTTTCGTACTGGTACAGTCGGCTCGAGTCGCAGATCTATGCCGACGAGCTCGGCGCCCTGTTCACCGAAGCGTGGCACTATCGGCCGCGGTTCATCTGGAATGTCCTGAACGGCCGGCAGGCGTGGTGCGACGACATCGCAAGCGAGGGAGTCGAGACTTGCGACCAGATCGTCGCTAGCGCTCTCGAGATGACGGTGCGCGACCTGGCCGAGACGTATGGGGAAGACATGTCCAAGTGGCGTTGGGGTGAGGCTCACTACGCGCACATGAAACACCTGCCGTTCACGTACGTCCCCGTGCTAAACAAGATCTTCGACAGACGCATCGCCGCGAGCGGCGGTCCGTTTACCGTCAACCGTGGCAGATACGATATCTCGGACGAGCAAGCTCCGTTCGCGCAGACTCATGGCTCGACCTTTCGAGCCATCTACGATTTGAGCGATCTCGACCGGTCGGTCTACATCCAGATTCCGGGACAATCCGGCAATCCCCTGTCGCCGTACTATGACAACTTCGTACAGACTTGGCAGGGCACCGAGTACATCCCGATGACAAGCGCCAGACGCGATTACGCCGCTGGCGCGCTAGGCACACTTGTTCTGAGTCCGGTGCCGTAGGGCCTCGTTCGCGGAGCGCGATCGCGGGCATTGCCCCTGAATGCCTTGCGTCGGCCGACGCGAAGTTGACAGTGCCCTTGATACGGTGATTTCACTGATCCATTGCCGCCGGCCAGCGGGAACGTGACGGTACCACGAGTGGTCGGGTTGCTTACTGTCCTGTCGACGCTTGTGTTATATTCAGATATAACGCTAGAGAAGCGCATGCATACCACCAATCTACGCAAGGTGGGCGGCTCCGTCATGCTCGCCGTGCCCCCAGCACTGCTTGATGTCCTGGAGCTTCGGGCCGGTGCCAGGGTGGATATCGGGATTGAGGGAGGTCGCCTGATCGTGGCGCCGAGAACGCGGCCCAGCTACACCCTCGACGAACTCCTGGCGCAGTGCGACGAGACCACTCCGGCCGACGACGGGGATCGCGCTTGGCTTGAGGCCAAGCCGGTCGGCAACGAACTGCTGTAGTGCAGCGGGGCGAGATCTGGCTGGTCAGCCTCGACCCCACCGCCGGCCATGAGCAACAAGGGACCCGGCCGGTTGTGGTCGTCTCCCCCGCTCCCTTCAATGAGCTCACCGGAACACCCGTCGTCCTGCCCATCACCACCGGCGGACGCTTCGCGCGCCGTCAAGGATTCGCGGTATCGCTTGACGATGCAGGCACCCAAACCGTCGGAGTAATCCGCTGCGATCAACCTCGCGTCCTTGAACTGGCTGCCCGGAACGGGAGGCGCCTCGAAACCGTCCCGGAGCTGATCATGGACGAAGTGCTCGCCCGCCTCGCCGCTATCCTGGCGTAAACGAAGATGCGGGGTTTGATCGTATTGTCGCCGTCCAATTCGGTCTGGCGGTTTGCGATGGTCGAGGACGAAAAATCAAGGGCCAAGTTCACCAGGTTGGAACCGATATTCCGGCTAACCAGTAGTCCTAGGGAGCGGCTCGAGGCCGACACGGCAATGGGCCGGTGAACCCGGATGTGGGCTGACGGGCGACTCCGATAGAGACCATAAAAAGAACCAATATTCACGAAACTTTTCTATTAGAACCATTTTCATGTGCCAGAATCAAGATTCAGGGAGTAGTTCTCCCGGAACCCAAGAACCACAAGCAGGAGACGGTTTTCATGGATTCGTCCTCAACAAATCAGTTTTCAGGGCCTGTGACCGTTTTTCAGGAAAGACGGCTCCCCGAGACCGCGACACCGGCGGGCTACAGCGCCCTGATCGATGCCTACGGCCTTGAGGTTCCCCTGCCGCGCATGCTGAGCGCTACCGGCGAACATCACCGCATCCTTGAACGCGACCACTGGCGGATCATGACACCCCGCCACGCACCGGTCCCCACACTGGAGGGCCACCTGACATTCGCCCTTTTATGTTAGAGAGGTGCCGGAGAGAGGGATTCGCCACTGCCTCGTCTCTCTCCCCAGTGCCGCAAGCCACCGCTGCTAACGACCTCCTGCCCCAGCGCAGGGAGGCCCCCGGTGGTCGGCCTGGCCAGGCCCCACCGGGGGCGACGGGCGACCGTTTCACTGAAGCGCCTCTTCCTGGCCACCGGCCCCGCCCGCATCAAGGAATGACACCTCCCACACCCACTGTAGCGGCATCGTCCACGATAAGCCGACTGGCGCTTATGCCAACTGGCTGCGTCTGCACGACGTCACCCGGGCCGTATTCGAACCCACCGGCCGCTACCATCGCAACCTTCACCAGTGCCTTGCTGATGAATGGCTAACCGCCAGTCGATGCCGCCAATGCTCGCCGGGTGCTAAGGAAGCCACCCCGCCCCAGCCGCACAACCTCCAGCTGCTCAATGACTTGCTCGCCCTCCGCCGCAAACTCCTCGAGCAGCTCGGCGCCCTCCGCAAGCTCGCCGCCGAACCGGTACCGCCGGCTGCCTCGACCCGACGCTGCCTGCCGCCGCATGCGCCACTGCATCGCTGCCGACGCCGCACTCTCCCGTCGCGACGCCATCATCCAGTCGGGCTTCGAACGCCGCCTCCCTCTGCGCCGCCATGCCGAACTCGGCAGCCTCGGCCGCCGCAAGGCCGCCTCCCTCTTCGCCTGCCCCCTTCGACCGCGACTCCGGCCAGCACCGCGGCAGCCGCGCCATCCGTGGTGGCCGCGCCCAGCCCCGCCACCTGCTCTACATGGCCGCCATGTCCGCGATTCGCCACGAGCCTGCCTCCAAGGCCTGCTACCAGCGCCTCACCGCCGACGGCAAACCGCACAAAGTTGCTCTCGTCGCTGTCATGCGCAAGCTTGCCGGCCTGCTCGACACCCTCCTCCGCGCAGACCGCCTCTGGCTGCCCGAGCCGCCCAACTGCGAACTGGAGGCCGCCGCGTGATACGTCTGCTGGCATCCCCCCAACCTAAGGTCGGCACTGCGAGGAAACCCCGCCTCAATCGCCTCTCATCACCACTCTTCCCCGAAATTACCCTTGACAAGAAACACGGAAGCTTAAGTATGAAGGGCTCGACCTTGCGATCCTGAAGCGCCTCTTCCTGGCCACCGGCCCCGCCCCGATCAAAGCGATCGTCCACGATAAGCCGACTGGCGCTTATGCCCGCCGCGTCTGGTTCTTGTATGAATGGCTAACCGGCCAGAATCTGGACCTGCCGGGTGCTAAGACCGGCCGCTATGTACCGGTACTCGACCCGTCCCTGCAATGGGGCATCGACGGTGAAACCGCGCCGCGCTACCGGCTGAAGAACAACCTGCCCGGCACCCCTGAATTCTGCCCGCTGGTCTTCCGCACCAGAGCACTCGATGAGTTCATCGCGCTCGACCTGCCGCAGCGCGCAAAGGATATCGTCGCCAGCGTGCCGCGCGACGTGCTCGCCCGGACGGCAGCCTTCCTGCTGCTCACGGACTCCAAAGCCAGCTACATGATCGAGGGCGAAAGCCCGCCCCAGGACCGCATCCAGCGCTGGGGCCGTGTCATCGGCGAAGCCGGGCGTCAGCCACTGGACAGCGACGAACTCCTGCGCCTGCAGCGCACCGTCATTGGCGATAGCCGCTTCGTAGAACTCGGCTTCCGCACCGAAGGCGGCTTTGTCGGCGAACATGACCGCGACACTCGCATGCCCCTACCGGACCATATCAGCGCACGGCCCGAAGACCTGCAGGCTCTCACCGCGGGCATGATCGCCTTCGACCGCGGCCCGGCGCAGAACATCGACGCCGTGATCGCCTCAGCCGTCCTCGCCTTCGGCTTTGTCTATATACACCCGCTCGAAGACGGCAACGGCCGCCTGCACCGCTACCTCATCCACCATGTGCTGGCAGAACGCGGCTACAACCCGCCCGGCATTATCTTCCCGGTTTCGGTCGCGATCCTGAAGCGGATCGACCGCTACCGCGAAACGCTGGAAACCTATTCCGAGCGGCTGCTGCCGCACATCAGATGGGAGGCGACCGAGAAGTGTAATGTCCGGGTCTTGAACGATACGGGAGATTTCTACCGCTTCTTCGACGCCACTCCACACGCGGAATTCCTCTATGCCTGCGTCCGCCAGACGATCGAGAGCGACCTGCCCTATGAGACCGACTTCCTACGCCGATACGATGAGTTCCGGCGACGCATCGAAGCCATGATCGACATGCCTGAGCGCACCCTCGACCTGCTCTTCCGCTTTCTCAAACAGAACCGCGGCACCCTCTCCAACCGCGCCCGCGAGAAGGAGTTCGCCGCCCTAACAGACGCAGAGGGCAAACAGATCGAAGCCATCTATGCCGATGTCTTCGGCGATCTGAACCATTCCACAAACACCGTCCCGGTCGCCAATGAACGCGCTTGAACTGATCGCATCGATCATCGGCTCGCTAGCCTAGCCGTCCGCAATCATCGTCCTCGCCCTGATCGAGCGCGAGCCGGTCGGAAAACCGCTGCTTGGGCTTTGTCAAGTTGCTTCTAGACTTGAGTTCTGGCCCATTTCTCCAGTGTTGGCTGCTCTAATTCACTGATTGCATTGTACTTAGGTCGGGTTTCTGAGTCCCAATGTTTTGAATCCTGTAGGCACCAGGTAGTTCTTGAAACTCCGAATCAGTATCCCGTAATCTGTTTTACTTAAAAACATTCCTGATTCCCTACGACCTTCATCCAAAGTTGAGCGGCCCATGGTCGAGTAGGACGCGTCTTACAAATTCAGAGGAGCGGCAGGAGAGGTCCGCTGGTCTCGTCGCATTGTCGTCACCCGGCCCGGACCAGGCATAGGCAGCCACTTCAAATAATGGCTATATATTCGCTTTTATTGCGCTATATGCTTGATATTTAACGACTTCCATGCGATAATAATGAGTATCCGGAGCGATTCCCCCGCGACTTCATGCCCAAGAACAAGGTCCAGTTCCAGAAAGGCCTCAGCCTCAAAGCCTTCCTCGACAGCTACGGCTCCGAAGCCCAGTGCGAGCAGGCACTGATCCGCATCCGCTGGCCCGACGGCCTCGACTGCCCCGCCTGCGGCGGCTCCAGCTTCTGCCGCCTGCGCTCCCGCCGCCTGCTACAGTGCAACCGCTGCAAGCGCCAGGTCTCCCTGCTGGCCGGCACCCTGTTCCAGTCCACCAAGCTCCCGCTCACCATCTGGTTCCTCGCCATCTACCTGCTGGCGCAGGCCAAGAACGGCATCTCGGCGCTGGAGCTGGGACGCCAGCTGGGCGTCAACAACAACACCGCCTGGCTGCTCAAGCACAAGCTGCAGCAGGCCATGCTGGAGCGCGACCGGGGCCGCAAGATGAGCGGGACGGTGCAGATCGACGACGCCTACGTCGGCGGGCAGCGACGGGGCGGGAAGCGGGGCCGGGGCTCGGAGAACAAGACGCCGCTGGTGACCGCGGTCCAGGTGACGGAGGACAGCGAGCAACCGGTCGTGCTGCGATTGAGCCTGGTGGAGGGCTTCCGCAAGGCGGAACTGGAGCGCTGGGCGCGGGAGCACCTGGAGCCGGGCACCACGGTGAAGTCGGACGGGCTGGCCTGCTTCGGCGGGGTCGAGGCGGCCGGCTGCCAGCACGAGGCCAGCGTGACGGGCGGCGGGCCGGGCAGCTGCGAGACGCCCGGGCTGGTGTGGGTGAACACCGTGCTGGGGAACGTCAAGCGGTCGATGGACGGGTCCTACCACTCGATCAAGCCGAAGTATCTGGCGCGCTACCTGGCCGAATTCCAATACCGCTTCAATCGTCGCTACGATCTGGCTGTGCTGCCGGAGAGGCTCTTGCGAGCGGTAGCGGCGACGCTGCCGCTGCCGCACCCGCTGCTGGCCGCCGAGCCCTTCTGCGGCAGCTAGAACCCGCCCTGACGGATCGGGGCCATGCGGGCGCGATCGCTCGGTCTAACGCACTCGAAGCCGCCCCTGCAGCCAGCAGCCTGGCCGCAGGAGCTGGCGAGGCAAAACCCTTTCTGCCCACCGAATGGCTAGCGTGCCCTGGGAATCGTGCTCGCTAGCGAGGATCCCGGCACTGAAAGGACTCGCTTCGCACCAATTCTCAATTTGGAAGCCTTCATGCCAGCCCGTGAGCATCCGGGCTGCCGAAAGAGAACGCAGAGCACTGGGATCAGCTGAAGTCGCGAAGGCTGGACGAGCAATTCGGGCTCAAATCGACTATCACGGGTGATCCTGGGCCGTAGACTCGTACCCTAAGACACTCGGAAACCCTTTCGTAGACTCTCGTCTCGGTTTAGGATGGAGATTCTAGGGAATCAGGAAAACATTTATCTTCTGTTGTGTTCTGTCCTATGCTTCTTTTTGTAGGCACTAAGTAGGTCCGCCGTGCACATCTCCGTCATCAAGTCCGTCCAGAACGGCAAGGTCTACCACTCCAAGCTCCTCCGCTCCTCCTTCCGCGACGACAACGGCAGGGTCCAGAAAAAGACCCTCGCCAACCTCTCCCACCTCCCCGATCAGGCCATCGACCTGCTCAAGGCCCAGCTCGCCGGCCGCTCCCTCGTCGATCCCTCCGACGTCTTCGCCATCGTCCGCTCCCCGGCCCACGGCCCCGTCCAGGCCGTGCTCGAGGCCTGCCGTCGCCTGGGCCTCCCCCGCCTCCTTGCCTCCCAGCCCTCTCGGCAGCGCGACCTCGTCTGCGCCATGATCGCCGCCCGCATCATCAAACCCCATACCAAGCTCGCCACCTCCCGCTGGTGGCACTCCACCACCCTCCCCGACTACTTCGACATCCGCCACGCCACCGCCGAAGACCTCTACGACGCCTTGGACTGGCTACTCCAGCGCCAGCACCGCATCCAGGGCAAGCTCGCTCGCCGCCACTTCTCCAATGACGGCCTGGTCCTGCTCGACCTCAGCTCCAGCTACTTCGAGGGTTCCACCTGCCCGCTCGCCCGCTACGGCTACAACCGCGACGGCAAGAAAGGCAAGCTGCAGGTCAACTACGGCCTGCTGTGCGAGCTACAGGGCCGCCCCGTCGCGGTCACCGTGTTCGAGGGCAATGTCGGCGACCCGCGGATCGTCATGCCGACCGTCGAGCAGCTCCGCCTCCGCTTCGGCCTCACCCGCGTGGTCCTGGTCGGCGACCGCGGCATGCTGGTGCAGGCCAGGATCAAGGCACTGCGCAAACTGGACGGCATCGACTGGATCACGGCGTTGCGCAGCACCGCGATCCGCAAGCTGGAGCGCGCCGGCAAGCTGGACTCTTCCGACGACGTCGGCCTGTTCGAGATCCTCAAGCATCCGGACTATCCGGGCGAGCGGCTGGTGGCCTGCCGCAACCCGCCCCTGGCGGCCCAGCGGGCCCATACGCGGGAGTCGCTGCTGCAAGCCACCGAAGAGCTGCTCGCACCGATCCGTGCCAGCGTCGCTGCCGGCCGCCTTCAGGGCGAGGCCGAGATTGGCCTGCGGGTCGGCTCGGTCCTCAACCACTACAAGGTCCGCAAGCATTTCGAGTGCGCGATCAGCGACTCCGCATTTGACTTCCAGCGTCAGCAGCACAGTATCGACAGCGAAGCCGCCCTCGACGGCGTCTACATCATCCGCACCTCGCTGTCGGCACAGGACCTGTCCGCGGCCGACTGTGTGCGCAGCTACAAGGCCCTGACGCGGGTCGAGCGTGCCTTCCGGACGCTGCAGACGGCGGACCTGCAGGTGCGCCCGATCCACCACCGGCTAGCCGACCGGGTGCGTGCACACATTTTCCTGTGCCTGCTGGCGTACTACGTGGAGTGGCACATGCGCGAGGCGTGGCGTCCGCTACTGTTCGCCGACAACGAACTCGCCGAACAGGCTCGCACACGCGATCCGGTCGCACCCGCGGAGCCGTCCGACAGTGCGAAGCGAAAGCAAGCCACGCGCCAGGCCGAGGACGGCACGCCGCTGCACAGCTTCCGGACGCTGCTGAAGGATCTGGCGACCGTCACCCGCAACGTCTGCCACGCCAAGGGCCAGCACGGCTCGCGGCAGACCGAATTCAAGCTCGACACGCAGCCGAGCAAGGAGCAAGAACGCGCACTGGAGTTGCTGAAAGGAATCCAAGCCTAACGCACACGATCACCGTTTGTAGTCAGTAGACGCGAATTTCGCCCAAGCACATCTGCTTGGAAAACAACAGGTTAGGCCAAAAAACCCTCCAGAACTTCAGTCTAGAGAAGCGGTTCCGATCCAACTATCGTTGCGTGTACCTTCTCTCAGCCAACGCACGTCGCCAGCCTCCAAGTGTTGAAGGCCTGGTCCCGACAGAGTCGATAGTGAATCGCCTTGAGACAATGGCGTGCCAGCTGGAATGAAAGGCGTCAGGAGGCGCGAAGGCGTCGGGAGTAGGCTTCGGACTAACTGGGGTCGGTGAGGTGTTGGGTTCAAGCCTGACGGAGAACAGGTGCCCCGTACAATGAATGTGCCGGCAAATGAACAGACTTCGAATCCCCCTTCAAGATCTGCTCGCTGGGCGCTCCACCTGCCTGGCCGTCGCGGTATTCGCTCTCGTCACCGCCCCCCTCTGGGCCGAGGCGAATTGCGACAACTGGAACGAAGAGTTCTTCTTCCGGCACGCCGACGCCGAGGACGTCGATCGCTGCATCAACGCGGGTAGCAATCCCAAGGAGCGTGATTCCTCCGGCTCGACACCGTTACATTTTGCGGCGGTCCAAGGAGGGCCCGCGCAGATCCGCGCTCTTCTCGACCATGGCGCGGACTTGGATGATCGAGATGCCAAGGGCCGGACGCCCCTCCATTTGGCCGCGGAGGAGATGGAAGGCAGTCCGCAGAACATCACGGCCCTCGCCGATGCCGGCGCAAGCGTGGATGCAAGCGACGAGCGCGGTGAGACACCCCTCCATTTGGCGGCAAACCGCGGCACGGTGGCGAAGATCAAAGCCCTGCTGGATGCCGGCGCGGACGTCAATGCCCGCGACAAGGATGGCAAGACGCCCCTTCACGAGGCGGATCCCCGCCATGCACCTGCGAACATTCTTGCGCTCCTCGAAGCCGGCGCGGACTTGAACGCTCGCGACGAGCGCGGCAACAGCCCTCTTCACGCGGCCGCCTGGTCCCCCAACTCAAGCGGCATCAAGGCGCTCCTCGAAGCTGGCGCGGCGGTTGACGCACGCAACGAGTTCGGCACGACGCCCTTGCACAATGCTGCGGTGTTGGCCAGACCAGTGCAAATCGCAATCCTTGTCGATGCGGGTGCAGAGACGAGTGCCACGGACGCAATGGGAGCAACGCCAATGCATTCCGCCGCGCGCTTGTCACTCTCGCCGGAGAACATCCGCGCTCTCGCCGACGCGGGTGCGGATCCGAATGCAAGAGACAACACTGGTGGGACGCCACTCCATGTGGCGGCGGTCTGGTCACGCTCGCCGGAGAGGATCGCAGCCCTCGTTGAAGTTGGCGCGGAACTCGAGAGCCGCGATCAGATCGGCTGGACGCCCTTGCGGCACGCGTCAGCATTTGGCTCGCCGGAAATCAAGAATGCCCTCCTGGAGGCCGGCGCGGATCCGGGGGCACTCGAAGATGGCAAGTCAATGCTGGATGCCATCAGGGAGGGATTCAAATCGCAGCAAGTCTCGGAGCCAGCGGCGTTCCTGGCGGATTGCACTCAATGGACATCTCCGCTTTTCTTCCTCCTTGCAACTCCCGGAGACGTGGCCCGGTGCATTGATGACGAGGCAAGCCTTGCCGGCGGCTCGAACGGAGAGACTCCGCTGCACGCGGCAGCAACGGCTGGCCGGCCGGACCATATCGCTACCATTCTGAGCGCCGGCGGAGAGATCAGTTCACGGAGCCAATCCGACCGGACGCCCCTGCATGCAGCTGTGGCAAATGCCGCCTTACCGACGTCCATCAAGGAGCTCGTCGGGAATGTCCCGGATATCAACTGGCCGGACACGGCCAGCAGGTTGGCGAGTATCGCAGTCTTGCTCGACGCCGGCGCGGACATCCATGCCCGGGACCGGTTCGGCCGAACGTCACTACATACGGCCAGCGTACAGGGGCAGCCGGAATACATCGCAGCGTTGGTCGATGCTGGCGCGGATATCAATGCGCGAGACGATTACGGCCGGACACCGCTGCACATCGCCGTATCCCTCAAACCTTCGAGGATTTCTTTTCTGGCCTTGGCTCTCGGTCTCGATCCTGACGCGTTTGCGGATATGGGAAACCGCGTCCGCCAGGCGGCATCGCAGCGTTGGTCGATGCTGGCGTGGATATCAATGCACGAGACGATTCCGGCCAGACACCGCTGCACGCGGCTGCAGCCGTCGACCCTTCGGAGGACTCGTACGGGGTCTCGCTGGGTCTCTCTCCCGACGCGGATCTGGAAGCGAGAAACCGAGCCGGCCTCGCGAAATACATCGCGGCGTTGATCGATGCAGGAGCGGATGTCCACGTACGCGACTACGAGGGCCGTACGCCGCTGCACACAGCCGCAGAGGACGGCATTCCGGAGAGTATCGCAGCCCTTCTCGAAGCCGGCGCGGACATCGAAATCGGCAACGATGACGGCGACACTCCACTGCATCTGGCGGCGAAGGCCCAGACTTCGGAGAACCTCGTGGCGCTACTCGCGGCAGGTGCCAACCTTGACGCCAGAAATGGTGACGGGCGCACCCCTCTGCACGAGGCCGCGTGGTCCAGCACCGAGCACATATCGATCCTGATCGGTGCGGGGGCACGGGTTGATGCGGGTAACCAGTATGGTGAGACCCCGCTGCACCGCTTTGCCGCACTCGGCACGCCTGCTGGGATCGCCATGCTCGTCGAGGCGGGCGCGGATGTGAATGTCACGAATCGATTCGGGCAAACGCCAATCTTCGATGCAGCGAGCTCTGGCTCTCCCGCGAACATTTCCGCACTTGTTGACTTGGGTGCGGATCCGAAGGCTCGAGACGATCTTGGGGCCACGCCACTGCACAAGGCGGCCAACGCAGACGGGCCGGGAAACATCAGGCTCCTGCTCAACTTTGAAGCGGATCCCGAGGCCAGGGGAAAGTCCGGCCAAACGCCCTTGCATGAGGCAGCGGCGTGGGGCGAGCCGGAGAACATATCCGCCCTGGCCGGAGCAGGTGCCCCAGTCGATGCTGGTAACAAGAGGGGCTGGCGACCCTTGCATATGGCAGCCGAGTACGGATCGCCGGAAAACATAGTGGCACTCCTGGATGCGGGCGCGGACCCGGCGATCGAGGACCTTGAAGGCAAATCGCCGTGGAACCTGGCGAAGGACCGGAAAGAGCTGCAAGGGACGGACGCTTACCAGCGATTGAATCCGGGCAAGCCCGGCGCGCCTGTAAATCGATAGCTCGGCGCGAACGTGTACGGACGAGTCGGTGGCCAGCCGCGCAGGATTCCCGCCTGGCAAGGTCGCCGACCAGTTGCGTCCCAAGCTCGCGACGGGTACTGTCAACTTCGCGTCGGTCGTCGACAATTGATCGATGGAATTCCGGTATCGAGGACACCGTTTCCCGTCGGCCATCATCAGTCATGCCGTCTGGCTATACCATCGCTTCAGCCTGAGGCTGCGCGATATCGAAGATCTCCTCGCTGAGCGCGGCAGTCACGCTGTCTTACAAGGCCATTCGCAAGTGGTGTGTGCAGTTCGGCCCTGCCTCGCACGTGCACTGCGCTATCACCAAGGCCGGCTTGGTGACATCTTGCATTTGGATGAGGTCTTCATCTCGATTCGCGGCGAGCGCCGCGATTTCTGAGGAGCGGTCGACCAGGATGGAGACGTCCTGGACGTTCCAGTCGCGTGCCACAGGGACGCGAGAGCAGCAAGGCGCTTCTTCCGCAAGCTGTTGAAGGGGCGGGGCGGATCGCCATTCCAGCTGGTCACCGACAGGCTGCGGAGCTATGCGGCCGCCCGTCGGGAGCTCGGCCTATCGGCTACCCATCGAAGCGGGCAGTACGATAACAACAGGGTCGAAGTTTCCCGCCAGCACACCAGAGAGCGGGATCGCCAAACGAGGAAATTCAAGTCCGAGGCGCAGGTCCAGCGCTTTCTCTCCGTTCACGGTCCGATACAGAATCTGCTCCGAATGCCTCACTTCACCTACACCCTCTTTGCCGTCGACGTGGCCGTCCTCTTGATTATGTTGACGGGAACAGTCTGGTCGGTTGCGATTCCTGGTAGACGGATCTGGCCGCCGCCGTATCGGCTTTCCTGGCAGCACTCTCTGACCTGGGTCTGTTTCTTTTTGGTCGTTGGGGTCAACACAGCCCTGCTGTTCCTGGACTGGAATTCGTGGATATTCAAGAGCGATCTCCGTTTCATCATCGGTATTCCAGTGGCACTGCTTGGAGGGCTTCTGGCAGTCTGGGGAGTCGTCGCTCTTGGTGTGATGAATTCTTCGGGGCTGAAGGACGGATTCGTTTCCTCTGGACCCTACCGGTTCACCCGCAATCCGCAGTATCTGGGTGACATCATCACCTTGATCGGTGTGGGTGTGATCGCAAACTCGCTGCTCCTTTGGATCGCCCATACGCTGCTTATCCTCGTGTTCGTCATTGCTCCGTTAACCGAGGAACCCTGGTTGGAAGACCAGTACGGACAGGTGTACGGCGAGTATCGACGAGACATTCCCCGATTCCTTTGACCATCATTTTCTGAATGCCCCGCCGCCATATTCGTCTTGG
>CBDCFO010000003.1:0-296105 GCA_965216215.1 Bryobacterales bacterium | reverse complement strand
TCGCGTTCAGCCGCCGCGCCGCCTCGTTGTCGCTCAGGGCGCGGGCCTGCGCGTCCAGTTGCGCGAAGTCCGATCCCCGCCTTGAGGCAGTCCCGCCCGCCCCCGGCAGCGACTTCAGCTTCTCGTACGGCGTCAGGATGTCCTGCCGCCGGTAGCGCTTGCGCACCTTGCCCTTCGCATCGACCTGCTCGCTCGGGAAGTGGCAGGGGCGATGGTAGTTCAGGTACGGCGAGAGCACCTCGCGGTTGAATTGGTCCAGCTGCCGGGCGTGCCGGCCCGGGATGTGCCCGTAGCCCAGATGCTTGCGCACCACGGTCCCGTTCTTGCTCTCGACCAGCGCGTTGTCGTTGCTGCGCCGCGGCCGCGACTTGGTGAACTGCTCGATCCGCAGCTTCTCCAGCAGGGCCGCCACCTGGTAGTTCACGAACTCGGACCCGTTGTCGGAATGAAAACCCCGGATGCGGAACGGGAACGCTTCCAGCAGCTTCTCCAGCAGCGGCAGCAGGTAGTGCTCCGAGATCCGCTCCACGCTGCCCACGAACTGGAACTGCGTCACCTCGTCCACCACGTTGATGTGATAGACGCCCTTGACCTTAGCGAGATCCCCTTGGTGTACCGTGTCGATCCGCAGGTAGCCCGGCTGCCCCTCCGGGCGCGGCGGCCGCCGCTCGGCGATCGTGACCCCGGCCGGGTGCGTGGGGTCCTTGCGGCCCACCCGCCGCAGGTAGGCCAGGCTCTTCCGCAGGTTGTACAGATGCCCGTTCGACAGCCCGGCCAGGCGCCGGAAGCGCTCGTCGCCGAAGACCTCCCAGGCGCGCTTGAGGATGGCCAGCGTGGCCGGGCCCGACAGCGTCCCGTGCAACTCGTCGGTCTCGGCCAGCAGCAGGATGTCCGCCCGTTCGTACTTGCGCCGGAACGGCTTGGCCGCGCCCCGGCGCCGGTCCGCCAGTTCCCCGTCGGCCAGATAGCGGGCGATCAACCGCGCCAGCTGCGCCCGCGACAGCCCCGTTGTGCGCACCAGATAGCTGCGCACCAGGCCCTTGTCCGCCCGCTCCAGCCGCCAATACGAGAACCGCCGCAACACCCGTCCGATATCCGCGTAGGCCCGCTTCCGCTCCGGCACCAGGACCGTTTCGTCCGCGTTGCCCGCGAGAAACCCGCGCAGATCGTCCAGGCTCGAATGAGTCTCCAGATCGAGATGCAAGATCACCCTCCGATGATTCCCACACCTCCTGGAGAGCCCCCTTCGGGCTTCTATGTTGGTCAGGGTGCGCCGTGGACCCAGTCTTTGACTACTCTGGACTGGGTTGCGAAGCCCGGCGTCCAGCTCCGTTGGATGGCCGGGGAGCCATCCGCACCCCCTGCGGCTTAGCGGGGGGCGAGGGCCGACCCGGGGGCCTGCAGACCCCCGGGTCGGGCGGCGGGTCGGACCGTTTCGGGCTGGATTCGAGGAATCGGAAATGAGCTTGGTCGGCCCGCCGCAACCATCCCCCCGAGGCCTGGACGAAAGGTTGGGCGCGAGGCCCGGATTGACGAGAAGCCAAGGCCGGGGGATGACTCGCATTGACTGTACTGCAATCCGGAGGAACTCGAATCATGAATGACATGGAACTCGCTGCGACGGACCTCGTCGCTGGCGTGGATGTCAGCAAGGCCCAGCTCGACATGCAGGTCGAGCCGGGCGCTGCCACCCGCAGCTTTCCCAACGCTGCCGGCGGCTGGCGCGCGGCGCGCGACTGGCTGCGCGGGCTGGGCGTGCGGCGCGTAGTGCTCGAGCCAACGGGACGCTACCATCGGGCCCTGCAGCGCTGCCTCGACGAGGCCGGCCTGGAGATTGTCCTGGCCGACCCGCTCCAAGCCCGGCAGTTTGCGCGCAGCATGGGTCGGCTCGCCAAGACCGATCGCATCGATGCCGCCATGCTGGCCCTCTTCGGGCGCCTGCCGGGCCGGCGCCGGGCCCTTCCATTGGAACGCAATCTCCAGCAGCTGAAGGACTTGCTGTCGGCCCGAGCCGCCTGTGTCGAGGACCGGACAAACCGTCGCAAACGCATCGCCGAATTCGATCCCGGACCCGCGGCGGCCGCGCTCGGCCGCCTCAACGAGGCTACCGACCGCGAGATCGGTGTGCTCGACCAGGCCATTGCCAAGGCCCTCGAAGCCGACGAAGCCCTGGCTCGCCGCGCCGCGATCCTGCGGTCCGTCGCGGGTATCGGCCCCGTCTCCGCGGCTGTGCTTTGCGCCGACTTGCCCGAACTCGGCAGCATCGGCCCCAAGCAGGCCGCGGCCCTGGCCGGCACGGCTCCGTTCGCCAGCGACAGCGGCGCATCCCACGGCGCTCGCCACATCCGAGGCGGGCGACCCCGACCGCGCAAGGTGCTCTACATGGCCGCCATCGCCGCCCGCCGTTGCAACCCCGACATGCGCGCCGTCTACCAGCGGCTGGCCGACCGCGGCAAGCCCCATAAGGTCGCAATAACCGCCGTCATCCGCAAGCTCGTCGTGCTCGCCAACGCCTTGCTTCGCGACGACCGCCTCTGGCAACCGCAGGTCCCGGCCAAGGCCTGAATACTGGATCGCTCCCGACCGGCCCTCCGCCCAGCGGCCCGAGGCGTAACCGAAGACCGAACATCCGAGCCGTACAGAACACGCAAGCTAGATTCTTTCTGGCAATCCCCGAAATATCCCTTGACATCGAACACGAAAGCTCATCTCTCGTTGGAAAAGGCTAGTGCTTGCAGGCCTTGCGATAGACTCAAGAGGTGGCTAGGTCTCGCACGTTATACGACAAGGTTTGGGATTCGCACGTTGTGGCGCACGATCCCGGTGCCCCCGCAGTGCTTTATATTGACCTTCACCTCGTCCATGAAGTGACATCCCCGCAGGCGTTCCAAGGCCTCCGGGATCGGGGCATCGGAGTGCGGCGCCCGGATCGCACGATGGCGACGATGGATCACAGCATTCCGACGCGGAACCAGGCACTACCAATCATTGATCCGATCGCCGCGAAGCAGGTGCAGCAGCTGCGCATCAACTGCGGCGAGTTCGGAGTGCCCCTGGCTGACCTTGGAGACGACTCACAGGGCATAGTCCACGTCATCGGCCCCGAACTAGGACTGACCAGGCCTGGTATCACGATCGTCTGTGGAGATAGCCACACGTCGACCCACGGAGCCTTCGGCGCCTTGGCGTTCGGCATTGGCACCACCGAGGTGGAACATGTCCTGGCAACCCAGTGCCTGCTGCAACACCGGTCGCGGACCTGCGAAGTCCGGTTCGACGGTCTGCCGGTGCCAGGTGTCGTGGCGAAAGACTTGATCCTCGCACTGATCGCTAAGATCGGCATCGGCGGCGGCACAGGACATGTCTTCGAGTACACGGGCGAGGCGATCCGTGCCCTTTCCATGGAAGGGCGCATGACTGTTTGCAACATGTCGATCGAAGGCGGGGCCCGAGCCGGGATGATCGCGCCCGACGAGACGACATACGAGTACCTTGCGGACAAGCCAAGCTCTCCGAGGGGGACGGAGTGGGACGCGGCGATTTCACGCTGGAAACAGCTTCCATCCGACGAAGGGGCCGACTACGACCGCACCGTCATGGTTGACGCGGCAGGTCTAGAGCCGATGATCACTTGGGGCACGAACCCTGGCATGGGCGTCCCGATTACCCAGCCTGTGCCCGAGGCTAATGGAGGCTCGGGAGTGCGCAAGGCGCTGGACTACATGCAGCTCGAACCGGGCAAGCCGCTCCTCGGACAACCCGTCGACGTGGTGTTCGTGGGCAGTTGCACGAATTCCCGCATTTCTGACCTGCGCCAAGCCGCGAACCTGCTGAAAGGGCGCAAGGTGAATTCCGGTGTCCGCATGCTGGTCGTTCCTGGTTCCGAAAGGATCCGGGCTCAAGCCGAAGCGGAAGGGCTCTCGGAAGTCTTCCGGGCGGCCGGGGCCGATTGGCGCGAGGCTGGCTGCAGTATGTGCATCGCGATGAACGGGGATCAGCTAGACAACGGCCAGTACTGTGTCTCGACAAGCAATCGCAACTTCGAGGGCCGTCAGGGCAAGGGCGGCAGGACGTTCCTGGCGAGTCCGCTGACCGCCGCGGCATCGGCCATCGAGGGCGCCGTGGCCGATCCGCGGCGCTATCTGTAGGAAGGTGGATTCATCCGGACCATGCAACCCGTCACGGCATTTCGCGGCAAGGTCGTCCCGCTTCTCATCAACGACATCGACACCGACCAGATCATCCCCGCCCGGTTCCTGAAGACCATCGAGAAACTGGGCCTCGGCGAAAACCTATTCAACGATTGGCGCTACCTGCCGGACGGCAGTCCAAATCCCGATTTCATCCTCAACCAGCCCCGTGCCGAAGGCGCCAGTATCTTGCTTGCCGGCGACAATTTCGGCTGCGGGAGTTCCCGGGAGCATGCTCCGTGGGCCCTGATGGGCTTCGGGTTCCGGGCCATCATCAGCACCTCGTTCGCGGACATCTTCCGCAACAACTGCCTCAAGAACGGCCTCTTGCCCGTCATCGTTGACGAAAGCACCCATCGGGAGCTCTGCGGACGGACGGAGGCAGACCCGGACTTCGCAGTGACGGTCAATCTAGAGACACAAGCTGTCGAGTTTCTCGACGGACGCAAAGCTTCCTTTCCGATCGATGGCTTTTCCAAGCAATGCTTGCTCGAAGGTGGCGACCAATTGAGCTACATCCAGCAGAGGATGGACGCAATCACTGCGTACGAGCAGGTCTCACCTAACTCCCTCGACACACTGGCCTGACTCGCTGCGGCCGTCCCGGCGAGAGACGACGGGCCGTCTTCACGCCCGGCGGGAGGTCGTCCGCAACAGCCAAAGTCCAAGGATCGCAAGGCCGACTGCCACGCATTGGGTAGTACTCAGGAAACCGCCAATGACCAACGTGCGGGAACCCTCCTCCCTGAAGAACTCCACCAAGAAACGAAACGTCGAGTACAGTGCGAGGTAAGCGCCAAGGATCGTGCCCGTTGCATGGGCGCGGCCGTAGCGCCAGAGCAGAAACCCGCCGATCGCCGCGGTGCCCAGCGCCTCGTACAGTTGTGTTGGGTGCAGCGGGATGTTCAGCGGCACTCCGGTAAAGCTATGCGCAGCCGGATCGCGAAAGGTCACGGCCCAGGCCAAGTGCGTCTCCCGGCCCCAGCAACAGCCCGCAGCGAAGCAACCCAACCGCCCGATGGCATGCCCAATCGCGAGACCGGGAGCCATGACGTCGGCGGTCGCCAGCCAAGGCATTTTGTGCCGCCGGGTGTAGAAGTACGCCACGGCAAGCGCCGAAAGCAAGCCGCCGTAGAAGACGCCTCCAGACCGCAGCGCTGACATCGAGAAGATCCTCGACAAATCCGCGGAGTAGTATGTCCAGCTGTCGACGATCATGAACAGCTTGGCGCCGACAATCGCCGACAGCAGCAGCACGATCCCAAGATTGGTGATCCTTTCCGGATCCAAGTCAGAGCGTTCGGACCCCCGTGCCAGGCGGGCTGCCAGAGTGATCCCGGCAAGAAAGCCCAAAGCGATCAGCACGCCGTACGTCGGCACGGCGAACGAGCCAATCTCCAAGATCCGGGGCCACATGTGAGAATGCCCGGTCTACGCCGCGCCAACCTCTTCAGATAGCGGATTCCGCGTGAGCATTGAGTCCAGCAGCAGCATCACCGCGCCAATCGTAATGGCGCTGTCAGCAACGTTGAAAGCCGGCCAATGGTAGGTGCCAACGTACAAGTCCAGGAAATCCGTGACGTAGCCGTACAGCAGGCGATCGTACAGGTTGCCCACCGCGCCGGCCAAGATCAGCACGAGCGCGACCCGGCTCAGCGTGGAGAGATTCCCCTGCCGGTACAGCAAGGCAACAATCGCGGCGATGGCGACCATGGAAACTCCCGGCAGCACCAGATCCCGGAACCAAGGCTCCGAATCTGCGAACAGACTGAATGCGATGCCCGTGTTGCGTACATGCACGAGATTGAAGAATCCGTCAATTACGGTCTCGGAAGTTCCGTAGGGCATCGAGGCCTTGACAGCTGCCTTCGAAACCCGGTCCGCGATTACCACCAGCCCGGCAAGAAGCGCGAGCGACAGCTTTCCTGATCCAATCCAACTGCAGCAAGCACGACCTCCAGCCCCCGTAGCGCTCTGGTTCCGCATTGTCGAGTTAACGGTCTCCTAGAAGCCAGTTTACAAGACAGCGGGCTTTCCTTCGCCTCAAGCCCGGATCTTCGTGATACGATGCACCAAGGACAGGTCAGGTGTCGGCCCTAGCGGAGAAGTCGTGCGTCCCCTGTCGCGGAGGGGTTCCTCCGCTGCAGGGTGAAGAACTCAGTGGATTCAGTGCCCAGGTCGCGGAGTGGACTGTGGTCAAGGACCATCATCTCGAGCGGGAATTTGCTTTCCGGGATTTTCAGAACGCGCTCGATTTCACCAACCGAGTCGGGGCCCTGGCCGAAGCCGAAGGGCACCATCCCGACATTTATCTTGCCTGGGGCAAGGTTGGGATCAAGATCTGGACCCACAAGATCGATGGACTTACGGAGTCGGACTTCGTTCTGGCCGCGAAGATCGACCGCTTGGCAGAGACCTAAGCCCGGCTGGGTCCACGCGGGCACCGACGCTCGATGCGCGCTGCCGTCACAGGGCCGATGAGAACCGCACGTGCAATCCTGACCTTCGCCGCGGTCATAGCGGTCTGCAGCATCGTCGGCGGCGTATATGGCCTGCGAATCGGCACCAACGGCAACCTCATCCGAATGGCCCCGCTGAACGAGCATCTTCAGCGGGCACAGCAGGCCACGCGCATGATCGACCGACGCTTCGTCGATAGCGTGGACTGGGCCAAGGCAATGTACGAAGGTGCCATCCCCTCGATGCTTGCCACCCTAGATCCGCATTCCACGTTCCTCGATACGGAGGAATTCCTAAGGATGCGCGAGCAGGAGCGAGGCAGTTATGCCGGGGTCGGCATGCAGATCGTTAACTTTGGGAGCAAGACAATCGTCGAGTTTCCATTTCCTCAAACTCCGGCATTCGAAGCCGGTGTCCTGCCGGGTGACACGATCGAAATGGTGGATGGCGAACCCGTCAACGGGCTTGATCTCACCGAAGTCGCCAGTCATGTCAAGGGTCCGCCCGGCACCAGCGTGCGCCTGAGCCTGTCTCGCTCGGGCTTGGATCGCTGGCTCGAGGTCGACTTGGTCCGCCACGTTATCCCGCGTCCGACGGTCCCCATACAACTGCTCTTTGAGGACGCCACCGGCTATTTGCGCGTTAGCAGTTTCGGCGAGCGAACCAGCGAGGAATTGGACGAGGCGCTGCGTTCATTGGAGAACCAAGGCATGCGCGGCCTACTGCTGGACCTCCGCGACAACAAGGGCGGGCTGCTGTCGGCGGGTGTCAAGGTCGCGAGCCAGTTCCTCGAGCGCGGCCAGAGCGTCGTTTCGCATCGTGGTCGCAACTCGCCGGAGCGCAGTTACCGGTCCGAAGCCGACAACCCGAACTTGGATTATCCGATCGTGATCTTGGTCAACTGCAATTCAGCGTCGGCGTCGGAAATCGTTGCAGGTGCTTTGCAGGACCATGATCGGGCTCTGATAGCAGGCACGAATACCTTTGGCAAAGGCTTGGTGCAGTCGGTTTTCGCGTTGCCCGAGAAGACCGGGATGGTGCTGACAATGGCACGCTACTACTCGCCTAGCGGGCGATTGATTCAGCGGCCGTATGACGACGTACCGGCATCCGAGTACTTCAGCGAGCCTTGCAGCGAGCAGTACAGGCCGCAACAAGGTACGGTGCGCCTGACCGACAGCGGGCGGAAAGTGTACGAGTTGGGGGGGATTGCGCCTGACGTCCAGATAGCCGAACCGCGGATTACGATCTTTCAGAACCAGGTCGAGCAGCAACGAATGGTCGAGCGCTTCGTCGCCCGCGAGCGGTCAAGAGGCTATGCCTTGCTGCGAGGCGAGCCACCCGCGCCGGAAATGCTCGAAGATCTGCTGCAATTCATGGCTGACCGAGGCATCCGAAGAGGGCAGCAACTGCAGACTGGGGATCGTCAGTATCTCATGCGAGCGCTCGCCACCCACCTGCACATTTCGTACTTCGACTACGACGAAGGCCTCCGGGTGCTGGCCAGTTACGATCCAGTAGTTCTGCAAGCGCGCGCGCTCCTTGGCCAAGCCGCGCAACTGATGAAAGGAAGTCCGGGGTCCGTATCTTAATGATACGGACCCCGACGGTCAGCGGGGAGCGTACTCCTTGGTGTAGCCGTTACGGGAGTTTGTCACAGCGAATTGACCATCCGGCTGTACCGTCGCCTTGATCCAGTGGGCGTCGCACCCCTCCGTTTCGCCTAGGTTGGCGATGAACTCCTCGGACGGGTTGTGCTCAGGACCGTTCTGTACAGACCGATGGACCTGCCACAGGTCGAGAAGCGAGGGCGTTGACGTCAGCGTTTCGAAAGTGACGGCGGTGCCCCCCTTGCGCGGGCCGTTGTTCATAACGGCCACGAGCGGGCGTATTGCGCGAACGTGCGCAGGAGCACCGGACGTGTGCATTCCGTGGTGGGTCACTTGGTACAGGTCGATCTCGCCGAAGATGTTTGCAGGGCACGCGGTCTCGAGTTCGTAATTCCACGTCAGGTCACCAAGGTCCAGGAACTCGAACTTTCCCATGCGGACAAGGAAGCCGACGCTCTTGCCGTTCTCGCCGCGATCGACCGCCTTCAGCGCCGCGTCGCGACAATCCGGGTTCGGGCCACTGTCTGCCAGCGGCTGATGTAGGAACTTGCTGCCCGCTGCCACGAACTGGAATTCCGTGCTCTTCAGGGGTAGGCGCTGACCGGGCTCGACCTGCATCCGCCGGTCTCCGGCCGTCTTCGCATAGCTGCCCCAAAGGGCGTCGGCCCGCTCGTTCAAGCCGATTTCAACGCTGTCACCGTGATCGACGAACCGTCCAATGGGGACCATCTGCGCGAGTTGCTCTACCCCACCCGTGTGGTCCCGGTGGAAGTGGGACGCGATGAAATAGTCCAGCTGCTTCTTGCCGACCTCCTCCTCGAGAACCTTTGCGATCCGAGCAGGATCCCGGCCATCGAATCCTGGCCAGCCGGCGTCCATGAGAATTGTTTCGGAATCCGGCGTCACAACCAGGGTCGCGGCACCGCCCTCCACGTCGATCCAATAGATCCGGAGTTCGTCGGCCGGTAGAGGGGAGGCCGACAGGGCAACAAGGAGTGCGAAACAGCGAATGTTCATGGCATCCGTATTGTAAACTTGAATCTAGGGTAGCTCCGATTCGGTGCGCACCGACAGAGCCAACCGTTGCATCGCAACTGCTTCGCCTTACGAGCGGCCAACTGCGATAGACTGAATTGGGGGACAGAGAACCGGATGTCGCTTACACGCTTGGTACCATTTGTGGCCGCGCTTTTTTTGGTCTCGGCAGGGTTGGCAGACAATCACGAAAGTGGCGATGCCGCCAAGGGCAAGGAAGCCTTTCAAGCACGCTGCCTGATGTGCCACTTCGACGACAAGACCGACAAGAAGATCGGTCCCGGATTGGCGGGCATCAAGGACGGCAAGCTTCCGAGCGGCAAAGACGCCAGTCGCGAGAACGTCTTGGAAAACATCAACAAGGGCGGCAACGGCATGCCTGCGTTCGAGCTAATGCTCAGTGAGGAAGAAAAGGTCAACATCGCCGCCTACGTGCTGAGCCTGTAGCACGCGTCCGCCGAGCGGACCCGTCGCAGCGATGCGTAACAACCCTGATCCGGAACAGACTGTAACGGATGCTGGGCCCACTCTAATTGGAGCGAGTATGGAAGTTGCAAAGAAAGTCACCGAAATCATCTGCGAGCAGCTCAGCGTCGAAGAGTCTCAAGTCACCGCTAACGCTGCGTTCCAGGAATCCCTCAACGCCGATTCGCTTGACATCGTCGAGTTGATCATGGCGTTCGAGGAAGGGTTCGACATTGAGATTCCTGACGACGACGCCGAGAAGATTCGCACGGTCGGTGACTCGATCCAGTACATCACGTCGAAGCTTGATAGCAAATAGCGGGGAGACTGTTGCAGCGAAGAGTTGTCGTCACTGGCGTCGGCCTCGTTTCTCCGGTAGGAGTGGGGACCGAGGAGTGTTGGGCTGCGCTTCTCGAGGGCCGCAACGGAATCGGACCGATCACACACTTCGATTCCACCGGCTTTCCTTGCCGGATTGCGGGTGAAATCAAGAACTTCGACCCCTTGGACTTCGTGTCCCGGAAAGACGTCCGCAAGATGGGCCGGTTCACCTTCTTCGCGCTCGCGGCCAGCGAGTTCGCGATGGGCATGTCAGGTCTTGCCGTAACCCCGGAGACCGCGCCCCGCATCGGCGCTTATGTGGGCAGCGGCATCGGCGGTTTCGACGTCATCGAGCGAGAGCACAAGAAGCTGCTCAAGTCAGGCCCGAGAAGGGTGACGCCCTTCTTCATTCCCGCCGCGATCGTCAATCTAGCGTCCGGTCACGTTTCGATCCGCTGGAACGCCAAAGGACCAAACTCAGCCACGGCAACAGCCTGCACAAGCGGTGCCCACGCCGTGGGGGATTCCTTCCGACTGATCCAGCAGGGGTACGCCGACGCGATGATTTGCGGCGGCGCGGAAGCGGCAATCACGCCCCTGAGCGTTGCCGGTTTCGGGGCAATGAAGGCGCTCTCCACTCGCAACGACGATCCGGCCCACGCCTGTCGTCCATGGGACAAAGACCGAGACGGGTTCGTGGTTGGCGAGGGAGCGGGCATCCTGATTCTGGAAGAACTGGAGTTCGCGCGGCGCCGGAACGCTCCAGTCGTGGCCGAACTGGTCGGCTACGGTATGAGCGGGGACGCTTTCCATATCACCTCACCCGCTGACGACGGGGACGGCGCAGTCCGCGTGATGCGCAACGCCATACATGACGCTGGCATCACCGTTACGGACGTGGACTACGTCAATTCGCACGGCACGTCGACTCCGATTGGCGACCTGGTCGAGTCGAGAGCCATGGAGCAGCTGTTCGGGGATCACGCCCAGAACCTACCGGTGAGCTCGACCAAGTCGATGACCGGACACTTGCTGGGAGGCGCCGGCGGCCTGGAAGCGGGCATCGTGTCGCTGTCCGTAAGGGATCAGATCGCCCCGCCCACAATCAATATCGACGAGCCGGGTCCGGGCTGCAATCTCGATTACATCCCTGGAACGGCCCGGAAGATGGAAATCGAGTACGCGCTCAGCAACTCGTTCGGCTTCGGCGGCACCAACGGCACACTGGTCTTTCGCCGCTTCACGGATTCCTAGCCGGAACCCTGATCAACCCCGACTGATAGAATCGTTTCCTGGCACCACACTACGCGAGCGTGCCAGCCTCCTGCACCATGAACATCCTTGTTTGCGTGAAGCAGGTCGTGGCGCGTGACTCCGTTCTACGCCTTGATCCAGACGGCAAGTGGATTCTCGACGACGGCCTGGCTTTCGAGATGAACGAACCCGACACGTATGCGCTGGAGGAGGCGTTGCGCCTGAAGGAGAAGCACGGCGGCGAGGTGATTGCCATCACGGCAGGCCCTGAACGTGCCGCATCAACGGTTCGGGAAGCTCTTGCCAAGGGGGCGGATCGCGGCATTCACATCGAGGACGAACGCTACGCCGAGACGGACACGTTCGCAACCGCCCAGGCTCTGGCGGCGGCCATCAGCAAAGAACCGCACGATTTGATCCTCACCGGCCTGCAATCTGACGATTCCGGGTTTGGACAGACAGGCGTGGTTCTCGCTGAATTGCTCGGACTGCCTCACGCGACAATCATCATGGAGATCGACGCGTCGGGTGAACAGCTCCAGTGCAAGCGCGAACTGGAAGCTGGGTGGTACCAGAACGTGACACTGCCGAAGCCCGCGCTGCTAACAATCCAAAGCGGCATCAATAAGGTGCGTTACGCGACGCTAATGGGCATCAAACGGGCGCGCAGGAAGCCGTTCACTCGCTATACGCCAGACGACTTGGGTGTCGAGGTGACCACGCAGCAGCGCCTGCAGCGACTCTACCAGCCGCAACAGACCCAGCAGACTGAGTTCTTGCAAGGCACCAGCCGGGAAATGGCCGAGCAGCTGGTTACCAAACTCAGATTCGAGGCCCGCGTGCTATGAGCGCTCTCGTTGTTACCGAACAGCAAGACGGGCAATGGCACCGCATGTCAATGGAGGCCATAGCGGCAGGCCAAGAGGCTGCGAGGGCTCTGGAATGCCCCCTGCAGGTTGCGGTCGTCGGATCCAACGTGACCGAGCTGGCCAACGAGGTCGCTGCAAAGCGAGTCTCGGAAGTCGTGCTGCTCGACGACCCCGGCCTGAGGGAGTACACCGCGGACGGCTTCTCGCAAGCGTTGCGGCAAGCGCTTGACCAACTGCAGCCGACGCTAGTGCTGTTGCCGCATACATACCAAGTACGAGACCTCGCCCCGAAGCTAGCGGCATCTCTGGGGAAGCCCTTCGTAAGCGATGCCATTGGCATGCGCGTGGAAGAGATGGGCCTGGTGTTCGTGCGCCAGCTGTTTCAGGGCAAGCTAAACGGCGACGTGACCATGGAGGGCGAAGCACCCCATTTCGTGTCCGTGCAGTCCGGAGCCTACCGGGCCGACGCCGTCGAGGCAGGCGATTCGACGGCCGCAATAAAGTCGCTCGACCTGAGCATCGACATAGCGGAGATCCGCACGACGCCCCAACGGCCCTTCCGTGAGGCCAGGGACGCCGTCGATCTCGGGGCCGCCGACATCATCGTTTCGGTCGGGCGAGGCATTCAGGACCCGGATAACATCCCGCAAGCCGAGGCTCTGGCGAGGGCGCTCGGCGGCGAACTGGCCGCGTCACGGCCGATTTGCGACAACGGCTGGCTACCCTTGGACCGCCAGATCGGGAGTTCCGGCCAAACCGTGTCTCCGAATCTATATCTGGCGCTCGGCATCTCCGGTGCGATTCAACACGTCGTCGGGATGAAAGGGGCCAAGACCATCGTGGCGGTGAACAAGGATCCGGGGGCGCCGATCTTCGAGATCGCGGACTACGGAATTGTCGCCGATCTATTCGAGATCGTTCCGGCGTTAGTCGAGATCCTCGAATCGCGCGAATAGCGTCTCTCGACCGCACAAGACCTTTCCCCTTGCCGACGCGAGTGGCGGCTGGGAAGATATAGCTTAGTGATGTTCCGGATCTGGCAGTCCCTCGTTGCGATCGCCCTCGCAACGACAACCCTCTCGTGCTCGGCTAGCTCGCCCGCGGCTCGCGACGCCCTCGACCGACCGAACTTCGTGCTCGTCTTCATTGACGACATGGGCTACGGGGACATCGGGGCGTTCGGCTCGACACAGAACCGCACTCCGCATGTCGACGCAATGGCGGAAGGGGGAATGAAGCTAACAAGCTTCTACGCCCACCCAGTCTGCACTCCCTCTCGCGCGGCGTTGATGACGGGGTCATATCCGATCCGCAACGGTTTGCAAACGGGCTTCTGGCATCCGGTGCTGATGCCCGCGGACCCGCAGGGGATCCATCCGGACGAAATCACTGTAGCCGAGGTACTGAAAGACCGTGGCTATGCCACCGGGATCGTCGGCAAGTGGCATCTGGGTGACCAGCCCGAATTCCTGCCGAACAACCACGGATTCGATTACCACTACGGGCTACCGTACTCGAACGACATGAGCCCATTCATGCCGCTCAACCCCCGGAACCACCCGCCGCTCCCTCTCTTGCGCAATGGCGAGGTGATCCGTAAAGTACCGGAGGACCAGTCGTTCCTAACGGGCGCCTACACGGCCGAGTCGCTTGCCTTCATCGACCGGCACCACGCGGACCCGTTCTTTCTCTACATCCCGCATTCGATGGTCCACGTGCCCTTGTGGGCTGGCGAGGATTTCAAGGGCTCCTCCAAGAACAAGGTCTTGGGCGATTGCATCGAGGAACTGGACTGGAGTGTCGGCGAGATTCGCGATCGATTGGAACAGTACGGCATCGCTGAGAACACGCTCGTATTCTTCACCTCGGACAACGGACCCGCGCGTGGCAGCGCCGGGCCGCTGCGAGGTCGCAAGGGCACCACATACGAAGGGGGATTGCGAGTTCCAGCCGTGGCGTACTGGCCAGGTACGATTCCTCCCGGTACGTCCTACGGCGACATCGCGACAACAATGGACATCCTACCGACGCTTGCTGCGCTCGCTGGAGCGGACACGCCAAGGGATCGTATCGACGGCTATGACATCTCGGCCATCCTGCGAGGCGACATTGGGGCTCCGTCACCGTACGACGCCTTTTACTACTACAGGGGCTATGAACTCCGCGCGGTGCGGAGCGGAGAGTGGAAGCTGCACACTGACGGGACGCTCTACAACCTCGACTCCGACATTGCCGAGAGCCAGGACTTGGCGGACGAGCGGCCCGAGGTGAGGGACCGGCTGGCAAGGCTCCTGGAGGAAGCTCGCATCAATCTCGGTGACGGCCCGACATGGCCGGCAAAGCCCGGCATCAAGCTGCCCCCGTCGGCTCGACCCATCGGCAGACTCGAAGGGCGGCCCAAGCTCCTCATCCCTCGGCACGGAGCCAACGGGGAGGCCGCACACGCGCCACCGATTCGGGAGGATGTCACGGTCGAAGCTCCGCCAGGCTACAAGCGCCCGGACAACTGGTGATCCCGGGAGCCAAGAAGCCGGTTCACTCGGGGACAATCGCGGCCTTACTCTCTTCGTCTTGGAAGATGCCGATCACGCGGCCGAAGAAGCCGCGCTTTGGCGGAGCCGTTTCCTGCCGGGCAGCTATCTCGGCAGCGCGCCTGCGGGCTTCCATGTGGCTGGCGATGTCGACGTTGGAGGGCTGGGTCCCCGCAACGTACACTTCGTGCGTGCATCCCTCGCAGTAGGTCTCGGTAAGCATCCGCTGCACGGGATCCACGGGCACGCGGATCACACCCGCAGGTTGCTCGAATGGCCCGGGGGTGGCATATATCGCCAGTTCATGCGCCTTCTTCATGAACATCGCCCAAATCGGCAGCGCGGAATGCGCGCCTTCAAGCCCCAAGTTCGTGTTGTCGTCAAATCCAACCCAGACCGCGCATACCAAGTTGTTAGTAAATCCAGCGAACCACCCGTCGTCGTCCGTGCCGGTCTTGCCCGCGGCGTTCCTGATGCCGTAGGTGAAACGAGCCCGGATGCCCGAACCATGCCGGATCACGTCCTGCATTATGTCCGTGACGATGTAAGCGACCCGTGTATCCATCACTTCGCGTGTTTCGGGCTCTACCTTGAACAGCGTCTGCCCCTGATCGGCGCGGACGTACCGAATGAATGACGGCTCCACTCGGACACCCTTGTTTGCAAAGGCCGAATAGGCTGCCGCGACATCCAGCGGAGTAACCTCGAACGCACCGAGCGTCAGAGACGGAACAGGGAGGATAGAGTCTCCCATGCCAGCGCGCCTGGCGATGTCGGCAACCCTTTCGTATCCGACCATTTGGCCGAGTTTGACCGTTGCGACGTTGACTGATTTCATTAGCGCGAAGCGCAGGCTGATACGGCCGAAGTACTTGTCCAAGTGGTTCGAAGGCTCGTACGGAGGCTGAAGCTCGGAAAACTCGAAAGTAGTCGGTTCGTCCTCAATGATGGTGCTCGCCGTCAGCAAGCCGGGAGGCGGTTCGTACGACACCTTCGCGTATTCGGGCAGCGCATCCCCGTAGCCGCGCCGGACCATCATCGCTCTCTCTCGATCCAACGCGGTATCGATCGCGGCAGCAAAAACGAAAGGCTTGAAGACCGAGCCCGGCTGGCGCTTGGCCAGGGCGCGGTTCAGCTGGCTGCCACCGTAGTCCCGGCCGCCAACGACAGCCTTGATCTCGCCGGTGCGAGGATCCATCGCAACCAACGCCGCCTGTGCGCGGGGCGGCTGCTTGCCCTTGAATCGGCCCTGCCTGGCAACTAAGTCGTCAACGAGCTGCATGCCTTCCCGCACCGCTTCGACAGCGAATTCCTGCAGTTGCTTGTCGAGCGTTGTGAAGACCCAGTAGTCTTGCGTGATCAATTCCTGCCGCGGGAAATGCTTCTGCAAGCTCTGGTTAACCAGATCGATGTAGTAGGGTGCGTCACGGGACTCCATGTGGCCCCGGGCGAGCACGATGTCTTCTGCAGCCGCCGCGTCGTGAGCCGCTTGGTCGATATAGCCCTCACGGAGCATTGCTGCCAAGACCTGGCTGCGACGGTGCTTGATGCGGTCCGGGTAGCGATGCGGGTTGAGATAGCTCGGCACCTGCAACACGCCGGCCAGCATCGCCGCTTCGGCCAAGCTCACATCCCTGACGTCCTTGTCGAAGTATCCGCGGGCAGCCTCCCCGAATCCGTGGACATTGAAGCTGCCAAGGCGGCCCATGAAGATCTGGTTTGCATAGTTCTCGAAGATCTCTTCCTTGGAAAGGCGTGCTTCGAGCTGGAGGGCGATCATCGCCTCCGCAAGCTTGCGGCTATAGGTGCTCTCCCGTGTCAGGAAAAAGTTGCGGGCCAGTTGCTGAGTGAGAGTAGAGGTGCCGCGAGGCTTCTCCCAATTCATAAGACCCTCGAGCGCCGCCCCGGTGAGGCGGATGAAGTCGATGCCGTGGTGCGAGAAGAAGCGGTGGTCCTCGATCGCGATCACGGCGTCGATGAGATGCTGCGGATAGTCGCTGTATGTGAACAAGCGTCGCTTCGAACGCTCCGCGTCAAACAGGTTCGTGATCAGTTCGGGCTCGAGTCGGTAAGCATCTAGCGGATCGTGCGCTTCAAGCGAGATGATCTGGCGGACACGATCGTCCCGGAAGTCAATCTGCGCCGCTTCGGGCGCGAAGTGCGATAACGGCCCAGGATGGATCCGAATGCTGTCGTCAACGATCGAGTACCAGCCCACCTGATTGCGATCATCAAGGGAATAGCCAGCCGCGCGGAGGTTCTTGGCAATGTCTTCCACGGTTGCCGGATCGCCCAGTGAAACCGTCCTGGGCACTGCCAGGAATCGGGCGGTGCGATCGAATGCCCCGCCGGCCATGCGGGCATCGATTATCTCGCTGTACTTCCAGTAATAGTGATTGAAGACAACCCCGAGGACGACTCCGAAAATCAATCCGACTGCAAGGAACGCCTTACCGACCGGGGTGCCCAGGAAACGCAAGACACGGCCGAGAACCCCGAGCCGCAATTGCACCTTTCGACCGGTCTTGGTCTTCGCTGCGGTGGCCATACGACCCTTCCCTGCCGAGATGCCTGCCCCGTTCCAGCGCTGCTTCGGGGCCGGAACAGACTAGCGAACCGCCTGGGCAGCAGGCATCGCCTCGCCGACGAGCCGATGCAGCGATTTCGCTATCTCTTCGATGGTAGCATCGAAACTAGCACCTGTCTTGCGGTCCGCAACTTCGACCAGTCCATCGCCGATCTTTCGGCCCACTGTTACCCGGAACGGGATTCCGACTAGCTCGGCATCCTTGAACTTCGCGCCCGCCCGGAGGGACCGGTCGTCGAGCAGGACGTCGACGCCCGCGGCACGCAATTCGCCATAGAGCGCCTCCGCTGCCTGGCGCTGCTCGTCATGCTTGACGTTGACGGGAGTGATCACGACTTCGAAAGGCGCGATCGAGACAGGCAGCACCATGCCGGAATCGTCATGATTCTGTTCGATGGCCCCGGTCAAGACCCGCTCGATCCCGATTCCGTAGGAACCCATGATCGGAGTGACGGACTTGCCGGTCTTGTCGAGAACGCTTAACCCCATCGACGCGGAGTACTTGTAACCAAGCTTGAAAATATGCCCGACCTCGATGGCCTTCACCCGTCGGACGGGCTCACCCGAGACGATGTCGAGGTCTCCATCCTGGACCTCTCGCACGTCGGCGAAACGCGCTTGGAAATCGCGTCCCGGAGTCACGTTGCGCAAGTGAGAGTCGGCCTTGTTCGCCCCGCAGATCATGTTGCGCCGATCCTTGAGTGCCGCGTCTGCGACCAGCGCGACCGTGCCGGCGCCGACCGGCCCGACGAACCCGGCACCTACGCCCAGCCACCGATCGATCTCCTCGGGGTGCGCTGGCCGCAAGTCATGGCCGCCGGTCTCGGCAGCAAGCTTGGTCTCGCTGAGCTGGTGGTCGCCACGAAGCAGCACCATGTGCGGATCGCCGTCAACGACCATTACGAGCGCCTTGATGTGCGACGACGCCGGCAGGCCGTCAAACTGGGAGACCTCCTCGATCGTCTTTGCGCCGGGTGTGTGGAACTCTTCCGGAACAAGATCTCCAGCCGGGTCGGGAACGACCGGCGGCTGAGGGTTGGCAACCGCTTTCTCAAGATTCGCCCGGTACCCCGAGGCGCGGCATTCGACAAGCCAGTCTTCTCCAGCCGGTGACGGCACCATGAACTCGCATGATTCGCTGCCGCCCATAGCGCCCGAATGCGCGTCGACGGTAAGGTAGTCCAAGCCGCAGCGATCGAAAATCCGGCAATAGGCTTCGTAGTGCTGAGCATAGGCGGCATCAAGCCCGGCGCTGTCCATGTCGAACGTGTACGAATCCTTCATGGTGAAGCGCCGCACGCGCATTAGCCCCGCCTTGGGCCGAGGCTCGTCACGAAACTTCGCCTGGATCTGGTACCAGATCTGGGGCAACTGCTTGTAGCTGCGCAATTCGCCGACAGCAATCGAGGTGACGACCTCCTCCTCGGTCATGCCCAGGCAGAGTTCCCTACCCCACCTGTCCTTGAGGCGAAACATGTCGCTGCCAATGGCGTCCCATCGGCCACTCTTCTTCCAAACATCAGCGGGATGCAATTCGGGAGTGTAGATCTCCTGAGCCCCGATCGCATCCATCTCCTCGCGGACGATCCGCTCAATCTTGTGAAAGGATCGCTTGGCGAGATAGAGATAGCAAAACAAGCCGGCGGAAAGCTGGCGGATGTAGCCTGCTCGCAAGAGCAGCTTGTGGCTTACAACTTCGGCTTCAGCGGGGTCTTCCCGCAAGGTCGGGATGTGAAGGCGGCTCCAGCGCATGGGACAGAATCCCTGGATTCGGCCGGCAGGTCGCCAGCACGTTGAATTCTCATCGTATCACCGCAATTCAGTAGGCGAGGTGGCGCTCAAAACAGCGGATGGGACCTACCAGGCCAGCGCGTAGGATTTGTCGCGACGCGGTCCGGCCGCACCGTACAGCACTCCGCGCTCAAGGTCAACCATCAAGGCCGTGGCGTCGCCGATGCTCCACGGCCCCGCGGGCTGAACCTCGTGGCCCAGCGCCTGCAAGTCCTCCACAGTCTTGGCATCCATGCGGGTCTCCACGCGCATCACGCCAGGATGGACCTCTCGCGGAAAGAAGGACGGTGGAAAATCGAGAATCTGGATCAGGGGAGCGTCGAGCGCAGACTGAATGTCCATGCCAAACTCGAGCACATTGAGCAGGAACTGCAAGTTCACTTGGTCCTGGGCGTCGCCCCCGGGAGTGCCCCACGCCATGTACGGCTTGCCGTCCTTCAAGGCCAGCGTTGGCGTGAGCGTCGTGCGTGGCTGCTTGCCCGGCCTCAGGCTGTTCGAACGCTGCTCGTCAAGGAAAAAGCTCTGCATCCTGGTGCCGAGCACGAAGCCCAGTCCTTCGATGATCGGAGAGGTGTGAAACCACCCTCCGCTGGGCGTTGCCGAAAAGACATTGCCAGCGGCGTCGGCTACGCGCGTACCGGTGGTTCCGGGATGGTCCGGGGTGAACGGCACCGAATGCGGGATTGCGGCATGCGCCATGTCACTGCCATGGAATGGATAAGGGTTGCCCGGCCGGAGCTGCCGGGACGCGGCTGCGAGATCAATCAGCTTGCGCCTCTCGTCTGCGTACGGCTTCGAAAGCAGTCCTCGCTCAGGCACGCCAACAAAATCGGGATCGCCGTAGTACCACTCCCTGTCCGCGTAGGACAGCTTCATCGCCTCGGCCAAGAGATGCAGGTACGGCGCGGTGTTGTGCCCCAGCGACCGCAGGTCGTAGGCCTCGAGAAGATTCAATGTTTGGAGCAACACGGGACCTTGCGACCAGAACCCGACCTTGTAGACCTCCACGTTTCGGTAGGCAGTGCGGGCCGGATCCTCAATGCGGGGGCGAAACGCCGCCAGATCTTCCATCTCAAACAGGCCCGTCGAGGTGATGCCGTTGGCGTCCGTGCAGGGAAACTCCTTTTGGAACTTAACGATTTCCGCAGCGATTTCGCCCTTGTAGAAGAGGTCGTGAGCAGCTTGCAGCCCGGCAGCGCGCCCGTCGCCCGAAGCCTGCGCCTCGGCTTCCGCCAAGCGCTTGTACATCCTGGCCAAGTCCTTCTGGACGAGCAGGTCGCCCACCGCAGGCACCTTGCCGCCAGGCACGAAGATTCGCGCTGACGTGGGCCATTCGGCAGTCATTCTGCTAGCGGCCCTGCCGAGGTTCTGCCGGAAGCTCGGAAAGACTGCAAAACCGTTCTCGGCGATCTGAATTGCCGGGGCGAGGACTTCGCCCAAGGTCAGCGTGCCGTACTTCTCGAGCGCTAGGATCAGCGTGCCAACAGCGGCGGGAACCGGGGCAGAAAGGAAACAATCACCGGGAATTGCCTCGATTCCCTTGCTGCTATACCACTCGATCGTGGCCTTCCTGGGAGCTTGGCCTTGGCCGTTGACGGCGATCACTTGACCGGCCTCAGCACTGTAGATCAGGATCGGCACTTCCCCGCCGATTCCAAACCGGTCATACTCGGTGACGGCTTGCGCAAAGACAGTGGCAACCCCGGCGTCTATCGCGTTGCCGCCGGCCTTGAGCATGTCAAGGCCGGCGTCGCTGGCTTGGTGGTGCCCTGAGACAACGACGCCTCGGCTGCCCATCACGTAGGGTCGCGTCCCGCCTGCAAGAGTCATCGATACGAGCAAGCCCGCAACCCCGAGCCTCGAAATCATGCTGAAAAGTGTCTGACGGGGCATTGCGGACTCGACCTGTATTGTAAGGGGAGCGCGGAGGCGGACGCGCGGGCGCATCGGAACAAGCCGCGATTGTAGAGTCGGGGAGCGACGCGCCAGCTTTAGCGTGAGGGAGTAGCCGTTTGCCCGCCGCTTTCGCGTCGTGCGGGTGCCTCATTCTCTCGCATTGCCACGTTTCCGCTCCCCGCTCACCGAACCCGGCGTGCCGATTTAGGGCACCGGGCTCTCCAGTGGGATCATGCCGCTCGCACACGGGTAGATCCGGCTCCGTCGGGAATGGCGCGTCTGCTAATGCCGTCCGCGTCGCGGGAGTGGCACGCCCCCGACTTCTTCCCGCCGGTCGCCGGACCCGGCGGCAGACCTGTTCACGCCCTGCCGCCAGCGCCTGCCGCCCCGGCTTGCGCTCGTTCCTGCATTCGCTTCCCTTCGCTTTCGCATGCGGTGGTTCCAGCTCTCCCGGACACACAATGCCGGGGTCCTAGGCGGTGCCACTCCCGGCGTCCTTCGCGCTTTCCCTCACCTCTCCTCACCTGAGGTCCCTTCCCTCCGCCAGCGTTACCCGGCCTCTCCGGTAGTACGGACCTCTCCGCCACCCGGCCCGGCCCGGCCTGTCCCTTGCGGGATTCCGGTTTGGCGCGTGCACGCCACCGGCAGGGCTTCCCGTGTTGCTGCTGTCTCCCTCTTGCATGCATGCCACCGTCAATACCCCGGCGGAACTGACCGGTGCTCGCGTCGCTCGCTTCCCGGCCACTGGCAGCCTTCCCCGTTTCGTCGGCGGGTCGGCTTCCGCGTTACCCTTTTCGAGGCCTGCTCAACGTTCACTGCGCGTTGTCGCCTGCACGCTCGCTGAACCGCCCAAGGCGGCCCTTTTCCATCGAAGTGCTTCAGTCCGTGTCGTTACCTCCTCGAACCGCTCCGATTGCTACCGGCTGGAGCGACAGTTGCCGGACGGGATCCGCACCCGCTGAGAAACAGCGCCTTTCCACGGCGCACGACGAACTCGGAATTGTCGGGAATCGCGAGCCGCGCTAAGCTTAAGCCACGATTTGCCATGAAGCACTCAAGCCGTCGAGCATTCTTGGGAGCCGGAGCCTTCGCCGGAGCCACCTGGATCTCCTGCAAGGCACCGGAAACCGACAGCCAGGTCACGGATTCGGGACCAAGCGCCCTAGGGGCTCCCGTAAGGCGCTATGGCGAGCGCAGCCCTCACGAAAAGGCTGCGCGGGGCTTCCGCGACAGCAAGACACCGGAAGCGGCTTCTTCGCGCACTCCTCTCGACCAGACCTATGGGATCATCACGCCCTCGGCCCTGCACTTCGAGCGTCACCACGCCGGCGTGCCCGAAATCGATCCCGCAACCCACACTCTCACGATTCACGGGCTGGTCCAGCGGCCACTGGTGTTCTCGCTGGATGACCTCAAGCGACTGCCCTCCGTTTCCAAGGTTCATTTCGTGGAGTGTTCCGGCAATAGCGGTGGCGAGTGGAGCCCTGCCGGGGCTCCAACCGTCCAACTCAGCCACGGGTTGGCAAGCTGCAGCGAGTGGACCGGCGTCCCGTTACGCATCCTGCTTGAGGAAGCCGGGGTCCAGCCCGAGGCGAAGTGGATTCTTGCGGAAGGCGCGGACGCCTGTCGCATGCAGCGCAGTGCCACGCTGGAGAAAGCGCTCCAAGACGGCCTCGTGGCCTACGGGCAGAACGGCGAGGCGCTGCGCCCCGAGCAAGGCTACCCGATACGCCTCATCCTGCCGGGCTGGGAGGGCAACACCAATGTGAAATGGCTTCGCCGAATCAAACTGACCGAGGGTCCGCAGTACGTCAAGGACGAGACTTCCAAGTACACCGAACTAATGGAAGACGGCACTGCATGGATCTTTACGTTCGAAATGGACGCTAAGTCCGTGATCACATCTCCTTCGGGCGGGCAGGTCATCAACGGCCCGGGATTCCACGAGATCAGCGGATTGGCTTGGTCAGGGCGCGGGAAGATCACGTCAGTCGAGATCTCCACCGACGGTGGCGAGACCTGGACTGCAGCGACCTTGCAGGATCCCGTGTATTCTCAAGCGTTTACGCGCTTCCGATTGCCCTGGCGGTGGGACGGCAACGAGTGCGTCCTGCTGTCCCGGTGCCGCGACGAAACCGGGTACGTCCAACCATCGCGAGAAGAACTCATCGCGGAACGAGGCCGCTTCTCTGCGTATCACTGCAACCGCATCAAGGGCTGGGAAGTCGCGACGGACGGGGGCGTGTCAAATGCTGAAGCATAGCCTTGCAATCTTGTGCGCGCTAGTGGCACAACCGCTGGGCGCCCAGTCGTACGGCCTTGGTCGCGAAGCGACCGCTGCGGAAGTTGAATCGTTGGACATCACGATCGGCCCCGAGGGACGCGAATTGCCCGCGGGCAGCGGCTCGGTCGCGGAGGGAGCCCAGGTCTATGAGGTCCGCTGCAAGGAATGCCACGGAGATCAAGGCATCGGAGGGGACCAAGCAGCTCTCGTTGGCACTCCAGAGCAGCTAAAGCAGGCGCGTCCAATCAAGACTGTGGGGAGCTACTGGCCGTACGCTACCACGCTGTTTGACTACACCAGTCGGGCCATGCCGTTCGAGGAACCTGGCACACTAACTGCCGACCAGGTATACGCCGTCACCGCGTATGTGTTGCATATCAACGGCATAGTCGACGAGAACGCCAGGTTGGACCGGGAGTCGCTGCCTAAGGTCGAGATGCCGAACCGTGGCGGCTTCGTTCCCGACCCTCGTCGACAGCCCTGAACCGGCGCGCCGGTGCCAGCGGGAGATTCAGTGCAGGCAGTCGGCTGATCGCTCATCCGTGGCGAAACACTAGCACGTCCCCGTCCTGCACTAGGTATTCCCTGCCTTCCAGGCGTAGGTCGCCATGCTCTCGCGCATTCGCGTAGCCACCGTGAGCTACGAGCCTCTGCCAGTTGATCGTTTCGGCCCGAATGAACTTCTTCGCGAAGTCCGTATGGACCGTGCCAGCCGCGGTTACCGCCGACGCGCCGCGCTTGATTGTCCATGCTCGGCACTCGGTCTCGCCTGCAGTTAGGAACGACATCAAGCCGAGCAAGGAGTACGTCGCCGCAACCAGCCGCTCGATGCCGGACTCTGCAAGGCCGTAGCTCTCGAGATACTCCCTGCGGTCGGCTTCGTCCAGATCGACGAGTTCGGATTCCACGCTGCCGCACACGATGGCGAGCGCCAAATTCTTCCTTCCGGACAGCAACTCCGCTTGGTACCGTTCCGCGAGCGAGTCGATGTCGTCCGTGTGCTCCTCCCCCACGTTCAGCACCAGCAGCATCGGCTTTTCGGAGAGGAATTGGAATCCCTTGATCTGCTTGGCCTGATCGCGCGAGAGTTCGAGCTCCCGCAGAGGCCGCTCCTGCTCCAAACAGGCGTAGCACTCCTGAAGCAATTGCAGTTCCGAAGCGAGTCCTGCGTCCTTGATCCGCTTGAGATCCTTTTCCACGCGCGCCATTCGATTCTCGATGACCTGCAGGTCGTTCAGGATCAGTTCCAGGTCGATGTTGGCCCAGTCGCGACTGGGATCGAGCGACCCGTCAATATGCATCACGGTGTCATCCTCGAACAATCTCAGGACATGGGCAAATGCATCCACTGTCCGCAGGCTGCCGATATAGCTGGCTTCCCTGAGTGCTTCGCGGGACAGGCCCGGCATGTCGGCGTACTCGATCGTGGCGGGCGTGACCTTCTCCGGCTCGAAGACTTCCGCCAGTGCGTTCAGGCGCTTGTCCGGAACCTTGGCGATGCCGAGCTGGACCTTTGTCGCGCCGATGCGCCTCTCCGAGGACGCGCCGGTGAGAATCTTGAACAGCGACGTCTTGCCGACCTGCGGCAAACCGATGATTGCGGTCTTCATTCGACTTCGAATCCCATCTTGGCACGAACGATCAGTTCGGAAACTCGCACGGGGCCGGCGTCGACTCGGGAGCGGACTCCGTGCGACAGACGCCGCGTGCACGTGCCGTCCGGCGGATCTCGCGAACGATCTCGCGTGGCGCAGGCTCGCGCCAACCGACCTGATCCGGCGCAGACTGGGCTGAATCCATTCCCTTCCTAGCGGCCGATCTGCCGAGAGAGGCGAAACTCACGCTCCCTTCGGCCCCGCCGGGAAACAAGAGCCGTCCCGGGCGCATTATGCTGGAATGCAATGCCAACCGCTTCAGAGTGCGCCGCGCGCGATCGGTCCAGATTCGAGAACGACCTCTTCGATTTCCTCCGAATCCCCAGCATTAGCACCCTTCCCGATCACGCGAGTGATATCGCCCGCGCGGCGCGATTCGCCCGCGACCAGCTATCCCAGGCAGGCCTCGAGTCCGTTGAATTGATCGAAGGACTCGGTCACCCGCTTGTGTACGGCGAATGGCTGGGAGCGCCGGGCAAGCCCACGATCCTGATCTACGGGCACTACGACGTGCAGCCGGTTGACCCGATCGACGAATGGATATCGCATCCTTTCGAGCCCACCGTGCGGGACGGCCAAGTCTACGCCCGGGGGGCATCGGACGACAAGGGCCAGGTGCTGGCCAACATCAAGGCGCTTGAAGCGCTGCGGCAGGCGAGCGGGCGTTTTCCTGTAAACATCAAGTTCTTGATCGAGGGCGAGGAGGAAGTGGGTGGCGAGGCCGTGACTGCTTTCGTCGCATCCAATCCCAAGCGATTGGCAGCGGACGCCGCGCTGGTATCGGACACAGCAATGTACATGCCGGACACGCCGACACTCTGCACGGGACTACGAGGCATGGTGTACACCGAATGGTTTGCCAAGGGTGCCGCCCGGGACCTCCACTCGGGGCTCTACGGGGGAGTGGCGCCGAACGCCGTGTTCGGGCTGGTTGAGTTGCTTGCCCAGTGCAAGAACAGTGAGGGGCGCGTTCTGATCCCGGGATTCTACGACGATGTCGAAGCGCCTTCGGAGGCTGAGAGGTCCAGCTGGGACAGCATTGATTTCAATGAAGATGCCTACCGGCGCGACGAGGTGGGCGCATCGACACTGGTTGGTGAGCCAGAGTTCAGCGTGTTCGAGCGGATCGGGGCGCGTCCGACATTCGAGGTCCATGGCATCCCAGGCGGATTCACGGGACCGGGAGCAAAGACAGTGATACCGGCCGCCGCCTCAGCGAAGGTTAGCGCCCGACTCGTGCCCCACCAAGATCCCGCGACGATCCTGCAGCTCATGAGGGAGTTCGTAGAGCAGCACACGCCGCCGGGCCTCGAGATTGACATGCGTGTGATCCACACCGCGCCCGCCACGGTAGTGGCGACCGATCACCGGGCGATCCGGACAGCATCCAGGGCCCTGGAAGAGGTCTGGGGCCGGAAGACGGTGTTCATTCGATCGGGAGGGTCGATTCCCGTCGTTGGCGACTTCCAGCAGTATCTTGGCATCCCGACAGTCCTGATGGGCTACGGACTGCCAGACGACGCGTTGCACGCACCGAACGAGAAATTCAGCCTGCGCAACTTCAACATGGGAATTGCCTCGACGGCCCGTTTCCTCGAACTGCTTGGCGCCACGGGAGCGAACGGCACCGGTCATTGAGCAGCCTAAAGGCGCTCCTACTGGCTCGGGACGGGCAACCGAGCTCCTGACCCAAGCAGTTCGCTATCCAATGCCGCCTCCAGCCGCTTGACCATGGCAGGCTCCAGGCTGGCGAGATCGTTTTGCTCGCCCAGGTCGACAGCCAGATTGTAGAGTTCGGTCTTCTTCGGATCGTAGAACCGGATGAGCTTCCAGTCACCCCTACGAATCACGGAATACGGATCATTGCCGGGGCCGTGACGGTAGTGCGGGAAGTGCCAGACCAGAGCGCGACCCGGTAGCGAGTTGCCCCGCAAGGCCGGACCGAGGTCGATGCCGTCAATCGGGCGGTCAGCCGGCGGTCGGGTACCAACCGCTGCGGCAATCGTCGGCAAGAGATCGATGCTGGCAATGGGCTGTTTCGACACTGCACCGGGATTCGTGACTCCCGGCCAGCGCACAATCCAAGGCGTCCGCAGACCCCCTTCGTACGCGTACCCCTTGCCACTGCGTAGCGGCGCGTTTTCCGTCGGGCGGCCATTTCGGTCCAAGCCGCCGTTGTCGCCGGTGAAGACGATGATTGTCCGATCCGCCAGACCGGTTCGCTCCAGTGTTTCGAGCAGTCGCCCCATGGCCTCGTCAACGCTATGCACCATCGCCGCATAGACCGGATCGTCCTGTCCCTGGCCATCCCGCAATTGCTCGTAGTCCGCGATCAAGTCCGGTTTGGCCTGGATCGGCGTGTGCACGGCGTAGTTCGCCAAGTACAGCAGGAATGGCCTTTCCTTGTTCCGTTGGATGAAGCCCACGGCCTCGTCGGCCTCTCGATCCGTCAAGTATTCGCCCGGATCGCGGGGCGTTAGTGTCGGGATGCCCATTGGCAGCCGCGGCATCTCGACATAGGGATCGAAGTACGACGGGGGCTGACCGTAGTCCCATCCGCCGTAGTTCTCGTCGAAACCCTGGTCGCCGGGCAGGTGGCCCTCACCGCCCAGGTGCCACTTGCCGATGTACGCACTCGTATAACCGAGCGGCTTCAGCATTTCGGCGATGGTGATTTCGCTGTGCAGCAGCTGCAACTCGTTCACAGGGGTGAGCAATTCCCGGCTGGCGTCGGCGGGCCGGTGGTAGCCAAACCTGCCACGAACATTCGGCCATTGCCGGGCGCTCAATTGAAACTCGGCGCGGATCCAATCGGTGATGCCGAGCCGACCCGGCGAGCGGCCGGTCATCAACGCGGCGCGCGTGGGAGAGCAAACCGCACACGAGGCGTATCCGTCGGTGAAGCGCATCCCCGTGGCAGCAAGACGGTCGATGTTCGGCGTGCGGTAGTAGTCGGAGCCCTGACAGCCGAGATCCATCCAGCCCAAGTCATCGACCAGTACGACGATTACGTTCGGAGGGGGATCGGCCGCGACCGCCGATGCCGTGAGAAGGATGGCAACCAAGACTGGATAAGCAAGACGCTTCATAGTACGTAACCGAGCGCAAGGGGGCGGCGCGACACCGAGTCTACCAATCTTGCTAGGGGCTCGGGCACCCGGGATCGAGTCCAACTGACGTTGCATCTCCTTAGCGGCCATCGCAGTCGGCAGTCTCAGAAACGAGATTGACGGTACCTACTTCGAGCTTGTCGTCAACTGATATCTTGCCGCTCGGCCAATGCACTTCAAGACGGAAACCGCTGCCGTCCTCACCAACTCCGAAGAAGGCACGCGGGTCACGAGCTGACAGGTAGCTGCCGCTCCGCGTGACGGTCCGGTACTGCCTGTACCCGGAGGGGCGCTCAAGGACGACCCGAGACCCGATGCCGTTGCGACTGCTCTCGCAGCCCAGCAGGGCCACTCCGACCCACTGGTTCTGCGTTTCCGTGGTATTGAGCGCGAGATAGGGAGGGCCGTCCAAGTTGGATACGAGAATCTCCGGGAGACCGTTCTCGTCGAGATCTCCCACCGCGGCCCCACGACTTGCCCAAGCGGCGGCGAAAACACTGCCCGCGGTCTCGGAAATATTGGCCATGCGCCTCCCTTCCAGTTTGAAGAGCAGGGGTGGCTGGCGGTAACTCACATGCGGCTGCGAGTGCTCTATGTTGTCCATTACGTGGCCGTTCGCGAAGAACACCTCGCGGCTGCCGTCGGCGTCCGCGTCGAGCGCCGCGAGGCCCCAGCCGGCGAACAGCTGGGTCGCTGCCCCTAGGCGGGACCGCCCCGTCGAATACTCAAACTGGCCGTCACTCATGCCGTAGAACAGCGCGTAGCGTTCCTGCGACAGGGTCGTCACAAGCAAGTCGGGCCGGCCGTCTTGGTCAATGTCGTCGAACAGGATGCCCATCCCGGCAAATTCATCGCCATCGCCGTCGTAGGCGGTACCCGACACCAAAGCCTCCTCGGCAAACGTGCCATCCCCACGATTGCGAAATAGAAATTGCGGATAGGAATCGTTTGCAACCGCAATGTCGATCCAACCGTCGAAGTCGTAGTCGGCAAACGCAAGACCGAGTCCCTTGCCTGGATGGGCGCCGATACCGGAAGAATCGCTCGCCTCCGTGAATGTGCCATCCCCATTGTTCCGGTAGAACAGGCTCGCCTCCGGCGGGAACAAATCCGGATGGCAGTACGAGCGGCCGTAGCTGGCCTCCATTCCGCAACGGTTGTCCGTGCCAAAGCCCCACTGCATGTATCTCAGGATCAAGAGATCGAGATCCCCGTCGTTCTCAGCGTCGAAGAAACCCGCGCTGGTTGCCCAGCCTCGTGCATCAATTCCCGATTCATGGCTTACGTCGGTGAAGGCCATGCCGTCATCGTTGCGATACAGCACGGCTGCAGGGACATCTCCCGTCGCGGCATTCGTCACTAGCAGGTCGGGGTCGCCGTCATTGTCGTAGTCGCCAACAGCAGCTCCCATCCCGTAGCCGCGCCCCTGAAGGCCGTACTGCTCGGTGGCATCCTCGAAACGCATGCCGCCTTGGTTGATGTAGAGACGGTTCCAGTACCGAGGATCCGACTTGGCCGGTTCGATGCCATCGGGATGCGGGAAAGCGAGCTCGGCTCCATTGACGAAGAAGATGTCCATGCGGCCGTCGGTGTTGGCGTCGAATATCGCAATGCCACCTCCCATCGTCTCGGGAAGATACTTCCGAGGTGTCTGCGACGCCTCGTGACGAAATTGAATGCCGGATGTTGCCAGGACGTTCTCGAATTGCTGAGCTGGCCCGGGCAAGGTAGCTACCAGCACAAACGACGGGACGAGGATCGACCGCGGAAGCGGCATCGTACCCTCAGTATGATGGGGCAGCATGCACTGTAGGCTCTTGGCTGTGATGGCACTCTGCATCGCGCGGTTGCCTGGCCAGGCACCGACAGGGCACATCACTACAGACGACGGCATGCCGCTGCCGAGCGCGGCGGTCATGGAATTGCGCTGCGAGGGCTCGGTACCAGTACCGATCCCCCTTGATCAGAATGGGGGGTTCGCCCTCGAACGAGACATTTCATACCAGGAGTGCTCCTTATGGGTCAGCAGTCCGAGGTATCGGCACTCCGGCACGAATCCCTCCAAACTGCCTTACAATCCCCGAATTCCGGCAATGGTGCTTTACCGACTGGGCAAGAGCCACGGCGAAAGCATCAGCGCATCGCATCTCGCGGCACCCGTCGAAGCAAAGCGGCACTATCACGCGGCGATGAGGGAGCTGCAGCGGCACGATGGAGCAGAGCCAGCAACTGTCGCGGGACTCCTTCGAGCGGCGGTCGAGACATTTCCTGGCTACGCCCAGGCATGGTTCGAGATCGGACGCTTGAAACTAGCAGGAGGAGACCCAGTCGGGGCGCAGCAAGCGATGCAGCGCGCCATCGAAGCCGACCCGTGGTTCGTGAGCCCTTACGAGCCTTTGATCCTGCTGCTCGAAGCAGCCGGAGAGTCCGATGCGGCGGCAACGGCATGCGAAGGGCTGCGACGGATCAACCCGCGCTTGCCTACCAACTGCGGAATTCAGTAGCTTGCATGCGAGTGTTGACGAAACTGCGCATTTATCCCGGGTGGAGATTGCTCCCCGTAGCGCTGGTCTCGGCCCTGCTGATCGCGGACGACCGCGAATTGAGGCTGAACCCGTCCGATCTCGGCCTAGCCGCCTCAGACACGGATGCCCTGGCCGAAGCGATCCAAACCGAAGCCTGGAGCACTGCGGAGAACATCCTGTTCCTAGCCGCCGAGGCGGATCTAGGGAACGCGGAGCTCCTGCGGGCACTGGGCATCGCGCACTACCAAGCGGGCCGGTATTTCCCGGCGGCATCAGCGCTGAAGCGCTCGGACGCGATCATGGCGCTGAGGCCGGAGGATCGCTTCCTGCTCGCCAGTTCGTACCTGAGGATCGAGCGAGGACACTGGGCTCGGACCGAGCTTGAGCGGTTGGTCGAGGAGCACACCGACAACAGCCACTATCGCTATTCGCTGGCCCAGGTCTACTATGAGCAGCAACGCTTTGCCGATGCGGCTAGAGCGGCACGGCAGTCAATTCGGGTCGACGCGACGTCCGTCGAGGCACATGATCTGCTCGGACAGTGCCTGGAGGGGCTGGGTGACTTCTCGCCGGCAACCGAGGCCTACCAGGCTGCAATCTCGCTGGATGGGAAGAAGCAAGTTCAATCCCCTTGGCCGCACTTCCATCTCGGAAGCCTGCTCCATGACCTCGGAGACCTTTCCGGAGCTGAGGGCTCGCTTGACGATGCCATCGCAATCGATGCCGAACACGGGCCATCGCTGCGGGAGATTGGCATTGTCCGCCAGAAGTTGGGGAAGCTTGACGCGGCAGCCGAGGCCCTCGAAACGGCTAGCAGACTCCTGCCGGACGATCCAAGAATTCAATACGTGCTGGGCCGGATTTACATCCGGCGTGGCGACGCGGTTCGCGGCAATGTCGCTCTCAGGCGATTTCGGGAACTCTCGCGTGAGGGGCGCTAGCGACTAGCCGCTCCAGCGCACAACTCTCGTTCGTGGCGATGCCCGCCCACTGGCACCGCAAGCGAGGAACAGGCGGCCTTCGCGAGAGCTCTTCACGCCTTGGGCTATCATCTTGGAGAGAGCTTCAGGTCAAGAGACATCTGGGGCAGCTGAGACTCGAGGAAGCAGATAGAAGATGATTGGTCATCCGAAGGTCTTGGAGGCGTTACGGAAGCTGCTGAAGTACGAGTTGACGGTGATCAACCAATCGTTCCTTCACGCCCGGATGTGCCTGGACTGGGGCTACGAGGGTATCGCGGGTCGGATCCGCAAGGACTCAATCGCGAACATGCGGTTCGCTGAACAGCTGATCGACCGAATCCTTTTTCTGGAGGGAATGCCGAATCTGCGAGACACCTACGCCATGTCAATCGGCAGCGACGTGGCCAAGATGCACGCCAACGACCGCTCTCTCGCCATGAAGACTGCGGACCGCGCGAATGGCGGCATCAAAGTCTGCGTTGCAAACAACGACGACACTTCACGCGAACTCATCGAGAGCATCCTTGCGCAGGAGGAAGACCGGATCGACTGGCTCGAGTCCCAGCTCCAAATCATCGATGATGCCGGTTTGGGCCTCTACCTGTCGCAGCAGATCCGAAGAGACTGAAGCCGTACGGTCCGGCTGGAACTGGCACTTTACCAGCGGCGCTGCGAATCTTCGCAGCGCCGGCCAGATCGGCTATCCTTGGTTCCACCTTGCCTTCCCAAGCGGAATACTCCCAGGCGCAGGAACACTATGCGGGGTTGGGCATCGATTGCGAGGCGGCTCTCGGAGCACTCTCATCGATTCCCCTTTCGATGCACTGCTGGCAAGGTGACGATATCTGCGGCTTCGAGGGTTCCGAGGACGAGATCGGAGGCGGCTTGGCGGTCACCGGCAACTATCCCGGTCAAGCCAGAACGCCGGACGAACTTCGAGCGGACTTCGAACAGGCGCTATCCCTGATCCCCGGCAAACATCGCTTCAACCTCCACGCGATCTATGCAGAAACTGGAGGGCGCAGGGTCGAACGCAACGAACTGCTACCGGAGCACTTCGCCGCTTGGACGGACTGGGCGCGCTCCAACGGGATCGGCCTCGATTTCAACCCGACGTTCTTCGCCCATTCGAAAGCAGAGGACGGCTTCACGCTGGCGCACGCCGACTCGGGCGTGCGGAGTTTCTGGATCGAGCACGGCCAGGCATGCCGGCGGATCGGTGCCGCATTCGGCGAGGCGCTGGGCACGCCGTGCATCACCAACGTCTGGATCCCCGACGGCTACAAGGACCTTCCGGCCGACCGAAGCAGCCCGCGCGAGCGCTTGGTAGCGGCGCTCGACGAAGTGTTCCGCGAACGTTTGGATCCTGCCAGCAACATCGATGCCGTGGAATGCAAGCTATTCGGGCTCGGGTCGGAAAGCTACGTGGTCGGTTCGCACGAATTCTACCTGGGCTATGCCATGGCGCGCGGAACAGCGCTTTGCCTAGACGCGGGCCATTTCCACCCAACCGAAGTGGTGTCCGACAAGATTTCCTCAGTGCTGCTGTGGGTGGATCTCCTGCTCCTGCATGTAAGCCGCGGAGTGCGTTGGGACAGTGATCATGTCGTCATCTTGTCCGACGAACTCAGGGAGCTCTGCAAGGAACTGGTCCGCGGAGGGTACCTGCCGCGGGTTCAGATCGGCCTTGACTTCTTCGACGCGAGCATCAATCGGGTCGCAGCCTGGGTGATCGGCGCGAGAGCGGCGCTGAAGGCCCTGTTGCTGGCTCTGCTGGAACCAACCGAAACGCTGAGGCTATTGGAGAGCCAACGCGACTACACTGGTCGACTCGCACTGCACGAGCGACTCCTGACCATGCCATTCGGAACGGTCTGGGACCGATTCTGCGAAATGCAGGGTGTCCCGACTGAAGCCGTCTGGTTCGAAGAAGTGCGACGCTACGAAGCGACGGTGCTCAGCCGGCGCACTTAACAACTACGACCCGAGACCCGCTTCCATGAACGCAACGCCCCAAGCCGCCGGCGCCAGCCACGACCCCGACTTCCTGTACGAATTCGACCGCGAACCGATTCCAAAATCCAGGCTGCTGGGTCCGGGATACTTCGCCGGGGCCTATGCCGGCGAGCATGTCGCAGCCACTGAGTTCGTGATCGGCGTCACGTTCGTGAACTGGGGAGCAAGCGTCCAGGACATCTTCCTCGGGCTGGTGATCGGCAACCTGCTGGCAGTGCTGACCTGGGCGTTGGTGTGCGCTCCGATCGCGGTGGACACGCGCCTGACGCTGTACTGGTACCTGCGAAAGATCGGCGGCCCGCGCCTAACGTCGGTCTACAACCTCGTAAACGCCTTCCTGTACTCGATCATGGCCGGCTGCATGATCACGGTGTCGGCATCGGCTGTGCGCATCCCGTTCGGGATTCCGCCGCAGCTGAACTGGTATCCCACCGATTTCCGCTTCGTGCTCGTCGTGCTGTGCGTCGGCGCGGTCGTCGTCACGCTGGCGGTCCTGGGCTTCAAGAAACTGGCCACGTTCGCCACCGTCTGCTCGCCGTGGATGTTCCTGATGTTCATCGTCGGGGCAATCGCGGTGCTGCCGGAACTGTTCGCATCGAGCGAGGGCGGAACATTCTTCGAAATGGCACGGCAATCCGTATGGACGGGGCAAACCCCGGACGGTAGCGAGCCGATGGGGTTCTGGAAGGTCGCAGCCTTTGCATGGATCTGCAATCTGGGCATGCATGGCGCGCTCTCCGACATGGCGCTCTTCCGGTACGCGCGCAAGGCCTCGTACGGTTTCTTCTCCTCGTTCGGCATGTTCCTGGGTCACTACCTGGCTTGGATCTGCGCGGGACTCATGGGCGCCGGGGCAGCCCTGCTGATGCAACGCCCGCTGGTAACCCTCGATGCCGGCGAAGTTGGGTACCAAGCGCTGGGATGGGCAGGCGCACTGGCTGTCGTGATCGCGGGATGGACCACATCCAATCCCACGCTGTATCGCGTGGGACTCGCGCTGCAGGCAGTAACCCCGAACTGGTCCCGTGCCAAGGTAACCCTGATCGCAGGCGTGGTCACAACGGTCATCGCCTGCTTCCCATTCGTGTTCACGGGGCTCCTCGACTACGTCGCGATCTACGGATTGCTGATTTCCCCGATTGGGGCCATCGTCGTGACCGAGCACTGGATATTTCCGCGTACCGGCCTTCGCAGGTACTGGGCCGAGCGCAAGGGGCTGACGCTGAACTGGGCCGCCATGATCGCCTGGGGGCTCTCGGTCGCTTTCGCCATCATGCTCGAGCGAGGCGGCATCCTGCACCTGTTCTTCGTGTTCCTGCCGGTCTACGCATTCTCCATGGTTGCCTACTGGTGCCTGGCGAAAGCCATGGGAGCCGGTGAGGCCGGGGATTCGGAAGAGGCGATCGAGTCCGCGGACATGCCAGACCCTGGACCAAGCGCGCCTCCGAGGGAGGAACGGACTTCCTTGCCGACGATTGTTTCTGGCTCGGTCGCGGCGCTAGCCCTTGCGTCCTGCCTATGGCTCGGTTACTGCGTCCTCGACACACCAGCCGACTTCTATCGGGAAGCCCTGTCGCAGTTGCACTCCAGGCTGGCGATACCGACGCTGATCTATTTCGTCGCCGGTACCGTCTTCTTCTCGCTCCGGGAGCGCGGACGGAAAACCAAACCGGTCCGATAGCAGACGCGCACGGAGCCTCCGAGAGCGGAGCCCCGTCTCGGAATCGAGGGATCCCGAGCGGCACTCGGGTCGCAACGCTGCGGAGTTCGTGCGAGAGACCGACGCTGCCAGCTTCCTGTTGTAAAGCAGCAAGACCGCTAAGACAACGCCGACCTGGAACAGCACGGTGCCGACACTAGCCACGTTCTCCGGGCTGACCGGAAGCAACCAGCCGTCGCGGTTGTCGCGCCAGGATTGATACAGCAGCCAAGCCGTTAGAACGACCGCCTCGAACGGAACCACAGCGCGGATGACGAAGTCCCACCATCGTCCGATCCGAATATCGGAATGCTCTTGGTTCAGCGTCTCTTCACGGAATCGACGCGCGCCGTACCGCCCGACCGCCAGAGCGAAGAAGAGCCCCGACAGAATGAGGGCAAAGCCACGGATCGCTTTGCGGCGTTCGAAGCCCGCGTCTTCGAAGGCGCGGGTAGCCACTTCGACCATGGCGATGAGGCTGGTGAATGTAGCGACAGCAAGGGCTGCGAAGAACAGACTCATGAAAACTCCCCCGAGGCAAGGAGTGGAAGAGTTCAGGCATCCAAATGAATGTGATGCGCGCGCTGCCCTCGGCGAACACCGTTCCTTGCATGAGTTCCGGGGAAAACGCTTCCCCCGCCGGGCGGCCTCCTCTAACCCGCCAAGACCCCTCAATTGGCTCGGATCGGCCCCGGCCGCTTCATAGAGAGCCGGAACAGACGAGTAGACGGTGCAAAAGACCATGATTCTGGCAACCAGGGAAATCAAGTTATTTGCAGCCGGAATGAGGCTACCATTCAACGCAGTGTATTCGCGTTCCCGCTGGTAGGCCGCGTAGCACAAGGCGAGGCCCCAGCCGGCCCCCGTGTCCCACGCATTCTGGGTCAGTGCTTCGATCCAGATCCTCGCGTCCGCCAGTGCGCCCCAGTCAACGCCGAAGAGGTGGGCCATGCCCTCGGAAGCTTCTGGCAAGATGGCCGCACGCACTACGAGCACACCGATCAAGCCAATCAAGACCGGCATGAGCAATTTCGCCACTTTCTCGATCGCTGTGACGCCGCGGGCCATCACCACCGCAGCCAGCCCGATCATCCTGGCATGCGCCAGGGCGGACCAACTCTAGGTCGTGAAGTCTAACCAGAACTGGCCGGGACGAGGCGAGGCGAGTTCTCCACCGAGCGCGGCGACGGCATAGCGGGCAGTCCAGCCTGCCACGACGGAGTAGTAGCACGTGATTCCCGTGCACACGCAGACTACCTTCTGGCACGGCAGTTGCCACTCATTCCGCTCCTCGGTGGGAAGTGGCACCTAGACTCCACGCTCTACCAGCCCCTTCCATCGCAACCCATGGCTCCCGTGACAGTCCCCGAGTCGCTCGTGCATCGGCGGCAACAATCCGGCATGAGACCAACCAGTGCTAGCGAATACCGCTGGGCGTTCGCCGCTTGCAGCGCTTTGCCGCCACAATGTGGTTTTCCCACCCGTTGCTGTGGTATACAATCTGCTTGGCATTTCCGGATCGGCGCGGCAGCCGACCCGGTCACGGCCGGAAGAGAGGTTGACCGGTGAAGATACCCATTAGCGTCAAGATCAACGGACGCCAGTACAACAGGGAAGTGGAACCGCGGCTGCTGCTAGTCCACTTCATTCGCGACACGCTCGGCCTGGGCGGAACGAAGGTGGGGTGCGACACAAGCCAGTGCGGTTCGTGCACCGTGCTCTTGAACGGCGTTTCCGCCAAGTCGTGTACGTGTTTGGCCGTGCAAGCCGACGGCGCCGCGATCACCACGATCGAAGGACTGGCGGGCACGGAGGGGCTGCACCCGATCCAGGAGTCGTTCTGGAACAAGCACGGGCTACAGTGCGGATTCTGCACGCCCGGCATGATCTTGGCATCCCACGAGCTGCTGCGCTGTAACCCGGATCCTTCCGACGAAGAGATCCGACATGGATTGGAAGGCAATCTGTGCCGCTGTACGGGCTACCAAAACATCGTGCGCGCCGTACGCGACGCAGCGGGATCGATGGAAGGAGGTTCCCAATGAGCGCCTCAGCATTTGGGTCCGGCATCCGTCGCAGGGAAGACCCGCGACTGATCACGGGCAGCGCCACCTACACGGACGACATCAACCTGCCGGGCACGCTACATGCGGCGATGCTGCGGAGCCCTTACGCCCATGCCCGCATTGCGGGGATCGACACTTCGGAAGCAGCGACGGCTCGCGGCGTCGTGGCCGTCTACACGGCTGCGGACACCGAGGGGAAACTGGCACCTGCACCATGCGCGTGGCTGTTGCCGAACTCAGGACTGAAAATCGCCGAGTACCACTGCCTGGCGAAGGACACCGTGCGCTACGTGGGAGACATTGTCGCCGTGGTGGTCGCCGAGTCGCAATACCAAGCCTGCGATGCGCTCGAACTGATCGAAGTCGACTACGAGCCGCTCGACGCGGTTGTCGAATCCAAGCAGGCAGCCGGAGCCGATGCCCCGCAGCTGCATGCGGACATCGAAGGCAACCAGGCCTTCCACTGGACCGTCACGGGCGGCGGCGACATCGGAGAAGCGTTCGAAAAGGCGGATGTGGTCGTCAAGGAGACGATTGTTCAGCAGCGACTTATCCCCAACGCAATGGAACCGCGTGCCGCACTGGCCAGCTACAAGACCGCCTCAGGGGAGCTCACGTTGTGGAACACAACCCAGAATCCGCACATTGTGAGATTCCTGTGCTCGCTTGTCACGGGTGTCCCGGAGGACCGGTTGAGAGTCATCGCGCCCGAGGTAGGGGGCGGATTCGGAAGCAAGATCGCAGTCTACCCGGCCGACCTGATCACCGTCTTCTGCTCCAAGCAGCTTGGCGTCCCGGTGAAATGGGTGGAATCGCGGACAGAGAACTACGTAGCCACCACGCACGGGCGGGACCACATCCAAGAGGTCGAGCTTGCGGCGACAGCCGACGGCAAGATCACTGGCATCCGCGCTACCGTTTGGGCCGGAATGGGCGCTTACCTTTCCACGGCGGCTCCAGGCATCCCGACTATCCTGCACGGACTGATGCTATCGGGGGTGTACGACATTCCTGCAATTCATGAAGACGTGTACGGGCTCTATACCAACACCACTCCGGTCGAGGCCTATCGCGGGGCCGGACGACCCGAGGCAACATTCATGCTGGAGCGGCTCGTCGACCTGCTTGCGGCCAAGCTCGGCGTGGATCCGGCCGAGGTCCGCAGAAGGAACTTCATCCCGAAATTCGATGATGGGCACGACGTGGCGACCGGCCTGACATACGACAGCGGCGACTACGCCGGCGCGCTCGACAAGCTGCTGGACAAGGCAGGCTACGACCAGTTGCGAGCCGACCAGGCCGCGGCGCGCGAGAACGGTCGATACATCGGCCTCGGGCTTTCCACCTACGTTGAGATCTGCGGCTTGGGACCGTCCCAGGTCGCCGGCGCGATCGGCTTCCAAGGAGGGCTCTGGGAGAGCGCGATCCTGCGCTTCCATCCCAGCGGAAAGGTTCACGTCATGATCGGGGCCTCGCCCCATGGCCAGGGCGAAGAAACCACTTTCGCTCAGATTGTCGCGGGGGAGCTTGGCGTGTCCCCGGATGATGTCAAGGTCATCCATGGGGACACGGACAACACCCCTATGGGCTGGGGCACCTATGGAAGCCGCACAACTGCGGTGGGAGGGGCAGCCCTTGCGCTCGCAGCCCGCAAGATCCGGGAAAAGGCAACAATCATTGCCGCGCACTTGCTGGAGGCAGCGGTCGAGGACATGGACTACGAGGACGGGAAGTTCTTTGTCAAGGGATCGCCCGATTCGAGCAAGACCATTCAGGACATCGCGCTAATGGCGAACGTCGCCTGGAACATGCCGGAAGGAGTCGAACCGGGGCTGGAAGCGACTTCGTTCTACGACCCGCCGAACTTCGTGTTCCCCTACGGCGCGCACCTGGCGGTAGTCGAAATCGACCGGGAGACAGGGCATGTCGAGCTGAAGCGGTACGTGGCCGTCGACGACTGCGGGCCTCAGATCAATCCGGTCATTGTCGAGGGCCAAGTCCACGGCGGGATCGTCCAAGGCATTGGGCAAGCCTTGTGGGAGGAAGCCGTCTATGACGAAGGAGGCCAGCTGCTCACCGGCTCCATGCTCGACTACGCGATCCCCCGTGCCGACCGCCTCCCGGACATCGAGGTCCACTCGACCGTTACACCGTCGCCGCACCATCCGCTGGGCGTGAAGGGCATCGGCGAGGCGGGCACGATCGCTTCTACAGCCGCCGTCTACAACGCTGTGATTGACGCTCTCCAGCCCCTTGGCGTGGAGCGGGTTAGAATGCCACTGTCGCCCGAGCGCGTATGGCAGTCCATTCAAGATGCAGAGGGGAGGAGCTAAGCCATGTACGCACCCGAATTCGAGTACTACCGCGCCGGATCCGTGGCCGAGGCTGCGGAACTCCTGAGCAAGCATCCCGACGCCAAGATCCTTGCGGGCGGACACAGCCTCATTCCTGTCCTCAAACTGCGGTTCGCGGCTCCGTCGGCACTGATCGACATCGGCCGAGTCGAGACGTTGCGCGGGATCGAATGCGACTCCGGAACGATCCGCATCGGAGCATTGACAACGCATGCGGAACTGGCCGCTTCGGAGAAGCTCGCAGCGAGCGCCCAAGCGCTTGCGGAAGCAGCCGGAACGATTGGTGACCCGGCCGTCCGCAACCGTGGCACGATCGGGGGGAATGTCGCCCACGCAGATCCCGCATCCGACCTGCCCCAGGTCTTGTCTTGCCTGCATGCCGAATTCATGATCGCCGGGCCCCGGGGCGAACGCCGTCTTGGAGCGCCGGAGTTCTTCGAGGGGCTGATGTCGACGGCGCTTGGCGAGGATGAGATCCTTACCGCCGTGGAATTGCCCGAAGCGATTGCAGGTGAAGGCTCCGCGTATGCCAAGTTCGCGCACCCGGCCTCCCGGTATTCCGTTATAGGAGCAGCGGCCAAGCTTGCTGCCACCAACGGAATCTGCACGGCAGCAAGCGTCGTGATGGGCGGCCTCTGTCCCGTGCCGGTACGCGCAGAAGCTGTCGAGCAGGCACTAGTCGGGCAGTCCCTGACCGACGAGGCCATCGCGAGCGCCTCTCGGGCGGCAGCGGAGTCTCTCGACGACGACGAAGTGCTAGGCGATGTCTACGCCTCCGCAGGGTACCGCAAGGCAGTCGCCCACGTATGGGTCCGGCGCGCTCTGTCAGCGGCCGCCTCAAGGAGCGGCTAGACAGCAGATCGCTTCCATGTGCGATTCGAAGCCGATTCCCGGCTCCATTGACGAACTGGAGTTGTTGCTGGCACAAGAGGACTACGTGTCCGATCGCCCGCTGTCAACAGCGTTGTATCTGGCGCTGCGGCTCAGTAGGCCGATCCTGCTGGAGGGCGAGGCTGGTGTCGGCAAGACCGAGGTGGCCAAGGCGCTGGCCCGCTGCCTCGGCCGGGAGTTGATTCGCCTGCAGTGCTACGAAGGCCTCGATGTCCATCAAGCGGTCTACGAGTGGAACTACGCCCGGCAGGTCTTGGAAATCCAGCTGATGCGCGACGGAGGCAAGCTCGACCGGACGGCCGCAGCCAAGGAGCTCTTCAGGAGGGAATTCCTCATTGAACGGCCACTGCTGCGCGCACTCGCGCATGACGGACCGGCTCCAGTCCTGCTGATCGATGAACTCGATCGCGCCGATGAGGAATTCGAGGGGTACCTGCTCGAGATGCTCTCGGACTTCCAGGTGACGATCCCCGAACTCGGGACCGTCCGCGCGTCGAAGCCTCCGATAATCCTGATCACATCCAACCGAACGCGAGAGCTTCACGACGCTCTCAAGCGGCGCTGCGTCTACTGCTGGATCGACTACCCCGACTTCGAGAAGGAGCTTCGGATCGTCGAAGCCAAGGTTCCGGGTGCAGCACGCACTCTCAGCGAGCAGGCCACCGCGTTCGTCCAGGAACTGAGACAGGCGGACCTCTACAAGAAGGCAGGGGTGTCGGAGACGCTGGACTGGGTCGCGGCCCTCGTGGCACTCAATGACAACCGCGTAAGCCCGGAACGCATCGATGAAACGCTCGGTATCCTCTTGAAGAATCAAGAGGATATCCACACCGTGCGCGGCGACCCCGTGAGGGCGATGCTCGATCGAGCCCGCCATCGCGGCGTTCGTGCCAGCTATGCCGGCCAGGAGCCTGCGACCGGATGGGCTACCTCCTCGAAAACCTAGCGGAATTCGCCCGGTTGCTCCGGTCTCTCGGCATCGCGGTGTCGTCGGGCAGCACGGTAGAAGCCGCACGGGCGGCGCAGTGCATCGACATCGGGAAGAAAGACGATTTCCGGCTAGCGCTGCGGGCAATCCTCGTCCGCCGGGCAGAAGACCTCCAGGTGTTCGACCGGGCCTTCCGGGTGTTTTGGAGCGGACCGTCCGGAACGAGCACCAAGCTGGACCTGCGACCTCTAGGCAGCGAGCGGCGCTTCGGAGAGCCCACTGTCGAAATGGAATCGCTGTCCGGAAAAGCCGATTCCGTCGATTCGGAAGCAGACACGCGAGTCGAACGTGTCGAAATCGCCACCTATAGCCAACGAGAGGTCCTGCGCCAGAAGGACTTCAAGAACTTTACTGCCGAAGAGACTGCCCAAGCCGTTCGCCTCCTCCGTGAAATGCGTTGGCGGCCGGAGCACAGGAAGACAAAGCGCTGGGTAGCGGCGGGCAGGGGGACCTCGGCCGACCTGCGCAAGCTGCTAGCTCGGTTCGCGTGGCGGGAAGCCGACCCGGCACCGCTGCCAATGCGGGTTCGCAACACAGCTCCCCGTCCCCTGGTGCTGCTTTGTGACATCAGTGGCTCGATGGAGCGATACACGCGAATGCTGCTATGGTTCGCCTGCTGCCTGACCGGCAACCTGCGTAGCGTCGAATCGTTCGTCTTCGCGACCCGGCTTACCCGAATCACGAAAAAGCTGCGCGGACGGCGTGGAAGCAACCCATTGCGTGAAATCGGTCGACTCGTGCCCGACTGGTCCGGAGGCACTTGCATTGGCGATGCCGTGCGCGTCTTTAACATGCAGTGGGCGCGTCGCATTCGCCGGAATGGGGCGATCGTCCTACTGGTATCTGACGGCTGGGACCGCGGGAACCCCGAGTCTCTCGGCCACGAGATTGCACGACTACAGCGGTCCTGCCATCGCTTGATTTGGCTCAGCCCGCTATTGGGCGATCCCCGCTACGAACCCCTGACCAGAGGGCTGCAGGCTGCCCTGCCCTATATTGACGACTTCCTGCCAGTCCATAATCTAGCAAGCCTCGATCGGCTCGGGGCACACCTCAATACCCTGTCGCGAGGAGCCTGAACTCGCTGACGCCCCAGACTCCAATTGGAAAGGCACTGCGACGGCGACCAAAGTGGCGCCCCCGCTGCACTTGCCTGGGAGGACACTGCAGCATTTGGTTAGGCTAGGAAGCACCCAGCCGGACTCGACCGGGCGAGTCAGAAATCAAACCATCGGAGTACGACCACCATGGAGTTTCACAGCCGCTATGACGTAGACGCGACGCCGGAAACCGTATTCGACGCGTTGACCCGCCCGGAAACGGTTGCATCCTGCCTGCCTGGATGCGAATCGCTGGAGCGGCTGGGCGACAACCGATACCGAGCCACGATGACAGTCGGAGTTGCGGCAATCAAGAGCCGTTTCAAAGGTACCGTCGAGCTTCGCGACCTGGACCGGCCGTCATCCTACGTGATGCAGGTCCAGGGACGCGGCAATGCCGGTTTCGCCACAGGAGAAGCTCGCGTGGCAATCGAAAAGAGTGATACGGCCACTTCGATTTCGGTGCAGGCAAAGGCACAAGTGGGAGGACCTGTGGCGCGAGTGGGGCAACGCCTGCTGGCAGGAACAGCAAAAGTGATTGCTGACAAGTTTTTCGCGTGCTTGCGCAAGAGAATCGAAGCGGCTTCTGACTCGGCACTACCTGTCTCCTGACTTCCGGATGCCCCGAAGTCTGCGCAAACAGGCTCAGTCTCCCTACACGCCCGCAAGTGTCCCGTACCAGTGCGAGGCCGAAGAACCCGATCCGGGATGCGCGGAGCGCCCTGCGGGATCCAGCACTCAAGAGGAGAATTCCATGCCAACCAGCACGAACCGACCCTGACCTACGTTCACCGAGGGTTGGTTCGTCAACTGGTTCCAGCTGCCACCAGCCGGGTTCGTGCGACCCGTGACATTCTGCAGTCCGGCGTAGACCACACCCGTTCCTCCTCGGATTCGGAAGGTGCGATCACCTCAAGGGGCAAGGGTGAAGAGCGCGCTATCGCTCAGGGCGAGGACTTGGGGCGAAGCTGGTATCGGGGGAATCAAGTACAATCTGATAGCCATGTTCAACAGACGTGAATTCGGCCTGTCAACCGCCGCTCTCCTAGGTGCCTGCAGCACCGCCTCAGAGCCTGCCCCCGAGGAACCCTCAGCTGCCACGGGGCCGCTTTACCTTGACCTGCACATCGACACGCCTTCGCGGTTGGTCTCGGAGGGCCTCAATTTGGGAGAGAGTCCGGAATACAGCCAGGTTGACATTCCCAAAATGCGCCAGGGCGGTCTCACTGCGGGGTTTTTCGCCGTGTTCAGTTCCGCTCGCAACAGCACACCGTTGGAATCGGTCAAGAACGCCCTCCGGATCACTGACGTTATCGTCGAGGAGGTCAGACGGCACCCGGACGACATGTTTCTCGCGACAACGTCCGACGACGTACTGCGAGCGCACCGCGAGAACAAGATCGGTGTCCTCCTTGGCGTAGAGGGCGGGCACATGATCGACTCGAGCATCGAAGTGCTCCGGCAGCTGTACCGCCTGGGCGCACGTTATCTGGGCCTCACTCACAGTGGCAACACTCCTTGGGTTGGTGCTGCGGAATACCCCGACGGGCCGGAAGGATTGACGGATCAAGGCAGAGAAATCGTTCGCGAGATGAACCGACTGGGAATGCTGGCCGACCTGTCACACGCTTCTGAGCGTGCTTTCTTCGACACGATCGAAACGTCAGCAGCTCCTGTGCTGAACACGCATGCAGCATGCCGCGCCGTGGCGGATCACCCCAGGAACCTCACAGACGAGATGCTCAAGGCGCTGGCGCAGAACGGGGGCGTCCTCGGCATCGCCTACTACACAGCCATGCTCGATGATGAGCACCGGGCCCGCTTCTTTGAGCTCCAACAGATCGGTCAGAAGAGATCAGCTGTGCGGAAGGAGTTCGGGGGCGACCTGCAACGCCTCTCCGAGGAACTCTGGAAGCTCAACCTGGCGGAGGTCGACCTGATCGGTGTGCCACCGCTCAGCCGCCTCGTCGACCACATCGAGCACGCAGCCACTGTCGCGGGAATAGATCATGTCGGACTGGGCTCCGACTTCGACAGCGTGGGGCTCAAGCTTCCGGCCGGCCTGGAGCACATCGGCAAGACCCCGAACCTGATCGCGGAGATGAAGGACCGCGGCTTTTCAGACGAGGACGTGGCGAAGGTGATGGGCGGTAACGCCTTGCGCGCAATGCAGGAAGCCGAACGAGCCGCGGCCTAGGCTGCGGGCTCGCGAGCTACTTCGCGGTGATCGTGTCCAGGTTAATGAATGGAACTGCGCCACCGACAACCTGCGGCAAGACCCCGTCCCATTTCTCGATAGCCCGGAATTGCAGGAGTTCGTCCGTGAGCGTTTCTCGCTGGAGCCTCTGGGACTCAGCCTCGGCTTGGGCGGTAGTGATCGTTTGCGTCGCTTCGATCTTGATACGGTCCAAGTCCCGCTCAGCTCTTAGCGCATCCTGCTCGGCGGTCTGCTTGGCCTCGATTGCCTGATTGAACACACTCGAGAAATTGAAGTCAACGATGTTGAACTCATCTACCAGAATGTTATGCGGCACAAGCCGGTCGGACAGCATCTCCTTGATCAACACGGAAACATCGGCACGCCGCGTGATCAACTCTTCCGCAGTGAATTGGGCCGTCACCGCCTTCACTGCCTCCTGAACCGAAGGATCGATCAGCCTCTCCTTGTATCAGCCTCTCCTTGTAGAGCGTGCCAACCTCCTGGTAGATCTTCGACGCCTCACTCGGCGCTATGTGGTAGTTGAGGGCGATGCGGGACTGCACGGTTTGCAGATCCTTGGACGATGCTGAAGCGTCGGTTTCGGCCTTGTGGATTCGCACATCGATCGGAATGAACGGCACCTTGAACTGGAGCCCTTCGCCTCGCACACCTTCCTGAACACCACCGAACGTAGAGAACACCACCCCTCTCTCGCCCGCCCCGATGATTTGAAAGGAGTTGTATCCGAGGAACACAAGGGCCAGGAGCCCAACAATCGGCCCGATGCCGCCTCCAAAAACACGCCCGAGCATATCTCGAACAGATCCGAATTCCATATCAGCGTTCATTCCCTAACCTCCAAAGCAGGTGCAGGCCAGCATTGCGCGTCGAAAACTTGCGACATTTGCGCGCTGCCCCGTGAACATTGAGCATACAGGATCGACCGGTGAAGTGCGCCCGGGAGCTGCTGCACCTACTGAGGTAGCGCGAATACGAAAATGGCAGTGCCTGAAGCCGTGGCGACGAATTGCCGGCCGCCAAAGCGGTAGGTAACGGCTGGCGCCTGCACCGAACCCCCGGTCCGCAGGCGCCACAGCGGCTTCCCGGTCCGGGCCTCGAGAGCGAAGAAATAGCCCTCGCTGGTACCGGCGAACAACAGCCCTCCCCCGGTTGACAGCAATCCGCTCGACGGCGGGCTGACCAAGGGAAAGCGCCATCGGATGTCGCCAGTGGCAGGCTCGACAGCGAGTATCGAGCCCTCCCGCGGCCCGCCAGACACGTTCTCCATTGCGCTGCCGAAGTAGAACTCGCCCTCGGCGAACTCCTGACTTGCACTGTGGTAGATCTGGCAGCCATCGCCGCTGTTGAAATAGTACAGGCCGGTCAGGGGGCTGAAAGACGTCGCGTGCCAGTTATGCCCCCCGCCTAGACCGGGACACGTCAGCGTGCCTTCGTCCGTAGGCACGTGTCCGGGGATCAAGATCGGACGGCCGTCCGGACCGATACCGTCGGCCCAGGTGACCTCGGTATAAGCCCTGCCGACCAGGAACTCGCCGCTAGTGCGGTCGAGCGCGTAGAAGTGGCCGTTCCGGTTGGCATGGATCAGCCCCTTCCGGGGCTCGCCGTCGACTTCCAGATCCACCAGGACCGGATCGGCAACAGCGTCCCAGTCATGCAGGTCGTGGGGGGTGAATTGGAAATGCCAGCGCAACTTGCCCGTGTCGGCCTCTAGCGCGATCATGGAATCGCTGTAGAGGTTGTCACCTGGACGCGGGGAACCGTCAAGATCGGGTCCCGGGTTGCCCGTTCCCCAGTAGATCAGATCCAGGTCTGGATCGTAGCTCCCGGTGATCCAGGTCGACGCCCCGCCACGCTTCCAAGAGTCACCGCCCCATGTCTCGTTCCCGGGTTCGCCAGGACCGGGCACTGTCCAGAACCGCCAGACTCGACGACCTGTCTCGGCATCGTAGGCATCAAGAAAGTCACGTGTACCGTATTCGGCTCCAGCGATGCCAACGACCACCATGTTCTTGACGATCAAGGGAGCCACGGTGTTGGAATAGCCCTGGCGGTAGTCCGCCGTCTCGACCTCCCAGAGCACCTCTCCGGTCTTCGCGTCCAAGGCAACCAGGGTCGCTTGGAAGTTGACCTTGAAGAGCCGGTCGCCCAGAATCGCAAAGCCTCGGTTCGGCTTTCCGCAACAACCCACAGCACCCTCCGGTACCGGCTCGGAGTAATGCCAGAGCTCGTGCCCGGTCTTGAGATCCAGCGCCCACGCGTGGTTCGACGGACCAGTTACGTACATCACGCCGTCCCGTACCAAGGGCGTCGTCTGGAACTTTCCGCTCACGCCGGACTGGAAAATCCAGGCTAGAGTGATCGTGTGCACGTTCCCGGTGTCGATTTCATCCAGCGGCGAATAGCGCCAGGCGGAGTAGTTGCGCCCGTACATCAGCCAGGATTCGTCATCCTGGTGGGCAGCTTTCAAAGCCGCTTCGTCCACTTGCCCCTGCACGAGTGCGCACGCGACGAAGAAAACACTCACTAGAAACAGCACTCTCATTCCGTTTGCTCCTCGCCGCGCAGGCTTTGCAGGTAGGTGAGCAAGTGCCGTTGCTGGTCGTCCGTCAGGCTGTCGCTATAACCGTCCGGCATCAGAGATGCGAACTCCCTCGACATCGACTGCACTTCCTCGCGGAGAAACGAATGCAGGTTACCGGCGGCGTCGGTGACCTGCGCCGAGAAACCGTCGTAGCCCACGCCGATACCGCGAATCATTTGCCCGTCGCGAGTGACGACCTCCACAACGTAGTATCCGCGCGGCAGGTCCTGGTCGGGATCGAGCAGCGAGGCCCGCAGGTGCTCCACGCTGCGCGCGCGACCGATCCGGGTAAGGTCCGGCCCGAACCTGCCCCCGCTTGAGCCAACGCGGTGACAGCTACCGCATCCAGCCTGATTCCAGAAGATTTCCTTGCCAAGACCGGAATTGCCGTCGATCCGGTCACTCGCAGATGCCTCGAACGTCCTCAGGAAGGTGACGATCCGCCAGATGCTATCTTCTGTGTTGCGACTCCCGAAACCGGGCATTTCAGTCCCCGGCACGCCGTCAGCGATCACCCGGTAGATATCGAGGTCAGTCTCGCCGGCCGCGAACTCGCCGCGATTGAGTGCCGGACCCCGGCCCCCCTCGGCGCGGAGCCCGTGGCAGCCCGAGCAACGCGTGCGGAAAGACGCCTTACCTAGACCAGCGGCTGCTGGGTCTTCGTGAAATGGGTTGCTCTCGACCTCCTGCGCGGAAAGGATGCCCGCCCCTAAAGCCAGCAGCAAGGCTCCCCAACACACGCTATGAAGCATAGACGTTTCACGATCGGTCGTCAATTCGCCCGGGTCGCTGGGTCGCTCGATGCGCAGCGGGCATAATGGTGGCGTTTATGACACGTCTCGCGGTCACCCTGCTAGTGATGGGCATTGCCTCTCCATCGTTCGCTCAGAGGCTCCCGTTGAGGGCACTCAACATCGAGTTCGGCATCAAGGACTCCGAGCCCACGCAGTGGAACGGCTCGCTCGGCCTCGACAAGGGCGAGATCATTGGCTTGCGCGGCCATCAGTTCAAGGAAGGCGAATCGATCGCCCCGGACCATTCCTGGGTTGCCCGGACCGATCCGTGGGTGCGGTCTACGGGCGGGATGCACCCACACGAACTCCCATTCCCACACGTCACCCGCGTCCAGACTGTCGGGGTCACCCTCTACTACCGCGCGCCCGACGATGCAACCGTTTCAGTCAAGACGGTAAACGGGGACTTCTCGTTCAAACCAACGAACTTGCCGCCTTCGGACGCAATGCACATCCTTTCGACTCGCGTCGAGTTGCGGCGGGTACCGCCTGTCGAGGCAGTCACGACAGATGAGTTCGAAGACGACTACGCCGCCATGGCGCTCGCTGGCGACGGCACGCTCGCACTGGCCTGGATTGGTTACAAGGACGAAAACGACCAAGTTTTCGTGCGCGACAGGTCGAACGGATCGTGGGGGGAAATCCGCCGTGTCCAAGGCGCGTACGGCGATCTGCAAGGGCTGGGCGCCGCATGTGACCTGGACGGCTCCCTGCATCTGGTTTGGGCACAGCGGTTCGAGGGGTCCTGGCGGTTAATGCACACGCAGCGTTCGAACGAGACGTGGAGTGCCCCTCAAGCGATCGCATCCGGTTCGGGCAACAATCTCTTTCCCGCCCTTGCGAGCGACCGTGACGGGACGATGCACCTCGCCTGGCAGTCTGCGCGACTCGGCTTCTCAGCGATCTACTACAAGTCCTTCAACGGCTCCGAGTGGTCTGCGGAGATCCCTTTGAGCCACCCCGGAGCGATGGCAAACGAATGGAATCCGGACATCGCCACGGACACCAACGGGACCGCTTGGGTAGCCTGGGACAGCTACGAAGGCGGCAGCTACAACATCCGGATGCGGTCGGTGAGCGATAACCGTGCCGGAGACCTGATGAAGGTCACCGACACACGGAGATACCATGGCAGTCCCAGCATTGCGGTCGATGCCCGGGACCGGATCTGGATCGCGTACGACGAATCCGAAGAAAACTGGGGCAAGGATAGCGGCTTCCTGCTGCGGGGAGGGGCCGGAATCTATCAATCGCGCACCAGTCGCGTAGTCGTTTGGAACGGCAGCGAGTGGCTGGAGCCACTCGACGACGTGAACCGCCGATTCCGTCCGAGTGTTCAGCGGTACATCCAAACGCCGCAGCTCGCGCCAGACAGCAGGGGCCGGATGTGGCTCCTGCTACGCCCTAGAGTGCGCGCTACCAAACCGGAATCGCTATGGGCTGCAGGCGGCAAGTGGGAGGTCATGGCCACCTACTACTCCGGGGGAGAGTGGGCGGACCCGTTCGGCGTTCCCGAGAGCGTGGGCCGGAATGAGGGGCCGCTGGAATGTCTCCCGGGTTCGGATGGCGAGATGTACGCGTCTTGGACGACAGACCAGAGGCTCTGGGGCGGGCCGACCTTCGGGCACTATCCCTCGGACAACCAGATTCTCTTCGCCGAGATCTCGGGCCAGTTCAGCGGCGAGAGCATCGAGCCTGCAATGCTCGGACCTAGAGGCAAGGAGAGTCCGGCAATGCTGCCACTCGAGCCGCGGGAGGCAGAGCAGGTCGCTGCCATCCGGAACTACACCATCAACTCCGGCGGCAAGCGATTCAAGATCTATCGAGGCGACATGCATCGCCATACGGATATCTCGCTCGATGGATCCGGCGACGGCTCGCTCTATGCAGCGTTTCGCTACATGATGGACGCCGCAGCCATGGATTTCTTCCTCGTGACCGACCACAAAGGCGGGCAAGACACCGAGTACAACTGGTGGCGGACCGAGAAGGCCGAGGACATGTTCCACGTGCCCGGGCGGTTCGTGACCCTCTTCGGATACGAGCGAAGCCTGTCGTACCCCAACGGACACCGCAATATCGTCTTTGCCGAGCGGGGCAACAGGCCAATCCCAATCACGCCGGAGGAAAGGCAGTCGAGTACCGGGCCGTTCCTGTACGAGGCGCTCCGCAAGCAAGGAGGCATCGCAACCTCGCACACCTCCCACACGACAATGGGAACCGACTGGCGCGACAACGACCCCGAACTGGAACCCATAGTCGAAATCTTCCAAGGCGCCCGGACCTCAGCCGAGCACGAGGGCGCCCCGCTGGCTTCCTCCGAAGCGCGAAACGATCTGTGGGCCGGCGGATACCGGCCGAAGGGATTCGTGTGGCTAGCCTGGCAGAAGGGGTACAAGCTAGGCGTCCAGGCAAGCTCCGACCATGTCTCTACCCACACCTCATATGCCATGGTGATCTCCGAGGACTTCTCGCGGCGAGGCCTAGTCGACGCCATGCGCCAGCGGCACACCTACGCCGCCACCAGCAACATCATCCTTGACTACCGACTGCGAGTGGCTGACGGCGAGTGGATTCAAGGCGACGAGTTGGCAACATCGGAGATCCCCACAATACGAGCGGTCGTGCGTGGCACAAACGACATCAAGGAAGTCGCTGTCGTGCGCGACAACAGCTACATCCACACGCGCGGGGGCGCCGGGGAGCGGATGGAGTTTGAATTCCGCGAGCAGTCCCTCGCGCCTGGAGAGCACTACTACTATGTGCGCGTGGAGCAAGCGGACGGCAACGTCGCCTGGTCAAGTCCGATCTGGGTGACCAAGCGATGAGCATCCACCGCGAGCTGCTCCGCTGAATGAGAGTGGCCGAGAGCCCGCGAGAGCTCTCGGCCGTGAATGCGTCCCGAGGGGGACGCGCCTAGATGTCGTAGTAGAGCGAGAACTCGTACGGATGCGGCCGCTGGCGAACCTCGTCGACCTCCGCTGACCGCTTGTAGTCGATGTAGCTCGTGATCAGTTCTTCCGTGAACACATCGTTTTGCGTCAGGAAGTCGTGATCCCGCTCGAGCGCGTTCAGCGAGCCGGACAAGTCCTCCGGCAGCGCCGGCACGTTGGCGAGTTCCTCGGGCGACAGATCGTAGATATCCTTGTCCATCGCTTCGCCCGGGTCGATCTTGTTCTGGATTCCGTCCAGGCCCGCCATCAGGCATGCTGCGAACGCCAGGTAGGGATTGCAGGACGGATCGGGATAACGCAACTCCACCCGCTTGGTCTTCGGGTTCGGAGAATACATCGGAATGCGGCATGCCGCGGAACGGTTCCGCCGCGAGTACGCCAAGCTGACCGGAGCCTCGAACCCCGGCACCAAGCGCTTGTAGCTGTTCGTGGTGGGGGCTACGATTGCCGCCAGTGCCGGCGAGTGCTTCAGCAGGCCGCCAATGTAATACAGCGCGCTCTCGCTCAACCCTGCGTACCCGTCGCCCGCGAAGGTTGGGACGCCGTCCTTCCAGATCGATTGGTGCGTGTGCATGCCCGAGCCGTTGTCATTCCAAAGAGGCTTCGGCATGAATGTCGCCGACTTGTTGTGCTCGAAGGCAACCTGGCGAACGATGTACTTGTACAGCATCATGTTGTCCGCCGAAAGCACCAGGGTGTCGAAGCGCTGGTCGATCTCGCACTGGCCACCGGTGGCGACTTCGTGGTGATGGCACTCGATGTTGATGCCGGATTGCTCCATCACCTGCACCATCTCCGTCCGGATGTCCTGCAAGTGGTCGGTCGGCGGGACTGGGAAATAGCCTTCCTTGTAGCGCGGACGGTAACCGAGGTTGTTGTCCTTGCGGCCGGAATTCCAGCGGCCCTCTTCCGAGTCCACCTTGTAGAAACCAAAGTTGTACGACGAGTCGTAGCTGACGTTGTCGAACAGGAAAAACTCAGCCTCGGCACCAAAGAAAGCCGTGTCTCCGGCACCGGTGTACTGGAGGTACTTCTCCGCCTTCTGAGCGATCCACCGCGGGTCGCGCTCGTAGTGCTGCTTCGTGATCGGATCAACGATGTTGCAAATGAGACAGAGCGTCGAGACCTCGGTGAATGGATCCATGAACGCCGTGTTGGAATCGGGCAGGATCAGCATGTCGGACTCGCTGATCGCTTGCCAGCCACGGATCGAGGAGCCGTCGAAACCGAAGCCGTCTTCAAAGCTCTCCTCCTCCAGCATCCCAATCGGATAAGAGACATGCTGCCAAAGTCCCGGAATGTCCGAAAACCGCAAGTCCAAGATCTGGGCGTCGTTCTCCTTGCCGAATGCAATGACTTCAGCGGGAGTTCGTTTCGTTGCCATAAGCTCCTCCTGTATACCTCCAGGAAATGGATTGATTAACCAGCACAGGCCCGGGCACGACAGCTCGCGAGGCATGTGCGAAACAGCGATTGTAACATGGCGGTTCTGCCCATCAGCCTTCGCGGTGGGAGCCATAAGATTTATTGATTGGAGCCTCGGCTTGGATGGGGTTGCAAGCAAGCGGATTGCAACAACTTCAACGGGCCGCTGCGCGCGATGCACTGATCGAGGTCGAAGCGGTCTTGGCCGCATGCAGCGGCTTTCAACGGCCCCGACAAGGCCCGCTGGGCCAAGCCTCGACCACCTTGCAGCCGAGGCTCGACGGATCTTCCCCTGCCTTGGAAATGCCCTCCTGAGGAAAGGCTCCGCGAGTGCTTCTTCCAGGTGACTGTCAGATGTCCAGGTCGTGCGCGGAACTGTCCCGAAGTTCCCGTTTCGCTCCAATTCTCGAATCACGCCCGGTCTACGTGGGAGCGCTTCCCAGACAACCAAGGTGCATTGCAAGGCACGTAGCCGTTCAGCGCACTAGGGCCCGCGCATCGGGGCTGTCAGGACCAAAGTGCTTGAGCATCACCAAGTTTTCCTCGGGACTGCCATTCGTGATCCGCACTCCGGCACCGGCCGCCCCTGCAGTCACGAAATACTCATCGGCGGTAAGTTCGCCGTACCGGATCATGGCCGGGGTGTGCACGTCCCACACCCCGATCGAACCACGCCCCTGGGTAACGATCAGGCCATAGGCCGCCGCGTCGGTCACTGTAACAGTCCGACCCGGAAACACGGTCAGCTCCTTGGCGGAATAGTACTGTGTCGAATACGTCACCCACGACTCGCTGAATCCAGCCTCGGCCATTTCCTCCTCCGGGCGAACAGGGAGCGGCTCGAAGAACCTGTTCTGCATGAAATTCGGATCGACGTTTGCCTCCCAGTCAAGCATCCCGATGATGTATTCGAGGTCATGATGATGCTCGGCCGGGACATCCTTCACGAGCAGGTCCCACGGAACAGCGCGGCCCTCCACCATCGACTGGAACATGCCGAACACATCCGAGTTGACCTGCGGCTCGTACGTCACCGCCGAACCGGGAGCGTGCAGCACACCGGCAGGGATCTGCCAGCCCGTGCCGGGCTTGAGCTTGTAGGCCTTCGAATGGTAGAGAATGCCGTTGTCGCCCTCGTTCCAACGCTCCAGGCAGCGCCACACATCGTCCTTTGTGGTGCCCGGCTCGAGCCCCATGAACGTGTAGGCGAAGTTGTTCTCCTTGTAGTTGTACTGGGGTGGAAAGTAGTAGGCCTCCGGCTTGCCACGCCGACCAACCCGCGCGGCAGCCTCCTCGTCCTGATGCATGTGATGGGGAATCGGACCGAGGTTATCGAAGAACTTGCACAGCACGTTCCAGCCACCCTGAGCGCTCATCACGTCCGCGCCGAGGAACTCATCTCCGAATTCGTCGATTCCCTCCTTGAGCAGCACCTTCTTGGCGCTGCCCTTGCCATTGGCAGCAACGATGTAGCTGAGCCCTTCGTCTTCGGGCGTCCCGGGACCGTTGTCAGCTTGTGTGGTGGATGAGAACCAACGCTCGTCTATGCCGCCCCGATGCGCCCCCAAGGCGTAGATGTCAGAAGGGTGGAGCTTGAGGCGCCCACCCGGCATGAGGAAGGATCGAGGGACCCAGCAGGGGGCGAGGCGCAGGACGCCCTCGCCAGCGGATAGCGCGTTCTTGAGGACCGCAGTGTGATCGGACATGCAGGCTATTTTAGGAAATTGCATTCGTACGGGCTCAAAGCCACCGGACAGACCGTTCAACGCAGGAACGCCGGCGTACGATCTCGTTGACGGTTCCGCAGGTCGCCGCTCTTCTCTTGCCCCTTCTTTCCGGGAGCATTCCCGTCCGGTTTCAGGGCTCCAAACCACTCACGAGAATGTAGAGTCGGGGAGCGACGCGCGCACCTTAGCAAAAGGCAGTAGCTGTTTTGGGGTTGTTCCTACGGCTTTCGCCATCTGTAGGTGCCTCACTGACCCTCGTGCCTAGCCACGTTTCCGCTCCCCGCTCACCGAACCCAGCGTGCCGATTTCCGGCACTGGGCTCTCCAGTGGGATCATGCCGCTCGCCCACGGGTAGATCCGGCTCCGACGGGAATGGCGCGTCCGGTGATACCGTCCGCGTCGCGGGAGTCGCACGCCCCCGGCCTCTTCCCGGCGGTCGCCGCACCCGGCGGCAGGCCTGTTCACGCCCTGCCGCCTGCGCCTGCGGTCCGGCTTGCGCTCGTTCCTGCATTCGCTTCCCTTCGCTTTCGCATGCGGTGGTTCCAGCCCTCTCGAACGCAATGCCGGGGTCCTAGGCGATGCCACTCCCGGTGTCCTTCGCGCTTTCACTCACCTCTCCTCACCTGCGGTCCCTTCCCTCCGCCGGCGTTACCCGGCCTCTCCGGTAGTACGGACCTCTCCGCCACCCTGCCCGGCCCGGCCTGTCCCTTGCGGGATTCCGGTTTGGCGCGTGCACGCCACCGGCAGGGCTTCCCGTGTTGCTGTTCCCTTCCTCTTCCATGCGTGCCAGCGCCAATACCCCGGCGGAGACGACCGGTGCTTGTGTCGCTCGCTTCCCGGTCGCTGGCAGCCTTCCCCGATACAACGGCGGGTCAGCCTCCGCATCATGCTTTTCGAGGCCTGCTCGGCGTTTACTCGCGTTCTCGCCCGCATGGTCGCTGAACCGCCTAACGCGGCCCTTTGACGCCAGAGTGCTTCAGTCCATTTCGTTGCCTCCACGAACCGCCCTGGCTGCTACCAACCGGAGCGACAGTTGTTGCGCGGGGTTCGCACCCGCTAGAAGAAAACGCCTTTCCACGGCGCACGTTGCACGCGGCATTGAAATCGCGGTAGTGCGGGCATCCGCAATGCTTGCGTCGAGGAGGTGGACGTCGCGTCCGGACCTTGCCGACGCGGATGCCGGCGACCACGGTGGAATCGGGTTTCCTCACTCCCGCGTTCCTGTCCATTTGCGATTCGGGGCCCTGCCTGCGCTTCCGCTCCGGTCGCACACAAATATTGCGACGGGCCGACCAAACTGGCATCCGAACCCTGAATCCCGTCTCTGGCGCATTGCCGCTCAAAGGTGCGGGACTTGCCCCTGACGGTGGCCTCTTGGTCCGCGCTACCAGTCGAAGAATGGCCGTTCATCGGGGGCCGAAACCCAGTCGCTCGCGCTCAAGGGGCGATCATAGCGATTGGCAGTACATACACTTGTCCGTTGCGGTGGGCCCTGATCAGGGGTTTCGCGGCCAAGCGCTCGGTGGCTGACCCCGCTGGCGCCTAGCGCGTAGCGGCTTGCCCGTCCGCTCAAGATCCCGCGACTGCGGCTGAACGACGTGGTGCTTGGACGCCTCAGGATTTCGACGGATACCGCGCTTCGCCTCGGGCGCTACTTTGGCATTACGCCGGAGTTCTGGATCAATCTGCTGGGCAGGCGCGATCTGGATGTCGCAGAGCGCACCTTGCGGTTGGAGGTCGAGCCGCACGCCACGACGGCGGTTCCTGTGCCGTTCGACCGCGCCGGAGCAGCGTTGTCAGGTTGAGCTAGATGCGTGACCGTTTCGCCTGCCGACAGCAGTTCCGTCCAGTAGGATGAAGGTGAGGTGAGGGGCCCAATCCAGGCTGGCCGCGCGCCTCGGGCGAACGTGGCGGAATTGGCAGACGCGCTAGATTTAGGTTCTAGTGGGGCAACCCGTGGGAGTTCGAGTCTCCCCGTTCGCACCAGCCCGCATCCGCTTGAGACGGGCAACGGCTCGTGCCGAGGGGGTATGAAGGCATCCGGAAACGGCTCGCCTAGAAGGTCCCAGCCCTGCGGTCAAGGACTTCAGCCCGGGCTAATCCTGTAGCATCCGGTCAACAAGGAGTACAGGCTGCGTGTTTGAACCTGTTGCAATCTACCGCGTCAGGATTCGGTTAGAGATTGAGAATCTGTTGATATAGCTGGATTTACCCGCATCCCAGTTCCGCATACTGTGTCATTTTCCGACACCGAACCCCTTGGTTCCCAGTGATTTAGCTTGGTTCCCGTCACTCTCGAACAACTCCAGCATGCCCTCGGCCAAGCCTCCCGGGCCACCACCTTCCGCTACCTCCGCCAGGTCCGCCACCTCCGCAGCTACAACCACAACGGCCGCTTCTACACCGACCGCGACCCCGATCGCTTCGACCGCTTCGGCCTGCTCTCCATCGGCGACATCCACTTCTCCCGCGACGGCTCCCTGACCGCCACCGTCGAGCGCTTGCTCGGCGAATCCGAGGACGGCTTCACCGACCAGGAACTCGGCGACCTCCTGCACGTCTCGGTGTACCCCTTCCTGCTCGCCGCCGTCCGGCAGCACCGCGCCCGCCGCGAGCGCCTCGGCGGCGTCTATCCCTGGTTCGCCAGAATCTCGGGAAACGATCGGCCTTGGGGCTTTTCGCTGAGTCGACCGTAGCCGGAAACACGCCACTATTCGTCGATCGGATGTTGTGTATTCGCTATATATTTCATTTGTTATTGTATTATGAGTTGTCTAGCTCGATGTAGTGCCAAGTAATTAATAAGGTTTCAATTTGTCCTTGACTTCTTCGCGGTAGGGATGCGCGTTGCCGCGCACCCCCCGCACAGTTCCGTGCGTGCCCGTTAGGGCACACGGCTCCTACCTCGGGTGTTTAACGGCGAATCTCTGAGCCGGCCATGGGTGTCTGATCCTCGTCTCGGGCCATAGTTTGTCGCACAGTGCCTCCAAGGCGTCCCAGCTGTGGCGGTCTCGTTGCGATCTCCTGCGGAGGGTTCGCAGCCAGTGCCGCTTCATCGCTATCGTGAACTGGTCCAGTGACCGGTAGCTGGTCGGGACGGCGTAGTAATTCAGCCATCCGTTCAGCACCTGCCCCAGCCATTTCCCCGTGGCCACCTTGTCGGCGTGCATGCGCTTGCGCAGCTTTCCCCCGACCGCTTGCAGTGTGCGTCGCACGCGCTTCGCGATTGGCTTGCGCCCCAGTCCGAAACCGCCTTTCCGGGTTCGCCTGCAATAGTGCGTGAATCCCAGGAAGTCGAATGTCTCGGGTCGCCCCTGCCCTCGTTTCTTCCGGTTCGCTGCCGCGTACCTTCCGAACTCCAGTAGCCGGGTCTTGTCCGGGTGCAGCTCCAATCCGAATTGCGCGAACCGTGCCCGCAACGCGGCGAGGAAGCGCTCCGCATCGTCGCGGTACTGAAACCCCAGCACGAAATCATCGGCGTACCGCACGATGATCATCTCGCCCCGGGTTTCCGTTGGCCGCCACGTCCTGACCACCCACTGGTCGAGCACGTAGTGCAGGTACACGTTCGCCAGCAGCGGTGAGACCACCGACCCTTGCGGAGTGCCCCTGCCCGTGTCGCTCCATTGGCAGTCTTCCATGACCCCAGCGTTCAGCCACTTCGTTAGCAGCCGCAGCAAGCGCCTGTCTCCGATCCGCACTGCCAGGAAGCTCAACAGCTGTTCCCGGTCGATGCGGTCGAAGTATTTGCTCACGTCGGCATCCAGTATCCAGTTGACCTTGCGCTTGTCGATGGCGTAAGCCAGCGCGTCGAGCGCGTCATGCGCCCCCCGTCCCGGCCTGAACCCATAACTGCATCCAAGGAATACCGCCTCGTAGATCGGCGTCAGGATCGTGTCCACAACGGCCTTCTGGACGATCTTGTCTTCCAGCGTGGCCACTCCTAGCGGTCGCGTGCCCCCGTCCGGCTTCGGAATGTTCACCCGCCGTGACGGAGTTGCCCGGTACGCTCCCGTGTGTACGCGTCGGTGCAGGTCCAGCAGTCGCTCTTCCAGCCCCTCCCCGTACTTTTCCCATGTCATCCCGTCCATTCCGGGGGCCGCTTCCCGCTGCAATCCGCGGTCGGCGTCCGCCAAGCTCTCCGGCGTGACGTGGTGCAGCAGCGCAGTGAGTTTCTCCTGTGGTTTCCTCTCGATGATTTGCCGTATCCGCTCGGCGCCCTGTGACACGCTCCCCCGCCTCTGCGTACGGCCCGTGCTAGCGCCTCCCGGATTCCCCTCGGTCCCGGCCCTTCGCTCCAGCGACTCCGCCAGGGCTCGCGCCCCTTTGTTCGCCGCCTTCTTCGCTACTATGCCCGGGTCAGACTTCTTCACGTCGTGCATCCTCGGCTTCGGCTATCTGCCTTCCCTCAGCGGTCCCGGCGGCGACCCGCCGGGACGTCGTGAAGATCTCCCAGTTCCCGGTAATGGACGTACGTGCGTGCCTTGAGGTCTTGGACACCGCGGAGCCCGTCCGTCCCTCGCCAATGCGGGTCGGCCGGTGTTGCCTTCGGCTGCGGGAACGGCCTCGGCACTCCAGATGATGACGTTTTCGGTGCTCATAACTCTGCCCACACGTGCCGCTATCAACGCTTCACCGACCGCCTCACGGCTGCCTGCGCATGACTCGCGGGCCAGTATGAATTGGCTCTTTCCTTTACTGCAAGGGACTTTCACCCTCTGTCCATGCACCAGTTAGACTGGCTGTTCTCCCGCCCGCCTCTGCCACCCTCGGCATAGGCACCCCCACCGTGTTCATCCGCGCTACCAAAACCCACTCCGTCCGCGGCCAGCCCGGCTTCTGCTTCCGCCTCGTCCAGTCCGTCCGCTCCGGCTCCTCGGTCCAACAGAAAACCCTCCTCAACCTCGGCACCAACTATGCCGTCCCGCGCTCCCTCTGGTCCGACGTCACCCACCTCGCCGACGATATCCTGCGCGGACAAGCCCCGCTCTTCGCTGTCCCCCACGAGGTCCTCGCTGCCGCCGAGGACCTCGTCCGCCGTCTCCGCGCCCGCGGCTTCGCCCCCGAGGGCCACTCCGACAACGACCCTGTCTCCGTCCGCCTCGATACCCTCGACCACGACAACTCCCGCTCCGTCGGCGCCGAGCGCCTCTGCCTGCACGCCCTCGACCAACTCCGCTTCCCCGCTCTGCTCCGCCAGGCCGGTGCCTCCGCACGCGATGCCTCCATCGCTACCGCCCTCGTCCTCGCCCGCATACTGCATCCCTCCTCCGAGCGCGAAGCGCACCGCTGGCTCCGCGACAGCAGCACCACCCTCGAACTGCTCGGCCTCGATCACTCCACGGGCGTCTCGCTCAACAAGCTGTACCGCATCTGCGACCTGCTCTGGAAACAGCGCGAAGCTCTCCAGAGCGGCCTTTTCGCGCGCGAACGGGAATTGCTGGACCTGCCCGAGACCATCGTCTTCTACGACCTGTCGAACACTCACTACACGGGCCGCGAGAACGCCACCCTGCGCCTGTTCGGTCGCTCCAAGCAGAAGCGCAACGACTGCCCGCTGGTTTCCCTGGCGCTGGCCCTGGACGGGTCCGGCTTTCCCCGCCGCTGCGAGATCCGGCAACGGTCCGAGCCGCGCTGCTCGGAGCGGCTCGACGCTGGCCGCGAAGCCGGGGCGCAGCGGCCGACCGTGGTGCTGGACGCCGGCATTGCCAGCGAGGAGAATGTGCGCTGGCTGCGCCAACAGGGGTGGGACTGGATCTGCGTCAGCCGGGAAGCCAAGCCGGAGCGCCCCGAGGGCGAGCCGACAGCGGAGGTGCAGACCAGCAGCGGCTACTGCGTGCGGGCCTGGCCGCTGAAGGCAGAGCCGGGTGCCGAAGAAACAGAGTCCAAGCGGGAGCCGGAATTGCGGGTGTACGCGCTGAGCGAGGGCCGTCTGCTGACCGCTGAGTCGATTCTCAAGCGGCACCGGGAGCGCTTCGAGGGGGCCCTGCAGGCCCTGCACGAGGGGCTGTCGAAACCACGCTGCATGAAGCAGTTGGAAAAGGTGCAACGCAAGGTCGGACGGCTGGTCGAGCAGCACAGGAAGGTGTCGGCGCAGTACAGCGTGGAGGTGGTCGCGGGGGAGCAGGGCAAGGCTGCGGCCGTCCATTGCAGCCGCAAGCAGCAGCACGCGGCGGCCGACGCGGCGGCCGGGGCCTACCTGCTGCGCACCAGCCACGTGGAGTGGGACGCGGAACGCGTCCTGCGCACGTACTGGGAGCTGACCGAGGTGGAGGCCACCTTCCGTTCGCTGAAGTCGGAACTGGGGCTGCGCCCGATCTGGCATCAGCTCGACCGGCGTGTGTCCACGCATCTGTTCGTGGCCGTGCTGGCCTACCACGCGGTGCATCTGCTGCGGACGCGGCTGAAGGCGCGGGGACTGCATCTGAGCTGGCAGTCGATCCGGGACCGCCTGGAGAACTGGGTGCGGGTGACGACGACCGTGCAGGCTGCGGACGGCAAGCCGCTGTGCAGCCGTCAGGATGTCCGCCCGGGAGCCGAGGCCTTCGAGATCGCACGAGCGGCAGGCCTGGTCCCGCGGGTGCACCGGCGTCGGATCCGCAAGGCGGACTGACGAATGCTCACAAAATGTAGTGCCAAGTGGGCCGAGGGTCCCCGTGCAACGCATTTTGTTTCAATGACTTACGAAATTTCCAAGTCACGATTTGTAGCGGGGAGCGACGCGCCAGCTTTAGCGTGAGGGAGTAGCCGTTTGCCCGCCGCTTTCGCGTCGTGCGGGTGCCTCATTCTCTCGCATTGCCACGTTTCCGCTCCCCGCCACCGAACCCGGCGTGCCGATTTAGGGCACCGGGCTCTCCAGTGGGATCATGCCGCTCGCACACGGGTAGATCCGGCTCCGTCGGGAATGGCGCGTCTGCTAATGCCGTCCGCGTCGCGGGAGTGGCACGCCCCCGACTTCTTCCCGCCGGTCGCCGGACCCGGCGGCAGACCTGTTCACGCCCTGCCGCCAGCGCCTGCCGCCCCGGCTTGCGCTCGTTCCTGCATTCGCTTCCCTTCGCTTTCGCATGCGGTGGTTCCAGCTCTCCCGGACACACAATGCCGGGGTCCTAGGCGGTGCCACTCCCGGCGTCCTTCGCGCTTTCCCTCACCTCTCCTCACCTGAGGTCCCTTCCCTCCGCCAGCGTTACCCGGCCTCTCCGGTAGTACGGACCTCTCCGCCACCCTGCCCGGCCCGGCCTGTCCCTTGCGGGATTCCGGTTTGGCGCGTGCACGCCACCGGCAGGGCTTCCCGTGTTGCTGCTGTCTCCCTCTTGCATGCATGCCACCGTCAATACCCCGGCGGAACTGACCGGTGCTCGCGTCGCTCGCTTCCCGGCCACTGGCAGCCTTCCCCGTTTCGTCGGCGGGTCGGCTTCCGCGTTACCCTTTTCGAGGCCTGCTCAACGTTCACTGCGCGTTGTCGCCTGCACGCTCGCTGAACCGCCCAAGGCGGCCCTTTTCCATCGAAGTGCTTCAGTCCGTGTCGTTACCTCCTCGAACCGCTCCGATTGCTACCGGCTGGAGCGACAGTTGCCGGACGGGATCCGCACCCGCTGAGAAACAGCGCCTTTCCACGGCGCACGGCGAACCAGGGCTATGTCTATTTCTCGGCCGATCCCCCGACCGCCGACCGGCAACGCCGCGCCCGCCAGACGCGCCTCGACGCCCGCCAGGCCGCCGACCTGGCCGGCACACTGGACCCGGCGATCATCATCGCGGTGCTGCTCGTGCTGGTCCGCCATCCCGGCTCCCGGCCCGGGCAGGTGGCCCGCCGCCTGCAGGGGCGCTCCCCGCCGATCCCGCTGGGACAGGTCCAGGCCGTGTTCGAGCGCTTCGAGCTCCACCGGATCGGCGAAAAAGGGGGGTCTACCGCCTCCTGACGCTGCTGCTGGAACAGGCCCGCGACGCGGGCTGGTCCGGCGACAGGATCGCCCGTGCCACGCTCGTCGGCGGGGCTCCCCCGTGTGTCGATTTCGTCGCCGAGCGGCACCAGTGTTCCCACTGCGGCCGGCCCCTGAGCCCGCAGAAGAGCAAGACCCGCATGCTGGTCACCCTGGCGGCCGGCACGCTGCGGGCGCGCGAGATCCGCAAGCAGTGCCGGCACTGCGCCTCCCGGGCTGTCGCGGTCTCGCAGCAACTGGCCAGCCTGGCCCCGTCCGGCCAGCGCTACGGCTGGGACCTGATCGTGTGGGTCGGACTGGCCCGCCAGGGCCTCTCCCTTTCGGCCGGTTCCGTCTCCGCGCTGTGCGATCGCTTCCTGGCGGCCCTGGAGACTCTGCATTGGCACCGCGCCCCGGCCCTGCGGGCCGCCCTGCCCCACGGCTATCCCCTGCACATCGATGCCACCTGTGACAAGGGCCGTGGCGGCGCGTTCCGCTGCCTGGACGGCTGGACCGGCTGGGTGTTGCACGCGGTGCGCATCGGATCGGAGAACGAACGCGAACTGCGCCCCGCTGTCGAGCGCACTGTGGCCGCCTTTGGCGACCCGGTCGCAATCATGCGCGATCTGGGCCAGGCGGGGGCCAAAGCGGTCGCCGGCTGCCGTCAGCGGGGCGTCCCCGACCTGCTCTGCCCGTACCATTTCCTCGCCGCCGTCGGCCACCGGCTGCTCGATGGCGGCTACGCCCTGCTGCGCAGCCAGATCTCCCGCAGCAAGGTGCGCGGCCGCTTGCGGGCATTGCTGCGGGCGGCCCGTTCCGACGAGAGCCTCCGCCCGGACCTGCCCGCCCTGCTGCTGTGGGTCCTGGAAGCGGAGGGCCGCAAGCATCTCGCCTACCCCTTCTCGCTGCCGCATCTGGACTTCTACCGGCGTTGCGGGCAGTTCCCCGCCGAGCGGGACCGCCGGCTGCCGCGGCCCCGCTCGCGCTCCGAGCTCCGCCTGCTGAGGCAGGCTGCCGCGGCCCTCGGCGAGCTCGAGCGGCTGGACGGTGTTCTGCGCGTTGCGGGACGTGCTGCGCCTGTCCGACGAGGAACTGCCGGGCGGGCCGCGGCCGGCCACTTCCGCCCCGCTCCAGCCCGAGGCCGCCGCCGCCCGGCTGCAAGCCATCGCCGCTGACTTCCGGCGCTACCACCAGGACCTGCGCCGGCTGGCCGCCGACGGGCCGGGAACGTTCCAGCCCGAGTCCATCGTGCTCAGCTATCTGGACCGCTACGGCGAGGGCCTGGTCGGCCATCCCGTCGCCCGCGATGCGGCGGGCCGGGCTGTGGCGGTCGTCGACCGTACCAACAATGTCATCGAGCAGTCCTTCGCGGTCGCCAAACAGGGCCTGCGCCGCCGGCTGGGCCGCACCCATCTGGGGCGCGACTTGGAGGACCAGCCGGCCCAGGTCGCCCTCGCAGCGAACCTGAAGCATCCGGACTACGTGCAGGTGGTGTGCGGCACGCTGGACCAATTGCCCCGGGCCGGCGCCGAACTGGATCGTCAGGAACCGATCGGACCGCCCCGCTTGCAGCGCACAAACCGGAATGCGGAACTGCGTCGCCGGAACCGGGCGTGGGCGAAGGACGCCCTGCTGCGTCCGCCTCTACCCCCCGCGAACCACTCTCAAACGCCCCCGGAACTACTGGTTTCTAACTGAATCCTGACGCGGTAGACAACGATCCGGATGTCGAGCCGTGGGTCGAAATCTACCAGGGCGGCCGGCAAAGCTACGAGATTGCGGACGGACCCCGCACAAACACAGCCAACGACTCGATTGGCGGGTGGAGGCCGTTGGGGTTCGTCTCAAACGCGCTTGCGAAGGGTTATCGACTCGGGTTCCAAGCTTCGAGCGATCACATCTCAACGCACATGTCGTACGCGAACATCTGGGTGACAGAGCCAAGCCGCGAAGCGCTGCTCGAGGCGATTCGCAAACGCAGGGTCTACGGGGCGACCGACAACATCCTGGCCGATGTGCGGAGCCGCGGGCACTTCATGGGCGAGGAGTTCGAGACGGACCAGACGCCGAGGATCGAGGTTGCACTGGTGGGCACCGCCGATTTCGAGAATGTCTCGATCATCAAGGACGGTCGCTATGTGCATTCAGTGAATCCAGGGACGCGGCAAGTGAAGATGACCTGGACGGATAACACCTCCCGAAGCGGAGACACCTCGTACTACTATGTTCGGGGCGAACAGGTTGATGGCGAGATCGTTTGGGTGAGCCCGATGTGGATCACCCGCCGGTAGCTCGGGGCGTATCCCTGCGCAGCCATCCCTGCGACGGGACGATTGGCAGGCGACGATCCGGCCGCTGAAGCCGTCGCGACTGTGCTTGGCGCGGGCTTCACGGCAGCCTGGCCTGACGCTGCTGTCGGGCGAAGCAGGGCCGTCCAGGTTCGCTGGCGTCAGAGCAGTCTGCGCAGGATCTTGCCTGCGGGCGATCGCGGGATCGTGCTGACGAATTCCACCTTGCGAACCTGCTTGTATCCGGCGACTTGGGACTTCACGTGTTCCTGGATGCGCTGTGCGGTGAGTTCCCGGTTCGGGTGAAGCGCGACGTAGGCCTTTGGACATTCGGCACCGTGCTCATCCCGCACGCCGATGACCGCGACATCACGGACTTCGGCAAGCTCGAGAATGACGGACTCGAGCTCGGCTGGAAGTACTTGAAAGCCCTTGTACTTGATCATCTCGCGCTTGCGGTCGACCAAATGCACGCGACCGTGGCTGTCGATGTGGCCAATGTCGCCCGTATAGAACCAGCCGTTTCGCAAGGCGCTGGCGTTCTCCTCCGGGGCTGCGTGGTAGCCCCGCATGATGCCGGGTCCGCGCAGCGCCAATTCGCCGGTTTCCCCCGCCGGCAGCTCGCGGTCCCCGCTTTCGAGATCGAAGATCGCGGCATCCATGCCCATGACCGGGACGCCTGCGGTCTCAGCGACGTCCCATGGAGCTTGGGGCGGGTTGAGCGTCGCGATGCCGGATGTCTCGGTCATGCCGTATCCTTGGCGGACCGTGACGCCGGTGATTTCGACAAAGCGGTGGACGGCGGGCACGGGCACCGGGGCGGCGCCAACATTGATCCATCGGAGCGAGGAGAAGTCACGCTGGCCCAGATCGTCGCGGGAGAGCATGTTGAGCAACACCGGGGGCACCAAGGGCAAGTTTCCGATCTGCTCGCGCTCGATGGTGTCCAGGCAGTCGTCCATGTCGAAGCGGACCCGCAGGTGAAGGGTGTTGCCTCCGGCCAGCACGACGTTCATCACCACGTTGAAGCCGTAGATGTGGTAGAGCGGCAGAAAGACATAGCTCTGGCTTTCCGGGTCGTGCATGCCGTTCTGGGAGAACAGCAACTGCCGGACGGCGGCAACGAGATTCGATTGGGTCAGCTCGATTCCTTTCGAGAATCCTGTCGTCCCGCTCGAGTACGGCAGGAAGGCCAAGTCCAAGTCACGATCGATCGCCACCTTCGGATCGGTTGGCTCCGCGGATTCCCAGAAACCTGGCTCTAGTTCGATCAACCGGCACTCTTGAATCCTGTCGCGGCACTCCAGCAGGCGCGGCATCAAGCTCCGTGCGGCGAACACAACTGACGCCCCGGAATTGGCGATCTGATGGACGAGCTCGCGCTGCTTGTAGCTCGAATTGAAGGGAGTGAATACCGCTCCGCTGGCCAGAATTCCGTAGCCCGCCGTGACAAAGTCAAGCGAATTCGGGCTGAACAGCCCCACGACCGTGCCCTTGCCGATCCCCTGGGCCAGCAGCGCGTTGGCGAAGCGGTTGGACCGCAGCCAGTTCTCGGCGAATGTCAGGGTGCGGCCGTCGCCGTCGACGATGAACGGCTTGTCGCCATAGGTCCTGGCGGCGTCACGGACGATGGACGGGATTGTCGCCTCGGGCGACGCGATTTCCTCAAGTGTGGGTCGTTGCGATGGAAGTGTCATGCGCTAGCGGATTCGCTTCAGGAATGTGACGCGGCCCACTTCGACCCACTCTGCCACGAAGATATTGCCTTCGTGATCGAAGCAAGCCCCGTGAGGGCATACGAACTGACCGGCGGGGAAGTGACTTCTATCGAGCAATCTGCGCTCCCTGTAGTCGCTGGGGCCACTGCCGAGATGGCCGATCAGTTGGTTAGTCCTGTCTAGCAGCGAGACGCGGGCCGCGAGGTCCGGGACGAGCAGAGTGCCGTCCCGGTAAATGTCGAAGTGGCACGGCAAATCGACCCCTGTGACGAACCGCAGGTGATTTCCAGCGAGATCGAAGTAGTGTAATCGATGGTTCGACCGATCCGCGACCAGGACTTCCTCTACCCCGGAACGGGCGTCGATCTCGATTCCATGCGGACAGTTCAGGTCATTGACGGCTTCGCTCCGCCCGCCGCCGAAAGTATTGATGTAGCGACCGTCGCGGTCATAGCGGACCACGTAGCTTGAGCCGTAGCCGTCGGCGACGTAGATGTCGCCGTTCCGGGCCACCGCGAGATTCGTTGGCTTCCAGGACGGGGCGAACCTGTCCTCCCTGACACTGTACGCCGGGGATTCGGCCGGATAGCCCAGCGTCAGCTGGACGTTTCCGTCAAGATCGGCCTTCTGCACGATGCCGCGCCGGATATCGCAGAAGTAGAGGAATTCGTCCTGGCCCTCGCGGGTGAGGCGAAATCCATGGGCACCGCCGGCATAGGACCCTCCCCAAGACGTTACGAAATCCCCTTGCGGATCGAATACCACCACGGAGTGATCGCTCGGCGAAGCGCTGTGAACCGTGTGATGGACGTATACCAGCCCTTGGGCGTCAACTTGGACGCCGTGGCAGTTGCCGTAGCGGATGCTGGCGGGCAGCGCGCCCCAATCGTGATGAACCTCGTAGGAACGCTCGCCGGCCTCGACGATTGGCAGGCGCGACATGACCAACGATTGTATCCGTCCCGCCGAATCGTGCTGCCGCCTGGTCCGGATCGCGGTTCCAGATCAGGCTAGGATCTCGCGGATTGGGTGCCCTTCCGTGTCGGTCAAGCGGAACCTGCGCCCCTGAAACCGGTAGACCAACCGCTCGTGATCGATGCCTAGCAAGTGCAGGATCGTCGCTTGGATGTCGTGGACGCTGACCGCGCCCTCAGAGATGTTGAATCCGTACTCATCCGTCGTGCCATGCACATGGCCGGGCCTGATGCCAGCGCCGGCCATCCATAGCGAGAAGCACCGGCCATGGTGGTCGCGCCCGTAGTTGTCAGGCTTCGCGGCGCCTTGTGCGTACGGGGTGCGTCCGAACTCACCCGCCCAGACGACGAGGGTGTCTTCTAGCAGGCCGCGCTGGCCGAGATCACGAACAAGCGCTGCCGAGGGCTGGTCCGTATCGCGGGCCGACACAGGCAATCGTTTGGGCAGTTCGCCGTGATGGTCCCATCCACGGTGGTAGAGCTGGACGAAACGGACATCCCGTTCTGCCAGTCGGCGTGCGAGCAAGCAATTGGCAGCGAACGTGCCGGGCTTGCGAGAGTCCGGGCCGTAGAGTTCGTAAACGGATTCGGGCTCGGATGAAACGTTCATGAGCTCTGGCACGCTGGCCTGCATGCGATAGGCCATCTCGTACTGCTCGATCCGAGTCTCGATCTCCGGGTCGCCCGCGCTCTGGTAGTGGAGCTTGTTGAGGGCTGCGGCGCCGTCGAGCACAGTGCGCCGTCTCTCGCGGGTCATGCCCGGCGGATCGCTCAAGTACAGTACCGGATCGCCGTGACTCCGGAACTGCACGCCTTGATGCCGGCTTGGCAGGAAGCCCGCGCCCCAGAGGCGTGCCAGCAGGCCTTGGCCGGCCGGACCCTCGCTGGCGACCGAGTGCAAGACGACGAATGCCGGGAGGTCTTCGTTAGCGCTTCCCAGGCCGTAGTCGATCCAAGAGCCCATGCTTGGGCGGCCCGGCAATTGGCTGCCCGTCTGGAAGAAGGTAATCGCGGGGTCGTGATTGATGGCCTCCGTGTGGGCCGCACGGATCAAGCAAATGTCGTCAACGATCTTCGCCGTGTGCGGCAGCAGATCGCTGACCTCGATCCCGCTCTGGCCATGGCGAGCAAACTTGTACTTTGTGGGCATGACCTGGAAGCGTGCCTGATGCGCGACCATGCCCGTGACGCGTTGCCCGCCGAAGATCGAATCCGGAATATCCTCGCCGAAGCGCTCTTCGAGCAGTGGCTTCGGGTCGAACAGGTCGACGTGAGACGGGCCGCCGGACTGGAAGAGGAAGATGACCCGTTTCGCCTTCGGGGCGAAGTTCGGGAAAGCTGGCGTGGCTCCGGCTTCAGAGACGCCGAGCATGTGCAAGCACGCTGCGCCCAGTCCGTACCCCGATCGCACCAGGAAATCGCGACGGGACGAGTACGGCGTGAAGTGATTGCAGGTCATCCTTTCGTGATTACCTCGTCCAAGTTCAGTATGAGATTCGCAAGGGCTGTGTAGGCAGCCAGTTCCTCTGGGTCCAGCGCGCTGTCCGTGTCGGACTCCCCGACGCTCAAGAGTTCCAGAGCGTCCTTTTCGTTGCCGGCATAGGAATCGCGAAGCCGATTGAAGGACTCGATCAGTACACGCAGTTCCGCGGTTTCCGGGTGCCGCCCGGCTGCAAGCGCGAAGGCGAGCGCGATCCGGTCGGCGGGATGGGGCCCGGCCTCGCGAATGACTCGCTCGGCCAGCTTGCGGGCGGCCTCGACGAAGGTCGGGTCGTTCATCAGCGTCAGGGCCTGCAGAGGCGTGTTGGTCGTCGACCGCTGCACGGTGCAGAATTCGCGGTCTGGCGCGTCAAACACGGTCATCGTTGGGTGCGGCAGGGTTCGCTTCCAGAAGGTATAGAGACTGCGGCGGTAGAGATTCTCGCCTTCGTCTTGCTCCCAGGTCGTGCCCGGGTACGAGGCACCGACCACGATCCCGTCGTAGAGACCTTCGGGCTGGTAGGGGCGGACGCTGGGGCCGCCGATACGTCCGCTCAACTGGCCCGCGATTGCGAGCGCCTGGTCTCGGATCGTTTCGGCTGGCAGGCGGATCCGCGGGCCCCTTGCCAAGAGGCGGTTCTCCGGGTCACGGTTCCTGAGACCTGGGCTTACAGCGGAATTCTGCCGGTAGGTTGCCGACAGCACGATCGTCCGAAGGAGGCGCTTGACATCCCAGTTGGATTCGATGAAGTCCAGCGCAAGCCGATCCAGCACCTCGGGATGGCTGGGTGTCTCACCTTGCAGGCCGAAGTCCCCGCTCGTCTTCACCAGCCCGACGCCGAAGAGTTGCTGCCAGAAACGGTTCACTACGACCCTCGCCGTAGTCGGGTGGCTGGGAGCGGTGAGCCATCTGGCGAGCCCCAATCGATCCCTTGGCGCCCCCTCTGGCCAGCGCCCAAGCAGTGCCTCGGGGACACCGGGCTCGACAGGTTCGCCCGGGCTGTCGTATCGGCCGCGCATCAGCAAGTGGGACTGGCGTCGCTCTGGCCTTTCCTGCATTACCATTGCGGTTGGCAGGCTCCGTTCGAGCGCGAATAGCCTGCGGCGCAATGCGTCGGCCTTCCCGGCAGGCCGGAGTCTCCGGTACAGCCAGCTCCGCTCGACCTCGAAGCTGGTGCGATCACGGGCCCACGGCACGGCGGCTGCCTCGAAGACTTCTCGAATCTCGCCGTCGGACAAGGCGCGCTTCCAGATCGCCACCTCGTCCACCCGCCCGAGAAACCGCTGTCCCGAGCGGCTGTTGTCCTGGCCTATCCGGTACGGCGCGACGAACCGCGCCCCGGCTTGGGCATCGTCATGCAGCACGCGGGTGGCAACTTCGCGTCCGTCGATGAACAGCCGCGTCCAGGCAGCTTGCGCCCGCATCGAATTCTTGCCCTCGGAGCCTTCGTACAGCGCCGTGACATGACGCCATTGACCGGCCGTCAGTTCAGCGTCCTCGCTTCGGACCGTAATGGAGTACGACGGAAAGCGCTTGCTCATGCGCAGCTCGACTTCGCCGTCGACCCAGCGGAGTTCGATGCCCGTTCCGTGCTGGGAAGAAGCCGGATCCGGTTCGTAGTTGATCGCGGAAAAGACAGGTGCGTCGGGCTGGCGGTCATCAGCATGAAGCCAGAGACTGAGCGTGAAGGCGCCGTGCTCTTCGAGCTTGACCTTGTCCTCTCGCTTGATCTCGCGGGCAGCGCAGCTGCGACCGGCAATGCCAGGGTGTTCACCGTCCTCGCATCCGACGAAGAAGTCGGCATTCGAGGGGTATTCAGGAGTGACGAGAGATTGCAGGTCGGACGCAGAAGGCTTCCACGTGTCGGCTACCTCTCTCTCGGTAGGCTCCAGCGAATCGATCTGCGATTGCAACGAGGCAAGTTGCCTGCGTTGATCGGCAGTCGGGGCGGGAATCATCGGCACGGCGTTGGCCACTCGGCCCGCTTCGCCTATCTCGGGCACGTTGTCGAAGAACGCGAACAGGCGGTAGTAGTCCTTCTGCGAAATCGGATCGAACTTGTGGTCGTGGCACCGGGCGCACTCGAAAGTCAGGCCCAGCCAGGCCATGCCCAGCGTGCGGACTCGGTCGGCCACGTACTCCACGCGGTACTCCTCGTCGATGATGCCGCCCTCGGAATTGATCACGTGGTTTCGGTTGAATCCGGTGGCGATGTGCTGCTCGAGACTAGGCTGCGGCAGCAAGTCACCGGCGAGCTGTTCGATGATGAACCGGTCATAGGGCTGGTTGCGGTTGAACGCATCGATGACCCAGTCCCTCCAGCGCCACATTGAGCGCTCAGAGTCATTGTTAAAACCGTGCGTGTCGGCGTAACGCGCCACATCGAGCCAGTCCATCGCCATCCGCTCGCCGTACCTCGGAGATGACAACGCGCGATCGACAGCTTCCCCGTAGGCCTGTTCGCCGCGGAGATTCACGGCTTCTTCGAATGCCCGCAGGTCTGCCGGAGTGGGTGGCAGGCCGTTGACGTCAAGCATCATCCTCCGCAGCCACTGGGCATTGGTGGCTTTGGCCGACGGAGTGAGCCGCTCGGTGTCCAGGCGCGCGAGGACAAAAGCGTCCAGGGAGGCCAGCGGCCAATCCGGCGTCGAAGTCGCCGGGCTTGCTGGCTGGTTCGGAGACACGAAAGCCCAGTGGGTCTTGTATTCGGCGCCGGCTTCGATCCAGCGTCGCAGGATCTCGAGATCTTCAGGGGCCAGCGGTTGGTGGCCCATGTGAGCCGGAGGCATCCGAAGAACTGGGTCCGCTGATGCCGTTCGTCTGAGCACCTCGCTCTCATCCGGGTTTCCAGGGCGGATGGGAGTCCGACCCGAAGCGGACGGCGCCAAGGCCGCCGCGCGGATGTCGAGTCGTAGCCCGGCTTGGCGCTGGGCGGCGTCAGGACCGTGGCAGGCGAAACATCGGTCCGCGAGCAACGGCTGGATGTCCCGGCCAAAGTCCACGGCCGAGGCCGCTACAGATGCAAGGGCAGCCAGAACGCCGATGCGGAGCGCTTGGAGCAACTCTTGGCTCTGGGAGTCCCTGATCACCGGTTGATCCCTGTCTATGTTTGCATTATGTGTTCCGCGATGGAAGCTTGTGGTGTGATTCCAGGCTTGGATGAGATTCCGTCGCGTCAATGGGATGAGGCTTCGACCCGAAGTGTTGGTTGCTCGATTTGCAAGGCCGCCACGGGGATGCCCGCTGGGATCAGAGTCTGCGTTTGCCTCCGATAGCGTGCAGTCTTGTGCCGCGATGCCGCGAGGTCGTGCGCTGTGACAGAGGACCAGGCGACCGGTCCCGGCGTGGCATGTGCTACTGGCAGCGGCTCTCCGCCGGGGCTCCCGTCCGCGACGTCCGTCCATTTGCAGCGGTTCGCAACAGCGGAAGTTCAGGTTGAGGAGTGGCGGACTAGCCCTTCAGGCGAGCGCCGAGCGCCAGCAGAGTCTCTCGCGTTTCCGCAATTTGGCGTCGAAGTTGCTCGGCGTGCCGCCATGCCTCGCTGTTGAGTCGCTGGCCAGGATTCCTGATTTCCCTCTCAAGATCGGCTAGGTCCCGCTCGCAGCGCTCGAGATTGGTTTCCAAGGTCTTCGGGTTGTGGAACCCGCCGCCATCGACTGAAACGTAGACAGGCGTCGTGTGGGCCACGAAGCCGGGCCCGGCAGCGGCCCGCGCGGCGATCCAGATCCCTTGGCGGACCGGCAGTTGGAGTTCGACTGAGAGTTGCTCTTCGCCTTGGCCTGTAGCTCGCCTAAGCGTTTCGCCGTGACCGACGATCTCGAGCTCCGTCAACCCGATTCGAGACCCGTCGCCAAAGGCGTGAGCCGAGATCTGTAAAGTCGCGCCGCTTGGAACGTCCACCGAGTCGCCTGGTAATTTGCCGTTCACCGTCAGTTCGACGACTGGTCCGGTGGTCGCGAAGGTTCGGCCGGCTTTGACTGCGGAGAGCCAGTTGTCAAAGGAGAAGTCTTCCCCGACATAGGTGTAGAAGCGGGCGTCGCCGATTTGGCTGAACCGCTTCGGGTCGCCGGCTCCGCCTCGGCCGCACCAAGGGAAGTCCGAGCCGGCCAGCGCGGTCAAGCGAAAGCCGAGATCGAGGAATCGGTAGTAGTGCTCGGTGTGGATCGGGCCATTCGGAACGCAGAACTGGGCAAGCTCCAAGAAATCGAGCTTTCCCGCGAGTACATTCACCGTCATGCCCCGGTATCCATGAAAGGACATGCCTTGGTGAGCGAAGCCGCTGATCCCTCCCAACTCATGGACCCGGTCGAACAGCCGACCGTAAGAATAGTAGTCAGTCTGAAAGCGGACGAATTCGTCCGCCCCGAGTGAGATTGTGTGCCCGAACTCCGGGGTCCGCGGCTCTTCCTGGCCTGAGGCCAGGATGGTGCGGCCCTCTCGGTACCGGCCGGTCTCGCCCCAACCGTATTGCGAAAAGACGTAGTGCCAGAAGTCGCCCATCTGCAATAGGTTGCCGACGTGGATGTCCTCGGCTGCAACCCAACGGAGGATCGCCGGGTTTTCGCGCGGGGAGCGGCGGACATGGATGTGATCATCCGAGGAGTACCAGCCCCGCTCGGGCATGTTGATCCACCGATCCAAGTTGACGGTGCGCTCGGTGCGCTGGCCCGGCCGCAACTCGATCTCTTGCGCCTGAGCTGCGTACTCGTATCCCTTGGACAATTCGATTCGGTAGTTGCCAGCCGGCAGGGATGCCGCGAATGTGCCGTCGACGTAGAACGAGCCGTCCGGTTGGAGCGCGTATCCCTCTGCGCTGTCGGATCGGCCCCACATGACCGCGATGGCTTGCGGCGGCGGCTTGAATGACGATCTCGTCACTTCCGACGCGCCGAGCTGTTCCGGAGGACGTCCCGTCGCATCCGTGAGGCGAACGCGCACGGGTGTGGGCTCTCCCGTTTCAGCATCGAGAATGGTCACTTCCAGCGATGCGTCGCGGCTCAGTTGGGCCGCCACGGCCAGGGCCGCCAAGAATAGTGTTAGTGTCAGTGCCCGTGATTTCATGGCGGCAGTACCGAATTAGATGATACGCCTCGACGGGCCGCCAGCGGTCGCTGCCGAATCAATGGATGGCGTTGTAGACCAACAGATTCCTCAAGGCGAGAAGCATGAGCTGGGACATCCGCAGCACTTGTCTTCCAGGTCTAGCTAGAGAGATTGGAATTCGCTCCGGGGACGGGCGATCGTTGGGAGGGGGCGATGCGAGCATGAATCACGATGGCCCGTCCTTGCACCGTGAATTCGTCGAGTTGAGCGGTCTCCTCAGGTTCGAGCCCGCCTACCGGAATCCAGCAAGACACACTACGGGTCTCGTATACGTCCACCCGCGCTTGCGAGCGCCGTGAGATCAGCTGCCTGTGCCGAAATCTACCGTCGGGGGAGCTTCGCGATTCGACTCGGCGGTCTCGAAGTAGGCATCCTCCCGCACGAATCCTGCCATTCCGGCCACGATACTGGCTGGGAACCTTGCGATCGCCGCGTTGTATTGCTGGACTGCCGTGTTGTACTTGCGGCGCTCTACGGCAATCCGGTTCTCTGTTCCGGCTAACTCGTCCTGCAGCCGGAGAAAGTTCATGCTGGACTTGAGATCTGGATAGTTCTCGACTACTACGAGCAGCCGCGACAACGCGCCGCCTAGCATGTCATTGGCGGCGATCCGCTCCGACGGTGTCCGTGCGCCGCCCAGGGCGGCACGGGCTTCGGTGACCCGCCCGATTACTTCCTGTTCCTGAGCCGCGAAGCCCTTGACCGTGTTAACGAGATTGGGAATCAGATCGGCACGTCGCTGGATGACGTTGTCGACTTGGGCCCAGGACCCGCGGATGTTCTCGTGCATGTCGATCATGCCGTTGTAGTGCCCGACTAACGAGCCACCGAGAATCAATGCGAGTAGCAGGACCGAGCCGATTGCTATGAGCGCGTATTTCATGCGAGTCTGTTGCCTCTACGGAGCCGCAAGCGCGGGACCCGAATTCCTCTTGATAGCACAATCATCCCCCGGCTCCCGTTACTTCCTTGTCGATGCGGTCGATGTGACCGGCCATCTTGGTGATTCCTTGGATGTATGCGTGGAACAATGGCTGGACCTCGGCATTGGTGATGCGCTTGGATCCTTGTCGTAGCGCCAGGACCGTTTCGAACGGTTCCGAGGGAATTCCGAACGTTTCCGCTGCTAGACGAAAAACTTCCTGCTTCTTTATGGCCGCAGCGTGGCCGTGAAGAAGGAGCGCATGCCGGAAGAGCGTGCTAAAGCTTGGTAGCGAATCTGTCAGTAGTCCGCGTAGCGCCTTGGTGTCCTTTTGCAGGCCAAGGTACCGCTCTCGCAGCCGTAGGAGCAGCGAGCGGATCTCGTGTTCGACCTGATGGCGGTGGTGGGCGCTCTCGACTTCTATTGATTCCACGAGATCCTCCCCATAAAGAATGCGGTAAGCCGCGCGGATATCGAGGAATTCGATCGCGAAAGCATCGCTGGCGTTTTGGACTTCCTCCACGGAGAGGAGGATCGGCGCTGGTTGCTTCTTGTTCATCCACCAGCGGACCGGCCCGTAGGCCTGTTCGAGCTGCTTCTCGCCGATTGCCGAGAGCACCGCGAGGACATTGAGATCCGAGACACGCTCCTGGAAATCGTCGGCTGCGGCGGAGCCGTAGAGCACTACACTCACCAGGTCTTCTCCGAGAGACTCGGAAAGACGTCGGACCAGTTCGTCGAGCAATCGTTGTGTGTCTAGCATCGTGCGGCCTACCAACCCCCGGAGGCTCCACCTCCACCGAAACCACCGCCTCCGAAGCCGCCAAAGCCGCCGCTCCCGAGCCCCCCTCCAGCATATCCGCCCGCGACTCCCCGGGACATGCCGCCGATCATCAAAGCGGTAGTCATTGGTCCGCCGCGCCATCCGCCACCGTACGTTCGTCGACGCAGGAACAGGAACGGCGCTAACAAGAGCAGGCGCAACCAGCCACCTCCGCCGCGGTCCTGCTGTCGGCCGGCCGGCCGCGTGGAAATACCGGAGAGCGCGACGCCTGAATCCCGCGCGATTGCGGAGGCGAGCGAAGCAATGCCGAATGCAATGGCGCCGTTGTAGTCGCCTTGCTGCAAGTAGGGGGTCATGCCCTCCCGGATTGCGCCCGCGGCGCCGTCCGGAATTACGCCCTCCAGCCCGTACCCGACTTCAATCCGCAACTGGCGGTCCTGGATGGCTAGGAGCAGCAGAACGCCCCGGTCGTCTTGATCCCCAATGCCCCAGTGCTCGGCGACACGGTTCGAGTAGTCCTCAAGGGACTCATCGCCGAGCGATTCAAGCACGGCCAGCGCGACTTCAGCGCCTGTTTTCGCTCGCAGTTCCTGTGCCAAAGCCTCGAGCCTGGCGCGTACTTGTTCATCAATCACACCGGCGTAATCGTTGATGAATCCAGCTGGTTCGGGAAGCGGCTCCTGTCCGCCGAGAGGAGCGAGGATTAGGGCCGAAAGGATCGCGCAGAGCGCAAACCGGGACAATTTGGAAACGCCCCGTCTCGGACCAGGATTGGGCAAGGCGCTCATAAGGAGCTGCATACAGTGTAAGCCGCGTGGCGAATGCCGATCGCGATGACCTGAGTGCGCTTCGCTAATCCGGATACGGCGCGCGTGCTGCTAGACCTGCTCAAAGCTACCTAATCAGGTTGGATCTGATTCCCTGCATTCATCGGTGCCGGTTCCGCTCCGGTCTTGGGATCGGAGCTCGAGCCCTCCACGGGTCACCGCCTTCCTACTCACGGCGTGATTCTTCAGATGGATCGCCGCATTTCCATCCCCGTCATGCCTTAGGCCGCAGACCGGGAACGCCCGCCCGGATCAACGGCTTCATGTCGGCCTTCTCCTCCAAGTCAAAGTCCAGGTCGGTAGTAGGACGATTCAGCCCGCGCGTGAATGCAAGAGCGGATCCTCCCTTGAGAATGCACGGCGCGTGTTGAAAATGCCTGACAACAGACAGCATGACGATCTCGCTGAGCGCCTGTTCAGGAGTCAGAAAGCTCGTTCTGTCCGCAAGTTCGGGGAGCATAGATTCGACGGCGCTTTCGTCAAGTCGCGCGTAACGCACGGTGCCCTGACTCGGGGCGGCTCTAAGTCGAGGCGTCAGCGGAACTGGGCGGGAATGCCAGGTGCTTGTATTCCGGGTTATACTCGACGCTCCACGAAAGTGTGTACGAGACAATGCTCGGGATCCATTCGTTCTTCTCGGCCGCGCCGAGCTGGGACCGCATCGGTTTCAGGTACTCCTCTCTCAGCGTCTCCATGTCCTCCGGCCTTCTGATCCAGTCGTTGATCTTGTCTGCCTCAGTGAGCACTGGCCCCTCCCCTTTCTGCAGTTCCCGCAGCGCGAGATCAGCGATAGCGCGGTAGTATCGCTGCCGAGTCTCCCGACCAAGGCCATTTCCCATGCAGCTAGCACTACCTATCCGCCTCACGACAGCCCTGATTCAAGTCTGACCCCGACAACTCTCCACCGTAAGCCTTCGATTTTTGGCCGCTAACCGTCAACGGCCCCGAAATGCTCGCTCTCGACCTCGTGGAACCTCATTCGCACGGGTATCCAATAGGAGTTAGCTAGTTCTTCGGACAGGGTGGTGCGGGATGGAGGCATGGGATACGAAGAGCCTTCAGGGATGCGGGAGGACTGGCCCCTGCTGTCGTCGTGGCCGGGAACTCGCTGGACCTGGCAGCGACACCGGAGCGTGGAAGGGTCTGCGCGGGGAGGCCTCGCGCAATGGCCGGCAGGTCCAGCCGCAAACCCGGGAGTCGGCCGGTACGTGATCGTATTCACGGAATTGCCGACAGCGAATTGCACGGGTACGAAAGTTCTGAAGTTGTACCGCTTCCGGTGGCAAGTCGCGCTGGCGCTCGAGCCTTTCAAGCCGCTGACGGAGCTGGCAAACCTACCTTGGCAAGAGGACGGGAGAGCCAAGGTCCGCCTTGCGGCAAGCTGCTCGTGGCGCGGCCGGTGAAGCGGCGGATGGGCCCGGTGGGCCAGCAGTACCACCCAGCTGCGGATGTCCAGCAGGGAAGAGCCGCCCCTCGCTCCGGCGTGATCCGCCCGGCACTCCCGGACCCGTCGGGAACCTGACCGGCGCACGCCCTACGCACGAATGGTATGACGAGCGCTCCTCGGCTGTTGCGCGCCCCCGGATCGCGGCCCTTCCGGGGCCCGCCAGATTCTGGACGTTGCGGACCATCGCCCGGACTCCAGGGCGGCGATGAAGGTTGAATCTCAGGCTCGGATGCCTACGTGGTTCTTCCCCAGTTGTTCTGCGATGCACTGCCCCATCTGAATCCGGTCGTCGAGCTTCTCCTCATGCCCCTCGCGATCAATCGTGACGCAATGCCTCGGCTGGGTGGACTCGACCTGCCCGTAGAGCCGGCACGAAGGCGGCCAAGAATGCGAAGAGGGTCAGTCCGGCCGCGGACCAAGCCACGACCTCCCATTCGAATGGCCGCACTTCATAGAGCACTCCCGACACCAACCGTCCCGCTCCTACTGCGCCAGCCAGGCCGATCACAGCACCGCACACCAGCGGAATTGCAGCACCGCGGAAAACCAATGCGCTTGCTTGCCTACCGGTTGATCCGAGCGCCATGCGGACGCCAATCTCGACCGTCCGTGACCGCACCATGTGGCTGAGAATCCCGAACAGGCCCAGAGCGGACAGCATCAGTGCCACGCCGGCGAATGCACTGACCAATCTGGCCAACATCCGCTCCAGGGCGATTCCCTGTTCCAAGTACGATGCAACTGTTTGATAACCCCTCCCCACCGGCATTCCCGGCACTAACTCTCGCACCGCCTCCCGGATCGCACTGGCCACGCTTTCCCCCGTTCCCGACGTCCGCACAGCGAGCCTCCCTACGAACTCCTCCTGGTCTGTTGTCGGTTGGTAAATCAGGGGAGGGGGATCGTCTCTTGGGCTGATATGACGAACATCCGCCGCGACGCCAACGATTCGCGTCTTCCCTCCTAGCACTCCCTCTAGAACCGAGCCGTTTGGAAAAAACCTAGCGGCGAACGCTTGGTTGACGACCACTTGTTCTCGGTCACCGTAGCCGGGCACCCGCCCCTGCAGTATTTGGATGCCGAATGTGTCGAAGTACTTCGGAGAGGCCCAGACGTGAATGACCTCCATCTCCTCGTCCTCGGCTGGCGTATAGCCCGACACCGAGATGGATTTCGAAGTGATGTTCCGCTCGAGGGGCAGGGCACCTGTGAAGGCAGCTGCCCGTACACCAGGCAGCGTCTCCACTCTTTCCAGTATCCGGCGACGCATCGATGGTTGGCTTTCCGGGCTAAACCCTCCGCCTCGAGGGTCGAGTTGGATTCCAATGACGTTTGTCGGGTCAAGGCCTAGGTCCGCACCCCGGAGTTCTGACAGTGTCTTGAGGAACAGACCGGCTGTGGTCAAGAGGACGAATGCAAGAGCGCACTGTCCAGCAACGAGCAGCACCCTTGCGCGGGCCTGGCTGCGTCCCCCTGTCGCCCAAGATCCCCCAGTCCGAAGAGTGTCTGCCATGGCGCCTTGGGTTGCCCGGGCCGCAGGCGCAAGCCCAAATACGAAGATTGTCAGCGCTCCTATCCCGGATGCGAACGTTAGTTCCGGCCATGCAAGGCGGGCATCCAGTGCCTCGGAACCCCGCACTGCTGCAAGCGATCCCTGCATGATCGGAAGCAACCAGTGCGCCAAACCGTAGCCGAGCAATGTGCCTGCTCCTGCCAAGACTGCGCTCTCGGCGAGCAATGGCCTGAGCAGGGCGAGCCGACTAGCCCCTAGCGCGCGCCGGATACCGAACTCCTGTTGCCGCTCGGCTACCCGTGCGAGTACGAGGCTTCCAAGGTTGCCGCAGGCGATCAGCAAGGCCAAAGCGGTCGCGGCCCAAAGCAAGGCGAGAGGTCTCTGGGCCGTCGCTCGAAGTCGGGAGAGACCACGCCCCATGGGGGTCAATGGGATTCGGATCTTTTGAAGATCCTCCCTGTGATCGTCAGCAATGCCGGGGCCAGCGTGCTGGAGGAAGATCTCCTGCAGCCGTGCGTTGATTGATTGCTCCGCTCGGTCGAACGTCACACCCGGCTTAAGGCGCATCAAGATGTTGAGCCAGTACGTTTCCCACGGTGTTGTCGGTTCAAGCCTCGAGGGGCCCAGCGTCACGTTCGCTTGCATTGAAATTGGAACCCAGATGTCTGTTTGGGTCTCCATCACGTGGCCGCGGAATGACGGACCGGCGATTCCGACGATTGTGTAGGGGACGTCTTGCAGCCGAATTGTTGATCCCACGGTATCCGCGGCAGATCCTAGGCGGCTTGTCCAGAAGGCATAGCTCACCACAGCGACGGGGTTCGCCCCTGGAGCCGTTTCGTCACTGGGCTCGAGCAGGCGACCACGGAGGGGGCGCAGACGCAGCAGTTGAAAGTACGAGCCCGTGACAAGCGTGCACGAGGCTCGCTGGCGGCTATCCCCCGACGCCGCTCCGTCGCCCCAATAGACACCTGTTGAGAACGTCGGAACGGCCGCCACCGCAGCTAGAACGTCATTGTTGTCCCGCTTCAACTCCCGGTACTGGGAGAACGAGAATACGCTGGTCTGCGGGCGGGAGGACCGGCTCATGGTTCCGATTGACCCCTTGCCCAGAACCGCCAGTTCACCTGGCTGCTCGACAGGGAGCGTCCGGAGCATTAGAGCTTCGAACAGACTGAATACCGCCGTGTTGGCTCCCACGCCCAATGCAAGAATCGAGACCGATAATGCAAGAAAGCTGGGATTCTTGCGAAGCGACCGGATTGCGATTTGGACGTCGGCAAGCACTATGATGGATCCAACCGGAATGCTCCTCTTGGGCGACGGAGTGGCCCACGGAACCCATCCGCATGCCGGAGCGCGGCCCGCATGGGAACCATAGTGTAGCGGTTCACTACAGAGGGTCAATTGAGGCTGGTGGCTTGCACCAAGCCCCTTCGGGCGATGGCTCCGATCCGTCGTGCCTGACCGACAATTGCCCTCTTCCCGCCGTGCTTGATTTGCCGACCGGAACTGCGCCGCGGCCCGGGTGCATTGAGGAAGCCTCCACGGCCACGCAACTTGTCAGGCCTGCGCGCACTTGGAGAGTGATCGCAGTTTGCTCATCACCCCAATCTTCCGGGAGTGCCTGCACCAACAGAACCTGCGCGAAGTGATCGAACGGCCGTGGACCTCCTGGATCTAAACAATGGTACTGACCCCTGTGAGCCACTTGCGATAAGCTGGCCGCCATGGCTGTATCGATGACTCGACGAGGGTTCGTGGGCACGGCGGCGGCTGGGCTGGCCGGACCGCCGGCTCGGGCGGACGACTCGCGCCCGAACATCCTGTGGATTTGTACCGACCAGCAGCGTTGGGACACCATCCGGTCGCTCGGCAACGAATACATTCGCACGCCGAATATTGACCGCCTTGTCTCAAGCGGAGTTGCATTCGAAAGGGCCTACTGTCAGTCCCCCATTTGCACCCCGAGCCGTGCGGGGTTCCTGACCGGCATGTATCCGTCCGCCGTGCACGGCTGCATGAATGGCAACGACCAGTGGGACAACGCGGCGCCACTTGTCACGAAGATGCTCGCCGACTCGGGATACGATTGCGGACTAGCCGGCAAGTTTCACCTGTCTGGTGCGCAGGGGCGCGTCGAGCCCCGGGCCGATGACGGTTACAGGGTGTTTCACTGGAGCCATCACCCGCACAACGATTGGCCAGAAGGGCACTCCTACATGGAGTGGCTGAAATCGCCGGGCAAGGACTACGACTCGATCTATAAGCAGCTCGGCTATATTCCGAGCGAATTTCACCAGACAACTTGGTGTGCCGACCGCGCGATCGATTTCATGGGCGAGGAGCGGACGCAGCCTTGGCTATTCAGCTTGAACTGCTTCGATCCGCACTCGCCGTTCGATCCCCCGCAAGAATGGCTCGACCACTACCCGGAGTCGAGCATGCCAGGGCCTCTGTTTCGAGAGTCGGACCTCGCGGCTCAGGAACGACTCAAGAACGTGAATTTCCAGCGCACGGCTAGGCGTCCCGAGGAGATGAACGCCAAGTCGTATCAAGCGAAGTACTACGCGATGATCGAGTTGATCGACTACAACGTTGGGCGAATGCTCGATGCTCTGGCCGAGAGCAACCAAATCGAAAACACAGTTGTAATTTTCACCAGTGATCACGGCGAGACGCTTGGCGACCACGGCTTGCTGCTCAAGGGCTGCCGGTTCTACGAGAGCTTGGTGCGTGTGCCGCTTGTGATTTCATGGCCTGCCCGCTTCAGGCAGGGCGTGCGTAGCCGGGCACTGGTCGAGCTGACCGATCTCACTCCGACGATGTTGGAGCTAGCCGACCTGACAGTGCCGACGTCAATGCACGGCAAGCCGCTGACATCGCACCTGGAAGGCAAGTCTCCGGTTGACCGTCACAGAGAGTTCGTGCGAAGCGAATACTACCGCGCGCTTGCTGGTGTGCAGAGCTTCGGCACCATGGTTCGAAGCGAGAGGTTCAAACAAGTCATCTACCACGGTCACGGCCTGGGCGAACTCTTTGACCTGGAGGCCGACCCCGGCGAGTTTGACAACCTATGGGACGACAAGCGTTTCGCGCAGGTGCGCCACGACCACATGGTGATGAATTTCGACGCGCTGGCGATGGCGACGGATGTGGGACAGCCGAGGGTCACGCGATTCTAGTTGCGGCATGCGGGCTGGGTCGTCCTCGCGGCTGGAGCAGGACCCAGGACTGGCTCAATGCAACGGTCGAGTCGTAGCATCGAAATCACAACGAATTCGCATTCGGCGGAGCAATGAGTGGTCGCGATATACTCGGTCAGATTCCTATGCGACCGTCCGCCCGAAACCTTGCCGCAATTCTTGCATTACTCGCGGTGTCGGTCGCCGTGCTCGCGCAAGACCGCAATCGTGAGCGGCCCCTTCCCGACGGCATAGTCAAGCACGCGGATGTCGTTTACGCTTCCGTTGAAGGACGTGATCTTGTCCTGGACGTGTACGCGCCCGAGACCAAGCCGGCCAAGCCGATTCCGGTCATCGTATGGGTCCATGGCGGTGGCTGGAGAGGAGGCTCCAAGAACGGCGCGGCCCGCTCCTTGCCCATCCTGTCCCATGGCTATGGCTTGGTTTCAGTCGGATACCGGCTCAGCGGCGAAGCAGTGTTCCCGGCTGCGATTGCCGATGTCAAGGCTGCCGTGCGCTGGGTGCGTGCCAACGCAGCCCGGTACGGTTTCGACCCGAACCGCCTCGGTGCTTGGGGTTCGTCGGCTGGAGGCCATTTGGTGGCCCTGCTTGGAACGGCGCACGAAGTTGCCGAGTGGGACAGCATTCATGAGGAGAACGCGGGTGTCTCGTCGCGGCCGACCGCGGTCTGCAACTGGTTCGGGCCCACGGACTTCCTGCGCATGAACGACTTTCCGGGACGGATTGACCATGACGCGCCCGAGTCCCCCGAGTCTAAATTCATCGGAGTGCCGATTCAGGATCATCCTGAGAAAACGCAGCGGGCGAATCCGATCCGATACGTCACTCCTGATGATCCTCCGATGCTTCACATGCATGGGGAGAACGACCAATCGGTTCCGTATAACCAAAGCGAATTGCTCCATGCGGCACTGGAGAAAGCGGGCGTCGAATCGAACCTGTACAAGGTCAGGAATGCCGATCACGGTTTTCGCGACATGCAGGGCGACACACCGGAGTCCTTGCTCGAACGTGTCAGGGCCTTCTTCGAACTGGCGCTCGGTACGCCTTGAGCGCGGCTGACAAGCCGTCCCTCTGGCCTCGCAATCTCCCTATTGACCGCGGTCGAGCAGAGGGCAGCGTGCCTGAGCGGTTCGACGATTCGGCAACGTGCTGTGAGGTCGCACCAGGCTGGACGCCCCAATAGCCGACTGATTGCAACTCCCGATAGTCCTTGCCCGTGATAGTCTCGAATCGGTGGAATGGTACCCGTGATCCAATACCGTGTGCGTCCGTGGTGCATCCGCCTTGTTGCCGTGACGGCTCTTGCGCTGGCGATACTTCACTTCGGCGATTTTAGCGGTGCCCAAGTTCGTCGTGATCCCGCTTGGAGTCCCCGCTTGATCCTAAATGTGGTCGATGCGGCTAGTAAGAATCCGGTCGGGGCGCGGTTTACGGTGACCTTGGATGGTGATATCCACGAACCGCCGTGGCTTGGCCCGCATGGATTGCGATTCGCTTCCGTGCATGTGTCGAAGCGCCAGATCCAAGTTGCCAACTACGCACGCGGAACCGGCCCTGTCTGGGTCCCGCTGAAGGCCGGCGCGAAGCACGTTCGCATTGATGTTGCGAAGGGGCTAGACTACCTGCCTGTTTCGATCGAGACCAGAGTCGAGGCCGACCCGATCGAGGTCACCGTGGAACTGGAGAGGTGGAATCGCCTGCGCGAGGATGGCTGGTACCCAGCCGACGCGCACCTTCACTACGACCGGACTGAGCCGAGTGCTGACCGCGATTGGTGGGCGATGATGGACGGCGACGATGTTGCGCACGCCCAATTCATGGTCCTGAAGGGGGGGATGGTGCCGGGAGTATGGGCCCAGCAGTTCGCATATGGACGGGAAGGGGAGCGCGTCCACGCTGGCAGGACGATCATTGCCGGGCAGGAATACCGTGATCGCCTACAAGGCCACATCCTGCTGTTTGGCGTCGCCAAGGTGATCCCGCCGATCATGGCCGGCGTTGCGGATGCACCGCACAATTTTCCATTGTTCCTCGACGTGCTCAACCGGGCGCGGAATTCCGGTGCACTGGCCGGGGTCGCGCATGGAGGAACCCTCAGCCAGAGCCCCACGGTGCTCGCCGACACGATTCTCGGTGCCGTGGATTTCATGGAGATTGCTAACTTCGGCTTTTGGCCCCTCGATAATTGGTACCGGCTGATGAACTGCGGCTACAACTTGCCGCCCACGGCGGGCACGGACCTACCGAACAGCCCGTACCGGGAGCCCTGGCAGCCGTTCCTCGGGGGGATGAGGATGTATGCCAAGACGACGGGCGAGCCCGGGTCCGAAGAGTGGAATCGAGCGATCAAGAGGGGCCGGACATTTGTCACGAGCGGACCGATCATCGAACTCGATGCTAACGGTGCAGGGCCGGGCGAGACACTCTGTCTCCCGGTGGAGAGTGACAAGGAGGTCGAGATCAAACTACGCATGCGGAGTCCGCGCAAGCTTGGCAAGCTGGAACTATTGCTCAACGGCAGGGTCGTGGCCTCGTCGTCGGAGAATCGAACCGAGGGTCTCATCAATTCGATAGCCGTTGCTTCGACAATACAGGTCGAGGATAGCGTCTGGATTGCCGGGCGCGGTCAGGGAGCCCCGTCAAGCCTCCCGGGAGGATCATCTGTCGCGCACACCGCAGCGATCCGGGTGATTGTCGGCGACAATCCGATTCAATCTGAGCAGGAAGCGGCGACACTGATCTCCCAGCTCCAGTCGCAACGGATGTTCTATGCGAGGAATGGGCGCTACGCCACGGCAGGCGACCGAGAGAGCATGCTCGCTGTGCTGGACCGTGCGGTTGCGGAACTCTCTAGCAGGTTGGGTGGCAGCAACAAGCCGGAAACAGCGTGCGATCCTCGCTAGCTGGATTGCAGACGAGGCCCTCGCGCTCTAGTGGTCGGTTGCGGTTGCGCACTCGCGTACGGTCCTCTACAATCGGACACCTGTTCCCGGACATGCCCCGTACAGGGCGCGGATTTCCAGCCAGACGTTTCGAAAAAGGGTTAGTCGACGCCAGAGAATTCGCATCCGTTCGAAAGAGTTCCGCGGATTATCCCGGTCCACGTCACCCTTCGATCAGGCACGGTCAAGTCACGCAGGAGAAGCGCGATTGAGCTGCGTGCTCAAGTGAAGGCTGCTGACGCGAACCAAGGCCAACCCGAAGCGGGTTCCCGCGGTCCGGGTTCTACTGCGATCAGGGCTTGTAGGGGTGACCTCGCCCCACAGAAACCGTTTCCTGGCAATCGGACTCAAGGGCCGGTTGCGATCTGAGTCAAGGGCTGTGCGTGGCGCAGTTCCGGAGGTAGCGGGAAGTGAACGTCTTCCTCAACGGCCTCGACTTCCACCACATTGCGAAATCCCATCGCCTGCAAGCGCTCCAAGACGTTCTTGACCAGCGACTCCGGTGCCGATGCACCCGCGCTAACAGCTATCTTCCGTGCGTTCTCAAGCCAGGAAGGAGCAATGTCCCGCTCATCGTCGATCAAGTAGCCGGGCAGGCCGCGCTGCGCCCCGACCTCTACCATGCGCTGTGAATTGGAACTGTTCTGCGAACCCACCACTAGGAGCAGGTCCGCTTTCGCCGCGACATGCTTGATCGCGATCTGGCGGTTCTCGGTCGCGTAGCAGATGTCTTTGGCTGGAGGTGCCTCGATGTGGGGGAAGCGCCGCTTCAAGACGTCGATGATCGATTGAGCCTCGTCGAGGCTCAGTGTGGTCTGCGTGAGGTAGGCCACATTGCCTTCTCCCACCTGCACGATCTCGGCCTCTTCTGGGCTAGATACGACGATCGTCTGGTCGGGTGCCTCTCCGACGGTTCCAGCCACTTCGTCGTGATCGCGGTGGCCGATCAGCAGAATCGTGCCACGCGACTGGGCGAACTTGATCGCTTCGAGGTGGACTTTCGTCACCAGCGGGCATGTCGCGTCGATGACCCGGAGATCGCGTTCCGTCGCCGCTTTGCGCACGGACGGCGCAACGCCGTGCGCGCTGTAGACCAAGCGCGCTCCGACCGGGACATCATCCACCGAATCCACGAAGATCGCTCCTTTCGATGCGAGATCGCTCACTACGAAGCGGTTATGGACGATTTCCTTGCGGACATAGATGGGAGGTCCGAAGGCCTGCAAGGCTAGTTCCACAATGTCGATTGCCCGAACGACTCCAGCGCAAAAGCCGCGGGGCTTAAGCAGCAAGACTGACTTGTCGGGTTCCGAGGGCAATGCCTAACCTCAACCGTACTGCCAGTATAGTCAATCAGCCAAGGCGCATTGGGCAGCCCTTGGGATTCGGCCAATCGAGCATTCCTGCGTTAGGATATGACGACGTGTGCAGTCCCGCACGGAGTGCCAAAGAGCGATGCAATTGCGGAGCGAATCGGTTGACCGTAAGCCGTTCTCCCACCCAAGAGGACGGCAATCCGGATAAGATGCGGCCTGCCTTCGATCCTTCTATCATCGCCGTGTTCGGCGCGGTGGCCCCGTGTCGACGAATCACTATCGCACTAGCCATCGGGAGAACTTCGTGAACGGCCTCATCGCTTGGTTTGCGCGAAATAGCATCGTTGGCAACCTATTGCTACTAGTCATCGTTGCGGCCGGTGGACTTGCGCTCTCTCAGCTCAACTCAACAATATTGCCAGACGTCACGCTTGATGTGGTGACGGTGACGGTTCCCTATCGCGGTGCCGCTCCGCCAGAGGTGGAAGAGTCCATTTGCGTCCTCGTCGAGGAAGCCGTTCAAGGTGTCGAGGGCATCAAGAAGGTCACTACGACCGCGTTTGAGGGCTTGGGGCTAGCTGTCATCGACGTTCGCACCGGCTATGACGTGGACGAGATTCGCGATGAAATCAAGTCGAGTGTCGATGGTATCGAAACCTTTCCGGACGACGCTGACAAACCGGTCGTCCGTGCCGTTCCTTTAAGCGTTGAGGTCATCAGCATTGCCATTGCTGGCAGCACCGACCTCGCCACGCTCAAGATGCTTGCTGAACGGACTCGAGAGGAACTAACGTCTCTTCCGGAAGTCTCTCAGGTCGAGATAGTTAACGTTCCGGATTCCGAAATCTCGATCGAGGTTTCCGAGGAGGCGCTGCGCCGGTGGAGTCTAACATTCGATGACATTGCAAGGTCTGTTCGGCAGTTCTCGGTCAATCTGCCCGGTGGTTCAGTCAGAACTCCAAGCGGCGAAGTCTTGATTCGAACAGACGGGCTCGCATCTTCAGCAGCTGAATTCGAGAGACTGCCTTTGGTCACGCGCTCTGACGGCACCCGGATTCTTCTGGGTGACGTCGCACGCGTAGTCGATGGTTTCGAGAACATTACCAGCGAAACAACATTCGACAGCACTCCAGCTATCGTTCTAAACGTTTACCGGGTTGGCGACGAGAGCGCGCCCGAGATTGCCGACGCAGTGTATGCCTACGTGGAAAGGGCATCGGCGGAACTACCTGACGGAGTTGAAATCGCCACTTGGCAGGACTGGGCCCGTACTCTTCGGAGTCGCACTCGATTGCTCGTCGAGAACGGCTTGACGGGTCTCGCGCTTGTGGTGTGCCGAGCATGCCCGTTAGCTTGAGGGTGAAAGTCCCTTGGACAGCCTGATGGAGGTGAAGTCCTAGTGAAGCGCAAGGGCGTCGTCGCGAGGCGGGGTCTGAAGGAAGCGTGGAACAAAAGCGCGAGCCGATGGACAAGAACCGGATACGAGGCATACGGCGTCGGACGAGTCGGCTACTGACGACGAAGTCCAGATCCATCAAGGGCGCTGGTTGTAAATCCGGCGGTTGTGCGCTGAAGGCGAACGAGCTTACCTCGGGAGATCTGTCGTCCGTCCGGAACTCTGGACTGAGGAAGGAGCAATCCGACCTGATCGGGCGGCAGAAGTCAGCAGACGGCATAGTAGTCCCGGCAAGGACGAAGGCCTGAACGAACGGAGAGGCAAGTAGGACGGCGTTTCTCGTGAGCGGAAAGCGGCAGAACATCCAGCTAGTGCTGGCCTTCCCGGTCGATGGAAGGGGTGAAGCCCCGGAAGTGGCCGGGGAAGGGACCGAACCGAGCGCGGCGAGGCGTCGGGACGAAAGCCCGGCTAGAGACGAACAGTGGATGGAGCGAGCCTGCGAGCGGGACAACTGCAAGCGGGCACTGGCACGAGTCCGGGGAAACCGGGGGAGTCCGGGGGTGGACGGGATGACCGTCGACGATCTGCCCGGGCACCTGCGCGAGCACTGGCCGGCCATCCGGGAACAGCTGCTGAGCGGGACCTACCGACCGCAGCCGGTGAGACGGGTGTACATCCCGAAGCCGGGCGGGGGCAGGCGCAAGCTGGGCATACCGACGGTGCTGGATCGATTCGTCCAGCAGTTGGTGGCCCAGGTCCTGCAGGAGCACTGGGACCGGACGTTTTCCGAACACAGCTACGGGTTTCGCCCGAGGCGTTCGGCGTATCAGGCGGTCAAGGCGGCGCAGCAGCAGATGGCTGCGGGCCGGCGATGGGTGGTAGATCTTGATTTGGAGAAATTCTTCGATCGAGTGAACCACGACCGTTTGATGGCCCGGATGGCCCGACGGATCGGTGACAAGCGGATGCTGAAGCTGATCCGGGCATTCCTGACGGCCGGTGTGATGGAGGACGGGCTGGTGAGCACGGTGGACGAGGGGACCCCGCAAGGGGGTCCGCTCTCCCCTTTGCTGTCGAACATCGTGCTCGATGAACTGGACCGGGAGTTGGAGCGACGCGGGCTGCGGTTCGCACGGTATGCGGATGACTGCAATATCTACGTCAGCAGTCGCCGCGCCGGGGAACGAGTGATGGAAAGCGTGACGCGATTCATCACCGGAAAGCTCCGCTTGCGGGTGAACCAGGGCAAGAGCGCGGTGGCGCGGCCATGGGAGCGGAAGTTCCTCGGCTTCAGCTTCACGGCACACCGCCAGCCGAAGCGGCGGCTCGCACCGCAGACGGTGCAGCGGTTCCGGCGGCGGGTGCGGAAACTGACGCGACGGACGCGGGGCGTGAGTCACGAGCGGATGGTTGAGGATCTGGCCCGCTATTGGCGGGGATGGCTCGGCTATTTCGGGAAGTGCGAAACGCCATTCGTGCTGGCGAAGTTGGAACGATGGACCCGGCGACGGCTGCGGTCGGCGATCTGGAAGCAATGGAAACGAGGGAGACGGAGGTACGCCGAGCTACGCCGCTTGGGCGTGGGCGTGGAACTCGCCGCACACACGGCTGGTAGCGCCCACGGCCCCTGGCACATGGCCAATAGCCCCGCTCTCCACCGCGCCCTCCCGAACGCCTACTTCGCTGCGCTGGGGCTGCCGAGACTCCATGTTCGGATATAGCTTAACCGGTCGAACCGCCGTATACGGACCCGTATGTACGGTGGTGTGGGAGGGGTGGAGCCGCGAGGCTTCCCCCTATCCCGATTTCGTTGTGTTGGCATTGTTCATGCGCCTGAAGCTCGCGTTCTGGGTGGCAGTCGGTATACCGATATCTTTTCTCGGAGCCCTCGCATTAATGCCTGCGCTCGATGTAACGATCAATATGATTTCGCTGCTCGCGTTCATTCTGGTGCTAGGCATCGTGGTGGACGACGCGATCGTTATTGCAGAGAACATTGACCGCAAGCAGGCCGAGCTAAAGCAGGGGCTTGCAGGGGCAATCGAGGGAACGCGAGAGGTGTGCGTACCTGTCGTGTTCGGCGTCGTGACCACGATGGTCGCCTTCTGTCCAATGTTTTTCCTGATTCCCTAGAATCTCCATCCTAAACCGAGACGAGAGTCTACGAAAGGGTTTCCGAGTGTCCTAGGGTACGAGTCTACGGCCCAGGATCACCCGTGATAGTCGATTTGAGCCCGAATTGCTCGTCCAGCCTTCGCGACTTCAGCTGATCCCAGTGCTCTGCGTTCTCTTTCGGCAGCCCGGATGCTCACGGGCTGGCATGAAGGCTTCCAAATTGAGAATTGGTGCGAAGCGAGTCCTTTCAGTGCCGGGATCCTCGCTAGCGAGCACGATTCCCAGGGCACGCTAGCCATTCGGTGGGCAGGCTTGCCTCGCCAGCTCCTGCGGCCAGGCTGCTGGCTGCAGGGGCGGCTTCGAGTGCGTTAGACCGAGCGATCGCGCCCGCATGGCCCCGATCCGTCAGGGCGGGTTCTAGCTGCCGCAGAAGGGCTCGGCGGCCAGCAGCGGGTGCGGCAGCGGCAGCGTCGCCGCTACCGCTCGCAAGAGCCTCTCCGGCAGCACAGCCAGATCGTAGCGACGATTGAAGCGGTATTGGAATTCGGCCAGGTAGCGCGCCAGATACTTCGGCTTGATCGAGTGGTAGGACCCGTCCATCGACCGCTTGACGTTCCCCAGCACGGTGTTCACCCACACCAGCCCGGGCGTCTCGCAGCTGCCCGGCCCGCCGCCCGTCACGCTGGCCTCGTGCTGGCAGCCGGCCGCCTCGACCCCGCCGAAGCAGGCCAGCCCGTCCGACTTCACCGTGGTGCCCGGCTCCAGGTGCTCCCGCGCCCAGCGCTCCAGTTCCGCCTTGCGGAAGCCCTCCACCAGGCTCAATCGCAGCACGACCGGTTGCTCGCTGTCCTCCGTCACCTGGACCGCGGTCACCAGCGGCGTCTTGTTCTCCGAGCCCCGGCCGCGCTTCCCGCCCCGTCGCTGCCCGCCGACGTAGGCGTCGTCGATCTGCACCGTCCCGCTCATCTTGCGGCCCCGGTCGCGCTCCAGCATGGCCTGCTGCAGCTTGTGCTTGAGCAGCCAGGCGGTGTTGTTGTTGACGCCCAGCTGGCGTCCCAGCTCCAGCGCCGAGATGCCGTTCTTGGCCTGCGCCAGCAGGTAGATGGCGAGGAACCAGATGGTGAGCGGGAGCTTGGTGGACTGGAACAGGGTGCCGGCCAGCAGGGAGACCTGGCGCTTGCAGCGGTTGCACTGTAGCAGGCGGCGGGAGCGCAGGCGGCAGAAGCTGGAGCCGCCGCAGGCGGGGCAGTCGAGGCCGTCGGGCCAGCGGATGCGGATCAGTGCCTGCTCGCACTGGGCTTCGGAGCCGTAGCTGTCGAGGAAGGCTTTGAGGCTGAGGCCTTTCTGGAACTGGACCTTGTTCTTGGGCATGAAGTCGCGGGGGAATCGCTCCGGATACTCATTATTATCGCATGGAAGTCGTTAAATATCAAGCATATAGCGCAATAAAAGCGAATATCTAGCCATTATTTGAAGTGGCTGCCTGTGCCTGGTCCGGGCCGGGTGACGACAATGCGACGAGACCAGCGGACCTCTCCTGCCGCTCCTCTGAATTTGTAAGACGCGTCCTACTCGACCATGGGCCGCTCAACTTTGGATGAAGGTCGTAGGGAATCAGGATGTTTTTTGTCACCGGAGTGCAAGGGAAGCTCATGGTGGCGATTCCACTGATCGTCCTACCCACGCTTTTCTTTTCTCTCGCGGAGTCAACCCTGATACTGCCCGGCCACCTTGCGCACCATTGGAGAGCGGATGGCAAGAAGACTGCATTTGTCGTCTTCCGGGCGTGGAACAGGGTCTGCGACACGTTTTCGATGTCGCTCGACTGGATCGCCGATATCGTCTACCAGCCTGTCTTACGAAGTGCGTTGCGCTGGCGGTACCTAACCCTTGCAACCGCTCTCTTCTGCGGAGTGGTTACGATTGGATTCGTCGGCAGCGGACATATCAAGGTGATCCTGCTTCCGACCGACGAGTCGGACAAGGTCGTGACCTTTGTGACGATGCCACAGGACGCGCATGTCGACGTGACTCGGAGAGGAGTGGCGCACGTGGAGGAAGCAGTTCTCTCGTTGCGCGAAGAGATCGCCGAAGAGGAAGGCGTTGACCAGTTTCGGCATGTCCTCAGCTCAATTGGTTCGCAGCCATACCAAGTCGTCCTAGGCGGTCCGAGGGCTCGGATCAACCCGCCCAAGGGCGATTACCTCGGGGAGGTGAACATTGAGCTGAATCTGGCCGAGACACGATCGATCAGCGCCGAGGAGATCGCTCGCCGCCTGCGAGCCAGGATAGGCCAGGTTCCGGAGGCTAGGGAAATCGCGATCACATACGCAATTTTTGGCGGCGGAAAAGCAATTGACATTCAGTTCAGCGGAGCAGATCTCGAGGAGGTTCGTGCTGTCGTAAGCCGCACGAAGGCAAGGTTGCAGCAGTACCCCGGAGTCTTTGAAGTCACCGATAGCGATCAAGGAGCCAAGCCCCAGATCCAACTCGCCCTCGCTTCGACGGCCTCGACTCTCGGCATTACCTTGGCGGACCTGGGACGCCAAGTCCGGCAAGGCTTCTTCGGAGAAGAGGTGCAGCGAATCCAACGCGGCCGGGACGACATTCGCGTCATGTTGCGCTACCCCGAATCGTCGCGGCGTTCGATCGGCGACCTTGATCGCATGCGTGTTCGAACTCCGGCCGGGTTCGAGATCCCGTTCTCCACGGTGGCCGAAGCGAAGTTTGGGCGAGGGCCGTCATCGATCACTCGTGTAGACCGTCAGCGATCGATCAACGTCCTGGCGGCGATCGACTCCTCGGTCACGACCAGCGAAGAAGTGCTTGCAGACCTCAAAGCGAATTTCCTCCCCTCAGTGCTCGAGGAACATGACTCAGTCCGGTATGCATTCCTCGGCGACCAAGCCGAGATGGTCGAGTCACAGACTTCCTGACATCTGACCAGAATGAGGTGTCGTGGTTTTCCGGCTAGACAGCGAGTTGCGGGCGGGGGGCAGCGCTCGTAGGATGGTCGTCGGGCAGGAGTTCGTAGACGAGTCGCAGCGAGGTGCCGGGAAACTCGGTGCGCGTTTGATTGAGTTCGCGGAGCAGCGGGGCTAGAGCGGCGTCCTGGGAGCGGCTCGCCAGCTGCAGCAGCTGCACAGTGAGCGTGCCGGCACGGATATCGGGGACCAGGTTGGCGTCGCTGCGGAACAGCGCCTGCAGCAGCGCACGGGCGTTTTCGGGCTTGCCGAGTTCGGGGGCGACCGCGACGGCCATCGCGGTTTCGGCCCTGTAGGCGATCATGCGCAGGGAGTCGAGCAGGTTGCGCAGCGGCTCGGGCAGGGCCATGAGGCGTTCCTCCGGCGACAACTCGCCCGCCGGCACGTGCTCGTCGGCGTGCCGGGCCGCATGCTCCAGGCCCTCGATCCAGCGGTCGGTCGCGTTGATCTCGGAGTGCAGTGCGCGGACCTTGTCGGCGTGCCCGGCACTGGGCCGGGCCTTTTCCCGGGCCAGCTTGCGGCGCAGGTTGCCGACCTTGTTGCGGAGCTTGTCGAGGGCCTTGCGGATCAGCCGCCAGGCGGGGTTGACCACCCGCGTGTGCGGCTCGACGGGCAGCAGCCCGCGCTGCGGCAGCGAATCCAGGCCGAACTCCTCCTTGAGGTACTTGAAGACGTTCTCCTGGGCCCAGCGCGGGTGCGTGGTGATGACCGACGGCTGGCGCTGGCCGGCGGCGGGCCGGCCCGGCGGCTGCAGGCGCCGGTCGATCCAGAAGCGCACCTCGCGCGCCTCGCAGCCCGGCAGCAGGGGCGCCTTGCGCTCGGCGACATGCGCCTCGAGCGTCGCCGCGCCCAAAGGCGAGCGCACCGTGACGCGCTCCGGGCGGAACTCGCTGTCGGGCCAGCGCTCCGTCTGCGCGCCCTTGCGCCAGGTGATGCAGGCGATGCCCTTGGCGGCCAGCCAGCGGAACAGCTGCGGGCTCCAGCCTTCGCGGTCGAACACCAGCGTCAGGCGCGGTTCCGCCGCCGCGCCCGCGGCGGGCGCCAGCAGGCCGAGCGCCTCCAGTTGCGGCACGATGCCGTGGCGGATCTCGGCCACCATCTTCGGATCGACCTGCTTGTGGATGCACAGCAGGGGCGCGCCGCCGAGCGCGTTGAGCCAGTAGCCGGCCGCGGCCGGCAGCTGCAGTTTCTGGCGCGAGACGAAGTGCTTGGGCAGGTTGGCCTTGCCGCTGTAGACCTTGACATGGCCATCGACGAACAGCGTGGCCGCGGTTGCGGGATCGTCCGCGGCCCACTGCCCGGCCAGGGCCGCGCGCCAGGCGTGCAGCGCCTCGGGGTCGGCGGCCAACTGGTCCAGCTTGCGCCGCAAGGTGCGCGCCTCGGGGCAGCGGTCCAGGCCCAGCAGGGCGCCCCATTCGCCGGGCTGCTCTGGAGTGGCGATGATTTGGTGGACGGAGGGGATTGCGTGATAGGCAGGGGGGTGTTCGACTGAGAGGGCGGGGGCAAGGAGGCCCCAGTCGATGAGCAAAGCAAGCAATGTGAAGGCCTATCCGAAGGAATTCCGGGAAAAGGTTGTGCAGTTGGTGCAAGGCGGGGATCGCAGTCAGCGGGAGGTGGCCGAGGAATTCGGGATCTCGACGGATTCGGTGCGGCGCTGGGTGCAGCAGGCGGAGCGCGACCAAGGCAGTCGGCAGGACGGGCTGCGCACGAGCGAGCGCGAGGAACTGAGCCGGCTGCGGCGGGAAGTGCGGCAGCTGAAGATGGATCGGGAAATCCTGTCAAAGGCAGCGGCCTGGTTCGCTCGGGAGACCGATTCGACCCGCTAGCGGTGTTCGAATTCGTAAGAGCGAATCAGGGTCGGTATCGGATCGCCCGCATGTGCCGTTTGCTGGGGGTCTCCACCAGCAAACGGCACATGCAGGCGATCCGATAGCGACCCTGATTCGCTCTTACGAATTCGAACACCGCTAGCGGGTCGAATTGGTCTCCCGAGCGAACCAGGCCGCTGCCTTTGACAGGATTTCCCGATCCATCTGCAGCTGCCGGTTCTCCCGCCGCAGCCGGCTCAGTTCCTCGCGCTCGCTCGTGCGCAGCCCGTCCTGCCGACTGCCTTGGTCGCGCTCCGCCTGCTGCACCCAGCGCCGCACCGAATCCGTCGAGATCCCGAATTCCTCGGCCACCTCCCGCTGACTGCGATCCCCGCCTTGCACCAATGATTCCGGAGGACTATCTCATCCACAAGGAGCACAACGATCTGACCAGGGACGGCGTGACTTCGCAAGAAGACCTCCGCCTGCGCGTCGACCTTCCCGATGGCTCCTACAGAGTCAAGCTTGTGGCCGGCCGCTTGGATCGACCGGTCTGCTCGCTGGAGGTTGCCTTCAACGGCATACCGGTCGTCCCGGAAGTGCATGCGAGGCACTTCACGAGCCGGGGCGTACCCGACTTCCTGTATGGGTTTCCCCGCATCGTCCGTCGAAACGTGCAGGTGGGCAACGGTGTCCTGCGGATTCGTGTTCGGGGCGATGACTCCGGGTTTCGCGAAGGGTTCCGCCGAGAGTTCGAGAGGCCAGCGCCTGTCAGTTACTTGACGGGGGTCCCAACCCGCAATCGCAAGCCCGCCAGGCCGGAACCGGATTCTTGGGGGCGTCTCAACCCGCGACGTGGCACACCGGGTGCCGGTGTCTGGGTCTACGCGGACATAGGCTGTCCGTACACCGAGAGTGCTCTGACGTCGATTGAGATCCGCCCATACCGCGTGCCCCCTTTGGAATGGGCGGGTGGGCGCCTGAGCGCGAATCTCGAAGATGCCCAGCTGAGGGCTGGCGTGGCGCTCTTCAATGCCGGTCGCTACGCCGAGGCGGAGGTTGACATTCGCTCGGTGGAGGACGGTTTCGCCCGGGCGCTGGGCCTCCTTTGGCTGGCCGGCGCAGCCGACCACGAGGAGGAACGTCGCCTATTGCCCGATGCGATCGAATCGCTTGCGGCCTTGGCCCGCGAACCAGTCCCGAACCCTCGAATAGGCGAGTACTTGGAGCAGGCGCGCCGACTCTCGATGGCCATTCACCGGTTCGACCATGCCAGCGACCGCCAGCAAGTGTACACCGAGTTGCTTCTGATCTCGGGAGAAGTTGATTCGTTCGCGCCGGGCGATCCCTTGTATCCGAAAGGCAAGGTCTACGCGGCGCGCGCACTGTGCATGATCGACCCCCACCGCTGGGCGTTCGCTTCTCACGTCGGCAAGCAGATGTTCGAGGATCTCGCATCACGCGGCGTCAGGAGCCGGTACATTGACTGGTACCTTTACGAGCAATGGTCCGATGAGCGTGAGGACTGGCACTTCGCCGACTACTCGCACCGGCGCGAAGATGCTCCGGCCTGGGCCGCGGAGGTGTTCAACGCCTACAACCGCGAACTCGATCTGGCCGAATGGTGGATGAACAATCGCCAACAGGGCGACGGCTCGCTTGGCGGAGGGTGGGGCGACGATGTCGAGATCTTGCGAAGCTTCGCCGCGTTCGCTGGAGCGAGTTCTGATGCAAGCCCACTCGTTATGGAAGGAATCCGCGCGCTGGCTGACGGAGCGTGGTCTAGCGGCTCAGTGGACACCGAAGGGGGATACTTCGCCGAGATCGGTGACACAGAGCACTCCGGGGAGTGGACGGCTGACACTCTCTCCGCCATGGTCCAGACCGATTACGGCAACCCGGTCTACATCGAACGGGCCCTGAAAACAGCCAAGCTGATGCGAGACCTCTGGATGGACGTCAATCCGCAAGGTTGGTTCCTGATGCGGTCCAACTTTCTGGGCGCCTCCGGCGTTGGGAGTGGGAGCAGGGCGAATGACTCTCGCATCAACTACCGACCGGCGGCTCCCGCCCTCAGTGTCCTGCGATACAACTCGCTGCCGGAGATCGAGCGCTTGTTTGTCCGATGGGCCGATGCATGGCTGGCTGCCTCGCTGTCCACCGGACGGGGTAAGCCCCGAGGAGTGATTCCACAAGAAATCGGCTTCGCGAACGGTGAGATCGGAGGTGTCGATTCGCCTTCCTGGTTCCGTGCCTCCCATCAGCCTGGCACGGTCAACTATGACTGGGGAGGGGCAGGTTCCTACCACGACTCGATCGTGGATCTGCTGGTCGTGGCCTTTCAATCCACTTCAGACCGCGAGTATCTGGAGCCAATGAAGCTTGAGGCGGAGTTCGTCAAACGGCATCTCCCGGATACCGTCAGGGAATCTCCCTATTACCGCCATCAGGGCCCGCTGCATCCGGACCTATGGAAGGACCTGCCCGAAGGTGGCGCGGCTTGGGTTGCCGCGAGGCTCGCGTCCTGGCCTGAGACTTGGGCTCGTATGCAGCATGTACTGTTCCCTGGCGGGGATTCGGCCGAAACGGCGGTGCGAACGCTCGCGGAGGCGGCTGAAATGGCAGCTTTGGAAAACGAGAATGCCCGACGCAGATGGCCCCACGTGACCACCGAGATGATCGCGACAGACAGGGTGTACTTTCCGGGGCTCGGTAACGCGGTGCGCGTGCTGACTGGCTTGGGCACGCTCGGGAACTGGCCTTTGGTGACCTATTCCGGACTAGGCAGGGACTTTGCCGCAGCCGTGCTGGCGGCCGACGCAAGATCTCTCCGTGTCGCGCTATTTAGTTTCTCCCGCGAGACAGAGACGGTGGAGATCGTGCCTTGGATCTTGGACATCGGGCCGGTTTACAGCGTCGAGGCCGGGCCGGACCAAGATGCCGACGGCCACTTCGAATCGGTCACGCACGAGCAGTCTCGTCAATTGGCTCACCGTGGCTTAGGGTTTGCCGTCGAACTGCGGCCGAGGCAAGGCACGGTGGTGCGGATCCGATCTGCCGATCCGATGGGAATCCGGGGAGGCGAACCGCTCACTGGCACCTGATCTGGCCGTCTCCCCGAGTGACATCCAGTTCATTCCGCACTATCGCCGTGTTGACGTTACTGTCCACAACATTGGCGCGTTACCCGGTAGATCCTCGGAAGTCGTGCTCTACGAAGGTGATCGCGTAGTCGGCCGGCAGATTGTGCCAAATGTCCAGGCACCCGATGCGCTGGTTCCGGCCACAGTGCGGGTCGGTTTCCTCCCGAGATCGTGCCTTGGATCTTGGACATCGGGCCGGTTTACAGCGTCGAGGCCGGGCCGGACCAAGATGCCGACGGCCACTTCGAATCGGTCACGCACGAGCAGTCTCGTCAATTGGCTCACCGTGGCTTAGGGTTTGCCGTCGAACTGCGGCCGAGGCAAGGCACGGTGGTGCGGATCCGATGGGAATCCGGGGAGGCGAACCGCTCACTGGCACCTGATCTGGCCGTCTCCCCGAGTGACATCCAGTTCATTCCGCACTATCGCCGTGTTGACGTTACTGTCCACAACATTGGCGCGTTACCCGGTAGATCCTCGGAAGTCGTGCTCTACGAAGGTGATCGCGTAGTCGGCCGGCAGATTGTGCCAAATGTCCAGGCACCCGATGCGCTGGTTCCGGCCACAGTGCGGGTCGGTTTCCCGTTCACGCCGGAATCGCCTCGCGGAAGGTTCCGGGTTGTCGTTGACGCGGCCGCCGGAATCGCGGAGATTTCCGAACGGAATAATGAAGCGGAGGCTGATTTGGACACTCCATTGGTCGGGAAGAGAAGACACGCACACCCGTGACCAGTCGCCTCGCGGGGAGATCCGGCCATCCCTCCGCGAACTGTGTCGACTGACGTGCGGCCACGGGTGTCGGGCCGGATTCTCGGTCGGCTACACTCCCATCCCGCAGGCTTGCAGCAAGGCCCGTTGCACGTTGAGGTCGTGCTCCGGCGTAAAGTACTCGACCCAGCGCCGTTCCCGAATCGCCCCTGCCAGGTCATCCAAGTCGGGTAGATAGCGTGGCGACGGGCCGACCGCCACAGCGCGAGTGCCTGCGACGAACTGCCCGTGCGGCTCGCTCAGGGTCATCCGCACCTTGGGCCGGTCCGGATCGTCGATTTGAATCGAGCCGCGCTCCCCGAAGATGTAGAAGTAGCGCTCCCCGTCGCGCGCGTGGCTCTTCACTGTTGCAACCGCTGGATCGAACTCGAAGGTCGCGAGCACATCGTCTTCCAGCTGGTCTTGATTGGGGTTGGTCCGCCGTAGCACCGGACTCACGCGCGCAGGCTCGCCCATCAACCAGATCAGGGCATCAATCATGTGACAGCAGATCTCGTACATTTGCCCCCCGGCATACTGGTCGAGGCGCCTGCGCCCTTCTGGCGACAGCATGTCGTTCATTTGACAGACCACTGATCGAACCGGTCCGAGCCAGCCCTCGTCAAGAGCCCGGCGGGCCAAGCGGAAGGCCGGGTTGTAGCGGTAGACATACCCAATCTGAACAACCACCTTTCGGTTCCGGGCCTCGCGGTAGATTCGCTGCAGGAGACCTAGGTTCACACCCGGAGGCTTATCGATTTTCGTGTGCTTGCCCGCGCGGACACTAGCCAGCGAGTAGGAGAGAACGTTGAGTGGATCGGTCTCGACACAGACGAGATCGATCGAGTCGTCGGAAAGGATGTCGTCCACGGAGGTCCATCGAACGCCCTGCCATCGAGGGTTTGACTGCGCCTGGTCGAGGAGTTGCGGATCCGGCTCGGCCGCCGCGACGAATCGATAATTCTCGGACTTGCGAATGGCTTCCAAGTGGCCGAGTGCGTGGGAGTGCGCAGTCCCGATGATGGCTGCTCCGAACTGGTCTGCCGCGCTGGCCGCGGCTCGGGCGGACAGGCCTGTCAAGGCGGCGCCTATGGCGTGCCTGCGGGTGATTGGCGTCATGGTTCCTCCTGAGTCCGTGGAACTTGATCACTGGCAAGCCGTTCAGCGAAAGCAATCAAGGCTTGACCTGGGGCGCTTGGGCGAAAGGCAGTGAAACTCTCGGCGGTAGGCCGTCGGGATGCGCTTTGTGGATCGACCTTGGTCAAGCTAGCCTCATCCTTGGATCGATCGCACTATACCCTATTGACACCTTGGACAGCGCGTCAGGGGTGTGGATCGAATCGGGAATCCAATCTAACGTTGCCTGGCACCGGGGCGCAGAGTGCTGCCGCTTCCCTCAGTCAGATCCAGCAACAGACCAAGGCGGGGTAAGCCGAATGCGTCCGGCGAGGAATCGCTCCAGGCTCGGCCTCGGACTCGACGGTGGGGATGTCCGAATCCGCTGGACTCCCGAGGCTGGGCACCAAGTCCTCCTCCGGCTGCATCCGGAGTCGGTGACGCAGTCCCCGGGGGCCGCCCCGTCAGAATATGAACTTCAGGCCGAACTGGATGTTCCGTTGCCCGCCAGCACCGGTGATCCGCCCGAGGTTTCGGTTGCCGACCTCGGCGTTCGGATTGCCGAACTGAGGTGTGTTGGTGAAATTGAATGCCTCGAACCGGAGCTGCAGTGCCTTGGACTCGGTAAGCGCGAAGCGCTTGTAGACAGCGAAATCCCAGTTCCTCCTGTCCGGCGAGAACAAGATGTTCCGTGCCGCGTTGCCGAACTGGTATTGCTCGTTGGGCGCGAGCATGTCCGTGTCGAACCACCGATCGAGCGTCCGTTGGCCCCCAGGAAGATTCGGGTCGCCGAGCAAGTTCGGCCGGTTCGTGGTATTGGTGTTGGCCGGGTTGCCGCGAACGGTGGCGCTAAATGGCAGGCCGCTTCTGAGAGTCGTGATGCTTGCCAGCGTCCAGCCTCCAAACATACTGTCTTGGATGCCGTTCCAGGCAGAGCCCCAACGCCGTCCGCGACCGAAGGGCAAGTCGTAGATGACGCTGCCCACGAACTGGTGCTGGATGTGCAGGCTGCTGAGCGCCTTGTTCAACTTGAAGTTGGTCGTGTCCTGCGGCTCGCCGCAGCCTCCCGTCGTGCCGCCGCCGCCCTCCGGGCAAAAATCATCGATGTTCTTGGAGAAGGTGTAGGATCCCAGCACGTTCAGGCCGTTGGAAAAGCGCTTCTTGACCTTCAGCTGGGCCGAGTGGAAATTCGCAGCTCCGTCAAACTGGTGGCGGAACACTTGGGCCAAGGGTGAGATGACGATGTCCGATCCCGGCCAGACGATCGACTTCCAGCGGCGCTTTCTGTTTCGGTTGCCGGGTCCAGGCGGGGAGAAGTTCATGTCGTACTTGCGGACAGCGTGGGTCGTCTTCGAAGCGAAGTAGCCGGCTTCCAGCATCCAGTCGCCGCCCAAGGATTGCTGGATGTTGAAGTTCCACTGCTGGGAATATGGCCAGGACCGGTCCCTCTGATAGTTGGTGACGGACATGTTCGATGCTGCGCTCGGGTCGAAACTGTCACTCACCGGCGAGTTGTTGATACCTGTTCTCAGGCGAATGTCGGGATGGATGTTGTCGGTGCTGCTCCAATTCCGCACTTCGAAGGGCGGATTGCTCTGCATCAGCTTGCCGCCGCCGGGCGGATCCCATGTGCCGTGGAAGACCCCGTACCCGGCCCGGACGACCGTCCCCGGACGGACTTGGTAGGCGAAGCCCACCCGCGGGCCGAAGTTGTCACGATCCGTTTGGACGTGGGATCGTTCCAGCCGGCTGCCTCCCGGAACCGCAAGCACGAGGGGAGGATTCTCGGGATTCGCTTCGATGTCGAAGTTGACCCAGCCATCCCGTGACTTCTCGACCCACGGCAGGAAGACTTGATACCGGACACCTAGGTTGATGGTCAGCTTGTCCGTCGCTTTCCATTCGTCTTGCACGTAGAACTGGTGGAACTGCCCGCGCAATGCCATGTACACGCCTCGAGCCACGCGGCTCTGGTGCGGGATCCCCGTGAGGAAGTGGGCGAACGGATCGCCGCCGTCATTTCCGTCCGGGTTGCGCGTGTAGTTGCCGTTGAAAAAGAAGAGTCCGAGTCTCTCCTTCGGGTTCTTGAGGTAGTTCTGCAGCCACATCATATCCGCCCCGATCTTGATGGTGTGACGGTCTCGGATGAAGGTCGTATCGTTCTTGAGCTGGCGGGTCTGGGCGTTCGCGTCGTTGGGCACGTTCGATCCGATTCCCAGGTTGGTGACGCCGGAAATATTGAAGAGCGGCGCCCCCGGCTGCTCCTGGTCGACCCCCGTGATTCCCAGCTGGGCGTTGGCGTTGTAGTCAACCAGCGGAGCGAGCTGCGTGTCCGTGTTGTTCCAGCCCAGGCGTGTGGACGTGAGAATCGTCGGCGTGAAGATGTGATTCCAGGCCAATCCCGTGTTCTGTCCTTCGTGGGTAAAGCTACCGCCAGTAGTGCCGGCACCACCGATCGCTGGAGGCGGCAGGCTGGGTGAGGCGGGTATGAACCGCTTGTCGTGGCTATACCGATAGAAGATATTGTCGGCCGCCGAGAAGACATGGTCTACCTTGACGTCGCCGCGGTTTCGGTCCTCCTTACTGGGGGGGTTGTACAGGTAGTTCTGGGTCAAACCCGGCTTGGTGGGATCTGGATACCAATCCTTCGCCTGCGCCGATACGGGATCCATGGACGTCAGGGGAATGATGTTGTCTCTGTAAGGGGCCCGAACGAAGCCACCACCAATCTCTTGGAGGCTGTCCGGGTCGTAAATCGTGTTTTCGATCTCGCTAAAGTCCCCTTGGCGCATAAGGACCGTAGGAATCGTATTGTTCACCGTGCGCGACTCGCGGACCAGAGTGGCTTCGTAGTCCCCAAAGATGAACGTCCTGTTCCGGACGATGGGGCCTCCTGCCGAGAAGCCGAACTGGCTCCTCTTGTACGGCGGACGGGGTGAGTCGGGATCATCGAAGAAGTTCTTCGCATCGAAGACCTCGTTGCGCAAGAACCCGAAGACAGTGCCATGGAGCTCGTTGGTCCCGGACTTCATCACCACGTTCACCACGCCACCGGCTGACTTGCCGTATTCCGCGGAGAAGGCGTTCGTCTCCACCTTGAATTCCTGGACGGCGTCAATGGAGACCGCGCTGGCATCCGACCGTCGAGCATGGGTTGCGCTCTGCAAGTTGTTGTTGTCGATGCCATCGAGCATGACGTTGTTCTGGCTGGGACGTATGCCCGAGGCGCTGAAGGAAGCTCGCCGGCCGGTCTCGGTCATCATCGCCCCGGTTGAGAGCAGGGCGAGCTTCATGTAGCTCCGGCCGTTGAGCGGGAAGTCCACAATCTGCTTGTTGCTGATCACTTCGCCCTGCGCCGCTTCGGCGGTAGTCAACAGGGGTGCGTCCGCAAGCACCGCGACGCTTTCCGTCACCTGGCCGACTTCTAGCGCGATGTCCACGACGGCCACTTCGCGGACCTCAAGGCTGATCCCTGATCGGACTGTTCGCTTGAACCCTTCGGCTTCTACAGCGACTTCGTAGTCTCCAAGCTGAAGGTTCGGAGCGACATAGCGCCCTTCCCCGTTGGTCTGAGTTGCAAATCTGCGGTTCGTCTGAACGTGAGTGACAAAGACGTCAACTGCGGGGACTACAGCCCCGGTCGCATCACTTACCGTGCCAGTGATCCGCGCAGTTTCCACCTGGGCGAACATGCTGGGCAAGCCAACGCACAGCCCTGCGATGACAGTCAAAAGGGGAATGGTTTTCTTCATGTCCTCAACACCTCACTACAACCCGTGTCCGACCCTATGAAACCGCTTTTCGCGGCCACCAACAATCCGAGAAGCAAATTCTGCCAGTCTCGCGGAACTTGTTTCGTCCGCCAAGGTAAGACTGCAACTGATTTATAGCACACGGCGTAAACGTGATGGTGTAAATCCGCATTATTTTACAAAGTACTAAATTTCGCCCATGTCTCCTGCGGGGTCAGTGAGTTGAGGAATTTCCCCTGATTTTGCCCGAAGCAAGGAAGAACAAGACCGATATCAAGCAGCAGGGGACCGGCTAACTATGCCAGTTTCGACGTTCCGAGCGATGGCCCCGCCGAGTGTTACCAGCACCCGACTGAGCCCAACTCTCCGAGGTTCGCCATTCCTGTTTCTTGGTGGTGGCCGCTCCCCGACAACCCCTGTACGTGACTTGTCTGTCGTACATGGGGATCGTGCTGCAAGGGCGGACGGCAAGGCCAGAACGACGAGTTACCGAGACCGGAAAGGTCAAGGACATGGCTTGTCAAGACTGCGCCATCGAGTGTTGCTGCTTCGGTCGCAAGCACTCAACCGGCTCCCAGCCGTATCGCTGCCGCCTGTGTCTCAAGACATATTCCGAACCCCGCCGCACGGTGGGGGATATGTGCCTCCCGTTCGATCGGACCCAAGGAGCCGTCAACGTGCTCGTGGAGGGCACCTCGATCCGGTCCGCGGCCCGGATCACGGAAACAGACCCCCCCCCCGTGCTGGCCCTGCTCGCGCAGGTCGGACGGGATTGCCACCACCTGTTTTTTACGCTCCCGCGTGCAAGACATCGATATCAGCAACCTGCCACTACGCGCGTAAGACCTAGCACTTTTCCGTTCCCGCGGCAGGCAGACCCCAGCGGTCCAGGCACCAGAGGTGGCTTATCGAATGAGGCTGGTTGCCGGGGCCGTCATTGGCCCAGCGCAGCTGATTCAGCCCGTGGCCCGCGAGATGGAAGTCAATGATTGACCGGCCAAGGATGTCGACAACGAGGCGCGCCTGGCGACCCTGCAGTACGATCGATCGGCGGCCGTCGACGATTTCTTCTCCCGCAATCGTGCATGGGATCGCCAGGGCAAGCACGACCGGAATCGACAGAGAGCGCGCGAATCGTAGTCGGAGTCTAGGCGAATTCATGCTTGACGGTAGCGGGCCTCTTCAGTGACCGCACTGGACCGTTCGGGCTCCACCCGCTACCTGGCGGCAGATGCGCACCGTTCAGCAGCACATCGGAACTCTGCCGCGCGGATCAATCAAGAACGCCTCAGGTGTTGGTCGATAGCGTATGATCAAACTTCGGAGGACGTGCAATGAAACCGTCCCGCAGAGAATGGCTGCGCGTCGGCCTGCACGCTGCTGTCGCTCCCGCAATTATGATTCCGCAAGCGCGCGCCTACGACATCGGGGAGATTGAAGCCAAGCTGGCGAAAGGCAGTGGCATCGGCGGTGTCACGAAGGACGATTTGCCAACCCCTTCACTCCTTCTGGATCTCGATGCCTTCGAAGCGAATGTCCAGCGCATGGCGAGTCATGGCGCCGACGCCGGCTTGGACATGCGGCCCCATGCCAAGACACACAAGTGCTCCGAGGTTGCAAAGCGCCAAATCGGCGCAGGGGCGTTGGGCGTCTGTGTCGCGACGATCCGCGAGGCGGAGGCTATGGCCGCGGCTGGAATCGGCGGCTTGTTGCTGACCTCCGAGTCAGTCGGTCTGAACAAGATCCATCGATTGATTCGCTTGTGCACGCGCCAGCCGGACACGATGGCCGTGGTCGACCATATTGACAACGCCCGGCATCTCGATGAAGCTGCGGGGGCGGCAGGCGTACGGCTCAATGTGCTGATCGATGTCGATCCCCTCGGACGGCGGACGGGCGTTCCTCCAGGCCCAAGGTCGGTAGCACTCGCCGAGGCGGTCGACAGGCTGAGCGGTCTTCGATTGCGGGGGGTCCACGGGTACTGCGGGGCGTCGTCCCATGTGAAGGGGTTCGAAGAGCGCAAGGCGCATTCGGAGAAGTATATGGCGCCCGTGCTCGAATCGCACGCCGCCATGCTCAAGAAGGGCCTGCCCGCCGAGATCATGTCGGGAGCAAGTACAGGGACCTACAACATCGATTCCTCCTTGAAGGGCATGACCGAGATGCAGGTTGGATCGTATGCGCTGATGGATGTCGATTACCGCGCGATAGGCGGACGGGGAGGGGATGTCTATGCCGATTTCCGCCCGGCGCTGCATGTTCTTGCCACGGTCATTAGCAAGAATCACGACGACATTGCGACGGTCGATGCCGGGCTGAAGGCGTTTGCCACCGACCGCGATTTCGGTCCCGAGGTGTCTCGGCCAACGGGATTGACATACGCATTCCGCGGGGACGAGCACGGTGCCCTGATGCTTGCCGACAGTGAGCGCGAGATCGTCCTGGGCGACAAGATCGAACTGGTCGTGCCGCATTGCGATCCCAACGTAAACCTCTACGATCGGATGTATTGCGTGCGAGGAGATTATGTCCAGCAGGTGTGGAAGATCGACGCGCGGGGACACGTTTGAGCGAAGATGGGTGTCGTTTCACTCCCTCAGTCTGAGCTGCCGGGCACCCGGCGACTGTACGCGGATCTGCTTTACGACTTTCCGGGCGTCGGCAGGTTTTTCCCGCATCGGCCGTCCATAGAGGCAGCGACGGAGGCTGCTACCGACGTTGGTCTTGATACGCAGCACCGGCAGCGGCTAGTTGACGAGCTAAGGCGGCAGAACCATGACGGCGGTGCTGCCACGCTCGCCAACCTTGATAGGCTGGCGTCTCCGGGCACGGTCGTTGTCGCCACCGGGCAGCAGGTTGGATTGCTCGGAGGACCAGTCTTCACTCTCTACAAGCTGCTCACCGCGGTTCGTTGCGCGGAAGAACTCACCAAGCGCGGCACGCCCGCCGTCCCAGTCTTCTGGCTTGCCACCGAAGATCACGATCTCGACGAGGTGAACCACAACTGGGTGTTCGGGCCCTCAGGAACCCCTCGCAGGATCGAGGCCGTTACCGCAGGTGGGGCTGGAGCGGCAGTGGGTGAAGTCCGCATCCTGGATCCGCGGCTTGACATGGCCGAGGCTTTGTTCGAGGGAATGCCGTTTGCCGCCGACGCGGTGGCGCTCGCCCGTGGCGCCTACGGCTCGGCGCCGTATTTCGGTCAAGGCTTCCGGGCGCTGTACCGCTCGCTCCTGCATGAGGCGGGAATCGTGTTCTTGTGTCCGATGGCGGCTGGGATTCGCGAGTTGGCGGCACCGCTCCTGCGGCAAGCGATTGAACGGATGCCCGAACTGACAAGCGCACTGCTCCAGCGTGGGACGGGCTTAATTGCCGCAGGGTATCACCAGCAAGTGCACTTCCAGGCATCCACGTCCTTGGTGATGCTGTTCGAGGACAGTCGACGCGTGGCGCTCAAGCGCGAGAACGGGATCTATCGAGCGAAGTCCCGGTCGTACTCACGGGATGAACTGATTGGGAGGCTGGCCGCGACGCCCCTCGATGTCTCCCCCAGCGCCCTGTTGCGCCCGGTCATGCAGGACTATCTGCTCCCCACTGCCGCATTGGTTGCGGGGCCGTCCGAAGCGGCCTACCTCGGGCAGGCTTCGGTTTTGTACGAGAAACTTCTGGGCCGGATGCCGGCCGTACTGCCTAGAGCCAGCTTTACCGTGCTCGACAGTGCCCTCAACAAGCTGCTGGCGAAGTACAGCCTGTCGTGGTCGGACTGCCTCGTGCCCCGACGCGAACTCGAGACAGCGATTGCGTCTAGGGTGGTCCCGGCACCGCTGCAGGACGTGCTCCGGTCAGGGCGCGCCGGAATCGGCCAATCGTTGGATCAAATCGAGGCAGCACTCAGATCCTTTGATCCAACCCTGGCAGAGAGCTTTGGCCTTTCAAGTCAGAAAATCGGCTATCAGCTAGACAAGATCCAATCCAAGGTGTCGCGGGAAGCAATGCGACGCACGGAAACCGGACAACTGCATGCCGCGAAGCTGGCAGATTCGCTCTATCCGACCGACAACCTCCAGGAAAGGATCTACGGTGTGTTACCGTTTCTGGCGAAATACGGGTCGGCGTTTGTCGCCCGGGTCCAAGATGCAATCGAGCCAGGCTGCGCCGACCACAAGGTGCTGACACTGTAGGGTCTCCACGCCCACATTCAGGTACCTAACTTGAGTCGTTGGCCGACGTGCTTTGGCGCTTGCGATGAGATCGTCCGAGCGAGCCGGGAATTGGCTGTTGATTCCGCTGGTTGAGGCAGTCAACTGCCTCGAGGCGGAGAACATAGCGCGGAGCCTGCTGTGGGCATGCCCGAGTGCACCGACCGCCCAATAGTCATCGAAAGCCCTCACCGGGTTCCACCCCGACCGCCCCGCTCCGTGGCTCATTGGCAAGCCGAGGCCGCTCGCCACGGCGGAGTGGGATCAATCCGCCAATCTCTATCCGCCGCCGCTCAGCTTGATAGCTCGTACAGGGAGAGCGCTATTGCTTCGGACGTTTCAGGCGCGACATCCGACAATGGCAGCCTGCACCGGCCGCCGTAGTTGCTACGTAAGTCCAGTGCTTGCTTCAGCGCCGGGACGCCGTGCTGCCGCAGCAGGAGCTCGAAGTCCAGCGCCCTCGTAACCAGTTCCATGGCGGCATCGTGCTCCCTCGTGCGCACAGCCTCCTCGATCGAGAGTGCGTAGAACGGCACGACGGAGGCTATCGCCAGGATTGCTGCGGAGGCTCCGGCTTCGAGGCAGGGAACTGCACCTTCAAGATCACGGACAAGGATCGCGAAGTCAGGGCCGCACGTCCGCTTTGCCTCCCGTACGAAGGCAGGAGTGCAGTTGCCGACAGCGGTCCCGGAGATTCCCGGGTGGGTGGCCAGACGGCCGAGTCGAGCCGCGTCCGCTTCGTCAGCACCGCTGAGCTGGGTGCCGACCAGAAGCGGCAATCTTGCCTGATCGGCGACCGACCGAAAGAAGAGATCAGCAGTCTCCGAACCGGGTGCTAGCCGGTCGGTGTCTGGAGCCTCGACCACCACCGCTGCGCATCCAGCTGAAGCAGCCTCCGACACGAGTTCACGCGTGACCGCGACACCGTGGCCCGAAACGGCAGCCAGAATGTCGGTTTTGTGGTCGGACTGGGCAACTGCTCGGTGCCACACTTCAACCTTTTCCCGCTCCGCCAGGAGTGAGCCTTCGCCCCACTGATCAGCAACCACGAACCCGGATAGGTTGGTCCGCTGCAGCTGTGCCAAGTTAAAGTCGAACTTCGACCGATAGACACTCCCCTGATGATCGAAGGGCGTGGTCAGCGGGGCGTAGATGCCGCGAAATCGCATGCTGGCAGAATTTCCATAGTACAGGCAGCGATCGGCCCATGGATTGGCCCCATACGACCAAGTCGCCTCAAGGCTCTGGTGGGTCGCCTCCGGTGCTGACCGTTCGAAACCTGCTCGGCTTGGCAAGGTCCCGGTCGCTGCCGTAGCGCAATGCGCTTGCCTTTAGCCCACCGAACCGCCAGACCACGCGAAGCGGCATTTTGGCAGGTGATCGTTACGTACGTGTAGACGATCGCGGCAATTGGCGAGTCCGCGCGCCTAGGGTGATGCTCGAGCGTTCGGGGAGCAATCAAGGCCTTCAGTGAATTGGGTCCTCAGAGATCTCAACCACTCGCTGCGGATGGTCTGGCAGAGTCCGGGCTTCAGCTTTGCTGCGGTAGCTGCCCTGGCGCTGGGAATCGGGGCGAACACGGCGATCTTTTCAGTTGTCAACTCCGTGCTGCTGAAGCCAGTCCCGTTTCCTGATCCGGATCGGCTGGTCATGTTCATGACGGCAGGGCCCGACGGCTCCTTTCCCGGCGGGTCCCCAGCGAAGTTCCAGCATTGGCGTGAACAGACCAGCGTCGTCCAGCAAGTTGCGGCGTTCAACACGGGCATCGCGAATCTGACCGGCACCGGTTTTCCTGAGCAGCTTCGGTCTGCGAGAGTGTCAGCCGACTACTTCCGCCTTTTCGGCGCGAACGTCCTGCGGGGCCGGACTTTCGTTGCTGAAGAGGATCTTCCCAACGCCGAGAGCGTCGTTGTCTTGAGCTACGGGCTGTGGACAAGACTCTTCGCTCAGGATCCCGAAATTATTGGCAAAACGATCTCGCTCAGCAGCAGTCCTCATGTTGTAATCGGCATCCTCGAGGCGAGCTTCGAGCACGAGGAATTCGGACAGCCGCCCGAAGTCTACATTCCATTCCAGCTTGATCCTCGCACCAGCGACCAAGGTCACTATTTCAGGGTAGCGGGACGCCTCGTTCCAGGTGTAACCCTCGAGCGAGCGCAAGCACGGCTGAAGGTCTCCGCGGAGGACTACCGGTGAAAGTTCCCCGACATACTCGGGGAGAACACCGCCGTCAGCGTCGATCCATACCGGGATGTGATCGTCAGTAACGTACGCTCGTCGCTTCTGATCCTGGTTGGCGCGGTGAGCTTCGTGTTGCTCATTGCCTGCGCCAACGTCGCCAACCTGCTGTTAGTGCGCGCCATCGGGCGCAAACGCCAGTTCGCGATCCGCGCGTCGGTCGGGGCAGGGCGCGGGCGCATCGTTCGCCAACTGTTGACAGAGAGCTTCGTACTGTCGCTCGTAGGCGGCGGTCTCGGACTGGCGCTGGGGGTATTCGGCATTCGCGCGCTGCTTGCCGTGAGCACTGCCGACCTTCCACGCGTTGGACAAGACGGATCGCTCGTGGGCGTGGAATGGCATGTGCTGGCATTTACCGTGATCGTGTCGACGGGAGCGGCGGCGCTCTTCGGCTGGATTCCGGCGTGGCAGGCATCGCGTGCAGACCTCGGCGAGATATTGAAAGAGAGCGGCGGAGGCTCGGATTCCGGATTCCAGCTGAACAAGGCGCGGTCGCTGCTCGTTGTCAGCGAAGTGGCGCTCGCGTTGGTTCTCCTGGTCGGCGCTGCACTACATGATTCGCACGTCGATCGCACTAGGCGCCGTCGACCCCGGCTTCGACACGACCAACGTGCTGACAATGCGCATGTCGCTCACCGGCCCGCGATTCGCGAAGTCCGAAGGCGTCGAGCAACTCATCCGCGACGGCGTCGAGCGCATTGAGGCGTTGCCCGGAGTCGTGGCCGCCAGCGCCAGTTGCTGCATTCCGCTGCAAGGCGGCTATGGCCTGCCATTCGTCATTGCGGGCCGCGACTTGGAGGGGCGTGCTCATGGGGGAACAGGCTGGGCAACAGTTTCTCCCGGCTACTTCGAGGTATTCCAGATCCCCATCAAGCGCGGACGGGCGTTCACGGTACGCGACGACATCCAGAGTCCACCTGTCGTGTTGATCAACGAATCCATGGCGCGCGAGCACTGGTCTGACGGGGACCCACTCCACGACCGGCTGATTATCGGTCGCGGCGTAATGAAGGAATTCTCAGAGGAGCCCGAGCGACAAATCATAGGCGTTGTCGGGGACGTCCGCGATGGCGGTCTGAATCGGGATCCCGGCCCGAAGGTGTACGTTCCCCAGGTGCAGCTGCCAGACGCCGTCAATGCCTTGAACGTGGAGGTTTTCCCGATGGCGTGGGTCATTCGCGCTCAAGCCCATCCGCTTGGCATCAGCTCCGCGGCGCAGGAAGAGCTATGCAAGCTCAGCGGCTTGCCCGTATCCGACGTTCTGGCAATGTCTGGAGTCGTATCGAACTCGACGGCTCGGCACCGATTCAACATGCAGCTGATGATCATCTTTGGATGCGCGGCTCTCTTGCTGGCGGTGATCGGGATTTACGGATTGATGGCCTACTCGGTCGAGCAACGCACGCAAGAGATCGGGATCCGGCTGGCCTTGGGTGCCCAAGCCCGTGAGGTAAGGAACATGGTCGTGCTCCAGGGCATGCGCGTTGCCCTTGCCGGGGTAGTCGTCGGGATTGCGGCGGCATTCGGTTTGGCGCGCTATATCGAGAGCCTTCTGTTCGGCGTTGAAACCGGGGATACGCTGGTATTTGTCGTCTATTCCCGTGATGTTGGGTGTTGTCGCTCTGGTCGCTGTCTGGCTGCCTGCCCCCGACACGCCAGCTGCATTGACCCGAATGATGCGTTGCGCTACCAGTAGTCCCCAGCAGATTGCCTCGTAGCGCGTTAACGGCTTGCTGGGCCATGTGGACCCACCCAAGCCTTGTCGGATACCGACAACCGCAGCGGATCTTCTGTCCGCTCCTCTTTACAGTGTCCTGGCGGCGGCCTGTTGGCCTGCTAGCCTCCGGAACCGGTGGTAGCCCTCGTGCAGGTGCGGGGTGCTTGAGAAGTCGCGGCCGTCGCGCCATTGGGGCGAGTGGTAGCGGGACTGAAAGCCCTGTCCCCGCGCGTGGAACCTGCTGCAAGCCGCGCTAGACCAAAGTTCCAGACGAAATTTCCGCCGATTTTCGCCGTAAGTCCTTGAGTCTCAATCGGTTGCACTAGGTCAAGGGGAGAATCCATGGGATTTTCATACCCATGTAATGATCCCTCAACAGCCCAGGGCGCCGCACTGCTTCCGTGCCATTTCATGCCATAGTACAATATATTTGTGCTTGACATTGTTTCCATCTGTATGCCATGATCATACCCATGTATGTCGAGCGCGTCCCCAACCGCAACTCGCCCCCTGCCGTCCTGCTCCGCTCCTCCCACTGGGACCACGGCAAGATCCGCAAGGTCACCCACGCCAACATCTCCAAGCTCCCCCAGCCACTGGTCGACGGCATCGCCCTGCTGCTCCGCGGCGGCACCGTCGTCGGCCCCGGCTCCCCCGCCGTCCGCATCCTCGACTCGCGCCCCTGCGGCCATGTCGCCGCCCTGCTCGGCGGCGCCCGCCAACTCGGCCTGCCCGGCCTGCTGCACGTCCGCCCCAGCCGCTCCCGCGACCTCGCCCTGGCCCTCGTGCTGATGCGCCTGCTGCTACCCGCCTCGCGCCTCGCCACCGCCCGCAAGCTCGCCCCCGACGCCGAGTTCGCCGTCCTCAACGAGGCCCTCGGCCTGGGCCCCGTCTCCGAGCAGCAGCTCTACGACACCCTCGACTGGCTGGCCCGCCGCCAGCCCGCCATCGAGGCCAAGCTCGCCCGCCGCCACCTGCAGGACGGCTGCCTCGCGCTGTACGACCTGACCTCCGTCTGGTACACCGGCGAGCACTGCGAGCTGGCCCGTCGCGGCTACTCCCGCGACGGCAAGCGCGGCAGCCGCCAGATCGTCGTCGGCCTGCTGTGCGACGCCGCGGGCCGTCCGGTCTCCGCCGAGGTGTGTGCCGGCAACACCGCCGACCCCGCCACCGTGCCCGCCCAGGTCGACAAGCTGCGGCGGCGCTTCGGGCTCAGCCGGGTGGTGCTGGTCGGCGATCGCGGCATGCTCACCGCCGCGCGCATCCGCGAGGACCTGGCCCCCCACGAGGATCTCGGCTGGATCTCCGCCCTGCGGGCGCCGGCGATCCGCCAGCTGCTGCGCGCAGGGCGTTTCGATCCCGAGCAGGTCGGGGACTGGCAGCTGGTGCGGATCGAGAGCCCGGACTACCCCGGCGAGCGGCTGCTGGTGTGCCGCAACCCGCGCCTGCGGCGCGAGCGGGGCCAGCGCCGCGAGGCCCTGCTGCAGGCCACCGAGGCGGCCCTGGCGGAGATCGGCCAGGCCACCCAGCGCCGCGCCAGCCCGCTACGCGGGGACGCGCTGAAGCTACGCGTGCACGCGGCGCTCGGGCAGTACAAGATGCGCAAGCATTTCCAGGTCGAGATCGGGGAAGGGGGCCTGAGCTGGCAACGGAACAGCGCCAAGGTGGCCGCCGAGGCCGCGCTGGACGGCCTGTACGTGATCCGCGCGCAGGTGCCTCCCACGCAGCTGGACGACGCCGGGGTGGTGCGCGCTTACAAGAGCCTGGCCGCGGTCGAGCGCGCCTTCCGGCATCTCAAGACCGTGGACCTGGAACTGCGCCCGTTCTACGTGCGCGATCCAGACCGCGTGCGGGCGCACACGCTGGTGTGCCTGCTGGCCTACCACCTGGAATGGCACCTGCGGCAGAAGCTGGCGCCGCTGCTGTACGAGGAGCACGACCGCGCCGCCGCTGAACGGCGGCGGGACACGCCCGTGGCCCCGGCCCGGCACACGCCCGCCACCGAAGCCAAGCGCCGGACCCGGAAGACCGCCGAGGGCGACACTGTGTGGGACTTCCGCGGCCTGCTGGGGGAACTGGGCACGCTGCAGCGCAACCAAGTACGCTTCCAGCTGCCGGGCCAGTCCGAACACCCCGAAGTCCGGCTGCTGACCGAACCGAGCCCCTTGCAGCGTCGTGTGTTCGAGCTCCTGCAGCTGCGCCAGCGCGACATCCTACCCAGTAGCGCGACCTCTGTGAGGCTGCCTGTCTAGGCCACAACTGACTCTGCCTGAGTAACTTACGCGCTGAAAAACCGCTCTATGGAAGCTGGAACTTCAGGCTAGACCAATGCCGGGGTAGTGGTGTGCTTGTCGGCAAGTCGTCAGTGGCGATGGCTCGCAACCACACCTCGCAGCCCCTCGTCAGTAGTACGAATATGCCTCCGCGGCGTCACGGATCAAGTCTGCCGTGTTCGTCAGCCTCGCAAAGACGGACTGCAGCCGTTGGCGGACATATCCTTCTGGGTCGACTGCGTTCGGTATGTGCGCCGCGATATTGATGTCCGCCGCGGCTCGCCGGATGGCCATCGAAAGACTGCCGGCCTCATTGCGTTGGTAGAAGGGACTGGCGAAAACCACGTAGCTAGGTTGATTGACAACGTTGAACAGATACGAGTCATGCTGGCCCAGCAGCCAGTTGCTCTCAGCCTGAATGCTGCTTGCCTGATCCTCTTCTCCGAGCAACGTGGCGTAGACCCAATTCACCTCGAGTGCGGCCCAGCCAATGTCGTATAGCGCCAGTTGCCCGGAATAAGTGGTTGCCCCGCCAACAAAGTCCGTAATGTTGAGCGCTGTCAGAAACGCCTGATATGGAACATCGCCCCGTGTGTCCCTGAGCGCTTGGCGAAACGTGTCCACATCGAATCCTCCGGTACCCGATAGGACTGGAATGGCTGACACGGTGGCGCGCGCCGATCCCACTACCTCCATGGCTGAGCGAGTGGAGTCGGAAATATCAGCCCCGGAGGCGACTGCCGCGCTTAGCGCTGCGATGGCAAGGACCATCGTTCCCCTCTTGCTAGTCATTCTATGCCTCCAATCTTTGGCAACTGGCTGTCAAGGGCCGAAATGGCGTAGTCTGCCATCTCAGCGATTGCTATTGCGCGGAGCGTGCTAGGCAGTGCACCGGCCTTTTTCCCTGCGCAATCGTGTCCGTTCCCTCAGTATCGCCCCCCTTTTGAAACCTGCATGGCACTTCATGCCCGATGCAGATCTTGCCCTACGGCCGTAAACGATGCCACTGGAGGCAACTGAAGTCCTCCTCCCGAATGTGCGCCTGCGCTACCTGGTCCTTGTGATCCCACGGATGCCCGTGCTGTAGTCCCGCTCTTTCGTTCGCTTCGCTGCGCTTTGTTTGTTTGCCAGCGACCGGCGAGCATTCTTCCTCACAAGTGTTGTGCCCGAGACAGAAAACTCGTCCGGCTCGGCAGTTGGCTGCGACGTCTTCGTACCGGAAACATCACGAGCACGCGAAGCGAATGGCACTGGGCTGCCTCGCTTAGAGACCGAATATGGTTCCGCGTGTCACCACAACGCTATCCCTGGATCACTGAAACTGCCCGTTCCGTCCTCGGATTCTGCCTCGGAAGGGGTTGCAGGCGGTCGGAAAGTGAGACACTATGCGTGGACTGGAAAACGAAAGGGCTGTAATGGACGACTCCAGAGTGTCTTGCCACATCAGTACGGCCCGTTTTTTCACCCCACGGATTCTTGACAGTCACGAATGCGGAAACAGTCCTTTGGCGGTCGAGCACAACCTTGTCTGGAAACCGGATGGCTTCGAGATTCATGCGGTGTTCGACGCCAACCATCAACTCGGGTGCCAAGGGTGCCCTACCGTTCACCAAGGCTCTGGCGAGGTGATGCCTGCGGAGGAAGCGGTCCGAAGGAGCCACGAGCACCCCGGACCACTGATGATGCAACGAACGGCCTGACAGGGCCGCGGAGTGCGGTGCGGAACCGCCTCCGGAACATGGAGGAACGGCAATGCCCATCGATCGAAGGGAATTCCTAATGGTGTCCGGCGCGGCTTTAGCGGCCGCCTCGAGCGCGAGTGCAGCCGCCGGCAAGATTCGGGCGGCCGTCTTGGGCACTCAGCACGGCCATGTGCGCGGAAAGCTCCAGGCAATGCTGGACTCACCTGACTACGAGGTGGTCTGCATTTGTGAGCACGATCCCGAGGTGCAGAAGAAACAGGCTGCGAACTCGTTGTACCAAGGACAGACTTGGGTATCAGAAGCCGAGCTCCTTAGCGACAAGTCCATTGACCTCGTGGTCGTCGAGTGCAAGCCATGGCAAGCCATCCCATGGGGCCGGAAGGTGATCGCCGCAGGCAAGCACTTGCACCTCGAGAAGCCGGCAGGGGACACCTACGAGCCTTTCAAGGAACTCGTCGACGAAGCGCGTTCCAAGAACCTGCTACTGCAAAAAGGGTGGGTCTTGCGAGGCCAGACCGGCATCAATGCCGCTGTCCACGCCGCCAAGCAAGGCTGGATCGGCAATGTCTACATGGTCCGCGCCACGATCAATTCCGACCGGGATCAGCCTCAGCGGGATCTGGAGGCAAAATACCCGGGCGGGGCTATGTTCGAATTGGCCGGCCACGTGATCGACCGTGTCGTCGAATTCACGGGCAGGCCTGACAAGGTCCACACATGGCTCCGGCATGACACCCGTGTCGACGACAGCCTCAAAGACAATACGCTCGCAGTCCTCGAGCACGCTAACGGACTTGCGCTCGTGTCGACCGCAGCGCGCATGTACGGTTCGGGCGACCATCGCTCATTCGAGGTCATTGGCACCGACGGGAGCTTCATGATCCAGCCGCTAGGTGGCCACTCCAAAATGCGCGTGGCCATGAGAGAGGCACGAGGCCCGTACCAGCAGGGCTGGCAAACCGTTGATCTCGGTACCCAGCCCCGCTACACCGCCGATTTCGTCGAACTGGCACGTGCCCTCAAGACGAAAACGCCGCTGAACTTTTCTTACGACCACGAGCTCTTGGTGCATGAGACACTCTTGCGGGCATCGGGCGTAATGTCCTAACACAAGCGATTCAAGGAGGACCGAAGTGCAAGACCAATCCAGGACGTCAAGACGAACGGTGCTGCGGGCGGCCGCTGCGGCAATTCCGCTGTCCGCGGTGCGCGGCACGGCCGCCAACTCATCCCCCTCTGTGGGGCTGATCGGCTGCGGAGGCCGGGGCGGGTCTCTCGCTGCGGCTTTGCTGGAGGCCACCGATGCCAAATTGGTCGCGATGTGCGACCTGTTCGACGAAAAGATCGAGGCTGCTAAGGAGCGCATCGGCGTGCAGTCTCCCAAAGCCTACAATGACCTCCACGAATTGCTGGCGAGCGACGTGGACGCGGTGATTATCGCCACGCCTCCGTTCCTGCACGCCGAGCATTTCGAGGCTGCGGTCAAGGCGGGCAAGCACATCTATATTGAGAAGCCCGCAGCCGTCGATGTCGAAGACTGCAAGCGGATAATGCGGGCCTCTGACTCGGCTGACCGCACGCTGAACATCACGATGGGGTTTCAGCGTCGCTACGCGGCAACATACCGGACGGCGAAGAAAGCGCACGATGCCGGCAGCATTGGTGAGATCCGGATGGCCCACGCGCACTTCCTCAAGTCGGGGTCCAGCTCGCGGTTCTCCGACAGACCCCAGCCTCCCTCAACCGAGATCGAGAAGATCCGGCAATGGCATGTCTGGAAGGATCTCTCGGGCGACTTGGTAGTCGAGAACAACGTGCATTGCATTGACATCCTCAACTGGTTCCTCGGCGGGCACCCGGTGAGCGCGGTAGGTCGCGGAGCCAAGACTGGCGATCGCCCGGGTGACATGCGTGATAACAATAATGTCGTCTTCGAGTACCCCGGCAGCGTCCTGGCTTCGCTTGCTGGGTCGACGCTGGGATCGAACAACTATCGCGAAGTCCACGAGCAGTTCTTTGGCACGAATGGAATGATCGAGACTTCGGAACTGCATTGGCGGCACTACCGCGGTCGCGGCGACCAGGTCGTGGAGAAATCGAAGCGCGGCAATACGCTGGACTCGATGGAAGCGTTCGTCCAGCGCATCGTCAGCGGCAAGCCGGAGAACACGGGCGTGCGGGGAGCTGAGAGTACCCTGACCGCCATACTCAGCCGGATGGCAATGGATGTTCGCGGCGAAGTGACCTGGGACGAGATGATGAACTCCTGAGTGCAACGCGGGATGACCGGCCACCAGCGGCAGAAGCTCTGCTGGCTTCGTGCACAGCAGGCGATTCATGGAGGCGAAATACTTGGTCGCCTCGATTGCTCAGCCGGGGGTCTACGCGAGCAACTTGTCAACCACTGATCCCGACACGTCAGTGAGCCGGAAATCCCGTCCCATGTGCCGGTAGGTCAACCGCTCGTGGTCGAGCCCCATCAGGTGGAGAACGGTTGCCTGCAAGTCGTGGACGTGAACCGGATCCTCGATGGCCTTGAGGGCGAGATCGTCGGTCGCTCCGACAGCTTGGCCACCCTTGACACCGCCTCCGGCAAGCCAGATCGAGTAGCCGTTTGGGTGATGGTCGCGACCGACCTTATCCCCTACATGCTTGAGTTGGCCCAGCGAAGTGCGTCCGAATTCGCCGCCCCAAACGACCAGAGTCTCGTCGAGCAGTCCTCGCTGCTTGAGATCCCTGAGCAAGGCGGCAACTGGCTTGTCAGTGATATCGCAATTCTTCTTCAATCCCTCATCGAGATTCGTGTGGTCGTCCCACGACGCGTGAATCAGCATGACCACCCGCACTCCGCGCTCGACCATCCTGCGAGCCATCAGGCAGTTCGCACCGTAGGCGTTGGTCGGCTCCTGCTCAATTCCGTAGCTGTCCTTCGTGGACTGCGACTCGTCCGAAAAGTCAAGCAACTCAGGAGCGGATGCCTGCATCCGAAAGGCTAGCTCGTAGTTCGCCATGCGGGATTCGATCTGCGGATCGCCGCTGCGTTCGCGGTTCCTGGCGTTTAGGTGCCTAAGAGTCTCTAGGCTCAGCCGCTGCGATTCTCGGGAGACCCCTTGGGGATTGGATAGATACAGGATCGGGTCGCCGGACTTACGGAACGGCACACCGGCGTAGCTCGAGGGCAGGAAGCCGCTCGAGAAGTTCGAAGCCCCGCCGCTGGCGCCACGGCCTGAACTCAGCACCACGAAGCCCGGCAGGTCACGCGACTCGCTGCCAAGGCCGTAGGTGAGCCACGCTCCTACGGTTGGCCGCCCCACTAGCGGACTGCCGCTCATCAGCATCGATTGACCGGGATGGTGGTTGACCTGGTCGGTTTGCATCGAGCGGATGAGACAGATGTCATCCGCAACGCCCTGCAGATGCGGCAGGTAGTCACTGATCTCGATGCCACTCTCTCCGCACCGGGAAAACTCGCGCGGACTGGCAAGAACCTTGGCGGTGGGCTTGATGAAGGCTAGGTTCAGATCCTCGGTCATGGACGGGGGAAGGGTTTCGCCGTGCCACTTCCTCAAGCTGGGCTTTGGATCGAACAGATCCATTTGGCTCGGGGCGCCCGCCATGAAGAGAAAGATCAGGTTCTTTGCTCGCGGCGCGAAGTGTGGATTCTGCGGATCCATCGGGCTCCGGGCAGCGGCAGCGGTCAAGCCCTCGAGTCCCATCAGATGCGCGAGGCTGACAATGCCAAGCCCTCCGGCGCAAGAATCGAGAAAGCCCCTGCGTGTCTGAATGCCGCGATACGCTGCTGAAGTCATTGCCGTCTACTCCCGTGTGATGAACTCGTCCATGTTCAACAGTATCCTGCTAATGCCGACCCATGCAGCCAACGCGGTCGGGTCGGTTCGCTCCCCGGGCTCGGCAAGTTCGAACGGGAACCATTCGTGGACCGCCTGCTCGTCGTCCTCAAGCAAAGCGCGCTGCCGGATGAAGTAGTCACGCAGCACTTCCTGTTCGGACGGCTGTGGTTCGCGCGCCAGGCACAGGTCGAAGGCTCGGTCGAGCCGCTTCTCGAACGGCTGGCCGGGAGTCTCGGTGAGGACCCGGAAAGCCAACCCCTGGGCCATCTCGAAGAAGACTGGGTCGTTCAGCAAGTTCAGTGCCTGCAGCGGAGTGTTCGAACGGCTTCGCGTGCAGAGCGCAACATTGCGCTCTTGGAGGTCGAAATTTGCAAGAAAAGGGTACGGCGTCGTGCGCTGGAAGTGAATGTAGACTCCCCGGCGGTAGCCGTCGCTCCCCACGCTGGCGGGCCACTTCACGGAACTGCCGTAACTGAGTTCAGCAACGCCGGGCGGCTGGTACGGACGGACACTCTGCCCACCGATGGTTGGGTCGAGCAGACCGGACACGGCGAGCGACGCGTCCCGCAGCGCTTCTGCCGGCAGGCGCAACCGGACTTGGCGGCCCAGCAAACGGTTCGCGGGGTCTACTGCGGCTAGGTCCTCGCGCCATACCGAGTCTTGCCGATAGGTCGCCGATGTCGCGATCAAGCGATGGACATGCTTGAGGCTCCAGCCCGAATCGATGAATTCCGTCGCGAGCCAGTCCAGCAGGTCCGGATGCGACGGTGCCTCTCCGCGCAAGCCGAAATTGTCGGAGGTCGCGACCAAGCCTGTGCCGAAGTACTCTTGCCAGATTCGGTTAACCGCGACCCGGGCTGTGAGAGGGTTCTCCGGCGCGACGATCCAACGAGCCAGATCGAGCCGGTTCGGATGCGAGCCCGCCGGAGCGATGGACGGCAAGGCCACCGGCGTGCCAGACGACACCTCATCGCCCAACTCGTCCCACTGGCCATCCAGGTGGACGTGAGACTTGGGCAGCTCAGCCGAGGTTTGGATGGCACGGGCGCGGCTGACGTCTGGAAACGAGTCCACGAGGGCATGGACTTCCTTCACTGCTTCCTTGAAACGCGTGGCTTCGTAGTCCTCCCCGCTAACCACTCGGCTGTAGTTGCGCAGGAACCACTCAGTCAGGGCAAGGTCTTCCCGCCAAGGGCGCTGTTCGGAGGGTGTTCGCAAGATTCGCTGGCCATCGTCCAAGTAGAGCGCGAGAATGTCCCAGCTTGTGTCCCATTCATGTTCCAAGCCGGGATTCCCCGAAGCCCAGAGCATCTTTTCGGTCCAAGGGCCGAGTAGCTCCCGCACGCTGTACTTGTCGTAGATCGCCTCAAGCTGGCTGTCAAATCGAGGCTTTGCGCTCAGATAGGGGCCGATTTCGCCGGGCATGGGAGCGTCAATGTCCACCTCGTCCAATTCGTTGAAGAAGGCGAACATCCGGTAGTAGTCTCTGTGCGTGATCGGGTCGTACTTGTGATCGTGGCATCGCGCGCATTCCATCGAGAGGCCCAGCCAGACGGTGGCGACCGTGTTGGTCCGATCAACGACCTCTTCGAAGCGGAACTCCTCCACCTTGACTCCACCCTCGCGGTTCTTGAGGGTGTTGCGGTAGAAGCCAGTTGCGACGAGATCTTCCGTTGTCGCTCCCGGAACCAAGTCCCCCGCGATCTGGTCCACGGTGAACTCATCGAACGGCATGTCGCGGTTCAGGGCTTCGATGACCCAATGGCGATATCTCCAAGCATGGGGACGGACGCTGTCCTTCTCGTACCCGTCCGAGTCCGCGTATCGCACGAGGTCTAACCACTGTGTTGTCCAGCGCTCTCCGAAGTGATCGGATTCCAGCGAGCGCTCGACAAGCTCTTCATAGTCGAGATTGCCGGAGAGTTCGCTCTGGTCAGGCGGCAGGCCCGTGAGGTCGAGGGCCGCCCGCCGAGCCAGCGTGTGGGGAGCTGCCTGCGACGATGGCTCGAGGCCCTCTTTCTCCAATCTGGCCAGCACGAAGGCGTCAATCGGATTGCGCACCCAATCGCGGTTCCGGACCTCCGGAACCGCAGGTCTCCGGTTTGGTCGAAATGCCCAGTGCCCTGACGTTGCGGCCGGGCCCGAGGATTCGCCCGAAACGTCCCAGGCAGCGCCCTCCTTGACCCACTCACGGAGCGTCGCTATCTCGGATGCCGGCAGAGGGCGACCGGGAGGCATCTGCTGGAGCCCGTCGCGTCCTTCGATGCGCCTAATCAAGATGCTCTCGGAGGCGTTGCCCGGCTCGATCACCGCGCCAGAATTGCCGCCTCGCATCGCGCTATCGTGCCGGTCAAGGCGGAGGCCATTCTGCTGCAAGACTTCTCCGTGGCAAATCACGCAATTCTGCCTGAGAATCGGCTCGACATCTTGGGAAAACGAGACTTCGCCGGCGGAGTGCAACGGCAGGACCAGCGCAATGGCCCACAGTGCCAAGATCTTGGCAAGCATGCTTCTATTCTCTTTCACAGGGATGCCTCGATCAAGGCCCGGGTTCAATTTTCTTCATTTGCGCGCGAAGGGCGGCCTCCAATTCGGCGCGGATTTCGCGAACTTCTTGGCTCTCGGATCCGATCAAATTCGTGTGTTCATCTGGATCGGTGCGAAGGTGGTAGAGTTCGTCCATCCCCGGTTGGCTGCTGCGCACTAGCTTCCATTCGGGTGTGCGCCACATGTGCAGGTCCACTTCTTCCTGGTGGAGCTGACGGTACTCGCCGTAGAACGAGGTGCGCCAGGGAAGCTGGCGCCGTTCAAGAATCGGCAGGAAGCTCGCTCCTCGGATGGCGGCGCCCGGTGGAGGTTCGACGCCGGCCATGGCGAGGATTGTCGGGAACCAGTCGAGATTGAGGATGACCTCGTCGGCGGTTGATGCCGCCGGAAGTCGCTCTGGCCAGCGCACAACGGCTGGAACACGGATCGAGCGGTCATACATGTTGGACCGGTAGCCGCGGTTGTCTGTCAGCAGCCAGCGTCCGTTGCCCTTGTGCCAAATGCCGTTGTGGCCCATGTTGAAGCCGTGGTCGCTGGTGAAAATGACGACCGTGTTGTCCGCGATTCCTAGTTCGTCCAGAACTGCGAGCAGGCGTCCGACATTGCGGTCCAGGCTCGCCACGGATCCGAGGTATTCGGCCATCATGCGCTTGGCTCTCGGGATGTCGAGGCCCGGATACCCGGGCTGCGGCAGATTGACATCTAGCCGTCGGAAGGGATTCCAGTCGACACCTCTCAGAGGCAGCCACGTCCTGTCCCCGTCTGGAGTCCGGTTGGATGTGTTGGCATGTGGCGCCCAGAAATGAAGGCTCACCAAGAATGGCGCGCTTCCGGCCGAACGTATTCGTCGAACTGCCTCGTCCGTCAAGATGTCCGGCGTAAACCCCTCAACGACCCGCGTAATGCCGTCAACCTCCACTTGGGGGTCCTTGGATGTGGAACCACCGACCCGAAATCCGTAGAACGAGTCATAGCCGAAATTCGTTGGTAGAAACCGATCAAGAACTCCCAAGTGCCACTTGCCTACAAACGCCGTCCTGTATCCCGCCGCCTGCAACAGCCTTGGCCAGGTCGGCAGGCCGGGGTCGAGGCCGTTGTCGGGTTCTCGGGAATGATTCAGGTAGTCGGTGATGCCGATCTCGGTGCCGAAACGGCTTGCTATGAGCCCAGCGCGCGACGGGCTGCACACGGGCGTCGTTGTGAAGGCATTGGTCAGTCCCACGCCCTCGGCATAGAGGCGGTCTATGGCTGGGGTTCTCGATTGGCTGTTGCCCAGGGCGCCGACGGACCAAGACGCTTGGTCATCGGCGTACAGGAAGACGATGTTCGGCGGCCTCGCAGCTACAAGCGGCACCATGAGTGCCGCTAGCGCGACCCAGGTCCCGGCTCGCCATCCCATGGCTGGAAGGTCCGGTTGCGAACCTCGCCACTCAGCAGCGACGCCACGACCAACCCCGATGCCCCCCACCGGCTGCTTCGGCCCGTTCGAGCGATCGGTTGATTTGCGTCGGTTGAGCTTGGTTGCGCGGTCTTGTTTCACGTCAGGATCATCTTCGGCGCCGACACCACGCGATGTGGAAGAGTCGTTGCCATCGACAGGAACAACGACACCTCTCATGCCTCCGCACCGAGTGTGGTTGGGGCGCCAGTTGGCGTCCTCTCAGCAGGTCTGCTGCGCTTCGATTGAAGCAAGCGAATGATACTACAAGAATTCTTCGGTACCTCAACGGGGCGAGCGAATCATCGAGGGCCGAGTAATTCAAGCAGATTCGACGATCCCCGTATCAGTGTCGATCTTGGATCGTCAATTGCTTGACATCAATCCAAGCCCATGATATCTTTCGCCCGAATCTGTTGATGCATAACGACTAAGACGAGCATTTCGAGTTCGGTCTTTGGTTGGCCGGAACGTAGCGCATCCCGCGACACATTCGCAAACGAGGTGACCGATTGTGCGAAAAGCACTGCTTAGCTCTGTAGCCTGGATTGTCTTGCTTTCGGCCTGTTCGGGGGAGCCATCCATGGATAGCGCGTCAAGCACTGCCACGGAACCGGCTGAGGGTGTGTCTTTTGCCAAGCATGCGGGGCGAATCGAAATCTTCCTGGGCGGGCGGCCCCTTACGGCATTCCACTACGAGGAAAAATGGGATAAACCGTTCCTGTACCCGTTGCGGACTGCCTCGGGCTTGGTGATTTCGCGGGGATATCCGATCAACCCGCACCCCGGCGAGGAGCAGGATCACGACTGGCACCGTGGTATCTGGTACGGCCACGGTGACGTCAACGGTCACGACTTCTGGCGCGAGTTGGGTCGCGACAGGACGGGGCTGATCGTCCCGTTGGCTGAGCCGACCTACCGAGCCGAAGGGGACTGGGGAAAAATTGTGGCTGAACTCGGCCTGCAGACCGAGAAGCAGGAAATCATCGGTACGCTTCGAGCGGACTATTCCTTTTCCAAGTCAGACGCAGGCCTTGTCATTGACACGGCCATTTCGCTTCGCGCCGATAAGGGGCAGGACCTTCGGTTCGGAGACACCGAGGACGGAGGGTTCGCCATGCGCTTGGCTGACGGGTTTCGTCAGGATCGCGATGCCGCACTGCTGAATTCCGAGGGGCAGGCAGGCACCGAGAATATCTGGGGCAAGGCCGCAAGATGGGTTGACTATTCGACAACCATGGGCGGGCAGGCCGTGGGAGTGACAATGTTCGACCACCCTTCCAACCTGCGCCACCCAACACGCTGGCATGCGCGCGGGTACAGTTTGTGTTCAGCGAATCCATTTGGACTGGCGAGCTTCACCGGTGACGGCAGCAAGGACGGCAGCTACACGTTGCCCGAAGGCGAGACGACCACTTTTCGGTACCGCGTGATCATCCATGAGGGGCCGAGAACTCCTGAGCAAATCGAGCAGATCTATAGCCAGTATGCGGGCACTAGCCTGCAGTAGGCCGCTAACCGAACGATTCGATGATCGCGCTGTTGTCCGCTGTCCCGAATCCCAGGCTCTCGGCGTCCGCAAGCAGTTGACCATGCAATTCGGACAGTGGAAGCTTGGCTCCACAACTCTGCCCGGCGGCGAGAATGAGCTGCACGTCTTTGAGGTGCTGGCTCAAACGAGCCTCTGGCGCGAAATCCCGAGCTAGCATCTTGGGGCCCTTGGTGTCCATCACCCGGGAGTAAGACGGGCCGACCTTGAGAATCTCTAGGACTTGGTGGCTTGAAAGACCGTAGCGCGAGGCAAATGCGAGACTCTCCGCCAGAACCGCACGGTTCAACCCGAGCACCAGGTTGAAAACGAGCTTCATGCGGATTCCGCTGCCGCACGGGCCGACGTGAAAGACGCGTCCTCCGATCGAGCCCAGAATGTTGAAGCAGCTTTGAAAGGCGCCCGCGTCTCCGCCAACGATGACAATCGCCTCCCCGGCCTCGACTTGCTTGCTGGAACCGCCGATTGTGGCGTCCAAGTAGAAGTGACCGCGTTCCGCCAGGCGTGCACCGCAACGGACGGTCTCATCCGGATCGCCCGTCGTTGTGTCTAGGATCCGGGTTCCAGCCCGGAGCGCGGTCTCGATCTCATCGAAGACCGCACCGGCGACTCCCGAGTCGGGCAAACTGCAAATGATGTAACGGCAACCAGCTGCAACTTCGGGAGCCGAGCTCGCCGTTTCGCCCCCGAAAGCTTCAAGGCGGGTCCGACATGCCTCGTCAATGTCGAAGCCGTACACCCCGAAGCCGGCCGCGATGAGCCGCTTCGCGATCGCTGAGCCAAGCAGGCCTAGGCCGATAACTCCAATCCTGTCTGCGGACAATGAACACATCTTTCTCGCGAAGGAAGGTTCATCGTAGCCAATCAGCGAGAGGCCATGCCGGCCTTCTCAGCTGCGTACCAGGTAGCGGGCCCTGGGAAGTTGTTTCCGGCGGCCACTCGCTCAAGAAGGGGCGGGAACGAGCCAAGCATTGAACTGACTCCTCCAAGGAGACTGAACAAGTCTAGCCACTATTGTGCTGTGCTATCATGCTCGCCACTGTCGGGTATGGGCACCAAATGCCCATTCGGCGGTGCTAGTCATTTGGAGCAGGAGGGATCAATGAACCGACGACACTTCTTCGGTGCTGCTGCGGTGGGTTTGTCCGCGACTCGCGCGCGTGTGGCCGCTGCTGACAAGGTGAACATCGGAATGATTGGCGTGGGAGGCCGCGGGCGGGGATTGCTCGGCGTCTACACAAGCCTTCCGGACGTCAACGTGACTCACCTCTGCGACGCGGATCAAGCATCCCTCGAGCGCGCCGATCAGGTAATCGTGCAGTCGGGCAAGCCGAAGCCGAAGACGACGAATGACATGCGGCGTTTGTTCGATGACGCCGAGGTTGACGCGGTTGTCGTCGCGACTCCCGACCACTGGCATGCGCCCGCAACGATTCTCGCCTGCGATGCAGGGAAGGATGTGTATGTAGAGAAGCCGGCTTCGCACAACATTCGCGAGGGCCGGCTAATGGTGGATGCCGCACGGCGGAACAAGCGCATCGTTCAAGTGGGGACGCAGTCCCGCAGCCGGCCGTCGACGCTCGAGGCGATGGAGATCGTCAAGTCCGGGAAGATCGGCAAGGTCGTCATGGCAAAAGCTTGGGATGTCCAACTGCGTGACGACATCGGCCATAAGGAGAACTCTCCGGTGCCTGAGGGAGTCGACTATGACACCTGGCTCGGTCCGGCGCCTTGGATTCCGTTCAACGAAAACCGCTTCCACTACAAGTGGCACTGGCATTGGCACTTCGGGACCGGCGATGCCGGCAATGACGGCGCACACCAGATAGACATCGCGCGATGGGCGCTCGGTGTCGACTATCCGAGAGCAGCCAAGGGAATGGGCGGCAAGTTCTTCTTCGACGATGACCAACAAACGCCCGACACGATGAATGTCACGTTTGACTACGGCGAGAGAGCGTTGATTTGGGAAATGCGGATCTGGAATCCCTACGGAATGGACGGACAGGAGAACGGAGTCGCCGTGTATGGGAGCGAGGCCACTGTTCAGATCGGCCGCTGGAATCGCAGATGGGGCTACAAGCTATTCGATCGCGAGGGAACGCTCGTCGAGCACAATGACGCCGACGACGAGTCGGATGACCATATGCGCAACTTCGTCGATTGTGTTCGCACGCGCAAGCTGCCCAACGCCGACATTTCCAAAGGACACTTGTCAGCGCTGCACTGCCATCTCGCCAACATCGTTGCTCGTACTGGTCGCAATGTGGCGTTCGATCAAGAGTCGGAGCAGGCCATTGACGATGACGAGGCCAACCTCCACGTGAGCCGGCGCTATCGCACTCACTGGAGCACGCCCAAAGGCGTCTAGCTGACGGTTCGGAGGGGTGTTCCGGCACGCCGAACGGGTTGATCGGGGTCGGACTAGGCGAGGCGTGCTCGCTGCCTGACTCCCCTGTAGCCTCGGTTCTGGTCAGAAGGCCGTGAAGCGATGGATTTGCGCTTGGAACCAGCTGGACCCAAACGTCGTATCGGCATCGTAGCAACATGAGCCCAAGGCAATTGCTTGATCTTAAGAACGGAGTGTAGTTCCAGGCCAAGTACTGTTTGCCCGGGCTGTTCGAGTCAGATGGGACGGGGCTAGTGCAGTGCCCCAGTGTTTCAGGACCGCTGGTCAAATAGCTTCCACCGGACTTCGCGCCACGGCCATAGGCCTTGCTGCCTCCGCCCGCGACGGGTAGCCAGTCTGGCATCAAGGCCGTTGGCGGCGCGCGCGGTTTAACGAGGGGGCCCGGCTCCGGTCGCTCCGCTCCCTACGCCGGACTCCCTCGCCGCCTGAAAAGCGGATATTTGACGTTTGCCTCGACAGATCTTGCAAAAGACCTCGAAAAAGACCTTGTGTTCCGTCAGGTCGCGACCTATACTATGGCTGCCATACCATGCTTGTTGTCGCTAGGATTCAGGCAACATCCTTGAGACTATGCGGACTTTCGGTGCATCACGGAAGAGGTGCGTTGGGAGTACCGAGGTCCTGGGTTTCTCAGTTGGCGGAGCCGCCGGTCAGGTCTTCCTGGGTTGTGGGTAGGTAGCTCAATCGAATGAGCATGCCTAGCCGCTGGTACCAGGAATGGAGCTTCAATGGCGGGGTAGGGGTCTGGAGCAATTGGGGCACTGGATCGTTGGCTTACCCCCAAGGGGTAGGGAGCGGGATACCCATGGCCCGCAGGGACGCCGCCTCCGTGGCGGCCGAAACGAAGGAGGGGAATCAATGAATTCAGGATCAATGGCAGTTCGTCTTGTGCTGGCTCTCCTGTTGTGCTCGACGACCTCGATTTGGGGCCAAGTCACAACGGCGACGTTGTATGGCACTGTGCAGGATTCGTCCGGTGCGGTGATTCCGGGTGGTGGAGCGACACTCACAAACGACAACACGGGGCTGGTCTACACGGCCCCTATAAGCGCGACTGGCGATTTCGTTTTTAATGTGTTGCCTGTCGGGACTTACACTCTCAAGGTCGAATCTGACGGATTCAAGACGTACCAGAGCACTGGTGTCACCTTGACTGCATCGCAGGTTGTGCGCCAAACGCACACCCTCGAAATCGGCAGCCTGACCGAGACCGTCACGGTCGAAGGCCGTCCTCCATTGGTGAACACCCAAGCTTCCGAGCAGAGCGAGAGCCTGAACTCCATGAAGATCAGCGAGTTGCCGTTGGGCCGCCGCAACGTAACAAATATCCTGAAGCTCTCCACCGGTGTCGACGTGGGGGGCGGTAGCCTGCGAATCAACGGGCTGGGCAAGAGCGGCACCGGGGTCACCGTCAATGGTACCGACGCCAATTCCAATCCGTCGGAAAGCCGTGCGTTGCAACAGTACGGTGGGCGGAACTACATGGACGTCATGAGCATCGAAGCCGTAGACGAGGTTCAGGTCATGCGCGGAATCATGAAGGCCGAGAATGGAGGCGTGGTCAGCGGGACCATCAATCTGATCAGCAAGCAAGGCACAAACGAATTTCACGGCAGCGTGTTCGAGAATTATCGCTCGCACGTATTCAACGCGCGGAATCCGTTTCAGACGAACTATAACTCGGACGGCTCCCAGATACCGAAGAATCGCGAGGTGTTCAATCAATTCGGCGGTTCATTGGGCGGACCGATCAGGGAAAACAGGCTGTTCTTCTTCGCCACCTACGAAGGCTATCGAGAGTACTCCTCGCAGCGCGTGGCGGGAACGGTTCCTACCCCGGCACTGCGAGCAACGATACTCAACGCGCTTCCGTTCCAGGAAACGAAGATGCTGATGGACACCATTCCTGAACCGACATTGTTGTTTGACGAATACCGCGGACGGACCGAGACGGTCGGCTCCCGAGAACGAACGGAAAACCACGTTGTCGCCAGAGCGGATTACCGCGTCACCGATACCAGCAACCTATCGTTCACGTACACGCGCAACCGACCTTTCGGACTCGATCCCAGATACAACCTCAACGGCGCTAACGACCGTGAGTACAAATACGTGCAAGACCGCTACAACGCGCAATATACGAAGAGCGGTGTGACGTGGGTGTCGGAGACTCGCTTCGGCCACAACTTCGCCGACATGGAAAGACTCGATAACATCTTCCAACTGATAGACCCTGACACACCCGAGACGATCGACTGGCAAAACCGGATACCAAGGCTGAGGCTTCGGAATGTCGGCGGAACGCTTGGTTTAGGAAGCGGCGAGGTCTGGCTGATGGAGGGCACGACGATCACATTCGACCAGAAGTTCACGCTCAACAAGGGCAGCCACACGATCAAGTTCGGGGCGCGTGTCGTGAACTACGGAGGTTCTCGAACGAATCCCGAGAATCCAAGGTACGAGTTCCTGAACATCGAGGAAATGCAGGCCAATCGGATCAACGGAGCGGTGATCTCGTTTGGCTCGAACGGCCCGCACTCGTCTCGGATGTATGAGATTGGCGGCTTCGTCCAAGACGACTGGCGAGTCAATCAGAAACTGGCGTTGAACCTAGGCCTGCGCTACGATTTCTACTCCAACAACACGGTGACGCCGACCGGCAAGATCGACGTCACGAACAAGAATCTTGAACTTCCTTCGGGAGCGGACTTCACGAACTTCGCCTTCGGCGCCCGTCGTCCTAGGAACAAGCCGATCGAGCACGACGGCTGGGTGAACCTCGGCCCGCGGCTTGGCTTCGCGTACCGCCTTGATGACGAGGGCAGTACCGTTATCAGAGGCGGAGTCGGGTTTATGTTCGCCGCACAAGTGCCGGCACTGCTGAGGCAGAGCGTCGCCGGACCGGATATACCGTTCCGCGTCAGGTACAGCGCGTCCGAAGCGAACGCTTTGGGAGTGCGATATCCATTCAGTAACGAAGAGATTGTTCCGATCGCCCTCGGGGACATCCAGGCGACCGGGAACGAACTCGTGTTTTCGTTGATCACTCCCGACCTGCAGAATCCATATACGATCAACTACCAATTCAACATCCAACGCCAACTAGCCTCCGACCTGATGTGGGAAATCGGCTATGTGGGGACGCGGGGCGTGAAGTTCCCGATGCACAGGCGCTTCAATTTGCCTGACCGCAAGACCGGCATCCGGCCCAATCCCACACTCATACCAGGAGGGTATTTCCTCGACATGGGAGAGAGCGTGATCAATCACTCGATGCAGACATCGTTGCGCAAGCGATTCTCGCGTAACTTGTCGTTCGACCTCCATTACACCTGGGGCAAGACGATAGCGTTCACCGGTGCCGATGTCGGCGTGTACTACGGGACCGATGCGGAAAACTCTGTTCAGGACTTCTTCAACTTGGCGATCGAGCGAGGCCCGCCCGACTTCGATACAGCACACCGGGCCGTGGGAGATTTGATCTACGAGCTTCCCAGGTTCAGCGACTCCAATGCCCTCGTTCGAGGCATTCTCGGCGGATGGCAGGTTTCCGGCATCTATTCCGGGACCACCGGACGGCCCGAGGATCGGATCGATCAAGGCTGCTCGCAGTCCTGGGTCTGCCGGGCGGACTACATCGGCGGCAACATCCATGCTCCGAAAGGCACGACTTACGGCAGTCCGCGAGTCGGCTCGCATCAGGATGTGCAGTTTCTCAATCCAGACGCTTTCGCTAGGGTCGAGGAGATCGGCGGCATAGCTCAGCGGCCGGGGAATGTCGGTGTCGGGCGGATTCGTGGTCTGGGCCGATGGACCGTGGACTTCTCGCTGTCGAAGAGCTTCAGCTTGACAGAGTCTACGCGGCTTCAGGTCCGGGCGGACATGTTCAACGCCCTGAATCACGTGAATCTCGGATCTTTGAACGGAAACGTGGAGAACAGCGACTTCGGCACCCTCGACAATGCCGGTGCGATGCGGCAGATGCAGATGGCTGTACGGATCACATTCTAGGTGTCTTAGGCACCGAAGGGCGACGGGGCGGAAGCGCCCCGTCGCTAATGGAGAGCAGTGAAACAAGGAGTACGCTTCGGCAACTTGAGCTGCATCTTGCGGCGAGCAGCGCGCACCAGATCAATGACCGCGTCGGAGGCGACCTGCGTCTAGTGCAGTGCGGAAAACGATAAATACAGCGCGACGGTTGGCGGTGCTGTTAGCATTCGCAGCCCCGCTTTGCGCGCAAGCCACCCCTCGGGCCACACTAGACCGCTTCTGCGTCGCGTGTCACAACTCGACCGTCTTGAGCGGCGGGCTGGCCCTCGACCGGCTCGACCCCGCCGACCCCAGCATCGCCCCGCAATCATGGGAGGCGGTGGTTCGGAAACTCAAGCACCGCCACATGCCTCCGCTGGGCATGCCGCGCCCCGACGAGGCTACCTACGACGCTCTAATCCGCGAATTGACCGAGCGCTTGGACGACCACGCAGCGAACCATCCCAATCCTGGCCGCGAAGGTGCCTTCCGCCGGTTAAACCGGACCGAGTACCGAAATGCGATTCGAGATCTTCTCGCGCTCGACGTTGACGTGCGCTCGTTGCTGCCGCGCGACGAGAGCAGTCACGGCTTCGACAACATCACAGGCGAGGTGTCGCCTACATTGCTGGAGCGCTTTCTCTCGGCGGCGCGCAAGATCAGCCGGTTGGCAATCGGCACACCTCCGCGCGCCGCTGGCGGCGAGTTGATCGTGCTCCCCGTGGACTTGACCCAAGAGGCGCATTTCAGCGAACTGCCGTTCGGCACAAGGGGTGGCACTGCGATTCGCCACACGTTTCCGGTTGACGGCGACTATGAAATCCGCATCACGCTCAGCCGTGACCGGAACGAGCAGGTTGAGGGGCTCTATCAACCGCACGAAGTGGAACTGACGCTGGACGGCCGACAGGTCCGACGGTTCACAGTGACTCCGTCCGAGCAGAGGGATCACGGAGATGTTGACAAGCATTTGATTGCGCGCATTCCCATCCGTGCCGGGCCCCACGAAATCGGCGCCACGTTTCTCAAGAAGTCTTCCGCTCTGATCGAGACGCAGCGCCAGCCTTACCTAGCGCGATTCAACATGGACCGCCATCCCCGCACCCAGCCCGCCGTGTATTCGGTCTCGATTGTCGGACCCTACGATGCCAAGCGACCGGATGACACGCCGAGCCGCCAGCGAATCTTCTCGTGCTATCCGGACTCCACGTCCGAGGAAGACAAGTGTGCAGAGCAGATCCTTTCGAGGCTGACGCGCCGTGCCTATCGTCGGCCGGTGACGGCTGCGGACATCGAGAAACCGCTCGAGTTCTTCCGTCAGGGGCGGCAGCGCGGTGGCTTTGAGGACGGCATCGAAACCGCGCTCCGGGCACTGCTGGTTAGCCCCGAGTTCCTGTTCCGGGCCGAGCGCGACCCGACCGGCGGCAAAGGCCGACCGTACGTGGTCTCGCAGCTCGAACTGGCATCGCGTCTGTCGTTCTTCCTCTGGAGCAGCATTCCCGACGAGGAGTTGCTGCGCCTGGCGGAAGTCGGTGATCTGGGGGATGAGGACTCGCTCGAGCGGCAGGTTCGGCGCATGCTCCTTGATTCGCGCTCACGGGCGCTGGTGGAGAGTTTTGCGGGACAGTGGCTGTACCTGCGGAACCTCGATTCGGTGACTCCAGACCGGCGGCTTTTCCCCGACTTTGACGACAACCTGCGAAAGGCATTTCGGCGCGAGACCGAGTTGCTCTTCGAAACAGTCCTTCGCGAAGACCGCAGCGTTGTCGAGCTTCTCGGAGCGAACTACACATTTCTAAATGAACGCCTAGCCAAGCACTACGGCATCCCGCACATTTACGGCGATCATTTCCGCCGGGTCGAACTCGATGCAAGCGGCGCCAGGGGTGGGCTTCTCACCCATGGCAGCATTCTTGCCGTCACCTCATATGCCAACCGGACATCGCCGGTGGTACGAGGGAAATGGGTCTTGGCGAACATCCTCGGAACCCCGCCCCGGCCGCCGCCGCCCGAGGTTCCGGATCTAAAGGAGAAAGCTCACTCGGACGAGCCGCGCTCGTTGCGGGAGCGCATTTCCGAACACCGCAACAACCCTGCCTGCGCCGCGTGCCATGACATCATTGACCCGGTCGGCTTCGCGCTCGAGAATTTCGACGCAGTCGGCCGGTGGCGGACGCAGGAGGGGGGCGCTCCGGTGGATGCCTCAGGAATGCTTCCCGACGGAACCGAGTTTGCCGGCCCGGCTGACTTCCGTAAGGCTCTCTTGGAGCGGCCGGAATTGTTTGTTTCGACCGCAGCGGAGAAGCTCTTGACGTACGCTTTAGGTAGGGGGCTTGATTACTACGATGCCCCTGCCATCCGCAAGATTGTGCGCGACTCAATGCAACAGGACTACAGCTTTTCGTCCTTGCTGCTGGGAGTCGCGTGTAGTACGCCCTTCCGAATGAGGAATCCTCGATGATCATCGCAAAGAAAAACCTTCCGCGCCGAACCCTCCTAAGGGGCATGGGCGCAGCGATCGGGCTCCCCCTGCTCGATGCCATGGTTCCCGCCATGACCGCTCAGACCAAGACGGCGGCAGCCCCCGTGCGCAGGCTCGGATTCGTATACATTCCCATGGGGGCCAACCTCAGCCAGTGGACTCCGCCCGGCGACAGCGGGCGACTCGGCCGAATGTCCCGGATCCTCGAGCCCTTGGATCCATTCAGGGACAGCCTCAATGTCATCACCAATCTCGAAAACAAGAACGCGTACTCGGCCGGCAATCACGCTACGGCCAACTCGGGGTTCCTGAGCGCCGCAAGAGCGAAGATGACCGAGGGCGCGGACTATGAATTGGCGACCACGGTGGACCAGATCGCTGCACAGCACTTTGGCGGCCAGACCGCGTTGCCGTCGATTGAGTTGTCAATGGACCTCCAGAGAAATGTCGGCGATTGTGACAACGGATTCGCTTGCGTCTACCAGAACCAGCTGTCTTGGTCTTCGCCGACAACTCCGCTACCTTCAGTCGCCCACCCCAGAGTCGCTTTCGAGCGCCTGTTTGGTGACGGCGGTACCGCTGCCCAGCGCCGCGCGGAACTGCAGGTGGACAACGGAATTCTTGATTGGGTTGGCGAAGATCTAACGCGCCTCAAGAAAGAACTGGGAGCCGGAGACAAACGAACGGTCGAGGACTACCTCGATACCGTGCGCGAAGTCGAGAGGCGCATCCAGCGGGCAGAACAGCAGACCGAGGAGGCACCGCTGCCCGACCTCGACCGGCCGACGGGAGTCCCGCCAGCCTACGCCGACCATGCACGCCTGATGTTCGACTTGCAGGTGCTGGCGTTTCAGGGCGACATCACTCGCGTCACCACCTTTCAGCTGGCCCGCGAGACAAGCAACCGCACATATCCGGAAATTGGTGTGCCTGATCCGCACCATCCCACTTCGCATCACACCAACGATCCGCTTAAGCTCGAGAAGCTCGCGAAGATTAACGCCTTTCATGTCTCGCTGTTCGGGTATTACTTGGAGAGGCTCTCGTCGATTCAAGACGGGGACGGTTCGCTTCTCGATCATTCCGTCCTGCTTTGCGGCAGCGGCATGGGCAACCCGGACGTTCACGACCACCTGAACTTGCCAATTCTAGTCGCTGGTGGAGCAGCGGGCAGACTTACTGGAGGCCGGCACATCAAGTATGACGAGCCCGCACCGCTCGCCAATCTACACCTGACATTGCTTGACAAAGTCGGCGTCCGGCTACCTTCATTCGGCGATAGCACCGGTCGCATCGAGGAGCTCGCGATCTAGGCATGCGCGGACTCCCACAAGCCCTGATTCCATGCCTTGCCGCGGTTGTCGCGCTCTCGTCGCCACTCCTTGCCGGTACCGGCAAGGACTTGGTTGAAGCCGCCCGATCGAAAGACTTCGCCGCTGTCCGGACACTCCTCGAGGCTGGTGCCGAAGCTACCGTGCAAGCCGCGGATGGCGCCACGGCCTTGCATTGGGCGGCGCATTGGGACGATCTGTCGTCGGCGCGGGCGCTCCTCGATGCCGGTGCCCTGGCCGATGCTGCCAACCGCTATCACGTGACCCCGCTGATGCTTGCCGCCTCGAACGGCAGTGCTCCGATGATCAATCTACTCGTAGAGGCCGGGTCCAACCCGAATACCGCCCTGCCCGCCGGCGAAACTCCGTTGATGAGCGCGGCGAGAACTGGCAGGCAAGATGCTGTTCGCAGGCTCATTGGCCATGGCGCCGAGGTCAATGCTCGAGAAACATGGCGCGGGCAGACCGCGCTGATGTGGGCGGCCGGTGAGGGGCATCTCTTGGCTGTGAGTGAGTTGATCAGAGGCCGTGCCGAAGTCGGTGCGAAATCGCAGGCCGGATTCTCGGCGCTCTTGTTCGCCGTTCGCCAGGGACATATCGATGTGGCACGCGCCTTGCTCGACGCTGAAGCGGAAGTCAATGACGCACTGCCGAAGCGCAGACGCCGGGGGTGGGCGACCGACAACGCTCCCAGTGAAGAACCTGAGGTCGGTGCCAGCGCCCTCGAAATCGCGGTTTCGAACGCTCACTTCGAACTTGCCGCATTGTTGTTGGAACGAGGTGCTGACCCCAACGCCGCCGGCCCGGGTTGGACCCCGCTGCACACCGTTAGCTGGGTTCGCAAGCCCGGTGTGGGCAGCAACGATCCTGCCCCGGAAGGCTCCGGGAGCATGGGCAGCCTGACGCTCGTTCGGAAACTTGTCGCCCATGGTGCCGATGTGAACTTTCGCATGACCTCCGCAACAAGCCCTGGGAAGCACAGCCTTAACACATTGGGCGCGACACCGTTCCTGGCGGCAGCTCGCACCGCTGATGCCGAACTGATGCGGCTCCTGCACGATCTGGGTGCCGATCCTGCTATCCCGACCGAAAAGGGCACCACGCCCCTGATCGTCGCCGCCGGACTCGGCGTGCGCGCTCCTGACGAGGATGCCGGCACGGCGGAAGAGGTCGTTGAAGCCGTCAAGCTAGCGCTTGAATTGGGTGGCGACCCTAACGCCATCGACAATGACCGCAACACGGCCATGCACGGCGCGGCCTACAAACATGCGCCCGGTGCCGTCAGGGTGTTGGTCGAGGCAGGCGCCAGGATCGAGAGCTGGAATCACAAGAATGAGCTCGGCTGGACGCCGCTGCGAATTGCCACCGGCGTTCACCGCGGCATGAACTTTCGCTTTTCCCCTCAAACCGCCTCTGTCATCCGAGCAGTGATGCAGGCCGCCGGTGCATCAACTGAAGTCGAACCAGAGGCGTTCATCAGTGGCGCCACGAAGTAGTCCGCCCAAGTGAACCATCGAATCCCGTGCCTGTTACTCGCATCCAGTCTTGGATCGGGAATAGCGGTTGCGGCGGAACAACCGACAATTCGCAAGATCAGCGACGTGGTGTTTGCCGAGGTCGGCGGCCGCGACCTGCTTCTCGACCTCTACATGCCGCAAACAGCGGAAGCAGTTCCCCTGATTGTGTACGTCCACGGAGGGGCTTGGCGCAGGGGCTCCAAGGACTCGATGCCGCTGACCAGACTGCTGGACGAGGGATACGCGATAGCGAGTGTTGAGTACAGGCTCACTCCTGAGGCGCGCTTCCCGGCCCAGGTGCATGACATCAAGGCAGCGATTCGCTTCCTGCGGGCCACGCAGGGCCGGCACGGCTACGATTCGCGCAAGATTGCGGTCGCGGGCTCATCCGCCGGCGGGCACCTAGCCGCCTTGGTCGGTGTCACAAACGGAGTCCGGGAGCTTGAAGGGACTGTTGGTGCCCATCTGGATCAGTCTTCGGACGTGCAGGCCATCATCGCTTACTTTGGGGCGAGCAATTTGCTTTCGATTCTCGACCAGTCCACTCCGCAAGGACTGGGCGTCCGCGTTCCGGCGTTGCAATTGTTGCTTGGCGGCCAGCCCGAAGAGAAGCCTGAACTGGCCAAGTTGGCAAGCCCGGTGTTTCACGCTGATAGGTCAGATCCCCCTATGCTTTTGCTGCACGGCGATCAAGATCCCCAGATGCCGATTAGCCAGTCGCATGAGCTGCATGGTAAGTACAAGAGCCTCGGACTGCCGGTGAGTCTCCATGTACTGCACGGGGCGGCCCACGGTGGCAAAGGATTCTACGATGAGGTGCGCACGCAAGCTGTCAGCAACTTTCTGTCCTCGCGCGGGCTGTGATGCGATCGGACGCGCCAGTGTGGGACACAAGGCCTTGTCCTGATCATCAAGCGGTCCAGAGTCAGCACGACCGGGAAACAAGCAGCATTAGGGGCCAGATTGAATTGGATCTGGATGCGCTACTCGGAGGGGCTGGCCACGCTTAGCGAAGTACCGCCTGCCTGCCAATGGAAGACAGATCGGCATTCTCGGCTTCCCATGACCCGGTCGCTGCTTGCTGGAGTTGCTGCACGTAGCGAGGAGGGTAGAACGACGCCTTCTTGCACTCTGAACTGAATTCGGCCAGCCAGGTGCCGGCCAGTCGCTGGAGGCTGTGGCGCTCCCGTCGATGCAAGCCGACTTCGAGTGGCCTTGACGCGAGGTCAGAGATAACGTTGAGAAGTGCGTAGGCGTTCTCGCCGATCTCGCTAATGTACTCCTCGCTCAGCGATTCCAGGTGCTCGTTGAACCGATCCCACGCCTCCTTCCGGCGTTTCGAAGGGGGCTTTGGGGGTGGGACTCGCAATGCGAGCAGGGAGATCGGCCGGAAAAACTCCGAGGGGATTGGGCATTCTTGCAGGGGATCCAGGAACCTGAGGAACTTGGTCTTCAAATTCTGGAACCGGTTTCTCGAAGTTTCGAACTCAATTCGTTCCCGGATTTTCTTGGTGTTGTGGTCCAGCGAGAAGCTGATGCTCGATTGAGGGAGGATCATTCCGTTGCTGCAGACCTTCCTCATGAAACCGATAGCGAACCCGAGAGCCCGCTTGCGGTTGTAACTGTTGGTCACTCGGATGAACGGGCCATAGGTGTCCGGGCGCAGACTGGCGGAAACCGAGTCGAACCGCAGCCGAGCCGAGTTGTGGGTCAAGTCGAGGTGGCAATGCCCGCCAGATAGCGGCGCGTCAGCCGAAGTTACATCCCATGCAGATTGCGGGACATCCGGGAAGGCTGCATCGCAGCATCGAAACCCGTAGTCCAGCGCATCCCGGTTGGTCACAACTTGGTAATCGTCGCTGACGACCGAGATCACCTGGTCGTTGGTGCAGTTCACGATGGCTTTCTTGCCCGGAATGCGCCGACGCGATGCCTCCACGCCGTCGCGCAGTTCCGCGAAGACCCTGACCGTGCGCACGGGAAACATGAGCTTGCAGTAGTCGGTGATTCTGTTGGGCATAAGCACTCTCCTCAGCGCCATGATCCTGATTCGCCTAGCCTTGCGATGCCTTGGGTCGTCGACTCCAGTGCCGAAATCGTCACACTTGATGCTCTGGCGCCTGTGGTCCGGCCCCGTGATTGAGCCCGACGTGGCAAGCGTTGCTGGAATCTTAAGACTAGTTTTTGTGTAAGTACTAAAACTATACTATCTATACCGGTGCAAGTCAAGTCGAACTGGGCATTTTCAGGCGATTCTCTTGGCCGAAACGCTTGCGGGTAATCGTTCCATCCCTGGCGAGCTAGTCCATCTAGTGCCCTCATCGTGGAGGCGCATTCGCTCTGTTGCCGAGTCCAGCAGTTCCCGCGGACATAAACCGTTGGCAGGGTGCGGGCCCTTTGGTCTCGTATCGCCGCACCGTCCGTACTACCCCTGCCGACGCTGAAGTTGGACGGCCTTAGTCCGTGAATTCATGGTGCCGTAAGGTGCTATCATGCACTTCGTCGAGAATGGGGCAGTGCGAGAATCAAGTTCGGCTCTCATGCCATTGTTGAGATGCACAATCACAGCGGGCTGTATTCTGCTATGCACCGCTTCCCTGTGGGGTCAAGCGCCCTCGGAACAAGGCGAATGGGATCACACCCAAGTGTGCAGCACCGTAGTCCCTGCCGGTTCGAACCAAGAAGGCGGTTCGACCGAAAAAGGGAGCTCGCAAAAAAATACAGCGAGTGGTATAGGGAGACTGAAGCGAATCCCTTGTCAAACGACCTTTTCTTCCCAAGTCCGCTCGAGATCGGGGGACCCGCGCCTGGGGAGACCGGCGTTTTCCTTCAGGGTCACGTGGTAACTGCTACCGGCGAAGCACCTCCGGAGCGGGTCCGTATCATGCTCGAATGTGAAGGCATATCGATCCCGCAGGGGTACACATACAAGAAGGGATATTTCCGATTCAGCCCGACACCCGAAGCTCTCGGCCTATTTGGCGATCTAGCGATCTGCGTTCTATATGGCGAAGTGCCGGGTTATCGATCCGATCGACTAGGGCTACTGGGTGGCAAGTCTAGCGGTCAGGCTGGAAACTACGTTGGGCAAATCGTCTTGGAGTCCCTCGAAGGAATAGTGGGTCGTATGGTCAGCAAGACGACGCTGGTTGCACCGAAAGCCGCTCGCCAAGCCCACGGCAAGGGGATGCGCGCCTTGCAGGCGAGGATCCCGAACTACAAAAGAGCGGCAGACCAGCTCGATAGAGCCGTAGAAATCTACCCCGAGTTCGCGGCTGCATGGCTGGCGCTGGGCGAGGCGCGCATTGGACTCGGAGACGAAGCAGGTGCCATGCGGGCGTTTGCCGGCTCCTCGGAAGCTGATCCGAATTTCCTCCCGCCCTATGACCACGCTATGAGAATGGCCTTTGATCAGCAGGAATGGAATACTCTCCAGTCACTGACCGATCGCTATCTGCTGCTGTCCCCGAAATCGGCTAGGGCTCTCCTCATGGGTGCAGTTGCCGCGGTAAATCTAGATGACCTGCCAAGAGCGAAATCTTTAGCGAGCAGCATACTGGCGCTGGGCGAAGCGAACGATTGGCCGCTGACCTACTTCCTTTTGGCGAAGATCCACGAGCGTCGCGCGGAATTCAAGCTAGCCTCCGAGTACTACCGGTCCTTCTTATGTCTCTCGCCGAACGCCGCAACTGCTCGCCAGATTGAGAAGAGGCTTGCTGAGTGGGAGGTGTTGCAAGTCATCTAGCCCTGGGAACAAGTCTACGGAGCGCCCCCGCAGATGGCTCGTGCGGATGGCGAAGACTTGCAGCCGCCCAGTGGGGTGGTTCGAGCCGATTGTGCGATAGATTCGGCGGCCATCACCGGGATGCGGCTCTGAGTGAAGGAAGGTTTGGATTGGGTGGCTGGCTCACTCATGTTCAGTTGGAGCGAAGAGCGGCAGCGTCGCTTCGCTCCGAGGTGTTCACAATAAACCGGAACAGGTGTTCACAATCCTCCGGATTAGGTGTTCACATTCACCGGAATCCGCACGGAAAGCGGAGCTGAATGCTATAGGGTTTGCAGGGGGCGTTTGCTCGGCCTCAGCGGCGGTGCGTCAGGAACCAGCCATAAAGGTCCCAGCCCTCATATACGCGCGTCCATACGTTGTGACCTAGATCTTCGTGGACCGTGAAGCGCACGTCCGGATGACCCGCCGCCTCCAAAGCCTTCACGGTTTCGAGGACTCGCTCGGGTCGCACAGTGGTGTCTCGGCCCCCTTGGAATACCCAAACCGGCGTGTTCGCTTCGACCAGCCCCGGGGTCAGCTCGGGGTCTCCCGGTCCGCAGATCGGGGCTATTGCTGCCCAGCGCTCGGGTTCCGACATCGCCAGGTGCCAAGTTCCAGCACCCCCGAAGCTCAGACCTGTCAGGTAGACCCGATCCTCATCGCCTCGATACTCGTTCAGCGTCGAATCGACCATCGCGAGTACTTCGTCCGACATTTTGAGCCAGCTTTCGCTTGCGCCCCTGGTGCCGAAACTCGGGATGTCGGGGTCAGTCGTCCGGGCCATTGGCCGTTCGGGACGACGGCCCCGATTGCGAGGGGGCGGCAGCCCATCGAGAACCTGTGCCGGCGCTGGTGCAGCGGGACTGCGCAACGGGCGCTCGAACAGTGGCATTTGAGGGGAAATCATGATGAATGGCAGGTCTCGGCCTTGGATCCAAGCTTCTGCAATAGGCCCATGCGCCAGCACTCGGTCTAGATCTTCGACCGCATTGCCTCTCTCGCCGCCCCCGTGGAGAAACAGGATGACCGGCCATTGATTGCCCGGTTCGGTATGGTACCCGACGGGGAGATAGACGAAGTATTCGCGCCAATGCCCAGTGACCTGACTCTCGTAGCCCTTCCGCAACAGCTGCGATTGGCTGCGACCGCTGGCCGCAGCCGCGGAAACGATTCCCGAGACTCCCAGTCCCACGGCGAAGGCCAGAATACCGGTGGCGAACACCTCCGCGCCCTTGCGAATGGAAGCGACCGTTAGACCTGCCCGACTGTGCACAAGCAAATCTTCCCATACCCAGTCGCCACCGACCATACGGAATCGGCCAAGTGAGGGGCGGGCCTGATTATCATTCGCAAGATTCGCCTGAGTACAGCGAGTAACGTGACTCGAACGGAGGACCGCAATTCATCGCAAGGATCGCACCTAACGCGCTGCTCGGCTGGCGCCTAAGTCTCTGCACTGACCGATTGTTGCGGTGCTTTCAGGACTCTCGACTGCCCGGTCGAGTCTGAACTGACGGACGGAGCGCAATTCACGGGCATCCCGACACCCTTTGCCGGCCGGGTCGAGAATCATTCCATCCAGCTTGATTCTCAGGGCTCCGCCACCTTGGCATCGGCGCTGAACGAAGCTTGGCACGGCCGGGTCTAAGGGCCTAGTAGCCAGCCTCCACCTCGCCAAGCAGCCGCCCGATTGGGGGTATCTGCAACTACTGTTTACAACTGCTTGACACGCTGCGGTCTTCCTGTTACTCTCAGTTCGTGCCAGGGTCAGGTCGTCCAGGATGCTTGGACCGTCGGGTTCGTTTCTCGATCAGCTGCGTAACTGATTCGGACCCCGCAACGACTAGCACGGTCGCTCCACGCTTGGTTCATGCTTGCGTTCCCCTTTTGCAACCATGCGCGTGCGACCTGGCCCTTGGCCTATGACTGTGCCCGCTCCGCGTTTCCGGACTCGCGAGCGCAAGGCTTTCGGTTCTTGAGGGCTTCTGAGATGCGTTGCTGGTATTGACTGCACCCGTCGCGGTACGATCTGCCTACGGGCGATGCATGGTCTCTAGGCAAGCAGGTGGACGCCGAAGCGGTTCTCGTGCTAGATTGAGGCTTCCGTTCGAGGCCGTCCCACAGGTAGCGAGACCGTTGTCTCGGCCAGCAAGGAGACAGGCATTCTCCAAACCGAAGGGGTTCTAGTCAGAATCGTACGGTCGCTCGTCGGCGGGTGAGCGGCAAGCTAGCGCGCGATGCGAGGCAATCTGGTGGGACTCCAATTCCGAAGGCAGGTCCATGATCATTTCAATGAAGCCGGGAGCGTCCCGAGAGCAGATTGATCGCGTTTGTGACAGGATTCAGGAAATGGATTTCGAGGTGCGCTCGATTCAAGGGAATGAGCGCGTCGTCATCGCGGCCGTCGGCCTGGGCAATGTCACGCATGCAATCGAAGCTTTGCGCTCGGTAGAAGGGGTAGAAAGCGGCGTGCCGATCAGTGCCCCGTACAAGCTAGTGAGCAAGCAGGTCAAGGACTGCCGCACTGTAGTTTCTGTTGGAGGAACTTCTGTTGGCGGTGGTGAGTTTGCACTGATCGCTGGGCCATGCTCGGTGGAAACCGAGGAGCAGATCATGGCTTGCGCTGCGGCGGTTTCCGCGGGCGGAGGGCGATTCCTGCGTGGCGGTGCCTACAAGCCGCGGACGAGTCCGTACAGTTTCCAAGGGCTTGAGGAGGAGGGTCTCAGGCTGCTCCGCAAGGCGGCTGACGCGTACGATCTCAATGCCGTGACGGAAGTCATGACGTTAGGCAACGTGCAACTCGTGGCCGAGTATGCCGATGTCCTCCAGATCGGTGCCCGCAACGTACAGAACTTCCCGCTCCTCAAGGAGATTGGCGCGACCACTTCGTGTCCGGTCATGCTCAAGCGTGGCCAGAGCGCAACGATCGAGGAATTCCTGCTTTCGGCGGAATACATCGTTACGAACGGAAATCCGAACGTCGTCCTTTGCGAACGCGGGATTCGCACGTTCGAGTCGGCGACACGCAACACGCTGGACATCAACGCCGTGCCGGTCCTGAACCAGCTGACGCATTTGCCTATCATTCTGGACCCGGCACATGCAACCGGAAAGCGCGATCTGATCCCCCCGCTGGTTCGGGCTGCCGTGGCGGTTGGTGCAGACGGCGCGATGGTCGAGATCCATCCTGATCCCGAGCGTGCCTGGAGTGACGGAGCTCAGTCCATGACCTTCGATCAGTTCTCCAAGATGATGAACGACATCGAGCCTTACATCGAACTCTGGAAGGCAAGTCGCCCGGAATTGGTCGGGGTCTCTGCCTAGCGGGCGGGGCATGTGGACATCGCGTCGCGCAATCGAGTACTCGGCAAAGCTGGCGAGCGGCAGCTACGTTTGCCGGAATGCCGGCTAGGCATCGGCGATGTCATTGTCGAGCCCCGTTCTTCGAAATTGATCGACGGCGCGTGCGTCGACACCTACGAGCTATGGCCGGATGACCGGGGTTATTTCTTGGAGGTTGCCCGGGTCGGCGAGGGGCAGGCCTCGGGCTTCCCGGCTGGCACCACCCAAGTCTCGGCCTCGCTTGGCTACCCGGGTACGATCAAGGCGTTCCACTATCACAGGCTGCAAGCCGATCTATGGGTGCCTTGCCAGGGGATGCTCCAGGTAGCCTTGGTTGATCTGCGTGATTGCTCTCGGACATTCGCGCAACGCAATACTTTCTTCATTGGCACCATGCGTCCTTGGCGCCTGCTCATCCCGCCCGGAGTCGCGCATGGATACAAGGTGATCGGCGACATGCCGGCCATGCTCGTTTACGTCACTGACCGGCACTACGACCCCTCCGACGAGGGTCGTCTGCCATTCGACTGCCCTGAGATTGCTTACGACTGGGAGACCCAGCACAAATGAGACTGCTGGTGACAGGTGCGGCCGGCTTCATCGGTTCCGCTTTCGTGCGCGCCACTGTCTCGCGTGGGGAGGGTGTCGAAGTCCTGGCCTTGGACTCGTTGACATATGCCGGGAATCTGGAGAACCTTGCTCCTGTCGCCAGCTTGCCGGGATTCGAGTTCGAGCGCGTGGATATCCGGGACCGGGAACGCCTGCACCGTTCATTCTCGAAATTCCTGCCAGATGTCGTGGTGCATTGCGCCGCCGAATCTCATGTGGACCGTAGCATCCTGTCGCCAAGTGACAGCGTTTCCACGAATGTACTGGGCACGGCTGTCCTGTTGGATGTGGCCCGGGAGCATAACCCCAGCCTGTTCTTGCATGTCTCAACCGATGAGGTGTACGGGAGCATCGACGCTCCGGCGGTTGCGTCCGAAAGCGCGCCACTCAGCCCCACGAGCCCTTACTCGGCGTCCAAGGCAGGGTCTGACCACTTGGTTCTCGCTTACGGAAAGACGTTCTCGTTGCCCGTCATCGTCTCGCGCGCTACCAATAACTACGGCCCGTACCAGTTTCCGGAGAAGCTGATTCCGCTGATTGTCGCCAACGCCGTCTGCGATTTGCCGCTGCCTGTGTACGGCGACGGCCTGCAGGTCAGGGACTGGCTCCATGTCGACGATCACTGCCGCGCGATCGACGCATTGATCGCCCGCGGACAGCGGGGCGGCATCTACAATGTCAGCGGAAACTCACCACTGTCGAACATCGAGGTAGTGCGCAGGGTGCTGCGGCATTGCGGCAAGCCGGAATCCCTGATCCAACATGTGCCGGACCGACCTGGCCATGATCGACGCTATGCGGTGGCTAGCGATAGGATCCGCCGCGAGACTGGCTGGGTGCCTAGAGTGGAATTCGACGATGGGCTGCGCTCGACTGTCGAGTGGTACCAAGACAATCCCGGTTGGGTCCAGCGCGTGCGCTCCGGCGAGTACTTGCGCTACTACGAGAGCAACTACGCCGCACGAGGCTTGAGCTTGCCTCGCTGAGAGTGCTCGGCCCGTCCCCGGGGCAACGAGACGCAGTGGCCGCGCCGCAGCTTAGGCTGCGTGGCCGTGGGTTAGAACCAGCGGCGCTTGTCGACGACATTCAGAAGGGGCATCTCAAGCTCGAAGCGGCTGATGTTGGCGAGCAGCACTTCCAGATGGCGTTCGGCGATCGCAGGCGAGTGCCCGGCGATGTGGGGCGTCAGAATCACGTTCTCGAAGGTCCAAAGCGGATGGTTCGGGGGCAGTGGCTCGACTTCGAAGACATCCAGTGCCGCTCCTCCGATCTGGCCCGTTTCAAGGGCAGCGGTGAGGTCGGCTAGATCCACGATCACTCCTCGACCGATGTTGATGAGCACCGCGGTGGATTTCATCCGAGCGAACTTCTCAGCCGCAAACAGCCTCTCCGTTTGCGGCGTGTGCGGCGCCGCGATGACCACGTAGTCACTTGCGTCGAGCAAGTCGTCGAGACGCTCCGCGCCCCATGGCCCATCGACGCCATTGGGAGCATCGCGCGGGTCGCTGTCAACTGCCAGGACCTGCATCCCGAAGCACACGCCCCTACGAGCGATCTCCGTTCCGATCGAGCCCAAGCCCACAACGCCGAGCGTCGATCCTGCCAGTGTCGTGTGCGCGAGATCGACGCCGGTGGTCACAGCCGGACCGCTGCGGAATTGCTGGCCTTCCTTGATTCCGCCGTACGGCTTCCATTCGGCGCGCTCCTGCTGCCGGATGTAGACATGCAGGTTTCGTGCGAAGCACAGCATGCAGCCGAACACGTGGTCGGCGATGTTGTCATGGAACAGCCCGCGCATGTTCGTGAGCTGGAGCGGATGCGCTGCGAGTTCCGGAAAAACGTAGTGTTCGAGGCTAGCCGTCGGCGACTGAACCCATCGCAAGTTGCCGCCGGCCGCGAGCATCTCGGGAGTCAGCTTTCCGAAGAAGGCGTCAGCGTCGGCGATCTCCCGCACTGCGTCCGGCTCGCTGGTGCAGTTCGCGATCCGCATTTGGCTGCAAGCGCCCAAGATCCGGTTGAATCTGCAGTTCTCGACTTCGGGATGGAGCACCAGCTTCATCGGATCTCCTCGCTCACCACTTCGCCCTCGACCAAGACGCCGACGCAGTGCGAGGTGTATTCGAATGGATCCCCGTCGTAGAGTGCCAGGTCCCCGTCCTTGCCGATTTCGATTGATCCGACTCGGTCGTCAATGCCGAGGATGCGGGCGGCGTCGATCGTAATGCTGCGCAATGCATTCTCAAACCCCAGCCCGTGCGCCGCCGCGACGCCAGCTTCGAAGAGCACGAGCCGGCTCTTGGGGACGTATGGCTCGAACCCGCCTTGGATGGCTGTGAGGATTCCCGCCTCGTAGAGCAGGGAAGCCGTCTCAAAGCTGAGATTCTCTGTTTCTCCCCGAGAGCGCATCATTGTCGGGTGAACGATTACCGGCACGTTCGCGTCCCGGATGCGGTCCAGCACTTCGTAAGCCTCCGCGGCGCCGTCCAGTACGATCGGGATTTCGAATTCCTCGCGGATGCGCAAGACAGTCAGGATGTCTTGCGCGCGCTGCGCCGTAACGAGCAACGGCACGTCGCCAGCAAGCACATGGCCGAGAGCCTCGAGCCTCAAGTTGCGTTCCGGCTTCTTGTCTTCGTCGGCGCCACTGCGATTCGCGGCGTATTCCTGGGCCTTGATCAGTTCGGACCGGAGCAAAGCGGCCATTTTCGCCCGAGTGCCGGGCGCCTTGCTCTCTCCCTCGCGGGCCCCCTCTCCAAAGGTCGCGGCGATCATGGCCAGCGGTCTGACAACCGCTTCGTCAACCGTTTCCCCGTGAGTCTTGACGATGGCGGTCTGCCCGCTGATGAGGCCTCGCGGCGCGTGCCCGGTATGAATCGTTGTGACTCCATAGCCTCGCGCCCACCCGACCAGCGCCTCGCGGGGGTTGTACGCGTCGATGGCACGCAGTTCCGGTTGGATCGGTCCTGAACTCTCTGCTTGATCTTGGTCGTGGGCTTGGTTGAGGTAGCCACTCGTTCCGATCGTGCACCGGGAATCGATCAGCCCTGGCGTGACCACCTCGGCACGCAAGAGGCGGAAGCCGGCGGGGATTTCCACATCCGCTGCCGCACCGACTCGAGTGATCTTGCCGTCCTCGATCACGACAACAGCGTCTTGTAGAGGTTCGCCTGCCATCGTGTAAACCGTTTCGCCTCGCACCGCGACCTGACCGAACGCTAGGCCTGTGCCAGCGAGCAGGGCGAAAGCGCCTGCAACTTTGTTTGCGAAGGTCATTGGTACTCTCCTCTCGCGATGTCATGGATCGTGTCGCTCTGCTCACTGCTCGCTCCGAAACCGCCCTCCGCGTACAGCCTGTCCCTCGCGTCGGATCGGTCGAACACCTTCACGCCGTCCACCCAGGTCTCTAGCACCTGCGAGTAGACGCTCAACGGGTCACCTGACAATACGACGAGATCGGCGTCCTTGCCTGGCTCAAGCGAGCCGATGCGATCCTCCATCTCGAGCATGATGGCCCCGGCCATCGTAAGGCCGTACAGGGCCTGCTCGCGGGACATCCCTGCGCGGACGGCCAACGCGGCCATGCGATTGAATAGCCTGGAATCAGTAATTGAATCGTCGGTGTGAAACCCCGTCACGACGCCCGCTCGATCCAGGATTTCAGCGGTTTCGAATCGATTGTCCTTGGCCTCGATCTTGCCGCCGGGGCTGTCGATCAAGATGAGGGAAGCGCCTAGCACGTGCGGGGAGGCGGCGATGCGATCGGCAACGAGCCATCCGTCGCTAACGTGCTGCAAGACCACCTTGAAATTGAATTCCCGGGCCAGACGGAGAATGGTCACGATGTCATCGTGCCGATGCGTATGGAAGTGGACAACCCGCTTTCCTTCGAGCACGTCGGCCAACGTTTCCAGACCGAGGTCACGCGGAGGCATCTCACTCGGATCGCCATCAGCCCGCGAGACTTTGTCGCGGTACTCGATGGCCTTGAGGAACTCCTCCCGAACCAGTGCTGCGGACTTGGCCCGCGTCCCCGGAAAGGGTGGGTCGCGCCTTGAGTTCGTGCCATTGGCCATCTTGATGCCGAACGCCAGCGACCCGTCGTCACGGAATAGAAACAACTCGTCGACTGCCCTGGCGTCGCGATGCTTGATGTAGAGCGTCTGGCCGCTGAGTAGGTGTCCCGATCCCGACATGATGTTCGCGGTGGTGACGCCCCCTGCTTGGGCCTTTTGGATCCGAGCGTCCCTGACATTGATGGAATCGAGCGCGCGCACGTCTGGATGCATTGCCGCGCTGCGATCGCCGCCCTCGACGTTTCCGGCATGGCTGTGCGTGTCAACGAAACCAGGCATGATCACCTTGCCTTCGAATCGGTGGCGCTCGGCGTCTTCCGGGATCTGGATCTCGGACGCGATACCGACGGCGACGATCTTGCCCTCGTGGACAACGACCGCGCCGTTCTCGATTGGCGGACTAGTGATGGGAATGACGCGTGCGCCCAGGAATGCCTGCGGTACTGCCTGGGCTCCTAGCGAGGAAGCGATCAGGATCGCCGCAAATGGGATTCGAAGCATATGTCGATTCTAGTGGCCGGCGCCTCGCCGTGCCGGGTGTCGCTACGCTAAAGGCAGATCCGAATGCAGCGTCTTCTTGTTCGGGCGACCAATTGGCTGGGCGACGCCGTGATGTCGATTCCCGCGTTGCGCGAGATTCGGCGGGTCCATCCGGGCTGGCACATCACGGTCCTGGCGCGCCCGTGGGTCGCCGATCTGTACGCGGGAGAGCCATTCTGCGACACCATGGCCCTCTATCAGCAGGGGGGCGAGCATCGAGGGCTGCTCGGGAGAGAGCGTCTCGCGCGCGAACTGCGGGAATTGAAATTCCAGCGCGCGATCCTGCTGCAAAACGCGTTCGACGCTGCTTGGCTGGCATGGCGAGCCAGGATTCCGGAGCGGATCGGGTACGACCGGGACGGTCGCGGACCGTTGTTGACCCGTCGGATTCCGAGACCGTCGCCGGGTGAGATTCCGCGACACCAGCGCTTCTATTACCTGGAGCTACTGCGCAGGGCCGGATTGATTGCAGCGATGCCTGCGGATGCAGAAGCGCGTTTAGAGGGATTCGCAGACCGCCGCCGCCGGGGCCTTGAGCAGTGGAGACGCCGAGGCCTTCCCGAAGGACCTTGGGTTGGCGTGAGTCCCGGGGCTGCTTTTGGATCCGCCAAGCAATGGCTGCCGGACCGCTTCGCTGACGCTGCCGCAGCGCTGGCGGAGGAAATTGGTGCGAAGGTCGCTGTGTTCGGGTCTTCGTCCGAAGCGCCGCTCGCTTGCGAGGTTGCCGAGCGAGTCGGTGACGGGGCCCGCTCGCTGGCCGGCGAGACGACATTGGCCGAGTACCTTGAGCTTGCTTCGACATGCACCCTCTACCTAACGAACGATTCCGGCTCGATGCACGCTGCTGCGGCGCTCGGCATCCCCACTGTCGCCGTCTTCGGAGCTACGGATGCGGACGCGACCGGTCCGGCTGCACCTTGGGCGCGGGTGGTCAGCGAACCCGTCGACTGCTCGCCATGCCTGCTTCGCGAATGCATCGTTGACGGCCATCCGTGCATGACCGGAGTCAGTGCTGGCCGGGTGGTCGACGCAGGGCGCGGGTTGCTGGGCGAAGCCAGGCGGCAGCCTTGGACCGGCCCGTGAGGCCAGGACGATGGACGGCGCAATCATTCTGGACAAACCCGCCGGCATCACCTCCTCCGGAGCCGTCCTCCACGTAAGGAGGCTAGTTGGCAAGGAGAAGGTCGGTCATCTGGGTACTCTTGACCCGCTCGCCACGGGCGTACTGCCACTGCTGGTGGGGCGGGCAACACGGTTCTCCCAGTTCTATTTGGGCCATACGCGCGAATACGTTGCCAAGATCCGTTTCGGCTGGGCTACCACGACGTACGACGCCGACGGCGAGCTCCTGAGCGAGCCGGTTCCGGTCAAGCTGGATCCGACCGAAGTGGAGAGTCACCTGGCAGAGTTCCGCGGCGTCATCCGCCAGGTGCCGCCGCCTGTCTCGGCCAAGAAGGTCGATGGTGTGCGGGCATACAAGCGGGTCCGCAAGCACGAGCAGGTGGAGTTGAAGCCGTTCTCGGTTGAAATCCACGAACTAGCATTGCTCGCGGTCGAGGGCCCTTGCGTCACAGCAAGGTGCCTGTGCTCGGCCGGCACTTACATCCGTTCCATGGCGCACGACCTCGGCGAGAGACTTGGATGCGGAGCGCACATTGCGGAATTGCGCCGTACGCAAGTTGGCGAGTTTGGGATTGCCGAGGCCTGCACGCTCGAGTCCTTGGAGGCGCTGCACAATCAGGACCGCCTCCGCGAAGCCTTGGTCTCGCCCTTGGAACTGCTTCCCGAACTCCCGGTCGAGCGAGTGGATGCAATGGCAGCCAGCCGTATCCGTCACGGCCGCGATTTCCGGGTCAGTCCGTTCGGTCGCTGCAGCCAGGCGCGACTTGTTAAGGCCGTCGACCCGGAAGGTCGCCTGCTCTGCTTGGGGAAGGCAGTCGGTCCGCGCCTATTTCATCCCTTTGCGGTCTTTCAATAGGCGCTGTGCCGCCAAAGCATTCGTCAAGGCACGAACGTGCCCGCCGACTCCGCGGCTGGAATGGTGAACCGCGAAGTTGTCAGCACGAGGCACGCCAACGCGAAGAGATGCAGCGTCGCCCGGAAATTGATCGCATTGTCAGGTGAGGGCCGATCCGGGATCCCACGAAAACGAAGACGCTTAGCAGTACAGGCTCGTCCATGCCGCATTGCCAGTTGCCAAGTGCACTAAGAGTCCGCCTGTGGCGGTCAGGGTCACCATCAGGGCAGACGATCCGATGGTGATATTCGTCGGAAGTCCGAGATTCGCACAAGCATCGGAACTTGCAAGAATCCACCGGCCGACTCGGTGAGGCCCGAAACGATGCCGATCAATCCCGAGAGCGGAATCCCTGAGACGAGATTGATGCAGTAACGCTCGCCGCTGCGTTGGCGGAGCAAGTGCCAGCGAGACCGTTTTTCAGATGCCTTCCGCAGGCTCAGCTTGTGCAGCATCGTTGCGGAGGCGAGCGATACGAAGGCCGCCAGTATTTGGGGAGGGAGGAGCCAGGACAAGTATCCGCTCAGGAACGCCCCCCGAAACTGCCCACCTCGAGCCTCAGCGCGAGAGCCCAGGCGACCCGACGCTCTTTGCGGAACAGCAGCATTGTGGAGAGCGCGGTCAGGATGGTGAGCCAGAGGCTTTGCATCGCCACCGGGTAGAAGTCCACACCGAATAGCAGCTGGACCGGCGTAAAATAGGACGCCTCCCGCCTGGCCATGCATCGAGAAGCCCACGGTTCCGGCGCCGAGGATACTGGCCAAGATGAGGAAACGGCGATTCTCGTGTCGGCTTTTCTAGGGCCGTGGCCGTGCGGTGCGACCACCTCCGGCGTAGCCGCTGACCGGCTGTCGGCGGCAGGCCCGCCACTGCGGTAATTGTTACGGAGTGGCCCCCTCTGGAGAGGCTGTGGCCGGTTCCTCGGCCGCGGGCACGTCCGCGCTGGGGGGGCCGACGTTCTCTGGATAGTCACCCGTCAGCGCCTCCATGAACGCGATCAGATCCGTCCGCTCCTGAGCGGTCAGGTAGTCCAGTTCCTTGATCTCCTCGTCTCGGAAGTCGTTCGAGTTGCCCGCCCCGATATAGAAGTCCAGGACCTCCTTGAGTGTCTTGAGGTGCCCGTCATGCATGTACGGGGCGCTGTGGGCGATGTTGCGCAGATGCGGCGTCCTGACTCCGCCAACGCAAAAGGTAACTTCGCGTTCGAGCGCGTCTGCGCGTTCAACAACAAGGCTTGACATTAGATATGTACTGTATATATTATATGTCACATGGCGCGCGTCAGCGATGCCCAGAAAGCCCGCCGGCTCAATCTCGCCCGCTCGCTGCTGCAGCAGTATCCGCACTTGCCCGACGCCGTCGAACGCCTCGCCGGCCAGCTCGCCATCTCGACTCGCCAAGCCTATCGCTACCTGCGCGAAGCCCAGCAGCTGACCGCCCCCGTGCCCGTCTCCGACGGCAAAGACGTCCTTTCTGTCCGGCTTCCACGCGGCTTGATCCGGCGCTTGCGGGAGCGTTCGCTCGCCACCGGAACGGCGGTCAGCGAACTGGTGGCGCGAGCTCTCCAAGCCTTGCTGGCATCCCGGGAACCGCATGGCTGACGGCGGTCCGCTGGCGGTGCGCCTGGAGTACCACTTTGGCCGCCATCTGCCCGACAAGCTGGCCCGGGCTTACGCACGGCTGGCCCCGCTCCGGCAGCGGCCGGCCAGACCCACTTCACAGGAGGAGATGAACCATGACCAAGACCGCCGCCATCTATGCCCGAGTGTCCTCGGATCGCCAGAAGGAGAGCGGGACGATCGCCAGTCAGACGGCCGCCGTGCGGGAGTGCGCCCAGGCGCGCGCATACATCGTGCCGCCTGAATGGGTGTTCGAGGACGACGGGTTCAGCGGGGCACGCTTGGACCGGCCGGGGTTGGAGGCGGTACGCGACTTGGCCGCCGAGGGCCGCATCGAGGCCGTGCTGGTGTTGTCGCCGGACCGGCTCAGCCGCAAGTATGCCTACCAGGTGCTGTTGCTCGAGGAATTCGCGCGCTGTGGGGTGGCGTGTGAGTTCGTGGAGTCGCCGCCGGCCGAGACGCCGCAGGAGCGCCTGCTGGTCCAGGTCCAGGGCATGATCGCCGAGTACGAGCGGGCGCAGATCGCGGAGCGCTCCCGGCGCGGCAAGCGGCACAAGGCACGCAACGGGTCGCCGAGCGTGCTCTCGGGAGCCCCCTACGGGTACCGCTACGTGAAGCGCAGCGAGGGGCTCGAGGCGCGCTACGAAGTGCTGGCTGGGGAAGCCGCGGTGGTGCGCCAAGTGTTTGACAGCGATACGCGGGAGCAATGCAGCATGGGGGCGATCGCGCGCAGTCTGACGGAGCAAGGGATTCCGACACGCACCGGCAAGGAGCGCTGGGATCGCTCGATGATCTGGGGCATGCTGCGCAATCCGGCCTACTACGGGCGGGCCTGCTACGGCAAGACCGGGACGGGCTCGCGGCAGAGGGTCACGCGGCCCTTGCGGAAGCCGGGGAAGTTCGCGGGTCGGCAGGTGGGCGGCCTCGAGCGTCCGCGCGAGGAGTGGATCGAGATTCCCGTGCCGGCCTTGGTGAGCGCGGAGCAGTTCGAGCAAGCCCAGGAGCAACTCGAGGCGAACAAGCGGCATGCCACGCGGCGGACGAAGGAACCGACTCTGCTCCAAGGCATGCTGGTGTGTCGGCGGTGCGGCCTGCCGTTGCCCCATAGATAGGACTTGACTTTTGTGCTTGCCCTGTGCCATTCCTTGGGTATGCACGAGCAAAATCAGATTGCTTCCACGCTCGCCAGCGCCGACGGCATCAATCGACTGCAGGACCTGCTGGCTCAAGCCGGCTCCGCCAGCCGGACCGAGATGGGTCGGCGGGTCTGCCAGGCGTTCGGATTCCAGGACGCCCGCGGCCGGCCCAGGGCGTGGTATTGCATTCCGACCGCGGTAGCCAGTACACGGCGCTGCGCACCCTCGACGCGCACGGCCGCATCCAGCTGCCCGCCCCCCGCCACGAGCGCCGACGCTGCCGGCCGCGCGGTCTCGGCCGGCCCGTGCCCGCCCCGGCGGACGTGCCCGCACGGGCCGACCTCGTCCAGGGGCTGGCGCTGGTCGCGGTCACCGACGACGACCAGCGGCGGGTCTGGAACGAGCTGTTGCAACGCGAGCCGAAAGCTTCACGCCCCACTGGCTCCCGCCACCTGCTGGAATGCGACCACGGCGGCCCTGCTGCGCGCGTTCGCCGCCTCGCGACGCCGCGCGGAGGGCGGACGCCGACTCGAGCCAGCTGCATCTCTAAGCCGCTCCGTTTCGTGGAAGGTTTCTACAACCGGAAACGCCGCCATTCAGGGCTCGGCTATCTCTCGCCGGTGGAATTCGAGCAGGCCTGGCACACCCAGCAGGCGGCGGCCTGACCCAGAGCCAGCCAAGGGCGCGGCGACAATCGCTGCTGGTGGAAACCTTTGTCGCAAAAGACCGTCACGCGGGCACCTCGCTGGCCGCCGCCAACTGGCTGCACGTCGGCGAGACCGCCGGGCGCGGCCGCTTCGCGGCCTCCGGAACGCGCGTGCCGGTGAAGGTGGTCTACCTCTACCCGCTGGCCCGCGACTGGCGCGCCCAGCTGGGCGTGGCGGAGCCGCCGGAGCCGCCGGCGCTGGGTCCCGGCGAGGGCCTGGCGCGGGACGCGTGGGCCGCGCACGAGTTCGGCTCCGCGCCGCTGGGCGATGTACGCTGGAGCAAGCGGCTGGTGCAGAGTGCGCAGATTCAGTCCGAGGCGCCGACGAAATCGTTCCTGGGGGCGGCGCAGAAGGATCGGGCGGCGGTGAAGGGCCACTACCGCCTGATCGACCAGCCGGCGGACTCGCAGATCACGCCGCAGAACATCCTGGCGCCGCACCGGCAGCGCACGCTGCGCCGCATGCAGGGCCAGGCGGCGCTGCTGTGCATCGTCAGGACGGCACGGATCTGAACTTCGCCGAGCACGGCGGCTGCGTGGGGCTGGGCCAGATCGGCAAGAACAGCAACGCGCAGGGCACGCTGGGCCTGCACATGCACTCGACGCTGGTGGTCAACGGGGAGGGTATTCCGCTGGGCGTGCCGCAGATCCAGTACGAGGCGCCGGACGGCAAGGCGGAGCGCGGCAAGCCGCTGGAGGAGCGCAAGACGATGCGCTGGATCCGGGGGCTGCGCGCGTGCGCGGAGCTGGCCAGGGAGCTCGACGGGGTGCGCCCGGTGGCGCTGATGGACCGCGAGGCGGACGTGTTCGCGCTGTTCGCCGAGCAGCGTCGGCTGCGCACGGTCGACCTGCTGGTGCGGGCGAAGCACAACCGCTCGCTGGGCAAGGACGTGCCGAAGCTGTTCGCGGGGGTGCGGGCGGAGGCGGCGCAGGCCCGCCTGGAGATCCACGTGGGGCGGCTGTCGGCGCGGCGGGCGAGCCGCGGGCAGAAGGGGAGCCGCGGGCAGCCGTGAGGCGCGCGCGGAGCGCGTGGCGCAGGTGGAGCTGCGCTGGCAGGCGGTGGAGCTGCCGGACCCGGACAAGGCCGCCGCGGCGGCGCGGCTGAACCTGGTGCACGTGCGCGAGGAGGCGCAGCCGGAGGGGGCCGAGCGGCTGGAGTGGTTCCTGCTCACGACGCTGGCGGTGCAGTCCCGGCAGGACGCCGAGCGGGTGCTGGAATGGTACCGGCTGCGGTGGCGCATCGAGGACTGGCACCGGGTGCTGAAGACGGGCTGCAAGGTGGAGTACCTGGCGCATCGGACGGGGGAGCGGATCGAGCGGGCGGTGACGATCAACGCGGTGATCGCGTGGCGCCTGATGGCAATGACGCTGCTGGGCCGCGACACGCCGGAACTGCCGGCCGAGACGCTGTTTTCCGACATCGAGATCGCCGCCCTGGAGGACTTTGCGCAGGATCGCAAGCTGCCGCCGCCGGACAACATCGGGCGGGCGGTGCTGACGACGGCCATGCTGGGCGGCTATCTGGGCTTCAAGCGCAAGCGCTATGCGGGCCCGGGCCACCAAGTGCTGTGGGAAGGCTACACCCGGCTGGCCACCATCGTGCAAGCCTGCGAACGGAGTCTCCGTCTCGACCAAGACAGCAAACTCCATCTGAGGCTGCGCAAGAACAAGACTTATGGGTAAACGGCAGGGTGCGGCTACGCCTACTATCGAACCTCGACACGGACGAAGAAGCGGAAGCTGTACTACTACCGCTGTCTGGGTTCGGACGGATGGCGCTACGAGGAGGGCGTGCGTTGCCCGAGTCGGCCGGTGCGACAGGACCGGCTGGACGCGATGGTTTGGCGGGAGCTGGTCCGGCTGCTGGAAGAGCCGGCATTGATCGAGGCCGAGCTGGAGCGGCGGCTGGAGGCTGGGCTCGAGACGGATCCACAACGGCGCCGGCGGGCGGATCTGCGCAGCGAGCGGGAGCGCTTGGAACGAGCCGGCGCGAGACTGGTGACTGCGTACCAGGAGGAATTGATCACGCTGGACGAGTTGCGTAGCCGGATGCCGGCCATTCACAGTCGGAAGCGAGTCCTGGAGGCCGAATTGGAGGCGATCCAGAGCGCAGCCGAGGAACGCGAGCGCTTTCTGCGGATCGCGGAGACCCTGGAGAGTTTCCGGGACCGGTTAAGAGCCAGTGCCGAGACCCTCGAACTCATCGAGCGGCAGAAGGTGTTACGCTCGCTTGTCAAGGAAGTGCTTGTAGGGGACGGAGAGATCACAATCCGCCATTCCATACCAATGACAGAAGGGAGCGGTTGCTCGCACGCCAAACCGGATTCGAATTCGTCGACGCAGAGCCCTGAACCCCAAGGTTACGTTTTGCGTTGGGGGAGTCTTGAACGCACCTTGCTCTGCCTCCGCCTGCGAGACTTCGAAACGACCGATGTCGCTGAACGTGCCGTCAATCTCCGCTCCAACGCCGAGATTGTGGAACTTGTTGTCGCTGAACAGGGCATAGCCCTCTTCCTCGTTGATCGAATGGCAGACTTCGCAGTTGCCCTTCTCAGGATCGCGGAACAGCTCAAGGCCGCGAATCGCTTCCTCGCTCATCGCTGTTTGGTCGCCTCCGAGAAGGTAGCGGTCGAAAGGCGAATTGCCCACGAGCTCAGTCCGCTCGAGGCTAGTGTTCCGTGTCTGAAATCCCTTCACAGTAAACCTTCAGCGATTCCAAGATCTGATCGGCACTCTTGATCCACAGGAACGGTCTCAGAACCTCATTGCATACAGCCAGATACCCTCTGATCGCCTACTCCAGCGCCTGGGTGCTGCGAAAGGAGCCTCGCCGAATCTGCTTCTGCGTGATCTCCGCGAACTAGGGCTCCACCAGGTTGATCCGCGAGGAGTTAGTGGGCGTGAAGTGCGGATGATGACGGGGCCGTCGCGCCAGCCAGTTGTAAATCATCGCCGTCTTGTGCGTGCCGTAGTTGTCCAGCACGAGGTGCACCTCCAGCTCACGCGGCACCGGCTTGTCGATCATTGCCAGGAACCTCTTGAACTCCACCGAACGATGCCGCGGGCAGCACTTGCCGACAAGCTCGCCGGTCGCCGAGTTCAACGCCGCGAACAGCGAGGTCCTTCCGTTCCGCTTGTAGTCGTGCGTCTGCCCGTGCGGCACGCCCGGTCGCAGCGGCAGCACCAGCTGGGTGCGGTTCAGCGCGTGGATCTGCGACTCCTCGTCCACGCACCGCACCACCGCCCGCGGGAGACGGTCGAGGTGGGCGCCAGTGCGGTTGTCTTTCGCAGCCGTGAACCAGCGTTGACCTCAATGCCGGAGCGACTCGCTCCAACATAGCCGACAGCCCCTGAAGCAGACCAGCCCGCGACTGCCGGGCGGCAACCGTTCGCGCCACTAGAGCTCTTCTCGGTTGGCGCAACGCGATCAGGATCTAAGACCGCTTTTTCGCCCCGGGGTGGGGTTCCCCAACCGCCCGACCCGCGTCACAGCTTCAGTTCAATCCGCATCTCTTGTCCGCGCGGTGTCCCTCGATCGAGGCAGTTCGAAGCGATCCAGGGTCATCACCTTGGACCACGCGTCAACGAAGTGATGCACGAAATCATCTTGTGCGTCGTCGGATGCATAGAACTCGGCGAGTGCACGCAATTCAGAGTTGGAACCGAAGATAAGGTCAACCGGCGTAGCGGTCCACTTGAGCTCGCCCGTAGCCCGGTCACGACCTTCGTAAATGCCCTCCTTGGATGCCTTGGTCCAGTGCGTTGACATGTCGGTCAGGTTGACAAAGAAGTCATTGCTCAGTGTGCCGGGACGGTCTGTGAACACGCCGTGAGAAGAGTTTCCGGAGTTGGCGTTCATGACTCGCAGGCCACCGACAAGTGCCGTCATCTCAGGTGCCGTGAGCTTCAGCAGGGCCGCCTTCTCCACTAGCATCTCCGCCGGAGACCGGGGGCTGCCGTCGGCGAAGTAGTTGCGGAAACCATCCGCGGAAGGCTCCAGCAGTCCAAACGAATCCGCATCGGTCTGCTCTTGCTTGGCGTCCATGCGTCCGGGGAAGAATGGCACTTCCACATCGATCCCCGCCTCTTGTGCCGCCTGCTCAATCGCGGCAGCACCGCCGAGAACGATCAGGTCGGCTAGCGAGACTCGCTTATCGCCCGATTGCTTGCTGTTGAAGTCGCTCTGGATCTTTCCAAGTACATCCAACACTCGGTCCAGCTCGGCCGGATCGTTTGCAGCCCAGTCTTTCTGGGGCGCGAGACGTATTCGTGCACCGTTGGCCCCGCCGCGCATATCGCTCCCGCGGAACGTGGATGCCGAGGCCCATGCGGTCCTGACCAATACAGCCGAAGACAAGCCCGAAGAAAGAATCTCGGCCTTCAGCTTGGCCACATCCGGTTCACCGACCAAAGTGTGATCAACGTCGGGAATCGGGTCTTGCCATACGAATTCCTGGTCGGGCGCCAAGTCTCCAAGGTATCGCGATGTCGGGCCCATGTCGCGGTGTGTCAGCTTGAACCAAGCCCGTGCGAAAGCGTCTTCGAACTCCTCCGGGTCATTGAGCCAGCGAGACGTGATCTCACGATAGGCGGGGTCAACCTTCAGAGCCAGGTCGGTTGTGAACATCATTGGCGCATGCCGCACAGACGGATCGTGGGCATCTGGCACTACATTCGCTCCCGCACCACCAGCGGGCTTCCACTGGACCGCCCCGGCTGGGCTTTTAGTCTGCTCCCACTCGAAACCGTATAGATTCTCGAGATAGTTGTGAGTCCAGGCTGCGGGGTTGATCGTCCACGCACCTTCTAGGCCACTGGTGATCGTGTCGGTGCCCTTGCCGCTGCCGTAGCTACTCTTCCAGCCAAGTCCCTGGTCCTCGATGGGGCCGGCCTCCGGCTCGGCACCTACGTGCCGGGACGCATCAGCGGCGCCATGGGCTTTGCCGAAGGTATGGCCACCCGCGATCAGCGCTGCCGTGTCTTCGTCATTCATCCCCATCCTGCCGAAGGCCTCGCGGGTGGCGTGAGCGGCGAGCTGTGGATCCGGCTTGCCTCCCGGGCCTTGGGGATTCACGTAAATCAGGCCCATCTGTGTCGCTCCGAACGGACGTTTCAGTTCTCCTGTCTCGGTGCGACGATCGGCGCCGAGCCACTCGCCTTCAGGCCCCCAGTTAACTTCTTCGGGCCGCCATGCATCGATGCGACCACCCGCGAAGCCGAGCGTTTCGAAGCCCATGGACTCCATGGCGACTGTGCCGGCGAGGATCAACAGGTCTGCCCACGAGATCTTCCGACCGTACTTCTGCTTGAGCGGCCAGAGCAAACGGTGCGCTTTGTCCAAGTTCGCGTTATCAGGCCAGCTGTTGAGCGGCGCAAAGCGCTGCATACCTCCATCAGCGCCCCCTCGGCCGTCGATGGTTCGATAGGTGCCGGCACTGTGCCAAGCCATTCGAATGAAGAACGGCCCGTAGTGGCCAAAGTCCGCCGGCCACCAGTCTTGGGAAGTGACCATCAACTCCTTCAGGTCTGACGTCAGCGCATCCAGATCGAGGCTTTGAAACTCTTCCGAGTAGTCGAAGTCCTCGCCCAAGGGGTTGAAGTCTGGGGAAGTCTGGCGCAGTGGTTCGAGGCTCAAACGGTTCGGCCACCAGTAGTCATTGTCGGGAGGGCTGCTCTGGGCGAGCACCACGCTGACCGGCGAGACCAGAAGGATCCCGATCGCCAGCAGGATCGGAAGCAAGATTGTCTTTTGCAGCATTTCAGTTGTCTCCTTCGCGTAGGGGCTGCCGGCGTGAGTCGAAGGAATATCGCTGGGGTCCACGGTCACACGTACAGCGGGAACTTCAACGGCCTGCGGCAAGCCACCTCGGTAATACTCGATGATACTTCAGTCTGAAGGGCACCGAGTTGATGCGTCTACAAGCGGTTCCAAGTATCCCGGAATCAAATGGGGCGTTGGCCGCTTGCTGGGCTTTCGGGGGCGTCGCGGAGACGCCCAGTGCGTGCCGTGGGTTGCCGGAGCCTGCTTATGAGTGGGCAGCGTGCGCAAGTCGATGAGCTTGCCGACCGCCCGGGCAGCGAGCCGGTGCGGAGCCTGCGCTCCTTTGCCGGCCTGGTGGGGGAAGTGCGCAGCGAGTCGTTTCCGGTGTCTTACTGGCGGCATCGCGAGTTCAACCTGCGCCGCTGTGAACGGCTCTGGCGGAATCGGCAGGATCGAGGAGGCGGGAGTGCCTGTTCAGACTCGGCGCAGGCAGGCCCGTCCCGGGCAGCGGCAGGGGACACGGATGAGAGGGATGATGATGACGCCATGGCATTGATTTGCAATGACGTCAGTCGGTGGTCCACAGGAGTAGCGGAGTCCATCTTAAGCTCGTCGACCCTCTATCGGAACAACCCCGACCAACTCATACGCGACGAATAGATCAAGGAGCTAGACCACCTAAGCGCCCAAGAACGGACCAACCTGATCGCGTTCATGGAAGCCCTTACTGGCGAGTACCCGCCGAATACAGGTCCGCCGGACGGGGACATGGCGTACTTGGACGTGCCAGCTGAATCGCTGGCTCGCGGCTGCTTCCGGTTCGATCTCTAACCAACCCCGGGAGGCGCCGCTCCTGCACATCGACGGCCAACTGGAAGACGCGTTCGGCGATCAGCCGTACTGTCCGGGTCGGAGAGTCAGCCCATCTTGCATTCACGCTCGCTCATCTTGGTCACGATCCTAGGCGGCGGCGCCGTGGGATTCTCGATGCTGGGCCAGGGGGGAGGCATTCCTTACACCCCGATTCAGGTCCTCTTCGGGGTCGACTTCCGCGCTGCGGTCTTCCAGAGTCTCTGGTTCACGATGCCGACCGCGGGGCAGGCCGTCGTGCTCTTCCGGAAGAAGAAACAGGTCGACTGGGTCGCTGCGGCGGTACTCGAGTCGAGCAGTCTTGCCGGAGCCTTCCTGAGCGGTTACTTTGTCCACCTCTTCCTGCCCAAAGCGCTGACTTTCGCGCCAGCGGTTCTGGTGTTCGCAGCTGGCACTTCGATGCTCACGCGATTGGACTGGCTGCGGGAGCTGGGTGCCGAACGCTATCAGATCAGGCTCGGTCAGGGCATGCCGCTATCGTTCCTCATCGGCATCGTCTCCAGACTGACCGGAGCAGTCGGCGGGTTCCTCAAGATCCCGATGATGGTGCGTCTCTTTGGCATGCCGATCAGCATTGCCTTCGGTTCATCTGCGCTGATGGTGAGCTTGACCGCCCCCGACGGGCTACTCGGGCATCTTGCCACAGGCAGCGCGATCTGGCACGAGCCTCTGTTGCTCAGCGCCTTCATTCTGGTGGGATCCCAGATCGGTCCGCGGCTGGCAATGAGGTCCCGGCCGGTGGCGATGCGGAAGCGATTCGCGACCTATCTCTTCGCTCTTGCCTGTCTTGTCATGCCGAGTTCGTTCTTCCTTACGCCGAGCGGAGAGCTCGCCCTTTCTTTCTTAGGCTGACACGACTCCTGAGGGACCTGCAGACCGATCGCGCGCTCCGAGGGCCTTGCGCCTCCCCGGCCAGCTGCCTGATCGCTGACCGTCCCCATCGCCCTGATCCCGCAAACAGCTGCACAAGCATCCTCGGATGGGACGCTATCGTTCTCAATCACGGTTCTTTAGGCTTAGATGACCACTCCGGCTACCTGCGATGGGGCAGCCAGCGGATTGCACTACAGGTAGATTCGATCCCGCCGCCCGGAGTGCGGCTGGTCCACAGGCATCGATGCGGTAATCCGGACTGCGAGCTTGCCTCTCCAGCCCGGGCCGCAACGGTCTAGTGTTCCGTGTCTGAAATCTCTTTACAGCAATCCTTCAGCGATTCTAAGACCTGATCGGCACTCTTGGTCCACACGAACGGTTTCGGTTCTTCGTTGTAGACAGGCAGGTACTCCCCGATCGCCTGCTCCAGCGCCTGGGTACTGCGAAAGGAGCCTTGCCGAATCTGCTTCTGCGCGATCTCCGCGACCCAGCGCTCCACCTGGTTGATCCTCGAGGAGCTCATGGGTGTGAAGTGCGGATGATAACGGGGCCGTCGCGCCAGCCAGTTGTGAACCATCGTCGTCTTGTGCGTGCCGAAGTTGTCGGTGAACAGGGCATAGCCCTCTTCTTCGTTGATCGTGTGGCAGACCTCGCAGTTCCCCTTCTCGGGGTCGCGGAAAATCTCGAGGCCGCGAATCGCTTCCTCGCTCATCGCCGTCTCGTCGCCCCCAAACAGGTAGCGGTCGAAGGGAGAATTGCCCACGAGCACGGTCCGCTCGAAGCTCGCAATGGACTTGGCAACCATCTCGAAAGAGATGGGACCGTCGCCCCAAGCCTTCTTGAACATTTCGACATACTCTGGATCGGCGGAGAGCCGCTCAACAACACCTTCGTGAGTGAAAGCCATCTCAACAGGATTCTCCACGGGCCCGCCCGCCTGCTCTTCCAAGCCAGCTGCTCGCCCGTCCCAGAACTGCGTCGTGAAATAGGCGGCGTTCATGACCGGCGGTGACTGGCGCCCGCCCTTCTCGCCGCCGACCCCTTCCGAGAACTGGTTTGGGTCGGCGAATCCGGCCTCTGGATCGTGGCAACTGGCGCAGGCGATCGTGTTGTCGACCGAGAGGGACTTGTCGTAGTACAGCTTGCGACCCACTTCGATGGTCCCGGCCGTGGGCGGATTGTTTTCTGGAATCGGAACGGGGGGTAGCCCGAGCGGGGCCTCGATCATGATCGTTTCTCCGATCGGCATCACCGGTCCTTCTGCCATTTCGGGTTCGGTCGGGCCACAGTTACCCAAGACCAAGACCAAGGCGAAGAGGGTCGTCGTCGAAAGGGATGTACTTTTCATGATTTACAGTTCCTCAGGTTCTCCTGTTTGCGGGACGCGATGCGTGGCAACCCGACCCGGATCGCTTGCAGACTATGGATTCCGACCGAATCGCTGATCGACTATTGCCGGAAACTCTCCGGCTACCTGTAACTAGAATCCGCAAATTGCCAATGGGCTGCAAACCGAAGGGTTTCCAGCCTAATGTGCTGGAACGAAACGGAGCTCTGCACCAGGATTGGCGCTTTCTCGATGCGCTTCCGTGCGAGAATGCGAACCATGAGATTCCGTGTTCTTGGTCTCGCAATTGCAACCGTGTGCATCTGGGCCTGCGGCGAGAGCCCCCAGCAGCGGGCGGACAAATTCCTCGACGCCTACGGCAGCCTCATCCAAGGCCTGTACCCGATCGCGGCCGAGGCCAACTGGAAAGCGTCCACTGATGTTTCGGAATTGCATGTGGGTGAGCGCATCGGGGCCGAGCAATCGATCGCTGCGTTCAGTGGAAACCCCTGGGTCATTGAGTCCGTGAAGTCCCTGCTCGAACACGAGGACCGCCTGGACGACATCACCGTGCGGCAATTGCGCAGCGTGCTGCTGGCGGCAGCCGAGTATCCGGGCACGATTCCCGAGGTCGTCGCCGAGCGCGTGGCAGCCGAGGCCCGGCAGAGCGCGATCCTGGATTCTTTCGAGTTCTGCGCGGAGCGTGTGAACGGAGACTGCCGAGAGGTGGTGACGCCAAACCAGATTGACGAGATTCTGGTTGCCTCGGTGAACGAATCGGAACGGCGCAAGATCTGGCAAGTAGCAAAGCAGACCGGGCCGGCCCTCAAGGAAGGGATAGCAACCCTTAGGGATCTTCGCAACGAGGTAGCCCGCGAAATGGGATACGACTCCTTCTTTGCACTTCAGGTCGCCGATTACGGCATGAGCGTGGACGAAATGATGACCATGATGGAGCGATTCAACGACGACCTTAGGCCGCTCTATCTGCAGGTCCACACTTGGGCCAAGCATGAGCTTGCCAGCCGCTTCGACGAGGATGTTCCCGGTCTGATCCCGGCGCACTGGATCGGTAACCGCTGGGCCCAGGCATGGCCGGGACTGAGCGGAGGCGTCGACCTCAACAGTCTTGTGAAGGGAAAGGACCCTGAATGGATCGTCAAGCAGGCCGAAGCCTTCTACACCTCGATGGGCATGCCGCCGCTGCCGGCGTCGTTCTACGAGAAATCGGACCTCTATCCGCTACCGCCGGCCTCGGAACGCAAGAAGAACACCCACGCCTCCGCCTGGCACATGGACTTGCAGCGGGACGTGCGCTCCCTGATGAGCGTCGAGAACAACTGGCGCTGGTTCGAGACGTCGCACCACGAGCTGGGCCACATCTACTACTACCTGGCTTACACCTCGGCTGGCGTGCCGCTGACCTTGCGAGGCGGGGCGAACCGTGCCTTTCACGAGGCGATTGGCGATCTCATCGGCATCGCCTCTCGGCAGCCCGCCTACCTGAGGGAAATCGGGCTCATCCCCGAGGGCCAGGAAATCGATGAGATTGCTTGGCTGCTGGACGAGGCGCTCGACCAAGCCGTGGTGTTCATTCCGTTCTCGGCAGGCACGATGTCGTTCTTCGAACACGACCTGTATGAGGAGAATCTGCCAATTGACAAGTTCAACGAGCGCTGGTGGGCGCACGCTGGCCAGTTCCAAGGCATCGCCCCTCCCGAGCCGCGGGACGAGGAGTACTGCGATGCCTGCACCAAGACGCACGTCACCGACGACCCGGCTCAGTACTACGACTACGCGATGGCATTCGTGATCAAGTACCAGCTCCACATGTACATCGCGAACAACATCCTCAAGCAGGATCCGCGGAATTGCAATTACTACGGTAACGAGGAGGTTGGACAGTTCTTGTGGGACCTGCTGAGCCTGGGGGCCACGCGCGACTGGCGCGAAGTCCTGATGGAGACAACTGGCGAGGAGGTCTCGACCAAGGCCATGCTCGAGTATTTTGAACCATTGGTAGATTACCTGGAAGAGCAGAACGCTGGCCGGACGATCGGCTGGCAGTAGCTTACGGGGCGCCCTTGGCCGGGTTACCCTGAGAGCAGTGAGCGATTCCCTCGTAGCGGTGGCTATGAGCGGCGGGGTGGATTCTTCCGTCGTTGCGGGATTGCTGCATCGGCAGGACCAGCCGATCGTTGGCATGACGATGCAGCTCTGGAACCAGCGTCGCATCCCCGAATTGATTCCCGAAGGAGGTGCCTCCGGCCGGTGCTGCTCCTTGGATGACGTTTACGACGCGCGCTGGGTGGCGCAACGACTGGGGATCCCCTACTACGTGCTCAACTACGAGGACAGCTTCGAGCGCCAGGTTGTGCAGCCGTTCGTGGCCGACTATCTGGCGGGACGCACGCCGATCCCTTGCACGCTGTGCAACAACTTTCTGAAGTTCGACCGCTTCATCGAGACTGCGCGCCAGGTCGGCGCCGACACGGTTGCCACCGGTCACTACGCCAGAATCGAGTACGACCGTGACAGTGGGCGGCATCTGCTGCTGTGCGGCGTGGACAGGGACCGAGACCAGTCGTACTTCCTGTTCGGCCTGACTCAGGAACAGCTCGGACGGTCCCACTTTCCGCTGGGGGGCATGCGCAAGCCCGAAGTCCGGCAACTCGCCGCGGATTTAGGGCTGGGAATCGCCAACAAGGCGGAAAGCAGGGAGATTTGCTTTGTCCCCAACGGAGACTACGCGGCGTTTGTGGAGCGCTACAAGGGCCAGGTTAGCGATTCTCCAAGCGGGCGTATCGAGTCCGGGGAAATCGTAACCGAGGATGGTCAACTGCTCGGCGAGCACCAAGGGATTCATCGATTCACCGTTGGCCAGCGTCGAGGGCTCGGAGTGGCTTTCGGCAAGCCGGTATATGTGAAGGAAATCCAGCCTGCCGGCCGCAAGATCGTGGTCGGGCCGGCAGAATCCCTGATGCGCGCGTCGATGGAGGTCCGTAACGCGAACTGGATCCGGATGGAATCCCTGACCCAGACGCTTCGCGCCCAGGTAAAGATCCGCTATCGGTCAATTCCGGCATGGGCGGAAGTGCATCCTGCGGGCGACCGCGTCAAGGTCGAGTTCGACGAGCCCCAGCGGGCAGTCACGCCTGGCCAGGCTGCTGTGTTTTACGACGGGGACGTCGTGATCGGTGGAGGCTGGATTGCCTGAGTCCTGTCTGCAGGTATGAAGAGCCTAACGTTTCTACTTCCCGGTGCGTCCAATCATGAAGAAGGAAAACCGCGCAGTGGAAGTTGCCGAGGCGGAAATACTCGCATTTGGGCGCGATGCAGCCCAAGACGGCGAGGCCGAGCGAAAGCTGATCGAGGCCGCCCAGCGCGGTGACCAAGGAGCTTTCTCCGAACTCGTTCGACTGCATGACCGGAGCGTGCTGCGAATCGCGCTCCGCATCCTGCGGTCGCCGGAAGATGCCCGCGACGCCTATCAGGAAGCCTTTCTGAAGGTCTATCGGAAGCTCGATACCTTCCGGTTCCAATGTCGATTCCATACTTGGCTGTATCGCATTGCGACCAACGTCTGCCTCGACCACCTCCGCAGGCGCAAGGCGCGACCGGAGTTCACGGCATTGGACACGGCCGAGACTTCCGGCCGGTCGCCGATCGAAGCGGCCCGTGCCACCGAGCCATTGGGCTCTCCTGACCGCATGCTCGGCAACCGCGAAGCATCGGAGAGGATCACGCGCGCGATGAGGACCCTGTCGGATCGCGAGCGTGTGGTCTTTACATTGCGCCACCACGAAGGCATGCGCCTGAAGGCTATCGGCGAGGCGTGCTCGATTTCCGAGGACTCGGCCAAGCAATGCTTGTTCCGCGCGACCCGCAAGCTGCGCAAGGAACTTCACGATGTCCGGGCCTGAAGGGATTGCCCCCATGGACAGCGAAATCCTGCGGCAGCGAATCCGCCTGTACCTCTACGGCGAGCTCAGCTTGGCCGAGCGTCACGAAGTGGAGCGCTGCCGTGCGGAGGATCCGGCGTTCCGTGCGTTGGTAGACGACGAAGAGTCCTTCCTGCTTGCGCTCAGCGATCCTGAACTTGACACAGACATTGACCCCCTGCTCGAAGAGTGTCGCGAAGGGTTGGCGCGCGCAGTCGCCATCGAGCAGAGCCCGCAGCGAGGCGCGTGGCCGTTCAGCCAAATCCGGCAGGCGCTCGGCCCGCGGGCCGCTGCGATTGCCGGCCATCGAATGCTCTGGCAGCCGGCGCTAGCCGCACTGCTACTTGCGATTGGATTCTTGGCGGGCAGTTCGAACCCCGGTGGCCTGTTGCGGACTTCCGGGATTCCTGCCTCCTATGGTTCGAGCCAAACTTTCTCCTTAGATGCGAACCCGATGCTGACCGGCGTCGAGACTGTTCGTCTTGACCCGGTCGGCGGCCAGGTGCAGATCGTTTTCGAGGAGCGCCGGACTGTCACGGGGAAGTCATCGGATCCATTCATCCGAAGCATGCTCCTGAACACGGTGCAGGACTCTCACGCGGGGGCCCGGCTCTCGTCACTCGAAGCCCTCCGCGGCCAAGCGGACGACGGAGATGTGCGGCACGCCCTGCTGCGGTCCTTGACCGAAGACGAGAATCCCGGTGTTCGGTTGATGGCCCTTGACGCGGTTCGGGATCAGGCCGGCCTTCCAGAGGTCCGTGGCGCGTTGTTGCAGGCATTGCGGGACGATCCCCATACCGGCATGCGTGTCCATGCCATCCAGTTGCTGCGGGAGCATCCGAGCCGCGATTTGGCCGGCCCGCTGCAGAATCTGGCCAAGCGCGAGTCGAATCCGTTCGTGCTGGATCAGACCGAGCGGATCTTGCGCTCGCTGGGTGCCTCGATGGAGCACTACTAGTTCAATGACCCGGGCGATCGCAGCGGGGAACCGCCGGGTGTGGCCCTCTTGCCTTGGCGCTGCCGCCTTGGCGGTTGCTGCCGCGGCCGCGCTTTCCGCGCAACAGCGTCTGGAGATCGTACGGGACGGCCGCTACTGGAGCACGCAGCGAAGCGCCGAGGAGCGGGCTGCCAGCATGGTGGCAATTGAAACCATGGGTGAAGTGGTCATCGTCGGCTCCGACACCGATTCGATTCGCTTCACTTTGAGGATGAGGTTGCCGGCCGTCGGCGACGAGGAATCGGCCCTCAAAGTGTTTCGCGAGGCGGTGGTAGTGCCCGTCCAGAAGCCCGACGGATGGCTCTTGCTGGAATTGCGCCAGTCGGCTTGCGATGCTTGCCGGATCGAGGCCCGCCTTGAAGTTGAAGTGCCTAGCGGCACGAACGCGATCGACATAGTGACCCGTGGAGGGGCGGTCCGTGTACAGGACATCGAGGGCTCGGTGCGGGCCCGTACGACCGGCGGGTCGATCGCCATGGGCGGTATCGGAGGCGCGGTTGTGGCGGTAACTGCGGGCGGCAGCGTGCAACTGGGCACTGTAGGCGGCCCTGTCGATTGCGCGACGGCTGGCGGAAGCATCAGCTTGGCCGATAGCGGGAAGTCCGCCATGCTCAAGACAATGGGCGGCAGCATCCGGGTCGCGAGTGTCGACGGCGATCTAGAGGCCGAGACAGCTGGCGGAAACATTGATATCGGAAAGGTTTCCGGAACCGTCCGAGCGACGACGAGCGGCGGCTCCATCCGCGTTCTCGAGGCCCGTCGGGATATCCATGCCGACGCGGCGGCAGGGGATATCCGCATTGAGCGAGCCATGGGTGCCTTGATCGTCTCCAACGGCGCGGGCGATATCTTGGCCTCCTTCCAGAGCGGTGCCGGCCTGCGCGATTCCGTGCTCGAGACTTCGGTGGGATCCATTGTCGTTTCGTTGCCCGAATCTCTCGCGCTGACGATCGATGCGAGCGTCCGTCTGGCCAAGGGGCTCCACGGCATCATCAGCGAGTTCCCTTCGATTCAAGTGAATCGCTCAGGAGGACGTTTTGGCCCGGTGAGTGTGGAAGCTGCCGGTGCGATTAACGGGGGCGGTGCCACCCTTCGGATCCGCAATGGAGTTGGCCGCATCGAGGTCCGAAAACAGCGGTAGGCCCTGGGCCGAGGCGCAAGGAGGTGGCTATGTGGACGAATCTCACGGTCGGCGTAGTTCTCGGGTGCACGCTGCCCGCGGGCGCCTCGCTCCAGGCGTCACCGCTTCTCGACACCGGGATGCTGCTTGCGCCAGCGAGCTATATCGGGTTGGGGGTGATGGATCTCAATGAGGACGCCGTACGGGACCTCGGACTGATCGAACCCCACGGCATCGAGATCACAAGCGTTGTTGACGGCAGCCCTGCCGGGGACGCGGGGTTGCGTCGTGGTGACATCGTTCTCACCTACCGTGGCGACACGGTGCAAGGGTACGAGCACTTCGCACGCCTGGTTAGGGAAACGCCTGCGGGCCGGACGGTCGAGTTAGGCATTGTGCGAGACGGTGAGCGCATGCGCTTGGACGTCGAGATCGGTCGGCGGGAGGTCGAAGTGTCGATGTCGCAGGCTATTGACGAAGTGAGGCAACGGATAGAGCGTGCCAGGCGGAGTGTGGGTGACGCCCAGGCTCACTGGGGTTTGGATTTCAGCTTTCCCCAAGTGCATGTCAGCAGTCGGAGCAGGCGGCTCGGGGTTGCACTTGAAGACCTCAGTGGCCAGCTTGCGCAGTATTTCGGAGTCGAGCGAGGAGTGCTGGTCCGCGAGGTTCGCGAGGGCTCCCCAGCTGAAGAGTCAGGCCTGAGAGCCGGTGACGTGATCGTTACCGTCGAAGGCAAGGCCGTCCGGACAGCCGTTCACTGCGGGCGGCACCTGTCCGAAACCGAAGGTGCCGTGCTGGTCGAGGTCATGCGCGATCGGGCTCGGGTCACACTGGAGATTGATCTCCGGCCGGCTTCGAGACCAGTGGCGATCCGTCCCGGACCTGACTCGAACTAGGTCTGCCCGGCGGTCCGGATGGACGGCTCCGCGGCGCTCATGACGGCACGCAGGGCGTCGACGCCTCTCAGCCGGCCTTCAAGTTGGGCTTGAGTGCGCTGCAGCAGGAACCACTGCAAGTCGAGCGCTGCGGATTCTCGCCACACGGAAGGGTCGAGGCTGTCGATGCGTTGCGAAAGCATGGCCCCCGCCAGGGAGCGGGCCACCGGCGGCAACTGCCACGATTCGCTGTCGCTGAAACCGGCCCGAAACAGTCCGTCCTTCCGCGGGCTGAAGTAAACTGTTTCGTCGTCCGCGAACGACAGGTCCGACTCGATGCAGCGGTCTAGCGGTGGAAGCCAGCCGCCAAGCCGGGCTGCCCAGAGGAGGAAGTACGTCAGCAATCGCTGTGCCCAGGCTTCGATCGGTTCCGACGGTCCTTGCTGGGAAATCCCCTGGGACGACTCGTCCACAACCAACTGCAACAGTCGGAAGTAGGCGTCGTGAGGCTCGTTCGCGGGGAGTATCTGGTCTGCTGTCTCGGCAATGATATCCAGCACTACGCAAGCGAAATAGCTTGCCTTCCAGAGATTGGATGGGCCCATGAACTCGGCGCGTTGCAAGGTGACAAGCTCGGCCGTTTCCTTCTGGAAATAGAACACTCGCGAGTGCGCCAGACGCTCTAGCGAGCCGCCGAACTTGTTCTTTGGGCGGCGGACGCCGGTCGCTATCCCGCGGAGCTTGCCCTGGTCTCGCGTGTAGAAGCTCACCACGAGATCGGCATCGCGGTAGGGGTAGCTGCGAAGGACGACCGCCTCGCTTTCTCTCGACGGCATGATCGAATCGAATCCCTACTTGGCTGATGCGGTCACCGGCTCGAATTGCTGGCACCAAGGCCGACCGAGCGTTGCTAGAATACCGAGGTCATGATACCGCGGAACCCGACCCGAAGAGATGTTCTGAGCGGCCTGGCCGCAACTGCAGCGGTGTCCGGGCGGGCTCAGGTAGCGAGCCGACCGAACGTCCTCTTTGTATTCAGCGACCAACATCGGGCGTGCTCGATGCCGGGCGAGCCCTTCAACGATGCCGAGGCGCCGGCGCTCCAAAGCCTGGCTTCCCAAGGGACAACGTTCTCGCAATGCATCTCCAACTACCCGGTCTGCTCTCCCTACCGCGGCATTCTGATGACTGGCCGGTGGCCGTACCAAACCGGTGTCATCGACAACTCGCATCCGTTGCGTCCATCCGAGTACAGCCTCGGGGAGGCATTCCGTGATGCAGGCTACCGCACGGGATATATCGGCAAGTGGCACCTCGATGCGCGAGGAGCGGAAGGGCACGCCCTCAAGCCCATAGGCGCCTTGCGCCATGGTTTTGAGGAATGGCGGGCATGGTACAACACCAATCCGCACTTCAACCAGTCGCATACCTACGATCCGCGTACGGGAAAGCAGCAAGTCCCGTCCGGCTACAACGCGACGCTAATGACCGACGACGCCGTCCGGTTTATCGAGCGCAATCGCGAAGATCAATGGATGCTCGTGCTTTCCCTGAATCCGCCTCATCCGCCATTCCGGGACGCCCCTCCCGAACTGACGAGGAAATACCCGCCGGGTGACCTGCAGCTTCGTCCGAACACCGTAGAGCGTGTAACGCGAGGCATTGGTGGGCCGGGCCGCGCAGTGCGAGGCGACCTAGCTGGCTACTACGCTCATATCGAAGCTGTCGACCGTGAGATCGCCCGGCTCGTGGAGTGCTTGGACAAGAATGGCCTTGCAGGCAACACGATCATCGTCTACACGTCGGATCACGGCGAGATGCTCGGCGCTCAAAACCGCATGGGCAAGCGCCTGCCTCACGAGGAGTCCTGCCGCGTGCCCTTCGTCGTGCGAACTCCCGGCGCGCCTGCGGGCCACAAGTCCGATATTCTGCTCGGTGCTATCGATATCTATCCGACGCTGTGCGGATTGGCGGGTGTCTCCGTGCCCGAATCCTGCGAAGGCAGTGACCTATCTGCGGTGGTGCGCGAGCAGCCAGTCGACGGGCCTGAGCATCAGTTCTTGATGCACATCCAGAAATCCTACGCTAGCGGCGGCGTAAATCACCCATCGCCGCTGTTTCGCGGAATCCGGACTGATCGCTACACCTACGCCTGCGGCGAGATTGGACGTTGGTGCCTCTACGACAACCAAGAAGATCCGTACCAGCAGCGTAACTTGGCCGACGATCCCAGCCGGGCGAAATTGATGCACGAGCTTGACGGCGAGGTCCTGGATTACTTGAGGCGTGCCAAGGACCGTTACCCGTACCGGGTGGAGCGCACCTAGCGGCAGTTTCTAGACTCGCGTGAGGTAGTCCTGCCGGCCGCCGTCGGCGAGCAAGAATTGACCGGTCATGAAGGCGCTGGCCTCTGAGCAGGCATAGCCCACCAGGCTTGCAATGTCCGCGGGCTCCCCGGTGCGACCCACCAGTGACCGGTTCGACATTTCGGCGATCAAGCGGGCTGCTTCCGTCTCCGTCTTGCCGGCCAGGACCATGTCTGTCTTGGTGAACCCAGGCAGCACAGCGTTGACTGTGATGCCGCTTGGAGACAGCTCAAACGCCAGTCTCTTTGTAAGCGTTAGTACCGCTCCCTTGGTTGCGGCGTACATCGTGGTTCCTGGAATGGACGTGCCAATCGCTGCGTTCGACGACAGGTTCACGATCCGGCCCCAGCCGCGCTGGATCATCCCGGGGGCCACCGCCTCGCAGCAGTAGAGTACACCCTTGACGTTTGTTCGCCACATCCGGTCGAACTGCTCCTCGTCGTAGTCGAGCAAGCGACCGGGATACAAGAGCCCGGCATTGTTGACGAGGATGTCGGGGGCGCCCAACTCCGCCTCGATTCGAGCCATCATCGCTTGCACTGCAGCTCTGTTCGAAACATCCCCCTGGATGGCGAGCGCGTTGTTCCCGATGGTCCTGACGACCTCTTGTGCAGCTTTCTCGCGGTTGTGGAAATTGACGGCTACCTGCGCCCCGCGACTGGCCAACTCCAGGCAGACTGCGCGGCCGATTCCACGCGATCCCCCGGTAACAATCGCTGTCTTGCCCTGCAGATCCATTAGTCCTCGCGTGCCGCAATACAAATTGGATTCGTCCCAGCAAGCTCCGCGTCGGGCTACCTAGGCTTGCGGTCTCAGTCTTCGGAGGAACTGTCGTAATCGCTGGCGTCGCTCTCTCGGCCGCGATCATAGCCTCGCGGCTTGCGTTCCCGGTCGTAGCCACCTCCCTGGCGATCCCGGTCATAGCCCCGAGATTGACGGTCGTAGCCCCCGGATGGACGATTTCGACCGTAGCCCCCGGATGGACGATCGCGATCGTAGCCCCCGGATGGACGACCGCGATCGAAGCCCCCGGCTGGGCGATCTCGACCGTAGCCCCCGGATGGACGATCGCGATTGAAACCGCCTCCCTGGCGTTCGGGCCGGTCCGAATCGTAGGAGGAGTATCGTGGCCTCGGTGCCCGATCTCGCTGTCGGTCGTACGGTGGTCGGCTCCCGCTGCGGACTCCCCCGCGAGCTCTCGACTCTGCTTCGCGCACACGGCCTTCCAAGAACTTCGTCTCCTCGGTCAGCCACTGCTGCATCTGGAGTGCGGCTTGCAGTTCCTGGCGGAGGATTCCAAGGTGCTCCTTTGCTGCTGTAAGCTGCTTTGCAGCGCTGGCCTTGCTTGCGGCGAGTTTCTGGGTTTCGAAATCGATGGAAGGCATCAGAACCGACGCGAACGGCAAGACCTCTTGACCCAGCCGCATCCGCTTGAGGCTCTCTCGAACGGCCATCCAGCGTAGCAGCGATCCAAGTCGAGCAGCCGTTTCAGGCGTGTCCATCCGGTGCGGCATGAAGAGGTCGTGACCTCCTTCCGGATCCGTGTCCTCGCGGAAGCCTGGCAAGTACACTCGGAGTGCGCCGCGGTAGACCGAGAGGCGCTTTCCGAACCGGTTAGTGAGCTTCCACGTGTACTCTGCCGGAAGCACGACCACCTTGGCGATCCCCAATGTATCGGTCGCCAGCGGGCCGGCTTCGATCAACGGCTCGGTTGGATTCTCAGCTTCTTCAGCCACCGTCAACACGAATGCTGGCGTGCGGCGGTCGGGATCCACCAAGAACTCGGTCAAGTTGGCGGCGTCGTAGTCAGACTCGATGATCCACGGATCCTTCTCAATCTTGGCGGCACCCTGCTCCAAGCCGCACTCGCCCGCGACATGCTCCATGAACCTTGGAACTGTCGGTTGGCTGCGCAGCTTGTGGTCGGTGGACTTCACCAATGTTCGGACGCTGAAGAGCGGCTCTTGCCCCGATTGCTCCCGTGTCGCGATCTCTGTTGTCCACAGCTGCTCGGTATCACCTTCCCCTGGCTCGGCGAATCGAAGGGCCCATGCGTCCGATGTGTCCCCCTTGGCCCGGACCGCTGTGAACGAGCGGTCGTTCGCCTCGTGTTGGAATGCGTCTCCCTTCCATGCGCCTTCGGGAAGTTCCGTTGATGCGTCATTCTCCAGCCACTCGAGAATGATTTCTCGCGCCACCTGGGGCTTTTCCAGGGTGGCTGAGATGCGCAGCACCTCCCGGACCTTGGCTGCCTGCCGCATCTTGTTGGAATCGTAGCTTGGCTTATCTTCAGACATAATCACTTTCACCTGTTGTCTGCCCACACGACAGACCGTCCTCCGGGATCACGCTTCTAATCCGCCGACCGCCAATCCCGGTACTTGTCGGCCTTAGCCGGATGCGCCTTGGTGCAAGCAGTCGACTCTTGGGAACGAATTTCCCGCAACAGCTCCGACAGCGTCTTGAGTTTGACCGGACTGCAACCAAAATCCGTAGCATTTAGATGTTCATCTAGGTAACCTGATTGTGCAGCATAGCATGTTTCGAACTGGTTCCGGTCTACCTTGGTTTCGATCCAATCGGTAGCGTCCGGGCCGGGTCGGAGAGTCTTCATGCTTCTCCCTGTGGTCGGCGCGTGCGAACAGAGCATCCTGGTGAGTGCGGGCGCGTCCTGCGCATTGGCGAGCCCAGCCGCGAGTGGCAAGCGAAAATTGCACACACCTGGAGGGCGCAGTCGGTCTCGCGGACTTTCCCAAGTCCTCCGCTTCCGCGGCGGGCGTCGGAAGCCGAGCGACGACAGCCCGACGCTCCAAATTGAACGGCTTGGGAAGTAGATACTTCGCCATCGCATATATAATTCTCAAAGGCCACCCATGTCTACCACCAACACCGGTGCCAAATGGCACCAGCAGCTCCACTGGCGCATCGCGATCGCAATGGTTCTCGGCGTGATCGCCGGCCTGATCGGAGGCGAGCCCTTTGCCGATGCTGTCGGCTGGCTTGGGACGCTGTTCATCAAGCTCTTGAAAATGATCATCGTCCCACTCGTGGTGACGTCGATTGTCACCGGTGTCGCCTCGGTCGGAGCCGGCGCGGGGCTCGGACGGCTCTTTGGCAAGACGCTGGGCTACTACATGTTGACGAGCCTGTGCGCCTGCATAGTGGGGCTTGTCATGGTCAACACGATCCGGCCTGGCGAGGGTGCGGATTTGGTTGGAGCGGCAACGGAGGAAATGCCCGAGCTTACCGTCATCCAATCTCCGGTCGATTTGATTCTTGACATCGTTCCGGAGAATGTTTTCGCCGCTGCCGCCGAGACCAAGATGCTAGCCATCATCTTCTTCGCGATCATGCTCGGCATCAGCATCAGCGCCCTGAAGCAATCCCACCGCGATCCGCTGCTTTCCTTCTTTCAGTCGGCCTTCGAGGCCATGATGGTCCTGACCGGCGGCATCATCAACTACGTTGCTCCGATCGGAGTTTTCGCTCTGATCGCGAGGCTAATGGGCACCACAGGCCTGAGTGCTTTCAAGTCGCTTGGGCTCTATGCGCTGATGCTGGTTTGCGGCCTGACCGTGCATCTGTTCGTCACGCTTCCGCTGATCCTGCGGTTCCTTGGAGGCATCAACCCGGTGAAACACTTCCGGAACATGGTGCAGCCCATCGTCATGGCGTTCTCCACCAGTTCCTCCGGCGCGACGCTGCCGGTCACGATCAACGCGGTGGAGAAGAAAGTGGGTGTCTCGAATCGAGTGACTTCGTTCGTGTTGCCGATGGGAGCCACCGTAAACATGGACGGCACTGCCCTCTACGAGTGTGCCGGAGTGCTGTTCATCGCGCAGGCCATGGGAGTCAGCCTGGGAATGGAACAGCAACTGATGGTCGTATTTACGGCCTTGCTTGCGTCAATCGGTGCTGCCGCCGTCCCCTCGGCCGGGCTGGTCGTGATATTCATCGTGCTTCAAGCGGTGAATCTGACCGGACCGCAAGTTGAGTTGATTGTCGGGGCGATGCTGGCTGTCGATCGGCCGCTCGACATGTATCGGACGGTTGTGAACGTCTTCAGCGACTCGTGCGGGGCCGCGATCATCGCGAAGTCCGAAGGCGAGACCGGTATCGACGAATAGCGCCCTGCCCTGATTGCCGCGCCGCGCTAGCTTGCGCCGGAACTCTAGCCCAAACGGCAGGCCTCTGTGGCCGCTATGGTACGGTGTACCGAGTTGGCGTCAAGCGTGGCAGGCGATTCGGGGCAGCCCAGAGGGCAATGGAAATCTGGGACCGGGTTTATCCTGGCCGCGGCCGGGTCGGCAGTCGGACTGGGCAACATCTGGAAGTTCCCTTACATCACTGGCGAGAACGGCGGCGGAGCGTTTGTCGGGGTTTATCTCCTTTGCATCCTGCTCGTCGGCGTGCCGGTCATGATTGCCGAGATCATGCTGGGGAGAGCGACGCGATCGTCGCCTGTGCGTGCTTTCCAAGTGCAGGCTCCTCGGACGCCGTGGGTCGGGGTTGGATTCATGGGTGTGCTCGCCGCCTTCCTGCTGCTGTCGTATTACTCGACGGTTGCCGGATGGGCGCTGCACTACACCTATCTCTCGTTGACGAATTCGATTCACGGAGTTGGCGTGGAGCAGGTCCCGGGCATATTCGCTGCCCTCACGGATTCCCCGCTGTGGGGGGTGGCGTGGCAGATCGTTTTCATTGCCATCACCGTCCTGCTTGCGGTGGCGGGAGTCTCCAAGGGGATCGAGCGTTGCGGCATGGTGATGATGCCAGGACTCTTTGTCTTGCTGGTGGTTCTGCTGGCCAAGGCCATCACTCTGTCGGGATGGGATGACGGACTCGATTTCGTTTTCGGAATGCGCTTCGGCAACCTGACAGCTGCCGGCGTGCTCGAGGCCCTCGGGCACTCGTTCTTTACGTTGAGCTTGGGCATGGGCGCGATGATCACCTACGGCAGCTATCTGCGCAGGAAGGATGACTTGGTCACGGCCTCGTTGGCCACCGCTGCAACAGACACCGTCGTAGCATTGGTTGCCTCCATGGTCATCTTCCCAATCGTGTTCACTTTCGGTCTCGAGCCGGGCGCTGGCCCCGGGCTGCTCTTCGTCACGCTCCCTACTGCACTAGCCCAAATGACCGGTGGGGCGGTTCTGTCGGTTGTCTTCTTCGTCATGCTGGTTTTCGGCGCGCTGACCAGCGGCATCGCGATGCTGGAGGTGATCGCCGCTTACCTGATTGACGACCACGGGATGGACCGTCGCAAGGCCTGTCTGATCGGAGGGGCCGGAGTCACTTTGTGCGGCATTCCAGCAACCATCAGCACGGTCTGGTTTGGGCGAGTGGATTACCTGGTGTCCAACTGGCTATTGCCGTTAGGAGGCCTGGGGATCGCGCTCTATGTGGCTTGGAAGATGGACCGGGCGCTGCGTCGCAATGATTTCGAGTCAGGCAGCAAGCTCGCCAAGGGCTACGGCATCTGGCTGTGGGGACTGAAATACCCCGTCCCGGTTTGCATCGGACTCGTGTTCCTGAACGCAGTTGGCCTGATCTAGCCCGCTGCGTGTCCGTTCCGCTCTCGCTTCTGCCGGGATTGCTGTCACCTGGCTCGCGAGGCCGGAGGAAAGCGCTCGAGCCGGCTGGTTGCAGGGACCGTCAGATTCCAGGGTCAGACGTCGAGGATGTCGGGCTCGTCGCTCTGCGCTTTCGGCTCTCGTTCCGCCCGGTCCTCGCGTCTCGCTCGCACGGGCAACCGCGACTTGATGGGAATCAGGGCGTTCGAAAGCGGGTCCTCGGTGCCATCGTCGGCAGCCCACTCCACGGAGTTGTTTACATACCTGACGAAGTCCTGCATTTGGCGTTGCATCGCGTCCATCTTGCTGCGCATGTTCAGGATGATCTCGACGCCCGCCAGATTGACGCCCAGATCCCTGGTCAGCGAAAGGATCACATCCAGCCGCTCGATATCCTCTTCCGTGTAGAGCCGGGTGTTGCCCTCCGTCCGGGACGGTTGCAACAGCCCCTCGCGTTCGTACAGGCGCAACGTTTGCGGGTGCACGTCGAAGCGCTCCGCCACGACCGAGATCGTGTAGCTGCCCTTCGTCTTGCGCTGCCTGGCCATTGTCAATTCGACCCCAGCAGAGCCTCGCGCGGATTCTCGGGGTTCTCTTCCGCGTATTTCCGCATGAGATCCTTGGTTGATTCGTCCGCGATCTCGGGCACGACAATCGAGATTCTAACGAACTGGTCGCCGCGTTTCCCTCCCCGCGGGTTCTTGACGCCTCGCTCGCGGACGCGGAAGGTCTTGCCTGAACTCGTGGCTGGCGGAATGCGCAGGAATGCCGTGCCATCAATGGTAGGAACTTCGATCTTTCCGCCTAGGATCGCTTCGGACGGAGTGATGGGCACTTCGATGTGGATGTCGTAGCCCTTGCGATCGAAGAACGGGTGCTTGCCGACCCGGGCCACGATGTAGAGGTCCCCGCTCTTTCCGCCGCGCAGTCCGGCATTCCCTTTGCCCGGGATTCTCAGCCGGGAATTCTCCTGGGTGCCTGGAGGGATGCGCGCCTCGATCGGCGTCGTCTCCCGGACCCTCCCCTCGCCGCCGCACGGATTGCACAGGCTCTGCAGGCGGCCCTGGCCGTGACATCGAGGGCAGGGCACTGTGAAACGCATGTTCGCAGCAGCTTGATGCACTTGCCCCTTGCCGTTGCATGCGGTGCAATCTCGAGGAGGGGCCCCTTGCGCGCTGCCGGTTCCCGAGCACTGGGTGCATGCGCTAAGGCGGGCGATATTCAGGCGGACCGTAGTTCCGCCGATGGCATCGTCGAATCCGATGTCGAGCGTGTACTCCAAGTCCTCGCCTGGCTGCGGCGCCCCGGAAGATGCCCTTTGTCGCTGCCCGCCTCCGAAGAAGCCCTCGAATAGCGATCCGAAATCGGGGCCTTGTCCGGCACCTCCCGGGCGCCCGAAATCGGTGAAATCGAAGCCGTCGAATCCTACGCCGCCAGATCGGCCGCGCGGCCCGCCGGTTCCCGAGAACGCTTGTTCGGCATAGAATCCGTGCCGGTCGTAGAACTCGCGCTTCTCTTGGTCGCTGAGTACGTCGTAGGCCTCTTGGACTTCCTTGAAGCGGTCTTCCGAAACGGTGTCACCGGGGTTCACGTCTGGATGATACTTCCGCGCCAAGCGCCGGTAGGCTTTGCGGATGGTATCCGGCGTGGCGTCCCGGGCGACCCTGAGGGTTGCGTAATAGTCCTTGCTGGGATTGGTCGCCATTGGCTCCGACTTGGACCCGGCGGGCCGTGTCCGCTGACCTGCGCTCCTCTTCTACGATTTGCGACCCTCGTCGGGCTCGACGAACTCCGCATCGACAACGTCATCCGCCGCGTCCTTCGAGTCCGCACCCTCCGCGCCGGCCCCGTTGGTTTCGGGGGGCGGCTGCGAAGGATCGGTCGATTGTGCCTTGTACATCGCTTCGGCCAGTTTGTGGCTTGCCTGCGTCAGATCCCCGACAGCCTTGCTGATCTCCTCTGCCGTGCCGCTCTTGACCGCTTCGCGGGCCGCATTGAGAGCCTGCTCGATTTTCTGCACCTCTTCGGCGTCAACCTTGTCACGGTGCTCGTTGAGCGTCTTCTCGGTCGAGTAGATGATCGAGTCCGCTTGGTTGCGGGTCTCCACTTCCTCGCGCCGTGTCCGGTCATCGGCCGAATGTTCCTCGGCGTCACGGGCCATTTTCTCTATCTCTTCCTGGGACAGCCCGGAGGAACTCGTGATCGTGATTTGCTGTTGCTTGCTCGTGGCCTTGTCCTTGGCCGAGACGTTCAGAATGCCGTTCGCATCGATATCGAAGGTGACCTCGACCTGCGGCACGCCGCGGGGGGCCGGGGGAATGCCTACCAGCTGGAAGACCCCCAGCAGCCGGTTGTCCCCGGCCATGGAGCGCTCACCCTGGAAGACCTTGATCTCGACCGAGGTCTGGTTGTCCGCTGCAGTTGAGAACGTCTCGGACTTGCGTGTCGGAATCGTGGTGTTTCGCTCGATCAGCTTGGTGAACACCCCTCCGAGAGTCTCGATGCCCAGCGACAAGGGGGTCACATCAAGGAGCAGCACATCCTTGACCTCGCCACCGAGAACACCGCCCTGGACGGCCGCGCCGATCGCTACCACTTCGTCTGCGTTGACTCCTTTGTGGACTTCCTTGCCGAACAATTCCTGTACCAGTTGCTGCACCTTCGGGATGCGAGTGGACCCACCGACCATCACCACCTCGTCGATTTGGCTGGGGGTGAGCCCCGCGTCGGTCAGGGCCTTCTTGCACGGTTCGAGGGTGCGCCTGATCATCGGCTCGATCATCTGTTCCAGATGGGCCCTCGTCAGCTTCAGTTGGAGGTGTTTCGGGCCGGTGGCGTCGGCGGTGATGAACGGCAGGTTGATCTCGCTCTCCATCAGCGTCGAGAGATCCATCTTGACCTTTTCGGCTGCTTCCCGCAGACGCTGGAGAGCCATCGAATCGCTCGACAGGTCCATGCCGTGTTCTTTGCGGAATTCGCCGACGATCCATTCGATCAATCGACTGTCAAGGTTGTCACCGCCCAAGTGGGTGTCGCCGTTGGTCGACTTCACCTCCACAACGCCGTCGCCAACCTCAAGGATCGAAATGTCGAACGTCCCGCCCCCGAAGTCGTACACCGCGATGGTCTCGTTCGCTTTCTTGTCGAGCCCGTAGGCCAGGGCGGCCGCGGTCGGCTCGTTGATGATGCGCAGCACGTCCAGACCCGCAATCTTGCCGGCGTCTTTGGTGGCTTGGCGCTGGGCGTCGTTGAAGTAGGCCGGCACTGTGATGACGGCCTCTTTGACCTTCTCGCCCAAGTACGATTCGGCCGCTTCCTTGAGCTTGCCCAGCACCATGGCCGAGATCTCTTGCGGCGAATACTGCTTGCCGGCCGCCTCGACCTTCAGCAGGTCTCCCGAAGCCGTTGTCTTGTACGGGACCAGCTTGATCTCTTCCCTGACCTCATCCGGCCGCCTGCCCATGAACCGCTTGATGGAATACACCGTCGCCTCGGGGTTCGTCACGGACTGGCGCTTGGCGGTCTGTCCCACCAGCCGTTCGCTACCCTTGGTGAACGCGACCACCGAAGGCGTCGTCCGCGTGCCCTCTTGGTTCGCAATCACGGTGGGCTGCCCCGCCTGCATCACGGCTACAACCGAATTGGTCGTTCCGAGGTCGATTCCGATTACCTTACCCATATCTGTACTCCTGCTCGCTCTGCCTGCCCGCAACGAATTGTGCCGACTCTCCAGCCCCCCGCTGCGAGCGGCCCCAATAGACTCTTAGTATAGAGTAATGACGTAATGTTAGTCAAACGTTATCAACATTGGGGCTCAACGATCACATGATGGGGTTGTAGGGTGAAGCACTACTACATAACTGACCGCTTGCGGTGCGCCGGCGACGTGCTGGACAGCATCGAGGCGAACGCGCGCGAGGGGGTCGATTGGATCCAGATTCGCGAGAAGGACATGCCGCCCCGCGCATTGCTGAGCCTGGTGGAGGCCGCGCTGCGGCGGGTCGAGCCACATGGCGCCCTCGTCTTGGTCAATGCATGCCTTGACATCGCGCTTGCCGCTGGCGCGCACGGCGTCCACCTGCGTTCGGATGCGCCCCCGGCGTCCGAACTGCGACCGATCGTCCCCGCCGGGTTCACGATCGGAGTTTCGACTCACACCGTGGATGAAGTGCGCAGGGCGGAGCGCGAAGGCGCCGACTTCGCCGTGTTCGGGCCCGTCTTTCCGACTAGTTCGAAGCGTGGTCAAGAGGCGATCCCGGGATTGGCCGGTTTGCGGGCGGCATGCTGCGCAGTGAACATGCCAGTCGCTGCTTTGGGCGGTATCACGCCAGCTCGCGAACGGGCCTGTGCCGCCGTCGGCGCCGTGGTCGTTGCAGGGATCACCATGTTTCAATCCGGCCCGGCCGGAGACAGCTGGACAGCGCGCCGCGAGCAACAGCCACTGGACCGATCCACGGCGCGACGCTCAACCGGCCCGCTCCTTCCTTGATACGCTCCAGCGCAAGGGCGGGACCGGCCTTGCATCCGCGCACGACGCGATCAGCACAGCAAGGCGTCGCTGCCTGGTCTCGTCCTTCTTGGCGCTCTCGACCCATGCAACGGAGTGCTTCCTGAGGGAGGGTCGCATCGCTTGGAAATACCGCCAAGCGTCCGGGTGGGCCTTGATCTTGCTCTCGAATTCTGCCGAGAGCTCCGTGCGGTGAGCCGGCGCGGCTGTTTCCGTTCGGCGGGCCTCGAACGCCTCTAGCCCCGGTCTCTCGGCGAGACCAGCCTCGATCAGTGCTTGCATCGCCGCTCGATTCCGCGCGCTCCAGCTGCTTCCGGGCCTGCGCGGCGTGAATCGGACCTTGTAGCTCTTGTCGTCAATCGCCTTGCGGATCCCGTCGATCCATCCGAAGCACAGGGCTACGTTGACGGACTCGGGCCACGTGATGCTAGCGATCCCTGAATTCTTCTTGTAGTAACCCACCCACTGCTCCGCGAGCCTTGCATGGCTGGCCCTCAACCATGCCCTCATCTCCTCTGAATTCGCGAAGAAGCGTGGCGTCACGTCCGGTTACCGCGGCAATGTCCTGGCAGTGCCTCTGTTGGTCGAAGACAGCTTAGCGCACGGCAAGAGGATAGCCGGCAGGGCCTGCGGCGCGGCAATCCCTACTTTGTTGACTGGGAATAGGGTAATTGATACGATCGAGAACTAGGAAGAACATGGCGAGCATTCTTATTCCGACGCCCCTGCGCCAGTTTGCCGCAGGCAATGACACCGTGGATGTTGATGCCGAGACGGTGGGGCAGGCCCTCCGCCAGCTAGTGGCAGCCCATCCCCAGATCGAGCGTAATCTCTTCAACGAACAGGGCCGTCTGCGCAGCTTCGTGAACGTCTACGTGGATGACGAGGACATCCGGTATCTGGAGCGAGAGGACACGGCATTGAAGGGCACCAGCACCATCAGCATCGTGCCTTCGATTGCTGGCGGCTCGGCCGCTGCGGCGACGGTCCCGGTTCCGGTTTCGGAGGAGGCGCTGCCGGAACTCTCGAATGAGGAGATCCTGCGTTATAGCCGGCATCTGATCCTGCCCGAAGTCGGGCTTGCCGGGCAGCGCCGGCTCAAGGGAGCCAGGATTCTAATGGTTGGTACTGGCGGCTTGGGCGCCCCCCTGGGCTTGTACCTGGCGGCGGCCGGGATCGGCCGGATCGGAATCGTTGATTTCGACATCGTCGACGAGACGAATCTCCAGCGGCAAGTCATTCACGGTTCCAAGGATGTGGGGCGCCCGAAGATTGACTCCGCTGCCGAGACGATGCAGGATATCAACCCCCGTCTTGCCATCGACAAGTACGAAGTGGCGCTAACCAGCGAGAACGCGCTCGAGATTATTTCGGAGTACGACGTCGTTGTCGACGGCACTGACAACTTCCCCACCCGCTATTTGGTTAACGACGCTTGCGTATTGCTCGGCAAGCCGAACGCGTACGGCTCGATATTCCGATTCGAGGGGCAGGCGACGGTCTTCCATCATCAGGGCGGGCCGTGCTATCGCTGCCTCTATCCCGAGCCGCCCCCGCCCGGGCTGGTGCCCAGCTGCGCCGAGGGCGGAGTGCTGGGCATCCTTCCGGCGGTGATTGGAAGCATCCAAGCGACGGAAGCCGTGAAGATCGTGCTGGGCAAGGGGGACTCCCTGAGCGGGCGCCTCCTGCTGTACGATGCGCTCAACATGCGCTTTCGCGAGTTGCGTCTCCGGCGCAACCCGGAGTGCCCAGTCTGCGGCGACAACCCGACTGTGCGCGAGCTGATCGATTACCAGCAGTTCTGCGGCATTCCGCAGCAAGCGCAGGAGGAAGCCGCGCAGGAGCGGTTGCCGGAGATTGCTCCGGCCGACCTGAAGGCCCGTCTGGACGCCGGTGACGACCTATTCGTGCTTGATGTGCGCGAGCCTCACGAGTTCGAGATCGCCAGGATCCCCGGCACGACGCTCATCCCGCTGGGCACGCTGCCTCAGCATGTTCACGAACTTGACTCGACGGCGGATATCGTCGTTCATTGCAAGAGCGGCGTCCGCAGCGGCAAGGCCCAGCGACTGCTCAAGGAGATGGGCTTCAGCCGCGTGACGAATCTTTCCGGCGGCATCCTGCGCTGGAGCGAAGAGGTTGACTCCCGCGTGCCGAAGTACTGATTCGCGGTCCGGGCGGGGAGAGTCGTGTCAGTACGTTCGCTCCTTGACACGTGGCCTACGGTACGGGTTCGCTAGGAATTGGCTGGCCGCGTCTTGCGCATTCTGCGTGTTGTCGCGGGTACGGATGGCCAACTGATATTCGTTGACGGCCCGTTCCCGCTGGCCGGTGATGTCAAACACCTTGCCGAGGTTGATGTGCGACCAAACTTCGGTCCAGGCAGGTTCCTGATCGCCGTTGAGCGCTTCGCGGAACTCGTTGGCAGCGGACTGGAAGTTGCTTTGCAGGAAGAAAACTTCTCCGGTCCGATAGTGCGCCAGAGAACTGAACTTGTTGATGTCCATCGCCATCTGGTACTCGATCAGCGCATCCTGGTAGTAGCCGAGCTCGACTAGCTGCTCACCTCTTCGGATCGCGACCCGTACCCGGGTGTTGTCGTCCAGCCGCAGGATCCTGTGATTCGGATCCAGGATCACCTCGCGGGGTTTGCCAAACGTCTCGACGGTGAAGTCCGAAGCGGTGCCGGAGACTTCGATCACATGGTATTCCGGTTCTCCCTCTGTCTCCACCTTCAGTTCGACCGGCATCTTGAACGTGTCCATGTCCTGGTTGATCTTGCCGATCACGCGAAAGCCCGAGTTGCCGCCCAATCGGTAGATCGTGTATTCCTGTTGGAACTCCGGGGTCAGGTTGGATTCGGTCCACTGCAGGAAAAACCCGTCCAGATCCATACCGGAAACCTCCTCGACGACGTCCCGGAATCCATCGGTCGTCATCGTGCTCCAGGTCATGTCGCCGGCCATCTTCTTCAATGCGCCGAAGAATGCCTCGTCTCCGATGCCCCATCGCAGCATGTGCAGGACCATGGCGCCCCGGGCTGAGGTCAGGGCGCGCATTTGGGGGGAGAACTCCGAGAGCTCGCCGGACTCGCGTAGCGGAACCTGGTCGAATGTGAGCGCTTCCACGCGGGTCTCGGCCAGAGCGTCAGCGAGAGCCTCCTCACCCTCGGTTTCCTCCAGTTCGAGCAACGCGGAATAGTGCGCCGGGCCATCTACGAGCCAAAGGTGGTTGCGGTTGCCCGCCCCTACGAGCGTTCCCCACCATTGATTTGCCACCAACTGCCCGAGAAGCTTGCGATTCAACGTCTCCCTGCGACCGTACGGGCTCATCAGGACCATGCCCGGTGCCCAGTAGCCCGTGGGAGCGTACTCTCCCATTTCGATAATCGCAAGCGACTTCGAGTACGGCGCGCCGAAGAGCTCAGAATAGAATTCGACCATCCCTGCCGCCGTTTCTCCGTAGGTCAGCGCCAAGTCCTCGCTCGCCGTGGGCATGTAGACACTGCTGGAGGCAGTGCCTTCGGTCACTTGCACGGGATCCTCCCGGACGACTGCGATGGTGCCAGGAAACGACGAATAGTTGAATTCGAAGTGATGCTCGATTCCTTCGAGCGCTTCGGTCTGGCTGGCCACGCCGCTGCCGAGCACCTTGAACCCTTTCTCGACAGTGATGGTGATCTCTGAAGTGAAGCGATCCGCTCCGTAGCCGTTTACAGGGAACCAGCGCCCAGCGTAAAGCAGGATCGCGCGGTCCGGGGTGATTTCGGCCAAGCTGTATCCCTCGACGGGAGATTCCTTATAGCCAGTGAGACGGCCTCCGTAACGAAAGCGCACGACTTGGGACTCTCCGACCGGCAGGGTTTCGGGAAAGCTGAGGTGGACCGTGGAATCCTCGCGGTAGCGCCGCGGCTGCAGGCTGATGCCGTCCTCTGTCTCGGCCGCATCCACGTTGAGTGAGTTGTGCAGTTCGAACGACGCAGTCACAGCCGGGTCGAGCGGCCTAAAGCGGACCTCCGCTGTCACCTCGATCAGCTGGGCCTCCAGATTGATGCGCGCTGCGATCTTGTAGTGCTCGACATTCAGCAACGGCTCCGATACCAAGTCCTGCCCGAAAAGAGAGGCAAGGGCCGCGCTTGCCGCGAGCACGGAGGTGAGTCGAGCTGCAGTTCTCATGCCGCTCGAAGCCCGAAACGATCGCAGATCGCCTCCGCAGCTCGTTCCGAGGCTGGAACCTGCGTGCGGAGCGCTTTGCGAACACTGGCTAGATCTTCCATCATTTGACATCGTGCCTTCTCCATACGTACGAGACGTAGCGCCTCGGCAGCTAGTTTCGTTCCAGTGCAGTCTTGCTGCATGCACTCGCGGATGATGGGCTTTCCCGCTAGGAGATTGACCATGCTGTAGAAGGGCACGTCCACGAGGTGTCGAGCCAACTGATAGCTCGGCCACGAGAGCTTGTAGAACGTGACCATCGGCGTTCCGAGAATCGCCGTCTCGATTGTTGCGGTCCCGCTCGCAACCAATGCGACATCCGCATGCCCGACGGCGTCGGCCGTTTGGTTCTCCAGGATACGGATCGAGGGGCCCTGCCAGTGTCTGGCTACGAATGCTCGGCCGGTTGTCGGTGCCACGGGCAGCACGAATTGCTCTAGTCCTTCCGCTGCCATCCTGGCGGCGGCGTCTTGGAGGGCGGGGAAATGCCGGAGTGCTTCGCCCTGCCTGCTTCCGGGGAGCAATGCCACAAGCGGCCCGGATGGATCCAGGTTGTGTTGTCGGAAGAACGCTTCCCTGGACGTCTCGGTTCGTACCAGGTCGCTGAGTGGGTGCCCCACGAACTCAGCGCCGACGCCGCGCTGCCGGAAGTACTCTTCCTCGAAAGGGAAAATAACCAACAGCTGGTCAATCAAGCGCCTGATCTGACGGATGCGCCAGCGGCGCCACGCCCAGACCTGCGGGGCGACGTAATACACGACGGGGACTCCGATGCGTCGGAGCCGCGTGGCGAGCCTGAGGTGGAAGTCCGGGGCATCCGTAAGGATTGCCAGATCTGGCCGCGCATCCCTCGCCGCCGCGTCCAATCGGCGGTAGAGGCCATGGATCCTTGGGATGTGCCGCACGACTTCAAACAAGCCGACGACTGCGAGTTCCTCGGAACGGACCACGGCTTCCACGCCGGCTTTTCGCAGGCAAGGCCCGCCGCAGCCAAGGAAGCTCGCTTGCGGCAACCGCGCTCCCAGGGCGCGCACCAACCCGGCGGCATAGCGGTCTCCGGAAGCCTCGCCGGCCGAAATCAGAATCTTCACGCGACAGGCCGCCGTCGGACGGCGAGCAAGCCCCAGTGTAGAGGGTTGCAACGAGTACGACTTCCGCGCTGCCAGCCAGGTCCCGGTCGCACCTCGGGACGGGCTGGCCCCAAGGTACAATCAGTGGGATGCGGTGAAAGCACTCCAGCTGCCGCGCCTCTAGCATGCAACAACGATTCATTGGAAAATACGCCCTTGTGACAGGAGCGTCCGCCGGTATCGGCGAGGGGATTGCCGTCCGCCTCGCGCAGGAGGGTGCGAGCGTCGTAATCAATTACAGCCGCAACGACTCCGGGGCCGCCAATACGGCAGAGCAGGTGCGTCAAGCCCATAGCCAAGGCGGTTTCGAGGATGCGCGCGTGCTGGTTCACAAGGCGGATGTCTCGGACGAGGAATCCGTCACGGGGATGTTCGAGGCGGTCCTGGGCGAGTGGGGGCGGCTCGACGTGATGATCAATAACGCGGGCATTCAGAAGCCGGCGCCGAGCGAAGAGAGCCTGGCTGCTGACTTCGACCGCATTCTGGGTGTCAATCTGCGCGGATGCTACCTCTGTAGCCGCGAGGCGATCAAGCACTTCCTCTCGCGGCCCGGTGGCGGTGCCATCGTCAACAATTCGAGCGTCCATGAAATCATCCCGAAGCCCCAGTACCTGTTCTATTCCATTTCCAAGGGGGGCATGGAAAACCTCACCAAGACACTCGCACTGGAATACGCCGACCGTGATATCCGCGTCAATGCTGTCGGCCCGGGAGCGATCGTGACACCGATCAACATGAACTGGATCAACGATCCCGAAGCAAAGGCGGTTGTCGAGTCCCACATCCCGATGGGCAGGGCGGGCGAGTCCGCTGAGATTGCCGCCGTCTTCGCGTTCCTCGCGTCCGACGAAGCTTCCTACATCACGGGCCAGACGCTCTTTGCGTGTGGCGGATTGACGCTCTTCCCGGAGTTCCGCACGACTTGGTCGTCGTAGGCGCTATTCGTCCGAAGGTGCGCAACTTCCGGATTCAAGCCCGACAAGCGATGGCCTTCGCCAAATGAAGCGCCTGCCTGCAATCGCCGCACTGCTGTTCTGCCTCGCCGCAATTTTTTGGCGGCTGGACGGGGTTCCGCTCTGGCGGGACGAAGCGACGACCGCTGTTTGGGGCCGGTTGATGGCTGACACGGGCAGCGCCCTGCCATACGCTTTTGACCGCGAGGCTGGCCAGCTGCTCGTTCAGGATGACGATGGCCATGATGTGAACTCGCAGCTGCTGCCGGCGATGCAGAGCTACTTGCAGTTCTATATCTCCGCGGTGGGCCACATCCTGTTGGGCAGCGGCACGTTGCCCGCGAGGTTGCCGTTTGCGCTCATCGGCTGCGGCTCGTTGGCTTTGCTGTTCTGGCTCGGCCGACTGGTAGGCGGGCCGCGCTGGCTCCCGTACGCGCTTCCGTTGTCGGCAAGCGCATCGATCTACTTCCTGCATGCGGCGCGCCAAGGTCGGTACTACATCCTGGTGGTGTTCGCCACGGTCCTGTTGCTCGCGCAGGTTGCCCGCTACCTGAGGGACCCTGAGCTAGGCCGGAGATGGGGGTTCCATGCGCAACTCTGCCTGATCGGTTGCCTGCTCTACGCCGGGAACTATCTGAGCTTTGCGGCAACCTGGCTGGCGCTCGGCTTGTTCCTGCTGATCACGGATCGACCGGTATTGTCCCGTCTTTGCGCCGCGTCAGCCGTGCTCGCCGTCATTCTGGGAGCCGAGTTCTGGTTCTTGCACGCCGAGTACCTCACGCAATGGCGTCCGGGTAGCGAGGGCACTTTTTGGGAGAACTTCCGATACGTTGTCTCTCGTCGCGGCGCGGACTACTGGCGTTGGGTGCCGTTCGTGGTGCTCGCCCCGGCCGCGGCTTGGCTGGTTCGACCCAAGCGCTGGAAGGACTCGCCGATGCAGAGTGCTCTGCTATGCCTCGCTGCAGCGGTGCCCTTCCTCGGCTTCATCGTCCGCGAACCATGGCTAAGGAGGACCGCTGATCCGGCTTTCGTGCTGTTTGGACTCGTTTTCCTTGTTGTTCCCGCCGTCATGCTGTATTCGTGGTCACGTCTCGACCGGCCCGGGGTGCTCGCAAGGATGGCATTGCTGGCGGGATTGATCGTCGCAGTATGCCCGCTGTTTACGATCGCTGTGGCGGGTCGGGCAACGCTGCCTCGATACTACTACCAGACGTGCCCGGCGGCCGTTGTCTTGATTGGGCTGGCGGCTGCCGCCCTGGATGCGAGAGGAAGGCGCGCCGCGGCGGTCGCGTGCTTCGTGGGAGCCACCTTGTGGCCGAATCTCGAGTTGGCTGGGGGCGGGACAGAGCAAGTTGTGCTGCGCCAGTACCTTCGCTATGACGAGCCCAACGGGCGAATGCTCGAATTTCTGTCGGGCAACACCCGCCCGGGAGATAGCATCGGCTATCTCCGGAATGTGAAGGGCATGACCGCCAACTACTACCTGCCCGATCGCCGGTGGGTCAATCTGCTGAATTCCGATGTGGACTACAACCGCCGCTTCCGGGGCAAGGTGCCCGAAGACCAGTTCGATGACTCGCCCGATCCTGACTGGTTCGTTTTGTGGGATACCAAGGATCAGACACCCAAGGCACTGGACGAGCGCTACAAACTTGTCTGGGAACACTCCTACCGCGAGCCCCGCAGCGCCTGGGGCCTGAGTTCTGAGCCGCGGGAGCGCAGTTACCAGATTTACCAGCTGGAATGATGCGCGCTACGTTCTAGTGACGATTTCCAGGCCCGCGTGCAAGCCTGACCGCAGCTCAGCGGCGAAAGTGTTCACCTCCTCGTCGGTCAGGCTCTCGTCCAAGCGCTGCCAAGACGCGCGTAGCAGCATGCTGTAGTGCCCCTGTGGGACGTTCTTTCCCCGGAACACCTCCAGCGGCTCCAAGCTGACTAGGTCCGGCATCGGGCCGACTGCCGTGACGATTCGCTCGAACGCCACGCCTTCCGGGACCAGCAGGGAGAAGTCCCGGCTGACCGCCGGGACTCTGGCCAGGCGGCGGTGAGCCGGGAGGCGGAGGCCTTGTTGGTAGACCGGGTCCAAGAAGACCTCGGCGATCCAAATGGCTTGGCGGATTTTTCGCTCGGCAGTGATCCCGGGATCGATCTCGCCAAAGTGTGCGAGCACTTTCTCGCCAGACCGCGCCGTTGCGGCGTGGCCGCGCCGGTAGTAGGATGGCAAGTCTTTCGAGTCGAATCGCAGCCCTCTCGAATCGAAGGGCTGCAGCAGCGCTGCTACGTCGGCTTTGAAGTCGTAGAAACCGAGCGGGCGCGACGGTTCGCTCCAGGACAGGGGACGTGCCGTCCCGCTTGCACCGAGGCACAGGATCTTCGGCTCCTCGTAGCCCGCTTCGGTCCGCTTGTACACCCGACCGAACTCCACGAGACGCACAAACAGCTGGTTCCGGTTGAGATTCCACTCGAGCGCTCGGATCATGGTCGGCACCGCACTGCTACGCATCACGTCCCAGAGCTTGGAGAGGGGATTGCGGAGAGCGATTCCTGGCGAGGTTCCGAAACGCTGTGATTCGCTCGACGAGTTGAACGAGAATCCGATCGATTCGTCGTATCCCAATCCGCGCACGGCATTGCGCATCCGGGTTTCCTCGGCGGCTCCCGGCGTTTGGGCCGGTGCAACGCCCACAACCGGCAGCGTCGAGGGAATCTTCTCGAATCCATGGATGCGGGCAACCTCTTCGATCAGGTCGATCTCGCGCTCTACGTCCAGCCGATGGCTGGTCGCCCGAACAGTCCAGCCGTTGTCTTTGGCGACCGGGTGGAAGCCCAGCGAGTGCAAGATTGATTCGATTTCGAAACCTTCCAAGTCGACGCCGAGATGCCTGCGGATGCTCGCGCTCTCCAACCGGATCTCCGGCAACTCGCGCACCCCGGGATAGCAGTCTATGCAGCCCTGCAAGACGGATCCGGTCCCGGTTTGGCCCAAGAGGGCAGCGATCCGGCTGGCCGCCCAGACCGTGCCGTCCCAGTCCGCTCCTCGCTCGAAGCGGTGCGATGCCTCGCTAAACAGCTTGAGCCTGCGCGAAGTGTTGCGAACCGTGGACGGCGTGAACCAAGCGGCTTCAAGGAGAACGTTCCGGGTTTCCTCCGTGATCTCGGTGGCCTCGCCCCCCATGACGCCGGCCAAGGCGACAGGCTTTTCGGCATCGCAGATCACTAGGTCGTCCACCACCAGTTCGCGTATCAGGCCATCGAGGGTCACGAGCGATTCACCCGGGTGCGCCTTGCGCACCTCGATGTGCCTTCCTGCGAGCTTGTCGAGGTCGAACGCGTGGGTCGGCTGCCCCATCTCGAGCAGCACGTAGTTCGTCAGGTCGGCCAGATTGTTGATCGACCGAACACCGCAAAGCTCGATCCGGCGGCGCATCCAGTCCGGAGAAGGCCCCACTTGCACGTCGGTGAACACGCGTCCCACGTATCGAGCGCAAGATTCCGGGTCGGCAATCGCCACGGTTGCCATCGATGAAGCGAGGACATTGGCCTCTGCGAATTCGCTCGTCGGCATCCGCAGAGGACGGTGGTAGATTGAGGCCACCTCGCGCGCCATGCCGAAGTGGTTCATCGCGTCGGGCCGGTTGCTGGTGATGTCGAACTCGAAGACCGTGTCGCCATCAGCGTCTTCGACGGCATCGACGGCCATTCCAGCCATCGTGAGAGCGTGCGCGATGTCGCGTGGAGATTCTTGTATTTCCACGAAATCGCGTAGCCAGCTGAGAAGAATGCGCATTTATCGGAACTGCCGAAGGAAGCGGGTATCGCCTTGGTACATCAGGAGGATGTCATCGATGCCGTACCTCAGCATCGCGAAGCGGTCCAGTCCGAACCCTGCCGCGAAGCCTTGGTAGCGCTCGGGATCGCCCCCCGCCTTGGTGAGCACATTGGGGTCGATCATGCCGCATCCGAGCACTTCGATATAGCCGGTCTGCTTGCATATCCGGCAGCCGTGGCCCGAGCAAAACTGGCAGGTGATGTCCACTTCCGCGCTGGGCTCGGTGAACGGGAAGTAGCTCGGGCGAAAGCGCGCTTTCGTGCTGGGCCCGAAGAATCTTTGGACGAAATGCTCCAGCGTTCCCTTCAGGTCCCCGAAAGTGATTCCCGTATCGACCGCGAACATTTCCAACTGGTGGAACATCGGGCTGTGCGTGGCGTCCGGCGTGTCGTTGCGGTACACCTTGCCGTGGACCACGTAGCGTAGCGGCGGGCTCTCGGCCTCCATAATGCGGATCTGGCAAGGCGACGTATGCGTTCGCAGTAGCGCCTTGTCCTCGCCCGCCAGGAACAGCGTGTCCATCTCGTCGACTGCGGGATGGTCACGCGGGAAGTTGAGGGCCTCGAAATTGTAGAAGAAGGTCTCGATCTCCGTGCCCTCCGCTACGGTGTAGCCGAGCGGGCGAAAGATGTCGAGAACCTCTTCGAGGGCGAGACGCACTGGATGGACCGCGCCGGGCGTCCGCTCCGGGCCGGGGAGCGTCGTATCCAGTCCGGCTTCCTCGCTTTTCCGGGAAGCTGTGGCCCGCAGCGCACTCTTGACAGCCGCTTCGAGATCCCGCTTCAGCCCGTTTTGCAGTTTGCCGATGGTCGGCTTGAGTTCGCGAGGGGCCGCCTTCAGCCAGCTCTCATTGACGGATCCCAGCAGGCCGCTACGGCGTCCGAGCCAGCGGTCCCGCAACGCTTGCGCCTGCTGCGGAGTCGCGGCGTCAAGCAGCTCTTCTTCGAACCTGGCGCGCAATGCAGCGTACAAGCCTTCCGCCGAATCGCCCTCGCGGAGCAGATCGGCGATCGGCCGCCCGGTTTTCTCCGCAATTGACACGTTTCCCTACCTGGCGCAGGCGGCGGTCGCGCCTAGGCGGCTTCGGTCTCGGATTCCCCTGGAATTGCCGCCGTGTCGGCCAGCGCTTCTCTAGCTTTCACGACCAGTTGGCCGAATCCTTCCGGGTCCCGCACTGCGATTTCCGCAAGCATTTTCCTGTTCAAGTTGATGCCGGCGTCCTTGAGTCCGCGAATGAATCGGCTGTAGTTCAGGCCATGCGACCGCGTTGCGGCGCTGATCCGGGTGATCCAGAGCGCGCGGAAGTCGCGCTTCTTGAGCTTCCGGCCGATGTAGGCGAATTGATCGGCCCGATTGACGGCCTCGCTGGCGTAGCGATAGAGCTTGCTCTTTGCCAGGTAGTAGCCCTTAGCTTTGGCAAGTACGCGCTTGCGCTTCTTGAGGCGATGGTTTCCTCGCTTGACTCTTGGCACGGTTGTCTCCTCGGGACGATGGCCGGGACAGCGGGCGCCGTGCAATGGGCGCCTGGCGGCCAGGCAAAGGCTAGTTCGCGATCATCCGCCGCACGGCTTTTGCGAAAGCCGGGCTCACCTCGGTGCTCTTGCGTAGGTGGCGCTTCCGCTTTTGCGTCTTCTTGGTCAGGATATGGTTCTTCAGCGCGTGTCGCCGTCTGACCTTGCCACTGCCGGTTAGATGAAAGCGCTTGGCTGCGCCTCGATGGGTCTTGAGTTTCGGCACGATTCGTTTCTCCGATAGCACCACCCGTCACCTGCGGCACGCGGAATCGATCCGACCGTGCCCGAGACAGCGCCGTCTGTGGGGAAGGTGCGCATGCACCCTTGCCCTATTATGCACGATTCGGGATCATCGTGCTTCTGCTGCGTGCCGGGCCGGGTCGCTATCCGATTCCCCTCCCGCGCAAATACGAATCGAGGAGTCGTGCCCGGTGGCCTCCTGCTCGCCATGGCCTGCCGGCTGCGACCTCGGGGAATCCGATGCAAGCCAATGCGGCGCAGTCCGATCGGTCCGATCCGGTTCCCAATCTCGTGCGGAAGCCGTTCGCTCCAACGGCTACTCCTCGGCGTTCCCAAACGCCAGTCGGCCCTTGGCATCGCTAACTGCGTAAGAGAACTCGACCAGCGGCATCGAGCCGGTTTGCAGGGCCTTGCCATGGAACGACGCCAAGCTAAAGTCCTGTGTCGTTTCCTGGTAGTGAGCCCGGAGCATCTGCCAGCCCAGCCAGCCATGATAGGTCGATGCGGCGTCCGTCGGGTTCACTTGAAGCGAGCGCACCAGTGCCCTAGCCGCGCTGCTTTCCATGTAGGCGCGTCGCGTCAAGAACTGCACTGCGTCGGCCGGGCTCATGTCTTGCGCGTGCATCTGCATATCCACCACCGCGGCGGCGATCGTTTGCAGCTTGTACTTCCGCCAGATGAAATCAACATCCCCGGTGTAGGCTGTGCCCACGGTTGTCTCGGTGATGTAGATCGGCCATCCGTCGATGAAGCCGGGGAGCGGCTGTACCATGTGCGTCAGCTTGTCCGATTGGCTTTCCATGTTGGATGCAAGCGCTCCAATCAGGGCGTAGCCCGGAATTCCGTAGCGCAAAGCCAGCAGTTTCAGCTGATGGATGTTGTTCGTCGTCAGGCGGCTGCGGAGTTCGGCACGCGACGCGTCGGGCGGGGCCGGCGTCAGCCATACAAGCGCGGTGTTGTCCTGCTCCGCCGCGGTGGGGCCGAACCCACCGGCGAGAGGGACGGAAACACGCATGAACTCGGGCGTTTCGACCACTCGCAGCTTGAGGTCTTCCGGGACTGGGGCGATCTCTTCCTCGTTGCAGAGCGTGCGCGCCTCTTCGGTGTCCGCGGCCATATGGTCCATCATTCCCGCGTTGTCGCGAGCGCGGTTCTCGCCCTCCAGGACGCCCAGCACGTCGTTCACCAATTGGTAGTCACTGCGAGGGCGGCTGCCACCGTAAATGCGCCGGTTGATGGGCTCTGCCGCGCTGACCAGCGAATTGTGGGCCAGGTCGAAGTCGCTCATCACATTCTCGATCAGCGTACCCATGGGGCTGAGGGACTGGCCGGTGCTGAGAGCCAGCATTTCGTGGAAGAGGTCTGCTCCGGTCCGCCAGTCGTCTGTGGCCGGCAGGTCCCGCAATTGCTGGATGAAGTTCTCCAAGGCGGATACAGCTTGATTTGATGCTGTTTCCAAGCCCTCTTGGATTGTGCCTGGAATACTGCCCTCGATGTCGTTGCGTATCAGTTTGATCACGCCTTGGGCGGATTCGCGTGCCGCCTCAATCCGGATCTCTGATGACGAGCGCAGGTTTGACCGGGCGTTTTGGAGGTAGTCCGGTGTCTTGGAAAGGCGTTGGACAATCGCGGCATGCCGGTCGCTTTCAGGGGCGAAATCCAGATGAAGGGAGGCATAGAGCAGCAATCCGAGCTGCTCGACATAGGCAAGCGGATTGTTCTCGTGGGCCCGTTCCTTGCGGATGCGAAGGACTATCCGCTCGGCGCGGTTGAGCAATGTACCGTTCTCAGTCCACAGGTCCGGCGGCAGCTTGGATCTGTCGAAGCCGGTCTCCGAGTCGGGCGGGGCCGTGAACGGGCCGATGAGGTTATCGGCGAGCGCTAGCTGTCGCTCCAGCGCCTGGGCACCATTGTTCGGGAGTGCGGAGAGCATCCCGATCTCCTCACCGCCCTCGAGCGTCCCCTCGGAGATGTTGAATTCCTGACCTGTCGAGATGCTTGTCGCGCCGGACATCAACACGCCGAGAGGGTCATTCGCGGAGCTGTCGGAAATGAACGGCTTGGCCACCTTGTTGTGCTCGTCGGGTGGGTACTTGCCGACGGTGCAGTGCGAAGCGGTCAAGACCGCAACCGCAAGAATGGCGAGAGCCACTTGGGAGTTGTGCGCGAATTTCATTTCGAACCTTGGACCTCGGTTGATTTGGGGCGGGCAACCGGCTCGGTTCCGGTACCAGACCTATCCTAGCCTCCCACAATGCTTGCGCGTTAGCGGACCGTATTCATCGACACGGTATCGATCAGCGCCCAAATGTCAGTGTGGGTCAGCGTTCGCGACCCCACCGTTTGCTCGGTGATGGTCGTATCGTAGTCCGCGCCGTGGATCTCTTGGAAGAGTTCCGGGTAGTTCAGCTCGTCCATCGCCTGTAGCGACGGAAACTCCGTGACGGTGACGTACTGGTAGTTCTTGACATCTCCGCCGCCGCCTGGGAAGTGATGCCCGTAGAGGCTCCACGACGTGATGTAGCCCTTCGCCACCCGCAACTGGTGAACCGGCTTCCAAAGCTCGGTCTCAACTTCCCGATAGCGAAGCGCCTGACCCTCCGGAATCCTCATGTAGTCCACTCGCAGGAAGTGCCGCTTGCTGGTCTGTGTCTCTCCGGACGGAACCAAAGTGCCCGCAAGGAAAGCTGCGGCCAGAGCCAAGGAAAAAATAAACGCTCGAATGATCATTTTGGAGACCTCCAATACGAGAATATAGCCTACGAGGTGCTGCTGGCACCACCTCGCGATCCAATCGCCCCAGAATTCATGGGGTCGTAACGTTTCTCCGGGCCGCTGGCGGCCTGTGGCGCTAGGATGGCGATATGGCAATTGACAGAAGGGGATTCCTCGCGTCGGCGTTGCTTCATGGCTTGGCTTTGCGCACAGCCGCCGGGCAGCGCCGGAAGCCAGTGCTTGCTTCAAATCCGTTTGCACTCGGCGTGGCATCTGGCGATCCCAGCGCGAATGGGTTCGTGTTGTGGACGCGGCTAGCCGTGGAACCGCTCGTCGGGGGCGGGATGCCGCCCGAGGAGATCGACGTGCGGTGGGAGGTGGCGGAGGACGATGGATTCCGACGGGTCGCGAGATCCGGGTGGGCCGTGGCCGATCCCCGACTCGCGCATTCCGTTCACGTGGAGATCGACGGCCTGGACTCGGATCGCTGGTACTGGTACCGCTTTGCGGCGGGGGATCACGAGAGCGTGCCCGGACGGACTCGCACAATGCCTTCATCCACGTCCGCGCCAGACCGGCTGGGATTCGCTTTTGCCTCCTGCCAGCACTACGAGACGGGTTACTTCACGGCGTACGAGCACTTGGCGCACGAGCAGCCCGATCTGGTCTTCCACCTCGGCGACTATATTTACGAGGGGCGGGCGAACCCGCGAGTTCGCGCGCATCGGGGCGGCGAGCTGGCTAGTCTCGAAGACTATCGGAACCGGTATGCCTTGTACCGGACAGACCCTGACCTTCAGGCCGCGCACGCAGCCGCGCCGTGGGTTGTCACGTGGGATGATCACGAGTTCGACAACAACTACGCTGCGGATGTATCCGAGAAGCCGGATGTGAGTCGGAAAAGATTCCTGGAACGACGCGCCGCAGCGTACCAAGCGTATTACGAGCACATGCCATTGCGGTCGGCGCAGATGCCAGAGGGTCCATCGATGCGTTTGAACCGCAATGTTTCCTTCGGGCGCCTTGCGCAGTTCTCGGTCCTCGACACTCGCCAGTACCGGTCCGACCAGCCGTGCGGGGATCGCACCCAGCCTCCCTGCGAGGGGATGTTCAGTCCGGAAGCAACTCTCCTTGGCAGAACGCAGCGTGACTGGCTCTTCAATTCTCTCCGCTCGTCGCCTGCCTCGTGGAATGTCCTCGCGCAACAGGTAATGATGGCCCACGTCGACCGAGTGCCGGGAAGCGATGAGGCTTTCAGCATGGATCAATGGCCGGGCTATGTCGCATCCCGGGATCGCGTGCTCGGCTTCCTGCGCGAGAGCGGAGTGCGCAATCCTGTGGTCCTCACCGGCGACATCCACAGCAACTGGGTGAACGATCTCTTGGCGGATTTCAGCGATCCATCCTCAGATGTAGTGGCGACCGAGTTCGTCGGCACGTCCATCAGTTCCAGCGGGGACGGTGGTCCGAATTCCAAATACGCTGCCGGCATCATGAGCGATAATCCATTTGTCAAGTTTCACAACGCCCAGCGCGGCTACGTGTTTTGCGAACTGACGCCGCAGGCATTTACCGCTCGCTACCGGGTGCTCGACCTGGTTTCCCAGCGCGGCGCTCCGCGCAGGACGGTCGCAGAGTTCGTTGTCGAGAACGGTCGCCCGGGTGCGCAGCCCGCTTGAGAGCGGGGCAGAAATGGGCGTAACGGTGGTGACGGAAAGCAGGCCATGCCAATTCGCGGCGTGTCGTTAGACGACAAGTACGACCTCGAGAGCGGGGCGGCCTACATGTCCGGTATCCAAGCGTTGGTGCGCTTGCCCATGGAGCAAATGCGACGCGACCGGCGGGCGGGCCTGAACACAGGCTGCTTGATTTCCGGGTACGAAGGGTCACCGCTTGGCGGCTACGACATCGCATTGGAGCGCGCCGGTGCGTTCTTGGACCGCCACGCAATCCGCTTCGTGCCTGGAGTGAACGAGGAGCTTGCGCTTGCGGCAGTGATGGGAAGCCAGCTCTTCCAGGCATTTCCCAAGCCGCTCTACGACGGTGTCGTAGGCATTTGGTACGGCAAGGGGCCCGGCTTGGACCGGAGCGGCGATGCGCTGCGTCACGCCAACTTCGCCGGAACCGGCGAGAACTGCGGGGCCCTGGCTCTCGCGGGCGACGACCATGTCTCGAAGAGTTCGTCGATTCCCCACCAGAGCGAGCTTTCGCTGTACAACTCCGCCGTGCCGGTCCTAAATCCCTCCAGTACGCAGGAGGTGCTTGATTTCGGACTGTACGGCATCGCCCTGTCTCGATTCGGCGGGTCTTGGGCTGGGCTCAAGCTGGCCACCGATACTTGCGATGGCGGCGGGACCGTGGAGTTCGGCCCCGATCGATGCCCCGTGGAGCTGCCCGAAATCATGGTTGGCGGCGAACCCTATCGGAAGGCGATCGGCACCATGCTTGTCGTGCCCTACAGCCTGAGCCTCGAAGCCGAGGTGCATGAGCACCGCCTTCATGCGGCGCGCGAATTCACGCGGGCCAACGGGCTGAACAGAATCACGGTCCGGCACGATTCTGACCGGATCGGCATCGTTACGACGGGCAAGAGCTACGCCGACCTGATGTCCGCGCTTCGGATCCTGAGGGTGGGGGAGGACGGGCTGCGCAGGGCAGGCGTCCGGATCCTCAAGCTGGGAGTGTCTTACCCGCTAGAGCCGGAAGTGGTGACCGAGTTCACCCGCGGTCTCGAAACCGTGCTCGTGGTGGAAGAGAAGCGGTCGTTTGTCGAGTTGCAGTTGCGCGAGCTACTGTACAACCGCTCCCAGCGCCCGGCCGTCTACGGCAAGAGGGATGCCGATGGGAACGTGCTTCTGCCCTCTCCGGGAGAGCTCGACGCGAATTTGATCGCTTTGGTCCTAAGCCGCTTCCTTGGTCCCGAAGCGGAACTGCCCGTCTGTCGCAAAGAAATGCGGCCCTCGGCCGCCAAACCGGCGGGCGACCGGTCCGCCCGCGGGGCTCGGACGCCGAGCTACTGCTCGGGGTGCCCGCATAACCGCTCGACGCTGCTGCTCGAGGGGCAGTTGGCGGGCGGAGGGATCGGTTGCCATGGGATGGCAGGCCTGATGCGCGACGTCGGCCGCGGAATTGAATTCCTGTTTCAGATGGGTGCCGAGGGAGCCTCCTGGATCGGTGCTTCACCGTTTAGCGGCACAAAGCACCTTTTCCAGAACTTGGGCGACGGGACCTACTTCCACTCCGGCCGCTTGGCGGTGCAGGCAGCCGTTGCGGCGGGCATCGACATAACCTTCAAGATCCTGTACAACGACGCCGTCGCCATGACCGGCGGACAGGTTGCTGCCGGATCACTGGCCGTGCCGGCCTTGACACGCGAGCTGGAGGCCCAGGGAATTCGTCGGATCGTGGTGCTGAGCGACGATCCCAACAAGTACACGGGCAAGTCCGATCTGGCTGCCTCCGCTGAGTTCCGACCTCGAGAGGACCTCGAGACAGTGCTCGCCGAACTCGAGCAGGTCAAGGGTGTGTCGGTCATGATCTATGACCAGCTTTGCGCTGCCGAGAAACGCAGACGGCGCAATCGGGGCATCCTGCCGCAGCCGACGAGGAGGATTCTGATCAACGAGCGTGTCTGCGAAGGCTGCGGGGATTGCGTGAAGGAGTCGAACTGCGTGTCGTTGCTGCCGGTCGACACGGAGTACGGTCCCAAGACCCGCGTCCACCAGTCGTCGTGTAACGCCGATTACACCTGCACCTGGGGTGATTGCCCCTCGTTCGTGTCCGTCGAGATCGAACCGGGCAGCGGGTTGCGGCGGATGGCATTGCCAGAGCTTCCCGAACTCGCCGTTCCCGAGCCGGAAGTAAAGGTGCGAGCGGGGGAAGGTTACAGCATCTTGATGCCGGGCGTTGGAGGTACCGGCGTCGTGACAATCAACGCGTTGCTCGCAGTCGCTGGCCACATGGACGAGTTGCACGTGATCACGCTGGACCAAACCGGCGTGGCGCAAAAGGGCGGGGCAGTCGTTGCGCACATTACGTTGAGCGAAGCGCGGATCGAGGCCTCCCAGCGTGTTCCCAATGGCTGTGCCGATCTGTTGCTAGGGTTCGATCTGGTCGGGGCGGCATATCCCAGGAATCTAGAGTGCTGTGATCCCGCGCGGACGGCCGCAGTCGTGAATTCAAAGGAGATTCTGACTGGAGAGGCAATTCGCAAGGGCTTGACCGTGCTTTCCGCGGACGGCGGCTATCTGGAGTCGATTCGAAATGGTGTGCTCCGTGATCGGTGTGAATTCGTGAACGCCACCTTACTGGCTGAGACGCTGTTTGGCGGGCATATCTTCAGCAACATGTTTCTCGTCGGTGTGGCGTACCAGTGGGGTCTGCTGCCACTGTCGTCGGAAGCGATCGAGCAAGCAATACGCTTCAACGGCGTTGCGGTCAATCGGAATCTGGAGGTGTTTGCTTGGGGACGTCAGTACGTCTTGGATCCTGCCCTGCTCGGCTCTTACCTGCCCTCGCCACCGGCCACTTCGCTGCCGCAATCGCTCGAAGCGCTTACGGAGGACCGCGAAAGGGAGCTATCGGCATACCAGGATCGTTCGTACGCGACCAGCTACCGCCGCATCGTTGACCGCGTGCGGGAAGCCGAGACACAGGTCCGGCCCGGCAGCGACAGACTGGCTCGGACCGTTGCTTGGAATCTCCACAAGCTGATGGCGTACAAGGATGAATACGAAGTGGCACGCCTGCTAGTCGATCCGGCGTTTGATGATCAGGTGGCCGAAACCTTCGCACGGCCGCGACGGGTGGTCTATCATCTGCACCCTCCTATGCTGCGTCGGCTCGGCGTTCATCGCAAGATGTCATTCGGTCCTTGGATCCGGCCACTCTTGCGCGTATTGGCGAAGGGCAAGCGATTGCGCGGATCGGCTTTCGATCCGTTCGGCTGGCTCGCAGCCCGTCGCGAGGAACGGGAATTGGTCGTGTGGTACTTGGGTGTCGTGGAGACACTGCTCGAAAAGCTGGATGCTGAGACCGTTGATATCGCTGCCGAAATCGCGGATGCGCCGCGAGCGATCCGGGGCTACGAAGACGTGAAGCGCCAAGCTGCGGCTGCGGCGAAAGGATGGGTCGCGGATCAGTTGGCGACGTTGCTCGCACGCCAAGCGGCTTGACCGCGGATAGCTCCTGATTCAACGCCCGGACTCATCCGTCCGACGCGTCCATGGTCACTCCCCCTCGACACCGAAAGCGAGGAAGGCGTTGCCCGGGATCGAACCGAACGCTCCGTAGCCCGAGTTGACATACACCATGCCAGCGACGACGGCCGGGCCGGGACCATTGATCGAACCGCCTCTAGCGCCGACGCCGTTGACCGATTCTGTGTATTCGCGGACTGTGTCGTAGCTCCACAGCACCGATCCATCCTCCGTCGAGTACGCGCGAATGAACCCGTCAAGCGCTCCCGAGAACACGACCCCCGGTATCGCGGTCACCGCCGCCGACTGGGCTGGCGAGCAGCCCTGCCTCCCGCTTGGGCACGGTGTCCCTGGCGTGTGCCACAGCTTTTCCCCGTCCGCAATCCGGAAGGCTGTGATCCCTCCTCCCTTGCTACGCGTGGGACCGAGGTAATCGGAGACGGCGACATAGACGTTCCGTGCATCGGCTGCCATGCCGAACTGAATGCCGCCGAGCATGCCGCCCACTCCCGCACGACGCTGCCAGAGGATCTTCCCCTTGCGATCCGGATCCACTGCATGCACGACGCCGGATTTCTGTCCGGCTACGAGGACGCGCTGCCCGCCATCCGATCTCACAAGAATTGCTGACGAGCCGAAATCCAGGTCAGGGCCTTTCGCTTCCGGGCAGTTTATCCCGTTGGCCCTCTGGTTGCACGACATGTTGTAAGCGTCGCCCTCGGTAAATTGCTGCGACCACAGGCGCAGTCCCGTGTCGAGGTCGTACGCAATGATGGCATCGCTGTCGTCAGTCGGCGGATCGGAGTAGTTGTCACCTGTTGTCACGTACACTCGGCCGAGCTGGGCGTCGATTGTCGGCGCGGACCAGATGCCCGCTCCAGACGGGCCGTACAACTGGACGCCATTGGCGTTCAGGCGCTGTGGCTGTGGCTCTTCAGGAATGGTGTAAGTCTTCCAGACCCTCTCTCCGCTCGAAGCGTCGATTGCCGATACGCTTCCACGGAAGCTGCAGCACGGGTACTTGGCAATTGATCCGGTGAATTCCTCGATCGAGCTGGCTCCGACGTACAGTCGCCCGGCGTACAACGCGGGCGAACCGGTCAGTGTCGCGCCCCGGTGGTCCTCTACTTTGGTTCTCCAGATCTGCGTTCCGGTACTGGCGTCGACCGCGTAGAGGTTTGCTTTGGTGTCTCCGAAATAGAGCGCGTAGCCAGAGGCATGGCCCATGCGGGAGAGCAGCACGGCGGTACGGATCTCGGCAAGTGCCTGGAACTCCCAAACAGTGCACCCCGAGTAGGCGTCCAGGGAATAGAGCCGTCCGTTTCGACCGCCCAGGAAGACCCTGCCGCCCGCGACAGCCGGGTGCCCCCGGGCTCGGTCCGAATCGGGAAGCCCGAAGACCCAGCGGAGGCGCAGGCGGGGAACGGAGTCGGCATCCAGCCCCGCGAACTCTGCACCCTGGAAACGGGAATTCGCCAAATCGGCACCCCATCCGACCCAACGCGGTCCATCTAGCGGGTTAGCCCACTCGGCGTCGGAACAGGCTTTGGTGGGGCTGGGCCCCTGGGTTCTGGCTTCCGTTCGGAGGAACGACGCGATAGCCTCGGCGTATCCTTCGGGCAAGTCCTTGCCGATGGCCGCCATAGTGCCAGTGGCCAGCGAGTCGAGAATCGCCTCCGCCGAAAGCTGCTGCAGTACCTGGATTGACGGAGCTCGATTCTCACCGCTCTCGTGGCACCCGGCGCAGTACTGGGCATAGATCTCGCCGCCGTCGGGCGATGCTGCTCGGAGCCCGCCTGCCCCCGCCAGTGCTGCCGCCACCAGTGCGAGAGCTTGGCAGGAGGTGCTGGCAGTTGTCCGACCTGGTCTTCTAGCATGCATTGCGACCATTCCGCACTCGTGACGTTAGCAAGGTGTCCAACATTGTAAGTGGCTAGGTTGCGAGCTGCCGAACGTTCGTCCGATTGCGAAACCGATTGCCAAGCCTGACCATAGATTTGTTGATTACTGCAAAGGATGCGCCGAGGCGAAACGTGAAGGCCGGCATTTCGAAAGCCCTTCCATTTGCATCTTCCCGAAGTCCCCGCTGCCCGCTACACTGGGTGCGCGTCAATCGGATATTTCGATCCCGGTCCACCACTTAGCGTTATGCTGCGGCCTGTCTTTCTGTTGGCTTTTGTACTCGCATGGCTTCCCATCCAAGGCCGCCAGCTGCGTGCCGCCGTGCCGGCCCGCTCCGTCGAGGCGATCATTCAGAAGCACTGCGTAGCCTGCCACGGGCCATTGACACAAAGCGCCGACGTGCGGCTCGACAACCTCCCGACCGATTTAACGGGGGATGCCAGGGCTGCCGAGACCTGGCATGACGTGCGCAACGCGCTGAACCGTGGCGAGATGCCTCCCCGTGGCGCCGTCCCTCTGGACAGTGCTGACAGGGCAGCCCTGCTCGACTGGCTGGACGCGGCGATTCGCGAGGCTAGCGAGACCAGGAGGGGGTCCAAGGGCATTGTGGTGATGCGTCGCCTGAATCGCATCGAGTACCAGAACACGATGCGGGACCTGCTGGGACTGGAGATCGACTTCGTGAAGAACCTCCCGCCGGACGAGGTCAGTCCGGACGGCTTTACGAATAACGGGTCGGCTCTGCGCATGTCACCGCTACTCATGGAGCACTACCTCGGTGCGGCACGTGATGGCCTGAGTCGTGCGATCGTCACGAGACCGCCGCCCGAGGTGTTCGAGCACCGCGCCGAAGCGACGGTCGCCGACAAGTTGAAGACGGTGAACTGGTCAAACCGCCTTGGAAGGACGGGCACCTTCGTCGCGAGGGTTCCCGAGTTTCCCGACGAGGGTCACTTTGTGCTGCGTATCCGCGTGAGGGCGGAGATTCCCGAGGGCGCGGCATTCCCTCGCATGGGCGTTTCCCTCGGATACCGTGCGGATACCCAAACTCCGTCCCGCACGGTGGCCGAGGTCGATGTCACCAAGAACTCCGCCCAGACCTTTGAGTTTCGCGGCCGGATCGAGGAGTTTCCCCTCCAAAGCCGCTCGCAGAGCAAGTACCCGGGCCTGCTGGTTTGGATCCGCAACGTCTATTCCGATGGCAAACCGCCCCCGGCCGGCGAGAAAGTGTCGTTCGAGGAGGACGGAAAGGCCAAGCAAAAGCTCGTCTGGATCGAGGATCCGGAATTCCCCAAAATCGTCGTGGAATCCATTTTCTTCAAAGCGCCGGACTACGCAACATGGCCGCCGCAGCACCATGTCAGCCTCCTGCCGGCCGTGCCGTCCGACGCAAGCCACGAGGTGGAGAGTGCGCGCTCCGCTCTACGACGATTCCTGCGCCGGGCCTACCGCAGGCCGGAGCGGGGATCCGACATCGCTCCGCTCGTGCGTTTCTTCGGCAAGGTTCGCCCGGACGTAGGCAGCTTTGAGGAAGCGATGCGCGAAACCATGGCCATGGTCTTGATCTCGCCAAACTTCCTATATCGCATTGAGGATTCCGCTGGTGCCAGCGGGAATGTGGACGGCCATGAACTTGCTTCGCGCATCTCATACTTCCTTTGGAGCACGATGCCAGACGCCCGCTTGATGGATCTTGCGGGTCGAGGGCTCCTGGCCGATCCCCAGACACTGAGAAACGAGACGCTGCGGATGCTCGACGACGACCGTTCCTGGGCTTTCGTCGAGCAGTTCAGCGATCAGTGGCTGGATCTAGCCGGCGTGCAGCGCGTAGCTGTCAATCCGAACTATTACCCTCAATTTGACTTGCGACTGAAGGAGGACATGCGCCGTGAGACACAGCATTTCTTCGCCGAAATGCTTCGCGGGGGGCATAGCGCGCTGCACTTCCTGAGCTCTGACTTCGCCATGCTCAACGAGCGGATGGCGAGGCACTACGGGATCCAGGGCCCGCGCGGGGGCACTTTCGAACGCGTCACCCTGGGCCAGACCGAGCGGCTGGGGGGGCTTCTGGCCCACGCGAGCGTCCTGCTGTCGAATTCGACCGGTGAGGACTCCCATCCTGTGGAACGGGGCGTGTGGATCCGCAGAGCGCTACTGGGGGACCCTCCGGCGCCACCCCCTCCGGCGGTGCCGAATCTCAACAGCGCCGACCCGGACATCGCGCTGCTACCGCTCAAGCGCCAGCTCGAACTGCATCAGGATCACGAAGCCTGCGCGCGATGCCACCAGGGGATCGACCCGTGGGGAATCGCCCTTGAGGAATACGACGCGGTCGGACTGAGGCGCGAGACCGTCTTGCGACGCTACGGCGAACGAGTAGAGACCCATCCAGTCGACGCGTCGGCCATCCTTCCCGACGGCCACGAAGTCGATGGCGCCGAAGCGCTGTCCCGGTACCTTGTCGACAAGCAAGGCCGACGCTTTGCGCGTTCCCTTGCGGAGAAGCTCCTGGCATACGCTCTCGGGCGCACCCTGGATGGAACGGATGCCGCCGCGGTGGACGAAATCACTGATCGCTTTGAGCAGAGAGGGTTCCGGTTGCGGGAACTCTGTGCAATCATTGTCACGAGCGATTCCTTCCGCACCCGTTAGGGTGGCTAGCGCAATGGCGTTGAAGTCGTGGCATCTGAGTAGGCGAACGTTCCTTCAGGGGAGCGGCGTATCCCTGGGGCTCCCTTTCCTGGAGTGCATGGCGGCGGACCCTGCCGCCCCCACTCGCCCCAAGCGGCTATGCGCGGTGTACTTCCCCTACGGCATCGTCCAGCGGCAAGAGGGTACGGAAGCAGCCCAATGGAACTGGTTCCCCCAGGGCTCGGGCCCGGACTACCGATTCAACAGGAGTCTGGCGCCGCTCGAGTCGCTCCGCGCCGACCTGAGCGTGCTGGGCGGGCTCTCGCACCCGCATGGCCGCAACATGGGCGGCCACGACACTGCCGACACCTGGCTCACGGGGGCTGAACTCAAAGAAGGCCACCTTGAGAACACCGTATCGATCGACCAACTCGCGGCGATGCGCTTCGGCAGCAAGACGCGTTACCCGTCGCTAGTGATTTCCAGCGACGGCGGTGTGGGCGAGCCCACACGGTCTAGCACGTTGTCATTCAGTCCCACCGGGCAGCCGGTCCCGGCGCAGCATCGTCCAAGGCAGGTCTTCGACCGCCTTTTTGGTGTCGATCCCCGATCGCTCCGGGCGCAGCGAAGTAGCCTGGATCGTTCGCGGAGCATGCTGGACCTGGTTCTGGACGACTCGAAGTCATTGCGCACCCGGCTTGGGAGCCAAGACCGCACGAAGCTCGATGAGTACCTCGCTTCGGTCCGGCAGATCGAACGGCGAGTCGGACGGTCCCAGCAGTGGCTGGAGGTGCCCAAGCCCGCAGTCGATGCTTCGGGGTTGCATCTGTCAGCCGACGACACGACGCCTGGCGAGCTGATCCAGACCATGTACGACTTGATTTATCTGGCATTCCAAACCGACTCGACGCGGATTGCTACCTACCAACTGGGGAACATGAACGGGGCGACATCGATCGCCGGGAAGTTCCCCCCGCTCCTGGGCCTTTCGGGCAACATGCACAATCTGGCGCACAACGCGCGCAAGGGGGACGCGGGCGCGGAGCCGCTTGGGCGCTGGGACCTGTTCCTGACCGAGCAGTTCTCGTACTTCCTGCACCGCCTGAGGGAGACGCCCGAAGGGGACGGGAATCTGCTGGATCGCACACTCGTGGTCTATGGCAGCAGCAATAGCCAGACGCACGTCAACCTGAACTATCCGCTCTTGCTTGCGGGCGGCCGCGGCTTGGGCCTGCGGCACGGAAGCTTCTTGCAGTTTGGCGAGGAAATCCCTCTCTCCAACCTCTTTGTGACGATGCTGGACCGGCTCGACGTACCCATCGAGACCTTTGTTGACAGTACAGGCGAGCTTACCGAGATTCTCGCTTGAATGGTGCCCGTGCCGGGATGCCAGCGGCTACTGCGGTCCTCACCGTAGAACCAGCGTCAGGACCAAGGTCACCAAGGCAGCAAGAGCGACCAAGGCAACTGTCGTCCATCGCGCTTTGGCCGTCTTCCAAGGGATCAATTCCGCCAGAACCGCAAACACGATTGCAACCTACCGCGTCAGGATTCAGTTAGAAACCAGTAGTTCCGGGGGCGTTTGAGAGTGGTTCGCGGGGGGTAGAGGCGGACGCAGCAGGGCGTCCTTCGCCCACGCCCGGTTCCGGCGACGCAGTTCCGCATTCCGGTTTGTGCGCTGCAAGCGGGGCGGTCCGATCGGTTCCTGACGATCCAGTTCGGCGCCGGCCCGGGGCAATTGGTCCAGCGTGCCGCACACCACCTGCACGTAGTCCGGATGCTTCAGGTTCGCTGCGAGGGCGACCTGGGCCGGCTGGTCCTCCAAGTCGCGCCCCAGATGGGTGCGGCCCAGCCGGCGGCGCAGGCCCTGTTTGGCGACCGCGAAGGACTGCTCGATGACATTGTTGGTACGGTCGACGACCGCCACAGCCCGGCCCGCCGCATCGCGGGCGACGGGATGGCCGACCAGGCCCTCGCCGTAGCGGTCCAGATAGCTGAGCACGATGGACTCGGGCTGGAACGTTCCCGGCCCGTCGGCGGCCAGCCGGCGCAGGTCCTGGTGGTAGCGCCGGAAGTCAGCGGCGATGGCTTGCAGCCGGGCGGCGGCGGCCTCGGGCTGGAGCGGGGCGGAAGTGGCCGGCCGCGGCCCGCCCGGCAGTTCCTCGTCGGACAGGCGCAGCACGTCCCGCAACGCGCAGAACACCGTCCAGCCGCTCGAGCTCGCCGAGGGCCGCGGCAGCCTGCCTCAGCAGGCGGAGCTCGGAGCGCGAGCGGGGCCGCGGCAGCCGGCGGTCCCGCTCGGCGGGGAACTGCCCGCAACGCCGGTAGAAGTCCAGATGCGGCAGCGAGAAGGGGTAGGCGAGATGCTTGCGGCCCTCCGCTTCCAGGACCCACAGCAGCAGGGCGGGCAGGTCCGGGCGGAGGCTCTCGTCGGAACGGGCCGCCCGCAGCAATGCCCGCAAGCGGCCGCGCACCTTGCTGCGGGAGATCTGGCTGCGCAGCAGGGCGTAGCCGCCATCGAGCAGCCGGTGGCCGACGGCGGCGAGGAAATGGTACGGGCAGAGCAGGTCGGGGACGCCCCGCTGACGGCAGCCGGCGACCGCTTTGGCCCCCGCCTGGCCCAGATCGCGCATGATTGCGACCGGGTCGCCAAAGGCGGCCACAGTGCGCTCGACAGCGGGGCGCAGTTCGCGTTCGTTCTCCGATCCGATGCGCACCGCGTGCAACACCCAGCCGGTCCAGCCGTCCAGGCAGCGGAACGCGCCGCCACGGCCCTTGTCACAGGTGGCATCGATGTGCAGGGGATAGCCGTGGGGCAGGGCGGCCCGCAGGGCCGGGGCGCGGTGCCAATGCAGAGTCTCCAGGGCCGCCAGGAAGCGATCGCACAGCGCGGAGACGGAACCGGCCGAAAGGGAGAGGCCCTGGCGGGCCAGGGCCGTGCGGATCTCCTCGCGCTGGAGGTGGCGGTGATAGCGGGCCAGTCCGACCCACACGATCAGGTCCCAGCCGTAGCGCTGGCCGGACGGGGCCAGGCTGGCCAGTTGCTGCGAGACCGCGACAGCCCGGGAGGCGCAGTGCCGGCACTGCTTGCGGATCTCGCGCGCCCGCAGCGTGCCGGCCGCCAGGGTGACCAGCATGCGGGTCTTGCTCTTCTGCGGGCTCAGGGGCCGGCCGCAGTGGGAACACTGGTGCCGCTCGGCGACGAAATCGACACACGGGGGAGCCTGCAGATTCCGATTGATTCTGAACATCCAATCCGATCGATTTTGAACACCGGTTCCGATCGAGGGTGAACGCCTCCTGTCCGATGGGACAGGGGCGGAGTGTCGCGACTGCGAAGCAGGCAGTTGGGCTCCTTCCCAGGAAGGAGTTCGAGGATGCCGAGAGGGCGAGTTGCGATGCATTTGATTCCGGAGGTCTTGAGGCTGCGCCATGGGTGCGGCCGGTCCCAGCGGGAGGTCGCGCGGGCGTGCGGCGTGTCGCTGGGAACCGTTAACGGTGTGCTCAAGAAAGCCGGGCAGGCCGGGCTGGGCTGGCCGCTGCCGGAGGGTCTGGACGAGGGCGAGCTGCACGAGCGGCTGTACGGTGGTGCGGCAGGGATCCAGCAGCGGCCGCGGCGGGAGGCGCTCGATTTCGCCTCCGTGCACAAGCAGCTGCGCCAGCGCAAGCACCTGACGCTGCAGCTGCTGTGGCACGAGTACCGCGAGGAGGAGCCGGGCGGGTACAGCTACAGCCAGTACTGCAATCTGTACCGGCAGTGGAGGACGCGCCAGGACCTGGTGATGCTCCAGGAGCACCAGCCGGGAGAGAACCTGTTCGTGGATTATGCCGGCCAGACCGTGCCGGTGCACGAGCTGGAGGCGGACGAGGTGCGCGAGGCGCAGGTGTTTGTGGCGGTGCTGGGAGCGAGTTCGTACTTTTACGCCGAGGCGAGCTGGGGTCAGGACATGGAGGCGTGGGTGGGCGCGCACGTGCGGACGTTTGAGGATCTGGGGGGCGTTACGCAGGTGGTCGTTCCGGACAACTTGAAGTCGGGCGTGACCAAGGCGTGCCGCTACGAGCCGGTGCTCAACCGCAGCTACCGTGAGATGGCGCACTACTACGGGGTCGCGATCGTGCCGGCGCGACCGTATCGCCCGCGGGACAAGTCAATGGTTTCATGATGCGTCCCTTCCGAACAGTCGCGCATCGCCGGCTGGGCGGCTCCTCTCGGAGGCAGATGGCGACGCGCTCGCCGCGTCGTGTCTCCCTTGATCGTAGCCGGGCGGCAGCTTGTACATGGCGCTGGGCCTCCGGCCCGTGTTGATCTGCTCGCGGAGAATCCGGCCCCGCCGGCCCAGGCTGCACACGCTCGAAGCGCACAGGCCCAACTGGCGGGCGAGCTCGCCAGCGGTCACGTAGCCTTGGGCGCGCAGCTCGGCCTGGCGACGCTCCAGATGCCCCTTCATCCCGACGCGCTGGCGCAGCCGGTAGACATGTCGCACGGTGTAGGGAGCACCGTTCCAGAGCCGGTGCCCGGCTTGGTTGAGCAGTGCGGCGGCCTCGGCGTCGCTGTGCGTGTCCAGGGCCGCGTCCAGAGCGGCCACGGTGGCAGGACACACGGGGTGCTTCAGATGCCGCGGCCGGTTCAACTGGACCGGACCGAGCCCCAGCGCCTTGCCGCCGCGCAGGCGCAGATCGAGGCGCACCTCGTAGCCCTCGCGGGCCAGCGTGGCGTCCTCGACCAGCAGCCGCAACAGCCGCTTGCGGTCCACGTGGTCTGTCGCGGGCGCGTCCCAGACCTGCGCGAAGTCGCGGGCCAATTCCTCGATGCGGCGCACCTGTTCGGCAGACATCTCCTCGTCGCGGGCCTCGCGCCGCTCGTCGCGTTCCCGCACGGCCTCCTCCAGATCCCGGAGGCGCTCGTTCCAGGCCGCTTCCAACGGGGCCGCCACCAGCCGGTTGACCGGATCCACCGCGTAGTAGCGCCGCTGGGCCAGCTCGGCTTCGTAGCCCAGCTGCTCGAGGCGCAGGGCGCGCTGGGCGTCGGCCTCAGCGAAGTCGGTCCGCACCTGCTCCTGCACGGCCAGCGCCAGGGCGATGTTCTCACGGTTCATCGCCGCGACCACGAAGCCCCCCACGGCGGCATCGACGGCCTCCGCGGGAATCGACTGGCAAGCCTTCTCCCCGTACCGCTGGGTGGTTTGCTTGCACGTGTAGTACACCTGCGCGCGTTGGCGGCGATCCGGCCGCGCCTGGCTGTAGAGCATGCTCAGGCGCCCACCGCAAAGCCCGCACAGCGCCAGGCCCTGCAGCAGGGCCGCGCCGTTGCGCGGTGCGCTAAGGCGGGCTGGGACGGCGTCGAAGGAGCGGGCGTTGCGGGCCATCGTCGCGAGGTTGCGGCCGTATTCCTCCCAGTCGATGAAGCCGGCATGGTGGCCGGGAATGCAGACCTCCCACTGCTCCAGCGGCAGCGTCTGGTAGCGGACGCCGCCGTCGGCCTGGCGGAGGGTGCGGGTCTTGCCGTAGGTGAAAGCCCCCGCATAGGTGGGATTCCTGAGGATGCGCCGGATCTTGGCATGGTCGGGCAGGCTCCAGCGCAGCACGCCGCGGGACGGGCCGGTGCGGGCGCGGTGCGGCAGGAGGAGGTTCTCGGCGCGGAACCACTTCACGACCTGCATCGCCGAGCCCTTGTCCCGGAAGGCCGTGAACACCCGGCGGATCGCCTCGACGAGCTGGCGGTCGGGGTCGAACGCGACCGCGCCGTGCTCGTCGTAGACGAGCCCCAGCGGCAGGGTCACGCGCAACTCGCCGCGGGCCGCCTTGCTGCGCTGCCCGCCGAGCAGGCGGGCGCGGATGCCCGCCAGCTCGAACTCGCTGATGGTGCCCTTGATGTCTTATGTAGGGCACGTTGTTATGTCTGGCAGCATGCGGAACCTGCTGTTAGAAAGCCTTCTTTCCCGAGACTGCCTGACATAATATTTCCACTTCATATTGCCTTCAGCTGCTCAAGCAAGCCACCTTTCCTCTTCCATCGCGGTTCATCCCCGGCATCGTCAGGACTGGTGGATTTCATCGCCGCTTCCTTCGCCTTAAGGTCGACTTCGGCGTAAATGTTGGTGGTTTCGAGCGACACGTGGCCGAGCCAGGCCCGAATGGTATTGAGATCGACGCCGGAGCGAAGCAAGTGGCAGGCGCAGCTGTGCCGTAGTACATGCGGCGTGATCTTTTGCCCTTCGAGGGTCGGCACACGGGCTGCGGCACGCGCCACCAGCTCGATGAGGCCATGCCGGGTATAGGGTTTGCGATGTCGGCTCCAAAAGACGCTCCGGCAGCCGGGCGGGCGGTCCCCGGCGAGAGCGGCGAGCGCCTTCGCCGTTCTCGTCCAAATCGGCGTGATGCGAATCTTTCCTCCCTTGCCATGGATCGTTGCGCGTGCGCTTTCGCCCGTGCGTTCCGGGAGATGCAGATCCTCTACCTGCAGTCCCGCCGCCTCGGTGGCTCTCGCTCCCACGTTGTAGAGAAAGAGCAAGAGGGCATGCTCCACACGCCCGGTTACGGATCGCCTGTCCGACCCCGCGATCATGGCTTCCATGTCTTCCGTCGACAGCCAGGCGATCCGGGGTCGCACCGATTTCTTGAGTGGAATGGCGCGGATGCTGCCCGCCCATTCGACAAGTGCGGCGTCGCGCACCGAGACATAGCGGGCGAAGGACCGGATTGTCGAAAGGCGCTGGTTCCGGGTCTGCACGGAGCAGCCCCGCTCTGTTTCCAAATGGCCGAGAAAGGCTGTCACGCGTTCGGCGGACAGGTCTTCGACCTTGAGGCGTTCCACTGGCTTGCCGCAGCGGCTGGCCACAAAGGGCAACAGCAGCGTCAGGCAGTCGCGATAACTCTTCCGTGTATTGACGGCCAGATTGCGCTCGGTCGGAAGATACTCGATGAGGAAACGCTTGATCCACGAGCCGAGCACAGAGCTGCGTTCAGGCATGGTTTGGACTCCCTTTCTGTTGCTGCCCGGCATCCGGGCTTCGGTTTTGCTCGCTGTAGCGCTCGAACCGGCGGCTGGCCTCGTCGAGCAATTCCGGGGTCATCGATATATAGACCTGCGTCGCCGCCACGCTGGCGTGACCGAGATAGGTCGAAAGCGCCGGCAGGAGCGTCTGAACGTCGGCTCCCTCGCGATGCCACAAGGTCAGGCGGTGGGTGGCGAAGGAGTGCCTCATCGAATGCAGGCAAGGCGCCCGGCAGCCGGGCTTGCTGTTGCTGATCCCGGCTGCCCGCAGCGTCGCCTGAAAGGCGTGACGTACGATGGCCTTCTTCAGCGGCGACCCGTCACGGCAGGCGAGGAAGGCGGATGCCGTTCCCTCGCGGAAGGGGCGCTGTGCCCGGGTGGCGGCGTAACGCCGAAGCACGCCGGCAAGGTCAGCGCCCACCGGCACGAGCCGGCTCTTGAAGAATTTCGAATCGTTCACCGCGAGCAGAGCGGAGTCCAGGTCCACGTCCGCCACGGTCAGTCGCCGCGCTTCCCCAGAGCGCAGCCCGGCACCGTAGAGGAGGAGCAAGAAGGTCCGGAAGGTCTCGGCATCGAGCTTCGGGCAACGCCTGCGCCCGCCGCCCGCCGCCTTGAAAAGACAACGCAATTCCTCGCGGGTGAAGATGAAGGACGGCGCTACTTCCGGTGGCCGCGGCTCCGCCTCGCGCGACGGCATGGGACTGCGGCTCACATGGCTCCGGCTCAGTGCGAAGCTGTAGAATCCGGCCAGTGTTCCATATTTCACGGAACGGGTTCTCGTGAGCGACCCCTTGCCGGCAAGAAAGCGGCGGACTTCATCCTCACCCACCGTGTCACAGCTCCTGTCCTCTCCGGTCTGACGGCAAAACGTATCGAGGGCTTGCGCGCTGGAGCGGAACTTCGCGCCGTGCTGGCGCTGCCACGCAACGTAGCGGTCGACGGATTCACGCAGTGTCATTGAGCAGCTCCTTCAGGCTGATGTCGGCGACCGGGCGCAGCGAGGCGAGATCGATGGTTGCGTATGCGGCTGTCGCGCTCGGGCTGGAATGGCCCAGGAAATCGCCCACGGTCTTCAGTCCGCAGCCCTCGTCGACCAGCCGCTGTGCTGCCGCATGACGCAGTGCATGGGCGCCCAGGCGCTTGCCGGTAATGCCAAGGCGCTGCGCGCGGCTGCGGACGATCATCCCGATCGCGCAGCTCTGCAGGGGTCGGAACGGGGCCCGCAGCGTCAGGAACAAAGCCCGCTCCGATCCCGCATCCGGGCGCACCTTGAGCAGGTAGTCCATCAACGCGTTGCCGATGGAGGGGGTCAGCGGGAAAGTGTCGGTGCGGCCCGTCTTGGGACGGAAAACGCGCAGCAAGTCCCGCTCCCAGTCGATGTCCTCGACGCGCAGAGCGCCAACCTCGCCAGCCCGGAGCCCGCAGGTTGCAAGGATCATCAGCACCGCACGGTCGCGACAGTCTGCCGGAGTCGAACCCGCGGTCGTGGCGAGCAGCTTCTCGACTTCGTCCCGAGCGAACCCCTTGGGAACCGGTCGGTCGGGATAGGCCAGTGGCGGCATGATGCACCCGGCGATGCCCGGCCGGCACCAGTTCCGCGTTTCAGCGAAACGGAAAAAGCTCCGCAGACACCCGGCGGCGGCGCGCGCAGAGGTGCGGCGAAGGCCTCCGGCGGCAATCCGCTCGGCCAGGTATGCGTCGACATCACCGATCGTGATGTCGGCAAGCATCAGATTCCGGGGTGCGGCCCAAGCAAAGAGACGGTCGCTCTCGTAGCAACAGTTGCTGACGGTCGCTTCAGACAGCCCCCGATCGTCCCGCATCCAGGTCGCGAAAGCCTCCACCTGTCGGGCGTGCGGATGAGCGTCGCGAAGAGGTTCATCCAGCCAGCCAAGGAAACGCAGCCAGCGAAAGGCATGGCGTCGAAAATTCGCCGCGGAAACCTCGGGAACGTTCCGGCACCACTCCTGAACAGCCCTCTCCACAGTCGCCAAACGGATCGGAATGTCCGCATCAGGCAGGTGCAGCAGCTCCATGAGAACAAGCTGGGCGCGCGCGACGCGGCGTGCGATCTCCCCGACCGCACCTGAGGCAACCACGGAGCGCAAATATCGCTCCCGATCCTCCAACAGGGGCGCAAGTTGATATTTCGCGATCGTTGCAGGGTCCTTGTATAGATCCTCGAACATGTTTCGTCTCCTGAAGGCATGAAGATGAAACCATGTCAGACAATCCAAACCAAGAATATTATGTCAGGCAGTCTCGGGAAAGAAGGCTTTCTGACAGCAGGTTCCGCATGCTGCCAGACATAACAACGTGCCCTACATAAGACATCTTATGTACGGCCGTACATAAGATGTCCAGCAGCAGCTTGTCCGAGCTGTCGTTGGGATCGTGCACGCCGGACTCGTCGAGAATCAGCGTGTCGGCGATGCGGGCGAACTGCACCAGCTGGCTCCAGTCGCAGGTGTCGCGGGCCAGACGGGAGACTTCGAGGCTGCGCACGATGCCGATCTCGCCGGCGGCGATGCGGGCGGTCAGGTCGCGGAAGCCGTTGCGATTGGCGGAGTAGGCCCCCGACAGGCCCTGGTCGTCGTCGATCACGCGGATGCGCTCCTCGCTCCAGCCCAGCGCGATGGCGGCGCGGCGCAGGTCGTACTGGCGGTGCGCGCTCTCGGTGTGAAAGGCGACCTGCTTCAGCGACGACTGCCGCACGTACAGGCAGGCCTCGCGGGCGAGGTGGCGGGGCTTGACCTTGTGGGCGGCGGTTTCAAGCATGGGAAGTATCCTCCTGGGGGCGCAGCAGGGCGCGGATCTGGCGGGCGGCCTCGGCGCGGGCGGCCGGCGCGCAGGCGTCCCGGCCCGCGGGGTCCGGCAAGCGGTCCGCCCGGGCCGTCGCGGCGGGAGGGGCGGTCAGGGCCAGGGTCACCGCCAGGCCGTGCCAGCGGAACGTGGCGAGCGCCTGGCTGTCGGTGCCGGCCAGCCACTGGGAGCGCCAGCGCTCGTAACGTGCGCTGGCATCCGGAGCCCAGCTCATGGCGCCGCCTGCGACGGTTTTTTTTCGCGGCGCGCGAGGGCCTTCTCGAGGCCGCGCGGATGCAGCCCGACGCCGAACTGCTGCTCGATGAGCGCGACCAGCGTGGCGCTGGAAGTGCGGCCGTGCTGGGCGCGGTAGTCGTCGACGAAACGCAGGATCTCGGGGCTGATCTTGTGCGGGCCGTGCGGGCCGCGCCGCTGCGGGAGCAGGCCCTGCAGGCCGTGCTGGGCGAAGGCCTTGGCGGCGCGGAAGCAGGTCGGCAGGGAGACGCCGAAGCGCTCGGCGGCCTTGGCCAGGGTGAGCTTGTCGAGGCGCACGAGGCGGACCATCTCGTAGCGCACCTGGAGGCTGTCGCGGGGATCGAAGAAATCGCTGTCGGCGAAGCGGGAGTCGCGGACGCGTTCGGGGTGCGGGTTGAGCAGGCCGGTCTGGCGGAGGCGGTCCGGCTTGCTGGAGAGCGGGTCTTGCATGGGAGTTCCTGCGGGATATATTATTATAAATAAAGACGATCATGATGGTCGCAATGCCGGAATATACACTGATGATAGAGCAGAAATAGACGGATTCCGCCCTAATTTGTGAAAAACACTCATACTTATTTCTGATCATCGCATCCTCCCCGCTCCCGCAACGAGTCCACCACCGCCCTCAGCGCCGCGAGATCGTCGGCGCGCCACAGGGAGCGCCCCGCCGAGGCGCGCTCGAAATCATCCGCCGGCCGGTAGCTGGTCCATGCAACCGGAAGCGTCAGCAGGGTTTCGTCCTCCCGGACGCAGCGGACCAGGCGCACGCCTCCGGTCGTCACCCGCGAGTAGAACGGGAACGACCGCCCGCGTAGCGGATGGTGGGGATGGGTGACGACAACCTCGTCCGGCATTCCCGCTCGTTCGGGCTTGCTTGCTTTCGGGAACCTTCGATAAGGCGAAGGCAGAAAAATGCGTGCAGCTGGTGGAGACCGGGCTGCTGGAGGTCTTGCGGCACCGGCGTTTCACGAGTCTGGCGGAGGTCAACGAAGCGCTACGGGAGGGGCGGGCAAGGCTGAACGGGAAGCCGTTCCAGAGGCGGCCGGAATCGCGGCGCGATCTGTTCGAGCAACTGGACCGGCCGGCGCTGCGGCCCTTGCCGGCGGTGCGCTACGAGTACGCGGAGTGGTCGCTGGCACGGGTGAACATCGACTATCACATCGAGGTCGAGAGGCACCGCTACTCGGTGCCGTGCAGGCTGGTGCAGCAGCAGGTGGAGGTGGGATGGCTACGAAGTGGTGGACAGTTGAGGGTGCGGCAGAGGGTAGCGACTCCGAAGAGGGCGGCACCATGGTGGCGTAGAGGGCCTGGAGAAGTCAAGGCGACATCCTCTTCATCATCCCCTCTCTTCGCTTTCTCCTCCGCAGTCTCGAAGTAGGCGTCCGGACCGGCCCCGGGTGGCCTTGGTTGTGCCAAATCTGGCCAGGCACGGTCGCTGGCAATGGTAGGATCCGACCGTCTTACCGTTACCATTACCTGCCCGCTGCCCTCCCAGACGGGATCGAGACACACGGCAAGTGCAACAGCCCGGCGCGATTGTCGCCGCGCCCTTGGCTGGCTCTGGGTCAGGCCGCCGCCTGCTGGGTGTGCCAGGCCTGCTCGAATTCCACCGGCGAGAGATAGCCGAGCCCTGAATGGCGGCGTTTCCGGTTGTAGAAACCTTCCACGAAACGGAAGATCTCGAGTTCCGCCTCCGCGCGGGTCGCGAACTCGACGCGCTGCAGCAACTCGCATTCCACCGTGGCGAATAAGCTTTCGGCCATCGCATTGTCGAAACAGTCGCCCGCCGAGCCCATCGAGCGCTCGATGCCCGCTGCGGCGCACTGCCGGGTGAACACCAGCGCCGTGTACTGGCTACCGCGGTCGGAATGCAATACCACGCGCGCGGCCCGCGCCGTGACCGCCATCCCCAGCGCCGACTGCACCAGATCCACCGTCTGGCGCGCGCTCATGGCCCAGCCCACAACCTTCCGGCTGAACACGTCCAGCACCGTCGCCAAATACACAAACCCTTCCAGTGTCGGCACATACGTGATGTCAGCGACCCACAAGCGATTCGGTTCCGAGGCCTCGAAACGGCGCTGGACCCGGTCCGGCGCCACGGCCGCTTGCGCGTCCCTGCGGGTCGTGCAACGCCGCTTCCGCCGTGTCACCCCCTGCAAGCCCAGCGCCCGCATCAGCCGCGCCACCCGCCGCCGCGACACCGTCACGCCCTGTGCCCGCAGCTCCGCCCACACCCGGCGCGCCCCGTAGATCTGCCGCGACTCGGCGTGGATCGCCGCGATCCGTCGGCTCAACTCCTTGTTCTGCTGCGCCCGCCGACTCGGCGACCGCACCCGCCACCCGTAATACCCGCTGGTGGAGACCCCCAGCAAACGGCACATGCAGGCGATCCGATAGCGACCCTGATTCGCTCTTACGAATTCGAACACCGCTAGCGGGTCGAATTGGTCTCCCGAGCGAACCAGGCCGCTGCCTTGGGTGGGGCCGGCCACGGCGGAGGTGACAGGATTTCCCGATCCATCTGCAGCTGCCGGTTCTCCCGCCGCAGCCGGCTCAGTTCCTCGCGCTCGCTCGTGCGCAGCCCGTCCTGCCGACTGCCTTGGTCGCGCTCCGCCTGCTGCACCCAGCGCCGCACCGAATCCGTCGAGATCCCGAATTCCTCGGCCACCTCCCGCTGACTGCGATCCCCGCCTTGCACCAACTGCACAACCTTTTCCCGGCTTCCTTCGGATAGGCCTTCACATTGCTTGCTTTGCTCATCGACTGGGGCCTCCTTGCCCCCGCCCTCTCAGTCCAACACCCCCCTGCCTATCACGCAATCCCCTCCGTCCACCAAATCATCGCCACTCCAGGTCGCGTTCGAGCGGGCCGGGCTGGCGCGGAGGCTAGGCAAGAGCCGCAGCAGCCTCGGACGCCATCTGCGCGAACTGGTGCGGGCCGGTGTGTGCGAGCTCGCGAACGCCCCGAACCAGCACGCTGGCTCGGTGTTGGTCGTGCGGGCCGCGTACTGGCCTTACGAGGCGTCGGGCCCGGTGGTGGGGGACGGGCCCGGCGCTGGCGTGCAGGACTATGTCCGCGCCGTGCGCGAGGCGTTCCTCGCACCCGTCTGCGTGCAGGCGGGTTTCGGCCCCGCCGATGAGCGCCTGGCCCGGACCTGGCAGACCCACGGCGTGCCGTTGTCCACGGTGCGGCGGGCGATCCTGCTGGGCAGCGTGCGCAAGTCGCTGTCGCTGCTCGGCCGCGATGGCGGGCAAGCGATCCGCGCGCTGCGGTACTTCGAGCCGCTACTGCTCGAAGTGCAGCGCGAGCAGTTCCCGGAATCCTACTGGCAGCACTTGGAGCACAACCTGCGTCGCTGCGAGCAGAACCTGCGGTCTCCGGTCGGCACGGGTCCGAACCGGCGTGACGGGCAAAGTTATGGCGGCGGGTAATGGCAGGTCTTACCAATACCACTACCAACCCTGCGCGGGAGGTCGTGCCTGGCCAGATTTGGCACAGGCAGAGTGCGGGAGCCACTCGTCCCCTCGCGGCATAGGGAGAAGTGGAAAGGAGAGAAAGGATGATGGTGAATAATTCTTCCCGGTACGCTGGGAATCCCCTTGACGGAGGCGCCATGGGCAGGGCATCCTGAGCGTGTTAGCGTCGCTTCGCTCCGAGGTGTTCAAATTGAATCGGAACGGCGTTCAAATTCGTCGGAATCAGCAGAGCCCCGCCGACGAGCGTGGCACGGGCGATCCTGTCGCCGGACCAGCCCGCGTCGCGGGCCTGTTCCAGCAGCAGCGTCAGGAGGCGGTAGACCCCCCTTTTCGCCGATCCGGTGGAGCTCGAAGCGCTCGAACACGGCCTGGACCTGTCCCAGCGGGATCGGCGGGGAGCGCCCCTGCAGGCGGCGGGCCACCTGCCCGGGCCGGGAGCCGGGATGGCGGACCAGCACGAGCAGCACCGCGATGATGATCGCCGGGTCCAGTGTGCCGGCCAGGTCGGCGGCCTGGCGGGCGCGGCGTTGCCGGTCGGCGGTCGGGGGATCGGCCGAGAAATAGACATAGACGCCGCCGAGGCGCTCGCGGAGGGCGCGGTGCTGCCGGACGGCGGCGAGCAGGAAGGGGTACACCGAGACGTGCAGGAGGTCGCCGAGTTCCTGGTCGGTGAAGCCGTCCTCGGATTCGCCGAGCCAGCGCTCGACGGTGGCGGTCAGGGAGCCGTCGCGGGAGAAGTGGACGTCGCCGATGGAGAGCAGGCCGAAGCGGTCGAAGCGATCGGGGTCGCGGTCGGTGTAGAAGCGGCCGTTGTGGTTGTAGCTGCGGAGGTGGCGGACCTGGCGGAGGTAGCGGAAGGTGGTGGCCCGGGAGGCTTGGCCGAGGGCATGCTGGAGTTGTTCGAGAGTGACGGGTGAGGTGGAAGCCAGCAGGGGGACGAGCAAGTCGGGGGAGCGCCGGGGCATGATGATACTATATAATATTTATTGGCGAAAGTGAATTATACAATATCAAAATAGGGCATCGAGACCCGTCCGGGAGGACGGGAACCAAGCTAAATCACGGGGAACCAGGGGGTTCGGTGTCGGAAAATGACACAGTATGCGGAACTGGGATGCGGGTAAATCCAGCTATATCAACAGATTCTCAATCTCTAACCGAATCCTGACGCGGTAGATCGTTGTCGCGCCAATCCGTGCCCATGCCTGTCCCGGAAGTATGGACGGCGGCGAGTCCTTTGTATCTCCGGAGATAGCGGTACAGCATCTGGGTGTCAGGAGCGGGCTCGGCGGGCGAATCCTCGGCGGTTCTGGGCAGCCGGGGAAGCGGGCGAATCCCGCGTTGCGCGAATAGCAGATTGCGATGACCCTCGGGATAGCGCACGCTGCGTTCGTGGCTGAACAGCGTCACGAACTTGCCGCCCAAATGGAAGGCGTCCGACTGCTTCTGCGTGCGCCACCACGGGTACTCGCGATAGCCGTTGTCGTGATCGCAACAGCCTGCCCAGTCCATGTAGGACGCGTCGATGAGATAGCGCCAGGCGTCAACGATGCCGCCGTCTCGAGCCCCGTCACCGCTGATTGCGGTGTGACGGTGAAACTCACCGCGCATGATCCGCAAATCCTCGCCGCCAATGGCAGCCCGGTAGTTCCGCATCATCGCGACCTGCTCGAGTTCGTCCCGCACATCGACGATCGGTCCGGCCGGCTTCTCGGTTGGCAGCGCCTCAAGCTGGTACGTTCCGGTCGCGGGTCCGGTCTTGTACTCGTACGCGATCAGGTCGTAGTCGAAGTCCTTTCCATTCGCGTTGCGCCGCGCAGCCTCTGTGAAGCGATGGTCCGTCGTGCCGACGATCAATAGCTTTCCGGCACCGATGGCCGCCAGGGCAGGCCGTTGGTCAAGAATCCCGTCCGAACGTCCGAGATAGACCGGTCCCTCCCAAGCTTGGCCATCGAACCGCGCGGCATGCTCGAACCAGACGGTTCCCAACGGCCCCCAGATGTCGCCCGCTGAAGTCCGAAAGGCCAAATAGACGTTTCCCGAATCATCGATCGCCAGCCGGGGATACCCTTCGCGAGCAATCTTGCTGCGCGGATACGGCGTCCTGCTCGGAGCCCGGAGCGCAGCCAGTCCCGGATCGGGTTGAAAGCCGTGAGCCGGATCCCACGCCTGCCGGACGATGCCACGGTTGTCCGGGTTGGACGCGGGCAGGACCTCGAATACGTTCGCAACGGGAGCAGCCGGCTCGTACAAGCGCCCGCCCTCGAGCACGCGCACTCGGACGGTCGTGTCCTGATAGAGCCCGGAACCCGTGGTCTCGTAGGCGCCGTAGTCCTTGCCCCATCCGGCGTGCGATTCCTCGTACGCGACCCAGAGTCGGTCTTCCGAATCGAACGCGACGCTTGAACGCGCTTCGAACAGAGGGCTGGCAGCCACCGCGACAGGACCATCCATCTGCATTTCGCGGTCATAGGACAGTCGTCGCGCGTAAACGTCATAGTTGCCGCTGTCGTAGGTATCCCAGGTAATGGCGACATCGCCGTTTCCGCCAGCCGCGATCTGAGGGGCCCAGTCGCTCTTTTCGGAAACCGAGGCTCTTTGCTCCGCAGAGAATCCGTCGGCCATCTGCCGCGCAACCAAGGCATCGAAACTTCCGCGATAGCCCTGCCATGCGATCCACACCGCCCCGTCGGAAGCAGTCACCGCGGCGGGACTGATATCGGACCCGGGGTGGCTTGTCACCCGCCGCTCGGCCGACCACTGCCCGCCAGAGCGGAAACTGGCGTAGATGTCAAAGTTCCCGCCCACGTTCTTGGACCGGACGACCCAAACGCGCCCGTCGCCGTCGACCGCGACCGCCGCGCCGTAGATGTCCTCGCCCCCTTCGCTGACAGGTTCCGGCGCTCCCCAGGCCCCCTCGGTGGTCGAGTACTCCCGCAGCCACACGCGATCGCCTCCAGCTGGCCGGGCCAGAGGATCGAAGGAGTCGGGTTCGGACTGTAGCTGGCGTCGCCACCTCTGCCCTCTATCCCCGTGCGTGAACTCGACGTAAGCCATGTACACGGTGTCGCCGTTCACAGCCGTAGCTGGCAGGTCCTGCTCTTCCGCTGAGTCTGTGAGCACTGTCACGACTGGAATCCGCTCGACGGACACGCGCCCTCCCATCAGCAGCTTGGGAGCTCCGAACGCCACGTCAGAAGGCCGGAACGAGGTGTCGCCCTGCTCGGTCCGGATCTGGAACAGCGGGTCGGCGTCGAGAGTGTCCGCGAGAACGTACACGCCGGTTTCAAGTGCGGGGTACCGATCCGTGTTCGTATTCCCGCGGGTTAGGGCCACCCGTCGCGTCGCGAGCCTCCACCCCGACTCGCTGACCGAGTCATTGCGTCCCAATCGCCAGCCGGAAACATCGAGGATACGCGCGCCCGTCGCCTCAATCGACCCATCCCAGCGGGCGGGCTCCTCTTCGTCGACGCCGAACAGAACACAGTACTGAACCGTTTCCGCCTGAACCGAGGCCGGAATCAGCAGCAAGAGAGGCAATAGCTGTCGCAATGTCATCGGACACCTCCTCACAGTGCCCCCAATTCTAAACCGGACTCCGAATCTCGAGACTCCGCGAGGTCTTGAGAACTGCCGATAAGATTGCGCTCAAAGCCCTCGAGGTCAAGGACTTATTCAAGCTGCTCCGGCTCCGCGCAAGGATAGTTCGGCCTGCCGGCTACTGCAGAGGCTCGCGCCGTCCGCAAGGGGCGGCGCGGGCTTCAACTCGGACTGCGCTACGCATTCCAGTCCGGTTCTGGCATTCTTGTTGGAGCGAGGTGCATTCATGCTGAGAGAAAGCCGATCCCGCTTGACGCGATTGCTAGCGCTGTTTGCGATGGTAGGCGCCGGCCTACAGTTGCCCGCGCAGCCCTACCCGAACCCCTACCGGATGGTGGAGGATTGGGCAAAGTTGCCCGAGGGCCGCAATCCGGGAGCAATTGGGGGCGTCGTCATTGACCCCGACCAAAAGCACGTTTGGGCAGTCATTCGCTGCGATGCCGGTCCGGAGAAATTCGGATACGAATGTCTCGACTCCGACCTTGACGCCGTGGTGAAATTCAGCTTGGAGACGGGCGCGGCAGTCGAGAGCTTCGGCGGCGGCATGTTCATTTGGCCGCACGGCATCGATGTGGATCCGGACGGCAACGTGTGGGTCACCGACGCGGCGAACGCCTCTCGTGTGCCGAAGGGAGAGCGGGGACACCGCGTCATCAAGTTCGGCCCAACCGGCGAGGTGCTGATGACCCTCGGAACGTCTGGGGTGCCGGGCGACGGACCGGATCACTTCAGGTCCCCCGCTGATGTCGTGGTGGCGGACGATGGTTCGATCTTCGTCGCGGACGGCCACTACGCAAACGGCAACAATCGTGTGGTCAAGTTCGCGAAGGACGGCCGGTTCATCAAGTCCTGGGGCAAGACTGGCTACGGCCCTGGCGAGTTCCACGTGCTTCATGCGCTCGCAATCGATTCGCGCGGACGGCTCTTCGTGGCCGACCGGGAGAACAACCGGATCCAGATTTTTGACCAAGAGGGGCAACATCTTGCGACATGGACGCAGTTCGGGCGTCCGAGCGGGATCTCGTTCGACGGCCACGACAACATCTACGTCGCCGACTCCGAGTCTGACGACGTTCAGAACCCGGGCTGGGAGATGGGACTGCGAATCGGAGATGCCAAGATGGGCTGGATCCGCTATTTCGTCCGTTTCCCTTGGGGCGACCCGCGCAGCACCCGGGGCAGCGGGGCGGAATTCGTTGCGGCCGACGACAATGGCAATCTCTATGCTGGCGAACCGTTTCGCCGAGTGCTGCAGAAGTACGTGCGGGTGATGCCGTAGCGCTCGGGTGGGGGTGCCGGAGGGCCGGCGCCGTGGGAGGCCGGGACCTCAACGATCGTTTGGGAGGACCAAGTCATCCGGAACCGTTTGCTCGATGAACCGGCGGGCGGCGTCGACCGCACCCCCTGTTTCGTCCGATCCCGGCTGGAACTTGGCGAACTTGACCATATCGGCTTGCCGCAGGAATCGCCGCAACAGCTGGTGGTGGTCGTTGCGGATCTGCGGGGCATTCGCCAGGCCCGCGAGAAACTCGTCGGTTGTCTGCTCGGGAGCGCGTAACCCAAAGCGATCCTCGATGTAGTGGCGCACGATATCCGACAAGCGCCGGTAGAACAGCTTCAGATAGCCATCTGCGAGCAAGTTCTCGCCGAGCAGCGTGTCCAGCGCGGCCAGCGCCCTCTCGTGCGCAGGGACGGGGCGCGGAGCGGATTGCGCCTGGCGCCGACGATGCCACCACCATCCCAGTGCCGCCAATGCCACGCAAGGCACCAACACCGCGAGCGCCCACCACCACCAAGGTACGGGAATGTCCACGGGCTCGCCGATGTCTCGCAACTCCGCGGTCTCGGGATCTTCCAGCACGCTTTCGACCAAGACTGCGAACGGGTCCGTGGCAATCTCGTCCGCGCCGTTCGAAATGACGGTCAGCGACGGGAGCTCGAACTCACCCGGCAGGAATGGCTGGAGTTCAAACTCGCGGCCCTGCACGACCCGGCCACCTTCAACGAGGCGTGTCGGCAGCGTCTGTGCCTGGGTCACCGCAAACTCCCCGAACCCATCCCCTATGTCCGGGAATTCGATCGAATCGGACTCAGCACACTCGACCTCGAGCCGCAGCAGAGCGCTCTCGACGGTCGTCAGCACCGCCTTGTCCAGCGTCAGTTCAAGCCGGAGGTCTCCCAGCTCATGGGATTGGGTGATCGCTGCAGCGAGATCACTATCGCCCGAATCAGCGGTGCCGCAGGAGTGCGGTACCGCTGACAGGGCCAGCAGCAGTGCGACACGACAACGACGCCCGGAGAACATCTTCAGCCCCCTCATCGGCGCCTGCCTCGCCTTTGGAAGAGCTTCCGCAAATCGCGGACGTAGTCCCGACCGGTCAGCACTTCGACGTCGTCGATGCCGGTTGCGCGAAAGAAGTCCCGTCGGCGCTCGGTGCGCTCGCGCGCGTTGGCGGCATAGGCCCGGCGGACCTGGGCACTCGAGGTGTCGACAAGGACTGCCTCGCCAGTCTCGGCATCCTGAAGCTCGATCAGTCCGACGTCCGGCAGTTCTTGCTCGCGGGCGTCGCCGACAACCACCGCGACGAGATCGTGCCTGCGAGCCAAGACACGTAGCTGCTTGCCGCAGTCCTCCTCGATCGGTTTGGCGGTGAGGAAGTCGGAAACGAGGAAGACCACGCCGCGCTTGTGGGTGACCCGGCCGAGAAACTCAAGCGCGGTAGCGAGATCGGTACCGTGTCCCTCCGGCTCGAAACGCAGCAGTTCGCGGATCAATCGCAGCACGTGAGTGCGGCCCTTGCTGGGAGCGATCGAGAGCTCGACCCGGTCGGTGAAGACGATCAGACCGACATTGTCGTTGTTGCGAATCGCGGCGAAGGCCAGCAGGGCGCAAAACTCCGCGGCAGCCTCGTTCTTGAGCTGGCCGCGGCTGCCGAACGACCCTGATGCTGACAGGTCCACGACGAGCCAAACTGTCAGTTCTCGTTCCTCAACGTAGCGCTTGACGAATGGCTTGCCCATCCGGGCCGTGACATTCCAGTCGATGCTGCGGATCTCGTCGCCCGGAGCGTACTCGCGCACCTCCTCGAACTCCATGCCAGTGCCCTTGAATACGCTGTGGTACTCGCCAGCCAGAACGTCGTCAACGGCCTTGTCGGTCTGGATTTCGATCAGGCGGATCTTCTTGGCGATGCTTCGGGTGAAGTCCTTGATATCCATGGGCCTGTGATCGCTGGCAGAAGACGCGCCGCAGGCGGAGAGCTAGGGGACTTCGACGCCGTCCAGCACCTGCCGGACGATGTCTTCGGAATCCAGTTCCTCGGCCTCGGCTTCGTACGTCACCATCACGCGATGCCGCAATACGTTCTGCGCCACGGACTTGACGTCTTGCGGGGTGACATACCCCCTGACCTGGAGCATGGCGTGGGCGCGCGCAGCCATTGCCAGGTAGATCGTGGCCCGCGGCGATGCCCCATGCCTGATCCACTCGGCAATCTCCAAGCCATAGGCATCGGGCCGACGCGTCGCTTCGACCAAGTCGACGATGTACTCTTCGATCTTGGCATCCATGTAGATGGAGTCCGCCAGTTGCCGCAAGCGAACGATGTCATCGGGCGAGAGCACCGGTTCTACCGTGTGTTCCACGCTCGACCGCGCCATCCGGCGCAGGATCTCGAGCTCCTGATCACGGGTGGGGTGCCCCACTCGGAGCTTCAGCATGAACCGGTCGACTTGGGCTTCCGGAAGCGGGTAGGTGCCCTCCTGCTCGATCGGGTTCTGGGTCGCCAGCACCAAGAAGGGGTCTTCTAGCCGGTATGTTCGTTCGCCGATCGTGACCTGGCGTTCCTGCATCGCCTCGAGCAGTGCGCTTTGCACTTTCGCCGGGGCACGATTGATTTCGTCGGCCAGGACGACGTTGGCAAAGATCGGACCCTTCTTGGTGCTAAACCCTCCATCGGCGGGAGAGTAAATCATTGTGCCGATCAGGTCCGCGGGCAGCAGGTCCGGCGTGAACTGAATCCGGCTGAACGACGCTTGGATCGTCTTGGCCAGTGTCGTCACCGAGAGCGTCTTGGCCAATCCCGGCACTCCCTCGATGAGGACATGGTTATTGCAGAGCAGAGCGAGCAGCAATCCGTCGACGAGGTCTTCCTGACCGACAATGACCCTTCCGATCTCACGACGCACGGTCGCAATCACGGCCGCTTCGGCTTCAACCCGGCGACCGATCTCACGAACGTCCGCTGCTTGCGGAGGAAGGATCTCCGAGGCCATCGATGATGTTGCTTCCATCCCTTTGCTTAATTTATCAAAGTGCGTAAATCCGGCTTGCGCGACCGGCTGAGCCCGACGGTTCTGGCGAAGTTCAAGTCCGTGCCAGCATCAGATCGGATGACATACGTTGTCCTGCCCAAGGCCGTGGAAGACCGTCTTGTGCGCAGGATCCCCTGTCCGGGCCCGGGCCGCTCGCTACGGACCAGCAGGCGTCGCGCCAGCCTCTTGGGAGCCCTGGACGATCTCCGCCAAGTACCCTTGGGCGAGGATGGCCGCTCCGTTGATCTGTTCGGTAACGAACGCAAAGCCCTGCGCGTGCTGGAAGCCGCACTCAGCTACCAGATACCCCTGGAAGTCGGTGACCGCGTCCACGCCCTGCAAAGCATTGCCGTCCGACAGGGTAAATGCGAGATTCTTGCCCGCTGCGAGCTCCACTGACGTCTGAGCGACGACTGCGACCTGGCCCGCCGCATCCGAATTGTGGTACTGCATCCGGCAGCGCCCGGCCTGAAACCGCGACCCGAGCGGGTCAGCCGACGTATTAGTAATCACGATGGCGGTGTCGAAATTCGCGCGGTTCGTAACAAACGGGAACAAAAGAGACGTTCCGCAATTATTGAGCCGAAGCCGGGGACGGGGCACTGGATTCGATTCGACGAATCGCACGTCTTGCCGGGCGGACCTCGGCCCAACCGGCGCAAGGCTCGCCCTCACCGTGACGTCGCTGCCTTGAATCATCTCGGCCGATCCCGCGGAACGCGTCAATTTCACAGGGATCCGACATTGCTCAATGGCCAAGGGGTCGGCACGAGCCACTTCGTAGAACACGGCCGTTCCGGTCGCTCCGGACATTGACACATTGCGATCAAGCGACTGGCCGAATGCAACGCTCCCTCCGAGACCGTTCGCATCAGCGCCATCGACAAGTCCGAGCGCCAACGCCTCTGAGGTGGCCGGGCTGGCACACGCCACAGTGGTCGGGACCGAAACGGAAACCCCATCGGGAAGTCCAGACAGTTCGATGCGGATGCGGGTGCCTGACAGCGCCATCGAGGAATCTCCGGAGGCTCCTTGCCCCGGGTAGTAGGCTTCCTCCCATCCCGGATCACCCGGACTGAAGCTAGCCTTGGCTTCCGTCTTGAATGCGTATGCGAATCCCTCAGTGATCGTGACTTCGGCAGAAGTCTCGAGATGGGAACAGAGACGGTCAGCTTCCGGAACGCTCGCGTTCACGCGGATCCCCGGAGCTGCCGCGGCAACGGTCAGGACGCTGCCCTCGAGCTCGACGGGCACGTCGGACGACCTCAGCGACAAGTAGGCTTGGACCGCAAGGGCCGTCGCGCCCGGTTCCGCGCTGGCACCCATCTCGGCTGCGTTGACGCGGATGTTCGTGAGCCGGATTGTGGTCGTCCACGGATGGCACCCCCCCTCGACGCCAATCCTCCCTCTGCAGTCCGGCACCGGTTCTGCCATTGAGTTCTCCCCCCCGATTGCCGCCCCGGGAATCGGAATGGCAATCCGATCCCAGCGGAGCCTGCCGGGGTCCAACGGATCTCGCCGAGCAAGCAATGGGTCCTGCACAGTGCTGTTGCCGCGAGCACAATCGGTGAATCTGCGCTCCGCGCCGAGGTTGTCACAATGCTTCTCGTTGATGGCCAGCACGGCGTCTGTCACGGTCGGTCCCAGCCCGTAGTCCGTTCGGTTGCTGCTAGCCGCGTTGAGGGAAACCGCCAAGTCCGCTTCAAAGTACCCTCGCGGCTCGAAACCGGATGAAGGAGCGACGTTGTGGCACGTGATCAAGATGTCACCAACCAGTTCGCTCACGCCCTCGCCACGCACGAGCGGAGGAGCCGACGACGCAAAGCAGCGGATCACGCCGACTTCCGCACTGGGAACAGGGGATCCGGACTGCGCGAACAGGCACGGAGTCGACAGGAGCATCGCAGCTACGGCTGGGACTCTGCACCAGCTTGGCAGGCCGCTCCCGGTCATCGGCCAGCCTCGCGTGAGACGAGCCGCTTGCCATCCGAATTCACCTCGACAACAGGTGCAAGGTAGCCCATCCCAAGGTCGGGTATTGCGCCGAACCCGTCAGAGATGAAAGCGTACCCTCGGGCGCCCGGGTATCCACAGACAGCCACCACGTATCCTTGGTACTGCTCGGTACCCAAGATGTTCTGCACGGAGTTTCCGCCGGAGACGGTAAACACAAGCTGCTGGCCAGGATTGAGCGGGGTGGAGGTCTGCACCAGCAGCACTTCCTCACCTTCCGCCGTCGACCCGTAGTAGTGCAGCTGGCATGAGCCAGCCTGTGATCCCTGTGTCCCGCTCAGGGCACGAAGCGATCCATGAGTGATCACGACGCCGGTGTCGAATCCCCCCTGGTTGGAGACGAACGGGAAGAGCAGAGTCGTTCCGCAAGCCGCCAGGCCGAGGCGGGTCTCATCGAAACCGGATGGAGCCGCGAAACGAGGAATTGGCGCTTCCTCACTGGCAGCAAGTACGGTGCTCTGCGGCGTGAAGCTGGCCGTGACCTTGGCCCGGGCATTCGCCACACGGCCGGAGTCCGCTTCGAACTCCACCGGAACATGGCAATCTTCGACCTTGAGGGGGTCATGGGAAAGCACTTCGTAGAAGGCTTGGCCGCTCCCTCCATCGAGCACGACGGGCATCATCGTTGCTGCCGCCCCAGAACCGGAAGCCGCACTGCCACCAAGGCCCGCGCCGGAGTGGCCGGTCACCAAGCCAATTACGAGAGCGTCACGATCTGCCGACGTGCTTCCATCGAACTCAGGCTGGTGGCAAGCCACTGAGGAAGGCAGGTTTAGCGAGATGCCCTCGGGGATCTCGCTAAACTCTAGCCGAACTCGAGTTGCGGAGGAAGAACTCGCGCCCTCGGCCGTGGGCACGCCGGTCCGGAATGCGCCTGCGAACCCCTCGCGCAGATGGACGGTTGCGCGTCCGCGTTCATTGCCCAAGCACGCGGAAGCGGTATCTTCTCCTTGGATTCCAAGCCCAAGACCAGCAACAGGATTTGCGAGCCGCAGGACGCTGTTTCGCAGTGCTATTCCGGTGTCCGAGCGGATTGAGAGCGATGCCGTTACTGGCACTCCCGCCGGGACTGCTCCCGTGGCCAGCTGAAGCTGGGATGCGTTCGCTCGGATGCCGCGAATCCGCAACTCGGCAACTTGCGGCTCACCGTTCGCCTGGCCGTCGGTGCCAAGCGGGAGCGTAACGTCAGACCAAGTGAGCGAATTCACAGCCGTCAGGCGGCCGAGCTGCGGGTCCTGGACCTCGCTGGATCGTGCCCCGCACGATCCGAATGTCGATCCAGTCGCCGCCGGGCTAGCACAGTTATTGCCGTTAATGACGAGCACGGCATCAGCAATTCCGTGGGCCCCTTCAGCGGACGTGATCTGATTCGTGACGCTTGCATTCAGCGAAACCGAGACCTCTACACGGAGGCTGCCAGCAGCGGCGGGTACCGAAACCGGGTCCGACTTACATGCGAGAAATATGTCCGCCAGAGGCTCGGCGATACCCTCCGCATACACCGTTTGCGGCAACGCAGCCGCAGTGCACGAAATTGAGGGCCATGGCTGCCCGAGGACAGGACAGCACAGCAAGACACCGAGGGGACCGCAGAGCAAACGTGAGCGTGTCTTGCTCAATGCATCCTCTTCCTTGGTCATTCTCGCATAGGAGCGGCGATTCGGAAGTGCTTGGACAGCGCTCCTCAGTGCCCGGCAAAGCAATCCCTGGGATAGCGGCGAAGCCGGTCGCCGGATCCAAGGAGCTAGTCCACGAGAGCGAAGGCTCTGCTCATCGCTTGGCCCGCAATGCGGCTGGCCTCGCCGTCTTCCATCTCCCTGAGTTCCCTGTTGAACGGCTCGGCACGAATTGGCCCGTCATAGCCAATCGCTACCAGCGCTTCGAGAAACTCCCGAATGTTGATCACGCCCGTAGCGAGCGGTAGTTCGCGCTGGTTGTCGTACTGCTGGTCGCGTTCTATTCCGGCAGGCGCGTCGTTGAGGTCCGCTGACACGGCATCGGAATTCGACAACGCCCTGATGTCCTCCCCAGTCTCGCCAGAGGTCCACCAATGCCACGAATCAAGCACGATGCCGACATTGCTCGCGCCGATTTCGGCAATCAGATCCTTCGTTTCGGCCATCGTGTGGACGAACGGAAAGCGCATCGCCGTCCAGTTGCGCTTGGTGCCTACATATTCGAGGCCGAGACGCAGACCTCGGTCCTGCAGCCTGTCTGCTACTTTGCGCAAGCGCACAGCTGTGCGCTTCAGATTCTGCATGTAGGTCAGCGAGTCGCTGGACGGCCGCAGCCATGTGCCAACTCGCGTCACGCCCGCGGCCTGTAGCGCGTCCGCCTGCCGGGGCAGCGCCGCCAAGCTCTCCTCGAACTCAACGTCACCCCTGCGGAACTCGACCGGCAGGCCGGCGGCGGCCCAACGCAGCTGGTGTTTCTTCAGTGCTTCGACATGCCGCCCGACACCGTCACGGAGCAAGTCTTGCGGGAATGGCTGCACCGAGTCGAAGCCATGCTCCGCCGCCAGCTTGATCGCGAGAGCCTGGTCGGCGGCGACACCGAGGCTGCCTGGGACGAACGCGGTATAAAATCTTCGCTGCGACGCGGAAATCGCGGTCAGACTGAGGCTGCCAGCCACCAGTCCCGAACGCATGAAGCCCCTCCGGCCAATCATCCGCATAGCCTTCGATCCGGTCATGATCGCGCAAGAACTATAGCAAGGAATCGACGCAGGGAGGTGTCAGCGCGAATACCGCAACCTTCTGAACACAAGATGGGTGCATGACATCATTTTGATCCCGGCCTGATTTTGCGGGACTGACCTTGGAACTCCTTGTGCTTCCATCGCCGAGGGGCGGCCATGTCTTGATAAGTGATATTATCAAGACATGGCCGCCCCCGCTCCCCTCTCTGCAACCATCCTTGCCCTGCAGCAAAGACGCGCCAGTATCCTGGCCAGCATCAGCGCCATCGGCGAACTGCGCCCCGGCACTGTGAGCGAAATCTACACCAAGTGCGGCCGCCCCGCCTGCCATTGCCAGCAGCAGGGCGATCGCGGTCACGGCCCTTACTTCCGCCTCGTTTGCAACTCGGCCGGCAAGCAGACCACCCGCTCCTTTTCCGCCCGGCATGCCGAGGTGCTGCGCGCCGAAGTCGCCGAATGCCAGCGCCTGCGCCGCCTGACTGGCGAACTGATCGAGGTTAGCGAGCAACTCTCCGATGCCCGGCTCCAAAGCGTCGGCCCGGCCTCCGCCCAGCGGCCGTTAAAAAAAAGCCTGCGCGCAGGAGTTCGTCCCCGCCATCGAAGCCGAGATCGCCCGCTTCGTAGCTCCCGGGGCCGCCGACTCCATCGATTTCGAGGCCCTCGAGACCCGTCTGCGCCAACGGGCGCTGCAACTGGCCGCACGGGCGGTCGAACGGCGCTTCAGCGACGACCTCGGCGATCAATGCGGCCCGCACCAGCCCTGCCCCTGCGGGCAGACCGCACACTACGCCGGCCGCCGTGCCAAGACCTTTGAAACCGTCCTGGGCGCGCTGACCCTGCAGCGGGCTTACTACCACTGCCCGGACTGCCACCACGGCTATTTCCCTCGCGACCGGGCCTTGGGCATGGCCCGCACTGACCTGTCACCGGGCGTGACCCGCATGACCGGTGCGGGCGCCGCGCTGGTCAGCTTCGCCCAGGCCAGCGGACTGCTCGCTGACCTCGCCGGCGTACGGGTGGGCACCAAGCACGTGCAGCGCACTGCCGCGGCCCTGGGCCGCGAGATTGCCGCCCGCGAGCGGCTCGGTCCGGACGCGCCGGCACTGCCTCCCGCCCCGACGGCGTATCTCGGCGTCGACGGCACCGGCGTCCCGGTCCGGGCCAGCGAGACGGCCGGGCGCCCCGGCAAGCAGCCCGACGGCTCCGCCCGCACCCGCGAGGTCAAGCTGGCCGTCGTCTGGACGGCCGAGTCGCGCGACGACGCGGACCGTCCCGTGCGCGACCCGGGCTCGGTCAGCTACACCGCTGCCATCGAAAGCGCCGCCAGCCGCGACACCGATCCGGACCCGTGCGAGTTCGCCCGGCGCATGCGTCGCGAGGCCGAGCGACGGGGCTTCACGCTCGCCCGCCGCCGCGTCATCCTGGGGGACGGAGCCAGCTGGATCTGGCGCATCGCCTCAGAGGACTACCCCGGCGCGATCCAGATTGTCGATCTCTGGCACGCGAAGGAGAAGCTGTGGGAGGTTGCCAAGGCGCTCTGCGCCCACAACAAGGCGCTGGTCGAGCCTTGGGCCGACGCCCGCTGCGACGACCTCGAGCAGGGCCGCATCGACGGCCTGCTCGCCGCCTTGCGCGCCCACGCCGGCACCTGCGAGGAAGCTAACAAGTGCGCCAACTACCAGTAGAGTCGGGGAGCGACGCGCGCACCTTAGCAAAGAGGCAGTAGCCGTTTGGGGTAGTCCTACGGCTTTCGCCATGTGTAGGTGCCTCACTGGCCCTCTCGCCTAGCCACGTTTCCGCGCCCCGCTCGTCAAACCGGACGTGCGGCTTTCCCGCATCCGGCTTTCAGTGCAGATCATGCCTTCGCCCACGGAAGGCTCTTGGTCGTCTGCGTCAGGCGCACGAGGCCGTACTCACCGTACAGCCGGGCGTCCGGGAACAGCACGTATTGCCCGGACTTCACCTTGTGTTTCCGACAGAGCCACTGGCGCAGCCGCCGGACCGCGTGGCGGTCAATCGCGTTGTACGCCGGACTCACCTGGCCCAGATGGAAGTAGTTCGCCCATCCGGTTAGGCCCCGGGTCAGGCGTTCTACCATTTCCTCCCGGGTCAGTTGCCCGCTCCGCGGCGATGTCCGCTCGCTGATCTTGCGGCAGATGCTCTGGACGCTGGCCTTGCTCGGGCGGGTGCCGATATACGGTCCTTTCCCGCTGGGCCTGTAGTTGCGTCCTATGCGGTATCCGAGGAACTCGAACGGCTCCTCCGGGCACCGCAGGCATCGGGTCTTCCGTTCGTTGACCGGCAGTTTCAGCTTCCGCATCAGCCGCTGGACTTCCTCGAGCATTGCTGCTGCCGGAGCCCTGCCGAGCACGCAGAAGTCATCCGCATAGTTCACGATCTCCGCTCGGAAGCGCTCGGCGTGTCCCAGCATCTTCCAGCCCAGGATGAAGCGCCGCATGTAGAGGTTGCTGAGCAGGGGCGAGATCGGAGCCCCTTGCGGAGTCCCTTTCCGTGCCTGCCGCGCCCGGTTCGTGCGGTGTTTGCCGCCCTTGCCGTCATCCTCCTCCACGGCCATCTCCAACCACGCCTTGACCAACCCCAGCAAGCGCCCGTCGCTCACGCGTCGGGCCACGCTCCGGAGCAGTTCGGCGTGCGGGATCTCTCCGAAGTAATTCGACAGATCGCCGTCAACCACTTCATTGCATCCCTTCCTCAGCAGGCTGTGGACGCGGCTCACCGCGTCGTTCGCGCTGCGTCCCGGCCGGTAGGCGTGCTGCTCCGGTTGCAGGTCCGCTTCGATGATCGGTGCCAGCACCAGCAGGGCTGCCGTCTGCGCTACCCGGTCCCGGATGCAAGGTATGCCCAAGGGCCGGAACTTGCCGGGCTGCTTCTTCGGGATCAGCACCTGTCGCACCGGTTGCGGTGCGTAGGTGCCGTCCTGCAGCTCCCTTGCCAGTTCCCCGAGCCACGCTTCCGCCCCTCGCTCCTCGATGTCGACGAAGCTCTCCCGGTCCACTCCAGCACTGCCGCCGTTCCGGCGGACCTGCGCCAAAGCCTCCCGCAGGATATCCTCCCGCCACATCTTGTCGCTCAGCGCATGGAACCGTCGCCCCGGTTCTTCCTTCGCTTTCGCATGTAGCACGGTCTGGAGTTTCCGAACCCTAGCTGGCCCTGTTAGACGTTCGTCAGTGGCCATGCCTTGCCTCCTTTCCGTACCTCTCTGCACTCAAGGCCCCTTCCCTCCACGGGCATTACCCCGCCTCTGCGGTAGTACGGGCCTATCCGCCACCCTGCCCGGCCCGGCCTGCCCCTCGCGGGGCTCCGGTTGATGCGTGCTGCATCACCGGCAGGGCTTCCCGTGTTGCTGCTTCCTTCCTCTTCCATGCGTGCCAGCGCCATTACCCCGGCGGGCGCGGGTCGGTGCCTGTGACGCTCTCTTCCCAACCCGCCGTCGGCCTTCCCCCTAATCACGAAAGGGTCGGCTCCCGCGTTAAATGTTTCGAGGCCTGCTCGGCGTTCACTCGCGTTCTAGCCCGCATGCTCGCTGAGCCGCCCAAGGCGGCCCTTTGACACCAGAGTGCTTCAGCCCATTTCGTTACCTCCATGAACCGCCCTGGCTGCTACCAGCCGGAGCATCAGTTGCTGGACGGGATTCGCACCCGCTGAATGGAAGCGCCTTTCCACGGCGCACGCGATTCTAAATTTGGGGTTTCTTAGGGGTTAGCGGTCATCGTAGGAACCGGAAACAAGGGACTATTTGCTGGGGGCTTGACTTTTCCGGTGGCGTTTCCAACCATAAAATGTGGCCTTTGTTTCCGATTCCCTCCTGCCCTCCTGCACCGCTTCCGCCAGGCCGCCGCCGCGCTCCCCGATGCCCGCCGCGGCTCCAACAAGCGCTATGCCGTCGCCGATGCCGCCGCCTGCGCCCTTTCTACCTTCTTCTTCCAAGCCCCCTCCTTCCTCAGCTTCCAGCGCCGCATGCAGACACAGTCGGCCCGTTCCAACTGTCACACGCTCTTCGGCGTGCAGGCGATCCCCTGCGATGCCCAGATCCGCAATCTGCTTGACGGCCTCGACCCCGACCGTTTCGCCGACCTGTTCCCCCGCTGTCTCGACACCCTGCAAGAGCAGGGTGCCCTCGCCCCCTTCGAGCGCCTCGGCGGCCGCCTGCTCGTCGCCCTCGACGGCATCCAGATCCACTGCTCCGACTCCATCCGTTGCGAGCAGTGCTCCACCCGCCATGTCGGCAAGCACAAGACCGAGCAGTACTTCCATACGATGCTCTCGGCGACCGTCGTCGCCGCCGGCCACAACCGCGTCATCCCGCTCATGCCGGAGTTCGTCCAGCCCCAGCAGGACCCCGCCGCCAAGCGGCCCGAACTGACCGAGAAACGCCGCAAGCAGGACTGCGAGCGCAACGCCGCCAAGCGCTGGCTGCCGGCCCACATCGACGAGCTGCAGCCCTACCGGCCCGTCTTCCTCGGCGACGACCTGTACTGCTGCCAGTCCCTGTGCCGACTGGTCCGCAACCTCGGAGCGGACTTCCTCTTCGTCTGTAAGCCCAGTTCCCACAAGCGCTTGCAAGAAGTGCTGCATGACGATTTCATCCACTCCACCGGCTGGATCAAGGCCCGCAACCGCAACCAGCAGGTCGAGCGGCACCGCTACCGCTGGATGCACGGAGTGCCGGTCCGCGACAGCGACGACGCCGTCATGGGCAGCTGGGTCGAGTTCGTGATCGAGCGCAACGGCCAGCGCACCTACCGCAACACGTTCTTCACCAGCCTGGAGGTCACGGCCGCCAACGTGGCGGCGATCGCGCGCGCAGGCCGGGCCCGATGGAAAATCGAGGAGGGCTTCAACTGCCTGGCGCGCCACGGCTACAACATCAAGCGCAATTTCGGGCACGGGAACAAGGGCCTGGCCAACCTGCTCGCGACGCTGAACCTGTTCGCCTTTGCGCTACACGAGGTCCAGGACTGTGCCTGCCAGCTGTGGCGGCGATGCCGCCAGCGGGCCGGCACGCGGCGCGAGTTCTTCGAGGAGCTGCGCTACCTCACCAAGCGGGAGTGCTTCCCCCACTGGACCGTGCTGTTCGCGGCCCTGCTGGAGGAAGCCCCCCCCACGGCCAACCCCCGCGCGGCCGCGCCCGCACTGTCATGACACAGCGAGCCAGCCACCCCACCACCGCTGGGCTCCATCGGGAGCCTAGCGGGAGTGTGCCTCGCCCGGCCTGCCAGCGCCGCTTGGCCGCTGCGCTGCGGCCCGGAGCACCCGGCTCGCATTCCCAGCCGCCCCAGCGCCTCTGGAACGGCCTCACTCCGACGAGCACAAACGCTCGGTGGTTCCGCCATACACTGGCCAGAACGCCCAAAATTAGAATTGCTGGCCAACTACATCGAGAAGAACCGCAGCCGCATGCGCTACCCGAAGTACCGCGCCCAGGGCCGGCGCGTGGGCTCCGGAGTGGTGGAGTCCGGCTGCCGCACGGTGGTCGGACGCCTCAAGCGCTCGGGAATGTACTGGACTGTCAGCGGTGCCAACGCCATCCTCGCCCTGCGCTGCTGCGTTCTCAGCGGCAACTACGAGGACTTCTGGGCTGAACGGGCCGAAAACCCATGTGTCCAAGCCGAAATCCAAACATAGTGTCGTGCACCCACACAAGAACACAAGATTGCGAAGTTGTTTTCCAGTTCGTGTATTATCAATCACAGGGGAAACCGTGACGGACGAGACGTTCACCCGCCGCCAAATCGAGATCAAGGGACAACCAGGATCCCAGCGGAAGCCGATGTCTCCGTGGACAATCTGGGCGTACGGACTGCCAGTCCTCGGCCTGCTGCTTGGCGTGATGCATGCTTTTGGTGTAGGGCCCTTCCAACCGCTCACCGAGACGCTGGCGAGCGAATCCAAGCTAGAACAACGGATCGTATCCCTGAAGGAAGAGAACCAAGCCCTCGAAGAGGAGGTCCAGTCACTAATGACTCCAGAAGAATTCGGCATAGAGAAGCATGCTAGGGAGCAATTGGGCTGGTCCAAGCCGGGCGAGATTATCGTGCACCTCCCCGACAAGCAGTAGTCCCCGCTAGTCGTCCGTCGCATCGCCAGGAGCACAAGACAACCGCGCACTTGAGCGCGAGCAGGGTTGAACTCTCGATCGGAGGCGAGGTGCCGAGAGCCTTGACCGGATACAATGATTTCCGCATTGAAGGCTTCGAGTGTGCAGCGGTTGAACTGTTCATCGAGAAGGCCCAGGCGCGGACTTGCCGCCCAGCCGTCTCTGATCCTCGCCCTTCTCGCTTCCGCTCTGGCACCGCCCCTCGTCGAGGCCGCGACGGACTTCGCCAACGATATCCTGCCGCTGGTCGCAGCGCGTTGCGCGGCCTGTCACCCTGCCAAGGGCGGACAGGCGAATCTGTCGCTAGTCAGTCGCGAAGCAATGCTCAGAGGGGGCAAGAGCGGGCCTGCCATCGTGCCAGGCGACCCCGCCGCCAGCCTGCTGATCGCCAAGATCTCGGGTGCCAATCCCACAATGCCCCTGGCGGGCGAACCGCTGGACGCAGCCGAGGTCGGGACCTTCCGGCAATGGATCGCGGAAGGAGCGCCTGCCCAAAGCGGCGAAGGGATCAGAGCTGAGGCTTGGTGGTCATTCCAACCCCTGTCCAAACCGAGCGTGCCGGATGGTGACCCCGAATGGAGCCGAAACGAAATCGATCGATTTGTGTGGGCGAAGCGTGCAGAGAAAGGCTTGGGCCCGTCCGAGGAAGCCGATCGAACAACCTTGATTCGGCGTCTCAGCTACAACCTCCGCGGCCTGCCTCCTGACCCGACCGAGGTCGATGGGTTTGTCAACGACGCACGGCCCGACGCTTACGAGCGGCTGGTCGACAGACTGCTGGCCTCGCCCCGTTACGGCGAGCGCTGGGGACGGCATTGGCTCGACGTCGTGCATTACGGCGAGTCCCACGGTTATGACAAGGACAAGGCCCGCCGAAACTCGTGGCCCTACCGCGACTTCGTCATCCGGAGCTTCAACCAGGACAAGCCCTACGCCCGTTTCATTCGCGAGCAACTCGCTGGCGACATGCTCAGGCAAAGCGACCCAGAAGGCGTGATCGCTACCGGATTCATCGCTGCCGGGCCTTGGGACTACGTGGGCCACGCCGAGTTGCGCGAAGGCACGAAGGACAAGAAGATCGCTCGATTACTGGACCGCGACGACATGGTGGCGACGACCATGTCGACGTTCAATAGCTTGACCGTGCATTGCGCACGTTGCCACGATCACAAGTTCGACCCGATCCGGCAAGCCGATTACTACGCTCTGCAGGCCGTCTTTTCCGGAGTGGACCGGGCGGAGCAACCGTACTTCGATGATCCGGAATTGCACGTGCTGGGTCGTGACCTGTGGTTCCGCACGGGAGCTGTCGAAAAAGAGTTACTGCCGTACAAGGCGCTTCTGGCAGATGCCACGAGCCCTGCCATCCAGCAACTGGACAAAGAGAAGCACCAACTGGCGGAAGAGAACAAGGACCTCTTGCCGAAGGTCGGTGAGGTTGACACCCCCCAAACAATCGCCCGCCGCAAAGAGATTGCGGCGCGCATCAAGCAACTCAACGTCGAACGCGAGCAGCTGGCTGTCGAGCTAATGGACGCGGAAGTCCGCGGTGCTTACGAAGCGCTGGTTGCCAGGCTGGAACGCCTGAGAGCGGACTTCGCCGCTCTTCCCGCGCCTTCGTACGTCTACAGCGCAGCGCGATATTTCAAGACCTATGGCCGATTCACCCCAGCGTGGGAGGCACGGCCAATCCACTTGCTCGACAAGGGAAGCGTGGAAACGCCGCTTGAGCGGGCCAAGCCAGGCGCTGTCGGGGCGGTTCCGGTCCTGCCGGCTCGATTCGAACTGGATCCAGCCGGAGGGGAAGGTGCCGCGCGCATGGCGCTCGCCGATTGGCTAGCGGAGCCCTCCAACCCGCTGACTTGGCGTTCAATCGTCAACCGAGTCTGGCACTACCATTTCGGACGAGGCATCGTGGACAGCCCGAACGACTTCGGAAGGATGGGCGCGGCGCCCACGCACCCGGAGTTGCTGGACTGGCTCGCAGCGGATTTTCGTGATGGCGGCGGCTCGCTGAAAGCACTTCACAGGCAGGTCCTGACCAGCGCGGCCTACCGGCAGTCCTCAAATCCGGACGCGGAACGATCCAAGGTGGATTCCGATAATCGATTCCTGTGGAGGATGAATCGCGCGCGCCTCGATGCCGAGGCAGTTCGGGACGCCGTGCTGGCTGTAGGAGACCAGTTGGATCTGGAAATGGGCGGACCGTCAGCCGAGCACTTCCACTTCAAGGACGATCACTCGCCAATCTATGACTACGCCAGCTTCGATGTGACCAGCCCGGCTGCCCGGAGACGCAGCGTGTATCGTTTCCTGGTCCGGAGCGTGCAGGACCCGTTCATGGAGAGCCTGGACTGTGCGGATCCATCGCTGCTGGTGCCCAAGCGCAGCGGCACCCTCACCGCCGTCCAAGCCTTGGCGCTGCTCAACGATCCGCTGATCGTCGAGCAGGCACGTCGTTTCGCCGACCGCCTTCGGGCATCTGGAAACGACCTCGGACCCCAGATCGATGCCGGCGTCCGGATTGCGCTCGGCCGGGCCGCCACTGAAGGAGAAACCGCCGCTCTGGCGGCCCATGCCCAAGAGCACGGTTTGGAAAACGCCGTTCGACTCCTGTTGAACAGCAACGAGTTCATCTTCGTGGACTAGAGCAATGATAGACTTCAGCTCTGCGCCACCTCTCAATCGCCGTCAATTCCTCGAGCAGTGGGGCGGCGGGCTGGGTTCGATCGCGCTCGCCCATCTCGTTGGGTGCGAGTCCGCCTCGGCAAGCGACGATTTGAACGGAGGCCTGCATCATCCGGCCAAGGCAAAGCGGGTCGTCCAGCTGTTCATGTCCGGGGCGGCGAGCCAGTGCGACATGTTCGACTACAAGCCATTGCTCATTGAGCGCAACGGTGAGAAATTCGATCCTGGCGGCGAAGTAGAGCTGTTCCAGAGCAGTCCCGGACCGGTCATGCAGAGCCCGTGGAGCTGGCGGCAACACGGGGAATCCGGCAAGTGGATGAGCGACCTCGTGCCGGAGCTCGCCACGTGCGTGGACGAAATCGCCTTTTTCCCGTCAATGGTCGCGAAATCCAATGTCCATGGTCCCGCCACCTTCATGCAGAACACTGGATTCGTCCTCCCCGGCTTCCCGAGTATGGGAGCCTGGATTTCTTACGGACTGGGCAGCCTGACGGACGACCTCCCTTCGTTCGTCGTGCTGCCAGACGCTCGGGGCTTCGCACCGAACGGTCCCAGCAATCATTCAGCGGGCTTTCTTCCAGCGCAGCACCAAGGCACCATGTTCAGGGCAGGCCGTGAGAGCCCGATCCATGACCTGCTGCCACCGCGGTCGGCCGAGTTCATCTCTCCCGAAAGCGAATCCGACGGGCTCGCACTTCTCAAGAAGCTCAACTTGCAGCACATGGAAGGACGCGCCGACGACAGCCGCCTCGACGCCCGCATCCAGGCTTACGAGATGGCGGCCCGGTTGCAGGTAACCGCCCCGCAGGTCATGGACCTCGCCGGCGAGTCCGATGCCACCAAGAAGCTCTACGGAATCGACGATCCCATTACCGAAGATTTCGGCTTGCGGTGCTTGACCGCTCGACGGCTGTTGGAGCGGGGGGTCCGCTTCGTCCAGGTTTGGAGCGGGGCGGATAACGGTTTCCCGCGCCGCAACTGGGACAGCCACGAAGATCTCAAGAAGGATCACGGCATGATGGGCCGCTCCATGGACAAGCCGGCGGCCGCGCTGATCAAGGACTTGGCGGCCCGCGGCTTGCTTGAGGACACAATCGTTTACTGGACAACGGAGTTCGGACGAATGCCGTGCAGCCAAGGTGCCATGGGACGGGACCACAATCCATTTACCTTCACGTCATGGCTGGCTGGAGGCGGAGTCCGTGGCGGCAAGATCCACGGCGCGAGCGACGAATGGTCGTATCGAGCGCTGGAGAAGCCGATCTATTGCTACGACCTGCACGCCACTGTCCTGCACTTGCTCGGGATCGACCACACCCGGCTGACGTACCGTCACAACGGCATTGACCGGCGCCTGACAGATGTCCACGGACACGTCATCGAAGACGTGCTCGCGTGATCATCGCGCTCCTCATCCTTAGCTTGTCTATTGCGCCTGCAGTTGCGGGCCAGCGAAACTCAAGAGGTGGTCGTTCCGGGATCCTCATCTTTGATAGCCGCGCGACTTGCCGCGGTTCGAGATCGGATCGCGAGAGCGGAGCGCCATAGTGGGCGCGAGTCCGGATCCGTCACACTCGTAGCCGTGTCCAAACGCAAGCCGGCTGAGGATATCATTGCGGCATACCGTGCTGGACAGAGGGACTTCGGAGAGAACTACGTCCAGGAATTCGAAGCCAAGGCTGCGGAGATCCACTCCATGCCGGAAGCACGGTTCCACTTCATCGGCCACCTTCAAAGCAACAAAGCGAAACGTGCCGCTGAGCTGTTCTCTGCAATCCAAACTGTGGACAGTGTCAAACTCGCCGCCCGGTTGGGTCGCTGCGCCGAGACGCTAGACGTATTTCTGGAACTCAAGCTAAGCCCTGAGAACACGAAGTCGGGCATGGATCCTGAACTGCTGGAATCCGTGCTGGAAACGGTAAACAAAGCTCCCAACCTCCGGCTGTGCGGGTTGATGACCATGCCGCCGTGGACCGAGGATCCCGAGCTGTCACGCCCCTACTTCCGGAAACTCCGAGAACTGGGGGAATCCCACGGCATTGCCGGTCTGTCCATGGGGATGAGCCGCGATCTGGAAGTGGCCATCGAAGAAGGAGCCACGCATGTGCGGGTAGGCACGGCAATCTTCGGCAAGCGCGCTCCGCGCAGTGAGTGACGGCCTCGGCCAGCGGGGCCAGTCAGGCCGGGAGGCAGCCGCTAGCGCACAAGCTCGATGTCACGAGCCGGCAGCCAGCATCGCCGGCCGTCGGGCAGTTCGACCCTGTACCAGTCGGGGCGCTCCTCCAATACCTTGAACTCGGCACCCGCATGCAGTGCATCGCGAAATGCGGGCTCGTAGCTTGGACCATCACCTTGCCTCGCGATCGTGTCAGGTGCCACGATCACGCCCTCGACCGTCCGTTGAGCCGCGACTCCATCGTAAGCCAACGAAACCAGGAACAAAGCCGCCACCACGCCGGATCCCATCGCAATCTCGCGCGGAACCCACGGCTGGCCGAGCGAGCGCATCAACAGCAAACTCCAGAACAGCACCCAGGCGCCCGCAAACAGCCGGATTCGCGTGCTCGCAGAGAACTCGTAGTGCCAGAAGAGCAGCGTCTTGAGCGCTTGGCCTCCAGTATCGGAATCCAGCTTGTCTTGACGCCTGGACCGGGCATGGTCGAGGTTGCGCAGCACGTTCCGGTCGACCGGGTCGAGACGCTCTGCGCGCCGGTAGTTCACAATCGCACGACCTAAGTCGTCCAATTGGTGGTATGCGTTCGCCAAGTTGTAGAAGAGCTTGCTGTTACGGATGCCCCGCTCCTCTATGAGGTGCTCGTAGCGCAGGGCAGCTTTGCGATACAGCTCATTGGACTGCTGAGGGGCGGTTGTCTGGATTTCATTCGCCTGCCGGAACAGATCGTTAGCTTCGGCAAAGACCTTGTCGGGCCCGTCCTGCCCGCGCGCCAGGGGCACTCCGGCAACTAGGACGGCTAGGAGGAGGATCCGCGTGACTCTCAACGCAAGCACTCCTCAATGCCGTCAACCGCAGCTTTCGCATCAGCGATCAATCGCAGTTTCCAGTCGGTGTCGAGCGAGCCTCCGCCCGCATACCGCCCCGCTTCGCATCGCTCGAACACACTCCTCAGAGCATCGAGCTGCTCTCCGAGAGAGCGCCGCCCGTTTGATTCACCGCTTTCCGCAAGCGCCCGGAGCTTGCCCTCCGCATCCCCGGATGTCCATGCCGCGGCGGCCGTCCGAGAACCGATCAACCGGACTCCGAGGTATTCGCGCAGCGCCGCGAGCACGGCCGCTGCGACTTCGCTGCCAGCAGTATCGATATCGATCGCCTGAACGGATTTCTTCCAATGCGAGAGGGCAGACCCCGCGCGCCAACGAGGCGCATTGCCGTAGTGCCGACGCAAGCGCATCCCAAGCAACCCGAGGTAGGCAACTGGCGGCAACAACAGGACAGCTACGGCCAACGGCACCGGACCCAAGGCGCGCAGCCACGAGGCCGTGCCGTCCTCCATAGGTATGAGAGCAGCGGGATCAACATAGTTGTGGGCAATGCCCTGCTCGGTTGACTCGACTTCCAGCTGCCGGGGCTCGATGCCCCGGCCTTCGGCATCGTCTGCAGTGACTACGCGGGCAGCTTCGACCCGAAGCGGAACTGGCTCGCTACGCGCAATCCGGTAGGCGTCTGCCTTCGGGTCGAAGTAGGGTAGCTCAACCGCAGGAATCTCGGTAACACTGTGATGCTTGGCGCGTAAGGTCTGGGTGAAATGCCAAGCCGAGCCACGGTTTTCGCCAGCTCCGATTTCGCGCGGCACTTTGAAGTCCCGCGTCAGTGCCACCTGGCCGTCGAGGGACGGCAGCTTGGAAACTGCAACAATCCCCGGGCCCTCAATCTTCAGACTCAGGGTGATTGGTTCCCCGACGGCCACCGCAGTTGGCTTGGCCTCCGCGTGGATCTCGAACTGGCCAATCCAGCCATTGAAACCTGCAGGACGGCCTTCAGATGGCAGTTCAAGGACTGCGACGCTAGGGCGGTTCGAGGGTATTGCCAGCGTCTCCATTACTGGCCGGCCGCCAAACGCCCCGGAGAAGACCCCACCGCCGAAGAAATCGTCGAACAGGCTCCGGCCCCTCGACTGGCCGGGACGCGGTGAACTGAATGTCACCGTCGCTGCGGGCAACGCGATCGTGCCGGCAGTTCGAGGAATGAGCAGCTTTTCGAAGCGCACCACGATATACTCGCGGCCGTCGAGCGTGCCACGCTCCTTGCGTGCGATGGTATTGCGGTCGCCGAGCCGGAACTCCAGCAGATCGTCAGTGCCCTGGGCACGAAGAGCGGCGTCCGATGGGAGGTCACGGAGCTCGAACCGCCGGTCATCGAGCAACGGCATTGTGAACGAGAAATCCTGGACCTCCCTGCCGATGTACCACTCCGCCGATAGCTTCAGCGCCTGCCCCACGTAGGCGCGCGATTCTGAGAGGGACAACCTGAACTTGAAGTCGTCGTTCTCCTGCGGCGGCTGCACACTCAGCGATATAGGTTGAGTTCGTGCGGCCTGGCCGTTTGCAGTCACCTTTAACGATGGGATCTGAACCGTACCGGCGCGTCGAGCCGACAACCGGTAGTTGATGTTGTACCCGCGCCGCACCTGCTGAGCCATCTTTCCATTCACGATGCTTACGGAGGTGCTGTTGCTTGAGCCGCCCCCCGCCTCGGTGACCGAGAAATCCGCTTCCAGCGGACCGATGTCCACGGGGTCGGGCTGGTCCGAGCCGCGAATCTGTATCTGTAGTAGGAATTGCTGGCCGACAAACACGCGCTGGCTCTGCACGGCGGCCTGCGCCTCCAGCGGCGCATCCTGCGCGACCGTCGCAGCGGGCAGCGCGACCAGCCCCGCTGCCAAGGCCGCCGTGCGCACTCGTCCCCCCATCTACCAGTCCTTCTCCACGGCGACGATTCCTCCGCGCTGCAGGAGCTGCCGTCTGCGCCGGTCCTGCTTTTCCTTCTCTAGGATCTCTTCCATGGTCATGGCCTGCGCCTGCTCCGAGGACGACTGCTCGGCTTGACTGGGACTCGCCTCGCGGGGCGGCTCCGTCCCGTCAGCGGCATCCCTCAACGCCTGGGCTGCGGCCCGTTGGGATTCTGCCGCCTCGCCCGGCTCATTCTGCTCGAGCTCCTCCCCGGCCTGCTCCTGGTGCCCCGATGCATCCTCGAGCCTCTGCCGGGACTGCTGGTCGGCCTCCGACTTGAGTTGGTCGGTGCGCTCGCTGAGATCCCGCTGGCGGTCGGCAAGTTCCTGCGCTTTCTGGCGCTGTTGCTCCGGGGAGCCCGAACCGCGATTCTCCTGGCGATCTTGCTCCAGCTGCTCGCTCTCGTTGGCGAGCTGCTCCTGCTCTTCCGCAGCCTGTCGCAACTCCTCCTGTGGGTCTTCGCTCTCGCTCTGAGATGACTGGTCTTGCTGGTCGCCTTGCCTGTCCTGGTCGCTTCGGCCTTCCTGGCCTCCGGATTGCGACTGCTGGCTGGCCTGCTCCCGCAGGCGCTGGATCAGGCGCCGAGTGATCTCCAGGTTATGTGCCGAGTCGGTCCGTCGGCCGTCCGCGCGCAACGCATCCATATACGAGCGAGCGGCGGGCACGAGCAGATCGATCGCTTGGCCTGGATTGGACTGTGCCGTCCCCTCGGCCTGCCGGAACAAAGCGTTGCCGAGGTTGTGCAGGCCGGCAGCCTCGAGCTCGGGCAGGTTCCGATCCAAGCTCTGCCGCACGGCTTGAGAGTAGGCCTGTGCCGCTGCGGCGAACTCCCCGCTCTTGTAGAGGGCGTTCGCCTTGTTCAGGGATGCGTACGGTGAGGCCGGGTCCCGTTCCAACGCCTTCTCGTATGACGTCAGTGCCGAGTCGTAGGCTTCGGACCGGTATTGCTCATTGCCTTCGTTCACTAGCCCGCGAACGGTCGCCGCTTGGAGGGTAGCGGGAGCGATCAACGCCAACAGCAGCCAGCTTGAAGCGCGACGCGTGCTTGGTCGTTCCCGAAGGGCCATCTCGAGCGCTAGCAGCAGAAGGCAAATCGCGAGGAAGATCTGAAACTTCTCTTCCAAGGCGTCGATCGTCCGCGAACCGATCTCGCGGCCCTCGGCCGAGGCAATCAGGCGTCGATAGACGTCGCCGAAGTCAATCGCTCCCGTGGAGACATTCAGGTAACGGCCGCCCGGTGTCGAATCCGCCATCCGGCGCAGGGTGGCCGCGTCCAGCCGGGACCACACTTCCTCGCCCTCGTGCTGCAAGAACGTTCGCCCAGCAGCCGCAGCCGCCTCCGAGTCACCGGTCCTGACGGGTATGCGCTGACCGAGCCGCTCGTCGCCCAGGCCAATCACAATCAGTCGAATGCCTGCGGCACCGGCCTCGGCGGCAGCCTCGACCGGGAAGCTCTCGTGATCCTCGCCATCGGTGATCAGCACGATGTCTCGATGGTTGCTGCGCTTGCCATCGAAGACATCCCTTAGGACCTTGCGCACTCCGTCGCCAATCAGAGATCCGCCCCTGGAAACGCTCAGTTCCGAGACGTCGTCCAGTGCCATGCGGAAGAAGCCGTAGTCGAGGGTGAGCGGGCACTTGACCACGGTGGTACCCGCGAAAACGGCAAGGCCCACACGATCCCCTTCCAGGCGATCAACTGCGTCAAGAATTGAAAGCTTGGCCCGCTCAAGACGGTTCGGCGACAAGTCCTCCGCGAGCATGCTCCGCGAAACGTCGAGCAGGAAGGCCACATCGCGACCGCGCTGGACGACGTCCTGGCGAATGTTGTCCCACGCGGGCCGGGCAAGAGCGACCACCAAGAAGCCGATCGCCCCCAGCACGAGCGCGCTCTTCAGCACGCGGCGCGCTGGGTCCGGGCGCGACGGTTCACCGAGTCGGGGCAGAAGAGCTTCCTCGACGAATCGCCGCAGGGCTTGGCGGCGGCGGCGCGATGCGTAGTACATCGAAATCGCCAGCAAAGGCAGTATCCACAGCCCGTAGAGCATCGAGACGTGACCGAACTGGAAATCGCTCACGGAACAGTCCTCCACACGGTTTGACGCAGCAAGGTCTCAATGGAAAGCAGCGCGAGCGCAGCCAGCGCCCACGGGGCGAAGGCTTCGCGGTAGTCAAGATACCGAACGGCTTCAAACTCGCTCTTCTCCAGCCGGTCGATCTCGGCATGCACCGACCGCAGGGTGTCGGCGTCAGTTGCCAGCCAGTATTTGCCGCCGGTGATGTCGGCAACCTCGCGCAGGGCGCGATCGTCGAATCCCCTGCGCAATGGCACGCTCAAGCGCCCAAACGGAGTCTGGACGCCGTGGTCGTCGCCAACCCCAATGGCGTATATCTTGATTCCCCATTCACGGCAGAGCTCGCCCGCCTCCCGGACGCTCCGGTCACCGGTCGTTGTTCTCGCCGTCCGTCAGCAAGACAATGATCTTGCTCTTGATCTCGTAGGCTGCCCCCTCCCCGGCCTGCCGATCCAACGCCTGCTCAGCCTGCCTTAGGCGCGCTGCGGTTAGTGCCACTGCATCCCCGATCGCCGTGCCGTCTTCACTGCGATCCTCGGCCAGCTTGACGGCTTCGAGCAACTCGAGCAGAGTGTCGTGGGAAAGGGTCAGAGGACAGACGGAATCCGCATAACGGGCGAAAGTCGTCATCCCGATCAAGTCGTTTGGGCGCCCTTCCAACTCTCCTTCCATTGGATCGATGAATTCCCGGAAGACACGTTTCACCCCGTCGAGCCGTGTCAACGCACGGCCATCGAAGCTCATGCGCTCACCCATGCTGGACGAGCGGTCCACGACCATCCCGATCGCAACGCCCCGCGAGATGTCGCGGACACGCTCGCTGCCCTGCTGGGGCCGGGCCATCGCGATGGCTAGCGCAACCAGCGCCAGGATACGCAATATGAGAGGCACGCGCGCCAGTCTGGAGCGCCACGATCCTGAGAGCGATCGCGCTGCGGCCGTGGACGAGAACCGCAAGCGCACGCGGTTACTGCGGCGCCAAACGATGAGTGCTGCCAATGGCACGAGCAGCAGCAGCATCCAGGGCGACTCGAACCGGAACATGGCCCTCGTGCCTTCTATTTTGCCATTCCTTGGAACCGGACGACCGGTGCCGCACCAAAACTGCCTAGACAGCATCCCTCCCAAAGATGAACGGGTAGTTGCAGGATGCCTGGAAGTCGGCCCTGATCAATCAGGAACCGCCTGACGCGGCGACGTTATGCCGGCTATTGTGACGACCCTCAACTCTGTCACACTGGGTAGACGCTCCCTCTGGACGCAGGATCGAGTGAGCATCGCACCGATCGGCGATGGAGCCTGCTCACTTTGAAGCATGTCTCTGTGTTGTGTCGATTCGCCGATGATGTCGCTTGACACCCCTTGACAGCGCCTGTACACTGTAAGAAGTCAAACTTGATAGCAACTGCATCAAGTTTCATGAGCGGCGGAGCTTCTAGCCCGCCGCACTCTCCCAACAACTAAAGCAAAACTAGGAGGATTCATCCATAATGAGTCTCAGACCATTGCACGACCGCATCCTCGTCGAGCGGCTCGACGAGGCGGATCAACAGTCGAGCGGCGGGATCATCATCCCCGACTCGGCAAAGGAAAAGCCGCAGCAGGGGAAGGTCGTTGCCACTGGCAACGGCAAAAGAAAGGACGATGGCACTGTCGTCGCCCTAGATGTCAGCGTTGGCGACACGATTCTGTTCGGCAAGTACGCCGGCAACGAAGTCACCGTCGATGACAGCGAGTACCTGATCATGCGCGAGGACGACGCCCTCGCCATCATCAGCTGACAACAAACGCAGAAGGAGTAATTGTAAGATGGCAGGAAAAAGCATCGTCTACGGAGAGGACTGCCGCCAGGCAATCCTAGCCGGAGTCAACAAGCTAGCCAACACAGTGCGTGTCACGCTCGGCCCCAAGGGCCGCAACGTGGTCCTAGAGAAGAAGTTCGGCGGCCCGCTCGTCACCAAGGACGGCGTCACCGTCGCCAAGGAGATCGAGCTAAAGGACAAGCTCGAGAACCTCGGCGCCCAAATGGTACGCGAAGTCGCATCGAAGACCTCGGATGTGGCCGGCGACGGCACCACCACCGCCACCATCCTGGCCCAAGCGATCTATCGCGACGGACTGAAGAGTGTCGCAGCTGGGGCCAACCCGATGGCCATCAAGCGTGGTATCGAGACAGCAACCGTGGTCCTTTCCGACAAGCTGCACTCGATGTCCAAGCCCGTCGAGGGCGACGCCGTTGCGCAAGTGGCCGCGATTTCGGCCAACAACGACCCGGCCATCGGCAGCATCATCGCCCAAGCCATGGAGAAGGTCGGCAAGGACGGTGTGATCACTGTCGAGGAAGGCAAGACGATCGACACCGAGCTAGACGTCGTGGAGGGCATGCAGTTTGACCGGGGCTACGCCTCGCCGTACTTTGTCACCGACCAAGACTCGATGAAGTGTGTTCTGGACAACGCCCGGCTGCTCATCCACGAGAAGAAGATCAGCAGCATGAAGGATCTGCTTCCTGTGCTTGAGATGGTTTCCCGCGAGGGCCGTCCCCTGCTGATCATTTCCGAGGAGACTGAAGGCGAGGCGCTCGCCACGCTAGTGGTGAACAAGCTCCGCGGCACGCTGAACGTCGCGGCCGTCAAGGCTCCCGGCTTCGGTGACCGTCGCAAGGCCATGCTGGAAGACATCGCAATCCTGACCGGCGGCCGCCACATCATGGAAGAGACGGGCATCAAGCTCGAAGGCGTGCAACTCGAAGATCTCGGCCAAGCCAGCCGTATCGTGATCGACAAGGACAGCACGACGATCGTCGAAGGTGCCGGCCAGAAGGAAGCGATCGAGGGCCGCGTCAAGCAGCTGCGAGCACAGATCGAAGAGACTACTTCGGACTATGATCGCGAGAAGTTGCAGGAACGCCTTGCGAAGCTGGTCGGCGGAGTAGCTGTGATCAAGGTCGGAGCGGCAACCGAGACCGAGATGAAGGAAAAGAAGGCGCGTGTGGAGGATGCGATGCACGCGACTCGCGCAGCTGTCGAGGAGGGCATCGTCCCTGGCGGTGGCGTGGCCTTGATCCGGGCGGCTGTGGCGCTCGACGGGCTGAAGGGGTCGGACGAAGACGAGCAGATCGGTATCGACATCGTCAAGCGTGCGATCGAAGCCCCGTTGCGCTGGATTGCGCAGAACGCCGGCCAGGAAGGCGCCATCGTAGCGGAGAGAGTCCGCAGCGGTGACGACGACAACTTTGGCTACAACGCCTCGTCCGACAGTTACGGAGACCTCGTCGCAGAGGGCGTGATTGACCCGGCCAAGGTGACGCGCACCGCACTGCAAAACGCGGCTTCGATCGCCAGCCTCATGCTCACAACTGAGGCCACGGTCCACGAGATCCCGGAGAAGACGCCGCCTCCCCCGCCGGACCCGCACGGCGGCGGCGAGTTCTAGCAAATCGTCGCGAGACGGCTCATCAAACCCGGCCCCGTCCGCTTCCTGCGGACGGGGCCTTTCCCTTTCCGCGGAGACCGCCCGGTCCGCGCACTGACGGGATACCCTAGAACTTGCCCAACCTCAACGCATGGCAGCTGTCTGCCAAGATGGCATGGCGCGATCTAGGCGCCGCCAAGACCAAGTTCTTCTTCGCCGTTCTCGCCGTGAGCATCGGCGTCGCCGCCCTGAGCGGCGTGCGTGGCTACTGCGCCGCCTTCCAAGAGATGCTCTTGCGAGACGCCCGCACCTTGCTGGCCGGGGATCTCAGCGTGTCCGTCAGCCACGAACTTGACCAGGCTGAGAAAGCTGCCCTGGACGACCTCGTCAGGCGCGGCGCCAAGATATCGCGTCTCACCGAATTGATGACGATGATGGGCGGCCCGTCGCTGGCCCGGCCTCTGGCAATCAATCTCAAAGCCGTGGATCCGGGAACCTACCCGTTCTATGGCGAGGTCGAACTCTCCCCCGTGCAACCGTTACCGGATGCCCTGGGAGCGGATGCGGTCCTGGCGTCGAAAGACCTGCTGATCCGCTTGGGAGTCGAAGTCGGCGACGAAGTGCGGCTCGGCTCGTCCGACTTCCGGATCGCAGCGATTGTCCGGGTGGAACCGGACCGAATGACCGGCGCCATCAATTTTGGCCCTCGCGCGATGCTGTCGCAAGAGGGATTAGAACGGACCGGCCTCGTGCAGTTCGGTAGCCGCGCGACGCGGCGGTTCCTGGTCAAGCTGCCGGACGAAGGCATGACAGTCGACGAGGCACGGAACGCGATCGAGGCCGGGATCCCGAGTAGCCGAATCACGGATTTCCGCGAAACGAGCCCGCGGATCCGCCGAGGGCTTGAACGCACGACAAGTTTCCTGAGCTTGGTCAGCTTGCTGGCGATGGCTGTCGGGGGTCTCGGCGTCGCCATGATCGTGTATTCGCATCTGCAGCAGCGCCTCGACACGATCGCCATCATGAAATGCTACGGCGCGACATCGGATATCGTCACGCGTGTCTTTCTCTTTCAGACCATTGCGATGGGTGCCGCCGGGAGCCTACTCGGAGTCGGATTCGGATTCCTGATCCAAGGGGTCGCGCCCACTTTCATAGCCGACTATTTCCCTCAAGCGCCGTCCTTCGACTGGCAGCTCTTGCCCGCCGTGCAGGCATTCGGCGTCGGAATGCTCACGGTGCTGATGTTCTCGGTGCCAACGCTCCTGGGTATTCGGAGAGTGGCGCCAGCGCTAATTTTCCGTCGGGAAATGGCCGGCAGGTTCGAACAGACCCACACCGAGCGATGGAGGGAGCGGTTCCACCAGTTGGCCTCGGCTGCGATTGTGCTCGGGGGCGTTGCGCTGGTTGCAATCTGGCTCAGCGACTCGGCGGAGCTTGGGGGGTGGTTCATAGGGGGCCTGGCGGGAAGTCTCGCGGCACTCACCTTCCTCGCAGCCATGCTCCTGCGGTTCCTGAAGCGTGTTCCGGCGATCCTGCCATTCCGATTGCCGGTCTCGCTGCGACACGGCATCGCCAATCTACACCGTCCCGGCATGCATTCGGAAGTCATCCTGGTGGCCCTCGGCATCGGCGTGACTTTCACTCTCACGGTCTATCTGCTGCAGACCACAGTGCTCGCTGAAATCATCCAAGCCGCGCCGCCGGAAATGCCTAACGTCTACCTGAGCAACATTACCGAGGAGCAGCACGAAGCGCTCGAGAAATTCCTGCAAGAGCAGCCAGGGATCGATGGCGATGTCACATTGCTGCCGTCCGTCTCGGCGCGCCTTCAATTCGTCGAAGGCGGTGATCCACGCGACGGTGACGGTCGGCCCAGCAGGAGTGGCCGAATGCGGCGCCCGAGGGACATCACTTGGGCGCGCAATCCGCCAGACGGCCTCGAACTCTTGCGTGGCCAGTGGTGGGGCGCGAATTCAACTGACTCCCAAGTATCCGTCCGAGAAGGCATTGCCGGGTACCTGGGAATCAAACTCGGTTCCCAAGTCACCTGGCAGGTGGGAGGGCGCGAGATCTCGGCGCGAGTGGCCGCAATTCACAGCTACGAAGGCATGCCGGACTGGATCTACGATTTCGTCCTGAACGAGGCCGCTCTTAAGGGCGTGCCGGCAACTTACATCGGCGGATTCCGAGTGCAGCCGGATCACAGTGACGACCTGTCCCGCAAGACGTTCGCGGCGTTCCCGACGGTGCTTTACGTCAATGCCGTGGACTTTTTCGAGACCGTGCAGGAAGTTGTCGACCAGATCGCCTTCGTCATTCGATTCATCTCCGCATTCGCGATCATAGCCGGCGTGATCATCCTGGTCTCGAGCGTTGCGGCCACAAGATTCCGGCGTATGCGCGAAGTGGCGATTCTCAAGACGCTAGGTGCCACGCGAAACCGGCTTGCGGAGATTTTCTCGGTGGAATTCCTGATCCTCGGCGGCGTCGCGGGTGCAGCCGGGAGTGCCTTGGCTGTCGCCTTCACCGGCTTGCTGACCCGGGACATCCTGGACTTGGAAGCGGTCATCGAGTGGCCTGTAATCATCGGCACAGTGTTCGCGACCGCTCTGATCGCGACGAGCGCAGGCTGGGGCGCGAGTCTCCGAGTCCTGGGAAGCAGCCCCCAAGAAATCCTGCGCGATGAGTAGGCGCTGGCTCAAGGCTAAATTCGATCCCGTATACGTGGACCGGGGCAGTCACCGTGATTTGACATCTCAACTTGTGGCTGCAACTATAGGCCTAGAGGCTGTGCTCCTCAGTAGCTCAATGGTAGAGCATCCGGCTGTTAACCGGAGGGTTGTAGGTTCGAGTCCTACCTGAGGAGCCAAGCTAGTCCGTCAACTCATTGATTCTATTGGTCTTATAGACTGATCGATAGACCCCTTACCATTAGCCCTACCACTTAGGTCGCCTTGTTGGCTACTCGGTCGGCCTGATTCGCCAGCGCCGCGGCCCGCCTGGTTGCGTAATCAGTCTTGGCCGCCTCCCGCGCTTCCTTGCTCGCGTAGACCTTCGGTGTCTTGCCGAATGCCTGGCGCTTGGCGCGTTGCACACGCTCGCTCGCGGACTGCTGGTCTTCCATCATGGGTTGCGCGGGCCGTTCGTATGTGGCTGCCCGGCCCGCGCGTCCGGGGCGGTATGGGAGGGCTCGCCCCGGAAACTCAATCTCATGGTGCCACGATCCTCGACGCCACGCCCGAAATCGATTGGCAAGTCAACTCAATCAACCGCTCGCCCATGCCAATCGGCCGCCTGAACCGCACCTCGAACTCACGGTTGTCGCGGTCATCGCGGATGCACCAGCCTTCCTCGACGCCGCGATGACGCGGGATCGTAATGACGACTGACTCGGTGGACGCCTCGACGGAACCTAGCGCGGTGGAGCGAATGCCGCCGGAGCGGTATTCGATCGCGCCGCGGGTAGGATGCTCTGTGTAGGTGCGCTGGCGCATTGCCTCGCAAAGGTTGCTACTGGGCAGGGGTCGTTGCCTCACAATTTGTGTTACCCAAGGAGACACTATGTCGTCGGTCAGCACACAACGAGGAAGGAAGTATCGGCTTTCAGGGGCAAGCAATGCCACGCCCTCTTGAGACCGATTCCGCTAGGTTCCCGGAACACAAGCGGTAACATTTCTGTGAGGCAAGCGGGTAACATCCTCATTTGAGGCAACGCGCCCGAATTTTTGGTCGCTGGACAAGCCACGAGGCCAGCGCGCCTTGTGGATGGCTGCGGCTCGCTGCCGTAGCGTTGCAGGAAGGTTCCCAGACTCAGGCCTTTCTGGAATTGCACTCGATTGCGTTGCATTGTGTAACTCCTTATAGATCAGCTATCTGCACATTCCATAATAGCGAATAACTAGAGAAAACACAATACCAGATCCCAGCTCATTTGCTCTTCGGAACTGCCCGTAAACTTGGATGAGTCTTGTGTGTAATCAGGTAACGAATTGTGACTAATTGAACGGTTCGCGTCCTGAGTCTGGAACTTGAATGAGCTCCGCCAAAGAGCGACAACGTCGCGACCAGACTGGGCTCTCAGTCAGTCCGTGATATGGAAACGGCAGTGCTCTCTGAAATCGTGAAGGCATTGACGTGCCGAGGGATCGATCCGCGGATCTGCTCTTGGCGAACTATGGCGGGAACGGAGGTGGACTTCGTGGTGGAGGCTCACGGGAAGTTCATACCGAACGAGGTGAAGCTGTCCGCAACGCCACACCCGGCTACGGCCAACAGTATCAGGACGTTTCAAAGGGACTTCGAAGGCGTAGCAACGCAGGGTTACGTAGTGCACCCGGGAGACATCCACCGCCCGCTCGGTCGCGGCGTGACGGCCCTGCCCTTCGCGGGCCTGTAGCGCTCCGTCCTCAACTGCCCTGTTGCGTCCCGCACATTGTCGCTGTGAGGGATTCAGCCTGCTCCTTGACGCTGGCAGCGATCCAAACGGTTGCCCTTGGTTCTGCGGGCTGGGAATGAATCGACTTGGCTGAACAGACCTGATTGACGACCATGCGAACCACTCCGCCTAACCGATCATAACGGCCAACCGTTCTATGCCTGGCATCCACAGGCGATCCGGACAATGGTCGCTAAGCTGGACTCGATGTCTCGTTCCGTAGTGGCCCACGACGACACGCTAATGCGCATTGCTGTCTTCCCGTGCCAAACCGTGCCGCCGCACCAGCAAGTGCCGTCCTCCCGCAGTGCGTCAATCACTCGCTGCGTCACCTCAGGAGTTCCGAAGGACACCAGCACTTGGTTCAGCGTAACCTCGTTCAAGACGTCGAATCCGGCCTCGCTCAGACCGTCGGCCAGCCGGGTCGCATGACGACAGCAGCGTTCCACCAGATCGCCCAGGCCGCTACGTCCCAGTGACTTCAGTGCAGCAAAGACTTCCAGTCCGCGCATGCGCCGGCTGCACTCAGGCGTGTAGTCGAACGGTTCACGCGTCGATTTGTCCGGTAGATAAGTCGCGCTGACCGACATGGCGGCCCGCAGAGCCGCAGGGTCTCGCACCAAGGCAATTCCACTGTCATAAGGCACGTTCAGCCACTTGTGCGCATCTACCGCCAAGGAGTCGGCGAGTTCCAGTCCTCGCGCCTGACCGGCCCGAGCCGGCGCGGCCTTGGCCCAGGCGCCGAATGCACCGTCGACATGGACCCAGGCGCCGGCGGCCTGCGCTGGTGGGATGAGGTCCGCGCACGGGTCGAACGCACCGCTATTCACGCTACCTGCCTGAAGGCACAGGATTGTCGGTCCGGAGATTGCCGGAAGGGCACCCGCTGGGATGCGCCCCTGGCCGTCAACCGGCACCCTCGTCACCCGCCTGCCGCCCAGGCCCAGCATGCGCAAGGCCTTCAGCAGCGACGGGTGCACTTCGTCTCCGACTACGACGGTGATGGGTGGCGCACCGAACAAGCCATCCGAATCAACGTCCCAGCCAACTCTTTCCAAGACGTCGTGGCGAGCCGCGGCCAGCGCAGTGAAGTTGGCCATGGTCGCACCGGTCACGAAAGCGCCTCCGGCGCTCGATGGAAATCCGAAAATCTGCCTTAGCCAGTCCAGTGCCACTATTTCCACGGTCGCGGCCAACGGCGAACTCGCGGCGGAAAACGCGTTCTGGTCCCAAGCTGCAGCCAGCCATGAGGCGGCAACCGTGACCGGAAGGGCACTGCCGGTCACAAAACCAAAATAGCGGGGCCCCGCACTGGCGACAGTGGCCGGACTTCCAAGCCGGTCAATTTCGGATAGGATCGTCGCAGGATTCTGACTGTTGTTGGGGAACGGGCCGCCCAATCCCGATAGCTTCGCGACAGCCTCGACGTCAGGCTGAACGGCGCGTTCTGAAATCGAATCAAGGTAGGCGATGGCCCGTTCGGCCGCATCTTGCAAGAGAGGTTTCATGCCCTTCTTCCAAGTGTAGGAATTGTGGACGGCCCGCTTCATCGCTGCTGCAATGCGCAGGCGGCTGACAACGCGAACGGAGTGCTCGCGCCAACGGCCATCAAGTCCTCTCGGGGCGCAGTCGCACAGGGGTCCTATCCGCGGGAGAGCAGCTAAGGGTCGAGGAACCACCACTGGGTTTCGCTTTGAATCAACATTCGAGACGCCAGCTGAACCGTGTCCCGTTCGAGCGGAGTGCCGCCCTTTCAAGAAGAGCCGCACACCGGTGCGACCCAGAGCCACACCCACTTCTCAAGGGGCGCTGCAGTTGGACCTTCGCGGGCCTTGGGATTGAAGAGAGAAGACCGCCCGGAGCAAATACTCAGGAGCGTTCCGCGCCATTGGAGACGCCCTGCTGGTTTCGCCTCAGACCAGCTTCTTCAGGTAATCCAAGAATCTCGTCGCATGGCGGTCGAGATTCTCCTCGGAACCGCCACCCAACAGAGGCGAGCACATCTCGTACGCCACAGTCCCATCGAATCCGCCAGCCTGCAACGCCGCGAAGAATCCCGCGTAGTCCAAGAAACCCTCGCCCATCGGAACGGCCTGAGAGTACGGCGTCACGGACCGGTAGTTGACGGCGTCCGGCTCGTACACGAAGCGAGGTCGGCCCTGATAGTCGGCTACAGTCGTGTGAACCGTCAGAGAAGCCATCGCTCTTGCCGCCTCTGCCAGATCCACGCCGTGCAGAGCCGGCAACCACGCATCAAATCCAGCACGGCAGTTCGGCTCTCCCACAGCTTCGAGCAGGTCTCTGTGCGATCGGAAGTCAGCCCCGAGGTCGTGGTGATTCTGCACAGCCAGAGTAATTCCGAACTCCGCGGCGTTCTGGGCGCATTCCTTGAGGCAATCGATGACAAGGTTCCATTGCGGCAGGTATCCCTTGCATGCGTGCTCGTAACCGGTGAACACGCGCACCGTGTCTCCGCCGATATCCCGGGCCAGACGCGCCAGGTCAGTCACGTAGGCGACCTGGATCTCCCTCGTCGGAACCTCGGCGTGCTCAAGGTCCGCGGTGAAGTTGTTGTACCCTGCAACGATGACGTGCTGAAGGCCTGCCGCTTCGATGCGCCGACGGAGATCAGCTCGGGCAGCGGCGTCCCAGTCGAGCGGGCTCAGGTGAGGGCGCTTGCCCCCCAGCATTACGCCTTGGTAGCCCAGCTCGGCGGCTTTGTTGACAAATTGCTCGACCGAGAGGCGGGCCTGTCCCCAAGACCCCGAATAGCTCACGGAAAACAGGATGGGATTTAGCAAGCAGGAAGCTTACCACGGCGAGAGAGCATTGCGCCCGTACCCGACTGGCCAGCCGCAGCACACCTCCATCCCCGCACCGCGGTCAATGGACGGTTTCGCATTGGATGGAGGACAAGACCTCTGAGACCAGATATATCCACTTTGAATTTCGATGCGCAAGCGGCCATATAACCGGACATGTCTGTGGCCGACCGGGGCGGACCGACCAGACTGATGGAGCCTTTGCTGGTGAGCGAGAGGTCAAGGCATCGCACGGATCTGACGGACTTGGCCATTGAGCTAGCGGCCAAAGCGGCAGGATTGCGCCGCAGCCTACCAGAAGGCGTATTTTCTGCCCTAGCTGATCTGGTGCGGGTAGTGAACTGCTACTACAGCAACATGATCGAAGGCCACGATACCCACCCGGTCGATATCGAGCGTGCTCTCAAGAACGACTACAGTGACGATGCCGGCAAACGGAATCTCCAGATCGAAGCCAAGCTCATATCACTGTCCAGAGATGGATCGATGAAGGCAAGCTGACAGGCCGCGCCACTACGGCGGATGGCCTGACCGAGATTCACCGGCGCTTCGGGGAGCTGCTCCCTCATGACCTTCTCTGGGCAGGAAAGCCGGAAACCGGCGAGAGGGTCAGGGTGATCCCCGGCGCGCTCCGCGAGCGTGACGTGAAGGTGGGCCGCCATATCCCGGTCAGTCACGGGGCCCTGCCTCGCTTTCTGGAGCGCTTCGAGACCGTGTACACGAAGCTTGGCAGAACAGACATGATTCTTGCCGCCGCCAGCGCCCATCATCGTTTGCTCTGGATTCATCCATTCTTGGACGGGAACGGACGTGTTGCCCGCCTGATGTCCTATGCGATGCTGCTGGAGACCCTCGGTACGGGCGGCATATGGTCGATTGCTCGCGGTCTCGCCCGCAATGAAGCAACCTACAAGAGCCAGCTCATGGCCTGTGATGGGAGTGCCGCAACGATCTCGACGGCAGAGGCCATCTGAGCGAAGAGGCGCTGGCGGAATTCTCCCGGTTCTTTCTCACCACCTGCATCGGCCAAGTGGATTTCACGGAGCGGCTCGTCCGGCCCGACAGATTGCGCAACCCGATTCTGATCTGGACCGAGGAAGAAATCCGGGCCGGCTCACTGCATGCGAAATCCCGCGCCGTTCTCGAAGCGGTTGTGTATCGTGGCGAGTTGCCGAGAGGAGACGTTGTTCGAATCACCGGTACGAGCGAACGTCAGGCAAGACGCCTAACCTCAGTGCATATCGAACGCGAAGTGATAGTCTCGGAGAGCTCGCGGGCCCCCTTCCGACTCGCCTTCCCTGCAAAGCTTGCCTCCCGGTGGATGCCGGGATTGTTCCCGGAAGAGGCGGGCTGACGTGCGTCCGATTTGCTGGCTGCACATTTCCGACAAACATACAAGCAAGGGTAGTGAGTGGCCGCACGCCAGGCACGTTGATCTTTGCTGTGAAACTTCTGGGAAGCGAAGTAGACCACCCCTTCCCCGCGTTCGCGAGCTGGTGGCATGCTGCGTCCGTTGCGAAAGGATGAAGAGTCGCGCCGAGCTCAGGGGCAGCCCCGATCTATGGCCCAAGGCAGCGGATCACGGATCCACTCCACCTCGAACCAACGGACATCGGCACCCTCTCGAGTGCCGCTCAGAGTATACCCAGTTTCATGCCGTCGGGGTGAGCGGCAACCCGATCATGTGAGTTTATGTTTCGTTTGATATTCTAATTTTATTCGGCATATAGTTTCTTTTTCGGCGTGATGAACGGAACAAGCCAAGTCCGAATCATCAAGGAGGATACCTCGCCCGTGGTGCGAAGCCAATTCCTTGCGGTGCCCGCGCCGGGACGCGCGAGTCGGGTCGGGTCCCGTATTGGAGCTAGACCACTGAAGGTGATCAGAATTGACAGAAAGCGACCATGATCAGCAACAATCCTTGAGCTTCGGTGGACCGTGGACGCTGGAGAAACTCAACGTCTTGGAGACTTATCTCAATGCCTACACAACTGCCCTCAAGAAAAAGCCATTCAAGCTCATGTATATCGACGCTTTCGCTGGTAGCGGCCAATTCTCTCTCTCTGGGAGCAGCGATGACGACGCCAGGACCTTTGTGAAGGGATCCGCCGAAAGAGCGATTGGGATCACCGACAAACCGTTCGATAGGTTGGTTTTTGTCGAGAGGAGTCCTCTTCAGTGTGAAGAACTGGGACACCTAAAGGAGAATGCGCCCGAAAGAGACATTCAAATAGAGCAGTCCGATGCGAACGAATTCCTATCTCAGTTGCAAGTAAACTGGCGCAGATGGCGTGGTGTTCTTTTTCTCGACCCATTTGCCACCCAAGTTAAGTGGTCAACAATTGAAACGATGGCGAGCTTCCGGGCGCTGGACACTTGGATCCTCTTCCCGACGTCGGCTATCGCGCGGATGCTGCCGAGATCAAAGCACCCAGATGACATTAGTGAAGCGTGGTCAGACCGACTCACAAGGGTGTACGGAGATTCGAACTGGCGGGAACTCTACAGGCAACAGCCACAGATGAATCTATTCGGCGAGTCAGGGGTCGAGAGGCACCCGGGTGTCGACGGACTTATCAAGATCTACAAGGACAACCTTGCGGGGTTGCTTGGGGATCGGTTTCTGAAGAGGTCCAAGACCCTTAAGAGCAAGAACTCTCCGTTGTTCGAGTTCATGTTTTTTGTTGGGCACCCGAACGGGATTGGCCCTGCAACACGCATCGCAAAGCATATCCTGGAGGCTCTATAATCATGGCAGTAGGATCGACTATAGAGTGGACCGAGGTCACTTGGAACCCGGTGACAGGCTGCACAAAGGTCAGCGACGGATGCAAGCACTGCTATGCAGAGCGGATGTCCAAGAGGCTTCTGGCTATGGGCGTCGAAAAGTATCGGAACGAATTCTCGGTCAGCGTTCACCCATCGTCTCTTGAGGAACCATTGAAATGGAGGCGCCCGCGCCTCGTATTCGTGAATTCCATGTCCGACTTATTCCACCAGTCCGTTGCAGAGGGGTTTATCAAGTCCGTGTTCGAAATCATGAACAGAGCGTCCCATCACACGTTTCAGGTGCTTACGAAGCGACCGGGTCGCGTCACCTCGCTCTCGGGCAGTCTTCATTGGACACCGAATATCTGGCTCGGCACGAGCATAGAATCCGATGCGGTGCGGGGGCGACTGGCACTCCTCAAGGAAGCGGGTGCGGTAACGAAGTTCTTGTCTCTCGAACCCTTGCTGGGCCCGTTGACCGATATGGACCTGTCCGGCATTGACTGGGTGATTGTAGGGGGTGAGTCCGGACCGGGAGCCAGGTCCATGGAGACTAACTGGGTCCGGGAGATCCGCGACGATTGTGTCGATGCTGGCGTTCCGTTCTTCTTCAAACAATGGGGTGGCGTCTTCAAGAAGCAGACAGGCCGGACACTGGATGGCCGCACGTGGGATGAAATGCCGACCGGATTGCGAACCTGAGCCAGTCAACCCGCGGTCCTGCAGCCTTGTTCCACCCGCTGGATGGTGCTACTGGATTTCAACGGCTTGGGCAATCTCGCTCCTGGATGAAATCGCGCTAGTGCCAGATCGAGAGGTCGGATCTTTCTACACCATCAACAGCTTGGCCAACAAGCGAAACTCGTGCTCGCGAGGTGAGGTTGTGCGCCAAGCCAGACCAATTGTCCGACTCGGCCCTGGCTCTTTGAACGGTCGCACGGCAATTGGGGAGGGGTCGCGTGATTCCACTTCAAGCGACATTCGCGGCAGCAGGGTGATCCCGATGCCGCTCGCGACCATCTGCACAAGGGTGCTCAGACTGCTGGCACGAAAATCCCCAATCTCGTCGGCACCGCATTTTTCGCAAATGGCGAGAGCATGGTTTCGCAGGCAGTGGCCGTCTCTCAGCAGCAGCACCTGCTCCCCGGCCAAATCGGCTTTCGTGACCCGCTTCCGCTTGGCCAGGCGATGCTGCGCAGGTACCGCCAAGACAAACGGATCCCGGGCAAGCGGGAGGGTGGCCACGTCTCCTAGGTCGGCCTCCAACGCCAGGAGGAGCAGATCGAGCTTCCCTTGTGACAGCAGTTCAAGTATCCGGTGCGTGAACTCCTCGTGCAGCAAGATCTGGAGCTGCGGATATTCCCGCCGGATGGCGGGCAGGACCTTCGGCAAGAGGTACGGAGCCACCGTGGAGATGACGCCCAGCCGCAGGGTGCCCGACAGTGGCTTGGTCATGCTGCTCGCGAGCTCCACGAACTGATCGCTCGCTGTCAATATGCTGCGGGCAAGCGGCAGCAAGGTCTGCCCGGCCGGTGTGAGCAGTACCCTGCGCTGACTGCGCTCAAGGAGTTGCACTCCCAGAAACCGCTCTAAGTCCTTGAGCTGGGCACTCAGGCCGGGCTGGGTGACACAACAATCATCGGCAGCAACGCGGAAGCTCAACCGCTCGGCAACGGCCGCGAAGTACTCAAGCTGGCGCAGCGACATGGCCATAACTAGAATCTATCAGAACGTTAATAATTATCACTTTTACTTCGTAAAGGACGCCTCTTAGGGTGAGAGTCGATGGCTTGATGGAGGAGCCGAGAATATGTCCAATAGACGATGCCCTGTCATGACAACCACCGCTGGAGCACCGGTCGCGGACAACCAGAATGCAGTTACAGCCGGACAGCGCGGTCCGGTACTGCTCCAGGACTACCAACTGATCGAAAAGCTCGCCCACCAGAATCGGGAACGTATTCCTGAGCGAGTGGTTCACGCCAAGGGCTGGGGAGCGTTCGGGACGCTTACGATTACACAGGACATCTCGAAATACACGCGGGCGAAATGCCTCCAGCTCGGTGCCCAGTGCGAGGTGCTGGCGCGCTTTTCGACCGCCGCCGGCGAACTGGGAGCCGCGGATGCCGAGCGCGACGTTCGTGGCTTTGCATTGAAGTTCTACACGGAGGAGGGAAACTGGGATCTGGTCGGGAACAACACTCCGGTGTTCTTCATCCGCGACCCCTACAAGTTTCCGGACTTCATCCGTACCCAGAAACGTCATCCCAGAACCAACCTTCGTAGCCCGACCGCCATGTGGGATTTCTGGTCACAGTCACCGGAATCCCTGCATCAGGTCACAATCTTGATGTCGGACCGTGGCTGCCCAACCGCACCCATGTTTATGAATGGGTATGGTTCCCATACTTACAGTTTCGTCAACGCAGGCAACGAGCGGGTCTGGGTCAAGTTCCATTTCAAGACACGGCAAGGGCACCGGTACTTGACCAATTGCGAGAGCGAGGAGGTCATAGGAAAGAGCCGGGAATCCCACCAAGAAGCTCTTTTCGACTCGATCGAACGCGGCGAATTACCGAAATGGGATCTGAAAGTGCAGATCATGCCTGAGGACGACGCGGAGAAGACACATTACAACCCGTTTGACTTAACCAAGGTCTGGCCACACGGCGAGTACCCTTTGATCGATGTGGGCGTGCTGGAGTTGAACCGCAACCCGGACAACTACTTTGCCGAGATCGAACAGGCGGCGTTCTCGCCCTCCAACGTCGTGCCGGGAATCGGATTCTCGCCCGACAAGGTGCTCCAGGCCCGGATCTTTGCGTACGCCGACGCGCACCGCTACCGCCTAGGCACGCACTACGAGGCCCTGCCAGTTAATGCGCCAAAGTGCCCGGTCCGCCACTATCACAAGGATGGCGCAATGCGATTCTTCACAATCAAGCACGACAACCCCGACGCTTATTACGAGCCGAACACATTCGGCGGGCCAGTGCAGGACGAAAGCTATGCAGAGCCGCCCTTGAAGGTGTCCGGTGACGCCGACCGTTACGATCATCGCGCTGGCAACGATGACTACACCCAGCCTGGCAACTTGTTCCGCCTGTTCGATGATAAACAGCGACAGCGGCTCTTCATCAATGTTGCCGAAGCAATGCAGGGAGTCCCGCAGCACATCATTGACAGGCAACTCGAGCACTTCGCCAAGGCCGACCCGGCCTATGCGCAAGGCATTCGAGACGAATTGCAGAGTAAGAAGGAATGGCAGGTTGCCCGGATCAGAGCGATCTATACGAGCTTCCGGTCTTCGTAAACCGACTGGGCGGGAAGGGATTGCCTGCGTCCCGCCTAAACGAGACAATCAGCGAAGAGCTGCCGACCCACAACCCCGCCAATGATCCATCGTCACGAGTCCTGCTTCGCCCGGCAGGAGCGAGCATGCTGACGGCGAGGACTGCCTAAGACGGCACGCAGATGCCGCCCGACACGCAAGTTTGCAGTTCCGTCGACAGATTCAATGCCGGCTGCGAACGCACGTTGCAGCCGGCATTAGCCGATCTGCAGTGATCGGAGCCATGACGCGTGAGAAGCTCCCGATCGTCGATGAACCAGTCCTGTCGCGAGCGGGCGGTGAATCGAGGCCAGCATTCCGCCTCCGGAGTCCTGCTCGCGCCGTCGCTGTTGATTGGTAGGATGCAGGCGTGAACCGAGTGCTAATCGCAACGTCGCTGCTGGCTGCTGCAATCCCGACAGCTTGGGCCGAAATCGACGGCCAAGCTGCCTACAGGGGTCGGGGGGCCGTCCGGATCGCGAACGACCGGATCGAGCTGGTGGTGCTCAAGAATGGCGGTTCATTCGCTTCGCTTACGCTGGCCGTCGGCGGCGATCGAATGAACCCGATGTGGGATTCTCTCCGCGCCGACCGAGAGCAGGGCCGGCCAGGGCGAGCCACGGGAGCAGTTGGGCACTTTGTCTGTGTCGACGGATTCGGCCAGCCATCCAGCCATGAGCGAGAAGCAGGAATGGAAGGACACGGAGAAGCGCACCGCCTAGCATGGACGACGGAGTTCGCAGGCGAGTCAGGCGCTGCCAGTGTGCTTCGGCAATCCGTTACGCTGCCGAGGGTTCGCGAGGTGCTGAAGAGGGAGATTCGCCTGCTGCCGGGGGAGAATGTGGTCTACGTGAAGTCCTCCCTGACCAGCTTGCTGGACTTCGACCGCCCGGTGAACTGGGCCGAGCATGCAACGATTGGATCCCCGTTTCTTGAACGAGGAATCACGGTCATAGATATTTCGCCGAGCCGGGCGCTGACAAGGCCACGCACCGAGGCTTCGCGGAGCGGTCTGTCGCACCGTTTGGTCGGGGGCGAGGAGTTCGAGTGGCCAATGGCACCGACCCGTGCAGGAGGGCTTGTCGACCTAAGGGCCGCACCGCGAGACTCGCACTCGGTTGACCACACTGGTCATCGCATGGACCCCGATAGCGAATGGGCGTTCGTGACGGCGTTGCATCCATTGAAGGGGCTCTTGCTCGGATACATCTTCCGGACGAGTGAGTTTCCGTGGCTGCAAACCTGGGAGTCGTACCCACGCGACCGGCTGATGGCACGGGGGTTGGAGTTCGGTACCCAAGCGTTCGACCTGCCCCGCCGCGAGGTCGTGACCCAAGGGCAACTGTTCGGAACAGCGTTGTTCCGGTGGCTGCCAGCTCGCTCGACGATCGAGACAGGCTACCTGATGTTGTGGACGAAGACGCCGAACGGCTTCGTTGGCGTCGACGAAGTGGAGTGGACGGGCGGCGTCATCCGGATTCGGGACTCCCGGTCAGGCCAAACCATCGAACTCCCTGCCCAAGGAAACCTATGAAATAGATGGCGGGCCCACTCTTGGACTCGTCACCCGCGATATGTGGCACTGCGGCCGCTGGACCTCCAGCGCCGGGCGACATCGAAAGACGCAGGATGATGCGTCAAGACAGGAAGGTCGGCCAGCGCAATTCACAGCCCCTGGGTCCCGGAGCAGACCGGACGGGAGCCTAGTCACTGGCAGGCTCGAAGATGACCGCCGAGAGTGGCGGAACGGTCAGTTCGATCGAGAAAGGATGGCCGTGAAAAGGTACCGGTTCCGCTTCAACGCAACCGGCGTTGCCGACGTTTGATCCACCATAGTGGCCCGAATCGCTGTTCAGCAACTCCCTCCAAGCGCCAAGTCGCGGGACGCCCAGGCGATAGTTCTCGCGAACCACTGGGGTGAAGTGGCAAACGACCAGCAGCGACTCGCCTGCCTCACCGCCGTTCCGAAGGAAACTCACGACACTCGCGTCCCGGTCCTCGCAGTCAACCCACGAGAAGCCCCAATCCTCGACATCCGTTTGGTGCAGCGCGGCCTTTCCCCGATACAGTCGGTTCAAATCGCCGACCAGTCGCTGCACGCCGCGGTGAGACTCGAACTCAAGCAAATGCCAGTCGATGCTCCTATCGTGGCTCCATTCATCGCGCTGGGCAATCTCATTCCCCATGAACAAGAGCTTCTTCCCCGGATGGGCGTACATGTAGGTATAGAGCAAACGTAGGTTCGCGAACTTCTGCCACTCGTCACCGGGCATCTTTGCAATCATCGAGCCCTTCAGATGGACCACTTCGTCATGCGAGAACGGCAGCACGAAGTTCTCGTGATAGGCGTAGAGCATGCTGAACGTCAGACTGTTGTGGTGATGCTTGCGATGCACAGGGTCCTTGCTCATGTAGTCGAGCGTGTCGTGCATCCATCCCATGTTCCACTTGAAACCGAATCCTAGACCCCCGTGGGATGTCGGTCGCGAGACGTGCGGCCAGGCCGTCGACTCCTCGGCGAGGGTCATGGCGTCCGGAAAGTGCCCGTAAACCTGCTCGTTGAATCTCCGCAGGAAGTCGATCGCCTCGATATCTTCCTTGCCCCCGTACTGGTTCGGGATCCACCCACCGTCCTCGCGTCCGTAGTCGCGATAAAGCATCGACGCCACGGCGTCGACACGAATGCCGTCGAGATGATACTTGTCGAGCCAGAAAAGGGCGCTCGAAAGCAGGAAGTTCGCGACCTCCCTGCGGCCATAGTTGAAAACCAGGGTCCCCCAGTGCGGGTGCTGACCAAGAGTGGGATCTTGGTGCTCGTAGAGGTGTGTACCGTCAAAGTAAGCGAGGCTGTGTTCGTCGCCGGGAAAGTGTGCTGGTGCCCAGTCGAGGATGATGCCGATACCTCTGCGATGGAGTGTGTCGACAAACTCCATGAAAGCGCTAGGGTCGCCGAACCGGCCGGTGGGAGCAAAATAGCCCGTGGTCTGGTAACCCCAGGAACCGCCGAAGGGGTGCTCAGTGATCGGCATGAGCTCGACATGTGTAAATCCCATCTCGCTGACGTAGTCCGCCAACTTGACAGCAAGTTCCCGGTAGGTCAGCCACCGGTTACCTTCGTCGGGGACACGCATCCACGAGCCAAGGTGCACTTCGTAAATCGCAATCGGGGCATCGTGCCGGTTTTTCCGGCCGCGTTCCGCCATCCATTCCTCGTCCTTCCACTGGTAAGCGTCCAGCCGGAAAATTTTGGAGGCAGTGCGGTGCTCGGACTCGGAGGCAAACGCGTACGGATCCGCTTTTTCGGCTCGGAAGCCGTTACGGCCGGACCTGACGAAGTACTTGTAGCAGTCGCCCTCGCGCGCCGATGGCACGAACCCCTCCCACACGCCCGACGACCCGCGACTGTACATCGGATTGCTGTCCCGGTTCCAGCCATTGAAATCACCAATCACCGAAACATAGTCGGCATTCGGCGCCCACACAGCGAAGCGCGTGCCAGACTGGCCATGCAGTTCGGCACCGTGGGCTCCGAGGCTCTCGTAGCTGCGGTAATGCACGCCCCCAACGAAGAGGCCCAAGTCCCATTCGCTAAGGAATACTGGATCCTTCAACTCTTCCATTTGCAACTTGTCGGCCACGCCTCATCCGCCACGCCGCCTGTCGCACGCCGGGATCGACGCACAGGCGGTCCAGGCTCAGCGCCGCGCGCCGCGTCCAATTCGGACGCTCCGTGTCCGTACCCGGGGTGTTCTGGGGAGAAGTCTCGCCCCAGAGATCCTCTAGAGTCACAATGACACATTCGGCGTCCGATGCGGACAATTCGGCCAGACACGCTCTCAAGACGCCTTCGGGCGTCGTGTCGCCAGCCTCAAGCGCGCCGCTGTCCACAAAGTGCGCCAGCAGGGCATCGCACAGATTCCGGCGTCGCGAGCGAGCATCAGCCGCATGCTCGCTGTCGAGAAGCCCAAGCTGGAATTGGTCTTCGATATCAACTCCCGTCCAGAAGGCCGCGAACATCGCCGTGTCGTGCGTGTTGATCGTCGCGACGGACTCCGTAGGCGGGTCATTCATCGGTTTGGCGGGATCTCCCCGAAACTCGAACTGCGCAACGTACGTCCGGCGCAGGCCATGATCCGCCATGTGCCTGCGGACCGCCTCCGGTACCGTGCCCAAGTCCTCGCCGACGATCGCGGTGCCATGCCGGCTGGACTCCAGGCAGACGATGGCGTACAACTCGTCGGCCGGGTAGCGAACGTACGCGCCCTGGTCACCGTCAAACCCCTGCGGAATCCAATACAGGCGGTGCAACCCCATCACGTGGTCAATTCGCAGCACGCCGGCATGGCGCATGTGATGGCGGAGGCAGGCAATGAAGTAGTCGTGCCCGCGAGCGCGCGCCCGATTCGGGTCCACCGGCGCGAAGCCCCAGTTCTGACCCCTGCTGAAAAACCGATCCGGCGGGGCCCCCCCGGTGGCGCCGCTGGCGAAGATCGGCGCGTAGCGGTACGAATCGAAGCCCAGTCGGTGGACCCCGAGGGGCAGGTCGAGATACAGGCCCGGACCGCGTCGCGAGGCGGATCGCGCCACCGCAGCTATCTGCTCCTCGGCGAGCCATTGCACGTACGCGTGGTAAAGGCATCCGGGGTCCGCAAGATCAAACGGCACCTCGTGGGTGCGGCCCCGCTCGATTCGGGCGCGGAAAGACGCGTAGTTGCAAAGCTCGGGATTCGCCTCGAGGTGAGCGACGAGATCCTCCTGCCGACGCCCAGCCAGTCTGCCAGCCGATCGCGCCAAGGCGGACCGCTTCTCCCGCATCAAGCCCCGGTAGTCCACGTCGCGGCCCTCCGGCTCGGACCCGATTCCACCAAACTCGCGTCGCCATTCCGGGATCTTTCTCAGATCCAAATAGAATTCGTTCCAAAAGCAGCGGCTGACGGGGGTATAGGGGCTCGGCGCGAAAGGCTCGTCCAAGAACGCTGCCAGCAACGGCAGCGTGCTGACCAAGCCGCCGCCCCGGTCTTGGACCCAATCGATCAGTGCCCCCAGCTCGGAAAAGGTCCCCGCGGCCGGCGAACGCTGCGAGTGCAGCGCGTGAAGCGGCATGAACGCTCCCCATGTCCTTTGCAAACCGGCTGCTCTTCGCGGGGCGCTAATCACGAGCGCCTCGGCGGCCCTGCCGCCGGCCTGAACCGAAAGCCGGTGATAGCCCTGGGGCAGCGGTCCCGGAAGAGGAACCCGGAAGCAGCCGTACGTGCATCCTTCGACAACAGCTCGCCTTCGCAGTACCAGCGTGTCGGCGGGCACGCGCCACTCGACGGTTTGACCGTCCTCGGCAGACAGCGCGAGATCGACGCCGGTCCGCGCTTCGCTCGGGGTCAGGCGGATCGATACTTCCGGGGCGCGATGCTCCCAGCAAACCACGACCGGCCCGGTCAGACACTGCCACCGGTCTTGCCGGGCACGCCGAATCGCGGCGGGCACATCATCGCTGCCCGCAACTTCCGCACCTAGCTCGCCCAGGACCGATAGCAACGCCTCCTCGCTGGGGCTGCGGGCTTGGCGGAATCCGTCAAGATACTGGGGAAGAACCCCGTAAAGACGTGCGAGCCGATGAAGTGAGGACAAGCTCATCCGGCAATGCGTACCGCAGGCCGTGAAGCGGCAGGTGGCGTCCAGCCTCGGTGCCCCGCCTTCATCCGGCCTCCCTTAAGAGCACCAAGCTGTTCTCGCGGACCTCGACACGATCACGGACGACGGTATCGCCCGGAGCACCCGCTCCCCATGTGTCGATTAAAACGCCCCAGCCCGGTTCCGGCAGGACGAAGCTACAAGCTTCTGCGGTCGGGTTAAACAACAGCAAGTAGCGATGCCCGGCTGACCCGGAAATGGCGGCTCCGAAACACGCCAGACCACGGTCAAACCATTGCTTGGGACTGATTTCGGAGCCGTCAGGAAGAATCCAGGAGATATCCTTGCGGCCCGTCCGAGGCTCGGGTGCACCATCGAAGAACCGTTCCCGCCGAAACGCCTTCTCGGTCGCCCGGATACGCACAAGCGAGCGCACGAACTCGACTGACGGGCTACCCTCAGCCAGGCCCCAATCCACCCAGCTGGTCTCGTTGTCGTGGCAATAGGCGTTGTTGTTGCCACGCTGCGTTCGACCGAACTCATCCCCTGCCATAAGCATGGGCACCCCTTGCGAGAGCATCAGCGTGGCGAGCAAATTGCGCCGCTGGCGGGCTCTTAGAGCCACAACCGTGGAATCGGTTGTGGGCCCTTCCACCCCGCAATTCGAACCATGGTTCCAGTCTTCGCCATCCTTGTCCCCCTCGTCGTTGGCGAGGTTGCGCTTCCGACTGTAAGCCACTAGATCCGCCAGCGTGAACCCGTCATGGGCCGTGAGGAAGTTGATGCTTGCCCGCGGAGTTCGATCGCGGGGGCTGAAGATGTCGCTGCTGCCCGCAAGCCGGGTCGCGAAGTCCCCGATGCCGCTGGCGTGGCCGAGCCAGTACCGCCGCACGTCATCGCGAAAACAGCGGTTCCACTCCGACCACGAAGCGGGGAATTGGCCCAGCTGGTCCCCGTCTCCGTGCTTTAGATCCCACGGCTCGGCGATGAGCTTGGTGCCATGCAAAGCCGGGGCCTGTCTGATGGCAGCAAGCAGCGGGGCCCAACGGTGAAAGTCACTCTGCGTCCGCCCGAGTGTCACGGCCAAATCAAATCGAAACCCGTCGACACCCATTGTCTCGACCCAGTAACGCAAGCTGTCGAGCACAAGCCTCACGACTGCCGGATGGTTGGTCCTGAGAGTGTTGCCGCAACCCGTGTAGTTGACATACTTGCGCCGGTCGGTACGATCGAGGCGGTAGTAAGTCACATTGTCGATACCACGGAAGCAGAGAGTAGGGCCGTCATGGGCGAGCTCGCCGGTGTGGTTGAAAGCAACATCGAGGAGGACCTCGATCCCCGCTTCGTGAAAACGGCGGACCATCGCCTGAAATTCATCGACCGCCCCGGGTCCCGGCACGGACGAATAGGACGGCTCGGGCGCGAAGTAGCCTAGCGGCTGGTAGCCCCAGTAGTTCCGCAGTCCAAGCCTGTGCAGTCTGTGCTCGGTGACGAAATGCTGCACGGGCAGCAGTTCGACCGCGGTCACGCCCAGTCCCCGCAAGTAGTCCAGAACCGGATCTGAAGCGAGACCCTTGTAGGTGCCTCGCTCCTGCGGCGGCACCTCAGGGTGCAGCTTAGTAAAGCCCCTTACATGAAGTTCGTAAATTAGCGTGTCAGACCAAGCGATGCGCGGGCGATTCTCGTCCCAGGCAACAGCAGGCGGTTCCGCGACGATGCCGAGCGGGGCGGTCGCGGCGCTATCGAGGCCGTTCGGGGGTCGATGGAGCGCTGAGGGATCGGGGTATTCGTCCGCTTCGTAGGTATAGATTCGCGGATCCCAGCGCGCCTCTCGAGCAATGGCGCGGGCATACGGGTCGAGAACCACCTTGCTGGGGTCGAATCGGTGACCTCGAACCGGATCCCAGGGCCCCTCGACGCGATAGCCATACACTTGGCCAGGGCGAACGCCTTCTACAAATGCATGATGCACGCGCTCCGTGCACCACTGCAGCGGGATCGTTTCCGAAGGGCGCTCTGAGGCGCCGGAGTCAAACAAGCACAGGCTCACCCGCGCGGCGTTCTTGGAGAATAGCGCGAAGTTAACGCCCCCTTGGCGAGGGGTGGCCCCAAGAGGGAAGTGCGTCCCCTGCGACACGTTTCTCGACATTGTTCCTGAGGCATGGGAGGACCCTCGCGAGGGCCGCGACCGCCTCCGGATCGCGGTATGGAAAGCGGCCGCCCAACGGGGACTGCCAGGCCCTCGCCACAGTGATCCAGGCCATCGAAGATTCTATCTTGACCGCCCTGCCCCGTACCGCTAGGATAGTTCAAGAAGGCTGTTTCGGTCGAGCGAAGCGGTGGCTGCGGGCGCCGTGGTTCAGGGTTTGCACACAGCCGTCTGAGGCCCCGTCGCTCCGGGGCCGTTTTCTTCTACTGAGCCAGCTAGCTGCCTCAGGTCGTACTGGGAACGCTTCGTCACCGGCGATAGCTCCCAAGGAGTCCAATACGTGCTGCACGACAGGAACAGAAGCGAGTTGGGATCTACCCACATCGTCCACGTCGCGCGCGAATGCGCCGAAATTGCTGTGGCAGGAGGAGTCGGCGATGTCGTCCTGCAATTGGCCCTCGAAGGCGCGCAGGCCGGGCTTCGGACCACGATCATCCTGCCGCACTACGGCCATTACAGCGCCGAGGGAGTCCGCGAAACCGCAGCCAGGCTCGTTCCGGCGCTGCCCTGGCCCAGGGCTCAGGTACGCTTTCCGGAACCGCTGGAACTCGAGATTCCGATGGCTTATGCCGATGCGCCGGGTCGAGTGGAAACGGTCCGCATCGAGACCATTGTCTTCGAAGGGCGTGTGCCGCTGACAGTCGCCCTAGTCGTCGCCGACAGGTTCACCGGAAAAGAACGCCCTTACACCTACACGGCGGCGGAAGCGAAGGCGATCCTGCTCGCTGCGCCTGGCACGAAAACCGTTTGCGGCGCGGAGATCCCGCCACCGGACTTCCCTGTGGAAGAAGGCTGCGGCCACTTCGACTACTTTGCGATGAACGTCTTGCTTCAGCGCGCCGCCCTGGCGTGGATGGAGCACACAGCCGACGCCCCGCTCGTCGTCCACTGCCACGACGCGCACGCAGCAATGCTGCCGATGATCGCCAGGCATGCGGACCCTCCGTCCCCGTGCGCCGACAGCCGTTTCATCGTGACGGCGCACAATTGCGCCAAGGCGTACCGCCAGCGATGCGCCGATCTGCGCTTCGTCGCTGCGGTCTCTGGCACGCCCTTCGCAGCGATCGCGCAGTGCGTGATCGAAACAGAGTTCGATCCGTTCGGTGCGGCAGCGCTATACGCCGATCACCTGACTACCGTCAGTGACGGTTATGCCTGGGAGGTCCAGCGCGCGTGGATGCCAACTTCCGGCGGCGACAAGGAGATCGTAGGGTTCTCACAGTTCCTAGCCAAGAACGGCGTCCGCATCCTGGGCATCCCGAACGGCATCTCGGCTGACCGCAAAGGACCGAAGACCCTCCGGACCGAGATCGGACGAGCGGCCCTGCAGGCTGACGACTTCAACTGGAAATCCGCTTTCCGGAAGCGCTTCATCCAGCGGATCTCTCGCGCCGCAACACCCCGGATGTGGGACATTGCTCCGGATTGCCGGCACGGGGATCTGAAGAGACTCGCTCCCGACGGCCCGCTGTTCACTTTCGTCGGCCGCTGGACTGACCAGAAGGGCGTCGATATCATCTTGCGGGCCGTCAGGGAAGTGCTCCCCCTGCACCCAGAGGCTGGCCTGTGCATCTTCGGCGAGGGCAACCAGCAATTCCTGCTCGCTGACATCCTTGAACTCGTGGACGAGTTTCCCGGTCGGGTAGTCGTTGTCAAAGGCTTCAATGACCTGCTGGCTAGGAGCATCTACGCTGCAGGCGACTTCTTTCTCGTGCCCTCGCGCTTCGAGCCCTGCGGGCTGATCGACATGATCGCCCAACTGAACGGCAACATCCCGATCGTCAACCAGGTCGGAGGCTTGGCAAAGGTGGTGGTGGACGGAGTCACGGGAATCGGGTATTTCGCCACGAACGACCGAGAGAACGTGCGCGGCCTGGTCAAAGGCATGCGACAAGCCATCGCGCTGCACGCAGACCCGCCCGCTCGATCCGGAATGCAAGAGGCCGCGAATCGCGCGGTGCGGGACAACTTCAATTGGAAAAGCGTTTTCCGGCGCTACGCGCCGTTTTACGGCCTGAGCATGCGGAGTGCTCAGCGCGCTTCGACGCAAACCACGATGCGGGCCTGACCGGTCTATCGCCTAGCAAGTACAACTTCATATGACTACTGAATCTGGCGCTGGTTCGGCGATCGCACCTAGCCAGAGGCCTGACAAAGCTCCCCCGCGTGTCGCTTACTTCTCGATGGAGATTGGGCTGGAATCGAACATCCCGACTTACTCGGGTGGCTTGGGCGTGCTCGCCGGAGACACCCTGCGCTCTGCCGCCGACCTGGGCGTGGACCTCGTGGGAATCACCCTGCTCTACCGCAAGGGATATTTCCGCCAGCGGATCGATGTCGACGGCGAGCAGATCGAGCACCCTGCCGAGTGGTCCCCGGCAGACGCGCTGGACCGCATGGATGCCAGAGTCACGGTGGCCATTGAAGGCCGGGACGTCGTCGTGGGCTGCTGGCGGTATTGCGTGCAAGGGGTTGGCGGGCATATTGTCCCGGTCTACCTGCTCGACAGCGACCTGGAAGAGAACTCCCCGCCTGATCGCGCCCTCACCCACTACCTGTACGGTGGCGATGATCGTTACCGGCTCTGCCAAGAAGTGATCCTGGGCGTCGCCGGGCAGCAAATCCTGGAACAGCTCGGTCATGGTGACACCAACGTCTTCCACATGAACGAAGGTCACTCCTCCCTGCTAGGCCTCTCCCTGCTCGAGCAGCGACTCGAGACCCGGAACGCCAAGAGGGTCACGCAAAGGGACCTGGCGTCGGTCCGAGACCTGTGCGTGTTCACCACGCACACGCCCGTGCCGGCGGGACACGACCGGTTCCATCGCGGACTCGTGGAGAGCGTGCTTGGGCCGGAGCGGACTGCCCTGCTCTCGGCGGCACGGATTTTCGCGGGGGACATGCTCAACATGACCCAGCTCGCACTGGAATGCTCGCACTATGTGAACGGTGTGGCTCGCATCCACCAGCTGGTCTCGCAGGGCATGTTCCCGAAGTACCGGATCCGGGCGGTAACGAACGGCGTGCATTCCGTCACCTGGTCCGCGCCGCCAATCCAGGATCTGTTCGACAAGCACATTCCGGAGTGGCGTTCGGACAACGTCTACCTGCGCTACGCGAATGACATTCCAATCGACGAAGTCCGTGAGGCCCATCGAATCGCCAAGCAGGACCTATTGGCCATGGTCGTCGACCAGACCGGCGTCGCCTTGGACGAAAACGTATTGACCATCGGCTTCGCGCGTCGCGCCACCCCGTACAAGCGCAGCCACTTGCTGTTCCAGAATCCCGGCCGCCTCCGCTGGATCGCGTCGAATGTGGGGCCTTTCCAGCTAGTCTTCGGCGGCAAAGCCCATCCGATGGACGAGGGCGGCAAGCGCATGATCCGCGCGATCCACGAAACGGCCCGGGACCTCGAAGGCGTAGTCAAGATCGTCTACGTCGAGAACTACGAAATGGACCTCGGGCGATTGCTCACGAGCGGATCTGACCTGTGGCTCAACACGCCACAGAAGACCCGCGAGGCTTCGGGCACCAGCGGCATGAAGGCTGCGTTGAACGGTGTTCCCAGCCTAAGCGTCCTGGACGGCTGGTGGATCGAGGGTCACGTTGAAGGCGTCACCGGCTGGTCGGCAGCCAATCAGAAGGGTGCGCCGGATGACGACATGAGCGTGGCTCATTCCCTGTACGACAAGCTGGAGCGGGTGGTCATTCCGCTGTACTACGAGCGTCCGAAGGCATACGCCCAAGTGATGCGATCCTCGATCGCTATCAACGGCGCGTTCTTCAACACTCAGCGGATGGTCTCCCAATACCTGTTCAACGCCTACGCGTAACGCGATCTGTTTCGTCATTCTCTGCCGCGGAGCAGGTAGCGCAAGCGGTCCCAGCACGCTCTGTGCTCGAACCCGTCCTTAGGCGCAAGGAACCGGTCGGGAGGACGTTGAGGCCAACCATTGGCACAGCGTGGCCGGGCCCTCGTCGACCAAGACGGCACGCTCCACAGCGCAGCGGCACAAGGAACTCCGCTGAACCGCCAGTCAACGAGGCGAGCGGGTTCAGGTCCCAGTCGTGTGGCTACCGCTGACGCGAAGCCGGGACCGCCGGAGACAGCCTCTCGGATCCGCTCGAGAGGACGTGGGAGGGAGGTTCGGGTGGAAGTACCAATCCAGGTGGCATGATATGTTCGTAAGCGATTCTGAAGGCAAATTCATGATGCTCGTCAACCTTCGCATTCTTGCGATCTCAACCCTCGCCCCGCTGCTTCTCTGGGGCCAGTCATCCACGCAGACCACGCTTCGCAACCCTCCCTCAGGCGCCGGTCACGCACTTCTCGTGACCCTCGGTGTCGGTGACAGGACTGCAATGAAATGGGACGGCAGCCTCGAAGTCACCAACGGCGAGCTGATCGAGCTTGTCGGTTACGAACTGAGAATCGGGGACGTCATCCATCCGCCTCGACGCTGGGAGATGTCGACCCGACCGGCCTTTGCGTTCTCGCGGCGAAACCATGACGAGGGGATTCTCGAGGACTTGCCTGCTGACACGTACCTGTCACCCCGCTTCTACATCTACCTGGACGGATCGCCCTCGACAAAGCTCTCGATCCAAACCGCCCAGGGCAGTTTCGACATGCAACTGGCCGACATTCCGGAAGTTGGCGCTCTCGAGTTCCTGGATGGACGAGCCACGGTTGCGCGGGCGCCCGTAGCGATGCTAATCGGCCGCGGCGACACGGGCCCCGTGGAGGAACGCTTGACTGACAACGACTTCTCTTCACTGGCAGTAGCGTCGGACGACTCGATCTGGATCGCCTACAGCGGCTTTTCGGAAGATTCAGACCGGGTCTACGCGGACCGCATCCTGCCAGGCCAAACTGCGGCCAGAGAACATCGGCCGCATGCCGTGAGCCCGGCCGGCGGTGATGTGTACCGTACAGCCGTGGCGGAAGATGCCGAAGGCAAGATCTGGGTGATTTGGTCCGAGCAGGTCAGCGGCAACTGGGACCTGTACGCCCGCTCATTCGACGGCGAGAGCTGGTCCAAGATCGAACGGCTGACTCAAGCGGCTCAGCCCGACATCCACCACAAAGCTGTGCAGGATGGCAACGGCGACATCCATCTGGTTTGGCAGGGCGCCCGCGGCAATCGCTTTCAAATCTTCCACAAGAGCTACAACGTGTCGGCGGGATGGGGCGAGGTGACCCGGGTAAGCAGTGCTGCTGCCGGCAACTGCTGGGAGCCATCGGTAGCCGTCGACAGCGATGGAGTCGTCTATGCCGGATGGGATCAATACAGCGACACGAGCGGCTACGACGTCTATCTGGCCCGCCGGACCGGCGGGACTTGGGATCTGCCCAGGGCGGTTGCCTCGACGGGACGCTTCGAGGCTTACGTGACGCTCGCGACGGACCAGCAGAACCGGGTCTGGATGGCGTGGCACGAGTCCGGCGTGAACTGGGGCAAGGACTGGGGCTATCCGTTCGACATCCAAGCCAACGGCACAGGCCTCTATAACTCCCGCAATATCCGCATGGCAGTCTACGACCGCGGGCAGTTGAGGGCTCCAGCCAAGAGCCTGGAGTCATCGCTGCCGTCACCGGGCCCTGGCGACAATTTCTACGAATACCCCCAACTCGCCGTAGACGGCTCCAATCGGGTCTGGGCCTTCTTCCGCCACCGCCGACCGATGCAGCACAACGTGTATTGGCGAACGCCCTCACATCATGCACTGTGGGAGATCTACGGCAGCTACTACGAGGGAGACAGCTGGTCTCCCATGCTGTTGCTGCCCTACTCGACAGGGCGGAACGACATGCGAGTCGAGGTCGCCCGCGAGGCGTCGGGAAGGCTAGTCGCAGCCTACCCCACGGATCGCAGAAGCTTTCGCGACTTCATCAACGTGATGCCGGACATCTTCGCTTCTCGCCTGCCGCAAATCGATGGAAATACCAAGGCCCATAGCCTGGCGGCATTGCGGCTACCGCCGCTCGAGCCCGCAAGGCAACCGCCAAACCGACCTGCTCGGCAGATGGCGGCTGACGAGCCCGTGCATCCGAATGACGCCGAAGATGTGGCGCGGATCCGGGGATACGTGTACACCGTCGGCGATACACGCTACAAGATCTACCGAGGCGACATGCACCGCCACACCGAAATTTCGTGGGACGGTTACAACGACGGCTCCACGGAAGATACCTACCGGTACGCTATCGACCCCGGCGGGCTCGATTTCCTGGCCATCACCGAGCACAACTTCGGAGTCGCCGACGAGTACGACTGGTTCCGGAGCCAGAAATACGTGGACATCTTCCGGATCGGATCCTCGTTCGTGCCGCTCTACGGATACGAGCGGTCAATCAAGTATCCCAACGGCCACCGCAACGTGATATTCCCCTACCGCGGGGCACCGATCCTCGACTACCAGCATTACGAGTGGGGCCCGAACCCGTCCTACGCCCGTCAGGGCGCCGAGCGCTTCTTCGCGTACCTGCGCAAATACAAGGCCATCGCGATGCCGCACACTTCCGGGACTGACATGGGCACCGACTGGGCCGACTATGACCCAGAGGTCGAGCCAATCGTGGAGATCTACCAGAGTGACCGCAACAGCTACGAGTGCGAGGGTTGCTGGCGCTCTGCCCCGATCGATGAAGTCAGCAAGCAATTCGGAGGCTATCGACCGGACGGCATGGTCTCGGTCGCTTGGGAGAAGGGGTACCGTCTCGGAGTGCAGGCCAGTTCCGATCATCTGGGCGTGCATACGGCGTATTCGATGCTGCTAGCTGAAGACAACTCGCGCGAGGCGCTTGTGGATGCTATTCGCGCACGGCGGACGTACGGCGCGACCGACAACATCATTGTCGATTTCCGGTTGGTCGAAGCCGGGCGGGACCACCTCATGGGCGAGGATGTCGAGATCGCCGGCACCCCGACCTTTCGCGTCCATGTCGAAGGCACGGACAAGATCGCGGAAGTCGAGATCGTCAAGAACAACCAGCGCGTCTACCGCCAGACTCCGGATACGCAAGCGGTGGACTTCGAGTACCGGGACAACGACGCGCCGGGCGAGGAGGCTGACTTCTACTACGTGCGCGTGCGCCAGGCCGACCGCGACCAGCAAGTCGCGTGGGGCTCGCCGATATGGGTTACCGGGCGCTGAGGACGGGGTCGGGCGAACACGAACAGCAGTTCGAGCCAGAACGGCCGCGAAGAGCGGCCAGCCTTGCCCACACGGTCGTAACGCGGAAGATCAGGGGGATATGCGGACACCGCCCACGGCCCAGTTGTGCCCGCAGCGCCTGGGAATGCGAACCTTGTCGGCATCCGATTGCCCGAGGCCGAGAAAGGGCGATTTCGGAGAGAGACTCCACGGCATCCCACACGTCCCCCTGTCCCCACGCGAAGGCCGGATCAATGCCGGGGCGGCCGCCGTCCGAGGCTTGAGGCCCTATTCGGTCTCGCAAGATCGTCGGATCTGTGGTTTCGCGTCAGTGGAGGACAAGGCGTCGGCCGCCAGACAGGTTGCCTACGTTCTTGTCCTTCAGTCGGACTTCCACTCGATGTCCGGTGACTTCCTCGTCAATTCCTTGTGGGTAGTAGCCCACGACGTACTCGGTCCGTGTTAACTTGGCGAGCGCAGTCAGGATGCGCCGGATCTCCAAGCTGGTGAGCACACTCGGGAAATAGGCTTTCCCTCCGGTGCGCCGGCCCAGATCAGCGAGTTCGCCTTGGCTGAGGAAGCCACCGCCGGTTCTAGCGATCTGAGACAGTATCGCCGGATAGATCGGAATCCCCAAGGCATTCGCGGCCTTCACGGCTCGATCAGCCTTGAAGGCCGTAGAATCGAAGCCGTCCGAGAAAACAACCATCTTTCTCGACACGCTTCCGCCCTGCCTGGCCGCATGGAGCGCCGCGTACACGATTCCCTCGTACAAGCGGGTCTCGCGTTCCGGGAAGCGCGAAAGGAGTTCAATCCCACGCTCCAGCTTGGCGATATCGCGTGTCGGTGCCGCGAACTGCTGGATCGAGCTTCCGAATCCATAGAGTGAGATCGAAGAGCCTGCTTCCATTGCGTCAAGCATGCCGTCGCGCACAATCTGCTTGTCCAACAGATCCCAACTCATCACGCTTGCGCTCACGTCGATAAGAAAGATGATCTCCGCAGGTACCCTACGACTCTCAAGAGGATCCCCGTCTGGGCCCGGGGGGCGCTCGACAAACGCGATGTCTTGCGGCATACCGTCTTCAAGCACGTCAAACGCGTCGGCCTCAAGGCCCCAAACGGCGGTCTTCCGCTTGTGCACGTGGAACGGCACAACCACGAGGTTCGACTCTGCCGTGATGATTAGTGTCGGGTCTTCGTCCACACGGACAGCCTCTTGCCCGGGGAGCACCGCCGCCAGCAATAGCCCCAGCAAGATTCGCAGGCACATGTCAGCGGATTCATTAGGATTGATCACCAGACTCCACTCCCCGATTCAGCCCATGTGTCATGAGGCGCTGCTGACGCAGCGGATCCAACCCCTGGAGGATGGCTGCCACAACAAGGCCTCCCCCGCAGGAAGGACCGACACTACCATGAAGCCTAGATCCTGCACGTTGCAGCCTTTTCCAACGAGAGATGAGCTTTCGTGTTTGATGTCAAGGGATTTTTCGGGGATTGCCAGAAAGAATCTAGCTTGCGTGTTCTGCACGGCTCGAATGTTAGGTCTTCGGTTACGCCTCGGGCCGCTGGGCGGAGGACCTGTCGGGAGCGAGCCAGTATTCAGGCCCTGGCTGGGACCTCCGGTTGCCAGAGGCGGTCGTCGCGAAGCAAGGCGTTGGCGAGCACGACGAGCTTGCGGATGACGGCGGTTATTGCGACCTTGTGCGGCTTGCCGCGGTCGGCCAGCCGCTGGTAGACGGCGCGCATGTCGGGGTTGCAACGGCGGGCGGAGATGGCGGCCATGTAGAGCACCTTGCGCGGTCGGGGTCGCCCGCCTCGGATGTGGCGAGCGCCGTGGGATGCGCCGCTGTCGCTGGCGAACGGCGCCGTGCCGGCCAGGGCCGCGGCCTGCTTGGGGCCGATGCTGCCGAGTTCGGGCAAGTCGGCGCAAAGCACAGCTGCGGTGACGGGGCCGATACCCGCGACGGACCGCAGGATCGCGGCGCGGCGAGCCAGGGCTTCGTCGGCTTCGAGGGCCTTGGCAATGGCCTGGTCGAGCACACCGATCTCGCGGTCGGTAGCCTCGTTGAGGCGGCCGAGCGCGGCCGCCGCGGGTCCGGGACCGAATTCGGCGATGCGCTTGCGACGGTTTGTCCGATCCTCGACACAGGCGGCTCGGGCCGACAGCAAGTCCTTCAGCTGCTGGAGATTGCGTTCCAATGGAAGCGCCCGGCGCCGGCCCGGCAGGCGCCCGAAGAGAGCCAGCATGGCGGCATCGATGCGATCGGTCTTGGCGAGCCGACCCATGCTGCGCGCAAACTGCCGGGCTTGGAGCGGGTCGGCCAGGACGATCTCCAGGCCGGCCTCGTCGAGGCAGCGCTGCAGGGCCCGATGGTAGCGTCCAGTTGGCTCGAGCACTACGCGCCGCACGCCCAGCCCGCGCAGCCAGTCGCGCGCCGCGCGCCAGCCGCCGGCAGCGTTGGGAAAGCTGCGGGTGGCAGCGCCCGGCTCGACCTGCATGTCGAGCTGGGCCTTGCTGACATCCACGCCAGCGACGAGGTCCGTCGCAGCGAGTTCCATGTCATTCATGATTCGAGTTCCTCCGGATTGCAGTACAGTCAATGCGAGTCATCCCCCGGCCTTGGCTTCTCGTCAATCCGGGCCTCGCGCCCAACCTTTCGTCCAGGCCTCGGGGGGATGGTTGCGGCGGGCCGACCAAGCTCATTTTCGATTCCTCGAATCCAGCCTGAAACGGTCCGACCCGCCGCCCGACCCGGGGGTCTGCAGGCCCCCGGGTCGGCCCTCGTCCCCCGCTAAGCCGCAGGGGGTGCGGATGGCTCCCCGGCCATCCAACGGAGCTGGACGCCGGGCTTCGCAACCCAGTCCAGAGTAGTCAAAGACTGGGTCCACAGCGCACCCTTACCAACATAGAAGCCTGAAGCGAGGGGTTGATTCCAACGAGAAATGAGCTTTCGTGTTTGATGTCAAGGGATTTTTCGGGGATTGCCAGAAAGAATCTAGCTTGCGTGTTCTGCACGGCTCGAATGTTAGGTCTTCGGTTACGCCTCGGGCCGCTGGGCGGAGGACCTGTCGGGAGCGAGCCAGTATTCAGGCCCTGGCTGGGACCTCCGGTTGCCAGAGGCGGTCGTCGCGAAGCAAGGCGTTGGCGAGCACGACAAGCTTGCGGATGACGGCGGTTATTGCGACCTTGTGCGGCTTGCCGCGGTCGGCCAGCCGCTGGTAGACGGCGCGCATGTCGGGGTTGCAACGGCGGGCGGAGATGGCGGCCATGTAGAGCACCTTGCGCGGTCGGGGTCGCCCGCCTCGGATGTGGCGAGCGCCGTGGGATGCGCCGCTGTCGCTGGCGAACGGAGCCGTGCCGGCCAGGGCCGCGGCCTGCTTGGGGCCGATGCTGCCGAGTTCGGGCAAGTCGGCGCAAAGCACAGCTGCGGTGACGGGGCCGATACCCGCGACGGACCGCAGGATCGCGGCGCGGCGAGCCAGGGCTTCGTCGGCTTCGAGGGCCTTGGCAATGGCCTGGTCGAGCACACCGATCTCGCGGTCGGTAGCCTCGTTGAGGCGGCCGAGCGCGGCCGCCGCGGGTCCGGGACCGAATTCGGCGATGCGCTTGCGACGGTTTGTCCGATCCTCGACACAGGCGGCTCGGGCCGACAGCAAGTCCTTCAGCTGCTGGAGATTGCGTTCCAATGGAAGCGCCCGGCGCCGGCCCGGCAGGCGCCCGAAGAGAGCCAGCATGGCGGCATCGATGCGATCGGTCTTGGCGAGCCGACCCATGCTGCGCGCAAACTGCCGGGCTTGGAGCGGGTCGGCCAGGACGATCTCCAGGCCGGCCTCGTCGAGGCAGCGCTGCAGGGCCCGATGGTAGCGTCCAGTTGGCTCGAGCACTACGCGCCGCACGCCCAGCCCGCGCAGCCAGTCGCGCGCCGCGCGCCAGCCGCCGGCAGCGTTGGGAAAGCTGCGGGTGGCAGCGCCCGGCTCGACCTGCATGTCGAGCTGGGCCTTGCTGACATCCACGCCAGCGACGAGGTCCGTCGCAGCGAGTTCCATGTCATTCATGATTCGAGTTCCTCCGGATTGCAGTACAGTGAATGCGAGTCATCCCCCGGCCTTGGCTTCTCGTCAATCCGGGCCTCGCGCCCAACCTTTCGTCCAGGCCTCGGGGGGATGGTTGCGGCGGGCCGACCAAGCTCATTTCCGATTCCTCGAATCCAGCCTGAAACGGTCCGACCCGCCGCCCGACCCGGGGGTCTGCAGGCCCCCGGGTCGGCCCTCGTCCCCCGCTAAGCCGCAGGGGGTGCGGATGGCTCCCCGGCCATCCAACGGAGCTGGACGCCGGGCTTCGCAACCCAGTCCAGAGTAGTCAAAGACTGGGTCCACAGCGCACCCTTACCAACATAGAAGCCCGAAGGGGGCTCTCCAGGAGGTGTGGGAATCATCGGAGGGTGATCTTGCATCTCGATCTGGAGACTCATTCGAGCCTGGACGATCTGCGCGGGTTTCTCGCGGGCAACGCGGACGAAACGGTCCTGGTGCCGGAGCGGAAGCGGGCCTACGCGGATATCGGACGGGTGTTGCGGCGGTTCTCGTATTGGCGGCTGGAGCGGGCGGACAAGGGCCTGGTGCGCAGCTATCTGGTGCGCACAACGGGGCTGTCGCGGGCGCAGCTGGCGCGGTTGATCGCCCGCTATCTGGCCGACGGGGAACTGGCGGACCGGCGCCGGGGCGCGGCCAAGCCGTTCCGGCGCAAGTACGAACGGGCGGACATCCTGCTGCTGGCCGAGACCGACGAGTTGCACGGGACGCTGTCGGGCCCGGCCACGCTGGCCATCCTCAAGCGCGCCTGGGAGGTCTTCGGCGACGAGCGCTTCCGGCGCCTGGCCGGGCTGTCGAACGGGCATCTGTACAACCTGCGGAAGAGCCTGGCCTACCTGCGGCGGGTGGGCCGCAAGGACCCCACGCACCCGGCCGGGGTCACGATCGCCGAGCGGCGGCCGCCGCGCCCGGAGGGGCAGCCGGGCTACCTGCGGATCGACACGGTACACCAAGGGGATCTCGCTAAGGTCAAGGGCGTCTATCACATCAACGTGGTGGACGAGGTGACGCAGTTCCAGTTCGTGGGCAGCGTGGAGCGGATCTCGGAGCACTACCTGCTGCCGCTGCTGGAGAAGCTGCTGGAAGCGTTCCCTTCCGCATCCGGGGTTTTCATTCCGACAACGGGTCCGAGTTCGTGAACTACCAGGTGGCGGCCCTGCGGAGAAGCTGCGGATCCGAGCAGTTCACCAAGTCGCGGCCGCGGCGCAGCAACGACAACGCGCTGGTCGAGAGCGGAACGACGGACCAAGGTGCGCAAGCATCTGGGCTGGGCACATCCCGCGGCCGGCACGCCCGGGTTCTGCTGGACCAATTCAACCGCGAGGTGCTCTCGCCGTACCCGCCCCTGCCACTTCCCGGCGAGCAGGTCGATGCGAAGGGCAAGGTGCGCAAGCGCTACCGGCGGCAGGACATCCAGCGACCAGCGACAACTATTCTTGCCGGTGGCGACAACTAGAATTGCCGGTTGTGCTCCGTAAGTTGGAGGGCGGCAGAGGGAGCCCGAAGGGCGACCAATGCAGCCCTCGGATAGTAGCAGAGGGAGGGGGTAGCAGGGGGAAGCGCAGCCTCCCCCTCTCTGGGAGAGCAAGGCAGTCGGCAGTGCGAGAGGGGCCAGGGGGCGAGCCCCCTGGCCCGGAATTCGGCGCCGTTGGTCGGCTGCTTTTTTGGCGATCGTGTGACCGCCATAGCGGGGAAAGCGCTCGCGCTGTGGAACCGCCCCGGCTGGAGGCATTGCTGGAAGCGCTGCACGGCTACCTCTTCTCGCTTGCCTCGCCCTGGCGCCGGCGCGCTTGCTCGGCCCGGTAGCTGGCAATATCGAGTTCCAGAATCACCGAGTGGTGCACCACCCGGTCGACCGCCGCCGCCGCGGTCATCTTGTCAGGGAAAATGCTCTGCCATTGCGAGAAGACCAGATTGCTCGTCAGCATCACGCTGCGGCGCTCGTAGCGTTGCGCCAGCAGTTCGAAGAGCACTTCCATCTCGGCACGGTCCTGCCGGACGTAGCCGATGTCGTCGAGCAGCAGGCACTCGAAGCGGTCGAGGCGGTCGAGCTCGCGGCTCAGCCGCAGTTCGCGCTTGGCCCCGGCCAGGCGCTCGGTCAGCGCGCGCGCCGGGGCGAACAGCGTCGAGTGGCCACGCTGCACCAGTTCGGCACCCAGCGCCGCCATCAGATGGGTCTTGCCCGCGCCCGGATTGCCGAAGACACACACATTGACGGCGTCGGCCAGGAAATCCCCCTCGCACAGCACTGGCAGGCGGCCCCTCACGCCTTTGGGAAGACGCAGCAAGTCCAGCGTTTCCAGCGTCTTGCCCCGCGGCAGCCGGGCTTCCTTGGCCAGTCGCGCCACGCGCCGGTCGGCCCGCTCGACCGTCTCGACCGCGGCCAGTTCCGCCAGGTAGCGCAACGGGTCCCAGGCCTGCTTGCGGGCCTGTTCCGCCAGCCGTTCGCAATGCGCCGCGAACGACGGCAGGCGCAACTCCTTCAGGCGTCCTGGCAGCGCTGCCAGCTCCGGCCCCTTCACGACAGCCCCCGCGTGTCCGCCAGCAACTCGTCGTAGACGTCCAGGTCTGGTTCCGCGATGCGCACCTCCGGCGCCTCCGGCCGCGGCGGTGCCGCGGCCGCCCGGACGCGCTCGAACGACGGCCGCTCGCCAGCCTCCAGGCAGCCCTGCAGGGCCGCCTCCACACGGGTCTCCAGCGTCGTCGCCGCCAAGTGCAGGATGCGCACGTACTCGAGATCCGCGTGCCCCTGCGAGCGCCCCTCGCAGAGCTTGTCATAGGCCCGCCGGAAGGCCTCTGACGGAAACATCTCCTCGCGGTAGCGGTATTGCGCGAAGGCCCCCGGCTTGCGCAACAGCGCGTGCGCCACGTGCCGGTAGTCCACCCGGCCCGGCTGCTTGCCCAGCGCCCGGTCGTGGCGCGCCACCAGTTTCCCGCCGTAGTGCAATTCGACGCGATCGGTGTACAGCCGCGCCGTCAGCTGCTCCCCGATCAGCCGCGACGGCACCGAGTACGCCTTGCTCGCCACCCGCACCACGCTCCCGCGCGTCACCGTGCGCCGCTCTTCCCGGTACACCGGCAGCCGCCGCGGCGGCAGCGGCCGCAACGCCGCCTGCTCCGCCGCCAGCCGCTCCCCGCGCCGGCTGTTGCGCTGCCCGGCGATCTCGTCCAGCAACCGCGCGTAGCGCTCCACGGAACTGAAATCGCGTGTCCCGCTCAGGCGCAGCCGCTGGTCCACCGCGGTCTTGAAATGCCCGTGCGCCGCTTCCACGTCCCCGTTCTCGTGCGCGTTGCCCGGATAGTTCCGGCTCGCCGCCAGCCCGTAATGCGCCAGGAACTCCTCGTACGCCCGGTTGAACGCCCGCCCGCCGGACTGGCGCAACTCGTGCGTCGCCGCCGACAGATTATCGGTCCGGTGCTCCCGCGGCACCCCGCCCAGCTCCCACAGGCTCTCCTGCAGTCCGCCGACCAGCGCCTCGAACGTTTCCGAGCTCGCGATCGCCACGCTCTCCCAGTTCGAGTACGGCAGCACGAAACGGTATACCAGGTGCTTGTACCGCTCGCCCCGGATCGTCACCCCCAGCGCGCCCATGTCGGTGAAGTCCGACTGGCACTGCGCCCCCGGCTCCCGCTCCTGCTCGAAATAGACTTCCCGGTCCGGACCCTGCCGCACGCGCCAGGCCCGGAATCGCCGCTGCAACGTCCGCAACTGCCCGGACTGCAATTGCCCCGGATGGCGCCGCTGCAGCTCCTCGAACACCACCTTCGCCTGCAGCCCCGGGTCCGCTCGCAGCAGGGCCTCCGCCTCTGGCCACAGCGCTTCCAACGGATCCTCCCGCGTCCGCCAGTGCCGCGCTGGACTGGGGTCGCTCGGAAGCTTCCCGCTATCGCGCCATTTGCGAGCCGTGCGCTCGCTCATGCCCGCTTTCGCCGCCGCCGTTGCCAGCGGCTTGTTCCTTCTGAGTTCCTTCATCAGTAGCCTCACTTGTTGGTTTTTGATCAACGCCTCCACCCTCCCTGGGAAGGGTCGAGTCTAGCCGCCAACTACGAGGCTCACCCGGAACTTTTAATTGTCGTTACCCGGAATTTCTAATTGTCGCTGGACAGCCGACGCCCAAATGCAGCAGCAGCGTTCGCAGCAGGTTCCCCGGCGACTTGTCCTTGCGCAGTTTCCTCAGCGCTCCGGTCTGCCTTGCCAGATCCTCCCAGTTCGCGGGTTCGGTGAGGCGCTCCGCGGCGTCCAAGGATATCAGCAGCCCCCAGTTGCGCCGTGGTCGCCGAAGCGAAGGCAGGAGCCGATCAGAGGATGAACAGGAGTCGGACTTCGCAAAGCGTTGTCCACGTCCGGGCTCACTTTGCTGGACCGGAACGGAGCGGCACGCGTCCATCTCACCCAATTCAGATCATCGGGTAACCGGCGGGCTACCGGTGCGCCTTGGCCAAGATCAGGAGGTGGAAGTCCTCATGGCAAAGGTAATAACCAGACCATGTCATTCCCCGAGCCGTGCGGTCGTTCCCGTGAGGGGGCGGGCGAAGCGTCGGCAGGGGTGCATGTGGGTAGGGCTATTGAGCGACGAAATTGTTGTGATTCGGAGTGCCGAGACCGTCTACGCAGTCGAAGGCAAAACCGCTCGGACCGCGTTGGTGAGGTTCGGTGAGGGCTCCGCGGCGTCTAAGAACCCAAGCACGCATGTACGATCGAAGCCGGGACCTGGGATCCCTCCCCGTTACCGCGACGCGTTGCGCCGTGGTCGCCGAAGCGAAGGCAGGAGCCGATCAGAGGATGAACGGCGGGGAGCCATAGTTAGTGATGAAACCAACGAACAAAGCGGGTCCGGATCTGGAGCGCCAGCGAAGGGCTAACTGGAGACGCGAAGGTAGGGAGTGAGAGTCTCCTGACATGAAGGTGAAACCAATCAGAGTGCCGAGGCCGTCAGAGGGGTGCCGTCACAACCGGAGCGAGGAGCCGGATGCGTTAGCGCGCACGTCCGGATCTGCGCGGGGCCCGTCGGGTAACCGGCGGGCTACCGCGACAGTGCCACGTGGCGGAGTTGGCGGAGCGAAGGGCCGGGCGCAACGGGAGACGCGAAGGAAAGGCCAGGCTCCGAACACAGAGTCGGGAAGCCCCTAGGTGGGTTAGATGCTGGACTCCAGAGGGGTGCCGTCATAACCGGAGCGAGGAGCCGGATGCGTTAGCGCGCACGTCCGGATCTGGAGCGCCAGGCTAACCGGAAGGTAGGGAGTGAGAGTCTCCTGACATGAAGGTGAAACCAATCACAGCGCGAGCCGTGCGGCGGCGTCCGTGAGGGCGTCGGCGAAGCGTCGGTAGCGGTGCCTGTGGGCGGGGCTAATGAGCACCGAAAAGACGATGGTTCGGAGTGCCGAGTTTTTCAGATCGGACGAAGGCAACACCGGACGTTCCGCTATGGCGAGGGACGGTCGGGCTCCGCGGTGTCCGTGAACCCATGCACGCAGGTACGCCTTCCGCCGGGACCTGGGAGATCTTCATTGCGCCCCGGAGGTTGACCGGGGCCGCGAAGGGAAGGAGAAAACCGAAGCCAACGATGCACGCAATGAAGAAGTCGGATGCACCCATATTAGTGCCGAAGCGAGCGAACAAGGCGGGGCAACCCGCGGCGGAGCGCGTGGAGCGAAGGGGTGCAGCCAAGGGAAAGGCGGGAAGCGGCCGCACGGGCCGGACTCGGGGCCGGGCAACTGTGAGGCAGACAGCGGACCGCATACGGAGAGCTGTAACGAGGGACTCTGAGGAGCGACTCACGGCGTTACTGCATCACATCAACGTGGACACACTGCACGAATCCTATCTCGGTTTGAGACAGGAAGCGGCAGCGGGAGTGGACCGGATGAGGTGGGACGAGTACAAGGACGGGCTGGAAGAGCGACTGCTGGACCTGCACGACCGAGTGCATGCGGGAACGTACCGGGCGCAACCGGTCCGGCGGGTAGAGATACCCAAGCCGGACGGGGGCAAGCGACCGCTCGGCATCGCGGCACTGGAGGACAAGATCCTGCAGAAAGCGATGGTGGACTGCATCCTGACGCCGATCTACGAGGCGGAGTTCCAAGGGTTCAGCTACGGGTTCCGACCGGGGCGGGGGGCGCATGAGGCGCTCGACGCGCTGGCCTACGGGATAGAGCGGCGCAAGGTCAGTTGGATCGTGGATGCCGACATTCGAGGGTACTTTGACGCGATCGAGAGGGGCTGGCTAGTCCGCTTCCTCGAGCATCGGATAGGAGACCGGAGGGTGATCGGGCTGGTGCAGCGAGACTAGCTGCTGTTCTAGCGGGTGGAAGTCCCGCCGGCGCAATTCTCAGTTTGGCGCCGTAGTCATATCCGGCAGGCACTCGGGGTGACCCGGTGACCTGAAAGCCCGGAAGTAAAAGCCCTGGGAGGCCACGCGGCCCTAGGTCGCGGAGGTCTGGTCAGCCCGGGGGGCGAGCAACCAGGAGGGCCGTAGCGAGAGCGAACGGATCAAGCGCCGAAAATCATCTGCCGCATGAAGCTGATTGAAGCGGAGTTTTGGAGATGCCAAGGGTGTCAGTCTTACCCGATGGCCAGTGCCGGTACGGAAGCAACTGAGAGGTGCACGGACCGGGTCCCCCGGCGTATTGAAGGCGGCAATCCTGGAGAGAACAGCAGCGAAAGTCCGGAAGGTGAGGAGGACAGACAGGATGATCCAATGAATGTCAAGGACCTGGGCCTATAACCGGCGGATGCCGGGAAATGGCCGGGAGTTCTCCTGACTGGCGGATGAGGTCGGTAAGCGAGGAAGTCCGGGACAACATAACCCGGACGGAGCGAGGACCTCTGGGCACAGGTGGCGGCGAGGCCGCCGGGGGGGTGCCGCACACAGTGGCGGCGTACCCCTGCGGCGGGCCGGGTCGTCGAAGGACGGAGAGAACGCGGGAAGCGTGCGGGGGCATGGCCGGATCAGCCTTAACCTCGGCGGTGCTGCGGAAAGCTCCGTGCCGAACTGCAAGGTGCCTGCTGCTTGAAGCCGTACCGTGGGAAAACCCGACGTACGGATTTTAGGGAGGGCGGCTGGAAACGTGGCCGATGGCGGAACTGAGAACCCACCCTGCAACCGAAAGGGCAGGGCTGGAAATCCTCCGCCTAAGGGTGCGCGCGCCAGTGCCCTACCCGACATCGAGAGCTGGCTGGACGCGGGCGTGATGCAGGACGGGAAGTGGACGGACACGGGGCTGGGCACGCCGCAAGGCGCGAATGTCTCGCCCGTGCTGGCAAACGTCTTCCTGCACTACGTGCTGGACCTGTGGTTCCAGCGCAGGTGGCGCCCGAACGTGCCCGGAGGCGAAGCGGTCATCGTGCGTTATGCGGACGATTTCGTGGTCGGATTCCAGAGCAAGGAGGACGCGGAGCGATTCCTTGAGGACCTGAAGGAGAGACTCGCCGAATTCGGATTGGATTTGCACCCGGAGAAGACCCGGCTGGTGGAGTTCGGAAGGTTCGCAGCAGCGAACCGGGAGCGCCGCGGGCAGGGCAAGCCGGAGACCTTTGACTTCCTGGGATTCACGCACTATGTGACGACCACGAAGAGCGGGAGGTTCCGGCTAGGGCGCAAGCCGATAGCGAAGCGGATGAGCCGCACTCTGAAGCGAATCAGGGAGGTGCTGCGGAAGCGTTGGCACCACGACCGGTGGGAAGTCGGCAGGTGGCTTGGCCAAGTCCTGAATGGATGGCTGAACTACTACGCCGTGCCCGGGAGCAGCCGGTGGCTGCGAGGATTCGTGCGCCGACTGAAGCGGATGTGGCTGGCGGCCCTGCGCCGTCGCTCCCAACGCGACCGATTTGCGTGGAAGAGGATGGAGCGGATGACCGAGCTCTTATGGCCGAACGTCACCATCCGACACCCGTGGCCGGACAGACGGTTCGCCGTCAACCACCCAAGGCAAGAGCCGTGTGCCCTACCGGGCATGCACGGATTCTGTACGGGGGGCGTCGGGTAACCGGCGGCCCTAGTGCCGAAGCGAGCGAACAAGGCGGGGCAACCCGCGGCGGAGCGCGTGGAGCGAAGGGGTGCAGCCAAGGGAAAGGCGGGAAGCGGCCGCACGGGCCGGACTCGGGGCCGGGCAACTGTGAGGCAGACAGCGGACCGCATACGGAGAGCTGTAACGAGGGACTCTGAGGAGCGACTCACGGCGTTACTGCATCACATCAACGTGGACACACTGCACGAATCCTATCTCGGTTTGAGACAGGAAGCGGCAGCGGGAGTGGACCGGATGAGGTGGGACGAGTACAAGGACGGGCTGGAAGAGCGACTGCTGGACCTGCACGACCGAGTGCATGCGGGAACGTACCGGGCGCAACCGGTCCGGCGGGTAGAGATACCCAAGCCGGACGGGGGCAAGCGACCGCTCGGCATCGCGGCACTGGAGGACAAGATCCTGCAGAAAGCGATGGTGGACTGCATCCTGACGCCGATCTACGAGGCGGAGTTCCAAGGGTGCAGCTACGGGTTCCGACCGGGGCGGGGGGCGCATGAGGCGCTCGACGCGCTGGCCTACGGGATAGAGCGGCGCAAGGTCAGTTGGATCGTGGATGCCGACATTCGAGGGTACTTTGACGCGATCGAGAGGGGCTGGCTAGTCCGCTTCCTCGAGCATCGGATAGGAGACCGGAGGGTGATCGGGCTGGTGCAGCGAGACTAGCTGCTGTTCTAGCGGGTGGAAGTCCCGCCGGCGCAATTCTCAGTTTGGCGCCGTAGTCATATCCGGCAGGCACTCGGGGTGACCCGGTGACCTGAAAGCCCGGAAGTAAAAGCCCTGGGAGGCCACGCGGCCCTAGGTCGCGGAGGTCTGGTCAGCCCGGGGGGCGAGCAACCAGGAGGGCCGTAGCGAGAGCGAACGGATCAAGCGCCGAAAATCATCTGCCGCATGAAGCTGATTGAAGCGGAGTTTTGGAGATGCCAAGGGTGTCAGTCTTACCCGATGGCCAGTGCCGGTACGGAAGCAACTGAGAGGTGCACGGACCGGGTCCCCCGGCGTATTGAAGGCGGCAATCCTGGAGAGAACAGCAGCGAAAGTCCGGAAGGTGGTGCAGCGAGGCTAGCTGAAGTACTAGCGGGTGCAAGTCCCGCCGGCACAATTCTCAGTTTGGTGCCGTAGTGATATCCGGCAGGCACATGGGGTGACCCGGTGACCTGAAGCCCGGAAGTAAAAGCCCTGGGAGGCCGGTGGGGCCGGAGGTCGCAGGTGCACGGACCGGGTCCCCCGGCGTATTGAAGGCGGCAATCCTGGAGAGAACAGCAGCGAAAGTCCGGAAGGTGAGGAGGACAGACAGGATGATCCAATGAATGTCAAGGACCTGGGCCTATAACCGGCGGATGCCGGGAAATGGCCGGGAGTTCTCCTGACTGGCGGATGAGGTCGGTAAGCGAGGAAGTCCGGGACAACATAACCCGGACGGAGCGAGGACCTCTGGGCACAGGTGGCGGCGAGGCCGCCGGGGGGGTGCCGCACACATAACCCGTGGCGGCGTACCCCTGCGGCGGGCCGGGTCGTCGAAGGACGGAGAGAACGCGGGAAGCGTGCGGGGGCATGGCCGGATCAGCCTTAACCTCGGCGGTGCTGCGGAAAGCTCCGTGCCGAACTGCAAGGTGCCTGCTGCTTGAAGCCGTACCGTGGGAAAACCCGACGTACGGATTTTAGGGAGGGCGGCTGGAAACGTGGCCGATGGCGGAACTGAGAACCCACCCTGCAACCGAAAGGGCAGGGCTGGAAATCCTCCGCCTAAGGGTGCGCGCGCCAGTGCCCTACCCGACATCGAGAGCTGGCTGGACGCGGGCGTGATGCAGGACGGGAAGTGGACGGACACGGGGCTGGGCACGCCGCAAGGCGCGAATGTCTCGCCCGTGCTGGCAAACGTCTTCCTGCACTACGTGCTGGACCTGTGGTTCCAGCGCAGGTGGCGCCCGAACGTGCCCGGAGGCGAAGCGGTCATCGTGCGTTATGCGGACGATTTCGTGGTCGGATTCCAGAGCAAGGAGGACGCGGAGCGATTCCTTGAGGACCTGAAGGAGAGACTCGCCGAATTCGGATTGGATTTGCACCCGGAGAAGACCCGGCTGGTGGAGTTCGGAAGGTTCGCAGCAGCGAACCGGGAGCGCCGCGGGCAGGGCAAGCCGGAGACCTTTGACTTCCTGGGATTCACGCACTATGTGACGACCACGAAGAGCGGGAGGTTCCGGCTAGGGCGCAAGCCGATAGCGAAGCGGATGAGCCGCACTCTGAAGCGAATCAGGGAGGTGCTGCGGAAGCGTTGGCACCACGACCGGTGGGAAGTCGGCAGGTGGCTTGGCCAAGTCCTGAATGGATGGCTGAACTACTACGCCGTGCCCGGGAGCAGCCGGTGGCTGCGAGGATTCGTGCGCCGACTGAAGCGGATGTGGCTGGCGGCCCTGCGCCGTCGCTCCCAACGCGACCGATTTGCGTGGAAGAGGATGGAGCGGATGACCGAGCTCTTATGGCCGAACGTCACCATCCGACACCCGTGGCCGGACAGACGGTTCGCCGTCAACCACCCAAGGCAAGAGCCGTGTGCCCTACCGGGCATGCACGGATTCTGTACGGGGGGCGTCGGGTAACCGGCGGCCCTACCGTGACGGCGGGGCCCGTCGGGTAACCGGCGGGCTACCGCGACTGTGATCGCTACTCGGCGTATGTCAAGTTGGCGCGGGAGCACCCGGAGCAGTTCG
>CBDCFO010000002.1:0-168539 GCA_965216215.1 Bryobacterales bacterium | reverse complement strand
AGGTCGAACTCGTTGTCACCGCCGATGTCGGCCCGCGGATCATTCGCTACGGCTACGTGGGTGGCCAGAACTTTTTCGTTGAGCTCGAAGAGGATCTGGGCCAGACCGGAGGCGACGGTTGGCGGCTGTACGGTGGCAGCCGGCTATGGGTGGCCCCGGAGGACCGCGTGTACAGCTACGGTGCCGATAACGAGCCCGTCGAGATTGAGGTCAGCGGCAGCAAGCTCACCGCGATCGCGCCTGTAGAGAACACTGGCGTGCAGAAGCGGATCAGCGTGGAACTGGCTGATCGCGGGACCGAGGCCAGAGTGACTTACGGGCTTGCGAACCGCACGATCTGGCCTCTTCGAATCGCTACCTGGGTGCTCACAATGATGAACCGCGGCGGTACTGCGGTGACCACCCTGCCTCCACGCGGCACGCATCCGGAGATCCTGGCGCCAACCAATCCCCTGATCGTGTTCGCATTCACGAATATGAGCGATCCTCGCTGGAGCTGGCTGGAGAAGTACATTGTCTTGCGGCAAGATCCGAGCAACGCGGACCCCGAGAAGATCGGCCTGTTCAATCCCGCGACGCGCGGGGCCTATTTGCTCGACGGCGAGCTGTTCGTCAAGAAGTTCGAAGCCTCCCCGGACGAGGAGTATCCAGACATGGGCTCGTCCTTCGAGGTCTTCACGAACGAGCGCTTCCTGGAGTTGGAAACGCTAGGCCCGATGCGCACGCTGCAGCCGGATGAGTCCGTCGAGCATGTGGAAACTTGGTCGCTGCATCGCCCCGTCGCCGTCGAGCGATGGGACGACGAGGGCCTGGACAGCGCGCTCGCGCCTTATCTGGACTAGTGGTCCGGACGGTTGCAGGCCGACTGCTCGAAGCAGGCCGAATCGGCTTGTTGCCCGCTGTGTTCAATCCACCGACCGTTGCCCACATGGCCTTGGCCGAGGAGGCCCAGCGATGTTTCGGGCTCGACCAAGTCGTCTACGTCCTGCCCGAGGCTTTGCCGCACAAGCGTATCGAGAATCCCAGCGTCGAGATGCGCCTGGAGTGGCTTGCCGCACTTGCCATCGCCCGGCCGGGCCGAGTCGCGGCACTATGTCGGGCGGGCCTTGTCATCGAGATCGTCCGTGCCTTCCAGAAGGCCTTGGGCAACCGGTGTGAGCTCTCTGTGATCGCCGGGCGCGATGCCGCCGAAAGGTATTCGAGTTGGGATTACGGGGATGCCGAGCCCTTCGCTGAGCAACTGAAGCGCTACCGGCTGCTCGTGGCTTCCAGAAACGGCGAGTATCACGTTCCCCAGGAACATGCCGACCGGATCCTGCCATTCGAGATCGACGATCGATCGTGCCTGGCATCGTCCACGGCAGCGCGCGAAGCGATCCGAGCGGGCCGGCCATGGCGCCATTTGGTCCCCAACGAGATTCACAGCGAGGTGCAAGCCGCTTACGGAGGCTCCACCCCGTGACCACGGCGCTTGTTGTTTACCAGCCCGGTTTGGACGGAACCCTGTTCAGTCGGATGGGCCTGTTGCAGGATCTGGAACGCACCCTGCGCCGGTTGGAGCGCGAGTACGCGGCGGATGTGCAGAGGATGCGGCGGTTCGAGCAACGCTATCGTCCAGCGGTCGGCGACCGCTACGACGAACTGGACCGGGTGCGGGCCAAGGTTCGGACCGCGTGGGAAGTCATCGGAAGAGTCCGCGAGGGAGACGCCGCCACCAACGGACAGGCCGCGGGCAAAGGGAATCACGCTGCTGACGCGGAACTAGCCGATTGGGGACGCGGCGTCACTCCCGGGCCGGGCAATGCCGCGCGGCTGCTGTTCCTGGCACTCGCGCGGCAAGTGCACCCGGATCTCGCGACGGACGAGGTGGAGCGGACTCGCCGCCACGACGTGATGTCGGAAGCGACGCTTGCCTACCGCAACAACGACGAGCGCCGCTTGCAATGGTTGATCGAGCATTGGCAGGCGGAGAGCGACCCGATCAGGGAGTTGGGGCCAGGAGCCCTGTGGCTCAAGACGAACAGGCAAATCGCATGGCTGCGGTACCGCATCCGCGAGATGCGGCACTCGCACGGCCAGCTCCATGCTTCAGGCCTCGCGTACATCATGGAGCAGGACAAGCAGGCGAGACTGAGCGGTCGCAACCTGATCCTGGAACTGCGGAGGTTGGCCCAGGCGGACATTGAAGCTGCGTATCGCGATCTGGATCGCGCCCGCGAGGCGATCGAGGATCTTGATCCAGCGGAACGGGACGCCGTAAAAGCCGAGGTCGGTCTCTAATTGGCCGCATCCGACTCACCGGGCGCAGGTTGCAACGCGCCAAGCCGCTGCTTACCATTGGGAAAGCATTGTTCATGACACGTCGCGAACTCCTGCTTGCAGGCGCGGCTGCGCCTGCGATCCTGGAGGCCATCACGCCAACCAAACAACTCGGCCTTGACCTGTTCAGCCTTCGTTCCCAGGGCTGGACCGCGTTCCAGCTCCTGGACTTCGCCCACGCCCACGGAGCGGCCGTGGCGAATTTCTCCGAGCCCCGGTTTCTCGGCGGCACCGATTCCGAGCACCTCAAGCGCGTGCGCGAGCACGCGGAGACGCTGGGCCTGCGGATCGAGGTCGGTTTTGGGTCGATCTGCCCCACATCCACTCGATTCATCAAGGAAGACGGCTCCACGCGCGAGCAACTTCTCACGATGTTCGGGATCGCTCGGATCCTGGGTTCCCCCTTCGTGCGGTGCTACCTGGGCAGCGCGGAAGAGCGGAAGGGCGAGATTCCTCTCGAGCAGCACATCGACAACACGATCGCCGCCTGCCGGTCCGTCCGCGACGAGGACGGGCGCCACGGCATCAAGATCGCGGTCGAGAACCATGCCGGCGACCTGCAGGCCCAGCAACTCCGCGACTTGGTCGAGGAGGCCGGCACCGACTATGTCGGCACCTTGCTTGACACAGGCAATGCCACCTGGACGCTCGAGGATCCCTTCCATACGCTCGAAGTGCTGGCGCCACTCGCCCTGACGACGGGCATTCGGGATTCCCGAATCTGGATCGAGGACGACGCGGTCAGCGTCATGTGGGTTCCGATGGGCCAGGGCAATATCGGGATGGAACGATGGGCCCAGCGGTTCTTCGAACTCAGGCCCGACTTGGCGTTCTCCCTGGAAATCATCAATCTCCGTTCGGCCCGAAAGTTCGCCGTACGTGACAACGGGTTCTGGAAGCACTACCGGGACGTGCCCGCCTGGGTCTTCGAAGGATTCATGAAACTGGCCCGCGACGGCGAGCCCTACGTGCCAGCCAAGGGCGATCCCGTTGAACTCGAGCGGCGGGAGATTGAGGCCGACTTGGCTTACAGTCGGAAACTGCTAGGGCTGGCATAGCTCCGTTGCAAATCCCGCTCTTACCGGAGCCGCTCCCTAGTTCGTCTACACTCGTTCAAATTCCCTGAGGTATGAAAATGTACATCCGCACGGTCCTCGTTTCGATCCTGGCCGCTGCCAGCGTCCTGGCCGCCGAGATCCCTCGCGCGAAGCCGTCCGACGTGGGGCTCTCGCAGGAGCGCCTGGACAGAATCACAGCCGCCATGGAGGGCAGCGTGAAGGCGGGCCACTTGGCCGGGGCCATCGGCGTGATTGCCCGCAAGGGCAAGATCGCCTACTGGCAGAACGTCGGCATGGCCGACCGCGCCAACGAAGAGCCGATGCGTGACGACGCAATCTTCCGCATCTACTCGATGACCAAGCCGATCGTGGGCGTCGCCCTGATGACCTTGTACGAAGGGGGCAAGTTCGCGCTGAACGACCCCGTCAAGAAGCACATTCCCGAGCTTGGTGGTCTGAAGGTCTGGGCCGACGGAAAGGAGGTGCCGTCCGATCGCGAGATGACCGTCCAGGATCTGATGCGGCACACCTCGGGGATGACATACGGCCTGTTCGGGGATAGCGAGGTCGACAAGATGTACACGGACGCCAATGTGCTCGGCGGCAACGAGTCGATCGACGACTTTGTCCAGAAGCTTTCCAAGCTGCCGCTGAAGCACCAGCCCGGGTCGGCTTGGGAGTACAGCGTCTCCGTCGACGTGCAAGGCAGGCTGATCGAAGTGTTCTCTGGCAAGGACCTCGCGACGTTCATGAGGGAACGCGTGTTCGAGCCGCTTGACATGCGCGACACGGCATTCGTGATCGCCCCGAAGAAGAAAGACCGGTTTGCCCAGGTGTACTTGCGAACCAAGGACAAGACCGGGATCGAGCCAGCTGCGAAGAGCCGGTCGGCGCGGTACTACGACCGAGATACCCGCTGGTATTCGGGTGGCGGCGGGCTCGTGTCCACCACCCGCGACTACCTCCGCTTTTGCCAGATGATGCTGAACGGCGGAGTGCTCGCCGGCGAACGGATCCTCAGCCGCAAGACGGTCGAGCTGATGACGATCGACCATATTGCAAAGCTGCGGCGGGCTTCGTCCATATCGCGTCCGGGCTATGGCTTCGGCCTTGATTTCGCTGTCCATCTCGATCCCGCCAAGAGCGGATTGAACGGCTCTGCCGGGGAGTACAACTGGGGCGGGCTGGCCGGCACGATCTTCTGGATCGACCCAGCAGAGGAGATGGTCGGCCTCTACATGATCCAGATGCTGCCCCCCCGCCTCAGTGATGGCGGAGGGCAATTCAAGCGGCTTGCTTACCAAGCGATCGTCGATTGATCGACCGCATTGGCACTCCCGTAGACGAATCGCCTCCAACGTATAATTTCGAAACGGCTTCACAATGAGTTTCCGCACAGCGCTCCTCGCCCTAGTCCTCGCTGTCAGTGCCGCTGGTGCCGAGATCCCCCGGGCCGCCCCATCCGGGGTCGGCCTCTCCCAGGACCGACTTGACCGTGTCACCAAGGCCCTCCAAGCGGATGTTGATCGCGGTCATCTAGCGGGAGCGATCGGCGTAGTCGCCCGCCGAGGCAAGATTGCCTACTGGGAAACGGTCGGCATGGCCGACAGGGAAGCCGGCGCGCCAATGCGCGACGACACAATCTTCAGGATCTACTCCATGACGAAGCCGATCATCGGGGTTGCCCTGATGAGCTTGTACGAAGAGGGCAAGTTCGCGCTGCGTGATCAAGTCAGGAAGTACATTCCAGAACTTGGCGGACTCCAGGTTGCGACAGGCGAGGCCGAAGTGAAGGCGCGGCGCGAAATGACGGTGCAGGACTTGATGCGGCACACGGCAGGCATGTCGTACGGCGGTTCCGCCACCAGCAAGCACCCGACCGACAAGCTCTTCCGGGAGCTCAACGTCCTTGGCGACAACCGGTCGATCGACGACTTCATCCAGAAGCTCGCGAAACTTCCCTTGAAACACCATCCCGGCTCGGCTTGGGAATACAGCGTCTCCGTTGACGTGCAAGGCAGATTGATCGAAGTGCTTTCAGGCAAGGATCTCGCCACCTTCCTCCAGGAGCGTGTCTTCGGCCCTCTGGACATGCGCGACACAGGGTTCACGGTACCGCCTGCCAAGAAGGGCCGGTTCGTCCAGATGTACAGCCGCACCGAGGACAGGCAGGGCATCGGGCCGTCTCCGGCAAGCCGCTCGAAAGGGTACTTCGACTACGAAAGCAAGTGGTATTCGGGCGGCGGGGGCTTGGTTTCGACCGCCCGTGACTACCTGCGGTTCTGCCAAATGCTGCTGAACGGCGGAGTGCTCGACGGGCAGCGTATCCTGAGCCGCAAGACGATCGAGCTGATGACGGCAGACCATGTCGAGGGAGTCCGCCGCGCATCATCCGTGCTCTCGCCGGGCTATGGTTTCGGTCTCGATTTCGCTGTCCATGTGGACCGCGCCGAGAGCGGCCTGAACGGGTCCGTCGGCGAGTACAACTGGGGAGGCTTGGCTGGCACAATCTTCTGGATCGATCCTGCGGAAGAAATGGTCGGCCTCTACATGATCCAGGCGCTGCCGCCGCGCTTCAGCGACGGACGGACCCAGTTCAAGCGCCTCGCCTATCAGGCGATCGTCGACTGATGCGATGCCACCCGCTCCACTGACTGGGATTCTCGAGTTCTGGTCCAACAAGGCGAGAACCTGCGATACAGGATTCCCCGGAAGTCACGGGCTTCCAAGTTCCTGACTTCCTGCATTCGCTGTTCCTGCACCTCAGGCTCAAGCAGGTCGAAGTCGCTGATCGGAAGCGGCGCGACGACGAGTAGTAGGAGGCGTTGCGCGCATGCTGTCCTGACCGCAGATCGACCGGGCACGATTCGTTGGTTGCTCCTCCAAGGCAGAGCCCAAAACGACTCTGCCGATATGGCGGGATTTCCCCGGCCAGCACCGACCTTGGTTAGGACCATTCAGATTCGAGGCGTTGGATGTGGAACGGTCAGTCTCGCGCTGTCGACACGGATGTGCGTCCTCGTGTCGGCGACGGACAGCGTACGACATCATATTGTGAGTTACTTGACGAAGCATGCAGCGTCGCAGTATGGCCCGAGCGGCATACGGAATGGTATATACTAGCCCGCGGCTGTGGCTTGGACGGCTCGTCTGAAGTTGCGGCTGGCGCGCGCCAGGAGCGGCAATCATGATCCTGATTCGACACGAATCGATACGTCATCTGCTGGCTCTCCTTGTCCTCGCAGCGACGGCCTCCGCGGCGGAGATCCCGCCTACCGGCAAGGGTGTCCAGCTATTCGACGGCAAGAGCCTCGAGAACTTCGACACGTTTGTCTTCGGGCACGGGTTCAACAATGATCCAGAGGGAGTCTTTCGGGTTCATGACGGCATGATTCGCGTGGAGGGAATGCCGTACGGGTACTTCATCACGAAGGAGGAATACGACGACTTCTACCTGCGTACCGAATTCAAGTGGGGCGAGGCCACGCATGGGCGCCGCGAGGGCAAGGCCCGCGACAGCGGCATTCTTTATCGCGCCGTGGACGTGAAGAAGAAAGCCGAAGCAGCCGAAACAAACGGCGCAATCTGGCCGAAGGCGCTCGAGTTTCAAATCATGGAAGGCGGCACCGGCGATGTCATCCTGCTGGGCGGGTCCGAACTAACCGTCAAGGGCGAAAGAAAGGGCGGCGAGCGGGGCATTCAGATCGACCGTTTCAACAAGACCGATTTGGGCCGCCAGGACGGCTGGCCGAGCCACTATCGGGCGCCCGCCGGCTTTCGCGATCCGAACAACGAGGTCGAGAAGCCTCACGGCGAATGGAACGTTCTCGAAATGGTCGCTGACGGAGGCCGCGTCAAGTACTGGGTCAACGGAACCTTCGTCATGGAAGGAAGCGATGCCAGCCTGTTGACTGGAAAGATCCTGTTCCAGTCCGAGGGGTCGGAGCTGTTCTACCGCAACATCGAGTTGCGGCCGCTGAAGAAGACACAGGAATAGAGCTCGAAGCAGCGCGAGAAAGGAGGTTCAGAATGAGCCGCAGACATCTTGCTTCAATCGCTATCGTGGCGATGGCAATCACAACCGCATTGCCGTCGCCCGGAGTTGCCCAGGCCGAGGCGCGGACGGCGGACGCCGCCGATGCACTGCGAACCGCGTGGGGCGCCCCCGACCTGAGGGGAATCTGGGACTTTCGCACCATAACGCCCCTGGAACGCCCCGGGGACGTTGCCGGGCAGCAGGTCCTCACGGAAGCCGAGGCGGAAAACTTTGAAGAGCGAACGGCGCAACGTAGCGCAGCGGCCGACACGCTCGCGATCCCGGAACGCTGTATCGACTCGCCCAACTTCGTCGACTGCGTCGGCAGCTACAACCAGCTCTGGTTTGACCGCGGAACGGAAGTCCTGGAAGACCGGCGGACTGCGCTAATTGTCGATCCGCCCGATGGCAGGATCCCTCCACTAACACCAGAGGCGCAGAAGAAAGCGGCCGTGATCGCGGAGATCAGGCGGCGTCCCCCTCGCGGCCCAGAGGACCGCCGGGTGGGCGCGCGCTGCATCGTGGGCTTCAACTCCGGGCCGCCCATGAACCCAAGCGCCTACAACAACAACATGCAGCTGTTCCAGGTCCCCGGATACGTGGCGATCCTGAACGAAATGGTCCATGACGCGCGCATCATCCCACTGGATGGCCGCGATCATCTGCCTTCTCACATTCGCCAATGGATGGGTGACTCCCGCGGCCGCTGGGAAGGGGACACGTTGGTCGTCGACACGATGAACCTCACCGACCAGACGATGTTCAAGGGTTCCGGCAAGAACATGCATGTCATCGAGCGCTTCAGGCGCCTCGACGCCGACACTCTGCTCTACGAGTACACGATCGATGACCCGGAATCGTTCGTGAGGTCTTGGACCGCGGTATTCCCGATGCGGAAGAGCGAGGGTCCGATCTTCGAGTACGCCTGCCACGAGGGCAACTACAGCATGTTCAATCTTCTCTCCGGGGCACGTGCCGAAGAGGAGGCTGCCGCGCAAGCTGCGCAGCAGGAGTCGAAGTTGCCGTGAGGGAACGTCGGTCCAGCGCTCGGGAGCGACGCCCGTAGCGGCTACGCCTCGGGGGCCAGCCTAAGGACTCCGCGAGCCACCCGACCCGCTTCCATATCCTCGAACGCCTTGCCCAGTTCATCCAACGGGTAGCGCTTGGTGATCAGCTCGTCGAGAGGCAGCCTTCCGCCCAGGTACAGGCCGAGCAGTTTCGGCAGGTCGAGACGGGGTCGGATCGAGCCCGCGAACGATCCGAGCAGCCGCTTGTTCTGCAGGACCAAAGCTCCGGCCGGAATCTCGACCGCCTGCTTTGCAGCGTGCAAGCCGACTATCGTGGCCGTTCCGCCGGGTCGGACGGCCTTGATCGCCAGATCGATGGTCGAGGCCGCACCGACGCTGTCGAAAGCGTACTCTGGCCCCCCGCCAGTGATAGCCCGCAGGTCTTTCGCGACATCCTCGCTAGCGGCCGAATTCAGCGTGTCGTCCGCCCCCAGTGCCTTGGCGAATTCCAACTTCGAGTCCAGTACGTCTACGGCAATGATCGGATTGCATCCGGCCAGCTTGCAGCCCAGCAGGGCGCTGAGTCCGACGCCGCCGCATCCGATCACGGCGGCGGGCAGGCCCGGCTGTGCTTGGGCTGTATTGATCACCGCGCCGACGCCCGTCGCGACCGCGCAGCCAACTATCGCCGCTATGTCGAACGGAACGCCGTCCGGGATAGGCACGACGCTCGATTCGTCGATCACCGCATGTTCCGCCATGGTTGCAGCGCTCAGGAAATGCTTGAGGGGCAGTCCATCCGTGGTGCTCAGCCGGGACGTGCCGTCGACCAGCAGCGCCTTGAACGTAGTGCTTGCGAGCCGCTCGCAGAGGTTGTGTCGGCCGCTCAAGCAGGTCTGGCAGGACTCGCACGCAGGGAGCCAGTTAACGACGATCCGATCGCCTGGCTTGCAGCGCGTGATCCCGCTCCCAACGGCTTCGACAATCCCCGCTCCCTCATGGCCTAGAACCAGAGGAGGCACAGCCCGTAGCTCGCCACGAAGAGTGTGCAAGTCCGAGTGACAGACGCCAGCCGAGCAAATCCGCACCAGCACCTCGTGTTTCTTGGGAGGCGCGAGCTCGACCTCCTCGATCGTCAGTTGTCCGGTCTCTCGAATGACTGCTGCACGTGTTCGCATGGGTCGGGTATCTGATTAATCGCGCGCTGCCGGATCGCGTCCCGGACGATGCGCGCGACTCACTATTCTAGCGAAGGCCTCCGGGTCGAACGCGACCGCTCCGGCCCCATGCCGCGCTCAGGGGCAGGGCAGTGCGGGCCTTGGTAACAAAGGAATTGAAATTCCCGCCATGACTAATGACAATCAGCCTGTGCGGCACCGGGCCCCGGGCCACCGGTTGAGCTACGGCAGCCACTATGAACGTTCGCCTTTGTCGTTGGATTCTTGCCATCTCGATCCTGTGCGCGCTGCCGGGCCAAGCCAGAGCCCAGGGTTCCCGGGACGGTGGTTCGTCCGGCTCGGGCGCTGCCGAGCCGAGTTCCGAACCCTCGAGTGCTGAGTCCTCGGAACCAGAATCCGCAGCAGCGGCGGCGTCCGGCGAATCGGCCGACAGGACCCGCCTGAACCTGCTCGGGGAAGTGAACTCGAATCAAGGCGAGGGGCGGCGCAACGAGAACGTACGCCTGACCCTGATCGACAACAACGTACTGCGCGAGCTCAACGAGCGTCTCGGTATTTCGGCTACGGCGGTCAAGAGCTTCCAGATCGATCGCTCCTACTGGGCAACCGAGTACGGCGGGCCGTCCTCCCGCCCGCTGCACAACCCGCCCGCCCGGGCTGCCAGCGTGAACGGCAATTTCTTCCTGACCCACACCAACAGCGCCGTGAGTGCCCGATCCTTCTTCCAGGTGGGGGCGGTGCAACCTGCTCGCAGCAACAACTACGGCCTCACTGTCGGCATGCCTGCGTGGAAGGGCGCCGCCCTGACCGTCAATGGGAGCCAGACTCGGAACAGGGGCCAGGTCAATGGCAATGTACTCGTGCCGACGCTGGAGGAACGCACTCCTCTGACCAACGACCCCGCCACGAGGGCGTTCGTGCAGCGCATTATGGACGCCTATCCGGTCGCGGTGCCCAACCGCACGGACATCAACCCCCGAGCGCTCAACACAAATGCGCCCCAGGACATCGCCAACGACCGTGTTTCGTTGACCCTGGACCAGGAGACCGGCGGCAACGAACGGGTCACAACGCAATACAGCCTAGTGCTGCAAAATGTCGATGCCTTCCAGCTCGTCGGCGGCCAGAATCCGGACACAACGACCAGGAACCACCAGTCGCGCATCACTTGGAACAAGAGCTGGACACCGCAGCTGACAGGCGATTTCACCGCTGGGTTTGACCGGGTGGGGTCGCAGCTAGCGCCTGACGAGAGTTCCATTGGGCCGTGGATCCGAATCGGCCGGGAACTCAACTCAATCGGACCTGCCGGCAGGTTCCCGGTGGACCGGGCCGGCAATAACTTCCGCTACGGTGCCCGCGTGCGCTACCGCCGCGGCAATCATAGTTTCACGTTCGGGGGCGACCTCCACCGGGGCCAGATCAACGGCAGCGAGCTTCAGGACCACCGCGGTCGATTCATATTCCGACAGAACTTCGGCCGAGACGGAGTGACGAACCTGCGCATGGGTCTGGCGAGCAACTATTCGATTGCCATCGGTGATGTCCATCGCGGATTCCGCCGCTGGATGTCGCAAGTGTATTTCGGTGACGAGTGGAAGGCTAGCAGCGACCTCACGCTCAGCCTGGGCCTGCGGTGGGAGCCTGTCGCGAAGCCGACCGAGGTCAATCACCTAACCCAGATCCCCTATTCCTCGGACCTCAACAACTTCGCGCCGAGGTTCGGATTCGCGTACCGCATGCCGGGCAGATGGGGGGCGTTGCGGGGCGCCTACGGCATCCACTACGGAGAGATCTTCACGGCGACCTATATCCAGTCCCGCATCAACCCTCCCCAGAACATCACTGTCGTTGTGCAGACGCCCGATCTCGTAGACCCCCTCAAGAACGCGCGTCCGATTTCGATCGATCCGGACGCTCGCTCGGTGAGATTCGACGTCGCACCGGACTTGGCGATCCCATACACCCACAACTACAATTTCTCCTGGGAGTTCGAGCTAGCGAACGACTGGACGCTGGATCTGGCCTACGTCGGCAGCCGCTCGCACAAGCTATTGGCGATGTTCTTCCTCAACCGCGCCCGGATTGTCGAGGGCATTCCGCAAACGACCCGGACAGTGAACACCCGTCGTCCGGACCAGCGCTACTTCAACTTTCTCCACGTGACAAACGGATCCCGAGGATACTTCGATGCGGGCCGGGCTACGTTGCGGATTCCCCAATGGGCGGGCCTGAACCTCGAGGCGTCGTACTGGTGGAGCAAGACGATCGATTTGGGTGGCAGTTACCTCAACACTGCTGCCAATGCCAACCGCCTGCAGACAGAGAGCCCGTCCGAGTTTGACATGCACGGAGAACTGCGATCTGTAAGCAACTTCGACCAGCCCCACGCGGCACTCTTCAATGTCAGTTACCAAACCAACCCGCTGACCGGCCAGCGGGGCGCGATCCGCCATCTTTTCGGAGCGTGGCAGCTGAGTACCGTCCTTCTCCTCAAATCGGGAACGCCGTTCTCCGTGCAGGCCGGCTCGGACGCACCCGGCTTCGGCAATGTCGACGGGTCGCAGAGCGATACGCCGATCGTGGAAGACGTGTCGATCCTCGGGCGCTCCATCGACGACCCGGATTCCTCCTTCGCCCAGTTACCAGCGAGCGCGTTCTCCTTCATCAGTCCCACGGACCTGCGAGGCAACCTTGGTCGCAACACGTTCCGCCGGGACGGGATCGCGAACATCAACATGGCCCTCTCGAAGTCGTGGCCCCTGGGCGGCGACAACACCCTCCTGTTCCGGGCCGAGTCGCTGAACTTCACCAACCATCCGCAGTTCCAGGAGCCGGGCGCCCAGCTGGTGCAGGCCAACTTCGGACAGATTACGAACACACTCAACGATGGCCGGACGTTTCGGTTCACCCTGCGGTTCACCTTCTAGCTCCGGCACCGGGGATGATCGAATCTGCAGGTATACTCTCGGTCCGATGCTCCGTAGCCTGACAAGGCTTGCCAGTTTCCCAAGGGGGCTGCCTTCGGTTCCCCGGCTCGGGATTGCCACGCGAGGCAACACCAGCCTGGAAGCTGACGACGTCCACTTCGCGTTCGAGCGGGGAGTGCGGTATTTCAACTGGTGCGGCAAGCCGGACGGGCTATCCCGGGCGGTGCGCGAATTCGGCAACCGGCGTCGCGAGATCGTGCTCTCAACGCAGATCAAGGCGCGAACCGCCGGTGAAGCCGAGCGCGAGCTGGACTGGATTCTGGACGAGACAGGCGGCGGGCGCCTGGATGTCGGGACGCTCTACTATGTCGAGTCGGAGGCCGAATGGCTAGCAATCACGGGGCCCGGCGGGGCTTGGGATGCGCTTGCAGCGCGGCGCCGAAAGGGAGATCTCGGCTTGCTGGGACTGACGAGCCACCAGCGCACCCTCGCGGCCCGGTGGGCGCTCGAGCGTCGGGAAGACGGGGCGCGCCGCCTCGACATGCTGATGATTCGATACAACGCGGCACATACCGGAGCGGAGGAAGACGTGTTCCCAGTAACTTCGGAGCTAGACATGCCTGTGGTAACGTTCACGGGCGTGCGCTGGCGTGATCTGCTGCGAGGCACGCCGGAGGACCCTCCAGGGTTCGAGCCGCCCGGCGCTGCCGACTGCTATCGGTTTTGCATGGCGCACCCAGCCGTATCGGTAGCGCTGGCCGCGCCTGACGGGCGTGCCGAGCTTGTGGAGGACCTGGGGGCTCTCGATGACCCGGGTGTTCCGGGAGACGGATGGATGAACGCGATCCGCGACCACGGACGGCGCGTTCATCGACATGCGCGCGAGTTCTGGTAGTGTTCCGGCCCTATCCCGGGATCTTCGGGACTGCGGCGAAGTGCGAGAGTCGTTGAATCGGGCGGCTTCGAAGACCGTCGAGCCTTCACGGGCTCCGAGAGTTCAATTCCTACTCTCATTGCCATAGGTTCAGCATCTGATTTTTCCATCAAGACGATATAATGCCTGCAATTTCAATGCGATATTTCCACCCGATGCCCGCAAAATGGGCGGTGCTAACCGCGCTGCTCGGCTTGGTCGGCGCGCCAGCCGCCGAGTTGCGCATCAACATCGTCGGGCCGGACGGCGAGCCCATTTGGGCGAGGCTCGAGGTGCGCGGGGAAGACGGCCAGATGCATCAGCCTCCCTCCGCCCTGAGAGACCGCACGGCCCGCAGCCGCCCTGGCGGCCAGGAATGGTATCTGGGTAGTTTCGTGGCCGAGGGCGAGACGATTGTCGAAGCGCCCGCCGGTTCTTACACCGTTGTGGCGGAACGTGGCCCCGAGTATTCGCGCCTCGTAGAGATGGTCACAGTCTCTGAGGAGCAGCCAGCCGAGGTGCGAATGCAGCTTGAGCCGTGGATTCGCATGAACGAGCTTGGTTGGTGGTCCGCCGATTTCCACATTCATCGTCCGCCGGAAGACGCAGGAAAGTTGCTGCTCGCCGAGGATCTGAACTTGGGCGTGGTTTTTACAATGTGGAACAAGCGCGACCTCTGGGAAGGCAAGGAGTTCCCGACGGATCAGGAAGTGGAGGTTGACCCTGATCACTCGATCACAGTGCTCAATGCCGAGGACGAGCGCGGTGGTGGCGCCTGGATGTTGCACGGGCTGCGCCAAAAGCTGGGTCTAGCCGTGGATGGCCGATGGTTCCCCGCGGGACTCGAGTTTATCCGCGAGGCGAAACACCAGCGACGCCGTGCAGGCGGATTTCCATGGTTCGATTCCGAGAAGCCATTCTGGTGGGAAGTGCCGGTGGTGATGGCGCTTTCGCCGCCCGAGTCGCTCGGTGTACTTCACAATCACTTCAACCAGTACGGTATTAACGACAGCGAAGCTTGGGGGCGGCCGCGCGACCGGGAACGGTATCCAGGACCGGAGGGGTTTGTCGAGGCTTCGCTCGACCTGTACTACCGCTATCTGAACCTAGGCTTCCAGCTGCCGCCGTCGGCGGGTTCGGCCAGTGGCGTCCTGCCCAACCCCGTCGGCTACAACCGGATTTACGTTCGGATGGAGCAGCCCTTCACCGTCAAGAACTGGTACGACGCCTATCGTGACAACAGTTCTTTCGTGACCAACGGTCCGATGCTATTCCTTGATACCACCGCGGTCCCGAACCGGAAGGCGCGGCTCGCGATCGATGTGCGCTCGCGCGACCCGCTCGATCGCATTGAAATCGTCGCCAACGGCAAGGTCGTGCAGCAGTTCGGGGTGCCCGAGGGACAGACGAGCTTTCGCACCGAGGTGACCATGGAAAGCGGCGAGCACAGTTGGGTGGCCGTACGCTGCTTCGCGAAGGCGGATTCGACGATCCGCATGGCACACTCCAAACCGGTTTTCTTCGACGACGCCGTATGGGATGCCCGCGCCGATGCTCAGTTCTTCGTGGATTGGATCGACGAGTTGATCGCTCAGACGAAAGCCGAACCTGAGCGTTTCGTCAACGACTCCGATCGTTCCACGGTCCTTTCGGTCTACCAGGAAGCCAGAACCTTCTACAAGAGCAGGACGCGCTGACTGACGTACCGGCTCGACTCAACCGAGCGAGGGGCAGTCACGGTTCAGTCAGGCACCCCGACCAAGCTCGGAGGAGCTGACGCCGACCAAGACTTGTCTCACTGTCTGAAATCCCCCTTCCTTGCCCAGCCCTTCCGAAGCGATCGTCCCGAACTTCGAAAAGCGCGGTAGAAGTTCTTGGAAACCGGCAACTTACCCGTTACACTCTTGAAGCAAGGAGAGCCGTCCCAGATGCTGACCAACCCTGTCCACCGCGCCATTCTTGTCTGTGGCATCTCCCTAGGCGTGGGGATCTGTCATTCCCAGTCGGTACAACAGGCCGTGAGACTGCCTCCCACCATTGCCGACTTCGCTTACGGCGACCATGAGCGGCAAGTGTTGGATTTCTATAGGGCCGAGTCGTCTTCGCCGACGCCCTTGGTGCTCTACATCCACGGCGGTGGCTTCACTAGGGGAAACAAGAGCGGTGTCAACCAGCAGACCTTGAAGCAGCTTCTCGAGGCCGGGATTTCGGTCGCCGCGATCAACTATCGACTCGCTGGCCAGGTACCGCTCCCGGCTGCCCATCAGGACGTCCAGCGAGCGCTCCAGACACTACGCACGAAAGCGCTGGAGTGGAATTTCGACAAGAACCAAGTCGGCGCGTTCGGCGGCTCCGCTGGCGCGCAACTGTGCATGTGGCTGGCGTACCACGACGACCAGGCCGATCTCTCGAGCAACGATCCCATTGCACGCGAGTCGACGCGGCTGGCCGCCGTAGCGCCGCTCAACGGTCAGGCCACGATAGACTTCGATTGGTGGTTGAGGAATATTCCGGGTTATGACAAGCTCCATCGCGACCCGGCGGAAGTCTTCGGAACAGATGATCGCGCCGAACAAGCCGTCATCGCCAAGCAGATCTCTGCGATTTCACTGGTGTCGGCCGACGATCCTCCCACGTACATGAGGTATTCGATGGCCCCAGGGGATCCGATTCCGGAAGGCGACCGCGCTAATGGCTGGAAAGTGCACCACGTACAGTTTGGCCTCGCGCTCAAAGAGCGCCTGGCCACTGTCGGCGTCGAGGCAAATCTTTCCTATCCCGGTGCCGAATCCGAATACTCGACCGTGGCCGAGTTCTTTGCCGCCAAGTTCGGCAAGCTCTAGCCTTTGGGATTCTCGGTAATGGCGTTGGTGGGACATCACAACCAATTGTTCGTGTACCTGGCGGAGCGGGCCATCCATACCGACGAGCTCTAGCGGCGAGGCGTCTCGGGAAGACTTGGTGGCTAGACCTCCTTGCCCGCGTCTGGCCATCTTGGATGGCCCATCGAGTCGGGCAGCAGGACGAGGTGGGTGCCTAACCCGCGGCTAGAGTGATCCCGCTCTTGGGTCTCAGCGCGACAATGTGCCAACAATGGATGGAGTTTGAGGATGGGCTTGCGATTGCAAGATGATTGCTTCGCGTCCCGGCCGGCCAGCGGATCTGTCGGCAGTCAAGGCAGCCGGGTAGCTTCCGTTTGAGCAGTTTTCGACTTGGGCCGCGCAGTTCTTCCCGGGAAACGCTTGAGAGAGAGGAAATGACCCACCGGCAAACAGACGACGATCTTGCGATCACCCTCGGCGTCGAGGAAGAGTTCTTCCTCATTGATCCGGCAACCGGCGACTTGCTCCGCGAACCTGACGAGGGCATTCTTGAAGCCTGTAAGGAAGAGGCCGGAGGGCACAAGATCGTTCGCGAGTTCCTGCGGTCGCAGATCGAAACGAACACGCGCGTCTGCACCTCGGTTGCCGATGTGAGAACGGCCATTTGCGAGACACGTCGGATTGTGGTCGAGGCAGCCGAGGAGCATGGCGCGGCAGTGCTGGCGACATCCACGCATCCTTTCGCCGCGTGGGAAACGCAGGTGGTCACGCCCGGCGATCGATACAGCGACTTCGTGGTCACGTATCAGGAATCCTTGCGTCGATTCCTTGCTGGCGGGATGCACATTCATGCCGGATTCGGCGACAAGGACTCCCGCGTACGCGTCATGACGGCCCTCCGGCAGTACTTGCCGCTGCTCCACGCCCTTTCCGGGTCTTCTCCGTTCAACGAGAGTCGCTTGACAGGTTTCAAGTCGTACAGGCTCAATCTAGTAGGTGGTTTGCCGCGAACAGGCCTGCCAAATGCGCTGGCCTCGTGGGACGAATTCGATGGCTTGGTGGAAGACTATCGCCGCAGGCAATTCATACGCGACAGCAGCGAGCTGTGGTGGGACATCCGACCGTCACGCTCCTTTCCAACGGTGGAGCTGCGTATCTGCGACATTTGCACGCGCGTCGAAGACGCGATGTGCATCGTCGCCCTGTTTGCGTCGCTTGTGCGCTACCTGGCTCGTCTGGATGAGAGGGGCGCCCTGCCGCCGGACCCGCCCACCGAGATCATCGCCGAGAACCGCTGGCTAGCCCAGCGGTACGGCGTGATGGCCTTCCTCGGCCATCCTGAGCAAGGCGGGCGAGTGGACATCGACGACTACATGGCCCAGCTGGTGGAAGACCTCGCAGACGATGCGCGTGCCCTCGGGTGTCTCGCCGAACTGCGCCGCGCCGCGGACATCGTGCGAGAAGGCGCCGGAGCGGACCGGCAGGTCGACCATTTCAGGCTCCGCCGGATAGAAGGGGATACCGAAGCCGAAGCGTTGCGCTCAGTGGTGAATCTAGCGACTGCCGAAACGAAGGAAGGAATCGGGCTCGCCGATTTCGCATAGCGGGCGTGCAAGGAGCGGACGGCAGAGACGGAGATGTGGATCGGGCAGATTGAGCTGCAGCTGCCCCGGGGAGAGTCTAGGGGACGGGCAGGTGGCAGGCGTATTGGAGGACGGAGCCGCCGCCGGACATCCGCGGCTAGCTTGATCTTCTCGTGCGCCGTGGAAGGGCGCACGAGATTTCCCGTCCAAGACTTTCGGGCTATGGGCAGGAGCGGACCATCCCATGATTAGGTTCGGCTTTGGTTCAATCGCATAGCAGGGAGTCCGTGACGAGGGGTCTCGAGATCCAGGCCGACACCGGCAGAATCAGAACCTGCGTCGTCGCGTCAATCCAGCAGGATGGGAATTCTGCGATCGATCGATTCCAGAACAGCCAGAGCGACCGCCAGCGAACGGGTGCCGTCTCGGCCATCAACAAGCGGCGATTCCTCGCGCCTGACCACCCGACAGAAATGCTCGAGTTGAAGCTTGATCGGATCTGCCCGAGCTACCTTCCGTCGAGACGTCTTCAGCGGGTGTTGCCAGCCGGCTCGAGTCGGATCCGCATACTGCCACAGCTCCATGCTCGGGAACGCCAGGGACGCTTGGGAGCCCAGGAAGTGATAGCAGTCTTGACTCGTGTGAGAGTACAGGGGGTTCTCCCCGCTGGCCAACTCATAGGACCAAGGTGAAGGCGTGGCGTCCGAGGCCAGTATCGAACCCAACGCTCCCGTGGCAAAGGATAGCGTGATACTCAAGGAATCCTCGACCTCAAGCCCCCGCGCGATGGAGGCCGATTGTGCATAGACTTGGCGGATCTCGCCACAGATGAACCGCAGAATATCCAGTTCGTGAATGAGGTTGATCAAGACCGGGCCGCCGTCTGGACGGTGACACCGCCAATCTATCCGGTAATAGTCAGTCGGCTTCAACAGGGTCCACAGCATCGAGACCGCGATCAGACGGCCGAGCGTACCGTCTTGCACGATGGTGCGTGCTTGGTGAATCAGCGGGCTGTGGCGGCGGTGGTGACCCACCAGAACCTGACACCCTGCCTCTTCGGCCCACTGAACGATCCGCCGAGCTTCCGGCAGGGTATCGGCAATTGGCTTCTCAACCAGGATATCGACGGCGTTTCGAGTACAGACTTCGGCAATAGCGGAGTGGGTTCCGTTGGGGCTGGCGATGATCGCCCCCTCGGGGTTCCGCTCGTCCAGCAGAGCCTCAATATCCGTATAGAAAGGTACGTCGAACCGTTCCGCCACCGATCTGCAACGGGAATCGACGTCGCAAATCCCGACCAGTGAGCAACCTTGGTGTGAGCTGACCAGCCCTCCGTGTATGCTGCCACTCTCTCCCCCACCGACGACCGCCAACCTCACTGGTTCCATATCAGCGCACAATTTATTAGGCTAAGGTCCGTTCCTAGGAAAAGGCCACGGTAGCATGGATTCCGGCACCTCCCGTCGCAGCGTTCTCTTCGAACTCCCTGACCGTCCAGGCCGCTCGAGCAGCGAAGCTTCCCGAATCGGACAGCGTGGCATTCCAGCGAAGAGCTGGTCAGGACCCGCTTGTTCTCAGACTTGGTTCAGAAAGTCGTGCACCACCTCTCCAAGAACCCTTTTCTGTCTCGGTCCCGAACCCAGTCGTTGGCCAGCATCGCTCGAAGGCCCACCCAACAGCCTCATTCTCCGATTCGCCCGGCCTGCATTCGTAGCGATCCGGATGGAAATGTCTCTCCAACTCCGGCTCCATGGCCAGCTTGACCACCATATGGCCAACCGGTCAGTGACCGTCGGAACCTCCAAGGCGCGGATGCCGTTACCGCCCGTGAGAATCTCGGCCCAATTGACCGAGGGCGTATGTGAGCCCCGTCCGCAGCCACGCTCACGATCCCTGGCGAGCCTTCAGCAGGACGGGACTATACTGGGTAGAAACCACGGTGAGGTGCGAGAGTGGTTGAATCGGGCGGTCTCGAAAACCGTTGAGCCTTCGCGGGCTCCGTGGGTTCGAATCCCACCCTCACCGCCAGAAAACAACGGGTCTGGCCCGGAGACATAGGTAACAGAACGCACCTAAGCCATGGGTGACAACCTCGCGCCGAACGGGTTGTCGATGGTTTGCAGAGTTCTCTGCTCCAGGTGAATAGAACCCAGGTCATCGTGCATGAAGCTGACGAGCCAGATGGCGTCGCCGACCTCCTTGATGCCGAGCCGCTGGCCCGCCATCACGGTTGAGATGTTGACCTTCTTGCGGTGCATGCAGATGCGCCCGCAGTGGGTCACGGGAACCTCCTTGTCGTGGAAGGGGTAGGCCAGCTCCGGCAGGCCGCGATAGGCCCTGGGAGCCGGGGTGTAGAGTTCCCCGGGGCAGCGCATCTCGAGCGCCTGGTGGGGTCGTTCGACGTTGAATTCGTGGACGAAGGCGTCGCAGCGGGCCTGCTGCTGAAGGCTGTTGCCGCCGGGCGGGCGGGTGGTCTCCCGCTTGAGCGTCAGGTGCATGTGCTCGTGGCGGCCGTTCTGCTGGGGCTGGCCGGGCTGGATGCGTTCGATGGCGATGCTCAGCCGGAGCCACCACACGGAGAGCTTGGAGAGGTTGTCGAGACCGTTGGGGCTGGCGAAGGGCAGGCCGCGTCCCGGAAGAGCTGCCGAAAGGCCTCGAAGGCACCCTGTTCCCTAGTGGACTCTGATGTGGCCACGTTTTGGTGGACACATCAATGCTGGAACGCTTCAACGGGGAGCTGTGGCGGCGCACGCCGGTGATCCGCATCTTTCCCAACCCCGACAACTGCCTGCGCCTGGTGCGGGCGCTGGCGGTGGAGACGCACGAAGGCTAGCTGGGGGACAACCGCTACCTGAACATGGAGTGCTTGCGGGAACGGCACAAGCAGCTGCTCCAAGAGGCCTGACGCGTCCGGAGCGGGTCCGCACGGCTAGCTGCGCGACTTTGGGGCACGCTGTGCGTGCCCCTCGCCCACAACTCCGGCGCTGGCTCCCTCTTCCTTCGTCTCCCGCTCTGGCAGGGCCCGGATGCGGGCCCACTGCGTCAAATGCCCGCCGCTTGGCCTCTGCTGCCCTCTCTCCACGCCTCAGGTCCCCTCCGCGCACCTCATTCTGCAGAAGACTGTCCAGCGACAATCAAGAATTCCGGCAATTCTAATCGTCGCCAGGCAGAAGACTCTTGACACAACTTCCGGGTCAAGCGCCAGGGGATGGCTGCAGGCCGGGGAGCCATCGCGGCGGGGAAGACCGCGACCCGGTCCTACAGAAAGCGATATCGGCCAGGGTCGCCTTGAAGGAAGGGAATCACACCACAGGTCAGGGCGGAAGGCCTGCCGCTCGGTCTCCCATTCGGAATCAACGAGAAATCGTCGGCAGTTCCTGAGATCGGATGGCGTCAAGCACCTCCCTGCCGCTGTGAAACCGGCGGGCAGCGCGTTTCTCCTTCAGCCGCCGCCCGAGCCTTCGGAGAGGTCTGGTATAGGGGTGAGGAGAGCTGAAGTGCCGCAGCAGAGTGTGCCTCTGGATGGTCCCCATGATCCGCTCGCAGTTGCCGGGGATGCCCGTTCGGATAGATCCGGGGCTCTCCTTTCCAAAAACAGCGCTAATGTTCCCGCCATCAGGAGACAGATCGGTTCGGTGCGGACGGAAGCCGGCTTTTTCCCCTAACCGTCGCAGGGTGGCGGCGTTGAAGCTGTAGATATGGGCCTGATGATAGCGATGGCCCGGTGACTGGCAGGTGGCCTCCACGTTGGGGACCTCGATCACCAGCCAACCCCGGGGTTCGAGCCACCCTCGGACGTGCTCCAGCACTTCGGTGGGAGAAGCCATGTGCTCCAGCGAATGGTAGAGGGTCACCATGTGGCAGCTCCGTGGGGGAAGCTGAATCTCCCGCACGAACCCAAGGTGGACCTCGATGCCCAGTTCTTCCTGCGAGTAGCGGGCGTAGCCCTCCAGGGGTTGGACCCCTTGGGCATCGAAGTCGAGGCAGCGCATCAGGTAGACGAACTCACCGCCTCCCGATCCCACGTCTACGATCACCGAGCTCGGCTTCAGAAGTCCCTTCAGGTGTCGAAATCGTTGGGCGGCGACCTTGCCCGCCCGGTAGACGTGTTCCAGAGTCGGCCGGGAGATCCTCTTGTACTGGAGCCGGTATTGCTCGGAGTAGAATCTCCGCAGCGCCTCTTGGCTAGGGACGGGGTCTGTCCAGACCAGCCCGCATTCCCGGCAGATGACGGTTTGCAAGGGCTTCCCGTGCCGGTCAAGCCCGGCGACTTCCTCCACCTCTCGAGCGCCACACAAGTTACAAGGGGACTGGGGGATCATGGCAGCGGGATCAGGGGTGTACCGACCCCGATCAGCCACCGCCAAGCGCCGGTGAGCTGGCAGGGAGTCGCCGAAGGTAGCGAAGGTTGTGGGCCGCCGCATCCTCCAGGCCGGCTCCGCAGTTGACTTTCACGGAAGCCTAGCGATCCCAGCCGATCCGGTCGAGAGCCGGTGAATCGGTTAGGGGCTGTTAACACCAAACAGCGAAACCATGCTATCCCACTCGGATGGAGATTACCGAAGCGCAATACCAGCACATTGCCTCTGTCCGGGCAGCATGGCAACATCAGCACGTCAATCTTGCAGGTGCTCAACGCCATCCTCGATGTGACCGAAAATGGCGGTAAGTAGTGGAGATTACCGGCTCTGTTCGGCAACTATCATACCATCGATACGCGGATGAATCGCTGGTCGAATAACGGGGCCCTCGACCGAGTCTGCGAACCCGTCCAGCGGGAGCAGATCATACGCATCAAGCTGGAGGTGTTGTCGATCGACAGCACCGTGGTCAGGGTCCATCCCGATGGGACTGGCGCCTTGAAAAGACCGGAACTCCGCGGGGTCGGCAAGCCCTACCGCCGCCGCGATCGGCATAGCCGCGAGGTGCCGCCGGGAGCACCGCCGGCGATCCCCAAACCCAGCGCTGAGGCTCCCAGCGCCGCGGATCCGCGCGAATCGCCGCCCCGCCACCTAACGTCTGGCTCGGCACGAGTATCGAGTCGGCGGACTACCTGGCCCGCGTCGACACGCTCCGAAACACCGCCGCGGAAGTACGGTTCCTGTCGCTGGAACCGTTACTCGGTCCGCTCCCCGGACTGGATCCTTCGGGCATTGACTGGGTCATCGCCGGCGGCGAGGCGGGCCCGCCTGCCCGATGGATCGGAAGTCCGGCAAACCCGCAGCGGGCCTCTCCCCAAGAGTGCGCAATTTTCGGTTGCCTTTGACATGGACATGAACAACCACCCGGAAGCACAGAAGACGCGCCCCAGGACGGCCGATCTCACCCGACTAGCCACCGAACGCGAGACCGCGCGACTCGCCGCCCGGCCGACCTGGCCAGGGCCGCCCAGCGCCGAACCCTCCAGGAACGCGGCTGGCCGTCACGGTGACACGCCGCCGAGCGTCACTGCTGCACCGTCTGGCCGAGACCGGCGCAACCGTTCGAGCCGCCTCTCCCCAGACCGCTGGCAGCACCCTGCCCTGGTTGCGGCCGGCCCTTGCCGCCGCCCTCTTCGGAGTCGCTACCCTCTGCCGCACCCTCAACTGTCCACCACTTCGTAGCCACCCCAGGCTGCAGGCAGCGGGAATCGCCGTCGAGTGGGCGCAGCTGCTGCGGGATCTGGGACGCCTGCGGGAGACGGAGCTCGAGTTGCAGGTCAAGCGCTACGTGCTGCGCAGCAAGGCCTACGGCCTGGTCGGCCGGGTCCTGCAGTGCAAGGGGGCACGCTTGCCGGCGACGATCCGGCAGCTGGAGGACCCGCTGGGGGAGTGCAGTCCAGCATCCACGCGAACCGCCTGAAGCCTCCGGGGGACGCGAATGCGCGCCGCCGACAAGACCCGGAAAGTGTTGTGCCAAAGCCTTGCTCGCGGCTTGTAACTCCTTTTGGAATCAATAGTTCCAAAATCAGAGTGTCGAAGATGAGTCAGGACTCGGGAATCTCGCGACGCGACCTCGGTGGACCAGGCCTCCGTCGCGACCGACCACAGCGTAAAGGACGTTTCCGGCGGATGGACCGAGCGAACGAGTTTCCAGAAGCCGAGGATGAAGCGTCATCACCACAACGTTCGGCATTTTCTTCCTTACACGATTCGGGTGGCGGCACAGGGATTTCCCTCAGATTGGCGTTGACGTTACTGCCACCTGGATTCGCCAAGTCTATGGCTTTAGTCTTCGGTCTTGCGTGTCTCGGCGCCTACCTCGGCCAGGAATGCATCGAGCTTCGTTTCCAGTTCTCGGGCCCTTTGGGGTTGCCTGCCGGCCAGGTTCGCCGTTTCGCCTTTGTCGTTCGACAGATCGAAGAGTTCGACCACGTCATTCGCCCAGGTCTTGACAATCTTCCAGTTTCCGAGGCGCAACGCCGATTGCGCCTTACGGGCCACTGATTGGTGAAAGACCAGAAAATCCCTTTCCCGAGCTACCGACGTCCCTCCGCCAAATGCCGCACGCAGGCTTCCACCATCCACGGATTCCGGCAGCTTGCTGTCATAGCCGGCAAGATCGGCGAGAGTTGGCAGGATGTCGAGGCCCGTGACGGGGGTTCGATTCACGCTTCCGGGTTCGATGCCTGGCCCCGCCACCAGGAACGGCACGCGAATCCCGCCTTCGTACATCGAGCCCTTCGACCCGCGGAGCGGATAGTTTCGGGGCATCGGCGGGTCTCCGGCTCCGGGAATTGCGCTGCGGCCGCCGTTGTCGGAAAGAAAGAACACGAACGTCCTACCCGTGAGCCCCAGCTCGTCGATCTTGTCCAAGACGCGGGCGACCGATGCATCCATGTCGGAAGTCATGGCGGCGAACTCGGGCATGTAGTGCTTCTTGCCACGTTTCCATGGCTTCACAAGGTCTAGCGTTGCCTGCCGGTAGTAGATGTCGAGATGGACGGCGTAATGGGAAACCTGCAAGTAGAACGGGTCTCCCGACTCGGCTTGCTCTTCCATGAACTGGCAGGCCTGACGAGTGATGTGATCGATCAGCTTGGGATCCGCCGCCGCTGCCGGCCCTCCGGACCCTTTGGCCCCGCCCGTCCCGTTGCTCGTGTACCCGTCACTGGCGTCGTATTCCATCTCGGCTGGGGTTGGCATGTCGAAGCGCTGGTCCCATTTGCCGAAGTGTGCCGTGCGGTAGCTCGGATCGGCGCTCTTCAGCGCCCTGGGGATGTTCAACCGTCCGCGATAGTCAGCGGGCCACGCCTTCTGGTCGCGCTGGTAAAGATGGCGGGCCGGCGTCTGACCCACTTGCAAGCTGCGTCGCGTCGGGCAGCAGAATGGTGCGGGGGAGTAGCCGTCGGTGAATGTCATTCCCCGCTTCGCCAGTCGCTCGAGGCCTGGCGTGCGAAAGTAATCGCTCCTGGAGCGAAGGTCGTCAGGCTCCATCATTACCGACGAGCCGACCCAGCTCTGGTCATCGCTGAGAATCACCACGAAGTTGGGCTTCGTCTGGGCGCCGAGCGAAACCGCCGCCATTACGAGAAGCAAGAAACGAATCGTCGCCGGGGCCATCTGAATGATCGTACCCGACTGGCTTGCAGCGAAGAGAGTGCCCTGTCGTCAGCATTGAAAATCTGGTAGGATGGGCCGTGCCGGGCGTCTACGCTGGCGGTGTTTCTGTGTACGGGGTAGGCCGAACGAACCCTCGAAGTTCCCGCGTCGCCCTGCATATCGTTCCGCTCCTGATGGCCGGAGCTGTTTCCTCTTCCGCAGCGCCTGCCCACAAGTTTTCGTTCTCCCCCGAACAGCGCGCCTACTGGGCATTCCAGCCGGTGGTCCGTCCGACGCCGTCCGCTACACCGGATTCGGCTTGGGTCCGCAACCCAGTCGACGCATTCGTGCTGGCTGGTCTCGCGGCCGAGAGCTTGGAGCCGGCTCCTCCAGCGGATAAGGCGACCCTCGTCCGACGGGTCTACCTCGATCTGATCGGGCTTCCGCCCTCTCCCGCCGAAGTGGCCGCGTTCGACGCGGACGACTCTTCGGCTGCCTACCATCGGCTCGTCGAGCGACTCCTGGCGTCACCTCACTACGGCGAGCGTTGGGGGCGGCATTGGCTCGACTTGGCACGCTACGCGGAGAGCACGGGTTTCGAGCAAGACGTCACGCGGCCGAACGCCTGGCGTTATCGCGACTATGTCATTGATGCCTTCAACGCCGATAAGCCCTACGACAGGTTTGTCCAGGAACAGATTGCCGGAGACGAGCTCTGGCCCGACCTTCCCGCTGCGCGGATTGCCACAGCGTTCAACCGGAATTATGCCGAGGAACCTAACCAAAAGGATCTCCTATTGGCGCGGCAGGAGACGCTCCATGACATCACAAGCGTCGTCGGTTCCGCATTCCTGGGACTGACCTTCAATTGCGCGCAGTGCCACGACCACAAGTTCGATCCGATCACGCAGCGGGACTACTACCGCCTGCAAGCCTTCTTCGCAAGTGTGAATCACGACGATTCTTTCCCCATTGTTCCTGCGGCCGAATACAAGGAGTACGAACGTAGGCTCGCGATTTGGGAAGAGAAGACAGCGGCGATCTGGCAGGGGATGTACGACATGCTGGAGCCGCAACGGAAGTTCACACCCGAGCAACTGCTCCATCGCTACCCGGATTTCGTTATCGAGGCGATCAAGACCCCGGTTGACCGGCGGGATCCTAACCAGGAATGGATGGCCAGCCTCCTCGAAAGAAAGGTCTGCGGCACCTGCCCGTTCGAACCGAAGCCGTATATGGATCCAGGGTTTCGGGCCCGCGCGAGAAAGCTCAAGGGAGCAGAAAAGCAGCGATTCGAGGAACTCGAGGCGGAGCTGGCGAAGTTCGAGCACCTGAAGCCGGACGACGTGGCGCGAGGGACGGGAATCTTCGACGTCAGCCCGAATCCGCCAGCGACCCATGTGCTTGGTGGTGGACTCTACACGAACCCCGGCGAAGAGGTCCAGCCAGGTTTCCTCTCCATACTGCAGCCCGAGCCGGCTAGCATTATGCCGCTGCCCGACGGACGATCCACGGGCCGTCGCGCCGCACTGGCCAGGTGGCTGACCGACCCTGCCAACCCGCTGGTGGCGCGAGTGATGGTGAACCGTATCTGGCATCACCATTTCGGTCGCGGAATTGTCGCGACTCCCAGCGATTTCGGCGTGATGGGCGAGCGCCCCACACATCCCGAGCTTCTCGACTGGCTGGCGGCGGAATTCATGGACAACGGCTGGAGTGTCAAGCACGTCCATCGGCTGATCCTCCGGTCGAGCGCGTATCGCCAGGCTGCAAAGCCGTTGGGCGAGGCAACGCCCGTCGCCGAGCGCGCCGGGGTGTCGGAAAGCGCGGCAGAGCGTGCCCGGAGAGTCGATCCTTTTGACAAGCTCCTCTGGAAGTTCCCCGCTCGGCGCCTGGAAGGTGAGGTGGTGCGGGACGCGGCGCTATCCGCGGCCGGGCTGCTGAACCCCGGGGTCGGAGGGCCGAGCGTGTTCCCGCCTTTGCCCGAAGGGGTCCCTAACCCGACCGGGGGCTGGAACGAAACCAAGTCGGCTGCCGATCATCGCAGACGCAGTGTGTACATCTTCATCCGGCGCAACACGCCGTATCCGATGCTCGCGACCTTCGATTTTCCCGACACCCACGAATCCTGCGCCAGACGGAATCGGACGACGACAGCACCTCAGGCCTTGGCGCTGCTGAACGGACAGGAGCCGGCCGATTGGGCGAGGGCGTTGGCCGGGCGCGTCTTGTCAATTGCCGGTTCCGATCCGATGAAGCAGGTCGACGTCGCGTACAGCCTGACGTATGCGCGTGGTCCGGACCCTCGAGAAAAGGATCTGGCCCTGACGTTCCTTGAGCGTCAGACGCGGATTGTCTCGGATCGGCCAGAAGGGGCCGAGGCTGCGGCCGTACCCGACTCCCTTCCTTCGGGAGTGTCGCCGGAGCACGCTGCCGCGCTCGTTGACTACTGCCTGATGTTGCTCAACTCAAACGAGTTCGTTTACAGTCTCTGACAAGGATGGATAGCCCGCCGACAGCCCGCCGCCGAGTTGCACCCTCTCGGCGCGCTTTCCTTTCCCGAACCGGGAGCGGCTTGGGAAGTGTCGCACTCGCGCACTTGCTCACTCGGGAGGGTGTGCTGTCACCCGCCCAGGCGGCCTCGACGAGCTCCTCGGAGGCAAAGCAGCCGCATCATCCGCCTAGGGCGAAAGCCGTGATCTGGCTGTTCATGGAAGGCGGTCCGAGCCACATCGACCTCTTTGATCCAAAGCCGGAACTCGAGAAACTTGCGGGCCAGGTCACCCCGCCGTCATTCAATCTCCCTGTCACGAGTGCAACGGGGTCGCATCGCATGCCGCTCGTGGCCTCGCAGCGGAAGTGGAAGCAGCACGGACAGAGCGGGCTGTGGGTCTCCGATTGGTATCCGTATATCGCGGAGCATGCGGATGACTTGGCAGTCATCCGGTCCTGCTGGTCGGACGGCGTCAACCATGTCGGAGCCAACCGCCAGATGAACACCGGCTCGATTCTAGCCGGAAGGCCTTCCTTGGGGGCTTGGACGACGTACGGACTGGGTGCCGCCAACGAGGAGTTGCCGGCGTTCGTCGTGCTCACGGATGACAAGGTCGTAAGGGGAGGCCCGACGAACTGGGGCTCCGGATTCCTGCCCGCGTCTTACCAAGGCACGCACTTTCGGAGGGTTGGCCCTCCGATTTTGGACTTGCAGCCCCCAAACAACGTTACGGAGAGGCAGCAACGGAGCCGCCTGGAGTTGCTGCGTGAACTCAACAGCATCCATGTGGACAACTGGCCGGCGGAGGATGAGCTCGAGGCGCGCATCGAGGCGTACGAACTCGCCTACCGGATGCAGCGGGCCGCCCCAAACGCCATCGATTTGGATAAAGAGTCCGAGACCACCAAGCGCCTCTACGGCCTTGATGCGGACGCGACGAGGCAGTTCGGCACGAACTGCCTGCTCGCTCGCCGCCTGGTTGAACACGGTGTCCGATTTGTCGAAGTGTACTGCGGAAGCGGTAGTGGCTGGGACGCTCACACCGGTCTCGAAGAGAATCACCAGAAGTGGTGCAAGGTGTCGGACAAGCCGATTGCGGGTCTGCTCACTGACCTCAAGTCTCGCGGTCTGCTGCAGGACACCTTGGTGGTCTGGGGCGGGGAATTCGGCCGCACGCCGTTCAGTGACTCGAATTCTCTCGTAGAGACCGCAGAGAAATACGGTCGCGATCACAACCCTTGGGGATTCACGAGCTGGATGGCCGGCGGCGGAATCCCGGGCGGGCGGACGATTGGCGTGACAGACGAGATCGGCTTCCGGGCGGTCGACAAGCCGTACCACGTTCACGACATTCACGCCACGATGCTGCACATGCTGGGACTGAACCACCTGCACCTGACGTACTTGCATAACGGGCGTGCAGAGCGGCCGACCATCAATGGAGGCGTGCTCATGGAAGACGTGCTGTCCTGACGCCAGTTTCCCGGTTTCACGCGACCAAGCGGATTGCCTGCTCGGACTGACCCCGGTTCCGCGGGCTCCTAGTATCTGGCTCAATAGGCAGGATTGGGGCGCATTGGGCGGCGCGGAGTGGGGACGGCGAACGGAGAGAGTTGACGCAACAAGAGTTGACGCTAAACTAGACATGGCGAGGTGACCGGGATGCACATGAATCGCAGGGAGTGGCTGGCCGCGATGGGCTTGGGAATCGCCGCGGATCTCAAGGCGAGCGAAGGGTTGTTCCATGCCACGTCAATCAACCATCTTTCCTTGACGGTCCCTGACGTAGAAAAGGCCGGCGAGTTCTATGCCAAGGTCTTCGGCATGCGTGTCATCAACGACATGGGGGCGCGGGGCCGGATGCTGGGCTTGCGACGCAACTATTTGGCTCTGTTCAGAGGCGACAAGGCCGGGCTGAACCATTTCTCCCCCGGCGTTGACGGGCTGGACGAGGCCGGAGTCGGAGCCGTCCTCAAGGCGAACGGATACGAGCCCTTCGAGCGAGCCCCGAACATCTGGGCGTGCCTGGACCCGGACGGCACACAGAACCACCTGTCCGAAACGATGCGCCGGGAAGACGAAGTCTCCGCGGCGTACCGCAAGGATCCCAATCCGGACTCGATCCTCCATGGTGTTGATGTCAACCACGTCGCGCTCAGGGTCAGCGATGTCGGGCGTTCCGTTGAGTGGTATCAGAAGCTGATGGGCCTGACCGTCATCAGCCGTAGCGCCTCGAACGCCTTCTTGGGGCTCGGCGGCAACTTCCTCGCTCTCTTCCAGCGGCGTGAGGGTGGCGGTGCCGACCATTTCTGCTTCTCCGTGGAGGATTACGAGCCCGAGAGAGCGATGGCGAAGCTCGCCACCCACGGGATCGATTCGACGCGCCGCGAGGATCGCGTCTACTTCAAGGATCTGAACGGGCTTACGGTGCAGGCGTCGGCTGCGAGCCACCAGCCTTGATGCTCGCTCGCATGCGGTTTCGTTTGATACATTAGAAAACGGTTAGGCAGCGGCTTGGTTCCGGCCGCACGGAGGAGACGACGTTGAACCGAACAGACCGGCGCAAGTTCCTGCGGGGAGTTGGCGCGAGCCTCGCTCTCCCGATGCTGGAGTCTTTCTCTCCGCGTTCGGCGCGAGGCGCGCAAGGAACCGGTACAGAACGCCTGGTCTGCATCGGCACCTACTTGGGCTTCTACCAGTCCGCGTTCTTCCCGAAGCAGACCGGTCCGGATTATGAGATCTCGCCGGTGCTCAAGCCAATTGAGCGGTTCCGCGACCAGGCGACAGTCTTTTCCGGGTTGGACCACCGCGGGCGCAACGGCCATTTGGGCTGGAGGGCGTGGATGAGCGGCTCCGCCACAGGGAGCGTGTCGTTGGACCAAGTCGTTGCCGCCCAGATTGGTGACCGCACTCGATTCGACGCGCTCCAGATCACCTGCGGCAACCCGCCCGGCCCCGCCCGGTTGAGCTTCACGCAGGAAGGTGTCGCGCTGCCCATGATCGGGCGTCCCAGCGTGCTGTTCGGCACGCTTTTCAGCTCCGGCGACGACGCCGCCCGCACGGAGTATCTTCTCGCCAGCAACCGCAGTGTGCTGGACGGAGTCACGGCAGAGGCCAAGAGGTTGGAACGCACGGTGACGGCGAGCGACCGTCACAAGCTCCGCGAATATTTTGCCTCGTTGCGCGCCGTCGAGAAGCGGCTTCAGAAGCAGCGGCTCTGGCTGGACCGTCCGGTCCCGCAGGTCGAATACCCTCTACCGGAGTTCGATCCGGTCGCGCACGACCTATCGCTGGAATGCGAGTCGATCATGTACGACCTGATGGCGCTTGCGCTGACGACCGACTCCACCCGGGTCGCGACATTTGCGATTCCCGGTTGGAGCCAGGTCTTCACAATTGGCGGCCGCAAGCTCAGCGCCGGCTATCACGGTCTTTCGCACCACGGCAACGACCCGGGGAGGATCGCCGAGTACAACCTGGTCGGGATCGAGCATGTCAAGCGGTTCGGTTCGTTCCTCGACAAGCTAGCGGCCGCGCGCGACGCGCAAGACTGGCCCCTGCTGGACTCGACGGCCGTGGTGTTCGGAAGCGGAATGGGTGATTCGAACATCCACGCCAACAGCAACCTGCCCACGGTGCTTGTCGGCGGCGGATTCCGTCACGGCTGGCACCATCAGTTCAAGCGGGACGATCCGAGACCGAGGCTGCTTGGGGACCTGTACCTGACCTTGATGCAGCGGTTCGGTATCGAGGCCGAGCGTTTCGCCGGGGCGGAGAGCAACCTGAACGAGATTCTGGTTTGAGGATCGGCCTGTGCGACGGTTTGGAATCATTGCCCTGGTGGCCACAGCAACACCGCTAGCGGGGGCAGCGGAATCGATACCGGCTTCGGGACACGAGTTCCTCTCGCGGCACTGCGCGGCGTGCCACTCCGGAGAACAGGCCCAGGCGGAGGTCCGGCTGGATGGGTCCGAAATCGATTGGAGTTCGAGGAGATCCACCGATCTATGGGAGCGCGTGCACGTGGCGCTAGAGAGCGAAGCGATGCCGCCCGAGGGCGCGGGGCAGCCGTCCGGCGAGGAACGGGAACGAATGGTTGCGTGGCTGGACAGCCAGCTGATGCGGCACTCCGGCGTTGGCGGCGTGGTGCCTCGAAGGCTGAACCGAGAGGAATACGAGAACTCGATCCGGGATCTGTTCGACATGCCCGGGTTCGCGCTCCCCGACTCCTTCCCCGCGGACGATTCGCTGGACGGCTTTGACAATGTGGGCGAGGGCTTGGTCCTGTCGCCGCCGTTGATGGCGCAGTACCTGACGCTGGCGACAGGGGTCGCGGATGAACTGCTGCCCCCGGACCGCGGGACAGTCGAGGTAGACAGCAAGCTGTATGGCATCGGCACAAGCGAGCTATCCACGTCGGGAGAGGCACATGTCGACGGTGGCGGTTTACGCCTCGTGTCCACACGCAACAACGCAAGCGCCGCCGGTTGGCCGACACGGTTCGAGGCAGTCCATAGCGGCTTCTACCGGATTGTCATTCACGCGAGGGCGTACCAGACCGACCGGATGTTCTACGAGCGCCGGACCGAGCCTCTGCAGATGCACGTGTACGCGCGACGCAAGGCCGAGCAGACATACGACGCTTTCTCCAACCTCCGCAAGCTGACGGAGTTTGAAGTCGAGCCCGGCGGCGAGACGCAAGTTTTGACTGCCGAGATCGAACTCTTGCAAGGCGAGATCTTCGGCATTCGCTGGGCGGACGGCCCGGCGCACTCGGCTCCCGACAAGCGGGACTATTCGGACAAGTTCCTGTCCGATCGCCTGAAGCGCGACCGCCTCTACTACGCTGCCATGCTCGAGTACAAGGGCGGCCCTCGGGGCACGCCCCAGAAAGAGATCTACGAAGCCACCACGGCGTTAATGCGGAGCGGCAAGCTCGACTTGAGCGACCCCCGCCTGGACAAGATGCCGGAAGAATTTGGAGGCGGGTTGTCGAACCTGCCGCACAACTGGATCAAGGCTTTCGTTCATGAAGAGCTGTACCGCTTCGGGCCGGCGCTGGATGTGCTGGATGTCGAGATCGAAGGGCCCGTTCGGCTAATTGAAGATGACATCATGCGCACTCGGAGGCTGCGTACGGAGAAGTTCCTCGAGGCCGAGCCGGCGGGGGCATCGAAGCGCGAGCATGCCGAGGCTGTCCTGCGGGAGTTCTTGCCGAAAGCGTTCCGCCGCCCCGTGAGCGAAGCGCAACTGCAGGGATACGCGGATCTGGTTGGTCGTTATTTCGACGAGAATCCGGAATCCACCGTGAAGGATGGTCTGCACCTGGCCGTGCGACGGGCGCTCGTGTCTCCCCACTTCCTGTATCGAGGCCTGCGCCCGGGGCGCCTCGACGACTTCGATCTTGCCAGCCGGCTGAGCTATTTCCTGACCTCCTCGCCGCCGGACGACCGGCTGCTCGCGCTTGCCCTCGAGGGCAAGCTCTCCCAGCCAGAAGTCCTCGAACAAGAGACCGGCCGCCTGCTGAGCGGGCCGCTAAGCGGGAACTTGGTACGGAGCTTCACCGGCCAGTGGCTTGCCACGCGCCTGCTGCAAGACATCATGCCCGACCCTCGCCTGACGAAGTACTACGAACAGCACCGCAGGGCGATGATCGCGGAGACGGAAATGTTCTTCGCCGAGATTCTCCGCGAGAACCTGCCGATCGACACCTTTATCGATGCGGGATTCAGCTATCGAAACGAAGACTCGAACCTGTTTTACGGAGGTGATCTCGGAGGCAAAGAGATGCGCCGGGTGACCTTCGCAAGCGGCGGGCGCCAGGGCGGGATTCTGGGGCTGGCTTCGGTCATGATGGCGACTGCCAACGGCGTGGACACGAACCCAATCCTGCGGGGCGTGTGGTTGCTGGAAAACGTGTTCGGGACGTCCCCTCCGGATCCTCCTTCCAACGTCCCGGCGATCGCGCCGGACACGAGCGGAACAACCCTGATGCGCGACCAGCTCGCGGCACACCGCGCCGACGCGAGTTGCGCGCGGTGCCACAACCTCATCGACCCGGTCGGGATGGTCCTGGAAAACTTCGACCCGGTGGGACGCTGGCGCGATCACTATCCGGTTTACACCAAGCCGCCCGACGGTGCCGACGTCTTGAAGGAGCAGTTCTACTCGAACGTCGGAGAGGGGGTCATCGACGGGCCGCCGGTGGATGCGGTGGGCATCCTGGCAGACGGCGCCCGATTGGAGGACGTGACCGACCTGAAGCGGCACCTCCTGGAGCGGATAGACGTGTTTTCGCGATGCCTCACTGAGAAGCTGATGGTGTACGGCACGGGCCGTCCCTTGAGCTACGGCGATGGCCGCGTCGCGGACGAGGTTGTGGAGTTGACGGCCGAGCAGGGCAATGGCTTCCGGGATCTGATCGCCAATGTTGTGCAGTCGGAAGCGTTCAACACGCGATAGGACGGGCCTGCGCCGGCGGTTCGCCTTGCGGCCAGGGAGAAATGTCCAGCCAGGCTCGCCGGATCAGCGAGCTGTGCGTCACGGCCGGAGGGGGTGCGATCCAAGATCTGCGCTGCAGGGTCGAGTCGCCCGATGTCTTCCCCCTTCCATGCGATTGTTTTGGTATATTGGCCGCGTCTAAGCAACGGTCATGTTCTGGCTGTACGGAGGGGACGATGTTGAACCGAACCGACCGACGCAGTTTCCTGCGGGGCGTTGGCGCGAGCCTCGCTCTCCCGATGCTGGAGTCTTTCGCCCCGCCTTCGGCGCGAGGCGCGCAAGGAACCGGTACGGAACGCCTGGTCTGCATCGGCACCTACTTGGGCTTTTACCAGTCCGCGTTCTTCCCGAAGCAGACCGGTCCGGATTATGAGATCTCGCCGGTGCTCAAGCCAATTGAGCGGTTCCGCGACCAGGCGACAGTCTTTTCCGGGTTGGACCACCGCGGGCGCAACGGCCATGAAGCCTGGAGCGCGTGGATGAGCGGCTCCGCCACGGGGAGCGTGTCCCTGGACCAAGTCGTGGCCGCCCAGATTGGTGACCGCACTCGATTCGACGCGCTCCAGCTCACCTGCGGCAACCCGCCCGGCCAGACCCGGATGAGCTTTACTCAGGAAGGCGTCGCGCTGCCCATGATCGGGCGTCCCAGCGTGCTGTTCGGCACGCTGTTCAGCTCCGGCGACGATGCCGCCCGCACGGAGTATCTTCTCGCCAGCAACCGCAGCGTGCTGGACGGAGTCACGGCAGAGGCCAAGAGGCTGGAACGCACGGTGACGGCGAGCGACCGTCACAAGCTCCGCGAATATTTTGCCTCGTTGCGCGCCGTCGAGAAGCGGCTTCAGAAGCAGCGGCTCTGGCTGGACCGTCCGGTCCCGCAGGTCGAATACCCTCTGCCTGAGTTCGATCCGGTCGCGCACGACCTATCGCTGGAATGCGAGTCGATCATGTACGACCTGATGGCGCTTGCGCTGACGACCGACTCCACCCGGGTCGCGACATTTGCGATTCCCGGTTGGAGCCAGGTCTTCACAATTGGCGGCCGCAAGCTCAGCGCCGGCTATCACGGTCTTTCGCACCACGGCAACGACCCGGGGAGGATCGCCGAGTACAACCTGGTCGGGATCGAGCATGTCAAGCGGTTCGGTTCGTTCCTCGATAAGCTGGCGGCCGTGCGCGACGCGCAAGACCGGCCCCTGCTGGACTCGACGGCCGTGGTGTTCGGAAGCGGAATGGGTGATTCGAACATCCACGCCAACAGCAACCTGCCCACGGTGCTTGTCGGCGGCGGATTCCGTCACGGCTGGCACCATCAGTTCAAACGGGACGATCCGAGACCGAGGCTGCTTGGGGACCTGTACCTGACCTTGATGCAGCGGTTCGGTATCGAGGCCGAGCGTTTTGCCGGGGCGGAGAGCAACCTGAACGAGATTCTGGTTTGAGGATCGGCCTGTGCGACGGTTTGGAATCATTGCCCTGGTTGCCACGGCAACACCGCTAGCGGGAGCAGCGGAATCGATACCGGCTTCGGAACACGAGTTCCTCTCGCGGCACTGCGCGACGTGCCACTCCGGAGAACAGGCCCAGGCTGAGGTCCGGCTGGATGGGTCCGAAATCGATTGGAGTGCCAGGAGATCCACCGATCTATGGGAGCGCGTGCACATGGCGCTAGAGAGCGAAGCGATGCCGCCCGAGGGTGCCGGGCAGCCGTCCGGCGAGGAACGGGAACGAATGGTTGCGTGGCTGGACAGCCAGCTGATGCGGCACTCCGGCGTTGGCGGCGTGGTGCCTCGAAGGCTGAACCGAGAGGAATACGAGAACTCGATCCGGGATCTGTTCGACATGCCCGGGTTCGCGCTCCCCGACTCCTTCCCCGCGGACGATTCGCTGGACGGCTTTGACAATGTGGGCGAGGGCTTGGTCCTGTCGCCGCCGTTGATGGCGCAGTACCTGACGCTGGCGACAGGGGTCGCGGATGAACTGCTGCCCCCGGACCGCGGGGCGGTCGAAGTAGACAGCAAGCTGTATCGCATCGGCACAAACGAGCTATCCACGTCGGGAGAGGCGCATGTCGACGGTGGCGGTTTCCGCCTCGTGTCGATGACCATCAACGCAAGCGCCGCCGCTTGGCCGACACGGTTCGAGGCAGTCCATAGCGGAGTCTACCGGATTGTCATTCACGCAAGGGCGTACCAGACCGACCGGATGTTCTACGAGCGCCGGACCGAGCCTCTGCAGATGCACGTGTACGCGCGACGCAAGGCCGAGCAGACATACGACGCTTTCTCCAACCTCCGCAAGCTGACGGAGTTTGAAGTCGAGCCCGGCGGCGAGACGCAAGTTTTGACTGCCGAGATCGAACTCTTGCAGGGCGAGATCTTCGGCATTCAATGGGCGAACCTCCTGGCGCACCCGGATCCCGAAAACCCGGACCGTTCGACGAGATCCAAATTCCTGTCGGATCGCATGAAGCGCGACCGCCTCCTCTACGCCGCCGTGCTCGAGTACAAGGGCGGCCCTCGGGGCTCGGCCCGGAAAGAGAACTACGAAGCCATCACGACGTTGATGCGGAGCGGCAAGCTCGACCTGACCGACCCCCGCCTGGACGAGGCGCCGAGAGGAGCCAGAGGCGCCATGGGTTTCGTTAGCGAAGAGATGTACCGCTTCGGGCCGGCGCTCGAGGTGCTGGATGTCGAGATCGAAGGGCCCATTCGGCTAATTGAAGATGACATCGCGCGCGCCCGGAGGCTGCGTACGGAGAAGTTCCTCGAGGCCGGCCCGGCGGGGGCATCGAAGCGCGAGCATGCCGAGGCTGTCCTGCGGGAGTTCTTGCCGAAAGCGTTCCGCCGCCCCGTGAGCGAAGCGCAACTGCGGGGATACGCGGATCTGGTTGGCCGCTATTTTGACGAGAATCCGGAATCCACCGTGAAGGACGGCCTGCACCTGGCCGTGCGACGGGCGCTCGTGTCTCCCCACTTCCTGTATCGAGGCCTGCGCCCGGGGCGCCTCGACGACTTCGATCTTGCCAGCCGGCTGAGCTATTTCCTGACCTCCTCGCCGCCGGACGACCGGCTTCTCGCGCTCGCCCGCGAGGGCAAGCTCTCCCAGCCAGAAGTCCTCGAACAAGAAACCGACCGCCTGCTGAGCGGGCTGCTAAGCGGGAACTTGGTACGGAGCTTCACCGGCCAGTGGCTTGCCACGCGCCTGCTGCAAGACATCATGCCCGACCCTCGCCTGACGAAGTACTACGAACAGCACCGCAGGGCGATGATCGCGGAGACGGAAATGTTCTTCGCCGAGATTCTCCGCGAGAACCTGCCGATCGACACCTTTATCGATGCGGGATTCAGCTATCGAAACGAAGACTCGAACCTGTTTTACGGAGGTGATCTCGGAGGCAAAGAGATGCGCCGGGTGACCTTTGCAAGCGGCGGGCGCCAGGGCGGGATTCTGGGGCTGGCTTCGGTCATGATGGCGACTGCCAACGGCGTGGACACGAACCCAATCCTGCGGGGCGTGTGGTTGCTGGAAAACGTGTTCGGGACGTCCCCTCCGGATCCTCCTTCCAACGTCCCGGCGATCGCGCCGGACACGAGCGGAACAACCCTGATGCGCGACCAGCTCGCGGCACACCGCGCCGACGCGAGTTGCGCGCGGTGCCACAACCTCATCGACCCGGTCGGGATGGTCCTGGAAAACTTCGACCCGGTGGGACGCTGGCGCGATCACTATCCGGTTTACACCAAGCCGCCCGACGGTGCCGACGTCTTGAAGGAGCAGTTCTACTCGAACGTCGGAGAGGGGGTCATCGACGGGCCGCCGGTGGATGCGGTGGGCATCCTGGCAGACGGCACACGATTGGAGGACGTGACCGACCTGAAGCGGCACCTCCTGGAGCGGATAGACGTGTTTTCGCGATGCCTCACCGAGAAGCTGATGGTGTACGGCACGGGCCGTCCCTTGAGCTACGGCGATGGCCGCGTCGCGGACGAGGTTGTGGCGTTGACGGCCGAGCAGGGCAATGGCTTCCGGGATCTGATCGCCAATGTTGTGCAATCGGAAGCGTTCAACACGCGGTAGGGCGGGCTTGCCGCGGCGTTCCGAAGCGCCAACCAGGAAATGCATCCCGGTCCAGTTGTAAGTACAATAGCGGCGTCAATGCGCACCCTGTGTCTCCCTATTGTGGCAATGCTCGCGGTTGCCTGTTCGGCCCCCGCTCCCCAGGCTGAACGACCTCCGCCACCGAACATCGTCGTCATCGTTGCCGACGACCTTGGCTATAACGATCTTGGATCGTTCGGTTCCGAGATCATTCAGACGCCGCATCTTGACGAGCTCGCAAGGGGCGGAGTCCGGGTAACTGATGGCTACGTCTCGGCAGCCGTGTGCAGCCCTTCAAGGGCGGGGCTCTACACCGGCCGTTACCAGCCCCGCTTCGGTTACGAGTTCAACACGTCGGGCCGTGACACCGTCGTCGGGCTGCCTACGGAAGAACGGACGCTGGCCGACATGCTCAAGAGCGCGGGCTATGCCACCGGCCTCATCGGCAAGTGGCACCTTGGCAAGTCGGAGAAGCATCATCCGCTCAACCGGGGCTTCGACGAGTATTTCGGAATGCTGGCAGGCGGCTCCAGTTACATCGATTCGCGCACGGAGGGGGTCGAGTCCTGGCCGACCGGGAATGCCCCAACCTTGCCGCGCGGTGAGGCAAATGCCGTTTTCAACGGATTCGACCGGGTCCAAGTGAGTCGGTACCTGACTGACGTGTTCGCCGAGAGGGCCGTAGACTTCATCCGTCGGCACAAGGACGAGCGCTTCTTTCTGATGCTCACGCCCAACGCGCCGCACACGCCTCTCCAGGCGACCAGCAAGTATGTGGAACGGTACAAGGATGTCGAGCCCGCCGGACGTCGCATCTTTGCGGCCATGGTGTCTGCCGTCGACGACTATGTCGGCAATGTCGTCGCCGAACTGCGGGCGCACGACTTGGAGGAGAACACGCTGATCGTGTTTTTCTCCGACAACGGCTGCATCAAGTACCTAGCTCAGGAAATCTGCTCGAACGATCCCTTGAGCGGGTCTAAGCGCTTCCATCTCGAGGGCGGCATCCGAGTGCCCTTCATTTTCAACTGGCAGGCCGGTTTGCCGAGTGGAACGACCTACTCGCAACCTGTGATCTCTCTCGATCTGTTCTCCACCCTTGCGTCGGCGGCTGGGTCCGCCGAGACCGCGCAGGACAGTGTCAACCTCCTTCCGCATTTGCGAGGCGAGAACACCGAAGCGCCGCACGAGTTTCTGTTCTGGAGGGCCAAGCCCAACCTCGCCGTTCGGTGGGGCAAGTGGAAGATGTGGAAGGTCAACAAAACCGACAAGGTGCTCGACGACATGACGCTTGGAGGCCGTCGGCTGCCGCAGGTCGACTACCCGGGAGACTCGCCGATGGGGCAGGTGACCGTTCTGTACGACCTGTCGACGGATATCGGCGAGCGCGAGAACCTAAGCGAGGAACATCCCGAGATTGTCGAGCGCCTGGAATCGGAACTCGAAGCCTGGAATGCGGAGCTGGTGGAGCCGATGTGGCCCAGCAACCGATCGACGCTGCACGACTTGGACGGGCAGATTGTGCAACTGTTTTTCTGAGCGGGCTGCCCTGATGCGTTCGATGATCAACTGGCCTCACCGACCATGCGCGCAGACGGCAGTCAGCGCCTTGCGGCTTCCCGGCCATGCGCTGGCCATCGCGGCACTTGGAGCAATGATGGGGTTTGCAGAGCAGCCAGTGATTCGTGTCGAGCGTTTGGCCGACGCGCCGATCATCACGCCCCACACGCACCCTAGCATTGGTGAGAACATCCAAGGTCCCTCGTTGATTCGAGTTCCCGATTGGGTTGACCAGCCGCTCGGGAAGTATTACCTATACTTCGCGGACCACAAGGGAAGCTATATCCGGCTGGCGTATTCCGACGACTTGCTTGGCCCCTGGCAGGTTCATCCTCCTGGCAGCTTGCAGATCGAGAAGTCATTCTTCCCGAGCGAGCCTCCACCGGTAGACGAGGAAGAACTCAAGAGGGCGATGGCCCGACGCTCGCAGACATTCGGGGGTAACAATCTTCCGCACTCGATCATCAAGGAGTTCACGGCTCCCCATATCGCTTCCCCGGACGTGCATGTCGACGCCAGCAACCGCCGCATCGTGATGTATTTCCACGGCTTGGAGGGGTTTGGAATTCAGAGGAGCCGGGTTGCGATCTCGTCGGACGGACTTGACTTCCACGCGCATCCAGAAATCCTCGGGAGAACGTACTTGCGAGCGTTCCGGCATGGCGACGTGACGTACGGGATCGCGATGCCTGGGCAGGTCTATCGCTCCGCGAACGGCCTGGCGGCGTTTGAGGCAGGGCCGGTGCTGTTCAACCCCAACATGCGGCATTGCGCATTGCTCAAGAGGGGTGATCTGCTGCACGTCTTCTGGACGCAAGTCGGCCACGTGCCGGAACGGATCTTGCTGAGCACGATCGATCTCTCCGTCCCGTGGACTGAGTGGAAGGAGACCGAGGCCGTCGAGATCATGAGGCCCGAGCGCGCTTGGGAAGGCGCGGACCAGCCGTTGGAGCCGTCGCTGCGCAGCGTTGCGTACGGGGCTGTGAACCAGCTGAGGGATCCTGCAATCTTCGAAGAAGACGGCAGGGTGTTCCTGCTCTACGCTGTGGCAGGAGAAACTGGAATCGCGATCGCCGAACTGCACTTCGACGACTGATCGCGGCTATCGAGAGGGTTCATTCGCTTGTCTCCGGCGATGACGGTCTGCGCGGGGAAGTCGGGCGACTCGTAGAGGTCTGTATTGACTTCCACTCCCAATCCCGGTTCGTTCGACACAGTGTAGTAACCGTCCTGAAACGCGTAGCCCCGCACGGTCAGCGCCGGACAAGACGACCGATCGTCTTCTGCCGCGATCGTGTTCTCTTGCGTCTTCGCCAGGTGGAGGCTCATCAACAGGCCGACCTGCGAACCCCAGTTGTGGGGCACGGCTGCCGCGCCATGGGGCTCGCCCATCATGGACATTTCTCGACAGTCCAGGATTCCTCCGGTCCGGATGTCGAGCTGCATGACATCGAACAGCCGCTCGGGTCGGAGGTACGGCTGGAAATCTGCTGCGCTGCGCATGTTCTCGCCGTCCGCGATTGGCGTGCGAATCCCTGCGCGCTGCATTGCGCCGCGCAGGCGACGGTATTGCTCGCGGTCTTCGGGGAAGACCTCCTCCAGCCAGTCCAATCGCTGTTCCTTGGTCGATTCCAGCAACTGCCAAGCTCCTGCATAGTCGTTCCGGTAGCCGTTATTCGCGTCAACCAGTAGCTTCGGCCCCATGCCGATCGCGTCGCGCACTGCCTGGATGACTTCGATATCGCGGTGCAGGCCCTGGTCGCGTTGCATCCACTTGCTGCCGCGGCCGATCTTCAGCTTGATGCCGCGATAGCCACTCCGAACGGCCTCTCGCGCCTCGTCGACAACGGCCTGCACGCCTCGATCCCGATACCAGAGATCGCTGAAATACAGGGTCCCGTCGTACACCTCGATCCGGTCCCGGACGGAATCGCCGAACATCTTCCAGCAGGGAATGCCACGCAGCTTGCCGATCAGATCGCACAGTGGACCGTCGAGATGCTTGTACTTGACCAAGAGATCGGAGAATTGCGGCGAGCGGCCCGCGATGCGTCCGTCTCGGAACTCGTAGAGTGAGTCCGGAGCAACACCGATCAACGAGCGCATGGCCGCAAGGAAGCCAGCATTTGGCTGCGTGTAGCCCATCACTCCGACGCCTTCGGCACCCGTATCTGTGGAGATACGGACAAGCGTGTTCGCGTAGCGGGTGCCTTTCGGTTCGTTGTCATAGGCGTTCATCGCCACGAACTTGTGAAAGTTGCCCTGAATCGTCGCCAAAGCGATGCTGCTGATCTTCGCGGGAGCGGCGACGGCCCGCGTTGCCCCGAGGGCGGATGTCGCAGTGGCAAGGAATGTGCGTCGTGTGCTCGTCATGATCTCGGGAGACCTCGTGAACAAATCCGGGTGGTTTGTCCCGTTAGCTTACACACTCGTCGACAAGCTGGGCCGATTCGATGTGGCACCGGGTTGAAATTCGAACCTGCGTGGTCGAATCCGCTCCGGGCTTTGGTGTGTTTGCACGAAGACTCTGGCAAGAACCCGATTCGGATCACGGTGCACCTTCGCCATCCGCCCTCGGGGAATTGGCGCTCCGGGCATCGGTCGACTCGCTGCCTGCCGCCCTCTCGGAAAACGCTATATCTCTGATTCTCGCCAGGCGCTGATCTTGAGCCGGCGGCAAATCCAGCAGAGCCCGCCCGAACTTTCCCGGGCACCCGGCGCTGTACAAACCCTGCAGGGAAACCGTCTCACTGGCTTCGTCCTGAAGATGTACTCCTGAACGGAATCCGGCAATTGGGTTTCGACGATGTCAATCACGAGATCCGGGAGTTTTCCTTCGTTGTGCATCCGCCCGCCCAATCTATTCCACCTAACACGATAGAACACCGGCCCGGTTGGCCGCTCGTGTTCCGGAGGACCGAGAGCGAGATCCCTAGCGTCACCGAGCGCCTCGCTCATGCCAGCAGTGCTGGCACAACCTGACCGCCAACATCCGTGAGCCGAAAGTCCCGGCCTTGGTGCCGGTAGGTCAAGCGTTCATGATCGAAGCCCAAGCAGTGCAGCATTGTCGCTTGCAGGTCATGTATGTGGACCTTGTCCCGGACCGGCTTGAGCCCGATCTCGTCCGTCTTGCCCACGATCCTCCCTGCCGCGATTCCACCCCCGGCGAGCCACATGCTGAAGCAATCGGGATGATGATCCCGGCCCGGCTCCTCGTCTTGACGATCCATTTGCGCCATCGGGGTCCGGCCGAACTCGCTTGCCCAGATCACTAGCGTCGAATCCAACAGGCCCCTCTGCTTGAGATCTTTCAAAAGCGCGGCCGTTGGTTGATCGACGATCGAGCAATTCTTCGTGTGGTTCTTGTCCAGTTCCTTGTGGTCGTCCCAGTCGCCGTGCGTCAGCATCACGAAGCGAACCCCTTGCTCGACCATGCGTCGCGCCAGCAAGCAGTTCGTGGCATAGGCATCCATGGGCTCCTGGCCGACTCCGTAGGAATCCAGGATGTGCTGTGGCTCGCCTGCGAAGTCGAGCAGTTGCGGCACAGCGATCTGCATGCGAAAAGCGAGTTCGTACGAAGCGATGCGTGCGGCGATTTCCATGTCGCCGGTCTTCTGGAAGCGCCTTTCGTTCAGCTCCCCGATCGTATCGAGGCGTGCCCGCTGCAGTTCGGCGGTCATGCCGTCCGGGTTGGACACGTAGAGGATCGGATCGCCGACACTTCGGAAGCGAGTCCCTTGGTACGCCGATGGAAGGAAGCCATTCGACCAGATATTGGAACCCGCGCCAGGTCCGAGGCCGGAGCCAAGGACGACAAATCCCGGCAGGTCCCGGGACTCGCTGCCCAGGCCGTAGGCAACCCAGGACCCAATTGACGGCCGGCCGAACTGCGTTACGCCGGTGGACAGGAGCAGGGCACCGGGATCGTGATTGAATGCCTCCGTATGCATCGTGCGGATCATGCAAATGTCGTCCGCACAGCCGCCTAGATGGGGCGTCCAGTCCGAGAATTCCATGCCGCTTTCACCGTAGCGCCGGAATGTCCGGCCGCTAGGCATGATCTTGGCGTTGGGCTTGATGAAGGCGAGCTTGAGATCTTTCGTGAGCGATTCCGGAAGCGCTTGCCCGGCCCATTTCTCCAGGCCGGGCTTCGGGTCGAACAGGTCCAGTTGACTCGGAGCGCCCGACTGGTAGATCAGGATCGCGTTCTTTGCCTTCGGCGCGAAGTGCGGCTGCCGCACTGCCATCGGGTTGGTATCGGGCAATTCGACGGCCGTGCGGCCCTCTTGTCCGAGTAGGTGCGCTAACGCGGCCGCACCCAACCCGCCCGAGCAGTTGTTGAGGAATCTGCGGCGAGCGAGTATGCGCTGACATTCGAGCGGGTTCATAACATTCACTCCCTCGTAACGAATTCGTCCAGGTTGAGCAGCGCGCTGCCAAGCGTTACCCAAGTTGCCGCGTCCAATTGCGAGACTCCGGGAATCTCGACCGCGAACAGGCGCTCCACGGATTCAGGAGTCCGTTGGAGGATCGCACGCTGCCGTTCCCACGAGGAGTGCAGCGAATCCATTTCCGCGGGCTCCGGATCCCTGGCAAGGCAAAGCCGGAAGGCCTGTCGAAGCCGATCCCCTAGATCGCCATTGAATTCCGTCACGATCCGCGCCGCAAGCGCCTGAGCTGCCTCGAGGAACACGGGATCGTTGAGCAGGTTCAACGCCTGCAAAGGGGTGTTCGTGCGCCCCCGGCGGCACGCCGATTCATACGTATCGGGCATGTCGAACGCTGTCAGCAACGGATACGGCGCCATCCGCTGGTACTGGATGTACATGCCTCGGCGATACCTGTCGGAACCGCCGCTCACTTTCCAGCCGCCATCCCCCGTGCTGCCCATTCGGCGCGCCCCCTCGGGCTGCGGGGGGCGCACGCTCCGGCCACCGATTCGCGTGTCGAGCAAGCCGCTCACGGCCAGAGACGAATCCCGGATCAATTCGGCTGGGAGGCGCAACCGCGCCTGCCGAGCCAGCAGGACGTTGCCGGGATCCTTTGCCGCAAGATCCGGCCGCGCGTCCGACGACTGGCGATACGTGGCGGACATTGCGATGGTCTTGATCAGACGCTTCCAACTCCATCCTTGCTCGACGAATTCCGATGCGAGCCAGTCGAGCAATTCAGGATGGGACGGCTCGTCGCCCTGGGCACCGAAGTTTTCTGAACTGGGGACCAAGCCTCTTCCGAACAGCTCTTGCCAGACCCGGTTGACAGCGACCCGCGCGGTGAGCGGGTTCTGGCGTGAGACGAGCCATTTGGCCAAGTCGATCCGGGTCAGGGCTCCCGGTTTGGCCGGGCCGGCAAGCCAGTCGGGGAAGCCCGGTTCGACCGCGATGCCGGGCGACTTGTAGCTGCCACCGAGGAAGACGTGGGTCTGACGCGGGGACTCCTCGACATGGACGGCTTGCCCTTCGCCGAACAAGGGCAGGGATTCGTCCAGCGCCTTCAACTTCTTCGACAGTTCCACATAGCCTAGATCCGCGTATTCCTCTTTCGACAGGACACGCCCGTACTCGCGCACGAAGAAGTCAGTCAGGGCTTTCTCGTGCCGAACCGAGCGCCGGGCTGGAGGGGTGCGGATGATCCGTTCGCCGAGGTTGACGTAGGTGCGGAGTTCGTCGAACGTAACGTCCCATTCGGCGGACTCGCCCGGATGATCCGCGGCCCAGAGTACCTTGGCCTCCCAAGCCGGCTTGCGCTCGAACACTTCGTGCTCCGTCAGGAGCTGGTGGCGTTGGCGCTGGTAGTCGGGCAGCGCCGCGAGGTACGGGCCGCGCTCGCCCGGGAGGGGAGCGTCAACGTCGACCTCCTCGAGGCTATTGAAGAATGCGAAGAGCCGGTAGTAGTCCTTCTGGGTCAACGGGTCGTACTTGTGGTCGTGGCATTGGGCGCAGCCGACGGTCAGTCCAAGCCAGGCGGTTCCGATTGTGTTCGTGCGGTTGATCACCTGCTCGACTCGCCATTCCTCCGGATCGGAACCGCCCTCGGTATTGGTCGGCGTGTTGCGATGGAACCCCGTCGCGACGTGCTGGTCTACCGTTCGATCGGACAGGATGTCGCCGGCGATCTGCTCCAGCGAGAACTGATCGAATGGCATGTCGCGCTCGAATGCCTGGATGACCCAGTGCCGGTAGCGCCATGCGTGGGGCCGGAAGTTGTCGCCGCGGAAGCCGTCACTGTCGGCGTAGCGGGCCAGGTCAAGCCAGAATCGCGCCCATTTCTCCGCGTAATGCGGAGACTCGAGAAGATGGTCGACCAGAGCCTCGTAGGCTTCCGGGCGGTCATCGGCTAGAAACGCATCCTGTTCTGCGAGCGTCGGGGGAAGACCTGTAAGGTCCAGGCCAAGCCGCCGCGCGAGCGTCGTTTTGGATGCGGCGGGCGAGGGCTCGATTCCGTCGCGCTCGAGACGCTCCAGGATGAATCGGTCGATCGGGTTGCGGACCCGGGCCAAGTCGTTCACTGCGGGTGGGTCGGGACGAGATACAGGCTGGAACGCCCAATGAGTTGGCTTCGCAACCGAAGCAGATGCCGATTCGTCGCCGGAATCGGGCCATGTGGCACCCTGATCGATCCATGCCCTCAGCAGACTGACCTCGACTTCGGTCAAGCTCGGTCCTGCCGGCGGCATGACCTTGCCGTCGATGGCGCCGGCGACCATCAGGATCAGCTTGCTCTCGGCGGAATTGCCAGGAACGATGACGGGGCCCGCGTAGCTTCCTTTGAGCGCGTCAGAGCTCCGGTCCAGGCGGAGTCCTTGCATTTGCTGCGCCGGCCCGTGGCAGGCGTGGCAGCGTGCAGCTAGGACGGGCTCGATGTCGCGCTCGAAGCTCACCGGATCGGATGACGGTGCTGGAATACCGGATCCCTCCGCGCCCTCGGCTGCCGCGCTCAGTAGCAGTCCGCCCGCAACGACCGCCGCAAACACCGCTAGCGATCCTGGGCCAAGCCGGGATTTCCGCCTCTTGTGCTTGGTGCCGAGATCTCTCGAGTCCATGATTCGACCCTCATCCACTGTGTCAGTGGACGGGGCGCAGTATCTGCGTTCATCCGGATGACAGTGACGCAGTGTGCCCAAGATACAACAAAACCTTCCTCAACGCGCGCATTTCTATGGGATATTCGGCTTCAGGACTCCCGTTGCAATACTCACGCCGGAGGGATTCTGCCGTTCATTCAGGCTCGCTTTGCGTTCTTCGACAGGTGCCATTGGCGGCCAGCGCCATCAAATCTAGAGTCCTTCAGGCGACTCAGTTCACAACCGAAGGACTGACAGTCTCCATCCGTGCAGGGAGTGTAAGTATCATTGAAATTACGAAACTCAGACGAAAATTCATGCGTCTATAAACTGTATGCGATGCCTGCTCTACATCGCGATCTTCATTCTGGTCGCGCCGTGGATCGTTTTGGTGGGCGGCAAGAGGGTGACGGCTGTAATCGCTCAAGCGTCGCAGCTGACTACCAAGGCATCCGAGGCCCAGTTGTCCAAGCGCACGGCTGAGGAACTGATCGAGGAGTTCGCACGCAGGGAAGCGAAGCGCCAAGCTGCCATCGTGCGGCAGCTCGAGCGAGATGCCAAGGAGCGGCAAGCTGCGACGTTGCGCCAGATCGAAAAAGCGGCTGCCGAGCGTCAGGCGAGCATGATGCAGAAGATCCGGAGCGACGTTTCAAGGCGCCAAGCAGCCATGATGATTAAGGCTGAACTCGAGGCGAGGAAGCGCAATGCCACGAGCCGATTGAGGGCTCGCGAAAGGCCAGCCTACTGACCTGTCGGGATGGCTTGCGCGTCCCCTAGTGCAATGGCGGACCTAACTGCTGTTTCTCGCGCATCAGTTCGTGCTGATGCAAAACAGATCGTCCTGGCTGCGAAGGTACAGGTTCCCGTCATGGATAACCGGGGACGACACGAACATCTCGTCACCCATGTTGTTGACGGCCAGCACTTCGTAGCTCTTGCCCAGCTTAAGTACGATCACGTCACCCTCTTCGCTAGCGAGGTATAGCTTTCCGTTTGCAGCGACGGGCGACGCCTTGAATGTGTAGGTGTTGGGCAGTCTCTGTTGGCTGTAGTGCGGCTCGCCGCTCACTGCGTCGAAGGCACTGACCATTCCGCGGTCGGTCACGAAGTAAAGGATGCCGTCATGGAGCACGGGCGAAGCCGTGTAGGAGTTCCCCCGCTGGTTCGTCCATTTGATGTAGTCGGTGTTGCCTGTGATGTCCCCTTTGCCGCCAAGACGGATCGCCAGCAGGTTCGGCTCGCGCCAGCCCGTCATTGCGATCACCATTTCGTTGTCGACATTGACCACTGCCGGAATCGCATTGCCGCCCAGGCCGCCGGCCTCCCAGATCAAGTCCCCTGATTCAAGGTCGTAGGAGCGCACTCGCGTCGAGCTGGTCACGAGCTGCTTGCGACCCTCGTACTCGACGACGATTGGCTGGGGCCAAGCGCTGCGCTCGTCGCGCTCGGCGCGCCAGCGTTCCTCGCCGGTATTCTTGTCGAGCACAACGATGTAGGACTCTCCCTCGTGGTCGTTCTGAATCACCAGCGAGTCGCCATGGAGCACCGGTGCGATTCCCTCGCCAAATGCGTTCCGCATGTGCAAAGCGCCGAGGTCCTTCTTCCAGAGCAGCTTTCCGTCCAAGTCATAGGCGTAGATTCCTCTGGAGCCGAAGTTGGTGATGAGAGTCTCGCCGTCCGTAACGGGGGAGTTCGATGCGAAGCTCCCGTACCTTTGGTGGTATCCCTCGTGCGGAGTCGCCGACGCGGCGGTCTTGCGCCAAATTTCCTTGCCCGTCTCCCTGTCCAGGGCAAGCACGAGAAAGTCGTGATTTGTCAATGAGCCAGTCTCCGTGTCGGTCCCGCTCTGCACTGACGTTGTCAGGTAGATCTTGCCACCGGAAATGAGGGGAGTGGAATGCCCCTTGCCCGGAATCTTGACCCGCCACTTGACGTTCTCCGTGTCCGAGAATTTCAGCGGTGCGTCTCCTTCGGCCACGCCGTTGTTGTGGGGGCCGCGCCACTGTCGCCATTCGTTCTTGTCGTCCGGGCCTGCCGCCATCGCAGGCAGAGCCAAAACGGCTAGCGCTACCAGGAGCTTCGATAATTCCAGAGCGCTGATTCTTGCAGTTGAAGTCGATATGAATCGCATCGTCAAGTCCTTTGAATACTGTGGGTGAAGCGCCGCGTGCCTTGCAAGCTGGCGCTTACGGAGGTGCCAGTCGGATCGCTGCTGACCTTGTCCTATTTGATTAGGCGTCGAGAGTGGGTCGATGGTTGCTGTCAGGCGATCCAAAGGCTCGTCGAATCAGCGGCCAGAGCAGCGCAAGCAGAGTCGCTGTCAGGAAAACCAGCAGGATCGGCCGCGTCAGCATCGAGATCCAGTCACCCCTGCTGACGATTAGCGCGCGCCTGAGATTCGATTCCATCATCGGGCCGAGAATCAGGCCCAGCACGAGCGGACCGAGCGGAATGTGGGCCTTGCGGAAGAGGAACCCGACCACGCCAGCCGCGTACATCGCCCACAGATCGGCCACCGCGTTGTTCAGCGCATATGAGCCCACGGTTCCGAAGAGCACGATGCCTGCCCAGAGCCAGGGGGCCGGTACATTGAGGATCTTCGCCAGCGGCTTGGCGCAGAGAATTCCGATGGCCATGATCAGCACAGAAGCGAAGATCAGCAGGAAAACGATCGAGAACACAAAGGACTGCTGGTTTGCGAACAGCAGAGGCCCAGGTTGGATGCCGTGGATCAGCAGGGCGCCGATCAGGACCGCCGACACGGCGTCTCCTGGAATGCCGAGCGTCAGCATGGTGGTCATCGCGCCGCCAATTGCGGCGTTGCACCCCGAGCAGCTGGCGGCAAGACCGCGCAGGGAGCCTTTGCCGAAGTCCGCTTTGTCTGGTGCAGCCCGCCTTGCCTGCTCCCAAGCGATCACAGATCCGATATCGCCGCCTGCTGCCGGGATCGCACCAACCATCGTGCCGACCGTCGCTCCGCTCAGGGTTGCTCCGATCATGCTCTTGCACTCGGCGGCCTTGGGCAGGATGCGGCCGATTGTCGCGGCTTGGATGCCCGCTGTGGTGTGCCGATCCGAGATTTGCACGAGTACCTCTCCCAAGCCGAAGAGACCGATCATCACGGGTACGAAGGAGATCCCGTCCAGGAACTCGGACATCCCGAATGTGTAGCGGGGGTAGGCAGTCATCGGATCGAGTCCGACAAGGGCCAGTGCCAATCCCAGCATCCCGGCCAGCATCCCCTTCAGCACATGCTTGCCGGACACCCCGGCCATGAGGCTGATACCGAGCAATGCGAGACCGAAGTATTCGGCGGGGCCGAACTGCAATGCGAACCTTGCGATCGGGAACGCCAGGAACGCCAGGAACAGAATGCTTGTGAGCTGGCCCGCCGCGGAGGCGAGAGCGTTGATGCCGAGCGCCAGCCCAGCCTGCCCCTTCCTTGTCAGCGCGTAACCGTCCCAGGATGTCGCGATTGAGGCTGGCGTTCCCGGGACGTTGATCAGGATTGCGGGAATTCCGCCGGCTGGAATCGCCCCGCAGTAGATCCCGAGCAGCATTGCGAGGCCCTGTTCCGCCGATACCCAGAATGTCAGCGGAGTGAGGATTGCGACCCCCATCGTCGCCGTCAGGCCGGGGAGGGAGCCGAAGATCGCGCCCATGGAGACACCCGCCACCAGGAAGGTCAGCACCTGCCAGTCGAGCACGGCGTCAAGGCCGGCGAGGATCTCGGGGATCAATGCTTCCACTCCTGCGGCCCGCGAATCGGGCCCTCCAGCGCGAGGCCGGTCATTGGACGAGGCGGTTTGTTGGGCTCCGGCATCGGGCTATCCAGCAAAGTCAATCCAGAGTCACGTTGAGAGCCGTGTCGAAGGCGAGGTATGCGAACGCCGTCAGGGCTGCGGAGCAGACCGTTGCCGGACCCCACCGTTGACCGAGGAAGCGCAGCGTCAGTGTCAGGAACACGGCGGTCCGCAGGACAAACAGCCCCTGGCCCCATAGCAGCAAGTAGACGAATAGCAAGCCGGCGGCTCCCGCGACCTGCCTTACATTGCCTATCTGGATGGCATCGGAGTTGTCATTCTTGCGGCGGGCGATGACCAAAGCGCCTGCCAGCACCACCATGACTCCCCCGATTGCCTGCGGAAAGAACCCGGCACCGGGAAGGCCTCCGATGCCCGGCGGGAATGCCGTGCCAGTTGCGACCAGTGCGATTCCGATGGCTAGGAACAAACCGCCCGGAATCAAATCCGTGGACTTCATTCAAGGCCCTTCCATGCGGACAAGATTAGGAATTTCGCGCTCAAAGAATGCTTGTTGGGCCAAGGCGAACTCCGCGAATCCGTCCTTGTCGAGATACAGGGCCTCCATGCCCCGCTCGCGGCACAGCTTGGCCCACTCCTCAGTATGGAAGGCAGTCTCGAAGGCGTCCGCGAGCAGGGCGACACGCTCAGCGGACATGCCGCCCGGACCGAAGAATCCGCTCCATGCGGGCGCCCCGACAGGGTAGCCCAATTCGTGGGATGTTGGCACCTCGCTGAGGACGCTTGAACGGTTTGCGTCGAAGACAGCGAGTGCCCGGAGATTGCCTGCCTGCACATGAGAGACCACCTCCCCGACTCCTGCGACCGCGGCATCCGCGTGCCCTCCGATAACGGAGACCAGTGCCGGAGTCGAGCCTCCGTAGGGCAAGTGGGTGAAGCGCGCGCCTGTACCTTGCTCCATCAGGAGGATGTTGAAGTGCCAGATCGACCCGATTCCTGAATTGGCCATAACGATTTGTCCTGGATCTTCCCGCGCCGCGGCGACAAACTCCTCGAACGTTCGCCATGGAGAGTCGGATCCCACAACCAAAGCGGGCGCAGTCTTGGACACGAGGCAAATCAGAGACACGTCCGACGGCCCGATATCGGCATAGCCCAGCGATCGCACGATAGCGATCTCCACCGGAGCGTGTCCGATTGTGTATCCGTCCGGAGGCCGCCTCGCGACATATGAGAACGCGAGGGCGCCACTGGCGCCGGGCTTGTTCTCGCACACGATCGGGGCGCCGACGCTGCTTTCCGCCAGGCTTGCCATGACGCGCGAGACCGTGTCAGACGTGCCGCCAGGAGCTGCCTGGACGATAAGCTTGATTTCCTTCGACGGGTACGGCCCCTCTGTGCCGGCACAGCCAGCGGCGAGAACACAGCCGCCGAGTATCCAGAGACGCGGTAAGCGGGGTATCAAACCGCCTGATTATACCCGACTGCGGGGTCTGCCGGGATTCGGGTGGAAGCCGTTACGCGCGCTGCAAACTACGGTTCCGTTTGTTGTCACACGAGCGCAACAGACCAAGCGTTACACTGACGTTTGGAACCCCCTGTCCCCACTATCCGCGCGGTTCTATTCGACTTCGACGGCACGCTAGTAGACAGCGAGTACCTGCATCACGAGGCGTGGCTCGAAGCTGTTGAGCCATGGGGCGTGACCTTGGGATGGGAGGACTACAAGCGGCAGCTCGTGGGAATCAGCGACCGGCTCGCTTGCGAGTTCTTCCTCGGCAAGGCGGGGATGGAAGTCACTCCTGAAACGATGGATTTCGGTCGAGAGCGGAAGCACATGTTCTATCGCCGCCGGTCTGCGGAGGAATTGAGTGTTCATCCACGGGTAACGGACTGGATCGACGCCAATTACGAGATCGTTCCGATGGGTGTGGTTTCTTCCAGTGCCGCTCCGGACGTTGTTCCGATCTTGGAGCGGCAGGGCATAGCTGACAGGATGCGATTCGTGGTAACCGGCGACGACGTCAGCCGTCTCAAGCCTGATCCGATGTCTTACCTGCTTGCCTTGGAGAAGCTTAGATCGGCGTGCGGAATCCGGGATGCAACGGAATGCCTCGTCTTCGAGGATTCTGACACCGGAGCCCGAGCCGCGGAAGAGGCCGGAATGACAGTCCAGCGCCTGGAGTGGCCCCAAGACCTGCCCGGGTTTCTGGAGGCATGGGACCGCCGGATCCTGAGACCGGTCGTGCAAGCTGCCGGGCGCAGGCCTTCCTCTGCGCTTGGATAGCTGAAACGGCCGCAAGGCAGCTTGCCACGCCAACATCTGGCGGTGAGTATTCCTCGACACACCGGGAACGCTTGGCAGGGGCACGACCTTGCGCGCCCCGATGATGCTGGGCCCACGGATGTCGGTACTGACGCCGAACTTAGCTGGCCGGCCTCAAGAAGCCTTGTCTGCTCGCCCGCGTCTCGCGCTGGCAGTCTCGCGTTGCACCGGTATCCGCGGGGTCTCCGGCAATTTCAACCTCGCAATGACGCCCGCAAGAGGCAGACAGATCATTGCAATTTCGGATTCGCTGAAGATTTCGACGATTCGCGGCAGTGAATTTTCCAGGTAAACCGCCTCTCCATCTGTCAGCAGGTGGATGTTGCCTCGCCGGCGGTGCAGGTCGAAATAGTTCGTGCCGTGTTGGCTGCTCAGGTTCTGCAGGATCTGCCGAGTCTTCTGCAAGGACATCCGTTTTTCCCGCAGCCCAATAATGAGAGACACTTGCAGGGCCTCGAACGTTGTATAAAGCCGCTTATGCCCTATCTGTACCGGCGTGACGACGCCCTGCTCGTCCCACCACTGAAGCTGGCGGGGGGTTGCGCCAGTCAGGTCCGAAACCTCCTGGCTGGTATAGGTCGTTTTCCGTTCCAAGTCCCCACGTCGATGGATCACGTCAGTCCCAGCCCCAAATTGTAACGTTACTTTAACGTTGGCAATTAGGATATCAGGCCCGCGAGGGCCGTTCGATTCTGTGTGGAACCGATTGTGCTCCTCTGGTTCCCATGAGATGCGGTCGCCCGACTCACTCGCTGGCGCACCGAAAACAGGGCTTGACCTGGCCTCAAGTCCCTGTATTTGCAGCGGGATTGGAGATGTGTCGCTTTGCCTCACTCGGCTCGGGCCGCATCAACATGTCTCAAGCTGCAAATGATGCGCTCGACTCTTTTTCTAGTTTCTGTGGTTGCAACGCTTCAATTCCGGCACGGCGACGACTTGCACGGCCCTGAACACGGGCAGGAGTGCCTCCTTGCGAACGTCGCCAGCGCTTTCAGTCCGCTGCAATGGCCGGCATCTCAGCAATCGGCTGCTGGGCGTCGTGGACCGCGATCGCCGACAGTGTGATCACTTCCTCCACGTCGAATCCCTTTTGCAGAACCGCGACCGGCTTGTCCATGCCCATCAGAATCGGCCCGAGCGAACGCGCGCCCGCGAACTGCTTGAGTAGTTTGTAGGCGATATTCGCCGATGCCAAGTCGGGAAAGACCAGTACATTTGCCTCGCTTTGCAGTTTCGAAAAGGGAAAGAATTCGTCCATGAGATCCGGGTCGAGCGCCGTGTCGGCCTGCATTTCGCCGTCCACGATCAACCCGGGGTCCAGCTGTGCGCAGATCTCAGCGGCTCGGCGAACCTTTTCCGAATGCGGGAACCGCGCCGAGCCGAAGTTCGAGAATGACAGCAAGGCCACCCGAGGCACGATACCGAGCCTCCTCGCCCGGTGCGCTGTCAGCAGTGCGATTTCGGCCAGGTCCTCCGGGCTCGGATCAATATTGACCGTGGTATCAGCCAGGAGATAGATCTTGCGCTGACGGATCATCATGTAGAGTCCCGATACCTTGCGCACGCCCCTGCGCTTGTCGAGGATCTGCAGGGCGATCCGCAGGGTCTCGGGGTAGTGGCGATTGATTCCCGCCACTACCGCTTCGGCGTCGCCCTGGCGCACCATCATCGAACCGAACGCTATGCGGTCGCCTAGCATCTTGTAGGCGCCCTCCAGGGTGCACCCCTTGCGCTGCCGCAGTTCAAAAAGCGCCCGGGCGTACTCGTCGATGCGGGGGCATCGGTGCACTTCAACGATGTCCCACCCGTCCGTGGGCAGTCGCAGTTCCTTGGCACGGGTCAGAATCGCTTCGCGCTCGCCAAGCAGGATTGGCTTCGCGATCCTCTCCTTGCGCAAGACGTAGGCCGCCCGCAAGATCTTCTCGTTGTCCCCTTCCGTGAACACGACGCGTCGCGGATCGGCCTTCGCACGATCCAAGATCATCTGGAAGACCTCTTGGCTGCTGTCAAGCCGCACGGCCAAGCTCTGGCGGTAGTCGTCCAGGGCAATAGTCCTTCCGGCGACGCCGCTCGCGACCGCCGCTTCGGCGACCTTGTGAGACACCTCAAGAATCACGCGGGGATCAAATGGCTTGGGAATGATATAGCGCGGCCCGAAGTTCAGTTCCTCCGCGCTGTAGATCCTGCGCACTGTGTCCGGAACCTGATCCTTCGCGAGCGCCGCCAGCGCACGCACGGCCGCTATCTTCATCTCGTAAGTCACGCCAGTGGCCTCTACGTCGAGCGCGCCGCGAAAGATCGATGGAAAACAGAGCACGTTATTGACTTGGTTCGGGTGGTCGGATCGACCTGTCGCGATGATCGAGTCCGGCCGCGTGGCCACGGCCAGGTCATACGCAATTTCCGGATCGGGATTTGCCAAGGCGAACACAATCGGTTTCTCCGCCATTGACATGAGCATTTCGGGTGTCAAGACATCCGCTCTGGACAGACCGACAAACACATCGGCTCCCCGGATCGCTTCCGCAAGCGTCCGCAGTCGCGTGTCGCGCGCGAAGCGCAGCTTGTACGGGTTCATCCCGGCAGTCCGGCCCTCGAAGATCACTCCCCGCGAGTCGAGCAGCAGAACATTCTCCGGGTCCGCGCCAAGGCGAAGATAGAGTCCGGCGCATGCAATGCCGCTTGCTCCGGCCCCGTTGATGACCACTCGCACGCCGGAAATATCCTTACCCGCGATCTCCAGCGCATTCAGCAGGGCCGCGCCGCTAATGATTGCGGTGCCGTGCTGGTCGTCGTGGAAGACTGGAATCTGCACTCGCTTGCGGAGCTGCTCTTCGACGTAGAAGCACTCGGGAGCTTTGATGTCTTCGAGGTTCACGCCCCCGAACGTTGGTTCGAGGAGTTCCACAACGCGGACAATCTCCTCGGGGTCGTCGGTGTCCACTTCGAGATCGAAGACGTCGATATCGGCGAACCGCTTGAAGAGAACGGCCTTGCCTTCCATGACAGGCTTGCCAGCGAGCGGGCCGATGTTTCCGAGACCGAGGACTGCGGACCCGTTCGAGACAACGGCCACAAGATTCGACCGAGTCGTATACCTTCCCGCGAGCTTGGGGTCCTTGACGATCTCCAGGCATGCCTCGGCAACGCCGGGCGAATAGGCCAGGCTCAGGTCGATCTGTGTGTCCGAAGGTTTTGTTGGCGCGATGGAAATCTTGCCCGGACGGGGGTATTGGTGGTAGTCGAGGGCGGCTTGCTTGCTAATTTCCATGGGCTTCGGCTTCATGCGGCGGGCTCTGCTTCACGCAGCGTCGGCAGGCCTTGAGGCTAGCATGAGCCGCTGGTCGTGCCGGAGGCGCCGCCGGCGCATGATGGTTCGCGCGGACCGATGGGCAGGCGGGCAGCCTGGACCGAGCAGGAACGAGGGGCTATCCTTTCCGTAATCAGGCGGCCGGTCGCGAGCGACGACACCGTCCCGAGGCGAGTTCGAGGAGCGGAGATGACACGAATCAGATTTCGAGCTGTTGGCGGGGCGGCCGCCTTGCTGCTTGCGAGCGCGGCACTAACCCAGCCACCGGCGCCGCGGCCCGTTGCCACGGTAACCCAGCTAATGCAAGCCATGCTCATCCCCGCGTCGAATGCGTTGTTCAACGTCGCCCGGCAGGTGCCCGAAGACGACGCCGGCTGGGACGCGGTCCGGAATCATGCCGTAATCCTCGCGGAGTCCGGAAATCTGCTCATGATCGGCGGCAGAGCCGAGGATTCCGAGGTTTGGATGGAGACGTCGGGGGCGCTTGCCGATGCGGGAGAAGCAGCGTTGGCCGCGGCCCTGGCTCGTGATATCGACGCCATCACAAGCGTCGGTGACCAAATCATCGATGCCTGCGAGCGCTGCCACGAGAAGCACTGGATTCGGTGAGGTTGTCCCTTCAGGAATTTGCGAGGCTTCCACGAATCCGTCGCGTGTAGCCGAACGGTCGGAGTAGGAGCTTACGCGGCCAGTTGGATGGCATCTTTCACGAATCCACGATAGCGCTGCCGCAGTTCATTGATGAATCCGTAGAAGGCCTCGTCGGACGCGGAGCGAGGCACCGAGTCCGACAATCGAATCGGCGGGAGAATCTTTACAGCCAAGCGGGTTCTCGCGATCGGCTTGTCGAAGTTGGCTACGGCGATAGGCAAGAGCAGCGGCTCAGGATCAGTAGCCTGGGCAACTCGGAATGCTCCGGCGCGAAAAGCCATGGGTGATGCCTGGGTCGTGGTGGAACCTCCTTCCGGACAGATCACCAGGTTGGACCCGGACTTCAAGACCGCCTGGGCGTCCGCCAGGAATCGTTCCCGGATCTGCGCCATTTTGGGCGCTACTTCGGATGGAGTGCCGGGAGGCCGTCCGGACGTCACCGTGATGTAGCCCAGGCGGTCGAAATACCTTCGGTGGCCGGCCTCGTCAGGCGCCGCTTGTCGCACGACTCGAACGGGAGGCTGGCCATAGCGCTCGTACAGGATCATCGCGCTCACGAAGTGGGTGTCGAGCGTTAGCTGAAACCGATTGGGCAGGGTACTCTCAGGGTGGTTTGACAGATGATTCATCAAGACGATGAATCCCGGGTCCGGGGGTAGGTTCTCCCAGCCCTCGATCCGGTAGTCCACTAGCGAGTAGAGCTTCCGGAACTCCTCACAGCACGCTCGGCGGATCTCCGCGGGTCCGTCCGAATCTGGCGCACGGGCCACTGCGTCATAGATTTCCTGCAGCTGGCGAAACACTTGCGCTTCGCGCTCGGCACCGGAGGCGAGCTCGCGGCAGCGCAAGGCAAGATCCCGCACCACAGGGTCTTGAGAGCGTTCTAGATCATCAAGGATGTCGAACGCATCGCCGGCTGTGAGCTGGTTCTCCAGATAGACCGGGATCTTGTAGAGCGGTGAGTTGACGCCCAGCGTCTCGCCGCGCTCAGCGAGCAACTCGCGAACTTTCCTCGCTTCGTGCGAATTGTGCCTTGACACTAGCTGCGCCCGGCTGCTTCCGAGTCGATCACCCATAGCCCATAGCATTCTCGTGACGAATCGCAGCCCGAATTCCGGCCGGCTTTGGCACAGATCATCAACTCGTCGGCGCTCGAATGCGATCACCCGCACTGTCTCGAGCGCCGTAGCGGTGGCCCGGCACTGATAGGGCTTGACCATCGCCGACCACCCGATCACGGCACCTGGCTCGTTGATCGAATGGATCACGATGCGTCCGGGGACGTCTTCGACGTGGGGGTCCATCTCGCTCGGCTCGGAAGGGGCCAGAAACGAGAGTTGAACTGCCCCAGAGACAAGGATAAAGAGCCGCTCGGACGGCAAACCCTCCACCAGAATGCGGTCACCCTTCCGGAAGCTGAGCCGCACCGCATCCCGGGCAAGGGCGTCAAGATCCTCGGTTTCGAAGCCTTGGAAGAACTCGGACTCCCGAAGCAGGCTGACTAGGGAGTTCATGGCAATCCCTTCCTGGGGTTCAAGTGGAGAGTCCCCTGTCGAGGTACCAAGATCGTAGCATCGCGGGTTACCCTAAAGTCGTCGCTATCAACCTGTTCCGAGTGCTCTTCCGAGGGCGTTCTTCGGTGCTTGAACCATTCTTCGGATTAGAGTCGACTTGCAGTACTTGTGTACACGACTAACGCACCGAGCCCCCAGCTAACCACGCCGCATGACTTCCACGGTTTCTGGCGCGAGACATTCGAACAGCTTGCCGGGGTCGAGAGCGATGTTGAGTCCGAGTTGTTCGCTCACGAGCCATACCCGCAGCTACAGGGCAAGAGGCTGCGGTTCTCCTCGCTTGGAGGCGCGAGGCTAGCCGGGTACGCTCTCGGCTGGCGCGACGAGAGTCCAAGGCCATTGGTGATTCACGCGCACGGCTATGGGGGCAGAACTGCAGTGCAATGGCTATGGGCCTTGAGCGGTTTCAACGTCGTCGGATTTGACGTGCGAGGTTTCGGGGAGTCATTCGAGGCCGTGCCGGATCGCTCGCCATGGGGCTACGTGCTGACCGGTATCGAGGGTCCGCAGGAATATGTCCTGCGCGGGGCAGTGTGCGACTATTTCCGGGCCTACCAGGTCGGTGCGCGACTGTTCGAGGGACGTACAAGGCGCATCGTCTATCACGGATACAGCTTCTCGGCGGCATTGGCGCTAATGTCCGAAGCATTTACCCAAACGGCCAGCCTGCTCGCCGCAGGGGTGCCCACGTTCGGATGGCACGAGGGCCGCCTGAAGCTGGTCAAGGACGGCAGTGCTGCCGAAGTACGCCGGTACCTGAGAGCACGTCCGGAAGAACATGACCGGGTGATGCAAACGCTCACGTACTTCGATTCGATGAACTTCGCCCCGTTGATCCGGTGTCCCACTCTTGCTGGATACGGACGTAGGGACGAGGTTGTGCCAGCGGAGACGGTCATCGCGATCCTGGACCAATTGAACTGCCAGCGAGAGACGATGTCTTTCCCTGTTAGCCACACAAACGAACCTGCGGAGGCAGCGTGGGAGCACTTCGATGCACTTTGGATGGAGATGGCGCGGAGCGGCGTTCCAGCGGATTTTGGCAGCGAACCCGCCCCACGGCACATCGAGTTTCGCGAACGTTGATCGATCGGGGTGCCGAAGTCGGACCAGCCTACGGACCGGGAGTGCCCGAGTAGCCCGATTTGAAGTGCTAGCCTTGGGCTGGGTTTCCATGATGGGGTCGATCTATCCTGGCGTGCTAGCGGCATGCCTGACGGTGGTAGCTTGCGGTAGCCGAGATTTCGTTGCGGAGGAGTCTTCGAGCAGGCCCAACTTCGTCATCCTTCTGGCGGACGACCTGGGCTATTGCGGAACCGAACTGTATGGTTGCGACGAGATCCCGACGCCGAACATTCGTCGGATAGCCGAGAACGGAGTGACGTTCACAGACGGGTATGTCACCGCCGGCACTTGCAGCCCTTCCCGCGCCGGGCTGCTGACAGGCCGTTACCAGCAGCGCTTTGGATTCGAATTCAACACCGGGCCAGCGAGGGTCACGTTCGAGGAGAAACGCGGCTTGCCCAAGGGCGAGAGGACGATCGCCGACATATTGGGGGGCATGGGATATGCCAGCGGCATGGTTGGGAAGTGGCACCAGGGCAACACCGAAGGGTTTCACCCGACCGAACGCGGCTTCGCTGACTTCTTCGGATTCCTGCCGGGTGCCCGGGCATACTTCGACAAGCCCGCCGATGGCGCCGGGGCGATTACCCGTCGTGTCGCGTCGGAGCACCCCCAAGCTCGTCTCCAGAGCATCGAGCGAATGAGCGACCTCAACGCCCTCTATCGCGGTCGCGAGCGAGTCAGCGAATCGGAATACCTGACCGATGCCTTCGCCCGCGAGGCAGTCGACTTTATCGAGCGACAGGGGGAGGCCCCGTTCTTTCTCTATGTGGCGTTCAACGCACCGCACACGCCCATCGAAGCGACGGAAGAATACGTTGAACGCTTCTCCCAGATAGCCGATCCCCACCGCCGGATCTACGCTGCCATGGTTAGCAGCTTGGACGACGCCGTCGGGAGAATCCTGGACAAGCTCGAACATGCCGGCCTCGCTGAGGACACGGCCGTGTTCTTCCTCAGCGACAACGGATGCGCAGCCTATACCCAAGCGTGCACCAATGATCCCCTGCGACTGGGCAAGCTGTTCCTGTTTGAGGGCGGAACGCGCGTTCCGTTCGCGATGCAGTACCCGCGGCTTCTCGGCGGGGGCCGGATCTACCGGCACCCGGTCAGTTCGCTTGACATTCTTCCGACGCTTGCGGCGTTGGCGGGCGGCCCGCTGCCGGCGGACCGGGATTTCGACGGCAGGGACCTCATGCCGTTCCTGCTGGGCGAGGAGTCGCCTCCTCACGAAGCCCTGTTCTGGCGGAACGGCGAGAACAAGGCGGTTCGCCAAGGCAACTGGAAGCTGTTCTGGAACCAGCGCCACGCCTGGCTCTTCGACCTCAGCGAGGACATCGGCGAGGTCAGCAACCTCGCCAGCGAGCATCCCGGGAAAGTGGAGGAACTGCAAGGGCTCCACAGGGACTGGGAGGGGGGCACGGAGGAGCCGGCGTGGCCGGCCCGCCCGGGATCGGAACCAGTCGAAGTCGACGGAGTTCTGGTCGATATCAGTGTCTGAGGCGATCCGGTTCGACCGAACCGCGGGAACTCCGCAAACCGATCGCTTTGGCGAGCTTCAGCACTTGGTCAAGAAGGCGCCAAGCGCCGCTCGCCTCCGGACTCGTGCCTATTTGGTGCCATGAGCCGTGCCGCAGCCCTCGCCGGCCATGCCTTCCGGAGCTCAGAATTGGAACCGGATCCCGAAGCGTGCCGATATCGGATCCAGGAACCTGTCCCGCTGCAAGAAGCGCGGGTCCAAGGTCGCGCCTTGGGAAGCCGCGATGGCCTGGTAGTCGTAGCCGTCGAGGACTTGGTCGACCGGATCGCCGGGTTGCCACAGCGGCAGGGACTGGCGGTACAGGCTGCGGAACGTCCGCAGCCCCGTCTTCTGGTTGAAGACATTGATGACGTTGAAGTTGATCTCCAGCGATTTGGTTTCATCCGAGAAAGGGTGGAAGCGCTTCACCAGCGCGAGGTCCGTCTGAGTCCAGGCCGGGTTCCTCCCGTCGCTGCCGCGGTTGTCAACCATGACGTCCACGTGCTCCAGATCGACAATCCGGGTGATCGGCGTTCCGCTCATGGCGCGGAAGAAGCCGCCAATTTCGAGGTCCCAAGGCGTGATGTAGGCCCAATTCACCTTGAACTGGTTGGGCCTGTCGGTACCCAGCGGGCCATCGATCAGGCTCCCTTTGGAGTCATAGTTGAGGAACTAGAGATCGAAGTCCCGATCGACGTTCGGACTCAGGCGGCCGTTCTCGTCGGAACTGCCCAAGCCCGAATACAGGCCGCGAAGCCGCGAATATACGTACGCGATATCTGCAAGCCACCTGTCGCGGAAGGACTTCCGCAGCCGGACTTCCAGCGCGTTGTAGGTCCTTTTCGGTTGGGGCTTATATACAACCCTAACCAAAGCAACCAACTCTGCTTGTAGAAAAAACCTAGGCAATCCATCTATAACTCATTGATTTCGCTTGACTTACTGCGCTGTATCGGTTACGATAGTATTGTTATGAGGGCGCGCAGGAAACACGATCATCCGGGACCGGGCAAGGCTCGCCGCAAGGGCATTTCCATCGTTCAGCTGATCCGGCTATTCCCAGACGATCAGTCCGCGGAGGATTGGATTGCCTCGATTCGCTGGCCGAACGGGGCGACTTGCCCGCATTGCGAAGCCACGCACGTCCAGTGCGGGGCAAAGCATCCGAACATGAGCTATCGCTGCCGCAAGTGCCGCAAGTTCTTCTCGGTGCGCACCGGCACCGTCATGCAGAACTCGAACCTCGGCGCGCAGAAATGGGTGATCGCGGCTTACATGCTGACAACGAATCTGAAGGGAGACTCCAGCATGAAGCTGCACCGGGACCTGGACATCACGCAGAAATCGGCTTGGCACCTGGCGCATCGCATCCGCGAGACCTGGGAGCGGGGCGAGGGGCTGTTTGGCGGACCCGTCGAGGTGGACGAGACCTACCTGGGCGGCAAGCGCAAGAACATGCCGAATCATGTCCGCAAGGACCTGACGGGGCGGGGTCCGGTCGGCAAGACGGCGGTTGTGGGGGCCAAGGATCGCGCGACGAATCGGGTCGTGGCGAAGGCCGTTGAGGGCACCGACAAGGAAACGCTGCAAGGCTTCGTCAAGGACTCCGCGGACCCGCACGCGACGGTCTATACCGACGAGGCCGGTGCCTACGAGACGCTGCCGTTCGAGCATGCGGCCGTCAAGCACTCGGTCAGCGAGTATGTGCGCGGCAAGGCCCACACCAATGGCGTGGAGTCGTTCTGGAGCATGCTCAAGCGCGGCTATGTGGGGACGTACCACAAGATGTCCCCGAAGCACCTGCAACGCTACGTGAACGAATTCTCGGGACGGCACAATATGCGCATGGCGGACACCTTGGAGCAGATGGAACACACCCTGCTGCGGATGAGCGGCAAGCGCCTGCGGTACCAGGATCTGAAGCGGGCGAACGGTCTGGATTCCGGGGCGCGGGCAATGGCGCTATGAGCGGCCCGCGCCACACGGAGTCTCAGCGCACTGCGGGCTGGCCCGTGCGCTGAGACTCCGCCGCCATCCCGCCACGACCGTCCACGGCGGGAAAGGCACTCGGATGCACGCGTGGCCGAGTCCTTGCCGGGGAAGTCGCTGGCGCCAGGGATTGTTTTAGGATGGACTCCATGACCAAACCACCAGACAAGCCCAAGCGACCGCGAGGCCGTCCGGTCAAATACCCTCTGCCCGAGCCGATTCCCGACACTCCCGAGAACGTCATGCGTGCGTTGCTGGGAGCACCGCCCAAGGGCGAGAACGACTGGGACTACATCCAGCGCACAGGACGGAAGACCAAGCGCCCGTAGCCGATTGCAATGAAATGCAAATCAGTTGCTTTGGTTAGGATTGTATATAAGCCCCTTTCGGTTTGGGTGTGGTTGGTAGGCCGGCTTCGACAAACCTGTCGACCGACAGGCCGCGCCCGGGGTTGGTGATGTAGTAGGCTTCGCCTTCCGGCGTCTGACGGCCCACATCCTCGATCGCCTCGTCAAGGTTTTTCCGGGTGTACCGGAACGAGAGAACATAGTCCGGCGCGACCTCGTACTCGAGCCCTGCCACGGATCCCGTCATCCGCATCGGTCGCAGATCGGGGTCTAGGTCCTCGAAGGACGGTATGCGCCAATTCCTGGTCTCGACGTATGTCCCCGGGTACTGCCCTTGGCCTGCCAGCCCGCCGATCGCGGTCCAGTCGAGCGTCGTATCGTCCATCAGGTAGTAGTGACTCAGCCACTTGAACCCTCCGAACGACCCGTTGGCCATCTCGAGCTTCATCGCGTCGTAGAACCGGCCCCAGCTGCCGACGAGCTTGAGCTTCGCGTTGCCGAGGACGTCGTATGCGAAGCCCAGGCGAGGCGCGACCTTGTCGGGGAAGTTCCACTTGAAAACCGCTCCGGAGAATTCAGGAAGATCGCTGAAGGAGGGAATCTCCTCTCTTTCCAGGCGCAATCCGAGGTTCAGGGTCAGCCTGCCGCCCAGAGTCCATGCATCCTGGACGAAGAGGGCATGCCGGTACGTGCTGACATTCGCGACGACCCCGAACGGCGCCCGCACCTCGTAGTAGCCGCAAGGATCGTAGAAGGCACCGTCTGGGCCGGTACAGGCGCTCGTTCGGACAGTTCCGTCCACCGTGGTGTACGGCCGGGCGTAGTTGTACCGGATGTAGTCGAACTTGTACGCTTCGTTGACGTCGTGCGCGAGCCCGTTGTACTGCCAGCCGAAGCGCAGGCTGTGCTGCTGGCCGCCCGTGCTCGCCAGATAGCTCCCGCTTAGCGAAACGGTGCTCTTCTTCTGGAAGTCCTGCGCAGTGTTGTAGCTCGCGGCATCTCCGATTGCGAAGAAACCGCGAGGGCGATACAGCGGATCCTCGGGCGCGAACCCGAGCAGACCGGGTGACTGGTTGAAGCGGTGACGGACCTGGCTGGGGCCCAGGAACTGCTCGGTCTGGGTCGCGTTCAACCCCCACCTGGCATCCACCACGAACGCTGGGGTCGGGGTGATCATCGCGGCCCCCGTCAGCGTGTAGCCGGGGTATTCGAATCCTTCCTTCGCCCACTCGAAATCCGGGTTTGATGTCCCGTCGCGATGCGGCAGCCCGCCCTTCCAGTCCGACCAGTCCGACGCGAAGGATGTCATCAGCCTGACTCGCTCGGCTGGCTGGAAATCAATCTTGGCCGTGCTGCTGAGCAACCGCTCCTCACGGCTGAAATCGCCTGTTTCTCCCGATGTGAACGCGACAGAGCGTGTCCGCTCCCGGACTTGCGGGAGCAGTGACCCGAAGAACCAGGCCCTGTCACGCCATACCGGGCCGCCCACGGTCAAGCCGAACTCGTTCGTAGTCTCAGCGTCTTCCGCATCGAAGACGTACTCGGCTATATCGACAGACTGCGTCGGATCGAGGCGCAGGCGCTTGGCCGGCGCGCCTGCCAGCGCGCTTCCGCTGCCGTACCACAAGGCACTGCCGTGAAATTCGTTTGAACCGCTCTTGGTCTGGACGCTGAGAACGCCGCCCATCGCGCCGCCGAATTCCGCCTCGTAGCCGGCGGTCTTCAACTGGAACTCCTGCACTGTTTCGACGCGCAGGTTCTGGTTGTTCAGGCCGTTGTACATGCTCGTCGTATCGACGCCGTCAACGTAGAAGACGTTTTCAGCGCCAGAGGACCCGTCGACGGAAATCCCATGGACGTCCCTGCCTCTGTGGCCGAGGTCTCCCGTCTGGGCTTCGATGTTGACGCTCGGCGTGAAGCGCGCGTAGTCGGTGAAGTCCCGGCCACCCGCAGCATCCGTCAGGCGGTCTCCCGAATAGACCGAAGCCGACTCGCTCTTGAACGTGTCGATTGCCGCTGTGCCGGCCTCCACCACGATCGTGCTGTCAACCTGGCCGATCTCGAGGGCCATCTCAACCGAAAAGGTCCGTCCAACCTGGACGGTGACATCTTCGTTCACGGCGGTCTTGAAGTCCGGGAAGCGGACGGTCAGGGTGTAGTCGCCTGGGGGGAGGCTGTGATTGAGGACCAATCCCTGATCGTTAGAGACACCGAAAACGGGCCGGATCAATCCCTCGCTGCTGAACTCAACCTCTGCACCGCGCACCAAGCTACCCGTTTGGTCGGTTACGACAACACGGAGTCCGCCGACCTGCTGCTGCGCAACGACCGGAGCGCTTGTTGCCACCAAGCAGAGGATTCCAAGTAGCGGGGTGGTTTTGCGCAGCGGTTCATCTTGCCAGATTTTCCCGACAAGGGTTCAGACTGCCAGTAGCACTGCCCCGTTTCAACCTGGAATCGCTGGAGAGCTCGACTTAGACCCGGGAACGCATCCCAAGCGATCTACGCACTGTCCCTGTCGGCGATCTTGTCCAACGCCTGCCGAATCCCCCGAAGCTGCTTGTAGAACAGGTACAGAACATAGAACCCAACTCCGTAGGCTGCGACGAGTATCAATACGGGGATGAACGCCATAACGAACAGGTCTGACATGTCTGGCATTGTGATGCTTCTTGCAGCAGGTTGCGACAGTACGCAGATTAACATGTCGTGTCCGGGCGAGCGTTGTCACTGGCGCGCCCTGCCGTTGCCCCATAGATAGGACTTGACTTTTGTGCTTGCCCTGTGCCATTCCTTGGGTATGCACGAGCAAAATCAGATTGCTTCCACGCTCGCCAGCGCCGACGGCATCAATCGACTGCAGGACCTGCTGGCTCAAGCCGGCTCCGCCAGCCGGACCGAGATGGGTCGGCGGGTCTGCCAGGCGTTCGGATTCCAGGACGCCCGCGGCCGGCCCCAGCTGGCCGGCTGCATGAAGGCGCTGCGCACCCTCGACGCGCACGGCCGCATCCAGCTGCCCGCCCCCCGCCACGAGCGCCGACGCTGCCGGCCGCGCGGTCTCGGCCGGCCCGTGCCCGCCCCGGCGGACGTGCCCGCACGGGCCGACCTCGTCCAGGGGCTGGCGCTGGTCGCGGTCACCGACGACGACCAGCGGCGGGTCTGGAACGAGCTGTTGCAACGCGAGCATCCGCGCGGCGCCGCCCGTCACGTGGGAGCCCAGCTGCGCTACCTGCTGGTTTCCGACCACGGCGTGCTGGGCGCGCTGGGCTTCGCCGCCTCGGCCCTGACGCTGGCCGCGCGCGATGCCTTCATCGGCTGGGACGCCGACCGGCGCTCCCGCCAGCTGCACCGCGTGATCGCTCTAAGCCGCTTCCTGATCCGTCCTTGCGTCGACTGCCGCAACCTGGCCTCCAAGGCCCTCGGGCTGTGCCTGCGGCGCCTGCCCGACGACTTCCAGCGGCGCTACGGCTACCGCCCCTTGCTGGTGGAAACCTTTGTCGAAAAAGACCGTCACGCGGGCACCTCGCTGGCCGCCGCCAACTGGCTGCGCGTCGGCGAGACCGCCGGGCGCGGCCGCTTCGCGGCCTCCGGAACGCGCGTGCCGGTGAAGGTGGTCTACCTCTACCCGCTGGCCCGCGACTGGCGCGCCCAGCTGGGCGTGGCGGAGCCGCCGGAGCCGCCGGCGCTGGGTCCCGGCGAGGGCCTGGCGCGGGACGCGTGGGCCGCGCACGAGTTCGGCTCCGCGCCGCTGGGCGATGTACGCTGGAGCAAGCGGCTGGTGCAGAGTGCGCAGATTCAGTCCGAGGCGCCGACGAAATCGTTCCTGGGGGCGGCGCAGAAGGATCGGGCGGCGGTGAAGGGCCATTACCGCCTGATCGACCAGCCGGCGGACTCGCAGATCACGCCGCAGAACATCCTGGCGCCGCACCGGCAGCGCACGCTGCGCCGCATGCAGGGCCAGGCGGCGCTGCTGTGCATCCAGGACGGCACGGATCTGAACTTCGCCGAGCACGGCGGCTGCGTGGGGCTGGGCCAGATCGGCAAGAACAGCAACGCGCAGGGCACGCTGGGCCTGCACATGCACTCGACGCTGGTGGTCAACGGGGAGGGTATTCCGCTGGGCGTGCCGCAGATCCAGTACGAGGCGCCGGACGGCAAGGCGGAGCGCGGCAAGCCGCTGGAGGAGCGCAAGACGATGCGCTGGATCCGGGGGCTGCGCGCGTGCGCGGAGCTGGCCAGGGAGCTCGACGGGGTGCGCCCGGTGGCGCTGATGGACCGCGAGGCGGACGTGTTCGCGCTGTTCGCCGAGCAGCGTCGGCTGCGCACGGTCGACCTGCTGGTGCGGGCGAAGCACAACCGCTCGCTGGGCAAGGACGTGCCGAAGCTGTTCGAGGGGGTGCGGGCGGAGGCGGCGCAGGCCCGCCTGGAGATCCACGTGGGGCGGCTGTCGGCGCGGCGGGCGAGCCGCGGGCAGAAGGGCCGTGAGGCGCGCGCGGAGCGCGTGGCGCAGGTGGAGCTGCGCTGGCAGGCGGTGGAGCTGCCGGACCCGGACAAGGCCGCCGCGGCGGCGCGGCTGAACCTGGTGCACGTGCGGGAGGCGGCGCAGCCGGAGGGGGCCGAGCGGCTGGAGTGGTTCCTGCTCACGACGCTGGCGGTGCAGTCCCGGCAGGACGCCGAGCGGGTGCTGGAATGGTACCGGCTGCGGTGGCGCATCGAGGACTGGCACCGGGTGCTGAAGACGGGCTGCAAGGTGGAGTACCTGGCGCATCGGACGGGGGAGCGGATCGAGCGGGCGGTGACGATCAACGCGGTGATCGCGTGGCGCCTGATGGCGATGACGCTGCTGGGCCGCGACACGCCGGAACTGCCGGCCGAGACGCTGTTTTCCGACATCGAGATCGCCGCCCTGGAGGACTTTGCGCAGGATCGCAAGCTGTCGCCGCCGGACAACATCGGGCGGGCGGTGCTGACGACGGCCATGCTGGGCGGCTATCTGGGCTTCAAGCGCAAGCGCTATGCGGGCCCCAATGGCACTGACTTAAGGATTTTGCCGCTGACTTAAGGTTTCGAGCTGCGACGGAGTCCCCTGGCAGCGGGTTTTCGGGATTCTAGGCAGCTAGGCTGGGACTGGTTTGCGTCGGGACCATTTCGGGGCGGGTCGCTTCGAGCGTCTCGGGTAGGAGCGGTTCGGGCGGGGCCGGCGCCGACCGATCCCGACACACTCAGCAATGCGCGTGACGGTTTCGCGCACGAACTTCGTGTGGCGTAGCAGCAGCGCCTCGAGATGCCGCGACACGACGGCCAGGCTGTGCTTGAAGTTGGCCTGTGGCGGCGGCTTGCCGTCGGCCGGGACGGCCGCCCGGCACAGGGCCGCGTCGCGGTTGGTGAAGCTGCGCGTCATCGCGATGAGATTGAAGTGAGCCCACAGTTCCTGCTGCACCAGGCGCTCGGTGCGGCCATGGAACTCGTCCACCTGGAGGAACTGCTTGCTGATCTTGTACAGTTCCTCGATGCCCCAGCGGGCATGGTACAGGTCCGCCAAGGCGGCGACGCTGTAGCGCTGACGGTCGAGCAGGGTGGTGCCGAGGACGTACTCGGTGCCGCCGTGGGTGTACTTGACCAGGCGCAGCGGGACCGGTCGCCACTCGACGCGGGGATGCTTGCGGCACAGCTCGCGCAAGGCGGCGGGGCCGGGGAAGATCTCGGCGATGGTGTCGGTAAGGTCGCTGGCGATGAAGCGGTCGAGGGCGTGGCCGGCCTTGCGGCGGATGCGGAAGACGGCCTGCAGGCGGCGCTGGCGATGGGCGCAGAGCAGCTCGAACGAGTAGTAGCCGCGGTCGTAGACGAGCAGGTCCGACGGTGCCAGGGCCCGCAGATGGGCGCGCGCGGCGGCGCGCTCGTCGCCGTGGGCGTGGAGGTCGAAATCGACGGGGAGCTTCGAGTGCAGCCGGTACAGGCAGCTGAGCAGACCTTGCGGGTAGTGCGCCTGTGCGTTCGGCAGGGGGTAGCCGGCCTCCCGCAGCGGGCGCGGCAGGGTGAGTTTGGAGCCGTCGACGGCGAAGACGCGGTGGCCGTGCCAAAGGGGGCCGGGCCGGTCGGCGCGGCGCAGGATCTCGGCGTGGAACTGCCGGAAGACCTCCGGGTGGACCTTGCGCCGGGCGCGGACCATCGCTGCGTCGGAGACCGGTGCCGGCTGCGGCAGGGGCACGTCGAGGGCGCGGCAGTGGTCCCACAGTTCGGCGAGCGTGGCGGTGTAGCCCTGACGACGAGGTGCGAACACGAGGCGGAAGACGAACAGCATCACCAGCAAGGTGTTGAGGACGCGGCGGCGCACTTGCCAGAGCTGGTCGTGGGCCGTCGCAACGGCGCTGAGTGCGCCGATCAGATCCTGCCACAGGCGGACGAAGGCCTCGTCGGGGACCACCGCCACGGGTGCGGGCGTGCGCGGCGGCCTGGGCCTGGGCCTGGGCTTGGGCGGGCCGTGCAGCAGGATCTCGCGGCAGTGCTTCGCCAAGGGATAGACGTAGACGTCCTTGCGGGTCCGCCCGGCGTCGGGGCGGCCCCGGGTCTGGCCGAGGCGGAGCCAGTTGGCGGCCCGGTAGCAGACGCCACCGAAACGTTCCGGATCCACGAACGTCTCAATCAGGACTGGCCGGGAACCGTAGCGGCGCTGCCAGTCCTGCGGCAGCTGCTTGGCGGCCAGCGACAGCGCGTGCGAGGCCAGATTGTCGACCCGCACCCACGGAAACAGCAAGAAGCGGGGCTGACTCACCACCAAGTCCAGATGCTGCTTGTAGGCGCCCTCGGGCCAGCCGACCCAGTTGTCGCGGCAGGCCAGCGAGCGCGTCGCCTGGCTGAACAGCAGGCAGCCCAGCGGGCGCTCGTGCCGGTCGCGCAGGAAGTAGCGCAGCTGCGGGCCCAGCGGCTGGCGGTAGCCCAGGTAGTGATAGTGGTCGACGTATTCGTTGAACAGCCCGGCCTGCTCCGGACCCTCCGCCAGTTGCAGGCGCAGCGGAGCCAGCTCCCCCAGGCGGTCCTGGATGGGCGGTTGCGCGTCCGTGCGGGCGGTCCGCGTGAGCGGCTTGCGCGTCCCGTGCCTTTTCTCCGCGCGCTTCGGCGGCAGCGTCACAATGCCCGCCTGCTCCAGCACCTCCAGCAGGCCCAGGCAGGCCGCGACACGGTTCTCGCCGGCGGCGGTGTGCCAGCGCAGGTGCTCGCAGAGCGTCTGCGCCAGTTCCTTGCGGCTCAGTGCCGGAAACGTCGCTACGGTCTCCTGGATCTGGGCAATCTGCCGGCGCGTGAAGCGCTTGCCGAAAAAGGTGGTGGACTTGAGATGCTCGATGCGGGGATCCATGGCCGTTCCCAGGAAACTAGTTCTCGACTACCATGGCAAATCCGGCCCAGGATGTCAAGGGGGTTTCTTGAAGCCGCTCCGAAAACAGTGTAAGTGCTTCTAAATCCAAGTCTTGGAGGTCTGCCAGGAAATCCGGCTCCCATCGTGCTTATGTCAGGGACATTGATGCGGGCCCGGGCCACCAAGTGCTGTGGGAAGGCTACACCCGGCTGGCCACCATCGTGCAAGCCTGCGAACGGAGTCTCCGTCTCGACCAAGACAGCAAACTCCATCTGAGGCTGCGTAAGAACAAGACTTATGGGTAAACGGCAGGGCGCGCCTGTGCTGGAACGCCTTTAGCTCGTCGGTCAGCGAGCCAAGCTGTTTGGCAGACCGAGCCCCAAAACACTGATGAGTTCGGCGGGCACGGCAAGACTCGGCCATGGGCGGACAGCGACGCGCGTCCGTCCCACGGGACGCGAACATGACGGCTGCAGCGGCGCTTCAGGCGGCGGGCTCCGGTCGCTCAGCTTCCCCTGCCCGCCCCCTGAAACCCCATCGGAACAGTCGGGGAAAGTCCGCCAAACCCGCATCGGGCCTCCCCCAAGAATGTGTGCAATTTTCACTTGCCAGAACTGCGCAATTTTCGGTTGCCATTGACAGACGGGGCCGATTGGGTTGAGACGGTGCTCTCGGGTGAACGCTCCCAGCCCGACTCACAAGGGCGATGAACTGTGAATTCCGTTGGCACAAGGCCGTGATACGCTGACCGGCTAGGGTACGGAATGACGGCACCAGGGACAACAGGCTTGCGAGCGATGGCCGGCCGGATCGGGATTCCCGTTCTCCTGTGTATTGCTCTTGGCTGCCAAGGGACCAGCACCCCTGAGCCCTCCGTTCAATCGGCCAATAGCAGGCCGCGCGCACCGAGTCCCATGCCGTCTCCGTGGATCACGGCCGCTCATCCTCACGAAGGGTTCAACGACGAACCCGCTCTGGCGATGACCCAGGCAGGCGACGTTTACGTCGGTTGGATCAGCTATCGAGATGGCGGGGACTCGCTTGTGATTGCTCGCTTTGCACACGAGGGCGACCGGTTTCTCCCGAAAGGCCAGTGGATTGCGTTGGAGGGCAGTGGTACGTACCTGCTCGGCCTGCGGGCGGTTGCGGCCGGATCGGGGACCTATTTCGTATTTGCACGCGAAGTGGATGGCAACTGGGATGTGTTCAGCCTGGCGGTCGACGGTAGCGGGCCATCCAAACCCATTCGGATCGCAGCGGGTCCCGCGACCCAGATCAAGCCGTCCGCGGCGTGGCACGAAGGCACTCTCATCGTCGCGTGGGAAGCCAATCCACAGTCCGAGCGGCAGATCTTGATGGCTGCGCTCCGCAACGGAAGCGTCACCGAACCGGAGCCTGTCAGCCTCGAAGGCATCTCGAATTACGGTCCTTCCGTCGCCGTAGCGGCGAACGGCAAGGTCTCTGTTGCTTGGCACGGGCACCTTGACCACAACTACGACATCTTCCTGAGGGAGCGGGAGCCGTCCGGGGAGTGGAATGCCCCACGTCGGCTCACGGAGTCGCCCGGAATCGACCGTCACCCGCAGTTGCTATTGCGCGGTGACGAGAGGTGGATCGTGTACGAGCACGCCCGGATGGAGAAGTACTTCGTCGGGCGGACGGACGAGCGGCATTTGGTGGTGGCGAAAGTCACGCCGCGCGGCCTCGAGGCATCGCCGGACTACTGGAACGCATCGCCGTTGGCGACGAACCGATCGGAAGCAGGGACTGCCGTTTTCGACTTGCAGGGGCGATTGTGGATTGCCTACCAGCAGCCACGCGCACCGCGAGGAGGCTGGTCCGTGCGCGTGGTTGGCTACACCGGCGAGAAGTGGATCGGCCCGCGCCCGCTCTCCCAGCGTCGCTCGATGGACCGCCCCGCGCCGATGGCGCTCAACGGCGACCGGCTGCTGCTGGCGTTCCAGGCCGATACGTTCTCAGACACCTGGTCGCAATCGGACCCGGACTTCACTGCTGACGCTCGGTCCCAGATATTGCTGGCTTCGGTCGACACCGGTCAAGCACCGCCCGCGGCAGCATCCATGCAGCTTGGGGCACTGCTCGAGCCGGACAGCCCGTTCGAACCAGCAAGCCTGCATGACACCTTCGCCGAAGATGCGGAAACGGCGTCCATCGAGTACGACGGCGAAACGCTCCATCTCTACTTCGGAGAGTTGCACGAGCACTCCGATATCTCGATTTGCAATCGATGCGGCGACCAGTCACTCGACGAGAACTACCAGTGCCGGCGCGACCTGAACCGGCTTGATTTCGTGGCGATGACCGATCACGGATACAACATCGTCCCGTATTTGTGGAGCTATTCAGCCAAGCTGGTGCGGGCCAACCACGATGCCGGGAGACTCGTGACGTTTCTCGGGGAGGAGTGGACATCCAGCTTCGAGGACTACGATGACAGGCGCCCGTGGGGATACTACGGCCATCGGAACCTCATCTTTGCCGATCCGTACTTTCCGAAATGGTGGACCGCCTACAACGGGGACTCACCGGCTGATCTGTGGAAGGAGCTTCGCGAGATGGATGCGGACTTCGTCCAGATTCCGCATCAATTGGCCGATTCCGGCAACGTACCCGTCGACTGGGACTACACCGACGAAGAGGCCCAGCCTGTCGCGGAAATCTTCCAAACGCGGGGCTCGTACGAGTATCCGGACGCTCCCAGGCATGCCCGCACTGCCACCGGGGAGCCAGGGAACTATATTCAGGATGCCTGGGCGCGAGGGATAAGGATCGGAGTGATCGCGAGCCCGGATCACGGCGGAGGTCTCGGCAAGGCCGCGGTTTGGGCAACCGACAAGACCCGCGCCTCAATCCTAGAAGCGATCCGCCAGCGCCGGACATTCGGTACGACCGCGGCGAGGATCCGGATTGATTTCCGAGTGAACGGCCGACTGATGGGCGAGGCCCTGCCGCGAGCGGAGGGTCCGGTCTCTATCACGGCGACGGTGCAATGCCCCCGGCCGATTGCCAAGATCGAGATTTGCCGCAACAACGAGTTTGTCTATTCGACGTCGCCGGAAGACATAGAAGCGTCGATCGAATTCGTTGATCGCGTGCCGCTCGCGGGTTCCAGCTACTACTACTTGCGCGTCACGCAACAGGATGGAGAAATTGCCTGGAGCAGCCCGGTCTGGCTGGGCGAATAGGACACCCGATCCGGCGGACGGTTCCTCCGGATCGCGCGATCACTCGCCGCGCGGCGAAGTCATGAGCGGATGTCCCAATGTGTCTCCGTTGGCCTGGAAGCCATTGCGGTCCACGTCCACGTAGATCGGATTGGTATAGGCGACCGGGTGCATTTGCCCGTAAGGATTCAGGCCCCAGCCCTTCTCGATATTCGATTTCTCGCCAATGGCAACCACGATCAGATGTGCGTCCTGCTGGAGCGCAACGCGGATCGTCTCGTCGAAGTTCACCACGCCGTCCCGGAACTTGCCTGGGCCATCGCTCTTCCGGAAGTTGTACTGCTCCGGCTGGCGTCCGTTCACCAAGACCTGCACGCGATCGATCTCCAGCCAGTTCGGGGTTTGGACGCGGACCTTCAGTTCGATAGAGCCCTCGCTGATCACGCTGGATCCGATCGGCAGGCCATCGGAAGTGGCCACCTCGAGAAACGGCCCGTTGGTGATCATCATGCGGCCCGCTTTCGAGTTGCGGACGATTTCGCGATGGTCAATCTCGGCTGGGCTGTCGGTCGAGCTCGGGACGTACGTGCGCCAGCCGCCGACGCCGTTGCCAAAGATCCTGTGGGCATCGCTGACGGCCACGCACCAGACGTGGCGGCCCTGGTTGAGCATCTGCAGCCAGCCGAACGTACGGTTCGCGCCGGTCCGCGTGTCGTAGCGCGGACTCAAGTTGAGGATTTCGGCGCTCCACACTTCCGCCGCGTCGAGCAACTCCTCGAAGCCCTTGAACCCGCCGTCCTCGATTCCGTCGCGATTCCGGTCGAAGAACACGGATCCCACGTCGGGATGATTCGCCTGCACCCAGCGATCTGGCCCGCCGCCGAAGAGCCGGATTCGATTGCGCGCGTTCACGGCCGGGTCGATGCGGGAACCGTCTGCCAGGGTCGGCGTCCCCCAGTTCCGGAGGGTGATTGCGTTGATGCGGGGGTCGAAGTGCCACAAGGGGGCGCCGCCGTTCTGCGCCATCGGGTCGGGCTTGATCGGAAAGGAGTTGAAGTGCTGGCCGCTTCCGGTCAGTTCGATCCCCGGTACGGTCTTGATGCGGTCGGCAAGGCCCAGCTGTTCGATTTGGGGCGTCCAGTCATAGAGCCTCTGATGCTCGGTTGTAGGTGCGAATTCGATATGTTCGGCGGCGAAATTGATGATTCGGTCTCGCGTGTTGCAGTAGTTGTCGCCGCTTGGAGTCGAGTGCGCGTGGTAATCGGTGCTGACCCATCCACTCGTGTCGACTGTTCGATTCAGGATGGCTTCGACAGCGACGGTCTGCCCGTGCTCCACGTCGACACGCCGTTCGACAAGGTCGTACTCCGGTCCATGCGTGACACGAAGCCGGTAGCTGCCCGGCGGAACTTGCTGGGTGACCCGTCCGTCGTGGGTCTGGTACTGGTGATTGCCCCCGTGAACTCTGTACTCGGTTCCGAAGTTTGGCGTCTCGGTGCCATCCACACCAATGAACTGCACCTTGCCTGGCGAAGGATCGCCATTGGCGTCCCGGATTGCAACGTTGACCGTAGAAGCCTCCGACACGGTTAAGTCGAATTGCGTCGTTTCGCCATCGTTGATTGAGACCTGTCGCTCGACCGGATCGCGGCCGATGTCCAGGAAACGAAGGGTGTGGCTGCCAGCAGGGAGGCGAAATGCAATCCTTCCGCCCGAGTCCGGGTAGTGCGGAACCTGCTCGCCATCCAGGGTGGCGAGCAACGCGCCATGAATCGCGGGCTTTCCCGTGCTATCCCGGATCGTTCCAGAAACCTTGCCGCTGGGGCCGCCCTCAGCCGCCAGCACTCCGTACGCCGCCAAGGGCGAATCCCCTACCGAGACCCGGACACGGAAGGTTTTCTCCTCTCCGGGCTGTAGTTTCGCGGTCTCGGGGACGCTCGCGGTGTCGGCAGATGCCACAGCGTAGCCGCGCTTGTCGAACGGGTCGATGCTGTCGCCGATTAGAGCGCCGTCAACCGATTGCTCGTTCTCAAGGCCCTTCCATGTCGGAGCCGGCGCAATCGTGACCTCTGCCTGCGATTCGTTCCGATACGTGGAAGAAACCAAAAGGTACTGCCAGGTTGGCTCCAGGCGGTATTCGTGGCGCGTGTAGATGCCGCCGCTCATTGCCGCCGTCCGGACTGCCTCCACAGCGGCATATCCGTTCGAACCGTCCTCCGCGACCGTGACAGTCGAAAGGTAGCCGGTCTCTCCTCCTGGGCGCAGAACTGTGAGTTGGTCATTGCTGGCTCCTCGGATGTCGAGGTCGTACAGGCTTCCCTGCAGCACGGACGTGTAGTCCGTCGTCATATTGGCCCGACGAAACGGCTGTGAGCCGGAAATCAGCGCATGGATTTTGTCATTGCGCAAGACAAAGTCGCCGGGCAGGCCGTCGGCTTCCTTGCCGGCTGGCATTTGATCGACGTTGTGGCGGCCGATTTCGAATGCCTCGACGCCTCCGCGCTGGGCGATTGATGCCCAGCTAAGGAGCAGGACGAAAGAAACAAATAGGATGATACGGGCTTTCATTTCACCTCCGCAGTGGTACCACTGATCCGGCGCGTTCGTTGTGACGCGTCCCCAATCTTACTCGTGTTCGGGGCCCGCTGAACTCAGGACTCTCGAATACCTAGTAGGGGCGCGAATTCTCAGACTGGTCCCTGGCCAGTGCGGAACACCGACAGCAATGAGGTTGCTGGCTGGTCGTGACAGATCTTCCTCTGCTGGCTTCGGACGGATGCACGCTCGAAACAAGATCTTGCTTGGTCGACCTAGTTCGAGCGGTCAGGAGGTGATTTCCGGCTAACTGCCCGCAGTCCGAGCCGATACTACGGAGCATTACAGGATCCTGCAGCGGGTCCTGAGCCCAGACGTTGCGCGACGAGGCTCACGGGAGATCGCTGTCCTGCTGGGCAATAGCGTACGTAGGGATAGAGTGAGCCGCCAGCCCCACAGTGCGAGCGCGGGATGGGTAGGAATCTTGACAGCAGTAGCATTGCAGCATCACGATGCAAACATGCGTACAACGGTAACGCTAGTCCCAAACGCCGAGCGCCTGCTTCGGGATGAGATGAGGCGAACAGGTCAGTCATTCAAGGAAGTCCTGAACCGAGCGGTTCTGAAGGGACTTGCAAGTGACAGTGTTGTCTCGGACGAAAAGCCATTCGTTGTCTCATCCAGACCAATGGGTCTACGGGCTGGCTTCGATGCGGGACGGCTCAATTCCTTGGCTGATGACCTGGAGGCGGACGCATTCATGGCCCTAACAAACGAGCTGCTGAATCGGAGGAAGGGCGGATGATCGTGCGGGACTCGAATCTCCTGCTCTACGCATACGACTCCGAGAGTCCGTTCTGGGTCAGGGCCAAGGAGTGGTAGGCTGAGTGCCTCAGCGGAACGACGCCCGTTGGCCTCGCTCACCCAGTGATCCTTGCCCTCTTGCGCATCAGCACGATGGGATGAGCATTTTGACGTCCGCTATCGCTCGAGGAGGCATCCGAAGAAATTGCGGCTTGGTACAGCCGCCACTTCGTAATTAGCCTGCTTTCGGACCGAGGGCACCAAGAGGCCGTTATCTCGTTGCTGCGATCCAGTGGTTCGGCTGGTGGCAACCTCGTGACCAATGCCCAGGTTGCGACACTTGCACTGTCTCACAGAGGCACAGTCCACACTGCCGACCAAGACTTTCGGAGGTTCCCCGGTCTGCGCTGCAGGTTTTCTCTGGAATCGTGAGATCTAGCCGTCGGGATTGCTCGGCCAGTCGCCTCTTCTAGGCCGAGAAGCGGTCGTATACGCCGGGTGCCCCGCGGGGCACCCGGCGTGGTTGTTACGGGGTCTTCTACGCTAGAAGATCCACTTGATCCCGAACTGGATTCGCCTTGGCTCGGAGGCAGTTGTGATCCTGCCCGCAGCTGGCCTGCCAATGCTGGTGTTCGGCCGGCCGAACACGGGCGTGTTCGTGAAGTTGAAGGCCTCGAACCGGAACTGAATGTAGTCGCCTTCCATAGGCAGGGTGAATCTCCGTGACAACGAGAAGTCGAATCCTGTCGTTCCCGGGCCCCAGATCAGGTTGCGGCCGGCATTGTCTAGGACTCCCGGCTTGCCTGGTCCGACCGCGTCAGTGTTGAACCAGCGGTCGATCGTCCGCTGCGAGGCCGGCAGGTTCAGCTCGCCGATCAGATCGCCTCGGCTCGCCCCCCCCACATTCGTGGTGTCCTGGTTGAACGTGTGACCGTCGGGCGTGCCCCCTAGCACGTTCAGAATGCCGCCGATTTGCCAACCGCCCAGGATCCAGGCGCCCGGACCGCTCGTCAACGCTCGCTTGCCCGGTCCCAGCGGGAGCTCGTAGACAAAGCTGGTGACGTACGCGAGCCGGCGGTCGAGCGACGCGTTGCCGCGCTCGATCCCCTGGTTGTAGGTGAAGCGCTGCTGAGACGCAGTCCCGGTGGTCAGGTTCTCATTCACCACGTCGATGTTGTGCGCCCACGTGAACGAACTCAGGAACGTGAAGCCGCCCGTGAAGCGCTTCTCGCCCTTGATTGTGAGCGAGTTGTAGTTCTGGTTGAGGAAGAGCACACCGCGCAGGTTGGCGCTATTGAAGAAGGGCCGGGTCTTGCGGTTCTGCCAACGAGTTGTCGGGTGCGGCGTGTTGGGGCGGTTGACGTTGACGGCCCCGTGAATCTGCGACGTCGACGAACCGTTGTATCCGATGGTGAGCAGTGAATTGCCGGGCAGTTCCCTCTGGATGTCGAAGAACCACTGGCCCGCGTAGAAATTCGGCCAGACACCGTCTTTCTTGATGTTGATATTCAGGCCCGCCTTCGGCAACCCAGCTCTGGTCGTGGCTGGGAATCCGTCCTTGGTAAAGAATGTCGTGAAATCCCTGGGCTGGGCGTTGTCGAACTCATTGGATTGCGGAGACCCGGTGTTGAAGCGAGCGGACTCGCCTCCGGTGTTGTCAGCCTCTCCGTAGAAGATGCCTACGCCGCCCCGAATGACGGTCCGGTCGTTGAGCCGGTATGCAATTCCGACGCGCGGTGCGAAGTTGTTCTTGTCGTTCACGCACGCGCAGTCCGAACCGCTGCTGGGCGTTTGGAAGTGCGGGAGGTATTCCGCTTCTCCCCAGCCGCCCTGGTTTAAGGGGAGGCGCTCACCAGGATCGATCGGCCGGCCGTTGACCTCGCCGAGAAAGCGCGCCACAGTGCTGTTCAGCGTGTGGCTCTGGGGATCGGGGAATGTTGGCGTCATGAACAGCTCGTATCGCAAGCCGAGGTTGAACGTGAGCCTGGAAGTGATCTTCCAATCGTCCTGCACAAAGAAACCGTAGTACGGTACGACCTGCTCCTCGCCGTTCGGCCAGCCCCAGCGACCGTTAGCGTTCCATCCCATCAGCCCGTCCGCGACGGCGTTTCCGGTAGCACCGCGGCTGGCGGCGTCGTTGGGCATTTCGGCGGTGTACACGCCGGTGTACTGGAATCGACCGCGACGGAACCGCGACGGCGAGCGGGGGATCTGGGTCCTCCGATACTCGAACCCCACCTTGATCGTGTGGTTGCCCCTGACCCAGGTGAGGTTGTCGGAGATCTGCAGGTTGTCCATCTTGTTGACGTTCGGCCAGAACGCGCGGGGGCCCAAGGCTTGGAAGCCGGTCACCAGCGACAACGCGTAGCCGTGGTCGAGTCCGTCATCGATCGCATCTCCCGGCGCTCCCAGAACGCCGAACTGCGCATTGAGAGGCTCGGTGAACGGTATGTCGAACCGCGTCGGGAAGAATGTGTATCCGAACCGCAGCTCGTTAAACATCGTGGGTCCTAGGGTCGTGTTCAGAGCCGACGCCCAGTTCTGTCCCGGCAGGTCGATGGTCTGGCCGTTTCCGCCGTTCGCAGGGAGGGGCAGGCTGCCGTTCTGCAGGACGAACTCGTCTCGGATGGAATAGCGGGCGAACCAGCGAGTGCTGTCATTGATGTTCCAGTCGAACTTCATGTCGTACTGGTTGTGGTCTATCGTGTCCGCAGGTGCGTGGAAGTGGTTGTTTCGGAGATGGTCCCGTCCAGAGACATTGGGCGCCGGGTAGTTGGCAAAGAGCGCCGTCGCGACGGGGTCGAAACGGTCTGCCGGTATCCGGAAGTTTGGGAAGGCCTGGCGCACGCCGTTCTCCAATGTCAGCGGGTCGTAGATTCTGCGGTCCGGGTCCGGCTGATTGGAGAAATCTCCTGCCAAAGCATCCCGGCTAGGCACAGAGGCAGTAAAGCTCTGGCCAGCTCGATCCTTGGTGCCTTGGAAGCTGAAGAATCCGAACAGCGTGTTCCGCACAATCGGCCCGCCGATCGTGCCGCCGTACTGGTTGCGACGCAAGGACGGTTTGTCTGACCCGACGCGGTTGGCGAAGAAGTTCGTTCCGTCGAGCTTGTCGTTGCGGAGGAACTCGTAGATCGAACCATGAAGTTCGTTCGTGCCGGATTTCGTGCTGACCAAGACTTTGGCACCCATGCGGTAGCCGTACTCGGACGACATATTGTTGGTCACGACCTTGAACTCGCCGACCGCGTCAACGGAGGGCTTGGTCGCCTGTGCCTGGAACCCCAGGGCGCCGCCTGAGTTGCGGGACGAGTTGTCGGCACCGTCGAGCAGCACGTTCGTTTGCGCCGCATGCATTCCGACGGCAAGGATGCCGCCCTCGCCGCCGCGCAGGCCGTCGTGCCGAGTCCCCTTGCCCATCTCGCGGGACGGCAGGACCCCAACCGAGAACTTCGCCAGCTCGAGGTAGTTGCGCCCGTTCAAGGGCATCTCGAGGATCCGCTTGGAGTCGATCACCTGGCCGACCTCGGTCTTCTCCGACTGGATCAGGATCGTGGCTGCATTCACCTCGACGGTTTCGGTGACGGAACCGACGGTCATCGAGCAATCGATCCGCATCGTCTGCTGCACTTCAAGGCGAACCTCGGGGAACTCCTTGGTCGAAAAACCGTCCGATGTGCATCTCACCGAATAGAGGCCTTGGTTGAGGCCGGGAATCGTGTAGAAACCGACCTCGTTCGTGGAAACAGAGCTCTCCGCGCCTGTTTCGAGACCCGACACGAGTACCTCCGCGCCTGGGATGACGGCGCCGGTGTCGTCGGTTACCGTTCCTTGTATCGTGCCGCTCGTCTGCGCGAACGACAATGTTGCTAGCAGCATGCCCGCTAGTAGCATGCGAAAAGCTGCCTTCATGATTCTACTCTCCTATCATTTCCCCCACGATCACGCATTCTCGACGTCGGTGATCCACAACGTTGTCACTAATCTTACCGAAAACGGCGAATGCATCGTCAAGCGCTTGCAAACGAGGGTCGACTGTCAGATTACTGTCTAGGTCCTGACGTCATCATGGGCAGGGCGTTGAGCGGAGAGTGAGCCGGTCAAGGAGAGTCGAAGACGGCCACGGTTCGATTGGTCACGAAACGGACCGGCCCAAGATGATCTGGACACACGGGATCGATAGAAGGAAGCGACGCCTTCGTTGCAGATTGACAAGCCGAGTCTTACTCTCCAATACATAGTCGGTAGCTATGAGCGCAAAACTCCGTTAGGTTTTGGTTATTGTGTCTTTGTCGCTGACGTGTTGGGGTGTCCGAATTGGGCTGGAAGATCTGGGATCTTGAAGAGTTTCGCCATGTGTCTGGGATATTTCTGCGCAGCCTTTTGGGCGTCATCTAATTCCTTGCGTACCTGCGTCCTGTCGATGTCGGCGAAGCGCTGCGCCAGGGTGGCTGCTCCCTTCAGGATGATTCCCGTATAGTCTGCAGACTGCAGATTGCGCACCAGGGGCGTAGCGGGCAGCATGGCAGTCAATCTGGCTCCCAATGCGCAGGTCCCGCTTCTCCTCCGGTCGGCTCGCTTGAGGTCTCGAAAGAACTGTTCCATCAGATTGTTGGTGCGCTGCGGTTGGATCTGAAGGCTCCCGTGAGTGCAGTGGACGGTGATCGGGTCGGCAAAGAGCCGGTGGTGGTATTTGTCGATCTGCCGGACCATCTTGCGGTAGACCTTGTCAGAGGTTGCGAGCTGCTTGATCGCTGCGCTGGAGCGGAACGCGGTCACCTTGTCCCGGATGGTGCGGATATCGGTCTCGCCCGGATCGTTGAGGCCGTCCTTGCTGTCGGGCAAGGCGATGCGCAGCGCGTCCCGGAGCCGGTCGAACACGTTCATCCTGTCTTGCATCACCGCCGCCATGCGCGCCAGCGGCGGGTCCTGCAAGGCCCTGTGCAACGGCAGCAGGGTGATCGCCTTGGCTGCGGGCCCGGACATTTGGGTCTTGAGATGCTTGAGGGCGGGCCAGGCCTGCGCCAGGCGCTGGTAGAGATTGAGATGGGGCCGGTCGAAGGGGAAGCCCAAGCCATTGGCCTGGCTGCTGGCTTCCACGACCCACGCCGCGATCAGATAGGCCGCGACCGGCGGCGGCCTCGGCGCCTGGCGCCGCGCCGCGCCCGCCCGCAGGTAGCGGAGGAGACCGTCGCTGCATTCCGGATCGCCGTCAATGACTGCCTTGAGCGCGCGCACCATGGCTCGCAGCGTTGCCCGCACCTGGTATGTCTGCAGGCGGCGGCGGATGGCATTGTACGGGTCGGCCAGCAAGTCCTTGCCGATGTCTCGCAGGAAATGGAAGTGGCAGATGGTGTCGGGGATGGCGGGGAAGACCTGCGCGACGGCCTTGAGGATGGCACCGCCCATGTCGTGCACCAGGGCGATGGGATCCCCGTAGGCCGCCTGGATGTCCTGCAGGAAGGGAACGATCCGAGCGGCATGCTCGGAGGGGATTTTTACATTGCCGAGCACGATACCGGACAGTCCGTCGAGCGAACTCATCAAATGCGGGCTGCCGCCCTCGCAGGTGCCGTCGAGATGCAGGATATAGCCGCCCCGCGCGGTTTGCATGAACTGTTGCAGCGCGGTCTGGCTGTCCCGGTGCGCTTGCGAGAGGTAGGCGAGGAACTGTCGGCCGAGCACGTCGATCTCGCGTAGCGAGACCGCGACATGCCGCCGCGCGAGCGCGGCCCGGACCGCCTGCCGGCCTTGGCAGCGCTCGAAGCGTGCCCGACCCACGTACTCGAGCACGTCGAAACCGAACCGGCAGTGCGGCGCGACCAGACGGTCCAGCGCGTCTGGCCGGGCCACATGGCCGCAGCGGTCGCAGACCCGGTACTGGAGGTGCGCATGGAACATGCCGACATGCAGGGTGACCACCGTGCGTCGCGCGGTCTTGTAGGGTTTGAGCCGGCCGCCGCAGGCGCACGTGCGCAGCGTCGGCTGGAAGTCGAACTGCGGGGGGCCGGGGAACAGAGTGCGGAGGGCGTATGTCTCGCCGTGCCGCCGGAGGGTCCGCTGCAGTTCCTCGATCAGGCCTGTCGCGCAGTTTTTTTTCCCGTGAACGCGGCGAGCACCTGGGCGACTTGGGCCCGTGTCACGTAGCGTCCCCGCGCGTGCAGGGACTGGGCGATGGCGGCGTGATCCAAGGCCCCTTGCTGGCTGCGTATCGCCGTGGCCAGCACGTCAATGACCAACGCGTCGGGCAGCGCGGCGGCGGCCCGGCCGACGCGGAACTGATGGCGCGCCGCCAGTTGCTGCCCGGCCCGGCCGGGGTCCCCGCTGAGATACACGTACAGGCCGTTGCAATCGCCGCGGGTGAGCGTGCCGGCGCGCACCAGCGCCAGCGGCGTGCTCTGCACGCGGACATGGAGTTGCGTTTCCAGCTCTTTGAGGGTGTAGCCGGCGACGGACTGCGCGACCCAAGTGGCGATGGTCGTTTTCAAATTGCCGCATTGGGAAAAGCCGATGCCCTGGTGCCGCCACAGGCCGGCCTCGTCAAAACAGGGAATCCCGGCCAGGGTGTAGTAGGCCCCGGCGTGGGTGTAGCTGGCGAGGTAGCCCAGCGCCTTGAGGCGCCGGTAGACACTGGAGCGCGAGGGGTTTCGCAGGACCTGCGAGAGTGCGGGCAAGGTGGCGACGCGGTGTTTTTTGAAGAAGGCGTGCAGCTTGGCGGCGTCGGGTTTGGATGGCATGAGGGCCTTGTGACATAATGTAGAATTGATATAGTAAACTATGTCACTCCTAATCTGCCAATCCGTGGAAATGAGTGCGTCTTGACGGGGAAACGGGCCCGTTTGAGGTAGCTGAAGGGGATTTGAGTCGTTTCGATGTGTGGAATGTGAAACAACTACGATTCATAAATTATGCATAATCAATGACTTAGAGGTGTCGCCCGAAGGCTTCGGAACCGGCATGCGCCGCTCATCGGTTGCTCGGTCCGATTAGGAGTCCAGAGCTCAGTCGCTACGGGGCTCGACTGCCGCGATGTCCTCGGATTCCGCTTACTGAGGACAGACTGGGGCGAGCCCCGTTGGACTCAGACCCCATACAGCCCAACACCTCTTGACGGCGGCGGGAGGCCTCCGAGAGCCTTCCCCTCCGTGTCTGATAGTCCCTCACTCTTCGGGCAGATTGGCCGCACCTGAATACTGTCCCCGGGGTTCAGCCGGGCGGTCCCTGTCACCTCTTTGCTGTGAAACTTCTGGGAAGCGAAGCAAACCACCCCTTCCCCGCGTTCGCGAGCTGGTGGCATGCTGCGTCCGTTGCGAAAGGATGAAGAGTCGCGCCGAGCTCAGGGGCAGCCCCGATCTATGGCCCAAGGCAGCGGATCACGGATCCACTCCACCTCAAACCAACGGACATCGGCACCCTCTCGAGTGCCGCTCAGAGTATACCCAGTTTCATGCCGTCGGGGTGAGCGGCAACCCGATCATGTGAGTTTATGTAGGATGTGGATCTACTGAGACTATCGTAGGCCGCATGCAACAGCGGCTCCGCCCTGCGGATCTGTTCCCTGTCGCGGATGACGATCTCTCGGTACTGACCGCCATCGTTGGGGCGGGTGAAGCCATCCTCCAGAGGGATGTCGCGCACGTGCTTCTCGTGGATGAGGACCCGGAGCCCGCTCCGCACACGCAGATAGACGTAGGCAAAGACCGGCGTGCGATGGTCGACCGCAGCCATGCACTTGAATGAGATCACCGTCGTGGCGGCGTCCGTTCGTACCCTGCCCAGCTGGTCCACCAACGACTTGAGTTCGCGGAACAGAGTCCGAGATTCCTCGCTAGCCTCTACCCAGCCCGGGTAGACGGAGTAGTCAGGATCTTCACCAGCACCGGGTGCGGAGGATCTCAACAGGCGCGGCGCAACCGAGCCCCGTTCCGTGCTCGTCGTGCGACGAGGAGGCCCGGCGGGCTCCGGTGCCAATATCCGCTTCGGACAGTCCTTAGTCAACGGGCATCGGGCGCAGTCCGGTCTTGTCGGGTGGCACCAAAGATTGCCGATTCGCCACGCTGGCCAATCCAATGCTCCAGGAAACTCCGGATTCAGGCGTCGAGCCGCACTTACCGCTTCTTTCTCCGAATCGTTGTCAATAAACCCAAGTCGCCGAAACACGCGGATCAAGTGTGTGTCCGGCTTTACGTCGATCTGCCGCTCCTGCCCGCGGAAGCAGCCGAAGTCGTCGTACAGGATGCGAGTCGCCATTGAGGCGATCCCGGGACCGATTTGGTAAATTCCCTGCAATGTCCTCTGCACCTCAGCGGGTGGCGAGTTTGTCCAGATGGCCCCTGCATCACCATTGAATCGCTCGCAGACGATGCGGGCCGCATCCAACAAAGTCCTGGCGCCTCGCTTCGTGCCTCGCCTGGGGCGTCTCGGCAGGCTTTCCAACAGACCGATCAGCTCAGCTTGCGACATGGAGGCCATTCGCTTGGGGTCCAAGAAGCCTCTCCGGTTGATCTCCGTCGGAATCTGCCATGCCTTCTGCCACGGCATGCCTTGATCGAAGGCCACTGCGATCAGGAACGCGAAAGGATCGCTTCGAACGAGCGATAGTGATTCCGCGTCCAGTTCAGCCCATTCCGTACCGGTATAGAGCTTGCCAAATTCCTTGAGTAGCTCTACAACCGCCTTTGTTCGTCCCATCTCCGCTCCCGGAAAAACCCCTCGCGTGTCTGACCAATCAGCATTGTAGACACCCCGTATTCGCACTGGCTCGGAATTCCGAGCCAGTGCGTTATGCTGCCGCCATGCCTTCCGATGCGAAGCCTTGTTCGGTCGAGAGCTCCGTTGCGAGGACCTCGGGCAGAGCCAGACCCGCTACACCCGCGAGGCGTGGCCCCCCGGCCAGCATCCCAGCATCTGCAACTGCTGCCAGAACGCCCGCTACCTCGCCGATCGCTCCCCCGGGCGGCTGGCCATCCGCTATCGGCGCAAGGTCCTCTACGCCAAGCGCCGCCGCCTTGAGGCGGACACGGGCCGTTGCTGCGCCCGCAGGCCTACGGACGGGGTTTGGTGGGTGGTCCGGGCCGCATTCACAGACGTTTCCGCGGCCAAGGTTACTGACTCTTTTTTCGAGAACCCTTCGTTGTTGTCCCGAACCAGTACTTCTCCATACTCCCGGAACCGCTCCGGCTTCGAGATTCGAACGGTCTCTGATCTCATGCCGTGATTCCGGACAGTAGGTTACGGTGGACTTCGCCAGGGTTGAGAGGACTCAACGGTAGGTGCACAATGCTAACTGGCTAGGGTTAGGAGGTGGAAGTCTTCTGTAGCGAAGGGTGATCCCATCCATGCACCATGTTGCTCCCCGAGCCGTCCGAACGCTCCTGTGAGGGAGCGGGCGCAGCGTGGGTAGGGGAGCACGTGGGCGGAGCTGTTGAGAGTCGAAATCAACATCGTCAGGAGTGCTGAGGCTGTCCATTGGGTCGAAGGCAAGAACTTACGGGCCGCAAGGGCCCCACGGCGTTACTTCCCGTTTGGCTGGCATAGCGTTCAGGAGCAGTCACTCTGCCATTGTTTCAATTCCGGATTTTCCGTTCGAAGGCAGAGTCTTGCCCACATGGGCGAGTGGTCGCTCAGTTTCTCCGGCTCGCGCCACTCATGGTAATAGTCGCATTCCAGGACCTTGAAATGCCTTGAGACGAAGGTGTGGTCGAAACATCTCGGGTTGCCCTTGACGCAGTGCGTGACAGGGGTGGGCCACTCGAGGCCATGAAGGTCACGATAGGCGTCCCGCAGACCGTGCTGGCACGCGCCATCGAGGACCGAGTGCACGCCTTTGGTCCACTCGATGAGCGGGCGCTCGTCGCCAAACTGGTCGCGCCAGCGCCCCGCAGGCATTCCTCCGTCGTCGTGACTTTCCCCTCCAAAAGTCACGATCTGCCCCGTCTTTCCGAACGCTTTCGGCTCGTTGAAGTCGCCCGTTAGAATACGCGGCAAGTCCTCCGCTCGGCGAAGCTCCGCCGCTAGGACGTGGAAGGTGTCGATCTTCCTCCAGCCATTTCCAGAACCGTTGGGGATGTGTGCGGTGAACACGTCGATATCTCGCTTGCCGGGCACAGAGACTGTGGCCCGCCCCAGCGACTCCGGGTAAGGTGCTTCGCGTGGTCTGCGGATTTCGTCGGGCGTCAGCTCCCAGTGACTCGCGATGAGGCACTGGTGCGACAAGACCAGGGCGTCATTGCCGCTCCGATAGTGGTAGCCGAGACCAATGTTCTTGAGTGCGTCGGCCCAGTCATCGGCATGGTTTCGCTTGACTTCCTGCAAGGTGACGATGTCCGGTCGTTTAGATTTGATCTTCTCAGTGAGATTACCTGGCCGGCGTTTATTGACGTTCCACGAGAGGAGCAGCATGAGGGTTTCCAAGACAGACGAAGTGGCCTGGGTCCGCGCTTACCTGAAGCGCCAACGAGTGCTTCCATGTTACCGAGGGATCGCTGCGGATAAAGGTGAAAGAGTCATCTGCTCCCCCGCCCGGGTGGTGTCAACGGAGATGTGCCTGCATGTGCAGGTTGACATTTGCGAAGTCGAACGGGGACGCCTCCAGGACATGTACGACTCGACACGCCAACCCGCTGAACCCGCACCTACCTGGCCAAAGCCACTCCCATGCTGCTTTAGGTACGTCGGAGTTCAATCGACGATGCTAATTCCCGGCAGCTGTTCCGACAGCGAAACAAGGGCGGCTTGCTATCCCTCTTGGCCGCAAGAGTTGGACGCAAACCCGAATCGCATTGCGCTTGCCGATCCTTGGATGCAGGAGGTACAAGGGTTGGGGTCTGCGAGCCGACCGTGTTGGACTGGCGGCGCGATGCGATCATTGGCCGCGCGACTGTGCGAGGTGCTGGCGGTGGCGCTCGATCGCTTGGTGGATGTGCTCAACGGCGTCAGGCCTGCGCATCGCTATATCCCAGCGCTCGGCTGGGTCGGTGCTCAAGTCGAAGAGCAGCGGGGGATCATGCGTCTTGTGGTTGCCGTAGCCTCGCCAGCCGATCTGCTTCTCCGTGCCCAGAGACTCCCATGATTCGAAAACCAGCTTGAAATCCCCCGCACGAGCGGCCCAAAGGTTGCCGGGCTGGCCGTAGTAGAACCATTCCTTGCGGGGGCTCGGATCGCCGGTCAGCAAGGTCGGCGACAAATCCACGGAGTCGAAGATCCGGCCGTCCGGCAGTGCCGCTCCGGTGAGCGTAGCAATTGTCGCCATCAGGTCGACGTTCACTCCGATTCCATCGACCACGTCTGGGGCGATCGTTCCGGGCCACCAGAATATGCCGGGAACGCGAAGACCGCCCTCCCACGACGTGATCTTCCCGTCCCTGAGGTGCCCGGAAGATCCGCCGAGATCGAAATACGTCCGCCACGGCCCGTTGTCGCTGCTGAACCAGACGAGCGTGTTGTCGGCCACGCCGGCCTCTTCCAGAGCCCCGATCACCTGGCCGACCGACCAGTCAATCTCCTCGATCACGTCGCCGTAGAGTCCGGCGTTGCTATGGCCCTCGAATTCTGGGGAGCGAAATATCGGAACGTGCGGCATGCTGTGTCCGAGAAACAGGAAGAACGGATCCTGGCTGTGCTCGCCTATCCAGCGCACGGACTCCTCGGTGTAGCGTTTCGTGAGGGTCGGCTGGTATGCGGGTGTCTCGACTGCTTCCCGCTGCCTGTAGAGCGAGATCGGAAAGTCTTCGCTCGTGGAGTTCTTGATGTTTTGGTAGGTTCGCTCGAACCCTTTGCGCAGAGGCGCGTCGTTACTTCCGACGAGTCCGTAGAAGTCGTCGAAGCCTTGATCTCCAGGGTGCGATCCCGGGTAGTCGAACCGGCTACTAAGGCCCCACTTGCCCACGTAGGCGGTGGCATAGCCGCGCTCCTTGAGCATTTCGGCGAGCGTGATTTCCTCGTCGGGCATGTTGGCCCAGGAGTTCTTGCCACTCCCGTGGATGCGAATCGGCATGCGTCCGGTAACCAGCGCGACCCGACTGGGGTTGCATAGCGGCGCGGAGGCATAGAACGACGTCCAGCGCTGTCCCTCCCGGGCAAGGCGGTCGATGTTGGGCGTCCGGATCAGGGGATGCCCTTGGATGGAGATGTCTCCATACCCTAGGTCGTCGGCCAGGATGAGCACGACGTTGGGAGGGCCCGGCGGAGGTTCTGTGGTTTCGCCGCACGCCGAGAGGACCGCAGCGGCTATGACCGCGGCGACTCGCGGGGGCACTCGAGCTTGGCGCGCGCCGGCAAGCGGTTGCGGGAAGCGGGCGTGTTCGGAGTGAATGTCTCTTATTCGGCCCGGCATGGGATGCTGCCCGACTGCACCGCTCAACGCGAACGGCGAGCTCGGTCAAGTAGGTTAGCAGTTGCAATCGCATCACGGGCCGGTCGTCGAATTCGAACTCCAGTGCCGCTTCGAACCGGATGTGCCAATGCCCTCAAGTCGAACCGGATGACCGAGTCGGGCCGGTGAGCCGCTGCCGGATCAGTGGTCTGAGTCCCAGGGCTGAGAGACCGGCGGATCCTCCGCCCTACCGGCCGAGGACTGCCGCCCGCGGTGACTCTACCCGGCCGGCCGGCCGCTGGCCCTTGCCTGCCACGCCGCGATCGCCGAGTTCGGATCGAGCTTTGCTGGCGATTTCCAGGAGTTGTTCGACGACTCCCGGACGCTTTGAGGCCAAGTCAATTCGACTCGCGGGATCCTCCGCAAGATTGAAGAGGAGCGGCTGATCCGATGGATGGATGCCGAAGTGCGGATGCCGGCCGCCCGGGCTCTCAAGCGGGACGAATAGCTTCCACGGTCCGGACCGGATCGCCTGCAGCTCGTCTTGCTGGTAGTAGTAGAGAGTCTCGCGCGGAGAGCGGGCCGAGCCCCTGCCGACCAGCGCGTCACTCACATCCAATCCGTCGATGGCACGGCCCGGCCTCACGGAGGTGCCGCTCAGCGCCGCGAGCGTGGGCAGCAGGTCGATCATGCTCATCAACTCGTTGGAGACGGAGCCAGCGGGAATTGTTCCGGGCCACCAGGCGATTGCCGGTACGCGAAACGCACCTTCCGCAGTTGTGTAGCCTCTTCCGTGTAACGGCTGGTTGCTGCCTCTCGCCGGGCTCTCGACGTCTGCGGCCAGCGGCGCGCCGTTATCAGAAGTCCAGAGCACCAGCGTGCGCTGGTCGAGCCCGGTCTCGACGAGCTTGTCCAGGATGCGTCCGGTTGACCAGTCAAGTTCCTCCACGGCGTCTCCCCACGGCCCGTTGCGGCTCTTCCCGAGGAAGGCCGCGCTGGCGAACGGCTCTCTTTCGCTCCCGGGCATCGCGTGGGGCAGGTACAGGAAGAATGGCCGATCCGCGTTCTCTTCGATATAGTCGAGCGCTCGCTCGGTGTAACGCTTCGTGAGAAGGTTCCGGTCCACCGGTGCCTCGACCACGACCTCATCTTCCATCAGCGGTAGCGGAGGCCAGCGGTCCCCGTCGAATTCGCTCCTGCCCCGGCCCCGGTCTTGAGTCATGTCGTCGCTGTACGGAATCCCGAAGAACGAGTCAAACCCGTGGCGCGTCGGCAGGAACGCGGGTTGGTCCCCCAGATGCCACTTCCCGATGATGGTCGTGGCGTAGCCGCGCCCGCGCAGCAATTCTGCGATCGTCGTTTCGTCCTGGTGGATTCCGAACGGGGAAATCGGGCGTAGCACCTGACCGTCGCGCTGCGTCGTGTGCAGTCCGACGCGCTGGGCGTAGCAGCCGGTCATCAGGCTTGCCCGCGACGGCGTGCAGACACCGGCGCTCGAGTAGAAGTGGGTCAGCTTGCGGCCTTCCCGCGCCATGCGGTTCAGGTTCGGCGTCCGGTGCAACGCCGAGCCGAACGGCTGCGTGTCCCCGTAGCCGAGGTTGTCGCAGAGCAGGATGACGAAGTTGGGCGGTCGGTCTGCTGCGAGCAGGAAACCCGAGGCGGCCAGCCAGCACAGGACAGCGAGGATCGGGCGCATCACGCGAACATCGATTCGATTACGTTGCCGCCGAAGTCGGTGAGCTTTTCGTACCGGCCGTTGTGCAGATACGATAGCCGCTCCTGATCGAGTCCGAGCGCATGCAGGATCGTGGCGTGAAAGTCGCGCATGTTGTACGGCTGGTCAACAGCCCGCAGGCCGAATTCGTCAGTCGAACCGATGGCCTGCCCGCCGCGAACGCCCCCGCCAGCAAACCACATCGTGTAGCCGTGGGGGTTGTGGTCGCGGCCATTGCCGCTTTCCGAGGTCGGCAGGCGACCGAATTCGGCCCCCCAAATCACCAGCGTCTTGTCCAGAAGTCCGCGCTGCTTGAGATCCTCGAGGAGCGCTGCGACCGGTTGGTCGCTATGTCCCGCCATCTTCTCGTGATTCGCCTTCAAGTGCTTGTGGGCGTCCCATTGCATGCTGATGGGACCGCCTCCCGAGTAGACTTGCACGAAGCGCACGCCGCGCTCTACGAGCCGTCGAGCCAGTAGCAGCCGCGTGCCAAACTCGCGGCTCCGGTCCTGATCGAGCCCGTACATGCGCTTCGTGGCGGCGGACTCCTTGGTCAGGTCGACCGCTTCCGGCGCGTGGGCCTGCATGCGAAACGCCAGTTCGTAGGCGGCAATGCGGGCTTGCATTTCGCTGTCGAATTCGCCTGTGTCGAGTTCGTTCATTTCTTGCAGCAGGTCCAGCATCGCCCGCTGGCGTTCGCGCGTCATGCCCTCCGGCGGCCTCAGGTGGAGAATGGGGTTCGGCCCGGGCCGCAGCAGGGTGCCTTGGTAGACCGAGGGCAGGAAGCCCTGGCTCCAGCACGAGGTCCCTCCCTCGGGCGTGCCCTCCGGTTGAGGCATCACGACGTATGCGGGCAGATTGTCGGACTCCGACCCGAGGCCGTAGGTCACCCAGGAACCGATGCTGGGGTGCGTTGCGAACAATCGCCCGTTATGCACTTCGTACATTGCCGGGGCATGGACGAGACTGCGCGTCATGAACGATCGGACGAAACAGATCTGGTCGACGTGGCGGGCGACGTTCGGGAACAGCTCCGACACCGGCATTCCGCTCTCGCCGTACTGCCGGAATGTCCACGGACTGCCCAGGATCGGGGTGCTGCCGTCGGTGAATTGGCCCCCCACGCTGCCAAAACTCTCGGGCATCGGCTCTCCCGCGCGCCGCTCGAGCATGGGCTTGGGGTCGAACGTGTCCATCGAACTCGGTGCGCCGACATTGAAGACGAATATCACCGATTCTGCCGAGGCGGCGAAATGGGGGGGCTTGGCGCGGAGCGGGTTCGCTCCGGGGCTAGCCGCTCGGGCGTCCCGAGCCAGCAGGTGCTGCAAGGCGATCGCGCCGAATCCGTTCGCCGCCCGGCAAAGGATGTCCCGACGGGTCACCGCGCTGCCAGCGGCGCCATTTCTAGGGTCTGTAAACGAATTCATTGCGGTTCAACAAGGCTAGCGACAAGTCCCGGAGCGACTCCGGCCCGGATCCGAGGAAGTCGCCGGCAAGCCCCCGCTCGTCCGGAGTCGGCTGGCGGGCCAGGGTCAGCAGGAAGGCCTGCTCCGTCTGGCAAGCGGTGTCGGCATCTCCGCAACGCTGTAGAACGCGTTTGGCGAGAGAACCCGACTGGTCCTGCATGAAGTCGCTGTTGAGCAGGCTCAGGGATTGCAGCGCATGGGTCGATGTCTGGCGCACCGAGCACGAGGTCATCGTGTCGGGCTGATCGAAGTTCGCCAGGAAGGGGAGGCGGACGGTTCGCTTGTTCAGCAGGTAGATGCTGCGCCGGTCATGCTGGAACTCGTCCGGGGTAACGGGCCAGAGATTGTCCGGTTCCGCTTCCGTGAAGATCAAGTCATACACCTCGGGCTCGATCGGGATCCGGACCGGTTTGCCTTCGAGCGAGCGGTTCAGCCTGCCTGACGCCGCGAGAACGCTATCGCGGATCACCTCCCCCGAGAGCCGGCGGCGATGGGCCCTCCAATACCACTTGTTGTCAAGGTCCGCCGCTGCCTGTCGCGGATCGATGGCGGCCGAGAGCCGGTACACGCTCGAGAGCACGATCAGCCGGTCGATCGCCTTGACGCTCCATCCCTCCCGGACGAACCGAAGAGCAAGCCAATCGAGCAATTCAGGATGCGTTGGCATGCCCCCAAGCATTCCGAAGTTGTTCGGGTCCGGCATGAGCCCGCGGCCCATCCGGAATTCCCAAATGCGATTGACCATCACCCGCGCCGTCAGAGGGTGACTGGGGTCTGTCAGCCATTCGGCCAGAACGGCCCTTCGCCCCGACTGTCCCTCCAGCACTTCGACTTCAAACGTCCCGAGAGCTGCCGGGAAGCCGGGCTTGACTGGGCTGCCCCTGCGGCGGTGGTCCCCGCCGTGCAGGATGTACGTCTCGGGCGCGTCCTCGAGACCCGCCACCGCGAACGCCGCCGAGGGAGGGGAGGGCTTGCTCAGCTCGAGTTTGTGCAGTCGCTGTCTCAGTTCCGCCCGGCGCGCTTTCACTTCGCTGGACATCAAGGGCACGATTTCGTACCACACGGGCTTGATCTGCGCCGCCGCTTCCTTCGCCAGCCGTTTCTGTTCCTCGTCCCGCAGATCTTCCGCCAGCTCGAGCGCGGCTGCGTGTCGAGGTTCGAGCGCGGCCTGCTTGCGGTCCTTCACCAGTTTCTTGTACGGAGCCTCGATTTCCTCGAGCTGTTCCTTGATTGGTTCGGTCAGCTGCTCGTATGCCTCGATTGCCGTGTCATACGCCGATACTTCGTCCGCGCTTGCTGTTGGCACGTCCTTGACGTCGGTTGCGCCGAAGAACGACTCCAATCGGTAGTAGTCCTCCTGGGTGATCGGGTCGAACTTGTGGTCATGGCACCGGGCGCACTGGACCGTCAGTCCAAGCAGCGCCTGACCCACGCCAAGCGTCATCTCCATGAGGACCTCTTGACGCGCTTCCTCCTTATCTTGATTGCCGCTCACGACATGGCGCGGTCCGGCCCCGTGAAATCCTGTTGCGACCAGCGCTTGCCGATCATCGGGAAAGAGCTCGTCTCCGGCGACCTGCTCCCGGACGAACACGTCGTAGGGCTTGTCGGCGTTGAAGGATCGCACAACGTAATCGCGGTACCGCCAGCCGTGTTCGCGATAGCCGTCCAGCTCGAACCCGTTCGTGTCCGCGAATCGGACCACATCGAGCCATTTCTGCGCCCACCGCTCGCCGTAGTGCGGAGATGCGAGAAGCGACTCGACCAGCCTTCCGTAGGCATGCGGGGACTTGTCCTCGAGGAAGGCGGCGGCCTGCTCGGGTGTTGGCGGCAGGCCGGTCAGGTCGAGGTAGAGACGCCGGAGCAATCGCTCCCGCGGTGCCTCTGGTGCAGGCTGAAGCCCGTTGCTATGGAGTGCCTGCCATACGAACGCGTCAACTGTTGTCCTGGACCACGACGTCAAGCCTCCGGGTTCAGCGGGAGCTTCGGCGGGTCGGAATGCCCAGTACCCCTTCGCCGTGTCCGGAAATGCCTTGTCAGCGCCAAGCAACAGCACGGCACACGCCGCTAGTCCACCCAGCGCTACGGGTTGGCCTCTTCTCACGAGCCCCATTATATGGAGTGCAAGGGCTTTGCGGGAGTAGTTATCCCATCGCCGAGGACGCTTGGAACTTCCTGACACCGGATTTGCCGCACATGCGGCACACTACGCTGTCCACCGTTGTTTGGTAGACGCTGCAGCGAGGGCGCGTCGCAGGGCGGTGTCTTCAGCGACCACTGATCCGCTGGGATCTTCCGGTACCGCCTCGAAGACACATCAAGCACCCAGCAGCACATTTGACTTAGTTAAGGCCTAGAAACTTAGGTTACTATTAAGTTGTGTCGGTGGTTAAGTTGAATATTCACGAGGCGAAAACGCACCTGTCGAAACATCTCGCCAGGCTCAAGGCCGGTGACCGGATCATTCTCTGTCGCCGGAATCGCGAGATTGCGGAGATTCGCCCGATTGCGGAGCCGAGCGCCAAACCGCGTCCGATAGGCATGGGCAAAGGGCTCGCGGAGATTCCTGATTCATTCTTCGAGCCGCTGCCGGATGACCTCCTGGATCGGTTTGAAGGCAAGCCGCGCTGAGGGGATTCCAGAGGATGCGTTTGCTGCTTGATACTGCCACCTTCATTTGGCTGGCGGAAGACCACTCGAAGTTGAGTGCCACTGCCCGATCGCTGATCGCGGACGCTTCGAATGAGGTTTTTTTGAGTGCAGCATCGGCGTGGGAAATCGCGGTCAAGCACGATCTCGGACGCCTCGATTTGCGCGTGCCGCCAGACGAGTACGTATGGCAGCAGAGACAGCTCCACCGCATCGAGTCGTTGTCAATCGACGAGGCGGCCGCCCTTCAGTTGGCCAAGTTGCCAGACGTGCATCGAGACCCGTTTGACAGGATCCTGATCTCTCAAGCGATCCTGGGCGGGATGGTGATTGTGACACCGGACCGTCTGATTCGGATGTATCCGGTCCGCACAGTGTGGTAGCAAGTCCGACCACGCGCGATTGCCCCAAGCAGCCATCTCCTGGCGAACTGGCCCAATCTTGCGCTTGACACTTTAATCCGCACCCGTCTAGCTTGGGTACCACCGTGCCTGAAGTCTCTGCGTTATACGCCCTCATAGCCCTGCTGCCGATTATGGCGGTGATGTTCTTCCTTGTCGTGCTGCGCTGGCCTGCCACTCGCGCTATGCCTGTGGCTTATGCCATGACCGCTTGCTTCGCGCTCCTGTTCTGGCGGGTATCGCCGGTTCACGTGCTGGCGGCTTCGATTCGCGGAGTGCTCATCGCGACATCGCTGCTCTGGATCATCTTCGGAGCAATCCTGCTCTTACAGACCCTGTCCGAGAGCGGTGCTGCGGCGGCGATCCGCCGCGGGTTCATGAACGTGTCGCGTGACCGTCGCGTCCAGCTGATCATCGTGGCGTGGATGTTCGGTGCGTTCATCGAAGGCGCGTCCGGCTTCGGTACGCCGGCAGCCGTTGCCGGCCCGCTGCTGCTGGCGCTAGGCTTCCCCGCGCTTGCCGCGGTCATGTGCACGCTCATCATTCAAAGCACGCCGGTGACGTTCGGTGCCGTGGGCACTCCGATCTTGGTTGGCATGGCCGAATCGCTCAATGTCGCGACAGTGGAGAACGCAATAGCGGAAGCCGGGATTTCCTACGCTGACTTCATCTACCAGATCGCCGTGTTCGCGGCGATCCCGCATGCCATCGTCGGGACGCTGATACCGCTGATCATTTGCGGGATGCTAACGCGCTTCTTCGGCGCCAATCGCTCTTTTACCGAAGGTCTCACGATTTGGAAATTCGCGATCTTTTCGGGCTTGGCCTTCACTGTGCCGTACCTTCTCGTGGCCATCTTTCTCGGGCCGGAGTTCCCCTCGCTGCTCGGAGGACTGCTCGGCTTGTGCATAGTGGTCGCGGCCGCTCGACGGCGCTTCTTGCTATCGGGAGTCAAGCCATGGGATTTCCCGCCTCGCGAGCACTGGGAGCCGGAATGGATCGGGACGTTCAGCGGAGAGCCGAAAGCCACGGACAGGCCTATGTCGCTTGGGATGGCTTGGCTGCCGTACGTGCTAGTGGCAGCCTTGCTCGTGCTAACCCGCCTGCCAGGCTTGCCGCTGAAGGCAGCACTCGCGTCCGTCCAGGTCGGCTGGGACAACATTCTCGGCACCGGCCTCTCGCAAGGCATCCAACCGCTGTACCTTCCGGGTACGATTTTCCTCATTGTGTCGCTGGCAACTGCCCTGCTGCACCGGATGTCCGGCAGCAAAGTACGTAGTTCCTGGACCGCTTCCGCCCGGATGCTGGCGGGACCGGCTCTCGCTCTCCTGTTCGCGGTGGCCTTGGTCCGCGTTTTCATTGACTCGGACGCAAATGCCTCAGGCCTTCAAAGCATGCCCCTCGAACTGGCCGGGTTCGCAGCTTCCGTAGCCGGGGTCACCTGGCCCTTCTTCGCCGCGATGATCGGGGCGCTCGGGGCTTTCGTAGCCGGTTCGAACACGGTGAGCGACCTCATGTTCAGCCTGTTCCAGTACGGAGTTGCCGATCGCATCGGCGCACCCCACCTGGTCATTCTCGGCTTGCAGGCGTTGGGAGGCGCCGCGGGCAACATGATCACGGTGCATAACGTCGTCGCTGCCAGCGCGACTGTCGGCCTTGTGGGCCGGGAGGGCTTGCTCATTCGACGGACGATCTATCCGATGCTGTACTACGTGATCGCGGCCGGGTTCCTGGGCCTGCTATTCAGCTACGTGATCTTTGCGGACAGGTTCTGATTCGCGGACGATTCGCCGCAGCGATCGCAGGCGCGCCATGAGTTCGTCTGTCGCGCTGGAGATCTGATTCTGGTCATAGATCACATGCGGCTCGAGGAGCACGATGAGCTCGGTCTTGGTCGTCGTCTCCTCCGTGCTGCCGAAAGCCCGTCCAATGATCGGAATTCGCCCGAGGATCGGCACGCGTGCCGAGGAGTAGATGCTGGTTTCCTGAATGATGCCGCCGATCGCAACGGTGTCGCCGTCATTGACGGTCACTTGCGTGCTGACGTTTCTGCGGTCGATCGTCGGGGACTGGATCGACCCGGTGACCCCCGTCGGCGTGGAGACCTCTTGCTGGATTCTGAGTGTGACGATCCCGGAGGCGTTCACCCGGGCCGTCACGGCGAGCTTTACCCCTGTCTGCACGTTGCTGACGGTGTTTGTGAACAGCGACGAACCTTCCGAGAACGCCCCGCCAACCACCGCTTGGGATGAGAGCGTCGGTATCGTCTGGCCGACCACAATCTCCGCTGGGATGTTGTCGGTCGCGATCAACGAGGGAGCGGAGATCACTCTGGTCTTGCCCTCTGTCTCGCTGGCTTCAAGGAAGAGGGCCAGTTCCCGCGTGGTACGGACGAGCATTCCGATGCTGAGATTCGTCAAGCCAGCGCCCGTGAGGCTGCCGGCCAGTCGTCTTGCTGTTCCGTCGACAGCGCGCTTGCGCAGGTAGGCGGAAACCCCGCTAGCCAGGGATCCGCTCAAATTGACTTCGTAGATCTTGGCGTCGATGAGCACCTGTCGCGGCGGGGCGTCCAGCTCCAAGAGAGTGCCGCGCACAGCGTCCCATTCCTGCTGGGTGGCTTGCACCAGCACGAGGTTGTTGATGGGATCGGCCACGATCCGTATGGTCGGCTCGGCTGTGGAGGAGGCTGCTGCGTCCAGGGGCGCCGATCCATCGGAAACGGGCATGGCGAGCCTTGGCACACCGATCGAGCCGTAGAGCTGCTGGATTGTCGCGGCCAGATTTGTGGCTTCTCCATACTGCGCGCGGTAAACAAAATTGCGCCGCCCCCCGGTCGTAGCGCCACGGTCTAGCTCGCGGACCCATGTTGCGGCCTTCTCCAGGGCTTGGTCGCTGGCGCTCACCGCCAGCACCGCGCCGATTCTGGGCAGTGGCAGGAAGCGGGTGATTTCGCTCTGGTTTGCCGGCGGTAGCGTGCGGAACACCTCTTCGAGTTCCCCCGCCAGAGTCGTTGCCAAGCTGTTCTCGATCTCGAACAGCCGCATCTTCTGCCCGATGAGTTCTGCCGTGTCGAACAGCTCGACCAGATCCATGGTCCGGCGCATGTTGCGGCCGTTGTCTAGCAACAACAAAGTGTTTGTTGAGCCTTCGACCGCGAATCGGCCGCCAGGGCCAAGGAAAGGCTCGAGGACGGCGGCGATCTCCTCGGCCGACGAATGCCGCAGGCGGATCGCATTGAGAACAGGGCGCTCGCCTTCCGGGAGTTCGGTTCCAGCTTCAAGCGGATCGATTGGCATTCTCGTCAATCCGTCCAAAGGGACGATCTGGTAGGTGTTCCCCACTTGCACGGCGGCCGCTCCGTTCATCCGCAGGATGGTCTGGAGCAGTGGGAACAGGTCGGCTTCGCCAAGCTGTCCGTAGCTGTTCACGGTTACAGTTCCGTCGCGAACCGCCGGATCCACGACGTAGTTGATCCCGAGTCGACGAGCCAGGATGTCGACCACGTCGAACAGGCTGGCGTCTCGGAAATTGCTGAACGAGATGCTCGTGGCGCTCTCCTCGGGCGGAACGGCTTGCGCGCTAGCCATGTCGGTTCCTGCCGAAGTAGCCAGCATGCAGGCGACGAGCCATCGGGACCGACTTTTCGAGACCCACCGCCCTGCCAGGACGGAATCCGGTTGTTTCTGCCGCAACGAGTTGTGAGACATGGTCGATCAGGGCTCCTGTTTTTCCCACCAGTGCTGGGCACCGAACGGGGACTGCTGCACCCGTCGGACATAGCCGTTGTATTCGGTTCCATCCACCGCTCCATCACCCGCGTCGGCCGCGAACCGACCGGGTCGGAACTCGGTTCCGATGCGGTACCTGCCGCCAGCCGGACGCGTGCCGGACAACCTCGCATTGACTCGGGGCGGGGTGGTGGCAGGCCCTGTTCGGCTTCCGAGCCGACGTGCTTGTGAGGCGCGCAGCGCCGGGTCTCGCAACTCGGCCGGCGTGGCTTCGATGCGATGTCCGTTCCGAGCCAGTACCAAGGAGTCTCTGCCGATCGATTCCAGCACGTATCCGCTGACTGCTTCACCCGGGCGCACCCACTGCGCCCGCATTCCAGGTCTCTCCGCGAGCAGCGCGGAAGGCCCTTCCCCTAGGTCGGCTATCCCGAGCAGGACGGGAAGGTCGTCCGCCGCATTTCCCGCCGGGTCTGGCGTGACGCGCCGGACATCAGCGCTGCGATCGGCCGAGAACAGCAACCTCTCAGCGATGGCGGCGTAGGCAGTTGCCTGGGCCGTCCCGACTGCCGGCTCATCCGCTAGGGAGGCGGTTGCGCTGCCAAGCGCGCTCGATTCGAAGATGCCATGGCGAGCGGCTGTTTCCTGGTAGTCCCGCAAGGCTGCCCAAGCGCCCCATCCCAGCAGGGCCAGTAGAGCCAGATCCAGCCAGCGCAATGGGTTCCTCACGGTCGCGCTCCTTCCGCTGGGACTGCGGCCGGGCGAAGCGGAAGGTAGCCTTCCACCGTCAGCTGGACGCGGATCGACTTGGCCTCTGGGCGGGCGACACCGATCTCCAGATCCCTCGTCGCCAGGATCGGACGGGCGTTGGATAGAGCGACCATGAAGTCAGTGAACTGGCCGATGGCGCAGGTGAACTCCAACCCGAGCGGGATTGCGATATAGGGCGCGTCCGAACGGGCCGGTTCAAATGACGATTGCTCTAGCTCGATGCCTTCCGAGCGCAGCAACTGAGATACGAGAGTTCGAATCTCCGCTTGCGCCAGAGCCGGGGTCGACGAGCGCAGCAAGCGATTCTCCAAGCGCTCCAGCGACCGGGCGAGATGCTGCGCCTCCCGTCGCTGGGCGGGTTGGCGCTCCACACGCTCGCGCGCCAACAGGTAGCGCTGCTCGAGAGCCTCGATCGAGGATTGCGTTGCGCTCCAGCCCTTGGTTGGCAGGATCGCCCAGATCTGCCAGGCCGCTGCGACGGCTACGGCCACGGCCAGCACCCGGAGTGCACGCCTGTCGCGCTCGACGAGCCCCTTGCGCCCGTTCATCGTCTGCGAGCCCCGATCTGAAAGAACTCGCCTCGCTCGCTTGCGGACGGCGCTCGCTCGAAGCGCGGTTCGTCAAGGCTGAATGCTCGGTCGAGGATCGCAAGCAGCGGGCCAGCGTTCTCGGCGGTTCCGGTGAGTCGCGCCGAACCGTCGTCAAGCTTGAGGGTGGTCAGCCAAGCAGACACCGGCAGCAGCTGCGAGATCTCTCGCAGGGCCGCCAGGTCGGATCTCGTCCGCTCTTCCCGGTTCAGCAGCCATTCGAGCCTTTCGCGCAATGCCGCTTCAGTCGTTGCGGCCGGCGTTTCCAAGCCTGCGGCGGCTTCTAGCCTGGCTGTCTCCTGCGCCAGCCTCTCTGCGTAGCGGTGGTCCTGGATGCTCCGCGTCAAGAGCGAGGCGCCTGCCAAGGCGATGAGGGTCGCCGCGAGGGCCAGGGTTGGCGCGTACGGGCGCGCGGCGTTCGAGCGCCGCAAGGCTGGCGGCAGCAGGTTCAGGGACAGACCGAGGCTAGGGCGGGCGGCTTCGACTGCCGCTCCGAACGCTGTCGCGTCCCGCGCTAGATCGAATTCGTCCGGACTGCGGACCGGAACGGGAAGGATTTCCCCGACATGCCGCGCCACGAACCCTGCGGGTCTTTCCAATGGTGGGGTGTCGCCCGCAAGCGCCAGGCGGGCAGCTTCCTGCCCGGGGAGGAGAAGGTCCTCGAGTGCCAGACGAAGCGCTTCGTCCAGTGTCACGCCGCGAAGGTCCAGTGCCGCGCTCCATGCGGGGCTTGTCTCGGACTCGCCATAGAGTTCGAGGTGCCAACCCTCGGTATCCGCGATGACGAACGGCTCCCCGGGACACCTGCTCTCAAGGTGTACGGCCGCGCGCAGTACCGACGGAGAGATAGTGCAGGAAGCCAGGCGGATCCCGGCCCCCGCGAACAGTTGAGCGTACGACTCGACCGTCTCAGCCGGGGCGACGACCGCAGCCACTCTATGCTGCCCGGCTTGCTCAGGCCGCTGTTCGAGCGCTGCCCACGCGTGATGGACCGGCGTGTCCCCGTAGGGGTGGAGATCGTCGAGCTGCCAGCCAATCGCCGCCGCGAGGTCCTTTCGTGGCATGGAAGGCAAGTTCAGGGTGCGAAAGACGGTTTCGTGTCGCGGGATGCAAAGTGTGGCTGCGAGGTGCTGCAGGCCGAGTTTTCGGACAAACGCCGTGTACTCCGACCCCCACTCGGGCGGGGGGCGCTGGCGAAAGCGTCGAATCCGAGTGCGGCCCAGCACATGAGTCCCACCTGGGCGCAGGCGCACGACGATCGCTACCAGGTCCTCGCCGCGTACTGCGATGCCGCAGCCTGCGGCCCGTGGATGGAGTTGTCGGATCATGTGCCGGTGCCGCCGTTGCGTCCTAGAGCGGATGTTCGTACCACCGCTTGATCCGCAAGCGGCCGGATGCAGTGTCGGTGGATACCACTGCAGAAACACTCCGAGTCGCGCGACGCCCCTGCAGAACCGCGGTGGAGGTGACTGTCCATGCCGACGCCATGCTGTTCGCCAGCATCGGCGCGCCGGCGCTCTCCCGAGTGGCTCGACCGAACAGCGGATCGCGGGGCGAAAGCGGTACTGTCTGCCGCGCCTCGACTAGTTGGCTCGCAAGGGGTTCGCCCAGTCCTGCGGCCACGAGCACAGCCTTGGGAGCTGCATTGATGTCAACGGCAGCCGGACCAGCTGTCCGGAGGAAGCGTCGTAGGCCGTCGACACGCCGGAGTGCTCCCGAACCGCCGTTCGCAGCGGTTTCCGCGCGGTAAGTCCCGTAGAGGAGGTCGGGGGTGATGCCTGGAACGGACAACAATTCCTCAATCACTTGTATAGACGCGATGCGACGCTCGAAAGACGAATGCGCGAAACGTGCCGAACCGCGTGCCAGGGGCAGACCGAAGTGATCCAGCCGACCAGCCAGCAAATCGCGGCGGTAGGAGAGAATTCTTTCTGCTAGTGAATCTGACTCGACCTGTGTCGCCCCGGCACTGGCTAGCAGACTTGCCATGGCTTCCCGGCCGGTCCGATTCACGTTCAACTTGCCGTTTTCGGAAGCAATTGACACCTTCGCGACGCCTGTTTCGAAGACGTACTCACGGCTGTCCATCCCAGCCGCCATGTGCCCTGGAACAATCCCGGCCGACATCTCGTGTAGTGCGGCTTCGATCCCTCCGCGTGCCAGGAAGTAAGCCTTCGCGGAGTCAGCTTGCAACGAGGCGCGGTCGAGCGCATTGTGGGCAGCTGCCATCATCGCGAACGCGATTGCGGAGAGCGCGGCGACGGCGCCGAGGACAGCTAGCAGGGCGGATCCCGCTTCGCCGGCACGGGCCTTGCCCGCGTTGGCAACAGGTGGCCGTGTTCTCAGTGCCATCCCGATAGTCCCCCGGCCGGCTCGGATTCAGCGAGCACGGCTGCAGTGAGCGAGCGTCTCCCGGAGAGGGGGTTTCCGCGCTGCCGGCTTCCCCCGGCCCACTCGATCCGTATCGCCCGCGGCAGCGCAGACCGGTCTTGCCAACGTTGCACCCACTCCGCTGATTCGTTCGGAACAGGCGCTTCCCGCAGGTAGGAGAACTCGCACACGGTCAGGTTCTCCGCGACGATCCATGATTCCTTCCCTTCCCGGACCGGCATGAATTGGATCGCCAGCGGATTCGCTCGCGTTGACGGGGCTGGCAGCACTAGAGAGCCGAGTCCGCGGGGGCCGGGGCACGGGGTCTCGGTGACGAGCAGCCTGAGGCCCCGTTCGTCCCGACGAGCGTGCAACGAGACCAACCGCATTCCTGCGCGGCTACCGCGCATCGGCGAATGACCGCTGACAAAACGCATGGTTTGCCGCTCACCCTGAAAGAACGGGAACGGACTGAGACTGTCGGACCGAGGTATTGCTGGCATCGAGACAATTGCAGCGATACTCTCGTGCAGGCGGAGGCTGCTGTTGGATAGGCGGCGGTCTTGGAGCAGCGCCTCGCGCGAGTCAATCCACGCTCCGACTCCATTGCTGGTGACTGCTAGAATCCCCGTCGAGACCAGCCCCAAGAGCGCCAGCGCCAGCGCCACCTCGATCAAGGTCATTCCCGCGGACACCGCTCCGTCCTGCCGACGAACGCTCGGCGAGTAGGTCATTGCCGGCCCTGTGACCTCCGGTAGCCCTCCAAGTGGATCTCCTTGCGATTCCCATCGGAATGCCACCAGACCGCGAGGCTGATCCGTACGAGCCCCTGACCGGAATCGTCCGGACCGAATCCGTCCATCGGTCTTGCAATTGCCTCCCAGCCGGACCCGTCTGCATGCTGGTCGCCCATGATGGTGCCCAGCGGCAGGGGCCGTGCCGTCAGGAGCTCGTTCATCCGGCTTCGGGCGGTCAGCGCAGCCGTCTCGTAGTCGCGCGCCGCAGCGACGGCCGCGACCGAGGAACCGATCGAACCCAGAATCCCGACCATGGCGATGCCTAGCAGCCCCATCGCCACTGTCATCTCGAGTAGCGAGAATCCGTGCTGCCGTTTCACTCGCTCGCCCTCCAGTCCGTCAGCACGCCTCCCAGCGGGTCGACCTGGAATCCTGCCCGACCCGGCCCCCGTGCCGCCAGCGAAATCGCCAAGTTCGGAAGCAGGTCACCCGGGTGCAGGAGGACGCTTCGACGATTGGCGGGCACGGTGAAGCGGACCGGCTCGCGGAAAGCCAGGTTCCTTTGCCAATTGCTGCTTGCGCTCGTCACGAGCATTCGTCGTGATGGGGGGTCGATCTGCAACAGGACCGCTTCTCGGTTACGGTCCGCGTACTGCTGCGCGCTGATCAGGAACTCCCCCGCTTCCTCCGCCGCCGTCCGCAACCGGAGACCGTCCAGACTGCGGTCTACTGCCGGATAGGAGATTGCTAGCGCGAGCGCCGCGAGCGCCGTGACGATCACGGCTTCTATCAGCGACACGCCGGCTGCAGCGCCCTTCATGGCCGTCCGTCCTCAGCGCCAGCTGACGATGTCCTCTGCGGAATCCGATCCACCAGGCGCGCCGTCGGCGCCATAGCAAAGCACTTCGGGGCCTGAGCTTTGCTCTCCCGGATAGCGGTAGACGTACGGATGCCCCCATGGATCGAGCGGAATCTCCTTGTTCAGGTAGGGGCGGATCGCTGACAGTCCTTCCTCTGACGAAGGGAATCGCGCTTCGTCGAGGTTGTAGCGCTGCAAGGCTGTCATGAAAGACTCGATCTGGGCGCGGGCGGCAGTGCGCCTTCCCTGGTTGCCCACCGGAGCGAGTTGTTGCCACGCGATCGCTGCGAACAGGGCCATGATCGTGATCGCCACCAGCATCTCGATCAAGGTGATTCCCGCGTTTCGGGTTCTCCAATGCGTTCTCGAAATCACTTACAACCCCATTCGTTGAATGCTGGTCAAGGCCACCAGAATGCCAAGGATCATGGCTCCGATCAAGCATCCCAGGCACAGGATCACCAATGGTTCGAGCAGTGCCACGAACCGCTTGAGGGACTCGCGCGTCTGGCGCTCGTAGATCCCCGCGAGTTGCTCGAACATCCGGTCGACCTGCCCGGTTTCCTCGCCCACCGCGAGCAGGCTGCCGGCAAGTCGCGGGAACGCGCCGCTGCGCGCGACCGGCCGCGCGATGCCTTCGCCGGCCTTCACCGCTCCCGGGAGGGTGTCGAGCGCGGCCTCGATCGCGCGGTTGGATAGCACGCTCCGCGCGATGCCCAGCGCCTCGAGGATGGGCACGGCGGCGGCGAGCAGTGTTGCCATGGCGCGCGCGAAGCGTGCTGTCTCCGCTCCTCGCAGCACTGGGCCGAGCCCTGGCGCGCGCAGCAGGATGGAATCGAGGTGCAGACGGCCGGATTCGGTGCCTGACCAAGCGACCAGCGCGCTGGCAGCCGCGACGGGCAGCACTACCAGGCCTGCCCACCACTCACGCAAGATCTCGCTGGCACCCAGCATCAGCGCCATCGCCAGAGGGGGCGCGACACCCGCTGCACGAAACGACGCAGCGAAGCTCGGCACGACGTACCACAGCAGTACGAGTGCGGAACCCGATCCAACGACCGCAAGGAGGGCTGGGTATGCGAGCGCCGAGATCAGCTCGCCCCTCGTCTCTTCGCGGCTCCGTTCGAACGCCGCCAGGCGCTCCATCACATCGGGAAGTGCACCCGCGGCTTCCCCGGCCCGCACCATGCTGACATAGAGCCGCGAGTATCGCTCAGGCTGGCTTTCCAGTGCGTTCGCGAAGGCTTCCCCGCGTCTCACAGCGTGCAGGACTTGGCGACAAGCGGCAGCATCGGTCGCGGTTTCGGCGATCTCCGCGGTGATCTCAAGGGACCGCTCGAGAGTGATTCCCGCACCCAGCAGTGTCGCGATTTCCTCGCTGAACCGAAGCGTCCCCCTGCGCGCCCGAATGGATCTTCCTAGAGCTCGAGCCGCGTCAAGGGGTGTGTCAGCTCGGATACGGGTGGCCACGAGTCCCCGTCCCCGCAACTCGCGTGCTGCGGCTCGGCTGCTTTCCGCCGCGACAGAACCGCTGAGAGCTGCTCCGTCCGCGCTGACCGCGCTGAAGCGAAAGTTCCGCATATGCCCCCGCCTCGCCCCTCAGCAGTCCTGCGTTGCCGTCAGTACTTCTTCCACGCTTGTCAGTCCTTGTTCGATCTTGTCCCAGCCGTCCTCCTGCAGCGAGCGCATGCCGTCGGCCCGGGCGGTTTCCGCCACGCTTCCTGCGGTACCGTTCCCGGAAATGACCCGGCGGACCGAGTCATTGATTTCGAGTAGTTCGAAAATGCCAATTCGGCCGCGATATCCGCGCCCGCGGCACTCCTCGCATCCAGTGGCCGTCCAAGTGGGAACCGCGCGACCTCCAGGCCCGGGTACGCTGTCACCCGGAGTGCGGCATCGGACACACAGCAGGCGCACCAGCCGCTGCGCCAAGACAGCCACTAGCGACGAAGCCAGGAGGTAGTTTTCGACACCCATATCGACCAGCCGCGTAATCGCGCTTGTGGCGCTGTTGGTGTGCAGCGTTGAATACACGGAATGGCCCGTCAGGGCCGCACGCACCGCGATCTCTGCCGTTTCGCGATCGCGGATCTCACCCACCATGATCACGTCGGGATCCTGCCGGACAATGTGCCTCAGGCCTGTCGCGAACGTCAGCCCCACCGCAGGGTTGACGTGGATCTGATTGATGCCGTCCACGTGGTACTCGACCGGATCCTCGATAGTGACGATCTTGCGTTCAATTGAGTGCACACGCTTGAGCGCCGCGTGCAGCGTGGTTGTCTTCCCGCTGCCGGTCGGCCCCGTCACTAGCAGCAGGCCGTGAGGCAGCCTGGCGAGCCTCTCCATCCGTTCCAGCAGGTTCTCGCCAAGGCCGAGCGACTGGAGGTCGAAGGCTGCGGCGGTAGCATCGTCGAGTAGCCGCAGCGCAACCGACTCGCCGTGAAGCGTTGGCATGGTCGCGACCCGCAGGTCCAGGTCCCGGCCGAGCACTTTGGTCCGGATGCGGCCGTCCTGCGGCAACCGCCGCTCGGCGATGTCCAGTCCGGCCATCAGTTTCAGCCGCGAGACGACCGCTGCACGCAACGGATGGGCGGGAGCCGTCCGTCCTTCGAGGATTCCGTCGATACGGTAGCGCACGCGGAATCCGCCCTCGAGGGGTTCGAGATGGATATCGCTGGCCCGTTCCGCCAGCGCTTGCGAAATCAAGGAATTCACATAGCGAATCACCGGCGCTTCGGACGCCATGTCCCGAAGCCGCTCGATGTCCGGCACGTCCTGAGCGGACGGCTGCTTGGGTTCCGGCGCGCCGTAATGCGCCTCGATGGCCGCGAGAATGTCGTGCTCTGTCGCGAGAACGGGCCTGACGGGCCTGTCCGTCAAGCCCTGGATGCTTGCCAGTGTCTCGAGGTCGAGGGGGTCGGCCATCGCCACGCGCAGGCATGAGTCATCCCCGCTGACTGGCAGGAATCGGAAGTGGCGCATGTAGCTGGGAGGGATGCCTTCGGCCCGGGGCAGGTCGTCCGGGAACTCGTCGCCCCGCAATAGCGGGAGGCCGAGTTGTTCGGCCTGGGCCTCGAGGAGATTGCTGGGTTTGACTAACCCCAAGTCCACCAGGGTGGGGGCCAGCCTGCCGCCTCGGTCCCTCTGCAATTGCCGCGCGCTTTCGAGATCCCTGCTGGTGAGGAAACCCTTCTCGACAAGCAGGTCGCCGAGGTCTGCCGGCCGGTGCGGGTGATCCGCCTGGATGGATTGCGGCATTGCGGTTGCGATTCGGATTAGTAGTGTCTCGTCGTCAGGACGGTTTCGCCCGACAGGGTGCCGCGGGCTGTGCCAATGACGATTTGCTTTGGAAGTTGAGTCCGGTCTTCCCACGGGAAATGGAACAAGGACACCGCGAGGGTCACTTCCAGTCCAGGCGCCAATTTGGTCAGGCGCGGGCCTTCGGCAACTAGGACTTCTCTCATTTTTTCCCGCAGGGGCTCGAGGCCGGCCCGCTTGCGGAGGTTGAGTTCCCTGATTTCGTCCGCCGAGTACGTGCGCCGGAACGGGCTCAGGTTCGCCGTCGGTGCCAAGTTGACCTCGATCGAGAACACGGCGCCGTAACCCGGCAGGTAAATGCTTCGCGCGGCCCCGACCGCAGCTGGCTCGCCACCGGCAGCCGAGCGGAAGCTGCGGTCGACGGCCCTCTCAACTGCCGCCATCTGCCGCACGAGTTCGGGTTCGAGCAATTCGATGTGGTCCGCAGCCAGCGGAGCGGCGAGTAGCAGGGCGACGAGCGGACTTCTCATGGCTGGCCATCCGGAACCGCGGCCAGTTCGAACTCGAGGAGCTGGCGCTTGAGCAACTCGTGCTTGGCGTTGACGAACTGGTATCCGGCAACAGCGTCTTCGTGGACCTCGGCCAGTTCCCGCCGCACCGTTGTGAGTTCGGACCGCATCCAGTCCTCGGCACCGGTCCTTCCGACGTCCAGCAGTGTCTGCTGCAAGCGAGCCTCAGTGCCGGATAGCTCCTCTCGGATCGCGGCGCGCAGTTGCTCCTCGGTCAAAGCCGAGCCGCGCGCGACCGCCGGACTTCCGATAGAGAGAGTCCAGCCCGCAGCGTCCCGCGAGAGGGTCGGCTCGAGCGCCCAAATCCCGCAGCCGATCGCCAGTGCCACGGCCGCCGCGATTGCGGCAGCCTGGGCAGCGGCAGGGAGGACGCCTGCCCCCCGCCAGCGATTCGCGGCGTCGACATGTGCCGGCCCTGCCACGAACGCGACTCGCTGCGGAGGCTCCGCTTCCGGCAATGCCCGCAGGGCTTGGAGCAGTAGCCGCTGGCGGTCCAGCTCCTCCCTCGCTTCGGCCGAGTTGCGCAGCAGGGTCTCGACCGCAGCTTTGCGTTCCGCCGTTAGCTCGTCCAGCAAGTAATCCTTTAGTTCGTCTGGCGAAAATCCCATTCTTGCGCTCCTTCAACGGGACGAATCACGCGGACACCGGATCGAGAACCCCACGCAGGGCTTTCAGAGCGGCATAGAGCCGGGACTTGACCGTCGATGCCGGGCAGTCCAGGATTTCCGCGATCTCGTCGAACTTGAATCCGTGATGCACCTTGAGGAGCACTACCTCCCGCTGACGGGCGGGCAGTGCGTTCAGTGCCTGCTCTACAAGAAACCCGAGTTCTGCACCGCCGTACCCGAATCCGCCCAGCCGAGCTCCTGGCAGGCTCGCCAAGTCCGCGACAGCTTCGAGATCCTCGGCATCGGACGCTGGCTTGGCCCGGCGTCGCAGGCTTGCCGCCTCGTTGTGGGCGATGCGGAAGAGCCACTGGGGGAAGCGGTCGATCGCGGACAGCCGTGGCAAGCCGCGATAGGCCTTGAGAAACGTCTCTTGGCACACATCCAGCGCGTCCTCGCGGTCGCTCAGTGACCGCAGTAGGTAGTTGTAGACCCTTCGCTCCCAGCGAGACACCAAGACGTTGTACGCCTGCATGTCGCCCTGGCGGGCGCTCAGGATCAGGTCGCGATCTTCGAGTTCGCTGAAGATCAACGCATCATCCGTCCACTAGGCAAGACGCCGCCGAGAGACGAAAAGACGACGGATAGAGGCGCTTTCCGGGTCTCGGGAAGCCCCAAGCGTGGCATTTGGGGCCGGATCGCGTCAAATTCTCGATCGTGGCATTGATTTTTTGCCACAAATGCGGTTTTCTCAATCGTCTTGATAGTGCTGACAATAGACTACGGTTCGAGTACCTTCTCCTTGTGAACCTGTGGTTGACACAAGCGGCGGGGCGAAAGCCCCGCCGCTTCATTTTGAGGTCGGCCCCCTGAATCCGCGCCCAGTGAAGCGCCTGGTCGTCAACGCGGACGATTTCGGCTTTGCGCGAGATGTGAACGAGGGCGTGTTGCGGTCCCATCTGAATGGGATAGTGAGTTCAACCTCGCTCATGGCGAACGGCGCGGCTTTCGATCACGCCGTGAATCTTGCGGCCCGCCACCCCAGCCTAGCGGTAGGGTGCCATTTGACCTTGGTGCAGGGGGAGTCTGTCGCCAGGCCGGGCGCTTCGCTGCCATCTTCCGTGGCCCGGTTGCTGGCAAGTTTCCCGACGCGTGAAGCCATCCTTGCGGAATTCCGCGCGCAGATCGAGAAGCTCGTGCAGCACGGCGTGCGTCCAACGCATCTCGATACGCACAAGCACGTGCATCTGTTGCCGCCGGTGCTGGATGCGATGGCGGCCGCGGCCGACGAATTCGGCGTTGGCTGGATCCGCAAGCCGTTCGACATTCCGTTCGGCATGGCCGGCAACGCCCGGTCGTGGGTTGCCATGGCGCTGCGTCCTTTCCGGATTCCCTTCGAGGAGCGGTTGGACCGAGCGAACTGCGCCACCACCGACTACTTTGCGGGATTCGCCTCAACCGGAAGCATGGACGCGGCCTGGCTGATCGCCTTGTTCGCAGCATTGCCTCCCGGGATGGGTGAACTTGTGTGCCACCCCGGGCTGTGCGGTCCGGAGTTGTCAGCCGCTCCGACCAAGCTCAAGGAAAGCCGGGAGGCGGAACTGTCAGCGCTTTGCGATCCGGCCGTGCGCAGAGCGGCTGAGAGGCATGGGATTGAGATCCTTTCCTACCGGGACTTGTAGCGGCCTCGCGCGGCTTCCTGCTCTTGCCGCTCAGATACCGTCTACGAGATGCCCGAGCTTTTCTTTCTTGGTCTTGAGGTAGGAGAGCGCCTTGTCCCCGGCGTCTGGGGCGCAAGGCACGCGTTCCGTGACTCGGATGCCCGCGCTCTCAAGCGCGTCGATCTTTGCCGGGTTGTTGGACAGCAGCCGTACTCTGCTCAGGCCAAGATTTCGCAGGATCTCTACTGCGAACCCGTACTCGCGCTCGTCGGCCCCGAAGCCCAGTTGATTGTTCGCCTCGACCGTGTCGGCACCTTCGTCTTGCAGTTCATACGCCATGAGCTTGTTCAGCAGGCCTATGCCGCGTCCTTCCTGAGGGTCGTAGATAAGCAATCCGCAACCCGATTCGGCGATTCGCGACATAGCCAGTTCCAGCTGCGGTCCACAGTCGCACCGTAGGCTGCCGAATACCTCCCCCGTCAGGCATTGAGAGTGAATGCGCAGCAGCGGAACTTCCGTGCCTGACGCGACGTTTCCGCGCACTAGCACGACGAGTTCGTGCTCGGAGTCCGGGCCGAAGCCGCGAAACCCGCAAACCCGAAACTCGCCGAACCGCGTTGGTAACACGGCTTCCGCGACCTTGTCTACCTTGTAGGCTGCCACCGCCTGTACGCAGTCCGGGATAGGGAGCGTCACCAATGGATGGGGGCTGCCGAGCACCGGACAGCAGGCTGAAGCCCCCCGCACCCAATGGATCATTATATATTGCCCGGCGCCCGGCCCCCTGCGGGCGCACGACCATTGAGAGTTCGCCGGACTGAGGGCGCCCTTCAGATCCAAATCTGGGCAAGGGCTGCGCCCGTGTGTGCAAGATACCCTGGGGACAGAGGTCTAACTGCTCCGAATCGTCCTCGATGCCAAATGCGGACTTTCCTCTTTGCTCGAGTCTTGTGCAAGAGCGCCGGGAGATAACCCGGGCGATAGTTGTCTTCGCACCTTCTGCGTCCAGCGCATTCCGGCGCCGAAGTGCTGATGGGGGGTGAACTTCGTGCGCAGTGCTCCCAAGGTCCTTGCGTCCGCCTCGAGCGCGATGCATGGGCATTTGCGGTCAAGTTGCGACGGAGCGGGAAGCGGCGTAGCCTGTACACTCAGTTCAAGCGGTCTGCCAAGAGGCGGGGCAGTGAATCTGAGCGTGCTTAGGGAAGCAGGGCCAATGGCGCAATCAGCCCTGTGCTGTGATTCCTAGGTGCAAAGGGCAACGGGGTTCACGCTGACGTACTGCCCTGCGTGATTCAGATCACAACCCGTGAACAATGAAATCGTCTGCTCCGTGAGCGGTTCTCCTTCATGGCATACACCGACCTGCTCGTTACGCTGCTAGTCAAGATCGCGACATTCGCTTCCTTGGCAAGCATCGCTCTGCGCTGGAATTTCGCCAAACGCCTGTTCCTCCGAGAGCAGCGTTCGATCCGGCAGCGACTCGAGCTTGCTGCGCAGTTTGGAGTGGTCTTCGCGAGTGCCTCGCTCGTACGAGTCGTGCTGGGGTACCGCGCTGCCGAAGTCGGCCTTGAGGGTGCGTTCGTTTCCGGACTGGTCGGCGGGTACGTGCCAGGTGCCGTGGCCGGGGCGCTGATCTCTTTGCCTGCCGTGCTGGGGCCGGGTTTCGAATGGGCCACGTTGCCCCTGCTCGTAGGGGTGGGTTCGTGCGGAGGGTTGCTGCGATCTCTCGCGCCCGATCCCGAGGATGTTTGGCGGTTTTCTCCGTTCTTCGTCTTCTCCCTGGTTGCCTGGATTCGCAACCGCATCCCCGGTCCTGAAGGGGCGTTTCAATTGACCATGCTCGCGGCGTGCGTGGGGCTCGAGCTCGTGCGAATTCAGATCGCCCGCGTTTTCTCCCGCCAGAATTCGCTTTTCTCGCTCTACAGTGCCCCGGACGAGCTCAGTTTCGTGCCAGTCGCGCTGGTGTGCGGAGCGACGGTCATGGGCGTGGGCCTCACCATCAAGGTCTGGAACAACACCCGTAACGAGTGGAAGATCGAAAACCAGCAGAGGTTGCTCTCCGAAGCCCGCCTGATGAGCCTGACTCGCCAGATGAATCCCCACTTCCTGTTCAACACATTGAACTCGGTGGCTTCCTTGGCTCGGACGGACCCAGACAAGGCGCGGGAGATGATCTATCGGCTTTCGACGATCCTGAGAAGACTGCTGCGCAAGCAGGAGGCATTCGTCCCGCTAAGCGAGGAACTCTCCGTCATTGATGACTACCTGCAAATCGAGCAGGTTCGTTTCGCTGGCCGACTGCAGATCGAGAAGAGCATTGACAAGGAAACCGAGAGCGTGCTGATCCCGAGCATGATTCTCCAGCCAATCGTCGAGAACTCGATCAAGCATGGCATCGAGCCGAAGGTCGGCAGCGGCACGGTGCGTCTCGGGAGCTCGCTGAAGTCCGGGCGGCTCCAGATCGAGATCGAGGACGACGGCGTCGGCATCCCGCATGCGGACATGGCCAGCCTGTTCCAGAAAGGCATCGGCTTGGGCAACGCGCGCGAGCGGCTTGAGGTGCTATTCGGACAGGACTTCCAGATGGCGTTCGAGGCCCGCGCGGGCGGCGGCGTTCGAGTGCGTGTTCAGATTCCCGAACTGCGAGACTCAGCCCGCGTCCCGGAGAGCGACCTCAATTCCCCTGACTCCGTCTGACGCCCCCATTCCTAGATCAGTCTATGGCAGGGTCGATGTCGCTTTCGATGATCCATGTCCCGACTTCGATCTCGCCCGCCTTGAACTTCTCGTAGTAGCCTGCCCAGCGCGTGGCGACCGGAAATGCGTCGAAGATGTCTCCTTTTCCGAACATCCGCGGATCCTCTTGGGCCTCCAGCTCCTTGACCAGCTGCGTGGCCAGGCCTTCCTTGGCGGGAGCGTACTCGAGGTCCGAGGCCAGGTTGCGGACACAGGCTGGATCGTTGTCTAGGTTGTAGAGTTCCTCCGCTCCACGCTTGCCGAAGGCGAGCTGCCAGTACCTGTCTTCGCCACCGGTGCGCCTTAGCTCCAGAATCTCGCTCTTGGTCGGACTGGCGTCCACCGCCAGATAGCCGGTTTCCGGATTGCCCGCGGGCCAGCGGTCCGGTTCGAAGTTTCGCAAGTACAGGAGGTTGCCCTTGACGATGCCGCGGATGGGATAGCCCGCGTCGCCGGGCCTGCCGATATCGTGCCGCTCCTTGCCGATCAGCACGTGGTCGCGAGCCGGATCAACCTGACCCGACTGCGGCGAACGAAGGATATCCATCAGGGCGCGGCCCGCTGCCGGCTGCATTCCCGAGGCAGCCCAGTCCACGCCAGCCGCGTCCAAAATGGTCGGTGCCAGATCCACGAAGCTGACGAAGTCGTCCACTGACCGGCCGGGGTGGGGCACGCCGTCCAGCCACATCATCGCCAGAGGGAGATGGTTCGAGAGCTCGTATTCCTGGGCCTTTGCCCTAGGGAACGGCATGCCGTTGTCGGAGGTGACGATCACTAGGGTATTGGTGAGTTCGCCTCGCTCCTCAAGCGACGCCAGCATACGCCCGAGGTGCGTGTCGAAATGCTCGATTTCAAGCGCGTAGTCGAGGAGGTCGTGCCGCACTGTCTCGCTGTCCGGCCAGATCGGATAGACTTCGTCGATTTCGGCCGGGCTCTTTCCGCCCTTCTCCGCTCCCGACCGGAACTCGTAGGCCCGGTGCGGCTCCCAGGCGCCGTACCAGAACGCCCACGGCCCGTCCTCGGGAGCCGCATTCAGAAAGTTCTCGAAGTTTGCGGCGTAGTCCGTCCGTCCCATCTTTGATGTCGGGGGATCGGCCTCGCGATCGCTGAACGGGGTTCCGGCGAGGTGGCGGGGATTTCCGTCGGCGTCGTTCGCGATGCCCGGGCTCCAGCCCTTCGCCGTCATTCCGACGAAGTACCCGTTCTCGGCCAGGGCTTCCGGGTAGCTCTTGAATTCGGGCGGGAAGAAAGCCATGTGGTTGCCGGCCGCCCCAAGCTGCCAAGAATTGCGGCCAGTCAGGATGGACGCGCGGGACGGGGCGCACTTCGCGTTGGGAGTGTAGGCGTTCTGGAATAGGACCCCATCTCGGGCTACCCGGTCGAAATTTGGGGTGCTAACCCAGGCTGTCCCATAGGCGCCCATGTGGGGATACGACGCATCGTCGGCGATTGCGAAGAGAATATTGGGGTTCTCCGGAGGCTGTGGCGGGCTGCTTCCGCATGCGCAAATCACAAGCGCAAGAACGAGAGCGGAGGCGAGTTCCCTGGACATAGCGGCGAAAAGGTTAGCACGGCGGGCCTTGGTGCCTTCGACCAACCGCGCGCGGCCAGCTGAGATTTCAGGCCACCGCGAGCAGATGCGCGATCCGATCAAGATGCCATTTCGAGTCGCCGTATGCAAACTCGCAGGCCTTTGCCCGCTTTAGGTACATGTGCAGATCCTGCTCCCAGGTAAAGCCGATGCCCCCGTGCAACTGAATGCCCTTTTCCGCAGCAAACAAAAACGCGGAGTTCGCCGCGGACTTGGCGATCGAGGCCGCCTCTCCCAGCTTTTCAGGTTGCTCGTCTGCGACGGCAGCTGCGTAGTAGAAAGCAGTGCGGCCCTTCTCGATTCCGATCAACATATCGGCCGCTTTGTGCTGCACAGCTTGGAATGTCCCGATCGCTCGACCGAACTGCTTGCGGTTCTTGACGTACTCGACGGTCATTTCAAGAACCCGTGCCGCCCCGCCCACCATCTCGGCCGAAAGGGCGATCGTCGCCTTGTCGAGGACCGTCTGGAGGTCGGCGACGGTACCACTGCCGACTGGCTCGGCCGCGTCCCGCTCGCAAGACACTTCATAGACCGGGCGCGTGGCATCCATCGATTGCAGGTTCGTCACCGCGGGGTCACGGACGGATACTAGTTCGACATTGTTGCCGTCGGTGCGGTTAACGAACAAGACCAAGCCGGCGTCAGCCGCCTCGGGGACGTACCGCTTCGTCACCGCACCGTCCGATCTCGGTCTCAGCATCATCGCAGTCCAGCCGGATCGCGGCTCGTAGACGCCAACGGTCGCCTTCAGGGATCCATCCGCGAGATCGGGCAGGTAGCGCTGCTTGGCGTCGTCGTCTCCCAGAGTTTCGAGTGCGAGGGCGGCCAGGACGCCACTGGCATGTAGCGTCCCCGGGATCAAATGCCGTCCCGTTTCTTCCATCAGTACGGCGAGGTCGAACATCCCGAGCCCCAGACCGCCGTTGTCCTCGTCGACCAGCAACGCGGGCCAGCCCAAGTCGGCAATCTTGGCCCAGAGCGAGTTCGACGCCGCGGACGCGTCGCGCGAATCCAGCATGCGGCGCAATTCCGGCACGGGCCATTCCGTGCCCAGGAAGTCGCGCACGGAGTCCCGCAGCATCAGCTGTTCTTCGGTAAGGCTGAAATCCACAGTCGCGCTCCTTACTTGCGGGGCAGCCCAAGCACGCGCTCGGCGATAACGCTGCGCAGGATCTCTGAGGTTCCGCCCTCGAGCGTGTTGGCCCGGGCGCGCAGGTAGCCAAACTGCCAGCTCTTCGCAAAGGATTCGACGCCGTCGGACAGTGTTTCCGTGCCCCACGTGGCGGACTCGTCCGCTCCGTCAAACCCGCCACCCGGCAGCAGCGGGGCGTCCGGGCCCATCGTTGACAGCCCGATCTCCTGAAGGCGTTGGTTCATCTCGGCCCACGCAACCTTGACGACAGACGACTCGAAGCCGAACAGCCGGTCCGCGAGGCGTTCGCAGGTCATCGTGAGGCATTCGCTGTCAACGTAGGCTTGGGCGACTTCGCGAGCCACCTGGGGGTCAAGCGGGATGTCCCGCTCCCGTACGGATTCCAGCAGCCTGTCGAACTGCTGCTGGAGCCTGACGCTGAGCGCGACCGAGATATTCGCGCGCTCCCGGGTGAATGTCTTCATGCCGATGATCCACCCGTCGTTCTCGGCACCCACGCGGCTCGCCTTGGGCACCCGCACTTCATCGAAGAAGACCTCCCCGAACTCGGCCTCGCCCGTCATCTGGCGCAACGGCTTGACGGTGATCCCCGGGCTGTGCATGTCGGCGATCAGTGCGGTGATGCCCTTGTGACGCGGTGCCTCTGCGTCAGTGCGCACCAGGAGCCAAATATAGTCCGAAATCAGGGAATTTGATGTCCAGATCTTTTGACCCGTGACGATGTAGTCGTCGCCGTCGGAGACGGCGCGGGTTTGCAGGGCTGCAAGATCCGATCCGGCGTTGGGCTCGGAAAAGCCTTGGCACCAGATTTCCTCGGCCGTCAGTATCGGTTGGAGATAACGCTTCTTCTGCTCCTCGCTGCCCACCGCGATCAGGGTGGGGCCGGCGATCATCAATCCGATGCTGTTCACGCTCGGCGGCACTCTGGCCCGTGCGGCTTCCTCGTTGAAGATCGCTTGCTCCCGGAATCCCAGCCCCTGGCCGCCATACTCGGAAGGCCAGGTCAATCCCAGCCAGCCTCCTTCGTAGAGTTTCTTCTGCCAAGCCTTGAGGCCGGAAACGTCGTGCTTGGCGACGTCGGGACAGTTGTCCGCGAGCCATTTGCGAAGGCGCTCACGAAACACGGATTCTGCGGGCGTGTCCTGAAGTCGAGGCATTAGAAAACCATATTGTACACGCGCGTCGACGGGGTGTCCTCCTACGCTGGGTTCCCGAGCTGGAGCCATATGAAATAGTTTAACTATATTACTAGAGCTATCCCAGGCTTGTAAGGCCTTGAGTCCCTGCTGAAGCACTTACTGTGGACAAACTAACTTAAAATGTCGCACTGCGGTAAAATGATTTATATTATTAGTAACGATGCATAACACGGGCTCTCAATCACCGATCGCCACCTCTGCGAGCGGCAGCGATCCCTTCCCGCCAGATCCTCCCGTTCAAGCGAGCGCTGATTTGGAGCCGCTGCTGGTCCGTGCGGACCGAGCCTTGGAGCGATTGGACGCAGCCGTCGCAACGCTGCCGGCTCCGGAAGCCTTCCTCGCAATGCACAGGCGCTGCGAGGCCGTCCAGTCATGCCTGATCGACGGCACTTCAGCCTCGCTCCCGGCCCTGCTCGCGGCTGAGTCCGGCCGTTCCTGTTTCGCCCGCGATCACCCTGCAGAGATTGCGAGACGCTGCTTGCTGGCCTTGGAGGCCGTGATCGCGAATGCCGCCGACCAACCGCTCGAAATGCGCGCACTCGCCGAGATGCACGCAACCATGGACCCTGGGCCCAGCACAGATGACTCGACCGCAACGCCGCGCGGTGCCCCGGAACCAGCGGAAAGGACCCGCGGAACGCTGGAGCGATTCGCCCTTGACCTCGAGCGTTGCTTGGACGGAGGCCAGGAAGTACCGGATCTCGTTCGAGTCGGGCTTGCCCAGGGGCAGCTCGAGGTGTTGCGACCGTTCTCAAGCGCGAACGGCCGCTTGGCGAGGCTGCTCGTCGTAGCGCTTGCCCAGCGTTTGAGGATTCCGGGAGCGCTAGCCCTGAGCCTGTCTCCGTTTCTAAGTCGCCACCTCCCCGACTATCGCGTTCACATTCAGGCGGTGCGGACGACCGCGTCGTGGCAATCGTGGATCGGCTTCTTTCTGGAGGGGGTGGCGCAGGCAGCGACTGATTCGGCAGAGGTGGTCCGCCGGTTCGCAGCGATGAGGGAACGCCACCGGGGTGCGGTCGCAGCCAATTTGGGCCATGCGGCTGCGCGCGGTCTGCGCGTGCTCGACTGCCTGTTCGACCAGCCGCACGTGACAGTTGCCGATATCAGGGGAATTACCGGGACCACATACGCTGCTGCCAACCAGCTGGCATCCCGGTTTGCAGCCCTGGGCATTCTTGAGGAATCGACCGGTCAACGCAGGAACAGGCGATTTCAATACGGCCCGTACCTTGGGCTGTTCGACTACGCGACGCCGCCAGAGTCCGGGCTGAAACCGACGGCTCCACCGGCGCCGCGGACCACTACCGACCAAGGCACGTTCCGGGAGGTGCCCGCTCAGGCGGCGCGACCGCCGCGGATTCCGGATCCGCCCCGGGCGGCGCAGCGTGACGGTCGTCCAGCTTCGGTGCCGCGGCAACGGAGGATGAAGTCCATCTCCGATCACCTGCTATGAGCTAGGAGCGGCGGTTTCCCCGCCCTTTTCGGGTGTCGAGAGCTCCCCGCCAGGGTGGTGCAATCTCCAGTCGATTTGATGCAGCATGCCTTGGAGCACCCGGGCGTCCTCGGGTGCCAGGCGCAAGCGACCCACGAATCGTCGTAGCTTGCGCGTCTCCGTCTCGCTCGCGCCATCGTGCAGGAACCCGGATGCGCGCAGGATCGGAATCAGCATCCCGAGAATCCGCTCGCGGATTCCCGCACTGACACCGGCGGGAGTCTGCAGGCTCGAACGAGCCGCGGCGTTTCTGGCGATTTCGTAGCAGCAGATTGCCACAGCCTGGCCAAGGTTCATCGAAGGGCAGGTTTCGCTTGTCGGAATCGACAGAACCCAATCGCAATGGCTGAGGTCGTCGTTGGAAAGTCCAAATTTCTCGGAACCGAAGACCAGCGCTGCCTTGCGGTCCTCAAGATGCGTCCGGATCGCGTCCGCTCCGGCGGGAAGCACCCTCTGTACGTGGCGCTGCCGTCGGGCTTCGAGTCCACTGCATCCCACGACCAACTCAGCGTTGTCCAGAGCTTCCGCGAGATTGTCAGTCACCGTTGCCCGCTCGAGAAGGGAGGCGGCTCCGGCCGCGGACCGCGCGGAGCGAAAGGCGACGTCGTAGGGGCGCACGCACCAGATGTCGCCGAAGCCGAAATTGCTGATTGCCCGGGCTGCGGCGCCGATGTTGAGAGGATTGCGCGAATTGACCAATACGATCCGCAGGTTGTCGTGCCAGGCAGCCATTCGTTCACCCGACTGCGAGCGGTCACGTCCCAAGCATCTGCCGCAGGACGTACTGCAGGATGCCGCCATGCCTGTAGTACTCGACTTCCATTGGCGTGTCGATACGTACCCGCGCATCGAAAGCTACCGGCTCTCCCCCACCGTCTGGAAGGGCCTCGACGCGCACTGTCTTGGCGGAACCGTCGCCCAAGCCGGAAATTTGAAACGTCTCGCGACCGGTCAATCCTAGCGAGTCGCGGTCCTCGCCCTCCGGGAATTGCAGGGGAAGGATGCCCATTCCGACCAGATTCGACCTGTGGATCCGCTCGTAGCTCACGGCGATCACGGCGCGGACGCCCAGCAGTGACGGTCCCTTCGCGGCCCAGTCTCGCGACGAGCCGGTTCCGTACTCCCGGCCGGCGATCACGATCAGCGGCGCGCCTTCCTCCCGGTACTGCATCGCGGCGTCGAAAATCGATTTCACCTCGCCGTCCGGGAGATGCAGGGACCAGCCTCCCTCTGTCCCCGGAGCGAGCAGGTTGCGCAGCCGAACGTTCGCGAACGTGCCGCGCATCATGACTTCGTGGTTGCCGCGCCGCGATCCGTACGAATTGAAGTCTTTCGGAGCGATGCCCTTGTCTTGGAGATAAGACCCGGCCGGGCTGTCGGCCTTGATCGCGCCGGCAGGCGAAATATGGTCTGTCGTCACGCTGTCGCCGAGGACTGCCAAAGCGCGAGCGCCACGAATTCCGGCCACTTTGCCGGGGTTGCGGTCCATATCGGCGAAGTAAGGAGGCAGGCGCACGTACGTGGAGTCGGAGTCCCAATCGAACAGGTCAGATTCGGTCGCTGCGAGTTCGCGCCAGCGTTCACTTCCTTGGTACACGTTCGCGTAGCTACGCCGGAACATGTCCGAATTGACAACAGCAGAGGTGGTGTCTGCGATCTCCTTGCGGGTCGGCCAGAGATCCCTTAGCGTTACCGGATTGCCGTCGAGGTCGGTGCCGATCGAATCCCTGGCTAGATCGACATTCATGTTGCCAGCGATTGCGTACGCGACGACCAGCGGTGGAGACGCCAAGTAATTGGCTCGCACCTCCGAATGCACCCGGCCTTCGAAATTGCGATTCCCGGACAACGCCGCGGCCACGACCAGGTTCCCGTCGCGTATCGCAGCGGAGACCTCGGGGGGCAGGGGCCCGGAGTTCCCGATGCACGTCGTGCAGCCGTATCCGACCAAATTGAACCCGATCATGTCCAGGTACGTGTCGAGGCCCGACTTCGCCAGGTAGTCGGTGACCACCTTCGATCCCGGCGCCAAGCTGGTCTTGACCCACGGCTTGACCTGCAAGCCTTTCTCGACGGCCTTCTTCGCGACTAGCCCCGCAGCGATCATGACTGCCGGATTGGAGGTGTTGGTGCAGCTGGTGATTGCGGCGATCACGATCGCTCCGTGATCCAGTTCGCACTCGGTGCCCCGGATTGTCGCCCTTACGGCAGTCCGCGCCTCGGCGACAGCCACCCCGGACCGGCCGGAGGCGTCCTTGCGGGCGGCCAGGGTGTCGCCCAGCATGGTCGCGAACGACCGGGATGCATCGCGAAGGGCGATCCTGTCTTGCGGACGCCGCGGCCCGGCAATCGAAGGCACGACGTCAGCCATGTCCAGGGAAAGCGTGTCAGTGTACGTCGCGGTCAGGTCCCCCCGTGACCGGAAGAATCCCTGCGCTCGCGCGTAGGCTTCCACCAGGTTTACCTCGTCTTCGGAACGCCCACTCAGCCGAAGATAGGCCAGCGTTTCGGTGTCAATCGGGAACAGCCCGCAAGTCGCGCCGTACTCCGGTGCCATGTTCGCGATCGTTGCCCGGTCGGCCAGCGGCAGCTCGTCCAAGCCGTCGCCGAAGAATTCAACAAACATGCCGACCACGCCGCGGGCCCGCAGCATCTCCACGACGGTCAGCACGAGGTCCGTCGCAGTGGCGCCTTCGGCGAGGTTTCCGGTCAGCTCGAATCCCACGACCTGCGGAATCAGCATCGAAACGGGTTGCCCCAGCATTCCCGCTTCGGCCTCGATGCCGCCTACTCCCCAGCCGAGCACCCCTAGCCCGTTGATCATCGTCGTATGGGAGTCCGTGCCAACGAGCGTGTCGGGGTAGACCCATGTCTCGCTCTCGCGCTCCTCGGTGAAGGCCACCTTGGCGAGAAACTCCAGGTTGACTTGATGCACGATGCCAGTTTCGGGCGGCACGACCTTGAAGTTGCGGAAGGCGTTCTGGCCCCATTTGAGGAACTGGTAGCGTTCGCGGTTGCGCTGGTATTCCAAGACGCCATTCAGCGACAGTGCGTCCCGCAACGCGAAATTATCCACCTGCACGGAGTGATCGATCACCAAGTCGACAGGCTGGAGCGGATTGATCCCCGAAGCCTGCCCGCCCATGGCTACCATGGCCTCCCGCATAGCGGCCAGGTCCACGACCGCTGGCACTCCCGTGAAGTCCTGCATCAGCACTCGGGCAGGCCGGTATGCGATTTCCGTGGATGGAGTGGCTTTGGAATCCCAATTGATGAGCGCTTCGATGTCGTGCTTCGTGACACTGCTGCCGTCTTCGTGGCGCAGCAGATTCTCAAGCAGGATCTTCAGCGAGTACGGCAGCTTCGAATCGGTCCAGTCCGGCAGTGCGCCGAGACGGTGGTAGCAATACTCGCGCCCGTTCGAGCGAAGGGATTCTTTGGTCGAGAATGAGTCCATGGGATCCTCGTAACAGTCCCGCCGGGTCGCCCTGGGCTAGGTGATCCAAGCCGGCCGACAGCGAGACGATATTCTATCTTCCCACTGGTCCGCCGCAAAGCGCGTTTGGCGCCGTTCATGCAATCAGGACTTGCCGTGGTGCAGCTGAGGAAGAGCCAGTGTATCCTGGCAGCCTGCATGGCCCTGCAGGAGCGGACCGCCAGTAGGGCCCTCTCCGGCAGCAATTCTCAATTCGCAAAGCAGGCTACGAAACCATAGTCAGTTGGGCTACCCTAACTTGATTCCTTCCGAATTCAGGCGAGTCGATTCGTCCATCAATTTCAGAATGCCGAAACCTGTCGTCGTTGATGTCGAAACTACCGGGTTCGGACCCAATGACAGGGTCGTCGAGATTGCTGCCATTACTCTCGATCCCGCGACTTGGGAGACTGTCGACGAATACGACACCTTAATCAATCCGGGGCGAGATGTCGGACCGACCGGCGTACACGGCATCACTGCTTCCATGGTCGAGGCGGCCCCAACATTCTCGGACATCATCGCCGCCATCGCAGGGCGTCTACAGGGTTCGCTGCTCATTGCGCACAACTTGGCGTTCGACTCGCGCCATCATAACAATACTATCGATGCTCCGATACGAGTTTGAACGCAAAGGCATCGCGATGAATCCAGGGGCCGGATTGTGCACGTATCGAGCGACCCGAAAAAAACTCGTCCTCGCCTGCGAAGAACACAATATTCCTCTGTCTCAACAGCATCGTGCGTTAGCCGATGCACGCGCGACTGCTGAGCTTGCACGTCACCTGAGCTTTTCAAAGGCGGCGGGTAACGCAAAGGCGGCAAGCATCAGCGATGTGCCAAAGAATCTGAGCCACCATACGTTGCGTCGCGGGCTCGTGGATGCCGGTACGAGCCCAATGCACAGAATTCTCTGTCGCGCAAGTTACCCGCAATGTGACGGGGGCATTCAGCAATACCTTGACATGCTGGACTGGGTGCTCGACGATGGCGTGATCGACGCCAAGGAACGTTCAGAAATGAAATGGCTGGCGCGAGATCTGAACATCTCCGAGGAAGCGCGCATGAATGCGCACCGCGCCTATCTGGATTGCATCATTTCGGCGGTCCAGCGAGATGGCGTCATCAGCGCCGCCGAGCATGAGCTAGTCCTTCGGATCGCTAGCCAATTGGATGTCCAGGACGCCAGCATTCCCGAAATGACGTCAGTTCCGACTGTCAATAGTATTCCGGACGGTAGCTGCGTTTGTTTTACCGGCACAGCGAACAAGGAACTGCTTGAGAGTATTGCGGAAGACGCAGGCTTCAAGCCGGTCCGCACCTTTTCGAAGAGATGTTGCGATGTCCTCATTGCGGCCGATGTCGCTACTTCGTCGAGCAAGGCGCGAAACGCCAGGAAATGGGGAATCCCCATCATCTCCGCCGAAGAGTTCATCGACAGGTGCGAAGGCGGTAGACCGGGGTCGCGTCCTTGCTGACCCAGAATCTGCCCTGGAACAGCCATAGGTCACTTGTGAGGTTCGGAGTGTGAGCGGCCCGACTCCCCCACCTCCAGTGTCCGGCGCCCAGATTATCGTCGAGACGCTGTACGCGGTATTGGCGCTAGGTTCAATCATCCTGTTTGGACTTCGCCAAATGGCTGGACTCGGTTCTGAGTTTCGGAATCTTGCCCTGACGGTGGACTATTTCGTATGCGTCCTGTTTGTGACAAAGGCTGTTTGGGACCTCTGGCGAGCTCCTAACAAGCGCAGATGGTGGAAGTGGGGCTGGGCCGATTTTGCTGCTTCGATCCCTGAAATCGGACCTTTCCGAGTCCTGCGATTGTTCCGGCTGTTCTTGATACTCCGCGTCATGCGCAGTACAACGCACAGTGTTCATAGCATCGCCACCTATTTCAACGTCGGGCGTGCCAGAGCTGTGATTGCCACGGTGTTTTCGTTGATCGTGGTTTCAGTAGTCACCAGCAGCTTCCTGATTCTCGGTGTTGAGAGCCCCCACCCGGATGCAAACATCCGGACCGCCGAAAACGCCCTGCTATGGGCTGTGGCAACTCTCTTCGGGGCAGAACCCGTTCATTTCGGCGACTACTACCCGGTGACACTTGGGGGCCGCTTGATTACGCTCTGGTTAGTAGTCTTGTCTTTAGGGCTAATCGGTTCGCTGGCCGGAGTCATTTCTGCATGGATCGACCATGATTCGGAATCCGAATGAGCAGTACTGAGTTGTGCGTATCGGGCAGCCGTATCACACGGTTGCTGCCAGGTTAGCTTTGAACAGCCGTTGGACGCTGTCAACCTATTGCAAGGCCAGTGATTGGACCGACAGGGCGGAACCAACCGGTGGCCCGGACTCCTTGCGGCTGACAGGGCCGTTGGAGTGGGCCGAGAGTGGCGAAGACCGCCAAATCAACCGGAATGCGGCTTGATCTGGCCTACGCTTTCCTCGCTACCTGGCCATGTTGGTTTGCGTCAAGTGCGGTTGCTATGCTGCACTAGATTGTCTTACCTGCGCGCGCGTTAAGTGCGCAGCTACCCACCCCTCTTATGCCTGATTCACCTACCTCTGGCGACCGACCTCCCGCGGCTGCCTCGGCCGGAGCGCCGGCCAGGCCCGTTAAGCCCGCGCGACCGCCCGCTCGGAAGAAGGTCTTGGAGATGCCTTCCGAGCCGTGGGACGGTTCCGTCCCGGACGCTGTCCGAGAGCGGTTCGGCGAAAGTGTCGAGAATGCCGTGGTTCTAGGCGGTCAGAAGCTGCTGCTGGTCGGGCTAGGGGCCGTGGCCGACATTATTGCGTCTCTCCGGGACGACCATGGATTCGACTACTTGGTCGACGTGACTGCCGTCCACTGGCCGGAGAAGGAACTGCAGTTCGAAGTCGTCTGGATCCTTTACTCGTTCGCGTCGAACGATCGCGTCCGCGTCAAGGTCGCATTGGCCGAAGGGGCCAATGCCCCGAGCGTGGTGGGGCTGTACAGCTCTGCTGACTGGCTCGAGCGCGAGGTCTATGACATGTTCGGAATCGAGTTCGAGAACCATCCCCGCCTGCGGCGCATCCTGATGCCCGACGAGTGGGAAGGGTTCCCGCTGCGGAAGGATTACGGCATCATCCAGCAAGACACCGAGTGGGTCCGGGAAAACCTCAAGATCGAGAGCGCACAGTGATGGCAGAGACGACACTCGCCCCGCCGCCTGTCGAGGGCTCAACATTCCTCGACAGCAACGAACTCGTACTCAACATGGGTCCGCAGCACCCTTCGACGCACGGTGTCTTGCGGGTGATCCTCAAGCTGGACGGCGAGACAGTTCTCGGTACGGACTGCGTGATCGGCTACCTGCACCGGGGAGTCGAGAAGATCGCCGAGAACCGGACGTTCCAGCAGTTCGCGCCGTATGTGGATCGCATGGACTACGTCGCGGCCGTGTCCAACGGTCTGGGGTACTGCATGGCGGTGGAGAAGCTCCTTGATGTCGAGATCCCGCCGCGCGCTCAGGCAGTGCGGGTGATCCTCGCCGAGCTCAACCGCGTTGCCTCGCATTTGCTCTGGCTGGGTACGCACGCACTGGATATCGGAGCCATCACGCCCGTGTTCCTCTGCTTCCGGGAGCGCGAGCTCGCGCTGAACATCTTCGAGAAATACTGCGGGGCCAGGCTTACGACACACGCCTTCCGCATCGGCGGATTGCAGTACGAGACGTATGACACCTTCGAGAAGGAATGCCTCGCCTTCTGCGACGAGATGCTGGAGCGGGTCAAGGAGTACCATGCGCTGCTAACCGGCAATCGCATTTGGGTCAAGCGCACCAAGGGTGTCGGCATTCTGGACGCCGCCGACTGCAAGGACTACGGAGTGACCGGTCCAGTGCTGCGGGCAGCGGGCGTCGAGTGGGACTTGCGCAAGGCCCAGCCGTATTGCGGGTACGAGAACTACGACTTCGAAGTCCCGACGGCCCAGAGCGGCGACACCTTCGACCGGTACATCGTCCGGATGCTCGAGATGGAGCAGTCCTGTCGCATCATTCGCCAAGCGGTCGAATCGCTGCCGTCCGGTCCGATCAAGGGGAAGGTCAGCAAAGTGATCAAGCCTCCGCCGGGCGAAGCGTACGTATCGATCGAGGCACCGAAAGGGGAGCTCGGATACTATATCGTCAGCGACGGCTCGTTGCAGCCTTATCGCCTCCGCGTGCGCCCGCCTTCTTTCGTCAACCTCGGCGCGCTTGACAAGATGTGCCGCGGCGCACTGGTCGCCGATGTCGTAGCGATCATCGGCACGATTGACATTGTGCTGGGCGAAGTGGACCGTTAGGACCCGCCATGGAAGAGTTACTCGCCCACCCCTTATTCCCATACCTCCGTCCGCTGGCCATTACAGCGGCGATCATCTTGGTGTTCCCGCTCGTGGCGGGCTACCTCGTACTTGCCGAGCGCAAGGTGCTGGCCGATATGCAAGTCCGGCTCGGGCCGATGCGGGTCGGCCCTTACGGCCTCCTGCAACCCTTGGCCGACGCCCTCAAGCTGATGCTCAAGGAGGATGTGATTCCGTCCAAGGCCGACAAATGGATCTTTTGGCTCGCTCCGGTCCTGTCCACCTTCACCGCGCTTTCGGCTTTTGCCGTCCTGCCGCTCAGCGACTGGATCTATGTGGCGGACGTGAACATCGGAATCCTGTTCATTCTCGCGATGTCGTCGATCGGCGCGCTGGGGCTGATCCTCGGTGGATGGTCGGCCAACTCCAAGTACTCACTGATGGGCTCGCTGCGCGGTGCAGCGCAGATGGTTAGCTACGAAGTTCCGCTTGGGTTCGCGACGGTGACAGCCATCATGTGCGCGGGCACGCTTTCGATGCAGGGTGTGATCGCGTCCCAGCTTGAGCGGGGCTGGTGGGGCGCGTTCGACAACTACGGGCTGATGATGATCCCGGCCGTGTTGTTCATCATCGCCGGCACCGCCGAGACCAACCGTTCGCCGTTCGACTTGCCCGAGGCGGAATCCGAACTGGTCGCGGGGTTTCACACCGAGTATTCCGGCTTCCGGTGGGCGCTGTTTTTCTTGGCCGAGTACGCGGCCATCGTGGTGATCAGCAGCTTGTGCGTGACGCTGTTCTTCGGGGGCTGGCTGCGGCCGTTCCCCAACGTCGCGGCCCTTGAAATGCCGCTCAACGTGATATTCCCGGTGCTGTTGTTCGGCGTGATCGGCCTGGGGTGTCTCAAGGGCGTGACACGGCAAGTCGTGTTTGGCTTCCGGCTGGTCATGCTGGCCGTGGCTGGAGCGTTTCTGGCCATTGGCGCGGCGTTCTTGCTTCCGGCGGTCAACGAGCTGCTTATCGGCCTGTTCTGGTTCGCGCTCAAGCTCGCGATGATGGTCTATCTCTTCATCTGGTACAGAGGCACGTTCCCGCGCTTCCGCTACGACCAGTTGATGGATGTCGGCTGGAAGTGGCTGATTCCGATCAGCATGGCGGGCCTGATCCTGAACGGCGTGGTGCAGCTGATCGTTCGGGGATAGCTTCCGAGATCTGTACGATAGACTGAGAAGAGCAGCGCATGACCGACCTCATCAAGACGTTCTTGCTGACAGATCTGCTCAAGGGTCTGTGGACGACCTTCAAGAACCAGAAGCCGTCGAAGGTCGTGACCGAGCAGTACCCGCTGGAGCGGCCGCCGGTGGCGGAGCGCTACCGTGGCGCCCCGCGGCTGAACAATCACCCCGAGTCGCAGGAGACGCTTTGCATCTCTTGCAATCTCTGCGCCCTGGCCTGCCCGGAGCAGCTGATCGTGGTGACTTCCGAGCGCAACCCCGAGACGAAGCGCAAGGACTTAACGACATTCACCTACGACGTTTCGCGCTGCATGTTTTGCGGCTTGTGCGAGGATGCTTGCCCGGTCGACGCGCTGGAGCTGACCCAGGATTTCGAACTGGCCACCTACACCCGGGAAGGGCAGATCTGGGACCGACAGATGCTCGAGGAAGGGCCACTGCCGGCGCAGTACACCCACTGAGCGGACCCGGTCCCGACCGCAGCACCTTTCGCTTTCAGCGGGCCGGGCTCGATCGGAACACGCTGCCGCCCATTGCGACGTTGTGAGGGACCCCGGAATGGCGCTTCGCCAGACCGTTGGTGATATGCTGTATTGTTCATAGTCCGCCGGCCCAACGCTGGCTTTGCATGCTGCTCGATACTGTATTGTTCTATGTCCTGGCGGCGCTGATTCTGGGCAGCGCGATCATGACGATCACTCGTCGCAACGTGGTGCACGCGGCGGTTTGGCTGATTAGCGCCCTGATCGGCGTGGCGGGCATATTCCTGCTTTCGGCGGCAGAGTTCCTGGCTGGTGTGCAGGTCATCGTCTACATCGGCGGGATCATGGTCCTGTTCCTGTTCGTGATCATGCTTGTCCCGGTTCAGGAAGAGTCTTCGGAGCGACGATTTGCGAATCAGAAATGGCTGGCCGTGGGAGCGATCGCGATCGCGGGCGGCCTGGTGTTGGCAGTCGCCGTGCAGGGCATGGAAGCCATGGACCTGCCCGGCAAGGCGGACCCCGCGCAGCTCGGCGCACTCACCGAGAATTCCGAATCGGTGGGACGGGTGCTGTTCTCCACTTATTTGCTGCCGTTCGAGCTGGCATCCGTGCTGCTGCTCGTGGCCATGATTGGAGCCATTGTGATGTCGAAGGCACGGAACGCCGAGACGGAAAGCTAGTCCGGGAGCAGTCTCCATGGAAGTCACTACCTCGCACTACGTTGTGCTCAGCACGCTGTTGCTAGTGGTCGGCTCGGTCGGAATCCTGACACGGCGGAACATCTTGGTGCTGTTGATGTCGGTCGAACTCATCCTGAACGCCGTCAACATTAACTTGGTGGCATTCTCGGCAGCCCACCAGCAAGTCGAAGGGCAGGTGTTCGCGATTTTCGTGATCACAGTGGCTGCGGCGGAGGCCGCCGTCGGTTTGGGCATTCTGATCGCCCTGTTCCGCAACAAGCATACCGTCCACGCCGACGAGATCGACTTGTTGCGCTGGTAAGGGAGCGGCATCGGTGTTCTTTCTCGACAGCATCTGGCTCATTCCGATGTTTCCGCTCCTCGGAGCGGTGTTGATGCTCCTGTTCGGCCGTCGGCTCGACCCGCAGCATCCCCTAGGACCGCCCGAGGACGACGCGCACGCCGGGCACCACGCGGCGTCTCCCGGGCGCAAGCTGATAGACCTGCTCTGCCCGGGCATGGTGCTGCTGTCGTTCGTCTTCGCGCTGGGGGCGATCATCCAGCTCCAGGGTGTCGACGGTCATCGATACGAGGTCGTCAAGTGGACTTGGCTGGCAGGGCTGGACTCCGGCACCGACGCGGGAATTCGGGCGTTCACCGCTGACTGGGGCTTCCTGCTGGACTCGTTGAGCGCGGTCATGGTGTTGGTCATAACCGGCATCGGATTCCTGATTCATGTCTACTCCACCGGCTACATGGCGCACGACGGGGGCTACTACCGTTTCTTTGGCTTTCTCAACCTGTTCCTGTTCTTCATGCTGGTGCTGGTTCTTGGGAACAATTACGCGCTGCTGTTCGTCGGCTGGGAAGGCGTGGGGTTCTGCAGCTACGGCTTGATCGGCTTCTATTTCCGCAAGCAGTCGGCTTCGAATGCCGCCAACAAGGCGTTCATTGTCAATCGCATCGGTGACGCCGGGTTCGTGCTTGGCATGCTGCTGACCTTTGGCACGCTCGGCACGCTGACATTCACCGAGATTGGCCCGGCGCTTGAGGCTGGCGGATTCCACGCCGAGGGCGCCTGGGGTCCCCTGACGGCGATGGGCCTGCTGTTCTTCGTCGGGGCGGCGGGCAAGTCCGCGCAGCTTCCGCTGCATGTCTGGCTGCCGGACGCCATGGAAGGGCCAACCCCGGTTTCCGCGCTGATTCATGCAGCCACGATGGTGACGGCGGGCGTGTACTTGGTGGCGCGGTCCAGCGCGATCTTCACGCTTGCACCGAATGCCATGCTGGTCGTCGCCGTGGTCGGCGGCCTGACTGCGATCTTCGCTGCCTCGATTGCGTTGGTCCAGTACGACATCAAGAAGGTGCTAGCCTATTCGACTGTTTCACAGCTGGGCTACATGTTCCTCGCTTGTGGCGTGGGTGCTTTCTGGGTCGGTATCTTCCACCTGTACACGCATGCGTTCTTCAAGGCCCTGCTGTTTCTCGGTTCCGGCTCCGTCATCCACGCGGTCGGAGGCGAGCAGGACATGCGCAAGATGGGGGCTCTCAAGGACAAGATCCCGGTCACCTACAAGACAATGCTCGTAGGAGCAATGGCGATCGCCGGGATTCCGGGCCTGGCCGGATTCTTCTCGAAGGACGAGATCCTCTGGAAGACGTTCTCCTCGCATCACACCCTGCTCTATGGGCTGGGTTTGCTAACGGCCATGATGACCGCCTTTTACATGTTCCGGCTCATCTACATGACGTTTCACGGGGACAATCGGGTAGCCCCCGGCACGCATGTCCACGAGTCACCGCGGTCGATGACCGTGCCCTTGGGCGTGCTGGCTGTCGGTAGCATTCTGGCTGGCTGGGTCGGGACGCCGCCGGTCTTCGGGCCCGTCCATGACGCCTTGCCCAGCTTGGAGCACTGGCTCAGCTCGTCGGTGGCCCTTGAGGGCGCTCACGGAGGAGCGGGCGCCGAGCACCCCAGCGCGCTTCTCGAATGGGGTCTGATGGCCCTGGCGGTGGGACTGGCCCTCGCCGCGATCTGGTTCGCCACGCGCCTGTTCCGGACCGCCAAGTACGAGGGCGAGCCGATGCACGGCCTCGTGGGACGCGGCTTCCACCGGGTGTTGCTGAACAAGTACTTCGTGGACGAGATTTACGGGGCAGCGTTTGTCGACGGCGCTGCCAAGGGCGGCGGAGGGTTGATGGCCAGGTTCGACCGTCGCGGGATCGACGCAATGGTGAACGGGGTCGGCGGGTTGACCCGCCATTCGTCAAGCGGAACCATGTTCTTCGACAAGTGGGTGATCGACGGCATCGTCAACGTCGTCGGCTTCGGGACGAAACTTGTCTCGTATCCGGTCCGGATGTTCCAGACGGGGCTGGTGCAAAACTACGCGCTGCATTTCGTGATCGGCGTAGGGATCGTCGCGGGCTACTACCTATTCAGGTGAGGGAGGGCGGTCGGAACAACCCGTGCCGCGGGACATCATGAGCGAACACATTCTGAGCATCATTTGGCTGACGCCCCTTATCGGCATGCTCGCCGTCATCTGCCTGCCGAAGGAGAACAAGTCCCTCATCCGGATCGTGGCGAATGGTTTCGCGGTCCTGGGCCTGCTGGTTACGATCCCGATGCTTCTCGCCTTCGACAAGACCAACGGCGACTTCCAGCTTGTCGAACGCATCGACTGGATTCCGGCGCTCGGGGCGCAGTACTACTTGGGCGTCGACGGATTCGGCTACCTGATGATCCTCCTGACCGTCGTCGTCGGCTGGCTCTCGATCCTGTGCTCGTGGGCTTCGATCCAGGATCGCGTGAAGGAATACTACGCGTTCTTCCTCTTCCTTCAAGCCGGCATGCTGGGCGTCTTCATGGTGCTGGACGTCTTCCTGTTCTACGTTTTCTGGGAGATCATGCTCGTGCCGATGTATTTCATCATCGGCATCTGGGGAGGCGGGAAACGCCTTTATGCAGCGATCAAGTTCTTCCTCTACACGCTCGCCGGATCGGTGCTGATGCTGCTGGCGATGCTGACGGTGTACTTCAAGCACTTCGAGTTGTTCGGCAACTACAGCTTCGCGCTGGAAGACCTGATGCGCGTGGCGGCCTACACGGGGCCGGAGATGCAGTTCTGGCTCTTCTGGGGATTCTTCGTCGCCTTTGCGGTGAAGGTTCCGATGTTCCCGTTCCACACGTGGCTGCCCGACGCCCACACTGAGGCGCCGACGGCGGGTTCTGTGATCCTGGCGGGGATTCTGCTGAAGATGGGCCTGTATGGCTTGGTACGGTTCGCGATGCCGCTGTTCCCGAAGGGGGCGACGGACGACTTGACGGTGACGCTGGTCGCTCTCCTGTCGATCGTGGGCATCGTGTATGGAGCGCTGGTGTCGCTGATGCAGACGGACTGGAAGCGGCTGGTGGCGTACTCCTCGGTCAGCCACCTCGGGTTCTGCACCTTGGGCTTGATCGCAATGAATCCGAACGGCATCTCCGGTGCCATGCTGCAGGGCTTCAACCACGGCCTGTCCACGCCGCTGCTCTTCCTCGCTGTCGGAGTCGTGTACGACCAGCGCCATACGCGCGAGATTGCCGACTACGGCGGCCTGGCGAACCGGATGCCGATCTACACGGTACTCTTCGGGATCGCGATGTTCGCATCAATGGGCATGCCCGGACTGAACGGCTTCATCGGCGAATTCACGATCTTGCGAGGGGCTTTTGAAGTCAGCGCCGTTTGGACCGGCTTTGCCGTGCTCGGAATCGTCCTTGGCGCGGCCTACCTGCTTTGGCTGTTCCAGCGCGTCATGCTGGGACCGATCACGAACCCGAAGAATGAAGGGCTGAAGGACATGAACGCCAGGGAGATCCTGGTCATGGCACCGTTGATCGCGGGATGCTTCTGGATCGGTCTATACCCGAAGCCGTACTTCGAGATCCTGGAACCGCCCACCAACAAGCTGGTCGAGCGTCTCGATCCCGGGTACTTCAGCCGCCACGGCGCGGAATCGCTTGAAGGCGAGGTCCGGCTGTCTCAGGCAAGGGCGGACGACGCCACGACGAGCGAATAATGGGCGAGTTCACATTCACCTATAGCGACTTCCACGTCCTCGAGCCGGCAGTCGTCCTGTGCCTGTTCGGCTGCTTGATCTTGCTGACCGACGCATTTCTCGTGCGGCGCGTCGGCAAGCGCTGGCTGAACGGAGTGACGGCGCTCGTCGCGGAGGGCATCGTGCTGCTAGCCGTGCTGGGCCACATGGCGGAAGTGCGGACCGAAGGGCCGCTAAGCGGTCTTGGCGGCTCGGTGGTTGTGGACGGGTTCGGGGCGTTCTTCAATCTGATCTTCGTGCTGTCGGCGACGCTGGCGATCCTGATGTCGGCGCGGTACATGGAGTCCGAGGGCGAGCACCGGGGCGAGTACTATGCGCTGCTGCTATTCGCTCAAGCCGGAATGTCCCTCATGGCGACCGGGCAGGATCTGGTTGTCCTGTTCGTCGCGCTGGAGACGATGGCGCTGAGCTTCTATGTCTTGGTTGGGTTCTTGCGCCGGTCGCGCAAGTCCAACGAAGCGGCAATGAAGTACCTGATCCTGGGGGCTTTCTCGAGCGGCCTGCTCGCCTACGGGTTCTCGGTTCTGTATGGCATCGGCGGGTCAACGAGCCTCGCGGCCATCGGAGATGCGGTGATGGCGCGCGGAGCCGGGGACTGGGCCACCGCTCTAGCGCTCGTCACCGTCACTGTCGGTCTCCTCTTCAAGATCTCGGCCGTGCCGTTCCACATGTGGGCGCCGGATGTCTACGAAGGAGCGCCGACGCCGACGACGGCCTACGTCTCGGTGGCGTCGAAGGCGGCTTCGTTCGCCTTGATGATCCGCCTGTTCCTCACGGTATTCGGGAGCGCGGCCGAATCCTGGATGCCGCTGCTTGCCGCGATTGCGCTCGTGACGATGACGGTCGGCAACCTCGCGGCCGTCACCCAAACCAACCTGAAGCGCCTGCTGGCGTACAGTTCCATTGCTCATGCCGGTTACATCCTGCTCGGCTTGGTGGCTGCCAACGAGGCGGGCCTGCGCGGCATTGCCATCTACATCCTGGCCTACGTGTTCATGAACTTCGGCGCGTTCGCTCTGATCGCAGCCCTGCGGCGGGACGGGGAAGCGGCCGAGGAACTCGACGATCTAAACGGCTTGTTCGGTCGGGCGCCGGGGTACACCATCCTGATGGCGATCTTCATGCTGTCCCTGGCGGGCATACCGCCGATGGCGGGCTTCTACGGGAAGTACTACATCTTCCTGGCGCTGCTCGGGGAGGGCCACTATCTCCTCGCTGTGGTCGCCGCGCTGTATGTTGCGGTGGCGGCCTTCTACTACTTCCGGGTCATTCGGGCCTGCTGGCTAAGCCCAGCGAGCGACACGCCGGCGGCGCTTGAATTGAGTCTCGGTACGCGCGTCGCGCTGGTTGGCAGCGGGGTCCTGACAGTCGTCATCGGGCTGTTGCCGCAACGGTTCTTGGATCTTGCGGGCGAGTCCGTCCTTGCCGCCGTGAAGTAGCCGGCGAAGCGCTCCCGGTGTGGTCGTTCGACATGGCGATTCCTGCTGCCAGCGGATTGATGACAACCCTTCAATTCTGCTATTTTGAAATCAGACGGCCGTTCTCGCCTAGAGTGTATTCGAACCCCCGCAGCGCACCTCGACCCAGCAAGTAGGACAGACCCGTGCCGTATCGACCGCGCAGCGCCTCCATCGGTGCGGCGTTGTCCCTAAGCGGAACGGTTCTGGGAGGCTTGCTGCTCGGAGCGATCATCGGGGCGCGGTGGGGCTGGAACCCAAAGGCTGCGGCTATCGGACTCTTCCTCGGAATCGTTGTGGGCTTCTACAACTTGGCCAGAGCGATGTGGACTCAACAATGATTTGGTCGATGGCGGCAGGTTTGGTTTGCGGTTTGGCGACCGTGGCGATTTCCGAAGGGGTCCTGCGGATCGGCGGTCCCGTGCCGCAGCGGAGTCTCTTCCGACTGTTGGTTACAGGCGTCGCGTTGCGCACGCTCTGGACCTTGGCTTTACTGGCGTGGGCTTTGAGCGGCGGCGTGACTGACCCGCGCGGGTTCGTTCCGGCACTGCTGGCGGGGTACTTGGCGGGCCAAGTCTTCGAGGGCGTCCGCTACGCGAGGTACTTCGAGCGGTGCTGAACGTCCAACTCCCGTTTGCCTTGCTGGCGGCCGCCGGCAACGGTCAGGAAGAGAGTATCGGCGATGTGATCATGCATCACATCGGGAATAGCGAGGTCCACCTCCCGGCCTGGCTGGAACCGTACTTGGGCGACCTGTTCCATTCCCTGCACATCACCAAGGCAGTCCTGATGATGCTGATTGCCTCAGCGGTCCTCATTGTGGTCATGGGGGTCTTCCTGCGGCGGCCTAAACTCGGCCAGTCCGCCCCTCGAGGCATGGCGAACGCCTTGGAAGCTTTGGTCGTATTCGTCCGTGACGAAGTCGCCATCCAAAACATGGGCGAGAAGTGGGGCCGCCGATTCACTCCCTACCTGCTCACACTGTTCTTCTTCATCCTGACCTGCAACCTGCTGGGCCTCGTACCCGGCGGTTTCACCGCGACCAGCAACCTCAACGTAACTGGCACGCTGGCGCTGATGTCGTTTTTCACGTTTCTCGTTACGGGCATCTACGCGCTCGGCCCCATAGGCTATGTCAAGCACATGGTGCCTCACGGAACCCCGATCCTGATCGCGCCGGTCGTTGTCGTTCTCGAGGTCATCTCCATGCTCGTGCGCCCCGCGGCGCTAATGATTCGTCTCGGCGCGAACATGACAGCCGGGCACATCGTAATCCTGATCATGTTGGGATTCATTTTCCTGTTCCAGAGCGTTCTTCTGTCGGTGGTATCGATCCCGCTCGCAGTCGCCATCACGCTACTGGAACTGATCGTGGCCTTCATCCAGGCCTATGTTTTCACGCTGCTGACGGCCTTGTACGTGGGTCTTCTCGTGGCGGACGAACACTGACGGTTCATCGAGTCTTTTCTATCTTCCACGGAGGAATCCAAGCTATGAGAAACATAATCAACATTCTATTCGCAACGGCGATCCTGCTGGCACCGCCAGTCTTGGCGTTGGCGCAGGCACCCGCCGAGGCACCAGCTGAGGAAGCGGCCGAGGCAATGGCCGAAGAACCGGCCGAGGCAGTGGCCGGAGAACCGGCCGAGGAGTCCGGCATCGCCGTCGGCGGAGGTCTCATCGGCATTGGTGCCGGCATCATCGTAGTCGGTGCCGGATTGGGCATTGGCAAGTTCACCGCAGCTGCTGTGGAGAGCATTGCCCGCCAGCCGCAAGCTGCCAAGGACATCCAGAGCGCCTTCCAGCTGCCGTTGTTCCTGCTCGAGGGCGTGGCCGTCATCGGCCTCGGCGTGCTATTCGTAGCGCTGCTGTTCTAGCCTGCTTGTAGGGAGAACCTGATGGCTTCCGAGAGCGGCAACGCCCTGCTCCAGTTCGAACCCGGTCTGATGATTTGGACCGTGGTGACGTTCGTGCTGACGTTGGTGGCGTTGCGCATGATCGCATGGAAACCGATTCTGGGCATGCTCGACGAACGCGAGGGCCGCATTCGCGAGTCGCTGGAGAAAGCCGAGCGGGCGCACGTCGAAGCGGAACGGGCGATCGCCGAGAATCAAGCCAACATGGAAGCGTCCCTGAGACGGTCGCAAGAGTTCGTGGGCCAGGCGCAGCAAGAGGCGGAGCGCGTTCGCACGCAAGCCCGCGAGGACGCCCGGGCCGAAGCGAAGCGAATCATGGACGATGGGCGGCGCCAGCTCGAAGTCGAGCGGCGTGCTGTCCTTGCTGACATTCGCCAGGAAGCTGCCGGCCTTGCTATCAGCGCTGCCGAGCAACTGCTCAAGAAGAATCTGGGACAGCAGGAGAACCGGCAGCTGGTCGAAGATTTTCTCGAGCAGCTGCCCAAGCCTCCGGTCAACTGAGCGTGCTCGGCCGCGTGGGACCGCATTCCTCGCAGCTCTGGGCCAAGACATGCCTCGTCGCGGTCCTGGCCGTGCACTGCGCGTCTGTGGCGACCGCTCAGCCGGTCACACACGGCCCGATTCTGGGGCGCCTCTCTTCCGACGGTGTCGCGGTGTGGGCTCGCACGCGCGCGCCCGGCGCCTTTCGCGTGCGGTACGGCCTTGCCCCCGACTCCCTGACATGGGTTTCCGAACCTGCGACGACGGAGCCGTTCCGCGATAACACGGGTTCGGTGCGCTTGGCGGGGCTCGTGCCGGGCACGCAGTACTTCTATCGCCTGGAGGCGGACGGACAGGTTCCTCCGGTCGCCTCATTCCGAACCCTGCCGTCGGCATCCGACGTCTCGAATCCGGAACACAATCCTCGAGGGCTGTTCAATTTCAGCTTCGAATTCGCTTGTGGAAACAAGCAGGATGGATCCGATCAGCCTGCTTTTCGCACGATGCTGGACCGCCTTGACGGCCGCATCGACTTCGCGGTCCAGAATGGCGATTGGATCTATGAAGAGGCACGCGAGCATCCGGTCTCCGAGTGGCTGAAGGCCGCCGGGGTGAAGAGTTTGCCGCGGCGTTTGCTAGTCGCTCCGACCCTCGCAGGCGTCTGGCAGAACTACAAGCTGTATCTGGAGCGCGGTCTGGCGCTGGCGGCGTGGCACCGCGAGATGCCCAGTTTCTTCGTGTTCGACGATCACGAGATCCTGGGCGACGTGAACGGAGCCGGGACCGTAGGATTGCGCAGCAGGAGAGCTGTATTCCGCGACATTGGGGTACAGGCTTGGTACGACTACCTCGGCTGGGCCAACTTCGTGCCTTGGCGGCAGGGAATCCATTTGGGAATCGCGCAGTTGACGAAGGGCGAGCCCGTCCTATATGACGAAACGGGTGGATTCGAGGCGCTGAATCTCGAAGAGGCGGCGACCCTGACCGTCCATTGGGGGGAACCCGACGCCGGAGTGAACGACAAGGCACTGGACGATCGTGGCGGCGACCCGAATGCCGGTGTGTACGAAATCGAGGAGATCCTCGACAGCCAGCGCTTGCGAATTCGCCCCGCGCCAGCCGAAGACAGTGTTTCCTCGTACTCCGTCGGGAGGCTCAGCTATTGGAACCGGACGGTGGGCAATGCGGAGTTCTTCTTCCTTGACACGCGCAGCCACAGGCAAGTGCATGACAAGACCAACCCCTTTCGGCCTGGCGTATCGATGCTGGGTGCGAGACAAAAGAACTGGCTTACCCGGTCCATGGCCTCGAGTCGCGCTGACTTCCTGTTCGTGGTCTCGTCCGTCAACTTGATGATTCCGCATGTCGGTCCGGGCATGGGTGGCCCGAACAAGGACGAGGCTTGGACAGCGCTCGCTGCAGAGCGCGAAGAATTGATCGAGTTCTGGGACGGACTGGACAAGCCCGTGTTCGTTCTCACTGGTGACTTGCACAATAGCTTCGCAATTCAGATCACTGATACCGTCTGGGAGTTTGCCGCTGGCCCGCACAGCTCTGGCAATCATCCGCTGGCCTCGGAAGCTGGACGGCCGCCGAACGGTGCCTTCGAATCCCGGGGCAGGACGGCGCAGATTCGGTGGTCGACATTCTTTCTCGACGATTCCGGCTCGCGGAAGCGGCCGGTTTACTGCGTGGTGAAGGTCAACAACGTCTTTGACAATCCCGACACCGAGGGGCAGTCGCGCTGGGTGGCGTACCCTCGTCCGCAGGCGGTCTTCCAGTACTATGACGGCCTGACCGGCGAACTGCTGTACGCGGAATCGATCCTGGCCAAGGAGTGACTGGATTGACCGTCACTGCGGAGCATGGCTTCTGGAAGAGCCCGATCACTTCCGATCTCGTCGCCAACGAGTCTCTTCGGCTGAGCGAGCCGCGCGTAGACGGGGACGCGATTTACTGGCTGGAAGGGCGTCCGGCCGAGGGCGGTCGCACCGTTCCTGTGCGACGGGAGCCTGATGGCTCGATCCGGGACGAACTGCCTCCGCCTTGGAACGTGCGCACACGCGTCCATGAGTACGGTGGAGGCGCCTATGCGGTGGTAGACGGAACCCTGTATTTCACGGAGAACCGGGATCAGCGACTGTATCGGAAGCATCCCGACGGAGTGCCCGAGCCGCTCACCCCGGAGAGCGGCTCCCGCTATGCGGACATCGTTGCGGATTTCCGGCGAAGTCGATTGCTCGCGGTTTGCGAAGACCATTCCGAGACGGATCGAGAAGCCGTTCAATCGATCGTCGCAGTCGACTTGCAACGTCCCGGCTCCGTGCCGCGCGTCCTGGTCTCTGGATCCGATTTCTATTCGAACCCCCGGTTGAGTCCCGACGGAGGCCGGATGTGCTGGCTCCAATGGCATCATCCCAACATGCCCTGGGACGGAACCGAGCTGTGGGTGGGCGAGTGGTCTGCGGACGGCGGCGTGGGCGCTCGCCGCAAGGTGGCAGGGGGCACTCGCGAGTCGGTCTTCCAGCCCCAATGGTCTCCCGACGGGGTGCTGCACTTCGTGTCGGATCGCAACGGATTCTGGAATCTGTATGTGGAGCGCGAGAGCCGCGCCCGTCCGCTGCACGAGCGCAATGCTGAGTTTGGACTGCCGCAGTGGGTCTTCGGGATGTCGACGTTCGGATTCACCATGGACGGGCGTGTGCTGTGCTCCTACTGCGAGAAGGGAGTGTGGAACCTGGGCTTGGTGGCCCCGAACGGAGATCTTGCGCCTGTTGACACGCCGTACAGCCAGATCGAAGACATCGCCGTGCAGGGTGGCACCGCGGTATTCCGAGGGGCGTCGCCACGCGAATCGGCTGCTCTTGTCCGTCTTGACCCGGCTTCCGGTGAGAGCGACGTGCTCAGGAGATCATCGGATCCCCCGGACGTGTTTCGCAAGTACTTCTCGGTACCTGAGGCGATTTCCTGCTCGTCAACCTCGGACGAGAGCGACTTGCATGCGTTCTACTACGCGCCGCGAAACCCGGACTTCGAGCCTCCGCCGGGAGAGAAGCCCCCGCTGATCATTCGACTGCATGGCGGCCCCACCGGGGCAGCGAGCAACGCCCTCCAGCTCTCGATCCAGTTCTGGACCAGCAGGGGTTTTGCCGTCGTTGATCTGAACTACGGCGGAAGCACTGGATTCGGCCGGGCCTATCGCGAGCGAATCAACGGCAGGTGGGGGGTGAGCGATGTTGCGGACACAGTCCAGGTTGGAAGCTCTCTCGCCGCCCTTGGCTTGGCCGATCCCGCCCGAATGATAGTGAAAGGCGGTAGTGCCGGAGGCTACACCGTGCTGCGCTGCCTGTCATGCACCGGCATGTTCGCGGCAGGGGCCTCGTATTACGGAATCGGGGATTTGCGGGCGCTGGCAACGGATACCCACAAGTTTGAGTCCCGGTATCTTGACACCCTGATCGGTCCCTGGCCAGAAGCCGAAGCGCTGTACACGGAGCGGTCGCCGCTGCGCTCGGCCAACGACATTGAAGCTCCGACGATTTTCTTCCAGGGTTCCGAGGACCAAGTTGTCCCGACAGCGCAGACGGCGGCGATGGTCGCGGCCATGCGGAATAACAACGTACCCGCTGCGTACTACCTTTTTGAAGGCGAGTCCCACGGATTCCGGGACGGTGCGAACATCAAGCGGGCGCTTGATGCCGAGCTGGGTTTCTACGCGACGTTCGTCCTGAGGATGGGGCTGAGATTCTAGGCGGATCAGCTAGGGCCGCGCCAGCACCGGCACCTCAAGACCCGGAGTGCTCCCAAGCGTCAATCCGTGCGTCGGCCCTTCACTTCGATGCCGAGACGCCGGATTTTCTGGTTCAGCGTCGAGAGCGGAACCTGCAGGTCCTTGGCGGTTTCGGTTTGGTTGAATCCGTGCTTGTCCAATACGTCCACCAGGAGACGGCGCTCGAAGCCCTCAACCATCTCCGACAGGCTTGCACCCGACACGCGCTGAAATCCTGCGGGATCGGAGTGCGCCGATTGACGGTTCCCTTTCAGGATTGATGGGGGCAGCACTTCTGGCGGGAGCTCTTCTCCGGTCGCGAGCACGACAGCTCGTTCGACCGCGTTCCGCAGTTCGCGCACGTTGCCAGGCCAGCTATGGGCCTGCAAGATTCGCAGGGCCTCCGGCGTGAATCGCAGCGTGGAATTCTGCTGGTGGTCCAGGAAATGGTTCTTCTCTCGCCGGCAGAAGTGGGTGAGGAGCTCCTTGATGAGCGGGGCAATATCTTCGATCCGATAGCGCAGCGGCGGAACAACTATCCCGATCACGTTCAACCGGTAGTAGAGATCCTCCCTGAATCGTCCCTCATCCGCGGCTGCTTTCAAGTCTTCGTTTGTGGCCGCGACAATGCGTACATCCACCTGGATCGGCCGGATCGATCCAACGGGTATGAACTCGCGCTCTTCGATCACGCGCAGGAGCTTCGACTGAGTCTCCGTGCTGAGCGCGCTCACTTCGTCGAAAAAAATCGTACCTTTGTTCGCGATGGCGAAGCACCCCTCGCGATCCCTGGCTGCTCCGGCAAACGATCCCTTGACGTGGCCGAAGAGTGTCGATTCGAGCAGTTCGACCGGAATCGTTTCGGGATTGATCGTGACGAAAGGTTTGTCCCCGCGGGTGGACCGTTCATGGATCGCTCTGGCGACGAGTTGTTTCCCGGTGCCGCTCTCCCCGGAGATGAGCACGGTCGAACTGGTTGGAGCGACTTGATCGATCAGGGAGAACACGGCCTCCATCGCTCGCGACTTGCGCACCAGTCTGTTTGAGGAACCCGAACTTCCAAGTTGGCTGCGAAGGCGGGCGTTCTCGGCTTCGAGCCTGCGGCGAGCGAGGACCTGTTGGATTTCGAGTAGCAGTTGCCTGTTGTTCCAAGGCTTGGTGAGGAAGTTCGTAGCTCCGAGTCGCGTGGCTTCGATTGCGGTCTCGATCGACCCGAAAGCAGTCAGCATCACTACCGGAAGGGTGTGGTCGATTTTCCGGATATCATGCAGCACCTCGAGGCCTGGACGGTCCGGCAGCATCAAGTCGAGCAAGACGAGGTCGCGGGGCTCGCTTGTAATTGATTCCAGGCACTCGCTTGCCGTTGCGGCCGAGTTGACTTGGTACCCTTCCGATTCGAGCAAGAGCCGCAGGCTATCGACGATCGCCGGCTCGTCATCGACAATCAGGATGCGGCCGGTGGCCGGGCGGCTCTCGGTCGCGGCGACTCCCTCAGGCATGAACAGGCTGCTCGGCTAGTGGCAGCGAGAGGGTGAATGTTGTCCCCTCGCCCGGCGCGCTCTCGACAGAGATCGTGCCGGAATGCTCCCGAACTATACCGTAACTCACAGCCAGACCCAGCCCTGTCCCGCGACGCGCATCCTTCGTGGTGTAGAACGGATCGAAGATGCGCCGCCGGACGCTCTCGTCCATGCCGGAACCGGTATCCGAAATGAGCACTTCGACACGCGGGGCACTCTCCGAGTCCGTCGAGACCTGGCTCGCAATCCGCAACGTGCCTCCTGAGGGCATGGCGTCCCGGGCGTTCAGGAAGAGATTCAGGAACACCTGTTCCAACTTCCCGCGGTCTGCCACCACGCAGGCAGCGGGTCCCAGGTCTTGCTCCACCGTCACGCCGGCTAGGCGAAGCTGGGGAGCGATCAGGTCAATCGTGTTCCCGACGGCGGCGTTCAAGTCGCAGGGCGCCATGCTGGACTCCGACGTGCGGGAGAAATTCAGCAGCGAACTGACGATCTCGCTCGCGCGGAATGTCTGTTCCGTCATCTTCCCGAGCATCTTGGATTCCTCGCTTCCCTGCGTGAACCTGGATGCGAGCATCTGGGAGTAGCTCGAGATCACTGCAAGCGGCGTATTGACTTCGTGAGCCACCCCTGCCGCGAGCAGGCCGACCGAACTCAGCCTGTCGGCGCGGACGACGCGTTCCTCAAGCTCGATCTGGTCGGTGACGTCATCGATGATCACCAAGCTCCCGATTCGACGGAAATCCTTCGCAATCAGTGGCGCGACGGCCAGGTTGATCACGCGCTCGGGCGCTTGCATTGAATCGCCGGGACGGAACTCGGCGGGGAAGTCGGCGGCCCGGAGGCGGAACTTGTAGGCATTGCCCGCGCCGGAGTCGTCCCGGCACCTTTCAACTTCCTCCACGAGCGTGGCAGGCAGCAGTTCGCGAACATCGCGGCCCACCGCTTGGTCACGAGCGATATGGAAGGCCAGTTCGAGATGCGTGTTCCAGCTCTGCACGCGGCCATCCATGTCCAAAACGAGGATGCCGACGGACAGCGATTCGACGATGTTCTCGTTGTAGTCCTTGAGGATCTGGTATTGGGTCGCCTTCGCTTGGAGCGACGCGTAAAGTCGGGCGTTCTCCAGCGCGATGGCGAATGGGCTTGCCAAGGTCTCGACTAGCGCCAAGTCGTCGCTCGTGAGAAGGGAGCCGCTCGTTGTCAGCCCGAGTCCTATCCATGCCAAGGTCCTTCCATGCATGCGGCACGGCACGAAGTGCCTGCAGCCCAGCTGGGCCATGGACTCGGGCAGGCCCGACGGGGGATCCGAAATCACGACCGTGGCGTCCTCGCTCCTCTGCCCCGGTTTGGCCACGGGACCCAGGTCTACGGTGCGCGCGTTGCCGGTATCGACCGCGCTTTCGCTATAGAGCAAGTCGAACCGAGAGTCGTTGCCGTCCGAGCTGCCATGAGGCACCAGTACGCTGACGCGGTCCACGGCCAGCGTGCGGCCCAGCCGCTCGCCCACGGTTGCAACCATGCGGCCGAGATCTGATTCGGCGGCAAGCGCGGTGGCGAAGGAAGCCAGCGTCTGGCGGTCGTGGTAGCGCTCGCGGTATGCGCGGCGCTCGAGCCCGCGGACAATCCAGTCGCGAATCGGAGTGTAGAGTATGGCTGCGAGCGTCAACGAACCGAGCCAAACGAGCGGGCCATAGCGCTCCAGCCAGGTCGGCGTCGCCGACCCACCGCCGAAGAGACCCGCGTAACCGATTGCCAGCAGCAGGCCGCACGTCAGCGCGGAAGCGACCGAGCGCCGCCAGACAAGTTCGAAGTCCATCAGTCGGAACCGGAACAACGCCACGCTGATCGAGGCCGGCAAGAGCGCCAGCGAGAGCACCGAGAAGGCTTGATTCGGCCCGGGCGCGAAACCTGCCAAATACGGCACTGCGTAGAACGCGGCGAAGGGAACGACCGCTGCGATTGCGCCGAATAGCAGCCATTTCATTTGCAACCGGTATACGGGGTTCTCCGAGCGCCTCGCTCCTGTCCAGATCAAGGCCGCACCGGCCAGGAAGTTGGCTACGAGCAGCCCCAGCGGAACTGAATCGAAGAACCCGACCAGGGCCGGGTCCCCGATGCCTTCGGCAACCCAACCGCCCGCGGCGGCATGGTGGGCCGATCCTACGGCGACCGCCAGCGCATACGAAATGCGAGGCAGGCCCCGATGGCGCGGCGTCCCGGTCGGGAAGCGAGCGCAAAAATCCAGGAACAGCGGCGGCATCAGGAGCAGCGCCCAGACATCGAGCCAGTAAACGAGCCTGTCGAAGACATCGAACTGCCCCGTAGCGCTCAGCGCGTAAACCGCGAGCGAAGCCAGGCAAAAAGCGTAGAACCGGGCAGTCGTTGGATTCTCACGGCAGCGCTGGTAGACCAACAGCCCGATCAGCGCGTAGGCCCAGCCGAGAACCAAGAGGATGCCGGCCACACCACCGCGGCTGACGCTTTCGCCAATGACGACTGAGAAGCGACGAGGCTGCCCGTCCCTCTCGATCTCGTATTGGGTGCGAGACCAAGCCCCTGTCTCGGTGAGATACCGGGTTGCGTCCAGAGCCTCGACGACGGGCCGACCGCCGATCGAGATCAGAATGTCACCAGACCGCACTCCCACCAGTGCGGCCGGGCTTTCGGACTCGACCGTTGAAGCCGAAACACCGGCCTCTGAGTCGGTCCACATGACCCCGTCCTCCGGCACCCCGAAGCGACCGCGCTCCGCCCAGTTGGCGAGCGACACGGCAGCCAGTGCCATCACAGCGATGGCACCGCCTACCGACCGCTTCGAAAATCTGCGAGACCGGACCATGCAAGCTGGCGACTGTCGTTGCTTGCTAGCAGAAACAGCTGCTCTTGCTATTCACTATATGTCAAGCAGTGTACGGATTCCAACAGAAAATATGCTCGATTAAGTCTTTGACTATAAGAGAGTTGCGAATTACAGGCGACGACAAGCATACAGGAATTAGAATTCCATTTATGGAATCTAATAGACGGCCTTTCGAAGCGCAATTCGAGCTGCTGAAGCGCAGGAATTGATTGACCGGAGTGCCAGCTCTCTTCGCGGGTTTCAGCTCAGCTTTGCGATGCGGTCAGGGCTTGGTCGATATCCCAGATGAGATCGTCGATATCTTCAATGCCGACCGAGACCCGCACCATGTCTTTCGTTACGCCTGCCGCGGCATGGTCGGAATCGCTCAGCTGCTGGTGGGTCGTCGTCGCCGGATGGATGACGAGGCTCTTGGCGTCCCCGACATTGGCGAGATGCGAAAAGATCTCCAAGGCGTTGATGAACTTGCGGCCGGCATCCAGCCCGCCCTTGACACCAAACGTGAACACCGCACCCTGGCCTTTCGGCAGGTACTTCTGTGCGAGCGCATGGTAGGGGCTTGACGGCAGGTCGGCATGGTTCACCCAAGTCACCAGATCGTGCTTCTCGAGATACGAAGCCAGGGCGAGGGAGTTTGCGCAGTGCTTTTCCATCCGCAGCGCGAGCGTCTCCAATCCCTGCAGGAACAGGAACGCGTTGTGCGGTGACATGCAAGGTCCCAGGTCGCGCAGCCCCTCGACCCGGCACTTGAGGATGTACGCGAGATTCCCGAAGGTCTCGGAGAAGACCATCCCGTGATAGCCCGGGCTGGGCTCGGAGAGCATCGGGAACTTGCCGTTGGTCCAGTCAAACCTGCCAGAGTCCACGATCACCCCGCCGATCGATGTGCCGTGCCCGCCGATGAACTTGGTTGCGGAATGCACGATGATGTCCGCTCCGAACTCGATCGGCCGGCAGAGGTACGGCGTGGCGAAAGTGTTGTCGATCATCAGCGGGACCCCGGCTTCATGCGCGATGTTCGCGACGGCCTCGATATCGATGACATTCATCCGCGGGTTCGAGACCGTCTCGATAAAGAGCAGCTTGGTCCGGTCGGTGATCGCCTTGCGGAAGTTATCGAGGTTGTCGGGGTCAACGAAGATCGTGTTGTATCCGAAGCGACGGAACGTCGTGTCGAACTGGGTGTATGTTCCACCATAGAGCGTGGCTGACGAGACGATTTCATCCCCACCCTGGCAAAGGCTGGAGATGGCCAGCAACTGAGCTGCCTGGCCGCTGGCCGTAGCCAGAGCCCCGATCCCGCCCTCGAGCGATGCCATCCGCTCTTCGAACACCCCGTTGGTGGGATTCATGATCCGGGTGTAGATATTGCCGAATTCCTGCAGTCCGAACAGCGCAGCGGCGTGATCGGTGTCGTTGAAGACGTACGAAGTGGTCTGGTAGATGGGAACAGCGCGGGCGTTGGTGGCCGGATCCGGCCGCTGGCCGGCATGGAGGGAGCGGGTTTGGAAGCCGAGTTGGCGTTCTGGTTGGTCAGGCATAAGCACGTATGGTACCGAGACTTGATGTCAGCGAGCAAGGCGTTTCAAACGGCCTTCCACCCAAGCACAGCACTACGGCGTTGCCTCCGAATTCAATTCGTAAGCAACGGCGGCAGCAAATCTGGTCTCTCCTAGATTTTCGATCCTCCATTCAGTCGTGGGCGCGTGGGGAAACCGAAACACACTTGAATGCACTCCGTGAAGCATAGCCAAGGGTACTTCGAACCCCGACGGATCGAGAGAGAAGCCCGTGCCGAGAGCCTTGATCAGCGCCTCCTTGATCGTCCAGAACGTGAAGAACAGGCGGATCTTTCGGTTCCCGATTGATATCGCGAGAGCGGACTGTTCGCGAGGCCCGAAGACCGTTTCGCCGATTCCGTCAAGATTGGGACGAGCTACACGTTCCTCCACGTCCACGCCAAGTTGCCCTCGTGGTGCGAATGCAATCAACCCGTGCATTCCGCTGTGACTGACATTGAAGCTGGCGGCCGACGGCATGCCATCCACGATGGCGAAGGGCTTGCCATGCTCGCGGAAACCGAAGGAAAGCTGGTCGTTTGTGCAGCCGAGTCGTTCGCAAAGACTTGCCCGTAGCGCGGCACGACACAATGCGAACTGACGCCGGGGCCGATCGACTCAAAATCGACGCCACTGGTCTTGCTCGCTCCGATCGAGCCAAGCGAACGCTGCCCTCTCGTGAGGAGAATCGGGCGCGAGGTCGACATGGACGACGGTCACATCGTTAACCACCTTGAATGGGCTCCACCACTGCTCCGCGGGGGGCGTCATGAGCCGGAACCTCCAGTGGGTGCCAAGGTCACTTCGCGGAGGTAGTCGCCGATGCCGCGGCCCTGGTCCCACTGGGATGGGTAGCCCAGCGAGACTTCCTGGAACGGAACGCCGTCGATCCACGAGGTTCCGCGGATGTGGAGGTGGCCGAAGATGACCGCCCGAGCGTTGAAGCGCTTGTGCCATCCGCGCGTGCGCCGCGTGCCGCACCAAGGTGTGAATCGCGGTACGCGAGGCAGCACGGCATGCCTCTCCTCAAGAGGGTAGTGATTGATCAGGACCTTGGGAAGATCGCTTGGATGCGCTTCGAGCCGTGCCGCGGTTTCCGCGCACAAGGCGGCGCACCAGGCGGCGCGATCAGGGAACGGGTCCGGGTGAAGCAGGTACTCGTCGGAGCATACGGTATTGTCCTGCCGGGCCCACGCGATCACCTCATCAGCGCGCACGTTGCTCGGGCGGAAACTGTAGTCGTAGAGCAGGAAGAGCGGCGCGATCAGGACATTCCCGGTTGGATGCGGAAACACCGGGTACGGATCCTTCGGTGTCACCACGCCGTGGGAACGAGCGACCTCTACTAGCTTGTCGTAGAGTTCGACACCACGAGGTTCTCCCTTTCGCCCGGGCCGCGTCCACAACTCGTGGTTTCCGGGGACCCAGACAAGTTGCTTGAACTTCCTCGTCAGCATGCGAAAGCACCAATCAAGCTGGTCCAAACCATCAACCAGATCGCCCGCCAGAATGAGCCAGTCGTCCGAATACGTTGGCAGCGCTCCAAGCGCATCCCGATTGAGGGGATGCGACAAATGCAGGTCCGAAAGCGCCCACAACCTCACATGATCACCTGCTGGCGGCGCTGCTCCGAGCGAGCGAGGTGTTCGCGGTCCTTACCGGGGATTTCCGGCTTCGACGGGCTCACGTTCAGAGGTCCGGACGGCCATTCCTTCGACCGCTGCCTCAAGCGGCGACAGGCAGATCCGTTCGCCTTCTTCGATCCCGCCGCGGATCAGGACAACCTCAAGCTTGCTCCGAAGGATGTCGACAGTGCGGAACTGCAGGCGACCGCCGCTACCGACGACGAAAACCGTGTCTTCAGTGCGCAGAGCGGTCCGTGGAACGCTCACTACGTTGCGCACTCGAATCCCTTGGATCTCGGCTCTGACGAACATCCCAACCGCCAGCGGCGGACGGCTGGAATCGCCCGTGGGGGCGTAGGGATCGTCGACGCGTGCGATCGCATTGACCATCCTGGTGCGGGGATCGATCTCCGCCTCCGTGCGCACGATGTGGCCTTGCCAGGAATAGTCCTTGCCCGCGAAGCGAGCGATCAGCTTGACGGCCGGACCCTTCTCGCTCGACGACTCGTCCCGGTAGGCCATCGGCAGGCGGCAGTACTCGAGCTCCGAATCGGGAATCGGCAGGCGAACTTCGGCGAAATCCACCGCATAGAGCGTTGCGAGGGCCATGCCGCGCTGGACGAACTGGCCTACGTCGACTTGCTTGGAGCGGACACGCCCGACGAACGGCGCGCGCAGGACAGTGCGCTCCAGATCGTATTCCACCTGCTCCAAGGTGGCTTCGGCCGCAGCCAGACTTGATCGCACTTCACTAATCTGCGGTTCCCGGAAGAGCAGCGGCGAGGGTTCGCCCTTGCCGAGGGCTTCCCATTCCTTGCGCGCGATGGCAGACTGCTGTTGCTCGGTCAACAGCCGCAGCTTGGCCTGATCAATTGCGGCCCGGGCCCTTACGATGGCCAGTTCGTATTCGCGCGGGTCGATCTTGAGCAAAATGTCGTCCTCGTTGAAGAATCCTCCGTTGGCGAGCGAGGGGGACACCTCCACCACTCGCCCGGAGACCTCCGGAACCAGTTGCGATTCGGTGCGCGGCGCCACTGTGCCCTCTGCCCGGACGGTAAGCGTCAAGGTGGTCTTCTCGGCCGGGATCACATTCACGAGAGGGGGCTGCACTACCACCGGACTCGGCTCCGGCTGCTCGTAAGAGTCGAACAGGGCCTTTGTCAGCAAGCCTCCAATAGCAAGGACGACGAGTGGCAGGATGCCCATGAGGGCGAGTCGGAGCTTGTTCACGGCATTCTCCTCTCGCGTTGTACCGGAATGGCCCGAACTTGGCGAGTCCGAGTTGATTCCGTCTCCGAGCGCGCCGTGCGGGTAGACCCGACTGTCCTCCATGCCTCGTTGGAAATCGAGCACGACCTCGGATTAGGGAAACACTTCGACTGATCAGGGCCAATTCTATCCCATTCTCGAAAGTCGCAGCTCGGGGCCAACTCCTGAAGTTTGCCTCCTGCGCAGAATCAGTGGGTGAGGATCGGGTCTTGCGTCCTGGGGTAGTGTAGTTTGATCCGGGTACCGAGGGCTTCCGCCGAGGTGGGCGGGGAGTTCCCGTCTGGAGAAAGGAGGAGACAACAGGTGCAGTTGCGCACGATTCTGAACCGGGTGTACAAGCTGCCGGGGTTCGTGTACGGGAAGATCCGGCTGGTGGAGCGCGAGGGCGGGCCGGCCGAGGTGGAGGTAGAGGTCTTGCCGCGGGCCAACGGCAGGGCGCGCTGCTCGGGCTGCGGCGAGCCGGGGCCCTGCTACGACCGGCGCGAGCGGCGGCGGTACCAGTTCGTGCCGGTGCTGGGGTTGCCGACGTACTTGATCTACGAGATGCGGCGGGTGGACTGCCGGCGCTGCGGGCAGGTGAAGGTGGAGCGGGTGCCGTGGGCGGAGGGCAAGCAGCGCTCGACGAAGGCGTTGAGGTGGTTTCTGGCGAGTTGGGCGAAGCGGCTGTCGTGGCAGGAGACGGCGCAGGTGTTCGGGGTGTCGTGGGAGCGGGTCTGGCGAGCGGTGGGGATGGCCGTGGAGTGGGGCCGGGAGCGGGTGCAGCTGGAGGGGGTGGCGACGATCGGGGTGGATGAGATCGCGTGGCAGAAGGGCCATAAGTACTTGACGTTGGTGTATCAGCTGGATGCGGGCCGGCGGCGGCTGCTGGGGGTGGGGCGGGCGCGGAAGATCGAGACGCTGGCAGGGTTTTTCGACTGGTTCGGGGAGGCGCGGTCAGGGCGGCTGCGGGTGGTGTGCTCGGACATGTGGAAGGCGTACCTGCGGGTCGTAGCGGAGCGGGCGCCGGCGGCGGTGCACGTGCTGGACCGCTTCCACATCGTGCAGAAGCTGGGCAAGGCGATCGACGCGGTGCGGGCGGCGGCGGCGAAGCAGCTGAAGGCGCAGGGGGAGGAGCCGGTGCTGAAGAACACGCGCTGGCTGTTGCTGAAGCGCAAGGAGAACCTGAGCGAGAAGCAGGAGCCGAAGCTGGCGGAGCTGGTGAAGCTGAACTTGGTGCGACAGGCTAACTGATTGGCAGGACAGTCGGTGAAAGTCCGATGAAAGGAAGGAATAACCAACCACTTTCTCCCCGAGTCATGGGCCGGCATCCGCGAGGGTGTTGGTTAAGCGTTGACAGGGGTACGCGTGGGCAGGGCTATTGAGCAACGAAAAGCTTGAAGTTCGAGGTGCCGAGGCCATCAAGTTGGTCGAAGGCAGCACCGGCCGCACCGTCATGGTGAGGGGCGGCCGGGCCTCGCGGTGTCGAAGAACCCATGCACGCGCGCAAGTCCTGGATCGGGACCTGTGAGACCTCCCCGTTACCACGGTGCTTAGCGCCGTGGTCACCGAAGTGAAGGCAGTTGCTAAGCGGAGGATGCACGACGGGGAGGAGTCGGACTCAGGCATAGTACCGGCGAAGCCGGGGAACAAAGCGTGGGTGCGCCAGGCTAACTGGCCAAGATCAGGAGGTGGAAGTCCTCTATGGCAAAGGTAATAACCAGACCATGTCATTCCCCGAGCCGTGCGGTCGTTCCCGTGAGGGGGCGGGCGAAGCGTCGGCAGGGGTGCATGTGGGTAGGGCTATTGAGCGACGAAATTGTTGTGATTCGGAGTGCCGAGACCGTCTACGCAGTCGAAGGCAAAACCGCTCGGACCGCGTTGGTGAGGTTCGGTGAGGGCTCCGCGGCGTCCAAGAACCCAAGCACGCATGTACGATCGAAGCCGGGACCTGGGATCCCTCCCCGTTACCGCGACGCGTTGCGCCGTGGTCGCCGAAGCGAAGGCAGGAGCCGATCAGAGGATGAACGGCGGGGAGGAGTCGGACTCGGCCATAGTAGTGATGAAACCAACGAACAAAGCGTGGTGTGCCACGTGGCGGAGCTGGCGGAGCGAAGGGCCGGGCGCAACGGGAGACGCGAAGGAAAGGCCATGCTCCGAACACAGAGTCGGGAAGCCCCTAGGTGGGTCAGATGCTGGACCGGAACGGAGCGGCACGGCAGTTCCAGAGGGGTGCCGTCACAACCGGAGCGAGGAGCCGGATGCGTTAGCGCGCACGTCCGGATCTGCGCGGGGCCCGTCGGGTAACCGGCGGGCTACCGCGACGGAGCCACGTGGCGGACTCGGTGGAGGGAAGGCCTGGGCGCAACGGGAGACGCGAAGGGAAGGGCAGGCTCCGAACATAGAGTCGGGAACTCGCGGACACAGTGCCGCCGAGGTGCAGCAGGCCACGAACGGAGCGGCACGGCAGCCCATGACGGATGCCGTCACGACCGGAGCGAGGAGCCGGATGCGTTAACGCGCACGTCCGGATCCGTGGGGGGGCCGTTGGGTAACCGGCGGCCTACCCCGACCGGACGGTGCGGGCGTACCTGCTGAAGGAGGATTTCCAGCAGTTCTGGGAGTGTCGCTCGCCGCCGCCGGCGCGGCGGTTCCTGGTGCGCTGGTGCCGGCGGGCGATGCGCTCGCGGCTGGAGCCGATGAAGAAGGTCGCGAAGATGCTGAGGCGGCATCGGCCGCTGGTCTTGAACTGGTTCCGGACCGGGAGGAGCTATTCTTCGGGTGCGGTGGAGGGCATGAACCTCAAAGCCAAGCTGGCTATGAGAAAAGCGTACGGGTTCAGATCCTACAGGTCTTACGAACTCGCTTTATATCATTCACTTGGAAATCTACCGGAGCACAGCCTTGCCCACCGATTTTGCTGAGGAGCCTGAAGTTTCAATGCGCTCAGACGTCCCGATCCGACAGCGAGCCCCACCTGAATGCGGGGGACGGGCGCAAGGGACGGCTGTCTCATCTATTCGCTCTTGCCCGCAGTATCGGAATCGGTCGGGAGCCTGAGGATCTTCGGCCGATCCGGGTCTTCGCCGCTTTTGCCATAAAGCTCGGCAATCCGCGCCTTGATTCCAGCGAACTCGCTGCCCGAGACAGCGTAGGCTGGTTGATCGGGCAGCAGTTCGTCGATAGCCTTCTGCAGCAGCGCGACGCGGTCTTGGGATAGCGGGTGGGAACTGAATGCGGCGGAAATGGCTCCCTTCCGCCTTTTCTCCAATGCGCTCAGGCGCTCGAAGAACCCGACCATTGCCAGCGGATTGTACCCGGTTTTGTAGAGATACTGCATTCCCAGGAAGTCCGCTTTCTTCTCGAAAGTTCGCGAAAACTTCAGGAGCGTCAGGGGCAGGGCCAAGTTGGTGGCGTTCACAGCGACCATGGTGCCCCAGTTGTAGCCGCCGAAAGCTTCGAGCATCGCCTGAGCCGTTATGTTGGCCAACTGCGCACGGCTAACTTGGCGCGTGCCGTGGCGGCCTGCGATGTGCGCAATCTCATGCGCCATCACTCCAGCAAGCTCGGCCTCGTCCCTAGCGAATCGAATCAAGCCCGAATTGACGTAAAAGAAGGGGATTATATACGAGAGTGCCGAAAACGCGGATTTGCCTAGCCTGAGCGCTTGCCATTATCGGCACTTTCCTGTAGACTGAAGGTATGGTAAAGGCACCGGGCAAGAATCACCGTAAGGGCATTACTTTCAAGCAGTTACTCAGGAAGTTCCCCACTGATGCCAAGGCCGGGGAATGGATTGTCAAGCAGCGCTGGGCGAGGGGCGTGTGCTGCCCGCATTGCGGGTCGTTGAATGTACAAACGGGCTGCCAGCACAGGACCATGCCGTTCCGATGCCGGGAAAGGATCTGCGCGAAGCGATTCAGCACCAAGACGGGCACGGTCATGGAAGGCTCGAAGATCGGCTATCAGGACTGGATTGTCGCCGCGTTCCTGGTCATGACCAGCCTCAAGAGCGTGTCGAGCATGAAGCTCCACCGCGACTTGGGAATCACCCAGAAGTCAGCCTGGTTTCTGGCTCAGCGACTGCGTGCCGCATTGTCTGCGGACAGCAAGCTGTTCTCGGGGCCGGTCGAGGTGGACGAAACCTACCTGGGCGGCAAGCGGAAAAACATGAGCAACGCGAAGCGCAAGGAGCTGGCGGACACGGGCCGCGGGCCGGTCGGCAAGACGGCGGTCGTGGGCGCGAAGGACCGCGAGACGAATCAGGTCGCAGCGACAGTCATCCAGTCGACCGACGCGGAAACGCTGCAAGGATTCGTCAAGGATCATGCGGACCGGCAAGCCACCGTCTACACCGACGATGCGACGGCTTACGAGTCCCTCCCGTTCGACCACGACACGGTCAAGCACTCGCTGAGCGAATACGTCAAGGGCGAGGTGCATACCAACGGCATCGAGAGCCTGTGGTCCCTGCTCAAGAGGGCGCACACCGGCACGTTCCACAAGCTGAGCCCGAAGCACCTTGACCGCTACGTGCAGGAGTTCGCCGGACGCCACAACCTGCGTGCTCTGGACACGATCAATCAGATCAAAGGCATCCGCCGCGGGATGGAGGGCAAGCGGCTCACTTACAAGGCGCTGATCAAGGACAACGGCTTGAAGTCCGGTGCCAGGGCGGTGGCGTAGTGGCGCTGAACGTCAGGAACCGCACCCCGCTCAGCGGGGACAATCTCGACCAACGTGCCAAGTGCAAGCAACAAGGGATAATATCGAGGCACATGAAGACAGGGAAGACCTCTCCCAAACCCCGCGAAGTGGAGATCATCCATCCGTCCTACCAGCCGAGCGCGGCCGAGTTACGGGAGGATCTGCGAATCAACGCCACGTTCGAAGAAGCGGTCAAAGCGCTGGTGCGACCTGTGAAAATCCGATATGTGCTGCCCAAGAAGCGACAGCGCTCAGGCTAGGAAACCCGCGTTTTTCGGCACTCTCGTATATAATCCCCTAAAAGAAGCCTCCGGGCAGGGCAAACGCATTCACTGCCTCGTCGTGCACGACTCTGATCTCAAGCGGCACCTTGACATCGGAATTCCTTCCCAGGTTCTGACCAAGTCGATTGACGTATTCCCAGACCACTGGGTCGTCGATTGTCCGAACGCGGCCGTTGACCTCGGCGGAGAACTTTCGTCCAAGCTCGATTTCCTGGCGTAGGGAGAAGAGATTGAGAATGCCGGTGACGTTGCGGTTCCCAACCCTGTTGATGTCCTCCAGGGCGTTCTTCGGCTTGCGCTTGGTTGCGGGCTCGGCGGCACCGAGCGCGGGGACGCACAGCACCATAGCAATGGGCAGCGCCATTGCAACCAAAGCCGCTTTCATGGCGATCTGACCTGCAGCGGTAGCCGCAATGGAATGGACTGTTCAAGACAGCCGCTGGAACGAGGAGACCCTAAGCGATCGTGCACCATGCTGTTCCCGATTGAAGCGGCACCAGACGGTAGGCTTGCACACGCCGATGCTAGTCGGCCGCGACAGCCGCGGAGCCTCGCTCGAGCCCGTGGTCGTTGTCACGGTAGTGCGCGGCTAGAATGTCTCGCCCGAAGTCGCCTTCGAATTCGCGCCACACCGAATGGCTATGGTTGTTGCGGTTCTGCGTGTTGTCGTACTCGATGAGAAACTCGGCCGACTGGATGCGATAGTAATCGCCCCCGCCCGGCTCGATTGAGCCCGCCCAGGCGAAGAACAGCTTGTCGCGCGGCACGGCGCGCACCAGGGCCTTGCGCTCCTCGGCCTGCTCCGCCGGCATGGAAACGGCGTACTGGTCAGTCGTTGCCAGGAGCATCGCGTACTGCTCGTCGGATAACTGGTCGGCGGAAATTCCCCGGGGTTGGCCCTCGATCTTAGCCCGTGTGTCAGCCGAGGTCAGGATATCCCGGTAGGCCTCTTCGCTGACGAGAGACTGTTTCTGCAAGGCGGCGTCCAGTGACATCATCAGTTTGCGGGCCGTGTCCTCCCTGGCTGCGAGTGGACGCACGCCCTTGCGGGGGCCCTCGCGAACCTCGTGAGGGTTCGCCCCGAGGAATGTCGGCGAGGTGGAAACGAGCTGGCCGTTCCGCATGAGGAAGTGCAGCGAGACATGGTGGCCCTCAAGGCGCCAAGCCCAATCTCCGGTCATGGACGGCTTGCCAAAGACGCTGAAGTGGTAGACGTTCACGTCGCGCCTGCCGACCGTGTCCTCTTCCTTGATTCGCAGAACCTCTTCCAAGCTCATGATCGTCTTGACTGAAACGAACCCGATTCGCGACACGGAGGCTGCGAGCAGGGCATCGGCGAGCGCGCGCTGCTCGGGGGTCATTTCCTTGTATGTGAGCCCGTTTCGCCTGTAGCCGCGGGCACTGATGAAATTGTTGTCCGGCACAAAGTGCCAAGTCTGGTAGTCCGGGTTTTCCAGCTTGTACTGTGCGGAGGTGATCTGATTGCCGTTCAATGATGCCAGCCAGGCGTTTGCGCTGGTGACCATCAGGTCTTCGGTCGTGCCGTGGTAGGCCAGAGCACCGAGCACAAGGCAGCACGTCAGGAGGATGGCTCGGAAGCAGTTGGGACGACTCATTGGGACTCTCCTGTCCGGTGGCTCGGTGATCCAGTTGGCGCTAGGGACGGCCAGCCGTGACGCGGATATTATAGCCGTCCCGTGGTGCTCGTAGGTGGCAGCAGGCTTGCCAGCAGTGGTTTGGTAGCCACGCGGCCGCGTCTGCTGCGCGCCATCGCAAGTAGGACGAGGTTCCGGTGGGGTGGGGCGAGGCTCGCTAGCTCGTCGTGGAGCCCGGGCTGCAGTGCGTGGTCACCATGCCAGCAGAAATCCAGCGGGAAGGCACGACTCGCGCGGCCGTTTGAAGCTTTCCTGCCGCGGGGCCGCCCCGATGCTGCGGGCTTCGCGCGCTCTCGATCCAGTTGGCCCGAAGACGACTCCGCCACCGAACGAGCGACTGCCCAATTCATTGATTTTCAAGTAGATGCTACGTCCCTGGAATCGTCCGGATGTTTCGCTCACCGGTCCTCCGAAAACGGCCCGGATGTGACATTGCCGCCTATTTCCAAGCCACTTGACACATTTTCGGCGTATACGATAGATAATGAAGGAGGGCGTTGTCCGAGGCGGCTCCGCTCACATCCTGCATAGCGGCTTCCGCTCATCTCGTTGCAGCCTCTCCTCGCGCCAAATCATGATTCAGGTTGCAGACGTAACCAAACGCTACGGTCGCAAGACCGCCGTCAAGAACATTAGCTTCGAAGTCGATCGTGGAGAGATCGTCGGGTTTCTCGGACCCAACGGTGCCGGCAAGACCACCACGATGCGCATCCTGACCGGCTTCTTACCGCCGACATCGGGAACCGTGCGCGTGGGCGGGTTCGACGTCCGGAAGAATCCGATCGACGTCAAGAGGCGCATCGGGTATCTGCCCGAGCAGCCGCCCCTCTACCCGGAAATGGTCGTCGGCGACTACCTGCGCTTCGTGGCGCGGATCAAGGGGATCGGAAGCAAGGACATCGCGCGGCGCATCGACTGCGCCCTGGACCGCACTGCGTCCGGGCCGGTGCGAGACATTTTGATCGGCAAGCTCTCCAAGGGCTTCCGGCAGCGGGTCGGATTAGCCCAGGCCCTGATTCACAATCCCGAGGTGCTGGTGCTCGACGAGCCGACATCCGGCCTGGATCCCAAGCAAATCATCGAAGTGCGCAGCCTGATCCGCTCGCTCGCAGGGGAGCACACGATCATCCTGAGCACGCACATCCTTCCCGAAGTGTCTGACACGTGCAATCGTGTGATCATCATCAACGACGGGCGCATTGAGGCAAGCGACACTCCTGAAAACTTGCGGGCCCAGCTTCAGGGGGCAAACACCCTGCTTGTTGACATCGAAGGGCCAGCCGAGCAGGTGCGGGATCGGATCGCCGATGAACCTGGCGTGCGGCAAGTTGATCGCGAGGACGGGCGCGACGGACGGGCTGTCTGGCGGATCGAGGTGGGCAAGGACCCCCAGATACCGCGGAGGCTGGCCAATGCCGTGGTGACGTCTGGATGGGGCCTCTACAGCATGCAACCGGTCGGACTGAGCTTGGAAGACATCTTCCTCAAACTGACCAGCGACGAGCAGGCGGTCGCTGCTGCCGAAGTGCCCGAGGGGAGCCCGGAAGGCGCCGCGGAAGTCCCCGCAGAGGAACAGGAGGTTGACGAGGAATGAGAAGCATCTGCACCATCGCAATGCGCGAGTTCTCGGTGTACTTCACGTCGCCGATTGCGTATATCGTGCTCACGATGTTCGCGATCGTGTTCGGCTACTTCTTCACCACGGGCCTGGCGTTCTTCCTCAATTACAGCGCCAGCGTGGCAGCCCAGGGCGGCGGCATGGGCGCCCCGCCGCTCAATGTCAACCAGTTCGTCATCGAGCCGTCGCTGGGCAACATGAGCATCGTCCTGCTCTTCACGGTGCCGATGATCACGATGCGCCTGTTCGCCGAGGAGACGCGCAGCGGCACGATCGAGCTGCTGCTGACGTCGCCGCTGCAGGACTATCACATCATCATCGGAAAGTGGCTCGGCGCGCTAATGCTCTATGCATGCCTGCTGCTGGTCGCCGTCGCGAATATCTCCGTGCTGTTCATCTACACCACGCCGGACTGGAAGCCGTTGCTGGTGTCCCTGCTGGGGCTCTTGCTAATGGGCGGAACGATGATCGCCCTGGGCACGTTTCTTTCGACATTGACCCGCAACCAGATCGTTGCCGGCGCACTCACTTTCGGCGTTCTCCTGCTCCTGTGGGTTCTCAATTGGGTCTCGTCCTACGAGACCTCGACATTCAGCCAGCTATGCGAGTACTTGGCGATTTCGCCGCACTACGAGCAATTCTCGAAGGGTGTGATCGAGTTGAAGGACGTGCTGTACTACCTCAGCGCCATCTCCTTGGGACTATTCCTCAGCAAGCGGTCGCTCGAAGCGCTCCGCTGGAAGGCATAAGGGGATTCGAGCGATGAGTTTCTTGCAATCCAGGGTGTTTCGGTCGGGCGGCTACTCCGCCCTCTACGTGTTGGTCTTCGTAGGGATCCTAGGTGCCGTCAACTGGCTGGGCGTCCAATATAACGAAACCTACGACGCAACGAGCCGCAAACTGTACAGCTTGTCGGACCAGACTCACAAGGTCCTGGACAACCTGGACCGCGACGTGACGATGTCGTACTTCGACCGCACATCGCAGTTCGAGGCCACGGCGGACATGCTCAGGCGTTACGAGAACGCTTCCAACCGCGTCAGCGTGGAGTACATCGACCCGGACGAGGATCCGGTGAAGACCGAGGCGATGAACGTTCGGACGTACGGGACACTGATCCTACACATCGGCGCCGTACGCCACGAAGCGTCGTCGACGAGCGAGCAGGACATCACCAACTCGATCATCATGGCGCTGAAGGGCCAGCAGAAGACGGCATGCGTTGCAACCGGGCACGGCGAGGCCGCAAGCGCTGACATGGACCGTAACGGTTTCGCCAATGCCAAGACGGTGATCGAGGATGCCAACTACAGCTACGAGGACGTCAGTCTTGCGCTGGACGGAGTGCCGGGGGATTGCACGCTGCTGTTGGTCCCGGGCCCCAGCAACGCGTACTTCGACCCGGAGATCGAGGCGATCAAGGCGTTTGTGGAAGGGGGCGGCAGGGCGTTGTTCATGCTCCGGCCGGCTTTCCCGGACGAGCGCGGTCGCCGGGACGAGCCCAGCCCGAAGCTGGTGGAACTGCTTGCGAGCTGGGGGGTGGCGGCCGAGAACGACATCGTCATTGACGAGTCGCCGATCGGGCAACTGTTCGGGGGCGGGCCCTTCACTCCACTCGTCAGCAGCTACAAGTACCATCCCATCGTCGAGCCAATGGAGAACGTGGCGACGCTGTTCCCGCAAGCGCGGAGCGTCAGGAAGGCGGACGAGTCACCGGAAGGCTGGACACTAGACGAGCTCTTCGAGACGTCGACCTCGAGTTTCTCGACGGCATCCCTCACGATCGAGGGTGCTGCGGTGAAGCTCGGGCCGGAGTCGGCCCGGAACGACGGCCCGATCATGCTGGCAGTCGCTGCGACCTACGACGTGCCCGAGGCCGAGGAAGCCGAATCCGGGGAAAGCGAAGCGATTCCTGCGGAGGAGGATGAAGCCGAGCCCGAAGGGCGCATCGTGGCAGTTGGATCGTTGGGCTTCGCAAGCAACTACGGCTTGTCCCTCGGCGGGAACCGGGACCTCCTGCTGAACATGATGAACTGGCTCAGCTCTGACGAGGATTTGATCTCGATCCGACCCAAGGATCCGGATTCGACACCGATCGAGATGACGAGTTCGGAAATGCGCCGGATCTTTCTCGGCAGCCTCGTGCTTTTTCCGCTGGTCATCATTTTGACCGGCGTTTGGACTTGGTGGGGCCGGCGCTAGGCAGTCCGGCCAAGCGAGCAACGGTGAGGTTGCGACAGTCCAAGCGGTGCCGAGGGATGTCTCGGAAGCAGCTTGCGAAACGGAACCTAGACAACGGAATGCTATGAAACCGAATCCCCTGCTTATTGCGGTTGCCCTGTTGGCCGTGCTTGGAGGCGCGGTCTGGTACACGCGCGAGAATCCTCCGCCAAATGACGACGCGGCGCCGAAGATTGTCGACCTCGAGGAGGACAGCATCCGCGAATTGACGGTGCACCGGGCTGGCGAGGACTCGATCACGGTGGTTCGCGGGGAGGACGACGAGTGGGAGTTCGGCGCAGGTCTGGAAATTGTCGCCGACGACTCCTCGATCGGCCTGATGGTATCGAGCCTGGCATCGCTGAATGCCGACCGCGTGGTCTCGGAGAGCGTTGTCGATTGGAGCCCCTACGAACTTGACGAGCCCGAGTTGGCTGTCAGCTATAAGCTCGAGGACGGTGGCGGGGAGCTGCAGTTCGGTCGCGAGACGCCGACTGGATCGGGCGTGTTCGCCCGCCTCAAGGACGACTCGCGGCTCTTCACGGTCTACAGCTACAACAAGACCTCGTTCGAAAAATCGGTCTTCGACCTGCGTGACAAGCGACTGCTGCGGCTTGACGAGGACTCGATTTCGACCATCGTGGTCAAAGCCGGCGGGAGAGTACTGGAATTCGCGCGGAGCGATGGCGACTGGGCGATCGTCAAGCCGATGGAGTTGCGAGCGGACGACTTCACCGTGGGCGACCTGGTCCGGGCCTTACGCACTGCGGAAATGACCGCCGTCCTGGAAGAGGGAGAGGGGGGCGCCGACTATTCGTTTGCCAGCCCGCTCGCGATTGTGACGGTCGATGACGAGACCGGGGGCCACGAACTGGTTATGGCCAAGGACGGCGAGTCCTACTACGCTCGCAGCAGTGACCAGAGCGGCGTGTATGGGGTCAGCTCGACCCTGGCACTGAGCTTCGACAAGCCCGTTGCCGACTTTCGGAACAAGAAGCTCTTTGACTTCGGCTTCGACGACCCGGCGCGCATTGACGTGCGCGCAGGAGACCAGACCGTGGCCGTTGTCCGGACCGATGGCAAATGGGTGCTGGAATCCCATCAAGACAGGGATGCGGACGGGGAGAGCGTGCAGACCCTGCTCGACCGCCTTCGCGGGCTGACCGCGACGGCGTTTCCGTCCGACCGAGCTTCGGACAAGGCAAGATACGGGCTCACGCAGGCGGCAATCGAAGCCACCGTGACACCGCAAGGTGAAGCAGCGAAGGCCGAGAAGGTGCTGGTTTCCTCGCCGGACGCGGCACCGACCTACGCAACTCGCGACGGCGAGCCGTCGACGTATACGATCGAGCGATCCGCTGCGCTGGACATCCAGCGGGCCGTCGAGGCCTTGATCGCGCCCCCCGAGACTGAGGCGCCCGAAGGGGATCCGGCGGAAGAGGATCCCGCGGCCTCGGATTCCGAGTAGTGGGAAGCGGCTTTCCGGATCGCCTCTTGGATCGGGCGGCCTTCGCTACCATGCTAGGTGCATGGAAGAAATTCGCTCCCTGATTAGGGAGGTGCCCGACTTCCCAAAACCGGGCATCCTCTTCTACGACATCACAACCGCCCTCAAGGATCCTCACGGGCTTGCCCTGGTTGCGAGCCGCCTTGCCGAGGCGGCCACTGGCAAGGGGGTTGATCTGGTTGTCGGGATCGAATCGAGGGGCTTCCTGTTCGGACCGGTGCTGGCGCTGCGACTTGGGACCGGATTTGCGTTGATGCGCAAGCCCGGCAAGCTGCCGGCAGACACCGCCAGTGTCTCCTACGAACTCGAGTACGGCACTGACTCGCTCGAAATCCACACCGACGCCATTCAGCCGGGCCAGCGGGTCCTGGTTGTGGACGATCTGCTGGCGACCGGTGGCACTGCCGCCGCCGCGGTCAGACTTGTCGAGCAGGCTGGCGGCGAGGTGGCTGGCCTGTCCTTCGTGATCGAGCTCGATTTTCTCAAGGGCCGCGACCGCTTGCCCGGCTACGAAATCTCTTCGCTCCTGCGCTACGAGAAGTAGGTCTGCCCACCAGCCTGCGCGATGCCAAGGTCCTATCCGCCACAGCATTGGCGTCTTCAAGCCTGGGCGAAGATCAACCTCGGATTGCAGATACTGGATCGCCGGCCGGACGGCTATCACAACATCAGCACGGTTTTCCAATCAGTCGGACTCTTCGACGAGGTTTCGGTCTCCGTCTGGCGCGATGGCGCGCGGTCCCTCGAGTTCGCTTGCGATCGGCGCGACCTCGACAACACTGACAATCTTGCTTGGCGGGCAGCGGACATGGTGCTCCGGCGCCTCGACCTCCAGGTTCGGGTTCGTGTCTCCGTTCGCAAGCAGATTCCGACTGGCGCGGGCTTGGGCGGTGGCTCGAGCGATGCCGGTGCGGTGCTGCGGGCCTTCGACACCGCCAATGTCGGCAAGCCTGTCCCGCGTGCGGCACTGCACGACATCGCATGCGAACTCGGCAGCGACGTGCCGTATTTCCTGACTGGCGGGACTGCCGCCGGCACGGGTCGCGGTACCGAAGTTGTTCCGGTGCCTGACCTGCCACGGACGCCGGTCGTGCTCATTCTCCCTGGAATTGAGGTGCCGACGGCCTGGGCTTATCGGGCACTTGCCGAGAGCCGCGACGGTTTGACATGCCCTGCACCGGAATCTAAGATAGGATGGTCTGGTAGGGGTATCCTTCCGCTTCAAGCCGGGACCCGCGCCGATCGCTCCGTGTCGCTGTTCAACGACTTCGAGGGCATTGTCTTCCAAAGGTTTCCGGTCCTAGGCGGATTCAAGCGCAAGCTGCTCGGACTGGGCGCCCGGAGCGCGCTCCTCTCTGGTACGGGGTCGACCGTGTTCGGACTATTCGATTCGGACGAACTTGCGGAAGCGGCGGGTGCAGCGGTCGCGGCGGACGGGCCGCTCGTCGAAGTCACGGAAAGCGTCTCGCGCACCGATCTGGGGATGGAACTCGCGATGGACGAGGATGCTGTGGGGCCCGCCTGAGAGGCAATCGGAAGTGGAGAACAAGTCTCGACTGAAAGTCTTTACCGGCTCCGCCAACCCGGAGCTGGCTGCTGCCATTTGCAGCCATCTGGGCTGTGAACCGGGCAAGATCACCTTGCGGCGCTTCTCTGACGGGGAGGTCCATCTGCAGGTCGACGAGAACGTACGCGGCACGGACGTGTTCGTCGTGCAGCCGACATGCACGCCGGTCGACCGCCACTTGCTGGAGTTGCTCCTCATGCTGGATGCGATGCGACGCGCTTCGGCCAAGCGCATCACGGCGGTGCTGCCCTACTACGGATACTCCCGCCAAGATCGCAAGGACCGCCCGCGCGTTCCAATCTCGGCGAAGCTCGTCGCCAGCTTGCTGGTCGCTGCGGGCGCGGACCGCTTGCTGACGCTGGATTTGCATGCCGCGCAGATCCAGGGCTTCTTTGATATCCCTGTGGATCATCTTTACGGTCGCCCGGTGCTGGTGGAGTACCTGCAGTCGCTCAATCTGAAGAATCTCAAGGTCGTCTCGCCGGACGCCGGTGGCGTCGAGCGCGCGCGCGCGCTCGCCAAGCGCCTCAACGCGCCTTTGGCCATCATTGACAAGCGGCGCGAGCAGGCGAACGTCTCGGAGGTGATGCATGTCATTGGTGACGTCGCCGGCCACGCCTGCATCATCATCGATGACCTGGTTGACACAGCGGGGACATTGGTGCATGGCGTCGACGCTTTGCTCAAACAAGGAGCGACGGCAGTCTACGCCGCGTGCACTCATCCTGTGCTTTCCGGCGCGGCTGTCGATAGAATAAAGACATCCGGCCTCGTGGAGCTTGTCGTCACCGACTCTATCCCGCTCTCTGAGGAAGCAAAGGCAAGCGACAAGATCCGCCAACTGAGCGTAGCGCGGCTGCTGGCGCGTGGCATCGATTCGATCCACAGTGAGTCGTCCATAAGCATGCTGTTTGGTTAGGCGGGCTGCGCTCCGCGTCGGACGCGCACGGAATCGGCCGCACGGATTGCGGGCAGGAGAGAATTGCAATGCAGCAACAGATTGAAATGGAAGTGGTGGCCCGGGAGGATCGCGGCAAGAACGCGGCTCGCCGCCTACGCGTCGCCGGCAAGGTGCCAGCGATCGTCTACGGTCTAGGCGCTCCCCCGCAGGCTGTTACGATTGACTGCCAGAAGATCACGAACGTCCTCAAGGACCCGGCCGGTCACAACCGCATCTTCAACCTCCAGAGCAACGGATCCAGCGAGCACGCCATGGCGGTTGACTATCAAATCGATCCTGTCAAGCACTCCCTGCTGCACGTTGACTTACGGCGGGTCGATCTTGCCAAGCCTGTGACGGTTTCGGTGCCCGTCGTCGCCCTGGGGATTGCCGTTGGGGTGAAGACCGAGGGCGGCTTCGAGGAAATGGTCAGTCGCGAGGTCGGGGTCGAGTGCCTTCCCCTCGACATCCCCGAGCACATCGATGTAGTGATCGACGACCTGCATATTGGCCAGTCGATCCGCGCCAAGGACATTCCGTCCAGCGACAAGTACAAGCTAGCCGATGACGGCGAGAAGCTGCTCTTGCACATCATGGCTTCCAGGGCTAGTGCCGACGACGACATCGCTGCCGAGGGCGAGGACGAAGAAGACGCTGAGCCCGCCGAAGGCGAGCAGGCGGAATAGAGGCGTGAGAGCGGACCGGTCCGGCATTGTGTCCGGGCGCAGAGGGCAGCATGTTTTGGAGGCGCCCCGCCGAGTTTCAGGCCGACTGGCTGATCGTTGGTCTCGGGAACCCGGGCGAGGAGTACCGCCTGACGCCTCACAATCTGGGCTTCCTGGCCGTGGAGAGCCTGGCGCGGGACGCGGGCATCCGGATTGTTCGGCCCGAGGAGAACGCGCTTGTCGGGCGCGGAGAGCTTTGCGGTTGCTCTGCGATCCTGGCCAAGCCGCTCTCGTACATGAACCGCAGCGGCGGTCCGGTCAAGCGGCTCTTGCAGCGCTACAAGCTGTGTCCGGATCGCTTGGTAGTGATCTACGACGAGCTGGATCTTCCGTGGGGGAGCTTGCGGCTCAAGCAGAAAGGATCGGCGGCGGGGCATAATGGTATGAAGTCCATCGTTGATTCGCTGGGAACGAACGAATTCCCCCGGCTGCGAATTGGAATCCATCCAGGGCACCCTGTCGCCAACGGCGCCAAGTATGTCCTGCATCCATTTGGACGAGCGGAGATCCAGGAAGTCGAAGGAATCGTCGGCCGTGCGGCCGACACTGTTCGCGACATGCTCGCAGAAGGTGCCGAGAAAGCGATGGCGCGGTGTAACCGCCGCGACCCCGAGTCATTGGAATAAAGCAGAATGAGAATCTACGAACTAGGGTTCATCCTGAAGCCCGACCTGCCCGAGCAGGATGCGCAGGCCGCCGTTGACGCCGTCAAGCAGGCATTGACGGACGGCGGTGCGAGCATCGACAAGGTAGACGACTGGGGCAAGCGCCGCCTCGCGTACCGTGTGCGGGGGTTCTGGAATGGACACTACGTCTTCATCCAGTACTCGGTGGAAGACGCCAAGGGGCTCACCCGCGAAGTCGAGCGCCGCTTGCGCGTTGCCGACAACATCATCAAGTACATGACGATCCGCATTGACGAGGATCTGAAGCGTCTGAAGAAAATGCAGGATCTACGGGCCAAGCGCGCACCGAGGCTGGCCGCGAAAGCTGCCGCGTCGGCGGCCGCGATGCCGCCCGCCAGGCCTGAAGCGCCGGGCGCTCCCCAGCCCGAGGAGCCGCAGCCGGCGGCCAGCGCTGCAGAGCCCAAGGAAGCGCCTGCCTCCGCGTAGGCCTTGGCAACGAGAGGAATTCACGCATGGCTGAGAACGAAACGACGTCAACCCCCGACCGGGCGGCGTCTCGCCCGAGCAGACCGTCGTCCGGTGGTGACGGTGGTGGCCACCAGCGCCGGGACCGCGGATCCGATGGCCGCGGACGGCCAGGTGGAGGGAAGCGGTTCTTCCGGCGGCGCAGGGTAGATTACTTCAGCGTCAGCCGGATCGACCACATCGACTACAAGGATGCGAACATGCTCAAGCAGTTCGTCGGCGACCGGGGGAAGATCAAGCCTCGCCGCCATACCGGGTTGAGCGCCAAGCACCAGCGAGCCCTGCGCCGAGCCATCAAGCGCGCTCGAAACCTTGCCTTGCTGCCCTTCGCGGGTGTCATTGACAAGATGAAGCCGGGAGCCGGTACCGATGGTTGAAGTAATCCTCAAGAAAGACATTTACAAGCTCGGCGACCGCGGCCAGGTGGTTAGGGTCGCGCCTGGCTATGCCAGGAACTACCTGTTTCCGCAACAGCTGGCGATCCCTGCCGACAAAGGCAGCCTCAAGCAACTCGACGCCATGAAGGCCGCAGCCGACCGCGACGCGGTCAGGCTGCGCGGCGATGCCGAAAAGCAGGTGAGCGCGCTGGACGGCGTGGTGGTTCGCGTCGTTGCCCGCGCGAGCCTGAACAACCAGCTGTACGGTTCGGTCACGGCCCGCGACATCGCGGCAAGCCTCGCCAGGATGGGAATCGAGGTCAACCGTCATCGCATCCAGTTGAAGACGCCGTTCCGCACCCTGGGCGACTACGAGGTGCCGATCAGCATCTACAAGGATCTTGCCTCGACGGTGAAAGTGGAGATCCGCGCGGAAGGCAGGGAGGACGAGCCCCTGACACGGAGCCTAGAGTCTTTGGAGCAGCTGGAGTTCGCCCCCGCGCCCGTTCGAGCCGACGAGGCCGAGGAATCCGGCCAGACAGCCGGTACGGAAGCTTCTGCCGTTGAAGTGGAGGCTCCAGTGGAAGCAGAAGCTGGTACCGAGGAACTGGCCGTGGAGGCTTCGGCTGGTTCGGAGACAGGATCGGAGTCTGCCGCCAGTCCGGATGATGGAAGTCCCGCCGAGGCTGCAGTTCCCGCCGAAGCGGCTCAGGAGCCGGCCGAGGGCGCCACCGTTGCCGACTGAGTTCTTCGACCTTACAGGCCAGACTGCACTGCTCACCGGAGCCGCGCGGGGCATCGGTGCCGGCATTGCCCGCCGCTTGGCGCGCGCGGGGGCCACGGTGGCGGTTGCTGACCTCAACCGCATTGGTGCTGAGGCGAGCGCGGAGGGTCTGCGATCGGAGGGTCTTGGCGCCTTCGCCGTCCAGATTGACGTATCGGATCCCGGATCGGTGCGGCAGGCCGCCGAGGCCGTGCTGGACCGCCAAGGGCGCATCCACGCGCTGGTGTGCAATGCGGGCATCGCAGGCAAGGCGCTCCCGACTTGGGAGCAATCCGACGAGGACTGGCAATCGGTAGTTGACGTCGACATGAGCGGAGTCTTTTTCTGCTGCCGGGCCGTGCTTCCTTCGATGATCGAGCACGGCTACGGACGGATCGTCAACATCGCGTCGCTGGCAGGCAAGGAAGGCAATCCCAACATGGTTGCCTATTCTGCGTCCAAGGCAGGAGTGATTGCCATGAGCAAGTCGATGGCCAAGGAAACCGCGCAGTACGACATTTGCGTGAACGCGATCAGCCCCACGGTGATCCGGACGCCGATCTTGGACCAGCTCACCGAGGATCAGGTCATTTACATGACTTCAAAGATCCCGAAAGCCCGCACCGGAACGGTTGAAGAAGTGGCTGCCGTGGCCCATTTCCTGGCCAGCCCGGACTGCTCGTTCGTGACGGGCCAGTGTTACGATGTCAGCGGCGGCAGGGCCACTTATTGAGGACCTGACGCCCGTTTGACGGAAGTGCGATCGCGCATGCCAAGGATTCTTGTTGCCGCGCTCCTGATCGCCGCTCCCATTACAGCTGCCGTGACTGTCGAGAAAACCAATTACGCCGGATGGCCCAACTGCTACCGGCTCTCGAACGGCGAGGT
>CBDCFO010000001.1:0-44519 GCA_965216215.1 Bryobacterales bacterium | reverse complement strand
AGTTCTTGGAGGAGCTGCGCTACCTCACCAAGCGGGAGTGCTTCCCCCACTGGACCGTGCTGTTCGCGGCCCTGCTGGAGGAAGCCCCCCCCACGGCCAACCCCCGCGCGGCCGCGCCCGCACTGTCATGACACAGCGAGCCAGCCACCCCACCACCGCTGGGCTCCATCGGGAGCCCAGCGGGAGTGTGCCTCGCCCGGCCTGCCAGCGCCGCTTGGCCGCTGCGCTGCGGCCCGGAGCACCCGGCTCGCATTCCCAGCCGCCCCAGCGCCTCTGGAACGGCCTCACTCCGACGAGCACAAACGCTCGGTGGTTCCGCCATACACTGGCCAGAACGCCCAAAATTAGAATTGCTGCAGGAAGGAGGCAGGTGTTGACAAACATTCGGTGTTCTTCTAGAGTTCGGATACAGGTGGAACCATGTCATCTAAGAGTAAGAGTGTCACATCTCTATTGAAATCTGCGGTACTGCTCACGATGCTCCCCGGACTTTCCTATGGGCAGAGTACCGCTGAGATCACTGGAAGGGTTACGGACTCGACGGGAGCCATCATCCCTGCTGTCCAAGTCGTCGTTACGAATGTCGACCGCGAGACGCTGCGACAGACGACTTCCAGCGGTGTCGGCTACTACACATTTACACGATTGGAGCCTGGCAACTACGAAATCAGCGTCGAGTCAGAGGGCTTCAAGTCGGTCCTGCGGCCCGGGATCGTGCTCGAGGTCAACCAAAGCGCCCGCATTGATTTCGTTTTGGAAGTCGGTGCTGTCACCGAAACAATCGAAGTCGTTGCGGCATCGCCGGTGCTGGAAACCAATACCGCGCAACTCGGCACCGTTGTCTCCAAAAGGCAGATCTCGGACCTACCGCTCAACGCCCGAAATTTCTCGCAACTCCTCACCCTGACGCCAGGTGCGTCTCCTGTTAGCGTTTCGCAGAATCGGGGCGGTCAGCAAGCCCAATCCATCGGTATCCAGACGTATCCTGCAATCAACGGCCAAAGCAACCGCAGCAATCACTTCACCCTCGACGGCGTCTTCAACAGCGGGCACTTTACTGGCACCTATCACGTCGCACCAAGCATCGACGCTCTGGATCAGTTCAAGGTACAGTCCCACAGCGACCAAGCTGAGTTTGGCGGCGTGACAGGTGGCGTTATCAATGTCGCCACCAAGAGTGGAACCAACGAGTTTCATGGAAGTGTCTTCTGGTTTCTCCGTAATGACGCTCTGGACGCTCGCGGCTTCTTTACCGCAGGCAAGCCGAGCCTGCGCCAGAACCAATTCGGGGCGACTGTGGGAGGTCCAATTAAGAGGAACAGCACGTTCTTCTTCTTCTCCTACGATGGGTATCGGCAAAACAACGCATCGTCTTCGTTAACTCTGGTTCCCACACCCGAGCAACTCAACGGCGATTTCAGCTCACTATCGGATCGGGCGATTTTTGACCCGCACTCCACTAGGACAAATCCTCAGGACCGCAACAGGTTCTTGCGAGATACGTTCCCGAGCAACCAGATTCCGCGCACGCTGCTAAGTCCCTCCATCCAAGCTTGGTCGGGGGCGATCATTCCCTCTCCCAACGCCCAGGGCTTCGCCGGAGCCAATCTGCGCAACAGCGAACCGCAACGGTTTCCCGCCGACAACTACAGCATTCGGGGCGACCACCAGTTTTCTGCTTCCGACCAAGTCTGGCTCCGCTATTCGTGGGGCGAGCAGACTAAGAGCAGAGCGCAGTCCCTCCCCGGGACGCGCCTAGAAACAGTGCTTCCCTCGAAGAACTTCGGCGCTCGGTACACCCACATCTTCGGACCCAACACGCTTGTTAGCGGCCTGTTCGGATTCAGCACTGTCACGACGAACGACGTTCGCGTCATAACCGACCAGGCTTTGATCGACGAGGGTTTCTTTGCGGGCATGAAGCCCGCCGAGCTGCCTGAGTCCTACCTCAACGATCGGCTCACGGCTCCGGGCATGAGCTTGTCAGGCTATTTTGGCGTGGGTGCCCGGAATCGTACGCTGGGGCCCCAGAAGGCCTACCAAGGGCGCGGCGACTTCACGCACAACTTCGGACGTCACAGCCTGAAGATCGGTGGTGAGTACCTGCTGTTGCCCTGGCAAAACATACAGGCTGACTCCCGCCTCACTTTCAATTCCCCTCAAAGCGCCGACCCCAACAATGCGGGGAATACCGGCGATGGCGCCGCATCGTTCGTACTGGGCGTTCCAGACCGAACATTCCTGCACTTCCCTGATTTTGAGCTTGAACTGGCGACGTACAACTTCTATGTGCAGGATTCCTGGAGGGCCACTGACAAGCTGACGATCAACCTGGGACTCAGATGGAACATGTTTCGCGCCCCCAGCTACGTTAGGGATTTCCCCTCGGCATGGGACTTCAATACCGGCCACTACCTCTCCGGCACCGACCGGCCGGGAACCTGCAGTTCCGACACTCCGTACGGCGCGCCGTGCCTCCCGGCGAATGTAGACAACGACTACGTCGACCAGTGGGTGGATTTCACAGGCAGCCCCAAGGTACAGGAGGACGACTTCAAGATGGTCTCCCCACGGCTTGGACTGGCCTACCGTGCGTCCGCCGGTACGGTCATTCGAAGCTCCTTCGGCATCTTCTATGACCTGATGGCGGGGGCCAGCCAGCAGGGGCAACATGGCGCCATTGGGAATGCGAACTGGCCGGCAGCGCGAGGAGTGACCTTCCAAGGCTTGAACAGGAACTTCGTCAGTGTCACAGCCGACGCGCCATTCGGTCCGAATCCGCTGGTAATAGCTCCGTCGCCCGCGAGAATCGGAAACTTCACCTTCGACCCAAGGTTCAAGAGGCCATATTCGCTGCAATGGAACTTCGAGATCCAACAGCAACTGCCGAGTCAGATGACCCTGACGGTGGGCTACGTTGGATCGCACAATGTCCGCCTCTCTATCGGCGGCGAATACAACCTTGCGCTCACTCCAGGTCCCGGTCCGGTCGCACCCCGCAAGCTCTGGCCGCACGCGCCGTCCCCGTCTTACGACCGCAGCATCGGGCAGAGCAAGTATCACGGCATGCACGTGAAGGCCGAACGGCGCTTCGCGTCGGGTCTTTCCTACTTGGTCTCCTACACTTGGAGCAAATCGATCGATGTGGCTTCCTCAGCGCAATACAGGGAGAGTCTCTCTCTTCCGAATCCGTACGACCCGAACAGTTCGCGGTCGGTATCGAGCTTTGACGTTCCCCATCTCCTTTCGGGGGCTTTCGTCTACGAGCTTCCCTTCGGCCCCGGCAGACGGTGGGCGACTAGCGGGATCGGGTCGAGGATCCTCGGCAACTGGCAGGTCAACATGATCATGAACCTTCGTAGCGGACAGCCGTTTACGCCGGTGATGAATGTGGATGTAGCCAACATCGGGTCGCCCAACCAAGCCACGCGGGCCCGGCCCGACCTCGTTGGAAATCCCAAACTCAACAACCCGAGCCCAGCGGAGTGGTTCGACACAGCGGCGTTTGCTGCGCCCGCGCAGTTCACTTACGGTACGGCGGGAAGGAACATCCTGAGAACCGATACCCTGCAGAACTTTGACTTCGGGCTGTTCCGCGAAGACCAGATCAACGAACGCGTGAAGACCCAATTCAGGGCTGAGTTCTTCAACGCCTCCAACCACCCGACGTTCGGGATCCCTCAATTGCGGTTCACCAACCGTAATTTCGGCACCGTCAGCACAACGATCAGCACTGCCCGGCAGATTCAGTTTGGCTTCAAGGTGATCTTCTAGCGAACTGTGGCAGCAACGGTCTTGGTAGGTGCGAGGCGAGGGAGTATTTTCGCAAGTGCCGCTTGAAGACGTTTACTGCCCTCGACGAGGGTGACCGATCGCACGTCGCTCGTACCCGATCTCACCGGACAGAGTTGCGGAATGGCGCCGCATCGGTCGTGCCGCTGCCGAACCGCGCCCTTGGTGCTCTGCACGAGAAGCTCCACAAAGGGGGCACGAAGCCTACTTCCACGCAGACCGGCGATCAACAGGCATGTCCGGAAAGCGGTCAGTCAATCAAGGGTGCGGAACAAGGAGTGCGGGGCCATTGCGCCTCCAGCGGGGCTCTGCTATGGTGCCAGTGCCAGTAGGAAATAGATGCAAAGCGTAAATCGGACATTGCGGGTCCATGCTTGGCTGGCGGGCTTGGTCGCTGCAGGAGGGTTTGTTTGCGCCTTGCAGGCGCAGCAGTCCGCGCCATCCACTGCCCCGCACCGGCTACTCGTCGACCAGTACTGCACATCCTGCCACAACGACGATCTCAAGACTGCCGATCTCGCGCTTGACCTGGCGAGCGCGCGCCCAGTGAAGACAAACACCCCGACCTGGGAGAAGGTCGTACGGAAGCTTCGCAGCCGCCAAATGCCTCCCGTGGGCGTTCCGCGACCGGATGAAACAACCTACGAGGCGGTGGTCTCATCGCTCGAGGACCTGCTAGACAGCGCCGCCGAGGCCCAGCCGAACCCCGGTCGCACCGACACCTTCCGGCGGCTTACCCGCACGGAATACCAGAACGCTATCCGCGACCTTCTCGCCCTTGATTTGAACCTCTCGTCGGTGCTGCCCCGGGATGAGTCCAGTTCAGGCTTCGACAACGTCACGGTCGGCGACCTCTCGCCGGCACTGCTCGAATCCTACGTCTCGGCAGCTGACCAGATCTCCCGCTTGGCCGTTGGGCGGCCCATTCAGTCTCTCGCGGTCGAGACGATCAAGAAGAAGCCGGATCTCACGCAGGAGTGGCACATCGAAGGCCTCCCGGTGGGCACGCGCGGGGGAACGCTGTTCCCGCATGCCTTTCCGCTGGATGCCGAGTACGAGATCGTGATCCGGCTGACACGGGACCGGGACGAGCAGGTCGAGGGCTTGCGCCAGCCCCACCAGGTGGAACTGCTGTTGGACAGCGAACGGATCCGTCAGTTCGAGGTCGTGCCGCCACGCCATATCGGAGATCATTCGGCCGTCGACACACACCTTAGGGCCCGTGTCCCGATCTCGGCTGGCCCGCACCAGATTGGCGTGACGTTTCTCAAGAGGCCGTGGGCTGTGCTCGAAACCGATCGCGAGCCGTACCAGGCCCACTTCAACGTGTATCGGCACCCGCGGGTGCAGCCGGCAGTCTACGAAGTCTCGGTCATCGGCCCCTACAACCCGAAGGGCCCTGGCAACACACCCAGCCGGGACCGCATTTTCGTGTGCCGCCCTGGGTCCGCCGCAGACGAGCAGAGTTGTGCCAGGCGGATTCTGACAACGCTCATGCGCCGGGCCTACCGGCGGGAAGTGAAGGAGAGCGATTTCGAGAGCCCGTTGGACTTCTATCGCCGAGGGCGCTCCGAGGACGGCTTTGAAGCCGGGATCGAGATGGCCCTGTCATCGATCTTGGTCAGTCCGGAATTCTTGTTCCGAGTGGAAAGAGACCCCCTTGGGAGTGCGCCGAATACGGCATACCAAATCAGCGACGTGGAGCTCGCGTCGCGGCTCTCCTTCTTTCTCTGGAGCAGCATTCCCGACGATGAGTTGCTCGCCTCTGCGATCCGGGGGGATCTGAGACGCCCAGAGGTCCTAGACCGGCACGTGCGGCGCATGCTCGCAGACCGGCGCTCGCACGCCTTGCTGTCCAACTTCGCCGCACAGTGGCTGCACTTGCGCAATCTCGAGTCGGCCACTCCCGACATGCGCTTGTTCCCGAGCTTCGATGACAACCTGCGCCAGGCGATGCGGCGCGAGACGGAACTGCTGCTCGAAAGCGTCATCAAGGAGGATCGAAGCGTCCTTGACCTGATCGCCTCCAACTACACGTTTCTGAACGAACGTCTCGCCAAGCACTACGGAGTACCGCATGTGTACGGCAGTTGGTTTCGGAAAGTCATGCTTGACGACGAGAGCAGGCGGGGCGGACTGCTGCGCCACGCAAGCATCCTGACTGTGACCTCCTACAACACGCGGACCTCGCCGGTCATCCGGGGCCACTGGGTGCTGGAGAATCTCCTTGGCGTACCGCCACCTCCGCCGCCACCGGACGTCCCGACGCTGGAGGAGCAGACGATCGATGGGAGTCTGTCCGTGCGGGACCGCCTGGTGGAGCATCGTGCCAACCCCGCTTGCGCGGGCTGTCACAGCCTGATGGATCCGCTGGGCTTCGCGCTCGAAAACTACGACGCTGTCGGCCGCTGGCGCAAGTTCGAAGCGGAGCAGCCGATCGACGCAATCGGCAATTTTCCCGGCGGTGCAGACTTCAATGGCGTGTCAGGTCTCGAAAAAGCGCTCTTGGACCGCCCTGAATTGTTTGTAGGTGCCCTAATCGAGAAGCTGTTGGTTTATTCTCTAGGCAGGGTAGTTGAAGACTACGACGCTCCAGCGGTACGAAAGATAGTGCGAGATTCGCGCTCCGAAGGCTTTCGGTTCTCGTCTCTCGTTCTGGGGATCGCGAAAAGCAAGCCGTTCCAGATGAGGAGATCACCATGACCATCACCAAGAAGGCTCTGCCCCGGCGGATGCTGCTCCGCGGGATGGGCGCTACTGTGGCTCTCCCCCTGCTGGACGCGATGGTTCCGGCGATGACCGCAGCTGCCTCTACGCCGGCAAGCCCGGTCCGCCGTCTGGGCTACATCTTCGTTCCGATGGGATCGGACATTACCCGCTGGACCCCTCCAGGCGATGATTCGCTGGCCGAGCTCTCGCCCATCCTGCAGCCGCTCGAGCGGCACAAGGACCACCTCACGGTCGTGACGAACATGGAGCTGAGGAACGCCTATCCAGGCACTCACGCAACCTCCAACTCCGCCTACCTCAGCTGCGCGAAGGCGAAGTTGACCGAGAGTTCCGACTACTACCTCGGCACGACAGTCGATCAGATCGCAGCCAAGGAAATCGGCCAGGCCACCCAGCTCCCCTCGCTCGAACTCGGCATGGACATTCTGGATGTTGTGGGGCAATGCGACGACGGTTTCGCCTGCGTGTATCAGAACAATCTCTCCTGGTCCTCGCCCACCACTCCCCTTCCCTACGAGGCGCACCCGCGGAAGGTCTTCGGGCGATTGTTCGGAGAGGGCAGCCCGGAGGAGCGCAGCAGGACCTTACGGAAGAAGGCCAGCATGCTGGACCGGGTGAAGGGCGATATCTCGCGCCTCCAGCGGGAGCTGGGTTCGAGTGACCGGGCGAAAGTCGATCAGTACCTGAGCAGCGTGCGGGAAGTTGAGCGTCGCATCCAAATCGCGGAATCAGGAGCAGCCGAGAATCCTACCCCGGACATGGAGCGGCCGGTCGGCGTGCCGGTCGCCTACGCCGATCATGTCCGGCTGATGTTCGACCTGCAGGTGCTGGCTCTCCAGGCCGACATTACGAGGGTGATCACCTTCCAGCTGGCAAGGGAAGGCAGCACGAGAAGCTACAACGAGATCGGAGTGTCCGAGCCGCACCACCCACTGACCCACCACGGAAACGACAAGAGCAAGGTCGCCAAGGTGGCGAAGATCAACGAGTATCACGTGTCGCTGTTCGGGTATCTCATCGAGAAACTCAAGACCACACCCGACGGGGACGGGTCCCTGCTCGACCACTCCATGTACTTGTACGGCAGCGGCATGGGAGATCCGAACCTGCACGACCACATCAACCTTCCGATCATGGTGGCCGGAGGCGGTGCCGGGAGGATGAAGGGCGGCCGCCACATCCGGTACGCGGATCGAACGCCGCTTGCGAACCTGCATTTGACCTTGCTGGAAAAGGCTGGCGTGCGCATGGATTCGTTCGCCGACAGCAAGGGTAAGATCGAGGAGCTGCTGTCGATCTGATCCCGGTCGAAGCAAGGGAGATACGCCATGCTGCTTCACGTCACGGGGAGCTGTGAATGCCTTGGAGTGACTTGCGGGACAAAGCGGGCACTTTGGCATCGACCGTCCGCTTCGTCGCGACTTCGGCCCGGGAATCACGCCTATTGGCTTTGCGGCCTTGGGGTCGCGCTCCTGTTCGCTGCCAGCCAGGCCGTGGCAGCTGATTCATTGCTGGCGGATGCAGTCCAGGCCTTGGACCGCGACGGCGTTCGCGCCCTGATCGATGGGCCTGCGGATGTCAACGCAGCCCAGGTTGACGGCATGACAGCTCTTCACTGGGCCAGCCTGTACGATGACCTTGACATGGCGGCGATGCTGGTCGAACACGGCGCCGACGCGAACGCGGCCAACCGCTATGGCGTGACCCCGCTCACATTGGCCTGCACCAATGGAAACGGCGCGTTGGTGGAGCTGCTCCTCGATGCGGGAGCGAACCCGAATACCAGCCTCCCCGGGGGCGAGACCGCGTTGATGACTGCCGCCCGGACGGGACGGATCGGACCTGTCAGGGCGCTGCTGGCCCGCGGAGCCGAGATCCACGGCAAAGTGCATGGAATGGGACGGCGGGAAGGCGCAGGGGCCACTGCCTTCAACTATCGCATCAACGACCCGACGATCTTCGATTTCGAGACAAGACCGGAACAGACAGCCCTGATTTGGGCGGCGGCGGAGGGGCATGCTGAGGTCGTTTCGGAACTGGTCAAGGCAGGCGCTGATTTCAAGGCCACCCTGTCGTCGGGGTTCACGCCACTGCTCTTCGCGGTGAGGAACGGTCACTTGGACGTCGTGAAGACCCTCGTGAAGGCGGGTGCCGACGTCAACCGACGCATCGGTCCTGACCCGGACTGGCGTCACCGCGGCTACGGAGCGCGTCTGCGACCCGGTGCCACGGCGCTGCATGTGGCAGTCGAGAACGGTCATTTCGAGCTGGGAGCCTATCTGCTGGACGCCGGCGTGGATCCCACTGCTACCGACCTGATCGGCTATGCCGCGCTGCACGCGGTGACCGGGGCGCGCAGGGTCGCGCTTGGTGACGCCGATCCACCCCCCGAACCTACCGGGAACATGACAAGTCTGGAGTTCGTCCGCAGACTGGCATCTCATGGTGTGGATCTGAATGCACGAATGACGGGACCGGGCTTGATCAATCTGGGTGCCGCCGTGCTTGGCCCGACCACATTCCTGGCGGCCGTCCAGACTGCGGACGTCGATTTCATGAAGACACTGATCGAGCTGGGCGCGGACCCGTTGCTTACGGATGAAGACAACAGCACTGCCCTAATGCTGGCAGGAGCGAGGACCGGGTCCGAGGCGGAAGTATCGCAAGCGATCGACCTCTTGCTGGACCTCGGCGTTGATATCGATGCCGTCGACGATGACGGCGAAACTGCGATGCACGCAGCAGCCTACAGGGATCGGTCCGAGCCTATCAAGCTTCTGGCCGCCAAGGGCGCCAGCGTCGAAGTCTGGAATCGCAAGAACAGGCAAGGCTCCACGCCTTTAGCCATTGCCGCGGGCTACCGAGGGCCGCGAAGCTTCCGTCCCCAGCCCAAAGCCGAAGCGGCGATACGCGAAGTGATGCTTGCCGCCGGCGTGCCCGTGCCGGAAATCGTCGCAGTTCCTGCCACAGGTCCCAAGCGGGCTTACTAGGCTTCCAGACGGCCGATACCCTGCGAGCAATCAAGACCGTGAGCCGGGGGCCGGGGCACAGGCAAAACCGCGCCGCTTCCGGTTCGGCGGCACACCGAAGTTCCGGTTGGCGCGTGAGACGCCTCAGAAATACCAGAGCAGGTTCGCTCGCACGCCCAACCCTTTGGGGTCCAGGGATATCGGAATGTTGACTCCGAGGCCGTCGAAACGAACGGTCCGCCCCGCGCTGCCACTGTCGGTGAAACGCACCTCGCCCCGAACGGCGATGCGCCCCATTCTCTTCTCGATGCCGCCACCGCCCACCCATCCGGTGAAACTCTCGTCGAAGCTATCCGACCCCTCCATCTGCTCGCTTGCGTCGGTGCATGGCACGGGATCAAAGCACCCGGAATACATTGAGGTGAACGCCGCACGGATCCGGCGCAAGCCGATGAGGGCGTACAAACTGGTGCCGGATCGAAATCCCAAAATCGGCACTCCCGAACCCACCCGAACCGTCAATCCGGTGCTTCGATCCATCTTGAAGGTAAAATCCTCGGGCCAGATCTGTCCGACCTGATTCAGCCCATCCAGCGATCCGGAGCCCAGCAGCGACCCGAGAATCGAACCACCGTGACGCGCCATATCACCTTCGAAACTCACATAGAGGCCGCTCGGACCAAGCGGCATCTTGTAGCCACCGACAAAACCGATGCCATACGCTGCACTGAGGGCAGACACGTCGGACTGGAGGAGCCTGCCCGCGTTTAGCGCAACATTGCTGGGGTCAGGGTTCTCGACGACCTTTTCGTACAGCACGCCCAGGGCCTCCACTTCCGCACCCGCCCCAACGTAGAAGCCTCCTTTGGCGGCATGGGCCACACCTGGACCGACAGCCCCCAAAGCCAGGGCCGCCCCAATGCAGAACCAGCCACGAACCCAACGATCTACAGTGCTTTTCATGGTGATCTAGCGACTGGATGCCCCTTCGGCCACCCAGTCGCCCTAGGCTCGTGCTGTGGCGATTATACCGTAGGGCAGCGCCCTGGACTACCCGAAAACAGCCTGATTGACCGCGGTTCCCGTGCGCGTTACCAAGTTCCTGATCGCACCGAATCCACCACCCGCCGAATCGCATCCACCACCAATTCAGGCTGGTCTTGGTGAATGAAATGACCGGCGTTCTCGGCGACTTGCCATTCGCTCGACACGGAGATCTTGGTCAGTTTTTCCTGCATTTCGTGCCAGAACTCCAATGGCCGCTGGCCCTGCCGGCCCTGCGTAAGAACCGTGAGAGGCTTGTGGCCTAGGTCTGGAAAATTTGCAGCGACTTCGCTCAGGGACTCGCGAAGACCCGTCAGCTCCGACCCCAGCGCTCGCATCGACCGTGTCGTCCTCAGTAGTTCCTCCTCCATCATGCGTACCGAGCTGTCGCGCGACTCCGGGCTTCCCGCGGGTATCGGCGGCATCAGCAGACGCGGAATCCCGACGGGTGCGAGGAGCCTAAGCCCGAGGCCGAGAGTGTTCAAGCTGTCCACTTCTTCAGTCCGCAGGCCTTGGTCAGGATGGGACGAATCAACCAACACCATGCCGGCAACTTCATCCGGGAACCGAGCGGCGTATAACTGAACAACCAAGCCTCCAAATGAGTGCCCGACAAGAACGTAGGGCGGTTCGATGCCGGCATTCCGAAGCAGAAGCCTCAACTCCCGGACGATGTTGTCGCTCGTCCGGGGTGACGAGGCGGTTTCACTCCAACCGTATCCTGCTCGGTCATACGCGCACACTCTCGCGAACTTCGCGATCTCTGGAGCAATGGACGCCCACGTAAGAGAAATGCCCGGTGCGCCAGCCTCGAGAATGACGGTTGGGCCCCCTACGCCCTCGCACGCAAGATGAACTTGGTGCCCCTCAACATCGACCAATCCGCCGGGTGCGGCCTTGGTCAAGGCTCGGTGGGAAAGCGTCCACTCCAGAACTGCCGCCGACGCAAGCGCAATGACAAGTGCTCCCCCACCCCAGAGACACGCACGAACCAGGGGCTTTCTCATTGAATGACACTGACACCGCCAGCCCTCAAGTTGTTTCCGTCGAACGGGCGCAGCCACTGGCTGGGGCGAAGCGCGCCTTGTCCCGATTTCAGATGCCAGCCTGAATGTCCTAGGGCTGTTCCGAGCACTCCGTGTTCCCCGCCAGGGGTGGTCAGCGCGACTCGCTGGGCTGCGGCGCAACTCGATCACAAGTCCGCGGCTGCTAGCATTCTTGTTATGAAAGCCGGCAAGGCATTCGGCGCGGGGCTGCACGCGATTCGCAAAACGATTCCCCGCTTCATCTCGATCGCCAAGGAGCTAGCCCACGAACTGGTCGGCGCCATGTTCTTCCTCTTCGCGGTAGTCTTCTTGGTTGGTCCCTTCGGTTTCGTCCAAAACCTTCGCGAGTTACCGGAAACGATGACCAGAGTCCTCGTTTCCGGCCTCGGAGCCCTGATGTTCGCCTGGTTCAGCTTCGATTCGTTCCGCCGGGCGAAGCGGCTCTCGCGCAAGCGTTGAGGATGTCAGCGTAGCAGCACCATGAAGCCGCTATACGAGCAGGGCGCTCCAGTGCAGGCACCGGACCCGAGACTGCCGGGCGATTACCCTTACACTCGCGGAATTCACTCCGGGATGTACCGAGACCGCCTCTGGACCATGCGGCAGTACGCGGGCTATGGGAATGCTCGCCAGTCGAACGAACGCTACCGCTATCTCATCGACCGTGGCACGACCGGCCTTTCGGTAGCTTTCGACCTGCCGACTCAGATGGGCTACGACTCCGACCACGAACTCGCACTCGGCGAAGTCGGTCGCGCCGGGGTCTCAATCTCCTGTCTCTCGGACATGGAAACGCTCTTCGAGGGCATCCCGCTGGACAAGGTCTCGACGTCGATGACGATCAATTCCACAGCGGCGATCCTGCTCGCAATGTATGTGGCAATCGGGAAGCGCCATGGCGTTCCGGCACCAGCGCTGCGCGGCACGGTCCAGAACGACATTCTCAAGGAATACATCGCCCGGGGAACCTACATCTATCCGCCGCTAGCGTCCATGCGGATCGTGACGGACATCCTCGCTTGGACGGCTCGCGAGACACCTCGGTGGAACGCGATCTCCATCAGCGGGTACCACATGCGGGAAGCCGGAGCCAGTGCCGTGCAGGAGCTGGCCTTCACGCTCGGCAACGCCGTCGCGTACATCGAAGCGGCGCTGCGAGCGGGCCTGCAAGTGGATGACTTCGCGCCCCGGCTGTCCTTCTTCTTCAGTTCCGACCGCAACTTCCTTGAAGAAATCGCGAAGTTCCGGGCCGCGCGACGCATGTACGCCAGAATCATGAAGGAGCGCTTCGGAGCGCGGAACCCGCGCTCGCAGCAGCTCCGCTTCCATACCCAGACGGCGGGGTCCAGCCTGACTTCGCAGCAACCGCAGGTCAATGTGGTTCGGACAGCCTTCCAAGCCTTGGCCGCGGTTCTCGGCGGCACTCAGTCACTGCACACGAACTCCCTGGACGAAGCCCTCGCGCTGCCTAGCGAAGAGGCCGCCACGCTCGCGCTGCGCACGCAGCAGACGATCGCGCTCGAATCGGGCGTGGCCAATACCGTGGACCCGCTTGGCGGATCGCACTGCATCGAAGGGCTCACGGCCGAACTGGAAGATGAAGCGCTGGCCTACCTGGCGAAGATCGACGACATGGGCGGCATGGTGGCGGCGATCGAGCAAGGCTTTGTGCAGCGCGAGATCCAGAACTGCGCATACGCCTTCCAGCAGAGGGTCGAGCGCGGCGAACAAACGATCGTCGGAGTGAACAAGTACCGTTCGGACGAGCCGGAATCAGTGCCAATCCTGCAGATCGACTCCTCGCAAGAGAGCGAGCGCGTCGAGGAATTGAAAGCCTTCCGGGCTGCCCGTGAACGCGCCGAAGTCGACGCCTCTCTAGACCGGCTGCGCATCGCCGCGCAGGGCGAGAGCAACCTCCTGCCCGCGATTCGAGCGGCCGTCGAGGCTTCTGCGACGCTGGGGGAGATCTCCGACGCGTTACGCGACGTTCTGGGAGTCTACGAGTGAGCCACCCAGCGCGCGCTACACCCGATGGAACGCCTTGAGGATGTCCTGGGTTCCGTACTTCAGCGCGATCGGCCTGCCGTGAGGGCAGGACATCGGGCATTCCGAACGAGCCAGTTCGTCCAATAGCCAGCGCATCTTCTCGGTCGTCAGCGGCATGTTGATCTTGATCGCCGCATGACAGGCGATGGTCGCCGCCATTCGCTTGCGCAAGTCGCCCAACCCAGTTCCGCCCACGCGTTCCCGTGACTCGTCCAGCAGGTCGTGCAGCAAGGACTCGATCTGGGAGGCCGACAATTCGGCCGGGGCCGCCTTGACAACAATCGAGCGACCGCCGAACGGCTCGATCTCGAAACCGTTTCCGCGGAACTCCTCGGCAATCTCTTCGTACAGCACCAGCTGCCCGGGCGTTAGGGTCAGCACGATCGGCACGAGCAACCGCTGCATCGGGACGCGATCGTGCAAGCGGTCCGCGAGCACCTTCTCGAACAGGATCCGCTCGTGAGCCACGTGCTGGTCGATGATCCAGAGGCCATCGGTACCCGCGGCGACGATGAAGCTGTCATGGATTTGGCCAAGCACCTGCAGGCCGCTTAGATCCACGAGACTCGTCGGCCGGCGTTCGTCCAACGGGGCGCGAATGTGATCCCGGTCTCCGTGGGCCCCGGCCGGCAGAAGCGTCCCCCCGGCCCCGGCAGTTCGTTGCGGAAGCAACTCGGGAGCAGGGACCGGAGAAGCGCCCCCGGACAGCTTGGAAGCGGTGGGGAACGGTTCTCTCGACGCGAACGGCAGGTCGGGCTGGCGATTGCGCCCGGATAGCCGAAACGGCTGCTGCGACGCGGACAATGCATCGCCCGGACGTGCCGGCTCGCACGGGAGGCGCTGCGCGGCTTCATCGGGACGGGGAAGATCCGATGCGGGCTTGGCGGCAATCAGCTGCGCACGGATGGAATCGCGCACTAGGTCGAACACGGCCGAAGGCGACCGGAAACGGACTTCCGTCTTGGCCGGATGCACGTTGACATCGACTGTCGAAGGCGGCACCTCGAGGAATAGCAGCGCGAAGGGATACACGCCCTTCGGCATTAGGTTCTCATAACCGGCAAGGATCGCCCGCTGAATCAGGCTGTCCCGCACCAGCCGCTGGTTCACGAAAATATAGAAGGAGTTGCGATTGGGCCGCTGGGACTGCGGCTCCGAAATGAAGCCGCTGAGGCGCATCGTGGCGGCCTCCGGGCCAGTCCCGTCCTCCCAGGGCGCTAGCGACAACAGCCGCTCGACGGGATCCAGCTCGACCAAACGGTCCAGCACGTCCCCTCCGAACACTTGGTACACACGCTCCCTGGACCGCGCGACCGGCGTCACCCCGAGGAGCACGCCGGACTCGTTCCGCAGTTCGATGAACTTGTCCAGATGGGCCAGGCTGTAATGCGTCGCGAGCCGGACAGCGTGGGAGAGCTCTGTTTTCTCGGTCCGCAGGAACTTGCGACGGGCAGGCACGTTGTAGAACAGATTCCGCACGGAAACGGTCGTGCCGACCGCAAGAGCCTCGTCGCGCACATCGCGCAGGCGGCCGCCACTCATCTCGACAACCGTTCCGGATTCATCGTCCGCAGCGCGCGTCTTCAGCCTGACCCGCGCAACGCTGGCGATCGAGGGCAGGGCCTCGCCGCGGAATCCAAGCGTGGCGATGGCCTGCAGGTCGTCGGCCTTTCGCAGCTTGCTCGTGGCATGCCGTTCGAACGCCAGCATGGCATCGTCACGGCTCATGCCCGATCCGTTGTCGCTGACTTCAATCAAGCCGCGACCGCCGCCTTTCAGCTCGATCCGCAAGCGCGTTGCGCCCGCGTCAAGCGCGTTTTCGATCAGCTCCTTGCACACCGATGCCGGCCGCTCAACGACTTCGCCCGCAGCGATTTGGTTGGCGACTTGATCGGAAAGTACTTGAATGCGGCCCACTCGGCGCCTTATTGCCCCTTGCTTCAGAGTAACGCGTTGCAGGGGCCTGCTCAAATCCTGGAGATCCCTATTCGCGATGTGAATTGCGGGCTCCTGCGCCTCGCGGGAGCGGGGTGCCAGCAGCCGAACGCAGGTATACTCGTGCCGATGCAACACGCGCGCGGCCCCGCTCTGACACGGCGGGCGCTCGCCTTGCTTGCAATCCCTTCATTCGAGATGCGAGCCGAGCCAGTACCCGACGTTCGCGCGCTGGCGTTCGACGTGTTTGGAACCGTCGTGGATTGGCGCTCGAGCTTGATCCGCGAAGGCGAGGCCTTGGGCCGCGCCAAGGGCTTTCAGGTTGACTGGGCCGCGTTCGCCGATGGTTGGAGGGACGGCTACGGCCCGGCAATGAATCGCGTGCGCAACGGCGAGCTGCCATGGAAGACAATCGACGAGCTCCATCGCATGATTCTCGACGAGTTGATTGACCGCTTCGGCATCGAAGGCTTGAGCGAAAGCGAGAAGGACCATCTCAACCGGGCGTGGCACCGGCTCGCCCCGTGGCCGGACGCGGTCGAGGGCCTCTCCCGGCTCAGGCGCAGGTACGTCGTGGCGTCGCTTTCGAACGGCAATGTCGCCTTGCTGGTGAACATGGCCAAGCATGCGGGACTGCCTTGGGATGCCGTGCTGTCCGCCGAACTCGCCGGGCGGTACAAGCCTGACCGCGAGGTGTACCTCAAGGCCGCTTCGCTGCTCGGACTGGCGCCGGAGGCAGTGATGATGGTCGCTGCCCACAAGGGCGACCTCAGGGCTGCGGCCGCGACCGGCTTCCGGACGGCGTTCGTGCCACGTCCGTTGGAACGCCCCAACCGTCGTTTCGATCTCTCATACGATCGAGCGTTCGACGTCAATGCCAAGGATTTTCTTAACCTGGCCGATCTTCTCGGGGTGCCTGCCTCGTGACGTCCTTCTGGCACGGTGGCCTCCGGTTGCGCCCACTCTCGCACCGGTTCCAGAGAGGCCCTGACAACAAATCCCAGGAAACACTGGACCAATCTTCGAGGCAGTAAAATGAGCAAACGCTCGACTCTCTGCAGTTCCCGAGGTGGCCGGTGGAATCGAGATCCCGGCGTTGGATCTGCAGTGAGAGCGTACAGCGGCGGCATCTCAGCCAAAACATTTGACATGGGTTATGATTGGGGCTAGGCATTCGAACTCGTCGGCAACGCACCGGCCCGGCGGTGGATCAATTTCGAGACTGCATCGAAGCAGGAGTTGGTCAGCTGCAGCGGGCTGATGTGAACCTGCACGCCGAATCGATCAATCGCCAAGAGGACAAAGTTGGTGAGACATCGTTGGATTTTACTCTTGGCACTGGCAACGCTCAGCGCCAACCCGTTCATCGCACCCGGTCAAGAAGCCGGAACCGGCAGCATGGAGATGGACGAGGCCCCGCCACTAGCGCCAACGTGGGCAACAACAGCGATTTGGACCAACAAGCTGGGCTACACAAATGGCGAGCAGGTGGGCGTGTACATGACCACGAATCCGATGGGCGACCCAACCAAGTACACAGAGTTCATCTACATGGAGAACATCAAGACCGGGGAGCGGAAATACATCGCTCCCGAAGCGAACTCGGGCCAGATGCACACCGAAGTCGTCGACTCCAGCGGGATGGCTGCGGGAGCATTCGAGGCAGCAACGGTCCGAAGGCGGAACCGGGAACGGGTCTGGTTCGGGAGCGCGCCGACTCTGGGGCTGTGGCAGTTCGTTGCAGAACTCCGTAGCGAAGACACCACTCAGGTCGCGAAGAGGGCTTACGCCAAATTCGTCGTTACGCAGAACACACCCGTGAGTATCGGCTCTGCAGATACAGATACCGAGATCTCTACAGACACCACCTGGACGAGGCGCAAGATCTACCGCATCCGGCACCAAGTGTTCGTGAACTCAGGCGCAACCCTGACAATCGAGCCGGGCACCCTGATCCTGGCCAGTGGCCAGAACGCTGTGATCGTCGTTGAAAAGGGAGCCAAGATCCGCGCCGAAGGGCGTCTCGACGCGCCCATCGTGATGACCTGCGACATGGCGGTCGGAACACGAACTCCAGGCTGTTGGGGCGGCTTGATCGTCTTGGGCAACGCTCCCACGACACGCGGAACGGATTTCGCGGATGGCGTCGTCCCGGCGACCCGGCCGACCTACGGCGGCGACGATGGGGAAGACTCGAGCGGCGTGCTGCGGTACGTGCGCGTTGAGTTCGCGGGGGCGGCCAGCGAATCCGGGACAACGACAAACGCCTTCGGGTTCCACGGCGTCGGTTCTGGCACGGTAATCGAACATATCCAAGCGCACGCAAGCAATGACGACGGCATCGAATTCTTCGGGGGCACCGCAAGCTGCAGGTTCTGCGTGTCAAGCGGGGCGAAGGACGACTCACTCGACTGGTCATTCGGGTGGCAGGGCCTAGCCCAGTTCGTCTTCCTCCAGCAAAATTCTGCCGAGGGCGACAACGGTATCGAGGCGGATAACGATAGTTCGGGATTCGACAGGTTGCCCCGCTCGCACCCGACGCTTTACAACCTCACGATGGTCGGCGGCCGGGCGCAGGATTCGGCGGCGACGTCGGAAGACGGGATGAGAATCCAGTCCGGGACCGCCATCACGTCGCGCAACGTTATCGTGAGTCATTTTGGCGGCGACGCGCTGGACGTTCGGGACAACTCGCCGAGCCTCTTCGCGGACGGAACGAGCGGCATCCAGAACGCACTGCTCCATGCCAACGGCGGACAGACAGGCAATGCGCAGATCGAAAGCGGGGGCAATGGCGTCGAGACGCATGTCAAATCCATAGATCGGGACCCGAATCTGGTCAATGTGCGCTACGAGGCCAACCCCGACCCGCGGCCGATGCTTGGTTCCGCGGCACTCAAGATCGGCGCAGGGGCAGTGCCACCGTCGACCGGGAAGCTCGACACGAGCGCGCAATGCATTGGTGCATTCTGCGAGAACAACTGGCTCGAGGAATGGACATTCTTCGGGGCCGAATCCCACTACGCCGCGCCTTAGCCCCCGCTCCCGGTGATATCGGCGAAGCCATCGGCACCGGCACGGGTCAGATTGATTGATCGCAAGTATTGCGGTCGAAGAGCGAGCAGTGCACCGACTCGAGAGGCATTGCCGAAACCGTGCGAGGCAGTGCCTCCCACTCGGGTAGCAAGAAGAACCAGCCACCCCCTACGGCAATGCAGCCCGGGGTCGCGGATGTCGCAAGGCAACCGCCCCTATGGCCCGAGCTCGGCGCCGAACGCCCCGTAGACCGTGTGACCAGTTCCTAGCATCGTGTCGCCATCGTCGCGCGCAGTCCAAATCCCAATCACGGCGAGAGGGCCATCAACTCCCTGTCCGACGAACTTCCCGTCAATTGTCGCGGAGTCCACACCCACGTCACTGTCGGCCACGTCGACAAATCGGAGCCTCGCCGCAGAACTGCCGTCACCCGAGAAATAGACCCGGCCTGCGCTATCGATCCGGATGGCAGCTTGGGAGAGAATCAGGCTTTTCACGGCCTGTTCGCGACTCGCGCCGGAGTCCGTGACCGTGAAGGTCAATGGATCGCCCTGGTCAGTCCGCAAGTCGCTGAGTACTGCGGCAAGCGTCCCGGCCTGGCGATTGCCCGCTCCTTGCCAAGCTAGGTGCCACTCGGCCACAACTTCGACCGATCCCGTGTAGAAGGTCGGCCCCTGCACCGCCACCGTCTTGCCCGTGTAGGTCGCTGTCACGCCGCCCGGGTAGTTCGCGACCCTGTCGCTACGGTAAACCGTCTGCGCCAGGGGACTGTATGCGAATGAGTTCGGCCCATTCTCGTCATTTTCCACTCGGTTCACATAGTCGGCCGAGGCATTGGGCGACGTCTGCTTGCGCCATGCCCCGAAGCGGGTGTAGTCGGTCGAGTCCAGCCATAACCCGATCCGAGCCTCCGCGCGGTTCCAGATGTCGTCAACCGCTGTGCCTCGAAAGGCATTGCCATCCGCGTCGGTGAAGACCCCGCCGCTCTCAAGGGCGCCCGCGAAGGCATCCCGGCTCGCCAGCGCCTCGAGCATTTCATCGATTGTCTCCAGCGCCGCCGAGTCGCGCGCTCTCCCGCCTGTTGCGGGATAGGTGCTCGACAGCTCGATACCGAAGAGCCGGGATTGGATCACCCGGTAAATCGAGTCCCAAATCCGCTGCCTATTCCCAAACTCCGTGACTTCGTCAATTCCGATCCAGGCGGTCAGCTGTTCCCGAAGGCCGCCGATCTGCTCGCGCGCCAGGTCCACTTGTTTCATGCTGCTATAAAGCCTTTCCGCGCCCTGCCTGAGGAACAGGTCTTCAAGGCCAACCTGGTGCACTTCCTCGATCCGGCTGCCGCCATCCAGCAACTGGATTTCGTCGTCAGGGATCCCGGGCGTGCCCAAGTTCGGGCCATACCGGGTCCCGCGAAGCGTAAGAATGCCGTTCAGGATCTCGGTGCCTTCCCGGACAACCGTCGTCCCGGTTCCCGCCCCTTGGTCCGTGGGCGGCTTCGGGTCCTCCCGGTCCCCGACTCGCTGGGCTCCGAACCCTCCGGCCAAATAGCCGGCCTGGGACGATTGGTCTCCGACCGACCAGACGCCCACTGCCTGGCTGCCCGCATTGGGGCCCGTACCGACCAGATGCCCATCGAATGTCGATTGGACGGTCGTTGGCCGAACAAAGCCACCCGGATACGAGATCCGAGCCCTATCAGTACTCCTGACTTGGAACGACCAGTCCGCGTTGCTCTTGAGCTGCGCGTCGGGCAGTATGATACTGCCTACGTTTCCGTACTGGTACGACCAAGGTTTTCCTTGGGCGTCCGTCAAGTTCGAGATCACCGCGTTCAATTTCCTGGTGCCGAAATACACGGCCAGCTCGATGTCACCTTCGTAAAACGTCCCATCGCCACTCACCGCCAGGGTCGCTCCCTCGTAGCGGGCGGTCCCCGTGGTCGCGACTAGCCTCGTCCAAGCCGGGCTTGCAGTCGTCGAATACGCAAACGCCCCAAGCTCGGCATCCTCGTCGTCGAACCCCACGTCATCAACGGCGTTTCCACTTTCCCGCGACTTCGACCAGAGCGCTCCGTAGCGCGTCTCTCCCAACACGCCCAGAACCGCCATCGCCTGCGACTGAACAGCCCTGAAGGTCCGGGCAGCCTCCGTCGCGCTCAAGCCCGCTCCTTCGAACACGCCCCCGCCCTTCCCCGCTGTCGCCGCTTTAAATACCGCTTCGCTCGACAAAGCCGCTATCAGCGCATCGAAGGCCGCAGCCACGGCATCCGAATCGAGTTCCCTGCGCAGGTTCACATTGTCGGACCCGAAGATCCCGTCTATCGCGCTCTGTGCCCTGTCCCACCGGCCGTTCAGAAGTTCCGTCAGGAGGGCCGTGTCGTCATCGAGCGCCTGTATGAGCGCCTCCAAGCCCGCGCGAGCGCTCGCGACCTCTGCACGAGCCATGCCGACAAGATTCTCGCCCGAAACCCTGACAGCACCCGAACGGAGCAGCTCTGCGAGCGGGAACTCGCTCCCTCCTACCTTGAGCGCGGTTCCAGTCTCGTTGGCGACGGTGCCCTCGTCGTCGGCGCTCAACTCCGCAACCCCACTCGCCAGGCCAACCTGGAAATTGGCGTCGGCCGCATCGGTACCGTGCGGTGCCTTGTCGAACCGAATGCCTCTCAGCTGTCCACCATCCATCCAGACGTGATACGTGGCTCCACCGACTGTCACATCTCCGACGCCGCTCTCTGGCAAAGTCGAAGTCTCAACCCAATAGCCGCGCCTGTCCTCGCGCGACATAGCGATCAACCCCGTGCCCTCAATCTCCTTCTGTTCCGGTTCGAAGGTCGCCGACCAAAAGCCATTGACAAACGCAAGCCTGTAAGTGACGCCGTTGTCCGTCTTCACAGTGCCGCCATTGTCGACTCGCATGTCACCGGTCGACCAAGTCCCGTTCTCCGCCTGAGTCAGTGTCAACCTGCCGTTCGTGCCTAGTGCGATCGAGTCCTCCCGAGGGACAAAGGAAGCCATCCACGCACCATCCGAACCCAGGGCCACCGTGTACTGGACGCTGTTCGCGAGTGTTACCACCGTCCCAGACTCGAACACAGCCCCGTCTCTGTAGTAGGTGCCGTCCTCTGCGCGAACCAATGTCATCCGGCCGCCACTCGCACCCAGTACGACAATCGCCTCGAGACCCTTGTGCGTTGCAATCCAGTCGCCTTCGGCGTTCATCGAAAGCGCGTAGCGCTCCCCATTTGCCGCCATATGCGTATACCCCTCGGTCAGGGGATTCCCGCCGATCGAATAGCTGCCGTCCTCGGCTCGCTGGATCTCCACACTTGAACCGCTCGCCCCCAGGGTCACCGAGACCGGGTCGGGCAATTCAAACATTGCGGTCCAATTGCCTGCCTCATCCAACACCAACGTGTACTTGTTGCCGTTTGCAGCAGCAACCGTCGCGCCGTCAACGAGCGCTTGTCCCGCAATCAGATAGCCGCCACCCTCGGCCGTCTCGATGATGACGCTCTCGCTACTAGAGCCGAGTTCAACCGTCGTCTTGAGAGGAACGAACATCGCTGTCCAGCGACCTTCTTCGTTTCTTGTCAGCGCGTAGACCGCCCCGTTGCTCGCGACGGCAGTGGCGCCTTCTGCCAGCAGTTCCCCGCCGACCGAGTAGCTGCCGTCCTCGGCTCGCTGGATCTCCACGCTCGTGCCGCTGGTTCCAAGGCTCACCGAGACCGGGGACGGAGGGACAAACGTGGCCATCCATTCGCCGCTGGCGTCCTTCGCGAGCGCGTATGAGTTGCCGTTACGGGCGGTGACACGCACCGGCGTGCCGTCAGGAGCTGACACAAAGCTCGCGACGCCCATCGACGAGGCAACCGAGTAGCGGCCATCCTCGTCCATCTCGAGCGTGATGCTCGCGCCGCTCGTGCCCAGCGTCAGCTCCACCCGTTCCGGTTCCACGGACCTGGCGAGCCACGTTTCACCGGTGCGCGATGCCTGCTCGCTGGCGCCGACGTTCAGGCTGCCGCGCCCGTTCCGGGCAGCCATCAGCGCTACTTGGGATCCAGCCCTGGCGGGTCGAGGCTGGATCAGCGTCGCTTTCGGTGTCTGGGATCCAAGCGCCGATTTGTCTGCGCCGTGTCCCGGAACCGCAGCCAACAGCACCGTCAGCTCCAAGCAGACGATGCCGCACATAGCTAGAACCCGCCTCATCGTTGACGCAACCCCTCGACTAACGGCCGACGCTCCAACAACAAGGTCCCTTTCGCCAGGAGGCCTGCGATTGAGAGCCACCGGCCCGCGTCACTAGCAATTCGGGCGACCTCCTGGTGCCTAGGGATCATCTTCGGACTCGTCTGGTATGGCGTAATCCGATTCGGGTCCAAAGAATGTCCATTCCTCGAGCCAGTTCCCCGCTCCGAACGCTCCGACGAATTGCGTCTGGCGCGAAAATGTGCCGTCGGAGGGCGGTGTCGCTGCGGCCCCGACCTCGAGCGCACTGGACCCGTGCATGGGGCGTGGGTCGGGATTGGCTTCGTAGCGAGCGTTGCGCAGCTCAGGGTCGATGTCCATGAAGTCCACGTATGACCCGATGTCTCCGTCAATCTGAGCCTCTCCCTCCCGGTTACCGTTCCCGTGCAGAATGGCGTTCCGCAATGTGCTGGTGCTATCCACGAACAAGGCCTCCGCCTCGGTGCCCGCATCGAGTGCGAACCCGCCGAATCCGGTCACCACCACGTTCGCGGCCGTCAGTTCCGCTGCCCCTCCGAGCTCCACTCCGTCTCCGCTTGACGCGTCCGTTCCGAGCGTCCCGCCGCCCACCAGAGTCACGTTGTACAGGGCAGGGCGCGCCGTCGCCTGCAGGCCGGATGCCGCCGTCGCGCCACTAGCCTCGATGCCGGCGTCCCCCTGCGGCCCCTGCTGGAGGTACACATGCTGCGCGGTGCCCAGCCACCCCTGGGCCCATTCCAGCGAATCCGAGCGGGCGCCACTCGCCACGCAGTAGCCGCAGTGGGCCGTGCCGCCACGGAACAGGATGCCGTCATCCAAGCTGGCATGCGCTTGCACGTGATCGATCACGGTTCCGGCCCCGACACCAAAGAGGCCGATCCCGGCAGGTCGACCATCCGCACTGGTGCCGCCACCAGCAAATTCCACTCTCAGGTACCGCAACGTGCCGCTCGAATCGTTCTCGTCATCGCCGCCGAACTCCGCCCGGGTTTCCGGAACCAAGTCCGGCACGACGCCATCGGCATCGGCGGCCGGCGCGTTGCCGAGAAGGATAAGGCCACCCCAGCAGCCGGCCTCGCGCTGCCCTACAGGCTCGTCGCAGGTCATGACCACGGGTGCCTCGCGACGCCCTTGAACCATGATCCTGCCGCCCGACTCGACAACGACCGCGGCGTTCACCCCGCTGCTCCGGATTAGCGTCCCGGCCTCGATCGTAAGGGTTGCTCCGTCGTTCACGAACACCTGCTGCCGGAGTTCGTAGATCGTATCTGCCGTCCAGGTCTGATCCATCGAGATCTCCGTCGCGCTACCGTCCGCTCCCAGCACTTTCGTCGAATTCGAGGACACGACGAATTTGGCGTAAACGCTCTTCACCCTCTGCGTTGCGTCGGGATTCCGCAGCTCGGCAACGAAATGCCATAGACCGGGCTCCGACACGGCACCGGCCCAGATCATCTCTTGATGGACGCTCGGAATAGGGACAATCTCGTACGCTGCTTCGCCCGATCCGAAATGGTCGATCACCTCGTTGCGCAGCGTTGTCGTTCGAATTCCGGGCGCGAAGTACCGGCGCTTGCCCGTGCCGATGTTCTCGAGGTAGTAGAAGAACGAGTATTCGTTGTCGTCTCCCATCGGGTCCAGCGAGCGGTACAACTGCACCTGCTGGCCGAAACTGTACCCCAGCTGGTCCGTCCAGATCGCCACCTTCCCCGGAGTAGGCGGCAACAATTCCATGGCATCGGATCGAAGGGTCCCTCCTCCGTTGCCGCCGCCGGCGCCCGTGCCACTTCCATCGTCACCCGGACCGGGTGGGGTGAGCGGGCTACTGGGGCCAGTTGGAGTGATCGGGCCGATTGGGCCGGGGGGTCGGGGATTCACCGGCGTGCACTGCAATGGGTCGCTCGCCGGGTCCCTCAAAATCAGGATCGCTGGGACAACGGTGAGGGGAGGGTTCGCGCCGCTCGTCTCCCGCCCCCGTATCGTCACGGTCTCGTCACACTCCACCGCCACGTTGTCGGGCTCGAGCACCGGTCTCAGGGTGAACGTTTCCTCTGCGCTGGACTGGCCAGCCGGAATCGTCACGGTCAACGTGTTCGGATTGGCCGTGTAGTCCGCCGGAGCCGTCGCGGTTCCGTTGCTCACGGTAACTTCGACTTGCGCGCCTGCGGGCAAGCTTCCACCCAGAGTCGCCGTCACGGTCACCGTCGTCTCGCCCGCATCTTCCGACACCCTCGGGGGATCCACCGTAAGGACCACCATCGTTGCCGGAGCCTCGTCATCGTCCACCATCACGGCGACCGAGCCGACCGCCACATTGGCGTAGTCCCCTCCTCCCACCGTGTGCGTTACCGTTGCCTCGTCGTCGACCGAGTCCAGATCGGAGGCCGCTCTGACCGTAAACGTCTTATCGTCCATCCAGTCGGTCGTGGTGAATGTCAGGCTCCCCGGGTTCACCGTGATATCGCTATCGCCCGTCACCGTGGGAGTCACCGTTACCAAGTTCGTCGGCTGCGAGGTGAGCGCCACGCCGTAGGTTCCAGACGAGTCCTCGAGAATCCTCACCGAACGCCGGCTTAGCGTCACGCCTCGGGTGTCGTCATCCCCGATCATCACCCGAACTCTGGACATCCCTAGGACCACTCCCGAAGGCAGGCCCTGCCCTGTCAGTCTCACCTCGAAACTCTCCAGCGGCTCGTCGATCCTGTCGTTAATCGTCGACACCGAAACCGTCTTCGAGCGCTCGCCCGCCACGAATGTGAGGCTTCCGTTTCCGGTCGTGTAGTCCTCCCCGGCCGTCGCGGTCACATCCGCAGTCGCCCAAGTCACCGTGACGTTGTCCGACACAGTGTCCGACAGCTCGACCTCGAACTCCGCCGTCGCTCCCTCGGGCACGTTCGTCCCTGTCGCCATCACCGAAACCGTCACGGTCCCGAGGTCCGCTATCGCCGTCTCCACGCTGGCGGATGGGTTCACCGTCACGGTCCTGCCGTCCGTGGTTGCCTCGCTCAAGGCCACGACCAGCGTCTCCCCGGCGTCCGTCAACTCGTCCCTCAACGTCCTGATCGTGATCGTGCCCGTCGAAGCTCCCGTGCCGATCGTCAGCGTTCCGCTCGGAGCGGTGTAGTCCACTCCCGCTTCCGCCGTCCCGGTCACCGTGTAGAGAACTTGTACCGGCGCCGTGGAAGTCCCTCCCTCCACTCGCACCGTGAACGTCGCGTTGTTTCCCTCCACCACGTTCTCCGCATCCGCGCTCACTTCTGCGGTCAGGGCGTCGTTATCGGTAATCGTCCCCGTCGCCGCGGCAGTCCCCAAGCTCGCGTTCCGCGCGTTTCTCAGGGTCAGCGTGAACTGCTCCTCGTCCGCCTCGTCCAGAGGGTCGTCCGTCGTCGCCACGTTGATCGTCTGGCTCAAGGGCTGTCCCGGACCGAAAGTCAATGTCCCCGTCGCTGCCGTGAAGTCCGTCCCCTGCCTCGCCGTCCCGCTTGACGTCGCGAAGTCCACCGTCACCGTCCTCCCGCTCGCCGCTCCCAGCCGCACGTCGAACGACGCGATCTCCCCCTCGTCAACAGTCACCGACGTCGTGTCGAGCTGCACATCAGGCTCCGAGTCGTTGTCCGTTATCGTTCCCGTCGCGGTCGCCGTCGTCAGGGTGGCGTTCGTCGGGGTGCTCAGTGTCAACGTGAAGTCCTCGCTATCTTCGTCCAGCAGGTCGTCCCTCAGGATGACGGACACGGTCTCCGTCGTATCCCCCCCATCGAAAGTGAGTGTGCCCTGGGCTCCGGTGTAGTCGGTTCCCTCCGTCGCCGATCCAGACGAGGTCGCAGACGAGGTCGCGTACTGCACCGTGACCGTGTCCAAGCTCGCCGGGGACAACGTCACCGTGAAATCGATCGGCCCTTGGTCCTCCCGGCGGGAACCGCCCGCCACCGAGAGGCCCGGAAGCGTCACGATCGGCACGTCGGCCTCCTCGATCGTTACCGTGACAGAAGACGTGACGCCATCGTAGGCCCCGCCGGTCGCTTCGTGCACCAGAATCACGCTGTCGTCCGCGACTGTGTCGGCGTCTCGCTCAGCCGTCACATTCACCGACTGCGGCTGGTTCCAGAGATTCGGTTCGAATTGCAGTCTCGTCGTGGATACCGACAGATCGGTATCTTGCAGGTCCGTCGTCATCGTCACCACTACTGGCTCTGTCGGCTGGAAGGTCAGCGCCACGGTATAGCGAGCGGACTCCCCTTCCGTAACCTCCAGGACGGTCGGTACCAAGGCCAAGCCCGGCACCTCGTCGTCCACCAGGGTGATAGTCGCCACCTGCACGACAAGATCGCCCGTCGCGGTGCCCTCCACGACAATTGTCTCGTCGCCCTCGGCCAGGCTGTCTTGCCGTGGCCTCAGAGTCAACGTCACCGTCGACTGGCCATCCCGCTGCCCTTGAGGGATCGTGATCTGCCGGGTCTGCGGAGCCCACGCTGCCGTGAAGTCCCCGCTTGAACCAAGGGTCGCCGTGCCTGTGAGAGAGAGGGTCACGACCGTATCGACCTGGCGCACTGGTTCGCCCGAGTCCAGCCGCGCGGACACCGTCACATCGGTCGCGCTCGTCTCGCTCTCGAGAATGATTGGATCGCTGACTTCCAGAATGACTGCCGGATCCGTGTCATCGTCCCGCAGCGTGATCGTCGGGGTACCGAGCACAGCCAGAAGGTCCGTCGAGCCGATGATCACGATGGTCTCGTCGCCTTCGAACAGCTGGTCGTTGACCGGCGTGAAGGTCAGTGTCGCGGTGCCTGATCCCTGGTATGCCGGGATGGTCACGATCAGGTCCTCGGCAACCGAGTAGTCGCCCGAGCCCGCCGAGCCGGACAGAGTCAGGGAAACCATAGTCGGAAGCGGGCGGGTCTGGTCGTTCGGGTCCCCCAGTTCCGCCGTGACCATGACGGTCTGCGGGCCGCCATTCTCCTGGATGAGCAAGGGCGAAGCCGACAATTGGATCGTCGTTGAATCAATCAGCGCCAGACCAGTGCCAACCACGAAGGAGGGGTACTCGTCGCGACCCTCGATTCGGACGATTTCGGTCCGCTCCTCCAGCAGCCGGTCGTCCTCCGCCGTAAAGGTGAACGTCGTGCTGCCGGACAGCTCTCCATCCTCGATGGTGATCACGTGCGGTCCGCTGCTGACCGAGTAGTCGGCTTCCTCGGCCGTGCCCTTGCCGAAGACGATTGGAATCAAGATGTCTACCGTGCCTTCGCGTCCTGCGATCTGGGTCGCGGTGACCGTGATTTCGGTTGGTCCAACCCCTTCTTGCAGGGATTCTATGCTGGCCAGGAGCTCGAAGGACCTGGGGGTGCCGTGCACCATGAAGTGACTGCCACTTTGGAGATAGCCGCTAGGAATGGTGGTGTTAACCGTGAAGGAAATCGATTCGTCGTAGTAGTCAACCGTTGAACCCACAATCGTCAGCGCGTTGCTGGCAAGAGAAAGACCGTCGAGATCACGATCACCGGCCGCCACTGTGTAGGAGCAGATCATCTGCCCGTAGGAAGCCGTTCCCGAGCATTGAGCTGTACGGGTTTCGTCGCCAAGCTGGAACGTCAGTGTCACCCGAGCTCGGTTATTCCCGATGCCATTGACCCTGAAACTGCGGTTGAAATTGAAGTAGAACCTTATGCTGTCCCCTTCGCTGCCAATATCGCTAGGGGGGGCCGACGAAGCCGAATTCTCTAGAACCCTCACGGATTGTATTGCCGGAGGCGCAGACGGCACGATGAAGATGCTTGCGCTACCGCCTGAGTAGGAGCTCGAAGAGCTGGAAATAAAGTCAATGCACTCTTGGCTGATGGAGGGGTTCGTCACGCCCTGCAGCCTCACTGTCTGCTGCCCGCTCAGCGAGTTACCAGCGGGGATGGTAAGATCCGGGAGGTTGGTATCAGCGAGAACACCGCACTCCGAATATAGGTCTAGATTGACGACGACAGGGGAAACGAGCGGGCCGCCCCCGCTAAGACGAGCCGTAACGGTCACGTCCTTCCCGCCGTTCTGGACCAATTCCTGTTCCCGGACCACCTCGGGGTCGACGCTGAGCGTGATGTAGACGGCTTCCTGGCGCTCTTCGTCGTCGATGATCAGGATGATCCTTGGTGTTTCCGAAACGTCAAAGGCCTGCCCGCGGTGGTCGTTCGCCGTGCCGCTTACAGTGAAGAACTGATGGGGGCCGTCATCGGAATTGTCTATCGAGGTCAAGACAATGACCACGCTTTCCGTGGTTTTGCCTGCCCCTAAAGTGATGGTCGGCAGCGGATCCGTGACCGTGTAATCGGTTCCCGCGACGCCGTTGGTCTCTAAGGAAAGAGTGATTGGCGTGTCTGTCTCGAGCGTCGCGCCGCTTGACAGTTCCGCATGCAAGGTGTAGCTGACCGGAGTGGCGCTCTCTTCCGGAATTCTCAAGTCAGAGAATGTGTAGGAAGGCGACCAGAAGAGGCTGATGCTCGGCCGGTTTTCGTTGTCCCCCAGCGGCAGCGTGGCGCCCTGCACGGCCACACTGCTCCCGGCCTGACCGTTCACCTCGATGGACTCGCCTCCCTCCCAAAAGGTGTCGTCCACCGGTGTGAACACCACGATCACGCTGGCCTCGGTCTGATTTGCCGCGATCGTAATGCGCGGCAGGGTTGACGACACCAAGTAGTCCGTTCCCCTGGTCGCAGTTCCCGCAAGCGACAGGGTAATGACCGTGCTCGAAGTTCGCATCGAGGACAAGGTGGCGGTGACCGTGACCTCGGTTGCGACGGCGTTGTCTTCCGACAGGCTCGTCGGCGCCAGCGTCAGCGTGACGGTAGTACCCTGGGCCGTAGCATCGTCGACCGCCAGCCCGTACGCCAGAGCCGAGACTAGCGCCATTACGGCGAGGCGCCTGGCACGATTCAGCGCCTCCTGCGTGCCCGGCACCGGGCCCACGGACGGCAGAGAAACGGGAAAATCGCTCTTTGGGGCAGGTCGTCGGCGCACTAGGAAAATAAAGATTGTGTGAAGGCTTTTTAGGGTAGCATGGCCGACGCCGGCGCGCTCCGACGCACACAACTTTCGTTCACGGGAACGACTATGGATAAATTCACGTAACATCATTGTTTGCAATGAGCTCAATGCAAATTGTCGCGATAGGGGTCGCCCTCGCATCAAGGCTTCGCGGGCATTTATTTTGATTCAATTCCCAATTGATGTCGTATAGTTGCACACACCGTTCGAGACCCGGGTTTTCGACCGGCTCGTGGCACTCGGTGACGGCTTGGATCGGCCCGGTCCGCCGCTCTCTCCGACTGCATTGGAACGATGGCCAACGCCGGCGCCTTCGCGCCAGCGGCGGTGCAGCCCGATGGATCGCAGACCCCTGCTCTCGGATACCGCCGGCAGCGGCGAGGGAGCAGATCCGGACGCCGGGATGCGAAGTAACCTAGGCAGCCGGAAGTCGGCCAAGACAACTAGGGATCCCTAGTGTTCGAGCAGTCCAGCCTCCCGGAGGCAGCGGTGGGCCGGGGTTGGAGTTTCGCAGGATCTGTGTTGCTCCAGGTCGTCGGAGTCGCCGGTCTGATCCTGCTGCCGCTTCTCAACACCTACGAGATCGATCCGACTGCGTGGGCTAGCAGGTCCTTCGCGCTATCGGTTCCGCCGCCACCCGCGCCGGCGCCGCCCAGGGTCCAGCCATCCCCGAAGCCCGTGAGGGTGCGCTACCAAGCGGACTTCCAAGCCCCGTCCGCGATTCCCGAGAAAATCGCGGTGCTGTTCGACTCCGGGGATATTGCATCCCCGATCTCCGGATTGGCCGCAGCGAAGGGGCTTCTGGGTGGCTTGGGCGTTCCGGGATCGGCGGGTGTCCTCGGCATGTTCCCGACCACGGGCAGGACGCTTCCGCTGCCCCCACCGGTCCGCGTCGGAGGCCGTATCCAAAACGCCCGGATCCTGCGCAAGGTCCAGCCTGAGTATCCCGAAGAAGCTCTCACGCACTACGTGACAGGCACGGTCAAGCTCGAGGCCGTCATCGCTGTGGACGGCTCGGTCCGGGACGTGAAGCTGGTCTCGGGCCACCCGATGCTCGCCCCGGCGGCGATCGAAGCCGTTTCCCAATGGAGGTACCGCCCGACGAGACTGAACGGCCAGGACGTCGAGGTGATCACCCTCATCGATGTCAACTTCAACCTGACTCTGATTGACGAGAAGGAAATGAAGCAACAGCAGCGCCGCGCGGCGAGGCAAGGCCGCAACGCGCGCTAGCGCGGGATCCGGTTGCCGGAAATACGCTCCGCCTAGGCCAGGATTTCCTGGATCAGGTTGCCGTGCACATCGGTCAGACGCATGTCGCGACCGTTGTGATGGTAGGTCAGTCTTTCGTGATCCAGGCCCATCAGGTGCATTAGGGTGGCATGCAGATCATAGACCGACTTGCGATTTTCGACTGCCTTGTACCCGAAATGGTCGGTTGCTCCAACCACCGTGCCGCCCTTGATGCCGCCGCCAGCCAGCCATACAGTGAAGCCGTATGGGTTATGGTCGCGGCCGTCCAGTCGCTGGCTGATCGGCATCCGGCCGAACTCCCCGTGCCACACGATCAGTGTTGAGTCGAATAGCCCGCGCTGCTTCAGATCTGCGATCAGGCCCGCGATTGGCCCGTCGGTCTCGCCGGCGTGCATCGTGTGGAAATGCTTCAACGACCAATGCTGGTCCCACGTGGGCTCGTGGTTCCCCCCGCCGGAATAGAGCTGCACTACCCGCACGCCCCGCTCGACCAGGCGCCGGGCCATGAGCGCCTGTCGCCCGAAATACCGCGTGCGCTCGTCTTCGAGGCCGTACATCCGCCGGGTCGGTTCGGTCTCCTTCGAAATATCGATCGCCTCGGTCGCGTGGACCTGCATGTTGTAGGCGAGTTCGTAGGACTGGATGCGCGCCGAAAGCTCGTTGTCCTCGGGGTTCAGAGCTAGATGCTCGCGGTTCAGGTCCCGCAGCAGGTCCAGCCATTTCCTCTGGCGCTGGCGGCTGACTTCTTTCGGCGGCCGGAGATCAACGATCGGATCGCCCGTGGACCGGAACTGTGTTCCCTGGAATGCTGCCGGCATGAAGCCTGCGCCCCAGTTCGGCTGCCCGTTGATCGGCCCCCCGCGGTGGTCCGTGAATACGATGTACCCGGGCAGGTTCTCGTTCTCGGAACCCAAGCCGTACGTGAGCCAGCTTCCGACACTGGGATGGCCCGCCAGGACCGTGCCCGTGTTCATCTGGTACAAGGCCGGTCCGTGATCGTTGGAGGATGTATACATCGACCGGATCACCGCCAGGTCGTCGACGTGCCCGGCCACCTGCGGGAATAAATCGGAAACCTCGATTCCGCTCTGCCCGTATTTCTTGAACTTCCACGGCGAAGGCATGAGCCCGCCAGGATTGCCCTGCGAGACGACGACCTCGCCCACACCGGACATCACCTTGCCGGCGTGCTTGTCCAGTTCAGGTTTCGGATCGAATGTGTCCACCTGGCTGGGTCCGCCATAGCAGAAAATCGAGATGATGCTCTTCGCTTTGGGCGCGAAATGCGGAACAGGAGCGTCGCTACCCTGAGTGGCTGCGAGCGCCCGATCCCCCGCCAGGACAGCAGCGAGACCTACATTGGCGAGCCCGCCCCCCAAGACTTGCATCAAGTCCCTGCGGTTCATCGCAACTGTTAGTGGCATTGACGACTCCTATGCAGGTAGCTTAGCGCAAAGCTGGGGCGCCCTTGAACTCGTATTCCACCAAAGACGAGCGGTTCATCTCGATGCTGTAGCCGGGACAATGCGGGGGAACATAGCGGCCCTCCCGCATGATGACGGGATCGAGAAAGTGCTCGTGAAGATGGTCTACGTATTCGAGCACTCGGTTCTCAAGACTGCCGGAAACGCAGATGAAATCGATCAGCGCCAGGTGCTGGACGTACTCGCACAGACCGACACCGCCAGCATGGGGGCAGACGGGCCTGTCGAATTTCGCCGCAAGCAAGAGCACGGCCAGAACCTCATTGACCCCGCCGAGGCGCGTTGAATCGACTTGGACGAAGTCGATGGCGTCGGCCTGGAGGAACTGCTTGAAGAGAATCCGGTTCTGGCACATCTCCCCCGTGGCCACTCCGATGCCAAAAGGCCTGAGCGCTTCCCGGACCGCCTTGTGCCCCAGGATGTCATCCGGGCTCGTGGGCTCCTCGATCCAGAGCGGGTGGTACGGTGCCAGTTCGCGCATCCAGGCAACGGCTTCCCCGACATCCCAAACCTGGTTGGCATCCGTCATCAGCACGCCTTCCGCCCCGATCTCCTCGCGGATGATGGCGCACCGTCTCCGGTCGTCGGCGAGATCCCTTCCCACCTTGATCTTGAACCGGTCCCATCCCCGACTGAGGCCGTCCCGGCACAGGGCTCGGACCTTGTCGTCGGAATAGCCGAGCCAGCCCGCCGAGGTGGTGTAGGCCGGATAGCCTTCCGCTTCCATTTGGGAGATCCGCGCGGCTTTGCCGTCTGCTTGGCGCTCCAGGATCGCGAGCGCCTCCTCGGGTCTGAGGGCGTCCGTGAGATAGCGGAAGTCGACAAGCCGGACGAATTCCTCCGGGCTCAGGTCGGCGACGAGCCGCCACACCGGCTTGCCCTCGCTCTTCGCCCAGAGGTCCCATACTGCGTTCACGACCGCCGCCGTCGCCAGATGGACGGCGCCTTTGTCCGGCCCGATCCAGCGAAGCTGCGAATCGCCGGTCATGCGGTGCCAGAACCCACCCATGTCTGCCGTGATCTCCTCCAGCGACCGGCCGCAGACCAGGGAACGCATTGCCTGGACGGCGGCAACGACGATCTCGGTGCCTCGTCCCAGGGTGAAGGACAAGCCATGCCCGCAAAGTCCGGAGTCCGTTTCCACCACGACGTACGCCGCCGAATAGTCCGGGTCCGGATTCATCGCGTCGGATCCAGACAGGTCCTGCGAGGTTGGGAAGCGGATATCTCGGACGTGGAGGTTCGTGATGTTCATGAATGTGCGGTCTTCCGTCCGACCCGATGGCCGACCGAGGCTACTCGGCCGCGTCCAGCTCCTCTGGTTCGGCTCGAGTCTGCTCGAAATCCGGCAGCCAGCTGTTGGAGTGGTCGTAGCGGCCCGCCTTGACCGACAGCACCACGAACGAGTACCAGGGACAGGAGTGTTTCAAATCGGTATCCGAAAAGTACGCGTCGGCATCGGGATGGGAATGATAGATGCCGATCATGTCAAGACCCATTTGCCGCGCAGCCTTGTCAGCAGCAAGCAAGCTGTCGTTCGAGAGCTGGTAGAAGGCCGCCTGGGATCCCTCTGCGGAATTCTCGAGAGGCATCGCAAGGATCACGCACTTGGCATCCCCGCCAGTGCGGCCGAGCATCGCTCCGACGCATTCGTTGGGATAGGCCGCCTCGGCATGCGCCTTCATGATCGAGAAGGGGATTCTGGCAATCCGCAGCATCGAAACCTCCTCAATCGTCCCAGAAACGCTCGCTGAGGTACTTCTCGGCACCGTCGCAGAGGACAGTGACGATCACGCCCTCGCTCAGCCCGCTTGCGAGCCGCAGGGCCGCGTGCACGTTCGCGCCGGATGAGATGCCAACCATCAGGCCCGCTTGGCGGGCCAGTCTGCGGACCATTTCGTAGGCATCCTCAGTATCGACGAAAACTTCGTCGTCGGCTAGCTCAGGATCATAGATTCCAGGCTGGATGGAAGTCTCCATGTGCTTGAGTCCCTCGAGCCCGTGAAATCCGCTCGAAGGTTGCAGCGAGACGATGCGTACCGAGGGTTCTTGCTCCCGCAAGTAGCGGCCCACCCCCATGAGCGTGCCGCTCGTCCCCAAGCCAGCCACGAAGTGCGTGACCGCACCTCCGGTCTGGCTCCAGATCTCCGGTCCCGTGGTCTTGTAATGGGCTTGCCAGTTGGCCGGGTTGCCGTACTGATCCGGGTAGAAGTACCGCTCCGGATGCGCTTCGTACTCGGCCCGGCAGGCCAGGATCGCGCCGTCAGTCTGCAGGGCGGGATCCGTTTGCACGAGCTCGGCACCGAATGCCTTGAGGATCCGCTTGCGCTCGGGAGAGGCATTGCGCGGCAGGAACAGCTTGACCGGATACCCCTTCGCGGCTCCGATCATTGCGTATGCGATCCCCGTGTTGCGATGTCGCGCTCGCCGGACCGGATCATGTTGGCAGCCGGCCGGTCTTTCATCGTCTTGCCTGGAACGAGCAACCCGTCGCGCTCGCCGGACCGGATCATGTTGGCAGCCGGCCGGTCTTTCACCGAGCCACCCGGGTTCATGTGCTCCGCCTTGGCGAAGAGGCGCACGCGGCTGTCGCTGCCAACGAGCGGCTCGAGGCTTACGAGGGGGGTGTTCCCGATCAAGTCGAAGAGCTTGACCGGACCTGGGCTGGATGCAGCGCTTGCTGACATTGCTGTCGAGGGGCGCGGCTGCCGAGCCATTGGGGTCCGGGAACCGGGGTCCAGTTCCCATTCTAGGAACTCCGCACGTCAGGAGTCCTTTCCAATTCACAGATGAGCCTGAAGGAGGCCGAGGAGAGGAAGCGGGAATGAGTAGATCATACACCCTTGGGGAGGGGGTGGCAGGGGGAGGGCCGAGCCACGGCTGATTCTTTATTCGACGGCGTAACCTCAGGCCCAAGCAGTTAGCCGAGGGACTGGCTATTTTCCGCGCATTCGTGCATGGAGTATGGACACGCAGAGGGGTTCCGCAACAGTGCCGGTGGTCAAGGAGGTCACGTTGCGACTGGCACGGCCAGACGAGCGCCGGCGCTGGGATGCGCTGATGGACCAGCATCACCCGTTGGGGTTCAAGCAGTTCGCGGGGCGCGGGCTGCGCTATGTCGCGATATGGCAGGGCGAGTGGCTGGCGCTGCTGGGCTGGCAAACGGGGGTGTTCCAGTGCCGGCCGCGTGAGCAGTGGCTGGGCTGGCACAAGGCCGTGCAGTTCCAGCGCTTGCACCTGATCGCCAACAACACACGCTTCGTCATGTTACCGGAGGGTACGGGCGTAAAGAATCTGGCCTCGCGCCTGCTGTTGAATCTGCGGCGGCTGAGCGCGCCTTGGCGCACTGGGGGCATCCGCTGGAGTTGGCGGAGACGTTCGTCGAGCCGCAGAAGTATCTGGTGTATCTGGCGTCGAACTGGATCAAGCTGGGATTGAGGGGTACGCGCGGTCGAACGGGAAGTACACCGACAAGCACGGGCAGCGGAAGGTGATGCTGGTGTATGAGTTGCAGGCGGGGGCGCGGGAGCGGCTGGCGGATCCGGAGAACCGGGAGGAGTGGGGTTGTCGGCCGGTGGAGGTGCGCTACGGGGAGCCGGAACTGCGGTCGTTGCGGGCGCAGTTGCAGGCGGTGGAGGACAGTCGGAGTCGCCACGGGAGGCGGCATGAACTGGGCGTGGTGCTGGCGCTGCTGGTACTGGCAAAGCTGGCGGGCAAGCACGGCGGGAGGGCGGCGGAAGCGTACTCGAAGACATTGAAGCAGTACGAGTTACGGGCGCTGGGGTGCCGCTGGGACGAGCGCGATCGGCAGTACGTGACGCCCTCGGACACAACCTTCCAGCGGGTCATGGAGCGGACCGATCCGGCCTCGCTGGAGCGCGTGATCCAGCGCTGGACGCAGCCCCTGGTGCCGCAGCCGCAGGCGTTGGCGGCGGACGGCAAGCGCATCCGCGGGGCGAACCGGCTGACGGCGGAGGGGCTGCACTGGGAGACAGTGACGCTGGTGGAGCATGTCACGGGCCTGCCGCTGGCGAGCCGCAGCTACCGCGAGGAAGGCGGCGAGCAGGGTGCCTTGCGGGCGTTGCTGGAGGAGGTGGATCTGCGCGGACGGACGGTGACGCTGGACGCCGGACATGCGGGGCAGGAGATCCAGCGGGCGATCATCGAGCAGCACGGCGGGCAGGTGCTGGTGCGCATCAAGGGCAACTGCCCGCAAACCTGGGCCACGCTGACGGAGCTGAACTGGGAACTGGGCGCGGAGCGGAGTTGGCAGGAAAAGCGCTGGCAGCGCTCGCGCAACAAACACTGGGAGCGGCGCTCGATCGAGGTGTTCACGCCCCATCCAAAACTGCTGCCGTACCCGCATGCCAAGCAGGCGTACCGCATCCAGCACGAGACCTGCCAACGGCCGGGCAGCCCGGTGTCGATCAGCTACAGCTACGGCATCACCTCGCTGGCGGAGCAGGCCGCATCGGCTCAGGACCTGCTGGCGTTGCAGCGCGGTCACTGGCAGGTGGAGAGCGCCAACCACTATCGCCGCGATGTCTCCCTGGGAGAGGACGCTAGCCGCATCCGCACGGGTCACGGTCCATCCAACGCCGCGGCGCTGAACAATCTGGCGCTGGCGCTGCTGTTGTCGCAACGGCCAGACGACACGGTGCCGAACGCGCAAACGTACTACGCGGGCAACCGTGACGAGGCGCTGCAACTGCTGTTGCATCCCGGTTAGCGCGGATGCCGCTCCGCAGCCCCGGAGTCAGGTCCGTCACGGCATGGCGGCCGGCCCCCCTGCGCCTAATTGCGGCTGGCGGTGCTCCCTGCTCGGCGTTGCCCCCCTCCCAGCGCTTTCAGCACCGCAACAAGATCCGATTCTCTGCGGCAATCCGCCACAGTTTCCGTGTCCCAACGTCAGATTTTCCACCATATCCCCCATCCCGATTACGAATCAGCGGTGAGGGCCGAGCAGGCCCGGGAGGGTGCCAGGGGGGCTTGTCCCCCTGGCACATTCTCGACAGTTTTTGTTTTATTACGGCCAGTCCCCGGGCAGCCGGATAACAATGACTCAGATGAGTCGTTGTTTTGCTGGGATTGTGGTATGGGCCCCCTTTGTCCAGCGACAATTAGAAATTCCGGGTAACGACAATTAAAAGTTCCGGGTGAGCCTCGTAGTTGGCGGCTAGACTCGACCCTTCCCAGGGAGGGTGGAGGCGTTGATCAAAAACCAACAAGTGAGGCTACTGATGAAGGAACTAAGAAGGAACAAGCCGCTGGCAACGGCGGCGGCGAAAGCGGGCATGAGCGAGCGCACGGCTCGCAAATGGCGCGATAGCGGGAAGCTTCCGAGCGACCCCAGTCCAGCGCGGCACTGGCGGACGCGGGAGGATCCGTTGGAAGCGCTGTGGCCAGAGGCGGAGGCCCTGCTGCGAGCGGACCCGGGGCTGCAGGCGAAGGTGGTGTTCGAGGAGCTGCAGCGGCGCCATCCGGGGCAATTGCAGTCCGGGCAGTTGCGGACGTTGCAGCGGCGATTCCGGGCCTGGCGCGTGCGGCAGGGTCCGGACCGGGAAGTCTATTTCGAGCAGGAGCGGGAGCCGGGGGCGCAGTGCCAGTCGGACTTCACCGACATGGGCGCGCTGGGGGTGACGATCCGGGGCGAGCGGTACAAGCACCTGGTATACCGTTTCGTGCTGCCGTACTCGAACTGGGAGAGCGTGGCGATCGCGAGCTCGGAAACGTTCGAGGCGCTGGTCGGCGGACTGCAGGAGAGCCTGTGGGAGCTGGGCGGGGTGCCGCGGGAGCACCGGACCGATAATCTGTCGGCGGCGACGCACGAGTTGCGCCAGTCCGGCGGGCGGGCGTTCAACCGGGCGTACGAGGAGTTCCTGGCGCATTACGGGCTGGCGGCGAGCCGGAACTATCCGGGCAACGCGCACGAGAACGGGGACGTGGAAGCGGCGCACGGGCATTTCAAGACCGCGGTGGACCAGCGGCTGCGCCTGAGCGGGACACGCGATTTCAGTTCCGTGGAGCGCTACGCGCGGTTGCTGGACGAGATCGCCGGGCAGCGCAACAGCCGGCGCGGGGAGCGGCTGGCGGCGGAGCAGGCGGCGTTGCGGCCGCTGCCGCCGCGGCGGCTGCCGGTGTACCGGGAAGAGCGGCGCACGGTGACGCGCGGGAGCGTGGTGCGGGTGGCGAGCAAGGCGTACTCGGTGCCGTCGCGGCTGATCGGGGAGCAGCTGACGGCGCGGCTGTACACCGATCGCGTCGAATTGCACTACGGCGGGAAACTGGTGGCGCGCCACGACCGGGCGCTGGGCAAGCAGCCGGGCCGGGTGGACTACCGGCACGTGGCGCACGCGCTGTTGCGCAAGCCGGGGGCCTTCGCGCAATACCGCTACCGCGAGGAGATGTTTCCGTCAGAGGCCTTCCGGCGGGCCTATGACAAGCTCTGCGAGGGGCGCTCGCAGGGGCACGCGGATCTCGAGTACGTGCGCATCCTGCACTTGGCGGCGACGACGCTGGAGACCCGTGTGGAGGCGGCCCTGCAGGGCTGCCTGGAGGCTGGCGAGCGGCCGTCGTTCGAGCGCGTCCGGGCGGCCGCGGCACCGCCGCGGCCGGAGGCGCCGGAGGTGCGCATCGCGGAACCAGACCTGGACGTCTACGACGAGTTGCTGGCGGACACGCGGGGGCTGTCGTGAAGGGGCCGGAGCTGGCAGCGCTGCCAGGACGCCTGAAGGAGTTGCGCCTGCCGTCGTTCGCGGCGCATTGCGAACGGCTGGCGGAACAGGCCCGCAAGCAGGCCTGGGACCCGTTGCGCTACCTGGCGGAACTGGCCGCGGTCGAGACGGTCGAGCGGGCCGACCGGCGCGTGGCGCGACTGGCCAAGGAAGCCCGGCTGCCGCGGGGCAAGACGCTGGAAACGCTGGACTTGCTGCGTCTTCCCAAAGGCGTGAGGGGCCGCCTGCCAGTGCTGTGCGAGGGGGATTTCCTGGCCGACGCCGTCAATGTGTGTGTCTTCGGCAATCCGGGCGCGGGCAAGACCCATCTGATGGCGGCGCTGGGTGCCGAACTGGTGCAGCGTGGCCACTCGACGCTGTTCGCCCCGGCGCGCGCGCTGACCGAGCGCCTGGCCGGGGCCAAGCGCGAACTACGGCTGAGCCGCGAGCTCGACCGCCTCGACCGCTTCGAGTGCCTGCTGCTCGACGACATCGGCTACGTCCGGCAGGACCGTGCCGAGATGGAAGTGCTCTTCGAACTGCTGGCGCAACGCTACGAGCGCCGCAGCGTGATGCTGACGAGCAATCTGGTCTTCTCGCAATGGCAGAGCATTTTCCCTGACAAGATGACCGCGGCGGCGGCGGTCGACCGGGTGGTGCACCACTCGGTGATTCTGGAACTCGATATTGCCAGCTACCGGGCCGAGCAAGCGCGCCGGCGCCAGGGCGAGGCAAGCGAGAAGAGGTAGCCGTGCAGCGCTTCCAGCAATGCCTCCAGCCGGGGCGGTTCCACAGCGCGCGCGCTTTCCCCGCTATGGCGGTCACACGATCGCCAAAAAAGCAGCCGACCAACGGCGCCGAATTCCGGGCCAGGGGGCTCGCCCCCTGGCCCCTCTCGCACTGCCGACTGCCTTGCTCTCCCAGAGAGGGGGAGGCTGCGCTTCCCCCTGCTACCCCCTCCCTCTGCTACTATCCGAGGGCTGCATTGGTCGCCCTTCGGGCTCCCTCTGCCGCCCTCCAACTTACGGAGCACAACCGGCAATTCTAGTTGTCGCCACCGGCAAGAATAGTTGTCGCTGGACACCCCTTGGTGTGCGCGGACTGCGGAGAGGCCTTGCAGAGGCCGCGACGGGGGCCGCAGCCCCGGCGCTGTGCCCGCTGCGGGAAGCGACGGCGCAAGGTGCGGGCTCGGATGCCGGATGCGGCGCACGAGGTTCTGTAGACTCATTGGGAAGCCGCCTCGGTGCAGTGGGCGCTCGCGGCGCAGCAGGCCCGCCTGGACGCGTTGCGCGACGAGGTGGCGCGGTCGGAGGGCGCGGTCGGGAGGCTAAGGCCGTCGGCTCACGTGGCTGGAGCGCCGGGAGCGGGAAGCGGACACAGCCTGAGCCGGGATTCCGCAGTCGCACAGGGCGCGGGCGCGTCGCGGTATCGCGAGCAGGCGCGAGGCGGCCCTTGCGGGCAGTCCGCAGAACGCTGCCGGGCAGACTTCCAGGCAAGTTCCCGCCACTGGTAATGGTAACGTTACCAGCTGCCGTTTTGCCAACCAGCCTTGTTTCCAATGAGACATGAGCTTTCGTGTTCGATGTCAAGGGATATTTCGGGGATTGCCAGAAAGAATCTAGCTTGCGTGTTCTGCACGGCTCGAATGTTCGGTCTTCGGTTACGCCTCGGGCCGCTGGGCGGAGGACCTGTCGGGAGCGAGCCAGTATTCAGGCCCTGGCTGGGACCTCCGGTTGCCAGAGGCGGTCGTCGCGAAGCAAGGCGTTGGCGAGCACGACAAGCTTGCGGATGACGGCGGTTATTGCGACCTTATGGGGCTTGCCGCGGTCGGCCAGCCGCTGGTAGACGGCGCGCATGTCGGGGTTGGAACGGCGGGCGGCGATGGCGGCCATGTAGAGCACCTTGCGCGGTCGGGGTCGCCCGCCTCGGATGTGGCGAGCGCCGTGGGATGCGCCGCTGTCGCTGGCGAACGGCGCCGTGCCGGCCAGGGCCGCGGCCTGCTTGGGGCCGATGCTGCCGAGTTCGGGCAAGTCGGCGCAAAGCACAGCCGCAGTGACGGGGCCGATACCCGCGACGGACCGCAGGATCGCGGCGCGGCGAGCCAGGGCTTCGTCGGCTTCGAGGGCCTTGGCAATGGCCTGGTCGAGCACACCGATCTCGCGGTCGGTAGCCTCGTTGAGGCGGCCGAGCGCGGCCGCCGCGGGTCCGGGATCGAATTCGGCGATGCGTTTGCGACGGTTTGTCCGGTCCTCGACACAGGCGGCTCGGGCCGACAGCAAGTCCTTCAGCTGCTGGAGATTGCGTTCCAATGGAAGCGCCCGGCGCCGGCCCGGCAGGCGCCCGAAGAGAGCCAGCATGGCGGCATCGATGCGATCGGTCTTGGCGAGCCGACCCATGCTGCGCGCAAACTGCCGGGCTTGGAGCGGGTCGGCCAGGACGATCTCCAGGCCGGCCTCGTCGAGGCAGCGCTGCAGGGCCCGATGGTAGCGTCCAGTTGGCTCGAGCACTACGCGCCGCACGCCCAGCCCGCGCAGCCAGTCGCGCGCCGCGCGCCAGCCGCCGGCAGCGTTGGGAAAGCTGCGGGTGGCAGCGCCCGGCTCGACCTGCATGTCGAGCTGGGCCTTGCTGACATCCACGCCAGCGACGAGGTCCGTCGCAGCGAGTTCCATGTCATTCATGATTCGAGTTCCTCCGAATTGCAGTACAGTGAATGCGAGTCATCCCCCGGCCTTGGCTTCTCGTCAATCCGGGCCTCGCGCCCAACCTTTCGTCCAGGCCTCGGGGGGATGGTTGCGGCGGGCCGACCAAGCTCATTTCCGATTCCTCGAATCCAGCCTGAAACGGTCCGACCCGCCGCCCGACCCGGGGGTCTGCAGGCCCCCGGGTCGGCCCTCGCCCCCCGCTAAGCCGCAGGGGGTGCGGATGGCTCCCCGGCCATCCAACGGAGCTGGACGCCGGGCTTCGCAACCCAGTCCAGAGTAGTCAAAGACTAGGTCCACGGCGCACCCTGACCAACATAGAAGCCTGAACGGGCCCTTCAGGCTGCGTTCGCCGCCTCGCTGCGGATCGCAGCGAACAGCTCGTCGCGCGCCGCGTTCAGCCGCCGCGCCGCCTCGTTGTCGCTCAGGGCGCGGGCCTGCGCGTCCAGTTGCGCGAAGTCGATCCCCGCCTTGAGGCAGTCCGCCGCCCCCGGCAGCGACTTCAGCTTCTCGTACGGCGTCAGGATGTCCTGCCGCCGGTAGCGCTTGCGCACCTTGCCCTTCGCATCGACCTGCTCGCTCGGGAAGTGGCAGGGGCGATGGTAGTTCAGGTACGGCGAGAGCACCTCGCGGTTGAATTGGTCCAGCTGCCGGGCGTGCCGGCCCGGGATGTGCCCGTAGCCCAGATGCTTGCGCACCACGGTCCCGTTCTTGCTCTCGACCAGCGCGTTGTCGTTGCTGCGCCGCGGCCGCGACTTGGTGAACTGCTCGATCCGCAGCTTCTCCAGCAGGGCCGCCACCTGGTAGTTCACGAACTCGGACCCGTTGTCGGAATGAAAACCCCGGATGCGGAACGGGAACGCTTCCAGCAGCTTCTCCAGCAGCGGCAGCCGGTAGTGCTCCGAGATCCGCTCCACGCTGCCCACGAACTGGAACTGCGTCACCTCGTCCACCACGTTGATGTGATAGACGCCCTTGACCTTAGCGAGATCCCCTTGGTGTACCGTGTCGATCCGCAGGTAGCCCGGCTGCCCCTCCGGGCGCGGCGGCCGCCGCTCGGCGATCGTGACCCCGGCCGGGTGCGTGGGGTCCTTGCGGCCCACCCGCCGCAGGTAGGCCAGGCTCTTCCGCAGGTTGTACAGATGCCCGTTCGACAGCCCGGCCAGGCGCCGGAAGCGCTCGTCGCCGAAGACCTCCCAGGCGCGCTTGAGGATGGCCAGCGTGGCCGGGCCCGACAGCGTCCCGTGCAACTCGTCGGTCTCGGCCAGCAGCAGGATGTCCGCCCGTTCGTACTTGCGCCGGAACGGCTTGGCCGCGCCCCGGCGCCGGTCCGCCAGTTCCCCGTCGGCCAGATAGCGGGCGATCAACCGCGCCAGCTGCGCCCGCGACAGCCCCGTTGTGCGCACCAGATAGCTGCGCACCAGGCCCTTGTCCGCCCGCTCCAGCCGCCAATACGAGAACCGCCGCAACACCCGTCCGATATCCGCGTAGGCCCGCTTCCGCTCCGGCACCAGGACCGTTTCGTCCGCGTTGCCCGCGAGAAACCCGCGCAGATCGTCCAGGCTCGAATGAGTCTCCAGATCGAGATGCAAGATCACCCTCCGATGATTCCCACACCTCCTGGAGAGCCCCCTTCGGGCTCATCTCTCGTTGGAAAAGGCTCCTCTGTCACCAAAACGGTCGTTTCGGCTACCCTGCCATCCCGCTGGCTGAGGGACTGCTCTTTGCCCTCGACCGCTGGATGCCGCGCCGTGGGGTCATTCAGGGGGTGGGACGTCGAGCACGGAGGCGTTAGGAGACCGAGAGTGCTTGCCAGTCGGATGCCGCGCGCCTAGCGTGGGTTCTATGGCAACCCACGTATCGAGAGACCTTTTCGGTATGGGCGCATGGCCCCCCGGAGTGCTTGAGGCTTGCGGCCCGTGCCTGAGCCAAGGGCGCAACGTGCTCGTGACCGGCATCACCGGGGCAGGCAAGACAACCCTGCTGCAGGCGCTGGCACGCCTGCTCCCGTCCAACGAGCCCGTGCTTGTCCTGGACGACTGCGAAGAGCTGGACTTGGACGGTCCGCTCCGCGAGTTTGTCCCCCTGCGGCGCGGCGACTCTGCCGAAGCGCCTCGCGAAGCCGTGGCGCGAGCGCTCCGGGACTCGCCCCGGCGCCTCGTTTTCGCCAACGTGTGCCCTCCCGAGGCCGGAGAGGTTCTGCGGGCACTAGGCGACGGCCGCCATCACGGTAGCTTGCTTGGGATCGGCGCGACCTCGGCCGAGACGGCACTCCGTCAGTTCGCGACATGGAGCCTGGCGGACGGCTTCTCGTGGGAGGCCGCTTGCGCCGCCCTCCCCACGGCGATCGACGTCGTAGTGCGCCTTGACCGCGAGGCCAGCAGCAGTCGCCGAGCGGCGGAGGTCTGCCGCGTGGAGGCGGGAGCAGGCGGCTGGGCACTCCGACCGGCCTGAGCTGGCAGCCACGGCCGAGCGGTTGCCGATCGTCGCCGCGTGGTCGGGAGAGCGGAGCGGGGGAACAG